>NZ_CM151415.1:0-460000 GCF_056501455.1 Lignipirellula cremea
GTGTCCGGTCGAGTCGTTTCGCTTCCGTTGTCGACGCGGATCCTTCCGCCCGACGCGACGCTGTTCAAGCCGGCTCCGACCCGCCCTTCGGAGTCCGGACCGGCCCCTGCGCGCCGCCGCAGCGCCCGCGAAACGAGAGCGAAGCGTCAGCAGGATCTGGACGAACTGGTCCGTCGGGAAACCACGCCTGAATCGCCGGACCTGGAGGCGAGCTGGAAGTCGCTGCTCCATCAGGCGGACCGGCCCTTCCCGATCGAGAACTTCCTGATCGGGCCCGAGAACGTCCTGTTGCTGCCCGCGATCGCCGCTCTGCTCCGCGAACCGCGCTGGACGGCCGACGAAGGTCAAGCGGAAGCGAAGAACGGCGCCGCCGGGCGATCTGCGTCCGCGAGCGCGACCGAATCAAGCGCGACGGAACCCTTCGATCGGCAGGCCTTCGGCATCGCCCTGCCGGACGACCTGCGGGAGCTGCTTTACAACCCGCTCGTCTTCTTCGGCCCCTCGGGCGTCGGCAAGTCGCACCTGACCTGGGGACTGGCGGCGCGGTGGGCGGAAGAGAACTCCCGGCGGCGTCCGATCGTCGTCGCGGCGGTCGACTTCGCCCGCAGTTACGCCACGGCGATCGAGACCGACTCGCTGCCTGACTTCCGGAAGAACTTCCAGGGAGCGGGGCTGCTGCTGGTCGAGGATCTGCAACAGATCGAATCGAAGCGGCCGGCCCAGCTGGAACTGCGCCGACTGATCGACGACGTCCTGGCCGACGGCGCGGCGGTCCTCGTCACGATGCGACGGTCGCCCATCGAATTGACGGGCCTCGATCCGGGCCTGGCCAGTCGTCTGATGCAGGGGCTGACCGCGCCGATGCAACCTCCTGGCGAGGCCGTACGGCGACGGATGATCGAACGGGTCGCGACGCTGCACCGCCTTCCGTTCGGTCCGGACGCGCTCGCCCTTCTGTCGCAGCGCCTGGAAGGGACGCTGCCCGAGCTGAATCACGCGCTGCTGCAGTTCGCGGCTCGGGGAGACGGCGTCGCTCGCATGCTCGCCGGCGACAAGAACGATTCGAATGGCAGCGGCGAAGGGGAAGATTCCGCGGAAGCGCCGCACCCGCTGGACGAATCGAGCGTGGCGGAGTTTCTCGAAGAGCGCGACAAGAGCCTGCAACCGAGCCTGAAGTCGATCGCCCAGGCGGTCGCGAAGTACTTCAAGCTCCGCATCGCCGACCTCAAGGGGAAGACCCGCCGGCAGAACGTCGTACACGCCCGATCGATCGGCATGTTTCTCTCGCGCGAGCTTACCGACGAGAGTCTGGAACGCGTAGGCAAGCATTACGGCGGTCGCGATCATACGACCGTCATTCATGCCTGCCGCAAGACCGCCGGCGATCTGGAGACGGACGCCGAAACCAAGCGTGCGATTCACGAGTTGCGGCTGCAGCTTCGTCCGCTCAACGGAGCGGCGTCATGAATTCAACGCTTCGTTTCGTCGCCCCGCTCGGCGTCATGCAGGGCCCGTGTGCCATGGCTGGCTTGTCCAGCCGTGCCGTGCAGCGGCGTTCCAGCCTTCCATCTCGGTATCGCTTTGCCGGCGAGTCGGATCAGGCCGGTCCTTCAGAGAGCGGAATCTTATCCAGCTTCCCGCACGGCTGGACAAGCCAGCCATGGCACACGGGTCGAGTATCTGATTCGGCCAGAAGCATCTGTTCAAAAACCACGGAGGGCTTACACCCTCCGCTCGCCTGGGACGGATCGGCGAACGACCGACGTTCGAAACTTGTCGCGCCGCGGATGACGGCGCGAGCGGGCTTCGGCGAGGGATCGCGACGGAGCTCTCGCGGCGTCGACAGCGACCGATCCGTCGCCTGTTCCCGGCGCCGGCGCAACGATAGACTGACGCCTTACGCAGGCTCCGCGACGCGGCGCAAGCGTCCGTCAGGAGAGAACTTCGGCGCGGCCAAGCGACCTTTCGAACGCGCCCGCCCTTCGCTTTCTTACTACGGTTCCTTTTTCTCTTACAAAGACATTCTTAAGAGAGAAGCGAACCGTTTTCGAAAGGACCGGGATCTCGGCCCCCGATCTCCGGCGACCCGGCGACAGTCTGGTCAGGTTCCGTGACACGTCTGGACACAGCTTCCTGACGGACTCGCGGTTTCCTTTCTTTCCCGTTCGATTCACCCCTTCGCGTTCTTCGATCGACCTCCATGAAGATCAAGTGCGATCTGGCGAAGCTCTCCGCCGCCTATCAGCATGCCGCCGCGGTCGCCCCGCAGCGCAGCCCCAAGCCGATCCTGCAGAACGTGAAGTTCACCGTCGGGCCGGGATCCGGCGCAGAGGGCGACGCGAACGGCGCGACGATGACGGCGACCGATATGGAGATCGGCATCGTCGTCAACGTCGAAGGCGTCGAGGTCCTGGAGCCGGGCGCGGTCCTGCTCCCCGTCGGTCGCTTCGGCGCCATCCTGCGGGAGAGCTACGACGACACGCTGGAGATCACCGCCGACGCGAAGAACGTCGTCATTCGAGGTCAGCGGAGCGAGTTCAAGTTCCCCTCGCAGAACGCGGACGAGTTTCCGGTCGTCGCGCACTTCGATGCCGACAGCTACCTGGAAGTCCCGGTCCGCCTGTTCCGCGAACTGATCCGCCGCACCGTCTTCGCGACCGATCCCGATAGCCCGCGCTACGCCCTCGGCGGCGTCCTGTTCGAGATGTCGGAGGACCGCATCGTGGCGGTCGGGACCGATTCGCGCCGCCTGGCGAAGATGGAAGGACCGGCCAAGGGGGTCGGCGGCTTCCGCGGCGCGGACGTCATGCCGATCGTGCCGACCCACTCGGTCAAGCTGCTCGAACGGGTTCTCGGGTCGGCGGAAGGCGACGTCAAAATCTCCGTGAAGGGGAACGACTTCCTCGTGCAAAGCTCCGCGGCGACGATCGGTTCCCGGCTGCTCGAAGGTCGCTTCCCGAAGTGGCGGGACGTGCTGCCCAAGAATCGCGACAGCGTGAAGGTCGACCTGTCCGTCGGTCCCCTGCTCGCCGCGCTGAAGCAGGCGGCGATCGTCACGACCAACGAGAGCCGCGGCGTCGACTTCAAGTTCGCGACGGGCACGCTGACGCTCGCGGGTCGCACCGCGGAGTTCGGCCAGTCGCGGATCGACCTGCCGATCGCCTACGACAGCGAAGAGAAGTTGGTGACGCTCGACCACCGGTTCGTGGCCGACTTTCTCCATCCGCTCGATCCGGAGAAGGGTCTCACCTTCGACATGGAAGACGCGGAGAAGTCGACGCTCTTCTCGACCGACGACGGTTACGAGTACGTCGTGATGCCGCTCGCCCAGGATCGGGGTTGAGCGAACAGATCGCGGCGATCATGAATCTTGGCGAGCGGAGGGTGTAAGCCCTCCGTGTCTGGCACGCGACTCGAAACGCTCGATGAACACGGAGGGCTTACACCCTCCGCTCGCGAGTGCGGAAAAACGATAAACGGTAAAGCTTCAAGCATGGAAGATGCTAAACAGCTAGCAATAAACTTTCTGAAGTCGCTCGGATATCGTGCCGAGTCGATTCCGGAATCATCCGATGGCGCGGGCAAACGCGCTGATATTGCTGCCGATGGTGATAATGATCGGTATGTCATCGAAGTGAAACACCGGCTCGAGGATCCAGTTCAACGCAAGGAGATGAACGAGCGTCTTGCGAATGGCGAACTTGTCCCTACCGCAGAATCGCTGGGTTATTCTGCTCGTGTCGACGCGATTCTGCGGCACGGGTTAAAGCAGATAGACGAGACTCCAAAGGCCGACGGTACGTTCAATCTTCTGTGGTTTCACGCTGAAGGTATGGACGCTGACCTGAAGGCACGTCGGGCGAGGAATACCTTCTATGGACTCGTCCACTTGTTGCCTCGGCCTCTCGACTCGCCGCGTGCGGAGGAAACGCAGTGCTTCTACTTTGACCACAACACCTCTATCCGACTCCCAACCGTGCATGGGCTGGTTATCGTCGATGGTGAAGGACTTCAGCTATGTATCAACGAATTTTCGGACAGGGCTTCTGAATTCCGCAGGTCGTCACTCGTTGCCAAATTGGGGACTGCTGTAATTGATCCTGTTTCGTTGGAATCAAGCGGGGAAGCAATTGTTCTACGAAGCAACGTCCGTAGATCTGACGAGACGCTCGTATTGCAGAAGATCTACGAACTGACCGGGAATCGTTACATTTCTATTCGCTTGAATCGACACGCCGTATCTGCAGCCATCGTCCCCGATTTCGATGCGTAGCAACAACTTGCGACTCGTACTCGTCGAAATCTCACGACTTCGACTGCTTGATTCCGGAGCTGCTGTTTTTAGCCCCGAGAAAAGCGATGACTGAAACGCTCAACGGAGGAGCGGGACATGAAACGGCAGGATGACCCGGAGATGCGGGAACTGAAGGAACTGGCCGGGAAGCGACGCCCGGGCGGTCCGAAACGAATCGGCGAAGTCGTCGGCAAACTGATCGCCCGCAAGGGCTACGTCGACGACCTGGGAGAGGAGCAGCGCCTGACGGCCTGGCGTGCCGCGGCGGGAACGCTCGCCGCTCATTCGCGACCGGGAAGATTGAACCGCGGGACGCTCGAAGTGCTGGTCAAGAACTCGGTCGTCCTGCAGGAGATCACGTTTCAGAAGGCGACCATTCTCGGCAAACTCCGCGAACGACCCGAATGGCGAACGTTGCACGAGATCCGCTTTCGGGTCGGAACGATCGATTGAGACGGTCGGCGAGTCGGTGTTGACTCGTCGAAAACAATACAAGCGACACGCTCGCGCACGATAGAGACGCGAGCTTCCGCGCGGCCGGCGACGAACGGTTTCGTCCAGGGCCGCCAGCGAAGGCGAATCGATGGCAGACGATCAGGACCCGCAGAATCAGCTTCCCGCAGACGCCGCTCCTGAAATCGAAGGGGCCGACGCCGAAGGCGACGCCGGCACGACGGAAGCGGTGCGCCCCAAGGCCAACGCCGGAGCCGGTCGAAAGGGAAACGAAGCGTACGAGGGGAAAGACCTCGAACACCTTTCCGACTGGGAGCACGTCCGCAAACGCCCCAGCATGTACATCGGCGACACGACCGCCCGGGGTCTGCACCACCTCGTCTACGAAGTGGTCGATAACTCCGTCGACGAGGCGATGGCCGGCTACGCCAGCGAAGTCTCGGTCCGGATCAACAAGGACAACTCCGTCACCGTCGAAGACAACGGTCGCGGCATCCCGACCGACGTCCACGAACAACTGACCCAGCAGCAGGGCCGCGAAGTCTCCACGCTCGAAGGCGTGATGACGGTCCTCAAGTTCGGCGGCAAGTTCAACAAGGGCGCCTACCAGACCTCCGGCGGTCTGCATGGCGTCGGCGTGACGGTCGTCAACTTCCTCTCCGAGTGGGCCGAGGTCGAAGTCGCCCGCGACGGCAAGCTCTACCGCCAGGAGTACGAACGCGGCATCCCGACCGGCCCCATCGAGCAGGCGGGCAAGTCGACCGGTCGCGGCACGAAGACCACGTTCAAGCCCGACGCGCAGATCTTCTCGGTCACCAAGTTCGCCTACGAAACGCTGCACAAGCGGCTGCAGGATCTGGCGTTCCTCAACCGGGGCGTGCGGATCAAGTTCCACGACGAACGGAACGACCAGGGGGACGAGTTCTATTACGAACGGGGCATCGTCGAGTACGTCGAATGGCTCAACCGGGCCAGCGATCCGCTCCACGCCGACGTCCTCTCCCTCGAAGGCGAACAGGACGGGGTCGGGTACGAAATCGCCCTGCAGTACTCCGACGAGTACACCGAAAGCCTCCACTCGTACGTCAACAACATCCACACGCATGAAGGGGGCACGCACGTCTCCGGCTTTCGTTCGGGCCTGACGCGGGCGCTCTCGAACTATGCGAAGAAGACGAACCTGCTGAAGGATCTCAATCCCACGGGCGAAGACTTCCGCGAAGGGCTCACCGTCGTGATCTCGCTCCGCGTGCCGGAGCCCAAATTCGAAGGTCAGACCAAGACCAAGCTCGGCAATTCCGAGGTCGAAGGGATCGTCAGCTCGGCGACGTACGAGTTTCTCACCAAGTACCTGGAGGAACATCCCAAGACCGCGACGTCGATGATCCGCAAGGGCATCCTCGCCGCGGAAGCCCGCGAGGCGGCCCGTCGCGCCCGGGAACTGGTCCAGAAGCGGAAGAGTGCCTTCGGCGGCGGTTCGCTGCCGGGCAAGCTTCGCGACTGCATCAGCCGGGAAGCCCATCGCTGCGAGCTTTACCTGGTCGAAGGCGATTCGGCAGGCGGAAGCGCCGAGGGGGGACGCCTGCGCGACTTCCAGGCCATCCTTCCGCTTCGCGGAAAGATCATCAACGCCTACAAGGCGCGCGAGGACAAGGTTCTCGCCAACGAAGAAGTGCAGAGCATGATCATGGCGATCGGTGCCGGCGTGGGGTCCGACATGGACCTCTCGAAGCTCCGATACCACAAGATCATCATCATGACCGACGCCGACATCGACGGCTCGCACATCCGCACGCTGCTGCTCTGCTTCTTCTATCGCCAGATGTACGCGATGGTCGCCAAGGGCCACGTCTACGTCGCGCAGCCGCCGCTCTATCGCGTCGTCGAGAAGAAGCGGACGTACTACGTCCAGGAAGAAGATCAGATGCGGACCCAACTCCTCGAACGGGGGCTGGAGGACGCCGTCTTCGATCCGAAGCGATCCGACGGACGAACCTTCGCCGGCGAGGACCTCCGGAAGCTCTGCGAACTGACCGCCGAACTGGAGGAAGAGATCCGAACGCTCGAGCGTCGCGGCATCTCGCTCAAGGCTCACGCGACGCGGTACGACGAGGCGACGCTGCGGTTGCCCGTGTTCCTGCTGTCGTACGGCAAGGACGAGAAGTGGTTCTTCACGCGGAGCGAACTGGAAGAGTTCAAGGCGACGCTGGAATCCCCTGCCCCGCCGGCGCCGGCGCCTGCTGCGGACGGCGAAGCGACCGTTCCGTCCGAAGAATTGGTCGTCGATCGGACGTCGACGCTGGAGTTCCACGAAGTCCGCACGATCAATCAGCGTCTGAAGGATCTGAACGATCTCGGCTTCGACGTCCAGTCGCTGATTCCGCAGGTCCGCACGGGCGACATCGAGCCGCGATACCTCCTGCACCGTGACGGCTCGGACAAGGGGATCGAGGATCTGCGCGAGCTGCTCGACGCGGTTCTGTCCGAAGGGAAGAAGGGCATGACGCTCACCCGCTTCAAGGGTCTGGGCGAGATGAACGCGGAAGAGCTTCGCGACACGACGCTCGACCCGGCCCAGCGGCGCCTGGTGAAGGTGACGATGGCCGACGTCGCCGCCGCCGACGAGATCTTCCGCATCCTGATGGGCGAGAAGGTCGAACCACGCCGGGAGTTCATCGAGAAGCACGCGCTGGAAGTGCAGAACCTGGACGTGTAGGGTGAAGCAGAGACTATGTCTCCTCGTCGCTCGCTCGGGATCCCAGATGTCGGAACTGAGGTCGTCTGACGCACCGCTGGCCGTTCTGACGTACGAGCAGCGCCTTACCGCCGATCTGGAGTTGGCGATGAGCGAAGGGAGCCGCTTTTTCGCGGGCGACAGCGACGTCCATAAAGCGCTTCGTCGAATCGCCGCCTGGTTATCGGAAATCGGCGTGCCCTACGCGGTGGCAGGCGGTATGGCGCTCGTCGCTCACGGCTATCGTCGCTTCACGGACGTCGTCGATATTCTGGTGACGGCCGAGGGACTGGAGCGGATTCACGAGGAGCTCGACGGACGCGGATTCGTTCGCCCGTTCGCGACGAGCAGGAACCTTCGCGAAACCGAGACTCGCGTGCAGATCGAGTTTCTGGTCGCCGGTCAGTACCCAGGCGACGGACGCGAGAAGCCTGTTCGATTTCCCGACCCGGCAACGGTCAGCTTCGAACGAGAGGGGGTCGTCTTTCTTAACCTCCCCACGTTGATCGAGCTCAAGTTGGCTTCCGGGATTTCGGGCGCAGGTCGGCGCAGGGACCTCGCCGACGTTCAGGAGTTGGTGAAAGCTCTTGACTTGCCGAGAGACTTCGGCGGTCAACTGAACGTGTACGTTCGAGCGACGTACGAAGAGCTCTATGACGAAGTCCACGGACCGCCCGGCGTCAGCTGACGTTCGATCGGGGAAGCGTTCGGTCGTTCTATATCCCGGCGTCGAATCGAAAGAGAGAGCGTGACCGGCCAGCCGAGACCACTAACTGTCGAACGACTGTTCGAGCTCGTGTCGCCCGGCTGTCGCGAACGGTGCTCCGAGATCGTCGAGCTGATCGACGCGTTCTGCGACCGGCATTTGAACGACGAGTATCGCGACGTCTGTCGCAAATTGGCGGCGGCTCTATGCATCGAAGGCTCGCCCGTCCTCAAGGGAAAGCCTGCGAGTTGGGCGTGCGGCGTGACGTACGCCGCGGGTCGGATCAATTTTCTGCATGATCCATCGCAGTCGCCGCACATGAAGCCGGACGACGTCGCGAAGGGTTACGGCGTCTCTCCGGCGACCATGTACGCGAAGGGCCGGATCGTCTGGGACGGACTCGACCTCATGCCCTTTCACCCGAGCTTCACCGTCGCCGCTCTCGCCGAGCGGAACCTGCTGATCTGGATGCTGACCGTGAACGGACGCCTGATGGACATCCGCGACGCGCCGCGCGACGCCCAGGTCGTCGCGTACGAACAAGGACTGATTCCGTACATTCCGGCAGACCGCGTCTGACAGGCGACGCTGTGAGCCGTCCAACGCACCGCGCGAAGTTCCGCCAACTCGCGATGTCGCATGTCCGCTCCGCTCACGCCGACTTCAGCGACGCCATGTCGATGGCGAAGCGGTACTTCACGTCGGACTTCAGCAGGCGCTCGTAGGCTTCGTTGACCTGCTGGATGGCGATCGTCTCGACGTCGGCAGTGATGCCGTGCTTGCCGCAGAAGTCGAGCATCTCCTGCGTCTCGGGCAGGCCGCCGATGTTGGAGCCGGAGACGCTCTTGCGGCCCATGATCAGGGCGAACGACGAGAGAGCGAGAGGCTTCGGCGGAGCGCCGACCAGCGTGAGGTTGCCGTCGCGACGCAGCAGGTGGATGTACGCGTTGACGTCGTGATCGGCGGAGACCGTGTCCAGGATGAAGTCGAACGTGCCGACGTGCTTCTTCATTTCGTCGGCGTTGCGGGAGACGACGACCTCGTCCGCGCCCAGTCGCAACGCGTCCTGCTTCTTGCCGGGCGACGTGGTGAAGACGACCGTCTCGGCGCCGAACGCCTTCGCGAACTTCACCCCCATGTGGCCGAGTCCGCCCAGTCCGACGATGCCGACCTTCTGACCCTTGGTCACGCCGTGAAATCGCAGCGGCGAATAGGTCGTGATCCCCGCGCACAGCAGCGGCGCCGCGCCCGCCAGGTCGAGATTCGTCGGAACCTTCAGCACGAAGCGCTCGTCGACGACGACGCTGTCGGAGTAGCCCCCGTACGTCACCGGCGCCGCGCCGTGCTTGTCGGGCGAGTTGAACGTCAGCGTCATGTTCGGGCAGAAGTTTTCCAGCCCCGCCTCGCACTCGGAGCACGTCTGGTCCGAATCGACCATGCACCCCACCGCCGCCAGATCGCCCGCCTTGAACTTCGTGACGGCGGACCCCACCTTCGTGACCCGCCCCACGATTTCATGCCCCGGCACGATCGGGTAGACGGTCGGCGTGACGTCGACCCACTCGTTGCGAACCGAGTGGATGTCGGAGTGGCAGATGCCGCAGAAGAGGATCTCGATCTGCACGTCGCGGTCGGTCGGATCGCGGCGCGGGATCGTGTCAGACGCCATCGGCGAAGTCGGACTGGCGGCGGAATAGGCTTTGGCTTGGAACACGCGTATCTCCTCGTGGCGGAACGTCGGCGATCGACCGAACGCTGCCCCGCGTCCGGTCGTGCATGGGAGATTCTAGGACCCTCCGCCGAGCGGCCACCGTCCGATCCGCATCCCGCCCGCAGAATCCCTGCCGAAACGATCTCCCGGGCGAAGCCTTCGCAGGAGACTGGCGGAATGGGGCGCTTGGGAAGGCCGGCGCCGGAGCGTCATCCCATCGATGCCCGCCCCTGTTATTCTGTGAAGCCTGCTCAGTCTCTTCTCCCGCCGATTGGTTCGCTCCCATGAAAGACTGGAAGTCCCTGAAGCCCGCGGATTTTCAGATCGAGGGTTCGGACCTGCGGACCGTCGTGCAGTTGGATCAGTCCGAAGTCTCGTTGACGATCGTCGAGCTCGAGGCGGTCGAGCAGGATCACGTCGCGAGCTTCGAAGCGCTGCTTGCCGGTTGGCAGGAGCGGCGGGAAGAGTTCGCGAAGCGGACGGAGAGGCATCTGCAGAGATTTCTGCCCGGGCGTAAGGTCGACCCGTCCGAGCTTCGCCTTTGGGGCGTCGAGCTGACGACCGAGGAGACGCAGCCGGTCGCGGCGACGTTCTTCTATCGCGTCGCCGGGGAATACGAATCGCCGACCTACCAGTTGGACCAGTTCGACGGCCGCAGCGTCGTCGAACTGAGCGTCCCGATCGAGGACGGCGACGTCGGCTGGGAGGACGCCGATCTGGCGACCACGAACGACTTCGATTGAAGGGGGCGCCTTCGACTCGCCCCCGCCTCGTCGTCCGTCGTCTGCCGTCCGTCCCGTCCTGAGAGCGCACCTTGCGGTTTGCGGTCGGCGACTACTCCAGGGTGGCGCCGGTTGCCTCAACCGGCGCGGGCGCAGCCCGTCGGAGGCCTCGGAGCGTATTCGGCGCGAGCTCGCCGTCCAACTTCGAGAGAGAGCTTCGACGAACCCGGCTGCGAGGATTCCGACTTGCCTCTGAGGCCTCCGATCCGCTGCGCGGACGCTGGTTGAGGCAACCAGCGCCACCCGCTCGCCGACGATTCCCGCATCAGTTCGGCGAACTTTCGTGCCAGTCGCAAACAGCAAGGTGCGCTCGTTCCTGATCGTCCGGCAGTTCGATGGTCCGACTGCTCCCGCTCGCCTGTTATCCTGAGAGGTCTTCTCTCCTCTCCTGCCAGGCGACGCGATGAACGACGACTCGCTGCGGATCGATCGGCGAACGGCCCTTTCCCTCGGCGCTGCCGCCGTCGCTGCGGGCGCCCTGCGAATCGACGCGGCGGCCGCTCAGCAGCCCGGCGAAGCTCCTGCTCGCGAGAACGCTTCTGAGCAAGCCGATCGCGGCTTCGCCTCCGAGTGGTCGAACGCTCCCGACCGCGTCTGGCTGGGCGAGTCGGTCTGGGCCAATCCGATGGAGGACTGGCGGATCGAGGACGGAAAAGCCGTCTGCACGACCGCGGCGCCGGGGCGAAACGTCCACTTGCTGACGCGGCGCCTCGGCAAGACTCCCGAGGCGTTCGAGACCTCCGTCGTCGTCGAACGCGTCGCCGGCGAACGGGGCGAAGTCGGCTTCGAAATCGGCATTCACGACGAGATCGACGATCCTCGCGGCTGGTGCCTGTTCGGGCGCGGCATCCGCGCCACGCTTTCGACCGACGGAACGCTGCGACTGGGGACTCTCCAGACTTATCGGCAGGAGTGGACGCGGATGCGTCTGACGCTCGAAGGGAAGCCGGCGGAGGACGGACGCTATTCCTTGAAGCTGACCGCAGCTACCGAAACGGGAGAATCGTCGAACTCCGTCGGCATCTTCTTCGCTGCTGATCAGCTTTTCGGCAACGTCGCCCTGATCCAGAACCCGGCTGCCGCGAATCCGGGCGGCGGAGCGGGGAAAGGCGAGCAGGGACCCAAGGCAGACGCCCGCTTCGCCTTCTCGAACTGGAAGCTCTCGGGCGAGAAGCTGACCGGCTCCGACGACCAGGCGTTCGGCCCGATCCTGTGGTGCATGCACAGCCTGTCGGATTCCCGCAGCAGCGAAGGTCGCATTCTGAAGCTGACCGCCCTGCTCCCTCCGCTGGGCGATGCGTATGCGAAGAAAGCCGTCCTCGAAGCCGACCGAGGAAACGGCTTCGAGCCCGTCGCGGAGAGCGAGCTCGACCCTGACGCCTGGACCGCGACCTTCCGCGTCGCGAACTGGCCCTCCGAGAAGGCCGTGCCCTATCGCGTCGTCTACCGGATGGCGAAGAACGACGGCGCGCCCGAGCGCTGCGAATACGCCGGCACGATCCGCCCCGAGCCGTCGGGTCGTCCGCTGAAGCTCGGCGCCCTGACCTGCCAGTTCCACAGCGCCTTCCCCTACACGCCGCTGGTCGAACGTCTCGCCGCGCACGATCCCGACATGCTCTACTTCTCGGGCGACCAGATCTACGAAGGGAACGGCGGCTTCGGCATCGTTCGCGAACCGGCCGATCGCGCGATCCTGAACTACCTGCGAAAGTTCTATCTCTTCGGCTGGGCGTTCGGCGACGTCATGCGCGATCGCCCGACGCTTTGCATCCCCGACGATCACGACGTCTTTCAGGGGAACTATTGGGGCGAAGGGGGCAAGCCGATGGCCAAGAACGCCGGCGTCAGCGTCGGCGGCTACATCGAGCCCGTTCGCATGGTGAACGTCGTGCACCGCACGAACTGCAGCCATCATCCGGACCTGTTCGATCCGAGGCCGATCGAACAGGGAATGAGCGTCTATTACGGCGACATGGTCTACGGTCGCGTCAGCTTCGCGATCGTCAGCGATCGGCAGTTCAAGTCCGGACCCGAGCGGGTCAACGCGGAGAGTCGTCAAAGGGCGGATCACATCACCGACCCCGACTTCGACCTGGCGACGCTCGACGCGGAGGGGCTGGAGTTGCTCGGCGAGCGGCAGGAGAAGTTCCTCGAAGCGTGGGTCGCCGACTGGCGCGGCGCCGATATGAAGGTCTTCCTCAGCGAGACCGTCTTCGCCGGCGCGGCCACGCATCACGGTTCGTTCGACGGCTTCCTCCGCGCCGATCTCGATTCCAACGGCTGGCCTCAGACGCCGCGGAACGAGGCGCTGCGCATCGTGCGGAAGGCGCTGCCGCTGCACGTGAACGGCGACCAGCACCTGGCGACGATGATTCACTACGGCATCGACGGAGCGCGGGACGGGTTCTGGTCCTTCTGCACGCCGGCGATCTCGACCGTCTACCAGCGCTGGTGGCGACCCGACGAGCTGGGCTGGGAGACGCAGAACCGGCCCGAGCATGGCCTGCCGAACACGGGCCAGTACGTCGACTCGTTCGGCCATCCGACCTTCGTCTATGCCGTCGGCAACCCTGACGGCACGGGCGATCCGAAGAACCGCTATCGCAACGCCCAGTCACGCGCCGGCGGCTTCGGCATCGTCACCATCGACGGCAGGGAGCGGACGTATCTCTGCGAGTGCTACCGCTTCCTCGGCGACCATCCCGAGGGCGAGCAGTACCCCGGCTGGCCCGTCACGATCCGCCAGTCCGACAACGACGGTCGCACGCCGAGGCGCTGGCTGCCCGAGCTTGTCGTGCAGGGCCTCTCGCGCCCCGTCGTGAAGGTCTACGCCGGCGACGCCCGGGGCGAACTGCTCTACGCCTTCCGCCTGAAGGACACGACCTTCCGTCCGCACGTCTACGCCGCAGGAACTTACGCCGTCGTCCTCGGCGAACCGGGGAAGGTCGAGCGGACTCTTAGGGGACTGGAAGCGAAGGCGGAGAAGGACGACGCGCGGAAGATCGAGATTTCGTTCGGAAAGTAAATTCCACCCCAATTCTAACAGGACTTGACGGATAGCTACATGAAACGCGACGTCGTCGTCGAATGCTGCCCCGAATGTATGACGCCGGCTGCGGGTTCGTTCGGCGGCATGACGCGCTGTCGCGGTTGCGGCTCGATCGTGCAGCTTGTATCGCGAAAAGTGACGATCGAGTCGGTCCCTGTCGATCCGGCCATTCATCAGCCCTCCTATTGGTCGTGGCCATTCAGGCTCCTAGCGTGGATGTTCATGACGATACTGCTCGGATTCGCAGGAACGGGATACGTTGGACGGCGAGTTTTCCTGATTTTCGGCATCGGTCTGGCGTGCCTGTTTCAGATGCCGACGGCAATCGTTCGCTCCTGCGTTTCGCCCGACATAGCCGGCTATATGGCGCTGCCGTGGGCGCTTGCGGTTCTGCCAATCGCATTTCTGCTCTCGGCGCTCATCGCCATTCGGTTCGGCGAACAGTTCGTGGACAAAGCCGATATCTGGAACGAACACGACTGACGCGACGAGGGTTTATGGGACGGCGTCCGCCGCCCGCTTCAACGTCACGGCAAGCAGCCTGCCGTCGGCGGCGATGTGATGCGTGATCTGGCCGGTCGTGTCGCGCAGGCCGACTCGCTTGTCGAACGCCGCGGAACCGACCCAGATCGGACGTCCCGATTCGCCGTCGTCCTTGGGCGAACGCCGGAAGCGGTTTACGAAATCGGTGACGACGACGGCCGACTCGCCGTGAAGCTGGTCGCGCTGCCGACCTGCCCCGTCTGGATCACCGGTCCGGCGCTGGCGAAGTGGGCGGCGAAGATTCTCTCGGTCGCACGACCCGACGGGTTAGCATAGAGTGCGGAGAGACGCTTCCAGCGAATCCGCGAACATGCTCCATCGTCGCACCTATCAGATCATCGCCTTCACGAGCGCGGCGCTTGCCGCGCTCGTGATCCTCGGCCATCTGACAGGCCACTGCTACTACAAGCATGGCGGTCAGTTTTCGCCTGATACGTTTCGCTGGCGATCCTACGAAGCGTACGTGCTGGGACCGGTTACGATCCCCTGGTACACGCCCGAGTACGAAACGGTCGTCGGTCGCTATCTGGACGAGAACGGTTACGTCGATGGGGATGCGACCGACGTTCGCTGGTTCCATACCGGCGGAAGCCGGGTCGGCTGGACGTTCATCGGTTGTTCGTTCGGAAGTCCCGTCGCATCGATCGCGACGGACGTCGATGACGAATTCGGAGAGCGACTGGTCGCGTGGTCTGAGCGACGTCCCGGTCTGGCGAAGGTCTTCTGGCCGAGAATCATCGACTGGATTCGCGGAGACCGATGCGCTGACGCGGCGGAACTGCTCGACCTGTGGAAGTACGACGAAGACCCTTCGACCGTCGACGACGTCGAGGCGCTGTTCGAGGAAGCGACGCGACGGGCGGACGAAAAATACGGGCCGCAACGCCCGGCAGGATGAGTCGTCTGCATCGGGAGCGATCGCGATCAGTCGTTCTTCGCCGCCGCCCGCTTCATCGTCACGACAAGCAACCTGCCGTCGGTGTGCCATGGATCGCCGCCGCCGTTGACGCCTTCGCAGACTTTGTGGAAGTCGTCGACGTAGTCGAAACTCGCCAGGCAATTCGTCTTCTGCAGCGTGGTGAGCAGGAAGTCGCGTTCGGCGTCGACGTCGGCGGCGATGTGATGCGTGATCTGCCCGGTCGTGGCGCTGAGACCGACTCGCTTGTCGAACGCTGCGGAACCGACCCAGATCGGGCGTCCCGACTCGCCGTCGACCTTCGGCGAACGCCAGAAGCGGACGTGATGTCGACTGCGGGGATCGTCGCCGACCGGATACTCGAACGCGAGATCTTCCTTGCGACCGAACAGAAACAGAGGGCTGACCGGCGCCTGATCGAAGGGCCGTTCGATCACCGTATCGACGGCGATCCGAAGGTCGCTTTTCAGGCCGAGCGCAGCCGCCGGGTACCATCCCGCCGCCTGCATGTCCGCGACGAACTGATCCTCGGAGCCGATCGCCGCCACGTTGACGGGATCGCCTGGATGATCGTCGCCGGTGATGGTGATGCCCGGCGTGTCGTCGAGTTCGGGATGTCGGTGGGCGTAGGTCTTCCATAGCCTGGGCATTGCGACGTACGCGACTCCCAGGTAGGTCGTCAGGATCACGAGCGCGGTCAGCCCGATTCTGCGACGCCAGACCTGGAAGGCCGAGCGCTTCGCCTGTTGAGTTGCTGGCTCGCGATCGAGGTCTTCGGCGGTCGTCGCTCCGGAGGACGCTTGCTCGTTCATCGTTTCGGTTTCTGCGATCGGCGTGGACGCGGTCGTTCGGGGCGATGTCGGGCATCGCGCGTCGAACCAGGAGTTTTCTCCGGTTATAGTCGAACGCCTGCCGGACTCGTCATCCTTCGTCGAGTCCAGCCTGCGAACCGCGCTCTCCCGGCTTCTCTCTTGTGATTCCCGCCATGGCCCTGTCTCGCACCGCGCTCGTCGCGACGCTGCTTCTGATCACGACCGCAGCGACGGCCCGAGCCGAAGAGCCGGCGTTCGACCTGGATCTGTCGCTCGAACCGCCGGTCGTCGATACGTCGCCCGGGCCGGAGTACGCCGACGAGGTCCGCGTCGGCAACATGATCATCGGCATCGAGCGGACGCCGCAGGGGCGACTGTGGGCCTGCTGGGTCGGCAACGGCGACAGCCCCAACGGGTTCTTCCTGCTGGCGTCGAGCGACGACGACGGAGCGACCTGGTCGAAGCCCCGGCTGGTCATCGATCCGACCGATCCGACCGATCCGCCCGGCGCTCCGCAGCGTCGCGCGCTCGTCGGCAACCTCTGGACCGATCCGAAGGGAAGGCTCTGGCTCTTCTTCGATCAGAGCCTCGGCTACTTCGACGGTCGCGGCGGCGACTGGCATATCCGCTGCGACGATCCCGACGCCGACGAACCGACTTGGACGGCGCCCGTCCGTTTCGCCGACGGTTGCACGCTGAACAAGCCGACCGTGCTGTCGAACGGCGACTGGCTCTTGCCGGTGGCGCTCTGGACACGCGATCGCATCGGCCCGGCGTCGCTGAAGGAAGCGCACCAGGATCTCGACTCGATTCGCATGGCGAACGTGTTCGCCTCGACCGACGAGGGCGAAACGTGGACCCGCCGCGGCGGCGTCGCCTTTCCGCAGACCGACTTCGACGAGCATATGATCGTCGAACGCCAGGACGGCAGCCTGTGGATGCTCGCGAGGACGACGCGGGGTATCAGCGAATCGTTTTCCACCGATCGGGGCGTCACCTGGAGCGAGCCGCAGCCGTCGAAGATCTCGAACTGCAGCGCGCGATTCTTCATCCGTCGCCTGGCGTCGGGCAAGCTGCTGCTGGTGAAGAACGGCCCGATCGACGTGCGACTCCCCCGGCGGTCGAGCATGACCGCGTTCCTGTCCGACGACGACGGCGCCACCTGGAGCGACGGACTGCTCCTCGACGATCGCGCGGCCGTGTCGTATCCCGACGGCGTGCAGGCGCCAGACGGCATGATCTATCTGTCGTACGACTGGAACCGGCACACCGACGCGGAGATCCTGCTGGCGAAGTTTCGCGAGGAGGACGTGCTCGCCCGGAAGTTCGTCACGCCAGGGGCGAAGCCGCGCATCCTGATCAACAAGGCCCACGCGCCGCATCTGCCCGGAGCGATCCGTCCCGATCCGAAGTGGACGACCCAGGCCGCGATCGACGCCAAGCAGGATCGCAGCAGCATCCCCTACGACGGCGTCAAGCCGAACAGCATGGTCTGCGATACGACCCTGCGGAAGTTGCCCGACGGATCGTGGATCCTGTTCCTGCTCGCGGGCGGCGATACGGAACCCTCGCCGCTGAACTACACCGGCGTCACGCGCAGTCGCGACGAAGGGAAAACCTGGACGCCGCTCGAACCGTTCGACGTCGGCTTCCCCCGCGAAGGGACGACCATCGGACAGGGTCCGACCGAGCTGATGACCCTCGGACAGCGGTCGACGCTGTTCTTTTCTACGCACTCGAAGCATTGGGCGAACGACTGGCGCAGCTGGTACCTCACCAGCGACGATTCGTTCGAAACGTGGAGCCAGCCTCGCGAAGTTCCCGGCAGACTGAAGGAGCGCACCTTCATCCGCGGCCAACTCGTCGCCCGCGATGGACGGATCCTGCTTCCGTTTCAGCACTACGTCGGTCCCGACGACGAACAGGATCGTCCGCCGCTCGACCGAGCGTTCACCAATCCGAGGAACGGCGTGCTGATCAGCTCGGACGGCGGCGAGACCTGGACCGAGCATGGCGATATCCGGCTGACGCCGAACGACCGCTACTTCGGCTGGGCGGAGAACGCGCTGTTCGAGCGCGAGGACGGCAGCATCGTGATGCTGATTCGGGCCGACGGGCTGGGGGGCCTGCTCTACGTCGCCGAGTCCCGCGACGGGGGGAAGACCTGGCCCGAGTTCGCGTCGGTCACCTCGATTCCCAACCCGGGCAGCAAGGCGACGCTCTACCCGCTGGGAGGCGATGCCGTCGCCCTGCTGCACAATCCGAATTCGAAGCATCGCAGTCCGCTGTCGCTCTGGATCAGCTTCGACGGCATGAAGAGTTGGCCCTACCAGCGCGTGCTGCATGCCGAGTCGTGCGACGGACCCCAGGGCCGCATCAACTATCCCGACGGCTTCGTGAGCGCCGACAAAGAGTGGCTGCACTTCGCCTTCGACGACAACCGCCACCGGGCCGTGCATTACAGCGCCAGGCTGCCGCCGCTGCCGTGAAGCGAACCTCTCTCAAGATTCTCGAACCGATCGCCGTGATGAAGCTCTTCCCCCGATTCGTTGTCGCTTCCTGTCTGATCGTGGTTGCGCTCGGCAATCATGTCGCGAACGGTCAGGCGCCCGCGCGGCCGAACATCGTCGTCTTCCTCGCCGACGATTTGAGCCTGCTCGATTCGACGGTCTACGGCTCGAACGAGGTTCGCACGCCGAACGTCGATCGAATCGCGCAGGCGGGGCTGACGTTCGACCGGGCGTTCGTCGCGTCGCCCAGTTGTGCGCCGAGTCGCGCGGCGCTGCTGACAGGACTCATGCCGGCGCGCAACGGCGCGGAGGCCAATCATTCCAAGGCCAGGTCCGAACTGGCGAAGCTGCCCGATCTGCTGGAGAAGCTGGGCTACCAGACGGTCGCCTTCGGCAAGGTCGCCCACTACCAGCACGCGAAGCATTACGGCTTCGATCGGGCGGAGTTCGAGGGCTTCCACGACTACCGCGGGATCGACGCCGCGGTCGAGTTTCTCGCGGGGCGGAAGCCGGACGACGCGAAGCCTCTCTGCCTGTTCGTGGGGACGAACTGGCCTCACCGGCCCTGGCCGGCAGCCGATGGATCTTATAAGCCAGGCGAGCTTGCCGTACCGCCGACGCACGTCGATACGCCGAAGACGCGGGCCTTCCGCGCCCGGTACCTGCAGGCGGTGGAACTGGCCGACGTCGACCTGGGCCGCATCTACGACGCCGCGACGACCCACCTGGGGCCGAACACGCTGTTCCTCTATTCCAGCGACCACGGCGCCCAGTGGCCGTTCGCGAAATGGAACTGCTACGAGGCCGGCCTGAACGTTCCCATGGTCGCCGTCTGGCCCGGCGCGATCGAGCCGGGCCGACGAACGGACGCCATGGTCAGTTGGATCGACATCCTGCCGACGCTCGTCGAGGCCGCGGGCGGCGAAGCGCCGAAGACCGGCCCTGCCGCGGATCAGATCGACGGACGATCGTTTCTGGCCGTACTCAAGGGCGAGACGCAGACCCACCGGGAGCGGATCTTCGCCACGCACTCGGGCGATCAGAACATGAACGTCTACCCGATCCGCAGCGTCCGCACGGAGCGCTGGAAGTACGTCCGGAACCTGCATCCGGAGTTTCAGCACACCACGCACGTCGACCGGGCGAAGATCGAAGACGAGGTCGGCTACTTCCGCTCCTGGGAACGCAAAGCCAAGTCCGGCGACGCCCATGCCGCCGCGACGGTCGCCCGCTATCGGGAGCGTCCAGCCGAGGAGCTTTACGATCTCGAAGCCGATCCGGACGACACGCAGAACCTGGCCGATGATCCGGAACAAGCCGAACGCCTCGCGTCGCTACGTGCGGCGCTTGACGTGTGGATGCAGGAGCAGGGCGACGAAGGAACGGTGTTCGGGGAACCGATTCGGTTGCCGTGAATTCGCCAGCGGAGTAGGCTTCGGATATGGATTACATGCGAATCATCACGATCGAACCTGGCAAGCGCAGCGGTCAGCCCTGCGTCCGGGGGCTTCGCATGACCGTCCGCGACGTGCTCGAGTACTTGGCTGGCGGGATGACGCCTGACGAAATCATCGCCGACTTCCCCGATTTGACGCTTGAAGACATTCAGGCCTGCCTGGCCTTCGCAGCCGATCGCGAGCGGCGGCTCTGGGTCGTGTCGGCGAGATGAAGCTTCTCTTCGACCAGAACCTTCCGTCGCGCATTTCGGAGCGGCTTCAGGCGGAGTTTCCAGGAACGAAGCACGTCCGGAACGTCGGTCTGACGAACGCGAGCGATCAAGACGTTTGGGACTACGCCCGGCGTAACGATTTCGTGCTCGTGTCGAAGGACGCCGACTTTCAGCAGCGAGCTCTGCTGTACGGACACCCGCCCAAGGTGATCTGGCTTCGCATCGGCAACTGCTCGACGTCCGTCGCGACCGAGCTTATCCGCTCGCAGCTCTCCGCGATTCGAGAGTTCGTCCAGGACGCCTCAGCCAGCCTGCTGGTTCTTTCATAGTTCTATCGCAGTCGCCGTAACGGGCCCCCCCTACCCCGCGACCAAACTCGCCGCGTAGCGCAGATCAGCGGCCAGTTCCTCGCGCCTCGTCGCCGCGGTTTCGCGGTCGGGCATCCGGAGAATGGCGGAGGGGTGCCAGCTCGCGACGGTCTGGGGGCAGAGCTCGCTTTCGAAGAGCTGCCCTCGGCTCTTGGTGACGCGGAAGGCGGGGCCGAGGACGGAGCTTGCCGCGGTCGCGCCCAGGCAGACGAGCACGTCGGGCTGCACGACCTCGATCTCCTTCTCCAGCCAGGCGCGACAGGCGACGACTTCGGAGCGGTTCGGGTTCTGGTGCATGCGACGCTTGCCGCGCAGCAGGAACTTGAAGTGCTTGACCGCGTTGGTGATATAGATCCGATCGCGATCGACCCCCGCCTCCTCCAGCGCTTCGTTCAGCAGCCGGCCGGCGGGTCCGACGAAGGGACGCCCCTGCTGATCCTCCTCGTCGCCCGGCTGCTCGCCCACCAGCACGATCCGCGCGTCTTCCGGTCCCTCGCCGAAGACCGTCTGCGTCGCCGGCTCGAATAGAGGACACCCCTGGCATCCCTTCGACGCCTTCTGTAGGGAAGGGAGCGTGATCGTCGGCGGAAGGAAGTCCGCGGCAGTCGTCGGCCAGCCTTTCAGTTTGCTCATCATCGCCTCCACGCGGGCGGGCGCCGCGGCCAGAAGCTCGGGCAGGATCCGCGTCTCGGGCAGCGTCGGCCAATGCCGCAGCGGCATCTCCTTCCGCATCGCCGAAAGCTTGATCCGCGCGGGGTTGAAGATCGATCCGTAATACGTGAGCCAGAGGTCGGTCAACTCGTCGTCTGCCGGCGCCTGATCCTTCGGCACGCCCTCGCTGAAGACGATCCGCTCGCCGTCCCACGTCGCCGATTGGTCCGGCGTCAGGACGGTCCACCGCATGGACGAGAAACGCTCCGCGAAGAAAGGCGCCGTGAGTTGCAGCGGTCGATGATCGGGCCGATGCCAGGCGACGTACCGCGGTTCTGTCTCGGTCGAATCATGCTGCACGCGGCGTGCCGGGTCGGTCTGCTCTGGTGCGACTCGATCGCCCGGAATTTCGACGAAGCGGACGAAGGCCTCCATCTTGTGCGCGTCGCGGCGGACGGCCTTCTCCATCATGACCGCGCGGCGGACGTCGTCGTCGGAATGAAGTTCCAGCAGATGCCGTTCGCCCTTCGCGATGCGGAACAGCATCCGATAGAGCAAGGCCCAGCGCCCTTCCTCCCGATGACACGCGACGTACCGGCAAAGCGCCAGGAACGGCGGCGGAACGACCAGCTTCTCGCGACGCGCGGGGGGAACCGATAGAAGCCTCGTCAGTTCGTCGGACGCTGACGCCTCGGCCCGATCGCCTTCGGCTGGGGCGCCCTCCCCTGCGGCGGCGTCGAACAACAGCGACGGTTGCGAGGACCACCCGTCGACCCACTCCACCTCCGTCGGCGGAACGTCGCGCTCCGCCAGACCTCGCGCCAGATCGCGCCACTCTTCGAAGATGCGGATGGAAGGCGTTCGCATGATCCTTCGGCGCTTCGTCTGTTCGTAGGGTGGGTCATTGACCCACCTTTCCCTTGGTCGATCCATGCGTGGTCAGGCAGACTGCGCAGTTCGGTGGGTCAATGACCCACCCTACGAAGAGAGACCGCCGGCCCGTGTCTGCCCTACAACTCTCCCGTGAGCGCCGACGTCGCGTCGAACAACGAAAGCTGCTTCGGCGGCGGGACGAGCCGCGAAAGGAGATCGTTCCGGTCGAGCGTCGCCAGCGCGGGATTCGCGTCGGCGACGATCAGGAACGGCGAGACCTTCTTCCACGAGACGCGGAGCTTCTCCAGGTCTTCCTGGCGGATCGAACGGTGGCGCCGGAGTTCGAGGATTCGCTGCACCGACCGCACGCCGAGACCCGGTACGCGCAGCAGCATCTCCCGTTCCGCCTTGTTGACGTCGATCGGGAAGAGCCCCCGATGCCGCAGCGCCCAGGCGAGCTTCGGGTCGATGGCCAGATCCAGGTTCGGCGCCTCGCGCGACGCGATCTCCCCTGCCGCGAAGCCGTAGAACCGCATCAGCCAGTCGGCCTGGTACAGGCGATGCTCGCGCACCAGCGGCGGCGACTTCGCGGGCAGTCTCGCGTCGCCGTGAGGGATCGGACTGAAGGCGGAGTAATAGACCCGCCTCAGCGCGTGCCGGCTGTAAAGTTCCGAACTCGTCGCCAGCATTTCGGCGTCGGTCGCGCTCGTCGCGCCGACGATCATCTGCGTGCTCTGCCCTGCCGGGGCGAAGCGAGGCGCGCGGTGCGTGACCTTCCGCTCGGTCTTGCTTTCCAGAACCTTGGCCGCGACCTGCCGCATCGTCGTCTCGACATGCGCGCGACGTTTCTCCGGGGCGAGCTTCTTCAGGTCGGCGTCGGTCGCCAGTTCGATGTTCGCGCTCAGCCGGTCGCACCACAGACCGGCCTCGGCCAGCAGCTTTTCATCCGCGAGCGGAATGGCCTTGAGGTGGATGTAGCCGCGGTAGTCCTGCTCCGTTCGCAGCTTTTTCGCGACGTCGATGAGCTGCTGCATCGTGTAGTCGGGACTCTGGATGATGCCTGAGCTGAGGAAGAGCCCCTCGATATAGTTCCGCTTGTAGAAGTCGATCGTCAGCTTCACGACCTCGTCGGTCGTGAAGCGGGCTCTGGGCGTATCGCTGCTGACGCGATTGACGCAGAACGTGCAGTCGTAAATGCAGACGTTCGTCAGCAGGATCTTGAGCAGCGAAACGCAGCGACCGTCCGGCGTGTAGCTGTGACAGATGCCGACCGGCGTCGTGCTGCCGATCCCTTTCCCGCCCCCCTGCCGGCGGCTGCCGCTGCTCGCGCACGACGCGTCGTACTTCGCCGCGTCCGCGAGGATCTCCAGTTTGCGGCGAACGTCCATGATCGGGGGGTAGAGGAACGTGAAGGCGCCGCAGAGACGGCGGGTCGCGACCGATCAGGACTAACCGCAATCGAACAGGCCGGCGTCACCGCTGTCGAATCATTTGTTCAGTGGCATTGTCCGCCCTCCGACCGACTTCGACAAGCGACGCTTTTCGTCGCTCGCGAGGGCATCGGCTTTCCGGGGCTCGATCGCGAAAGGCCGATCGATCGCGACTATATTGCGGACGCAAGGCTCCTCTCCCCTCCCGCCTCGGCAGGTCGCGTCATGTTCTCGTCTCGCCTTACTTCGTCGATGCTTCGCCGCGCAGCGATGCCCGTCATCTTGTTCGCGATCGGTGCGACGTTCGCAAGCGCAGACGAAGCCTTCGACGTCGTCGTCTTCGGCGGGACGCCGGCGGGCGTGACCGCGGCGGTCGGAGCGGCTCGCGAAGGGGCGTCGGTCGCGCTGCTCGAGCCGCAGGAGATCGTCGGCGGCATGATGAGCGGCGGCCTCTCGTTCAGCGATTCGAACCAGACCGACCGCCGGACCCTCCGCGGCCTGTTCGAAGAGATCCATCTGCGGATCGAAGCCGACTATCGCGAGCGAGGCGTCACGCTCCCCTATCGCGTCGAGGTCAAGGACCAGGCCAAGTGGACCTACGAACCGCATGTCGCGGAGAAGGTCTTTCACGATCTGCTGAAAGAGGCCGGCGTGCGCGTCTATCCGGGCGAACGTTTGACCGGCGTCGAGCAGAAGGACGGGCGCATCGTTTCGCTGACCACGCAGAACCGGACCGTCCGCGGGAAGACCTTCGTCGACGCGACCTACGAGGGCGATCTGCTTCCGGCAGCCGGCGTTTCGTTCCGGCTCGGTCGCGAGGGGCGTGACGAGCATGGCGAGTCGCTGGCCGGGAAGCAGTTCCCGAAGAAGCCCGTCCTCGGCGTCGACGTTCGCGACGCGAGCGGAAACCTGCTGCCGCTGATGACGGGGGAAAGCGCCGGCGAATCGGCGGCTGGCGACGACGGCGTCATGGTCTACAGCTATCGGCTCTGCCTGACGAAGGATCCGGCGAACCGCGTCGCCATCGAACCGCCAGCGAACTACGACCCCGCCCGGTACGAACTGGTCCGGCGCTTCGTCGCGGCCCATCCGCCGCAGCGGCTGCTGTTCGATCTGTACGAACTGCCGGGCGGCAAGAGCGACGGCAACAACAGCATCGGCGGCCAGATCTCCATCGGCCTCGTCGGCGCCAGCGCCGCGTGGTGCGACGCAAGCTACGACGAACGCGAACGGATCCGGCAGGAGCATCGCGAGTACACGCAGGGCCTGCTCTGGTTCATGGCGACCGATCCCGCGATTCCGGAGAAGCTGCGGAAAGAGATGCAGTCGTGGGGCTACGCCAAGGACGAGTTCGCGAAGTGGAATCACTTCCCGCCCGTGCTTTACGTCCGCGAAGGCCGTCGCCTGCAGGGCGAGTACGTCCTGACGCAGAGCGACGTTCTGGAAGCGACGACCAAGGACGATTCGATCGCCGTCAGTTCGTTTCCGATCGATTCGCATGACGTGCAGCGCGTGCCGACGGAGGACGGCAAGGGCTTCGTCAACGAAGGGACGATCTTCCCGAATCGCCTGCCCAACGGCTTCGGCCAGCCGCATCAGATTCCCTACCGTTCGATCGTGCCGCGGCGCGACGAGTGCATGAACCTGCTCGTGCCGTCCGGCGTCTCCAGCACGCACGTGGCGATGTCTTCGATCCGCGTGGAACCGACCTGGATGACGATCGGCCACAGCGCGGGCGTCGCGGCCGCGCTGGCCGCGAAGTCGGATCTCGCCGTGCAGGATCTGCCGTACGCGGAGCTGCGGGAACGGCTGGTCGCGCAGGGGCAGGCGCTCGACCTGCTTCCCATCCCCGAGGTCGCTGCGGCGGCGCAGGGCATCGATCCCGCGAAGCTGCCGGGCATGGTGCTCGACGATGCGACGGCGACGAAAGAAGGAGCCTGGCAGCATTCCACGAACTTCCGCCCCTACGTCGGCGTCGGGTACGTCCACGACGGCGAAGCGGAGAAGGGAACGCTGAAGCTGACGTTCGTCGCAAAGATTCCGCAGGCCGGGAAGTACGATCTGCGCATGGCTTACTCGCCGCATGAAACCCGCGCGAGCGCCGTGCCGGTGACGGTGCGATCGGGCGAACGAGAGACGGCCCTGTCGGTCGATCAGCGGCTGCCGCTCGACGCGAACGATCGCTTCCGCACGATCGCGACGCTCGACCTGCCTTCCGGCGAAACGACGATCGTCATCGAGAATCGCGATACGGACGGCTTCGTCGTGGTGGATGCGGTGCAGTTGCTGGCAAAGTAGCGGTCAGACAAGGCAAAATCGTCCTGTCTGGCTCTTCTCGGGCGGCGCTGGCTCTGCCAGTGTCGATCTGCGAAAGGGTCAACAACGATGGTCGATTTGGAACAGGTGTCCCACTGGCAAAGCCAGTGCCACCCGAAGGAGCGGATGCCATTCGACTCTATCCCGACCGGTAGGACCGCAGCGCCCGATGCCTGAACCGATCTCGCTGCGACGTAATCGCGACGACGATCTGCCGACGCTGATCGAGCTGTTTCGCGATACGGTCCGCCGCGTCAACGTGCGGGATTACACGCCCGAGCAGGTGCGTGCCTGGGCGCCCGACGAGATCGATCCGGCGAAGTGGCGGAGCTTCGCCGGACGCTTCGCGATCATCGCCGAGACGGAAGGTCGCATCGTCGGCTTCGCGGATCTGGAACCTGACGGACACCTCGACCGGTTCTTCGTCCACGCCGAGATGCAGGGCCGGGGCGTGGGGCGGGCGATGCTTCAGGCGCTGACGGGCGAAGCCGAACGTCTGGCTCTCCCCCGCATCTTCGCCGAGGTCAGCGTCACCGCCCGCCCCTTCTTCGAGCGGCACGGCTTCGTCGTGCTCACGGAGCAGTCGGTCGAAGTCCGCGGCCAGAGCCTGACCAACTATCGCATGGAGCGACGGCTGGACACGCCGGAAATGATCTGACCGCGACCTCTCCTACTTCGCCATCACCCCGTCGCTATCGACCTGCCAGAGCTGCTCGGTCTGGACGTCCATCGTGGTGAGATAGCCGCCGCCGAAGCAGCAGGTGTCGATGCAGATCAGGTGCCCCTCGTGCAGGATGCAGCCGTTGACCTGCGGCGTGTGGCCCACGACGACGGTCTTGCCCGAGACGTGCGGCGGGGGGATCTTCCGGACGTGCAGGTGCTCCCAGATCAGGATGCTCTCGTCCATCTCGTGGAGCGGGCGGTCGTATTCGTAGTTGGCGTGGGCGAAGAGAAAATCGTCCGTCTCGTGGTACCACAGGAGCTCGCGGTAGAATTTCCAGTGCTCCTTCGAAACGTTGTCCAGCGAGCCGTCGTAGCTGTCGACCGTCTCCTGGCCGCCGACTTCGAGCCAGAAGTCGTACTGGTACGAGTCCCCCTTCTGCAGGTCGTCGTAGGCCTCGATCAGCATCTGCTCGTGGTTGCCGCGGATCGTGACGACGTTGCACTTCTTGCGAAGGGCGATGACCGCGTCGATCACCTGACGGCTCTCCGGTCCGCGATCGATGTAGTCGCCCAGGAAGATCCAGGTGTCGTCGCGCTCGGGGGCGATCGCTTCGACCATCGCGTGCAGCGCCGCGGCATGTCCATGAATGTCGCCGGTGGCGAGCAGTCGCCCCATCGGGGTCTCTCCGTCCGAGTTGCAGGTCGATCGTCCGGGGAAGAGGAAGACGATCGTTCCGGTCCGTCGTGCGCGGCGCGCGCATCACCTTGCTTCTGCGCTTGCGCTTTTGTTTCTGCGCTTGTGCTTCGCGCCTCGTCGATAGCCTGTCTATGTTAATCGATCGCTACGTCGATCGAGAATGCCGGTCGCGCAAGCGGCGCCTGCGCGGCGCGTGTTGCGGATTGCGTTCGGCGCGGCGGCGCCGAGATCGAACAGACGTTGCTTCGAGAGTACGGCATCGCGAAATGGACGCTCCGTGTGCCACGGCTGGCTTGTCCAGCCGTGCGGAAAGCAGGGTTGGGCGTCCGGCAGGTTCGCACGTTTCACGATCTAACGCCGTCGCGTCCGATCCTCTCGACGGGACGAGCGAACCGAGAGGCGGCACGGCTGGACAAGCCAGCCGTGGCACACGAGTTCCTTTTCAAGGGCGGACGTGGAGCCTGCGTAAATCGCGAGGTTCGCAGCTCCTGCATCCCGAGTAAGATCACCTTCGTCGTCTGCACGATCTTCGCCAAGCAGAGCAGTCGAAAACGATAACGTCATCCCCGTTGAACTGAATCGACGATGGCCAAACTGACCAAGGCGCAAACCCACGCGCGGGAAGTGAACGACGCGCTCGAGCAGGAGTATCCGGAAGCGACCTGCGCGCTGCTGCATAAGAACGGTTACGAACTGCTCGCCGCGACGATCCTTTCGGCGCAGTGCACCGACGAGCGGGTCAACCTCACGACGCCCGCGCTGTTCAAGAAGTACCCCGGTCCGACGGAACTCGCCCAGGCCGAGCAGGAGGAGGTCGAGACGCTGATCAAGTCGACCGGCTTCTTCCGCGCGAAGGCCAAGAGCCTGATCGGCATGGCGCAGGGCGTCGTCGAGAACCACGACGGCCAGATCCCGCAGAACCTCGACGACCTAGTCAAGTTACCCGGCGTGGGTCGCAAGACGGCCAACGTGGTCCTGGGAACGTGCTACGGCATCCCCTCGGGCGTGGTCGTCGATACGCATGTGGGGCGCAACAGCGTTCGGCTGGGTCTGACGAAACAGACCGACCCGGTGAAGGTCGAGCGGGACCTGATGGCGCTGCTGCCCGCGGAGGCATGGATCGATTTCTCCCACCGGATGATTCTGCACGGGCGGGCGATCTGTAAAGCCCGGCGGCCCGAGTGCGAGCGTTGCCCGCTCTCTCCCCTCTGCCCGAAGATCGGGGTAAACTTGCCCCCTTCCGGCAAGGCGACGAAAACGGCAGGGTCGGCGGCGAATCCGAAGAAAGCCGCGAAGGCCGCCGTCTCTCCGAAGCTCGTCAGGAAGAAGCTCGCCGCGGCGAAACTCGTCGCCGCCGTTCCGAAGAAGACTCCTGCGGTCAAGAGAAAGACCCGTTCATGATCCTCTCCGGTCAGGAGATCAAAGAGCGTCTGGGCAAGGACATCGTCATCGAGCCGTTCGAGGAGAGCCGGCTCAATCCGAACAGCTACAACCTGACGCTGCACGACGAGCTGCTCGTTTACGAGGAGGTCGTGCTCGATATGGCGAAGCCGAATCGCTTCCGCCGGATCCAGATCCCGCCCGAGGGGATCACGCTGGCGCCGAACCGGCTCTACCTCGCCCGCACGACGGAGCGGACCGAGACGCTGAACCTTGTCCCGATGATCGAGGGGCGTTCGTCGGTGGGGCGCCTGGGCCTGTTCGTGCACGTCACCGCGGGCTTCGGCGACGTCGGCTTTCGGGGCTACTGGACGCTGGAGATGTTCGCGATCCATCCGATCCGCATCTACGCCGGCGTGGAGATCTGCCAGATCTTCTACCACCAGGTCTGCGGCCCGTTCGAAGAGTATCGCTCCGGCAAGTATCAGAACAATCGCGACATTCAGCCCAGTCTGCTCTACCGGGAAGTCGGCCCGCTGGTAGAAAGCAGTCGACAGATGAAGCTCGACCTGGAAGCGGGCGTCGAAGGCGCGGAGTGAAGTCGCTCGGGAGCGAGGGCATCGCTATGAACGCGCCCAAGTGCCGAGTCGTTCCGGAATCGCTGCGTTATCGTCAGAAGGTCATTCGTAACCTTGCCTTCGACGGCGATCGCCTCGTGCTCGACCTGCAGGGCGAAGGATTCGCGTACGCCCGGTTGACGTTCGAACTCGTCACCGGCTTCCGCGTGCTCGACGAACGCGATTTGTGCGAGTTTTGGAACGAGTATTCCGAACCGAACGGTTGGCTCTACGAGGTAGAGTCAGGCGGATGGCTCGAACTGGAGTCGATCCGCCCGCGTTTTTCGAGCCTTGAGATCAATCCGAACATCAAGGAGTACTTCGTCGTCGATGAGTGGTGCGTAAGCGTGCTTTGCAGCGCGCCGCCTGTACTGATCGATCTCGGAGCCAGCCCGCCCGCCCGTCCTTAGCATCGCAAGTACGGGCAGATTTCCCCAGCATTTCCCCAGACCTCCTGCGTGTGGCCGAACGCCGGGGCTACGGATGAAAGGAAAGGCCGATGCTTTCTCGCATCCGGTGGTTCGTCGAACGTCTCCCCAAGCGGCTCTGGTTTCGCGCGTCGATCTTCTGCCTGATCGGCGTGGCGTCCGCTCTGGCGGCGGTCTGGCTGGCCCCGCTGATTCCGGAGGAGACCGCGGAGAAATTCGGCGCCGACTCGGTGGGAGAGATCCTGACCGTGATCGCGTCGAGCATGCTCACGATCACGATCTTCTCGCTCACCACGCTCGTGCAGGCGCGGACGGCCGCGTCCCAGGGCGCGACGCCGCGAGCCGCGTCGCTGCTGGTCGAGGATACGGTCGCCCAGCACGCGCTCTCGACGTTTCTGGGCGCGTTCCTGTTCAGCCTGGTCGGGCTGATCTCGCTGCAGGCGGGGCTGTACGGATCGAGCGGTCGCGTCGTCCTCTTCCTGGCGACGCTGGGGCTGATTCTGTATATCGTCTTCACGCTGCTCCGCTGGATCGATCACCTCGGGTCGCTGGGTCGGATCGACCATACGATCGACCGCGTGGAGCAAGTCGCCGAGCGCGCGATGGAGCAGTATCGCGATTCGCCCTGCCTCGGCGCACGCGAGTATCACGATCCCCCTGCGACCGCCGCGCCGGTCTGCGTCGAGCGGATAGGGTACGTCCGACGCATCGACGTGGCCGCGTTGCAGGCGCTGGCCGAAGAGCACGATACGCAGATCTACGCCGTCCAGCGTCCCGGCGGCTTCTGCGACCCGTCGCGTCCGCTCGCCTACGTGACGAATAGCGAACTCGCGGAAGGCTCGGATGCGGAAGGCGAGAACGGCTTCGCGGAAAGCCTGCGGTCCGCCTTCGAGATCGGCGCTTCGCGATCGTACGAACAGGATCCGCGGTTCGGCCTGATCGTCCTTGCGGAGATCGGCGCTCGCGCCCTGTCGCCGGCCGTGAACGATTCCGGCACCGCGATCCAGTCCCTGCAGGCAGGAATGCGGCTGCTGTCGCTCGCATCGGAGACGAAGGGGGCGGAGGACGCGAAGTACGACCGCGTCTTCATGCGGCGTCTGGCGCCGGAGGATCTGTTCGACGACTCCTTTCTGCCGATCGCTCGCGACGGCGCGTCGCGGCTGGAGGTCGGAATCCGTCTGCAGAAGGCCCTGCGCGCGCTGGCGTCGCTGGGGGATGCCGAGTTCGCCGAGGCCGCTCGCAGGACGTCCTTCGCCGCGGCGTCTCGCGGTCAAACGGCGCTGACTTTTCCGGAAGATCGGGAGCGACTGGCCCGGGAAGTCGCCGATCGGTGGTAAGCCGTTTTTTCTTCGAACCGCCCTGGCGACCGTTCCGTATCGGAGAGCGTCGTCACGCCCTTTCGAGGAACGTCGCCCGATGCGCGTCGTCGCTCTCCGCTCTACCGCCCTTCGCCCCGTCGTTCTGGCGGAACTCGATATCCGTCGCCAGATCTCGCGATCGGCGGGCTCGCGACCGTCGGACTCCCGATCTTCGGACGCCCGACTGTCGACGCTGACCCGTCGAGAGCGGGAGGTCTATCGCGGCATCGACGCCGGCCTGAGCGTGCAGGAAATCGCCGCCCTGCTCAGCCGCAGCCCCAGCACGATCGAGCGCCACTGCCGCAACGCCAGGGCCAAGCTTCGGGCGACCGATCGGACGCCGGAGGATAGGTTCGCCTGGAACCGCAGCTGATTCCTCGTTATCCGTGTGCCATGGCTGGCTTGCCCAGCCGTGCGGACGCGGGCAGGCGCCGCCTATTCGAGTGGTCGCCAAGCCTTGAGTGTCATCCTCTCCTCCGGGCGCCACTGGCTCCGCCAGCGCTTTTCCGGAGGCCGGATCGCTCGTGTTGGGGCAACTTTTTAAGATGCAGCACTGGCGGAGCCAGTGGCACCCGGAACTCTCCGACAACCCGCACGAGTCGTTCTACCTGCGCGTTCGCAATTCCAACCTGTCGTGCCGAGCTTGTCAGCCTGGTCCGTCGTTTCCAAGGGCGCATGGCTGGTCAAGCCAGCCATGGCACACGACGGAGAGTCCCGTGCTCTCGCGGGAAAGGACCAATTCCTCGCGGCGGCGGGCGAATAGAATGAGTCGCTTCGGACGACTCCCCCGCATCGCCGCCGTATGACGCGCGACCTCTCCCCTGCCCTGAATCGCCGCACGTTCGTCGCCGGATCGCTGGCGTCGGCGGGGCTCGTGCTGTCCGGCTGTCTGCCGGCGGGCGATCCGGCGCTCGCGACGGCGACGGAGGATCTGTTCGTCTGGGGCCGCCCCGGCATGGGCGACGGGGAGTTCCAGAAGCCCCGAGCGATGACGATCGACGCGGACGACCGGATCTACGTCATCGACATGACGGGCCGCATCCAGGTCTTCACGACCGAGGGCGAACTCCTGCGAAGCTGGCGCACGCCCGAGATCTACCAGGGGAAACCGTGCGGGCTGGCCATCAGCCAGGCGGGCGAAATCAACGTCGCCGATACGCACTACTTCCGCGTGCTGTTCTACACGCCCCATGGCGAACTGCTCGAAGACAAGACGATCGGCGGCCAGACCGGCACCGGACCGGGCGAGTTCGGATTCCTCACCGACGTCGCCCAGGACTCGCAGGGCAATTACTTCATCGGCGAGTACGGCGAACGCGATCGCATCCAGCAGTTCGATCCCGCCGGCAAGTTCGTCCGCCTGTGGGGCGGTCACGGTCGCGAGCCGGGGCAGTTCGTCCGTCCGCAGGGCCTGCTGATGGACGACGACGATCGCCTCTGGGTCGCCGACGCCTGCAATCATCGGGTGCAGATCTTCGACGTGACGCAGGATCCGCCCGCCCTCGTCGGCGGCTGGGGGAGCGAAGGCTCGGCGCCGGGCGAGCTGCGATACCCGTACGGGATCATCTTCCTGCAGGACGGGAACGTCGCGCTGGCAGAGTACGGCAACCATCGCATCCAGATTCTGACCCGCGAAGGAAAGTCGCTCGGCACGTGGGGCCGCGCGGGTCGTCAGCCGGGCGAACTCCATCAGCCCTGGGCGCTCTGCCAGGATTCCCTCGGGCGGCTGCACGTGCTGGACACCTACAACCATCGCGTGCAGCGCATCCCGGCGACGGCGGTGGTCCCTGCGTGAAGATGGCGAAGCCGCGCGCTCCCGTCGCGGCGCCTGGCCTGCTAGAATCGATCGATCGGGGCCATCCGGCGCCGAACATGGAAGCCCCCCTGCCTGCCTTCCCCGACCGTTCCATGGACGAGCCCCGCGACGACGCCAAGGCCGCCAAGCGGATCCTCATCGTCGACGACGATCCCGAGATCATCGATTCGATCCGCATCACGCTCGAGGCCAAGGGCTTCGAGGTGCTGGTCGCGCGGAACGGCAACATGGGCCTCGCGATGGCCGAGAAGTCGAACCCCGACCTGGTCATCCTCGACATGATGATGCCGAAGCGCTCGGGCTTCCTCGTCCTCGAAGCGCTGCGCAAGGATCTGTCGAACCCCGTGAAGGTGATCATGATCACCGCCAACGAGGGCTCCCGGCACAAGGCCTACGCCGAAGAACTCGGCGTCGACGACTACATCCGCAAGCCCTTCGCCATGGACCGCCTGATCGACGCCGTCTTTCGACTGACGGGCGCGGAGGCGTAGCGTCGAATCCGATCACGCTTCGTCGGTGAACGCGATCAGTCCCATCAACTCCCCGCCGTCGCTCTCCTCGATCGTCAGCAGGTCGACGGCAGCACACTGGCCTGCCGCGGATCGCAGACGCAGTTCCTCGTCGTCGCGGCAGTAATAGACGGGTCGCGAGCAATCGACGCAGAAGCGGACGGTCGCGTCGGTCGTCGGCAGCAGATCGTTCCAGTGCAACGTGCATCGGGCGCGGAATCGCCGCCCGCACGAGCTGACTTCGCGCTCGCCCGTTCTCCTGCCGTATGCGACTCGCGTCAGTCGATCGACCCGGTCGCGCGGAGCCAGAACGATTTCCAGCCGGCGGTTCAGAATGAACTCGATTCGGCGGATCGTCTCCTCGTCGACGTCCTCGGCCAGGAGCATGGTCACGCATCCCGCGCCGATCGAGAGCGGGAACGCGCAGTTCTCCAGCGCGACGGAGGCGGGGACGTAGTCGCAGGGTTCGCAACTCGCGTACGGCGGAAGCGGGAAGGGGCGCCCCTCCCGCGTTCTGGCGATCAGATCGCGAGGGACCACGATCCATTGGCCTTCCATCGGCGGTCCGTTGTAACCTCCGCCCGCGGGGGGCATCTGTAAAGACATCGAATCGCTCCTGTCCGCGATGGTCGAACTTATCCGCGGCGCGTCGCCCCTTCGCGAATCTTAGCGCCGCGGACTTTTTCGCACGCGAATGCTCGATCGATCGATAATCCTCTCGTAAAGTCTTTCTGCACCGTCGTTTCGGAAGGTCTCGGCAATGACTCGATTCACCGGCAAGGTCGTGTTGGTCACGGGAGGCACCAGCGGCATCGGCAAGGCGACGGCCATCGCCTTCGCGAAAGAAGGCGCGAAGGTCGTCGTCTCCGGTAGAAGAGCGCCCGAAGGCGAGAAGGTCGTCGAGGAGATCCGCGCCGCAGGAGGCGATGCGGCGTTCGTTCGCGCCGACGTCGCCAAGGAGGCCGACGTCAAGAACCTGGTCGAGCAGACCGTCGCCAGGTTCGGCCGCCTCGACGTCGCCTTCAACAACGCCGGCGTCGAACATGGCGCCGCGATGGCCGACTTCACGGAGGAAGACTATCGGTACGTCTTCGACATCAACGTGCTCGGCGTCGCATTCTCGATGAAGTACGAGATCGCCGCGATGCGCAAGTCGGGCGGCGGCGCCATCGTGAACACGTCGAGCGTGCTGGGCCACGTCGCCGTCAAGAACTTCGGCATCTACAACGCCAGCAAGCACGCCGTCGAAGGGCTGACGAAAACGGCCGCCCTGGAACTCGGCGTCGAAAACATCCGCGTGAACGCGGTCGCCCCGGCGATCATCGAGACCGAGATGTACGACCGCGCGTTCGGCAGCTTGCCCGAGGCGGTCGTCGCTCAACTCAAGTCCGGCTATGCCGCCGGTCGTTTCGGACAGCCGCAGGAAGTCGCGGCCGCGGTGTTGTTTCTCGCATCGGACGCGGCGTCCTTCGTAACGGGGATGAGCCTGCCGGTCGATTCCGGATTGCTGGCGACTTAGGGCTTATGTCGACCGCAGCCCAGAGCGGGCGTCGCCGTCGTCAGCCGACCTCAAGCGGCGGCGCTCGCTCTGGATCGCGGGCCGGATCCGATCATCGCGAAGCCGATCAGAAAGAGCGCAGCGCCTGACCCCAGGAACGCCAGATCCCACACCAGGTGCCCCGGCGTTTCGACCACGTGATGAATATGCAGCAGGTGATGGTCGATCGCCCCTTCGACCAGGTTGAAGAGCCCCCACCCCAGCAGGATCGACCCGACGAAGTCCCGCGTTCGAAGCGGCGCCTGCGGACGCTGCACGGCATGCCACAGCAGGCCCAGGCCGACCGCGGTCATGGTCCAGGTGAACGCGTGGAACAGGCCGTCCCAGAACATGTTGATCTCCAGGTTCACGACCAGCCGCTCGGCCGGAAGGCCCGTGGTCGGATACTTCGCCGAGAGCATGTTGTGAGCCTGGAGCAGTTGATGGAACAGGATTCCGTCGACGAAGCCCCCCATCCCGATCCCCATCAGCGTTCCTGCCGAAATGAGCGGGCGACGATCAGGCCGGTCGTTCATCGGTCACCTCGACTGCTTGAGGAATGACCCTCGGCGAAGCGCTCAGCCCCGGCAGCGGCGCGAAGCGAACGAGCAGAACCAGCGCCAGCAGAATCGGGATCGGCAGACCCACGAGCGCCGCGTTCCAGAAGAACGAAGCGTCGAAGATCCCGGCGGCGACCTGCCTTCCGATATCCGAATCGCAGTAGGGGCACGCCTCCGCGGTCGACGCGGACGCGGCCAGCAGGACGCCTGCGACGAACGTCGCGCTCGGAAAGCTGCGCATGGCCCTGCTCCTCAAGGCGTGACGGGGCGCGAGACTATCGCCGCACGGCGCGCAGCGCCTCGTGGGCCCGACCGCCGCCGCTGGGATTGTTGGCGTCGTACGCCGTTCGGAAATCGCCGCGTACGGCCTTGAGCGCGTAACGCTCCTGGGCGATCTCCTGCTGCGTGCGAATGCCCAGGTTGCGGAAGATCGGCAGCGGGGGGCACCAGCCCTGCAACGAATGCTGCAGCAGGAATCCGCCCACCAGCGCCGGCAGCGCCAGGAACTTTCGATCCACGAAGATCCCGAGCGCCGTGCCGACGAGCACGACCGTCGCGGCGTTCGCCTGGAGCGTCCGTTCGACGTCCCATTCCTGATCGAGCTCTTCCAGGCGCTGGCCGATCTGCCGCGGGTCGGTGGCCGCGAAGTGCGTGACGCTCTGGTCGATCTTCTCGCGGATCGCTTCGTTGGCTTCGTCCGAAGTGTTGTCAGCGACTCGCGTCATCGATGCAGCGAACATGGTTGGATCTCCTTAGTTCTGAACGTTCGTTCCGACGGGCCCTCGAGGCGGGAATCGCTCGCGGGGCCCGATTTCGCCCGGATACGATGCGTATGACGTGCCGAAAATGAGCACGCTGCACAAGAATGGAGGAAGAGCGACGAATCCTTCTGGTCGGGAGAGGCAGCCGACGCCAGTTCAGCGAAATCTGGGAGCAGACAGATGACTATCGAAGCGAAACCGCCGGTTCGGCGCGGATCTGGCGGGGGCGTGATTCTCTTGGCGATCGTGGGAGCCGCCGCCTGCGTGCCCTTGCTGCTCCTCGGGGCGATGCTCGCCTACGGCTTCGCCCGATCGAGCACGACCGAGACGCGGATCGTCTATGCGACGCCGGCGTACTATGGAGACGACGTCGCCGCGGTTCCGGCTTCGGTCTCCCCCGAGTTCGAAACACGTCTCAACGCGGCGAACCGCATTCAGACGACGGCGGACCGGGACTCCGCGCTCGCCGTTCTCGCGGCGGAGTTTTCGAACAACGCGGACGAAGCCAACCGCGCGATCCTGGGCATCCAGGACGCCGGCGCCCGCGATGACGCGGCCTGGAACGCGGCAAAACGGTTCAGCAAGGTGAATCGCCCGCAGGATTCCGTGAAGATGATCGAGATGATGCTCGATCAGGATTCGCGCGACGCCGGCTTCCGCGCCGTCGCGACCGGCGAGTGGCCCGAGCGCGAGGGCGCGGCGACCGACAGCACGACCGTCGAGGTCGAATCCTATACGGGCGAACCGGCGGTCGCGGGCGAAGGAGCGCACTGAACGCTGCGGCAGGTCGAGCGCATCGCAAGATCGCCCGGTTTCGAGCGAACGGAGGACGTGCCGCACAGGCCGAGGGTACAATTCGCCCTGCGCCCCGGCAGACTGCTGCGAAACGCCTTCCTGGCGTTCCATAGTCTCGCCAGGTTCGGAACAAGTTCCTCACGGCTCGCGAGAGGGGGGGCGGAACCTCCCTCTCGTCGTCGCCTCCTGCGACGAACGCAGGCTGACTGCCGTTCGCAGCAGCCTGCTGAAATGCCGCCCGTCCGGTTCGCCATGCCGACCGAAACGAACTGCCCCCACTGCCGCGAAGCGTTGACCGTGCCGGACGCCCCGCAGGGACGGCTGGCCCAGTGTGCCCATTGCGGAGGGATCTTTCCGCTGGCGGTGGCGCTGGCGAATCGGTCGGACCCGGTCGCTCCGGCGCCGACGCTGCAATCGACCGCCCCCGGCAGTCGCGAAGCGGAAGGCGGCGGCGACTCGCCCGCGGTCGCGACGCCCGACTCGCCAGACGCCGTCGACGCGCCCGGGATTGAAGCGCCTGACGTTGAAGCGCCTGACGTTGAAGCGCCTGACGTTGAAGCGCCTGACGTTGAAGCGCTTGGCGTCGAAGCGCCCAAGGTCGAAGCTCTCGCCGTCGAGAGGCCCCCTTCCGCCGACGCTTCGACCGCGGCGGGTCGGCCGGCGCAAGCGACTCCCGTGATTCCGTCTCCCGCCGTCGCGACTCCTTCGGCGATGCCCTCGGTTCCGACGCCCGCGGGATGGCATCTGCGGATTCCAGAGGGGCGGACGTATGGACCGGTCGATCGGGCGAAGCTCGACCGCTGGCTGCAGGAGGGGCGGATCGACTCCGACTGCTCGCTGCGTCAGGGCGACCAGGAATCCTGGATCCCGGCAGCCACGCTCTTTCCGCAACTCCTTCCCCTTCCGAACGAACAGCCTGACGTTCGCCGGTCGGCTCCCGTATCGCCGTCGGCTCCCCTGGCTCAGACGGCTTACGCTCCCCGTCCGCAGTCGCTGACGGGCCAGGCTTCCTTCGGCGGCGCTTACGGCGCGAGCCAGTCCGGCGCCGACCCTTACGCCGCGGGGCAGCCCGTCCGCCGCACGGCGACGTCGGATTCCTATTCCGCGTCGCCTTACGGAGCGCCGGCGAACGCGACCGGCAGTCCCTTTCGCGGGACGCAGGTGCAGCCGCACCGGGGCGAGGTCGTCTTCCTGCTGGGACTGTTCGGACTGCTCTTGGGTTGCCCTGTCTTCTCGGGCGCCGCCTGGTATCTCGGCGGGGCTGATCTCCGGGCGATGAACCTCGGCCTGATGAACCCGGGCGGTCGGGGCATGACGACCTTCGGCTACGTCCTCGGGATCGTGGTCTCCTGCTTCTGGATCGTCGCCGTCCTGATCGGCATGCTGGTCATCAGCATTTCGATTCTGACGCAGTGAGCGACGGGCCTGCGTGCCGTCCTGGCAGGCATACTTTAGACTTCTTCGGATTGGTTGCGGTAGTTCGATGCAGGGATTCGCGCGGGGGGAGTTCAGGAACGCATCCCGCAATCGCCGTGCGGCATTTCTCGCCGCGCTGCTCGTCGTCGTGACGCTGCTCGCCGGCTGTGACATGGGGGCCGCGATGCGCGCGGCGCGCGACAAGGCGAAGGAACAACGCCGCGAAGCGTCGCAGGGGGCGGTGACCGCCGCGTTCGCCGCGGTCACCGACGAAGAGAGCCAGAGGCTCGCCCGGACGCTCGACGACGCCATCGACGCCGGCGACACGTCGGGCCTGATCGGTCTGTTCGATACGGAATCCTTCCTCGCGCTGATTCTGCAGCAGCCGGGATACGAGAGCGTGGACCCCGAACAGTTCCGCCGCGGGTTCGAGAAGGGCGGCGTCAGCGGCGACGACATCCTGCGCCGGCTCGTGTCGGATACGTCGAAGATCGTTACCCCGGACGGCGACTACCACCGTCTGCGGATCCACGAACGCGACGGCAGGAAGACCGCGCTCTTCCGCCTGATCGGCAACGACGCGCGACTCAACTATCACGAGTTCGCCTTCAGTCGCGGCGTCGACGGGCGCGCGCGAATCGCCGACGTCTACATCTACGCCACCGGCGAATGGCTCAGCCAGTCGGTCGGACGTCTGATGATCGCGGCCATGGGTCCGATGGAAGGCAGAATGTCCCAGGCTGAATCGGAGGCCGCGGATCGCGAGCTCGCCAACTTCACGAAGGCCCGACTGCTGGTCGAGAAAGGCGACTACGAAGGACTCGATGCGCTCGTCGCGACGATGTCTCCGGAGATGCAACGCGAGAAGTTCATCATCGTCATGCAGATCAGCGCGGCAGCGCCCGACCAGGAGCGCCTGATCCGACACTCCGACCGCCTGGCGGAGCTTTACCCGAACGATCCGGCGACCTTTCTGATGTGCTCCGACCGCTACCACGTGGAAGAGCGCTACGTCGAGGCTCTGGCGATGATGGACAAGCTCGCCGCGCACGTCGGCGGCGATCCCTATCTTTCTGCCTACCGTGCGGAACTGCTCTGCTCGCTCGATCGACTGCCTGAAGCGCGGGCCGCCGCGGAAGCGGCTTATCAGGCCGACCCGTCGAAGGACCTGGGGCTCGACGCGGTCTACGCGGCGCTCGCGAACGTCGCCGTTCTGGAGGGCGAATTCGACGAAGCCGCCTCCTGGATCCGCGAACTCGCCGATGTGCGGCAGATCCCGATGTCCTACGCCTGCGACTATATCCGTCGCGACGATCCCGCCTGGCAGGAGTTTCAGGAGACCGACGTCTGGAAGAAGCTGGCGAGAGAGTGAGATATCGGCGTGATCGACCCTTCGAGGCCTCTCCGCCGCCGGCGCTCCGTCCGCACGCTTCGGCTCCGCTGAAAGCAGGCTTCTCTTGCACTTCCTCTGCTCCACCTTCGGCAGCTCGGGCGACGTCTTTCCGATGCTGGGGCTCGCGCTGGAACTCCGCGAGCGGGGGCACGACGTCGCGTTCATGACCAGCGCGCAGTACGGCGATCTGGTCAGGCGGCATGGCCTGCCGTTCGAACCGCTCGGCGACGAGGCCGATTTCCAGGCCTGCGTTCGCCATCCCGATGTGTGGCATCCGCGCCGCGCGTTCGGGCACATCTTCCGCTCGATCCGGCACGTCTTCGTGCAGCAATACGAAGCCCACGCCCGGCTTGCACAGGGCGGCGACGCGGCGGCGATTACCAACTGCTTCGGCTTCGGCGCGTTCGATGCGAGGGATAAGTTCGGCCTGCCCGTGCTGACGCTGCAACTTCAGCCGGCGGGCATCTGGAGCGATATCGAACCGCCGACGCTGCCCGGCCTCTTCGGACCGCGGTGGATGCAGAGCGCCTGCCTTCGCATCGGCGAGCGGTTCGTCATCGACCGGACGGTCTGCCCGTTCCTGAACGAGCGGCGTCGCGAACTGGGCCTGCCGCCGATCCGTCGAATCGTGCGATGGTGGAACTCGCCCTCGGGCGTGCTCTGCATGTTCCCGGAGTGGTACGCCAGGCCGCAGACCGACTGGCCGACGCCGCTCGTTCAGACCGACTTCCCGCTTTGGAACGACCGCTCCGACGAAGCGTTGCCTGCCGAGGTCGGCGCCTATCTCGCCGCGGGCGATCCGCCGATCGTCTTCACGCCCGGCTCGGCCAACGCTCACGGACGCGCGTTCTTCCAGGCCGCCGTCGAGGCCTGCGTCGCGCTCCGGCGGCGCGGCATTCTGCTGACGGAGTTCGCCGAGCAGGTTCCCTCGCCGCTTCCGCCCGGCGTCGTTCGATTCGCCTACGTGCCGCTCGACCGGCTGCTTCCGCGCGCGGCCTGCTTCGTCCATCACGGCGGGATCGGGTCGATGTCGCAGGCCATGCTGGCCGGCATCCCCCAACTGCTGACGCCGCTCGCCCACGATCAGTTCGACAACGCCGCCCGCGTCCGTCGCCTCGGCGTCGGCGATTCCCTTCCCGCGACGCGCATCACGGCGAAGCGACTGACCGACATGCTGCAACGGCTGCTTGCGTCGTCAGCGGTTGTCGACGCAAGCAGCCGCATCGCGTCGCGGCTCGCTCCCCACGATGGATTACGCCGCTCGGCGGTAGCAGTGGAAAGGCTGGTACAGGCTCGATAAAGACAGGAACAGCTTGTCGTCAGCAGGACCGGCAAGTAGAAGAGAAACGCCCTTCCGTCGATGAGCCGAGCGATGCCGAAGTACCGGGTAACGATCAACGGTCAGAACTTTCTCGTCGATATGGACGGGAAGCTCGCGAAGCATGGCTTCATCACGTTTCGATTCGCCGAAGCGGACGATCCGAAGCTCGCGGAGAACGACGCCGTCGATGCGATCCGTCGAACCGAACGGCTGCGGGAACTGGTGAAGAACGGACCCGACGATCCGCCGATCATGGACGTGACCGAGATCGTCGAACTGGTCTCGTTCGACGACGTCGACAACCTGGAGCCGGGCTTCCTCTGGTACGACGAGACTCCGCGTCGGTGGTGGCAGTTCTGGAAGCGTTGAAGCGATTCGGTACGTTCTTCATCGCTCGGACAGGCATCAGTCTCGATAGCGATCCTCATCGGCGCTCGTCGTACCGATCGAGATCAACTAGGCCAGCGCCGCGACTCGCTCTTCGTACCGATCGAGCGGGGACTGCCTGCCCCCAGGTCGCCCTCGCGGAGCGATCAGTCGCTTCCCTTGACGCCGGGCAGCAGACCCTTCGGCACGGCGAAGACGTAGATCAGGCTCGGCTGGTCGGCGAGGAAATCGTTGTCCGTCGCGACCAGCAGCGTCCTGCGTCCGTCGGGCAGGTCCGGCCCGAACGTCAGGCCTTCGATCTTCGACGGGATCGACGGCCCCGCCAGACCGAATCGCGGATCGAGCAAGTCCATAAAGAGCGTCTTCTTCACCGGGCGAACGTCCGGGGGGAGGTCCTGCGCGGGAAGGGCTTCCACCGCGCCGACGTCCGTGGCCTCCGAAAGGTCGATCTTATAGAGCCGCTTGACGACGGCTTTCTTGCCTTCCTTGCCGTCTCGCTCGATGACGAGGTACTCGTCGCCGCCCATCGACAGGATTTCGTTGAGCCCGAGCTTGGGATCTTCGAGCACGTACACGAACTGTCGCGTCGCGCCGGTCGCCAAGTCGACTTCCAGCAGACGACAGTTCAGGCCCAGGCGCTCGCCTTCCGCGTCGAGAGCGCCGTCCTGAAGGAGCGGGCCCTGCATCAGTCCGATCAGACGCCGACCGTCGGCGGAGATCGCGAGACCCTCCATGCCCCGATTGTCCTGGCGACCGCGCGTGGCGGAGTCTTCGTCGCCCGTGAACGAAGGGTCGGCCAGAAACATCTCGGGAACGGGGATCGTTCGCCGACGTCGACCGGCAGAGTCGAAGCCCGCGATCGCCGGGCCGTATTCGTCCGACACCCAGATCATTCCGTCGCGGGACTGTCGAAGGCCCTCCGGATCGAGTCGACGTGCGGCTTCCTGCGGTCGCGCCGGGTCGATCGCCGCGGTACCGAGCAGGTTGCGACCCCGCTCGTCCTGCAGCATCGTCGTCGACGTCAGGGCGAAGTCGAACTTCGGCTTCGTTCCGGCATGCAGGGCCAGTTCGGCCGTATGGAACCGGCACCGGTACTGCGTCGCGCCGTCAGCCGGTCCTCGATCGGGCAGCACGAGGTAACGTCCGTCGCCGAGATGCTCGATCGCGGAGATGCCGCCGAAGCGGTCATGCGGCACGTCGCCTTCGAGCAATTCCGTGAGGCCGGAAGCGTCCCGGGAGTCGCCTTCGATCTCGATCGTGGCGAGCCGCTCGATCTCGTTTCCGGACAGGCTGCCGCAGATCGCGAACAGTGCGGCGACGGCCGCGTTACGAAGCGCTCGAATCATGCCGGAACTTCTAACGGTGCGAAGGAACGAGCGACGGAGCGCGGAGCGAGGTCGTCGGGAAACGTCAGCAGGTTCAGGACTTCGATTGGAGGTCGAACGTCAGCGGCTGCTGTCCGCCCTGGACCTCCTGCTCCAGCGTCGTCTGGGCGTTGTAACGGGCGGGCACGAGTTCCGGGACGCCGGATTCCGCGCTCTGATCGCCGCGCGTGCTGATCGAAACCTTGTGCTTGCCCGGCAGAGCGCCCATCTGGTCCGAAGAGTATCGGAGTTCGAACCGCCCCTGATCGTCCGTCGTACCGAGCGACGGCCGACCGTCTTCGGGACGGAAAACGACCTCGGCGTTCGGAAGCGGTTTTCCGTCGAGCGTCACCGTCCCGGTGACCGGCGTCAGTCCGAGATCGCCGCCGCAGCCGACGAACAGCGACGCCGTCATCGCGATCGCGAGCGCCCCGATCCGTCGGGCAATTCGAAAATCAATTCGTCGGTAGCGGGCCAAGGTCTCGTCTCCGCAATCAGGCGCTGTCGGGGGAAGGAACGCGGTCCGGCTCGTCGCGTCGTCGCGGACGAACCGGAGTCGTCCGGCGTTCGGAACGTGCATCGGCGGCTCGGGAATCACTCCAGGGTGACGACCGCGCCGTCGCCCATCTGGCCCATGGCCTGCCAGGTGGCGCCGTTCATGTTGGCGCTGAAGAAGCGAACCGAGCCGTCGCCGAGCAGGCCCTGGACCCCGTAACCGCCCTTTTTGACGGTACCCGTGTCGCTGGCTCCGCCGTGATTGCTGGCCGAGGCGTTGTTGTTGAGGCCGTTGACGACCCAGTTCGGGTGATTCTCGACTCGGATGAGCGTCGAATACTTGTTCCCGGAGTCGTTGGCGCCGCCGGGGCACTTGCCGACCCAGACGCTGCCGCGACGCTTCTCGGAGTCGGCGCCGTCCCAGAAGCGCTCGACGACCAGGAGCGTGTTGGACGTGCCGTCGATGATCGAAGCGATCTTCGTCTTGCTGTTGTAGAACATCGCGCCCCGGGTATGGGACGGCGATTTATTGGCGTAGTCGGCGTTCGAGCCGCTTCCGCAGACGGCCGCGTAGGACGACCGAGCGTGCCCCACGCCTCCGTTATCGCCGCCCAGCGCGTAGGCGGTGTGCAGTTCTCCGCTCGCTTCGCTCGGGCACTGAAAGACGCTCAGGACGGTCATCGTCTGGGCGTTCGGCGCGGCCGGAAAGTTCGGACCGTTCGGAGCGAGCTGGTCGTACAGCGTTCCCTGCTCGATGAACGGCAGGATGAACGTACCCCAGCCCCAGCCGCCCGTGACGGCCGTGCGACTGGGCTCCGCAGCCGCGGGGCTGACCGGCGTGCCGTTATTGAGATAGGCCATCGCCCCCGGCGGAAAGCACTTGAGCGTGTCGTGGTAGTTGTGCAGGCCGATCCCGATCTGCTTCAGGTTGTTGCCGCACGACATGCGGTTGGCCGCTTCGCGCGCCGCCTGCACGGCAGGCAGCAGCAGCGCGACCAGGACGCCGATGATGGCGATCACGACCAGGAGTTCGACTAACGTAAAACCGCGCGAAGGCTTCTTCATAAAGATCTCGCCAGTGGTCGCATCGCGTCTCGGCATCGATGAAGATCGACGCCATGAAACGGAGAAGAAACGGAGAGGAAACGATGAAGAGGCGAGTATCGAGATGAAGAATGAAGAAATCGTGAAGCATCGATGAATTTCCGGCGTGACTTCGTTCGCGCGATAATGAATTCCGGCTCCGCGATGGCTCTACCTTCGCGATCGGTCTTCATGCGTCAACGCATCGCGGTCGCCGAACCGACCCGCTACATTCGACTCGCCGACGAGCAGTCGCAGCGAACCTGGAGTTTCTCGTTCCCAGGCGCGAAGCGGCGAGCGATGGACCGATCGATGCAACCCTGAACAGCGAGTTCCGACGAATGATTCAGCTCGGCGCCCACATGTCGATCGCGGGCGGCTACTACAAGGCCGTCGACGAAGCCGGTTCGTTCGGCATGGAGGTCGTCCAGATCTTCACGAAGAACAACAACCAGTGGGCCGGCAAGCCGATCGCCGACGAGGACGTGAAGCTGTTCCGCGACGCGCTGACCCGGCACAGCGTGGGGCAGCCGATCTCGCACGCGTCGTATCTGATCAACCTCGCAGCGCCGTCGGACGAACTGTGGGAGAAGTCCATCGAGGGGATGGTCGTCGAACTGCAGCGGGCGGAGATGCTCGGCGTGAAGTACGTCGTCGTCCATCCGGGCGCCTTCACCACGACCTGCGAAGAAGTCGGCATCGAACGCGTCGCGACCGCGGTGAACCGCGTGCATGAACAGGTCCATGCCGACGGCTTCCAGGCCGAGATCCTGCTGGAAAACACCGCCGGCCAGGGGTCCTGCCTGGGGCATGACTTCACCCATCTCGGCGCCATGCTCGAGCGGATCGAACAGTCCGATCGCGTCGGCGTCTGCTTCGACACGTGCCATGCGTTCGCCGCGGGGCATGGCTTCGCCGACGCCGACGACTTCGATCAGATGAAGCGGCAGATCGACGAAGCGTTCGGCCTCGACAAGATCCGCGCCGTCCATCTGAACGACAGCAAGAAAGCCCGTGGCAGCCGGGTCGATCGCCACGATCACATCGGCGAAGGGCTGATCGGCCTCGACGGCTTCCGACGGTTCGTGACCGATTCGTTCTTCAGCAAGCTGCCGATGTATCTGGAGACGCCGAAGGAAGAACGCGACGGCGAACACTGGGACTCGATCAACCTCCGCACCGTCCGCGACCTGGCCGCCGGACGTACCATCCTCGCCAAACCGAGCGCGCCCGCAGCGGCAGCCGACGGTAAGGCGACGAAGGCGAAAGGTCCCGCGAAGAAGGTTGCTGCAAAGAAGGGCTCTGCGAAGAAGAGCGTCGCGAAAGTCGTCGAGGCGCCGCCGAAGAAGGCCGTCGTGAAGAAGGCTACCGTGACGAAGGCTCCCGCGAAGAAAGCCGCCCCCAAGGCGCCGGCGGCGAAGCAGCCCGCCGCGAAGAAGAAGTCCGCTCCGCGAAAGAAGTCGCAGGCGTGACCCGCCGCAAGAAGCCGCAGCGCCCTGCCCCGGGCGCCGCGCCGTTCGAGGCCGTGCGGAAGGGTTACGAGGCGCTCGGGCCGCAGGCCTACTATCAGGAGCATGGCGCCGGCTATCGCAACCCGCACGAGGCGACGATCGCCGAACTGCTGCGTCAGGTCGCGCTCGACTGGAAGCTCGATCTCTCCCGGGTCCTCGACCTCGCCTGCGGCAGCGGCGAAGTCACGCTCGCCCTGCGGGATCTCGTTCCCCCCGATCAGGCCCGCACCATCGAAGCCTGCGATCCGTTCACGCAAGACGCTTATCGCGAACGGACCGGTACCGAAGCGTTCGACTGGTCCTTTCAAGCCATCGCCGAGGGGGCGCTCGACGACCGTCGCTACTCGCTCGTCGTCTGCAGCTTTGCGCTTCATCTGTGCGAAGCCTCCTGGCTACCCCGCGTGGTTCAGGCGCTCGCCCGGTCGACCGACGATCTCCTCATCCTCACCCCGCACAAGCGTCCCGAGTTGAAGCCCGAATGGGGCTTCGACCTCGCGGACGAACGCCTCCACGATCGCGTGCGTGCGCGGCGGTATCGGCTTAGGGCTTGATCGCCAGGATGCCGTCGGCGGAGGAGCCGGCCCCGCAGGCGGGTCGTTGGCGCGGGCGTCACGGTCGCGCCGATCATCGCCGGCATGCGGATTCGAGAATACGCGCGACTTCCGGCTCGAATCGTCGCAATGAGTCGCTCGTTTCGAGAAGGTCGATGTTGACCTTGTTGGACATGGCGACGATCAACACGAACAAGTTCTGTCTCGCGACTCCCAGCTTCGGCCGCTCCGCGGGAGACTCCGATAGGCGAAGCAGCTTAGCGGCGTCTGCACTGTTCGCTGTCTCAATGATCCACGCGTCTAGCATCTGGACGTGGCTCGAATCAGGCTCCGGACGAAGGAGGCCCACCAGGAGCGAAACGCCGTGCAGGCGAGCGAGAATCGCGGCGCATTCGTCGACGTCGCCCTTTCCGAACCAGCCCGCGGAAAAACTTTCAGCGATGGTGAAATTACAGGCGAGATACCGATCGGATTCGAGAAGACCTCCGATTTCGATCGCGATTCCGAGGAGATCGATCACCGGCCGAAATTCGAAGATGCCGCAATTTACGAGACCGACGCCGTAGACCGTCCGCACGGTCCAGAGCAAGCAGCGCTCCCGCAGTTCCGCTTCGCCCGGACGCGCCTCTGCCGCCTTCCGTCGCAGGAGATCAGCGACCTTGGGAACGGCGAAGTCCGCGGCGGCTTTGAAGGCCTCGGTTCGCTCGGCGTCGGTAATGCTCGACTGCATCGACGTGCAGTCGAGCACGTTTAACGCCGGTAGGAACTCGCGGATATCGACGCGATCGATATCGACCACCGCGACTGCAAGCAGGCCATCGAACCAGCGCTGCCGGTCGTTTGCCCTAATCGCGAAGACCGCGGAACGATGAGCGAAAGTGAACAGGGCGTAGAGGCTGTCCGTCGTGAGCGCGCTTCTTCGCGCTTCGCGGCTTTCCGCAGAAAGCCCGGCGAACTCGCGACAGAACGAACGCAACGGTTCGTCGGCGTCGCTGGTCGGAAGACGGAGCAGGTCGCCTTCGCCGCGCCAGGTGTCGTAACTCGGCAGGACGAGATCCTGCGCCGCGGCGATTCGCTGTCCCGGTGCGACCGGCTCGCGTTCGGACGTCGGATCGTTCGAGGACATGCGAGCCCGCGCTTCGGAGAAGGAGTATCGAGGCAATCAATCCATGCCGGCATCGAGCATGCAGTTTGCCGTCCGATTCGATCGATTCGCGCTCAAGGCGCTGCGGCGACGCCGCCCTGCCGCTAATCGATCGACTAAACGGGCTTGACCGCCAGCACGCCGTCCGCAGGCGATTCGGTGCGGTAGAGGCGGGCGTCGACGAAGCCGACGGAACGGAGGAGTTCGTCGTACTCGGCGAAGGTCCGCTCCTTGCCTTCGGTGCAGGTGAGCATGTTGAGGTTCTGCATCTGGGCCCAGGGCGGGCCGGACTTGTCGTCGGCCAGAACCTTCTCCACGATCAGCAGCGCCCCGCCGGGCGGCAAGGCGTCGAAGATCCGCGTCAGCAGCGCCACGATCTTCGGCACGCTCCAGTCATGCACGATCCGCCCCAGTGCGTAGAGGTCGCCCGGCGGCAGCGGATCGACGAAGAAGTCTCCCGCGATGACTTGAAGGCGATCGGCGACCGGGGAAGCGCCCGTCATCTCGCGGGCCAGTCCGACCGCTTCGGGCAGATCGAAGACCACGCCGCGAAGATGGCCGTACCGCTCGCAGGCGGCGATGGCCAGATGGCCCGTCGCTCCGCCCAGGTCGACGAAGGTCTTATAAGGAGTGAGATCGACGGCCGCGACGACGGCGGGCGAACTGATCAGGCCGAAGCCGTGCATCCCCATCAGGAACTCGCGCTTCGCAGGCTCGTCGCGGAAGAAGTGCGAGAAGATCGGCCCCTCCCAGCCGTAGACCGCCGTCCAGCGATGCGACCCCTCGCGGACGGCTCCCTCCAGGTCGCCCCACAGCTTCCACCCCGCGTCGTTCGAATACTTCAGATACCCCGTCATCCGATCGGGGCTCGTCGAGGTGAGATACTTCGTCGCGACGTCCGCGTTGGCGTAGTCGTCGCCCTGCCGGCGGAGAAAGCCGATGCCGACGCAGGCGTCGAGCAGGCGCTCTAATCCGTCCTCGCTGCACGCCAGCCGCCCGGCGAGCGAGGCCAGCGACTGCGGACCCTCCGCCAGCGCGTCGAACACGCCCAGTTCCACCGCGGCGAACATGACCTTGGAGCGTCGGAAGCCCTGGATGCAGTCGAGAACGAGCGCGGCGTCGGAGGCGGACATGGCGGGGTCGAGCGGAGGGGAGAAGTTTCGCGGAAGCGCGACGATTCTATCGCGTTCGATTTCCTGAGCGGAGGGCGTGAGCCCTCCGAGTTCGTGGCGCGATCGATCCGTCAACGTCGAAGACTCGGAGGGCTGACGCCCTCCGCTCAGAAGGTTGCATGTCGCCTGTAAACGCTCTCCCGCGGAACTTTTCTCCTGAAAACTCGTCGAACTTCCGCTCTTTCCGCGACGGACGCCCAGCGGTCGCCGCGAACAGATAGACGACGCACGGGGACGAGGAAATCTTTTGAACGAGCCCGACGACGTCTCGACGATGCTGCGGCTCCGGGAAGGAGACGCGGACGCGTGGGACTCGCTGTACCGCCGGTACAGGGAGCGCGTCTGGCGCTATGTCGCGAACGCGACCGGCGCCGGCGAAGAGACGGTCGCTGATCTCGTGCAGGAGACGTTCCTCGAAGCGGCCCGGAGCGCCCGATCGTTCGACGCCGCGAAAGGGACGGCAGCCGGCTGGATCCTCGGCATCGCCAGTCGGCGGATCGCCGATTCCTGGCGGAAGACCTACCGAAACCGTCGGCTGCACGAAAGCTTCGCCCGATCGTTGGACGCCGGGGCGCTCGATGGTCACGCGAGCAGTGCGGGAAACGGCGCGACGGGCGAAGGCTCGGCAGCGCTCAGCGAACCCGAACGGCGCCTCTCCGCGAAGGAGCGGGCGGGCGCGGTTCGCGAAGCGCTCGCCTGCCTGCCGGGCGACTACGCGGAGTTGCTCGCAGGCAAGTACTTCGACGATGCGACGCTCGACGATCTGGCCGCAGCGCGGGGCGAAAGCGCCGTCGCCATCAGTTCGCGGCTCGCCCGGGCGCGGGACGCCTTGAGACAGGCGCTTCGCCGCGTCCTGCCGGATGAATTCAAGAACCCCGTGAATGATCGCCCCGTGACGGATCGGGGAGAACGACCTCCTCCCGCCGAACCCGCGGAGACGCCGGTCGCGTCCGCAACCGAACGCCGCAAGCCTGACTGACTGACCGACCGTTACCTGCACATGACGTTTATGGCCATACGCTCCTTCGGGTGGCACTGGCTCTGCCAGTGGGACATCCGATTTCGCTTCGCCGTCATGGGCGACTCTCTCCCGCTTCGACACTGGCAGAGCCAGCGCCGCCCGAGAAGAGCCAGACCTGACCACTCGCGCTTTGCTAACCAGCTAAACGCTCTGACTTGATCGCGATGAACGATACGCCGCATGAACCGGATGACGACCTGCTGCCGTGGCTGAACGCTGCGCGGGAGGACGTCGTCGCGCCGAACGCCGATCGACTCGATCGGATCGGACAGGCTGCGCGCGAAGCGTTCCTCGCCGCTCCGTCCGCTGACCCGCTGAAACGCTCTTCCGAACCGCTCGTCGTCGGCTCTGCCGGCCGCGGAACCTCTTCTTCGGGCGCTCGTCCCATGACCTGGATCTTTCGCACGCTGGCGCTCGCCGCGGCTGTCGCTTCCGTCGCCGTCGTCGGCTGGATGATGCAGCCGCAACCGGCGCAGGGCTTTCCTCTGGGCGACGCCTTCGATCGCCTGCGCCAGGCGAACTCCCTCACGCTGGAGTTCCGCGAGCAGGAGGGCGAAGGAAGGCTGTGGGTCGAGGCGCCGGGCCAGATGCGCAAGGAGTGGTCGCCGACCCGCTACGACATCGTCCGCGGCAGTCGCCTGTGGCGAGTCGACGAGACCCAGTCGACGGTCGACGAATCGACGTCGCCCTACTTCGACGCTTCCACGCAGGAACTCGATCTGTTCGCGGCGCTGGAACTGGCCGACGTCGACCGGCAGGCGATCGAGAACCTGCAGCCCGAGGCGGCGGTCACCTACGACGACGAAGCCTGCTATCGCTACGAGATGCGGATCGCGCGACCCGAGGGCGATCTGCAGATGGTCGCCTACGCCGGCATCGCGTCGAAGGAACTGAAGAGCCTCCTCTTCTATCCGTTCGGGCAGGAGAACGAACGAGCCGTGCCGCTGCGCGAGTTCCACCTGGTCGCGGTCAATCAGGCGCCGCCCGTGAACGCCTTCGCGGCGCAGACGGATCTTCGCGGCGACGGCGGCGTCGCCACGATCCTGGAAGCGTACGGCGTGGTGACGCTCCGTCCGCTCGATCAGCGGCGCTGGACGCCGGTCGGGCGGGAGACGCGGCTCTTCCCCAGCGACTGGCTGCGTGCGGAACTGCGGGGCGCTCATGCGGCGGTCGTGCGGATGAACGGCGGCGCCCGGGTGACGCTCGGCCCGGGGGCGCTGGTCGAATTCCTCGACGAGAACCGCATTCGCGTCCATGACGGCGACGTCGTCTTGGAGGCGGTCGACGATCTCGATGAACCCCTCGTCGCCGTCGGGCCGAAGGAGGGTTCGTTCGAGCTGCAGAAGGCGGGCAAGCTCTTTCTGCAGGTCCGTGCGCAGGACACGCTCGCGCAGCTCGACGCGTCGCCGAAATGGCTCGTCGGACTCGAAACGACGTCGGTCGGCAACTCCCTCGGCTCGCTGCTGGTCGAGGTCGACGGACGCAACGTGCCGCTCACCATCGGCGAGCATCGCGTGAAGGTCACCATCCGCGATCAGATCGCGCGGACGGTGATCGAGGAGACGTTCGTTAACGAGACGAACGAGCGGCTGGAAGGCGTCTTCACCTTCCCCCTGCCTGCCGACGCCTCGATCAGCGGCTTCGCGATGTGGGTGGGCAACGAACGGGTCGACGCCGACATCGTCGAGAAGCAGCGGGCGAGGCAGATCTACGAAACGATCCTGCACGAGAAACGCGATCCGGGCCTGCTGGAATGGACCGCGGGCAACGTCTTCCAGGCCCGCGTCTTCCCCATCGAGGCGAACGCGTCGAAGAAGATTCGCATCGAGTACACGCAGGTCCTGCCGATGCGGTCGGGCGCGTACCGTTACCGCTACGCCCTGATGAGCGACCTGCTCCGCCGCAACCCGCTCGACGAACTGACGATCCATGTCGACGTGCAGTCGGCCATTCCGCTGGCGAACATCCACTCGCCCACGCACGCGATCCGCCTGGACCAGAACGCGACGACCGCGCAGGCGGAGTTCACCGCGCGGGAGTACGTGCCGCAGTCGGACTTCGAGATGGTCTTCGAGACGTCGGGCATGCGACCCGAGGTCGTCTTCATCCCGCACCAGCGCGGGACCGACGGGTACTTCCTGCTGCAACTGACTCCGCCCACGGAAGGCGCGTGGAAGCGGGCCGTGCTGCAGGACGGACCGCCGCTGAAGATCCTGCTGCTCTGCGATACGTCGGCCTCGATGGACGACGCGTCGCGCAGCCGGCAGAAGGAACTCGTGCAGGCGACGCTCGCCGCGCTCGGCTCGCAGGATCAGTTCCTGCTGGCGACGACTGATGTCGATACCCTCATTGACGGCGACTGGCAGCCGCCGAGCGAGGAAGCGCGGAATCAGGCGATCGCGCGGCTCGATTCCCGGCTGTCGTTCGGCTGGACCGATCTGGCGAAGGCGGTCGCGACCGTGGCGCCGCAGTGCGACGAGAACACGCACGTCCTGTACCTGGGCGACGGCATCGTGACCGTCGGCGACGCGACGCCGGAACCCGCGCTCGCCGAGATCGACCGCATCGCGAAGGAACGCGCGCTCGGCACGTTCCACGCCATGGCGCTCGGCTCGACGTACGAGGCCCGGATGCTCAAGCGGCTGTCGCAGATCGGCGGCGGAACGTACCGCCTGCTGAACACGGACGACGACTCGGCCCTCGTCGTGCAGGAATGGCTGGCCCAGATCGCTTCGCCCGGTCTGACGGATATCAAGCTCGCGTTCGAAGGCATCCGCACCGCGGCGGTCTATCCCGAGGAACTGCTCCGCCTGCCCGAGGGGATGCAGCAGATCGTCGTCGGTCGTTTTATGCCGGAAGAGAAACCGATTACGGGACGGGCGATCGTGACCGGCAAGTTGCGAGGCGAACCGGTGAAGTACGTCGCGCAGATTCAGCTGCCCGCCTCGACCTCCGTTCCCGTGAAGACGACGGATCCGGACGACGCGAAGGCAGGCGAAGCGTCAGGCGAGGAGGAGGACAGCTCCTTCATCCCGCGGCTGTGGGGCAAGGCGCGCATCGATCACCTGCTGTCGCAGAGCGTCGACGGCCAGGCGAAGGCGGAGATCATCGGCCTTTCGGAAGAGTTCCGCCTGATTACGCCCTACACGTCGCTGCTGGTGCTGGAGAGCGACGCCGATCGCGAACGCTTCGGCGTGAAGCGCCAGGTCGCGATGCGAGACGGCGAACGGTTCTTCGCCTCCGCCGAAGAGAAGGCCAAGATCGAACAGCGGCAGAAGCTGCTCGCCCAGACGGCCCGCTACCGGCAGGGTCTGCGGCTGCAGGCGCTCGCCGCGATCGCCAGCCGGGGCCGCGGCGATCAGCCCCTGTTCGCGCCGATACAGCAGCGGTTCGATCAATTGAACCGGCGCAGTCTCACGGTTCTCTCGTCGGTCTCCGCCTCCGGCGCCGGGTCGCACTGGTATTTCCAGGAGGAGGCGATGCTGGGCGAGACGGTCGCGGGTCGCTGGAGCGGCGCCGCTCGCGGCGGCTCGATGAACGAACTGTTCGGCGTGTCGCGGCAGTTGTACGACCAGCTCGAGGTGGGGCAGAAGACGAAGCTCGGCGCCCTGACCTATCGGGAATCGATCGCCAAGGAGCTGCCCGCCCTGTTGCAGTTGACGGATGGGACGGCGTTCGACTCCGACTTCGACATGGCCGTCTACGATCCGCAGCCGGCGGACGACTACCTCTCCGACTTCGGGAATCAGCCCGACGGCGGGCTGAAGGCCGAGGAATCTCGCGGCGTGTGGGACCGCAGAGCGTCGTTCGGCCTCGACCTGGCGGAGAGCGAGTACGGGTACGTCGACGGACGTGCGGACGCCCCTGGCGGCGGCCCTTACGGGGGTTCGATCAGTAACGGTCGCTTCGGCAAGCGCATGGTTCTGACCAACGATGCGAAGCGACAGCAGGTCCGAAGCCTGGGCACGACCAACTTTTTCTCCCTGTCGGATCTGGCGCCGCAAAAGCCGGGACAGTCGCTGGCGTTCCTCCCGGTCGGTCGGTCGTATGGCTACGCCCCGACCGTCGAAGCCTTCCCCGACCTCTTCCCGCCCCTGCACGCGGCGCCGAAGGAACGGGCGGCGGAACTGCCGCTGCCTGCGAACTGGACGCCCGAGGCGATTCGACTGGCCGATCGCCTGGTGCAGACCGACGATCTGGCGCCGGACGCGCGGCTCGCCCTCCGCTCGGAAACGACTTCCTACGAAGCCCGTTGGAACCGCGTCACGGGCAAGAACGCGACCGAGGCGCTCGTCGCCGAAGGACGCTGGCTCGTGCGATCGACGTCCCCGACCGTCTTCGAAACGGTCGAGACCGTCTCCGACGGCCAGCGTCGTGCGGCCTATCCTCATCGCGGCACGGGCCGCGTGCGCGACGCCGCGAAGAGCGAAGCTCTCCCCTCGATCGACGGCTTCGGTCATGGCATCGAACAGCCGCTCTATCGCACGCACGGCTCGTACGACGTTCGCGTGCTCTCCGACGATGGCGAGACCGCCGTGCTGGAACTCGTCTCCGGAGTCTGGAAGACGAACCTGACGATCGACCTTTCGAAGAACGTCGTCACGCGCGTCGAGACCTCCCGGAGCGACCAGCTCGACGGGCAGGGGCAGCCGAAGAAGTGGAACGAGATCCGCTATGACGACTTCGTGCAGGCGGGCGGGTTGACCCTGCCGCAGAAGAAGACGTCGTTCGACGGCGAGGGTCGCGTCGACTCGGAGACCGTGCAGTCGCTGGAGGCGCTCGCGCCCGAGGCTTATGACGCCGCCTTCGCGGACGCGACCTCGTTCTGGGACGGGACGCTCTGGCTGGCGGTCGACCTTCCCTCCTTCCTGATCGCGAAGGCGCGCCTGCAGGCGGGCGGCGCAAGTCTCGAAGAGGCGTGGGTCATCTTCACGACCGAGGTCGGGCGTCAGGGCTGGGACGCCGCGGAACAGGCGCTTGTCCGGATTCGCGAAATCGCAGGCGAGAAGAAGATCGCGATCGATGAAATTCAGTTCCACTTCGATCGGCTGGCCCGTCGGGGAGAGAAGGCCCTCGCGACGGCGACCGCGAAGCTGAACGAACTTGCGGCGGAGGCGAAAGCCGACGGAGAGGAGTTCCGGGCCGACGAGTATCCGCGACTCGGCATCTGGCGCGACTACTTCTCCGGCGCCGTGACGACGGCGCGGTGGCTGGAGATGCTCGACGCGCTCAAGCCGCTGTACGACCGGCAGCCGCTGCCCGAGTACGGCACGCTGGCGTGGATGCAGCTTCGCATATACGCCCTCGATAACCTGGGCCGCACGGCTGAGGCGACGGAGCTGATGCGCGTCCGTTCGCAGGCCATGCCCTGGAGCGTCAGCGAACAGCTTCAGTACGCCCGGCGCCTGCGAAACCAGAACCGCTCCGAAGAGGCGCTGACGCTGCTCCGCGAACTGCTCGACGAACAGAAGCCGTACGACGACGGCGAACGGGACAGCTTCCGCTCGACGATCGCGGAGATTCTGGAACAGGATCGCCGGTACCAGGAGCTGGTCGACTTCCTCCGCGAGTGGACGAAGCGCGATACGACCGACGATGGCGCTTACTCCCGACTGCTCTGGGCGCTCCTCGCGATCCAGGAACAGGACCAGGCCGAAGAACTGGTCGCGAAGTGGCTCGACCGGGCGCTGAAGGAAGGCAAGCTGACTGACCAGGAGGCGAGTCAGGCCCGGGCCGCGCTGCGGTATCGCCTGGGCTACGTCCATCAGATCTCGCGGCACGCCCTGACCGTGCCGATGGCTCGCGACCTGCTCGAAATCGGGAAGAAGCTCCTGGCGTTTCCGGAGCGCTGGGAGCTGGCGACGACGCTCTTCTCCTACAGCGCGCTGGGCGGCATGGAGCAAGGGACCGAGCTGCGGAAAGAGATCCTGAAGACGCTCCGCGCGACTTACCGCGAGGTCACGCTCGACGAGCTGCGGATCCTCCGCAACCATCTGCAGCACGACGGCAGCGAGGAGCTCTTCGCGTTCCATCGCGACCTCGCGACGTACCTCGAACAGGAGCGTCTGGCGAACGGCGATCGGAAGGACGAACTGACCGGGCTGCTGTGGGATCTCTATTCCTACTTGCCGTTTACGTGGCAGGATCGGGTCGAGTACGCGCGGAAGATCGTCGCCGAGGAAGGCGCCCTTCGCGATACGTTCCAGGAACGGCTGGTCGATCTGCTGCTCGATCCGCCTGCCGATCAGGTCGAAGAGACGCTCCCCGCGGCGCTGCGCGAGATCGCGAAGATGGGAGAGGATCTGTCGCCCTCGCAGCGGAAGCTGGCCCAGCTCGCGAAGCTCGAATCGGTCCCGCCGATCCTGGTCGAGAAGTTCTTCGCACCGCAGCGCGAAACGATTCAGCGGCTCGCCGAGAAAGAACCGCAGAACCGGGCCGAGCATACGAAGGCCCTGAAGGAAGCGCACGCCGCCGCGGTCGACAAGGCGGTCGCCCTGCTGACCGACTTCCGCGACGAAGCGCCGGAAGTTCTGCGCCCCTGGGTCGATCTGTTCGGCTGGTCGCTGCTGGCGAAGCTCGACCGCGATCATAACGCGATCGTCGAGGCGCTGCGCGAGATCGTCGGCGCCCAGCCGGGACCCGAAGTCGTCGGCGAAGCGAATGACGAAGAAGGGCCCGCGGAGAATGAAGCGCCCGCCGACGCCGCGGCCGAAGCGAACGCGGAGAAGGCTCTCGCCGACGAAGCCGCCGCGACCGATCGTCTGCTCAAGAGCGTCCTCATCGGACGGGCGATCTCGATGCTCGCCTGGTTCGCGACGAAGCCCAAGGCCGACGCGGAACTGGTCGACTTCGTGCGGGGCTGGCTGGAGGCCACGACCGACGCGCCTCGGGCGTCGCTCGCCTGGCGGCAGATGCTCTACCAGTTCCTGCTCGCTCGCGAAGATAAGCAGAGGATCGAAGCCCTGCTGAGAAAGTGGAGCACGCTGGTCGCAGGCAAGGCGGGCGACGGCGAGGCCGACGAAGAACGCGAGCTGACCGTCCCCTGGCGCCGGGAGCTGGCGATGTTTCTCGCCGAGCAGAGCCAGCCGGGAGATGGGACGAAACTCGACGAAGCGATCCGGCTGTTCGAGGGACTGAAGGCGGATCGGACGCTCGACGCGGGCGACCTGCTGCTGCTGGCCGACTGGAAGCTGGCCCAGGGGGACGAAGCGGCGTGGAAGGCCATTCGCCGCGAGGCCTGGGACCTGACCGACGAGTACCAGCTCTCGCGAATGCTGCAGCAGACGGCTTACGAGTGGAGCAGCCAGGACCATCCCGAGACGCTGGACGAAGAGACGCTTCGCCAGATCGACGCGCTGTTTCAGAAGTCGTCGAACCCGGAGAACTATGTCGGCACGGTGCGTGACATTTACCTCGGGAGCAAGGACTTCCGCCTGCTCGCCAGTCTCCCGCGCCAGGTCGTCGGACGTACCGCCGGCGTCGCCTACGCCTTCACGCATACCGTCGCGACGCAGCTCCTGCCGAACGTGCATGAAGAGGCGACGCTCGACCAGATGCGGCAGGTGATCGACGAACTTCTCAAGGCAAGTCAGGGCGACGATCCGCAGAGCGCGACCGATCGCCGGCTGCTGAACCTGCTGCTCGCGACGGTCGAGATGCGGGCCGCGAACGTGCTGAACCAGCCCGGGCCGCACGCCGAGAAGGCGCTCGCCGCGCTCCGTCGTGCGAGCGACCGGCCTTACGGCGCCGACGAGGCGGTCGCCGCGGCGACGTTCCTGCGTTCGATCTTCGACTACGCCACGCTGGGACCGGAGTTGCGGACCGAGATTATGGTCCAGATGGAGCGGATCGAACGCGTCGTCGGCCAGACCAGCGAAGACCGCCTGCGGATCGCCGCGCTCCGGATGCAGGCGTTGCTCGCGATCCCGGAAGACGGGCTCGCCCTCCCGCTCCAGCGGAACCCGCGAGAGCAGGCCTACCTGATCGGCCAGGCGGCGTTCGACGACTTCCGGAACGCTCATCCCGACGCCTTTCCTTCCGCGCTGCAGGAACTCCTCGCGCAGCGGATGTCGATGCTGGAATTCGATTCGCGCTATCGCGAAAGCGAACGGCTGCTCGCGGGGGTGGAAGCGGTTTCTCGAAAGAGCCTGGGCGACGACTGGTACGAAACCAGGTTGCTCACGCTCTGGCGAACCGCGATGTATCACCGGCAGGAAGTCTCCGTCGGCGGCGGAAAGGATCTCTACATCGCGCTCCGCGACGCGGCGATCGCGCGGGAGAAGCAGGCCGAGCCGAAGGATCGCGAATCGCGTCTGAACTTCCTGGCCGACGTCTTCACCGTCGCCTTCGACAAGGGCATTCCCGGCGTTCGCGAGGACGTCGACCGGTTCGTGACGAACCGGCTGAACGACGCGATCGAAGATCTCCCGGAGGCGTTCGCGAGCGTGATCAACCGTTACGGCTCGCTGCTGGAGCATGTCTTCTCGCCGAAGCGCCGACTGGCGTTCCTGCTGGATCGGCTGGAGGATTACCCCCCTGTGCTGGCGTGGGAGATCGACCACCGCAACCGCAACTTCAACGACACGATCGCCTACCTGCGACTGACGATCGACAAGTCGCCGACGGAGAAACTCGGCGAACTCGAAGAGCCGACCGCGCGGTTCATGACTCAGGAGATCCAGCGCGAGATGCGCTGGCGCCAGTCTTCGCGTCGGGCGGGCTGGTCGAGGAACTACGAGAACGAAGTCGGCCTGTTCTGGGTCGCGAAGAAGGATCGCTTCAAGGGCGCCGCGCTGGAGGTTCTGGCCGAGACGCCCGATTCGCTCGACGCGCTGCTGTTCGTCGCGCAGTTCCTGCACAATGATCTGGCGATGACGAAGGACGCCGTCGTCGTATTGGAGAAGGCCTGGCGGAACGGCATGACCGATACGCAGGTGGCGGAGCACATCGTCAGCTACCTGCGGACCGATAAGCGAGAGCCCGAGGCCATTCCGTACCTCCTCGCGCTGATCGAACGCGTCCCCTCGAACATGCAGTACCGCCGGGAGCTGATCCTGGCCTACTGGAACGCGGACCGTAAGGACGACTGGAACCGCGAGTTCGACGAGGCGCTCGCTTACCTGGAGAAGCACGATCTCCGGGACGAAGGGAACCTTTACCTGATCGGCCAGACGGGCATCCAGGTCGACCGGGCGAAGGAAGGCGTGCCGATGATCGAGGAGGCGATCCGGATGCGGGAACTGAACGTCAAGTCCGTCGCGTCGGGCGATCATCAGTTCTCGAGCTACTTCGAGTCGCTCGCGCAGGGCTACCTCCAGCTCGGAGAAGGACGCAAGGCGTTCGACGCCGCGGCCAGCTCCGTGGTCGTCTGGCCCGAGGGGATGAACGAGCGCTGGTACCCGATCGACCGGCTGCGGGACGTCCTCCGCAGGATGCCCGACCGGGAGAAGTTCCTCGCCGACTGGAACGCCGAGGTCGAGCAGTCTGGCAAGGACAGTCAGCTTCTTAGGAAGGAACTGGGCCGCGTGCTGCTGGAAGAAGGGAAGCCGGCGGAAGCCGCGCAGCAACTGGAACTCGCCGCGGAGCTGGGCGGCATCGATCCGGAACTCGACAAGTTGCGAACCGAGGCCTACGCCGCGGCGAAAGATCCGAAGGGGCTTCGTCAGGCCTGGATCGATCGCCTGCGAAACTCGCCGCGGGAGTACGACCTGTACCTGCAGTTCGCCCGGACCATGGATGCGGGCGATCCGATGATCGAACGGGCGGTGACGACGACCGTCGAACTCGATCCCACGGAAGGCGGCAGCCACCTGGCGCTCGCCGGCTGGCGGCTGGAACGGGGCGACCTGGACGCGGCTCGTCGGCAGTACGTCCGCGCTCAGGAACTGCGAACGTTCGATCCCGCCGGCTGGCTCGGCGAAGGCGAAGTCCTGATCCGGCAGGAGCGCTGGAACGAGCTCCGCCAGACGATCAAGAAGCTCCGCGAGACCGCCTGGACGAATCCGCCTGCGGATCTGAGCCAGAAGATCGAAGCGCTGCGGTCGAAGCTGCCGGAGAGCGAGAGCGATTGAATTGCAACTTGCCTTGCTTGAATCGAGAAGCGATAATCGACGGGGATCTGTGATCAAGAATCAGATCAAAATCGAAGCCTTTTTTGATTCTGCCGGCGCTCTGTCATAAAAAGACCTGGTTTGGACGATCAAAAGTACGACTTTTTCGCCACTCATCCCTGGATCGATTTTCAATTCGATTTCCGTCGAGCGAGCCCTACGGCGCTATTCGCGATCGGCGCCGCGGCGTCGAAGTGCGTGCATGTCGGCGAGACGCTGCTTCCTCCGGATCTGCACCGAAGGTTTCTGGGGATCTACCTGGCGAAAGGAGCTCTCGCCACGACGGCGATCGAGGGAAACACCCTCAGCGAAAGCGATGCGAAGCGGATCGTACGCGGTACGGACACGATCCCTTCGTCGCGTGCGTACCAGAAGAAGGCCATCCAGAACATCATCGACGCTTCGACGGCGATCGTCGCGGAGAGTCTTCAGGCTCCGCCCGCTCGGTTGTCGATCGAGACGCTGAAGGGGCTCAACCGAACGGCTATTTCGGGATTGCCGGTCGACGAAGGCGTCGTCCCGGGCGAGTTCGCGAGTTACGAGGTGGTCGTCGGTCGCTATCGAGGCGTCAGCGTACGCGAACGCGGCCCGGCGTTAGAGAAGTTGTGCGAGTGGATCGAGCATCCGATTTGGAACGACCTGTCGTCCGATCGCATGTCGGTCGCGATCATCCGCGCTATTCTCGCACACCTTTACTTCGTCTGGATTCACCCGTTCGGCGACGGCAACGGGCGAACGGCTCGCTTGCTCGAGTTGAAGATTCTCTTCGACGCAGGCGTGCCGATGCCCTGCGCCCATTTGTTGAGCAACCACTACAACCTGACTCGCGATGAATACTATCGCCGGCTGGACGTCGCCAGTCGGACGCGGAACCCCTATCAGTTCGTCGAATATGCCGTCCAAGGACTGGTCGATGGCCTGAAGAGCCAGATCGCCAAAATCAACCGGTTTCAAAGGCGCGCCGTTTGGCGAGAACACGTCTACGACTCGTTCGGAGACCATCAGACCAAGACGTCGCGTCGGCAACGCGACTTGGCGCTCGCTCTCTATGGTCGGTCGAAGGGAGTAGACATCAGTCGAATTACGACGATGTCGCCTGCTTTGGAAGTCGCGTACGGCGGAAAGTCGCTTCAAACCGTCAAGCGTGACGCGAAGGCTCTGGCCGATCGCGGACTGGCGACGATCGACGCCGGTCGGGTGACCGCAAGTTTCCCGAGCCTGCTCAAATCGAGGTTGCCCAAGCGATCGCGCCGGACATCCGACGGCGAGTGAATCGGCAAGCGATTTCTTAAAACCACCCCATCGCCTGCAGCGAATAGCGGACGATCAGCGCGGCGACGGTCAGGCTGACCATGCTCATCAGCTTGATGAGGATGTTCAGCGAGGGGCCCGACGTGTCCTTGAAGGGGTCGCCGACCGTATCGCCGACGACGGCGGCCTTGTGAGCGGGGGAGCCCTTGCCGCCGAACGCGCCCTGTTCGATGTACTTCTTCGCGTTGTCCCAGGAACCGCCCGCGTTGGCCATGAAGATGGCGACGCTGAAGCCGCTGGCGAGCGCCCCGGCCAGCAGGCCCATCGTGCCGCCGACGCCGAGCGCCAGACCGGTCGCGATCGGGATGACGATGCTCAACGCCGAGGGCAGGATCATCTCCCGCTGCGCGGAGACCGTGCTGATCCGGACCGGCGCCGCGTAATCGGGAAGCGACGTCCCCTGCAGAATGCCCGGATCCTGGTTGAACTGCCGGCGAACCTCCTCGACCATCTCCTCGGCCGCGCGGCCGACCGCCTTCATGGTCATCGCGCAGAAGACGAACGTCGTCATGCATCCGATGAGCAGTCCCACCAGCGTCCGCGGATTGAGCAGCGTGGCTTCGTAGTACCGGGCGTAGTCGGGCAGCGTCGCCCGGTTCGCCGGCACGAACGCGACCCGGGACGGATCGGAAAGAAGGGTCGAAGCGGGCGCTCCGGCAGCCGCCAGATCGACGACCGCTTCGTCGCCCGCGGTCCGGACGTTCAACCGCGTCGCGGCGCCGTCGGTCGCGAGCGGGACGCTCTTCCACTGCGCCCGCCTGCCGTCTTCGGGCATGATCAGCCAGGCGCGTCCGATGTCGTCGGCCGAACCCCCCTGCCCCTGCGCGAGCTTCTCGACCACCAGGTGGGGCGAGACCTTGTAGAAGCCGGGCTCGGCCTCGGCGAGCAGCGCCGGATCGTCGGCCCAGCGCTCGAAGCCGATGCGGATCTCTTCCGCGTACGCGGCGAGGAGCGCCAGCGCCGTGAGCGCGGCCGACCCGATGGCGAAACCCTTCCCCGTCGCGGCGGTCGTGTTGCCCAGGCTGTCGAGGGCGTCGGTGCGCTCGCGAACGTACGGTTCCAGTTCGGCCATCTCGGCGTTGCCGCCCGCGTTGTCGGCGATCGGACCGTACGCGTCGGTCGCCAGCGTGATTCCCAGCGTGCTGAGCATGCCGACGGCGGCGACGGCGACGCCGTACAGGCCGAGCGTGAACGATTCGATCTCGTCGTAGCGACCGTTCGTGGCGGCGACGAACGCGGCGATCGTCGCGATGCAGATGATGAGGACCGGCGCCCAGACGCTCTTCATGCCGTCGGCGATGCCGCCGATGAGGATCGTCGCCGGACCCGTTTGCGCCTCTGCGGCCAGCCGCTGCGTGGGGCCGTACTCGGCGCTCGTCGCGTATTCGGTCCACTGGCCGATCGCCCATCCCGCGAGCAGCCCGACCACCACCGCGACGGCGACGCCCAGGAACCCGGGCAGCAGCCACCAGACGATCGCGAACGTCGCCAGCGACATCCCGACCGTGGCGGACAGAATTCCCTTTTGCAGCGCCCGCAGCAGGTCCTTCTGCGTCGCGTCTTCCGTGGTCGAAACCAGATAGATGCCGGCGATGGAGACGACGATGCCGAAGGCGGCGATCACGATGGGAAGAAAGATCGCCCCCAGTTGCAGGCGAGAGTCCCCCCCGTGGCCGAGTTGCACGAACGCGGCGGCGCCGAGCGACGCGGCGGCCAGGATCGAGCCGCAGTACGACTCGTACAGGTCGGCGCCCATGCCGGCGACGTCGCCGACGTTATCCCCGACGTTGTCGGCGATCGTGGCCGGATTGCGGGGATCGTCTTCGGGGATGCCCGCTTCGACTTTGCCGACCAGATCGGCGCCGACGTCCGCCGCCTTGGTGAAAATGCCCCCGCCGACGCGGGCGAAGAGCGCCTGCAGACTGGCCCCCATGCCGAAGGTGACCATCGTTACGGCGATCCGCGAGGGCGACTCGTCGAAGCCCCACCGCAGTACGCCGTACCAGATCAGGATGAAGAGCAGCCCCAGCCCGACGACCGCCAAACCCATCACCGCGCCGGAGCGGAAGGCGATCTGCAGGCCCGCGTTGAGCGAGACCTGCGCTCCCGCCGCCGTGCGACTGCTCGCCTGGGTCGCCGTCTTCATGCCGAAGTAACCGGCGAGACCCGAGAAAAACCCGCCCGTCAGAAACGCGAACGGCATGTAGACCGACTGCGCCCCGTAAGCCGCCGCCACGCCGAGCAGAATGGCCGTGACGATGAAGAAGCCGGTGACGACGAGGTACTGCTGACGCAGGTAGGCGCCGGCGCCTACCCGGACGTATTCGGCGATCTCGACCATCCGGGGCGTCCCCGGATCGGCGGTCATCATCTTGCGATAGAACAGGAACGCCTGGACGAGCGCCGCGATCGCTGCGACGGCTCCGAGCGCCCAGAGGAGCCCTTCCGGCGCGGGGAGCCCGCCGTAGGCATCAGCCGCGGTAGAGCCCGCTTCGGCGGTTCGTTCCTGGGAATAGGCAAGCGCAGGCGCGCCTCCTGCAAGCACGATTCCCGCCGCGAGCGCCTGCTTCGCTAGACTCCGGACCGATCCGCCGCTCCGCAGCGTCAGCGCCTGATTCGACTCCGTCTCCGACATGCCGCATCCTTGGTCGCAACTCGTGGGGGAAACGCAGCCGTCGATCGCGCGACGCAGCCGAAACCTGCCGCGGGGAAAACAGGCGTCAGGCTTCCGCGGCAGACGCGCCAGCGGCGTCCAGGCGCTCCGCATCTCGTCAGCGAATCGACGTTCGTCTATCGCACGATAGGGAGGAGGGCATGATAGGGGAGCGGCGACCGTTCCGCAATCAATGGCGGATCACGAACCTTCCCTCGCCGCGACGGGATCAGAAATTCCCCGTCTGCTGCCTCAGGCCGACGGCAGGGTGAGCTTGTCCGGCTCCGGCAGAGCCTCCCGGGCGAGTCGCTTCCGGCGGAACAGAAACCGCCAGGCGTACCGTGCGAGGAAGACGATCGCCACGAGCGTAAAGAGAGCCGCGGCGACCGGGACGACGATCGCCATCGCCGCCAGGACGAGCGACGCCACCCACTCGAACGTCGCGACCAGGAAGTTGCCGAAGCCCCCTGTCGCGGCGGTGGAGACGACACGAACGCCCGCCATGCCCAGGCTGGTCAGACCGGCCGCGCCCGCGCCGGCGATGATGGCGCACGACCATTGCAGGAGCGGATCGACCTCCGTCAGGAAGCCTGCCGTCGCGATCGTCCCGGCCAGCATCGCCGCCGGCGCCTTGACCGCGTCCAAGGCGTTATCGAGCCAGGGAACGTAGAACGCCCCCGTCTCCAGCAGAGTGGCGACGGCGAACGCGATCAGCGCGGGCCAGCTTCCGATCCAGGCGAAGCCTTCGTCGAAGCCGACCCACCCCAGCTTCGCCGCGACGCTCAGGCAGAGCATCGGAATGAAGACGCGAAAGCCGCACGCCGCCGAGAGCGCGACGCCGACGCAAAGCGACAGCAAGGCGCTCGTCCAGACGTCAGGCGATTCAGCGGAGACGGCGAACCATTCGAGCATGAGCAGGAACACGAAGGACGGAGAGAAACGTTCTGGGAGCGAGCGAGCGGTCGAAGCGTCGTCCTTCCATTATTCGCTCAATTGTCGGCGTTATCCGGTTCTTTCTCCACGACCGGTACGTATTCCATCTCTCTCGCCCCTTTGAGGCTACCGTCCGGCTGGGGCATCGGCTCGAAGAGATCGTCGTTCTCGAAGAGCTCCTGGGGGGTCAGCATTCCGGGACGCTGGTCCAGGGTCCCGATTTTCTTGAATTCCGGGATCTGGTTCAGGACGTATGCCGTCAGCTCGCTGCAGATCCACTCGTCCTTCTGGTTGAAGAGCGCGTCGGACGCCGCCCGGGCCGCGTCGCCGGTGACCTTGTTGATCAACCAGCCGACGAAGTGGTCGTTCAGTGCGTGAGCGACCAGCACGCCGTTGTCGAATCGCGTGCCGACCTGCGACTCTGCCAGCTCGCAGATCCGGTCGGCCAGCTCCGGCGTCAGTCCCCGCGGCTTGCGAAAGACGACGTACCGGGAGGTCATGTTGAAGTACTGCTCCGTCAGGCTCGTGACCAGCACGCCCTTCTTGAACGCCGCTTCGACGCAGGTATCTTCCCCCGTCACGATGAACGCGTGGGAGATCACGACCGGGCTCTCCTGCCGACGATGGCCGACGCTCCCGATCACCTGGCTCATCCAACTGCTGGAGTGGTTGAACCCGATCCAGCCCCGGTCGTAGTCCTTGCCGTAGACCGGTCGCCGCTTGTCGAAGAGCGGAGCTTGTTCGTTCTCGATCACGGGTAGGGGCATCCTTCAGGAGGGGTCAGTTACCGCAGCTTCAACTCCTCCGGTGCAAGCGGCGCGCCGTCCACGGAGACCACGATCGAATTCGTGAACGAGTCGCCGAAGTCCTTGAAATTTCGGTACTTCCAGACGACGTTCTTCTCCCGGTCGATCTCCACCAGCTGGGGATTCTCCGGCCCGGCGTGGCAGTTCCCCACGACGATATTGCCGCTGGGTAGAACCTGCAGGGTGGTGACCCAGGCCAGTCGCACCCCTTCGAGGTCGTCCTGCCCGACCTGCCAGACGATCTCCTTCGCAGGCGTCACCTCCAGGATGCCGTGGCCGTTGCCGGTCCCGATCAGCGTGTTGCCGCTGGGCAATCGGACCGCGGAGAAGGCCTGGTTGCCGTACGCTTCCGGTCCGTGACCCGGCGCCGGCTGACGATCGAACAACGGCACCTCGAACTCCCAGACGGTCTTCCCTTCCGGCGAATACTCGCGAACCAGCCCGTCCCGTTCATGGCAGACGAGATAGTTCCCGTTCTCGAGCGCGCGGACCAGCCGCGTATCGGAGTGGGCGTTCGTCTGGCGAACCTTCAGCGGAACCTGCTTCAGGATAGAACCGTCCTGCGCCACCTCGACGATGCGGGTGGTGCCCGACTCGGCGACCATCGTCGAACCGTCAGCTCGTCGCTGAAAGGCATGTACCTCGACCGGCTTTCCCTCCGCATGCTTCGTAGCGTCGTACGACCAGACGATCTTCTGCGTCTCGGGCTCCATCTCCACGACATGCTGCCAGTCGGTCTGGAACAGCAGGTTGCCGCTGGGCAGCACGTGCAGATCGTGCAGGGGCCCGATCTTGGTCTTCCAGACGATCTCGCCGTTCTCGACCTTCGCGAGAATGCCCTTCGACGAATCGGCGCCGTAGAACGTTCGCTGCGGCTCGTCGGCCCGGAGCGAAACGGCAGCGAGCAGCGTCAACGCGGCGATCGCGAAGAAAGGACGAAGATGGAGAAATCGCATCGCGAGAAGTTCCGAAGAGCGGGAAGCGAGATCGTGCGCCCCGTCATTCTGGTCTGGCTGGAATGCGGTCGCCAGTCATGAAGGTTCGGCGCTGTGCGGTCGCTCTCGGATTCCGGGGCGAGCGGGGGATGTAAATCCCCCGAGGTCGCTGGCGGCTCTCGTTCGATTCGGCCTCGGGGGACTCACGTCCCCCGCTCGCCAGGACCTTGCGTATCCGCCGACTCCTTCACTCATAAATCGGAAAGAACGTTCCGAACGCTTCCTCGCCGAAGACTCCGGGGTCGTTGAAACGCTGGTTGCGGTTGAGCGACGCGATCCGCTTCATCTCTTCGTCGGACAGCTCGAAGTCGAAGAGCGCCAGGTTCTCCGCCAGCCGCTCGGGTCGCGTGGTTTTCGGGATCACGGCGGTTCCGCGCTGGACGGCCCAGCGGAGCAGGATCTGAGCAGGGGTGCGCTCGTGGCGGGAGGCGATCTGGTGGATCAGCTGCTTCGCCATCACGGAATCGTCCTCCGTCGCCATGCCCAGCGGGACGTACGACGGCGCCCCGAACGGCGAGAAGGCGGTGACCGCGATCCCTGATTCCTTACAGAAGCGGAGCAGCTTTTCCTGCGTCAGGTAGGGATGCATTTCCACCTGCAGCACGGCAGGCGGCGTCATCCCGTACGCCAGCAGGTCCCGCAGCAGCGCGACCGGAAAGTTGCAGACGCCGATCCGCTTCGCGAAGCCGACCGTCACCAGTTCCTCCATCGCGGCCCAGGTCTCCGCGATCGGAACCAGATCGGGCTTCATCGCCGGCCGATCAGCCTGCGGATCGAAGACCCAGCCGGGCGGATAGCGTTCCTCGAACGGGACGTAGGCCAGCGAGATCGGGAAATGGATGAGGTACAGGTCCAGGTAATCCAGCTTCAGATCGTCCAGCGACCGCTCGATCGCGGGGCGGACATACTCGGGCCGGTGGTACGTGTTCCAGAGCTTCGACGTGACCCACAGATCCTCCCGGGCGACCCCCTCGTCCATGACTCGGGCGAGGCCGTCGCCGACTTCCTCCTCGTTGCCGTAGTCGCACGCACAGTCGAAATGGCGATAGCCGATCCGGGCCGCCTGGGCGACGACCTCCGCGGCGATCGGCTTCTCGATCTTCCAGCAGCCGAGACCGACGCTGGGCATAGCTCCGCCGTCGGCAAGGGGGACGTTCGTCACGTTCATGGGGGTCATCTCGCAAGGTCAGGCGAAGAAAGTCAGTCGCTGCGGGCTCTACGGTAGCGGGCGAAGCGCGTCCGTGTGCCGCTGCCGGCTCGTCCGACGGCGCCGCGAATCTTGTAGGGTAGGATGATCCGGAAGTTTCGACACGCTCCGTAGAGACTGCTCCTGCCGCATGAGCGCTTCCCTGAGAGAATCCTCCGCCGTCGAATCGGTCGAGCGCCTGCTCCGCCGGATCGACGCGGTGAACCCTAAGCTGAACGCCGTCGTCATTCGCCGGGACGAAGAGGCGCTGGCAGAAGCCAAGGCCATCGACGTACGGATCGAACGGGGCGAGTTGACCGGACCGCTCGCCGGCGTGCCGGTCTCGATCAAGGAGTGCTTCCGGCTCGCGGGGACGGACGCCACGATCGGCCTCACGTCGCTGCGCGGAAAGAAGAGCGAGCGCGACGGTCTGCCCGTGCGGCGACTGCGCGCGGCGGGAGCCATTCCGCTCTGCAAGACCAACGTGCCGCAGCTCATGATCTGGCACGAGTCGGATAACCCCGTCTACGGCTGCACGAACAATCCCTGGGACCTCTCCCGCGGCCCGGGCGGAAGCAGCGGCGGCGAAGGGGCGCTGATCGCTGCCGGCGGTTCGCTGATGGGGCTGGGGAGCGATCTCGGCGGCAGCATTCGCCTGCCCGCCCACTTCTGCGGCGTGCATGGCTTCAAGCCGACGAACAAGCTGCTCCCTCGTACCGGCTCGCTCGGCACGCTGCACGGCATGAACGCGATCGAGTGGACCCCCGGTCCGCTCGCCCGCCGGGTGGCCGACCTCGCCGCGATGCTGGAGGCTCTCACCACGCCCTGCGAAGGCGAACCTCTCGACGAAGAAAACGCCTGGGAGTCGCGACCCGCTCCCTGGCGCGACGAGCGTCGTGACGTGCGGGGCCTGGCTATCGGCGTGTGGGAGGACGACGGCTACTTCGCGCCCAGCCCTGCGATTCGCCGTGCGGTCGACGAGGCGGCGAACGCGCTGGCGGGCGAAGGCGCGCGGATCGTGCGCTGGACGCCGCCCGACGTGCCGGAGGCGATCCGCCTCTACTTCGGACTGCTCGGCGCCGACGGCGGCGCCGACGCCCAGCGGATGCTCCGCGGCAGCGACGTCGACCAGCGCGTCGCCATGCTGAAGAACATCGCCAAGGTTCCCGTCGCGATGCGCGGCGCCCTCTCGGCGATGCTTCGCTGGCAGGGTCAGGTCTACAAGTCCGGACTGCTCCTCGCGGCGAAGCCGATCAGCGCCGACGGCTACTGGCTGCTCAACGACGAACTGACGCGGTATCGCATTCGCTTTCTGGAAAGCTGGCAGCAGGCCGGCCTGCACGCCTGCATCTGTCCGCCGCATGCGCTGCCCGCGATGCCGCACCGCCTGGGCTTCGATCTGATCCCCGCGGCCAGCTACGCCTTCCTGATGAACCTGGTCGGCTTCCCCGCCGGCACGGTCAGCCTGACCCGCGTCCGCGAGAACGAACAATCGCCCCGGGCGAAGAGCCGCGACGCCATCGTCCAGGCCGCCCGCTCGACAGAAGAAAACTCCGCCGGGCTCCCCATCGGCGTGCAGGTCGCCGCGCCCCACTGGCAGGACTCGCTCTGCCTCTCGGTCATGCAGTCGCTGGAAGAGCTGTTCGCCGGACGACCTGACTACCCCCTGAACGTCACGCCGCCGGGCATCGCGGGGCCGTGATCCTGGGTGGCGCCGGTTGCTCAACCGGCGTTCGCGAAGCGAATCGGAGGCCTTAGAAGCGTGCCGGAATGTCGTCGCCGTTTTCCATTTGCTGGCTTTCTCCTCGAAAGGATGACAGCCTTCTTAACGCCGCGTCGGCTCCAAGGCCTCCGACGGGCTGCGCCCGCGCCGGTTGAGCAACCGGCGCCACCCCCGGATGACGCTGAACTGCGCGAGGGGCCCCTTCGCAAGTTAGACTGAATCGCTCGCCCCTTCTCGACCTCGTCGGCTCCTCCTCGCGTGCGCCTCTTGCGTACTTCGTTCGATCGCTTCGGCATCGCCCTGCAAGTCGCGTTCGCGATTTTCTTCGCAGGCGCGATCGGGCTGTCGGTGTCGAGCTGCGAATCGCGACCTGCCGAGGCGCCGCTGACCGAGACGGCGCACGCCCACTATCACGTCCATGGCCCCGGCATCGAGCATGGCCACGGACACGCCGACTTCACGTCCGGCGGCCATAGTCACGGGCATGAGCATCCCTGGGACGATGAACTGCCTTAAGTAGTGTTCGTTCGGCTGCCTCCTTCCCCCCTCCTCTTCTCCCTGCCTGACTCTTATGACGCGTCCGTCCATCGCCTTCGCGGCGGCCCTGCTGTTCGTCTTCACGTGCGGCCTCTCTGCCGAAGAGCGAAAGCTTCACGTCCACTACGACGCGCCGGCGGAGGGAGAGGCGAAGCCGGGCGAGCTGTCGATCGAGGCGAACTACTGGCTCTGGATCCCCGACCTGGGCGAGCGACCCGTCCGCGGCGTGATCGTGCATCAGCATGGCTGCGGCGACGGAGCGGAACTGGGCGGCGTCACCGCGGCGGACGATCTGCACTGGCAGGAACTGGCGAGGCGGCACGACTGCGCCCTGCTGGGCTCGTCCTATCGCGCGAAGGGGGCGAGCTGCGGCACGTGGTGCTATCCGCAGGGAGGTTCCGACGCCGCCTTCCGCAAGGCGCTCAACGATTTCGCGAAGCAAGCCGGTCGCCCGGAGATCGCGACCGTCCCCTGGTGCCTGTGGGGGCACTCGGGCGGCGGCACCTGGGCGAGTTGGATGATGACCCTGCACCCCGAGCGGATCGTCGCGGCGTGGCTCCGCTCCGGCACGTCGTACAAGGACTGGAACAAGGACGACCCCGCTGCCGAGCTTCCCGCCGGCGTGCTGTCGATCCCCGTAATGTGCAACCCCGGCATGAAGGAGAAGGGGCACGAACGGTTCGACGGCGCCTTCACGAACACGCTCGCCATGTTCCAGGACCTGCGGGCGAAGGGGGCGCCCATCGCCTTCGCGCCCGATCCGCTCCGCGGCCACGAATGCGGCGACAGTCGCTACCTCGCCATCCCCTTCTTCGACGCCTGCCTGGCCATGCGACTTCCTGAAGCCGGCGACAACGATCAGGCGCTACGACCTGTATCGGACGAAGGCGTCTGGCTGGGCGACTGGGAAACGAAGATCGTCGGCCCGCTCGCGAAGTACGAGAGCGATCCGTCGCAGATGAGCTGGCTGCCCAACGAACGGGTCGCGAAGGTCTGGCAGGAGTACGTCGGCGCCGGGATCGTCGGCGACGACACGCCTCCTCCTGCCCCGACGGATTTCTCGATCGTCCGCAACCCGGATCAGACCGTGATCCTGAAGTGGGACCAGCAGGCCGACTTCGAGAGCGGCGTCGGCGGCTTCGACGTGCTGGTCGAAGGCCAGCCGATCGCCTCGCTGCCCGAGCAGCCCGCCTCCCATTTCGGACGCCCCCTCTTCCAGAAGATGTCGTACCACGACACCCCCGAGGCGCCCGTTCCCGCGATGGAGCTGGTTCTTTCCGGCGATCAGGCTCCCGCCGGCGCGTCGCTGACGATCGTCGCGAGGAATGCGGTCGGATTGAAGACGTCGAGCGAAGGCATCGCGGTTCCGGAGAGACGGTAGCTTTCCCCACGGCGTTCGATCAGCATGTAGCATCGCCTGCGGACGTGCGTTCGAAAGCCGTTCGAACGGCTCCGCGAGGCGAATCGCTTACTCCCTGGCCAGGTTCCGCGCCTCCCATGGCTCCTGACGACGTCTGCGAAGTCCTCGTCTTCGGGAGCAGCCATCTGCGCGCGGTGCGGCTCGCCTGGGACACGCGCGCGGGAACGGGGCGGACGGAGGGGCTGGACCTTCGCTTCGTTCAACTGCTCAGTCGCGACTGGCAGCCTTGGATCGTCGACGGCAGCTACAACGAAAAGATCCTGGCGGAACTCGCTCGACCAGGTCTCCGGCTGATCGTTTCGGTCGTCGGCGGCAACGACCACAACGCCCTCGGCCTCGTCAATCATCCGACCCGGTTCGATTTCGTGTTGCCGGAGGCTACCGATCTGCCGCTGCAGGCAGACGCCCAGGTCCTGCCGGCGCTTCTGATCCGCAGGAACCTGGAGAGGCGCCTGCTGCCGACGATCCAGTTGATGACGCTTCTTCGCCGGTCGACGTCGCTGCCGATCGTGCAACTCGAGTCCCCGCCGCCGATTCCGTCCGCCGAGCATATCGCACGGTACCCGGTCGGTTTCGAGGAACTGGTTCCGGAACTCGGCGTCGCCCCCGCGGCGCTCCGTTACAAGCTCTGGCGGGTCCATTCCGCGATCGTGCGGGAGGCCTGCGAAGAGGCGGGCGTCCGCTTCGTGCCGGTTCCGGCGTCGATGCAGGATGCCGACGGCATGCTGATCCGCGAGGCCTGGGCCGACGACTCGACGCACGGCAACGCCTTCTACGGCGAACAGATCTGTCGCCAGATCCTCTCCATCGTCGAGCGGCGCCGGGCAGTCGAAGCCTGAGTCGTTCGAGCGCTCGGGCAGAGCGAAAGAAAAGTGTCGCCTTCCGGATCGGTCCGCGCGTATCGTTCACTCGGCGGGGATCAGCGCCGGCCCAGGCGTCGCAGTCGAAATCCTAGGCTCCTCGACTCGTGACAGGCCCACGACGACCGCGCGCCCCCGCCAGGCGACGTCGCCCTTTTTCGTACACCCTGAAAGAGAGACGCTGATTTAGAAGGGCGATCGGGGGATGTGTGAATCCCCCGAGGCCGAATCGTACGAGCGCCAGGAACCTCGGGGGATTTACATCCCCCGCTCGCCGGCTACGCGAGGTTACTCCCATGCGCTTGGCGCGGGTCTCTGACCCCGCCGAGGGACCGACCGCAGGTCTCCCGCGCGGCAGGCCAGACGAAGCCGCGATGCAGCGGGCCGAAACGGGGTCAGGAGACCCCGGTCGCCAGCGGATTCTTTTCAGCGATCGTTCTAAAACGGCGGGGTCAGAGACCCGCGCCGAGCGCGCGATTGCGCGCCTTGCGATTTGCGAGCGGCGCTCGCTTCAGGGTGGCGCCGGTTGCCTCAACCGGCGCGGGCGCAGCCCGTCGGAGGCCTCGGAGCGAATTCGGCGCAAGGTCGCCGGCCAACTTCGAAAAGACGCTTCGTCGGAATCCGCCGGCGAGGATTCCGACGCGCCACTGAGGCCTCCGATCCGCTGCGCTGACGCTGGTTGAGACAACCAGCGCCACCCGTTCGCCGACGATTCCTGTATCCGTTCGGCGAACTATCGTGCCGATCGCAAGCCGCAAGGTGCGCTCGCCGGAATGCGTGCCTTAGAACCGAGGTTGCCCCAAACGGCCCGTTTCCCGTAACGTGGGCCCTGCTCGATTCGACGCGTCAAGGATGACTGCGCCATGAAAACCGTCCTGCTCGCCGGAGGACTCGGCACGAGGCTCGCCGAGGAGACCCGTACGCGCCCCAAGCCGATGGTGGAAATCGGCGCCCGGCCCATCCTGTGGCACGTGATGAAGCACTACCTTCGTCACGGGCACGACGATTTCTACGTCGCCCTCGGCTATCTCGGCGACGTGGTCAAGGAGTACTTCCTCGACCGGTACATGCTCTCGGGCAACCTCACGGTCGACTTCAAGAGCGGACGCATCGTTCGCGAAAAGGAAGATCACGAGCCCTGGTCGGTCAACCTGATCGAGACCGGCGGCGAAACGCTCACCGGCGGGCGTCTCCTCCGCATGCGCAAATGGCTGCATGACGAGACGTTCCTGCTCACCTACGGCGACGGCGTCAGCGACGTCGATCTCGGCGCCCTGGTCGCGTTCCACAAGCGGCACGGCAAGCTCGCGACCGTGACCGCGGTCCGTCCGCCCGCACGCTTCGGCGGGCTGATGATCGACGACGGCATCGTCACCCGCTTCATGGAAAAGCCGGTCGCCGGCGAGGGCTGGATCAACGGCGGCTTCCTCGTGCTGGAACCCGAGATCTTCCCTTACCTGCACGGCGACAAGTGCAGCCTGGAAGCCGACGTGCTGGAGCGACTGGCGGCCGAGGGGCAGCTTGCCGCGTATCGCCACGACGGCTTCTGGCAGTGCATGGACACGCTCCGCGACAAGAACTACCTCGAACAGCTCTGGTCGACCGGCGACGCCCCCTGGCGAACGTGGGACGCCGGCCAACCCGCCACGCTGCCGACGACCGCAGCGACGGAACGACGGAAAACAGCGTAGACGAACGAATGCAGTCCTGAGCGGGGGACGACAGTCCCCCGAGGCGCTCGGCGCTAGTACGGTTCGGAACTCGGGGGACTGTCGTCCCCCGCTCAGAATGCGAGTGAGAGACAATTCCATGATCGACCTTGCCGCACGTTTCGCTCCGCCGACGCTCGAATTCTCGCGCCGCTTCTGGCAGGACCGCCGCGTGCTGGTGACCGGCGCATCAGGCCTCGTCGGGACGCACCTGGTTCGCCGGTTATCGGACATGGGCGCCGAGACGATCGCGCTCGTTCGCGACTGGACGCCGCAGTCGGAACTCTACGGAACCGACCTCGTTCATCGCGTCCGCATGGTGAAGGGGGACGTCGTCGAGCAGGAGACGCTCGAACGGACGCTCGGCGAATACGAAGTGCAGACGGTCATTCATCTCGCCGCGCAGACGATCGTCGGCGTCGCGAACGCGAACCCGGTCTCCACGTTCGAATCGAACATCCGCGGCACCTGGTCGCTGCTGGAAGCCTGCCGGCGTAGCCCGGGCGTCCGGCAGATCGTCGTCGCCTCGTCGGACAAGGCGTACGGCTCGGTCGACGAGATGCCCTACACCGAATCGACGCCGCTGGAAGGTCGTCACCCCTACGACGTGAGCAAGAGCTGCGCGGACCTGATCGCGCAGTCGTACGCGACGACCTATTCGCTGCCCGTCTGCGTGACGCGGTGCGGCAACTTCTTCGGTCCCGGCGATCTGAACTGGAATCGCATCGTGCCGGGCACGATCCGCTGCCTCGCACGGGGCGAGCGTCCGATCATCCGTTCCGACGGCAAGTTCGTCCGCGACTACTTCTATGTCGAGGACGGCGCGATCGCCTACATGGCGCTGGCCGAGCAGATGGAGCTGCACCCTGAGCTTCAGGGCGAGGCGTTCAACTTCTCGCTGGAGCAGCCGGTCGACGTGCTCACGCTCGTTCGCAAGCTGTGCGAGCTGATGGGCGCCGGCTGCGAGCCGGTCGTTCAGAACCGCGCCTCGCACGAGATCCGAGAACAATGGCTCAGCGCCGAGAAGGCCCGCACGACGCTCGGCTGGCGCCCCCGATTCACGATGGAAGAAGGACTGAAGAGGACCGTCGCATGGTACGTCAATCTGTTGCAGTCGCATCGGTCGCCCGAGTTCGCTCCTGCCGGGCATGCGGCCTGACCGGACTGACGTCGGTTCTCGATCTCGGCAAGACGCCGCTGGCCAACCGGCTGCTCTCCGAAAAATCGCTCACGGAGCCGGAGCCGACGTTCCCGCTGGAACTGGTCCACTGCGGCGGCTGCTCGCTGGTGCAGATCGCCGAGACCGTTCCGCCGGAAGAGCTCTTCCGCGACTACGCCTACTTCTCGTCCTACTCCGAGACGATGCTCGCCCATGCGCGCACGGTCGCGGAGCGGATGATCGAAGAGCGCCAGCTCGACGCGAACAGCCTGGTCGTGGAACTGGCCAGCAACGACGGCTACCTGCTGAAGAACTACGTCGCCGCGGGCGTCCCGGCGCTCGGCATCGAACCGGCGGAGAACGTCGCCGCCGTCGCCCGGTCGCGACACGGCGTCGAGACGATCAGCGAGTTCTTCGACCTGCGGCTGGCCCAGACGCTGGCCCAGCAGGGTCGCCGCGCGGACGTTTTGCATGCGAACAACGTTCTCGCCCATGTCGCCGATCTGGAAGGCTTCGTCGCCGGCATCGCGGCGCTGCTCCGTTCGGACGGACTGGCGGTCCTCGAGTTTCCTTACCTCAAGGAGATGCTCGACAAGATCGAGTTCGACACGATCTATCACGAACATCTCTGCTACTTCAGCCTGACCGCGGTCGAGCGCCTGTTCCGCCGGCACGGGCTGGAGATCGTCGACGTCGAGCGCCTTCCCATCCACGGCGGCAGTCTGCGGATCTTCGCCGAGCCGATGCGGGACGATCGCCTGCGTCTGCCGTCGGTCGCCGTGCAGGAGCTCCTGCGGGAAGAGCGCCGCTGGCGGGTCGACGCGCCCGAGTCGCTGGCGAAGTTCGCGCTCGACGTCAGGACGCTCAAGGCCGACCTGACCGCGGAACTGAACGACCTCAAGCGGGCGGGCAAGCGGATCGCGGCTTACGGCGCCTCGGCCAAGGGGAGCACGCTGCTGAACGTCTTCGGCATCGGTCGCGAGACGATCGATTTTCTAGTCGACCGGAGTGACGTGAAGCAGGGGCGTTACACCCCCGGCACGCACCTGCCGATCCTGTCCCCGTCCGCGCTGCTGGAACGGATGCCCGACGTGACGCTGCTGCTGACGTGGAACTTCGCCGACGAGATCCTCGCCCAGCAGGCCGCCTATCGCGCCGCCGGCGGCAAGTTCCTCATCCCGGTCCCGCAGCCGACGCTGGTGTAGCGGTCGTTCTTGTTCGTAGGGTGGGTCTTGACCCACCTGTCGTTGACCGTGAGCTGCCGCAACGGATCTTTGCCGACCTTCGATCTATCGCGCGGGGCTCTGTCCGGATCGAACGTAGCGACGAGTCGTCCTTCGACTTGCGCATCGAGGGTCGTGAGAATGACAGGTGGGTCAAGACCCACCCTACGGAAGGACGCTCAGCGAACGCCATGGAATTCCACCCCACCGACCTCCATGGCGTCTGGCGCTTGTCGCCGACGCGGCTGATCGACGAGCGGGGCTTCTTCGCCCGGACGTGGTGCGAGGAGGAACTCGAGCGTCACGGCCTGGTCAGCGAACTCCGGCAGTGCAGCGTGTCGTGGAACGAAGTCCGCGGCACGTTCCGCGGGATGCACTTTCAGACGCGGCCCTACGGCGAGACGAAGATCGTCCGCTGCGTCCGCGGGGCGATCTACGACGTGGTCCTCGATCTGCGCCCCGAGTCGCCGACGTATCGTCAGTGGCAGGGCTTCCGCATCTCCGCCGACGATCGCGACGCGATCTATATTCCTGAAGGCTGCGCTCACGGCTTTCAGACGCTGTGCGACGACGCCGAAGTCCTGTATCAGATCGCCGACCCCTACGTTCCTGAGGCCGCGACCGGCGTCCGCTTCGACGACCCCGCCTGGAACATCCGCCTGCCGTTGCCGGTGACCCGCATCTCCCCCCGCGACGCCGCCTGGCCTGACTTCGACGCCGGGCGATTGCGTCCCGCGGCGTGAGAGCGCGTTGCGTTTTTTTACGAATCGGTTCGCGCAGTCGTCGGTGGGTCGCGCATGAAGAAATGCCCGTGAAGAAGACGCCCCTTCTCGTCTTTGTGATAGTTGTAGTTGAAGCATCCCGACGTGCAGACGACGTCAAAGAGGGACGCATTATCGATGACCGATAGCGGCGAACCGCACGCCGGACACGCAGGCTGGACGCAAACGTCGGCGTTCTGGACCTGTTCCACGATCTGCTGAATCTGGGCTTGCTCCGCCCTTCGCTTTTCGCAGCGCGAAGGAGTCCAGACATAGAGCGAGCGTCCGCGGCAGACGTCGAAGGTCCGAACGACTGGATCGAAGTCGAGATCCGTCGTGATGTCTGACGTCTGGCCGCCGCCCAGGATCGAAAGCGTGAGTCGAAACTGGTTCCGGATCGCGCTGTTCGGACCGCAGTTTCGCTCTTCGTTGAAACGTGCGACGAAGGAACCGGTCGCGCGTTCGACCGGATGATCCACCTGAGGAATCAGCTCTCGTGCGACGAAGCGTTCAAGATGAAGGAGGAACGCCTCGTTCACCAGTTCCCGATGGTACGTCGTCTGAAACGGTCCGAGCTCAATCGTCGATAGAAGCGACATCGTGGTAGAGGCTTGTCGGGAGAAGCAGGCGCGGCTACGCCTTCACGCCGCCGAAGGCCGCGAAGCAGTAGCGCTTGTGGAGTACGTGGGTCCGCTCGAAGCCGACGCGCTTGAGCAGATCGAGCTGGTACTCGAGCGACCGGGGCGTATCCTCGGCTTCGATGTAGGCGAAGACCTTCTGAACGTAATCCGGTCCGCCGAGCGCCTCCAGATAGGCGGCGTAGCCTTCGCGGTCGAGCGCCGCGATCCCGGGCGAATCGCTTTCGAGCAGATCGTAGATCCAGAGAGAGCCGCCCGGGCGCAGCGCGGCGAAGAACTTCGCGAAGACCGACTCCCACTCGTCGTCCGTTCGCAGGTGATGCAGCGTCGAGGCGGTCACGATCGCGTCGAACCGCTCCTGCCCCAGATCGACCTCGCGGACGTCGGCCTGCAAGGTTTCGACCTCTCCGCTGGTCGCGGCGGAGACGCGTTCCTGAGCCCGGTCGAGCATCGGTCGGCTCAGGTCGAGCAGCGTCACGTCGCAGCTTGTCTGCTGGCTGGGCAATTGGCCGGGACCCCTGTCCGGCAGCTTGCTCAACAGCTTGAGCGCGTAGTTGCCCGCTCCGCATCCGACGTCGAGCAGGCGCCGCACGTCCGGCGTCGTCGCGACCGCGGCCTCCGCGATCCGTTCCAGGCAGAGGGGCGAATCGATGGCCGCCGACTGTCCGGTCTCGAGGTTCGAAAAGCGATCGACGTCGGCGTCGAACCGGGCGCGGATCTCTGCGACGGTCGATTTCCGATTCACGTGCGACTCGCTGGCGTTACGATCAGGGGACTCGTCGATTCTTGCGGAACTGGCACGCGATGCGCATGCCCGGTTCGACGGTCAGGTAAGAAGGGAAGCAGCGTACCGCGCCGCGAGGGCCGATGAGGTTCTGCCCCGATCGGGTGTTCCCTCTAGGATCCGGGAGCCGATTTCGCCGTCGAAGGTTCGGGTTCCCTTCGCTTCATACATCTGTCTTCGGACTGCTAATGCGATCGTACGTCGAATCGAGGGAACTGCCGCTGGGAGCGAGCGACCGCCTCGCGCCGCCGGAACCCGTTTCGTCCGCTCCGCGACCCGGGCTTTCGCAGCGTCATTGCATCGACGAGATGATGGACGACCCGGCCATCGACGAGGCCAGTCATCGGACGGCGCTGCGGGGACTGGCGCGTCTGAATCGCATCAGCGGTAGCGTGGCCCGCATCTGGCGTCCCATCCATCGGCTGGCGAGAACGCACGGGCTGAAGCGAATCACGCTGGTCGACATCGCGACCGGAGGGGGCGACGTTCCGATCGCGCTGTCCCGGCTCGCACGACGCGCGGGCATCGAACTGCGGGCGACCGGCATCGACCGGAGCCAGCAGGCGCTCGACTTCGCGACGACGCAGGCCCGCAAGCGAGACGCGGACGTCGAATTCCGACGAGCCGATATTCTTGCCGACGAGTTGCCCGGGTCGTACGACGTGGCGATCTGCTCCCTGTTCCTGCACCACCTGCGGGATTCGCACGCCGTTCACGTGCTGCGTGCGATGAACGAGTCGGCGACGCGGCTGGGGCTCGTGAACGATCTGGCGCGTTCCCGGTTAACGTATGCGCAGGTCTGGCTCGCGTCACGGATGATTTCGCGGTCGCCCATCGTTCACCACGACGGACCTGCCTCCGTGCGGGCGGCGTTCACGCGGGACGAAGCGTTGGACCTCGCGCAGCGGGCCGGGTTGCGCGGCGCCGAAGCGACCTCCACCTTCCCCTGCAGGTTCCTGTTGACCTGGCGCCCGTCGGGATGTTCATGAACTCGACCGACCCGAGCGCCGCGACCGACCGACCGCTTCGCAGCCAGGCAGCGCCCGCCGTCGATCTCGCCCGCGCTTCCGGAACGGTCTGGGACGTCCTGGTGATCGGCGCCGGTCCCGCCGGAGCGTTGGCCGCGCGGCAGACGGCGAAGCTCGGCGCACGGACGCTGCTCGTCGATCGCGCGAGCTTTCCCCGCGGCAAGGTCTGCGGCGGATGCTTCAACGTGCGGAGCGCGAAGCTCCTGGAACAGGTCGGGCTGGGCCATCTTCTATCGCAATGCCAAGCAGTCCCCACTCGCGATGTCGAGTTCACCCTGTCGGGTCGCTCGCTGCGGCTGCCGCTCGCGGGCGGCTATGCCCTGTCGCGTGAGACCTTCGACTTCGCCCTGATCCAGGAGGCGATCGCGGCCGGCGCCGAGTTTCTGCCCGGTACGCGAGCGGTGCAAAGCGAAATCCGTGGGGAAATGCGGGTGGCTGAACTGGTCGGCGACGCAGGACCGCACGAGGTCCGCGCCCGGGTCCTGATCGCGGCGGACGGGCTGGGCGGGCGGATGCTCGACGGACGACCGCAGCCGCCCGATGCGGCATCGCGGCTCGGCGGCGGAACGCTGGTCGACGACCTCGGGGCGGACTACCGATCTGGGACGATCTATATGGCGCTCGGTCGCGACGGATACGTCGGCGTCGTTCGCGTCGAAGGGGGACGACTGAACGTGGCCGCCGCGTTCGATCCGGGGCCGGTGAAGCAGAAGGGAATGGCGCCCCTCGCCGAAGAAATCTTAAGACAGGCGGGACTGCCCCCGATTGCCGGTCTCGACTCCGCGGAGTGGCGCGGCACGCCCCTGCTGACGCGGCGTGCGGAGTCGGTCGCTGGGGAGCGGATTCTCGCTCTGGGTGACGCTACGGGCTATGTGGAGCCCGTCACCGGCGAAGGAATGGCCTGGGCGATGATCGCTGCGGTCGCTGCGGCCCCGCTTGCCGTGGATGGCGCCCGGGCGTGGACTCCGATCATCGCTCGCAGATGGGAGGGTGAATACCGGGATTTGGTCGCCCGAAGAACCTGGTTCTGCCGTACGATAACGGGCTTGCTGCGTTCGCCCTTCGCGACCCGATCGGCTCTTGTCGCAGCGTCGATACTTCCTTCGGCGGCCTCCGCGCCGCTCCGCTGGCTCGACCGGCTTCCGTCGATGGCCGGCTCCGCGCGCGACGCATAGCAGCCTGTCGATTCTTCGGCCGGCTGCGTTCGCCGCGGGATGATGACTTGCGGCGCCGATGCGGCGACCTGACGCGTGCCGCTTCGAGCGTGCCGCGGCTTCGATCACGATCTCAGGAGTTCCTTCAGGATGTGGCTGCCGATTCTGGGTCTGGGTACTGCCGTTCCTGAGTTCGAGATGCAGCAGGAGGAGGCGGCCGAAATGGCGGCTGCCATGTGCGGCCCCGACGTCCGCTCCGCCAGGCTCGCCAAGGCGCTGTACGGCAAGGCGGGCGTCAAGACGCGCCATACGGTCGTCCCGCACCGCATGGCGTACGAGTGGCTGAGCGAAGATCCGACGCAGAACTTGGAGCCGACCGACGGCCCGACCACCGGCGAACGGATGGCCCTGTACGAAATGCAGGCTCCGCCGCTGGCCGAGGCCTCCGCCCGTCGGGCGCTGGAAGACGCCGGCATCGAGGCCGACCGGATCACGCACCTCGTGACGGTCACCTGCACGGGTTTTTTCGCGCCGGGTTTCGATTTTCACCTGTTCAATGCGCTCGGCCTGAAGCCGACGGTCGAACGCGTCCAGGTCGGGTTCATGGGCTGTCACGGCGCCATGAACGGCCTGAAGGTCGCACGAGCGATCGGCCTGTCCGATCCTGACGCGCGGATCCTGGTCTGCGCGACCGAACTCTGCAGCCTGCACTATCGCTTCCGGTGGGATCCGCAGTTCGTGATGGGGAACGTGCTGTTCGCCGACGGCTCGGCCTCGATCGTGCTGGGCGGACGCGAAGAGAGCGAGTGGAACCTGCTTTCGACCGGCTCCTGCGTGCTGCCCGATTCGGGCGACGCGATGACCTGGCGGGTCGGCGATCACGGCTTCGTGATGACGCTCGACGCGACGGTGCCCGACCGGATTCGATCGGGCCTCCGGCCTTGGATCGATCAGTGGCTCGCGAAGTCGGGTCACTCGGTCGCGGGCATGAAGAGCTGGGCCATCCATCCGGGCGGACCGCGAATCGTCTCCGCCGCCGAGGAGGTTCTGGAACTCCCCAAGGAGGCGACGGCCGTGTCGCGGGAGATCCTTTCGGAGTACGGCAATATGTCGTCGCCGACGGCGCTCTTCATCCTGGAGAAGATGCGCCGCGAAGGCCATCCGCAGCCCTGCGTCGCGCTCGGCTTCGGACCTGGTCTCGCCGCGGAAGCCGCGCTCTTCGGACCCGCCTCGCATAGCGGGAACGGCGCTCTGCATAGCGGCAACGGCAACGGGCGCTGACGCCCGAACTTCGGGTTCGACGGCTCGGTTGAAGGCCAACCTTCAGAAGAATCCACAGTTGCGTGGATTCTCGGAAAAAATTAACGGCGTTTTCTTACTGCCGTAGGGGATTTAAGCTCCCTGCCCGAGGAGTTTAGCCCCAACGTCGGGGGCGCTCTGTCCCCTAGATGGCGCTGTACGGCTCCGAACGCTGGCGTTGAAGCGGGTATCGAAGCGACCTAATATCGCCAGATAGAGGGACTGGGGGAATTTTCGCGCCTCCGCGTTCTTCACCCTGCCCTGCCCCTGCTTCCTGCCATACTTTTCTTCCTGGGGGTCGCCATGCGCACCGCTCCTCTGCGCGCACGTTCCGTGCGCGGCTTCACTCTCGTCGAGTTGCTGGTGGTCATCGCGATCATCGGCGTGCTCGTCGCGCTGCTGCTTCCCGCCGTTCAGGCGGCCCGCGAAGCGGCGAACCGCACGAGCTGCAAGAACAATCTGAAGAACCTCGGTCTCGCGATCCACAACCACCACGACACCTTCAAGGTTCTGCCCAAGAACCACTATCCGGATGTCACGCCGCCCGGTTGGAGCGCGTGGCATCGCTTCGGCTTCCACTACAAGATTCTGCCCTTCATGGAGCAGGGGAACATCTACGATCAGGTCGATCTGAAGGCTGCGAACTGGAACAACGGCTGGAACGCGGGCGCCGCGCCGGTCGGAACGTTCCTCTGCCCGTCAGCCAATCGTGCTCCCGGCCGAAGCTTCAGCTGGGGCGGACCGGGCGTGCATTACGGGTGGTTAGTCGGAACGCGTTCCCGAGTGACCTGGGGCAGCGCCCCCGAGTACAACGGGATGCTCAACGTCATGGAGGAACAGGGGCTCGCCGTGACGACCGACGGTCTGTCCAACACCGTGATGGGCGGCGAGTTCCTCTCCGGCGACGGCAACGACGGCCTGGCGAAGTATCCGTTCGACCTCTTCTACACGGGGAGCGACAGCGATTTCAATTTCGCGAACGCTGACTTCGCGACCGACGCCGAAGTCGAAGCCCTGGGACAGAAGCTGAAGGCGGCGACCAGCGCGAAGAGCAATAACGGCTCGAACTATATCTGGTACGCTGCCGCCAATTCGCACCTGAACGGGGTCGCCCCGCCGAACTGGAAGTATCCCAGCGGCGCAGGCAACTGCTGCCCGGGCGGCGCCCATGACTGGTCGGTCGGCGCGCTTCCTCCGCGGAGCATGCACCCGGGCGGCGTCTGCATCGTAATGGGCGACGCTTCCGTGCAGTTCGTCGGCGAGACGATCAACCTGCTGACCTGGCAACGTCTCTGCCATCGCAACGACGGCAGCCCCGCCCAGCTTCCGTAACCGTGTCGCAAGATCGTTCGCGACTGGCGGAATCCCTGACGATCCGAACCGCGACCGGCGGTTCGGATCTTTCTTACTTCACTGTTTCGAGAGCCCGATGAAGCGTTACGCCCCGGTGTCCTTTCTTTCCCTTGCGTCGATCGCCGTCGCGCTCGTCGGCTGCGGTCCCAAGATCGAAACCTACGAGATGCCGCAGAAGACCGCCGTCACCCAGGCGAGAGAACTCTTCGAGGGCTATGCCGCCGGCAACCCGGCGACCAGCGAGGTCGAGAACTACCCGGCGATGATCGAGGCCGTTCGCGCGGAAGATCCGGAGGCGGCGAAGGTCATCGTCCCGGCGCTGGAGAAGATCAAGGCGAACCCCGGGAGCGTGAAGGCGACCGCCACGCAGGCGCTGAAGGAACTTCCTCCCGCCCCCGCGGCGACGGCGACCCCCTGAGCGGAACGGACCATCGAAAGTGCTTCGAAGGCGGTCGTCGGAAGTTCCGACGACCGCCTTTTTCATGCGCTCGCAGGAGTGCGCCGAGGAGAGCGAACGGCCTCGGCGGCGGGCGCCGTCGGTCCGGAGCGGTTAGGCTGAAAGGGCGGCGTCGCCGCGATCTCCTCTCCCGCCTCGTCGACGGAACGTCCCGCCATGAATCGTCTCGCTGCGCTGCTCGGTCTCGCTGCCCTGCTGCTCGCCGCGGCGCCTGCGCTCGCGCTCGAGCCGCGTCCGAACGTGATCCTGATCTTCGTGGACGATCTCGGCTACGGCGACGTCGAGTTCACCGGCGCCCGGAACGTGCAGACGCCGAACCTGACGCGAATGGCCCAGCAGGGCCGCGTTTTCACTGACTTCTACGTCGGATGCCCCGTCTGTTCCGGGTCGCGGACGGCGCTCATGACCGGGTGCCACTTCGCTCGCCTCGGCATGGCGCCGGTGCTTTTTCCTAATAGCAGCGAAGGCCTGCATCCCGACGAGACGACGCTGGCCGACATGCTTCAGGAGGCCGGGTACAAAACCGCCTGCATCGGCAAGTGGCATCTGGGACATCTGCCCCCCTGTCTGCCGACCTATCAGGGGTTCGACGAGTACTACGGCGTGCCCTACTCCAACGACATGTGGCTCGATCCCGCGAACGAACTGGCGAACGATCTGATCGTGCGGGAGGATCTCACGCGGGAGGAGGTCGCGGCGGGGCACAAACGCAAGAACTGGGTTCCGCTCATGCGCGGCGAGAAGGTGATCGAGTACCCCGTCGACGAGACCACGCTGACGAAGCGCTACACGGAAGAGGCCGTCCGGTTCATCGACCAGAATCGCGACGAATCGTTCTTCCTGTACCTGCCCCATACGATGGTGCATCTTCCGCTGGCGGCCTCGGAGGAGTTCCGCGGGAAGACCGATTCGCTGCTCGGCGACGCCATCGCGGAGGTCGACTGGTCCGTCGGCCAGATTCTGGACGCGGTCGACGAGGCGGGCATCGGACGCAAGACGCTCGTCATCTTCACCAGCGACAACGGCGCCGCCGTCGGATCCTCGAAGCCGTTGCGGGCGAAGAAGGCGAGCCTCTACGACGGCGGCATCCGCGAGCCGACCGTGATGCGGTGGACCGACACGATTCCCGCCGGCACGACCTGTAACGAAGTCGCGGCCACGATCGATCTGATGCCGACGCTGGCGAGCTTCTGCTACGGCGACCTGCCGGAGCGAAAGATCGACGGCAAGGACATCACGCCGCTGGTCATGGGCGCCAAGCACGCGAAGAGTCCGCACGACGCCTACGTGCTGATGCACAACAAAGGGTGCGTCCGCGCAGGCCAATGGAAGTTCTATCCCTGGCCCGAGGGGCAGGAGCGAGGGCGCGGCAATGCCGACGTTTCGGCGGAAGCTCCTTCCGTGCAGCTTTACGAGATCGGGACGGATGTCGGCGAGACGAAGAACGTCGCCGCCGATCATCCCGACGTCGTCGCCCGACTGCAGCGGGCCTACGACGAGCATGTCGCCGAGATCCAGACGAATCGCCGCCCGACCGCGAAGCTCCGGCGACCCGTAGGTTCGCCCGCGGCGAGCCGACCGTAGCAGGAGCGAGCGGAAAGTCGCTCTAGGACGCGTCCCTTCGAGCGCAGCGCGGACGGCGTCGGAGGGGCGAACGGGATCTGCGAACCGAACCCGCGCAAAGTCTTGAGCAGGAACGGATCCGGCGAAAAGACGCGAGTTCCTGCGAAGCGCAGCGAAAGCATCCCCGGCAGGATTCGAACCTGCGACCTAGCGATTAGAAGTCGCTTGCTCTATCCAGCTGAGCTACGGGGACGTGACTGGAAAGTAGAGAGTAAAGCGTAGAAAGTAGAGCGGCAATTCCCCTCGACGGTTCGCCCCGGCTAGAGAGCGGAGAGGTAGAGCGTAGAAAGTAGGGAGAGCGCCCTCGCCCGCCCTCTCCCGTCTCTCCTCTCTACTTTCCGCCTTCTCCTTTCTCTCCTCCCCCATGCTGTCGCTTCGCAACGTCGAAAAGTCCTTCGGCGACTTCCAGGCCGTCGCGCCGCTGTCGATCGATTTCGCGGCGGGAGAGACGGCTGCGCTGCTGGGGTCGAGCGGCTGCGGCAAGTCGACGCTGCTCCGTATGATCGTCGGCCTGATCGAACCCGACCGGGGGGAAGTCGTTTTCGACGGCGTGCCGATCACGCGAGGCAACCTGCAGGAGTTCCGCCGACGGACAGGCTACGTCATTCAGGACGGCGGACTCTTTCCGCATCTGACCGTCGAGCGCAACGTGACGCTGATGGCCCGGCAGATCGGCTGGACGCAGGAACGGATCGACCACCGCCTGGAGAACCTGCTCGCGCTGACGCAGATGCCGCCTGACATGCTGAAGCGCTATCCGCTGCAGATCTCGGGCGGTCAGCGACAACGCGTCAGCCTGATGCGGGCGCTGTTTCTGGACCCCGATCTGATCCTGCTCGACGAGCCGATGGGCGCCCTCGATCCGCTGATCCGCAGCGAGCTGCAGAACCAGTTGCGGGAGATCTTCGACCTGCTCCAGAAGACCGTCCTGCTGGTCACTCACGACATCGCCGAGGCGGGCTTTCTCGCGCAGCGTCTGATCCTGCTTCAGGGAGGACGCGTGCAGCAGGACGGCGAGCTCCGCGACCTGGCCGAGCGACCGGCGAACGACTTCGTCCGCAGCTTCCTCAACGCCCAGCGGTCGCCGCTCGAATCGCTCACGGAGGCCGCGAGATGAACGGCTGCCTTTTGCTGCTGTCCTTGCTGCTTCCGGCAACCGACGCTCCGAAGATCGTCGTCGGGTCGAAGTCCTTCACCGAGTCGACGATCCTCGCAGAGTCGGCGACGCTGCTGGCACGCGAAGCGGGATGCGAGGCCGTGCATCGCCGCGAACTCGGCGGGTCGCTCGTCCTGTGGAAGGCATTGCGGGCGGGCGATCTGGATCTGTATCCCGACTACACAGGAACGCTTCTGCTGGAAACGCTGGCGAGCGAGAAGCTGTCGTCGGCCGACGAACTGTCCGCGGCGCTGGCGAAGTACGGCATCGGCATGACGCAGTCGCTCGGCTTCCAGAACGGCTACGCGATCGGGATGACCCGCGAGCGCGCGACGGAACGCGGCATCGCGTCGATCTCCGACCTGCGGGAGCATCCCGATCTGAAGTTCGGGTTCAGTTCGGAGTTCCTCAATCGCGAAGATGGCTGGCCCAGTCTGCGGGCGAAGTACGGTCTGCCGCAGCGAAGCGTCGTCGGGATGGAGCACTCGCTGACCTATCCGGCGCTTCAGTCGGGCCAACTGAACGCGATCGATCTGTACACGACCGATCCCAACATCGCCCGGTTCGATCTGCTCGCGCTAGAGGACGATCGCGAACACTTTCCGGAGTACGAGGCGGTCTTTCTCTATCGGCTCGATCTCGAAGAGCGGGCGCCGGCGTTCGTGGCGCGGCTGAAGGATCTGGAGGGTCGCATCTCGGAAGCGGCGATGACGCGGATGAACGCCCAGGTCGACGTCGAGTCGCAGGCCGAGTCCGACGTCGCGGCGGAGTTCCTCACCACGGCGCTCGGCGCCCAGGTGCAGTCGACCGCGGCGAGTCTGCCGGAGCGCATCGCGCGGCGGACGATGGAGCACCTGTTCCTGTCGGGCGTGTCGCTCGGGCTCGCGATTCTGGTCGCGCTGCCGCTGGGCGTGCTGGGCTCGAAGCGGCGCTGGCTGGGGCACGCGTCGCTGATGTTCATGGAGACGGTGCAGACGATCCCAGGTCTCGCGCTGCTGGTCCTGCTCGGGTCGGCGCTGTCGCTGTTGTCGCTCTCGATGATGGGGCCGCTGCCGGCGATCCTGGCGCTGTTTCTGTACAGCCTGCTGCCGATTTACCGGAACACGCTGGCGGGGATGCAGGGGATCGCCGCGCCGCTGCGGGAGTCGGCCGAAGCGTTGGGCCTGTCGCGGCTTGAGATCCTGCGGCTGGTGGAGTTGCCGCTGGCCGCCCCGATGATCCTGACCGGCATCAAGATCACGGCGGTGATCAATGTCGGCTACGCCGCGCTCGGCGGCCTGATCGGAGCGGGCGGTTACGGCCAGACGATCATGGAGGGGCTCCGCCGGCTCGACGTCGGCGTGATCGCGGAGGGAGCGATCCCGGCGGCGGCGCTCGCGCTCGCGATCAAGTTCGCGTTCGAGGCTCTCGAGCGGGCCCTCCTTCCGCAGGGTCTGCGGACGGCGTAGGGCGCGAGCCGTTTCGCTCAAGCGGAGCCGTTCTTGAAGCGATACTAAAAAAATCCGATCGTTAAGCTTTTGCGTGGAACTGGGCGGCGCTATAACGGAGATGCGGGGATCAACTCCCCTCTTATCTCTCGTTCTTTTCCTAGTTTCCCGCCATGCCGCGCCGTTCGGTCGCGCTTCTCGCCTGGCTCGTGCTCGCTGCCCTCCCGCTCGGGTGCGACACGGGTCCGTCTGTCGAGGACCTTACGGTTCACAACCGGCTCAAGGGCGTCGCGGCTCTGTACGGTCGCTACCAGGGGAAGCACCGCGGACAGCCGCCGAAGAACCAGCAAGAGTTCGAGCAGTACCTGAAATCGCTGGATCCGCAGGAATACGCCACCTTCGACGCGACGTCGCCCGGCGATCTGTTCGTTTCGCCGCGGGACGGCAAGCCTTTCGTCATCAAGTACGGCACGAACGCGGGACCTCCCGGGGCCGACGGTTCAACGCCGATCATCGCTCACGAAGCGCCGTCGGAGGGGAGCGCCCCGCTGGGCGTCACCACCATGGGCGAGATTCGCGAATTGGACGCGACCGCTGGGTCGTAGGTTCCATCGAAGTTTTCTACGTCCAGGCTCAGATAATCTTCGTACGTCATTGCGCGGCTGTTTTCCGCCGCGCGAAGAGATCGCTCATCGGCGACATCGGCGTCGCGTTCTCATCTGTAAGGGGCTCGGTCATGGATCCTGGTTTCAAGAAGCGGAGGGGCTTCACGCTCGTCGAACTGCTGGTCGTGATCGCGATTATCGGGGTGCTCGTCGCCCTGCTGCTGCCCGCGGTGCAGGCCGCTCGCGAGGCCGCCAATCGGGCCGATTGCTCGAATCGCTTGAAGCAGATCGGAATCGCGACGCACAACTTCCACGACACCCACAGGAAGTTTCCCACCGGCGGGACCTGGCCCTGGGAAGGGGTCAATCGCTGGGGCGGCGGGGACATGGGCCCGAGTTTCTTCTACCAGATCCTCGGCTACATGGAGCAGACGCAAGTTCAGGACATCGTCAACAACGCGACGGTCGAACGGACCGTCATCCCGGGCTATATCTGCCCGTCGCGAGGCGGTCCGCGGTACCAGGCCGACCGGCACCTGAACGACTACGCCATCGCGACGCCTGCCGACAGCCCGAACTCCTGGGACCAGTTCTGGTACGGAAACACCTGGGGCATTCCGACGAACGCGCCGTACGCGGGCGTGATCGTGCGCGGCGGCGACAATCGCGAGAGTCGGTTCGCGAGCATCACCGACGGCACGTCGAACACGCTTCTGGCCGGCGAAAAGCAACTGAATCAGGCGCTCTACAAGGTCGGCGACTGGCACGACGACGCCGGCTGGTTCGGCGGCTGGGATCCCGACACGGTTCGCTACACCGGTTTCCTGCCCTATCCGGACAAGCGATACAACAACCAGGGCGGCTGGGAAGGCTATCGCTTCGGCGGCGTACATCCCGGCGCGACGATGGGCGTGATGGCGGACGCCTCGACCCACGCGATTTCCTTCACAGTCGATGCGACCGTGTGGAACAATCTCGGCCATCGCTCCGACGGCAACACCATCCCGGGCGGCGTGATTCAGTAACGCCGCTCCGCGAGCCGAAGAACGTTTCGACGTGCGACGCCGTCCCGAGGGGCGGCGTTTTTCGTTTGACGTCAGGCGCAAAAGCGCCCCCCGCGAACGGCGCCTCGGGGGCGGACAATCGGGTTCGTGGGCAAAATCGGAAAAAATGCTACCTGCCGTGCTTCCGACGGGCCGAAACCATATACCGACTCGCATTCGTCGGAGAGGGCGCGGACCTCGCACGAAGGCCGTGGCGACCAGTTCGTCATCGACCCCGAGCAGGGCCCGTTTTCCGCCGAAGTAATGAAACGAAGCGCGCCTTGTCCGATGGCGGCCAGGCGCTCGGGCGCGTCCTTTTCGCATCGGTCGAAAAGCCGCGGGAGGCGACGGAGGATCGCCGGCTCGGTCGTCGAGCATCCCTCCCGGTCCCGCGAAAAGGCGGCACGCAGGAACCGTCATTCAGGAGGGATTTCGATGCGTAAGTGGGTATTCAAGGCCGCAGTCCTAGGCGCAGCCGCGGCGCTGGCGCCGGCTGGGCTGGCGCTGGGCGACGATCAGTCGATCGCCAACCAGCTCAACGAGCAGCTCACCGCCGAACGCGAGGCCGGGCGACTGGAACGTTTCGACGTCCAGATGCAGGTCCAGGACGGCGTCGTGCAGCTCTACGGGCAACTCGCCACGGCGGAGCAGAAGTCGCTCGTGATCGAGACCGCTCGCCGCGTTCCCGGCGTCCGCCAGGTCGTCAACGGCCTGGAAGTCGCTCCGGCAGCCGGTGCGGCTCAGGTTCACGTGCAGCAGGAAGGCTCGGCGGAATACGCCATCGCTCCGGCGGCGGCCCAGCAGCCGATCCCGTCGGTGCTGAAGCCCTCTGCGGCTCCGCAGTACCAGATGGCCCAGGTTCCCATGGCGGCCGCTCCGAGCGGAATCGCGATGGGCCCCATGCACGGCGGCGGCCCGATGCAGGCCGGACCGATGCACGGCCCTCCGATGCCGATGCACGGCGGACCGGTTCCGATGTACGGCCCGAGCCAGATGGGCGCGGTTCCCCCGCCCGTCTACGACCACCCGCAGATGCCGCCCTACGCCTGGCCGGCGTACGCCGCGGCTCCGAACTACGCGGCGGTCACCTATCCGAAGCAGTACTCGCCGACGGCGTGGCCCTACATCGGCCCGTTCTATCCCTACCCGCAGGTTCCGCTCGGCTGGCGTCACGTCACGCTGCAGTGGGATGACGGCTGGTGGAACCTGAAGTTCCGCGACAAGCGGAACTAAGGTTCGCCCTGCCGAGCCGGCGACGGTTCCTCCGATCCGACCTCGTCTCTTCGCCTGAAGAGACGAGGTTTTTTCGTGTCGTCAGTCGACGCTCGGAGCTCGCTTGAACCCCTCAGGCGAGCGGAGGGTGTCAGCCCTCCGTGTCCGGATTCGTGCAGAAGGCGTCGCCTGCGTGCAGAGCCTCGCCGTGTCGTCGAAGCATGTTGCGTGCGTGCGGAAGGCGTCCGGCGCTTTCTCGGCGTTCGCACGGAGGGCTGACGCCCTCCGCTCGCCTGGGAGGCGTCTGCTGGAGCCTCGCGTGCTTGCCGACTCTGACGAAGAGTCCGAATCGTCCGAAGGTTCCGAGAATATCGCAAGTTCGAGCCGGGCGCGCTCGATACCATTCCTACAGATAGCGCTTGGGCGCGTATTCGGCGCAATCGTGCGACGAAGTCGAACCCCGCTACGATTCAACAGCGACTTGAAAACCGTTTCCCGACACGACGCCGAACGGCGTCCGCTCGTCGCGGGCGGATCCCGTCCCCTGGGCGATGACGCCTCGAACCAGGAAGCCCTTGAGCGAAGGCTCGGGGTGCGAGTTCCGGGTCACGAAACAGCAAGGATTGCGAAATGGCCTGCAAACGGTGGACCGCGATCTCCTCCCTGGTGGCGACGATCTTGATCGCCAACACCGGCTGCGTCATCGGGTCCGGCGCCAATCTCGGCCCGCTGGGTATTCCGATCCCGGTCTCGCCTTACTTCCAGAAGATCAAGGAAGACGAGGCCTGGATCAACGAACGCTACATGCGGGTGCCGATCCTCGGACCCCTCACGCAGGGCGGCCCCGCGGTCGCGCTCGATCCCCCGAGCGATGACGAAGTGATCCGTGCCTGGGAACGGGCCAATCCTCAGCAGGGCGGCTTCCCGCTCCTGTACGAGGTGCAGCGGAACAACGTCCAGATCGTGAAAGAGAAGATCGCCGACTACATCGATCCGCCGCGGCACGTGCCGCTGATCGGTCCGGCCCAGCTCCATCACGCGCACTACAAGTGCACCGTGTACTACTCGGAGAAGAAGTACATCGGCTGGCCGATCCCGCACACGATCATCGACAGCGACGCGAGCGAAGTGCTCTACATCGACCACAACCACTTCCACATGGTCGGCGACGTCGACGGCGGCGTCACGGCCCCCTTCTGATCGCCAGGCTTCCGCCGCACGATCCGATCGCGAACCTCACGAAAGCCGGGCGTCGAACAGACGCTCGGCTTTTTTCGTGCGCTCTTGTAGGGCTGGCGCCCTCGCCTGCCACGACGTTGGTACCCGCTTCCGTGGCAGTATGGTAGCGGTCCGTTCGATCGTTAAACGTCAGCTTCTCCTCCGGGTGCCGCTGGCTCCGCCAGCGCTTTTCCGGAGGCCGGATCGCTCGTGTTGGGCGACCTTTCAAGTTGCGGCACTGGCGGAGCCAGTGGCACCCGAAACTCTTCGTTAAGCCTGTAAGCGATCGCGCGTATTGCGCCTTACTTCGACGCTTCAAACCCTGGCCGGCTCCCCTTCGCGCTCTTGATCGCTTCGAGCGCGGCGAGCATCGACTGCACCTGCTCGGGGCGCTCGGCGGCGACGTTCTGCGTCTCGCCGGGATCTTGGGACAGGTCGTAGAGCTGCGGAGCGGGAGCGTTCCCCATCTCCGTGTTGGTGTTCGCGTTTCGCTTCGGTCCCTTCGAGGCGACGATCAGCTTCCAGTCGCCGTCGCGATAGCCGAGCGTCCCGGCATGCTCGACCAGCGTCTGCCGTCCCTGCTCGCTATGGCCCAGAAGCGCGGGCAGCACGTCGAAGCTGTCGGGCGCGGCGTCTGCCGGCAAGTCGATACCGACGAGCGAGGCGAAGCTGGCCGGGAAGTCGACCTGGCTGACGAGAGCGCCGGAGGCGCTTCCCCCCTGCACCTTCGCCGGCCAGCGCACGAGCAGAGGCGTACGCGTCCCGCCCTCGAAGGCGCTGTACTTGCCGCCGCGGAAGGGTCCGGCAGGGCGATGATCGCCCAGCTTCGCGACAGCCTGGTCCTGATAGCCGTCGTCGATGACCGGTCCGTTGTCGCTGCCGAACAGGACGATCGTGTTCTCGGCCAGACCCAGCCGATCGAGCGTTTCCAGGATCTGACCGACGCACCAGTCCATCTGTACGATCGCGTCGCCGCGGGGGCCCATCGTCGTCTTGCCGACGAACCGCTCGTGCGGCGCGCGGGGAACGTGAATGTCGTGCAGCGAGAAGAAGAGGAAGAAAGGCTCGTTCGATTCCTGCTCCAGGTAGGCGACCGCCTTTTCCGTGATGCGGTCGGCCATCTCCTCGTCTTTCCAGCGGGCCGCCTTGCCGCCGGTCATATGGCCGATGCGACCGATGCCGTTCACGATCGTGTTGTCGTGGCCATGGCTGTGCTTCATCTTCAGCAGGTCGGGCCTCGCGGCGCCGGTCGGTTCGTCGCCGATCTTCCCCTGGTAGCTGACCTCGATCGGGTCGTTGGGATCGAGCCCGACGACGCGCCCGTTCTCCGTATAGACGGTCGGCACGCGGTCGCCAGTCGCGGGGATCAGGAAGGAGTAGTCGAAGCCGACCGCCTCCGGCCCGGGCGCGATCGCAGCGTTCCAGTCGACCTTCCCCTGCCCCAGGCCCAGGTGCCATTTGCCGACGACGCCGGTGCGATAGCCGGCCTGCTTCAGGATCGAGGCCAGCGTTACGCGCCCCGGCGCGATGATCAGGTTCGCGTCGCCCGTCGCGATGCCGGTCCCTTTCTGCCGCCAGGCGTACTCGCCGGTCAGCATCGCGTAACGCGACGGCGTGCAGGTCGCGGACGGCGAATGCGCGTCGGTGAACCGCAGCCCCTCCTTCGCCAGGCGATCGATATTCGGCGTCTCGACCGCCGTCGCTCCGTAGCAGCCCACGTCGCCGTAGCCCACGTCGTCGGCGTAGATCAGGACGACGTTGGGGCGCTCCGCGGCGAGGGAGAGCGATGCGATCAGAAGCAGCGGGGCGACGAGCAGCGTGGAGAGAAGTCGCATACGAAAGCGTCCGCAGAAGAGGAGACGAGGCGAGGCCTCGATTTTACTTCAGACGGACAAGTCGTTCCGAAGCAGACAAGTCGTGACCCCGACTTGATGCGGCAATCAGTTTCTTCCGTGTGCCATGGCTGGCTTGTCCAGCCGTGCGGAAGCGAGGGCACGTTCTCACTTGCACGAACATCGCGACGAGCGGAATTTCGTGCCGAGATTGCTCCACTGGACGGACGGAACTAGAGGCACACGGCTGGACAAGCCAGCCATGGCACACATGCGTCCTGACTCAGTGCTCCGTATCCCCTTCGTCGAGGTCGGCGATCTGTACGGAGAGGGCGTCGACGGAGACCTGGATCTCGCGGAGGGAGAGGGCCAGCGACATGAGCAGGAGCAGCAAAGCGATCGCGAAGGAGATCTTGCTCCCCGTCTGGGTCGTGTCGGGAAAGAAGTCCTGAAAGAACAGAAACAGCATGCAGACGACGCAGAAGAAAAAGCTGGCCACGGCCAGGAACTGCATGTTCCGGATCAGGATCACCCGGTAACGCAGATTGCGCAGCTGGACCTTGATCCGCGCGTCGGGCGCCGCCTGGTGCTTGGCGTGCAGCGACCGGATCAGCGTCGCCAGCGTCAGGAAACGGTTCGAGTAGGCGAGCAACAGCAGCGTGATCGCCGGAAAGAGCAGCGCGGGCGTCTGGTATCCGATCTCCATGCGGCGGTCCCGGTTCCTCAGATTGTGAGTTCGCGAAAGCTTCATCCGATTGCGGCGAATCCAATGTAGCGGCCCGTCGAAGGCAGCGGACGGCCGGTAAGACGGGGCCCGAGTTATGCTGAGGCAGCCGCACGAATCGCTTCCAGGATTCTCCGCAGGATGGCGCCGATGGTTCCGACCGTGAGCAAATCGCTCATCCCCGCCGCGTGGGACGTTCCCCAGGTCTTTCGCGAACGCCTCGGCGATCAGGCGGGCAGGCAGCGCGTGATGCATCACGACGGGCACCTGCTGCTGGTGACCCATCTTCCCCCGGCGCCCGACGATACGGGCCGAAAGGCCAGGCTCTTCTGGCGCTCGCCTCGCGGGGAATGGAAATCGACCGATCTCGGACCGGGTCCCGACGCCCTGGGCAAGCATGTGGCCGAGTACGCACAGGCGATCGAGCGGCTCGACCTGGTCGATACCCAGACCAAGTCTGCCGAGGATTTCTTCCGAACGCTGGAGGGGCTCGCCCCGCTGCGGCGTGCGGCGGAGAACCTGCTGGACGTCGTGTCGGAGGCGCGAAAGCTCGTTCCCGACGATCGCCCGCTGATCAATCATCGCGACCGGGCGTACGACCTGACGCGAACGGCGGAGCTGCTGTACGCGGAGGCGAAGAACCTGCTCGATTACGACATCGCCCGGCGGGCGGAGCAGCATGCCGTCGCCAGTCATCGCATGGCGACGTCGGCCCATCGCCTGAACGTGCTGGCGGCGCTCTTCTTCCCGCTCGCCACGATCGCGGCGATCTTCGGCATGAACGTGGAGCACATCCTGGAGCCGTACGACAGCCCGCTCCTCTGGCTCGCGCTGGTCGGCGCGGCGCTGCTCATCGGCATCGTCCTCGCCCTCGGCGTGACGCAGCCGGCGAGGCCGCCGGGGGATAAGACGCGGACGAAGTCGAAGTACGAGAGGTGAGTGAGTTCGATGATTTTCGGATCCGCCTCTTCATTCGCGATCGAATCCAATGCATTCGTGCCTCGGGGCGGCGATTCGAGGATCTACGGTTCGTTTCGGTACTGGATCGCCGGGATTCCGGTCGGCGATTCCGAAGAACTGATCCTGTTGCGAGGAAGCGCGAGGTACGCCATCGAGTTCCTGAACATGGCTGAGCTGAGAGTGGATGACGACGCGGCGCCAGAGTCTGCCGAGGAGGCGTTCGCGCGCGTTTACGACCGCTTCTACTCCGACTCGCTCTGGGAGCATCCGAGCCTGCGCGAGCGCTTCCACCTGGACGACATTGCGATGGAGTCGACGCGAGATCGCTACGGCATCGTCGCCATCGGGGCGTCTGCCGGAACGATGCGCGTTCTCGCGAAGGATCTGCGAACAGAATGCGTGCTTGCCGATGGCTCTCTGCCGATCGTCGCGTTCGACGAGACGTTGCGATCTTATGCGGATTGGGCGCTCGCGATCATGCCCGAACGCGTGTAGATCGCATGCGCGCGCCGCTCACCCGACGAAACAAGTCGCGTGGTGGGTCAATGACCCACCCTACTACAGCGACTCGCTCAAACGTGTGGGTTGCCGAAGGGGTGCGGGTGCCACTGGCTCCGCCAGTGCCGCGTCTGGCTCGATCGCCCAACATGTCCGACCGAGCCGTTCGGTCCAGCACTGGCAAAGCCAGTGGCACCCTCTTGAGACTCACGATTTAAAGCGAGTCGCTTCACGACGGAAGTCCGGGGCGCTCACCCCGCCGCTTCCAGCTCTTCCCACCGCGCGTAAGACTTCTTGACCTTCTGCTCCAGGGTCGAGAGCTTCGTCTGCACCTCGGTCAGTTTCGCGGCGGGCTGCTGATAAAAGCCGGGGTCGGCCATCTGCTGGTGCACCTCGGCGATCTGCGCTTCCAGCTTCTCGATCTCCGCAGGGAGGCGTTCGAGTTCGTGCTTCTCCTTGAAGGAGAGCTTCCGCGAGCTGGAGGTCAGGTTGACGGCCTTGGCCGGTGAAGAGGAGGCGCCCGAGGAGCCGGCGGCTTTCCCGGTCTCGCTCTTCCCTGACGCCCGCTTGCCGCCTCCTTCGGCGTTCTTCTTCGCGTCGGCTTCGCGGCGTTCGACGGCCCGCTTCCAGTCGGTGTAGCCGCCGACGTATTCGCGGAGGCCGCCCGGCTCGAACACGATGACCGAGCTCACGACGTCGTCGAGGAAGGCGCGATCGTGGCTGACGACGACGACCGTGCCGGGGAACTCGACCAGGCGCTCTTCCAGCATCTCCAGCGTCTCGGCGTCGAGATCGTTCGTCGGTTCGTCGAGCACGATCACGTTCGCCGGCTTGGCGAAGAGCTTCGCCAGGAGGATGCGGTTGCGTTCTCCGCCGGAAAGAAACTTCACCGGCGTGCGCGCCCGCGACGGCGCGAAGAGAAAGTCCTGCAGGTAGCCGAGGACGTGCTTCCGCTCGCCGTTGATCATGATCGTGTCGGAGCCTTCGCCGACGTTCTCCTGCACGGTGGCGTTCTCGTCGAGCTGGCCGCGGAGCTGATCGAAGTAGGCGATCTGCAGGTTGGTGCCCAGTTTCACGCTGCCCGTCTGCGGCTGAAGTTCGCCCAGCAGCGATCGCAGCAGCGTCGTCTTGCCCGCGCCGTTAGGACCGAGCACGCCGATCTTGTCGCCGCGGATGATGGTCGTGGAGAAGTTCTCGAAGATCGGACGGTCGCCGTAGGTGAAGGAGATTTCCTTCGCCTCCACGACCAGCGTGCCGCTGCGGTTCGCTTCCTGAATGACGAGGTTCGACTTGCCGACCTTTTCGCGGCGTTCGGATCGGTCGCGGCGCATCGCCTCGAGCGCGCGGACGCGTCCTTCGTTGCGGGTCCGGCGGGCCTTGATGCCGGTGCGGATCCAGACCTCCTCCTGGGCCAGCTTCTTGTCGAACAGGGCGTTCTGCTTTTCCTCCGCGGCGAGCGCGGCCTCTTTCCGTTCCAGGAACGTGTCGTAGTCGCACGACCAGTCGAACAGGCGTCCGCGGTCGATTTCCAGAATTCGCGTCGCCAGCTTCCTGAGGAACGCGCGGTCGTGCGTCACGAACAGGAGCGTTCCCCGCCAGCGGGCGAGCCAGTTCTCCAGCCAGACGATGGCGTCGACGTCGAGGTGATTCGTCGGCTCGTCGAGCAGCAGCAGATCGGGCGAAGCGACGAGCGCCTTCGCGAGCAGGACGCGGCGCTTCATCCCGGCGGAGAGCGCCTCGAAGCGCCGTTCGCCGTCCAGTTCCATATCGAACAGGATCCGTTCGACCTGCTGGGCCGCCCGCCAGGTCTCGTCGTGTTCGTCGTCGTCCGGCTGCCAGCCCGATTCGACGACCTCGAAGATGCTGCCGGTCAGATCCTGGGGAACGTCCTGTTCCAGGCGGGCGACTTTGGCGCCGGGCGCGAAGGTCACCGATCCATGATCGGATTCGATGTCGCCGGCGAGCAGGCGCATGAGCGTCGTCTTGCCGGAGCCGTTTCGCCCCAGCAGGCCGACCTTCTGCCCCGGCTCCACGTTCCAGGAGACGCCGTCCAGCAGCGGAGCCGAGCCGAATCCGACGGTCAGTTCTTCGATCGAAACCAGGGGCATACGGACCGCTGCAAGCACAGGGGAAGGCGCGAGGGCGCGCGGAAACGCACAGGGAACCGTGCATTATCGCCCTTCGAGTCCGAATCGTCGCGTGGAGGTCGCGATTTCCGGCCCAGGAGCCGACCGGCGACCGAACATAAGCAATTTCGGGCGTGACGGAACGGCGTTTGCGATAATTCGATTAAGGACTCCCAGGAGGCAAGCGCCATGAAATTCGCGGATCGCATCGACGCCGGACGGCGACTGGCCGAGCGTCTGACCGCTTACGAAGAAAACGAAAACGTTCTCGTTCTGGGCCTGCCCCGGGGGGGCTTGCCGGTCGCCGCGGAGGTGGCCGAGGCGCTGGGGGCGCCGCTGGACGTCTTCCTCGTGCGAAAGCTGGGCGTGCCCGGCCACGAAGAACTGGCGATGGGCGCACTCGCGACCGGCGACGCGATCGTGGTCAACGAAAGCGTCGTCCAGAGCCTGCACGTTTCCGACGAAGTCTTTCGCGACGTCGTCCAGCAAGAGCGGCTGGAACTCCAGCGGCGGGAGATCGCGTATCGCAAGCACGCTCCGCCGCCGAAGCTAGCGGGGAAGATCGTGATCCTGGTCGACGACGGGCTCGCGACCGGCGCGACGATGCGGGTGGCGGTCGACGCCGTGCGCAAGCAGGGACCGGCGAAGCTCGTGGTCGCCGTGCCGGTCGGCGCGCAAGAGACGGTCGCCTCGCTCGCGCGGTTCGCCGACGAAGTCGTCTGCGCCTCGATGCCGGAGAACTTCAGCGCGGTCGGGTCGTGGTACGTCGACTTCTCGCCCACGACGGACGATGAGGTGATCGAAACGCTCGGACGTGCCGCACGACGGAGGGGCGAGCCGACGGCGTATTGAGCCAGAAGAGAAACTGCAAGACTCGCTCCTTCGGGTGGCGCTGGCTCTGCCAGTGCAGACGCTGGAGCGACTCTTCCATGACGCAAGTGGATCGACGCACGGTCTGCCATGCCGCTAGATGATGTCGGCGCTTTCCGGCTGCGGCTCCTCTTGTCGAACTTCGTTCGACCCAGATTGCAAGCAATCTGGGCCACCCAGACTTCCGGAACTATGCCATGCCCTCCATCAGCGAAAAGGCGATTCGGCTGGAGACGAACGCCGGGACGATTCAGGGCGATCTGACGTCGCCGGATCGTCCGCGAGGCGTGATTCTTTTCGCGCACGGCAGCGGCAGCAGCCGGCATAGTTCGCGGAACCGGTTCGTCGCGCGGACATTGCAGGAGCGCGGCTTCGCGACGCTGCTTTTCGACCTGCTGACCGAAGAGGAAGAGCGGAAGGACGCGGCGACGCGTCAGCATCGCTTCGACATCGACCTGCTCGCCGAGCGCGTCGGCCTGGTCAGCGACTGGCTGGGCGAACAGGAAGCGACGCACGATCTTCCCGTCGGCTACTTCGGGGCGAGCACAGGCGCGGCGGCGGCCCTCGTCGCGGCGGCGGACCGACCGGAGATCGCGGCCGTCGTCTCGCGCGGAGGACGGCCCGATCTGGCCGGCGACGCCCTCCCCCGCGTGCAGGCGGCGACGCTGCTGATCGTCGGCAGTCACGATTCGCCGGTGATCGGCCTGAACCAGCAGGCCCTCGCGCGGCTCGGTTCGGCGTCGGAGAAGCGACTGGAAATCGTTCGGGGCGCGTCGCATCTCTTCGAAGAGCCCGGCACGCTGGAGGAGGCCGCGCGGCTGGCCGGCGAATGGTTCCTCGCACATCTCGACCGGAGCAGCGAGCCGCCGACCGTCGCCGACGCTCCGCGGTCGCGCTGATCGCCAGCGGCCTGCTGGTCGGTTCGTCCGCTCCCCGAACGAGGATTCGACCGGCCCGGTACGGCGGTTGCCATATAATGCAGGAAGCCGAATCGAGTCGCGCGGGCGATTCGACAGACGATTCTTCCGCACTTCGAGGACAGCGCCATGACCAAGCACGAGAAGCCGCTGACGCCGCGCGACGAGCAGGTTCTGAAGGACCTGGCCGAGATCGAGCGAACCGGCGTCGTGAATCAGAATGACCACGTCGCCCACATGGACATCGACGCCATCGCCCGCGCGTCCGGCGGTCCGTCGGTCAGCGAAGCGATGGTCGACGCGACCGGAATCGGCATGAGCGCCGGCGGCGGCATCCCGACCTACGATCCCCGCGACGACAAAGCGGCGGAGGGATACGGCGGCCCCGACCGCGACGATCTGGAAGACGATCCGACGCGGACGTCTCTGCCGAAGATCGATACGTCGGAGAAGTGAGGCCCGGCTTCTACGGTTCGCTCGGACGGGCGAGCCAGAGCGCGGTGCGGGCTTCCTTCGTATCGATCGCTTGGAGCGTTCGTTCGGCATAGAGTCGGAAGCGACCCTCTTCCGACTGGAGCAGTTCCGTCAGGAACGGAACGCTCTCCGGCAGTTTCGCCTCTTCGAGCGCCATCAGCACGTAGATTCGAACTCCGTAGTCCTCGTGCCGATGAAAAGCTTCGACGAACTCGTCGAAGCATGCGGCGGCGTTGTCGGCCAGTTCGAGGACGATCAGATCGGCCCAAGTTCCGCGCGCTTTGCCGGCGAGGATCAGGCGTACGCACTCTTCGACGCCAGGAAAGTGCGGGTACGCCTTGGCCCAGCGACGTTGTTCGGGATCAGGATCATCCCGCCAGCGACTTCGCTTTCCCATCGCTCGCTCCTGCGTGCCCTGCGACCGCTTAGAGCCTGACCGGGATCCCGCGCTCCTTCATCCGCTCTTTCGTCTCGCGAATCGTGTATTCGCCGAAGTGAAAGATGCTCGCGGCGAGCGCGGCGTCGGCTTTGCCGAGCAGAATGGCGTCGGCGAGATGATCGGGCGAACCGGCGCCGCCGCTGGCGACGACGGGGATCGTGACCGCTTCGCTGACGGCTTTGGTGATCTCCAGGTCGTAGCCGTTCTTGGTGCCGTCGGCGTCCATGCTGGTCAGGACGATCTCCCCTGCCCCGAGCGCTTCGACCTCGCGAGCCCAGGCGACGGCTTCGCGACCGGTGGGAACGCGACCGCCGTTGACGTGGACCTCCCAGACTTCGCGGCCCTCCTTCTGCACTCGCTTGGGGTCGATGTTGACGACGATGCACTGGCTGCCGAAGCGTTCGGCCGCCTGACGGACGAAGTCAGGATTCTTCGACGCGGCGGAGTTGATCGAGACCTTGTCCGTCCCCGCGTTCAGCAGCGCGCGGATGTCGTCGAGCGTGCGGATGCCCCCGCCGACGGTGAGCGGCATGAAGACCTGCTCCGCGGTCCGCCTCACCACGTCGAGCATGATGCCCCGCTCTTCGTGGCTGGCGGTGATGTCGAGGAAGACGAGTTCGTCGGCGCCCTCTCCCTCGTAACGTCGGGCCACCTCGACCGGGTCGCCCGCGTCGCGCAGGTTCAGGAAGTTCGTCCCCTTCACGACCCGCCCCAGGTTCACGTCCAGGCAGGGAATCACGCGGGCGGTCAGCATGGGCGGCGGCTTCGGTAGAGCGGTCGTAAGCGTCGGCGGCGGGACGGTTTCTGGCATTCCGGAGGGCTATTTTCCCGTCTCCCGACGTCGTTCGCCACCCGGCGATCCGTGTCGCGGCTTCGTGAAGATTTCCGCAATCCGGGTTAACAGGAGGCTTGGCTTAACGTTTCTTAAGGATTGAATGCCGGCGTCGCCGTCGTCCGCACGTCGCCGGGAGCTGTTCTTTTCGTCTCAGGATTTTCGCGATGCTTCGATTCTCGCTCCGCAGCGTGTCCGCGGCCGTCGCCCTCGCGACCGGTCTCGTGGCGGTCCCGGCGTTCGCCGACGACGTCACTTTCCGCGGGAACAAGACCATCCCGGCGGGTCAGACGCTGGAAAAGAACGTGACCGTGATCGGAGGAACGCTGACCGTCCTCGGCACGATCGAGGGGAACGTCCGGCAGAAGGGCGTCGGCTCGGTCATCGTGCGGGGCGGAACCATCAAGGGGAACCTCTTCGAGAGCGAAGGGGGTCAGGTCGTCGTCTCCAATGACGGACTGGTCGAGGGGAACATCGACGAGCGCGACAACGGCACGGTCCAGATCGCGTCCAGCAGCGTCGTGAAGGGCAACATCGAAGAGCGGGGCGCCGGCAACGTCACGGTCTCCCGCAGCCTGATCGAAGGCAACATCTACGAGTACGACTTCGGCGACGTCCGCATCGTCGATAACAGCCTCGTCAAAGGCAACGTCCGCGAACGCGACAAGGGCCAGGCGATCGTCTCGCCCAACAGCCGGGTCGAAGGGGACGTCAGCGGCGGAGCCGGTGGAGGCGGCGGCGGAGGCGGAGATGATGACGACGACGACGATGATCGGGATGACTGATCGCTCGGTCCGTGAATGAGAAAGACTCGAAGCGGGGTGCGTTCAGGACGCGTCCCGTTTTTCCATTAGCAGACGCAGGTAGCTTCGCGGTTCGGGCTCGCCGAGCTCGAACTTCGCCGCCCATTCGGCGACCAGGCTCTGCGCGGCGGCGATGCCTCCCTCGTCGGCGATCGCTTCGATCTCGACGAACTCCCCGAGCCCTTCGACCTGGTCGAAGCAAAGTTCCACCGACGCGTCGCCCTCGCCCAGCTTCGCCTTGCGGCGACGCTTGGAGACCTCGGCGACCGGTTCGAAGCCCAGAACCGCGAAGAGTTCGGCGTACGCCTCGAAGGCGCTGCGATCGTCCGTCAGGGGGAGCTCGATTTCCCGGCGGGTCTTCACCGCGTGCGACTGCCGGGGCCCCTTGTAGGTGACGAACACCTCGCCGTCCGAGCGCCGCAGTCGCAACGCTTCGCCCGTCTGGCTGAAGTCCCGCGAGGGGTGGCGGAGGTAGCGGTCGACCTGCTCGATCGGCGATTCCCACGCGACGCCGGCACGTTCCGCCTGCGCGAGAAACTTCGCCGAATCGTTCAGGGCGTACTTGGACTCGACTTCGAACGACATCGCGGGGTTCCTGTCGCCGTTTGACGGTTCGGCAGTAATTGCGTGAAGATTTCGTGAAGGCGGATCTTGCTGTGGGTGCTTAAGGCCATTGTTTCCATGGACTTAAGATCGCTCAGCCAGCCCTCGCAGCGGATCCCCGGGGATGACCGGAGAAATGCTGGGGCTTCCGGATCGACGCCGCAGGCGACATCATCAAGTCGCCTGATTCGCCGATCTTACGGCGCTCAGCCGCCCGGTGGCTTGGTCGCCCCGGGCCTTCGCGAGCGATCGGCTCGCTACTTCGCTCCCGACAGGATCGTTCGATGAAGACGCAGAGCTGGATCGGAACGGGCGGCGGACGGTTGACGCTCGCCATCGCCGGAACGCTGCTGGCCGTCGTCGGCTGCACGTCGTCGACGACCGGTCCCGGAAATCCGTCGAATACGACGACCGGGGCTTCGACGGACGTCGGCGCGTCGGCGCTGGAAGGCGCCGTCGAGATCGACGGTTCGAGCACGGTCTATCCTCTGAGCGAAGCGGCTGCCGCCGCCTTCCGGGCGGATTACCCGAAGGTGAAGGTGACGGTCGGTCGATCGGGAACGGGCGGCGGGTTCAAGCGCTTCGTGACGGGCGAGACCGATATCTCCGGCGCCTCGCGTCCGATCAAGAAGGACGAACTCGATCTCGCCAGGAAGAACGGCGTGGAGTTCATCGAACTTCCGGTCGCCTACGACGGTCTGACGATCGCGGTCAACAAGCAGAACGACTGGGTCGACGAGATCACGCTCGACCAGATCAGGAAGATCTATCTTTCGGACGATCCGGCCCAGACCTGGAAGGACGTCGATCCGAGCTGGCCCGATCTGCAGATCAAGATCTACTCCCCGGGCGCCGACTCCGGCACGTACGACTATTTCAAGGAAGTCGTCGCCGGCAAGGAGGGCAGCCTGCGAGACGACATGTCCCTGAGCGAGGACGACAACATCCTGGTCCGGGGCGTCGAAGGCGATAAGGGCGCGATCGGCTACTTCGGGGCCGCGTACTACTTCGCCGATCAGGACAAGCTGAAGGCGCTGAAGGTCGTCGACCCGAAGACGGGCAAGGCGGTCGGCGTCGCTGCCGATACGATCAAGAGCGGCGAGTACTCCCCGTTCAGCCGGCCCCTGTTCATCTACGTCAACGTGGAGCGGATGAACCAGCCGCAGGTCGAAGCGTTCGTCGGCGCCTATCTCGAAAAAGCGGGCGACTTCGCCCAGGAGGTGCAGTACGTCGAACTGCCCGACGCGATCTACGAGGCCGGACAGCGTCATTTCGAGGAAGTGCACGCCGGCTCGCATTACTATGACGAAAGCGGCGCCGACGTGCACGGCACGCTCGAAGAGCTGTTCATCGACGACGCGAAGCACGGTTCCTGATCCCCCCGAAGGCTCGGTCGATCGTCGACTCCGCGTCGACTGAGTCTGTTAGGTCCCAGCTTCGATGACGTCGGAACCTGAAGAGGTCGCGGGCGCCTCCCGGAAGCATCCGGTCCGCTCGCGCATCGTCGCGAAGGCGAGCGAAACCTTCGTTCGCCTGCTGCTGAACCTGTTCGCCCTGTTCACGATTCTCGTGACGGTCGCCATCCTCGGGATCGTCTTCGGGCAGGCGTACGAATTCTTCGGCCTGCCCAAATCTCGCGACGTCGCCGCCGATTCGACCGCCGACGTACCGCGGGTCACGCTGCTGGAGTTCGTGACCGCGGGAACGTGGAGCCAGATGGGGCGGGAACCGACCTACGGCATCTGGCCGCTGATCTGCGGCACGTTTCTCGTGACCGCCATCGCGATGATCGTGGCCGTTCCGCTCGGTCTGATCACGGCGATCTACCTGGCGGAGTACGCTCCGAGGTCGCTGCGGAACGTGCTCAAGCCGACGCTGGAACTGCTGGCCGGCATTCCGACGGTCGTCTACGGGTTCTTCGCGGTCGCGTTCATTTCGCAAGGCATCCGGACGCTCGACGATTCGCTGACGTTCGTCACGCTCGGGTTCGATACGTACAACGCGTTCAGCGCGGGCGTCGCCGTCGGCATTCTCTGTCTGCCGACCGTGGCGTCGCTCGCCGAAGACGCTTTGCAGGCGGTGCCCCGGGCGCTGCGCGAGGGATCGTACGGCCTGGGCGCGACGAAGTTCGAGACGTCGCTGCGGGTCGTATTTCCCGCGGCTCTTTCCGGCATCGTCTCCGCCGTGCTGCTCGCCGTCGCCCGCGCGGTGGGAGAGACGATGATCGTCGCGATGGCCGCCGGCGCGACGCCGCAGATGACGCTCGATCCGCGAAACCAGATCCAGACGATGACGGGCTACATCGCGCAGATCGCGACGGGCGACGTCAGCAACTTCGGCGTCGATTACTACTCGCTCTACGCGGTCGCCGCGACGCTCTTCCTGATCACGATGGCGTTGACGCTGCTCGGAAATTACGTTCGTCGTCGATTCCAGGAGGCGTACCAATGAGCGTCCGATCGACGAAGACCTTCACGGGCGACGCGGGCGTTTCCGACGCCGATATGGCGATGATCCTCGAGCGGGCGCCGAAGATCTCGCACGAGCACCGCAGCCGGATGGACCGCGCGTTCGTCCGGCTCTGCGTCGGCACGTCGATGGTCTCGGTCGCGATCCTGTTCGTGCTGATCGGTTCGATCCTGTTCATGGGACTATGGTCGCTCGACTGGCAGTTCCTGACGTCGTTTCCCGCCTCATCCCCTGCTGAGGCCGGCGTCGGTCCGGCGCTGATCGGATCCGCGGTTCTGACGTTCCTCTGTTCGCTGTTCACGCTGCCGCTGGGCATCGGCACGGCGATTTTCCTGGAAGAGTATCGCCCCAAGTCGCGCTGGCTCATGCGGCTCCATTCGCTGGTGCAGCTCAACATCGCGAATCTCGCCGGCGTGCCGTCGGTCGTCTACGGCCTGATCGGGCTGACGGCGTTCGCGTACATGTTCGGCCTGGTCGGCAACACGGGCGATCCGGGTTTCGAGATGGGCATCCGCTACTTCGGCCAGATGTACAACGCCGATCGGAGCGCCCTGTTGTTCATTCCGGCCGACGACGCGAAGTCCGCCGCCCAGGCGCCGGAGGCGGGCACGCAGGCGCTGTTCAACGACAAGCGGAACGGCCCGACCGTGGCGATTCACGTCGTCGAGAAGCGCTCGGACGTGCCGAGCGACCCGGAACTTCGCAGCCGGACCGTCATCGCGGGTCGTAAGCCGGGCGTGACGACCGATACGTCGTGGTGGTACGTCCGCCTGCCCTTCGGGCGAAGCATCCTGGCCGGCAGCCTGACGCTGATGCTGGTGGTCCTGCCGGTGGTGATCGTGGCGTCGCAGGAGGCCCTGCGGGCCGTGCCTTACTCGCTTCGCGAGGGGGCGTTCGGCATGGGGGCGACGCGCTGGCAGACCGTCTGGAGCGTCACGCTCCCTTCGGCCATGCCGGGCGTCATGACCGGCTCGATCCTGGCCATGGGCCGCGCCGTCGGCGAAGCGGCCCCGCTGCTGATCCTCTCGGGCACGGTCTTCATCAGCTACTACCCGGGCAACCTGATGGATCAGTTCTCGGCCATGCCGCTGATGGTGCATGACTGGACCAGCCGGCCCTTCAATCAGGGCTTTCTGCCGCTGGCGGCGGGCGCGATTCTGACGCTCCTCGCGCTGCTGCTGGTCATGAACTCGATCGCGATCTTCGTCCGCTGGCGCTTCCAGCGACGGTTGTCGTAGCGGTCGAAAGGAGCTGTTCCACGCTCCTCTGCGAATCCGCTTCAGTAGGCGAGCGGGGGGTGTTAATCCCCCGAGCCCGGTTCGCGAACTTCAGTCGCGAACGCGGCAGGGTGCGTGCCGCGGCTGGCTTGTGCAGCGGGCGGCGGTTCGTTCGTCCATCTCGGACGTCGTTTCCCGGAACGAAGCGTCGAAATCGGAGCGGCGACTTCGTGATGCCTGCTCTCGCGATATTGAAATCGATCCCGGGGCCCTGCGGCTGGACAAGCCAGCCATGGCACACGGGGACGATTCGAAGATCGGCGTCGAACGAATGGAGGCCGCCCTCGCCGTCAGTTCTTGGGCTTCTTGAGCGACAGCACGCGCCAGGTGGAGATCTGCTGGTCGGGGATCTCGGTCCGCTCCAGATGCAGGATGGCCGGCACGACGGTACCGTCCAACTGCAGATCATACGCCAGGTCGAAGTATCGGGCGTTCGCCGACGGGTTCTCGACATGCTTGCGGCGTCCGCGAAACGTCCAGGAAAGCTTGTCCGACGCCAAGATCGGGGCGATCAGATCGTCCTTCGCGTAGGCGGCGAGGATGTCCTTCGGTTCGATCGGTCCGCCCAGGGCGCCGGCGTTCGCTTCCGCACGCTCCTCCGGCGACAGGGGCGTGTCGTAGTACGCTTCCAGGTCCGCGTCGGCCGGCTGACGCTCGGTCGCGGGCAGCGTCAACTGATGCACCTCGCGCAGGCGATCCTCGGCCAGCAGTTGCAGCCAGCGATCCCCGACGTCGCGAGCCGTGCCGAACAGGTAGTTCTGCTCGACCAGATTACGGACCGGCGCGAGGCCGATCGTGAACGCCGCGACGGCGATCGCGAGCCCGGCCCAGAGCTTGCCGGAGAGATCCTCGGGGCGACGGACGATCTGCACGAAGGCGACCGACGCCAGGACCAGGGCGAAGATCGACACCGCGGCCGCCAGCGGCCACCAGATCGCGATCAGCCCGCCCAGCGCCAGCGCGAGCGACGGAATCGCGAACGGATGGAGCGGACGGTAGGTCTCGGCGGCCGCTTCCGCGGCGTCGGCAGGTACGTAATCGCGCTGAGCCATTCAGGAGTCGACTTTCATTCGCGTGTAGCGTCGTTGTCCTGGCGAGCGGAGGGCGTGAGCCCTCCGTGGCATTCGTAAGGTAGGGTCACTGACTGTCACTGACCCACCTGAACGTCGGCGGGTCGATGAACGTCGCGCAGCGGCGTGGGCCAGTTAGTTCGGGCGGCCCGTTACATGCCCACCCTGCCTTCGGCGATGTGGGCATGGCACACAAACATCGAGGCTGACGCTCGACCTGGAACGACCCCTACGCTTGCTGCTGACCGCCGCGGAGAACTCGCTGGAGTTCCTGGATGGAGGTGTCGCCCTTCGCGACGGCGAGGATCGCCTCCTCCTGGATGCCGCGGGCGCCCGACTTGGCGCCGTCCTTCTTCGCGATCTGCATCAGAACCTCCGCCTGCGGGCGTTCCTTGAGCGCCTTCTTGAACTCGGGCGTCGCCTCGACCAGTTCGAAGACGCCGGTCCGTCCGCGGTAGCCGATCGCTCCGCAATGATAGCACGGCGGGGGCGGCTCCTGCTTTTGGGCCTTGAGCGCGTCGAGCTCCGCCTGCGAGAGGGGCTGCTTCTCCTGGAACAGCACTTCGACGCGACCGGGCGGAATGCCGAGGCGCTGCAACAGTTGGGGGGGCGGCTGGAACGGCTGCTTGCACTGTTCGCAGAGCTTGCGGATCAGCCGCTGATTGACGAAGCCGATCAGGGAGTCGGCGTACTTCTCGACGCCCTCCTTGCCCGCGAGTTGCCGCAGGCGGAGCGCCGCCTCGACGGCCGTGTTGGCGCGGATGCGGGTGACGACCAGCTTGTCTTCGTCCTGGCACTGGCCGATCAGGAGCGCGAAGGTCTCGGCGTCCTTCAAGTCGGGAACGACGACGGCGTCGGGCTGCTTAAGCAACAGGTCGGCGAGCAGCTTCGTCGCGGTCTCGCCCTTGGCGGGATCGAAGACCTTCGCGTCGACGTTGATGATCTCGTCTTCTTTCGGCGCGCTGGCGTCCCGCACCATCACGAAGTCGCGAATGAAGCGGTCCGCTGCCTGCAGGCCCGCGCGCCACGAGGTTCGGAGACCGGCGTTCGCGGGGGCGGAGAAGACGATCAGACCCTTCGGCCGCGCGAGCCATTCCTTCAGGATCTTCTGCAGGCCGTCGCGCATCCCGATGTCGTTGAGCGAATCGAGCTTGACCGAGTCGTCCATGATCTCGAGCAGGACGCGTTCCCCGGTCGGCGTCCCCTGCGACGTCGTTCGCAGGCGGTACTTCTTGCCGTGAAGCGTCATCTTGAACTCGCTCTCCTGGCGCGAACGCCGGTCGAGCGGATTCAGTTCCGACAGCTTCTTGAGCGCGACCAGAATCGCGTCGCCGCTGACCCGGTCGCGGGGCGGCAGCGGATGCCAGATGCCGTCGATTTCGTACCGGATCGCGACCGCGTCGCGCGTGTAATCGAGCAGCGCCTTCGCAGTCCGGCGGTCGATCATGTCGGCCAGCATGAAGATCGACTCGTTGAAGCCGGCTTCGTACTTCAGCGCCTGGAATTGCTCGGGAGTCCACTTCCCCTTCGGCGTGATCTTCAGCGGCGGCAGAACGGGTTCGGGAACCTTGGCCATGGAGTCGTCGCAGGGGTGGAATCGAGTTGCGAAAGAACGGGTACGTCGCGATACGAACCGCTTCTGAGCGGGGGACGAAAGTCCCCCGAGGCGGAACGATCCGAGCGCTCGGAACTCGGGGGACTTTCGTCCCCCGCTCAGGAAATCGTCGCTGGAACGAGCTAACTACGCCGCGAACTTAGATGATGCCGGGGTTCGAAACGTTGATCCCCTTCAGCGCCATCTTGAGCGCGTCGGGGTTCGGCGCCACCGCGAACGCGGTCGGACGGTCGATCAGCTGCAGGTCGATCAGGCTCTTCAGGCTCATCGTGAAGTCCTGCATGCCGTCGGCGGCGCCGATGCGGATCGCGTCAGGAAGACGCGAGTCCTTCTCTTCGAGCACGAGCTTCTGCACGATGGGCGAGAAGGTCATGATCTCGACCGTCGGGACGCGGGCGACGCCGGGCTTGATCGACTTGAGCAGCTTCTGCGCGATGATGGCCTTCATGTTCTGCACCATGGCGCTGCGGATCGCCTTGTGCATGGCTTCCGGGAACAGGTCGAGAATACGACCGATCGTCGAACCGGCGTTCGACGCGTGGATCGTACCGAAGACCATGTGACCCGTTTCGGCGGCGTGAATGGCGGTGAGGAACGTCTCCTCGTCTCGCATTTCGCCGACGAGCATGATGTCCGGATCTTCGCGGACGGCGTGCTTCATCCCGACCTTGAAGTCGACCACGTCCATGCCGATCTCGCGCTGGTTGATCAGGCACTTCTGCTCGGTATAGACGAACTCGATCGGGTCTTCGAGCGTCAGGATGTGCTTGCGGTAGATCCCGTTGATGTAGTTCAACATCGACGCGATCGTCGTCGACTTGCCGGAACCCGTCACGCCGGCGAGCAGGAGCATGCCCTGATCGAAGTGGCACAACGTCTCCATCACCGGAGGCAAATAGAGCCCGCTGAAGTCAGGGACGAACTGACTGATTCGGCGAGCGACCAGGCCCGGCTTGCCGAGCTGCTTGAGCATGTTGACGCGGAAGCGCCAGGTCGAGCCGTCGACTTCGCAGGTATACGCGAAGTCGGCGCCCCCCTCTTTGATGAAGATCTGCTTGTTGCGCTCGTCGAGCATCGGGAAGAGGAGCCTCGCCATCTCCTCGTCTTCGATGGGGGGGCGATTGAGCGGCTTGAGTTCGCCCCGGGTGCGAACCATGGGCGGGCGCCCGACCTTCAGATGGAGGTCGGAGCCTTCGAGCTTGACCAGGGCGCGAAAGAGCTTGTCGACCTCCAGGTCGCCCTTCTTCTGCAAGAAGAACGAAGCGGCGTCGTCCGCGACCTTGGCGTCGACGACGGGAGCGGGATCGAGTTGCGGTTCTTCGACGGTCGCCATCGAAACGAGATCCTCCTGCGGAAGCCGGAAACCGCGCCCGCGAAGGGCGATCCGGCGTCTCGAACGGATGAAACGACGCAAGAGCGTCGTCGCGAAGCGGCGCCATGCGCCGTAGAAGAGAGAAAGAGCCCGTTATTCTACCCCGGCCCCTTCCGTTCGGTCAGGAAGTTTCGCGATTTCGGCGGTCTCGCGAAAGTCGAAACCGATGGACGGACGCCATGATCGCTTCTGCCGGATCGAAGGCCGGTCGACGCTCGCGAACCGCCCGCCTGCGAAACGAAAGCGGGCCGCCCGGGATCGCCCGGCGGCCCGCATCGTCGGCATTCGGCGATCGGAGTTTCGTCAGGACTTGCCGCCCTGCCCCGGCAACTCGCGACCCGCCGGCGCTACTTCGATTCCATGGCGAAGTCGAACTCGTTCGGACCTGGCTTCACTTCGGCGGTGAACCCGGTGGCGCTGTTGTAACGCGGCGGAATCTTCTCCGGCGGCGTCGGCGTCTCGACGTCGGAAACAGGCGGCGCGAACTCGGTCGTGATCGCGACGGAGTGTCGCCCGACTTCGGCGCCCATCGTGTCGCGAATGTAACGAAGCTCGTAGCGCCCGCTCGCGTCCGTGACCCCGGTCGAGGGGCGCCCCTCAGGCGGAGTGAACGTGACGCGAGCGTTCGGCAGCGGAGCGCCGTCCATCGTCACGATGCCGGTCACCGAGTTGACGCCGTAAGACGGACCGCAGCCCACAAGGGCGACCAGAAGCAGCGCAGGGACGCCAAGCCGGAACAGGGAGTGCATGGTCTCGTTCGTGGGGATACAGGTGCGTGATGAAACGGGGGGGGACGGCGCGCCGACGGGACGCGGAGTCCTCCCGTCGGCTTCCAGCGGACTGCTGCAAAACGCCCTCGCGGCGTTTTGCAGCGTCGAACGCTCGCGTTCGCTCGACTTGCGAAGCGGAGATGTCGGCGTCAAAACTCGCCGACGGGGGCGCCGTCCTGACGATCGCACAGCGCGGTCAGCGTCGCGAAGTTGATCGTCTCGGAGACGTAACGGACCGAGCCGTCGGACAGGCCGCCCATCACGCCGCCCGCGTGAGCGGAAACCAGCGCGATGTTGGAGCCGTACGGCACGTTATTGCCGTCTCCCTGGTAGGTTCCGATCGGATAGCGCAGCGTGGTCTCGTTCTGAGTCCAGCTGTTCGCATCGACGCCTGCCCAGGCGCCGCCCCAGTGGCCGTTCGAGGTGCAGTCGAACTGCGTCGTTCCGTTGAACTGGAAATTCGACTGTTCGCTGACGAACATCGTGTTGCTCAAGCCGTCCGTGATGGACGCAAATTTCAGCGCCGCATTCTTGTTCGGGGCGATGCTGGCGATGACGCCGTTGAAATACCGGACTCCGTAGGAAGCCGTACTCGGCGTCGTCGACTGGACGTTCGTCGTTCCCCCCTTCCAGTACGAACCGGCGATTCCGACGTAGTTGGCCCGTTGCACTTCGTAGTTGACGCCGTGAGCGTTCAACGTCTTCGTCGGCGGCAGCGGGCTCGAGGGACAGTAAAGGCCAGAAACGGCGAATCCGCTCAGCATGGCCGCATTGGGATTCGGGCCGTCCTGGTGCGAAAAGTCGCCGGCGAAGATCATCCTGTCGTAAACGCTGGTCTGCTCCATGAACGGCATCAGCCGCACGAACCATGAAGCGCTGCGCTGCATCGTCGCGCCCGAGCCGGCCTGCGGGTGCGAGTTGTAGGGAAGCCGCTTGTTCGTGTCGTGGTAATTATGAAGCGCGATTCCGAGTTGCTTGATATTGTTCGAGCAGCTCATGCGGTTCGCCGCTTCGCGCGCGGCTTGCACCGCGGGAAGCAAGAGCGCGACCAGCACGCCGATGATGGCGATGACGACGAGAAGTTCGACGAGCGTGAAGGCTCGCCTGGCGAAAGGACGCGGCATCAGAAACGCTCCAGGGAAGTAACGAAAGAAAACGAATCAGGCGGGGGGCGAAGGGCTCGCGAGAGGAAAGATCAGCCGCCGCGCTCGCGGGCGGAGATCTCTTCCATCTGCACGCGATGCTCTTCGAGAGCGGCCGGGCTGACCTCGGCAGGCTCGTGAGCGCCGCAGCCGACCAGCGTCGCGAGCAGCGAACCGGCGACGGCGAACGCGACGACGAAGCGGGACATGCGAAGGCTCCAGCGGGGAATCGATGGGCGGGGGACAGGCAGGTCGAAACGTTCGACGCCGTCCGCGCAGCTCGGCGCGGACGACGCGGCGCGCGTCAGGCGAGGCTACGGAAGCTGCAGCGACTCCCTGCCGCTTCGGCTGCCGGCGGCTTCCCAGACGAGACCGTCGACGGTCTCAGGAACGAAGCGGACGCTTCCGTCGCAGAGCGAGACCTGGGCGCCGCCCGAGTGGTAGCTCTGGGCGGGGGAGATGATGCTCCAGAAGTCGTCTGTGGGAGGGACCCAGCAGGGTTGGTTCGGCGGGAGCAGGTGGTTGTACCAATTGCGCCAGGGCGACCCTTCGGTCCAGGGATAGCCCTTCCAGCGCCAGGTCCCGCTCCAGGGCTGCGTGTGGTCCTGCCACTTCAGCGGCATCAGCGCGGCGCGGGCCGCTGCCATCGAAGTCGTCGGCGGCGCGACGCTCGGGGTGAAGCAGTCGTACTTGAACTTGTCGGCGCCGGAGTTGCCCGCGCCGTTGACCGACTCGCTGAAGGCGGCGGTGTTCGAGAGACCGTCGACGATCGCCGCGAAGGGCAGCCCGCCGCTACCTCTCTTGCCTTTGTGGACGCGGTCCTTGTGGGGGCCGAACGTGCCGTCCCAGCCGTTGATATCGACCCACGTCCCCATGTTGGCGTGATAGCTGGTCCAGCCGAGCGGCTCGGTGGCGCCCTTTATCGGATCGCTCGGACAAAGGAGCGTGGGGGGCTGCGTCCGCGAGAGCGTGTAATTCGGCTCGCTCGTCCAGAGGACGTTCAGGTTCATCTGGTCGTAAATCGTCCCCTGCTCATAGAACGGCGCGAGCACCAGTTGCGGCGAGTGGTAGGCGACGGTGTTGTATTCCCCGCCCGGCATCTTCCGGTTCGTGTCGTGGAAGTTGTGCAGCGCGATCGTGATCTGCTTCAGGTTGTTGCCGCAACTCGATCGGTTCGCCGCTTCGCGAGCCGCCTGCACTGCGGGCAACAGAAGCGCGACGAGCACGCCGATGATTGCGATCACGACCAGGAGTTCGACGAGCGTGAACCCCGTTCGCCGGGCCGGTCCGAGCAAGGACATGATCCCCTCCTGAAGAACGAATCCGGACGTCGAACGACGTCTGAGAAGATGCCGGGACGCCGACCCGCCTCGGTGAGGCTGGCGGACGCTGACGGATCGATCGGATTCGGCCAGGAGAGGGAGAGCGACGCGCTTCGCAGCGTGCCGCGTGGCCGAGCGGGAAAGGTGACGCGTCGCGTCGCCCTTCCGCGATGTCGGATGTTGAGGCATCCGACACGCTTTCGAGCTTATCGTAGCCGCCTAAGCATTGCGAGAACAGAATCCGCCTAAGTTCCGAAAAAACCGGCAGGAAGGGGGATGAGCGTCCCGCTAGAGACTCGCGATTCAGGGCTCGCATGCATTCTTGAAGTTCGATCTAACGGAACTGCGGCTTAGGGGCAGTCGTTGCCTAGGCAGAAGGGGTTTCATTCGGCTGCTGACAGCCCCCTCTCCTCGGTGGAAGCATTGACCTTCGCCGGGTTGTCGCGGAGCCGCGGCGTTCGCTTTGTTTTCTGCGGCTCGCTAGACTGACGCGCAACGTGGTGTCTCTTCGTTCGCTCGTCCGTCTGCTGAAGGTCGCTTCGATGGCGCGTCTCTCTCGTTCGCTGGCGTGGGCTGGTCTGCCGGTCGCTGCGGTATGCTTCGGCAGCGTCGGGTGCGACATCGATATCACGATCCCGAAGCCGGCGGATGCTCCCGTCGCGACCCCGGCGCCCGGACCGCCGCCCGAAACGAACAACGCCCTGATCATGGCCCATCGCGCGGGCAAGAACATGGAGCTGACGCTGCAGATGCAGCAGCTCGGCATGCTCGCGATGATGTCGTCGCTCCAGAATCAGGAGTTCCCCAAGGACTGGGACGCCCTGATCGCGACCGACCCGAACAACAAGCAGTTCTACGAAGACCTGAAGAACGCCGGCGTGGTCGTCGTCTGGAACGCCCGCGATTACGAGAAGCAGGTCGGCGCGTCGAACACGGTCGTCGCCTACGGACCTTGGGTGCTCGAACAAGGGGGACCCGTCGCGACCATCGACGGACGCGCCCAGCAGATGTCTGCCGAGGATCTGAAGGCGAAGCTCGCCGCGATGGGCGTCGAACCGGTCGCTGCCGCCCCTGAGGCCGCCGCTCCCGCCGCCCCGGCTGGCGAAGGTTCCGCCCCGGCGGCTCCTGCCGAAGGCGAAGCGCCTGCGGCCGTGACGCCGGCTCCGTGAGACACTAAACCACGTGCGATTGGTTCCGTCCGTGTGCCACGGCTGGCTGGTCCAGCCGTGCCGCCCTCGGGCCGCGCCTCCGATCGGCGAACGACTCGCGCCGCCGTTCGAGGACGAACGTGAGCCTGTCGGAAGGTCGAATCCAGCTTAGGCACGGCTGGACAAGCCAGCCATGGCACACAGGCGATTCGTTCGTCCGATCTCTTCTCTCTTCTTCTTCTTCTTCTCTGAAAGCGTCTCATGCCGAGTCGCCTGACGCTGTCGATCGCGCTCGTCGCGCTGGCGAGCCTGTTCGCTTCGACCGCTCCGCTCGCGGCGCAGGGGCCGGACCGAGAAGAGGCTCCCGTGCAGAACGTCGATCGCAAGCTTGCGATCGATGCGACGCACCGCGCGGCGAAGTTCTTCTACGAGACGGCCGCCGAAGAAGGGGGCTACGTCTGGGTCACAAGCGCCGACGGCAAGCTCCGCCAGGGCGAAGGTCTGGCCTACGACCGGCGGATCTGGATTCAGCCCCCCGGCACGCCGGCGGTGGGGGAGGCTTTTCTGGAAGCGTGGATCGCGACGGGCGATCCGCTCTGCAAGCAGGCGGCCCTCGAAGCGGCCAGCGCGCTCGTCAAGACGCAGCTTCAGTCCGGCGGCTGGCACTACAGCGGATCGTTCGATCCCGAGAAGCGGAAGGAGCTGCGGTATCGCACGCCGCCTCGCTTCGAAGGGAAGTCGAAGGCCGATCCTGCTGCCCGGCCCGGCGGATGGGAGACCTGGCGCAAGCATGAGGACAAGGCGAACACGACGGTCCTCGACGACGATACGTCGACCGCCGCGACGCGTTTCCTGCTCCGCGTATCGAAGGAGATTCCCGATAGCGATGCCTCGTTCCGCGAAGCGGCGGTCTACGCCCTCGCGTCGATGACGAACGCCCAGCATCCGATCGGCGCCTGGTCGCATAACTACGATCGGTTCGCGTCCGCTCCGCCGGACGCGACGCATTATCCGATCCTGCAGGCGTCCTATCCGGAGAACTGGTCGCGAACCTGGACGAAGGACTTCCAGAGCGCGTACGTGATCAACGATCGCACCACGCTCAACAGCATCCGCACCTTCCTGCTGGCCTACGAAACGTTGGGGGACGAGGCTTACCTGGAGACGGCGAAGCGGGGGGGCGAGTTTCTGATCCAGGCGCAGATGCCGGAGCCGCAACCGGCGTGGTGCCAGCAGTACGATCGCCGGATGCAGCCGGTCTGGGACCGCAAGTTCGAGCCGCCTGCGATCACCGGCTACGAGTCGCAGGACGCGATCGAAACGTTGCTATCGCTTTTCGAAACGACGGGCGACAAGCGCTTCCTCGCGCCCGTTCCGAAGGCGCTCGCCTACCTGAAGAAGAGCGAGCTGCCGAGCGGCGAGATGGCGAGGTTCTACGAGTTGAAGACGAACCGGCCGCTCTACTTCGACGGCAGTTACGCGCTCGTCTACGATCCGTCGCGGGCGCCCGATCATTACGGCTTCGTGCAATCGTCGCGGCTCGACCGGATCGAACGGCGGTATAAGCAGGCGTTGGGAGAGTTGCCTGCCGAGAGCGATTCGAGCAAGCTGAAGCGCCTTCGCAAGAACGCCGAGGAGGCTCTCGCCTCGCTGAATCCGCAGGGGGCGTGGCTCACGCCGGGCGAGGTCCGCGATCGGGAAGGCAAGAAGGTCGTGCCGCGCGAGGGCGTGCTGACCAGCGACGCGTTCGTCAAGAATCTGACGGCGCTCGCGAAGTATCTCCAGGCGACGAAGGGGTCGCCGTAGGGATTTCGTCTATCGTTGAATGTCAGCTTCTCCTCCGGGCGCCACTGGCTCTGCCAGCGCTTTTCCGGAGGCCGGATCGCTCGTATTGGACGACCATTCAAGCTTCAGCACTGGCGGAGCCAGTGGCACCCGACACTCTTCGGTTGACCTGACAAAGCACGATAGTCACACCAGTAGGGCTTTCGTCGTATCGGAGAGCGATCGGCATGGAACGCGACGACGAACTGCCGCAGGATCCCTACCGGTCTCCCGGCCTCGCTTCGGCGGAAGAGGTCCCGCCTCCGGCGCCCCCTCGCGAGGCGCCGACCGCGGGCAAGGTGGTCATCGTCACGTTGCTGCTGGCGATCGGCGTTCCCCTCGCGGCGCTCGTGCTGCTGTTCGCGGTTTGCACGGCGTTTGTGGCGCTGGCATGAGCGAAGGCGATCCGTCGGACGGCTCGGCGGATCCGTTCCGCGCTTACGCTCCGCCCGGGCCGGTCTCCGAGGAGATATCTGAACGGCGTGCGAACGATGACGGCTTTCCCTCCCGCCCTTCCGAGGCTCCGCCCGGAACCGTCGTCGTCGAAGGATGGATCGTGATCGTTCTGTTCATCGGGCTCTCGATCGCCATCGCCATGGCCGTCTGCGCCGGCGCCCTGACGATCGCGCTCTGATAGCCCCGCGCGCATCGTCCGTCGCGGCTACCCCTCGCTCTCCACGTACTTCGCGACCAGCCGGCGGATGGTGTTGAGGTTCCGCATCGTGGCGGGCTGGCCGGCGAGCTTCCCGAACAAGACCGCGAACAGGGGCGACTGGGACATCTTGGTCCGGCTGACCCAGTAGAGTTCGCGACCGGCGAACCGCAGCAGGTCGTCGTCCGACGAGAGAGCGACGATCGGCGCCTGCTTCTCATCCGCGGGCGGCTCGGCGAAGAGCGAGACGTTGATCGTTCCGCCCGTTTCAGCGACGGCCAACTCGACCTCGTCGAACGGCGAACAGGCCCCGATCGCGACCAGTTCCTCCGGCGTGCGGACGAAGACGACGGTCGCCAGGCCGATCTGTTCCGCCAGGGCCTCCTGAATCTTCTTCTCCAGGCTTTTCGGCGATGATCGGGGCGGCGCGTCGAAGACGACGTTGCCGCTGGCGAGGAACGACTCGACCCGCTCGAAGCCGAGGCCGTCGAAGACCGGCAGCAGGCGCTCCTTCTTCACGGTCTTCCCGCCCACGTTGATCCCGCGGAGGAAGGCGAAGCGACGGCGGAAGGTGGCGGGGGCGATCACTTCGTCAGGATCAGTTTGTCGTTTCGCGTCCAGCGGAGGCGGTAGGTCTGACCGGCGAGTCGCACGAGCACTTCGCGGCGGCCCTGGGCGAGTTGCAAAAAGTCGATCGAGCCGTCGCCCGCTCCGTCGGATCCCGTCGGCCCGTCGCCGTCCTCCCCTGCATGGATCGCCTGCCGGGCCGCGACCTGCGCCTCGGCTTCGCGCTGATGCGCCGAAGTATCGGGGGGAAGCGCGGGCAAGCCGTGAGCCTCGTCGGTCCTTCGATCGTGCTCAGGCATCCGCGGTTCCTCTCGCGACGAAAAATCGATTCAAGCGGGCGGAGGTTCTTGACGAAGGGTCCAGCAGGTTGCTAGTGTATTGATACCGATTCTCAGTGTCAATGACGTTAGCCAGCCTCCGCCAGCCGCGTCGGGAAATCGGATTTCGGCATCTGCCGATTCATCCCGCTCTGGAGGCTGCCTGTCATGTCGCTCGGTTCGTTTTCTCGTTCCCGCTTGTTCGCGTCTCGCCCCCTGAAACTTCGGCAGGGGCGCTCCGGCTTCACGCTCGTGGAGTTGCTGGTCGTGATCGCCATCATCGGCGTGCTGGTCGCGTTGCTTCTGCCTGCCGTGCAGGCCGCCCGCGAAGCGGCCAACCGCATGAGCTGCACGAACAACCTCAAGCAGATGGGACTCGCGACGCACAACTTTCACGACACGTTCAAGCTGTTCCCTTACGCCTGCACGGATCGGCTGCCGGGCGAAACGGTCAGCACCTATCCGACCGGCCAGATCCAGATCCTGCCGTTCCTGGATCAGGACAACATCGCGCAGAAGTGGAACCCCAGCGAGGGTCGCAACGGGACGACCGACCACGACAACGACGGTCTGTGGAACGCGACGCTGCAGCAGATGATCATTCCGACGTATCTCTGCCCCTCGATGCCGGAGCCGCCGTCGTTGACCGAGAACCGGGCCCCGGCGAGCTACATCTTCTGCGCGGGAACCCCTGATCCGAAGGCCGCCGCTTACGGCTCGCCGGAGCCGGCGTACGACGGCGCCATCATCCCGGTGAAGAACGCGACGCTCTTCCCGACGAGCCCCAACAAGAAGCCGACCAGGATGGCCAGCATCACGGACGGCACGTCGAACACGTTCCTGATCGGCGAGACCGACTTCAACGCTCGCGGGACGACCACGACGGACATGGGCGCCGTGTGGGCGTACGGCTACTACCTGGGCTACACGTACGGAACGACGTTCCGCAAGTTCAACGACCATAACGTCGTGAGCCCGGATACGACCTACGGTCACTTCCGCAGCATGCACAACGGGGGCGCCAGCTTCGCCCTGGCCGACGGATCGGTTCGGTTCGTGCCCGAGACGATCGACGTGCTGACCTACGCGGCCGCCGCGACCCGCGCCGGCGGCGAGACGGCTCAGCTTCCGTAAGGCGTCGAACGCTTTCGCACGCGTTTCGTCCCGTCGTCCGTCCTGTGCAGGCCATCCGCCATGTTTAAGCGCTCGGTCGTCCTTTCGATCCTGCTCATATTCTCGGCGATCGTCGGCTGCGGCTCCCCTGAGCGGGAGATCGTCACGCTGGAGCCGCCGACGCCTCTCACGCGGGCCGAGTGGCACGCGATGGAAGACCTGGGCGTCAAGTACGACCCGGTCTCGTTCGAGCGTCTGCAACTCGGCGATCCCGCGCTTCGGAGCGACGCCGCCTGGAACAAGTTCTTCCGGGAGGTGGTCGTTCCGGAGCAGAAGAAAGACTTCCCGAACGGCTGAGCGCCTGATCTCGCTCGTGTCGAGCGAAGCCCCCCGGCGATCTGCGGAAGAACTCCGCCTGCGGGTCGCTTACGATAAAACGAATCTGTCCTGCCTCTAAGAAAAAGGCGAAAGCCCATGGTTCGATCGTTTCTGGCTTCGGCGTTGGCCGCGGCAAGTCTTGCGCTGGCGGCTTCGCCGGCGAACGCCCACTTCATCTGGATGAAGCAGTCTCCCTCAGAGGAGGCGACGAAGGTCGAGATCTTCTTCGGCGAAGAGGCTTCGCCTGACGATCCCAAGCTCCTCTCGCGCCTGGAAGGGCTGGAAGTCTGGTGGACGCCCGCCTCGGGCGAGCGCGAGCAGATCGCCGTCGAGCAGAAGGACGCCGCGCTCGTCGGCACGGCGCAGGGCAAGCTCGGCGCGTTCACGGCGAGCAAGGTCTACGGCGTGCTCGAACGAAGCGGCGAGACCTATCGCCTGGTCTATCATGCGCAGGCCTGGCCCGCGCTCGAGAGCGGCGCGAAGATCGAGTTCCCCCGCGACGCGCGGCCCGAACTGCTGATCCACGCCGACCGCCTGGAGAACGGCAAGCTGCGGCTGGTCGCGCTCTACAAGGGTCGCGCCGTCGAAGGCGCCGAAGTCAGCGCCTATCTCCCGGGAACGGGTCCGAAGAACGCGCTGACCGACGCGAAGGGCTCTGCCGAATTCGATCTCGACACGGCGGGCACTTGCGAATTCCGCGTCCGTCACATCGTCGAGGAGGCTGGCGAACTGGAGGGCAAGGCCTATCCCGCCACGCGGCATTACGCGACGCTGGTTCTGGAGACCGCCGGCAAGGGCGAAACGAACGCGGAGGCTGCTGCCGTGAAACTGCCTGATCTTCCGGAAGCGGTCACCAGCTTCGGCGCCGCGACCGCGGGCGAGTACGTCTACGTCTACGGCGGCAACATCGCCGCGTCGCATACCTACTTCGTCGAGGGTCAGGACAACGTCCTGCGTCGCACGAAGCTGGCGGGCGGCGGCGAGTGGGAAGCGCTGGCCGAGGGGCCCCGTCTGCAAGGGCTCGCGCTCGTCTCGCACGAGGGCAAGCTCTATCGCCTGGGCGGCTTCAACGCCGCGAACGCCAAGGGCGAAGAGCATCAGCTCAACTCGCAGGCGTCGGTCGGCATGTACGACCCCGCCGTCGGCCAGTGGAAGGACCTCCCCCCGCTGCCCGAGCCGCGCAGCTCGTTCGACGCCGCGGTCGCGAACGGCGCGATCTACGTCGTCGGCGGCTGGAACATGCAGCACGGCGAGGAGAGCGCCTGGCACTCGACCGCCTGGAAGCTCGACCTGACCAAGGGCGAGAACGAGCTGAAGTGGGAGAAGATCGCCGACGCCCCGTTCCAGCGCCGGGCGCTCGCCGTCGCCGCGCATGACGGCAAGATCTACGCCATCGGCGGTATGACGTCGGACAGCGAAACGATCCCCGGCGTCGACGTCTACGATCCGAAGACGAACGAGTGGAAGTCGGGCCCCGCCCTGGCGTCGGACGAACAGATGGCCGGCTTCGGTTGCTCCGCCTTCGAAATCGGCGGCAAGCTTTACGTGACGACCGCGGACGGCACGCTGCAGCGCCTGTCCGATTCGGGCGACGCGTGGGAAGTGGTCAAGCAGCTCGACAACGCCCGCTTCTTCCACCGCATGGTCCCGTACGACGACACGCGGTTCATCATGGTCGGCGGCTCGAACATGGAGTTCGGCTGGAAGTTCGAAGAGGCCGACGTGATCTCGGTGAAGTAGTCACGGACCGCGATGCGAAGCGATCCGGCTAGCGGGGGACTTGTATGTTGCCCCGGAGGTCGAAGATGGCGAGAAACAAGGTCGCGTCGGTTCCGCGAAGCGAGCGTAGCGAGCGAAGCGGAACCGACGCCGCGGTCGCGAGGTCGAGGGGGACTGGGACGAAGATCCCGTACGGAAGCCGGACCCGCGCCGCGAACATTCCGAAATCCCGAACAGTCGCCGGGGCCGGCGCGGTCGATGCGCCGCTTCGCAAGCGTCGGGGCCAAGCCGAGCCCGCATCCGCAAGTAAGGGAACGCGAATGAACGCCTTCGTCGGAGTCGACGTCAGCAAAGACCGCCTCGACGTCCATCTTCTGCAGGAGGGCGAGCGTCCGCTCGTCCGGGCTTTCTCCAACGACTCCGAAGGGGTCGACGCATTCCTCGCCTGGCTGCGAGAGCGTCCGATCGAACGGGTCGTCTGCGAAAGCTCCGGAGGCTACGAGCGCCTCTTCGTCGCCCAGGCGTGCCTCGCCGGTCTGCCGATCGTGCAGGTCAACGCCAAGCAGGTTCGCGACTTCGCGAAGTCCTGCGGCCAGCACGCCAAGACCGACAAGCTCGACGCCCTGGCGATCGCCCGGTTCGCCCAGGCGATCCGTCCGGAACTTCGTCCGCTCCCCGACGAAGCCGAACGAAAGCTGAAGGAGACGCTGGCCCGACGGGCCCAACTCGTCGCCATGCGAACGATGGAGAAGAATCGCCTGCCGCAGGCTGCGACGGTCCGCGTCCGCCGGTCCATCGAGGCCCACCTCAAGTTTCTCGAGAAGCAGCTCGCCGGCGTCGACGACGACCTGGACGAGGCGATCCGGAACTGCCCGGCCTGGCAGGAGAAAGTCGATCTGCTGAAGACCGTCCCGGGGATCGGCGACCAGACCGCCCGCGTCCTCGTCGCCGATCTGCCCGAACTGGGCCAGGGAAAGAGCGCGAACGTCTCGTCGCTCGTCGGCGTGGCGCCGATGAACTGCGAGAGCGGGAAATGGACCGGCAAGCGCTCGATCCGCGGCGGCCGCGCGAGCGTGCGGGCGACGCTCTACATGGCGACGCTGACGGCGACGCGCTGCAATCCCGTCATCGCCGCGCATTACAAGAAACTCCGCGCCGCCGGCAAACCGGCCAAGGTCGCCATCGTCGCCTGCATGCGAAAACTGCTGGAGATCCTGCACGCCATGGTCCGCAAAAACGAGGCGTGGCGAGAAAACCTCGCCCCCGCCGCTTGAATCAAGACACAGTCGCTTCCGTCCCCCGCTAGCCTTCGTCGTCATAGGCGACGCGTGCAGAGACACGATCGCATCCAAGAGTCCGACCGGCGACGTCAAAATTTCGCCGCCGAATCGCAGGACGCGAGCGGGCCGCCGAGGCGAACGGCAGCGAGAGGCGCCTCCGCCCATCGCGATGCGGGAAAGCGACCTGTACGCATTCCGCGAGTTCCGATCGCTCCGATTTCGGCCCCTCAGGCGAGCTATACGGCCTGTTCTGGCCTGCGCAATCGCCAAAGACGACGGGCCGTCGTCGCTATAACGTCAGGCTTTGAGTTGAATTACGGCATGACTCTGCCTATCTTCACCTTTCTAGGGACCATTCCGGTCGCGTCGACTCTGCGTGCGTTTTTTGCCGCATCCGACCGGGTTTGACTCGACGCCGCGCGTCCCTGCATTCATCCTGCGATTAATCCCGCTCGTACTTCTCTCCGTTCGCGAGGCGCGCCGATGAGCGCATGGCGTATTTCGGTTTTCCTGGTCGTTGCGGTTCTCGCGGCGTCGGCTGGCAGCGCCGTCCGCGGCGCCGACTGGATCGTGTTGCCGTTGAATCCGACGACCCGGGGCGACGCCGTCGCCGGTTCTTACCAACTGAACGCCGCCGCGATCACTGCGATCCGGCGGGTCGATCCGACCGACCCCGCCAGCCCGTCGACCTACAGCATCGGCGCCTGGCAGCGGGCCGGCAATCGCTTCACGCTCCTCGACAGCGGCGGAGGAACTTCGACGGCGACCGACATCTCGCGAGCGGACGGCAAGACGATCGTCGGCTACGTGACGCGTAATCCAGGGGGCCAGAACAGCTTCTACTGGACCGAAGAGGACGGGCTGGTCGAACTGGTCGCGCCGATGGGCGCCGGTCGCAGTCGCGCGCTCGCCTGCTCCGCCAACGGCAAGGTACTCGTCGGCGAGGGCTCCGTCGCGACGGCGTCCCTGCATCCGTATCGCTTCGAGATCGGCAAGGGTTGGCTAGACCTCGGTACGTTCGGCGGCGTCTCGGGCGCGGCGACCGCCGTTTCCGACGACGGCGATACGGTCTGCGGTTACGCCCAGGACGCTCAAGCGAACGATCAGGCCTTCGTCTGGACCCAGAAGGCCGGCCTGACGCCGATCTCGCTGGGCGGACCGACCAGCGCCGCGGACGCCATCTCCGCCAACGGCAAGTTCGTGATCGGCGAGGCGGACGTCTCCGGCGGACGTCGGGCCGCGTTCCGCTACGACGTCGCGCGCAGCAGGGCCAGTCGCCTTCCCGATCTGAGCCGCTTCGCCGGCACCGACGCGTCGCTGATCTCGAAGAAGGGAGACGTCGTCGTCGGCACCTCGGTCGACCAGTTCGGCAACGTTCACGCCTTCCGCTGGTCCCCGAAGCGAGGCATGCAGGACATCGGGTCGCTCGGCCTGACCGCGGTTCCGAACAGCGATTCGTACCCGACGTGCATGTCCGGCAAGGGAGACTACATCGGCGGATGGGCCCAGAACCCGACCTACAGCAACCTGGGGGTCGACCCGCGCGAAGCGTTCATCTGGAGCACGAAGCACTCGATGATGTACGTGCATTCCGCGCTGGAGGCCGCGTTCGACCGGGAATACGCTCGCTGGCGCTTCTACGAAGTGCAGGCCATGTCCCAGGACGGTCGCCGACTGATCATCGACGCGAAGAACCCGCAGGATCAGGACGTTCTGATCTACGTGCAGCTTCCCCCGGCGCGTCCGTTCGTGAAGGGACGCGGCAACGCGTACGTCGCGAACCTGTCCATCTACGGCGCCGCGATCTACGGCTATTACGCGTACGTCTGGGAGCCGACGACGACGTCGTACAACGCGTACCAGTACGCGTATTACGCCTACCTGTACGACCTCCAGGCGCGGAAGCACATCGTCGATTACTACAACAAGGACGAAGTCGTCGATGACTACGTCGTCGATCGCCGCGCCGCGTACCAGGCGGCCTACGCCGCGTACGTCAACGCGGCGACGCGTGCGGGAAGCGGCGATCCGTTCGCGTACGAGACGGCTTACTACGCCTCGCTCGCCTACACCAACATGCTCGCTGACCTGCAGAAGCTGTAGTCGATCGAACCGACGCGGTTCGCCGCTTTCGGCGGTTCTGCGTGCCATGCCCGCATCTTCGAAGGAAGGGCGGGCATGCGAAGGGCCGCCTGAACCGAACATGCCCACGCTGCTACGCGACGTGGGCATGGCACACAGGCATCGACCTCGGCGACCGTTGAAGACGGCGCCGCAGTACGTCTGGTTCCAACGCTCCCCGCCCGCAGCGTGCCGCCCATGCTTCGTACGCTTTCGCTCGTCGCCGGCTTCGCGTGCGCGGCTCTGATCGCGTCGCCTGCAGCGCACGCCCAGACGATCACCTACCTGCCCGGCAGCGTGCAGGTCGTGAACGGCACGAATTCCAGGACGGGCAACTTCGCCGTCGGGTCGTACTTCAGCGGGACGCAGACGCGGGCCTTTCGCTGGTCGGAGGGGACCGGCCTGGAGGACGTCGGCTTCACCGCCGCGCTCTTCGCCGAGCCGGAGCAAGGCGCTGCCGTCGTCGGCTACGGCGACGTGGGAGCGAACATTCACGCGTTCTGGTGGCACCCGCAACTCGGCGCCCGGGATCTCGGCACCTTCGGCGGCTCGGACAGCACGGCCTACTGCGTCTCCGCCTTCGGCGAAGTCACCGTCGGCGAAGCGCACGACGCGAACGACCAGAACCGGGCCTTCCGCTTCGTTCGCGGACCGAACTCCGTGCTCGAAGACCTCGGCACGCTGGGCGGCTTCACCAGCAGCGCTTACTTCGTGTCGCAGAACGGTTTCACCATCGTCGGCGACTCGCAACTGAAAGACGGCTCGCCCCGCGCGTTCGTCTGGAACGAACTCGACGGGATGATCAACTGCGGAACGTTCTCCGGCGGGGAGAGCTACTGCACCCGCTGCTCCGAGGACGGGACCGCCGTGCTCGGTCGCTCACGCAAGGCCGACGGCAAGTACTACGCCTTCCGCTGGACCGATAGCGAGGGGCTGCGCAGCCTCGGCACGCTCGGCGGTCGCCGGGCCGAATCGCAATACGCCTCCGTCGACGGCGCCGTCGTGACGGGAACGGCCCAGAACAAGGTACAGCAGCAGCGGGCCTTCCGCTGGACCGAGAAGGTCGGCATGCGGAGCCTGGGGACGCTCGGGGGCGGCTACTCCTTCCCCACCGGCATCAGCGGCGACGGGCGTCTGATCGTCGGCGTGAGCGAGGACCGTCGGGGGCGTCGCTCCGCCTTCGTCGCGTCGAGCCGATCGAAGCAGATGCGGTCGATGGACTCGGCCCTGGCCGAAGTGATGGATCCCGACGACATTCGGGGCGTCCGGTTCGTAGAACCCCGCGCGATCTCCCGTGACGGGCGGATCCTGTACGTCGAGGTGCTCACGAACGGCTTCGCGAGCGCCGTACAGCTTTCGATGCCTCCCCAGCAGCCGGTTCTCGGGGGACGCGCGATCGGAGCGATCGCCAGCAACGTGGCGAGCCTGGCTTTCCCGTACGCCGCTCAGGCCTACCAGTCAGATTCGGGCAACACGTACGCGTACGCCGCCTACGCGTACGCTCTCTGGGCCTACGACTTCGACCTGAAGGCCCGGTCCACGGTCTACGACTGGTGGGACAAGCGAGCCGCCGTCGCGGAGTACGTGCAGTGGCGAAACGCCATGCAGTTCTACTTCTACTACGCGGCCTACTACTCGTACGCCGACTACAACTACGTCAGCGGCAACCCCTACTCGTACTACTCCGCCGTCTACTGCTACTACGCCCATCAGTACGGTCTCGAGGACCTGGCGCAGTAGGAACCGAGGAGTTGCCTTCTTGCACGGCAGGCGCGCACTCTTGCAGGGCAGGCGCCCCGCCTGCCACGGAAGCTGGTTGCCGCTGCGACGGCAGGCGAGGCGCCTGCCCTACGGGTAGGTGACGCCGGTCACCCTTCCGGCAGGCCCCAGATCCCGGGATGGGATAGCTCCAGGCTGTTGCCGGCAGGATCGCGGAAGTAGATCGACTTCCCCCGGTCGCCCCACCGGTACTCGCTTTCGATCGCGACGCCTGCCGCGATCAGCTTGGCCTTCCAGGCTTCGAGCGTCGCCGGGTCGACCGCGAAGCAGACGTGCCCCGCCCCGCGCGTTCCGTGCGACGGGATGGCGCCGAAAGGCTTCTCCGTCTCTTCGGCGCGAAACAAGAGCAGCATCCCCTCGCCGCAGCGAAAGAAGACGTTGCGCCCCGGGATCTCGGAATAGAACGCCAGGCCGAGGACTCCTTCGTAAAAGGCCCTCGCTCGTTCGAGATCGTCGACGTAGAGCGCCGTCTCCAGCACGCGGCGAATCGACGCCTCCTCGCGGACGCTCGTCTCGTCGGCGCTCATGACATCGCCTTCGAATCGTCCGGGTCGACAGGGAGGCTCTGAAAGCAGAGTTCGTATCCGTCAGGGTCCTTCACGTACGTCTGACGCATGCCGTAGTGGGCCGTCGCGGGCTCTCTCGGTTCGAGGCCCGCTTCGGAAAGCAGGCGGTGCGCCGTGTCGGCGCTTGCGCAATTGAAATACAACGTCGAGTCGCCGTGCGCCGCGATTCGGGCGGGATCGGGGGCAGGCGGGCGTTCACCCTCTTCGTACGCCGTGTTGAGCATCAGCATCACGGAACTCCCCGATTCGACGCCCCCTCCGATAAGCATCGCCCAGTCGCAGCGATCGCCCGGCTGCGAAGTTCCGAGCACGACGAACCCCAGCCGATCGCGATAGAAGGCGATCGACGTCGGCATATCGAAGACCTGCAGCAGCGGCGTCAGACTCCCGGCGCAATCGACCGGCGTTCTCGGCGTCTTGTTCGATCGCGTCACTTATCCGACCAGATGCCGAGGAGGTTGCCCGAGGGGTCGGCGAAGTGAAACCGCCGCCCGCCGGGGAAGGAGAAGATCTCCCGCACGATCTTGCCGCCGAGCGCAGCGATCCGGTCGCGCATCGCTTCCAGGTCGTCGGTCCGGAGGATCACCAGCGCCGCGCCGCCGCGGGGACGTTCGTCGCTCTGGGCGAACCCGCCGGACAGGCGCCCGTCGCGGAACTCGACGTAGGCGTCGCCGTAGTCCTTGAACGTCCAGCCGAAGGCGTCTCCGTAGAACGCCTTCATGGCCGGCAGATCGCTGGCCGGGAATTCGATGTAGTCGATCTGCATCGGTTCGTTCGATCCTGTCACTTGGCCGATCCATCGTAGAGCGGGTCGTTCGCGTTCCCCTTCGACAGGAGATACGCCAGCAGGTCGACGACCTCTTCCCGGCTCAGCGGGTCGAGCGCGCCCTTCGGCATCAGCGAGACGGCGGAGACCTGCTTCTGCTCGATCTCGGCCTTGAGCAACACCTTCGGCGCGGCGCCGGCCAGCGGGTTCTCCGCCACCTCGTACGCTTCCGGGGTCTCCTTGACGATCAGGCCCGTCACGACGATCCCGCTATCCATGACGAACGCGTAGGAACGCCACTTCTCGTCGATCTTCTTCGACGGTTCGAGGATATGTTCGAGCAGCTCCTCGCTCTTGTAGGGGGGCTCGATCTTGGTCAGGTCGGGGCCGATCGCGGTCCCCTGCCCTTCCATGACGTGGCAGCCGACGCAACTGGCGACCTTGAACATGGCCCTGCCGTTCGCGTGCGACCGCGGGGCGGAGATCTGCCTCGCGTCGTCGATCAGGTCGGCCAGCTTCCACTCCGTCCGCGGACGACGATCCTTGAGCAGATCGTCCCGGATCGGCAGGTCGTTCGCGGCCAGGTAAGCCTCCGGATCGGCGAGATACGCGTCGAGGTCGGCGACCACGTAGAGCGCGCCGAACATTCTCCGCCAGTGACCGGGATAGGTGCAGACGTAGGGATAGACCCCCGGCTGCTTCGGCGCGTCCATCGCGATTCGCTGGCTCTGCCGCGTCTGCAGCAGGTCGCTCCCCAGGATCACTTTGTCCGAGGGGGGGACGTACTGCCGCTTGATCGCGTCGGGGCTTTGCGCCGTCGACTCCGCGAGCAGGCCGACTTCTTCCAGAGCGCCCGGCTGCGTCAGGACGAAGTTGTGCGGCATCAGGTCGACGTTCTCGAACAGGATCACGACCGGGCGGCCCGCCGCGACGGCGAGCAGTTCCTTGTCGAAGCTCATCCGCTCGGGCAACGTCCCGATCCGCAGCACGCGAACGCCCAGTTCCCGCAGTTGGCTGCGAACCTGTCGCGCCTCGGCCTCGGGCAGCGTGCCGGCGAGGTTATCCGCCAGCTCCATCTCGTCGAGCGCCGCCTGGAGCGTCCGCTCCTCCGGCGACATGCTCTTGAGGCCGCCGACCAGCGACGCCAGAAGCTCCGGCGCGAGGGCCCCGTTCCAGGACTGCCTCGGGATGCGCTGCAGCGCCCGAACCGTCGCGGCGCGGGTCTCCTTCTCTGCGAGATAGGGGGCGAGCAGCGTGAAGGTCTCCGCTTCCTTCCCGCGGATCGACGGCAGCGCTTCGATCACCGCCTGCCGGATCACCGCCTGCGGCGAAGCGAGCGAGAGCGAATACTCCGCCTTGCGATCGGGCGCGGGGACGTCGGTCTGGCGGAAGATCTCCTGCCGGTTGCCGTCGAGAACGCGAAGGGTGAAGCCGGCGAGCCGGTCTTGAAAACCTTCCTGCCGATTCCAGATGACGATCGATTCGATCGGCTGCTCCGAACCGAGGTCGAGTTCCCACCAGGGGCGGTCCTCATTCTCCTGCGTATGGGTCTGGCCGCCGTCGCCGTAAGTGCCGCTGGTGTTGCCGTCGATGGCGCGTTTGGCTTCGCCGCTGTGGCTCGTGCTGGACTGGGTCGCACGCCCGGACGGAGCGACGTTGCGACCGCCGGCGATGGCCTCGACCTCCGCCAGGGTGAGCGTTCCCCGCCGCGGCAGTTCGATGCGGATGTAGCGAGCGAGCCCCGCTCCGCCGCCGGCATCGTTCGGCTGAAGCGCGGGGGGGAGCTTCGTCAGCAGGCCGACGAACTCGTCGTACAGCGACAGCCGAAGATCGAGATCGTCGATGAAGGGCGCCGCGGCGATCAGATCGCGCAGCGCGCGGACCGAGCCCGACGCCAGCTTCAGCGTCGGGTCGCTCGACCGATCGATTTCGATGAGCGCGGCCATCGCGGTCTGTCGCACGACCGGCTGCTTCGCTTCGAGCGCGAGCGCCTCGAACGTGCGACGATGGGGCGCCAGTTCGCCCGGCGGACGGCTGACCGTCAGGTTCACCAGGTCGGTCAGCACCGTCCGGTCGAGCTGCTGCTGGGCGTCGAGCCGTCCGATCGCCGCGAGCGACGCCGCGACGACGTTCTGGTCGCTGCGCTCCGCCACGTCGGCCAGCGCCTCCAGTCGGATCTGGTCCTGCACGCCCGGTCGGAAGAGAAGTTCCTCCAGCACCGCGGGCGAACGCTCCATCGTCAGGATCTGCTCCAGCGGCAGACGCTGCAGCGCGAACGCCTGCCCTGCCGGGGTCGCGAACGCGATCGGCTCCCCTGCCGCGAGAGCCCGCTCGAAGCGCGGTTCCAGCGTGCGCAGGGCTTCGTTCATCACGTACGTCAGCGTCGCGTCGACGGGCTTCGTCTGGGCGAGCACGACGACCTCGATCGCTTCGGGCCGATCGACGTAGGTCGCCGCGCGCACCGCTTCCAGTCGCACCAGGCCGTCTTCGTCGAGGGCCAGTTCCCGCAGCCGGTCGAGGGCCTCGGGGTAATACGCCACCCAGTAACTCAGCACGCGCGTCGCTGCCGCGCGGGCGAGGGGTTCGTTCGACGTCAGCGCCCGCTGAAGCAGGTCGGCGTCGAAGACGTGCCGCTGCTGATGCAGCCAGAGAACCTCCGTCAGCTTGTGCGCGAACGCAGGGTCGTTCGCGTCCTGCGTCGAGAGCCAGTCATGCGCCGCGGCAAGAACCTCCGCCGGTTCGCGCTCCGACAGTTCGACCCGCGTGCGAAGGCGCACGCGATCCTCCGGATGGGCGAGCAGGGCGACCAGCTTCTCGATGGGCTGGCCGTCGATGGCGGGCGGCTGGCTGAGAGGGCGACCGTCGTAGGTGACGCGATAGACGCGGCCGTGTGCGTGATCGCGACTGGGATCGCGAAGATTGTGCTGCATGTGGCCGATGATCGGGTTCTGCCAATCGGTGAAATAGAGGGCTCCGTCCGGGCCGGTCTCGAAGTCGGAGGGGCGGAAGTTCGGATCGCTCGAACTGACGATCGGTTCGAGCTCCGTTCCCTTCAGCGCCGAGCCTTCGACGTCGATCTTGTAGCGCAGCAAGCCCTGGAAACCGATCACGTTGCCGACCAGCAGGTTCTGCTGAAACTCTTCCGGGAAGTGCTGGCTGGAGAGAGTCTCCGTGCCGGGGCAGGGACGCGTCCGCTGGCCGTAGACCTGCGGCGCGTTGCTGTGCTTGGCCGTTCCCTCCAGATGGCCGGAGATGACGCCCCCCTGATAGGGCTGGGCGCCGGTGCCGTCGTGGATGATGTCCTGACCCCAGCGATCGATCGCGTGGCCGTGGGGATTGGCGAACGGATAGTTCGCGTAGCGGATCACCTCGTACGTCTGCGGGTCGAAGCGCCAGACGCAGGCGTCGGCGTTGCGGACGGGGCCGGTCGGCGTCTCGATCTGCGTCCGGTGAAAGACGCCCTCCTGGAAGTAGAGCGCGCCGTCGGGACCGACGAGGAAGCTGTTCGCCGTGTGGTGCGTATCGGCCGAATCGAGCCCGCCCAGGATCCGCATCCGGACGTCGGCCACGTCGTCGCCGTCCGTATCCTTCAGGAACATCAGGTCGGGCGCCTGCGCGATCAGGACGCCTCCGTTCCAGAACTCGAATCCCGTCGGGTTGTGCAGGCCGTCAGCGAACGTCTTGCAGCTATCCGCTTTGCCGTCGCCGTCCTCGTCGGCGAGGATCAGCAGCTTGTCGTTCATCTCGTCCTTCGGCTTCCAGTGCGGATAGCTCGGCCAGACGGCGACGAACAGGCGGCCCTTCGTGTCGAAGGCCATCTGCACGGGCTGGATCAGCTCTTCGAACTGCCCCTCGTCGGCGAACAGCTGAACTTTGAGCCCCTCCCCGATCGTCATCTTCGAGATGGCTTCCTCGCCCGACAGGAACGAATGCTCGCCGTTCGGGCCGGGGCCGGGCTTGTTCGTGACGACCGGAATGAAGGGGGACGTTTTCGAATCGTCGACCTCGTAGGTCTTCCCTTCCGCGGTCGCCCAGATCTTCTGATCCCGCAGGGCCGTCATCTCGTCCAGGATTTCCAGTTCGCGAAACATGACTTCGCGATTGGTCTGGTCGGCGACGAACTTCAGATAGCTCCGCCCGCCGTAGCTGGAATAGCCGTCGGTCGTGCGGTAGCGATGGAACCAGTGGAAGTTCTTGTCCAGCACGGCCGCGCGGAGCGGTTCGAGCGACTCCCACCGGACCGCCTCCGCCGGCGGGCCGAACAGGGCCACGTCGATCGTCTCCGCCACGCGGCGGTTGCCGAGCGAATTCAGGTGGATGCCGTTGATCGTCAGCGGCTCGGCCTCGCGCTCGTAGAACGCCTTCGTCGGCAGGAACAGGTCGACGAAGCCGACGTTCTCCGCCTTCGCGACGCGCTCGATCGCCGCGACGTACAGGGGGAGCCTCGCATTGCTTTCGCTGCCGTCGGAGAGCGCGGGCCGCTGCAGGTCCTCGACGGCGATCGGGCTGAACAGGACGATCCGCGGGTTCGCCTTGTCGTCGAACTTCGCGGCCTTCGTCGCCCGCACCCAGTTGGTCAGATCGCTTTCGAACTTCGCGACGCCCGCTTCGCCGGCGAACGATTCGTTGAAGCCGAAGAAGGCGAAAATCACCGAGGCGTCGACCTTGTCCAGCCACTCTTCCGGCGAGCCGAAGCCCTCCGAGCGCTGGCGGATCGTCACCTCGTCGGCGTTGAATCCCAGGTTCCGGACGCGGACGTTCTTGCCTGCGAAGCGACGCTGCAGCACCGTTTCGAGGTAGCCGTCATGTTGCATCCGTTCCGGCAGCGCGTTGCCGACGATCGCGATCGAGTCCCCTTCGCGGATCTCGAACGGTTCCGCCGCGGCGAGCGGCGTCGTTCCGAGCATCGCGAACAGCGACCCCGTCACGAGCGAGAGCAGGAACGCGGGCATCCGTGACATGACGAACCTCAGACAGGCGGGAAATAGACGAGGGCAGGCGCAGCGGGCCGCGATGCGGACTTGCGCTGCGTTAGCGATTTCGAGCAGCCGACATTCTGCCGTTCGCGGCGTCGGCTCACAAGAAAGGGTGGGAGAAGCAAATCCGTAGAGAAGTTCTGCCAGAGCGTCCTTTCTCCGACGAATAATTAGGTGATGGACCAACTCGCCCTCATGTCGCTTTCGCTGTCGCTGCTGGTCGGCGCGGTCGGGACGGCGACGGTCCTGCTCGGGCTGCCGAACGAGCGGCTGCCGTGGGGTTTCGCGGTCGTCTTCCCGACATTGATCGTTTGGGCGTTCGCGCTCGGCGCCTCGATGATTCTGCGCAAGGATCGGGCGCCCGACCTGCTGGGAACGATCGCCAGGCAGGGCTACTACGATCGCGAGGGATTCTGCTTCGCGTTCTCGATCGAGCCTCGGGACGGCGTCGCATTTCTCCGCGTCTGGTTTCAGAACCAGTACGAGCGTCCGTGCGTCGCGGAGATCGGCCTGCGTCCGACGCCTCGGATGTTTCGTCGCGCGCCCAGGTTCGAACGCCTACGGCTTCGCGTGGTATGCGAGTCTGCCGCAATGGGCGTCGCTACCGTCGCCTTGCCCGTGCCCGCGAACGTTCAGGGAAAGTCGGTACAGTTCGACGTCGGCGCGTCGGTGAAGTATCCGCAGGGCGGAGGTCGCCGTCTTCGCATGGCCATCGGCATGCCGGTCTCCTGGAGCGCCGCTCGCGTCGGCGAATGGCCCAGGCCCAAGAATAACCGCCCGGTCGAACTTCTCTTGCCTAACGACGTGGATGCCACGATCGAAGGTGACAGATATCAGTCCATGAGAACGTTCTGGAAGCTGGGCGATCCGCCGCTGGAGCGTTGGCCTGACGATCTGTGGAGCGGTGACCCTGCCGAGCCGATGACCGACCTCACGGATACGTAATCCTCTCTGCCTCCACCTCGGCGAAATCCGTCAGTTCGCGATCCTTCGTCTGCGTGGGGCTCATGATGTCGCGGACGCGCCAGCCGCGGACGATCAGGGCGTCGGCGATCAGCCGGCGATGGCACTGCCAGGGAAGCGCCTCGGAGCACATCGTCGCCGTCCGCTTCGACCGGGCGAGCTCCTCCAGCGAAACAAGCGCCTCGCGGAAGGTCCCGGTCGCCATGTAATCGGCGTAGGCGTTGAACGCGTCGACCCGCCAGCCCCGGTTGGGCGAGTCGGGCTCGCGCTTCCCCCGGCGGCCTCCCAGCGCGAGAAAGTGCCGGTAGTCGATGCCCGCCTCGGCGAGCGAATTCTTCAGCGGCTCCTGCCCGAAGTGCGGCCACTTGCGCGAGCCGGGAAAGCGGCGAACGTCGGCCACCGCCTCGATCGACTGGCTCGCCAGCAGTTCGAGAAAGTCTTCGATCGACCGGTTCGAGTGCCCGATCGTCCAGATTTCGTCGTAGGGCTCGGGCATGGTCAGGTCGCCGGCGCGAGCCGTCTCTTCGTAGGTCACGCGTTTCCTGACGACGGCAACGAGCACGTCGGCAGCTATTCCAAGTTCAATTCGAGGATGTCATGCAATCGATCGAGCGGCAAGTCGAACTGAAATAGCCGTCGGTCGATGCCTGACCTACCGGACTGACGCTCGCTTCCTATCGGCGTCAGGGTAACTTCGAAACCGGTTCGATCATGTAGTGAATGATGAAAGGGCAATCGATAACATGCGGGAGGAGGATCTCGCCGATGCGAGGCTCGAGCAGATATCCATCAGCGAAGTAGAAGCAACCGAAGCGCTTGGAATCTGCGCTCGACAATGCCAGAACGTCTTCGGAATTCCCGATCTGAGTTCGATTTTTGGAGGGGAAACATTTGATGTTGAACCGCAAGCCGTCGTCTAGGACATGACGATCGCCCGGAATCACGCCGCGCACGACGAACATGGCGCTCGGCGCGAATGCAGCCTCGGGAAGAGCGTCAAAGATGGCCGACGGTCTGTCCCAATACTGTCGATACTCATGATCTGATCCCCGGAAGGTATGATCAATCAATCGATCGAATTTGATCAGCGCTAACGAGGCCGACGTGCTCTGGCGAAGGTGATGGGCGACGTCCTCACGCACGATAAGGCCGCCCGTTAAAGACACTCCGGGCCACGGGTCGACTGCCCGAGCGATCCGACGTACCGGCGGGGGCTCGTCCATCCCAAAATGATCAGGCACAATCGGTTCACGCCTGACTCCATGGAAGAGAACGTCCAGGAACGTCGGTACTGATGAAGGGCCAGACGGAAGCCTGGATAGATATAGCCACTCGTTCATTGCCATACATTCGTGATTGTGCATCGAACGCAGTGAGCACGACTACAGGACGGCAATCAATCCTTCTTCCCCAGCCGCGGAGCCGAATGCCCCTGCTGGTGGATTTGCTTGAGCAGGGTCTGCAAGTCGTAGACGACGTCGGGATGATCGGCTGCGACGTTCTTGCGCTGGCCGACGTCCTTCGAGAGATCGTAAAGCTCGACGGGCGCGGCGTCGTCGGCGGGATAGTCACGACGCTTCTCCCACGGCGCGAAGCCTTTCGAGTGATAGCCCGTCGACGCCGCGATGAGCAGCCAGTTCTCATGCCGGACGGCGTAGACGTTCGGGTTGGTGTTGTGAATGTGCGCGGTGCGCACCGAATCGGCGTCGCCTCGCAGCAGCGGAAGCAGGTCGTGCGAATCTTCCGCCGCATCGTCGGGCAATTCGAAGTCGACGATCGAAGCGAAGGTCGCCAGCAGGTCGATCTGCGAAGCGAGCGCGTCGCTGACGGCGCCCGGCTTCGTCACGCCGGGCCAGCGGACGAGGAACGGCACGCGATGGCCCCCCTCGTAGATATCCCGCTTCACGCCCCGCAGCGGCTCGGGCGACCAGTGCTCGAACTTCGCGTCCCGGGCGTAGGCGTAATGCTCCGGTCCGTTGTCGGCAGTGAAGACGACCAGCGTGTTCTCCGCATGGCCGGACGCTTCGAGCGCCGCCAGCAGCTTGCCGACCATGGCGTCGGTCTCGGCCACAAAATCGCCGAACGGCCCCGCGCCGCTGACGCCGTCGAATTCATCGTTGGGGATGATCGGCGCGTGGGGACTCGGGAAGGCGAAGTAGAGGAAGAAGGGCTCGGGCTTGCCTTTCCTCGACTCCAGATACTCGACCCCCCGCTCGGTCAGCGTCGGCAGTACGGCGTAGGGATCCCAGCCGGCGACCATCGGACCGGGGCGGCACTCCCAGTTCCCCTCCTTGATCGGCTTCCACTTCGTCGTATCGAGGGACTCGGTCGGCGCGGTGACGACGCGGTCGTTCTCGATCCAGGCGTAGGGCGGAAAGTTGATGACGTCGTCGCCGAAATAGCTGTCGAAGCCGTGCGCCAGCGGCCCGTCGGGGATCGACTTCGACCAGTCGAAGGCTTCGGGACCGACGCCCTTCACCTTGGCGCCGGCCTCGTCGACGCTGCGAATCGCCTCCCAGTCCCAGCCGAGGTGCCACTTGCCGACGGCGGCGGTCGCGTAGCCCTGTTCGCGCAGCATTTCCGGCATCGTCAGGCGCTCCGGTCTGAAAACAGACCGCTCGAAGGCGTTGACGATGTTGTGAAAATCCCGCCAGTGATGACGCCCCGTCAGCAGGGCGTACCGGCTGGGCGTGCAGATGCCCGACGACGAATGGGCGTCGGTGAACCGCATCCCCTGCGACGCGAGCCGATCGAGATGAGGCGTCGGGATCTTGCTCTTCTCGCTGTAGCAGCCGAGATCGCCGTAGCCGAGGTCGTCGGCGTACAGGATCAGGATGTTGGGACGCTCGCTCTCGGCCTGTACGGCGGCGACCGAGAGCAGGGCCAGCGCGACGAGCGAGAATGTCTGTCGCAGGCAGGGGCGGATCATGGCGGCGTCTCGGAGAAAAGCTCGAGAAGAGAAGTTCGCGGACGTTCGTTTTAGCTTACGATGCCCGCGAATAGGTCGCTCTCCGGCTCGCCCGCTGTCAGGAACTCTCCGCATGCATTTGACGGTCGCCGCCATCGCAGAGGCTTTCGCCAGACGGGGCGCCGGTCGCTACGGCTCCGAGGGAGTGACGCAGCTCGAACACGCGCTGCAATGCGCGGCGTACGCGCGAAGCGAAGGGGCGGAGCCGCATCTCGTCGCGGCGGCCCTGCTGCACGACGTCGGTCACATCCTCGGCGACGACGAGATGCCGACCAGCGATGCGGAGAGCTACGACGATCGTCACGAGGCGACCGGCTATCGGTTTCTGAGGGATAGCTTCGGCGCCCGCGTAGCCGATCCGGTGCGGCTGCACGTGCTGGCGAAGCGCTATCTCTGCACGGTCGACGCGACGTACGAGGAGCGGCTCTCCCCCACCTCGCTGAAGAGCTATCACGATCAGGGAGGAACGCTTTCGCCGGAGGAGCTGCGCGCCTTCGAGGCCGAGCCCTCCTTCGACGACGCCGTGCGACTCCGGCGGTGGGACGACGCCGCGAAGGACGACCGCGCCCGGCCCGGAACGCTCAGCGATTATCTGCCGGACGTCGAAGCGAGCCTGGGGCTCGACACAGACGCGAGTCTCGGGCTCGGCGATTGATGCGTCGGATCGCGCTGGGCGACGAGGTAGCCGGCGAGGCGCGCCTCGCGGTTGGCGTGCCTTTCCCGGGTGGCCGCGATTGCTTTGCAATCGGGGTCGCCGAAGGCGACAAGAGGAATCGACTCGAAGCTAAATAGAACGTGGCCGACCTGTCTTAACGCCCTGCCGCCTTTCTCTTGCGGCTGACGCCGCCCCGATTGACGAGCAATCGGGGCCACCCAGATCGTGCGTCTCTCCGAGACGGTCGACGAGTCGTGAGTTGGCGGCGCCGTCGTACGTTTCGTCGTGCCGATCGCAAACCGCAAGGTGAACGCGCGCCGGCAGGACGAGCTGAGAAACGAGTCGAAGCGCGTCGCTTCCGCGCGTAAGATAGGAGGCGAAGCGGTCTTCGTTCGCGTTCCTGAGACGGCTTCTCCCGCCCGGCGTTAACGGCCTGCCCGCCGTCGATCCTCCCCTCCCGCCAAGCTGAAAGGCGCGATTCGATGCGCCCTCGCGTTCGCCCCTTCGTCGGGTTCGCCCTGTTCGGTCTGTTGACGATCGGCTTCGCCGCGTCGTTGTCGACCGTCCGTTCGCTCGTCGGCGAAGAGCGCCAGAAGGTCGCAGCTTCTCCGCCGCCGACGGTCGAGGAGGCGCAGGTCCGAGCCGAACTCTTGCACGAGACCGTGCATGGGGCGCTGCTGGTCATGCATCGCGATCTGTTTCGCGAGGACGAGGGCTTCACGCTGCCTGCCCGGTCGCTCGACGACGTCTTCGCGGAGATGAAGCGCTCGCACGGCGTCGAGATGGCGTGGCTGGCCGTCGACGCCAAGGCGATGGACGTCGGACATGCGGCGGACGACGACTTCGAAAAGCAGGCCGTCGAAGCGATCGCCGGGGGCGAAGAGGCATTCGACCTGATCGAGCGCGACCGCTATCGCTACGCGGGCAGGATCCGCCTGGCGTCCGAATGCCTGAAGTGCCACCTGCCCGATCGGACGAGCGTGGAAGATCGCTCCGCCGCCGTGACGATCAGCATGCCGGTGAGGAAACCGTAGAGTCTCGCTCTGCCGTCAGCGTCCTTCGTTGGCGCTGTCCGCGTTCTGGACGTCCTGCTGCAATTGACGCAGGAGGTCAGCCGGATCGAGTCCCAGGCGCTCGCAGTGATACGCGACCGATTTGCCGGGACAGGAATAGTCGATCCCGAGCCGATCGAAAATCGCCGCCGTCGACGGGTGATCGATGATCCAGTCGACGGCGCTGGAATCGAGATCGTGCAGCGCGTGACCGAGCGCCGGTCGAGCGATCGCTCCGACGAACGCGTTCGATAGCGCCTTGATGCGGGCCAGAAACGCCGGACCGTCTTCGAGTCGCGACAACGGCTCCGCGGGCAGTCGCGACGATCCGACGCGCGCGCCGACGAGAGCGCCCGTCATCGCCGCGATCGTGTCCGTATCGCCTCCCTGCCAGATGGCGAGGCTCACGGCGCGGACGTAAGCGTCTGGAAACAAGGCGAAGCAGGCAAGCGCGGTCGGTACGGACTCATGCGCTTCGATGCCGTTGCCGAGGGCTTCGACGTCCTCTGGTCGAGAGACTTCGCCAAGTGCGGCGATCCGCTTCCTGAAGACCTCGGTCTCGCACAGCGGATGCAATTCGTCGGCGAGCGACTTGGCGTTCAGCGGTCGATTTTCGGAAGCGATCGACGCCGCGACCGCGATCAGTCGCGCCCCTTCGATCCCGACGGGATGACGGTGGGTCGGCCATGCGGACAGACGAGCCTGCGAACGAATCGAATTCACGTCAGTTCGGTGTCGCAGTCCCAGCGGAGCGCTTCGCATCGCGGCGCCGTTTCCGAGCGAGCCGCCTGGAAAAAGCGTTTGCGCGAGGAATTCGTATTCGATGCCCTCGCGGAAGGCTTCGATCAGCGTCCGCGCGCCGCGGCCATAGCCTCGCCACGATTCGTAGTCGCGAACGAAGAACTGCATCAACGTCTGCGGGTCGACGATTCCTCCTGGGCGGAGTTCGCTCAGATAGCTGGCGAGGGCCAGCGCCATCTGACCGTCGTCGGTGTAGCTCAGGTTCGAAGAGGTCGCGAACTGAAACGCATCGGTCGGGATGTCGAAACGCCGCCGCAGGGCGACGACCGACGTACCTTCGAACACGGCTCCGGCAGCGTCGCCGAGCGCGAGTCCGAGCAGGCATCCCTCGACGCGTTCGACGAACGCAGGTGCGCGGGTCATGCGTGACCGGCGAAAGCGGAGAAAGTTCCGGTTGGTCCTGAGCCGAGAGCGGGGCGATCCGACTCGCGGTCACCGGTTCGGCGCTCTCAGTTTAGAACTCTTCCGCACTCCGCGCCAGCATGCCGTGATCGGCGGCGGCGGCGAGGACGGTCAGCATCAGCGTCCCGGCGCCGACGAGCCAGTTGCCCGTGACGTCCTGCGACAGACTGTACAGCGACGCGGCGGCGATCGTCGCGAAGCAGACGAGATAGACGGTCAGGCATGAAGCGCCATGTCCGCCGCAACTCAGAAACCGGGCGCTCACCACGCCCAGGATTCCGATCGGCATGCAGGCCCAGAGCAATGCGATTTCCAGCGCGTTCGACTCCATGCGGAGCGCTCCCTCTGCGCCGTCCGGCGCGTGCGCGACGCTAGTTCCGATGCGTCGCTTCCCGATACGCGGCATCCTGCCGGTCCGTTCGCACGCAGAAGAAAAGGGCATCGCGCAAAAAAGGAGGCGGGGCTTCCCTGCACCCGCCAGCCGTGGCCTGACTGCTCGTTCGCGAGCGAACGGTTTCGGGCGATCCTTGCCCTGTCGTTTGGCCTCGACGGCGGAACTTTAACGAAACTTCGCGGATTCCGCCAAGATCAGAATCGAGGGGAATCCCGCGCATCGAAGCGGCGATCTCTTCGGATTTCTGAGCGGGGGGCGTCAACCCCCCGAGTCCGCGGCTCTGACGATGCGAAACGCCGAGAACTCGGAGGGCTTACGCCCTCCGCTCAGGGAGAGGCAAACCGTCGCGTGTGACGATCTTCCGAGATTCGGCGGATATAATGCAGGACCTCGTCGCATCGCCCTGCCCGCTCGCCGCCCTCGGAAACTCGCTCGTGACTGTCGGCCTGTTCGTCCCGTGCTACGTCGACCAGTGCTATCCGCAGGTCGGCCTGGCGACGCTGGAGATCCTGGAAGGTCTCGGCCTGGAGGTCGATTTCCCGGAGGAGCAGACCTGCTGCGGCCAGCCGATGGCGAACTCCGGCTGCACGAATCAGACGGCCCCGCTCGCCCGGCGTTTCGTGAAGATCTTCGCCGACTACGACGCGATCGTCTGTCCCTCGGGAAGCTGCACCGCCATGGTGCGGCACCACTTCGAGGAATACTTCGACCACGACGACCCCGCCTTCACGAAGGTCCGCGATCGGACGTTCGAACTGAGCGAGTACCTGACCGGAGCGCTCAAGCTCGATCGCTGGAGCGGCTCGTTTCCGCACAAGGTCGGCATCCATCAAAGCTGCCACGGTCTGCGGGAACTGCGGCTGGGGAAGTCGAGCGAGCTGGTCGGCAAATCGTTCAGCACGGTCAGGACGTTGCTCCAGAGTCTCGACGGCATCGAACTGACGGAGCTGTCCCGGTCTGACGAGTGCTGCGGCTTCGGCGGATCGTTCGCGGTCGCCGAGGAAGCGGTCTCTTGTATGATGGGAGAGGACCGCGTCTACGATCACGAACGGGCCGGAACCGAGGTCATGACCGCGGCGGACATGTCCTGCCTGATGCATCTCGACGGCATTATCCGTCGGCAGAAAAAGTCGATCGCGGTCATGCACTTCGCCGAGATCCTGGCGGGGCGACCCGTGCCGACGGTTTCCGCATCGGCCCTTCGTACTGCGACTTAAGTCCCCTGCACAAACATCCCGTGTGCCATGGCTGGCTTGTCCAGCCGTGAATCCGGCCTCCTTCGAAGCTCGATTCGAGAAGCGGCGTCTTCGATCCAAGGAATCTTCGGAGCGTCCTGAGCGGACTTCGTTCATCCCCGATTCGCACGGCTGGACAAGCCAGCCATGGCACACCGGTCGAACCCGACCGCCTGCCCTACAAGAAGCGCTCTCTCCCATGGTTGTCGCCGGACACGATCATCCGAAGAACGCCGCCGCCTTCATCGCCGACAAGGAGAAGGCGAAGTGGCATGACGGCGCGCTCTGGTTCGTGCGGGCGAAGCGCGACCGGATGGCGAACTCCCTTCCCGAGTGGGAGACGCTGCGCGAGAAGGCCTCGGCCATCAAGCAGCACACGGTCGCGAGGCTGCCCGACTATCTGGAGCAGTTCGCCGCCCAGGCGGAGAAGCGCGGCATCCGCGTTCACTTCGCCAACGACGCCGCCGAGCACAACGCGATCGTCCTGGGCATCCTGCAGAGCCGGGGCGTGAAACGCGTCGTCAAAAGCAAGTCCATGCTGACCGAGGAATGCCACCTCAATCCGTACCTCGAACGGAACGGGATGGAGGTGGTCGACACCGACCTCGGCGAGTGGATCGTGCAGTTGCGGCACGAGGGGCCGAGCCACATCGTGCTCCCCGCGATTCATATCCGGAAGGAAGAGGTCGGCGAGCTCTTCCACGAGAAGATCGGCACCGAAAAAGGCGCGACCGACCCGACCTACCTGGCGGGCGCCGCGAGGAAGCGCCTGCGGGACGAGTTCCTTGACGCGGACGCCGGTATCACGGGGGTGAACTTCGCGATCGCCGAGACGGGCGGGATCGTCGTCTGCACCAACGAAGGGAACGCCGATCTGGGCACGGCGCTTCCGCCGCTGCATATCGCCTGCATGGGGATCGAAAAGCTGATCCCGCGCGCGTCGGACCTGTCGGTCTTCATCCGCCTGCTCGGACGGAGCGCGACGGGCCAGCCGATCACGACCTACACGTCGCACTTTCACGGTCCCCGCCAGGCCGGCGGCGAGATGCATATCGTCGTCGTCGACAACGGCCGGTCGAAGATTCTGGCGAGCGACGACTTCCGGAGGTCGCTCAACTGCATCCGCTGCGGGGCCTGCATGAACACGTGCCCCGTCTATCGCCGCAGCGGCGGGCACAGCTACGCGACGACGGTTCCGGGCCCGATCGGTTCGATCCTGAACCCGGCCCAGGACGCGAAGACGCATGCGACGCTCCCCTTCGCCTGTTCGCTCTGCGGAAGCTGCACCGACGTCTGCCCGGTGAAGATCGATCTCCACCACCAGTTGCTCACCTGGCGGCGGGAGATTCGCGTGCAGGGGCACCTCTCCTGGAAGAAGCGCCTTCCGATGGCCGTCGCGGCGTGGCTGTTCGCCAAGCCGGCGAGATTCGAGCTGATCGGTCGGATCGGGAAGTTCTTCCTGCGGAACCTGCCGCGACCGATGCTCTACAACCCGATGAACGACTGGGGGAAGCAGCGCGAGCTGCCGCCCGCGCCGAAGAAGTCGTTTCGCGAACTTTATCGCGAACGCCCGAAGCATGAGCACGGAAGCGCTAAGCGGACCGTGGTTTCCGACGCGGCGACAGGCAAAACCACGGAGGGCTTACACCCTCCGCTCGCCGGGAAGCGTGCCGAAGTTTCGGCTCGTTCGGAGTCGTCGGTATGAGTCCTGACGTCCCTTCGCTTGCGGCGACGGAAGGCGAGCGTCGCCGCAGGATGTTGTCGCGGCTGCGCGAGGTTCTGCCGCAGGCAGTTCCGCTGCCCGGTCTCGACGAAGCGTGGATCCGGTTCGACGATCCCGTTGCCCAGTTCGCGGAGACGCTGGCCTTCGTCGGCGGAAACTTCGAGACCGCGCCGACGCTCGCCGCGGCGCTGGAAATCGTCGCGGCGACGCGGCCGGCGATCGAGGCGCAGCGGACCTACTCCTGGTTCGACGGCTTTTCTCGCGCGAATGTCGACATGGCCGCGATCGACGACCCGCACTCGCTGGCGGACGTCGACATGGCCGTGCTGCCGGGGCGGATGGCCGTGGCGGAGAACGCCGCGGTCTGGGCGACCGAGCAAGGGCTGCGGCACCGCGTCATTCTCTTTCTGACGCAGCATCTGGCGCTGATCGTGCCGAAGGCCAGGATGGTGCATAACCTGCACGAAGCCTACGCGCGCCTCGCCTTCGAGACGAACGACTTCGGCGCCTGGATCTCCGGCCCGTCGAAGACCGCCGACATCGAACAGTCGCTGGTCATCGGCGCCCACGGCGCGCGATCCCTCACCGTCGTGCTGACGGACGAGGATTTCCTGGCGGAGTAGGCGCCGTCTTCACTCGCGCTTCTTGAACTTCTCGTCGCGGAGCGCCTGGACGCGTTGCAGCTTGAGGTGGTCGACGTCCAGGCCGACCTTGGTCACGAGCGAGGCGAGTTCCGCGGCGGTGGACGCCTCCAGCTTCTTGCCGATCGAGGTCTTGTGCCGCTCGATCGTCTTCGGGCTGCGATGGAGTTCCTTCGCGACTTCGGGGACCGACTTGCCCGCCCCCAGCAGGACCAGCGTCTCCAGTTCCCGCGGAGTCAGCTTGTCGAAGGGGCCCAGGTCGATCAGCTTCGTCTCCGCGCGGGCGACGTCGGCCTCGGGCGGCATCTCGGCGTCGGAGGTCAGATACCGCGTCACGGTCATCACGCGGGTCGGCTCCCCTTCGCCTTCCAGCGGATAAATCATCGTGCCGATGCGACGTCCGCGAAGGATATGGTCCGACGCGACGGGCCGCTTCTCTCGCAGCGCCTTGGCGATCCATTCCAGGCGTTCGCGAGCCCAGTCGGGATCGTACAGGTCGATGATCTTCTTCCCGACGTAGTCGCCGCCCGTCGAGTCGCCGATGAACATCGCCGCGGCAGCGCGGTTGTGAAACAGGATCTCGCCCTCCTGCGTCAGCAGCACGACGGCGACGCCCGGGTCCATCTTGAAGACCTCGGCGAACTGAGCGAAGAACTCTTCGTTGATGGTCATGACGGCGACTTCGGCAGGCGCGACAAGCGGAGGGTGCAATCGATTCTCCCCCGCACGAGACCGGGGAGTCGATCTTTTAAAGGGTTTCCCCCCTCCGAAAAAGCCCGGGTATTCTCAGATAGCGGAAATTGGATCCCCCACCTGTAATGCGAAGGGTCGCTGGAAGTCGTTCGACCGGGCCTGTTTTCGATCGGTCCTTGTCGATGGACAGGCCAGCCCGGCTCGTCATCGAAAGCGAAAGGTCTTCCGCCCCGCGGCGAATATAGGAGAGCGTCATCCGCAATCGAAACGGGAGCGATTTATGGAACGAGCCCTGCGCCCGCTGATCGTCGTGCTGCTGGCGATCGGGGTCTGCGCCGCGTTCGGCGCCCTGCACAACCAAGTCTCCTACACGGTCTCGCCTGACTACTTTCATGCGTTCAAATTCTATCAGTTCGACGTCGCCGAGCCGCTGCGGAATCGACTGGGCGCCTCGCTCGTCGGCGTCGGAGCGTCGTGGTGGATGGGCGTGCCGCTGGGATTGATCCTCGGACTGCCGACCCTGCTGCAACCGACGCGGAGCGGTTTCGTCCGCGCGACGTCGCTTTCGATCGTGACGATGCTCGCCGTGACGATCGCGACCGGGGCGTTCGGCCTGGCGCTCGGTTCGACCGTCGTCGACGCGCCGGCAAGGCTGGAGATTTACGACGGCGTTCCGGTGCAGGATCCTGCCGCGTTCTGGCGAGCCGGGTCGATGCACAACTTTTCCTACCTGGGCGCGGCGATCGGTCTGGTTCCGGCGCTCTGCGTGCAAGGACTGGTTTATCGAGGCGAGGTTCGCCGGGCGAAGTCGACGAGTCGCTAAAACGATTCGCCGTATCTCGTCGGCTCCGAATCGAGACAATAGGGACGAGACAATAGGGAAGCGACCGCCGCTCCGCCGCCCACCGCACGAATCGAAGCCCCCCTCCGTGAACTCACCGCCGACGCCGTTCTCAGGCTCTACCGACTCGCCGCTGCGAGATCTGTTGCGACCGGTCGTTCGATCGTTTCGGCTCGAACTGGAAGCGGGTCAGAAGCCCCGGATCGAAGACCGATTGCAGCGTGCGCCTGCGGCGGCGAGGCCCGAGCTCTGCCGGCTGCTGATTCTCGAAGAGCTGGCCGACGGGGCGAAGCGGGGGAAGTCGGCGCCGCTCGACGATTACCTCCGACGTTTCGGCATGCTGATCGACGCGAGCTGGCTGCACTTGATGCGTCGGTCGATTCAGGCTCCCGACGCTTCTTCCGGGACTGCATCGGCGTTCGACGCCGTCGCGTGGGGCGTCCAGGCCGAAACCGAAACGGACGACGAAGCCGATACGGAGCGGACGCTCGACGTCACCGGTCGCTTCGATCGATCGCACGAGCTCGGCGAACCGGCCTTCCGCGACCGGTCGTCGTCGGACGAAGGCGCCGACGCCCCGACCCTCGCGTTCTCCGGCTCAGACGCTGCCGCGTCGGACGGGAATGCGACGGGCGGGCTTTCCGCATCCTCCGCGCTGGTCGACGTTCGACTCCCCTATCAGCTCGGCAAGTACCGCCTGCTGAAGCTGATCGGCAAGGGGGGCTTCGGCGACGTCTATCTGGCGGAGGATTCGCACCTGCATCGCCAGGTCGCGCTCAAGACGCCGCGGATCGAACGGACGGCCTCCGCCTCGGCTGACGTCTCGGTCGAGCGGCGGCTGGAAGCGTTGCTCGAAGAAGCGCGAAACGCCGCGAAGCTCGAACGGATCGACGGAGTCATCCCGATCTACGACGCGGGCCGGATCGGCGATGTCGGGTACATCGTCACGCCTTACGTCGAAGGGGGATCACTGGCCGACCTGATGAGTCGGGGGCGTCTTCCTCTCAGGCAGGCGCTGCGCGTCTTCGCGAACGTCTGCGACGTCGTCGAGCGGGCCCATGCCGCCGGCTGGACGCATCGCGATCTGAAGCCTTCCAATATCCTGGTCGACGGGGACGGCCGGGCGTTCCTGACCGACTTCGGTCTGTCGGTGCAGATCGGCGAGCGGGAGCCGACGGAGACGCAGGGAACGCCGCGGTACATGGCGCCGGAGATCGCCCGGGTCACGCTCGATCGCCTGGCGGGAGCGGCGCCGGCGGAGCGCCGCGAGTCGGTCGTAGACGGGCGGGCCGACCTCTACAGCCTGGGCGTCACCTTCTATCAGTTGCTGACGGGAAGCTCGCCGTTTCAGGCGGACAAGCTCCGCGAGGCGCTGAAGCTGATCGTGGAGACGACGCCCCCCGCGCCGCAGGAAGTCGCGCCCGACGTTCCGCCCGAGCTTTCGACGCTCTGCATGCGCCTGCTGGAGAAGGATCCGAACGAGCGACCCGCCAGCGCGGGCGACGTCGCGGCGCGGGTCCGTCGCTGTGCGGAGCGCCTGCGCCTGGACGAACCGCCCGAAGCCCGCACGGCCCGACGCCGGCTGCTCGCCCTTTCGATCGGAGCCGTCGGCATTTTCATGCTCGTGGCGGTCGTCCTGTTCTGGCTCGCCGGCGGGATTTGAGGTTGCTTGCTGGCATGGCACACAGGCGTCGCCGATCGACGCTAGTTCGTCAACAGGAAGGCCCATTCGTCCTCTTCGGCCCTCCGCTCAGCCGGAACGAACGGTCCTGCTCGTCACAGACGGACGCTTTCGTGGTTCGCGGGCGGATGGGATCGGGCGTGCGAAACGATCTGCGAGCGGTCGCGACTATAATCGCCTGATTCGATCTGAAGCGTCGCAGAGGTTGGAGATGAGCGAAGCGAAATCCTCGAAGCCCGCCCGTGCCTGGAACGACGACGGGCGAGCAGGTTGCGGCGGCGAAGGTCCGGTCGGCTGGGCCCTGCGTTACCTTGCAGATCGGCGCTGGTTCCTGCGACAGGCGTACGGCCCGCGGAACGCCCCGTTCATTTCGTTCGTGCCGCCCGGGCATTACTATTCGCCTCTGCCCGACGGCGAAGCCGTTCATCGCGACGCGGCCAAGCTCTTCGATCGGTCGCGAAAGGAGCTGCCCGGCATCGACTTGCAGGTCGAAGGCCAGCTCTCCCGGCTGCGCGAGTGGGCGCCGCTGCACGACGCGACGGAGTTTCCCGCGGAACAGACCCCGGGACGGCGGTGGTACGCCAAGAACGGCTACTTCACCTACGGCGACGCCGTCATGCTCGCCTGCATCCTGAGGGCGACGAAGCCTCGGCGGGTGGTAGAGCTGGGTTCGGGGTTCTCGTCCGCGCTGATGCTGGACGTCGATCAGCATTATCTGGACGGCCAGACGCAGTGGACGTTCATCGATCCCGACCCTTCGCGCATCGACGAACTGCTGCGCGATTCGGACCGCAGCCGGGCGACGATCCTGCAGAATCTGGCTCAGGATCTGTCGCCCGACTGGTTCGATCAGTTGGAGGCGGGCGACATCCTGTTCATCGACTCGTCGCACGTCGGCAAGATCGGCAGCGACGTGCTCTATCTGTTCTTCGAGATCCTGCCCCGGCTCAAGCCGGGCGTGCTGATCCACGTTCACGACATTCTGTGGCCGTTCGAATATCCGCAGATGTGGCTCGAACGGGGACGGGCCTGGAACGAGGCCTACTTCCTGCGGGCCCTGCTGATGCACCAGCGGGCGTACGAGATCTATTGCTTCGGCAGCTACCTGGAGACGCACCATCGCGATGCGCTGCAGCAGTACCTGCCGAAGTCGCTGGGCGAGCACGGTTTCCCGACGACGCCCAGCTTCAGCAGCATCTGGCTGAAGAAGACGGCAGGCTGAAAGTCGTAGGACCTGCGAACGGCGCCGCGCACTCCGCCGCCGCAGGTCGCTAGACCGTTCGCGTCGAATCGCGAATCACTCGCACGTTCTCCGCGCACGAAAAAGGCCGCGATGCCCGGGGGGCTTCGCGGCCTTTCGATTTCCTGCGTTCGGTCGGGACGTTAACGTTTCGTGCGCGGACTCTTCACTCAAGCCCGCGCGGTTCTCGCTTCGCTCTTACGTCAGGGGAACACTCGATGCGCGGAGCGCCGCCGACCTCAGGCCTGGCCTGTCATCGCACCCAGGCGAAGACAGGAACCAGCGGACCGAGGAAAGGCGATCGCGTGACGCGGAGGGAGGATGATCAGCCGTCGTAGCGACGCGGACGACCGCCACGGTCTCCGCCGCCGCCGCCGCCATAACCACCGCCGCCGCCGCCATAGCCGCCGCGGTCTCCGCCGCCGCCGCCGTAGCCGCCGCGATCTCCGCCACGACCGCCGCCGCCGCCGCCGTAGCCGCCGCCACCACCGCCGTAGCCACCGCCGCCGCCGCCACTACCACCGTAGCCGCCGCCGCCTCCGCCGTATCCACCACCGCCGCCGCCACCATAACCGCCACCGCCACCGCCGCCGCCACCCCCTTCACGGGGCCGGGCTTCGTTCACGCGGAGGGGACGACCGTCGACCATAGCGCCGTTCGTGCCTTCGATCGCGGCCTGCGCTTCAGCGTCGTTGGACATCGTCACGAACGCGAAGCCCTTCGACCGGCCCGTTTCGCGGTCCTTGACCACGAAGACTTCTTGCACGGTCCCGAACTGGCTGAACGCTTCACGGAGGGAATCCTCCGTCGAGCCGTAAGCCAAGTTCCCCACGTAGATCCTGATCACTCCACTAACCTCCCACGAGCCGACGCAGGGCCGGACGCTTTCCGTCAATCACGCACTCGACACAGAGCGAAGCGAAACAAGCTCTTCTGGCGGCCCGTCGCGGCTGACGGGCTATCCGGGGGGAGACGAGTTCTGTCCGTGGGAATGGGAACGCTTAGGAACGCGGGGCCTATCGAACCGTCGCTCGTCCGATCGAAGAAACCTTGAAACGTGCCATACGACGATCGCGCTCGATCGTCAATCGAACATCGTACCGATTTGCCGCAACGGAGCAATCGAAATTCGCTCACGCCAGGCAGAATCCGCAAACTCTCGAATTTTCGTCGAGAGAGAGGCCGCATGGAGCCGAGACGCGGCGAACCGGCGCAGAGGGCGACCCATCCGGCGGGACAGTTAGATCGGCTCAGCGAAACCGCCGCCGATTAGAACACTGCCGAGTCGTCGCCCTTGTTCTGCTGCTGGCGGATTTCCTGCAGCAGAAAGCTGACGCCGCGGGCGTAAGCACGCAGGGCGCTTCCCTGGTCCGACTTCGCCAGCGACGCTTGCGCCTGCTCGCGGAAGTCCTCGAAGCGCTTCCAGTCGACCTGCCAGCCCGACTCGGTGACGGCGTCCGCCAACTCGTCGATCAGCCGCTGCATCTTGTCGAGAAACGCCTTCGGCGCCTCGCGCGGCGTGCGCATGTGCGGTCCGCGACCGAACGGACGCTGCGGCGCGGCGGGGGCGTCGCTCTCGGTCGGTCGCGCGTAGGACCAGACCAGAAATACGCCGCAGGCGACTGCCGCGATCGCGAAGACGACGGCGATCGCATACTGGGCGAAGACCGCGCCGGCGACGGCAGCGATCACGAAAGCGATCAGGCCGATCCACCCCAGCAGCGGAGCAGGCGATGCCGCCTTGCCGGTCGGGGAGGTTCCTCGCGCGCCGTCGCCCGCGAGAAGTTCGGCGCCGACCTCGACCGCCACGATCGTGACGTTATCCGGTCCGCCGCGGAGGTTCGCGAGGTCGACCAGGAAGTTCACAGCCTCCGCAAGCGGCAGCGTCGCGAGCGCGGCGCCGATTTCGCCATCTTCGATCTGGCCGGAGAGTCCGTCGCTGCAGAGCAGAAACTTATCGCCCGGCTCGAGCGGGAACGGGCCCTCGCGGTCGACCTGCACCTTGGCGTTGGGGCCGAGCGATCGCGTGATGACGTTCTTGGGCAGGCTGGCGGCGTACTCGCTCGAGATGTTGGGCGAAGATGCCCGCATCTCCCATACGAGGCTGTGGTCGAACGTGAGTTGTTCCAGCACGCCGCCCCGCAGGCGATAGACGCGGCTGTCCCCGACGTGGGCGACGACCGCGCCTTCGGGAAGCAGCAGCAGCGAGCTGCAGGTAGTCCCCATCTGGTGCAGAGCGGGATCGGCCTCGCCCCGCCGGTGAATCTCGGCGTTGGTGTCGACGACCGCCTTCTGCAGGGCGTCGGCCGGAGCGAGCTCGCGGTACTTCTCGTACAGATGCGAGACGCCGTCGGCGGCCATCTTGCTGGCCAGTTCGCCCGCGGCATGAGCGCCCATGCCGTCCGCCACGACGAACAGGGCCCCGCGGCTGCGAAAGCGATCGGGCGCGATCGACCGCGGAACGAAATAGCTGTCCTGATTGTTCGTCCTGCGCATGCCGACGTCGCTGGCGGCGGCGTGCGCGAGTCCGGGCATCAGGGGAGCGCTTGGGTTCATGCCGGAGAGGCGGCGAAGCTCGACCGATTCGTCGGCGTCAAGCGGACGGAATCGCGTCGGAAAGGGACAGGGCGCAAGAAGTTGGAGCGACCGGCCATCTTCCTCGAAGCGTACCGCGCTGGCAAGCTCGCCGTCGTCGGAACCGCCCCGACCAACGGGAATTCCCCTGTTTCGGGGCATTCCGGGAACGGTCGGAAGAGTCGTCACGGCCTTGCGACGCACGAACCGGGGCCTTCCGGCGCCTCGAATGCTCTTGGCGCAGCGTTCCGCGCCGCGATACCGTCCCGCCCGCGCGCTCCCGAAATGCGCTGGAAGAACGGCCGATTTCTTCGGTCCTTCTCCGTCCGAACTGCGTACCGGCGAGCGGCGCTTTCATCTTTCGCGTCCTGTCCGTCGCCCCCTATGCCGCGTCTCGACCGGCGAATCTCAGCCTCGCTCGCCCGCTGGCGAACCGGACCTTCGCGTCCGGCTGCCGCGAGCGGCGCTGTGCGCCCGTCGTTTCGGGCCGTGCGCTGGTCGCTGGTCGCTCTCGCTCTGGCGATGAGCCTGTCGGGCTGCGTCCGCAGGCGGCTGTTCGTGCGCTCCGATCCGCCCGGCGCCGCGATCTACATCGACGACCAGCATGTCGGATACACGCCGACGTACGTCAACTACACGTACTACGGCAGCCGAAAGGTGCAGCTCATCAAGGACGGCCACGAGACGGTGACCGTCTACCAGCGGCTCGATCCCCCCTGGTACCAGTACCCGCCGATCGACTTCGTAAGCGAGAACTTCGTGCCGACGGAGATTCGCGACGAGCGGATCCTGGACTTCGTGCTCCCGCCGCTGAAGGTCTACGAACGGGAGCAGGTCCTGCCCGGCGCCGAGGCCCTGCGTGCCCAGGTGCAGCAGGGAACCGTCGTACCGCTGCCTCGGCAGATGGGCCCGGCAGCGCCGTAGGTGACCGACTCGCGCGTGTCGTTGCCCTGAAGTCTTCGCTCCTTCGGATGGCACTGCCAGCGCTGAAGCGGAACAGGAGCCGGCGACAATGGATGATCTGTACCGGGAGTCCCACTGGCGGAGCCAGTGCCACCCGAAGGAGCAGGCGAGAGTACGTTTGCCCGCCTACTTCTTCCGTTCACGCGACGCTTCTTCCTTCTCGACGAACCGTGCCATCGCGGCGAGCGTTTCGTCGCTGACGTGATGCTCGATTCCCTCGGCGTCGATCTGCGCCTGGGCAGCCGAGACGCCGAGCGCGACGAGAAATTCCACGACCGCCCGATGACGTTCCCGCGCGTTCCGGGCAAGCGTCCGGCCCTCCTCGGTCAGGCCGATGGGGCCGTAAGGCACCGTCTCCGCCAGGCCGTCGCGCTGCAGCCGGGCGACCGTCCGCGTGACGGTGACGTGACTCACGCCGAAGCGCTTCGCCAGATCGGTGACGCGGCAGCTTCCCTCCGCGGCGAGCAGATCGTCGATCGCCTCGACGTAATCTTCGGCCGTCTCGGAGGCATGATCGCGTCGCGTCCGCTCGTGCGGATCGGGCGTCTGTCGTTCAGTCATCGATTCGAGCAAGCGCGGGGCGATGAAGAGATCAGGAGGCGAGATAGAGGAGACAGTCGCGAACCGGGCCGCGAAAAAACTTCATGCGGAGCTAATCGTCGAATTGGTTGACGTGAATGTAGCCGACGCTACAATCGCCGATGTAGCATGGGCTACAATTCCCGTCCGCCGATGATTTCGTGAGGCGCTTCCATGTTCGGACTCAGCGACGGCTCAGCTTGCGACGTTCGGAATTTCCGACGAGGCGACGCGCGAAAGGGTTTCACGCTCGTCGAGTTGCTGGTGGTCATCGCGATCATCGGCGTTCTCGTCGCGCTCCTCCTGCCTGCGGTCCAGGCGGCACGCGAGTCGGCCAACCGGATGCAGTGCCAGAACAATCTGAAGCAGATGGGGCTCGCCCTCCACAACCACCACGACACGTACAAGCGCCTTCCGGCGGGGTTCTTATCCTACTCCAACTACGCCTCGATCAGCTCGGTCGAACATGACGGGACGACCTGGGACGCGGAACCGGGCTGGGGCTGGGGCGCGCAGCTTCTGCCGTTCCTCGAACAGAATCCGCTTGCCGACCAGATCGATCTTCAGCAGCCCCTCTGGGCGACCGCTTACCGACCGCTGATCGCGCAGGAGCTTTCGGTCTTCCTCTGCCCCAGCTCCGCCGGACCGAGCGGATCGTTCGTCGCGTCAGACGCGTCGGGCGCGCCCGTTTCGACGAGCGGCGGACAGGTGACGCTTGCCCGCAGTCACTACGTCGCCAGTCACGGTCAGGAGGAGTGCTGGGGCGAAGGGGGCGGTCCCTCCGGCGGACTGAACGGCGACGCTGCGAAGGTCGCCGACGGACCCTTCTTTCGCAATTCCAAGACGAACTTCGCGAAGGTTACCGACGGTCTCTCCAACACGATTTTCCTGGGCGAGCATACGTCGACCCTTTCCGACAAGACCTGGGTCGGCGTCGTGCCGGGGGCCTTCACGATCCCCCGCATCGCTTCGCCCGACAATGCGCCCGAGTCCGCGGCCACGCTGGTCCTGTGTCATAGCGGTCCGGCGGGCGGCGAGGTCGATCAGCTCGGTAATCCGATCATCCACCCGGTCAACTATCCCACCCTGCACGTCTGCCAGATGCAGGCAGATCACGCGGCGGGCGGCAACATCCTGCTGGGCGACGGGTCGGTCCGGTTCGTGTCGGAGATGGTCAATCGCGACACGTTCGCGGCCCTGTGCAGCATGAGCGAAGGGGAGCCCGTCGGTGAGTATTGAATCAGTCCTCGCTCCGCAGTTTCGCCATCGGCTGGTCCTCGGGGTCGGCGCCCTGGTCCTGCTCTTCGCGACGTCGATCGTCGGCTGCGGCTATCCGCGGGTGAGCGAACCGGCGCTGCGCCTGGCGCAGGCGATCGATACGGTCGCCAACCGTCGCGACCTGACGCAAATCGACAGGGCTCGCGAGCTCGTCGACCTGCGTTTCGCCGAAGGGGAGATCGTCGAATCGGAACGCGCCCTGCTCCAGGCGATCCTCGACCGCGCGGAGGGGGGCGACTGGCAGGGCGCCGAGGCGAATGCCCGGTCGTTGCTTCACGCTCAGAACGGCGGCGATCGGCCGTTGAACGCGAAATGTTCCTGCTGCGTGGTGAAGGATCCCCCGGCGGATCGAGTCGTCGAAGGAGGATCGGTCGATGATCGCTGACGCTGTTCGCTCCGCAAGCGCCCCCTCGCTTCGCGTCCGGTCGCTGGTCGTCGCCGCGACGCTCGCCAGCGTCGTCCTTCTCGGAACGGTCGGCTGCGGCTATCCGCGGGTGAGCGAGCCGGCGCTGCGGCTGGCGCAGGCCGTCGATACGCTCGCCAACCGTCGCGATCCGTCGCAGATCCCCAAGGCCCGCGAGATCGTCGACCAGCGTTTCGCCAAGGGGGAGATCGTCGAGGCGGAGCGCGCCCTGCTCCAGGCGATCCTCGACCGCGCGGAGGCCGGCGACTGGCAAGGCGCGGAGGCCGACGCCCGTTCGCTGCTCGACGCCCAGAACGGCGGGTAGCGACGGCCTTACCGGTCGTTGCCTTCGATCCGGGCGACCTCGAAGCGCTTCACGCCGTCTTCGGCTTCTTCGGAGCGCGGCCCGAAGGAGCGGCCTTCGCAGCCGACGCGTTCAGGTCGACGGCTGCGCGGATCAGGGCCTGGAACGCCGCTTCGTCGATCGCATCCCCCTGATGCAGATCGATCGCCCTGCGGGTATTGCCGTCGAGGCTGGCGTTGAACAGTCCGGCAGGATCGGGCAGCGACGCCCCCTTCGCGAAGGTCAGCTTGACGTAGTTCTTATACGTCTCGCCCGTGCAGAGGATGCCGCCCTGCGACCAGACCGGAACGCCGCCCGGGTTCGACGGCTTCCTCCACTTAGCTTCCTCGACGACGTCAGGGACGGCCTGCTGGATGAGCGTCCTCACCCGGGCAAGCGTCTCGCTCCGCCAATCGTGCGGTTCGGCGCTTCGAGCATCGATCAGTCGAGAGGGAGAGGCTTCGCTCTCGTCGTGCTTCGAGATGCGCTTTTTCTTCATTCTCGTTTCTCGACTGCTCTCTACTCGGCGGCTTGCGAGAAAGAGCGTCACCAAATCGTCGTAGGCAAAAAGCGATATCCAGTCGACTCTCTACAGACGTAACCGACACGTCGCAGCTCGTTCGTAGAGGAGGCCTGGGCGCGATCGATGTTGCCGGCGATCTCCCAACCGATGGCCGCGATATCGATCGGAACGACTTCGCAAATGCCGAGAACCAGTTCCGCCAGCGATCGTTCTAGCGGTTCGCGCCACGAGCGCGCTGCCGCCGAGTGGTCGGCGTCGCCGGCAGGGAATCCGTCGCTCTGCTCTAACCCGCCAAGCGGGACGCCGGCATATAGCCAGTCGTCTCCGTCTGGGTCCTCTTCCCTCACGAAGCCGGAAGTGAATGGCAGCGGCCCAATCGTTTCATGTTCGAAGACGCCGTAGATACTGTGAAGGTCGCCCAAAGCGAACGCGTCCACGTCAGGCGAATCCGTCCAGCTCCAATCAGCCAGACTGCCGACGGATGAAACGTCGAGCGCGGGACTCGACCAGAGGCGCCTGATCGCCGTTAGGAGCCTTTCGTCGGCGTAGGGAGAGGTCGTGCTGCCCACCACCACTCCTGCTTCGTAGTACCCGCCGATCCAGTTCTTGCTGTCGTGTGGGTCGAAAGGCGCAGGCATCTTCTGAGGGTCCTGTACTTCGGTCGCGCATCAGGGGCGGACATTACCGTCACCCCGTCGAGCCATGAACGTCGCTGCCCTGCTCACATCTTCTCCCCCGGCAACCGGCTCGCTTGCTTGACCCAGTCAACGAACTGCGCTTCGTCGAGTTCGTCGCCCTCGTGGATATGAAAGTAACGCACGTCCTTCTGCTTGGACTCGACGGGCGGAAGCGGGACGAGCGAGGCGCCGCGGAAGAAGGCGACCTTCACGTACTTGGCGAAGACGTGGATGCCGAGGAACCAGGTTCCCTCCTCGACGCCGTACAGCGGCGAGTTCCACTTGACCGCCTTGTTCACGCCGGGGACGGCTTGCGCGATCAGAGCGTCGAGGCGGCGTCCGACCTCCTGCTTCCAGTCCGGCATGGCGGCGATATAAGCCTGCACCGGCTCGTCGCCGTAGCCCTTGGCGATCTGCGGATTGCCGCCCGAGAGCAGGACCGGCTCCCCTGCCCTGGCCGGTGATTTCGTCGGCGTCTGCTTCGGCAGGTTCGCTTTCGCCGCTCGCTTCGCGGGCGCCTTCTTCGCGACCTTCTTTCCGGTTGATTTATTAGTCGCCTTACCGGACGTTTTATCGACCATCGCTATTCTCCTGAACCGACGCTAGGGCGGGCGAAGATGGCGCTCTCCTCTACGAACCGACGTTCAGCGAATCGTGAACAGCAAATAAAGGAGCACGAACGCCGCGCCGATGCCCGCGGTCCCGAACACGATTAACGAAACCTCGAACAGATAGAGATGCCTGAAGTCCGCGATGATAGCTCGACGCGGCTTCCCGGGAGGATAACGAACCGGCACTCTCTGGCCGAGCCGGTAGCCTGGTGGATTCGAGCCGACGTCCCCGGCGATGGTGACCTCCGCCGTGCCATGGACGAAGCGGACGAAGGGGCGGACGAACCCTTCGTCGTCCGGCTCCGTGAACCCCGAAACGACGCCCTCGCCGACCTCGGAAAAGTACGGGAGATGACGACGATTCCTGAAGAACAGGAACAGCCCGAGGCCCAGCGACAGGGCGCCCGTGAGTCCGAACGCGATTGCCAGAAACATCGGGCCGTCCCTGAGCGATACGGGCGAACGACCCGACTCAGCCGATTGGGCCGACCGTCATGGAAGGGACGCTTCTGCGAAGCGACGTCAGAAGACGCTACCGCCCCAGCCGGTCCAGAATCACCGAGTAGCTGAGCTGCGCGGCGAGGTAGGCCTTCTCGTAGGCCTTGCGGACCTGCTTGTCGGGCCAGACGACGCGGCGACCGGTGAAGGCCTCGTCGTAGTACTCCAGCGCGGCGTAGTACTGCAGCCAGAAGCAGTCGATGAAGTAGTTCGGCGCGTCGTACACGTAGCCGTAGTAGGCTGCGTAGAAGCCGTAGTACGTATAGAGCCGGGCGTAGCCGTAACTGTCGTCGACGTCGACGTCGTACTTCCGGATCCAGATCCGCTCGGCGAGCTGGTACGCCTCGTACGATCGGACGTACGCTTCGTACATCCCGGGCGACTGGGCCTGCGCCGTCGGGGCCGAGCCGAAGGCAGCGAAGAGCGCCGCGAGGACGAACGCCACGACCGTGAGTCGCGAACGGAAGCGAGTCGGAGAAGCGAGACCGACCATAGCGGGAACCAGCGAGCGAGGGATCGAAACGACGCCCGCCAGTATAGTTCGGGGCGACCGGCGCCGCCCGAAGTGCCCGTGCCGCGTTGGCTGTCTGCGCGAGGCAGAGGTCTTCAGGCCTCGCCGCATTCCGTAAGATTTCGATCAAGTACTGCCCGATTCAGCGTTTCTCGCTGTCGCGCTCGTAATATTTGGCTCCCTCTCGAACCGCGTCGCGCAACTGTGCGGTGGAAATGCCTGATCCATAGAGAACCTCTTGAAGCGCGAGTACTTCAACTTGCCGTGTGTGCTCATATTCGTCTGTCAGATAGCTTTCCGAGCACACGGCGCTGGCAAGGGTTCGCCAGCCGTCCCGGTCGCCCACCTTCGTAAGATAAAGCTCGCCGTCGCGTGAATCTTTGTTGACGACGACGTAGAACGAGTTGTGAGCAGCGGCTCTGCGTAAGGACATGCCGGCAGCTAGAACCAATAGGGTCGCAAGAACCGCAAGAGCGGCGCCCGCGACGATCCATTTCAAACGCTTCATTTGATGGATCCTACCGGCTCGTTCAATCGCAGAAGGGCAGCATCGCTACGATTCTACCGGTAGAAGCCTTCGTTGTAGAAGGGCTTCTCGGCGGTCGGCAGGCCATGCTTGGAGCCCTGACCGGACGGGGTCTGGTCGAGCGCCCCCTTCACGCCGAGCTGCCTGGGATCGCGGGCGATCTTGTCGGTGAAGATCCGCACGTCCTCCATGATCGGACGCAGGCGACGCGAAACGTCCTCGATGTTGTCGACGGTCTGGGTGATCTTGATCGCCAGCTCTTCGTCGTAGAGCAGCTTGCCGACGGTCCCCTCGCCGCGCCCCAACGCGCCGACGAAGCGATTCGTTTCGGCCAGCGCGAGGTCCAGATTCAGAATCGCGCCGCGCAGCGCCTCGACCAGTTCGGGCCCGTTCTCGCCAAGAGGACGCGTCAGGCCTTCGATGTTCCGCAGGTTCCGCGCTGCCGAGGCCGAGACCTGTTCGAAACTCCGCAGCGTCGTCTGGGCCGTCTGCATGGTGCGCGCGGCTTCGTCGATCAGCGGCGGAAGCGCGGCGATCGCCCGCTTCAGTTCGGCCCGCAGTTCCGGGTCGGAAACGAACTCGTCGACGTTCGTGAAGAACGAATCGACCGACGCCATCGTCCGGCGGAAGTCGTTCACGGCCAGGTTCGCGTTGTCGAGCAGCGTCTCGACGTCGCGTTCGTTCGTCGTGATGACGCGGTTGAAGTTGTTCGCGGCGGTCCGGACCTCGGCGGCGGTCGTCTCGATCTCGGTCGCGGCGGATTCGAAGCGTCGCATCGCGCTCGACAGGTTGCCGCGCATCTCCTGACCTTCCTGGGCGGTGAAGGTCTCGCTCAGCTCGCGCACGGCGTCGCCCGCCTGCTGCACCGAACTGAGCGTTTCGCGAACCTGGTCCTCCAGCTCGACCGCCAGTTCCAGCGCCTCCATCGGATTGCGTCGAACGATGCCGGTGGTGATGACTTCGCCGTCTTCGTAAAGAGCCGTCTCGCGCTGTTGGGACGGAACGAATTCGATGATCGCGTCGCCGAAGAGCGAAGCCGTGCTGATGACCGGCACCTCGCCTTTGCGAATCTTCCGTTCGGCGTCGATCTTCAGCGTGAGCAGCACGCCTCCCTCGTCGAGCAGATCGACCGACGAGACGCGCCCGATCAGAACGCCGTTCTTGCGGACCGGCGTATCGACCGAGACGCCCGGCGCCTGCGCGACCTGCATATTCAGGGTGTACTGTCGGCGAAAGCCGAGACCGAACAGACCGACGAGGATCACGGTGATGCAGATGGCTGCGATCACCACGACGCCGACGCGGAACTGTATGACTCTCTCGTCCATGGGACGGGCTTACCGATCGAGTATCAGGCGAGCAGAGGGCGTAAGCCCTCCGTGCTCTTCGGTTCAGACTCTGTCGTGCAACAAGATCAGGGGGACACGGAGGGCTTACGCCCTCCGCTCGCCTGGAGAACTACGTCGCTGCCAACTCCCGCAGGCGCTCGCCCGCTTCGCCGCGGACGAACTGCCGTACGCGCGAGTCGGGGTGATCTTCCAGACCTTCGGGAGGACCGTCGTAGAGGACCTGCGGTTCTTCCGGATCGAGCCGGGAGAGCGGGTAGAGCATCACCACCCGGTCGGCAACCTTCCGGGCGCTGTGCATGTCGTGCGTGACGACGACGCTGGTGACCGGCATCTGGCGGCGGGTCGCCAGGATCAGTTCGTTGATCACGTCGCTCATGATCGGGTCGAGGCCGGTGGTCGGCTCGTCGTAGAGCAGCACGTCCGGCTTGAGAATCAGCGCCCGGGCGAGACCCACGCGTTTCCGCATGCCGCCCGAGAGTTCCGCGGGCTTCTTGGACAGGACGTTCTCGCTCAGGCCGACCTGATGCAGGCGTTCGATCACCGCCCGGCGGCCTTCCTTCCGGTCGAAGCCGGCGCGCTGCCTGAGCGGGAACGCCACGTTCTGGCCGATGGTCATGCTGTCGAAGAGCGCGGCGTTCTGGAAGACGAACCCGTACCGCAGCCGCAGGTCGGCCAGTTCCCGGTCCGAGAGCTTGGTCAGGTCGTGGCCGTCGAACAGCACCTGCCCCCGCGTCGGGCGAACGAGCGCGATCAGCGCCTTCATCAGCACGGTCTTGCCGCAGCCGCTTTCGCCGATCACGGCCAGCGTCTGTCCCCGCGGGATCTTCAGCGAGATCTCGCGCAGCACGGGCTGACGAGCGAATTCGATATGGAGCTTTCGCGTCTCGAGGACCGGAGGCGCGGCCGGCGCGACGTCGGCGCCCCGCGGCTCCCGGTCGAAGCGTTCGGTTTCCTGATGCGAGCGGTCGGAGGGGGTCATAGGAGCGTCGTCCCTTCCGGCCAGAGGGTGTAGTAGATGCCGTCGAGCACGATCCCCAGAATCAGGTCGAGCGCGAGGATCAGCACGAAGGAGTTCACGAACGCCGCCGTCGCGGCGCGGCCTACGCCTTCGGCGCCCGGCTGACAGTGAAACCCGCGATGACAACTGACCAGGGCGATCGCGGCGCCGAAGAACAGGCTCTTGAAGACGCCGACGAACAGGTCGAACACGCCGACGAAGTTCTTGGTGTTGTCCCAGTAGTGGTGTTTGTCGATTTCGAGAATCACCACGCTGTAGAAGTAACCGCCGACGACGCCCATGAAGTCGGCCATGATGGTGAGCGTCGGGATCAGCAGCAGGCAGGCGAGGAACCGGGGCACGACCAGGTAATGGATCGGGTTCACGCCCATGCTGCCGAGCGCGTCGATCTGCTCGGTCACCCGCATCGTTCCGAGTTCCGCGGCGATGGCGCTTCCGACGCGTCCGGCCAGCATCGTCGCGGCGAGCACCGGTCCCAGTTCGCGAACCAGCGTCAGGTTGATGACCGCCCCGAGGTGCGTCTCCAGATGGAGCTGGCGGAACTGGTAATAGCTTTGAACGGCCAGCACCATGCCGATGAACGAACCCGTGAGCGCGACCACCGGCAGGCTGTTGACGCCGACCTGGTAGAAGTTCGGGAACAGCGTCTCCCACCTGGGAAAGCGGAGCAGCAGCCAGCGGAAGACGCTGATCGTGAAGATCATCCACTCGCCGAGACCGACCACCGTCTCGATGACGACGCGGCCCCACTCGGCCAGCCAGTCGCTGACCACCGTGCTCAAGCGCGGCGGCTGGTCCTGGCGGCCAGGAGCGGCGGAAGGAGACGCCATCGAAATCGCCGTTCGCAGGGAGCGCGGTCGGAAGACACCCGTTCGGCGCTGAGAACTGTACGCAGCGGAGCTCAGGCGGGAGCGGATCGTCCGGTCCCTCGACCGCCCCCTATCGTCCCTTTCGTTCGGGAACTGCAAAGAAAAACCGGGAGAAGAGGCGATTCGCGTCGGAATCGCGTTTTCCCCCGGTCAACGAGCGGCCAGGTTGGCCAACTTCGAGATGTGCGTTCGATCGCTGATTCCGCCTCCTGTGGTCTGGGAGGTTGATGATGCCTCCCGAGCTTCGCCCGCGCGGTCAGATGCGGGCCGGCTCGAAGGAAGCGCCAGCGCTGAAGCGCCGGTATCGTCGCGTCGCTGCCTCACGTCATTGCTTCGTCGTGAAGAAGCTATCCAGTTCGCGTTCGGCCTGGTCTTTTTCGTAGCCGTAGCGTTCCTGGATCCGTCCGACGAGCTCCTCGCGTTTGCCGTCGACCTGTTGCAGATCGTCGTCGGTCAGTTTTCCCCACTGCTGCTTGACGTGTCCTTTGAATTGCTTCCAGTTCCCGGCTACTTGATCCCAGTTCATGGCATTCCTCCTTATTGGGGGGGCCAGAAGGTTCGTCGCCCTTCCCCGGCCTTGCCGTTTCGTACGGAGGAATCATGGTGCAAAGGGCGCGCCGGGAGATGGGGGCGGTGGAGTATGTTCTGAGCGGGGGATGTCAATCCCCCGAGCCTGCCTCGTCAGCTAGCTCACATTGCGCCAGAACGAACGCCTGCGACCGCGTGTACTCGCACGCCGCCTCGATCGCCCTTTCGCCTCGAAGCGGACGCCGCGATCCGGACTCGGTCCACCAGGTATCGCTTGCCGGCCGCTCCCATCGCTCGTTCAACGCTCGCGACGCGTAGCTCTTGAACGATTTCAGGAGTTTGAAGGAAGGAATCTGCTCGTCCGCGGCGACGACAAGATGCACGTGATTCGCCATGACGGAGCCGGCAAGCAGATTCCAGCCGCGATGATTCGCGACCTCCTGCAACTGCCCGGCGACGACGATCGCCTGTTCGCGGGTCAACCGAATCGGCCCTCTCCTCAGACGCTCCGCGCTGGACGAAGCGAGACCCGGAACTGCAGGCGTGTACGGCGTCTCGAAAAGATCGTGCTCGACTCGAGGCCCGCCCGTGCCTTCACGAATCCGCGTCACCGAACCGCGAGCATCGCCCGGGAGCCAAGACCCGTAGGTCGTCCAGGTGAGGAGCCAGTAACGCAACATCGCTCGAGCGTCCCGTCTCGGGGGATTTACATCCCCCGCTCAGGTGAAAGACTGCGACGGCCCAAGAACCTGCCCCCTCCCTCAATCCAGCCAGTCCTGTTCCGCGAGCCGCTCGGGGACGTACGTCTCCGTCACGTAGGAAATGTCCTTCGAGATCAGCGATTCGACTTCCAGCTTGAAGTCGTTGGTCAGCATCTTGTCGATCTCTTTCTTCCACTTCGGCTTGCCGGCGAACCAGGGGTACTTCAGGATCTGCTTCGCCCGCTTCCTGTCGTTGTCGTTGAGCTTGATCTTCACGCTGGGCGACAGTTCGCAGCGCTCCAGGTCGAAGCTGCGCAGGCCGACGAACTTGGCCTCGGGGATCGCCATCCGCGACGATTCGAACGCCAGGTTGATCGAGCCCTGCTTGATGACGCTGTAGATGTAATAACCCCAGGGGTCGTTATCGAGTACGCAGTAGATCGGCAGCTTCAGTTCATGGTGCAGGCGATAGAGCATCCGCCGTACGCCGCGGGGAGGCTGACCCGCGCCGTGCGTCAGCAGGCAGTTGTGCTTCTTCCAGAACTTGTCCTCGTTGAAGCGTTGCCAGACGGTGCCCTTTTCGACATGCAGGATGAACTTCGCGTCGCAGGAGAGGAATTGAATCCGCTCCGGTTCGCAGATGCTGGGGATGCTGTAGCCGCCTGAGCCCATGCGGCTGCAATCGATCGTGTCCCCCATGTCGGAGATCACGATCGGCCCGACCATCGATCCGCGATTCTCCGCGTACAGGTGCAACTCTTCGCGGAGCGCGTTCAGCAGGACCTCGACGTCTTCGATGATGACGTCGCTTTCCTGCTGATCGTTGAAGGTCTCTTCCTTGGTGCTGTCGATGGTGTGCTTGAGCATGTAGTACAGTCCTCGGAGGCTGGAGGACTTGTCGCTCTGAATCAGCTTGCTGCACCCCATGCTGACCATCATGGTCTGCATGTAGCTCTTCGCCTGCGACAGGTTGAAGAGCTGCCGCCGGTTGGTGTTGCTCCCCATTTCGAGGATGCCGCGGGTCTTGACGAACTTCACGTTCGACAGGGCCCGGCTGGGGATGTCGAGATGCGGGTCTTTCTTCGTCTCGACCTGTTTAACGACCTGTTCCGCCAGGCTCTCCAGTTTCGCCAGCGTCTTCCTGTCCTTCTCCTTCAGCTGGACCGGCGTCGCGGGTTCGTCGTCGGCAGCCGACGCTTTCTTCTTCTTGGCCAAGCGAAATCCTTTCGGGCTGATTCTTTGCAGGCAGATTATCGGGCGGCGACGGCGAAGACTTGGAGGGCTTACGCCCTCCGCTCAGAAGCTCGTCGCCGGTGCGTTAAACTTGTTCATCGGCGCCGGCGAGCGAATCGCCTTCGCCGGGCGCCCCTACTTTCCCCGCGACCGGAAATCTTTGCAAGGTCGCCGCGAACCGCCGCCTGAAGTCGTCACGGACCGCGTGCCGCGCCGCAAAAACGGCGTCGATCCCCAGCATGTTCCATCCCCGCGGCCCCACGTTTCTCGAGCTTTGCCGGCAGGCGCTGTCGTCGACGGAGCAGGGTTACGATCTGCTGGCGCCGAAATTCGATTACACCCCGTTCCGCACGCCCGATTGGGCCCTGCGGGCCATGCTGCCCCATCTGGAGGGGCGTTCGTTCGATCGGGCGGTCGACCTCTGCTGCGGAACGGGAGCGGCGCTGTCGCTGATTCGGCCCTGCGTCCGGGAACTGGCGGTCGGCATCGATCTTTCCAGCGGCATGCTGGCGAAGGCTGCCGAGCATCTGCGGGAGAGCGAGCATCCGGACGCGCCGCCGACGCTGCTGGTCCGCGGCGACGCCCGAAAGACGGCCTTCGCGGCGGAATCGTTCGACCTGGCCGTGACGTTCGGAGCGCTGGGCCACTTCCTGAAGAACGAAGAGACCCTGTTCCTGACGGAGGTCCATCGCATTTTGCGTCCGGGCGGGACGCTGATGCTGGCGACCGGCTACGCACCGTCGGCGCTGACGCTACGCTACTGGATCGCCAGGACGTTCAACGGCGTGATGCATGTCCGCAACGCGATCGTCCGTCCGCCGTTCGTGATGTTTTATTTGCAGTTCCTGCTTCCCGGCGTGCGGCAGACGCTGGAACGGATCGGCTTCGACGTTTACGAACATGCCGAGGGCCTCGACCGGTCGCTCCCCGGCATGCGACTGGTGCGGGCGGTGAAGCGTGCATGACGAGAACTTCTCGACATCGATCGGCTAGCGGGGGACGGAAGTCCCCCGAGTTCGTCGATCGAGCGAAGCGACGATCGAACGTCCAGCGTTACGCGAACGCGTTCGCGGTCTGGCGTCCGCGAACCGGGCTCGGGGGACTTCCGTCCCCCGCTAGCCGAAGGGATAAACGACGAACGCCGTAGTTTTGCGGCGTCTCCTCCGGAAGCGACTCATGGCGAAGAACGTGCTCGGCGGCGATCTGAAAACCTGCAGCGAGGATCCGCTGACCGGGTTCTATCGCGACGGATGCTGCAACACGGGCGCGGAGGACGCCGGGCTGCACCTGGTCTGCACCGTCATGACCGACGATTTCCTCGCCTTCAGCCGGTCGCGGGGGAACGATCTTTCGACGCCGATTCCCGCCTATCGCTTTCCCGGCCTGAAGGAGGGCGACCGCTGGTGCCTGTGCGTCCTGCGGTGGAAGGAGGCCCTGCTCTCCGGCTGCGCGCCGCAGGTCGTGCTCGAAGCGACGCACATCAGCACGCTCGAATTCGTCGAACTCGAAGACCTCCAGGCACACGCCGTGAAGGCGTAGCGCTCTCGACCCGGCGAAGGTTCACAGCGGGCGCCAGTTCGACCCGTCGTAAAGCTCCGCCCGCCGGCTCTCGGTGTTGAAGATCACGGTCCCCGCTTTCGGCGCCTCGGGATAGCCGGTAAAGCTCCCCAGGATCAGCATGCCGTCGACCGTCAGATCGCCTTCGACGGTCAGCGGGCCGACCGTACCGCCCTTCTTCGACAGGTACTTCTCGTCGAACGCGGCGAAGTCGACGCGGATCTCCTGATCCTCGATTTCGATTCCCTCGCCGGCGGAGAGGACGAGCTGGAACGCGGTCGAATCGAGGTCGTCGAGCGTGTCGGCGTTCTTCGCTTCGCCCGCCGGCACGTCGCCCAGCAGCACGTCTTCCAGGATCTCTTCGACCGCGACGATCCGCTCCTTGGAGTTGTCGATCCGGTTCCTCAGGTAGTTGACGTTGGTCTGCAGCGCGGCGACCTTCGCCGCGAGCGCCGAATCGCCCTGAGCCGGAGCTTGGGCCTGCACCTGGGCTTGTGCCTGAGCGGTCGCCGGCGTTTCCCAAGGCCGCATTCCCAGCAGCGCCGCCAGCGAGAGACCGCTGACGAGTCCCGCGACGTAGACCGCCGCCGATCGACGACGTTCAAGAATCGACATGGCTCTATCTCGCAAACGTTGACCGCGAAAGGGATCTCTCGTCGATCGTGACCTATCGCGGATCGGACCGCAAACAAAAAGACGGCCCGCGAGGGAATGACTCGCGGGCCGTCGTTATCGTGAGAACAGGCGTTCGTGCGAAGCCGCTACGGGGCCGTGCGTACGATGCGACCTTCTCCGTCCGCGGGATAATCCGCTTCCGTGACGACGCCGGCGAGCGGGCCGCGGAGATAGTTTTCCAGCGCGTCGAGGTAGGTCACGCCCAGCGTGGTGAGGGGGAGGTCCGCCAGCGGCCACTGGTCGCCTCCGCGGGCCGAGAAGTCGTTCGTCGCCAGGACGATGTCGGCGCCCGGCACGACGACGCCGTCCTGCACGAGCGGCGTGCCGTCGTCGAGAACGACGTTTCGTACTCGCTCGCCGGCGACCAGCAGGTTGCCCGCGGTGTCGCGGACTTGGGCCGGTCGAGCCGGATCCCATTCGAATTCGAAGCCGGCGATCTGGGCGAAGCGACCGTCGACGGCGTTCACTCGCGAGACGGAGTTTTCGAGCAGTTCCTTAAAGCGATCGCGGCTCACGCCCGGCACGACGGAGAGGAAGTTCGGGAACGGCAGGATGTTGAACGTGTCGAGCGCCGACAGATCGCTCGGCTGAATCAGGCTGTTGTTACGGATGCCGCCGCCGTTCTGCAGGGCGACCTGCGGCGCGGGAACGCCGAAGGCGGGGGCGAGCTGTCGTGCCTGCCACAGGAACGCGTCGGCGATCAGGTTGCCGAGGTTCGTCTCGACGACGCGGATGTCCGGGCGACGACCTTCGAGAGCGACCTGCGTCGTCGCGACGATCGTCTGCGCCTGCTGAGCGACCGCGGCCGCGACCGGCGTTTCCACTTCGTCGACGACCACCTGGTTGGGAGTCGCCGCATCCGGGAAGTCGGGCCCGACGACGCGGACGGGTCCGCTTTGTTCGCCGACCGCGAGGAGGTTACCCTTCTTGTCGAAGTCGACGACCAGCCGCCCGACGTATCGGTACGAACCGGCGGTGGTGATGACCGGGACGGTCGTCCCTTCCGCGTCGGTAGCTTCGATCGGGTAAGGACGCTGGGCCGCGTCGCCCGGGATGAGCAGGTCGTCGGCGTTCGCCAGAAGCTCGTCGCCGCCGCCAGCGATGGCGACGTCGACGCCCCGGAGCATCGGGATCAGGGCGAGATCTTCTTCGACGCTCTGGAGGTGGCTGGTGAGGACGATCTTGTTCACCCCCCGCCTGCGAAGGCGATCGACCTCGCGCTGGATCGCGCCGGCGACATCCTCGATCACTTCGACGTTGCGGGGGCTGGAGATCGACGCCAGGCGCGGCGTGGTGGCGCCGACGATGCCGATGCGCTCGCCCCGCTCGACGATCACGATGCTCCTGGCGACGATCCCGTCGTCGACCAGATCGGCCAGGCGAGGTTCGCCGCTGACGTCGAGGTTCGCCGACAGGAACGGAACCTCCGGCATGATTCCGACGATGAAGTCGGCCAGCACGTCGGGTCCGAAGTCGAACTCGTGGTTTCCGATCGCGATCGCGTCGTACCCGATCAGAGAAAGCGCGAGCGAGTCGTAGAACGGCACGCCCGTCTGCAGACTGGCGCGGAACTGCGGCCCGGCAAGAAAGTTATCGCCCGAGGAGATCATCACGACGCCGCGCTTCTCGGCGAAGAGAGCTTTGAGGAACTCCAGTAGTTCGCAAAGTCGCTGCAGCGGCGGGAACGCGACGAAGCGATCGCAGTCGCAGTCCGTCTCGGGAGCGATCGCCTCGGCCTTCAATTCTTCGACCAGCCCCGCGAAACGGGCGACGCCGCCGACGGACCGGGCGTCCAGGGCCGAAATCGGCGTCGGAAGAAGCTGCGATTCGCCGTCGTTGTTGTGCAGGATCGTCAGCGTGAAGTCGACCGTCGGAGTCTTGTCCTTCGGGGCCTTCTCCTTCGCGTAGATTGTCGACCCTGCCGGAAATGCCAGGGCCGTCGCGAAGGCGAGCAAGCCAGCGCAGCGCAGGAAGCTAGAGAGATCCGCTCGCATTCCGTTTCTCCATGCGGAGTTCGTTCGAGTCACGCGGCTGAGATCTACCGCGAGGTAAGAAGCGAGCGTTCTAGCCGACGACTCGGTCGTCTTAGATTGAGGTTGCGTTCTGTTTTGGGGAACCTTCCGCGAAGGTTCGGCGAACGAAGTCGCCGCGAGATCCGCCTCCCCCGCTCGCCCGGTCAGCCTCGCCGGCCTAGCATGAAGTCCGCAGTCCCTCCTCTACTTCTTCTGACAGAAGCTCTCTTGTCGAATCGCCTGGATCGCGAGGAATACGTCGAGCAGGCCTACGCCTTCCGGACGCTGCGCGAGCGGATCGAGGAGCGGGAGCCTTTGCAGCGCGTGCTGGCGGATCTCAAGGAAGAATCGCTCGCCACGACCAAGTTCCCGATGGCGCTCGACTTCCTGCTGACGGAACTCCGGCACACCGGCGCGCTGGCCTCCGGCATGAAGCGGATCAGCCATTACTTCACCCCGTTCCAGGCCTACCTGATCGACGAGGCGGAGAACGAACGCGGACGCTTCGACATGCGGCTGGCGCTGGAGATCCTGCGGTTCGACGCCCAGATGCGGGCGGACGACGCCTCGCAGACGGCGGTTTTCCTGTACTGCTTCGAGTGCCTCTGCCGGAATCGCCTGAGCTACGACAAAGGGATCGGGGCGATGGCGACCGATCCGTGGTACGCGCCTGAGCGACAGAAATGGATCGCGGAGGTCCGGCACAATCTGGGGCTGCTCGACCTGGCCGACATGATCTTCGTTCGCAGCCAGCACTACCTGACGCGGAAGCGGCTGAGCGAAGACGAGGCGCCGCACGCGATCCTCTTCACCGAGAAAGAGGGTCGCATCGCGCTGGCCAACCGCAAGAAGGAAGCGCTCTACCTGTTCGCCGCGCTGCAGCGGCATCTCGGCTATCCGACGGTTCCGCGGAACCTCCCCCGGCTGGACGACGCCGCTAGCCTGATGGGCCTGCAGGCCAAGCTCTCGCAGCTCGAAACCCGCATCAAGATGATGGAAGAAGAGCAGCGCGCCGGCGCCATCGACCTGGAGAAGCTGTTTCCGAAGGACGGCGTCAGGCTGCCGCGGGAGTGAGGCTTCGTTCGCTCGCAGCGGGCGCTCCGCTGGAGGATGATGGATCCGATCGCGATGTAGAAACGGGACGATCGCGACCGCCAGCTTCTCTTTAGAAAGCCGCCGTATGTCCGCTCGAATCGGATTCGTCGTCGCTACGCTGCTGACGGTCGTCAGCGCCGCGGATGTCGCGAACGCACAATCTGCCGGCGAGGAGCAGCGACCGAAGTCGTCGGTTCTGTTCAAGGACGTCCGCATCTTCGACGGCAAGTCCGACCGTCTAAGCGATCGGACCTCCGTTCTGGTCGTCGAGAACAAGATCGAGAAGATCGGAGCGGACCTTCCGTCTCCGGAAGGAGCGCTCGTCATCGCAGCCGACGGACGCGTGCTCATGCCGGGGCTGATCGACGCCCACTGGCATACGATGCTCGTGCGTCCGACGCCGGCTCAAGCTCTCAGTTGGGACGTGGGCTACGCGAATCTCGTCGCCGGAGCGGAGGCGACCGCGACGCTGATGCGGGGGTTCACCACGGTTCGCGATCTGGGCGGCCCCTCCTTCGGACTCAAGCAGGCGATCGATCAGGGGATCGTTCCCGGGCCCCGCATCTATCCCTCCGGCGCGGTCATCACCGTCACCAGCGGGCACGGCGACTTTCGTCAGCCGTTCGATCTGCCCAGGACGCTCGGAAGCGCTCGCACGCGGATGGAACTGACCGGCGGGAGCGCGGTCGCCGACAGTCCCGACGAAGTCCGGCTGCGCGTGCGCGAACAACTGATGCTCGGCGCCTCGCAGATCAAGCTCACCGCCGGGGGCGGCGTATCGTCGCCTCACAGTCCGCTCGACGCGACGACGTTCACGTTAGAAGAGCTGCGAGCCGCGGTCGAAGCTGCGGAGAACTGGGGCACGTTCGTCACGGTTCACGCCTACACGTCCGAGTCGATCGAACGCTCGATCGACGCGGGCGTGAAGTGCATCGAACATGGTCACCTGATGGATGACGCCACCGCCCGGCGGATGGCCGACGAAGGTATCTGGCTGAGCATTCAGCCCCTTCCCGAAGAGCTCGCTCTGGCGTTCCCGCCCGGATCGCAGCAGCGCGCCAAGGCTGCGGAAGTCTTCGCCGGCATGGACGTGGCCTATCGCCTGGCGCGAAAGCACCATCTCAAGACGGCCTGGGGAACGGACATCATCTTTTCGCCCGCGCTCGCGTCGCGACAGGGGCAACTGCTCGTCAGTCTGCTGCGCTGGTACGAGCCGGAAGAAGCCCTCGTCATGGCGACGGGGATGAACGCCGAACTGCTGGCGCTCTCCGGCAAACGGAATCCCTATCCCGGCAAACTCGGGGTCGTCGAAGAAGGAGCGCTAGCCGATCTGCTGCTCATCGACGGCGACCCGCTCGAAGATCTCGCCCTGCTCTCCGACCCGGAAAGAAACCTGCTCGTCATCATGAAGGACGGCAAGATCTACAAGAATCTGAAGCGTTGAGCCCAAGTTCTCCTGCGACTGCACGCGCTCTATTCCGCCGAACTACGGAGGCAGTAGATCGAATCGACGCCGCGGATCAGCAGCGAATCGCCCGACGCGGAGGGGGTCGACCAGACGGTCTCCGGCAGCGACGACGTTCCGAGCGGCTCGAACGTGCGGCTCGCCTTCAGGACGTGGGTCGTTCCCGCCTCGTCCAGGAAGAAGAGTTTGTCGCCGGACGCCCATGGGGAGGCGGCGAACGTCTTCGCCTTCTCGAATCGCTCGGCGAACAGCTCCTCGCCTGTCTCGACGTCGAGCGCTCGCACGAGGCCGTTCTCGCCCAGGTAGATGACTCCGCCCGTCGCGATCGGCGAGGCCATGCTCAGGCCCGACCCGTTCTTCTTCCAGGCGACGAACTCGTTCGACTTCTCCCCGGCGGCGAGCGAGATGTCTCCTTTCGCTCCCGCCCGGACGGCGATGAGCGGGCTGTTCGAGAAGGGGCCGCTCGTGCCGAAGAAGACGAGGTCGCCCGAGGCGACCGGCGAGGCGCTGGCCGAGGAAGGAAGCTCGCTGAACTTCCACAATTCTTCGCCGGTCGCGGGATCGTGGGCGGTCGCTCCGCCGATGCCGCTGGCGACGATCTCCGTTCGCTGCGAGTTCTTCCAAACGAGCGGCGTCGCCCACGAAGAACCGGCCTTGCGATTCGCGGTCCAGAGGATCTCGCCCGACTGCAGATCGATCGCGGAGAGCGTCGCCTCCTTCTCGTTGTCGCGCTGCAGGTAGAGCCGTTCGTCGTCGACGGCCAGGGAGCTTCCCGTGCCGAAGCCCGAACTCATCGGCTGCGGCGGAAACTCCTTCCTCCAGAGCACTTCGCCCGCCAGGTCGTAAGCCGCGAGTATGCCTGCCGCGCCGAAGAAGACGAAAACGCGCTCGCCCTGAACGGCGGGCGATTCAGTAGCGAAGGTATTGGAAGGGTGCGTCGGGATGGCCGGCGCCTGTTCGGCGACGACCTTCGACCAGACCTTCTCGCCGGTCGCCAGATCGAGGCACGTCAACTGGAACTGGAAGACTGCCTTCGGCGGCTTGGGGGAACCGAACAGGCCCATCGATCGCAAGTCGGTCGCTCCCGCCGACATGTCCTTCGGCTTCGACTGGCCTTCCGCGTAGGCGGACGTGACGAAGACCTTGCCCTGCGCGACGATCGGGCTCGACCAGCCGGTCCCCTCGATGCTGGCCTTCCAGGCGACGTTCTTCGCGTTCGCGACTTCTCCCTCCGTCGCCTCAGCCCATTCAGTCGGCAGGCTCGCCCCGGCATAGATGCCGTTTCCTTCCGGCCCGCGGAACTGGTTTCTTTCCTCGCCGTAGGCGAACGGCGTCGCGTAAGCGCCGAAGAGGAAAATGCCGACCAGCGCCCGCCGTCCTGTTCGTCCGTCGACCTGCATCGTCTGAGTCCTCGCCGCCGGTGGATGAAGCCCTGCCCGGGAAGTACCCCGCAGAAGGACCGATTCCGTCACGCTTCGCGAAAATCTCTGGCAGCGCACGAAGAAAGCCCGCGGCTGGCGCCGCGGGCTTTCTCGTTAGGGTCGCGATGGAGCGTGTCGGGAGGCATTAGCCCCGCGCCGTCAGCCTTCGGAGGCGGCGCCGGCGTTCGCTTCGGCGGGGACGGGAGCGTCTTCATGAACTCCCTCGAACTTCAGCCGCTGGATCTTGCCGTCGCCGTCCTTGAAGACGTCGACGCGGATCACGTTCTTGCCGACGAACGAGTTGTGCAGGATCTCTTCGGAGAGGGGATCTTCCACGTACTGTTCCAGCGACCGACGCAGGGGCCGGGCGCCGAAGTCCATGTTGGAACCCTTCTTGATGATGAACTCCTTCGACTCGTCCGTCAGTTCCAGGCGGTAGCCCATCTCCGACAGGCGACCGCGAACCTTGGCCAGTTCGTAATCGATGACGGTCTTGAGGTCTTCCTTAGTCAGGTGGCGGAAGATGATCGTGTCGTCCAGCCGGTTCAGGAACTCCGGCCGGAAGTACTTCTCGATCTCGTCCATCACGCGACGCTTCATCGACTCGTACGACGCGTCCTGACCGGTCGCGCCGGGGAAGCCGAACGCCGACTCGTTCTTGATCGCGCCGGCGCCCGCGTTCGTGGTCATGATCACGATCGTGTTCTTGAAGTCGACGTTCCGACCGAACGAGTCGGTCAGGCGGCCTTCTTCCATCACCTGCAACAGCATGTTGAAGATGTCGGGGTGAGCCTTCTCGATTTCGTCGAGCAGAACCACGCTGTACGGCCGACGGCGGATCTTCTCGGTGAGCTGACCCCCCTCTTCGTACCCGACGTATCCCGGAGGCGCCCCGATCAGGCGGCTCAGGTTGTGCTTCTCCATGTACTCGCTCATGTCGATGTGCACGAGCGCGTCTTCGTCGCCGAACATGAACTCGGCCAGAGCCTTGGCGAGCAAGGTCTTGCCGACGCCCGTCGGACCGGCGAAGAGGAACGACCCGATGGGTCGCTTCGGATCCTTCAGACCCGAACGGCTGCGACGCACGACGCGCGAGATCGCCTTGACGGCGGCCTCTTGGCTGACGACCTTCTTGTGAAGTTCGTCTTCCATCCTCAGCAGCCTGAGGCTGTCTTCGGTGGAGAGACGGGTCAGCGGGATGCCGGTCATCTTGCTGACGACTTCGGCGACGATTTCCTCGTCGACGACGCCGTCGGTCTCGCGCGACTTTTCGCGCCACTCCTTGGTGATGTTCTCCTTCTTCTTCTTCAGCTTGTCCGCCGAGTCGCGCAGGGACGCCGCCTTTTCGAAGTCCTGATTGGCGACGGCCTCTTCCTTCTCCTTGTTCAGGCGCTCGACTTCGTCGTCGATGTCCTTCAGATCGGGCGGACGGGTCATCGCGCGGAGCCGCACGCGGGCGCCCGCTTCGTCGATGACGTCGATCGCCTTGTCGGGCAGGCACCGTCCGGTGATGTACCGGCTCGACAGATCGACGGCGCTCTTGATCGCGTCGTCGGTGATCTGCACGCGGTGATGCTCTTCGTACCCTTCGCGGAGACCGCGGAGGATCTGCACCGTTTCGTCGTTGCTCGTCGGGTTGACGACGATTTCCTGGAACCGCCGCGCGAGCGCGGTGTCCTTCTCGATGTACTTGCGGTACTCGTCCAGGGTGGTCGCCCCGATGCACTGAATCTCCCCGCGGGAGAGCGCGGGCTTCAGCACGTTGGCCGCGTCGATGGCCCCTTCCGCGCCGCCGGCGCCGACGAGCGTGTGCAGCTCGTCGATGAAGAGGATCGTGTTACGGGCACGACGGACCTCGTTCATGACCGCCTTGATGCGCTCCTCGAACTGGCCGCGGTACTTGGTGCCGGCGACCATCATGGCGAGGTCGAGCACGACGATCCGCTTCTCGGCGAGGATCTCCGGCACGTCGCCGTCGACCACCCGCTGAGCGAAGCCTTCGACGATCGCCGTCTTGCCGACGCCCGCTTCCCCGAGCAGGACCGGGTTGTTCTTCCGGCGGCGGCAGAGGATCTGCACCGCGCGTTCGATTTCCCGTTCGCGTCCGATGACCGGATCGAGCTTGCCCTGGCGAGCCAGTTCCGTCAGGTCGCGGCCGAACGAATCGAGCGCGGGGGTCTTCGATCGGCTGGCCCGTCCGCCGGTCTGACCTTCGCCGGTCGCGGCGCCGGCGCCCTCGCGGGCCCCGCCTTCGCGTCCGCCTTCGCCCTGGTCGACGCCGTGACCGAGGAGGTTGAGCACCTCGTCGCGGACGTCTTCCAGCTTCAGGCCCAGGTTCATCAGAACCTGCGCGGCGACGCCTTCCTGTTCCCGGAGCAGGCCGAGCAGGATGTGTTCGGTGCCGACGTAGTTGTGGTTCAGGTTGCGAGCCTCCTCCATGGAGTACTCGATCACCTTCTTGGCCCGGGGGGTCTGGGGAAGTTTCCCCATGGTGACCATCTCCGGGCCGCTCTGGACGAGCTTTTCGACCTCCAGGCGAATCCTGCGGAGGTCGACCTCCAGATTCTTGAGGACGTTGGCCGCGACGCCCGACCCCTCCTTCACCAGTCCGAGCAGGATGTGCTCGGTCCCGATGTATTCGTGGTTGAAGCGCTGGGCTTCCTGGTTCGCGAGCTGCATCACTTTGCGCGCGCGATCCGTGAAACGATCGTACATGGACGAGAACCCTTATTCGCCGTTACGGTCGGTCGGCAGGTCGGTCAGGCGACGATCAGTCGCCGGAGTCGAAACAGCCAGATCGAACGCTTCGGTCAGTAAATGGCGCAGTTCGCCGCCGAATCGAGACGCTCGGGATCGGAAGCGATCTGCGGTCGCTTGCGGAATTTACGGTGATCGCTCGACTTCGATGCCGCCGGGATGGCAAGGGATGCAATCCGGAAGCCGAAGCCTTCGTCGTCAGCGATGCAGTCGCCGTCGCCGAGCGAAATCGCCGCTTTCCGCAGGCCAGAACGTCTCTCGCCGCGGTCGCGGCATACCCCATTGTCGCGGTATGGCCCCAGCGGGCAATACGACCTCCGCAAACATAGGCCGCGGGAGCGTGGTTCGACGTACATGCCGGTCCAATGCCGGTCGTTTCGGACGCGACCGAAGGGGCGGCGTCGGGTCTTTCCGCTCGTCCGACCCTTCGCGACGCGCGCGAAGCGGGCGTGAGCCGGTCGCGTCGCGGGCGTGAAAGTCCGGGACGAAGCCCTCCGAACTGACGCAGCCTGCCCCCGCGGGACTATCGCAGCGGTCTTTCGTAATTCGTTCACGAAAGCTTCGCGCGCTCCTCACGGAAGAAAGGGTTGTGGGCTAACCAATGGCGGCGAGAATCCCTGCAGTTGGCTTTTTGGACTTCTTAGCGCTGCTTTCCGCCCCGCGCAACCGCGCGATCTCCGCTCGATTTTCGGAGATCCGGCTCGCTGGTTCGCCCGTCTGCCTGCCGTCATTCATTCTCAGGAGTTCGTTCTCATGGCCCGTCGCTCCGGTTTCACTCTCGTCGAACTGCTGGTGGTGATCGCCATCATCGGCGTGCTCGTCGCCCTGCTGCTGCCTGCGGTGCAGGCTGCCCGCGAAGCGGCCAACCGCATGTCCTGCTCGAACAACCTGAAGCAGATCGGCATCGGGGTTCACAACCACCACGACACGTTCCGGCACCTGCCGTACGGCGCCTCCGACGGCAAGACCGCGGACTGCTGCAACTGGGGCGTCGGGGCCGACATCAAGGACGTTCGCGGCTTCGCCTGGTCGTACCACATTCTTCCGTTCATCGAACAGCAGTCGGTGTACGACCTGGGCGGCACGACGACAGCGAACCACACGCTGATCGGGATGACGGCGATCAACGGCTACTTCTGCCCCTCGCGTCGTCCTCCGGGCGTCTACGGTTCGCATGCGAAGAACGACTACGCGGCCAACGGCGGCGGTCACATCAGCGCCGCTACGGTCACGGTCGGCGGAACCTCTTTCGCATTGAAGGGCTTCGGCGATGACGGCCCCTTCGCCCAGCCCTGGGACGACAGCCAGATCACCGCGTCGGGCGGGATCACCATGCAGACGCCGATGAAGCGCAAGCGGACGTTCGCCAGCATCAAGGACGGCCTGTCGAATACGGCGCTGGTCGGCGAGAAGCAGCTTCACGACACGACGTGGGGCAGCGCCGGCGGCGACAACGAGGCCTGGTACAACGCGGGCTGGGACGAGTGCGTCGCCCGCTTCGGCTACGAACTTCCCCAGCCGGACAAACTGCATCCTGACAGCACGCAGTCGACCTTCTGGTCGCGTCGCTTCGGCGGTCCGCACCCGGGCGGAGTGCAGTTCGTTCGGGCCGACGGCTCGGTCAGCCTGGTTCCGTATACCGTCGACGCCCTCACCTACCTGAATTTCTGCCGCATGAACGACGGTCAGCCGCTCTCCGGCCTCTGATCCCCTGCCCGCACGAAAGAACGATTGATCGATGAAGAAGACGATGATTCTCGCGATCCCCGCCCTGCTGCTGGCGTTGTCGGGCTGCGACACCGGACCGGCAGGTGGCGTCACGCGACCGACGGAGATCACCCCCGAAATGCAGGCCGAGATGGACGCTCACGATAAGGCTGTCGAGGAAGCCGAAAAGGCCCAACAGGCCTCGGGTAACTGAGCCGTCTGCAGAACCTGAAGCTTCGACGAGGCCGTTCCGTTCGCGCGGAACGGCCTTTTCGCTGCGCCGTCCTCGACCTTGTCGGCCCGTCAAGAGAATGCACGGGGGAGCTAGGCTGCGCGGGATCTCGCTTCGTAAGAGACCGTAGCCGGCTCGGTCGACGGCTCGGGGACGTCGGGCGGCGCCGGATCGACCGCAAGTTCCGGCTCGGGTTGCGATTCGGCGGCGGGTTCTTCCTCGCGCGGAGCGACGATCGCGGAGGGGGACGCTTCCGTTTCGGTCGCGGGCGGTTCGTCCGACATCTCCTGCACCGCCGCGCGCAACCGCGTCGCCTCGAACAGCAAGCGATTGCCGCGGGGCGACTCGGCCAGGCGCTTCAGCGCGTCGAGCGCCTCGCGCTTGCGGTTCGATCGGCGATAGACCGACGCCAGCAGCAGCCGGGCCTCCGGGTCGTCCGGCTGGAGATGCAGCAGGCGCCGCAGCGTCTGCTCGGCCTCGTAATAGCGGCCCTGCAGGTAGGCGCACTGGGCGTCGACCAGCTTCTGCTCGGCGGTCGGATCGGACTGGAGTCCGAGCAACGCCGGCAACTGCGTCAGGCTCTGCCAGTAGCCGAGCGCCCAGAGCGACCCGGCAGTGATCCAGAGCGTCGACGTCATCGCCCAGGAGAGCCACTCGGGCCAGACGAACGTCGCCAGCAGCGCCAGGTTCAGCGCCGCGGAGAAAAGGAGCGCCCAGCCGAGCCCGCTCCACCGCCCGCGCAGCCATAATGCCGGGAGACCCGGCCAGGCGCATGCGAGGTAGAGCAGCGGGGACATACGTTCTCTGCGGATGAGTTTCTGCGCGAGCGAGGGCGTACCGATCGCCGGAGGCGATCTTACGCATGGCGCCTCGACCCGCTCAAGGCGAGTTCTCGCACGATCGCCTTCCCTGCCCCGATCGCCTCGTTTCGCCCGTTGTGTGCCATGGCTGGCTTGTCCAGCCGTGCGGCGCCGCGAGAGACTTCTGCCGTTCCGAGAGCGTCGGGCACGTATTCGCGACGGGTGCGACCGTCTGTAGGGATCGGTGAAAGCCGGCGCCAGGCACGGCTGGACGAGCCAGCCATGGCACACAGACAACTTGAGGCGGTCAGGCCAGGATGGCACACGAGCCGATCCCGTGGCGGTACGCCGCCCTTCTCCCGATATTGTTCACCTGATGACCAGCTACTCCGAACGCCTCGCCTGGAGGGCGATCGACGCCAATCTCAACCGGGCCGGCGAAGGGCTGCGTGCGGTCGAGGAATTCGCTCGATTCGGAGAGAACGACCCTCGGCTGACGACGGACCTGAAGCAGTTGCGACATCGGCTGACGGAGGTGAGCCGGGCCTTTCCGACCGAGAGCCTGCTTGCCGCGCGCGACACGCCGGGCGACGTCGGCACGCGGGAATCCGCCGCGGTCGAGACCGCTCGGGCGAACGTGCTCGACGCGGCGATCGCCAATCTCAAGCGCGTGCAGCAGGCGTTTCGCGCGATCGAGGAATTCGCCAAGGTCGTTCGCCCCGACGCGGCGGCGTCGTTCGAACGGCTGCGGTACGACAGTTACACGATCGAGCAGCGCCTCGTCGACCCCGCCGGTCGTCGAAAGCGCCTCTCAGAAGCTCGGCTCTACCTGCTGCTGGACCTCCGGGGCGATCTGGACCGCGTGCGGCGCCTGGCGGAGGAGACGCTTGCCGGCGGCGTGGACGTGATCCAGCTTCGGGATAAGTCGGCGACCGACCGCGATCTGCTGCGCGCGGGGGAGATCGTTCGACAAGCGACGCTGGCCGCGGGGGCGCTCTTCATCGTCAACGACCGGGCCGACCTGGCGCTGGCGCTCGACGCCGACGGCGTGCATGTGGGGCAGGACGAACTTCCGGTCGAGGTCGTGCGGAATCTCATCGGTCCGTCGCGACTGATCGGCCTGTCGACGCACGACGTGGATCAGGCCCTGGCCGGAGAGCGTGCAGGCGCCGATTACCTCGGCGTGGGGCCGACCTTTCCCTCGCGAACCAAGCCGTTCGCCGCGTACGCCGGCCTTCCCTTCGTTCGCGAAGCGGCGACCGCGGTTTCGCTTCCCTGGTTCGCCATCGGCGGAATCGATGCGGGGAACGTGCAAGAAGTGCGGGAAGCGGGCGGAACCCGGGTCGCCGTTTCGAGCGCCTTGCTGGAGGCGACATCGCCGGGCGCGGGCGCGCGAGAAATGAAGACGCTTCTGACCTCGCGCTGACGCCCTTTGGGGGGAGCTCCCGTACCGGGCGAATGCTGGTTCTTCTGCCTGGGGAACCTTTGACCGCAACTCCTGCGCACCCTTGGGGCTTTAAAACTCCCCTCAGGCCACTTAAGGCGGCAACTTAGGTGCGTGGCGAGGGTTAGAGAGGCTTCGGGCGGAAGTTTTGCGCGAATCGCCAACCTCTTTAGCCGGCTAATGAAGTAAAACGAATGGCCCCACCTCACCAGTTTCTCCTGCCGCCGCGGAGGACTGGTCAAGCGACGACGCTGCGTCTCGCTTTCTCTCCCGCCTCTCGCCGAAGATCGGCGAAGCCTTCGCAAGATGCGATGACCACAGAATCTCACGAACTTCCGCCGCCCGATCTTCCGTTTCATGACGCCGTCACGCGTGCGATGGAGCTCGTGAATCGTTGGCTCGTCGACCATAACGACGTCGCCGAGCTCAACGAATTCCCGGACGGAGTCTTCGTCCGGAATCTCGACCGGACGCTGGTGCTCTCGAACGCTGCCTATCGCGATCTCTTCCCGCCGGGGCAGGCTGCCAACGGGCGCTCAAGCCGCAGGTATCTCTCGGCGAACGTCGGGCGGATCTCCGAAGGCTCGGACGCCCTGCTCGTCGAGGGGGTCAGATCCGTCGAACTGGAGCACGAGTTCGATCTGACGCACGGAGAACGGTACAGCCTGAGGGTCCACAAGCGGCTGATCCGCGGGCAGGAGCATCCTCCCTACCTGGTCGGCGTGCTGCGACCGATCGCACGCCACGAAACGGGAGCGCCGCCGCGTCCTGACCTGACGGCCGCCGCGCGGCTGGTGAACGCGTTCGACGAGATCGACCTGAAGATCTGCCGCGGCATCTGCGGCGGCGCGACGAACCAGTCGCTCAGCGGCGATCTGGGGATGACCACCCGCGCGATCGAGATGCGGCGCCAGAAGATTCTCACCCAGCTCGGGCTCAGCCAGACCGTGGAACTGGTCAAGCTGCTCGTCCGGCTGCAGGATCGCGGCTTCCTCGACTTAGGGATCTAAGTCCCTTCCGAGGCGAGCGGAGGGCGTCAGCCCTCCGAGTTTTCGGATCGAAGTCAGCGCTAGGATCTCGGGGGACTGACGTCCCCCGCTCGCCGAGGCGGCTACTTCGCCCGCAGGCTGAAGCCGGTATAGGACCAGCCGTTCTCTTCGTCGACGAGGATGCCGCCGGCGGGGGCGAAGTACTTTTTGAATTCGTCGAACGAGGGGAATTCGGTCTCCTCGAGCGTCCGGTTCAGCGAACCGAGCGGCGCGAACGAGGCGGCGTTGTCCCGCGTCAGGCGCTTCAGATCGTCCCCTTGCAACAGCTCGTAGGCCTGCTTCATCTGCGCCTCGGGCCGGGTGAAGGTGAGCATCGCGGCCTTGTCGCCGCCCGGTAGCGAAGCCGCCTGCGCGGCGACCAGTTTGTAGTCGAGGTCGTCGCGGAGCCTCGGCCCCCCTTCCTGGGTTTCGAGGATCTTCTTCAGGAAGGCCTCGCTGTCGCAGAACATGGCGTAGTCGCCGACGATCGCGATCAGGAACTGCTGCTCCCGCAGGTCGACCGGCGGACCGTTTCGACGGGCAGGTCGATTCTCCTGTCCCGCATCCTGGCCTGCCTCACGCTCCCCGTCGCCCCCCTCGGCGTCGAAGTCATCGAGACCCTTAGGCGCCGCGTCGTCGTCCTCCGGGAAGTCGTCCAGGCCGCGGGGCGCCGCTTCGCCGTCGTCTCCGCCGGGACGATTCTGTCCCCGACGTCCCCCCGGCCCCTGTCCGAGATACCAGTACGTGGTCTCGCCGATCTTCCGCTTCTCCAGGTTCCGCGGCGAGGTCTTCTCGAAGATCGCATCCAGCGTCTGGGCGAACTTCTCCGGATCGTTCAGCTTCGCGGCGAAAACCTGCGCGCCGCTGTTGAAACGGGCCGGAGGTTCCTGCCAGTAGGCGAGCGTGACGCGGCCTTCGAGGCCGTCGACGAGATCCGCCTTCACGCCGACGCCGATTCGTTCGTCGAGGTTTTCCTTCACCCACTTGTCGAACGCCTCCTTCGAGTAGATGCCGTCGTACATCTTCTCGATCTCGTCGTAGGCGGTCTGCGGATCGACCTGCAGCGACATATAGGTGTAGACGTCCTTCGGCATCCACTCCTCAGGCGTCAGGTCGCCGTCGCGCAGGGCGAGCGCCTTGGTCACTCCCGTTCGCGGACGATCGACCAGGACGTAGAGGCGCTGCATGTCCTCGTATTCGCCTTCGTCGCCGAGGAAGTCGACGCTCGCTCCGACGGCCTGAATGCCGTCCAGGCCGAGCGTCGGGAAGAAGCCCATGACCGCCATCGAAGCGAAGTTCCCGCGCAGCGAGACGCGGACCCATTTGATCGGATCGGCGTAGACGACCAGGTCCGGATCGCCGCCGTCGCTCCCCTGCAGCTTGCCGTAGGTCGTGACGAACTTGCCGGAATCCGACAGCCGGCGGAAGGGCTTGCCCTCCTTGTCCTTCGGCTTGCCGGTCCAGAAGGCGTAGATCACCTTCGCCATCTCGGGCCGGTTCGTGACGACGATCAGCTCTTCCTTGCGGAACCAGCTCAAGGTCCGGCGGGGGCCAGCCGGCGCTTCGAGATCGTCGAGGCCTGCCGGCCCGCCGGTCTCCATCGTGACCAGTTCGTCGTCGTCGCCGAGGGTTTCGACGCTGCGCGCGGCGCCGGCGTTGACCATCAGGCGTTCGAGCGTCTCGACGACCCGGTCGCCGATCTGCGGATTCTCGCGAACGTCCAGAAAGCCGGCGATGCCGGGCTCCCCTTCGCCGAGGTCGGAGACGGCGATCGCCATCTCGCCGGTCGGGATCTTCTGCAACTCGTCCAGCGACATCCCGATCTGCTCTTCGACCTGGGCGTACATCTCGCCCAGCACGCCGTACATCTGCTGGACGATCGGCTGCATCTTCTCGTCGGCCATCATCCGCCCGGTGCCCGACTTCTTCATGTCCGCGAGCGTCTGCTGCGGATTCGGGACGCGCAGATAGAGCAGCGTCTCCTCGGGCAGCACCCGCGAAACGGGCGGACGCTGGGCCGCCGCCGTCGCCGCGAAGAGAGCGCACAGTACGAGACTGGCCGCGAGTCGAGGGAGAGTAAGGCGAGCGAACACGAGGCAGTCTCTCCGGTCGCGAATCCGCGAGGCGTTGGAAACTCAGGGCGTAGGTGATTCAGGCGTCCTCGAACCGAGGCCGAGCCAGAGGGATTACCCTCCCGGCGGCGCGTCAGTTTCGAGCGGACAGGATCTTCGCCGCAATCGAACCATGCGGCGATCAATGGCGATTAATGGTCCCTTTACTGAATCGAAACACGCGAAGCGCTCTTCGGTTTTCTGAAGTCCAGTCGTCCCTAAATGGTAGGAAATTGCTCGACTGAGGCTTCTTGTTTTCCCTAGAGCCGCAGGTCGCGTCTCGATCTTTACGGAACCTTCACGCCATCGTCCGCCGAATTTAACGCAACTTTGCGATGCTCCGGCGGTAACGCGGTCTTCGTACGCGATCGTGATTCGTATTCATCGCGGAGTTCTTCGCCATGATCCGCCCGATTTCCGTTCGTCGGGGCTTTACGCTCGTCGAACTGCTCGTCGTCATCGCCATCATCGGCGTGCTGGTCGCCCTGTTGCTGCCGGCGGTGCAGGCTGCCCGCGAGGCGGCGAACCGCATGTCCTGCTCCAACAACATGAAGCAGCACGGCATCGCGCTTCACAACTACCACGACACGCACAAGCTGGTCCCGACGGGATACGACAACCGGGGTCGCCTCTGGTCGGCCCGCATCCTTCCGTACGTGGAGCAGCAGGCGCTGCACGATACGCTCCGCCCGGAGGAGTCGGCGAACTGGGACATCACCGGGAGTCCGGAACAGATCGCCTGCTCCACCCTGATCTCGTTCTACCGTTGCCCGTCGATGCCGATCGACGAGTATGCGACCTTCAACGGCATCGAGAATCGGGTACCGGCCAGTTATCGCGGGAACGGCGGTTCGCTCTCCAGCGCCGACGATGCGAGCGCCGTCGATACGGCCTATGGACCGCTGTCGTTCGAGAGCGACAAACTCGACGGCCTGTTCGGTCCTTGCGGCAAGGTCACCTTCGCGATGATCAAGGACGGCCTATCGAACACCATCGCTTTCGGCGAGACCGCGACCGATCCCAATTTCGGTAAAGACGGTCAGAGCATGGATCACTGGTACATCGGGTCGAGTCAGATCGACCCCTGCGGCTGCAACAACGGGACCGGCGGTACTGAGTTCACCGAAACGGTCGGTTCGGGCGCCGTGCGGATGAATTTGCGGTTCAGAGAACCTGCTGCGCACGGCAATCTGATGGAGCTTTCCTTCGGCAGCTATCACCCGGGGGGCGCCATGTTCTGCCTCGCCGACGGATCCGTGCGATTTCTTCCGGAGACCATGGATTTCGCTACCTACAAGGCAGGCTTCAGCCGCGGCGGCAGCGAGTCCCTGCAGCTTCCGTAGGCTCGGCTTCCAGTTCTAGCCCGCCCCTCGTTTTCGATTCGGCTTCGATCGCATCATGCAACGACTTCTTCGCGCTTCGGCGCTCGCGCTCGTTTCGCTCTCCGTGGGAGGATGCTTCGGCGTTTCGACGGACTACGACAAGGTGGACATCGCGCAGGTCTCCGGGACCGTGACGCTCGACGGAAAGCCCCTGCCGGGCGTCACGGTGCTCTTCGAGGCGCCGGACAAGACGACCGCCTTCGGCACGACCGATTCGGGCGGCGGCTACGTCCTGCAGTTCAACACGGAGAAAGCAGGCGTCACGCCCGGTCCGAAGGTCGTGCGGATTCGCGGCGGCGGGTTCGGCGAAGATGCCGACGCCGCGGAGGAAAGCGAAGAAGAGGGCGCCGCTCCCGCCCCCGCTGCGTCGTCCAGCGTCCCCGCCTGCTACGACCGCGACTCGAAGCTGCAGGCGACCGTCGCGTCGGGCTCACAGACGATGAACTTCGACCTCAAAAGCGATTGCTCCGTCACCGGTCCGACCAGCTAGTTCGAGAGCAGACGGAGCAGCGCGAACGCTCCGTACGTCATCAATGGGAAAACGAACAGCAGGACGATCAGAGTGATCAGCAGCGATACGGGCAGGCGTTCCAACGCGTAATCGTGCCATCGCTTCCGTCGCGGCGGGTCGAAGAAGGCGCGGACGTCGATCTGCGGTTCGTGCTTCGGCTTGTCGTCGGCCATCGGCGAGCGAGATCGGGATTCGGAAAGCGGAGGCGTTTCGCGTCGCGTCCGCCGATTCAGGCTACGGAATCACGAAGGGGCGTGCAACCGAGTTCTCAGACTCTTCCTCTTCGTGGCCGACGAGCTGGACCTCGTCTTCGACCTCGATCGGGCGGCCCTCTTCCGGGATGCCGAGAGCTTCGCGTTCGGCGACGATCTCGTAGGCGCGGGAACTGCCCGTCAGGTGCCCCCCCACGATGCCGCCGACGCTGAAGACGATGTCGGGGCCCGGCAGCGCGAACGCCGCGGCGCTTCCCGCGTAGCTTCCGTACGCGGGGTGCAGGATCCGGTAGGCGTCCTGTTCCTCGGTCAGCGAGCCGTACGCCCGTCGGTACGCCAGGACGTCGTTCGTCGCCTTCGCCTCGTGGTAGAGCGGAACGACGGGCAGCACGTAAGCTGCGGCGTACGTGCCGGGATAGCGGGCCTGGGCGAAGTCCTTCGCGTGCCCCCCCTCATGCAACGCGATCGCGGGGTGATCGCTGTAAACGTTGATCGTGTTCGTGTAGGGGTTGAAGTTGTCGCCGCCCCAGATGCGTCCGGGGAAGACGGTGTAGCCGAGCCAGGAGACCGTCCCGAACGTGTACCGCCAGCCTGCCCCCACGCGGTCGTTCTTCGTCAGGCGGTCCCACTCGCCGAGGGGATCGTACTGGTTCATGCGAACCTTGACGTCGGGCAGATCGTTCACGGCGAGGTACTCGACGACGGCCTGTTCCGTCGCTTCGCCGACGCTATGCCGTTCAACCCGCCAGTCGAGCAGCAGCACGCGGTTCGGGATGCCGACGGTCCAGCCGATCGCGTCGATGACGGGACGCGCCTGCCCCCGTTCGACCTGCGGACCGTCGTCGAGCAGCCCGGGAGACGCCGGCGTCGGACGCAGGACGCCCGGTCGATAGGTGGACGAAGCGACCGGCGAACAGCCGGATGCCAGCGTCGCCAGCGCCGTCGCGACGCCGAGATAGAGGAGCAGCCGCCCGCGTACCATCGGTCTTCCCGCAGCGACTCCGCCGCTCCGTCGAATTCCGTCCGGCTGAACAGCCAGCGAATAGATGGAAATAGGTATCGGCTAACGCAGCGTTCCGGCGAGACCGATTCGCGCGATCTTGCGGGCGGAAGCGGCGTCGTCGGGAAGGCCTCCCGGGCGACCCGGCGTCGGCGCCGGTCGATCGCCGGCGACGGATCGGAATCTACGTCGTAAGATTCCTCGCCCGGCTCTGCTGCATCCAAGCCGGTGGCGCGGACACGCGGGAATCGATCTTGGGCCCCTTTCGCTCCCCCGCTACGATTCGCCGCCCGGCTCCGCCCGAACGCGACGCGTTCTGCGGTCAGGCGATCCGAACTTCAGACAGGGTCAGAACTTCATGTGCGGAATCGTCGGCTACGTCGGACCCGGGAAGGCGACCGAGTTCCTGCTGGAAGGTCTGCGGCGGCTGGAATATCGCGGCTACGACAGTTGCGGCATCGCGACGCTGTCGAAAAAGAGCGGCTGGTCGCTCGTGAAGCAGGTCGGACGGATCGCGGGTCTGGCCGAGAAGATTCATGAGTCGCCGATCAGCGGTCGCACCGGCATCGGGCATACCCGCTGGGCTACCCACGGACCGGCGACCGAACCGAACGCCCATCCGCACGTCGGCGGCGACGGACGCCTGGTCGTCGTCCATAACGGCGTCATCGAGAACTACCAGAAGCTCAAGACCCGGCTCGTTCGCGAAGGCTACGTCTTCCAGTCCGCGACCGATACGGAAGTCATCGCCCACCTGATCGACTCCTGCTGGCAGCGCCTGGAGCTCGACGCCGCGGAAGCGGATCTGGAAAGCGCTCCCGGCAACGGCGCGGCGCATGACTCGACGGATCTGCTCGTCGAGGCGGTCCGCTGCGCTCTGCGACAGCTCCGCGGCACCTACGGTCTGGCCGTGATGTTCCGCGACTATCCGGACACGATCATCGCCGCCCGGCTGGGAAGCCCGCTGGTCGTCGGCGTCGGGAACGGGGAGCACTTCCTCGCCAGCGACGGTTCGCCCCTCGTCGGCTACACCGACAAGATCGTCTACCTCGCCGATTCCCAGATCGCGGTCCTCACGGCCAGCGATCTGCGGGTGCTCCACCTGGAAGAAGGCGACGTCGACCACCTGGTCGAGAAGCTGGAACTGCAGGCCCAGGACGTCGAACTGGGGCCCTATCCGCACTACATGCTCAAGGAGATCTTCGAGCAGCCGGAGTCGCTCCGGAACGGCATGCGGGGGCGGCTCTCCTTCGAAGACGCCTCGGCGCGCTTCGGCGGACTGAACCTCTCGCCGCAGCAGCTTCGCGGCGTCAACAAAATCATCCTGACCGCCTGCGGAACGAGCTGGCACGCGGCGCTCGTCGGCGAGTACCTGATCGAGAAGATCGCCCGGATCCCGGTCGAGGTCGAATACGCCAGCGAACTGCGATATCGCAATCCGCCGGTCGAGCCCGGCACGCTGATCTTCGCCATCACGCAGTCGGGCGAGACGCTCGACACGCTGGCCGCGATGCGGGAGATGAAGCGCAAGGGCCATCCCACGCTCGCCATCTGCAACGTCGTCGGCAGCACCATCGCCAAGGAGGCCGACGGCGGCATCTTCCTGCATGCCGGTCCCGAGATCGGCGTCGCGTCGACGAAGGCCTACACGTCGCAGGTCCTCATCCTGACGCTGCTCGCGCTCTACCTGGGGCGCCTGCGACACCTGGGCTACGACGAGGGAACGCACATCCTGAAGACGCTCGAGCGGGTGCCCGAGTACGTCGAGAAGGCGCTGCTGACGAACGACGAGTGCCGCCGGATCGCGGCGAAGTATCTCAACGTGCGGAACGTGCTTTACCTCGGTCGGCAGCTCAACTTTCCGACCGCGCTGGAAGGCGCGCTGAAGCTGAAAGAGATCAGCTACGTCCACGCGGAGGGCTATCCGGCCGCGGAGATGAAGCACGGGCCGATCGCGCTGGTGGACGAGGAGACGCCCAGCGTCTTCATCATGCCGCACAGCGCGGTTTACGAAAAAGTCATCGCCAACGTCGAGGAGATCAAGGCCCGCGGCGGCCCCGTCATCGCTGTGGTCGAAGAAGGCGACAGGCAGATCCGCCGACTGGCCGACGACGTGATCGAGATCCCCCGGGTCGACGAAATCGTGCAGCCGCTGGTGTCGATCGTGCCGCTGCAGCTTCTCGCCTACCACATCGCCACGCTGAAGAACCGCGACGTCGACAAGCCGCGGAATCTGGCGAAGAGCGTCACGGTGGAGTGAGCGTGACCGTGGTGGAGCGGAGGGCCGGCGGTCTTGCCTCGCGGCATCGCTTCGCTATGCCGACGAAGGCATCTCCGTCCGCGGCGTGAAAAATTCTTAACGTCCTTCGGTTAATTCGTCGGAGACGTGTCGCGCAGGCGCTTACGGCGCTGCCGCTGCACCTTCCTCTCGTGCCAAAGGCGGAGCGGCCGCCTCAAAAATTCTTAGCGCACGAAGCAATTCGTCGGCTAAGGGGACTCGGGGCACAGTTAATGCGGGCGGACGACGAATTGAGGGTGGAATCGTCGGCGCCGGCATCCTAGAATTTTTAGGATCGGAAATTCCCCGATTCGCCAGCCGCGCATTCCAGTCGGACGCCAGGGGCGCCGATGGTGACAGGGTCGCACGGCTCGCGGATCCGGGACCTTTCCCGATCGCCCGCCTCTCCGGTCATGCCTGCAGCGACGCTGCCATGAACAATACGCTCTCCCAAGCCGGCGCTTCCGGCGCCGAGAAACGTTCCGCCCCGCCCGGCATCCAAATCGTTGCCGACGCAGACGGGGTCCGGGACGACGGCCTGGACCGGGCGACCCCTGGCTGGACGACGCTTGTCCCGTCGAACGGGGTCCAGACGAGTGGGCCGCCGGATGCGACGGACCGACGGTTTCAACGGATTCACGACCCCGATCGAGAGCGTGCCGGCGACGACCAGGAGAACGACACCATGGATGCTCGCCGGGTACTCGACTTCGCCCCGGTCGGGCTCCTGGGACTCGACGAGAACGCGAAGGTTCTCTGGGCCAACGACCAGGCCCAGCGCTGGATCGGACCCCTGCAAAGCTGTCGCGGGGGCAAACTGCTCGAACTGCTGAACGAGCCCGCTTACGTCGGCTCCTGCTTCTCCCCTTTCGAGTCGGCGCTCGCGACGGGGCGTACCACCTCGGCGACGCTTCGCACCGGGGACAATCGCTGGTACTCGCTTCAGGTCACCCCGATTCTCGGGGAAGAAGCCGGCCCCGAGCGCCTGATCGCCGTCATGCAGGACGTCAGCACGGAAGCGCTGGAGCGTCAGAAGCTCGAAGCCCTGTTCCGTGCGAGCGCCTCGCTGCTCGATCTTCTGCCGCAGGAAGTGACGACCCTGACGCACGAGGAACGCGTCGGCCTGCTCCGGGAGAACATCCAGCACACGACGCAGGACATCCTCAACTACAACGTGATCGAGGTCCGCCTGCTCGATCCGCACGACGAGCGGCTGATCCCGCTGCTTTCGATCGGACTCGACGACACGGCGCGGAACCGCGATCTGCACGCTTCGCCCGAGGGGAACGGCGTCACGGGTTACGTCGCTGCGACCGGGGTGAGCTACCTCTGTGACGACACGTGCGAGGACCGGCGCTACCTGCAGGGCTTCGAGGGCGCGCGCAGTTCGCTGACGGTCCCGCTGAAGATCCAGGATCAGGTGATCGGCACCTTCAACGTCGAAAGCCCCCACCGCAACGCGTTCACGCATCGCGACCTGTCGTTCGTCGAGATCTTCTCGCGGAGCATCGCGGCCGCGCTGAACACGCTCGACCTGCTGAACGCTCAGAAGTCGAACACGGCCCAGGAGAGCTTCGAAGCGATCCACCGCGCCGTCGCGCTTCCGATCGACGACATCCTCAGCACGATCGGCCTGCTGACGCAGCGGGTGCGCGAGGCCTGCGACTCCGCGAGCGCCCAGGAACTCAGCGAGCGGATCCAGCCCTACATCAAGACGCTGAACGGCAAGGCTCGCGAGGTCCGCCGGATCATTCACGAAACGGGAGAGATGATGGCTCCCGTCCCTGCCGCGCTGGACGAGCCCGCGGCGTCGACCCTGCGCGGTCACCGCGTGCTGGTCGTGGACGAAGAGGCCGACGTCCGCAACGAATCGCACGAGATGCTGAAGTCGTACGGCGTCGACGTCGACACGTCCGTCTGCGGCGAAACGGCGATCTGCATGATCAAGAGCGCGGGCCCGTCGGAGAATTACGACGCGATCCTCTGCGCCGTCCATCTTTCGGACATGGAATCGTTCGAGTTCTATTCCCGGCTGAGGTCGCTCTACGACGACCCGCCGATGATCATGATGAAGGGTTGGGGATACGACCCGCATCACAACCTGCAGGAGGCGGTCAAGCTGGGGATGAGCCAGTCCAGCCTGATCTCCAAGCCGCTGCAGGAGCCGCAGGTCGTGCAGGTCCTGGAGCGCGTCCTGAGCAAGGAATCGACCCCCGTCTGATTCCCCGCGCCTGCCGCTCTGCCCTTATTCCCGCCTGGTCGTCCCCGCCTCCTCGACGTCGCTTTCCGGTAGGTCTTCGACCGCAGCGGCGCGCCGCCTGCCGCTCTGTCAGGCAGCCGCTACGATGGGGCGGAACCGCTGACCTCCGGTGCGGAGCCGTTCGCCCCTGGAGCGAAGCTCCAGGACGGACGAACTTTTCGCAGGACGAGTTTCCGCATGCTGCCGCTGCCCCTGACGTTCTGGGCAGTCGCCCTGCTTCTCGGGGCGTTCGTCCTGCCGGTCTGGGTCAGCGCCCTGCCCCTCTGGGTAGTCGCTTCGGCGGGGCATGTGACGCTCTTCGCCGCGGTCATCAACCGGCTGCAGGGCTACGCGATTCCGCCGCGGATTCTCCATCCGCTGGAGAAGGCGCTGCTCGCGATCATCGCCGCCGGACCGCTGGCGGGGCTGGCGGCGGCGCTGCTGCTCGATCCGGAAGAGCACGGTTCGCTCGCTGCGGCTTACCGCCTGTGGGCGATCGTGACGAGTCTTTTCTTCGTCATCTGGGCCGTCGCACGACTGGGGCGGCAGATCGTCCGCGTCCTGAACCGCGGCCCCGTTCTGCGCCGCGAGAGCGTCACGAACGTCTCGCTGGACGAAGCCCTGCACCGCGATCGCTGGACCTGGCGTCTGGCCACGGCGATCCCCGGCAACGAAGCTCTCAAGCTGAACACGATCCGCACGCAAATCCATTTCCCGCGCGCGACGCGACCGGACGGGCCGCTGCGGATCGTGCACCTCTCCGATCTGCACGTTTCCGGGACGCTCTCCAGGGCGTTCTACCGCCGCGCGATCGACACGGCGCTCGCCGAGCGCCCGGACGCGTTCTTTTTGACCGGCGATCTGGTCGAGGCGGAGGAATGTCTCGACTGGGTCGACGAGTTGTTCCGTCCGCTGGCGGAGGCGGCGCCGACGTGGTTCGTCCTGGGCAATCATGACGGCTACCTGCCGCGGCCCGAGGCGCTCGTCGAGCGACTCGAACAGGCGGGCCTCGTCTCCCTGATGGGAGGGCGCCAGCGGGCCGAACTCGCCGGCTGGCGGATCGAGTTGCTGGGCGATGCGGCGCCCTGGTTCGCCGGGTTCCCGGATTCGGGAGCCCGCACGGAGGCGCGTGGCGAAGCGGCGGTCGATCTGACGCTGGCCCTGATGCACACGCCCGATCGCTGGCCTGCGGCGAAGAAGCTGGGGGTCGATCTGGCGCTGGCGGGTCACACCCACGGCGGACAGATCCGCATTCCGATCTTCGGGCCCCTGTTCTGCCCCTCGCGGTACGGTTCGCGTTACAGCCGCGGCTGGTTCGTGTCCCAGGGACAGCGGATGTTCGTCAGCCAGGGCGTGGCCGGCGTGATTCCGGTCCGCTTTCTCTGCCCCCCCGAGGTCGTGCGGATCGAGATCCTGCCGGCACAGGAGGTCGGGTCGGGCGAACTGACTCAGCAGCAGGATGCGGCGGACGTTTCCGTCGGCGAGCGAGCCTGAGTATTTTGTCGGTCCGCGCGGCGGAGCTGCGCGTCAGCGCAGAAGCCCATCGTCGTCGTCCGCCAGATCGCTTGCAGGCCCCCGACGGGCTGCGCCCGCGCCGGTTGAGCCACCGGCGCCACCCGGGAATCGTCGCGCACTTCGAACGGCAAGATGCATTCCTGCGTCGAAGAGCGTCCGCTCGCTGCGCGTCGAAGGCGGCGTCCTTCGAGCACGCCGCCTTGTCGGTCGGTCGGGAGGTGGACAAGATGACCGGGCGGATCGCCGCTTCCGGCGACAACTCGGCCGCAGCGGCTCGTCCGAAACCCTTCCCCTTTTTCGCTCCGAACCCTTGAATCGTTCTCCCGTGGAATTCGATCCGCTCGTCGATCGGGCGCCCAGTCGCTACGTGGTCGGGATCGATCTGGGGACGACGAACTCGGCGCTGGCCTACGTCGACACCGAGGCGCCGGAGCGCGTCGTCCGCACGTTCGCGATCCCCCAACTGGTCGACGCCGGGAAGGTCGCGGCGCCTGAGACGCTGCCGTCGTTTCTGTACCTGCCGGAGCCGGCGGTCGGAGAGGACGCGCTGCGGCTGCCCTGGTCGCAGGGGAAGCTCGCGCGGGAGGTCGTCGGCGCTTGGGCTCGCGATCGGGCCGCGCAGGTTCCGGGACGCGTCGTCGTCTCGGCCAAGTCGTGGCTCTGTCACGCCGGCGTGAATCGCACGGCCCCGCTGCTTCCCTGGCAAGGCGCGGAGGACGCGCCGCGACTGTCGCCGGTCGAAGCCAGTTCGCGGTATCTCGCGCACCTCTCCGCCGGCTGGAATGAGCAGTTCCCGAATTATCCGCTGGCCGAGCAGGAGGTGACGCTGACGCTCCCCGCGTCGTTCGACGAGGCGGCCCGCGAACTGACCATCGAAGCGGCGGCGCAGGCCGGTCTGAAACGGATCGTGCTGCTGGAGGAACCGCAGGCGGCGTTCTACGCCTGGGTCGAGAAGCGGTCCGCCGACTGGGAAACCGTCGTCGCGCCGGGGCAGAAGATTCTCGTCTGCGATATCGGCGGCGGCACGACCGACTTCACGCTGATTCGCGTGCGGAAGCGCGGCTCTTCTGCCGACGCTCCGGAGGCCGACGCGCGGATCCAGTTCCATCGCGTCGCGGTGGGTGAGCATCTGATCCTCGGCGGGGACAACATGGACCTCGCCCTCGCGCGACGACTGGAAGAGCGCACGACGAGCGGCGGTCGCCTTCCGCCGCGACAGTGGGAATCGCTCCTGCGGCGCTGCCGCGAGACGAAGGAGAAGCTGCTCGCCGACGCAGCGCCCGATTCGTACTCCTTTCAGGCGACCGGAGGCGGGAGCAAGCTGGTCGGCGGATCGCTGCAGTTCGCCGTCTCGCGCGAGGAGGCGGAGAGCGTCGTGCTCGACGGCTTCTTCCCGTTCGTCGATCTGGAAGAGAAGCCGCAGCGAAGGCGATCGGGCTTCCAGGAGTTCGGGCTTCCTTATGCGCCCGACCCGGCGGCGACCAGGTATCTGGCGGCCTTTCTGACGGCGCATCGGCACGTCGCGACGGAGGAGTTGCCCGAGCGGCTCGATCACGATCCGGCGCGGCCCGACCTGATCCTGTTCAACGGCGGCGTGCTGGAGAGCACGAAGATTCGCTCGCGGATCGTGGAGCAGATCGAGCGCTGGTTCGGGCCGACGTCGCCGACCGGATGGCGTCCGAACGTGCTCGATCACGAACGGCTCGATCTCGCGGTCGCGCGCGGCGCGGCGTACTATGGCCTGGTGCGACGGGGCGAAGGCGTACGCATCGCGGCGGGTCTCGCGAGGACGTACTACCTCGGCGTCGCGCGCGACGGAGCGCCTGCCGAGACGCCGGTCGCATCCGGCGAAGAAGCAGCGCAGCGAGTTACGACCGAGCCGACGATCGTCGAGGGCCAGCGGGCGCTCTGCATGGTGCCCGGCAACGCGGAGCCGGGGGACGAGATCTCGCTCGACGACGTGCCGATGCGGCTGACGATGTCGCGCCCGGTCGAGTTCCCGCTGTTCGTTTCCAGCGTGCGCCTGGCCGATCCGCCGGGCATGGTCGTGACCGTCGACCCCGAGGCGATGCAGCCGCTCGCGCCGCTGCGGACCGTCATCCGTTCGCGATCCAAGAACGACGAGGGCTCGATCGCGGTCACGCTGCATGTGCGACTGACGGAGATCGGCACGCTGGAAGTCTGGCTGCAGGAGCGGACGGAGGGTCCTCCGAACGATGCCGCGACCCCGCGTCGCTGGCGGTTGCAGTTCGACGTCAGGGCGGCGCTCGAAACCGATCGCGAATCGGTCGAGAGCCAGGGCGAACGGCTGGGCATCCTGGAAGAATCGGCATGGGAAGTCTGCGCCGCGGCGCTCGACGACGTGTTCACCGATGGAGGAACCGGCGATCCGGATTATCTGGTCGCGCGGCTGGGCGAGGCGCTCGCTGCGCCTCGCGACGCGTGGGCGCCGGTCGCGCTCCGTCGCATCTGGGATCGTCTGCTGGAACTCGAACAGGGGCGGAAGAAGTCGGCGAGGCACGAGGCGAGGTGGCTCAATCTCTGCGGCTTCGCGCTCCGGCCCGGATACGGCGTCGCGCTCGACGACTGGCGCGTCAGCGAAACGTGGCGCAAGGTGCAGGGCAAGCTTCATCACGGTTCGCCCGCCTGCCGGCAGGAATCGCTCGTCCTCTGGCGCCGCGTCGCGGGCGGACTCTCGCCCGGCCAGCAGAAGGCGATCGCCGAACCCCTCCTCACGACGGTCAAGGCCCTGCATCGCCGCGCGACGGGATCGAGCGTGCGCGACGTCGTGCCCGATCCCAAGGAGACGGTCGAACTCTGGCGCCTGCTCGGGTCGCTGGAACTCCTGCCCGTCGGGGAGAAGCGCCAACTGGGCGATCGGATGCTGGACCTGATGTTCCGCCGAAAGTACGACCCCGCGCGACGGGCGATGCTCTGGGCGCTGGGCCGGCTGGGTCAGCGGGTGCCGGTTTACGGACCGCTCGATTCGCTGCTGCCTGCCGATCGCGCGGAAGCCTGGCTCGCCGCGATCGCCAAAGGCTGGAAGGATCTGCCCATCGCCGAGCCGCTCGACCCGGTGCCAATCCTGCAACTCGCGCGGCGGACGGGAGATCGTCATCGGGACATCTCCGCCCCGGCACGTGAAAAGGCGATCGCCCTGCTCGAACTGCACGAGGCGCCCCCTCACATCGTGCGACTGGTGTCGGAGGGAGGCGCTCTCGCTGCGGACGAACAGACCGCCGTCATGGGCGAGGCGCTACCGCTGGGACTTTCGATCGCCTGACGAAGCGGACGCAAGATTCCGCTTGAGTAAGCGAAGACCTTCCTGATCGTCGAGCATTCCGTCGGGATCGTCGCGAGCAGAGTCCTGTGTGCCATGGCTGGGTTGTCCAGCCATGCTCGGCGGTAGCTATCAACGTTCCATGCAGGCCGTCGCTTCCCGACGGAATTCATCGAAATTCGAGTCGCGGATTCATGCCGAACGCTCGTACGATGGCGAGATCGACTCGCGCTGCGGCACGGCTGGACAAGCCAGCCATGGCACACGGGTCACTTATCAAGCGACGATAATGCTTATGGTTCGCTCTTCGAGCTCGTAGCCAGCTATGGACTGCCCCCATTGTCGCGGCGAAATCTCGCTCAGCCCCGAGCACTGGGGTCGGACGTGGACGTGCCCCCACTGTCGGCGACCGTTCCATGCGCCGCAGCCGGCGAGTCAGGCAGCAGGCAGCGTAGCGGTCAATCCGGCGACGGTGACCGCGGCAGGCGTTCGTCAGACCGTGGCGCAGTGTCGCGGCTGCGGGCAGAAGTATTACCGCGTCAGCGATCCGAACGCTGACCGCTGCCCCTCCTGCGGTCTGTCGGCATCGGCGCCTCCCGCCTTCGGAATGACCTCGGCGACTGCGGGCGGATCGATGGCCGTCTACTCCGCCGCGCCGGGCGTCGGTCACGCGGGGCATCCCGCGCGGGATTACGAGATCGCGCAGATGCACTCCCGGCTGTCGACGATCCAGGGCTGCGTGATGGCGAGCGGGATCCTTAACGTCATCATGGGGAGTCTGCTGACGCTGACCTGCTACGGCTCCGTGATCGGCATTCCGATGCTGATCCTGGGGATCTTCGAACTGATCCACCACTCGAAGCGAAATACGCTGCCGCCGTATTACTACGCGTCGGCCTCGATCACGCTGGGCATCTTCGAGATCGTCGTCGGGCTGTTCAACATCGTGACCCTGATCATGGGGATCATCGTGCTGGGGCACGCGACGTCCGTGAAGTCCGTCTGCGATCGCTATCGCATCTATTCGTAGCGACCGCCCGATCCCGAGCGGCCGGGCCCGCCCTTCCGCGTCCGCCCTGATCAGATCGACGTCTCGCTGGTCCCGACGATTGCGACCGGCGGGTCGTCCAGCCGGAGAATCGAGTAGGGGCCGTCGATTCGATATCGCACGCCGCGCCAGGCGACCTCCCGCGCGAACAGGCCCTGGTAGACGGAGGCCAGATACAGCCACTGCGCCCAGGGGACGAGCAGGCCGACCTTCAGGAACCGCGCGAACGACGGCGCCGGCATGGTCTCCACCCGCAGCTTCGCCACGCGGCGCACGCCCGACTCGACGAACGCGAACAGGGCCCACATCGCGAACCAGAAACAGACCGCTCCGCCGATCGCGATGCCCGCTTCGGGCAGGCGACCGAAGGCGAGGCACAGCAGAGCCCAGACGATCGATCCGAAGAAAAGGAAGCTGGTCAGCGACGCGTGGCCGATCGTGATCAGGTAGATCGGCTCGTACAGCCGCGACCAGACCATCATCCGCCGGAGATAGTTCCGCAGGAACGGCAGCGTGCAGATCTCCTGGTTCACCATCACCAGCATCGGCACGTAGGCGAAGTGGGCGCCGTGGGCCTTCAGCGCCTTGCGCATCGGCCCGTCGTCGACGGCGCTCTTCTTCCACATCTCCAGCAGGCCCGACTTCCGGAACAGGTCGCCCCGGATGGCGCAGCTTCCGGCCCAGGGATTGGCGACGCAGAACGTGGCGACGATCGCGCCCGCGTTCCACAGGCTGCGGAGCAGCGACGCCGTGTCGGGCCGCTCTGGGAAGAACCACTGGCCCCCGGTCGCGAGTCCCACTCGCGGATCGCATGCGATCGGAGCGGCCAGCTCGCGCAGCCAGCCGGCGTGCGGCATCATGTCGCCGTCGGCGAAGGCGTACAACTCGGGCGCCTCGTCGAGGTTCTCGATGAGCTGCACCATCGCGTTGCACTTCAGGCTGGCCGTCGGTTCGCGACGTTCCAGCGGTTCGACGCTGACGTGCGTCGCGCCGGCGTCGGCGATGGCCGCCTCGACCGCTGCCCAGGCAGGGTCCGTGCGGGAGTCGACCGCGATCCGGACGCGAAAGCGGGGATAGTCCTGGCGGAAGAGGCGGACCAGGCTCTGTCGCAGCGACGGATCGGCGCCGCGGAGGGTGAGGAAGACGACCGCCTCGGGCAGCGACGCGTCGTCGACCCTTACAGGCCGCGCGAACGCCATGGTGCCCCAGAACAGGATCGCCAGCCCCAGATGGTAGAGGGCGAAGCCGACCATTCCTGCCGCGAGAAGCAACGCCTCGCCGCGCAGGACGTCGATTTCCCAGCCGAGGATCGTGATCGAGTAAATACCGCAAATCGTCGGCGTCATAGTCGTGGCGTCGTCCGAGCGAGCGGCGGAGGAGCGGGCAGCGTAAGTCCAAGAATAGCTCGCGACCTGATTCGCGGAAGCTTGAATGCAGTCTCCGCCATCGCTAGCGCACCAAGAGATATCGGGGGCAGGAAGGGCGTCGCGGCTCGCGAAACGCGCCCTCGATCTGGACGCGTGATCACAAACGATTGATTTCGTAAGATGCGTGCTGGACGACATTTACGGCGCGGGAGTCGTCATTTGGATGCCTCTGCGCTTGCGATCGGCAAGCCCCCGCTTATAATCGTGCTCTGAGGCGTTACGCCCAGACCCATCGAAAGATAAGGCCCCCTGCTCTCCTTCCTAGCAGGGGTTTGGACAGGAGGATCCACGGCCCGGGCTTTTATGGCCCCGAGCTTTTGCAGCTCGCAGGGTCGTAGCCTGTCGCTCGCCGGTCGGCGTCCGGGCATCTCGCTTCGTATCGATAAGAGGCTGTCGACGGAATTCTCCGTTCGCCGGCGATGAAGTCGGTACGTGTCGTCGCGACGCTGACGCTGATCGTCTGTCTGAAGGTTTCGCCTCGGATCGGACCAGCCCCGGCAAGGTCGGCTCGTACCGGTTCGGTTCCGTTCCAAACGGCCGGATCCTTCCACCGGAGGTTCGCTCCCCTTGATTACGCTGGCGACTCTGCGAACGAAAACCGCCAAGGAACTGGGGGCATTGGCCAAGGATCTTGGCGTCTCCGGAGCGGCTTCTCTTCGGAAGGACGATTTGATTCAGGCGATTCTGAAAGCCGACAAGGCCGAGCAGAGTCGTGCCCGACGTCAGGCCAAGTCAGCCAGCGTCGAGGCCAAGAAGGTCGCCCGCACCGGCGCCAAGAAGAGCGTCGCTCGCGTCGCTCCCGAAAAGCCGGTCAAATCCAGGACCGCCGGCGCAGCGAAGCCTGGCGCCGTCGCCAGGAAGAGCGGTACGGCCAAGACGAGCGCCCCGGTCGCCGCGAAGGCGCCCGTGTCTCGCAGTTCCGCCAAGCCTGTCGCTAAGGCGAAGGAGACTCCCGCCAAGCCGATCGGCAAAGCGAAGCCAGTCGGTAACGTGAAGCCTGTCGGCAACGTGAAGGAGACTCCTGCCAAGGCGAAGGAAGCGCCGGCGAAGATTTCGCCCGCGAAGAGCGCTCCGGCGAAGGCTGCGGCTCCCGCAGTTCCCGAAACTTCGGCGCGGCCGGAAGTCGCAAAGCGTGCCGAACCGGTGAAGAGCGCTCCGAAGCCGCCGTCGCGTCCCAGCCGCGCGCATCGCACGCCGAGCGGTTCGGAAGTCGGTCCGGTCGTGAACACGCCGGCATCGCAGCGGCTGGTTCAGATGAGCTCTACCGAGCGGGAAGCCCTGAAGGATCTGTCGGGCCGGCATCGCCACGAACTGGGCGAGTCCGGAAGCATCCGCGAAGATCGCGTAGTCCTGCTCGTCCGCGACGCGTACTGGCTCCAGGCGAACTGGCAGATCACGCGGCAGAGCGTCGAACGGGCGCAGGCCGCGATGGCCGAGCACTGGCATACCTCGCGCCCCGTACTGCGGGTCTACGAAGTCGACGGCGGCTCGACCACCGGCGCCTCGGAGCGTCCGATGCGCGACGTCGAAATCCACGGCGGCGTGAATAACTGGTACCTCGACGTGGCCGGCTCTCCCCGATCGCTGATGGTGGCGATCGGCTACCTGGGCGGGAACGGCAAGTTCCACGCGATCACGCGGAGCAACCGCGTCACGACGCCGGCGCCCAATTCCGCCGACGTGATGAACGAGCACTGGTCCGACATCGCCGAGAACTACGAAAAGATCTACGCCCAGTCGGGCGGCGGTCTGGAAAGCGGCGGTTCCTCGGCCCTGCAGGAAGTCTTCGAAGAACAGCTTCGCCGACCGATGGGCTCCTCGTTCGCTTCGCGGTACGGCATCAACCCGGAAGGCGAACTTCCCGGCGCCCGGGACTTCGCGTTCGAGGTCGACGCGGAGATGGTGATCTTCGGCAAGGCTCTGGCCGAAGCCCGCGTCACCATGAGCGGCGAGCCGATCAAGCTCCGCGAAGACGGCTCGTTCACCGTCCGCGTCGCGATGCCCGATCGCCGGCAGGTGATTCCGATCACCGCTTCCAGCACCGACGGCTTCGAGCAGCGTACGATCGTGCTCGCGATCGAACGCAACACGAAGGTGATGGAACCGAAGCTTCGCGAAGACGTGGATTGAGCGAAGCGATCACGTTCTGAGCGGGGGACGACAGTCCCCCGAGTCTGGACCTGTCGTCGCGGCGTCCCCCTCTCAGGATTCAGCGCCGCCGCTCTTCCGCTTCCGCAAAGGTTTCCGCTCTGTCCCGCGACAGGTGGCGCTCTTACAATGGACGCGACGTCGCTGACTGGCTCGCGAAGGGGATACCCTCGCACGGCGGGGGCGTTCTTCCGGCATTCGGTTGACGGCGAGGCCATTTTTGTGGGGAGCCGATAAACACTGTCCGGGGGCTGATTTCACGGTCTCGAGGCGCGTATAGTCGGCCCACGATCCCTTCGGGGAACTCGTACGCCGAATCATGCAATTCGCGATCTAAGCCCCCACCTGCGTTCGCGGGCTCTCGCGAAACGCCCTCCCTCGCCGAATGTCGGAAGAACGCCCCTGCCTGCGGTCAGCGAAAGCTGATCGCAGATAGGAGAGCGGAGCGAGTGGAAAGTAGAGGAGACAGGCGAACCGCTCTCCTCGGTCTCCCTTCTACTCTCCCCTTTCTGTCTCGAAGAGCGCAAGGTCAAGAGACCCCGATTCTCGCTCACCGCGGCGTCGCCTCCGCTGATTCTGCCCCGCTCCCCGTCCGGTCTGACGACTCCCTTGCACGCTGATTCGCTTGCGGACCCGCCCAGCCAGGCGGAACGGCTCGACGCGCTCGAACTCCGACTGCTGGAGACGATCCGCTCGTACGGATCGTGCGCCGTCGCCTTTTCGGCTGGCGTCGACAGCACGCTCGTCGCCGCCGCGGCGTTTCGCACGCTCGGCGCATCGGCGGTCGCCGTCACCGGGCGAAGCGCCAGTCTCGCCGAAGCGGAATACCGCCAGGCCTGCGAACTGGCCGATGCGATCGGCATCCGGCATGTCACCGTCGATACGGGCGAACTCTCGCGTCCCGGTTACGTCGCGAACGCGGGCGACCGGTGTTACCACTGCAAGACGGAACTCTATACGAACCTGGAGGGGCTCCAGGAGACGCTGGGCGTCGCGGTGATCGCGAACGGGGCGAACGTCGACGACCTCGGCGATTATCGCCCCGGCATGGAAGCGGCCCGCGAGCGTGCGGTGCGCAGTCCGCTCGTCGAATGCGGCTTCCGCAAAGCCGACGTTCGGGAGGTCGCCCGGCGCTGGGGGCTCCCCGTCTGGGACAAGCCGGCGATGCCCTGCCTTTCCAGCCGGCTGGTCTACGGTCTCGAGGTGACGCCGGAGCGTCTGGCCCGCGTCGAAGCGGCGGAGAAGTTCCTGCGCGAGCGAGGCTTTCGCGACGTCCGCGTGCGCCATCACGAGAACGAACTGGCGCGGGTCGAGCTGCTGGTCGAAGACTTTCCGCGCCTGCTCGACGAATCGCTGCGTCAGGCGCTCATCGTTCGCTGCCGGGAAGTCGGCTTCCGCTTCGTCGCCTTCGATCTGGAAGGCCTGCGTTCAGGCAGCATGAATTCGCTCGTCACGCTGGACTCCTGAAGCGCCGGGCTCATCGTCTTTTGTCCGCGCGGCTATGCTGGCGTCCCGCGGAGCTGCATCGGGCTTCGCGAAGAACGAACGCGGGAGCGAAGCGGATGGCAGCGCGCTGGGTGCGAGCGGGCGAACTTCTGATCCAGGCGCTGATCCTGTTTTCGCTCGTCTCGTTCGCCGTCGAGACGCTGCCCGATCTTCCGCCGCGCGCGCTGCGGGTTCTGGAGATCATCGAGGCCGTGACGGTCGGCGTCTTCACGATCGAGTACGTGCTTCGCGTGGCGTTCGCCCGCGACCGGCTGCGATTCGTCTTCAGTCCGATGGGGCTGGTCGATCTGCTGGCGATCGTGCCGTTCTACGTTTCGCTCGGAATCGATCTGCGAACCGCGCGGGCGCTGCGACTGATCCGTCTGGTGCGGATTCTGAAGCTCGCGCGCTACAACACAGCGGTCCGACGATTTCGCCGGGCGATTTTCCTGGCGAAGGAGGAGATCGTCCTGTTCTTCTTCGTCACGGCGCTGCTGCTCTACTTCGCCGCGGTGGGCATCTACTACTTCGAGCGCGACGCCCAGCCGGACAAGTTCGCGTCGGTCTTTCATAGCCTGTGGTGGTCCGTGACGACGCTCACCACCGTCGGCTACGGCGACGTCTATCCGGTCACCGTCGGCGGGCGGATCTTCACGTTCGTGGTGCTGCTGATCGGCCTGGGGATCGTCTCGATCCCGACCGGCATCGTCTCCTCCGCCCTGCTCAAGGCCCGGGAGATGGAAGAGGAAGAAGAGACCGCGGCGACGACCGCCGACGCCTGATCTCGCGATCGAGCGCCCTCTCGAAAGTCGATCTCCTCGCGGGAACTTCCGAGGCGGATCGTGCGTCGGAGAAGTCTGGTTTCTCTCCCCTCGGGTCGCGATCGCGATGAGCCGAATCTGCCTGGTTCCCGTACTGCTGGCGACGTTCTTCGCCAGCGTCTTCCCGGTTCTCGCTGAGGGTCCGACGGCGCCCGACGTCAGTCCGGCGCATCTGAGAAAACTCGGCCTCGAACCGGTCGAGCCGGCGAAAGATCCCGAGACCGGCTTCGTCGTCGGAGGGGTCAATGCGACCGATCTGATCCGCACGCTGACGGAGTTGAACGGTCGGTCGATCGCGGATCTGGAGGCGACGATGCGACCCGGCGCGAGCGGCGAGGGCGGATCCGAAAAGGGCTTCCTCGGTGAGGACGAGTCGCTGCTCGACGTGCTGGCGAGCGATAACGACTTCGTGCGGAACGAACTCAAGCTCACGCACCAGCAGATCGCGCGGCATCTGCGGGTTCTCGTCGTGATCGCGCCGGCCCACGAATCGACCGAAATCGTCTACGGAGGGCTACGGCTCCGTGTCGCGATCCAGGACTGGCGCGGCTATCAGGAATCGCCGTTCCACGACGGTACGAAGGCGAACCAGGACGTGACCGTCACGAACGTCGAGACAGGCGCCAGGCTGCAGTACAGCCTGCTCGTGCCCGACATGATCGAACGCTACGGCTTCTACGAAGGGAAAGGAACGCCCTATCGCGTCGACCCGAAACAGGTCGTCGAGGTCCTCGACTTCCTGAAGCCGGCGACGTCGAAGTAGCGCTTCCGCAGCGACCCTGTCACGACGCCGCTGCGGTTCGCGAGAAGGCTTCGATCACCCGGTCGGCCACGGCGGCGGGATCGAGGCCCTCGGTATCGATCTCCACGTCGGAGACGTCGCGGTAGTAGGGATCGCGTTCGTCGAGCAGGCAGCGGATCTCTTCGCCGAGCGGTCGGCCCGTCAGCGTGGGGCGGGAGGTGGCGCTGGTCGGATCCTTTTCCAGGCGACGCTGGATCGTCTCGGGCGAAGCCTTCAGCCACGCGACGAAGCCGGTCTCCTTCAGCGTCCGGCGGTTCTCCTGACGCAGCACGACGCCGCCGCCGGTCGAGATCACCGCGTCCTGAGTCCGGGCCAGTCGTCGGAGCACGTCGACCTCCAGATCGCGAAAGTTCTGCTCCCCCTCGCGATGGAACATTTCGGTGATCGTGCAGCCGGCGCACTTTTCCGCTTCGGCGTCGGCGTCGATCCACTGCCGGGAGAGCTTCTCGGCGATCAGTCGGGCGGCGGAGGTCTTGCCCGCGCCGCGAAAGCCGACCAGGAAGATCGGCCGGCGGAGTTCGTCTTCGTGACTCATGGCAGCACGCGAGATCCTTGGCGAGCGGAGGGCGTTAGCCCTCCGTGGCACGCTTTATCGGCGCGACCGATCTTGATTCGTCTCAATAGTCCTCATCGTATCGTACGGGACTGAGCGCCCGCTTGAAGGCGCGGTGCATCGTTTCGATCGGCGCGGGCTTGTCGGTGAAGCGCTTGAACTGAATCGCCGCCTGCCGGATGAACATGTCGACGCCGGTGATGACCCGGCAGCCGCGGGCCCTCGCGTGCTTGACCAGCAGCGTCTGCTCCGGGTTGTAGATCGTGTCGAAGACGGTCATTTCCGGTTCGAGCGACTCTTCGTTCCAGGGCGATTCGTCGACGTTGGGAAACATCCCGACCGGCGTGCCGTTGATCAGGATGTCGGGCCGCAGGTTCAGGCGCTCTTCCCAGCGGACGGTCTCGACTTCCAGATCCTTCGCGAAGGCATCGGCGTTGCTCGCGGTCCGGGACGTCACCTGCACGCGCGCGCCTGCCGATTTGAGGCCGTACGCCAGCGCCCGGCTGACGCCGCCCGATCCGAGCAGCAGCGCCGTCTTTCCGGCGAGCGCGTCGCCGGCCAGGTCCTCGCCCGTCGAGGACAGGCACTGCATCGCCGCGCGGTAGTCGGTGTTGTACGCGGCGCTTCGACCGTCCTTGAAGACCAGCGTGTTGGCGGCGCCGATGCTGTTGACCGATTCGGTCGCGTCCGTGGCGTAGGCGACCGTGCGCTCCTTGTGCGGAATCGTGACCGACAGGCCGCGGATGTCGAGGTCTTCGCACTCGCCGAAGAAGTCGAACAGCTCTTCGCGCCCGACCCGGAACGGCACGTAGACCGCGTCGATGCCGGCGACGTCGAAGGCGGCGTTATGTACGACGGGGCTCTTGCTCTGGATCACGGGGTCGCCGATCACGGCATAGACCTGCGTCGAGCGCTGGATCCGTTCGTAGCGGTACCGCCGCGAGAGCGTGCGAAAGTCGAGCTGCCCCGGGGCGAGCGCCTTCTCTTCGTCGATGGCGGCGAACGTGAAGGGCGCGCCCCACTTCCCGGCGAGGATGCGCGTCGCCGTGCCGTACTCGCCCATGCAGATCGCGATGGTCGGGATCTTCGAATCCCGGGCGATCTGCATCATGCGGAGCGCGTCGGTCGCGTGGTTCGCCATCGTCGCGATCTTCACGACGTCGGCGTTCTTCGACGCGAGTTGCTCGTGGATCTCCGCGAGGTTCTGCGGCGTCTCCTGAAAATTGTGGTAGCTGACGATCCGCTTCGTCTTGCCGTAGCGGGGAATGGCGCCGGCGATGTCCCCTTCCAGATCGACGTACTCGACGCCCGCCACGATCGCGTTTCGCAGCAGCATCATCCGATCGGCTTCGGAGCCGTGCCATCGCCCCCCGTCGGCCGGACGGCGGATCGTGACGACCACGGGCGTGGGTCGTTCCGGAAGCAGCCGGGGGAGATCGACCGTGCGGATCAGCATGTCGAGCCGCAGCTCGACGATCTTCGCGCCCATTTCGGCGGCGCGCTGATGATCGAGCGAGAGCTGCTTATGCCGGCCCCTGCCGACGCTGACGCAAATCATGGACGAAGGCGCAGGTGAACGGGTGAGCGGAGAAGCCGATTCGTCCATCGATCGTAAAGAGAGGAGGCGGCCCGCGATAGGGGCATCGACGCGGTCGCGCGATGCGATCGTCCGCGCGCCCGATAGCGGCACGCGGTCGAAGGACGAGTCCTGACGAGCCTCGCGTCATTCTAGTTCGCCGCAGCCGACGAACGCCCGCGTTCTCCCGCCCGCAGTCGACGAAGCGGCGATCCCCGCGAACGAGCGAGTTCGCGGGGTCTTCCAGAGCGATCGGACGTTCGCCCGAATCCGGCTTACGGCGCCAGCGGCAGGCCGTCTGCGTCTTTGTCCATCGAGCCGACGAGGATCATGATCCCCTCGACCACGCCCCAGAGTCCGCCGATGCCGCAGGTGAGCACCGTCACCACGATCTGGATGATGCCCATCTGGGTGTAGCCGAGATAGAAGCGATGGACTCCCCAGGCGCCGAGGAACAGCCCCAGCAGCCCGGCGACCATTTTGCTTCGCGAGCTCGTTCCGCCGCCCATACCCATCGGTCTTCCACCCGGTCCCATAGCCATAGGAGTCGCCTTTTTTCTTCCAGAGATGCCAGATACGGAATTCGAGTCGATGCCGATCTTAAACGCGCCGGAACCCGACGAGCCAGCAGCCGACTTCGTCGCTGGTCCGACGCCCGGAAACGATCCCGGCGGCGTGACGGGTCGCGATGCGCCCGTCTGAATGTTGGGGAGTCCGGCGACCGTTCCCGCGGCAGCCGGCGGGCCGACCTGGGGAAAACCCGATCCGATGCCCGCCTGAGGTGCGGGTCTGGCTGGTCCGACGCCGCCTGCAATTTGCGGACGAGGCGCCTGAACCGCGGGAATCGAGGTCGGGGAAACCGGAGCCGCGTAAATCGGAGCGGGGGCGACAGGCTTCGGCGATTCCGGTTGAGGACGCGGAGCGGAAGGGGCCGGAGCGAGCGAGGGATAGACCTGCGCGGCCCCGATCCATTGGCCGGAGAAGTTTCGTTCCAGTTCGGTTTCGGCGTCCAGCCGGCTCTCCTGGAACCACTGCTGGAGTTCTTCCCGCGTGACCGGGCCGAACGTCTGCAGCGACCCCTCCAGCGTCATGCGGACCCGCCACTGCTCGACCGCCGGCGCGGGAGATGCAATGGGCGCCGGCGCCGGGGCGGGCGTCGATGCCGCAGCGCTCGGAGCCGCGAACGTCGGAGCGGGAACCGGGCCGGACGAGCTTGGCGCAGGATAGGACGAAGGCGAGGCGGAACGCTGTGCGGGTCCGGTCGGCGCCGGGATGAATCCCGACGGCGCCGCATCGACCGGGACATCGATCACGGCCTTGCATTTCGGACAGCGGATCTTCTTGCCGGCGGAACTCTCGGGTGCTTTCAGCTTCGTTCCGCACCCGCTGCATTGCACGATCGTCGGCATAGACAGTTCGTCCGCAGGCCCAGAACTAGAGGATGAAGGGAGATCGCTTCGGCGAAACGCGGGGGAGAAGAGGCGCTTAGCTTACCGAAATTTCCCCGTCGCCAGCAATCTCCGACTGCGGCGCATTTCTAGAAGCGTCCGACTTACGACGCCCGCAGCGGCAGATCGCGAGTCCTTGGCGGCTAGCCGGCGAGTCCCCATCGCGGTTCGCCGGCGCAGCATGGTTCGCGAACGGGAGTAATTCCGCCGCAGAGCGTTTTTCAGTTTTTTAGCTCCATCGCCCGTATCTGACGGGCTCCGGAGCGAATCTGATGAGTGTGGCTAAGGCGGATTAACATTGCCTACCCCAGGAAGTTTTATTCTTGGCGCCAGCCGACTCGATCATTAGAATTCGACGCTTCCCATCCGGACGTCTATCGCTCGAACGAACGACGTTCCTTACGTCAGACGGTTTTCCGAATCGGTTTTCCGTTTCAAGTCCGGTGGGATCGCAGCGGCGAGCGTCGCTGCAAAACAAGAGGCGCGTGAGTCCTCGGTTCGAGCGAGCAGTCGGGAGCGTTCCGTGTATGCCATGACCCCCCTGAACGGCGATGTCGTGAATGACTTCGCCCTCGTCGCTGCCTGTCTGTACGAACGTCGTGTCCGCGTAAGAAGAATGGTGTCCGCTTATGACGATGGAAATCGAGAGCATTGACCTGAACCTGCCCGCCCTGACCCGCAACGGCGACTGCATCGCCGAGCTGCGCGGAGAGGTCGAGCGCCAGCTCGAACGGCAAGGCCACGCCGGCCGCACGCCTCTGCGTTTCGCGATGGTCGAATCGACCGCGGACGCCTCGCGCTGCGAAGTCGAAGTCTGCGAAACGGGCGACGACGCCCTGTCCAGCTTCCCCAGCGTCTTCGATTACCGCCAGCGCACGGGCGAACGTACCGGCGCCTTCAATGCGGCGATGCTGATCCCGACCGGGGTCGACTGCGAAATCGGCGGTCATGCGGGCGACGCCACGCCTGCCGCGCGCCTGCTGTCGACGGTCTGCGACAACCTGATCATTCACCCGAACGTGGTGAACGCTTCCGACGTCAACGAGCAGACGCAGAACTGTCTGTACGCCGAAGGGAGCCTCATCACGCGGCTGCTGATGGGCACCATCGCCCTGAAGAAGGTCCGCAGCAACCGCATCCTGGTCGTGACCGAGCCGCGCGAAGATGGCCCTTGGGCCGTCGATCACGTCGTCAACACGGCCTCGGCGGCGCGTGCCAACCTCGGCGCCGACGTCACCGGCGTGGTCGTCCTGGGCGATCCGATCCACATGAAGATGGCCGTCTCGAAGTCGGGGCGAGCCACCGGTCTGATCTCGGGCATCGAGGAGATGCTGCAGGTCCTGAAGGAGCGCGAAGGAACCTACGACGCGGTCGCGATCGCGTCGAAGATCACCCCCTCCGCCGATTCGGTGGCCCTGCACCACGCCTACTTCTCGGGCGAAGGGGTCAACCCCTGGGGCGGCGTCGAAGCGGCGCTGACGCATGCGGTCTCGACGGTCCTCAACGTTCCGGCCGCTCACGCGCCGACGATGAGCGACCTGTCGCTCCGGACGCAGGCGTTCGGTCGCGTCGAGCCGCGCAAGGCCGCGGAGATCATCTCGGTCGCCTACTTTTACTGCGTGATGAAGGGTCTGCATCAGGCGCCCCGCGTCGTGCCGAATCCGACGGGAGCGTACGATCCGTCGCTCGTCTCGGCGGAAGACGTCTCGGCCCTGGTGATCCCGGACGGTTGCGTCGGTCTGCCGACCATCGCGGCCGTGCAGCAGGGAATTCCCGTGATCGCGGTGAAGAACAAGAACCTGATGAAGAACGATCTTCAGGCTCTGCCGTTCCGCGCCGGCCAGTTGATCTACGCCGACAGCTATCTGGAAGCGGCAGGCATCCTGTCCGCCCTGAAGCACGGCGTCGCGATCGGCTCGGTCCGTCGTCCGCTGGAAGCGACCCGCGTCGAGGTTCTCCCCTCGGCCAAGGCGAACGTTACCCCGGCGGCCAAGTCCAACGGCGTTCCCGCGCCGAAGGGCAAGACGTCCGGCAAGCGTCAGGATCAACCCAGCATCGTCTGACGCCGTTCGGCGGATTCGCCGACTGTCGTCATGAACGAGTCCAATGATCGCCCGCGCCGCACCTCGCGGCGCGGGCGATCGGCTTTTCGTTCGAGGCGCTCGCTCCGCCGAGTCTTAAGCAAGCGGCTTCTTCGACCTGTGTGCCACGGCTGGCTTGTCCAGCCGTGCGGTTCGCGGTCGGAAACTTGATCGCTCGCTGCGTCGTCATCGACATCGCTTCGACGGACGGGACATGCGAGCGCCGCAGTCGAAGACCGTGGTCGCCGCATTCACGGCTGGACGAGCCAGCCGTGGCACACAGACGGAATTTCTGATCGACGGTTGCGATAGTTCCCTCTCCTTTCTGCTCTCCCCTCTCTCCTTTCTCGCCCGGAGGGCGATTTGCACGACCAGACCTCCGCCCCTCTCTTCGAAGCCGTGCAGGCGCTGCTCGGTCGGTCGATCGATGCGCTCCATACGCCGGGGCATAAGGGTCGCTTCCTGCCGCCCGGTTTCGAGCAGGTCCAGGCGCAGCTCGCCGCGTTCGACGTGCCGAGCATGTACGCGACGGACAACACCTTCTATCCGCACGCCTGCATCCGCGAGGCGGAGGAGCTGGCCGCGGATCTGTTCGGATCCGCGCGCACTCGCTATCTGACGCAGGGGTCGAGCAGCGGCATACTGGCCGCGTTCCTCGCGACGCTCGAACCGGGGCAGAAGATCATTCTCGGCCGCGACGCCCACAAGTCGATCTTCTCCGCGCTCGTCCTTTCCGGAGCGACGCCGGTCTATCTGCCCCCCCGCGTCCATAGCCGCTGCGGCGTGCTGCCCGCGCGGGTCGACGCGGTCGAGGCGGCGCTCGCGCAGCATTCCGACGCGCGGACCGTGCAGGTGACGCGCCCGACCTACTACGGTCTCGCCGGGCCGGTCGATGCCATCGCGGATGTCGTTCACGCGCGGGACATTTCGCTGCTGGTCGACGAAGCTCACGGCGCCCATTTGCGGTTCCTGCCGCCGGGCGGCGGGCCCTCCCCGGCCCTGACTCAAGGCGCTGACTTCGTCGTACAGAGCGTGCATAAGACGCTCGGCTCGCTCGTCGGATCGGCCCAGTGCCATCTCGCCCGCGGCGGCAGGCTGACGGAGGAGAAGCTGCAGCGTTCGCTGAACCTGATCCAGTCGACCAGCCCCAGCTACCTATCGCTGATCTCGCTCGACCTCGTCAGGAAGTATCTGGCGACCGAGGGAGAGGCGCTCTTCGCCGCGGCGCTCGAACGCGTTCGCGATCTGCGCCGCCGTCTCGATGCGATCCCCGGCGTCGAAGTCTTCGAGGCCGATCGCCTCGTCGGAGAACCCGGCATCGCCAACGATCCCTTCCGCCTGGTCGTCCGCGTCGCGGGCCTCGGGAAAAGCGGCTTCGAGACCGAAGAGTTCCTCCGCAACGAGTACCGCCTGGAGGACGAGTTCTCCGACTTCGAGAACGTGATCTACATCCTCACGCCGTTCGACCCGCCCGCGGTTTACGACCGGCTGGTCGCGGGGCTGACGCGGCTCTCCGACGGCGCGCGGGCGAACGGAACGATCGTCGAGCGGACCGACTACGCGGAGGCGAGCGAGTTGCCGCTACCTGCGCTCGCCTGCACGCCGCGGGAAGCCTACTCTTCGCCGACTCGCGTCCTGCCGATCGCCGATGCCGTCGGCGCTCCCTGCGGCGAGACCATCGTCTGCTATCCGCCCGGCATCCCGATCATCTGCGCGGGCGAGATCGTCGACCCGAACACGGTCGAAACCCTGCGCCGCTTCACCGCGCAGAAAGCCTCGATGCGCGCCCACGACATGACGCTCGCGACGGTGACGGTTCTCGATGGCTGAGCGGTCGCGACGCGACCGACTCAGGTTCGCGGTCGGGCCGGCTTTCAGACGTCTTCGTCCTCATCCTCTTCTTCGTCATCCATGTCGGACCCGTCGCCGTAGATGACGTCCTCGATGACGCCCTCGACGATCGTGCCGTGCACCAGGGCCAGCTTCTCCGGCTCGACGCCGAACGGCTGAGCGATCTTGATCGCCCAGGGAATCGACGCCCGTTCGAACGGGTCGTCGATCTCGAACGGTTCGGGCCACTCGGCGAGCGCGGCTTCGGCGACGTTCGCCCGCTCGGCCACGATCGCGAACAGACGGTCGATCCAGTCGTCGTTCCAGGTCCCGGTTTCCGGCGTCAGCTCTTCGCGATTGTGCCTGACCATGTCGCGCGTCAGAAGCAGGATCGCGCTCTTCACCGCATCGGGCGACAGCGCGTCGAGCTTCTTCGTCGAGAGCTTCGCGTCGATCATCTCCGGCAGCCAGCTCATCGGGACGCGTTCGAGGTAGTAGTCGATCGCGTCGCGGTTAAGCGAGTTCCACGGCGCCTCGTCGAGCGTCTGACCGAGCGCGGCGAGCGTCTCGGTCGCCGGGATTCCGAAACGCAACTGCCCAAGTTTCGATCGATCGACCATGGACCTACCTTCGTCTGAGAGAGAAACGACGGCGGAGCATGGAAGATTGTACGCCGAATCGGCGAAGGTCGATCGGTCGCTGCGACGGCTTCTACGCCCGCATCGCCAGCAAATGGGGCTTGGCGACGATTTCGAACCGGGACGACAACGGGCGCCACGCTTCGCCGCGCTGCTCGATGTAGTCGTCGTCGATCGGGCCCAGGCGGTCAGCGGCGTAGCCGAGGTACGGGATCTTCGCCGGGTCGAGCTGCATGATCCGCGCGACCGTCGCGTCGAGCGCCGCGAGGTTGGCGCCGACCAGGATCAGGCCCATCGCCTTCTTCGTCCCCAGGATCGGGCCGTCCCCCTCCATGCAGTCGATGCCGTCCACGATGCCGATCGTCTTCGGTAACGACGCGTTGATGTCGAAAACCGTCTCGGCGATGCCGTGATGGTGCAGGACGTTCTTGGGCCAGCCGTACTTGCAGCCCGGGATGACGCCGTAGAGGTTCTTCATCGAAGCGGTCATGCCCATCCAGTGATGGGTCTTCAGCTTCGGCATGGACACGACCAGATCGGCCTCGGCGACGCTCCGGGGAAACCAGAACCCGTCGAGGGAACTGGCGCCGCCGCGGTTCTTCGACCAGGCGACGTCTTCGTAGTTAAGGTCGCGGAACGAGAGCTTCATCGCGTCGAGCCGTTCCCGCAGGCCCGACTGCGAAACGGCCTCTTCCGTATCGCGCATGTGCCCCGGACCTTCGCCGACCGCCACCTCGGCGCCGAGCGACAGGAACGCCTCCGCCGCCGCTGCGACCAGGTCGGGATGCGTCGTCATGTGCGGCGTCTCGCGATTCGGCTCGACGAGGTTCGGCTTGAGCAGGACCTTTTTTCCGCGCAACGCCGCCGCGTCTAGTCCGACCGCCGACAGTCCGTCGAGGATGGTTCGCGAGGTGGGGCCGTCGTAGCGCTGATTCCGGGCGATGAAGACTTCGCTCCGCGTGCGCTGCATCGAGCGAATGCGACCGACCGCGAGCAGGCCCGCCGCCGCGACTCCCCCGCCGATGAGCAGCGCACGGCGATCGACCGTCCCGGGCTTCGGGGACGTAGCATTCGCCTCGGAGGATACGGGCTTCGTCATCGCGTCGTCGGCGCCGTCACGGAGAGGCGACCGCTCGGGTGAAAGGGATAGGCGTCCGCCGCCGCGGCGAGCGCGATCAGCGCCAGGCGATGCTCGCTCGCGGCGTCGAGATCGTGGCGGGAGACGTGTTCGGTCAGCAGCGCGTCGCGGTCGATCGTTCGGTCGTCATGCGCGGCGAGGCCGAGCAGTCCCCAGCAGAGCGACGGCGTGGCGGACGTCGGCAGAAGCGTGCGATTGAGATAGTCGCGCGTTCGCGAGATCTTCGGCGAGAAGCGCTTCTCCCCCGCCAGCGCGAGGAGCGCGATGCCCGAGGGTTGCAGGTGGGGGCGCAGCTCCGCGTCGAACACGATCGTGTTGCCGCAGTTGGCGCCGCCCGAGGGCAGCAGCCGGTCGTAAAGCGCCGCGAGGCCGTGCTTCAGCAAAGGCAACTCCTCGTAGCCGCCGTTCGATTTGAGCGCGAGCACGTGGAACGCCGTCGGTTCGAGCCAGGGCGACGTCTGCTGCACCCACGACCACGCGGGCAGTTCCGAATCGTGGCCGATGTCGATCGATCGCGGCACGGGCTTGCCCGGATGGGCGGCGATCCATCGGCAGCCAGCCGTCGCCCGGTTAAGAAAACGCTCTTCGCGCGAAGCGATCCACGCCAGCACCGCGAGCGAGGTACACCACTCCGGGTCGGCCAGGCTCTCGCGAAAGGCGACGCTGCCGTCAGTCGCCTGCAATTCCGTCAGCCGCATGAGCGGGGCCAGCGCCGGAGCCTTTCGCCCGTGCGCGAGGAGGGCGAGCGCCGTCAGGGCGAGCGGCTCGGCGGAGTCGGACGACTCCGCACCGTAGCGCCACGACGTGCGCTGAGCCAGTCGATCGACGACGGCGTCGAAGTGCGGCTGGCTCATGCTCTCCTCCTCCGACGCTTACGGCGACTCGCGAAATTGCTTCGCAAAGTTACCCCGCCGTTCGCGGCCGCCTGTCCGCGCAGCGTTCCGGGCGAGAATCCGACGCCGTGTCGCCGTGCGACCCTGTCGATCGTAGCGATTGCGACAGGAGTCCTGGCGAGCGGAGGGCGTGAGCCCTCCGTGTCCGGATCGATCGGAGCGCTATTCAGACAGAGATGAAAACAGGGAGGGCTGACACCCTCCGCTCGCCTGAAGCAAGGAATCAGCGTGATCGCAATTCGTCGAACGTCGCCAGCAATCGCTCGATCTGCTCGTCGCTGTGGGCCGCCGAAAGACTGATCCGCAGCAGCGATTCGCCGGGCGGAACGCTAGGGGGGCGGATCGCGGGGACCCACAGGCCCCGCTCGGCGAACGCGGCGGAAAGTTCGACAGCCGGGCCCGGTTCGCCGACGAAGACCGGCACTATCTGCGTAGAGCCGGCGCCGCAGTTCCAGCCCTGTTCGCGCAGCGCGTCGCGCACCCGTCGGGCGACCTCCAGCACGCGAATCCTTCGCTGCGGTTCTTCGGCGACCAGTTCGAGCGCCCGCAGGCCTGCCGCGGCGAGCGCTGCCGGGGCGGCGGTCGAGAAGACGTACGACCTGGCCTTCTGCGCGACGAGATCGATGACAGCCTTCGGCGCCGCGACGAAAGCGCCGTGCGAACCGAGCGCCTTGCTCAGCGTGCCGACCTTGACGAGGGGAAAGCCGGTCAGTCCCGCCGCTTCGCACAGCCCGGTTCCGCGCTCGCCGAAGACGCCCGTCGCATGGGCTTCGTCGACGAGCAGCATGGCGCCGTGACGCTGGGCCAGGCTCGCGATTTCTGCAAGCGGCGCCGCGTCGCCGTCCATGCTGAAAACGGAATCCGTGACGATCAGCCGTCGACCCTCAAGCGGCGCTTCGCCGAGCGCCTTCGCCAGATCGTCGAGATCGGCATGCGCGTAGACGCGAACGTTCGCCCCGCTCAGGCGACAGCCGTCGATGAGACTGGCGTGGTTGCGGGCGTCGCTGAAGACGGAGTCGCCGCGACCGACCAGCGACGTCACGCTTCCGACGTTCGCCGCGTAGCCGGAGGTAAACAGCAACGCCGCCTCCGCCCCCTCGAACGCAGCGATCGCCGCTTCGAGTCGGGCGTGAAGCTCGGTCCGGCCCGTGACGAGCGGACTCGCGCCCGCTCCCCAGGCGTCGGCGACGGCAGCGTTCGCGGCGGCCTCGGCCAGTCGCGGATCGGCGGCGAGGCCGAGATAGTCGTTGGAGCTGAAGTTGACGAACGGCTGACCGCCCAGCGTCATCGTGCCGTCGGGGCGTGCCTGCTGCCGGACTCGCAGCTCCCGGAGCAGCCCCGCCCGCTCGCGCTCCGCGAGCGCCGCGTCGATCCAACCGAACGGGTCGTAGTTCATCCGACGGTCGACCGTTTCAGCGTCACGAGCCGGCGTTCGGCGCAGGCTCTTCGCCCGGAGGCTCTTCCGAGGGCGCCGGTACTTCGCCAGTTGGTTCTTCCGGAGCGGGATCGCCGGCAGGTTCCTCCGACGCCGGCTCTGCTTCCGGAGCTTCGCCTTCGGCTGGTTCTGAGGGCATCGGTTCATCGCCGGTCGGTTCCGCAGGAGCGCCTTCCTCGGGCTTCGGTTCGGACGGCGCAGGCTCCGACGTCGAAGGTTCGGGAGCAGGCGATTCCTCTACCGAAGGCGCTTCAGCCGCCTCTTCGCCGCCGATGGGCGCGAAGGCGCCGGCGAGAATGATGGGGGCCTGCTCCTCGGCTAGAGACGCGGGGAGCGTCTCCGAGTTCGCGGGCAGCTTGACGCCCATCGCGACGACGACCGACCCCTGTTCCGGAATCCCCTGCGATTCGCGAGCGACCGCCACGAGCCGACGCGCTGCTTCGTCACGCAGCGATTCCAGCGACAACGTCACGACGGCAGTCTGACCCTCCGGCTGCACTTCGACCACGCGTCCGACGACGACGACGCCCGCCATGTCGAAGTCCTTGTCCGTCAGTCGCAGTCGGGCGAGGTAGTTCGCCACCTGCTGCTCGGACGGTTCGTCGAAACGATCGGCGAGCTTCGCGTTCAGCTCTGCCGCGGCGGCGTTCGACCGGGGCGCGGGCGGCAGGCCGGTGAGCGTCTCGGCCATCAGCGCCAGTTGTGCGTAGTGCTTCTCAGCCAGCGGTCGCTTCTCCGAGGGCGACGCCGTCGATGCCTGGTAGTCGTTCCAGCTTTCGGCTTCGGCCGCTTCCAGGTCCGGCAGATCCTCGGTCGCGGTCGGGAAGACGATCTCGAAGGGATCGATCGCCGCGATGTTCAGCGGCGCAGGGTCCAGTTCGCTCCGCAAACGATCCGCAGCCTCGGCATCGGACATCGGCGGTTCAGGAGCGAAGGGCTCCAGGTTGAACTCTCCGCCCTCCGCCGCGTCGGCCATCGGTTCTTCGATCGTCGGATCGGCGGAGAACTCGTCGGGCGTCTCTTCCGCCGGGATGGTCGCCGGGGCGAAGTCGGAGTCGGGAATCGCGAAGCTGTCGAGCGACGGATCTTCGAGCGCGAAGGCGTCGCCCGCGTCGAGTTCCGGCATGAAGGCGTCGACGACCGGCTCTTCCGTCAGTTCGCCCGCATCGGGATCGAGCGACGAACGGGTCCCTCGCCCGGCGTTCGGTTGCGGTCGTTCCTCGTCGAGTCCGAAGCGACCGCTGTCGAGTCGCACGCCGCCCGACGCGTCCCGGGGGAGCGGCTCGACCGGATCGGCCCCTTCGGCGGCGGTCTGCTTAGGTGGACCGGCGCTGGAGACGGGAACCGTTTCGGGCCGGAACTGCGCGGGCACCAGGAAGGGCGCGTACTCGGCGACGGTCGGGGCCAGGCTGAACGGATCCTTGCCGAGGCCCCACCAGATGATCAGCACGGCGAGGCCGACGCCGACTGCTCCGCCGATGACGATCTGCGCCATCTGCACGATCGGGTTGCCCCCCTTCGCCTTTTTGGCGGGCGCACGTCCGGCGCCGGTTCGGGTCCCGGCAGTCGCGGCGCCGACGCGCGGCGAGGAAGCGGTCGCCGTGCGGGACGCCGTCGCCAGAGCCGTTCCGCCTCCTGCGAACCCGGGCGAAAATCCGCCGCCGCTCGGTTCGCCGTCGAGAAGTTCCGCCATCGGCGGTAGTTCCGACAGGCACTCCTCGAGCGTGAACGTCTCGGTGCAGAGGGGGCAGCGGCAGCGGGACGACAGGGCCACGCCGCTGGGAAACGTCAACGAATCGCCGCACTCAGGGCAGGAGGCGATAAACATTCGCGTAGAAACTCCGGACCGCGACGAGCGCGTGAAGAAGACGAACCCGGGAAGAAGAGCCCGGCGCCCGACTTCGAGAGCCCGGCGCCGCCAGCAAAAGCGACAACGCCCCAGTTTAGCACGAGGGTCGGCAACTTTCCCGCTGGAATCAGGCGCTCCGCCCGCGGTCGCTCGCCACGACAAGCACAGTGCGGAACGGTGAGCCTCAACAGGGGCGCCACTGGCTATGCCAGTGCCGGCGTCGACGTCTCGGTCATCCAGGCTGGACGATCTAAACAGATTCGGCACTGGCATAGCCAGTGGCACCCGAAACTCGTCGATATGCCCGTAACATCAATCGTGCCGGTCCACCACCAGCACCCGCAGGTCGCAGACGTTCGTGTGGGTGGGCCCGGTCACCAGCAGTCCGCCGATCGGCTCGAAGAAGGAGAAGGCGTCGCAACGCTCCAGGTAAAGTTCGGGCGGCTGCGGAAGGCTCGACGCTCTCGCTAGGATCCGCTCGTCGAAGAAGGCGCCTGCCGCCTCGGTCGGACCGTCTTCGCCGTCGGTACCGCCCGAGACGAAGGCGATCCCCTGCCCCGGGACGGCGGCGCCGGCGTCCGCATCCCGCACGGCGATCAGCGCGGCGAGCGCGGCCTGCTGGTTGCGTCCCCCTTTGCCGCGCAGATGAGCGGGCGGCAGTTGAACCGTCGGCTCGCCCCCCGTGATCAGGCAGTCCACGCCGCCTCCGCCGCGCATGCTCAGCGCCAGGTTCGCGTGACGGCGCCCGACTTCTTCCGCAGCGCCTTCCAGCGTCGTCGCGGCGTCCATCGCGAAGTGCAGGCCCAGCCGTTCCGCTTCGCGGCCTGCGGCATCGACGGCGGAGACGACGTTGCCGATGACGACCGTATCGAGCTTCGCGCGAACGGGCGCGACGGCTGTCTTCCTGCTGCGCGAATTCGCCTCTTCGAGCTGCTTTCGGAGGACGGCGACGACCTCGGGCGCGACGCCGGCGCGGATCGCTCCGAAGCGTTCGAGCACGGCGAGGGCGCCTGCCGGGTCGGGCTCCGCAGGAACGGTCGGACCGGAAGCGATCGCCTCCAGCGGGTCGCCCATCACGTCGGAGATGATCAGCGTGACGAGCCTTCCGGCATTGCAGGCCCGCGCGAGCCCGCCCCCCTTGAGGCGACTGATCTGGCGACGGACCAGGTTGAGTTCGGCGATGTCGGCGCCTGCCCCGGAGAGATGCTTCGTCAGCGCCCGCTTCTGGGCGAGCGACACGCCTTCGATCGGCGCGGGCAGCAGGGCCGACCCGCCGCCCGAGATCAGGCAGACGCACAGGTCGTCGGCCTTGCACGAGCGGACGAGTCGTTCGATCTGGCGGCTTCCCTCGACGCCCTCTTCCGTCGGCTCGTTGACGCCGCCCGGTCGCGCGGCGAAGAGACGGATGCGGGAAAGCTGCTCCACGCAGGGCGCGGGAACGTTGATCCACCCTTCGACCTGCTTCTCGGCGAGAAGTTTCGGGCCCAGCGCCGTCTCGAAGCCGCGAGCCATGCCGGCGCCCGCCTTCCCCGCGCCGACGACGATCAGCCGGCGGAACGACTTGAGCGGGACTTCGACGTCGTCGAACCAGAGCGAACCCTCTTCAACGGCGACGGCTGCTTCGACGAGCGCGTCCCCGCGCACGGCATCGACGCCCGCCCGCCAGATACGGAGCGCCATTTCGAGGGGCGAACCCTTCGCCTGAAGCGGGTCGCCCTTTTTTTCGTGAGGCGAGCTCATCGGGGCGCCTGATCGCGCTGGGAGACGAAGCGGAGATCCTGCCAGAGCTTCGACTCGTGCTCGTAACTCATCTGCGTCACGTTCGGCGTCTGCGGCGAGTAAAGAACCATCCCGAGCAGCAGCGGACGATCCTTGTACTCCGCCCGCGAGACCAGGCTGCACCAGGGCGTGCCGCGACCGTGATCGCCGGGCAGCGGCACCACGTGGAAGAAGAGTTGCTCGAACCCCCGCCGGGAAACCTGCGGATCCCACAGGCGGATATCGGTCTTATGGGCGTCCAGAATCGGACCGAGCCCCGGCATCGCCCGTTCGAGCAGCGCCCTGACCGGCGCGTCCTGCAGAGCGCCTCCGCCCGTCCCCTGAAAGGCGACGACGATCAGCGGCAGATGCGCGGGCGAGCCCATCCACTCCAGCCGCGGGTAGGACTGGAAGTCGAACTGCTGCGGCGTGAAGTCCGTGACGTCGATGTAGAGGTCGCTGCGGTCGCTGAGCGCGATCCGTTTGGGTCGACGGGTCAGGCGATAGACCAGCAGGATCAGGACCAGCAGCGCGAGCGCTCCGAGGAGGATCAGTAGAACCTCGGAGTACTCCGACCAGGGCATCATCGCCCCGTCGGGATCGAGCGGCGCGACGCCCGACCCGTCGGGCACGACCCCTTCGATCGCGCCCCCTTCCAGCCGCAGTTCGCCCCGAATGCCGTCGGGGGATGCGCCGGCTCCGTTCGGTTCGGCGGAAGATCCGTCGACCTGCGGAGGGGCAGGTTCGGACGGACTCCCCTCGCCCTCTTCCAGGCGGAAGGTCTCCCGTCCCTGTTGCAGCCAGGCCGTCATCCACGTCATCGATGCTTCTCCCGCCAGCGGTCGAAGGCATCCTACCCGGCCTGCCGGGGAGCGGGAAGCGAACGAAGCAGGGCTGTCAGGCTCTACTTCAACTCGACCGGCCGGGCGACGACCTCGTCGAGCCGGAGCGTGCCGGGGGCGAAGAGTTCGAACGAAATGACGAGCGGCTGGTCTCCCGCGACCCGGTAGAGCGAAAAGGGCTTCCAGTCGTCGGACACGGACAGATAGAGCGCCATCGCGTCGCCCCCGATCGAATCGACGATGCGGGCGCCGCGCGGACCTTCGTCGCCGTCGAAGCGTGCCATGCCGTGAATGCAGACGATCGTGCCGGGCGAGAGATTCAGCGTCGGCGAATCGATCGTCGCGAGCGGACGCGTTTCCTGAAAGCGTTCCGAGGTCGCCCCGACCAGGGTGGCCGTCGCCTCCAGTCCGGACCGACCGCGATAGACCGCCTGCGGCGTGATCCGAACGCCGGTGGCGATGCCGGGCGACTGCATCTGCCGATTGGTCCAGCCGGCGGAGGCGGTCGCCGACAGATCTTCGAAGTCGCCTCCCTGAAACAGATCGCGCGCGACGGGCACGGAATGGAACGTGTCGGAGAAACGCCAGCGCCAGGCGAGTCCTTCGTAGCCGCACCCGAACGGCGTCGAGACGTACGCGTCCCCTTCCCGGGCGAGCTTCCTCCACGCGTCGCGCCGCACCGCGGCGAGCGATCGCGTCGCCTGCTCCGCCAGCGCGCGGATCTCCCGTTCCTGATCCTTGCCGGCCAGTTCGTCCATTCGCTTGCGGTTCGCGTGGACCCACTCGATCCGTTTCAGCGAATCGGGGCTCGAGAGGCCGACCAGTCCGAGTCGTCGCTCGGTCTCTTCCGCGACGGCGATGGATGCGGCGAGCGCATCGCGTTCCCGATCGGAGCGCGTCCGCTTCCATGCGCCCCATTCCTTACGAAAGTGCGCGAGCGCCGTGGTGTCCTGCGTCAGCAGGAAGGCTTCGATCCGTCCGGCGTCCGCCAGCGCCAGCGTCCGCCCCCCGGGCGAGTCCGACTGATCCATCTTCTCCAGGCCGGCATCGCGGACGCGAAAGGCCATGGCCGAACTCGATCCTTCGACGAAGACCGACAGGGGGAGCGGCGATTCAGGAACGAGCACGCATTGTTCGTTCGGCGACTGGCGGACGCAGAAGAGCGCCCGCGACCGACCGGCATCGAGCTCGTAGAGATCCCAAGCGCCGGCCTTGCGGGGCGTCGCCGCTTCGCCGCCCGCGATCCAGGGCTCCCACAGGCGGAGTTCCTGAAAGATCATCCGCACGCATGACGCTCGCTGGCGAGCGTAGGAGGTCGGATCCTGCAGCGACCGATCCGAGCGCAGGTAGACGCCGCGGGCCTGCGCTCCGATCGCCAGATGGGTCATCAGCCGCACGGCTTGCGAATCGAACGGCGCTCCCTCCTCCCAGTCCGGCGCCATGGCGCTTGCCTGCCGGTCCGCCGCTCGCGGCCAGTGCGTGGCGACGCTGACGAAGCACGGCACGTCGCCGGCTTCCGCCTTTCGCCGTTCTGCGAGCCACGCGGGAAATTCCCGCAGATCGCGCGATCCGCCCAGCCAGACGCCGTCATGCAGCAACAGCGACGGCGCATCATGCGGCGTCCGGGTGGGATCGTCGGCCAGGAGCATCTCCGGACGCCGCCGCCCCAGCGGATGCAGTCGCAGCGCCTCACGCACGGCGGTTCGCTGCTCCGCAGGAACCTCCTCCAGCGACCAGGCGAGGATCGGTTTCCAGCTTTCGTCCCAGTCCGTCACCTGGTCCAGCCTGGGCGGCGGAACGACCAGCCGAAGATTCAGCCGGCGGGCCTCGCTGCGGTCGAACGGCGTCGGCGCATATCGCAGACGCACGACCTCCGCCCCTAGCGAGGCGAGGAATTCGAGCGTCTCGTCGGTTCGGTCGATCATGCGTCCGAAGAACGGTCGCTCGTCGACGAGGAGCAGGCGACCCTGCCGACGGACTTCCGCGGTCGAACCAGGCGACAGCGGCTCGATCGGTTCCAGCGCCGTTGCGGGTCGCACGTGCGAGGGATCGCCGCCGATCGCTGCGATCCCGGTTCGTTCGATCGGAACCTGACCGACGATCTCCAGCCGATCGATCCAGAGCGACCGCTTGCCGGGCCGGTCGTAGACGTTGAGCACGATCAGATCGATGTAGGCGCCGCGAGTGTCGACCGGACGCCGCAACTCCGACCGCAGGCTTTGCGCACGGCGCTCCACTTGCGAACGAAGCTGGTGGACGGCCAGCTTGTTCCAGGCTCCGGGCTCGACATAGGTGTCGCCCGGGATGAGATACCGCAGCGGATCGCCCTGATCGTCGAGCGTTCGCGGAAAGACGGCGCGGGCGAACATCTGGATGTTCGACGCCTCGGAGCGGACCCACAGCGAGATTTGAAGCTCGTCGATCGCGTGCGACGCCTCGATCGGATAGCCGAGATAGGCCGTCGACCCGGAGCCGGTCTGCACTTCCGCGAACTCGGACAGATTCCCTTCCTGGACCTGATCCCCGGTTCGTCGCTGAGCGATCGTCTTCGCGTGGCAGTCCGATTCGAGCAGCCGCCAGGTCGGCGTGGCCGATTCCATTCCGTCGAACCAGTCGGCCCGACCGACCCTTCCGCCGACAAGCAGCGTAACGAGGGCGAAGGCGAGGAGAACCCTGCTCCGGCCGGGGCTTAACGGCCGATTCGTCGAGTTGTACCGCAGGCGACGAATCGTTCGCGGTGTGCCACTGCTGGCTTGCCCAGCAGTGCAGCGGGCCGCGTTCGATTCGCCCATGCAAACCGTCGATTCCCGACCGAAAGCCGTCGATCTTCGAGCGGCGACTTCGTGCTGCATCCTCTCAGGAAGTTGAAATCGTTCCCGGGGCGCTGCACTGCTGGGCAAGCCAGCAGTGGCACACAGGGATTCGCATGCTCGCCTGATCGCAGTGTGGGCTTCCGAGCTCGAAACGCCCGGCGCAGAACCCGCAGGCGTCGCTTGCGGAGTCGGCGAAAGAGACGGAACGTCGGGAGAACTTTTCACGAGCGTCGCTGCCGGAACTGCATCGGAAGAAACGTCGGGCGGAGCGTCTGAAATTCATTGCGGGGCTAAAGAGCCACGCCTAGGATGCCGACCGCGTCGCGATTCCTACTCACGAATCGACGGAGCGTCGCGATTACGAAACGCGATCGCCGTCCGTCGGTTCGACGATGCAGGGCGACAACGTCACGACGCCGAATCGCCACTTCGGCTCCGCAGCCGCTCGAAACGGCATAAGGCCGTGCTGTAGCAAGATTTAAGTTTCGCGAACAGAGACGTTCCGTCCTCTTTTCGCCACGTGCTGAAATTCGATGACTTAGCGACGGATTCGCTAAGGGCTTCTCTCGCAAGGGCTTGCGTCACTTCTTTCGCCTGCCGCGCTCCTGCGGCATACGCTTCGCCTTTTTACGTCGGCGCCGACCTGAGTCCGACACCGGAGAGAGCCGCATGTCTTCCCACCCGCGCCTGCAGCAAGCCGACGACCTCGAGATCCCCCGCGACCTGGTGCAGCTCGGGCTGCTGATCGAAGAGTTGCCCGCCGAATTCCGCGAACGCCTGGAGAGCGCCTACGACGCCGTGGTCGACAGTTCCCGCCGTCGCCGTCGGATTCTGGTGCTCGTGCAGGACGCGCTCAGTCAGCTCCGGCTCGACATGAAGTACCTGCTGTTCGATCTGGAAGCGACCCGCCGCGAACGGGACGAGTACCGCACGCGACTGGAAGGCTGAGAGCTTCCGATCGCGCGAAGCGAAGGTTCCGGCGGCGCCCGCACGAAATCGGCGCCAGCCTCTCGCATCGAGGGCGCCCTCGGAACACAATGCGAAGGGCGTCGCGATGTGGACGCCCTTTTTCGTCCCTTGTCGCGATTCTGCCGGTCGTTCGGCCGGGTCGTCTCCGACGGTCGTTCTTCAGCCGATCGTTCGCTGACGGCCTTCGCGCCGGCGCCCTGTATCTCTCTTCGTCTCGGCGTCGCCGCATCGAACGCGGTCGTTCGCGTCCGACGACACGCCATGCCGATGACCGGCGAGAAGTTTACTGTCGAACAACTCTCGCAGTTGCTGTTCAACCTGAATTTGGTCGAACAGCGACACCTCGACCGCGTGCGCTCGTCGCTCGGGACGAAAGATCCGACGATCGAGGATTTCCGCAATCAGCTGTTGCGGGAAAACCTGGTCACGAACTTCCAGATCGATCGTCTGATGGAAGGTCGCCGGACGGGGTTCTTCTACGGTCCCTATAAGGCGCTCTACATCATCGGCGCCGGTACGTTCGCCCGCGTCTTTCGTGCGGTGCATACCGAGACGGGTGAAATCCGGGCCGTGAAGGTGCTGCGCCGGCGCTTCACGGAGGATCTGACGGCGACCGAACAGTTCCTGCGCGAAGCGGCGATGGTCAAGCCGCTGCGGCACCCGAACATCGTCCCGGTGTACGACGTCGAGCGGGGCCGCGAAGCGACGTACATGGTGATGGAGTTCGTCGAGGGGCGTAACCTGCGGGACTTTCTGAAGGTCCGCGGCACGTTCTCCGTCGAGGAGGCGCTGCGGTTCACGCTCGACGTGGCGACGGGCCTCGACTACGCGTTCCAGCGGGGCGTGGTCCATCGCGACATCAAGCTCTCCAACGTGCTGGTCTCCTCGTCCGGTCGCGGCATGCTGGTCGACTTCGGCCTGGCCGCGATGGAGATGAAGACCGGCAAGGAGAAAGACGACGCGATGAGCAACCCGCGGTCGGTCGACTACGTCGGCCTGGAGCGGGTCTCGGGCGTCGCCAAGCATGATCGCCGGAGCGACATCTACTTCGTCGGCGTCATGCTCTACCACATGCTCACGGGCGACTCGCCCATCGTCGAAACCCGCGACCGCCTGCAACGCCTCTCCGCGACGCGGTTCCAGAAGGTGACGCCGCTCGTCGAACTCGTGCCCGATCTGCCGCAGAAGGTCGCCGCCGTCATCGGCAAGGCGATGGAACTGGACGCGTCGAAGCGCTACCAGACGCCGGGCGATATGCGACGCGACGTCGCGAACCTGGTGGACCTGTGCAAGGCGGACGCCCTGGGGCCGACGCTCGGTCAGATGGCCTCGCAACCGGAGAGCGCAGGCTCGGTCGCCTCGCCGCGGATCGAATTCGACGCCGAGCGCGAGGGCGAAGACGCGACGGTGATGCTGATCGACTCCGACGTTTCGGTGCAGGATTCCATCCGCGAAGAGTTGAAGAAGCGCGGCTACCGCGTGCTCGTCATCAGCGATCCCTCCCGCGCGGCGGCTCGACTGGAGGATACGAACCTGCCGGTCGATGCGGTGATTATCGGCAGTTCAGGCCTGGGACGATCGGCGTTCGAAGCCTTCGCGGAGTTCGCCCGAAAAGAGGAGACCGCCGCGACGCCGCTGTTGCTGCTGGTCGAACGCCACTTCAAGGACCTGCTGAGCCAGATGCCGGGCGCGCCGCATCGCAAGGCGCTCGCCCTCCCCTTGAACGCCGGCTCTCTGAGGAAGACGCTGCACGACCTGATTCGCACGCGCCGCGAGAAAGACCGCGACGTCGAGGCGTAGGCGTTGGCGTGAGCGGTTCGCGATGCCGCTTTCTGGCGAGCGGAGGGTGTCAGCCCTCCGTGTCTGTCCCGAACGGAGAGAGCGAGTTACTCGCGCCGGAATCTCGGAGGGCTCACGCCGTCCGCTCGCCGGTGACTTCTGCCCCTTCGCCCTTCCTGCCGTCCCAGATCGCCAGGAACGCGGGCAGCAGCACGGTCCGGACGAGCAGCGTATCGATCAGGATGCCGAGCGACAGGGCGAAGCCCATCTCGGTCACGCTCCGCAGGCCGCTGGTCAGATCCGGGAAGCGATTCGCCAGCGACGGAAAGACGTGGATCAGCGTCGGCAGCCAGTCCGCCGCGGTCATGGAGAAGAACGTCGCGGCCATGATCAGGCCGCAACTCGTGACGATGCCGCCTGTGCGGATCATCGCGGCGCGCAGGCCCTCTTTCGCTCCGAGGCGCTTGCGCTCTTCCTCCACGCGCGCGGCGAGGTAGACGTTGTAGTCCTCGCCCACGGCGACCAGGATCACGAACAGAAACAGGGGCAGCTTCCAGTCGAGCCCGTCGTAGGTATCGCCGTACCGCCACGCGAAGAACCAGTCCGTCATCCCGAGCGTGACGAAGAACGACCACAGCACCGACACGATCATGTAGGCGCTCACGACAGGCCGCCACAACAGCAGGAGCAGCACCGTGTAGACGGCCAGAACCGTCAGGACCTGAATGCGAAACGTGTCGGTCCGGGTGACCTGCTTCAGGTCGCGGAGCGAGGCGGTCGCTCCGGCGAAGGCGAAGGTCGCGTCGTTCCAGAACGATCCTTCCTGCTGCGTCAGGGCCTGAAGCCGGGTCTCCATTTCCGCGAGCGTCGCGACGGCCTCGTTCGACGTCGGCGGAAGCGACAGGATCACCTCGAACCGCGTGACGTCGTGCCCCCCCGGCTGCATTCCGGAGACGTACGCCTTTTCCGCCAGGCGATGCGCCCGCATGGTCCAGCGTCGCCAGGCGTTGGCGCTGAACAGGCTCGACCGGCCCGTCGATTCGGCATGACTTCCCTCCTCGGTCGATCGCTGCCCCATCGGATCGGCCAGCGAGTAGACCGCCGCGACGCCGGGTCCGTAGAGTCGCGAGGCGAGGTCTTCCATCTCCCGCTTTCCGTCCGGGGAAAGAAAATCGGCGTCGTCGTTTTGGACGATCACGGTGATCGGCGAGCTGCGACCGACGGGGAAGTAGCGCTCGACGATTCGCAGGCCCTGCCGCGCGGGGCGGGAGGGATCGATCTGGCTGGTGATGTCGTAGCTGGTCTTCTCGCCCTGCCCGAGCCCGTTCCAGAAAGCAGGCGCGAAGAGGGCGATCGCGAGGAACAGAATCAGCGCCGGACACTTCAGCACGATATCCGCGACGCGCCGCCAGAAGCGTTCGCTGAAGCCGTCGTCAGTCGGCAGACGCGTCCGCTCTTCGGCCTGGGCCAGGCGCGCCCGCGTCAGGTTTCGCGGCGAACCGTTCCAGAACGCGAGCGGTCCCAGAATGGCGAGGAGCGCCGGCGTCAGCGTCAGACAGGCGAAGAGTCCGATCAGCAGGCTCACCGCGATCGTCGGACCGCTGGAGGCGATCTTGCCGAACTCGGAGAAGAGCATCGTCGACAGGCCGAGGATCGTCGTCATCGCGCTGGCGACCAGCGCCCCGCCGACGCCTCCCATGGCGGAGACCAGCGCCTCGCGACGGTCCGGCGACGTCTGCATGGCCTCGCGGTAGCGCGCGATCAGGAACAGGCAGTAATCGGTTCCGGCCCCGAGCAGAATCACCACGACGAAGATCCGCGTCGTGGCGTAGATGCGGTACTGAAAGATCGGATCGAGCGTCGCTGCCCAGAGCGCCGCGATGCCTGCGATCGTCGCGAGCGCGACGACCAGCGCGACGCCCAGCGTCAGCAGCGGCGCCAGGATCAGCGTCGGCGAACGATAGATGATCGCGAGAAAGCCGATCACCATCACGATCGTGATCAGTTCCGTCTGGCGGATGCTCGCTTTGGCCGATCGGAGCGTTTCGCCCCCGATCGCCGCGGTGCCGGTATAGGCGACGTCCAGGCCCGGTTCGGTCCGTTCCCGCGCCTGAGCGCGAAGCTCGCCCAGGAACGCTTCCAGTTCGTCCAGCAGTTCGATATTGCTGGTCGCGGCGAACTCCCGACCGAGTTGCAGCACGATCAGACGTGCGTCGCCCTTCGGCGAAACGAGCTTCGACCCGAACAGGGCATGCGCGGGCGACCAGACGTCCGCCAACTCCCAACTCTCCGCCCAGGCGGCACGCTCGAGCGGAATCGACTTCTTGAGATCGATCCCCAGCGAGCGCGCGTCGATCGCGACGTCTCGCCGCGCTTCTTCGTTGCCGGCCAGGCGATGCAGCGTCGCGAGTTTGCGAAACAGGGTCGCCCGTCGCGCGATCGCGTCCTCTTCCCACGCCTTCTGGTCGGGACGATCGGCCAGATGGGCGATCACTCCGTCGAGCGCGGCGATCGCGTCGCGGTAAGCGGCGACGACCTCTTCATAAGGAATCGCCCGAGCGGATGCGTCCGGGGCGGATGCGTCCGGGGCGCCCGCGTTCGAGTCGGCGGCGTCGCCCGCCTGCGAACGTTCGTCCGGGAACCCCCGATCGCCGAGACCGGTCAGGAAGTCCGCCGTGGCGTCCTGGATCAGGTAAATGTCCTGCGCGGACAGCTCCTTCCCATCGCGATGAAAAACGAGCGCGACGGAGCTTCGCCCCCGGTCGTCCGGGAACGCCTGACGCAGCAGGCGTTCGCCCTCGGTGCTGGGGAGGCCTGCCGGCAGCGAATCGAAATCGCTGTCGTGAGCGACGGCGTCCCATTTCGGCGCGGCGAACCAGACGCCGACCGCGAGCGCGATCCACGCCCCGACCACGAACCACGGATAGCGAGCGACGAACTCGCCGAGCCGACGAAACATGGCGGGAATGGGGAGCGGGAGGGATCAGGGGCCGAAGCGCCTGCTCGAAGTTGCGGATCGACGCGCTCATGACGCTGCGACCGGAATCATTGGACGGCGCCCCCCTACCCGCCGCAAGAACCGACCGATCCGCCCCGACGCTCTCCGGCCCCGCAGCAAGCGGCGTCTTCCGCCGGTTGAGCGAACCGGAAGGCAGGGGTACGCTGTCCTTCTTCCCGAACGTCCCGTCGGATCGTCTGTCCAGGCAGGCGCCGGTCGACGGCGGCGAATCGTCCGGCCTTCCCCTTTCGCCCTGCGGAAACTGCCCCTCGATGAGCGACCCGTACTTTCAGAAGCTGTTCGCCCATCGCATCGGCGGCGCCAACTACGGCAAGGGCACGGAGATCTACAAGTTCGAGAAGATCAAGCGAGCCAAGCGGAAGGCGCTCGCCGATTATCCCGACCGGACGCTGATCGACTTCGGCATCGGCGAGAACGACGACATGGCCGCCGAGCCGGTGCGTCAGGTTCTGAAGGCCGAAGCCGACAAGAAGGAAAACCGCGGTTACGCCGACAACGGCATCCTCGCCTTCAAGGAGGCTGCCGCGCGGTTCATGCAGCGGCAGTTCGGCGTGGCGCTCGACGCCGCGACCGAGGTCAACCACTGCATCGGATCGAAGACGGCGCTGGCCATGCTGCCCGCCTGCTTCATCGACCCTGGCGACGTGACCCTGATGACGGTCCCGGGCTATCCCGTCGCCGGGACGCACACGGCCTACTACGGCGGCTCGGTCTATAAGCTCCCGCTGCTGCCGGAGAACGACTTCTTCCCCGATCTGGACGCCATCCCCCGCGACGTGGCGGCGAAGGCGAAGCTGCTCGTTCTCTGCTATCCCAACAGCCCGACGGGAAAGGTCGCGACGGTCGACTTCTACAAGCGGGCGATCGAGTTCGCGCAGAAGAATGAAATCGTCGTCGTGCAGGACGCCGCGCACATCCTGCTCTCCTACGAAGGCGAGCCGCTTAGCTTCCTGTCGGTGCCAGGCGCGAAGGAGGTCGGCGTCGAGGTCCATTCGCTGTCGAAGGGCTTCGACATGATCGGCTGGCGCCTCGGCTTCGTCGCCGGGAATCGCCTGTTGGTCCAGGCTTTCGCCGACGTGAAGGACAACTGCGACTCGGGCCAGTTCATGGCCATCCAGAAGGCAGGCGCCGCCGCGCTCGACGACCCGTCGATCCCGCAGCGGATCCGCGCGAAGTACCGCCGGCGCCTCGAAAAGCTCGTCGCGACGCTGCGGCGCTGCGGCTTCGAGTGCTCGATGCCGGGCGGGTCGTACTTCCTCTACACGAAGGCTCCGAAGTCCGCCGGGTCGACGACCTTCAAGAACGCGGGCGAAGCCGCCGAGTTCCTGATCACGCAGCAGTCGATCGTGACCGTCCCCTGGGACGACGCCGGCGCGTTCCTGAGGTTCAGCGTCACCTACGAAGCCGCCGACGAAGCTGCCGAGGATGCCCTGATGGCTGATTGCGAATCGCGGCTGAAGAACATTCAGTTGGCGTTCTGATTCTGCCATGCTGGGGAAAACGCGGCGTGCGCGGATCGAGCGCCGCCGCGATCGTCCTCCGTGCGGAATCCCGGCATGTACCGCTTGTCGCTTTTAGCTGCTTTCCTTGTATCGATCCTGACGCTCGGCGCTGTCCGGGCGACGCTGGCCCAGGACGAAGCGCCGAAGGCTGCCGATACTGCGACGTCCGCCGAGGCGAAGACTCCCTCCGCCCTCGCCGATACTGCCGCCAAGGCGCTGCAGGAAGAACGCTTTCTCGACTACGCGAAGCTGGTCCATCCTGACGAGCGCGAACGCTTTCGCAAGTTCGCGATCGCCGTGATGGACGCCGCGGAGGAGGCGGACGTGCTGCACGTCATCGGCGGGTTCTTCCGCGATGCGGCGTCGCGGGACGCGATCGCGAAGGCCGATTCCGCCGACGTCCTGGCCGACTTCCTCAAGGCAATGGTCGAGCAGGTTCCCGACTTCGCGGAGACGAAAAGGGACCTGACCTTCCAGCCGCTGGGCGAGGTCAAGGAGGCCGACAAACTGGTCCACGTCGTCTGCAAGACGGGCGGACCCAAAGCGAGCGTCGTCACCTGCGTCGTCGACGGCGACGGCTGGTCGCTCGCGCTGCCGAGCGAGGTGCAGTCGCTGATGTCGAAGGCGGGCAAGCTCAAGAACGCGAAGGCGACGCCGGAGAACCCGCTCGCCGCGCTGGAGATGCTCCTGCCCGACGAACTGGTCAGCGTCGCCGTCCTGGGCCGGGTGAAGGAGGGCGAGGATCTCGTCTGGCTCGTCTGCCGCACCGGACAGCGCTCCGGCGCCGCGATCGCTTACCGCGTCGACGCGTACGCGATTCCGAAAACCGACGCCGCCTGGCCCTATCTCGACCCCCGCCGGCGTCGCGAACTGGAGAACGGCCTGCTGCAACGCTGGCGTGCCGAGCAGGCCGCGCGGAACACGCTGGAGGGACTGCCGTTTCCGTGAAGCTTCTTTGTCGAGGAAGCTACAGATCGCTTCGCCGAAGACCTTGCTGACCGCTGCCGCGTACACGCAGGACGACGGCCTCGTCCCCATCCAGCACAAAGATGATGCGATACGTGTTCCCGTGCCTGGTCTTGAAGAGAGCTTCTCGGAGGTCGCGACGGAGTCGACGCGCCTCATGAGACAACGGATACGAAGTCGGCGCGAGAACGATAGCCGCTTTCGCATGGTCGAGAGCGCGCAACCAAGCTTCCGCTCCCGAAACTGAGCGTCGGGAAAGCCACTCTACCGTCAAGTCGACATCTTCGACGGCCTTGGGTCCGAGGCGCAGGCGGACCTCGCTCACGACAGACCGTACTTCTGGCGAATTTCCGCGATGACCTCCTCGTAAGGACGTCCGCGATCGCCTGAGTCGAAGTCTTGAAGCGCCTCCTCGACGGCTCGCAAATCCGCGTCTCGCTCCACATCGGAACGCGAATCCCCCATCCACTCGTCGAAAAACTCGGCGACCGTGCGTCTCTCCCCCGCAGCGAGACGCTGCTCGGCGAAGCGGCGGAATTCGTCGATCTGTGCGAGCGTGTCGGACATGAGGATCTCCTTCCCTTCCATCGTACGTTCGGCGCCGTCGTCGTTCAAAACGGCTGACCCACCGCGTTGCAGAGGAATCGCATCAGCTTCGCGGCGGCTTTGAAGGCGTCGGCGGTCTGCTTCACGAAGGCGGGCGAGCGGGCGTCGGCGAAGTCGAACTTCGCGACGCCGATGAAGTCCTTCCGCTTCAGGTCGTCGATCTGCTGATGGTCGGCAGGGAAACCCTGCGGCGGGCGGGAGAGGCTCTCGCCTTCCAGCGAATAGCGCTCGCGGAATGGCTTGGAATCGCGCGCGGCGACCCAGGCCTTCGGGTCGGCGACGATCGCTTCGCGAATCCGACGAAGCGCGGCGCTCTCGGGATGCCAGATCCCGGCGCCGAAGAAGCAGCCGTCCGGATCGAGGTGAACGTAGAGGCCCGGCGCGTGTACGTCCTTGCCCGCGACGTGCCGAAACTGGATGCCGACGTTCGTCTTGTACGGAGTCTTATCCTTCGCGAACCGCGTGTCGCGATAGATCCGCATCAGCGACCCGCCGACGGGCCTGGGATCGACGGCGACGAACGGCGAGAGCTTCTCCAGCGGCCCCTGCATCGCGGCGATGAACGCCAGCGCCGGTTCCTTCAGGACGCGAACGTAGCGGTCCTTGTTCTTCTCGAACCAGGGCCGCTCGTTATGCCGTTTCAGTTCGACGAGGAACTTTTCAAGGTCGGCAGGAAAGCCGACGAAGGGAGCCATGGTCTCTGCGTCCGCACGAAGCGGGAGGAATGGATTCGCTCACTATAGCGAACCGCTTCGGCCCCGCCTTAATCACGAGAATCGCCTGTCTCGCCTGATACTTCCCCGGCGAAGCCTTCGACGAAGAACTGGGAATTCGGGCCGATGGTCACCGCATGCGCTGCCGGAAGGGACAGCTCCCCCCGGGGCAGTCGTTCCAGGCCCGGGATCTCGCGCAGCGGCACGCCCGCAGCTTCGCCCCGCCTCAGCAGTTCGGCCACGCGTTCGCGTTCGCCCGGTCGCTGCGGATCGACGATCGTCGCGATTGAAACGTATGCGGGTTGATTCTCGGGCGCGTCGGTTCGGGACAGATCGACGAAGACGAGCGACGTTTCGGTCAGCTTCGCCGGCCCCGCGTCCCACGCCTTCGTGAACGTCTCGGCATCGACCGGGGAGACGCGGAGAACCACGCGTTTTTCATCAAGTCGCAGCGATCGCGCCCGTCGGAGTTCCAGCGAGTTGCGGCGTACTTCGCGAGCGGCCAGTTCCCGGTCGTAAATCGCGATCGCCTCCAGCGACCCGGAGAAGCCCGGCCCGCGGCTGTCCGTCGGCCCGAACGACAGCTTCGTCCCTTCGACAGCCACGAGCGACCCGGCGCCTTCGACCTGCTCCTGAAGCGCCGGCGTTCCGTCGCGATAGGCATGCAGACGCCCTTCACCGTAGGTGACGACGACATGCATCGGTTCGCCCGGCGAAAGCTCGCCCAGGTCGCGCTCTATCAGGGTCGGCGGCTTCGCCTCGGCATCCGGTTCGCCCGACGCTGCCTCGATCGAGAAAGCCAGCGAGAGCTTCGTTCCTTGCAGCCGCAATTCAAAGGCGGGCGGCACGTTCGGATCGGCAGGATCAGCCATTCGCACGAGCGAAACGCTCTCCCTGGTCGGTTCGATCGCCAGCACGGTCGTCTCGAGCGAGAAGCTGCCGGCTTTAGATAAGGCTGCCGCGACGATTCGGGAGTCGTCGTCCGCCGCGACGAAGCGACCTCCGTCGACGGCGAGCCGGTAGAGTCGGTCGAACCAGGCTCTACCCTCGCTCGCGACGGTCGACGTGCGGGCTTCGCCCGTCTGCGGATCGTCGAAGGAGATGCCCGCCGCGGAGGCGACATGCAGGAAGACGAGCCCTGCGCGTCGCGTCGGCCAGAGCCCTTCTTCCAACGCCAGGCCGCTCCGGGCGCTGAGGCCCGACTGGTCGGTCTTCACGATGACCGACTGCGGCTCCCGGCCTCGCGAGGGGAGCGTCCGGCGGAACTCGACCTTCCCCTCGCGCACTTCCAGCCGCGTCGCCTCCTGGCTGACGTCGAGCAGCAGCTCCGTCCCCAGCACGCGGGCTTCCGAATGCGGCGTCACGAACGTCATCGGCGCCCCGGCAGGTTGCGGAGAGACGCTGGCCGTCAGTTCGCCGCGCTCGACCTGCACTCGCTTCGCGCCTCCGAACGGCTTGTCGGCGAGCGTGGCCACCGTGCCCGCTTCGAAGATCACGCGAGTCTGATCGGCATAGATGAGTTCCACGCGTCCCCCTTCGTCGACGCGAAGGCGATCGGAGGCGCGAAGTTCGTCGCCGGCTCGAAGGGGCTTCGACGCATCCCCGTCCGCGACGAACGCGTCGCCCTGGATCGTCTCCACTCGAGCGACCGTCGGATGCCACGCCGATAGGAACAACGGCGTCGCCGCCGCGAACGCGAGAATCGCCGCGAGTGCGACCGTCCATCCGATCCAGCGGCGCGACGACCGGCGCTTCGCGTATTCCTGAAGCTGACCGGCCGCGAGCGCGCGAAGTTCGGCAGCCCGGGTATCGAGGGTCTGTTCGCCGCGAAGCCAGTCGGAGACGCGCTGCCTGACCTGCGCCGGGAAGTTCCGGCGATCGACGGCGAACTTCTGCGCCAGGAGTTCGTCGAGCACGAGGTCGCTGCGCAGGTCGGCGACGCGGGCGGGATCTTCTTCCAGCCAGCGCGCGAGGGCGAGCGTCTCCCGGTCGGAGAGCGAATCGCGATCGTCGAGATACCGGCGGACGAGCGTCTCGCCTTCGCCTGCGTTCATGACGCTCCGTCCCGCGAAAGCGTCCGGTCGATGCAGCTTCGAAGCTGTCGCCGGACGCGATGCATCGCCACGCGGATCGCTTCGGCCGTCGATTCCAGCGCGGCAGCGATCGCGTGCGAGGAAAGATCCTGTTCGTATTTCAGCAGCAGCATCTGCCGCGACTTGGGCGCCAGGCGTTGCAGGCAGCCGTCGAGGGCGTATCCGATGGAGTTCCGCCCGTCGGCCATTTCGACTTCCAGTTCCGATTCCTGTCCGGCCAGCAACTCCGCCACCGCGTCATGGTGCAGACGCCCCCGCCGGGCTCGCCGCCGGAGGTGGTTCAGGCACAGATTCCGGGCGATTCCCTTGAGCCAGCGGGCCGGCTCGACATCCTCGGGGATCTTCCCCCAGCATTTGTAAAGTTCCAGGTAGACGTCCTGCGCGACGTCGTCGACCTCGTGCGACGCGATCCCCATTCCCGCGATGTAGGCGCGAATGCGGGAGTGCGTCTCCTGCATCACGGTTTCGAAATCGACCTGCGTCACGGGCGGACCAATCGCGGGCGGCATGATCGTCGATCCGGCGAATGACCGCGCGACGGTCGCGAGGACCGCCAGGGCGCTGGGCAGAAGTCGACCCTTCGCCGGATCGTCCGTCTTTTTGGACGAACGGCCCCGGCGAACGACCGGGACGCTTTCCCGATCGTAAATCAGATGGCCGCGAAGGGCCCGCCCCGTTAGCGACGGAGGGCCCCGGAATCGAAAATTTCGCGAGACGCTCGCCGCGAATCGTCAGAAGGAGCGATTTGAAAGCCGGATTCTGCGGTCGGAATCACGGTTTGGAGGTCGCGGGAGCCGCGGGTCGGGGCGCCGATGATGCGGGAGGCGCAGGTGCGACGGGAGCCGCAGGAGCCGGCGCGGCGGTCGGACCCTTCGCCGGAGCGCTTCCGACCGGACCGCCCGCGGACGCGACCGGCGCGGCTGCGACGACCGGCTTCGGCTCCGTCAGGGTCAGGATGATGTCGGCGTACCATGCACAGTTCAGGCCCAGCGCCTCGTCCTGATCGAGATCCCGCGTCACGTCGAGGCGTGCGGCATGAACGCCCAGCAGCGTCCAGGGAAGCGTCTTTCGACCGCGCTGCAGCGACATCCGGGCGACGACCGGGGCGCCGCTCGTGCCGCGATGGGTTCGGGCGTCGTGCAGGAAGTAACCGTTCCCCTGAAAACGCATGCCGAACGACGAAGCGATCGCCGAGCGTCGGGCGACCGGCAGATGGTGCAGATCGTCGTGGAATCCCAGCGGGAAACCGACGACCAGCAGCGAGGCGCCGACCTCGATCTCGTCCAGTTCCTCCACCATGTGATGGGGCGTGAAGGGTCGATAGACGAGCGTCGGGGGCAGCGCCGACCGATCGAGTTCCAGCGCCGCGACGTCGACCTCGCCCTGTGAGTCGACCGCCTGCTTCCAGAGCGGCGCTCTCGAAGCGTCGTACAGCGGAACGGAGAAGGGCTGCACGACGGTCGCGTTCTCCTCGTCGACGTGCAGTTCCAGTTCGATTCGATCGGGCCGGTGATTCGACGGTTCGTCGAACAGGACGTGACGGTTCGTCACGACGTACAGGCGGTCGTCTCGCTCGAAGAAAAAGCCGGTGGCGCCGGAAAGTCTCTGGGTCCCCCGAAAGGCGCTGACGCGGGTGACGGCCAAAAGGATCGATTCAATCACAGTTCGCAACTCCGTTCGTGTTCGCGATGATTCCTGAGCGAGCGGCGTCGAACGACGCACTGCCGCTTCCCGCCTCGGCGGCGCCCGCTGCTTCGCCGCGGTATAAGCAATCGCCGTGCCGCGGATCGGCTGGCGTCAATCCGTCAGCGCCGGCAGGTGATCGAGCGTGGCATCCCGCTCGACGTCCAGGATTCGCAAGTCGGCGACTCCGCCGGACTCCGCTCTCAGACGGGCTCGCGCGGCGTCCGAGAGTCCAGCCCGTTTCGGCGACAGGATCTTCGACCGTTCGGCGAAGCGCTCCGCGGCGGTGCGGGAAGCGTGATCGAGCGTCTCGCTCCACTCATTCCGATCGGCCTGATCGGCCAGCTTCGTCGCCCGCAGCCAGGCCTCGGTGAACCAGCCGCCCCGTTCGGGATCGAACCAGGCCGGATGGCCCGGCGAAGCCGAACTGACGTCGATGCGCCCGGTATGGCCCAGCAGTCGTTCCGCCCAGCCCCGTCGCGCTGCGTCCCGATCCGCTTCGTCGGGCCCCGCGTCGTCATCGACGCCGGACAGCTTTTCGGTCAGCAGCCGTCCGGCGGACTCGTTCAGGATCGTGGATTCGTCGCAGGCGTCAGTCAGCAGGATCGTCAGTCGCGCGTTGCGCATCAGCATCGCTTCCCACAGCGACCGGCGAAGCAGATCCCCTTCCTGCAGCCGCAGGAACTGTCCGTCGTCAGGCGCGGCGTCCTCGTCGACGGCGAACCCGTCGAACCGCTGGAAACCGACGTCGACCGCATAGCGGCTGTCGAATCCCGAACGGGCGACGACGTAAACGAACAGCGTGTCGCGTTCCCGGCAGGCGATCTCTTCCGTCTTCCGGAGGATGCCCCGGGCGTCGCATTCGGACCCGATCAGTTCCGTGATCTCCAGCCGCTCCGGCGGCAACGCGGCTTCGAGCGCCTCGCGAACCCTCGCCAGCGACGGGTTCGCGACCGCGGCGAGACGCTCGTCGGCCGTGGGCGCGATCAGCAGGGCTCGAACCACGCTCTCTTCGTGCGGCGCGTGTTCAGGCGGCGGAACGTCTTCGGCGAGCTCCAACTGGCGAACGGCGTCGATCGTCCATTCTTCCGCCCCGCCCGTGTCGCGGTTCATGACTCTCAGGCGGGGGCGACCGCCGGAGGCATGCATCACGCGGTTGTACGTGAGGAGCGAATCGATGCGGACCCCGTCGACGTGGGTGATAACGTCGCCCCGCCGCAGAAACCGCGTGATCTCCGGGCGATCGACGCTCTGCAGCAGTCGATCGGACGCGACTTCGTCCCGCGACATCACGATCAGCGAACCGTCCGGCATGCCCTCGCAGCGGATCCCCAGGCGGTACGTCATCGCCTGGCCGATCGATCGGGGACTGACCGTCTCGTAGCGGATATCCGCCCGGTCGTCCTGAGCGAGAAGGACGTCGCCAGACCCGATGACGAAGATCGCGAGGATCGTCGCCAGCGCGTAACGGAGCATGCCCGACATCGAAGGTTTCCGTGTGCCACGGCTGGCTTGTGCAGCCGTGCGAGGCGCGAGCTTTCGTTCGACTATGGCTCCGACCCATCTCCTCGCAAGCGATGCGACGTTCGAAGCCCACCTGCTTTGCAAAGCGACTCTACGATCTCTGCACGGCTGGGCAAGCCAGCCGTGGCGCTCAGGCGTTCGTTCGGCAGCGCTTGCGCCGTCGCTCCTGCGATTCTATGCCTTCGTCTCGGAGGCGGTGAAGGCTTCTGACGCCCGCTTCCGCAGTTCCGACAGATCGAGCTTGCCCGTTCCGAGCACCGGGATCTCGCTCGTCTCCAGCCAGCTTTCGGCGCCCGGGATGAAGATGTTGGGGAGACCCATCGCGGCCAACTCCTTGCGGATCTCGTCGACCGGCTTCGAGAGGGGCGTATGGAGCACGATCAGGCGCTCGCCCTTGGTCGGGTGCGGAATGGCCGTGACTGCGACCTGAAGGGAGCCCGATTCCTGGCCTCCCAAGATCTTTTCGATGGACTCTTCGATCAGCAGGTGGGGCACCATCTCGCCGCCGATCTTGGAGAAGCGGCTGATGCGCCCGGTGATCTTGATGAAGCCGTCTTCGTCGAGGTAGGCGACGTCGCCCGTCTTGTACCAGCCGTCGTGGATCACTTCCGCCGAATGTTCGGGCTTGTTGAGGTAGCCCTTCATGACATTGGGCCCCTTGATCCAGAGCATGCCGGGCTGATTGGCGGTGAGAACCGCTTCCGTATCGAGGTCGAGGACCTTCGCCGTCACGCCCGGGAGGGGGCGCCCGACGGTGCCCTCCTTACGGTCGACCTGAAACTGGTCGATTGACCGGCTGGGCGGAACGTTGACCGACACGAGGGGCGACAGCTCCGTCGCGCCGTAGCCCTCCACGGGGCGTGCGCCGAACTTCTTCTCGAACGCTTCGCAAAGATCTTCCGGCAGCTTCTCGGCGCCGGCGACGACGACGTCGAGCGTCTTGAATTCTTCCGGCGTGCAGCGGGCGAGGTACATCCGGAGGAACGTCGGCGTCGCGACGATGATCGTGCCGCCGAACTTCTGGATCACCTTGCCGACCTGTTTCGCGTCGAGCGGCGAGATGTGATAGCAACCGCCGATATCGAGCGTCGCGGTCCCCCAGATCGTGACCGTCGACCCGAACGAGTGAAAGAACGGCAGGATCCCGACGAGGACGTCCTGCTTGGTGAGGTGGACGACCTGGGAGATCCCTTCCACGTTGTGGGCGATGTTGCGATGCGTCAGCATCACCCCCTTCGGCTTGCCCGTCGAACCGGAGGTGAAGACCAGGCAGACCTCGTCGTCGAGATCGATCTTGTCCAGGCCGAGCTGCCGGCTGAGCATCCTCGCGGGGGTAACATAGGCGCCGAGCGCCCCGGCCAGCTTATCCGCCGTCGTGGGGCCCTTGGCCGGATCTTCGCGGAAGTCCTCCATATAGACGACTTCGCAGTCGAGGTTCATGGGCTCCCGCTCGGAGAGCTTCTCCATGACCTTCCTGCTCGTCAGGACGTGCTTGATGCCGGCCTCGCGGATGCAGTAATTCAGCGTCTCGCAGGTGACCGTCGTATTCAGGTTCACCGCCACGCGGCGATCGAGCGCGACCGCCAGGTTCGCGACAAGCCCCACGACCGACGACGGGAGCAGCAGGCCGACGTACTTTTCGTTCTCTTTCAGGACGTGCCGGCGGAGGAGCCTGCGCAGGATGAGCGTCCGCATCAGAAGCTGGCCGCCGGTCATCTCGCCGGCGAGCAGGTCGGCGACCTTGCGGGTGCGCAGACGCTTCTTGCACATGCGGATGAAGCGTTCTTCCAGCGACTGGGTCTCGGGCTTTTCGGTCATGGCGTGCGCTCCCAGGTCCTGCACCGCCCGACGTACCTCATGCACGTCCTTGGGCTTCTCGATGGGGGGGCCGAAGTAGATCGTGACGGGATAAGGCCAGCGGCGAGGCCATTTCCAGAAGAACTTGCCGCCGGAAAAGCTGAAGACCGATCCCCACAGTCCGTGGAGATAGACGGGGATGACCGGGGCGTCGGTCCCTTCCAGGATCTTCATCAGCCCCGGCTTGAACGACATGATCTGTCCCGTGCGGGAGATGCCTCCCTCGGGGAACAGACCGACCAGCTCTCCATTGTTGAGCGCCGTGCGGGCCTCGCGTAGCGCCGCGACGACCTCCTTAGGGCGCTTCGCGTCCAGCAGGATCGTCCCCCACCACCGGGCCCACCGCGTGAGCCAGTCGCCCGCGAAGTTCCCGGAGAAGACCACCATCCTGACGCGACGTGAGGTCACCAGCAGCAGCAGGAATCCGTCCAGCCACGAGACGTGATTGCAGACCAGCACCGCTCCGCCGTAGTCGGGCAGGTACTTTCGATTGACCACCCGCACGCGATAGATGGAGTGGACGGCGAGCCAAACGAGAAATCGGATCGTCGTTTGCGGAATGAGCCAGACCGCGTACGCCATGACGGGCGTGGCCATCGCCCCGACGACCAGGAAGACCTCGCGCGTCGACAGCAAAGGCGGACCGACCGCCTGATCGAACGCCTCCCGAATCAGGAACCGATCGTTCGGCGACAGAGCGAAATAGAACGCCGGCGTGAACGGCAGCTTTCGCTCCTGGCGCTCCTGCACGTCGGCGGCGACCAGTTGCACGAGCGCCTCGCGGCGAAGCGAATCGGGCAGATCCGCCGTCAGCTCGCGAAGGTCGCCGAAGTCGGTCGTTTCGAGCTGCGAAGGCTCCGTCGTCGCGGCGCCCTTGCGTCGTTCTTCGTCGGATCGGGCCCACGCGTTCTCGTGCCGGGTCAGCAAACGATTCAGACGGTCCGCGTCTTCGGCGGAGAGCGGCAGCCCTCGTTGCTCTTCCGGGATGCGAGCGATGTCGCCGGGCAACGGCGCCCGCATCGCGAAGAAGACGACCGACGTCAGCAGGATGCCGGAGAAGGTCAGGAAGTTCGACGCGGCCAGCACCGCGCCGCGGCGGTCGGGATCGCTGCGGCGCTGGAGGTAGGACTCCAGCGGCACGTCGAACATGCCCGAGCTGACGCCTAGAAAGAACAGGAGCGCGCCGGCCCAGATCAGCCCTCCCGTCAACGCGTCCCCCGGCTCGAACAGTTGGGGCGGCACGAAGAACAGCAGCGTCGAAAAGAGCGCCACGCCGAACAGGCCGATCGGAAGCAGACCCAGCTCGACGTGATCGCCCGAGAGGACGCCGGCGAGCACGCTGCCGACCGCGAGGCCGATCGTCAGGCAGAGCAGCAACGGCGTCTTATCGGACTCGTGAAGCCCGCCCGACTCCATCGTGAACTGATCGATGTTGTTGACCGCCAGCGCTCCGACGGCCCAGAAGAAGGCGATGCCGATCGCGACCCGCAGCAGCGACGGCTTCGCGGCCAGCGTCCTCAGTTCGTCGATCGTGGCCTGGATGGCGAACCAGGGGAACGGTCTTCCGGGATCGCCCGCCGGGACGCTGCGGATCAGGTAGCTCGTGGCCAGGCCTGCGAGCGCGACGCCGATGACGGTCGCGCCGGGGATCCACCACTGCTCCATCCCCTTGTAGCCGGCGACGTCGTAGAGATAGCTTCCGCCCGCCATGCCCATGACGGTGGCGCCGATCGTGGCGAAGCCGAACCAGCCGTTCGCCGCCGAGATCGATTCGGGCTTGAGCAGTTCCGGAAGCGATCCGAATCGGGCCGGCGCGAAGAGCGAACTTTGTGCGCCGAGCAGCAGCACGACGCCGATCAGCAGCCAGAAGCTCCCCAGTACGATCGCCAGCGTTCCGAGGATCAGGATGGCCAGCTCCGCCCATTTGCACCACAGGATCACCGTCCGCTTGCGGAAGCGGTCGGCGAAGTATCCGGCAGGCGCCGCCAGGAACAGATACGGCAGCACGAAGCAGGCCGTCCCGACCATCAGCACGAAGGCCGGATTGTCGGGGTAGTAATCCTTCCCGATCCCGATCACGAGCCAGCGGAACAGATTGTCGTTCAGCGCCGTAAAGAACTGCGTCAGGAGCAGCCCGGCGTAAGTGCGGGAGGCGAGCCCCTCGCCCCCCTGCCAGGCGCCGCGATCCGTGGGAAGAGCCGCTTCGAGCGACATCCAGTTCTACCGCTGCGTACGAGGGTGCATGCTCTGCCGATCCCTCGGCAGGGCGGTTCGATCAGCGGAAAGTGTACCCGCCGGCGAGGGTTACGTTGTATCGCAACCTCGGCATCGGAGACGAAGGCTCCGCGACCGCCGCTTCGGGCTTGGAGCCCCGTCGCCGCTCCATTTTGCGCAGCCTGTCAAATGAGTAGCGGAGCTGGGAGCTGGAACGTCCGTGTGCCATGGCTGGCTTGTCCAGCCGTGCTGAGAACTGGAGAGCTGTCAGCGGCTCGATGCGACCGCGTGTCGCCCGCTCTCCTTGCGTCGGACAGCCGATTAACCCACGCATAACCAGCGTCCGCACGGCTGGACAAGCCAGCCATGGCACACGGTCCGTCCGCGTTTCGGAGCTTTTCCTCACGGAGCCTCGACGCGTTAAGGGTTACGTGAGCCGCAAGGTCGCCTAGACTGAAAGACGCCGGGCGGAGCCGCATTCCTGCGGAGCCGTGGCTGGCACGCTTCTGCCGTTCATGGACGCCGTCATGCTGTTTCGTCGCGACCTGCCGTCGCCGTTTCTCGATCGATCGTCGCGCGACCTGGGTGGCGCCGGTTGCCTCAACCGGCGTCCGCGAAGCGGATCGGAGGCCTCAGGAGCATCTCGGATCGATGGCGCCTCTCTCGATTCGGTTCTGCGTGGAGTGAACCGGGCGAGCCAAGGCTGCGTGCGCACCGGGGCCTCCGACGGGTTGCGCCCGCGCCGGTTGAGGCAACCGGCGCCACCCCAGACCGCCGACATCTCGTGCGACGCTAGTCGTTACGTCATCCTTCTCGCCGCGCTGATCGTGGCTGCCGGCAGCCTGTTCGGTCTCGCGCCCGCGGCGGAAGCACAAACCGTTCAGGCCGTCTACGGCGAGGACTTCGGCGTGGCGACGGTAACCCTCCCGGTCGCGGGGGAGCATGCCGACGCCGCGCTCGCGACGGACGGCTTCGCGCTCCGCAGCGAGACGGGTTGGGTCGGCTACCCCGTCTTCGCACCGACCCGCGTCGGGCCCCTGCTGCAGCAGATCGTCGGTCCGTTCATGAGCAGGTCGGGCAACGTCACCGTCCGTTTCCTGTTCCGCGGATCGGAACCTTTCACCGCGACCGTCTACACGCCGGCGCCGCAGCAGATTTCGGTCGTGCCCCGGCAGGGAAATCCCCGCCAGTTCACGCGGCAGGTCAACGAATGGCGTCGGGCGTACGACGCGCAGTTCGAACTGCTCGACGAGCCCTTTCCGCCGACTGCGGAAGCCTACCTGCGAAACATGCTGCCGGCCCGCTACGGCCTGGCCGCGCCCCCTGCCCCGTCCGCGGCGCCCGATTCCGAACTGTCGCGAATCGCCGATCTGCTCGCCGGTTCGGAGCGCCTGCGGATCGAGGCGGTCCGCACCGCCTTCCTGCGTCAGGAGGCCCCCGCTCCCGCCGCGCGTCCCCTTCCGCCGCCGATCGCGTGGAGGCCGCTCGCGATCGCGCCGGAGCTTCAGGCGAACGAGGTCGAATCGATCGCGATGGGCGTTCCCGAGGAGTGCTTCTACGTCCGCTTCGGATCGTTTCAGAACTATCTCTGGCTCGAAAAGCTGATCGAAGAGAACGGCGGCGATCTCTCGCGGATGCTGACCCTTCGCGGCACCTCGCTCAAGCAAGGGGGCTTCGCCCAGCGGCAGCTCGGCCTGCGAAAGAACGAACTGGCTGACTGGTTCGGCAGCTCGCTGATCGACGACGTGGCCGTGCTCGGACGCGATCTCTACGTGCAGGACGGCGCCGCGATCGGCGTGATGTTCCTGGCGAAGAGCGACCTGCTTCAGGGCGAATTCGAGAAGACCCGCAAGAGCGTCCTTGCCGAACAGAAGGCGCTCGGCGCCAAGCTGACCGAGGTCGAAATCGCGGGGCGACCGGCATCGTTCCTCGAAACGCCGGGAGGCGAACTGCGCAGCTACTACGCCGTCTCGGGCAAGTACCACCTGCACACGAGCAGCCGCGCGATGGTCGAGCGATTCTTCGCCGCCGTCGACGGCGATCGTCCGCTCGGTTCGTCGCCCGAGTTCCGCAACGCCCGGCGATTGCTGCCGATCGACCGCGGCGACACGGTGTTCGGCTTCTTCTCCAGCGAGTTCTTCCGCCAGACGCTCGACAACGAGACGCAGATCGAACTGGCCCGACGGCAGGCGTCGCGAGCCGAACTGGAGATGCTCGAACTGGCGCGCCTCGCCGCGATGAACGAAGGGCTGGAGGACGTCTCCGTGGAGTCGCTCGTCTCCGCCGGCTTCCTGCCGCTCGGCTTCGGCCAGCGACCCGACGGCAGCGTGCTGATCGAAACCGAGGCAGGTCCCGTCGATTCGTTCCGCGGACCGCTCGGCGCCTTCATGCCGATCGCCGACATGCCCCCCGAGGCGCTGACGCCGGAGGAAGAAGCGGTCGCGCTGTCGCGCAAGAGCTGGTTCGAGACGCAGGGCCAGGACATTCAGCCTCTGTCGTTCGCGATGCGGCGGTACGTCCTGTCCGAAGAGCCGCGGATCGAACGCGTCGCCTTCGACGTCAACCTGTCGCCCCTGCAGCGGGAGCGGATGGGCTGGATGCTGGACATGATGGGGACGCAGTCGAACGTCTACATCCCGCCTGCCGACGGCGACGCCATTCATCTTCAGGCGAGCGTGGCAGGAACTCCGGGCGGCCGCGTCGGACCGCACACGCTCTTCCTCGGCGTGCAGGACGTTCCGGCCAAGGGCGACCTGGTCGGCGCGGGACTGATGAAGACCTTCCAGACGCTCCGCTCGGCGCCGGGCTATCTCGGGTCGTATCCGAGGGCCGGATGGCTCGACATTCTGCCCGGCGTCGCGGGACCGGGTCCGGCGCAGGCGGGCTATCAGCGACTCTTGTTCGGGCTCTATCGCTGGCAGCAGCCGGAGTTCTCGCTGGTCGGGTTTCATCCCGATCTGCTCGACCGGGTGCGCGGTCAGGTCAAGCCGACGACGAGCGATCAGATGGCGATCGGCCACCTGTCGATTCAGGACCTGTCGGACGCCGACGTCGGCACCTGGGTCAACGAACTCTACCTCGACCGGGCGCTGACGATCTCCGACGGCAACGCACGGTTCCTGCATCGTCTGTCGGAACAGTTCGGCCTGCCCCGTCAGGAAGCGCCCGCCGTCGCCGAACGCGTCCTGGGCGCCGAGATGGTCGACACCCTGGGAGGAGAGTACGTCCTGACCGGCGCCGAAGAGGGACCCGGCATCTGGCGCTCCTCGGTCGCGTGGGAAAAGCCGATCAGCGAGATCGAGTTCCGGGCGCCGGTGCTGGAGTGGTTCCGCGGGGCGACGGCGACGTTGTCGGAGCGCGACTCCGCGCTCTGGCTGCACGCCGATATCGACATGGAGCGAAAGCCGCTGGCGAACGACTTGGCGCCGTTCAAGCTGCCGGAGTTTCAGCTTCCGTTCTGGAACTCGCCGAAGGAAAGCGCGACCGACGACGAACCCGAAGCGCCGGCGCGGACGACCGAGGGCATTCTTCCGCCGGCGACCCCGACGGAAGAGCTACCTCCGCCCGAGCCCCTTCCCCGCCCGCTGCCGCTGGAAGCGCCCGCATCCGGCGAACAGGACTGAGTTCTCGGAAGTAGCTCGTCGATCGTTCGACGCCGTTCGCCAGCGAGCGGCGTGGGGATCGGGCAGCGCTGGCCGGCTCAAGTCAGGCTACTTCGTCGCGCCGCTCTGCCCCGCGGTTTCCACGACCAGCGTGGCGTTGTGGCGGGTCTCGGAGAACTTCTGTCCGTCGAGTTCGCCTTCGCCCGGTTCGACGTACTGCACGTGCAGGTCGATGAAGCCCGGCTGGTCGAGCGCCAGCTCGGCGGAACCCTTCTCGTCGGTCATCGCGTTGACCGCCGGGCGGCCCGGGATCGAACCGCTGATCTCCGCTTGCGGGAGCGGCTTTCCCTTCCAGAGCGCGGTCAGCCGGAGCTTGCCGTTTTCGAGTCGCTCCGCCCTCAATTCGAGATCGGGGCGAGCGTCGGCGGGAAAGGCGACCCGGGCGCCGCTCTCCAGCGCCGGAGCCGTCTGGGCGTAGCCGACCGATCGATACGTGACGCCTTCTCGTTCGCGGACCCGCGGCGTCCTCATCGCGGAGAGCATGCCAGGGCCGGCAGGCGCCGAGCCGACCATGCGATCGCCGCCGAGCGACAGGGGGACGAGCGTCCGTTCCCCCTTCATCGGCGTCCACCAGACTTCGAGGCCTTCCAGATTCGCCAGCAGCCGCGGTTCGTCCGGTTCCGGCGCATGGCCGAAGAAGCCTTCGACCTTCGTGGCCTTCTCGCCGGGCGACTGCTTCAGATAGATGAAGTGAGCCTGAGCCGACTGGGCGGCCAGCGCGATGCCCGCGACGGCGATCGTCGAAGCGAAGAGGAAGCGATGCATGAAAGACCTTTCGGAAGGCGAAGCAGGATCGCCGGGAGACGTAGGAGAGTTGCCTGTGAATTCCGCCGGCTTCAGAACTCGCCCAGCGGCTGACCGTCGTTGCGCGAGAACAACCGCCGCCAGGTGGCGAGTTCGACCGTCTCGGCGATCGCTCGAACGCTGCCGTCGCCGAGCGTCACCTGCACGGTCCCGGGGTGGTTACTGCGGGCGGCGAACAGGCCGTCGCCGTGGAATCGCGTGTCAGGGACGTCGCTGTTCGGGGGGAGATAGGCGTTGACCATGATGTTGTAGCCGCGCCCGCCCCAGATCCAACTGAAGGCCCGCTCGCCGTCGTAGCCCGTCGAGGCGGCGCCGTTGATAGCGCCGGCGTCCAGCGTGCCCGGGCTCGCGCCGTTCGTGGCGATCTTCTTCATCTGACGCTTCGGATCCTGCAGGTCGGTCGAACTGACCCGCGAGCCGAACAGGGTCTCCGAATAGAGGACCGTGTTGCTGGAGCCGTCGGTGATCGAGGCGAAGCGGAGGTTCGAATCGAGATAGAAGATGCCGTCGGTCTTGTTCACGATCGAGTAGTTGCGACCGACGCCCGAACCGACGTTGACCATGTAATTCCCCGCGGCGAACAGGTCGTCGTCGTTCTTGAGCGTCATGATCTCGCCCCCGTCGGACGGGCATTGATAGACGGCCAGCGGCGTCGCAGCGACCGTCTGATAGATCGGGTTCAGATCGCCCAGATGATCGTTGCCGACGACCAGCGGCTGCGAGAAGTCCAGCAGATCGTGGAGCGAGCGTTGCTCCATGAACGGCAGCAGCTTCGCCTGCACCGAGTAGGCGTAGTTGCGACTTCCCATCGAAGGGAAGCGCCGATAGGCCGACTCGTAATTGTGCGTCGCCAGCCCGAACTGCTTCAGGTTGTTGCCGCAGGACATGCGGTTCGCCGCTTCGCGAGCCGCCTGGACCGCCGGCAGCAGCAGCGCGACCAGTACGCCGATGATCGCGATGACGACGAGAAGCTCGACGAGGGTGAAACCCTGGGATCGTTTCATGGCGGGATTCTCTGGGCAGGACAGGCGGGCGACGCCTCGAACCGTTTCCGAAGGCGACGCGACCGCCCCACCAGTTTACGAAGAAAGCCCGCGATCGGATGTTCCGATGGCGGGCTTCACGCGTTTTTCGCGGAGGCGACGATTTCTTACGGACGGGGCGGCGGAGCCGGTCCGAAGGCCGGGCGCGGCGCGGGAGCGTCGGCGTCCTCGAGATCTTCGTCTTCCATTTCTTCGTCTTCTTCCATTTCCAGATCTTCGTCCAGGTCCCCTTCCGGATCCGGCAGCGGCGGCAGCGCGGGCGGGAAGATGGCCGAATCGAGACCCATCGGCGGAGCGATCAGGTCCATCGGGTTGACGTCGAACGGTTCGCCGCCGAGCTCGCTGAACTTCTTCTTCTGCTCCTCGGTCATGACCGCCATCAGGTCCGCTTCCAGCTTCGTGCGAGCCTGGCGACCCTTTTCGCGCAGCGTGGTCGGATCGACCTTGCGAGCGAAGATGTCCTGGAAGAGCTTCTCCGTCTCCTTTTCGTTCGCTTCGTAGATGTCGTTGATCTGCTTGACCTGATCTTCCGACAGACCGATCTCCGTAACGACGTACTCGTCCTGGAGGGAGCGGTTCTTCTTGAGCTGAACGACGATCTGACGCAGCCGCGACTGCTGCTTGGGAAGAAGCTTGTCGAAGAGCTGCTTCTCGTACTCCTTCTTCTTGTCGGCGAGGAGCTTCTGGATCTCCTTCTCCTGACGCTCCTTCATCGCCTTGATCTCGGTGAGCTGCACCTCAGCCAGGTCGAGCTCGTTCTGGATCACCGGCTTGTCGACCAGCTGCAGCGGAGCGAGCGGGTCGGAGAAGCCGGGCATCATCGCCATGCTACCCGGCTTCGGAAGACCGCCCGGGAGCGGCGGAAGACCGCCGGCGGGAAGATTCGGAAGCGGGGGTTGCGCGTTAGCGAACGGAGCCGCGACTGCGAACACGACCAGCGGAGCGGCCGCCAGGGCGATGCCCGCGAGCGTCCGACGAACGAAACGGGAAGTCATACGACGGAGATTCCTGCAATAGAGAGAAGGCGCTCGTTGCACCAGGCTTTACGCACCAGATTGCCCATGTTCCCTAAACCGCGACGGGCGGAGGGCGTTGCGGACCAATCGACGTTTTTCATTTTACGGGCGTCCGAAACGCGGGACACCCGTCGGCGCCCGACGGAGCGTCGGAAACGAGTTCCGATCACGTCGATTCTACGGCGGCTGAGTCGCGACGAACCGCAGAATCTTCCGACGAAGCGGATTGCCGGGATCTTTCGGACGACGACAGGCGACCCGCAGTTCCCTTGCCCTCAACTAGCGAAGGCGTACCAGCTGAACAGGAACGCGAAGTAGGCCGACTCCTGTGCCCGGAAGCCGAGCGTCCGCGGAAGATAGGCGTGGATCGACTCGTGGTAGCTGTACGCGGCGTAGTGCATGTAGGCCGCGGAATAGAACCAGCCCTGGTCGCCGGTCACGACGCCGTAATAGGCGTACTCGCGACCGTACCAGGCATAGAGATAGGCCAGGTAGGCCGTCTCCGCCTGCGCGGGCCGCGCCCTCGCGAGCGCCCGCTCGGCGTAGATGACCGCGGCGTTCGACCGAAGATACGCATCCTGCTCGTAGGCGGCGGATGCCTGCCGCGGGGCGAACGACGCCGTCAGCGCCGCCGCCGAAAGAATGAGCGCGATCGCGCTTCGCGACACGAGTTTCGCCGAGAAGCCCATCGGACACATCCGCTTCTTGTAGAGGTCCGTCGATCGTTCGACATGGGATAAGAGCGAACGGCAACCGCATCGGCTAGCGGGGGACGGGAGCCCCCCGAGTTCGTCGACCGAGCAGAGCGACGGTCGAGCGATCTTGCCGCTGTGTGCCATGCCCACATCTCCGAAGGAAGGGTGGGCATGCCCAGGGCCGGCCGAACCTTACATGCCCACCCTGCTGGCGCGATGTGGGCATGGCACACATGACACTTAAGACTGACCTGCCGAATCGAACTCCCGCGCCTAGAAGAACGCGGCCCACCAGCAGAGGTTCGACGCGGCGTTCGCGCGCAGGCTGGCGTTGTAGGAATCGGTTCCCCCGACGCCGTAGAAGACCAGCGCTTCCCACAGATCCGCGGCAGCGTCGTGGTAGACGATCGCGGTCTCGAAGTACGGATCGTAGTCGTACCAGTCGCCGTACGCGGCGTACACGTAGCCGTAGTACGAGTAGATCGTCGCGTAGTAGTGGTAGTTGCCTTCGATCCCTTCGCCGTCCGACTGCCAGGCGACCCACGAGGCGAGATACGCGTCGTACGACGACTCGAAGGCTTCGTTCTCGAACAGGGCGCTCGCTTCGCGCGGCGCGGCGAACAGGGCCGACCCGACGAGCGCCGCGACGACGGCGAAGGTCTTCAGACCGGGCAAGAAAGACCGCGACGAAGCGCGGCGAACCGAAAACGCAGAGAACATGCTGTCCCTTCCCGAGGCAGTCGCCGAAGCGACTTTGCAGATCCGTAAAGGCGGTCCGTCGCTCGTCATGATCGCGCCAGCCTGCGCAATCCGTAGATTCGCGATTCTGACGAAGCCGGGAAGGCAGGTCAAACTGCGGGTCGAAAGTTAGCCGCGCAGAACGGCGAAAGAGCGACGCAGGTTAACGCAGCTGCTGCTTCCGGGGAGACAGGCGCCGTCAGTTCGCCGCATCGCGGGCTACTCAAAGGCAGCACTGGCGTAGCCAGTGCCACCCGAGAAGAGCGGGAGAGGGAACTAGCTAACTCTTCAGCAGCTTCCTCAGCACGGTCTGCAGGATGCCGCCGTTGCGGTAGTAGTCGAGTTCGACCAGCGTGTCGATTCGCGCGACGGCATCGAAGGTCTTCGCGTCCCCCTGCACGTTCGTCGCGGTGACGGTCACCTTCGACCCCGGTTTCAGGTCGTCGGCGACGGGGATGTCGAAGACTTCGCTGCCGGTCAGGCCGAGCGACTCCCACGTCTCCCCATTCTGGAACTGCAGGGGGAGCACGCCCATCATGACCAGGTTGCTGCGGTGGATCCGCTCGTACGAGGCGGCGATCACCGCCCGCACGCCGAGCTGGAACGTTCCCTTGGCCGCCCAGTCGCGGCTCGATCCGGTGCCGTATTCCGCCCCGGCGAGGATGACCAGCGGGACGTGCTCCTGCTGGTACTTCATCGCGGCGTCGTAGACCGACAGCAGTTCGCCGTCGGGGAAGTGGGTGGTCCAGCCCCCTTCTTTGCCCTGACCGATGGCGTTGCGGATGCGGATGTTCGCGAACGTGCCGCGGACCATCACGCGATCGTTCCCCCGGCGGGAACCGTAGCTGTTGAAGTCGACCGGCGCGACGCCGCTGGCCTGCAGGAACCGACCCGCAGGGCTGTCCTTGGAGATGGCGCCGGCGGGCGAGATATGGTCGGTCGTGACCGAATCGCCCAGCGCGAGCAGCACGCGAGCGCCCTGGATCTGCGGAACGGGCTGGATCTCGACCGTCAGGTCGGCGAGGAACGGCGGGTTCTGGATGTACGTGCTTTCGTCCTGCCAGTCGTACAGCTCGCCGCCCGAGATCTTGATCTCGTTCCACATCGGATTGCCGTCGAAGACCTGGCCGTACTCCTGGAGGAACATCTCGGCCAGCACGCTGTCGCGGACCAGCGTCTGGACCTCTTCGTGGGTCGGCCAGATCTCCTTGAGAAAGACGGGCTTGCCCTGACCGTCGTAGCCGAGGGGCTCCGTCTCGAAGTCGACGTCGACCGTCCCAGCGAGAGCGTACGCGACCACCAGCGGCGGGCTGGCGAGATAGTTCGCGCGGGTCAGCGGATTGACGCGACCCTCGAAGTTGCGGTTGCCGCTGAGCACGGCGGCGGCGACCAGATCGCCCTCCTTCACCGCGGAAGCGACCTCGTCGGGCAGCGGACCGCTGTTGCCGATGCAGGTCGTGCAGCCGTAGCCGACGACGTTGAAGCCCAGCTGATCGAGCGCGTCCATCACGCCCGCCTTGCGGTAATACTCCGTCACCACGCGCGAACCGGGCGCCAGGCTGGTCTTCACGTACGGCTTGACCGACAGGCCCTTCTCGACCGCTTTCTTGGCCAGAATGCCGGCGGCCATCATCACCGACGGGTTGCTGGTGTTGGTGCAACTGGTGATCGCGGCGATCACGACGGCGCCGTGGCCGATCGTGCTGGCACTGGGTTCCTGTTCCACGATCGCCGTGCGCGCGAGCGCGGCGGAATCGAGCGCGAACCCGCGCTCCGCGATCGGCGCCGAAAGCGCCCGCTGGAAGGACGACTTCATCTTCGACAGCGGCACGCGATCCTGCGGACGCTTCGGCCCCGCCAGCGACGGTTCGACGTCGCCCAGATCGAGCGAGAGAACCTTGGTGAACTGCGGCTCAGGCGCGTCGTCGGTCCGGAACAGGCCCTGTTCCTTGCAGTAGGCCTCGACCAGGGCGACCTCGTCCTTGGTGCGGCCCGTGTTCTGCATGTAGCGAAGCGTCTCGGCGTCGACCGGGAAGAAGCCGATCGTCGCTCCGTACTCCGGCGCCATGTTGCCGATGGTCGCGCGGTCGGCGAGCGACATATTCGACACGCCCGGCCCGAAGAACTCCACGAACTTGTTGACCACGCCTTCCTTGCGGAGGATCTGCGTGACGGTCAGGACCAGGTCGGTCGCCGTCGCGCCGGGGCGAAGCGCGCCCGACAGGCGGAAGCCGATGACCTCCGGCAGGAGCATGTAGATCGGCTGGCCGAGCATGACGCCCTCGGCCTCGATGCCGCCGACGCCCCAGCCGACGACGCCCAGGCCGTTGATCATCGTCGTATGGCTGTCGGTCCCGACCAGCGAATCGGGATAGGCGACCTCCCCTTCCGCGTCTTTGCCGGTGAAGACGCACTTGGCCAGGTATTCCAGGTTCACCTGGTGGACGATGCCGGTGTTCGGCGGCACGACGCGGAAGTTCGCGAACGCCTTCTGCCCCCAGCGGAGGAATTCGTAGCGTTCCAGGTTGCGCTCGAATTCGATGGCGACGTTCTGTTCGAGCGACTCGGGCGTGCCGAATCGATCGACCTGCACCGAGTGATCGATGACCAGATCGACCGGGATCAGCGGATTGATTTTCTTCGGATCGCCCCCCAGGCGGCTCATCGCCTCCCGCATGGCGGCCAGATCGACGACCGCCGGGACGCCGGTGAAGTCCTGCAGCACGACGCGGGCGGGAAGAAAGGGGATCTCCTGCTCGGGCAGCGACGTCGGATTCCACGACGCGATCCGGCGAACGTCGTCCTCGCCGACGATGAAGCCGTCGACGTTCCGCAGGGCCGATTCCAGCAGCACGCGAATCGAATACGGGAGCGCGTCGATCTTCGCGACGCCCGCCTTTTCGAGGCTGCTCAGGCGATAGATTCCGATTTTTCGGCCGCCGACGTCGAACGTGCCGCGCGCGTCGAAGGGATTCGAATTCATGCGTACGAAAGCGAAAGGTGAAAACGAGCGAGAGCGGGCCGTCCCGTCGGGCGGCGAAGGTCAGGCGAAATTGTAGTCCCCTTAAGGCGAGCGGGGGGTGTCAGCCCCCCGTGTCCTGCAAGGGAGATCGATGAATTTCGACGTAGTTCGTCGAGAGTTGCGTCCAGCCGCCTCGCAATCGTTCCGAGAACTCGGTGGGGCTGACGCCCTCCGCTCGCCGGTAGCATATACCCTGATCGATCGATTCTCGCCCGCGCCTTCGCTATCCCTGCCCATGTCCAGGCGGTTTCCGCTTCTCGATTCGACGCCGCTCTTCGTCGTCGCGGCGTCGCTGCTGGCGATCGTGAGCCTCCTCGTGCTCCGCTCGGCGGCGCTCGAGGGGGAGAAGGCCCGCTGGCAGGCCCATGTGCGCGAGATCCAGGCTTCGGGAGCCGATCCCGCGGCAGTCGACCCGCCCCCGGGATCCCACGGCATCTGGGTCGTCGCCGGAATCGCTGCCGCCCTCCTCGCCGGCGCCGGAGCCTATGCCGTCGCCCGCGCCGTGAGGTCGAGTCGCGACCGCCAACTTCGCGAACTGGCCGAAGCGATGGACGACACGGGGCTGTTCGAAGGCGACGGCTTCCTTCGCCGGCGCGACGCCGAAGCGCTGGGCGAAGCGGCTCTCGCCTTCGCCCGGATGCAGCGCCGCCTGCGCGAAGGAGCGGAAGACCTGGTCCAGGATCGCGATCGCCTGCGCGCGGTGCTGGCCGCCATGTCAGAAGGCGTGCTCGCCGTCGATTCGGAACGCCGCGCGCTTTTCGCGAACGGATCGTTCCGCCGAATGTTCGATCTGGAGACGACCGTCTTCGAGGATCGGGACTACAAGGAGGTCGTCCGGCAGCGCGCGATCCACGACACGATCGAAAAGATCCTGCAGGACGGAGGCGCCGCCGCGGTTGAGATCGAACTGCCCGGGCACCTGCGCCGGGCGCTTGCGGTGGCGGTCGGCGCTCTCGAAACCGAAGAGCCGGCGCCAGCCGTCGCGAAGTTCGACGCCGGTTCGAAAACGCAGGCGCAGCGCGGCGCGGTCGCCGTCTTTCGCGACGTGACGGAGCTTCGCCGGCTGGAGCGTTTGCGTCACGAGTTCGTCGCGAACGTCTCGCACGAACTGAAAACGCCGCTCGCGTCGATCCGTGCGTACGCTGAAACGCTGCGGCTGTGGGCTCACGAGGATCCGGCGCGGGTCGATCTGCTCTGCTCGCGGATCGAGGAGGCGGTCGACCGGCTGAACGCCCTCGTCCTGGATATGCTGCAGATCGCCCGGATCGAATCGGGCGAGCAGACGTTCGAGATCGTCGCGACGAACGTCGACGAAGAGATCCAGGCCTGCATCGCCCGGTTCGGGGAGCGCGCGGCGGTCAAGAAGATCGCGCTCGCCGCCGAACCGCTCGCCGACCGCACCGTCGCCGTGCTGGCCGACGAACAGGGGCTCCGGACCGTGCTCGACAACCTGGTCGACAACGCGGTGAAGTACACGCCGGAGGAGGGCCGGGTGAAGATTCGTGCCCGGATCGAACGGGATCTGGTCGCGATCGACGTGCAGGACGACGGGATCGGCATCTCGCCGGTCCATCAGGCCCGGATCTTCGAGCGGTTCTACCGCGTCGACGACGCCCGGTCCCGGGACGCCGGCGGCACCGGGCTGGGCCTGTCGATCGTGAAGCGAATGATCCAGGCCTTCGGGGGGGCCGTCGGCGTGCAAAGCGCCCCGGGGCGCGGGACTACCTTCACGATTCGCCTGCGAAAAGCGACCGAAGCGGGATCTTCTTAATGGTTCCTTAATCGCTTCTTCATCTGATCCGCAATTCCGCCTACTTTAATGAAGGCCGTGGATTTCGGTTCGGGAACCGCGTCGGAGGGGCTGCTCCCTCTCAGGTTCGTTTCGCCCCGAGGCACGGCTCGTCCGCGAGCCTTCGCGCTGATCGTTCGGCGGCGGCGGTAGCGAATGGTCCTCCTGAACCTGAAAGCTTCGAGAATCCGAATGAGCAAGCATTTCGAACGCGACATGCAACGTCTGCACGAGCGGATGCTGTCGCTTTTCGCGTCGGTCGAGGAAATGCTCGACCTGGCGTCGCGGGCGTTGCTGGATCGCACCTCCGCGGATCGGCCCGATGCGTCGACGGCCCAGTTGCGACGCATGGACGACGACGTCGATACCCAGGAGGTCGACATCGAAGGCGAATGCCTGAAGGTGCTGGCCCTGCATCAGCCGGTCGCGTCGGACCTGAGGCGGATCGCGGCGGCGCTCAAGATCAACAACGACCTGGAACGGATCGGCGACCTGGCGGTGAACGTTACCGAGCGGGCGGAGGCCATCGCGGACTTTCCGAAGTTCGCGGTCCCCTCGGCGCTCCGAACGCTTTCGGCCCTGTCGATCGAAATGGTGCGCTCGGCGCTGAACGCTTACGTCGACATGGACGTGAAGATCGCGCGGCGAATCCTCACGCTCGACGAAGAAGCCGATCGGCTCTACGTGCAGACCGTGCATGAACTGCAGGCGGCGATGCAGGCGTCGGCGGAGGCCATTCCTCCCGGCCTGCATTGTTACGGCGCCTCGCGACATATCGAGCGCGTGGCCGACCTGGCGACCAACATCGCCGAAGACGTGATCTATCTGGTCGAAGGCGAAATCATCCGGCATCGGCACAACGCCTACCGGCGCAAGTACGACGCCTCGGCGCCAGCCTGATCGGCAGCCCGGCAGGCGAGCGCGAGCGGAACGAAACAGCGACGCGGAGACGGATCGGGCGCGGCTCTTCAAGGCGAAGGAATCTTATGTCCACGATCGTGACCCGCATTCAGAACCCGGCAGGGGCTGCCCCCTTCCGGTGGACCCAGGAGCGAAACGGCGAGAGCATGAATCGACCCCGCGTCCTGATCGTCGAAGACGATCGTTCCATCTCCGAGATCGTTTCGCTCAACCTGCAACTCGCCGGTTACGAGCCGCTGCACGCTTACGACGGCCAGGCGGGTCTCGATCAGGCCCAGCGGCATCAGCCCGATCTGATCGTGCTCGACCTCATGCTGCCCGTAGTCGACGGCTACGACGTCTGCCGGCGCCTGCGGAACGACTCCGCGACGCAGAAGATTCCGATCCTGATGCTGACCGCACGCTCGGACGAATCGGATCAGCTCGTCGGGTTCTCGATGGGCGCGGACGATTACGTCACCAAGCCCTTCAGCGTGAAGATCCTGCTCGAACGGGTGAAGGCCCTGCTCCGCCGACGCCGCAACGTCGAAGAACAGGACGACGTCGTCACCAGCCAGGGCGTCTCGGTCGATCGCGTACGCCACCGCGCCAGCATCGCGGGCGAAACCGTCCATCTCACTCGAAGCGAATTTCGTCTGCTCGACACGCTCATCCGCCAGCCGGGCCGGGTGTTCGAGCGGACCGAGCTGATCGACGCCGCGCTGGGCGAAGACACGATGGTCATGGAACGGACGATCGACGTACACGTCCGGGCGCTGCGGTCGAAGCTGGGCGATCGGGCGTCGCTGATCGAGACCGTCCGCGGCGTCGGCTATCGCTTTCGCGACCCCGACATGGCTGACGAGCCGACCAACTGACCTGATTGCGTCGGCCGAGCCTGGCTTGCCCAGCCGTTCAAGTTGCGGGGTCGCGCCCTGCCCTCAGCGGCGGCTTCGCCCCTTCCGCTCCCTTTTCCTGCGCTTTCAGGAGGAGGGCCGTTCTATCCGTGCTGGCGAAACGCTACGCTAGCAGCGCCCTCAGCGATCTTCTTGCGCGGATCGGTTCGGCAGCTTCGCCGGACGCGTTCCTGTTCATCGCGGATCGTGCAAGGGATCGCCTCCAACCGCAACCGGCGCCGCCACAGAATCGTTCACGAAAGGACCGCAGATGAGCTTCGGCACGCAGCCTGGACCTTACACCTCGCCGAACGCCCCGGGCGCCGGCGCCCCGATCAAGAACTGGCTGGTCGAGTCGATCATCGTCACGCTCTGCTGCGGATGCTGGCCGCTCGGCGTGGTCGCGATCGTCTTCGCCGCTCAGGTGAATTCGAAGCTCGCGAACGGCGATCGTGCCGGCGCGGAAGAGGCGGCCAAGAAGGCCAAGATGTTCGTGATCATCGCCGCCGTGGTAGGCGGCATCATGATCGCGCTCTGGCTGCTGCTGGTCGTGCTCGGCGGCATCGGCGGAGCGATGGCCGACCCGAATATGTAATCCTCGGATCGCCTGCCGGAAGAAACGCGAAGAGCCGCGGTCGATCGACTCGCGGCTCTTTTCATGCGACGGCGCGAACGACGTCTGACGGCGAGCGGAAGGCGTCAGCCCTCCGTGGCAGCGTTCCCGGCGATCGATCGACGTCGCCAGCTCACGCGCCCGGGAGCGTGAACCGCGAGACCGTCTCCAGCACGGCGTAGTCGCTGGGGAGCGTGCGGAAGGAGCGAACTTCCAGCGCCTTGGCCGAAAGCTCGTACCGGATCCAAGAGAGCGATCGCAGGCCGTTCCAGCGGTCGGGGCGCTCTCCCGCGTCGATCAGTTGCGGCGGCGGCGCGTCGAGCGCTTCCTGTTGCAGTTCGACGAACTCCGCCGGTCCGCAGCTTCGCACCGAAAGCGAAAAGGCATAGCCCGCTCCGCCGATCAGGGCTTCGTCCGCGAACGAGCCCTCCTTGAGCTTGCGTTCGACCCGCTGACGTCGTCGGGGCAGCGTCTGCGTGGTCGAGCAGATCGTCTCCGTGAGCGTCGACTTGCCCCACGCGAACGAACAGACGTGACCGGTCGAGGTCAGATAGAGCCGGGCCTGCAACGCGCCCCGTTCGAGCACGACGCCCTGTCGCAGGGAGAAGAGTTCCGGGTGGATCGATCGCTCGAAGAGATGGAAGGCCAGGTCGACCGTTCGCAGGCTGTGGGCGGCAGGGATCGCAGTCTCTCTTCGGCGCTGCATCAGGTCGTGCTCCGTCCGAGCCAGTTCAAGGGGGCAAGCCCCGGGGCGGCGAAATCAGCCCCGGCGTCTTCGCCTGGGGCCCTTCGCGGAGCGGATTATAGGGCCCGAACGCAGGGCAGGCGAAGGCGAGTTTTCTCGCGATCTTCGCGAACGAAAGAATCCCTCTTGCACCAGCGTCGCGCCCGGCTTCGAGCGCCGAGTCGTCTCAGGCGAGCGGAGGGTGTAAGCCCTCCGTGGTTCGAACTTACCGAGCGGTATCGACGCCGGACCCGCACTCCAGACACGGAGGGCTGGCACCCTCCGCTCGCCTGAATGTCGTCTACTTCTGCTGCAGTCCCGGCACGATCGCGTCGGTGGGCTGCCTCGAGGAGTTGTCGTGGCTGAGGACGCGGGCGTCGGTCACGAAGTAGTTCGCGTAGTCGGCGACGATCAGGTTGTAGGTCGGTTCTTCGCCGTCGGCAACGACGTCGCTGACGCGGACCGAGCCGTCGAGCGTGTGGAGTTCCATGCCCGACTTCAGCCGCTTCGCGTGGACCCAGCCTTCGCCCGAGACCCAGAAGGGGTGACCTCCCGTGCAACGGAACGAGCCCTGCTCGTGCTCGACCCGCAGAAGCTCCGCCGGCGGTCGCACCGTCGTCTCTAGCACGGGCTTGAACGCGATCTCGCCCGTCTCGACGTCCTGCGCGAGAACCAGATCGCCCACCCGCATCCGCTCGATCGCCACCTCGCCGCGATTGGTCAGAACGGGCGTGCCGGCAGCGAAGCAGGAGAACTGTGCTGTGTACCCCAGGTCGCGGAATTTCTGAGCCCAGGAAGTAGGCAGTCCGACGGCTTGCGCACTGAACTGCAGGCTGACCGGTTTTTCGTCCTGCACCAGTAGCTCGTTCTGCCGCTCCCACCAGTTCCACCATTGTCGCGCGTCGGCGCCGAATTTCTCGCCGGTCGATGCCTCCAGGCATTGCGCGATGCGGGAGTTGAGTTCCTGATGGCGGACGTTCTCGACCTTCCCCAGCGCCTCTGCCATCGCGGAACGGGCGACGAAGTCGGATTGCGATGACTTCGTCTCGGTGCGCAGATTGAGACGCGTGTACCAGGGCGTTACGGGATCCTGGACATCCTTTCGTCGCGACCCGATGTAGATCACGTCATGCACGGCGACATTCGCAGCGAACAAGCCCTCTCGATAAATCGCTTGTCGATAGAAGAGTCGTCCGTCGGCCCCGCGACCGAAACCGAATCGCGTCTCCGTCGACGTGACCATCGAGCCGAGCAGCTGCGGGACGAAGTGGTCGAACTTGCGGTCTTTCAGCGAGTCCGAAGCCTCCCAGCGTATGCGACTGTCTGGCGAGAGCACGGCGAACCGAGCGAGCGATAGCGACGCTTCCTTCTCGGGCATCGCGGCGAGAGCCTCGAGTACGGCGAGGGAGGCTTCCTCGCTGACGCCGGCGACGACCCGCTCGAGCGCCGGGATCATCTCCGGATCGCGGATCGCCCTGATCCTCTCGAGCGCCTGCTCGCGCACGACTGCTAGTTCGCTCGTGAGGTCGTCGATCACCGCAATGAGGCGGACGCCGTGCTTCTTGATCGACGCCTGGGCTTTCGCCTCTTCGGCGACGGCGCGGGCGATCTCCTCGCGGCTGATCCATTCGTCTTCGACACGCACGTAGCCGAGCCGAACGCGAGCGTGCGCGTGGTTCGGATCGAACTTCAGCACGCGAGCGAGATGCGCCCGCTCCTGCTCGAAGAGCTTCTGCTCCTGACACCACCGAGCGAGAGCGAGGTGGTCCGCGAGCGTATCGGCCGTCGCGTCGCGCTTCGCGACGTACTCCGCGAGCAGCGAGTCGGACGGCGGCGGGACGGCGACCTCCTCGGCAGGCGTCCACTTACCGTCGATGAGCAGCATCCCGCGTTGCCACTTGACGGCAGGCAGGTCGGGGGCGAGCACTTCGGCCTTGCTCAATAAGGCTTCGCGCTCGGCGTCGAGACCGTAGATCTCGGAAACGAGCGCCTCTTCGAGCAGCGCCTCGGCAGACTGAATCGCCTGCTTCGGACTCGAGCGAGCGTCAGGATTGGCCGCGAGAAGCGTCCCGCCGACGCATCCTGCGGCGAGCAGGAGGGCGAAGGTCGCCGGACTTCGGCGAACGGCGCGAAGGGGAAACGGAGCGAACATGGGATCTCCTGGTTACGTCCCCTGACGAATCGCTGGCGACAAGAGCGGAGGTTCGGCGGCCCCCGCGCACGACTGCTGCGAACGGGCGAGCGGAAAGCTGACGCTCCCGCTCGCCTGGAAAAACGTCGTCTACTTCTGCTGCAGTCCCGGCACGATGGCGTCGGTGGGTTGTCGCGAGGAGTTGTCGTGGCTGAGGACGCGGGCGTCGGTCACGAAGTAGTCCGCGTAGTCGGCGACGATCAGGTTGTAGGTCTCTTCCGCACCGTCGGCGACGACGTCGCTGACGCGGACCGCGCCGTCGAGCGTATGGAGCTCCATGCCTGACTTCAGTCGTTTGGCATGGACCCAGCCTTCGCCCGAGACCCAGAAGGGATGTCCGCCCGTGCAACGGAACGAGCCCTGCTCGTGCTCGACGCGCAGCAACTCCGCCGGCGGTCGCACCGTCGTTTCCAGCACGGGCTTGAACGCGATCTCGCCCGACTCCACGTCCTGCGCAAGAACCAGATCGCCCACCCGCATCCGCTCGATCGCCACCTCGCCGCGATTGGTAAGAACGGGGGTGCCGGCGGCCATGCATTCATGTCCCGGTTCGGTCGTTCCCGTACGCCATTGCGCCATAGTAGTGAGGGGAACCTGCGCCAAACTTGCCGTGTACTGAACGTCTCGCGGCTTCTGGCCCGGTATCACGACTTCGTTTTGCTCGTCCCACCAGGTCCACCACAGCCGATAGTCAGCGCCAAGCCTTCGGTCGGCGATCCGCTCAAGCGCTTCGACGATGCGGTCGTTGGAATCGTGATTGCGAACCTCTTCAAGTTTGAGTTCCATCTCGGCGTTCGCGAAACGACGCCACGCATCGGACACTGCGAACGCTGCCGAAGCCGCGTCGCTACGATTGCCCGATCCGTCATAGACGACTTCGTGAATCGACTCGATTTCGGCATGCATCTCTTCCCGAAGGATCGCGTGGCGGTAAACGAGGCGTCCTCCTCGCTGACGGTACATTCCCGCCTGCGTTCCCTCCGGAATGCTCAACGACGTAAGCATCTCGGGAATGAAATGATCGAAGTTGCGATCTCTCAAAAGGTTCGCCGCTTCGGTCCGCGTCCGTTCGCTCGGCGACGAGACCGCGAATCGTGCCAACGACAGCGCAGCCGCTTTACCGGGCATCTCTGCGAGAGTTTCCAGAACGACTAGCGACGCCTCTTCGCTGACGTTCCCCACGAACCTTTCCAAGGCGGGAATAGCGCTTGGGTCTCGGATAGCCCGTACTCGTTGAGCGGCACGCCCTCGTACCGCAGCGTTCTCATGTCTAAACAGGCGACCCAGCTCGCCGAGTACCTGCCCGTGCTCGGCAAGAGAAGCCTCCGCATTGCGCTCTTCGACGACGAACTGAGCAATTTCTTCTCGACTTACCCACCGTCCGCCCAACTGAACATAACCGAGTTCCTCACGAGCCTTCGCGTGGTCCGGTGCGAACTTCAGAACGCGGTGCAGATGCGACCGCTCCTGCCCGATCAGGTTCCTTTCCCGGCACCATTTCGCCAACGACAAATGGTCGTCAACCGAGTCCTGCACAGCCTCTCGCTTCGCAAGATATTCCTCGAGAATGGGACTTTGCGAGAAGGCCACGGCGACCTCCTCGGCAGGCGTCCACTTGCCGTCGAGGAGCAGCATCCCGCGTTGCCACTTCACGGCAGGCAGATCGGGGGCCAGCGCTTCGGCCCTGCTCAATAAGGCTTCGCGCTCGGCGTCGAGCCCGTAGATCTCGGAGACGAGGGCCTCTTCGAGCAGCGCCTCGGCAGACTCGACCGCCTGCTTCGGACTCGGGCGAGCGTCAGGATTCGCCGCGAGAAGCGGCGGACAAAAAGCGATCGCGATCAGCGACAGAGCGCTGACGCCAGCGGGGGCATAGACCCCGCGTATCCAGAACGGAGCGCGCATGCGAACATCTCCCGATTCTGTCCCCTGACGAGCAGCGATAAGAGGTCGAAGGTTCGGCGGGCCTTCGACGATGCCTTTCATCGTACCCGAGGGTATCCCCGGATAGCTATCGATTTTTTCGGCTGATCGGGAAGCGGGACCCGAGTCGAAACGGGGACTTCGAGCCGGCCGGGCACGAAAAAGCCTCGCGTTCCGTAGGGAACGCGAGGCTCGGATAGTCGTGCGGCGGACGTCGCTGGGACGCGAAATTACTTCTGTTCCAGTCCCGGGACGATCGCGTCGGTCGAGTCGCGGAACGAGTTGTCGTGGCTCAGCACGCGGGCTTCTCCGACGAAGTAGCTGGAGAAGTCCTCGACGATCATGTTGTAGGTCTGTTCCGAACCGTCGGCGACGATGTCGCTGATCCGGACCGAGCCGTCGAGCGTGTGGAGTTCCATGCCCGACTTCAGGTGCCGGGCGTTGACCCAGCCCTCGCCCGAGACCCAGAAGGGATGACCGCCCGAGCAGCGGAACGAGCCCTTCTCGTGTTCGATGCGGAGCAGGCCGTCGACGGGACGGATCGACGTTTCGAGGACCGGCTTGAACGTCAGTTCGCCCGACTCGACGTTCTGGGCCAGGACCAGGTCGCCGACGCGGATCTGCTCGACGGCGACGTCGCCCCGGTTGGTCAGAACGAGCGTTCCCGCCGCCAGGCACTCATGAGCCTGCGTCGTGCCGGTGCGGACGGTGTTGACCCGCTGGGCGCCGGGCGTCAGCACGGCCTGAACGGCGTACTGGAGGTTGACGGGCTTGTCGCCCTGAATGATGAATTCGTTGTGCTGGTTCCACCAGTTCCACCAGCCCTGGGCATCGGCGCCGAGCTTCTGGTCGGTGACCTTCTGCAGGGCCTCGCCCACGCGGCTGTTGAACTCGTGCGTGCGAAGGTTGTCCACCGCGACGAAGGCTTCGGTCATCGAAGCGCGGGCGCCGAAGTCGCCGGTCGCCATCATGGCCGCGACGTCGCCGCCGTTGCGGGTGCCGGCGTAGACCGTGTCGCGAACCTGCAGATTCGCCGACCGCATGGCTTCGCGATAGAGCGAGTGGCGATAGACGAGACGTCCATCGGCGCCGCGCGACATCTGCAGTTCGGTCCGAACCGGGGCCGTCATCGAGGCCATCATTTCCGGGACGAAGTGATCAAGCTTTCGTTCCTTCAGCAGGTCCGCCGCTTCGGTCCGAACCATGATGCTCGGCGACAGGACGGCGAAGCGGGCGAGCGAAACCGCGGCTTCCTTCTCCGGCATGCCGGCGAGCGCTTCCAGAACGACGAGCGAGGCTTCCTCGTTGACGCCGGCGACCAGCGTTTCCAGGGCGGGGATCATGCCCACGTCGCGGATCGCGCGGATCTTGTCCGCCGCGCGGTCGCGAACGACCTCGTTCTTGTCGCCCATCAGGCGACCCAGGTCGCGGAGGCTGTTGCCGTGCTTGGCGATCGAGGCCTGAGCCTTGGCGTCTTCGGCGATCGCACGGGCGATCTCTTCGCGACCGACCCATTCGGCGCCGACGCGGACGAAGCCGAGCCGGGCGCGAGCCGTCGCATGTTCGGGATCGAACGTCAGTACGCGAGCGAGGTGGGCGCGCTCCTGATCGAGCAGGCCCTTCGCCTTGCACCACTCGGCCATCACGAGATGACCTTCGATCGTGTCGGGCGTGTCGTCGCGCTTGGCGACGTAGGCGGCGATCGCTTCGCTGGCGGCGGCGTCGGCGGCGACTTCTTCAGCCGGGGCCCACTTGCCGTCGGCGAAGACCATGCCGCGGTGCCACTTGATGGCCGGAGATTCGGGAGCGAGCGCTTCCGCTTTTTCGAGCAGAGCGTCGCGTTCCTCGGTCAGGCCGTAGATTTCGCGGGTCAGGGCCTCTTCGACGAGGGCCTCCGCCGAGCGGGAGACGCTGGCGTGCGTTTCCTGAGGCGCGACTTCGACCGCATAGAGACTTCCGCCGGACGTTCCGGCGACCAGGGCAAGCGTCCAGACCGTCGAGCGGGACCGGATCGGACGAAACGAGAAGGGAGTGCGCATAGAAACTATCTCCTGATCCTGTCCCCTGTTGTCTTCGATTTCTCGCGTTGTCGAAGCCGCATCGACGAACCGATTCACGCGCAATTAAGACGGTGATTCGGGGCCGAAACGAACATCGACGGCGAAGTCGGCAGCCCTTCGCGACGGTTCATGGTAGTTCCGTCTCCCCGGCGTAGCAATTTTTTCCCGGAAGTTCCGGAAATACGGGCGGGGCTAACCTGAGGGGCTGCGTCTTCGAGACAAGTCTACTTCACGAATGGGCGAGTTTTACGGGCGGAAACGCGTCGGGACGGGTTCGACCGGTCGCCATCAACAGTCCGGATTCGGCTCCCAGCGGGGCTGACCGGTCGTCAGCAGCGCCGACGTCCAGAGCGCCCCCTCCAGATCGAGTCGCTTCTTTCCGGCGATCACGGTCTCGAGCGGAAGATGAATCCAGTCGTCGTGCCAGTTTCCGACGACCAGTCCGGTTTTGCCGGCCATCGCGGCGTGCGCCGCATGCCGGGCCGCCTGGTCGCAGATCAGCCGGTCCCACGAGTTCGCCGGCGAACTCCGCACCAGGTAACTGGGGTCGAAGTACTTCACCGATATTGGCAACTGTCGGTCGGCGAAGCGGCGTTCGATGACCGATTTCAGAAAGGTGCCGATGTCATGGGGCTTCGGGTTTCCCGAAGCGTCACGACCCGCTTCACCGGTCGGAAACAGGTACTGCCCCGCTCCTTCGGCGACCGCGATCACGGCGTGGCCGCGACGCCGGATACGCTCTTCGATCGCTTCGAGCAGCCCGAGCGGACCTTCCAGTTCGAACCGCACTTCCGGCACGAGCACGAAGTTCGCTTCCTGACTGACGAGCGTCGCGCCCGCGGCGATGAAGCCGGCGTGGCGTCCCATCAGCTTCACCAGGCCGATGCCGTTCTCGACCGATTTAGCCTCGACGTGGGCGCAGCGGAGCACGTCCGCCGAGCGTTCCAGCGCCGTCGCGTAGCCGAACGACTGCGAGACGTAGGGGATGTCGTTGTCGATCGTCTTCGGCACTCCGACGATCGCGATGGGGAGGCTCTGCCGGGTGATTTCGCGAAACAGGGCGCAGGCGCCGCGCTGCGTGCCGTCGCCGCCGATGCAGAAGAGCATGTCGATCTTGCGGTCGACCAGAAAGCGGACCTGGTCCTCGATCGGCTGCGCGCCCCGCGACGTGCCGAGGAACGTCCCGCCCAGTCGGTCGATATCCTCGACCATGTCGTCGTTCAGCTCGGTCGGGGCGAAGCGGCTCCCCGCGACGAGGCCGCCGTAGCCGTAGGGAATGCCGAGCGTCGCCGCGATGCGGTAGTTGTAGTGCAGCTCCCGGAAGAGCGAACGGATCACGCTGTTGATGCCGGGCGAGAGCCCGCCGCAGGTGACGATCGCCGCGCGAACCGTCTGAGGTTCGAAGAACAGCCGTTCTCGCGGCCCCGCCTTCTCGAAGCTCTCCTGCGGGTCGATCGGCTCGCTCGCGCTCCATTCGTGCCGCGACAGGATCCGGCGGTCCTCCGTGACGTAATCGCCCAGGCCGTCTCCCAGCGCCTGCGAGAGTCCGAGGGGGGAGACGAAACGTCCTTCGCCGAGCGTTGCGATGCGATAGGGTTCGGACATGACGCAGACGACCGGGCGAAGAAGGAACGTTGGCTCTTCGCCGCCGATTGTAACGGGCTCGCTTCGCTTCGTTCGTCAGTAACTCGGTCCTTCGACTGGCTCGACGTCGGCAGCGGGTTCGGCAGAGTACCTCTCGAAGGGAAATCCCGGATCGTTTCGGATCACCTCGCAGTCGGGATTGTCGTTCGCGAAGCGCTGCGCGGCTTCTCGGGAAACCCCGGCAGGGAGATAAACGTGCTCGAGGTTCGGCAGAGCGCGCAGGGATTCGAGCGTCGCATCGGTTGACGAAGCGGGAAGCGCTACCCGCTCGAGCGTCTTCATCTGAGCGAGGGTCCTGGCGCCGGCCTCGGTTACGTTCGGTGCGATAACGTGAAACTCACGAAGCCTCGTCAGCTTCGTCAGGCTCGCGAATCCTGCGTCGGTCGTGCTTGGCGCCGTCGCCGAGAAACGTTCCAGGGACTCGATTTCGCAGAGCGCCGCCAGCTCGCGATCTCCGAGGTTGCCGGGAGGGACCATATAGATCCGCAGATCCTTCAGACGCGACGAATTCGCTAGTGCTTCAAGCGCATGCGGTTCGATCCAAGGAACGCTATGTGCCCAGAAGCGCTCAAGGCGTTTTGACTTCGCGACGGCGCGCACGCCTTCGAGCGTCAGCGGCTCTCCGGTGATCACGATGGATTTGAGGTCCGGCAAGGCATCGACGTGTTCGAGAACGCGGGCCCCGCGCCGGAGAGCGCTCGGCCCCAAATTCAGATGTCGAAGTCGTTCGTGGCCCGTAAGCTCCGCAAAGCCTTCGCCAGTGACGGACGTCCACTCCAGAACGAGATAGTCCATCGACTTCGAGCTCGCCGCGCCGCGCAGCGCTTCGTCCGTGAATCCATCTCCGACGAGCCGAACCGTCTTCAGTCCTCTGAGTCGCGCGAGATGTTGCGTCTCCGCGTCCGTCGCGCCGTCCGCCGAGTCGAGCGTGACGGATGTATGCTCCTCCACGTAGAACCACGGAAACCAGCCGTACAGGTCGGCAGGAAGCGTCGTGCCGGCGTAGTCGAACGTCGGCATCGTCAACTGGGCCCCGACGCGACGAAGGGCTTCCGCTGCCGCGCGCTCCTGACGCACGCGATAGACGTGCCGTCCGTACCAGCCGAGCAGCAGCGACATCAGGACCGCGGCGACGAAGAGCGTCCTCAGCCCGAATCGCGGGATCAGACGTCGTCGCCTTTTGACGGACGGCGTCGACACGGCGCCCTGCTCATGGATCGGTTCGGCGGCGACGGTCATGACGGACTCCGAACGACTGTAGAGGGGAGCGGTTCCTGCAGGTTACCCGCCGCCGTCGCATGGGTGCAAACGCTTAGCTTCCGTTCCCCTTCCTTCCGATCGCGATCCAGAACGGCAGGTGAATCGTCGGACGCTCCTCCGCGATCCAGCGGCTGACGCGGTGGAGTCGGTCCCGTTCGTCGTCCGAACGCGCGAGATCGAGAAGCAGCGTCGCCGCGTTCGGCGAGGCGGGCTCGACCCGATCGAACAGCAGCATGCGCGTCTCCAGTTCCGCCGCTTCGAAAAACCGCGGCAGCGTCCTGCCCGCGTGAACGTCGGCGCCGGCCCGCGACAGCAGTTCCTGCGTCAGTTCGTACAGAGCCTGCGGATCGGGGTCGACGGCGAGCGAACGATAGTCCGGTTCGATCGCGACGAAGGCGCCTCCCGCCGACAGCGTCCGCGCCGCCTCCTGCACGGCCCGCCCGCGATCGGACTCGGGCAGCCACATCAGCACGCACTGCGCGAAAACCAGATCGAACGAGGCGTCGTCGAAGGGAAGCGTCTTCGCGTCGGCTCGCAGCAGCCGCACGCGGTCAGGCGAATGCTCGACGGCAGCGAGCGCCTCCGCGGGCGGATCGACGTCGATCAGCGTGATCGTCGCGTGCGTCCGCTCCAGCCACTCGGGCAGCGCGAAGGCGAAGCCGCAGCCGATCTCCAGCACGCGCTTCGCCGACGCGACGTTCGCCGCGCGCAGAGCCCGCGACCTCGCGCCCCGCAGCCGATCATGCAGTTCGCGCTGTGCCTCGAAACCGCCTCGCATGATGCTCGATTATTCTCCGCGTCAGGGACAGATCCGTGTGCCATGGCCGGCTTGTCCAGCGTAGCGGTGCGTCGATCGTTTGGCGTCAGGTTTCGCTTTCTCCGTGTGCCATGCCCACATCGCCGAAGGCAGGGTGGGCATGTACAGGGCCGCCCGAACCTAACATGCCCACCCTGCTCCGCGACGTGGGCATGGCACACACGCTGACGTCGAACGATCGACGGACCGGTAGCGTTCCTCACGGTTCGACAATCCAGCCATGGCACACCGGAATCCGCTGCGCGTCTAATCTGGCGTTTCCAGCGAAGTTCATCTTGCGAGGGAACGCGTGCGAATACTGCTGACAGGCGTGCGAGGCTTCATTGGACGACGGCTGGCGGCGCAGTTGGTCGCCGCGGGGCATACGGTGGTGGGCCTCAGCCGGGGCGAGGAGGGGGGCGGGCACACGACCTCCCTCGAAACAGTTCGGGGCGACCTGCTGCAAATGGGCGAGGCGGAGCGGATCGTCGCTGCGGCGTCTGCGGAGGCTCTGATTCATCTCGCCTGGATCACCGAGCCGGGCCTCTTCTGGCATTCGCCCGAGAACGAGCGCTGGCTCGACGTCAGCCGGCGACTGATCGAGGCCTTCGCGACATCAGGCGGCCAGCGGATCGTCGTCGCGGGCACGTGCGCGGAGTACGCCTGGAGCGATCGGCCCCTTTCAGAAGCGACGTCGCCGCTGGAACCCTCTACGCCCTACGGTCGGGCGAAGGCGCAGCTCTTCCGCGAGATGCCTTCGCTCGTCGGTCCCTGTACCGTTCGAGGGGCGACGTGGGCTTGGGGTCGGATCTTCTTCCCCTACGGACCGGGCGAGCAAGGCAAGAAGTTCGTCCCCTTCGTCGTCGACGGTCTGCGGCGGGGGGAGCGGATCCCGCTGACCTCGGGCGAGCAGGCCCGCGACTTTCTCTACGTCGACGACGTCGCCCGGGCGTTCGTGCGGCTGGTCGAGTCGCCGACGTTCGAGGGGGCCGTCAACGTCGCCTCCGGCGTCGCGACGCCGCTGCTCGACGTAGGGGAGACGCTGGGTCGGTTAGCGCTTCGCCCCGACCTGCTTGGCTGGGGCGATCTTCCGCCTCGCGAGGGCGACCCGCGAGTCGTCGTGGCGGACGTTACCCGAGCGCGCGAAGCGCTCGGCTTCGAGCCCTCCGTTTCGCTCGAACAAGGTCTGCGGCTGACGTGGGAAGCGAGCGGCAGTCAGCAGACCTGACGGAACGCCTACTCGTCCCGGTCTTCGTATTCGAGATCGAGTTCCAGATCGAGGGGCTCGTACCGCGGAGCCTCCTTGTCCTTGTCGTCGTCCTGCTTCGCCCGATCGCGGCGCCGGCGCTCTTCCCGCGGATGCTTCTCGGATTCAGACGACCTGGACGAGGCGGCCTCCGCCTCGCCGCCGATCGGCTCATGCAGGGCGTCGGCGGCGATCGCGATAGAGACGTCGTCCTTCGTGTCGAACTTCCCGTCCGGTCCCGAACTGCGGAGCGAGTACGACCGGTCGTCGTCGTGCAGTTCGTAGCGGATTTCGCCGTTCCAGGGATCGCGGAAGCCTTCCTTCAGCAGCAGCCGGTTGCCGGCGACGCCGTCCGGAAGCTCCTTCTCCTCGGCACGCTTTTCGTCGATCTTCACGCGGGCCGATTCGAGCGTCGCCCGGGCCTGCTGGACGATCCGGTTTCGTTCCTCGTCGCGATGTTCCTTGATTTCGCTGAACAGGAGCGCGCCGGGGATCGCCAGACCGAGCAGCGACAGCAGGACGCCGGCGATCGCTCCGCCGCGACGTTTGCCGGTCAGACCGATGACGCTCAGGAGCAGACCGATCGGCGAAAGCGCGCCGCAGGTGACCAGGCCGAGAATCGAGAAGACCAGCCCCGTCGTCCCCAGGTAGTTGGGCGGGGGCGGGTTATCGATGTAGAGCACTTCCCGGCGCGTCTGCGGATCGCGAATGACCTGAACCATGAAATCCTTCTCCCCCATCGCAGCGCCAAGGACACCAGCGCCCGGCGACGCACAAGATCAAGAACCAGGCGCCGGAAACGCCGAATAGCGGGCCGCTCCTCGCTCGTGCGACAGGCCCGCTGTCGTATTCTTCGCCGGTTCCCTCCAGATCTTAAGCCTTTCAGCGATTCCGAACGCGATTTTCCGCCCGCCCCCCCCGTTATGTCGGCGGTCGAAGCGGGCAGTCGGAATGGCGTCCCTGGATGGGTCAGTTCGCCGTCAGTTGGCGGGAGGCTTCGGCTTCTCGGGATGATCCTGGGCGCCCGGGGCATGCATCCGCGCCCAGTAGTCGACCAGTCCCCGCCGAACCTTCGGCGCCAGGATGTAGAGGCCCAGGATGTTCGGAAACGCCATCGCCAGGATCATCAGGTCGGAAAAGTCCATCACCGACTGGAGGGAGAAAACGACGCCGCAGAAAGAGGCTGTCACGAACAAAGCCTTGTACAGCAGGCTCCAGCCGGGCCCGAACAGCAGCGTCCAGCACCGCTCGCCGTAGTAACTCCAGGAGATCTGGGTAGAGAAGGCGAACAGGCAGATCGCGACGGTGAGGATGTACGGGAAAAACCAGATCTGCGATTCGAAAGCGGCGCTGGTCAGTTCGGATCCGGTGATCTCGGTGTTCTTCCAGTACCCGGTCAGCAGCATCACGAGCGCCGTCATGGAGCAGACGACGATCGTGTCGATGAAGGGTTCCAGCAGCGCGACGGCGCCCTCGCGGATCGGTTCGTCGGTTTTCGCGGCGCTGTGCGCGATGGCGGCCGAGCCGACGCCGGCTTCGTTGCTGAAGGCGGCCCGCTGCACGCCGATGACCAGCACGCCGAAGAGCCCCCCGCCGAACGCCTGGGGAGAGAACGCCTCGCTGAAGACGAAGCCGATCATCATCGGAATCTGGGTCACGTTCGCCGCGATGATCCAGAGGCAGGCGACGATGTAGATCAGGCACATCGCCGGCACGATCTTCTCCGCCGCGAGCGCGATCCGCTTGATGCCGCCGATGATCACCACGCCCACCAGCGCGGCCAGGACCAGGCCGAAGATCGGCTTGAACCGCGACGCGTAGAGGCCCATCTCCGCCTTGACGTCGTCCCGCTGCCTGCTGAGCTCCTCGATTCGCGCGACCCGGGCGCTCATGCCTTCATCGACGGCGCCTTCCTCCACGGGAACGGCGGCGACCTTGGCCATCTCGTCCTCGATCCGCCGGATCTCCTGCGCCCGGCCTTTCTGCAGCATGCCCAGCACCTGCGCGCCGGCCTGATTCCCCTGGAACATGTTGCCGCCGCCGAAGCTGGCGAGGATGCACATGACCGAGAACATCAGCGACAGGACCCAGCCCAGCGGCCCCAGTCCGCGTTCTTTCAGGCCGTGGTAGAGGTACTGCATCGGCCCGCCCAGCACGGTCCCGTCGGGCTTCACCTCGCGATAGTACTGCCCCAGCGCGCACTCGACGCACTTGCTGGTCATGCCCAGGAAGCCGCACATCAGCATCCAGAAGAAGGCGCCCGGTCCGCCCGCCGCCATCGCGATCGCGACGCCGGCGATGTTGCCGAGTCCCACCGTCGCCGAGAGCGCGGAGAACAGCGCCTGCGCATGGGTGACTTCGCCCGGTTCGTTCGGATCGTCGTACTTGCCGACGACGCACTTGAGCGCGTGCCAGAAGCCCCAGATGTTGAAGAACCGCAGGTACAGCGTGAAGACCGTCGCCCCCGTGAAGAGCCACAGCACGACGAGCGGAATGCCGCCGACGAACTCGGTCTTCAGGTGGAGCGACTGTTCGCCCTGTTCCGGAACGTCGTGCTGCAGCTTGCCGTCGCGGGCGTAAGCCAGCGCCTCGCTCAGCGTCAGAACGTCCACGGTCGTGCGAGCCTGCGGCCCCTCTTCGATCTCGCGCGTCGGATCGTTTCCGAGCAGCTGCCGGTAGCCCAGATCCCGGCGGAAGGCGCCGTCCTCCAGGACGAACTTCTTGAGCCGGGGCTTCGCGACCACGATCTCCAGGTCGCGCATCTCCCCCGACGGATCGAGGATTCTGCCGGCCAGCAGAAAACGTCGCCCCTCTTCGGCGTCGGGGCGGAGCTTCAGCTCCCCGCGGAGATCCATCATGGTGAGCTCGTCGAGGGTCTTCGTCTCCGTCGGATCGAGCTTCACGAAGTAGTCGAGCCTCAGGAACGGTTCGTCGCTCCCGCGCGGACGGACGTAGAAGCGAGGCGAAGCGCCCTCCCCCGGGCGCGCGACGGCGTCGGCCTCGACCGTTTCGCCGGTCGCTTCGTCGATATAGAGCGCTCGGAAGACGGCGTAGTTCTTGGCTTCGGTCGACGGAATCTCGTCCGCCGGATCGGGACGCCCTACCGTCACCAGCCGGGCGAAGGGCTCGCTGGTTCCCTTCTCCCGTCCGAAGTACTCGGCCTCGTCGACGACCAGATACGTCCGCTCGTACTGTCCGACGGGATAGAAGAAGGCGGACCCGACCAGGTTGACCGCGCTTTTGAAGACGCCGTCGACGCGATCCCAGAACGCGACGGGCGGCGCCGGCGGCTCCTCGACCGGAGGATGATCCGGCAGGCGATAGACGAACTCCTCCCCTCCGGCGGCGATTCCCTCCGTCGCGGCAGCGTTCGGAGCGCCTTCTTCGTCGATCTCCGCTTCTCCGAGGTTTTGCTTTACCGCCTCCGGTTCAATGTCGCTCTCTTGTGCGAATAGCGCAGAGGGCGCAGAGCCCGTAAGCGCCGTCACACCGGCGACGCCGAGCGGAATCGCGACCGTCAGCGCGATCAGAAGGGGGCCTGTCCGTCGACTTCCGAACCAGTTCATGAACGATCGCTACCGAGTGAGGGGGGGCGTCGCCCGCAGAGGCATGTGCGATCGGGCGAAAAGCGCCGGCGCAGCCTGCGAGCGAGGGTATGGCGAAGGGCGATCAGACGCCGGCCTAGCGCTCGATCCGGGACCGCAGGCGCGGTCCGTCTCGCGTAGCGCGAAACGTGCGGAAAACGAACGTCGAAGCCGGCCGGGGGAGAAGACGGCGAGGAGTTTTCTAATCCTAAAGCCAATAGGTGTCAACATTTTCAGGCATCTGACGGGCTTGCCTGATTTTTCGCTCAGTTCCTTGTCAAAAATCCGCGACACCGGTAACATCGGCTTGGAGTTTGCGGTTTCTTCTTTAACGAAGACCTTTCCCGATCGCAGCCTCGCTTTCCCAGATTCCTTCGTTTCCCGTTCTTTCGCTTTCCACGGTCCGCCCGGTTATGACCGGCCCCACTGTCAATTCCGACGGCATTCTGCTGGATCTGCTCCGCGGCAACGCGGGCATGACGATCCACGAGATGGCCGACGGTCTGGGCGTGACGGCGACCGCCGTTCGTCAGCGGCTGACCCGCCTGATGGCGCAGGGACTCGTCGGACGCCGGACGGTACGCGGCGAGAACGGACGGGTCGGGCGGGGGCGACCGAATCACGTTTACGAACTGACCGACCAGGGTCGACGCGCTGGAGGGTCGAACTTCTCCGACCTGGCGATGGTCCTCTGGGAGGAACTGCGAGCGATCCCCGACCCGGCCGTCCGCCGGGGCCTGATCGCCCGCGTCTCGCACAAGATGGCGGATCGCTACGCCGCGGAAGCGGACGTGGCGGTCGTTGGCGACGCCCTGGAAGAAGCTTCGCCGCTGGAGGAACAGTCCCTTCGCGAACGACCCCTGCGGGAACGGATGGAGCGGCTGTCGGAGGATTATCGCCGGCGGGCGATTCCCTTCACGGTCGAACAGCGGGGCGAGATGCCCGTGCTGAACGCCCACGCCTGCCCCTATCCCGATCTGGCGGAACAGGATCACAGCATCTGCGCGATGGAGCGGATGCTCTTTTCGGAGATCGTCGGCGAGCCGCTGAAACTGAGCAAGTGTCGCGTCGCCGGGGATCAGTGTTGTTCGTTCGAGCCCAGCGGCGCCTCGCAGGCATCGAAAGAAATCCCGGAACCTTCATCGGCGAGCGGGGGATGCGAGCCCCCCGTGTCGCGCTGAGAGTCGGCGCAAAATCCACGGAGGGCTGACACCCTCCGCTCGCCAGCAAGAAAGTTAATTACGGCATGAATCATGAACCTTCCAGCGAGGCCTGGTTCGAAGGCCGCATGGAAGAGAACGTCATCACCACCACGCTCGAGCAGGTCATCAACTGGGGCCGCGAGTCGAGCGTCTGGCCGATGACGTTCGGTCTGGCCTGCTGCGCGATCGAACTGATGGCGACCGGCGGCCCGAAATACGACCTGGAACGCTTCGGCTGCGGCGCCTTTCGATCGACGCCCCGTCAGGCCGACCTGATGATCGTCGCCGGAACCGTCACCTACAAAATGGCCAGCCGGATCCGGCGTCTTTACAACCAGATGCCCGATCCGAAGTACGTCATCGCGATGGGCGCCTGCACCATCGGGGGCGGCCCCTATTTCAAATACGGCTATCACGTGGTGAAGGGGGTCGACCTGATCGTCCCCGTCGACGTCTACGTCCCTGGCTGCCCTCCCCGACCGGAGGCGCTGCTGGAAGGCGTGATGAGAATTCAAGACAAGATTCGCGGTCATAAGATCGCACGTAAACCGACCGACGACCGGGCGTGGTGGGACTTCCGCAAGGGAGAGAAGGTGGAGGACGAACTTCCCCTTCCGCACCATACCGGGCATGTGAACGTGCCGCAGTTCCCGCGGGGAGAGCCGGCTCCAACGAACTGAAATCGCCTCGGGGGACTCTCGTCCCCCGCTCAGACTCGATCGCCTGCCAGCTTTACTGTCGCCAGCCAGCGAAACCTAGATACGAACTATGACTGACGTCCTAACGATCAAGAACCTGCACGTCTCCGTGGGCGACAAGCCCATCCTCAAGGGCGTGAACCTCGAGATGAAACGGGGCGAAACGCACGCCCTGATGGGTCCCAACGGCTCGGGCAAGAGCACGCTCGGACTCGCCGTGATGGGGCACCCCGGCTACGAGATCACGGACGGAGAGATCCTCCTCAACGGCGAGAACCTGCTCGAAGCGAGCCCCGATCAACGGGCGCGCAAGGGCATCTTCCTGGCGTTTCAGCGACCGATCGCGGTGCCCGGCGTGCGGCTGGCGGACTTCCTCCGTCACGCCACGACGAACGTCCGCAATCCCGACCGGAAGGAAGGCGAAGAGCTGATCCCGATGAAGGAGTTCCGCAAGGAAATCCGGAGTCACATGCAGCAGCTCAAGATCGATCCGGAATTCGCCCGGCGGTACGTCAACGAAGGCTTCTCCGGCGGCGAGATGAAGCGGGCGGAGATCCTGCAGCTCGCCATGCTGCAGCCGAAGTTCGCGATCCTGGACGAAACCGACAGCGGCCTCGACGCCGACGCCGTGCGACTGGCCAGCGAGTCGATCGCGGAGATCGGCCATCAGAAGATGGGCCTGCTGATCATCACGCATCACGACAAGCTGCTCGAAAGCAACCCGCCCGATTACACGCACGTCATGCTCGGCGGACGGATCGTGGAAACGGGCGGCGTCGAACTGGCGAAGGAACTCCATTCGCACGGCTACGAACGGATCCGCCAATCCTATCCCGACGCCGACGCCGACAACGCCGCGATGCAGGAAGAAGGCACGGCCGTCGTCTGATAGATCGGTTCTGAGCGGGGGGATCTAAATCCCCCGAGTCCGAATCGTACGAGCGCCGAAAACCGCGGAGGATTTACATCCCCCGCTCAGATACGACACGACGGCGGGTCGCTGATCCGCCCTACAGATAAGAGGCACCGATCATGGCTACCGACCTGCGCGAGAACCCGTCCAGCGAGCTGGGCGAAATCAACAAGTACGACTTCCGCACGGAGACGACCAGCGTCTTCAAGGCGCGGAGGGGGATCGACGCCGAGATCGTGCGCCAGATCTCCGACATGAAGAACGAGCCCGACTGGATGCGGGACTTCCGCCTGAAGTCGTTCGAGATCTTCGAGTCCAAGCCGATGCCCAAGTGGGGCGGCGACATCGCGATCGACTTCCAGGATATTTACTACTACCTGAAGCCGACCGACCATCAGGGACGGACGTGGGACGACGTCCCTGCGGAGATCAAGGAGACCTTCGAGCGCCTCGGCATCCCCGAAGCGGAGCGGAAGTATCTCTCCGGCGTGAAGGCGCAGTTCGAAAGCGAAGTCGTCTACGGCTCGGTCAAGGAAGATCTGACCCGCCAGGGCGTGATCTTCACCGACACCGACACCGCGGTGCGGGAGTATCCGGATCTGGTGAGGAAGTACTTCGCGACGATCATTCCGCCGCACGACAACAAGTTCGCCGCGCTGAACTCGGCGGTCTGGTCGGGCGGATCGTTCATCTACGTCCCGCCCGGGGTGAAGATCGACTTCCCGCTGCAGGCCTACTTCCGCATCAACGCGGAGAACATGGGCCAGTTCGAGCGGACGCTGATCATCGTCGACGAAGGCGCCCAGGTGCATTACGTCGAAGGCTGCACGGCCCCGATGTATTCCAGCGAAAGCCTCCACTCGGCGGTCGTCGAAATCGCCTGTCTGAAGGGTTCGCGGTGCCGCTACACCACGATCCAGAACTGGGCCAACAACATCTATAACCTCGTCACGAAGCGGGCCATGGCCTACGCCGACGCGACGATGGAGTGGGTCGACGGCAACCTCGGCAGCCGGCTGACGATGAAGTATCCCGCCGTCTACATGATGGAACCGGGCGCCCGGGGAGAGATCCTCTCGATCGCCTTCGCCGGAGCGGGTCAGCATCAGGACGCCGGCGCCAAGCTGGTCCACTGCGCCCCCAACACGCACGGGCGGATCATTTCGAAGTCGATCTCCAAGAACGGCGGTCGCTCGAGCTATCGCGGACTCGTTCGCGTCGAGAAGGGGGCGACCGATTCGAAGAGCAACGTCGTCTGCGACGCGCTGATTCTCGATTCCAAGAGCCGCAGCGACACCTATCCCTATATCGAGATCGACGAACAGGACGTCTCCGTCGGCCACGAGGCGAGCGTCTCCCGCATCGGCGAAGAGCAACTCTTCTACCTGACCAGCCGCGGCCTGACCGAAGCCGAGGCGAGCGCCATGATCGTCAACGGCTTCATCGAACCGCTCGTCAAGGAGCTGCCGATGGAATACGCCGTGGAGATGAACAAGCTGATCCAGTTGCAGATGGAAGGCAGCGTCGGCTGACCGCTATCTGAGCGGGGGACGAGAGTCCCCCGAGTTTCCGTCACGGCGCACCGTCGGCCTCGGGGGACTCACGTCCCCCGCTCGCCATTCAAGAATTGACGTCGAACGTTCTCTGATCGATCTCGCGATGACCGCTGTCCAATCCGCCCGTTCCTTCGACGCCGAAGGCTTCCGTCAGATCCTCGCCGAGGAGAACGAGCCGCGGTGGCTCGTCGAACTGCGCGAGCGCTCGTTCGAAGCCTACCTCGACCTCGCCTGGCCCCGCCGCGACTCCGAAGAGTGGATGCGGACCGACATCCGCGGCTTCCGGATCGGGAAGTACGCGCAGTCGTCGGTTGAAGAGGTCGCCGCGCTCGCTCCGCCGCAGCCCTTTCTGAGCCAGGGGGTCGAACTCGCCGGTCAGACCGTGTCGCTGAACGGTCGCGAGAAGTCGACGCATCTGGACGAAGCCTATAAGGCGAAGGGCGTCCTCTTCGGTTCCCTGCTCGACTTCGCGAAGTCGCACGGCGATCTGGTGCAGAAGCACCTGCTGACCAAGGCCGTCGACCCGACCTACGACAAGTTCGCGGCGCTCCATTCGGCCTTCTTCGCAGGCGGGACGCTGGTCTACGTCCCGCGCGGGGTCGTCGTCGACAAGCCGCTGCATATCCTCTCGGGGCTGGCGGAAAACGGCGTCGATCTGGGGCACCTGCTGATCGTGCTGGAACCGGGCGCCCAGGCGACCGTGCTGGTCGATACGGCCAGCGTGCCGGGCGCGACCGAGGGGCTGCACTGCGGCGCGACGGAGATCCTTGTCGGCGACGGCGCCAACCTGCGATACGTCTCGCTGCAGGACTGGTCGAAGGGAGTCTGGCACTTCGCACACCAGCATGCGGTGCTCGGACGCGACGCGACGCTGCAATGGACGATCGGAGCTCTCGGCGCTCGTCTGGCCAAGGTGAACCAGTCGGTTCGTCTCGCCGGGGCGGGCGGCACGTGCCAGGTGAACGGCGTGCTGTTCGCCGAAGGGAAGCAGCACCTCGCGTATCACACGCTGCAGCATCACGAGGCGCCCTCCTGCCGCAGCGACTTTTTGTACAAGGCCGCCCTGCAGGATCAGTCCCGCACGGTCTGGCGAGGCATGATCAAGGTCGACAAGGCGGCCCAGAAGACCGACGGGTACCAGCGCAACGACAACATGATGCTGTCGCAGAAGGCCCGCGCCGATTCGATCCCCGGTCTGGAGATCGAAGCCGACGACGTCCGCTGCACGCACGGCTCGACCAGCGGTCGCGTCGACGAGGAGCAGATCTTCTACCTCCGTTCCCGCGGCTTCACGCGTCGCGAAGCGATCCGCGCGATCGTCTCCGGCTTTTTCCAGCAGGTCTTCGATCGCGTCACGATCGACAGCGTCCGCGAATCGCTGGGCGAAGCCGTCTCCCGCCGCGTGCGCGATTACGATTGAGCGGGAAGTTCGACTTTCTTGTAGGGCCGGCGCCCTCGCCTGCCATCGAACCAGGTACACGCCGCACGGCAGGCGAAGGCGCCGGCCCTGCGAACGGTCGCGAGCCGACGGAGAAGCCGATGCTGGAGATCTTTTACGCAGCCGGGGCGATGGGTCGGTTCAATTCCGACATCGAGAACGCCTCCAAGGTCGCCTCGGTCTCGACGCAGGCAGACCATCTCCGAACGCAACTGCGTACGCTCGAGGCGACCGTCGAACGCCAGGCCCTGGCCTGCCAGGCGATGTGGGAGCTGCTGCAGCAGCACCTGCCGGTCGGCGAGAAGGACCTGCTCAAGAAGATGGAGCAGATCGATCTGCGGGACGGCGTGGCGGACGGCAAGATGACGCCCCAGGCGAGCGTCTGCCCCGCCTGCACCCGGGCCGTCCATGCGAAGCGAAAGAACTGCCTCTACTGCGGCGCCGCCGTCGGCGGAGCGCCTTCGGCGTTTTGATCGCCTTCCGCTTCCGGGGCTAGCGGGGGACGGAAGTCCCCCGAGTCCGTCGATCGAGCGCAGCGAAGATTCGAGCGTCATTCGGCGCTCTCCATTTCGACGGTAGCGCTCTGACGACCGCTACCCGAACTCGGGGGACTTCCGTCCCCCGCTCGCCGTTGCCACCGCCAGAACTTTCACCACTGCATCGCATGAGCCAATTCGTTCCCGTCTGCAAAACCGACGACATTCCCGATCCCGGCAAAGCGTCGTTCGAGATCGGCGACCGGTTCGTCGTCGTTATCAAGGCGGGCGGGACGTTCTATTGTCTCGACGACGTCTGTACCCATGACGGCGGCCCGCTCGGCGACGGCGAGCTTTGCGGCTTCTCGATCGCCTGTCCCCGTCACGGGGCGGAGTTCGACATCCGCACCGGCGCCGCGCTGACGATGCCCGCCACCGAGCCGACGCTGGTTCACGAAATCCGGGTCGACGGGGATCAGGTGTTCGTTCGGCTGCAGGCCGAATAGAATCGAGAGAGCCATCCGTTCTGCCCGCGAGACCTGCGCCATGACCCTGACCGAAGATCGCCTGCGCGAAGAGTTGAAGCAGGTCATCGATCCCGAACTGTTCGTCAATATCGTCGACCTGGGGTTGGTCTACGTCGTCGAGCCGCGCGTGCGCGAGGACGGCAAGACCGAGGCCTACGTCGAAATGACGATGACCTCCCCGATGTGCCCTGCCGGGCCGCAGCTCATCGCCGACTGCAAGCGGTACCTCTCCAATATCGAAGAGGTCGAGTCGGTCGAGGTGAAGATCGTGATGGATCCCCCCTGGACGCCCGATCGCATGACCGAGGACGCCCGCGACCAGCTCGGCATCTTCTAGCGGTCTTTCGCGAGCGGCGGCGTGACAGCGCCTGGCTCTCGGGGAGGCCGATCGGCGGATTTCATGAGTCCGCGAGAGCTTTCCGGGCGTTTCGTCATGCGAGCGCGATGCTCCGAGGCGTTTCGCGCCAGAAAAAAATCTCCTTTCTCGCTGTCCGGTCGACGGCTTCGCGCACGCTTAGCTTACTGGGGCATTGCGCCCGCACTTACGCGAACGCTTATCGACGACGTCACGCAGACAGCGGCGGGCGCATTTCGCCGCCGCGATCTGCCGTTCGCGACCTTTTCGCATAGACGGGCCGGTCAGCGCTCGACGACCGGCAGGGACGACAGCCGTGAGAGTTCTCATCTATGAATTCGTCGTCGGCGGAGGCGCGTTCGCCTGGGGCATGTCGCCGGACGGGCCGCTGCTCGACGAGGGTCGGGCGATGGTCGAAGCCGTCGCACGCGACTGGGCCGCGTTGCCCGACGTCGAAGTCGATCTGGCCTGGGACAGTCGGCTGGCGCACGACCCGACGCTGAACGTCCGCTTCCGCTTCGTCGATTCGGAACAGGAAGAGCGGAGCCTCCTCGAATCGTCGCGCGAATACGACGCGACGATCCTGATCGCACCGGAACTCGCCCGGGCACTTACGGAGCGAGTCGAACTCGTCGAACGGGCGGGAGGCCGCCTGCTCTGTCCCGGCAGCGCGACCGTCGGCGTCGGCGCCGACAAACTGGCGACCGAGGCCGCCCTGCGACATTCGGGCGACAACGGATCGTCCCGGGTCTGCATGATTCCGTCGGTCCCCTGGGACGAGTTCTGCCATCTCAACGGCTCCGGGAACGCTCGGTGGATCGTCAAGCCGCGCGACGGCGTCGGCGGGGAACGGGTCGTCTGCGTCGGCAGCGTGGAACAGGCCTGCGAAATCGTCACGCCCGAGATCCGCTCGGCCTACCTCGTCCAGCCGTACGTTTCCGGAAAGCCCGCCAGCATCGCGGCGCTCGGCGGACCGACGCCGCTGATTTTGCCTCCCTGTTCGCAGTCGATCGTCTGGAAGAACGGCGCGCCGATCTACGGCGGCGGCGAGATTCTGACGGACGAGGAAGAGATCCAGATGGCGCACGACGCGATGCGTTTCGCGCTCTCCAAGCTGCCCCCGTTCGTGGGCTACCTGGGCATCGACCTGATCCTGACGCCCGATGGTCCGCGGATTATCGAGGTCAATCCGCGAACGACGACTTCGTACGTCGGACTCCGCGTCGCCATCGAAGAGTCGCTCGCCGACCTGACGCGCCGCGTCGCCCAGGGCGAGGCGGTTCCCGCTCCCCGCGTGAAGCGGCAAGTGCGGTACGATGGCCGCGGCAGCGTGACGTCGACGTCCTGACGCCTGCCCTTCAAGGCCTGGCGGGCGGTGCATGGCGACGGAAAAAACTGCGACGGAAAGAACGCTCGGCGTCGACGTGGGGGGCGCCAATCTCAAGGTCGCCGACAGCTCGGGACGCTCCGCATCGGAGTCCTTCCCGATGTGGAAGGAGAGCGAGCAGCTCGCTCCGCGTCTCGTCGCCCTGTTCGACCGGGCGAGTTCCTTCGATCGCCTCGCCGTCACGATGACAGGCGAACTGGCCGACTGCTTTCCGTCGAAGAGCGTCGGCGTCGCGTTCATCGTCGACGCGACGCTCGCCGCGGCGGGCGACCGGCCGGTGCGCTTTTATTCCCAGCGCGACGGCTGGATCGAGGGTCAGGCGGCGAAGGAACAGGTTCTGGACGTCGCGGCCGCGAACTGGCACGCCACGGCGACCTTCGCCGGCCGATACGCGGCGCCTAAAGAAGTGAAGCGCGGCTCAGCCCTGTTCGTCGACGCCGGCTCGACGACCGTCGACGTCATTCCGCTGGAGCAGGGAAAGCCTGCCGGCGTCGGACGCACCGATACGGAGCGTCTCCTCTCGGGCGAACTTGTCTACTGCGGTATCGAGCGCACGCCGCTGTTCGCGCTGAACCGCGTCTTTCGCTATCGCGGGCAGGACTGCCCCGTCGCCGCCGAACTCTTCGCGACGACGGCGGACGCGTATCTGCTGCTGGACCGTTTGCCCGAAGATCCGGCGAACTGCGATACGGCGAACGGGAAGCCCCGGACGCGAATCGAAACGATCCGCCGGCTGGCAAGGACGTTCTGCGCAGACGAGCTGGAGTTTCACGAGTCCGACGCGCTCGATCTGGCCGAGCAGGTGCAGCGCCGGCAGACGAACCTGATCGCCGACGCGATCCGCCGCGTGACGCATCGCCTGAACGGACCGGTGCAGAGGGTCATCCTCGCCGGGCATGGCGCCTTCCTGGTCCGTCACGCGCTCGAAACGTTACGGATGAACGATCCGCCCATCGTCGATCTGGCCGAGACGATCGGCGCGGAGGCCAGCCGCGCGGGAAGCGCCTACGCCCTCGCCTGTCTGGCGGAGGAGGGTTGGAAGTGAGCAAGGGCGAGCGAGAGCGTGATCGTGCGAAGCCGCTGGTCGAAGTCGTCCGCCTGGGCGGGAGCCTGCTGCTGCCTGACGCTGCCGAAGCGAAGCGTCTCGCCTCGCTTCGGACGCGACTGAGCCGCTGGACGCGCGAGCGCTCCAGTCTTCGCGTCTGGATCGTCGGAACCGGCGCATGGGGCGATCGTCTGCGCCGGGTGCAGGCGCCGCTCGGTCTTTCCGACGAGGCCTGTCACTGGGCGGCGATCGGGCTGATGGCCGCTGCCGGCGAACTCGCGACGGAAGTGCTCGACGGCAGCACGACGATCCGGGACTTCGCCGAACTGCGCATCGCGATCGACGCGCGAACCGAGCCGGGCGACATCGTCTTCGACCCGGCGTCCTTTCTGCACGACGTCGAACCGACGCTCGCCGGTTCGGCGCTTCCGCACGACTGGAGCGTCACCAGCGACTCGATCGCCGCGCGGGTCGCCTCGGCGATCGAAGCCGACGCGCTGACGCTGCTGAAAGCATGCCCTCCCCCTGACAGTCGCGATCCGCAGGCGTGGAGCGCGGGCGCGTTCGTCGACGCCTTCTTCCCGCGCGTCGCGTGCGAGCGAACGGAGCTCCGCTGGGTCGATCTCTCCGGCGACGAACCGGTCGAACGCCGCTTTCCTTCGTGATATGGCTGGTCGCCTGTGTGCCACGGCTGGCTTGTCCAGCCGTGCATGCGATGTCGCCCATTCAGCATGGCTGGACAAGCCAGCCATGGCAACCGAACCACGGTTCGACGCTCAGTCGCTGACGCTGGCGGTGTCGACCGACGTCGCGGAGCTCTGCATGCGGGGGAGCAGTCTCTCGAGCGCGACGAGGCGTTCCTCGGGCGTTCCGGAGTAGAGCGCCTGGCCTTCGCTTTCGCCGAGGATCGCGGCGTAGGCGTCACGCGCTTCGAGGCCCGCAAGATAGCCGTGCAGGTGGAGCGCCTTGATCTCGACCAGGTAAGGTAGCGCGTTCTTCGACGCCAGCGCCTGATCGATCAGCTTCGGAAGCCGGGCACGCACGTGCTCGGGGCGCACCTCCGCGGGGAAGTCGGTCAGCGGCAACTGCGAGTCGACGAACGCCTGGACTTCCGTCGTGACGGGATCGACCGGATCGGGCGCGACCGGGTTCTTCCGGGTCGCCGCGACTTCCAGATTCCGTAGCAGCTTCGTCGCGAAGATCTCGCGGTCGCCGACGACGTCGATCAGCTTGATCGCGGTATCGTTGATCGGCTGCGCGGGATCTTCGACGTTTCGCTTCGCCCGCACGTCGTAAACGATGAGCAGATCGAGGCCGAGCCGCTCGGCGTGCGCCTTCAGCAGTCGCGGCTCGCCCGGCCCGAACAGCAGCAGCCCGCCGCTGAGCCGCGTCGGAAGCGGGCGCCCCGCATCGACCGGACCGGAGGCTAACGGCGCGAGCGTCGGTCCCAGCTTGCCTGCCCTCAGCAGCGTCAGGTGTGCGGCGAGCGACTTCTCCGCGAGTTCGCCGCCCAGGTCGAGCACGTTGCGACCCATCGCTCCGAAATCGCGTTCGAGCGCCAGATCCTTCGCAGGAATCGGCGCCATATTGCCGCGAACGTCGACCGCGTCCACATAGAAACCGATGCCCGTGCGAATCCAGGGAACGGGTCGACGGAGCGCCGGGGACCAGCGCATGGCGAAGGGCCACTCTTCCAGCCGATCGCGCAGCATCGCCTCGCCCAGCAGCAGGCGGTCGGCCTCCGTTTCCTCGCTCGAGTCGGCGAACTTCTTCGCCTGCGGAAGCAGCGTGACGGAAGAGGCGTCGGGCGCGAGCGTTCGCTCGGGAAGTTGCATCTCGCTCGCGGAGGCCACATGAACCACGGGCCCGGCGGGTAAAGCCTGGTCGGTCGAGGCGACGGTCGAAGCAGTCGGCGCCGGAGCCGTGTCGACGGCGGGAATGTCCGCCGGCGGTTGAACGGGCGTGGGCTGGATCGTCGCGGGCGGGGGAGTCGCGGCGGCAGTCGTCGAGGAGGTCGAAGGTGCGGCAGACTCCGGGGGCTCAGGATTCGACGTCGGCGGCACACTGGCCACCGGCGCCGTAGCGCGCGGCGGCGTCGGCACGACGGGGGCAGGATTCTCGGCCGGCGGTTCGGACGCGACGGGTTCGGTCGCACCGGGCTGGGCTGGCGGAGTCGGATTCGCGCTGGGCTCCGCAGGCGCCGAGGGCGGAGCTTCTTCCGGGGCGGTCTGGACGGGGGCAGGCGGCGGGGGCGCCGGTTCCTCTTCCTCTCCGCCCCAACCGCCGCGGATCGCCTGCTGCTGGGACAGAGACGGCGATCCGCATCCGCCGCACCCGGTGAACAGGGGCGTCAGCGATCCGCAAACCAGAAGCAGGAGCCGGCTCGTACGTTGCATAACGAACTCCGACGCAAGTCGGCCAAAGTCGATCGGCAGGAAGCCAGACTCGATGGGCAGGATGAACGGGCGACGCGTGGCATTCGTCGCCTGATGAACGGTCAGTCGAAGAACTTGTCCGGGCCGAGCAGCAGCGAAGATGCGTAGCCGTCGAACCGGGATCCGCCCCCGACGACGAAGAATCGTCGAATCGCCCGCTCGGGACACGCGCTGCGGAACAGCTTGAGCGACCGTTCGATCTCGGCGTGAAAGTCCTCAATTTGAGGCTGCGCAACGGAATACAAATGCCCGAATCGCTTGGCGGCAGACGGATCTCGCTTGAAGGTCTCCGCCTGGCTGACGGTCAGGCGATAGGCGCCGGCGAGCTTCTGCGTCAGGCGATAGGACCCGCAGCCGAAGCTGCGAAACCAGACCAGGCCCTCGCCGACGATGGCGATGTTCGAATGAAACGCTCCGACGTCGACCAAGGCGATCGCCTCGTCGGGTTTGAGCTCCAGCGTCACGCCTTCTTCGACCGGCGCGGGTTCAGGTCCCTTCTTGTTCGGAAGCGCTGCGAAAGGAGATCGCACGTTCCATTCGAACCGGGCGTAATTGGCCAGCGCGATCGCGTCGGGCAGAACGACGCTGGGCTTCACCTCCGCGTCGCGGAAGGCGCCGTGCCAGTTCTCCAGCCAGGTTCGACGCACGGCCATCAGCGCGACCTTCGCGCTGTCGTGAACGGCAGGCGCGTCGAGCGCCGCGTCCAGGCGTTGCCAGATCCACCGCAGCTCGTCGAGCGGGATCGGGATCTGTGCCTTCGCTTCGAGGGCGACCATCTTCTCGAACGTCTTTTTGTCGGTGACCGGCATCCCGAACCAGCGTCCGATCATGCTGTCCGAGGGAAGGCTGGCCGCGATGCGAACGCCTTCCAGACTCCGCTTGTCGGCCAGGCGGCTTTCCCGGAACGCCTTCAGCGCTTCGCGACCGTAGTGCGTGCCGCCGAAGTCGTCGTCGCCGCTGCGCGGAACGGCTTCGGCCAGATAGAGATCGCGAAGTTCCACGGCGCCGTCGTCACGCAACGCGAGAAGCGCTCCCTTCAGAGACGAGGCGCTGCAATCGAGCCCCCAGGCGGCTTTCGTCTTTTCACGAAAAAGCGATAGGCCCGCCAGCGCCGACTTCTTCTCTTCGAATTCGAAGCCCGATTCGAGCGCGCCGCGATCGAGAGCCTGAAGCGCTCCGCCGATCGCGGAGCAGAAACGACCGGGCTCCGACTTCCAGAGTCGCGCCGCTTCGTCCGGCAGGCCTTCCGCCAGAATCAGGCGCCGGCTGTAAGCATGCTCCTGCGTCGGGAAGACGATCTCCTCCGGGGCGACCTTCCGCCATTCGACGAGCGTCCTCCGGGGATCGGCGGGTTTCGAACGCTTTCGCTCGACCAGGCGCTGGGCGTATTGCTTCGCCGTATCCGATTCCGGAACTCGCTCGGCGAACGCCGTGGCCATCGCCTCCACCGCCGGCGTCAACCAAACCGCGCTCGCAAGACGCTGATCGAGGAACAGCATCTCTTCCGCCATGCGGCGGCGCTTGTCGGCTTCGTCGTTCGCCTCGACGAACGACCCGGGCAGAAGTCGAAAGTCGGCGAGCGCATCGGCGAACCGAAAGGTCGCATAGCGTCGCTTCCCGCGTTCGAAGATCGCCTCGCTCGCCTTGTTCAGCAGAGCTTCGTACTTCGCCTCGCCCGGGAGGATCTGCAACAGGCGCTCCAGTCGAGGCAGCAGCTCCTCGACCTGTTTGGCCTCGTAGAGTTCCTTGACTTCGCGCTTCAGGCGACCGATCTCCTGCTCGTGCGACACGACCTGGTCGAGCAGCGCCTGGGCCTCGCGTGACAGCAGGGGCGCCGGGATCGCTTCGAGCGACTGTCTCGCCTCGGCAAGTTGTCCGGACGCGGCGAACGCCTGCGCTTTCGCGATGCGGGCCCGGGCGTCTTCTTCTGCGCAGCGCTGCCGCTGGGGAAGTTCCGCCAGCAGGGCCTTCGCTTCGCCCGCCGGACCTGTCAGGCGAATATCCTGCTGCCTGGCGATCACGGAAAGCTGGACCTGCGCGTCGCCATATCGGGCGGCCTCCATCATGCTGCGAGCGGACGCCAACTGCGTCTGCAGCGATTCGAGACGAGCGGCCATCCGGCCGGCGACGTCGGACCCGCACGTTCCGCAGAAACGTTCCGTCGCGGAGTGAGGCTTGCCGCACTTGTCGCAGTCGAACCAGAGCGTCGCGCCGCATTCGCCGCAGAACTTGCGACTCTCCTCGTTCGCGGCCGAGCAGCGGATGCAGACGAGGCTGGCGACGCCGCGATCGGGCGCGACGGAGGTCGAGCTTTGCGGGCGAGTCGTTTCCATACGGCGAATCGTTCCGGAGGAAGTCTTGCGGACCGGGTCGGGGCGGCCTCGTCGAGGGGTGCCGCTATTCGGCATAGGCGCTGAGGACGGAAATCCATGTCTCGATTCGCACTTCCGGGTCGAGCGGATGGTCCGTATGCAATACGATTTCGCCCGGGACGGTATTCGTCGTGTGAACGCCGGGTTCGGCGTCTTCAGGCAAGACGATCTTTAGGCGGTACATCCCCGGCTTCGGTTCGCCGTTGGACATCAAGGGAGCCACGGACACCTGAAGGTAGCTGGGACGAGTTTCGATCGACGTCACCTCGAGCGTCTGTCGCTCGCCGCGTAGCCGGATCAGCCCGTTCCACTCCTTCCTTTCGCCTTGAACGTGCGTCTCCAGGTTCAGGACGTCGTTCAGGAGGAACCGGAGTCCGTAGATGCTGACCGGACGCGCGACATTCCCCGTGAACCGCACTTCATAGTGCTGGCCGACGGTATCGACGTCGTCGGGAACCGCGTCGAAGACGACCGAGCCCGAGAAGGGGCCTCCCTTGATGTCGTTCGGGAGCGTCAGTTCAAACACGAGGCCGGAGGTCGCCGAATAGGCCTTCAATTCTTCGGCGGTCGCCTCGCGGGTCGACCAATCGACGCCCGGCATGGTGATTGAAACGTTCTCGAGCCGGAACGCGTCCCAGGTTTGCGAGAAGACCAGGAACGAACCCTCGACGCTCTGATTCGGTTCCAGCGAGCCGAAAGTCAGCGCTTCGGGCACCGTCTGGACGTGATGCCGAACCTGACCTTCGATACTGAAGCGAAGGACCGGGCGCTTCGGATCGTTCGTAAGCACTTCCGCGGAGTTCGAAAACAGATCCCGAACCTTGTGCGTTTTCCACTCGAGCGTGACGCGCCCGACCCCTTTCGAAGGAATCACGTTCTCAGGTAGTTCGCTGAAGGTGCACTTGCAGGTCGTTTCACCCTTCGCGAGTTTGAGCGGTCCCTCGCCGCGGTTATAGATGACGAACGTATGGCTGCCGTCCTGGAACGGATCCATCACGCCGAAGTCGAAAACCGTTTCCGGAACCGCTGCCTCGGGCAGCGGTTCGACAGGCTTCGCCTGCGCCGCTTCAGTCGACGGAAGCGCCACGAGAAGGATTCCGGCCCCCACGACGCAAAGGGCGGCGAAACAGACGAGGGCGAACAGGGGAACCGTCTTGCGGGACATGGCTTCGGACGTGCGATCAGGGGCAGGGGCGGAAACGGAAAGAAGCGGGAAGAGGCGCTGAGCTCCTCTTCCCGCTTGTCTCTTCAAATCCGGCGGCGAGCGTGCGCCGTCGGATCGTTCTTCAGGTCCGACGATCAGACGGTCGACCTGTCGATCATTCGAAGGAGCCCTTGCTCAGCAGCTTCTTGTTGAGGAAGACGCGGTTGAACATCACGCCCGGGGTGATCTCGACCGTGCTGTCCGAGTATCCGACATCGACGTAGCTCGGCTGCAAAAGGGCGACACCGAAGCCGGGGTTCAAGAATCCGTCGCCGTTCTCGTCGAAGAGGGTGATGACGGAACCGTCCGCCATGGCGACGTTGCAGGAACCGCCGTGCTGGGCGTACCAGTCGCGGGTATCCTGCAGGTAATGACCGTTGCCTGCAGGACCGGTCGGAGCGAGGCAGTTGTTGGCGATTTCGCAGTTGATCTCTGCATCGGCGTCGATCGGCGCCGAGGCATTGGGGATCAGGACCTTGTTGCTGGAGGCGTCGTAGTACGCGGGGCCGTCGTTGAACGCTTCCGCAAGCGGAGAGCCGACCGAGAGCAGGGTCTTGACTTGGCCCGAGGTATCGGTGAACGACATGGTCGCATCGAGAGCGGCGTCCTTGGGATCGCCGATCGTGGCGTCGCCCAGAATGCCAATTTGCGACATGGGAACGTCGCCGCCTTCGGCCTGCCTCGCATTCAGCGGGCCGGTCGTCGTCCAGCGTCCCTTAAACGTGTTGCCGGTCGCCGCGTAGGTGATCGCCGGCGCGACGTTGTCGGTTCCGACGAAGAAGGAGTAGTTGACCGCCGTGATGTTGGCCGTAGTATCGCCAGCGAGTTTGGCCTGTCCGCGAACGAGGAACCAGCTGGCGGCGTAGTTGGTGTTCAAGCCTTCGTTCAGCATCTGCTTGGCGATGAAGGTCGCGCGAGCGGGAGTGTTCTGAGCGTCGAACTCCGCCGTGCCGCACTTGCCCGCGGTATAGCGGGACGCCAGACCGACCGGCGCCAGGCCTTCCGCGGTGCTGTTCGCCGTCGCTTTACCGTAGATGTCGTTCAGCTTCTCCGTGCCGCGCAGCGGGCTGGTCGGGCAAAGCATCGAGCCCGGCAGCGCGGCGCCCATGTTGGCGAGGTCGGCGACCCAGCCGAACTCGGTCATGCACCCGTCGCGGCTGTAATCCCAGGCTCCGGTCGTGTAGGCCTGTTCCGGATTGGTCGTCGCGAAGGTCTGCAGACCGATCGCGAACTGCTTCAGATTGCTCTTGCACTGCGCGGAGCGGGCGGCTTCGCGAGCGCGGAAGACGGCGGGCAGCAGCAGGGCTGCCAGGAGCGCGATGATCGCGATGACCACCAGCAGCTCGACGAGAGTAAAACCTTGACGCTTCATGAGAAATACAGTCCCTGGGAGAAACGGAAGAACGAACGGGTCGGGAACGGAGGAGGGCGACGCTGCCCTCGTGCGACAGTGCAGGCAGACCTTCGGCTCTATTAGGAACTACGCAACCAAGAGCGAACGGAGGAGGGAGGAGCAGGAACTACAGCCGCGCGGACTTGTCGTCGAGCGAGTAGAGGTGCTCGATCTTCTGCTCCACCGTCATCGCAGCTTCGACCGTCGCGTCCTTGAAAGGTCCGACCGCCTGAAAGCCGGTGTTGAGAGCCCCGTCCTCGTTGTCGTCGTACATCACCTTGACGCTGCCGTCGGCCATGGCGACGTTGAACTGGTCGCCATGGTGAATGCCGAACTGCGTATAGTCCTGCACCGAGTTCTTCGCCAGTTCCGCCCAGCGGGGACCGGCGCCCGACGCGCCCGAGGCGTACGTCGTGGTCGAGCCGCTGAAGGAAAGTACGTCCGAGCCGTCCGAGCGTCGCTTCGGTCCGCCCGTCAGGCCGTATGTCAGGAAGTCGCCCTGCGGAATACGACCGACCGCCACGGGCAGTTGAACCGACGCGATGCCGCCGTCGCCGAGAATGGGAACCGACGAGGAGACGACGTTCGCGAGCGCCCGGTCCCGCAGCGGCCCGTCGCAGCAGTTCTTCGAGCGCGAATCGCCCCCGCAGGCAGGATTGCGAGGATTCAGATTCAGGTTCGCGTCCAGCCGCAGACCGGACCGGCACAGGAACCAGGTCGGAGTGTAGTTCGTGTTGTAGCTCTTCTCGAAGATCTTCTCGACGATCGTCTGGACGCGGGCCGTGCTGCCCGGCGCAACCGCCAGCGGCTGAATCGTGCGGCACGGGTTCGAGTAGGGCGTGCCGTCGGGAAGGGTCGTCGGAGCCGAGCCGAGACCCGATTCGCACGTCGTGAAGCTCCCCGAACTCAGCGTGAGCAACTGGTGATACGTCTCGGTCATCTGGGCCGGGTTATTCGGACAGAGCATCTCGCCGACCGGGATCTCCATATTCACGAGATCCGCGACCCAGCCGTGCTCCGTGACGGCGCCGTCTTCTTTCCAGTTCCAGGCGCCGGTGCAGTACGTTCCCCGCGAGTCCGATGCATGCGCCAGCAGGCCGATCGCGCACTGCTTCAGGTTGCTCTGGCACTGCAGGTTCCGGGCGCGCTGCCGGGCCAGATGAATCGCCGGCGTCAGGATCGCGACGAGCAGGCCGATGATCGCGATCACGATCAGCAGTTCGACGAGCGTGAACGCCCGGCGCGACGAAAACGCGGGCATCAGCTGAAACTGCGGCGATCCGTTCCCGGACTGAATCATCTTCCCCTCGGAGCCTGCGGGCGAACGCATCGGAACAGGTCGTTTCCGATGGCGAGGAGTATGGAGTCCGTGTGTGAAGAAACCCCGATAGGGGGGGTGAAGGATCAGTGAATGTTTCAACAAGGAATTTCGAACGATTCGTGAAGATCCTCTTCGCCATCGACGGACTTCCCACGGGGGACAGCGGTTACGGCGTCTTCACGAAGCGGACGCGTCGTCGCTTGTGCAGTCGTGATGGCTTTCCTGTCTTGCGCAGCAGGCCCGGTCGGTTTCTCCAGGACGTCAGCAGAGACCAGCGGCTCATCGCATGCGTAGAATGAGCACGCGGATCGGCGGACGACGTCGGGCGCTGACGATGGCACCTTGAAGCAGAACCTCCGCTGACGCATGCGATTCGCGCACGCCTGTATCGAGTCGATCGGCTACTCGCTCCCCCAGGAGATCTGGACCTCGGCGGAGATCGAGCGCCGGCTCGCGCCGCTTTACGAGCGTCTGCGCCTGCCCGAAGGTCGCCTGGAACTGATGACCGGGATCCGTGAGCGGCGGGTCTGGCAGACGGACGAACTGCCCGGCGACATCAGCATCCGCAGCGGTCGTCGAGCGCTCGAAGCGGCAGACTGGGATCCGTCACGGGTCGGGGCGCTGGTGCATGGCTCCGTCTGCCGGGATCACCTGGAACCGGCCACGGCCTGTCGCGTTCATCACGAACTGGGGCTAGGCGAGGAGTGCGTTATCTACGACCTCTCGAACGCCTGCCTCGGTTTGCTGAACGGCATGGTGCAGGTCGCGCAGATGATCGAGCTCGGGATGATCGACTCCGGCCTCGTCGTCGGCAGCGAAAGTTCCCGCGCGCTGCTCGAAACGACCATCGACTGGTTGAACGCGAACCAGACCCTCGATCGCAAGTCGATCAAGTCCGCCGTGGCGTCTTTGACGATCGGATCGGCTAGCGCGGCGATCCTGCTTGTGAGGCGCGACGTGAGCCGCAGCGGCACGCGACTGGTGGCCGCGTCAGCGCACGTTCGAAGCCGCTTTCACGATCTCTGTCAGAGCGGTCGGGACGAAGCCGCGGCTGACGGCATGCACCCGCTGATGATGACCGATTCCGAAGCCCTGCTGACGGAGGGCGTGGAAACGGCGGGCCGCAACTTCGAGCGCTTTCTGGTCGAAGCCGAGTGGAGTCGCGACGACATCCAGCGCAGCTTCTGCCACCAGGTCGGCGTCGCGCATCGAAGGGCTCTGCTGGAGCGACTTCGGCTCCCCGAAGCGAACGACTATCTGACGTTCGATCGCCTGGGAAACACGGGTTCGGCCGCGCTGCCGACGGCGCTCGCGCTGGGGATGCAGGCTTCGCCGGCGCCGGCGGGAACCCGATGCGCCTTGCTGGGCATCGGTTCGGGCATCAACTGCCTGATGGCGGGCCTGGAATGGAACGGCGTCGCCATTTCGGGCGAGCCGCTCGCCTGAGGAGGGGGTAGCGCCCCGCTTCCTCCATCGCTCGCGGCTATACGGCGAGCGATCTAAGCCGTTGTCTGAACGGCGCTTACCGTCCGCGACCGATGTGGTGGAAGAACCGCACGGTGTTGCCGTAGACGTGTCCCGGGCGATTGGGACGCTCGGTGATCGGCATCGACTTGATCTCCTGCGGCGACAGATTCGTCGGGTTCCGACCGAACGCCGAGGTCGGAGCGGAGGCGAAGATCGCGACGACGGCGATCAGAACGGCGAAGAACGAAAGAGCGAAGCGCATAGTGTCGGCTCCTGTCGAAAGTCGAGGGGATGATGGAGGCGGGCCTGCCTCGGGCGGAGCGTCTACTGGCAATCCGCGTGCCCAAGCCTCGCAGAATTCCCAGCCTCTCGTCGAAAAGGACGAGCGCCAGGCGGCGAAGTCTCCAAGTCTACACCCCAGAATCGGCGCCGCGGGCAGAAGAGTTTCTTCTGGCGGCGCTGAATCCAGACCTTCCTAAGGGGAGGAACTTGAGCCTCGCGCCGATCAGATGACCGCCGATTATCGCCTGTATCACACTGGGAGGTATGGGGTGTCCTTGCCGGGGTGGCACGGGAGCATGGATTTTCCCGGTAGCAGGGACCGAAGAATATCGCTGAATACGTTCGCGTGCTCTCGCAGGCGGGCGTTCCAAGGACGGATCGGTACCGTGCGGAAGCGGACGGATCGGCGATCCGCAGTTCCCGCGATCTCTCGGCTGGCCTTCTGAAGGTCATCCATAGACAACGCGGCGAACCAGCGGGAAGTCGCAGTCGGCTTCGTCGGGTGAAGACTGGGGGAACGGCGTCCGGCGGTCGCTCCATCGTGGAGCGAGGGTCGTTCGCCCGGTCATCCCTCCGTACGACAGAAATTTTCTTCGGCACGTGCAAGGAGTGCAGAGGCATGAGACTCTCGAACCTGCTGGCGGGTTGCTGTATGGCGACCGCCGCCGTCGCGCTGGGGGGCTCCGTTGCGAGCGCCCAGCAGGCGTACTATGGGGGCCCGGTCGCCCCCGTCGCTTACTGGGGCGGCGACGTCATGGCTCCGTCCTGCGGGGCGGGTCCGACGTGCTGCGAAGATCCGAGCTGCTGCGCGGATCCCAATAGCTGCTCGGGCTACGGCGGCGGCTGCGGAGCCGGCGGCTGCGGACTCTTCGGCGACTGCGGAGGCATCGGCCTCTTCGGCGGCGGAGCCTGTCGCGGCGACGGTTGCGGGCCTGCCTGCAACCCGGACTGCGAAGCTTGGGAACTGATGGAACGGTCCTGCAACGGTTGGAAGGTCGGCGGCTGGCTCCAGGCCGGTATCTACGCCAACGCTTCCAACACGGTCGGTCCGGGCGGTAACGGCCCGATCGCGTTCAACCAGACCGCGGGGCAGCTCAACCTGCACCAGGGCTGGGTGTACCTCGATCGCGAGCTGAACACCGACGACGGTTTCGGCTGGGGCATGCACGCCGACTACCTCTACGGTATCGACGCCGCGGACACCGCCGCCTTCGGCGACGCCTCGTGGGACTACACGTGGCAGTCGAGCGCCTACGGCTACGGCTCGGCGATTCCGCAGGCTTACGGCCAGGTCGGCTACGGCGACCTGAACGTGAAGGTCGGTAAGTTCTTCACGATCATGGGCTACGAAGTCGTTCAGGCGACCGGCAACTTCTTCTACAGCCACGCCTACACGATGAACTACGGCGAACCGTTCACCCACACCGGCGCCCTGGCTGAATACACCGGCGCCGAGAACTTCACGTTCTGGGGCGGTTACACGTTCGGCTGGGACAGCGGCTACAACAACTACGCCGACGCTTCGACCTTCCTGGGCGGCGTGAGCTACTCCGGAATCGAGAACGTCACCGCGACCTACACGACGAACTTCGGTTACTTCGGCGACGGCACCGGATCGAACCTCGGCGGCACGCCCTTCGCGGCCAACTCCGGCGACATCTGGGTTCAGTCGATCGTGATCATCGTCGACCTCGGCGACAAGTGGCAGTACGTCGCTCAGAGCGACTTCGGCAGCAACACGGGCGGCACCAACGCCGGTCCGGGAAGCACCAACACGTGGTACGGCGCTAACCAGTACCTCTTCTACACGATCAACGATTGCTGGAAGGCCGGCGTTCGTTACGAGTGGTTCTACGATGACGCCCGCGACTCCGGTCGCAGCCGCATCGGCAACGGCGAGAACGAGTACCAGGCCATCACCGCGGGCCTGAACTGGACCCCCCACACCAACGTGACCATCCGTCCGGAAGCCCGCTGGGACTGGACCGAAAATCACGGCGGCGGACCGGCTTATCCCACCGCTGCGGGCGGCGCCGGGACCAGCAACTCGATCTTCTGCTACGGCGTCGACGCGATCTTCACCTTCTAAGGTCGCTTCGATCTGAGAGCCTCGAACTTCTGACACTCCCAGAGGCGAAAGCCGCTCGCGCCGGACGCGAGCGGCTTTTTTCGTGCGCGCCCGGCAGCCTCCGCCGACGAACCGTTTAGGATACGAACCGTCGCGTGCGATTTCTGTCGCGCCGAAGACTCGGAGGGCTCACGCCCTCCGCTCGCCGTTCGAGTTCTCTCCTTACTGCTTTCTACTCTTCTCCTTACTTCCCCATGCCTCGCTTCCGCGTGCTGCTGACCGACTACGCCTGGCCCGACCTCGACATCGAACGGGCGATCATGCACGAGATCGACGCCGAGCTGATCGTCGCCGGCAAAGGGAAGAACGACCGCACGACCGCCGAGCTGGCGGAGCTGGCGAAGGGATGCGACGCCATCCTCTTCAACTGGGCCAGCGTGCCCAGGGAAGTCATCGCCGCGGCTGGCGACGGGCTGAAGATCTGCTCGCGGATCGGCGTCGGCCTCGACAACGTCGATATGGCCTACTGCACCGAACGGGGCATCCCCGTCACCAACGTCCCCGACTACTGCGTCATCGAGGTGGCCGAGCACGCCCTGGCGCAGATGCTCTCCCTCGCGCGCAAGATCGCCTTCTACCACTGGCAGACCATGCAGGGCGAATACGACCTGCAGGCCGGGCCGACCCTCCGCCGCATCGAGGGGCAGACCCTCGGCATCGTCGGCTACGGCGCCATCGGCAGCAAGCTAGCCGAGAAGGCCCGCGGCCTGGGCGTGCAGATCCTCGCCTGGTCCCGTTCGCCCAAGTCAGCGCCGGGCGTGGAGTTCGTCTCTCTCGACGAGCTGCTCTCCCGCAGCGACTACGTCTCGCTGCACGTCCCGCTGACGCCCGAGACGAAGCATCTCATCAACGCCCGCACCCTCGCGCTGATGAAGCCCACCGCCTACCTGATCAACACGGCCCGGGGCGGCGTCATCGATCACGCGGCGCTCGCCGCCGCCCTGGCCTCCGACTCCCTCGCCGGCGCCGCGCTCGACGTGCAGGACCCCGAGCCGCCCGACCTCACGATTCCCCCCTACAACGACCCCCGCGTCCTCGTCGCCCCCCACGCCGCGTTCGTCAGCGTCGAGTCCCTCATCGCCCTCCGCACGCGATCGTCGCGACAGGTGGCGGATATGCTCACGGGGAAGACGCCGGAGAACGTGAGGAACGGAGTTAGGGCTTAGGCTATTCACAACTGTCGAAGCCTCATAGCCCGCGACCATTCATACTCGCAGTCAGCCGTCCCCGCGGAAGAAGCGTTCTGCGTCCTCCACCGACGTCAAGTCTCCGCGCGCTTGAGCTTCCTCTAAATCTTCATCCCGCTGAGCCAACGCGTCCCAGACGTTGTGAAGCGAGTTCTTGATATTGTCCAGCGTAGGCATGAGGTGCGCGAGCGTCACGTCCTCGATCCAGAGGAGACGCATGAGTTCGAGGCATTGCGAGCGTTCCAGATTCATCTTCTTGAGCCCGACTACTTCGTCTTCCATTCGTGGCCACTGCCCCATTCTCAGGAAATAATCCTCGACCGACTCGCGATACGTAAATAAACCGCTCTGAGCGTGAAGGAATTCGATATCGTGCCGAGGAACCGTCAGAACCTTCCAATGCGGGGCTTTCGCGAGGTCGTAGCGGTTCAGAGCCCAGACGCTGATCTGAGGGTTTCCGCAGGGGCAGAGTTTGGACGGCTCGTTTGAGACGTTGGCGGCGAAGAAGGCGGCGAAGAGCGGGTTTTCTGTCCAGTCGAGGAGTCTCGTCGCTACTCCGTGGTGCTGCGCCATCGCGTGCACTGCATGAACCTCGAATCCCTGCAGCATCTGGCGAATCGGAGGAAGGTTTACCTCTCTGTTCGGGACGCGAACGCCCAAACGGTCAGCTGTCGCCTTAAAGGCGGCCACGCCTCGATACTCGTACAGCTGCTGGTTGGCTAGACGCATGAGTCGCGCGACGTGTTCCACGGGATCTCTGTCGGCGGGGCACGAGGACACCTGTTCCAGGTCTTGTCGAATATCGCCTCCCTCGTGCAGAACGGAGGCGAATTTGAAAAGGGCGGACCTCAAGACCTTATCACGGAATGCAGAAGGGCAGAGGTCCCAGCATGAGCAGGTCTGGCCCCTAAATACCCAGTGACATTCCCACGATTCAGGCCGCGTCCACACGACACTTGACTTCCGAAGGAAGTTCAGGAATTGTCGAGCATTCTTCAGTTCGATCACTTCTACGGCCATGGTCGTCTCGGTATTTGACCGGCTATTTATTCTGTCGGGTAGTTCAACCGCGACGTCAGTTTCGTCGGTTGGGTCATTGAGCCACTGAATGTAAGGAACTGTGTCTTTTATGGAATGGCCTTTGCTCGAGAAAGTCGCTAACGCGCTATGGACGAACACTACGCGATCAAACGCCCGGGCGGCTGGTTCTGGAAGGGTAAGCTCACGCGGGAGCAGGCGCTGGAGGAGGCCCGTGGCGGAAGGCTGCCGGGCGACTGGCTCATCTGCCCGCTGGGCGCCGCGAACAAGGCGATCTCCGTCGCAGCCTTTCTCGGCGATCCGGAAGTTCTCGATCGGCGAGGGAAGCAGGAGATCGACCAGGAGCTTCGTCGTCGGGCGTTCGCGAAGAGCTATCCCTGGCCCCGCCTGCTCACAGCCGGCGTCTGGCTCGTGCAGGCGGTCGTCGCTTGTGCATTGATCGTTAAAGCGACCGTCACGATCTTCTTTCCGCAGATGCAGGACGACGAACTCACATCGTTGGAGCTGGGCATCCTGATACCGATCTGGGCGCTGGGCGGACTGGCGCTGATTCTCGTGATCGTCGGTTGGATCCAGCGCGGAATGCGAATCCGAAGAGACTGGCGGAATCAGCTTCGTGAGACCGGTCGTTGACCCGCCTCCTGCATAACTCGCTGCCATAGCTGACGAATCAAGGCTCCGTCCCGCGGTTCCCAAGCGCTGCCGCTGCTGCCTCCGGACAGAACTCTTCCAGCAGCCGCTTCATCAGTTCGACCTTCGCACGCAGCACGGCGTCGGTGGAGGCGCGGCGGGATAGTTCGGCGGGGTCGACGAAGAGGTAGGCGAAGATCTCGGCTTTGTCCTCCTCAACGCCGGTCGTCGAGTAGTGATTGAGGAAGCCGGGATACTTGTCGGAAAGGTGGCCCGTGCCGGCGGTCGTCTGGGCGGTGTGGCCGCCGGCGCCGTAGCGAAAGCCTTCGGGGTTGGCCGCCGACCAGCGATCGTCGCGATAGAGCAGGCCGTCGTCGACGTCGTCCACCATGTGAAAGAACTCATGGTGCAGGACCCGCCGCTGGTACCCTTCCCGTTCGATGCCGCGCGTCACGTCCAGGTAGAGCGTGTCGTTGGCGAAGTCGGGCAGCGCCGCCCGCAACTGGTCGTCCCACGCCAGCGCCTCGCAGAAGACGATCCGCCGCACCTCCGCCCGTTTCACGAACTCGACAGGGTACCGGGCGAACTCCTCGGCGAAGAGCGTCACGTACGCCGTCAGCTTTTCTCGATCCGCCGTCCTGCCGCGGATCTGCCCGTCGACGAGCGGAACCGGAAACCGCGGCGCCTCGTCGACCATCGTCACGCCGTAGTCGTCGGCGAGCTTCGTAAGCTTCTCGATCGCGACGGCGCGAGCGTCCGCCCCGCCCTGCTCTTCGGCAGAGAGCGTTCCCGCGACGACGCCCGACGCGAGCAGCGTCCAGGCGCAGGCTCGGACGACCGGCGAAAGACTCCAGTGACGCATCGTTCGTTCCCGTCAGGCGCTGCGGAGTCGACGGCGGAAGAGAGGCCCGATTCTACCGCTGAAGTCGCCGCCTGCTGCTGCCGATAGGGGGTGGAACGGTCGCTGGGAGATTACTTCGCTGAAGTCGCAGCAGGTGTCGCTTTGAAAGTCGATGCAGGGACGAACGGATTGCAGATCGCCTACGCCATGCGGCGGTCGACGACGATGGCTGCCGATCCGGCGATCGCCTCCTCCGGAGCGTCGGGAGAGCAGGCGCCGGCCGGCGGCTTCGGTAGCTACGACTTCAGCGACATGACGCCGCGGGAGATGCACGACACGGCGACGAAGCTGTTTCGCGCCGGCGAGGTCGATCTGACGCAGCTCTTCATGCTGCAGAACATGGGCGTGCCGCTCGGCCGTCAGGGCGCCTCGGGCGAGTTCGTCCCCCTCTCCGCCGCCGAACGGGATACCTTCCGCGACCAGCCGCACGACTATCTCGCCGGCGCCCGGGACGCGATCTCGTACATCGAGCAGTCGGGCCGGGCGTCCGATCCGAAGTCGGGCTACCAGAGCTGGCAAGGCATTCTGAACGTCCTCCAGAACCGCCAGGGTTCGCCCGCGGGGCTTGACCTGGTCGCGTAAGCGGAAGGCGCCCGACGAAGCTGCGATTTTCGATTGAACTCGCTGCTGGCGATCCGTATAGTGCGGCCCATGAAGCGCACTCATCTCGCAGCCGTCTCGTTGTTCTGCTTCCTCCTGTTCGGTCCGTCGGCGTTCGACGCAGTCGCGTGGGGAGAGTTCACGCGCATCGAGCCGGTCGCGCAGCAGGCGGCCAGCGAACTGGGCGTGTTGATCGGCGACAAGCCGGCGGTCGTGGCGGCGCGGTACGTCAACCGCACGCCTCCGCTGTGGCCCTATCACGAGGCGCTCGCGGCCGAACTGACCGCCGCGCTGCGGAAGGGGAGCGTCGACGCGATTCGGTCGTGTTCGCATCCCGCGACGGCGGCCCTGTCGCAGAAGAACGCCGCCTTCTCCGTCGCCGACGCGCGGCTCGCGAAGGAGGCGGGGTGCGAGGTGCTGGTCGCCGTCGAGGTCGCCCTGTTCCGCAACAAGCCGAGGGCGAAGTTCACGCTCTGGCCGACGCAGGGTAGCAAGAAGCTGGGCGAGACGACGATCGACCTGCCGGCGGAGAGCTTCGACCTGGCGGGCAACGCGCCGCCGCTGAATCTGAAGGTTCTGCAGTTCTGCAAGGAGAACTACAACCAGCGCGTCGGCGACGGCGACTCGCCCGACCTGGCCGCGATGGCGCTGGAGGCCGCAGGCGCGGAACGTTCGGGCGTCTATCTCTGGGGACGGGAACTCGACCCGAGCGAGCCTTACCTGCCGGGCGACATCCTGCAGATGGAGAACGTCCGGATCGACGCAGGCAACCAGCGCTGGACCATGCCCCATCACACGGTCGTCCTCGAGGAGGTCCGGCCCGACGCGCTGGTCGTGCTGCATCAGAACGTCCGTCCCGTCGGCCAGATCGTCCACCGCGCGACGTTCCCGCTGGCCTCCGACATCATGGGCATCGTCCGCGGCTATCGTCCCTGGCCGGGCGAGACTCCGCTGCCGCCGGTCTCTCCCCGTCGACGCGGCGAGGCGCCGGTCGTCCGCCAGGGGAAGACGATCGAATTGCTCGCGACGCTCGACCCGACGCTCGACTCGGTCCGCGGCATCTGGTGGCGAAACGGCAGGTCGCTGCAGATGAACGGGGAGACCTATGCCCGGGTGCAGGTCCCGGTCACGCCGCCGGCGAACTATACGCTTCGCATGAAGGCGATCCGGCTGGCGGGCGACGACATGCTCGGCATCGGCGTGGTCGTGGGAGGGAAGCAGGCGCTCGTGGCCATCGACGGCTACGAGGGGACGAAGACGGGGCTCTCGCTCATCGACGGCCAGACGAACGAGGCCAACGAAACGACGCATGCCGGCGCCCTGCTTCCCAAGGACGTGCCGGTCGAGCTTATCGTGCAGGTGCGGGCGAACTCGGCGAAGCTGACGGCGAACGGGCAGACGGTCTTCGACTGGACCGGAGATCCCGCCCGCCTGAGCCTGCAGGACCGCTACGTCGTCCCGAACGAGAACTGCCTCATTCTCGCGACGTGGAACACGATCTTCGAGATTACCGAGTTCACGCTGACCGATGACGGCGGAGGGGCGGGATCAGCGCCCGCTCCGGCGGCCGCGAAGCAGTCGCCTGTGCCGCAGCCGTCGCCGACGGAGATCGATCCGTTCGATCTGCGTTAGGTCGTCGTGATCGGGCAAGCGGTCCTTGCGTGCCATGGCTGGCTTGTCCAGCCGTGCGCGTCTCGTGCGGACGATCCAGTCGAAACCGTGGGGACGTGCCTTCGAGAGTGCCCCCGTGTGGATGACCCAGTACCCGCTTCCTGCACGGCTGGGCTAGCCAGTCATGGCACACGGCGGAAAGGCGCGGTCCGAGCTCAAGGCGTCGCGAACGCTTCCTTCGCGAACGCGCTCTTCGCTTCCCAGTCGTCCGTTCCCGCTGCCTGGAACAGGTCGTAGATCAGCCGCTTGCGGCCGGGCGTGGCGATCGTGCCGGGCTCGTTCTCGTACAGGCCGAGACGCAGGCCGCCCTCGTGCGCATGATCGACGTGGCGATGCCAGATGAGCGCGTCGATCCAGGGCTGCTCGGCGACGCGGTTCCAGGCGTAGACGAAGCCTGCCGCCTGAAGCCGGTCGCCCTCCGGCGAGTCGAGGCAATGAATGCCCTGCTCGCTGAGGATGACCCGACGGCGCTCCCCGGCGAACTGCAACTCCGGCTGGTCGAGGACCCGACCGAGAACCTCCAGGTTTGTGAACGTCACGTGCGGCGAATCGTCGGTCGACCAGGCCTGCCGATCGAGCCACGTTCGAGGATTGCCGAGGTCGTCGGGATAGGGGTGATACGCGACATGCCAGTCGAAGTCGCCCCGCTCCTTCGCGACCCGGGCGAAGGCTTCCAGGAACGCCTTCCCCGGATAGGCGACCTGCTCGTCGAGACCGGGCGCGCTGGCGTTCCAGCAATGATCGAGCGAAACGTACACCCTCGCATTCGGCGTGACGGCCTGCACGGCGTCGCGCGTCAGCCGAACCGCCTGCTCGTACTCGCCTGCCGCGATTTCGACCGACTTCTTCCCGAGCGCGTACCACTGCCCTTGCGAATTGATTTCGTTGCCGACGATCCAGCCCCAGACCCGGCCATGCTCCGAATCGGCCCGGCCGTAGCGTTCGGCCAGGAAGCTGATCGCGGCGCGATAGAACGCCCGGCCCTCGTCGGTCTTCGTGTTGAAGCCGGCGATGGTGAAGGAGCGATCCTGCGGCGCATCGGGATGCAGCAGCAGCGCGTCGCGTGCGGGGTCGCCGGTCGGATAGGCGAGCAGGATCAGGTAGACCACGACGCCCGCGTCGCTGAGCGGCTTGATCTGGCGATCGAGCGCCGCCGAGTAACGTGCGTCGAACGTCCATGTTCGCCCGTCCGATTCGAACGCGACGCTTCCCTCGCCGCCGTCCGGTTTCATCAGCGCCCCGAGGCTGACGTTGATCGCCGCATGCCGGATGCCCAGCGCAAGCGCGTCGTCGGTCATCTGCACCTGCAGGCCCTTCACGGTCCCCGGCTGCGGGAAGGGAACGTCGTCGGCGGCCAATCTTCCGAGAGCGCACGTCGCGAACCAGAGCGTCGCCAAGGCCGTCGAAATCGTTCGGTTGCGTGTCATACTGCCATGAAACGATCTTCGCTCGCCCCTGTCGAGCCCCCGATCGGCTACCCACGTTCGAGGAGCGCACCTTGCGGTTCGCGAACGGCATGAAAGTTCGCCGAACGGATCCGGGAATCGTCGGCGAGTGGGTGGCGCTGGTTGTCTCAACCAGCGTCCGCGCAGCGGATCGGAGGCCTCAGGGGCGAGTCGGAATCCTCGCAGCCGGGTTCGTCGAAGAGTGTTTTCGAAGTTGGCCGGCGAGCTTGCGCCGAGTTCGCTCCGAGGCCTCCGACGGGCTGCGTCCGCGCCGGTTGAGACAACCGGCGCCACCCTGAATTAATCGCCGCTCGCAAACCGCAACGCACGATCTGTTCGAGTACGTCGACTGACGAAGGACGGCGATGACGACCGCGTCGATGGAAGACTTCGAAAAGCTCGACATCCGCGTGGGCGAGATCGTCGAGGCGACGCCGTTTCCGGAAGGAACGTACTCGACGCACGTGCTGATCGTCGACTTCGGCCCGGAACTGGGGCGAAAGAAGTCGCTCGCCCGGCTGGCGGCGAATTACGAGGGGCCGGAGCTGGTCGGCAGGCAGGTTCTATGCGTCGTCAACTTCCCGCCCCGGCAGATCGGCAAGCATCGCTCCGAATGCCTGACCCTCGGCCTGCCCGACGAACGGGGCGAAGCCGTTCTCATCTCGCCGCATCGCGACGTGCCGCTCGGCGGCCGGCTTTACTGAGCAGGAGCGAGGCTTCGGCCCTGGATAGTTCGAACGGACCGTCGGGATTCGCGGAACTACGATCCGTTCGCGTTACGCCCGCCTCGTCGAGGGGAGCCCGGGACTGGGTCAGACGCGACGTTCGGAGAATCCGGGATCTCCTTTCTGCGTCCGAACAGAAAGAAGCCGACGGCTCCGGCGACGAGCAGCAAGGCGCCGACCAGGAAGGGAATCAGCCCGAAGGCCAAGAACCCGAACCCGATCTGACGATTCTCCGCGTAGCTGACATCGGCGACGACGCCGAGTAGGCCGAGAATGCCCAGTCCGATCGGCAACAGAGAGAGTCCGACCGCGAGAAGTCCGACCAGTCCGGTACCGAGCGAGACGATGCGTCCTGGCGTCATACGAGTTCCTGAATGTCGGAGCGTCGAAGAGTTCCTCACGGCCGGAGCGTGACCGGCGGGCGGCTTCAGATCGGACGACTTCGCGTTTCGGGAGCCGAACCGACCTGTCGATCGTTCGGCTTTCGATCCGACTCGGAAGAACGGATCGGCGTCGAAGCGACCGACGGCGCCCGTCATTCGTGCGGGGAAGCGGCTTCTTGAAGAGCCTGCTGCAACATCGCGAAGGTCGCTCGCTCTTTCGCCCCCGCGGTCTTGTCGAGAATCGTCTCCAGCCGGACGATCTCATCGGCCAGAACTTCCGGCGAATAGAGATGCCGCCGGGTGGCCAGGATCGCCAGTTCCAGGCAGGCGAACTGCGCCCGGCAGAAGCCGAAGAAGGGACGCACCTCCTCGCGATGCACGACCCGGCAGCGGATCCGCGTTCGCTCCGCCGAGTCGTCCAGCTCGACGACCTCGAACGCGAAGCGCCGGCAGCAGTCCGCCAGGTAGAAGACGTCGCAGGAGTATCCGTCCGCACGATCGATTTCGAGCCGCGTCGCCGGGGGAAGCGGGTTCAGGCGCCCGACCGCCGCCCGCGCGATGAGATCGACGTCGTCCGTCACGTGGAAGGCGCCGCGACCGTGCTCGATCAGGTTGCAGTAGGTTTTCGACGAACGGAACGGACGGAGCAGCAACTCCTCGTAGTCGCCGATCACGCGCGGACCCATCGGAGCGACGTGGTAGGGCGAAGACTCCCAGCTTTCGCCTTGGGTGGTGACGATCCCTTCGCAGATCGGCGCGTCGTCGAACGAGGCTTCGCTCATATAAGACTCGGCACGCCTGGCGGAACCTGGCCTGCGTCGGAAGCGGTGAGCCCTGCCTCGCGCAGAAAGTTGGCGAGCAGCGCGGCGCCGTGCGGCGTCAGCGCCGACTCGGGATGGTACTGCACGCCGAACACCGGAAGCTCGCGATGGCGGACCGACATCACGATGCCGTCGTCGGTTTGACCGTCGACGACGAGCCGCGCGGGAAGCCGCCTGCGGTCGGCGACGAGCGAATGGTACCGGCAGACCTCCAGCGGATCGGGCAGCCCGCGATAGAGATGCGTGCCGAAGTGCCGCACGCGGCTGGTCATGCCGTGGACGGGAGCGGGCGCCCTTATCGTGCGGCCGCCGAACGCTTCGACGATGGCCTGATGGCCCAGGCAGACGCCCAGGATCGGAATGCTGCCCGCGAAGCGCTGGATCGTCGCGATCGAAAGTCCCGCGTCGCGCGGCGCCTTCGGACCAGGGGAAATGACGATCGCCCCGGGAGGATCGGCGGCGATCTCTTCCAGAGCGAACGCGTCGTGCCGAACCGTGCGGACCTCCTGCCCCAGGCAGACGAAGTACCTCGCCAGGTTATGGACGAAGCTGTCGTAGTTATCGATCAGCAGCAGCACGGAGGGGAGCGAAGCCAAGGGAGAACGGATGGGGTGGCGCCGGTTGTCTCAAGCAGCGTCCGCGCAGCGGATCGGAGGCCCTAGAAGCGCGCGTCGCAGTTTAACGCGGCTGTCCATTTTACACAGCTTCCGGAATCGAAGCGGCGACCAGGGACTTGCTTCGACCCGAGGCCTCCCACGGGCTGCGCCCGCGCCGGTTGAGCCAACCGGCGCCACCCAACTTCCGCGTCACCGCCCGACGATGACGGTCGCGAGCATGCCGGCCATCGCGGCGAATCCGCCGACGACGCAGACCCAGAACAGCACGACCCGCGAAGCGCCTGCGACAGGTAAAGCGCCTGCGACAGGTAAAGCGGCTTCGACCGGAGGCGCTTCGGCCGGAGTTTCAACGGAGGCTGGAATGACGGCGGTCGCTGCCGCTTCCGGCTCCTTCGCCTCGCATGCGGCGACAAGCGCGGAAGGATCGAGCGCTGCGTGCGGATCGAAGCAGAGATCGATCGACCGCCAGGCATGTTCGACGTCGTCGAGCGACCCGATCGTTCCGTCCAGCCCGTCGAGACAGCGGGCGAGCCGCTCCGTCCACGGACCGCGTTCGCCGACGATGGCGTGTACGAGCGGGCCGATCACCTGCGGCTCGAGTCGGCGAAAGTCTTCCGCGGCTCCGATCAGAAAGGTTTCGTCCCACAGCCGGTCGCTGCGATCGTCGAAAGCGCCGGGGTCGTCCGCCTCGCTCCATCGCAGCGACGTTTCGCGCTGCAGCCGTCCGACGCCGGTCAGCCGTACGACGCCGAACTCGTCGAGTTGCACGTCTTCGAGCGAGAGCCGCCCGTGACTCCAGCGCCGGTCATGCGCCGCACGCAGCGCGGCGAGCGTTTCCCGAACGCATTCCTCCGCGATTTCGGCCGGCATGGGACCGGCCTGCTGCAGGACGCAAGCGAGCGATTCGGCTTCGCCCTCGATCGGGCGCTCGCCGCCGGGTTCGGCGAAGTCGGCCAGCCGGAAGCGCAGATCCCCCGCGCCGTCCGCACAGAGCGCTGCGACGCGGCGGTCGAACTCGGTCTGCACATCGTCCCACGCGGGATCGTCGACCGCGACGGCGAGCGACGTCCTATCGGAAGAAGCGCCGGAGGCGGAATCGTCAGAACGGCGGAGCCAGGCGTCGGAGTCGCCTGCGAAGCCGCGCGAAGCGGTGGTCACGTCGGTCAGATCCTGGAGGCGAGCCTCGCCCCTGCGGATGCGCGTCAGGCGACCCGGTACGGGTTCGCCGGTCGAAACGACTCGATCGCGGGTCAGGCAGGGCAAGTGTCGGACAGCGGTCCATGCTGCGCGGGAGGCGGTAGGCGGATCATGCCGACCGCGACGGAACTCGCGACGACCCGCCCGGTCGGCCGCAAGCACGTCCGACATTATAGGATCGCGTTTCGCCCTCCAGGCAGAAAAAACCGGCTTCGTTCGGCCGGTTCGCGAGATCTTGATCAAGCGTCTACGAAGGTCCTTCCGCCGCCGAACCGAGCCTCATCCGATCTGCCAGAGCAGCGCAACCAGCTTCGGCACGAACACGATCGCGCCCATCGCGGCGGCGACCAGGCTGGCGAGCAGCACGGCGCCGGCGGCCATGTCGAGCGAGTCGCGGATGCGGTCGTCCTCTTCGAGCGTGATCGCCCGGGCGAGGCGCTCCAACGCGGAATTGAAGAGTTCGGCGACGAAGACCAGGCCGATCGCCGCGGCCAGCGCGACCCACTCCCAGCGTTCGCACCGGAGCAGCGCGCCCGCGGTCACGACGACGATCGCGGCGACGGCATGAAACGCGAAGCTGCTCTGCCCCCGCATGCCGACTGCGATGCCGCGGAACGCGTCGGCGAACTTGCGACGCAGGTCCCGAGGTTGACGATGGAATGGTGCAGGCGGCTGGTCGCTCAACGCTTCGCTTCGGTAGTGGTAGGACGATCGTTCGACATCATGTTGAACGAAGAGTTCCGGGTGCCACTGGCTCCGCCAGTGCTGCATCTTGAAAGGTCTTCCAACACGAGCGATCCGGCCTCCGGAAAAGCACTGGCGGAGCCAGTGGCACCCGGAGGAGAAGCTGGCATTTAACGATAGACGGACCCGTAGTAGTCGACCTGGCTTTATTCGTCAGGCGGAGGTTAACCTGATTTCGCGGAGGGAGTCGAGGGATCGTTTTCGATTTTCGCGGAGGCAGGGATGCCGGCAACGAACGAAAAGCTGGAAGTTCGTCTGACGCCTGAGACCCGGGCGGAGCTCGCGGCGTTCGTCCGCAAAGGGGACTCGCCGGCGGCGAAAGTTCGCCGGACGAGGATCCTGCTCCTGTCCGATCGCGAGCACGTCGACGGTCGTCGCACCGACGGCACGATCGCCGAGATCGTGGGGCTCTCCGAGCGGCAGGTCTGCCGGATTCGGCAAGCCTTCGTCCGCGAAGGAAACGTCGCCGCGGCGATCGAACGGAAGGCCCGCTCGGCTCCCGGCGTCCAGCCGATCTTCGACGGTCGCTCCGAAGCGAAGCTCGTTCTGCTGGCCTGCTCGACGCCGCCCGGCGGACGCAAGGCCTGGACGATGCAGCTTCTGGCCGACGAGGCGATGCGGCTGTCGATCGTGACGAAGGTCTCCGAAGAGACGGTTCGCCAGACGCTCAAAAAAACAGGCTGCAGCCCTGGCGGACGCGGCGCTTCTGCATCCCGGAGAAGGATCTCGCCCGCTTCGTCGCCCGCATGGAGAAGCTGCTCGACGTCTACGCCGAATCGTTCGACGACGAGCACGTGCTGATCTGCATGGACGAGGCGGCCAAGCAGATCCTGGCCGACGTCGAGCCGTCGCTGCCGATGACGCCGGGCCAGCCCCGCCGCGAGGACCATCACTACGAGCGCCGCGGCGTGCGGTCGATCTTCTTGTTCTTCGATCCCGTCGGCGGCTGGCGTCGCGTCTCCGGTCGCGACGGTCGAACGCGAGTCGACTGGGCCGAAGAAGTCGCCGAGCTGCTCGAGCGGGACTATCCCCGGGCCGAACTCGTCACGCTGGTCTGCGACAACCTCAACACGCACGACGTCGCGAGCCTGTACCATGCCTTCGACGCCGAGCGGGCGCATCGCCTGGCCCAGCGCCTGCGGATCGTCTACACGCCCAAGAACGGCAGCTGGCTCAACATGGCCGAGTTCGAGCTTTCCGTCCTGACGCGGCAGTGCGTCGGGCGACGCTTCGAAAGCGCGGCCGAGATGGACGAAGCGATGGCCGTCTGGCAGCGCGAACGCAACCGCCTGCGTCAGGCTGCGACCTGGCGCTTCACGACGGACGACGCTCGCGTCAAACTCAAACATCTCTACCCCAACGCCTGACGAATAAGGCTTGGTCGACTAGTAGGTCAGGCATTGCCTGACGGCTAGAAGAACTCGGCTTGCGGCGGCTGAACCTTCGTGATCGAAGCAGCCGGGCTGTTCGCGCATGTGTGCCATGCCCACATCGCGTCAGCAGGGTGGGCATGTAAGGTTCGCCCGGCCCCTCGCATGCCCACCCTTCCTTCGGAGATGTGGGCATGGCACACAGAGCCGCACGAAGTAGCCGTCAGGCGATGCCTGACTTACAGGCAGTCGCCGCGGCTGCGTTCCGTCCTACTCTAATCCCCGTTCGCCCAGCGCGGGGATCTGCACGCCGGCGACGTTGCCGAGACGACCGCGAGGAAGGAACCGCGGCTCGATGGCGAGGCTGAAGCCGACGTTGCCGCGGCTGACGTCGGCGTCGATGCCGAACCGCAACAGGAACGATTCGCCGATCCGGGTGAAGCCGACGTTCTGACCGATGCTGCCCGTCGGTCCGAAGTCGTAGGCGGCGCCTGCGGTCGCGATCCACTTCTGGCTCATGCGATAGGACAGCGAGCTGGACAGCACGTACGACTCGAACGGTCCGTCGATCGAACGCATGCCGACGAACAGAGAGCCCTGCTCGGGCCGCGTGAGTTGGGCGCCGAGGCTCGCCGTGCGGAGGCCCTGCTCGAACGTGTCGGCGTAGCCGTCCGAGAGAATCGTCAGCCGGTCGCCCAGCGCCCAGCGGAAGTCGTAGTTGAGCTGGCCGAAGTCCTCGCCGAAGTTGTCCCGATCGGGATTGGCGTAGTAGGTCCCTTCGACGTCGAACGTGATCCAGTCGACGATCTGTTCCTGTCCCGGGAAGCCGCGCTTCGTCTGCCAGCGTTGTCGGACCGCCGAACGCAGGATCACGAGGTCGTCCGCCACGTCCATCGTCGGCGACGAGACGTACTTCTGCACGCCGGAGCGGAACGCGTACGAGCGCTCGTCGTACTGGAACGGGATGCTCCCGCCCGGCACGCCGTTAAATGTGGTGAAGAACGACCGTCGACGGAGGAACTCCTGCGTGTCGTCGTCGACCGCGTCGTACAGAGGCAGGTTTTCGTAGTCCTCCGAAGAGTCGGCGAGCAGGAACTCGCTCTCCAGCAGAATCTTGTGCGACAGTCCGTTCAGGTTGAGCAGTTCGCTCTGCACGCTCCGGTCGACCGTCCAGAACGGGATGCTGCCGCGGATGCCGGTCTGACCGAGCAGCCGCGTCGCCTCCTGGTCGTTGAAGTCGTTGCTGTAGAACGTCGCGTCGCCGAGCACGTAGGGCGTGAAGCGGAACGGACCGACGTCGAGGGGCAGATCGAGTTCCTGCCGCGTGCCGGCCCGGACGCCTTCGTTCTCGACCTCCCAGGCCAGCGGCTGGAACGTCGCCAGATCTTCCGGATTCTCCGACGGCGGCCCGGCAGGCTGCAGCCGGTAATAGCCCGCATGCGTGTGGCCGTACCACGTCAGGCGATCGAACAGCAGCGACTCGCCGATGACGAAGTGATCGAACCGGGGCAGCTCGTCGGTCTGCGTGAGCCAGTCGCTCGTGCGGATCTGTGCGGCGATCCTCCACGACGACGTATCGAGGTAGCGCTTCAGCTCGATGCGGTTGACGACGTCCTTCTCCTGGTCGAACTCCCGCTCGTAGTACTGCTCCAGAAAGTTGCCGTCGCTGAGCAGCCCGACTTCGCCGGTCAGTTCGAAGCCGCCGCCCAGGTCGTGGCGATGCTGACCGCGAACGCGCCCGCGAAGTTCCGTATCGGGTTCGAGCGACCGGCGATCCAGGCCGAGGTTATCCTCGCCCACGTCGTAGATGCCCCACAGGTCCCACTTGCCGAAGTAGGGACCGGGGAAGCCGAGCAGGCCGAAGCCTTCGTATTCGAAGTCCGTCCCGACGCCGACGCCGCGCTTCGACAGCACGTCCAGCGAGAAGTCCCAGTCGGCGTCGATCGGCGGCTCGGAGATGCCCAGCAGTTGCCAGGCGTTGAATTCGAGCTGCGTCTGAAAGCCGAAGACGGAGTCGTTCGCGATCTTGATCGATTCGACGTAGAACGTCGGCTCGTCCAGGTTCGTCTGCAGGACGGGCCAGTAGAAGACCGGCACGCCGCCGACGTAGACGAAGTCGTTGCGACTCTCCGCGACGTATCGGTGTCCGACCAGCGGCTCCCCGGTCGCCGAGTCGACCATCGGGGCTCCGGTGACGGGATCGACCACGGGCGCCGCGATGTCGGTGAAGGCGACCGTTTCGCCCTGCACCCAGTACCGCGGATAGCCGATCCGGCTCGACGTGATCGCCGCGTTGTGGGCGATGATTCGCTGCTCGTCGAGCTGCTCCAGCACTTCCGCCTTGAGCCGTACCAGGCCCTCGAAGCCGGGCGCCGGCGTGAGCATCTCCGCCGCGAGGACGGCGCCCTTGCGTGAGCGGACGTCGTAATAGAGCCGGTCGGCGTAGATGATCCGGTCCCCCTCGCGGAAGACGACGTTTCCTTCCAGGTAGAACTCGATCGGCGAATCGGCGCTGAATTCCACCGCTCCCACGGGCGAAGCGTCGTCGGCGCGCGTCCAGATCACGACGCGATCCGCTTCGACGATCAGCCGTTCGCCGATGAAGGGGGTCCGCTCCGAAGCCGTTCCGTCGATCGTCAGGCGCACGCCCGAGGGGATGAAGGTGATCTGCTCCTGGCCGTTCGCGGACCGTTCGCTGGAAAGCTGGACGCTGCCGCTCTCGCTGCGCGGTTCCAGTCGCAAGCGTCGCAGTCCGGCGCCCGGGCCCTGCTGCATCGGCACGGGAACGAAGGGATCGGCCGCGCCGGGAGGCAGCGTTGTCCCCGCCGAGCCTGCCGGCACCAGCGGATCGAGCGCCTGGGCCTGCTGAATCTCCTGGTACTCTTCTTTCAGTTCGGTCTCGAGCCGGGCGTAGATCTCGGGTCGCTCGGGCGGCGGCTCCTCCATCCGCAGGACCTGGAATTCCGGCTCCTGATAGGTCCGCAGCCGACCGACCCAGCGTTTGTCGACCAGCCGGTTGTACGTCGGCTTCGACGGATCCGCGTTTTCTGACGCTGCCGGGGCGGACGTCGGGCCGCCGGGGAAGAGGATCTCGACCTCGCCTTCCAGGGCCACGATCAGCAGGTGGGCTTCGCCCTCGGCCTGGTCGCCGCGCAGCACCTTCACCAGGGCCTCGTTCGCGACGTACTTCACCGCGCCCTGCTCGATGCGGCAGTTCCCGCGCAGGCGCCAGACGTCGTACGAGCCCTGCTTCCACCGCGAGGCGCTCTCCGCCCGGAGCGAGACGGCGTACTCGGTCGGCGCCTGGGGAATCTCCGTCTCGGAGATTTCGCCCCGGACGACGCCCACGAAACCGAGGAGCAGAGCCGCGACTGCGACCCGGAAAAGCCCTGGTTTTCGCGCGCACTTCCAGCCGAACGGCGAACGAGATTCGTTCGCCGCGGAGAAAGCGGACGTGCGGACGTGCAGATCGGGGGGCACGGTCTTCCTTGCCGTCGCGCCTCGGGCGCGCTCGTATCGCGCCTCGGGCGCCCAAGCAGTCGTTCCGGACTGGGGCGGCGGATGATAGGAACCGTCGCGACCCGTCGCAAGCCGAATCGGACGCGAGGCGCCGGCGCTTCCGGCGCTGGCGCGGCAGACTCGCTTCCGATCGGATCCGGGTTTCCCGGGAGCGATCCGGGCGGGCGTTCCGTCTGTGCGGACCGCCGCGAATCCTGCCCCCTCCATAGGATGCGTCTCGCAATCCTGCTACACTTGCGAGCTTTACCGCACAGTCCCGATTCGGACGTGGGTCTCTCCGTCCCGGGAGGTCCCGGTCCGTTCGCGCCTCGTCCGATACGCGTACCCGTTAGCCATCGCCCATGATCATTGCGCTCGACATCGACGGCACGATCGAGGAGCAGCCGGTCTTCTTTTGTCTGTTGACCCACGCGTTTTCCGCGGCGGGCCACGAGATCGTCATCCTCAGCGGCCGCGCTCCGAAGAGCGGTTCGACCGAGCAGGCTCTGGAGGGGTACAAGATCAAGTACGACCGGGTCGTCTACGCCAGCTCCATGGAGCAGAAGGCCAGTCTCTGCAAAGAGATGGGCGTCGACATCCTGTTCGACGACGAAGACGAAATCATCACCGCCGTCGACGAGAAGACGACCGTCTACAAGGTCCGCAACGACGCCAACTTCGATTACAACGATCGCAAGTGGCTCAGCACCGAGCGCCTCACCCGGCTGCTGTAGTTCGTTCGATCCTTGCTGAGCGGGGGGTGTAAACCCCCCGAGTTCGATCGTCACGCTACGCCCGTCGAACTGCGTTTTCGCAGGTCAGGCCTTGCCTGACGAACCGCGGATTACCCGTCGATAGCTTCCAACCGCGGCCGCTTCGCGGGTCACCGCCCCGCTCAAGGCGAAGCTTCCGAAGATCGCCGTCAGGCGATGCCTGACCTACAGGTCGGTCGATCGTTGGACGTCAGGCTTCGACTTCTGGGTGCCATGCCCACGTCGCGATAGCAGCGTGGGCATGTTAGGTTCGGGCGGCCCTGTACATGCCCACCCTGCCTTCGGCGATGTGGGCATGGCACACATGCCTAAGGTCGAACGGTAGACGAGCCACTACAGGAAGCGACCCTCAGCGCTGCTCCGCCGCGGTCGCCTCGGCCCTCACGCCGACGCCCAGCTTCTCCGCGTCGACGGCTCGCATCATGCCGTCGCGGACCTCCTCGAATTCGAGCGAGAGGTCGTAGCGTCCTTCCCGCTCGTCCTGATGCGGCAACCGGACCAGCCGCCGCGTCCAGTCGGGGTTATCGATGCACTGCCAGACGTTGCCGACGAAGGCGAACGTTTCCGGCGCCGTCTTCTCGCCGTAATTCAGGGCGCGGAAGTTCGAGACCTGGTGGCTTAGCGTGGCGCCCTCCCGAATCTTCGGCGTGTAAGGATCGGCCCGGAACGCGATGACGTTCCGCTCCAGACGCCCGTTGCGAGAGGGGACGAAGCCTTCGCCCTGGTTCTCCTGCAGGATGCGGACGGCCCAGCGTTCGGGAGCGTAGATCGTGCAATGCCGCACGACCGCGCCGTCGACGCCGACGAACGCGATGGCAGCCTGGCCGCCGATGAACGAGCAATCCTCGACCGTGATGTCCTTCGCCTCGAACCCCTGCGGCTCGGGGCGGAAGTAGGCCAGGCCCGTGCTGCCGCCGACGTTGATCGCCCGACCGCCCGCGTGCAGGAAGTCGCACCGGCGGATCACGATGTCCCGGCTGCCCCCCTTGGTCTGCACGCCGTTCGCCTGTCCCACGCCCGGATGAGAGAAGCGGCAGCGTTCGACGACGCCCCGCGAGCAGCCGACCATGTCGATGCCCGACCCGCTCTTCCCCCAGCGCTCGACGGTGCAGCCCTCGATCCGGAAGTCGACCAGGCCGGAGAGTTTGATGCCGTCGCGATTCCCCTCCGGTCCGACGTCGTGGACGCGGAGGTTCTTCAGCGTGATCTGCGTCGCAGGACGTTCGGCCGACCCGCCGTCATCGAGGTTGAGCCCGTTCGAGTCCTGGCCCGTGAAGACCAGATCCTGCAGCGTGACATGCTCCGGCGACGAAAGATGGATCCCGCTCGGGCCCCCCTCGATCGTCGCGGGTCGTTCGGGATCCGCTGACCCGATGACGATCGGATCGGCCTCCGTTCCCCGGAGCGATCGCTGGATGATTCCGCCGCGGTAGGTTCTCGGCTCGAGCAGGATCGTCGTCCCCGGCTGCGCCTCCCGGAGCGCCGCATCCAACTCGGCACGCGTTTCGACGCGAACCACTCGGCTTTCCGCAACGCTGACGCTCGTCAGCGCGAGCGAAGAGGCGACGACGACGAGCAGACTCAGTAGATAAGGAATGATGGCCATTCAGCCATCCTATCCTACTGGATCGGGATCGGCTGCTCAGCGACGGAGATCTTCAGCGAGACCGTGGCGCCGTCGCGCAGGACGTCGACCTGGGCCTGCGAATCGACCGGCGTCTGACCGACAGCGAGTTGCAGCCGGGTCGGATTCTCGATCGGAGCGCCGTTCCAGGCGACGATCACGTCCCCTTCCCGCATGCCGGCCTGACGGGCGGGCGAAGGAACGCCGGGGTAGTCGCGAACGTCGGTGACGACCGCGCCGAAGGGCGCCGGCAAGCCGCGCTCCGCCGCTTCGTCGGCGCTCATGTCGCGCATCGTGATGCCGAGCCATCCGCGGCGGAAACGACCCTCGGTCCTGAGCCGTTGCGTGACCGTTTCGGCGATGGAACTGGGAATCGAGAAGCTGATCCCCTGGTAGGCCTGCCCCACGATCGCCGCGTTCACGCCGACGACTTCCCCCCGCACGTTGACGAGCGGGCCGCCGCTGTTGCCGGGATTCACCGCGGCGTCGGTCTGCAGGTAATCGCGATAGATCGAGCCCGCTTTGCCGGCGCGGTTCTTCGCGCTCAGGATGCCGAACGTGATCGAGTGATCGAGCCCGAACGGACTTCCCACGGCCCAGACCGGGGCGCCGACGTCGAGTTCCTCGCTGTCGCCCCATTCGACGGGCACGAGTCCCTTCGCCTCGACCTTGATCAGGGCCAGGTCGGTCTCCGGATCGGAACCGACGACGACGGCGTCGAGGCGGCGACCGTCGTTGAGGGCGACCTCGATCGTGCCCGAGCCGTGAATCACGTGTTCGTTGGTCAGGATATAGCCGTCTTCGCTGACGACGAAGCCGGAGCCCTGCCCCTCGAATTCCGGCGCGACGCGAGGCGTCGGGCTGCGGAAGTCGTTGGAGACCAGCGTCGCCTCGACGGAGGCCGTGTCGATATGCACGACGCTCGGAGTGAGCTTCTGCGACACCCGTTCGAACGCCACCCGCATGTCGGCCAGCGGATCGGTCGCCAGCGCCAGCGTCGCTTCGGCATGCCGCGCCCGGTCGTGGCCGCGGGTGATCGCGAACTGGACCTCTTCGGCGATGCCGGGCACGAACCACTTCGCCAGCAGCAGCGCGGCGCCGAGCGCCAGCGTCGTACCCGTCAGCGAGATCAACCCGGCGAAGGCTCGCTGGATCGGACCCTCGCGACGCTCTGCGGGACGTTCGACGACGGTCTTCGGGGGTAGAGCCTCTTCCTCGCGACGATCCTCGAACGGATCGCCGCCCTCGGGAAGCCAGAACGTGGACGATGGTCGATCCGTCATGGACGGGCAGCCGATCGACGTGCGGAAGGGACGAACCGGTCGCGTCTTACCTGACAACCGCGAAACGCCCGCGGGAGTTTCGCGGTCTTTCAGAAAGACCGACTCCGGGGACGACCTCTTCCAAGGAAGGGCGCCGCCCGAATCGAGTTCGCTCGGTCGGCGGGTTTATTCTACCCATCCCGGCTCTGCGGACAAATCTCGACCTTCCCTGGCAGGCGCCCGTTGCCCGCTTCCTGATCGGTTTTTAACGAAAGACGGGGCGGATTGCCCATCGGAACGCGCGCGAACTGCGTCTGCCCGTCACGGTCGGCAGCATTCGTGCGACAGTTTCGTCAGGGCGAAGTCTGATTCCGCGAACCGTCCTGGTCGACCGGCAAGGCCGAACGCTCGGCGGGCGGCGCTTCGTCGACCGACGTGAAGAACACGCGACCCGATTCGCGTTGGTGACGCCGAGTCTCTTCGACGATGCGATCGAGATCGAAATCGCAGGCGGCAGCGAGACGGTCTCGGATCGCTTTGATTTCCTCCGTGGGGTCAGAAATCAATGATCGCTCCTCCCGGGTTGACGCGGGGTGCAGGTCTTCGAAGGACGACAGCCTTCCTCCCGGTATGCGTCAGAGATGCGTTTCTGAAGATGCGGGTTCGCACCACCCGCTGGTCGACTGCCCGACGAAAAACGGGACGCTTCCGCGTGGAAAGCGCCCCGTCGTCTGATCTTCGCGTCAAGCGAATCCTCGCCGTCGTCAGGCGGTGCCTGACCTACTAGTCGACCAAGCCTTATTCGTCAGGCGTTGGGGTAGAGATGTTTGAGTTTGACGCGAGCGTCGTCCGTCGTGAAGCGCCAGGTCGCAGCCTGACGCAGGCGGTTGCGTTCGCGCTGCCAGACGGCCATCGCTTCGTCCATCTCGGCCGCGCTTTCGAAGCGTCGCCCGACGCACTGCCGCGTCAGGACGGAAAGCTCGAACTCGGCCATGTTGAGCCAGCTGCCGTTCTTGGGCGTGTAGACGATCCGCAGGCGCTGGGCCAGGCGATGCGCCCGCTCGGCGTCGAAGGCATGGTACAGGCTCGCGACGTCGTGCGTGTTGAGGTTGTCGCAGACCAGCGTGACGAGTTCGGCCCGGGGATAGTCCCGCTCGAGCAGCTCGGCGACTTCTTCGGCCCAGTCGACTCGCGTTCGACCGTCGCGACCGGAGACGCGACGCCAGCCGCCGACGGGATCGAAGAACAAGAAGATCGACCGCACGCCGCGGCGCTCGTAGTGATGGTCCTCGCGGCGGGGCTGGCCCGGCGTCATCGGCAGCGACGGCTCGACGTCGGCCAGGATCTGCTTGGCCGCCTCGTCCATGCAGATCAGCACGTGCTCGTCGTCGAACGATTCGGCGTAGACGTCGAGCAGCTTCTCCATGCGGGCGACGAAGCGGGCGAGATCCTTCTCCGGGATGCAGAAGCGCCGCGTCCGCCAGGGCTGCAGCCTGTTTTTTTGAGCGTCTGGCGAACCGTCTCTTCGGAGACCTTCGTCACGATCGACAGCCGCATCGCCTCGTCGGCCAGAAGCTGCATCGTCCAGGCCTTGCGTCCGCCGGGCGGCGTCGAGCAGGCCAGCAGAACGAGCTTCGCTTCGGAGCGACCGTCGAAGATCGGCTGGACGCCGGGAGCCGAGCGGGCCTTCCGTTCGATCGCCGCGGCGACGTTTCCTTCGCGGACGAAGGCTTGCCGAATCCGGCAGACCTGCCGCTCGGAGAGCCCCACGATCTCGGCGATCGTGCCGTCGGTGCGACGACCGTCGACGTGCTCGCGATCGGACAGGAGCAGGATCCTCGTCCGGCGAACTTTCGCCGCCGGCGAGTCCCCTTTGCGGACGAACGCCGCGAGCTCCGCCCGGGTCTCAGGCGTCAGACGAACTTCCAGCTTTTCGTTCGTTGCCGGCATCCCTGCCTCCGCGAAAATCGAAAACGATCCCTCGACTCCCTCCGCGAAATCAGGTTAACCTCCGCCTGACGAATAAAGCCAGGTCGACTACTACAGGAAGACTCGTCCGCCTCAGTCCTTCTTCACCTCGAACTCCGCGTCGACGGCGTCGTCGTCGGCGCTCGCTTCCGGACCGGGACCAGCCTGGGGGCCGGCGCCGGCGCGGGCGTTGATCGAAGCGAGGAAGGCCTTCGCCGTCTGCTCCAGGCCGGCGATCGCCGACTTGATGCTGTCGCGATCGTCCGTCTTGGCCGCTTCGCGGGTACGCTGGATCGCCGCTTCGAGGGGCGCCTTGTCCGCGTCGGACAGTTTGTCGCCCTGCTCGTTGATCTGCTTCTCCAGATCGTACGCCTGGCGCTCAGCCTCGTTCCGCAGCGTGGCCAGTTCGACCTTCTTCTTGTCCTCTTCGGCGTGCGACTCGGCGTCCTTCCGCATCCGTTCGATCTCGGTTTCGGAGAGGCCGGACGACTGCTCGATCCGGACGCTGGCTTCCTTCCCGGTTCCCTTATCTTTGGCGGAAACGTTCAGGATGCCGTTCTGATCGAGGTCGAACTTCACAGCGATCTGCGGAACGCCGCGGGGTTGCGGGGCGATCCCTTCCAGATTGAACTCGCCCAGGACGCGGTTGTCCGCGGCCATCTTGCGCTCGCCCTGGTAGACCTTCACCGTCACCGCGGTCTGACCGTCGGCAGCCGTGCTGAAGACGTTCTCCTTCGCTGCCGGGATCGTGGTATTCCGTTCGACGAGAACGGTCATCACGCCCCCTTCGGTTTCGATGCCGAGCGACAGCGGCGTCACGTCGAGCAGCAGCACGTCGCGGCGTTCGCCCGACAGAACCGCGCCCTGGATGGCGGCGCCGATGGCGACGACTTCGTCCGGGTTGACCCCCTTGTGAGGCTCCTTGCCGAAGATGTCGCGAACGAGCGTCTGGACCTTCGGAATGCGCGTCGAACCGCCGACCAGAACGACTTCGTCGATCTGCTTCGGGTCGAGCTTCGCATCCTTCAGCGCCTGCATCACGGGCTTGCGACAACGCTCGATGAGCGAGTCGGTCAGCTTCTCGAATTCCGTCCGCGTGATCGTCACCTGCAGGTGCTTGGGACCCGTGTCGTTCACGAGAATGAACGGCAGGTTGATGTCCGTCTGCTGCAAGCCCGAGAGATCGCGCTTGGCCTTTTCGCACGCCTCCTGGAGGCGTTGCAGGGCCATCGTGTCTTTCCGCAGATCGACGCCGTTGGTCTTCTGGAACTGGTCCGCGACGAAGTGGATGAGCGCCGCGTCGAAGTCATCGCCGCCGAGGTGCGTGTCGCCCGAGGTGCTGATGACCTCGAAGACCTTGTGCCCGTCCTCGTCGACGACCTTCAGCACGGAAACGTCGAACGTTCCGCCGCCGAGGTCGAACACGACGATCGTCTCGTTCTTCTGCTTGTCGAGTCCGTACGCCATGGCGGCAGCGGTCGGCTCGTTGATGATGCGAGCGACTTCTAATCCCGCGATCGCGCCGGCGTCTTTCGTCGCCTGACGCTGCGCGTCGTTGAAGTAGGCCGGGACGGTGATGACCGCCTTGTTGACCTTATGCCCCAGGTAGGCCTCGGCCGATTCCTTCAGCTTGCGCAGGACCTTGGCCGAGATCTCCTGCGGCGTGTACTTCTTGCCGGCGACCTCGATCTTGACGTACTCGCTGGGGGCGCCGACGACCTTGTACGGCACCATCTTCTCTTCGCCCTCGACCTCCTCGTGCCGGCGGCCCATGAACCGCTTGACGGAGTAGATCGTCTTGGTGGGGTTCATCACCGCCTGACGCCGGGCCGGTTCGCCGACGAGCGTATCGCCCTTGTCGTCGAAGCCGACGACGCTGGGGGTGATGCGGCTGCCCTCGGGGTTGGGGATGACCTTGACCTCGCTCCCCTCCATGACGGCCACGACCGAGTTCGTCGTGCCGAGGTCGATGCCGATAATCTTTTCTCCCTGAGCCATAATCCTGCTCCCTTCTTTTTCAGTCTTTAACCGCGGCGACAGTCGGCTCGGCAGAACGCCCGGATCGACCGTTCGAACGCCGCGGATTCGCTGTCGCCCCTTAAAGCAACCGTTATGCCACTTCGGGGGGCGGCGATCGGTCGATCGGCGCAAGGCCCCGCGATACAAGCGCTTGCGGTAGAAGATTCTTCGCGCCGGATCCTCGCCTGCCGCGCGCCGCTTGGAAGCTCCGCCAAAATGACAGCGGCCGCGAACGCCGGACCGGGGAGAGCTTTCTTTTCGTTAAGGCGCCGCCGGGAGCCGCTCCGCCGCACGCCGAAACGGCAGAGTCGCCGTCGCTGGCCTGCCGCGCCGCAGGAGGCGCTGACCCGCGTTGACGCTGTCGAGGGTCTGCCGTCCAATCGGTCGATCCGCGGGCCGGTAGGGACCGCAGGCCCGCGCTTTTCCCTCGGCATTCGTCGCATGACCCGTTCTCAGCCGCCTGCGTCGCCCCCTTCGGACGATTCGCTGATCGCCGAACTTCGGGAGAACCTTCGGGCGATCGCCGAACTCCTCCAGCGTCGGGCGCAGGTCATCGATCAGGCGCGGCGGTCGGGCGCCGATCTTCGCTCCCGGGAGGCGGAGTGGAACGCGGTCGATCTCTCCGGGATTCCGAAAGCGGACCCGCCGTTTCCTGCCGAGTCCGCCGCCGCGGCGCTTCGCGAGATCATCGCCGCCAGCCGGACGCTGGTTCGCGCGACGCGCGTCGCGTTCCTCGGCCCTGAGTGGAGCTACTCCCACCTGGCCGCGCTGCAGGCGTTCGGCCATGCGGTGGAACTGATCCCCGTCGGCTCGATCGGCGCCACGTTCGAGGCCGTGGAGCGGGGAGACGCCGACTTCGGCCTGGCGCCGCTGGAGAACTCCACCGACGGCGGCATCGTCGACACGCTCGACGTCCTCGCGCGGAAGCCGCAGTCGATCTGCGGCGAAGTGACCGTGCCGATTCGGCATTGCCTGTTCAGCAAGTCGCCCCGGGCGGAGATCCGCGAGGTCTATTCCAAGCCCCAGGCGCTGTCGCAGTGCCGGCGCTGGCTGGCGGAGAACCTTCCCTGGGCCCGCACGATCGAGTTCTCCAGCACCGCGGAGGCTGTCCGCCTGGCAGGCGAGAAACCGGGCGCCGCCGCGGTGGCCAGTCGCGAATCGGGCATGGCCTACGACGTGCCGCTCGTCGCCGAGAGCATCGAGGACCAGAAGGACAACGCCACGCGGTTCGCCGTGATCGGGTCGGAACCGACGGTCCCGTCAGGCGACGACAAGACGGCGCTGCGACTGCGGGTCGCGCACGTCCCGGGCGCGCTGGCCGACGCGACGGCCATCTTCCGCGAATTCGAGTGCAACCTGAACTGGATCGAGTCGTTCCCGATGCCCGGTTCGCGCAGCGAGTACCTCTTCTTCATCGAGTTCGAAGGGCACCGCGACGAGCCCCGCGTCCGGCAGATGCTCGAGGCGCTCGATCGGACGACGCAGGATCTGGTCGTCCTGGGCTCCTTCCCCCGTCGCGACTGGCGCAAGGGCCCGAACGGCGGGTAGCAGGCGCTCTGTCTGAGCGGGGGACGAAAGTCCCCCCGAAGCGCGACGCCGAATTCGACGCTCGCGCAGTCAGTCCGACGCTCGTTCCGCTGCATCTCGGGGGACTTTCGTCCCCCGCTCAGGCGCGAGTTCGGCTACGCCGCTTTCCGCAGCGGTTCTTCGCCGGCGGAGCGGACTTCCAGGACGCTGCCGTCCGGGGCGTGGAACTTGAGCTGGTTCTCTTCGATGAACCAGATCGCCTGCAGGCCGCCGCGGTGATAGCGCCGCCCGCAGTAATAGCCGTCGCGGATCAGGATCGTCTCCCGAACCTCGCCGCTCTCGGCGCCGAGGCGGTCGAACGTCTCGCGGATCAGGCCGCGAACCTTTTCGGCCGTGGAAGCGGGAATCATACGATCCGGGGGCGCCGAGCGGGAAGCGATCGTGCGACTCGTGCGCGGAGAGGCGCCGCATCGGCGGCGTAAGCGCTCGGTCGTCGTCAACTTCGGAAACGAACCAGGGAAGCGATCGTCGCGAAAACCGGGCGTTCTGAGCGCCGTTTCCCGCGTCGATGCACGCCGCCGGAAACGCATTTCGCCGGTGCGGCAAGCAATAACTTCATCGGAAGGCCGCCCGCATCGCCTTCGCATGATCCGCCGGAATTTCCGAAGAATCGGCAGAACGCTCGCGACTGGCGCCTTTTGACCGAAGGGCGTCGATGGGAAGGCGAAACCTTGCCGGTTAGCGAAGTCAGTCGGCCTGCTTTTCGACGACCGCTTCCACGATCTGCCGGTCGAAGTAGTTCAGCGCCATCCCGGCGTCGACGACGATCGACTGGGCCTGCAAACCCGACGATCGGGGGCTCAGCAGAAATGCCGCGACGTTCGCCGCCTCGAGCGTCTCGACCGCCCTGCCCCGCGGGATCGCCTTTTCCGCGAAGAGGTACGAATCGACGTAGCCCGGGATCCCGGCAGACGCGCTCGTCTTGAGCAGCCCCGGCGAAACGGCGTTGAACCGCACTTCCGAGAAGCCGCTGAACGACTTGGCGAGAAAGGCCAGCGACGATTCGAGCGCCGCTTTCACGGGCGCCATGAAGCCGTAGTTCTCGCTCGCCATCCGCGTGGTCGAGATGGAGACCGTCACGACCGAAGCGTCCTTCACGAAGCGATCCTTCAGCGCGTTCGCGACGGCGATCAGCGAGTAGCACGAAACGTCGATCGTCCTCAGGAACTGCGCCCGGCCCGTTTCGTGGAACGGCTTCATGCCCCCTTCGTAGTCGGCGAAGGCGATCGAGTGGAACAGGCCGTGCAGTTCGCCCCCTGCTTCTGCGACGCTGACCGAAAGGGCCTCGATCTGCTCCGGCTTCTCGACGTCGCAGACGAAGATCGGCACGTTCGGGAAGAGCTTCGCGACCTGTTCGCGTCGCGTCTCGCTGCGGACCGACAGCAGCAACTCGGCGCCGGCGTCCTGCAGGATCTTCGCGACGTGAAAGGCCACGCTCTTCTTGTTCGCGATCCCCAGGATCAGAACCTTCTTGCCGGCAAGCTGGAGGAAGTCCATCGCGTTTCTACGATTGGGGCGAGCGGAGGGTGTCAGCCCTCCGTGGTTTCTATGTCGAGCGAGGCGATTCTTCGTCGTGGTTCGTCGATCGTCCAATGTCAGTTTCTCCTCCGGGTGCCACTGGCTCTGCCAGTGCTTTTCCGGAGGCCGGATCGCTCGTGTTAGGCGACCGTTCAAGCTGCAGCACCGGCAGAGCCAGTGGCACCCGAAACTCTTCGTTCGGCCTGACAGAAAACGGTAGTCGAAGCGCTGGCGAAAGCACGGAGGGCTGACACCCTCCGCTCGCCGGGACTGGTTCTACGTTACTGAGGTTGCGCGGCAGTCACGGCGAACGAGAACCGCATGGCCAGCTTGCCGTCGACGGTCGTCTTCGACTCCATGTAATACGCGTCGGCCAGTCGCTCCTTGAGCGTGATCTCCATGCGGATCTCGTCGCCGGGGCGGACCATCCGCTTGAGCTTCACGTCGTCGATCCGCGCGGCGACCGGCACCTTGCCGTCGAGCGGTTCGTTCCGCAGCGCGATCAGCACGGCGCCTGCCTGCATCGCCGCTTCGCAGAGCATGACGCCCGGCACGATCGGATAGTCGGGGTAGTGACCCTGGAAGTAGAACTCGTCGCCCGTGAACTTCTTCGTGCAGACGATCCGCTCCGGGTCATGCTCCACGACGGCGTCGAGCATCAGCATCGGCGGGCGATGCGGAATGAGGTTCTGAATCTCCGCGGCGTCGAGCGGCATGTATCTCGTAGGTCAGGCATTGCCTGACGGCTAAGGGAAGACGTTTCGAGGCATCGAGCGACTTGGACGGCCTTCGCTTGAGCGTCACGCGAGTTGCTGCCGTCGTCAGGCGATGCCTGACCTACGAAAGAGCGACTCGTCGATTACGCTTTCGCGCTCTCCGCGGAGACCGCTGTCGACGATCCCTCGCTCGCCAGCAGGCCGTCGACGTCGTTGGCGACGATGACGCCGTAATTGATGGCGCCGAGCCAGCCCGACATGATGATGCCGACGCTGCCGGCATGGTAGAGGCCGCGGATCCGCTGGGGCAGATCGCGACTGACGCCGAGCCCTTCGAACTTGGTGCCGAAGCTCGCGCCTGCGACGTGATGGGTGTAATGCTCGAACGTCTTCGGCGTGGCGGCCTCGGCGTGGATGATCCGCTCGCGGCAGTTCGGCACGTACTTCTCGAGCGCGTCGAGCGTCGTCTCGACCAGGTCGGCTTTGCTCGCCTCGTACTCGTCCTCGGGCAGCCTGGCCCAGTCGTCGTAGTGGGCGTTCGTGCTGCTGACGATCAGCGTCCGCGGACGACCCTCGGGCCGCGTTCGCGGGTAATAGAACGAGAACGTCCGGCTGGTCACGTCGCGGGAGAGCAGCGCCTCGGTGTTGAATTCGGTCGCCGTCGAACTGAAGAGCAGATCGCCGGTCGATTCGTCGATCTCGTCGCCTTCCTGCAGCGCCATGTAGACCTGCGTGCTGCTGTTGTTCAGCCGCACGGCCCGGGCCTGTTCCACGAAGTCGGGTTCGAACTTCTCCTCGCCGACCAGCCGAAAGATGGTCGATCGGAGGTTCGCGTTGGAGACGACCGACTTGCAGCGGATGAGCTTGCCGTTGACGCAGACGCCGCGGACCTGACCGTTCTCCGTCTCGATCTTCTCGACGTCGCAGCGGATACGAACGTCGACGCCGCTGGCCTTCAGTTCCTTCTCCATCATCCCGACCAGGCGATCGGTGCCCCCTTCGAAGGTGAAGACCCCCTTCGACATGAAGTTGGAGAAGACGATGCCGTAGGTGATCGCCGGATCTTCCAGGGTCGATCCGTTGGCGTAGACGATCGGCTCCATCAGCAGACGGATCACGTCGTCGCGACCGGGGAAGAAGCGTTCGAAGAGCTGGCCCGTCGTCGTCGTCTGATCGTCGTAGAAGTTCATCGACCGGGCGGTGTCGAAGAACGCCGTGACGGTCTCCGCCGGGATGCCGAACTTCGTGGTGAGCAACTCGGTGAAGTTCTCGCGATCGTAGGTCGTCGTGAGCGAGAACATGGGGTTGTCGAAGCGAACCCCCTCTAACTGCACGATCGAGTCGGCGATCTCCTTCGACCAGTAGCGCCGGCAGGACTTGATCATGCCGTACGGAAAGCCGTGCAGCGAGATATCGAAGATGTGCCCGCCCGGTCGTTTGAACCAGGTCGCCATCCCGCCCAGCTTGTAGTGCTGTTCGAGCAGGAGCGTACGCCGGCCCGCGCGGCCCAGCACGTTCGCCGCGGTCATCCCGGCGAGGCCGCTTCCGATCACGATGCAGTCGTATTCGTCGGCGACGCCGGCGAGAAAGTCCTTGGGCATGCTTCTCGTATTTCGTAGGGTGGGTCTTGACCCACCTGTCGCGGACCCTGTCGATCGATAGATGATTCGCTAAAGATTGGGGCGCTGCATGAAGCGATCGTGTCGCGTCGAACGTCGTGGAAACCGACAATGAATCACTGTCGAATGACCGTATGGACGACAGGTGGGTCAAGACCCACCCTACGAGAAGAGGCTCATGACGCGGTCGACTGGTCGGCCAAACACCACCGGTTCGCCATCGAGATGCCGCTGACGATCGAGCCGATGATGCCGATGTAGCCCTGGTCAGTGCCGCAGAGGTAGAGGTTGTCGAGGTGGGTCCTGCCGTCGAGCACCTTCTCCGGCGCTCCGTAAACGGCGCCGTTCTCGTGCCAGGTGAACCGGCGGATGGTCGTCGGCGTGAACATGTCCGAGGCGACGATCCTGCGGCGGAAGTCGGGCATGAAGCGGGTCGCCGACGCGTTCACGCGATCGAACCACTCGTGCTTGGCCAGCCGGTACTCGGACTCGCTCATACGGCTCCAGGCATCCCAATCCGCGATCGCGGTCACGCGGATCACGCCCTCTTCCAGCAGTTCGCCCTGCGGATAGTCGAAGTTGTTCGGCGAACAGATGACGCCCGTGCGGAGGTCGACCGGCGTTTCCGTCGGACGCTCCCAGTGAAACGTCTCCGAATCGTTGTAGAAGACGATCGTGCGATCGTGGCCGAGTTGCTGCGGCAGGCGATCGAGGATCGAGACGGTCTCCACGAACGACAGGTTCCCCGCCTGGGCCTGATCGACGACCGTCAGATCGTCGCACAGCTTCAGCGTTTCGAGCCGGCCCGCTGACGACAGGATCCGTTTGGCGAGAAGTTCTTCGCCGTTTTCCAGAACGACGCCGACGGCGCGGCCGTTCTCGGTCTTGATCGATTTGACGCCGGTTCGAAGCCGCAGTTCGCCGCCGAGACCGCGGAACTTCTTGACCAGGTTCTTCAGAATCAGCCGCACGCCCTTGAAGGGTCGGGCGAGCCCTTCCAGGTAGAGCGCGCGGAACATGATGCAGAACTGGCCCCAGTCCATGTCCCGCTCGCGCGCGTTGCCGTACCACATCAGCGGGCAGAGCAGCATCTCGATCAGCAGCGGATCGCTGAGCGTCTCGCCCAGAACCTTTCGGGCGGAGATCTGGAACGCGGCTTCGTCGAGCTCGTCGTAGTCGAGGATCTTCCCCAGCAGCGCGCGGTAACGATCCCGTTCGCGGGGGAACTTCTTCTCGACCTCGGAGGCGAGCACCTCGGGGTCGTTCGTGAACTTCAGCCGGACGCCGGGGAAGGCGATCTCGGAACCGAGCTGCGGCGAGAGGGCGAAGTCCTCCCACTTGAAGCGGAGCTGCCTGAGGAGCTTCGCCAGGGGGCCCTTCTTGGTCCCCTTTTCGGTGAAGTTCGTGACCGCGTGCAGACCGACGTCGTAGTCGCGTCGGTTCAGGCGATAGAACGAATTGAGCCCGCCGATGGTCGTGTGCTTTTCCAGCACGCAGACCTTCTGCTCGAAGTGGGCCAGGCGGATGCCCGCCGCCAGGCCGGACATGCCGGCGCCGATGATGATCGTGTCGTACATGCGGCGCCGCGCAGGGCTATGCACTGGCAGAGCCAGTGGCACCAGAATCGGACGCTGGTCGTACCAACGACGCCCGAAGGAGCGAACCTACGTCTTGCTGAGGTCCTTCATCTTGGGAGCGAGGTAGTCGACGGTGCTCTGCATCGAGGCGAGCTGGCCGTAATCTTCCTCGGGAACCTGCACGCGGTGGCGCTTGCGGAGTTCCATGACGATGTCGAGGAAGTCCATGCTGTCGAGTTCGATCTGATCGCGGAACGGCTTCGCGTCGTCGAGCGAACCGAGGTCCTCGTCCGGGGCGATGTCAGACAGGATGTCGAGGATTTCCTCGCGAATCTCCGCAGGCGTCATGAGGCGAGAGCGCTCCAGGCAGACTGAACGACAGGGCGGACGGCGAACCGCAATCGGGCCGGGATATCTTACCCGTCTTGCCCCCCGGCGGAAACCGGCGGGAGCGTCCGCGAATCTCTGAGCGGGGGACGAAAGTCCCCCGAGTTCCGAACCGCTCGAACGACGTTCCATCGCAACGGCGAGCGGAGGGTGTCAGCCCTCCGTGCATGCGGCGTGATCCAGCGATTCCGACACGGAGGGCTGACACCCTCCGCTCGCCGGGAAATTCCCTCACTCCGTGAACCGCTTCACGATCAACACGGAATTGATGCCGAGCATGCCGAACGAATTGTTCAGCACGTAGTCGCAGCGCTCCATCTCGCGGGGCTGGTTCAGCACCAGGCCCTCCAGCGCGCAGTCCGGATCGAGGTCGTCGACGTTGATCGTCGCGTGCGCGACCCGGTCCTCGAACGCCGGCAGATTTCCGGCCAACTCCAGCGCCCCGGCGGCACCCATGGCGTGGCCGATGAAGCTCTTCGTGTTGTTGATGAACGTGGTCTTCGAATGGCCGAAGACCTTGCGCAGGGCTGCGACTTCCTGGATGTCGCCCTGCCCCGTGCCGGTCGCGTGCGTGCTGACCAGGTCGATCCGCTCCGCCGGGATGCCGGCCCGACCGAGCGCCAGATGCATGCACTCGGCCTGGCGTTCCGGATTGGGGAGCACGAAGTCGGTGGCGTCGGTGTTGATCGCGTAGCCGACGATCTCCGCGAGGACCTTCGCCCCGCGGGCCTTCGCGTCGGAGAGCCGTTCCAGGACGTACATGCAGCCCCCTTCGGAGACGACGATGCCGTTACGGGCGACGTCGAAGGGGCGGGAAGCCTTCGCCGGTTCGGCATGTTCGGCCAGAGCGCCCTGGCTCTTGAAGCCGGCGAAGATGCCGAACGTGCGGATGCTCTCCGAGATGCCGCCCGCGAGCGCGACGTCGCACTCGCCGAGCCTGAGCATCTGCAGACCCTGGATCAGGCCGGCGTTACCCGCCGCGCAGGCCGCGCCGATCGTGTAGTGCGGGCCGGTGACGCCGAGGTTCAGGGCCGCTTCGCCTGCCGGGTTGTTGGCGACGGTGCGGGGGTTGTGGTGGTGCGACCAGCAACTGGTGTCGTAGTTGAAGGCCTTGATCTCGTTGATTTCGTTTTCGGTCTCGACGTTGCCGTGCTCGGTCACGCCGACGTAGATCCCGACGCGGGACTTGTCGACGTTTTCCCAGTCGAGGCCCGAATCGGCGATCGCTTCCCGCGTGCAGTAGATGCCGACGCTGCCCGCGCGGGTGCCCCGGCGAAGATCGCGCTTCGGCTGGTACTTGGTCGCCTCGAAGTCGCAGATTCCGGCGAGCGTTTCGCCGATGTAGCGGATTTCGTACTTCGACACGCCGCTGACGCCGGCGAGGAGATTCTCCCGGTATTCCTTCAGCGTATTCCCGTTGGGCGACGTCAGGCCGATGCCGGTGACGACGATCCGCCACTCGTCGGAATCGCGGCGGGGAGGAAAGTCGCGGTCTGGCGAAGCGATCATTCAGGAAGGCCGGAGGCGAACGGGGTAGCGAGAGCGTCCGCCGGATGCGCAGACGCTGAGCGATGAAACGCGCCGGAAAACCGTCGGCAGCGCTAAAAAAAGTTAGGCGAATCGGGCCGTGCCGGCAAGCGGCGACCGATCGGAATCGGCTGGCCGCAGATCGTCGCAGGCCGGTAGGGCTCTACGAATTCGGAGCCTGAAGCGTTCGTTCCGTGTGCCACTGCTGGCTTGTCCAGCAGTGCAGCGCCCCGGAAGTGATTCCGACTCTGCGAGAGCGTCCATCACGAAGTCGCCGCCCGGATCGAAGCGTTCCTTCGGGAAACGACGGCTGCGATCGGCGGACGAACCGCTGCCCGCTGCACTGCTGGACAAGCCAGCAGTGGCACACGGGTCACCGAGACAGGGTCTGAACGGACGGGATCCTACTCCCGAGCGGGCGGCTTTTCGTCGATTCGGAAGAGTTCGGTGCGAGGGACGATCTGGTCCCAGGCGTCGGTGTAGCCGATCCAGTGGATCTTCACCTTGCCGTCCGGTTCCAGGCTGACGATCTCGACGGGGTACCACTGTCCGGCCCATTTGGCCTGAAACTTATCGCCCTTCTGGATCTTGTAATCCTGGGCGACGACCTGGGGTTCGATCGCCTCCGACGGCTCGTTCTGCGGCGTGTTCGGCGTGCCGGCGGGAGCGGTCGCGGTGGGCGCCGACGCCGTCGCCGAGGGCGCGGGCTTGAGCTCTTCCGGCGCGGGGTCGAGGTAGAGATCCTGCACCCGCTTCTCCAGCGGTTCGCCCCCCTTCGCGGACTGGATCTTCACGACGCCGCTGGCGGCGGGGCCCATCGCGACGAACGGCTCCATGCCGTGCAGCGTGAAGCCGACCAGCCGGGTTCCCTCCTCGATTTCCTTCTCGGGCGGCGCCGCCAGACGCTTCGGCGCCTGGCCAGCGGAGAGCCGCTGGTCGTACTTCTTGAAGTTCGCGGCGATGGCGGGGTCGTTCCCCTTCGCGGCTTCCAGGGCGCTCGCCTCCAGTTCCAGCTTCTCCCGCTCGGGCTTCATCACGTAGGGGAGATAGAGCCCGCCCGGTCGTGCGAGATAGGTCAGCACGCTGACCGGTTCGCCGGCGGCTGCCGCTTCATACACGACCCCGGGCGATTTTCGTTCGCCGGTCGCGACCAAGACGGGCGTTCCCTTAGGAAGCGCGACGTCGGCAGGCGCCGCCACGGTTTCGAGCGTCGGATTCGTCGCGTCCTCCACGGACGGCGGCTCGCCCTTTCGCATCGCCGCGGCGAGTTCCTTTTCGGTGCCGAACCAGTAGGGCGCCGACAGCCGGACGGGAGGCTGTTCCTTGATCGGCGAAGCGGCGGTCATTTCCAGATAGATCCGCGCCCCGCCCGGGATCTTTCCGCGCCAGTCGAGCAGTCCGCCGACGATTCCGCCCAGCCGGTCGGACTCGCGGGGTCCGTTGACGCTCATGTTGACGTAGTGCGCGTAACGTCCGCCGTGAGCGGGCAGGATGACCAGCTGCACGCTTTTCGGCAGCGTCGTGACGAGCCAGTTCCGCTCGACCGTGCCGCTCAGGACTTCCTGATCGACGTGGTTCCGTTCGATCTTCAGGCTGGTGATCGCGTAAGCCGGTTCCTTCGCAGGCCCTTTCGACGGCTCGATCAGGGGCGGAAGTCCCTGCGACAGCCAGTCGTCGCGCTCGGCAGCGAGTGCGACGTTCGCGACGGAGAGAACTCCGCAGGCGGAGATCCCGAGCAGGCCGGTCACCAAGACCCGGCGGAAGCAGGCGACGAACATTCCAGGCGACTCCAGGAAGAGAGGGCCGAACGGCTTCGGCGGGAGACGAACGGAAGGAAGCTCCACGAGCGGACGCAACTGCTTCGCCCCGGCGGCTCCGATCTTGAACGTCCTGACGCTTCGGCCGAACGCATTTCTACCGGTTTAGTACCAGGAAACGGGCCGGCGGGAAGCCTGACGGCGGACTCGTCGTTTCCTGCTCGTTACGGACGGGAGTCTGCGAAATTGGAGAAATGCGTGCAACAATTCAGGCTTCGGCGGCGTTCATGCAGTACAGAAGCGCCGCCAGGTCGTCTTCTCTTCCGCACGGAAAGTCTTATGCGTTCGTCTTCGGATTCTGACAGTCGTCGCCGGTTTCTGCAGTCCTCCGCCGCGGTCGCGGCAGCGGCGTGGTGGGCGCCCGGCGCGTTCGCGGCGGAACTCTCCGCGACGCCGTCGATGACCGAGGGGCCGTTCTATCCGGACAAGCTCCCCCTCGATACGGACAACGATCTGCTGGTTCTGAACGACGCGCTCACGCCCGCCGTCGGCGAGGTGACGCACCTGACGGGCCGGATTCTGGGGCCGGACGGCGAGCCGATCCGCAACGCCTTCGTCGAGATCTGGCAGGTCGACGCGAACGGGGCCTATCTGCATTCCGCGGACAGCCAGGCCGCGAAGCGGGACAAGAACTTCCAGGGCTACGGTCGGTTCATGACCGACTCGAGCGGGCAGTACTATTTCCGCACCGTGAAGCCGGTCCCCTACCCCGGTCGCACGCCGCACATTCACTACGCCGTCAGCGCGGGCGGAAAACGCTTGCTCACGACGCAACTGTTCGTGAAGGATCATCCCGGCAACGCACGCGACGGCATCTACCGCTCGCTCGGCGAGCAGGCGGCGTCGGTGACCGCCGACTTCGCGGCGATTCCGGATTCCAAGATCGGGGAGCTGTCGGCCAAGTTCGACGTCGTCCTCGGTAGCACGCCGGTCGAAGACGAACAGGGTCGTCTCCGCGGCATCGCGCCTTCCGAAGTGCAGTCGGGTCGCGGCGGATTCGGCCCCCCTCCGGGCGGACCGCGCGGTCCGCGTCCGAACGGTCCCCCGCCGCGCGAGAACTCTTAGAAACTGAACGTCGCCGGCGCATCGTCGCCGCGACGAACTCTTCCGGCTCGCATTCGCGGCCTCTCTACGACGGAAAGACTCCCATGAAGCGCACGCTGTTCACGCTCCTCCTCGCTGCCGGCGCCGTTTCGGCGACGGCGGTTTACGCCCAGCCGCCCGAGGGCGGTCCCCGCGGTCCTGGACGCGGTTCGGAAGGTCGCGGTCCCGGCGGGCCGGGAGGCCCGGGCGGACCCGGCCGGATGATGCCTTCCCCGGTCATCGCCGCGCTGGACACCGACAAGGACGGCACGATCTCCGCCGAGGAACTGGAGAACGCCGTCAAGTCGCTCAAGACGCTCGACAAGAACGAAGACGGCAAGCTGACGCCGGAAGAGATGCGTCCGCAGGGCGGACCCGAAGGCCCGGGCGGACCCGGCGGTCCGGGTCGCGGACCTGGCGGTCCCGGAGGTCCGGGCGGCGGACCGGGAGGACCCGGCGGACCCGGGTTCAACTTCAGTCCGGAACAGATGATCGACCGGGCATTCGAAGCGGACGCCGACGGCGACGGCAAGCTCTCCAAGGAAGAGGCGCCCGAGCGGATGCGCGAGAACTTCGACCGCATCGACGCCGACAAGGACGGCAGCGTCTCCAAGGAAGAACTGACGGCCGCATTCGCGCGGATGCGCGAGGCGGGACCCCGCGGACCGCGCGAAGGCGGCGAGCGCGGACCGCGCGAAGGGGGCGGCCGCGGCCCGGCTCCCGGCGAATCGCCGGAACTGTAAGGACGTCGAAGTCGACAAGAGAAATTCGCCGAACGTCGAACAGGACGCGTCTCTCAGGAGCCGCGTCCTTTTTTCGTGCGCAGGCGACGCTCTCGACCGCCTGACCCGTCACGGTCTGCTGGCCCTGGAACTTCTGGCCCGCGAAGAAGCGGCTTGAAATCGTCCCGACGATGTCCGACAATGAAATCTAGACGTGTGGGTGTAGATTTCGAGCGACGGCTGGGAAGAGGTCGGCGGATGAGACGGGGACTGATCTTCGCGATGGCGGCGCTTCTGGGCTGCGGCAGCGCCTTGTTCTGCGGCGGCGCCTTGCCGACGGCCTTCGCTCAGCCCGATTTCTACAAGCCGCCGATCGCGTACGAAGATACGCCGTCGCACGACGTCATCGAAAAACTCCGCCAGCAGCTCGAATCGAGCGACGAGGAACTGAAGTGGGACGAGCGGCATGGCTGGCTGCCGGCGCTGCTGCAGAAGCTGGAGGTGCCCGAGTCGTCGCAGACGCTCGTCTTCTCCAAGACCAGCCTGCAGATCCACCGCATCAGCCGTCGGACGCCGCGGGCGCTTTACTTCAACGACGACGTCTACGTCGGCTGGGTGCCGGGCGGCGACGTCGTGGAGCTTTCCGCCGTCGATCCCGACCTGGGCGCCGTCTTCTATACCGTCGAGCAGACCGAAGACCTCCGTCCGCGGATCGTTCGCGACAAAGGCGAATGCATGACGTGCCACGCTTCGTCGAATACGAAGTCGGTGCCGGGCTATCTCGTTCGCTCGGTCTTCGCCGGCGGCGACGGGCGCCCGCACTACGGCATGGGGACGCAGGTGACCGACTGGACCACCGACTTCGCGGATCGCTACGGCGGCTGGTACGTCACCGGAACGCATGGCGACCTGCGACATCGGGGCAACGTCTTCGCGAAGGACACGGCTGTCAATCCGATCGACGTCGAGGCGGGCGCCAACATCGAAGATCTGGCGCGGTACTTCGAGGTCACGGCCTACCGTCAGCCGACGAGCGACATCGTCGCGCTGATGACGCTGGAGCATCAGACGCAGATGCACAACCTGATCACGGCGGCGGAGTACGAAACGCGGAGCGCGCTGGCCTACGATCAGACGATGAACGAGGCGCTGGAGCGTCCGGCGGACTATCGCTCCGAAACGACGACCCGCCGGATCGAATCGGCCGGCGAGGAGCTGCTGGCCGGGCTGCTCTTCGCGGACGAGTTCCGCCTGACGTCGCCCGTCGCGGGGAATTCCGGCTTCGCCGCGGAGTTTTCGGCGAAGGGACCGCGGGACGCCAGGGGCCGGTCGCTGCGGGAGTTCGACCTGCAGACGCGGCTGTTCGAGTACCCGTGCAGCTTCCTGATCTACTCGCCGCAGTTCGACGGACTTCCGAATGAAGTGCGATCGTACGTCTACGACCGCCTCATCGCGGTCCTGAACGAAAGGCCGGCGGAGAAGAATCCGGACGACGCGGCCGGCGACGAAGCGAGCGCAGGCCCGCGCAAGCGGCAGCCGACGAAGGATCCGTTCGCGCATCTCTCTGCCGCGGATCGTCAGGCGATCCGCGAGATCCTCGTCGCGACCAAGCCGGAGTTCGCCGAGCGGCTCGCGAAGGCGAACGGCGTCGTCGAATGAAGCAGGCGAGCGGAGGGCGTGAGCCCTCCGTGTCCCGTTTCAGTCGCATCTTCACGAAACACGGAAGGCTATCGCCTTCCGCTCGCTTTGAAATCTTTCAATCGCTCGTCAGATAAACCTCAATCGCGTTGTACGAAAAAGGCCGACGTCGGCTGGCGGGGGGCGCAATAGGGATAACGGTCGTCATGGGCAAGTCGAGGGTCGAGTATCTAGAATTTCGACCGCGACACCTGGGCCGGCGCTTATCCCCGCCGACTGAACGATACGCGCTGACCACCGCAGAAGGCGACACTTTTCTTGCGGGGTCCTTTAAGGGGCTAGCGGGGGACTCAAGTCCCCCGAGCTCGGTTCGCGAAGCGAACGCGACGGACGGCAGGGCGAGCCCGCTATCCCGCATGAGAGTCATCGCGGCTCCCGGCGCTCGATCGTCGCTGCGCTCGATCAACGGACTCGGGGGACTTCCGTCCCCCGCTAGCCGACAAGCTTTCGAGCGACTTTTGCTTCAGCGGAGCGCTCAATCAGCCGTCTAACGAAAAAACGCGTCGCCGAACGATCGGCGACGCGCTTCCTGTTTCTGAAGGCTCTGCGGCAGGCATGCCCTGCCGGGGAGTCCGTTTACCGCTGCTGAGCCGGAGCGGGCGCCTTGCCGAGGCCCGCCTGGAGCACCTTTTCGGGAACCCGCTTGAGGTCCCACACCAGGCCGAACCACGACAGCACGACCAGCGTGTAGTACGACAGGTCGATCTCCCACCAGTAGAACCCCTGGCGAGCCGAGTTCGGGAAGTAGTGGTGGTTGTTGTGCCAGCCTTCGCCGAACGTCAGCAGGGCCAGCAGCCAGTTGTTCCGGCTGTCGTCCGCCGTCTTGAAGCGACGCTTGCCGATCACGTGGGCCAGCGAGTTGATCGAGTAAGTGACGTGGTAGACGGCAACGGTGGAGATGAAGAAGCCCCACACGAGCATCTGCATGCCGTTCACGCCCAGCGACGGCGCCCAGGTATCCAGACCCCAGCCCAGCAGGAACAGCCCGACGGCGAGCGAAACGGGGGCGACGAACTCGAACCGGTCGATCAGCCGCAGTTCCCACCGCTTGTACAGGTCGGGCACGTTCGACACTTTCGTCGTCATGTTCTCCGACGTCAGGAACCACAGCATGTGGCTCCAGATGAAGCCGTGCACGACGGGCGAATGAACGTCCTGTTCCTGGTCGGAGTAGCGATGGTGGTCGCGATGATGGGCGGCCCACCAGATCGGGCCCTTCTGAGCGGCCAGATTGCCCAGCAGAGCGCCGACGAACGCGAACCAGCGCGTCGTGGTGAACGTGCGGTGCGAGAAGTAGCGGTGGTAGAACGCCGTGAGGGCGAACACGCGAACCGCGTAAAGCGCGACGCAGACGCCCAGGGCGAGCCAGCTGAATCCCACGCCAGGCAGGAACACGAGCAGGCAGGCCAGGTGCAGCGCCCAGTAAGGCGAACTGCGCAGCCAGTCGGCAGATCGAAGCTTCGACATCAGGGGGGACCCGGATTCCTTTAGGGTTCCGCTCGCAGCGTTTCGTTCGAGCCGTAGCGGCGAGCGAACGGCAACCTTGCCGCAGAACCGATCATCGCGTGCGATACGTCACTCGTCGAACGCCTGCACGCTGGGCGCCGCTCGGTTTCTACAGACGGCGTTGTCGCTGGGGACGGCCGCTTCCGCGATTCGAGGAAATCGTAAATCTTCTGGAATTGGGAGGGTAGACGGAACTTGCCGGGAAGCTCGCTTTTCGCGAACTTTTCCTGCCCTTTCGAATGTGGCCGCGTGGGCCGTTCGACAGGGTTTGCAGAGGAACCGTCTCGTTTCCGGAGGGGAAGAAGCCGCATTCTACGCGTCTCGGCGAGTTCGCATTGTAGGCAATACCTATACCGGCGCCGCACGATTTCCTGGATCCCTTTCCGGGCACGCTTCTTCGCCGATTCTTCGCGTTTTCGGCGATTCGTCGGGAAGCGCTCCTGCCAGCCCCTGCCGCCGTGCTAGCGGCGTGCTTCGGGCCCTATGTCGAGGCGCCGTCAGAATGCTCCTGCTCGTCAGCGGCAGTCGCGGGCGGCTGCTGGGCGGCCAGTTTCTGCAGTTCCTGGCTTCGAATCTTCCAGTACCGACGCAGGCGCCGGACGAAATCCTCGGGTCGCTCGACGTAAAACCTCGCGCCGGGACCGCGAGCGCTTTCCCGCAGCTCCAGCCGTCGCTGCTCCGCCAGCGGCAGGAAGCGTTCGGCCTCCGCCTCGAAGCCCAAGCGTTCTTTTTCGGTCGAGACTCGATCGCACAGCAGCGCCAGGTCGTGCTCTTCGCCGAGCTTCGCTTCCAGGCGATCGGTGACTTCGCGAAGCTGACCGAGCCCTTCCTTCCACGTCGGCGTCAGGATCCGGAGGGCGAAGCCGAGATACTTCACCGACTTCCGCCAGTCATGCAGGGCCTCGGTCGTCGTCAGCGCGAACGGCTCGCGCTTCGCCGCCTGGAACGCGACTTTTCTCCCGACGCTGCCGGAGGCGTACAGTCGCAGCAGTCCCCCCTCGATCACGCGGAAGTCGTCGCCGCCGATCTTCCATTCCGCTGCACGCTCGCGAAGCTCCTGCAGCGTTTCGAGCGTCCGGCTCAGCCGCGCGGCAAGCTCGTCGTTGCCCGGGTCGGTCTCCGCTTTGACTTCGAGCAGCCGGTCGCGGATCTTCGCCAGCGGTTCGTCGGCGAGCTCCCGGCGATAGCGCTTGCGAAAGGCGTCGAAGGCTTCGATCGCCGACTGCGCGTCGCGAAACGGCGCCAGTTCCCGCGCCGCGTCCCGGCAAACGGCGTTCTCCCGGCGGTACGTCTTGGGGAAGGCTTCGCGTGCCAGTCGCAGGATGGCCCGCACCCGCTTGAAGCGCCGCCGGACCTGGTGGACCGTCTCGTACCGGTCGAGTTCCGGGTTCTCGATCTCGGCGATGGAATCGCTGAGTTGCTCGATTGCGATCCGGCGGAGCGCGTGCGCGATCTTTTCGTCGCCCTCAAGTCGGAAAGCCATGCAATTCTCCGGCGAAGCGCGTCCGAGGCCGAGGAATCGTTCATGGGGGAGGCGGCGCTGATTCGCTGCCCGCCATCTTCGTTCGCCTCGCTCATCGGGTAAAGGCGCCGGCTAACGACGCCGGTTAACGGCACCGGGTCATGGACGGCCTGTCCTCCGAAAGCCTTTCCCCCGGGAGGAATGGGGGGTACGCGGCGCGGGGGTTGCATGCAAAGGTTCCGCGACCAGTTCCTGATTCCCGAACGGAGGCCTATCCCGTGGAACCGACGCTCAACGCGCCCGAAACGCTCGACAAGCCCTACGTTCTGGTCACAGGAAGCGCAGGCCTGATCGGCCGCCAAGTGGTGCGCCGACTGGCTCAGGACTACCGCGTGCTCGGCTTCGACAAGGACCTGCCGGAGCGCCCGATCGATGGCGTGACCGACCGGTCCGTCGATCTGACGGAGGACGACGCGGTGGAGTCCGCGCTCGCAGACGTTCGCGAACAGACGGGCGGCAAGCTGGCGGGCGTCATTCATCTGGCCGCCTACTACGACTTCACGGGCGAGCCGAGCGACCTGTACCAGAAGCTGACCGTCGAGGGGACGCGGCGCCTGCTCCGCGGATTGCAGTCGTTCGAGCAGGTCGGCCAGTTCCAGTTCACCAGCACGCTGATCGTGATGAAGCCGGCCGAAGAGGGCGAACGACTGACCGCCGACGATCCGGTCGATCCGAAGTGGGCCTATCCGCAGTCGAAGATCGAGACCGAGGCCGTCATTCGCGAAGAGCGCGGCCAGATCCCCGCGGCGATCATCCGTCTCGCCGGCGTTTACGACGAGGAGGGCCACTCGCCTCCGCTCTGCCAGCAGATGAGCCGGATCTACGAGAAGAAGCTCGAAGGGTTCTTCTTCCCCGGCGACTCGAGTCACGGCCAGTCGTTCATCCACCTCGAAGATACGGTCGAGGCGCTGCGGATCTGCCTGGAACGCCGGGCGGTCCTCGGCGACTACGAAGTCTTCCTCCTGGGCGAGGAGGACACGATGAGCTACGCCGAACTGCAGGAGACGATCGGCCAGTGCCTGTGGGGTCGCGACTGGCCCACGATCCGCATCCCGAAGGTCGCCGCCAAGGTCGGCGCCTGGGCCAAGGACAAGCTGGCCGACGAGGAAAACCCCGCCTTCATCAAGCCCTGGATGATCGACCTGGCCGATCAGCACATGCCGGTCGACCTGACCGAGGCCAAACGAATTCTCGGCGGCTGGACGCCCGAGCGCTCGCTCAGGAAGACGCTGCCCGAGATGGTGAACCGCCTGACCTCGAATCCGCGGAAGTGGTACGAGGAGAACGGCCTGCCGCTGCCTGAAAAGCTGAAGGAAGAGGAGGCGCGCTCGTGACGAAGTCGATGCGCGGCTATCCGGCGGAGCGTGCGAACATGGACGTCGCCGTCGCGCCGTTTTCCTACAACCCTTCGGCCTGGCCGCAACGCATCCCGATCGCGGCGCTCGCGCTCGTGGCGTTCGTCATTTCGACCAGCATGGCGCTCTACCAGTGGCGCCTGACGACCTACGTCTGGGATCCCTTCTTCGACACGGAGAAGGTGATCGATTCCGACGTCGCGCAGATGATGCATCGCTGGTTCGGCATCCCCGACGCCGCGCTCGGCGCGATCGCTTATCTCGGCGACGCGCTATTCGGCATCGCCGGCTCGACCCGACGCTGGCAGTACCGGCCTTGGCTGGTGATCCTGTTCGGCCTGGACGTGATTCCGCTGGGCATCGTGAGCGTGCTCCTGGTCGGGGTGCAATTCTTCGTCCTGGGGCAGTACTGCACGCCCTGCCTGATCACGGCGATCATCTCGCTGGTCCTGATTTACTGGGCCTATGACGAGGTCTACGCCTCGCTGAAGTTCCTGTGGCTCGTCCGCAAGCGCCACGGCTGGAGCGTCTTCCGGCAGGCCCTGCTCGGTCATCCGAACGAACAGGCCGACGAAGTCGCCGCCTCGATGGTCCGGGAATCCGAACGCCCCGCGTCGCTGGAAGACTCGATCGGTCGCTCAGTCGGCAACTGGGCCCGCGTGGTCGAGATCGGCCTGGCCTGCTGGCTGGCGGTCAGTCCCTTCGTCTTCCGCCACCCGACGGAGAACGGGCTTTGGTGGCTCGTCGACTGGACGGCGGCGGGAATCCTGTTGCTCGTCGCGTCGGCCTCCTTCTGGGCGCCGCTCCGCCGGGTGCGATGGGTCTCGCTGGCGGTCGCCTTCGGCCTGATCGCCTTCGGTTACCTGATGCATTCCGAGGAGCTACCCCCTGCCGCGCTGCAGAATCATATCTCCGTCGGCATCCTGCTCCTGATGATGGCTTTCATTCCCAATGACGCCGGTCGCCCCGGCCGGGCCTGGTATGAGGAAGCGCCGAAACTGACAGGTCCGAATGCATGAGTCGGACTGTCGAAACGACAGGGATCGGTCAGGCCTCGCAATGCCCGTCGACCGGGTTTTCGTTCGTCCGTAAAGGCTTTGCAGTAAATCATTTGCGCGCGAGGTTGTCGCTCTTCGGCGATCCCCGTTCGCGATCGGCGCGCGTGTTGCATCTACTGAGAGACTAACGGCCATCCGGACGTTCCGGCGCCCTACTTCGCATATTCGTTTCTTCCTTGGAGGAGACTTAACATGGCACGCTTGATGACGGTTCGATCTTCGCAGGAACTCCCTCGTACGTTCGGCGACTTTCAGCGTCACATCGACAGCATGTTCCAGAACCTGCTGTCAGGCGAAGCGATGACGCCGTCGGCCGACTTTCAGCCGCCGATGAACGTCGTCGAGACCGAGGACGCGTTCCACATCTCCGTCGAACTCCCGGGCGTCAAGCCGGAGAACGTCAACGTCGAAGTCGAGTACGGCTTCCTGAAGGTTTCCGGCGAGAAGTCCGAAGAGCGGACGCACGAAGGGACCGCATGGCGCCGGGTGGAGCGCAGCTACGGCTCGTTCCAGCGCGTCGTGAAGCTCGGCGCGACGGTCGACGCCGACCGGATCTCGGCCGAGTCGCGCGACGGCATCCTCTACATCGAGGCGCCGAAGGCCGCTGCCGCGAAGCCCCGCAAGATCCAGGTCGCCTCGTCGTCGACTTCCGCTCCGCAGTCGGAGACCCTCGAAGGCAAGACCATCGAGAACGGTCCGCCGGGCGAACTGAGCTAATCGCCTGGGGATCCGAGAAAAGCAGCAGCCGTTCGCTCCGCAGCGCGAACGGCTCTCACTTAACGAAGAAGGGCACGGAGCGATCCGTGCCCTCTTTGCGTAGGTCGGCTAGGTCGGGCTCCTTCGGGTGGCGCTGGCTCTGCCAGTGTTGCGTCCGGATTTGCTCGGCGACCGGCCTGGGCTCTCAACACGGTCAGCGTGAACGAGCCTCCGCACTGGCAGAGCCAGTGCCACCCGAAGGAGCGAGAGGCCGGCGCCTCATCTCCTCTCGCTCCAATCGCGTCACGCCGCCCTGCGAATCCGAAGCGTCGATGCTTCGTCTTCCTGGCGTTCCTTGCGGAAGTTCAGCGACGAGCGGACGGCGTAGGTCGACTTGTGCGGCTGCGACAGGTAGATCCGCGCGTTCACTTCGCCCAGGAGGCCCAGGCTGAAGAACTGCAGCCCGGCGAGCAGGCCCAGGACCGACGTCAGGAAGAGCGGATTGCCCGTGACGTCGACGCCTCCGAAGACCTTCATCGCCCCGGCAGCGGTCGCCGCGACGAACGCGAGTCCCCAGGCGGCGAAGCCCATCATGCCGAACAGCTTCATCGGGCTCGCGAACCAGCTCAGCATGTACTTGACCGTCAGCAGGTCGAGCAGCACCCGCAGCGTGCGCGACAGGCCGTACTTCGACTTGCCGTACTTTCGCGCGTGGTGGTTGGCGACGACCTCGACGCACCGGGCGCCCCGCTGGTGGGCGAGGATCGGGATAAAGCGGTGCATCTCCCCGTAGAGTTCCAGTTCCTGCGCGATCTCCCGCCGCATGACTTTCAGCGTGCAGCCGAGATCGTGAATCGGGAAGCCGGTCGTCTTCGAGATGATCCAGTTCGCCGTCACCGACGGCAGCTTGCGGGTGAGGAACTTGTCCTGCCGGTTCTTTCGCCAGCCATGGACCAGGTCGTAGCCCTCTTCCAGCTTGCCGAGCATCATCGGGATGTCGGTCGGGTCGTTCTGCAGGTCGCCGTCCATCGTGACGATGATTTCGCCCGAGGCGTGCTGGATCCCGGCGTACATCGCCTGCGTCTGGCCGAAGTTCCGCCGCAGGAACAGCACGCGGATCCGTTCGTCGTGCGCGGCCAGCTTCTTCAGGCGCTCGGGCGTGCGGTCGCGACTGCCGTCGTCGACGAAGAGAATCTCGTACGCCAGCGGCAGCTTCTCAAGGACGGGCCGCAGCGCCTCGATGATCCGGTCGACGTTCTCTTCCTCGTTGTAGACCGGAATGACGACGGTGAGGTCCATGGCCATGCTTGTTCGACAGGTAATGCGTACCGGTAGCGCTCCGGGGAAAGGCCGGCTCGCGAGTCGGCGGATCGTAGGAAGCCGCATCGATCCGCGACAAGAGCAATTGCGGAATCGTCGCTTCGGGTGAAAACTGGGCGTCTGTTCCTGAGCGGGGGGCGTAAGCCCTCCGAGTCCGGATCTGTTCTCGCGTCGATGCCTCGGAGGGTTTACACCCTCCGCTCAGGAAGAACTCGTTGTCGTTGCCCGATCCGATCCGCCCGCCGACCCCCGAGGCGATCGCCGACGCTGCCGAGGCGCTGGCGGCGGGGAAGCTCGTGGGCCTGCCGACGGAGACGGTCTACGGCCTGGCGGCGAACGCCTGGGACGATCGGGCGGTCCGTCAGATCTTCGAGGCGAAGGGACGCCCCGCGACGAATCCGCTGATCGTCCATATCGCCTCCGTCGATCGCCTGGCCGACGCGGCAGGAGCGCTGAGCGAGGGGCAGCGCGATTTGCTGAGGCGGCTCGCCCCTTTCTGGCCGGGACCGCTGACGCTCGTGCTGCCCAAGCGCGACGACCTTCCGCAGGAGGTCACGGCTGGGCTCGAGACGGTCGCGGTGCGCGTGCCCGATCACCCGGTCGCGCTGGCGCTGCTGGAGAGGTGTCCGTTTCCGCTGGCGGCGCCGAGCGCGAACCGTTCGAACTACGTCAGTCCCACGACCGCCCGGCACGTGGCCGAGGGGCTCTCGGACGCCGTGGCGCTGATCCTCGACGGCGGTCCCTGCCGGATGGGACTGGAGTCGACGATTCTCTCGCTGGTCGACGATCCGCCCCGGATTCTGCGGCACGGCGCGCTGCCGGCGGAACGGCTGGCCGAGGCGCTCGATTTGCCGCTGGCGACGCTCGCGCGTGAAGACCGGAAGCCGGCTGACGAGAGAACGGAGTCCGAACCGCCCCTCGCGATGTCCTCTCCCGGCCAGTTGCCGGTGCATTACTCTCCGAAGACGCCGCTGCAGTATCGCGAGTCGTTCGCCGAACCGCCGGCCGGCAGCCGCATCGGCTTGATCGCCTTCCAGACGTCGCCCTTCCGCGACGAATCCGCGTACGCCGTGATCGAGCGACTAAGCGAATCGGGCGACGAAGAAACGATCGCCCGGTATCTCTTCGCCGCGCTACGCCGGCTGGACGCGATGAACCTCGACCTGATTTTGGTCGATCAGGCGCCGCGCACGGGTCTCGGCCGCGCGATCATGGACCGCCTGGATCGCGCGGTGCGGGGCGGTTCAGGCGATCTCTGACGCCACGACAGCCTGACGGCTCGACAGGTCGAACTCGATTTCCTGCGGCGCCGGGCGAGCGGGTTGAGCGAAGAAGATCGCGACGCAGACGGCGACCACGAAGTGGACGGCCGCGAAGGCTCCGCCGACGGCGAAGGCTCGCTTGATCTCCATTCCGAACATGGCGGAGATGACCAGGCCGAGGATGCCCGCCCCGATGACTGCCGCGAGCAGGATGCCGGCGATGCCGAGGAAGGCGCCCAGGATCGCGCCGAGGATGGTCGTGGCGACGGAGAAGATGCCGGCAATGACCGCCGCCGTGCCGAAGCCGATCCCTTCGCCGCTCAGGGCGACCATCAGGCCGACGAGGGCGATCGTGTCGAAAAACAGGATGATCATCAGGCCGAACATGGGCGAAGTCCCTTCGCGGATAACAAGAAAACGCAACGTGCGAGGGCAAAGCATAGTCGACGCCTGTTCGCTGGCCAACCGCGTTCGATCGCTGACGGCGAATGGACCTGCGGCGTGTACCATGACGGACGATGAACGCCGATCCTTCTTCTTCCGCCGTTTCCTCCGGCACGCCGCACGCGTCGGGCGGTCAGTTCGCCACGACGCAGTGGACGGTCGCGCTGGCGGCGGGGCGTGCGGAGGGGGAGCCTCGCCGGGAAGCGTTCGGGTCGCTGTTCGCCATCTACTGGCGTCCGCTTTACGGCTATCTGAGGCGGACGGGCTGCTCGCCTGACGAAGCCGAAGAGGTCCTGCAGGCCTTCTTCGCGAGGTTGCTGGAGAAGGGGGACCTCGCCCGCGTCGCGCCGGAGAAGGGGCGCTTCCGTTCGTTTCTGCTCGCGTCGCTGCGGCATTTTCTGTCGAACGAACGCGACCGGCAGCGCGCGGCGAAGCGCGGCGGCGGGAAGCTGCTGTCGCTCGACGTCGCGGCGGCGGAGAGCCGTTACGGCGCCGACTCGACCGCCGGGGGCGATCCGGCGGATCTGTTCGAACGGGAATGGGCGCTCGCGGCGCTCGAGCGGGCGGGGCAGAAGCTTCGCGAGGAAGCGGTCGCCGCGGGAAACGAGCGCCGCTTCGACCGCCTGCAGCCCTTCCTCGGCGGCGCGGCGGACGATCGCTACCGGGACGCGGCCGCCGACCTGGGGCTGTCCGAGAACGCGGTCAAGGCGACCGTCGCCCGGCTAAGAAGCCGGTTCGGCGAACTGCTGCGCGCGGAGATCGCCCCGACGGTGGAAAGGATAGACGAGATCGACGAAGAGCTGCGCGATCTGCTGGCGGCGCTGCAACGCTGAGCGTCGGGGACACGGAGGGCTGACACCCTCCGCTCGCCAGGAGACGCGACCGCTTGGGCGCTTCGCTCGCCGGCAGGGCATAATCCCGGTTACTCGTCCGATTTTCTCGTCACCTTTTCGCGCGGACGCTTCTTTACCTTCGGAAGCGATTCATTCTGCGCGAGACGGACTCCGATGACTCCCGAACGATCCGCCTGTCCCCGTTGCGGCGCTCCGCGGACCTCGTCCGATCAGGAAAGCCCCTGCCCCGCCTGCCTGCTGCGGCTGGCTCTGGGGCCGGGCGCGGCTCCGCCGATGATGCCGCAGGGAACCGGCAGCGCCGCCGGGTCGGCCGCCACGGCAGCGTTCGCGGGGCCTTCGGTCCAGGCCGGACCTGTCGCGCCGTCGATCGAGGAGCTGACGGCGCTTTTCCCCGAACTGGAGATTCGGGAACTGATCGGTCGGGGCGGCATGGGGGCCGTCTATCTGGCGAGGCAGAAGAGTCTCGACCGGCTGGTCGCGCTGAAGATCATCCGCGCGGACGCAGCGGCGGATCCAGGGTTCGCCGAACGTTTCGCCCGGGAAGCGCGGGCGCTCGCGCGGCTCAACCATCCGCATGTCGTGACGGTGCACGATTACGGCGAGCGGCAGGGGACGAACTACCTCGTCATGGAGTACGTGAAGGGGGCGAACGTCCGGCAGATGCTCAAGGCGGGCAGGCTCGATCCGGCGACGGCGCTCGCCATCGTGCCGCCGATCTGCGACGCGCTCCAGTACGCGCATGAGGAAGGAATCGTTCATCGCGACATCAAGCCGGAGAACCTGCTGGTCGACGAGCGGGGCCGCGTGAAGATCGCCGACTTCGGCCTGGCGAAGCTGCTGAAGCGGTCGCCGGCCGAGGTGACGTTGACGGGCGATCTGCAGACGCTGGGGACGCTGCATTACATGGCGCCCGAGCAGTTCGATCGCCCGCTGGAGGTCGATCACCGGGCGGACATCTACGCGCTCGGCGTGACGCTGTACGAGATGCTGACGGGCGAGTTGCCGCTGGGTCGGTACGCCCTGCCCTCGTGCAAATCGAACGTCGACTCGCGGATGGACGAGGTGGTCCTGCGCGCGATGGAGCGCGAGCCCGACTTGCGATACCAGAGCGCCTACGACGTGAAGTCCGACGTCGTGGCTTACTCGTCGTCGGTCGCGAGCGTGCCGGCTCCGCAAATCGCGCGTCGTCGAGAGCACGGGAGCGATCGTGTCGAGCCGGCTCCGACGGAGGAGTACCTGCTTCCAGGAATCGCGCTGACTCTCGTCGGGATGCTGATCACTTTTTTCCACTTCGCGACATTCGTCGCGATGGCGCTGAGCGATCGCGGGCCAGGCGCCGAAGTCATGGTCGTCGTCCTCGGACTATCTCTGTTCGGACTTTCGATGATCGTGGGCGGGATTCTCTGTGCATTTCGTCGCGGCTACGAGTTCGCCGTCTTCGGAGCGCTGACGGCGATGCTTCCCCTTACGCCATTCGTAGTGTTTAGCCTGCCGATCGGGATCTGGACGCTGATCGTGCTGCGGAAGCGTGCAGTCAGAGAGGCGTTCCTTCGCAGGATCGACGCGGCAGACTCGCGCGAAGAAGGTATCGCCGCCGGCATCGAATCGGCGCCGACGGAAGAACACCTCATTCCCGGGATCGCGCTGGCGTCGGTCGGCCTGCTGGTCACGGTCCTGCATGTCGCGGCGTACATCGCGATGGAGTCGAGCCCTTATTGGCCCGACCTCGAGATGAAGTACGCCGCTCTCGGCATGGCCCTGTTCGGTCTTCCGATGATCGCGGGCGGCATCCTCTGCGTGCGAAGTCGCGGCTACGAATTCGCCGTCTTCGGGGCGCTGACGGCGCTGTTGCCGGTGTCGGTCTGCTTTCCGCTCAGTCTCCCGATCGGGGTCTGGGCGCTGCTCGTGCTGCGGAAGCGGTCCGTACGGGAAGCGTTCGGCCGGAAGAGCGAGGGAAGCGTTCGTCAGGAGCCGACCGCCTACGGACGCGATATCCTTCCCTCGCTCAGCGACGAACGGCTGAACCCGTCGCCGGTTCGCGAGCCGTCCGCACTTCCCTCCGAAACTTATCGATCCTCCGTCGTAGCGGTTCCGCCGCCGCAGGTCGCGTACGGAGCGCCTCGCGTCGAGCCGTCGTCCGAACACGTTCTGCCGAGCCTGCTGCTCACGGCGGTCGGCGTTCTGGGAGCGATCGGAAGCCTGGCCATGACGTGGTTTCTGGTCGAGTCCGATGTCGGTCAGCCCGACTGGGAATGCTTCCTGCCGCTCGTCGGTCTGCCGTTCGCGATGACGATGATCGTGGGCGGACTGCTCGGAGCGACGACCCGCTCGATCGAGATGGCCTCGGTCGCCGTCTTCGCCGCCTTTCTTCCCTTCACCGTCGTGTTCTGGATCGGGTTGCCGATCGCGATCTGGCTGGCCGTCGTCTTGAAACGAGCGGACGTGCAGGCGACGTTCGCGGCGCGGGCGGAAGAGCGACGTCGCGTTCGGATTGCGGGAGTCGGCCCTGCCGCAGGGGACGCGGGCTCGTTCGGCGCCTGGTGGCGCGACCTGCCGAGGCCGGTTCAGTTGACGGTGCATACGTGTCTGGCGATCGTCTACTGCCTCGGCCTCGTGGGGGTGTTCAGCTTCAGCGGAGGCCGGACGCCTCAGGAGCATCATTTCACGATGGGGGCCCCGACGCCGTGGCTTTCGTTTCGCGAGGAGGGAAACGATTTCACGCAGTCGATCCTGCTGAGCTGGTCTCTCGTCCTGGGTCTGATCGGTCTGGCGGCGTTGTTCGGCGAGCAGGCGTTGACTCGAATCGAGGGACGGAAGCCGACTCCGCTGACGCTGCACTACGCGCTTTGGGGCGGTCTGCTGGCGTTAGCGTTCACGATCGGCCTGGTCTCGGTCCATCTGCATCGTCAGAACCCCCTGCTTCCCGATGGCCAGATTCTCATCCCGCCGCCGACGGCGCCGCTTGTGACGGGGATCGTCGCCGGCCTGATCATCCTCGTCGGATCGATCGTCGCGCTGATCGTCGGATGGCTCAGGAAGAAGTCCGACGAGCTGCCGGGGAAACCGGGAAGCGCCCGGGACCGACGTCCCGGGCTGGTCGGACCGTTCGTCCTCGCCGGCGCCGGAATCGCCTTCGCGGCGTTCGGAGCGGTCGGCTGGTTCGCGATCTATCAGCTCCTGTCGACGGGGGAATCGGATGCGTACGTTCCTGCGGGAGTCGTCTCTCCCCCCTTCGTCGATCCGGTCCATCGCGCGGTCGCGCGGGACGTGGTCGTATCCGACGACGGTCGCTTCCGCCTCTCCGTCGGCGACGACGGACGCATCGTCTGGCAGGATCGCGAGGAGCGGGACGTCTGGCGATCCTATACGGTCGAGCACGACGACGGCGGTCCGGCGTTTCTGCGCGACGCCGTGATCGCTCCCGACGGCAAGACCGCCTACGTCACGGGCGAAATGGGTATGTCTCGCATCCTCCGGGTCGATCTGCTCACCCGGCAGGTGGACCAGCTTCCCCTTCGTCGCGGCGGCCAGTTCAGCGGTCTGGCCGTCGCTGCCGACGGACAGACGATCAGCTACCTCGTGGGCGAGAAGACGTTCGAGGTCACCGAGCTCTCCAGTAACGTGACGTTCGCCACGGCGGAGATTCACCGCGGCGATCGGGTTTCGTTCGGCAACGTTCGGCGCGTCGCCTCGTCGCCCGACGGCAGCCTGACCGCGGTCACCTCTTCGAGCGTCGTTCCGGGGAAGGAGCCCGGCGTCGCCGCCGAATCGGCCGGGCCCTGCAAGCTGGCGGTACTCGATCGGCAGGGCGAAGAGATCTTGAACTGGGTCTTCCCCGACTACGCCGAGTTCTCATACGCGCAGATCGCCTTCCTCGACGACGAGACGCTGGTCGCGGCCCTGCCCTCAGGTCAATTGAAGAAGTGGACGATCCGCGACGGCGCCTGGACCGAAGCGTCGGTTCGCATCTCTCCCGGGCGTTACATCGCGGCCGCGCGCGACTTCGACGGCAAGCATCTCTGGCTGGCCCACGATCGGGAGGTCGTCCAGATCGACGCGGAAACCGGGAAGGCCGTCGCGGCGGCGAACGTCCTGATCGGGTCGAAGGTCGGCGATCGCGCCGCCGAGCCGATCGAGGCGCTGTCCGGGACGTTCGAGCCGCACACCGTCGCCGTCGCCTGCTGGGACGGGACGGTGCAGACCGTGGTGTGCGAGCCGGTGCGGTGAATCTGCCGCGGTCTCATCGAGCGACGGCCATCACGCGGGAATGGGCTTCGCCGAAGGTTCACGCGAAGCAGGCGTCACCCGCGAGGCGAAGGCGACCTTCGCGAGAGCGAGGACGCCGAGCGACCCGGCGACGAGACTCACGAGCGGCCCGAGGATGCCGCAGGCGATTCCCATCGAAATGATGACGGCGTACGTCGCCGGCTGTTCAGGCGACTGCGAGGTGGCGAGGTCAGCGAAAGCGAAGAAGGCGTAGAGGGCGCCGACCGTCGAAATCAGTCCCGGCACGAACGACAGCAGCGCCTGGAGCGTGAGCAGGGCGGGGTTCCGCACGAAGACGACGTTGTACAGGCCCCAAGCGGTCAACAGGCCTCCGAGCAGTAGCAGCGCGAGAACCAGCGGCGCGGACGCGTTCTGCAGCAGCAAGACCAGAGGGGAAACCGGAAACGAGGGCGGCGACGCCTGGCTGAGCATGAGCGATGCGGTCCTTGGCTGACGCACGCACATGCCATCGCATCGCACGAGCGGGCGTCGAACGGAAGAAGTGAAATGCCCCGAAAGGCGTCGCGATGAAGCGTTATTCGGAGCTCGGGGCCGTATCTTGCCGCGAAGAATCAACCTTTCGGTCGCGCACTCAGGCCTTGCGATCCGAGGCGAGCCCCGCCACGGATCGTTCGATCAGGTCGAGACCGCCGGTGAGCGCCCGGTTCCGCCAGGTGGGCGAAGCGGGACAGAAGGTTTCGAGGAGCGCGCTCTTCGCCCGCTGCGTCGCGGGGGCCTCCGGTCGGCGCCAGCGATGGACCTGGTTCTCCGCACGGAGCGCGCCGAGCACGCGGAGCGGGGCGTACGTTCCGAACTCCGCACAGGCGTAGAGGTAGTTCGCCGCGAGCTTGCGCTGCACGAGCCACTTCCCGATCGAGCCGCGGGTGACGTAGTCGCTGCCGGCGCTGCCCGGTTCCTGAAAGCAGCCTGCGTCGAAGCGTTCGAGCAGCCACGCCCGCTGCGGCTCGGTCAGCGGCGAATCGAGCAGCAGCTTCCACGTGCCGTAACCGCCGAGGCCCGTGTGGAAGTCGAGATGTACGACCTGCTCCGCCCCTTCGATCCACCCGGGCAGCTTCAGTTCGAGCAGCCGGCGCGTCTGGCAAGGTTCCTTGCCGCCGAAAAAGAGCCCCTCGGGAAAGTCGAATTGTCCCCCCGCGATCGACTGCTTCAGCGCGGACATGCCGTACCGCACGACGGCCAGCGCGCTGCGGAGAATGAACCCGTCGAGCAAACGCGGCGGAGGCGGCGGATTCAGCAGCGGATCCAGGTCGGCGTAGCGATCGGGCGCCCCCTGGTAGCGTTCGCCTGGCAGCAGGAAGTTCCGGTTCGGATCGACGTTGTCGAGATCCGCCCGGCGGATCCGCGCGAAGCCGTACGGGTTCAGTCCGTGCACGAAGACGCAGCGGCAGTCCGGGCTGTTCGTCTTCGCCCAGTTCTCCATCGCGGCGAGCTGCGCGGCCGAGCCGAAGAACCCTTCGACGCCGTGCAGGCCCGACGAGACGATCAGCGTCCGCTTCGCGTCCCCTCCGCTGACGGCGACATCGACGACGAACTGTTCGTCCGTCTCCTCGTCCGAGGCGATCGGAAACGCGAACGTCTCCCACTCCAGTCGTGCGGCGACTTCGCGGAACCGCTTCCTCGCGGTGGCGTAGTCAGGAGAAAACGCTTCAAGATCGGCCGTGACCGTTGGCGCCATAAGGGGCAGACTTCGCAACGAGGTGCGTCGAAAGGAATGAGAATAGCGGGAACCTGCGCGAGCCTGAAGACTCGAGCTTCACGCGCCAAGCAGAGCAAAGCCGGGGTCAACGGTGTGCCACTGCTGGCTTGTCCAGCAGTGCAGCGCCCCGGGAATGATATCGACGTCGCGAGAGGATCCGTCACGAAGTCGCCGCGTTGATAGCGAACGGCTTTCTCTCGGGATACGACGATGCATGTGGATGAACGATCCGTCGCCCGCTGCACTGCTGGGCAAGCCAGCAGTGGCGCACAGACCAGGCGAACGTCGTACCGGACAAAATGGGACGTGCCCAGCGAAGGCGGATGTTCATCAGCGACTCCGATCGGTCAGACTTCGTCGGGCGGATCTTCGCCGCCGACGGTGGCGCCGGTCCAGGAGGGGGCGTCGCTCGCGGGGAACGAATCTTCCGACGCCTCCTGCACGACATCCGTCGCTTCGGAACTGTGGGAGCCGCTGATTTCGTCGGCGCCGCCGGCGACGCTCTCCACGGCAGCGAGTTCCTGTTCGGCCTCCTGCCAGAACCGATCCTGCTCGCCGTGGGGGCACCCGGCCTGTTCCCACTTGCGATAGGCCAGTTCGCGAATCATGCCTTCGTCGGCAGGCGAGTCCGTCATGGGGGCGTTTCCGGTGAAAGGGGTCCGCGGGTGTCATGTCCCCCCATTGTTGTGCGGCCGCGCGTTCCGGGGAGCGGACGCCAACCTATCCGCCCGCCGCTTTCGGAAGAAACGGTTGTCCGCCGGCGCTCAAAATTCGGGCGGGCCGTTCAGATGCTCGCACTTCTCCGGCTGACCCGGGACGAAGTCGACGATCTGCCCCTGCTCTCGCAGCCTGTCTTGCAGGGCCTCGACGTCGATCTTCTGGACGCTCTCCCCGGTTCGTGCGGCGGTCGCCGCCGCGACGCCTGCCGCGTGCCCCGCGATCATCCAGACGCTTTCCAGTCGCAGCGTGCAGAAGGCGACGTGCGTGAAGCTGGCGGCGACCGGGACGAGCAGGTTCGTGCATTCCTCCGCTTTCGGGATCAGCGCCGCGTAGGGAATCTTGTAGGCGTAACCCATCCGCCAGATGCGACCCTCGTTGACGAATTCGCTCTCCGAAAGAGCGACCCGCTGAACGTGATGGCTGTCGATGAAGTGACTGCTCATGCCGACGGCGTCGGGCTTCCGGCGATCCTCCTGCACGTCGTGTTGCGTGACGACCGCTTCGCCTCGCATGCGGCGAGCTTCCCGGACGTAAAGCTGGTACGGCAGATGGCCGTTGTCGACGAACTCGCCGCGGTGCAGGCCGAGCGACTGCATCTCCTTCCGCATCGCGGGCGGGACGGAGTCGTCGGTCGCGAGAAACTTCAGCAGGCCGAGCGTGTAGTCGAGGTGGTCCTGAAAAATCTGCGCCCGCTCTTCGTAGTCGGCGTCGGACCAGCCGAACTGCCCGCCGAAGTGTCCGAGCGAGATCACCGCCGCCTGCTTGTTGTTCAGCTCGAACTTGCCGTTCCGCCGGGCGTAGAGGTCGAGCACGTCGGCCAGTTTGACCCCCTCCCCTTTCGCCGTCTTTCCGCGGAGCCACTCGGCCAGCAGCGCGTACCGACCCGCGTCGTAAGTCTGCGGCTCGGGAATCGGAATCTGGAGCGCCGGATCCTTCGCCACGGTCAGGCGAAAGTTGTAATTCATCGGCGCACCGTGAGCGTCGCCTTCCTTCAGATCCTTCGCCCAGGCGCTGATGCCGGGAAGCAGTTCGCCCTGATCGTCGACGGTTCGCGCCTTCCGCGGAGTCTTGTCGAAGCGGATGCCGGCAGCCTCTTCGTCGAACTCCGATCGGGCCTCGCGTCCGACGACGTACGAGACGCCCGCGCGTGCCATCAGGTCGCCTTCGTAGCTGGCATCGACGAAGGTCTTCGCAGAGAACGAGGCGCCGTCGGTCAGTTCGATGCGGACGATCCGCGGTCCTTCCTTGATCGCCGTGGCGACGCTGGCCCCACGGTAAGCGATCACGCCTGCTTCCAGGAGCAGTTCGCGATAAGCCCGTTCGGCGACACTCGATTCGAAGTAATACTCCGGCCTGTTCGTTCCGTAGAGCTTGCCGAGGCGGCGATAGAACTCGTCGGCGAACCCGCCGATGGTCCACTTGAGCATGTGCTCGGACTCGGCGGTGTTGATGCCGCTCGTGCTGAGTCCGCCGACATGCTTCGTCGGGTCGATCAGCAGCGTCTTCGCTCCTTCCCGCGCGGCAGTGACCGCCGCCGCGATCCCGCCCGGCACGCCGCTATAGACGATGACGTCCCACTCCCGCCGTTCGAGTTCCTGCGATGTTCCCCAGCGGGCCATCGCAGCGGTCGACAGGGCGAGCGATCCGGAGAGAAAGGTTCGTCGTCGCATGGCGGGAGGGAACCGAGAGGAGAGGGTCGAGAGGAGAAAGGAGAAGAGGAGAGCTTATGTCTCCGGAAACCCGCGAAAGACGCCGGCGGCGTCGAGGGCGGCGACGAACTCCTCGAAGCCCATGTTTCCCAGGGAGAGGTTGTTCTCGACGCTCCAGAGAACGGAGGCCAGGGCGCGGAACGCGTCGCCCCGTTTCGCGAAGTAGGGGTCGTCGTCGATCGACGGATCGCTGAACAGGTTCACGACCAGGACCGTGCGCTCCGCGCCTGCGAAGGTGGCGTCGTCGGCGATCAGGAAGAACGTGCTGTCGCCGGGCGAGAGTTTCACCAGGGACTCCGCGTCCGCGCCGTCGTATTGCGGATCGGAGAGGAAGTCGACGTAAGCCCGATGACCCTCGCGCGGCGTCGGCTCCTCGATCGTCCCGCGCAGCGCCATCCACGCCTCGTCATTGACGAAGTTGGTCCGCACCAGCAGAGCGTTCTCGGTGCGCGGCAGCGGTTTCATAGGACACTCACAGTTCCGAAACGTCAGGTCGAGGAGCATAGTCGATTCGGCAATCGGGCAGCGCGCTCTTCAGTCTCTCGTAGCCGTCCAGAGAGATTCGCGTCTTCGTTGCGACGAGTCTTCGAAGCTTCGGCATGGCGACCAGCGACGGTATGGCTGCGTCGCTGATGTCGGTGTCGTTAAGCGACAGCATTTCCAGGTCCGGTCTGCTGGAAAGGCGTGCGAGGTTTTCGTCAGTGATGCACGTGCCGTTCGCGAATAACTCGCATACGTAGTCGAGCGATTCGACATGCTGGATATGGCGTTCCGTGAAGGAAGGGCCATTGAGTTTCACCGTCGTGACCTTCTTCAATGAGACCATCGCATCGAGCGATCGGTCATTCGCGTGCTCGGTGTAGAGATAGACGGAGTCGATCCAGTGATTGGCGCGAACGGCCTCCTCGTTAGAACCAACATGCAAGCCCCCTCGACTATCGCGAAAGCCGACGTAACCCAGCGTTTCGACCGCAGCCAGGCGTCGTGCGAATCGTCGCTCCGGTCTCGCATAGAGAAACTCGAACCCTATCGTCGCCGACAGCGAGGCGAGAAGCAGCAAGCCGAACGAAACGCGCAGCCGGCGTCGTACCGCTCTCGCGAACGCAGGCAGGTTGAATTGCGAGTTCCAGCGTGGCATGGAGGCTTCGCTTTCAGGGCGAGGGGCCGAGACTATTCTGCGCTTCTCAAGGACTCTCCGCACGCTCGACCCTTCCTCCGCCAGCTAATTCGACATCATGTTCGACGACGCCCATCTCCGCCGGTTCCTCGTTCCGCCTGTTACGAAGGTCCGGCTGAAAGACTACGCGACCGACCTGCGCGGGCAGGACGAATGGGCGGATCTGTCGAAGGACAAACTCGAAGCGAAGGCGACGCAGGCTCTGGAAGAGACGCGGGAGGAGCTTTCGACCGCCCAGGGAAATCTCTACGTCGACGATCGTTTCGCCGTGCTGGTCGTGCTGCAGGGGATGGATGCCGCAGGCAAGGACGGCACGATCAAGCACGTCCTGTCCGGCGTGAACCCGCAGGGCTGCCGGGTGGAGAACTTCAAGCAGCCGACGACGGAGGAATTCGATCACGACTTCCTCTGGCGCTACGTCCGTCGATTGCCGGAGCGGGGAACGATCGGGCTATTCAATCGTTCGTATTACGAGGATGTCCTCGTCGCGAAGGTCCACCCCGATCGCCTGGGGCCGGGAGCCATCGATCGGGCCAGCGAGCCGGGCTTCTGGGAGGGCCGCTACGACAGCATCGCCGACCTCGAACGTCATCTGATCCGAAACGGGACCGTGATCGTGAAACTGATGCTGCACCTGTCGAAGGACGAGCAGCGAAAGCGCCTGCTCAACCGGCTCGACACGCCGTACAAACGGTGGAAGTTCGACCTGGGCGACATGGTCGAGCGCGAGCTGTGGGACGATTACGAGCGGGCGTACGAGGAAACGCTGTTTCGCACCTCGACGGACGAGGCGCCCTGGTACGTCCTGCCCGCGGACTACAAGCCGATCGCCCGCGCGCTGGCCGCCCGGATTCTGGTGCAGGCGATCCAGGGCCTGGACCTCCGCGTTCCGACCGTCGCGGAAGCGGATCAGGCGGCGTTCGCCGAAGCGCGGAAGAAGCTGGCTAAGGAAGGGGAGTGACAGCGAGCCTGGAGGGCTCGACGCCGACGAGCGGCTTGGACGCGGATACCTCGCCGAGCGATCGAGGCCGTATCGCCAGCGAGTAATCCCCGAGAACGAAGGGGGCGGCTGCGACAGTCGACCTTTTCGGTCAGGGAAAATGGAATATCAGGAATATTCCTGGGTATACTCGCCGAATACGCGGCGCATTTCGGGATGCGAGATGCCTTCATCGTTCGCCTCTTCAGAGTTACCCCCTATGACGCGCTTTCTCTTCTTGGCCCTCGCGGCGCTGACTCTGACGCTCGCCTCCGCAGAGACTGCGAGAGGGCAATTCCGTGCGCTCGCCGGTCGCGTGCCGAACAGCGCCAACGCGATCGTGTTGATCGACGTCGAAAAAGTGATGGCTTCGCCGATGGCCGAACAGGCCGGCTGGAAGGGGAACCTCCAGACGGCGTTCGAGTCGGGTCTGGTGATGCTGCCGCCGAACGTCGAACGCTTCATCGCCTCGGCCAAGATCGACTTCCATTCCATGGAAGTCCCGGCGCACCACTACATCTTCGAAACCGCGATCGATCCGGACTTCGTCAAGCTCGCGACGGCGGTCGGCGGAACGATCGACAATTTCGGCGGTCACCAGGCCGCGGTGCTGCCCGGCGACTATTTCGCCGTGAAGTTCTCGCCCAAGATCTCCGTCATCGGATACCCCGCCGTTCGCCAGGAAGTCGCCTACTATGTGAGGCGCGTCGACAACGGTTCGATGTCGATGTCGGAATACCTCAAGGAAGCGGAGTCGTTCGCGGAGTACAACTCGCCCATCATCATGGCGCTCGACCTCACGGACGCGGTACCGCGCGACGTCATCCGCGCGAAGGCCGACTCCATGCAGTCGCTCAAGGGGAAGAACCTCGATCTCGACGCCGTGGCCGATCTCGTGGCGAGCGTCCGCGGTCTCACGCTCGGCGTGAACGTCGGCCAGGAGATGACGGGATCGGTGAAAGTCGACTTCGGTTCCGACGTCAGCGTGCTCGGCGACGCCGCGAAGCCGCTGCTGCTGGAGGTTCTGGGGAACCGCGGCATGATGATCGACGAACTGCACGACTGGGAAGTCCAGTCGAACGAGAAGTCGATCCGCCTGATCGGAAAGCTGGAGGCGAGCGGCCTGCGCCGGATCATGAGCCTGATTCCCGTTCCGCCGCCGCTGCAGCACGCACGAGAAGCCGAAGCTCAAGTTCCGGAAGGCGAAGCGAAGCAGAAGCTGGTCGTCGCGTCGTCGCAGAACTACTTCAAAAGCGTCAGTTCGCTGATCGACGATCTGAAGGAGAGCAAGAGCGGACGCTCGACGATGGGACAGACCGCCGTCTTCTTCGATCGCTATGCCGACCGGATCGATCGCCTCCCGTCGTTGAACGTGGACCCCTACCTGCTGGAATTCGGGTCCTACGTTTCGGGGTCGCTCCGGAACGGCGCGGGCGCGGTCCGCGGCGCCCAGGTCAGCGGCACGATCGCCGCGCAGAACGTCCAGCAGCAATACGACTACAGTTCCTGGTACACCCCCATCGGCGTCGTGGCCGGCGACGGCTTCGGCGGAGGCGGCGCCTATGGATGGGGCGGTTGGTCGGCGACCCCCAACGTCGAGCGGACCCAGAACCTGCAAACCAAGGCGCGGTTCCAGGAGCAGGTGCAGGGGAACATGTCGGCGAATCAGATCATGGCCCAGATCGAAAAGGCCGCCGGCGACACCCGCCGTCAGATGACGGCGAAGTATCAGGCCCAGTTCTGATCCGCCCTCGCAGGATCGACATCGGGGTCGCGGCCAGGTAGCTCGACGAGTTCGCCACGATCCTGATCCGGCCGGGCATCCGGTCGTCGCGATCGAAGAGCTGCATTTCGAGTCGGCATCGCAACCGCTCGCCTCTCTGGCTAGATCCTGCGTTCGCCGTCGCGTTCCTCGCATCGGAGCGGCGACGCCGCACACGTCGGCGGGCGGCGCAGGATCCCTCCGCAGCGACGACGAAACGCTCGCACGCGGTTCGGTTCGCGCACGAAAAAACCCGCGAACGTGTGAACGTCCGCGGGTTTCGAGTTGCGGGGACAGGATTCGAACCTGCGACCTCGAGGTTATGAGCCTCGCGAGCTACCGGGCTGCTCCACCCCGCGTGTTAGGTGGTGCATTATCGCGACGAACGTCCCGGCGTCGAGGGGGGCTCGCATGCGAATCTGAAAAACCGGCGAATGTTCGATCGCAAGTCTTGTCTCGGATGCGGCTTAGGTTCTTCGGTTAAGCGTGGCGGCGCTTCTGAAACCGGCCTCCGCCGACTGGACTTCGCAAGATAGCGGGGGAGAATTCGCCGGCGCGGCAGGATCGATCGGGGGGCTCGGACTCGACGGGGAACGCTCTTCCGCAGGGATCGCACGGGTACTTTCGAGCGTCGTGCGTCGATAAGAGTCGAGCGCGGCAGGCGCGCGGGGGATAAAATGACGGCGGCCACCTCTCTGCGGGCGATCTCGTCGTCCGGCTGCCGGGGTCGGCGACACTTTTCGGAAGCCCGATGAGCGAGCGCGAGCGGAAATCGAAAGGCGAGCCGGGCCGCGCGCTACCGAACCTGCCGAAGTTTCTTCAGGGGAAGCCGAGCGCCCCGGTCGAACGGCCGCCCGCGACGCCCCCTGCCCCGATCATCCCGCCGATCGAAGGCGCCGGCCCGGCTGCGAAGAAGCCGAAGCCCGCGGCGCCGATTCAATCCCGGCCCGCAACGCCCAAACCAGATCAGCCGAAGCCCGAGCAGCCCAGGCCCGAGGCGCAACCGCCCGCTGCTGCCAAGTCGTCCCCGCAAAAAGCGGCCCAGCCGGCTGCGAATCAGCCGAAGAAAGCGCCCGCTTCGCCGCCTGAGGCTTCGGCGGAAGCGAAGCCCGGGAAAGTCGCTGCGGCGCCGATAGCGAAGGCGACCGCCGCGAAGGGCCCTGAAGCGAAAGCGATCGAGCAGGCGCCGAAGTCGCGGCCGCCGGCGGAAGAGCCTGCGGCGAAAGCGTCGGGGGCCAACGCGTTGGGGGCGACAGTCCCGGCGTCGGAAGCGAAACCGAAGTCCGCGGCGCCTGCGGCCTCGCTGCCGAAGCCGGCGAAGGTCGAAGATCAGGCGCCTCCTGCGCTAACGCCTCCTGTGCCGGAACCTCCGGTCGTCGAGGCGGCCGTCCGCGGTAGCGACGCGTCCGACGGGGGAGTTGGTTCACGCGCCGGTTCGGCGATCGAGTCGGCGCTCGACGACGTTCTGCCGCAGGCGATTTCCGTCTCGATCATGCGGGAGGCGATGGCGGCGGAGAAAGCCTTTCGCCCCATCCTGTTCGCCGGACCGCTGAAGCGCGTGCCGAAGGCGCCGCCGGTCGAGAAGAACGGATCCCCGGTCGTGGCGTCGGTTGTCCCTGTGTCGGTGGCCCTGACGGCGGACGCTCCGGAACGGGCGGCTTCCGCGGTCGCTGACGCACCGCCGGAAACGGCAAGCGTGCGAGAGCCTGCGGAGGCGCTTCCTGCTGCCGTACGCGAGAAGGCCGCCGAACAAGGAAAGGGCGAGGATTCGCCGCAGCCGTCCGACGAGTCGAAGGAGCGCGAACGGCGGAAGTCGAAGCGGCGGAAGGCGGTCTCGACCGTCCTGCTCGCGGCGGCAAACCGGGCGAAGGCGGCGTCCGCTGCCGATGCGGAAGAGCATGGCGACGGGGCGCCTTCGTTCGGCGATCCGTGGGAACGCCTCCGGGCCGCGGCGATCGCTCCGGCAACGCCCGAGGGGCCGACGATCCGCACGGAATCGGATCCCGACGAGCAGGAAATCACGCCGGACAAGATCGTCCGTCGCACGCCCCCCTTCCTGGCCAGTCTGGTCCTGCATGTCGTCCTGTTCGTCGCTCTGGCGATGATCGTGCTGCCCGGGTTCCAGTCGCGAACGGCGCTGGAACTGGACATGAACTATGCGGTCGAAGAGACCGACCTGCTCGAGGCGATCCAGCTCGACCTGCCGACCGAGATGGAGGTCGAGACGGTCGACCTGTTCTCGTCCGACCTGTCGGAGGTCGCCGATCCGCTCGCGTCAGCGCGGGACCTGCCCGATGCGCTCGGCTCGCTGGATATGCCGATGCCGAAGACTCTCGGTCAGGCGGCCGTCGGCTTCTCGGGTCGCGACGAAGGGACGAAGCAGGCGCTGCTGAGCGCCTTCGGCGGAACGATCGCGACCGAAGATTCGGTGAAGCTCGGGCTCGGCTGGATGAAGCGTCAGCAGCAGCCCGACGGTCGGTGGCTTCTGAACGGCCCCTACACGAACGGCGCCTCGCTCGAAAATCCTGCCGCGGCGACTTCGATGGCGCTGCTCGCGTTTCTCGGCGACGGGCATACGCCGATGGAGGGCGAGTTTCGCCAGGCGATGACGAAGGGGGCGGACGCCCTGCTCCGCTTTCAGGATTCCGACGGCAATTTCTACATCGGGCCCGAAGGTCAGCATCGCCTCTACACGCAGGCCCAGGCCACCATCGCGGTCTGCGAACTCTACGGCATGACCGGCGACGAACGCTTCCGCGAAGCGGCGGAGTTGGCGGTCGAGTATTGCCTCCGCTCGCAAGCGCCCGAAGGAGGCTGGCGATATTACCCGGGGCAGGAGTCGGATACTTCGGTCACCGGCTGGTTCGTCATGGCTCTCAAGAGCGCCGAGATGGCGGGCATCGAAGTGCCGCAGGAGTCGTTCGACCGGATCTCCGGCTATCTCGATCGGGTGCAGGACGAAGAAGGCTGGCGCTACAAGTACCGCATCATCGAGCGGGATTTCTCCAAAACGATGACCGCCGAGGCCGTCCTCTGCCGGCAGTATCTCGGGTGGCAGCGGGACGACCTGCGGATGAAGAAGGCGGTCGATTACCTGCTCCAGTCGCCGATCGCGACCGACGAGCGCGAGATCTATTACTGGTACTACGCCTCGCAGACGATGCACCACTACGGCGGCGAGGAGTGGGAAGCCTGGAACGAAACCCTCCGCGAGGTGTTGCCCGCGATTCAGGAGCGGAAGGGACGCGAACAGGGATCGTGGAGCCCGCGGGACGACGAATGGGGCTCGGTCGGCGGTCGACTGTTCATGACCAGCCTGTGCCTCTACACGCTGGAGATCTACTACCGCCACCTGCCCCTGTACCAGCAGGCCGGCGACGCGACGGCCAGTCGCTGATCGCTGGCCGGCCTTGCGTGTCGGAGTCGGTCGGCGGCGATTCGATGGGATACAATGGGGAGCCGGGGAACTCCTGGCAGTTCGCTCGACAGATCGTCCGCACTTCGTCCGCCGCACGCGATGGCCACTGCACCTTCTCCTCGCCGACGAGCGTCGCTTCCGGTCGCCCCGACGGAGATCGAGATCAAGGTCTCGCTCTACGACCGGCTGGCGAGCCTGCTGACGGCGCTGTTGTTCCTGATCGGAGGCGGCTTCGCGCTGCTCCTCGCGATCTGGCTGACGACGTTCGTTTACGTGCGGCCCGTCTCGCCGCCGGTGGAGTACGTCGAACTCGGCGGGGGCGATCCGAACCAGGGGATCGCTCAAGATCTGGAGGAGCCCGGCGTCGAAGAGATGGCCGACGTGCAGGAGCCGCAGATCGCCGAGACGCTCGAAGCGCTGACCGCGGTGATGTCCGATAAGGCCGCGACGCTCGAAGCGATCTCCGGCAAGGCGAGCCTCATGGGCGCCGGCTCGGGGATGGGCGATTCCCGCGCCGCAGGACCGGGGGGCGGGGGCAACGCCAACGTGGTGCCGACCTGGGAACGCTGGCAGGTCCGCTTCGCCACGAACGACATCACGGTCTACGCCCGGCAGCTCGATTTCTTTCAGATCGAGCTCGGCGCCATCGGCGGCGGAACGCCCGAGGTCTTCTACGCCCGGAACCTGTCGCAGGCCGCGCCGACGACCCGGCAGGTTCCCAATGGCAAGGAAGAGACCCGCCTGCGGTTCAATTACACCGATCCCGTAATGAAGGGCCTCGATCGGCAATTGCTGACCAAGGCCGGCATCGACGCGAACAAGAAGGAGCCGCTGCAGTTCTATCCGGCGGAGACCGCGGGCCTGCTCGCCAGAGCGGAGCAGGAATACGCGGCCGCGGCGAACAAGCGGATCGAGGAGATCCGCCGGACCGTGTTCGGCGTTCGTCCCGGCGGCGGCGGCTACGAGTTCTTCGTCATCGAGCAACTCTATCGCTTCGCGCCGGCGGCGCAGGCGAAGTTCGAATCGCCGAACGCTCCGGGCCGCACGGCTCCTCCCTCCCGCGGCTTTACGTTCGGTTAGACTGACAGGCGCTTTTCGGCATCGCTTCTATGGGACGCTTCGGATGGGCGACGTTTTCACGATTGTCGGCAACCTCTGCTACATCTGGTTGGCGATCCTCGCCCTCTGGGGCGCGTTCTGCGTGGTGATGGTCTGGACCCGCGTCGGCCAGAAACGCTTCCGCAACGAGAAGGCGATGCTGGCCTTTCTCCAGGAACTGGACGAGCCCCTTTCGGAAGGCGACTTCGAGGGAGCGGTCGAAGTCTGCGAAGGGGATCGCCGGGCGCTGCCGCAACTGGTTCATCTGGCGCTGGTCAATCGCGATCTGAACCTGCCGCAGGTCAAGCAGCTCGTCATCGACAAGTTTCAGCAGGACATTCTGGCCGACATCCAGCATCGCCTGACCTGGATCAGCACCACGATCAAGACGGCCCCGATGGTCGGGCTGCTCGGGACGGTGCTCGGCATGATGGGCGCCTTCGCTCAGCTCTCGGGCGGCGGCGAAGGGGGCGTGAAGGCCGAAGCGCTGGCCGAGAACATCATGGTCGCGCTGATCACGACTGCCTGCGGTCTGACGATCGCGATTCCGCTCGTCCTCTGCACGGCGAGCGTCAACATCCGCATCCGGAAGCTGGAAGACCTCGTCTCGTACGGCCTGACGCGGTTCTTCGAGACGCTCAAGCGGGTGCAGGAGCAAGGCCCCGCCTCGCCCCCCTCCGCCGCCGCTCCGCCCGAACTGGCGGAAGCCCGCTTCCGCTGAGCCGCGGTTCAGGTCTCCCGGTTCTTCGTAGGGCTGGCGACCTCGCCTGCCATTGCAGCGGAGTAAAGCGGTCTTCGCTGGGCGAACCGCTGAACCGCCGTCAGCGTCACGCCGGTTCAGAAGCAGGTGGGTCGATGACCCACCCTACGGAACACGCCTCGCCGACGAACGTTCGTCGTAACGCCCGCCTCTACTCCGCGAAGTCGAACACGCCTTCGCGGACGATCTGCTCGAAGGGCTTGCGCGTGGTCGGCTTCTCGCGCTCGCGAAGTTCTTCGGGCAGGACAGAGAGTTCGCCCGGCCGACCGATCGCGGTCATGGCCTGAATGTCGAAGACCTCCGGGATCGCCAGTTCCCGCCGGGCCATGTCGCGCCCGAAGCCGGCCATCGAATGGGCGACCAGGCCCATGACCGTCGCCTGCAGGTGAAGGTTCTGCAGCGCGAGCCCCGCGTCGAGGACGCAGACCGGGTTCTCCTTGCCGTTCTTGACGAACGTCTTCCGCGTGCAGGTGAGGATCAGGACGCTGGCGTTCTTGCACCAGACCTGGTTCGCCTCCATCAGGAAGCCGAACAGCTTGTCCCACGCGGGCGTATCGCGAAGCGCGTAGACGAAGCGCCATTCCTGCTCGTTGTAGGTCGAAGGCGCCCAGCGGGCGGCCTCGAACAGCGACATCAGCTCGTCCTTCGCGACGGGCTTGCCCGACATGGCCCGCGGCGACCAGCGCTTGAGGAAGAGCGAGTCGACCGGGTATTCCGGCTTGCGGTAATCGAGCGGGTTGGGGAGTTCGGCGCTGGACATGGCGTGGTTCTCGCAAGGGGCGAAAGTCGTTCGCTACGTTGTAGCGTCCCGCGACGAGTTCAGTAGGGTGGAGAGTCGCCGGACCGAGGACGGGTCTTATTCGTCAGGCTCGATAGATCTGTGTGCCATGCCCACATTGCCGCAGGCAGGGTGGGCATGTAAAGGGCCGCCAGAACCTAACATGCCCACGCTGCTCCGCGACGTGGGCATGGCGCCCATGGCGTTTAGGATCCCGTCGCGCGACCGATACGAAGAAGCCGTCAGCGAAACGAAGTAGCCGTCAGGCGATGCCTGACCTACTAGTCGATCAAGCTTTATTCGTCATGTTGATCGAAGAGATCCGGGTGCCACTGGCTCCGCCAGTGCTGCATCTTGAAAGGTCGTCCAACACGAGCGATCCGGCCTCCGGAAAAGCACTGGCGGAGCCAGTGGCACCCGGAGGAGAGGCTGACGTTCAACGATAGACGAACCACTACCGAAACGGCGAGCGCCGCTTCGCGTTCAGGCGAACTTCCGACCGCTGAGGCGTTCGTAGGCCTCGACGTATTTCGCGCGGGTCTTCTCGACCACGTCGGCAGGCAGCGGCGGAGGGGGCGACTGCTTGTCCCAGACGGTCGACTCCAGAAAGTCGCGCACGAACTGCTTGTCGAACGAGGGCTGCGACCCGCCCGGGCGCCAGTCGTCCGCCGGCCAGAAGCGGGAACTGTCGGGCGTCAGGACTTCGTCGATCAGCAGGATCTCCCCGTCCGCGACGCCCCATTCCAGCTTCGTATCGGCGAGCAGGATTCCCCGCTCCGCGGCGTACTGAGACGCCCGGGCGTAAACGTCGAGCGTCTTCGACCTTAGCGTCTCCGCCCGCTCGGCGCCGACGTGAACGATCATCTCCGAAAAGGGGATGTTCTCGTCGTGGCCCGTCTCCGCCTTGGTGGCGGGCGTGAAGATCGGCTGGGGCAGCTTCGACCCGTCGACCAGCCCCGCGGGAAGCGGCACGCCGCAGACCGTTCCGTTCGCGCGGTATTCCTTCGTGCCGGAGCCTGCCAGGTAACCCCGGGCGACGCACTCGATCGGCACGACGTCGCACTTGCGGCAGATCATGCTCCGCCCGACGAGCCACGCCGGGTCGACGCCGGCAGGAACCTGATCGGGCGCCACGTCGAGCGAAAGGAGATGGTTCGGCACGCCGAGCAGTTCGAACCAGAACGCGCTGAGCTGCGTCAGCACGCGGCCCTTGTCGGGGATCTGCGTGGGAAGGACCCAGTCGAACGCGCTGATCCGGTCGCTCGCGACCAGCAGCAGCGCGTCCCCCAGATCGTAGAGGTCGCGAACCTTTCCCTGACGAAGCGGTACGGCGGGCATCGGCGAATGTCAGGCCAAGAGCGGTCGAGTCGGAGGCGGCCCGCGAACGAGAGGGCGCGAGGCTCAGTCTACCGGCGACGCTCGAACCCCAGGCGCTCGCGCACGAAAAAAGGCCTCTCGTCGGGAGAGGCCTTTTCGTGATTCGTTTCACGCTCGCCTGAACGCCGCAGATCAGTCCCACCACCACTGACCGGCGGGGAGATCCGACAGGCTGACCGCGGCTCGCTTCTCGGCCAGGGCGCCCTGCTCGTCGGCGAGGAGGTTCTCCTGTTCGAGCGCCTGCTCGGCCTGGATCCGGACGCCGCCGCCGATGGGGGTCATCAGCGTGTTCCCCTTCCAGATCGCGTTGACGGCGGTCTCGACCTTGGTGGGGGCGACGTAGGTCTGGATCGCGTACTTGCTCTCGTCGCCGAAGAAGTCCATCGACCAGCCCGACTCGGCGTACCAGTCGTTCCGCTGCACGTAGGCGGCGACGATCGACAGGTCGATCAGGTTGCGGAGCTGAGCGTAGACCGGCGAGTTCTTCGCCAGCGTTTCGTACTCGTTGGTGAACGTGCTCGTGAAGGCCTTCGACGCCAGGTCGCCGCGACCCGACGCTTCGCGATCGCCCGAAGCGGCGACCAGTTCGGCCTGACCGACGAGCTTCACGCCCCGACCGACCAGTTCCATTGCCAGATCGTCCTCGCTGGCCCGGACGCACTCGTAGTTCGGGACGAAGTACCACCGCTGCAGAGCGTTCCGCGAGACCGCGGCGGGGTTAGCCTTCGAGACGTAGCTGGTGATCTTCGCGGCAGGCTTTTCGAGGCCGATGCCGATCAGCTTCATGCGGTAGTCGGCTTCGACCAGCACCTGGGCGAAGTGCGTCTCCGCCGGGACGCCCTTGATGCTGACGGTCTGCTGACCGAGGCTTTCCTGCAGGCCGTTGACGATTCGCGAGGTGTCGCCCGGGACGGCGGTGCGACCGATCTGACGCAGGAAGTCCTGCATCCGGGCGAGGCCTTCCTTCGTGGGATCGATCGAGACCGAGATCACGCTCGTCCGATCGCCTTCGGGCGAGTAGGCCCGGAGCGCGGCGATCACGTCCTGAAGCTCGACGACGGCGCTTCCCGTGGCGATGCCGACGGGTCGTCCGGCGAGGTCCGTACCGAACGGTTCGGCGGGACCGGCGATGACGATGTCCTTCGTCTCGGGATAGTAGAAGACGTACTGCACGCGGGTCAGGCCGGCGAGATAGCGCATCTCGTCAGGCACCGGTTGCCCCGCGGCGAGCTTCTCCTGCACGGCCGCTTCCAGCCGCTGCAGCGAGATCTTTCGCATCTCGGTCGGCTCGGCCAGTTTGCCTTCGAGCTTCGCGTGAGCCTCCGCATAACGCATTTTGGTCAGACGCCCGGTCGGATCCTGGGCGTAGACCATGCGGAGGACGCCGTCGGGATTGACCTCCACGCCGGCGGGGAAGTCCTGGGCCCGGCTGAGCTGCCCGAAGCCGAAGGAGAGTCCGAATGCCGCCGCGAGAGCCAGCGCGATGCCGCGGAAGTTCATGCCGTCCAACCTTTTGCAGTAAAGCTCGCCGTAACCGGAATCGCAGGGACGAGTCCGTCGCCGGTTTCGAAGCCTGTCGTCTCGTATTTATTCGGAATCGCCGCGAAGAACGATCGGCGGCAGCGAAAATCTGCCGGTCGTCCGACGTCGGACTCTATCGTAGCTGCGTCCGACCGGAGAGGTCGGGCCGGATCGAGGATCGATCCGACGGGAGCCTTCAGATGCGGACGAGCTTGCTAGACTAGGTTACCCGGCGTCCATGGTAGTTGGGGGCATTTAGGGGGGCAAGAAACTTTTCCTGCGGGGCGGACGTGGCGGATCGGGGCGATTCTTTCGATTCTGCGGAAGGAATGTCCGACGGCGCGACCTGGCCCGGCTGGCTGAGGGGGGCGTTCGTTCACGACGAACTCCCTTCGACGCAGGATGAGGCCCGGCGGCTGATCGCCGAGGGAAGCGCCGATTTGCCGTTCTTCGTCCAAGCGCTTCGCCAGACGGCGGGGCGCGGTCGCGGAGAGAACCGCTGGTCGGCAGGCAAAGGGGCTCTGGCGTTCACCCTGGTCTTCGATCCGGCGGACATCGACCTGCCTGCCGATCGCGTCGCCACGCTCGCGATCGCGACGGCGCTGGCCGTTTGCGAATCGCTGCAACGCTTCAGCCCGACCGAGCGGCTCGCCATCAAGTGGCCCAACGACGTCTACGCGGCGGGTCGAAAGCTCTGCGGCATCCTGATCGAGACGCTGCCGCGTGCGGGAGGCGGATCGTCGGTCGTCCTCGTCGGCATCGGGGTGAACGTCCGGAACGACGTGCCCGCGACCGCGGTCGAGGGCCGGGCGGCGGCAATCAATCTTGCGGAACTCGCGGGAGCGGCGCTTCCTGATGACGAGGGCCTCCGCCAGACGCTGGCCGACCTGCTCGCGACGCTGGAGCGGGAATATCGGTCGCTCGCCTCGCGCGATGCGAAGCAGGTCGAACGCTGGAACGCCCGAAATCTTCTGGCGGGCCGTCGCTGCCAGGTTCAGACCCGGCGGGACGCGCTTCCGCTCGTCGGCGTCGTCGAGCGGATCGAAGCCGACGGGGCGCTGACCCTGTCTACCGAAGCGGGGCCGACGACGATCCGATCGGGATCGATCGTGGCGTGGGCGTGAGCGGATCGGCGCGTCGATCGAATCTCTGAGCGGGGGGTGTGAACCCCCCGAGTTCGTGCGTCGATCGTCGCGTCAGGAACACGGAGGGCTGACACCCTCCGCTCGCCTGAATAAGCGCGACGCGACGTCTACCGAAGTTACGTCTACCGACGCGCGTTCTGTTCCAGCGGAGGTCGCTTCCATTCCAGGTCGACCTGATCGGTCATTTCCTGGAAGACCTCGTACTGGAAGTTCTGTCGCTCGCCCATCAGCGAGGGCTGAATCATCTGCATCAGGAACTGGTTCGGCACGGCCAGGAACCGGTCGACCGTCTGCGCGGGCGGCTGCATGTCCTTGGTGACTTCCGCCAGGTAGTAGATCGAGTGGTCCGCGTTCGGGCCGTAGCTCACCTCGCCTTCGCGAAGCGAGAAGATGGCCTGCCGGAGTTCGGGTCCGGCGTTCTCGACGTTGGCGATCTCTCCCGCCGTCGGATCGAACTGGTGCGGAAGGAAGGTGAACTGCCCCGCGTTCTTCGCCTGCTTCGGATAGAGAGCCGTGAGGGCGCTCTCGCGAACTCCCTCGGCGTTCGGCTTCAGCGAGGCCGCCTTGGCGTTCGCGTCTTCGGCCGCCTTCTCCGCGGCTGCCTTGGCCAGGTCGCGGGCCTTTTCCAGCTTCCACGCCTGAACGACTTCGTCGCGGATCTCCTCCAGCGGCGGAACCTCCGCCGGGCTCTGTTCGGTCTTCCAGAAGACGTAGGCGTCGGACGGGTTGAACCGGTTCTCGACGAACAGCGTGGACGGCTCGAACAGCGGCGCTCCCGGAACGAAACCGGCCTGCGCGAAGGTCTTGTAGGCGAACTGCTGGCCCTGCATGGGCTGGCTGAAGTCCATCTCGCGCGCCGTGATCAGCGGGTAATACGGCTTCCCTTCGTCGGTACGCGTCGCGAAGGCGTTCAGCGCCGGCGTCTCGGCATACTTCAGGCCGAGCGTCGAAGCGGTGTGGCGGAAGTTGGGCCGAGCGGGAAGCGTCTCCTCCGTAGCCGCTGCCACGGCGAGGCGTCGGGCGTACTCGTCGAGTCCCGCGGCGGCCTTTCCTACAGCCTGAATCATCGCCTGCTGCGCGATCGGTCGAGCCAGTCGCAGTCGCAGATCGTCGGCGACCTCCTCGAACGGCTTGAACTTCGGTTCGCTCGCGGGGACCTCCGCCGCGGGAGCCGTTTCCGTAGCAGGAGGTGCCGCGCCGGGAGGGGCGGGAGCCTGAGCCGCCAGATCGGGCGAACCGACGATGACCGCCCCGGAGGGAGGCGCCGGCGCGGCAGCCGCGTCATCAGCCGCAGCGTTCTCCGCGGCGGGCTCCTCCCCGGCAGGAACTTCCGCTACCGGCGCTTCAGCAGCCGGTTGGCCTTCCTCTTCCTGCAGCACGACGAAGAGTCGATCGTCGGCGACCGTTCGCGAAGCGTTCTCTTCCGGAGTCTCGGCAGGAGGCACAGGTTCGCCCGGCGCTTCTTCGCTCGGAGTTTCTTCGCTCGGAGTTTCCTCGCTAGCAGGCGGTTCGGGGGTCGATTCCTCAGGCGTCGAACCTTCTTCCGGCGCCCCTTCGGGAGCGGGCGTCGATTCGGGAGCGGCCTCGCCGGGCGGAGTTTCGCCAGGGGCCGGTTCGGCGGGAGGCGCGGTTTCAGCCGGCGGAAGGGGCGTCTCGCCTGCGGGGGGCGCGGCGCCTTCGCCGGGAAGCGGCAGCGGATCTTCGTCCACGGCGGGCAGATCGAGTTCGCGGAACTCGCCGCGAGCGATCGCTTCGTCGTAAGCGGCGCGCACCTCTTCGTCGCTCACCTGCTGCTTGGCCCGTTCCAGGAAGTCGTCGAACTTCGCATGGAAGTAGCCGAACTTCGCCTCGTACGGGCGACGGAAGCCGGGTTCGTACGTCAGAGGATTGCTGTATTCCGTCTTGTACTTCTCGTAGTACTTCGCGACTTCGGCGCGCGACGGCTCTTCCTTGACCTCGGCCAGGTAGTCTTCGACCGGGAACGGAACGACGGTCGCCTGCACCTGACGGGACGTTCGGAGATAGGCTTCCCACGCGGAAGCGGGCGTAACCGCCGGCTGGGCCGACTGGTACGCGAGGTAGACCTGCAGAATCGCCAGTTCCTTCTTCATCCGATCGAAGAAGTCGGACGAGTTCATCTCGCCGCCCGTGAACTTGCGGAACGTGTCGGAGATTTCCTCGGGCGAGACGAGCTCGTCGGAGTAGAGCGTCAGGTAGGCGTTGACGTCGGCGTCGGTGACGCGGATGCCCATCGCTTCGGCCCGCTCGGCCATGATTTCGTCGAGCACGATCTGCTCGTCCGAGGTGCCGAGCAGCAGTTGCGGCGCTTTCGGAAAGCTGTCCGTCGCCCGTTCGGTGCGCATGCGATCGATCTGGGCGAGCACGCTTGCGACGACTTCGCGGCGTCGCCGGGCGCGTTGGACTCCGCCTTCGTTGATCGTGCCTCCGTCCCAGGTCGCGACGACCGCGTCCGGATCGAACGTGTCCGAAGGCGCGCGGCCCTGAAAGAACTGCATGATCACGCCGCCGACGGTGAAGGTCAGCACCGTGATCGCCGTCAGAATGACGAGCAGGATCTTGTTGTGGCGGCGGAAGAACGAGAGAGGACTGGCCATGAGTCGGCTCTGACGAAACGCGGGATGGATGCGTCGCCCGAAGGGAACGCAGCGATCCGCCCCGATCGCGAGTGGAGCGGCGGAGGTCCGATTCCGACCGGACCCGCCAGAAGATGCAGCGCCTTGCCTGCGGGTATCCGACCCGCGGCACGCGCCGAATAGCGAAGTGTATCAGATGGCTTTCAGACGAGATACGTCGGTTCGACGGGTCCTCGGCAGCGCCCCGGAAGTTCCGCGATCGGGACCGGCGAATCTTCGCGGGTCACTTGGGCTCATCCGGCGCGTCGGGCTCGCCGTTCGGCAGGCGACGGTAGGTCATCGGGTAGATCGGCCCCTTCTCGCCGTCGAGAGCGCCGACGACGAGCGTCCAGGCGTCCTGCTCCAGGCGATAGACGCAGCCGCCGTCAGGAATCAGGGTCCCCGCGCCCTGCCCGCCGATCCGTTTCCCGTTCTTCCAGCGAAAGACCTTCACGGGGCCTTCGAGGGCGACTTCGAAATCGGCGGAGTGATTCGCGATCAGCTCCCTGCCGCGGAAAACCTGAAAGCTTTCGTGATTTCCGGAGATCGCTTTCACGAAGCGAAGCTCTCCGTCGGCGCTCTTCTGGCGGGACTCCCAGATTCCCTGCAACGCGAGGACGTCGTCGCCGAGGATCTGCCGGTCCTCCGGTTCCTGCCCCTGAGCCGACGTAACCGTGCAGAACCCGGCAGCGAGGCCGATCGCGACGACCCCCGACCAGACGATCGCTGAAGCTAGAAATGGGATCGGCATAGGGCGCTCCGTCGGACGAAACTGGCGAGTCTGGAAGAGGCTCAGCAGAGGAAAACGGCGACGCGGTCGCTGCGACCGCTCGATCCCGCATGGCTTGACAGCGCTCTTCCCGTCCTATTAATGGTTTCCGCATCGGGCTGCCGGGAGCCGCCAGGGCGACGCCGAGGCGAACGGCGGAAGCCGGAAGGGCGCAAGCTACCGAATTCGCGCAGGTTGCGTCAACGCTTCGCTCGCATGGGATCACGTCGTCGCGACGTTCCTCTCGTCCCGATTCAGCGCAAAATGTCTGTCCGGAAAGTCGGCATCCCGCCTCTTTCCAGACGCGTCGACTCCGCAATCTTCGATCTGCGGAGTCGGGACGACCCTCCATAGTCGTCTTCGAGGCTATACCGATAGCCTCTAACTCCAACGTCGGAACTGTCGGATCACATGGCGAAGCAAGAAACGGATTCCCGCAAATCGCTGGTGATCGTGGAATCGCCCACCAAGGCGAAGACGATTTCGAAGTTCCTCGGGAAGAACTACGTCGTCGAGGCGAGCATCGGGCACATTCGCGACCTTCCGACGGGCAAGAAGGACTGCCCCGAGAAGTTCAAGAGCGAGCCCTGGAGCTACCTCGGCGTCGACGTCGATCACGGCTTCAAGCCCGTCTATATCGTCCCCAGCGAGAAGAAGGCCCAGGTCCAGAAGCTCAAGACGCTGCTCAAAGACGCCAAAGACGTCTATCTCGCGACGGACGAGGATCGCGAGGGCGAAGCGATCAGTTGGCACTTGGCCGAGGCGCTCGATCCCAAGGTCCCCGTTTACCGGATGGTGTTCCACGAGATCACCAACGAGGCGATCCACGCGGCGCTGAACTCTCCCCGGAGCATCCACGAGGGGCTCGTCCGCGCGCAGGAGACGCGGCGGATTCTCGACCGGCTTTACGGCTACGACGTTTCCAAGCTCCTCTGGCGTCGCGTCGCGCCCGGTCTGTCGGCCGGACGCGTGCAGAGCGTCGCCGTACGGCTGATCGTCGAACGCGAACGCCACCGGATCGCCTTCCGCAGCGCCACGTATTGGGATCTCGTCGCCGAATTCGAAACCGGGAAGAAGGCCCGCTTCAAGGCCGAACTGCGCTCGGTCGACGGGAAGCGGATCCCCGCGGGCAAGGACTTCGACTCGACGACCGGGAAGCTCAAGAACGACGAATTCGTCCAGCTGAACGAGGCGGGCGCCCGGGCGCTGGCGGAGCGGCTGCGCAACGCTTCGTTCAAGGTCATCGAGGTCAAGGAGACTCCCTATCGCCGGCGTCCCCAGCCGCCGTTCACCACCAGCACGCTTCAGCAGGAGGCGAACCGCAAGCTGGGTATGACCGCCCGGAGGGCGATGCGAACCGCGCAGAGCCTGTACGAAAACGGGCACATCACCTACATGCGTACCGACTCGACCAACCTCGCCAAGGTGGCGATCGACGCGGCGCGCGATCTGGTGAAGGCCGAATACGGAGCGGAGTTCCTCCCCGAACAGCCGCGGGTTTACTCGTCCAAGGTGAAGAACGCGCAGGAAGCCCACGAGGCGATCCGCCCCGCGGGCCACCCGTTCGAAGTGCCGCAAAACCTCCGCAGCCGGCTCTCGGACGACGAGTACCGCCTGTTCGAGATGATCTGGAAGCGCACGATCGCCAGCCAGATGGAGGACGCTCGCGGCACGCAGATCGCCGTCGTGATCGAAGGGGACGGCGCCATCTTTCAGGCGACCGGCAAGACGATCGAGTTCCCCGGTTTTCTTCGCGCCTACGTCGAGGGCTCGGACGATCCCGACGCCGAACTGGCCGACAACGAACGGATCCTGCCCGCGGTCGCTCCGCAGGAACCGCTGACCCCGGTCGGCGTCGATTCGCTGAGCCACACGACGCAGCCCCCCGCCCGGTTCACCGAAGCGGCGCTGACCAAGGAACTGGAAACGCTCGGCATCGGGCGCCCCAGCACGTACGCGTCGATCATCGACACGATCCAGCAGCGGGAGTACGTCACCAAGCGCGGCTCGGCGCTGGTCCCGTCGTGGACGGCCTTCGTCGTCACGCGACTGATGGAGCAGCACTTCGGCGAGCTCGTCGATTACGAGTTCACCGCGCAGATGGAGGAGTTCCTCGACGCCGTCAGCCGTCGCGAGGCGGGCCACGAGGAATACCTGCGGGCGTTCTACTTCGGCGACGGCAAGCCGGGCCTGAAGGAGCGGCTGGAGCAGAAGCTCGAAGAGATCGATCCTCGTTCCGCGAACCAGATCGACGTCGGCATCCCGACCGAGGGCGATTTCCGCGACCCGATCTACCTCCGGGTCGGAAAGTTCGGACCGTTCCTGGAACAGGGCGAGCGGAAGGCCAGTCTGCCCGCCGAACTGGCTCCCGACGAACTCACGATCGAGAAGTGCCTGGAACTTCTCGCGCAGGCGGAGAAGGGCGATCAGCCGCTCGGTTTCGATCCGGCGACGGGCAAGCCGGTCTTTCTCAAGCAGGGACGTTTCGGGCCCTACGTGCAGCTCGGCACGCTGGACGATTCCGAGAAGCCCAAGAACGCGTCGCTCCTCAAGGGGATGGCGGTCGAAACGCTGTCGCTGGACGATGCGCTCTCGCTGCTCTCGCTTCCGCGAACGCTCGGCCCCCATCCGGAGACGGCGGAGCCGATCCAGGCCTTCAACGGCAAGTTCGGGCCTTACGTCATGGCCGGGAAGGACTCTCGCTCGCTCCCGGCGGACGTCTCGCCGCTTCACGTGACGCTCGAGCAGGCGATCGCGCTCTTCGCCCAGCCGAAACGGGGCCGAGGTCAGGCCGCGCCCGCGGCGCCGCTGAAGGCGTTCGACCAGGTTTCGCCCGTCACGGGTACGCCGGTTCAGATCCTGTCGGGGCGCTACGGACCGTACGTCACGGACGGCACGACCCACTTCTCGGTCCCGAAGGACGTCGAGCCGCAGGACGTGACCGCGGAACAGGCGCTCCAGTGGCTGGCTGAGAAGGCGGCGCGGGCGCCAGTCAAGAAGAAGTCCGCCCGCAAGAAGACGGCGAAGAAGGCCGCGGCGAAGTCGGCGCCAGCGAAGAAAGCGGCCAAGAAGAGCGCCTCGAAAAAGGCGTCCAAGAAAGCGCCCGCTCCCGAGTCGGACGAGGACTGACGCGAACGCGATCGTCCCCCGACGGGATCGAAAGCAGCTTTGCGTGTCCGATCGACAGGCGTCGGAATTCGCCTGAATTCCGACGCGCCGGGCGAGGCATTTCGCCGGCTTCCGATCCCGGATAGATCCGGAAAAACGGAGCTTAGGGCTTGCTCTGGCCATGCGGCCGAGTATTCGTGGGTATTACGCGACCGACGCCTCGCGGGATGCGACGCGACTGGATACGTGCTCCCAAGTTACGGACGACGAAATCGGCTTCTTCCGCTCTGCTCGAGCGTGCGCCCCCGACGGTACGAGAAAACTCTCGTCATCGAGGCAGCGTGAACGAGCGCGGGCGAAGAAGAACGCGACGAAGCGAGTTGTCCGATTTCGACCCGGCCGAGCGTCCAACCAAGCCGAGAGAGTCGAAACCGATGTTCCGTAAGATGCTGGTTCCCTTCCTGATCGCGGCGATTGCGATCACCTCCTTCTCGAGCGTCGCCTCGGCCCAGGACCCGCCCAACGATCCGCCGCCGCGCCGTCCGCAAAAGCACACGCCCTGGCAGTATTTCCGCATCTTCTCGATGACCGGAGCCACGCTCAGCTACACCGGATACCTGTACGCCCAGTATGCGCGGCAGATCGCCCTGAGCGAGGGCTATGACGACGGCGACACGCAGGGCGCGTTCTATTACGGCCAGCAGTACGCCTACTACAGCTTCATCTACGGATACTACGGCTACGAGTACGGCTACAAGGACTGGATCTCGCAGGCGGGCGATCTGGCAGTTGCGGCCAAGAACTACGAGAAGGGAATCTACGACTATCTCTACGGCGGCTACTACCAGTCCTATCCGCGCCAGCTCCAGCCGGTCATGGACGCGCTCGACGGAGGCTACCGGTACGAGGACCTGGCCGCGAAGTACTTCTATTACTCCGTGACCTTCGTCACGCCGCCGGATGACGGCGACGCTCAGTCGACGAAGTCGAAGAAGTAACCGCTTCGCCCGCTCAAGAGGTCCAGGCGCACGCGGAGGCTCTCCGCCTGCGCCTTCTTTTTCGGCTCCGCTTCGGAAAATCCTCGCAGCGGAAGCATCTGCCGCCGGCGAAGGGCCGTACTTAGGCTGACGACCCGACCCGGACGAATCTCCGGCCTGGGGAAACTTTCCCGAAGAAGGTTGAAATTCCAGCGCGTCGTATCCATTGTGGATGGATCGATCGCACCAACCCCACGCACTCCCGTTTCGAGGAAGAAGGATTCATGTTTCGCAAGGCGTTCTTCACGTTCATCTGCACGGCGCTCGTCGCCGTCGTCTTCGCTTCGCCCGCTGAGGGCAAGATGCCGAAGGCGATCAAGCGCTTCAACAAGGCAGGCTACACGGGCCTTCAGTACAACTACTACGGCTACCTGTACGCTAACTACGCCCGACAGATCGCGATTTCCTACGGATACGACGACGTCGAAACCGGCTACTACCTGTACTACGGCGAGCAGTACTCGCTGTACGCTTACGATTACGCCGCCGTCGGCATGCAGAAGAGGTACTCGGACTACATCACGAACGCCGCAGATCTCTGCAACGCGTCGTGGCAGTACGAGTACAACATCTACAGCTACGTCCTGAACAGCGTCTATCCGAGCAACCCGTCGGTCGGCGGTCTGCTCGAACCGCTGTACTATGCCTATGCGTACAACTACTACGCGGAGATCTACTACGACGCCGCGGTCCGGGCCGTGCAGCCGTAGTCGTGCCGCTCGCGACGACTTGTCGTCCGCCGGCGAACGAATCCGAAGGACGCGCTCATGGGCGCGTCCTTTTTTTTTGTGGCCTCGCCTGCCGCAAGAGCGCACGCGGGCGTCCCTGTTCCTGCCGCAGCTTCCGATTAGGATGAGACCGTCGCTCGGTCTCGCATCGCCCTGACGTGCCTCGCCCCGGCCGCGCCTGGTCGCGAGCTTTTTTCTTCACGGACAAATTCGCCATGCGGTTCCCCCCCGCCCCGGTCGCCGCGATTCTGTTTCTGTTCGTCGCGGGCGCCGGCTCGCAGGCCTACGGACAGCGTCTGGAGCCCTACCAGACTTACGCCGAGACGGGCCTGTCGATGAACTACGCCGGCTACGTCTACGCGGAGGACGCGTACGTCATCTCGGCGAATTACGGCTTCGAGAATCGCAAGTCCCGCAGGGCCGTTCGCGACTCGTACATCGCCTACTACTACGGCCAGAACGCCTACACGTTTCTGCACCCGAACAAGTACATCCAGGCTCGCGACGCCGGCTACGACGCGGCCCGGCGCAGCTACGCGAACTTCGACTACCTCTGGACGTACGTTCTGCCGTTCAACGAGGACCGGGCGATCTACGACTTTTCCGTCGCGACGTACTACAGCTTCGTCTACAACTACTACGCTGCCGTGTACTACGACGCGGCGTTCTTCACGCTGATTCCGTAGCACAGCGTCTCGCGTCGCCCCGCCCCTGTCGCCCGCCCCCCCGCCATGCGTTCTCCGTCGCTTCTCGCGCCGATCGCCCGCGCGACGTTCGCCTTCGTCCTCGTCGGGTCGCTCGCGCCGGCGCTTGGGGCGCGAGCTCAGGAATGGCCGCAGTTCCGCGGTCCGGACGGCCAGGGTCATGCGCCCGACGCGAAGAACCTTCCGACTGACTTCGCCGATCCGCAGAACGTCGCGTGGAAGACGTCGATCCCCGGCAAAGGCTGGTCGTCGCCCGTCATCGGCGGGAACGAAATCTGGTTGACCTACGGCATCGACGTGCCGGCGACTGACGAGCAGAAGCGCGAACGACTCGCCTCGAACACCGGCAATCAGCCGCTCATCGTCTCGGCCCGCGTCGGGCTGCATGCGATCTGCGTCTCTCGCGAGAACGGCGAGGTTCTGGCCGACGTCGAGCTGTTCGCCGTCGAGAATCCGCAGCCCGTTCACGACATGAACTCGTTCGCCTCCTGCACGCCCGTGTTGGACGCCAACCGCCTTTATTGCTCTTTCGGGACCTACGGAACCTGCTGCCTCGATACGAAGACGCGCAAGGTCGTCTGGCTCAATCAGGAGTTGAAGATCCAGCACGAGAACGGCCCCGGAAGTCACCCGGTCCTGTTCGAGGATCGACTGCTGGTTCACTTCGACGGATCCGACAAACAGTCGCTCGTCGCGTTCGACGTCGCCGACGGAACCATCGCCTGGCAGACGCCGCGGGCGGGCGAGATGCACAGCAATCCGCAGGAGAAGAAGGCCTACGGAACGCCGCTGGTCGTCGAGCAGGAGGGGCGCCCCGTCGCGGTCTCGCCCGCGGCGGACTGGGTCTACGGCTACGACCCGCGATCGGGCGACGAACTCTGGCGCGTCTCCTACGGCGAACTCGGCTACTCCACCGTCCCCCGCCCGGTCGCCGGCCACGGCATGTTCTACGTCTGCACGAGCTTCAACCGCTCGATCCTGCTGGCGGTTCGCTACTACGGGGTCGCGAAGCCGGAGGTCGTCTGGAAGTTCGACCGCCAGGTCAGCCAGAAGCCTTCGCCGCTGCTGGTCGGCGACGAGATCTACGTGGTGAGCGACAAGGGAGGCGTGCTGACCTGCCTCGACGCGCATACCGGAGAGGAACGCTACGCCGAACGTCTCGGCGGGAACTTCTCCGCTTCGCCCCTCTTCGCCGACGGCAAGATCTACCTCGCCAGCCACGAGGGAGAAGTCTTCGTCGTCGCGCCCGGTCCGGAGTTCGAACTCCTCTCGCAGACTTCGCTCGACGGCCAGATCATGGCCTCGCCTGCCGCAATCGGCGAAGAGCTCTACTTCCGGACCGCCGCGTCGCTCTATCGCCTGCAGAAGTCGAAGTAGCGATCGGCGCCGATGGCGACGGCGGATGAAGCGGCGTCTACTCGTCGTGCCACAGGAGCGTCGTCTTCGGCTCCTGAGCGCCGCCGCGAAGCGAGAGCGTCTCGGTCAGGTGCAGCCGGCAGCAGAAGCGGATGAACTCCTTCTTCCGATGCAGCGTCGCGGTCCAGTCGTCGCTGCGAAGGTCGTCCCGCCCGATCTGCCGCTCGGCCAGCGCCTGAGTGAACCAGCGTTCGGCGGCGTCGTACTGCCGGACATGCTCGATGATCGGGCGATCCTGCGGACGGGCGTCGGGACGCGCCGTCTGCGGTCCGGGCGGTAGGAATCCCTTGGGATCGGGCCAGTCCGCCGGCAGTCCCGGCTCGCGACCCAACTCGGCGATCGCGGCCGCCTCTTCCGGCGTCTGCTCGCCGGGCATGGCGGGCGTCTGCGTGCGAAGCTGTTCGCGAGCGAGGGCGAACTCCGCTTCCCAGACGACGCGTTCCGGAATGAACTCTTCGTCCGCCGTCCCCCACGGAAGTCCGTAACCTGGCGGGATCGGATGGAACGACGGGTTGGCCGCGTACCAGTTCGTCGCGATGCCCATCCGGGGCGGATAGTATTCGGTGAAGTCGGTCACCGCCCCGACGACGACGGCGTCGACGCCCAGGTCCCGGGCGAGCTGCTGGAAGTCGGACGCCTGGTGGTAGTCCCGCGAGCCGAGCGCCTCCAGTTGCCGCACCGCGACGCCGACCGGCATCACCTCGAATCCCGGGATGCTTTGCAACTCGATCTGGTACGCCTCGGCGACCTCGAGCTGATTGACCGACGGATCGGACGAGAGATTGGCGAACGGAAGCACCGCGACGCGATGAAGCTGCGGGAACGGATTGCGGATCTGGGCGTCGAGATGGGCCGACGGCACCAGCGAACAGCCGCTCCCGCCGCACGCGATCAGCGCCAGCGTCGCGACCGCCAGCAGGCGGGCGAACGAACTCCTCGAAGTTGGCGCTAGCGGCGCTCGCATCGCGGACGCAGGGGCTCGAGTACGGACGGAACGTCCTTCGCGCAGGGCGAAGCTCGACGTTCCGCGTCCCGCTCCTATCGTCCCGCCCCGCCCGATCGATCAGGCGAACCCTGCCGGCGCCTCGATTTTGGCTGAAGAGTTTTCATCGTTCGTCCGGCGTCCGGTCACACGAAGTCCCGCAGGCTCTTCACCCCTAGCGTTTCGCGGCAGGCGAAGGGCTCGGCGTAGGCGGTTCCGATCGACTTGCCCCAGAAGGCGGCCTCGTCCCGCATACGATCGAGAAACGTCGGCGGCGTCTGGGGGCGACCCGTCACGAACTGACTCTGGTAGGCCTCGATCGAAGCGATTTTCCGCTCCCAGTAGGGCGAGATGTCGACGACGAAGTTGGGACTGGGCACCTGCTTCAGGTGGACGCAGTAGTAGTACCAGATCCGCTCCGGATGGTACGGCTCGCCCGGCAGGTCGGTCTTGGTCAGCTTGGACCAGAACCGGGCCGCCTCGACGAGCTGCGTCGCGGCGACGTGATCGGGGTGGGCGTCGGTCCAGAAGGGAGCGAACAGCCACCGCGGCTTCTCGGCCCGGAAGACCGCCGCCAGCTTCGCCCGCGCCTCCAGCGTCGGTTCCAGCGAACGGTTCGGCAGGCCCAGATTCTGCCGCCAGGTCAGGCCCAGGATCTTCGTCGCCTCGGCGGTCTCCTGCGCCCGGATTTCCAGGCTGCCGTGCGGCGTCGGCTCTCCTGTGGTGAGATCGAGCACGCCGACGGAGAGTCCCTCCTCGATCATCTTCAAAATCGTTCCGGCCATGCCGAGTTCGGCGTCGTCCGGATGGGGAGCGATAACGAGCGCGTCGAGCATATCGCGAGAGTCGGTGAGAGCGTTAAAGCGCGAGGGACAGGCAAGCGGAGGGCGCGAACCCTCCGTGGCGTACCGCTGCCGGCGTTAAGAGCGAAACTGCTTCGCGGTCAAAAATCGGCATTCCCGATTCGGCGCCGCAACCCTTATCATCGGCTCGTCGTCAAGGATCGACGGCGAGACGCAACTCTCACGGATGAGAGCCTTTTCGCTTCGTCGACGATCCGGCTGCGAGCCGCCGAATCCCGCCCGCCATGATAGCCGCCCGGAAGGGTCGGCAAGGGCGAACGCGGGGGGCCGCGCGAGCGACCGGCGACGCAAGATCTTGTCGGAGTGGTGAATCGAGACGCGACCGGGAGAGCGACGCTCTCCGGACGCGGCAGGGAAGTCCGCGTGAGGAGGCGCGACGTGCTCGATCAGCGTGAAGAAAAACTGTCGGTTCGCATCCGCTGGATGATCCGTCGGGATATGCCCGAGGCTCTGGCGATCGAGGAATCGAGCTTCGAATTCCCCTGGACGGAGGAGGACTTCGTCCGGTGCCTGCGCCAGCGGAACTGCATCGGCATGGTGGCCGAGCGGAACGACAAGATCGTGGGGTTCATGATCTATGAACTTCTGCAGAGCGAGCTGCACGTGCTGAACTTCGCCGTCCGGAAGGAATTCCGCCGGATGGGCGTCGGTTCGCAGATGATGGAGAAGCTCGTCAGCAAGCTCTCGTACGGTCGTCGCGACCGGATCGTGCTGGAAGTCCGCGAGACGAACCTCGAAGCGCAGCTCTTCTTCAAGAAGCAGACGTTCCGCGCGATCGACGTCCTCCGCGACTACTACGAAGACACGATCGAAGACGCCTACCTGATGCAGTACAAGTACTATCCGACGCAGGCTGACGTCGACTGGGCCTACCAGCGGAACAGCCGCCTCGCCGGCTGATCGCCGCGCGGGACTATCGAGAAACATCGCGACGGAGGGGCGACACGTTCGCCCCTCCGTTTTTTTCGTGCGCAGACGGGGCGGGCGCCCGCGGGGCCCTTCCCGTTCCGCGCGGCGAGTCTAGAAACTACATTGATCGCGCGAAACGCGAGAGCGACTCACCCCCAGAGATAAACGGCACAAGACGTATGTTCGATTTTCTGACCGGCGAAGCGCTGATCGCTCTCCTCGCGCTGTCGGCGATGGAGATCGTGCTGGGGATCGACAACCTCGTCTTCATCTCGATCCTGACCTCCAGGCTGCCGGAGGAATCGCAAAAATCGGCCCGGCGGCTCGGGCTCGGTCTCGCGCTGGTGATGCGGATCGCGCTGCTGTTCACGCTGAGCTGGATCCTCGCGCTCGACAAGCCGTTCTTCCACTTCTCCGACCTCGGCTTCCTGTCCGAATGGTTCGTGGATCACGAGCACATCAACGACGTCAGCGTGAAGGACCTGTTCCTGCTCGCGGGCGGGATGTTCCTGATCGGGAAGAGCGTGGTCGAGATCCACCACAAAGTGGTCGGCGAAGAAGAGGAGCACGCCGAGGGGAAGAAGGTCTATCCCAGCTACTCTTCCGTCCTGATGCAGATCGTGCTGCTCGATATCGTCTTCTCGCTCGATTCGATCATCACCGCCGTCGGCATGGTCCGCGGCCACATCTGGGTGATGGTCGTCGCGATCATCCTGTCGGTCGTCGTGATGATGATCTTCGCCGAGCCGGTGAGCCGGTTCATCCAGAAGAACCCGACGCTGAAGATGCTGGCGCTCTCGTTCCTGATCCTGATCGGCGTCATGCTGGTCGCCGAAGGCGCCGGTTCGGAGATCGAGAAGGGCTACATCTACTTCGCTATCGCCTTCTCGCTGATCGTGGAGTTCCTGAACATCCGCGTCCGGAAGATGACCGGGAAGAAGCCGACCTCCGTGCCGAAGGGCGAACCGGATCGCGTGACGACGTAGGCGATCGCGGCCCAAGGCGAGCGGAGGACGCGAGTCCCCCGAGTCTGTCGATCGAGCGCAACGAAGTTCGAGATTCTTGTAGATCAGCCCGATCGAGTTGACGCTGCGTTCGCTCACCACGGATTCGCGCGGAACGTCCTGACCCGCGGACCGCGACTGGTGAGATCGATCCGCACGGCGCCGTCGCGCTCGGTCAGGTAGAGCCGCGCGTCGGTCGAGCTCCAGGCGGCGGCGAACTCGTCCCACCGTTCCAGATCGTCGCCGGAGACGACCACGATCTGCGCCTGCGCGAACTCGGCGAACCGCTCGGGCAAGCTGTTGAGGCTTCCGTGATGCGGGGCGAGCGTCACGTCGATCGGCGGCAGGTCAAGCGCGAGCAGGCGCTCCATGCCGTTCTCTTCCAGATCGCCGGGCAACAGGACCGTCTGCCCCGCGCTCTCGACCAGCAGCGTCACGCTTTCGGCGTTGTCCGAATCGCCGACGAAGCCCGCCGGCGGATGCAGAACGCGAATCGTCGGACGGGCGGAGGCATCGATCGAAGAGGCTCCTGCTCCCTCGACGATCAGGTCGCCCGCTTGAATCGTCTCCCACGGGATGCCTTCGCGGGCGAGGACGCGTTCGAGTTCGCTCGCCAGCCCGTCGCTACCGTCGAAGAAGCCCGCGGGCACGTAGACGATGCCGATCGAAACCAGTCGCGTCAGCTCGGCCAGCGAGTTGAAGTGGTCGGCGTCCTGATGGGAGATCACGACCGCGTCGAGGTGCGTTCGTCCGCCGCTCCAAAGCGCTCCGGCGATGGTCCGGGCGCCGACGCGAGGCGAGCCGGCGAAACCGGCATCGCACAGAAGCGCCCCCTCGCGCGTTTCGATCAGCACGGCGGAGGCGTGTCCCACGGCCAGCGTCGTGATCCGAACGTCCGCGACATCCCGCCTTGCGGAAACGTCGGTCGCCGTGGCTGCCGCGAACAGACCCACCAGCAGAGCGAACGCCGCGACGTGCCGCTGCTTCGGCAGGCCCAGCAGAACGGCAGCGCCCGCGGCGTAAGCGAGCACGGTCGTCGACGCCGACGGACCCGCGGTCCACGTGAACGAATAGGGCAACCGGCTGGTCACGTCGAGCGTCCACGCCAGCGCCGCGAGCGACCGGTCGGCGATCCACGCCACGGGCAAAGACAGCGGCCCCGCGATCAGCCAGAGCGGAATCGTCAGCGCGGCGGAGTAGAGGGCGATTGCGCAGAGCAGGGCATAGAACGGATTGAGCGGAACCGCCGAAAGCGAGACGAAGTGGAACCGGCACGCCACCAGCGGCAGCGTCGCCAGCCAGACGCAGAGCCCTGCCGTCCAGATGCGGAGACTCCACCGCAGGGAGAAGCGCCAGGCCAGCCGCCACGGTCCCGGCGGTTCCAGTTCCCGCCGCTCGCGTTCGCGCCTTACGAACTCCGACGCCCGCCAGCGGTCGCCGTGCCACGCCAGCGCCCCGACCGCCAGAAAAGAGAGCTGCGCCCCCACGTCGAACAGGTCCCAGGGACGCCAGACCAGCACCACGAGCGCGGCGATGGATAGCCCCTGCAACGCCGTCATCCTTCGACCGCGTAGATCGGCGAAGCCTGCAAACAGGATCAGCGTCGCCGCGCGGAGGATCGGCGCCTGCACCGCGGCGAAGATCGCGAAGGCCGCCGTCGCTCCGAAGATCAGCGCCGCCGTGCGACCGCGCGACAGGCCGGCGATCTGTGCCAGAAAGCGCAATCCCACGATCAGGATGCTGACGTGCATGCCCGAGATCGCGAGCAGATGGACGGCGCCGGTCAGGAAGAAGTCGTCGCGGTCCTCCCGGTCCATCCGGTCGCGACGCCCGACGATCAGGGCCGTCGCCGCGGCAGCGGAGGAGGGAGACATCGTCTCGAAGAAGATCCGCTCGGTGCCGTCGCGTGCGGCTTCGAGCCAGCCCCGGGGATCGAGCGCCAGGCGCCTCGCGATCAGCGTCGCGGACTCCGGATAGCGGACGCGGAAGGCGAAGGTCTCGCCGTCGCCGCGGGCCATCGCTCGCCAGTCGGCCTCGCCCGGATTTCTGGGGCCGGCGATCGCGCTCAACAGACCGCGCGCTTCGATCGCGTCTCCCACCGAGCCGATCGGACCGTCGAACGGAAAGATCAGCGTGCCGGTCCCGCTGACCGTTCGCCAGTCGGAGCCGTCGCGGATCTCGCGCGCCTCGACGAAGGCTTTCCAGAAAGGGGGTTCTCCCGGTCGGGCGAATGCGCCGGGAGGGAGTTCTCGCGGCGAATCGAGCAGGCGGAAACGTGCGACGACCGGCGCCGGCTGCTCGGCGGCCAGCAGCGACAGATCGTCCGCGCTCGTCTCGTGCCAGCGCCAGTGATGCCAGAAACCGCCCAGGCAGAGCATCGCGGCCGCCGTCGCTGCGATCGGCAAAGTCGCGCCTGCCGGAAAGAGCGACCCGCCGGACTCGAAGCGTAACCTAGGGTTCACCCGTCGACTGACGAGGGCGATCGCGACGGCGGCCAGCGCCGCAGTCGCCCAGGCGGTCGACGAGAAAGCGAATCCCAGCCCGTCCAGCAGGACGCCGGCAGCGAACGACAGGGCGGGAATCGCCGCCGGGGCTCTTCCGGCTGAGCCCTCCGCCTCGGGCGTCTGCAACTCCTGCATTACAGACCCCTGAAATTGCCTATCCGGACTCTGGCCGCGTTTCGTTCGGATTGACCTCTGTTGTCCGGCAACCCGCGATATCCAGAGTATCAAAAGCTCGACAGGGGTCGAGAAACGCCAGTCGGAAAGGAAACGTCGTCATGACCAAGTATTACGTCGAGAGCGGTCGTCATCTGAAGGTCGTCGTGCTGGCCGAAACGCCAGTCGCCGCCATCCTGAAGGCGCTGTCGGCCGGAGCGTCGGACGAGCCCCTGCGACTGGCGAACGTCTTCATCGTCAACGAACGGGGATTCGTCTGGGACCGCGAAGGCCAGGAACGCTACGGCGACGAAATCGTCATGCCGACCAGCCTGCTGATGGGCGAGCCGGAGGAAGGCCCCGCCCCCCACGACGAGCGGGCGTAAGCATCGACAGGGATCGATTTTACAGGTCCCAGCGAAGTGTACGGATGGGGCGTTCGCACGCCCCCCATCGGCCAGATCGCGAGCTAGACTGGTAAAAGCTGGCGAAGTAGATCGCCCGCCCTTATCTTGCTCGATCAGCGAATCGTCCGAGACTTCCGCGGGTTCAAGGATCTCTCGCCGCGAAGTCGCCGACGCCGTCTCTGTCCGAACCGACAGACGGACCTTCTCTCGTGATCTCCGTCGCTCAAGCCGCTATGTCGAACACCCCGGTTTCGCGTCCCACGCTGGCGTTCGCGGTGACGATGCATCGCAGCGGTTCGAGCGTGACGATGAACGTGCTCCAGACGCTCGGCGCGTCGCTGGGACCGTATCCGCTGAACGGCGCTTCGACCGGCAACAAGTACGGCCACTTCGAATCGATGCCGCTGCTGCTGCTCGATCGCGAGGTCCTGTTCGCCGTGCATGGTTATCGCGACGAGGAGTTGTTCCTGTCGCCCGAACTGATGGCCCGCTTTCGCCAGACGCAGGGCGCCTGGAACTCGCCCGATCTGAACGACGAATGGCTGCGGAAGGGGAGCAGCCTGCTCGCCCGGATGACGGAGTCGGGCGACGTCGTCGCGTTCAAGGATCCGCGCGTCCCGCTGATCTGGCCCTTGTGGCGAAAGCTGCTGGAGGAGCTGACCGGCGTACGGATCGTGCTGCTGTTTCTCGTGCGCGCCCCGCATGCAATCGCGATGAGCATCTACTCCCGCTCAGGCGGCGAGATTCCTTACGACGCGGCGCTCGACGCGACCGAAGGCCACCTGCGGCAGATGATCCGCATCCGCGATGAATGGCAGGGCGAATCAGCCCTCGTACGGTTCCAGGGGGAGCAGTACTTCGACGATCTGAAATCGGCGGCGACGCTCTGCGGCCTGAACTGGTCCGACGAGATCGTCCGTCAGGTCGTCGATCCGGGCGAACGCCATCAACGGGCCGCCGCGATCGACCATCCGGCCCAGCGCCTGTTCGAGGAACTCGCCGGCGAGCCGCTGCGCCTCGACGAGCAGGAGAACCAGCGGATCCTGCAACAGGACTCGGCGCGGCGGGAAGCCATCCTGCGCAAGACCATGCACGACTGGCGGGCGAAAGCGGGCGCTCTGACCGAGGAGGTCCATCAGCTCGCGAGCTCTCCGAACTCCGCAGAGGTCGCCGCCACGCTCCATTCGCTCCGCGAAGAAATCCGCGCCCTCCGTGCCTGCCTGCAGACCGAACGCGACGCCTCGTTCGGAAGCTGAAGCGTCTCTCGCGAATGGGGGTGGCGCTGGTTGTCTCAACCAGCGTCCGCGCAGCGGATCGGAGGCCTCAGAAGCCCGTCGGACGCCTCGCAGCCGGGTTCCGTCAAAGCGTTTTCTCGATGGGGAACTGCGACCTCGCGCCGAATTCGCTCGGAGGCCTCCGACGGGCTGCGCCCGCGCCGGTTGACGCAACCGGCGCCACCCAGCAAGGGTCGCCGACCGCAAGCTGCGAGATGCACCCGTCGACGAAGTCGACAAGAGCAGCGGCAGCCGGAAAGCGCCGACTTCATCGAACGACGTGGCGAACGAACCGTCGATGCTCTTGCGGCTGACGCCGCCCGGATTGAAAAGCAATCCGGGCCACTCCAATCGTCTATGCGGCGAAATAGCTAAGCGCCGCCCCGCTGCGGACCCGATAGATGCCCTACCGAATGGGCAGATCGGGCAATTTACGCAGGGGCGTAATCTCATGGGCAGGTTCGTAGTCTCGCTATTCGCGGTTACCCTCCTATTCGCCGTTCCCGGAGCCGTCCGGGGCGACACCGTCGACGATTTCGGACAGTGGACGGCGTTCTTCACGCAAGGCGAAGTCGGCGCCGACTCCAGTCCGATCCGGTACTGGTTCGACGGACAGGTCCGGCTCCTCGAGGACGCGGACGGCTTCAATCAGAGCCTCGTTCGTCCGGGCCTCGGTTGGGCCTTGAGCGATAACCTGGTGGCGTGGGCAGGATACGGATGGATCCACACCGAGCCCGTAACCGGCGACCCGTTCGAAGAACATCGCATCTGGCAGCAGTTGACGTGGTCGCATAAGCACGACGACTGGACGCTCTCGCTGCGTCCCCGGGTGGAGCAGCGCTTTCTCGAAACGGGCGACGACGTCGGCTGGCGCTTTCGCCAACTCGTCCGCGTGCAGCACGACCTTCCGAATCTTCCTCGGCTGACGTTCGTCGCCTGGGACGAGGCCTTCTTCCATCTCGGCGACACGGACTGGGGCGCCGATTCGGGCTTCGACCAGAACCGCGCCTTCGTCGGATTCGGCTGGAAGTCGCATCCCGATAGCTGCCTGCGGACCGAGATCGGCTACCTGAACCAGACGATCAGCCTTCCGACCGGCGACGACCGCGTGAACCACATCCTGTCGGTCAGCTTCTTCTTCTGATCCGACGGCTGACGATGCGGTCGAAGGCCTGCCCGCGACCGGCAGCGCCTGGGAGTAACGGCGAGCGGGGAATCCTCTGCTCGCCTGAAGATCGCGGCGCGACGGCAGTCGCCGGGGTCGGGACGCGCTTCCTGACGGAGCCTCGTCAGGGTCTCGACGACCTGCTTCAGGTCCCCCCACCGTCACGGTCGAATGGCGTATCGTGGAGGCTTCGTAGTCCGCGACGCCCTCTCCTTCGCGCCGCTTCCCTGCCGTTCGAAACCTCGGAGGAGTCATGCTTCGTTTCGTCGTCGCGTCGCGACGGTCGATCGCCGTCCTGTTCGCGTGCGCGATCGCGGTCGCCGCGGCGGTCGCTGCCCTGCCCTGCCCCGTTTCCGCCGTCGAGCCTTCCGCTTCGCAAGCCCCGGATATGAGCTACCCGCAGCCCCGTCGTTCGGACCATGTCGACGTCTACCACGGCGTCTCGGTGCCCGATCCGTACGAGTGGCTGGAGAACCCCGACGATCCCGAAACCCGCCAGTGGATCGAGGCCGAGAACTCGCTGACCGATTCGATCCTGTCGAAGATCCCCTTCCGCGCGAAGGTCAAGGAACGCCTGACGAAGCTGTGGGATTACGAACGCTACGGCCTGCCCGTCGAGCGGGGCGGAAAGTACTTCTTCACCTGGAACGACGGCCTGATGAATCAGTCGATTCTGCAGATCGCCGACTCCGCCGACGGCGAAGCCAGGACGCTGCTCGATCCCAACACCCTCTCGAAGGACGGCACGGTCAGCCTCTCCGGCTGGCATCCCAGCGAGGACGGTAAACTGCTCGCGTACGGTCTGGCCAGCGCGGGTTCCGACTGGAACACATGGCGGATTCGCGACGTCGCGACGGGCGAGGATCTGCCCGAGGTTCTGGAGTGGATCAAGTTCTCCGGCGTCTCCTGGCTGCCCGACGGTTCGGGCTTCTTCTACAGCCGCTACGACGCGCCGAAGCCGGGCGAAGAGTTCACCGGCGTGAACTACTTCCAGAAGCTCTTCTTCCACAAGGTCGGGACGCCGCAGTCCGCCGACGTCCTCGTCTACGAACGGCCCGACGAGAAGGAATGGGGCTTCGACGGCGAAGTCAGCGAGAACGGCGAGTACCTGATCGTCAGCATCTGGAAGGGAACGCTCCGCAAGAACCAGCTCCTCTACCGCCGGCTCGATCAGCCCGACGCGCCGTTCGTGGAACTGTTGACCGGGTTCGACGCGCTCTACGGCGTCGTGCATGCCCAGGAGGGCAAGTTCGTCGTCGTCACCGATCGCGACGCCGCGGCGAAGAAGGTGGTCGAAATCGATCTCGACAAGCCGGCGCCGGAGAACTGGCGGACGCTGATCGAGGAAAGCGAGCGCCCGATCGAATCGGTCGATTTCGTCGGCGGACGCCTGATCGTCTCCCGACTGGCCGACGCCAAGACGGAGGTCACGCTGTACGACCGGCAGGGGAAGGAGCCGCGTCAGCTCGAACTGCCCGGCATCGGAACCGCGGGCGGCTTCTCGGGCAGGAGCGACGACAAGCAGACGTTCTATTACTTCACCAGCTTCACCTTCCCCACGACGATCTTCCGCTTCGATCTGGAGCAGGACGAGAGCGAGGTCTTCCGCGCGCCGGACGTCGACTTCGATCCCGCGGACTTCGTGACCGAGCAGATCTTCGCGACCAGCAAGGACGGCACGCGGGTGCCGATCTTCGTCACGCGCCGTAAGGACGTGCCGCTCGACGGCCAGCGACCGACGATCCTGTACGGATACGGCGGGTTCGATATCTCGCTGACGCCGTCGTTCTCGGTCAGCAACCTCGTCTGGCTGGAAGGAGGCGGAGTCTACGCGGTCGCCAACCTTCGCGGCGGCGGCGAGTACGGTCGCACCTGGCACGAAGGGGGCATGCTCGGCAGCAAGCAGAACGTCTTCGACGACTTCATCGCCGCGGCGGAAAAGCTGGTCGAGTCGAAGTTCGCCTCAGCGGAAACGCTCGCCATCCGCGGGGGAAGCAACGGCGGCCTGCTGGTCGGCGCGGCGATGACGCAGCGACCCGAGCTGTTCGCCGCGGCGGCGCCGGCCGTCGGCGTGATGGACATGCTCCGCTTCCACAAGTTCACGATCGGCTGGGGCTGGGTCAACGAGTACGGATCGTCCGACGATCCGGAGCAGTTCGCCTGGCTCAAGGCCTACTCGCCCTACCACAACCTGCGTGAAGGCGTCCGCTATCCGGCGACGCTGGTCACCACGGGCGATCATGACGACCGGGTCGTGCCGGCCCACAGCTTCAAGTTCGCGGCAGAACTGCAGCGCAGTCAGGCGCCGGGCGGACCGCCCGTTCTGATCCGCATCGAAACGAGCGCGGGCCATGGCGCCGGCAAGCCGATCAGCAAGACGATCGAAGAAGCCGCCGACGTCCTGAGCTTCCTCGGCAGCCGCACCGGCTGGCAGGGTCCGAAGTAGACCGGACATCTATCGACGGACCAGGCGAGTTCTCTTCGTAGGGTGGGTCATTGACCCACCTTCTTTCGCCCCTGCGGCGCCCCTTCGTGCCGCAGGTCGCCTCCGGTGGTCCCATAGCGGCTCGTCTATCGTCCGACGTCCCTCATGTGTGCCATGCCCACGTCGCGCAGCAGCGTGGGCATGTTGGGTTCGGCCGGCGCTTTACATGCCCACCCTGCCTGCGGCGATGTGGGCATGGCACACGTAAGCGCCGAAGCCTGACGAATGAGGCCGGATCGACTACGACGAATTCACGCCGCCTTCCGCATGGGATCGTCGGCGGAACGCGTCGGATCCGCCGTTTTCCGGCGGGCGACCAACTGCTGGTACGCGAACAGCGCCGCGACGTACGCGAGCAGGGCGAACTGCAGCAAATCCCAGGGGTCGAGTTGCATCTCGAGGACTCCGCTCGGGCCTGCACGTGCCGCCGGTCACCGCCGACGACACGCAAAGATTTCACGCGCTCTTCATGCGAACTTAATCATCTCTTCGCAATTCGGCCAGAGAGCTTTCGCCTTTCCGGCCCTGCGTGAAGAGATTGCAAAGCCCGCGCCGAACGGCGATCGCGTAACGGTCGATCATTCGACAGGGATGCTGGACCGACCGCGACACCCTCGAATGGGCTAGCGGGGGACGGCAGTCCCCCGAGTCCGGTGAGCGGGCGCAGTCCGCGAACTTTGGTAAGGCGTCGTGATCGACATCGCCCGAGCGATAGCATCGAGGCGCGCGAAACGGCGCTCGACCGTCGCTTCGCTAGGTCGACGAACTCGGGGGACTGCCGTCCCCCGCTAGCCCATGCAATCGTGGTTCGCTCGCCCCTGACATCGCTCGCCTGACGGCTGCTTTGAAAGGCGTCGTCGGCGACGCCTCGATCTGTCCGACCAGCGCTCGGCCCGGGCGTTGCCGGCGGCGAAAGAAAAGTGTTGCCGGAAGCGGGTAAGCGCCCGCACGATGCAACATGGTCGCCGTCGTACACCGGGTTCACGTCCGTTCGCCCGAAGCGCTGGAGTGGTTCGCCGCGGAAGAGGCGAAAGAACGGGCGCTCCAGGCCGAACGGGCCCTCGATCGAGAGCGCGACCGACAGCGCGATCTCCGGCAGGCGCGGACGAAGAAGAGCGTCGAGCGCGAGCGTCCGGTCGCGGCGCCGTCGACCGAGGGAGACACGGAGGGCTTACGCCCTCCGCTCGCCAGGAAGCGACGGTCGAAGCTCGATCGGCTATCGATCGACCTGCGGCAACGACGGCAGGCCATACGCCGCCATCTCGGCGCTGTTGCGGACCAGCAGCCGATCGCCGATCAGGACCGGGTTGTTCCAGGTTTTCCCTTCGAGAGCCTGGAAGCGTCCGAGTTCGAGGAATTCGTCCGGCGTCGCCTGGACCATGGCGACCTCGCCCTGCTCGCCCTGAACAAGAAGCAGACCTCTGGTCTGCGCCCCAGCAATTTCGGGCAGGTCCCCGACGAGCAGTACCTGGCCATGGCCATACCGTCCGTCCCGCCAGGCCTCCTTGCCGGTCTCGACGGCGACGCATTGCAGCACGCCGTCGGAGAGTCCGTAGGCGTGATCGCCGAGGACGACGAAGTTCGTGAACTTGGTCCCGAGCGACCGCTTGTTCGCCCAGATCGGGTCGGCGATCCAGTCCTCCGTCCCCTCGACCTTCGCGACGCGGAAGCAGAGAGCCCCGTAGCCGTAGCCCTTGGAGATCATCACCCGCTGCGACGAAAGAACGTGCGGCTGCGAACAGGTCGCGTCGCCCGAGCTGCTGCCCTTCCAGGGCTGCTTCCAGAGGAGCTTGCCGCTGTCGGCGTCGAAGCCGAAGACGGCGTTCTCGCCGACAGCCAGAACCTGACGCACGTCGTCGATGACGGCGAAGCTGGGGGAGACGTACGAGATCTGATCGTCGCCCCCCTTCCAGACGACGTCGCCCGTCGCGGCGTCCAGACAGAGGAGCAGCGCTCGCTCTCCCTCGCGTCCGCCGCCGGGGATATAGACCTTGCCGCCCGCGACCAGGGGCGAAGCGGCCCGGCCCCAGGAGACGGCGGCGACGTCTTCGGCGTCGCTGATGCCGACGATCTCCCGCACGTTCACGGACCAGATCTCGGCGCCGGTCGCGGCGTCGAGGCAGAGCAGAAACCCGGTCGCCCCGGCGGCATAGACCTTCCCGTCCGCCAGCGTCGGCGTCGCCCGCGGACCGACGCCGCCCAGCGCCTCGGCGTGTCGCGTCTCGCGGAAAACGGCCCAGACCGGCTCGCCCGTGGCGAGGTCGTAGCAGGCGACGTACTCCTTCGGCCCGCGCTGCTCCTGGGTGAAGAAACGGTTCCCCCAGACGGAGAAGCTCGACCACCCCTCGCCGACGTCCCGCTTCCAGAGCAACTTGGGCGGCGAGCTCTCCCAATCGGTCGCGAGTCCCGGATCGTTCGTCACGCCGTCGCGGTTCGGGCCCAGGAACCCGGGCCACTCGGGCTCTCCCGCAAGAGCCGCATCGCTGGCCGCCTCTCCCTTGCCGCTGTCGACCGTGCGGACCTCTTCGCCCGGGGCGACGTCCCCGCCGACGGGCCGGATGGGTTCGCCGACGAGGGCGCCGGGCAGATCCTCGAGGCTCTTCGACCACCGCAGGGAGGGCCGCATGAAGCCGTCGAACTGCACGCCCACGGCGTCCCACCTGCCCGACCTGAACACCGTCGCGGCGCCGACCCCGATCAGCGCAATCACGAGCAGCGTGCCGGCCACGCGTCCGATCCAGCCGACCCGCAGGAAGATCAGGACCACGTTGACGAAGAACAGCAGCGCCACGATGCCCAGAATGAATCCTACGATGTGCGCGACGGCCTTGTCGGGCAGTCCCGCCAGATCGCGGATCGGCTCCGCGTAGAGCAGCAAAACCGCCGACGCCGTACCGAAGAAGAGCAGCCCCAGCAGCGCCGCGTACGCCCGGCGCGGCCGCCGCTTCACCGTCCCGTCCGGCATCTCGACGTAATCGCCCCGCCGGGACTCCGCTTCCTCGCTCGTCGCCATCGTCCTCTGCCTTCGTCCGAACGTTCGTCGCACGATGCCCCGCATCGGCTGTATGACATTCTAGGCGGACGACCCTCTTTCGTAGGTCAGGCATTGCCTGACGGCTACTTCGGTGCGGCGCCTTCCTTCGTAGGGCTGGCGCCCTCGCCTGCCATGATTCGTGCAACGATCGGCGACGGAGCCTTTCGCAGGACGGCCCTTGGTCCACCTTCTAGTAAAAGCGACTCTCGGGTTCCTGGCAGGCGAGGGCGCCAGCCCTGCAGGAAGCACGCTCCTCTGCCGGGCGAAGGCCAGATCGAAGTAGCCGTCAGGCGATGCCTGACCTACAGGGAAGGGAGCCGCCCTCCCCTACTTCAGCGTCCTCAAATACGCCAGCAGATCCGCGACTTCCTGCGAACTGACGTCGCGCAAAAGCCCGGTCGGCATCAGCGACTGGCGGACCTTGTCGAACGCGGCCAGCTCTTCGCCGGCGATGCGGATGGTGGTCTCGGCATCAGTCTGCAGGAGCGTTCCCTCGGGCGACTCGTACACGACCATCCCCACGTACGACTTGCCCGAGCGGGTGAGCAGCCGGGTCGTCTGATAGGTCGGCGAGACCTCCCGGCTGGGGTCGACGATCGCGAGCAGCAGATCCTTCGGGTCGAAGCGCTGCGCCGCGCCCTTCAGATCGGGGCCGACCTTGCTCGCGCTCAGGTGACACCGGGCACACTGCCGGGCTTCGAACACGACCTTGCCCTTCTCCGCGTCGCCGGTCAGCCCCTCGATCTCCGGCAGCCGTTCCAGCCAGGCAGGCACGTCGTCGGCGGCCGACATGGCCGCGGCGATCAGATCGGGATGGGCCGCTTCCCAGGCCGCGATGAGCGGGGCGTAACGCTTGGCGACGGACCTCTTTTTCCTGTCGCTCTCTGCGCCTTCCTCGATCGTCGGCAGACCCTCCGACCACTTGGCCAGGAGCGTCGCGAGCGCCTGCCGGGCTTCGACTGCCTGCTCGTCGCGCAGTTGCTGACGAAGGGCCCTGACGACCGCGGTCTGTTCCAGCGGATTTCCCGCGACGCCGAGCGACCTGAGCGTGTCGGCCGCGAGTTTGACGGTGGAAGCGTTCGGCGAATCGAGCCCGATCAGCAGCCGCGCGAGATCCTCGTCGCGAGCGTCGGCGGCCAGTCGCCGCAGCGTCGCTTCGCGGAGCGCCGGATAGTTCCAGGCTTCGTCCGTCAGTTCCCGCCGGCGGTCTTCGTCGAGATGGGCGAACAGCTCGACCGTCTCGCTGGTCCACTCCTCGGGATCGGTCGACGAAGCGATTCGCTCGGCAGCCTTCGCCCGCAGAGATTCAGGCAGCAGCCCGACCCAGTCGGCATGCATCGGCGCGCCGAACCGGTCGCTGGCGACCAGTTTCCCGGCCAGCGCCTCGTCCCGCTTCAGCAGTTCGGTCACGACCTCCCGCATCCGGTCGGGAAAGTTCCGACTCGGCTGCTGCCCCAGCTCCCGCATCCGATGCGGCAGCCCGGCGAGAACGGCGGCGACGCGGTCCGTCGCCTCGTCCTTCCGCTCGCCCGGCATCCGCGAAATGCAGATCAGCGCGTGAATCTCGTCCTGCGGACTGAGGTCCTTTCGCGCGAACCAGAGATCGATGACGGGGGAGGCCTGCTCGTAGGTCAGGTTCACCGCCCCGGCGAGACGCAGCCATTCGGCGAGCGCTCCGGGGGAAGCGCCGTCGCGAAGCGGAGCGATCGCCAAAGCGCCGGCGAAGTCGTCCGGCGCAGCATCGTTCAATTCGTAGCCAGCGTAGACGGCGTGCCCTTTCGGCTCCACCGACCAGTCGCCGAGGTCGATTTGGACCTCGCGCAGATAGCGTTGGGCGCCCTCTCCCGACGACCTACTCGCAGTCAGGAGTTGCCAACTGGCCCGGCTCCCGAACTGGAGTCCGTTCTCCGAGGCCGGGTCGTCGCTTTCAGAACTGGCAGATTCGTCAGCGCTGTCGGCGTCGCGACGCTTGCTCGCGATCAAGTGAGCGATATGTTCGATTCGCGGGTCGCCCAGACGCCCCACGACGAATGCGTCGTCGGATCCAAGCTCCTCCCCGGAAGCGAGCTTTCGCTCCAGTGCGCGTCGCACCACGACGGAGAGCGAGACCTTCGCCGCGAGGTCGTTAGTTCGTTTTTCCAAACGCTGGCGATCCTCGTCGTTTGCGTCGTCGCCATCGCCTGCGTACTTAACGCGAAACACGCTTCCTTGCGTTCCTCTTCCTCCGACTGCGATAAACAGAGAACCATCCTTTCCTTCGGCCAAGTCCACCGGCGCGAATCCGACGGTGCCGCGAGTCTCCAGAAAAACCGCGGGCAAAACCCTGAACGACGAGCCCGATCGGAACATGCGGAAAGAGTAGATCCGCCCGAGCGTCCAGCACGCGGCGAATACCTGTCCCCGATACGGCCGCGGGAACTTCTCCCCCCGATACGCGAGGACCCCGGTCGGCGAGCCGCGACCGATCTCGGCGACCCGGTCAACGGTGTCGAAGTAGTAGGCCGGGCGGTTCCAGCTTTTCTGCCAGCCCGACTGGATCCAGCCGTGATGGCCGCCGAGTTGCACGTCGAACAGACGCGTCGGCGCGTACCATGGCAGGTACTGATCCCGTTCGCCGTCGGAGTCGACCGTGACCATCTCGCCCGACGGGAGGAAGTCCATGTCGTACGGGTTGCGGAAGCCGTGCGCGACGACTTCGCTCTTGCCCGACTTCGTGTCGAGCCGCCAGACGACGCCGCAGTTCGGTTCGGGGACCAGCGGGTTCTCGACGGTGTTGATCTTCGACGTGTCGCCCGCGTCGTTGCCGGTCACGCCATAGAGCCAGCCGTCCGGCCCCCAGACCAGGCCGTTCGCGCCATGCTCCGGACTCTTCAGTTCCAGGATCCGCTGCGGCTTTCCGTCCGCCACTCCGTCGGCGTCGGCATCCTCGAAGTAGAGGAGCGCGTCGTCGGCGGTCGCGTAAAGATTCGGTCCGTCGAAGGCCAGGCCATGCGCGCCCCCCTTCGTCTTCGCGTAATCGAGGCCCCGGTCGGCGAAGCCGTCGCCGTCATCGTCGTACAGCGTCCGGATGTAGCCCGGCCCTGCGACGACGACGTTCCCCTGCGGGTCGACCGTCATCGCGAACAGATCGTGAGCCAGTTCGTCGCCGGCGAAACGCTCGACGACGAAGCCTTCCGGCACGCGGAAGGCCTGCGTCAGGTCCTCCTCGTCTTCCCACGGTTTCGCGAGGGTCGTCGCGGGAAGCGCCTCCTCCCCCCCGACCTCGACCGGCTGGGGGGCGACCTGACCCCGCTCACCGCCGACCCCGGCGCTGGCGAACAGAACCAGCGCGACGCCCGCGAACAGGCAGACGCCGAGCGCGGCGAAGCGAACGTGCGCCGCACGGAGGCGGATCGACGACCGGCGGGAAGGCATGGCGGGAGACGTGCGAGGAGGCGGACGAGCCGAGCGCCTCATGCTATCCGCGACGCGTCACGAGGGCAAATTGACGACCATTTCGTAGGTCAGGCATCGCCTGACGACGCGGAGAAGCCGCCCGGCATGAAGGATCCCGGTCGTGGGAATGCTCGTCCCGAGTCGAAACGCCGCGAAGTAGCCGTCAGGCAATGTCTGACCTACCGGCTCGTCTATCGTCCGACGTCACTCATGTGTGCCATGCTCACGTCGCGCAGCAGCGTGAGCATGTTAGGTTCGGGCTGCCCTTTGCATGCCCACCCTGCCTTCGACGATGTGGGCATGGCACACAGAAGTCGAAGACTGACGTCGAACGATCGTCCGACGACTACCGGCTCCGGCGGCTCCATCTTGTGGCGCCGGCCCTTCCCGCCATTTATGCTGCGCGTCAGCCGACGGCGGGCGCAGAAGGCGCTTTCCTGTCGGAATCTTCTCCCGTTTCTTCGGAGTTCTCCCTGATGGCCGACCGCTATCTGTTTCCCGCCCGCTGGTCCCGCCGCAACTTCCTCCAGGCGACCGGCGTCGCCGCGGCAGGAGCCGCCCTCGCGAACGTCGGCCTGTCGACCTCCACCAGTTGGGGCGCCGAGAAGCCGGGCGACGAGGCGAAGGATTCCTCCGTCACGATCGGCGAAGGGAAGTTCAAGTACGCCCTCGATCCGAACTGGGGCAAGCTGCCCGAGGGGATGTCGTACGGCTTCGGCTGCGCGATCGTGGTCGACGGCTCCGATCGGATCATCGTCACCAGCCGATCGCAGAATCCCTGCGTCGCGATCTTCAGCCCCGAGGGCGAACTGCTCGAAACGTGGTCGAAGGACTTCGCGGATCGTGTCGGCTACACCACGGAGCAGGTCGCCGGCACGGCCCACGGCCTGTACTGGAGCAAGGAAGGCGACGCGGAGTATCTCTACTTCACCGAGAACGCCCCGGGCAACCGCGTCTACAAGACCGACATGCAGGGGAAGATCCTGTACGAACTGGGCAAGGTCGAGAAGGAAGGCCCGACCAGCCAGAAGTTCCAGTTCGATAACCCGACCGACGTGGCCGTCGCCCCCAACGGCGACATCTACATCGTCGACGGCTACGGCAGCCAGCTCGTCCATCAGTTCGACAAGAACTTCACCCACAAGAAGACGATCGGCGGCCGTGGTAAGGAACATGGCAAGTTCGAAACCTGCCACGGCGTCTGGGTCAGCACGCTGAAGGAGACGCCGGAGATCTTCATCGCCGACCGGGCGAACGATCGGCTGGAGGTCTACTCGCTCGACCTGGAATACGTGCGAACGATCCCGGGCGTGCGGAAGCCCTGCTGCTTCTACCAGTCGAACGGCCACCTGTTCGTGCCCGAGCTCGACGCCCGCGTGAGCGTGATCGACGCCGCCGACCAGTTCGCCGCGCATCTCGGCGACGGCAAGGGGATCCCGAAGGACGCGCTCGCCGAGCACCCGGAAGTCTTCGCCGCCCCCCACGCCCTCACCCTCGACAGCCAGGGCAACCTCTACATTCTGGAGTGGCTGCCGTACGGTCGGGTGCGGAAGTTTTCGCCGGTGGCATGAGCGGCGATGCGTCCATCGCGCGGCGTGGTTCCAGCTTCCGTTTCCGACTCGTGAGAGGCATTGCCGTGATCCGAAGACTGTCGACCTGGGCGGTCTTCGCGGCGATCGCCGCTCCGCTCGTGGCGATTTCCGCTCCGCTATCGGCGGCGCCGCCGAGCGACGGGTCGGTCCTTCCGTTTCCTGCGACGCCGACCGCGAGCGTCGCAGGTCCGACGCTCGAAGAGTCGGAGATGCACTGGCGCGTCGAACCGAATCGACTCGATCCCGATGCGCCGAACATCTTGATCGTGCTGATGGACGACGTCGGGTTCGGACAGGCCGACGCGTTCGGCGGCGAGATTCATACTCCGACGCTGACCCGTCTCTCCCGGCAAGGCATCGCCTACAACGCCTTCCATACGACGTCGATTTGCTCGCCGACCCGGGCGTCGTTGCTGACGGGGCGCAATCACCACCGCGTCGGCTTCGGAACGATCGCCGAGCGGGCGTCGGATTTCGACGGATACACGGGCGTCATTCCGCGATCGTCAGCGACCGTCGCGGAGGTGCTGCATCACTACGGCTACAAGTCCGCCGCGTTTGGCAAGTGGCACAACACGCCAGCCAACCAGACGACCGCGATGGGACCGTTCGATCGGTGGCCGACGGGCCATGGCTTCGACTACTTCTACGGATTTCTTGCGGGCGAGACCTCGCAGTGGGAGCCGCGGCTGTACGAGAACCTGACCCCCGTCGAGCCTCCCCTGAGCGAGGATTATCACTTGAGCGAGGATATGGCGGACAACGCCGTCGCCTGGCTCAAGCGGCACGAAGCGTTCTCGCCCGACAAGCCGTTCTTCCTCTATTGGGCTCCGGGATGCGCGCACGGACCGCATCACGTCTACCAGGAATGGGCCGACAAGTATCGCGGCAAGTTCGACGACGGATGGGACGCTTACCGCGAACGCGTTTTCGCTCGACAGAAGGAGCAGGGATGGATCCCTGAGAACGCCGAACTGACCGAGCGGCCGGAGACGCTCGCGTCCTGGGAGAGCGTGCCGGAGAACCAGCGTCCGTTCCAGCGTCGACTGATGGAGGTCTACGCCGGCTATGTGGAGCATACCGACGCGCAAGTCGGCAAACTGGTCGACGCACTCGAAGCGCTCGGCGAGCGCGAGAACACGATCATCTTCTATATCTGGGGGGACAACGGCGCGAGCGCCGAGGGGCAGCAGGGGACGGTCAGCGAACTGCTCGCCCAGAACAATCTCCCCAACACGATCGAACAGCAACTGGCGGCGCTCGACGAAGTCGGCGGACTGCCGGCGCTCGGAACGCCGCTCGTCGACAACATGTATCACGCGGGCTGGGCCTGGGCGGGCAGCACGCCCTTCAAGTCGACGAAGCTCGTCGCCGCCCACTTCGGGGGGACTCGCAATCCCATGGTCGTATCGTGGCCGAAGCGGATCGAGCCGGATGCGACGCCCCGTTCGCAGTTCCACCACGTCAACGATCTCGTGCCGACGATCTACGAGGCGGTCGGCATCCCGGCGCCGCAGCAGGTGAACGGCTTCGAGCAGGATCCGATCGACGGCGTCAGCCTCGTCTACACCTTCGACGACGCGCAGGCCGCAGGCACGAAGCGGATTCAGTACTTCGAGAACAACGCCAGCCGGGGCGTCTATGAGGACGGCTGGTTCGCCTGCACGTTCGGACCCCTGATTCCCTGGAACACGCCGGCGTCCGTTCGACGCCTGAACGAATGGAGGGCAGGCGACGACGTGTGGGAACTGTACGACCTGCGCAACGATTTCTCGCAGGCGCACGACCTCGCGGCGCAGGAGCCCGAGCGACTCGAACGCATGCAGGCGCTCTTTCTCGAAGAAGCCGAACGGAACAAAGCCTTCCCCATCGGGGCCGGGCTGTGGACCCGATTTCATCCCGAAGACGTCATCGCCAGTCCCTACCGCTCATGGCGTTTCGACGATACGACGCGACGTCTGCCGGAATTCGCCGCGCCTGCCGTGGGCAAGCGATCGAACTCGGTCTCGCTCTCCGTCGAAGTGGAAGAGAACGCGTCCGGCGTTCTGTATGCGCTCGGCGGGCAGTCGGGGGGCGTGACCGTCTATCTCGACGAAGGACGGCTGGTTTACGAATACAACCTGCTGATCATCGAAAGAACGACCGTCGAAAGCGAAGAACGGATTCCTGCCGGAAAGCATCGCCTGGAGATTCGCGAAACGATCGCCCGCCCCGGAGCGGCCGCCGACGTCGAACTGCTCGTCGACGGAAAGACCGTGGCCAGGTCGACCGTGAATCGAACCGTTCCCGGCGCCTTCACGGCCAGCGAAACTTTCGATGTCGGCATCGATCTCGGGTCGCCCGTCTCGCGTCGATATTACGATCGGCGGCCCTTCCGTTTCGCCGGTAAGATCGACGAAGCGGTCGTCGAATTGAAATGACGCCGCGCGTCGCAGAACGTTCCTGCTTCGGGCTCAACGATCGAGCCGTCGAGCCCGAAGCAGGCAGGTCAAGGTCGCGTCGACGTTCGCGAAGGTCTTTCCGTCTCGACGTAGAATATTCGAAGGCGAGTCGACGACCCGCCCAACGAGTCCGTTCAGCGATCTGAGGCATGATGCAGTACCGCACAGGCGAAGAGATTCGCGTCGGCGACGTCGTGCGATACGCCGGCGCCGAAGGGACCGTCGACACCCTGATCGTTCCCGGCAGCGAAGCGGCAGCCGACTGGGGCTGTCGCGAGGAAACGATCGCGATCTCCATGCGCGAAGGGCCGGGCTATCTTCTGCCGTCGCCGCAGCAGGACGAGGATCTCGATTTCGTTCGTCGGGCGGACGAATGACCGAGATCTCGCGCGAGCCGTTGCGAACGTCGGTCGCGTCCGAAGGGAACTTCCATCGACTGCGTCCGCTGAGCGAAGCGCAGATCATGCTCGAGCCGAAGCATTCGCCGCGGGTGCTGGCCTGGTGGGGTCTCTCGCTCTTTCTTCTCGCCGCCGTGTCTTATGCGGCGTTAGGGGCGGCGGGCGTTCAAGCGCCTTTCCCTGTCGGCTCCGCCCTCGTCTTGGGGGCGCTCGGGTCGCTGTGCGTTGGGCTGGCCCTGTTCTATCCTCTCCAGGCGAGATTCGTCTTCGATCGCGACGCGAGATCGATCGCCTTCAGCGGCCTTCGCCTGGGCAGCCGGCGCGGACTGCCGCTCGATGAGGTTCTGGCGATTCAAATCTGCGGACCGAGCCAGCGTCCTGATTTCGAGGGTTCGACGTGGCCCTCGTACCAGCTCAATCTGGCGCTGGCGCTGGCGCCGGGCGCCTCGAAGAAGGATCGTATCAACCTGCTCGACAACGGCGGGCTGGACGAACTGCTCTTCATGGGCTGGAAGCTGGCGGAGTTTCTCGACGTTCCGTTCCTGGACCACCGGGCGCTCGACGAAAGTCCTCAGAAGGACGTGAAGCGATGAGAAGCGTCTGCCTCGCGATCGCGACCCTGGCCCTCGCATGCAGCCTGCGGGGAGAGGAAGCCGGACAGCCGCTGTTCGACATCGCGCTCCAGCGGGAGAACGATCGTGCGGAGACGAAGGTCGAGCGCGGGCACGCGACCATCGCGATCGAGAGTCCGTTCGGCATCAGCCGCGCGACGGTGACGCGGAAGGGAGAGCGCTGGCCGGCGGAAGTGACGTTGCGGCTGAAGCTGAGGGGGCTCGAGCGGTTCGTCGTGAAGAGCGGCGAAGTGCGGTTCGAGACGTCCGCCTCCGAAGTGGAAGCAGCCGACGTTCCGAGTCTGGATGTCCGTCCGTTGACGGCGGAAGGTCTGCCTGCCGGCGAGATCCCTCTGCCCGTCGGCGGCTGCTTCGAGATCCGCCTGCCGCAAGCGCTGTTCGAGCAGAACCCGAAGTCGATCGAAATCGAATGGATCGATTTCTACCGGGGTTAGGCAAGGCCCTGCTCGCTTCCGGCGAAGGTGCGTCGCCGGCCCCTCTGCGGGGTTAGAATAATCCTCCTCCCGCAGGCGCTTCGTGCCTGCGTTCGTTCGCTCGGGTTCGTTATTCGGAGTCGATGATGTCGCGAGTCGCTTTCGGTACGGCGCTGATGATGTTCGTTGCGGTCGGCGCTCTGCAGGCTGCCGAGCCGCTGAAGCTGGACGCCAAGAACTCGACGATCGAGTTCGTCGGCAAGAAGGCGGACGGCTCGCATGCGGGCGGGTTCAAGAAGTTCACGGTCGACGCGACCTCCGACGCCGAGGATCCGACGAAGGGGACGCTGAAGATCGTGATCGACGCGACCAGCCTCTGGTCGGACGCCGACAACCTGACGAACCACCTGAAGAACCCGGACTTCTTCGACGTCCGGAAGCATCCGCAGATCACGTTCGTCGCCACCAAGATGGCTCAGGCATCGGAGACCAAGGGAACCATCACCGGCGACCTGACGATGCTGGGCAAGACCGTCTCGATCACGATCCCGGCGGAAGCGAAGTCGACGGAGAAGACGACCGAGCTGACGACGTCGTTCAAGCTCGATCGCACGAAGTGGGGCATGACCTACGGCGAAGGCAAGGTCGACAAGGAAGTCGACGTCACGGCGAAGCTGGTGTTCGTGCGCTAGTCGCAAACGTTCAGCCGACGCCTGCGCCGAAGCGACGGAGCCATGCTCGATTTCGCCGAATGGATGGTCAGCGCCGCGGTGCCGTTCGCGGTCGCGGCGCTCGCCGGTTGCCTCGCGATCCGGCTGCGCCTGCGTCCGGTCGAGGACGAACTCGCGCTGCCGACGAGTCGGACGGACGTTCTGGCCCCGCTCGCGCTGAGCCTCGGCTGGACGGCTGCCGTCATCGCAGGACTGGCCGGACAGCTCTGGCACAGCGGCGAGGCCGCGCTGGTCTGGTGGCCGGAAGAGTTCTGGCAGCGCGGCGTCTGGGCGATCCTGGCCGTCGCGATCGTGATGGGCGCGACGGCAGGAACCCGCGGGCGCGACCTGCCGATCCGCTGGATGGTCGCGGGCCTTCTCGCGATCGCGACCGCAGCGATCGGACTGGCCAGCGGCGAAGGCTGGGAGGACATGCTCCCGCTGCATCAGGTCTGGTCTGCGCTGCTCGCGTCGACCTGTCTGCTCGGCCTGTTCGCCCTCGACCGGCTCGCGGCGACGGGCGCGGATCGCTGGTTTCCGCTCGCGGTGCTGGCGACGCTGGCGGGGCCGATGCTGGTCGCCGTCGCCACGTACGGGGATCTGGCGCAGTGGACGCTCGCGGCCATCGCGGCGACGCTGCCGATCGTGCTCTTGGGTTTACTGGGCTGGATCGATTCGAGAACCGCCGCGGGGATCGCCTATCCCGCCGTCGCTTTCGCCACGGTCCTGATGTCCGCCGGGCGGTTTTACAGCTACGACGATCATCCCTGGTGGAGCTACCTGGGGATGCTGCTGGTCCCCCTCGCGATCGGGCTGGTCGATCTGCCGCTCCGCAAGCGTCACAACGGAATCCGTGCCGTCGTCGCGGCGGTCACGGCGCTGCTCGCGATCGGCGTGTCCGCTTACCTGCAGTACGTGCCCGGCGAACCGGGCGCCGGCGAGTGGTGACGCGACCTCTTCGCCGCGCCGCCGCATGAACGCCTGAAGGCGCGGCCGGAGGATCGTCCCTTCTCGCTCGCTGCATGACGCGCGCCCAGTACGGCGTGCGCAAGCTGAAGGACGCGATCAGCCGGGAAAGGTCGACGCCAGCGCGTAAGCCAGACCTACGGAGCCGCCTGCGGGCGCTCGACGCTTACCTGGAAGCCTCCGGCTTCTCGATGCCGATGAAGAACCGGGCGATTCCGTCGACGATGTTCGGCAGACTGCCCAGCACCTGGATCAGGCCGTAGATCGCGATTCCATGGTGAACGCCCAGGCGAAGGCTCTGCTCGGCGCTCTGGAACTCGGAAACGATCTCCGATCCGCCGGAGATCAGCAGGATCAGGCCTGTGGTCAGTTGCGTCGTCGGATGTTCGGTGAACGCCTTAAGCCCCTGCAGAAACCGTCTCATCGCGAACTTGTCTCCAGCGCTCGCGCGATTCGCGCGGACGACCGTCCGGCCGTCCGCCTGCATTCGAGATCGATCACGATACGATTTTAGTTCGCGCGGACGATTCCGGGCGGCTTCCACGTCCCTTCGCCGGCGGGCAGGATCGACGGATCTTCCGTCTTCGGCCAGTAAAGCCGCATAGCCAGATAGATCGGACCGTCCGGCGCGGGAAGCCAGTTGCTCTCCTTGTCCGGGCCGGGGTTCTCGTGCTGGATATAGATGGTGAGCGAGCCGTCCTCGTTCGTCTTCATGTCGGACAGCATGGGCGAGTTGATCAGGTACCGGTCGATGGGGTTCTTGATCAGCAGCTGAGTCTCGCCGTCGTACATCGTCACCGACCAGAAGGCGTTCACCGGCGGAAGCTGGCCCTTCGGAAACGTGAGCGTGTAATCGTGCTTGCTTCCGTCGAGCGGTTGGCCGGTCGCGTCGATGCGCGTGATGGGATAGGTCGCCTCCACCGCGTCGTTTCCGTAGATGCCGCCCTTCGCGGCGCCGGCCCGCATGAGCCAGTTGCCGTCATAGAACGCCTGGTCGCCGAAGAATGAACCGATGCTCCAGCCGTTGACGACCTTCATCCCCGTGGCCAGAAAGTTCGTGACCTTCTCGTCGCCAGCCTTCATCCCGAGCAGGATCGCGTCCTTGTGCTCTGGCGACAGGTCCTTCATCTCGAAGGTAGCGCCGGGGCCGACGCCGATGCTGGCCAGTTTCGCGCGGACGCCCTTGTCGGCGTCCGACTCCGGAACGAACTCGATCGCGGCGTCGAGATACTCGAAGAAGTTCTCCTTGATCCCTTCTGACGTCGCCGGGACGAAGTCGATCTTCGGCGCGGCGGGGGGAGCGGGCTGCTGCAGGAACGCCGACAGGGGCTGCGCCTTGTAGCCGGCCTGTACGGCTTCGACGTTCGGCATATCCGCCGCGTCGAAGAGCTGCGTTCGGAACACGGCGACCGAAAAGGGCGTCGTCGATGCGAAGACCTGATCGATCCCCTCCGGCTTGTCGCCTTCCCATCCCGGGCCGACGACGAGGTAGGAGCCGGCTTGGCTGTGCGTCGCGCGGCTACCGATATAGCCGTAGTTGTAGGTGTTGCCGTCCGTGAGCATCACCGCGTAGTAACGCTCCTTCGGTACTGCCGGAACCGAGATCACCATCGGCTCCGCCCGCAGGTCGAGCCAGAGCATGGAGTAGGGGGTATCGCTGTTCGGCGTGATGACCGCCGTGTCTTCGTAGGTGAAGACGCGGTGGTCGTTATGGATCTCGTTGAAGGGCGCCTTGAACTGGCCCGAGTTCTTGTCGACGGAATACTCGTTCATCACCGCGTAGTTCATCACGATCGGCAGGCCGAAGATGAAGCCCTCCTCGGCGATCGCCTTCGTCTCCTCGATCCCGGGCGCCGCGACGTCCGCCTTCGCCTCGTCAACGACCGCCGCCGGATCGGACTGCTCTGACGGGGCGACCGTCTCGTTCGCCGGTTCGCAGCCGGAGAGAAGCGGCAGGGCAAGAACCCCGCCCAGCGCCAGGAGAGCAGGAACCTTCTTCATCGCGTCCATCGTTCGACTCGCTACGAGAACTGGTGCATTCGCCTACCGATCGATTAGAGCAGCATTCTCCAGAGGAAACGACCTAGCCCCCCCCGAAGTAATGGGTGTCGGCTCAGCGTCCCGGCGGTTCGTTCGCGGAGGCGATTCGCGTTCATCGGGCGCGGTCGATGCCCGAGCGACGATTCAAAACTCGCGGGCGCCGATCAGCGATTCCGGGCACGCCGAAAATTAATTCCATCGACACGCGGGGGAAATACGGCGACAATAGAGGAATCGCCATCAATTCAGCCCGCACCGCGGCGCCCGACGGACTGCTTCCGTCCCCCCAAGGAATTCCCCCCATGTTCACCCTGACCGAAACCCGTTTTTCGAAGGTTCGGCCGATTCTGGATCGCTACCGGTCCGAGCTCTACGCGGAGGGGACGCAGAGCCACGCGGCGATGGACGGCGAACTGCGCGAGGCGCTGAAGGTCGGCCCCGACAGCATCCGCGGCCTGCTGCAGGAGGTCTACACCCGCTTCCCGCGATACAAATACGTCGCGGCCTACTCGATGCAGTACGGCTGCGAAGCGGAGCCCGCCAACGAGCATCGCCCCATGCTGCGGGAGCTCTACAAGGCGCTTCGCGACAAGAACGACGACCTGGACGCGATGGGCACGACGTTCTGGGAACGGTTCAAGAGCAAGAAGGCGATGGCCCTCCGCAAGGAGATCGACGAGATCCGCCTGGCCCCGGATAAGTCCGCCCGCCTCGAAACGATCCGCGGCGAGCTGAAGGCGCTGACCGGCGAGCTGTACTAAGTCGCGTTTTCGCGAACGCCTGAGCGGGGGATAACAATCCCCCGAGCCCTCACCTCGCGATAGCCTTGAAACCTCGGGGGTTCGTCATCCCCCGCTCAGATACTGTCGTACGCACGACTCGCGATCCGCTAGGCGAAGCTCGCCGTTCCTCGCGACGCCATCGGGCGTGATTCCTCGCCGCGCCGGTACCCGCCGGGCGGTCGATCCGGCGTAACAGCATCGTGCCGAGGGTACGCGGGCCGAGGTCCGCCCTGCTGGCCTGGCTATCGCCGAAGGCAAGGGGAAGCCGCGCCTGACGTTCGAATCGCAGCAGGCCTACCACGCCTGGCTCAAAGACGCGATGGCCGGCGCACAGGAAGATTGACGACGAGCTCGCACCTCGGAGCCGACGACAGGTTCTGCCCGGGCGGTCGGGAACGCCTTCGCCAGGGATTCGAGGCGCAGGCGGACGCGAGCCGGAAGTTGGATCGCCCCGGCGAGTTCGTTGCAGTCGAGTGCGCCCGTCCACGAGCCGGTCAACATTCGATCGTAGTCGCGATGGAATGAAGCGCCGCAGGGCTCGCTCGCAGACCGGCGGCGACGACGACGGCTCCTGGAAAGTCACGGAGGAAATGCCATGGTCCGCGTCGCTCATCTCATGCTTCTCGTCCTCGCGATTCCGTGCGGGACGCTCGCGACTGCGGAACCGCCGGACGAAGCTTCGAAGGATCTCCGCGGCGCACGCAGGCTGCTCGCCCTTCCGTCCGGCGACGTCTCCGTCGAGGACGTGCTGCGGATTCTGGAGGAGGAACAGGAGGCGCTGCGGTTCACCGGCACGGACCCGGAGCGCTGGCAGTTCGAAGTTTCGAACTTTCCGAAGGAAGGCGGTCCCGACGTATCCGATGCGGCGATCGCGATGCTGGCAGAGAAAGGCGGCGACGTCCTCTCCGTCGCCGTACGCGACGGTCGCGGAGCGCCGATCGCCTTTCGTCGGACCGACCATGCCTTGTGGCTCGACCGCCCCGGTCAATGGCGGCACGTCTCGCCGCACGCCTGGCGCTTGCTCGTCGATGCGGATCGCTTTCATAGCAACGATGATTCCGAACTTCCCCCGGGAAGGACTCATGACATTCAGGTCGATCTGTCCGCCTGGCTGACGACGGTGATCCGTAAAGCGAACACGAAGGCTATCTGGGACGCGCGGTCGCGAAGCGTGGGCCTGTCGGATTCTCGCAGCGGAATGATCGTGTTGCGATTTCGTTCTTCCGACGACGAAGCACGCTACGGCTCCGTCTGGGGAAGCGTCATCGTGAAGACCAAATCGAGCTACATCGTCCTCGCCGGCTTCGCACGAAAGCGCGCGGACTTCTTCACGAACGCGATGGATATCGAGGTAATCGCCGAAGCGCTGAACGCAACGGAAGCGGACGTGTTCCCGCATGACGTAAGCGACATCGATACGGCCGGGTCGGGACAGAGCGAGGCGGCGTTCCTGATGGAAGCAGCGCTCGGCTCCGAGACCTATCGGCGCCCCGAATACACAGCCTTTCGAGAAGCCATCTCCGCGGCGACCCGTGAGGGACTCGCCTACCTGAAGAACAAGTTCGACCCCGAGCGAGACTTCCTGCCCCAGACGGAGGACGCCGAAAAGTTAGCGGTCGCCGAGACGGCAACCGTCGTCGCTGGTTTGACGAAGACGCTACAGGATATGGCGGACGCCATAGCGAACGATCTGGAGGGGTATCCCGACGACCCTTCGCAGGTTTGGCGCGAAGCCCAGGCACGCTACGGCGCAATGCGATTGCATTACTTTCTGCAGCGCCTGGTCGGAGAGATCGTCATCGACGACCGCACCGCGAAGAATCGTGACTTGCAGGCGAGTCTGTGCGACGCCCTGTTCGATCTCGGCGAACCGCCGTCGGCACGCACCGAGGAGCGGTGGTACGAACTGAAGCAGGATCCGTTCTTCGACGCCATGCTCAGCGCGCACGTGCCGGATCGAATCTCCGACGAGCATCGGGAAGCCTGCCTGGCCGAACTTCGCGACGCGGAGGCAGGATCGACGCTGGAAAACCTCGCGATCGAGATTCTGCTGCGGATCGACGAGCCGCCTCCCGAAGAAACTGGCGCCGTCGATCGCTGGTGGCGCAGCTCGGTCGTCGAAGCGAACCGGGGCCGGCGTCTGCGATCGCTGGTCGTCCTGTCGGGCAGCGCCTTCGGACGGGAGGCGATCATGAAGCGCCTGCGTGCCGAGGAGTTGTCCGAGGATGTGCGACGCGACGTCGTGCGGGCGTTGACCTCGCGAATCGATTCCGCGGAGCAGACGGGGCGCAACGAAGCGATCGACGCCCCCCAACGCGAAGCCTGGCGAAAGGAACTGGCCGAACTCGACGCCGCCCAGCCGGCGACGCCGGACTGACGGTCCGCGAACGCCGGAGAAGCGTCGATCGTCTATCTTCTCAGGCGAGCGGAGGGCGGGAGCCCTCCGTGCTTAGGCGCGCGTCCTTCCCAACTCAGCCCCCTTCGCGGAGACGGTTGAAGTATTCCTTCGCGTGCTCCCGGCGGTCGCGCGGCAGGCGCTGGTTGGAGAGGGGATCGTTGTCGGCGGAGAACTCGCTCTGCAGTTCGGCCTTGATCTCCTCCAGCGTCTTGCCCTTCTGATTCGGGCCTTCGGCGTCGCCGGTGCGGACCGCTTCGCCTTGACGAACGTTGCCGCGGACCTGCGTGTCGAAGGCGCCGGTGTCGGTCTTTTCTTCCGGTCGATAGCCGTAACCCTGACCTTCGCCCATACCGTCGCCCGGCTGGTCGCCCTGTCCGTCGCCGAAGCCCTGCATGCCGGCATTCTGACCGTCGAAGGGATCGCCGTTCTCGCCGTTCAGCTCGTCGCGCATCTGGCTCAGCTCGTCCATTATCTCGTCGAGCGATTCCAGTTCCTGCAACTGGGCCTGCATGTCCTGCATGTCGCCGGCCATGTCCTTCATCTGCTGCATGGCCTGCTGCATGTCGCCCTGCTCCATCTGCTCGGCGGCCTGCTCCATCTTCTGGGCCATAGCCTCCATCGCGTCCATCTGCTGCTGAGCCTTCTCGAGCTTGTCGAGCTGCTCCTGCATCTTGGCGGCTCCCTCGTTGTCCCCTTCGTTCTTCTTCTGCTCGATCTGGCGCTTCAGCTCTTCCTTCATTTCCTTTTGCTTCTGCGCCATCTCCTTGACCTTGTCGGCCATGGCCTGCATCTGCTGGGCGAGCTTCTTCTGGTCTTCGGGCGTCAGTTCGCCGTTCTTCATCTTGTCGGCGAGCTGCTTGAGCTCCTTCATCGCCTGGTCGAAGTCGCCCTTCTCCAGCGCCTTGCCGAGCTTCTCGCCCGGACCGGTCTTTTCGACGTCTTTGAGGTCGGCCAGCTTTTTCTTCAGCTCGCTCGGATCGCCCAGGGCTTCCTTGCGATCGGCGAGCTGCTTCTTGATATCGTTGAGCTCGATCAACGCAGTCTTCTTGTCGAGGTTTTCCTTCGACTGAAGCTTGTCGACCTTCTGCTGCACCTGCTTGAGAAGCTCCTCCGCCTCCTTCAGGCCCTGCTCGCTCAGGCGTTCCTGACGCTCGGCCAGCTTCTTCTTCAGTTCGTCGTTCGACTTCTTGATCAGGCTCCGCGGGTCGAGCTTTTCCGTATTCGGATTGGCGACCGTCGATTCAGCCGCGTAGGGCAGGAAGAGGGCGCCGGCGACGGCGGCAGCGAGCGCGACGGGGAGCGCCGCCGGCCAGCGAGCGCCGACCTTGAATTCCTCGGTCACCTCGACCTGCTCCAAGCGCTTTTCGGCGTCGGTCAGCAGGGCCTTGCCCATCTCGGTCTCGCGTTCTGCGGGGGAGAGGGCCAGCGCGCTGGAGATGCGTTCCTTCAGGCGGAAGCGGTGGTCGATTTCGTACGCCGCCTCTTCGGTCGAGCGGCGATACATCCAGGTCAGCACGATCGCCGCGATGACGGCGACCGCGACGCTGCCCAGGCCCCAGCCCCACGTCCAGGCGGTCGCTCCCTGCGGCGACGCCGTGTAGGGAAGGGCCCAGATCCGCGGCACGATCAGGCCGATCAGGCCGACGGCGAGACCGACCGTCAGGCACCACGCCGCGACGGTCAGGAAGACCTGGAAGTTCATCCGAAACCGGGCGCGGGCGATCTGTCGCTGGATTTCGTTCATGCCGCTGACCTTACGCGTAGGACCGTTCGCGTCGATTTCTGAGCGGGGGGTGTAAACTCCCCGAGGTTTCGGCGCTGTGTACGGTTCAGACTCGGGGGGTTTACACCCCCCGCTCAGGTTTTCCATCCATCCTATCGGATCAGGGGGCCGAATCTACGGCATTTCTCCCTGCGGAGATTCGCCGACGGCGCGGGAGTCTTGTGAAGCGTATCCGCGGAAACGAAAAAAGAGGCCGCGAGGAGGGTCGCTTGGACGCCGCGCCGCCCATACTGCCCCGTCCTGTCGCTCTTTCGAGTCGCTTCTCTTCCGGAAAGTTCCCCAACCGTGTCGGAGTCCGTCGCGTTCGAGGAGGAGATCGCCCGGCGTCCCGACGACGTCGAGCCCCGGCTGGTCTTCGCCGACTGGCTGGAGGAACGGGGCGACCCGCGCGGCGAATTCATCCGTTTGCAGTGCGAACGGGAATCCGACGAGACGCCGCTCGAACGGGAACTGGAGATCGACGCCCGGCTGACGGAGTTGCTGACCGCTCACGAAGCGGAGTGGACGGCGGACCTGCGCGGCATCCGGATCGACGCCTACGAGTTCCGTCGCGGCTTCGTCGAGCGCGTCGCGATGGATACGGCGCCCTACCTGGAGTCCGACGAGGAACTGATCGCGAAGCTGCCGACGCTGCGGTCGCTGGCGCTGAAGAAGGCCGGCCCGCAGATTCAGGAGCTGGTGCAGCGGTCGTCGTTAAGAGTTTTGACCACCCTGTCGCTGCAGAAGAACGATCTGGAGAACGAGCAGGTATTCTGGCTCGGACGCTGCCGATACTTCCGCACGCTCAAGCGGCTGGACCTGTCGGTCAACAAGATCTCGAACCCGGGCATCGGTTCGCTGGCGGGGTCGGCGCTGCTCGATTCGCTGGAATCGCTCGACCTGTCGCACAACGTCATCTCCGCCGACGGCGTTCGCCGCTTCGCGGAGGCGCCCCACTTCGGGCGGCTGAAGGAACTGGCCCTGCGGGGCAATCTGATCAAGGCCCGCGGCCTCGATGCGCTGGCCCGGTCGGAGACGCTCGTCTCGCTGACGGAACTGGACGCGAGCGGGAATCACATCGATCGGGCGGAAGTTCGACCGATCGCGACCGCCGAGGGCTTTCAGAACCTTCGCTTTCTCGATCTCTCCGAAAACAGCCTCCGTCCGGTCGGGATCGCGTTGCTGGCCGGCGCTCCCTGCTTTCGCGGGCTGGTCGGGCTGGCGCTGCGAAAGAACGGGGCCCTCGATCGCGGGACGTTCGATCTGTGTGCCGACCGGGCCGTGTGGAAGCTGCAACGACTGGATCTGTCGAGTAATTACGTGCAGGACGAGGGGCTCGCGGCGCTGGTTCGATCGCGGCTGAGGACCCACCTGCGTTACGCGAATCTGGCGGGCAACTCGATCGGCGACCGGAGCGTGCCGGTTCTGCTGGAGACCGCCGGATGGACGAAGCTGCGCCGGATCGACGTGCGGGAGAACCTCTTCTCGCCCGCTGCCGCGGACCAGCTACGCGAGAAACTGGGCGATCGGGTGGCGATCTAGATTCGGAAGAAAACGGCGAGCGACTCATGACCTTCCACCTCGGCGGGGGACTGCTACTCTGCCTGTCGCTGGGATGCTTTCCGGCCAACTTCGCTTTCGCACAAGGAGATCCGACCATCGACGCGACCGCTCCTTCCATTCTGGGACGCTGGGACGTCACCGTTCACGGCGCCGCCGGCGACTATCCCTCCTGGTTCGAAGTTTCGAAGTCCGGCGATCGGACGCTCGTGGGGAGCTTCGTCGCCCGCTTCGGCAGCGCCCGACCGGTCTCGCAGGTGGAGTTTCAGGAGGGGCGCCTGAGGTTTGTCGTGCCGCCGCAGTGGGAGAAGAAGGACGACGACGTCGTCTTCGAGGGCCGAATGGACGGCGACCGCCTGCGCGGCGAAACGACCAGCCACGAAGGCGAGCCCGTGCAATGGACGGCGGTTCGCGCGCCGGATCTCGATCGACCGGAGCCGACCGCCTGGGGCGAGCCGATCGAACTCTTCAACGGGCGCGATCTGAACGGCTGGAAGCAGCAGGCGCCCGGCAGCGCGAGCTACTGGAGCGTGCAGGACGGGATCCTCGTGAACTCGCAGATCGGCGACAACCTCGTGACCGAGCCGCGGTTCGACGACTTCAAGCTGGTCGCGGAGTTTCGCTATCCGCCCGGCAGCAACAGCGGCATCTACCTCCGCGGGAGGTACGAGCTGCAGATCATCGACGGGTCGGGCCCGATCCCGAACCCGCACGACATCGGCGCCATCTACGGCTTCCTCGTCCCGTCCGACAACGCCGCGAAGGCCGCGGACGAATGGCAAACGTACGAGGTCACGCTAGTCGGCAGGCGGGTGACCGTCATGCTCAACGGCAAGCGAATCATCGACCGGCAGCGGATCCCCGGCATCACGGGCGGCGCGCTCGACAGCGACGAAGGCTCCCCCGGTCCGATTCTGCTGCAAGGCGATCACGGCCCCGTCGACTTCCGCCGGGTGACGCTGACCCCCGCGAAGTGAGCTGAGGGCGGAGCCTTTGTAGGGTGCGTCTTGACGCACCTGTCGCTCACACGACGTTCGATTTGGCCAATTGCAATGACGTCGCACACGGTAGAGCGATTCGCGGATCGCAGCTCGATGGGGGTTCGGACTCACGACCAGGAGCGGCACGGGCAGCGCGAACCTTCTCGCAGAAGTCACTAGCGAGTCTCGATCGAGGGTCGTGACAACGACAGGTGCGTCAAGACGCACCCTACGAAGAAGCGAACACGAAAAAACGTCGCCTGCTCGTGAGAGCAGGCGACGTCCGGAGGATTCGATTCAACTCGAACGTCAGGCGTTCTTGTTCTCGTCCATCAAGTGAGCGGCCTTGGACTGTCTGGCCTCCTGCTTGATCTCCGACTTCGCGGTCCGGGCAGCCGCCGTCGCGACGCGCTCGAGCTTGTCGACGACCGTAGAACCTGCCGACGGCGCGGCGTTCTTCGCCGCGTCCGCTGCCTCGGAGACGCTCCGGCCTGCCTTCTGGGCGATATGACTCGCCTCGTCGGCGATCTGCGACGGCGCGATTCCCTGACGTTCCGCCTCTTCCGACGCGGCGCGGACGGTTTCCTGCGCGACGTGACCGGCACGCTGGACCGCGTCCTTGCCCGCGTCGTAGGCCTGACGCTTCATCCGGTCGGAGGTCTCGCCCATCAGGCGGTTTTCCTGCTCCGTTTCGGGAACGAGAAGACCGACGAGCAGACCCAGGCCGAGGAAGGCGCCTGCTGCGGCGAGCGGATACTCGTCCATGGCGTTGCCGACGGATCGCGACGTGGCGGCGGCGCTGCGACGGACCTGACGCCCCGCGGCCATGGCGCCCTGCCGAGTCATGCGAGCGCCTTCATAGGCTTCGTGCCCGACCCACCGACCAGCGTCTGCGACGTACTCGCCGGTCTGCCGTCCGGCGCTGGCCATGCCCGCGCCCGCGCTGCGCAGGCCATGCTTCGCCCCGCGGTAGCCGCGACCGCTGACCGTGCCGGCGTAGTCGGCGGTATGCGAGGCGACGTCGGCGATGCGGCGACGCACGCTTCGCCCCCCCTTAGAGAGCGCTTCTCGCATTTTCGCGATCATGCCTTCCGCATGCTCGTCGGCGTCAGGATGCTCCTCGCCCTGCGACCCGAGCAGATACTCCAGCCCCTGAGCTTCGCCATAGCCGTAGTCGTCGGTGTAGGGCTCGCCCGTCCGGGCGTCGACGCTCGAACCGGAGCGTTCCTTCCACTCCCGCCACTTCGACTGGTACTTCGATCCCGAGAGATTCTGCAGATGGCCGGCGACCGAACGAATCCGCTCGCGAGCGGGACGGCTTTCGTCGCCCAGGGTCGTCTCGATCTCCGCGATCGACTTGAAGGCGTTCTGCGACCAGGCTCCCTCGTCTTCGTCAGACCAGTCGTAGTCCTCATGCCAGGCGGCGAAGACGACGGGCTCGGTCCGACGCGGCATCGGCCGGGTTCCGAAGGCCGAACCCTGCGGTCCTGACGAAGGGCCTCCGTAATAGAGGGATTCTTCGCGAGCCGCAGGTCCGCCGCCGTACGAACGGTCGAAGCCGGCGTTCGGGGAACGCCCTGGCCGGGATCCGGCGTAGCCCTGCGGCGAGTTCTCGCCCATGTGTTCCCAATCGGGCCATTGGCGGTTCTGCGTCGATTCGTAGACCAGCCAGGCCGCGCCCGCTCCGATCAGAAGCGACGGAAGAGGGTGTCGCTTGACCGTATCGAAGAGGGCGTGGCTGACGTGGGTCGCCGCATCCTTCGCGCCGTGCGCCAGATGCTGGCCGACGCCGCTCGAATCGGCGTCGCCGTTCGCGTTTCCGTTGCCGGAACTGACGTAAGACTGAAACATACCGACGGCCTCGTCGAGGAGATGGCGGGGCTTCATGCGTTCGCGGAATTGATCGAGCGTCTCGTCCATTTCATGGCGAGTTCGTTCGATGTCCTGTTCGATCTGTCGACTGGATTTCATGCCTGCACCTTTTCCGTGATCATGTCGCGGTCGCGCTTGAGGGAGTCGATCGTCCGATCGGGAGCGGTGATCGCCTCCTGAAGGCCGTTCTTGCCCTTCAGGATGTGCGCGATGCCGACCGCGCCGAGGACGAGCGCCGTGATGAGCGGCGCGATCCATCCCGCATTCGCGTGCGAAAGTTCGAGGCCGTAAACGAGCCCGAGGTAAATTCCGACGGTCGCCGCCGCGGCGAGAAAGATCGCCGCGACGCCGGTGACGACCGCGCCCATGCCGATGAAGGCGGCGTTGCGAGCCGCCTTCGACGCCTTCTCCGACATCTCGGCCTTGGCGAGCGCGATCTCCTGCCGTACGAGCGTCGTCGATTCGTCGCGGAGTTCCTTGATCAGGTCGACCAGCGATCGGGCGTCTCCGTTGACGGACCGATCGTCAGCCATCCTGGGTTCCGCCGCCGCATCGTCGAGCTCGAAGCGTCGACGTCCGGCGATTCCATCTCGCGTTTCAGAGGACATTGCGGTTCTCCTCGCCGTCGGATTCGGGATATCGGGTCGAGACCGCGGAGGCCATGTAGCCGGCGGTCGCGTAGTACGGGTCGCTTCTGCCGGTCGCCGATTCGCGGTACGAATCGGGATCGTCGTAGTAGGCGTCCATCCGGTCCTGACCGCTGCGCGACGACTCGTAGTCCGTCTGCGGACGGCGTCGCGAGGCCTTCAGGAACCGCGCGAGACCGAGTCCGGCCAGGAACAGTCCGCCGTAGACGATCTCCGGCCGGCGACGGGCGAGCGTCTCGAAATCGTCGCAGAGAGCGCCTGCATCGCGATCGCGAAGGTAGCTGCCGACGCCTTCGATCCCGGCAGCGGCCTGATCCACGTAGGACGCGACGCGGTCGTCCCCTTCGTCGTGAAGCTTGCGACCCGCTTCACGAACGGCAGCGCCGACGTGCGAGACCTCCTCTGCAAGACAGTCCTTCTGTCGCGCGACGTAAGCGGCGCCCTTCTGTTGCAACTGGGCAGCTTGCGAAGCGACGGCATGACGGGCGTCGGACGCAAGATGAGAAGCCTGGCGCTTCGCCTCGTCCGCTGCCTGCGTCGCCGCGTCTTTCACCTCGCGACCCGCCTTGGAAGCGGACTTCGCGACGCCGGGCCCGCCGGAAGACCGCTTCGCAGCGCTCTCGACGCCGGCTAGGAGGATCGGTTCCTCTTCGGCGCCGGCGTTTCCGATGCCGGATCCGAAGGAGCCGCTCTGGCTTCCTGGCGTTTGGCTTCCTGGCTTCTGGCGGAAGTCTTCGCCCTCCGCCTTGCTGGGCCGGGGCGGTTGCTGAGCGTTCGGACGGGTGCGATCGGCTTCGCCTTCGGCCTGACTCGGTTTCGGAGGCGAGCTGCCGGCGCCGAAGTCGCCTGGTCGTGATTGAGACATGCTTTGGTTCCTTTCGTCGAGGACGCTTCGGTGCGACGCGCGATACGCTCCGCGTCGCTGTCGAAGATCTTCACGTCAGGGCTCAGGGCACACTGCGCGCCGCGGACTCCGCATAAGCCGGTTAACCTTCGTAATTGCCCGTCAACAGTAAAAGTCCGAGGCGCGATACCCCGTCATCAGGGTGAGCGGAGGCAATTGAGCGAACGCGCATCCCCTGCCTCGCGATCCACGACGGTCGCACGTCGATCGGCGTGACGTACTTGGCGCCGTCGGCTCCTTCCACGCAGTGGAACGAGCGGAGTGCAAGCTGCGGTTTAGAGTGCGCGACTATCCTTGGGTGGCGCCGGTCGTCTCAACCGGCGCGGGCGCAGCCCGTGGGAGGCCTCAGCGCGAATTCAGCACAAGGTCGCCGCTCTGCTTCATGAAGGCGCTTCGACATACGCCGGCTGCGGGGACTCCGACCGGCTCTTGAGCCCTCCGATCCGCTGGTTGGGATAACCAGCGCCACCCAGACGACGATTCCCGCGTCCGTTGGCGAACGTCCGTGTCGTGCCATGCCGCAGGCGGCCTTCGGATCGAGCGAAAGGCTCGCTTCCGCTGCCCCCGTCCGCTACGGCGCCAGCAAGCTGTCAGCGCTTGCGAGCCTGACTACCACCCGACTTCACACTGCGAACGGTGCCCAATCCCTCGTTTTCAACGCCTTCCGGCGATGAAACTTGAGCCCGATTCGCCAACGCGGAGGGCTTTCTCCCGAGTCGATCGCTTGGGCGCCGCTAGGCCCGGCACGTTCGTTACCCCTTCAGGCCGGGTCGTGCCGCAAGCTCCGTAAGCGCCGGTTGTTCGGGGGCCTCCGCGAAAGCCGAATCCGCCGGAATGACTAATGTTCCGACTTGTACGGGGTCGATGAAGACGAACGAGTGCAGGGATTCTAGGAATCCTGCCGCTCCCCTATTCGGGACACGCGCCAGGGACGGCCGTCGTATCCCTAGGAAGGAAACGACCTTACGAGCCGAAGTCGAACCGCCGGTCGATCGCCCAAGTCCGCCAAGGACCCGGGAGAGAGGCCCGATTCGACCCCGATTCGTCAGGGCGTGCCGTCCTTAGGGCGACGTTCTCCTGCAGGAGATGATGCATGAAGAGGCTAGCGGGCTTCGTCATCCTGAGCCTGGTCGTTCTTGCGACCTGGACGCCGAGACTGGGCGCCCAAGGTCCGGCCGGACCGACGCAGCAATCGGGACCGGCGTTCGATAGCGTTTTCCAATCTCCGCTAGGAGGATTGGTCTGGCTCGGGGCGACAGCCGCCGACCAGGGCTTGGGCTACGACGGCAGTTACTTCACCGCCGGAGCCAAGCAACCGCTGTTCGACGACGTCCTCAACGGCGAATGGTTCGTCGAAGGACAGGCGCACGTCTCCGCCCAGCGCGGGCAATTCTTCTCCAACCTCGGTTTGGAGCGGGTCTTCCACATCAAGCCCGCCAAGACCGACGTCGGGGCGAACGTCTTCGTTGACTACGACGCGGACGAGTACGAAGAGTTCGGCCATACCTACTGGCAGATCGGCGTCGGCGGCTTCATCAAGACGCCGAACTTCGACTTCTATGCCAACGGCTATTTGCCCCAGGGGCAGATGGACCATCGCTTCCGCGACACCTCGTTCGTCGGCAACCAGGTGGTCGTGCCCGGGATCGACAGCGCCCTGCAAGGGTTCGACGCGAAGTTCCGCGTGCCGATCCCGCGGCTGTCGATGATCCAGGGTTACTTCGACGTCGGCGGTTATTACTACCGCTCGGATTACGTCGAACCGTTCGGCGGTCTGACGACCTCGCTCGGCGCCCATCCGCTTCCCGGCGTGGCGGTCAACCTGACCGTCAACCAGGACCAGATGTTCAATACGTCCGGGTTCCTGCAACTGATCCTGCATGCGGGCGGCGACGGCGCCCCCACCAGCGCCCCCCGTGCGCTCGAACGGAGCGTCCGTAACGATCACGTCGTTCGCGTGAATCAGCCCTCGTTCGTCGCGATCAACCCGCTCACGGGCACGCCCTGGCGAGTGGTTCACGTCGACAGCGACGCGGCGGTCGACGCGAACGCCGGCACCGGCACCGCGGAAGATCCCTACTCGCAGCTCGCGATGGCGGACCCGACGCAGTTCGGCGCTTCGATCGCGCAGCCGGGTGACATCATCTTCGTGCACCAGGGCGCAAACGACTTCGTCAACCACGACACGGGCATCACGCTGCAGGATACGCAGTGGCTGCTCGGCGAAGGCGTTCCGCAGTACATCCCGATCGCCAACTACGGCGGCGCCGGGACGGGCGGAGTCGGCCTGTACCAGTTGCTGACCAACGAGAACGGCCAGCGGCCTCTCATCAGCAACCTGGACAACAACACCGCGGCGACCGTGCAGCTCGCCAACGCCAACGTCGTTCGCGGTCTGGAGATCACCTCCAACAGCACCGAGGCGGCGATCCGCGGCGACGTGATCACCCACGGCGTGATCAACAACAACATCATCTTCGGCGAGCAGGGGAACGCGATCCTCGTCGACGGCCTGACCGGGACGTTCTGGATCACGGACAACACGATCGACAACCAGGTAATCGATCCGCTGGTGCAGACGTTCGACGTCGTGTCGCTCAACAACGTCAACGCCGCGGACATCCTGATCGACAACAACGTGATCGGATCGCGGAACCAGCTCGTTCCCTTCGGCGTGCAGGACTTCCTGGGCGGCGACGGAATCCACATCGAGAACATCGCCGCGAGCTCGGTCGTCATGACGAACAACCGCATCGCCTCGAACGATCCGTTCGAGCCGAACTTCGGCGACGGCATCGAGATCACGCAGGCGACCATGTCGTCGTTCCTGATCCGAAACAACGACATCGGGAACAACGGGTTCAACGGCATCAACATCAACGCCAGCGAAGATATCTACGCCGAGATCAGCAGCAACAACATCGTCGACAACGGCGTCTTCGGGATTCCTCAGGCGGGCTTCGGTATCGCCTGGACCCAGGCGACGGGCAGCCTGCTGGTCTTCTCGGAGGAAGGCTTCCAGACGCAGAACATCTCCGAGAACCAGTCGGGCGGCGTCGGCATCACGCTGGTCGGAGCCTTCAACGACGACGACCTGAACTTCTACGCCTACGACAATACGTTCGCTGCGAACGGCGGCTCGGCCATCCAGATGACGATCGCGGGCGACGCCGGCTCGACCGAAGGGCCGAACTTCGTCTTCGACATCCGCAACAACCGGATGTTCGGCAACGCCGCAGGCGTGTCCCTGGCTCAGGATACCGGCGCCCAGGTGCTCGGTAACGTTTACGGCAACGTGATGTCGGGCAACGGCGTCGGCGTCGCGGCCCTCGTGAACAGCAATCTTGCCGCCGGCGTGTCGCGGCTCGACCTGCAGATTCACAGCAACACGATCCTGAACGCCGGCCTTTCGGATCTCGGCAACCCGCTGACCGATCCGCTGCTCGACCCGAGCGACGAGTTCGACGACGGCACGGGCGGCATCTACGGCGCCGTCACCGGCACGAGCATCGCCAACTTCGACATCCGCGACAACTTCATCGAAGGCGCCGGCATCGAAGGGCCGGACGACCTGTTCGGCGACGCGGGCATGCAGTTCTTCTTCAACGTGGACCAGTTCACCACGGCGGACAGCCCCTACGAGCCGCCGATCAGCTCGGTCACGATGGTTCGCAACACGATCGTCGACACCTTCAACCACGCTCGCACGTTCAACGTCTACGGCGACTCGCAGGTGCAGATCACGTCGAACTACAACGTCTCCCGCAAGACGCTCGACGTCGACGGCGTGCCGATCCTGGACGACGGCGAAGACATGGGCCTGCAGATCAAGACCAACGATCGCTCGGTCGTCGGCCTGAGCATGAACGGCGACATCCTGCAGGATCACCAGCTCAACGGCATGTTCCTGGAATCGCGAGACCAGTCGCGCATCTTCGCGACCGTCATCAACTCGCAGTTCCTGCGTAACGGTCGCGCTGACGAAGAAGACGCGACGCTCGATCTGTTCTTCAACTCGAACGTGGAACTCTTCGCCCAGGACCAGTCGATCCAGGTCATCAACTTCCAGAACAACACCATCAATCAAGTCGTCGACGACGAGTTCCGCGTCGGTATGGCCATCCACAACGAAGTGGGCAGCGAGGGCCAGGTCTACGCGATCGTCAACAACAACATCTTCTTCGGGGAGTTCATCGATCCGGATGACGATGACGCCGAGATCATCCTCAGCGATCGCGTCGCCTTCACGATGTACCAGCAGGGCTCGCTCGGCGTCCTGCCGAACGCCGGCACCATGTCGCTGGCTCTGTTCGGCAACCAGGTCTCCGATCCTTCGGGCCTCGCCTACCTGATCGAGAACCGGAACGATCCGCTGTCGATCCCGCCGTTCTACTTCACCTACGGCGGCAACCAGGGCTTCTTCCTGGAGGACAACCTGCTGCTCGGACAGTTCGCCAGCCTGAACCCGCCGCAACTGGGCGGACAGCCCTCGTCGATCCTGGTCAACCAGGTCGCGCCGGTGAACCTGGCGCCGCTGACCGACTTCATCCGGAAGCCGTAAGCGAACGGACTGCCGGCCTGCGGCAGGGCGAAACGGGAACCATCACGCAAAACGGCTCGCGATCCCTCGCGAGCCGTTTTCGCGTTCATGTTCGTAGTAGTCGACCAAGCCTTATTCGTCAGGCGTTGGGGTAGAGATGTTTGAGTTTGACGCGAGCGTCGTCCGTCGTGAAGCGCCAGGTCGCAGCCTGACGCAGGCGGTTGCGTTCGCGCTGCCAGACGGCCATCGCTTCGTCCATCTCGGCCGCGCTTTCGAAGCGTCGCCCGACGCACTGCCGCGTCAGGACGGAAAGCTCGAACTCGGCCATGTTGAGCCAGCTGCCGTTCTTGGGCGTGTAGACGATCCGCAGGCGCTGGGCCAGGCGATGCGCCCGCTCGGCGTCGAAGGCATGGTACAGGCTCGCGACGTCGTGCGTGTTGAGGTTGTCGCAGACCAGCGTGACGAGTTCGGCCCGGGGATAGTCCCGCTCGAGCAGCTCGGCGACTTCTTCGGCCCAGTCGACTCGCGTTCGACCGTCGCGACCGGAGACGCGACGCCAGCCGCCGACGGGATCGAAGAACAAGAAGATCGACCGCACGCCGCGGCGCTCGTAGTGATGGTCCTCGCGGCGGGGCTGGCCCGGCGTCATCGGCAGCGACGGCTCGACGTCGGCCAGGATCTGCTTGGCCGCCTCGTCCATGCAGATCAGCACGTGCTCGTCGTCGAACGATTCGGCGTAGACGTCGAGCAGCTTCTCCATGCGGGCGACGAAGCGGGCGAGATCCTTCTCCGGGATGCAGAAGCGCCGCGTCCGCCAGGGCTGCAGCCTGTTTTTTTGAGCGTCTGGCGAACCGTCTCTTCGGAGACCTTCGTCACGATCGACAGCCGCATCGCCTCGTCGGCCAGAAGCTGCATCGTCCAGGCCTTGCGTCCGCCGGGCGGCGTCGAGCAGGCCAGCAGAACGAGCTTCGCTTCGGAGCGACCGTCGAAGATCGGCTGGACGCCGGGAGCCGAGCGGGCCTTCCGTTCGATCGCCGCGGCGACGTTTCCTTCGCGGACGAAGGCTTGCCGAATCCGGCAGACCTGCCGCTCGGAGAGCCCCACGATCTCGGCGATCGTGCCGTCGGTGCGACGACCGTCGACGTGCTCGCGATCGGACAGGAGCAGGATCCTCGTCCGGCGAACTTTCGCCGCCGGCGAGTCCCCTTTGCGGACGAACGCCGCGAGCTCCGCCCGGGTCTCAGGCGTCAGACGAACTTCCAGCTTTTCGTTCGTTGCCGGCATCCCTGCCTCCGCGAAAATCGAAAACGATCCCTCGACTCCCTCCGCGAAATCAGGTTAACCTCCGCCTGACGAATAAAGCCAGGTCGACTAGTAGGTCAGGCATCGCCTGACGGCCACTTCGATACGGCCCCGCTTGCAGCGGCAGTGAAGTCCGATCGAACGCGAGCGGGACCGGGACCCTATAGCCGTCAGGCAATGCCTGACCTACGGGCTCGTCTATCGTTTTCTGTCGGTCGATCGAAGAGTTTCGGGTGCCACTGGCTCCGCCAGTGCTGCATCTTGAAAGGTCGTCCAATACGAGCGATCCGGCCTCCGGAAATGCACTGGCGGAGCCAGTGGCGCCCGGAAGAGAGGGTGACATTCAAGGCTCGACTGACCAAGAACTTGCGTCTTCCGTCGTTTATCTTGGGGCACACAATCGAACTATCCTGCTACAACGCCGCGAGCGAAGCCGATGCTTGATTTCATGCATAATTCTGCATAGACTTGGGAAGTCGATGGCTAAAAAACGAGCGAATCGAGCGGAAGGGAGCGAGGCTCGCGAATTGCCTCTTCGACTGGTCTTCACCCGCGACCGCGTCGAAGTCCCGCCGTTTTCCCCCCGCGCTGCAGCGGAAGCCGCAAGTCTGCTCGATCAGTTGGCGAACGGAATGACGTTCGCGGCGCCGCGATGGAAGCCGATGCCCTCGATCGGTCAGGGCGTCGCGGAGTTGCGATTTCGAGACGGCGAAACGCGGAAGTCCTTCCGCATCATCTACTACCGCGATCGGCGCAACGTGGTCGTCCTGGCGATCTTCGAGAAGAAGTCGCAGAGGACCCCGCCGCGAATTCTGGAAGCGAGCGCGTCGCGGCTGAAGACCTATCTTCGGCAGGAGGAGCGTCAATGAGCGAAGCGAGTCGCAAACGCCTGGAGGCGGCTGGATTCACCGTCGGCACGCCGCGAGATCTATTCAACTTGTCCGACGAAGCCTGGGAACTCGTGCAGGCTCGCACGGACCTGCTGTGCGCCATCGTGGCCCAACGCAAGCAAGCGGGGCTCTCGCAGGCGGAACTTGCGGAGCGGATGGGGGTCACCCAGGCCCGCGTCAGCCGCATCGAGAACGGCGCCCTCGGCATCAGCATGGACGTGCTGCTGAAAGCCTACTTCGCGACGGGAGCGAAGTGGGCCGACATCGGAACGATCGTTCGCCCGCAGAAGCGGAAGCGTAAACCGTCGGCGAAGCGTAAACCGGTTGCCAAGACCGGCGGGAAGGGCGCCTGACTCCTCCCTTCGCCGCTTGCACGAATCTCGCGGGCGGCGATATACTTCGAGATTCGTCGGCGCTCGTCGTGAGGGCCGATTCTTCGTGCGTTTCGTCTGTGACGACTCGATCGGGGCCCGCCCGCCCGCGTTCCTAAAGCGAACGCCGGCAAGGCGAAACGGTCCCGAGCGCCCTGCGGGTTCGACCCGCTGGATGGCGTGGAGCGGCAGGCGGCTACAGGAGTTTTTCGAGAGACATGGCTCAGCATCCCCTCGTGCAGGAACTGATCGACGCCGGCGTGCATTACGGCCACCGGGCCAGCCGCTGGAACCCGAAGATGCGTCCGTACATCTTCGCCCGTCAGAACCTGATCCACATCATCGACATCCGCGAAACGATTCGCGGTCTCCTCCGGGCGCAGAAGTACCTGCAGCAGGTCGCCGCCCAGGGCAGCCTGATCCTGTTCGTCGGGACCAAGCGTCAGGCCAGCGCCGCGGTCGAGGCCGAATCGACCCGCTGCCGCATGCCGTTCGTCTCCGAGCGCTGGCTCGGCGGTACGCTCACCAACTTCCGCACGATCCGCAGCCGGCTGTCGCGCCTGGAAGAGCTGGAAAAGATCCGCTCGGGCGAGGAACTGGCCAAGTACTCTAAGAAGGCCCAGTCGTCGCTGAACCGCGAGTACCGCAAGGTCTATCGCAACCTGAACGGTCTGCGGAAGCTGAACCGCATTCCGGAATGCATGGTCATCGTCGACCCGAACAAGGAAAAGAACGCGGTCCGCGAAGCCCGCGCTCTCGGCGTCACGACGGTCGCCGTGCTCGACACGGACTGCGATCCGGACCTGATCGATCTGCCGATCCCCGCCAATGACGACGGTATCCGCGCAGTCGAGGCGATCATGCGGCACCTGGCCGATGCGGTCCTGAAGGGTCTCGGCGACAAGGTCGCGCAGTCCGAAGGCGCCAGCGAGCCCGTCGCCGCCGGAAGCTGATCCGGTCGAACGAATCCAACGAAACATGAAGGGGACGCTTTCTAAGCGTCCCCTTTTTTCGTGCGCGGCGCCTGAATTCGCGATTCGAATGCGTGTCGATTCGCGGCTGGCGCGAGTTTCGTCCGAAGATACCGGGTTCGCTCGGTGTGCCACGGCTGGCTTGTCCAGCCGTGTGAGCGCTTCGCCGGATTCGGCACACGGCTGGACAAGCCAGCCGTGGCACACAGAAGCATTCGAGACGCGGCACGAAGCGGAAAAACGGCTTCGTCTACTCGGTCAGCGCCGCGGGCCAGACGGCGGCGTCGAGGTCGACCTTCTCCGCGTCGATCAGATCCAACTCGCCGAGCTGCGCGGCGAGCGTCTCCCAGCGCTTCCGATCCATTTTGCCGAGCTCCTCGGGCGGCATCCCTTCCGGAAGCGCCAGCTTCCGCAGCTCCTGATCGCCGAACTCCAGCACCTCCGGCGTCATCGTGTCGTTCGCCGCCGCGATCAGCTTATGGGCCGGTTCGGGATTCTCGAAATAGGCCTGCCAGCCGCGGAGCGACGCCCGACGCATCTTCTCGACGACGTCGGGATCCTGCTTCGCCAGGGCATCGCTGGTGGCGAGGATGCCGACGTAAGGATCGAAGCCCAGGTCGGAGACCATGAGAAGCTTCGGGTCGGCGCCCTCCTGCTTCGCCACGAACGGTTCGCTGAAGGAGTAGGCCTGCATCGCGTACTTCGGATCCTTCACGAACAGGCCGACGCCGTTGTAGGGAACGACCGTCACGCCTTCGAGCGGAAGGCGCTTCTCCAGAAACTCCGCGAAGGCCAGGCTCTGGTTCATCGCCAGCGTGACGTTCTTCAGATCCTCCAGCCGCTCGATGCCCGACTCGGCATGGACCATGATGCATCGCGGGCTGTGCTGCAACGGCGCCGCCAGCGCGGTCAGTTCGGCGCCTTCCTGCCGGGCGAGCAGAAGCTGGTCGGCGTCGACGATGCCGAACTCGACCTGCTGCGACGCGACCAGTCGGGGAACGATCGAAGAGTTGTTGCCTGCGGGCGCGATTTCGACGTCGAGCCCCTCTTCCTCGAAGTAGCCGAGCGCCTTGGCGGCGTAGAAGCCGCCATGCTCCATCTCGGGGTACCAGTTCAGTTGCAGCGTCACCTTCCTGAGGCCGCTCCCCGCGACGCCCTGGTCGGCAGCCGGCTCCGTTTTTTCGCAACCAGTCAGCGCCGACGCCGCCAGGAGGAGCACGGCCAGGAGAGGTCCTTCAGCAAGCGAAGCGAACCGGCGGGCGAGCGTCACGAAGCGAACTCCTCATCGAGCGGGCGGCGACCGAAAACCTGCGTCTGACAGATCTTCGCCCAGAGATCGTACGGCGCCAGATAGGGTTCCGGGTCGATGGGCGGCCAGTAGACTTCGGCCCGGACCTTGCGAATGACGTCGCGAACGACATCGTCCGCCTCCGCCAGTTCCGCGTCGGTCCATTCCGCCGGAGCGAAGGCGACCTTTCGCAGATCGCCGGGCAGCTTAATGAAAGCCATTCCGACCTCCCGCGGATCGACGCCGTAATGATTCGCCACGAGCAGGCGATAGACCGGCAACTGCACGTTGTACCAGCGAAGTTCCTTGGTGACCTTGTCCTTCTTGCGATGGGCCTCGTCGGGATCGGGCGCGGTCGCCGTGGTCTTATAGTCGCAGACCCGGTAACGCCCCGAATCGCGGTGGCGGTCGATGCGGTCGACGATGCCGCTCAGGCGGAAGGGTTCGCCGTCGACGTCGATGTCGTAAGTCAGCCGAACCTCGACCGCGATCGTCTCCCAGCCCTGCGCCGCGATGGCCGCCTGTCGTTCGGCGTAGGCTTCGAGCCGCAGGCGAAGCTGCTCCACCTGCAACTGCACGCTGGCGGGCGGTCGCGGGCCATAGCGAGCCGTCGCCTCCGCTTCCGCCAGGCGGGTCAGTTCGGCCGCGAGACGTTCGGCCTCGGTGCAGCCTTTCAGATCGTCGGCTGCCGCGACGGCTTCCAGCACGGCATGCGTCAGGTCGCCGAATCCGCCGGCGTCGAGTTCGTCGGCGTCGTCTTCGCGCTCCTTCAGGCCCAGCACCTTTTCCAGGTAGAACCGGTAAGGGCACGCGAGGTAGGAACGAAACGACGTCGGCGTCAGTTCGGTCACCTTCCGCGGCGCCGGGCTCGCCGGCATCGGAATGGGAAAGCGGGACTCCGGCAGCGTGGCCTTCCAGGCGCGACCCTGCGTCACGCGGTAGGACGGTCCGTCGCCGAACAGCACCCGCACCCGGCGCGCCGCATCCTTCGCCGGACAGGCGAAGAGCAGCCGGCTGGGAGCGAGGGGGGAACCTTCGTCGTCGGTCCGCCCCAGGATCCACGCCACGCGCGGCTGGCGATCGAGCAGGCAGGCCGTGACGTAGGCGTCGCGGGCGTAGCGCCGGGCGTTGTCGTCGATGCCGAGCGCCGAGCGGAGCGAGTTCGGCAGGAACATGTCGCTGGTGGTCGACTGCGGCACGATCCCTTCGTTGAACCCGACCACGATCCGCACCGGCGCGTCGTCCAGCAGCAGATCCAACCAGCCGATCAGGTCGACCGCCTCGGGATCGGGATCGCCGTAGATCTTCGCGCTCCGCACGGCATGCAACGCCAGCCGCATCGCTTCGCCGGCCGTCGTGTGCGGTTGAAATCCGTCGGCCACGCCGCCGAGCGCATCGATCGCGTCGCGCAGCGCCGCGGCGGCGGTCCGCGTCAGATCCTCGCCCGATCGCGACGCCTCCGCCGGTGCGTAGTCCTCGTACAGACGCACCAGCAGGTCCCGCCACGGCGCGGCCCACTCGCCCAGCCGACGCGGCGATTCGTCGAGCAGCGTTCCCAGCAGCTCGTGCAGCCGGTTCCCGGCCGCGGCGAGCGCTTCTCCCCGGCTCTGCTTTTCGACGGCAGATTCCCGCGAACTGCCTCGCCCCTCGGCGGGCGGCTCGACGTTCCAGAACGAGGGGTCGACGGTGACGGGATAAGAGCTCTGGTAGGCGTCGTCGAGCGCGGTGAGCCAGTCGCCGGCGATGCCCCGGCTGCGAAGCAGTCTTTCGACGTCGGGATGCCGCAGCAGGGCCGCGAAATCGCGATACGAACGAGAATCGACGTACGCGGCGACGGTCTCCAGCAGCCGATACGGCGCCGAATCGCGCAGCGGGGCGCCGCCGGTCCAGTAGGTCTTGATCCCCTCCTCCGCGAAACGCCGGCGAATCTGGGGGACGACTCGCTCGTCCGGGATCGAGATGCTGATCTGGTCGACGGCGAGGGAATCGCTCTTCAACGCGTCCTGCGCGGCGGCCAGTCGTTCGAGCGCACACTGCGCCTGTTCGGCGGAGTTTTCGACCGAAAAGACTTCCGCCAGCGGCACGTTCAGATCGACCTTCTCCCACTCGCCGGCGGCCAGACGCCCCCACTCGTCGAAGCGCTCGGACCAGGACTCCGGGGCGTAGACGTAAGCCGTCACCTGATCGCGGACCTGCTCCAGCATCCGGACGATCACGCGCGGCAAATCCGCCGTCGCGGCGAGCACGATCCGCCGATCCGTCGAGCATTCCGCATTTTCCGAGGCGAAAAGCCTGGCCGTCTGCAGGTCCCAAAGTTCTTCGCCGTCGAGAATTTCCAGATACCGCGCCTGAAGTCTGGCCAGCGTGCGCCAGCGTTCCTCTTCCTGAAAGCCGGGAAGATCGACCGCGACCCGCAGAACATCCTCGAACCGGTGGCCTTCGCCGGCCAGTTCGCGGTGTTGCCTCGCCAGCAGATCGCCGAGGTCGAGCCACGCCGCGGCTTCGCGTTCCTCCGGCAGATGCGGAAGCGCGGGGGCGATTTCCTCCGCGGAGAACGACCTCGCCGCCCGCACCCAGGCGAGTCGCTGCATCCACTCGCTGGCGATCGGTTTTTTGATCGGATAGAGCCGCTCGGGCAGGCGACCGATCGTCACCGCCTCCGGGGGCTTCCAGAAGACCCGCTCCGCCTGGGCCCGGTCGGCGAGCAGTTCCATCGTCCGATGCACCGCCCGCAGACCGGGCAGGACGAGCAGCACATCCGACAGGTCCCAGCGGCCTTCTTTTCGGTAATCTCGCTCCAGACGCTCGACGAGCGCCGGAAGCGCAGGCAGCCGGAAGTCGAGAAACTCGCGGGACATAAGCGACCGGGCGGAAAAGCGTCAGGCGGGACCGGAGTTCAGTGTACCGCCGCCGCGCGAAGCGGCGACGGTCTTCTGATACCCGACCCGCGTGTCACCAGCGGTCAGGCCTGCCCCCCCTAGCCGACGAGGCGGGATTTTCGAAGAATAGCGGTTCCCGTCGCGGGCGATTTTCGGGTTCTCGCGTCGCAGGCTGCCGCGTTCCGTCCTGCACCCCAGGCGCGAACGTCCCGGCGTGCCCGACGCTCGTAGTTCCGACGGATCTTCCGCGACGGATCGATCCGACCATCGCTTCCGGCCTCCGGCGCTCGCCCGCAGGCCGCCTTCGATTTCCATAGCAGGAGTTCCTCTCGGATGACCCAGATCACCGCCGCCCAGGTCAAAGCGTTCCGCGACCGTACGGGTCTGCCGATGATGGACTGCAAGACCGCGCTGGCGGAGTCGGGCGGCGACGAAGACAAGGCCATGAAAATCCTTCGCGAGAAGGGCGTCGCGCTCTCGAACAAGCGTTCGGATCGCGAAACGGCCTTCGGTCGCATGGGCATCTACATCGGCGAGAACGTCGCCGCGATGGTCGAACTGATGTGCGAGAGCCAGCCGGTCGCCAACCATGACGAGTTCCGCGGCCTGGCCGCCGACCTGGCCAAGCAGCTCGCGACCGGTCCCGGCGCCTCGACGGCGGAAGAACTCCTCGCGCAGCCCTGCCCCACCAAGAAGGGCATGACGCTCGGCGAGCACAAGGACGAACTGTTCAACCGCATTCGCGAGCTCTTCAACGTCGGGCGGATCGTCCGGATCGAAGGCAAGTGCGGCGCCTACGAGCATAACGGCAGCATCGTCCACGGCGTTCTCGTCGAAGCGACGGGCGGAACGCCCGAGCAGCTCAAGGACATCTGCATGCACATCGCGGCGATGGCCCCGGCGGCGCTCGACAAGGAGAGCCTCGATCCGAAGGTCATCGAAGACGAGCGGGAAATCCTCCGCGCGGCGGCCAAGAACGAAGGCAAGCCGGACTCCATCATCGACAAGATGGTCGAAGGCCGCATGAAGAACTTCTTCGCCGAACGGACGCTCAACGAGCAGCCCTTCGTGAAGGACGACAAGATCACCGTCGGCCAGTACGCGAAGGACAACGGCTTCGCCCTGAAGCAATTCGTCCACTGGAAGCTCGGCCAGAAGGCGTAAAGCCAGTCGCGTCGATTCTGAGCGGAGAGCGTGAGTCCTCCGAGTCCGCTGCGTCCCGTTACGAAGTCTCGGGGGACTGTCGTCCCCCGCTCAGAGCCGCCGATCTATGACCGACCCGCCGCAATCGTCGACCAAGTACCGCCGCGTCCTGCTGAAGCTTTCGGGCAACAGCTTCGCGCTCCCGGGAGACCGGGGCGTGAACATGAAGAAGGCGGTCGAGGTCGCCCGGCAGGTCCACGAGGCGCAGCAGCTCGGCTGCCAGCTCGCGGTCGTGATCGGCGGAGGGAACATCCTTCGCGGCGCCCAGTTCAAGACCCAGGACGCCAGCGTCGTCGAGTCGACGGCCCACTACATGGGCATGCTCGCGACGGTCATCAACGGCCTCGCGTTTCAGGACGCCCTGGAATCGATCGGCGCCCAGACCCGGCTGCTGACGGCCATCCGGATGGAGTCAGTCGCCGAGCCCTTCATCCGCCGCCGGGCGCTGCGGCATCTGGATAAGGGTCGGATCGTCATTCTCGCGGGCGGCACGGGTCGCCCCTTCGTGACGACGGACACCGCCGCCGCGCAGATGGCGCTGGAACTGGACGCGGAGATCCTGATGAAGGCGACCCGCGTGGACGGCGTCTTCAGCGACGATCCGGAGAAGAACCCGCACGCCGAGTTCTATCCCGAATTGACGTTCGATTCGGTTCTGACGCGAAACCTGCGCGTGATGGACGGCACCGCCATTTCGCAGTGCCGGGAACACAAGCTGCCCGTTCTGGTCTTCAATTACCTGAAGGAAGGCGCCATCGTGCAGGCCGTCGGCGGTCGCAAGATCGGCACCCTGATCGGCGGAACGCGGTAAGCAGGTTCTTCTCATTAGTGGTCCGTCTATCGTTTTTCTGTCCGGTTGATCGAAGAGTTTCGGGTGCCACTGGCTCCGCCCGTGCTGCATCTTGAGAAGTCGTCCGACACGAGCGATCCGGCCTCCGGAAAAGCGCTGGCGGAGCCAGTGGCACCCGGAGGAGAGGATGATACTCAGCGGTAGACAGATCAGTGGGGCGGGTCTTGAACGACCCTGCGAAGATAGAAGCCTCTCGCTCACTCTCACTTCCAAGGAAACCACGCCATGCCGGTCGACGACATTCTGATGGACGCCGAAGAACGCATGGAGAAAGCGCTCGACGTTCTCAAGAAGAACCTCACGGGCATCCGCACCGGCCGCGCGAATCCGGGTCTGGTCGATTCGCTGCGCGTGGAGGCTTACGGCTCGCCGGTGCCGATCAAGCAGCTCGCCTCGATCGGGGCGCCCGAGCCGACGCAAATCGTGATCCGCCCCTACGATACGGCGACGATCAAGGACATCGAAAAAGCGATCGTCGCCAGCCAGTTGGGCCTCAACCCGCAGAACGACGGGCGCGTCATCCGGATCAACATTCCGCCGCTGTCGGGCGACACGCGCAAGAAGCTCGCCTCGCGGATTCGCGATCTGACCGAGGAGTGCAAGGTCTCGCTGCGCAACGTCCGCCGCGACGCGAACAAGGCGATCGATACCGAAGAGAAGGACAAGCTCATCAGCGAGGACGACAAGGGCGCCGGCAAGGAGGAGATCGACAAGCTCCTCAAGCGCTACGAAGGCTCCGCCGCCGAACTGTCGAAGGGGAAGGAAGCGGAGGTGATGGAGGAGTAGGCGCTGGGGCGCGAGTCGGGCGTGCACACGAAAGTTGAGCGACGCGCGTCACCTTTTGTCGCCGCGAGTGTCGTATCTCGCGGAGGTCCGACGCATGAAGAAGATCATTAGCCTGTTCCAGCGAAACTACGACGGCGATCGACTCGTTCGAAACGAGGTAACGCCCGGGGCCGAGTGGGTGATCGCCGGCGAAGGCGAGGCGACTCGCAAGTTCGACGGCACCTGTTGCCTGATTCGCGCCGGAAGATTCTACAAGCGGCACGAAGTGAAGCCTGGCGGCACGCCGCCTCCCGATTTCGAGCCGGCGAACGAGATCGACGGGAACACCGGCAAGCAGCAGGGTTGGCTTCCGGTCGGCGCAGGCCCTGAGGATCGATACCACCGCGAGGCCTTCGATCGCGCAGCGGCCGAAGGCGCGGTACCTGTCGACGGAACGTACGAGCTTTGCGGTCCGAAGGTGCAGGGAAATCCAGAGGGTCGTCCCGATCATGAACTGATTCGACACGGCGCCGTTCGTTTATCGGACTGCCCCCGAGAATTCGAAGCGCTTCGCGACTACCTGCGAGAGCGTAGCTACGAAGGCGTCGTCTGGCATCACCCTGACGGACGCATGGTCAAGATCAAGGCACGCGACTTCGGGTTTCGTCCGAGGCCGGCTGAGTGACGGCCCGCTCGCGACTCCGAATCCAGCAAGTCATTCGTCGCTCGTTAAGTTCCGGCGAACATCGGGCCACGGCTTTGCGCGGCGCGATTATGCTGCGGGTCTGAAATCCCGTCCCGACCGTGCGTGAGGGCGGGACGACTTCCCCCGCTGGTCGGAACCGATGAAAGCATTCTTTCGCGCGACGTGCTTCGTCGCGCTCGCCGTCATGTCGAACGCCTCGCTCTTCTCCGCGGAGCCGGCCGCTCGGCGCTCGCCCGAGGAACTTCTTCGCTCGAAGACGCCGCTCGTGATCGGGCACCGCGGCGCGCCTGCCGTCGCGCCGGAGAACACCGCGGCCAGCTTCCGCGAAGCGATCGCCGCCAACGCCGATCTGGTCGAACTCGACTACTACGTCGCGAGCGACGGCACGCACGTCGTCTTCCACGACAAGACGCTCGACCGGACGACGGACGCCCTGAAGGTCTTCGGCGGCGAAAGACTGCCGGTGGTCGATCGATCTTGGAAAGAGCTAAGCGGTCTCGACGCCGGAAGCTGGTACGCTCCGAAGTTCGCCGGAGAGCCGATCCCGCGGCTGGACGAGGCCCTCGACCTGATCCAGTCGGGCTCGGTCACGCTCATCGAACGCAAGCACGGCCCGGCGAAGCCGCTGGTCGAACTGCTCGCCGAGAAGAAGCTGACGAGCGACGTGGTCGTCCAGGCATTCGACTGGGACTATCTGAAGGACGTCGCGAAGCACGAGCCATCGATCGTGATCGGGGCGCTCGGGTCGAAGGAACTCGGGTCCGCGCAGATCGAGCAGGTCGCGACGATTCCGGGACTCGACTTCGTCGGCTGGAGCTATAAGGACGTCACGCCCGCGGCGGTCGAGGCTCTGCACGCCCGAAATCTCAAGGTCTTCACCTACACCGTGAACGACGTCGAAGCCGCGAAGAGCCTGGTCGCGATGGGCGTCGACGGCATCATCACCGACGACCCCGCAGCGGTCGCGGCGGCGATTCGACCGGCTGTCCCTGCTTCGCCGCGCGCGGGCGTGACGGACGATCAGTAGTCGCGGCCGCTTCCGAGAAAGCCGTGTTTCCTTTTCGACGGCGGCGGCATCCAAGCGAGATTGCTCGCCTGGCGCTGGGAACTCGCCGACTCGGGAGAACGTCGTGATGTCGCGATTGGCTGCGTGCGTTTGGTCGCTCGGACTGGTTCTGGCCCTCTCCCCTGCCCTGACGCGTTCCGTCCGGGCCGACGACTGGCCGCAGTGGCTCGGTCCGAATCGCGACGCGACCTGGAACGAGACAGGCGTCATCGACGCGTTTCCGGCCAGCGGGCCGAAGATCAAGTGGCGCGCCCCCGTCGGTCTGGGCTATTCGGGACCGGCGGTCGCGGACGGCAGGGTCTATGTCGCCGACTTCGTGAAAACGTCGGGCGAGGTGACCAACAATCCCGGCACGCGCGACCGACTGACGGGGCAGGAACGCGTGCTCTGCCTCGACGCCGCGACGGGCAAGCAGATCTGGGCGTTCGCCGAGGATCGTCAGTACGCGATCTCCTATCCGGGCGGACCGCGTTGCACGCCGACCGTCGACGGCGACCTCGTCTTCTTCCTAGGCGCCGAGGGGGATCTGGCGTGCCTGAAGACGGCTGACGGTTCGGTCGTCTGGAAGAAGAAGCTGACCAAGGAATATAAGACCGAGACGCCCATCTGGGGCTTCGCGGCCCATCCGCTGGTCGTCGGCGATCTGCTGTACTGCGTCGTCGGCGGTCAGGGTTCGGTCGCCGTCGCTTTCGATAAGCGGACGGGCAAGGAAGTCTGGAAGGCGCTTTCCGCTCCGGAGCCGGGCTATTGCCCCCCCACGCTGATCGAACAGAACGGCAAGCCGGCGCTCGCCATCTGGCACCCGGAGGCGTTGAACGGGCTCGACCTGGCGACGGGCGAGGTTCTCTGGACCGTGCCGCTGAAGCCCTCGTACGGCATGTCGATCATGGCCCCGCGACAGGAGGGAGACGTCCTGTTCGCGGCCGGCATCGGCAACGTCGGCGCCGCGATTCGCCTGCCGAAGAATGACGGCGAGCCCGAGGTTCTCTGGCGGTCGAACGTCCGGAGCGGCGTCTACCCCGTGAACGGCACGCCGTACGTGCTGGACGGCGTGATCTACGGTAACGACGGCGAGTCGGGCGGCATCATCGCCGCCAAACTGGCCGACGGCGAACGCCTGTGGCAGTCGTTCGAGGCCACGACGAGCGAGGGCCGCCCGGTCCGTCAGGCGACCGTGTTCCTCGTGCGAAACGCCGACCGCTTCTTCCTGTTCAACGACCAGGGCGAGCTGATCATCGCGAAGCTCTCGCCCGAGGGCTACGAAGAGGTCAACCGCGCGAAGATCGTCGAGCCGACCGAGCCGATCAACAGCCGCGTCGTCGTCTGGTCGCACCCCGCCTTCGCCGAGCGCTCCTGTTTCGCCCGGAACGACAAGGAAATCGTCTGCGTCGATCTGGCCAAGTAGGTTTCGAAGCCGAGTCGCGCGCGTCGGTTAAGGGCTTACTTCGGAGCTTCCGCGGCCTTCTTCGGAAGCGCGACGTCGCCCTGCGTACTCGCGATTTTCGCCAGCCCGGCATTCGACACGTCCCAGACTCGCAGCGTTCCGTCGGTCGCGACGGTGACGAGCGTCTGGTCGTCATCGCGATAGAGGAGGGAACGGATGGTTCCGGCGTGCCCGCGAAGGCGGTGGGTTCGCTCGCCGGAGGCGACGTCGTACACGTCGACGGTCTGCGAGTCGATCGCGTTCAGGTCGACAGCCGCCGAGTAGCTGGGAACCGTCCTTCCCGTCACCACGAAGACCCGCCGACATTCGCGAGATGCGGCGAAGAGCCCGTCCGCCTGCAGCGGACGCCAGCCGAGCGGAAAGGGGGCGATCTTCGGGTTGGGATCGTCCAGCGAAGTGGCGACGGCGATTCGGCTTCTTTCCGCCTCGATCGCGAAGTGGGGCCGATTGCCGTCAGTGCGTCCGGTCTTCGGCGCCATCGCGAAGAACACGAACTCGCCCGTCGGGGCGTACTGGGGATCGAGCACGGGTTGCAGAGCGCCGAAACTGCGGCGCTCCATCTTCTTCGTCGCGATGTCGTAGACGCCGACTTGCTGCCCGTCCCAGATCGTGAAGAACCTGGCGTCGCTGGAGAAGAAGGGGTTATCGAGCGCCCCGCTCCATTCCTGGTCGTCGATTCTTTCGCCCGTCGTCGCATCCCAGATCATGAAGTGCGACTTGCCGGTCGGCGTCTCGGAGCGAACGGTCTTGGCGAAACGCGTGCCGTCGGCGGACAGAACTTCAGGCGAGATCGGTTCGCGATGCACGACGTCTTTCAAGCGGGTCGGCTGTCCCCCCGAGCCTGCGCCGATGCGATAGACGGCGTAGGTTCCGTCGGCTTCCGTCCCCGTCAGGATCAGCGTCTTCCCGTCCGCGGACCCATGAATTCGTCGCAGGCTCAGGCCGGGAATGCCGAACGAACCTGAGACCGTCCGGGTCTCGAGATTCACGATCGAAGCCTTCCGGGAATCGGCGATGACCATCGCCCGCTTTCCGTCGTTGAAAAGCGCGGCGTCCAACGACGCGCCTGAGAATCCGGCGCCGTCGAATCGCAACTCCCAAAGCGAATCGCTACCGCTCGGTTCCGCCGTAGCGGGCGCGGCGCTCGCTTCTCTGAAAAATCTCTTCGCGCCGTCCGCCGATTCCTCGTTCGGGAAGAGCTCGTTGGAGGTGACCTTGACGATATCGAGGCGATCGACGCCTCCCGCCTTCGCGATCATCTTCTTCCCCACGCGGAAATCGTTGGAGAAGTAGGCGAAGACCTCGGCGTACTTCCAGAGCTCTTCGCCGGGCTGGCTGACGTCGGACATGTCTTCCGCGACGGCGGCCAGCGTCTCGCGATCGAACATGCCATGCTCGAGGAGATCGACGTCCGTCGGATAGATGGTCGTGTAGACCTGGTAGAAGACGTCGACGGCGAGTTGACCCCGGAAGCGCTTCACGACGCCTGCGACGTATTCGCCGACGTCGCCCGGTTCGCCATGCCAGCGCGGCTGGAGATAGAGCGCCATCTCGGCGTGCGGTCGACTGAAGTGGGGATCGGCGGCGACGGCGCGCGCGACGATCGCGTCCATCTTCTCGCGGGGATACCCCGCCGACCGACCGAGCATCAGCCGCCAGCAGGCAGCGACCGCGTCGCTGGGCGCTGCCGCGTCGGCCTCGTCGAGTTCGCCTTCGCACTTGTCGACGAACAGGCCGTACCCCTCCGCTTCGTTGCGGTCGACGTCGCCGATGTATCCGTCGCCGCGAAGCTTCCAGGCCTGCCGATAGCAGGCGATCGCCGCGACGAGCGAAGGGTTCGGCGAATCAGGTCGCAGCCGTTTCCAGTTCTTGATCAGCTTCTCGCCCGGGGTGTTTCCGTCGGTCGGATCGATGCGTCGCTTCTGCAGTTCGGCCAGTCGTTCGGTCGCCTTGCCCATCGTCATCTTCTCGGCCCGGACCGCTTCGCGCAGCCGTTCGACTTCGGCGACTACGTAGCGCTCGTCGCCCGCGAGCAGGTGCGCCGCGAGCGTCTCCAGACGTTCCAGCCGGAAGTCGCTGAGGTCCCGGGGCGCAGTACCGGGCGGCGGAACGAGTCCCGCTTCCAGATCCGCGATCAAATCTTCGTCGCCGGCGTAATCTCGGAAGATCGCGGCGAGATCGCGCGAAAAGACGGGCGGCGTGACCGCTTCGTACTTTACCGGCTTCGACGCGTCGTGCTTCGCGGTCCAGAACCCTTCGACGCCGTTCAGGTACTCTGCATCCTCGGCGGTCGGATACTCGACGACGTCGACCACTCCGTCGTCGCGAAGCACGAGGGCCTGGCGCGAGTTGCGAAGCAGGAGCCTCGCCGGCATCGGACCGGTTTCCGCCTGCATCATCGTCTGCTTCCAGATGCGGACTTCGCCGACCGGTCCCGCTTCTCCGCGGTCGGACGCCTTGTACGCGGCCAAGACGCCTGGGTGCCGGGCCGTGGGCGAGAGCTTGGCGTGTCTGCCGAATCCGAGGGCGATCTGCTGCACGAGCGGATCCCAATCCAGCCGACCGACGTCCGACCAGGTCGCGGTCATGAACCGGGGATAGAGCGACGGATCCTTCGCTTCGCCCTCCAGACGGGTCTCGAAGAAGTACCGGGCTCCGTCGACCGCCACGAGGTAGGTATCCGCCGGATGGGGAGCGAACTTGTCGCTGATCCCGGGGGACATTTCGGCCAGCGATCGCTTCTCGTTCGCGATCCAGAGCGACTGACGAAAGGGAGCGCCCGCGTAGATCCACTCCTCGAGCGACAACTCCGGTCCGAAGCGGTCCATCAAGGCGATCATCGTCCGGGCGTCGAATTCCCGATACTGCGAGATGACGTGCCGGATCGTTCCGTCCGGATCCGCAGTCAGGATGCAGCGACCGTTGAATTCGATCGGAATCTCGGGCGCGTAGTAGGTCCCGTCCGGCTTGAACATCGGCATCGGATCGCGGAGCAGTTCCCCAGCGATCGGCGACGCCGTTCGCTCCCCGATCTCGCCGCGGAAGTACTCCTTGTCGGCGGGAGAGAGGAGGCCCTTGGCGATCATCACGATCTGCCGCGCCTCCGTCTCCAGGAAGACGGCGTTGCCGGCGGTCCAGTACGCCAGGCGGGAATCGACCCCCTGCGGCGCCGGCGGATCCCATTTCCGGAACGGTCGATCTTCAGCGAGAAGAGAGCCCGCAGTCGGCAGCGAGGCAGCCGCGAGCAGCAAAGCGAGCGTGGCGCAGAAGCACGTGCGGCCGGTCGCGCATAACGTCATCGAGCGTTCCTGCTGTCCATGGCGCGCCTGCGCCGGTGCGATGGTCGATCGCCGCGAGAGTCTTTCGCAGCAGATGAACGGTAGTGCAGGCCGAGACCGCCGGCAACCGCCCGCCGGCGATTCCTAGCGACGACCGTGAAACGGGGCCGAATGCCCGGATCGCGACGGTTCTGCGAATCGCCTGCCGGCGGCGTTTTCACGTCCGCCCCACGGCTCGCGCGTCGGACAGGAGCCTGACGCGCGACGGACGAAAAAGCGGCTCTACCCCGCCTGCTTGACCTGCGATTCGAGTTCGCGGTCGAGGGTCGTGTCGAGGAACTTGTTCAGCACGCCGCGAGTGGCGTCGAACATGGCCTCGATCCGGCGAGCGGCGGCAGGATCCTCGGTCGAGAAGCGCTTCCGCAGTTCCTCCAGTTCGAACGTCAGGCCGGTGCGATCGAACATCGGCTTGAACTCCTGTTCCAGCAGGCGCTCCGCCTCGGCACGCTCGGCCTGTTCGACCTTCTTGCGGATCCGCACGGCGAGCGCCTGCCGGCGCGCGATCAGGTCCATCAGCCGCGACTGGAACGCGGCGACGGCGCCCTCGGCCTCCAGGCGGAAGGAGTCGTCCGGCACGACGGCGGTCACGTCCGCGTGCAGGCCGGGCGCGATCGGCAGCCTGGCCAGGATCCGGTCGCCGCTCTTGGCGTAAACGATTCTGAGCGGCTGATCGGCGGGGGGAACGACGAACTGGCCCCGCCAGTCGGTCTCGCCCAGGAACGTCGAGACCTCGCCCTCGGGTTCGCGGGAATAGATGTCGTAGCCGCCGAGCGGCTGCGACGGTTCGGCCTCGCTCGGAGGGGAGACGACGGTCAGCGTCGTGGGGCCCTGCACGTAAGGCAGGAAGCGGACGAACTTCTGCACCCGGCGACTGGATCGGGCGCCGAACGGCGAACGCAGACCGGAATAGACCGGGCCGTCCACCAGCGAGCCGCGAATCTGCTCGGCCAGCACGTACGTGAACTCCATCTCCGCGACGCCGTTCGCCGCCGGAACGCCCAGCCGATCGTTGTTTCGTAGGACGACCGTCATCGGCGAACCGACCGGCGGCACGAGCGACGCCGTCCCTTCGGTCGCGAGTCCGGCCGCTTTGAACCGGACGGAGGCCCGGTCCTGGCGCTTGATCCGCGGACCGTCGGGCGTCTCGACGGTCGATTCGACTTCGTACGTCTTCTCCACGCGCGCGAGCCGGGTGAAGGCTTGCGAGACGAGCCCGGAGACGACGCGCGGGATCTGTCCGACCGAGGCGGCGTCGGCGCGGAGAACGTCTCCCGCCTGGTAGCTGGAGATTTCGAACTCGCGCACTTCGACGTGGAAGCGAACGCCGTCGTCCCGCAGCGCTACGAGATAGATCTTGTCGAAATCGGCGACCGGGATGCCGTCGGCGCCGGCGAACCACCAGCCTTTCCCCAGCCGATCGAAATCGAAGACCGTCATCTCGTCGAGCGAACCGAGCGCCGCCGAGGAAACGTCCTGGGGGGCGCGACTGGCGGAGGCACGCCAGCTTGCGCCGAAGGCGACGTCGATCTCGTCCAGCAAGTTCGCTCGCACTTTCTCGATCGATGCCGGCGAGAGCGATCGCGAACCGTCGTCGACCAGCCAGAGATGGACCCGGTAGGGGGCGTACTCCCACGGCGGCGTGTAGGGCTCCGGCTCCGCGGCCCTCGTCGACTCCGACCGGACGACCTGCCCCGCGACGGTCGACGGGAAAGCCGACCACGCCGTCAGCGCGACGAAGGCCAGAGCGCAGGCCGAAGTCGCCCGCAGCCGATGCGCGGAGAACGAGCGGATCATCGATCGAGGCATGTTTCCGCCCGTCATGGCGTTCTCGACGCAGGATTCGCAGGGGCGGACGTCGCCGTCGCAGTCGCGCGGGCGGGGGTCGCTGCCGCGGCGGCAGGGGGCGGCGCGGTTTCGCCGGAACTCGAAGCGCGGGCCTCGACGCTCCAGTCGTCGACGTTCTGATAGAGCGTGAACTGGCGGTCGGGAACGCCCTGCACGTCGACGCGATAGGCGTAACGCTCGATGAGTTGCCACAGCGGAATGATGGTCACTTCCTGATCGACGTAATGGTGCAGATCGCGGAGCGCGAGCCGTGCCTCGTTCCAGGTGCGGGCGCCGTCGACCTGTCGCAGCGCCAGATCGACGTAGGGACTGCCGATCCGGGCGAGGCCATGTTCTTTCGACAACAGGCGTTCCGCGTCGACCAGCGGTTCCCACAGCGCGGCCTCGACCAAGAGCAGATCGAAATCGTTCGTCGGATCGTCCGTCATGCCGAGCGGCAGCGCCCGGATCTCGATCGGAATCTGCACCGAATCGAGCTGTTCGGCGATGGTGGCCGCGACCTGCCGAGCGAGGGGCTGATCCGGGTAGGCGAGAACCAGCTTGCCCAGTTCGGGAGGCTGCTTCCCTTCGCTCCGGAACGGCGCGGCCGTCGTCTGCATGGCCAGCTCTTTCAGGGTATAGGCCAGCCGCGGATCGTACGCCTTGGGTTCCAGCCGTTCGTCGTAGGCGTAGGCGATCGCCGAGGCGTCGGCCACTTCCGCCGGGAACGGACCTGACAGGACGCGACAACCGGGACGGGGCCTGCCGCCCAGCACGACCTGGTCGAGCGTCGCCTGCCGGTTGATTCCGTACACCAGCGCCCGACGGAACATCGGGTTCTGCATGTAGGGATTCCGGTCGTTGCAGACCAGCATGTGAACGGTCGGGATGTCGTACACGCCGACGCGTACGTCCGGATGCGCTTCGAGTTCCGCCGCCCGGGCAGGAGGGACGCGATCGAGGACGTCGATCTCCCCTTCGAGCAACGCTTCGATGGCGTCTTCGGCATCGACGTAGAGGATCTCTCCCACTTCGGTCGCGACCTGCGGATCGCCGGCGAAACGGGGAGGCTTATGCGCGAAACGCATCTCGCCCGCCTGGTTCTGCACCATGCGATAGTCGCCCATCCCCTCGAACGGTTCGCGAGCGGCGTCCTGGTCGCCTTCCGATTCGAAGGGGATCTGCACCAGGCTCTCGGGCAGGACGTGCATCCGTCGGAACTTGACGACGAGGTGATTCGGATCGCGAATCTCGAACGACTCGACCAGTCGCGCCCAGGCCGGCTCGTAGAGGGGCGATTCAGGATCCGCGGCGGAGGCGAGCATGTCGTACAACTGGTACGCGTCGCCGATGCCGGTGACGTTCTCCGAGCCCGGCCGGATGCGGAGCGACCATTCGACGGCGTCGTCGCTGAGCTGTCGCGTCGCGAGGTCGCAGCGGTAATCGCCCCCTTCCGTACCGAAGCCGGAGAACTGCATCAGATACCGCTGGGTCAGCCGGCTGACGCGGCGCGAGGCCCAGTTATCGACCTGCGTCTGATCGTCGACGATCGCGGGCTGCGTCACGCCGACCAGCGTCAGGCGGAAGCGTTCGTGAATCTGGTTCAGCAGCGAGATGGCTTCGGAGAAATCGGGGTCGACGGAAAGCGCCTGCCGGGCGGCCCGTCGGGCTTCGCGGATCTTCTCTTCGTCGGCGAGCGACTGGGCCTCCGCATACAGCTTCTGCGCTTCGCTCCGCAGCGCGCCGCGGTACTTGTCGAGCGTTGCGTCCAGTTCGCCCGGATAGCGCTTCGCGTAGTCGGCGATCGTTTCGCGGACGCGGTCGAAACTGCGGCGGTCGAAGAGCGCGCCGAGCGCCTTGTCCAGCACGCCCCGCATCACCGAGAGCTGGTCCGGCGAAGAAGGCGTCAGGCGGAAGTTCTTATCCCGGGCGCGAAGCTCTTCGAGCACGGCCAGCGATTCGGCGTACTGCCCCACCTGGAACAGTCGGGCGGTCTCGACGTAGAGATATTCCAGTTCCTTCTGCTTCAGGCCCGGAAGTTCGGGGTCGATGCGATGCAGGTACTGGAGGTACTCGTAGGCGAGTTCGTACTCCTTGTTCTTGACGAGGCGGTCGGCCTCCTCCATGACGAGGTTGAGCCACGGCTTGTAGACGAATTCGTCTTTCCAGTCGATCTCGCGATTCGGGAATGGCGACTCGGGCCAGACGACGCGGACGCGGTAAGTCTGTTTGTCCTTCAGGCCGTTCTTCGCGTCGATCAGCGGCTCGATCCGGACCTCCTGCGAGTTCCCCTTTTTGTCGGGAAGGACGAGGATGTCGTACGGCTCCCGGTCGAGCAACGGCGGCTCGTCCGGCGGCGGTCCGAGAGGCTGCGCGAAGGCGACCGCGGGCAGAGCGAGACACAGAAAGATCGCGACGAGGGTCGACCTTTTCGAGAGCCGCTCGCTCTGACGGCGCGTGCTCTGGAGAGGAACAGTCCTAGGGGACGATCGTATGCCGCTGCCGCACTGGCGGAGCCAGTGGCACCCGGAGGAGCAGGAGAATCTGGTTCCGAAGAGATTCATTCGGCGGACGCCTCGGCGACGGAAGTGGCGGGCGATCCGACGCTGACGGTCGATTCTTCGTCCGATGGCTCGAGCGGGAGGATGACGCTGGCGCCTTCGGCGGTGGCGGCGAGGACGCGACCCTCCTGGACGGAGATCAGGCGATCGAATCCTTCGATACGTTTCTGGGCGGAGATCACGCTGCCCGTTCCGCGTTCCACGACGACCAGGTCGCCGCTCTTGAAGGCGAAGATCAGATGCTCGCCCGACAGCAGCGGGTCGCCCGCGACCGCCTGGGCGGGAAGATCAGTCTGCCACTTGATCTCGCCCGCGGCGTCGAAGGCGATCGTCTCGCCGGAGACGAGCGTCACGACGTAAAGATCGCCGACGGCGAAGGGACCCGCGGCGAGCGCGGCGCTAAGCGGAACCTCCTTCGTCTTCTGCAGCGTCGTATCCGCCAGGAGGTCGATCCGCGCGGCGCCGTCCGCGCGAACGGGGACGGCGACCGTGGCGCCGATCGCCGCCAGAGGACCGGCGATTTCTCCGTCGACCTTGCCGGCGACGGCCTCCTTCAGGAAGGGCGAGGCGCCTTCCTGCAGCGCGATGCGATAGACGTTGCCGGAGTTCTCCGCGACGAAGAGCGCCGCGGCGTCGTTCGGCGAAGCGACCGGTCGGCGCCAGACGGTCTCCTGCCCCGGCGTCAGCGTCGGCTGAAACGGCAGCGCCGCGTTCGTTCCGGTCGTCGGGTCGAGAGCGAAGATCTGTCCCGCGCTCCAGGGGACGATCAGCGCGTCGCGCCACAGGATCGAATCCGCGGTGGGGCGACCGTCCCGGACGCCGAATCGCGTGACCCGCATGATCGGGTCCTTGGTCTGCTGGTAGATCGCCGCGCGGTCGGGATTGTTCTTCCCGTACAGCACGACGGTCTTGTCCGAACGCAGGAACGCCTGGTCGAAGGAGCTTCCCCGGGCGCCGACGCCGGCGTTGGCCGATTCGGCGAGGTAATCGGGCGCGGCGTTCCAGTCGGGCAGCGCGAAGGCCTGACCGAGCGAACTGAACAGCAGCGGCTCCGACGCGCCGGTCGCGGCCGCATCGAATAGCGCGAGCGGTCCGTATCCCACGTCGCAGCGCCAGACCGGCTCGCCCGACGCCTGATCGATCGCGGAGACGGTCTGGCTCGGGAGCCCCGGCTGCCGATGCGTCATCGTCACGGCGTTCGGTCCGGCTTGGGCGAGCGGACCGGTGAAGACGTCCCCTTCGAACTTGATCCACGAGCGATTGAGCTGGCCGCGCGAGGTCTGCACCTCGTACCGGGAGAGGCGCCGCTCGGCGACGAACAGCGTGCCGGAGTAGATCAGCGACCAGGGGCGCGCCAGGTCGCGCTGCGACGCGGTGAACTGCGTGGTGGCGACGACCGGCGCCGACTTCGCGGCCGGGTCGACCTCGAAGAAGGAGATGGAGCCCGAATCGGTGGCAACGATCAGGCGTCGATCGTAGATCTGCATCGGGGCGTGGACGTGACCCTCCAGCCGGATCGGCTCCTGGGCCTTCTCCAGCGCGAGGCCTGAGTTCTTCGCGATCAGGATATGCAGGAAGGAGTAATCCGCGCCGGCGTTCTCGGCGACGAAGACATACCCCCGCATCAGCGCGGGGGGGACATGCACCGTCCCCTCCTTATGCCCGAGGTAGTAGACCTCCCGGCAGTTGAGCGTGTCGGCGTTCAGGACGTAAAGATTCGTCTGACGTCCGCACTGGTAGAGAAGCGGACGTTGGGCGTCGAAACCGGGCGCGGCGGCGAGCGGCTGGGAGAACTGGGCCATCGAACGCGGCGTACCGTCCTGCACGCCGATCGAGTGAAGCTTTCCGCTCTCGGTCGCGATCAGCGCGACGTCGCCGAAGATCGTCGGCTGGGCGAAGCTCTCGCCCACCGGCGTGCGCCACTGCACGACTCCGTCGCTTCGACGGACCAGTTCGACGGCGCCCGACTCCGTATCGGAAAGCAGGACGGCGTCGCTGGCTTCGATTTCGACCGGGGCGCGTTCTTCGCCCGCGCCGAGGAACCTGCGCCAGACAGGTTTGCCGGTGCGCATGTCGACGCCGTAGGCCGCGCTTCGTCCGTAGGCGACATAGACCGATTCGGGCCCGTCTTCGATCGGCTTGCCTTCGAACCGCGCGAGCGAGAAGAGCTTCGCCTCGGCTTCCTCGACGGGAGCGGTGGTCGAGACGAGCGTCGAGGGCTGAACCTGGACCAGTTCCTGTTCCTTGGCGACGATCGCGGCGACCGCCGTGAGGAGCCGGGCATCGGTCGCGAGTCCAGGATAGTCGCGGACGAGTTCCCGCCGGACGCCGTACGCCTGGTCGATCCGACCTTCGCCGACGGCGGCGGTCATTCGCGTCAGCGCGTCGTCCAGCCGCTTGTCGCGCTCGATGGCTCGCGACGCCAGCTTGAGATTCTCGGCGATCGTCTCCAGACGCCCCGCCTGCGTCTCGCGCAGTTTTCGGGGAAGGTATTCCGCGTCGTCGACCAGAACCATCGCCTCGCCCGCGAGTTTGACGAAGCGTTCGGCGTCCTCGGTCTTCTTCGCGTTCACCGCCTGCAACGCGAAGCCTTCGGCGATGGCGGGCAGAACCATGGCCAGCTCGCCGCGGACTTCGTCATCGAAGCCCTTCTCCGTCTTGAGGACGGGCAGAACCTCCTGGGCCTTGGTCAGGGCGCCGGTCATGTCTCCGCCGGCGTCGGCTTTCGCCCGCAGCGAGGCCATCTCCCGCATGACGCGGGCCTGCGAAGCGAATTCGCCGCCCGGAAAGCTGGTCAGATACCGGTCGGACAGTTCGATCGCCTGGTTGTAGCTCTGCGCCCGGTACGCCGACTTCGCGACGTCGAACATCTTCGTTTCGTTGCCGCGAAGCAGCACGAAGATCAGGAAGCCGCTGCCGATGAGCAACAGGGCCAGCCCGCCCGTGCCGAGGAGCAGCAGGGGCGACTCCCACTGGCTCTTCTTGACCTTCTTGCGGCGCTCTCGTTTAGGAGCCGCTTCGCCCGGCGTCGCGTAGGCGTCCACGGCGCCGAACGTGTCGGCGCCCGCTGCGGCTCCGAGACCGCCGAAGGCGTCGGCGCCGCCGAACGGATCGGTCGAAAAAGGATCGGCAGCCGCGGATTTGCCGCGTGCCGGCGCGTCGGGCTGCAGGTCGACGACCGGTTCGTCGCCGGCGAGATCGACGACCTCCTCGTTCGCGTTCTGGAGGTCTTCCAGCAGCCGCTTGCCTTGCCACTCGGTCAATTCGCCCCGTTTGCGGAGCGATTCGATCATCCGGCCGGGGCCGTACTCGTCGGGTTTCGCCTGAAACTTGTCGCGCAGTTCCTGGAGGCGTTTGGGCGAGACAAGCCGCTCTTTGCGAAGCCGCGCCAGAAGCTCTTCGGCTTCATGGGACATCAGAACCGATCCTCGCTAGTGCAGGGCAGCGAACGTCGCTGTATTGTTCGTCCCGACGAGAGCCGCGGCCACCCGGGAGAGCGGGAAGCGAACGATGCGGCGATGGGCACGTTCAGTTTCGCACGGGGCACGCGCGGTCTCAAGCAGGAGCGAACTCCGGGCAGCATCCGCCCAGGGAGCGATCCATCGTCATTCCTCTATTCTTCCTCTTCGGTCGTTTGCAGCATGACGCGTTCGATGCCGATCGCGGTTCCGCAATCGAGCGCGGCGACGACCTTGTCGTGCGTGGCGTCGCCGTGGGCGATCACCATCAGCGCCACGGGCGGCGGATTCGAGTCCCGCAGGTCGTGCAGCTTGGCGAGCAGGTCCTGCTTGCTGACGATCGGGTACTCATCGTCAGGGCCGATCACGAGGTAGTTGCTCAGCGAATCGACCCGGACGGTGATGAAGTCGGGGTCGTCTTCGATATCCTCGATCGTCTTCGCCTGGGCGCTCGGCTCTTCGTTCTCGGGCTTCGGGACCGCGATCGAACGCTGCAACGCGAACGACGCCGTGACCATGAAGAAGATCAGCAGCAGAAACGTGACGTCCACCATGGGCGTCATGTCCATGTCGGCTTCCGCCTCCGATCGGCGAGGCGCCATCTCGAAGTGAAACGGCTTCTCGGCGTCCTCGGGCTCCGCGGGCGGAGGAGGCGCTTCCACGTGAAACCGCTCGCCGCAGGCGCCGCACGCCGCATCGCCTCCGGCCAGCGCCGAAGGGATTTCGACCAGCGTCCTGCAATGCGGACATTCGACGGTGACGGACATCGGCGAAATCGAACGGAAGGAAGCCGCAGAAAAAAGTCAGGCCAGACAGTCAGGCAGCGCGTCGGTCCCCGCAGCTCGCCCGGGCGTCACCCCTGATCGAGGACCGCGAGATGGATGGTCTCGATGTCGGTATCCGATTGTCCGATCGCCTTCAGGATCCGCCCGACTTCCCGGTGTTTCAGTTTGCCCGCGGCCTGAATGACGATCGCGGTCGGCTGCGGAGAATCGGACAGCCGGGACTCGACGTAGTTCACGATCTGCTGTTCCTGCTCTTCCATGTCGGTGACCGCGATCCGCGTGCTCGGTTCGACGGCGGCGCCCTTGTAAATGACGGCGCTGCCGTCGGCGGCGGCGTCGACGGTCAGGACCAGCGCGTTGTTCATCGAGACGGCGACGCCGTAGTTCGCCGGAGGAAGATTGACGTTCGCCTGCTCCTGCATCTTCGACGTCACGATGAAGAAGATCAGCAGCAGGAAGACGCAGTCGATCATCGGCGTGATGTCGATTTCGTCGTCCTCGGCGACGACGCTTTTCTTCGTCGCGAAGTCCGAGCTTTCCGAGAGAAAGTCGCTGGTTGAACGCATGAAGCAGAAGATAAGGGGGTCCGAGGTCTCGTTCCAGCTACCCGAAACGCGTTGGCCAGCGGGGGACGGAAGTCCCCCGAGTTCGAGTAGCGGTCGCAGGCCGCTACTATCTCCATGTAAGCCTCGATGTCAGCGAGTTGCCTGACTCGCTCGTCGCTTCGCTCGATCGACGGACTCGGGGGACTTCCGTCCCCCGCTAGCCTGCAGGGCGGAAGTCGCTGCCGCGCGGCGTCGTTTCGTCGCTCGCGGTTTCGCGCCCGCGAGCCTTCGATTCTAGCGCCGGCTTGCCCCGTCGTGCGCCGGCGCCCTATTCTGCGAAGGAAACCGCTTCTCCGGAGGCGACCTCCGCCCCTGACCGCACGCGATCTCGACCTGCGCGATGAAGGTTCTCGAACTGATCGATCAGCGTCAGGCGAACTGGCGCGAGCTGGAGGCGCTGATCGCCTCGTCGCCGACCGATCCGCAGACCATCCTGCGTGCCGCGGAACTCTACCGCAGCGCCGCCGCGGATCTGGCGCTGGCCGAATCGTATCAGCTTCCTCCGCGAACGGTCGCCTATCTTAATCGGCTGGTCGCGCGGGCGCACAACTTCATCTACCGCACCCGCACGGCCCAGTGGCAGCGCTGGGCGGAGATGCTCCTGATCGACGCTCCCCGGCGGATCTTTCACGACCGGTGCGTGCAGTTCGCGTTCGTGCTGTTCTGGGGCGTCTTTCTGCTGTCGGCCTATCTGACGTTCGACGAGCGCCACTTTCCGGAGTACGGCCCCACGATTCTGCCGACGGAGGAGCGGACGACGCTCTCCGACAATTTCAGCCAGCCCCTCGCCGGTCGCGACTGGGGGACGAATCTGGGGATGGCCGCCTACTACATCATGCACAACACGTGGATCGGCCTGGAGTGCTTCGTCTACTCCCTGCTGGTCATCCCGGGTTTGATCAAGCTGGTTTACAACGCCGCGGTCCTGGGCGCCGCGTTCGGATATATGGCCCAGTCGGGAAACGCGTCGTCGGAGAACTTCTTCGAATTCGTGACGGCTCACGGTCCGTTCGAACTGACCGCCATCGCGCTGAGCGCAGGGGCCGGCCTGCGGATCGGGCTGTCGTGGATCTTCACGGGCGGCATGTCCCGCGGTTCGTCCGCACGGCGGGCGCTCAGCGATTCGATTCCGCTGGTGATCGCGATCGTGACGCTCTTCTTTCTGGCGGCGCTGATCGAGGGCTTCGTGTCGCCGTCGTCGCTGCCGCAGCCGCTGACGCAGTACAGCGCACTGGTGAAGCGGATCATCGCGATCCTGGCGACGGCCGGCCTGCTCTTCTACTTCGTGATCCTGGGGATGGCTCCTCCTCGCGATCAGCAAAGCTAAACGCGAGGAGGAGAGAGTCGAGCGTAGAAAGTAGAAAAGGAGAGAAGCGGAACCGATTTTAGACGCTCATTTCTACTCTCTACTTACCGCTCACTCCTTTCTTTCCGCCTGCGGAACTCATGCAGTTCGACAAGACCTCGGTCGGCATACGCGAGCGCAGCTTCATCGACCAGATCGATCTGGCGACGCAGATGGTGCGCCGGCGTTTTCGTCCGTGGGCGCTCTATTGCGGGCTCGCGGCGTTGCCGATGGCGCTGCTGAATCATGCGCTGCTGTACGACCTGGTCGACGTCGATTACGACTACGAGATGCCGCTGCGGTACCTGTGGTGCCAGACCTGCCTGATCCTGATCGAGGCGCCGCTGGTTTCGCTCTTCTTCACGCCCTGGATCGGCCTGGAGACGTTCTTCGATCGCCCGAAGCTGCGGGCCCTGTTCGCGAGCGTCTGGAACGCCCTCCCTTCGCTGATCGTCTCCGTGCTGATCGTCCGGGGCGTCGGCATCGCCTGGATCGTCGCGGCGCTCGCGCTGGTCGCCAGGCAGGACTCGCAGGAGTCGTTCATCGCCGAGAGCGTGCTTCCCCTGATCGCCTGCTGGGGGTTGCTGATCCAGGCGATACGCCCCTACCTGATGGAGATCGTGCTGCTGGAACGTCCCCCGCTGAGGAAGCGGGCCGATCAGGCGTCGCTCGGTCAGCGCAGCGCCATGCTGCATAACGTGATCGCGGCCGACTCGTTCTTCAAATCGTTCGCGATGGTCTGCCTGCTAGCGCCGATCACGATCTCGCTGTTCGGGTCGGCGGTCTTCGCGATGGGAACGCTGAGCAATATCTGGTATCCGACCTGGCTCACGTGGATCGTGCTGTATCCCCTGTCGATCTGGATCGCCGTCGCGTTCGCGGCCTCGATCCGGTTCCTGGCGTATCTCGACGCCCGGATCCGACAGGAGGGGTGGGAGGTCGAACTGCAGATCCGTGCCGAGGCCTCGCGCCTGCAAGAACGCCGCATGATGGGGATGCAATGAGCCGCCTGGCCCTCGCCCTCCCGCTTCTCGCGATGTCTCTCGCGGCGTCGTTCGACTCGTATGCCACGGCTGGCTTGTCCAGCCGTGCAGCGGGCAGGGAAGCGTTTGCCGAGGCTGTGTGCCATGGCTGGCTTGTCCAGCCGTGCTGTGTTGCAAGCGCCGACTCTGCCCGTCGAATGCGGCTCGACACGAATTTGCGTCTTGAAATCGGTCGCCTTTCTTCGGGAAGGGACTGCCGGAGTGGATCGACGATTCCCGGCTCCCTGCACGGCTGGACAAGCCAGCCATGGCACACAGGACTCCTGCAAGCGTCCGACTCTTCTGAGGGCGAAACCTCTTCGGGCGAAGGAGTAGCGGAGACGACGGACTCCGACGTCGAACAGCTCGAATTCGAGTCCTACCTGGCCGATCCGCACGACGCGGCAAAGAAGGGCCTGGGAACGCGGGTTTCGCCTCCCTGGTACTCGGAAGAGGAGGACGAGGCCGTTCCGGTCGGCTTGGACAAACATCCGGAACCTTATCGCGATCCGGTCGACCCGGGGAATCGTGCGTCGGACTGGGTCCATACGCCTCCGCCGCCCACCGCCGGCGGAAACTGGGGCAACTGGTCGCCCTTCGCCGGGCTGCCGCTGACGGAGTTGATCTGGGTCGCGCTGGTGATCGCCTTCATCCTGCTCGCAGGGTTGTTGATCTTCGCGCTGATCCGGGCACGGACAGGGGAGACCGAAGGGAACGCTGGCGAAGGAATCGCCGAGGAGGAAGAGGATCCGCTCTCCGTGCAGGAGCGGATCGAGCGCCTGCCGTTCGATCTGCGGCAGGGCGTCGTCGACTTCCTCGAAGAAGCCCGGCGACTCGCCGCGGCCGGCAAGTACGAGGAGGCGCTGGTCTACCTCTTCAGCCATGCCCTGGTGCAACTCGATCGGGCGCACCGCATTCGGCTGGCGAAGGGAAAGACCAACCGTCAGTACGTCGCGGAGATCGAATCGAGTCCCCCTCTCGCGCAGCTTCTGAGCGAACTGGCCGACGACTTCGAAGGGGTCTTTTTCGGCAAGTACCCGCTCTCCCGGGCGAAGTACGAACAGAATCTCGACCGGATCGAGCGCTTCCGCAACCTCTTGCAGCAGGCGTCGCATGGCTAAGACGCCCGATAGATTCAAGAAGCGAAGTTCCGAGTCGCGGATCGGGGTGGCGCCGGTTGCCTCAACCGGCGTCCGCGAAGCGGATCGGAGGCCTCAGGACGAGACCGGAATCCTCGCACACAGTCGGGCGAGCGACGGTTGTTTCGTGAGGATGACCCAACGTTCCGTGCCGAGCGTGAGCCGAGGCCTCCGACGGGCTGCGCCCGCGCCGGTTGAGGCAACCGGCGCCACCCGATGCGGACTGGCTCTCGCGCTCCTCGCGACGCTCTTCCTCTCCGGCTGCGGGGCCTGGAACGACGAGGTCGACGAAACGTACGGCAGAGCGTCCGGCGCCGGTCAGCGCAGCGTCGCGGGCACCGGCGCGCTGGCGGAGATGTTCCGCGAAGCAGGGTTCGAGGTTCGCAACGGCGACTCGCTGGGACGACATCTCGACCGGGCGCAGACCATCGTCTGGGCGCCCGATGCTTATCAGCTTCCGAGCGACGAGGTCTGCGACTTCTTCGACAAGTGGCTCTCGCAGAGGCCTGGCCGGACGCTGGTCTACGTCGGACGAGACTACTCCGCCGAGTTCGACTACTGGAGCGACATGGCCGAGCGCCTGCAGGGCGCCGAGAAGATCAAGGCCCTCCGCACCAAGGCGCAGAAGTCGCACGAGATGCGACTGACCCGTAACTCGTACGACTTCGATCAGACCCATCGCTGGTTCGTGCAGGAGGACGCGCCGATCCCGCGACGGGTCGAGCGTCTGACGGCGCCCGCGTGGTCGGGCTGGACCGCCGGCATCGACGACGCGAAGACCAGGCTCCGCCTGCAATCGTCGCTCGGCTTCCCGCCACCGACCGACGAAGAGAAGACGGCGTTCGAAGCGGCGCGCGTGCAGCAGGAACGACTCGATTTCGAATTCGACGAGTACGGGTACGAACTCGACCCGGAGGAGTTCGCGCAGGCTGGCGAGAAGGGCTACGACGAATCGCTCGTAAAGCTCGATCCGGTCGTGCTGCTGGAGGCGGACGGACGCCCGATGGTTTCGTCAGCGCAGTACGGCGCGGGCGACAATCCGAGCTCGCTCGTCGTCGTGTCGAACGGATCGTTCCTGCTCAACTATCCGCTGACGGTTCCCGAGAATCGCAAGCTGGCCGCGAAGCTGATCGACGAATGCGGCCCCCCCGGGCTGGCGTACTTCCTTTACTCCGGCCCGGCGGAGATCGAGATTCGCGATCCCCGCGACCCGCGGCGCACTGCGTGGACCATGTTCACCGAATGGCCGCTGGGCATCTTCATGATCCACCTCACGATCGCGGGGCTGATCGTCTGCCTGGCGGCGTATCCGATCTTCGGCCGGGCGCGGTCTTACGTGACGCGGGACCTGCAGGATTTCGGCTATCATCTGGAGGCGGTCGGCAGGCTTCTGGAGCGTCGCAAAGCCTACGATTTCGCCCGCCAGCGACTGGCCGCCTACTCCGAATGGATGAAGCGTCAATCCGGTTCAAGGATTCGAGCCGACGGCCCCTCGGCGGCGCTGGAGTCGCCGACGAATGTGCAGCCTCCCGTGGAACCGCCGGGGTAGCGGCTGACCGCTTGGGTCCTCCGTAGGGCGGGTCATTGACCCACCGCTTCCTGGATCCGCGGGTAGGAAAAAAGGTGGGTCAATGACCCACCCTACAAGAAGAGACGCACACGGACAGCCACGAACGCGACCACGAGTCGAGCATGACCGAGTATCAACCGAATGCGTCTCCCCCTGCGTCCGGCGATCCGTTCGCCCCTGCCGACGAGTTCACGTTCGCGTGCGTCGGCTGCGGTCGCAAGCTGAAGTCGACCCTGTCGATGGCGGGGCGTGCCGTGCGCTGCCCGGAGTGCGCGACGCAGCAGACCGTGACGCCGCCCGGGGCTTCGGCCTCTCCGCCTGCGAGTCGCGAGAGCGCCCCTGCGGGAACTTCCGCGCCCGGGATGCAGTCGTCGTATGTCGCTCCGATGCCGCTCGCTCCGTCGGGTTCCGCTCCGCCGGTGACGCATCCCTCCTTCACGCCGCCGTCCGGGTCGCAGCCGCTGCGGAACGAACCGGCGATGTTCATCTCGGCGGACGGTCCCTCGGCCGCGTCGCAACCTCCGTCGCCGAGTCCTGCGCCGCCGGTCGCCAGCGCCCAGGTCGTCAGCGCTCCCGTCGTGAGCGAGGTCCACAAGCCGACGCGGGACCTGTACGAGGCCATCTCGACCGAGGTGGCGAAGGTCTTCGTCGGTCAGAAGGAACTGATTCAGGGAACGCTGGTCGCTCTCTTCTCGGGCGGCCACGTCCTGATCGAGAGCGTGCCCGGCCTCGGCAAGACGCTGTTCGTCCGCACGCTGGGGCGCGCCCTCGGGCTCGACTTCGGTCGGATTCAGTTCACGGCCGACCTGATGCCGTCGGACATCACCGGCGCCCCGATGTTCGACATGAAGACGCAGGAGTTCCGGTTCCGCCCGGGTCCCGTCTTCACGCAGCTGTTGCTCGCCGACGAGATCAATCGCTCGCCCGCGAAGACGCACGCGGCGCTGCTGGAGATCATGCAGGAGTTCCGCGTGACCGTCGACGGCACGTCGCACGAGCTGAAGCGACCGTTCCTGGTGATGGCGACGCAGAACCCCATCGAGTCCGAAGGCACCTACAACCTGCCCGAGGCGCAGCTCGACCGGTTCATGTTCAAGGTGCTGGTCGAATATCCCAGCGAAGCCGAAGAGGCCCGGATCCTCGATCTGCACAGCCGACAGGTCGACCTGAACGAGCAACTGGAGAACGTCCGGACCGTCGCATCGTCCGAGACGATCCTGAAAACGATCCACCGGAACGCGACCGTACGAGTCGACGACCGGCTGCTGCAGTACGTGAACCGGGCCGTCCGCGCGACGCGAACCTGGCCGCAACTTTACATGGGGGCCTCTCCCCGCGCGGGTATCGCGCTCATGCAGGGGGCGAGAACCCTCGCAGCCTTCCGCGGTCGCGACTTCGCCGTCCCGGACGACGTGCGGGAGATCGCCTTGCCCGCGCTGCGTCACCGCGTCTCGCTCACCCCGGAGGCGGAGGTCGAAGGCTTCTCCGTCGACGACGTGCTTCGCGAAGCCCTCGCCACGGTCGAGGTTCCGAGGCTGTAGGAGTCAAAGGCGAGGCGGACTTCCTCCCGCTCCTTCGGGTGCCACTGGCTCCGCCAGTGCAAACGCGGGAAGAGGTCGTCCCTTGTCGAAAGTCGTTCGCGGATTCCCACTGGCAGAGCCAGTGCCACCCGAAGAGAGCGGTCGTTTCAAAGATCGATAGCTCGGCGTCATGCTCGAAACGATTCGCGATCTTCTCTTCGGCCTGCTCGAGCTTCTGCTCGCTCTGCTCGACCGGCCGTGGGCGCTGCTCTTCATCGCCCTCGCGCCAGCGGTCGCGCTGGCGTATTGGAAGAAGATCTATCCGCACGCTTCGCTGGTGTGGGGGCTCGCGTTCGCATGGGTTCTGAGCGCCCTGCCCCTGCTGGAGGCGTTCGTTCCGCTCGATCGCTTGCGGGAAGTGATCGGCGTCTCGCCCTGGGCGCTGCCGGCGCTGACCGTCGATCTGCTGATCGCGATCGCGGCGCTGATCGACCTGACGAACCTGCCCGGCAAGAAGACGTTCGACGCCGAACGCACCGCGGGCCGGGTCGTTTCGCTCGGGAAGAAGCACGAGATCGAACTGTCGATCTTCAACCGCTCGAACCGTTCTTATCGCGTAGCGATCCGGGACGACGTCGATCCCGACTTTCAGCCCGAACCCGATACGTTCGACCGCACGTTGCCTCCCCGCAGTCGGCTGGTCCTCGGGTATCGGCTGATCCCTTCCGCCCGCGGCGCGTTCGAGATCAAGGGCGTCTACGTCCGCGCGTTCAGCGCCCTGCGGTTCTGGAAGCGGGATCTGTTCCTGCATCGCACGACCGAACTGCACGTCTATCCTGACCTGAAGCAGCTCGCGGAGTACGCCCTGCTGGCGCGGACCAACCGCCTGTCGCTGATGGGGGTCAAGCGGGCGCGCAAGGTCGGTTCGGACAACGAGTTCGAACGGCTGCGCGATTATCTGCCCGACGACAATTACAAGTTCATCGACTGGCGCACCACCGCCCGGCGAAGCAAGCTGACGGTCAAGGACTTCACCGTCACGCAGAGCCAGAACATCATCTTCCTGCTCGACTGCGGGCGGATGATGACCAACAAGCACGACGGCTACAGCCTGCTCGACCACGCGCTGAACGCCGTGCTGCTGATGAGCTACGTCGCGCTGGAGAAGGGGGACTCCGTCGGGCTGATCTGCTTCTCCGACCAGGTCCATCGCTACGTCCCGCCCGCCGGCGGAAAGCGGCAGATGAACCGCCTGATCCACGCGGTCTTCAACCAGTTTCCGACGCTGGTCGAATCGCGATACGACGAGGCCTTCGTCTACCTCGCCAAGCATTGCCGCAAGCGGTCGCTGGTGGTGCTGGTGACGAATGTGATCGACGAGCTGAACGCGGCGGCGATCGAGAAGCATCTGCGCACGCTCGTCGGCAAGCACCTGCCGCTGGGCATCCTGATGCGGGATCACGCGATCTTCGACCGCGCGAAGTTCCCGGTGCCGCCTGCGGATCTCTTCCCCGCCGCGGTCGCCGCCGACCTGATCCTCTGGCGGCAGCAGCTTCTGGTCGACCTCGAACACCAGGGCGTCCTCACCATCGACGCCTTCCCCGAGGAGATGACCGCCCCGCTGGTGAACCGGTATTTAGAGGTGAAGGCGCGGCATCTGTTGTAGCGGCGAAATCCGGCGAAACCTCGCCGTTCGCTAGGCGGGCAACTTCGCCGCTTCAGCGTCGACGATCGTATGCACCGCCCAGTCACAATCGGAAGCGCCGTCAATCGACAGGAAGACGAAGATTCGCCGAACGACGCATTTCGCGTCTTCGAAACTCACGTCGATTTCGAACGGCGAGATCAGGCTCGTTCGAAGTCCGAGCTTCGAAGACCAGCCGAAGCCGAGCGCCTTTATCGGTACTTGCTTGTACCGTGACGTGCGGAGAATGCGACCCTCCGAATCGAACGGAATCGCCTCGCAGGTCACCTTTCCTCGCAATCGACCAGCTGGCGTCGTCTCTTCGAATGCGTTCGACGGCTCTCCGGCGATCCGCCGAATCGTCCAGCGTCTCAGCACATCGCTCATCGCTTCGACGGCTTGACCAGCCGGCGAGTGCCCGAGCTCGTCGACCTCGAAATCGGATGTCGATGCGACATGCAGATGCGGCAACGCCTGAACGGCCCCGATCCCGCCCAGTGCGTAGGCAGCCGTACCGCGAACCTGGGCGTCCGGATCGCAATTCATGCGATCCAGGAGCGACGAAATCGCCCGTTCGTCGCCGATATCGTGCAAACAACCGCAAGCGACCCAGCGCACGATCTCAGACAGATCTTCGGTTCGAGCCAAGATCGACTCGACAGCGCGCGAACCGTAGAGCTCCGCCAAGCCTTGGATCCCTTGGCAGCGATCTTCCTCGTCGGAACTCGATAGAAGCTCGCCGAACGCCGCGAAAACTTCCGACTCTGGCCGTCCCAATATTTCGCGGCGGGCCTTTCGGAAACTTTCCGGGTCCGAACAGGCGTTCCGCCGCGATTCGAGAAGATTCCGAACTTGCTCGAGCGAGACCACGCGAACCTCTATTTCCGATCGCTCACGCCGCGATCGCCCGGCTGATCGTCGCGGCGAGGGCGTCGATCGCGACGGGGCGGCTGAACCACTGGTCCACGCCCTTGGGGCCGGTCGGCACGCCCAGGTCCTCCGCGTCGCCGTCGCCGATGGCGAAGACCTTCGTCAGCGGGTTGTTCGACTTCCGACGGAGCTTCTTCACCAGCGAACCGCCGGCGGAGAGTCGCGTCCCGACGTCGACCAAAACCAGTTCGGGCGCCTCGTGGTGGTCGAAGAAGGCGAGACCTTCTTCGCCGTTCTCCGCCGCGGCGACTTCGTAGCCGTGCGAGCGAAGCAGCCGTTCCAGCGTCGCCCGCTCCGCCGGGTCCTGCTCGATCAGCAGCGCGACGGGCGTCAGATTCGGCAGCGTCGTCTCGGGACGGACGAGTTGCTTGACCTCTTCGTGCAGCCGCGACACGGGTCGGAAGAGCTTGAAGACCTGGCGTTCGAGAAGGGCCTTCTGCTCCGCGGGCAGGCCGCAGGCCTCGACCAACTGGTGCAGGCGGTTCAGTTCGATGCCGACCTCGTCGAGGTTCTCCTGGGCGACGGTTCCCAGGCGGCGAAGGGCGCGGGCGGCGTCGCGCTCGCTGGGGGCGAAGTCGACCCCGCGACCGGCGGCGATCTCTTCGCGCACCACCGGCACGTCGCCGGGCGCCTGAATGCCGATCTTCGCGGAGGATCCGCGGGTCTTGAGCAGTTCGATCACCACGTTGAGCGTGGGGAGAACGATCTTCTGGCCTTCGCGGCGGGAGAGTACGAGCATGGGGAACTCCTTTTCGGCTTTCTCAGGGGAAGCTTCGTCTGCCGTCGCGAGGCGTCGCAGAGTTTCTGCGAAGGCGCGCTCGAACGGTCTCGTCGCGGACCGGAGTCATCCTTCGACTGCCGGTCGGGTCTCCCCGCGTCGCCCGCAGCGACGCGAGATGATTCGCAAGTTCTAGGCCTCGCACGAGTTGCGAGCGAAGCGGAGACTTGGCGAAGACGATCAGCTTCCATGCCGACGATAAGCCGGGGCGGCGTTCGCGACCGGGGATCGACCCGTGCGGACGCCGTCTGGCTCCCGGAATTCCCATTCCTAACTCGTCGCCATCATTCGTACCGAAAACGCGGTTTTCGACGCAAGAGCAGTTTCTTCAGACTTTTCGCCCCGATTCCGGACGGGATTTTCGCGTTAAGCCCTACGAATGTCCCTTGCGAAAGTTGATTCAATCCGCTGAACTTCCGACCCTTCGCGTACGAAGTAAAGAGAACCAGGCGGCGGCGACCGCTCCACGAGAGCGATCGCCCTTCGATCACCCCCTCGGTCGCTCGACGAGACGCGGCTCAGGACGAACCAGCAAGGAAAGAAGCGATGGGGAAAGCGTTCTTCGGTTACCAGCTCGAAGGTCTGAAGCTGCAGGGCGGCCAGGCCGTCTGGATTCCGCTCGGCGTGTACCCGTCGGAAGAGGCTCTGGCCCGGGCAAAGTCCGAGCGCGGCGGTCGTCCGGATCTGGTCGAGTTTCGCCAGTGCGCTTACTTCCTGGACGACTGCGACGCCGATCGCGTCATCCGCCGCCCTTCCGCCGGCAAGGTCGTTTTCGACGACACGCACCTGCTGGCGTAAGCGAGGCCGGGGCGACGGCACGCTACTGACCGGCGAGCGGAGGGCGTCAGCCCTCCGTGCTTTCTCGAAGTCCCGGTCGGCGCATAAGACACGGAGGGCTCACGCCCTCCGCTCGCCAGGGATCGCTCCGCGATTCCTCGATCGCAGCGCCCGCTTCGAAGCTCCGCCTATCGCAGTTCCGGCTGAACCGGCGCGGGGGCGACTTGCGTCGGGATGCGCGTGTAGCCCGGGACGAGCGAGACGCCGAGCCAGCCCTGGTTCATCACGATCTGGCCGACGGCGAGCCCCTGCACTCGCGGGTCGTCGAGCATCTCGTCCTTCAGCAGCGTCAGCGCCCGGCTTTCGGAGAAGACCTTGCTGAAGATGGCGCGGAGCGCGATCTGCTGGCGAAAGTCGAGGCGATCGCCGGAAAGTTCCAGCACGCCGCTGCGGACCAGCTTCACCTGCAGGCCCTCCACGATCGGGCGGTAGCGAGCGCGAACCACGAAGTTGCGAAAGAGCGACTCGTCGTTTTCCGCGATCCGTTTCACGCGGAGTTCCATGACGACCTGATCGTCCTCGAACGAAACCTTCGCTCCGTCGCGCTCGGCCAGCCGGATGGAGACCCCTTCCGGGACGTCCATCGGTTCGCCGTCCGGATCGCCCATGGCGCCGCGAACCCGCGTCAGCGCCTCGGTCAGCAGCATCTCGCGACCGAACAGGTCGGTCTGGCTGAAGACGTTGTTGAAGGCCGACTCGTGCATCTGCACGCTGATCTCGCTCACGGCGAGCGCCTGCGGACGGGGCGTGAACGCCGCCAATTGTTCCGGGTGGGCCAGTCGGTAGCGCGCGACCGCACGGTCCGCCGTCGTTTGAAGTTCCACCGCCGACAGTTCGACGCCGAGCTGCGCCAGCGGCGAGAGGACCTTGTCGCGGAAGCGACCCTCCCCTTCGGCCAGACGGCGTTCGACTTCGGCGTCGACGTACGATTCGATCCGGGCCGCGACGCGGCTGCTCGTTTCGCGATCGGCGAGCGCCCGTTCTTCTTCGACTCGCTGCTCGACCTGGTTCCGCACGATCGATCCGATCAGCGGAACGCTGTCGTACTCGGTGCGGAAGCCCTTCAGCAGCGATCGCGAGCGGACCTGGACCGCCGTCGGGTCCTTGGTGAAACGGTCGGGCCCGACCGCCAGCGGCTTGGCGCCGACGAACCAGGCGCTTCCGTCGTTGAAAATGCGAGCGGGCCCCGCGGAAGCGGTCGTCGCCGAAGCGACCTCGCCCTCGACGGTCAGTTGGAATTGCAATTCGCCTTCCGCCGGCAGGAAGTCGACGCCGAGACGCGTGAGCGTTTCGCTGCGACCGCTGACCCATGCGCCGCGGATCGATTCGCGAACGGGAAGCTCCGTCACCTGGGGCTGCGGCACGAAGCGCCCGATGAACGACTTGCCGACGGAGACGCGAAGATTCGCGTTGCGGTAGTGGCGTTCCAGACTCTCCGCGATCGGGAGAAAGCTCGGATACTGCGAGTACCGGAACGCCGTGCAGATGCGGGCCAGGCGGATGCCGTCGGTCTGCGAGCGGGTCGACTCGAACTCTTCCAGTTCGGCCGGAACGCGCAGCACCGGATTCGGACCGAGCGACCAGACGGTCAGCGCCGCCAGGAATCGCACGAATTCCGGCTGAGCCAGGTATTCCTTCTGCTCAGGCGTCAGCGCCGCGTGGCGGAACCGCTCGAAGATCGCGCCTTCGGCTTTCGCACGAAGGGCCAGCGAAGCGTCCACTGCGAGCGCCTTTTCCAGGTCGGGCAGCAGCAGGAACTTCCGCCAGACGTCCCGCTCCGGATGCGCCTCCAGCGAGGCGTTGATCTCGACGAGCGACTCGTTCAGCGAGAGGCTTTTGAGCTCAACCGCGAAGTTCGCTCGCGAGGTCGTGGTCGCGTGGATCTGACTCCAGAGATCGACCCGGCGTTCGATGTCGTAGCCGATCTCCTGAATCGCCAGCGCCGCGACGGGGTCGGACACCTCGTACGCCATCGTTCTTGCGCGATCGATCAGCGCGGCCAGCGCGACGCACGTCCGGGCGATCTGCGGGTCGTTCCAGTCATCGATCTGTCCGAGCGTCGCCAGTTCCGCGTCGAGAGCCGCTTTCCACGCAGCGACCTCCGGGTATCCGGCAAGTTCCGCGAGGCTCTTGTCGAGGGCGGGCATGGCCGGGAAGACGGATACGCCCGCCAATTCCGACATGCCTGTCTGGCCCGTCCCCGGAATCGCCGGCGGAAGAGCCGTTCCTTCGTTCGCTGCGGGCTCCGCGACGACGGCGGGAGCGGCAACGGCGGGCTCGGCCGTGGCGGGCTCGGCCGTGGCGGGCTCGGCCGTGGCGGGCTCGGCCGTGGCGTCGAAAGTCTCGACGACCAGGCGAATGGAGGGCGAACCTGACGCGGCGGAGGTCCGCGTGCGGGCGGCGCCGGGATTTTCAGGCAGTCGCTCGACCGGACCGAAATCCAGGAGCTTCGGCGCGGGAACGGCAGCCCAGCGCTTCCCGGCTTCCGACGAATTCGCCGCGAACGTCGGCTTCGTCGGGACGGCGCCGGCAGAACGGGTCGTCGACGGACCTCGGGCGGCGGGGACATGCGGCAGCGCTCGCCAATCGGCGTCGAACGCTCGCGACCGGGGCGATTCCTGCGGCTCCGTCGATTGCGGAATCGCCGAATAGGCGATCATTCCCACGACCGTCCCGAGAGCGCCGACGACGCCAAGCGTCGCGAACGTCCGGAAGGGGGCCGCGCTTCCCTGCGACTCGGCCATGCGTCACGTTGCGTTAGAGCGCGTCTCGCAAAACTGTAGCGGCCTGGGCGCCGATGACGCGGCGATCGGATCGCCGGGAACGCTACATGTGCTTGCGACACGCACCAGCGGAGGGTCCGACGAACGGTGCATCGCTCAGCGTTCGCAGCTTGGAGGAACTCCGTCCCCCCTCGCACGAACGCGGCGCTCCTACTTCATCGGACGTTCGACCGGCAGAGTCGAACGGGAAAGCGTCGCCGGAGCCTGTTTGGCTCAGCAGGCGACCCGCGTCTCCGTGCAGGTTCAGCCAGAGCCCGCAGATTGCCTGCTCGTGTAGCGTGTGGAACCGCCTGCTCGGCAAGCATGGCGAGGAAGAGCGGGGGCGATCCGTCGAGGCCTCGGCGTTTCGGGAGGACGCCAGCGCTGCTGGCTACAGCGGCGCGTCCGTTGCGAAGTGATTGACGGGGCGCCGGGCGTACAATGCATTTTCGACGACCGATCCTGCTGGCCTTTCGTCCGGCGGCGATTCGAATCGAATCTCTCTTCAGACTCGCAGGCGGCGTCTTGATCGAAAACGAGCAGGATCCAATTTTCGATAAACGGCGGCCCGTTTACGGAAAGGATTACGATCGCGGGTGGATCGGATTCAATCACACGGCCCGCGTGACCACTCGCATCATCGCCAGCGCCGGTCAGTACGAGGCGAAGAGCGGCATCCCCGTTTCGCACGTCTTCATCGTGACGGGCGAGGATACCTGCGTCGAAGCGGAAGCCGGCAAAGGCGTGCTGACGAACAGCCTGACGTCGCAGTACTTCGAAGAGCCTTCGCGGTACGTCGTCTTCCGGAAGCCGCGGGGCCTCACGCCGCAGATCGCCGACCGGATCTGCGAACTGGCCGAAGCCAAGGTCGGTTCGAAGTTCGACCACGGCGTGTTCGTCGCCCACGCGATCAACGATCACTTCGTGGGGTGGATCCTCAACAAGCTGACCGCGGACGGAATGCGGCGTCTATCCGACGATCTGTTCAACGACCCGGAAAAATGGATCTGCAGCGAGCTGGGCGTCTATGTGCTCAACCAGTTCCCGGAATACGAAGGGATCGGGAGCCTGTCGTTGCGCCCGGGACTGGTGACCCCGCAGGAACTGTTCGAAAACGACGAGGTTTTCGAGCCCCTGCCGCAACCTGACGGCAGCTTCCGAGGCGCCCGAGAAACGCATCCCCGGATCGTCGAGGAATCGGTCGCCGCCGAGGAGTGATCCGCCCGTGCGATCGTCGATCGAGAAGGGAGACCGCCGATTGCGGCGCAGGCTTCAGCGAATCACTTCGATCTGATTGACCAGTTCCTGATTCGCGCCCTGCCGCTGGAGCAGTTCCATCGCCGCCTGCTGGGCGATTTGCTTCTGGTAGTAAGTGCGGACGATTCCGTGCAGCTCGATGACGTTCGTGTCCATCTTGGCGTGCAGCCGACGGAGCGGCGGATAGGAACTCCGCTGGAACGTTTCGTTCAGGGTCTCCGCCATCCGCTCAGCCTCGCTGCGAACTCCGTCGTCGTCCGGGCGCCGCCGGTCCTCCGGAAGCCTCCCCTCATGCCGTTTCTCTTCCGAGGGGTGCGACGCGTCATGGCGCGCCAGCACGCTCGCATTTCGCTCAAGAATCGCCATCTGTGGCTCCTTGCGATTCGGTCGCCGCAGTCATGCCCCCTGCGGTCGGACGAACGCGACGACGAGCGCTCGAACCAGAACCCGTCTTCGGAAACGTTCCGGCGACGGAGGAACAGGTTCTCGGCGCAGGCGTCGGTCGCGTCGGGCCTTCTTCCAGAGGCGGGAAAACGCGAGAGAAAGTTCGGCGTTGCGGACTCGATCGGCGACAGGAGAGAAGCGGATCGAGTCGCCCGAAGGTTCACGATCGCGAGTCGCCGAGATGAAGTTCGTCTCCGTACGAAACCAGCCCCCAGTGGTTCCCGGAGTTTAAGGCGTTTAAATGACGATCGTCAAACGGATTTCGCGTTCCTGCCTCGTTTCGCGACCGTTTCGCGTATAGGGACTGTCCCGGCCCCGGCAGTTTTCCGAGACCAAGCGGTATCTTGGGAACGACCGACGCAAGCAGGAACGCGTCTCCCGCTCTCCTTTTCTCCGAAGACTTCATGCGCACGCTGATTCGCGACGCCGTCGTCGTTCTGCCCGAAGGTTCGTCGAAGGTCGACGTCCTGATCGAAGGTCGCAAGATCGCGGCCATCGACCCCGCGAAGCAGACGCGAGTGGACGAAACCATCGACGCCAGCGGCCTGCATCTGCTCCCCGGCGCGATCGACGATCAGGTCCACTTTCGCGAGCCGGGGCTGACCCACAAAGAGGATCTCGCGACCGGGAGCCGGGCCTGTGCGAAAGGGGGCGTCACCACCTTCCTGGAGATGCCGAACACGAAACCGACCACCACCACGGTCGAACGACTGCACGAGAAGCTCGCCCTCGCGGCGTCGAAATGCCTCGTCAATTTCGGCTTCTACATCGGCGCCACGCCCGACAACCTGGCCGAGCTTCAGCGGGCGGAGCGAACGCCGGGCATCAAGATCTTCATCGGATCGAGCACGGGCGAACTGCTGGTCGACGAACAGGAAGCGCTCGAACGGATCTTCGCCGAGACGACGCTCCCCCTGACGGCCCACTGCGAAGACGAAGCGACCGTTCGGGCGAATTCGATCAAGTTCGCGAACATCGAAGACCCG
>NZ_CM151415.1:465000-3667500 GCF_056501455.1 Lignipirellula cremea
GTCGAGCCGCTGAAGGATCTCGTCGGTCTGCAGTACCTGGAACTTTCCGGCAACCAGGTCGAGAACGTCGAACCGCTCGCGGGCCTCGTCAACCTGCGGTCGCTCTACCTGTCGAAGAACGCGATCGCGGACGTGAAGCCGCTCGCCGGTCTGACCAAGCTCTGGTCGCTCTATCTCGACGGCAACCGCGTCACCGACATCGCTCCGCTGGCCCCGCTGACCAAACTGTCGACGCTGGCCCTGCGGGAGAACGAAGTCAGCGACCTTTCGGCGCTGAAGGACTTCACCGAGCTGCGGTTCCTGTTCCTGGAAAAGTCGAAGGTCTCGAACCTCGCCCCGCTGGTCGAAGCGTGCGAGAAGGACGCCGCCGGGCCGAAGCGATTCGCCCCCTACCTGAAGGTCTACCTCGCCGGCGCTCCGCTGTCGGACGAAGCCAAGACCCAGCAGATCGAGAAGCTCAAGGCCGCCGGCGTTCGGGTGTTCGTCGAATAGGCGAAGCGCCGATTCGTAGGTCAGGCCGTGCCTGACCTACTGGTTCGTCTAGCGTCCGACGTCGCTCATGTGTGCCATGCCCACGTCGCGCAGCAGCGTGGGCATGTTAGGTTCGGGCGGCCCTTTGCATGCCCACCGTGCCTTCGGCGATGTGGGCATGGCACACAGAAGAGTCGAAACCTGACGTCGAACGAGACCGTCCACTACAGGTCTCGAACTCGCCGGCGGGTCGAGATGGCGTTCGAAGGACCGTTTGCCGCGCGGTCAGATCGACCGCGTCCGCCAATCGCGTTCTCCGACGCTGCGGGTTTTCTTGCTGTCGACGAGCCAGCGTCCGGACTTTTTCGCAAGCACGTAGAGATACTCGTTCCCGTTCACGCTGAAGTTCCGCGTCGTCACTTCGGCCCGGGCAGGTCTGGGAACCTTCGATTCGATCAGGCGCTCCTGATCCGGATCGTATTCGGGCGGCGCCTGGTAGCTGCCGTTTCTTCCGTAGGCTCGTTCCTTGACGGTGCAGAAGCGGGCGTAAGCGTCGGACATCAACTTCAGTCGGGTCGGGTGATCGGCGACGCGATGCGCTTCGGTCTCGAAGCGATGCATGGCGATGATCAGTCCCCGAACGACGGACTCGGGACTGCCGAAGTCGACGTCGTCCCCGGTCTCGCCGACGTTCGGCCAGGGCAGGACGTCCACGGCAGGCAAAGCGTTGTCCGACGACACGGCCAGGGCTTCGAGAGCCTCGACGATCTCCATGCGGCGCGCGGATCTCGCCAGGGCGACGGCCGTTCGACCGTCATTCATGGCGGCAAGCGGATCGGCGCCCGCAGCGATCAACCGTTGCACGATCGGCAGGGAGACTCGTGCCGCACACAACAGCGGCGTCCAGCCGAACAGGTCGGATCGAACGCCGACATCGGCGCCGGCTCCGTGCAAGCGCTCGACCAGTTCGAGATTGCCCCCGGAGCAGGCCCACATCAGGGCCGAATAACCCGTCGCGGAGTCGCAGTGGTTTACATGTGCCCCCGCCGCGATGAGCGCCTCGGCGGCCTCGACTTGTCCGTTGACGACCGCTTCGATCAGCGGATGCCGCCCCGTCGCTTTGTGGACGTAGTTGACGTCGTCGCCGGCAGCCAGTCGCTCTGCGATCTTCGTCAGATTGCCGCGAGCGGCGGCGTCCATGAGTTGTCGCGACAAGGAACCGGCCCCTCGATGAGTTCGCTCCCCCGATCCGCCTCCGTTTACGGAGCCAGCGCTGAGGTTAGCGTTCTCTCATGCGTCCGGCCACCGGATCAATCAGTCGCCGGCGCTCGTCGAGATCGATCGGCGGGCAGGTCGCCGATTCTATGAATTAGGCCGCTGGCCGGCGGGCGCCGCTCCCACGCCGGGCGGTCGCGTGGGCGTGTACAGGCAGCAGTCGACGGGGCAGACGTCGTGGCTGGCGGGGAAGCGACCGAGCGCGGGGCGCTCCGCGGACTCGGCCATCCGCTCCTGGACGAGTTCCGTGATCATCCGCACGAAGCGGGGATGCGTGCCGACGGTCGGCGTGCGGAACATGGCGATGCCGGCCGCGTCGCAGAAGTCCTTCGCCTCGCAGTCGAGGTCGTACAGCACCTCCATATGATCAGAGATGAAGCCGACGGGGCAGACGATCGTCTCCTTCGCGCCCGAGTCGCGGACTTCTTCCAGCGCCTTGAGAATGTCCGGTTCGAGCCAGGGCTGCGTCGGCGGGCCGGAGCGGCTCTGGTAGACCAGCCGCCAGTTCGCCAGGCCCAAGCGCTCGGCCAGGATGCGACACGTTTCGAGCAACTGGTCTTCGTACCGGCAGCCCGTCGCCATCGACAGCGGAATGCTGTGGGCCGTGAACAGGACCGGCACGTCCGCGGGCGACGTCTGACGGAGCTGCGACAGCGATTCGTGCAGGCGAGACTCCATCGCTTCGATGAAGCCCGGGTGGTTGAAGAACGCCCTCAGCTTGAAGACGGCGGGAGCGCTCTCCCCCACTTCATCCCGCGCGGCGATCAGGTTCTCGCGATACTGCCGGCATCCGGAGTACGAACTGTACGCGGACGTGAAGAAGGCCATCGCCCGGCGAACGCCGTCAGCCCGCATCTGGGTCAGCGTTTCGGCGAAATAAGGCGACCAGTTGCGGTTGCCCCAGTAGACCGGCAGATCGATGCCGTTCTGCCGCAGATCCTGTTCGACGGCAGCCAGCAGCGCCCGGTTTTGGGCGTTGATGGGGCTCACGCCGTCGAAGTGGTAATAGTGCTCCGCCACAGCGAGCATCCGCTCGCGGGGGACGTTCTTGCCGCGGAGGACGTTTTCGAGGAACGGGAGGACGTCCTCGCGCTTCTCGGGACCGCCGAACGAAACGAGCAGGAAGGCGTCGTACTTTTCCACGGCAGCCAGTTCCAAAGCGGCGTCGGCAGGAGCAGAGCCGACGAGCGAGCGAAGAAAACGTCTGCCGCGGAGTGAGCCGCTGACAGCATCGGCGATCAGAAACGCCGGCGCCGCGTCGATCGACGTCGGCGACTTGCTCGACCGGAAAGAGATTCGCGGAATTAACCGCGAAGTGACCCCAGCGGGATTCGAACCCGCGTCGCCGCCGTGAAAGGGCGGTGTCCTAGGCCTCTAGACGATGGGGCCGCAAGGCAAGTATTTAAGGTCGAGAACGGTTCGCGGTCAACCCCGTCGAACCGCTCTTCGGGCAAAGACCGCATCGCGAACGCGGAGGTTCACGCCCTGAGGCGACGATCGGGGCGGGCGAGAGCCCGTGGAATGCGACGACGCCCCTCGTCCCGCGAATGGATCACGAACCTGAGGCGCGGCAGGAGAGAACGCCGAGACAGGCCGGGCGGGGATCCCGGCCGACAAATTGCCGAGCCTCCGTTCGCCGAGGCTCTGGCGGTCGTCGAACGCTGACGCTCTAGCGGTCGAACGACGGGGCCGAAGTCGACCCGTCCGCGGATTCGGGATCCGATTCGGAGCGCTTGATCGCTTCGTAGACTTCCCGCCGGTGGACAGGGACTTCCTTCGGCGCTTCCACGCCGAGGCGGACCTTGTCTCCGCGGATCTCGACAACGACGATCGTGATGTCGTTGTTGATGACGATGCTTTCGTTCTTCTTCCTCGACAGCACCAGCATGTCCTAGTTCCTTTCCTAGTCCGCCGTTTCCGCCCGATTTCGTAATCCGGGTTCGCTTGAATCAGGTCGCTTTTTCAGGCTGATCTCGAAAACCCTGGTCGCGAAAGCAGGGGAGGCGCATCCTATCGTCGCGGATCGGACGCTTGCAGGACTACCGCGTCATGCAGGCGCCGGCGCCACATTTTTCGTCCCGGCGCTTTACACGCACCGGGAGGTTGTCTACAAAGTATTCACATGTTGGGGTGGGTGCGCACGGGGTCCGCGAAGGACCGAGTCGCTCCGCTTACTCTACGCCGTAATTCTCGCTAGTCAAGCGAGTTTCGGATTCTGCCCCCCCGCTTGGCGGTGTTCGTTCGACTTCTCGTCCGGTAGACGACGAATCGCGACGACAGCTCTTCCCGCCGCCTGACTGTCCGCCTGACGCCAGGGACAGTTTCTCCGCAGAACGATCCGTCTTTCTGCCTGCGCCAGCGCTCGGGCGCTGCCGTCGGTTAAACCGGCAGCCGTTCGACCTCCGACGGCGGCGAACGCCGTCGACCGCGAAGCCCTGCCGAGCGCTTGCGTTGCATCGCCCCGGACCTGCTGGCATTCAGCATCGCGGGAGGTCGGATTAGGAAGAGTTCCGATGGGGGGCGGTCGCGCACGGACCGGTAGCGCGGTCGAAAAATGTTCGGCTAGAGCGAGCGACGCTCGTCGGTATAATCGGCGTCGACGGTCCGGGGAGAGCGGTGATGGGCGAATGGTTGCGGAACATCTACGTCGCGGCGACGACCGTCGCCGACGGTCTGTACCGCACGCTGGCGCTCTGGTTCGCCACGTATCGCAGGGGTCGCCGGACCTTCGCCGAAACGTTCGCCTACCCCGAAAAGCCGGCAGAAGTCGCGGTCCGCTACCGCGGGTTCCATCGCTTCGATCTCTCGACCTGCATCGGGTGCGATCAGTGTGCGAGAGCCTGCCCGGTCGATTGCATCTACATCGACAAGCAGAAGGGCGTCCAGGGAAAGGGCTTCGCGGTCACCTCGTTCGCGATCGATTACTCGAAGTGCATGTTCTGCGCTTTATGCGTCGAGCCCTGCCCGGTCGATTGCATTTTTATGGGCTCGACCCTCGACATCAGTTCCTACAGCCGGGACGGGTCGATCGTCGATTTCGCGAAGCTGCCGGTGGAGGCGGCGTGGGGTCAGGCGACGCTGAACCCGACGCTGATCGACCGGTCCAAGGGGGTCACGCGGCCCGCCCATCCCGGTCCGTACGGGCTTCCGCTTCCCGTCCAGGCGAAGGTCGACGGCGCTACGCCCTCGCCGCCCGCGTAATTCGAACTTCTCGCTGATTCATCTCCCTGACGCGCTCCGCTCGATTCCATCCGATTTCGCCCTCGACAGCCGAAGCCGATGACTGAACGACTCGAAAAGCCGGTCCGGAATTTCTCGCCCGCCGAGGCCAACGCGCTCCTGCCGCTGGTCCGACCGATCGCGGAAGCGTGGCAGCGACTGGCATGTTCGGCGGCCTACCGGGCGGAGCTTCTCCGCTCGCTGCCGACTTGCGAAGGCGAGAACGGGCCCCAAACCGTCCATGGCGCCGAGCGCGCCGCGGCGATGGAGGCGGTCGACGCGGCGATCAGCCAGGTCGACGAGCTGCGGCTGGAACTCGTCGGAATGGGCCTCGCTCCGCAGGATCCGCTGTGCGGACACCTGCTCTTCCCAAGCGCCGATCGCGTCAGCGGCGCCTACCTGAGCTGGATGCCCGCGGACAAGTTCGTGGCGAACGTCATGGACAAGTTCGAAGGTCCGGCGGCGCGTCGTCCGCTCGCCGATTCGGTCGTGAAGTCGCTCGATCGGGCCTCGCTTTCGCCGCCGCCCGCGTCCTCCCGGCGGGCCGAAGGCGCCTGCTGATCGCGTCGGCGAGTCGACAGAGGGAGGCAGGTCGCGGCATAATCGTCGTCGCAGCCCTGTCCGTCGGCGGCGCTGCCGTTCCGAATCGCGCGGCGATCGGGCGTCGCCCCTGCCCTGCTGACCGATGCTCCAGATCGCCGCCTACTTCGCCCTGTTCCTCTCCGTCGGGGCGATCTTCGTCTTCGCCAACCTGCTGATCGGCAGGCTGGTGCGGCCCCACAATCCGCACCGGGAGAAGACCGAGGTCTACGAGTGCGGCGAGCCGACGATCGGATCGAGCTATCTGCAGTTCGATCTGCGGTTCTACGTCGTCGCGCTGCTGTTCATCATCTTCGACGTCGAAGTCGCCTTCTTCTTTCCCTGGGCCGTCGTCGCAGGCAAGGCGAACCTGCTTCGCGACGAGAGCGTGCCGATCGCCGTCGTCGCTCGCGATCCGTCGCAAGTCGCCGATCAGGGCGAGATCTCGCTGACGCCGCCGGCTGCCGGGTTGCTGCGGGAGATCGGACTGCGCGACCTCTCCCTCCCTACTTCGGATCCGTCGGCGGAGAGCGCCGCTCAGGTCGCGGCTGTCGAATCGCAGGTGCGCGAAGGCGCCGCATCGCTCGCCTGGATCGCCGCAGCGGACATCGCCATTTTCTTCGCCGTGCTCGCGGTCGGATTCGCGTACGTCTGGAAGCGGGGCGATCTGGATTGGGTTCGCGCCGCGCCGCGGCGAATCGGAGCGTCGACGTCGGACGTTCTCGGAAAGCGAGCGCTCGACGCGGACGAACCTCAGCCGATCGCAGCACGCGTCGGCGACTTCGCGGGCAAGATGTGACGCGTTCGCTGCGAACGGCCCGGCGGCGTTCGATGTAGGGTGGGTCATTGACCCACCATGGTCCGGCCATTTTCCAGCGGCCTGTCCCTTCGGCCGGGACTGTCGCTAGGATTGCCTGAGTCGAACGAAGGTGGGTCAATGACCCACCCTACGAAGGACCTTCCTGAACGCCGCGTAGCCGCCATGACTCCCCTCCCCTTCCCCGCGATCGCCTCGCACGTCGCCGGTCGCTTCGGCGAGACGGTTCGACCCGTCGCCGAGGGAGCCGTCGATCCCTGGCTGGAGTTCGACGCGGACAGGCTGCACGAGGTCTGCCGGTTTCTGCGGGACGAGCCGGCGCTCCGGTTCGACTTCCTCAACTGCATCACGGTCGTCGATAACCTTCCCTCGGCGGCGAAGGCCTTCAAGCCGAAGTTCGAGCCCCACCTGCGGCTCGTCTATCACCTGTCGAGCGTCGGCCACAAACATCGCCTGACGCTTAAGACGACGATCCCGCGGTGGGCGGACGACGTCCCGGGCGACGCGAACGAAGGTCCCCTGCCCCGGATCGATTCAGTCGCCGATCTCTGGCCGACGGCGAACTGGCACGAGCGCGAACTGTACGATCTCTGCGGCGTGGAGTTCGTCGGCCACCCCGACCTCCGCCGGATCCTCTGCCCCGAAGACTGGCTCGGCCACCCGCTCAGGAAAGACTATGAAATGCCGCTGGAGTATCACGGCATGCGAGGTCGGTGACGCATGTCCGACCTGACCGATCGACGTCTCGACCGCCCCTCGGACGATCAGCGGATCGTCGAGTTCGACGTCCGCACGGACGAGATGCTCGTCAACATGGGGCCGCAGCATCCCAGCACGCACGGCGTGCTCCGACTGGTCCTGCGCACCGACGGCGAGGTCGTCTCCGCCGTCGAGCCGCACATCGGCTACCTCCATCGCTGCGCGGAGAAGATCGGCGAGAACCTGACCCCCCGGCAGTACATCCCCTACACCGATCGGATGGACTACCTCGCCGGGATGAACATGAATCTCGGCTGGTCGCTCTGCGTGGAGAAGCTGCTCGGCTTGCAGCTTTCCGAGAAGGCGAAGCATCTCCGCGTCGCGATCGTCGAACTGGGCCGCATCGCCAGCCACCTGCTGGGCATGGGCGCCTACGGCATGGACCTGGGGTCGTTCAGCCCCTTCTTCTGGGCGTTTCGCGAACGCGAGAAGATCCTGACCCTGTTCGAGGAGGCCTGCGGCGCGCGACTGACCTACAGCTATCTCACCCCGGGCGGAGCGACGGCGGATCTTCCCCGCGGCTGGACCGACCGGGCGCTCGCCTTCCTCGACCAGTTCGAGCCGCAGATCCCCGACTACCACTCGCTGCTCACGACGAATCACATCTTCGTGAAGCGAACGTGCGGGATCGGCGTGCTGCCCGCGGCGACGGCGATCGGCTACGGATGCTCGGGACCCGTCCTGCGCGGCAGCGGCGTCGACCTCGATCTGCGTCGCGACGGCGACCCGCTCTACGTCGGTTACTACCAGGACTACGAGTGGGAAGTGATCGTCCAGAAAGGGGGCAGCTACCCCCGCGATCAGGCCTATCCCGCGGTGCCGCCCGAGGCCGTGCTGGGCGACTGCTGGCATCGTTTCTACGTGCGGATGCTGGAGGTCGTGCAGTCGGTCAAGCTAGTCCGTCAGGCGCTCGCGAAGTACCGCGTCGCGTCAGGCGACTGGGGCATCCCGATCAAGCTCAGCCAGCGCCTGCCCGTCGGCGACTGCTACCTCGAGACCGAAGCTCCCCGGGGCCAGATGGGCTTCTACGTCGTCAGCGAAGGGGGCACCATTCCCTGGAAAGTCCGTGCCCGCAGCGGCTGCTTCTCGAACCTCTCCGCGTTTCACGAGATGGTTTCGCACACCCTGCTCGCGGATATCCCGGCGGTGGTGGGGAGTCTGGACTTCATGATGGGGGAGATCGATCGATAGTGTGCTCCTATCAGGGCGGACGGTAAGGAGTATCTGCTAACTGCATGACTCCCCGGCCAGCCGCTCTAGAAGTCGATCAAACTTTGAAGGAAATAGAGCTCGTAGCCGGATCGCCGAAGCCGGCTAGGAGACCCAAACCACGCATCACCGAATGACCGCCGGCGATCGCTCGTCAGATCGACTTAGGAGGGAGGGCATCTGTCAGCGACCTATACTCCGATAAATGTTCCTGAGCTGCGTTGTCAATGCGAATCATGCATCTGTGCAACTTTCCGGCCGGATCGGTGTAGTCGAAGCCTTTGCTGAACGACACGACCGCCATGTCTGTCTGTAAGTACCGGTCATGCGTGATCTCGCTGGAGTCTTGTTTGAAGTAGAGCGTCACTTTCAGTCGGGATGCAGCAGCCAGCTTGCCAACGAGGCCGGTTACGATTCGCTGATGAACAACGCTCAGCGGATCATGGGTCCGGGAGGCGCATGTGTATAACTCGACGGCGAGCTTGTTACGAGGAAGACTAGACGAAGATGTCCAGAGGTTTAGAATCCTCCCTATGCCGTCCTTAAACCCGCCCAGCGAAGACCCTTTTCCTATCTGTTTGTCGTAGAATCGCAGGCGAGTCGAGTGTCTTACTGCGCGACGAATGTGCTGATCGAATTCATCCGCAGCCATCTTATCGATCGGCGGCAGCCTGTCATTGAGCTGATGTCGTCGGTCTTCAAACGCACTGCTGGTATATGTGTCTAATGCAACTGCCTGGGGCGCAACGTCTGCATTCGACTGCACCATAGCGAACGATGCGGCGTCGACGATAAGGGCATCAGATTGCGAGCTAGCTAGGACTTTAACGGATGTGTCGAGTAGAGAGAGGTGAGCCGGGCATGTGCAGGCCGACCCTTCGAGGGAAACCACGCGACGCCTCCCTGCCTTTTGAAGCTCGGCGAGCCGAACCTGCAATTGCTGTCCCTGTTTCGTGCTGAGCCTGCTAATCCGATCATTTAGCTCTCGGAGAAGTCGTAGGTTAGGATCAACGACCAGTAGTCCGTTGACATCGAGGCCACGGAGGAGCATCTCGGCCTGCTCTCTATAGCCTCCTTTTGCGAAGTGAACTGCATCAAAGGCCTCTGGCTGGACAACAACCGACATTAGCACCGCAGTTACCTTCTGAGTTCACGGAGTCGTTCGGGAAAGAAGCCGCCGGGGAAATCTTCGACGAAGTCGCCTTCATCGTCCAAAGGCAGAGGCTTCAATATGGCTCCACCCTCGCCCCTTCGGACGTGAAGAATCGAGATTTCGTGTGGGTGAAGTCGCTTTTCTCTTACGTGTTTTTGCAGGCGTAGTATTAAGTGTTCGCTGTGCGTTTCAATGATGAATTGATTATTGTACGGTGCGCGTATCGCCTCGAGGAAAAGATCGCCGATGTCGGCCTGGAGGCGTGGGTGTATGTGGACCTCGGGCTGTTCGATCGAAATGATCTGAGATGTTGCAGCCAGGCTTTGTACGACGAGCGGCAGCAGTTGGCTAATGCCAAAGCCGACGTCTGAGAGGCCTACTTCAACCGGAGGCTTGCGTTTGCGGTCCTCGAGGCGAAATTCAAAGAGATCCGCCGACTCATTGCCCAGCGGTCGAATCTTGATTCCGTAGCCTATGTCGAGTCGCTCGAGCCACTTGTTGGCATTACTCAGGAGGTCGGGCTGCCTGAAGAGGAGGTCTGGAAGCAGGTGGCCTTGGTATCCCACGTCCTGCGGCGCAGTCCCGGTATACAAATACCACCGAGAGGGCGGCTTTCGGAATGGACCAAGGGGAAACAGCGACCTCAATGCCTGCTCCAGCATCCGTCCGACAATGACGGACACCTGACCTACGTCCGCCGTCCACTCCCGCCGGCTGCTCGGGCGCTCTAGAGAGCGGTTGAGGAGCACATCGAGTCCAGGCTCGTCATCTCCGTATGCAGACAAAACCGGAATGAACCCGTCCAATGCGACGGTGCTGCCGATCTGATTCTGCGCCATCCATTCCACAAACATTTCGTATGAAAAGTCGTTCGACAAGAAGCCGATTGAGTCGTCGATCTTCTTGAAAAGCCGGTCTCTGCTGGTAGCGGGTTCCTCTTCGTCGAACAACCCGCGCGGATGGCTTTCGCTGCCGCGGAAGACGGTTTGCCTCGCTTCGTTTAGTTTAGCAACGAACAGACGGCGTTGGTCGTGAGTCCACGTAAAGGCTTCTAGCCAAAAATCCGGTTCGTTGTGAATTGCGACACATTTCGCGCTTCGAAGATTAGCGTTCCGGCGTCGCTCTGCGCGAAGACCAACCGGGGCGAACCGCCGAAACTCGGCCCGCATGTCGCACTTCTCGAATTCTGCGATGCAACTGTGCGAGTCCTCACCACATAATTTGAATCCATCGAGCGAAATCGGCGCCTTCGGAGATCGCCGTGAGAATGAGAATTCTAGCCCTAGTACCGTCGATGATCGTAGGAAACGACCGCCATAATACGCCTCCCGGCGGCTATTAGCGGCATCCATGTCAACGCGGATCGATAAGGTCCTGTCGTGGTCGTGATCGAAGACCATGTCTTGGTAGCCGCCCAGGTCCGCGAATCCGTTCTCGGTGCGAGGTAGTAGCAATGCTTCAACGTCTCGGCTCTCTCGGGTCTGCTTGAGAAGACTGAGAGACTGAAGGATGGTGCTCTTGCCCGCGGAGTTCTGTCCGAATATTAATGTGATGGGCGCTAACGGAACGATTGTGCGATGTCCGAATGCTTTGAAGTTCTCGATCTGCATTGAGCGGAGCATGATGATTGCCTTCGATGTCTGCTTCGGCCACCGCCGTGGAGTAGGTCGCCTTCGCCATGAGTGTACTTGAGTGACTGGGTGGCAGAAAGATTAGGACCTGATGGCCAACTCGACGGAGCGAATTCGCGTGAGCAAGGGGATGGAGAACGTCGTCGAACCGGGGCCGATGCGAAATACGGTCAGGACGCAGGGCGGCAAGGTTCTGAAGATGCCGGAGGACTGGGCGTTGCTGCCGCCCGGCGACGCGACGTTCACGCGCCGGGTGAAGGCGGGGGGCGCCCATTACGTCGTGCAGGTGAAGAAGGGTCGCCGGGTGCTCGCCCGCGGCGTCTGGGCGCCGAAGGCGATCATCGAAGGCGTCCAGGCCGAACTCGAAGCCGAGCGCTCGACCGAGGCCTACGCCAAACGCAAGGCCGCCGACGCGAACCGCCGGGAGAAGGTTCAGACGGCGTACGTCGAGGACTTCGCCGCCGCGGTCAAGTCGTACCTGCGGTTTCACCCGTCGCATGAAGCGCTCGCCGAGCGTATGGCTCATGCGGTCTCCGTGCACGCGACGCCGATCGGCAGCGGAACCGTGGCGCGGACGAAGCGGATCCCGATCAAGCGACGGGCCGAGGCCGCCGTGCTCGCCTGGATGCGGCATCGGACGACCGACTACGACACGATCCGCGTTCCCCGCGTGAAGGGAAAGCGGCGGGAGATCCGGCAGATCCTCGCCCAGCGATCGAAAGCGCTTCTGGCGCTCTATCGCAGCGGCGAAGACCCGGGCGACGATTGCCCCCTCGCCGCGGCTCTCGATCCGGCATCCTTGGCGCTCGCTGCGGCGTCCGCCGTGCCGGATCCGGCGCCGGCAGCAGCGTCGCCGAGGAAGCGCAGGACGGCCGCGTCGCCGAAGAAGCCTGCAGGCCGCGCTCAATCGCCGGCGGAATCGGCTTCGGCGCCGCCTGCTTCCTCGCCGTCGGGCCGCGCCGCAGCGCCCGACACGAAGCGGCAGCCGGAGACGTAGACCCCCGATTCCAGGGAGCGGCACCAGACGATTCGCAGCGGCAGGCGGGCGCCGGTAGCGAACTGGACCGACCCGCGGTCACCGGGGAGAAGCTTCTCGCCGTGCACGAAGCGAAGTCCGCCGCGCGAAAGATCGCGGAGCAGGATCGTCTGCGAAGGAACTTCCTCGTCGAGCGCGTCGGGACGCCGTTCGATTTGCAGATGGCCCTCCGCCGCGGCTGCGAAACGGGGATGACGACGCGAATCATCCCATGAGGGTCCGCCGCCTCGCGTTCGCCGGAGCAGTTCCTCGCTCAGCGGAGGCAAGGGAATGTGTCGGGCTGGCGGCGTCAGCATCTCGGTCGTCGCGGGCGGGGCCGGCGCTTCGGTCGTCACGTGAGGTCCGTCCCTTTTCTCGCGACAGCTCCCCCGAAAGATAGCCCGCTACTTAGATCGTCCACAGCGGATTCACTTACAGGGTTTTTCCCGGCGTCGTCGGTCTGTCCGTTCTATAGCGGTCGATCGGGCGGCGTGGCCAATCAAGAACGGGCTGGGATAACGGCGTTCAGGGCCGACTCGACCGCTCTGGGCGCTGCCCCAGTGATCGCCTGAGAGCGTTATCTGACTCCGAAAAAACGACGCATTCTTGCCGAATACGGCTTCGGAAGAACGAATTCGGCAATTTGTACGCAGAATCGTGATCCGCTGAGTACGCCCGCCTTCGCTCGCGCATTTTCCTTGAAGCGAGTGATTTCCCTCGGCATAATTAGCGGGCGAACGATCGGCGACTTGCCGCCTCGCCCGTGGGAGGCGGGCATTGTCGATCCGTTACGACTTCGAAGAGAGCGTCGGGTACTGGACGGGACTGGCGTCGCAAGCGTTTCAGCGAGCGATCAATGAGGAACTGGCGCCCCACGGCGTGACGTTTCGCCAGGCCCAGGTGCTGGCCTGGCTCCAACTTCACCCGCAACTCTCCCAGACGGATCTCGCCGCGCGAATGATGATCGAGCCGCCGACGCTGGTCGGCATCCTCGATCGGATGGAGCGCGACGGGTGGATCGCACGGATCGGCTGTGCGGGCGACCGCCGGAAGAAGCTGGTCCGGGCGCTTCCCGCCGCGGACACGGTGTGGGGAACGGTGGCCGGGATCAGTCGTCGCGTTCGTGCGCGGGCGACGGCGGGCATGTCTCCGGCAGAGGTCGACCAGTTCAAGGCGCTCCTCCGGAAGATGCAAAGCAACCTGGGAGACGCCCCGTTGTTCCAGATGGATGCAGGAACGATCGATACGGAAAAGAGCGACACGGATAACGTCGCGGACGACGACGTCTGCAGCGGCGGCGTTCGGACGATTCAGACCGCAGAGAGCGCGGCTCCATGACGATTGAAGGAAATCTTCTGCCACGGACCGGACGACGCGCATCGAGGCGCTCGACCTGGGCGTGGACCCTCCTTTCGGCGGCAGCAGGTCTCGCCTGCGTGTCTGCCGAGCTGCCCGCCCAGCCCCCCTCGCCCGGAAGGGTTGCGACTCCCGCGGCTCCGCCTCCCGCCCTGGTCGACGTCGAGCAGATCGTCTCCCGGGAACTCGCCGAGGGGCAGACGTTCGTCGGGACGGCGACTCCGTTCAAGAAGGCCACCGTCGGCAGCGCCGTCGCGGGTCGCGTAAACGAGGTCTTCGTCGAGGTCGGCGATCGCGTGGAGGAGATGCAGCCGCTGGCCCAGCTTCTTATCGAGACGATCTCTCTGGAACGCGATTCGGCGAAGGCGGAATTGCAACTTCGTCAGCAACTGCTGGCCGAACTTCAGAACGGGTCGCTTCCCGAAGAGATCGAGCAGGCGCGTTCCGCCATGGAAGCCGCTCAGGCGCGGGTCGATTTCGTGCAGGCCCGTCAGACTCGCTTTCAACAACTGCAGGGGACGCGGTCGGTTACGGCAGGCGAGCTGGAAGAGACGCTCACGACGCTTCAGGAGGCGCAGGCGGCGTTCCGGCAGGCCAAGGCGACGTTCGACCTGGTCGAGCAGGGTCCGCGTCAGGAGAAGATCGCCCAGGCTCAGGCATCCGTCGCGGTGCAGCAGGCCCTGGTCGATCGCCTGGGGGACATGCTCAAGAAGCACACGATGATTTCGCGGTTCAGCGGCTACGTCACGGCCAAGCACACCGAGATCGGCCAGTGGGTCAATCAGGGCGATCCGATCGCGGATGTCGTCGCTCTCGACCTGGTCGAGATCCAGGCGTTCGTGCTCGAAACCTACGTCCCCCACGTGCGGATCGGACAGACGGCCCGCGTCGAGGTTCCCGCGCTTCCCGGCAAGACGTTCCTGGGCGAAGTGGTCGCCGTCTCCGCCCAGGCGGATCCGCAGTCCCGCACGTTCGAAGTCCGCGTGCGAGTGCCGAACGAGTTCGACCGCGAACTGCCGATGATCAAGGCCGGCATGATGGCCCGCGTGGTGTTGCCGACCGGCCCGACGACGGACGCCCTGCTCGTGCCGAAGGATGCCGTCACCCTGGGCGGCTCTCAGCCGATCGTCTGGACCGTCGATCCGTCGACGGTGGAAACCTACGAACAAGACGGGATCAGTTTCCGCCGCGGAACGGCCCTCCCGACGCCGGTTCGTCTCGGCGCCGCCGACGGCGACTGGATCCAGGCCCTGGGGCCCGTCGAGCCCGGACATTACGTCGTCTCCCGAGGGAACGAGCGGATCGTCAATCGCGGCGGTCAAGGCGCCGCGGTGACCTGGCCGGTCGCTTCGGAAGCCCCGGTCGCGACGCCCGCCGTCAATATCGCCCCGGAACCGGCCGCCGCGAAGCTTCCTCGAGTTGAAGGCGAGCGGGGGACGTAAGTCGCCCGCGTTCCGATCGCGGCGACGAGCCGCTTTCGCCATGGCGCGACGGGTCGATATCGCTCGATTCTTCGCGGCGCTCGATCGACAGACTCGGAGGGGCCCATGTCCTCCGCTCGCCCGAACCACGGGGCTTCCGCCCTTCGCTCCCTGGTTCGCGATCTACTGCCTCCCCCCCGCCCGCCTGACTCATGAACCTCATCCGCGCTTTCGTCGAAAGCCCCATCAAGGTCGCGGTCGGCGTGCTGCTGGTCTCGTTGTTCGGCATCGTGGCGCTGCTGCGGATGCCGATGCAGTTGACCCCGGAGGTCGAGCGGCCGACCCTGACGATCGAAACCCGCTGGCCGGGCGCGAGCCCGCAGGAGATCGAGCAGGAGATCGTCCTCGAGCAGGAAGAGCAGCTCAAGAGCGTCGAGGGCATCGTGAAGATGTCCTCCGAGAGCAACGACTCGATGAGCCGCATCATCCTGGAGTTCCTCGTCGGAACGAACATGGAGGAGGCGCTGCTGAAGGTCAACAGCCGACTCGCCCAGGTGCGGGAGTATCCCGAAGACGCCGATCAGCCGATCATCAGCACGTCCAACGCGAACGACCGCCCGATCGCCCGGTTCATGCTCGCGGCGCGACGCCCGGACGACGACCGGCTGGTCGAACTGCAGCGGGCCCACGCGAGCGACGCCCCGTTCGTCGCGAGTCTGCAGCAGATTCGCGAAACGGAGAATCCGGGCCTGGCGATGCTGCGGCTCAAGGAACTGACGTCGACCCGCCCCGAAGCGGCAGCGCTCCTGCCGCCCGAGGATCTGGACGTCACGAAGATGCGACGCTTCGTGGAAGACGAGATCGAAGCCCGCTTCGAGCGCGTCTCGGGCGTGTCGCAGGCCGAAGTGAACGGCGGCCTGGAGGACGAACTGCAGGTCGTCGTCGATCCCGAACGGCTCGCCGCGCGAAGTCTCACCGTCGATGACGTCGCGATGGTGCTGCGCGGTCAGAACCAGGATACGTCCGCGGGCGACTATTACGAAGGAAAGCGGCGCTACGTCGTCCGGACGCTGGGGCAGTTCCGCTCGATCGAGCAGGTCGAGTCGCAGTTGCTCGCCGTCCAGGGGGGAGCGCCGGTCTACGTTCGCGACGTGGCCGAGGTGCGACTGGGCTACAAGAAGCCCGAAGGGGTCGTGCGGCGCTACGGCACGGCCAGCGTCGGCGTCAACGCGCTTCGCGAGACGGGCGCGAACGTGCTCGACGTCATGCAGGGTCTGAAACAGACGCAGGCGGAATTGAACGCGGGCATTCTCGCCGATCGCGGGCTGGAACTCGTCCAGACGTACGACGAGACGGAATACATCGAATCGTCGATCGATCTGGTGCAGGAGAACATCGTCATCGGCGGAGCGCTGACGATGATCGTGCTGCTGCTGTTTCTGCATCTCGGCATCCGCACGATGCTGGCGATTCCGCTGATCCTGGGCACTGCGCTCGCCGCGTCGTACGTTTCGCCCTGGTTCTTCGCCGTGACGCTCGCGATCGTCGTGGGCGTCGGGTTCTGGTACGCCCGCGGCGCCCTCGTCGTGGGGCTGGCCATTCCGATCTCGATCGTCGGTACGTTTCTGGTCATGCAGGCGCTCGGGCGTTCGCTGAACGTGATCAGTCTCGCCGGGCTGGCGTTCGCAGTCGGCATGCTGGTCGACAATGCGGTCGTCGTGCTGGAGAACATCTATCGCCGCTACGACGAACTGGGCGAAGACCCGCTCACCGCCTCGATTCGCGGGACGGGCGAGGTCTGGGGCGCCGTGCTTTCGTCCACCCTCACGACGGTCGCCGTCTTCCTGCCGATCGTCTTCATCCAAGAGGAGGCGGGACAGCTCTTCCGCGATATCGCGATCGCCATCTCGGCGGCGGTGACGCTCTCGATGATCGTGGCGATCGTCGTCATCCCCCCCGCCGCCGCCAGGCTCTTCAAAGAGACCGAAGCGCCGGGCGAAGGAGCGACGAACGGCTCCGCGGCGCGATCCAGCGCGCGGGCGCCGAAGTCGATGCTCAACCTGCAATCGTTCGTCGAACGAATTGCCGGAGCGATGGTCGGCGCGGTCGTCAGCTTCACCGGCTGGGTGCAGCAGGGCGTCATCCGCCGGATTGCGACCGCCGCCGCGCTCGTCGCCGCCTGCGTCGCGATCACGTTCGCGCTCTGGCCGAAGGTGGAGTATCTTCCGACCGGCAATCGCAACCTGATCATCGGCATCCTGATGCCGCCGCCGGGCTACAACGTCGACCAGCTCATGGCCATGGGCGAACAGGTCGAAAGCGATCTCAAGCCCTACTGGGACGTCGATCCGGGCAGCCCCGAGGCCGAGGCGCTCGATTACCCGACGATCTCGGACTTCTTCTTCATCGCCCGCGGTCGGCAGGTCTTCATGGGTCTGAAGACCCACGATCCGATGGAGGCCGCGAAGCTCATTCCGCTGGTCAGGAAGGTCGGCTCCCGTTTCCCCGGAACGTTCGTCGTCGCGAAGCAGACGAGTCTCTTCGAGCAGGGGCTCTCTGCGGGTCGTACCGTCGAGATCGAAATCGTCGGTCCCGATCTGGAGCGGCTCGTCGGAATGGGGAGCAAGATCATGGGCGAAGGGAAACGCCTTCTGCCCGAGGGGACGCAGATGCGCCCCGTACCGAGCCTCGACCTGTCGAGTCCCGAACTGCACATCGAACCGAAGCTGATTCAGAGCGCCGAGATGGGCGTCTCGAGCACGAGCCTCGGCTACGCCGCGAACGCCCTGATCGACGGAGCGTACGCGGGCGACTACTTCCTGGAAGGGGACAAGATCGACCTGACGATCATCGGCGAATCGCGCCTGGCGGACAGCTCCCAGGCGATTCGCAGTCTTCCGGTAGCGACCCCGACCGGGCAGCTCGTTCCGCTGGAGGCCCTCGCCCACGTGCGGCTCGCCAGCGGGCCGGAACAGGTCAATCACCGCGAGCGGATGCGCGCGATCTCGATCGAAGTCTCCCCGCCTCCCGAGATGCCGCTGCAGGACGCGATGGAGATCATTCAGTCGCAGATCGTCGGCCCCCTGCAGGAGAGCGACGACTTTCCGTCCGGCTACCGCATCAATCTGGCTGGCACGGCGGACAAGCTGCGCGAGGCGTGGACGTCGCTGCAATTCAATCTGCTGCTCGCGCTGCTGATCACCTACCTGCTGATGGCCGCGCTGTTCGAGTCGTGGCTCTATCCGCTGGTGATCATTCTTTCCGTCCCGGCGGGCGCCGTCGGAGGCGTGCTCGGGCTCTGGTTCTTGAACTTCTTCTACCTGCAATCGCTCGACGTGCTCACGATGCTCGGCTTTGTGATCCTGATCGGGACGGTCGTGAACAACCCGATTCTGATCGTCCATCAGGCGCTCAACCTGATGCGGGAAGGGATGGGAACCCGCGAAGCCGTGCTCGAGAGCGTTCGCACCCGCGTTCGTCCGATCTTCATGACGACGACGACGACCGTGCTGGGTCTCGCGCCGCTCGTGATGTTCCCCGGCTCCGGCGCGGAGCTTTACCGGGGTCTCGGCGCCGTCGTGCTGGGGGGGCTCATCGTCTCCACGGTCGTCGCGCTGGTTCTCGTGCCGACGCTGTTCACCCTCACCGTCGACGCGAAGGCCTGGTTGAACCGGATGTTCGGCAGGAAGTCTCGCGAACAGCGATCCGCAGCGGCGCCTCCCGTCGCGACCCCTTCCGCGGCTCGTCCTCGTCAGGAAGAAGAACGGGACGAGGAGCCTGCCCCGCGCGAGTACGTCGTCGCCGAATCGACGGCGGGGAATTGAAGGCGATTTCCGCTACCGCACTGCCTGGTCTTCGAGCGCGGAACGACAACGCCTAATTCCGACTCGCCGGGACCGTGGCATCTGCCGTCCGGCTGGCCTTCTGGCCCGCCTGTCCAATGAGCGTCAGGCTGAAATGGGTCTATCTCGCGGCCATTCGCGTGACGATCGAATAAGCGATCGTTAAATTGGGACTTGCGGCGACTTACTGCGTGATTCGAAGACCGTAGACGGACTCTGGCGATACTTCGGATGCCGAGGTGGTGATCTATGCGGAAGATCGAAGAAATTGAACAGCAGATTCAGGAGCTTTCCCGCGAGGAGTTCGCGGAACTCCGTGAGTGGTTCCTGGAGCAGGACTGGAAAGCATGGGATGCGCAGATCGAAGCCGATGTCGAAGCTGGGAAGCTCGATGAGTTCGTATCTGAAGCGAGGGCGGAATACGAATCCGGCCGGGCTCGGAAGCTTTGAAACACTACGCATCGAACAGGTTCTGGTCTTTGTATGACGTCCTGCCTCACGAAGTGCGCGAAGTGGCCGATAAGAACTATCAACTTTTAAAGGAGAACCCGCGCCACCCGTCGCTGCATTTCAAGCGAATAGGCAAACTCTGGTCAGTGCGTGCTGGACTACATCACCGGGCGCTTGGAGTCGAAGTCGCTGACGGGATCCTGTGGAATTGGATCGGCACGCATGCCGAGTACGACAAGATCATCGGGTGACATGTACATGGCGTACGAGGACGGACGCGCGTGAGGCGCAGCGTTCGGCCGCGTCCTCCTCCCGGCCCTTGTCGCCTCTGAAGTCCCGCCTGTCGGACGGTCTTCGGCCTCGCTAAAATCGCCCTCAGATCGAAGACCGGTTTCGGGGATAGTTCCAGGGGCGATTCATGGCGGAGCGAATGGCTCGGCACTTACAGGTCAGCCGCGACCAGGTCGAGCGGACGGCCCTGCTCGCGCGGCTGCGTCTGGCGGACGACGAACTGGACTCTGCGGCAGTCGATCTGGACCGGATCCTGCAATACGTCGAGATGCTGGGCGAAGTCGACACTACCGGCGTCGAGCCGATGACGCACGGCGTCGCCTGGACCAGCGTCTTCGTCGATGACACGGTCGGCGACGAACTTCCCCGCAAAGCCGCTCTCGCCAACGCTCCCAAGCACGACGGCGAACGCTATCTCGTTCCTGCAGTGCTGGAGTAGGTCCGGCCGGTCCTTCGCATTGTCTGAGCGGGGGACGTGAGTCCCCCGAGTTCTCGGCACGATCGATCGGTTCAGACTCGGGGGATTAACATCCCCCGCTCAGGAATCTGTTCGCTTAGCGTTTCCGCATGACTAACGACCCCACGCAACTCTCCCTCGTCCAGCAGCGACACGGCAAAGCCGGCTCGTCGCAACTCGTCTCCGCAGCGCTCGAGCGGATCGGACGACTGGATAAAGCGCTCGGCGCGTTCGTGTCCGTGGATCAGGACGCGTACGAGCGGGCTTGCGCCGTGGAGGATCGTCGAGGAGGAACTCCCGGCCCGCTTACCGGCGTGCCGGTCGCGGTGAAAGACAACATCTGCCGGAAGGATCGCCTGACGACCTGCGCTTCGCGGATGCTGTCGAACTTCCGCCCGCCGTACGACGCGACGGTGGTTCAGAAGCTCGAAGCCCAGCACGCGGTCATCGTCGGCGCGACGAATCTCGACGAGTTCGCGATGGGGAGTTCGACGGAGAACTCCGCCGTACGCGTCACGCGCAATCCGTGGGATCCGACGCGCATTCCCGGCGGATCGAGCGGCGGATCGGCTGCCGCCGTGGCGGCTCGGTTCGTTCCGCTCGCGCTCGGCAGCGACACGGGCGGATCGATTCGTCAGCCCGCGGCTCACTGCGGCGTGGTCGGTCTCAAGCCGACGTACGGGCGCGTCAGTCGCTACGGCCTGGTCGCGTTCGCGAGCAGCCTGGACCAGATCGGCGTCTTCACGCGAACGGTGACCGACGCTGCCGTCGGCCTGCAGGCGATCGCGGGCTCCGACTCGCACGACGCGACGTGTTCTCCGGACTCGCCGCCCGACTACCTGGCGGACCTCGACAAGCCGCTCGATGGCCTGCGGATCGGCGTCGTCGAAGAGCGTCTGGGCGAAGGGCTCGACGAAGAACTGCGTGCGAGCTTCGACGAGTCGATCGCCGCGCTGAAGGATCGAGGAGCGAAGATCGTTCGCGTCTCGCTTCCCCGGCAGAAGTACGGGATCGCGGCCTATTACGTCATCGCCTCGAGCGAAGCCTCGAGCAATCTGGGGCGTTACGACGGCATTCGCTACGGCTTCCGCGCCGACGAGCGCGAGACGCTGGAGCGCCTGGCCGAGGAACGCAAGGCGCTCGAAGCGACGGGCGACGCGAAGAAGCTCGATGCGCTCGATTCGGCGCTCGTGCGGATGTATCGCGAGACCCGCTCGCAGGGCTTCGGCACGGAGGTCAAGCGGCGGATCATGCTCGGCACGTTCGCCCTCAGCGCCGGGTACTTCGACCAGTACTACATGCAGGCCGCGAAGGTCCGCCGGCTGATCCGCCAGGACTACGAACAGGCGTTCGCGAACTGCGACGTATTGGCGGGTCCCGTGACGCCGACCGCCGCGTTCAAGATCGGCGAACGAGTCGACGATCCGCTCGCCATGTACCTCAGCGATCTCTACACCGTCGGGGCCAATCTCTCCGGCGTGCCGGCCCTCTCGGTTCCTGCCGGATTCACGAAGAGCGGCCTGCCCGTCGGTCTGCACCTGGAAGCGCCCTGGTTCGCCGAGGCGAGGTTGCTGCAAGCCGCCCGGGCCTTCGAAACGACGACCGACGCGGGAACGAAGTCGCCGAACGACGAAGCCCTGGCGGCGCTCGCGACGTCGTAGTCTTCGTAGGTCAGGCATTGCCTGACGGCTATCGGTTGAGGGCGTGGACGGCTCTGTTGCGGATCCTGTCAGGCAATGCCTGACCTACAAAAGCCTGAGCGAGATGACCGACCTTCCTTACGAAATCGTGATCGGGCTGGAAGTCCACGTGCAGCTCGCGACGCGGGGGAAGCTCTTCTCGCGCGTCTCGACGAAGTTCGGCGCCGAGCCGAACACGCAGACCAGCCCCGTCTGCATCGGCATGCCAGGCACGCTCCCCGTGATGAACCGGGAGGCGTTTCGGCTGGCGACGATCGTCGGCCTCGCGCTGAACTGCGAGATGCCGCCGGTGACGCGTTGGGATCGCAAGCACTACTACTATCCTGATCTTCCCAAGGCGTATCAGATCAGCCAGTTCGATCTGCCGCTGAACGGCGAAGGCTGGCTCGACATCGTCGATCCCGACGGCGCCTTCGAGCCGAAGCGGGTCCGCATCCGCCGGGCGCACCTTGAAGAGGATGCCGGCAAGAGCTCGCACGACGAGAAGCGCCGCACCGCCGACAGCCGGATCGATCTCAACCGCGCGGGCACTCCGCTGCTGGAGATCGTGACCGAGCCCGATATGCGCTCCCCTGCCGAGGCGGCGGTTTTTCTGGACGAACTGAAGCTGCTGCTGTCGTATCTCGCGGTCTCCGACTGCAACATGCAGGAGGGGAGCCTTCGCGTCGACGCGAACGTCAACCTGCACATTCACCAAGGTGGCGAGCCGGCGATCGGTACGCCGATCGTAGAGATCAAAAATCTGAATTCGTTTCGCGGCGTCGAGCGAGCGATCGCTTACGAGGCGACAAGGCAGTTTGAAGCCTGGCTAGAAGACGGAAAAACGATTCACGACGCTCCGAAGCAGACCCGCGGCTGGGACGACGGCGCTCAGGTGACGCGACTGCAAAGGGCGAAGGAAGAGTCGAGCGACTACCGTTACTTCCCCGATCCCGATCTTCCGCCGGCGGTCGTCTCGCCCGCCGATCTCGACCGGCTGCGTTGCAACCTCGGCGAGCTGCCGCAGGCGCTGCGCGACCGCCTGCAGTCGCAGTACGCCCTGCCCCGCTACGACGCGAGCGTGATGGTGAATCAGGGGCGGGCGTTCGTCGCCTACTTCGAGGACGTCGCCGCCCAGTCGGGCGATCCCCGTCGGGCAGCGAACTGGATGCAGCAGGAAATCCTGAAGACGCTGAACGAGACCGGCGCCTCGTTCGAATCGCTCGCGATCCCGGCGAAGGAACTGGCCGCGCTGATCGGGAAGCAGACCGTCGGCGAACTCGATTCGTCGAAGGCGAAGGAGGTCTTCGCGTTCCTCCTGGAGAAGGGGGGCACGATCGAGCAGGCGATCGACGCGCTCGGCTTCGTCGCCGTCGACCGGAGCGAGTTGCAGGCGCTCTGCGAGGAACTGGTCGCCGCCAATCCGAAGGTCATCGAGGAATACTCGAAGGGCAAACTGCAGTCGGTCGGCGCTCTCGTCGGTCAGGCGAAGAAGCGGAATCCCAACGTCTCCCCCGGCGACGTGAAGGATATCTGCCTCGCCATCGTGCAGAGAATCCTCTCTGAGCGGGGGGCGTGAACCCCCCGAGTCTGGATCTTTCGTCGCGCTGAAGCCTCGGGGGACTTTCGTCCCCCGCTCAGGGATTGTTCCTGCCGATGCCCTCGCCCGCGATCGTCACGCTGACCACCGATTTCGGCGCCGGGAGTTCCTACGTCGGCGAGTTGAAGGGGAGCCTTCTCTGCGGCGCCCCGCACGCGAACATCGTCGACCTGTTCCACGGCATCGCTCCCCAGAACGTCAGGGAAGGAGCGATCCGCCTGGAGTCGTGCTTCGTCTTTCCGCCCGGGACGATTCACGTCGCGGTCGTCGATCCCGGCGTCGGCGCCGGTCGGGCCGTCTTGTTCGCCCGCATCCGCGAACACCTCTTCATCGCGCCCGATAACGGGCTGCTTTCCTGGATCGGTCCGCCCGACGCGATTCAGGAACTGCGGCGGATCGAGAATCGTTCGCTCTTTCGATCGACCGTTTGCAGGACCTTCGAAGGTCGCGACGTGATGGCGCCGGTCGCCGCGGCGCTGGCACGAGGCTTTTCGTCGAAGGATCTCGGCCCCGCGACGACGGAGATGGTTCGCCTCGACTTTCCTCATCCGGTACGCGACGGAGACGAACTGTTCGGAGAGGTTCTGTTCGTCGATCACTACGGCAACGCCGTGACCGATATCCGTCGGTCGCACGTCAGCCCGGGCCGTCGCGTCGCGCTCGGTCAGGTCGCCGGCGTCGTCTGCCATCGCTTCGTCGAGACCTACGCCCAAGCGCCGGCGGGCGAATTCGTCATGCTCTTCGGCTCCGGCGATCGCCTCGAATTCGCGGTCGTCAACGGCTCCGCCGCCTCCGTCAACGGTCTGCGTGCCGGAGACCGCGTACGCGTGCGAGTCGCCGCCTCGTCGTAGCGTGTCCTTCTTCGCAGGGTGCGGATCGCAGCGCTTTGCAGTCGCACTGACTTGCGAAAAACCATCGCCCAGAAGATTCGTTACCGAACTGCTTCGCGGCTTCGCTAGCCGCGCCATCGCTTTTGGAGGTTGCGAGAACGGCAATCATCGAGCCGTCGCAATTCTTTATGGCAGAGCCGGCTTTTCGGTCGGTAAGCCCATGTCGATGTTGTAGCCAGGGTCGAGCAACGTCTCGCCTTGAAAGCCCAAGTAGTCGACCTGGGATTTCAGCCACTCGCTGGGTTTCTGCTCCTGCGCGTAGCGGAGCAATCGGACTTCGAGGTCCTTTACGACCTCCGGGTTTTCCTCGGCGACGTTCTCCTGTTCGCCAGGATCCCTCGACAGATCGAAAAGCTCAGTCTTCCCGGGCAGAAGAGCGATTTTGATCAGCTTCCACTTCCCCTTTCGGATGGCCCCGCGAAACGCCTCCACGTTGATCAGGATATCTTCGTGCGGCGATTCGCCTCCTCGGGAAATGGCAGCCGTCGCGTCCTTGCCGTCGAACGGATGAGCGGGATCGCCCTGACCGCCCGCGATCGCGAGGATCGTGGGCATGAGATCGACATGATGCAGCGGTTCGTGCACGACTGCCGGCTTCAGCTTCGCCGGCCAGTTGACGATCGCCGGTAACCGAACGCCTCCCTCGTGAAGTCCTCCCTTTCCGCCGGAAAACGGAGCGTTCGAGCAGGGCGGCGGCGCTCCGACTTCCTCGGCCCGCTCCTCCGGCGAGCGGGCGCCGGTCGCGAAGAGCGAACTCGTAGCCCCGCCGTTGTCGGTCGTAAAGAAGATAAGCGTGTCGTCTCGCATCCCTTCGTTCTCGAGCGTCGCGACGATTCGGCCGACCTGAGCGTCAAGGCCGGTGATCATCGCTGCGTAGGTCCGCTGGCCAGCGTCGTCGAATACGTCACCGTAGGCGTCGATCTGCTCCTGCGGAGCCTGGTAAGGGGCGTGCGGAGCCAGTGACGCGAAGTAGAGAAACATCGGCTTCGCTGGATCGTGCCTTTCGATCAGTCGAACGGCCTCGTCTCCGATGAGTTCGGTGAAGTAACCGTCCTCCCGCAGAAACTCGCCGTTCCGTTGCCAATCGACGACTCCGCCGCGTTCCTTCTTGAAGTAATCCACCTCCCCGATGAGATTGCCGTAGAAATGGTCGAACCCTCGGCTGAGCGGCCAGAACTTCTTGTCGGCGTGTCCCAGGTGCCACTTGCCCACCATGTACGTGGCGTAGCCTACTTCCTTCAATGACTGAGGAAGCGTCATCTCTTCGGTCGGCAGGCCGTACTTGTGACTCGGAAAGATCACGAGGGTCTGCAAGCCGTGTCGCATGGGATAACGTCCGGTCATCAGCGCCGCACGGGCAGGCGTACAGACCGGCAATCCGTAGTACGATTCGAGCCGTACGCCTGTCTTCGCCAGGGCATCGAGGTTCGGCGTTCGGATCTTGCTGCCGCGGTATCCCAGATCCGCATTACCCAGATCGTCCGCCAAGATCACGATGACATGGGGTTGCTTCGCCGACAGCGACGGAACGACGGCGAGCCCGATCCATGCGAGCGCGAACCACAGAATGCGAAACTGGCTGCTGTTCGACATGGGTCTTCAGGAAGAGAAAGTCGGCAACGTGTCCGAGTCGCGCGGAACGCATGTCCGCGCGGAAGAATGCGCGCCAATCTAGCTCGTCGAACTCATCGACGCCATTTTTTCGAGCATCTTCCCGCTAACTTCGACGCTTCCTCGCATTCGATAATCGAGAGAACGACCGACGCTTCGACGCCGTAACCCTCCGAAAAAGTCCGTGCGTATGAACCGTGTCTCGTCCCTCTCCCCTTCCGCCCTCCGTGACTGGGATCGCCGGCATGTCTGGCATGCGTTCACCCAGATGCAGGAGTACGAACCCTTCATCGTCGAACGGGCGGAGGGTTGCCGCCTGACCGACGTCGGCGGGAACGTCTACCTCGACGGCGTAAGCAGCCTGTGGTGCAACATTCACGGGCACCGGCATCCGAAGCTTGACGCCGCCGTCATTGATCAGCTCGGGAAGATCGCCCACTTCACCAACCTGGGGGGCAGCAATCCCACGACGATCGCCTTCGCCAGGCGACTGGTCGAGATCGCTCCGCCCGGCCTGGAGCACGTTTTCTTCTCCGACAGCGGCGCCTCGGCGGTCGAGGTCGCGCTGAAGATGGCGTTCCAGTACTGGCAGCAGACGCCCACGCCGCAGCCGCAGAAGACGAAGTTCCTCGCCCTCGACGAGGCCTACCACGGCGACACCATCGGCAGCGTCTCGGTCGGCGCCGTCGATCAGTTCCATGCGACGTTCCGCCCCCTGCTCTTCGAGACCTACCGCGCTCCCGCTCCCGATACCTATCGCCTGCCGCCGGGCGTGACGCAGGAGTCGGCAGCCGGGCATTACCTGGCCGCGGCGGAGCGGGTTCTGGCGGAGCATGCCGACACGATCGCCGGCGTCATCGTCGAACCGCTGGTCCAGGGCGCCGCGGGGATGATCATGCACCCGCCCGGCTACCTGGCTGGCCTTCGCGCGCTGACGAAGAAGTACGGCACGCTGCTGATCGCCGACGAGGTCGCCGTCGGCTTCGGTCGCACGGGGACCATGTTCGCCTGCGAGCAGGAGCAGGTGACGCCCGATATTCTGTGCCTCGGCAAAGGGATCACCGCGGGCTACCTGCCGGTCGCGGCGACGCTGGCGACGGACGAGGTCTATTCCACGTTCCTCGGCACGTACGCCAGCTCGCGGACCTTCTTTCACGGCCACACCTACGGAGGCAACCCGCTCGGCTGCGCGGTCGGTCTCGCGTCGCTCGACGTCTTCGAGGAGGAACGGACGCTCGAACGCCTCGGTCCGAAGATCGACCTGATGCGGGAGCGTCTGCTGGAGATCGCTGGCCTGCCGCATGTCGGCCATGTTCGCCAGTGCGGCTTCATCGGGGCGATCGAACTGGTTCGCGACGTCGAGACGCGCGAGCCCTTCCCCTGGCAGGAACGCCGTGGCTACCGCGTCTGCGAGGAGGCGCTGCGGCACGGCGTCTGGATTCGCCCGCTGGGGAACGTCATTATCGTGATGCCTCCCCTGGCGATCGAGGCCGACGATCTCGATCAGATCTTCGACGCCGTCGAATACGGCATCGCGGCCGCGACGAAGAACGGGTGACGCCTCTAAGTCTCAGGCCAGCGGGGGACGGAAGTCCCCCGAGTCCGTCGACGGGACCGACAGGTTCCGACGAGCCCCGATCTATGCGGCACGACTCAGGGCCGTCTCATCCCATGGCGAACTCCCGCGAACTCGAAGACCTGCTCCGCCGATCGTTCGACGATCGCAAGCTGACGCGGGACGAACGGAGCGAGTTCGAACGTCTCTATCACGATTCCGCTCCCGATCCGAACCTCCGCGACCGACTCATCGCGCTGGCATTCACGCTCTTTCGCGCAGAGCTTTCGGACGCGGCGGACCTCGAAGCGAGCGAATGGCTCAAACGCGTCGTCCGCGCGATGCTCCCGAAACAGGAGCCTGACGGTTCATCGCGCGAAGCGGACGTCGCCGAGGCTTGTTTCAGCGAGCGGCACGACTGCGCGAAGCGACTGGTGCGGTTGCTCGACGGCGCTCGCGGCTCGATCGACGTCTGCGTCTTCACGATCACGCACGACGACCTCTCCGACGCGATCCTGCGGGCGGTCGCGCGCGGCGTCGCGGTGCGACTGATCACCGACGACGTCAAGGCGACCGATACGGGCTCTGACATCGAACGCCTGAGACACGGCGGCGTCGACGTGCGGATGGACCGCTCGCGGTACCACATGCACCACAAGTTCGCGATCTTCGACCGCCGGGCGCTCCTCACGGGCAGCTTCAACTGGACCCGCGGCGCCGCGATGAACAATGCCGAGAACTTCGTTCTGCTCAGCGACCGGCGCCTGCTCGATCAGTTTCAGGGTGAATTCGAATTGCTGTGGAAGGCGCTGAAGTAGGCCGCCCCCGCGGGTGAGGCGCCTCAGCTCTCCGTCAGGTTCGCTTCCTCCGCCGTCTCGACCACGAAGGGCTGCGGCGCGACGATCGGGTCGTACATCTCGGGGCGACGGTCGGCGACGCGATCGATCACGTGCAGGCCGGGGACGCGGACGATCCGCTTGTTCCGTGCGAGCGCCAGGTCGACCTCGTACGTGAAGCTCTCTTCGCCGATCCCCTCGGTCTTCGCCAGGACCGTGCCGTCCAGTCCGCAGAGCTGGCTCCTGCCGATGAAGCCGAAGCCCCGCTCTTCGCCCGCCCGGTTCACCGCCAGGTAGAAGACGTTGTTCTCCAGCGCTCGCGTGGGGATCGCATGCTCGGCCAGCGTCTCGGCGCCCCGCGGCCAGTTCGTCGGCAGCACGATCAGGTCGGCCCCGGCGAGCGCCAGGATCCGCGACGACTCCGGGAAGCCCGAGTCGTAACAGATGTTGAGGCCCACCCGCACGCCCCGCCAGTCATGCACGACGAAGGGACGGTTTCCGGGCGTCGCGAAGCGGTCGATGCCCAGGTACGGCAGGTGGATCTTGCGATAGGCGCCCAGCAAGCCCGCGGGCGAAACCAGAACGCAGGCGTTGTAGATCGCGCCCCCCTCGCGCTCGAGCAGGCCGAAGACGATCGCGGCTCCGGTTTCTCGCGCGACCTCGATCATTCGACCCGTCGCGCTGTCCGGAGCGGGCGCTTCGCCATGGGCGGGAATGGGCTCGGCGTAGGGAAGCGCCTCTTCGAGCGAGTCGAAGCAGTAGCCGGTCGCGGCGCACTCGGGAAACACGACCAGGTCGGAGCCCTCTGCCGCGGCCTTGCGCGTCCACTCGGCCATCCGCTGCAGATTGCGCTCGACGTCCATCAGCGTCACGTCGAACTGCACCGCCGTCAGCTTGCGCGTAGTTCCCATAGCGAATCGCTCTCTCGTCTCTGCTGAGCGGAGGGTGGAAACCCTCCGAGCCTTCAAGCCGTGTCGTGCGTCGGAAAGAGATTTCGTTTGGCGCCCCGGCCCTCCGGTTCTAACGTATCAGGAGGTCGGTTCGTAGCGACCGTAGCGGTTCTGCTGCAGTGCCGGGCGCGCGACGGGCCTCGTGCTTCACGCAACATCGATGTGCACCCTGGAGGGACCTCGCCATGCTCCACTCTGCTCGCTCCCGTCTCGGAAGCGTCCTTCTTCGACCCGCCGTCATGGCGCTGTCTCTCGCTTTCGCCGGGCTGATGACTTGCGAAGTCCAGGCCCAGGTGACGTCCGCGTATCCGGGAGGACCGTTCCTCTACGTCGCGCCGGGCCAGCCGAGCGCTGACCCGGGGCCGCCGATCGCGGCAGGCTGGGAGAAGCTGGGCGACGGCATCGTCGGCAACGAACCTGCCGGACGCACGGGCGTTCGAGCGTTTGAAGCGAAGAACCGTCGTGAAGCGGGCGGCAGCGCGGCGGAGCAGGCTTCGAATCTCGATGTTCGCTTCGTCGCCCATGGCTGGGTCATCGTGTGGGATCGACTCGTCCCGCTGACCGACCTTTCCCGCGACGGTTCGCTCTACACCCTGCATCCGCAGCCGAACGGACGCGTCCGGATCACACTCGACGGGCGCGAGTTGTTCCGCGACGTCTTGTTCGCGGACAAGTATGAACCGGCCCGAACGATCCTCGGAGGAAGGTGAAGAAGCCCTCTTTGATGGGTCGAAAATCGTGGTGAGGCAGGCTCGGCGTGAAGGCGCTAAGCATGCGTAAGTTGTTTGTAGAAAGATGCTTAGCGGCTCGCCTTCCAATGCCGGATCTTTCTTCTCGAAATCTTCGCCGGGCCCCTTGTTCAGGTTTTCGAGATCGATATATTTACCAGTCCCAAGTCGGGGCTGGGAGCCGAGCCGCTCCCCGCGATCTTTGACAATTCAGCAGCGGTGATCGTTGGTATCGAGCGGGTCGCGGAAGCGCGGCGTGCGAGGTCGGCGGTCTCTGGTCATGTCGACGGAATCGTCGAAGCCGTAAGGCTTCGGTGGTGACGGAGTCGGGCTGGGGGTGGTTGATTTCGGCGTCGGGTGGATGCGATCCGCACACGACAAAAAGCGAGCGCCTTGTTTGATTTAAGCGCTGTCCGATTGCAAAAGCCGGACGGCAGTCGATCGGTTCGAAAGGGCCGGGAGGCAGCTTGAATCACTCGAAGGTCTTGCGAAGCCGAGGGTGGCGTCGTCGGTCGTGTTCTTCCGTGAGGAACGGCGGGATCGGTCGGTCGGGTGAAGGAAGGGTCGAAGGACCTGGGCGTCATGCGGTCGAAAACGGCGTGCGAAACGGTTTCGCAGAAATGGCGAGACCCGCCGGGGCTGGTTTCTTCTTGCAGAGGAGAGCTGGTCGCTGGCGTTTTCTGGCGATTCCTTGCGAAGGTCGACTGCGGTCGGTTCTGGTATCGGGGGCGGGTTCTTCGGGGCCTGGTTCTGATATGAGGGTCGAGAGCGGTTCGATTCGGATGCGGGAGCGTGGGAAAATTGCGGTCAAGTTACTAAGGGCGCATGGGGGATGTCTTGGCGTCAGAAGAAGAGGCGTGGAAGTCTGCGAAAAGCCCGGGGGAGCCGACAAACAGGCGCCGATCCCGGGATTCCTCGGATAACCCAGGGAACTGAAACATCTAAGTACCTGGAGGAAGAGAAAGAAAAATCGATTCCGTCAGTAGCGGCGAGCGAAAGCGGAAGAGCCCAAACCGGAAGGGTTTCCCTTCTGGGGTTGTAGGGCCGCACTTTTAGAAGCAGGCGGATAGCGGAACGGTTTGGAAAGGCCGGCCATAGCGGGTGACAGCCCCGTACGCGAAATCCAAGAGCTTCGTGAGCGGTACCTGAGTAGGTCTGGTCACGTGAAACCCAGACTGAATCTACGGGGACCATCCCGTAAGGCTAAATACTCTCTGACGACCGATAGCGAAGAGTAGCGCGAGCGAACGATGAGAAGAACCCCGGCGAGGGGAGGAACGTGAACCTGAAACCATGCGCCTACAAGCGGTCGGAGCCCGATTCTACGGGTGACGGCGTGCCTTTTGCATAATGATCCGGCGAGTTAGCTTCTGCGGCAGGTTAAGACCTTACGGGTCGGAGCCATAGGGAAACCGAGTCTGAATAGGGCGTTAGTCGTAGGGGCTAGACACGAAACTGCGTGAACTACCCATGAGCAGGTTGAAGCGCGGGTTAAACCGCGTGGAGGACCGAACCCACTTGGGTTGAAAACCGAGGGGATGACTTGTGGGGAGGACTGAAAGTGTAATCAAACGCAGAGATAGCTTGTTCTCTCCGAAATATCTTGAGGGGTAGCCTCGAGCCACTACGTGTCGGGGGTAGAGAGACTGAATTGGATGGGGGCTCTTCCCAGGGTACCCCACCGAACCAAACTCCGAATACCGATACGACTATCTCGGGAGTCAGTCCGCGAGGGATAAGCTTCGCGGTCGAGAGGGAAACAACCCAGACCGTCGACTAAGGTCCCCAAGTCCGTCTCAGTCACTAAGGAAGTGGAATTGCAGTGACAGCCAGGATGTTGGCTTAGAAGCAGCCATCATTTAAAAAGTGCGTAACAGCTTACTGGTCGAGCAATTCCGCGCCGATAATGAACGGGAGTAAGTCGGACACCGAAGTCGCGGGCTTGAATCTTCTTCGGAAGAATCAAGCGGTAGGAGAGCGCCGCACGTCAGATACGAGCCGTACCGTAAGGAGCGGTGTTGGGGCGTGCGGGCGATTATGCCGGAATGAGTAACGATAAAGCAGGTGAGAATCCTGCTCGCCGAAAGCCTAAGGTTTCCTGGGGAAGGTAAATCCGCCCAGGGTTAGCCGGTACCTAAGTCGAGGCCGAAAGGCGTAGACGATGGATAGCGGGTTAATATTCCCGCGCCGCCACTGCTTAATACCGATGGGGGGACGGCGTCCAGAAGACGAGCGGTACGACTAGAAATGTCCGTGTACCGAACTGAGCCGGGAGGTAGGTAAATCCGCTTCCGTAAAGCAAGGTTCGGGACCGACCGCGTTGACGATCGGGAAGTCGTCGGAAGGACGTCCAAGAAAAGCCTCTAGGTGAGCATGCGACCGTACTAAAACTGACACAGGTAGGTGAGTCGAGTAGACTAAGGCGCTCGGGAGAATGGTGGTTAAGGAACTCTGCAAAATGACCCCGTAAGTTCGCGATAAGGGGTGCCCTCTGGGGTGAATAGCTCTGGGGGGCCACAGTAAATCGGCTCTAGCGACTGTTTATCAAAAACACAGGACTCTGCCAACTCGCAAGAGGATGTATAGAGTCTGACGCCTGCCCGGTGCCGGTAGGTTAAGGAAGAGGGTTAGCGTAAGCGAAGCTCGCGACCGAAGCCCCGGTAAACGGCGGCCGTAACTATGACGGTCCTAAGGTAGCGAAGTTCCTTGTCGGGTAAGTTCCGACCTGCATGAATGGCGTAACGACTGGAGCACTGTCTCAACCACCAACCCGGTGAAATTGTAGTCGTGGTGAAGATGCCACGTACCCGCGGTCAGACGGAAAGACCCCATGAACCTTTACTGTAGGCTGATATTGGGCTGAGGCATGTTCTGTGTAGGATAGGCGGGAGGCTACGAAGTTCGTGCGCCAGCACGGGCGGAGCCGACGTTGAAATACCGCCCTGAAGATGTCTTAGTTCTAACCCCGCACCGGAAAACCCGACGGGGAACAGTGTCAGTTGGGCAGTTTGACTGGGGCGGTCTCCTCCCAAAGAGTAACGGAGGAGCGCAATGGTACCCTCAGCCCGGTCGGCAATCGGGCAAAGAGCGTAAAGGTAGAAGGGTGCTTGACTGCGAGACTCCTAAGTCGAGCAGATACGAAAGTAGGTCTTAGTGATCCGGTGGTCCCGAATGGAAGGGCCATCGCTCATCAGATAAAAGGTACTCTGGGGATAACAGGCTTATCGCTCCCGAGCGCCCACAGCGGCGGAGCGGTTTGGCACCTCGATGTCGGCTCATCGCATCCTGGGGGTGAAGAAGCTCCCAAGGGTTTGGCTGTTCGCCAATGAAAGCGGTACGTGAGCTGGGTTCAGACCGTCGTGAGACAGGTCGGTCCCTATCTGCCGTGGGCGTACGAAACTTGCGAAGGTTCTTCCCTAGTACGAGAGGACTTGGAAGGACGAACCTCTGGTATCCCAGTTGTCACGCTCGTGGCATGGCTGGATAGCTATGTTCGGAAAGGATAAACGCTGAAAGCATCTAAGCGTGAAGCCCGCTTCAAGATCAGGTTTCGTAAGGACAATGTCCGAAACTCCCCTGGAAGACTACCAGGTCGATAGGCCGGAAGTGCAAACGCAGCAATGCGTGCAGCGAACCGGTACTAACGGAGAAACGCTTGACCGCAATTTTCGAGCGCTCCCGATGACGGCATAGGAATATGCCCAGGGAATCGAGAGAAGGTCGTCTAACGACGACTCGGATCTCGCCTCGCTCGCTGATTGAAGTAATCCGTACTGACGATCCCGCTGCTGAGAATACAAGTCGACGAGAGTCGACATGAGGGCCGACAGGGCTTAACCCCCTGTCGGTCCTTTTCCGGCGATCATATCGAAAAGGAAACACCTGTTCCCGTCCCGAACACAGCAGTTAAGCTTTTCGAGCCGATGATAGCTCCAAAAGAGTGAAAGCAGGTCTCGCCGGATCTTATACAACGAAAGCCTCGCCTGGCTTAAACGCCAGGCGAGGCTTTTTTCGTTGCGCGATGCTCTTGATTATTGTTCGTCCGTCACGCGATCGCTGTGTGGACGGCGAGCGCTTTAACAGAGTGGTTGAGGGCTGTCGAGTTCCACTCGCCTGGGGCGTCGGCAGCTGACTCCGTTGACGGTTGACTCGCGACGCTTACGATGGACCGCTTCGTTTTTCACTTCGGCCCCGCACGTTAGCGCTTCCATGTCTTCTTCCCTGGCGAGCGGCGGGTTTTTGAGCGACGCGATCCGCAAGGCGGACACGCTGATCGAGGCTCTGGGCTGGATCCGCGAGTTCCGCGACAAGACCGCCGTCATCAAGCTGGGCGGCAGCGTTCTGGAGAACGAAGACGCGCTGCGGCATGTCCTGATGGACATCCTCTTCATGGAAACGGTCGGCCTGAACGTCGTCGTCGTCCATGGCGGGGGCGCTGCGATCAGCCGGGCGATGCACGACGCGGGGATCGTTCCGCGGTTCGTGAAGGGGCGCCGGTATACTGATCAGCCTTCGCTCGAGATCGTCGAGCGGATTCTGGCGACGGAGCTGAACGAATTCCTGGCCGCGGAGTTCGAGCATCTCGGCGGTCGGGCGATGAGCTTCAACTTTCGCTCGACGAACGTCCTTTACGGTCAGCGGCTCACGCTGCCCGGCGACGACGGCGAAGCGATCGACCTGGGCTTCGTCGGCGAGGTGAGTCGGGTCGACCGCGCTCCGATCGATGCCATCTGCTACGCGAAGCAGGTTCCCTTCATTCCGTCGATGTGCATCGACGAGTCGGGGCAGAAGTACAACGTCAACGCGGATACCGCAGCGAGCGCGGTCGCCGAAGCGCTGGGCGCCGACAAACTCATCTATTTGAGTGACGTGGCCGGGGTGCTTCGCGACAAGAACGACCCGGAAACGCTGATCAACAGCCTGAACGAAGGCGAGGCTCGGCAACTGATTCGGGACGGGGTCATCGAATCGGGCATGATTCCGAAGGTGGAAGGCTGTCTGCAGACTCTGCATCGGGGCGTCGGCAAGATCCATATCATCGACGGACGGCTGCGGCACTCGCTGTTGCTGGAGATCTTCACCACCCGCGGCGTAGGGACGCAGATCCTGAAGGGTTAGCGACGCTCGTTATCCCGCATCCGCCGAGACTGCGGAAAGTCCGCGCGGCAGGCTCTGTCCGCATTGCGGCGGGAGCCGCTCTGTCGGAAAATAATCCGTTTCCCTGAGCGGCTCGAACCCGCGCTCTTCGGCGCGCGTCTGAGCCGGATCGCGAGCGCTCAGCGACGGAGTCGTTCCCACGGGGGCGGCGGTCCGTCGCGACTTTCGCGTTCGCTGCCGGGAAACACTTCGCCTAGGAATCAGCATGTCGGTCGCCGAAGACGCCGCGACGCAGTCCACGATTCAGCTTTTCAAGGACTACGTCGTTCCCAACTACGTCCGCTACCCGGTCGAACTCGTTCGGGGCGAGGGATCGTACGTCTGGGATCGCGCGGGCGACCGCTATCTCGATTTCTTCCCCGGCTGGGGCTGCAACATCCTGGGCCACTGTCCGCCTAAGGTCGTGCGGGCGGTGCAGGAGCAGGTCGCGACCCTGATCCACGTCCCGAACACGTGGTACACCGAGGTGCAGGGTCGCTGGGCGAAGCTGCTATCGGAGCGGAGCTTCGGCGGGCAGGCCTTCTTCTGCAATTCCGGCGCGGAAGCGAACGAGGCAGCGATCAAGCTCGCCCGGCTGCATACGCCGCCCGACAAGTACAAGATCGTCACGTTTCAGGGGGGCTTTCACGGTCGCACCCTGGGCGCCACCGCTGCGACGGCCCAGCCGAAGTATCACCAGGGCCTCGGCCCGCTGATGGCCGGGTTCAATTACGCCCCCTTCGGCGATCTGGAGGCGGCGAGGAAGCTGGTCGACGACGAGACCTGCGGCATTCTGGTCGAACCGATCCAGGGCGAGGGGGGTATCAAGATCCCGCCCCAGGAGTTCCTGCAGGGACTTCGCGATCTGGCGACCGAGCGGGGCTGCCTGCTGATGTTCGACGAGGTCCAGGCCGGCTTCGGACGGACGGGCGAGTGGTTCGCCTACCAGCATTTCGGCGTCGTGCCCGACGTGATGACGCTGGCGAAGGGGCTCTGCGCGGGGATCGCCGGCGCCGCGTTGCTGACGACCAAAGAGATCGCCCCCAGCCTGCGGCCCGGGATGCATGCCGCGACGTTCGGCGGCAACCCGATCGCCGCTGCCGCCGGCATCGCCGCGATCGAGACGATCGACGAGCAGAATCTGCTGCCCCAGGCCGTTCGTATCGGCGACCTGTTCAAAGAGCGGATGGAAGACCTGAAGAAGCGCTGCTCCCTGATCAAGGACGTCCGCGGCCAGGGCGTGATGATCGGGATCGAACTGTTTTCCGACGGCGTCCCCGTGGTACAGGCCTGCCTCGAAAAGAAGCTGCTGATCAACTGCACGCAGGGTACGGTGATCCGACTGCTGCCCGCGATGACGCTGGAGGACGAGCAGGTCCACGCGGGTTGCGACATCCTGGAGCACGTGCTGCTCGAACGCTCGAAGTAGGGGGAGTTAATAAAAAGGGCGGGATTTCGCAGGTCAGGCATCGCCTGGCGACGACACGTTAACGGATCGCCCTGAATTCACGTTCGCTACGAAGTAGCCCAGGCGTGCCTGACCGACGGAACAGGGACACGGGGGGCTGACACCCTCCGCTCCCCAAGAGCTTTCACTTCACGCGAGCGAAGACGCTCCAGATTCCGGCGCAGGCAAGCGTCGGAATCTTCGCTTTTCCGGCCACCTCATCTCGCTCGAAGGTTTTGGTTAAGTCCGTTCGAGCGAGTCTCGTTTACTTCCGTATTCGCCGCGACTGGCGGCAGGCTTTGCGATGCGACATCTACTCACGCTGACGGACCTCTCGGCGACGGAGCTGCGAACGGTTCTGGACCTCGCGCTGCGTCTGAAGCGAGCCTATCGGGGCGGGGCCCGCCCTCCCCTGCTCGCCCGGCGGACGCTGGCGTTGCTGTTCGAGAAGCAGTCGCTGCGCACGCGAGTCAGCTTCGAGACGGGCATGACCCATCTCGGCGGAGCGACGCTCTACCTGGGCGAGGACGTCGGCTGGGGGAAGCGAGAGGCGCCGCAGGATTTCTCGCGCGTGCTGTCGCGGTACGTCGATGCGGTCGTGATCCGCTCGAAGAAGCACGAGACGGTGACCGAGTTCGCGAAGTATTCCGACTGCCCGGTCATCAACGGCCTGACCGACTGGTCGCACCCCTGCCAGGCGATCGCCGACGTGCTGACGATGATGGAACATCGGGGTTCGCTCGAGGGGGCGAAGCTCGCGTACGTCGGCGATTCGAACAACGTCTGTCGCAGCCTGGCGTTCGCGTGCGGCATGCTCGGCGTGGAACTGGCGGTCGGATCGCCCGAAGGCTATCGCTACGACGAAGCGGATCGCAAGCACTTCGTCGCGAAAGCGCCGAAGGGCAAGTTCGTTTTCGACGCGACGGCCGAAGAGGCGGCGAGGGACGCCGACTTCGTCTATACCGACGTCTGGGCCAGCATGGGCCAGGAGAAGGAACGCGAAGTCCGGCAGAAAGCCTTCGCCGCGTACCAGGTCGACGGCAAGCTGATGAAGCTGGCCAAGCCGAACGCGGGCTTCCTGCATTGCCTGCCGGCTCGCCGGGGCGAAGAGGTGACCGACGAGGTCATGGACAGCCCCACCAGCCTGATCGTCGATCAGGCCGAGAACCGCATGCATGCCCAGAAAGCCGTCCTCATCTGGCTGCTCGGCCAGAAGGATTCCGGCATTCTGCAGTCTGCCGAGAAGGAACTGCCGAAGACGGGGAAGTGACGACGCGGTTTCCTGAGCGGGGGGTGTAAACCCCCCGAGGTATCCGACGCGACGCTATCCGAACTCGGAAGGCTTACGCCCCCCGCTCAGGAAGAACTTCACGCATGACGCAACGTCCCGCGGACCAGCTTCGCCCGATCTCGATCGAGCGGCATTACCTTCGCACGTGCCCCGGCAGCGTACTGTACCGCTCGGGCGGAACGACCGTGCTCTGCACCGCGAGCGTGCTGAACGAGGTGCCGCCGTTCCTCGTCGGCAAGGGGAAGGGCTGGATCACGGCGGAGTACGAAATGCTTCCCGCCGCGACCACGCCGAGGCGACGCCGCGACCGCTCGGGCAAGGTCGACGGTCGCACGACCGAGATCCAGCGCCTGATCGGACGCAGTCTGCGAGCGGTCGCCGACCTGACGACGCTGGGCGAGCGAACGCTGGCGATCGACTGCGACGTGCTGGAAGCGGACGGCGGCACGCGCACCGCGGCGATCAGCGGCGCGCTCGTCGCGCTCGTCGACGCGATCGCCGCGGTGAAGGATCAGCTTCCCGACCCGACGAAGTATCCCCTGCGCGATTCGGTCGCCGCCGTCAGCGTCGGCATCGTGAAGGGCGTCGCGACGCTCGACCTGGACTATCCGCTCGACGTCGCGGCGGAGGTCGATATGAACGTCGTGATGACGGGCGCGGGCCGCTTCGTCGAAGTCCAGGGGACGGGCGAGGAGGCGACGTTCGGCGACGACGAACTGGCCGCCCTGCTCTCCCTGGCCAAGAAGGGCATCCGCGAGATTCGCGAGAAGCAGAAAGCGGCGCTCGGCGACGTCTGGCCGTTCGCCTAGCCGACTGCGGACGAACGCGCGTCGCATACGAAGAAGGCCCGCGCGTCGCACGAGGGCCCAGGCGCCTGGGTCGCCTATCTTTCGCCGAACGCAGCGGCTACTCGTCCTCGGACTGGCTGACGAGGACGTCGACGGTCTCCTCGGAGGCGAGATCGCGGCGCGCGGACGCGGCGGCGTAAGACGCGTACAGACTGGCGACGAGGGCGTCCTCGTCCGCGCCGGACAAGTACGATTCGTACGCTTGCGACGCGGCCAGACTGGCGAGCTCCGCTTGTCGAAGTCGCAGCGAGGAATACGCGAGCCGTTCTTCGACCGAAGCGAGAGATTCGACGCCGATATCGTCGCCGGCCATGGCGCCGAGCAGGCAGGCCCCCGCCGTCGCCTCGAGCCCGGACGCACCGCTGGAGAAGGCGTTGGCGTAGGCCGTCCGGAGCGCCTGGTCGGCTTCGTTCGCGGACTTGCGCGCGGTGCGAACCTTGCGGACGCGGACGGTCATCGTGTCGGACGATTTCGCGCCTGCTGCGTCGGTGACGGTCAGCGTCACGCGAGTCGTGCCCCGCTTGAACAGGCCGCTCGTCCTGGCGGCGGTCGGGTTCGCGAACTTCACGCCCGGAGCGTGCCACCGGTAGGTCAGCGCGTGGCCGTCGACGTCGCCCGAGCGCGTCCCGTTCAGGCGGACCTTGGCCCGCACGTTCTTCGTCCTGACGACGCGGTTCGGTCCGGCTTCGGCGGAAGGATTGACGTTGACGACGGTCACCTGCTGCACCGACTTCACGACGTTTCCGCTGGCATCCCTCACGGTCCAGACGACTTTCGTGGTGCCGATCGGAAATCGTCCGTTCGACGGTGCATCGTTCGTGACTCGCGGAGCGGGATCGCAGGCGTCGCTCACGTTCGGCTGCCGGAGATCGACGGTCGCGAAGAGCTTGCCGCGATCGACTCGGCTCTTCATGTCGGTCGCGACGACGACGATCGGATCGGTCGTGTCGGCGACGGTGACTCGCGTCCGGACGCGGTCCGAAGCCGTTCCGTCGCTCGCTTCTATATGCACGTCGGTCTCTCCGTGCGGGAAGTCGTACCGCAGCGTGGAGGTTTGTCCGGGGATGAGATCGCGTTCCGTCCGGACCGGGACGCCGGCGACGAACCAGACGACGGTCAGCCGATCGGTCGGATTGGAATCCTCCACCCTCGCCGTGAGCGTGACGAAATTTCGAGCGCCGCTGCATTCCACGCGTTGCGGCTCGGGACGGTCGATCGTGGGTGGAAAGTTCGCCGGTCGAGGAGCGTTCGCGACGCGAAATCCGGCCGGCGAACCGTCGGCGAGAACGCCGTCTCCGACGAGCACGCGACCGTCGGCGGAGACGTCGTTGACGACGTCGAGACGGTTCCAGGCAGAAAGGTCGACGCCCGAACTGAGGAGCAGTTCGAAGAGCTGTCGAGGATGGCGTTCCAGCCAGACGGCGGCGAGTCCGCCTGGTCGATTCGCGTTGTCGGACGAGCCGACGATGATTTTGCCGTCGTCGGAGATGCCGGAGGCGGAACTGTATCCCGTCGCTCCGTCGACGGTCCCGAGATCGAGCATCGCCTCTCTTCGGTTCCAGAGGAAGGCATGTCCATGGCCGCTCTCCGTAAGCGAACTGCCGACGATCTGCGTGCCGTCTCCGGAGACTCCGTTCGCGTCGGCGCCCTGTTCTCCGCCGTCCAGCGAACCCAGGTATTCGGGGGGAGCCTGTTCGCGAAAGATGCAGGCGCTGTTTCCGACTTGGCCGACGATCGTCGAACCGTCGCCCGAGATCGCGCGCGGAACGCCGGTAGAACCTTCTGCAGAGCGGAGGCTCTTCGTTTCGCCGTTCCGCCACACGATCGGAAGGCCGCGAAGTCCCCCGAGTCTCACGCCGACGGCCGTCGCTCCGTCGTCGGAGACGTCGAACGCGAAGTCGTCGAACCTCGAGAACGTCCCTGAGCGATTGCGACGAAAGGCGTTCGGAGATCCTCCGCCGTACCCTACGACGACATCGCCGTCGGCGGATAATCCTGTCCCGCGCATCGAACCGGGATTCGTCGTGGATGCGTCCGCGAACCCGGCGATGCCGGAAGCCGCGGTCCAGAGGTACGCCCCTTCGACGATCGGATCGTCTTCGGCGATGTTCGACCAGCCGGTGACGACCCGGCCGTCGGCGGAGACGGCGAGCGCCGAGGTCGCGGGATTCTCTTCGCTCAGGAAGCCGAGGGAAGCGATGGTCGGCGACTGCCCGACGGCGACCGCTCCCCAGCAGCAGATGCCGAGCGCGGCGAACGCGTGGACGATCGAACGTAGCATCGGACGGTCCCTCGACTTAGCAAGCAACGATGTAGGGAGTCGAAACGACGGCGAGCTGAGCGGAAATTATGAAAGAGAAGGCCCCGCGCGGGGAGCGCGGGGCCTTCGATCGGTTTCGCGGGAACGAGACGGCTATTCGTCCGACTCCACGGAAGCGGACAGAATCTCGGTCACGTCGCTCGACGACAGATCGTCATGGGCGTGGCCGCTGGCGCAGTACGCCGCGAGGCCAGCCGCCAACGCGTTCTCGTCGCCGCTCGCGAGGAAGGCTTGCAGCAACTGATCGCCAGCCTGACGGGCGACGTTCGACTGCTGCTGGCGCAGCGCGAGGTACGCCGTGAGGTCGTCCGAGTCGGCGTCGCCGTTCACGTTAACGTCCGAACCGGCGAGCGTGCCGAGCGCGTACGCCGACCGGGTCAGGGCGAGGCCCGCCGCCGCTGACGCTCCGCCTCCGTTGGCGAGGCTGGCCGCCGCGCCGTCGTGGGCGTCGCGCACGGCCGCGTCCGCATGCGTCGCGCCGGCTCGTGCGGAGCTGGTCACGGTCACGCGGATCCGGACCACGTCAGTCGACTTGGCGCCTGCTTCGTCGGTGACCGTCAGCCGGATCACGTTGTTGCCCTTCTTGCACACGGCGGTCGGGCGGGCGTTCTTCTTGCCGATGATCCTGGCCTTGCCCGAAGTCCAGAGGTAGGTCAGGTCGTGCTTGTCGGTATCGCGCGACCTCAGACCGCTCAGCTTCACTCGCAGAGTTTTTCCCTTCATGGTTCGCGTCTTGTCCGGACCCGCGTTCGCGATGGGCTTCGCGTTGGTGACGGTCACCTTCTGCTTCGCCTGAGCGAAGTTGCCGTCATCGTCGGTCACCGTCCAGACCACGTTCGTCGTTCCGATGGGGAACTGACTCGGGGCGTTGTTGGTGACGGTCGGAGTAGGGTCGCACGCGTCGGTGACGCTCGGCAGAGGCAAGCTCGGCGTCGCGAAGATTTCGCCCTTGTCGACTTTGACGCTCAGGTCGGCTGCGACGATCACGATCGGGGCCGTGGTGTCGACCACCGTCACCGTCGTCGCGGCGTTGCCGACGTCCGTCCCGTCGCTGACCTGGATGGCGACGTTGCTGACGCCGTCCGGGAAGTTGAAGGTGAACGAGGAGTTCGACCCCGGAACGACGTTGTTCGTCGTCTGCTGAGGAGTTCCGTTGACGCTCCACTGCACCGTCAGCAGTTCGCCGGGGTCAGGATCGTTAACGGTCGCGTTCAGCGTGACCGAATTCACGGCCCCGTTGCACTCGACGGAGACCGGCGCGGGCGTCGTCACCGTCGGCGGGGTGTTCGGCGTGATGGTGACGCGGAAGGCCGTTTGAGCTCCGTTGAAGGTTCCCTGCCCGACGATGTACCTGCCGTTATCGGAAACGTCGAAACAAACGTCGAGCGTGGTCCAGCCCGTGATGTTCGCGCCGAGGCTTTGCAGGTAGCTCAGCAGCGACTCGCCCGACCCGGGTCCGTTTCGCCAGATCGCAGCCTGTCCGCCGAAGCCCGGATTGATCGAGGCGCCGACGACCATGGACCCGTCGTTTGAGACGGCGGTGGCGGCGCTCGCGTTGGCGGCCACGTTGCCGATCGCTCCCAGATCGATCATGCCCCCCGCCTGGGTCCAGAACATCGCACGTTGCGCGACGCCGGGAATCGAGCTGTCGCCGACGACGATCGTTCCCGCGGCGTTGACGTCGCGGGCCAGCGAATTGCCGCTTGCCTGGCCGCCGATCAGGCCCAGGTCCGTCGCGTTTCCGCCGACCGTGAACGTGCAGGCTCGAGTGAACGCGCCGAAGCTGGATTGTCCCACGATCACGGCGCCGCTCGCGGACACTGCGTTCGCCGCGCTGTTGCCCGTATTGGGAACGATCGTTCCCAAAGGCAGCGTCTGGTTCGTCCCCGCGTTGAAGATGAATCCGCGGGTCTGTGCTGCGACCGCGGTATTGGACTGTCCGACGACGATGTTTCCATCCGCGGAGACGCCGTTCGCTACCGACGTACCTGCGGCGGGAATGCCGGGGAGCGTCGGGAGCAACACGATCGCACCCGCTCCGACCTTGCGGAACGCCCGTTGCGGCGGACCGGCGACCTGCGATTCGGAACTGCCGACGATCACGCCGTTGGCGGAGATGTCATTGCCGACCGCATCGATGTTCACGAACGGCTGGCCGATGAACGCGCCCAGGTCCTGCATCGGACCGGGCGGCGTCCAGAGGAAGACGTGGTTGCGATTGTTGGTCGTCCGGGACTGGCCCGTGACAGACTGCCCGTCGGGCGAGACTCCGAAGGCGTTGGAGATCGGAGTTCCCGGCAGAAGGTGCCCGAGACTCTCGATCTGCCCCGTCTGGGCGAAGGCCGAGGCGCCAGCGCACCCCAGCATCAACACCGCCGCCGCATGCCATCGTTTCATGGAGCCGCTCCGTCAAAGGAGGACGCGCGACGATGAGATTCCGAGAAGGGCGCCGAGGAAGGCTAAGTTGCCTGGCTCGGGGCATCGCGCATCCCGTGGGGCGGCGATTCTACTCCCGCAAAGAAAAAATCCAGCGGATGTATAGGCAAGTTTTAATGAAAATAGGGATTTGGATGGGCGGGTGTTAATTTGGTGAAAATGCGGAGCGGGTTCGGAACTTTTGCGAGCCTGATCGGGACATCTACATGGTGTCAGCATCGCCGAGGCACGAGCCGCGGTGACTTCATCTCCGAGCGCTCCATCCCGAGTTGCAGGAGTAAGGAAGTAGAGCTTGATCCTGGTAAGCATCAACCATTCGCTGACCGACTATCGGCGAATTCGCATGAAAAAAGGCCCCCGCGTCGGACGCAGGGGCCTTCTCTTGAAGCAGATCCTCGAAAAGAGGACTGGCTGGCTACTCCTTGACGATCTCGCTCACGAGGACGTCGATGGTCTCTTCCGAAGCGAGGTCGCACTGCGCGGCCGCGGCGGCGTAGGAAGCGTACAGGCTGGCGACGAGAGCGTTCTCGTCAGCGCCGGCGAGATACGACTCGTAAGCCTGTGACGCCGCGAGAGCCGACAGATTTGACTGCTGAATCCGCAGAGCCGCGTAATCGAGTTGGTCGCTGGTCGAAGCGTCGCCGTTCACGTTGACGTCGTCGCCGGCGAGCGCGCCGAGGAAGTAAGCCGCGGTCGCCGCCTGTGCGCCTGCCCCGCCGCTGGAGGCAGCGTTTGCGTAGGCGGTGCGGATCGCGCTGTCCGCCTGCGAGGCGCTCGTTCGCGCCGTGCGCGCCTTCTTGATGCGGACGATCATCGTGTCGCTCGACTTGGCGCCCCCTTCGTCGGTGACCGTCAGCGTGACGCGGGTGACGCCGAGCTTGAATCTGCCGCTGGTGCGGACCGACGTCGGATCGGCGATCTTCGTCTTCGCAGCGCTCCATTGGTAAGTCAGGTTGTGCTTGTCCGGATCTCGCGAACGGCTTCCGTTCAGTTGGACGGTCGTTCGCTTCTTCTTCGATGCGCGGACGATGTTCGCCCCCGCGTTCGCCGACGGAGCGCGATTTTCGACGATGATCTTCTGCGTCGCGGTTGCGACGTTGCCTGCCTTGTCCTTGACGGTCCAGACGACGTTCGTCGTTCCGATCGGGTAGCGATTGTTGGCGGGAGCGTTGTTAGTGACGACCGGGCTCGGATCGCAGACGTCGGTAACGCTCGGCGTATTCAGGGCAATGGTCGCGAAGATTTCGCCACGGTCGACTCGACGCGTCAGTTCCGCGGCGACGATGACGATGGGGCTCTTCGTATCGACGACGGTGACGGTCGTCGACGAAGTGACGGGCGCCGACTTGTTGTCGGTGACCGAGACGGTGACCGTACTGGCCCCGTCCGGGTAGTTGAACGTGAAGGGCACCGTCGAGCCGGGAGCGGCCGTGGACGTCTGTTGATTCGTCCCGTTGACGAACCAGGAGACCTGCAGCGAATCGCCTGCGTTCGGATCGCTCACGGTCGTCTGAAGCGTGACGAGGTTCTGCGTTCCGTTGCACTCGACGGTCGTCGCCGTCAGCGGCGAAACCGTCGGCGGAGTGTTCGGCGTGAGGACGATGCGGAAGCTGCCCTCCAGGCCGCCGGTCAAGGTGCCGCGGCCCACCAGAACGCTCCCATTGGCGGAGACGTCGGTAATCTCGTCGAAGTCATTCCAACCCGTGGGGGTGACTCCGTAGTCCGCCGTCAGCAAATGCCACAACTGGCGGGGCTGGTTATTGATCCAGAGCGCCGCGTTCCCGCCGGGACGGGCGTTGTTCACCGACAAACCCCCGATGACGGTGCCGTCGCTATTGACGCAGTTCGCGGAACTCGCTCCGACGACGTTGTCTACCGTTCCGAGATCGGTCGCCGGACCTCCCGGTCCCGGGAAAATGGCGGCGTGCGTCAAGGCCCCCAACGAGATCGAATTGCCGACGATGATCGCGCCGTTCGGCGTCACGTCATTCGCCTGGCTGGCTCCGTTGATGTTCTGGATCGTGCCGAGGTCCGCAACCGGTTGGCCGACGATAAATCGACAGGCGTGGTTTTGAGCCCCGTTGAAGGAGCGTCCGACGATGACCGAGCCGTCTTGCGAGACCGCAGTCGCGAAACTCAAGCCCAGGACGTTCGAGATCGTCCCCAGATTGACCGGAGTTCCGTTTTGCCAGCGGGTGGCACGGGACGCCGCGCTGTACCCGTCCATGAAGGTCACCCCCGCGCCGGCGCCGCTGACGCCGACGACCGTGAATCCGTCGTCGCTTACGGCGTTCGCCCAACTGTCGGCGCCGACAACAGGCGTCAGCGGCGTGAGCACGCCGCTCGAGTCCCGTCGGAACCCGCGCTGGTTGAAGGCGGCATTGATCTCCGAGTAGCCGACGAGAATCGACCCATCCGCCGAAAGTCCGCGTCCCGAGGCCCAAACGAAAGCCGACACCGTATCGATCGCGCCCAGGTTCTGGATCGGGCCGGGCGGCGTATATCGAAAGATATGACGACGACTCGCTGCTGGCGTGTTGGTGTGCGACTCACCGGAGACGACCAGGCCGTTATCGGAGACGGTACGTGCGCTCGTCGTCTGATTCGTAGGATCGATGAACCCGAGGTTTTCGATCGTCGCGGTCTGGGCGAAGGCAGAGCCTCCCCAGCATCCGAGGAAAAGAAGACTCCCCGCTAACAAACGCTTCATGTTGCACCTTGGTGGGGTGCAGGAGGGCGCGGCGACGGTCCGACGCGGTATCCCAATCCGTCCGCCCATACCTGCGGCACGGATTCTAACGATTTTATGGGTTATTCAAGGGGTGCCGGTCGGAGTTTTATGCAAGGATTTGGATTGTTCAGGCAGCTCTGGAGGGACTCAGGTTACCCAAAGATCGCATGTTCACAGATTTCGCTGCAAAAGACCGCGCACCTACGCCCGCGGATGAAACTTCGCGTGGACCTTCTGCAGGCGGGTCTGGTCGACGTGGGTGTAGATCTGCGTGGTGCGGATGTTGGAATGGCCGAGAAGCTCCTGCACCTGCCGCAAGTCGGCGCCGCCGGCCAGGAGATGCGTCGCGAAACTGTGCCGCATCGTGTGGGGGCTGATGTTGGTCGGGACGCCCGAGCGCACGGCGTACTTCTTGATCAGCTCCCAGATCGCCTCGCGACGCAGCTCGGCGCCGCTCTTCGACAGAAAGACCCACGGTGGATCGACGTTCCGCCGGGCGAGGACGGGCCGCTCCTCGTCGAGATACTTCGTCAGAGCCTCGACCGCCCGGCGGCCGAGCGGAACGATCCGTTCCTTGTTCCCCTTCCCGCGGCACTTGCAGTAGCCCTCCGCCAGCCGGACGTCCGCCAGGCGAAGCGACTGCGTCTCCGACGCGCGGCAGCCCGTCGCGTACATCAGTTCGAGCAGCGCCTTGTCGCGCAGCGGAAAGCTGTCGTACGGGGCGGGCGCCGCGAGCAGGGCTTCCACCTTCTGCGGCGAAAGAACCTTCGGGATCCGCTCCCACAGCCGCTGGCTGCCGATCAGTTCGGCGACGTTCTCCTTCAGAACGCCTTCCAGTTGCAGGTAGCGGAAGAACCCGCGGAGCGCTACGACATGCCGCGCCACGCTCGGCGGAGCGAGCCCCAGTTCCCCCAGCCAGACGACATAATCGGTCAGGTCGGCCAGAACCAAATGCGCAGGCGACCTGCCAGAGAGCCAGCCGTCGAAACGTCGCACGTCCCGCTCGTACGCAGCCAGCGAGTGGACCGATAGCTGGCGCTCGTTCCGCAGGTAATTCAGGTAGGAGGAGACCCACTCGCCCAGCGCGAAGGACTGCTTCGGCGCCGTCTTGAGCATCCGATCGCGCAGGCGTGACACGGCAGATCCGATGCGAAGAAGAAGCGGGATTCCAGCTTCTTCGTCATCGGATCGCGGAGCGCCGCGAGTCGTCGACAGCGGAGGAAGAAAGGGTCGTAGCGAACGGTCCGCGTAGGTCAGGCGCTGCCTGACGGCTATTGGTTAGCGGACTCGGTCTTGCTCGATTGGTGGCCCATCTCCGGCGCACACGAGCGGCGACGCGTGCCGAAGTAGCCGTCAGGCAATGCCTGACCTACAAAAGTCGCTCTGCTGGCGAACCTCGAAATTCACGTCCTCGGCGCGGACGCTTCGAGCAGTTCGCGGGGGGCTTCGGTCTCTTCGACCTCGAACAGGCGCTTGTCCTCGGCCGATTGCGAATCGTCCTTCGCGTTCAGGTCGAGTTCGTACAGTTCCTGACCGCACGAGGTGGGATAGCGTCCCGTGATGCAGGCCTGGCAGAGCGAATGGCCGGGAAGCCCGATCGCCCGCGCGATCGATTCGACCGGCAGATACCGCAGCGAATCGGCGTTCAGCTTGCGAGCCATTTCCGCCTCGATCTCGGGCGTCATCTCGTTCCCCTCCATAAATCGGGGGGCGAACAGTTCCCGGATCCGCGACATGTCGATGCCGTAATAACACGGCGCCACGATGGGGGGACACGCCACGCGGACATGCACTTCCCGCGCGCGGCCGATCTCCTTGATGCGATCGACCAGGACCGACAGCGTCGTCGAGCGAACGATCGAATCCTCGACCAGCAGGACGACCTTGTCCTCCAACACCTCCCGCAGGGGCGTGTACTTGCTTTTGACCTTCTTGATCCGCCCCTCGGGCCCCTCGATGAAGGTCCGCCCGGAGTAGCGATTCCGCATCAAACCTTCGCGGCAGGGCACGCCGAGCTTGAACGCCATCGCGTCCGCCGCCGCCTTGCTGGTATCCGGGACGGGGCAGACGATCACGTCCTCGTCGATCGGCACCGAGTCCGGGCGTTCCAGTTCCAGCCGAGCCAGTTCCAGGCCCAGGGCGTACCGCGACTGGTAGACGCTGCGGTTGTCGAGCGAACTGGCGACGTTGGCGAAGTAGACCCACTCGAAGAAGCAGTGGGCCGTGCGGGCTGCCGGGGCGAAACGCTCGATCGTCTTCCCCTTCTCGGTCACGACGATCGCTTCGCCTGCGCCGAGAAAGCGGATGTCGTCCTTCGAGAAGCCCAGATTCAACAGCGCGACGCTTTCGCTGGCCGCGGCGAACAGCTTTCCGTCGTCGGCATAACAGAGCGGCTTCATCCCCAGCGGGTCGCGGGCGACGAGCATCTCCCCGTTCGCGTTCAGGAAGACGATCGAGTAGGCGCCGTCGAACCGCTGGGCCGCGCCGGCCATCGCCTCGAACAGCGTCGGGCGACGGTCGCCGGAGAACTGCTGGCTCAGGTAGTGCATCACCAGCTCGGTGTCGGACTCGAGCGCGAGATGATGTTCCGCCGTGGACAGGACTTCCTGTCGGAGATCGATGTAGTTCGCCAGCTGCCCGTTGAAGGCGAAACTGAACCACTTCCGTTTTTCGAGATGCGGGCGGACGAACGGCTGGGCGTAGTTGATGTCGTCCTTGCCGCACGTCGCGTAGCGAACGTGTCCGATCGCAGCGGGGCCGACGACGGACGACATGATCGCGTCGTACTTGGCCTGGTGCGACATGCGAAACGCTTCGCTGACCGGGCCCAGATCCTTATGCGTCGCCAGCAGGTTCGTCTGCGTCGGGCGATAGGCCGTCATCCCCGCGGCGAGCTGGCCGCGGTTCTGGATATCGAGCAGCATCCGCGGGATCAGGCGACTGGCCTCGCCCGGCGGCAGCTCTTCGCCGAGGATCTGACTCGGCGAGGCGGTGTTGTAGTGATAGACCGCGACGATTCCGCACTCGTGAAAAAGTTCGCTCATGAGGCGTTCTGGACGATCTGCCGGCGGGGCGGATACGGGGCGAACTTGGCGGAATTCTTGGAGCGTCGTGCAATGCGTCCCGAGAGGATGACGAGACCCTCCCCTCGCGCATCGACTCCGCGTCGGTATTCTAGCGGCGATTGTTAAGAAGCGACAAGCGACAGGTTTCCCTTCGTACGTCAGCATGGATCGCCTCGATGGGCGCCGCATCGGAAGACTTTCGCGGCCGCGAACTATCCAAAGTTGATTTTATGCGTTATTCGGCATAAGGTGAAGCGGTGGCGAAGGACGAAAACCGTACTCTGCCGATCGTCTATGCGACACGTGACGAGTTTTCCGTTCCGCCGTTCTCGGAAGCGGGTCGAGCGAAGGCTCTGGAATACCTGCGGCAACTGTCGCTCGGAGTCAGCTTCGCGCCGCCGATCGCGAAGCCGATGCGGTCGATAGGATCCGGAGTCGCCGAGTTGCGGTTCAGCGACGGAGCGGTTCGTCAGTCTTTCCGGATCATCTACTACCGGGACACTTCGGCAGTCGTCGTGCTGGCGATCTTCGAGAAGAAGTCGCAGAAGACGCCCCGTCGCGTTCTCGAAGCGTGCGAGGCGAGGTTGAAAACTTATCTGCGCAGTCGAAAGGGATAGCGAGATGGATCGCGAAATGAAGAAGCGACTGGTAGCCGCGGGCTTCACTGTGGGAACGCCTCAGACCCTCCTGGACGCGACCGACGAGCAATACGAATTGGCCAAAGCGAGAGCCGACGTCGGGAACGCGGTGCGCGAGCGCAGGGCGGCAAGCGGAGAGACGCAGGCGGAGTTCGCGGATCGCACCGGCTTTTCCCAATCTCGCATGAGCCGCATCGAGCGCGGGGTCGCGGGCATCAGCCTCGACGTCCTGCTGAAGGCGTACTTCGCGACCGGCGGAAGGTGGGAGGAGATCGGGTCTATCGTGCGTCGCGAACCGAAGCGAGCGGAAGCGAAACGATCTTAGTCTGGCCCTTCTCCGAGACTATGGAAAGTTTCGATGTCTTCCTCCCCGCTGCTTCTCGTCACCGGAGCGACCGGAAAGGTCGGCCGTCATTTCCTCAGTCGACTGCTGGCCGATCGCCGCTTCAGCCACTGGCGCATTCGTGCGACCGGTCATCGCCGGGCGCCGGAGTTCGCCGATCGGGTCGAGTCGCTGCAGGGATCGCTGGCCGACCGGGATTTCGTTCGCCGGATCGCGAGCGGCGCGACGCACGTCGTCCACCTGGCGACCTGCAAGGAGACGCCGGACGAGGTGATCGACGTCACGGTGAAGGGCCTGTTCTGGCTGCTGGAGGAACTGCGCGTCTCGCCGCTGTTCGCGCGATTCGTCCTCGTCGGCGGCGACGCGGCGGTCGGACACTTTCACTATGCCCATCCGATCCCGGTCACCGAGACCCAGGGCCACACCGCCTATCCCGGCTGCTACGCCCTGTCGAAGGTTCTGGAAGAGGTCACGCTGGAGCAGTACCGCATCCAGTACGGGTTCGACGGCGTCTGCCTGAGGGCGCCCTGGATCATGGAGAAGGACGACTTCCGCTACCAGCTATCGTTCGGGGAGGACGTCTTCGGCGCGCCTCGGTGGCGGGATCTGGTCGGCCCGGCGATCGCCGACCGGTACGTACAGGAGCGGGCGGTTCCGCTGCCATTCGACGCGGAGGGGAAACCGCTGCTGCGAAACTTCGTTCACGTCGACGATCTGGCGAGCGCCCTGGTGCTCGCGCTCGAACATCCCGCGGCCCGCGGTCAGACGATGAACGTCTGCCTGGACGAACCGGTCGACTACGGAGCGCTGGCGGAGCATCTGCGTGTGACGCGGGGCATGACGCCGGTCGAGATTCGTACGCCGCACCGTTCGACGTGGCTCGATAACGCCAAGGCGAAGTTCCTGCTCGGCTGGCGCCCGGCGTACGACTATCGTCGAATGGCGGACGAGGCGTTCGACTACGTTCGCTCGCCCGACGATCCCCGCACGATCTGGTACCCCGGATGAAGAACGGAGCGGGAACCCGGTTCGATCGACTGATCGACCAGTGTGCCATGGCTGGCTTGCCCAGCCGTGTGGGCGCCGCGGGATGAGCCGTCCATCGAGTCATGGCGTAAGCGCTTCAGGAGCGTTCGTAAGGGAACGTTCGAAGAGGTAAGGCCGTTCTCGAGGGTCTGCACGGCTGGGCAAGCCAGCCATGGCACACATCGTTCGCTCGCCGGCGAATCTTCCACGATTGACGAACGGATGATGGAATCTGAACGAACTAGGACGGGCGTCGGGACGCATCCGACTGCAACTCGTCATCGCGGCTGGCTGCAGGCCCTGCTGCTGCCGGCGATCATCGCGGCGGCGATCGCCGCCTACTGGGCGGCGGTCGACCGGGACGAGCAGCCGATCGATCCGCTGACGGGCGAGGCCAGGACGTCGGATCTTCGCCCCCGTCTTGGCGTCCAGGAAGAGGCCGTGCGCCGCGGATCGCTCGACCGCATCGCCGTCGTGGGCGAACCGGTCACGGCGGAGGACTTGGCGCGCATCGCCGCGCTACCCAATCTCAAGACGATCACGATCGGCACGTTCGAGGGAACCGAAGCCGATCTCGCCCTGCTGGAACAGCTCCCTTCGCTGGAGACTCTGCACCTGCATGATCTGGCCGTCACCGATGCAGGCGCGGAGACGCTCGCGCGAATCGACACGCTGCGGAATTTGAACCTCGACGCCGCGACGCTGGGCGACGAAGGACTCGCCTCGCTGGCGACGCTGCCGAAGCTGGAACTGCTGCGACTCCGTTCGCCGAACGTGACCGACGCCGGGATCGCGGCGCTGGCGAAGTCCCCTGCCCTGGCCCATCTGCACGTCATCGACGCGAAGCTGACGGACGCTTCGCTGGAGACGATCGCCGCCATGCCGCGGGTGGAATCGTTCTACGTCGACGGCGCCGATTTCTCGGCCGATGCCTGGCGGACGTTTCTCGCCGCGAGGCCCGACGTGCATGTCCACGTCGATTCGCTTCACCTGCCCGACGACCCGCAGAGCCGGGTGAAGCACGATTAGGTTCTCTTCCCTGGCGAGCGGAGGGTGTAAGCCCTCCGTGTTTTCGTCACGACGAGAGACTCCGAATCGCCGATCGAACTTGTCGGGTTCGACACGGAGGGCTTACACCCTCCGCTCGCCTTTTCGATTCAGCGCTATTCGTCGTCGCGGTCTTCCTCAGTCGCCTGATCTCCGCTCTCGCCGGCCTGGACTTCCCGGGCGGAGATGAAGCCGTCGGAGTTCTTGTCCAGCTTCTGGAACTTCTGGACTTCCTCTTCGCTCCACTCGCTCGCGAACTCGTACATTCCGACCTGGGCGTCCGCGTTCTTATCCTTCTCGAGGAACCAGTCGGGCAGGCCCGACGGTAGTCGTTCGACCGGCTTCAGAAACCGGTAAGCGGGGCGTGTTCCCTGCTCGCCGTACGTCCGCGACGCGGCGTAGGCATCCTTGCTGGAGACGCCGCTGCGGTTGCTGTTGAGCGACGAGGTCGTCGACCGGGAGGGCGTAGACGCGGTCGAGCCGGAAGCTCCGCCGCCGTATCGCTCCGCCAGACGCTGGACCAGTTCGTCCTTGGTGAGCTTCCCGTCGCGGTTGTAGTCCGCCGCGGCCGGATCGCCGGTCATGGTCGCCCACTCGGCTCGTTCGATCGTGCCGTTCTTGTCCTTGTCGAAGTTGCGGACCATCGTGTCCGCGAACCGGACGTACCGTTCGCGGTTGGCGTCGGCTTCCGAGCGGTCCTCTTCGTCTTCGTCGTCGTAATCCTCGTCTTCGTCGTCCTGATTCCGACTGCCCGGTGCAGCGGGTCCGCCCGGAGGTCCGATGCGGGGAGGAATGGCGCCGGCGGGGCCTCCCCCGACGATCGCTCCTCCCCCGACCATCACGCCGCCGGGCGTCGCTCCGCCGACGATGGGGCCTCGCGGCGGTCCGCCCTGTTCCTGTTCGTCCCCACGGCCGCGACGGCGCCGGTCGCCGCCGTCGTATTCACCGTCGTTCGGATCGCGACGGGGGGTTGGCTGCGCCCCGGGCGCTGCGCCTGCCTGAATGTTGGTCAGCACCGCCGGCGTCGGCGTCTGAGCGGTCGCCGGGGCGGCGCCGTTCGGGTTCTGGTTACCGCCGTTACCTTCTTCCTCGTTGCCGCTGTAGCGATCCTTCAGCCGCATGTAGAGTTCCGACTGCGTCAGGATGCCGTCCTTGTTCAGGTCCGACTGCTCCGGCGGGGAACTCCAGCGGGCGTCAGCCCACTCCCGCTGCTCCAAGGCGCCGCTCTTGTCGCGGTCGTAGCGTTCCATCATCTGGTCGACCATGCTCACCAGACGCGTGCCGTACTGGGCCTGCGCCTGTTCCTTGGTCAGGAAGACCGATCCGTCGCCGAAGGAGAGCGGCGCGGGAAGATCCGTCGTTTCTCCGAACCCCGGCACGAGCGGCTCCGCCTCCGGAGTTTCATTCCGGTCGCGATCCCGATCGCGGTCCCTGTCGTTATCGTCGCCTCGTCCGCGATCGCCTTCTCGCTCGCGACGCGCGCGATCCATGGCCTCGACCATGCGGTTCACGTCGTAGGGGAATCCGCCGCGGATGCCGGCGTCGTTCGCGGCCCGTTCGAGGAATCCTTTGAAGCGATCGTCGACTTCTCCCTCCTCGAGACGTCCGTCGCCGTTTTTGTCGGCCCGACGGAGCATGTCCGCCGGATTCCAGCCCTGAGCGAACGTATCGGCGGGGAGGGTCAGAAACGCCGCCATCAAGAGGGCCGCCGAAACGCCTGCCCGCGCGACGAAGCGCCCCGTCCGTCGTTCGTCAGCCGATTCATCGCGCATGGCTTCGCCCCGCAGAAAATAGTCGAATCGGGGTTCCGTCATAGGTTAGACTTCCGAAAGCGGACGACTCAGCCGCGACTCTGCGTTTCCGGCACGCGGAAAACATTCTAAGCGTACGCCGGAGAAGCCCTTGCGGCAGCCGTTTTTCTCGCGAACGCCGGCCACCGATCCGGGTAACTGCCACGGGCGGCGCTGATTTCTCTCTTCTTGGAAACCGCCGCAACCTTCGCAGGTTCCGGGCGTTAAACGCACAGCGAGTTCGCGAACGACGGAATCGGCGGACGGAACCCCAAGAGCGTTCGGCGTTTAGCGACGGTTTCCTCCGATCCCCCGCGATCGAACTTTTCCCGCTTTCTGACCGAAAGATTCGAGAGAGGCTGGCTCCCATGAAGCGAATTCTGATTGCATCGACCGCCGCGACGTCCCTGTTCTGGGCCGGAATGGCTCTCGCTCAGCCGGGCGGAGGTTTCGGAGGCGGCCCCGGCGGAGCTCCCGGCGGCAACATCGGCTTCCTACTGCAGAACGAGCAGATCAAGGAAGAGCTGAAGATCGACGACGCCCAAGCGGACGAAGTCGAGGAACTCGTCGACGGCCAGCGCGACGCCATGCGGGAAATGTTCCGCGGCGGCGACTTCGACTTCCGCAGCGAAGAAGGTCGCACCAAGATCCGCGAAATGGTCGAAGAGCAGACGGCTAAGCTCGAAAAGGATCTCGGCACGGTCCTGAAGCCCGAGCAGCTCACCCGGCTGAAGCAGATCGGTCGCCAGATGCAGACCAATCGCCCCGGCCAGACGGGCGGCCTGATGCAGAACGAGCAACTGACCGAGGAACTCGGCCTGACCGAGCAGCAGCTCACCCAGATGAAGGAAATGGCCCCCAAAGTCCAGGAAGAACTCCGCGCCGAGGTCCAGAAGGCCACGAAGGCGGCTGAGGAGAAGCTCCTGAGCGTGCTGACCCCGACGCAGAAGGCGAAGTACGCCGAACTGATGGGCGACCCGTTCCAGTTCGACCCCGCTCGCGCCGGCTTCGGCGGTCGCGGCCAGGGCGGTCCCGGCGGCGGACGAGGTCCGGGCGGCGGCGATCGCGGCCCGCAGCGCAGCACGGAGCCCCTGCCGGAACTCTAGACCACGGAATCGTCGAGCTTCGCTGAAGCGTCCTGCCCGTTCGGCGGGTAGTGCTTCTGCGGATCGTAACGGTTAACCGTGCGAGCGATCAGGGACCGGCCGGTCGGAAGCGATCGCGTCCGGTCCTGTTTCGTCGAAGGACTTGTCCGGCGACCTAAACTATTGCGCCCGTCGGGTTGCGTGTCCGGCGAGCGGGGATGTAAATCCCCCGAGTCCGGTTCTCGGTCGCAGATCGCGATCGCAGTTACGCTCGTCGCTGAACGCCGTTCGACCGAAGCTTCGCTCGGTCGACGAACTCGGGGGACTCACGTCCCCCGCTCGCCAAGAAATAGATCGCCGAACTCGCTCGCCCATAGCCCCCGCCCATGCGACTCGAAGAAATCCTCAGGCGACGCGAACTGCTCGACGAGAGCCAGATCGCCAAGTGTCGCAACGGCAGTCGCAATCCGACCGCGCTCTTTCAGAACGCGATCCGGGAAGGCTTCCTCGACGAAGAGTGCGCCCTGCGCGCGCTGGCCGAGGAAACGGGGATGGAGTTCATCGACCTGACCGAGGTCGAGGTCGATCCCAGGCTGCTGAAGACCTTCCCGCAGCGAATCGTCCACAAGAGCCTGCTTCTGCCGATCCGTCAGGAAGGGCAGACGGTCTACGTCGCGACCGCCGATCCGTTCGATCTCTACCCGCTCGACGAAGCGAGCGCGGCGACCGGCCTGCAGGTGATTCCGGTCCTGGCCGTCCGTTCGGAGATCGCGAAGGTCATCCGGCGCCACCTCGGCGTCGGCAGCGACACGATCGACTCCCTGATGGAGCAGGCGGCCAAGGAAGAAGGGGTCGAGCTTCTCAGCGAGATCGAATCCGACGGTTCCGAACTGGCCGCCGAGGCGCAGGAAGCCTCCGTCATCAAGCTGGTCAACGAGATCCTGCTGGAAGCGATCGAGGCCCGGGCGAGCGACGTTCACATCGAATCGCAGGCCGCCGGCATCGTCGTGCGGTACCGCATCGACGGCATGCTGCACCTTCAGCCGACGCCGCCCGAGATCCATCGCTTTCAGGCCGCGATCATCAGTCGCCTGAAGATCATGGCCCGGCTCAACATCGCGGAAAAGCGTCTGCCCCAGGACGGGCGCATGCAGCTCAAGGTGAAGGGTCGGGAGATCGACGTCCGCGTGTCGGTCATCCCCATGATCCACGGCGAAAGCCTGGTCATGCGTATTCTCGACAAGGGGGCGCTGGAGTTCGACCTGAAGAAGCTCGGCATGAGCCCCGAACTGTTCGGCGCCTTCGAACAGCTCATCAACCTGCCGCACGGGATCATCCTCGTCACGGGGCCGACCGGTTCCGGCAAGACGACCACCCTGTACAGCGCGCTCAAAGAGATCAACAACGAAGACGTCAAGATCATCACGACCGAAGACCCGGTCGAGTACCAGCTCGAAGGGATCAACCAGATCCAGGTTCATCCCCGGATCGGTTTGACGTTCGCCGCGTCGCTGCGCAGCATCCTGCGTCATGACCCCGACGTCGTGCTGGTCGGCGAAATCCGCGATCTGGAGACCGCGGAGAACGCCATCCAGGCGTCGCTCACCGGTCACCTCGTATTCAGCACGCTTCACACCAACGACGCGGCCGGCGCCTACACCCGTATGATCGACATGGGCGTGGAGCCCTTCCTCGTCGGCAGTACGGTCGAAGCCGTCATGGCCCAGCGACTGGTGCGGCGCTTGTGTCCAGCATGCAAGGCGCCCTACACGCTGACGCGGGACGAACTGGCCGCGGACTTCCCCTGGCCGGCGGACGGTTCGACCCCGACGCTCTACAAGCCGGTCGGCTGCCGGATCTGTCGCAACGTCGGCTACAAGGGCCGGATGGGTATCTACGAACTGCTGATCACGACCGACGAGATGCGGGAACTGGTTCACAACCGCGTCAGCACCTTCGAGGTCAAGCGGCTGGGGTTGAAGAACGGGATGCGGACGCTTCGGATGGACGGCTGGGCCCGCGTGCTCGCGGGGACGACGTCCGTCGACGAAGTGATGCGCATCACGAAGAGCGACGTCGGCATTCGTGCCGCGGCAGCGACGTAGTTAATAAACGGCACGTTCTGAGCGGGGGGTGTAAACCCCCCGAGGTTTCGACGCGTCATTCGATCGACGCTGGCGATTTCCGCCGAACGTTCACGGGGACTCGGGGGGTTCACACCCCCCGCTCAGAACAGAATTCCTATTTCGCGTTGGTCTATGCCCGAGTTCGCTTACATCGCTCGCGACCTGAAGGGTCAGAAGATCGCCGGCACGATCGACGCGCCGTCGCAGCGCGAGGCGGTCGGCGTTCTGACGGGTCGCGCGCTCTTCCCGATCACGGTCACTCCCAAGGCCGGCTCGACGCAGGTTCAACTCTCCAGCCTGTTCGGCAAACGGGTCGGCGGGCAACTGGTCGCGACCACGCTGGGTCAGCTTTCGTCGCTCCTGCGCAGCGGCGTGCCGGTGCTCCGCGCGCTCTCGGTCATGCGGGAGCAGACGTCGAATCCGGGACTCAAGGAGACCCTCACCGACATCCATAAGCGGGTCGAGGAGGGCGAAGGGATCGCCGACGCGTTCGCGCGGCATCCCCGGGTCTTCAACAACATGACCGTCAACATGATCCGCGCTGGCGCGGAGGGCGGCTTCCTCGAAGACTGTCTCGACCGCGTCAGCAAGTTCATCGAACAGCAGGAAGACCTGAAGGGCCGCACGATCGGCGCCCTGGCCTATCCGGTCGTGATCATGTCGATCGGCATCGTGGTCGTGACCGGCCTGCTGATATTCATGGTGCCCAACTTCGCGACGATCTTCGAACGGATGCGGGAGCGGGGCGAACTGCCGATGGCGACCGATCTGTTGCTGTCGTTCAGCGACGTGCTCCGCGCCTGGTTTCCGCTGATCCTGCTCGCGATCGCGGGCGCCGTCGCCGCGTTCTGGTTCTGGGCCCGGACGCCGGGCGGCAAGCGGACGATCGACTGGGCCAAGATCAAGATCCCGGTCTTCGGGCCCATCTTTCTGAGCCTCGCGGTGGCCCGGTTCTGCCGGGTGCTGGGAACGCTCCTGAAGAACGGCGTGCCGATCCTGCGTTCGCTGGAAATCTCCCGCGCCGCCTCGGGCAACTCGATCCTGTCCGACGCTATCGCCGAGGCGAGCGAAAACGTCACCGCCGGCGCTTCGCTGGCGAAGCCATTGGGGGCGAGCGGTCACTTTCCGCCGATGGTGGTGGAAATGATTTCCGTCGCGGAAGAGTCCAACGCCCTGGAGACGGTGCTGGTCGAGATTTCCGACAACCTCGAGCTCCGCACGTTCCGCAAGTTGGAACTCGCGATTCGCATGCTGGAGCCGCTGATGCTGCTCGGCCTGGCCTGCGTGGTGCTGGTGGTCGTGGTCGCCCTGCTCCTCCCGATCATGAAAATGGGCGAAGGTCTGTAGACTCGCGACGTAGAATCAAGAAAAGCGAATCGGACGCGAATCCAGGGGCGCCGGAAGGCGGTACGGCCTCGTCCGCACCTCCGACGGCCCATCCAGTCGACAGATTCCGCAGAACTGATTGCGACTAAACGAACGCGACTTTTTCACGTATCCTAGGTTGAATCTATCGCGGAGCGCCGGTTAGCCCGTGCGATGCGATCCCGCCGTCGGTCGCCCGTCGTCGAAACCGGGGCGCCGAATCCCTGCCCGCCCGAACTTTCAGAAGCAGTCGGACTTGCGACCGAGGTCGCGGTCCCGCGTCAGGAGTCGATGCCGATTATGCGAACCCTCGCCCCATCCCATGTCGCCCCGGCCCGTATGAAAAACGCCTCCACCCGCCGGTCCCGCCGCGCTGCGCTTCGCCGTCGTCGCGGCTTCACGCTGATCGAAGTGCTGCTCGTGCTGGCGATCCTCGTGATCCTGGCCGGCCTGTCGGTCGTGGCGATCGCCAACGTGCAGGGCAACGCCAACAACCGTCTGGCGAAGGGTCAGGTTTCGAGCCTGCAGAACACGATGGACATCTACAAGCTCGACGTCGGGACCTATCCGTCGACGGCGGTCGGGCTGAACGCGCTCGTCGCGCCTCCGTCGGATCTGAAGAATCCGAACAAGTGGAAGGGGCCCTACATCACCAACGGCACCCTGCCGACCGATCCCTGGGGCAACCCGTACCAGTACGAACTGCTCGGCCCGCGGCAGTACAAGATCTTCTCCGTCGGCGAAGACGGCGAACCGAACACTGCGGACGACGTCTCGAACATGTCGGAAGTCTAAAGCGTTTCGCGAGTTCCTGAGCGGGGGACGACAGTCCCCCGAGACTTCGACGTGACGATTCGTCGTTAATCACGACCTCGGGGGACTGTCGTCCCCCGCTCAGAATCGAATTATCGTCGAGTCAACTTTCTCGACTCCCCGCGGAGGATGCCGCGCTTCGCTCGCACGCCGTAACGCCATGTTCGCCGATCTCGACCATCGCTATGCGCCGCTCAGCGCGCCGGTCGTCAGGCGGAGTCTTTCGCGTTTTCGCGGCGCGGCGGTCCGTTCGGGCGTGACGCTGATCGAACTGCTGGTCGTGCTCGCCATTCTGGTCGTGCTCGCGGCCATGGTCTCGGTTCCGATCGCGAACGTGATGGAGAGCCAGGCGCTCACGCAGGGCGCCGATATCCTTCGCGCTCGCCTGGCCCAGACCCGGGTCGAGGCGATGCGGACCGGCAAGATTCACCTGCTGGAGTACGCGCCCGACACGAACCAGTTCGGCGTCGCCGTCTGGGAGGGCGAAGTGCTGGAGGGCGAATCGATGAGCGCCGACGGCGTAGTCACGGGCACTCCCCGCAAGATCTACCTGGGCGGCGGATCGCTCGACGGCGGCGAGCCCTCGTTCGGCGCCGCGACCGAGTTCCTTCCAGACGGCGTGCTCTTCGTCGGCGGGCAGACGGCGGCGGACGAGCGGACGCTCGGAACGGCGGAGGCATCGGGCTCAGGTTCCGGCGCGTCAGGCGGCGCGGCGCCGGTCTACTTCTATCCTGACGGCACGACGAGCAAGTCCTCGATCGTGCTGGGCAATGCGGCAGGGGCCGGCCTCGTCGTCACCATGCGCGGCCTGACCGGCTTCGCCACCGTCTCCGAACCGCAGTCGCTGCAGGGAGCGGGACGATGAGCGTCGATCGAAAGCTTCGTTCGCTCAGCCTGGCGAACGCATGGGCGCCATGCCCACGTCGCGCCAGCAGCGTGGGCATGTTATGCGGACTCGGAATTCGCCGTTGGTTCGCACGATCCTCGGCTTCGATCTCATGTCGAAAGTCGCGTGAAGTCCTGCCCGTCGGATGCCGTGATCCGCATGTCCACGCTGCTTCGCGACGTGGACATGGCCCACGGAGAAATCCGTTGCCTGTCCGTCCCGGCATGACGCTGATCGAGGTGCTGCTCGCGCTGGCGGTTCTGGCGATCGTGATGGGCGCCGTGGCACAGCTCGTCAGCATCGGCACCCGCGCGGCCGAGGCGGCGGAAGATACGGCGATGGCGCAGCTCGTCGCCGAATCGAAGATGAACGAACTCGCCTCCGGCGCCGCGCCGATGTCGGCCACGGGTCTCACTGACTATGAAGGCCGCGAAGGCTGGCAGTACTCGGTCGAGGTGACCTCGATCGAAGAGCCGGCGGGACTGGTTTCGGTCAAGGTCCTCGTCCAGCAGGTCGTCGAAGGCGAAAACGGCGTCTCTTACGAGCTCTATCGCTGGATGCCTGCGGAAGGCTTCCTCGATATCGCTCTGGTCGAAGACGCCAGCGCCACCGATTCCGGCTCGACCACGGAATCCGGGCTCTCGCTGCCTGGCGGCTCCACTCCGGCGAGCGGCTCCGTATCAGGAGACCTGCGATGAGCGTCCGCCGTACGCCCTCCGCTCGATTGCGTCTTGCGTCGGGCAGAGTTCCGTGTGCCATGGCTGGCTTGTCCAGCCGTGTCCCCTTCGGTCTCCATTCCGTTCGCGCTGAGAAGCTTTTGTTTTACGTCGGCTCGACAGACTCGGCGTCTCCACGAGGCGTCCGTCCGCATTCACGGCTGGACAAGCCAGCCATGGCACACAGGTCGGTCCGAGACGCGATCCGCGGCAGCATGGCGGACCCGGGATCGGTACGCCGAACCAGCCCGCTCCGGTCCGCCTTCACGTTGCTCGAGGTCATTCTCGCGCTCGCGCTGTCGGTCATCATCCTGGGCATCGTCGTCGGCACGATCCAGGTGAACCTGATCATGCTCTCGGAACGCCGCGCCCGCGTGGAGGAGGTGCAACTCGCCCACGCCGTGCTCGGTCGCATCGCGGGCGACCTGAAAGCCTGTCTGTCGCGACAGAAGACCGATACCTCGGGGCTGGAATCGCTTGCTGCCGGGATGGGCGACCTCGGTTCGCTCGCCGATCTCGGATCTCTCGGCGGAGGCGATCTGGGCGGCCTCGGCGAAGGCGACGGTGACGACGGCGGCGGGGATGATTCCGGAGGCGGCGACTCGGGAGGAGCAAGCGGCGGCGCCGGCTTCTCGATGGGCGACGATACGGAGGAGACGGAAGAGTCGGCGGCCGCGCCGCAGGGTCCTCCGCCGGGCATCTACGGTTTCGCGAACGAACTGCAGGTCGACGTCAGCCGTCTCCCGCGGCTGGACGAGTATCAGGGTTCCTACGACGCCGAGTCCGGCATCTATCAGCGTCCCAGCGACGTCAAGACAGTCACCTACTTCCTGATCGAGCCGCCCGCCGACGCGCAGGAAGAAGTCGGCGTCGCGCCGCGGTATGGCCTGATGCGGCGGGAAATCGGACGCGCTGCCGCGTCGTACGCGAAAGAGATGGGCGACGTCGCGAGCGATTCGGACGACGCCGAGAGCCTCTGCCCCGAGATCGAGTACCTGGAGTTTCGATACTTCGACGGCACGACCTGGCTGAGCGAATGGGACACGGATCTGAATAAGGGGCTCTGCCGCGCGGTCGAAGTCACGATTCGCATGCGGGCGGAACTCGACGAATCGGGCGCCGTGGCGTCTGCCGAGGACGAACTCGATCGAACGTACAAGCTGGTCGTGCAGGTCCCGCTGGCGGCGAACAACTCCGCTTACGAAGACGAAGAAGAGGCTGCCGACGAGGCGGCTCCCGACGCCGTCGATGACACGGGCGACGATGCGGGCGGCGATGATTCAGGCGGAGGCGACGACGGGGGCGGCGCCGGCGGCGGAGGAGCGGGCGGCGGCGCAGGCGGCGGGGGCGGCGGTACGCCTCCTCCTCCTCCCGAAGTCGGACCTCCGGGCGGTGGACCTCCCGGCGGTGGTGGAGGCGGAGGCGGCGGACGTGGCGGCGGCGGTCCCGGTGGGGGCGGCGGCGGAGGAGGCGGACGACGATGAACCGTAAAGCTTCCCCGCGCCGCGTGTCCTGCGCGCGCCAATCGAAGCGCCCCCGCAAGGCGATGATCCTGGTCATCGTCCTCGTGGCCGTCGTGCTGATCTCGCTGGCCGGATACGCCTTCAGCGAGATGATGCTCGCGCACTATGACGGCGCGCAGCGCATGAGCCGCCGGGCGCAGTCCGATTCGCTCGCGCACTCGGGCATGGAGTACGTCCGGGCCTTCCTGGAGCAGGACTGGGAACTCCGCAGCAGCCAGGGGGGAACCTACGACAATCCCGAGTACTTTCAGGCGAAGATGGTCGTCCCCGGCCTTGCGCCCGAGGAGATCGGGGCCTTCTCGGTCGTCGCTCCTGCGCTCGATCCGGAGGGCTACTTCGCGGGCGTGCGGTACGGCATGGAGGACGAATCGGCGCGGGTGAACCTCAACGTGTTCGCCGAGGCGGGCAAATTCGGTTTCGACGATCAGCAGATCAACGATGCGCTCGTCGCGGCGCTTCCCGGCATGACGCCCGACATCGCCGACGCGATTCTGGACTACATCGACTCCGACGAGGACGTCCGCCCGTTCGGCGGCGAGTCCGATTACTACCTCGGCCTGTCGCCTCCCTACCGGGCGAAGAACGGCCCCTTGGAGACGGTCGAGGAACTGCTTCTCGTGAAGGGCGTCACGCCGCAGCTTCTGTTCGGGCAGGACGTCAACCGCAACTACCAGATCGATCCGTTCGAAGAGAACCTTCCGACCGGCGAGGGCGCCGATCCGGGCGATCCCTCTTCGGCGTTCGGCTGGCTCCCCTACCTGACCCTCGACTCAGCGGAGAAGAACGGCGACGCCGTCGGCGATCCCAAGGTCGATCTGAATCAGGACGACCTGGCTAAGCTGACCGAGGAACTGGCCGAGCATTTCAAGCCGGACGAGATCACGTTCATCGTCGCTTTCCGGCAAAGCGGCGCGGTCGACGACGACGAACTGGAACCGCCGCCGTCGGGACGGCTCGATCTCGATCTCGACGTCGAACCGGAGGGGAAGATCACGTCGGTGCTCGACCTGATCGAGGCCAAGACCAAGGCCATCACCAAGGACGGCGAAGAGTACCTGCTCGAAACGCCTGCCGATCCGCGGTTTCTCGATAAGCTGATGGAGCATGCGACCAGCGTCCCCGCGAAGACGATCCCGGGCCGCATCAACATCAACCTGGCCAGTCGCCGGGTCCTGGCGGCGATCCCGGGCATGCCTCCCGAGGCGGTCGACGAAATTCTCGCTCTACGCGCGGAGACCGACTTCAAAGAGTTCAACACGCTCCATCCGTACGAGACCTGGATCTACACCGAGGGCCTCGTTTCGCTGGACGAGATGAAGATGCTCATGCCGCTCACCTGCGCGGGCGGAGACGTCATGCGGGCCCAGGTCGTGGGGTACTTCCTCGACGGCACGGCCAGTTCCCGCTGCGAGATCCTCGTCGACGCCAGCGGAGAACGCCCCGTCGTCCGGTTTTGGCGCGATCTGAGTCACCTCGGCCGGGGTTATTCCCTGGAGACGCTCGGCATCCCGACGGACGGCGCTGAGGTCGACGCGGGTCCGGCGCCGTGATGACGGTTTCGTAACTCCCAGGCGAGCGGAGGGTGTAAGCCCTCCGTGTTTGTTCGGGGCGCGCGTCCGCCTTGGCGCCAGTTTCGAGATCCGATCGACCATCGCAGGAATGACACGGCGGGCTTGCACCCACCGCTCGCCTGAAAAACGCCTTTCTCCCCCGAGAATCGTTTCGACCGGAGAGACTGGTCTGACCCGAACATTTCCGCGTCGCGGCGCAAGTCGCGACGTAGAATCGTCGTAGAAATTGCGCTGCGCCCCCGCCGACGCCGGGGCGCCCGCTCGCACGCTCGGAGTCTGCATCGCATGTCGCATTGGGTCGCGGTCGAAGGAGACGGCAGAACGCTTCGCGTGCTGTGCGTTCGCCAGACGACCGGCAAGCTGATCATCGACCACCGCTTCGCGCTCCCTCTGCCTGAGGTCGAGGGCGAATCGCATTCGGCGGCGTCGTTGCCGGCGACGTTCTTTCCGCGTCTGGCGGCGACGCTCGGCCCTGCGCTGGCGGAGCGCGGGATTCGCCGCGGCGAGCTCCTCGTCGCGATGGGCCGGGCCGGCGTCGAACTCAGGACGATCGACGTTCCGCTCGTGCCGGAGGACGAACTGCCCGAGCTCGTTCGGATGCAGGCGACGCAGGTCTTCAGCCCGACCGCCTCCCCTTCGCAGGTCGACTTCGTCCCGATCGACTTCGGCGATCAGCAGATCACCGTTCTCGCCGCATCGCTCACCTCCGACGTCTATGACGGCCTCAAGGGGCTCGCCGAGTCGCTGCGGCTGAAGCTCGGCACGGTGACGCTCCGCACGGTCAGCGCCGCGCGGCTGCTCGCCTATTGCGGACGTCACCCGGGCGAGTCGCTCGTGATCTGCCGGGCGCAGGAGCAGGTCGACCTCGTCGCCATGCTCGAGGGGCGGCCCGTCTTCGTCCGCAACACTCGCATCCCGGGCGAATCGATCGATGCGGGCCTCGCGCTGGAAGTCCGCCGAACGCTGCTCGCGATCGCGAGCCGTCATTCGGACGAGGCCGTCGATCGCCTGGTGCTGTGGGGGACCCAGCGCGAATCCGGGGAGATCGCACGCCATCTGCGCGAAACTCTGTCGATGGAGGTCGAGGTTCTCGACCCGTTCGACGCGCAGGACGTCGAGGCGCCTGGTCTGCCGCCGGTCGACGACTCGGGGGCCTACGCCGGCCTGGTCGGCATGATCTGCGAGCATCGCGCGCAGATCCACGCGATCGACTTCCAGAATCCCAAGCGCCGCGTCGAGCCGCCGAAGTTCTCGCAAAGGACGCTCGTCTACGGCGGCATCGCCGCAGCCGTCGCGCTGCTCTTCGTCGGCGGGTTCCTGTGGCGACTGACGTCGCTCAATTCCGAGATCGCCGCGCTGCGGGCCGACATCAAGGATCTGACGCAGCTCGAAGAGAAGGCCCGGGAGGTCATCGCCCGGACTGACGAGATTCAGGCCTGGGCCGACGACGACTACGTCTGGCTCGACGAACTGCGCGTCGTGAGCGAACGGATGCCGCCCGCGGAGAAGGCCCTCGTGCGCGAGTGGGGCAGCACGGTCGACAACGAAGGTCGCGCCACGATCAATATGGAACTCGTCGTCGACCAGGCGGAAACGATCAGCATGGCGGAGTATCGCCTCCGCGACGAGCAGCGTGCCGTCGGCGCCGGCATCGCCGCGCCGGACGACAACCTTCCCGGCTACGCCTATCGCACGAGCGCGACGATCAGCCTCGCCGATCCGGTTCCTCCCGGTCAGGACGGCGTGCCGGACGCTGCCGCCGACGGATCGGAGCCGCCGCCGAGCGCTCGACCGGTCGTCATCGCGGAAGGCGAACCGACCGAGGGAGACCTGGAAGAAGTGACGCTCGACCCGGAGATCGGCGGCTCGCCGACCGAGTTGATCGAAGGGGATGCGAACGATCCGGTCGACGCCGTCGAAGAGATGCTCGGCGACGGAGAGGCCGGCGAATCGAACGGCGCCGCTCCTGCCGAGAGTTCCCCCTCCCCCGCAGACCCTGACGAAGATTCGCCGCCCGCGGCATCGCCGCCCGCGGCCGGATCCTTGAAAAACTCGAACGCCCCTGCTTCGACTCCCTCCAGTGCAGGAGCCTCGCGATGACGCAACGCGAACGAATGCTCGGAGGCGCCGTCGGCCTGCTGGTCGGCGGCTTCGTCCTGTACTTCGTCGGCGGGTGGTTCCTCGGGATCTTCACCTGGCGCGCCGAAGAGATCGAGAAACTGACCGACCAGAAGGAACAGCTCGCGCGCAGCGTTCGGATGGGAACTGCCGCGCGGGACGATCTGGCCGGTTTCGAACAGCGCTCGCTGCCGGGCGATCTGGAAGTGGCCAAGACCCGCTACAAGGACTGGCTGCTCGGCCTCGCCGACGAGAAGGGACTGCAACGGGTCGTCGTGAATCCGGGCGCCGATCCGCTGCTCAAGGGAATCGGCAACGGCGTGACGTACACGGTGGTCGCCTTCGGCCGACTGCCCCAGGTCGTCGACTTTATGCACGAGATCTACCGCGTCAACTTGCTCCAACGTGTGAAGATGTTGCGGCTGCAGCCGACGACCGATCTGCGGTACCTCAAGATCACGATGACCATCGAGGGACTCTGGATCGACACCAACGAAGGGACCAGGATTCCGACCGAGACCGGCGAGCGCCTGGCCTTCGCCGAAGTCGACGCCTATCAGAGGGCGATCTCCGATCGCAACATCTTCGGCTTCGCGAATAAGGAGCTGACGCTCGACGCGCCGTCGTCGACGCGGGTCTTCCTGGGCGATCGTCTGAATCTGGAGGTCAAAGCGACCGACTACGACTACATGGACGAGATCGGTTTCGCCCTCGCGGAGGGAGCGCCGGAGGGAGCCGAAATCGTCCCGGGCGACGTTAGGCGAAGCTCCGAAACGAATTCAGTCAGCCGCACCGCACGCATCGGCTGGTCGCCGAAGCAGGTCGGCACGTTCGAGATCGGGGTGACCGCGTCCGACGACGGGCTTCCGTCGAAGCGGACGTCGAAAACGATCTCCGTCTCCGTGGTCGAGCGTCCGGCGGAGATCGCCGCCGAACCGCCGCCGCCCAAGCCGGAATTCGACGTCGCCAAACATACGCAGTTCAACGCCATTCTGACCGTCGACGGCGTGCCGGAGATCTGGCTGTTCGATCGGACCGCCGGGAAGATGCACGTCCTGCGAATCGGGGACGAGTTCGAGATCGGGTCGGTGACCGCGACGATCGAGGAGATCGGCGCCCGGACCGCCGTCCTGCGCACCGAACAGGGCCGCCTGCAGATCTCGCAGGGCCAGTTCCTCACGGAAGCCGAAGAGGCGGTCTCCTCGACCGAGCCCGAGGCGTTCTAGTTCCTCGCAAGATCGCGACCCCGCAACCTTCACGGCCTGTGCGATCCGCACGGGCCGTTTCGCGTTCATGGCGCGGTCAGCAGCCTGCTCTCGATCCAGGAGCGGGGGCGACAGGCGTTCATTCGGGCGAGACTCTTCGAGCGTATCAGTCGTTCGTGCCGGCGTTTGCGCTGCGACCAGCAATTTCCCGAGGAGACGACGGCGCTCCGATTGCGATGCGATGAACCCCAGGTCGGCGACGCCGCAGCACGCCGAGTTTATGTTCGCAACGCAACTTGGGAGATGATTCATGTTGAAGAGAGCATTCACAGCAGCAGCGCCGTTCGCTGTGGCGCTCGGCGCTGTCGCCGCGCTGCCCGTCACGACGTTCGCCCAGCCGGCCGGGACCAACCCCCCCATTTCGGCGGATGCCAACTCGGAGAGCGGCGCCTCGTACCGGGCGTCCGATCTGCTGAACCAGCAGGTGAAGAACGAGAACGGCGACGTCATCGCCGACATCGAGGACTTCGTCCTGGATGCCCAGACCAACCAGGTGCAGTACGTCGTCCTTTCGTACGGCGGAGCGCCGGAAGGTCAGTTCGTGGTCGTGCCGTTCAGCGCGGTCCACGTCCATTACGAGAACGAAGCGATCCTCGTCAGGACGCCCCTGACGGTCGACGTCCTGAAGGCGGCCCCCACCTTCGCGGCTAACGAGTGGGTGACGGTCATCCGCCAGCCGAACTGGTACACCGGCGTCAATCAGTACTGGACCGACGCGGGCATCAACGTCAACGTGGGACCGGGCGCGATTCGCGGACGCGGTCCTGGCGATCGCGGACCGGGCCGTGGACCGGGCCGTGGATCGAACGCCGGTAACCTGAACCCGGATCGCCCGCGAGGCTCGAATCCTGATCGTCCGGACGCGACCGATACTCCGGATCGTCCCGATGCGAACCCGACTCCGGATCGTCCGAACGCGGGCTCGAACCCTGACCGTCCGGCCGCCGGTTCCAACCCGGATCGTCCGGGCGCGCGCGCTAACCCGGATCGTCCGGGCGCGGGCGCTAATCCGGATCGTCCGGGCGCGGGCGCTAACCCGGATCGTCCGGGCGCCGGCAGCGCTCCTCGCACGCCCGGCGGCCCCGGACCGCAGAACCCGGGCGCCGGAACCCCGGATGCTCCGGCTCCTCCGAGCGCTCCCGGCGCCGGAGCCAACGCTCCGGGCGCGGGCCGGTAACCAGACGTCGCTCACGACGTCCGACGTTTCTGAACGTCGAAAACTCCAGGGCGAGTCGCCATCGGCGTCTCGCCTCGTTCGGTACGCGGAAGTATCGCGAGAGCGGAGGTCCCTTCGTCGTCCATGCGGGAGCGAGAGGCGCCTGCCAATGAAAGCAGCCCGCAGAAAGATCCGCGGGCTGCTTCTGTTTGCGGAGAGCGGCGAGGAGCGAAGGCTCCGGCCGCTCTCGAACGGCTAAGCCGGCGCGAGCTTACGGGAGTTGCAGCGACTCGCCGCCGCCCCGGGTGCCGGCCGCACGGTAGGCGAGGACGTCGACCGTCTCGGCGACGAATCGGACGCTGCCGTCGCCCATCACGAACTGGCTTCCGCCCGGGTGCTTGCTGCCGAAGCAGGCGTCGGCGGGCAGCGGCTGGTCGCCGGCGCCGGCGGTCGGGTTCGTGATCGCCGAGTTGATCGGATAGAACCGGTCGACGAACCGGAAGGTTCCGGCGCCGCCGTTCATGCCGCTGCAACCGGCTCCGTTATTGCCCGACGCCCAGATCGGGAACTGCCCGCTGTTGACCTGATTGGCGCGGTTGACGTTACCGTTCGTGACCTCGCCGATCATGATCGTGTTGCTCGTGCCGTCGAACATGTCGGCCAGACGGGTCGCCCAGTTGGTGTTGTTGTCGTTGGAGTAAGTGAAGGCGCCCTGTTGCGACGAACCCTTCCACGAGGCGCAGTTGAAGATGTTCGTCAACTGCGTGCTGCTCGTCGTCGGCAGATCGTCCGACGGCCCGATGCTGGCGCAGTAGTTCGACTTGCCGTAGCGGTTGTCGTCGAAGCGGGGAAGTCCGTCCGAGGGGCAGATCCACATCGGAATCACCGTCTGTGCGGCGGTTCGGATCGGCCCGGCGGAACCGCCGTCGATGTCGTGGCAGACCGGCGGCGGTCCGGTCGTGTTGTAGGTGTCGATGTTCTGATTCGCGGCGAGCGGCGGGGGAGCGATGTTCGGGCCGCTGCCGTTGTTGGCCGGGACGTACATGCCGTTGGTGACGAACAGGTCGTAGGTCGGCCCCTGCTCGACGAACGGCATCATGAACGTCCGCCAGTTGAAGTTCCGTCCGTCGTCGTCGTACATGCCGAGCGGCAGGTACTTGTACGTGTCGTAATGGTTGTGGGCCCCGATGCCGAGCTGCTTGAGATTGTTCGAGCAGGACGACCGGTTGGCTGCTTCGCGGGCCGCCTGGACGGCGGGCAGCAGCAGCGCGACCAGCACGCCGATGATCGCGATGACCACCAGCAATTCCACGAGCGTGAACGCCGTTCGATGGCGCGTGAGAGAAATGCGCACGAGCGTGCCTCCTGAGGGAGCGAGAGGGGAGGAGAAAAGAAGATAAGGGGAGAGGCGAAACGACGACGACGGTCGCGAAGCCTCGTTCGGCGCTAGATAAGAGCGTCCAGGACGCTAATTGCGATCGTACAGGGCATTGGGATCAAATCCAACTTGTTCGACCGTTTTTCCCGCAACTTTTTCTCGGAACTTTCGCGAACTTGATTTCGGTCGCCGCGGGGACCGGATTGACCGAATCCTGCAAAATTCCGCAAGGTTCGACTGGGGGGAGTTTGACGGCTGGACGATAGGGGCTGACGAGCGGTTCGTTCCGTCGCAGGCGCCGTCGCGCCGACGCCGATTTTCCGGCGGCGAACAGGAACCGCGTCAGGTTTTTCCTCGCGTCAGGCCACGCCATGCGAACTTCGCCTTTGCGAGCGGCGATCGTCGGTCTTCTTTCGCTAGCGCTAGCAGGACCGTTCCTCGAAGGAACGACGGCCTGGGCGCAAAGCGGCTCCGGTCCGATCATCCGTCCCTACTCGGTGCGAAATAAGTCGCCCCAGGAGGCGGCCGAACTGCTCCGCAAGCGGGCGGCCGGGCTTCCCGAGACGGTCGAAGTTTCGGTCGATCCCGCGACGGGGACGCTGCTCGTTCGCGGAAGCGCCGCGGCCCAGACGTTCCTGGCCGAGACGCTGAAGCAGTTCGATCAGCCGCCGGCGGGAGCCGATGCCGCCGCGACCGCGGAGGGCTCGAACACTCCCCCCGCCGGAGCAGCGCCCCCCGCGGCGAAGATCATTCCCTACGCCCTTTCGCAGCAGGATCTGCCGCGAGCGGTGGAGCTGGTCGAATCGCTCGTCGCGGGTCGTCAGGACGTTCGCTTCACGGTCGACGCCCGCACGAGCCAGCTTCTCGTCAGCGCGCCCGCGGAATTCCACCAGATGCTTGCGCAGCGGATCGCGACGCTGGCGCCGCCGGCGGACGCCACGCCCCCCGGCATGGACTTTCCGCCTGCGTACAACGTTCCCGCCGCGCACACGGCGCCGGATCAGGGCGAGTTCGTTCCTGCCGGCGCGATGCCGCAGGCGAGCGCGAATCCTCCCGCCAACGCCGTCGCACAGAACGTCCCGGCAGGGAACGCGGCAGCTATGCGTCCTCCGGTCGCCGGCCCCGCCGCTCCTTCGGCGGTAGCGGCTCCCGGAACGCAGATGGCAGGGAAGACCCTTCGGCTGCAACACATCACCATCGATGCGCTCGCGGGCCTGATCCGCGATCAGTGGGGCACGACGCTGCCGACCGCTCGCGACGAGCAAGGGGGCAAGACGGTCATCAAGATGGGCGGCGCGCAGGGGAGCGCGGGCTGGATCATCCTCGATCATGTCGGCGGAACCGTCTCGATCCAGGGGACGGCTCCCGCGGTCGCCGCCTGGGAGAAGGTCGTCCAGGGGCTCGACGTCGCCACCTCGAACCAGCAGGCCTCGACGGTGCTTCGCGTCGAGCGGGCTGACCCGGTCCAGGTCCGCCAGGCGGTCAACTTCCTCGGCTATGCCGGCGCCGGCGACGTCGCCGCGGCGCTTCCCACGGGGACCGCTCCGCAGACGCGCTTCGTCGCCCAGGCCCAGCCGGGAGAGAATCAGTCGGACGCCGTTCCCCCGCCGCAGCCGCAACCGGCGCCGGGCGGAGGCATCCCGCGCTTCGGCGCCGACGGTCCGATGACGCCGGGCGATGCGGCCCAGAACTTCGCCGAGGCGAGCGGCGATGCGGGCACGATCGGCCCCGTCCGGATCGAGTTCGTCGAAGGCCTCGACGTGATCATCATCCGTGGCAATCCGTCGGACGTCGCTCGCGTCACGAAGCTGATTCAGGAACTCGATCGTCTGAGCGAGGAGACGCAGCCGCGGGTCGAGGTCCATCTTCTGGAGAACGTCTCCAGCGAACCGCTCGCGACGCTGATCACCGAGGTTTACGACCAGATTCTGTCGCCCCGTCAGGGCCAGGTCGTCATCCGTCCGCTCGGCAAGCCGAACGCGATCCTGCTGATCGGTCGCGCCGAGAGCGTCGAAGTGGTGAAGCAACTGATCGACCAGCTCGACCAGCCGGTGATCCCCGCGGCGTCGTTCCGCGTCTTCCGTCTGAAACACATGTCCGCGGTCGATGCGTCGGGGCGCCTGACGACGTTCTACGAAGAGCGGGGCGGACTGGGCGTGACCGTGCGAATCGTCCCGGACTATCGCAGCAACAGCGTCATCGTCCAGGCGGGTCCGCGCGACATGCAGGAGATCGCACAGGTGCTCGACAGCATCGACGTGGTCGAGGCGGGATCGCTCGAAGAGGCCCGTACCTTCCGGTTGACTAACGCGATCGCGACGAACCTCGCGCCGATCCTCCAGAACGTGCTCAACGGGCAACTGAACGGCGCCGGCCAGTCGTTCGCGCCCGCTCAGGGGGGCCAGCAGACGATCACGCAGCAACCCCTCCAGGCCGCGACGGGCGGGGCGAACGACACCTCCGCGCTGCTGGCGACCCGCATGCTGAGCTTCCTGCAGGTCAGCCCGGACGGCACGCGGATGCTGCGTTCGGGATTGACGCTCAACGTCCGCGTCACCGCCGACGCGAACTCGAACACGCTCGTCGTCACCGGTCCTTCGGAAACGATGGACCTGATCGAAGCGCTCATCACGGCCCTCGATCAACTTCCGGACGTCGAGGCCCAGGTGAAGGTCTTCACGATCATCAACGGCGACGCCGAAAGCCTCGTCTCGACGCTCGATACGCTCTTCGGCACCGGCTCGACCGCCGGCGGCGGAGGCGGCGGCTTCGGACAGACCGGCCAGAGCGGACTGAACCAGTTCGGCGCCGCGGCGGCGATCGCCTCGGGTCAGCAGGAAGGGACCGTCGCCCCCCTGAGATTCGCGGTCGACGCGAGGTCGAACAGCATCATCGCGTCGGGTTCGCCCGGCAGCCTGGAGATCGTCGAGCGGGTCCTCATCCGCCTGGACGAATCGACCGACGAAGCCAGGACGACGACCGTCTATCGCCTGCGGAACGCGCCTGCCGAGGAAATCGCCGAGGCGATCAATACCTGGATCGAGCAGCGTTCGGAACTGCTTACGAACGATCCGCGACTGCTGTCGGTCATTCAGCAGGTCGAGCGGCAACTGATCGTGGTGCCCGAGCCGATTACCAACAGCCTGATCGTCAGCGCCACCGAGCGGTTCTACGACGACGTCGTGGCCCTGATCGAACAGCTTGACAGCCGTCCGCCGATGGTCGAGATCCAGGTCCTGATCGCGGAAGTGAACCTGAACGAGTTCGAGGAGTTCGGCATCGAGCTGGGTCTCCAGGATTCGCTGCTGCTGAACAATCCGCTGGGCGGCACGCTCTCCGGGCGGCAGTTCAACGATACCGAGCCGCTCCTCGGCAACGGCGTCAGCGGATTCGGGCTGGGGACCACCAGCGCGTCCGCCGGCTATCCGGGCCTGGTGCTCAGCGCCGGCAACGAGTCGATCAGCCTGCTTCTGCGGACGCTTCAGGATCAGCAACGCCTGCAGGTGCTCTCCAAGCCGCGCGTGATGACGCTCGATAATCAGGAAGCCTTCGTCCAGGTCGGTCAGCGCGTTCCCCGCGTCACGAACATCACCCAGAACACGGGCGGCGGCGTGACGAGCAGCACCGAACTCGACGAGATCGGCATCCTGCTGGGCGTCCGCCCCCGGACGAGCCCGGACGGACTGGTCGTGATGGAAGTCAACATCGAGAAGTCCGCGGTCGGTCCCGTTTCGCAGGGCATCCCGATCTTCGTCGGCGACGACGGCACGACCGTCAACAGCCCGATCTACAGCGTGACGAACGCGGAGACCGTCGTCAGCGCCCGGAGCGGTCAGACGATCGTCATCTCGGGACTCATCACGAAGAGCAACTCGATCGTCTCGCGGAAGATTCCCTACCTGTCCGACGTTCCCCTGCTGGGACGCCTGTTCCGGTACGACCAGGAAGACAACGACCGGACTGAACTCATGATCGTGCTGACGCCTTACATCGTGAGCCGTCAGGAAGAAGCCAACGCTATCCGCGACATGGAATCCGAGCGGATGAACTGGTGCATCGCCGACGTGGTCGAACTGATCGGAGAATCGGGTCTGCAGAGCCGCATGGGCTGGACCGGCGCCGAACCGATGGTCGTCTATCCCCAACGCGATCCGATGGGCGATCAGGCGCTCGATCCCGCCTTCGAGGCGGTCATTCGCCAGCGGCTCGATGCGGCTGCGTGCGAACCTGGCATGGAAGGTTATCAGCCCGGCATGGACGGCCTTCCGCCCGGGATGGAAGGTCTCCCCCCCGGTGCAGGCGGCTACCCGTCGGGAATGCAGGGCGGACCGCAAGGAATGCCAGGCGGACCGCAGGCGGGTATGGGTCCCGGCGGTCCTGGCATGCAGGCTCCCGGCGGCATTCCGAACGGTCTGCACGGACAGCGGATGTATCCCTACGAGGTTCCCGCGGTGGCGCCGAAGCCGACGCCGTTCGATCAGGTGAATCCGAACCTCTCCCGCATTCCGCAGTCCTACCGCGACGATCCGTTCTTCAAGCAGCAGACCATCACGCGGGGCGGGCCGAACGATAACTCGCAGGGTCCTGCCGCCTCGGGTCCTAACCCGCCGCCGGTCTACGTGACGCCGCCGGGGGGTGACTCGGTACTGCTGCCGCCGGGAACGTCGTCCGATGCTCCGCTGCTGTTGCAGCCTGGAGTGACGGGTCCGCAGGGAACGCTTCCGCCGCAGCAAAACCCGTTTCCCCCTGCTTCGGGACGTAACGTTCCGACGCCGGCTCCGGGGCGTCCGGGCTCTTCACTGCCCCCGACGGGCGGACCGTCCGACGAGGTCCTCGATCCGCCGCCGAAGCTCGACAGCCCGGAACCTTCCGACCCGCGGTCGATCTACGGTCCGATGACGAGCCGCCCGCGACAGATTCCCCCAATGCCTTCGCAGCCGTACGGTCAGATGCAGCGTCCGCCCTACGGACAACCCGTGCCCGGTCAGTATCCGCCGCAGCGACTTCCCAACGGGGTCGCGCCGGCCAGCTACGGCGCCGCGGGAAACCCCGGCCCGGGCGGTCCGAACGGCGGGCAGTACGTTCCCAACGGAATGGAACCGCCGCAGAAGCTTCCTCCGCAGTACGTCGGCTCGGCCTACGACCCGACGCTGCGAACGCCCTCGTCGAACGCCGAGATTCGCTAAGCGGCCCTGGCGAGAGCTCCCTAAGCGGAGGGCCAGAGCCCTCCGGGTTTGTTCTGCGCGTCGATCGCTGGGAGGGCTGACGCCCTCCGCTCAGAAATGATTCATCGGATCACGGATCGAGAGAAGGAATTCGCCATGCGAACGGCGTCGATTCTGTTGGCGACGGCAGCCTCCCTCCTGCCCTTCGTCGGTTGCACCGCGGTCCCCACGATCAGCGCGCCGGACCTCGAGTGGATGTCGAAGCTCTCGGGCAACGACGAAGGACCGCCCTCGCAACTCGTCGCGATGTGGACCGACGCCAGCCTCAAGAAGGCCGGCGTATCGGGGGCGACGCGGGGATTCGGCGGACGGATCTACTTCTACGACGCCAAGAAGCATTCCGTGAAAGCGGAGGGCGAACTGGTCGTCTACGCCTTCGTGGAGAAGGACCGTCAGGTCCCGTCGAAGCATCCAGATCGCAAGTTCGTCTTCTCGAAGGAGGAGCTCGAACAGAACTATCAGAAGACGGCGCTCGGCCATTGCTACGACATCTGGCTCCCCTGGAGCCAGGAGGGCGATCAGACCGTCTCCGTCTCGCTGCTTCCCACGCTGAAAGCGTCCGACGGAAAGGTCGTTATCGGCGCCCAGTCGCTCAACGTGCTCAAGGGGAAGGAGCCCGAAGCAGGCGTGGAGAAGGTCAATATCGGGGGCGGCGTCGCGCAGGTCAGCTACGATCAGGAGGCGGAGTCGACCGGCCAGGACGCCTCCTCGCGTCGCCGTCTGAGCATCTACGATCCGCAGACGAACGTCACGGTCGGTCCGACCCAGTTGCCGGCGAGTCTTTCCCGCTCGACGCCCGGCGCAACGCAGGTCGGCTTCGAAAGCGACCTGCCGCTGGCGACCGGCGTCTCCACGACGACGTTCGACCTGCCGAAGTCGATGGCGATGTCGATGAAGCAGTCGACGCCGAACGCCGCGGCCAACCGCAGCCTCTCCGACCGCTTCGAGGCGTTTCAGCAGGCCGAGATGAACGGGCAGCTCTCGCCCGGCGGAGCGGCAAACGGCGCGAAGTTCGACCTGGCCCAGGCGGCGGCGCTCGATCGCCGCGCGAATTCGAAGCAGGCGTCGAACGGCGGCGACGCTTCCGGCGAATCGCTCGCCCGCTTGATCGCCGCGAACGCGGGCGCCGTTCCGTCCGTCGGAACGAACTCCGCGAAGGGCGCCGACGAAGCTTCGGAGAAGAAGCCGCTTAGCCGGTTCAGTCAGTCGCAGCGGAGAACGCCCGCATGGACGAGGAATCACGCACGCTGGCGTCAAGGGGATTAGTCGGCGCGACGATCAACTGGTTGTCGACCGAAGAGATCCCCGGCTCCAGCATCAGCATGCCGGCCACCAGTTCCTTCTGACGCTCGGTCGCGACCGTCCCGGTCAGCACGGCCACGCGGTCGGCCACTACCATCTGAACGCCGGCGATCGAACCGACATGCGGATTCTGGCTGTAGCGGGGGAGGATCGCCGCCTGCCTGGCCGCCATCCGGACCGCATGCGGATTCGCTTCTCCGGCGCCGAAGTACTCGATCGAAGGCGTCAGGCGAACGCGAACGCCGCCGGACGGTTGATTCCGCTGGCGCTGCTGGCCGGCGCCCCCCGCTCCTCCACCGAAGAGCTGGTTGAAGAAGCCGCCCAGTCCTTGACCCGATCCGGCGCCGCCGGCGCCCGCTTCGCCGCCGCGGACGCTGAGGTTGTCTTCCGAATCGGCGCCGACGAAGTCGGAAGGGTCGCGACTCTCGCGACTGAACCCGCCGTCGGTTCCGATTCCGCTATCGCTTCCCGATCCTGAACCGGACCCCGAGCCGCCTCCTGATCCGGAGCCGATCCCGGATCCGCCGCCGCTGCCCCCGGATCCTCCTCCTCCGTCATCGCCGCCCGAACCGCCCCCCGATCCGCCGCCGTCATCGTCGCCGCCCCCGATCTGGGCGAAGACCGGCGCGGCCGACCAGGCAGCGGTAACAGCGAACAGCGCCGCGGCAGCGAAGAAGATCCGGGTTTTCATCGGTCGTATCCTGAACGTCGAAAGCGATTGCCCGGAGAACTCAACGCCGGCGAACCGGATAAGTTGCGAAAGGCAGGCTGCGGGAGAACTCGCTGCAGCCGACGAAACGGCGGAGTTCGTCCTGTCGGGAGCACGTCGCCCCCCGGTTATGATGCAGTCGGCGCGGACCCGCGGCAAGCGCAGCGTTCGCCTTCGCTCTTGATCGGCGTCGCGAATGTCGCCTCGGGAGGCGAGGCTTCGTTCGCGACGTGACCCGATTTTCCGTTCGATTTCGCCCTGCCGACAAAGTTCGCCGAAAGCGTGTTCTCGCAGGGTAATGGTCGAGCCTCCTTATGTAGGGCTGGCTACCTCGCCTGCCAGGGAAGCAGGTATCCGCTGCGAGGCAGGCGAGGGCGCCAGCCCTACATAACCTCCCTTCCGCTCTCCATGACCCCAGGTCGACTTGATCCGCGGCGCTTTCATCGCTTCCTGTACCAGGGGGCGAGGGCTTTCTATGCGCTCGATGGCGAAGGATCGTTCCTCTACGGCAACGACGCATTCGCGGAATGGATCGGCCAGGATCTCGCTGCCGCGGTCGGTCGACCCTGCCGATACGGCGTTTATCCGCTGGAACCCTCGGCAGCCTCGAACGAGGCCGCGGCTTCGCAGGAGAGTCCGCTCGACAAGACGCTTCGCGGGATCGCGATCTCTGCGGAGACCGCCGCGCGGATGCAGGCCGAAACGTTGGTCTGGTGCGAACATCCCGAGCAGGGCGAACGCCTCCGCACGGGCAGAACGCTGCGCCTGACGGACGACGCCGGAGCGAGCGTCACGGCGGTCTTTCTCGATGAGAGCGACCTCCCCTTCGACCAGGCGCTGGAAGCGCTCGTCGTCCGAACGGACGAGCCGGAAAGCGCCGCCCGCGGTCGGGCGCTCACGCTTCGCGCGTTTCGCAGCCGGCTCTCCGTGGGATGGAACCTGCCGCTGCTCGGTTCGCTGCCGGAGGTCGTCGCGCTGCGGATACGGTCGGAGGCGCTCACGCGGACGAATTCGCCGCTCTGCGCCGTGGGGCCCGAAGGCTCGTTCCGCGAACGACTCGTGCGCGGAATCGCGGCCGTGGAACTGGAAGGCGAACCGGCGACGGTCTATCCCCTCGCCTGCGCCTTGCTGGACGAGGAATCGCTGCTCGATTCGCTGCGCGAAGCGATGTCCATGCGGCCGTTGCCCGACGGTCTGGCCTTTCTGGAAATCGACAAGCTGGACCCCGCGTGCCAGTCGGCGCTGGAACAGACGCTTCCGGAATTGCAGCGCGAGGTGCGAATTCTTTCGACCGCTCAGGTCTCGCCGCTCGATCTCGCGCGGCAGGGAAGTTTCCGGTCGCTGCTTGCCGCTTACGTGGCGCCGACGGAGCTGAGGACCGTGCCGCTGGTCCGGCGGAAGCGCGACTTCGCCCTGCTTGCGCAGTACGTGATCGAACAGTGGAACGTGGAGACCGGCGCCGCGATCGGGCGGACCGACGACGCCACGCTCGAATGGCTCAGGTCCTATGCCTGGCCGGGCGACATGCAGGAGTGGTGGAACGCCCTGCGCGACGCCTGCAGCAGATGCGACGGGGCCACTCTGTCGCGAAAAGACTTCTCCCGCGATTCGCGAAGCTGGTTCGACGCGAAGGCCCGCGAGGCGCCTCCGGAGGAACCCATCGATCTCGACGCTTATCTCGAGCGGGTCGAACGCGAACTGATGCGCCGGGCGATGAAGAAGGCCCGCGGCAACAAGACCAAGGCAGCCGAGTCGCTCGGCATTCACCGCGCCCGCCTCATCCGCCGCTGGGCCGCGTTATCGGGAAGCGAAGCGACGGAGACCTGAAACGCCGAGGCTCAGAACTTCGCTCGGAACGAAGTCGCCGAGATCACCCCTGCTTCGGCATCGTCGCAGTGTAGAGCAGCATCACGATGCCGACGGAGAGCAGGCTCCACGGGGCCCATTCGGGGATCTCGATCACCTCGGGCCGCGAGACCGCGCCCTGCATGGCCGCGAGCGGCGAAGCGACGAAATCGCTCTCCGCCGGACGCTGGATGATGAGCTGCACTTTTTCGACGACCATGCACTGCGCGCCGGCCAGCGTCACCAGGATGCCGATCGCCATTGCCACGCTGCGCCACATGGTCATCGCCTCGTCCCTGAAACCGCGAACTGACCGAGCGGCGCCCGGTCGTCCCTGCGATACTTCGGCGTTCAGTTCCGCGTCCTCGACAGGTCCCTCCGCGATTCGCTCTGCTCCGGCCGCGCCGGTCGTGCCGAACAGCGGCGACTTGAACGATCGCACGTGCGGCGCGCTCATCCGGAACCCATGAATCCCGATTCGACGAAGCTTGTGGCGCTTTTCGGACCGAGCGTGCGCGCCTTCGCACGCTCGGCGGTCGCTGCCGGCTATCGCGTGATGGCGGTGGACGATTACTGCGACCTCGATCTGATGGAGGTCTGCGATCAGGCGCGCCGCTCGCCCGACGACGCGGACGGATTCGGACGCCTGCTCGCGGAGGCGAAACCGGCGGCCTGGTCGTACGGCGGCGGATGGGAGAACAAGCCGGCGCTCGTCCGCCGTCTCGCTCAGGTCGCGCCGCTCTGGGGAACCGGAGCCGACGCCCTCGCCTCTCTCCGCGATCCGTTCGTCTGGACCGCGGCTCTGCGCGACGCGGGGTTCGTCGTTCCCGAAACGCTCGCCGGCCCTGTCGACCTGACGCGAGGAGTTCGATGGCTCTCCAAATCCGCGATCGCCGCGGGCGGCGGACACGTCCGCTTCGCCGAGTCTATGGATGCGGAGCGTGTTGCGCCCGATAGCACGTCCGCCGAGCGGCGCTTCCTGCAGGAGTTCATCGAGGGGGAGGTCGAAAGCGCAGCCTTCGTCGCGTATGCCGATCGAGTCGAGTTCCTCGGCGCCTGCCGGCAGATCATCGGGGCGGAAGAACTCGGCGCCAGCGGTTTCCTGTTCGCCGGCGCGGTCGGGCCCCTGCCGATCGCCGACGAGGAGCGGGCGTTCTTCGCGAAGCTCGGACGAGCGGTCGCCGCGATCGCGCCCGTTCGCGGCCTGTTCGGCGTCGACGGCGTTCGCCGCGCGGACGGACGCTGGCTTCCGATCGAGATCAACCCGCGTTATACGGCGTCGATGGAGACGCTCGAACGGGCGAGCGGAAGCTCTTTCTTCGCCGACCATGCCGCGGCATGCGGGTACGCCCCGGCTCCGTCTCTTCGTGGGCCGGCGCCCTTGGCTGCCGCGAAACCTTCGCCCGATTCACCGCACGCTGACCGGCATACGCCTGCTGGTCCTGTCGTCATCGGCAAGGCCATCGTCTACGCGCAGAGCGAACTGCATCTCGCGTTCGATCTCCCGGCCTGGCGCGAGTTTCAGCAGCAGTTCCCCGGCGTGACGCTCGCCGACCTGCCGCAACCCGGAACGATCTCCCGCCCGGGCGAACCCGTCCTGACCCTGCTTCTCTCCTCGCGGTCCCCCGACGAAGCCCGCGCTGCCCTGCTCTCCGCCGGTCGCGAACTCCACGCGGCGCTGCTCCGCCGATTCGGCTCCACCTGACCTACAAGACGGGACCGCCGCTAGCGCTGCGTCGTCTGGAACGCGGCGAGGCCCTGGTCGACGTCGGCGTGGATCTCGAACGCGCGATCGAGATGGGTCATCGCGAAGATGCGTTGAAGTTCGCCGTCGAGGTGAACCAGCTTCAGGCTGCCGCCCTCGCTGACGAGGATCCGCTGCAACTTGACGAGCTTGTTCAGCACGGCGCTGCTGACGAATTCCACTCCGCGGAAATCGAGCAGCAGGTTCTTGCGGCCTCCCAACTCGACCAGCGCGATCAGCGCGTCGCCCATCAACTCGACTCCGGGCGAATCGATCAGCCGACGGTCGCGAAAGGTGACGACCGTCACCTCCCCTAAGATACGTTCCTCGAAGGGTTGATCGCCGGTCATGTCGCGTTCCTGAGTCGAGGTCTGCATCATCGCGGTTCGTGCGTGGCTTCATGGTAGCGCCCGCGAATCGCCGTTCAACGCGGCGACGACTGGGGTTAACGCTTCCGCCTCCTATACTGCCCGAATCTTTCGCCTCCTTGGGGAGCTTGCCGCATCGTGTCCGCCGAAACCGCGAAACCGCCGACGCTTCGTTCGATCGACCCGACGACCGGGCAGACGCTCCGCACGTACGAGCCGTTCGACGAGCGCCGCCTCGCCGAAACGCTGGATCAGGCCCAGTCGGCGGAAGCGGTCTGGCGCGAGACGAGCGTCGAGGATCGCTGCGCGGCGCTCGCCCGCGTCGCCGACCTGCTCGATCATCGCAGGGAACGGCTCGCCCAACTGGCGACGGCGGAAATGGGCAAGACCATCGTCGAGTCCCGGCAGGAGGTCGAAAAGTGCGCGCTCGTCTGTCGGCATTACGCCGAGCAGGCGGCGGAGTATCTGACGCCTGAACTCCCGAAGTCTCTGGCGCCCCAGGGGGCGACAACCGAGGCGGCGAAGTCGTTCGTCCGCTTCGATCCGCTGGGGACGGTTCTCGCGGTGATGCCCTGGAACTTTCCCTACTGGCAGGTCTTCCGCTGCGCGGCGCCGATCCTCGCGGGCGGGAATCCGCTGCTGCTCAAGCACGCGTCGAACGTGACCGGCGTCGCTCTGGCGATCGAAGAGGTCTTCCAGGCCGCGAACGTCCCGTTCGGAGTCTTCCGCACGCTGCTGATCGACACGAAACGCACGGCCGACGTGATCGCCTCGCCCGTCGTGAAAGCGGTCACGCTCACCGGCAGCGAGAAGGCGGGCGCCGCCGTGGCGTCGGAGGCGGGCAAGCATCTGAAGAAGTGCGTGCTGGAACTGGGCGGTTCGGATCCTTTCGTCGTTTTCGACGATGCCGACCTCGACCTCGCGATCCCCGGCGCCGTGAAGGGCCGCATGGTCAACGCGGGGCAAAGCTGCATCGCGTCGAAGCGCTTCCTCGTCCATCGCTCGCTGCATCGGGAATTCGTCGAGCGTTTCGCGGCCGCGCTGAAAGAGCTTCGCATCGGCGACCCGACCGACGAATCGAGACAGGTCGGACCGCTCGCCCGCGAAGACCTCCGCGACGATCTGCACGAGCAGGTGACGAAGTCGATCGCCGAAGGGGCGAAGTTAGTCGTCGGCGGGGAGAGGCTCGACCGGCCCGGGTGGTTCTATCGCCCCACGCTGCTCGACGAAGTTACTCCCGGCATGACCGCCTTCGACGAGGAGACGTTCGGCCCCGTCGCGGCGGTGACGGTTTTCGACAGCGACGAAGAGGCAGTCGGCCTCGCGAACGCGACGCCCTTCGGTCTGGGGGCGAGCCTCTGGACGCGAGATCTCGACCGGGCGGAGACGTTGGCGGGACGCATCGACGCCGGCGCGGTCTTCGTCAACGAGAACGTGAAGAGCGACCCCCGTCTTCCCTTCGGCGGCGTCAAGCGATCGGGCTACGGCCGCGAACTCTCCTACTTCGGACTGCGCGAATTCACGAACGCTAAGACGGTGTGGATAGGGAACGGATGAGCGACGATGACATTTACGTCCTGTGCGACGCGCGCTCGGTTCAACAGGTCGACGCATTCTTGTCGACGTTCGCTCCTGTCCGAGAGACTCTCACAGATGAGTATGCCTTTCCCTATCTCTCAGATGAGCCTCGGGAGATATTCCGGACGCCGGAGCCGTTGATCCAGCGACTGCTAGAGAACGCCGATGAACCCTATTCCCTGTACTGGTCCGTGAGAGTCGGCGAACGTCACCAGATCGCCATGCTGTTCTTCACGACAGACGGCGCGATGATCGCGGGGTTCAGCGGATGGCCGCTCGGCCCCGAGCAGACGATGGCGCGGCTTCGTCAGGTCGTGAGCGGACGCTTCGGATACGTGGGCGGCGCTGCGCCTCCGCCGGACAGCGCGGCCGAGTTCATCGCTTTGTGCCGAAGCGCCGACCCTCCGTGTCTGATCGAAGGCGAACTGCACCTTCCGCCCGACGCATCCCGCGACTGGCCCTGATCTGCGACGATACGCGTTCCATGGAACAGGAACGCGAACAGGAATCCGATCAGCGCCCCTTCGTCGTCATCTCCGGCGGGCAGACGGGCGTCGACCGGGCGGCGCTCGACGCGGCGATCGAGCTGGGCCTGCCGCATGACGGATGGTGCCCGCGGGGGCGGCGGGCCGAGGATGGACGCCTCGCCTCGCGTTACCTGCTGCGCGAGACCGAGTCGCCCCGTTACGACGTTCGCACCAGGCAAAACGTCCTCGATTCGGACGCCACGCTGGTCCTGTTTCGCGAAACCCTTTCGGGCGGGACCGAGCTGACCTATCGCCTGGCCCTGCGCGAGGGACGCCCCTGCCTCGCCGTCGACCTCGGTCCTTCGACGGGCGAGCTTCCCGACGCTGCGTCGACGCGCGACTGGCTCAGGCGGCTGAAGATTCGCCGCCTGAACGTCGCCGGCCCGCGCCAGAGCCAGCGCCCCGGCATCTACGTGCAGGCTAAAGAGTTTCTTCTGAGCCTGCTGGCCGACGCTCCTCGTTCGTAGCGGTCGAGCCGGTTTCATGGATCGGACCAACGAGTAGGCTGCCGCCCTCTACAGGAGTATCGCAGCCGCGGGCCGTGATGAACTCGCTCACCGGTCGCGACGGTCGCGCGTGGGGATTAAAGTCATGGGGAGCCCTCCTGCCGTACGACTTCTCGTCTCCCCCGCTCGCCGATGAAATTTCTCCTCGCTCTCTGCTTCGCCTGCTCGTTCCTCGCCCTTTCTGCGACCGCATCCGCGGCGGAGCGTCCGAACGTCGTCTTCATCCTGGCCGACGACCTGGGATATTCCGACCTGGGCTGTTACGGCAGCGAGATCGCGACGCCGCATCTCGATTCGCTGGCGGCGAACGGACTGCGGTTCACGCAGTTCTATAACACTGGTCGCTGCTGGCCGACGCGGGCGAGCCTGCTCTCGGGCTTCTACGCACAACAGGTCCGTCGCGACGTGCTGCCCGGCATCCCGGGCGGAACGAGACAGTCGCGTCCCTCCTGGGCCCGACTGCTTCCCGATTACCTCGCGCCGCACGGCTATCGCAGTTACCACAGCGGCAAGTGGCACATCGACGGCCCGGTCCTCGCCGCCGGGTTCGACCGTTCGATGAACGTCAACAATCACGGCAACTTCTTCTCGGCCAAGGGGAACGCGCTCGACGACCGTCCGATTCAACCGCCGGCTGACGAGTCGGGCTACTACGCCACGACGGCGATCGCCGATCACGCGATCGACTGTCTGCGGGAGCATGCCGAACAGCACGCGGACCGGCCCTTCTTCCACTACGTCGCCTTCATCGCGCCGCACTTTCCGCTGCACGCGCTGCCGGAGGATATCGAACGTTATCGCGACGCCTATCTCGCCGGGTGGGACGCGCTGCGAACGGCGCGGCACGCCCGGCTTCAGGAAATGGGCATCGTCGATACGCCGCTGTCGGCGCTGGAAGAGGAGGTCGGGCCGCCCTATCCCTTTCCCGATCAGGTCAGGAAGTTCGGCCCTGACGAGATCGACCGCCCGCTTCCCTGGGACGAGCTGACGCCCGCGCAACAGCGCTTTCAGGCGACGAAGATGGCCATTCACGCGGCCATGGTCGACCGTATGGATCAGGAGATCGGCAGGATTCTCGACCAGCTCAAGGCGATGGGTCAGTCCGAGAATACGCTCATCTTCTTCGCGTCCGACAACGGAGCGAGCGCCGAGATGATGGTTCGCGACGGCGGACACGATCCCGCCGCGGAGCCGGGCAGCGCCGCCACGTATCTCTGCCTGGGCCCCGGGTTCTCCAGCTCCTCGAACACGCCCTTCCGACGTCACAAAACCTGGACGCACGAAGGGGGCATCAGCACGCCGCTGGTCGTGCACTGGCCTGCCGGCATCGCCGCGAAGGGCGAGCTGCGGCATGCGCCTTCGCACGTGATCGACATCGTCCCCACGATCCTCGAAGTCGCCGGCATCGAGCGTCCGAACGACTGGCAGGGGACGCCGATTCCCGACGGGCCCGGCACGAGCCTCGTCCCCGCGCTGGCGAGCGACGCGGCGCTCGAACGCGAGCCGATCTGGTGGCTGCACGAAGGCAACCGCGCGCTTCGCCACGGCGATTGGAAGCTGGTTTCCGCGAAGGGCGACCCGTGGGCGCTCTACGACCTTCGGACCGATCGGGCGGAGCAGCACGATCTCGCTGCCGAGCAGCCGGAGAAAGCGAAGGAACTCGAAGCGCTCTGGACTTCGCGCCTCGAAGCGTTCCTCCGCGAGGCTCGAACGCAGGCCGTCCCCGCAGCGTCGCGGTGAGTCAGGGATCGCCGTCTGACGGTTCGCAAGAAGCGTCGTCGCGCTCCTCGCTTGTCTTAGACAGCGAAGCGACGACGTCCGGACGATCGAAGACCGTCAGGGCTCCCGAAGCGATGTGGGCGACGTGCGCCAGGGACAGGAAGCAAAGCGCGGCCCACCCTGCGGCAGCAGGACCGGAGAAGAGGCGATCGAGCGACCAGGTCGTCTCCGCCGGCCCGAAGGCGATGAACTGCCAGAACAGGCCGAAGCCTGCCAGCGATAGCGCGGCCATGCCGACCTGCCACGTGCGGAGCGCGTTTCCGGACTCGGCAGGGGGCTTCGCGGTACTTCGGGCGACGGTGCGGGAAGGCAGCGCTTCTTCGTCGACGTCGCTTGAAGGGGCGTCGGTCGATTCGAGCTCCGTCGAACTCGGGGGACTCACGTCCCCCGCTCGCCCGGGAGCAGCGGGGGCGTCGCCTGCTTCCGATCGCCAACGCAGCATCACGACGCAGTAGAAGATCGCGACCGCGGCGCCGACCGCGAGAGGCGCGGCGGTCCAGCGGACGAGCCCCGCCGAGACGCCGGTCGAAAGGATCCTTCCCGAATCGAGGGCCCAGAGATGCTGGCCGACGTCGATCAGCGATCCGAGCCAGAAGAGCGACGCGGCCGTCCCCGCGGCGGCGATCGTCATCGCCTGCCGATGAAGGGGCGGGCCGTTCAGCTTCGCGACCTGGAACCTCGCGGCCAGCAGGGCGAACCAGCCGGAGAGCCAGAGCGCCCACAACACGATGTGGACCGCGTTCCAGTTCCACGATCCGAGCGTGAGCGTGCCGGAGCGCGCGATCTTGTCGAGCAGCGCCGAAGCGACGTATCCGCCCTGCCAGAACCAGCCGAGCGCCGCGAGCGTCATGTTGATCGCGGCGCAGCCTGACAACAGGCAGACGCCTCCCCTGGACGCGCTGACGCTCAAGCTTCGGACCCTCTTCACGGATTCGGACGGATGATCGGCCCGCATTGTAGTCTCGGAACGACAGTCGGTTTCTGAGCGGAGGGCGTGAGCCCTCCGAGGCTTGGACCCCTACACGCTGCGGCACGCTCCGAGGGTTGACACCCTCCGCTCAGGAAGGTCGCTCCGGCGTTACGACCGTCACGAGCGGAACGATCGGTGTCGCGCGGTCCACGACTCGCTTCTCGGGCCGCGGCTAAAGCGGAAAACCGCGTCCTGCACGGCGGGACGAGCCAGCCGTGTCACGCATGCCGACGTAGATTCAGCGAAGAGGAAGATCCCTGCGCCCGAACCGACTGCCGTCGATCCATGCTCCGCGTCGAAACCGTCTGGTCGCCTGAGGAGCTGCGCGGCGACGCGCACGCGTGGAACGCGCTCCTCGCGGAGACGCCGGGCGCGACGTTCTTTCGGACGCTCGACTGGCTCGACGCCTACTGGCGCCACGCCGGAGACGACGAACGGATCTTCGTGCAGAAGATCTACGAAGGCCGCTCGCCCGTCGGATTTCTGCCGCTGACGATTCGACGGGAATCCTCGCGAGCCGGCACGCTTCGCACGCTGACTTATCCGCTGCACGACTGGGGGACGTTCTACGGCCCCATCGGTCCGCGGCCCGGGGTTTGTTTGCGATACGGCCTGGCTGCCGCGCGAGAACTGGCGTGGTCGGATTCCCGCTTCGCGTTCGACTTAGTCGAACTCCGGTGGATCGATCCGGAACGGGGCGACGACGACCGGGCCGCGCAGGCGATGGAACTGGCTGGCCTGCCGAGCGTCGCCGGAACGTGGAACGAGGCGTTCCTGCTCCGTTCGCCGAGCGTCGGCGCTGGCAGCGCGGGCGAAGCCTGGCATGCCGGCCTGCCTCGCAAGTTTCGCGCGCACCTGCGCCGCATGGAAAAGCGGGCGGACGAGTCGGGCGGCTTCCGACGCGTCACGTACCGCCCTCGCGGCAGCGCCTACGGCGAAGACGATCCGCGGCTGGATCTGTACGATGAATGCGTCGCCGTGGCCGAGCGTTCCTGGCAGGCCGATCCTGACCGGGGCGTGACGCTCTGCACCCCGGCGACCGCGCCCTTTCTTTGCGACGTTCATATCGCCGCCGCGCGGGCGGGAGCGGTGCAGATCGATCTCGTGTACCTCCGCGACCAGCCGATCGCGTTCGCGTACGGCTACACCTGGAACGGGTCGTACTTCGGCCTGCGGAACGGGTTCGATCCGGCCTTCTCGGAATACGCTCCCGGCGCCGTCGCGACGGTGCAGGCGATCGAACGGGCTCTCGACGCGGGCGACCGGACGATCGACCTCGGTCCCGGATCGGGCGGCTATAAGCGGACGCTCGGCGCCCTCCCCTGCCCCATCGGCTGCCGGACGCACTTCCCTCCCTACTCGCTGAAAGCCCAACTCCTTCGCGCCAAGCGCTGGCTCCAGCCCCGCGTGCTGGGACGGTTTGACGACGCGAGACCGAAGGGAGAGGCGGTCGCGCCCCCGGCCGACGACAACGCCGCGCCGAATGTCTCCGTCGACGCGGTCGAGCCGCCGAAGCTGGTCGACGCGTAGTTCGCGTCCGTGGCGTTCGCGGGCGTAGAATCGACGACTCCCCAAGTTGCTCGCTTCCGAACTGCACGCGGATGAACGTATCAGCCGACCAGTCCGAGTTCAGAAAGTCCGCACGGAAGGAGCCGCGATCATGGCGGCTGCTGCCGCGGTTCGGCCTGAGGACGTTGTTCGTCGCCGGCGTGATCTTCTCGCTGCTGTGCGGCTACGTCGGCAAGAATCTCTATCGCGAGCGCCAGCGCGACGCGGCTCTCAAGCGTTTGCGGGCCGCCGAGGCGTACCTAACAGTCGAGACCGACGCCGCAACCAGCTACGGACTCTTAGGCGAAACGGAATCGAAATTCGATTCTCAGGTCGAACGGCATGCATCGACCCTCCAGGGGCGATTTGCGATCGCCTTCGGATTGACGGAAGCCTTTTACGTTCGCAAAGTCGATCTCCGCGACCGCTGTGGAGCAAGCGTCGATGCGGACGCTGCCCTGCGAGCGGCGACTTCGTTTCCGGAAGCGGAGTCGCTCCATCTCGAAGGACCGCGTTATTCCGACGCCAGCATCGCGCTAATCAATCGCTTCTCGAACCTGCGCGAGCTCGCGCTCAGCCGGACGAGCATCTCCGGCGCCGGACTCGCCCGCATCGAGCGTCCTGAACGGCTCGAACGGCTCAATTGGTTCTCCCTCGGTCCGATCGAGGCGGGCAATGCGCGCGGCCTCGTCTCATCGATGGGACGAATGACAGGGCTGCGCGAGCTCTACCTCTACTCGGTACCGGTCAGCGCCGAAGAGATGGAGATTCTTGCGAGTCTCAAGTCGCTCGAAGACGTCTGTCTGATCGGCGTCGAGACTCGCGACGACGGCGGAGTGGGCGCTCTCGCGACGCTGCCGCGGTTGAGAAAGCTGCAGATCATCTCGGGCGATTTCACCGACGAAGACGCGGCCTGTTTCGCGGAGGCCGCCTGCCTTCACGAGCTCCGGTCGATCCACACGCAGATGACGGACGCGGGCGTCGCCGCTCTTCTGCAGTCTGCGTCGCTGCGTCGTCTCGCGGTCAGCGAGCCCGTCACGTTCGAAGCCGCTCGCCGATTCTCCGAGACTCGACCGGAATGCATCGTCGTTCATCGACCTCGCGGCGGCGGCGACGTGAAAATGAAAGCCGGCAAGCAAATTCCTTTGTGATGGCTTCCGCGCGAATAGGTGTCGACGCCTCGGGAACGTAGCGATGGACGACTCAGCCGAGGAATCCCACGACAGCAGGTCTGCACGCAAGTCGCCGCGGTCCTGGATATTGCTGCCGCGGTTCGGACTGAGGACGCTGCTGATCGTCGGCGTCGTCGGATCGATACCGCTCGCGCTCGCGGGGCGGGAGCTTTATCGCCTGCGACAGGAAGCGGCGGCGACGGAGACGCTGCTCAGCGCGGGCGCTGGCATTGCGTTCGAGCACCAGCGCAACGAAGACGGGGCATGGAGCTCTCAGCCGCCTCCACCGCCGGATCCGTACGAACTGAACTGGCTCCTGGGAGAGCGGTTCTTCGCCCGTCCGGTGAGGGTCACCCTCTCATCGGACGACGGCGCCGACGATCGACACATCTCGTTACTGACGCGACTGTCGAAGCTGGAAAAGGTCGGTTTGTACGGGGCGAACTTCACCGACGCCGCCATCGAGCCGCTGGGTCGTTGCCGGACGCTCAAGGAACTGTCGCTGCACGATACGAGGATCGGCAGCGAAGGATTTTCGCGGCTCGCGAATCGCAAGCAGATCGAGATTCTCACATTCTCGGGCAGTCCCGACGACGAGGCCCTGGATGCGATTCTCGGCGTCGGATCCTTGGGGAACCTGGAGCAGCTCGCGCTCCACGAACCTTACCTGACGCGGAAGCGGTTGCGGGCAATCTCCGAACTAGAGCATTTGCAGGTCCTGTTCTTCGCCGAGCCCACCGGAGTCGAAGCGGGCGTCTTCGGGGAATTGTCCGATCTGGATTCGCTGACGACGCTGACGTTCGCCTATCCCGAGAAGGCGCCGATGGACGACGCGGATCTCGCTGCGCTCGCGGAGATGGAGTCGCTGGCGTGGCTCGACTTCAACGGAAAGCACGTGACGGACGCGGGCCTTGAATCGCTGGCGAAGAGGACGACGCTGGAGCGATTACGCTTCCAGTCTCCGAACGTCACCGATGCTGGGCTCGCTTCGCTGGCGAAGTCGAGCAAGTTGGAGCAGTTGTATCTTCAGGCGCCGAAGGTGACGGACGCAGGAATCGCGGCGCTGGCCGACATGGAAACTCTGGAGGAGTTCGGCATCGAAGAGGCGCAGATCACGGACGCGGCCTTGGAGTCGCTGGGTCGTCTTCCGAATCTGAAGCGCCTGATACTGGACGAGGGAGTGTCCGAAGCGGCGGCTGCAAGGTTCGCCGCCGCACATCCGAAGTGCGACGTTCGACTGAACGTCAATGGCGACTACAAGTGGATAGCGCCCGCCGCCTCGACGGGGGATTCGGAAGCTTCGGCGGAAGCCGAGAAGGCGCCCTGATCGATCGGCTCCTGCGAAACGGCTTCCTTGTGCCGGCAGGCTCCTCCGCGTCGTCAGGCGAGGCCTGACCTACGGAAGCGCGGGCTCTTCCTCCGCCGCTTCGAGCGCGAACAGCGCGGCGCGGCGGACGATGCCGTGCGAGGAGGTGCAGAGCCGTTCGAGCAGGTCGCGATGTTCGCGGGCGACGGAGGGATTCCGCTGCAGGATGAAGATCAGGCTCGCCTGGCGAACGGGAGGAGCTTTCTCGAGTTCGGCAAGGAACGCGGCCTCGTCCGATTGCAGGCGGGCGAAGGCGGCGTCGAGTTCCTCCTCCGTAAGCGGACGGTTGTGGTCGTCGACCGCGTACGATTCCTCCACGATCGGCGGCGGCAGCGAACGAGCCTGCGGATCGGCAGGCGTTCGGCTGCAGCCGAGGACGACGGCGAACAGCAGCGCAGTCAGCGTCGTTGCAGTCGCGAGAACCGTTCGAGGCGTCATTGTCCGAAGAGTCGGCGAAACCTGACGCGGGTTCGGCTGGTACCCCCCTCGCCGGCCCTTGCGGGCGTTCCCGACGGTACGGGACCGTCGTTCGAAAGCGTCTCCCTGCATCTGTCCCCTCCTTTCGCTACGCCCGGTCTGACGCGATTCGTCGGCGCCGCCGCGTTTTGGAGGCGAAGCGGCCGGCGAAAGTTCCCCCGGTTGCACGAAATCGCTCGACCGGTCGTAACGGCGTTGAATAATTGGGCGACCGTGGCGATTGGGCCGCGTGGCGAAGAGGTACGGTGCGAAAACGCCGCAACCTGTACGCTGACCTAGAGTTTAAGGCCTGCGGCCCGGCCGCAGAGGGCGACGGGCGCTCCGCGGCGTCCTAATCCGCGTATCGATCGTGTTCCGGCAGCGCTTGTAAAGGTTACCGATGGCAGGGTTTCCGAAGATCCGAAGATTCGCGGCCACGGCGGCGCTCGCGGCCCTGTTGCCGGCGATTGCGCTGCAGATCGCGTACGCGGCCGACCCGGACCTGCTCGGTTACGCCGCGCTTCTGGACGAGGCGCAGGTCAAAGAGCGCCTGAATCTGAGCGACGAACAGGAAGAGCAGGCGATCAACCTGCTGCGGGAACGGGAGAACGAAGCGGTCAAGACCGCGCTGCAATTGCGCGACCTGCCCGAGGCGGAACAATACGCCAAGCTCGCCCCTGTCATCGCCGAATCGGAACGGCTCGCGCGGGAAATGCTGGACGAAACGCAACGGAAAGAATTCGATCGCATCCGCGTCAGTCGGAAGGGGCCGAGCGCCCTCGCCGAAGCGGAAACGTCGGTGCAGTTCGCGTTGACCGAAGAGCAGCGCCAGCAGGTCGAAATGCTGGTGGCGGAGCGGACCACGGCCGTCGCCGAGGCGGCAGCGGCAGAACGCGATGCGGTCGGCGCTACGTTCGATACGCAACTGCTCGCCGCGCTGACGCCCGAACAGCGTCAGGACTGGGAAGCTTTCGTCGGAGCGCCCGCCGTCGCGGCGGATGCTCCCGCGACCGGAAACCCGGCATCGGGTTCGGCTCGGCTGCCGCGGATCCCGACGCCGGACGAACGGATGGCCGACGATGCGGACCGAAGCGGCCCCGCGACCGACGTCGCCGAGCGGCTGGAGAACGTCCAGTTGAAGCTCTCCTTTCGCGATACGCCCTGGGCGAGCGTCATCGAGTGGCTGGCCGACCGGGCGGGCCTCTCGCTGAACATGGGCGCGCCGCCCGCGGGAACGGTGAACTACGTCGACCCCCAGCCCTACTCGCTGGGGCAGACGCTCGATCTCCTGAACGGTCTGCTGCAGACCGAAGGACATCGGCTGATCCTCAAGGGTCGAATGCTGATTCTGGTGAACCTGCAGGATCCGATCCCGCCGACGCTGATCGATACGGTCGCGCCGGAAGACCTGGACGATCGCGGGCGATACGAACTGCTCCGCACCACGTTCAAGGTCCGATCGCTTCCGATCGAGCAGGCGGTCGAAGTCGTCGCCGCGCTCGTCGGACAGGAAGGGACCTACATCGGCCTCCCCTCGTCGGGTCAGATCATCGTGACCGCGACGGGGCTCAAGCTGCTCGACATTCGCGAGTTCCTCGCCGAAGCGGAAGGTGCTCGCGCGGGAGGCGGTTTCTCCGCAGTCGATCTGGAACACCGCATCGCCGATGAACTGATGATGACGATTCGCCCTCTGCTGGGCATCGCGGAAGGCGCTTCGGCGACGCCGGATGATTCGCTGCGCATCGCCGTCGATCCCTCGGGCACGAAGTTCCTGGTTTCGGGAACGCCGCAGGCGGTCGACCGCTTCACGAGCATCGTCGAGGCGCTCGACGTGCCGGACGTCGCCGGCGCCGGCGCGGGAACTTCCGAAGCGCCTTACTTCGATTCGTATCCCGTCGGCGCGGGCGACCCGCAGTTGACGCTGAAGGTGTTGCAGACGCTTCTCGCCGGCATCCCGGACGTACGTCTGGCGCTGAACGAGGGGAACGGTTCGATCGTCCTGCTCGCTCGCCCCGCCCAGCATGAAACGGTGAAGTCGGCGCTCGGCCTGATGGATCGCGACCCGCGCGAAGTGGAGGTGATCAACCTTCGCATCGTCGAACCGACGCGGGCGATGGACGCCATCAACCTGCTCTTCGGCGGTCGGCCTACGTCGGCGCCGGCGGCTCCAGCGGCGAACGGTCAGCCGGCGGCCGCTCCGGCCATGGCGTCGAACGCGCCGGTGGTCGTAGCCGACACGCTCAACGCGATGCTGTTCGTGCGCGGCAACGCGGCGCAGATCGCACAGATCAAGCAACTGCTTCAGAAGATGGGCGAAGTCGAATCGGACGGAGAGTACGCCAGCGATCGCGGCAACATGCGCATCATCTCCGGGCTGACGGATCGCCAGGCGCATCGAGCCCTCTCGGACCTGCAGGCCGTCTGGCCGAACGTTCGCGAGAACCGCATCCGCGTCGTGACGCCCTCGGAACTCTCGAGCGAACGCCTTCCGGGCGGCTCGATCGAAGAGCGTCGCTCCTATGCTCCCGCGTCCTCGCCTGCTGCCGGAGCCTCGGGCGCCGGCAACGGTTCGCCCGCGATGAACGGCACGACCGGAGAACCGAACGGCCGAGCGCCGGCCGGTTTCGATCCGGCGGCGTCGGGTCCTCGCCCGGGCAACTCGAACGAAGCCGGTCCTGAACGGGCCAGCGCCCTGACGATTCCGCGCGAACTGGCGGAGCAACTGACGCCGGAGCAGATTCAGCAACTTCAGAACCTGGGCGTCGATCGAAGCGTGTTCGAAGAGTTGGGCGTCCCTCTGCCGCGGATTCCCGCTCCGGGCGCCGGCGGCTTCCCGCCGAACCTTCCCCCCCCGCCGGCCGTACGCCCGGCGCCCCTTCCCGGCGGTCCGGCCGCCTCGGAACCGGAAGCCTCGCTGGGAACCCCCTCGTTCGATCGCTCGGCTGACAACCGTTCGCCGCGTGGCGTGCCGGTTCAGTTCGTGAGCCTGCAGGAGACGCAGCCTTCGCCTGAGTCCGACGCCGACCTTCCTCCGCTGGGCGAGAACTTCGAAGAGCCCGCTTCGGAAGAGGCGATCCCCGCCGACGACTCGATCGACGCCGATGATCCCGCGATGGATGAACCCACCGGCGATGAACCCAGCGGCGACGAGCCTGCGGCGAATGACGCAGCCTCCGAAGCGCCCGCGGAACAGGGCCCTCCTGCCGAGGTAATCGTCAGCGTGACGCCGAGCGGCATCGTCGTGGCGTCGAAAGATCAGCGGGTCCTGGACGAAATCGAACAGTTCCTCAATCAGTTCGCCCAGAACAGCGCTCTCGGTCCGCATACGACGGTCTTTTACCTGAAGCACGAAACGGCGAGCGCGGCCAAGCAGATTCTCGAGCAGGCGCTGACCGGTGAAACCGATACGGGCGGCGACATGGCGGGCGGACTGCTGGGCGACATCGCTTCGCAGGCGATGGCGGACGTCGGAGGGGGCCTTCTCGGAGGTCTGCTCGGCGACAGCGGTACGTCGACCGCTTCGGGCGAGTTCGTGATCGTCGCGAACGACCGACTGAACGCGCTGCTCGTGCAGGCGAACCCGATGGACCTCGAACTGATCGAGGACCTGCTTACGGTCATCGATCGGGAGCGAAGCCCGGAGGAGATTCTCACCGCCGGCTCTTCGCGCGTGATCAAGCTCGAGAACCTCCAGGCGCCCGCCGTGGCTGAGCAGGTCAAGGCGGTCTTCGCCGATCGCATGGAACAGGGCGGACAAGGCGGCCCGGGAGGTCGCGGAGGCGGCGGAGCGCCGTCGCCTGAGGACTTCATCCGCGCGATCGCCGGCGGCGGCGGACGCGGAGGTCGCGGGGGCGCTGGCGGCGGAGGCGGAGGGGCCGCGCCGGCTCCGCCGAAGATGACGGTCGGCATCCTCGAAGCGAGCAATTCGCTCATCATCCGAGCGCCGGAACCGTTGCTTTCGGAGGTCGAACGACTGGTCAAGGATCTCGATTCCGGGGCCCAGGCGGAGACCAGCGAAACGATGCAGGTCGTCCACATGCGGCACGCCGCCGTCTCGTCGATCCAGGCTTCGCTCGAGTCGATCCTGGGCGAGCAGGCGACCATCACCAGTTCGGGTCCGACCACGGATACGAATAGCGCGGGCGGTTCCTCCGGCGGATCGTCGCGCCCGTCGTCATCCTCCGGCGGCGACTCGAACCGCGGTTCGAGCAACGACGACGACGCCCGGCGTCGCGCCTTCTTCGACGCCATTCGCCAGCAGAGCCAGCGCGGCGGCGGCGGAGGTCCTCCCGGCGGCGGCGGCGGCGGACCGCCGGGCTTTCCCGGCGGTGGACGGGGGCGGTAACGACTCGCATCGGCGAACGCTACGAGCGGGTCTTTGCTGAGCGGGGGGTGTGAACCCCCCGAGTCCGAATCAGTCGTTGCGCCTAAAGCTCGGGGGGCACACCCCCCGCTCAGCACGCGCGAGTTTCACGCCTGCTCCGGCGTCGCGATCTCGGGTTCCGTTTCCTTGCGATGGAACGCCGTCGAGGCGCTGTCGGTCCGAGCGCCGCAGGCGAGGATCGCCGCATCGTCGACGATCGACAGCGGCGTGTACTGCGGATGGTGGTGCTCGCGAAACGGGTCGTTCGACGCCCGGTTCCAGCAGTAGATCAGCCCCCATCGCGGACGATCGCTCAGGTTCTGATCCGACGCGTGCAGCGTGTTGCCGTGGAAGAAGAAGGCGTCTCCCGGATCCATCTCGCAATAGATCCGCTCCAGCCGATCGAGGGCCAGCTTTACTCGCTCGGGGTCGGCGCCGGTCTGGTTGCCGATCCGGACATGATCGATGCGGCCTAGTTTGTGCGAGCCGCGGATCGCCTGCAGGCAGCCGTTCTCCCGGTCGCATCGGTCGACCGCCACGAAGACGCTGAGCATGTCCGGGAACAGGCAGTTGGCGTACCAGTAGCCGTAGTCCTGGTGCCACTCCCACGCGCCCCCTTCGCGAGGCTGCTTGGCGCTCAGCTTGGAGTGGTAGTGATAGACCTCGCCCCCCAGCAGGGTTTCGACCGCGGACACCATCCGCCGGGAGCGGGCGATCATGCCGTACAGGTCGTCGCCCGGATGATTCCAGAGCGCGAGATCGGTCCGCTTGCCCGAGGCGTCGCGAATGTCCATCGCGTTCGCCAGTCGCTGGTCGTCGGCGCGGACCGTCTTCTGCAACAACTCCGTCTCTTCCGGCGTCAGGAATCCGCGGGCGAGGTAGTAGCCGTCGCGGTCGAACGCCGCTTCGATCTCGGCAGTCACGCGAAAGGTCATCGAACGGGCTCGCGGGTAGAGAGGTGAGATCGCGACCGGCTTCCCGGCAAGCTTAGGAGAAAAATCGCCGTTCTTCGATGCGATCGGGCGGGCGACGTCTATGCTGATCGTCGTCGATCCTCTCCAGCGCCTCAAGCCTTGGACGAACGTCCGGGACATGCCGTATGGTCAACGCCGCGAAGAACCGTCGTCTCCTTCTGAACTCCGCGCTCTGGATTCTGGCGATGGCGTTGCCGGCGTTCTTCTACATCGCGCTGGCGACGGCCAAGTTCCCCTGGCCGATCGTCATGCCTCTGCTGCTGATCGGCCCGATGCTGATCTCGAACAAGTTCGTCGCGGAGGCGGGCGAACGGATGGACGATCGGTCCGACAGTTAACGACGCCGCCGAGTCCGAACGAAGTCGGTCGCTTCGCGCGACTCGGGTCGCGACGAACTACGAGTTGGCGGACCCGATGACGACGAGCAGGTTGAGGAGGCCGTAGACCACCATCGACCCGACGCCCAGCACGATCGCCACGATCGCGTGGACCTTCCCCTCGCCGTTGATCTTGCCGGCCTGGATCAGGCCGATGACGCCCAGGATGATCGCGGGGATCGCGAACGCGCACCCGCACAGCGGGATCAGCGCGGCGAAGCCGAGGTAGTACCCGATGAGGGCGGGCTTGTTGTTGACCGGGATCATCGACATGGCTGCGGTCTCGGCGAAAAAGGGGGCGAAGAGGAAACGATAAGTCGCGACGGATCGAACTTCCGCCTAGCTTATCGACTCTCCGCGGCTGCCGAGCGACGGCGCCGTGAGAAAATCACCGCGGTCCAGGCGGAGGCAGGGGCGGAAGCGGAGGAGGAACCGGCACTCGCGGAACCAGCGGCGGAGGAACAGGCCCGGGCGGAAGCGGCGCCGGAACGCCAGGCAGCGGCGCCTGCCGGATCCTCTCGATCCGCGGCGAGGCGATCACGACCCGCACGGCCCGCTCCGGCCTCGTTCCGTCCCGCAACCGCTGCTCGGGTCGCGGCGAGAGTTCGATCGAGATAAGCGGCCCGCGGATCCGCAGCATGTCCCCCCGTCGCAGCGACCGGGCGAATTCCAGCGGCAGCGTCGGTGGTCCGACGACCAGCGCGGGCGAGAGTCGCGTTCCGCCGAGGTAGGCGCCGTCCGGCTTGTCGAGAAATTCGACCAGCGGCCCCTGAATCTCGCCCAGGTCCTGAAAGAAGCGGACATGCACCCGCTGGTCGTCGACTCGCACGACGCGGGCGAAGATTTCGACGGGACGTCCGACCTGACGGCCGGCCTGCTCGATCGCTGAGCCGAGATGCTGTTCAAGCAGGATCGCGTTGTCCCAGTATTCCCGCTGGATCGCCTCGACCTTTCGCTCGATCGCGAGCAGGCGCTGCTCCGTTAGCGGCTCGGCGTTCGGCGGCGCGATCGGAGGCGGAGGCGGGGCGATGCCGGGCGGGGGAGCCACGGGAGGCGCCGGTTGGAGGAGAACGATCGCGAGCGCCAGGTTCAGCAGGCCGTGCATAACTCCGTCTCCGGTCAGTTCCGCAGGTCGATCGTCCGCATCAGACGATCGGTGGCGTCGTAGGCTTCGCGAACCCACTCGACGATCTTGTCCGGCTCGGGCGAGTATTCCAGTTCGATCGAAATCGCGCCGTCGATATTAAGGGCCTTGATCTCCTGAAGGTAAGGCTCGAACGGAACGACGCCCCGTCCGGGCGGCAGATCGCCGTGCACCTTTCCGTCGCAGTCGGAGATGTGGACGTGGATCGCCCTGCCCTGCAGCCGCCGCAGTTCCTCCGGCCCGACGCCAGCCAGAACCAGGTGCGAAACGTCGATATTCGCGCTCACCTGCTCGTGATCCGCGTCGTCGAGGAAGCGGACCATCGCATCGACGGAGTTCAGCAGCGACAGCGGAAAGGGTTCCAGTTCGAGCGCGATCGCGACGCCCAGCCTTCCGGCGTAATCGCCCAACGCGCAGCACTCTTCGACCGCCCAGCGCCACTGCTCCGCCGGCGGGATGACCTCCTGGTTCCAGATATACTCGCCCAACACCAGGAGGACGTTTTGCGCGTCGTACTCGTAGGCCAGGTCGAGGTACTTCTCGACCCGCTCGCGATGAAAGCGCCGGACGCTCCGGTTGAGGTCGATCAGGCCCGTCGCCACGCAGCAGATCGAAACGATCGGCAGCCCCTGCGCGTCGCACTCGCGCTTGATCGTCTTACGTTCGATCGGATCGAGGTCGAGCGGATCGGCGAAGAGGTCGATCGAGTCGAAGCCGATCTCGCGCGTCTGCCGAATGCCGAACGCGACCGGCTTGCCCGCCTGCACCCACGCGGAGTTAATGAGCCCGAGTTTCAAGAGATACCTCTTCATAGAAGAGAAGTTTGACTGCCGTATCAGATTGCCGCATCTCGTAGGGTGGGCCTTGGCCCACCTTTCGCTCATCGCGTAAGGTGCCTTGAATCATGGATCTGAAGTTGCAGGCCGTGGCGGAACTGCCGCAGCAGGCGCTTCGTTCAATTCGACATTCTTCGCGCTTCGAAGCGCAGCGTTCAGCACTTCGCAGCTCAATAAGAAATAGGCCTCGGTCCAAGATATCGCATGACGTTTGCCGTATAGCTCGATCTGACGCGGCCAGCCGCCTGCCTCGTATTTGATCCGGTACTTCTTGACGATGTGCCTGGCAAGCATGTGAAGGAACGTGCACTGTCCCTCGGATCCGCTCACATATCCTTGGAGGTAGGCGACTATCGCATTCTTCTCAACTCCGAAAATGTACATGTTCGGCCGAGTGTTGAAGTGAATCAGGTGCCTGACGACTTCGGCTCGCATGGGCGCGACTTCTTTATTCACTTCGTCGGGCGTCATGCGAGTCCTCCTCGTCGAGTTCTCGGATCGAGCATTGCGTTCGGTTTTTATCGCGATTTGCCGCGAGCGACTCCCCATTGAAACTCGTGAGCACGACAGGTGGGTAAACACCCGCCATACGAACAGGGCGCCGACGTCGTAGCACGTTCGCTAGAATAGCCGCCGCGACGTAGGCGAGCGAGCAGCGCAGCTCTTCAGGAGGCCGGGGTGAGCGACGATCCGATCGAACTGCTGACGCAACTGGTGCGCATCCCCAGCGTCAATCCGATGGGCCGCGCCGTCGATGGCTCAGGGAGTCGCGACTACGGAAACATCTGGCTCGAAGGGCGCCTGACCGCGTTCCTGCTCGATCGCCTGAACGGCGGCGCCTTCAAGATCGACGTGCAGGAGGTCGAGCCCGAGCGGTCGAACCTGCTCGTGACGCTTCCGGCTGCGACGCCGCCGGGCAAGGGAGGTCGCTGGCTGCTGTGGGACGTTCATCAGGACACCGTGCCGATCGACGGCATGGTCGTTCCTCCCTTCCAAGCCCTGCGCGAGAACGGGCGCCTCTACGGGCGCGGCGCCTGCGACGTGAAGGGCTCCATGGCCGCGATGCTGGTCGCGCTCGAACGCCTGCGCGAGGTTCCCGCCGGCAAGCGACCGACCGTGACGCTCGTGCTGTCGGTCAACGAGGAGTTCGGCTTCAGCGGCGCGTCCGACGCGGCCAGGAAGCTGACCGGCGGCGAGATCTATCCGGCCCGGCCTGACGCCGCGATCATCGCCGAGCCGACGGAGTTTCAGGTCGTCGTCACGCACAAGGGAGTCGTCCGCTGGCGGATCGAGACGCGGGGCAAGGCCTGCCATTCCAGTTCGCCTGACCAGGGCGACAACGCCATCTATCGCATGGGCCGCGTCCTCGCTGGCCTCGACGAATACGCGAAGACCGTGGTCGGCACGCTCGGTCACGAGCCGCTGCTCGGCAGTCCGACGCTTTCGGTCGGAACGATCGCGGGCGGCGTGAGCGTCAACACGGTGCCCGACTTCTGCACGATCGACGTCGACCGTCGCATGGCGCCCGACGAAGACGGCGCCGCGGCGATCGCCCACGTCGCCGAGTGGCTGAAGGCTCGGGGGCTGGCGGAAGGCGTCACGCACAGCGAGCCGGTCATGTCGAGTCGCGGCCTGAAAGCGGCGGGAGGAGAGCTCCTCGCCGATACGGTCCTCGCCGCGACGAACTCCGCGGGCATCGCCAGCGCGAAGGTCGGCGTCCCCTTCGGCACCGACGCGCCGGCCTATTCCTGCCTCGGCATCCCCGCCGTCGTCTGGGGCCCCGGCTCGATCGCCCAGGCTCACACCAAGGACGAGTGGATCGAGGAATCCGCGGTGCATGCCTACGTCGACCTGCTGGTCGAGCACGCGATGCGGTTCGCGGAGGCATAGCGCTTATCGCTTCGACGGACCGGCCTGACTTGTCATCTGCTCCTTCGGGTGGCACTGGCTTTGCCAGTGTAGAATCCTCGTTCGAGTCGACCATCGGAGTCGACACGGTCCCCGCTGCACACTGGCGGAGCCAGTGCCACCCGAGAAGAGCCAGACCCGACGGTTGCGGCTTCGCCCGCACTGCAAAGGATGAGGTCCCGCACGATGCGTTGCTCCGTCTTCATCGGGACGAGCCTGGACGGGTTCATCGCGCGGTGCGACGGATCGATCGACTGGCTCGATTACCGCAGCGGACCGGCGTCGCCCGGCGAGGACTTCGGCTACAAGGCGTTCTTCGAGACGGTAGACGTCCTGATCATGGGACGTAAGACGCTGGAAGTCGTGCTCGCGTTCGACCTTCCTCAGTGGCACTACGGCGACAAACCGATCGTCGTTCTCAGCCGGACGTGGAAGGAAATTCCGGAACGCTGCCCTGCCTCGGTCATGCTCAGCGATCTGTCGCCTGCGGAGCTTGTCGCGAAACTCGCTGCCGAGGGCAAGCGTCGCGCGTACATCGACGGTGGCGAGACGATTCAGAGCTTCTTCGCCGCGGGCCTGATCGACGACCTGACGATCACGCGGGTTCCGATCCTGCTCGGCGACGGCATTCCGCTGTTCGGGTCGATGATCAGCGAAACGCCGCTCGTGCATGAGAGCACGCGGGCATACGACTGCGGTCTGGTGCAGTCGAAGTATCGGGTGAAGCTAGCGGAGGGAGCGGGCTTGCCGTCGCAGTCTCAAGTGGAGCGACTAGGGCTGAGTAGCTGAGTTAGAAGGAAAAGGCGCTCCTTCGACGGCACGGACGCTCGTTACTTCTGTCCTCCGCGACGTAGGGCGCGTCCACAGAAAGTCGACTGTGGGCTGAACGTATGCAGCGAGGACCGCAATGAGGATGACCATCGCGACGAGCGGCAGTCTTCTCGCGAACCAGAAACCGCAGATCGCGCCCAGAATAGTCGCGACGAAGATGGCCAGTTGCGCCAGCGCCGGAATCGAACTGTCGATTCCTGTCGCCATCGCGACCCACATCGAAAGCAGGAAGCCTGCCGGCGCTCCCACGAAAAGTGAGGTCAGGAACGCGACCAGTATCCGATCGTTCTGTCTCCAGAGTTCTTCGTTCAGGAGCGGAGCGAGCCTTCGGATCTCTTCGTCGGAAACGGACATCGGCGAACTCCAGGTCATAGGAGCCAAGTCCCTCACTTTAAGCGAAGCGAGAGCGTGCTGCGACTGAGCCTTCGTCGGCAGATCGAAGAGCTACGCGTCGACCTTCAGTTTCGTAGGGTGGGTCTTGACCCACCTGTCGTTCACACAAGATTCGATGCCGAGTCATCGGCAGGCGCTGCGTTGCACGTCGATAGCGCAGGATCGAGCGCAGATCTTCGTCGAGGACAGTGAGAAGGTCAGGTGGGTCAAGACCCACCCTACGAAGAAGGCATGAGCAGAACGAAGCCTCGGAGGGCTGACGCCCTCCGCTCGCCTGAAAGAGCGACGTCGATCGCCTCGCTACGCCTTCAGCAATCCGTTGTGCCGCAGCAACGCCTCCGTCGACGGATCCCGGCCGCGGAAGGCGCGGTAGACGACCTGGGGGTCTTCGGAGCCGCCGAGGGCGAAGAGCGTGTCGCGGATCTTGCGGCCCCACGACTGCACCGCGGCCTCGTTATCGAGCCCCGCTTCTTCGAAGGCGGAGAAGGCGTCGGCGCTGAGCACCTCCGACCACTTGTAGCTGTAATATCCGGCGGAGTAGCCCCCCGCGAAGATGTGCGTGAACGCACAGAGGAACCGATCGTCCGGCAGCGAGGGGAGCGGGCTCAGGCTGTCGTTGATGCCGCGGAAGACCTCGAACGGCGTGCCGTCGGTCTTGGGATCGTAGTCGCCGTGCAGCTTCATATCGGTCTGGCCGAAGATCAGTTGCCGGGCGAACATGCTGCCCGCGCGGAAGGTCTTCGCCGCCTTGAGCTTGGCGAACAGCTCGTGCGGCAGGGTCTCGCCCGTCTCGACGTGCTTCGTCATGCCGCGGAGCGTCGGCTCGTGCAGGCACCAGTTCTCCATGAACTGGCTGGCGATCTCGACGGCGTCCCACTCGATGCCGGAGAGGCCCGAGACGTCCGCTTCGTCCACGACGGTCAGCATCCCCTGCAGGCCGTGGCCGAATTCGTGGAACAGGGTTTCGACTTCGCCGAAGCTCATCAGCGAGGGCGTGCTGCCCACCGGCGGCGTACCGTTGCAGACCAGATGGACCACCGGCAGCGTCGGCTTGCCTTCGAGGATGCGGCGGTTGACGCACTCGTTCATCCACGCCCCGCCCCGCTTGTCGGCAGGACGCGAGTAGGGATCGAGGTAGAAGCCGGCGATCTCCTCGCCCGATTCGTTCCGTACGCGGAAGTATTGGACGTCGTCGTGCCACCGCGGCGCCGCGGCGTCGTCACGCTCGATCGCGATGCCGAAGAGCCGCTCCGACAGCGTGAAGAGTCCCTCCAGCACGCGCGGCAGCGGAAAGTAGGGGCGGAGCTGCTCGTCGGTGAACTCGAACCGCGACTCGCGCAGCCGTTCCGACCAGAAGCCGATATCCCACTGGGCCAGCGGATTCGTTTCGTCGTTCTTCGCGGCCAGATCGTTCAGTTCGGCCAGATCCTTCGCCGCGGCGGGCTTCGCGGCCTGGCTGAGTTCGTCGAACATCTTCTGGACCGCATCCGGCGACTTCGCCATCTTCGACGAGAGCGAGTACTCCGCGTACGACTTGTATCCCAGCAGCGCGGCCTGCTCCTTGCGAAGCGAGAGGATCCGGTCGATCAGAGGCGTGTTGTCGAGCTCGCCCGATGACGCGCGGGTCATGAACGCGCGGTAGAGGGCCTCGCGATCCGCTCGGTCGCGGTGATGCTGCATAAAGGGGGTGAAGCTCGGCCCGTCGAGCGTCACCCGCCAGGGACCGGCCTCGGGCGTGGCTTTCTCTTTCTTCGCCTGCTCGTACGACTGCGCGGCGAGCGCCTTGAAGCTGGCGGGCCAACCCTCCGTCTTGGCCGGATCGGTGATGATCAGCTCGTACGCCTTGGTCGCGTCGAGGACGTGGTTCGAGAAATCCGACGAGATCTTCGACAGTTCCTGGCTGATCTCGTTGAAGCGGGCACGTTCGGCGTCGGGCAGTCCCACGCCGGCCTGCTCGGCGGCGATCAGGCGCCAGCGAATGGCCCGCCGCTTGGCGACGTTCAGGCTCTCCCACTCCGCCCCTTCGCGGAACGCCTTGAGCCCTTCGTAGACGGGCTTGCTCTGCGAGACCTTCAGGCCGAACGCGACGACCTCGGGCAGGACCTCTTCGTGGGCCTTGCGCAGCTCGGGCGAGTTCTTCACCCCCATGAGGTGCCCGACCGGCTGCCAGGTCCGCTCGTAGGGGAGGCTCATTTCCTCCAGCGACGTCATCAGGCCGGCCCAGGTCGGCACGACGTTCGATTCGATCGCCTGGAAGCGTCGTTCGAGGTCGGCGAGCATCTCCCGCACCGCCGGCACGACGTGCTGGGGCTCGACGAGGTCGTAACGCGGCAGGCCGGTCTGGATGAGCAGCGGGTTTTCGGCGGATTCGATGGCGGACATTGCGGTTCCGTCGGTCGATGATTCGGTAAAAGCGGCGCGACAGACGCCCCTCGCGAGTCTATAGAACGGCGAGCGGCAGGCGTAAGCCCCCTGATGCCGGCGCTGTGCGTGCGAACGCCGACACGGAGGGCTGACGCCCTCCGCTCGCATGGGAGCGTGTCAGACGCTGCGAAACGGGACCAAGTCCCTTCTCCTTTTCGAGATACGCACGATCCGGTATGCTGGCAGGTTCAACCTGTCCGGCTTTCGCTCGAACCGAGTCGCAGCCGCTGGGCGTCTCTGACGCTCGCCTCGCCGGACGATCTTGGCGAACCTGAAACCTACCTGATGAAACCTCCCCGTCACCGCTCGCAGTGGTCCGATCTGGCCCAGCACCTGGGTCTGGAAGGCATGAACGACGAGGCCCTGGCCGAGGCGGCCCGCCAGTCGCTCGCGCCTCCGGCTCCCGCCGCGTCCGACCCGCCGGCCCCCGCGCCGGAAGAATCCGAAGACGTCGACGTGCGAGGATCGGGCGAAGTCGTCCGCGACGTGCAGTCGGCGGCGAACGGACCCGAGCCCGAACTGGTTCTGCCGGAGCCTCCCAAGTCGAGCCGCTGGAGTTCCCTGGCGAGCGCCTTGGGGCTTCGCTGGCGCGAGACGCCTCAAACGGCGCCGCAGCCTGAATCGCGTGCTCCGGAACGTCGCGAAGCTCCGCCGCGGGAAGAAGCTCCCCGACGGATGGCGCCGAAGGCAGACGAACCGGCGAAGGCCGTCGAAGCTCCGAAGCCGGTCGAGCCGGAGGAAGATCCGCTGGCCAGTTGGTCGCGTCCCCGTCGCGGGCGTCCGACCGAAGACCGCGAAGCTCCTCCCCGGGAAGAGCGTCCCCGCGAAGAACGCAGCGAAGGTCGTCGCGGCGGCGCCGCTCGAACGGAAGAGCGCCCGGCACGCGAAGAACGTCCTCGCCGAGAGGAGCGTCCGCGTCGGGACGAAGGTCGTCCCGTGGCCGAGGCGGAGGCAGGCGAACTGCCGCCGCGCGGCGAACCGGCAGGCGGCTTCGGCTCCGGATTGCTCGCTTTCGAAGACGCTGCTCCCGCGACGAGCGCCGAGCGGGAAACGACCGGGCGTCATGCGTTCCGCCCTGGCGACGCCGCCGATTCCGACGAATTCGCTGATCGCAGCCCTGCCGCCGCACGCGGCGAGGAAGGCGATCGCCCGCGTCGTCGTCGCCGACGTCGTGGCGGCGGCAGCGGCGGTAGCGAACAGGGCGCATCCGATGCTCCGGCTCCGGCCCGTGCGCCGCGGAGCGAACCGACGTTCCGCGAAGGCCCGCTGGACGACGTCGCCGACTCGTTCGAAGAGGAAGAAATCGCCGAACTGGACGCCGACGGAGAAGGCGAAGGCGATGTCGAAGAGACGGGCGAACTCTCCGAAACCCGTCGCCGTCGCCGCCGTCGCCGTCGCGGCGGATCGTCTTCCCGGGAAGGTGCGGAAGCGCCCGCTCGCGCGCCGGCTCCTGCCTCCGATCGGTCGGCGCCCGTCTCGCGTCGCGATCTGGACGACGAGGATCTGGACGAAGAGGAAGAAGACGAAGTCGTCGCCAAGTCGGACGATGCGGAGGAAGAGGAATCGCCTTCCGATCGCCCCCGCCGGGGTCGCCGTCGCCGCGGACGCTCGTCATCCGATCGCAGCGGGGCGGATCGACCTGCCGCGGAACGTCCCGCGGTCGAAGGCTCGCCGGCTGCAGGAGCCGCCGTTTCCGAAGAAGGCGCCGCTCGACCGTCGCGAACTCGACGGGGCGAAGGGCGTTCGACCGAACCCCGTCGATCGGAGGGCCGGGATCGCGAACGTCCCGCGGCACGCGATCGCGACGACCGGGAAGAGGACCGCGACGACGATCTCGAACCGCTGGACGTGACGTCCGACGTCGACGAAGACATGGTCGAATCGACCGGCGTCGACCCGCGATTCGCGAAGATTCCGACGTGGAATTACTGCGTCGCGACCGTGATCGACGGCAACCTGGGTCGCCGCACGAACTCGGAACCGGATCGCCAGCGCCGCGGTCGACGTCCTCCGCGTCGCCCGACCAACGGCGCCTGACGCAGTCGTTCGTAGTCTTCGACAGGAATGCAGGGCAGACGCATCGTCTGCCTGACGACGTCTGTCGTGCCGACCCAACGTGAACGGGCGAGCGAGACCGGGCCATGGCCAAACCGCTGATTATCGATTGCGACCCGGGCATCGACGACGCGGTCGCGCTGGCCTGCGCCCTGTTCGATCCGCAGGTCGAACTGATCGGAGCCACCGCAGTCGAAGGCTGCGTCACGGCGGAGCAGTCCTCGCGGAATCTCCACGCGGTGATCGAGCGGCTCGATCCGCCCCGGCTGCCGCGGCTCGGCGTGGCTTCGCCCCATAACGTGTCGCTCGCGACCGAAGGAATCGGGGCGATGCTGTACGGCCCCGACGGGCTGGGCGGCGAATGCACGTCCAGGACCGCGCCGATGCAGCAGCGTCCGTCGGAAAAGGTGCTGACCGATCTGGTGCGTGCCCAGCCTGAGCAGGTGACGATTCTCTGCCTGGGGCCGCTGACGAACGTGGCGAACATGCTCCAGCGCGATCCCGATCTCGCGCTGCAGGTTCACCGGCTGGTCATCGCCGGAGGAACGCTTTCTGCGCGCGGCGACGCCACGCGGGTCGCGGAGCGGAACATCTTTCACGATCCCGACGCGGCGCGGTACGTCTTCAAGTCGAACGTCACGATGACGATCGTGCCGCTGGAAGTGATGAGCGCCTACCGGATGAGCCTGAACCGGTTCGACGCCCTGCCCGGGCCGGTCTCCACCGTGGCGCAGTTCCTGCGGTGCGTCCTGCCGGCGGCGTTCCGCGCGCATCGCGAACGGCTGGGCGAGGAGAGCGTGCTGCTCAAGGGGCTGATCGCGTACGCCACGGTCGTCGCGCCCGATCTGTTTCGCGTGCAGGAAGCGACCGGCGACGTCGAAACCCGCGGCGACCTGACGACCGGGATGACGCTCTTCGACCGCTCCGACAGCATGGGCGAGCGCTCGTCGATGGAGATCGCCGTGGAAGCCGACGCCGACGGCCTGGCCCGCTGGGTCGAGAAGGCGCTGCAAAACGCCTGCTACGCGGCGTAACGACGCGCGGCCGTTCGATCGGGTTTTCCAGATCGGCATTGTCGCGAGAACGCGGCTCCCAGTATCCTCCGCAGCCGTCGTCGGTCGGTCGGGCTCGCGGAAGGGACTCTCGTGAACGTGCTTCGAATCGTGCGATCCGCGTTCCGGTCGAAGTCCGGCGACTCCGCGGCGCAGTCGCTCTACGACGAGTGCCTGTCGAAATCGGAGTCGTACGACGCCCTGAGCGGCCAGATCATGCGGCAGCGACTAGCCGCCACGGCGGTCTGCATCGACGTCGGGTGCTGCCTGGGCGACGAACTGGCGAAGATGATGGCCGCCGCGCCGCAGGGGACGTTCTTCGCGTTCGAGCCGCTGCCGAACCTGTTCGACCGTCTGCGGACGCGGTTCAAGCGCTCGAACGTTCGGTTGTCGAACGTCGCGCTCAGCGACCAGGAAGGGACGATCGACTTCAACTTCGTCGAGACGAACCCGGCCTACTCGGGCATCCGCCGGCGCCGCTACGATCGACCGCATGAACGCGATCGCACGATCCAGGTGACGACCGATCGGCTGGACAACGTGCTGGCAGCCGCGGGCTCGCCGAAGGTCGACCTGATCAAGATCGACGTCGAAGGCGCCGAACTGCTCGTCATGCGCGGCGCCGAGGCGACGCTGAAACGCGATCGTCCGATCGTCATCTTCGAGCACGGCCTGGGCGGGACCGACTGCTACGACGTCCGACCCGAGCATGTCCATGACTTTCTCGCCGGCTGCGGTCTTTCCATCTCGCTGATGGAAGAGTTCCTCGCCGATCGCCCTCCCCTCTCCCGCGACGCGTTCATCGACCAGTTCGACGCCGGGAAGAACTTCTACTTCGTCGCGCACCCGTAACGGGCGGAACGCTTCGCTTGCCAACGGTCGCGCTGCTCTCCGACCGCGGAACTCCGCCCGCCGCGAAATCTTGGCCGCGGAGCGTATCCATCGCGTTTCGAATCGGCCATGCTGGCGCTATTCGAACTCGCCGACAGCTTTTCTGGCGATTGAATCCAGCGGGTAGCGCGCATCATGTTCGCCGCGCCTGCGCGAACCGCGATTCAGAGCCCGCGTGCGAGGGCTCTTCAGCATGCATCGAGACCAGGCATCCCATCGCGGCTCTGCCGCAGGTTCAGGGTTCTATGTTTCTTAACTACTTCGCCTTGATCCTGATCCTGTTGATGCTGGTCATCATTTTCTATGTCTTCATCTATATCCATGAGCTGCCCTACGAGGCGGCGAAACACCGCAACCACCCGCAGCAGGACGCGATCTACGTCGCCTGCTGGCTGAGCCTGTTCACGCTGCACGCGATCTGGCCGATCATTTTCATCTGGGCTCTCTCGCATAAAGACGAATCCCATGCGGACGAGTCCGGCGGCGAGATCGCGGATTCGCATGCCCATCCGCAAACTGTCGACCTGAACGCCAGGCTGGCTCAGTTGGAAAATCGCCTGCGTCGGCTGGAAGAGCGCCCGACTCACTCCTCGAATGGACCCGGCGTCGTATGATCGAACTCATTCTCGGCACGTACGGCGTCGGCTGCTGGCTGATCTTCGCGAAGTTCAAGCTGGTCCCGGTCACCACCTACACCGTCTGCACGGCGGTTCTGGGCGGGATCGGGATCTTCTTCGGACTGATGATGATCCTGACGGTCTGTCACCCGGTCAGCCATGACGGGCGTCTCTACGCCACCGTCACGCAGATCGTGCCGCAAGTTCGCGGCAAGGTGACGGAAGTTCCCGTCACGCCGAACTCGCCGCTCCGTACGGGCGACGTGCTGTTCCGCATCGATCCGAAGCCCTACCAACTCGAAGTCGAACGCCTGGAAGCCATGCTCGCGGGCATGAACGCGAAGGTCGCGCAGCTCGACGCCCGGCTCGCTTCGGCCCAGGCGGCGACGGCCGCGGCCAACTCGAATCTGCTCGTCTCCGAATCGGATTACGATCGTCAGGCGCGCATCTCGCTCGAAACGGCCCAGGCGCAGATCGAACAGGTCCAGAGTCGTCTGTCGCTGGCCGAAGCCAATCTCGAACGTTTGCGTCCGCTCGTCCCGACGCGGACCGTCACCAAGTCCGAGTTCGACGAGGCCGCCGCGAAGGTCGAGGCGCTTCAGGCCGAACTGACGCAGGCGAAGAACGCGGAACGGGGGGCGAAGGAAACCGTCGACTCGAGCGGCAGCCGTGTGAAGGCCGCCCGCGACGCCGTCGCGCAGGCCGAAGCCGCCGAACGCGAAGCGAGGATCGCGCTCGAAGCCGAAAGCGACGGGGAGAATCCCGACGTCCGCCAGACGATCGCTGAACTCGATCGCAAGCGCTGGGAACTGGAGCAGACGACGGTGACGGCGCCCTCCGACGGATACGCCACGTACGTCGCGCTCCGACCGGGCCAGATGGCGACGCCCTTCACCGCCATGTCGGTCATGACGTTCGTGCCCGACGAAAAGCCGATTCTGGTCGCCACGTTTCCGCAGAACTGCGCTGCCGGAATCGAGCCCGGTCTGGAGGCCGAACTGGCGTTCAAGGCCTATCCGGGCCAGATCTTCCCGGCGAAGGTCGTCCGCGTCGTCCCGATTCTTCCCGAGGGACAGTTCTCCGCCAGCGGTCGACTGCAATCGACGACGGAGGCGAGCGCCGCGGCACAGGTTCCCGTGGTCTTCGAATACGGCGAGGACGTCGCGGCGCTGAATCTGCCGCCCGGCGCCCAGGTCAGCGTCGCGGTCTACACGCACCACTTCCACGCCATGTCGATCGTGCGGAAGATCATCCTCCGCATCAAGAGCTGGGAGAACTACGCCTTCTTCCTGCAGGGTTTAGACGCGGTGCATTGAGGAGCGATCAAGCACGCGACGGCGTCCTCGCGAATCTTCTGGCGGGCGGGCGTCTACGCGGTCAGCGGCGAGAAGTCGCGGCATGCGACGCTGCACCATCTACGGAAGAGGTGACGCCGTTGACCCTCGACAAAGGTCTTTCATCTGAGGGGTCGCCTGGAGCGTCCTCGTTCGAAAGCCGCCGCCGGTACTTGCCGCGATTCAGCCTGCGTTCGCTGTTCATCTGCGGGCTGGTCTCGTGCTTGCTCTTCGGATGGCTCGGCAGGAACGCCTATCGCATGCGCCAGGAGCAGGCGGCGCTCGACGCCCTGTTTCGCGTCATGCCGATGGTTTCCGTGAGGCGTTCCGAGGGAGGGTTCGGCGGTCCTTCGTCTGAGCTTTCGCCCTACGACGACTGGCCCCGTCGTCTTCTCGGATGGACGGCTCCTGCCGACGTTTCCCACGTCGATCTGCACCGTTTCGCCGATGTCCGGAAAGCGATGTTCGTCGATGACGCCATGATGTCGAAGGCGATTTCAGCCATCGCCGCGTTCGAAACCGTGGAGGGCGTCGATTTGAACGGATCGGGAGTAACGGACGACTCGCTCGCCAGCCTCGGGCGTCTTCCGAAGCTTTCCAAATTATCGTTGCACGAGACGCAGGTGACCGGCGAGGGTATCGCCCATCTGACGAAGTTGCGCTCTCTCGACGTTAGCGATTCGACCCTGACTCGTGCGGACGTCGAGGCGATCGCGTCGCTGCCGGCGTTGGAGAAGCTCCGTCTCGCCGACGTCGATACGACCAGCGGCGCGTACGCCGCTCTGGCGGAGGCGCCCGGCCTGAAATCGCTGCTGATTCCCGACTCCGGCCTGCACGAAGAGGACCTGGCGTCGTTGGGGAAACTTGCGTCGCTCGAGTATTTGTCGCTGATCGGCATCGACGACGCAGGGCTCGCCGGCCTGACGCCGCCTGCGAAGTTGCGGGGACTCGAACTGGATGCCGCCTTGACCCCTTCGGCGGCGATGGAGTTCTCCGCCGACCATCCCCGCTGCGTCGTCCGCCACCTCAATCAGCCCGGCATCCTGTTCTATCGCGCCGGCAAGATCGTCGACCCACGGGATTTCACGGTCGAAGAGCAATGGCCGTAGTAGGGCCTGAAGGGGCTGACCGCCGACAAAGCCGCTTCAAGGATGGGGGCGAAGGTCTTCGAGAAAGCCGGCGTCCAGGCGACGAACGGCGAGCGCTCGAAGCGGGCGACGCTTCCTGATCTGCGTCTGTCGTTCGCGCTACGCATGAAGCAAATCGCTCGATCTGCAGCGCCTAATGCGGCACGAGGACATCAACACGACGAAGGACTACTACGTCGGGGACGACGACGATCATCTGCATGAGGTGCTATGGGCGGCTACCGCTCTGAGTCAAACCGCCGACGATCCTCCGAGTACACTGACGGGCGAAACCACGACTTCGCAACCGTGAGGCACGAGCATGTCGAAGAAGCCGGCTACGACGGACGCAGGAACTCAAAGCCCTGAGCAGAAGAGATGCTTCGTAATCACGCCGATTGGCGACGATGTATCTGAAATTCGCGAGGAGACGGACGGACTCTTCGATGCCGTGATTTGCCCAGTCCTAGAGGAGCTGAATTTCCAACCTCCAAAAGTCTCGCACCGAATCGCGAAGCCTGGATCCATCAATGATCAAGTCATTGAGATGCTTCTGGATTACGAGCTTGTGATCGCCAATCTGACCAACCTGAACCCCAACGTGATGTACGAACTGGCGGTACGTCATGCCGTTCGTAAACCAGTGGTGACGATCAAAAAGTTCGGCACGGACTTGCCGTTCGATATTTATGGCGAACGGACCATTAGCTTCAGAAACAGTTTCCGAGGTGCACTGGACCTACGTCCTCGCCTAAAGGCAGCGATCGAAGAGGCCCTAGCAGTCCGTTGATTTCCCTGTTCGCGAGAGCCTGAGCGTTCAAAAGGTCGCTGAGCGTCGAGGCATCAGGAGCGGGAGCCGGACGGCGACCGAGATGCTTAAGATCGCTCGATGCGATCCGACGGCGAAATCAGCGAAGCTGGAGAGCCCAAACGCGGCGGAAAGCGCTGCTCCCAGTTCTCCGAACTGTTTCGGCTTACCGGCGCCGAGGAGTTGGCGCAGGATCCGTCCCAAGTTGTAAGCGACGGCGGCGACGAGGTAGCGCTTGCGGATCTTGGCCAGCCCGCGAAGCCAGGTTCTCCTGCCGCCGCCCGTTTCGAGCACGTGCGCGAACGTCCGCTCGACCTTCTCGCTTCGTAGACGCTGCAGCCTGCGACCGCGACGTCCGCGCGCGTTCCGGCGATTGCGACGATAGGCCGCCTGACGACTCGGCGGCTTGCGTTTTCGCTTCCGAGACTTCGCTCGCTTCGGCTGCGGAATATACGTCCGCACGTGCGTCTCGTGCTGCAGCCGGTCGAGCGACTCTTCGCTGTGATAGCCCTTGTCCGCCGCGACCTCTTCCACGTCGCAGCCCGTGCCCGCCTCGCGCAGGTTCGTTCGCGCGGCGTTCACGGTATCTTCGATCGTCCGGCAGTCGCCGGCGGTCCCTTCGTAGACTTCCGCCGCGACGATCACGTCCGTCTCCAGATCGACGGCGTGTTCGACCTTGTACTTGAGATGCGTGCGACCGTCCTTCATCTTCCCGATCCGAGCGTCGGGATCGTGCGGATTGACCCACTCGTCGTTGGAGACCTTCTTGTCCTTCCGCTTCCTGTCGAAGCGGCGCAGCTCCTCGTCGTCCGGGTCGCTTACGCCCGTTTCGGCTTCGTAGAGCTTGCGAACGTACTCCTGCCAGTCGTCGCCGTTCTCCCGGCGGACGATCGACTTCATCGAAGCGTTCGCTTCGAGATCGCTGGCGTCGACGCCGAGCGTTTTGCCCTTGAGCAGACCCTTCTCGTGGCAGAGGCCGAGAACCAGGTCGAACGCGAGCTGATGGATCTCCAGCGGCAGCCGGTTTCGCGTCAGCGTGAGCGTCGAATGGTCCGGCGTCTCCTCGCCGGGACCGAAGCCCAGGAAACGGGCCAGCGAGCGACTGTCGTCGCAGCGCCAGGCGATGCCGCGCTGGCTGTCGATCCCCTCGAAGTAACCGATGAACAGCATCCGGAAGTAGACGCCCGGCGCCAGGCTCTTTCGCCCCGTCGTTTCGTAGTACGGAGCGGCCGCCTCTTCGAGCCGTCCGTCGAATTCGATCTCGGCCAGCAGCCCGTTCAGACGGTCGTAGAAGACGTTTCGCGGACCGCTCCCCAGCTTGTCCGTCGGAACCCAGAACGTCCCCTGCGTCTCCCGCTTCCGCTTGCCCAAGCCCATCGCGATTCCTCCCCCGCGTCGAGATCACGCGAGGATAGCGCAGGCAGGGCGAAAATCAACGGGCTGCTAGCAGAAGAAAGGCCTGATAATCCGATCTATCGAGTTGCGACGCGTGCGATCATTCAAGGATCGCCTGAGAAGGTCACGGAGGCTGAAGCGATCGTGGCCGCAATACGCGAGTCGGAAAGTCGCCTTCTGTCGCGTCTAAACCCTACGATCACGGGCCGCTCCGTCAGAACTCATACCGGCGGAGGACCGGTCATGATCTCAATCAGTGCATCAAGCACGGAGGCGATCGGTCGGTTCTGTTCACGCTTGGCGGAGTTGGGCCTCAAGCTGACGACGACGGAGGGACCACTCTTCAGCGACGGCATGGAAGTCATTATCGTTGCCCTGCACCCTGAAGGTCGATTCTCCAGGAAGCAAGTCTACGAACTCTTAGACGAGGAATCTGCTGCATTCCATGACGTCAAGGTCAGGTGGTAGCCGCCTCGACCTGGTCTCAGCAGAAGCTCCTTTCCGCGATGTTTTCTTCTCGAAGTTGTGCTACGCCTTTGTGACGCCGGTTGTGACGATGAGCAAGTGCGAGAGGGGGGACTTGAACCCCCACGTCCGAAGACACCAGATCCTAAGTTAACAGGATCGGTCGGATAAGCTGCTCGAAAAGCGACGTGTACGGCACGCTGCCGATGTCGCTCGAATCGCGAACGCTCTTCGCGATGATGCTTTGCGCCCGTTCGGTGACGAGGCAGGTTACGGCCTTTTAGCTGACCTGCGTACTAGTCATCGAGCAGACCTGCGTAATAGCCAATCCGAACAGTTTTTCCGTGGACGACTTGGCTGCATCTCTATGAATCCGTGCGAGTTACGGCGTTGGCGTCGTAAGCACTAGCGTTATCGCTAGTAGAGCAAGCCTGGGCGTTCGTCGATGAGGGAACGGTCTTTAGGGCCTTCGGAGAAGCGACCATGGCGCGGAACAGTACGGGCGAAATGAAGTTGTCGACGATCGTTCGGTATATCGATTCGACCCCTGCGGGCGAGGTCATTCGTGAAGTGTACGTCTACGGGGATCAGACGCACGCTGAGGCGGTCCGGTGTATCAACGATGCGCGAAGGAAGGCTGGGCTGCCTGATTTGATCGAAACTCGAAGTGTCCGCCGCAAGGCGGGATGAACCTGGGTCCGGTGCCTGCCTTGGAACTTTGAGCGTGCGGCTTCGTGACTGCGCCGGTGCAAGCTGGCGTAGCGTCTCTCGGGACGCCGGTCGCACGTTGAGGAGTACCGGGCCGAGGTCGGCGAACCGCCCGGCGGCGAGCGCACGCAGCCGCCGGGCGGCAGCCGGACTGGCAACGAAGAGGATGAGGGCCGCGACCCGCCCCAGCGAGGTCGAAGGCCCGTCGAGCGAAGACGAAGCCTGGCTGCCGCCAATGACCGTTAGGGCATGCGGCTGCGTGGCGAGAGTCGAAGCGGGCCACCCGTTTCGACGTGAGTAGCTGAAACGAAAAAACCGCGACTCCCCTGCGTTTGGCGACGGCGGGGAGATCGCGGCTATCCCATGTCAGGACGGACCCGAGCATGTGCGAGGAATCGTATCACGCGTCAGCGTGCGCGGAAAGCGGAATCGAGTCGGGAAGCGAAGTCCGCCGCGAAGCGGCTCCTTCTCTTGAATCCCAATCGAATCCTTGTGGAGCGGTGCCGATCGCCGAGGTCCGGGCGAAGCGGTGCCGTTCGTGGTACTGCCAGACGTGCTGTAAGGGAAAGGGGCTCGCCGTGAGGCGAAAACTGATCAAGGCTCTTGGGCAGTTTCAGGCGGTTCAGATGTGGACGTTGACCGTCGATCCGTCGCTCTTCGAGGGCGATCCGCAAGCCGCCTTCGAGTACCTCTGCGCGAAGCGCTGCGTCGCGGAGTTGGTTCGCACGCTGAGGGATCAAGGGCTGCTCCTCTCCGATCGGTATTTCTACGTCATCGAGTTTCACAAAAACGGGTTTCCGCATATCCATATCATCTTCGACGCGAAGTTCATTCCGCATCAAGCGATACAGGCTCGGTGGAACCTCTTTCGCCCGGCATGGGCTGGACCGATTGAGGGGAACCGACCGGCCTTCGGAATGGTGCGATTCTCGCGACGCGAGGACGGCAAGCGGGCCGAGTTCGAGAGCGCGGAGCATGCCGCGTTCTACGTGACGGCGTACCTGACGAAGCATCCCGAGTACGGCTATCCGGAGTGGGTGCTGAACAGCAAGCGTCGCATCGTGCGCTATCGAAGCAGCCGCGGCCTCTTCAACTTCGCCCCCGGCTCCGAAGAGACGGCCCCTGCCGAAGTCTTTGAAGAGGAACCGATCGCCGCCGTGGCTGTCCCTGGGCCTCAGGGGGACGGGGTCGAAACCTGCTGCGGCGATGAAACCTGCTGGTGCCCGGTCTGCCGCGGCGACGGTCTCTCGACGGTCGCAGAACGTGTCAGTCGGTGCGGAAAAGAATCGGTTCTGCTGACGCGCTATCCGGCGGGCGAAGATGGTGTCGAGCGTCGGGAGTTCCGCCGCCGTCTGGTCGTTCCGTTCGATGAGGTCTCGCAGCGCCTCGGGCGGGCTCCTATCGCCGGAGGCGTCGATCTCGCTCCTGCCGAAGCGGCGGAATTGGAAAGGCAGTTCGGCTACGTTCCTTCTGCGATTCTGGCCGATCGGGAGAACCGCTCAGGGCTCTGCTGCCCGTTCGGCGACGATGAACGGCACGGATCGGTGCGGGCGTTCCTGACGCATCTGCGAGAGTCGCATGGCGTCTCCGGCGAACGGGCGTTCGATCTGCTGGAGGGGGCTATCGACGCGCTCCCTGCCGGCGAAACGCGAAGCGTGTGGGGCGATGCCGTCGAACGTTTGCTCGTCCAATTCGGCGGGGACGTCGAGGAGGCCGCGTCGTGATTCAGAGCGTCAAGGTACTCGTTCTCGCGACCGATCAGCCGACGCGGTGGAAACTCCGATGGCGCGATCCGCTCTCCGGGAAGGTGAAGCAGCGTCGCATCGACGCCAAGAATCGCAAAGAGGCGACTCGGCAAGCGGGAGCGCTCGAACAGCAGATCGGCGAAGGAGCCGTTCTTCAGACGCGACCTCTCCTGTGGACCGAGTTCAAACGACGCTACTTCGCCGAACATGTTTCAAGGCTCGCCATCGGGTCGCGAGGGAACATCGCGACCTCGTTCCGGCACGTAGACCGAATCCTGCGATTGCGGCACGTGGGCGAACTCGATGCGCAGAGAATCAGCTACTTCCAATCTCAGCTTCGCGAAAAGGGGGTCGCCGCTGCGACGGTCAATGCGCACGCTCGCAACCTGCGAACGGCTTTGAACTGGGGCGTCGAGATGGAACTGCTAGCGAAGTGTCCGCGAATTCGCTTCGACCGCGAACCGAAGGGTCCGAAGATGAAGGGCGGCCACGTCGCCGAAGCGGACTTTATGCGGTCGCTCGAAGTGCTGCCGGAGATCGTGCCGCCGGAAGCCGTCGAGTCCTGGCGGTTCTACCTGCGAGGCATGTGGGAGTCGGGCCTGCGGTTGAAGGAGTCGCTTGCGCTCTCGTGGGATGATCCCAACCGCTCGCATGTCGATCTCGCGACACCTCGCGGCGAGAAGATCGTCATTTTGGCCGAATGCGAGAAGGGCCGTCAGAACCGAATTTGGCCGATGCCCCCGCGACTGGCATTGCTCCTATGCGCGGTCCCTGCTGAACGGCGGACGGGCCTCGTCTTTCGAATCGCCGGTCCTCGGGGCGGGCTGACCGACGACAAAGCGGTGTCACGTACGGCCGGCAAAATCTTCGAGCGTGCGGGCGTGCAAGCGGTGTTCGGCCCCAGGTCGAGACGGGCGACCCTGCACGATCTGCGGCGAACGTTCATCCTCCGGATGAAGCGGGAGCTACAGGACCGGTACGATCTTCAGCGGATCTCGCGGCACAACGATTTCAGCACGACCGAGGACTATTACCTCGGTGATGATGACGCCCACCTGCAAGCGAGGCTCTGGGCAGCGTTCGACGCCGGGGGCGGTAGTGGGTCAGTTTGACGTGTCGTGCTGCTAGGCCACCCAGTAGTCCGGTCGAACAAGCGCGTCGATTTGAGTAAGCGGCCAAAAAATGATTTCAGCCGTCCTCCCGCCGAAGCGAAAGTTCGGACGCCTTCCTACGAAAGAGGTCGGGTGCAAGTCGCCGCTGTCAAAGACGGGGATCGGCTTCGACAGCGCAAGATAAGAGCCGACGTAAATCGCGGCAAACAGCATCACAACTGCAACGCACTCGACGATGCCATGGATGCTCCGCCCTCTGTCACCACCATCGCTCATGTCGCGCCTCGCGATAGACCGACTCGGCAAACGGACGCACTAGGTCGGGAGCGGTCCGCTTGTGCCGGCTGGGGCGGAAACGGTAAAGTAAGTGACGATTCGAGTGACATCGAGCAAGTGCGAGAGGGGGGACTTGAACCCCCACGTCCGAAGACACCAGATCCTAAGTCTGGCGCGTCTGCCAATTTCGCCACTCTCGCGATAGGGCGTCGCAGGCGAACAAGGTTCGCCCGCTTATGCGATCCGCCGGAAACCCGTCCAGGCCGCTCGGACGGCGCCGCTCTGAAGCTTCGAGAGCCTCTGGCTTAGGGAACCAAGGGGCTCGCCGTGTTCGGATCCGACGCCGACAAGCCGTCAATCTAAATCGCGGGGCGGCGAAAGTGAAGGTGGAAGAGCCAGGCGGAACAAGTCGCGGCGGCGAGACGCCTTTCTGAGCGGGGGGTGTGAACCCCCCGAGGTATCGACGCGAGAGGCAGGCGCCGACGTCGGGCGTTCGGCGCTCGTGCCTGCCCGGCAGATCGAAAGCGAACGCGAGCGAGACACCGGCCGGAGACTCGGGGGGTTCACACCCCCCGCTCAGAAGAAGAACGTTCAATCTCAACACTCCTCCGCCCACGCTTCGGGGCAGACGAGCGGATGGGAGGGAGCGTCACCGGGCTGATGGCCGGGGGAGGCGTGACAGGTCACGGCGTACGCCGCTTCGCCCAGTTCGATCGCGGCGACGATCTGCCGGAAGGCGGCGACCTTCGGACGCATGCGAAGCGCCGACCACGCGTCGGAAATCGATCCGACGGGCCGGCAGGGTCCGCGAGGAAGGAAGATCGCGCCCGCTGCGTCGATCCGCAGCGCCAGGTCGCCCGCGGTGCGGGGGCCGCCGCGAACGATCTGCTCCATCGAGCGGCCCCGGGCGTGGATCGGCGGGAGGAAGGCGATCGGCGTCGTGCCCCGGCTCCCAAGGTCCTCGACGAAAGTCGCGAGTTGCGGAAGCTGGGCCGGCAGGAATTTCTCGCCGGACGTCTGATCGCCGACGACGGCGTAGGTCTCGACGTAGTTGCCTCCCTGCCCGACGAACCGCTCGATGGCGGGCTCCAGCGCGTCGAAGGCGTCGCTCGTCAGGCCGAGCTCGATCACCGCGGCGATCTCCCGCTCGTTCGTCAGGCGGATGGCCCGTGCGAGCGCGTCCCAGTCGGCGTCGCCGAACGCCCGGCGGTGTGCCGCTTCCGTCAAACCGACGGGCAGGACAAGATAGTCGAGGCCGAGCTCGATCCACCGCAACAGCGCCGCGCTGCCGATCGTTTCGCCCGCCGTCATCCGGACGCCCGCGATCAGGCCGCGATCCTCGGCGTACTCGATCGCGCCGGCGAGCGCCGCAGCGCCGGCGTAGGCCTCTCGCGGACTTCCCTCGGGCAGCAGAAAGCGAACGTGCGGGATGCCCGCGCTGACGAGCCAGTCGACGGTTCGCTTGAGGGCGGCGAGATCGTCGACCGCATCGACGTCGCCTTGCAGCGGCTCGATGCCGTGCGTGCCGTCTCCCTCCAGCGGATCGACCAGCGCCATGGCCGGGTAACGCCGATCGGGCCGGCCCAGTTCGTCGATCGCCAGCGTCGCTTCCTCGATGAGAGCGCCCGCTTCCCCGACGTGCAGCTTCTCCCGAATCGCGTCGGAGGCGCTGCCGTTAAGGAGTTCGTACACGACGAAGCAGCCGACCGGCGAGAGCCGCAGCGCTTCGGAAGCGTCCGCGATCAGAACCCCGGCGCCGCTGTCGTCGACGCGAAGGAAGAGCTTGCGAACGCCGTTCTCCGTTTCGCGACGGAACGGATGGACGCCGAGGGGCGCCCGCGGCGGCTGGTAGACGTCGACCCGGGAGATTTCCGGCTGGGGGAAGATCCAGCTTGCGAGCGTCTTCCGCCAGTCGCCGTGGGCGGCGTTCATCGGGGCTCTCCGTCGAGGTCGACGAGAGAAGAAGACTTGACCGGCGCGGCGACGACGCGGAACTCGCCGGAGGAGCGCTTGCCGCGGACGGACTTCGCTGCCGATTCGTCCAGCTCCAGCGTCACGAGGCCGCCGGCGCTTTCCTGGGAGCCGCATCCGCCAGAAGCACAGCCGCCCGAGGAACATCCGCCGGACGAGCAGCCGCCGACGGAGCCGCTGCTGGAAGACTCTTTGCCGGTCGAACAACCTCCGCCGGAGCATCCGCCGCAGCCGGGTCCGCCGCGATCGCGGGCTTCGCGTTCGATCCGGCAGCCTCCGCCGCAGAGCGGAAGGTCGGGGCACTCCCAGCACTTCTCCGGCAGGCCCGACGCGGCGGGATCGAGTTCGCGGTCGCGAAACGAGCGGAACAGATCGCCCCGCCAGATCTGCTCCCAGGGATCGCGGAGCAGGTTGCCCGCTGCAGCGTAGAACGACTGGCAGGGAAGGACGTCGCCGTTCGGTTCGACGCAGAGCGAATACTCCCCCGCGTTGCAGCGCTTGGCGCCGATCTCCAGTTCGACGGGCGACAGCCGGCAGTATTCCGTCGGCGTGTACCACAGGAACTTCATGCCCAGTTCGCGGGCACAGTCGCGGATCTCGATCAGCCGCGGAACCATCTCCTCTTCGCGGAGCGCCTGGCCCGTCGATGCTCCGCCGCCCGAGTAGATCATGCCGTTGATGGCGAACGTCTTCACGCCGATCGAATGGAGGAACTCGACCGTGCCGACGATGGTGTCGGCGTTCATCCGCATCAGCGTGGTGTTCGTGATCGCGTGCAGGTCGGATTCGATCGCGTTCTGCAGCCCGCGGACGGTCTGATCGAACGAGCGGGCGTTCATCATCGCGTCGTGCAGCTCGGGCACGTGGCTGCCGAGCGTGACCTGCACGTGGTTCAGCCCCGCGTCCGCCAGTTCGCGAACGTAAGCCGCGTGAGACATGCGGCGCCCGTTCGAGTTCAGGCCGCAGATCGGCCCGGCGGCGTTCGCGTGGGCGATCAACTCGGGCAGATCGGGATGCAGCGTCGCTTCGCCGCCCGTGAAGATCAGATGCGGGACGCCGACCTCGACCAGACGATCGATGATCCGCTTGCCGTCCTCCAGTCGCATGTGGCCGTGGCTATGCCGGTCGGCTTCGTTGTAGCAATGCGGGCAGTCGTTGTTGCACTGGTACGTGACGGCGAGGTCGGCCTTGTAGGGCGCTTCCACCGATTGCGAGAAGAGGGGCGCCGTCTCGGCGGAGAAGCGTCGCGTCGTCTCGCAGGCCGAACAACCGAGGTCGGCGCGGCGAAGCTCGTCCGCCAGATCGAACGCGGCGGAGAGATCGCTGGCAAGCGCCGTTCGCGAAGCGCCCAGGTAGAAGGAATTCAGCCGGCGGTTCGCTTCGCCGCGACTGACGCCGGAGAGGGCCCACTCGACCAGCAGCGCGCCGGAAGCGTTGAAGCGGATGACGTCGGTGACGTCGACGAAGAGCAGGCTCGACCCGTCGCGATCGATCCGGTGATGGATCCGCCGGTGACCGCCCGGCAGTCGCAGATCATACGTTCGCATGCCGGGCGCCAGGTTCGGCAGGGGCTGCGCGTACGAACGACTCGGCAGGGCCTGGCGCAGGAGTCCGGCGAGACTCACCATTTCGGAGCCTCTTCGATCTGATAGTTGGCCCCGCAGAAGGGGCAATGGACGAAGACCGTGCCCGCCTTGTACGTGATCGCGTCCGACGAAAGCTGGGCGCTGCACTGGCGACAGGTGAGATTCTCGAGCTTCACGTCGCCCGAGAGATCGAGTTCCAGCTTCTGCACGTGCGTGACCGTGGACTTCTTGAGCCAGGTCATTGCGACGAGAGCGACCGCCGCGAGCAGACAGAGGGCGCCGATGGCGACGCGGGGAATCGCGTTCCCCTGCCCCGCCGCGACGAGGAACAGCAGGCCGAGCAGGCCCAGCACGACCGCGATGATGACCGCGAGAACTTTCACCGGTCGTCAGCTCCGCCGAATCGCGAGGAGGTCGCGTACGTCCGGCGGCAGCATAACAGATCGCGAGAGCGAAGTGAGCGCGAGCGCCTTAAAGGCTAGCGGGGGACGGAAGTCCCCCGAGTTCGCGACGCCTAACTCGCGGAGCGAGTCGGGCGAGACGCATTTCGACGGTAGGAGCAGGGTTTCGCATCGCCGATCGCCGGCGGTTCCAGGCTCGTTCGGTATCTGCCGATGACCGAACGACGGACTCGGGGGACTTGTATGTTGCCCCGGAGGTCGAAGATGGCGAGAAACAAGGTCGCGTCGGTTCCGCGAAGCGAGCGTAGCGAGCGAAGCGGAACCGACGCCGCGGTCGCGAGGTCGAGGGGGACTGGGACGAAGATCCCGTACGGAAGCCGGACCCGCGCCGCGAACATTCCGAAATCCCGAACAGTCGCCGGGGCCGGCGCGGTCGATGCGCCGCTTCGCAAGCGTCGGGGCCAAGCCGAGCCCGCATCCGCAAGTAAGGGAACGCGAATGAACGCCTTCGTCGGAGTCGACGTCAGCAAAGACCGCCTCGACGTCCATCTTCTGCAGGAGGGCGAGCGTCCGCTCGTCCGGGCTTTCTCCAACGACTCCGAAGGGGTCGACGCATTCCTCGCCTGGCTGCGAGAGCGTCCGATCGAACGGGTCGTCTGCGAAAGCTCCGGAGGCTACGAGCGCCTCTTCGTCGCCCAGGCGTGCCTCGCCGGTCTGCCGATCGTGCAGGTCAACGCCAAGCAGGTTCGCGACTTCGCGAAGTCCTGCGGCCAGCACGCCAAGACCGACAAGCTCGACGCCCTGGCGATCGCCCGGTTCGCCCAGGCGATCCGTCCGGAACTTCGTCCGCTCCCCGACGAAGCCGAACGAAAGCTGAAGGAGACGCTGGCCCGACGGGCCCAACTCGTCGCCATGCGAACGATGGAGAAGAATCGCCTGCCGCAGGCTGCGACGGTCCGCGTCCGCCGGTCCATCGAGGCCCACCTCAAGTTTCTCGAGAAGCAGCTCGCCGGCGTCGACGACGACCTGGACGAGGCGATCCGGAACTGCCCGGCCTGGCAGGAGAAAGTCGATCTGCTGAAGACCGTCCCGGGGATCGGCGACCAGACCGCCCGCGTCCTCGTCGCCGATCTGCCCGAACTGGGCCAGGGAAAGAGCGCGAACGTCTCGTCGCTCGTCGGCGTGGCGCCGATGAACTGCGAGAGCGGGAAATGGACCGGCAAGCGCTCGATCCGCGGCGGCCGCGCGAGCGTGCGGGCGACGCTCTACATGGCGACGCTGACGGCGACGCGCTGCAATCCCGTCATCGCCGCGCATTACAAGAAACTCCGCGCCGCCGGCAAACCGGCCAAGGTCGCCATCGTCGCCTGCATGCGAAAACTGCTGGAGATCCTGCACGCCATGGTCCGCAAAAACGAGGCGTGGCGAGAAAACCTCGCCCCCGCCGCTTGAATCAAGACACAGTCGCTTCCGTCCCCCGCTGGCCCGGATCCAGAAGCGTCACCCGCCCTCTTTCCGCATGGCGAGGCTCTGGAAGGTGAGTACGGCGCCGATCGAGATCAGCGACCAGCCGATCCACCGGGGCGGGGAGATGACGCGGTAAGGCTCCGGCGTGCCGGTCGCCGAGATCATCATTTCCTGCGGGCTGCCGGCGCGGACGCGATCCAGTTTCTGGGCCAGAAATCTGGCCGCCGGTTCGTTGAGCGTGAAATTTTCGACGAGGCGAAATTCGGTCCCGATCGCGAGCGCGAGCAGGCCGATGAGCAGAAAATGATGTCGCTTGAGATCCATGGCGTCGGCATCGGGCGCGGGGGCGGGAGGCGTCGTCACGCCGTCTTCTCTACCATCGGCGCCGCCGGGCGGAAGCGATCAGAAGCGCCTCATTCCCGCCGCCTGTATCGCGAAAGCCGGTTCCGCGGACGACGCCCCCTCGGCGGGTTCTCGCGAGCGAACGGGCGGTCTGCCGCGAGCGTCCGCCGCTTGTCGGTCTGTCGGGCCGTGGTTATCGTCAGAACCTGCGCATTTTGGGATCTGCAGCGGCTCGGGCGGAACGCCGAGTCCTTCCCCTCCGACCGAACTCGACGCCCGGGAACCCTGCATGAACGAACGCGGAACGATCCTCCGGGCGATCGCTTGGAACGATCTGTTCCCGTGGCTGCTCTTGCTGCGCACGTTTCGCCTGTCGATCAGCTTCACCGTCATGGCCTTGGCGACGCTCGGCACGCTGCTGACGCCGGTCGGCTGGTGGGCGGCGGAGGCTCTGTTCGTCAGCGACGAGATGCGGCAGGTCGGTTCGACCGACGGCCTGGTCTCCGGGTCGCTGAATGAATGGGCCGCGGATCGTCGCCAGATCGTCGACGGCGCCCAGGCGACGAACGTGCCGGACGCGTACCCCCTGCTCGTGGAGCGGCGTTGGTCGTTCGGCCAGGCGTGGGAGACTGCCTGGGAAGGACTGTCGCGGCCGTTTCTGCGGATCGCCGAACCGTTCCGGATGCTGCTGGTCACGAACGCCAATCCGGCGACCTACGCCTATTTCCTGATGGGCGGCCTCTGGACGCTGCTGGTCTGGAGCCTGTTCGGCTTCGCGATCTGTCGCCGGGCTGCGCTCTATCTCGGTCGCGAGGAGAAGATCGGCTTCGTCGAAAGCCTGACCTTCGCGGCCAGACGCCTGTTCGCGTCGTGGACCGCGCCGCTCTACCCGTTCCTGGGCATGATCCCGTTCGCGGTCGTGCTGTTCGCGGCGGGTCTGCTGATGCAGTCGGACTTGGGCGCCGCGATCGTCGGCGCGCTCTGGATCTTCGCACTCCTGGCGGGCCTGGCGGTGGCGCTGTTATTCCTCGGCTGGTTCTTCGGCTGGCCGCTGATGTGGCCGACCCTGGCGGCGGAAGGCTCCGACGCGTTCGACGCGCTCGGGCGATCCTACGCGTTCACGTTTCAGCGCCCGCTGCACTACTTCTTCTACATTTGCGTGGCTGCCGGGGTGGGGGCGTTCGCCTTTACGTTCGTGCAGTTCTTCGGCGACGCGGTCCTCTACCTGACGCATTACCTGGCGACGTGGGGGATGGGGATCGAGCGGGCGATGGAACTGGCGATGGCCAACGACCGGCCCGACGCGTCGGGGCCCCTCGCGTTCGCCGCGGACGCGATCCGCTTCTTCGATTCGGGCGTGCGGGTACTGCAGGAGGCGTTCCTGTACGCCTTTTTCTTCAGCGCGATGACCGCGATTTACCTGCTGCTGCGCAAGGACGTCGACCATACGGAACTCGACGATCTCTATATGGACGGCGACGTCGAACCGTACGACCTGCCGCCTCTCTCCAGCGACGCTCGCGGCGTCCCGCTTCCGCCCACGACGCGTCCGGCCGCCGACGCGGCGAAGGGAGACTCCTCCGCCCCCTCCGCGTCTGCCGGCACCGCTTCGTCAGCCAGTTCTGCGGTCGACGAGTATCCGTCCGACACCGAACCGCACCGCTCGTTTCCCGACGAGACGAACTAACCGATTGCTTGCGGAACGCCTTCGTGGCGTTCTGCAAGCCTCGCCAGGTTCGGAACAAGTTCCTCGCGGCTCGCGAGAGGGCGGCGAACCCGCCCCCTCGTCGTCGCATCCTGCGACGAACGCAAGCTGACTGCCGTTTGCAGCAGCCTGCTCCCGGCGCCGGAAAAGTTCCTGCGGCGTCGGACCGATCGCTCCGGCGGAAAAGCTGCCGGACCTTCCATCCTCCCGCTGTCGGCGGGGAGGTTCCGCGAAGGTGACGCGTGGCCGCTAGGACCCCGCTTTCCCGCAGTCATTCGCGGCTCGCCCGTCGTTCAGGCGGTTCTTGAGCGCCAGCATGCATTCCCCGGCATGGCGTTTGCGATTGTTCGTAACCGTTCGCGGCGGCGAAACGTTCAGCCGCCGGACGTGACTATCGAACGGAGGAAAAGACCATGGCTACCAAGCGCACGCTGGAAGACGCTTTCGTCGACGAACTGAAGGACGTCCTGAGCGCGGAAAAGCAGATCGTCGCCGCTCTTCCCAAAATGGTGAAAAAGGCGACTCATCCGAAGCTCAAGAAGGCCTTTCAGGATCACCTCGAAGAGACCAAGGTGCAGGTCCAGCGCCTGGAGAAGGTCTTCGAATCGCTCGGCAAGGCGCCCCGGTCCAAGAAGTGCGCCGCGATGGAAGGCATCCTGGAAGAGGGCAAGGAAATCCTGGAAGAAGATGCGGATCCCGAAGTGCACGACGCGATGCTGATCGCGGCCGCGCAGAAGGTGGAGCACTACGAAATCGCGACCTACGGCACGCTCTGCACCTGGGCCGAACTCATCGGTCAGAACGAGGCGTACGGTCTCCTTAAGGAAACGATGGCCGAAGAAGAGAACGCCGACAAGCTGCTCACGACGATCTCCGAGACGGTCAACCAGAAGGCGAACGTCTAAAGCGAGTCTCGCGAAACTGTAGCGGCCTGTGCGCCGGCTACGCGACGATACAGATCGCCGGGAACGCTACATGTGAGTGCGACACGCACTAGTTCGCTTTCGCGATCCGATCGCACGATCGATTCTTCAGGGACGGCGGCCTATCCCGGCTGTCGTCCCTTTTTCGTGTTCCCCCGCTCATGCCAGCAGCACGGTCCGTTTCGATTCTTCCGATGGGGGGGCTACAATGATCGGCGAAGGCGTCGCCTGCTCGTCCTGGTTCCCTCCTGCCGCTTGTCCGAAATGAACCCTTCGCTCACCCGACGCGCTGCGGTCGCCTGGATCGCGTCGACCGTCTGTTCGCTGGCGCTGTCGTCCGGCGTCGAAGTCTTCGCCGCGGAACCGGAGAGCCAGGAACCCGAACGCTGGCAGTCGGAGATCGATCGCATGGCTGCCGCGGACGCCAAGGATCCGCCCGCGAAGGGAGGCGTGCTGTTCCTGGGAAGTTCCAGCATTCGCCTGTGGAAGCTGGACCAGTCTTTCGCGGGCAAGGACTACCTCAACCGGGGCTTCGGCGGTTCGGAAATCTCCGACTCGCTGCGCCTGCTCGACACGCTCGTCTTCCCGCACGAGCCGCAGACGATCGTGTTCTACGCGGGCGATAACGACCTCGCGAAGGGGCAGTCGCCCGAGCGCGTCGCGGCGGACTTTCGCGAACTGAGCGAACGGATCGCTGAGCGACTGCCCGAGACCCGGATCCTGTATATCGCGGTCAAGCCGAGCCTGAAGCGCTGGTCGCTGATCGACCAGGTGCGTGCGACGAACGACGCCATCGCGAAGTATTGCGAGGCCACACCGCGTCGCACGTTCGTCGATATTGCCGCGCCGATGCTGGGCGAGGACGGTCTGCCGCAGGAGAAACTCTTCGTCGCCGACGGCCTGCACATGTCCCCCGCAGGATATGAGATCTGGACGAAGCTGGTCGCGGCGGAGTTGGAAGAGGGCGAAGCGAAGGAATAGGGTCGGCGCGTACCGACTTCCGTAGGGTGGGTCATTGACCCACCTTCTTTCTTGTCAGCCTTCCCGCCCACGTCGAACGGCGTCCTGACGCAACCACATGGTGGGTCAATGACCCACCATGCGAAGACTTCGATAACGCACGCTTACTTCTCGCTACCCGCATCACCAACGAATCGGCCCATCCATGAGCGAACGGTTCGGTCCCTACGAGGTCGTGCGGCTCCTCGGCAAGGGAGGGATGGGGTCGGTCTTCGAGGCCGTTCACGAAACGACCGGCGAACGGGCGGCGGTCAAGATTCTGAACCAGCAGTTCTCCGCCGACCCGCACTTTCGCGCCCGCTTCGAGAGCGAAATCGAAGCGATGAAGCAGGTCGTCCATCCGAACATCGTGCGGCTCTTCGCGTTCGGCGAACAGGACGGCGCGCTCTTCTACGTGATGGAGATGGTGCCGGGGGCGAGCCTCCAGGATCGCATCGTCCAGGGGAAGCGCTTCACGGCCTACGAGACCGCCAGGATTGGCGTCGGCATCTGCAACGCCCTGAGGATGGCGCATGATCGCGGGATCATTCACCGCGATCTGAAGCCGGCCAACGTGATGTGGGACGGCGCCGACGTCGTGAAGCTGACCGACTTCGGCATCGCGAAGCTCTTCGGCGGCTCCCAACTCACCGGCGAAGGGGGCATCATCGGTACGGTGGAGTACATGGCGCCCGAGCAGGCGGCGGGCAAGCCGGCGTCGGTGCGGTCCGACCTGTTCAGCCTGGGCTGCGTGCTGTTCGCGATGCTCTCGCGGAAAACGCCCTTCGTGGCGAAGACCATTCCCGAGATTCTGCACAACGTTCGCTACAAGGAAGCGCCCCTCATTTCGGATCTGGTGGACGAGGTTCCGCCGGCGCTGGAGAAGCTGATCGAGAAGCTGCTGAGCAAGGATCCGCAGAACCGCGTGCCGACCGCGCTGGCCGTCGGAAAACGGCTGGAAGAGATCCGCGCCGAACTCGAGCCCGACTCGCCCGCACCCGGAACGTCGGTCGGCGGACCTGCCGCGACCGGTCCGGCAGCGGGCGGCGCTTCTTCGCCGGGACATGCAGCCAGCGGCGCGTTCGACACGGATCTGCACCGGCGGGTGACGAAGCCCGAAATTCCGCCTCCACCCGCATCGAGGCCGGCCGATAAAACGGCGGGCGGCGCCGCTCCGGCGGGATCGTCCCAGACGGCAGCGGACGGCGCGACGGTCTTCGAGCCGAAGCGATCCGTCACGCGGCCTGCTGCTTCTTCGCCCGCGTCGCCCACGAACCCTGCTCCGCCCGTCAATACCGACGCGCCGACGCGAGCTTCCGCGAACGATGCGGCGATGGGCGCGACGGGAGAGTTCGCCCCGCCCCCGAAAGCTTCCTCCCCGGTCAGCGAGCGCGCGGCAGCGACCGGAGTCGGAGGCGCGACCTCCGAGTTCACGCGTCAGCCGACGCCGCGAGCGGGAGCCGCCGCCAAGGCCGACTCGCAATCCTTCGTATTGGGTCGGGGAACGAAAGTCGCCACCGGCCGAAGTCCCAAGCCGGGCGTCGCCGGCGACGCCGCGGAGGACGACGACGCCGCGTCGCGGTTCATGACCGTCGAGGAGGAACTCGCTCGGAAGCGGGCGGAAGAGCCGACGGCCTGGGACGCGACGAAGCGCTCGCTCCTGATCGCGGCGCCGCTGGCCCTGGCGTTCGTCGCGCTCCTCACGGGAATCATTCTCTTCGCCATGCCGGCGAGCGCGGACGATCTTTACAGCCGCATCATGCAGACGACGGGCGCTCTGGAGCCGGCGCAGTATGCCGCCGCGATTCCCGACATCGACGAGTTTCTGCGGCGCTTCCCCGACGATTCACGAGCGAGCGAAGTCGAAGGCCTGAAAGAAAGCTGGTCGGCGGCGAAGCAGCGGAAGAACGCCCTGCCGCTCGCGAGCGGCGACGTCCTCGCTCTTCGCCCGCCCGTACAGCGGTTCTATGAAGAGGCGCTGGCAGGCGTCGGCACGGATCCCGAGGGTTCGCTGAACCAGCTCGACGCGCTGTTGGCAGCGTTCGACGAGCGTTCGGTCGGCGAGGCGGGGAAGCCGTTTCTCGCGGATGCTCAGAAGCTTCGCGACGATCTGGCGGAAGCTCTCGACGCCCAGCGCGAACTGGAACGGGGCGTCCTGAAAACCCGCATCGCCGACGAGAAAAAGCGCCTGGAGACCAAGCAGGCGCCCGACGCCCGCGAAGCGCTCGCCAGTCTCGCCGCGCTCTACGCCGACGAACCCTGGGCGGCGGATCTCGTCGCGGAGGCGCGGGGTCTGGCGACTTCCGAGGCGAAGACGCCTTAGTATGCTGATAGAGCGTTCGCTCGACGCGATCGACATAACCTCTGAGCGGGGGGTGTGAACCCCCCGAGGCTGCGTCGAACGTCGCGGCAAAAACTCGGGGGGTTCACACCCCCCGCTCAGAGATTCCCCCTGCCTTTACCCCTCCCCGAGAATTCACATGCTCCTGAAGTACCTGGCGGCGGCTGCGCTGTTCGCGGCGACGCTCTTTCCCGCTCTCTCGTTCGCGGACGAGGCGCAGAAGCCGGTCCGGATCCTGATGCTGACGCAGAGCGCTGGCTTCAAGCACGGCGCGGTCACCCGGAAGGAGAACGCGCTCTCCCCGGCGGAACGCGTTCTGACGGAACTCGGCATCAAGAGCAACCTGTTCCGCGTCGACGCCACGCAGGACGCGGCCAAGGACTTCACCAAGGCCAACCTGCAGAACTACGACATCGTCTTCTTCTATACGACCGGCGACCTGCCGATCGCGAAGGAGGATCTGGACTACTTCTTCAACGAATGGCTGAAGCAGAAGGGGCACGGCTTCATCGGCGCCCACTCGGCGGCGGACACCTTCCATAACTACGAACCTTACTGGGACATGATCGGCGGCACGTTCAACGGCCATCCCTGGAACGCGGGCGAGAAGGTCGCGATCAGCGTTCACGATACGACGCATCCCGCGTCGAAGCCGTGGGGCGAAGCGTTCGAGATCACCGACGAGATCTACCAGTTCAAGAACTGGCAGCCGGAGAAGGTCCGCGTGCTGATGAGCCTGGACATGGCGAAGACGGCGCTGAAGAAGCCGTACCACGTCCCCGTGCTGTGGGTGAAGGAATACGGCGACGGCAAGGCCATGCACATGAGCCTGGGCCACCGCGAGGACGTCTGGGAGAACCCGACGTACCAGGAATCGCTCCTCGGCGGGATCAAGTGGGTCCTGAACATGGAACCCGGCGACGCCACGCCGAATCCCGAAGTCTCCGCCGAGCAGGAAGCCCTCGCCAAGCAGGCGACGGAAGCGGCGAAGTAGGGGCGCCCTCGCCGATCGCAATAGGACGAACGGCGAGCGGAGGGCGTCAGCCCTCCGAGTCTTCCCGTCGGTTTCTTGGTAGGGTGGGTCATTGACCCACCGTGGACCCGACGCCGATCGCAGGGAGAAGGTGGGTCAATGACCCACCCTACGAAGAGGCTCTACAAACTCCAGCGCTTCGCCTGGTGCGTTCGCTGAAGCAGAGCGGACGCCTGGGGACTGACTTGCATGTGGGAGCTGGGGCGGTTGATCTCCAGCGTCACGTAGTACTGCGTGCGGGGCGAATCGGCGCGGATCACCGGCGCCCGCGCGACGTGCAGGACGCTCGTCGGCATGCCGTTCCACTGGGCGATGTACATGCCCGCGTCGAGGCTCGCCTGCTTCTCCAGCTTGTACCCCTGCTCGCAATGGGCGATCAGTCTCGAGGCGTCGCCGGTGAAGCCCTGCAGCGAGATTCGCTGAAGCTGATCCTGTTCGTCGAAGTAGTACGTGATCGACCCGGCGAGGTCCGAGATGTCCGGACCCGTCACGACGGCGACCCGCATGCCGAGCAGAAAGTGCTCCGACTGGGTCGTCGTGACGCGAGACCAGTTCTGCGTGATCGAATCGGGGGTAAGATCGAAACGGATGACCTGGTCGAACGGCATCGGCCCGTCGCCGGGTCGCATCGGCGTGACGTACGCCGCGTTCATGCCGGTTCCGCCCGCGGTCGAAGCGAGAAGACCCGGCGATGTCGGATCGATTCCGCCGTACGCTTGGCCTTCGTGCGCTCCCGGTAGACTGGCGAGCTCGCCGGAGAGCGCGGCGGTCGTCGCGACGCGTCGATGCTGCAATTGGCCGGCGACGTCCGTCGGCCAGGGACGCGAATCGCCGAGCGTGACGGGACCGTAACCATTCGACGAATCGCCGGAGGAGACGGAGATCGCATCGCTCGACAGACCGGCCACCCGTTCGCGCACGGTCTGCATCGTCCCCTCGTCGAACAGGACGAAGGGGGCGCCGAGCGCCGAGGCGAGCGCCGGGATCATCCAGAGTCTTTTGCCGTCCGACATGGCGTCAACGCAATCGAGAGAGAAAGCCGTTCGTCTATCATCGGTCCGGTCCGCTCCGCGGTTCGGTCGATCGTTCCGGGACGGCGCCGGGCGAACGATTCTCCCTTCCGGCATATCGCGGTCGAATCCTTTCCGCGGCATGTCGCGCATGATCGGGCATCGCCGTTTCACCCATGGAACCGGAACTTCGTGAACGACCCCACCTCTGCCCCTTCGCTGGACGTCGACGGTTTTTCGCTCGCCGAGTGGAAGCAGTTCGCGAGCGCCGGTGTCTCGGGCGATGCGCGAAAGATCTCGCCGCGGGAGCGGGCCTTTCGGGACTGGCAGGCGCGTCTTCGCGACCGGGCGACGAAGAAGTTCCCGCACGCGGAGGACATGTTCTTCGCGGAGACCCTGTTGCAGCAGGCGTCGAGCCTGGCGATCGGTCGGTACAAGGCGAAGCGCCTCGCCGGCGTCGGTCCCGTGGCCGATCTCTGCTGCGGTCTGGGCGGAGATCTGATCGCTCTGGCGGAGGTCGGCGAAGTGATCGGCGTCGATCGGCATCCGGTCGCGGCCCTGCTCGCGCGGCAGAACCTCTCCGCGTTCGGGCTTCATGCGAACGTCGTCGAAAGCGACGTGGAATCGTTCGATCTGGAATCGGTCGCGGCGTGGCATGTCGATCCCGATCGGCGGACCGCGACGTCGCCTGAACGAAGCTCGCGGACGGTCCACCTGGAATCGTTTTCGCCCGACGTCGAGTGGCTGCGTGCGGCGCTCGGGCGTAGGCCCGATGCCTGCCTGAAACTGGCGCCCGCGACGCCGGTGCCGGACGATCTCGCCGCGCTGGGGACGCGGGAATGGATCGGCGCCGAGGGAGAGACCAAGCAGCAGCTACTCTGGACCGGACGCTTTCGCGAGGCGAACGTCGATCGGGCGGCGACGCTGCTCGATGACGCCGGCGAGCCGATCGCGCGGTTCGCCTCGAACGTCGGCGACGAGGAGACTTGCGAACTGGCGGACGGACCGGACGCTTTCGCCTACGAGCCGCACTCCGCGCTGCTGACCGCGGGACTGGCAGAGCGCTGGGCCGCGTCGCACGGCCTGTCGCGGGTCGCGTTCGGCGTCGAGTACTTCGTCGGCCCGGCGCCGATTGATTCCCCCTGGAGCGCCGTCTTCGCCGTCGAGGAAGAGCTTCCCTTCGATCGCCGCAAGCTGAAGGCTTGGCTGCGCGAGCGCAAGGTCGGCACGCTGGAAATCAAAGTCCGCCGCGCCCGCGTCGTGCCGGAAGAACTCCGCCGCGAATTGAAGGTTCCCGGCGACGAATCCCGGACGCTGCTCGTCTACGCCGAGCCGTCAGGGAAACATCGGGTGATCGTCGCGAAGCGAGGGGCGTCTCTTCCTGAGCGGGGGGTGTGAACCCCCCGAGGAATGGTCGGCGGACCTTCGCGGCGAACGACTCGGAGGGTTCACACCCTCCGCTCAGAGCAGGCGATCGCGACCGTCGGCCCCTACAGCCGGCAGTTCACGATGCTCGTTTCAAGGATGGCGGAGGCGCCGATCTGGTCGAGGCGTTCCATGGCCTCGATGACTTCGCCCTGGCGGACCATGGCGCGGACGGCGAACCAGCCCTGCTCGTCGAGCGCCGTGACGGTCGGCGAATTGAAGCCGGGCGTGATCTTCTTGGCCTCTTCCAGCTTGCCGGCCGGGACGTTGTATTCCAGCAGCGAATAGCTTCGCGCGATCACGACGCCTTCGATCCGACGGACCACGCGATCGGCCTGGGCCGTGTCGAAACAGCTCGGATTCTGCACGAGCACGGTCTGGTACGTGCCGATCTCCGACAGGATTCGCAGCCCGTTCGCAGCCAGCGTGCTGCCCGTTTCGACGAGGTCGACGATCGCGTCCGCGACGCCGAGCGAGATCATCGATTCGACCGAACCCGACAGGTGCACCAAGTGGACCTGGGCGCCGTGACGCGCGAGGTACTTCTCGGTCGTGTTCGGGAAGCTGGTCGCGACGCGCTTATTAGTCAGATCGCCCGGCGACTGCACGTCCGACTCTTCCGGCACGCAGACGGCCAGACGACATTGTCCGACGCCCAGTTCCAGGCGGGTCAGCACGTCGGCGCCCGACTCGGCCACCAGGTCGCTGCCGGTGAAGCCCATCTGCACCGCGCCTTCGGCGCAGAGGACGGGGATATCGTCGGCGCGGAGGAACGTGATTTCGATCGTCGAGTTCTTCACCCGCGCGAAGAGGGAGCGCTCCTGGCGACGAAAGCGGAAGCCGGCCTGCACCAGCAGATCGGCGCTCAGTTCCGACAGACGCCCCTTGCTCGGAATGGCGATGCGGAAGGGGTCGCTCATGCGGAGTCCTCGTTCGTGTTCGTTCGGGTTGCGGTGCGCGACGCCTTCTCTTCCAGTCCGGAGATGCCGAAGCGCCGGGCGAGTTCGGCCTCGACTTCTTCCAGCGGGACGTCGCGATGGGCGAGCAGGACGAAGAGGTGATAGACCACGTCCGCCGCCTCCCGCACCAGATGGAGGCGTCCCTCGTCGCCCGGTTCGCCTGCGGCCTCGACCGCTTCTGCCGCTTCCTCGGTGACCTTCGCGCCGATCTTCGGCACGCCGCCGGCGAAGAGCTTCGACGTATACGACTTCTCCGACGGGTTCTCCTTGCGTTCCCGGATGGTCCGCATCAACGCCGAAAGGACGCCGTTCGGAACGCCGGCGTCGGCGAAGCTCGATTCAGGTCGTCCCGTATCGGATTGCATGGGGGCCCGGGTTGCACAGAAGGACCGCCGGCGCGAACAATACGTCGCCCGCCGGTTTCCAGAGAGTCGGGTCGAACGGAGGCGAAAACGCGGGAAATACCCCCTTTCGCGGGCCGTCGCGACAGGTCGCTATCGTAACAGCCGGTCGACGATTGTCTATCGGACCCATTGTCTATCGGACCCAGGGGCGCCCCGCCGTTCCGAGGGCGACCGCTCAAGACGCTCTCCCCAACTTTCCGCTGTCGCCGTCCCAATGACTCCCATCGAACGCATCCCGGGCGTGCCTGAGACGACCGCTGACTGCTGGTTCGTCACCGGGCCGACGGCGGCGGGAAAAACGCGGGTGGGGCTCGCCCTGGCCCAGCGGATCGACGGAGAGATCCTGTCGCTCGATTCCATGGCCCTGTACCGCGGCATGGACATCGGGACAGCGAAGCCGACGGCGGAGCAACGGGCGCTCGTTCCGCATCACCTCTTGGACCTGGTCGATCCGACGGAAGAATTCAGCCTGGCCCAGTACCTGACGCACGCGGTCAGGGCCGTCGAAGCGATCCGCGCGCGGGGGAAGCAGCCGATCTTCGTCGGCGGCACCCCGCTCTACCTGAAGGCCCTGCTCCGCGGGGTCTTCGAGGGGCCGCCCGCCGATCGGGAGCTGCGCCAGGCGCTCGAGGCTGAGGCAGAGGAGTTCGGCTCGGAGGCGCTGCACGAACGGCTGGCGCTGGTGGATCCGCTCTCCGCGTCGAAGCTTCACCCCCACGATACCCGGCGGCTGGTCCGGGCGCTGGAGGTCTTTCGTGCGACCGGCCAGCCGATCAGCCACCTGCAGTTGCAGTTCGACGACGGGAAGCCCTCCGCGGACCGGCGCGCCTACTGGCTCGCGTGGGATCGCAGCGAACTCCACCGGCGGATCGAGGAACGGGTCGATCGGATGATCGAACAGGGCCTCGTGGAAGAGACCCGCGGACTGCTCGACCAGTTCGGCGAACTCAGCCGCACGGCGCTCCAGGCGGTCGGCTACCGCGAACTGATCGCCCATTTCCGCGACGGTTCGCCGCAGTCCGAAACGATCGAGACGATCAAGGTCAGAACGCGCCAGTTCGCCCGGCGCCAGGAAACGTGGTTTCGCAGCCTGAAGGAACTGCGGCGGATCGAGCTCTCCGCCGCGAAATCGCCCGACGCCATCGCCGACGAGATCGTGCAGTCGGCTGAATCTGAGCGGGGGGCGTGAACCCGCCGAGGTTTCCTGTGGCGACAGCCCTACGAAGCGACGCAGGCTCGGAGGGTTCACACCCTCCGCTCAGAGGCTCGTAGAATAGAGAACCCTTCCCTCCGAAACGCCTGCCGATGAACGCCCCGCCGGACGAAATCCGCCGCACGCTGGCCGAGTGGCTCGAATCCCGGCTGCAGCCGCCCGCACGCGACTGGCTGGCCCAGCGCAGGGATCTGATTCGCGAAGGCGACGCGAAGGCGCTCTATCTCGGCATCGGGCTGGTCGGTCGCAAGCTGCCGAAGGACGATCTCGCGTTGTCGCCGGACGAACTGCGCCGCGCCGCGGAGGTCCGCCAAGGCTGGGATCCGTCGCGGTGGTCGGTCGACCAGACGGCACGCCTGCTCCTGCTGTTCGAGGCGCCGCTGGCTGACGAGGCCGCTTGGACCGGCGCCCTCGATACGCTCTTCGCCGCCGCCGACGTGGGGGAGCAGGTCGCCCTGTATCAGGGCCTGCCGCTCTATCCCTTCCCGGAGGCGCATCGGTTCCGGGCGACCGACGGACTGCGCACGAACATTAAAGGCGTTTTCGAGGGCGTAGCCCATCGCAATCCGTACATGGCCGAGCAGGCGAGCGAGGCGAGCTGGAACCAGATGGTTCTGAAGACGCTGTTCATCGGCTCCACGCTGCGACCGATCGTGGGCCTCGACCAGCGAGCGAACGCGACGCTCGCGCAGATGCTGATCGAATACGCCCACGAGCGCTGGGCGGCGGGTCGCCAGGTGACGCCCGAACTCTGGCGCTGCGTGGGGCCGTTCCTGAACCATGGTCACGCAGCGGAGATGGAACGTGTCCTTTCCAGCGCCGACGTCAACGAGCGGACCGCCGGCGCTCTCGCCCTCGCCGCGGCGCCTGCTGACGTACTCCTTCCGACGCGCGAAAAATTCGCGGCGGAACTGAACCGAGTCAGCATGGCCGGCCTGGAATGGGACTCCCTGGCGCTCGAACCGATCGTGCCGGCGACAAGCTGACGACCCGATCGCGCCGGCGAAGAACTGAAGTCGACGACTTTCAACGAACCATCGAACGAGCCAGACGATGCGCATTCTCGATCCGCACGCTCACATGACTTCGCGGACGACCGACGACTACGAGGCGATGGCCGCGCAGGGGATCGTCGCGCTGATCGAGCCGGCGTTCTGGCTCGGTCAGCCGCGGACCAACGTCGGATCGTTCCAGGACTACTTCAGCAGCCTGGTCGGCTTCGAACGTTTTCGCGCGGCCCAGTTCGGCATCCGCCACTACTGCGCGATCGGCTTGAATTCCAAGGAAGCCAACAACGAGGGCCTCGCCAAGGACGTGCTGGAGATCCTGCCGCTCTATCTGGCGAAGGAGGGCGTCGTCGCGGTGGGGGAGATCGGCTACGACGACCAGACCCCGGCAGAAGAGCACGCGTTCCGCGAGCAGCTCGCGATGGCGCTGGACGTCGACCTGCCGGTGATGGTCCACACGCCCCATCGCAACAAGCATCGGGGGACGCTCAGGAGCATGGACCTGTGCGAGGAGGTCGGCGTGGCGCCCCACCTGGTGGTGATCGATCACAACAACGAAGAGACCGTGAAGGACGTCCTCGACCGGGGCTTCTGGGCCGCCTTCACGATCTATCCCAAGACCAAGATGGGGAACGAGCGGATGGTCGAAATCGTCCGCAAATACGGCAGCGAGCGGGTGATCGTCGACTCGGCCTGCGACTGGGGCGTCTCCGACCCGCTGGCCGTGCCCAAGACCGCCCGACTGATGCTGGAACGAGGGATCGCCGAGGAGGACGTCCTGAAGGTTTGCTACTCCAACGCCCTCGCCGCGTACGGCCAGAGCGCCGCGATGCGGGAGGACGACTGGCTAAAGCCCGCCCCCATCGATCAGCGGACGCTGTTCGAAGGAAGCTCCGTCCTCCGCGGCGGCCAGGCTCCCCGGGTAGAATCGGGCGAAGTGATCGACTGAGTTTTCGACCGCTTCTTCCGCGAGAATGCGGATCCCCGATCCGGGCGGCGCCACGTCGAATCGAACAGACGAAGCGGCGAACCTGCCCCGCCCTTTCCCGGTCCCTGTTTCAGAGTTCCCAGACGTCGCGAGCGGCATTGACCGTGCGGCGGCGCGCTCGTATCTTTAACCCTTCGCAATCGCACCGGGGTGTAGCTCAGCCTGGCTAGAGCGCTACGTTCGGGACGTAGAAGTCGCAGGTTCGAATCCTGTCACCCCGACTTGGACGTAAAGTCCATTCCGAAAAGCAGTAAGGGCGACGGCCGGCAGGCCGCCGCCCTTCTGTTTTGGACGCCGTCATACCTTCGGCGATACCTTGGGTGCGACGATCGGTACGAGAGCCCGTTAGTCCCCTGCTTCTTCCAGCGCTTTCGCTTCCGCTTCGGAAACGTAAGGCTCGCCCAAGACCTGGCTCGCGAAGCCGGTCTCGAACGTTCGCATCTCCGGAATGTTCTCCGGTCGGAAGTGGGCGACGGAGTGGATGATCGCCTGCTCGCCCCGGACCTCGTATCGCAGCGGGCGATCGTCGACCGGATCGAGCGGAACGGCTGCCAGGTACTTCGGGACGAGGGCCGCCAGCGTCGGCGGCCACTCGCCCTGTTCCTGTCGATAGCGTTCGCAGGCGCAGCAGGCCTCGGCCACGCGTGCCTCCGCCTGGACGCGGATGCCGGCGTTGACTACGGCGCCGAATGCAAGCTGAACGTCGAGCGTGACTCCGTATCGCAGCTTGTCGAGCTGCGAATTCTGCAGTTCTGCCAGGCGCGTCTCGACCGTCCGGGCGGCACGATCGGCGGCTGGAAAGCCCTCGGCGGCGCCTTCTAGAAACTCGCGATGCAGCGTGAGATGCATCGCCTGGTCTTCGCCTCGCAACGGATAACGTCGGAGATCGTCTTGCAGTCCGACACTGCTCGGCGTCTCCGTATTGAAGTGCATCAGGCCTTGGTGTTGATGGCCCTGTACAGCGCGCGGCATCTGCTTATGGAAGTCCTGCCGCGCGAACGCGAGTTGGAGACGCTGCAGGTCCTCCGGCGGAAAGTCCGCTCGATCGATGAGCTCCATCGCCAGATCGACGTCGACGCCGAAGATCGCGAGCCGAATCAGATAACAGATTACGTCCGGAGCCTCGGACAGCGTCTCGCTCGCCGCGACCAGCGTGAGCAGACTGTCGGTCGCCCGAGTCATCTCGCCGCGCGACGCATGAACCTGCGTTTCGAGCGAGAGGAGGTTCGCGAGCGTTCGCAGCTCCTGGATGTTCGTCAGGTCGCCGTCGAATCCCTTCTGGAAATCGAGCGGGAACCGAACGTCCCTCGCCGAATCGCGCGCGGCATGCGCCTGCTTTAGAGCGTTTGCGGCCGTGTCGGCGAGGAACGGTTTGACGCGTGCGAGCGTCGCTTCGTCGTACAGGCCGCGCTTGTCAAAAGTCGGCGCCGCTTGCGGGATACCGAGGATCGGCATGTTCCGGGCCTGCGGATGCTCGCCGACGGTCCCCACTGCCTCGACCACAGCCAACCAGCGAGCCGTGGCCGCCTCCGTTGCCTTAGTCTGGCCGTAGAAGGCTTGCATCTCGGCGGGAGTCACCGGGTCGCCCGCGTCTCGCGCCCGGCGAATCGCCTCCTCCGCGGCCTGCCTGTCGGCGACGACGAGAACGGCGCCGACCGCCGCGAGAATCACGAGCGGCAGCACGAGCAGGAGCCCGACCCAGACGAGGCAACCCCAGCGCGCGCGACGCTTCGCCGTTCGCTCCTGGCTCTCCCGCGCCGCTTCCGCTGCGAGCTGATCGCTATCGGGTTCTTCGTTCGTCATTTCGTTCGCCGAAGCCGCCGGCGCCCCATGCCGGTCACGGCGCTTCCCGCTCGCTCAAGATCAACTTCGTGCCTTCGATCTGAAACTCGACGCCGACGGGGTGGAGGGTCTGGCGGAGGAGGTCGTCGCGTTCGACTTCGACGGCGTCGAGCGTGACGCGGGACTTGAGGCGCTCGATCAGGTCCTGCGGGAACTGGACCTCCAGGCCGAGCTGCTCCGCCATCTTCTTCACCACGCTGCCGGCCATCTCGTTCTGCACGCGAAGGGTGTACCGCTTCTCGCCGGGTCCTGCCGCGGGGATCGTGCGGGGCGTTTTGTCGCCGGTCGCCAGTCGCGACACGCGGACGAGCTCGGCCCACGGTCCCTGGGCGTACAGAATGCCGTCAGTGCGTTCGAACTTGACCTGCGGGAACCGCTCCGCCCAGGTCGTCGGCGCGATCGAGGCGGCCAGGCGTCCGTTGATGGCGGTCAGGCCCTCGTCGTTGCCGTCCATGGAGCCGATCTCGATCGCCGTGCCGCTGTTCCGCCAGGCGAACGTCTTGTCGAACGGCGCGAGAACCAGCGAAAGCTGCGTCGCGGCGTCGGCGTCGGGCAGCGCGGCCCCCGGCCAGAGATCCTGCGGGATCTGGTCGAGGCCCTGAATCTCCAGTTCGAACGCGGCGCCGATCTGTTCCAGGATCGCCCGGGGTTCGGACGCCGGCTCCCACCCGAACGGCTTCTTTTCGGCGAGCCGCTTCGGGCGGGTTCCCGGCGCCTTGGTCGCTTCCGCCCGGCGAAGCTCGGAATAGGCCTCCACCCGCTCGGCGACCTTCGGCAGGCCGACGTACAGGACGTCGCCGCAGCGGCCCGTCGCCGCTTTCTCGGGCGCCAGATGGCGTCCGATCGCTGCTTCGAGGGGCTCTCCCGTCGTCCGCCAGGCCCGTTCGACGCTCGGATCGAGCCGGCGATCGAGCCAGATGGCAACGCCCGTCGACTCGGAAGTCCGCACCAGCGCCTCCCGCCGCGTGAGCCCCTCGCGCAGGAACTCCTGCGGCTGGGACAGTTTCTGGCGAAACGCCTCGCCCGTCGCATATTCGGTCGCCTGCGGCGTGGCCCAGAGCGGGAACTCGGCCGCCCGAGCGCCGGAGTCGACGCCCAGAAGAAGCGCAAGGGCGAGCCCGGTCCGAAGCGAGAGGGAGTTGGCCGGATGCTTGATCAACGCTTGTTCCCCTGCGCTAGCCCTTTTCGTGACAGCGCTTGCGCCTTCGCTACGACGCTCCGTCCGTTACGAATTCCCCAGACGGAAATGGGCGAAAAACGTTCAAGAAACCTGTCGCTTTTTCGCAACATGCCGGGAGGCCGCTCGTTGTTCGCGGGGGGGCGCCTAACTAAACTCACGAGACGTTACGACGATGATTCATCGATCGAGAAAGCGCTTGCCCGCCATGTCCCGCCCCAGCCGACGTCCAGCGCTCGATCGTATTTACGAGAGCTATCTGAAGCACGAGCGAACGGCTCGCTTCATCGGCGACGTTTCGAACCATTATACGACGGCCACCATCGCCCGCCTGTTGCAGACGGGCGATCGGATGACGCGTCGGGCCGCGGCGCTGGCGCTGGGGTTCCTGGGTTCGGAAGAGGTCAACCACGCGCTCGGCATGGCCCTGCATGACGAAGACCGCGGGGTCCGCTTCCTGGCCGAGAACGCCCTTCGCGAAGCCTGGCTCCGCGTCGGCACCGAGGACCAGCGTCGCCGCCTGCGGGTGGTGATCCGCTACTGCCAGTCGGGCCGCTATCACGAGGCGATCGACGAAGCGACGAAGCTCTGCGAAGAGGCGCCGAAGAACGCCGAGGTCTGGAACCAGCGGGCGATCGCCTGGTACCAGCTCAAGGAATACAAGAAGTCGGCCCACGACTGCATGCAGGCCCTGGAGCGGAACCCGTACCACTTCGGCGCCGCGGTCGGTCTGGCCCATTGCTGCCTGGAACTGAACGACGGCTTCGCGGCCATCGATCATCTGCGCCGGGCCGTGAGCCTGAACCCGAACATGGACGGCGTGCAGGCCCAGCTCGAGTTCCTGGAACGCTCGCTCGAGTCGTAAGAAGACTCGTCAGCTCAACGAATCATGCTTGGCAAGCGGGGGGCGGAAGTCCCCCGTGTCTCATTTGCGATCTGAGATTTCGTAGGTCAGGCATTGCCTGACGGCTACTTCAGACCGTTCGACGCGATCGAATCCGCTCGCTTGTGAAGTAGCGCGGCCACGATGCCGACCGGCGATCTGCCGTCGTCAGGCAATGCCTGACCTACAGGAACTCGCTCGTAACGAGTTCTCCGCGTCTCGAAGCGAATGCCGTCGTCTACTCCAGATGCGGCTGCACCGCCTGGTAGATCTCTTCGGGCGAGTGGACGCCGACCATGCGATCGACGACCTGGCCTTCCTTGTAGATGATCAGCGTCGGAATCGCGCTGACCTCGTAGGCCGCGGGGATCGAAGGCTCTTCGTCGACGTCGACGACCACGAAGCTCGCGACGTCGCCGTACTGACGCTTCGCATCGGCGAACAGGGGTTTCTGGTCCTGGCAGGGAGGACACCAGGTCGCGTAGAAGTCGACGACCGTCGGCTTGGGCGACGAGATCGTGGCGACGAACTCCTCGGGCAGCGTGCTGAGATCGACGGAACTCGCCTCAGTCGTCGTGCTTCCGCCCCGCTCCGCCTGCCGCACGTTGCATCCGGCGATGCCGCCGACGTAAATCGCACCGGCGGCGAGGAGGCTCGTTCCCGCAATGAGTCGGGTCCACGAGAAGCGAGCTTTCATCACGAGAGCCTTTCGAGAGCGGGAGTCGAACGGTGATCGTGCATTCTACGCGTCGTCGATCGGTCGCGCGCGGTTTCCGAGCGGGAGGCGTCAGCCCGTTTCGGTAGGTCAGGCATCGCCTGACGGCTACCTCGAGTCAGGACGCACTTCGCGATCGTTCATCTTTCCGACGAACGAACGCAGGTTCGAGCAGTCTTAATCGCGTGTGTGCCATGCCCACATCGCGTCAGCAGGGTGGGCATGTAAGGTTCGGCCGGCCCTGAAGCATGCCCACCCTTCCTTCGGAGAGGTGGGCATGGCACACAGAACCGTTGAGCATGGCGAATATGACTGGCTCGACGGCTACGAAAATCAGTTCCCCGCCTTGCGCATCGCGCCGAGTAGACCGCCGATCTGCGGATGGACTTCCGAAGGCGCGGAGACGACGAGCGCCTGCAGCGGGGCGTAATATTTGATCGTCGAGGCGCCGCCGTTGATCGCCCAGGAATCGGGCGAGATGGTCGACGTGATCAGATCGACGAGCGCCGTGCCGTAGTCGCGGATCGTTCCGCCGCCGAACGCGACCAGTTCGCCGCTCCCTTCGCCCGAGTTCGCCAGCGACTGCGCCACCAGATGCATCGGCCCGCCGTTCAGCCCGGCATCGAGAAAGGCCGAATCGATCGACCCTGACAGCGCCTGCAGGTCGGCGATCTGCTGCCGACGATCGACGGACCGTTCGATCTGCTTCACGCTCGGCCGCACGCTGGGAGCGACCGCCGCGCGGGTTTCGGCGACGGTCGGAGGCGGAGCGAGATCGAAGTCCTGCGCCAGATCGTCGCGCCAGTTCCGGATCCTGCCGCGGATCTTCAGTTCCAGCTTCTCCAGCGTGGGCGAGCGCCCGTACTTTTCGTGACGGACGATTTCCTGATGCAGGCGGACCAGCTTCTCCAGCGCCGGCGCCGCGTCGATCGTCTCGTCCGCCTCGCGGACCTGCTTCAGCGCCGCGTCGATATCGTCGTCGATCGCGTCGAACTTTCGCGGCTCGTCGCCCGCTGCGGCCGCGGCGAAAACGAACAGCCCCAACCCCCATGCCGCGGTCGCTATGGTCCGTCGCATCGTCCCCGCCTCACTTCCTGACGCCCCGTCTCCTTCGTTGTCGCGCATCGACGGATGGAAGGCAAGGTCTTTCGTCTCGGACGGCTTTCGCTTCGCCGTTAGGGTTTCCTCGGCGAGCGGAGGGTGTAAGCCCTCCGTGGCGTAGCTGAATGCGCCGACATCGCCGGTCAGCACGCCGTCCGCTTCGTCGCATGCATTCCGAAACTCGATCGTCGCTGCGCCCAGTCGACGGCCTCGGGGGATTTACATCCCCCGCTCGCCTCGGACAGAGAGTGCGAATCGCGAATTTCGCGATCTACTCCAGCGTGAACGCGGGGAGCTTCACGACTTCGCCCCCCTTGAGCGCGCTCTGATGGGCGCAGATGCCGACGCAGGTCCAGTTGGCGCTGGTCACGGCGTTGGGCCAGGGGTCGCGGTCCTCGACGAGCGCGCTGACCATCTCGTTGACCAGATGCGGATGCGAGCCGCCGTGGCCGCCGCCCTGGATGAAGGAGAGATGCTCCGCGTCCTGAATCGACTGCGTGAACTTGCGGATCGGCTCGGGCAGCAGGTGGGCGAAGTCGGGCACTTCGATCTTCGACGCGATCTCGTGCTCCGGCTTCTTGGCCGTGTGCATGACGTGCGGCTCGCCTTCGACGAGCGACCACTCGAAGGACTTCTTCGTGCCGTAGACGTCGAACGATTCGCGGTACTGCCGCGCGACGTCGTACAGGAAGCGCCAGATGTGGGCGCTGACGTCGGAGTCCTTGATCTTGATGTGACAAGATTCGACGGCGAAGGAGTTGCCCGACTTCTTGGCGATGTCTTCGCGGACGGTTCCGCTGCCGAAGCAGCTGACGTACTCCGCGCGCCCGTCGAGGATGCCCAGGACCGGGCTCACCACGTGCGTGGCGTAGTGCATGGGGATCATGCGTTCCCAGTACTCGGGCCAGCCGTCCATGTCCTGCGGATGGGAGGCGGCGAGGTGCTGGATCTTGCCGAGCTCGCCCTTCTTGTAGAGATCCTTCAGGTACAGGAACTCCCGGGCGTAGACGACGGTCTCCGCCATCATGTACTTCTTGCCGGTCTCCTGCACGAGTCGGCAGATCTCTTCGCAGTCCTCGATGTTCGTCGCCATCGGGACGGTGCACATGACGTGCTTGCCGGCCTTGAGCGCCTCCTTGCTCATCCAGGCGTGGTCGGGGATCGGGCTGTTGATGTGGACGAAGTCGACCTGCGGATCGGCCAGCGCGTCCTCGTACTTCGTATACCGGGCGCCGATGCCGAGTTCGTCGCCGACCTTGTTCAGATGGGCCTCGTTCCGCTGGCAGATCGCGTACGGATTCGCGTCCGGATGGGCCTGGTAGATCGGCAGAAACTCCGCGCCGAAACCGAGACCGACGACGCAGACGTTGACGGGCTTGCGAGGCATAGCGTTCAAGGGATCAGGGAGAGAAGCAGTGCGAGAAAGCGCCGGCGAAAACGCCGCCTACGACGCCGGTTTCATTCGGCCCGATGGTAGCAGGCGGAGGGGTCGTTCGCTACGACGGCAGGGCTACCTGGCGAGTAGGATGAAACGGTCGCCTCAATCGCCGTTCGCTGCCGTTTCGCGCGGTGGTTGGTTTCGCGAGAGGCACTTCCGAATTGTCGCGTCGCCGGGACTTGGACGAGGAATCTGAGGAAGGAGGAACGGGGATGATCACGAAGGAGGATGCGATCCGTATTGCCTCCGAGTTCGTTCTTCGAGAGATGGGACGACCTCTCGCTCTGGAATTCATCAGCCACAAAACCCGGGCGATGAGGGAGATCGACGTCCGGCGCCCGTCGCTTCGTGCCTCGGAATCTGAACAGCGACGCCTTCTGGAAAACTACCGCGACCACTGGTGCGCTTCATTCGCTTTGGAGATCGATGGAACGCCGATCGATGCAGGGGTGTTCGTGCGCGTAAGAGACGATTCCGGCGAAGCGAGCTGGGGTCCATAGTCGAAGGTCCCGTTGAGAGAAGCGTTGCGCCGCGTGCTCTGAGGGCAAGTCGCGTGCTTGCGGAGCCACTCCATCCAACGAAGCCGTTGTTAGACTGACGCTCGTTCAGCCTTCTACCACAAGAGCCGCCGCATGCCGTACGTCAACGTGCAGATCACGAAGGGAGCCACGCGAGAGCAGAAGGAGACGATCGTGCGGGAGATCACCGACACGCTGGTCCGCACTCTCGGCAAGAAGCCCGAACATACCCACATCGTGCTGCAGGAGATCGACGAGGAGAACTGGGGCTTCGCGGGGATGCTGACCGACGAGTGGCGCAAGAAGGGCTGAATGCAGTCTACGGAGGCAGGCCCGTGCAGCGGCGGGCTGCGGGACTGCCGAAGCTTCGTCGATCAGGCCATCAGGTAAAGAAACGCTTCGTCAGCGCGCTTTCGCTGGGCGTCTTTCTCGATGAATCGCTGGAGGATCCCGTAGCCGTACAGGGTCTTGATCCGGTGCGTCAGGCGGGCTTCGTCGCGCTTCAGCATCCCCTTCCAATAGTCTGGATCGTGGGGGTCAAGTTCGGCCTTGGGTACGGCGCCCAGTTCGTTCTGCACGTCGGGGAGGGTCCGCCACAGCCGAATGTGTTGATGGTGAGCGGGCAACGCGCGCTTCGCCAGAGACTTGAATCCGAAGCGATCCATCTCCGTGATCGCCGCGGCGTGATTCACGAGGTGCCAGAGTCCGCCGAACCCCTGCTTCTTCACGGCGGCGGTCGCGATCAACTCTTCGACCGTGACGTCGACCATCTGCTGAATTGAGGCATAGGGTCGAAGCGAGCTGGCTTCGGGAAGCTCGACCTGATCGCCGTTCAGCCAGCCTCGCTCTTTGCCGTAGTAACCCCGGCCGGCGTGCGCCGTATCGAAGCCTGCGATCAGCTTACGAATGCCCTCGACGACGGTCGGCGTCGCGAAGTCGGCATGATCGCGCAGGGCACGAATCGCAATAGACGCGAAGATGATGTTGTGACCGGACTGCCGCGTCTCTCCGACGTTCTCTTCGAGAGCTTCGGCGATCGCGTCGATCGTGCCCGGCCCGGGGCGCTCTTCGGCGGGCGGAATGAAGAGATCTGCGGGCGCGATCCCTGCCTGCTTGACGTTCCACCAGATCGCTTCTTCGCCGGCGATGACTCGCTCGATCTCGCCTTCGACGCCTCGAAAGACTTCGTCGGGCAGATCGCTCTGGTCTTCTCCGAAGAAGTAGCCGGCCGCGACCGCGGCGCCCAAGTGCCCGGCCATCGTCCCGGCCTTGTGCGCGTTGGCGAGACCGTAGACGCCGGTCTGGAGGTACTTGAAATCGATCATGGTCCGTCGTCTCCTGATCGATTCACTCTACCATCGATCTTTCACGCCGACCCGACCTTGTCGTCTTCGGATCGCTAAGTCTCCAACGCGAACCGCAGCGACCAGCCTATCGATCGGTCGTTCTCCGGATGGGCAAGGGGTCAGCATGAATCGGGGCGGCAGAATCGTGCGAACGACCGGCGCCTCGGCGATCGCTCGGCCTACAATCGTTCCCTTATCGCTCACCAGCCTAAGATCGTGGCCGACCGTCTTTGAGACGTCACGAGGGACGAACCATGAAACTTGCCGAGGCGCTCGCTGAGCGATCCGACGCGCAGAAGCGGATGGAGCAGTTGAAAGCTCGCATGCTGCGCAACGCGAAGGTTCAGGAAGGCGAGACCCCAGCCGAGGATCCCCAGGCGCTCCTTGCCGAGTACGAAGCGCTGGCAGGACGTCTCGTCGAAATGATCCGGCGCATCAACTTGACCAACGCGGTCGCGACGGTCGCCGGAAGATCGCTGACCCAGGCGCTGGCAGAGCGGGACGTTTTGAAGCTGCGTCAGGCGACGCATCGCGATCTTGCGAACGCCGCGACGGTGACGCAGTCGGTCGCGACGCGATCGGAAGTGAAATTTCGTCCGACTGTATCCGTCGTCGCAGTTCAAAAGCAGGCGGACGCGATCGCGCGGGAACTGCGCGAACTGGACGCCCGCATTCAGGAGGCGAACTGGCTGATCGACTTGCTCGAGTAGCGGAACGCAGGTAGTCGAATCGAAGCGGTGAGCACGAACCCTTCCGGCAGGGTATGCCGGGTTCTGGTCCGCGCTCGGGGCGGCGCTGGCGGGTTCGATCCCCGCACCTCACGATGCATGCCCAGAACGCTTACAAGAGTATGACGCACGTAGATCCCGCACCACCGCGTGCTGGGCTTCGATTCGACGAGGGCGGGCAAGGGGAAACCGGCGTCTTCGCGACGCCGGGCGTTCCGCGAAAGGGCGACGTTTCCGGTGAGATTCGATCCGCCGATCGGCTCGCCGGTTCGCCGTGAGAGGTATCGTTTCGTAGGGCGCCTCAAGACCCGCATTTCGAAGAAGAGCTTCCTCGAACCCTGCTGAAACTCCATGCTTCGCATCCCTGAATTCGGCATGCTGATCGACGCGGCAGAGAACTGCGGGCTCGCGTCGCATGAGGGGCTCACGCTGTACGGTCCGATGGACGGCAGCTTCGGCGTCGGGATTACTAAACCGCAGCCGGGCGACGATCCGCAGGGGCAAATGGAGGAGCAGTACGCCCTGATGGCGGCGCTCGGTCCGGTGGGCGATAAGGGGGCGACGTTTCTGAATCGCAAGGGCGACCCGAGCGTCCCCTTCATCGGCGCGATCCGGAACCCGCATACCGAGCAGCTCTACCTGCTGATCCCCTACAACAACGTCGGCCTGGACGAGACGCAGTTGCGCAAGGCGATCGCCGGCCTGGTCGTCTGCATCGGCTTCGTCAGCCCCGCGATGGAGCGATGGGAGAGCGTCCTTCGCGGGCGGGCCTTCACCGCCGCTGATCATTACCAGCGGCAGCTCGGGTCGAGCGACGGCGCCTCGCTGGAAGTGACGATCCTCTTCCGTCCGGACGGCATATACGAGCGCCGCACGACGGGCCACGTCAGCGTCAGCAGCGGCGGGCTCTCCCTCGGTCGCGTCCGCGACGACCGCGAGACCGGACGCTGGGACGTCGTCGAGGCCGACGGCTCCCCTGCCCTGCGTCTGGAGAACGCTGCCGACGGCGAACAGGTTCTCTGGTCGTTAAGGCGGACGGAGACGACGTTTTTCTTCGAGGATCGGCCGTTCGTGAGGACGGGGTGAGCGGACCTTTCATCGACCGCAAGGCGAGCGGGGGATGTGAATCCCCCGGGTTCGTCGATCGACCGCAGCGATAGTCGAGCGTCGGCGGATCAAGTTCGTCCTAGACGGATGCAGCGTCAACGGCTGAAGAGCGCGAGCCGGCCTCGGGAGGGTCACGTCCCCCGCTCGCCGAAAGAATCGAATACGAAGAGCGTTACCCGATCTGAAATCAGTCTCTCCGACTTGGCGCCGCCGTGAACGAATACTCCATCCGTCAACTCGCTTCCGAACTTCCCTACCCCGACTCGGGCAAGAAGAGCGTCGTCGTGCAGGATGACGAACGGACGAAGGTCGTGCTGTTCGCATTCGCCGCGGGAGGCGGGCTGGCCGAGCATGTCGCCCCCCTGCCGGCGATCCTGCAGATCGTCGCGGGCGAAGCGGCGCTGACCGTCGGCGACGAGCAGGTCGCGGGCGTTCCCGGTACGTGGATCTCGATGCCGCCTGCGACGCCGCACAGCATTTCTGCGTCGCAGCCGACGCTGTTGCTGTTGACGCTGCTGAAGAGCTGATTGCGACGGACTCGAACGAACGAAAAGGGGATCGATGGCCGGAAAAGACCGGACGTTTCGCGCGACGGCGCTGATCGTGGCCTGCACCGACGTGAAGCGCTCGGAGGCGTTCTATCGTGACATGCTGGGGGCGACGATCGTTCCGACCGACAACGGCATCGGCCGGCGCTTTCGATTCGGAGAACTCGAAATCGTCCTGATGCCCAACGCGGTAAAGGCGAGCCCGGCCGAGTTTCCGACGCACGCGATGCCCATCCTGCGGCTCGAAGTGGACGACGTCGCCGCGACGACCGAATGGTTCGCCGAGCAGGACGTCCCCATCGTCGATCCGGGCGACGATCAGTTCGTGATGATCGCCGACCCCGACGGACTGGTGATCGAGGTGTGGCAGGCGGAATAGGCGGCCAGATCATGACGAAGTTTCGCTCGCTCGCGGGACTCGCGCTCCTCGTTTCGGCGGCTGATCCGTCGACGGAATGCCGGGCGGCGCTCGAGGGCGAGTTCACCCCCCCGGCAGCTTCAGCGTGGCCCCCGCCCCCGCGAGATAAGCCACCGCCTTCGACGCGTTCTGGATCAGCGAGGCGAGGTCCCGGCGACCGTCGGAGAGGAACGCGATCCGGGCGGCCGTCGCGTGCATCTTCACGGGCAGGCCGGGAAGCTGGAGCGTGAACCAGGTCGCTTCGCGATCGTATTCGAGCTCGTCGGCGAGCGCGTCCGAGTCTTCGATCTCGTCGATCTTCGCTTCGACGTCGAGCGGCGTTTCGAGTTCGATCACGACCCGGTCGAACCGTTCGTTGAAGATCCGCAGGAACTCCGGATCGCTGACGATCTCCGGCCGGCGAAAGGCGCTCGCCTGCGTCGTGATCCGGTACCGCGCCGCGTCGTCGGGATCCTGGTCCAGCGACAGATCCGCGTCGAAGGCCGGCGTGCGGATCGACGCCGTCGGCCCCTCGCAGGCGAAGTTGACCTCGCGCCGCTTGAAGTCGAAGGACGTACGGATCTCCTCGAACAGCGCCTCGGCGGCCTCGCTCACTTCGCGAGCGCCGGCCCCCTGCACGAACTCCCGCTCCCAGCGACTCCCCGAACCGAGCGCCTGCTTCGGCTTCTTGTAGCCCGACAGGTCCTTCACGCGTCCGCTCGTGAAACCGGCGAGCGACGCGCGGGGAAGCATGCCGGCGCCCGACGACTTGCCCTTGCGCCCGGCGAGCAGATCGTCGAGGTCGGCCAGCGGGCGCTCGTCGTTCGCTGAGCCGAGACGTCTCGGCGTCTGCGTGACGGCGCCGGCGATCGCTTCGCGGAGCGTGCGCGGTACGGCCTCTTCGAGATGGGCCTGCAACGTCCCGACGGTGAGGAATCGCTTCCTCGCGAGCGCGGCCGGCGCTTCGCCGCGGAGCGCCTGCACGACGGCGTGCGTCCAGAGTCCGTGACCCAGCTTGCGACTGGCATGCGACCGTTCGCCCCGTCCGCAGGAGACGAAGACATGCCGGCCAGCGCCCCCTGCGCAGAATTCGCGGAGCTCGTCCTCCGCCGCGGATGCGTCGAGATCCTGCGGCTCGCCCTCGACAGCAAAGCCGCCATGCGTCATATCGAGGAAGACCGTGATTCGTCCGGCCTTCGACGCGGCGAACGTCGCGAGCAGATCGGCCAGCGGCAGACTCGTTCCCTCCGCGTCGTCGGTCTGCGTGTCGTGCATTGCGAGGAGCGTCTCGCCTTCGATCGTGATCCCCTGGCCCGCGTAAAAGCCGATGATCGCGTCGTCCGGCCCCGCGTTCTTGAGGAAGCGTCGCAGTCGGGATCGCACGGAGGTCAGCGTCGCCTGGACGCCGGTCAGCACGACGGATTCTTCGGTCGCGGCGCCGAGTTCGTGCCAGGCATCGGCGGACGCCTTCGCGTCATTCTCCGCGAACAGCGTCGGCGGAATGGCTTCGTCGAGATAGGTCTCCGCCCCCACGGCGAAGACCAGCGTTCTTCCGCTCATATGCTAAAGATGACCTGCGGATGCGTTCGATTTCCTGAACGCATCGTACGCGGTCGGCCTTGCATCGTGGGGCCCCCATTCCGTCGAAGCGGCGGAGCGACCTGCCTTACTTCTTCCCTGCGATGAGGGCGATGGCCGCCGTCGCGGCAGTGCGGACGACGGGGTCGTTCTCCGCTCCGCGGAGAGCGGGCAAGGCAGCTTCGGCGCCGGGACCGATCTGACCGAGAGCGATGGCCGCGTCGATGCGGACCTGTTCGCTGGGACTTCGCAGTTCGCGAATCAGGCCCGGCGTCGCGGGCGCGGCTGCGGCGCCGTAGGTCGCGAGCATCTGGGCAAGGCAATGCCGTTCGACGACGACGCTGCCCTCCGCGTTCATCATCCGCACGAGATGGGGCAGCAGATAGTCGCGCGGACCTTCGCGACGCTGAAGCGCCGCCGCCGCGCGATCCGCCAGTTTCGGCTCGTCCAACGCCCTCATTAGCGCCGGCTGAATCCGAGCGGGAAAGTGCGGATAAAGTTCGTCGAGCGCCTCGACCAGCGCGGCATCCTGATGGGCGTTCATGGCTTCGATCAGGGCGGGAACGGCGTCGCTTGCGGCCGGTCCCATCTTCGCCAGCTGATCGGCGGCGCCGTTGGGCTTTCGCTCTCGCTCGTTCTGCAGCAGCGGAACGAGGCGTTCGACCGCTTTGGAAGCGTCTCCGTCCAGCCGCCATTCGACGAACGCGGCCAGGCTGGCAAGTCCTTCGTCCGGTGTGTTGCCCGCGGCTTGAACGTCAGGCAGCGTTTCTTTCGCGAGAGGTCCGATCTCGGCGACGACCTTCAGTGCGTAGGTCCTGCCCTTCGGCATCGGATGTCGAAGCGCGGCCTTCAGAACCGGCAGCGCCTGAGCTCCCTGCGCCACGAGGCCCCGATAGGCGATCATTTCTTCGCCAGTGCCGTACCACGCCTCCGGCTGCGCGAACGCGTCGAGGATCTCGTGCGTCACCGCGTCGTCGTACTGGCCGGTCGCCGAAAGGCCCAGCGCGGAATAGACGCGAATGCGATCGTCGGGATCCGCGAGCGAGTCGCGGAGGACGCTGCGATATTCCTCGCCCAGCGATGGAACCTCTTCCAGCTGCGAGAACAGCCAGAGCCTCTCCTCCGGCGTCATCTTCTCCTTCGAGGTCGTGAATACCTCCGGCGTGGAGGGAGCCGCGAAAGCCGTCGCGTCGAGGAAGAAGCAGCCGCCGAGGGTCGCGATAAAGATACTCGACGCTCGAATGCGGTTGCGCATGCCGGGACTGTCGCTGGCGGTGAGGAAGCGTCGCTCCCATTCTAGGACCGACGGACCCGCTTCCTCGTAACGCCGGCGTAAAGGCTGCCACGGCGAGCCTCGTCTACGTCGAGCGCCAGGCGCGGCACGCTCACCAGCCGGCGTACCCGGGACCATTGATCGGTCCGACGCCGCGGTGATACCGGGTGCCGATGGTCGTGCCGTCGCCGCCGTAATAGACCATCGGCGGGCCGCCGTAGTAGACGACGGGAGCGCCGCCGTAGAACGGTTGAGCGAAAGCGCCCGCCGGTCCGCCATAGTAGCCGCCGCTGCCGTAGCCTCCGCCGTAATCGACGACCGTACGCGGATAGTATCCGAAATGTCGATAGCCCCGCTGCGCGTCAGCGGACGGGACGAACGCGAGCGCCGCGATCAGGGCGATGACGCCTGCCGCGAGAGACTTCGTCGCGAAACGCATGAATCAGGTTCCTTGAAGGATTGGGCGTCGAGGGGCAGCGAGTCCGTCCGCGCTGCCGGTTCCCGGCTTCGGCAGGGCGCTATAGTCGCGCCGATCTCTCAGGTTAATTGCCGACGCGAAAGAATCGTCAGAATGATGGGAAGGATCCCTTCGCGAAGTTCGCGAAGGCGAACGGACCGGTACGTGCCTTTCCTGAGGCCGCCGCACGAACTAGAGTCGGGCGCTGCTCCTCTTCCCTCGCTCTCGTTTCTTATTAGGCCTTCGCGATGACGCGATTTCAGCTTGGACGTCGGTCGGCTCTGCAGGCGCTCGCCGCGCTGGGATCGGGTCTGCTCGTGGCGGGCGAGGTCGGCGCTCAGGAGCCGAAGATTCCGAATGACGAAGGGAAGACCGAAGGCAGCGAGAAGCTGCCGGCCAAGGCGCTGCTCTTCTCGGGCACGGGCTGGTATCGCCATCCCGAGATTCCGCAGTGCAACGGCTGGCTCGTCAGGACGCTGGGCCAGGCGGGGTTTCAGGTCGACGTGACCGAGACGCCCGGGGATATCACGCCCGAGCGACTGGCGACGTACGACCTGCTGCTGATGAACAACTGCAACGAGCTGACGACGCTGCTCAGCGACGCCCAGCGCGAGGCGATCGAGAAGTGGTACGCGGGCGGCAAGGGGATCGTCGCGCTCCACGCGGCGCTCGTGCATAACACGGAATGGAAGTGGTTCTACGATCTGGCCGGATGCGACTTCGACAGCGACTCGGTCTTCTCGAAGGCACGGGTGAAGGTCGATCCCGCCGCGGCGGATCATCCCGCGGTCAGCGGCCAGCCGGAGGAGTTCTACTACGAGGCCGACTGGACCAATCACGACAAATCCGTGACCGGCCTGCCCGGCGTGACGGTCCTGCTCCGCGTCGACGAATCGACGTACGAACCCGTTCGGCCTTACTTCCAGGAGCGAGGCGGCAAGCCGATGGGCGAAGACCATCCCATCGCCTGGCTGCGTCCCCACGGCGGCGGTCGATTCTTCTATACCGAGCTCGGCCACGACCTCCGCTCGCTCGACACGCCCTTCGGCAGGAAGCACCTTGTCGAGGGAGCCAGATGGGCCCTAGGCGGCGAAGCGCCAGCGGGGAGGCGAGTCCGCTGAAGGTCGCGTCAGTCGGTGAGCAAAACGACGCCGACGAAGGTTTGGGCGATGCCGGAAGCGAGCGTCGCGAGCGCGACGAACCACATCTGGTCCGCACGAGTCTTCGCGAAGAACGCGAACGGAAGCGTCAGTCCGCCGAAGACCGCTGCGAAGAATCCTACGGACATGATGGCGGCTGCCAGGGCGTGGAATTTCCCTCGGTCTCCGAAACGCATGCCGGGGAAGATCCGGTCGATGAGCGAATCGTGACCCGCGGCAAGCAGGCCGACGAGCGCGAGAAGAATGAACGAGGTCAGACCCAGCGACACCGCGATCGCGAGCAGAGTTCGAGCGATGAGCGAGATCCACATAGGACCATCGTAACTCCCGAAGACTCGGACCGCGGAGCGGTCGCTTCGTCGGGTGGGCCTTGGCCCACCTTCTTCGACCATTCGCTGGCGGAGCGTCGATCGAATGGCGAGCGGGGGATTCACATCCCTCGCTCGCCGAAGGACCGGATTCGAAGCCGCTCTCACCCCGGCAGCCCGAGGGCGACGCGCTTGTCATGCACGAAGCGGAGGTGATGGTCCATGTGAGTCATGCACTTCATGAACGCGTCCTCGAGCGTGACGGGCCCGCTCACGCTGTGGAGGCCGACGCGGGTCATCGCCTCGTCCGGAACCGTACGCAGGATCGAGGCCATCTGCTTTCGCGTCAGCTCGATCAGGCCGATCTCCGTCTCCAGGTCGCGCTCGTTGTAGGCCAGCGCGGGCGCGAAGAGCTGCGGGTCGGCGAACTGCAGCGTCGGTCGCTCCTCCGCCAGGATCCGCTTCATACGCTCGGCGAACAGGGCCTCCGAATCGGCCAGGTGACTGACCACCTCCAGCACGCTCCACTTCCCCTCGATCGGCCGCGCCGTGAGTTGCTCTCGCGTCATCCCCGCCGTCGCCTGCTTCACATGCTCGGCGCCGACGAGATAGAAGGAGAGGAGGTAGTTTTGCATGGGGGGGCCGCTCCTTCTTCGTAGGGTGGGTCATTGACCCACCTAACCCAACGGCGGCTGGCGGAGAAGGGTTGTATACGGCAAGACTTCGCACAGATCCTGCGTCGGACGCCGAAACGCGGCCAATAGAATAGGTGGGTCAATGACCCACCCTACTGAATACGCTGCGCGGGAGCTCGGGGGACTTTCGTCCCCCGCTCAGGAAGAGAAGAGATCGAGCGCCGAAAGAATTCCTCGATCGCCTGTCCCTACTCCCGCATCTCCGCCGTCGCGGCCATGACGATGGGGGCGGTGTCGTCGGGGCCTTTGAGGAAGGCGACGGAGGCGAGGGGTTCCGCACGCTCGGGGCGGACGGTCAGGAAGCGCAGCTGCTGCCCGCCCGGAAGAGCGAAGGCGAACTTCGACTCGGGGACGTCGACCCGGCGGATGTAGTCCGCGAAGTGAACGCCGTTCTTCAACTCGTGATCCTCCGTCTTGCCGTCGGCGTACGTGAAGCGGACGACCAAGGTCGTGGTGCCGCTCTCGCTGGCGGGAGAGCCCCAGCCGGAGACGCCGGAGAGCAGGTGCACCGCCGCGACGGGACCCGACAACGGAAGCTCGACCTGCTTCGGCATTTGCGGCGGCAGGTAGCCGGTCGGGCCGTACATCAGCAGCGCGTTCTTCACGCGGCCTTCCTTCGGGTCGACGAGCGCGAAGGGGACGCCTTCGAACGTCTTCGGGTTCCAGTCGTCGAAGACCAGCCGTTCCTGCCGGGCGTCCTCGCTGTAGAACATCCCCTTCGTGCTGACGGCGCTTGCGACCTTGGACAGGTCGAGCGGGACGTACTTGCCGCGCTTGGTCATGTAGGCCAGGAGGTCGGTCATGGCCGCGACGTCGAGCTGCTTCTCGAAGCCCTCGGGCATGAGCGACTTGGACGACGCGACCAGCTCTTCCAGATCCTCGCGAAGCAGGTTGTGCTTCTTCGCCTCGGCGTCGATCAGTTCGATCGACGTGCGGGTCTCGCTGGCGAGCAGGCCCGAGCGGACGCGACCGTCGGCGAGGATCGCCTGGTAGACGCGGAAGTTCCCTTCCACGCTGCGGCTGGGGTCCAGGATGTGGATCAGCAGTTCGTGCCGCGGGTGAACGGCCATGCCAGTCAGATCGGGGCCGATGGCGGTCCCTTCGCCCTGCATCTTGTGGCACTTGCCGCACTCTTTGACGAACAACTCCTTGCCGCGTACGGCGTCGCCCGGCTCGGTCAGCGCCGCGTGGTAGGCGTCGATGGCGGCCTGGCGATCGGCATTGGGCAGACCGCCCGCGTTCATCAGGATCTCGGCGGCCCGCTTCTTGATCGCGGGATCGGGATGCGCGGCCAGCGCCTGACGCTGATCGAGGGCCAGATCCGACAGCGGGATGTCGTTCTCCGCGAGCGCGGTGACCAGCCGATCGGTCCACTCCGCACGCGAGAGGAGCATCGAGAGCGCCCGTTGACGCAAGGAAGGCGTGAGCGAACTAAAGCGATCGGCGATGCCGGAGGCGACGGCGACCGACTGCGACTTCGCCAGCGCTTCGAGCAGGCCGACGGAGACTTCCGGCGGCGTCTGCGGCTGGATCTGTTTCAGGATCGAGGCGACGACCGACGCGTCGTTCGGACGGAAGGCGACCAGTTCCTGAGCGGCGAAGAGGCGCTTCTCGCTATCGAGCGAACTGTCCGCGATCTGCTTGACGTAGCCCGCGACCAGATCGCCCGCGAAGCTCTCCATCTTCTCGCTGCCGAGCGAGAGACCCAGCCGCACGAGGACGGATCGGAGATCGGCGGGCGCGGCGGCCATGGACTTCGCCAGACCCTCGTCCGCTGCGGCAGAGAGCTTGGCGGTCGCCTCCTTCGGCAGGCCCTTTTCGAGGCCGACTGCGATCGCGGCGATCGAGCTCTCCGCGTGCTCAGTCTGGCCCATCGCGACGAACAGGTCGTTCAGTTCGTCCGTCGGTTTGCCGCGGGCGAAGTGCTCGGCGACGCGAGCGACGACGGCGTCGAGTCCGGCAGGACGCTGCTCGGAATCCTCGTGCTGATTCTCGTTCGCCAGCGCGATCTTCAGGAACGGCAGGGCGTGCTTCGCCGCGGCGGCGGTGACGGCGTCGGCGAGCCACTTGTCCTGCAGCGTCGGCTGATCGCCGGCGACCGTGAAGATCTGCTCGGCGAGCGTCTCGTCGGTCGGGAATTCGCTGGCGCGGAGGAGCGCCGCGAGGCGGACCTGGGGATCGATCGTGAAGAGGACGCCGCTGCCGACGAAGGCGTCGAGCGATTCGTCGTCGATCGATTCGGCCGCGGCGCGCATGACGCCGGCGGGCTTGTTGACCAGCGAATCGGCGATCGCCTTGCGCACGGCCTCCTGCTTCGCCGTAGGAACCGGAACGGCGTCGAGCAGCCAGATCGCGTGCATCGCTGCGGGAGCGAGACCCGCTTCGTCAGTCTTCGCGTTCTTCACCAGATCGACGAGCGCGTCGGTGACGTCGCCGGCCCGGCCCTCTGCGATCAGGCGATGGGCATGGCGACGCCAGAAGAAGTTGGAGTCGGAAAGCGCTTCGACGAGTTGCGCCTGCGTCGCGTTCTCCAGCGAGGCGATCTTCGTCGGATGCGTCGACTCGTCGCCGACGTACTTCAGGCGATAGATCCGGCCATGCTTCTTGTCGCGGAGGTCGGTGACGTAGGCGGCGCCCTTGCCGGTCTCGAAGCCGGCGGGCGTGGGGTTGTGCTGAACGACGATGTTGTACCAGTCGATGATCCAGACCGATCCGTCGGGTCCGACCTCGGCCATGATCGGCGCCTGCCATTCGTCGACGCCGGCGATCAGGTTCCAACTGTTCTTCGCGACGAACGTGCTCCCCTGCGGTTCGAGCGTGAACGTCGCCGTCAGGTGGGCGGTCGGCTCGCTGACGAAGGCGGTGCGGTTCCACCACGCCTTCGGGAACTGCCGGGCGGTGTAGAGGGCGTGACCCGCGGCGGCGGTGAAGCCGCCATGATGGTCGACCTGCCGCACGACGTCGGTGATCGGGTGAATGCGATCGTTCGTTGCGATCGTCCCCAGCACGCTGGGCGACCAGCCGCGGACGGCCTCGTAGTAGCGATTCGCGACCGGCATGTGAACGCTGGGATTGCCGTTGGCGGTCGAGCCGAACAGGATCCCCTCCTCGCTGACGGCGACGCCCCAGCAATTGTTGTTCACGTTGCGGAGGAATTCGAACTCGCTCACGACCAGCGGATCCTGCATGTTGCGCGTGGGCGCGACGCGGAAGCGGTAGAAGCCCTGGCGGAAGTTGCGATCCTCGCCCGCGATCTCGCCCCGGAAGCCGGCATAGCCGACCTGGCCGTAGTACCAGCCGTCGAGCCCGTAGGTCAGGCTGCTGGGCCCCGCATGCGTGTCGTTGGTCGACCAGCCGGTGAAGAGGACGCTCCGCACGTCGGCCTTATCATCGCCGTCGTCGTCGCGGAGGAACAGCGTCTCCGGCGCCTGATGCACGATCACGCCGCCGTGGGCGAAGGTCAGGCTCGTCGGGATGGAGAGCCCTTCGGCGAAGATGGTCGTCTTATCGATCTTGCCGTCGCCGTTCGTGTCTTCGCAGATGCGGATCCGGTCGCGACCCTGACCCTTCAGTTGCAGTTCGTTGGGGTAGTCGACCGTTTCGAGCAGCCAGAGCCGGCCGCGCTCGTCCCAGTTCATCCCGATCGGCTTGCCGATCTGCGGCTCGGACGTGACGAGTTCCAGTTCGAAGCCGACCGGGTGCGTGTAGAGCTTTCGCGAGTCCTCCGGGGACAGGGGGGCCTGGAACTCGGTGACAGGGTCGCCGACGGTGCCCCACTTCTCGCCCGCGGGATAGAAGGGGAGCTTGCCCTGCATCTTCTGCGTCTCGGGCAGATCCTGAGGCAACTCCGTCATCTGCGGAGCGTCGCGGAAGGTCGGCGCCTTCGACGGATCGTCCTTCACGGCCCAGCGGATGCCTCGCTCGACCAGATTGACGAAGCCGGGGTTCGTGAACGTTCGCGCATCGTGACCCCACGCGGTGTAAAAGACGCGACCCTTCCCCTGCTCGCGAACCCAGGTCCAAGGTTCAGCGGAGTTGTTCCTCTCCTCACGGACCTCCAGGACCGTGCGGCCCTCGTCGTTGTGGCGAGTGTGGACGTAGGTCTCGTCGAACGATTCGAACCCGCCGAAGCCCTGCATGATCGGGTGATCGGGCGCGACGATCTTCGTGCGGAATGTGCCCGTCCCGTGGCGCTGGAACTGGGCGCCGACGAGGTCGATGTAAGCGTCCGAGTTGCGGAAGCAGTACGACGCGCAGTGCAGCGGGATAAACCCCTGGCCCTGCTCTTCGACGTAGGCCAGCAGCGCCTTTTCCTGCTCGGCAGGGAGCTCGTCGATGTTGGCGTAGACGATCAGGCCCGCGTAGTCGGCGAGCGTGTCGGCGTTGAGCGCCTTCACGTCGTCGGTGTACGTCAGGTCGATCCCCCGCTCCGCGAGCGCCGGCGCCAGTTCCTTGAACCGTAGCGGCGGCTGGTGATGGCCGTTGTCGCCTAGGAAGAGGAGCGACAGGCGTTCGCCCTCGGCCTTCGCGGGAGCGGCGAAGAACGACAGCGCGAGGAGCGAGAAAGCGATCAGACCGAACAGACGCTTCGACACGGCAACGTTCCTGTCACGTCGGGAGAGACGGGGGAGGAGGTTCGATGACTAGAGACAGGCGAGCGGGGGACGTCAGTCCCCCGAGGCCGTCGATCAAGCAGAGCGGAGATCGAACGTGAGAGAACCGACCGGACGACGGCGGGCGCTCCCTTTCGCCGGAGAACTCGCGATCGAGGTCGATCTCCGACCTTCCATATTCGCCCGGCGAACGATCACGGGCCATGACAAATAACGCAAACTGCCTGAGATATTTTACCGCCCGGCGTCCTCGTTCGCCCGGACCTGGCTGTCGCCGGAGCGGCCCTGGACGGACCGGCGGTACTGACTGGGCGTCTCTCCCGTTTCGCGTTTGAACGCGAACGAGAGGTACTCGACATGCTCGAAACCGGCGCGATTCGCGATCTCCGCCAGCGACATATCCGTTTCCGCGAGGAGATGCTTCACGCGGTCGATCCGCAGGCGCTGGATCTCCTGATGCGGCGTCCGTCCGAGAAGCTTCCGGAAGCGACTTTCCAGGACTCGCCGGGAGACGGGAACTTCCTTCAGGATGTCGGAGACGTTCATGCCGAAGCAGGCGTTCTCCCGGATGTAACGGAGCGCGGAGGCGACGTCCCGGTCTTCGATCGCGAGCACGTCGGTCGACTGTCGCGTTTCGACGCCGAGCGGATCGATGAAGTGGCCGACCGGAGGGACCGTCTCGCCCGCCATCATCAGGTCGAGCAGCCGGGCCGCTTCGTACCCGGTCCTTTGCACGTTGGGAATCACGCTGCTCAGCCGCGGCGAGGCCAGTTCGCACACGAGCGGATCGTTATCGACGCCGATTACCGCGATCTCTTCCGGCACGGCGACGTCGATATCCCGGCAGACGTCGAGAAGCTGCTGCGCCTTGATGTCGTAGCAGGCCATGATTCCGACCGGCTTAGGCAGCTTGCGGATCCAGCGGGCCATCCGCTGACGCTCGCGGGTCCAGGAATAGGCCGGATCGTTTCGCGAGATCGAATCGTAAACGTGAACCTGGCGCCCGGACTCCTCGACGATCTGAACGAAGCGATCCCGACGCCAGACCGACCAGTTGAAGCCGGGGTCGCCGCAGTAGGCCAGATCGCGAAAGCCTCGCTCCATCAGATGATCGGCAGCGAGGCGCGCGATGGCCTCGTCGTTCGTTTCGACCCAGGCCATGTCGGGACAGATCCGCGCGGCGCTGACGTCGATCACCGGCAGCCCCGTCTTGCGCACGGCAGCGGCGATCTCATCCGTCTCGATTCGCGCGATGATGCCGTCTCCTTTCCATCGCGACAGCCAGTCGGGCGGCGTCGCCCCGCGTTCCTGTTCGGGAACGTAAAGCGACCAGGCTTCGTGCCGCCGCACGTATTCGAGCGCCCCTTCCAGCACGCCGCGGGCGTAGGCGTTCGAGGTCTCGATCAATAGCGCGACGGAGCGGCGGCGTTGCATGGTCAGGCGTCTTTCGTCGGCATCGCCATTTCGCTTCGGAGAGTTCTGCACGTCTGGGCGTCCCCTGGCTGGCTCGCCCATACGTGCAGCGAAGCCCGCGGAGGCATGCCGCCCGGGATTCGTTTTCTCCAGCGTACTCGGCGAAGAGATGCCGTTTCGGCGAGCGCTCGCCGAACGCTGAGTCGATGGCCACCCTGCATGAGCGGAACGCCTCGCACCGTTAGTGCGTGTCGCACTCACATGTAGCGTTCCCGGCGATCTGAATCGCCGCGTCATCGGCGCACAGGCCGCTACAGTTTCGCGAGACGCGATCTAGAATGTCCGCTTCTCTTCTCGGGGCCGAGGATCGTCAAGGGCTGGCGTGGGTCGGTCGCGCCTGCACAGCGAGCCTCGTCGCCATGACCGGTCGCCTCTTCTTCTGGTCGCTCACCTCGGCGCTGGCCGGATTTCTGTTCGGCTTCGACACGGTCGTCATCTCCGGCGCCGAGCAGAAAATCCAGACGGTCTGGGAACTGTCGGCGTTTCAGCACGGCATCGTCACGAGCGCTGCGCTCTGGGGGACGGTGCTCGGCGCCCTCGTCGGCGCCTGGCCGACCGATCGATGGGGACGGAAGCCCACGCTGATCGCGATCGGCCTCTTCTACTTTTTCTCCGCCGTGTGGTCGGGAATGGCGTTCGGACCGATCGACTTCTGGATCGCCCGGTTCCTGGGCGGACTGGGCGTCGGCGTCGCGACGGTCTGCGCCCCGCTCTATATCTCCGAAATCGCGCCGGCTGCCTGGCGGGGACGGCTGGCGGGCCTGTTCCAGTTCAACATCGTGTTCGGCATCCTCGTGGCGTTCGGATCGAACGCGGCGCTCGCAGGGGTGAGCGAACACGACTGGCGCTGGATGCTGGGGGTCGAGGCGATCCCCGCGGTCATCTATGCCCTGCTCTGCCTGACGCTGCCCGAGAGCCCGCGGTGGCTCATCACGAAGAAGCATGACCTGAAGAAGGGTCTCGAGGTCTTGGAGCAGATCTCCCCGCAGGAGGATCCGAAGAAGATCGCGGAATTGGCCGATCAGATCGCCGCTTCGTCGACGGAGAGGTCGGCCCGCGAGCCCTTCTTCACGATGCGGCTATTCCGGCCGATTTCGCTGGCCATTCTGATCGCCTTCTTCAACCAGCTCTCGGGCATCAACGCGATTCTGTACTTCGCGCCGCGGATCTTCGAGATGACGGGACTCGGCGAGCAGGCCGCGCTGTTGAGGTCGATCGGCATCGGCGTCACGAACCTGATCTTCACGTTCGTGGGGCTGTGGCTGATCGATCGCGTGGGGAGAAGGACGCTGCTCTATATCGGGTCGACGGGCTACATCGCGTCGCTGGGGCTGTGCGCCTGGGCCTTCTTCTCGGAAACGTATTCGATCGTGCCGGCCTGCATCTTCGCCTTCATCGCCGCGCATGCCGTCGGCCAGGGAGCCGTGATCTGGGTCTTCATTTCGGAGATCTTCCCCAACGAGCATCGGGCCGAGGGGCAGTCGCTGGGGAGCTTCACGCACTGGATCTTCGCGGCGCTGCTGACGACCTTCTTTCCGCAGATGGTCACCGCGTTCGCGCCGGGCTACGTGTTCCTCTTCTTCTGCGGCATGATGGTCCTGCAACTCGTCTGGGTCGCGCTCGCCGTGCCTGAAACGAAGGGCGTACCGCTCGAGGAGATCGCCGCCCGGCTGGGCATACGCCCGCGGGACGATCTCTCGTAGGTCAGGCATTGCCTGACGGCTTCTTCGTGGCGGCGCCGATCGGCGATTCGCCTTCCCGCGAACCGGATACTTTGCGCCGTCCGCTTCCTCCGCGTCGTCAGGCAATGCCTGACCTACGGAAGCAGCGCTTCTTCCAAGGCCTCGCCGTCGCAGGCGAACTCGGGCAGGTCGAGCAGCTTCGCGATCGTGGCGGCGACGTCGATGTTCTCCGCGCCCGAGAGCTTGGCGCCCTGCTTGATGCCGGCGCCGGAGAGAACGCACAGGGCGTTCATCTTCTTCAGGTCCGAGACGAAGCCGTGCGACCCGAGGGAGGTTTTCGCCTCGACGTTGCCGGCGACGAAGGCTTCCCCCTCGACGGACCCTGACACGGCGTAGCCGTCCTGCGCCACCAGGATCGCGTCGGGCGCCTGGGCGTACTCCCGGGGATGCGGCATGCCGTACTTCGCGAAGTCATCCGGACGCACGACGGCGGCGACCCCTTCCTGACCCTCGAAGAGCTTCGCCGCCCGATCGCGATCGGCCTCGGCTTCGCCCGGGTGGGTGCAGTAGACCAGGCCGATGCCTCCCTCCGGAACGACATGCACCCGGGCGTCGGTCATCTTCCCGGCGGCGACCGTCAGCAAGCCCTCCTGCCGAAGCAGGACGTTGGGGCAGATCGCCTTCGGCGTCATCGCGAAGCCGTGATCGGAGACGACGATGATCGTCGTCGAGTCGCGGATGCCGGCGTCGTCGATCGCCTGCACGATGCGGGCCAGGCACATGTCGGCGTAGGCGTTGGCCGTGTACCCGGGCTGCGACTGCGCGCCCTCCGCGTGATGCGTGGCGTCGACGTTCAGCAGGTGGATCAGCGTGAGGTTGGGCTTCCGTTCGCGGATCAGGTGGCAGGCCGTCTCGGTCCAGACCAGATCGCGTCCGACGATGCTGCCGGACATGAAGGACTTCTGCGTGTCGTCCTGCAGGATGCCCTCGGCGATCAGTTCGTCCCGCAGTCGGGGCGTCATGTGCTCGACCTGCTCCGGCACGTCGGAGAAGCTGTCGTCGAGCGTCTGCGAGCCGCGCGTGCAGGGCCAGTTGACGTCCGCCGTGGTCAGGCCGGCAGCATGGGCGGCGTCGAACACGGTCGGCGCGTGGACGAGATCCTTCTGATCGCGACGAGGGTCGACCGTGACCGGCTGATCGGCCCCTCCCCGGACGAGCACGCCGTTGGCCAGCACGCCATGCTTGATCGGATGGACGCCGGTCACCATCGACGTGTGGTTCGGCCAGGTGACCGACGGGTTCGAAACCTGCATTCCTTCGGGCGCGTGACTCCCCTCCTTCGCCAGCCGGCGGAGCGTCGGAACGGGCGCCTTCGGATCGTCGAGCAGGAACGCCGCGAACCCGTCGATGCTCACGACGACGACGTGGCGGTCCTTCGCCTGGGCGAGCGCCGACGAGGCGCCCATGCCGCCGGCGACGAGGGCGAGCGTCAGGATCAGCGCGGGCCGGAAACGGAAAGATCGCATGTGCGTCGCTTCGGAGGAGGGAGATCCGCAGGCGGGGCCGCCATTATCGTCCGCCGCGACAGGCCCCACAACAGAGTCCCTTCCGCGGCTGGACGCCGGCAGCGGAACTCCGACGCCGCACCGGTCGACAGGCTCGCCAGACTCCACTTGAAGCCCGTTCTGAGCTAGGATGATCGGACGCCCGGATCGCCGGACGCGGGCAGTTCGCTGCCCCGCATGCGGCGCCCGAGAAGCTTTTCCCCAGGTCGTCTCTCCGTTCTTTGCCCAGCAGCGAGGCTTCGTGACCGCCGTCCCGGAACAGCAGCACGAATCGTCCCCTGAGGCTTCGTCCCTGGTCGCCGCTTCGACGGCTCCGGTGGAACTGGCGCAGCGGCTGCTCACGCATATCGGCAACGTCGTTCTGGGGAAGCGCGACCTGGTCGAGTTGTGCCTGGTCGCGATGCTGGCGGGCGATCACGTCCTGCTCGAAGACGTCCCGGGCGTCGGCAAAACGCTGACCGGCAAGGCGCTCGCGAAAAGCATCGCCGGCAGGTTCAGCCGTCTGCAGTTCACGCCCGACCTGCTCCCCAGCGACATCGTCGGCAGCACGGTCTACGACCCGCGGGAGAGCCGCTTTTACTTCAACGAGGGGCCCGTCTTCGCGAACATCGCGCTGGCGGACGAAATCAACCGCGCTCCTCCGCGGACGCAGAGCGCGCTCCTCGAAGCGATGAGCGAGGCGCAGGTCAGCGTCGACGGCAAGACGTACAAACTGCCCCGCCCGTTCGTGGTGATCGCGACGCAGAACCCGTACGAGTTCGAGGGGACCTATCCGCTCCCCGAGAGTCAACTCGACCGGTTCCTGCTGCGCGTCTCGATGGGCTACCCGAATCGGGAGACGGAGAAGCGGGTGCTCTCCTCGCACCTGGCGGGAGAGCCCGTCGACCTCCTCGAACCGATCGTCACCTGCGAACAGGTGGTCGCCATGCAGGACGCCGTCAGGGCGGTCCGCGTGGAGGACTCGCTGTACGACTATCTCCTGTCGATCGTCGAACGGACCCGGCGCCACGACGAGATCCACCTCGGCGTGAGCACCCGCGGGGCGTTGTCCCTGTTCCGGGCGAGTCAGGCGCTGGCGTTTTTGCGGAAGCGGGATTTCGTCATTCCGGACGATATCAAGACGCTCTGCGTCCCGGTGCTGGCCCACCGGATCCTGCTCAAGGGGACGCTGCTGGCGGCCCAGCGGGAAGCGGCGGAAAACTGCATCCGCCGGATCGTCGATTCCACGGATGCGCCGGTGTAAGTGAGCCGCCCGTCTTCGCGAGACGGCGGCGGGCGGCGCTAGGTCCCCTTCTTCCCTTCGGAACGCTTCTTCGGCGAGCCGTCGCGACCGGGGACGCTGCCGGGCGGAGCGGCTTCCTGCTCGGTTTCGGGGGCTCGTTCGAGCGAGAACGGACGGCAGGAATAGCCGTTCTCCCTCCAGCCGGACCAGTCCGGCGAGCTGACGTTCTTTTCCTTCATGGAAGAAACGAAGGCGATGATCGCGCGCAGCTCGGTCGGCTGAACCGATCCGGGTTGCGGAACGCCTTGCGAATCGACGACAGCCCAAACGGGCATTTTCCCTGCCCTTGCTGCAAGAAAACGGAAGCTTGCAGGTATCCTGCCCCGCTCTGCCCCATTTCGTCAAGCAACTTTGACGGAAGCGGAGAGAATCGCCCCGAATACCTGATATCTCGGTCGAAATCGATCCAGGGCGGTCGATAAATAACCACCCGACTGGGCGGTGGGCGACCAGGCCGGTATCTCGGCCACCGCGCCGGAGACGTAACTCCTTGCTGAAGACGAAACGGACACGGGAATTAACTGGTCCCTTACGTAAAGCCGTTTCGGGCGGTGGTATTCGCCCGGTATTTGCAGTGACTCGGGGGACTGGGGAAAGGCGGCGCGAAGGGAGGTAGGAAATGTTTTACGTTTGGGCCGTGGTGAACGGCGAAGGGCTGCCGATGATCGACGCGATCGAGTCGGACCCCGATTCCGCGATCGCGAAGTTCCTCCGCACTCGTCCGCCCGAGTCGCCCCTCGACTGGAGCGCCTGGCAGGCGCTCGGCTACGCCTGCGAACGATTCCGCCTCGCGAAGGAGAACGGTCGGGAGCGGTAACTGAACGGGCGGGAACCGGCGGATCGCCCCGCCAGGATTTCCCTTGCCAAAACCGCCCTGCGGGAATCATCATCAGAGAAGGCAAATCTGTCGGAACGATGGAGACGGCGGCCCTGTCGTCTGCGTTAAGTCCGGTAGGTGAAGCGGTTTTCGCGTCGCGAAGCGCTTCGCCCCCTCCTTCTGCTGCCTTCTCCCGCCCCCCCCGCCTCGCGTGAATCCGCTCGAATACCTTCGATCGTTCCGTCGACGACCGTCGACTCTGTCGCCCCGCGCGACGTGGGCGATGCAGTCGATGTCGTATTCGCTCGGCAGGACGCGGCTTTTCTTCAAGAAGCAGCTCTGGGTCTGGCCGATCGTCGGCGTGCTGCTGCTCGCAGCGACGGGGCTTTACGTACGCAGCGCCGTCGAATCGACGATGCGGTCCAGCCTGCAGTCGGAATTGCAGACCCTGCTCGACATCGAAAAGGCGATGCTGCTGACCTGGCTGGAAGCCCAGGAGGCGAACGCCGAATCGCTGGCGAACGACATCGACCTCCGCACCGACGCGCATGCCCTGCTGTCGCAACTCGAGGCGACGCACGCGGTGACGATGGGGTCCGAAGCGACCCCTCTGGAAGGAAACGCGACGCCCCGTGCCGAAGCGGCGCCGACCGTCGCTGTCGATCCCGGGCCGGTCGCGACGTCTCTTTCGCCCGACGCTTCGCGAACGGCGGCGCTGCTGCGACAAGCGCTGGCGAAGAAGATCGCGCCCGATTTGTCCGCGCACGATTACGTCGGCTACTTCATGGCCGACAAGTCGCAGCGAATCATCGCCGCCGCCGACGAGTCGATCGTCGGCCGTCAGGAAGTGCCCGAGTACCAGGCGTTTCTCGCGAAGGCGTTGCAAGGGGAGACGACCGTTTCGCCCCCCTTCCCCAGCGTCGCGCGGATCAAGGACGAATCCGGCCACTTGAAGACGGGCGTGCCGACGATGTTCGTCTGCGCCCCGGTCCGGGACGAGAACTTCCAGGTCGTCGGGGCGCTCGCGCTGCAGATTCGACCGGGGCAGGAGTTCACGCGCATTTTGCAACTCGGACGCCTGGGCGAGACGGGCGAAACCTATGCGTTCGACGCCGACGGGCTGATGGTCTCCAATAGCCGGTTCGACGAGGAACTGATCCTGCTGGGCCTGTTGCCCGATCAGCCCGGTTCTCAGTCGATGCTGCAACTCTCCGTCCGCGATCCGGGCGGCGACATGACCGCCGGTCATCGTCCGGGCGTTCGTCGGGCCGAACTGCCGCTGACCAAGATGGCCTCGGCCGCGACGGCCGAGAATTCCGGCATCGATCTTGACGGGTACTCGGACTATCGCGGCGTGCCCGTGGTGGGCGCCTGGACCTGGCTGCCGAAGTACGGCATGGGCCTCGCGACGGAGGTGAACGTCTCCGAGGCGTATCGCCCGCTGACGATCCTGCGGTGGACGTTCTGGGGCCTGTTCGCGCTCCTGGGCGCGACGTCGGTCGCGATCTTCGTCTTCACCGTGATCGTCGCCCGGCTGCAGCGCGAGGCGCAGAAGGCCGCGGTCGAAGCCAAGAAGCTGGGACAGTACGCCCTCGAAGAAAAGCTCGGCCACGGCGGCATGGGCGTCGTCTACAAGGGGCGGCATGCCATGCTCAGGCGGCCCACGGCGATCAAGATGCTCGACCCCGACAAGGTCACCGACGCCGCGATCGCGCGGTTCGAGCATGAAGTGCAGATCACCTGCCAGCTCAACAACCCGCACACGGTCGCGATCTACGATTACGGTCGCACGCCCGAGGGCGTCTTTTATTACGCAATGGAGTACCTCGACGGCATCGACCTGCAGAACCTGGTCGACGACCACGGACCGCAGGGGGACGGTCGCGTCGCGCATATCCTCAAGCAGATCTGTGAATCGCTGTACGAAGCCCACTGCACGGGGCTCGTCCATCGCGACGTGAAGCCGGCGAACGTGATGGTGACCCGTCGCGGCGGCATCGCCGATATGTGCAAGACGCTCGACTTCGGCCTGGTGAAGGCGGTCGACGAACGCAAGCTCGCGAACATCTCCGGCGATCGGGCTCTGACCGGAACGCCGCTCTACATGTCGCCCGAGGCGATCCAGTCCGCCGCGCTCGTCGACGCGCGGAGCGATCTCTACGCCGTCGGCGCGGTGGGATACTTCCTGCTGACCGGACGCCCCCCGTTCGAATCGTCGAGCCTGGTCGAACTCTGCCGAATGCACGTCTCCGAGACGCCTGTTCCGCCGTCGGAGCGCGACGGAGCGCCCTGCACGGCCGAGATCGAAGCGGCGATCATGAAGTGCCTGGAGAAGAACCCGGCCAAGCGCCCGCAGACCGCCCGCGAGCTGGCGAAGATGCTCGAGGCGGCGCCCGTCGTGGAGCCCTGGTCGACCGACTACGCCGAGGCGTGGTGGATTCGCCGGGATAACGAGATCGCCGCGGCGGCCAGCGAAGCGGCGAACGGTCCCTCTCGCGGTTCCGGCCGGCGGAGAAAATTCGGCGCCTCGCGCGGGGGCACGTCGCGATACGCCGGATCGACCTCTCGCGCGGCGTCAGTGCATGGTTCCCGCGCCGGCGTCTCGCACGGCAGCGATCCGGAAGACGCCGCCGCTCCGCTTCCGGTCGGCAATGGCGCGGGCGCCCTTCCCCGCCGCGGCGCAGCGCGTCCCGGCAACGGCGCAGGGCCCCACACGATCGACCGCCCCTCGCCCAGCTTCCACGGCGAGACGATGCAGTTCCGCCAACCGTCGGACGAGTAGCAAGCGCGTCGCGTGCGTCGTTCATTCTTCGGCGAGCGGGGGATGTTAATCCCCCGAGTCCGTCGATCGAGCGCAGCGTCGATCGAGCGCTGATCCAGTCGATGCCGGCGTACGGCTCGCGACGGCGCATGGCCGGCGCCCGTTCCCGTAGTGGTTCGTCTACCGTTCGGTGTCAGGCTTCGGCTCTTGTGTGCCATGCCCACATCGCGAAGCAGGGTGGGCATGTACGGTTCGGCCGGCCCTTTACATGCCCACGCTTCCTGCGGAGACGTGGGCATGGCACACGTACCCTTACATCGAGCGCTTGACGAATCGGCAGTTCAGGCCGTGCCTGACGACGCGGAGGAAGCGTTCGCCGGCGAAGAATGCGGGTCGAGGGCGGCGTCGGAACAGGGACGGGCCCTCACGAAGTAGCCGTCAGGCGGTGCCTGACCTGCGGGAGGGACGTCGGGAACCTTTTCACTTCCCGCCGCTCCTTCTAGAATCAGCCCTTTTCCGCGACTGCGCCGCCCGGCGGGATGACTGTGCCTAACTTCTGAAAGGCCAGACGGTTCCGGCGCTTCGACACCCGCGATCGCACGCCCGTCAGGAGTTTTCTTTGCTACGCACCCACACTTGCGGCGAGCTGCGACCCGAGCATGTCGGCCAGGAAGTGACGCTCTGCGGCTGGCTCGATCACAAGCGCGATCACGGCGGCGGGGTGTTTCTGGACCTCCGGGATCGGTACGGCACGACGCAGGTCCTCGTCGGCGCCGAACTGGGCGCCGAGATCGTCGAACGCGCGAGCAAGCTCGAACGCGAATCGGTCGCGAAGATCACCGGCAAGGTCGAACCCCGCCCCGCCGGTCAGGACAACCCGAAGCTCGCCACGGGCGGCATCGAGGTCAAGGCGACCGCCTTCGAGATTCTGAACCCCTGCCCCACCCCGCCGTTCTTCCCGGGCGGGCAGGAACTGCCGGGCGAAGAGCTCAGGCTGAAGTACCGCTTTCTGGACCTGCGTCGCAAGAAGATGCAGGACACGCTCGCCCTTCGCAGCGGCATGATCCAGAACATGCGGGCGTTCTTCCACGAGCGCGACTTCCTGGAAGTCGAAACCCCCATGCTGGGGCGCAGCACGCCGGAAGGGGCGCGGGACTTCCTCGTTCCCAGCCGCGTCCATCCGGGCCACTTTTACGCCCTGCCGCAGTCGCCGCAGCTTTATAAGCAGATCCTCATGGTGGCGGGGTACGACCGCTACGTGCAGATCGCGCGGTGCTTTCGCGACGAGGACCAGCGGGCCGACCGCCAGCTCGAGTTCACGCAGCTCGACCTGGAAATGTCGTTCGTCGATTCGGACGACGTCATGGGGATGATCGACCAACTGATGGTCGGCCTGGCCAAGGAGTTCCTGGGTATCGAGCTGAAAACGCCGCTGCCCCGGATGACGTACGACGAGGCGATGCGGCTGTACGGCCACGACGCGCCGGACCTGCGGTTCGACTGCCGGATCTTCGACTGCACGGACCTGGCGAAGGAGTCCGACTTCCGCGTCTTCAAGCAGGTCGCGGAGGAAGGGAACTTCGTACGCGGGTTCAAGGCGCCCGGCGCCGCGGCGATTTATACCCGCCGCGTGCTGGACGGATTGACCGAGTACGTGCAGCACGACTTCGGCGCCAAGGGAATGGCCTGGTTCCGGATCGAACCGGACGGCACGGTCTTCTCCCCGATCGCGAAGAACTTCAGCGAGGATCTGCTGAAGAAGTTCGTCGAGCGTTTCGACGCCAAGCCGGGCGACCTGATCCTGTTCAGCGCCGACACGTGGGAGGTCACCTGCAAGGCGCTGAACGGTCTCCGCCGGAAGGCAGGCGCCGACCTGAAGCTGTACGATCCTGCGGCGATGCACTTCTCGTGGATCGTCGAGTTCCCGATGTTCGACTGGGACGCGGAAGAAAAGCGCTGGGTCGCGATGCACCATCCCTTCACTGCGCCGCTGAAGGAGCATCGCGAACTGCTGAAGACCGACCCGAAGGCCTGCCGCGCGCAGGCGTACGACCTGGTCATCAACGGCTTCGAGGCGGGCGGCGGCACGATCCGGATCCACGACGGCGCGGAGCAGTCGCAGGTATTCGAACTGCTCGGCATCGACGAGACGGCCGCGCGCGAAAAGTTCGGCTTCCTGCTCGACGCGCTGAAGTACGGCGCTCCGCCGCACGGCGGGATCGCGCTCGGCATCGACCGGACGGTGATGCTTTTCGCGGGGCTGGACAACATCCGCGACTGCATCGCCTTCCCCAAGACGCAGAAGGCGATGGACGTCATGACCGAGGCCCCCGGCACGGTCGACGCGAGGCAACTTCGCGAGTTGTCGATCCGGACGACGACGAAGGAGTGAGCGGTCTTATTGGCGAGCGGGGGATGTAAATCCCCCGAGTCCGGTTCGCGATCTTCGGTCGCGAACGCGGTTCTGGTCGACGGGAAACCTTGATCGCCATCGCTCGCTCTTCGCTACGCTCGATCGACAGACTCGGGGGATTCACATCCCCCGCTCGCCGTTCGGGAATCTTTCGGCGTTGTACGGACAGGGGCGCTGGGCCTAAGATTCCCCATATGGTCCGCAGCGCTCTAGTTCTCCTGACGGCGATCGCCGTGCTCTGGCACGCGACGGCGGGCTGCTGCGCGCATCACGACCATGCCGCGTCGACGGCGTCGCCCAACGGATCCGCTTCGTGCGGGTGTCCTGCCCATGCTTGCGGCGAGGAACCGGCGGCGCATTCGGACGCTTCCGAGCGTTCGAAGCATGCCGAGGCGTCGGACGGCCGGACGCATCTGGGCAGCCCGCACGATTCCTCCCGCGACGGCTGCGGCGAGCATTGTTCGTTCCCGCAGACGGACGAGAGCGGCGCGTCGCTGCTCAAGCATTCGCTGGCGGCATGCGATCTGACGCTGCCCGTCGCGACGCTGGTCGCGTCCTGGAGCGTCTCGCAGCCGGAACCGAGGCGAGCGTTCGACGCCCCCCCGCCCTCGCACGTCGGCCACGCTTTGCGCCGACATCTGGCTCTCGGCGTGCTGCTGGTTTAGCGGCTCCGCCCGCCCGTTTGCGCCTGCTGCGCAAGGGCTCCCGGCTTGCATCCCTGTAGGGTGGGTCATCGACCCACCTGATGCAGCGCTTGGACTCGAAGAAGGTGGGTCAATGACCCACCCTACGAAGAACGCCGCCGCCGAAAAGCCTTTCCCATGAATATGCGCCTTCCTCGTTTGCGTACCTTCGCCCTTGTCGGGACCGTCGTCGTCGTGCTGAGCGCCGCCGGCGCTCTGGCGGCTACGTATCGCCTTTGGTTGCCCTGGGCGACGACCAGGCTGGCGGAGCTGCGCGGCGCCGCGACCGCTCCTGCCGACGATCATTCCGGCCATGATCACGAGGGCGAAGACCATGCGGGCCACGATCACGGCGACGAGGGGAACTCGATCAAGCTCTCCGACGCGGCACTGAGGAACGTCGGGTTCGAGCCGTTCGCGCTCGAACTCCGGCCCTACGAGAAATCGACCTCGATCCCGGCGCTCGTCGTCGAACGGCCGGGTCGCTCGCAACTGCTGGTGACCGCCCCGCTGACGGGCGTGGTCACGGAGATCCACGTCATTCAGGGCGTCGCCGTCGCGGAGGGCGATCCCCTCTTCGAGCTGCGCCTGACGCATGAGGATCTGGTTCAATCGCAAAGCGAGCTTCTGAAGACGTCCGAGGCGATCGCCGTCGTCGAGCGCGAACTGGCGCGGCTGAAGACGCTGGACCAGGGGGTCGTCGCGGGGAAGCGACTGCTGGAACTGGAGTACGAACTGCAGAAGCTGCGGGCGACGCTGCAGTCCGACCGGCAGACGCTCCTCCTGCACGGCCTGAACGAAAACGACGTCGCCGGCATCCTGCAGACGCGGCAACTGGTCCAGTTCGTCACGATCCGGGCGCCGGCGCATGACCACGCGGGCGAGAACTGCAAGGAAGACCATCTCTTCACCGTCGCCCAGGTGCCGGTGAAGAAGGGGGAACTGGTCGAGATCGGAGGGCTCCTGGCGATGCTTGCCGACCACTGCGAACTCTACGTGGAGGGGATGGCTTTCGAGGACGACGCCGACGAGCTTCGACAGGCGATGGTCGAAGGGCGCAAACTCTCCGCCACGCTGAGCTCCGTCGGCGGAGGTTCGGGCACGGGCGGCCCGGGTTCAGGGAGTCAGGGCGAAGTAACCGACCTGTCGATCCTCTACCTCGCCGACACGGTCGATCCCGACTCCCGCGCGTTCCGCTTCTACGTCAGTCTGCCCAACGAAATCGCGGCCGATCGACGCGACGCCAGCGGCCTGCGGTTTCTCGACTGGCGTTTCAAGCCGGGCCAGCGGATGACGCTCCGGGCGCCGCTGGAGACGTTCGAGAAGCGCTTCGTGCTGCCCGCGAACGCGGTCGTCGACGACGGGGCGGAGACGTTCGTCTATCGCCAGAACGGAAGCGCGTTCGAGCGCGTGCCGGTGCATGTCGCGATGCGGGACGATCGGTTCGCCGTACTCGGACCGGGCGGCTTGCTCTTCCCCGGCGACGTCATCGCCGGAACGGGCGCCTACCAGATCCATCTCGCCCTCAAGAACCAGGCCGGCGGCGGCGTCGATCCGCACGCGGGGCATAACCATTGAGTCTTGTAGGGCTGGCGCCCTCGCCTGCCACGATGCTGGTACGAGGGTTCATGGCAGGCGATGGCGCCTGCCATGCAAGAAGACACCGTTCTGAGCGGGGGGTGTAAACCCCCCGAGGTTTGAGCGCTGCGAAGAGATCCGGACTCGGGGGATTTTCATCCCCCGCTCAGGAAGAAACCGAACGTACGAGCTACCTGAACCGAGCCTGACATGCTGAACGCCGTCATTCGATTCTCGCTGCGGAACCGCCTGCTCGTCTTCGCGCTGGCGGCGTTCCTGACGGCGTACGGCATGTGGCAGGCGATGTCGCTGCCGATCGACGTCTTCCCCGATCTCGATCGACCGCGGGTCGTGGTGATGACCGAGGCCCATGGCCTGGCGCCGGAAGAGGTCGAGACGCTCGTCACGATTCCGATCGAAACGGCAGTCAACGGCGCGACCGGCGTCGAGGCCGTGCGCAGCCAGTCGGGCGTCGGCCTGTCGGTCGTCAACATCGAGTTCGACTGGGGGACCGACATCAACGTCGACCGCCAGATCGTGACCGAGCGTTTAAGTACGATCTCGGGCAGCTTGCCGGAAGACGCCAAGCCGCAGCTCATGCCGATCAGCTCGATCATGGGCCAGATCCTGATCGCCGGCATGTACGCCGAGAGCGGCGACGTCACGCCGATGGAACTCCGGACGATCGCCGACTGGAACGTCCGCCAGCGCCTGCTGAAGATCCCCGGCGTGTCGCAGGTGATCGTCATGGGAGGCGATCGCAAGCAGTTTCAGGTGCTGGTCGATCCGGAGTCGCTTCTCCGCATGGGCGTCACCCTGCACGAGGTCGAGCAGGCGCTGGAGGAGAGCAACCAGAACGCCTCGGGCGGCTATCTCGACCGGCAGGGGCCCAGCGAGTACCTCGTCCGTTCGCTCGGTCGCGTCACGACGAAGGAGGAGATCGAACGGATCGCCGTGAAACGCGTCGGCCGGCAGTCGGTCGCCCTGTCGCAGGTCGCCCGGGTCGTCGAAGCGGGGCAGACCAAGCGGGGCGACAGTTCCGCGTTCGCCCGCGATCAGGCCGGCGTCATGCAGGGCGGGCCCGGAGTCGTCATCACCGTGAGCAAGCAACCGGGCGCCGATACCCGCGCCGTCACGGACAAGGTGATCGCGGCGCTGGAGAAGGTCGACGAGGAACTTCCGGGCATCCGCATCCTGCCCGACCTCTACCTGCAGAAGGACTTCATCGACCGGGCGGTCGACAACGTGATGGAAGCGCTTCGCGACGGCAGCCTGCTGGTCGTCGTGATCCTGTTTCTGTTCCTGATGAACTTCCGCACGACGTTCATCACGCTCACCGCGATCCCGCTCTCGATCTTCGCCACGGCGCTCGTCTTCGCCGCATTCGACCTGTCGATCAACACGATGACGCTGGGGGGCCTGGCGGTCGCGATCGGCGAACTGGTCGACGACGCGATCGTCGACGTGGAGAACATCTATCGTCGCCTGCGGGAAAACCGACACGCCGCGGCGCCGCTGCATCCCCTGCTGGTCGTCTATCGGGCGAGCTGCGAGATCCGCAACTCCATCGTCTACGGCACGATCATCGTCGTACTGGCGTTCGTCCCCCTGTTCGCCATGTCGGGCATGGAGGGGCAGCTCTTTCGACCGCTGGGCGTGGCGTACGCCGTGTCGCTGATCGCGTCGCTGGGCGTCTCGCTGACGGTGACGCCCGCGCTCAGCTACGTCCTGCTCGGTCATCTGGCCTACAAGGGAACGCATACCGACAGCCTGCTCGTGCGCTTTCTGAAGAAGATCGCGGGCGGCGTGATGCGGGCGAGCCTGACGGTTCCCTGGCTGGTGCTCGCGCTGGCGGGCGTCGCCACGCTCGTCGCAGGAATCGGCGTATCGCAGCTCGATCGGGATTTTCTGCCGCCCTTCAACGAGGGGGCGATGCAGATCAACGTCGTGCTGCCGCCGGGAGCGTCGCTGCGCACCAGTCGCGAGGTGGCCGAGAAAGTCGACGCGACCCTCAGCGAGCTGGACGACGTCGTGGCCTTCGTCCGGAAGACGGGTCGCGCCGAACTCGACGAGCACGCGATGGACGTCAACATCACCGAGTACATCGCCACGATCGATCCGGAGTCTCCCCGCAGTCGCGAGGAGGTGATCGAGGAGATCGAGGACGCGCTGGCCGACGTCCCGGGCGTGGTCATCGCGGTCGAACAGCCCCTCGCCCACCTGATCAGCCACATGCTCTCGGGCGTCAAGGCGCAGGTGGCGGTCAAGCTTTACGGCGAGGATCTGCAGGTTCTGCGTCGCGAAGCCGCGAAGATTCAGGCCGCGATGAACGGCATCGAAGGGATCCGCGGCCTGCAGATGGAGCCGCAGGTCGAAATCCCGCAGCTCCGCATCGAAGCCGACGGTCAGAAGCTGTTCGAGTACGGGCTCACGCGGATGGACGTCAACGAGCTGGTCGAGACCGCCATGCAGGGACGCGTCATCTCCGAAGTGGTCGACGGCCAGCGGCGGTTCGATCTGCTCGTCAGGCTCGACGAGCCCTACCGCGAAGACCTGCAGGCGCTGCGGCGGCTGCGCATCGAAACGCCCGACGGCGGAGCGGTGAAGCTGGAGGACGTCGCGCGGATCTACGAATCGTCGGGGCCGAACGCCGTGAACCGCGAGCAGGTCAGTCGGCGGGTCGTCGTGCAGTGCAACGTCAGCGGCCGGGGACTGGTTGACGTCGTCGACGACATCAAGGAACGCGTCGGCCCGATCGAGGCGGAGTTGCCCGAAGGTTACTTCATCGAGTACGGCGGCCAGTTCGAGAGCCAGCAGTCGGCGTCTCGGACGATCGCGATCCTGTTCTGCGTCTCGCTGGTCGGCATCTTCCTGGTGCTGTTCACGATGTTCCGTTCGATCAACCTCGCGCTGCAGGTGATGGTCGCCCTGCCCACGGCGTTCATCGGCGCGGTTGCCGCGCTCTACGTGACGGATCAGACGCTGACCATCGCGGCGATCGTCGGGTTCATCTCCCTCTGCGGCATCGCCTCGCGCAATGGCATTCTGCTGATCGATCACTATCTCCACCTCGTGAAGCACGAAGGAGAAACGTGGTCGAAGGAGATGATCATCCGCGCGGGCAAAGAACGGATGTCGCCCGTCCTGATGACGGCGCTCGCGTCGGGGATCGGCCTGGCGCCGCTCGCGCTCGCCGCGGGCGAGCCGGGGAAAGAGATTCTCTATCCGGTGGCGACGGTCATCATCGGCGGATTGATTTCAAGCACGGCGCTGGAGTTCCTCGTGCGGCCCGCGTTCTTCTGGACCCTCGGCATCGGCGCCGCGAGAGGGACGGTCGAGCACGAGGAATCGAAGGTCGAGTTGACGGACGTAAGCGACGGGTGACCTCCTTCCCGTAGGGTGGGTCATTGACCCACCTCGGCCCCAAGCATTAAGTCGAAGAGGTGGGTCAATGACCCACCCTACGAAAGTCGGACTCGAAGAACTCCGCCGCGTCGAATGACGTACGGAACTTTTTCACTTCAAGAAGGATCGAAAGCATGTTCGTTCGGATGCAACGGAAACAGACGGCTCTCCTGGCGGGAGCCCTCCTGGCGGGCTTTTTCGCGTCAGGGCTGATCGCGCCCGCCTTCGCCAGCGGCGCGGAGATCGTCAAGTTCCGACTGACCGCCTGGAAGGCCCAGCACTTCCCTGACCCGGCACAGGCGAAGACCTTCGCCGATACGGTCGCCCGTCTCGGTGCCGAGGCCAAGACCGGAGCCCACGGCGATCACGTCGACGTCACCTATCGCTGCGTCGAATGGCGCTCGCTTCAGGCGCCGTCGCACGAATCGGCCCACTCGTGGGAGACCTGGCTGAAGGCAGCCGGTTTCGAGACGCAGCATCAGCACTGACGGACTTCGGATCGACGCGTCGTTCGATCGATCTGGCGAGCGGAGGGCGTGAGCCCTCCGTGTCTTCGGCACGACGAACGAATCGGAATCACGGAGGGCTGACGCCCTCCGCTCGCCTTACGCACTTTCTCTCAGCTCAGGATCCTCACGAATGTCGCATGCATTTCGATTCGGCGCCGGCCTCGCGCTATCCGCAGTTCTTCTGTTCCCGTTCGGCTGCACGAAGACGGACGAAGCGATCGTCGTCGACGGCGCTCCGCCCGCCCTGCCCGGCGGCGATGAGGGGCATAGCCACGACGCCCACGGTCCGCACGGCGGCGAGATCGTCGAGATCGGCTCGGACGTCCATCATGCCGAGATCTTGCATGACGAGACGGCGAAGTCGGTGACGATTCATATTCTGGACGCGTCAGCGAAGGCGGCCGTGCCGATCGAAGCGGCCGACGTGACGATCAACGTCACGCACGAAGGGGAACCGATGCAGTTCAAGGTCGCCGCGTCGCCCGAGGCCGACGATCCGGCGCCGCTGACCTCGCGATTCGCCTCGACCGACGCGGCTCTCTCCGACGAACTCCATCACGCCCACGACGATGCGACCCTCGTGGTCTCCATCTCCGGCAAGCAGTACCGCGGCAAGCTCGTGCACGATCATGATCATGAAGGGCATGATCACGATCATGAAGGTCATGACCACGATTGACCCCGTCCGAACAGGCGAGCGGGGGACGTGAGTCCCCCGAGGCCGCGTCTGGCGAGGACGCAACGCCGGCGACGAAAACGATCGAACCGCTCTGGACCAGAGGGTACGATGCCCGGGGCGAATCGTCGCCTGCGGCTTCATCGTCCACGAGCCGACTCCGCTCATGCTCCGTTTTCTTCTTCGCCGGATACCTCGGTTCGGCTTCCTGACGCTGTTCGCCGCGATGCTGCTGTTCGTCAGCGTCGCCGGCTGGGCGAAGTGGAACCTGGATCTCTGGCAGGAAGAGGAGGCGCTGCTGGCGGATCTCGCCGAAAAAGGGTTGGCGGTCACGTATCGACGGGGACTCGCCGATCCCGTCGAAACGGACGCGTTTCCGGGACCTTGGACGATTCCTCCGGCCTGGTACGCACCGATCGTCGAGCGCTTCTCGCGGATCGAGGAGATGAAGTTCCGGCACGGCGAGCCGCAGGAACTGCTCGAACGCGCGGCCCGGCTGCCGTACATGCGATCTATCTCGGGCAACGGACGCCCTGACAAATCGCTTTCGACAGAATCGATCGCCGCCCTCGCGGGATTGGAAGTGACGCCCCTGCCGACGCCTGAGCGGACGGTCGATCTCCCGCCGCTGCCGCGGGGCGAAAGCGTCGAAGGGGAAGCGAAGGCGTTCGCGATCGAAAGCATGATCGCGGCGCTCGACGCCGACCGACCGCCGCCGCCGCCGAAGCTCGGCACGATGTACAACGTTTACTCGAAGGGCCACCGGATATTCGCGGCATGCGACGCCGGGAAGAGCCTCTTCCTGTGGGACGGCCACGTCGAAATCAGGACGCCGGACTCAGATGAAACGTTCGTCTGCGAAGGGGCGAAGTTTCGACAGGTCGGTCGAAAGGAGGCTTCGGCGTTCGGTAAACCCTTCGCAGCATCCTCGCCCCTGCCCGGCTTCGAACCGCGTACGGCGCTGAAGGAAAATCTCGACGTGTTGCGCTTCGATGCGCAGTTCCGCGCGGCGCTCGGCGACGTCAACGCGATCCAGGTGGAACGGATCGACGAGACGTCCTATCGGTTCGATCTACCCGCCTTCGTCTTGAAGTTCACCTCGGCGCCTTGCGAAGACGCTTACGCGATTTCGCTGATCGCGAGGTCGGACCTCGACTGGGCCATCGAGTCGTGGGACGTGCAGGGGACGCGAACGGGCGACGTCTCGAAGTTTCCGTTCATCGGTCCGATCGCCAGCCTCTCCTGCCGGAGCGTTCTCAGGCGGGAACGCGACTGGATCGTCCCCGAATCGTGGACGGTAGATCTCGTGATGGGGAGCTTGCGAAGTCCCGCCTATCCCGACCAGATCGATCCGATGCGAGACTCCGTCGTCGCGAAGTACGACTTCACGTCCGACGTCGACATGTCGCACGTGACGCCGGAAGTCTTCGACGCGAAGATGCTTCCCCCGCGAGAGCTCCCCAGGCTGCCGTGGCATCGCGTGACGTTCGGGCTATCGCTCGCGCTGTTCGCGTGGGTTGTGGTGCGGAAGCTCGTCGAGCGAAAGCGGCCAGAAGAAGTCTTGCATGTATAGATCCCTTAAGACGAGGTCCGCCCATGCTCCGCTTTCTTCTTCGCCGGATACCTCGGTTCGGCTTCCTGACGCTGTTCGCCGCGATGCTGCTGTTCGTCAGCGTTGCCGGCTGGACGAAGTGGAACCTGGATCTCTGGCGGGAAGAGGAGGCGCTGCTGGCGGATCTCGCCAAGGCGGGCGTGGACTATTCCTATACACGCAGCTCGGGCGTCGTCGTCGAAACGAAGCAAGCCTGGAAGCAGCCCTGGAGCGTCTGGCATTGGACGCCGCCGATGCTGTGGCGGATCGACAGCCTCTTTCTGCGGGGTCCTGTTCCGCGGGAACTGATGGAGCGCGCGGCGACGCTGCCGTACGTCAGGACGGCGAACCTGGGCGGCCCGCTGATCGTCGCGCCGACGATGCCTGCGGAAGCGATCGCCAGGAAACTCGGACTCGAACCGGAAGCGCTCGACGCTCAGGACCTGAAGACGAGCGTTGCGAAACTGCCGCGCGGCGAGCCGATCGAAGCATCGGCCATGTCGGCGCCTCTCGGGCGAACCATCGAGGCATGGAACCATCCGGCGAAGGCTCCGACGAGCGGAACGGCGGACACGCTGCTCGTGCTGCCCTTCCCGATGCGCATCGTTCAGGCCCGCGGCGATGACATTCGCTTCGTCGCGAACGACGGCTCTTTCTCGACCTGGACGCCTTGGTCGAACGAGGCCTTCATCGAAACGCCGGCAGGATTCGAGCAGATCAATCGTCTCGACGACGCGGAGCAGACGAAGGATCTGTTCGTTCGCGCGAGCCCGCAGATGATCGCGTTCGATCCGAAGGTCGCTCTCCAGGAGAACCTCGGGACGTACGGGATCGATAAACAGTTCGAGGCCCTTCTTCGCGATCCGGATCAGGCACGGGTCGAGCGGATCGACGAGGCGACGTATCGCATCGACTTGCCGGCGATCGTCGTCGACTATCCCGCAGTCGATTGCGAAGACGCGTACACGGTCACGTTGATCATACGGTCGGATCTCGACGGGGCGCTGGAAGCGTGGGACGTGCAGGGCATTCGCGACGAAGGGCCGGCCGCGCCTGCCGGATTGCCGCCGATCGCCAGCGTCTCCTATCGCGGCACGTTGCGACGCGAAGGCGATTGGGTCGTCGTCGAAGAGTGGGTGAACGACCGGTTGCAGCAAACGCCCGCCGCGGCGCCGGGTCAGCCCGCGACGCTGACTCCGTTCCGCACCGCCGGGATGGGGAAGTATGACTTCGCGTCGAACCTCGACCTCTCGCACGTTATGCCGGAAGTCTTCGACGCGAAGATGCTTCCGCCGCGGCGGGAGCTTCCCTGGCTACGGTGGCATCGCGTGACGTTCGGGCTGTCGCTCGCGCTGTTCGGATGGGTTGCGGTGCGGAAGCTCGTCGAGCGAAAGCGGCCAGAAGAAGTCTTGCATGCATAGATCCATAGAAGGTCCGCTCATGCTCCGTTTTCTTCTTCGCCGGATTCCGCGATTCGGCTTTCTGACGCTCTTCGCCGCGATGCTGCTGTTCGTCAGCGTCGCAGGCTGGGCGAAGTGGAATCTCGATCTCTGGCAGGAAGAGGAAGCGCTGCTGGCGGATCTGGCGGAGGCGGGAGTCGGGGTCATGTATCGTCGTGACTCCGGCGAGGTTCGCGATATGAGGGCGACGCCGCCGCAGTCGTGGCAACCGGCCTGGCTTCCGCTGACGTCGCTTCGCTCTCGCATCATTCGCATCGACTTCTTCGATCCGATCCCGCGCGATTTACTGGACAGGGCTGCGAGCCTCCCGTTCGTCACGCTGATCGACGCACGGGATAACCCGCCAGGAACTGCCTCGCCGGAGTCGATCGCCGCGAAGGCAGGCTTCCGCCTGGAGCCGCTGACGGCGCTCCCGATTTCCGCGAACGTCAATCCCTTGCCGCAAGCGAAACCGATCGAGGATTCCGAGGCCCGGCGGGCGATCGAACGGTTCGTGGAAGCGTGGGACTCGCGGGAATCGCGTGAGCCGCCCTCGAACACGACGGCACATATCGTCGGCGCGTCGTTCGCCGAAACTCGCGGCTTCTTCGCGCGAGACGGATCGACGGCGTTCAAAGCGCTGGAAGGAAGCTTCGAACTGGACAGGCCGGAGTCCAGCGACGCGTTCGTCTCTACGCCGGACGGCTTCGAACAGGTCTTTCGCTGGAACGATCCGGGACGAGTGCGGGAGAGCTTCGCTCCCGACGCGTCGCCGGGCCTTTACGACCCGCAGGAGAGTCTGCGAGCCGGTCTGAAGAGTCGTCTGGTCGACGCGAAGTTCGATGCGGCGCTCCGATCGAGCGCAGGCGTTCGCGTCGGACAGATCGACGAACGGACCTATCGCTTCGACTTGCCGCCGCTTTCGGTCGAAGGCTTCGACGGCGACGTCTACGCGATTTCGCTCGTCGCACGGGCCGATCTCGACTGGACGCTGGAAGCGTGGGACGTGCGGGGTAGCCGTAGGGAGGGCGCCGTGCCTCCTCCGAACGTTCCGCAGATCGACAACGACGTCTATCGCGGCGAACTGCGTCGGGAGGGCGCCTGGGTCGTCGCCGAGAAGTGGACGCTCGGTCGCTTGTACGGATCCGCGGGACCGACGGTTCCCGATGCGATCGCCGCCCTCATTCCGGTCAATTACGTCGGAGTCGCCCGCTACGACTTCACGACTGACCTCGACCTGTCGCACGTGACGCCGGAATTGTTCGACGCGAAGATGCTTCCGCCGCGGCGGAAACTTCCCTGGCTGCGGTGGCATCGCGTGACGTTCGGGCTGTCGCTGGTCCTGTTCGCGTGGGTCGCGGTGCGGAGGCTCTTCGGGCGGAAGCGAGGCGACGAGAGCGGGCTGCTCGCCGATCGCGCGGCCGCGTAGGATCGCAGGCGCCTTCGGCGTCGTTCGAGTCCAGCGGTTCGCTCCGGACTTCCCCAGCTCAGCGTTCGGATACCGCGCTGCGTCGACGCGAAGCGACGTCGAACGTCATGCCCAGCGCTGCGAGAGCGACGACGATGAGCGCGGGCGCCGCAGCGAACATGCGAATGATCAGGATCGCGTTCCGCCGCGGGATCTCCTCGATCGACGTCACGAACCATAGTTCGATCGCCAGGAACGCCAGCCACGCGAAAGCGAGCGCCGCGATCGCGTAGACGGCCCAGCGCACTCCGAACGCAGCGGAGAGCCCCAGACTAACGAGCGTCGCGCCCGCGAGGGCGAGGATGATCCACTCGACAGCGTCCGCGGACACCAGCCCCGCGAACAGCGTCGGGCCGCCGATCAGGACCGCGAGGAGACCGACGAGAATCCCGCAGAACCGAGAACCGGCGCCTTGCCGCGGGAGGTTCGCATCGGACGGGCGTCCTTCCGAGGGAGAAGGCCCGGCTCCCGTCTGCGGCGATGCGTACGGATTCGTCATGCCGTCAGCGACGATGGAAGCGATGCGGGTCGATACTCCGCACGACGACGATGACGAGATCGAACGATCTCGTTTACACGGCCTCGGGGGACTGTCGTCCCCCGCTCGGCAGAAGCGAGATTTCGCTCAGCCCTGACGCACGGTCTCGACCGTTTCGGGCTCGTGCGAGTCGCGGCGGCGGAGGCGTTCGAGGGAGTCGGCGGTCGCTTCGACCGTGGTCCGGATCTGGGCCTCGGTGTGCATGCTGCTGATGAAGAAGCGGACGCGGGCTTCTTCGTCGGCGACTGCCGGGTACAGGATCGGCATGGCATGCACGCCCTGCTCTCGCAGCGACTGCGACAGTTCGAGGGCCAGGATCGACGAACCGGTGATCACCGGCACGACGGCGGTGCCCTGGCTCGATCCGGTGTTGAGGCCGGCCTCGCGTGCCAGCCGCAGGAAGAGCATCGAATTGTCCTGCAACTTCTTCACCCGGTCCGGGTGCTTCTTGAGCTGCCGGAGCGACGCCAGCGCCGCGCCGACGTTGCCGGGCGAGATGCCGCAGGAGAAGACGAAGAAGGGGTTCGTGTACTTGAGGTACTCGATCAGTTCCTTAGAGCCCGCGACGTAACCGCCGCAGCTTCCCAGCGACTTGCTGAGGGTGCCCATCCAGAGGTCGACCTGGTTCGGGTCGAGACCCTGCGCCTCGCTGATGCCGCGGCCGGTGGCGCCCATCGTGCCGAGCGAGTGGGCCTCATCGACGTAGAGCCAGGCCTTGTGAGCCTTCTTCACCTCGATGAACTTGGCCAGGTCGGGGAAGTCCCCGTCCATGCTGTAGACGCCTTCGACGACGATCATCGCCCGGCGATATTCCGCCCTGAGATCGGACAGCAGTTCGTCGAGATGCTGCCAGTCGTTGTGGCGGAACGCGCGGCGGCGGGCCTTCGACGCCTCGGCGCCCGCGACGATGCTGTTGTGGGCCAGCGCGTCGTGCAGGATCAGGTCGTCCTTGTCCATCAGGTGGCTGATGGTGGACTGGTTCGTCGCATGACCGGCGGAGAACAACAGCGACGCGGGGACGCCCAGGAATTCCGCGATCTCGCGTTCCAGTTCGTCGTGGATCGTCTTCTGTCCGCTGACGAGCCGGCTGGCGGATACGCTCGTGCCGAAGCGATCGATGGCCGCCTTGGCGCCCGCCTGGACGACCGTGTCGGCGGACATGCCGATGTAGTCGTAATTCGAGAAGTTGATGACCCGCTGCCCCTCGATCAGGGCGGTCGCCGACGTCACCGACTCGTGCGAGTGAAAGAAGGGGTTGCGCGTGCCGGAGGCCTCCAGCATCCGCATCGACGCCTTCAGGCGCTCGTACTCCGGCAGCGAATCGAAGCGGTAGAAGCTCTCCGGGATTTCGCCGGTGTGGGAGCGCTTCGAGGCGCCGTTGTGCGCCTTCTGAAGCGGATGCACCTTCTGCGGCGCGGGGCCGAGATGACGCTCCACCGCGAGCGCGACCGAGCGGACGGTCTCGATCTCGGCCAGGACTTCGTCGGGAAAGCGCCCGCCGAACGCGTCTTCCAGCGTCGCGGCGATCTGCGTTCGCTCGAGCGAATCGAGTCCCAGTTCCAACAGGTTCGTTTCCAGCGTCAGGTCGCGAGCACGTTCCTGGCCGATGTCGCGGATCGCTTGAAGGACGATGGCTACGACGGTCGAGTCGGGCTGAGCCACTTCGCCGTCGGTGCCTGAAAGCGGAGGCGTTTCGCCCGGCTTCACGGTCGCTCGGGCGGCCATCGCGTCGCCGGCGGTCCAGCGGGCGATCTCGATCAGCTCGCCCTTGAGGTATTCCTGCTTGCACGCGTGGCGCTGAATCTTGCCCGATGACGTCTTCGGGATCGATTGCTTCCGCACGAGGACCACCCCGTCGGGCGGCACGTCATGCTCGGCGGAGACGGCCTGACGCACGCTCTGGATGATGGGGTCGTAATCGAGCAGCGGCGAGCGTTCGACCTCGCACACGACGATCAGCCGTTCGCGTCCCGCCTGGTCGACGGCGAAGGCCGCGGCGCCGTTGGACTGGATCTTGGGATGGGCCCGCTCGACGGTCTGTTCGATGTCCTGGGGATAGCGATTGACCCCCCGGATGATGATCAGATCCTTCAGGCGCCCGGTGACGAAGAGCTCCCCTTCGTAGAGGAAGCCGAGGTCGCCCGTGCGGAGGAAGGGCCCCGTCTTGCCGTCGGCGAGGTACGCGTGGAACGTCTCCTGCGTGACGTCAGGCTTGTGCCAGTAGCCGAGACCCTTCGACGGGATGTCGATCCAGATCTCGCCCACTTCGCCGACCGGCAGTTCCTGGCGGATCTGCGGATCGACGACGATCATCCGTTCTTCGGCGACCGGCTTGCCGCACCCGACTAGACGACGACCGTGCGAATCGTTCTCGTCGGCGAGCGCGACGCGCTTCGCGTCGAGTTCCGTACCGTCGAACGTGCGGACCACGGGAGGATCCTGCTTCTTGCCGCCCGTGACGAGCAGCGTCGTCTCGGCCATGCCGTAGCAGGGATAGTGCGAGCTATGCGCGAAGCCGTACGGCGCGAACTTCTTGGTGAACTTTTCGAGGGTCTCGACGCGGATCGGCTCGGCGCCGTTGAAGGCGAGCGTCCACTTCGACAGATCGAGCCCTTCGCAGTCGGCGAGGTCGACCTTCTCGTTGCAGAGTTCGTAGGCGAAGTTCGGTCCGCCGCTGATCGTGATGCCGTAGGTCGAGATCGCCTTCAGCCAGCGAACCGGCCGCGCCAGAAACGCCATCGGCGACATCAGGACGTTGGGGCGCCCGATGAACATCGGCTTGAGCACGCCGCCGACCAGGCCCATGTCGTGATAGAGCGGCAGCCAGGTCATGCCGCTGCCCCCCGGCAATCCCTGGAACAGCTCCGCGATGTACTGGCAGTTCTTGATCAGGTTGCGATGCGTCAGCATCACTCCCTTCGGCGTGCCGGTGGAGCCGGACGTGTATTGCAGCATCGCCAGATCGGTCGGATCGATGGCAGGCGCTTTCCACTGATCGGCGAGGGCCGGATCGAGCGCGTCGGTCGCCTGCCAGATCAGGTTACGAAGCTGCGGCGCTTCGTCGAAGGCGTCGGGCTGCTGATCGAATTTTTCGAGTTCGACGGCGACCGTCAGCGCGATCTTGGCCTCGGCATCCTGCGCGATCGCCTGGATGCGGGTGACGGTCCGGTTCTTCTTCGGAGGATAGGCCGGAACGGCGACCGTGCCGGCGTAGAGACATCCGAAGTAGCCGATGACGAAATCGAGCCCGGGCGGATAGAGCAGCAGCGCCCGCTCGCCTTGCAGGTTCTTCGACTGCAGGAACGCGGCGCACGCCCGGGCCGCGCGGTCGAGCTCCGCGTACGTCAGATCGACGCAGTCGTTCTCTCCGTCCCGCAGGTAGCGGAAGGCGAGATCGTTCGGCTTGTGTTCAGCCCAGTAGCGAAGCCTGTCGACCAGATGACTCTTCGGCGGGTGGTACGGCAGGAAGGCTTCGTCGAGGTTCACCTATGCGGTCTCCGTACGGCGGATCGAAACGCGGCTGCCGGGGCGTCGTGTTACCGACGGTCCCGACGCCGGGCTGTCAGCCGTCGCCAAGTCGTTCGAGGAAAGGCTCGCGCTCCGTCGACGCCCGGCGACGATTTCGCGCCCCGTCAGCGTTCCGTCAAGAACGCCGGGGCCGTCGAAGATCGCCGGCCAGATCGTCGCCGCAGTCGTGCAGGCGCTATGCGTCACCCGGCATAGCCGAGTTCGACGCTCCATTCGTGCATCGCCGACGAACGAACTGGGGTTCGTCGCCCGACCGATGCGCCGGTCACTGATTCACTACTTCTCCGCCGCTGCTTTCCGCCGAACGCTTCGCGATCGGCGGCGATTACGCGATATCCGGCAACGCCGATTCGACGCTCCGCTCGTAATCGTCGTCGAGCGAAACGCCCGGGAAGTTCCGTGGGTTCCGCTCGTACGTCCGACGTCGAAAGGGCTCGCAGCGCGCAAAGCGGGCCGAAACGCCGTCGTGCGACGAACAAGCAGGACGCCGATTCCAAACTTCGTCCGGCGCTCGGGGCCGGGCTGAACGTTTTCGCTTCCAATTGCACGGATTCAGCGGATTCACCATCTTAACCCGGTCGTGCCGACGGTGACAATTCGCTAAACCCGGCGGACCGCGGAAGATATTCCGGTAGTCTTCGCGCGCAAACGCCTCTCTGGGGGAATGTCCCGCGATGCCATAGCGGGTTTCCCTAAGAGCCGGGGAAGGCCTGCCTTTGGCGCGCTGCTTCGGTATTTCTGACGAGCGGAGGACGTCGGCTCGCCGTGCTTGCAGTGAATGCGTCGCCAAGAAAACACGGAGGGCTTACTCGCTCCGCTCGCCCCGGACAGGCTCTCGTGGAAGCCAAGCCCAGATAGAATAGGCGTTAAGCTTTCCGCGAATCGGCATGAACCCTGCTTCTCTCCCTTGGCTCCTGCCGAGAGGTGCGTTCCTGTCGACCAAGGCGCCGCTCTCCGGCGTGACTTTCTGATGCCCGATTCCTGAATTTCGATGCGATGGGACAACTGATCGCGGCGCTGCCGGATGGGCCGCTGGACATCGTCGGCGACGTGCATGGCGAGCTCGAACCGCTGCGAAATCTGGTTCGCCGGCTCGGCTATCGGGCAGACGGATCCCACCCCGAGGGGCGCCGGCTGATTTTCGTGGGCGATCTGGTCGATCGCGGCCCCGACAGTCCGGGCGTCGTGCGACTCGTCCGCGACTGGATCGAGGCGGGTAACGCCCAAGCCGTGGTCGGCAACCACGAATTCAACCTGCTGCGTCGCCTGGAACGGATGGGCAACGCCTGGTTCTATGGTCGCCAGGAATCGAACGACGGACGCGGCCCGGTCGATCCGCAGGTTCTGGCCGACGAAGCCTTTCGCGAGGAGTTCGACCGTTTCGCGTCGCAGCTCCCCCTGGCGCTGATCGGCGAGCGGCTGATCGTCGTGCATGCCTCGCCTCATGAAGCGTCGATCGCCCGCGCGGAGCAGACGTCGCTCGGGCTGCTGGCGTTCTACGACGAAGAGCACGACCGGGCGAAGCAGATCGCCGAGCGTTGGCCGGAGGGATCGGTCGACTGGGGCGTCGCGATGCAGAACGAAAACGCCGTCCGGGTCATCGTTTCGGGGCCTGAAGAACCTTCGGCCCGAGTCTACGTGAGCGCGGGCAAGCAGCGAAACAAGCAGCGCGTGCGGTGGTGGGATCGCGAACTGCCCGGCGTTCCCGTCGTCTTCGGCCACTACTGGCGGATCGCCGAACCGACCGACGCACCGGAACTGCACGTCTTCGAGGAGGACGACCCGTTCGCGTTCAACGTCCCGGGCCGCGCGATCTGCATCGACTACTCGGTCGGCAAGCGGTGGCTCGAGCGTCGCGTGGACAAGACCTGCGGCTTTCGCGCTCAACTCGCGGCGCTCCGCTGGCCCGAGTGGCGGCTCGTCACCGACGAAGGCCACGAGATCGACCTCCAGCCGGCGCTCACCCCCGATCGCGTCAGCGCGGACGCGTAGCTTCCTGTCCATCGAGCGTTGCCGGCATGGGCGACAGCGAGAATCCGTATGAGTCGCCGCGTGAGCCGGGGGAGGCTCCGCGCGAGGTTCCGCGGCAGAAGGCCGTTCTGTGGAAGACGCTTCTTCAACTCGCACTGGGCGTCGTGGTCGGCGTCGCGTTAGCGCAAGCAGCGTTGCGATTCATGCAGTGGATTTCTCCGTAGCCGGCCTTGGTGCGAGGAAGGCGCCGGACTGCAGATTCCTTCGCCTCTTGGAACGGCGTCGGGTAGTCTGAATCAGCCGGATGCACGCCCTTCTCTTCAGCCTCGAACGCGGATCGGGCGGAACCATGACGCCTTCTGAAGCGCTCGACGCGCCCTCGCCGCGGAGCGAACGTCCGCCTTCGCGCAGACTCCTTCCCCGCTTCGGACTTAGGTCCCTCTTCGTCTTCGCGCTGCTCTTCTGCCTGTTCTTCGCCTGGGTCGGCAGGAACTTCGTGCAGATCCGACGAGAAGACGCCGCGATCGAAACGCTGAAGCAGTCGGGCGCGACGATCTACGTTGGGAGCGCCGAGGGGTGGAGGAATCATCCGGCGACGCCCTATCGGTTCGAATCGGCGAACTGGGACAGCGTTCCTTCCTTCGCGGCGCGACTGTTCGGCGCATCCGGTCGGGCGCCGGTTAGGTGGGTCGATCTCACGGGCGACGACCCCGAGGACGAAGCGCAGCGCGAAGCTCTGGCGACGCTCGCCCGATTCCCGGAACTGGAGATCGTCGGACTTTCCGGCTCCGCATTCACGGACGATTCGCTGGACGCGCTGACGCCGCTGCCGAACCTGCAGGAGCTATCCCTTCAGTCGACGGCCGTTACCGGAGAGGGATTGGCCCGTATCGCTTCGCCGGAGCGGTTCCGCCGCGTGGTTCTGAAACCGGCGTCCCCTTCCAGGGACGTAATCGCCGGACTTTCGGCGCTGAAGGAGTTGCGCTACGTGCAGATCTTCGACGGGCCGGCGTCGCGGGCGGATATGGAGGTTCTCGCTTCGCTGCCCGAACTGGAGTCTCTCAATCTTTTGCTCGTGCGACCGTCTGACGCAGACTTCTACACTGGGCTGGCGAAGGCCGAGGGGCTCAAGGAACTCCGCGTCGCGCACAGTTCGCTCAGCGATGCGGACGTGAACTCGATCGTCAAGCTGACGCGCCTGGAGCGTCTGGTGATCGACGGCATCACGGACGACGGCCTCGAGCAACTCCATTCGCTGACGAATCTTCGGTGGGTCAACTTCAAGGAGCCCGTTACGCCCGCAGCCGCTCTCGCATTCTCGGCGGCGCACGAAGGCTGCGTCGTCACCGATTGGATTTCCGAGGGCATCCAGTACTACCTGTCGGGCGAAAAGATCGACCGCGAAACGGCGTTGAAGTACGACGCTACCGCAGCATCGGCCGATGACTGACCCGTCTGCCAGACCCGCGAGTCGAGATCTCTTGGACATCGTCGTCCGCGCGACTTTACACTTCAGGGTTCGGTCCTTCGGGCCGCTGCGAGTAGGCGTCACGCGATGCCTGACCTGCCGGTCGGTCTATCGTTCGGCGTCAGGCTTCGGCTTCTGTGTGCCATGCCCACATCGCCGAAGGCAGGGTGGGCATGTACAGGGCCGCCCGAACCTAACATGCCCACGCTGCTTCGCGACGTGGGCATGGCACACATGAGTGACGTCGAACGATAGACCGATCACGACGCCAGCGACGCACGAACCGTTAAGGCACGTTGCGTCGAAAGCTTCGCAGCGTCGCTTTCAATGCCTCGGCAGAGGCTTCCTGCTGTTCGTGCAGCGCCATGTTGAGCAGGTACACGAAGCGCTCCTCCTGCACCAGCGCGAAGAACATTCGCGAACGAGCAGGCGGCTCGTCGGACGGGCGACTTTTCGTAGGCGCCTGACGAGTCTGATGAAGTCGAATCGCGGCTGCCGCGGCTGCGATTTCGCAGGTGACGAATCGCAACGGCAGTCCGTCCGGCGTCGTCTCGCACAGGTCTTCGATCACTTCGCCCGGCAGGTTGCCGAGCAGCATCGCCGTCGAGTCGAAGTCGCGTACCGCCAGCATGCCGACCTGTTCGTGGAGGCGAAGAAGACACAACGACGAGTGAGGCGGCGAGGGGTCGATCGTCACGCCCGGCGCCGGCGTCAGGGCGATGCCGTATCCCTGATGCACGTAGCGTTCGCCCTGTTGGACGAACGCTTGCGAGTCTGAATTCCCTTCCTCCAGCGCGAGCTCTCGCAGGGCCCGACGGAGCGCCGACTCCTCGAAGCTTCCCGCGGGAGCGCGCATCCTTCCCAGTATCCAGTGGGGACGAAAGCGAAGGACCAGCACGATCGGCAGCGCGATCGCGCGGATCAGCAGGCCGATCGGAATCGCGAGCGCCCGCAACACGGCGATCGTCCAGATCATCCCTTCCGTGATCGCGGCCGGATCGCCGACGAACTCGCCGGGCACCGGCGACGCGACCTGTCGAGCCGGCACGTGGTGCAGACTCCAGCCCCGGTCGCCCGGGGCCGTTCGCGGCACGTAGACGATCGCGTGAATGCGGTGACCGGCGACCTCTCGAATCGCGTGGGGATAGGCGTGCACGCCGAGTTCCTGCCAGTCCTGATAGTCGAGCGCGAGCGCCGGCGCTTCGATCAGATCGGCGAAGGCGTCGGTCAGACTCTCGGCGAAGACGCGCTTCTTCACCTGCAGCGCGCGCAGTTCCGGTTCCTTCTCCTCGATGCCCAGCGTCTGGGTCAGCAGCCGCGCGTCGCCGTTTCGCCCCAGGCGAATCGCCTCGGCGTCGAAATCTTCGCCGCCGAAGTACCGCGGATTCGAGCAGAAGCTGGCGATCGTCTCCCCCTCGCGGAGCAGCTTGTACCCCCAGATATCGCTGTCGTGCAGCCAGCATTCGAGCAGGATCGGCCCGAGCCTTCGCAACTCGAAGATCAGCCGGTCGCCTTCGCTCCAGACTTCGCTGTAGCAGATCGCGACACCCCGTTCGTTTTCCGCCAGGACGAGCCCCCGCCCGCCCAGATGCTGGACCCAAATCTGCGACGGGCGGTCGTTCGGCTCGAAGCCTTTGGCCGACAGCCAGGCGCTGATCGCCGGTTCGACCTGATCGATGCGACCGTTCGGCAACCAGTGCGTTCGGAGATTCGCGCCCAAGCGGAGATTCCTTCGCGAACTTGCGCAGCAGGACGACGCAGCGCGGACGACGCTACATTCTGCGCTTCGCCCAATTGAATGAGGAGACCGACGGCGCGTAGCGATCGGGAGCAGAACGACGATTGCGGTAGAAACGCCCGATCGCGCGATCCCGTACTGCCGGCGCCACGCACGAGACTGAAAGCGACAATTTCTGAATCCCCCCAGGAGGCGAGTTTTACGCTCCCGCAGTGACGCTTCCGGTCGCGAAGAGTCCTTTCGCAACGGTCCCTGAAGCCCCCAAGCCCCCGTCGGTCGCTGACTTACGGGGGTTTTCTTTTGCCCAGCGAAAATACCCGTCGTTGAGAACGCAATTCAATTGCAATGCGTTGTCTGGCTCCCTTAGGAGGTTCTTTAGGAGAAATCCTGCACCGCTGCTTTACAGACCTGCGACAATCGATACCATAAGAGGACCCTCTCAGCCGGCGATCTCTTGTTCGCCGGCCACCGTCGAACCGACCCTTGCAGATGTAATCGCTTCCCCAGACTTGCCTCCAGCGACGAGAACGCATGGCTTCGCGAAACCCCTCGGCTCCTCGTAACAACGATCGCCGGGCATTTCTGAAGACTTCCGCCGCGGTCGCTGCCGCGGGCATGGCCGTTCCCTACTTCTCGACTTCGCTGTCGGCTCAGGAGTCGAATCCCGCCGACAGCGGACGCTTGAAGCTGGGCTGCATCGGCACGGGCAGTCGCTGGGACGGCGTCGGTCCCAACGCGATGGAGTTCGCTGACTGCGTCGCGGTCTGCGACGTCGACAAGAACCACGCCGCCAAAGGCGTGAAGAAGGTCGAAGAGCGTCAGAAGCGGACCCCCGTCGTTCACGAGGACTATCGCAAGCTCCTCGACGACAAGTCCATCGACGTCGTCACGATCGTCACGCCGGACCACTGGCACACGAAGATCGCGATCGAGGCCCTGAAAGCGGGCAAGCACGTCTACTGCGAAAAGCCGCTGACCCTGACCATCGACGAAGGCAAGCTGATCGGCCAGGCCGTCGAAGAGACGGGCAAGACCTTTCAGGTCGGCACTCAGCAGCGCAGCGAAATGGGCGCCCTGTTCCTGAAGGCGGTCGCGCTCGTTCGCGACGGGCGCATCGGCCAGCTTCAGGAAATCGAATGCCGCATCGGCGGCGCTCCCGCGAGCGGTCCGCTCAAGACGGAGCCCGTTCCGCCCGAGCTCAACTGGGATATGTGGCTCGGCCAGGCTCCGATGGTCGACTTCATCCCCCGCCGCTGCCACTACGAATTCCGCTGGTGGTACGAATACTCCGGCGGCAAGATGACCGACTGGGGCGCGCACCACGTCGACATCGCTTCGTGGGCCTCGGGCAAGGACAAGACCGGCCCGGTCAAGGTGACCCCCGTCAGCGCGACGCATCCCGTCCCGCTCGACGAGCGGGGCATGCCGACCCGCGACAACGAATACAACGCCGCGACGAAGTTCAACGTCGCGCTGCAGTTCGCCGACGGGCTGAAGATGATCATCCGCGACGACGAAGAGAACGGCGTGCTCTTCACCGGCACGGAAGGTCGCTTCTTCGTCAACCGCGGCAAGCTCACCGGCAAGCCGGTCGAGGACCTGAAGGAGAAGCCGCTGCCCGAGGATCTGATGACCCAGATCTACGGCGGCGACGACTTCACGAAGGGCAACGCCCACATGCGGAACTTCTTCTCCTCGATCGCGGCGGAGAAGCAACCCGTTTCGGACGTCTTCACCCATCACCGGGCGATGACGAACTGCCACCTGGCTAACATCGCGATCCGCCTGGGCCGGGAGATCCAATGGGATCCCGATACCCAGCAGGTCGTCGGCGACGATCAGGCCCGCGCGATGCAGTCGCGCGAGCCGCGAGCGGGTTACGAAATCGACGCGTAGCGTCTCGGATACAAGTTCTCTCCCACAGACCTTGGAGTGCCCTCTCCCGCCTGCGACAGAGACCGCTAAGGGACGTTCGCGGAACCGCTACCCCCCGCATCCCGAAGCCTTTGCCGCCCGATTGTGTAGCCCTATTCGGCTCTTCTTTTTTCTCGGAAGCAGGTCTGGTTCCCGCCAGACCTGCTTTCATTTTGCGCCGACGGTTCGAAGGCGTTCGCGGCTCAGCGATCGAGCGCTTCGTCGCCGAGTTCGGCGTCTTCTTCGCGGATCACGCCCTCGCCGGCGAAGGAGACGTTCCCCTTGTGGTTCGCCAGCCGATCCTTCGTATCGCCCAGGAGCCGGACGAGTTTCTTGACGCTCGCCTTGAGCGCCTGATCCGCGGTCGCCGCCTGATGAGTCACGCTGACCGGTTGCTGACCGGCGGGTCGGGCCTCGATGACGCAGCGAATGTCGTCGTCAGCCGTCTTGGCGCTGCTGTTCTCGTCGCTGAGTTGCACCTCGACGCGAGTGATCCAGTCGCCGAATCGGCGGAGGCCCTCCTCCACTTCGGTCCGGACCTTCGCGGTCAGCTCTTCGCTGCCCTGGATGTTGTTGTCGGTGTTGACCTGAATCTGCATGGTGACCGCCTGGGTTAAGTTACGCGGGCGCGACCGTTTCAGTCCGCTCGCAAGTTTCGTCGCATCGAGAAGCGACGCGGCGCTGTTCGCTATAACCGCTGCGCCCTCCTGCGAGCGTAACGCAATTAGCGTTCCGTGATTCGGTCGTCGCTCGAAACGCCTCACGAAATCCGGCACGCGGCCCCGCTCTGGTCGTCGCGGACCTGGTTCCACGGCATCCGCGCCAGCAGCAATCCCATGCCGCAGGTGTCGGTCACCCCGGCGAAGACGAGTCCCGCGCCGACGAAACCGGGAAGGATCAGGAACCACGGGCTGACGAAAGCGCCGAGCGCGACGCCGACGACCACGAGCGATCCGGCGGCGATCCGGACCTGGCGTTCGAGCGAGACGGCCTTCCTTCCGCGAACGATCGGCAGGCCCGCCTGCTCGCACGCTTGCGAGCCTCCCTCGACGTCGATCGCGTCGATGCCCGCGACGCGGAGCTTCTCGCACGCCTGCTTGCTCCGTCCGCCCGATCGACAGAGGACGTAGATCGGCCCGCTCCCGGAGGGTTCGCCGAGCGAACCCGGCTTCGATGCTTCGAGGGTCTTCGCGTCCAGGCGGTCGAGCGGCACGTTGACGGCGCCTTCGACGTGGAACTCGCGAAACTCCATCGGCGTCCTCACGTCGATCAATCGGGCGCGGGACTCCGCACGGAGCGCTTCCTGCAGAAGTCGGGGACTGACGGAACGGCTCATCTCGAAACTCCCTGGCGAAAAGCGACGCTCCGAACTATCGAAAGGTCGCGAAATGACGATCTATCGGCGCGAAAAAAAGGAAGAACGACCTACTTCGTGCCGAACCGGCCTTCGACGCAGGCGAGAATCCCGGCCAGTTGCGGCTCGGCGACGGAGTAGAAGACGCTACGTCCGCGCTTTTCCGACGAAAGCAGACCCGCATGCTGCAGGAGCCGGAGGTGCTCCGACGCCATGTTCGACGGGATCGAACACGCCTCCGCCAGTTCGCCCACGGCGAACTCCCCCTGGAGCAGCATCTGGATCATCCGCAACCGGTGCGGATGCGCGAGCAGCCGCAGGCACTCCGCCGCTTCGGCGAGCGCTTCCAGTTCGGTCAATCGCAGGCGTTTGGTTTTCGCGGCCATGCGTCTTAGATTAACTGAAATGTCGAAAGGTTACGACACGTCTGGAGAATCGCCGAAATCTTTCGGCGGCAGGTTCAGATCGAACCAGTACCGCCGCTTCGCTTCGCCGCCGTCGGCGGGACGGTGCAGGGACTCGAAGACTCCGCCGGACTTCTCGATCGTTCGGCGCGAGCCCGCGTTGCTTTCGTTGCAACTGACGAGCGCCCGCCCGACGCCTCGTCGGCGCAGCTCGGCGAGCGACGCTTCGAGCATCCGTGTCGCGATCCCTCGCCTGCGCCAGGCGGGCAGCACGCCGTACCCGACGTGTCCGCCGAACTGTGCGAGAGCTTCGTTCAACCGATGCCGGACGCTCGCCATCGCGACGAGCTCGCCGTCGACGAACCCGCACAGAATCGTCGCCGGCACGCGGCCCTCCTGAACGTCGATGCCAGCCTCCTCCGCCCGCCGGCGATCGATCCACTCGCCGAACGTCTGCCCCGGCGCCGGTCTGGCCCAATGGAACGCCGGCGCCTCGTCCCACGCCGCGACGGCGTCAGCGAACGCCGCTTCGTCCTCGAGTTCCAGGCGACGGATGACGAGGTTCATCGGAGGATCTTCGCGTCGGCTGCGATCGGTCGCATCACGTATGGATGGCGAACGAGCGTCCGGACAATGAAACGAAGCGTCCGGTCGAGGTACGTTTTGGTTCGCCGCTGTCGATCCAGGCGACGCCATCTTCGACCGACTTTTCGTCGTCAGAAAGGAACGGATAGAACACGCAGAGGTTCGGATGTCGATGACGCGACCGCGCCACCAGCCGGCGGGACCGCCCGCCGAGCGAAAGATGGGGCAGATGAAGCAACCGCAGCTCCGCGAGCCCCGGCCAATCCGCCAGCGACGCGATCGGTCTTCCTTCGATCACGAGACCGACGAGCGCCAGGCAACGCAGGTTCGTGGGGCGCCACTTGTCGAGCAGCCGCTCGAGCGCTTCGGACGCGTTGTCCCTCGGAAGCTCGAGGAAGAGCGACTCGATCGGCTTGGCGCCCAGGAACGCCGCCAAAGCCTCGGCCTTCAGATAAGGTCCGGTCGCCAGCGCCCGCACGCCGTCCGTCACGGCGGCGAACTCCTGGGCGCGAACGAGCGACGTGAACGGCGCGAAGCCCTGATTAGGCCCGTGGGCGTAGTCGACGATCCGCTCGATACCTCGCCAGATCGCCCTGCCCCCGCGACGCAGCTCTTCCGGTCCGTGGGCGCTGCCGCTCATCGAAGAGACGCCGCGCAGCGGGATCGAGCGCCGCAGTTCGTCGCCGAACGTTTCCAGCCCCTGCCGGCCGATGGCGACGTTCTCGACGAAGCCGCCGCAGTACCAGTGTCCCGTCGTCGCCTGGCGAACGAGATCGGGGAGGTCCTTCCAACCGGGCGTTTCGCAGACGTTGCAAGTCTCGAAAGCCGCCCTCGCCCGGTCGTCGCGTTCCAGCAGCTTCCGCGCCAGCGGGCGCCACATGCGAAACGCGAAGCCCCAGCCGAGACTTTCGATCGCCTGCTCGATCTCCAGCGACGCGCGGAGCCACTCGCCGCGCGGATCGCCTCGTTCGTCGAGCCAGTCGGCGAAGATTAACCGCGGCGCGCGATCTGCCGGCTGGGCACAGATCGCGTCGACGAACGGCTGCTCGTCGGTCGTCGGCTGCTCGAAGATCGCGTCGGACATGGGGAACTCGCCGTTCCGAAGGCGCCGGTCAATTCGCCGCTCATCTTCGCACAGGGACGTTCGCCGTTCGAGGAAAGCGGCGTTTCAGTCGAACGACTCGCGTCGCTTGCGCGCGGCGAGGCGGTCGATGAGTCGCAGGGCGCGGCGCTCTTCCCGGCGACGTTCGGCTTCGATCGTAATCTGCACGGCCCGCTGTCGATCGCCGCTCTGCCAGGCGCGACGCGCGTGGGGATTCGCGAGATCGACGCCGGGCGGCGGCTTGCGAAGTTCTTCCGCCGCGACTTCCAGCCGCGCGAGCGCAAGCCCGACGGACTGACAGCGCCCGAGATACTCTGCCGCGCGCTGCACGTCTGCCCTGTCGGTCTCGGCGGAGAGATCGCACAGGAAGTCGTAGGCGACGGCGATTTCCGCCGGGCTTGGTTCGTCCCATGCCCCGCCCAGGAACAGGCAGGCGACGGACGCGAAGCCCTGCTCGCTCAGAGCCTTCGCGGCGAAGAGACCCCAGCCGGGAATGGGCGGTCGCGACAACTCGTTCTCCGTACGCTTCGCGACAGGTCCAATGCATCGCTCATTGTTCCGCGAAGCGTGCAATCTGGCGAGCGGAGGTACTCCGCCCTCCGCTCGCCCCGATCGCGCTACGCTCGCGCGGCCATCCGTTCGCGCCGTCGCTTGGCGTCGCGACGCTCTTCGCGGCGCTGGCGAGCGAGCGACTCCTTCATCGCACGGGCCAACTCGCCGCGAAGCTCCGCCCGGCGGACGCGTCGGTTCTTGATGACGATCGTCTCCGGATCCGAGGCCGGAATCACCGGCGCCGCCGCCTCGATGAACGCGAGCCCGAACCCGATCTGCCGACAACGACCGAGGAAGATCGCGGTGCGCTGCACGTCCTCGGAATCGGTCGCGACGTACAGATCGCCGAGGAAGTCGTAGGCGACGGCGATTTCCTCGGCCGGCACATCGTCCCAGGGGTAACCGCGCAGCAGAGCCGCGACGCGCGGGAACCCGTTCGCGTGCAGAGCGTCCGCGGAAAACGTCATCCACGGGTAAGCGTACCCGGCGGCCATGAGAGTTCGATTCGCCTCGCCACGACGATCGTCTTCGCAGCCGCGCGATCGCTACTCGCTCACGGCTCGAAAGAGTTCGTCAGAAGCAGGAGCGACCGGAAGTCGAGACGGTTCGCCTTTAAGCGAAGAAGTCGGCGAGCGGAGGGTGTGAGCCCTCCGTGCTTGCTGCGTCGCGATCCGTTCGGACACGGAGGGCTTACGCCCTCCGCTCGCCTAGTATCGTCCGGCAACGACGTTGCATAGTCGCCGATTCGGCGTTCACTCGCTAGCGGCGGCGTCGCCGGGGCCCGGTTCGGGCACGATCGACATGCCGTCGGAAGCGCGAAGGTTCAGGCGGTAGGAGCGGCCCTCTTCGAGCTTGATGGAGACCGCTTCGCCGTGAGCCGCGCGGATGCCGAGCGCCTCGGCGGCCGCGCGATCGTTGGCGATCTTCCAGAAGTCGTTCCAGATCTTCTGTTCGAACTCGCTCGGGGCTCCCCCTTGAGCGTACTTCGCGGGCAGCGAGTTCGGCTCGTCCAGCACGAAGCCTTCTTCCGGCTTACGTTTCTCGCTGAAGATCCGACGAAAGAGGGCGATCGAAGTCGCACGATCGATGTCGGCTTCCTCGACGTACTTGTCGTCGAACTTCACGACCCAGTAGTCGACGTAGATCTGGTCGCCTTCGATCGGCAGAACCTTCGGGTCGCCGATCTCGTTTCCCTGGTCGTCGAGCTCGACGAATTCGACGGTGGTCGTCAACGCGCCCGCTTCGTCGGTCTCTTTGCCGAGGACTCGCAACCGCGCGATGCGAGAGTCCATTTTGAGCAGGCGCCGAGCGGTCTCGAGCTTCTCGACCTCGACGTTAAGCGATTCGATCTCAGCCTGCTTGGCCTTCAGATCGTTTTCAGCCTTCGCGAGGTTCGCGTGGAGCGTATCGAACGCACGATCGTTCTCGGTGTACTTCGTCCAGCCGAGGAAGCCGGCCACGCCGAGCACTCCGCAGACGGCCAGCGCGAGGACCGTGCGAATGAAGCTGTTGATCGAATTTACGCCGTCCGACATGCGTCCCATGGCGATTCCTTCTCCCTCGTCAGGTTCTCGGCGAGCGAGCGATCGCCGTCGAAAGCCTAGCAGAGGAAGCGGAAACCGCCAAGTTTCGCACGGACTCCGCCGACGTTCGCAGGACGCCCGGGGGCAGTCGCGCGGCAGGCGTCGGTTATAGCGACGATCGGCGGACCTGCCGCGTCTCGGAAATGCCGATCGGGCGTCGAAGGCATATCCCTTCGGCGCCGATCAAGGATCGGCCCTCAGCACGCCGCGCGACGGCGACGCGATTCCTGGCGTTCGCGGAAGATCCGCTGGGCCAGCTCGCGTTGACGCGTATCGCTCAGGCGGTGACGGGTATCGCGTTGTTCGTTATCCCACGTCGAGCGAATGCGCGAGCAGGCTTGGCGGATTTCGTTTTCGGACGGCAGATAGGAGTTCGTCATCGAATCATTCCTTCGGTTCTCAGGCGAGCGAATTCCTCGCGGGCGTTCTTCCCAGACGCGAGGCGCCCCGGCAGGACCTTCCTGCAACGCACTCCCTCTGAAGCGAATGGCGTGCCATTTCATCCTTCACCACCGCGAATTAATCAATCGCAAGATGCTCGAAGCCATCTGACCGGCACGAATAGCTCGTCTTCCTTCGTTTTCGCCCGCATTTTCGCGATTCGAAGGCCTGCGGAACGTCGGCGCCAGCGCAACCGATACTGCGACAGGTCGTCTCGTAACGAGACGGAATCCGCGGGGAGAGAGAGAAGCTCCGCGAGCTACGGCATTTCGCTGCAAGGCGACTCGAAATACAGCGCGGTCACGAAACGGCCTGCCATCAGATTTATCCGCATTCATGGATGTAATCACGAGCGAGAGCCGCTTGGGGCGATCCCTGTGAGCGTTCGATCGAACGAAAAGAGCCTCGCTCGCGAGTGCGAACGAGGCTCTGGATCGGGAGGTTCGGGACTCGACGGACCGGTCGCCTTAGCGGCGCCGGCGGTTCTTCGGCTTGTCCCGCGCCCGCGTCGGTTCGAGCTCGGGCGAGATCTGAATGTCGTAGTACGCGTAGAGCGTCGAGTAGTACAGGTAGAGCGCCGCGGCGCCGGTGATTTCGTCGCCGGTCGCAGAGTACGAGTAGTACGCGTACGACGTGGCGTAGTACGTGTAGACGAGCTGCCCGTACTTCACCTCCGAGTAAGCCGCGAAGGCCTGGCCCGGCGAAACATCCTGATTCCAGTAGACCACCGTGCCGGCGAGCAGAGCGTAGTAGTACGCCTGCTGAGCCTGGTTGTAGGCGTCGGTGGAGAGGCTCGACTTGGGTCCGTAGTAAAGATCCAGGAAGGCGTAGTAGAACCCGTTCCCGAGCAGGTTCGTCGCCTCGGCGCCCAGTTCGCGGAAGTCGCGACCTGCCTCGCGGTCGGGACGGTTGCCTCCGCCCGGCGGCGGCGGCGGCTGGGAGGGCGGCGGAACCGCGTTCAGCGTCCTCAGGAGGTTCAGCCTTCCGCCGGTCGAGCAGAAGCCGTCGAGGCTCGCGACGGGATCGACGTGGTCTTCGATCAGGCGCTTCACGCGGTCGTAGTTGAGATCCGGATTGATCGCGTAAATGAGCGCCGCCGCTCCGGCGACGAGCGCCGCCGAGCCGTGGGTTCCGTCCTCGCTGCGGTAGGCGTCGTCGACCGTGTCGTCGATGTCGCAGCCCCAGATCCCTTCGCCCGGCGCGCCGAGGTGGACCGCGTCGGGTCCGTAGTTCGACGTCGGCAGCCGGTCGTCGGCCGTGGCGCCGGCGCCCTCGATCGTCGCCAGGACGGTGATCTGGTTTTCGAGGTCGTAGTTGGGCGGATAGTAGTCGGAGGCCGCGAGTTCGACGTTGCTGTCGAAGTCGCCCGCGGCGCAGACGACCAGGATCTCCTCGTCGAGCGTCGCGTCCATCGCGTTGGACAGGATCAGCGTGTCGAAACCGATCACCCAGGGGATGAGGATGACGTCCGCTTCTTCTTCGATGGCGTAGTCGATCGCTTCGGCGACGTCGAGCAGGTTCCCGAACACGGGCGAGCGTTCGTCGAAGACGCGGAGGTTCATCAACTGGATGTCCCAGCAGATGCCCGCGATCCCTTCGTCGTTGTTCGCTTCGGCGCCGACGACGCCCGCGACGAACGTTCCGCGATCGCCGGCCAGGCCGTTGCGCTGCGGTTCCGGATCGTCGTAAGGCGAGGGATCGTTGTCGTTCTCGAAGAAGTCCCAGCCGTTCGTGTCGTCGACGTAGCCGTTGTTATCGTCGTCGTCGCCGTCTCCGGCGTCGAGGTTGTCCTCGTCCTCGTTCTCCCACATGCGATTTTCGAGATCGAGGTGTTCGTACAGGATGCCGTCGTCGATGACGGCGATCGCGACGTTCTGGGCCCGGCTCTGAACGTCCCAGGCCTCGGGCGCTTCGATCCGATCGTAGTACCACGACTGATCCGCCTGGTACTGGGGATCGCTCGGGATCGCCTCCAGACCGCGCGTCGCGTGGAGGCTCCTGCGATTCGTGCGGGTCTCGCCCCGAACGGGCCGGAACAGGTAGTTCGGCTCGACGCCCGCGACGCCCTCCACCTTTGCCGCGGCGGCCGCGGCGGCCGCGCCTGCCTCGGGCGGCGTCTTCAGCTTCAGCAGACGCACGTGCCGGCAGGCGGTCGTCGGATAGCCGGTGGCCCGTTCGACCGCAGCGCGGACTCTTTTCACGTCGGCGTTCTTCTTGACCGCGACGGCGTACTCGCCCGGCACGGCCGGACGATCGACGGCTTCGACGGCTGCAGCCGCCGCATCAGCGTTATTGACCGGAGCGTCGGCGGCCTCGACCTCGGGGACCGTTAAAAAGAGCGACGTCGCGAGGCAACACGCCGCCAGGACCGACGTCGCCGCCCCCCACGTGGCGCGTCGCGCGACGGCCGTAAGGGAAGTCGTTTTCATTCCAGGAATCCTGCGTCGAAAGACGGGAGAAGATGACGCCCGCGATGGCGGGTAGTAACGCCCGCTATAGCGGGAAAGATTGGGCGGGAGACTCTGAGCGGCGACGTCCGGACGGCGAGCGCCGTCGATCGCATCGAGAAAAACCGACCTATCGAATCGAGCTTCCGTTATAGTTCGCGCGTCGCGTTTCCGCCACGGAAAATCGTCACCATCGAAATAGACGGCCGTCGTTCGGCGTTCCGCCGACACGCTAGTCCGTCTACCTTTCCGTCAGATCCGCCGCGGCATAGGCCGTGCCGTAGGCCGCGTAGCCGTAGGCTGACAGCAGGCTCTCGTCGCCTGTCTCGGCATAAGCGCGGAGCAGCGCGTTCGCCGCCGCTCCGCCGTACGCAGCTTGCGCGGCGCGCAACTCGGCGTAGAAGACCTCGCTCTCCGCTGACGCCTGACTCGCCTCTTCCGGCGCCGCGAACGCGAGCGCGGCGTCGCCGTACGCGGTCGCGGCCTTCGCGCAGGCGAGACCGGAGAGCGCCGCTGCGCTCGATCCCTTCGCGGCGGCGGCCTTCTCCGCCTGCTGAGCCGCGGCGGCGAAAGAGCGGTCGGCATCGCTTCCGCGAGGTCGTCGCTTCTTCAATTTCACGGTCACCTTGACGATGTCGGAATGCTTCGCCCCGGCTGCGTCGGTGACGGTCAGCATCACCGTGGTCGTTCCGACGGGAAAGCGACCTGCCGGCTTCGCCCCCTTACCGGGCGCCAGGCGGACGCCCTTCGACGCCTTCCACGCGTACTTCAGCGCGTGCTTGTCCGGATCGGACGAGCGGCTGCCGTCGAGCCGCCGGCGGACGCCGCTCTTCGAAGTCGTGGCGATCGTGATGTTCTTGCCGGCGAAAGCTCGGGGCTTGCGATTGACGACCGTGACGGACTGCACCCACTGGGACGCGTTGCCGAACGAGTCGGTCGCGGTCCACAAGACGCGATGCTCCCCGATGCCGAACTGCGTCCCTGCGCCCGTGCCGATCGTGACGCTTCCGGGCACGTTGTCGGTGACCAGGGGCGGCGTCAGCGTTCGCGTCGCGAATGTCTTCCCTGGATCGCAGAACGCGACGATCGCTGCCGAGGGAACGATCGCCGGCTTTTCCTGGTCGATGACGACGACCCGCTGGGGAGCAGCCGCTTGATTGCCCGCTTCGTCCGTCGCGGTCCAGACGACGGTCGACTCGCCGAGGGGAAACTGGGACGGCGCGTCGCTGGTCAAGGTCACGGGATGCCCGCTGCCGTCCTGCGCCGTCGGCACGGGCAGGCGAGCCTGCGACGCGTAGGCCTTGCCCGGGTCGGTCGTCAATACCGCGTCTGACGCGACGACGATCGTCGGAACGGCCGTATCCTGCACCGTCACGGTCGTGCCGGCGGTCCCCATCGCGAAGCCGTCGCTCGCTTCGACGACGACCGAGTGAACTCCGTGAGCGTAGTCCGCTCCGAACGTCACCGTCGCGCCGGACGGAACGGCGGTCTGGGTCTTCTTCACGACTCCGCCGACCTTCCAGGTCACCGTAAGCGGATCGGCGTCGGCGTCGGCGACGACCGTCGACAACTCGACGAAGTGATCGCCTTCGACGCATTCGATCGTTCGCGGAGCGAGAGCCGCGACCGTCGGCTTCACGTTGGAACGAACGTAGATCGTGAAGTTGCGGCTCACTACGACGCCGAAGCTGTCGCGATAGGAGATCGTGATCGGACGCCACGTACCGACGTCGGCCGCAGACGGCGTCCATTCGAACGTCGCCAGGAAGGGCGCCGCCGCCGTACCCGGACCCTTCGTGCCCGCAGGGGGCGTCATGATCGCACCAGGAGGCAGGCCGCTGACTTCGAGCGTCAATTCCTCGTCATCGTCCGCGTCCTGACCGCGGAAGGTCGCCAGAAACGTCGAGTCCGCCGCGGCGATCGGCATCGATCCTTCGGCGATCTGACTCTGGATCGTCGGCGCCGTGTTGAGTCTCGGCAGAGCGACTCTGAAGGGAGCCGCACGCACGGGTCCGGGCGGCGTCGGCCAGTAGGTGCCGACGCCGGTGAAAACTGTGCCGTCGGCCGAACAGGAATGAATTTCGTTGAGTTGGATCCAACCCAGGGCATCCAGATCGATTCCGTAATCGTCGATCAGCATGTCCGGCAGAGACCGCGGCTGGCCGTCGATCCAGATGCACGCATCTCCTTCGGGAGACATGACGTTGGCCATCCCGACGATGATACGACCGTCGTCTGAAATGTCGTAGGCGCGTGTGAGGCCGGGGACGGGGTTCGGGAGTTCTTGCATACCGCCCGCCCGTGTCCAGCGAAAAGCTCGTTGACCGGAGGCGGTCTGCGAATAGCCGACGACGATCTCGCCGTCCGCGCTGACTGCGTGAGCTTCGCTGGTGCCCGGCGACCCGCCGAGGAAGCCAAGGTTCTCCATCGCGCCGTTCTCCCAGCGAAACGCGCGCATGAAGAACGAATCCGGCGTCGACGACTGGCCTACGATGACGCTGCCGTCGGGCGTGACCCCGTAGGCTGCGCTCATGCCGCTGGGAGTGTTCCCGACTGTGCCGAGACTATGAATGCCGGCCGAGTCCCAGTAGCAGGCATGTTCGAAAACGCCGTTCGTCGGAATAGCCGAACCCGCCACGATCTCGCCGTCGTCCGAGATCGCGAAAGCGGAACTCGACTTATCGGCGCCCGGGAAGATCGGAAGCGCTTGCAGCCCTGCCGAAGCAGTCCAGCGAAACGCGCGACTGAGATGGATCGTCTGCGAGAGTCCGACGACGATGCTGCCGTCTCCCGAGACGCCGTGCGCTTCGCTTCGGAAGTCATATCCAGGCAGCGGTCCCAGGTTCTGATAGGCGCCCGCGTTCCACCGCGAAGCGAACCAGGCGCTCGACCCGGAATAGCCGACGACGGTCTTTCCGTCGCCCGAGACGCCTCGACCTTGTGCTTCGGTATGGTCCGCGGGGCTCGGCAGGCGTTCGATCGTCGCCGTCGTTTGCCCCCACGCCGCAGCGGGAGTGGAACTGATCGCCAGAACCGCGAACGCGAGGAGCACGTAGGGCCGGAACATGGGCGACCTGTCTGAAGCGGCTGGCGGAGGGAGAAGGAAGAGTGGCCGCGCGCGAATAGGGGGATCCTGCCCGAACGCCTTATCGGCGCTCGCGAGATCCATCGAAGCGTACCGGCGCCGATTGATCGACGCCGGTCTGCGGATGCGTTTCTCTGCTGCAAGCAGGCCGGGACCTGACGGCCCCGGCCTTGAAGGAATCGCTAGGGGCTGCGAGTACGACCTACCGCTCTGTCAGATCCGCGGCGGCGTAGGCCGTTCCATAGATGGCGTAGCCGTACGCGGCGAACAGGGTTTCGTCGCCCGATTCCGAGTAGGCCGCCAGGAGGGCTCGGGTCGCCGCTTCGCCGTAGGCGGCTTGCGCGGCGCGGAGCGTCGCGTAGGAAAGCTCGGCGTCGTCGATCGACTCCCCTTCCTCCCACCGAACGGCGGCGCCCGCGGCGTCGCCGTATGCCGACGCCGCCTGGGCGTAGGCGAGACCCGCGATCGCGGCTTCGCTTCCTGCGCCGGAGGCGAAGCTGCTGCCGGCCTGCTGCGCCGCGAGCTCGAAGGACCGGTTAGCGTCGGATCCCTGCGAGCGAGGTCGTCCGTTCTCCAGTTTCACGGTTACCCGCACGAGGTCGGAATGCCGGGCGCCGACGGCGTCGATCACGATCAGCCGCGCGACCGTCGTGCCGATCGGGAAGAGGCCGGAAGCCTTCGGGCGCTTGTTCGGGGCCAGCCGCACGCCCTTCGCACTCCAAGAGTACTTGAGTCGGTGCTTGTCCGGGTCGGAGGACCGGCTTCCGTTCAGCGTGACCTGTGCGCCCTTCTCCGACGACGTCGTGACGGTGATGTCGCGACCGGCCCGCGCCTTCGGCTTGCGGTTGACGACGGTCACCTTCTGCTTCCGCGTCGCTTGATTTCCGGAAGCGTCCGTCGCGGTCCAGACGACCGTCGTCGTGCCGAGCGGGAAGACCTTTCGACCGCTCTTCGATACGGTCGTCCCCGGTGCGTTGTCCGAGACTCTCGGCGGGGAAAGATCGATCGTCGCGTACTTCTTCCCCGGATCGCAGAACGATTTCACGTTCGCGATCGGCACGATGACCGGCGCCTCCTGATCGACGACGATCACCTTCTGCGTCGCGCTGGCGGCGTTGCCGGTTTCGTCGGTGGCCGTCCACGTGACCGTCGTCTGTCCGATGAAGTAGAGCGTCGGCGCGTCGTTCGTCAGCGTCACGGGATGGCCGCTGGCGTCCGATACCGTCGGCGCCGGCAGGACCACGCCCGAGGCGAACGCCTTGCCCGCGTCCGTCGGAACGGTCACGTCGGCCGCGACGATGACCGTCGGCGCGATCGTATCCTGCACGGTCACCGTCGCCCCGGTGGAGGCCGAGGCGCTGCCGTCGGAGACGGTCGCTTCCACTGCGTTCGCGCCGTGGGGATAGTCGAACAGGAACGAGACCGCGCTCCCGGAGGCGACGGCGCTTTGCGTATGTCGCAGCGTGCCGCCCACCTTCCAGGTCACCGTCAGCGGATCGCCGTCAGGATCCTGCACGGTCGTCGCGAGCGTGACCAGATGCTGACCGTTCACGCACTCGATCGTCTGCGACGCGATCGGCGCGATCGTCGGCGGCTGGTTCGGATCGACTTCGGCGGTGAGCGAGAAGGAGAACTGCGCGATCGCGTCGAACTTATCGCGAAAGCGAATCGTCAACGGATAGGTGACGCCGACGTCGCCCGCCGTCGGGGTCCAACTCAGCGTCGTCAGGAAGGGACTGGACTGCTCCGTCCCTTGAATCGGATTCAGCGACGCGCCCGGCGGCAGGCCGTCGACCTCCAGCGTCAGGTCGTCGCCGTCAGGGTCGATGCCGGTGAAGGGGGCGGCGAACGTATTCCCCACCTGCGCGGTCTGCAACTGGTTCGCCGGGAGAGGGGTATCGATCGAGGGAGCGTCATTCGTCTCCTGCTCGATCAGTTCCAGCGCGTCGAGTGCGTTGACCAGCCGGAACGCCAGTCCCGTGTGCGTGACGTTGTCGTCCTCGTCGTCGCCGTCGACGATCCCTTCCGCCGACTGGCTCATCCAGGTCTCGATCTGGTTGACCGTCGGCATCGATCCGGTCCGCTTCTTGTAATAGTCCTGCATCAGCAGCGCGACGCCGGCGAGAACGGGCGAGGCCTGACTCGTGCCGTGCATCGTGGAAGACGCCGTGTTCGATGTCCATCCAGAGGAGGTGAGCGCGGCGCCTGGAGCGAACATGTCGGTCTGAAAGACCGAGGAAACGTTCGAGTGCAATCGCTGAGAGAACGGCGTGATCCGCCGGGGCCCGGTCGTGAACGCGGACGCGCCGCTGCCGTAGTTGACCGGGCCGATGTTGGCGTCGTAGACCGCGCCGACGCTCGTCGTCCCGGAGCAGATGCCGGGGAAGCCCATCCCCTGCACGCTGCCGAAGTTGAAGAAGGAATTCCCCGCCGAGACGCAGACCACGACGCCTGCGGCGCGAAGCTGGTCGATCACCGCCTGAATCTGGAGGAACTCAGTGAACGTAGGAACGCTGGTATGGTTGCCGCTGTCGCCCAGCGACATGTTCACGACGGTGATATTGTACGTGGCGCGGTTGTCGCGTGCGTAGATCAGCGCGTTCAGCAGCCAGGACCAGGCTCCGCCGCCCGAGTTCGGGAGAACCTTCATCGCGAAGACGTTCGCCCCCGGCGCGATGCCCGTATGGATGGCGCCGTTGGCCATCGTGATCCCGGCGACGTTCGTTCCGTGACCCTGGCCATCGGTGAAGATCAAGGGATCGCCGCCGTAATCCGACGTGAAGTTCCTCCCACCGACCAGGCGACCCTGCTGGAAGTCCACGTGCGTCGGGTTAATGCCTGTATCGAGCACGCAGACGGTGAGGCCCGCGCCGTTGACGCCGTAGGTCGACCGTGCCAGGGGCGCGTCGATCAGGCCGCCCGACTCGACGAGCTGACCTCGAAAGTCGCCCCGCTCGAAGCTGATGACTTCGCCCGGCGGAGCGATCGGCGGCGGCTCCTGCGACCAGCCGCTGGTCGCAGTCAGGCTCGCGGCGAACAGGGCCCAAGTGCCGATAAGGAAGAGCCGGGCGCCGGTGGGAACATAAGGAGTGCGTGGCATGGAGGCGGGCCCTCGAATCGAGGGGAGAGAAGGAGAGACCGCTCCCGGTCGAGACGCCCGCGTCCTTGCGAGAAGAAGGAAGAGAAAAGTCGCCGTCTGGGCCCTGCCCTTTCGCAGCTCGCCCCAGACGTCGTACGCCCCATTGAAACGCCCCGCACGTCAGGGATCAACTGTCGTGGATCGGTTTTCTCCGGCTTTTCATCGGCGGACGGCGCCGGAACGACTCGTAGCTTCGGCGCCAATGCGAGAGAGGCCGGACCGCGCCTCGCGATCCGACCTCTCGAAGAACCGACTCGTCGGCGACTACCGCTCTGTCAGATCCGCCGCCGCGTAGGCCGTTCCGTAGGCCGCATAGCCGTAAGCCGACAGCAGGCTCTCGTCGCCCGTTTCGGCATAGGCGCTAAGTAGCGCCTGCGTGGCGGCCTGGCCGTAGGCCGCCTGCATGCCGCGCAGTTCGGAGTACCCGGGCAGCGCGTCGGCTTCGGACTGTCCGTCCTCCCAGCGAACGAACTCGCCTGCTGCGTCCCCGTAGGCCGCCGCCGCGTTGGCGTACGCGAGTCCGGATAGCGTCGCGCTGCCGGAGTTCTTCGTGCGGACCGCCTTCGCCGCTTCCTGCGTGGCGTCGGCGAAGGAGCGGTTGGCGTCGGCGCCGCGGGGTCGTCGCGTAGCATTCTTCAGCCTCACCCGCACGCGAACGGTGTCCGTATCCTTCCCGCCGCCGGCGTCGGAGACGGACAGGGTCGCCACGGTCGTTCCGATCGGAAAGACGCCGATCGGCTTCGGGGTTGTCGCCTTCGAGAGCTTGACCCGCTTCGCCGTCCACTTGAACTTGAGCGCGTGCTTGTCCGGATCGGAAGAGCCGCTGCCGTTCAGGGCGACTCTCGCTCCCCGTTCAGACGACGTCGTGATCACGACGTTCTTTCCCGCGTCGGCGGTCGGCTTGCGGTTGGTGACGATCACCTTCTGGTTCTTCCGCGCGACGTTGCCTGCCGCGTCGGTCGCCGTCCAGACGACGTTCGTCGAGCCGATCGGGAAGCGCGGACCCGCCTTCGTCTCGACGACGACCTGGCCCGCGGCGTTGTCCGTCACCTTCGGCTTCTTCAAATGCACGGTCGCGAACGTCTTGCCCGGATCGCAGAAGGTCCGGACCGGCGCGAGCGTATCGAAGACCGGCCCTTCGCGATCGGCGAAGATATCCGGGATCGTTACGCGGAACGCGGTACGCTCGGTCCCGAACGTCCCCTCGCCGACGAAGACCGTGCCGTCCGCCGAACAGAAGTAGATCCAGTCGAGCGAGACCCAGCCCTCCGGAAGCGTTACTCCGCGTACTGCGAGCAACTCTTCGAGCGAGTGCATCCGGTTGTCGATCCAGACCTGCGCACCGGGGTGGTCCGACCGCGGCGAGCCGCCCCCGGCCAACACACGGCCGTCGTCAGAGACATCCTGCGGGGCGACGACGCCGAACCCCGTGGACCCCAACTCCGTGGCGACGAGCTTGCCGTCGATCAGGTCGAAGCGGGCGGGAAAGCGCACGTTGTCGTGAACGGTGTTGCCGACGATCAACTTGCCGTCGGGCGTCATCGCGCGATGCTCGCCCGGCAACTCGACGACGCTTCCGTCGCTGAGCCAGCAGACATTCGCGTACTTGATGAACGCACCCGTGCTGGAATACCGCTCGAGCGATCCGACGATGACCGATCCGTCGCCGGAGCAGAGATCGGCGGTCCCTTGCGTGTGACCGTCGGGGTTGGACCCCAGCAGAGGCAGCGCCGTGACCGACCCGTCGGCATTCCAGCGTACCGGGCGACCGTCGAAGCCGCCGTCGCCGGCGATGAAGACGTAGTCCGATCCGACGGCGATGGTCCCGTCGATCGAGGTGGCGGTCATTTGAAGCGGCAGGTTGTCTCCCGCGTACAGCGTCTGCAACATCGTCGCCTCGCCGGCAGCGTTCCAGCGGAAAGGCCGATAGCCATCGTTGAAACCTTCGAGGGGCGGCATCTGGCACCAGCCGTACATATAGGCGCCGTTCGGAGAGACGGTTGACACGAAGCCGTTGGTGGAGACCCCGAGCCCGACGAACGGAGCAGGCAACTCGCGGATCGCGCCGCTGGCGTCCCAAGAGACCGGCGGGCTGCCGTGGAAGCCCGAGGGGTGGCTGGCTGTTTGGCAATAGCCTCCGATCAGCGATCCGTCATCGGAGATCGGCTGGCGGAAGCCAGTCCCCAAGTACGTGCCGGCGAAGCCCGGTTCAGGCAGCAGGCCGAGAATACTGGGATTTCCCGCAGCGTCCCAAACGACGGGTCGATAGATGCCGTCGAGGCTCCTGCTGAACGTCGCGACGACGCGAGACCCGTCCGCCGACATGCCGTCGAGATACTCGAAGCTGGTGAACGGCGGCCGGGCCAGACGCTCGAACTTGCTCCCCTGGGCCGACGCAGACGCGGCTAATAGACAAACGGAGAGCGCGAACGAGGCCACGCTCAAGCTGCGACTGAAACCTTGGGGCATCGAACGGGCCTTATTCGAATGCATGACGGAAGCTCAGGCCCGATCGACGAGCGAGCGAGGCGATCGTCAGATCCTAGTCGTGCGGCGGGTTCCATGCAATTGCGCGGATGCGTTCTGGCTACGAAAACAGGGCCGTGACCTAACGGCCCCGGCCCTTTTCGAATAGCGCAGGACTCCGCGTTCAGCCCTACCGCTCGCTCAAATCCGCTGCGGCGTAGGCCGTCCCGTACGCCGCATAGCCGTACGCGGCGAGCAGGCTTTCGTCGCCTGTTTCGGCATAGGCGCTGAGCAGCGCATCAGCCGCCGCTTGACCGTACGCCGCCTGAATCGTGCGCAGTTGGGAGTACGTGACCAGAGCGTCGTCTTCCGACTGACCTTCCTCCCACTGGACGAACTCTCCCGCCGCGTCGCCGTAGGCGCAGGCCGTGCTGGCATAAGCCAGGCCGGTCAGCGCCGCATCGTCGCTCACGCCGTTCGCGGCGGCGCTACCCGCATGCTGCGCGGCGTACGCGAACGATTGGTTGGCGTCCGAGCCGCGGGGTCGCTGTTTCCCATTCTTCAACTTCACGTTCACCGTCATCGTTCTTTTGTGCTTCAGACCGCCGGCGTCGGTCACGGTCAGCGTCACGACGGTTCTGCCGACCTTGAAGATGCCGGTCGTCTTCGGCGCCGTCCGCTTGGCGAACTTCACTTTCTTCGCCTTCCAGGCGTACTTCAGCGTGTGCTGGTCGGGATCGGACGAACGCCGACCGTCGAGCACCACCCTCGCCCCCTTTTCCGACGATGTCGTGATCGTGACGTTCTTCCCGGGGATCGCCCGCGGCGCCTGGTTGATGACGATGACGTTTTGCGTCATCGTCGTCTGGTTGCCTGCCGCGTCGGTCGCCGTCCAGACGACGCTCGTCGTGCCGATCGGGAACTGGGTTCCCGACGTCGTCGCGACCGCGACCTCGCCGGGGACGTTGTCGGTCGCGCTAGGCTTCGGGAGTTCGACGGTCGCGAAGAGCTGCGCTGGATCGCAGTACCTCGAGACGTCCGCCAGCGACGCCATCGCTGGTGCTTCCTGATCGACGACCGTCACCTTCTGCGTCGCCGTCGCCTGGTTGCCCGATTCGTCCGTCGCGGTCCAGGTGATGAAGGTGTCGCCCAGCGGATAAGTCTCCGGCGCGTTGTTTTCGATCGAGACTGGATGGCCGCTGGCGTCGGTCGCCGTCGGCGGAGTTAACGTCACGTTCGTCGCGAAGTCTGCGCCCGCGTCGGTCGGAACTTCGACGTCTGCCGCGACGATGACTATCGGGGCCACCGTATCCTGGACGGTGACCGTCGTGCTGGCGATCGTCGTGTCGTATCCGTCGTAAACGTCCAGCCGCACAGCCGTCTCACCGTGCGGATAATCGTGCTCAAATGAAACGACGGCGCCGGTCGCGAGACCAGTCTCGGACTTTTTCGATTCGAAAACGCCCTCTGCGTTCTGCACGTACCACGTCGCGTCGAGCAGGTGGCCATTCGCATCGGCGATCGTCGTGGACAAGCCGACGGTATGGAGTCCGTCGATGCATTCGATCGTCGTGGGCGCGATCGACTGGATCGTCGGGGCGTTATTGCCGACGGTCACGTTGAACGAACCCGTGATCGAGCCGCCCAGCCCGTCCGTCACGCGCACTCGCAGGACATGCGTCCCGGCGCTCGCGAGCGTATGCGATCCGGTCGCCGTCAGGCTGCCCGTGCGCGTCAGATCGTCGTAGGCGCCGTCGTTGTCAAGATCGAACTCGAACTTGATCGTCTCGTTGCTGGCCACGCCGCCCGGATCGGTCGCCGTCGCGGTGAACGTGAATGGCGATCCCGCGACGACAGGCTGCGACCACGTCATGCCTGTGAGCGCCGGATTCTTGTTCGTGACTGTGACCGTCCTGGAAGCGCTGTAGTTGAGCGTCCGCTGCTCATAGGAGTACGGAACGTTCGCTGTGACGGGAACCCAGACTTGCCCGAGCGCATTCCAGGTGTAGACGTCTGCTCTGACTTCGTCCATGCAAGTGACGGACGAGCTGATCGACGCGGCGTTCGCTCCCGGCTTCGTATAGGAGAAGTTCTTGGTGGACGAGAATGACAGAGAGTTGACCGCGGTCTTCGCGATGCTCGTCGTCTGTCCGTTTCCGCCGACGATCGATCCCGACACGTCCTTAATGTAGCCCCCGCCGCCCCAGAACAGGTCATACCGTGCGGTTCCGCTGACGATCGTGTTCTTTCCGCCTGCCAGTCGTGCCGGCGGCGTATACACCAGATTGAGCCTTAGTCCCGAAGAACTTCCTTCATCGACGGGATTCGGGGTCGCCGTTAAGGTGGCCGCGATGCCGAAGGCCTGCGCTTGAGAGAGAGCCGGTAGAAATCCGGCGAGTAAGGTGATACAGAAAAGAGCCGATCGCGTCATCGATGTGAATCCCTTGGAGTGATAGACCGCCAGCCCGCGTTCAATGCGACTGGGAAGGTAGAGTCTTGGATGCGTAATCCGGCCCGCGATTCTCTCAGAGGCCCAGCGGGAAGTTCGCGTTACCGGGGCGGTCAATGAAAGTCGGACGATTGTTCACGAATCGGAATTTGCTGAACGGATCGCAGCTTATTTACCCAAGCGAGCTCGCGAAGCATAAACGGACAGGAATTCATCCCGTTTTGTGACTCGCGGGCGGATGTACACTCGCGAAGGTGCCCCTTCGCCGCGGGGGACTTCGGCATGCCGAAGTCGCGTGCGGTTTCTCGGGCACGGGCAGGTGCCCGCCTCTGAATGAAGGTGGCGCCTTCGTTCAGGTGAAGAAACGCGAAAGGCCTGACGCTAACTAGGTCTCGAGCGGCGACAGACCCGCAGCGGCGAGCGCCGTTGGTTCGGCGACGCTGCGTCTCACCTCCCCGCCGTCTGCTCCAGCTCGATCTGCTTGAAGATCGGGAGGTGGCGGTAGTAGACCTCCAGCGTGCAGGCGGCGAGGGCGGTCATATAGAGCCGACCGCCGGCGCTGGCGTGGGGGCCGCGGGGAGCCCAGGAGCCCGCTTCGGCGCCGCGCTTTTCCTGGCTATGCACCAGGACGTCCCGCATCTTCTCGTTCCAGCGCTCCCACGTCGGGCCGCCCAGATGATGCATCGACTGGGTCGCGTAGTACCAGTAATAGACGTCCGGCGCCTTCTCGTCCGGCGGATAGTTCCGCTCGCAGTAGCCGAGCCCCGTCTCCAGGCCCGGCTCGTCGCGACCCCACCCCAGATAGATCCGGCAAAGGAGCGCTTCCGCCGTCATAATAGGAGTGGCGTTCTGGCCCGGCTGATAGGCATAGAATCCGGTATCCAGCCCCCGCTCCAGCGCATAGAAGGCTTGCACGCCGGCATCCAGCGCCGCGACCGCGTCGGTTCGATCCTCGGGCCGGGGGCGTTCGATCTCGAGCGACTGCGCCGCCGCTTCCAGCCGACTGCGGAAGATCAGCGCCGGCTCGCCTCCCAGCAGTTCGGTCGCCTCGATCATCTCTCGCAGACGTCTGGCCAGCTTCTTCGAGAGCGGCTTCGTCTGGTCGACCTCCAGTTCGCGGACCTCTTCCAGAACCTTCGACAGGTCAGCCAGCAGCGGCCCCGACTTCTCGGAGAGCTGCGGATCGAGGACCGAGTTCAGATAACTCTGCGACCTGGTCAGGGTCTCCTCGGGCACGGAGAGCCCTGCCGCGCGGGCGCTCTGCAGGGCCATCAACTGCCAGCCGACGACGCTGGTGTCGCCCGGCTGCTTGGGCGCATAGCGCCAGCCCCCCGCGTCATGCTGGGCCGCGGCGATGAAGTCGATCGCCTTCTGCGCGGGCTCGTGGAAGACCTCGTCGCGGGTCATCGCGTAGGCCTCGCACAAAACGATCGCTCCCTGGCCATGTGCGTACATGCCCGCCTGGCCGACGGAATCCGCGCGGAGATCGCCGTCTTCCTTCTGCATGCGGATCAGACGCCGCAAACCGCGGGAGACCGTATCGCGATGCATGCCCGTCGTGTGCGTCTGCCCCGCCCCGAGGAAGGGGAGCAACGCCAGCGACGTCGCCGCGCTGTCGCTCTTCTGCGATCCGCCGTCCTTGACCTCCTGCAGCGACCAGCTTCCGTCGGGTCGCTGTTGATCGGCCAGCCATCGCAGGGCGCGTGCCACCGCCGCCTCGGTCAGCGTGGTCCCCCCCTCCTGCGTGACGAGCTCCGCCCGAAGGCGCGGATCGCGCAGCAGGTAGGTATCCCGCGGCCCCGCGGCGTTGGCGACCTGCCGACGAACGTCCTCCACGGGGCGCAGCGTCGGATCCTTCGCCTGCGGATCGAGGCGCAGTTCCCGCGCATCCTGATCGGCCCGGATCAGCGTCTCGCGCTGCACCACGTCGGAGAGATCGACCGTCTCCGGAATCGGCAGATCGAACGTCGCCTCGTCGTCGGGCGTCACGGAGATGTCGCCCCCCTCGCGCGGATCGGCTGCGACCGCTGCAGAGAGGAGGATCATATCGGGCTCCGGCTCTTCCTCCGGAATCGTGAGCAGCGCCAGGATCGTCAGCAGGATGAAGTGCAGGATCGCGCTGAAGATCCAGGCCGGCACCGAATCGAAGAAACCGTCGACCAGCGTCGCCACGGCGCTCTTGCTGCGCAGCGCCTGTTCCGACCGCGCTTCCGCTGCCGTGCGACGGCGTCGCACCACGCGAACCTCCGCCTCCGGCGGTTCGGATGCGGGAGCAGGCGGCAGGGGCGGCGTCGGAGCGGGAGCCGTCGGGGCGACAGGAGGCGCCGCGCGGGCGACGGCGGCGGCAGGTTCGGGCGCGGGAGGCTCGGTTTCGCGGACGCGACGCGACGGAGACTCGACCGGGGCAACGATCGCGGCAGGACGTTCCCGCTTCGTCTGACGACGCGCGGCCTTTTCCGCTTCGCCCAGCATCTCCTCGGTGATCTCGATGCCCGTCCCGCAGCGCCAGCAGTCGGCTCGCATCAGCCAGAGCCGCACGGACATCGGCGACCCGCAGTCGGGGCATCCGCACAGCAGCGCCCCGCCCTCCAGCCGCACCGCGGGGCGACGCCGCGGTCGCGTCCGATCGCTGTCGAGACTCTCCCACGCGATCGATTCGGGATCAGGCGCCTGCGTCGGGGCGATCGGCCAGTCGGACAGCGCCGGGAGGGGCGAGCTCGATTCCAGGCTGACCCTGGGGGGGCCGGCGACTCCCGCAGCGGGCGATCGACGACGACCGTTCCCGGTCCGGGAAGAGTGACCGTTCCCGTTCCGGGAATCCCCGGCGACGGGCGAAGAGCGGGGACGCTGCGGAGAGTCGGACATCCGTCGGCAGGAGCGACTCCTGCGGCAAAGCGAATCGGCAGCGAACGATAACGCGAAGACGTTCCGCCGGGCGGGCGTTTTTTCCGGTCGGCGAACCAGATGGTCGCCCGGACTCAGGTCGTTAGCCTCGCCCCTGCGAAAAACCGTCGCTTCATCCTACCGGCGAGCCCTTGCTCGACCAAGGTCGCGCTCTGTACGTCCGGGCCTGACGCCGACGACGCTTCCCCCTACCGCTCTCCCCGCTTTCGCAGTCTTTCCCGGCGGAGGATGGCTTCGTTCTTGACCCGTTCGGGGACGCCCGGCATGGCGAGCATCTTGTCGAGATCTTTGGCCGCCTCGGCGTGTCGCCCGAGCGCGTCGTAGGCCAGCGACCGGTTGTAGACCGACATCGCCTTGATGTCGTCGGGCACGTCCTTGTCGGCGATCACGACGCCGTAGTCCTCGATGGCGCCGGCGTAGTCCTTCTTCTTGGACTTCGCCATGGCGCTCCGGTAGATCCCGAGCGACTTCTGCCGCGACGAGAAGATCCCTTTGAGCCACGTCAGCGGGTTCATGCCTGCTCGCCCTGGACCGAAGAACGGACCGCGAGTCGTTCGCGGCTTTTTTCCTACTTCGTCAGTTTAACCTCGAAGTCGTTCGGTCCGTCGGGGCTGATCTCGTATTCCAGGCCGCTGGTGGCCGGATTGTTGTAGCGGGCCGGAATGAGCGAGGCGCCTCCGGACATGTAGTCCATGCTTACCGGACCCGCCGCGCCGGGATCGGCAGGCGTCGCCGCAGGACTCGCCGCCGGGGCGGATCCGGTGGCGAAGACCGCCGCTTTCGCACGGCCCGGGATCGCTCCTCCGTCGCCCGGTTCGAAGGTGAAGACGTCGACGATCCTGCCGTCGACGATCTTCCCTTCGGCAGATCGCGCGCCCGCGACTTCGAAGATGATCTTCCCTTCCTTGAGCGGCTGACCTTCGTAGGTCACGTTCCCCGTCACGGGAACGCGGGAGGGACGACCGTCGCAGCCCGAGAACGCGGCGGCGGAGACGATGGCCGACAGGAATAAGGCGAACGATCGGATCACGACGCGCTTCATCGGGCGGGGTTCGTAAGTGAGAGAGAGAGAGCGACGAATCGTTCTGGCGAGCGGAGGGCGTCAGCCCTCCGTGTCATTCGTAGCGAAACACGTATCTGGAGATTTCGCTTACGGCAACTGCGTCGATTCCCCGTTCGCTCGCGACGCGGCGCCGCGATAGGCGACCTGATCGATCGTCTCCGGAACGAATCGGACCGACCCGTCGCCCATGCAGAACTGCGCCCCGCCCGGATGAAAGCTGCGAAAACCGATCGACTCGTCCCAGCGCGCGTTGGCCTGCGTCGGCAGGGTCTGCTGCAGGCTCTGGTTCAGATAGTTGATCGGGTGGGCGGTGGTCCCCCAGCACTGCGTCCCGAAGTTTTGCGTAATGCACATGGCGCCGATGCATTCGCCCAGCATGAACGTGTTGGTCAGTCCGTCGGTCACGCCGGCGAACTTCGTCCCCCAACCCCAGCGTCCCGACATGCCGCGGACCTGCGGCGCTCCGAAGCCCGTGTTGCCGTAGTCAGGCGTGGCGCCGACGCCGGTGCTGTTCTTGTAGTCGCCGATGACAGTCCCGTAGTCGCACTGCGAAAGAGCCCACGTCGGCCCCGCGAAGCCTTCTTCCTCGCGGATCTCCTCCGCCAACGCATCGGACGGGCACAGGAACATCGGCATCGGATCCTTCAGCAGCGCATAGTTATTCGCTTCCCAGGCGTTGAGGGAAAAGTTGAGGCCGTCGTAGCGCGCCGTCTGTTCCATGAACGGCAGCATCCGCGGCATCCAGCCCCATCGAAACTTCGTTCCCGCGCCGGGGTCGTGGAACGTGTCGTACGGAACCTTCTTGTACGTGTCGTGATAGTTGTGGAACGCGATGCCGAGCTGCTTCATGTTGTTGCCGCAACTCATGCGATTCGCCGCCTCGCGCGCGGCCTGCACGGCGGGGAGCAGGAGCGCCACCAGCACGCCGATGATGGCGATCACGACCAGCAGTTCGACCAGCGTGAAGCCGGTCCGAGATGAACGCGCACGCGCCATGACGGAAGTCCCCTGAAGGCGGTGTCGATCGGCCTTCGAACGCGAGCGCGGCGATCCGGAACCGTCGGTTCGGCGGGATGCGCTTCGGCGCAGGCTTGATCGATCGGAGACCGAGCCGGAAAGAAGAAAGGAGGAGAGAGCGAGTCGCGAGGAGATCGTGACCTAGCGTACGAAATCGCAAGTCACGATGCAAATAGAAATGCGCCGCAGCGGTCGCGTGAAAGAAAAGTGTTGCCGCAGCGCCGGGCCGAGTTGAAAGATTGCCTCGCAGGGAGACGGCACGCACTAGCACGTGCAAACGTCGTTCAAGTTCAGGGGCGCCATGCAACTCGTCGACGAGTTCCGCCGCAGGTCGCGCCTGGGCGATCGGACCGCCCGCTACGGGCATCGCCCCTTCTATTACCTGCCCCATCTGCCGGTCTGCGGCGACGGTCCGGCCTTTGCGGAGGACTCGGAAAGCGAAGCGCCGGAAGCGACCGGCGAACGATCACTCGCCGAGGGCCACGGTCGCCCGGCGGATCAGGAGAAAGTTGGCGCCCTGGTACTCGGTGACCGTCGCCTCGACGCTCCACAGCCGGGAGCCGGTCGAATCGCGGAGGGCGCTCACGACGCGCTCGAGGGCGAGGTTCTCCAGCGTCCGAAAGCTGGCCGAGCCGTCCTCGGGGTAGAAGGTCGCCCGCTCGCCGACGAGGTCGAACCGTCCCTTCAGGGTCAGGATCGTTCCCTCGCGCAGCCGCTCGGGCGTTTCCGTCGCCGCATCGCGCGGGACCTGACCGACGAGCTGCCGCTGGCCGCCCGCGGGAACGGAGACGTTCGCGCCGCCGGCGTTTCCGTAACCGCGTGTCCCGGCAGGACCGTCATCGCCGGTCACGTGCGTTCCGACGACGCCGACTCCGACGAGCAGCGCGGCCAGAGCGACGAAGCGGAGCGTCCAGTTCGCGAGCATCGTCATTCTTTCCAGGCTGAAGTCGTACCGGGATCATCGGGCGGAAGCGAAGAATCGCTCAACCCTCGCACGGTTCCGCTCTTCTCGGGCGGCGCTGGCTCTGCCAGTGTCGAAGCGGCAAAGAGCCATCCACCTTCAAATGGATCGGCCCGCAGCGCCGGATCCGCCCAAGACGGAACTAGGGAACCCCGACCGCTCACGGTCGAATCGGACCAGGGGCAACACTGGCAGAGCCAGTGCCACCCGAAGGAGCGCACGAACCTTACATGGACCTGGCACAACGACCCCGTGATCCTCTTCCGGATCATCGACCCGGCGTCGGCGGCGCTTGAGTCGATCGGGGGCGGCTCATTCTCCCCGCAGAGCCGTCAGAAGCGGCAGACGGAACAGAAACCGCGTCGCCAGCCAGCTCGTAATCGCGCCGACGCCGACGATCGCGATCGCCAGGGCCCCGATCGCCCCCCAAGGCGCGTCGAGCCCGCGCAGAAAGACCTGCGGCAGCGCCGCGGCGCCGGCGGCGATCGCCCCCAGGCACAACCCCACCGCCAGCAGCGCCAGGTTCTCCGTCAGCACCGCGCTGCCGACGCGGGCGCGCGAGAAGCCGACGGCGCGGAGCAGCGCCAGTTCCCTGCGGCGTTCGAACACGTTCCGCATCTGCGCCGCGGCGACGCCGAACGCGCCGAGCAGCAATCCCAGGGCGCCGAGGCTCTGGAACGTCTGGAGGTAGGTGTTCTGTACGGCCAGAAACCCGGCGAGTCGTTGATCCGCTTCCTCCAGCGTGAGTCCGTCGCTTCCGAGCGCCGCGTGCAACGCCTCTGTCGCCTCCTCGCGCTTCGTCGGGTCGGGCGACCGCGTGTCGACCAGGAAGAAGCGGAAGCCGGGCGACTCGGGAAACTGCTCGATGAAATCCTGCTCCGACAGGAGCAGGCCGCCTTGCAGGATCGTGTCAGCCAAGAGTCCGCTCACGCGAAATTTCACCGTCTGCCCCGCGCCGTAGTCGACGGTGAACGTTTCGCCGATCCCGCCGTACAGCTTGAGCGAGTACATCGCCGTGTTCCGGTCGATGATCACCGGCACCGCGCCGTCGAAGTCCTGCTCCAGCGCCAGCCAGGGGTTCTCCTCGAAGCCGGGCTCGACCGCGCCGAACGCGAAGCCGGCGTAGCCCGAACCCGATGTGCGGTTGCGCCGGACGCCCAGGCGCTCGATGACCTCCCGGGGCAGACCCCACGCCTGCGGTCGCGTCGCCTGGTACAGGTTGTTGCAACTGGCGTCGTCGCCGATGCGATACCGCATCGGAAGCATCTCGACCTGCGCGAGTTCGTCGGCACGCGTCTTGAACAGCGAAAGCCTGCCCGCGTCGCTCAGGGGGTTCTCGAAGATCGGGCGATCGACCTTGGCCAGGAACTCGAATCCGCCGGTCCCCTGCTCCGTCGGCGCCAGGCGAAAGGCGCTCACGCCGATCACCAGGAAGGCCGCGATCGCGACCGAGGAGATCGTCAGCACGCTCCTTCCGGGATTGCGCCGGGCGTTCTCGAACAGGAAGCGAAACCAACCGAATCGCGTCGTCGTCGCGCCCCGCGTGCCCGAGCGCAGCGCGCCCCACACGATGGCCAGACCGCCCGTCAGCAGCAGCGCCCCGCCGCCCAAAAACGCGCCGGCCTGCTCCATGCCGCCGAGTCGCACCGCGAAGAGCGCGAGGCCGACGCCGGCGATCACGGCGACGATCCCCAGCGGAATCGACCAGCGCTGCAGGAAGCTGCCTCCCTGAAGACGTCCGCCGTCGTCGCGACCGCCGCGCAGCAGCGCGCGAACGGAGGAGCCGCGCGTCCGAAAGGTCGCCCAGGCGATCGTCGCGCAGGAGGCGAGCAGACCGGCGCCGAATCCGGCCAGCAGACTGACCGGGTCGAAGTGGAACGTCAGGCTGGTCGTCGAGATGGCGCCGATCCACCACGTCGTCAGCGCCAGGATCATGAGCTGCGCGTAGCCGACGCCCAGCAGCACTCCGACGAGCGAGCCGACGGCGGCGACGATCGCCCCCTCGGCCAGAAAGGCCAGGCCGATCTTCGCCCTCGTCCAGCCGACCGCGGCCAGCAGTCCGACCTCGGTCGAACGCATCTCGAGCCCCAGCCGGAAGAGCATCAGCACGAGCGCGAGCGCCGAGCCGAGGATGAACATGCTCAGCATCAGGAACAGCACGTCGAACGGCGTCGATCCGCTCGACGCGACAAGCCCCTCCGCCTTGACCGGCCGAAAGACCAGGCGACTCTGCATCGCGTCCGACTGCACGGTTTCCGTGAGCGCGCTGGCCAGCGCCGCGGGGTCGTCGACGTTCTTCGCAGGAATGCGGAACGAACTGACGTGACCGAAGCGGCTCCCCCACAACTTTCGAGCGACGCCCGGGGAGACGAAGGCCTTCGGCGTCGTGCGGTGGTTCGTCCAGTACCCGTCGTCCTTGGGGCGGGTGGTTCGCGTCATCTCGAAGGGCGCGTCCCACGCGTCGATCGACTCGCGATCGGAAAGGCCCGGCGCCTCGGGCGTCAGATTCGGATCGTTCGCCAGCGTCGGCGGCTGTTCGTAGATGGGCGGAATATCGCGACGCCAGCCGCGCGCCGGATCGGTCAGCGGCGTCACCGCCTTGACCGTAAAGACGCGGGAGGTCTCTTCGTTCGTCCCCTCGACGCTCTCGGGCAGGTAGTACCACAGGCGGATTTTCGCCCCCGGTCCGACGCCCAGATCCTCCGCCGCCCAGGAGTTCAGCACGATCTCGTCGTCGGCCAGCGGATCGATGGTCGCGCCGTACACGTCGCGCAGCGGAAAGCCCTCCCCCAGTTCGATCCCCGTCACCAGCGAATACGGGATGCCCTTCGGCGCGTCGTTCTCTTCGTCGCCTTTCTCGCTCTCGTCGTTCTCGGCGCCTTCTTTCTCGCTGGCTGCGTCCTCCGGAGCGGAGCCTTCGACTTCGATGAAATTCGCGAGGTAGGTCAGGACCGGAATCGCGTCGAGATGACGCATCCGTTCGTCGAGAACCCGCTCGACGTCGGTCGGAATCAGCAGCCGGTCGCTGGTGAGCGACCAGTAGTCGTAGACGACCTCGGGCGCTTGCGCCTCTTCGGCTTCCGCGTCAACCGCTTCGTTTTCGGCCGGGAAAGCCATCCGCTCGCGCGTCAGCGACAGGCCCAGATCTTCCAGTCGCGGATCGAGCGCCGCCTGGAGCGTGCGCTGCGCCTCCGCGGAGGCGTACGTCCTCGGATTCTTCCCCGCGACGAGCAGCACGTTCGCCTGCCCCTCGCGATCGACCTCCCCTTGCAGGAACGTCCGGTCGATGAAGGCGACGGGACTGGGGATCTGCGACGGGAAGAGCCCGAAGCGCCCCATTCCTTCGCTCGGCACGATCTCGACGACCTTCAGCCGGGCAACAGTGATCGAGCGACGATCCTTGCGACCGAGCGACGCCTCCTCCGGCACGCCCAGTTCGTCGGGCACGCGGACGAGCACGTACGCTTCGCTATCGGGGTCGCGAACGTCCTCCGGCGAGAGCCCGATACGCTCCGCGGCGACCTCGTTGAGAATGATCTCGTCGCGAGCGAGAACGCGGGAGCCTGTCCGTCTCATGACCGAGTGGGACGCCGCAAGATCGACTTCGTCCCACAGACCGAAGAACTCGGGCGGCACGCCCCAGAGCGCGACGTCGCCGGCGAAGCTGCCCGGCTCGTTCTGCCGCGCGAGCGTCGTCTGCGGATACCAGACCGCGGCGATGGCGCCGGCGTACTCTTCCTCGACGGGCGGCGCCTGTTCCAACTCGCTCGCCAGCTCTGCGCGGAACCAGCCGGTCGAGATCATCGCCGAGTCGACGGCGCCGAGTCGTTGCACCGTCAGGTCGGCCAGGCTCGCCCGCATCGACGCGCCGATTTCCAGCGCCCCCACGACGATCGCCGTCGCCGCCGCCACGCCGAGCGCGACCGAGAAGTGCATCCGCGCGTGATGCCGCGCCCCTGCCAGCACGAGTTTCCAGAAGGTCATGCGTTACGCCGCCTCGTTCGCTCGGGCTCGCTGACGAATCTTCTCCCGCGCGACCTCCAGCGCTTTCGCCAGTTGCGGATCGTTGGCGGCGATCGTGTCGTCGACGGTCGTCGTTTCCGGAGCGGCCTGCACCAGTTCGACGACGTCGCGACGCCGGCGCCAGCGATACCTGGCGATCCGCTGCTCGTCGGTGAGCGGAACGAGCATCCCTTCGTTCGGCGAGACGCCCCACTCTTTCTCCGGCCCGTCTTCCTCGAAGCGATGAATGTTCTTCTCGCTGGGACGCCAGTAGGAGGCGGTCGTGAGCTTGAGCGCGCTTCGGCCCCCCTCCATGCGGATGACCGTCTGCACGGTCCCCTTGCCGTAAGTACGCTCGCCCACGATCGTCGCCCGGTCATGATCCTGCAGGCAGGCGGCGAAGATCTCCGCCGCGCTGGCGGAGTTTTCGTTCACGAGGACGACGATCGGCACGTCGACCGGAAAGCGGACGGCAGGCTCCGCGCTGTAGATCCGGCGGACCTCGTTGTCGCGGCCGCGCGTGCTGACGATCGTGCCGCCCGAAACGAAGGCGTCGCAGGCGTCGACCGCGGGATTCAACAGCCCGCCCGGGTTGTCGCGAAGATCGATGATCAGCGCCTCGACCGGGTCTTGCTCGAAAGTCGCCAGCGCCGCGTTCAGTTCGTCGCTGGTCTTCTCGCCGAAGTTATCGATCCGCAGGTAGCCGACGTTCGGGGAGCCCTGGAGGCGGAAGGACCAGCCCCCTTCCGGCTTTCGCAGATCGCCGGTCACCGAATCGAGCACGAAGGCGTAGCGTTCCATCGAAAGTTCGATCGGGTCGGCCACGTCCTTTCGTCGGATGGAGACCTGCACCGGCGAGCCCTCCGGCCCGCGAAGCTGTTCGATCGCCTTGTCGACGCTGCCCAGTTGCACCAGCGTCAGGTCGTTGACCGCGACGATCTCGTCGCCCGGCAGCACGCCCGCTCTCTCCGCCGGCGAACCGGGGAGCGGCGTCAGGATGACGAGGCGATCTTCGGCGGCCTCAGGGTCGATCATCACGCCGATGCCGACCTTCTCCTGGTTCATCAGCTCGTCGAACCGCTCCATCGGCTCGGGCCGGATGTAGCCCGAGTAGGGATCGAGGTCCTTGAGCATGCCGTCCATGGCGTTCTCGAAGAGTTGCCTGCCGGAGACCTCCTTGATGTAGTTCTCTTCGGTGATGGCGATCGCCTGGGCGATCTCCGAGGCGTAGCGGTTCGTGCGGGCCTTGTGGTAGCAGACGATGCTGACCATCGACGCGACGAACAGGATCGCCAGATTGCGAAGGGGCATACGAGCGAAGCGATCGACGGATCGCGCAGGATCAGCGAGGAGAGCGGAGAGCGAGAACGCTCCGGCACGGCGAATGTCGCCGACGATTCCTTATCTTACCGCTTCCGCCCGACAGCGACCAAGCGGCGACGCGTGTTGATCGCTCAGGCTCTTGTAGGGCTGGCGCCCTCGCCTGCCATCGCAGCGGGAACAAGCTCTCCTGGCAGGCGAGGGCGCCAGCCCTACAAATAGGACGCCGCTCAAAAACTCAAAAACGGCGTCGGCACCAGAACCGCGTGCTGCTCGAAGAGCGACCAGCTTCCGTACCAGCAGAAGTACTGCGTCAGGAACACGAACGTGGCGTAGATCGCCGCGATGGGAACCAGCGCCATGCGGCTGATCCAGCGGAACAGAAAGAACCGCGGCTGCTCCCGCTGCGTTCCGCGGGTCATCGCCCAGCCGGTCAGCAGCCGCGCGGGATACATCAGCCCGACGAAGAAGAGCGCCTCCAGCCAGCCGAACTCCGAAGGGGGCATCTCGATCTTGAGCAGATAGAGCGGCAGCGCGAGCGCCAGCGTCACGAAGATGCCGAGCCAGAACACGAACGGCGCGCGGTTGAACGCCCGCCGGACCGCGAAGACGTCGAACATCGCCCGGAAGCGATTCTCCGCCGCGAAATGGGCCTGGAGAAACGGCAGGTAAACCATCGCCAGGCCGAACAGGAATCCGCCGGCCAGCGCGGACACGATGCCTGCCCCTTCCGGCAGTCGGGCGCCCCCGATCAGCAGGATCACCGGGAACGCGAGCCACAGGATCGTTCCGACGAAGCCTCGCAGGCCCAGCCAGAAGTAATAGGGCAGCCGCAACGAAACGACGAAGTTCCAGACCGTATCCCGGGCCTCCGCATAGGGGCGCCCCCGCAACATCCCGGCCAGCAGCACGGCGGGCGGAAACCAGGTCGTCAGCGGATGGTAGTGCGTCAGATCGTCGGCGAACTTCGCGAACCAGCCGGTCCCCCCCTGATGCGGTAGCGCCGGCGAAAGGATCAGCCGCAAGAGACCGCGGACGATCCAGACCGCGAAGAAGAAGGGCGCGAACAGAGGCCAGAAGAAATGTCGCAGTCGCCCCCCTGCCGCCCAGGCCATGACGATGTTCGCCACGCCCAGGATCATGCAGACGATCAGGGCCAGCGCGAGCAGTCGCGAGTTGCGACTCTCCGGATCGATGAGGTAGGCCGAATACGAAACGTCGGCCAGGAACCGCAGCGGAATCAGGATGGCCCACGTGCCGACGACGACCGATCCGATCCGGGCGAACGTGCGGATGCCGATGAAGCCGCTGGAGAACTTCTGCGTGCGGACCATTCGCCCCACGACTTCCAGCAGATACCCCAGCGACAGGAACTGCACGATCGGAATCGTGGAGAGCGCCGCCAGCGTCGCGAGCATGCTGACCGCGCCGAGGCACCATTCCCATCCCGATCCGATTCGCTCGGCGACGCGGAACGGCCAGGTCTTCGGCCGCGGTCGGGGAGCGACGTTAGATGGCGTCGCATCGACGGGCGTCGCATCGGGGCTCAGCAAATTTTCTTCAGGCGAGCGGAGGGTGTCAGCCCTCCGTGTTTCTTCGTCGTGTTGCTCGTAGGTCAGGCCGTGCGAGACAGATCTGGGACGAACGGCCGGCTCGTCGAGATCGCCTTCGACCTCCGGCTGTTCGATGATCGCGACCGCACCGGGATAGCCGTCAGGCGATGCCTGACCTACAGGAGGCGACGGACTGGTCGACGATGCGAAACGGGGCGTCTTGCTGACCGACGGAAGCTCCGGCGGATCGCGAAAGGGGGGCTCGTCGGTGACCGAAAGGATCTCGATGCCCTCGTCGTCGGCGGGAAGATCTTCAGCGAAGGCGGCTTCCGCGGCCCCTGCCTGGAACCCGGGCGACACGCGATAGAACGAAGCGCGAACCGGCGGCTGGCGCGGCGGCGGATCGTCCCGGCCCTGGTCGGAGCCGATAAGCCCCGGGTCGAAACCTGCACGCGTGGCATCGCTGCCCCGATCGATCGACGTTTCGCCCGTTCGCGTCACGAAAGACTTTCCTGCGTAAGTTCCGTAGGGCAGGCGCCCCGCCTGCCATGGAATCTCGTACCCGCTTCGCGGCAGGCGGGGCGCCTGCCCTACAAGAGAATCTCGTTCTCCGGGCGGGGTTCCCCTTCCTCTTTCGTAAAATATCCAGGAGTCTTGCCTGCGGATTCGAAGAAACCGAAATCCGGAGCGAATCGCTCTCCGCGGGTGCCCGCGCGGACCGGCAGCTTGTCCCCCGGCGCTTCTCTCGAAACTTCCGGCGTTCCCAGGCAGTAACTGAATTATGAACGCCTTCCTCCGCCGACCGCTGACGATCGCCGTCGCCAAGAACGCCCTGTTCGTCGGTTTATGCGTCGCCGGGGCGGTGTCGCTGGCCGTCATGCTGCTGCAGCGGGATCGCATCCCGGAACCGCCGGAGGTTCGTCTGGCGACGGCGCCCGAAGACGATTTCCTGCAGGCGGTCGAGCGGATCGACGCGGAGTTCCGTCAGTCCTGGGGGACGCAGGATCTGCAGCATGCCGGACCGGCGCCCGACGAACTGATCATGCGCAGGCTGGCCCTAGCCCTGATGGGGACGACGCCCTCGCTGGAGGAAATCCGCGCGTTCCAGGCTGAACCCGCGGATCGTCGCATCGCCTGGTGGACCGCCCGGGTTCTCGACGACAAGCGGAGCCACGATTATCTGGCCGAGCGTTTCACTCGGGCGTTCGTCGGCACCGATCAGAGTCCGTTTCTGTACCTGCGACGCCGGCGGTTCGTCCTGTGGCTGTCGGAGCAGATCGCGGCCAACCGCCCCTACGATTCGATCGCGCGGGAGATCCTGACGCAGGAGGGGCTCTGGACCGATCGCCCCGCGACGAACTTCGTCACGGCCACGATCGTCAACGATCAGAACGAGAACCAGCCCGATGCGGAACGGCTGGCCGCGCGCGTCACCCGGGCGTTCCTCGGCATGCGGATCGACTGCCTGCAATGCCATGACGACAACCTCGGCAATCTGAACCTGGGCGAGGTCGCCGACGTTCGGGGAGGTTCGCAAGAGGATTTCCACCAGCTCGCGGCCTTCTTTTCCGAGGTCTCGACTTCGCTGGCCGGCATCCGCGATACGAAGGACGAAGCGTACGAATACCAGTTCCTGCATGACGAAGAGAAGACGCTGGTCGAGCCGAGCGTTCCCTTCCTCGCCGACCTGTACGAGCCGACCGGCTCGCGTCGCGAAGCGCTGGCGAACTGGATCACGCATCCCGACAACGAGATGTTCGCCCTCGCGACGGTCAACCGCGTCTGGGCCATCCTGCTGGGTCGCCCTCTGGTGGAGCCGGTCGACGACCTGGGCCTGTTCGACGAACGCCCCCCCGGGATGAAAGCGCTGGCCGAGGACTTCGCGCGGAACGGCTACGACCTCAAGCGTCTGATCCGCCTGATCGCCGCGACGGAAGTCTTCCACTCGTCGAGCGAAGCGAATTTCGACATCACGTCCGAGCATGAAGACGCCTGGGCCGTCTTTCCGCTGACCCGTCTGCGGCCCGAGCAGGTCGCGGGCAGCCTGTCGCAGGCGACTTCGCTCCGCACGATCGACGAGAACGCTCACATCATCAGTCGGATCACCCGCTTCGGTCAGGAGACCGACTTCGTCCAGCGTTACGGCGACAAGGGCGAGAACGAGTTCGTCGACCGGGGGGGCACCATCCCGCAGCGGCTGTTGCTATTGAACGGCGAACTGCTCGACGGCGTGACCGACGAGGAGAACTTCTTCATGGTCGCCGGCGGCCGCATCGCCAGCCTCGCGCCGGATGCGGAAACTGCTGTCGAGACCACCTATCTCTGCACGCTCACCCGCAAGCCGACGCCGAAGGAGGCCGAGTACTTCGAGCAGTTCCTGACCGAGGGCGAGAAGGAAGGCGCGAACGAATACGCCCGTCGCGTCGGCGACCTCTTCTGGATCCTGATGAACGGCACGGAGTTTTCGTGGAATCATTAAGCGAGGGCGGCGCCTCTTCGTAGGGTGGGCCTTGGCCCACCTGTCGTCATCACCGAGCTGCCGCGTGGGGAGGGAGTAGATTTCGACGCGGAGAACCGTCCGGATTGAACGTCGTGAAGACGTAAAGCCGGCTCGACATCGAACGATTGTGTGAATGACAGGTGGGCCAAGGCCCACCCTACGAAAGCAGAGCATCCCAATACGACCGAACGTATGTAGCTGACAGGCACGAATTGAACGTCGAAGCTGGAATATCGAATGACGCGAGAACGCGATGGATCAGTCGGGCGATCGCAGCGACTGTCCCACTCGCGGCGATCGTCGTCGTCCTTCTCTCTCCGACGGCGAATCTGGAACTGGCGCTGTGGCTGACGATCGGCTGCCTGATCTATCTGCCGATCGCAACATTGTGGAGCTGTCGGGAACCGGGCATGGGTTTTTCTGGATCGCGTTCGGACGCTCGTTCGCCTCGATCGTAGCGATGGTCGCGGGCGGAATACTGGGACTCGTCGTGCATCTGATGTTTCATCGAGAGATTCACTTCGAGCCGATCTCGATGTGGGCGTTCGTCGGTTCTATCGCTAGCCTTTCCGCCAGCCTTCTGTTTCCCTGGTTCGGAGATGCGTCCCTGGTTGTCGCCGACTTCTTCATCAGCGGGATTTAGTCTTCGTAGGGTGGGTCTTGACCCACCTGTCGCTTGCACCGAGCTGTCGCATTGGGTGCGCATAACCTTCGACGCGCAGATACGTCCGAGCCGAACGTCGTGAAAAACGACCTCGACTTCTTATCGATCGATCGTGAAAACGGCAGGTGGGTCAAGACCCACCCTACGAGAGAACGAACCATGAACCGAACCTTCGATCCTGCCTGCCATTCGTCCGCCCATTTCTCGCGCCGGGGCTTCCTCGCTGGCGCGACGGCGGCGGGTAGCTGGCTGGGGCTGTCGGCCATCGCGTCGAAACTCGCGCAGGCGGAAGAGGCGGCGCCGAAGGGAGCGCCGGCGAAGTCGGTGATCGTCCTCTGGCTGCAAGGGGGACCGAGCCAGCTCGAAACGTTCGATCCCCATCCCGGCTCCCCGATCGGCGGACCGACGAAGGCGATCGAGACCAGCGTCAAGGGTCTGCAGTTCGCCGAGGGGTTCGAGCGCGTCGCCGAACTGGCCGATCGCATGGCGATCGTGCGGAGCGTGACCAGCAAGGAAGGGGATCACGAGCGGGCGACCTACAACCTTAAGACCGGCTTTCGCCCCGATCCGACGCTCGTTCATCCCGCGGTCGGCGCCGTGGTCTGCCACGAACTGGAAGACGAACTCGACGTGCCGCGGTACGTGTCGATACTGCCGAGCCAGTGGCCGGGACGGGGGGGCTACCTCGGCGATCAGTTCGACGCGTTCCAGATCGGCGATCCGGTCGGTCGCATCCCCGATCTGCAGTCGCCCGTCGCTGACGAACGATTCCAGCGCCGGGTCGAGGCGCTGCAGCGGATCGTGGAGCCGACCTTCGCCGAGAAGCGGATGAAGGGTCTGGACGAGAACAAGACGCTCCATCTGAAGAGCGTCCGCTCGGCGCTGAAGATGATGTCGTCGGAGCACTTGGCCGCGTTCGACGCGACCACCGCGACGAAGGAGCTGCGCGAATCGTACGGCGACACGGCCTTCGGTCGCGGCTGCCTGACCGCGGTGCGACTGATCGAGCGGGGCGTTCGCTGCGTCGAGGTCGAACTGGGGGGCTGGGACACCCACGCCAACAACTTCGAATTCGTGAAGGCGAACCTCGTCACGCTCGACCAGGCGTTCGCCTCGCTGATCAGGGATCTGGAAGACCGCGACCTGCTGAAGCATACGCTCGTCGTCTGCATGGGCGAGTTCGGTCGCACGCCGAAGATCAACCCCGCCGACGGTCGCGACCACTGGCCGCATGGCTTCTCGCTGGCCCTCGCCGGCGGCGGCATCCGCGCGGGCGTGGTCCACGGCGAGACCGCCGCCCATCCGAAGCTGGCCGAGGACAAGCCGCTCGACGACGTGCAGTCCCCCGTGACCGTCGAGGACGTTCACGCCACCATGCTCTCCTGCCTCGGCATCGACTTCGAGCAGGAGCTGATGACCCCCATCAAGCGGCCCATGATCATCAGCCAGGGGAAGGTCATCGAGCGGCTGATCGAGGCGTAGAGGGACCGTCTCTTTCGTAAGGTGGGTCATTGACCCACCTGCCGTTTTCACGGTCGATCGATACGGATCCCCGGTACGTCTAAGGCGGTGAGTTCAAGAGGGTGCCACTGGCTTTGCCAGTGCTGGAATGAACGGCCCGGTCGGCCATGTTAGAGGGTCGATCCAGAGTCGGCACTGGCGGAGCCAGTGGCACCCGAACTTCTTCGGCTACCCACACGATTAAGCGAGGCGAAGCCCTACGAAACTGAGGCCTAAGCGATGTGGATTGCTTTCTTCGTATACCTGACCGCGGCGGCGATTCTCTATCGCACTGCGGCATGCGGCAGCTTGCGTAAGCTCGAAGCTTCTCGTACGACTTCCGAGGCTGAATTCCGCCAGGCGGTCGTGAGCTGCCGGATCGAGGGAACGGTGGGCTCGATCGCCTGCCTCGCGATGATGATCGGCAGTCCGTATGCGGCGCTGGGCGTCGACGGAGAAGAAGGACTCGCGATCGTTCTTCTCCTCGCCAGCGGGTTCCTGTTCTGGCTATCGTTGCGACTCTGCGTCTGGGGCTGGCGAACGCGAATCGCCTGACGGCAGCGCCGAAGACCTGATACTTTCGCGGCGAATCGTCCGCGTCTCGCCACTCGAAAGGTCCCATGCCCGATACCTGGATCATCGTCCTCGCGGTTCTCGCCGGCTGCGCGATCGGGCTGGTCTTCGGGCTTTACCTGCTCGTGCCGCGGACCGATCCCAAGCTGGAGGCGTTGCGGCGGCAGGCGGACGCTAAGCCGACCGGCCCTGCCGTGAACGCGGTCGCCTCCCCCGACGCCGCGACGCACGAAGCCGCCAAGCTGATGCGGGCAGGAAAGAAGATCGAAGCGATCAGGGTCTATCGCCAGATGACCGGCGTCGGTCTGGCCGAAGCGAAAGAGGCCGTGGAGCGGCTGTAGGGCGTTCGCTTCCAGGCGAGCCGGCGCTTCCTCGGAGTTCCGAGCCTGCGCGTTCACGCGTACATTGAGCGCCGGGAACGGGGAACGATCGGACGTGCGGGAGCGTGAGCGTGGCGAGCGAATCGGGGAGCGGCGAAACGGCGACGTTTCGCGTCGAGCCGTTCCCCCAGGAAGAGTTACTGCTGCGCGCGGCGGATGAGATCTCGGGCGAACGCCTGATCTGCACGTCGGCTGGCGCTGCGCAGTTCGCCGGATTCGTCGCCCGGTCGCGACCGCAGATGGCCGTGCAGTGCCTCTTCATCGATCTCTACCGGGCCGATCGGGCACGGGAGGCCTGGCACGACGGGCCGCCCAACCTGGAGATCCTCTGTGCGGCTGATCTCCCGCAAGCGGCGCCCGACCTGCCGCAGGAGACCGCCGACGTCGTCGCGCTGCCGTTGTCGTCGAGCGGCGACGCGGAACTCGCGCGGGAACTCCTTCAAAGCGGGCACGAACGGCTGAAGAGGGGCGGTCGGCTCTACGCGTCGACGAACAACCCGCGGGACACGTGGCTCGCCGGGCAGATGGCGGCGATCTTCGACAAGGTCGAGCGGCGCGCGTCCGAGACGGGCGCGCTCTACGTCGCTGCGAAGACCAAGCCGCTCAAGAAGATCAGGAACTTCGCCTGCGAGTTCGCCTTTCGCCATGAAGGCAGACTGCTGCGGGTCGTCAGTCGTCCGGGCGTCTTCTCCCATCGCCGGGTCGATCCCGGAGCGCGGCGGCTGATCGACGCCATGCACGTCGCGCAGGGCGAACGGGTTCTCGACATCGGCTGCGGCTCGGGCGTGGTCGCCCTGGCGGCGGCGTCGATCTCGGAGGAGGCGACGGTCCATGCGGTCGATTCCTCGATCCGAGCGGTCGAGTGCGTCGAACGGGGGGCGCTGCTCAACGGGCTGACGAATCTGACGGCGGAGTTGAACGCCCATGGCGGCTATCGCGGCGCGGGCGACTACGACCTGGCGCTGGCCAATCCGCCTTACTACGCGAGCTTCCGGATCGCCCGGCATTTTCTCGAGGCGGGCCGCGAAGCGCTTCGGCCGGGCGGGCGGATCCTCGTCGTGACGAAAAGTCCCGAGTGGTATGCGGAGCAGATGCCGCAATGGTTCGACGGACTCGCATTCGAAGAGGTGAAGGGCTACTGCGTGATCCGCGGCATCGCTCGACCTTGACTGTAAAGACCGCTGTCTGCTAGCGGCGCCGTTCTGCCTTCATCGTGCGAATATGGATTCGACGGGAGGAGATCTCGCCTTCCGCCGATTCGCCGCGCCGCTATAAATGGGCCATGTATCTACCGCGCCATCACACGAAAATCGTCGCCACGATCGGTCCCGCCACGGACGACCCGGTGAAGCTGGAACAGCTCATCCGGGCAGGGATGAACGTGGCCAGGCTGAACTTCTCCCATGGCGACTTCAGCCAGCACGCAGGTCGCATCGAGCGCATCCGCGCGGCCGAGAAGGCCGCAGGCGCTCGCGTCACGATCATGGCCGATCTCCCGGGGCCGAAGATGCGGCTGGGCAAGATCGATCCGGAGCCGATCCACCTTTTGCCCGGCGATCCGTTCACGCTGACGAGCGACGAGATCGTCGGCGACGCGACGCGGGCGTCGATGAGCTTCGAGCCTCTGCCGCGGGTCGCGAAGAAGGGGGATCGTCTGTTTCTGGACGACGGCCTGGTGCAACTGGTCGTCGAGGAGGTCGTCGGAAACGAAGTCCGATGCACGACCGCGATCGGCGGCGATCTGCGTTCGCGGAAGGGACTCAACCTGCCGGGCATCGACCTGGGCATCAGCGCCTTCACCGACCATGATCGCAAGTGCCTGGAGTTCGCCCTCGCCCACGGCGTCGACGCGATCAGCCAGTCGTTCGTCGAACGGGCAGCGGATATCGAAGCCGTTCGCGCGGCCGCCGAAGCGCTCGGCAAGCGTCCCTTCATCATCGCCAAGATCGAACGGGCGGGCGCGCTGAATCATCTGGACGAGATCCTGCGGGCGGCCGACGGGATCATGGTCGCGCGCGGCGACCTGGGCGTCGAAGTGCCGATCGAACAGATCGCCGTGATTCAGAAGCAGATCATCGCCAAGGCGACGGCGGCCGGCAAACCGGTCATCACCGCGACGCAGATGCTGGAGTCGATGACCTCCAGCCGGATTCCGACGCGTGCGGAAGCGACCGACGTCGCCAACGCCATCCTCGACGGAACCGACTGCGTGATGCTGTCGGGCGAATCGGCGATGGGAAAGTTCCCCGTCGAAGCCGTCGCGATGCTGACCAAGATCGCCGCCAGCGCCGAAGCGCACCGCGAGTCCGTACGGTCCGGCCTGGGGATCCCGCTGAAGAACCCGACCATGCCGACGACCGCGGAGGAGACGATCGCCGCGGTCGTGCAGTACTCCATCGGCGTCGCGCCGGCCTCCGCGGTGTTCGTGCCGACGCATACGGGCGGAACGGCCCGGATGCTGTCGCGGTACAAGCCGCGCGTCTGGGTCGTCGCGGTGAGCCGGGACGAAGCGGCCTGCCAGGCGCTCGCCTTCTCGTACGGCGTGCGGGCGATCCATACGGACGCCGAGCCCGAAGACTGGCGGAGCTTCATTCACAACTGCTTCCAGCAGCTCGGCCTGCCGCTCGGCCTGACGATCCTGCTCGACGGACCTTCGCGACGCGATCCGAACGCGAACTACCGCGTCGAGTTCGTCCTGCTGGGCGAGGACGCGGGGCACAAGCGTCCGTAGGGGTTCGATGAGTCCCGGGCAGTCGGTCGAGCCTTAAAAGGCAGTCTCTCCTCTGGGCGCCACTGGCTTTGCCAGCGCTTTTCCGGAGGCCGGATCGCTCGTGTTAGGCAACCTTTCAAGCTGCGGCACTGGCAGGGCAGGTGGCACCCGAAACTCTTCGATCGACCTAACGAATAAGGCTCGGTCGACTACCAGCCGCGACGCGGGCATGGCACACAGCCACGGAGGGCTGACACCCTCCGCTCGCCGGGGATCCCGCAGGAGCGATCAGGCGACGATGTCGGTCACGACGCGGCCATGCACGTCGGTCAGTCGATAGTCGCGCCCCGCGTACTCGAACGTGAGCCGTTCGTGGTCGAAGCCGAGCAGGTGCAGGATCGTGGCGTGCCAGTCATGGATGTGGACCGGGTTCTCGACCGCCTGGTAGCCGAGCTCGTCGGTCGATCCGTAGCTGAGGCCGCCTTGCACGCCGCCGCCCGCCATCCAGAGGGTGTAGCCCTTGTTGTTGTGATCGCGTCCGGTGCCGCTCTGGGCGTAAGGCGTTCTGCCGAACTCGCCCGCCCAGATGACCAGGGTATCTTCGAGCATCCCCCGCTGCTTCAGATCGCGCAGCAGCGCGGCGACGGGGAGATCGGTCGCCTGGCAACTGGTCTTGAGCGCGCTGTCGATCAGGAAGTGATGGTCCCACGACCCGGGCGCCGTGATCTCGATGAAGCGGACGCCCGCCTCGGCCAGTCGCCGGGCCAGGAGGCACTGCCGGCCGAAGCGGGCCGTCGGCAGATCGGGTCCGATGCCGTACTCGTCGAGCGTCGTTTGCGACTCGCCTGACAGCTCCAGCAGCGCGGGCAATTCGTCCTGCATCCGGAAGGCGAGTTCGAACGATTCGATCGCCCCTTCGACCTCCGGGTTTCGCACGTCCCGTTCGAGCTTCTGCGAATCGAGGTCCCGCAGGAAGTCGAGCTGGTGGCGCTGCTCCTCCCGGGTCATCCATTCGTTGGAGACGTTCCGGAGCGGCGGACCCGGTTCCTGATCGATCCCCAGGATCGCGGCGTAGAAGCCGGGAATCTGGTTCGCCCCGATCTTCGTCGCCTGGTAGGGCGCCGGGAGAAAGGCGTTGCCGTAGTTCCGCGCGCCGCCGTTATCGGTCGGCGGGTTGATCGTGACGAACCCGGGCAGGTTCTGATTGGCCGAGCCCAGGCCGTACAGCGTCCAGGCGCCCACGGAGGGACGCGTGAACTGAAAGCTGCCGGTATGCATCTGCAGGAAGGCCTGCGCGTGGTTGGGCAGGTCGGTGTGCATGCTCTTCACGAAGCAGAGGTCGTCCGCCTGCTTCGCCAGTTCGGGCATCAGTTCGGAGATCCACTGCCCCGACTGGCCATGCTGCGAAAAGCGGAACGGCGACGGCATCAGCGCCGCATTCCCCTTGAGCGGACTGTCGGCGGTTTTGCGCCCCTCGGCGTCGTTCAGCTTCGGCTTGTAGTCGAACAGGTCGACGTGCGACGGGCCGCCGTTCATGCAGAGAAAGATGACCCGCTTCGCGCGTGCGGGAAAGTGCGTCTCCTTCGCGGCGAGCGCGCTTCCAGCAGGCGACGCCAGGCCGACCGTTGGGCGCTGGGCGAGCGCCGCGAAGGCGAGGTAGCCGAAACCGGAGGCGAGCGATTTCAGCGCCGTACGACGCGAGGGTCGAAGATGATCGTCGTGAAAGAGCGGCATGGAAGATCCTGGCTTGCGGCGGGCAGCGGTTAGTCGAGTTGACGGAATTCGGCAGCCGAGAGGAGCGCCTGACAGAAACGATTCCAGCGTTCTTCGTCCGCGGATGATTCGGATGCAGCATCGGATGCGGAGGCGAGGTAGGCGGACGCGCGATCGGCCTCGTGAGTCGTCGGCGTGCGACCGAAGCAGAGGCGAAAGGCCAGGTCGATGCGGGCCTCGTTCGTCTCCGCTTCCTCGCTCAGCCGCGCGGCGAAGGCTTCCGCCCGCTGACGGACGAAGGGACTGTTCATCAGGTAGAGCGCCTGGACCGGAACGTTCGTCGTGTCGCGCTTTCCGGTGACGAGGGCGGGCTCCGCGAAGTCGAACAGCTCCAGCACATCGGGCAGGCGGTCCCGGATCACCGGCAGGTAGACCGAGCGCGTCGTCGAACCGTCGAGATCCTCCGGCAGCGCCTTGTCGAGACCGATCAGCGAGATGGGCTTGTCCTGAATCTTCTTCGCCACCAGCGAACCGTCCGGTCGGGCGGGATCGAGTTCGCCCGAGACGGCGAGCATGGCGTCGCGGATCGCTTCGGCTTCCAGTCGACGTTTCGGCATCCGCCACAACAGCCGATTGTCAGGATCGGCCTGGAACGACTGCTCGTCGAAGGTCGACGCCTGGCGGTAGGTACGCGTCAGCACGAGCCGCCGGATCAGACGCTTCAGCGACTGCCCTTCCTGCACGAAGTCGACGGCCAGCGTGTCGAGCAGTTCGGGATGACTCGGCGGTTCGCCCGTACGGCCGAAGTCGTCGACCGTGCGGACGAGTCCGTCGCCGAACAGGTGGCTCCAGACGCGATTGACGAAGACGCGCGCGGTCAGTGGATGTTCCGGATGCGTCAGCCATTGAGCGAGTTGCAAGCGTCCGCTGGCGTCTTCCGGCATCGGCGGAGCGTTCTCCGTGCGCAGTGCCTCCGGGTAGCCGCGGGGAACCGGATCGCCGGGGCGAGCGACCTCGCCTCGCGTGAACAACGGCGATTCCGACGGCGCGGGATCGTCGAGCACGCCCATCGTCACGGGAACGGCCTTGCCGTCGTCGCCGATCGTCTGCAGCTTCCCGACCAGCGGCCCCGTCTGCCAGATGTTGCGGAGCGCGTCGGTCAGCGTGAACTCCTTCTTCGGCTTCAGGCCAGCGAACGCCGCTTTCTGCGCTTCGTCCATCTCCGCCTTCTCGGCCTGGAGCGCGGCGAGCTGCGTCTTCATCTCCGCGTAGCGCTTCTCCGTCACCGATTCGTGCAGCACGACCTCGTCGTCGAGCTGCGGCAGGCGGATCAGGTCGCCCCCCTGCTGACTGGCGGGCGAGACGAACGTTCCGAAGTAGGTCTGCGAGCTGCCGAAGATCCCGGCCAGCGCGTAGTAATCCTTCATCGAGAAGGGATCGAACTTATGGTCGTGGCACCGCGCGCAGGCGATCGAGCTGCCGATCAGGGCTCGCGACAGGCTGTCGATCTGCTCGTCGATGAGGTCGGCCTGGAACTGCTTCTCGTTCGACTCGGACAGGTTCTTCGTGCCGACCGCCAGGTAGCCGGTCGCGACGAGCAGCTTCGCCCGCTCGCGATCCGACTCGTACGGCAGCAGGTCGCCCGCGATCTGGTCGGTCAGGAAGCGATCGTACGGAACGTCGGCGGCGACGCTGTCGATGACGTAGTCGCGGTAACGCCAGGCGTAGGGAAACGGGATGTTCGCTTCCTTGCCGCTCGATTCGCCGAAGCGGGCGACGTCGAGCCAGCGCCTGCCCCAGCGTTCTCCGAACGCAGGCGACGCGAGGAGACGATCGGCCTCGGCAGCGATCGCGGCGTCGATCCCGCTGGCGGCAGCCTCGGCGAGGAAGCTGTCGACCGCTTCCGGCGCCGGGGGAAGGCCGACGAGATCGAAGTGCAGGCGCCGAACCAGCGTCTCCGGCGAGGCGTCGGGCGAGGGAGAGAGCCCCCGCTCGGTCAGCCGCGCGAGAACGAACCGATCGACGTCGTCCCGGGGCCAGGTCTCGTCCGCGACCGCGGGCGGCGGCGACGCGACGGGCCGCCGGTAGGACCAGAAGTTCTTCGCTTCGGCGAGCAGCGCCGCCTGGTCGGTCGAGGTCGTCGAAGCGCCGTCGCGGGGGTCGTGAGCGCCCCGTTCGATCCAGCGGCGAAGGTCGGCGATAACCTCCTTCGGTAGCTGCGGCTGATCGGGGGGCATCTCCAGATCGCGGTCCGCATGCTCGATCGCCGAGAGCAGCAGGCTGGCCTCGGGTCGCCCGGGAACGACCGCCGGTCCGCGGTCGCCGCCGGCCCGGATCGAGGCGCGATCGTCGACGCGGAGGCCCCCTTCCGCGGCGCCGGCTTCGGACGAATGGCACTCGTAGCAATGCTTCACGAGCGCCGGCCGGATCTTCGATTCGAAGAACGCGACCTCCGCGGCGTCGGGAGCGTCGGGCTTCGTCGGTTCTTCCGCCGCTGCGATCGCAGAGACGAAGAGCGTCGTCAGGAAGAGGGCGCTAGCGGTTCGACCAATGTTCGACGTCCAGGTTATCGGAGAGGTTCGGGTGCCACTGGCTCCGCCAGTGCCGAAGCTGATTCGATCGTCCAACACAGTTGACCGGGACGTCGGGGCCGGCACTGGCAGAGCCAGTGGCACCCCGCAAAATGCCTGACGTCGTACGATCGACAGCGCGCTAGTTAGACGCGACATGGGGCTCGCTTCGGAGAAGGCGAAAGGCGGCTCGGAGGGGGCGTGATTCATTCTTCCGGCGTCGGCGAATCGGATGCGGCGGAATCAGGTTCGAACGCGCGCTCGGAAATCTTCGCGTCTTCGTCCACGTGATACGGCAGGCGATAGACGGCGTCGTCGAGGTCGGCCGTTTCGATCAGCGTGTAGGTCATCGTTCCGCGGGGCCGGCCGTCGTCGAGCGTCCAGAGGATCAGCCGGACGAGCGTGTCCGACTCGTCGATCTCCAGGAGCGCCGACGAAAGGAAGGGATGCGAGCGCCCCGGTTTGAGCGTCGCCAGCACCCCGGTTCGCCTCGGGCCCAGCGTCCGCGTTCCGACGTCGGAATCTGTTCCGCTGTCCGCTTCGCCCGAAACGTCGCAGGTCTGCAGATCGAAGTCGGCCAGAACGTCGTCGAGCAGTCGGGACGCCGTCATGGAGTTGATCGCGCAGTAGAGTTCGATCTCCGCCGGCGTCTGTCCGCCGGAGAATCGCATTCCGCTGGAACGGGAGGGGCTGAGCCAGATCGTTTCCGTCTCATCGCGACCGTAGACGAGACGGACGTCGTTCCAGCGGGTCTCGGCCCAGAACCGATCGCCTCGCGTCCAGAGGATCGTCTCGGACGGCCCCCGCAGCAGGTTCTTGCCGTCCCAGTACGACGGATCGGGATGGAACGTGCCGCGGTACGACCGGTCGCCGTGCAGTCGCAGGGCCGCCCGCGCGGCATGCACGACCTGCGCCGCGTCCGCCGTCGAGGGCGAGAGCCAGCGCCCGATGAAGAAGGCGGCGACGACGACCGCGATCGTCGGAACGGCCCAGGCGAGTCGTGGGGCACGCCAGGCCTTCGTTCGTCCTGCGCTCCGTACGGACGGCGCTTCTTCTGCCGTATGCAACTTCGAGGCGAGCGTCAGCGGTTGAGGGCGAACGGACGCCGCTTCGACGTTGCGCAGACGATCGATCAGCGCGGTCGCGTCGATCTGCGACGCGCGCCGTTCGAGATGCTCGCGCACCAGTCGATCGACATCGGCCGCCGAAGGTTCTGAATCGTCGAAATCTTCGTTCACTTCATCCCTCTATCAGTTACTGCACAACGCCTTCGTGGCGTTGTGCAGGCTCGCCAGGTTCGGAACAAGTTCCTCACGGCTCGCGAGAGGGCGGCGAAACCGCCCTCTCGTCGTCGCATCGTGCGACGAACGCAGGCTGAGCGCCTTCGGCATCAGCCTGCTAAATACGGCTTCAACCGTTCCGCCAGTCGCGCTCGCCCGCGGTGCAGCAGAACGCGTGCGTTGCCGGGCGTCGTCTCCAGCGCCTCGGCGATTTCGATCGCATCGTGACCCAGCGAGTGCAGCTCCACGGCCGCGCGCTGTTCGATCGGAAGTTCGGCGAGCGCGGCGTCGATCGCCTGGCTCAGTTCGCTGAACAGCGCGGTCTCGAGCGGTCCGCTCGCCGGAGAGATGCACGCGTCGCTTTCCTCGCCCTGCATCTGTTCCAGACTCAGGATCGGTCGGCGACGCTGGGTCCAGTTGATGCAGGCGTTGGTGATCGACTTGAACAGCAGGCGAGCGCCGTCGGTCGGCAGGTCGTACCGATCGGCCTTCGCCAGCAGTCGCTGAAAACAGTCCTGAACGAGATCCTCCGCGACGGCTTCGTTCCGCACGAGCGTCCGCGCATAGGCGAGCGCACGCGGGGCGGTCTGGACGATCCAGTCGCCCGTCGCTTCCGCAGCGATCGAAGAAGCGTCATCAGGAAGACGCCGCACGCTTACCCTCGCCGAAAGCCGGCTGCCGGACGGACCGATGACCGCTGGTCGAAGAAAGACGGCGACTTCTCGCGCTCTATTCTTCCAACACGTCCGACCGGCAGGCGTTACAGAACCCTGTCAGAAATTTTCAGGCCAGGCGTCATTCTCGTCGGCGAAGGGGTTTTCCCATCGCGAAATTCTTAGCCGTCCAGGATCGACGGATCGACAGATCGTCGAATCGGCTTGGAACGGCGAGAAACGATCGCCTCGCTTGCTCGCCTCCCTAAGATGCCGGTAGCTTTCGCGTTCCCTTCGTCATCTGGCGTTCCGATGTCCGTCGCATTTCCCGTTCTTTCCGTTCTTGACCTGGTCCCTGTCGGCGAAGGTCGAACGCCGGGCGAGGCGCTGCGACTTAGCCTGGAACTGGCGCGGCACGTCGAGCGGCTGGGTTACCGCCGTTTCTGGGTCGCCGAGCATCACAACATGCCCGGGATCGCCAGCGCCGCGACGGCGGTCGTGATCGGCTATCTCGCCGGCGGAACGTCGACCCTCCGGATCGGCGCCGGCGGCATCATGCTCCCGAACCATTCGCCGCTGGTGATCGCGGAGCAGTTCGGGACGCTAGCCTCGCTCTATCCCGACCGGATCGATCTGGGGCTGGGGCGAGCGCCGGGTACGGATCAGCTCACGCTTCGCGCACTCCGGCGGGATCCGGCGACCGCGGAGAATTTCCCGCAGGACGTGCTGGAATTGCAGGCCCTGCTCGCGGAGCCTGAGCCGGGACAGGCGATCCGCGCCGTGCCGGGCGCGGGGACGAACGTTCCGCTCTGGATTCTCGGGTCGAGCCTGTTCGGCGCCCAGCTCGCGGCGGCGTTCGGTCTGCCCTACGCCTTCGCTTCGCACTTCGCGCCGGACGCGCTGTTCGACGCCCTGCGGATCTACCGCGAGCGGTTCCAGCCGTCGGAACAGCTTAGCCGGCCCTATGCCATGGCGGGGGTGAACGTCGTCGCGGCGGAAACCGACGCGGACGCGCAACGGCTGTTCACGTCGTTGCAGCAGGCGTTCACGAATCTGCGTCGCGGTCGTCCCGGTTTGCAGCCTCCGCCGATCGACGACATCGAAACGTACTGGACGCCCCTCGAAAAGATGCAGGCGTCGCAGATGCTCCGGCAGTCGATCGTCGGATCGCCCGCGACCGTTCGGGCAGGGCTCGAGAACTTCGCCAGCGCGACCCAGGCCGACGAACTGATGGTCGTTTCGGCCATCTATGACCCGGCGGCCCGTCTACGGTCGTACGAGATCCTCGCCGACGTCGCCCATGAGCTGGGGGCGTCTCCGGCGACCGCGGTCGGAAACAGGAACTGATCCACTTTTCACGCGGGTTCGTGTACAACTTTCGGGAGAGACGCATCGATACGCTCCGCTCTGTCGTTGATCGACTGACCGCAGGAAGGACCTATGCAGAACGGCGACGACGGTCGGCTGCTCGACCTTCTGGAGGAATGGGAACGGCGCGTCGATGCGGGCGAGCGTCCCGAGCCTGAAGATCTGGCCGGAGACGATCCGGAGCTCGCGGAAGAGCTGCGTTCCGCGATTCGCGACCTGGAAGACGCGCATTGGCTTGATCGGGCGACGACGGGCGAGGAAGCGTTCGAGACCGTCGGCCTGCAGGTCGCGGAACCGTCGCTCGGATCGACTTCGTATCCGCTGTTCGGCGATTCCGACAGCACGCGCGGCGGTTTGAACGGCGTGACCAAGGGAACGCATCGCGACGGCGCGGCTCGCAATGGCCCCTCTCGCAACGAGTCAGGGACCGCGAACGGCTCGCCGGCGGATGACGGCGCCGCGGTCGGCCATCGGTACGAGATTATCGAGCCGCACGCGAAGGGGGGACTCGGCGTCGTCTACAAGGCGGTCGATCAGGAACTCGATCGCGAGGTCGCGCTCAAGAGCGTCCGGCGGGACAAACCGCTGGATGACGTCCGCCGGGCCAAGTTTCGCCGTGAAGCGAAGATCACCGGGCGACTGGAACACCCGGGCATCGTGCCGGTCTATTCGCTCGGCGTCGACGGTCGCGGCGAACCGTACTACGCGATGCGATTCGTGCAGGGCGAGAACCTGAAGGCCTGCCTGGAACGGTTTCACGCCGAGCGAATCAAGGAGCGGCGACCGCTCGACGGGGCCGAGTTGCGGAGTCTGCTGCGGCGTTTTCTGGCCGTGTGCGACGCGGTCGGATACGCGCACGATCAGGGCGTCGTGCATCGCGATCTGAAGCCCGACAACATCATGCTGGGAACGTACGGCGAAACGCTGGTCGTCGACTGGGGACTGGCGAAGCGCTTGCGGGAAGCGGACCCGCCCCGGTCGCGCTCGAAGCGTCGTACGCTTCCGGAAACCTCGCTGGAAGACTCGGCGGAGACGAAGGACGGCGCGCTCCTGGGAACGCTCGCCTACGCGCCGCCCGAGCAACTGGCCGGACGCCTCGACGCGATCAGTCCGGCGTCCGACGTCTACAGCCTCGGCGTCGTGCTGTACGAAATCCTGACCGGAGCGCGACCGATCGAGAGTCAGTCGATCGTCGAGCAGGCGAAGCGGGTCGAGCGCGGCGAGCACGTCCCCGCGCGGGAGCGTCTTCGCGAGGTTCCTGCCGCGCTGGACGCGATCTGCCGCAAGGCCTGTGCGGTCGAACCGCTCGATCGGTACGCGACGGCCAGGCTGCTGAAGGAGGACGTCGAAGCGTGGCTGGACGATCGACCGGTCCGCGCCAAGCCCGATACGATCGTCGACCGGTGTCTGCGCTGGTCACGGCGGCATCCCGCGCTGGCCGCCGGTTCGATGATCGCGATCGTCGCCGTGGGTCTCGCCGCGAGCGCGCTGTTCTGGATCGACGGTCGACGAAGGGAAGCCGTCGCCGCCGCCGAAACCGAGCATTACTACAACGAGCGGGCGATCCTGAACGAACTCGTCGCGGAACGACAGGCCGGATGGACGCTCGCGGCGGAGCGGCAGATCGCGAAGATGCGGGAAGCGCCTCTCGCGCGCAAACCGGCGGAAAGAGCGACGCTCGCGAGCGTCGAATGGTCAGCGGCGCTGGGCCGGGAACTGACGCCGGAACCCTGGCCGCTCGACAAGCTCGATTATCAGCCCTACCGCGCGGCGCTTTCGCCCGACCGGAAACTGCTCGCCCTGCCGCAGAGCCGGGCGGCGATTCGGATGTGGTTCGCCTGCGCGATCGCGGATGCCGAGACGGGCGAGGTCGTCCGCCGGCTCACGTACTTCGCGTTCCCCTCGCTGCCCAGCTTTTCGACTTCGGGCGGGAAAGCGAAACCGACGTCGCCCAACGGCATGCGCGCCGCCGGGTTCAGCGACGATAACGCCTGGATCGCGGTCGGACTCCGGCACGGCGAGTTGCTCGTCTGGCAGATCGGCACGACGCCCGACGATTCGCCGATGGTGTTCGACAGCGGCTGGTCGGAAGCGATCGGGGAAATCGTCTGGCTGAAGAACGGCGCTTCGTTCGTCGTCACGTGCGGGGCCGAACTGCAACTCTGGAAGCGCGACGGCGATTCGTTCACGAAGGCCGCCACCGCATCCATTCCGGGTCGGTCGGGCCGCCTGGTTCGGGAGCCAGAGACGGATCGTCTGTTCGGCGTGGTCGACCGGAAGGTCCAGGCGTTCGACGGAGCGACGCTGAAGCCGGCGAAGGTCGGAACGACGAAGTGGAGCGAGCTTCCGCCAGGCAGCGGATTCCTCGCGTTCGGCGGCGACGCCGGCGTGCAGGCGTTCGATCTGGCCGATCCGGCAGATCCCTTCACGCTGTTCACCTATGAAACCGTCGGCAGCGATGCGCGGGTCCACCCCGTCAGTTTCAACCGGGACGGATCGCTGGCGGTCGCCGGCACGGAGAGCGAGAGTCAGTACTCGCTGCTGCTCTTCGACGCGGCCTCGGGCGAAATGCTGTCGCGGCGAAAGGTCGCCTCGGGGAACGACGTCGTCCCGGTCTGGGCCGACGATGACACCGTGCTGCTGATTCAACCCTTCGGCGTATCGCGCTGGAACGTACGCGGCATGGCGGCCCATCGCACCGTCGCCATGTCGGCCCGCCCTGCGGTCGACGCCGATTGGGCCGCCGAGGGAGGGCTCGGCCTGGTCTCCGTGCCGAATCGAATCGTGAGCGTGCGCGTCGACTCGCAGGGACAGGCTCTCGACAGTCGCAGCGTCGGCGTCGCGGGAGACTGGCGCGTTCGCGTCAGCCCGTCCGGCGATCGGGCGGCTCTGCTGACGACGGCCGAGGACTCCACGTGCCGGATTCTGCGGGGCGTCATCGACGCCGGGACGGGAGAGTTGACACTCGACGGAAATCCCGAGCTCCTGCCCGAGTGCGAGGTGGCGATCTGGAACGCGGACGGACAGTCGCTGTGGTCCTACCGGGGGCATGACGATTCGAGCTCGACGGGCGGCAACGCCAGGATCGAGCTGCGATCCTGGCCCAGCCTGACCGGGGCCCATCGCTGGGACGGACCGTCGCGGGAGACCGTCGAAACGGGCGAGGGACAGGTTCAGGCGCTCGCCGCGAATCGCTTCTGGACCGTGGGAGGATTTCGCAGCGGCAGGCTGTTCTGCCTCGATTCAGGCGACGCGACGGAAGCTGCCGAAGTCCGGAGGGTGAGCGATCAGCGAATTCTCGCGCTCGATGCGTCGTTCGGGGAGAACGAGGCGTTCGTCGGCCTCGAAGACGGGCGACTGCTCGCCGTGCGTCTGCCGGATCTGGCGACTGAAAAGCTCGACAAGTACGAAAACGCTGTCGTCGCGGTCGACCTGAGCGCCGACGGAGCTCGCCTGTTGAGCGTGTCCAAAGCGGGCCGCCTGGCCATCCGCGGACGGGACGGCGGCGAATGGCGTAAGGCGCTGGAGATTCGCCTCGGAGTGCCGATCGTCGACGCCTGCTGGGCGGACGACCTCGGGCAGTCGCTCTGCGTGCGACTCGAAAACCAGCGGGGCGTGCGCATTCTCTCCATCCCGCCGACCATCTGGGGGCGTGCCGTCGAATACGAGTCCGTTGCGACCGCGACCGCTTCGCGTTAGAGTCGCAGTAGCAGGTCGGGCAGGACCTGTCGGAAACAGGCGACGGGAGCGACGATGGGAGATCCGGACGAGTCGGTTTTCGCCGAGTGGGAGCGACGTCGCCTCCAGGGCGATCCGCAGGCTTTCGACGAACTCCTGCGTCGCACCGGACGGCGGCTCGAGTCGCTCGCGCGGAAGATGCTTCGCGGCTTTCCTAAGGTCCGCCGCTGGGAAGATACCGCGGACGTGCTTCAGGAATCCCTGCTCCGGCTCGACAAGGCGCTCCGCGAGGCGCCGCCGAACGACGCGCGACACTTCTTCAACCTCGCCACGGTGCAGATTCGCCGAACGCTGCTCGACCTGGCTCGTCACCACCAGGGGCCCATGAGCGATGCGGCGAATCACGATTCGGCCTTCGCGTACGCAGAACGTCGGGGGGACGCGATCCCGCTGGCGGTCGTCGATCGCGAGCCCGTGTCGCTGGAAGACTGGACCGCCTTCCACGAGGCCGTCGGCATGCTCCCGGACGAAGAGCGCGAGGTGTTTCAACTGACCTGGTACCAGGGCCTGACGCAGAAGGAAGCGGCGAAGCTGATGAACGTCGACGAGCGAACCGTCCGAAGGTATCGCCTGTCCGCGAAGCTGACGCTCGCCCGGCGGCTGAAAGAGTCGGACACGCCGAGGTAGATCGGCTCAGTTTTCGGAAAGCGTGTCGCTCAGTTGTCGTCCGGACCACCGACGAGTTGAATTCCGGTCACGATCTCGAAGACCGCCCACGCCAGAATCGCGACGAAGAAGATCACGATAAGCAGCACAAGATACCCAAGCGCCTTTAGAAAATCGCTCCCGCGATTCGGCGCGCTGCCCTGACTCTTTAAGGTCTCGCGTTCGTCCATCGTCACCGCCCCTGATTGCCTCAGCTGAATTCTACGCCTCCCGACTGCCGTACCGTTCGTCGACCGAAAATCTGCATGAACCGTCCCCGCATCGCGCTCACGATGGGCGACCCCGCCGGCGTGGGTCCGGAGATCTGTCTGCGCGCGCTGGCGAACCCCGAGATCGCCGAAGTCTGCACGACCGTCGTGTTCGGCGACGCGGAGACGCTCGCGCAGTGTGCCGCACGGACCGGACTGTCCGCCCCTTCGCGAACGATCTCGCCGGCGGAACTCGACGGCGTCGATACGCCCGCCGTGCTGGACCTGGGCGTGTTGCCGGTTTCCGACTTCGAGCCGGGGACGATCAGCGCGGCCACAGGTCGTGCGGCGTTCACGTACGTCGACCGTGCGATCGACGCGGCGCTCGCCGGTCAGGTCGCGGCGGTCGCCACCGCTCCGCTCAGCAAGGAGGCGATGCATCTCGCCGGGATCGATTTCCCGGGCCATACGGAGATCTTCGCCTCGCGCACGAACGCCGCACGGTCGTGCATGATGCAGTATTCCGAGGAGATCACCTGCACCTTCGTCACCGTGCACGTCGGTTACCGGGACGTTCCGGCGCTGCTCACGCAGGAACGCATCCTGGAAGTGATCGAGCTGACCGCCGCGGGGCTGCTGCGGATCCGGGGGCGAAAGCCGAAGATCGTCGTCTGCGGCCTGAACCCGCACGCAGGCGAGCATGGCCTGTTCGGCGATCGCGAGGAGGAACGGATCATCCTTCCGGCGATCGAGGCGGCCCGGGCGTCAGGTCACGACGTCGAAGGGCCCCTCCCGCCTGACACGGCCTTTCTTCCGTGGAAGCGAAAGAGCACGGACGCCTTCGTCTGCATGTATCACGATCAGGGGCACATCCCGGTCAAGGCGCTCGCGTTCGACTCTGCAGTGAACACGACGCTCGGACTGCCCTTCGTTCGGACGAGCGTCGATCACGGCACCGCGCTCGATATCGCCTGGCAGGGAACGGCGAACCCCGGCAGCCTGTTCGCCGCGCTGCGGCTGGCGGCGAAGCTGTCGCGTTGATTCGCGCGTAGTTCGAATCTGCTCATTAGGCCCCGCTGTAATCGGCTGCGCGGCAGACGACCGCTGCGATCGTTCTGCACCATCGATGAAATGGCGAGGCGCCGCGATCGGCTGCCGGAACGGCGACGAGAGGTTGCGTGCGCTTGCCAGCTTCGCATGCTCCACCCCTCTGCGGGCGGTCATCGGAGGTTCCTGACGTTCTTCGGCGGTCTTGCGCGTTCTTTCGAGGTTCAGGTACGCGCGTTGCGTCAACCCGCTACTCGAAACCTGATGCGGCGGACGGAAACGGACCGGTCCGCCAGAAGGAGACTGGCCCCGCAATCGCGGACGCGCCGAGCCTCCGGGTACGGAGAACTTTCGAAGGAGAACGATCATGACTAAGCGAGAAATGCAGCGTCCGGCTGTCGGAGTATTCGAGGATCGGACGAAGGCTCAGCACGCGATCGCGGAGCTGAAGCGCATGGGATTCACCGATCAGCAGATCGGCGTCGCCGCGCAAGGCGAGCATAAGGACGAACTGGTCCACGCGAACCATGAAGAAGGCAATCATGCCGGCTCCGGAGCCGCGGCAGGCGTCGCCGGCGGTCTGGGCGTCGGAGCCCTGTGGGGACTGGGCATCGTCGCGGGCATGCTGCCGGCGATCGGTCCGGTCATCGCTGGCGGCGTGCTCGCCAGCATCGCAGCCAGCGCGGCGGCAGGCGCCGCGGCGGGCGGTCTGGTCGGCGCCCTCGTCGGCATGGGCATCCCTGACGACGAAGCGGAATACTACGAAAACGAATTCCGTCAGGGTCGCACGATCGTCACCGTGCAGTCCGGCGATCGCTTCGACGAAGTTCGCGGCGTGATGCGTCGCTTCGGCGCGTACGACATGAGCAATCGCGACGAGCGTCGCGAGACGACCGCGTCGCCGATTACGCAGAACCGCACTGCGGCGACCCAGGAACGTGCGTCGCTCGGAAACCGCGGCGCCCTGAACGCCTCGGACCGCGACTCGACGCACATGGAGCTTCGCGAGGAGCGCCTGACGCCGCATAAGGAAACGACCAGCGCGGGCGAGGTCCACGTACGTAAGGAAGTGGTCACCGAACGTCAGCAGGTCGACGTGCCGGTCGAGCGCGAGGAGGTCGTCATCGAACGCCATCCGACCGCCGCGCACCGTGCGTCGGGAGCCGTCGGCGAGACCGACGAAATCCGCATCCCGGTGAAGGAAGAGCACGCGACGATCCAGAAGGAGACCGTCTCGAAGGGCGAGGTGGACGTCACGAAGCGGACGGTCCGCGGCGTCGAACACGTCGAGGACACCGTGAAGAAAGAACGCCTCCGCGTCGACAAGGAAGGCCAGGCCAATGTCCGCGACGCGGCCTGCGACACCGACCTTCGCGACAAGACGAAGCGCAGCTAAACGCGAAAGCGATCGCGGCGAACTTGAGGCTCGGCGGAAACAGTCTTCCGCCGAGCCCTCTTTTCGTATGGGCCTGGGTACTTAGACGCCCTGGTAGCTCGCGACCGCGGCGGAGATGACGGAAAGCTCGTCGGCTTCCAGTTCGATCGAGCCGGCGCCGCAGTTATCGATCGCCTGCTGCGGGTTCCGGGCGCCGCACAGCACGTGCGAGCAACCTCGCTGGGCCAGCGTCCAGGCCATCGTCAGTTGGGCCAGGCTTACTCCCCGGCGCTCCGCGATCGGACGCATCGGCTCGAGCATGGCGTTCGCCTTCTGCACGTTCTCGGCGGCGAAGCGGGGCTTGTAGCGTCGCAGGTCGTCCTCCGGGTACTCGCGATTCGGGTCGATCTTGCCGGTCAGCAGGCCCTGCGCGAGCGGGCTGTAAGCGAGAAACGCGATGTTCTCGTCCGCGCACTTCGGTAGGTTCGTCGATTCCATCTGCCGATCGAGCATGGAGTACTTCTCCTGATCGGCGTCGACCTGACCGACCTTCGCGTACTCGTCGATCTGTTCAGGCCTGGCGTTGGAGACGCCGATCGCGCGGATTTTGCCCTCCCGCTTGAGCCCTTCGAGCGCGCCCATCTTTTCGGCGATCGGAACCGAGTCGTCCTGCCAGTGGGTCTGGTAGAGGTCGATGACGTCGACCTGCAGGCGCTTCAGGCTGCGTTCGACCTCTTCGCGGATGCCGTCGGCGCCGCCGTAGATGAAGACCTCGAAGCTGTCCTCGCCCGACTGACCGGGTTGATCGATGATCTTTTCGCTGGTCGTGAACTTCTTGCCCGCCCGGCGAAGCTGCTCGGGCGAAAGGTCCCAGCGCATGACGCACTTCGTCGCGACGAGGACCTGATCGCGTCGGTCCCTGATCGCCTTGCCGACGATTTCCTCGCTCCGTCCGAAGCCGTAGATCGGCGCCGTGTCGATCAGGTTGCCGCCCGCGTCGAGGAAGGCATGGATCGCGCGGATCGATTCCTGTTCGTCGGTTCCTCCCCAGGTCCAACCTCCGATGGCCCAGGCGCCGAAGCCGATAACCGAAGCCTGGATGCCGGACTTTCCGAGCGGTCGCATTTTCATCGCGGAGACGTTCCCTTCGCTGTCGTAACCGGTCGTGCGTCGGCCCGACATTCGGCGACGCGATTCGAGGCGGCAGTTTAACGGACGGTCGTCGTTCGAGGGGCCCGGCAACGTAGCGGCTGGCGGACTGCTTGTCCGTCGTCCGCTGAACTTCAACTGCTCCTCCGGGCGCCACTGGCTTTGCCAGCGCTTTTCCGGAGGCCGGATCGCTCGTGTTGGATGGTCATTCGAGCTTCGGCACTGGCGGAGCCAGTGGCACCCGAAACTCTTCGTTCAACCGAACAGTCACCGAGAGACGCACCGCTATGGTCCTTCGGGAACTTCGCCGCCGCTGCGCGACGCGAGGGCCTGCCAGGTGGCGAGATCGACTTGCTCGCTCTGAAAGGCGACCGAGCCGTCGCAGCGGAGGAGCAGCGCTCCGCCGGGGTGGGCGCTGCGCGCTGCCATCCGCCCCTTCTGCTGGCGCATGTCCATGCAGTCCCACTCCGCGGAGTTCGGCGGAGCGGAATGGTTGTAGAGCGTGTTGCCGTAGTTGCCGAGAATCCACTTGCCGCCCCGTTCGACGAACCAGTCGCCGGCGGCAGAGGCGCCGCACGCCGCGTCGTTCGGATCGGTTCCGAACGGCAGCTCTCTGACCGCCCGTTCCGAGGCCGGACTCGGGACGGAGGCAGGCGGAGCGCCTTCGCCGAGCGGACGCTCGCTGAAGGCGGCCGTGTTCGACGTGCCGTCTGTGACGGAGGCGAATCGCGTCTTGGAGTCGAGGTAAAAGACGCCGTCCGCGGATGTGAGACTGCCGCCGTCGCGCGTGCCGGTTCCCGCACAGGCGGCGTAGTTCGTGGCGCCGTAGAGACTGCCGGGGACGCGGTCGCCCGTCGGATCGCTCGGACAAAGAAGCGTTTCGATGCCAAGGATCGCGGCGTCGTAGTTCGCGTCGCCGGAATAAGTCGTGCTGCCGACGCTGAAGGTGGTGGGCGCGGAGTCGAGATCGAGCCGATCGGCGACCTGGTTCTGCTCCAGATAGGGGAGCAGGTAGGCATGTGCGGAGAAGACCTTCGGCAGCGGCGCGCCGCGACCGGGCGGAAGTCGCTTGCGGGCGCTTTCGAAGTTGTGGAGCGCCAGCCCGATCTGCCGCAGGTTGTTGCCGCACGACGAACGCCGCGACGCCTCGCGGGCCATTTGCACCGCGGGCAGCAGCAACGCCGCCAGCGCTCCGATGATCGCGATCACGACCAGCAGTTCGACGAGCGTGAACGCTCCTCGCGAATGTTCGACCCTGCGCATGCCGCTCCTGCTTCCTTCGATCCGATTCCGGCCCTTCGCCGTCTTCTCCGTCGACAAGCCGTTAAGCAGGATTGGCGATTCCCGGCGTTCGTCGAGCCGACGGCGGCGGAATTGGGGGCAAGTCTCCCCCTCGGAAAGGCGGCGTTCAGGAGAATTTCCGGCGCCGGCCAGAGGGAATCTCCTGGTAACGCGGGCGTTTCGATTGTGCTCGGACGGGCAGCGCCGGAAGATAGGCGGTGCGCTGGGCCGGGATCGATGCTGCGTCCTTTCGGACGCGGGCGTTTCGGCGGCGTTCGCCGATGCACGGCGGGTTGCGCATGGACTCCCTGGACGAATCGACCATCGCGCCTCCTCGAGCCTATGCCTCACCCGGCGACGCTCCTGAGCGAAGCGAGAGCGTGGGTCTGGAGGACGTGCTCATCACGTCGGAACTGGCTGGTCGCAGCATGCGACCGCGCAGCTTCGATGCGGAGAACCGGGCGCTGATCGCGCTGGCGGAAGAACTGGCCCTGCGTCCTGAGAATCTGCTCTGCAAGCTCGCGCAAACCATTCTCGAACTCTGCGACGGCGGTTCGGCTGGCGTCGCGATTCTCGAATCGGACGATTCGGGACATCGCAACTTTCGCCTGGGAGCGGTCGCCGGTCGCTGGGCCGGTAGCCTCGATCGCTGCTTCCCCGCCGACGCCTGCCCTTCGTGCGTCGCGCTCGCCCGCGGCGCCACGCAGTTGTTCGACCGACCGGGGCGGCATTTCCCTGGTTTGGACGGCGAAGGCGCCGCGATCTACGAGTGCCTGGTCACTCCCATCCTGTTCGAGGGGAAGGCCATCGGCACGCTCTGGGCGATGGCCCACTCGCGGGAACGGCGCTTCGACGCCGAGGATGGCCGCCTGCTCGAAAGCCTGTCCCGATTCGCGGCTGCCGGTTATCGCACGACCGCCTCTCTGAATGAGGCGACCGCAGCGCGGGACGAATCGCAGCGCCGGATCGAGGAACTCGACGCCGCGCATCGGGCGCTGCGGGGGAGCGAGCAGCGACTCGCCCTGCTCGCCAGCGCGGTGCCGACGCTGATCGCCACGCTCGATCGCGACGAAATCTTTCGCTTCTGCAATCGCGCCTACTGCGAATGGATCCGCCTGCCTCAGGATCGGATCGTCGGACGGCACGCTCGCGACGTACTGGGCGAGGAGGCTTATCGGGCGATCGCCGTTTCGCTGGAATCGGCCCTCGCCGGACGGGCGGTCGACTGCGAAGAGAAGCTGCGACTCCCCAGCGAAGAGCGGAAGTACCTCCTTGCTGCGTACATTCCCGAACGCGACGCCGCGGGCGAGGTCGTCGGCGTCTACCTGGCCGCGAGCGACATCACCGACCGGCGTCGCGCCGAAGAGCGGCTGCTCGCCAGCGAGCGTAACTTCCGCGCGATGTTCGAACTCGCCGGATCGGGCAAAGCGCAGGCCGATCCGAAGTCGCACCGCTTCACTCGCGTCAATCGCAAGTTCTGCGAGATCACGGGCTATCACGAGCGCGAACTGCTGCGGATGACCTGGGCCGATCTGACCCATCCGGACGACGTCGGCGACGACTGGCCCCAGATCCAGGCGGTCCTGAACGGCGAGCAGGCGAGCTGGACGCGGGAGAAGCGCTACCTCCGTAAGGACGGACGCATCGTCTGGGTCATGGTCTCGGGGAGCGTCATCCGCGACGCCGCGGGCAATCTGACCAGCATGGTCGCGACCATCACCGACGTCACGAGCCGCCGCACGGCGGAGGACGCCGTGCGCGCGAGCGAAGCCAGGTACCGCGCGATCGTCGAGAGCCAGTCGGAGATGATCTGCCGCTTTCGAACGTCGGGCGAGATCCTCTTCGTCAACGCCGCGTACGCGCGGACGCGTGGGTCGACGCCGGATCAGTTGCTGCACGCGAATTTCTGGGACTTCGTCGACGAGGAGGATCGCCCTGCCGTCCTCGCGAACTTGGGAACGCTCGGCCCCCAGACGCCGTCCTGCCGGATCGAAAATCGGTTTGTCACGTCCGACGGACCGCGGTGGACGCTCTGGACGAATCACGCGATCGCGTTCGACGAAGCGGGCCTGCCGACCGAGGTGCAGTCGACCGGCATCGACGTGACTGAGCTCCGCGAGGCGCAGGATGCTCTCAAGACCGCGGACCGGCGCAAGGACGAATTCCTCGCCATGCTCGGTCACGAGCTGCGCAACCCGCTCGCTCCGATCCGCAGCGGTCTGCAACTGCTGACGCTCGACACGACCATCGCGCCGGAACGCGACGAAACGCTCTCCGTCATGAGCGGACAGGTCGACCACCTCGTCCGGCTGGTCGACGATCTGCTGGACGTGTCGCGAATCGTGCGCGGCCGGATCGCTCTCAAGCGCTGTCCCGTCGATCTTCGCGACGTCGTGCTCCGTGCACGGGAGGTCGTCGCCGGCGACGTGGCGAGCCGCGATCAGATCCTCCGGATCGATTTGCCGGAACATCCGCTCTGGGCGGACGGCGATCCCGTGCGGCTCGCCCAGGTGCTGGAGAATCTGCTCGTCAACGCGTCGAAGTACAACGTCCGAGGCGGACGAATCGAGGTTTCGGCCCGTCGCGACGGCGCCTCGATTACGATCGGGGTGCGCGACACGGGCATCGGCATCGACCCCGAGCTGCTGCCGACGCTTTTCGAATTGTTCACGCAGGCCGGTCGTTCGATCGATCGGGCCGAAGGGGGCCTGGGGCTGGGACTGGCCCTGGTGCAGAATCTGGTCCATCTCCATGGAGGGACGGTGAGCGCTCACAGCGACGGTCACGACTTAGGAAGCGAATTCACGGTGCAGTTGCCTTCCATCGAAGCTCCGACGCGAATGGAACAAGAACCCACTCCGGCCGGCCCGCCCCGCGGTCGCCGCATGCTGCTGGTGGACGACAACGCGGCCGCGCTGTTCGTCCTGTCGAAACTGATCGCCAAACTGGGCAGCCACGAAGTCGCGACCGCCGCCGACGGTCCCGCGGCGATCGCGCAGGCGAAGGCGGTCCGGCCGGAGATCGTGCTCCTCGATATCGGCCTGCCCGGGATGGACGGCCTGGAGGTCGCGCGACGAATGCGGGCCGATCCTGATCTGGCGGGCACGAAGCTGATCGCGCTGACCGGATACGGCCAGGACGAAGACCGCCGCATGTCGCAGGAAGCCGGCTTCGATCGGCACCTCGTGAAGCCGGTCTCGATCGACGACTTGCGCGGTCTGCTCGCGGAGTAGGTCGCGTACGTCGACGGGCGATTCGACGAATCTGTCGGAACGTTCGAGAGCCATGCCCACGTCGCGCAAGCAGCGTGGGCATGTTCGGTTCGCGCGGCCCCTTTTCATGCCCGCCCTTCCGGAGATGTGGGCATGGTCCTCCGAGAGTTCGGGGCGGCTGTCTGAACGCCCGTGAGGTCCGGCGCTGGCGCTTCTGGCGCAAGCTTTGCTAGCTACGCGTGGGGCAGGATGGTCGGTTCGACGCAGGAGGCGTGCGCCCGCTTCCGAAGCGTCCCTCATGCCCAGTCATGCCGCCTGGAAAGGCTACGTCCGCGTCAGCCTGGTCTCGATCCCCGTCGCGGCGTTCACCGCCGCGAGCCGTCACACGTCGCGCGGGATCGAACTGAACCAGTTGCATGCGACCTGCAAGAGCCGAATTCGCTACCAGAAGGTCTGTCCGATCCACGGCGAAGTTTCGTCGGACGAGATCGTCTCCGGCTACGAATACGCCGAGGGGCAGTACGCCGTGATCGACAAGGCGGAGATCGACGAGATCCGCCTGCCGGGCGACAAGTCGCTCGCCGTCGACGCGTTCGTGCCCGGCGATTCGATCGACCCCGTCTATCTGGCCGGCCAGACGTACTACCTGACGCCGGACGGACCGGTCGGCGAGAAGCCCTACGCGCTGTTCCGCGACGCGCTCGAAGAGGAGTCGCTGCACGCGGTCGGGAAGGTGGTGATCTCCCGTCGCGAACGCCTGGTTCGCCTGCGCGCGTCGGGACCGCTGCTCGCGATGGACGTGCTGCAATTCGAGGCCGAAACGAAGCCGCGCTCCGCCTTCGAAGACGAAGCCCCCGCCGCTTCCGCCGCCGCTCATGAAAAGAAGCTGACCCGGTCGCTCCTGGAGGCGATGACCGTCGAGGCGTTCGATCCCTCGCAGTACAAGGACGACTACGTCGAGCGGATGACCGAACTGATCCAGGCGAAGGTCGAAGGGCACGAGCTGGTCACTCCGCCGCCTGAGGTAGAGCCGAACGTCATCAACCTGATGGACGCCCTGCGCGAGAGCGTCAAACGCATCTCCAAGCCCGGCGCCGCGGCGGCGAAGAAGGCCGCTCCGAAGAAGGTCGCTCCGAAGAAGTCTGCATCCAAGAAAGCCGCTTCCAAGCCTGCGGCGGAGAAGCGCGCGACTCCCGCGAAGAAGGCCGCCTCGGCGAAGAAGCCCGCGCGGCCTGCCGCCGCGAGCGTGGCCAGCCGCGGCGCCGCGAAGGCGAAGAAGAAGACGGCGAAGCGGAAGTCGGGTTGAGACCGTTCGAGCAGGGAGGTCCGAGCATGAGCGCGGAATCGAAGCCGCGAAAACTGCCCCTCGCCGGCGAACGGGTCGCGTTCGTGGGCAAGCTCGCGTCGCTGTCGCGAGCCGAGGCGAAGCGACTGGTCGCCGAAGCGGGCGGACAGACCTGCCGGCGGTCGGACGGTCGGGCCTCGCTGATCGTGATCGGGCAAGGCAGCTGCCCCATCTCGCGGACCGGTCGCCTGCCCCTTCCGCTTTCGCGAATGGGCGTCGAGCGTACGGGGGGGTCGAATCCCCGCGTCGTGCGGGAGGAGGACTGGCTCGCTCTGCTCGGTCTGTCCGAACGGAGCGAAGCGATCCGCACGCGGTATTCCCTTTCGGAGATCGCCGAGCGGACGAAGATTTCCGCCGAGCGCATTCGCCGCTGGATTCGCGCAGGACTGCTCGCGCCGGTCGAGACCGTCCGCGGGGTCGACCTGTTCGACTTTCCGCAGATCGCGGCCGTCCGTCGGCTGGACGACCTGGTCCGTGCGGGCGTCGACGCGAAGCGACTCAAGCGGACGCTGTCGCGGTTGCGGCGCTGGCTGCCCGAGGCCGAGCGGTCGCTCGTGCGGCTGGACCTGCTCGACCGGCGGATGACGCTCCGCGACGACCGCGGCGAACTGATGGATATCGACGGCCAGCGCCTGTTCGACTTCGCGGAAGAGGAACAGACCGCTCCGCGCCGCCTGTCGATCGTGGCGTTCGCCGAGCAGCGCGAGAACGCCGATCGACGCGAAGCGCCGGGCGATCACGCTGCTCCCGACATCGAGCGGGAGTTCGAACGGGCCTGCCGACTGGAATCGCAAGGCGATCACGAGGCCGCGGAGGGGGCTTATCAGGAGTGGCTTGAAAAGTACGGTCCCGACCCGGACGTCTGCTTCAACCTGGCGAACGTGATCCGCGCGCTTGGCCGGCTGGAGGGAGCGATCGAACGGTATCGCCAGGCGATCGAGCTCGATCCGGAACATGCCGCCGCGTGGCTCAACCTCGGCATCGCACTCGCCGATGCCGGTCGCTGCCAGGCGTCGGTCGCCGCCGCGAAGCGAGCCGTCGCGCTCGACCCCGACAACGCGGCAGCCCTCTACAGCCTGGCTGACGCTCTGGACGAAACCGAGTGTGCGTCCGAAGCAGGCGAATGCTGGCGAGCCTATCTCCGCCTCGACGACGCCAGCGAGTTCGCCGACCACGCGCGGCAGCGGCTGGAAGAGCTCGGTCCAAATTCGTAGGTCAGGCACCGCCTGACGGCTACTTCGACGGTGGTCGCGTCTCTGTGCCATGCCCACATCTCCGAAGGAAGGGTGGGCATGTAAAGGGCCGGCCGAACCCAACATGCCCACCCTGCTGCGCGATGTGGGCATGGCACACATGACAACTGAAGACTTGTCCGACCAGCAGGTCAGGCATTGTCTGACGGCTACTTCGACGGTCGTCGTCCCTCGATCGCCGCTTTGTCTTTTCGCCGCGTTAGCTCACGCTCGATCCGTTCAGCGATAGCCGTCAGGCAATGCCTGACCTACGAAAGGGCTGCCGTTACGGCTTCGCGTCGACCTGCTTCAGCATGGCGGCGGTCAGCGACTGCCGCGTCTGGAGCAGCTCCTCCCACGGATCTCGCTTCAGCGTCGAGAGCCGGTCGGCGATGTTGCCGAGATGGAAGCTGTCGGACTTGACGCCCTGGCCCAGTTCCTCCCAGGCGATCGGCGTCGAGACCGGGGCCCCGGGCTTCGATCGCGTGGAGTAAGGGGCGATGAACGTGGCGCCGCGATCGTTCCGCAGGTAGTCGAGGAAGATCTTCCCCGTGCGGCCCGCCTTCGACATCTTGGTCGTGAAGGCGCTGGGCGCATCGTCGCGGACGCGCTCGCAGAGCGCCTTGGCGAAGGCCTTCACGTCGTCCCAGCCGCGACGACGATCGAGCGGCACGACGACGTGCAGCCCCTTGCCCCCCGTGGTCTTGAGAAAGCTCGCGAGCCCCAGGTCGGAGAGCCGCTGCCGGAAGTCGCGAGCCGCTTCGGCGACGCGCGGCCAGGCGACGGACGGATCGGGATCGAGATCGAACACGACCCGGTCGGGCCGTTCGAGATCGTCGATCCGGCAGCCCCAGATATGAATCTCCAGCACGCCGATCTGCACCAGCGAGAGAATCCCCGCCAGGTTCTTCGCGGCGAGATAAGGTTCCTCGCCTTCCTTGATGTCGATTCGCACGAGCGCGTCAGGCACCGCCGCGCCGGCGTGCTTCTGGAAGAAGCACTTCGCTCCCGCCCCTTGCGGACAACGGACCAGGCTGAGCGGACGGTTCATGACGTGCGGCAGGATCCAGTCGGCGACCTCGACGTAGTACTTCGCGAGGGCGAACTTCGTGATCCCCTGCTCCGGATAGAGCACGCGGTCGGGATTCGTGAAGGTCACGCCTTCGAGTTCGGCGACGTCGTCGTCAGTCATGGCCCGGCGCCTCTTTCCGTGGACTTCGGATTCGTCGGATGCCGAAAAGGTCGACGCCGACTTCTTCCGCTTCGGACCCTTTCGCTTTTCGGCCGCGACGACGTGCTTCGCCCGTTCGAAGGTGACGCTCTCCGCGGGCTTGTCTTCGCGGAGGCCCTGGAAGGAGGGATGTCGCAGCAGGCCGTCGGTCGTGCGGTTGGAGTACTCCACCTGCACGACGAGCTCGGGTCGCACCCAGACCGTCTGCTCCTTCACCGGGTTGCGGTCGAGGTTCGCGAACGGACTCGCCTCCGTCTGCCGCGCCATGAGTCGCTCCCGCAGGTCGTCGAGCGCCGCCTGATCGAAGCCGGTGCCGACCTTGCCGGAATAGATCAGGTCGCCGTTCTCGTCGTGGGACCCGACGAGGATCGCTTTCAAGCCCCGGCGGACGGCGGTCGACTGGGAGAAGCCGCCGATGACGAACTCCTCCCGCCGCGAATGCTTGATCTTGAGCCAGTCGCCGACGCGTCCGCCGCGGTAAGGCGCGTCGGGTCGCTTGCTGATCGCCCCTTCGAGTCCCAGCCGCTTCGCGCTCTCGACGAAAGCGGCTCCGTCGCCGACGACATGCTCCACGTACTGCACGCGTGACGTTTTTTGCCTTGCGAGGACCTGTTCGAGCGCTTGCTTCCGATCGACCAGCGCCGCGCCGCGAAGGTCGAAGCCGTTCAGGTAGAGCAGGTCGAACGCGAAGAAGACGAGGTTCTTCGAGTTCTTCTCCCGGAGCGCCGCCTGCAACATTTCGAACCGGCTGGCGCCCTGCTCGTCGAGCGCGACCGCCTCGCCGTCGAGAATCGCCGATTCGACGTTCAGTTCGCCGAGCGCCGTCGCCAACTCGCGAAAGCGCGCGGTCCAGTCCAGGCCGTTTCGCGTGACGAGCTTCGTCGACCCGTCTTGCACGTACGCGATCAGTCGATATCCGTCGAACTTGATCTCGTACAGCCGCTCCGGATCGGCGGGGACATTATCGACCAGCGTCGCCAGTTGGGGCTCGACCCCTTTGAGGAACGGCGCCTTCTTCGCTTGGGGGATCGCCGCTTCCTCGTCGCTGCGTGAACGGGACGACTTCTTCGCCGGCGTCGCCTTGGCGGGGGACGTGGATTTCGTCTTCTTCTTCGCGGTCTTCTTTTTCGTCGCGGGTTCCGACTGCTCGTCGCGTTTCGATTTCCAGACCCGACCAGGCGAGGCGGCGGTTTCGTCGATCGTGCGACCTGAAAGAACGCTCTCCGGACGATCGTCGAGGACGTCGTATTCAGAGAGGGGCCGAACTTCGTCGTCCTTTTCCTTGATGAGCAGCCAGTTGTTTCCGTCGCCGCCGCGGGAACGCATCCGCACCAGCGTCCATCCGCCGCGAAGCTTCTCCCCGTCGAGTTCGAACTTCAGCTTGCCCGCCGCCAGGGATTCATGCGGATCGCCGAGGGGGGTCCACGTTCCGCGGTCCCAGACGATGACCGTGCCGCTTCCGTACTGGCCGGGCGGAATGATCCCCTCGAAGCCGGCGTAGTCGAGCGGGTGGTCCTCGACCTCGACCGCCAGGCGCTTCTCCCGCGGGTCGAACGACGGCCCCCTCGGCACGGCCCAGCTCTTCAGCGTTCCGTCCAGTTCCAGGCGGAAGTCGTAATGCAGCCGGCTGGCGTCATGTTTCTGAACGACGAAGGAAAGCGCCTTCGCCCCACGCTTCTTCGCGGCTTTCTTCCTGGCGGCCTTCTTCTTCGTCGACTTCGCCGTGTCGGCAGAGCCGGTCGGCTCGGGCGTCTGGTCGAAGCGACGCTTCCGGCGGTATTCCTCGAGGGGAGCCATCGCGAGACCCTCAGGTCAGCTGATTCAGAGTTGCCGGGGAATTATGGCAGGCAGCCGAGTTTCGACGAGTCGCCTGCGATCGTCCCGGGCGACGTAAACTTGGGCGATCCTGCTCCGACACGACGAAGCGCCGATGGCGGAAACGCCCGATCAAGATAAGCCCTCCGCCGGTTCCTTCTCGCTTCGTTCGGTCGCGGGCGTGACGGCGTTGTCGTTCGCGCAGCTCGCGCTGTTGTTCGTGCTGCAACTGGTTCTCGCCCATGCGTTCGGGGCGTCGCTCGACCTGGACGCCTACCTCGCCGCGTACGCGATTCCGCTGACGATCGGCGGAATTATTTCCGGCGCGGCGACGAGCGTCTTCGTTCCGCTCTACCATCGCCGCAAGTCGGAAAGCGGGACCGCTGCGGCGGAGAGCGAAGTCGCCTGCGTCCTGTTTTCGCTCGCGATCGTATCGACGCTCTTCGCCGCAGGCATCGCGCTCGGGGCGGAGGAGATCTGCCGGTTGCTGTATGCCGAGCTTGTCGAGGCGGATGTCGTGACGCTGCTGGCGATCCTCGCGTGGCTCATTCCGCTGAGCGTGCTGACCGGCGCCTACTACGGGATCGAGCACGCGCGCGGAAACTTTCTTTATCCCGCGGCATGGGGCGTCGTCGGGCCGGTCGCGACGATCGTCGGTTTTCTCGCCCTGTCGGATCGGTCGGTCGAAGCCCTCGCGTGGGCGACGCTCGCGGGCGCAGCCGTCGGACTGGTCGGGCTCGCGGCGAAGACGCCTTCGCCGCGCGGCTTGGCGTTCGCCGGTTCCTGGACGGCGCTCGTGCCGTTTCTCGCGATGGGCGCGCCGCTGCTGCTCGGACACGCGGTCTCGCGCCTGGATCTGATCATCGATCGTCCGCTCGCCGCGGCGCTTCCCGAAGGGAGCATCTCCCATCTGGGCTATGCCTGGCGGATCGTTCTGGCGGCGGCGACGATCGCGACGACGGGTCTTTCGGTCGTGATCTTCCCGGCCCTCGCGCGTCGCGCGGCCGCGCGGGAGATGGACAAGCTCGGACGCGATCTGGCGGAAGGATGGCGCTTCCTCGTCGTGGCGCTGATTCCGATCGTCCTCGGAATCGGAGTCTGCGGCGAATCGATCATCGCCGCCTGCTTCGAACGGGGCGAGTTCTCTTCGCACGATACGGAGCGCGTCGCGACGCTGCTGAATCTTTACCTGGGCGCCCTGATCGCGGCGGTCGTCGGCGAGTTGGGCGCGAAGACCTTCCTCGCGTTCGGCAGGACGTGGCTGCCCACGGCGATCGGCGTGTCGGGCTTCGCGCTGGGAGTCGGGCTGAAGTTCGCGCTCGTCGATCGCTTCGGCGCGAATGGTATCGCCGCGGCGACGTCGGCCTACATGCTGCTCAACGCGAGCGTCCTGCTCGTCGCGGTCGCGCTGCTCCGGCTGCCCGGTTCAGCGCGGGGGCTGATCGCGACGATCGTCCGATCAGGAATCGCCGCGGCGCTGAGCGTCGGCGCGGCGTACGTCGTGATGCAGCACGGATCGATCGCGAGCGTCGTCGCCGGGCTGTTCGTCGCGGTCGCTGCGTACGTCGCCCTGCTCTACGGCCTGGGCGACGAGTTCGTCAGGCGAGGCGTCGCGGCGGCAGCTTCCGCGACACGACGGACTTCGTGAGCGGCTCCGCGTCAACTGAGTTGGACGATCGAAACAGCTTCGGCACTGGCGGAGCCAGTGGCACCCGGAACTCTTCGATCAACCTTACAGAGAACGATCGACGGGCCGCTAGTTTCGGCTGAAGCCGAGGACGGAGGGTTCGGCGCCGAGGGGCGACTTGCGGTACTTCTCGTAGCACTCTTCGCACAGTTCGTACGTCGCTTCGAGCGGTTCGTAGTCGGTGACGAGCCCCCCGGCAGTCGACTCGATCGCGTCGAGCTCTTCCACCACTTCCATCAGATGATCGCGGTCGTCGTCGGACGCGAGGACGTTCGCGTGCGGCAGCGCCTCGATCCGGAGCGCGTACCAGACCTCGTTCTCCGTTTCGATTTCCCGCCGACAGCGGTCGCACTCATGACGCATCATCTGACGTTCCTTCAGGACGAGAACGACGGGAGGAGACCATCGGTTCGATTCCGCGAAATATTCGCGAGTCGCGTCGACGTCTCCTCGCATGTCCGCGCTTGATCGCTTCGCGCACGGACGTCGGTCGATGACTTCATCCTAACGTCGCTCGATTCGGAGCGGCAACGGGATAAGCGGACGAATGTGGACGCTCGAAAATTCGCTTTCGCGTTTTTCGTCGCGCGCTCTTGACGAAGCCTCTGCCGGTCGGGCGATATCGAACGAAGCGAGCCTCGCTCGAAGCGAGTGACGCCGCGCTGTCAGCGACTGATGTAGGGCTGGCGCCCTCGCCTGCAATGAGGCTGGTACACGATTCTGGCAGGCGAGGGCGCCAGCCCTACAAGAGCCGGAGCTTCGAGACTTACCTGTCGAACGAAGCGAGCCGCGCTTGAAACAAGCGCGGCTCGCGATCGATCGTGTTCAGTTCCGCTCGACTTCAGCGAGCGGGGCTCGACGTCAGCGCGGCGTGACCGGCAACCGCGCTCGCAGGTCGCCTCCGACGGGCAGCTCCGCCGAAGCCTGGCGAACGCCCGACTGCGAAGTCCCTTCGAGGAAGTTGTCGATCTGCGACGACTCCTTCAGCCGGTCGAACGTCTTTTCCATCTCCACGCGGAGCTTCTTCTCATGGATGTCCTTGTAGAGTTCGTCTCGGACCGAGGCGAACTCGGTCACGACCGGCTCGGTGCGACCCGTGCATCGCAGCACGAGGAACTTGTCGCCGACGGCGATCACGCCGGAGAGTTCGCCCTTCTGCAGTCGGAACGCTTCGGTCTCCAGTTCCGGACGTCCGCCGAACTGCTGGATCGGCGGGATCTTTCCGCGATTAGCGCGGGAGACGGGCTCGACGGAGTACTGGTACGCCAGTTCGCCGAAGAACTCGTCGGTCGGGTTCTGACGGGCCATCTCCCAGCACTTGGCCGCCTGACGCTGATTGGTGCAGACGATGGCGAGCGCCTCGACGCGCTGTCCGAAGTTGGCCTCGAAGCCCTTCTGCAGATCGTCTTCGGTCACGACCACTTCGGAGTCGACGAGCTTCTTGAGCGCGACCGAGGGCCAGACCGCGTCGCGAACGTAAAGCTCGATCGTCGAGGCGTCGTCCTTGGTGACGTACTTCAGCCAGGCGTCGATGTCGGGCGTGCCGTCCGGCTTGGAGTAGCCGTAGAGTTCCGCGGCGCGGGCGATCTCTTCGTCGAGATCGGCCTCTTCGACCTTCGCGTCGCGCTTCCGCATCTCCTGTTCCAGGATCAGGCGATGCACCTCGCCGGTGAGAACGTCCGAAGCATGACGCTCCAGGCATTCGTTCGAGAGCTGCTCGATCGTGACGGGGACGCCGTTGACCGACGCGGCGACGCCGGGCATCGACTGCCGCAGGGCGTCGTCGTTGTAGACGTTCTTGATTTCGGATTCGTTCTGCAGCTTCTCGAACAGGTTGGCCGCGACGTCGCGCATCTTCCGGTCGCGGAGCTGCTCGACGATCTGCGCCTCGGCGTGGGCCTTATGTTCTTCCGGCAGGAAGACCGGGCCTTCGTGCTGCACGCACTTGAAGATGAAGTGCTGACCCGCGGCGGAGACCACGGGCGAAATCTCGCCTTCCTTCAGGCCGAACACGACGCGTTCGATCTCGGCGTCGCCCATGTGCTTCCGGACGGGCGGAATCCAGCCGCGACCGCTCGCGCTCGTGCGGTCCTCGCTGTAGTCCTTCGCGAGGGTGCCGAATTCGTCCGGGTTCGCGACGGCCTGCTCGCGGAGCTGGGCCAGTCGCTGCGGATCCTTGCCGGAGATCATCTGCACGCGGACCTTGGGACCGAATTCGGTCTCCATCTGTTCGGCGATGTCCTGCGGCGAGACTTCGATCTGGTTAGCCGCGACCTTGCGGAGCGCGAGCATCGGCCAGACGATTTCGTTCATGTACTTCGAGGGGGGAATGTCCCGCTCGATTTCGAGCATCTGCAGGTAGCGTTCCCGCGACAGGCCGAATCGCTGTGCGATGCGATCGACTTCGTCGTGGACGTCTTGTTCGGTGACCACGACGCCGGCGCGCTCGCAGGCGGTCAGGATCAGACGCTTGTTGATCAGGTTCTGAAGCACCTCTTCGCCGTAGCGGCGGAGGCATTCTTTGGCGAGCTGATCGCGGGAGATGGTCTCGGCGTTGACGACGGCCATGACCTTCATCTCGCTGAGCTTCGGCTTGCGCGCCTTGGCGCTCGCGGGGGTCTTCTCCGCCACGGTGACGGAGACGCCGGGAGCGGCAGGCCGCGTCGCCGCCTTCGGCGGACCAGTCTGCGCCTTCGCCGGACCGGTCTGCGCCTGGACCGCTTCGCCGGCGAAGGCGCCAGCCAGCGCGATCGCGGCTGACTTCAGGAACAATCCGGACGCCAGCGCGGCGCGGCGGTTCGCGAGAAACTTCGACATCGTTCGTCGCTCCTTCAACCTTCTCGTCGCTCTTCGTGAGCGTCGACCTGGGCAGTGACTTCCGGAGCGATCGGACCGGAACGCACGCGAAAGTCGCGAAGCGCACGCCGATCGCCGGACGGTTGCGCGGGAGAATACGGGGAGCGGTCGCCAGGCGTCAAGGCGAATCGGCCGACGCTGAACTTTTCGAGTGCAGTTCGCAGTTCGCAATGGGCACGAAAGTCCTGATATCGAATCCGCGACGCCTCAAAAACGAGACGTCGCGAAACGGACTATCCGTGTGCCATGGCTGGCTCGTCCAGCCGTGCAGCCTCTCGAAGCGCTCGTCCAAGGGGGAAATCCGCTCGACGCAGCTCGATCGTGTAAGCCGAGAGCCTGCGGGACGACCGTACTCCGCTTTCGGCACGGCTGGACAAGCCAGCCATGGCACACGGGAGACTCGCACGCGTCGAACTCGCCAGCGGCGCGAACCGTGAGTTGCACTCTACGGTTTCGGCGCGAGGGACCGCATGAACGTCCGCCACTCGGCGTCGAGCGAGCCGACGTCGGCGCCCAGTTCGTCGGTCAGCAACTGCCGCAGACGCTCGGGCGGAAGCTTCGCCCCCTTGGATTCTTCGCCCACGGATCGACAGAAGCGGAAGAACTCCGCGGGCCGGGTCTCGGCCAGAAAGTAGGTCGCGCCCCAGGCGTAAGCGTACGCGTCGAGCGGCGCCAGCTTCGCTCCGCCGACGGGCGATCCGTCCTCCAGCGCCTCGGCGAGCGTGTACGAGTCGGGCTGATCGAGCAGTTCGATCAGCCGGGCGTGACGTTCCTTCAGCAGCGCGCCGGGCCCGGCCCAGTCTTCGCCGTCGTAGCCTTCGAAGTAGGTCGCCAGACCTTCGTGCAACGATCGGGGCGGGTTCGAATCCGAGGGAAACATTCCGGATAGGGCGAGGAGTTGATGCACCGACTCGTGCACGACCGTTTCGACATCCGCCCGTTCTTTCGCGGCCTTCGCGACGAGTTGCATCGCGTCGGCCCGGCGGGTGATTTCCGCGAGGTTGGGGTGGTTCTGGGCCTTCGCCTGTTTCCGTTCCGACTGCATCGCCGCGGCGAGCGAGAAGTAGGGGGCAAAGCGTTTGCCCGTCGACTGGTCGTAAAAGACCGAGACGCCGGGGTCCGCGGCGAAGAAGCCGGTCGCTTCCGGAAACGTCGGTCCGTGCGATTCGCGAAGTCTCTGATAGTCGGCAGCCTGCGTACACCAGACGCCCACCAGCGGCCGGTCGGGCAGCTTGAGGTCGAGTCCGTCGAGGACCAGCAGAAAGAAGAAGGCCTCGCTCGTCCGCTCCATCAGGGTCGCGCGCGCCTCGGCGAGCGCTTTCGATGCGTCGTCCGGCGCTGGATCGATGACGTACAGCCGCACCCGCAGCCGATCGAACGCTGCGAACGGACCGTTCTCGCCGAACGTCGTCCGCTCGAGGGCAGCCTGGTCCCGGTCGCCCGGCGCCGCGTCGTACGCCGCGACGAACTTCGTCAGGCGCGCGACCTTCGGATGATCCGGCGCGAGCTCCTTCAGCGAAGCGAGCGCCACCCGGAACAGGTCGGGGCGTCCGGCCTTGAGCGCGAGGCGTCCCGCGGCCAGCAAAGCCTCGACATCCTTCGCACCGGCGGCATCCCGAATCAGCTTCGGAATAGCGTCGCGGTCGGACGGGATCCGGACGAAATCGACTTCGTCCCGGGCGAAATAGACCGAGCCGAACCGTCCGTGGCGGATCGAGATCATGCGACCCCGGAGGCGGATCGTGCCCGGAATCGACAGGACGACGTCCGTGTCCGGGAGGCGGTACGTCACTTCGTCGCCGCGAATTGCGTGAACGGCCGTCGCGAACGCGATGCACGCCGCGACGCAGCCGACGACCGAAACCGTTCGCATCGGGAGACGGAAGAGGGAATTCGACGACGTGGGAGACAAGGCGAACGAGCGACGAGGAGCGAACGGACGGAACGAAGCCGCCCCTCAATCGTAACTGACCGGCTGCCGACAGGTCCAATCGAAGACGTGGCCTGGCGGAGGCTGGGTACGCCTTCGTGCCGGTCGTCCAGACTTTGCGCGTCGGGGCGGGAGGCTATGATGGCCGACGCTCAAGGAACCGCGGTCGCTTCCGCGGATTTCGGCAGCTTCCGGCGCTTCGTTTCTTCCTGACGACTGGTATTCCATGGACGCCTCCGATTCTCGCTCCGACTTCCGGAGCCTGTGCGTGGAGGCGGCTCTCGTGGGGGGCGAAGTCCTCGATCGCTGGCGGGGCAAGTTCAACGCCCGCGAAAAATCGCCCGGGGATCTCGTCACCGAGGCGGATTTCGAAGCCCAGCAGGCGATTCAACAGTTCCTGGAGCAGCGAACGCCGGAGTTCGCGTTTCTCGCAGAGGAAGCCGACGCCTCCGACCTGGCTCGGCTGAAGGACGAGTATTGCTGGATCGTCGATCCGCTCGATGGGACCGTGAATTACGCCTACGGGCTCGCCCCCTATGCGGTTTCGATCGGTCTGGCCCACAACGGTCGGATCGTCGCGGGCGCGATCTGGGATCCGCTGCTTCAGGAGATGTTCTCCGCTGCCGTCGGAGAGGGCGCCTTCTGCAACGAACAGCCGATCAAGCCGACCGCGTGCGTCGATCTGGATCAGGCTCTCATCGGCGTCGGTTTCGCCCCGCGCATTTCGCGCAAGCATCGTCAGATTCAGCAGTTCCTGCGCGTGCTGGAAGACTCGCGCGGCATTCGCCGGCTCGGATCGGCGGCGCTGACCATCTGTTACGTCGCGGTCGGGCGGCTGGACGCGTTCTGGACGGAAACCGTGAAGACCTGGGACGTCGCCGCGGGGATCGTCATTGCCGAGGAAGCGGGGGCGACGGTGAGCCGGGTCGACGGTCAGCCGCTGGACCTGGCCGATCCGAAAATCGTCATTTCCGCGACCCCTGCCCTGCACGAACGGTTCGTGGAACTGCTCCGAACCGCGCCTGCGGAGTCGTGATTTCCGATTGCGGCTAACGAATCCGGGGGGAGCGGCGATAGATTCCGGTGACGAGCGGCGCTACGGAATCGTGCTGACGCGGTTCGACTTAAACGCAAGGGCCGCTTGCATATCCGTTCCAGCCGGCAAGGTTTTCCGTACCGGAGCGGAGGGGGAAACGCTCGATTCTGCGTGCTCAGCGGTAGAATAGAGGGCGTCGAATTCACGTCGCCGGTCGTTGCCGCTTTCGCTGGGAAGCGGCTGCCGCTTTTCTTCTTCGTCTTGCGTCCGCCTCATGGACCGTCGCCCGCGAATGATTCGCGAATCGCTGCGCCTCACGGCGACGGCGCTTCTGGCGGCCGCGTTCGCCCTGTCGACGCCTGCCTGGACGGCGGCCCAGCCTGCGAGCCCGGTCGCGCCGGGATCGTCGCCCGGTTCTTCGCCGGGGGCCTCATCGAGCGCCGCAGCGGTCGATCCGCCTGCGACCGGCTCGTCGACGCCGATGCCTGCGACGCCCGCGCCGCCGCGGGTGGACGAATCGCCGCTCGAGACGTTTTATCTGTTCGACGAAGAGGGGAACCTCGTCCCGGTCATCAAGGCGTACACCTACGAGGAACTGGAAGAGTTCCTGCGTCAGAAGTTGGCCGCGGACGGCGGGGAGGAGTCGCCGCGAGCTTATTCGCTGCAGGAAGTCGACGTCGACGTCCGCATCGATCCGAAGCGCGTTTCGGCGACGGCCAAATTCAAGATCAAGCTGCACCGTTCGGGCTGGGCTCGCGTGCCGCTGCGATTCGACGGAATGGCCCTGGAAGGCGATGCTCAGTCGCCGACGGGAAAGGCGTTCGACCTGGAATACGACGGGGCCGAGGGCTGGGTCGTCTACGTCGAAGGCGAACCGGATGAGACGCTCGAGCTTTCGCTCCCTCTGATTTCGACGGCGACTGACGCTTACGCCGATCAGACGTGGCGGGCGACGTTGCCCAGCGCGACGAGTTCCACCGCCCGGTTGTCGATCGCGGGCGGCCCGTGGCAGGTCGAAGAGGCTCCCCGCGCAATCGTTCGCGAGCCGACGTTCGACGGCCAGAGGACCTCCATCGCCTTGCGGCTGGTGGGCGAGGCGGCGATTTCCTGGTCGAAGCCGGCTGAATCCGAGAGCGCGGTCGCGACTTACGAAGCGATCGAGACGTCGCGAATCTCCGTCGACTCTCAGACCGAGGCCGCCTGCGAGTCGTCATTCCTCGTGCAGCCGCTCGACGGTCCGCTCAAGACCGTTTACGTCGTGCTGCCTCAGGGGGCGAACTTCGTTCCTGCGGCGGGAGCGCCGTCGCCGGGTCAGCCGACCGTCATGATCGCGACTCCGGAAGAGCGTCAGCGGATCTTGCCCAGCGGCGGAGGCGGGACGTTGCTGCGGGTCGACGCGGCGATGCCCGCGATGACGAGTTTCCGCTTTCCGCTGGTCTACCGCGCGGTCTCTTCGACCTCCGACCGGATCGTGCTGGAGCGTCCCCGGCTGGTGCGCGCGGTGCGGCAGTCGGGGACGGTCGAAGTCATGGACTCCGACAAGTGGAACCTGGGCTGGACGCCGCGCGGATCGCTCGAGCGAATCGATCGTTCGGCGGATGATGGAGACCAGCCGGGCGCCGCCGCCATGTTCGCTTACTCGCAGGCGCCCGCGCCGCTCGAAATCGCCGTCGAACCGCGGACGAGCCAACTCATCGTCGACCCGGTCGTGCGGTTCGACGTCGGACGTCGCGAGACCGTGCTGGACCTGCGTCTGACGTGCCGCTTTCACGGCGTCGGCGAACTCAAGGTGCAGTTGCCCGGCTGGACGGTCACCGAGGTCGGTCCGTCGACGCTGGTCGACGGGGAACGGCTAAATCTCACGCAGGTCGATCCGCTGAGCGTGCCCTTCGCGGCGGGCTCCAACATCAAGTCGGGCGAAGCCGAGATTCGCATCCTCGCGACGAAGCGACGACCCGAGGGCGAGACGCGAATCGAACTGTCGATTCCGCGCATCGAGGAGGCGGTCGTCAACCCGGCGATGATCGTGGTGCAGTCCGCCGACGAGGTGCAGGTTCTCGAAGTTCGGGACGAGACCCAGGGCCTGGCGCCGGACGTCTGGACCTCCGAAATCGCGCTGGAGGAGCGACAGCAGGCGCCGATCGTCTATCGAAATTACGGCGACGTGAGCGACGCCCGGATCGTGCTGACCGCGGAGGCGAAGTCACGCCAGTTGGCGGTCGACGAACGTACCGAACTGACGGTCAGCGCGGAAGGTATCGCGGTCGAACAGCGCTTCGCGGTCCAGTCGTCGTATGGAACGCTGGACCGCCTGGATTTCTGGATCCCGGTCGAGCGCCTGCTCGAAGGGTCGGCGCCGGCGGTAACCGTTGACGGCGTCGCGGCGACTCCGACGCTGATCGAGAACGTCGATCCGACGCTGGAAGCTCCGCTGGAAACGCCGGTTGGAATGAAGCGTTTTCGGATCGCGATCGGGTCCCCCCGCGCGGGCCTGACGACGGTCGGCATGCGCTGGACTCGCGACTTGCCGGTAGGCGCCGGAACCGCCGAGGAGAGCGTGCGCCTGGCACAGGTCATTCTTCCGGCGGACGCCCAGCGCACGGTGCAACCGGCGGTCGCACGTTCGGCGGCTCCTGCGCGGCTGGAGATGGTCGGCGATCGCTGGCAGGCGACTAGAGAATCCGCCACTTCTGCCGAAGGGGTCGATCGGTTCATCGCCGCGAACGCCGCGAGCCTCTCAGCCATCGACTTCCGCCGCTCGCTGCGACAGATCGTTCCCGACGCGGACCCGCGGGCCGAACGGATGTGGCTGCATACCGAGGCGAGCGCCATGGGCCTGCGGCAACGATTCGTCGTTCGCGTGCGAAATCCGGAAGGCTCGCTGCGGGTGCGCCTGCCCGAGACGGCGTTGCCGGCCTCGGCGGTGGTGGCGTGGAACGGCGTCGAGCAACCTGCCGCGCTGGACGGCGAACTCCTGGTGGATCTCTCGGAAGCAGGTCCCTCGGCGCTCGACGCTGACGGAAGCGTCGCCCGTCAGGCGCCCGGTACGCTCGAGATCTGGTACGCCGAGACGCGCGATTCGTCCTGGAACGGTTTGTCGTCCCCTCTTCCCGAGACGAACCTGAAGACCGAAGGCGCTCCGTTCCACTGGAGCGTCCGTCTGCCGCCGGAAGAGACCGCTCTGGCCGCGCCCCGGGGCATGCGAGCGGAAACGAACTGGAAGTGGACTGGCTGGCGCTTCGTGCCCGAACCGGCGCTGACGCTGCGCGAACTGGAACAGTGGACGGACGCGACCAGGCAGCCGCCCGTCGCTTCTCGAACCGGCATCGTCGTCTACAGCGCCTTTCAGCCGCCCGAGCGAGTTCGTCTGGTTGCCGTGCCGCGAACTTGGGCTTACCTGCTGTATGGCCTGGCGGCGTTCGCGCTCGCCTCCGCATGGATTTACGTTCCGCGCGTACGGCGGGCGTGGGTCGCGTTAGCCGCCGCGGTGGCGATCGCGCTGCTGGCGCTCTGGGCGCCGGAATTGGCGCTGCCTGCCGCACAGGTCGCCGCCTTCGGCTTGGCGTTCGCGGTCGTTGCGGCGGCGATCGACTGGTGGATCAACGGTCGCGCCGCGCCCGCCCCGTCGGTTCGTTCCGTTACGACTTCCCGTCGCGGACATTCCGAACAGGGGACGCGACTCGAAGAGAAACGCGAAGTCTCCACGCAGTCGTTGCAGTCTCCTCAGGCTGAAATCACGGCCTAGCGGTTTGTACATCGTTATCCGTCGGCTTGATCGAAGAGTTTCGGGTGCCACTGGCTCCGCCAGTGCCGCAGCTCGAACGGTCGTCGAACATGAGTGATCCGGCCTCCGGAAAAGCGCTGGCGGAGCCAGTGGCACCCGGAGGACAAGAGGACTTCTACCGAGACTCGAACTACTAGCACGATCCTTCTACGCCGACTTGCCCGGAGGGCTCCGGCGACCGCACACGCAACATGACCCGAACCCGCACTCCCTCGAATTCGTCGCTCGATGCGTTTGACGCAGCGCAAGCGGGCGACGATGCGCGGGGGAAGTCACTGTGCGGGTGCGGCGGATGGCTGCGGGGGTTCTTCGCCGCGGCGGCGCTGCTCTCGATGCTCTGCCCGGGGCCTGTCTCCCTGCTGGGCCAGGAATCGACGCTGGACTTTCGGAGAACCTACGTTCCGCGTGCGGAAGTCGAGAAGGTCGGCGCCGGGTTCGTGCCGCTCCCGCGAGACAAGTTCGAGGCGACCGTCGCTCGCCTGCGCGAGGCGCCGTCGGCTGTCGAGCCGGCGAGAACGCGATTGACCAGCGCGGTCTGGATCGGGATCTTCGACGGCGAGAACGTCAGCGGCATCGCTCGCTGGACGCCGGCGAAGTCGGCCTCCTCATCGACGGACGCGACTGCCGTTCTGGGATCGACGAACCTCTTCCTCGATCCCCCTTTCGCGACCGAGCACGTTCCCGCGATTCCCGACTTCGCGGTCGCGGCGATCGAGGCGCACGGAGACGCCGCGGCGCTGGCGTCGGACACGAACCGGCCCCGTCTGTTTCTGCGTGCGGACGGCCTGCTCGGCGGCGAGTTTCCTCAAAGCCTTCCCGCCACGACGGCCTGGTCGGCCCGCACCGAGGCGACGGACGTTGGAACCCGCATCGCCGAATGGCGGTTGCCCCAGTCGCTTCGCACGACGCTCTGGCTGGCGGTTCCCCCCGGCGTCCAGGTTTCGACCGACAGCGACTGGCTGGTCGAGCGAGTCGCCGAGGGAGAGTCGGGAGGCGAAGTCGCGCCGTCCGCGATCTATCGGCTGCAAGGCCATCCGCTCGCGGAGGAGACGCTCAAGCTGCGCTTCGCGTCCGTGAGCGAGCCGACGCCGGAGGAGTTCCTCTATCGCGTCGCCAACCGCTACGTCCGCTCGTTGCAAGGGCTGGACGTCGAGTATGACGTGACGCTCGACTGCCGCGCGGGCGAGTTCGACCAGGTGCGATTGCTCTTTCCCAGCGCCGTTTCGCCGATCGAGGCGCTGCATGGCGAGACGCGGCTGGACCTCGTACGAAGCGAGGCCCTGCCCGACGCTACCGGCAGCGTCGAGTGGGTCGCCGAACTTCCTGCTGCCGTCGCTCCGTCGGTAAGCGAACTCACGGTGCGCGGCATCGCTCAGTTCGAGGCGACGGGCGACACGCCCCTTCCGCAGGTTCGCGTCGCCGGCGCGACCTGGGCGGGCGAATCGTCGACCGTCGTCGCCGAACCGCCGCTCGAGATCCAGGGGATCGTCTGCGCCGACTGCGTTCCCGCGGCAGGTCCGGACTCTGGCGGATCGGGCGGTGAACGTTATCGACATCGAAGCGAACAGTCTACCGTCGCGGCACGTTTCGGCCGTCCGCCTGGACGCGGCTCGGTCGAGTCCGTCCTGTCGCTGCGGGCCGGGCGATCGTCGCTGGAAGCGTCGCTGTTCGCGGAAATCTCCGCATCGGAAGGCCCGATCTTCGAACAGCAGTTGCGCCTGCTCGGCCCCTGGAGTCTGGACCGGATCGAAGTCGAACCGGCGGGCGCCCTGCTCGACTGGTCGATCGACGAACGCCGGACGATCCGCCTGCGATTCCGCGACGGCATTCTGCCCGGGCAGTCGGTCCGCGTCGGATGCGAGGCCCATCTGCGGGTGGACGACCCGAACTCGGTCCGTTCGGGCGAGACGCTCCGCGTGTTCGAGTTCGTCGAGAACGTGCAGGAAAATCGGGCGATCGCGCTTTTCGACGATGCGTCCTTCCGCTTTCGACCGGTCCGGATCGACGACTGGCGGACGCTGACGCGAACGGATCTTTCCGCCGCGCAGCGGGCGAGTCTGGGGTCGACCGCTCCCCGAGCCCTCCTGAAGGACGACGCGGCGTTTCGCGCGATGGAGTTCGCTTTCGAAACCGAGGAGAGTCGCCTCGACGTGCGATCGACGACCTCGCTGGAGCGCTCCGGCGCGTCGGTGGCAGGACGCATTCAGATCGAATGCCTGTCGCTTTCGGCGCCGATTGACCGGCTGCTGGTCGTCTTCTCTTCGCCGTTGCCGCCCGGATCGCGATGGAGTGCCCCCGACGCGGAGGACGTCCCCTTCGACGCGCAGCGGATCGGCGACGCTCCCGCGACGCCGGACGGGGGCGAGACGTGGGAGTTGACGTTCGCGCGACCGGTCGCGACGCCCTTCGAAGTTCTCGCCGCGTACGAACTGCTGGAGGAGAACTCGCTCGCCGCGCCGCTCGCGTCGGCGCCGGCGGCTCTCTCGCAGACGGGACGCCTTTCCATCGAAGCCGACCTGCTCGCCGAACGCGAAGCGACCGGCGTCGGTCTCGAACGCGTTCCGGCGGCAGACGATCCGGACGAACCGGAGGCGATTCGGTTCCGTTACGATCCGGCCCGGCGGCATAACGCTTCGCTGGAACCTGCTCCCGGCAGCGGTGGTCCGGCTTTGTCGCTGAGCGCGCCCGTGGCGTTGTCGACCGAGATTTCGTCCGCGGGACTGCATCATCTCGCGATCTATCGAGCGCAGGCCGCTTCGCCGTCGATGCCGACGAAGCTCCGCATCGCGGCGCCGACCGGCGCTCTACTGAACGAAGTCCGTGCGATCGGCGAGCAGGAAGAAACCGCATCCACCCCGGGCGCGAAGGGCGTCGTCGAACTGGCGGCTCCGTCGGGCCTGCATACGATCGAGGTGCGATTCTTCCAGCCCCTGCCGGCGTTCGCGCTCTGGAGCGAGCAGAACGTCTCGCTGCCGCAGATCGAGAACCTGCACGCCGACGTCATCGAGTGGCGCGTCGATCCGCGCGGCGCCGTGGCGTTCGCCGTCGATGCCGACGGATGGCGCGGCGCCGAGGACGACGACGCGACCGGAGCGGACGCTTCCGCTTCGGGAGAGGCGTCCAGCGAACCGGCGACCGGCGATTCGTTCGGCGGGCGAGCCTTCGTCGCCCTCTCCGCCGACCGGCCGCTGAAGCTGGACGTCTATCGCACGGATCTGATCCTTCAGGCCGCCTGGATCGCTTTCTTCGCGACCGCGGCGTTCGTCTGGGCGCTCGCATCGCGTTCGCCTGCGGCCAGCGCCATCGTGATCGCCGCACTCGCGGCGGCTCTCGCGTTTCTGCCCGAGCAGGCGGAGGCGCTCCGCTGGGGCGCGCTCTACGGCGCGGCCGCGGGTCTCGTCTGCTGCGCGTCGTTCCGCAAGTTCCGAATCGCCGCGTCGTCGTCCGAAGAACCGCTCGACGGCAAACGAGGCGACGGAAAACGCGGCCTGGCGACGGCGTCGATCCTGGCGACGCTCGCGCTCGCCTCCGCCGGGGCGCTTTCCGCATTCGCACAGGAGGTCGCGGCGCCGAAGTCGGAGTCGCGAACTTATCGCGTGCTGATCCCGACCGACGACGCGGGCCGTCCGACGGGCGCCTACTACTACGCCTCGCGAGAGTTTTACGATCGTTTCCTCGCGGTCGAGCGCGAGCTCGCGCGACCCGCGGAGGAGTGGCGGATCGTCGATGCGGCCTACGAAGGGACGATGTCGCCCGGGCTGATCGACGGCATGCCGCGGCTGTCGCAACTGACGCTGCAACTGGAGATCGAGACCTTCGCCGACGGCGTTGTGGCGACTCTTCCGCTGAATCGTCGGTATGCGGAGTTCGCCGGCATGATGGAGGACGCCGGCGCCGGCAGCGTCGAGGTGGAATGGAACGAGACGGGCGACGCGCTGTCGCTGCGCTTCGAACAGAAGGGCCGCCGGGAACTCGCGATTCCCTTTTACCCGCTGGTCGTTCCGGATCTGCCCGGCGGAGCGCGCTCGGTGAAGATCCTGCCGATCCCCTGGGCGAAGCTCTTCGTGACCGGACCGGCCGACGCTCTGGACGACCTGAGCGTGACCGGCGCGCTCGGCGCGGGAGAGCGACGGCCGAATCGCGAGAATGTGGAGATCGATCTGGGGCAGGCGAGCGAATTGACCTTCAGCAGTCGCCGGGCCGCGAGCAGCGCGAGCGCGGGACCCGCCCTTCGCTGGACCGCCGGTTTGATCCTGTCGGGCGACCCCGCCGCCTGCCGCATCGACGCACGGGTGACGGGCGAAGCTCCGCTCGGCGTGCTCGTGTCCCGCTCGACGGTCGAAGTCGGCCCGGGCTGGTCGGTCGACGCCGCGTCCGCCCCGGGCGCGAGCTACCGCATCGAACACCTCGCCTCGAAAACCCCGGGACTTCGTCGCTTCGACGTGGTCTTCGACGAACCGCGGGCGGGCGAGATCGTCTTCGACTTCGGGCTGCTTCCCGAATCGTCGCAGGAGGCCGGCCTGTTTCGTACGCCCCGTCTGACGATCGACGGCCTCGTCCCGGCGGCGACGTTCGCGACGCTGGATAAGAAGTTCGCCGTCAACGCCGAGTGGACGCCGGTCGCGCCGGGCCGCGCGGCGACGGCTCGGGAAGTTCCCGCAGCGCTGGAACTGCCCGTCGCGGAGGACCTCGTGCGCCTGGCGCCGCCTGGCGAGTCGGCGAACTTCGTCGTGCTCGATTCGATCGCGTCGCGGTTCTATGCCGTGCAGGCCGAGTTCTTCGTCTCGCCTGCGGACGTAAGCGTGCGGTACGAAATCGCCATGCCCGTCGGGACGGAACGCTGGCAGGAGATCGATCTTCCGGAGGCGATCGAGGTAGCGGACGTTTATCGGGCGCCGGCGAACTCGCGCACGCCCCTGCTCTGGCGCCGGGACGCCCGTCGACTGTTCGTGAAGCTGCCGACGAGCGGAGCCGTTCCGGAGCCGTCCGCGCCGATCGTGATCGACGCGTCGATTCGCGGTCTGCGGGACGGATCGGCGAGTCTCGCCACGCCGACGCTGCGACGCGCCTCTCTGAGTCAGATCGATCTGAGGGTCTACCGGAGAGCGGGACTCGACGTCTCGATCGAAGCCGGAGCAGGGTTTCAGGTCAACCCGTCCTTCGTCCCCGGCGCCTACATCGAAGGCAAGGGTCGCGGCGTCGGAGCCTTCCTGTCGGTCAAGAGCGTCGAGGCCTCGAACGGAGTTGCGCCTGCCCCGCCGGCGCTCCGTTCGCGTCCTGCGGCGCCGGGCAGCGCAACCCTGTGGACCAGCGTCGCATCGCAGGACCTTCGCCAGACCGCGCGGTTCGACGTCGAGGTCGACCCGGGTTCCGGCCTGATCGATCGACTCGCGACGGAGGCCCCGGCGACGCTCGGCGCTCCGGAGGTCGTGTCGCCTGCCGGAACGTTGACGGTGCGCGAGTCGGCCAATCCGGACCGTCGCTACTGGATCTTCGTGCCGCTGCAACCGCTGGGGCCGGGAGCGTCGGTGACGCTGTCGGCGCCGCTGGATCCCGCCGCCGCAGGTCGCCCGGCGCTGCGACCGATCCGCCTGCTCAACGTCGCGACGAGCGATCGGTTCGTGCTGCTTCCGGAGAGGCTGGAGGACGAGGAGGTCGCGTGGTCGGTCACGCGTCTCCAGCCTGCGCGCGACGACGAACGGATCGGACGGCGCATCGCCGCGCTCGGCGGCGACGCGATCGCGTTCGAAGCGCCGGACGAGACCTTCTCCGCTCGCGCCCGGCGGGTCGATCCGCAGACGGCGACGCCGCTCGCGATCCACTGGACCGAACGCCGCCTGCGATTCGAGGCGCCCGGAGAGTACCGCGCGGTCGTCGCGTGGGACGTCTCTCCGCAGGAGCATGCGACGCTCGAAATCGGAATGCCCGCGGGCACGACTCCGACGGCTCTCGACGTCGACGGCATCCCCTGCCGCTGGACGCCCACGGCGAACGGCATCCGGGCGACGCTCCTGCCGACGGCGCTGCCGTTCCGGCTGACGCTCGCCTACCGCGGCGCGGTCGCGGCGGATAAGGTTTCGGCGGAAAGCGACGGAGCGACGTTGACCCTCGCCTCGCCCGTCCTGGGCGACGGCGTTTCGCGAGCCGATGCGTGGATCGTCGAAGCGTCGTCCGCCGCGCCTTGGTCGATCGTCGCGAACGAGGCGAGCGATCGTACGTCGCTCGACTACGTCGAGGCGCGTCTGGCCGCGTTCGAGTCGACCTTCGCCGCGGCGGCGTCGCGGACCGACGGCTTCGCGCCGGAGGAGACTCGCTCCTTCGCGCAGATGCGGCTCGGCGATCTGACGGCGTTGCAGCGTCTCGCGCAGGCGGAGCCGGCCTCCGCGAAGCGCGACGAGGCGCTCGCCCGGATCGAGGCGTCGATGAAACCCTACCGCGAAACGCTGCGGCAGTTCGCGACGGCTTCGAAGTCCGACGCCGATCTTCTCGGCGACGCCGCGAGCGCGAACGATCCGCCGTTCGAGCCGGGAGGCGCCAAGCTCCTCGCGATGCGGCTCGGCGACGGCGCGAATCTGTCAACGATCGATCTGGCCGTGACCAGTCGTACAGAAGCGAGGCAAGTTCCCTGGCGGCGCATCGCGGAGACCTCGGCGATCGTGCTCCTCTGTCTGGTCGTCGCGTTCTTCGGGCGAACGCTGCTGCGCTGGTTCGAGCAGATGCCCCTTCCGATCGGGACGCTCGCGTTCGTGGCGCTCGCGCCGCTGTTCGTTCCCGCAGGCTGGATTGCCCCGGCGATGGCGCTCGCGTTCCTCGCGTTCGCCCTGGTGGCGGCCCGGCGCTGGTTGCTGCCCCTGCTCCCCGCGCGAGGGCGTCGCGCTCCGGCGCCATGATTCGCGCCGAGGTCGACGCCAATCCGTTCCGCGACGGGCCGGACGACTTTCCCCGCCCGGTCGTGTGGGCCAGGACCGCGTCGGACGCTCCCCCCTGGATCAGTCGGCTCGGCGCGGAGAAGGCGACGTTCCTCTGCGAAGGGATCGCCCAGCGCGACGCGCTGAAGCGAGGCGAGATCCTGGAACTCTTCGCCGGATCGTCGCTCTCCACCGCCGCTCTCTGCCGAACGATTCGGGGCGCCGACCGCGTCGTCGCAGGCGATCTGCGGTACGCGATCCGACCGCGGCGGTCGCCTGACCAGCCGGGTCGCGACTGGGCCTACGCCTGCGAGGAGAACTTCGACCGGATCGGCGCCGCGTGGAGGATGCCGTCGGGCGCGCGTCCGCGATTCGTCGCGCTCGACGCGGCGCGGCTGCCGTTCGCATCGGGCTCTTTCGCCGCCGTGCTGATGCCCGATTCTCCGCGCGACGCGGGGGAGCGCTTCGCCGCGACAGGTTCTGACGATCGACGCCTCTCCGGAGGGGAGTCCGATTTGGATTATGCTGCTCAGCAGGCGCTCTTCGTCGCTGCGGTCGCCGAGGCCAGGCGCACGCTGAGGCAGAACGGCGTGCTCGCCGGCACGGCGCCGCGAAGCTGGACCCGCGCGGTCGACGCGCGGGCGTGGGCCCGCTGGCAGGTCTTTTCGTCGGAGCGGATCGACGACGAAGTGACGGTCCTCGCGATCGGCAGGCGGCTCCGCTTTCGGACCGAGGGAGCGCTCGACCCCGTGGTCTACTTTCGAGGCGTGCGATGAATCGGAAACCTGATCGGCGAATGTTTCTGTCCGCAGGCGCTGCCGGGCTCGCGGCGGTTTCGCTGTACGACCCGCGGCGGTCGTTCGCGGATGAGCGACCGTCGCCCGAGGAAGATCTGTCGGACGTCGTCGCTGAAAAGCTGCGCGCGACGAGCGTGCCTGCCGCCGCGATGGCCGTCCTCGTGCAGGGCGAACTTCGCGGCGCAGGAGTCGCCGGCGTGCGCAAACGCGGAACGGACGTCCGCGCGACGATCGACGACAAGTTTCATCTCGGCTCGTGCACGAAGGCGATGACCGCGACGCTCGTCGGGAAGTACGTCGAGCGGGGCGACCTCGCCTGGACCGCCACGATCGCGGAGCTCTTCCAGAAGCTGAAGATTCACGAAGGCTATCGCGACGTCACGATCCGCCGGCTGCTGAGTCATGTCGGCGGCGTCCCCACGAAGATCGAGAAGGATCTCTGGAATCGCCTGTTTCGCGACCGCGACATGGCGCCTCGGAAGAGCCGGGAAATGCTCGTGCGCGAAACGCTCGCAGCGCCGCCGCGGGAGGAACCGACGAAGTTCGAATACTCGAATACCGGCTACACGATCGTCGGCTCGGCGCTGGAACGGATGCAGGACGTCGCGTGGGAAGAACTGCTCAGGAGAGAAGTCTTCCAGCCGCTCGACATGACCAGCGCGGGCTTCGGCGCGCCGGCCACGAGGGACATGGTCGACCAGCCATGGGGTCACCGTCCGGATCCCGTGCCGCCGCATCCGTTCGGCGACAACCCGCCTGCGATCGGACCGGGAGGGACCGTCCACGCCTCAATTCGCGACTGGGCGAAGTTCGTGCGACTCCACCTGAAGGGCGAGCCCCAGGGGATCGTCGGCGCGGAAACGCTGGCGACGCTGCACGAACCGGTCGAGGGCGGGGGCGGCTACGCGCTCGGCTGGCATTCGCTGAAGCGATCGTGGAGCCGCGGCCCCGTGCTGACCCACAACGGGACCAACACGATGAACTTCGCCGTCGCGTGGCTCGCCCCGCAGGAAGGCTTCGGCGTGGTCGTCGCCTGTAACCAGGGGGGCTCCGAGGCGGAAGGTTTGTGCGACGCGCTGGCCTCGTACGCCGTCGACCGCTACGCCGGTTGACAGGAGCGCATCAGGCGCATGAAAAACGCCCGCTCGAACGGAGCGGGCGCTTTTCTTGACTCGTGCGAGCGACAGTCCGCGATTAGGGGGTCAGGTCGCCGGCGGTCACCGGGACGCTCTGCAACGCGGCGACGGCCGCCGGCAGCGTATCCCCGCCTCGCGGCGTCATGATCCTCGCGAAGACGGTCATGTCGATTTCCTGGCTGAGCGGTCGGACCGAGCCGTCGGCGAAGACGTTGTTGAAGATGTCGGAATGATTCGCCGAAGGGCGAGCGTACGCATACCCCGTCGACCCGGTGTCCGGCGAGTTGATGACGTCCATCGCCGTCCCGCCCAGTTCGGCGGCGTCGACCGCCCAGACGAAGCCCAGGTTGTACTCGTTCAGGTCGGTCCAGGTCGTCGCGTTGCGGTTCTCGGTATACAGCAGCGTGTTCGAGGCGCCGTCCCCCCTGGTGACGTAGAGCATGTTCACGTCATGCTGCGGGAACGCGCGGGCGTCATGGAAGATGCCGTTCGCTTTCAGGTTCCGCGGCAGCGTTCCGACCGAGCTCGCGATCGGCGAACCAAGTTCGTCCGGGCGTCCCACGTTCGCGACGTACGACAGGACCGGTCCGTCGCCCGCGTCGGCGTCCGCCGCGCAGACGAGCGTTTCGACGTACTGCGCGGACGCCATCGTCGGGTCGCGATTCACGATTTGATCGTACGCATTCTGCTGATCGATGAAGGGCAGAATCCGCACGGCCCAGGGAAGAGTGTTCGTAAGCGCAGGACCGTTCTCGGCCCAGGTGACGCTGCTGGGGAACTTCTTCTTTCCGGTCTCGTAGTTCTGCGTCCCTTGCGCCAACTGACCCAGCCGGGCCTGGCAGGTCGCCCGGAGCGCGGCCATCCGCGCGGCGTTCACCGCCGGCAGCAACAGGGCCATCAGAACGCCGATGATGGAGATCACCACCAGCAGCTCGACGAGCGTAAAGGCGGATCGTCCGGTCCGAGATCGCGAATGGGGCACAGCGGAGCCTCCCAGAGAAGAGCGAACGGGCGCGACGGGGGGACGAATCGTCCGAATGAGCGAGTCGCGCACGCTCGATGACTGATTCATTTTTGCAAGCGCCGCGACCGATGTCGAGTCGAACGGCTCTTTCGGAAGCGCGAAAATTCGGCGAATCTCGACTGGTTTTTTCGTAGGGCGGGTCGCTGACCCACCTTTTTCCGGAATAGCGAGTCGCGTTGGCGTTCGGCAGATCGCCGCGAACAGGATCTCGTCGAACCAGTCGTCGAGCGACAGGTGGGTCAATGACCCACCCTACGAAAGATCGCTCGATTCCAGCGAAACGAGCGGCTTTTCCTGCTCCCGGCGGAGCTGGCCGCAGGCGGCGTCGATCTCGTCCCCCTTCCGCTCGCGGACCTGAACGTTGATCCCCGCGTCGGTCAGAATCCGGCAAAAGCGGTGGGTCGAATTGCCGGAGGGCGTCTTGTAGGGCAGACCCGCGACCGCGTTGTAGGGAATCACGTTCACGAGCGCCGTCTTCCCGCGGAGCCGCCTGGCCAGTTCCTCGGCATGCTCGGGCGCGTCGTTCAGACCGCCCAGCAGGACGTACTCGAACGTGAGCCGGCGACCCGATTCCTCGTAGTAGCGATCGGCTTCCGCCAGCACGGCGTCCATCCCGATCTTGTCGTTCACCGGAACCAGGCGATCGCGAATCTCGTCGTTCGGGGCGTGGAGCGACACGGCCAGGTGGTACCTCGCGCCGCGATCGACCAGCCGTCGCATGGCGGCCGGAAGGCCGACGGTCGAGATCGTGATCCGCCTGGCGCTGATGCCCAGTCCGTCTGGCGAGCTGGCGACGTCGAGCGCCGGCAGCAACCGGTCTAGGTTCGCGAGGGGTTCGCCCATCCCCATCACGACGATGTGGCTCAGCCGTTCGTCCTCGGGCAGGAGCCGTTGCAGGTGCAAAGCCTCCTCGACGATCTCGTCGGTGGAGAGGTTTCGCTCGACGCCGTTCAGTCCGCTGGCGCAGAAGACGCAGCCCATTGCGCAGCCGACCTGCGTGCTGATGCAGATCGTGCGGCGGTCGCCCTCGCGGATCAGGACGCACTCGATCCGCTTGCCGTCAGACATCTCGACCAGCAGCTTCTCCGTACCGTCGGCGGCCTTCTTGTGGAGCGCCACGCTCGACGACAGGACGACGAAGTTCGCCGCCAGTTCGTCGCGCAGCTTCTGCGGCAGGTCGGTCATCGCCGCGAAGGAATCCGCGCGCTTCTGCAGAATCCACTTGCGGATCTGCTTCTCGCGGAACTTCGGCTGGCCATGCTCGACGAGCCAGGCGACGCGTTCGGATTCGGGTAAGGAAAACCAGGCTGGCATATGCGTTCGAGCGTTCTTTCTTCGTAGGGTGGGTCATTGACCCACCTTCGTTTTTCGCTTGTGCGGTTGAGGCGCTCTGACGATGGATGGTGGGTCAATGAACCACCCTACGTGATCAAGACGCCGTGCTCGATTCGCGCGCTGCGACGATTCCCGCGATCCGTTCGGCGGCGAGGCCGGACGCGACGTCGTCGCAGAACTGGTCGAGGTCGTCCCACCGCGCGTGACTGCAAAACTTCACGACCCAGTTCTTCGACAGCGGACTGATGCAGAGGACGACGCGACCGTTGCGGAACGCTTCCCACATTTCGATCGCCGTCCCCATGGAGGCTTCCGGGATGTAAGCGACGACGACGTCGACTTCGCCGCACATCTCGTTGTGCCGCAGGAAGACGCCCCGGGCGGCCTCCGCGCTGTAGGAGAGCGAATCGGAGTGGCCCGCGAACGGATCGTAGATCTCCGCCTGCGGAAACGCCGCCGCGAGAGCCTCGGTCAGCCGCGTGCGATACGATTGAGTATGCATGGCGTCGCCGAAATGCGACCCCTGCATGATGCCGGCCAGAAAGAAACGCAAGCGGAAATCCTCTCGTCGGGTCGACGTGCGGGCGATTCCCCGTATTGTGAGATCCGCCGCCGGCCGCGACTAGGGCCGCCCTTCCGCGACCGCCCCGTCCGCGACGCGTTCGGCGACTGGCGGTTCGACCCTCTAAGCCATCGAACGGAATGAACGTCGGGACGCTTCTGGAATTACTGGCTCTGCCCGGGAAAAGCGGGCAGGAGCGGCTCGTCGCCGACTATGTCCGGGCGGCGCTGATCGGGATCGGCGTGCCGAACGAGTGCGTCTTCGAGGACGACGCCTGCGAGCGGACCGCGATCCGCGGCGACGCCGGGAATCTGATCGTGCGACTCCCCGGGACGCGCCCCGGCCCCCGGCGGCTCTTCACCGCCCACATGGACACGGTCCCGATCTGCGTCGGAGCGAAGCCAGTCGTCGAGGAGGGTCAGATCACCTCCGAAGATCCCGAGACTGGTCTCGGGGGGGATAACCGGACCGGCGTCGGGGTGTTGCTGGAAACGCTCGCCGCGCTGGTCGCCCGGGGGGCGCCCCATCCGCCGACGACGTTCTGCTTCTTCGTGCAGGAGGAGGTCGGACTGCACGGCGCCCGCTGCGTCCGGGTGGAGGATCTGGGGCATCCGGCGTTCGGTTTCAACTTCGACGGCGGATCCCCGGCGAAGCTGACGATCGGCGCGACGGGGGGCTATCGCCTCTCCATCGAGGTCTTCGGTCGCGCCAGTCACGCGGGCGGAGCGCCGGAAGAAGGGGTCAGCGCCATCGTCGCCGCGTCGCGGGCGATCGCCGATCTCGCAGCGCGAGGATGGCTGGGAAAGGTCGAAAAGGAAGGTCGCACCGGCACGAGCAACGTCGGCGTCTTCAACGGCGGGCAGGCGACGAACGTCGTGACCGACCGCGTCTCGCTGCGCGCCGAAGCCCGCAGTCACGACCCCGCCTTTCGCCGGACGATCGTCTCGGAAATCGAAGAGGCCTTCCTCGGCGCCTGCGTGCAGACGACCAATATCCGGGGCGAATGCGCCCGGGCGGAATTCGAGGGGCGGCTCGATTATGAATCGTTCGCCATCGACCCGCACAGCCGCTGCGTCGCGATGGCGCAGCAGGCGCTCGAACGACTGGGGAGCGCGCCCGAACTGGCGATCTCCAACGGCGGTCTCGACGCCAACTGGCTCAACGCCCACGGCATTCCGACGGTGACGCTCGGCTGCGGGCAACGATCGATTCACACGGTCGACGAGCGGGTCGATCTGGCCGATTACGCCCTGGCCTGCCGGACCGCGATCGAACTGGCGACCTGCGAGGACGCCGCGAACGGCGACTGACGAACGGAAGACGATGCGCGACCGCGACGACGAACTTTGCCTCTGTTTTCACGTCACCCGGCGGAAGGTCGAAAACTTCCTCCGCGTCGAGCGACCCCGGCGGGTCTCGCAGATTTCGGAATGCTTCGGCGCCGGGACGGGATGCGGGTGGTGCCGGCCCTTTTTGCAGAAGCTGTTCGACGCTTACGCCGCCGGCGAAGATGCCGAGTTCCCGGACGCCGCCGCCTACGCCGCCCAGCGGGCCGACTACCGCCAGAAGAAGAACGACGAACGCTCCGCCGTCGAACCCCCCGAAGCCGTTCCTGATGCTGCGTCCGACGAGAACCCCGGATAAACGGGGGGGGTGAAGGCCTCGGGCGAGCGACGCCGGCGCTTTCGCTCCAGGCGCCGGCGCTGCCATCGTTTTCGATGACGGAGGCTGCCGAGACGTTCGCGATTGCCCATGAAACGCCCCCGCCGGGCGGTAGCTGGTCAATTCTTCCGAAATTGTTTATATTGGCCGGCTTACGGTCGACCGCCGGTTCTTTTAACGCCGGCGTCCTCTAGCGCTCCACGAAGTCGGCATGGCACGGAAAACGGTCAATCGCGAGAAGGTCAAGGAGCAGATTCAGACTGAAGAATCGGCTGCCGTCGCGGCGCCGAAGAAGAAGCGGAAGGCGTCGACGACGCCGCGGAAGAAGCGCACGAAAGTCGCGCCGATCATCCGCTACAAGGTCTTCTGGGCGATCTACAACCAGTCGATGAAGCGGGTCGCGACTTACGACTACGCCGACGAGGCCGCCGCGAAGGAAAAGGCCGAAGATCTCTCCAAGAAGACGCCCCACTTCGTCCTGCGGGTGAAGGAAGAGATCGCCGAATGACGGCGTAGCGTTCCCGAGCGGAGTTCGGCGCCCATCGAGGATTTAGCGTCTGTCCGAAAAGTCGGCATCCTGCCTCCTTTCGGACGTTTCGCCTCCGCAAGACTTTGCGGAGTCGCGGCGACCTCCGTGTCCGCCGACGAGGCTCTCCGGTTCGCCTCTTTCAGAAAGTCGATCGGTCATGCTTCTCTCTGCCGGTCTGCGTTCATCGGTCCCCCGGGTTCTCGCGCTGTCGTCCGCGATCGCGCTGACGTCGCTGGTCGTCGGTTGCGGCGGAACTGAATCGCCCGGGCCGAGCGCTCCCGCTCCTTCGATCTCCGGCGAAACGCCGACTGGCGAAGCTCCTCCGAGCGAAGCGCCGGTCGCCGCGGAATCGACCGACGAGGTCAAGCGGATCGTGAACGGCGAGGGGTACGACCTCTCGACCGAACGCGAATTGCCGAATCTCAAGGCGGGAACCGCGAAGCTGACCGTGTCGGCGCCGAAGGGATGGGTCCTGCCGACGCGTCGACAGGAATACGTGGTCTGGTTCGCGAAGGAACTGGGCGAGGAATTCCCGCGGATCTTGGTGACCGCCGAGCCTGCCCCCGTGGGCACGCCCGACACGACCGAAGCGAACGTCGGACAGTTCGCGCAGCAGGTCGCCGCGACGGTCTCGAATCCGCTCGAATCGCCCAAGCCGCTGATCATCGGCGGCGTCCCCTGCGTTCGCTACGTGACCGAGGCGAAGGCCCGTTCGACGTCGCTCGAGGAGCAGGTCCTGAAGACGGTCCAGCAGGGACAACTCTTCACGGTCACGCTGCAGGCCGCCGTCGTCACGCAGGGGGAGAGCCCGCTGCCGCAGTACCGCGACGCCGGTTACGCCGTGCTCGCCAGCATGAAGTTCGAAGCCGGCGAGGCGGCGACCGAAACGCCTGCCGCGCCGGAATCGCCTGCGGCGCCGGCCGCGGAAAGTCCCGCTCCCGCGTCGGATGCGCCGGCTGACGAAGCCGCTCCGGCGGGAAGTTGAGCGACCCGATCGCCTGACGCGAACGACCGTCGGAACCCCGTCGCCTGCGCGGACGAATCTTTCGCGAGCGGTACTTGTGGCTCGCGAGGCGGGCGGGAATCATAGAGCCAGCCAGCCCGCGAAGACTGGTCCCTTCTCGACCGGTCTCTCGATCGACGCACCCCGGATCAGACAACGATGGAACGCTTCAAGCTCCCGCTCGTCGGCTTCAACTTCGCGTTCATCATCTACATGCTGATCATGGCGACGGGGCTCGTCAGCCCGGCTCCCGACTCGATCGCCGGCGTGATGATCCAGGCCGCGATCGGCGCCGCGATCGGACTGGTCGTGGCCGGGCTCATCTACGCGGCAGTCGCCTTCGCCGGGAAATAGCGATAGTCCCAGGAGCAGCCGCCGGCAGAACCCGCTTGCGGTTTGCGAGTCTACTCCGGGTGGCCGCGATTGCTTTGCAATCGGGGTCGCCGAAGGCGACAAGAGGAATCGACCTGATGTTCAAGGAATGGCGACGGACTCGACGCAAGGTCCGGCCGTCTTCGTCTTGCGGCTTCATCGCTAGTCGGCGGGACGCCCTTGAGCGTCAGAAGTCGATCCAGAATGGCATCGTGTACCAGAACGCGAACGTCATGATTGCGACGAGAGAAGCGACCACCGCTCCAATCCCCACGGCTTTGACGATCGGTCTGTTCGACTTCGGCATAACGCGACGCTTAGTCTGATCCAACGACGCGTTCGAATCAGCCACTACCGCCTGCTGTCGATCAGGCCTTGTCCTTCGCCGAGTCCGTGCCGCGGGCGGACGCCTGCTCCTCCGCGGCCAGCAGTTCCAGGGCCGCGGCGATCCGCTCGCCGGGAAGGTTCGTCCTGAGATCGCTCTTGCCGAAGCCGGGCATGGCGCCCGCTTTCACCGCTTCCTGCTGGGCGTCTTCGTAGCCGCTGATCAGCAGGGCCTGCATCGGCCTCGCTGCGGCGTCCGGACGGTTCTTGCCGAAATGGCGCCGGATCCAGTCGATGCCCGAGCCGCCGTCGCGATCGAAGACCCGGTTCACCAGAATCAGATCGACCTCCCGCTTGGCCAGCGCCGCGTCCGCGTCGGCGGCCCGATCCGCCGTCAGCACGGTCGCGTCGAACCGCGACAGCAGGTAGGAGTTCAGCGACGACTGGTCGAAACCGCAGTTTCCGACGCAAAGAACGGTTGGCTTCATCGTTTTCCCGGCAAACGTAGCAAGAAACGGGGCGGCGTCGCGAATGGTTTCCGGCAGGAAGTTTCGTGAAAGTCTCGAACGGTCGCCTGCGACCTGAAGCAGACTACTGCACAGAAGGGGCGAAGCATGTTCGCAATCGGCGTAATAGAGATCCTGATCCTGCTGCTGATTCTGTTCGGTCTGGCAGCCGGAGTCGTCGTCGTCGTCGTCCTCGCCACCGCCTCGCGACGAAGCGACGCGATCGTCGGCTCGCCCGGCGCGTTCCCCTGTCCGAAGTGTAAGGCGTTCGTTCCGTCAGGAAAGCGGTCGTGCCCCGCCTGCGGCGTCGCGGTCGGCTGAATCCGGAGGCAGGATAGCTTTGCAGGAACCCATCATGGGCGTCAGCTTCGCCGGACTCTTGTTAGTCGCCTTCGTCGTCGTGCTGGTCGTCGGGGCGCTGCTCGTCGTCGTCGCAGCAGCCGTGTCGGCCCGTCGATCGTACGCACCAGAGACGAACGCTGACGCGGCGCCTTGCCCGCAGTGCGGGGCCCTCGTTCCGCTGGCGAAGCGAAACTGTCCGGCGTGCGGCGTCCGCGTTTCCTGACGACGCCGTTCTTCGCTCTCGCGCGAAACTAGCGGTCCGCCCATCTGCCGATGTCAGGTTGAATGGAGCGCTTCGGGTGCCACTCAACGCCGTGCGTCAGATGAGTAGGCGGAGCGGCTTTAGTCGCGTGGCCAGTTGAAGTTGTCTCGCGCTGGGCGGCTGGATTCCAGGCGGCTGAGGAGGGCGGTGACGTTTCTTTCGCGGGTAGGGTCGCGTCGCTTTCGGGCGCAGCCGGACGTACCGGTCCTTCTTGCAGTCGGCGAAGACGCCCGCGCAGCTTCGGCGATCGCGACAGGCTCTTCGAGGCGGAGCGGCCTTGTGCTTCCTCGGCGGCGAGCCTGCCCGAAACGTGCGTCGCACGACCTGCATCGCCGCGGCGTAAGAGACTTCCGCGGGATCGTCGCCGGCAGCGGACAGATCGCGGGCCGCCATCAGCCCCAGCAGCCAGACCCCCAGCACGCACCACGTCAGTTCCAGTTCGCATCGCGACGGCGTGCGGCTGCGCAGCGTGCGACGCTCGAGCGTCTGCTTCGTCGTGCGATAGAAGACCTCCACGCCCCAGCGCCGGTCGTAGAACGCTTCGGCCTCGGCGTCCGACACCCGGTCGTCGTCCGGCACGCTCGTCACGAGATAAATCGGAAGCTTGCCCGGCTTCCGAACGACGATCAGACGCAACTCGATCGGCGGCAGGCCGGCGTCCTGCTTGTCGGCAGGCCAGAGATAGACCGTGCGACCGGGAACGTCGCCCGGATAACGCAGGCCGTCGATCAGTCGCACGTTGCCGCCGACCCGCATCAGGAAATGGCGTCCCTTCGCCAGCAGCGCGGCGCAGAGGTCGTAGCCGACGAAGCCGGCGTCGGCGACGACGAGCGCATCGCCGGGGAGTTCGTCGACCATGTCGAGCAGATGCGTCCGTTCGCCCGCCGTCCCCGGTCCCGTGCGAAACGCCCAGGGAAGTCCCAGCCGCAGATGATAAAGAACCGTCAGCGACATCTGCGGCATGCCGTCGGGCTTTCCGACGTCGCCCAGCGCCCGCTGGTTGGCCGGCGTGCGAGGACAGGCGAGTCGACTGCCGTCGACCGCGAAAGGCTCCCAGCGTTTCTGCCGACGACCGGCTCGCGAAGCGCCTGCTTCGTCCGAAATCCCGAGCATGACCTCGCGCAAGCGGGCGACGACGCGAGGCACGAGACGCTCCCTTTCACGAGCCAGGGCGTCCATCCAGGCGTTGTACGAGTTCGCCTTTCGCCAGGCGGGACGGATCGTGCGCAGAAACGTTTCGACGACGCGAAAGCGCTCGACCGCTTCCTTCGGCTCGGCCCAGGCCATGAACAGGCCCGACCAGACCAGACGATGCGGCGTCCAGACCGAGCCGCCATGCACGATCAACGCTGAAAAAGCCGCACAGGCAGGACCTCGCGCATCGCCGCGGCCAGTCGCTCGGGATACGATGCAATCATGTTGGGGCCTCTCGATCGGATCGGAACTTTAAGCGGAACCGATGATGACCGGAGGCCCCAACTCTTCCTAGAGCAATGCCTTACCGACCCGCCCCGAGCCCTCTTCCGCACGGCGTTGGGTGCCACTGGCTCTGCCAGTGCCGAAGCTTGAATCGTCGTCCAATATGAGCGATCCGGCCTCCGGAAAAGCACTGGCGGAGCCAGTGGCACCCGGAGAAGATGCGATAGATGAATCAGTAGGAGAAGCCATGCAGACACCTGCCGAAGCTTTTCAGGCCTGGGTCCTACCGCTCGGCATCGGGGCGGTCGTGATCGTGGGATTGATGCTGGCCGCGTTCGGCGTCGTTCTGGCGATCGCGTCGATGCGAAATCGGTCGTCGGATCCGCTCGTCGCGGACGCGGTCCGTTGCGGAGCGTGCGGCGAACTCGTGCCGTCGGCGAAACCGGGCTGCCCCCGCTGCGGCGCCCGGACCGCGTGAGCGTTCGATTACCATGGAGTCCGCGCTGATCGCTCGTCGCGATCCGTCAGCGCGGCGACTCTTCCAGGGAACGCAACGATGGCCTCTTCGACCCGCGGCGCCGGACGCCTCTCCCGTCGGACTCTCTTCGCGCTGTTCGTATGGAGCGCTCTTCTGTCCGTCGTCGGCGCTGCCGCGCAGGCGCAGCAGGAAGCGATCATCCTTGCCCCGCCGCTACACATTCACGTCATCGCGGCGTGCAAGGAATACGAGGCGCCGGCCTCGCTCCAGCGTTGGGCGAAGGCGTACGCGGCGCAGGGGGATGTCCGCTTCACGTTCTCGATCGGCGAGGACGGCGACGAGGATCTGCCGAACCTGGACGAGGTCGCGAAGGCCGATCTGGTCGTGCTGTTCGCGAGGCGCCTGAAGTTGAAGCCCGAACCGCTGGCGAAGATCGCCGCGCGCTGGGAAGCGGGAAAGCCGATCCTCGGTATGCGAACGGCCAGCCACGCGTTCGACAACGAGACGAACGCCCTGCTCGACGGCCAGGTCTTCGGCGGCGCCTATCAGAACCACCTCGGCGATCTGCCCGTCGAAGTCACGATCCGCGAATCGGCGAAAGAGAGTCCGCTGCTCGAAGGGGTCAAGCCCTTCGCTTCGAGCAAGCTCTACAAGCAGGGCGAACTCTCGGAGAAGGCGACGGTCCTGCTCGACGGTCGCACGGGCGACGAGACCTACCCCGTCGCGTGGACGCACGAGTTTCGCGGCGGGCGGATGTTCTACACGTCGCTCGGCGTGCAGACCGACTTCGACGATCCGAACTTCCAGCGCCTGCTCGATAAGGCCGTGCAGTGGTTGACGGCGAAGCCGTAGCTCATCGCGATCAGAGCGAACCGCAATCCGCGAAGGTCGTCCCCGGCAATGCCTGAATTCCTTCGACGAACTTGCCGAAATGTTCGGCGGTCGTTCGATGGATGTCGTGCGCCAGTACGACGCTCCGCTCCTTGTTTCGGATCTGATCGAGGCCGTGCCGAACCCACCGGTCCGGCTGATACTCGTCGTTCCAATCGACGGTGTCGACGTTCCACAGAATGGACTCGTATCCCAGCTCCTCGGCGATCGCTTCGACCGCACGGCTCGTCGCTCCGTAGGGCGGGCGGAAGAGCTTCCTCTCGGGCAAGAAGTCTTCAATCAGGCCTTCGCACTCGGAAATTTCCTCGCGAACCTGATCCGGCTTCAGTTTCGTGAGGTCCTGGTGCGAGTAGGTGTGATTGCCGATGCAATGACCCTCGTCGACGGCTCGCTTCAGCAGGTCGACGCCATGCCGTCGGACGTTGGCGCCGAGAACGAAGAAGGTCGCCCGGGCGCCGGCCGCCTTGAGCACGTCGAGAATCGTCCTGGTGTGCGCGGGATGCGGCCCGTCGTCGAAGGTGAGATGGACCGTTCTCGCGATCGCCTTTTCATCGCCCACGGCCTGCCCGCCGAGCATCGCCGCCGAGAGCGCTGCGACGTTGAACGTTCGCCGGTTCATGCACGTCATGGGAAGCCCCTTCGAGGTTTGCGCTGATCGTCTCGCTTCGATCAGCGGCAAGGACAGCACGGCGAAACGAGGGATCGTTCCGAAGGCCGTGCGTCGTCGATCACACGTAGTGCTGCACCAGCGGCTTAACGAAGATCTCGGGCACGTGCGCGCGGGGAGGCAGCGACGCGATCGCGACCACCAGGTCCGCGACGTCGGAGGGGAGCAGCATCGAGGCGCGGCGCTCTTCGCTGACCGGCGCGGGGCGCTGTTCGAGCAGCGGCGTATCGACCTCGCCCGGGTAGACGTTGGTGATGCGGATGCCCCGGGGAGCGAGCTCGTTGCCGACCGACGTGCCGAGCGCGGTCGCGGCGAACTTCGACGCGCAGTAGGCGATGCCGCCCAGTTCGAGCGCCCGTTTGCCGGCGATCGACGAGACGTTGACGATCAGCCCCCGCTTACGCTGCAGCATGGGGGGCAGTACGGCATGCAGGCAGTTGTAGGGACCTGTCGCGTTGATCGCCATCACGCGATCCCACTCCGCGGGGTCCATCTCCGTCATGGAACGCTGCTTGATGTTGATCCCGGCGCACATCGCCAGGATTTCGATCGGCCCCTCGGCCTCGCGTTCGCGAAAGAAGCGTTCGGTCGCCGCCCGGTCGGCGACGTCGAGAATGCCGCAGGCCGCCTCGCCGCAGTCGTTCAGCCCGGCCAGCGCCTGCCCGAGCTTGGCGAGCGCCTGCTCGAGCACGTCGGCCCGGCGCCCCGCGATGCAGACCTTCGCGCCGGCCTTGCAGAACGCTTCGGCGATGCCGAGTCCGATCCCGGTACCGCCGCCCGTGACGACGACCTGTTGCCCCTTCAGCGAACTCATGAATGCGAACTCTAGCGAGCGAGGGAGAGCCTGACGACGAAGCGTCGCATTGTAGAAGGTCTCCTCCCCGTCGCCAGCTAACTAGAAGTCGCACGCGAAGCGAAGGCCGCTGGTCCAGAAGTTTCCGGAGGTGAAGCCGGCGACCGGCTCGCGATCGTAGATCTCGCCGTAGCCGAGGTCGTACTGCAGCTTGGCGTGGGCAGTCCAGTGCCAGTTGAGCGCCAGCGTCGCGTTCTGTTCGGTTCCGCCGAGGATATCCTCGTCCGTCAGATCGATGTACGAATAGCGAGCGCCGACGTTCCACGCTCCCCAGCCTCTGCGTTCGCAGGGTTTCCAGGGGGTCCAGGGGTTGAACGGTTCCAGGCGACCCAGTTGCGCGGTATCCCGATCCCACGGAATGTGTTCGCCGGTGAGGGTATAGGAAACGTAAACGTATCCGCCGTGGAATCGCAGATCTTCCGGAGCGCCGGCGACGACGTCGTTGCGCTGGACCCAATTCGTCATCCACTCGCCGACGACCTGTAGAGGGCCTTCGTTATAGACGGCCTCCAGTCCAGCGATTTCATACCATTCGGCGCCGGCGATTCTGCCGGTATCGACCCAGCGGCTGTCCGAGCGGGCCTCAGGACGAGCTCGAAATCTCGCCTCGTTTTCGTTGGTATCGGCGTCCGTAGCGTCGCCGTCCGGATGCGCCACCATGATCGAAGAGCCGAAGTACGCGTACTGGCGCCCTTCGCATGCCCAGAGGAAGGTGTTCCCCAGCCGGCCATTTCCGGAGAGCTGCATCGAGTCTCCGATGACGCGTCCGTCGTCTTGCGGATTTTCGAGCGTGAAGAGCCCGTACTGCCAGACCCAAGTCTGCTGGTCGGATACGCCCCACATGCAGGCGCCCAGACGTCGAGCGTCTTCGTCGTCGCCGTCAGCGATCGTCGGTCGCTCCATGAAGACGTTGTATCGGCTGCTGTTCCACTGATCGAGCGACAACGGACGCTTCTGTAGGCCTACCAGCAACTTCTGGTTGAACGCCAGATTGTCGAAGCCCAGGTAAACGTCCTTGAACTCAGGCTCTGACGGATTGTTGAATTCGATCTGCATGCGATAGAAGAGATCCTGCGGGATCGTTCCGGAGATCTCCAATCGAACTCGTCGGAAGGCGATGCGATCCTCCGGATCCGTGCCGTAGTTCGCGGCCGTCGGATCGCTATGTTCGAAGAACCCGATTCCTTCGCTGTTGTCGTGGAAGTTCCAATAATCGAGCTGAATGCGCCCGTTGATCTTCATCGTGGGCTTTTCAGCGTCCGCCTCCTTCTTTTCCTTCTGGGCGTCCTGGAACTCGCTCCAGTCTTCTTCGAGCGAACCGAAGCGCTTCTCCAATTCCTCCAGCGCTTTGAGTCGCTCTTCGAGATCGGTATCGAGCGAGCCGTCCTGCGATGCGTTCCCGGTCGGAGGCACAGGCGGCGACAGAACGGAGTCTTCCGCCGCCGACTGGCTGACGAAGGCGCTCGGTCCGTAGTACGGAAACGACTGTCCCTGAACCGCAGCGGCGATCAGCGACGACGCCGAGAACGCGCAGACCAGCGACGAACGCATGAACGATTGACGCACCTGTACCGCTCCGACCGAAAGAGAGGCTCGTTCGGCTGACGCCGATCCCTCCCTCTTTTCGGACGTTGCGGGAAATGCGCGTTAATCTGATGCAAATCTTAACAATCGGATCCAGGGCGATCTAAGTCTCTGACGCTGCGTCGGTTACGGACGTTCAAGCGGTCTCGGATGGCTTCCGCACAGTGACTGGCTCAGTCGGGTCGCGCCGCGCGTGCGGGTGGTAACGATCGGAGGGAAGCGGACTACTTGGCCGCGCCATCCGGCGAAGCGTCACGATCGGCAGAATCCGCAGCGTCGCGCGCCTCCTGAAGCGCTTCCCGGATGGAGAAGACGACCGGCACGCCGACCTCCATCTCGACCGCCAGGCCGAACCGCAGCGCGGGCTGAAACGTCCAGCGCCGAACCGCTTCTTCCGCGGCAGCATCCAGCAGCGCGGAGCCGCTGCTCTGGGCGATCGCCGTCGTGAGGACGGTCCCCGTGCGGCTCACCTTCGCTCGCACGATGGTCCGCCCCTCGAGGCCCTGCTCCAGCGCGGCGGTCGGATAGACCGGCGGCGGGTTGCGCACCAGTTGCGGCAGAGCCTCGGCTTCGGCGCCGAGCCGAACTTCGGACGCGATCTGCGAGGGCGAGTCGACCGCATGCGATCGGGCCGTACGGTAGGCGTCGGCGACTCGCTCCGCCGCGCGCGGCGCGGTCGAATCCTGTCGCCGGGCGAGCGGACGCACGGCGGGCTGCTTCGCCGAGGGAGACTCGCCCGGCGGGGCGAGCTTCGTCGGCTCGCCCTTCTCCGAAAGGACGACGGTTGGCGCCGCGATCGTACGGCTCACGTTCACGGGGGCGGCGGTGAGCAGATCGTGCGACTCGGCCGCGTCCTCTTCGGAGTCGCTCTCTTCGCGCAGCAGCGACTCGGTCAGTTTCTGCGGACGAACGACGACCTCCGCGCTCGGCTCGCTCGCTTTCGACGCGAACGCCAGCGTCAGTTCGATGCTCGCCCGATCGCGCGGGAGAGCGAACAGGCGGACCGATTCGTTCGTGGCGACATAGTAAAGCGCGGGCGCAGCCGCCGCATGGACGTACGCGCTGACGAAGAGTCCCACGCCGAGAACTTCCAGCGCGAACCGGCGATGAGCCGGCGCCTGGGAAGTCGCTTCCTCGGGAAGTTCGAAGGACTGCGTCATGACTCGTTCGCAAGACGCCTCAGACTGTCAGCCGCCGATCGCGGGCGATCACTTTCCAGGGCGAGTCGATCTGTCCGTTCCTGACGACGACCATCTCCCGGTGGAGCGCTGAACTGGGGCAGATGTGCCAGGGAATGCCGAAGATCCCCTGCCCGATCGCCAGATCGAATCCGACGGGTCGCTCGAGCACGAGATGTTCCTCGTTCTGCATCGCGATGGTCGCATCGGGAAAGGCGGGGAAGAACAGCCGTTTCTCCATCGGCGGATCGCTGGCGACGGACTTGCTTCCCGCATCGAACGTCAGCCGCGTCGGAGAGGGCCGACTGATCGCCCGAGTGAAGATCGCTGCCGCGGGCTCGAACGGCAGGTCGGGAAAGGTTCGGCGGTAGCCTTCGTCCCAGAATGACGTCGTCCCGGGGCTGAGCCGCAACGCCGGATCGTCGAAGGTCGCCCAGACCGGGAAGGAACCCGTCCCGCCGACGACGAGCTCTTCGACGGCGTGTCCCGCGCGAACCAGTCCGTCGCGGAAGGCTCCGATTCGGTCCCGCAACTTCGAGACTTCGACGGTTCGTTGCGTTACGTCCGCTTCGCGACGATGACCGTCATAAACGTGGAGTCCGCGTGCCCGAACGGCGTCGCTCCGATCCATAAGAGCGTACAGATCCGACCCTCGTTCGTCGAGCGGCGCGCCGGTGCGGCCGAGCCCCGTCTCGACGTCCAGGAACAGGTCGATCGTCGCGTTTCGTTTTCTTGCCGCCGCTTCGACGAAGGCCAGGTTCTCCGCCGAATCGACGAGCGCCGAGAACCGCACGCCGGGATGACGCTCCCGCAGGTCGAGCATCCGATTCGCGTTCGGCCCGACCAGCGGATAGGCGAGCAGCACGTCCCCCGCGCCGGCGTCGGCGAGCGCCTCGCACTCGGCGATCGTGGCCGCTTTGTGGGCGAGAACGCCCCGTTCGACGTACAGCCGCGTCACTTCCAGCGTTTTGTGCGTTTTGCAGTGCGGACGCAGCCGCTCGGGTCGTCCGGCGATCTGAATCGTCTTTTCGACGTTCGCGACGACGGTTTCGTAATCGACGACCAAAGCCGGCGACAGGACTTCGTCGAAGATAGGGCAGGCGATCTGGTCGAACCGCATCGTCTGAGGCGCGTCTTTATCTTGGCGGAAGAATCTGGGTGGCGCCGGTTGTCTCAACCGGCGTCCGCGAAGCGGATCGGAGGCCTCGGGATCGACGTGAACCGACGGGTTCGGTCACCCATTCCTGTCGTCCTCGAAATCGAATCGCGAACGTCGCGTGGGATCGGTCCTGAGGCCTCCGACGGGCTGCGCCCGCGCTGGTTGGGGCAACCAGCGCCACCCGGGCTAGCAGCCGAACTGCACCGTGCGGCCAGCGGCTCCGCCCTGTCCGAAACCCTGAAGCTTTCCTATCTTAGACGCTTTCCATCACGCGGGCGAAGGGTCGAAAGGTCCGAGGCATTGCGCGCTCGGGATCGGCTTTTCCGCTGAACGAAGGAACTCTCCGTATGCTGACCGTATCGCTCCCGAACGGCGATCGGAAGACCTATGACCGCCCCGTCACCGCCGGCGACGTCGCCGCGGAAATCGGCGCGCGTCTGGCCAAGGCGGCCGTCGCCGCGCAGGCGAACGGCAAGATCGTCGGCCTGACCGAGACGCTTCCGACCGAGGGCGAGGTCTCGCTGCGACTGCTGACCGAGAAGGATCCCGAAGCGCTCGGCGTCCTGCGGCACTCCTGCGCGCACGTGATGGCCCGCGCGGTCATGCGGCTGTACGACGGCGTGCTGCTGGCGTTCGGTCCCACCACCGGCAGCGGCTACTACTACGACATCGACTGCGAAACTCCGATCACCCAGGACGACTTCCCGGCGATCGAGGCGGAGATGCAGAAGATCGTCGACGAAGACGAGCCCTTCGAACGGCTGGAGCGCAGTCGCGAGGAGGCTCTCGCCGTCTGCGAGAGCCTGGGGCAGTCGTTCAAGGTCGAGCATATCGAGACCGAACTGGCCTCGCACCCGAGTCTGTCGTTCTATCGCCAGGGGGAGTTCATCGACCTCTGCCGCGGACCGCACATCCCTTCGGCAGGACGCATCGGCGCGTTCAAGCTGACCAGCGTCGCGGGCGCCTACTGGAAGGGCGATTCCAACCGTCAGCAGTTGCAGCGTCTGTACGGCACGGCCTTCTTCGACAAGAAAGCGCTCGACGAGCATCTGGAGCGGCTCGAAGAAGCCAAGAAGCGCGACCATCGCGAACTGGGCAAACGGCTCGACCTGTTCACGATCAGCCCGCTGGTCGGTTCGGGGTTGATCCTGTGGATGCCGAAGGGGGCGACCGTCCGCGGCGAACTCGAATCGTTCATCAAGGACGAGTTGAAGAAGCGTCGGTACCAGCCGGTCTATACGCCGAACATCGGGCGGATCGAGCTGTACGAGACCTCGGGGCATTATCCGTACTACGCCGATAGCCAGTTCCCGCCGATCGAGGTGGACCAGAACGAGCGCTATCTGCTCAAGCCGATGAACTGCCCGCACCACATCCAGATCTACAAGGCCCGGCCGCGGACCTATCGCGATCTGCCGCTCCGGCTGGCGGAGTTCGGGTCGGTCTATCGCTTCGAGCAGTCGGGCGAACTGTCGGGCATGACTCGCGTCCGCGGCTTCTGCCAGGACGACGCCCACATCTTCTGCACCCCGGACCAGGTCGCCGACGAGTTCCGCGGCTGCATCGAGATGACGCAGCTCGTCCTCGACTGCCTGGGGATGAAGAACTACCGCGTGCGGCTCGGTCTGCGCGATCCGAAGAGCGACAAGTACGTCGGCGGCGACGAACTGTGGGACAACGCCGAGCGTTCGATTCGCGAGGTCTGCGAGAGCGTCGGCATCCACGCGACCGCCGAGCAGGGCGAAGCGGCGTTCTACGGTCCCAAGGCGGACTTCGTCGTGACCGACTGCATCGGGCGGGAATGGCAGCTCGGCACGGTGCAGCTCGATTACAACCTGCCGAGCGCGGCCCGGTTCGACCTGGAATACACCGGAACGAGCAACTCCGCCGAGAAGCCGGTGATGATTCACCGCGCGCCGCTGGGATCGTTCGAGCGGTTCGTGGGCGTGCTGATCGAGCACTTCGCGGGGGCGTTCCCGCTGTGGCTGGCGCCGGAACAGGTCCGCATCCTGCCGGTCAGCGAGAAGTCGACCGAATACGCGAAGGAAATCGAGAACGCGCTGTTCGCCGAGGGCTTCCGCGTCTCGGCGGATTACCGATCGGAAAAACTGGGTTCCAAGATCCGGGATGCGCAGCTCGAACTGATTCCTTACATGCTGGTCGTGGGCCCGCGGGACGCCGAATCGGGCACCGTTTCGGTTCGCGATCGCATCGAAGGAGATCTGGGCGCCATGCCGCTCGACGCGGCGATCGCCCACCTGAAGAAGGAAGTGGCCGAGAAACGCGTCCGCCAGACGTTCAGCGCCGCTCCCGCACCTCCGGCGACCGAATCGGCGGCGGCGAACGAGTACTGATTCGACTTTTGGCGAGCGGAGGGCGTGAGCCCTCCGTGTTTTTCGCGTCTGCGATCGGCCCGGGCACGGAGGGCTTACACCCTCCGCTCGCCAGGAGCTACGCTTTACGGGTTACTCGGATTCGTCCGTCTTGAGGAGTCGTTCTTCTTGACGAATAGAATTCGATTGCGGCATACTTGCCGGTACGGTGCGGCGATTCCGCCGCTGTTTTCGCGTTCGGCGCGACGCCATATTCCACGGCGAGCGGCTGAACGCCACGATTCCTCTGCACGAAAGGGCGCCTGAGATCGACCGCCAACAGACTCGAGTGAACGAACAGATCCGCATCACCCCGATCCTGGTGATCGGCGAAGAAGGTCAGAAACTGGGCGTGATGGCCACGCTTGCGGCTCTCACTCGTGCTCGCGAACTGGAACTCGACCTGGTCGAGGTCTCGCCGACGGCGAAGCCTCCCGTTTGCCGGATCATGGATTACGGCAAGTACAAATATGAAAAGGGGAAGAAGCAGCGCCACGCGCCGCAGGCCAAGCTGAAGGAAATCCGCCTGCGTCCCAAGACCGGCGACCATGACATCGAATTCAAGGTCAAGCAGGCCAAGGGCTTCCTGGAACACAAGGACAAGGTGCAGGTAACCGTCGTCTTCCGCGGACGCGAGCTGGCGCACATCGAAGAGGGCCGCCGCGTGATGGACGAGGTCATCAAGGATCTCGCCGACATCGGCAAGCTCGAGTCGCCGCCGCAGCAGAACCAGAAGCGAATGATCTGCACGATCGCCCCGAAGGCATAACGCCGGGCCTGTGTGCCATGGCTGGCTTGCCCAGCCGTGCCGAACGGCGACGCGAAACTGCACGGCTGGACGAGCCAGCCGTGGCGCTCGGAGAAGCGACCCGGTCCAGGGAACTCGTTCCTTCAGGCGCTCTCCGCCGGAACCGGGGGCGAAGCGATCGCCCGATCCCGCAGCTTCGCGAGGAGACGCGCGAACAGGGCCCGCGTCTCCTCCGCCATCGCGGCCTCGTTGAGACGTCCGAGCACGCCGCGTCGTCCCTCTTCCGACCACCGCCGCAGACGGTCTTCGTCCGCCAGCGCGTCGTGCAGGGCGTTCGCCAGCGCGGTCGGTTCGTTCGCCTCGAACAGGCGGCCCCCTTCGACCCGGGCGAGCATCTCGGGAAAGGCGCCGTGGTCCGGAACCACCACCGGCAGACCGAGCGCCATCGCCTCGAGCGCGTAGAGCCCCTTCGGCTCTTCGAAAGTCGCCGGTACGGAGAAGAGCGACAGCGAACGGAGGAACTCCACCTTCGCCGCCCGGTCGAGTTCCCCGTGATACTTCCAAAGTCCGCCGAGACCGGCGGCGTCGAGCTTCTTCCACTGCTCGTTCGCGTAGTCCCTGCGGTGGTCGCCCAGCCACCCTGCGACGTGAAGTTCCACGTCGTTCGTGCCTGGTAACTGCTTAAGGCGAATGAACGCGTCGACCAGCAGGTGCAGGCCCTTCTCCGGCGCCAGCCGCGCGAGGTAACCGATCTTGCGTGGCGGCGCGGACAGATTCCGCCTGGGTTCGACGGCCGAAAGTTCCCGCGTATCGAGGCCCAGCGGGACGACGTGCAGCTTGTCCGGCGGAATGGCGAAGCGATCGCCCATCTTGCGGGCGTAGAACTCCGAATGGACGAGGAAGCCGTCGATGTGGCTGACGAGCCGGCGGATCTCTTCGACGCACCGGGACTGAAAGGGCTCGGGAAGCTCGTCCAGAAAGACGTCGTCCCCCTGCAGCGTCGCGACGATCGCGGCCCGCGGGAGCTTCTCGCGGATCGCCGGGACGCTCCCCGCGATCAGGACGTTGGAGAGGCAGACGACGTCCGGAGACTCTTCGCCGAGCCACGCGGCTAGCTTCTCGACCTCCCGCCGCTGATGGCCGTGCCGCCCCTGCAGCATCGAGACGGCGAGCGCGCCGAGATCCCGGTAGTTCATCGTCGCCGAGCCCGACGTCGCCCAGCGGAGGAGCGCCGGACTTTCGAGGAGCCGATCGACGAACGCGGGCAGATGCCGAAACAGGGGGACACGCTGCTGCAGAAAAACGCTGACGCCGCTGAAGAAGACGCGGTCGATGCTGACGTTCCCCTCGTCGGTCCTTATCGGCGTGTAGAGCGGGACGAGCATCGCGTCGACGCCGATCCGCTGCAGCGCAGCCGCGAGCGCGTTGTCGTGCATGCAGCTTCCGCAGAACATGCCGGCGGCCCCGGCAGTGAGATAGACCGCTTTCATAGACGCTCCTGCGGCGCCGCGACGTTGTGCGAACCGTCCATCTTCGGGTACAGGACGAAGCGTTCGGCGCCGTCGCGGCTCTTGGTCGTAACTGTCGCATTATCCGCAGCCGCGACCGCGGGACCAACCGGCGTGGTTCCATCCATGGCGGCGGATGGACAAGGCGCCGCGGGCGGGCGATTGGCCGAATCCCGCCCTCGTCGCAAGAATGCAGAAGCGACTCGAAACGAAAATAGCGGGAGAGACGGCGTGCGACGGCGAATCGAATCGACGATCATCGGAATTGCGGCAGCGGCGTGCGCCTCGCTCGTTCCTGGACGGACGACGCACGCGGCGACGCCGCCTGAGGTCGTGCAGGAGCACGGAGACGTGAAGGGGCAGGAGCCCGAGTTCGGACAGGAGCAGGAGACGGAACCGATGACGCTTCGCGGATCGGACGCGACCGGTTCGGTCGGCGAGGAGGCCGTGAAGGCGACTCGCCCCTGGAACTGGAGCGTCGCCTACTTCGCGCTGGGCGAATCGCAATTCTGGTCCGACGAATCGGAGCGGGCCGGCTACCGCATTCAACGGAACTCGGAAACCAAGAGCTATCGCCTGGTCTCCCCCACCGGAAAGCGACTGGTCTCCGGAGACTTCAAAACGTGCCGCGCGCATCTTGATCGCATCGCCGCGGACGAGGGTCTTCCTCCGCACGAGCGGGAGGTCGTGATCTGCCTGCATGGGCTCTGCCGGACCCGGGGGAGCATGGCCTCGCTCGCCCGCACGATCGAGGAAGAGACGGGTCTCGAAACGATCAACATCGGCTACGCCAGCAGTCGCGAACCGATCGACGCGCATGCCGCGTCGCTCGAACGGATGCTGGAACGGATGCCCGAGGTCGATCGGGTCCACTTCGTCGGCCACAGCATGGGGAATCTGGTCGTCCGGCGGTTTCTGGCGCGCCGGGCTTCGGGCGTTTCGACCGCGACGAAGCCGGAGATCGGGCGCATCGTGATGATCGCGCCGCCGAACCAGGGATCGCGGGTCGCAGGCTTCTTCGCGAAGAACCCGCTGTTCGGCATGATCTGGGGGAAGAGCGGCAAGGAGATCGCCGGCTGGACCAGCGAGCTGCAGCGCGAACTCGAAATCCCCGACGGCGTCGAATTCGGAATCATCGCCGGCACGAACGAGTGGGGTCAGGGCTACAACCCGCTGCTCTCGGGCAACGACGATCTGATCGTCTCCGTCGACGAGACCAAGCTTCCCGGCGCCGCGGACTTCCGCGCGACGCCCGCGCTGCACTCCTTCATCATGCATGACAAGAGCGTCAAGCAGCTGACGACCCGCTTCCTGCAGACGGGGCTGTTCGGATCGCCGGAAGAAGCTCTCCCGCTGCCGAAGGCGACCGGCGTCGCCGAAGCGCAGGCTCAATCCGCGGAGGAGCGGCTGTAACGGTCGGCGCCTCATTGCGCGGATCGTTCACTCGACCGGGGATTCCTCCGGCTGAACGGAACGCGGCAACGCGAAGAGCGCCGGGGCGACCGCGGTGAGCCCGATCAGGAAGTAGTAGAGCGCGCCCGTCAGCGAGTCTCGCCGGAACAGGATTTCAGGCGGGGTCATCCCTCGCGACGAGAGGCCGACGGCGACCTCGGCGAGCAGAAACGACGCCGCAGCGGCGACTCCCGCGGCGAAGAGCTCCTTCCAGGTCAGTCGGCGGAAGATCCGGCTGACGATCCCTGCCGCGAGGAGGATCGCCACGAGCATGGCCGGCCCCTCCGCGAGTTCAGCGTTGCGCGGTCCCAGTTCCGGGGCCACGGCGGCCGCACGAACGACGCTTAGCGCGTAACTCGCGCCGAAGATCAGGGCGAAGTACAGGAGCGCGGCCCCCACGAGTCGCAACGGCGTCATCGGGCGGCCAGCGATCGGAGCGAAAGGCTGATCAGTCAGAAGGCCTGATCAGGGGAAAGTTCGATCAGGTAGCGTAGGCCGACCGCCCGCTTGCGGAAGACCCCGTTCTGCGATCGATCTTCCCGCCGGCGGCGCCGAATCACGATACGTCGTCGGTCTCGGCGAGGTACACGATCAGGGGTGGCCCGGGCTTCTGGGTGGCCGCGATTGCTGTGCAATCGGGGCGGCGTCAGCCGCAAGAGGTAGGCGGCCGGACCTTCGATCGCAACGTGCGGATTGCAAACGGCGACCGCTACAGGGTGGCGCCGGTTGTCTCAACCGGCGCGGGCGCAGCCCGTCGGAGGCCCCCGAGCGAATACGACGCAAGATCGCCGTTCTGCGTCGAGAGAACGCTTCGACGGAACCCGGCTGCGAGGATTCCGACGTGCCGCTGAGGCCTCCGATCCGCTGCGCGGACGCTGGTTGAGTCAACCAGCGCCACCCACTCGCCAATCAAGGCGCGCCCGGACGGAGCGCGTCGACGCCGAGGGCGGCGCGATAGGCGGACTCGGCCCGGAAGAAATCGCCCAGGGCTTCGTAGAACGCCGTCTCGGAATCGATCAGGTCCTGCTCGCGCAGATTGACCGTGAACAGCGTGCTGTCTCCGTTGTCGAAGGAGAAGCGCTCCAGTTCGACCAGTTGGGCGCTCCGGTCGCGGGCTCGCTGGGCACGCTCTGCCCGTTCGGCAGCGGCGACCATCGCGGACACGGCATCGCGCACTTCAGCCGCGATCGAGTCCTCGGCGTACTGCCGATCGCTCTCCAGCGCCATGATCCTGGCGCGGGCGGCCCGCATGCGGCCTGCCCCCTTACGGGCCTGGACGGGAAGTTCGACCGAGAGGCCTGCCTCGAGTTCGAAGGGCTTCTTGTCCCCGCTCGGAGTCGCGCGCTTGCCTACGTCCTGCGACGCGACCACGATTCCCTGAACGTCCGCCAGGGTCAGGTTCTCCCCCTGGGCCAGTTCGATGCGTTGTCGTTCGATATCGAGCGCGATCGCACGGAGTTCGGGCCGCTGTACCAGCGCCGACTGCACGTCGCGCTCGGCCTGCGTCCCGTCGAGTTGCGGCAATTCGGGGAACGCGGGCGGAAGCCACTCGATGGGAGGAATCACCGGATCGCCGGCCGGGGTTCGCAAGAACAGCGACAGCTTCAGCGCGGCGGCCTGCAACTTGCGCTCGGACGCGATCAGCTTTTCTTCCCGACGGGCGAGTCCCCGGTCGTTGTCGATCAGATCGATTTCGGCGACGTCCTGCTGGCGGAACCGCTCCTGGATCTGCAGCGTACGGATTCGAATCAGTTCCAGCAGCCGTTTCTGGATCAGGTACTGCTGCCCCGCTTCGACCCAGGTCCAGTAGGCGTACGACGCCTGCAGGGAATAGTCGAGCAGTTTCGACTGGATCTCCGGCTCGACGGCCTGTCGGTCGACGCGAGCGGTCCAGAGCTTCGCCCGCCACTCGTCGATCGACCGATTCCGCCAGAGCGGGACGCCGACCGCGGCCTGGAATTCGCCTCCCTGGTCGGTCTGTCGTTCCTTGTACCAGGGCTCGAACTCGCCTCGCCCCGCACGGTACTGGAACGCCGAGTAGCCCCCCTGATTCCAGGGCTGCTCGACGCCGAGTTTCGACTGGTAGTTTTCGTAATAGCCGAGCGGCTGGGCGATATGCTCGCCCTTTAGCTTGGTATCCCACTCGCCGAGAGCTTCGAGAGTCTTGCCCTCGTAGACCGCCCGCTTCCAGAGCGCCGCTTCGGTCAGCGGAAACGTTTCCACCAGCGACACGAGGACGTCTTCGAGCGCCAGCGGTCGCTCCTGGCCGAACGGCATCGCGACGGCGCCGGCAGGAGCGGCGAACTCCGGAAGCTCGCGCTCGACGGGGGCCGCTTTTTCGGCTCCTGCGGCAGCGGGGTCCTGCGGAGAAGGGAGCAGGTCCGCGGCGCCTCCGCTCGCGCCCGCGCCAGCGCCTCGGTCATCGCCAGGAGGAAGCGGCTCCTGGGCGGCGACGAGCTGCACCTCGGGCTGAACTTGCTCAGGCGGGGCCGCCTCAGACGGCGTTTCGGGGGCGCCGATCGATGTCGCAGGTTCCGGCGTCGATGTGCGCAGCGCCGCGTCGGGTTCCAGCGGAGCGCCGGACATCCGACATCCGACTGCAACGCAGGCGAGCAACGAGAAAGAGAGCGCACGACCGATCATTTCGGTAAATTCGGCTTTACCGGCTTCTCTTCTTTCTCCTTTTTTCGCTCCTCCGCAGGGATGTTCGGCGGGAAGCCGTTCATCTGGCGCCAGATCTCGTAGCCGATCGGCACCGTATCGAGCATGACCCATCCGTTGACGCGCGAGCCGCGACGAAGAAAGGGTTCGCTGGGCCAGTCGTCGAGGGACACCGGACGCACGAGTACGCGGAGCGTGCCGTCTACGTTCTGCTGGGGATCCACCGCGGCGACTTCGCCGTCGAAGACGTTCACCGAGGCCGCCCGCCAGCCGGAGAACTGAATCGCAGGCAACCCTTCGAACTGCAGACGTACCGGGCGCCCGACCGTGACCAGGGGGACGTCGAGACCGCGCACGTTCAACTCGACCGCCAGGTCGTCGGTATCCGGTATCAGCTCCAGCAGCGGTTGGTCCTGCTTGACGTAGTCGAACTCCCGATTGAACAGGATGCGATGCACGATGCCGTCGGCCGGAGACAGAACTTCGTTCGACAGTTCGAATTGCGAGATCTTCGTATCGAGTTCCGCGAGCTCCTTTTCGGCGAGCGAGACTTCTCCCAGCGCTCCCTGAACGAGCGCGGCGATGGACGAGATCTTCGCTTCGGCTTCCTGCCGGTAGCGATCCCGGTCCAGTTCCTTCGACGCCAGGGACCGCGCGGAGGCGGCGAGGTACTTTTCCGCCTGCTCGCGTTTCAGCGTCGCCGCACGGCTTTCCGTTTCCGCCTTCAGCGCCTCCAGGCCCGATTTGATGCCCTTGTCGGCCAGGGCCTTCTGCGAGCGATAGTTCTGCGTGGCCTGGCTTTCGTACGCGATCGCCGAGTCCAGATCCCGCTGCAGGGCCTCGATCTTCGAACGCATCTCATCGACGAGCGCGTCGGCCGAGGCGAACGTCTGATCGCGATAGGTCTCGATCAGCCCCCCCTGCTCTTCGTAGAGCCGGACTTTGACGCGGGCCGCTTCGAGCTTCTGTTCCTGGCTGACGCGCTGCAGCTTTAATCGTTCCAGGTACTGGGGGTCGTTGTCCTCGATGCGGAACAGGAAGTCCCCCTGCTTCACGCGAGAGCCTTCGAAAACCGTATCCGACACTTCGACGATGCGTCCGGAGATGCGAGCTTCGACCGTCGCCTGGCGTTCGTACGGCGCGAAGGCGGAGACCATCCCCGTGCCGCGCGATGACTGCTGCCAGGGGAGAAAGAGCATCGCCCCCGCCGAAAGAATCAAGATCGCGAAGAGCGCACGACCCATGCGCCTCGCCGCGAGGGACGAGCGCACGAGCCGCATCGCCGGCAGTTCGAGCGTGCGAGTCGGCAAAGCCATCAGCATGGGAAGTTCGCGAACGAAAGGTATCGCGCTCAGGCGTGAGTCAGGTCGGGGGCGGACGAAGTTTCCGGCGAACGATTCGCATTCCCGCCCGGCGCGGTTCGCCGGTGCGTACGCAGCAGGCGATCGAACTTTCGCTGGAGGTCGCGCCGCCCGGTGACGACGATCAGGGTCCACGGGTGCGATCCGTCGCAGAGGCGATCGAGGATCCGCTCCGCCGTGTCGTCCGGCAACGCGTCGAGCGTGCCGTCGATGACGAGCAGCCGCGGCGCCGCCAGCGTCGCCCGGGCGATCGCGAGCCGAATTCTCTGCGAACGGGAGAGAGGGACGCCGTCGGTGAGCAGTTCGGTCTGAAGGCCTTGCGGCAGCGCGTCGACTTCCTCGTCGAACTCGGCGTCGACGAGCGCCTGCCGGAGTTTGGAGTAGCTTCCGCTCGGCGCGGCGATCGCGAGGTTCTGTTCGAGCGTCCCGGCGAAAATCTCTGGATCGCCGACGAGTACCGCCTGTTCGCGCAGCGAGTCGGGCCGCACGGCCCGCAGGTCGACGCCGTCGATCTCCACGTGCCCCGAATCGGCGTTCCGCAATCCGACCAGGGCTTCGACGAGGCGACTCTTTCCGCTTCCGGGCGGTCCGATGATCGCGACGCGTTCGCCCGCTTCGATGGTGACGCGTCCCGCCGCTGATTCCTCCTCCAGATCGTCCCCGAAGCGTCGCAGGTCGCTCAGTCCGGCGGCGTCGAACTCCAGGGCGGCCGGGTCGCGAAGGGAGGGCAGCACGCGCAGGCGCTGGTCTTCGAGAGGAAGGTCGAACAATTCCCCGATTTTTCCCATCCCGGCCATCAAGTCGTAGAACGACTCGATGTGTTTTCCGAACTTGGCGAACGCGCCGACGATGGTCGCGATGATCAGTTCCGAGGCGACCAACTGGCCGAGCGATAACTGCCCCTGAATCACCAGCCAGCCGCCCAGGCCCAGGAGGGCCGTCAGCGCGACCGCCTGCAGGGCGATGGCGAAGGCCGACTGGCGCAGCACGACGCCGAACTGATCGCCGCGATAGTGCAGCCACTGGACGGCCAGGCCGTCGGCGCGGTCGAACGCGTAGCCCGCTCCGCGCGACGACCGAAACAGGACCGGGTGTCGCGCGAGTTCCTGAAGCCACGCGGCCGTTCCGTACTTCGCTTTGGACTCTTTGATGGCCGTGCGAATGCCGCCCGCCCCGAGCGCGAAGATCGTGATCGCCATGCCCGCGAGCACGGCCACGCTGAATCCGATCAGGAACGTATGGTAGAAGCCGAGAACCACCATACCGATGAGCGTCTGCAACAGGATCGCGATGCCGTCGAGCAGCAGCGTCGCCGTCGCCTTCTGAACGGTGACCACGTCGAAGAAGCGGTTCGCCGTCTCCGGTCCGTACTTCTCGCGCCAGACGCTCGACGGGACCCGCGGCAGACGATAGGCCAGATCCTCCACCGCCCTGACGAAGAACCGTCGCTGGAGCAGTTCCACGACCCAGATCTGGACCAGCCGCACGAGTCCGCCGAGGCCGAGGAACGTCAGCAGCATCAGCGAGAGCACGAACAGCGGCTGCACGAACTGGCTGAACGCGACCGTGTTCACGAGCGCCTCGACCGCCAGCGGGGACGCCAGCGCGAGGCTCGAGACGACGAGCGAAAAAATCGCGACGAGGATGACGTCGCGGCGCTCGAGCTTCAGGAGCGCGAACCCTCTTCGCAGCGGCGAAGGGGTCTTCCCGCTGCCTGACAGCGCGGACATGCCGAGCGCTCGATAAGGGAGCGTCGCCTGCCCCAGCGTCCACTTCGCCTGGCCGAAGTCTGATGCAAGCCGCTCGACCTCTCGCGGAGAGACGACTCGCGGCGCGGCGAGGCCGGAATAGAGCGTCGCCTGCACCTTGTCCTTGTCGCTCTGCGCCAGCACGCAGATCGTTTCCGAGCCGCTCGCACCGACGACGGCGAACGCCGGCGCGCCGCTGCGCACCGCGTGGTGGACTTCCTTGAACGAAGCATCGATCGTCCGGCAGTGCAGGCCCGTCGTGCGCGCGACCTCGACCATCGCCTGGGACCAGAGTTCCCGGAGGGGTTCGTCGACGGTCTCCAGAATCTCGTGGACCGCGTACCGGGCCGAGTGACGGTCGAAATGGACGCCGCACGCCTCCGCGAACGCTTCCGCGGCCGCGAGGACGGTGTTATCCGCAAGTCCGGTCGAACCCGCGATGCGGGGCTCGGCCATCGGACGGATTCCGGACAGAGGGTCGGGAGTCGGGGACGTCATTCGGTCGGCGTCTGAGGGCGAAAGCGCTGGCGTTTATTAAATTACGTTCATTCTCGGCTCGTTGGCACGTCTATATTTCCTATGAGCCTATCGCTTCTGCTTATATCCTTCGTCGGGTCGTTCATGGACTGGCTGAATTTTCACCAGCTTCTGTACTTTCGTGAGGTAGCGCGGGCCGGAACGATCTCCGCGGCCGCGCGAACGCTTCACGTTTCGCAGCCCGCCGTCACCGCTCAATTGCGGCAACTCGAAAAGCGACTCGCCGGCCCTCTTTATCGACGGAAAGGGAACGGACTCGAACTGACGGAACTGGGACGGACGACGCTCGCCTACGCGGAGGACATTCATGCGCTCGGACGGGAGTTGTCCGCACGCGCCCGGGAAGCCCGCGAGAGGACGCCCCGGCTGCGCGTCGGCATCCCGGACACGATTTCGAAATGGGTCGTCAATCGGCTGCTTTCGCCGATCTTCTCTCGCGCCGACGGGACGTGGCTTTCGGTCCGCGAAGGCTCGCTCGATCGACTGGTCGACGAACTTCTCGATCACCGGACTGATCTCGTGGTCAGCGACCGACCCAACTTCGCGTACGAGGCGAAGCGCCTGCGGCAGACCCTGCTGCGCACGTCCGAGGTATCGCTATTCGGAACGGCTCGGCTGATCGAACCCCTGCGCGAACGGTTTCCGCAGTCGCTGGACGGCGCTCCGTTCCTGCTGCCGGGCGAGGACCTGCCGATGCGTCGCCGCCTCGACGAATGGTTCACCGAGATCGGCGTGACGCCGAAGGTCGTCGCGGAAGTGGACGACAGCGCCCTGCTCAAGGTCTTCGGCAGCGAAGGACACGGCATCTTTCCGGCTCCGACGTGGGTCGCCGAAGAAGTGATCGCCCGGTACGACGTCGCCGAACTCGGCGCGGCGAAAGGCCTGAGCGAACAATACTACGCCCTGACCGCCGCGCAGCCATCCAGAATCACCGCGATCGACGACCTGCTCCTGAGTTTCGCCCCCGGACTGATCGACCGTCCGGGAACGCGGGCATGAAGGCGATCGCGGCGGATTACGCCTCGCTGTAGGCGATTCTGCGGCGTCCCCGTTCGACCTCGGGATCCGGGATCGGAGCGGCGGAGAGGAGCGACTGCGTGTACGCGTGTTGCGGCGATGCGAACAGCTTCTGCGCGGGAGCCAGTTCCACGATCCGCCCGCGATACATCACCCCCACGCGGTGGGCGATGTGCTTCACCACGGCCAGGTCGTGCGCGATGAAGAGATAGGCGAGCCCGAATTCCCGCTGTAGATCGGTCAGCAGGTTGATCACCTGGGCCTGGATCGAGACGTCCAGCGCGCTCGTCGGCTCGTCGCAGATGATCAGCTTCGGATCGGCGGCCAGCGCCCGGGCGATGCCGATCCGCTGTTTCTGCCCGCCCGAGAATTCATGCGGATAGCGGTTGATCATCTTGGGGTTCAGCCCCACGACGTCGAGCAGCCGCATGGTCTCCAGCGTCCGCTCGCGGGAGTTCTTCTTCCCCAGAAGCCGCATCGGTTCGCTGACGATGTTGCCGACGGTCATCCGCGGATTCAGCGACGCGTGCGGATCCTGAAAGACCATCTGGATCTCGGGAATCCCGCCCGGTCGAACGTGAGCGATCGAGCGACCCTCGTACAGGACGTCGCCGGCGGTCACCTCGACCAGTCGGGCGATCGCCTTGGCGGTCGTCGACTTGCCGCAGCCCGATTCGCCGACGAGGCCGAGAGTCTCGCCCGGGAAGATTTCGAAGTCGACCCCGTCGAGCGCCTTCACCGTCGGCGCGCTGCCGAACAGGCTGGTCGAGCCGAAGTGAACCTTCAGCCCGCGGACCTGCAGCAGAGGGAGTCCTTTGGACGATTCGCGACCGTCAGTCATGAGCGCTCTTTCGCTGTCGAGCGAGTTGCTTCGGGATTTAGCAGCTTCAATCTGTGTGCCATGCCCACATCGCCGAAGGCAGGGCGGGCATGCAAAGGGCCGGCCGAACCTGCCATGCCCACCCTGCTGCGCGACGTGGGGATGGCACGCATGCACCACGTCGAACGATCACCTGATTGCTAGGCTGTTCGTTCAGCGAGGGGAATCGCGTTCGCCGGCTTGTGACGGATATCGAACCAGCAGGTCTTCTCCCCTTCGCCGTCAGGTCGCGGCATCAGAGGCGGACGTTCCGAGACGCACTTGTCCGGTTCCATGTAAGGGCACCGTGGATGGAACGGGCATCCGCTGGGGGGACGCGTCATGTCGGGCGGCTGGCCTTCGATCGGGATCAGCCGCGTCTCCGTCGAATCCCACCGCGGCACGCTCTTCAGCAGGCCCAGCGTGTACGGCATGTAGGGCTGGCGGAAGAGGTTCGTCGCAGGCGCCCGTTCCACGATTCGCCCGGCGTACATCACGATCACGTCGTGACAGACGTTCGCGACCACGCCCAGGTCGTGCGTGATGAACAGGATGCTCGTGCCGAACTCTTCTTGCAGTTCCCGCAGCAGGTCCAGAATCTGCGCCTGGATCGTGACGTCGAGCGCGGTCGTCGGTTCGTCCGCGATCAGCACCTTCGGATTGCAGAGCAGCGCCATCGCGATCATCACGCGCTGCCGCATGCCGCCCGAGTATTCATGCGGGTAGCTGGCCAGGCGCCGGCGGGCGTCGGTGATGCCGACCCGTTCGAGCATCCGGACCGCATGCTCGCGGGCCTCCTTCGCGGTGTGGCCCAGGTGGCGCCGCGTGACCTCGGTCAGTTGCTCTTCGATCGACAGGTACGGATTCAGGGCCGTCATCGGCTCCTGAAAGATCATCGCGATGCGACTGCCGCGAATTCGTTCGAGTTCTCGCTCGCCGGTCTTGAGAAGATCGATCCCCTCGAACCACGCCTCGCCGCCGACGATGCGGCCGGGAGGCTCGGGAATCAGCCGCAGCAGGGCGAGATTCGTGACCGATTTGCCGGAGCCCGATTCGCCGACGATGCCGAGCGTCTTGCCCGGCATCAGGTCGAAGCTGACGCCGTTGACCGCCTGAACGACGTCTCCCTCGTCGACGCGGAACTCGACCCGCAGGTCGCGTACGGAAAGCGCTGGCTCCGTCATGAGGCCTCGAAGCGGCGAGGGAACGTGATCGACGCGGCAGGCGCCGCAGTGACGAGTCTACGTTCCCCGGGCGCCTCGAACCAGAACGGGCGAGCGGAGGGCGTCAGCCCTTTGTGTTCGAATCGACAAGAGCGTCGACGACCTCGGGGGACTGTCGTCCCCCGCTCAGGAAGGAAGAGCGACTTCACTCGCCCGCTGCCGCCGCCGACTTCGGGCGGCAGTAATCGAGCGCGAGCAGCGCGAAGGAGGTGGCGAGGTTCGCGTCGCCTTCCATGAAGCGCTCGTTCTCGTTGGCCCAGGATCCGTCGGGCTGCTGACGCTTGATCAGCTCCGCGGCGAGCTCCTTCCGCCAGTCGTGCTTGACCCCTTCGGCGTCGGTCAGCAGGTCCTGCCCCGTCGCGTCGAGCGCCTTCGCGAACGTGTGGTAGTAGTAATACAACCCGGCGTTGCCCTGCCCCGGATGGTCCGTGACGGAGTAATGCTTCGCGATCCAGGCGGTCGCCGCCTTCACGCGCGGATCGTCCTTGTCGACCCCGGCGTAGAGCATGCTCTTGAACCCGGCGTAGGTCATCGAGCCGTAGCTGTCGAGTCCGCCCGCCGCGTTCTCGCGATCCGATCCGCGGCTGTCGAGGACCGGCGTGTAATAGAAGCCGCCGTCGTTGACCTTCGCCGAGAAGGGCGTGGTGTTGTACTGCGATTCGAGGTTCTGGCAGCGCGAGACGAAGACCAGCGCCTTCTGGATGGCTTCGTCGTCCTCACTCGCGCCGGTCGCCTTGAGCGCGTCGAGCATGAAGGCCGTGTTCGACAGGTCGGGACGCGTACTGCCTCCGTAGCCGGAACCGCCGTAGGAGTAATCATCCCGTTCGACGTTCTCGCCCTCGTCGATCTGGGCGCCGCGGATGTAAGCCTCGGCTTTCTCGATCTGTTCGGCGTACGTCTTCGCCGTCGCTTCCGTCGACGTGAAGCACATGATCGCGGCGCACGTTTCGTAGTTCTTGGTGAACGCCTTCGGGGCGTAGATGCCGCCGTCTTCCTGAGCCAGGCTGGCGAGATACGCGAGCCCTTTAGCGACCGCCGGATCCTCGGCCGGACGACCATGCCGAAGCAGGGAGGTCACGGCCAGCGACGTGGGACCTGAGCCGACCTGACGGGAGAACGAGCCGTCCTCCGCCTGGCCGCTCTGAGACAGATAGGCGATCCCCTTCTCGACGGCGGTGGCGAACGCGGCCTGATCGGGACCGACGGCTTCCTGAGCCGCGAGTTGCGGGGCGACTGCCCCGACGAAAGGGGCGGCACAGACGATCGCGATCGAGGCGCAGGCGCGAAACGTGAACGGCATCATGGAACTTCCTTCAGCGAGTCGGGAATCGGACGCCTGCGTCCGCGACACGGCGTGTCGGGCGCGAAGCGACGAACGGACGGGCTGATCGAAAGCGGAGCTAGGTGCGTGTCGCACGGACGTGCTGCATGCCCGGCGGTCGGAATCCTCGCGGAAACGACGATCAGGCCGCGACAGTTTCGCGAAACTCGCTCCCGCAGGCGATGAAACCGCAGGGCGTGGCTAGCGTTCGATCGGTAAGCAGGCGACGGAGATCGCCGACCGCAGTTTCTCAACCCCGCTCGGCCCCGTCAAGTTTCGCAGCCCGCAAGGTTCGACCGAATCGACGCGCGCGTTCGAACTATCGCGCTCCGGACCCGACCGGCTCGAATCGCTCGGAACGCGGCACGATCGAGGAGCCGCGGAAGCGCAGTTCGCGCAGCGTCTCCAAGGCCTGGCGGAATTTCTCCTGCGTCCCTGAGGGACAGTGCAGGTAGAACGCGTCGAGCGGCGAACCGAGTCCGCGCTCGCCGCTGCAGTAGAGCAATAGCCCCCCGCCGCTCCGCTCGACCCGGTCGATCTCGTTCCAGAGGACGCGACGCTTCCAGAAACCTTTCCGGATGAGCACGCCCTGCGGCTGAAAGGTGAACCGCGTCGGCACGAAGGAGGGAATCCCCGAGGCGATCAGCACGGTCAGCGCCAGCGCGGCAACGCCAGCATGCAGCCAGTAGGCGATTCCAGCGGTCGCGACCGCTGCGAGCACGCCCCAGGCGAGGAACGTCAGCGGCCGCTGTCGGACGGGCCATGTCGTCGACTCGAGCGCCGGCAGCTCCGCCAGCAGGCTCGCGAACGATCGATTGGAGGATCCGACGCTCGGCATGACTCTCTCGAAGCCTCGGTTTTCGCCTTCGACCAACGCTGGTTGACGCAAGCGGCGCGAAATCTAGTGTCGCAGATCGATCCTCTATACCAAAATCTTAACGTTTACCGGAGGATAATCTCGCATAAAGGTTTTTCGTTCGCGCCTCGCCGCGAGGGTCGGCAGAGAGAGTCGACCACGCAAGCGTCGCGACCCGGCCTGCTGATATATGTCTCGAGATGGCCGTTCGGTTACGTGAAATCGGCGGCCGCGAATCGGTTTCTCCCGCTTTGCATTCCCCGTCGGTCGTTCCGGCCCAGCCTGCGCCGCACGCAACAGGAAAGAGGGGAGACGCCTGGCGCGCCTCCCCTCTTTCGTACTTATCGTCCCGATCCGGGCGCCGGCATGAAGCGCCGGAAAAGCGTCACTTCATGACGACGTACCGCGAACCCTGCCCCGTCTTCACCAGAAGGAGCGCCCCTTCTTCCGGATCGACCTGCTTCAGCATGGCGACGGCGGCTTCCGCGTCCACGACATCCTGACGATCGACCTGGACGATCGCCATTCCGGGACGGAGCCCCGCCGCGGCGGCGCGACCGTTCGGATCGACGTTCGAGATGACGATGGCGGGAGCCTTCGCCAGGCCGAGCGACGCCGCGGTCGCGGGATCGACGTCGGAAAGGGTCAGGCCCCAGTCCTTCGCCTGGACTTCGTTCTCCGGACCCGAGCCGCCGCGGGTCGGTCGCGAGGCGACGCCGTAGTCCGAAGGCTGTTCGGCAGGAGCGACCGAAACGTCCTGACGCTTTCCGTCGCGAACGATCGTGACGACGCTCTTCGTTCCGGGCTGGACCTGTTCCACGGCCAGTTGCAGCGATCCGGCGTCATCGACGTTCTTGCCGTCGAAGCTCAGGATCACGTCGCCGCGACGCAGGCCGGCTTCAGCCGCGGGAGCGCCTTCGAAGACTTCCGAGACCACGACGCCGTCGCCTTCGGGGACGCCGAGCTTTGCGGCCAGTTCAGGAGTCACCTCCTGAATTCCGACGCCGAGGTACGACCGGCGAACCTTCCCCTCTTCGACGAGTTGCTTGGAGACCCACTTCGCCATATCGACCGGGATGGCGAAGCCGATTCCTTCGTTGCCGCCCGAGCGGGAGTGGATAGCCGTGTTGATGCCGATAACGCGACCGTCGAGGGTGACGAGCGGGCCGCCGCTGTTGCCCGGGTTGATCGCCGCATCGGTCTGGATGAAGTTTTCGCGGTCGTTGATGCCGATGCCGCGATGCTTCGCGCTCACGATGCCGGCGGTGACCGTCTGTTCGAGACCGAACGGCTGGCCCAGCGCGAGGACCCAGTCGCCGACTTCCAGCGCTTCGCTGTCGCCCAGTTCCGCCGCGACGAGGCCCGTGGCGCCGGAGATCTTCACGACGGCGAGGTCGGTCTTGGGGTCGGTGAAGACTTCGTCGGCGACGAATTCGCGACCATCGCCGAGGCGGACGGTCACCTTTTCCGCGTTACGGACCACATGGTTGTTCGTCAGGATGACGCCCGCCGCGTCGATGATCACGCCCGAGCCGAGCCCTTCGCCCGATTGCGGTTGAAACTCGAAGCGCTGCATCCCCTGGCCGCCGTTACCAGGGCCGCCATTGCCGGGGACGCCGTTCTCTCCGAAGTACTTCTCGAATGGCGTGCCCTCGAACGGATTGCCTCCGAAGCGCCGTTCGAACTCCTCGAACGGAATGCGCTGGCCTTGTCCTTGACCCGGACCGCCTTCGCCCATGGTCATCTCCTGCGGACCGACGGTGGTCTCGATGGCGACGACGGAGGAGAGCGCCTTGCCCGCGGCGAAGCGGAAGGCCTGCGACAGATCGTTCGCCGAAGCGATCCCTTCGCGAGCCTTCTCCGGCGCGACGGGAGGAACGGAGGCGTCCGCCGCGACGGCGGCGTAGGTCCGCGATTCGATGTCGCCGCGCATGATCGCGGCGCCGAGCATGCCGCTGCCGACGCATCCCGCTCCGATAGCGACGCCTGCGGCAGCCCGACGAAAGTAAGTGACTCTTCGCATTTCTGAAAACTCCTGACTCGATTCGAAGTCGGACGTGTCGATGTCTGGCGCGGTCGGTCGCATCGGCGACGCCGCGACTGAGGACGTGGGAATCCTTCGCCGGGCCCAGCAAGGCCCGCGGCGGAGCGCGACCGGTTCGGACCGCGCGACTCCCGCGATCGTTCGCGGAAAGACCCGGCGAAGCGACGGCGAAGAAGGGAATGGCACATCGCGTGCCTAATGTCTTCGCCAGGTCGAAATGCGAGCGCCGCGAGGCGCCGAGGCGACGCGGGATTCGCGGCGCTGCGTGCGGCGTCTGATCGCGGCGAAGGGTCGCGTTTTTCCTGTCCTGTACGACGCGTTCGACGCGTCGGTTCGCGATCGGCGACAGGGGGCGCGAACGAGCCCCGCAATTCGTCCGATCGCATCCGGCGAAGACCGGCTAACTTTTTCCTCGCGGAAGATCGCCGCCTTCGGCGTGGCATAATGCCTCGGCGGGGGAGTTCCGCCCCGACACCTTTCGAAGAGACTGCGACGACCTCATGAAGGTCACCTTCAAACTTCTGATCGTTTACTTCTTCGCGCTGCTGCTGATGACGGCGGTGTCGAGCTATCTGACCGTCTCTCGTATCTACGAGAGCTACGAGATCAGCCACCGGGCGCTGCTGGACAGCGTCGCGGACGAACTCGAGCGCGATCTGGAGCAGGCCTTCGCCCTGCAGGGGCCGTCGGGTCCTCCGCGCCTGCTCGAAGAGCGTCGGGACGATTTCGACGCCCTGCTCGGCGGTTCGAACGTCGCCGCGGTCGAGCCGTTCCCCACCGAGGTGCGGCTGAAGTACGCGTCCGCCGTTCCGCAGGTCCTGCGGGCGGTGTGGGTGGACGGCGAAGGCCATCGCATCCTCACGGTCTATCGCCCGGTCGTGCATGGCCCCGAAGCGATCGGCGCCCTGGAACTGACCGGCTCGATCGACGCCCTCGACGAGGAAGCCCGGCGAACCATTCTGCAGAACCTGGCCCTGCTGGGAGCGGCGGCGACGCTCGGGCTGGCGATGGCGTATGCCGCCGGCGTGAAGTGGATCGCCCGGCCGCTCGATACGCTGATCGACAAGACCCGCCGCATCGGTCAGGGCGACCTGAGCGGGCCGGTCACGATCCAGACGCGGGACGAATTGAACGAGCTCGGCCGCTCGATGAACGAGATGTGCGACCGGATCGCGGCCCAGCAGGATGCCATTCGACGCGAGACGGCGGAGAAGCTCGCCGCGACGGATCAACTCCGTCATGCCGACCGGCTGAAGACGGTGGGGCGCCTCGCGGCAGGCATCGCGCATGAACTGGGGACGCCGCTCAACGTCGTCTCGGGTCGGGCAGGGATGATCGCGTCGGGCAATCTTTCGCCTGAAGCGATGCAGTCGAACGCCGTCATCATCAAACAGGAGTCGGAGCGCATCGTGCAGATCGTGCGGGGGCTGCTCGACTTCGCTCGCCGCAAGCCGACGCAGACGCTGGAATTCGACCTCGCCGAACTCGTCGCGCGGACGACGCGGCTGCTGGAGCCGCTGGCCGAAAAAGCGGGAGTCGCCCTCGACGTCAGCGGCGTGACGACGGACGTCGGAGATGCACAGACGACGGTCGTCGGAGACTCCGCCCAGATCCAGCAGGCCCTGACGAACCTGGTGATGAACGCGGTACAGGCGTCGCAGTCAGGCTCCGTCGTGCGGGTACGGCTGGAAGAGCGGACGCTCGATCCGGCGGCGTTGCCCCCGGCGAGCCTGCGGGTCGGTATGGTGCCCGATCCCGGAGCTGCTGCGGCGAACTACGTAACGCTGATCGTCGAAGACGACGGTTCCGGTATCGCGCCGGAGAACCTCGCGCACCTGGTCGAACCCTTCTTCACCACGAAGGACGTCGGCGAGGGGACGGGGCTCGGGCTCTCGATCGTTTACGGCATCGTGCAGGATCATGGCGGCTGGCTGGAGGCGGATTCGACCGTCGGCGCCGGCTCGACCTTTCGTATCGTCCTTCCGCGGGAGAGCGGCGAATGACCGGACGGATACTCGTCGTCGACGACGAGCCGAATATGGCCGACCTCCTGCAGGAGGACCTCCGGCGACGGGGCTTCGACGTCGATGCGTTCACGACGCCCGAGCAGGCGCTCGCGGCGCTGCGCGAACGGGACTACGACACGCTGCTGACCGATCTGCGCATGCCGCGGATGTCGGGCCTGGATCTCTGCCGCAAGGCGGCGGAACTGAAGCCCGACGTCCCGGTCGTCCTCATGACCGCGTTCGGCAGCATGGAATCGGCCGTCGAGGCGCTGCGCGCGGGGGCGGACGACTTCATCACCAAGCCGGTCGAGCTCGACCTGCTGGCGCTGACGCTGCAACGCTCCATCGACCGGGCGCGGATGCGTGACCGGGTGAAGACGCTGGAATCGGCCCTCGATGAGTCCGCCACGTTCGGCGAACTGGTCGGCGAGAGCGATCCGATGAAGCGCCTGTTCGATCAGTTGCGGCGCGTCGCCCCCAGCGACGCCAGCGTCCTGATCACGGGCGAAAGCGGCGTCGGGAAGGAGGTCGTCGCACGGGCCATTCACGAACACAGCCGGCGCAGCGCCGGCCCCTTCATCGCGGTGAACTGCGCCGCGATTCCCGAAACGCTGATGGAGAGCGAACTGTTCGGGCATGCCAAGGGAGCGTTCACCGACGCCCGCACCGATCGGGCCGGCCTGTTTCGCGAAGCGGAGAAAGGCACGCTGTTTCTGGACGAGATCGGTGAGATGCCGGTCGCGCTCCAGGCCAAGCTCCTGCGTTCGCTCGAAAGCGGCATGGTCCGCCCCGTGGGCGGCGCACGGGAGATGCCGTTCGACGTCCGGATCGTGACGGCCACCAATCGCGAACTCGAACAGGCCATCATCGATCAGGAGTTTCGCGAGGATCTCTACTTCCGCATCAACGTCATCCAATTGGAAGTTCCGCCGCTCCGGCGTCGCGGGGCGGACGTGCTCCTGCTCGCGCGGCACTTCCTGAAGATGTTCGCCGCACGTACCGATCGTCCGGTTCGCCGGATCTCCGAGGCGGCGGCGGCGAAGCTGCTGTCCTACGACTGGCCCGGCAACGTCCGCGAACTGCGGAACGTCATCGAACGGGCGGTCGTGCTGACGCAGTTCGACGCGCTGGCCGTCGAAGACTTGCCCGAGAAGGTGCAGAAGTTTCAGCGCGACCGGCTGGAGGTTCCCGGCGCCGTACACGAGGACGAACTCGTGCCGCTGGACCAGGTCGAACGGCGCTACATCGAGCATGTCCTCGAACGGAGCGGCGGGAATCGCACCCTGGCCGCGAAGATCCTCGGCCTCGACCGCAAGACGCTCTACCGCAAGCTGAAGACTTACGGCATGGAGGAGGAGAAGTCGCCGGCGCCGTGAGAGACGTGTTCGAGCTGGCCTGAGTTCTGACGCGCTACCGGATTCGCGGCGCTTCGGCGCCCTTGGCGTTGAACGGCTCGATCCAGAGGAAGGCCTGCTCGGCTTCGTCCATGCGGACCTCGCACTTGAGCTTCGCCTGGTAGAGCAGGTTCTCCATGATCCGCAGGTACGTCAGCGTCTTCTTGGCCGGAAGCGTCACCTTCGCCGCCGTCGGATCGACGCCGTTGCGGGCCATTCCGTTGTAGTCCCACAGAAACGGAATCTGCACGCGGGAACGGATCGCGGCCGCGGAATCGGAGAGCGCGACGTCGGTGATCTCGACCTCGCTGACGTGCTTCGTCAGGTTCGGCGCCGCGGCGAGGACCGATCCCGCGAGCGGCCAGCCGACGGGCCAGACTTCCGGCGCCTCGCTCGCGTCGGCGATGACCAGCTTCGCCTGGTTGCCGCCGATCGAGACCGGGTAGAACGCCAGCCCCGCGGGACGCAGCGCCGCGGCGAGCGCCGTGCCGCAGGCCATCCCCTGCAACTCGTCCTGAACCGTTTCAGGCGACTTGCGAAAGACTTCCTGCGCCTTGGTCGTGACCTCGAACGGGAGACCGACGGCGCTGGTCAGCGTGCGCGCGACGTCGCCCGGACGCTTGCCCGCCGTCGACTCGGGCGCGAGCGTCTTGAGTTCGCCGTGCAGCGCGACGAGTCCTTCCGCCGACAGGCCGAACGCCAGTTTCGGGGCCGCCAGTTCTTGAGCGCCCTGCATGCTGAGCTGGGACGCCCAGGTCTTCACGGCGGCCGCCGAACGGAGCGGGAAGCGCTCGTTGGGAGCGACGAAGCCTTGCGAGCCGTACAGGACGGTCGCATGGTAGCGCCGGCTCGCCCCTTCGCCCGATTCTTCGAGAGCCGGTTCTTCCGACTGCTTCGCAGCGCGAAAGTGGACGCCCTGCATGCCGACTTCAGCGAATTCCTGCGCCAGTTCCTGCGTGGTCGTGATCGGCATCCGCGGACTGACCGCAATCTCGACGTCGACCCGCCCCTGGGCGTGCAGGCTGGTCGCGGCGAAGAATCCCGCGACCGCGACGACGACCGCGGCTGCGGGCTTTCTGAAGTTCATTCCGTCGACCATGGATCGTCCTCGCATCGAGACGTCGAACTGCCTGCCCCGTTCGTTCAGTCTGAACGAAGCGGACGTTCCCGAATAGCACATCGCGTCCTGTGACGAGCTTCGAACCGTGCGGCTCAGTCCTGCTTGATCGACAGGTTGCTGAACAGGATGTCGTACAGATGGGGCGATCCGAGCGTCTTCCGCGCGACGGCGGCGAGCGTGATCTTCACCCCGGCCAGCTTCGGATCGAACAGGTCCTTCGCGTCGGACTTGGCGATCGTCGACCGCAGAGCCTCCCGCATCGCTTCCCGGCGATTCGCGAGCGCGTGGTCGAACTCCGCCAGATGCCCCTCGTCGACGAGACCGAAGAGCTGCGACTCGAACAGGTAGGTCGTTTCGTCCGGACCCTGAAGCGTCACGAAGACCTCGCCCAGGTCGACTTCGACGAGCTGCCGCGGACGCGCGATGAAGGCGATGCCGGTCTCCAGTTCTTCGTCGGTCGGACCGTGCGACGCCGGCGCCTCCGCGGTCGCGCCATGTCCGCCGTGCGAGTCGCCGCCATGCGCGTCGGCGCCGTGCCCGCCGTGAGAACTTTCGCCGTGAGAACTCGCGCCGTGCGAAGATGCGGCGCCGTGGCTGTCGTGACTAGCGGCGCTCCCATGGCCCGAGTCGCTGCCGTGGCTGCTGCCGTGCCCGGAGGAAGCATGGCCGCCGTGACCGCTATCGCCGCATCCGGCGAGCGCGAGCGACGTGAAGACGATGATCGCGGCGAACAAGCTGCGTTGCGTAGGCATGGCGTCTTCAGGCAGAAAGGCAGACGAACGAGAATCCGCGGGCGACGCCGATAAGGCGCCGCCGGACGAGCAAAGATAGCTTCCGGTTCGTTCGCCCGATCCCGCGGCGGCCAAGGCATTCGGGGTCGGCGCCGCCGGCAGAACCGTCATGGACCGTCGTTGTCCGCACGACCGGTCGTGGCTATCTTCGGTTAGTGCGTGTCGCACTCCCATGTAGCGTTCCCGGCGATCTGACTCGCCGCGTATTCGGCGCCCAGGCCGCTACAGTTTCGCGAGACGCGATCTAATCTCGTTCTTCGTCGCGATTCCCCTCCTCTTCCGCCGGTCGCGCTCATGTCCGCCTCTCGACCCGGACCTGCTTCGCCGTCGCCCCGGCCTTCGCGACGATCGTTTCTGCAAGGCGCCGCGGCCGGCGCGGCAGGTCTCGCCGCAGGGTCGTTACTGTCCCGCACCAGCTTCGGCGCCGACTTCCCGGGCGGAAGCGTTCCGGGCGTTCCTATCCGGGCGTTGACGTCGGGGCCGAAGTTTCACTGGTTCGGCTATTACGACAAGGAGCAGTTCGACCCAACGAACCGCTTCGTCCTGTCGAACGAGGTCGACTTCGAACATCGCACGCCGACGGAGGCGGACACGATCGGCGTCGGGATGATCGACCTGGAGAAGGGCGACGCCTGGAAGGAACTCGGACGGAGCGCCGCGTGGGGCTGGCAGCAGGGATGCATGCTGCAATGGGTTCCCGGCACGCCGTCGAGCGTGATCTGGAACGATCGCGAGGGCGACCGGCATGTCAGCCGCGTCGTCGACGTCGCGACGGGCAAGTCGCGGACGCTTCCCAGGCCGATCTACGCGCTCTCGCCCGACGGTCGTTCGGCGGTCACCTCCGACTTCGCGCGGATTCAGAACCTGCGTCCCGGGTACGGTTACCAGGGAATCGCCGATCCGTTCGTCGAAGAGCGAGCGCCGAAAGACTCGGGCATCTGGCGCGTCGACCTGGAGACGGGCGAGGCGAAGCTGATCGTCTCGCTGGCCGACGTCGCGAAGATTCCGCACCAGGGCGCGGCGCTGGGCGACGTCTGGCAGTGGTTCAACCACCTGCTGATCAGTCCCGACGGCGAGCGGTTCATCTTCCTGCATCGCTGGCGCGACAAGTTCGACCCGGCGACGGGCAAGTTCAGCGATCCGTTCCACACCCGCATGTTCACCGCCAAACTCGACGGCAGCGATCTGTTCGTGCTCGATCCGTCCGGACATACGTCGCACTTCATCTGGCGCGACGAGCGGCACGTCTGCGCGTGGACCAAGCCCTACGGCAAGGGCGCGGCGTTCTATCTCTTCGAGGACAAGACCCGCAACGCGGAGGTCGTCGGCGAAGGGATCATGACCCTGAACGGGCACAATACCTACCTGCCCGGCACGAACGGAGAATGGATTCTGAACGACACCTATCCCGACAAGGATCGCCGACAAAATCCGTATCTGTTCCACGTTCCGACCGGCAGGCGCCTTCCGCTGGGGGGCTTCGTTTCGCCGAAGGAATACGCCGGCGAGTGGCGCTGCGACACGCATCCGCGGAGCAGTCGCGACGGGCGGCTGGTCACGATCGATTCGCCGCACGGCGGCAACGGCCGCCAGGTCTATCTTCTGGACGTGAGCGGCATCGTCGGATGATGCGGCGTCGGCTACGCTGAAAGAGCGGCGCCGGAGCCGCGATTCGCGCTGATACAGGGAGCTGATCGATGCAGGTCAAGTCGACCGAGAGCGTGCCGTCGCAGAAGGTCGTCATGCCGGGCGCGAGCGGGTGCACCGTTCGCTGGCTGGTGAGCGACGAGGACGGCGCTCCGAATTTCGCCATGCGGGAATTCGAGGTCGCCGTCGGCGGCTTCACGCCCCGCCATAGTCACCCCTACGAACACGAGGTTTACGTCCTCGCCGGCGAGGGGGTCGTCTACCGCGGCGACGAAGCTCATCCGCTCAAGCCGGGCGACGCGGTCTACGTCGAATCGGACGAGGTGCATCAGTTCAAGAACGTCGGATCCGCGCCGATGCGGTTCCTCTGCATGGTGCCCAACAGCGTGAGGACGTTGCCCGTCACGGCAGCGCCCGAGTGCGAACAGGTCGAACGCTGAGAGTTCGATTCGCGAGGCCGACCCAGGCCATTCACGAAGTCGATACAAGCCTTTCGCGAAGCCGATACAGGAAGAGCGACGATGCGAACGAGCCGCCTGGCGGGAATCGGATATTCGGGAGCGCTGGCTCTCGCGGCCTTCGTCGGATGCGAGGACAAGGCGCAGACGGCGCGCGTCGCCGAGCTTGAAGCTGCGGCCGCCGTCGCCGCCGAGGAGGCCGCCGCCCTGAACAAGGCCCGGGCGGACATGGAGTTCGAGCGCGACAGGGCGCTCGCGGATCTGAAGGAATCGCTGACGTCGCTGAAAGCGGAACAGGCACGCGTGACGGCGATTTCCGAGGAACGAGCGAAGCTCTCGGCCGCGATCGAACAGGAAAAGGAGCTGACCCAGACGGCGAAGCAGGCACAGGCCGCGATCGAGCAGGAGCTACTCGCCGCGAAGACCGCCGCCGAAGCCAAGGATGCGCAAGTCGCTGAGGCCCAGGCGGCCGTCGCCGCGAAGGATCAGGAGATTTCGACGATGGCCGACGCTCTCGCGACTGCGAAATTCGCGGCTGCCGAAGCGAAGACGATGGGCGCCGAGCTGGCGACGACGAAGAAGGCGCTCGAAACTTCGACGGCGCAGGTCGCCATGCTGCAGACGGAACTCGACGCCGCGAAGAAGGTCGCGGGCGAGCAGGCGATCGCGCTCGAAGAAGCCAAGGCCGAAGCCGAAGCGCTCGGCAGGAAGGTCGCCGAACTGGTCGAGCAACTGAAGAAGGCGGCGACCGACGGCGGCGACGAACCGTCGAGCGAAACGCCGTAATTCGCGACTACTTTCGGCGTCCCTTCCGCGCGGCGAGCAGTTCCTGCCCCTCCGTCATACGCAGGACATACGACGCGGCGAAGTAGACGGCGCCCCCCGACACGGTCGCGGCGACGATATACAGTGCGTCTCCGAGCGCTCCGCTTGCGGTCGCGAGGTCGGAATCGCCTGGCAGCGTCATCCGCACGAGGCTCAGGCACGCGAGCATCGCGCCTGCCGCGACGGCGCTCTTCGCGAGCGTGCTGATCCAGCCGGGATCGAGTCCCTGCCGACGGATCGCGGCGTAGAACGCGAGTCCCGCGGCATGTGCGTAGGCAAGCGCCGACGTGCTCCAGGCGAGCGCCAGTTCCTGACCCGCGAGCGCGGCGAGCGCGTCGACGACGAACGAGACGGCGATGCAGGCGAGCCCCCAGATCGCCGCGAAGCGAAGCGCGCCGGTCGCCGCGAGTCCCCGCACGAGAATGCCCCCCCAGGCCGCCGGCGGGATGAGGAACGAGTAGGCGATCACCCACTGGCCGATGCGCTCGGCGGCCTCGGGTCCTGCCTCGCCATGTCCGAACAGAGCCCGCGATAGCGGCTCGCCGACGAACCAGACGCCGGCGCCTGCCGGGACGGCGAGAAACGTCGCCCAGCGGAGGGCTCGCGTCCACTCCTTGCGGACGGTCGGTTGCGACGAGCGCGAGGCGGCGGCCGCGATGGCGGGCAATGCGACGGCGCCGATCGCGCTGGCCGCGATGCCGACGGGAAGCATGCAGATCCGCTCGCTGCAGTACGCGGCGGAGGCGGCGCCCTCGGCCAGTCGGAGCGACCAGTTCTCCGAGAACGGAAGGTAGGCGTAAGCGGGGAAGCCCTCGCTGCGCGACGCGGCCCAGGCCCAGGCGCCGTCGAGCGCCATGCAGAGCGGCACGACCAGCAGAGCGACCGTGACCCCCGGCGCGCGAAGCGCGAACCGTCGGGCCAGGCGAGTCTCTTCGGCGTGCGGCACGCTCCAGGTCAGTCCGGCCCTGTGCGCTGCGAAAGCGAGCATCAGGAACTGCACCGCTCCCCCGAGCGTCAGCGTCGCGGCGAGCAGCGTCGCCGCGTCGACGGCGTTCCGGTTCGGACTCGCGAAACAGAGCGCCAGCGCGGCAAGCCAGACGACGTTGAGCAGCGCCGAAGCGAAGGCCGGAATGCGAAAGCGACCGATCGCCTGCAGCGTTCCCGCCAGCAGCGACGAGCCGACGATCAGCGGGAGGAAGGGAATCGCGATCGCGAACAGTCGCCGCGTCAGTTCGTCGCGCGTGCCGAGAGCGCCCCACGAGAAGAGCGCCAGCGACGCGCCTTCCGCCAGAATCAGAAACAGGACCGACAGGAGGAGCCACAGTCGGAGCGCCGCTCCGAGGAACCGCGAAGCCGCTTCGAGCCGATCGCCCTGTTCGCGTTCGAAGCGCCGCGCGACCTCGGGAACGAATTCCGCGGTCAGCGCCCCCTCCTGCATCAGCCGCCGCGACAGGTCGGGCAGGCGCAACGCCGTGACGAGCGCGTCCATGACGTCGCCGATGCCCAGGAGCGCCGCGAGGAGCGCATCGCGGAGCATGCCGAGCGCGCGGCTCAGCGCGGCAGCGGCGCCCGTTCCCCCGGCCCTGCGAAAAAAGCGGCGCGTCTCGTCGGACATCATGCCCTTCGTGGAATCGGACTCGACGAGAAGTTTCGACCATCCCGATCGTCTTGAGGAGTCGGACGAACGGTCGAATCGAATGTGCGGGCGGTTAGAATGGTCCTCTCGTCGGAATCCTCCGGCCCCGCCCTCCCTGGCTGCTCGCCTCACGAGGAAGAACGTACCATGCGCCACGGTCTCGGATCGCTGATCGCCCTGATTCTCCCGCTATCGCTTGCCCTCTCGCCCATGACGCACGCCCAGGAAAACGAGTTTTCGACCGACGTCTTCGACCTCGGCGTGGTGGTGTCCGACGTGGAGAAGTCGGTGAAGTTCTACACCGACGCGGTCGGAATGCAGAAGGTCGGCGCCTTCTCGGTCGACGCCGAGACCGCGACGTCGGCGGGACTGACGACGAACCAGAAGCTGGACGTGACCGTCATGGCCTGCAGCGACGGCGCCACGGCGGCCCGGCTGAAGCTGATGGCGTTCCCCGATGCGCCTGGCAAACCGTCCGACAACTCGACCATTCATGCGCAACTCGGATTCAGCTACCTGACGCTGAAGGTGAAGAGCGTCGACGCGGCGACGGCGCGGCTCGCCAAGGCCGGCATCAAGCCGATGGGCCAGGGTCCGACGCCGATCCCGGGCCGCGAGCCGGCGGTCTACATCCTGCTGGCCCACGATCCGGACGGCAACATTGTCGAATTCGTCGGCCCCAAGTAGGTCGAAGGGTCTAGAATTCCTTCAAGCGGCGACGGTTCGACGCCGCTCCTTCGCCGACAGGCCCATCGATGGCGGACTGGGTGCAATTCGGGATCGTGGCGCTCGTCGTCAGCGCGGCGGCGGCCTACCTCGGTCGTCGCGTCGCAGCGGTCCTGCGCGCCCGACAGTCAGCCGATTGCGGCGGAGGCTGTTCGGGCTGTCCGAAATCGGCGGCCCGGAAGCCCTACGAATCCATCGGCCCGAAGCTCGTCCAGATCGACGGCTTCAGCCCGCCTGGTCGTAGTCAGGCATAGGCCTCCCGTAGAGCGTTTTTCACCGCCGTGTCGCGTCTTGAACGCTCCGGTGTGCCACGGCTGGCTTGTCCAGCCGTGCCGAATCCGGCAAAGCGCCAACACGGCTGGGCAAGCCAGCCGTGGCACACAGTACGAAGCCGCTACATCCCAATGAGACTCGCGACAGGCGTATGTGCGCGCGAAAAAAGGCGAACCGCATCGCTGCGGTCCGCCTTGCCAACGTGGTTCGCTTTCGCATCCGTCCGGGAAACTGATTCCCTGGGGACTTAGCTCGTCGCGCCGTCGAGGGCCGACTGCAGACGGTTCTTGGACTGCACGCCCATCATCTTGTCGACGACCTGACCCTGCTTGAAGACGAGCAACGTCGGGATGCTCTGGATGCCGTACTTGATCGCCAGATCGCGATTGGCATCGACGTCGACCTTGCCGATCTTCGCCTTGCCGGCGTTTTCGTCGGCGAGCTGATCGATGACGGGAGCGATCTGACGGCAGGGGCCGCACCAGGTAGCCCAGAAATCGACGAGCACGGGCTGGTCGGAGTTCAGGACCTCCGTTTCGAAGTTGCTCTGGTTGAATTCCGTGACGTTGCCCGCCATCGCTGAGGCTCCTTTCGTCTAAGTGCGTTTTCCGATCCGGCGTATTATCGAATGCCGGCGTCGACCGTCAACCGACCGTCGAGACGCCGTTCATGCGCCGGCGACTGGTCTTTAGAGAGCCATTCGACTCGCAAGGTTACCGCGAGCCGGGCCAATCCGCCGGCAGCCCCCCTCGGGCGGCGCCGGCGGAACGATTCTACCAATCAGGCAGGCTCGGCGACGAAGGCACGGACCGTTCCGATCGCTTCCTGCATGGCCGCATAATCGACTTCGTGCACTTCGAACGGTTCGCCGACGTCGTGCAGCATCGTCAGGGTCAGCCTTCCGCCCAGATGCTGGCGGAATTCCTCCAGACCCCGGAACAGGGCTGCCGGGTTCTCCAGCGTCTCGTGATCGAGCGGCAGGCCCAGCTTCGCCAGGCACGTCAGCACGTCGCGGACGCGCGCTTCGGGAAAGCCGAATTTGAGCGAGGAATAGACCGTGTCGATCGCGACGCCGATGCCGACCGCTTCCCCGTGCAGCAGCCGGAAATCGCTCAGCGGCTCCATCTTGTGGGCCGACCAGTGTCCGAAATCGAGCGGACGGGCCTCCAGCGCCTCGAACGGGTCGCCCCCCTGCGTGATGTGTCGCAGGTGCCAGTGAGCCGACTGCTCCAGCACGGGGCGGAAAGCGTCCTCTTCCCGGCGGCGGATCGACTCGGCGTTCGCGCAAAGTTCGTCGAAGAAGGCGGGGCTCTTGAGCAGGGAGACCTTCACCGCCTCCGAAAAGCCGCTGACGAACTCTCGATCGGGCAGCGTTTCCACCATTCGCAGGTCGTTGACCACGCCCCACGGGACCGCGAACGAGCCGAGCCAGTTCTTTTTCTGAAACAGGTTGACGCCGTTTTTCACGCCGACGCCCGAATCGCCCTGGCCTAGCGTGGTGGTCGGGATCCGGACCAGGCGCAGGCCGCGATGCGCGATCGCGACGGCGAAACCGACGGTATCGAGCGCCGCCCCGCCGCCGATGACGACGACGTAGCTCCGCCGGTCGAGGTCCGCGGCGTTGAAGACTTTCAGCATCCGTTCCAGGATGTGAACGTCGTTCTTGATCGCTTCGCCGCCCGGGATGACCTGCAGGTTGCCGACCATTTCGAGATGGTCGGCGCTGCGGACGAACGCGCGGATACGCTGCGGCAGGTCGGGATTCGCGTCGAGGACGTTCTGGTCGATCCAGAACTGCACCCGGGCGCCCCGATCGTGCGTCGGTTCCAGCAGATCTGCGAGCGTCTGAGCGTCCTTGCCGAAGACGTCCCGCGTCACCCGAAAGCGATGCGTGAACGGCACGGCGAAGGCGTAGTCGCGGCTGACGGCGTCCATCGGCTCCATGGCGTACGTCGAAGGGGTTGCGTCGAGAACGTTCAGCGCCGAGCGTACAGGAATCCCGCGTCGCTCGCTCGATAAGGGCTTCGCAGACGTCGGTATTCGGCGAATAGGGGGCGGGCGATCCCGGCGGGGATGCGGCAGGTCCCCCTATCCTACGCGGCGGAAAGGGCATCGTAAACAGTTGACGGTCCGGCCTTTGCATGCCGGCGGAGTCGAATCGAGCTTCGCCGCTGTCCGCTGCCTATGATAGTCTTGAGGCACCGCCATTCACTTTTCAGCGTTTCGCCGTGCAACGACCGCCGCAGTTTCCCTCCGAAAGCCCCGTCGGCCCGCCGGACCCTCCACCCCCGGGCCCGCCGCGGGAAGCGCCGTCGAACGGACGCGACGCTTCGGCGGAGCTTCGGACCTCGACGAGTTCGCCAGGCGCTTCGCCGACGACGCCGGTTGCGCCTCCTCCGCCGCTGGAGATCGACGCCGAACTTCAGCCGGCCCCGCGGTACGACGAAGATCGATCGAGCGATCTGGCCTCTCCCGTTCGGCGACGCCGCACGTCCGAGAGCGGCAGTTGGGGCCTGCTGGCCGGAGCGTTCGGCGTCGCGGCGCTGTTGCTCGGCGTGGCGGTCGCGTTGCTGGTGATTTTCCGCGAACGTCCGCCCTCGCCGGTCGAACCGCGCGCCGTCGCGTCCCGCGGCAGCGATTCGAAGCCGGTCGTCGACGCCGATTCCGCTGGCGCCGCCGCGACGACGCCGACCGGGGACTTCGTACCCAGCCTCTCGAAGGCGGATCTCGATTTTCGGCGTCGCGAGATCATCGCTCCTTACGTTCACTTCGTACGCTCGGACGGCGACGCCGGCCTCAAGAGCGCGACGGGTATCCTGGCCGATCCGCAGGGGCTGTACGCGGTCCCGCTGTCGTCCGTGCGCGGCGCGGATCTCGTCGTGATCTCCTCGGCGTCGGGCTTGCGAACTTCAAGGACTGACGCCGGCGTCGAATCGCCCGGCGCCGCGGCGGTCGATCGCGAATGCGACTGGCTTCTGATCGCGGCCCGTCCCCTGCCTGGAGCTCCGGTGGTCGCGTTGTCGAGGGCGTTCGACAAGCCGCCGAAGCAGGGCGATCGGGTGATCGTCGCCGGCGCCAGCGAGAGGGGCGACGTTCGAGCGTTCGAAGCGGAAGTTCGCGAAGCCCCGGCAGCGGACGCGCTGGCCGAACCGATGCGTCGGGCTCTGACCGCGCGCGGCTGGAGTCTCGAGCGGTTCGACTGGCGCCTGGTCGGTCCGGTCTCGGAGAATCTCCGTCCCGGCGCGGCGTTGCTCAGTCTCGACGGCGTCTGGCTCGGCGTGGTCGCCTCGGCGACGCCCGACGGAAAGACGCTGCTCGTGGCGACGGGGCCCGAACTTTCTTCCATGTTCGACGCCGTCGGCCCGCTGACTACGGGTTTCCAACGCCTCGACGCGCCTGCCGAAGAAGAGCTCGCCGCCGATCCTTCGATCGTCGGACCCGATGCGACTGAATCGAACATCGCTACGGCGGAAGCGGCATCGTCGGGAGCGCCTTCGACAGAGCTCGTCGGGGCCGCGCCCTTCGGCGCCGAGATGCCCGCCGAAACGGCGAACTCGGAAGAACAGGAGTGGATCAAGGCCGCGGAGGAACTGGGCGAGCTGCTCGCGCGACTCGAAGCGAACGGGCTCTACGCCGAATCGCTGGAGGAATACCTCGACCTCGCGGACCTCGCCGAGAACGTCACCGCCTACGGCAAGCGGATCTCCTCCACGCCGGAAAGCGCCGGACGCGTCGCCTGGGAAGCGGAACGCGATGGGGCGCTGGAACTTTTGGCGTCGCGTCCGTGGGAGAAGGACTTCGCCGCCGCCGCCCACAACGAACTTGCGGGCAAGCACGTCGATGCCGTGAAGGGGATCCTCTTCTACGGCGAAGTGACTGCCGCGAAGGACGAAATCGCCGGCGCAGGCGGAACGCAGCCGATCCTGTTTCAGGCGGTCGGACGTTCCGATCAGTACGTCGTCGATATGACGAAGAACTCGGACGATTTCGTGAAAGGGTCGAAGTGGATCGTCGTCGGAACCGCCGATCCGCGGATGAAGATCAGCCTCCGCAAGAGCGCGGACGATCCCGGCACGCTTTGCCCGATCCTGGAGGCGAAGTATCTGATCTCGCGCCCCGGCGACCCGGCGCCGAAGAAGGCTGACGCGACGCCGGGCGCGAGCGAAGAGGCCGCCGAAGCGGTCGACGAAACGCCGGATCCCGCCGAGGACGCGATGCCTGACGCGACCGCTGGCCCCGACGAGTCGGAAGAGACGCGCGCCGCGGTGGACCCGGGCGAAGAGACGATTTCGGATCCTGACGCTGCCGAAGCGACGCCTTAGGCTCGCTACTGAACAGGACGGGAGGGAGACGATTTCCGAGCCGCGTTTGCCCGTCATCGCCGACGTTCGAGAGGATCGCGCCAAACCGGTCGCCGGCGCTTCGCGCGCCCGCATCTTGCGCACGGCCCTCCCCTGGGCGCTGACCGTCGTGCTGGGCATCGCGGTCGCGGCGACGGCGTTCTCGACCGGCGATCGCGGCTTCGATTCGCTCTTCGCGAACGGCAGCCGTCAGACTCGGCCCGACATCGCCCCCCCCGTACTGGTTGTCGAGGGCCCTGCCGAAGTAACTCCGGTCGCTTCCGAAGCGAACGTACAGCCGAGTATCGAAACCAGCGAAGCGCCGCCTGAGGCCCAACCGCGCGAAGCTGAACCGCAAGATGCCGATCCGCCGAGTCCCGCAACGGCAGCGAACGACGTCGCCGCGACGTCCTCCGAGGACGCTTTCGCGGATATCGAAACCTGGCTCGACGCGATCGTCTCGCTGGAGACGGGACCGGCGGAGCGTCGCGAACGAGTCGGCGCCGGGCTGCTCGTGTCGAGGGAAGGAGACGTTCTGACCTGCATGCATGTCGTGCGGGGGCTGAGATCCGTGACGATCGTTCTTCGCGACGGCGCCGCGTACGACGCGACGGGCTATTCCGCGATCGACGAGCGCCGCGACCTCGCCGTGTTGCGCCTCGATCGAGTTCCGCAGGGGGCGAAGGTCTTTCCGATCGAGACCGCCGCGGAGGCCCTGCGGCTGGAGCCTGTCGTCGCCTTGGGGCATCCGGAAGGATCGGGGTTCGCCGCCTTCGAGGGGAATGTATCGAACATCCTGCGACCGGACGATCTGACGTCGCGGTCGCGACGATTCCTGGAGCAGTCGCTCGGCGCCGCGGGAGACGTTCTGTGGGTGCAGCACACCGCGAAGTTGCTGCCGGGATGCAGCGGCGGTCCCCTGCTCTCCCGATCGGGCGAACTCCTCGGAATTAACGCCTGGACCGACGACGAATCGGGTCTCGGCTATGCGGTCGCCGCGCGACACGTCGAAGCGATCGTCGAGCAGTCGATGTCGCGAAGCGACGTCGAACCGCTGGCCGAAGTCGCTGCGAGGAACATCGACTGGCGCGATCTGGAACGCGATCTGTCGGCTGCCAACGTCGAGCGAACGCTGGCGGCGGCGGAGGCATTCGACTGGCGTCCTCAAAGCGAAGACGAGGTACGCACGCTGCGCGAGCTGGCGGCGCTGGTGACGTTCGCGAACCAGACGTCGCACTCCCTCCGCACGCAGAGCGGTCTGGAGGAAAGCGTCGTGCAGGACCTGCGCACGGCGAGCGACCGCGCGGAGACGACGCTTCGCGAACGGAAGTGGGATCCGCTGGTGCAACTCGCGCTGATCAACGAAGGCGCCGAGCGAACGCTGCACGAGCCGCAGGGAGGCTGCTTCCTGTTCGTGACCGCCGTCGAATCGTTCACGGGACGCGACGGGTCGACCGGCTTCCTCGGCGAACTGACCGGCGGGGAACGACGGATCTTTCTGCGCACCGATTCGCTGCTGGAACGTCCCGAGCCCGGCTCGCACTGGCTGGTTCTGGCCATCCGGCAGCAGAACGAGAGCGTTCGCTTCGGCGCCAATCCGCTCGACCCGGAGGTCGTTCCGCAGCTGCGCGTCGGGGCGCTGATTCCGCTGGCGCTCCCCTGATCGCAGGAGCTTTCTGTAGATGCGGCGATTGCCGCAGGAGCGACCTCGCGCGCTATTCGGCCATTTTCGCTCCGGGCGATCGAAGACGCATCGCATCGGCGATCTCGTAGAAGCTCTTCGAACTGCCGCAGCGAGGAATCGCGTACCAGCGATCTCCGACGCGCGTCACGACGATCCGCATTCGATACTCGAGGCCGTCGTAGCTCTCTGCGACGACGTCGACGGTCTCGAATGTCTCTCCGTAGTAAGTGCTCAGCATCTCGAACTGAAGGGCGGCGACCTGCTTGTCCTCGCTATCGAACGCCTGGATGGCCATCGCGCGAATGGGCTTCTCCGGGTCGATCGGCCGGGGCAGGTCGTAGACGGTGAATGAGTCTTCGCCATGACGGAACTCAGCGCGGTGCAGACACTCCGCGAATTTCTGGAGCGTGCCGATCGGTCCGTCGCATACGCCTAGACAGAGATGTTGAACGAAGATCGCGGGAGACTTCGTCGCACAACCGCGGAAGAGCGTCTCCGCCGCCGCTTCAGGCGAGTCCGCGCCTTCACGGCGAAATTCGAAGGGAGGCAAGGCTGCGTCCGCTGCGGGCTCTTGCGCCGTCGCACGATCGAACATCGCGGTCACCGAACTCACCGCGATGACCAGACAGAACACGACGTTGCAGCGATTCGTCATCGTTCGATCTCCGTATGCCTTACGCTTCGATCGGGAGCGACAGAACGAACCTCGCCCCGCCGGCGAGCGGCTGGTAGACGAGATCTCCGCCGAGCTGACGGGCCATCCGTCGGGACAGCGCGAGGCCGAGCCCCACGCCCGGCGCGGATCGGGCCGCTTCTCGATCGGTTTTCGAGAACGGACGAAAGAGCTTCGCCCGCTGCGGCGGCGGGATGCCGGGACCGTCGTCGCTGACGGCGATCTCGACCCGCTTGCCCGTCACGGTCGCAGCCAGCGCGATGCGCTTCGCCGATTCGGTCCGTCCGTACTTACAGCAGTTGTCGATCAGGTTGAACAGGATCTGCTCGACGACGCCCGGGTCGGTCCGGCAAATCGCCGCCGCCGCGAGCGGGTCGATCTGCATCGACCATTCCATCTCCGCCTGCGACGCCCGTTCCGCCAGAGGGCGATTGCACTGGGCGAGCAGTTCGTCGATCGCGACCGATTGCAGGGAGGCGTTCGGCCGCCCCCGTTCGAGCCGCGCGTAGGCCAGCACGTTCTCGACCAGGTGCGACAGGCGTTCCGCTTCCAGGCGCAGCGTCCTGACGTACTGCCGTCGCCGCTCGCCCTCGGGCACCATGTCTTCGGAGAGCATCTCCGCGTACATCCGCAGCGTCGTCAGCGGCGTCCGCAGTTCGTGCGTCACCGCGGAGACGAACGAAGCGCGTCGCTCGGCGAGCTGAATCACCCCGTGCAGGAAGTACGCGGCCAGCGCCGCCACGACGAGGTAGCACGACCACGCGGCGAGCGCCGACAGCCGCATCGGGGCGAACCAGTCGAGCGTCGCGGTCGGCGTCGGCACGGTCAGTTGCAGCGGCAGCGTCGCGCTCAATCGGCTGGCGTCCGCGACGGTCGGTTCCGTCGCCGGAGCCACGTCGGCTTCGGGAACCAGATCCTTCACGCCTTCCAGGATGCGCTCGCGAAGCTTGTTCCAGTCGAGCCAGCTTCCCTGGATCCGGATCTCGTTCCCCTTGGTCGCCCGGCGAGCGAGGAGCAGTTTGCCGTCGATCCAGAGCGCCTGGCTGACCCCCTTGGCGCTGAACTCGGTCTCGACCAGTTCGCTGAGATCGTTCGCCTGCAGAAAGTTCTCCTGGGCCTGCTGGCGGATCTGCGCCTGGTAGTTCGCCCGGGCGCTGCGGTTCGTGTAAGTCTGCGCCGCCTCGGGCGGAGCGTAGGCCTGCGCCGCCTGTTGCAGCGGGGGGACCGCCTGCTGGTTGAGCGCCTGGACGCCCGAATCCTGCTGCTGCGGAGGCACGCCGTAAGGCGACTGGATGTAGGCGCCCTGCTGCGACGAGACCTGCTGCGACCGGTTCGCTTCCGGCAGCTGCACGGGTTCCGCCATCGGCTCTGCCGTCGGTTCGATCGGCGGACCGACGCTTTGCGGGACGTACGCGTTGTTGTCGTAGAAATCGCCGTTGAAGAGCGACCAACTCGTGTTGACCGAATTCGCGACCGCGGGCAGGTTCTCCGCCGGGAGGCACGCGACGAGAAAGTCATGATCGAGGTCGGGCTTCAGCTCCTGAAACCGCTGCTCGTACAGCGGCATCTTCGCCTGCGCGTCTTCGAGCGCCGGATTGCCCGACAGATCGACCAGCGCCAGATCCTGCTCCGGGATCTGCGGCGAGACGACGCGACCCGACGGATCGATCTGAAAATGGAGCAGCGTGAATTCCGACGGCTCCGTCAGCAGGGGCGAGACGAAGTAATCGCGCGGGAACGTCGCGATCGTCCCCTTGCCCCCGCCTGACTGCGGAAGCGGTTTGATCGGTTCGTAGAAGAACGCGGGCAGCGTCGCCTGCTCTGCCACGATCGGCGCGAGGATCTCCGAATCGATCCGCCAGAGCGCCTGCGAGACGCGATCCTCCAGTTCCGCACGCTTCTGCGCGAGCGCTTCCGCCTGTTCGATCTTAAGCGCGAAGTGCGTCAGCGCAGCGAGAGCCGTTCCGACCGCGATCACGCTGACGGCGTAGAGAATCCAGAATCGCCAGGGATACCGCATACGCCTACGTCATCTTTTCGAACTCGATGATGCATCGAGGTAGCGGTCCGACTATCGCTAAAAGTCATCTTCTCCTCCGGGTGCCACTGGCTCCGCCAGTGCTTTTCCGGAGGCCGGATCGCTCGTGTTGGACGACCGTTCAAGATGCAGCGCTGGCGGAGCCAGTGGCGCCCGCAACTCTTCAATCAACCTGACAGAGAACGATAGACGGACCAGTCGGTGTGCCATGCCCACGTCGCGCAGCAGCGTGGGCATGTTGAGTTCGGCCGGCCCTTTGCATGCCCACCCTTCCTTCGGAGATGTGGGCATGGCACACGGACGAAATTCGATCTGCCAAAAGTCGCCACCTCATTCGACTTTAACCGAACATGTACCCGAGACCGCGCACCGTGCGGAGGATCTTGGGGTCGTGCGGATCGTCGCGCAGCTTCGTTCTCAGGCGAGCGACGTGCATATCGATGGTCCGCGTGGAGACGCCGCGCGGCTCGATCTTCCAGACGTGCGCGAGCAGTTCCTCCCTCGCGATCGCGCGTCCCCGATTCAGCGCGAGATACCGCAGCAGGTCGGCCTCGCGCTCGGAGAGCTCGACGGCGGCGGCGTCTTCCTCGAACCGTAACTCACGGCGGTCGAAATCGATCTGCACGCCCGGCGCTTCGCAGAGACTGGTTCCCTGCGGACGCCCCGGGCAGCGCCGCAGCACGGCCTCGATCCGGGCGAGCAGTTCCTTCACGCTGAACGGCTTCACGACGTAATCGTCCGCGCCCGCCCGCAGGCCCGCGACGCGGTCGCGCTCGTCCCCGCGCGCGGTAAGCACGATCACCGGCTGGGCCGGCCGCGCTCTCCGCACGGCGGCGAGGATCTCCAGCCCGCTCCCGTCGGGAAGGACCAGGTCGAGCAGCATCAGATCGTATGGCGACGTCATCGCCAGCCGTTCGCCTTCGCGGGCCGTTCCGGCGTCGAGCGTGCGATAACCTGCGAACGCCAGCGCGTCGACGATCCCCCGGCGAATCGCGGCGTCGTCTTCGACGGTCAGAACGGTGATGGGAGACATTGCGGCGGTTTTCGGATTCGAAGTTTCTGGCGAGCGGGGGATGTGAATCCCCCGAGGCCGGTTCGCCGTCCAGGGACGCGAACGCAGCGATGGATCGACGGAACGTTCGCCACGTCGTTCGATCTCGCCGAACGGACCGGCTGCCGCTTCTCTTGTCGACTTCGTCGACCCAGATTGCAAGAAATCTGGGCCACCCATTCCCTCATCATCCACCGGCTGCGCTTCATTCTATTCGGGAAACCCGTCAGTTCCCGAACAGTCCTTCGCCTTCGATTCCGGTGAAGACGCCCTGCGGAACGAGTCCGATCCAGGGATCGCTCGACGGCGTCAGGAACAGTTCGCCGTAGACCCGCTCGTTGAACGCGACCAGGTCGGTCGGCAGGCCGTCGTCGAGAATCCACTCCAGAATCGTTCGGCGGTGGAGGTACATGTTCCGCGCCGTGTCGAGGGCGATCGATCGTTCGAACGACTCGATCGTCGACGAGGGACAGGTCGATTCCGTCGGCGCTTCCGGGTCGGAATGCAGGCGGTGCATCAGGTTCTTCGACGATTCGTCGAGCCGGCTACCTTCGGCGAACGTCTCGGCGATGCGGTTCCAATCCGCCTCGCTCGTTTCGGCGGTCAGCCGCGGAACCTCTTCGCGACCGACGACGGTCTCGACGAGCGGACGTTCGACGCCCCCCTTCGAAGTCGCCACGAGCAATGCCCGCCACGCTTCCGGCGTGTTCGGCATCAGGGCAACCGGAGCCGCCTCCGCCTGCGGGAGGATCGGCGTCAGCTCCGCGACGAGCGGCCGTTCGACGATGCCCTTGCCGACCGCGAGCGGAACGGCGTCGATCGCCTGGGGAACGGCGACCGGCGCCGCGGCCAGGGGCGCGTTCGGCACGACGCTGTTCACGAGCGGGAACTCGACGGCGAGCTTCGAGGGCGAGATCGGAGCTGCTTCGACGGCCGTCGGCGCCGGAACCGTAGGCGGGGGAAAAGGGGTCGGCGGACCGACCGTCGCTGGAGGACCGTAGGCGGACGCGCCTTCAGGCAGAGGGGGAAGCAGCGGGGCGGGGTTCTCCGGAAACGCCGCCTTCGGAAGGTCGGTCGCGTTCACGACTTCTTCGACCAGCGGCAGTTCCTGGAATGTCTTGCTCGTAGCGCGCGACGCCGCCTCGATCGCGGTCGGCACGGGAAGGATCGGCGGTCCGTTCGGGATCTCGGGCACTGGCCGGATCGCGGTTGTTTCGGTAGCGGTGGAGGCGATCGAGACCGTGGGAAGTACGGGCGTCGGATCTCCAGGGATCGGGTTCAGCGACTGGCTCCACGAGGTCAGCAGGGAGCCGAGTTGTCGCTCGTAGTCGCTCCGAAGGCGGTTCGCCCGCTCGTACGCGGGGAGCGCCGCGAGGTCGCCGTGCTTGCGCAGCCCCTCGTTCAACCAGGTCTCGAACGATTGCGGACTGACCAGGCCCGGCATCGCGTCGAGCAACTGGCCGTCGGCGTTCACGAGATAGTGGATCGAGTTGCCGGTGACGGTCCGTTCGAGCTTGCGACCGTCGCCGTAATCGACGGTGATGACCGGAACCGGGCGGACGCTGGTCCAGCAGAGGACGTAGTTCTCGCGCAGCAGCGTCGCGATCCGCTCGTTGCCGTAAAGCGCCACGCGGAAGAAGCGGCTGTTCGCGCAGCTCAGGTTGTCGGTCAGGCGCCCCATCATGAAGAGCCGCAGCACGGGCTTGCCCGTTCGCTCCGCTTCCGCCTGGGCGAGTTCCCAGTCGGTGTACCAGAAGAGACGCGAGACGTCGGCGTCCTTCTGCTGGGCGGTCAGGTCGATCAGTCGACGCCAGCGGGAATCCTGATCGACATGCGGGTCAAGGACGTCCGGACCTGCGGTGCAATCGATCATCCAGCGGAAGTAAGCCTTCGAAGCCCGTTCGAGTCCCGCCGGTCCTTCCTTCCGGAGATTCTCCGCCGCGACGGCGATCTGGTCGTCCGTCATCCGCGGGACATCGAGCGCTTCGCTCGCAGCAGCATCGGGCGTCCGGACCGGATTCGCCGCTTCGTCCGCCAATCCGCTCGCACCGGCCGACAGCGCCAGCGCGAGTCCCATCGCGGCCAGCGCCATGCTCTTTCGCGTCGTCATCGCCCTTCCTCCCGTGCAGAAACGAAGACCTGTCTCTCTTTCCGCGACTATACGCGAACGAGCGTCAGGTTCTCGTAACCGGTCGGTAACGGGAGCGTTCTCGTAGGGCTGGCGCCCTCGCCTGCCTTGCAGCGGGTACACGATTCCCTAACAGGGGAGGGCGCCAGTCTCGTAGGGTGGGTCATTGACCCACCTGCCGCACGGACGAGGCGAGCAGTTTACGTTGTCCGCTCACTGACTGGCGCTGAAGGTGGGTCAATGACCCACCCTACGACGAAGAAGAGAACGTACTACGACGAAGCAGCGAACGTACTGCGTCCTACTCCGGCAGCGTCCGCTCCAGCAGGCGGAAGGAGCGTTTCGCGAGTTCATGCGGGCTGTCCAGGTACCCGTCGAGCAGCGCGGCGAACTCGTAGAGGTTCTCGATCAGGTCGCTCGTCAGCTCGGGAGAGTCGCCCTTCTCCCGCAGACGATCCAGGCGGACGATCAGCGGGTGACGGCGATTCAGTTCCAGCGTCCGCGGAGGAAGCGGCGCCTGTTCGCCCATCATCCGCATCAGGCGTTCCATCTGGGCCGACTGCTGTCCCGCGTCGCTGGCGAGGCAGACCGGCGAATCGACCAGACGCTCGCTGTAACGAACCTGCTTCACGCGGTCGCCCAGCGTCTGCTTCATGACGTCGAGCAGCGCGTCGGACGCCGCCGGCTTGCTCGCGTCGGAGGCATCCTCCGCTTCGCCCAGCAGTTCGCGCAGCTCTTCCGGCGTCATTCGGTCCGCCGACGTCATCGGCAGGTCCTTGTACTTGCCGATCGACGAGAGCACGATCTCGTCGGCGAGGTCCAGCAGGTACAGCACGGGGATCTTCGCCTGGCGGAAACGCTCCAGTCGAGCGTCGCGGTCGAGTGCGTTTCGCGTCGGGCCCGAAAGGAAGACGATCGCCTTCTGCCGGTCGGGCATCTGCGAACGATAGTCCGCCAGGCTGACGCTTTCGCCTTCGGTCGCGAAGGAAGCCTTGAATCGCAGAAGCTCGGCCAGGCGCTCGGACTGCGCCCGATCGACGTACCCTTCCTTCAGGATGCGTCCGAACTTCTCCCAGAAGGCGCGGTACTTTTCCGGTTCCTCCCGGGCGAGATCCGCCAGCCGATCGAGCACGCGCCCGGTGAGTCGCTGGCCGATCTTCCGGACGAGCGCGTTCTCCTGAAGAACCTCGCGCGACACGTTCAGCGGCAGATCTTCCGACTCGACGACGCCCTGCACGAACCGCAGGTATTCGGGCAGAAAGTCCTTGTTCTCCCGGTCGATCAGCACCCGGCGAACGTAAAGCTGAAGCCCCTGCTCGGCGCGGCCGAAGCCCATCGTCTCGAAGTTCTCGTTCGGCACGAACAGCAACGCCGAGAACTGCACCGGCGCGTCGGCGGACAGATGCACCGTCGCGACGGGCTCCGCGTCGTCGTGACTGAGCAGCTTGTAGAATGCCTGGTAGTCCTCCGGCTTCGCCTGCGTCGGCGGCTCGCGCCACAGGGCCGAGGTCTGGTTGATCCGCTCGCCGTTCAGGCGGATCGGATAGGGGAGAAAGCTCGAATACGTTTTGACCGTCTGCCGGACGGTCGACGACTCGGCGTAGGTCTGCTCGCTCTCCTTCATCAGGATCTCGATCCGCGTGCCGCGCGGCAGATCTTCGTCGAGCTCCTCGACCGAGTAGCTGCCCGACCCGTCGCTCTCCCAGCGGATGGGCTTCGTGCCGGGAAGCGCCGAGCGGGAAAGGATCGTCACCTTCTCCGCGACCATGAAGACGGCGTAGAAGCCGATGCCGAAGCGACCGATCAGTTGCACGTCGGAGGCCGCTTCGGGGCGATCCTTGAGCTGTTCCAGGAACGTCGCGACGCCGGAGTTCGCGATCGTGCCGAGGTGGGTCTCGACCTCTTCGCGGGTCATGCCGATGCCGGTGTCCTGAATGGCGAGCAGCCGCGGCTTGCCCGGCTCCGCCGACTCGATGCGGATCTCCAGTTCCGCCTCGGGATCGACGATCTCCTGCTGCTGCATCTTCAGGAAGCGGACCTTCTCCAGCGCGTCGCTCGCGTTGGAGAGGAGCTCCCGCAGGAAGGCTTCCTTCGACGAGTAGACCGAGTGAACCAGGATCTGCAGAAGCTGCTTGATCTCGGCGCGAAACTCGATCGTCTCGGCGCCGTCATGAGTCGTGGCGTTCATCGTCGTGCTTGTGAAGAAGGTTCTTGTAGGGCTGGCGCCCTCGCCTGCCAGATACCTGGTACTCGCATCGATGGCAGGCGAGGGCGCCAGCCCTACAGGAGAGGAAGCTGGCGCTCTTACTTCTGTGCCGACAGCGGCGGGCCGGGCTTGGGCTGCCAGAACTCGTCGAAGAAGTCGGCGGCGACGACCTTGCCGGCAGCCGTGCCGCTGGGCGGAGTCGTCAGGTCGAAGATGGTCCAGTCGGGCAGCTTCGGGTTCTGCTGCGAGTTCGTCTTGTCATGCTGCTCGCGGAACGTGGGGCCGCTGTTGATGACGACGTAGCGATCCGGCGCGAAGGGGTTCGGGTAGATCAGCGCCGGGGCGTGAGTCGCCGCGTCGAACTTCGAATCGCCGATCGCGATCGTCGAGGCGTTCCATTCGATCGGCAGCTTCTCGACGACCTTCGCGATCGCGCGAGAACTTTCAGGATCGCCCCACAGCATCAGGTTCGCGGACTTCATCTGCTCGGGCGTCAGTTCGTTCCCCTTCACGACGATCGGCTCGCCGCGGAACGTCGCCTTCCAGCGATCGAGGAAATGTGCCAGTTCGAAGTCGACCCACTTCTGCAGCGTCTCGTTCGACGACTTCCCTTCCGGCAGCACGACGATGAATCGCGACAGGAAGGCGTCGTCGATGGGACCTTGAAGGCCGGGCTTCTTTTCGATTGGAATCTCCATCATCGGTCCGCCGACCCAGGCTTCCGCCGCTTCATGCCATGCGCCGTCGCGTTTGACGAAGACGCCGTGCGGTGCATCTCCGCGACCGCGACGACGCAGATCGACCTTCTGTCCGTCGATCACCGCTGCCAGATTCGCATTTTCCTGAATCGGCGAGTCTCGCTCGATCCGAAAGGCATTCACGTTCTCGGTAGTGACGTTGACGCCTTCGGAAGTGAGCGCTGCCGAGATGCGGCTGTCCTTCCAATGCTCTTCAAGAGCCGTCGCCGTGAGCCATCCCGACGAAGGGTAGCGCAGCGTCCGGGTCTGAAGCTCCGCGTGCTTCGGCGCCGGATCCTTGCCGCCGCTGGCCGTCTCTCCGAGACGCTTCAGCAGCTCCGCCAGCGTCGCCGGTTCGTACTTGTGCTCGACGCCGGGCCCGATGAGGTGCGTCAGTTCCTCGCCTTCCGCCTTGAACGCTTCTTCCATCACGCGGGCGGCCTGGATCTGTTTGTCGTTCTCGCCGCTGTAAGCGTAGACCGGCAGGCCGAACAGATTGCGAACGTAGCCCGGCACGTCGTACGCGCCCCACAGCCGCTGTTCGTACAGGGGCGGATACTTCTCGGGCGTCAGGTTCTGATAGCGTGCCGTCTCGGCGAAGCCGGCGCCGGGGCTCGCCGCGACCCAATGATTCGGATAGTGCGCGGCGATATGCCAGACTCCGGCGCCTCCCATGGAGAAGCCCATCAGCACGATCTTGCTGCGGTCGATCGGAAAGCGCTCGCAGAGATCGTCGACCGCTTCCAGGACGTCGATCTCGCCCGCCGATTTGAAGCCGATGCACTGCCTTCCGAAGGGATGCATCACGATCGCGCCGGGCGGCTGAATCTGTCCTTTCTTCGCGAGCCGGTTCGCGATGAAGTGCAGGTCGGTCTCCTTGTCGCCGCGGCCATGCAGGAAGACGTACAGCGGGATGCCGGACTCGGGCAGATCGTCCGGAATCTCGACGCCGTAGGGCTGGGGCGAATCGTCGACGCTCGACCGATACGCGAAGACGCCGGTCCCCGATTCCTTCATCCACGGAGTCTGGTTCTTCTGGAGCGCGACCAGACGTTCCTTCGCGACGGCGAGCAGCTTCTTCGCCTTGTCGACGTCTCCCTTGCCGTAGAACTCGTCGAACTCGATCGCGAAGCGGACGGCCTTGATCAGCGCCGCGACGTCGGCCTCTCGTTCGTGGTCGGCGATCGTCGCGAGCCGCTTCTCCAGGAACTCCAAGTCCTTCTCCAGCGCCTGCCGATCGGATCGCGATAGGGGCTCTCCCTTCGGCGGAAGGACGCGTTCGATCTTCGCGAATTCCTGTGCCGCGAGAGGCGAAAGCGCGAGCGGCAGGACCGCAGCCGCGAGGCAGAGGCTCGCGATCGCGAGCGTGCGGAACGAGGTCGTCATGGGCGGGAATGCGGAGAAGGGGGAAGACGGCCAACGCGGCGAACGCTGAGCATCCGAGGACGGACCGCTACTCCTGCGGAACGTCTTCCGTCACGCGGAGGTTCTGCTCGGCGACCTGCACCAGGGGGAGCAGATGCTCGTCGTCGCGATAGAGCGAAACGATACTTTGCCAGAGCTTGCGGGCCTCGGCAATCCGCCCCGCCTCGACGTGCTCCTCCGCCTCGTCGAGCCGCGACTGCACGAATTCCGACTGCTCGGTCGTGGCCCCTTCCCGTTCCAGACGGAGCGCATCCCGCTCCGCCAGCTTGTACCAGACGCGATCGTCCGACTCCGGATCGAGCGCCTTGACCAGCGATCGGTACTGTTCGATCGCGCCGACCCGGTCGCCGAGCTGTTCCGCCTCCCGCCCCTTCGCGTAGAGACGTTCGGCCTCGGTCTTGAAGGGTCGACCGTACTCCATGCGGATGCGGAGCGCTTCTTCGGAGAGGTACATCTCGGTCGCGTCGAGCTGCTCCCGGATCTCGGGAGTCAGTTCGTCGTCCGGATGCCGGCGGAGCATAGGTCGCAGGATGTCCTGCGCGCTGCGCATTTCGCCGCCCTGACCGGAGGCGACCATCGCGGCGGTGTCGTCCAGCCGACGGGCGTCGGGTTTCGGAATCAGCATCCAGACGATGACCCCGACTAGAGCGATCAGCAGGACCGTCATGCCGCCGATGGCGAGGATCGGAAATGCCTGGCCGACGTCGAACTCGGGAGCGTGAGGATTCTCCTCTTCGGGTTTCCGGTCGAGCCGTTCGAGCGCCTCGCTCTTCAGGTCGGGAGCGATCTGAAGAGGACTGAATCCGCGCGCTGCGTGCTCTGCGACGCCGACGCGTTGCCCAAGGGCTTTGCGGCCCTCTTTCAGCGCGAGCTGCACGGCGCCGGCGTTGAAGGGTCGGGCCGCCGGATCGGGCGAGAGCAACTGCAGCACGATCCGATCGAACCAGTAGGGACAGTCCGTCGCGACGGTCATCATCGACGGCGGTTCGAACGCCAGCCCTTCCGTCTCGGGGGGAGGCCCTCCCGTGACGCAGGCGTAGGCGAGCGCGCCGAGCGACCAGAGGTCGGACTTCACCTGCGGAGCGTCTTCGTTCCGAATCTCCGGCGCGATGTAGCCCCGTTCTGGATGGCCCTTCGGACGTCGGTCGCGATCCCACAGTCCCGTGAGAGAAACGAGCCGCGGCGAGCCGAGCGGGTCGAACAACACTCGGTCGGGAAAGAAGGCGCCGACGTAAGCGTCCCGCGCATGCAGGTACGCCAGCAGCTCGATCATCGGTTCGAGCAGGTCCCAGCTCTGCTCCCAGCTCAAGCGACCGCGGCGATCGAGCGTCTCCGCGACGCTTTCGCCTCGCACCTGTTCGTAGGCGTAGCAGGCCTCCTGCGGTTGCAGGAAGCCGCCGAACGACTTCGCGAGCGCGGGATGGTCCAGCTTTTTGAGCAGCTCGAAGTCTTCGAGCAGGCGACGCTGGGCCTCCGGATTCCCGTTCAGCAGCGGAATGGGGATCCGCTTGAGCGCGACGACCTTTCGTTGTTCTTCGTGAATCGCGCGGTAGACGCGCCCCCGCCCGCCGCTGCCGAGCGATTCTTCGAGGAGGAAGGGTCCGATTCGGCCGCGCGCCATCGCCGTCTGGTTTCGATTCCGGGACTGCGAGGCTCGAACCGCCTCGGCATGCGTATCATCCTAGCCCGCGCGGCCCAGGCGCGAGAGGGGACCCGGCAGGCGAATGCCCGCCGGGCGATTGCTGGGGACGCGGAAAACGTCGCATAAGGGCACGTCATATGCGTACCCTCACTGGCGTATCCCTCTTGAACGAGCTCCGACGTCATGATGAGCGTAGATTCCAAAGGCTCCGCCACGCTGTTTCACGTCGACCCCTATCCCATCTGGCGAGAAGGCTTCGCGCAGGCATTGCAGGGCGCCGAATTCCGGCTCGTAGGCGCTTCCTCCGACGGTCGCGAAGCCCTGGAGGCCTTGCGAGATTCGCCTGCCGAAATGGTCGTTTCCGAGGTCGAGCCGTTCGGCATGAGCGGGTTCGATCTGTTCGAGCGTCTGAAGTCCGACGGGTTTCGCGGACGCTTCATTTTTCTGACCGGCGACCTGAGCCCCGCGCTCAAGGCGAAGGCGCAGCGCGTCGGCGCGGCGGCGACCGTGTCGAAAGGGGTCGAGGAGGAGGACCTTCTGAGGACGCTCAACCGGGTTCGCCTGGGCAAGTCGGCGTGGCGCAAGCGCGATCTGTCGAACGAGCCGGAGCCGTCGCTGGCGACGCATCGGCTGAGCGTGCTGACGTCCCGCGAGCGCGAAGCGCTGGAACTGCTCACGCGCGGCATGACCAACCGCCAGATCGCCGATCAATTGACGATCAGCTACGAAACCGTCAAGGAACACGTGCAGCACATCCTGCGGAAGTTGCCGGCGGACGACCGCACCCAGGCCGCGATCTGGGCGGTGCGGAACGGCCTGGACTGAAAGCACGAAAAAAGGGCCGGTCCTGAGACCGGCCCTTTCGCGTTGCGCCTGGCGCCTTGGGGTTCGGCGCTCGCTTACTCGTCCTTCTCGGGCGGAATCGCCGGCGGGACTTCCGGAACGGTTTCCGGCGGAACGGCGGCTTCGATCTTCGGATCGTCGATGTGTTTCGCCGGATCCAGACCGACGAGCGGCTGGACGTTCTCGCGGACCCAGATGTTGCGGAACCGCACCGGGTTGCCGTGGAACTGCAGGTGCAGCGGCGCCTTCTCCGGATGCGATTCGTACTTCGGCGCGGCGATGTAGGACGTTCCGCCCTGAAGTTCGAAGTGATTCTGAACGACCAGCCCGTTGTGCAGGACGGTCACGTACGCCGGGGCGACCAGCTCGCCCCCCGCGCTGAACTGGGGCGCCTTGAAGATCACGTCCAGCGACTGCCATTCGCCGGGCGGACGGGAGGCGTTGACGATCGGCGGGGATTGCTTGTAGACGGACGCGGCCTGACCGTCGAAGTAGGTTTCGTTGTCGTACGAGTCGAGGATCTGCACCTCGTACCGTCCCATCAGGTACAGGCCGGAGTTGCCGCGGCCCTGCCCTTCCCCCTTCACTTCGGAAGGCGAAGCGAATTCGAGGTGGACCTGACAGTCGCCGAACTCGCGCTTCGAGGTGACGCCCGTCTTGGCGGAGGTCGCGACGCCGTCTTCGACGATCCAGTTGTCGCCGTCCTTCCACTCCGACATGTCGCCGCCGTCGAAGAGCACGATCGCGTCGCTCGGAGGGGCATCCGGTCCGCCCGGATCGACGACCGGCGGTTCGGGCCAGATGATCCCGCTCTTGTATTCGCGCTGCCAGGCGTAGACGACGCCCGTCGCGGTCGCCGCGGCGGCGAGCGTCAGCGCCATGGCGCGCCTTGAGAGAATTCGCGAGAGAATGCGTGGGGGCCGAGTCATGCGATTCCTTCCGAGGAGGCGGGAGGTTCAGCGGCTTCGAAGCGTAAGCCCGGCATTATAGCGCATCGAGCGTCGCGAGAACCTTCGCGACGGCTATCGCGAGCTCGATCGCCGCGCCGCTTCAGATTCGGCTCAACTGACCGTTTCGGTCAGGAACGTAATCCTGGGCGGAACCGGAGCGTCGGTTGCCGCATACGATCCGGCGACGTAGCGAATCGGTTTCTTGGCGCCGGCAGGCAGAAACGAATCGCCGCGCTGCAGGATCGGACGCGCATCGTCGATCGCGCCGAACTGCCGCGCCCCTGCGGACTGGCAGGGAATCCAGCGACGCTCGCCCTGCGCGTCCTCGAGACAAAACTCGGGATAGCAGTGTCCCGGCACCCAGACCGATCGCGCGGGCACGCCCTGGTTCCGGCACAGGGCGATGAACAGGCTGGTCAGTTCTTCGCAGTCGCCGACCTTGCTCTTCAGCGCCTCCTTCGCCCCCTTCAGATTCGGGTCGAACTTGTACTCGACGTTCGCCTGCACCCAGTCGTAGGTCTTCTCGACCTGCTGCCAGGACGTCAGTTCGAGATCGATCAGATCCTCGGCGATCTTGCGGATCTCGCGGTCGTCGGTCTCGATCATCGGCGAGGGGCCGAGGTAAGCGTCGAGATCCTTGCCCGTCGGCAGGTACCACTGATCGTCGCCGCGCCCGTAACGCACGAAGCGGTGCGTCACCTCGTAGGTCAAAACCAACTTCACGGTCTCGGCGCCGCTCATCGCCGGAATCGAGGCGGTCGCCTGACGAACGCCGCCGGCGAGCGTTTCTTCCTTGAAGCCGCGGACCTCCGGCGAACGGTCCTCGTCGATCAGTTCGACGACCTGGTCGGGCCAGTCCATCGGCGTCGGGAAGGTCACGACGCCGCCTCGAACCGCGCCCCCCTGGGCCGCGATTTCGAAGCCGAACTTCCAGCGACTCTTCTGCTCGCGAACGATCGCGGCGTCCGCCAGAGCGAACGTCCTGCTCGCCCAGGAGAGTCCCGCCGCGGCAGCCAGTCCGGCGCCGAGGAACTGCCGACGGGAAGCGCCCGTGTTAACAGCGAAAGGGCCGGCGGCGAACGGTCGAGCAGGCGGAGAAGGTTCGCGATTCACGACAAAAGGCGCCTTGGTCGGTCGAAGCGTCCAGAAACGAAACGAGCGGTCGCAGAGGCGACCGCCGACGTTCCGCTGCTTCGTTCATCGTATTCCGCTCGGCCCCGGGAGGCGAGCGGAACGTCTCTCCGCGGTCGCGGCTTCGACGAGCGAAGCCGCGTCACGCAGGTTCGACTCAGTTCGCCGGACCGGGCAGAACGATCGTGCCGCCTTGCGAGCCGCCGATGATCTCGCCTTCCGAGATGATCGATCCGCCGCTGAAGGAACCGTCGCTGAACGAGCCGTCCATTCCTTCGTAATAGACGCCGCCGTCCATCACTTCCATGCCGGGCGAGTAGGCCGTATAGCCCCCCTCGCAGCCGACGCAACCGACGCACGTGTCGCAAGCGCCGTAGCCGCTAACGACCGGCTGGTACCGATCCCGCGTACCGAACCAGTTCCAGTCGCACAGCCCGCCGCGAGCGGGCTGTGCGCCGCCGCATTCGTCGCCGCGAAACAGGCTGCAGTTCCGGAACGTGTCCCGGAAGCATCCGGTCGTGGCGAAGCACGTCGCCATCAACGCCGCCATCAACGCCAACCGTCTCATCGTTCCGTCTCCACGCGAATCGCGTACAAGCTCTGTCGCATCGGTATCGCCGAAGCGACCCCGGTCCTCGATCGGACGCCGATGCGAGGTTCGACCCTGAGCTTCGAATTTCGAGCCGAGCAACGCTACATCGCCGTTCACGAGGTGCAAACGCCACGCACGTTTTTTTTCGGCAACGTCCAGACCCGCTTCCGGAGAAGGACGTTTACTGCGTGCTACACTTCAGGTGTCCATAGAGGGACGCGGCGCGCGGCGAACGGCCTCGCGACCGGCAGGATCGTCAGGGACGACGCGATCGTTTTTTTCGATGCCGACGGAGCGGCGGGCGAACTATTCGTCCCGGCGCACGTCGAAGTCGCATCGCATCCTGACTCTCCTCCCGATCGACAGCATGGCCGCGACCCCCTCCACCTGCCTGGCCGCCCGCCGCGTCTCGCTGAAGTCCTTCGGCTTCGCGACGCTTCTGATCGCGTGCGGATCGCTCGGTCTCGCCACGCCGTCGAACTCGCACGCGTTTCAGGTACGTCCGCAGGATTCGATCTGGATCGTTTCCACGCGGTGTCTGAACGGCTGCCCCGCCGTCGGTCAGGCGAACTCGCTTTCCGCGACGCGCTATGCGGACGGCAGTTGGCGGTCGCAGTCGTTCGCGGACCTGGCGGCGGAGACGTCGCCCGAGCGGACGGACGTCCTGTTCGTGCACGGCAACGGGGTCGAACCGAACGAAGTCGGCGGCCTGATCTGCCAGATCTACGGTTCGCTCACCGCGTGCGACGGTCCGGCCGTGCGTCTGATCTTCTGGTCCTGGCCCAGCGATAAGGTCGCCGGCCCCGTTCACGACGTCCTGGCGAAAGACGAGCGCTCGTTCGTCGAGATCGCCTGGCTCCGCGAGGCGCTGAGCGAACTTCCCCACGTCGGCGTGCGATCGCTCGTCGGTTACAGCTTCGGCGCCCGGATCGTGGCCGCGGCGACGGCGTCGTACGACCCGCAGCGGATCGCGGTCGTTCCGGCCGGCGAAGCCGCTCCTGCCCAGGCAGTCGCAGCCCTTCCGCCGCAGCGGGCGATCCTGATCGCGGGCGCGCTGGACCGGACCAAGCTTTGCCCGGGGGGAGCCTACTCGGGCATCTATTCGCGGCTCGACCGGGTCTCGGTCTGGTTCAATCAGGCCGACCCGCCGCTGAAGCGTTACGGCTTCATCGACAACGGCGCCGACGCACTGGGCGTCGTCGGCCTGCCCAACTGGTCCGCCATCGGCTCCGCCCAGATCGATCAGGCGAACGTCACCAACTGGATCGGGCGTACGCACTGGCTCAGCGCGTATCTCGAAAACCCCAGCGCCCGAAACCTGCTCCGCCGGCAGGCGCTGTGGGAAGACGCGCCCGCGGCGGACGTCGCTGCGACCGACGCGTCCGCCGAAGCGCCGTCGCAGGCAGTCGCCGTTTCGCGGTAGGGCCCGGTTCGCGCGAAACGCAGCTCGCGGATCCGGGCCTCGCCATCGACGCCGAGGAACTCCGGCGGCGAGTCGACGCGGGCTGAGCGTCGCATCGACTCCTCGACGGACGACTCTAAAACTCCGCGCTGCCCGGCGTACGCGGAAACGGAATGACGTCGCGGATGTTCGTCATGCCGGTGATGAACTGCACGGCCCGTTCGAGGCCCAGGCCGAAGCCCGCGTGCGGCACGCTGCCGAACTCGCGCAGTTCCAGATACCACCAGTAATCCTTGGGATCGAGGTGGCTCTCGATCATCCGCTGCGTCAGCACGTCGAGGCGCTCTTCGCGCTGGCTGCCGCCGATGATCTCGCCCACGCGGGGAGCGAGCACGTCCATCGCCCGGACGGTTCGTTCGTCCTCGTTCAGTCGCATGTAGAAGGCTTTGATGCCGCGCGGGTAGTCATGCACGATGACGGGCCGCTTGCAGAGCTCCTCGGCCAGGTACCGTTCGTGCTCCGATTGCAGGTCGCTCCCCCACTCGGGAGCGTACTCGAACGACTTGCCGCTCTTCTGCAGGCGCTCGATCGCCTCGGTGTAGGACATCCTCACGAACGGTCCGGAGACCATCGACTTCAGCGTTTCGAGGACCGTGTTATCCACGCGTTCGTTGAAGAACTGCAGGTCCTCGTCGCACCGTTCGAGCGCGTCCCGGCAGAGCCGCTGCACGAACCGCTCGGCCAGGTCCATGTCGTCTTCGAGATCGAAGAACGCCGCCTCCGGTTCGATCATCCAGAACTCGGCCAGGTGCCGCGACGTGTTCGAATTCTCCGCGCGAAACGTCGGGCCGAAGGTGTAGATCTTCCCGAGGGCGCAGGCGTAGATCTCCCCTTCCAGTTGGCCGCTGACGGTCAGATAGGTCGGTCTGCCGAAGAAGTCCCGCGAATAGTCGACCTTCCCCTCCTTCATTGGCGGCTTCGCCGGATCGACGGTCGTCACGCGGAACATCGAGCCCGCCCCTTCGGCGTCGCTCGACGTGATGATCGGCGTGTGGACGTAGAGGAAGCCTTCCTCCTGGAAGAAGTCATGCACGCTGCGACTGACGCAGTTGCGCACCCGCGCCACGGCGCCGAGCGCGTTGGTTCGCGGTCGCAGGTGGGCCCACTCGCGAAGCTTTTCGAACGAGTGCCGCTTCTTCTGCAGCGGGTACTTCTCGGGATCGGCGCCCCCCACGAGCGTCACCGACGACGCGACCAGTTCGGTCGCCTGCTCGCCCCCCTGCGACGCCTGGATCGTCCCTTCGACGATCAGACTGCATCCGCCGGTCAGATGCTTGACCACGGATTCGTAATTCGGCAGGTCCGCCGGCGCGAGCGCCTGGAGGTTGCCGAGCGACGAGCCGTCGTTGATCTCCAGGAAGCTGAAGCCCGCCCTGGAATCCCGGCGGGTCCTCAGCCAGCCCTTCACGACGACGGTCTTCCCGATCGCGGCCGACTGTCTGGCCGCGACGACGCTGATCGGCTCCGCCAATTTCGATCCTCCTGGTGATTTTCTGACGCGTCTGCCGCCTGGCGCTTACAGCGCCTCGGCTTCTGGTTCGGGCGGCTTCTTGCGGATGACCTGCACGATCAGCACGAGCAGCAGGAACCCGCCGACGATCGGCACGCTCAACCAGCCGAGCTTGACGCCGTTGAACGACTGATTCCAGAGACTCCACAGGCTTGCGGATAGAGCGACGCCCGTGGAGACGAACATGAGCAGGTTCCAGACGATCCGCTTTCCGCCGCGGGGCATCTCGTCGCCGAGAACCGTCTTCTGGTTCATCAGCGCCATGAACGAAATGTACGCGATCGGCAGCAGGATCATCGCGAAGACCGACGTCGGAATCGCGACGTAGAAGCCGGCGTCCTTCCAGATGAACGGACCCAGCACGCCGGTCACGGCCACCAGGCATCCGATGCGGTTGGGCCAGCCCTTCGGCGGAATCCCCAGCATTTCGCAGACGACGAAGCCGGAGATCAGCATCAGCATCACGATCGTCGAGAGCGTCATGCCCAGCACGCCCAGGCCGAACGCGTAGTTCGCGACGTCCTCCCCCACGAACGGCTTCAGCGACGCGGAAAGTTCGAAGGCGTTCCGATCCTTAAGGTGAAGCGCCAGCTTCCGCTCCGCCGGAGAGAGCGCGGGCAGATCGGCTTCGCGCGCGTTCTGTTCGTCGGCGGAAAGCTTGCGATAGGCCTCCGCGGCGGCGGGATTCGACTGGGCCAGCAGATCGACGCGGTAAGGCTTTTCGAGTTTGAAGTCGACGACTTCGCCTTCCTGCAGTTCGATGACGCCCGGCTTGGGGTGGAACTGGGCCGAGGCCGCGATGACGACGCAGGAGATGGCGATCGTGAAGGGAATCACCATGCCGGTCGCCAGGTCGAAGATCGCCAGGCCGCGGAACTCCTTGGTCCAGCGCTTGGCCAGCATGGAGTAGGGGAAGAAGAAGGTCATGTTGATGCCGACGGCGGTCGCCGCCGCCGAGATCAGGATGCCCCGCTGCTTATCGACGATGTAGTCGTGCCAGTAGGTCGCGTTCGCTTCGCCCGCCTGCGATCCGACGGCCTGAAGCAGGTCGTCGAACGCCGGCGAAGGCCGCAGCATCTGCATCGGATCAGGCAGAAAGCCGCCCGCGACGGCGGACCAGTCGATTTCGTTTCGCAGCGCGATGACGACGCCGACGAAGCAGACGACGACGCTCATGACCATGATCTTCAGGATCGTCTCGTAGACCTTGATCCCCCAGCCGCCGCTCTCGTAGAGCCAGGCGACCGTCAGCGACGCGACGAAGATGATCGCGCACAGGGTGGCGGTGGTCATGCCGCCGCCCGCGCCTGCGGCGAGCGGAAACGATTCCGGCAGCATACCTGCCCAGAAGGCCTCGACGCTCGTCATCAGTTCGGTCGGGAGCAGGTTCTTCTCCAGCACGTCCGTCGAGAGGGCGTACTGCGGCATGGACCAGACCATGCTCGCGGCGAGCGACGCCAGGGCCCAGCTCCACCCGAGCACCGGATTCACGCGGCGATTGATGAGACCGAACGGGCGCTTGCCCGTCGTGGTGGTGACGTAGGCGATCGCCGACAGCATCACGACGCCCAGGATCATCGCGAACGGCTGCACCCAGAGCATGGTCAGCCCGGTCAGCACGCCCAAATACATCGCCGACGCGAGCGACCCGCCGCCCAGCGTGATGGCGCTTTGCAGCCAACCCGGCCCCGAGAGCCGCATGTAGGCGCCGAGCGTCGGAAAGAACCCGCGGCTTTGTGCATCGACGAGAAAATCGCGATCGCGATTGACCTTCGCGATCGGCTCGGGCGAAACGCTCGTTTCCTCGGGAGCGACGTCGGTAGCCATAGGGTTTCAGCCGGGGGAGAGGCGGCGGCGAAAGCGATGAGGGAGGGAGCGACTCTCGAGAGCGGACGGCGCAGAATGCCCGTCAGGGGCTCGATCGAGTCGGCCGCCCAGAATAGGCCAACGCCGCGCGAGGGTCAAACCGGCAGCCCGGACGGGAGGACCGTCCGAGACTGCTTCGTGCCCCAGCCTGGGGTTACCCGACGGCTCTCAGCGAGTGCCGCGCTCAGTGAATGCCGCTCGCGCCGAGCCAGCGTTCCGCGTCGAGCGCCGCCATGCAGCCCGTACCGGCGGAGGTGATCGCCTGCTTGTAATAGTCGTCGGCCACGTCGCCCGCGGCGAAGACGCCCTCGACGCTGGTATTCGTGCGGAAGGGCTTCGTCCAGCGAACGTAGCCGTGCTCGTTCGTTTCGATCTGACCGCGAAGGAATTCCGTATTCGGCGTATGGCCGATGGCGAGGAAAAGCCCGGATACCTTGATCGTCCTCGGAGCGTCCCCCTTCGTGCTCGTCAGCCGCACGGCGGAGACGCCCTCGTGATCGTCGCCGAGGACTTCTTCGACCTCGGTGTTCCAGGCCATTTCGATCTTGGGATTCGAGAGCGCCCGCTCCTGCATGATCTTGGAGGCCCGCAGCGCGTCGCGGCGGACCACCATGTGGACCTTCGACGCGAACTTCGTCAGGTAGGTCGCCTCCTCCACCGCGCTGTCGCCGCCGCCGACGACCGCCAGTTCCTGATTGCGGAAACGCGGCAGCGCCCCGTCGCAGACGGCGCAGGCGCTGACGCCGCGGTTTTTGTACATCGCCTCGGAATCGAGGCCGAGGTAATTCGCTTTGGCGCCCGTCGCGAGAATGATCGTGTGCGTGCGATGGACGTTCCCCTCCAGCGTCTTGACCGTGAACGGTCGCTGGGAGAGATCGACCTCGACGACGTCGTCGGTGACGACCCGCGTGCCGAAGTTGCGGGCCTGCTGACGCATCAGGTGCATCAGTTCCGGCCCCGTCACGGCGTGCTTCCCGTCGTGACGTTCCATGTAACGCCGTTCGGAATCGTCGATCGCCGAATCGAGGAACGGCGCCAGATCGCCCGACGGGAAGCCGGCGTAGTTCTCCACCTCGGTCGTCAGCGCGAGCTGCCCCAGCGGCAGCGTGCCGTTGACGGCGTTCTCGTTGGTGATCGCCCCTTCGAAGACCAGCGGCGAAAGCTCGGCCCGGGCCGCGTAGATCGCGGCCGACCAGCCCGCGGGACCGCTGCCGATGATGATGACCTTCTCGACCTTGTCCGCCTGAACGCTCACGGAGTTTCCTCGATGCGGGATGCGATCGCCTGCGCCGGTTCCGTGACGGCGCCGAAACCGTCCGTCAGGGAAAGCGGATGATTATAGAGGCCCCGGGCAAGGCGTAAACGCGGCGGTTATCGAGGATACGCCCCTTTACCGCAGTGCGAACAGTTTTCACCGTCGAAGTGGTAACTGAAACGGCAGTGCGGACACGGTCCCGCCGAGCCCCACCTCGCGCGATCACTTGGAAATCTGAGCCAACCGCATGCGGAACACTCGCCTTGCGTGCTGAAGGTGAGAACGTTCGAGCATTCCGGACAGAAATGCGTCGGCTCAGGCGGTGGCGGGGGAGGAGGAGGCTCTCGGACTATGTTCCCGGGCGGACCCGGAAATCGTGCATAGTGGTCATCGTCATCGTCTGGATGCTTGGAGCACATACGCTCGCGATATCGGCGCGCGAACTCTTCTCGCATAGGCCACGCATCGAAGCACCGACGATGCATGACGGTATCCGAGTATCGACAGAACGGGTCAGCTTTATCCGTGATGAAGTGCGTCGTGCCGATGATGTCGTCGCCGACGCAAATCGGTTCTCGACACAACGAACACGGCATTCCGATAGAGAAAAGCGCCATTCGACCATACGCCTAGAGAATTGCGGTGACGGATACTCGTCCCCCGCTATCGTCTGCCCTTCCAGAAGTCCCACCCCGGTCCTCCTGCGGCGGGCGGAACGGGGCGGGCGATGCGTCGCGGAAGAAGCGGCGGCGGTTCGACGGGCTTTCGCCGGGCGTACTTCAGCAGGTAGGCCGCCTGGTCCTTCAGCTCGGCGGGAAGCGAACTGCGAAGTTCGATCTTGTCTCCCTTTTTCCGACCGATCAGGCGCCCCTCGAATAACAGCAGGCGATTGCTCGCCGACGACGGCAGACGATTTCCTGGCAGCAGGATGCCCAGCAGGTTCAGCGGGTCGGCCGCGGAGATCAGACAGGCCCGATCGAGCGTTCCGATCTTCGGCGAGCGTCGTTCGCGGAGGCCTCGCAATTCCTCGACGATCCCTTCGAGCGCGTACTGTTCGCCCGAAACGCCGCGGACGAATCGACCGCCGCGGATCTCTCCCCGCATCTCCAGCCGGCGGAAGACGGGAATCAGTTCGCGCCAGGCGGGCGCCGCCGCTTCCCGGGCGAGCAGTTCCCGGAAGACGACGCCGTAGCGATCGAGCAGTTGCCGGCACCAGCGCTCCAGCCGGTCGTTCTCCGAAATCGGCGGCGCCGTCGCCAGGAACCGACCCGGAAAGGCCGACCACCGACCGGCGGGACCGGCAGGCGACGATCGCGAACAGAAGCGTTTCTTCCGACCCTTCGATTTCTCGCCCACCAGCGAACGGAGGGACTCGAACGAATCGGCGGTGATGCGCCCCTGCCCCACCAGTTCCCGCAGTCGGTCGCGCAGATCCGGAGGCGCCATGCCGACGAGCGAAGCGATCTCCTGCGCGAACAGGGCGCCGAAGCGTTCGAGCGCCGCGAAGGCCCGCTCTCGCACGGCTTCCGCGACGGACCGATCGTCGGCCGAGGCGACGGCGGGAATCTCGACCGCCGGGCAGGCTCCGCCCGGTCGCTCGCCCCGAAGTTCGGGCGACAGCCACGCGGCGATCGACTCCCGGAAGCAGATGGCGATCGGCATCGCCCGCGTGAACGACTTCGGCGGCTCGGCCGTGCCCGGTTCGAGCGGGGTCGAAAGACTTGCCGGACACCGAAGCTTGCCCCAGACCAGTTCGCCGGCGAGGAACATCGCGTCGAGACGCTCCGCCCGGTAATCCTCCGCCCGTGACGCGAGCAGCCAGGGCTCCCACGCTCCGGCGGCGATTTCGAAACCCTGCAACTGCTGCAAGACCTGCCGCAGCCCCTCTTCGCCGCGAACCTGGGTCTCCGGCTCGACATGCATCCGCCGCGTGAGATACCACAGGAAATCGTCCGGCTCGACCGGCTGCACCCGCGAACGGAGCCCTTCCAGCGTGAGCCGATGGATGCGAGCGAGCAGTCGACGATCGCACCACTCGACGGCGCTGGTCGGATCGGCGCCTTCCTTGGACGACTCGTTAGCTCGTTCCGTGTAAGCGCCTCGCAGCACGACCCCTTCGCTCTCCAGCGCTTCCAGTGACGCGAAGACCGACGACGGCGTGAAGCGATAGGCCTCGGCCAGTCTGGCCGCGGTCGTCGGCCCCTCGTGCGGCATGCGTCCGCGAATCACTTCCACGCGCAACTCGTGCGCCTCGCGCGGCTCCCGCTTCAGACGCTCAGGCAGTTCGATCGCGGGCGAGAGCACGCCGTCGGGATAGAGCGACTGCGCGAAGTCCTGGTTCTCCGCGGCGAGCCAGAAGGCGTCGCCGTCCGGCAGCACGATTCGCGTCGCCCTGCCCTGCTCCGTCAGACGATCGAACGACGTTCGCCACCGCGCGGCAGCACGCTCCGGCCAGACGATCCAGCCGAGCAGCGCCTCGTGCAGGGCGTCCGCGGTAGCGGGGTCAGCCTCCGCCTCGCGACGCACGAGTTCGATCGCCGCGGGGTCGAGCCGGGCGAGGTCGCGGAAGTCCTCGACGGAGAGCGTCCGGCGGACCGAGACCGCCCGCGTGCGACGCTGTTCCTTATCGGCAGGATCGAGGAACGAGTAAGGATTCGCGTTGATTAGGCTGTGACTGAACGGCGAAGGCTCTCGCGTCTCCCGCGCGACCAGTTCGACCTCGCCCGATTCCATGCGCTCAAGCAATGCCGTCCAGCGGTCGATATCCATCGCCTCGACCAGGCAGTCGCGGATCGTCTGCTGCACCAGCAGATGATCGGGGATTTCGCGGTCGCCGTGATGATTTTCGAAGCAGCCGGTCTGCTCCGGGAAGACCGCGGCCAGCAGATCCTCCGCCCGGTAGCGTTGCAGGTGGGGCGGCACGCGGCGACCCTTCTCCCGGCGAACAATGCCGAGCGCTCGGGTCGCGTTCCAGCGCCAGCGAACCTGGAACATCGGCGCCGCGAGGAGCGCCTGTTCGAGCAGGTATTTGCAGTTCGACGTGTCGACCAGCTTGAACAGGTTCTCGACCGGGAAGCTGTGCTGCGGCGAAAGCGAGAGCAGCACCCCGTTTTCGTCCGCCGCGGCTTGCAGTTCGAAGTCGAAGCTCCGGCAGAAGCGCTTTCTCAGCGCGAGTCCCCACGCGCGATTGATCCGCATGCCGAAGGGCGCGTGGATCACCAGTTGCATCCCGCCCGACTCGTCGAAGAAGCGTTCGAAGACGATCTTCTTCATCGAGGGAACGACGCCGACGGCCGCCTGCTGCGCGGCGATATATTTCAGCGCGAAGCGAGCCGCCTTGCGCGACACGCCGCACGTCTGTTCCAGTTCGCGATAGACCGGGCCGTAACGCCGGGGGTCGAACGCGTCCGCTCCGCGATCGGACTGGCCGCGAACGTCGTCGTAGCGATAGCCCTCGACCGAACCGTCTGTCCGGACCGGATCGACGCCGTGACGCAGCAGGGCCTGTTCGAGATCCTCGCGCAGACTCGAAATTTCTTCCGACAGTTCGTACGTACGCCCCGGCGCCTCGCCTTCCCAGAACGGAACGTCGGGGGGTGCGCCTTCGGCGTCGCGGACGAGGACGTCGCTCCCCTTCATGCGAAGGATCCGCCAGGAAGAGCTTCCCAGCAGAAAGACCGAGCCGATCTGGCTGTCGACGGCGAAGTGTTCGTCGATCGAGCCGACGACGGTCTGTTCGTCTTCCAGCAGCACGCGGTAGTCGGCCATCTCCGGGATGGCGCCGCCGTTCACCAGCGCTCTCAGCCGGGCGCCAGGTTTGGCTTTGACTCTTCCGCCGATGCGATCGCGATAGACGTACGACGTCTGTTTGTTCGATTTGGTGATGCCGGTCTCCAGCATCTCCATCGTCTTGTCGAACGTCGCCCGGTCGAGATCGCGAAACGGGGACGCCCGGCGGACGACGTCGTACAGCGCGTCCTCGTCCCAGTCCTCCGACGCCGTCATGGCGACGATCTGCTGGGCCAGAATATCGATCGGCTGATGCGGAATTTCGATCCGGTCCAGCGCGCCGCGCTTCGCCCCGCGAACGAGCGCCATGCACTCGATCAGTTCGTCGCGCGTCAGCGGAAAGAGCTTGCCGTGCGGTCGCTGCCCCAGCGAGTGGCCCGAGCGTCCGACGCGTTGCAGCAGCACGGCGATCGAGCGGGGCGACCCGATCTGACAGACCAGATCGACGTAGCCGACGTCGATGCCGAGTTCCAGCGAAGCCGTCGCGACGATCGCCTTGAGTTCCCCGTTCTTGAGTCGCGTTTCGGCTTCGTGCCGCATCTCCTTCGACAGCGAGCCGTGGTGGCTGCAGATGCAGTCCTTGCCGAGCGTCTCCGATAGATGATGCGCGATCCGCTCCGCCATCCTCCGCGTGTTGACGAAGACGAGCGTGCTGCGGTGGGTCAGGATCAGTTCGCACAGCCGTTCGTAGACGAGTTCCCATTGATCGCCCGAGCAGACCGCCGAGAGCTCTTCCATCGGCGTCTCGACCTCCAGCGTCATCTCGCGGGAGTGACCCAGGTCGACGATGCGGCAGGGACGGACCTGATAGGAAGGAGATTCCTCGCCGCATGTCGGCAGATCGGCTACGACCTGTGTGCTATGGCTGGCTTGTCCAGCCGTGCTGATTGCGGGCAGCGTCCCGATCGGGCTTGAATCCGGAACCTGACGGTCACAGCCGGTCGTGAGCATCCGGCTGGAATCACGGCCAGGCAAGCCAGCCATGGCACACGGGACCGAGACCGTTCCGGCGACGGAGATCGGTTCAGCCCCCACCAGAAACTCCGCGATGCGCGAGAGGGGGCGCTGCGTCGCGGAAAGGCCGATCCGCTGCATCGGCTGGCCCGTCAGCGCCTCCAGCCGTTCGATCGAGAGCGTGAGGTGCGAGCCGCGTTTGTCGCGGGCGAGGGCGTGAATCTCGTCGACGATCACCGTCCGGACGCTGGAGAGGACGCCCCGTGCTTTGGGCGAGGTGAGCATCAGGTAGAGCGACTCGGGCGTCGTCACCAGAATGTGCGGCGGCTTCCGCATGATCGCCTGCCGCGCGGAGGGGGACGTATCTCCCGTGCGGACGGCGGTGCGAATCGCAGGCGGTTCGCGTCCCTCTTTCTCGAACTCCGCGGCGACCCCTTCCAGCGGCGCGGCCAGGTTTTTCTGAATGTCGTTGGAGAGCGCCCGCAGCGGCGACAGGTAGAGCGCCTGCACCCCGGGCGACAGATCCTGCGACTCCCATCGCCGCACCAGATCGTCGATGCAGACCAGGAACGCCGCGAGCGTTTTACCCGAGCCGGTCGGCGCAGCGAGCAAGGCATGCCCGCCGGTGCGAATAGCGGACCAGCCCTCCCGCTGAATGGGCGAAGGCGAGCCGAAGGTCCCCGTAAACCAGCGGGCGACCAGGGGGTGAAAACCGTCCATGCCCCATCCGTGCTTCTTGTAGGGCAGGCGCCCCGCCTGCCTCCTTTGTAGGGTGGGTCATTGACCCACCTTTTCTTTTGAACGACGCGTTGCGAATTGCGGGCGGCTGTCGGTCGTCCAACGCTTCAGGTGGGTCAATGACCCACCCTACGAGATCAGTTCCGCTTCGTCGCGTACACCACGCACCAGTACCGATCGGTTCCCGTGCCGGCGACGCCGATGCCGACGTGATCCCACTTCAGGTCGCGGATGTTGTTCTGTTCGCCCGTTGTCCGGGCATGCCAGACGGCGAAGGCCTCTTCCGCGGTCGCGTAGCCGCCCAGCACGTTCTGGGCGATCTTCGTGAAGCGGTAGCCTGCCTGTCGGGCGCGTCGCTGCACGGTCTGACCGTTCGGGCCGAAGTGCGACTCGGTATCGTTGGCCAGCATCCAGTCCGCGTGATTCTGGGCGATCCGCATCAGGTCGCGATCGACGGTCAGCGGCTCGAACCCGAGGCTCGCCCGGTCGCCGTTGTGCAGGGCGAGCAGCTTCCGGAACTCCTGCGTCAGCTTCGGTTCGTACGGCGCCTGCGCGAAGGAGGTGTAGTACGACGAGAGATAGGCGTAGTAGAGATAGACGTAGCCGTAGTAGGCGTTGTCGGAGTACGCCGTCTTCAGCGCCCGCTCTTCGTAGTACGACGCGTAGTAGGAGTAAGTCATCTGGATCCGCCAGTTGGCCCGATAGGCTCGCCAGCTGACCGTGCCGTCGAAGTAGCCGTAGTACGCCGTGTTCCAGAGGTAGTCCGCGTAGTCGAGCGCCGCCTGGGCATAGATATAACCCTGCGCCAGATCCGGATCGTTCAGGTCGTTCTGGAACGCCCAGTAGGCGTAAGTCCATCCCGCGTGCGTCAGAGCGTAGGTATCGTTCTCGATCCGCGCCGTACGGCCGAAGTTCGCTTCTGCCGTTTGCGCCGAACCGAAGCAGGCCGCCGCGATCAGCAGGATCGCCAGCGCCGTGCGCCGCGTGCCGGTTAGCCCGAAGGTGAGTATACGCTCGTTCATGTTCGTCCGCTGCGCCTTCCCGGCCGGTAACCGGCGTTTCGTCCTCGCCTGCCCCGCGTCCTGTTCGTGACGAACGGGCTGATTCTGCGGGTCGGAAGGAGGATGCGTGCCCCGGTCCGATTGTACTCCAAGCCCTTGCGGTGCAAGAACCTTCGGCTGGAATCGGCCCGGTCGCGGAGGCGAGTAGCCGTCTGGAAGGGGGAAGGCAGGTTCCCCTAGAATGAACTCTTCCGCGGCAAGGCCCTCTTTGTCGTAAACGGCGCAGCAGAAAAGCGTTGCGTCTATCAATCCGGCGCTCACCTGGCGACTTTACGCATGTCTGACGACGCGACCGCTGCCCGACCTGCAGGAATCGACGAATACGAAGCCGCCCGGCGGGAGAAGCTCGCGCGCCTCGAGGACCTCGGCGTCGATCCCTGGGGGAGGCGTTTCGACGATCGGTCGATGATCTCCGACGCCCGGACCCGCTCGGCAGAGATCCGCTACGTGCTGGAGGGAAGCGACGCGGAGGTCCCCCTTCCCGATTTCCAGGCGCCCGGCTTCGACATGCGGGCGTGGAAGGGACAGGTCGGCAAGGGGAACTTCGTCGGCCCGAAGGTCCGCGTTGCGGGGCGCGTGCAACTTCGCCGCGACAAGGGGAAGCTCCACTTCGTCGACATCCACGACTGGACCGGCAAGATCCAACTCTTCATCGGCCAGACGCAGGTCGGCGAGCGGAACTGGAAGATCGCCGAACAGGTCGATCTGGGCGATCTGGTCGGAGCCGACGGCACCCTCTTCTTCACCAACACGGGCGAGTTGTCCGTGTTGGTCGAGGAACTGCATTTTCTCGCCAAGTCGCTGGAGACTCCGCCCGCGAAGCATGAGGGCCTGACCGATCCCGATCTGAAGCAGCGCCGGCGGTACGTCGACCTGGCGTACTCGGAGGATGCGCTGCCGCGGTTCCTCGACCGGAGCAGGATCGTCCGCTCGATCCGCGACACGCTGCATGGCCAGAGCTTCGTCGAAATCGAGGGTCCGACGCTCCACGCGATCGCGGGGGGCGCCGCGGCGCGTCCGTTCGTGACGCACCACAACGCGCTCGACATGCAACTCTACCTGCGGATCGCGCTGGAACTCCACCTGAAGCGCGTCATGGTGGGCGGGATCGAGCGGGTCTTCGAACTGGGGCGGGTCTACCGCAACGAAGGGCTCAGCCCGCGGCATAACCCCGAATTTACGATGCTGGAGGTCTACCAGGCCTACGGCAACTACGAATCGATGATGGACCTGACCGAGGCGATCGTCGCCGACGCACTGGCCGCGATCGGTCGCAGCCCGGTCGTCGAATGGGGCGGCGTGACGATCGACCTGACGCCGCCGTTCCAGCGGAAGACTTACTTCGAACTCTTCGAGCAGCACGTCGGCATCGCGCCGCACGACGAGGGGAAAGTCGCCGACATCGCGAGGCAGATCGGCTTCGACGTCGAGGGCGTTCACCCCGACGTGCTGATCAGCAACGTCTTCGAGGAGAAGGTCGAAGACGCGCTCGTCGGCCCGATCTTCGTGACCGACTATCCGGCGTCGATCTGCCCGCTGACGAAGCGGAAGACGTCCGATCCCCGGGTGGCCGAGCGGTTCGAACTGTACGTCCGCGGGATGGAACTGGCCAACGCCTATACGGAGTTGAACGATCCCGACCTGCAGGAGCAGCTCTTCCGGACGCAACTCGCCGGCATGTCGGCGGAAGATTCGATGGCGAAAATGGACTATGACTTCGTGCGGGCGCTCCGGTATGGTATGCCCCCGGCGGGCGGTCTCGGGATCGGCATCGACCGGCTGGTAATGCTCCTGACGGGCTCGCCGTCGATCCGCGACGTGATCCTGTTCCCGGTGCTTCGCCCGGAAGAGTGAACCGCGCCGCCCGATAGGTAACGCCTCGCGAAGGATCGCGGGTCTCTCCCACGGAAGGGAAGATGTACAAGTTCCTGCTCGCCTGGCGCTATCTGAGGACGCGCTACATCGCGCTCGCGTCGATCGTCAGCGTCACGCTCGGCGTGATGACGCTGATCGTCGTCAACAGCGTTATGGAAGGGTTCGTCCATGAGATGAACCTCCGCCTGAACGGCGTGCTGTCCGATCTGACCTTCGAGGCGCCCGGCTTCGAAGGGATCCCCGATCCGAACTGGCACATGGCCGAGATCAAGGACTGCCTGGGCGACGACGTCGTGGGCATGACCCCGATCGTCCGCGTGCCGGGCCTGCTGCACCTGAACCATCGCGGTTCGTCGTTCACGCAGCAGATCGTCGTCGTCGGCATCGACAAGAACAGCTACGGCGAGATCGGCGACTTCGAGCAGTTCCTGCTGAACCAGAAGAACCGCGAGCAGTTCAGCTTCGACCTGCAGGAAGAAGGCTATCCCGAACGCCTCCCCCCCAGCGGATGGAACTACCGCCGGACGTGGTCGGCCATCGAAGAGATGGACGCCGAAGCGACGTCGGACGCCGCGTTGGCGGACGAAGAAGCTTACGCCGGAACGGTTCCTGAGATCTTCAGCGAGGGCGAGATCGCTCCCCCGACGGTCGACGTCGAACAGGCGATCGGCGACTTCGACCCGACGAACCCGATCGCGATCGCCGCGACGGAGGTCCCTTCCGGCGAACTGCCCGTCGATCCGTTCACCGCCTCGAACGCTCCCAGGCGGGCGCTCTTCAATCCGGCCAAGACGCAGCGGTCGGGCATCGTGCTGGGCATCTCGGTCGTCAGCACCAAGAAGCGTCATCCCGAAACGGGCGAGGCGCTCGACTGGTTTCTGTGCCGCCCCGGCGACGACGTCTCGGTGAGCCTTTTCACCTCCGCGACGCCTCCCAAGCCGACGTACGAGCGGTTCACGGTGACCGACTTCTACGAAAGCAAGATGTACGAGTACGACTCGATGATCGCGTTCGTCGACATCGAGAAGGTACAGGATCTCCGCGGCATGATCGATCCGCTGTCGGGGCGCCGGGCCGTGACGTCGGTCCTGATCAAGCTCCGCGACGGCGCCTCGCTCGAAGTGGCTCAGGCCAAGCTGCAGGAGCGCTTCCCGCCCGAGAAGTTCCCGTATCGCATTCAGACGTGGAAAGAGATCCAGGGGCCGCTGCTCTCGGCGGTGCAGATCGAGGTGACGATCCTCAACATCCTGCTGTTCCTGATCATCGCGGTCGCCGGCTTCGGCATCCTCGCGACCTTCTTCATGATCGTGGTCGAGAAGACCCGCGACATCGGCGTGCTCAAGGCGCTCGGAGCGCCCAGCGGCGGCATCATGAGCATCTTCCTCGGCTACGGCTTCATCCTGGGCGTCGTCGGCGCGGGAGCGGGCGCCGTGTTCGGCATCCTGTTCGTCGCGTACATCAACGACATCGCCAAGGTCATCGAATGGATCACCGGTCGCGAGGTCTTCGACCCGACCGTGTACTACTTTCAGGAGATCCCCACGATCATGGAGCCCTTCATGATCCTGTGGGTCAGCAGCGGAGCCGTCGCCATCGCGGTCGCGGCCAGCGTTCTGCCGGCGTTGCGAGCCGCGCGACTCCGTCCGGTGGAGGCTCTGCGGTATGAGTAGTCTCGACGTTCAGCGGCCAGCCGCGATGAATCGCTCCTCGGCCGTCATCGAGCCTTCGATCGCCGGCGCGATCGACAAGCCGAGCCAGACGCCCGGCGCGCCGAAGCTGCGCCGCCGTGCGACCGAGCGCTCGACGCTGATCCGCGCTCGCGGAATCAAGAAGACGTTCCGCAAGGGAAAGCTCGAAACGGCCGTCCTGAAGGGCGCCGACTTCTCCGTCGCGGACGGCGAATTCGTCACGATCGTCGGCAAAAGCGGCTCGGGCAAGACGACGCTGCTGCATCTGCTCGGAACGCTCGATCGACCCGACGAGGGGGAGATCACCTTCGACGGAAAGCGGATCGACGAACTCTCCCGACGAGAGCAGGACCGCTTTCGCAATCGCGAGATCGGAATCGTCTTTCAGTTCTATCACCTGCTGCCCGAGCTCACGACGCTGGAGAACGTCCTGCTGCCGACGATGATCCGGGACGGGCTGTTCCGTTACTGGTCGCGTCGCAAGGCTCTGCGCGAGCGTGCGCAGGAACTGCTGGAACGGGTCGGCCTGGGCAGCCGACTGAAGCATCGCCCGAAGGAACTCTCCGGCGGCGAGATGCAGCGGACGGCCATCGCCCGGGCGTTGCTGCTGCAGCCTAAGGCGCTGCTGGCGGACGAACCGACCGGCAACCTCGACGTGCAGACGGGTCGCGGGATCATGGACCTGCTGCTGGATCTGCACCGCGACGGGCTGACCGTCGTGATGGTGACCCACGATTCGAAGCTCGCCGCCGAAGCCGACCGCACGGTCGAACTGGTCGAAGGCAGAGTGCGCGTGGGGTGAGGCCGTCTTCGAACGGGCTGAACGCAAGCATCGCCGGGTGGCGCCGGTTGATTCAACCGGCGCGGGCGCAGCCCGTCGGAGGCCTCAAAGCGAGCTCGGCGCAGGATCGCCGCCATCTCTCGCGAGAACGCTTCGACCCGCCCTGCCGCGAGGATTCCGGCTCGCCGTGGCGGCCTCCGATCCGCTTCGCGGACGCTGGTTGAGACAACCAGCGCTACCCCGGCTCTACGGCTCCGCAGCCGCCCACCTGCGTCGTCAAGCGGCGACTTCAGGCGATCCCCTCGACTTTTCAGCCGACGGTCGACGCTCGCGAACTTGCGCGGAGGGGCCTCGCTCACTAGAATGGCCCGTTTCCGCCGGGAGCCAGTTCCGGCGGAAAGCGCTCCGCCACGAAACGTCGCTCCTTCGTCGCCGTTCGCCCTCTGTGCGGCCTGTCGGTCGACCTTGTAACCACTTGTCGCGGCCTGTCGGCCGCTCTTTCCGCATGTCGCTCCAGATCTACATCAGCGGTCGCTTCTTCCCCAAAGAAGAGGCCAAGATCAGCGTCTACGATCACGGACTGCTCTACGGCGACGGCGTGTTCGAGGGGCTCCGGGCGTACGGCGGCAAGGTCTTCCGTCTGGAGGAGCATCTCGACCGGCTGTGGGAGTCGGCCAAGGCGATCTGGCTGACGATCCCCATCACCAAGCAGGAGATGGCCGACGCCGTCAACGAAACGGTCAAGCGGAACAACATCACTGACGGCTACGTCCGCCTGGTCGTCACGCGGGGAGCCGGGTCGCTGGGCCTCGATCCCAATCGGACCAGCGATCCGCAGGTGATCGTCATCGCCGACAAGATCTCGCTCTATCCCGAAGAGTATTACGAGAAGGGGCTGGAGATCATCACGGCCAGCACGGTCCGGAATCACCCGGCGGCGCTCAGTCCGCGGATTAAGTCGCTGAACTATCTGAACAATATCCTCGCCAAGATCGAAGGCCTGCAGGCGGGCTGCGTCGAGGCGCTGATGCTCAACCTCAAGGGCGAGGTCGCCGAATGCACGGGCGACAATATCTTCCTCGTGAAGAAGGGCGAACTCCTCACTCCGCCGCTCGACGCCGGGATCCTGGAAGGCGTCACGCGGAACGCGATCCTCGATCTCGCGCGGGAACAGGGAATCGTCGCGAAGGAGATCCCGCTCACACGGCATGACGTCTTCGTCGCTGACGAATGCTTCCTCACCGGCAGCGCGGCCGAGGTGATCCCGGTCGTCAAAGTCGATCAGCGCCAGATCGGCGACGGCAAGCCCGGCCCCGTAACGCACGCCCTGCGCGAGGCGTTCCACAAGCTGACGCGGGCGTAATACGACGACGCTTGTGCTGTCTACGCATCGTCGGTGGCGAATGCGACTGACGTTGACGCAGTTCGTCTCCTGCCTAACATTGAACGGCGGGAGGACCGACGATGCGAATGAGAAAAGCAGTCATTCGGGTCGGAGCCGTGACGCTGGCGTTGGCGCTGGCGATCGCGGTCTGGCTCGGGTTCGATGCGTACAGGAAGACGCAGCAGACCCCTGACTTCTATCAGGAGGCGCTGCAGGTTTCTCCCGAGAAGGTGGAGGAGCTGCACGCCGAGGTCCAGCAGTCTCTTAAGCGGCTCGAAATCGTCGAGCCCGCGGAAGAGGCGACCGAGGCCCCGCCCACCTGGGAATGGACGGTCACCGACGACCAGGCGAACGCCTGGCTGGCGACCGAAGGGCCCGAACTGCTCAAGCAGGGCCGGGCGCCCTTCAGCGACCCCCGGGTCGAATTCGAAGAAGGCGTGGCGAAGATCGCCGTGCGCTACCAGGACAAGCGCTTCGCGTCCGTGCTCTCGGGCGAGCTGCGCGTCTCGATCGACGCCGAAACGGGCAAGGTCGAAGCCCAACTGACGGACGTCCGCTCGGGGCGGCTGTCGCTCCCGCTAGACTGGGCGAAGGAACGCATCGAGAAGTCGATCGCCCGGATCAAGTGGCCCATTCAGGCCGAGACGGCGACCGATTCCATTTCGGCGGAATCCGAACTCCCCGACGGCGGGTTCGAGGTTCGCGACGGAAGGCGCTTGCGACCGACCGAAATCGTGGTCGAGGCCGACCGTCTGATCGTACGGGGCATCGTACTTCCCGAGGAGCACGAGGGGGGCCCTACGATGCGGGTGTCGACCCGCGCACCGCACCTGATCAGGACGCTCTGAAGTCGACGCGCCAGCAGGCGGGCGATCCTCCGTGAGGCGCTTCTCGCGCGAGGGTCAGTCGACCCCGCAACGCTGCGCCGCAGAGTTCGACGTCAACGGTCGCGTCGTTCCAGATCGCGATCGTCATGCTGCCGCGATCGACAGCTCGCACTTCCCCGCGATTCCGAGAGACCTGGCCTTCGTAATCGAGATACGCCTTCCGGTGAGGAGCCAGCTCGCGCGCCGATTGCGGAACGCCGGGCGCGAGCGCTTCGCCTAGTTCGAGGGTGAACAGATCGTCGGCACGCTCGAGCATCAGGTCGTAGTGCGACGCCCGATCGGACGAGGGGGGCAACTCATGCCGCAGCAGCACGAAGCGCCGATCGCGTTCAGGTTCCGTCATCGGTCGTCAGCGTTCGTCGTGTCGCCGTCGCTCTCGCGGAGCGGGTCGTCGACCGGAATGGCGTAAGGCGCGTCGTCGTTGTCGCGCGGCGCCCGGTAGGGACGAACGTCGGAAAGGAACTCGACCCCCGCGGGCTCCGCAGCGGTCGGAACGAACTGGACGGCCTGGGCGTCCGCATTCGGATCGGGCGCTTCGGGATGGGGTAAGGGGGGCGGGCTCGAACGGAGTTCCCGCAGGATGCCCGTCGCCAGCAGGTAGAGCCCCGAGACGGCGAAGAAGAACATCGACGACAGCACGACCAGGATGGCCGCCCAGGGCTCCCACCGCGTCAGGTCGATCTTCTCCGGATCCTGGTCCGCGAACGTCGATGCCAGCCGCATCGCGACGAGGGCGTAGGTGTTGTTGACCAGATGGCAGGCGATCGCGGGGAGGAGGCTGTTCGTGCGGAACGCGACGATCCCCATCCAGATCCCGATCGGTAGCACGCCGAGCGACTGGATCGGATCCATATGCGCGGCAGCGAACAGCACGGACGACGTCAGGATCGCCCCCCACGCGGGCCAGGCCCTGAGCAGCCGGGACTGAACGTAGCCGCGGAACAGGAACTCCTCCGCCAGCGCCGGCATGAGCGCGACGCCCAGCACGGTGAGCAGAAAGAAGACCGCGCCGCCCGAAGAGAAGATCTCCTGAAAGTCGGCCAGCGTGCGACTGTCTTCGGCGGTCACGAACTGCGAGAGCGGAACCGTGACGATCAGCGCCGTCGCGGGCGTCGAGAGCGCGAACAGGACCCACAGAACCCAGTGTTCGCGCGGCCAGCGAATCGCCAGGCGTTCGCGCCAGGGTTGCGGCGACAGAAACGCGAACAGCAGCGTCACGCCCAGGAACGCCAGTTGCCCCGGCAGGATCACGACGGCGAATCCGATCGGCGTCTTCGCAAACGAGATCATCCACGCTTCGAAGGGGCTCCGTTCCTTCTTCGGCTTCGCGGCGCTCTTCGCGTCTCCGTCTTCAGCGCTCTCGGCTGCGGTTTCGGAAGCAGGGTTCTCGGCCTTGTTCGCCTGCTCCGCCTCGAACGCCCTTTCTTCGTCCGCGAGTCGCTCGAGCCCTGCGGGACCGAGCGTCACGAGGGCCGCAGCGTTGGAGATGAGCGCCGACGCTCCCATATGAACGACGAGCGCGATCAGAGCCGCGACGAAGACCGTCCAGACGCGCGGATAGCGCCTGGCTCCCTGAGCGGGGGGCGTGAACCCCCCGAGTCCGGGCCGAGCGTAAGAGTCGAAAACTTCGGAGGGCTGACGCCCTCCGCTCGGGAACTCGGGAGCCTGCGGCGAATCGAACGGCGTCGGAGCGTCACTCATCGGACCTGCGCGGCGCCTTTCGTGCGCGTAAAAAAGCGGCGACCGCCTTCGACTTGTCGTCGACAGGGGCGATCGCCGCATGAATCATTCGTCGGCAGAAGCGGGTCGAGCAAGGCGACCCGGTCTCACCACTTCAGGCCGAAGCGTTCGCCGTCGCCCGAAGAACCGCGTCCCCCCTTGAGTTCGCCGGCGACCGGTTTGACGGTCCGTTCGGCGGGCGAGTCGCCTTCGTCTTCCTTCTTCTTCTCGCCCCCCTTCGGCGTCGGCGCGGCCATCACGGCCTTCTTCGACAGCGAGATGCGGCGCTTGTCCGGCTCGACCGCCAGAACCTTGACCTGCACCTGTTCGCCGATCTTGGCGTGACCGCGCGGCTGCAGCACGCGATGGTGGGCGATTTCGGAGACGTGGATCAGGCCTTCGATGCCCGATTCCAGTTTCACGAAGACGCCGAAGTCCATGATCTTGGTCACTTCGCCGTCGACGACCTGGCCGACCGCGTACTTCTCCGTGATGTTGTCCCAGGGGTTGTCCTGCATGTCGCGCAGCGAGAGCCCGATGCGACCCTTGTCCGCCTGGATCCGGTCGATCTTGACCGTGACCTTCTGGCCCTGGGAGACGACGTCCGACGGATGCTTGACGTTATCCCAGCTCAGCTTGCTGATGTGGAGCAGGCCCTCGACTCCGCCGCCGATGTCGACGAACGCGCCGAAATCCTGCACCCGGGTGACGGTCCCTTCGACGACCTGGCCGACCTCCAGCGTTTTGAAGTTCTCTTCCTTCAGCGCTTCGAGTTCCTTCTCGACGACGCGGCGATGGGAGAGCACCAGGCGCTTGCGGCCCGGATTGACCTCGGTGATCTCGCAGAGGAGCTTCTTGCCGAGGTACTGGTTGAAGTCCTCGGTCCGTCCGACGCTGATCTGGCTCGCGGGAACGAAGCCGCGGATGTTGTTGACCGAGGCGTCCAGACCGCCCGTGTTGGTGCCGACGATCTTCGCGTCGACGAGCTGCCCGACCTGCAGGTCGGACCAGTCCTCGACGCTGACCGCGGCGCCCGGGATCGTGACTTCGTAAATGCCGTCCTCTTCGTGGTAGCCCACGACGACGACGTCCAGCATCTCGCCCGGCTCGGGCGTCTTCTTGAATTGCCGCGTGGGAGCGAAGCCTTCGTACGACCCGAGGGTGAAGAAGGTGCTCTCTTCCAAGACGCGATGGACGATGCCGCGGATCCGTTCGTCGATCTCCAGCGGCTTGCCGACCTTCTTTCCCTCTTCTCCCGCCGGTCGCAGCACGGCGTCGAGGTTCTGCGTCTCGGACAGTTCCTCGCCGATCATTCCTTCCAGTTCCGCTTCGAGATCGTCGTCCTTGCGACGCAGGCTCGGCACGGAGACGCGCTCGGGCGGACGGGGCTTGGCCGCGCTCGGAACGACGGGGGGCTTCTTCGACTGCTCAGGTTCCGCTTTCGCTTCCGCCGGCTTCTCGCTCGGCTTGGCCCGGGCGAGCAGGGCTTCTTTCGCCGCGTGGGCGATCGATCCGGCGACCGAGCCCGCCGCCTGCGCGACGTTCTGTGCGGCGCCGACTGCGGCGATCACGACCGAGGCCGCCGCTTCGCCGGCGCGTTCCGCAAGTTCGGACGGCTGCCCCTCCGACGGCGTCGCCGCTGCGGGCGTCTCCGCAGGAGAAACATGCGCCTCGATCGGAGCGGGCGCGGGCGTCGTCTCGACCGCGGGTTCCGTCGCCTGCGGTTCCGCCGGAGAGGTCTGGCCCTGGAGAGCGTCGTCGGGAGTCTGCGAGTCGGTCATGACTGCGTGCGGAAGGAACCTCGACAGGCGGTCGCGATCAGGGTCGCGATGCCCGGCGATGCGAGCGCGAAGAGCGCCGATCGGAACAAGACCGGCAAACGCAACAGTGTACCTGTAAGCCCTTTACCGCAAAAGGTTCGGCGTTGCGGGCCGGCTGATTTTCCGCGGCCGTTCCCTGGCCCGTGTGCCATGCCCCCATCGCGAAGCTGGGCGGCCATGCTGGTTCGATTCGGACGTTAGGATACGAAGTCGTTCCATGTCCGCCGCATTCCCCTGTCTTTGCGTGCTCCGCGATGTCGAACTACTCCCCTGCTCTCGACGCCTGGATCGATCGGGAGAAACTGCCCGAGTTAGGGCCGGGTCATCCCGATTCGGGCTTCGCGGCCGAACTTCGCGGCCTGTCGAACGAGGATCTATTTCGACCGCATGCGGTGAAAGACCGGGCCTACGCGAATCTCTGCCGGTCGGCCCTGCTGCTCCATCGCGACTGCCTCGACGAATCGCACGAAATCAGCCAGGAGGAGGGTTCCGCGACGGGCAGTTACCTCCACGGCATCATGCATCGCCGGGAGCCTGACTTCGGCAACGCGAAGTACTGGTTCCGTCGCGCGGGAACGCATCCGATCGAAAGCGACCTGCTTGCCGAGGCGCGTCGGATCGCGGCGGCGCCCGAGTTCGCGAAGTCCTCCGAGATCCGCTCGCTCGTCGCGAAACCGGCGTGGGACGCGTTCGCCTTCGTCGACCTGTGCGAGAGGGGCTATCGCGAGGGCGGACCGGTCGCCGATTTCGCCCGGCAGGTCGCTCGGGAGGAGTGGCGGTTGCTGTTCGACGACTGCTTTCGACGGGCGACCGGCGGAAAGCCGGGTAACTTTTGAGGCGCTGTCGCGGCGCTGGCTTCACGGCGCTTTCATCGAAAGCGCTCGAAGACTTCATTCGCTCTCCAACGGACCACAAGAGTCTGCTCCCCTCCAGATTGCCCGGCCGGCCGACCTTGCGCCACGCCCGTCGCAAATGCCGAAACGGCCGCGAAGGATCGACTTTTTTCAATCTGGACGACCCGATGAGCAGTCTATATGTTGTGGTTGAACGTGTTTGGCGGCACTGTATACTGCGATAACTGACCGAATGCCTCGGGAAGCGTAAACGCTTGTCCAGAGGTGACGTCGGCAGGGGCGAGGCTCTCTCGCCATAAGGTCTGTCCGGCGGTCAAGTAAGGCCGCGTGGGCGCGTTCGTAAGCCTGGAAGGCCGAGCGAACGCAAACGGTCGTCCTCTGTCTGGCGCCATCGAAAGGTCGGGCCAGTCCGGCGGTCGTCGAATCGAACAGGAAGCTCCGTTCACGGACGATGTCCCGGCGCCGGAATCCCGGCAGTTCGATCGTTCCCCGTACATCCGCCCGGCGCCCTGCTGCGCCGGCACGTTCTTCTTCATCGCGACGTTTTGGATTTCTCACGAAGGATCGGCTGCATGTCTTTGGTTCAAACGACGCAGGAATGGCTCGTTCGCAAGCGTGACGGTCGCGTGGTGCCCTTCGACGTCGAGCGCATCGAGAAGGCGCTCCGCAAGGCCTTCCGCGCCGACCAGGGTCTCTCCGCGGACGCGATTCTGGACGAAGGGGTCGAGAAGGAAATCGCCGACCTCTCGCGCGTCGTGCTGGAACAGGTCGCCAACTCCGCCGGCAGCGACCAGGGCGTCGACGTCGAGAAGATCCAGGACTTCGTCGAAATGCAGTTGATGCGTCGCGGCCACTACTCGGTCGCCCGGCGCTACATCGTCTACCGGGCCGAGCACGCCAAGCTTCGTGCGCTGCGCGATCCGGCGCCGAGCGAACTGGCGGAACGTCCGCGGCTGTTCGTGACGCAGCCCGACGGCACGAAGCGTCCGCTCGATCCCAAGCGGATCGAACGGCTGATCGCCGAGGCCTGCCAGGGACTGGAGGACGTCTGCTCCGTCGAAGAGATCCGCGACGAGGTCCTGAAGACCCTGTTCGACGGCATCACGATGGACGAGATCCAGCGGGCGATGGTGCTCGCGGCGCGGACCCGCATCGAACGCGACCCGGCGTACGACGTCGTCACGTCGCGGCTGATGCTGATGATCGTCTATCGCGAGGCGCTCGGCTCGGTGCCGTCGATGTTCTCGCTCGACGCGATCTATCGCGATCGCTTCGCGAACTATCTCGACGCCGGCATCGCCGCGGGTCGCCTGTCGCCCGATCTGAAGGTTTACAACCTGCACAAGATCGCGGCCGCGCTGCAGCCGCAGCGGGACGGCCTGTTCCAGTATCTGGGTCTGCAGGCGATCTACGACCGCTACCTGATCCACGTCGGTCCGAAGCGGATCGAGACGCCGCAGTACTTCTGGATGCGCGTCGCGATGGGCCTGGCCATGAACGAGGCCGACCGCGAAGCTCGCGCGATCGAGTACTACGACCTGCTCTCGACGCACCGCTTCATCTCTGCGACGCCGACGCTGTTCAACTCGGGCACGCTGCGGCCGCAGCTTTCGAGCTGCTACCTGAGCACGGTCTCCGACGATCTGGAGCACATCTTCAAGGTCGTCAGCGACAACGCGAAGCTCTCCAAGTGGGCGGGCGGTCTGGGCAACGACTGGACCAACATCCGCGCCACCAACGCCCATATCCAGGGCACCAACGGCCAGAGCCAGGGCGTGATCCCCTTCCTGAAGGTGGTCAACGACACCGCGGTCGCCGTCAATCAAGGGGGCAAGCGCAAGGGCGCCGTCTGCTCCTACCTGGAGAGCTGGCACCTCGACGTCGAGGAGTTCCTCGACCTGCGCAAGAACACGGGCGACGATCGCCGCCGCACGCACGACATGCACACGGCGAACTGGATCCCCGACCTGTTCATGAAGCGCGTTCGCGAGAACCGCGAGTGGACGCTGTTCAACCCCAGCGACGTCCGCGACCTGCACGACCTGGTCGGCAAGAAGTTCGAGGCCCGCTACGAGGAATACGAACGCCTCGCCGACGAGGGGAAGATCAAGCTCTTCCGCCGTCTGCCGGCGATGGACCTCTGGCGGAAGATGCTGACGCGGGTGTTCGAGACGGGCCATCCCTGGATCACGTGGAAGGATCCGTCGAACGTCCGTTCGCCGCAGGATCACGTCGGCGTCGTCCACTCCAGCAACCTCTGCACCGAGATCCTGCTCAACACGAGCCAGGACGAGGTCGCCGTCTGCAACCTGGGGTCGATCAACCTCAAGCTGCACGTCGAGGACGGGAAGCTCAACCTCGCGATGCTGGAACGGACCGTCCGCACCGCGGTCCGGATGCTCGATAACGTCATCGACATCAACTACTACCCGATCGAAGAGGCGAAGAACTCCAACCTCCGCCATCGTCCGATCGGGCTGGGGCTGATGGGCTTCCAGGACGCGCTCGTCGCGATCGGCGTCGGCTACGCCAGCGACGCGGCGGTTCAGTTCGCCGACCAGAGCATGGAGGCGATCTCCTACTTCGCGATCCTGGCCTCGGCGGATCTCGCCCGGGAACGGGGTCCCTACCAGACCTACGCCGGGTCGAAGTGGGACCGCGGGATGCTGCCGATCGACACGATCGACCTGCTGGAGCAGGAGCGCGGCGTGAAGATCGACCTCGATCGTTCGTCGACGATGGACTGGTCGGTCGCTCGCGAAGCGGTCGCGAAACACGGCATGCGGAACAGCAACGTGATGGCGATCGCGCCGACGGCGACGATCTCCACCATCATCGGCGTCTCGCAGTCGATCGAGCCGCACTACAAGAACCTCTACGTGAAGAGCAACCTGTCGGGCGAATTCACGCAGATCAACCGCGACCTGGTCATGGACCTCAAGAACCTGGGTCAGTGGAACCAGGACATGATCGACGCGCTGAAGTACTACGACGGGTCGGTCAGCGAGATTCCGGGCCTGCCGGACGATCTGAAGGCCAAGTACCTCACGGCGTTCGAGATCGATCCGAAGTGGCTCATCGAGTGTGCGGCCCGGCGCCAGAAATGGATCGACATGGGCATGTCGCTGAACCTGTACATGATGCATCCGTCGGGCAAGAAGTTGCACGACATGTACATGCTGGCGTGGGAGAAGGGTCTGAAGACGACCTACTACCTCCGCACGCTGGCGGCGACGCAGGTGGAGAAATCGACCATCGACGTCAACCGCTTCGGCATCCAGCCGCGGTGGATGAAGAGCCAGAGCGCCTCGGCAGACATCCAGGTCGTCCGCAACCAGGCCGCCCCGCCGACGGCCTCTTCCGGCTCGGCTTCCTCCCCCCTCGATCAGGGCGAACTGCCGCCCACCGAGGTCAAGCAGTGCCTGCTGGATGACCCGGGCTGCGAAGCGTGCCAGTAACGCAGTCCTGGCATGGAAGACTGAGCGTGTAGAGGCGCTACACGCTCAGTCGTGAAGTAGCGGAGGTAGGTCGACGTTCATAGGGGTACGCTGCAGTCCTGATGGTGCGAGTGTCCTCACTTTCGTGATAAAGGGATCCGATAAAACCCGGCCATCATGGGCTCGTCATCGACGGCCTGAACGATCGTGGTAGCGAATTGAAGGAGGTCGAGCAACTTCTTCTTCGCTACGACATCGCACCGCTGAAGACGTCGCTGAAGGCAATCTACGACTCTCTTCCGCATGCACGGGAAGAGAAGTCATCGCAGGGTTCGGAGACGTTGTTGCGCATCGATGATGCTCAGCAACTGCGGGCGCCAGTCAGCATCAGGCGAAAACTTTATCCGCATCCGAGCAGGCTCGTGTACGCGGGCTCTCATTACGCTCGGCCGTACCTACAAGATTCGCAGGGAAACTCTGAGATCCTGGTTTACGACTTGGTCCGTCATCTCGACGAACACAACGCAATCGCTCCCGGCGGTACGCTTTTCATCGCAGGCTGCAGAGCCGGCGGCGAGATGGAGGCAGTCGCAGCCTTCGATGCGAGCGAAGAACTCGAGTTCTACTGCGGCTGTGAGTACATCACCGAAGCGAGGGTGTTCAGCAACGCGATTGACAATTTCGTGTACCGCATGATGCACAAGAACGACGCTGCGCCGACAGCAGCCAAGGTGGCGTCGCTTGCTAGCGGCCTGCCCTTCAAGTGCTTCTCACGGAGCATGATCGAGACGAAATACTGGCGAAAGCCGACGGTTCAGAAGTTGGCTCGTCGCGGATCTGTTTACGTGGCTGCAACTGAGCGAACGCTGTTTTCGGAGCGTGTTTAGGCCGCAGGCCTATGGTTTGTCCTCGACAGGAAGTCGTACGAAAGGATTTGCAGGATGCACGTGTATGTCCTCGAGAGTCAGGGATATGAGTGGTCGGATTTGGTCGAAAAGAACCTTTCCGAGTTGACGGGGCGCGCAGTCTATTCTTCGGGATTCCGCGGACCGGGTGCGTATCTCGTCTACGACCGCAACGGCTCGCTGATCTACGTCGGTCACGCGTCCGATCTTCACGAACGAATCTGCGATCACTTTGTTCCCTCAGCGGAGAACGAAGTGCTGCGGAGCGAAGCGCATTGTGTCGTCCTCTTGCCTTCCAAGTCGTGCGAGGAGGCAATGCAGGTGGAAGGGCGTGTCTATGACGCATACGCGTTCTCGCACGGACGGATTTTGAAGGCGAACGAGGGAATCCCGGAGCGCTCGCGAATGACGCTTGCGACATTCGGAGAGTGTGTTTTCGGAGTCTCGCTCAAGCGTGTTGCAAGGTGAATCCTGGAGCGTGCAATGATTGACGCAAGTCCGTAGGGTGGGTCATTGACCCACCTTGAATAGCCAAACGATCCAAGCTGCAGGTGGGTCAATGACCCACCCTACGAAGACTCGGGGGATTTGCATCCCCCGCTCGCCGGGAAGATCGAACGACGAACGATGACTGAATTCAACTCTCCCAACCTCCTCTTCGTCGACGCTGCCCTCGACGCGTGGGAGGCGAACAAGAAGCTGGCGGATAAGGCGATCGCGCAGACGTCGGACGAGAACCTGAGGAGGGCGCTGGACGGGAACACGAACTCGATCGCCGTCGTCATGAAGCACGTCGCGGGGAACCTGATCTCCCGCTGGACCGACTTCCTGACGACCGACGGCGAGAAGCCCTGGCGGAACCGGGACGACGAGTTCGTCGACGCGTTCGCGACCCGCGCGGAAATCGAGGCGTATTGGGAGAAGGGGTGGAGCGTCCTGTTCGAGTCGCTGCGAAGCCTGACGGCGGAGGACCTGGCGAAGACGGTGGTCATTCGCGGCGAGCCGCAGTCGGTTCCGAAGGCGATGCAGCGGTCGCTCGCCCACACGACTTACCACATCGGGCAGATCGTGATGGTCGCCCGGATTTTGGCCGGCGATCGGTGGGACACGCTCTCCATCGTTCGCGGCGGATCGCAGCAGTACAACGCAGAACATTGGGGAGGGGGCGGATCGTCGCGATGATCGTCGACGAGAGCCCGGAGACGACGGCGGATCGGGCGATTCGCCCTGCGGGAACGAGCGGCCGCGACGAACTAAGATGGCGGGCTTCCGATCGGGAGCGACAGGTCAGGCGGCCTGACGACGATCGGAGGCCGCGGCGTTCACGAGAACTCTCGCGGCGAATCGGTTAAGCGAACGGAAGGCAGGCAGCGCGGTGGACTGGTCTGACGCAGCGATCAAACGGTCTCTGGGCGAACTTCGGGGGGTGCCGACGTCGGGCGCTCTCGTGCGGTACGTCGCGGGGTGCATGAAACGGGAACGCGAACGGATCGCCCGGATCGTCGAATCGACGCAGGATCCCCAGGAAGTCGCACGACTCCTCCGGGACGAGTCCGAAGACGCCCACGTGTTCAAGCTCGCCGGGCCGCTGCACAAGCTGCCGGAGAAGCCTTGAGCGGGGGCGGACGGAACGTACGCGTGGTAGTCGATCGAGCCTTATTCGTCAGGCTGAACGAAGAGTTTCGGGTGCCACTGGCTCCGCCAGTGCCGAAGCTGGAATAGTCGTCCAACGCGCGCGATCCTGCCTCCGGAAAAGCACTGGCGGAGCCAGTGGCACCCGGAGGAGAGGAGCCGTCAGGCGATGCCTGACCTACGGGGGAGAGAGTTGAACTTTGCCGGCGGGGCGCCTTCGGGCGCAGGCGCCGGTTCGGGCGAAGGAGGGGCGCCGGAAGCCTTTCCTTCCTCGCGAAACGATGATCCGCGTTCCGGAAACGCGGTTAATGTTTAGAGAGCCGTCGAGGCTCGCCCGGACGTGACAGAGTCGACTGGCAGACTCCGTCACCACGGGCCGTTTCGGCGGCGAATTCCAAGGCTGGCAGCTAGCGCAAGGAGCGACGAGCAGGATGATTCAGAAACTGGAAGAGGCCCCCGTCATTTCGACCGATCGCATCCGGGCCAAGGACAAGCGGCTCATCAACTGCTCGAAGGTCGACGTCAACCAGCTCATGCCGATCAAGTACGGCTGGGCCTGGGAGCACTACGTCAACGGTTGCGCCAACCACTGGATGCCGACCGAAGTGGCGATGACCAAGGACATCGAGACCTGGCGCTCGACCAAGCTCTCCGACGCCGAACGGCAGGTGATCCTGCGGAACCTGGGCTTCTTCTCCACCGCCGAATCGCTGGTGGGGAACAACCTGGTCCTGGCCATCTTCAAGCACGTCACGAACGCCGAGTGCCGGCAGTACCTGCTGCGTCAGGCGTTCGAAGAAGCGGTCCACACGCACACGTTCCTGTACGTGGTGGACAGCCTCGGCCTGGACGAGGGCGAGGTCTTCAACATGTACCACGAAGTCCCGGTCATCGCGAAGAAGGACGAGTTCGAGATGGCCCTCACCGCCGAGGTGCTGGCCGACGACTTCTCGACCGACTCGTTCGAAGGCGCCCAGACGTTCCTCAAGAACCTGATCGGGTACTACCTGATCATGGAGGGGATCTTCTTCTACACCGGCTTCGTGACGATCCTGTCGTTCCACCGGCGGAACGTGATGACCGGCATCGGGGAGCAGTTCCAGTACATCCTGCGGGACGAGTCGATCCACCTGAACTTCGGCATCGACCTGATCAACGGCATCAAGCAGGAGAACCCGCACCTCTGGACGACCGAGTTCCAGCAGCGGATCGTGGACCTCGTTCGCGAGGCGGTCGAGCTGGAGATCGAGTACGCGAAGGACAGCCTCCCCAGCGGCATCATGGGCCTGAACGCGGACCTGTTCCGCGAGTACATCCAGCACATCGCCGACCGGCGCCTGGAGCGCATCGGCCTGTCGCCGCAGTACGGCTCGTCCAACCCGTTCCCCTGGATGAGCGAGATCATGGACCTCTCGAAGGAGAAGAACTTCTTCGAGACCCGCGTCACCGAGTACCAGTCGGGCGGCGGCCTGAGCTGGGACTGAGTCAGAAATCGCGTTACGGGTCGTGCTTGCCGAAGTAAGCTGTACGCGAAGAACGGAATGCCCTTCAGGACACGGACGCCGTCACGACCGAGGCGTTTCGTCCGCGGGGTATCCGAACCTTCGCCCAGCGAAGGGGACATGGCCCAGGCAACACGCAGGCGAACGCCAGGAAGCCGCCGTCCGGAGTCAACCTCCGCGACGGCGGTTTTTCGTTGAGGGACCTCTTCCGATCGACGGGCCAGTCCGCAAGAGTGACGCATGACGGATCGACCTGAGACGCTTCCCGATGGCTGGTCGCTGGGGCTGCCGATCTTCGCCTGCCCGGCGTGGAAGGGAAGCGTCTATCCGGCGAAGGCGCCCCGTACGGAGTGGCTCACGCACTACGCGAGGCGCTATCGGACCGTCGAGGGGAACAGCACTTTCTACGCCCTCCCCTCGGCTGACGTCGTCCGATCGTGGATCGAGAAGACCTACCCCGGCTTCGGCTTCAGCTTCAAGTTTCCGCAGGCGATCACGCACCAGCGGCAACTCGAAGACGCCGACGCGGAGACGAAGGCCTTTCTCGAAACGCTCTGGCCGCTGCACGAGGCGCAGCGGCTGGCGCCGACGATGGTGCAGTTGCCTCCGTTCTTCGGGCCCGATCGTCTGCCGACGCTGCTCAAGTATCTGGACGATCTGCCGCGGGAGTTGGAGGTCGCCGTCGAGCCGCGGCACGTCGCGTTCTTCGAGGGGGGGCCTGCCGAGGAGCGGCTCGATCGGGAGCTGGCCGATCGGGGCGTCGAACGCGTGCTGATGGATAGCCGCTGCCTCTTCTCCGCTCCGCCGCGGAGCGATTCCGAGCGCGAGGCACGACGGAAGAAGCCGAACCTGCCGGTGAAGGTCGCCCCGCTGACCGATCGCCCGATCGTCCGTCTGATCTGCCGCGACAGCCTGGAAGAGACGGAGCCCTGGCTGTCCGAGTGGGCCGGGCATCTTGCCCATTGGATCGAGCGGGGGAAGCGTCCGATCCTGTTCCTGCACGCGCCGGACGACGCCGTCGAACCGGGACACACCGCGCGGCTGCTGGAGCTTCTCGCCGAGAAGGGAATCGCGCCGCCCGCGCTTCCTGCGGTCGACGATGCATCGAACGGCGGATCGCGTCAGCAGGGCTCGCTCTTCTGAGGAAACGCCGACGGCGATCGCGCGACCGAACGCATTTACTTTGACAAGCGCTGTTGGATGCGTTAGTTTCCTGATCGCTTCTCTCTCGTCGCTCTTCTCGATCGCTCGGAGGCCTGGTGTCGCTACCGCGCCGACCGTTCGGAGTCGTCTTCGTTCTGGCTGCTTCCGCGCTTGCAGGGTGCGGCGGAGGCGACGGATGGGATCGCGTTCCCGCGACCGGCGTCGTTTCCGTCCCGGGTCTCTCGGCGGAGCAGATCCAGGGTTCGCTCATTCTCGTACCGGCAGCCGGGACGAACGGGCCTTCCGCATCGACGGACATCGTCGCCGGTTCGTTCGCGTTCGATCGTCAGAACGGTCCCGTCCCCGGACCGCACGAAGCTTTGATCCAGATCCTCGCCTCCGCGGACGGTCGACCCGCGTCGCCTGCCCTGCCCGGAGGCAAAGGATCGGCGCTGCTGCAGGACGTTCGCCTCCCCTGCGAAGCGCCGTCGACGGCGCCCTATCGCATGGATCTCGTCGTCACGCAGTGAGGAAACTTCGCGGTCTCCTGACGGAACGGAGCGAGTCATGTCGCGGAAGGTCGCCGGACGAGGCTTCACCCTGGTGGAGTTGCTGGTGGTGATCGCGATCATCGGCGTGCTGGTCGCGCTGCTGCTGCCCGCGGTGCAGGCGGCGCGCGAGGCCGCTCGTCGGACCCAGTGCCAGAACGGCCTGCGGCAGTGGGCGATCGGTCTGCACAATCGACACGACGTCCGGACGCGCTTCCCGATGGGGACGTCGACGAAGTACTGGTCCTGGCGGGCGGAGCTGTTGCCCTTCGTCGAGCAGCAGGCGCTCTACGATCTCATTAACTTCGACTATGCGCCGAACAGCTTCGAGTGGGTCCGGGCGCAGATCGCGATTTCGCCCGACAAGAGCCCCGCGAACAAGCTGTTCGAGATCGCGAAGTGTCCCGACGAACCGCTGTCGGACGACGTCTGGAGCGACCCGCACTGGGGCGATTACGTGAACTCCTCGTATTTCGGAGTCGCGGGGACGTCGCTCGCCGATCCTGACGGCGTGCTGCACTACGAAAGCGCGACGCGGTTCGCGAGCATCGTCGACGGGTCGTCGAACACGCTCGCGATCGGCGAGCGCGGCATCGAATCGAGCCTGAAGTACGGATGGATCGTCTGCGGCGCCGGCATCGACGTCAAAGGCTCGGGCGACAACACGCTGTACACGTCGACCGGCTTCTCGAAGGGCAACGCGACGATCGCGCACGCTCAGCATTTCTGGAGCTGGCATCCGGGCGGCGGTCACTTCGCGATGGCGGACGGCTCCGTGCGGTTCGTTCCGTATTCGATTTCGCACGGCACGTTTCTCGCGCTCGGCACGCGCGGCGACGGCGAAACGGTCAGCATGCCGTAAGCTCACTCCTTCGCCTTCGCGAGGGGTTCGCGTTCGGTCGCGAGGATCTGCAGACCGCCGTTCGCGTCCGAGATCAGCAGGCGTCCATCGTCGAGGATCTGGGCGCCGGTCGTTTCCTGGCCCGATCGCATATGCTGCGACAGGCTTCGCGTCGTTTTGCCCTCCTGGCGATCGAAGATACGGACCTGAGACAGGAGCCACGCCTGTCGATCGGGGAACCACTGCAACGGCCTGCGACTCGAAAAGAGCGCCGGGTCGAGCGCTCCCCCCGAATCGAGCGGCGCCTCGTAGAGGCGTCTGCCGGTCTTCACGTCCCAGACGACGATTCCCCGATGGATTCCTGTCGGACCGGTTTCGTTCTCCAGTCCGTGCATGTAGGCGCCGAACTCCTTGCCGTCGGGAGAGAACGCGAACGCCTGGAAGTAGGCGTCGACCTGTCGGCCTCGTAAACGAAGGGAAGTCACTTTCTCGCCCTTCTGAAGATCGTAAAAGGTCGCGACCTCCGTCGGCGTCGATACCGGGCAGAGCACGAGATAGCGACCCCCCGGACTGACCGCGACAAGGCCGGGGACGAGTTCCGGCGCCTCTTCGATCGCGAATGAAACGATCGGCGTCGCCTGCGGCAACTGCCAGACGTCGATGCGCGGTTCGCTTCCCGTGTCGACGGCGACCAGCACGTCAGGCTTCGGAAACAACAGGATCGGGTCCGCATGGGACCAGGCGAAGCGGTTCAACGTCTTCTTGTCGAAGACGTCGCCGACGTAGATCGACTGCGTCCCGAAATCGTGCAGCGCCAGCAGCCGACCGTCGGGGGAGAGCGCCGGGCCGGTCGGCTCGCTCGGGCGATCCCGTTGATGCAGCCCGTCGACGAAAGCGACCTGCTTCCCGGAGCGGAGATCGAACACGCGAAACGCTTGCGTCTCTCCGATGCCCTCGCTGACGGCCATGAACGGCGAGGGAACCGCAGGCGTCAGCAGTCGGCGGGGCGAGACGCCTTCGAGTCGGTCATACGGAAGCGTCGCGGGATAGGAGGGAAGTTCAACCGCCGGATCGACGACGAGCGTCCAGTCCTCCGGCGGCGGTCCGAGGAACTCCGGTTCTTCGTCGCTTTCTTTCTCCGCTTCTACGTTCTCTTCTTCGCCAGATTCCGCATCGCGGTCATCGTCTTCGGCGCCGACGGCGTCGGCTGCAGGGATCGCGTTCGACGGAGCCTCGCTCATCGAAGGCTTCTCGATCGTTCGCGCGGGCGACTCTTCCATCGGTTCCGCCGAAGCGATCTCGACCGGCGACTCGTTCGGGATCGGCGACGCGATCGACGAGATCGTCTCCGCGGGTGCGGCGGGGGGAACAGTCGTCGGCTGGGCATCGATCGCCCGCGCAGGAGCCATCGCCAGCGTATGCGGCGCCGGCGCGATCGGCGTCGCGGAAGGCGGCTCGGTAGGAACGGCGTTCGCGCGCGGTGCCGACGCCGGATCGTCGTCGACCGTGATCGCGAAGCAGACGGGCGCCGCCCTGGCGTTCGCCGAAACCAGATCGATGGTCGCGACCGGCTTCTCGGGATGCGGATTGAGCCAGCTTGCCTTATACAGCCGGACCTTCACGCCGTACTTCGCCGCGTTCGGATTCTCGCCGTTCCAGACGACTTCCGAATCGGTCGTCGGCAGCGATCGGTCCCAGTTCCAGAAGTCGCGCGTCTCCCAACCGTACCGCAGCGGAAACGTCTCGGCGCTGCCGTCCTCGTAACGGATCACGTACTGCCCGATCGTGACGCCGTCCGATTCGTGCTTCGGATGTCCGGGCTGCTGAAAGGCTCCGCCGTTCGTCGCGTGGAGAAAGTGCGCGACCCGAAAGGTTCGGTCGACCGCGACGCCGGCGACGCTCTGCGGGAACTTGGGGAACGACGGACTGCCGACTCGCAGCGCCGATTCGCCGATGTGAAACGGTACGCCGCCGAGACGCTGATCGCCGGTCGGCATGCCTTGATACTCTGCGATCGGCACGCTTCCGACGGGATCCAGGTCGAGCGCCTGAGCGTTCGAGGCAGTCGATGCCGTCGGCGACCCGGTCGGCGGAGTCGTCGCGAAGCAACCAGCGAATAGCGCCAGCGACGCAGCGCTGAGCGCCGTAGCGACGCGAGCAGAGAACGAGGTTGCCGCCAAGCGCGAGCGCGCGACAAGCGTTGCCGACATGCGATGCCGTGCAGGAAGAGGAGGCGAGGAGAAGCGCGGGCCGATCGCGCGGCCGAGCGTCAGCTTACGGCGCCGGAAGCCGGATTGCACGCGCGCTTCGATCGACCTGCGCGGCGCGAAAACGCGTCAGTTCGCGACGCGGGTCGCTTCCTGAACGACCAGTCCGCTGGCGCCTTCGGCGACGAGGATTTGCGAATCGTTCAGGATCTTCGCGCCGTTCTGTCCGAAGACCGAATCGGCGTAGCCCGCGAGCGTCTGCGAGACGCGACCCTGCTCCCGGTCGACGACGAAGCGCTGCATCGCGAGCCAGCCGCGACCGTCGGGAAACCATTGCAGCGGGTAGTCCGACGAGATGCTCGCCGGGTCGAGCAGCCCGTCGATGGGGCGGGCGTACGTCGGTCGTCCCGAGGCGACGTCCCATACGACGATCCCCTCGCGAGTCGGTCCGACTCCGTCAGAAGGAGGAACGTTCGCCATCACCGCGGCGAACTCCTTCCCGTCGTGGGAGAACGCGAAGGCGAGGAAGTGCGGCACGACTTCGGGACCCTGAAGTTCCAGCGCGCCGACCTCTTCGCCCGAATGTAGATCGAGGAACCTGGCGCTCGTCGGACGGGGCGAATCGTCGGAGATGACGAGATAGCGCCCGCCGGGACTGGTGGCGAACCCGCCCGGTAAGGTCGAGGGCGTCGCGAACAGATCGATCTCGGCGTTCCTCGCGCCCGAAGGGAGCGCGTACGACGTGACGGCCCGTTCCTCCGCGTCGATCGTGATCGCACGGTCCGACGTCGGCAGGAGCACGACCGGCGGAGCGCCCCGGAAGCGGATCGTCGCCGCCGGACGGTTCATGCCTTCTCTTCGGGGGTCCATCAGGAAGAACTCCCGCGAACTCGGGTCGTCGAGCAGACTCCAGCGATCGCCAGCGGGCGAGAGCGCCGAACCCCGCGTGAGCCCGGTCTCCGGACCGACGGCGCCCCCGAAGCTCATGTCCGTGAGCGGACGGCCCGATCGAAGATCGATCAGCCGCACGCCGTTCAGTCGTTCGCTGCCGTAGCCCGCCTGGACGAACGTCGCCGGTCCGGGCGGATAGAGCATGTGCTCCGGGCGTGCTTCGTCGATCCCGCGATAGGTCACGCGTTCCCTCCGCGCGGGAAGCGTCGCGGGCGGATCGACCGCGACTTTCCAGCGGATCGGCGCGGGGCCCATAAAGTCCGTCGGACCGGCCCCGACAGGACCCGCCGAAACGCTCGCCGCAACGGCGGGACGCGAGATCCGCGCTCCCGGCGCCGCCGCGAGCAACCGCTGCGCCAGGGCCAGCTTCGCCAGCGACGCTTCCACGTCGGCGATCTCGGTCCGCAGTTCCGCCTCGTTCGTCGCCGGCAGGTTCGCCGGGCGCCTCTTTTCGAGCGACTTCAGCGAGACGAGGAAGTCATTCTCCCGCGAGACGGTCGTCTGGAAGTAAGTCTCGGTAGGCGTTCTCACGTCGGGGGACTTCGGCGGTCGGAAGCGATCGACCTGGAGCGCGGCGGCGTCCGCTTCCAGCGTCGTGACCTGCTCGTCCCGATTTTCCAGCGTCGCCTTGACCTTCGCGTCCTTGATCTCGTTTCGCAGATGGTCGACCAGATCGACGATCGCCCGATCCCGGTCGGTACGAAGCCGCGCGAGCGACTCGGCCCACGCGGCGGCGGAGTCTCGCGCGGCTGAAGGCATGGCGGCCGAAGGCATGGCGGCGGAGGACGCCGGTCCGGCGGCGCTCGCGGTCGCGTCAGGCTGTTGGGTCTCGTCGCCGCCCCAGAGCGCTTCCAGTTGATCGCGGAACGAGTTCGACTGCCGCTTCACGAAGCCGGAGGGGACCGACGGATCGACGTCGGTCGAACTGGACGGGCCGGCGGAGGGCGTAGCCGCGACTGCCGGGGCGGGCGAGTTTCCGCCGTAGCCTCCGTCGACCGTAATCGCGACGCAGAACGGCGAGGCGATCGACTCGGCGCTGCGAAACTCGATCGTCGAGACTTCGAGATCGGGGTGCGGATTGGTCCAGTCGAACTGGAACAGCCGGGCCGAGTAACCGAGTTCCCGCGCCTTGGGGTCTTCGATCTCCCACACCGTCGCGGCCCCGTCGGCGGCGCGGTCGTCCCAGTCCCACCAGTCGCGAATCTCTTTGCCGTAATGCAGCGGGATCGGTCGCTCCGTGCCGTTCCGATAGATGACGACGTACTCGCCGACCTGCGTATTCTCGAAATGGTCGAAGCGGCCCGCGGAAAGCGCTTCCTCGGGCGGGGCCCCCATCGGCAGCAGGGGCGTGCCGTACTGCGTCGCATGCAGGAAGTGGACGACGGCGAAGGGCCGGTTGACCGGGACGCGAACGAAGCTCGGGTAACCAGGCCGGCGAGAGCTGCGCAGTTGCAGGAACAGGTCGCCGAACAGGAACTCGACCCCGTCGAGATTCTGGCGTCCGGTCGGGAGGCCGCTGGAGAACTGACGGATCGAACTTCCGGCAAGCCCGGCGAAGCTGAGCGGCGTCTGTCCGGTCGCGACCTCAGGCGTCGTCCCCGAATTCGGTACGCCCGGCGCCGTCGGCGGAGGTGCCTGTACGACGGGGGCGGTCGGAATGGCGCCGGGTCGGGCGGGAATCGCTTCCTTGAAGAGATTCGGACAACCGGCGAGCAACGGCACGACGAAAACGAAAACCGCAGGGACGACCTGCCGCGTCGGACGGCGAAGCCTCGCGAACCGTCCGACGGCGCTCCCACGCAATCTCATCCGATCTGCCTATCAACCTAAACGGCGAAGTCGGAGCCGCATCGCTCGACCGCCTCGTCATTAACCAGTCCCGGACGCTGTTCGTCCGTCGACCGCATATCTTAAGATCGCAACCAGTTTATCCAGCGAATCGGGTCTTGGCGCGTGTTCAGTGGAGGCGGGCCGCCCGAATCCCTCCGCCTGCTGCGGATTCTGCACGAGGCGCCGATGAAACAGTCGGCCGGCGCCCTTCGCAAAAATCAGGAAGCCGCCTTCAGGGACGGGAATTCGTCCACGGCGCCCAGAGGAGCCAGGGCGCGAGGCGCCAGCGCCACCGAAGCGTTCGCCATCGGCAGAACCGTCGGCGCGAGTTCGATCGCCGGCGTCGTCGCCGGCGAAGCGGCTCCGCTGCGGGACAGGCTCCGCCGCCAGGCGTAGAAGCCGCCTGCCGAGAGGACGATCGCCCCGGTCGCCAGATGCATCGCGTCGTAGCCGACGCCCGTGGCCAGCCAGCCCAGGAAGGGCGTGCCCGCGATATAGCCCAGGTCCGACATCATCAGCGACAACGTCGATCCCGTGCCGCGGGTCCGGTCGTCGAACGTCTCCAGGTTCAGCGAGGTCATCGCCGGGAAGACCAGCGCGTGCCCTACCCCGCAGACGAGCGCCGGCAGAATCAACAGCCAGGCGCGGTCCGCGGTGACGAACGGAAACGCGAGCAGCCCGACGCCCATGCATCCGATCCCCGCGAACAGAACCCGCTCCCGTCCCAGGCGATCCTGAAACCGGGCGCCGGTGAACCGGGCGATCAGGCCCAGCCCTGCATACGCGGCGAAGAAGAACCCGATCGGCGAGATGCCGGGAATCGACAGCCCCCGCTCGTCGATGAAGCTGGGCAGAAACGCGAACGGCACGGCCATCCCCAGGCCGAACGCCGCGTTGACCAGCATGATCGCGCCGGGCCAGCGCTCCTTGACCGTCGAAACGAACGCGCTGAGCCGGACCTGACCGCGGGCTGTCGCATCGGGCTCGTCCGGCAGAAACCAGACGAGCAACGTCGAGGCGGCGCTGAATGCGATCGAGACGCCGAACAGCAGGTGGAACTGCCAGTGCTCGCGCTGCCCGTCGCCGAGCAGCAGGTCGCCGACGAACGGGCCGATCAGCATCCCGAGGAAGCCGCTGGCGCCAAGCGCGCCGATCGCTTCCGAGCGTCGTTCGGGCGCCGCGTGCCGCATCACGAACGTGAGGCTGGCGACGGCGACCAGAGCCGAGCCGACGACGATCAGCGTCCTGAGCAGCAGCACGGGCCAGTACTGCTCGGCCAGGGCGAAGTTCCCCGAGATGCCGATCCCGAAGATCGCCATCCCGAACAGCCAGGCCCGCCGGCAACCGACGGCGGCGATCCATTGACCCAGCCAGGGTCGCAGCAGCAGGCCGGTCACCGCCCCGCCGCCCATGATCCAGCCGACCGTCGTCGGCGATCCGCCGAGATGTTCGATCCAGCGTGCGTAGTGCCCCAGCAGCGTCGACGAAACGACGAACAGCATCTGGGCGGTCTGAGCGAGCAGAAAGCGGCGGGTATAAAGCGGAGTCACTGCGTGGGGGCCTCCAGCCCCGGGATGCAACTCAAATCACGATCGCAGATGGTATTGCCGCCAGGGTCGATGGCACAGGGCCGTCATGCGGAATCTAGTCAGACCGATAGTTCGCTTGGATGCCGGCGTTCGAAAGAAGGCGCCTGAGAATGGTTCGAACGCCGAAATTCGCGGGGCCGAACGCGTCCCCCCGAAACCGGACCGACAACGACGCAGGCCCCGAGGTTCGCGTTTCGCCGCAGCCTGTTCGGCAGGCCGCAGGCGGCTGCGTCCCACCGCGGCGAACAGCTTATCGCCCGACGAAGGTCGCTCCTTCGGTAATTTCCCGCGAACTGCGACCGAGGGCGAAGCCGTTCTCGCGCCCTTGCCGCCGGCGCTCCGAACGGGGGCTCCGTCCGCCCCTTACCGGCTCATGAAGGGCGTTCCGCGTTCTCCGACGTTCGGTTTCTCCGCGCGTCGACGATCCAGGCCGCGAGCAGCCCGATGCCGGCGAGCCCCAGGCAAATCGGCTCGACGATCGTCCACCACAAGGGCATCCCGCCGGCGGTATCGACGGCGGCGACCGCCAGCGCCTGCAGCAGCTTCAGCCCGCCCAGCCAGGGGACGAGCGGAGCGAACCGGGAGACGTTCAGCGACGCCGCCCACAGCAGCAAGCCGTGCAGTCCGTACTGCAGCGACGCCGTTCGCGCGAGGTAGCCGACGATCGGACTGCGAGGGAGTTCCCCCAGGCCGAGCGCCTGATGGACCGTCCCCATCGCGTCGTCCGACAGGAACAACGCGCCGAAGGCCAGCACGTCGAACGTGCCGACCGCCACGAGGGCGAGACGGGTCCAGGTCCAGCGGTTCGGCATTGCCGGTCGGCAGGGAAAGCGTGCGGGAAACGGTTCGCCCCCATTCTGCTCGAATCGGGGCGGTGCGGAAGCCGCGGCGAGCAGCCCTTCTTTCGGCGCGACCGTCAGAATCGCTTGCGGACGCCTCGATCGGCGCCGGCGCCGTCGGGGGGAACGCCGCAGCGACCTTCCTCGGCTCCGGTGCGACGTAGGCTTCCGTCAGGAGCGGTCGAATCGATCGCTCGATCGTATCGGAGCCTTACGAAGATGTCCCTGGCGCCAGAAATCGCTCGCTCGAACGACCCGGCGACCGTCGCCGCGGCGACCGTCCCCGCGGCGAACCTCGCAGCCGTCAGCGAGGCACGCTCGTCGCGGCGTCCCGTCGCGATGAACGATCTCCCCCCCGAGATTCCGAAGTTCAGTCGCGTCATCCGCGCGATGCACGTCATCAACGGCGAACGCTACTCGGGCGCCGAGCGGGTGCAGGATCTCCTGGGCCTGAACCTGCCCGATTCGGGCGTCGAGGTGACGTTCGTCTGCCTGAAGCCCGACCAGTTCCCGGCGAATCGCCGGGCGCGGCTGGCGACGCTGCTCAGCTACCCGATGGCTCACAAGCTGGACGTTCGGCCGGTCTATCATCTCGCTCGCGAAATCCGGGCCGGGCGATACGACATCGTCCACGCCCATACGCCGCGCACGGCGCTGATCGCGCGGCTGGCGACGCTGGGGCTCGATATCCCGCTCGTCTATCACGTCCATAGCCCGGTCTCCCGCGATTCGACGCGGCGTATTCAGAACGCGATCAACCTGGCGTCGGAGAAGCTCGCCGTCCGGAGCGCGACCCGGCTGATCGCCGTTTCGAAGAGCCTGAAGACCTACATGGAGGAACAGGGCTTTCCCGGTTCCCGCATTCGCGTCGTGCCGAACGGCGTCCCGGGTCCGGCGATCTGCCCGGTACGTACGCTGCCGAAGAAGACTTGGACCGTCGGCGCCGTCGCGCTCTTTCGACCGCGGAAGGGGCTCGAGATTCTGCTTCAGGCGATCGCGAAGCTGCGCGGCGCGGGCGCCGACGTGACGCTGCGTGCGATCGGACCGTTCGAGACGCCCGAGTACGAGGCCTCGATCCGCGAACTGATCGACGAACTGAAGATCAAGGATGCCGTGACCTTCACGGGCTTCTGCCGCGACGTGCAGGCGGAACTCGCGAAGATCGACCTGTTCGTCCTGCCGAGCCTGTTCGGCGAAGGGATGCCGATGGTCCTGCTCGAAGCGATGGCCGCGGGCGTCCCCTGCATCGCGACGGACGTCGAAGGCGTGACCGAGGTCGTTCGCGACAAGGTCGACGGCCTGATCGTTTCGCCCGGCGACGTCGACGATCTGACGGTCGCGATCGGCGAGTTCGTCACGGGCGAGCGCGACGGGGTCGCGTTCGGCATCGCCGGCTTCGAACGCTGGCAGAGCGGCTTCTCCGACAAGACGATGGCTGCCGGCGTGGCGCAGGTCTACTACGATCTGCTCGACGAGCGGGGCGAAGCCTGACGCTTCGGCTGCATTCGTTGGCCTGCATCGGTCCGCCGCTTCATCCCCGGCGCGGCGGTCCGGGGAAGAAGGCGTTGGTGCGGACCTGATAGTCCCGGTACTCGGGTCGGCGCTCCGCCATGTCGCTTTCCAGCAGCGTCACGCCCGAGACGCGCAGCAACAGAAACGACATCGCGATCGGACTGAGGATCGTCCACCAGGCTCCGCCCGCCGCGGCGATCAGGAAGAGCCCCCACCAGACGCAGAAGTCGCCGAAGTAGTTGGGGTGCCGCGTATAGCGCCAGAGCCCTCGATCCATGACGCGGCCCGCGTTCTCCGGTCTCGACTTGAAGCGAGCGAGCTGCCAGTCCCCGACGCTCTCGAAGAAGAGACCGACGCCCCAGACGGCCGCGCCGATGCCGTCCAGCCAGAAGAGCTGCGGCGGGTCGTCAGGCAGGATCGCGATCTGGAGCGGCAGCGCGACGAACCAGAGCAGTCCCGCCTGGAGCAGGAAGACCGTGAACAGGCTGACCCACCAGAACTTCTCGCCATGATGGTCGCGCATCGCCTGGTAGCGGCGATCCTCCTCCTTGCCCCAGTTGCGGCGGAGGATGTGCGCGGCGAGCCGAAACCCCCAGATCGACGTGAGGATCGCCAGCAGCAGATCGCGGGCGTCGTACGCTCCGTCGAACGCGCAGCAGGCCCAGGCGACGAGCGCGAAGCCGACGCCCCAGAAGACGTCGGCGATGCCGGCGTCGCGGCGAAGCAGGCTCACGAGCCAGACGCCGCCGGACGCGAGCAGCAGGCCGGCGAGAACGACCGCGACGGTCGCCGGCATCGTCATGCGTTCGCTGCCGGACGCAGGGTCGCGACCGACGCGTCCTGCCGCGGGCGTTTGCGGCTACCGACCGGTTCGAGCAGATAGTGGGAGACGTACCACTCCGTTCCCTGGCGGAATCCGAACAGCTCCGCCACCGCCAGGAAGAACATTCGCCAGCGGTTGCGCCAGCGATCGGCCTCGCTCCTGCCGTAGGTCGCCTCCAGGATCGGGACAATTTCGCGGGAGCGCGCGTCGAAGTTCGCCAGCCACGCCTCCGCCGTGCGGCGGTAGTGATCGCCGCTCCAGGACCACTGATCGGCCACTCCCAGGCTCCGGTCGAACCGGCTGACCAGATCGGCGCTGGGCATGATGCCGCCGGTGAAGAAATAGCGCCCCATCCAGTCCGCCTCGCCTTCCGTTTCGAACGGATAGGCCATCGTGCGGTGGCAGAAGATATGGAGGAACAGCTTCCCATCGGGCGCCAGCCAACTCGCGATGCGCTCGAACAGCCGGTCGTAGTTCCGCATGTGCTCGAACATCTCGACCGAAACGACCCGGTCGAACGCGTCTCCCTGTTCGGGAGCGAAGTCGTTCATGTCCGCCGTGACGATCGACAGATTGGCCAGGCCCCGTTCGAGGGCCTGCGCTTCGATGTAGCGACGCTGCGATCGCGAATTGGAGACTGCCGTGATCCGGCTGTTCGGGTAACGCTCCGCCATCCAGAGCGAAAGCGATCCCCATCCGCAGCCGAGTTCCAGAACGCGCTGTCCATCCGCCAGCGCCGCGCGAGCGCACGTCGTTTCGAGCGCCCGGCGTTCGGCCTGTTCCAGCGTCTGCACGCCGGCGGACCATTCGCAGCAACTGTATTTCCGATGCGGCCCCAGGACGGACGCGAAGAACTCCGCCGGGACTTCGTAGTGCTGGCGATTGGCGAAATCGGGAAGGGGCGCGATCGGTCCGGCGCTCATCGTCTGGACGAAGTCGCGCACGTCGGCTTCGCGCTCTTCCTCCGATCGTCCGGCGTTCCACTCCACGCGTTTCGCGCAGAGCCGCCGGATCGCGAAACGCGTCGCGGCGTCAGGCACGATGCCCCGCTCGACCGCTTCCGTTCCCAGGGCGAGCAGTCCCATCATCGGCTCCTTTCCGGGAGCGACCGATCCGCGTCGCGGAACGCTCGCGAGGGAAGTCGCGACGCGGCCCGCTGCGGCTTGTCGAACTCCATCTGCACCACGCCGATCTGCTTCTCTTCGAACGCCGCTTCGCAGTAGCAGAGGTAGTACGTCCAGAGGCGGATGAAGCGCTCCGGATATCCGAGCTTCCGAACGTCATCCAGTCGTTCGAGGAAGGCGCCGCGCCAGCGTCGGAGCGTCTCGGCATAGTGCAGACCGAACTCTTCGACGTGCCGGAGGTGCAGATCGCTCGCATGCGAAGCCGAGTCGAGCATCACCCCCATCGTCGGCAGAAATCCGCCCGGAAAGACATGCCGCTGGATGAAGTCGGGCGACCGCAGGTAAGTCTTCAGATTCCGTTCGGGCAGAAGGATCGCCTGCAGCACGCAGGCGCCGTCGGGCTTGAGCAGCTCGCCGCACCTGCTGAAGAACGTGTTCAGGTTGCGATAGCCGACGGCCTCGACCATCTCGATCGAGGCGAGCTTGTCGAACTTGTCGTCGAGGTCCCGGTAGTCCTTCAGCAGCAACGTCACCCGATCCGACAGCCCCGCCTTCGCGACCCGCTCCCGCGCCAGTTCGAACTGCGAAGGCGAGATGGTGGTCGTCGTCACGTGGCAGCCGTACTCGCGGGCGGCATGGATCGCGAAGCCGCCCCAGCCCGATCCGATTTCCAGCACCCGGTCATGCGGCCGAAGGTCGAGCTTCCGGCAGACGCGATCGAATTTTTCGATCGACGCCTCCTGCAGCGTCGCCCCGGGCGACAGGAAGAACCCGCTGGAATACGCGAGCGTCTCGTCGAGCCAGAGCGAAAAGAATTCGTTTCCCAGATCGTAGTGAGCGCGGATGTTCCTTCGGCTGCCCGAAAGGGTGTTCGCGCGGAGTCCGTGCGACAGTCGCGAGGCCCAGCGTGCGAGCGTCGCGCTGGTCGAGTCCAATCGCGACGTCGACGTCGCGTCGCGCACGAACAGCCTCACGAGGCTGGTCAGGTCGTCGCATTCGCAGTCGCCGTCCATATAGGCTTCGGCGGCGCCTACCGATCCGCCGAGCAGCACGCGGCGATAGAACCGCGGGCGACGGACCTCGATCCGGACGTGCAGATCGGTCGCCTCGCCGAAACGCTCCTCGGCGATGTCGTCGCTGAGCTCCAGCGAGCCGGCCCTGAGGCCCGCGAGCTTCCGCACGATGAGCTGCCGCGCGATGCGATCGAGCGATCCGAAGCTCGCCCGCAGAGGGGTCGATACACCGCAACAAGCCGTCACTGCGCCGCCTCCTGCGTATCTAGAGCCAGCGGGCTGCTGCCGACGGCAGTCAGCCTGCCTTCGTCGCACGGATGCGACGACGAAAGGGCGATGGAATCGCCCTTTCGCGAGCCATGAGGAACTTGTTCCGAATCTGGCGAGGCTGCATAACGCCACGAAGGCGTTTTGCAGCAGCATGCGTCGGTCTTCACCGGGACCTCAGCCGTTCGCGGCCGTCCGGGGAGCGTCGTCGTGTCTCCCGAGACGCTCGATCTTACCGGATGCGGAACGTACGGCACGCGCTTCATCCAGAGACGCAACGCCTGCCAGTAAATCCCCGCGAAGATCTGCGCGGTCATCAGCGGATACCGGACCAGCACGCGAGCGAGTTGCGGTCCGGTGAGCGGGACCTGCTGCATGCGCAGTTCGGCTTCGAAGCGAAGCTCGTCTTCGTTCCGGGCCTCGATTCGCACGTTCAAGGATTCGCCCGGCGTCGACAGGCTCCACGCGTACTCGTGGTTCATGTCGAAGAAGGGCGAGACGTGGAATTCCTTGCGACTCCGCGCGGTCATCCCTGCGTCCGACGATTCGCCGCGAAGGTCCAGTACGTACAGATGGCGCTCGTTCCAGGGCGTGTTGCTGACGTCGGCGACCACCGCTTCGACTCGTTCGCCCGCAGCGTCGAAGCAGTAGTGCAGGCTCAAGGGATTCATCACGAATCCGAAGTACCGGAAGCTGGTCAGCAGTCCGATCGGCCCTGCCGGTCGAAAGCCCAGCCGTTCCTCCACCGCGTCCCGCACGCACTCGGCCAGCGGTCGATCGACAGCGCCCAGATGATCGGAGCGTCGGAACCACGCCAGATTGGGCCATCCGCTCGACCAGAAGAGCCGGCGCCGAAAGAGCGTCGGAAGCTCGTCGAGATCGACATACATCAGGAACAGCGAGTACCGGAACTGGTGATCCGCCGACGCGTATCGGCGGTGCAGCACGCGGCCCTCGTAGATGCAACTGCGAAGCGTCATGGGGCGACGAGCTCCCCGGAATCACGGGAGGGAGTCGCGGCAGACGTTTCGCGACCGGCCGTTCGCTCCACGCTCTCTACCGCGACGAGCGCGCTCCGGACGCCGTCCTCGTGAAAGCCGTTGCCCCAGTAGGCGCCGCAGTAGGCCGTACGTAGCGTCCGGTTCAGCTCGACATGCCGCGCCTGGGCCGAAGCGCGTCGCAGATCGAAGCTGGGATGCTCGTAGACGAAGCGGGCGAGAATCTTTTCCGGCGCGATGCGTTTCTCGTCGTTCAGCGTGACCAGAAACCGCCGCTCCGTCGGCAGACCCTGCAGCAGGGTCATGTCGTACGTCACCGTCGCGGCGTCGGCGTCCTCGGCGATGCGATAGTTCCAGCTCGCCCAGGCCTTTCGCGAGCGGGGGAGCGTCGACTCGTCCGTGTGCAGCATGGCGACGTTCGGATTGTAGGGAAACGCGCTCAGGACCTCGCGTTCGGCGTGCGTCGCTTCCTCGCCCAGAATCCGCAGCGCCTGATCGGCATGACAGGCGAAGATCGCCCGGTCGAAACGCTCCTGGCCCCCGTCGGCGAGTCGCAAAGTGACGCAGTCGGCGTTTCGCTGCACGGAGGCGACCGGCGTTCGCAACCGGATCGCGTCGCGAAACGGGCGGATCAGCTTTTCGACGTAAGTGCGCGATCCCCCCTCGACGACGCGCCATTGCGGTCGGTCGATCAGATTCAGCAGGCCGTGGTTCTCGTAGAACTCCGCCACGAAACGCACGGGGAAGCCGGCGAAGTCGCCCGTCGGACAGGACCAGATGGCCGAGCCCATGGGCAGCAGGTAGCGCTCCGAGAAGGCTCGCGAGTATTTCCCGCGATGCAGAAACTCGCCCAGCGTCAGGGAGCAGCTTTCGTCCGACGCGATCCGCCGGGCTTCCCGGTTGAATCGCAGGATATCGAACAGCATCCGGTGGAAGCCGAGCCGCAGCAGGTTGCGTCGCTGGGCGAACAGCTTATCGAGCGACTCGCCGTTGTATTCGAGCCCGATCCGCTCGTCGCGGACGCCGAAGGTCATCGTCGTCGGCTTGGTCGCGACGCCCAGTTCGGCGAGCAACTCGACGAATCGCGGATAGTTCCTCTCGTTGTAGACGATGAAGCCCGTATCGATCGCGTGCCGTTCGCCGTCCAGATCGACGTCGACCGTGTTGGTGTGACCGCCCGGATAGGCGTTCGCCTCGAACACCGTGACGTCGTGGCGCTCGTAAAGTTTGTATGCTGCGACGAGACCCGAAACCCCCGCGCCGATGATCGCGATCTTCACGTAATCTCCTGATCGCGACGCGCGGGGGCGGAAGGAAGGGAAAAGCGCCTGCGGGGCGGGACTGCTGAACGAATGCGAAGGGGATGCGGCGTTATGAAGCGCCCGTCGCCTGCGGGGAACGAACGAAGCTGCGGCATTTCGTCCCCCCGTCGGCTATCCGCAAAAGCCCGGGGACGATAACGGAGATTCCGCCCGTCCTTCTTCGGAGGCGGCGAAGCGAAGCCGATTCACCCGAGGATTCACGATGGCTGGTTGGAAACTCTTTCTGGTCGTTCTACCAGCGTTCCTGCTGCTGGACTTCATCTGGCTCGGCGTGCTGATGAAGAATTATTACAGCGCCGAACTGGGCGATCTGGCACGGCGGAGCGGCGAGTCCCTCTCTCCGCGATGGGGCGCGGCGATCCTGGTGTACGTGCTGATTCCCGCGGGGCTGGTCGCGTTCGTTCGCCCGGCGATGGGAGCCGACGCGTCGATCGTGCGGGCGGCCGTCTGGGGAGCGGCGTACGGCCTGGTCGCGTACGGCGTTTACGACCTGACGAACCTCGCCGTTCTCGAAAAGTGGACGGTCCGCATGACCGTCATCGACATGGCCTGGGGCGCCACGATCTGCGCCCTGAGCGCCGCGTGGATGCGGGGCGTCGAACGGTGGCTTACGGCGTAGTCGTCGTTCGACCCTGCTTCGCTGTCATGTGTGCCATGCCCACCCTTCCTTCGGAGATGTGCGCATGGCACACAGCGGGCTCGGCGTCGGCGGCATCCGGTTTGACCGCTCCTTCCGGCGAAACGAGAATCGACGGCTCTCCGGTTCGTCGCTCTCGCTCCGTCGCCGTTCGAAGGGATGCCGTCCATGCTTCGCACACTGAAACAACCGGAACCGTCTGCGCCTCGGCGCGTCAGAGGGTTGCCTCTGCTGCTCGGCATCGCGATCGCCATGACAGGCGCGACGGCCCGCGCGGCTGACGTTCTGCTGCCGCCGAACGTCGTGCTGATCATGGCCGACGATCTCGGGATCGGCGACCTCGGCTGCTACGGCCAGAAGCGCATCCGCACCCCGAACATCGACGCGCTCGCCCGAAGCGGCCTGCGCTTCACGCAGTTCTACTCGGGCAACGCCGTCTGTGCGCCGACGCGATGCTCCCTGATGACGGGCAAGCATCCGGGGCACGCGTACATTCGCAACAACCGCGAAATGGGGGCGTTCAACGAGAAAGGGGCGGAGGAGGGCCAGGAACCGATTCCCGCCGACGCCTACACGATGGCGGAGCACTTTCAGTCGATGGGCTGTCCCACCGGTTGCTTCGGCAAGTGGGGACTCGGCGGCCCCGGTTCGACCGGCGAACCGAACGCCCAGGGCTTCGATCGCTTCTACGGGTATCTCTGTCAGCGAGTCGCTCACAACCTCTACCCCGATCATCTCTGGAGCGATCGAACGTACGTTTCGCTGAAGAACGAATTCTTCCCGGCAGGAGCGAAGCTCGCCGCCGTACCGGAGGATCCGAACTTCCACCGCGAGTACATGGGGCAGGAGTACGGGCCCGACCTGATCTTCGACGAGGCGCTGAAGTTCCTCAACGCGAACAAGGAGAACCGCTTCTTCCTCTACTATCCGACGGTCATTCCGCACCTAGCCCTGCAGGTTCCTGAGGACTCGCTCGCGGAGTACGACGGCGCCTTCGAGGAGACGCCCTACCTGGGCGACGACGGCTACCTCCCCCACTCGCGTCCGCGCGCGGCTTACGCGGCGATGATCACCCGCATGGACGCCAAGGTCGGCAAGCTGGTCGAGCGGATTCGCGAACTTGGCCTGGAAGAGAACACCCTGATCCTCTTCACCAGCGACAACGGGCCGACCTACCTTCGCGGCCCCGATACCGATTTCTTCGAGAGCGCGCTGGGCTTTCGCGGAAAGAAGGGATCGCTGCACGAGGGAGGCATCCGGGCGCCGATGATCGCCTCCTGGAAGGGCGTCATCGAGCCAGGAACGACGACGGATCAGGTCGGCGCCCACTGGGATCTCTTCGCGACGTTCTGCGATCTGCGGAGGGTCGCGCCCCCCGCCGATCAGGACGGCGTCAGCCTGCTTCCGACGCTGACCGGACGAGGTCGGCAGGCGTCGCACGGGCCGCTCTACTGGGAACTCGGACAGCAGCAGGCAGTCCGCGTCGGCGACTTCAAGCTCTACCGCCGGTACGACAAGCGGGGCCGCGTCATCGAAGAGGGCCTGTTCGATCTGGCCGCCGATCCCGGCGAATCGAACGACCTGGCCGAAGCCCAGCCCGAGAAACTCGCCGAGCTACGCGCGGCGATGGCGCAGGAGCACATCCCCTCCGACGTCTTTCCCGCCGTGTGGGACGCGAAGGCGAATTAACCCGGGCATCTGTCGCAGAAGGCGAATTCAAACGAACCGCATCAACACCCACGTCGCCAGCGCCCCGAGCGCTCCGCCTGCGAAGAAGGTCACCACCGCAAGCGCGAGGGCGGAGGGCCAAAAGGCCTCGTGAAACGACTGGCTCGCCGAGTAGGGAACGGGTTCCTGCTCCATCGGCGGCGGAGGGGGAAGCGCGGCCGAGGAGGCGCTGGCCGAACTGAGGCTTCCTGCGGAGCGTCCGGTCTCCGAAGCGTTCGGATCGGTCTTTTCGTTCGCCTCGAACAGGATGCCGTCGGTCTCGCTCTGCGGCGACGTCGCCGTCGTCAGCCACTGCGGCCGCGACAGTCTGCCGGTCGGAAGGGGCGAAGGGTCGGACGCCCAGGGCTTCAGACGCAGCGCCACTTCCGCCGCCGTCTGGATGCGATCGCGCGGCTCCTTCTCCATCATGTCCGCGACGACTTCGACGAACTCCTCACTGATGTCGGGATTGAACTTTCGCGGATGCCAGGGCACCTCTTCGCAGTGCCGCACGGCCTTGCTGTTGGCGTCGCCGCCAGGAAACGGCACCTTCCCCGTCACGGCGTAGTACAGCGTGCAGCCGAGCGAGTAGATGTCGCTCGCGGCGGTCGTCTCCTTCCGCTTGATCTGCTCCGGCGCCAGGTAATCGGCCGTGCCGACGATCTTGCCTCGCCGGGCGTACTCGTCCAGTTCGCCGAGCTGCTGCGACAGGCCCAGGTCCGAGAGCTTGGCCACCCCCTCGGGCGTCACCAGGATGTTGCCCGGCTTGATGTCGCGGTGGATCAGGCCCCGCTCGTGGGCATGTTGCAGTCCGAGCGCCGCCTGCGACAGGATGCTTGCCGCCTGCTGCATCGACAGGGGCTTCGAATTCTTGACCAGTCGTCGCAGATCGGCGCCGGGGACGTATTCGACGACCAGGTAAGAGACGTTGCCGTCCTCGCCGGCGTCGTACGCCCGCACCAGATTCGGATGGTCGAGCGTCGCCTGCGTGCGGATCTCGCGCAAGAAATGACGCTTCGCCTCTTCCGTCGCTCGGCTGAGGGGCAGGACCTTGATCGCGCACTCGCGTCCGAGGACGGAATGTTCCGCCCGAAAGACCTGGCCCATGCCTCCTTCGCCGATCCAGTCCAGGATGCGGTAGGGGCCCAGCTTGAGCTTCGTCCGGCCCGCCTTGAGCTGGTCCTTCTGATAGCCGGTCAGCACGCCGCGGATCTGGAGGATCTCCGCGACCTGATCGACTTCGAGGATGCCGTCCTGCGGCCCGACGCGGAGCGCCTCGCTCTGCGCGTCTTCCAGTTCGATATCGGTGACCAGTCCGCTCGCGAGGGCGGCCGACCGAAAGGCCTCGAGCGGCGTCGCGTTCACGGAAAGCGCTTCCAGCGGAGACGAAGAGGAGACCGCACGCCTTGCGGTTCCTCCGATCTTATTCGCCGCGGCTGCCGATGAGAACGGGCGCCAGCCCTACGGGACGGAGGCTCAAGTCATTCCGGCGTTCAGGACCCGAATCTCGTCGCGTGCGACGAAGACCAGCGACGCCACGACGGCCTCTTCCGGCAGTCCGGAAGAGTTGACGATCGCCGAACGATAATCGGCGAGCTGCGCGAGGCGGTCGTCGCTGCGATCGTCGGCGAAGGCGTCGGTCTTCCAGTCGACGATCTCGGCGCCCAGCAGCCGATCGCCCGCGAAGAGCCAGACGACCCGATCGAGGCGCCCGAGGATGGTTTCGCCCGCGATCGAGGCGGCGACCTGACGTTCGTTCTCCGCCTCCAGCCGGTCGGCCTCTCGACAGGCGGCGACGAACGTCTCGCACGCAGAGTGACGGCGTGCTGCGTCGTCGAGAAAGCTGCTGCGAACCAGCAGCGACTTGAGAACCTCGCCCTTGCAACTCTGGGCGAAGTCTTCGATCTTGCAGGCCGCAGGAAGGCTCGACCAGCGGAGACGCCGGAGCGCCTTCGCGACCACCGCTTCGATCCCGGCGTCGTCGAAAGCGCCGCCGTCAGGCAGCCATTCCACGCATTCCAGGCAGGCATGCACGAACCGCCCGCGCTCGCGACCGTCGTACGAAGCCGTCTCCGCGTCGCGCGAGAAGGGGTCGTACACGAGGGAGGACGAGGGCCGCCTTCGCGTACGCATGCGATCGCGACCGCGCTCGCAGGGAGTCACGACCGGCGAAGTCCGCGCGGGCCGGCGTTCTTCGCCGGACGCGAGATCTTCGGACTCGTGCCGCTCGACCCGCGAGATCCAGTCGTCGTCGCCCAGCCGGAATAGCGTTCGCGTCGTCCCCTCCCCTGCCCCGCCGCCTTCCACGGCAGCGTCTTCTTGCGGCTCCTTCTCCGCAAGCGTCATTCGCAGCAGATCGGACGAACAACCCGCGTGGTCTTTCGCGTGCTTCGGCGCCGGCGGAACGATCAGGTAGAGACCGTGCACGGCCCGCGTCATGGCGACGTAGAGCATGCAGAGCCGCTCGATCGTCTGCTTGTCGACGTACCGGCGCTGGCCTTCACGAACGAACTCCGGCGCGGCGGTCGCCAGATCCGAATTCAGATACCGGAAGACGCCCGTCGCGATGCCGTCGCCGTCGCGGTCGGCGTAGAAGCCGGCCAGGCCCGTCCCCCAATAACCCGAGAGTTCCGGCAGGATCACCGCGTCGAACTCCAGCCCCTTCGACTGGTGGATGGTCATCGCCCGCAGCCGGTCCGCCGTCGGATCGCCCACCCGCTTCGATTCGAGCCAGCGGAGAAAACTATCCGCACGCAGATCGGTCGGTCGATAGGCGTACGCCAGCTCGACCAGTTGCCGCAGCCGCGTCACGTCCCGCGGACCGCACTGCCCGACCAGCGGCTCGGCCAGTCGCGTCGCGGCGGCGCCGAAACCTTCGCGTGCGATCGTCTCGCGAATCGACCAGGAGAGCTTCACCGCGGCGGCGCCGTCCCGTGCATCGCGAAAACCGAGGCTCTCTCCCAGGCAGGAGTTCGCGACATGGAACCCGGCTGCCGTGTGCTGCGGATGGTCGGCCAGCTTCAACGCGGAAAGAACCAGGTCGGCGGCGGGACTGTCGTCGAGCGCGACGCCCCCCTCCTCGCTGGCGGCGACGCCGTGGTCCTGCCGCAGCATGCCGATGATCGTCGAGACGGTGCGATTCGATCGCGTCAACACGCCGATCGAAAGATCGGGCCGCTCCTTCGACAGCCGGGCCGCGATCGCCGCTGCGGAACGGAGGCACGCCGCCTGTTTCGCTTCGCCCTCTTCTCCCTGCGCCTCGATCAGTTCGACGTATCCGGCGAGGTCGCTCTTCGCCGTCGTGTGGGGACGGAATTGCGACTTGAGCCAGGCGACGGCGCCGGGCGACTCTACCCGATCGACCGCGCCGGCGAAGACGCGGTTGACCGCCTCCATGATGGGCGGGGCCGAGCGGTAGGACTGTTCCAGCGTCGTCTCTTCCGCCGAGTAACGCGTCACGATCCGGTCGAAGATCGCGCTGTCGCCGCCGCGCCAGCCGTAGATCGCCTGCTTCACGTCGCCGACGCAGAAGAACGTCCGGTCGCCCGTCTCGGCGAAGATCCGCTCGGCGAACGATTCGAGCGCCCGCCACTGATGCCAGGAAGTGTCCTGGAATTCGTCCAGCAGCAGGTGATCGACCCGGGCGTCCATCCGCCATGCGAGCGTGTCGGTGCGGTCGCCGGTCGCCCAGGCGCCGATTCGCCGGACCAGATCGGAGAACCCGTATTGCCCCTCGCGGCGTTGCAGCGGGTCGTACTGATCGGCGAACCGCTGGAGCAGGTCGTACGTCGCATGGACCTGCCAGATGATCGGGTTGATCGCCTCCGCGCGGACGTGCTTCAGCATGGGGCGATAGAGTTCGATCAGGTCGTCAGGCAACTCCGACCCGTAATAGGTCGTCCCCTCGGAGGCGAGAACCTTCAGCAGTCCCTTCTTCAGGCATTCGCCCGCGAGACCTTCGCGAACGGCGCAGACGTCGGCCTGAATCGCGGACGCCAGTCGCTTGCCGGTCGCGGGATAGCTTTCGAGCGCGAGCAGCGCCCGATCGAGCTCCTCCGCCGAGAGCGGCGTCAGCGGCTGCAATCGTCGCCAGGCCTCGGCGCCGGCGTCGCGATAAAGCTCCAGGCGCTCTTCGACGGCGCTGTCGACCAGGTTCCGGACGCTCCGCTGCGTCTCGCCCTTGGCCAGCAGATGCAGCAGCGACGTGAGATCCTTGCGCTCCCCCTCGGCCAGCAGGCGCCGGACGGCCCGATTCTTCAAGTCGTCGAACGCGTCCCCTTCCGACAGCGCCCAGCCGAGCCCGAGCCCCAGTTCCAGACTGAAGTGGATGCCGACCCGGGCGAAGAAGCTGTCGAGCGTTCCGACCTGCAGACGGTGCAGGCTCCGCGTGAGGTCGGCCAGCGTCGTCTCGCAACGAAGTTTCGTCAGCGTCGAATCGTCGATCGATTCCCGCAGCGCGGCGAGCGACTTCTTCTCCAGCGCGGCATCCGCAAGGCGTCGCAAGATCCTCCGCAGGATCTCCCCCGCCGCTTTGCGCGTGAACGTCGTGGCGAGAATCTGTTCAGGCGGAACGCCGTTCAGCAGCAGTTGCAGGTAGCGACCCGACAGCCGATACGTCTTGCCCGAACCTGCCGACGCGCGGATGACGAGCCGGCGCGGGACGCGGGGAGCGGGCTGTTCGGCGGCGACGGACATCGAAGAAGAAGGTTCGACCGGCGAGCGATCGACGAAGAGGCGAAAAAGCGAACGGAACGATCGTCCTTTATAGCCCCCGGGGTGACGCGTTCGGTCACGGCGCTCCGGAACCTTCGCGCTTTCGCCTCGTCCAGCGTCGGAGGACCGTCCGTTCGAGCAGCGTCACGGCCAGGTAGAACGACAGTCCGAGCAGCGTCGAGGCGATGACCGCCGCGAACAGCAGATCGCTTTGCAGCCGCTGAAGGGCTCCGTCGATCAGCAGCGCGAGCCCCTTCCATTCGAAGGCGGCGCCGGCGAAGAGCTCCCCCACGATGGCGCCGATCACGGCGAGGCCCGCCGCGGTCTTCGCCCCGGTCACCAGATGCGGCACGGCGGAGGGAATGCGGAGCTTGATCAGCGTCTTCAGGCCGCTCGCCCGATGCAGGCGAAACAGGTCGAGCAGATCGGCGTCCACGGCGAGAAACCCGGCAGTCCCCGACGCGATCATCGGGAACAGGCTGATCATCATCGCGATCAGCGCGACCGAGCGCGGTCCGTAGCCGACGAGGCTGATCACGATCGGGGCGATCGCCACGACGGGCACCGTCTGCATGAAAAGGGCGTAAGGCATCAGGCTCGCCCGGAGCCACGTCGACTGCGAGAACAGAAACGCGAGCGTCGTTCCCAGAACCAGACTCGCCGCGAAGCCGATCGCCGCGGACGCTCCCGTCACGAGCGTCGCCGCCAGAATCTCGGGCCCGCGCGCGACGAACGCTTTCGCGACTTCGATCGGCGAGGCGGCCTGATACCGCGGGACCTCGAACCAGACGATCGCGAACTGCCACGACCCCAGGATGATCGCCAGCGTGACCAGCGGCATCAGGAGGTTTCGCGCGCGTCTCGCGAGCGAGGGCTGAGCGCTCATGCGGCGCCTCCTGCCCGGGCGGCCTGGCGAAGAAGTCGCCCTGTCCGACCGCAGAGCGCGGCGAATTCAGGATCGGCGTAGAGATCCTCGCCGCGCGGCCGGTCGAACGGCACGACGATCTCTCCCGCGACGCGACCGGGGGAGCCGGTCAGCACGATCGCCCGGTCGGCGAGAAACAGCGCCTCCGATACGTCGTGCGTCACGAAGAACGTCGTGCGACGCTCGACCGCGTGCAGACGCTGCAATTCCTGATGCAGCTTTCGCCGGGCGAATTCGTCGAGCGCGCCGAACGGTTCGTCGAGCAGAAGGATCTCGGGTCGCACCGAAAGCGCTCTCGCGATCGAGACCCGCATCTGCATGCCGCCCGAGAGCTGATCGGGAAGCTTCGCTTCGTCCGCGGGCGCGAGACCGACCTGCGCGAGGCGTCCTCGCGCGACGGATCTGGCTTCGCCGCTCGAAACGCCGGATAGCTCCAGCGGCAGCGCGACGTTCTGCAGCGTCGTCCGCCAGGGCATCAGGTTCGCGTGCTGGAACACGAACGCCCGGCGGGGAGGTCCGGCGGCGTCGCGGTCGAAGCGGATGGCGCCGTCGGAAGGATCCAGCAGGCCCGCGATCATCCGCAGCAGCGTCGACTTTCCGCAGCCGGAGGGGCCGACGAGCGCGACGTATTCGCCGGCGTCCGCGGCGATCGAAACCGACTCGAGAACGGGCGGGCCGCTCTTGAACCGGAACGAGACGTCATCGACGGCGACTGCCGGCGGGTCGAACGAATCGGATGCGTCAGCCGAGGATGGCGACATGCGGCGACGACGAAAGACGCGGCGGCTCCTCGAGGGGCGAACTCAGCGGCGAAGCGCCGATCGCGCGGCGTCAGTGCGAGCCCGAATGCTCGGAATCGCTCGTCTGTTGCGACTGGGCTTCCGACTGCTGCGACGCGTCGCCCGGGGCTCCGCCCGCAGGAACGTCGGCGGGTCCGCCCGTCATTTCGACCGGAGGGGGCTGGAACGGGACGTCCTCTTCGCGGGCCTCGACCAGCGGTCGATAGGTCTGCGAGTCCATCGCGGTGAAGCCGATGAACAGGGCGATGAAGCCCAGCGAGAACGTGAACAGCATGATGTTGAACGGCTTGTCGTGGATCAGGTGCATGAAAAAGAGCGCTACGAGCGTCGCCTTCACGAAGGCGATGCCGAGCGAGGCCACGATTTCATACTCTCCCAGTCCGAGCATGCCGGTCGAGACCGTCATGACCGTCAACGCGAGCAGCGTCGCGAAGACCGTCGCCAGTTGCCAGACCGGCGTCGCGTGAGCGAAGTGGGCATGTTCGTCGTGACCTGCGCCGTGGCCATGACCGGTGTCATGAGCGGCGGCGGATCCGTGAGCGGCGGGGGAGTGGGCCATAGGGCTTCGTTGCGCTGAATTCGGCGAGCGGAGGGCGTAAGCCCTCCGTGGGAGCGTCGGGACGCTAAAGATCGGTGAAAAACGTCGTCAAGGCGTTTCGCACCGGTCCGTCAGTGGATCAGGTAGAGCATCGGGAACAGGAAGATCCAGACCAGGTCGACCAGATGCCAGTAGAGACCGACGTTGTCGACCGGTCCGAAGTAATCCGCGTGAAACTTGCGATCGAGGGCCTTCGGCAGCAGCCACGTCAGCGCCACGATCCCCGCGATGATGTGAATCGCGTGAATGCCCGTCATCACGTAGTAGATGCTGAAGAACAGGCCGACCCGGGGCGGCGGCTCGACGGCGTGCGACTCGTGCGAAACGAGCGTTCCCGTCGCGTCGAAGCTGTCGAGGGCGGCATGCTCTTCGACGACGTTCATCGGGGTCGTCGAAAGCTTTTCGAGTTCCGCGGGCGCGTTCGCTGCCGGGTCTCCGCCTTCGTCGGCCGGGGTCGTCGGAGCGACGGGCGCCTCGGCCCCTCGCGTGACCGGGCCCGAAGGAGCGCCGAGCAGGCCGTTCCCGGCGACCAGCGACGTCGAAGCGCTATGCGTCTCCGCGGGCGCCGAAACCGAAGCGACCGCCGCGGGAATGGTCCGCGCGAGGAACACGCCGGTGAAGTACGCCAGGCAGCAGATGGCGAGCACCAGGCTCACGATCGCGTACTTCACGTTCTTCATCAGGAACAGCACGAGAGCGCCGATCGCGAACAGGGCCAGCAGCGCGGCGAACGGAATGCTGAGATTGATCAGCGAATCCGACCAGCCTTCCGAGAGGTGATGCGGAGTCGCGCCGTAGGTGAACCGCGACGACCAGAGCAGGCCTTCGTCCCACTTGTGCGAGTACTCGACCGCCTTCACGCCGAGAAAGATCCCGGCGCAGGCGATCGTGATCGACAGGTTGATGATCAGACCGCGGTTTTGGCCAAGCTGCGAATTGCGAACGGCCCAGGCCATCGTGAAGCTGCTGAAGAGCAGCACGACGGTGTTGAACGCGCCGAGCGACTTGTCCAGGAACTGATGGGCGTAGATGAAGATTTCCGGGTAGAGCGCCCGGAAGACCGAGTAGGCCACGAACAGGCCGCTGAAGAACAGCATTTCCTGGATCAGGAACAGCCACATCCCGAGCTTGCCCGAATCGAACTGCTGCTGCGCAGTGTCGAAATGATGGGCGACGTAGTCCGGGTGATCGTGGTGGTGGCCATGATCGGCGGAATCGGTTTCGACGGCGACGCTCATCGGGAACGGACCTGGCGGTTCGGACGTTTTTGAGGCTCTGGCGAACGTTCTGCGGACTCTTCCGAATCGTCGGCGAGGCCGCTCGTCGGTTCAGCTTCGTTCGAGCTTTTTAGCGAAAGTACGGGACGCGATCGGTCGTCGCGGTCGGAATACGGGCCGACGGCGACGCTGCGATTCGCCCCGCTCAGTGGTGGCCGGGGACGGGCTTGGCCGGCAGATCGGAATGACGGACGTAGCCGCCGATCTGCGGGTCGTAGTACATGCCTTCGTAGTGATACGGGTCGCCGACGACCGGCGCATCCTTGAAGTTGTAGTAAGGCGGGGGCGACATGGTCGTCCACTCGAGCGTTCCGCCGCCCCAGGGGTTCTTCGGAGCCTTGCGACCCCACTTCAGCGAAGCGAGCAGAACGCCGAGCGCCATGAACAGCCCGATGCCGAGCAGGAACGCGCCCGACGTCGACATCTGGTGGAAGATCGTGAACTCCGGATCGTACGTGGCATAGCGACGCGGCATGCCCCGGCTACCCATCACGAACTGCGGGAGGAACGCCAGGTTGAAGCCGACGAAGACGATCAGGCACGACAGCACGCCCCAGAATTCGTCGTACATGCGGCCCGTCATCTTGGGCCACCAGTAGAAGACGCCGCCGAGGAAGGCGATCGCCGTGCTGCCCATCATCACGTAGTGGAAGTGGGCGACGACGAAGTACGTGTCGTGCAGATGCATGTCGACGCCCAGGGCGCCGAGGAACAGGCCGGTCAGACCGCCGATGCCGAACAGGAAGATGAACGACAACGCGTAGCACATCGGCGTGTGCAGGCGGATCGACCCCTTGTACATGGTCGCCAGCCAGTTGAAGACCTTCACCGCCGACGGGATCGAGACCGAGAACGTCAGGCCGCTGAAAATGATGGAGGTCATCATCGACTGCGAGCTGACGAACAGGTGGTGACCCCACACCAGGAAGCCGAAGAGCGCGATCGCGACCGAGCTGATCGCGATGAAGGTGTAGCCGAAGATATGCTTGCGGCTGCCGACCGGGATCAGTTCGCTGATCACGCCCATCGCGGGCAGGATCATGATGTAGACCGCGGGGTGCGAGTAGAACCAGAAGAAGTGCTGGAACAGCACCGGGTCGCCGCCGCGGGCGGGGTCGAAGATGCCGAGCCCCATCGCACGTTCCAGGATCAGCAGCACGCCCGTGATCGCCAGCACCGGGGTCGCCAGAACCTGAATCACGGCGGTCGAGTAGATCGCCCACAGGAACAGCGGCATCTTGAACCAGGTCATTCCCGGCGGCCGCATCATGTTGATCGTGGCGATGAAGTTCAGCCCGGTGAAGATCGAGCTGAATCCGAGCACGAACACGCCGAGCAGGGCCAGGATGACCCGCGTGTCGGAGGTGATGCTGTACGGGGTGTAGAACGTCCAGCCCGTGTCCAGGCCGCCGAACACCATCGCGGCGACGAAGAAGATCGCTCCGCCGATCCAGAGGTAGAAGCTCGACAGGTTCAGTCGCGGGAAGGCGACGTCCTTCGCTCCCAGCATGATCGGCACCACGAAATTCCCGAGCGCCGCGGGAATGCCGGGGATGATGAACATGAAGGTCATGATCGCCCCGTGCAGGGTGAACATCTGGTTGTACGTGTCCTCCGACAGGAAATCGAGTTTCCCGAAGAAGAGCTCCGCACGCAGCACGAGCGCGAAGATGCCGCCCATCAGGAAGGAGGACATCACGGCGACCAGGTACATGATCCCGATCCGCTTGTGATCGAGCGTCGCGACCCAGCTCATCACGCCCTTGTCGTGCGTGAGGTAGTTCTCCTCCGGACGATCCTGGGGCGTAAGGTCGGTCTTCGTTTGGGGGACCGTCAGAGATGCGGTCATGGTTCGATTCCTCGGGTCAAGCTCTCGCCGCGGGGCGGCGCCGGGTCGCGGTCGCCGTGCGGCAGTTCGTAATCCGGACGCGTTCGTTTTCGCGTCAGGTCGTCGAATTCAGTTTAAGGTTACGGAGCGACTTCTTCAGCGCTCTCTTCGGTCGCGGGTTCGGGTTCCGAAGCGGGCGGCGTTTCCGATGCCGGTTCGCTCGGGGCCGGCTCGGTCGGAGCCGGCGTTTCGTCCGTGTTTCGCTCCGGCGTCGGATCGAGTCGATCGCCGTCCGGCTGCTCGACCGGAGAAAGCGTCTCCTGTCCCCGATCGACCGGAGCTCCCTGTCCCGGAGTCACGGGCTCGGAACTGGCGGCGCCCGTTTCCATCGCGGGGTCGCCCCCCTTGTAATCGGGATTCAGCGTCTTGATATAGGCGATCAGCGCCCCGATTTCGTCGTCCTTAATGATGCCCTGGAAAGAAGGCATCTGGTTCTTGAAGCCGACGCGAACCTTGGCGCCCGGCTGCAGGATCGACTCGCGGATGTAATTCTCGTCGACGATGACGGGCCCTGCGGAGGTCTGCTGTTCGGTGCCGTAGACTCCGTAAAAGCTCGGCCCGACGATGGTGCGGTTCGGCTCGAACGAGTGGCACTGTCCGCAACCGCGTCGACGGAACACCTCGGCGCCGGCTTCCGCGGGCGTATCGTAGGACTCGACGTACCGCGATTCCTTATCGAACCACGCCGCGAGCGACTCGGGCGATTCGGAGGTCGCCATCGCCTTCATCTCGGAGTGCTTGGTGCCGCAGTACTCCGTGCAATAGACCTTGTGCTCGCCCTCGCCGTCGGCCTGAAACCAGAGGTAGGTGTACCGACCGGGGATGACGTCCATCTTCACCCGGAAGTCCGGAATGTAGAAGCTGTGGATGACGTCGTCCGACGTCATCACCAGCTTCACGGGACGTCCGACCGGGAAGTGCAACTGATCCGAGACGACGCCGTTGGGATAGATGAACGTCCAGTTCCACTTCTTGGCGATGACGTCGATCTCGTAGCAATCGGGCGGCGGCTGCCGCATGTTGAGATACGAGTTGACGCCCTCGACGAAGATCACGACGGTCAGCAGCGCCGGGATCACCGACCAGGTGACCTCCAGCACGTCGCTGTGGTTGGAGGTGCGCGATTCGACGTGCCCCGGACGATGGCGGTACTTCAGGACGAAGTACGTCATGAGCCCGATGATCAGCACGAAGAAGAACGCGCAGATCCAGAAGATCAGGTCGAAGACGTAGTCGACCTGCGGCGCCACGGTCGACGACTGCGGCGGCATGAAGAACGTGCCCTCGGCCGCGGCCAGCGTCTGGAAGGGGGCGAAAGCGTCAGAGAACATGTCGTTTCAATTCCCGGCGTTCGGCTACTCGGATTCGGTCTCGATCTCGGTCGCTTCGCGTCAGTTCGCAGGTCCCGGCCCCGCAGCGTCAGGCGGCGGCGACGGACCGGACGGCGTGGCCCGCGCGGGCGCCTGTCCGGCGACAGCGGTCCCCTCCCCAGGCTGCTCCGGCGAAGCGGCGGCTTCCGGTTTCGCCCCCGGTCGCATGAACCAGTAGGGAACGATGAAGATCGCCGCGAAAAAGACCGTCATACTGCCCGCCAGCTTCATCAGGTTCGTCGCGAAGGGCGTGTAACGACCTTCTTCCGGATCGAAGTGCAGGCAGAACATCAGGATCTGATCGAACGTCGTCCCGATCTTCCCTTCCGACGCTTCGACCAGCGACAGCCGCAGGTCACGCACCGGGAACTGCACGCCGTACAGGTAGCGGGACAGCCGCCCGTCCGGGGTGCAGATTTCCAGCACCGCCGGATGGGCGTATTCCTTCGTTTCGGCGATGTAGTTGAAGGAGAACCCGACCGCCTCCGCGAGCGCTTCGATATTGGCCTTCGACCCGGTCAGAAAGTGCAGCCCCTTCGCCGCCTGGGAGTCGCCCAGTCGGCGTACGTAGCCGTTCTTGGCGATCCGCGCCCTGTCGGTCGTTTCGAGCGGGTTGATGCTGACGGAAACGAATTCGAAATCGACGCCCGGCTTGAGCGACAGTTCCTTCATCGAATCGAACAGGCCGTTGAGCTGCAGGTTGCAGAGCATCGGACAGTCCGAGTAGTTCATCGAGAGGACGACCGGCTTGGTCCCGTCGAAGTAGTCGCCCAGGAGCACGTCCTGGCCGCGATCGTCGCGGAAGCTGAGCGTCTTCGGAACTTCCGCGTCGAGATGCTCCTGGATCGCGAGTCCCTCGAAGCCCTTGGGGAGCTTGTCGTTCCGCTGCGCGCGGACCTCTCCGACGCCGACGCAGAGGAGCGCCGCGCAGAGGGTCGTGGGCAGAAGGAACTTCGGGAACATCGGGAGGATCGATCGCGTGAAGGGATGGTTGATCGGCAGTTCGCGGGTCAGCGCTCGAGCGGTCGTTCGTATTGTCGCACGACGCTCTGCATCGCGTCGGAAATCGGCACCTGGTAGCGGTTCTTCGCGGCGTCGACGATCGCGTAGCGGGTCAGCGCCTCTTCCTGACTCTGAAGTCGCTCAGCGCTCTCCGTCTGAGCGACCGCGTCGGTCTTCGCCCGCATGTCGAAGGACCTATAGAGATTGTAGACCCCGAGGCACGCGAACAACGTGGCGACGGTGATCGCCGAGCCGACGACGCCGACCGTGACGAGCGTCGGAACGTCGACGTCGTCGTACCAGGGCGTTTCGGCGGCAGAGTGGCTCATCGGAAGTCTCCCGAAACCAGGCGCATCGCAGGCGCCCGGCGGAATGGTTCAGGTCTTAGAGGTTCTTGAACGCGAGCGCTTCGTGGAGACGCGGATCTTTCAGCGGCGCCAGAGGATAGCGTCCCATCATCAGGAACAGGAACCCGCTCAGGTAGGCGACCGCCGCCAGCAGCAGCGCGAAATCCATCACGCCGGGGTACGGCGCGTCGGGCCGGAACTGCGGCGCGATCATCCAGTACAGGTCGATCCAGTGCATGAGCAGCATGAAAACCGCCCAGACGGTCATGTAGGCGGCGTTTCGTCGCAGCGATCGTCGGAGGAGCAAAGGCAGCGGCAATAACAGGTGTCCGATCAGCAGGATGAACGACATCGTGATCCAGCCGTCGTTCTCCTGCCGGAAGCGATACCAGAAGGTCTCTTCCGGGATGTTGGCGTACCAGATCAGCATGTACTGGCTGAATCCGATGTAGCCCCAGAAGACGATGAAGCCGAACAGCAGCTTCGAAAGATCGTGCGTGTGCTCCACGTTCACGATTCCCCGCAGCTTTCCGAACTGGTGCAACAGCGAGACCATCAGGATCAGCGCCGCAAGCGACGACACCATCGTCCCGGCGAACAGATAGACGCCCCACATCGTGCTGAACCAGATCGGCGCCAGCGTCATGATCCAGTCGACGGCGGCGAACGTCAGCGTGAGCCCGAACAGGAACATCGCCGGCGCGGCGAGCGACTGCAGGTGGTAAGTGATGGCGAAGTCGCCCGTTTCGTCCTGCTTCAGCGACTGGCCCACGAACCGCCAGGCGAGGAAGACCCAGATCGCGATGTAGACGACCGCGCGAAGCAGGAAGAACGCGACGTTCAGGTAGGGTTCTTTCCAGGTCAGCAGCGGATCGTGCGCGACCAGTTCGGGATCGGTCCACGGATAAAGCGTGCCGTCCTGCATCAGGACCACGATCGCGATCGGGATGAACAGCAGCGATGTGGGAATCAGCGAGGCGGCGAGAAACTCCGCGGTCCGCCGCACCGTGGCCGACCATCCGGCCCGCGTCAGGTGCTGCACCATCGTGAAGAACAGCCCGCCCAGGCCGAGCGTGAGCAGGAACCAGAAGTTGATCAGGTACGACGCCATGAAATCGGAGAGCGTCGTCCTCGGGAAGCGACCCTCGCCGAGGTCGATCGCCTCGCCTCCGCTGAACGAGAGCGCCGCGCCGATCAGCACGATCAACGCCGCCAGACCGATGCCGCCGAAGGCGATCGCCGGTTGCGACGCGAGCTGCGTACGCTCGTCGAGAGGCAGGTACGTCGATTTGACCATGGTTCGTTCAGAAAACTCTGGATTCGTGCTGTTTCGGCGTCGCGTCGCGGAGCGGATCGTTACGGCGTCTCTTCGACTGCGGGAGCGGCTGCTTCGGTCGATGCGGCTTCGCCTTCGGCAGGAGCGGCGTCCGCCGCCGGGGTCTCATTTTCTTCGAGCGCCGCGTCTTCCGGCGCGGCCGCGTCCGCCGGCGACGCTTCGCCAGAGGGAGCGGCTTCGGTCGGAGGCGTCGCCTCGGCGGGGGCCGTCGCTTCTTCAGGAGTCGCTTCGCCGCTCGGAGCAGGAGTCGCGCCTGCCGAAGCCGCCGAACCGTCCGTCGCCGGGGTCGAAGCCGCAGCGGGGGCCAGTTCCTTGAGGTCGCCGCGAAGGTTTTCGGGAACGTCGTCGAGCGACGCGGTTCGCGACTTCTGCAGGGCTCGCACGTAGAGCACGATCGCCCAGCGATCACGCGGCGTGATCTGGTCCGCGTACGCCGGCATCTTCCGGACGCCGTTCGTGATCGTGTTGAAGATCTGCCCGACCGGCTGCTTGATCACTTCGTCCGTATGGAGCGACGTCGGCGGCACCCAGGTCGCCTGCTGCAGCTCGATGGCGCGCTGCGCGACCAGACCGTTGCCGTCGCCGCCCAGCCCGTGACAGACGCCGCAGTAGATGTTGTAGCGCGCCCGGCCCCGGGCCATCAGACGCTCGTCGATGACGAGTTCCGACGGGAAGTCCGCGATCCAGGGGAGCTCCGGTTCGGCTGCATCCGGCGTCGCGGGCGCTGCGCCATCGCCGTTGGGGGCGGCTTCATCGGGAGCGGCGCCTTCTTCGGCCGGCTGGAGCAGCAGCGAGATCATCGTGTCGTCGACGCGGGCGGGATCCAGTCCGCGCTCGTAGTCGAACGCGCTGACGTTCTCGGACCACTCGACCGTCCCGGCGACCTGCGGTCGCATCGACCGGGCGTCGGCGAAGAACACGCTCGTCTGCTGCGCCTTGTACTTCGGCTGGTTGTCCATGTCGAAGATGACGTGGAGCCGTGGCTGCTCGCTGGTGACGCCGCGCATGCCCCAGACGAAGAAAGGCGGGATCGCGAGAAGCGACGCCACGCAGATCAGGAGCAGCTTGAGGTTCCGGGGAATCCCCGCGTTATGGACCGGCGCGTAGAGAGGTTCGATCTCCGTCGCGCCCCAGTTCCGCAGGCGATTCTCCATCTCTCCGGCAGGAGCGCTTTCGGAAACCGTCGCCGGAATGAATAGCACGAACTTGTCGTTCGTCACCCGGTCGAAGATCGCCGTCTGCATCAGCGGCTGGTAGAGCCGGGGGAGACGGTTGAGCGCGAGCATCGACAGGAACGCCGTGAAGGCGCTGAAAAGCACCGTCACTTCGAACGTGACCGGGATGTTCGCCGGAATGCTGAACAAGGGCTTCCCGGAGATGATCCAGGGATAGTCGATGCCGTTGGCCCAGAGCTGGAACAGCAGAATGCTGACGCCGCCCGTCACGCCCATGACGAACACGAGCCAGGGGAGACGCGTCGGGCGAATGCCGAGGGCGTCGTCCAGCCCGTGGACCGGGAAGGGAACGTGCGCGTCGAGGTGCGTTCTCCCCGCCGCGCGTGCCGCCTCCGCGCCGTGAACGAGCGCATCCGGGCCGGCGAATGCGGCCAGGTAGCCGCGGAACGCGACTTCGTCTCGATCCGGCTCGACCGCCGGGGGGTGATGGGCCATGAAAGGGAAGCTCCGAAACAGTCGTTATCCGGGAACTGACTCAGCGACGCGTCGGCGTTCGGATCAGTGGTGGTCGGGGTGTTCGGGATGGGAGCGGAAGTCGCCGGGCCGCGATTCGGGCTCGTCGTGATGACCGTGCCCCGCCAAGGCGTGATCGAGATGCCGCTGGTGTTCCATCGTCATCTTGATTTCGGCGATCGCGACCACGGGGAGGAACCGCAGGAACAGCAGGAACAGCGTCATGAACAGCCCGAAGCTGCCGATGAGCATCCCGACGTCGACCCAGGTGGGCGAGAAGTAACCCCACGACGACGGGAGGAAGTCGCGGCTGAGCGAGGTGATCGTGATGACGAAGCGCTCGAACCACATGCCGATGTTCACGAAGATCGTGATCACGAACATGACCGGGATATTGGTGCGGATCCACTTGAACCAGAAGAGCTGCGGCGAAATCACGTTGCAACTGACCATGGTCCAGTACGCCCACCAGTAGGGCCCGAACGCCCGGTTCATGAAAGCGAACGATTCGTAGGAGTTCGCCGAGTACCAGGCGATGAAGAACTCCATCGCGTAGGCGTACCCGACCATCGAGCCCGTCGCCAGGATGACCTTGTTCATGTTCTCCAGGTGACGCATCGTGATCAGATGCTTCAGCCCGTAGATCTCACGCGCGGGGATCGCGAGGGTCATCACCATCGCGAAGCCGCTGAAGATGGCGCCCGCGACGAAGTAGGGCGGGAAGATCGTCGTGTGCCAGCCCGGAAGCTGCGAAACGGCGAAGTCGAACGACACGATCGTATGGACCGAGAGCACCAGCGGCGCGGCGAGCGCGGCGAGGATCGTGTAGGTCTTCTCGTAGCGGACCCAGTGCCGCATCGAACCGTTCCAGCCCAGCGACAGGGCGCCGTAAAAGACCCGGCGCCAGGTCGACTTCGCCCGGTCGCGCAGCGTCGCCAGGTCGGGGATCATCCCCATGTACCAGAAGACGAGCGATACGGATCCGTACGTGCTGACCGCGAAGACGTCCCACAACAGCGGGCTGCGGAACTGGGGCCACATCGCCAGGTGTTCGGACGGAAGCGGCGCGAGCCAGTAGACGAGCCAGACGCGACCGACGTGGATGCCGGGGAACGTTCCGGCGCAGACGACCGCGAAGATCGTCATCGCTTCGGCGAAGCGATTGATGCTCGTCCGCCAGTACTGGCGGAACAGGAACAGGATCGCGCTGATGAGGGTTCCGGCGTGGCCGATACCGACCCAGAACACGAAGTTGACGATCGGCCAACCCCAGTAGACCGGGTTGTTGTTGCCCCAGACGCCGGTGCCGGTGAGGAACAGGTGCCCGATCAACGCCCCGAACATCGTCGCCAGCGACGCCGAGAACAGGAAGATCAGGATCCAAAACACGTTCGTCTTGGGCAGCTCGACCTCGGCGATCCGGCAGACGTCGTCGGTCACGCTCGCGAAGGTGGGATTCCCTTCGACGAGCGGCCGCCGCGTGCGCGGGTCGACCATATCGTCGGCGATTCTTAGATCGGCAGTGGCCATGGCGGGTCGGCTGATGCAGTCGGGTCAGGCAGTCTCGCGGATTCGACGTCTCGGACTCTGACGCAGGTCAGACCTTCGTGCGGTTCTCGAATTCGTGCAGCGCCGGGTGCGGATTGGTGATCTGCGCCAGGTAGCGGTTGCGCGGCTTGATGTTCAGTTCTTCGAGCAGGGCGTAGGCCCTCGGCGAACGATGCAACTGTGCCGCGCGGCTCTCTTCGCGATTCAGGTCGCCGAAGACGATCGCCTGCGTCGGACAGGCCTGCTGGCAGGCCGTCTGGATCTCGTTGGCGCCGAGCGGACGACGTTCCGTCTTCGCCTCGATCTTCGCGTTCTGGATTCGCTGCACGCAGAAGGTGCACTTCTCCATCACGCCGCGAGTGCGGACGGTCACTTCCGGGTTGAGCACCAGGTTCGTCAGATCGCCGTCGTCCTGGTTCAGCCGCGGATTCCCGCGATACCAGAGGTAGTTGAACCGGCGGACCTTGTACGGACAGTTGTTGCCGCAGTACCGCGTCCCGATGCAGCGGTTGTAGACCATGTCGTTCAGGCCTTCCGTGCTGTGCACGGTGGCCGCGACCGGGCAGACCGATTCGCACGGGGCGTTCTCGCACTGCTGGCACAGCATGGGCTGATGCAGCGCGGCGGGGTTCTCTTCGGTTCCGGCGAAGTACCGGTCGACGCGGAGCCAGTGCATCTCGCGGTTGCGAGCGACCATCTCTTTGCCGACGATCGGGACGTTGTTCTCCGCCTGGCAGGCGACCGCACACGAATTGCAGCCCGTGCAGCGGTTCAGGTCGATCGCCATGCCCCAGGCCTGGCCCTCGTAGGACCATTCGGTCCAGAGGCTCACCAGCGGGGGATGATGCCCTTCCTGCGGCGGGAACTGACGGTGGTGACCCGTTCCATGTTCGTCGGCGTGGCCGTGTTCGCCGTCATGAGCGTGATCGTCGCCGTGCGGATCGCGTTTCGCTTCTGCCACGACCGACGCGGGCGCAGCGACTGCGGGCGAAGTTTCGTCGATCGGGGCGGTATCGGAATCGCCCCCCTTCGCTTCTTCTGCGCCGTGCGAATGACCGTCGTCGTGGCCCTCGTCCAAGAACTTGACGTATTCCTCGAACGTCCCTTCGCGAACCAGCTTCGGAGCGCGCCGCTTGATCTCGTCCATCCCGAACTGGTCGATCGCGTTGTGATCCTGCGTCGTCGCGATCTTATACGGCGTGCCCGTGCCAGCGACCTTGACGTCGGCGGCGATCCACCACGTGTCGCTGCGACGGACCGGGGCCACGTTCGTGCCGACCGGTTCGATCCCTTCGGAGACGAGTCCGCCGATCTTGCCGGCGGCAGCGCGGCCGTAGCCGAGAGCGATCGCCAGCGAGCCGTTCGCCTGACCCGGCTGAATGAAGACCGGCGCGGCGATTTCCGACCCGGCGACGCTGATGCGAGCGAGTTCGCCCTGCTTCAGCCTCAGCGCGTTGGCCGTTTCGCGATTGACGTACAGGACGTTGTCCCATGTCACCTTGCCGACCGGATCGGGGAACTCTTGCAGCCAGCCGTTATTGGCGAAGCGACCGTCGTAGAGCTTCCGGCAGGGGAAGAACGTCAGTTCGATCGATTCGTTGATCCGCTTCGAGTCCTCTTCCCACAGCGTCGGATCGAGCGTTCCCGTCAGCTCCGCCTCTCCAGAAACGGCGACCGCGGCCGCGTCGCCAGCCGATTCGGCCGCGAAGCCCTTCTTCACGATCTCCCGCCAGGCGACTTCTCCGCCCAGTCCGAGCGTGCCGCGAGCCGTTTCGCGAACGAGCGCCTGCCCGTCGAGGTCCTGGCCGAGAGCCTCCGCTGCGAAGCCGATCGCCGACCACCCGAAGTGGAGCGGAGCGATCATCGGCTGCGAGATCGACCAGACGCCGTAAGACGAAACGACGTCGCCCCAGGTCTCGAACGCATGAAGCTGCGGCAGGTGCAGGTCGGAGGCGAGCGACGTTTCGTCGACCCACATGCCGATCCGGACGACGTTGCCGGCCTTCTGCATGGCCGCCGCGAAGTCGACGTCGGACGGAGCGTCGAACGCCGGATTCCCGCCGATGACGACGAGATTGTCGACCGTGCCGCCGTTGAGCCGATCGGCCAGCGTCGCGAGCGCCTCGATGCAGACGGGTCGCGGATTCGGCGCCGGGCGATACTCGAGCGTGGCGCCGGTCGCGCCGATCAGGTCGTTTAGGCGTGCGGCGAGGGCGTGAACCTCGGGCGGCTGATTCTGCCCGACGAGCACGACCGCCTGGCCCTGCGACGCGGCGAGATCCTCGGCGACCGCGGCGAGGAAGACCGGAGCGCGATCGGAGCCGGACTCTGCGGCCTGCTTGGCATGGTTCGCGGCGCCCTGGCCCTTCAGACGCTGGACTTCGCCGTAGAGCTGGCCCAGGAAGCTGCCGATGAGCGACGACCGGATCGCGAGGCGATGGTCGGCCTTCATGCCCGTCATCGAGAACTGGCTCTCGACGCAGTACAGGCGGTTCATCTGTCGTTCGTCAGGATTACGACCTTCGATGAAGTCGTGCTGATGACGAACGGTGGCGCCGTCGTAGCTGGCGATGAAGTCGTGATCCAGGGTCAGGATCACCTTCGCCTGGTTGAGCAGCGGGCGAGCGACGACGTCCGACCCGAAGACTTCGCGCAGGCCGACGCGCTCGTTGTCGTCGGTGACGGGCGAGTACTGCACCCATTCCACGCCCGAACCGGCAAGCTGACCCATGAGGCGGGCCATCGTGGGGGACGACGTCGCCTCGGTCAGCACGACGGTCGATCCGCCTTCCCCGCCGCGGATCGCCGCGAAGAACGCACGAGCGCGGCGGCGGGTTTCTTCCTCGTCCAGTTCTTCCGAGCGACCTTCGAGGATTTCGTATCCGGTTCGTGAACGATCCGGATCGTACAGCTCGAGCGTCGCGGCCTGGGAGTAAAGATCGGTCGCGCCGAACGACTCCGGATGGTCCGGATTCCCTTCGGGCTTGACCGGGCGTCCGTCGAAGCAGGTGACCAGCAGCGGCCGCGCGGCGCCGGCGTACTCGATCGTCGTCGCGAAGCGCTGCGGCTTGCCGGGGATGCGGTTCTGCGGACGCTGCGCGAAGGGAGCGATGATCTCCTTCTCGTACCGGCAGCCGACGGCGCCGGCGAGCGTCAGCGACGCGCCCATCAACTGGAGCCAGCGACGGCGCGAGAAGTTGTCCGGAAACTGATCGCCCGAGACGGGAAATTCCCGGCGCAGATAGTCCTCGAACTCAGGCTTGCCCTCGAGTTCGGAGAGGCTCCGCCAGTACTTGCGTCCGGTGGACGGGCTACCGGCTGAAAGGGCGTCGGCGTTAGCGGGATTCATGGGCGATACGCGGAAACCTACGGGGCGCCTCGGCAAGACTCGGTCTTCAGGCTCTGGATTCGCGAACGATCGACGAAAGGTCGAGCGATCAGCGATGGCAAGTCGAGCAGGACGTATCCGGCGCGAGCTTCAGTTCTTCTCGGATCTGGGCTCCGACCTCGGCCGCCGTCATGCCTTCGAATTCGGGATCTTCGTCGGGAGTCCAGTCGAGCTGGGTCACCTTGTCGACGGGACGCAGATGCGGATCAGGGTTGCGGTGGCAGTTCAGGCACCACTTCATCGACAGCGGTTCGACCTGTTCGACCTGCGCCATCCGGTCGACGCGACCGTGGCAGGAAACGCAGCTCACGCCGGCGGTGACGTGGGCCGAGTGATTGAAGTAGACGAAGTCGGGCAGGTTGTGGACCTTGATCCAGGGGATCGACTGGCCCGTCTCGAGCGATTCGCGAACCAGCTCCAGCTTCGGGCTGTCGGTCAGCACCGCCGCCTTCGCGACGAGGCCCTGTTCGTCCTTGCCCGAGTGGCAGTTGCCGCACGTCGCCGTGGGGGGAACGGCCGCGTGGCCGGCCTTTTCCACGGTGTTGTGGCAGTACCGGCAATCCATCTTCAGCTTGCCGGCGTGGATCTCGTGGCTGAACGGGACCGGTTGCCGCGGCGAATAGCCGACGTTGATCAACTGGGGGTCGATCGCGAACCACGTCACCGCTCCGGCGTAAGCGCCGAAGCCGAGGATTCCGATGAGCAGGACGACCACGAAGCGGTTCGTCCAGCGCGGAAAGAAGAAGGGTCTCGTCATTCTCCGAAGACCTGTCTCGTCTGTCGGGCGGCCGACGCGAACTAGTCCTGTCCGCCGCGGAAGGCGCCGCTCGCTTCCGGTCAGGCGTCGGGGACCTGAACGAAACGAACGCTCCGCGAACGAACCTTACGCGAACCTACGGCTGCGACCTGCCGATGCATCCTCGTGCCGGGACACCCCGGGGTAGAGGCATCCTGATGCCGAAGCCGTAGGGTTGCCGCTGCCGGGCGAAAAGAGCACCCGGGGCAGCGGCGACCGATCTGCGGTATCTTCGTGCGTCGACCGAACTTCCGTCCAGCCGGCCTCACGCGGCAACTCGTCGCACCGATAACTTCCCCGTCAGCCGCCTTGTCTGCAAGCTAGGGGAGCGACCCGACGAGCGGAATATTTTCGTTCGACCGCCGGACACGTCGGCGACGCGACGATCGCGACGGCGGTTACTCGAAAAAGGACGACCGTCGCCCGCTCCGACAGGCCGGCAGTTCAGACGAACGGCTCGTGCGGCAAAGCGTCGCACCTTGATCTGAACGCTCTCAGGGCGGACGCTTGAACGTACACGGCTCGCCTCGCGAGCCGATCGACCACGCCGTATCGACTGTCGCCGATGACCGCTATTGATGCTTCCCAGAGCCCTGACGACGACGAACGTCCGCCGGGCATCGAGCTTTCCCGGACGGCGTTCACGATCACGCTGCTGCTGGTCGCGTCGCTGCCGATCGTGATCGTGGGCATTCTCTGGTTCGCGTTGCCGGTGAATCCCTATCCGCCGGTCGAAGTCACCCTGGAATTGGCGGCGCCGGCCGGCGCGACCGACGCCGAGACGGGTCGACCCGCGGCGTTTCCGCTTTATCGCATCACGAACGTCGGCCGCCGGGACCTCGCTCGCGTCGCCGTGTATGCCCGGGACGTCTTCGGCAACCGGTTCGAGTTCAACTTCGAGGAGCCTCTGCCCGCGGGCGAAGAACTGACGTTCCACTCGGGCGATCTGGCGATGCGGACGGCGCATACCCTTAGAGAAGGGGCCCAGCTCGAATCGATCGAGATCTCCGCCCGTCTCCCCAGCGGCGCCCGGGCGCTCTCCAAATGGATGATGGAGGGAGACAATCCGCGTCTGGTCGAGGACAAGACGGTCCGGACCTACGTGCAGGACGAGCCGGAGGCAGCGGCCGCGCAGTAGTCGCTTACGTTTCCTTCTCGCTCGAACCCAGCGATCAGACGCGCCCTGATCGCGTCGATCTCGACCCTGACGTCAAAGCTTTCTCGCTGTCCGATGCAATTCACCGCCTGGTAAAGGCGATCGAGCGCGCGCGTCAGCAGCCGCAGATCCTCTGGCCGTGCGGCGATCTGCCCGCGGCGCCGTGCGTTCAACAGCGCCGCCAAGGCGCACGAGAGCCGGCTGACGTCATCGAATCCCAGAAAGCTGGCGGTCTGCTCGACGGCAACGGTCGCGCGGAGCGCCTGTTCTTCCAGTTCGGGTTCCAACTCCGCTTCCTCGCGCAGCCGCGAGTGAGGCGCCGTTGCGATCGGAGCGAGCGTGAGCTGCGCCTCGGCCACGAACGCCGCGACGATTTCCGGATCGAACGGCTGAGACATCCGGCGGAGCTCCTGCCAGGACGGCGCGTCGACGCCAAGTCGAAACAAAATCGACGACCGGAGCGTTTCTGATCCGGTCGTCGATGGGTGGGTGTCGTGCGAGCTTCGTCGTAGCTCGTGCGAAGTCGCGTTAGACCGCGGCGGTGCGCGGCCCTTCGCTGCGAATCATCGTGTGCGACGATTCCTCGACCGTGAGAAGGCGGAACAGTCGCCGCTCGCGTTCCAGTTCCTCGGCGTCGAGCGCGCCGGCCTGCACCAGGCACTCCGACAGCGTCAGCGTCCGCTCGCTCTGCAGGAGGAGCATCTCCGCGAGATCTTCCCGCGTCAGAAAGCCGAGCTGGATCGCGATCTCGCCGAACGGGAGCTTCTGTCCCGTTCCTTCGGCGAGCACCAGGAAGAGCTGATTCATCGTCAGGCGCTTCTGCTCCAGGCAGATGCGTCCGATCGGCTGGCGCTGCTCGATCTGCATCTCCAGCGCACGCACGAAATCATCCGCCGTGACGATTCCTTTCCTGACCAAGCTGATTTCGAACAACATCGACCTGCCTCTGCCCCGTGAGCGGTTCCGTTGAGCTGCCGAGGATCTAAAGCGACGGCCGGCAGCGAGCCTGCGAAACCCTAAGACGCAGGAAGCGCCCCACCTCCGCTCGCCGGAAGAGGCCACCCAAAAAGATGGGCCGGTTAGGCGGAAAGCGCCGATGACGCTGAACACGACGGGCAAAGGCATCGGCGCCGGTCGATGCGGCTGCGGATTGGGTCGCGGTCCGTCGAAACCTTCGGAAGCGACGCCCTTCGAAGCGCCGCACGCGGCGATCCGTGAGATAGGCTTTCCCGACGCGTTTCATCGCTCGCGTTTCCGTTCGTTTCGCGATAACTCGACGCCGGCGCCTCCGCATGCGGGGCGAAGGGCGACAGGAGGATGAGGATGATCGAGGTTCGCGATCTGACGAAGGAATACGCCGACCTGAAACGGGGGACGTTCCGCGCCCTCCGCGGCATCTCGTTCGACGCCCGCGAAGGAGAAGTCTTCGCGCTGCTCGGCCCGAACGGCGCCGGCAAGACGACCGCCCTGCGAATCCTCAGCACGATCCTCTCCCCTACCTCGGGTACGGTCCGCATCAACGGCCTCGACGTCGTCGCGTCGCCGGCGGAAGTCCGTCGGCAGATCGGCTTCGTCTCGGTCAACACCGCCGTCTACGACCGGATGACCGCCTGGGAAATGGTGGAGTTCTTCGGGCGCCTGCATGACCTCGCCGCGGAGACGCTCCGCGAGCGGATGGAGTCGCTCTTCGGCAGCCTGCAGATGAACGATTTCCGCGACGTGCTGGGCGCGAAGCTTTCGACCGGCATGAAACAGAAGGTCTCGATCGCGAGAGCGCTGGTGCATGACCCGCCCGCGCTGATCTTCGACGAAGCGACGTCGGGCCTGGACGTCCTGGCCGCGCGTTCGCTGATCGACATCATCCGGGGGATCGGCGCCTCGGGGAAATGCGTCGTTTTCTCCAGCCACGTCATGCGCGAGGTCGAACGCGTGAGCGATCGCGTCGCGATCATGCACAAGGGCGCCATCCTGGCCGAGGGAACGACCCGCGAACTGATCGATCGCTACGGCCAGCCCGACCTGGAAGAGCTCTTCTTCGACTTGATCAGCCGGCAGGACCGCGGCCCCGAGCACGATCGCGGCGCCGGCGAAGCCGGTAATGAACACGCTCCTCAGGAGGTCGCATGATCCGTCTCGGAGCCGTTCGGCTGATTTACGTCCGGGAGCTTCGCGATCAACTTCGCGACCGCAGGACGCTGTTCACGCTCGTCGCGCTACCGCTGGCGCTCTATCCGCTGCTCGGCTTCGGCCTGCTGCAGATGACGCAGTTCCTGCGCGAGCGTCCGACGAAGATCCTCCTCGCCGGCGTGGAACAGTTCGAAGGCGATCCGGCGTCGCCGCTGGAATTGCTCGACGAACAGGGCCGGTTGCGACCGGAGTTCGCCTCCGAACGCGAATCGGGACTGCTGGAGATCCATTCCGATGCCCGCGCTGACGCATCCGACGCTTCGGCGCCCGCTGCTGAATCGCTCGATCCTGAATCACCCGTTGAGGAGGAGATCGATCCCGAGCTGCGGGACGAGCTGGCGCGACGCTGGATCGCGGAGGGACAATTCGACGCGGTCGTCTGGTTCCCGCCCGGCTTTTCGGAGCGACTGACGGAGTATCGCCGGCGACTCATCGAACGGGCCGATCTGCCCCGCGGCACGCAGGAGCCTGAGGCTTCCGTCGAAGCAGATGCAGAACTGGCGCCTCCGGAGCCCCAGCTCTATGTCGACACGGCCAGCGATCGTTCGCGGATCGCGTGGAGTCGTATCGAACTGGTCCTGTCGCGCTGGCGCGAAGCGTGGGTTCAACGCAGTTTCGAGGAGGTGAACCTTCCTTCCGACGTCGCGCGACCGTTCGAACTGAAGACGACCGACGTCGCTCCCGAACAAACGAAGAAGGCCCATCTCTGGGCGAAGATCCTGCCGTTCGTCGCGCTGATCTGGGCGCTGACCGGCGCCTTTTACCCTGCCATCGACCTGTGCGCGGGCGAGAAAGAACGGGGGACGCTGGAAACCCTGCTCTCCTCGCCTGCCGAGCGCAGCGAAATCGTCGGCGGCAAGCTGCTCGCGATCGCGACCTTCAGCATGGCGACCGCGATCCTGAACCTCGCCAGCATGGGCATCACCGGCGCCGTGGCGATGCGGCAGATGGCAGGTCTGGCCGCGCAGGCGGGCGCGAGCGTGCCGTTAGGCCCGCCTCCGCTGCTGACCGTGCTCTGGCTGATCGTCGGCCTGCTTCCGATCTCGCTGTTGTTCAGCGCGCTGTCGCTGGCGATCGCCTCGTTCGCCCGCAGCAGTAAGGAGGGCCAGTATTACCTGATGCCCCTGCTGCTGGTCGCGCTTCCCCTGATCCTGGTGCCGATGCTTCCCTCCGCGGAGCTCGACCTGGGAACGAGTCTGATTCCGATCGCGGGCATGATGCTCTGGATGAAGGCCCTGATGGAGGGGGACTGGTACGACGCTCTGCGGTTCGCAGTGCCAGTGTTCGGCATCACCGCCATCGGCGTTCTGTTCGCCGCGCAATGGGCCGTGCGCCAGTTCTCCGACGAGAGCGTCCTGTTCCGCGAGAGCGAACGGTTCAGCCTGCGGTTGTGGGTGGCCCACCTGATGCGCGACCGCGGCGAACTGCCGACCTTCAGTCAGGCCATGCTGTGCGGCATCCTGATCCTGGTCGTGCGGTTCTTCGCGACCTTCGCGGCGACGATGCCGACCTCCTTCGGCGAATTCGCGATCGTCCAGACCGTCTCGCTGATCGCCTTCTTCGCCGCGCCCGCGGCGCTGATGGCGGTGATGCTCACGCGGAAGCCGCTCGCGGCGCTGAAGCTCAACGTACCGCACTGGGCGACGATTCCGCTGGCCGTGCTGCTGGCGATGTTCGTTCATCCGGCGGGGCTGCTGGTCGCGAACTTCATTCGCCAGCTCTATCCGCTCAGCCCCGACATGCTCGCGAGTCTGCAGCAGATCGACGCCGCGATCACGGGCGCGCCCAATTTCTTCCTGCTGCTCCTCGTCTTCGCCGCCCTGCCGGCGATCTGCGAGGAGGTCGCCTTCCGCGGCTTCATCCTGACCGGGCTCGAAAGTTCGGGCAGGAAGTGGCTGGCGATTCTCGCCTCCGCGGTCTTCTTCGGCGCCGCTCACGGCATCCTGCAGCAGTCGCTCTCCGCCTGCGTGCTCGGCGTGGTGATCGGCTACGTCGCCTACCAGACGAAGTCGCTCTTCCCCGCGATCGCCTTCCACCTCACGTACAATTCGATGACGATGATCGTCGGCGTGCAGGGCGCCTGGCTGCTCGATCGCATCCCGGCGCTGCGGTTCGTGCTCAAGCCGGTGGTCGTCGACGGCGGAACGTCGTTCGAGTACGAAGCGATCTACACGCTCGCCGCGACGTTGATCGGCATCGGCATCCTGTACTGCTTCCGGCAGTACACCCGCCAAGAGTCGCTGCTGGCCGAAGTTCGGCAGCGGTACGTTCCCAAGGCCCTGCTTCCTGCCGTCGACGGTTCCGAGTAACGATTCACCGCTGCGATCATGGATGACGATAACGAATCGCCCGACCCCGATCGGCTCTGGACCGTCCGGGCTGCCTGGGTCTTTCCCGTCGCGGGCCCGCCGCTGAAGAACGGCGCGGTGACGATGCGCGGCGGAGAGATCGTCGCGGTCGAAGCCGTTCCGTCCCGGGCCGTCGACGAAGAGCGTCGAAAATCGGCGCTCCTTCCCGGGCTGGTCAACGCCCACACGCATCTCGAGTTCAGCGATCTGGCCGAACCGCTGGGCGAGCCGGGCGGACGCTTCGCCGACTGGATCGGGAAAGTGGTCGCCTATCGAGCAAGCCGCCTCGATGAAGCCATTACCCACCAGGCCATCATCGAAGGAATGGAAGAATCCGCCGCGGAGGGCGTAGCTCTCGCGGGAGAAATCGCGACGAACGATTGGGCCTCGTCTTTAGGCGGCGCCGCGTGGTCTTCCGCAGGGGACATCAGCCCCATCTTCTTCGCCTTCCGCGAAGTCCTCGGCCTCGCGGCGGAACGCAGCGAGGAACTACTCGCGACGGCGGAGCGATTCCTTGAATCGAGCCGGTCGCGGCTCGACCGACGCTTCGCCGGGCTCAGTCCGCACGCTCCCTACACCGTTCGCTTCGATCTGTTCGAGCGCCTTGTCGGACTGTGCTCTCAGTACGAACGGCCCGTCGCGATGCACCTCGCGGAATCGGGCGAAGAACTCGAACTGCTCCGCTCGCACAGCGGGCGCTTGGTCGAGTTCCTTAGTTCGCGCGGCTTCTGGCGACCCGACGCGATGCCGCGCGGCGCCCGGATCCTCGACTACCTGGAGGTTCTGCAGCGCGCGCCGAGCGCGCTAATCGTGCATGGGACGTTTCTCGACGACGAGGAGATCGCTTTCCTGGCTGAGCGTCGCGATCGGATGACCGTCGTCTACTGCCCTCGCACGCACGCGCGGCTGATCGGTGGAAAGTATCCGCTGGGAGACTTTCTGGCCGCGGGCGTTCGCGTCGCGCTCGGCACAGACTCCCGCGCGTCGAATCCGGACCTGTCGGTCTGGAACGAGGTCCGCTTCGTCCGTGAGCGCTTTCCTTCGATCGAGCCCGAACGCCTGCTGGAGATGGCGACGAAGCACGGGGCCGAAGCGCTGCTGCTCGCCGATCGTTTCGGAACGATCGAGCCGGGACGTTCGTCTCGGCTGGCGACGATCGGCCTCGACGCCGCGGCACGATCGGCAGGCGTCGACGATCCTCCGTGGGACGCGCTCTTTGCGGAGGCGAGCCAGCCGCGGCCGTTCGTTCCGGGAGGTCGTTCATGAGCGGCTTCGTCCATCTGCGGCATAAGGAGCCGCTCGAACTGGCGCGGCCGCGGGAACTGGCGGTCGCCGTGCCCCAACTCCAGAGCAAGGTCAACCTGTCGCGCATCGTTCGCGCGGCAGGCTGCTGCGGCGTGCCGTGGATTCTGGCCGAGGGGAACGGCAAGCTCGACCCGAAGATCGCTCGCGACGGCGCCGATGAGGTGCGGATCGATACCTGCCGGACGCTCGGCCCCGCGTTGAAAAAGTTACGCGCCGAGGGGTACGTTCTTGTAGGTCTGGAGCAGACCACCGGATCGGTCTGGATCCACGAATACGCTTTTCCCCGGAAGACGCTGCTGGTTCTCGGCAACGAGCGGGCAGGCATTCCGCCGGAGACGCTGGAACTGCTCGACGCCACGGTCGAGATTCCCGTCTACGGCCTGCCGTACAGTCATAACGTCGCCACCGCGGCGGCGCTCGGCATGTACGAATACTGCCGGCAGTACCCCAAGGGTTGAGTCGCGCTTCGACTGGTGAAAGGTAGGGTTACGGCCTCGTTGGGCTCGGCTCGTCGTGTTTCGGCACGCTTTTCGCGAGAGTACCCCCTCCGGTGCGAAGGGAGTGCGATCGCCCGGTCCATCCGACGCCGCTTGCAGGTCGCCGCCGTCCGAAACGGGGAGCGACCTGGCGACGAGTCCCCTGCTCGGGATCTCCGCTCATGTCTGCGCTCTCTTCGCACTCTGACTGCGACTTTCGCTTCGCTCCCGCTGTTTATTCGGCCTGCTTCGCCGCAGCAGTCGTTCTGAGCCCCGGCCTTGGCGCCGCAGACGAACCCTCCCAGGCCGCTCCGTCGGGCGAAGGCTGGACCGACGCACAGGTCGCCGAGCACGCTTCGCAGCTCGCCGGTCCGAAAACGATCGCCGTTCTCCATTTTCAGACGGCCCCCTGCGAGAGCGCCGACTACGCGGCCTCGTGGTTCGATCGGTTCGAGAAGCGACTCGCGGGCGAGGCCCTGCAGGAACTGGGCGTGGAAGAAGCCGTCGCCGTGGTCGACCTGGGATCGTTCGGTCAGACGTCGACCCGCACCGTCGTCCGGATGCAGGAGGGCTATCGCGAATCGCCGACGTGCGAGGAAGACCTGAAGGCCCTCTTCGCTCCGCTCGGCGAGCATGTCACCTTCCACGAACGGACGCTGCATATCGCGCCGCACGAACGAAACGTCTCGGCGGGAACGGATGCGGCGCTCGACGTCCCGTGCATCGCGAAGCGCCTGGCCGCGGTCGGTCCGGCGCCGCTTCGCGTCGTGACCGTCGAACCGCGGAAGAACGACGACGCGACGTTCGTCTCGCTCCCTGAAACGGCGGCTGCGACCTCGACCGCCGGCACGTGCCTAGCTCTCGGATTCGACTATCGCTCGTCGACCGGCACGCTGCGGATCGTCAGCGACGGACCGGACGTCGAGCTGCTTATCGACGAGGAAAGCGGTCGTGCCCCGACGCTGCGAGCCTTCGCCCGCATGGCTCGGGCGCTGAGCGACCGATTCCTCGCGACGAGCGTCGTCATCGCGCCGTCAGAAGCGCCGGAAGCTGAAGCGCTGGCCGAGATCGCACTGCCGCCGTTCGGCCTGCCGATCGCTCAGTGACCGCGCGTCGAGTCGATGCTGGATCTACGAACGCTGGGGCGTGGGTGTTTCGACCCCGCCCTTTTTTCGTTGTCGCAAAGACGCGGACGCTACTCGCCCAGCAGCGTCACGCTCTTCAGATGAAACCGCCGGCAGCCGGCCGGCGGATCGATGCGAAGCGACCGCATCCCGCTGGCGTACCCGTCGATCGCTTCGATCGGAATCTCATAGCTCTGCGTCGCCGCTCCCGCCGTCAGTCCGACGGTCGTCATTCGCGGCGAAGAGCGACCGAAGGGTTGAAGGAAGATCTGTGCTTCGCCGCCCCCTTCGCACGCGGCCTCGAGTCGCAGCCGCTTGGCGCGTTCGGCTCGCCAGAAGGTCGGCGGACTGAGGAGTTGCGGATCGTCCCCCTGCAGCACGACGGACCAGACGCCGTCGAGCGGGTAGCCGCCGTCGGTCGCCTGCCGCAAATTCCAGCCGTCGCGACCCGGTCCGAAGGTCCAGGCGGGTAACGGCGCCGCGGCGAATTCTCGCTTCGCCGCTTCGCGAATCTGCTCGACCGATCCGACGACGAGGGCGTAGCGGTATTCATGCTCGATCTTCGCGTCGAGCGTTTCCTGGCGGATCGGCGCGACGTAGCCGCAGGGCGCGTCGCGTTCGCCTCCGCTGCCTGGCTTGCCGCTGAACCCGCCGAGGAAGGAAGTCGTTTCAGGCGAAAGGATGCCCAGGCCGAACCCGGCTTCATCGACGAGCGCGGCCCAGCGCTCGGTCGCATCGAACCTTCCCCACCCTTCCGCCGGGCTCCGCTTCGGAACCTCGGTCAGTTTATCGCCCGCGAACGGCCGTTCGCCCGAGTAGGTCAGCAGGCGATGGAACCGCCCGTTGGCGTAGACCGCGGGCAATTCCTGGTCGCGCGGAATCGGCGTCGCTTCGTCGGTGCGATCGCATCGCAACCGGCAGTTCGCCCGGACGATCGGCCCGTCTAGCGACAGTCGCGATTCGAAGACGCACTCCGCCGGTTCGTTCTCCAGCGGCCAGTGCATGGGCTGGGCGGCGACGAACAGCGAGTTCCGCTCGCGGCGGAAATCGAGAACCTCGCTCGGATAGCCGAAGGCGTCGCCCGACTGCACCGGGTTCCAGCCGAGCTGCGCCCAATGAGGCGCCGGTCGCTTGCCCCGCGGCTCGAAAGGGATCGGCGCCGCGTAGTACGACATCTGAACCTGCCGGCCCCAGTCGTGGCTATTGACCAGGTTCTCGCCGGTCGCGACGCTCGCCAGGAAGGTGATCGACCCGCCCAGGGAGAGATCGATCCCGACCCGGACGAGATCGTTCTCCAGATACTCCCGGCGCGGTTCGACGACGGGCGGCTCCGCACGAAGATTGCGGAGGCCCAGCGCGCCGCCTGCGAACAGGGCGGCGCCCGTCGCCAGCGCGGCCCTGCGGGAGGGAAGCGCCGGCGTCGAACGAACGCGGGAGCGACGCGACTGGCTCACTTGGCGACTGCGAAGCGGACGCAGACCGGCGTCGGGATCTCGATCTTCGCGTCGGTCGGCGTGAGCACGCCCGATTCCTGATCGATCGCGAAGACGACGATCGAGTCGGAGTTCTGGTTGCCGACGAGCAGGAACTTGCCCGACGGATCGATGCGGAAGTTTCGCGGTTCGTCGATCGATTCGCGGGCGAATCCCAGCGGCGCGAGCTCGCCCGTCGCCGGATCGAGACCGAACATGGCGATGCTGTCGTGACCGCGGTTCGACCCGTAGACGAACTTGCCGTTCGGATGGACGACGACCTCGGCGGTCGTGTTCTTGCCGTCGAAACCCTTCGGGAGCGTCGGCACGCTGGAAGCGATCTTCAACGCGCCCGACTCGCCGTCGACGGTCAGCGTCGTCAGGGTGTTCGACAGTTCGTTGATCACGAACGCCAGCTTGCCGCTGGGATGGAACGACAGGTGCCGCGGACCCGAACCGGGCGGCAGCGCGACCTCCTGCTGCGGAGTCAGCTTGCCCGTCTCGGCGTCGACGCTGTAGATCAGAACCTGATCGGTCCCGAGGTCGCAGGCGTAGGCGAAGCGCCCGTCGGAGGAGAGGTTGATCGAGTGGGCATGCGGCGCGTCCTGACGACCCCTGTCAGGACCCGAGCCCTCGTGCTGGATCCGCGAGGTCGCGGGGCCGAGCGTTCCGTCGGCCTTGATCGGGAAGCCGGCGACGGTGCCCGCGCTGTAGTTGGCGACGTAGAGCGAGTCGCCGGTCGGATGGACGGCGACGTAGCAGGGCGCGGTTCCTTCCGACGGCTGATGATTCAGCTTCGTCAGCTTTCCGGTCGCGGAATCGATCGAGTAGGCGATGACGCCCCCCTGCTTCATCCCTTCCATGTCGTCGACTTCGCTGACGGCATAGAGGTACTTGCCGTTCGGGTGGAGCGCCAGGAACGAAGGCTTGACCGCTTCGCCCGCATGCTCGACGTCGAACAGCCGGCCCGTCGCGGGGTCGAACTGGGCCATGAAAATGCCCTGCCCCGGCCCGCCCGAGTAGGTGCCGAAGTAGACGCGGAGGGCGGTGGACGCAGACTTCACTTCTTCTCCCTTGGTAGACAGAACGGACATCGCGATCGGCGCGACGCACGCCAGCAGCAAAAGCGATCGGAGCAGGACGGACATCGCGAGAGAATCTTTATAGAGGAGAGGAAGGAATGTTGAAGTCGAACATGGCGACGAACGGAGTCTGCGCACAGCTACGTCGCCGCCGTTCGAGTAGAGACGGTCGTTTCGCGGGAGGAGCTACGCTCGTTCGAATGCCGGCCACTCGATGCCCAGTTGGCGGACAGCGCTGCGCACGGTGCCGGTCTTCAGGTCGCGACCGCTCCAGTCAGGCAACACCGTCGAACGATTGGTCGCAGGATTGTGCCACTTGCGATGCGAGCCGCCGCCTTTCCGCGGTAGCTCCATGCATCCGAGCGCCTGAAGTTTTCGGGCCGCCTCGCGGTAGTTCATGGACGACTTACCAACGCTTCCGTCCAAAGCACTTCGCTCTGCGCCGGAAGCGAAATGGCTGCCGGGAGGGTACGGCCCAGTTCCGCGTACAACTCGACCACAGTTTCGAAGGCGTCGCGAACGTTGGCCTGAGCTTCTTCGAGACTGTCCCCTTCGGTCAGCAGTTCGGGAAGCGCCGGCGAAGTGACGGTGTAACCTCCCTCCGGCTGCGGAGTGAACACCAACGGAAGTCGGTACATCATGCGAAGCGGTCTCCGCGGCGGAACGTTCTGACTATCGAGAATAGCATGACTCACCCGTCCACGTTCGACTGACCGACGATCGGGTCCTTGTACATCGACAGGCGGGCCATCGCGGCGTTGACGTCGTTAGGGCCGATGCCCCGCGATTCCATCGCATCGGCGAAGTGGCCGCAGAACTTCGCGAAGGCCTGGTTCGTCACGCTGACCTTCGCGTGCGCCATGCGCAGTTCCTGACCCTCGTAGACCATGGGGCCGCCGAGCGCCGCGGAGGTGAACTGAAACTGCATCCGGCGCAGGCGTTCGAGATCGGCGTTCGCGAAAAAGGGAGCCAGCTCCGGATCCTGCAGAATCCGGTCGTACATGGCGCGGACGATCTGTTCGACCCCCTCGACGCCGCCGAGTTGCTCGAACAGCCGATCTTCTTCGTTCTCGGTCAAGTTGCGGTTCTCCTGGCCCAGATAAAGGCGACGCCCACGCTCATTCTTTCGATCCGGTATCCTCCCGAATCTCTTCATTGGATTCTATCCGGACAGCGGCTGAAGAACTGTCTGCGACGCCGGCGCCTTCCGCGAACCCGGGCACGCGTTCCGGCATGACCATGCGGATCAGACCGGGTAACAGAAACAGGTTGCCGACGAGTCCCCCCAGCATGGCCAGGCAGACGAGCCCGCCGAAATAGACCGTCGGCATGAACGAACTGCCGCAGAGCGATCCGAAACCGAGCACCAGCGCGATCGTCGAGTAGGTCGCGGCGCTGCCGACGCTCTGCTGCGCCGCGTCGAGACCGAGCGACGTGCTGCCCGTCGCGTTGCGCGCTCGCAGAAACGAATAGACGTAGTGCAGCGAGCTGTCGACGGTCAGCCCGATCGAGACCGCCGCGATCATCGCCGCGCCCATGTTCACTTTGCCTCCCAGCGTTCCCATCATCGCCAGCACGAACATCACCGGCAGGACGTTCGGCAGGATGCAGACGAGCGCCAGTCGCAGGCTCCGAAACGCGATCACCAGCATGATCGCGATCGCCGCGTTCGCGACGCCGAAGGTCAGCCACTGGTCCGCGATCAGGCTCTCGATCAGGTAGGCCAGCAGGACGTACACGCCGGTGACCGCCGGCGCCTGGGGATTCTCCGCTTCGGGGAACTCTTCGAGCGTGATCGCTCGCGTCCGCTCGATGATCGCCTGCTTGACCGCGCTGGGCTGGCGCTCGCGAGAGCGGAGCATGATGCGGTAGTACCGCTGCTCGGGGTCGCTGGCCGGATCGACGGCGAAAAGCTGATCGCCCAGGCCCGGCAGGCTCGCCTGCAACTGCGTCAGCAGGATCCGCAGCGGCACGATGCGAAACAGGATCGGATTCGCCGCGCGGAAGGCATCGACCGCATCGACCAGCGACAGCACCTTCGTCAACCCCGGCTCGCCGGGAGGCGAATCATCCGCCGCTTCGTTCTCCGAGGCTTCGTCCGCTGCTGCGATCGGTTCGACCGTCAGCAGCGATTCGTCGGGTCCGATCCGCACTTCGCGCCGGAGGCGATCCTGCAGCGTGCGAACGCGGCCGAGATACTGGGCGTCCAGTTCTTCCGGAGCGGGCAGATGAATCTCCCACACGCCGGCGCCGCCCAGGTTCGACTCCACGAATTCGTACGACTTCACGAGTTGCGAATCGCTGCGGAAATTGCGGGTGAAGTCGGACTCGATCTCCATCCGGAGCGAGCCCCATACGGAAAAAATCAGCACCGCCGCGGTCGCGACGAGCATCGCCGCGCGATATCGCGTCACCGCGAGCGCTCCCCGCAGGATCTTCGACAGGAGCCCGTCCTCTCGTTCCCTGCCCGGGTCGGCGCTGAACCAGCGCCAGGCCCAGGCGGCGACGACCCAGGCGCCGGCGCCGATCCATTGCACGGTCCAGAAACCGTCGTTGGTCGCGAAGTATCCGAACCGCGAATCGAGCGACGACTCGCTCTCGTCGAGGCCCGCGATGAAGCCGAAGGTCTGAAGCGCTCCCCAGAGCAGGCATGCCAGACCGATCAGCGTCGCGATCCATGCCAGACCGATTCGCAGCGCCCTGCCCCATGACTCGCCGCGAGGGGGCGAGATGCGTTCTTCCCAGGCCGGCAGCAGCGCGATCGCCGGGGCGAGGAACATGGCGCCGGGCAACACCATCGCGGCTCCGACCGCCATCATCAGGCCGAAGTCCCGCACCGGTCCGACCTCCGCCAGCATGAGCGAAGTGAACCCCGCCACGTCCGTCAGGATGGCCCATGCCACCGGCGCGGCCAGGACGCTCCACGCGCCGATGTACGAGCCCTCTCGCGTCTGACCTTCCGCACGCCTGCCGGAGAACCTCACGAGAACATGCACCATCGTCGCCACTCCGACGACGGTGATGATCGCCGTGAGCATCGAACTGACCATGCTCAATTGCACGCCCGAAAGCGCGAGCGCCGCACGCGTCAGGATCGTCGCGCTGAACACGATCGCCAGCGGCAGCACGGCCCAGCGGACGCTGCGAAACAGGACGAGCAGCGCCAGCATCAGGAGCAGGCCCGAGAACCACGCCAGCCGGAAGCCGTCCTGCTCGACCAGGCGGAATCCCTCGATCACCATCACCGGCTCGCCAGCGATTTCGACCTGATCGTAGCCCTCCGCTTCGAGCTGTTTGGCGACGTCGCGCAGTTCCAGCAGCGTCTCCCGCCGCGAATTCAGCCGCGACTCCGGCGCCGGCAACAGGGCTCCCTCTTTCCGCGGCGGTTCCCGATCGAGCGTGATCGCGATCGCCACGACGGTCCGGTCGGCGTCGTGCGTGAACCCTTCCAGCAGCTTGAGCAGTTCCCGCGACTGCGTCGAATCGCTGGCGAGCGACATGCCGAACTTCTCGTTCAGCGATGCGTCGATCGTCGCCAGGCTGACGATGCTCTGCACGCCCTGCACTTCGAGCAGTCGCTCGCCCGCGACGCCGAGCCGATCGAGCGCCTCGCGCGGACGCTCCTGGAATTCAGGGCTCGCGTACGCGAAGAGGAGCAGGTCGGACCCGCCGAACGTGCGCTTCAGCCGCTGGTAGGCGTTCATCAAAGGACGCCCGGGCGGGAACATGGTCTCCATCGTGCGGGAGAACTTCAGTTCCCGCGAGGGAAGCCACGCCGCGGCCGTCAGCGCCAGAAACAGGACCGCATAGATCCAGCGCCAGCGAACCAGGCGATCAGCGGAAAAGGGATTCATGAGCGCCGGCGCTTCCTGGTCCTGATGCATGCCGCGAGCGGTCTCGCGAAACTCGCCCGTCCGAAGTCGGAAGGCGTCCGCTACGATGGTCGACTCTCGGCTGGATCGCTCGAAGCTGCGTTCGAGCGGCCAGCGTCATTGTCACGCATGGCGCCGATCTGCGTAGCGGCGAGCCGAGCGCATTCTACGGCGCCCGTGTCGACCGTTCGAAAGTCCGCCGGCTCGAAGGCGCGGCCGACCCTCAGGCAAAATTGAACAAGACTTCGCCAGCCTTTCGAGCCCTCGCTGCGACGATCTGCTTCTGGATCGCGGTTGCCGGGATTCGCGTGGGGGCCGTGCTGGCGCTTTGGCCCGGGCTGTCGACCGATCCTGACGCTTACGTGGCGCTGGCCGAAAGCTGGCGGCAGAGCGGAACCTACGGCCTGCTCGATGATTCCGGCGATGCCGATGCGACCGGCAATCCCGGCGAGATCGGCGAGCCGCGACCGACCGCCTTCCGGCCCCCGGCCTATCCGGCCTTGCTCGCCGCGACGACCCTCGACGGACGGATCGATCCTCGTCAGATCGCGGCGCTGCACGTGCTGCTGGGACTGGGTACCGTTCTGGGCGCCTTCGCGTGGGGAAGCGTCGTCGATTCCGCGCGAGCCGGTCGCCTGGCCGCGCTCGGCGTCGCGGTCGATCCGATCCTGCTCCATCAGTCGGCCCAGCCGATGACGGAAACGCTAGCCACGTTTCTCGCCGTCTGGGCGATCGCGGCCCTGGCCTGGGGCATGAAACGAGAGCGACCCGGTACCTTGGCGCTCGGCGGCCTTATGCTGGGCCTCGCCTGCCTGGCGCGGCCGGCGTTCCTGCCGGTGGCCGGGCTCTGGGCGGGGTATCTCCTCGTCGTCGCTTTGCGGAATGCGAGAAGCTCGGGCGAACCGCTCCAGCCTCGTTCCGTCATTCCGCGGATGCTGGCCCTGCTCGGCTTCGCGATTCCGATCGCGGCGCTGGTCGGCGGCTGGACGCTACGGAATCAGATCGTCCTCGGCGCCCCGGTCGCCGCGACGACTCATGGCGGTTACACGGCGCTGCTGGGGAACAACGACGACTTTTACCGCTGGCTGAAGGATCCCGAACGGGCGCCGATCTGGACCGCCGAACGATTGCAGGCCGATCTCGCCGAAGATCGAATCGCCGCGGGACCGGAGTCCGAACTCGAAGAAGACCGCCGGCTGCAACGGACGGTGCGGGAGTGGATCGCCGCGCATCCCGTCGCGTTCGCCGAATGCTCCCTCTATCGACTCGGTCGCTTCTGGGCGCCCGTGCCGGCGAGCGTCGGCGCCGAGGGCGGCGTGCGCTCGTCGATCCTGCGGTTCGCGATCGGAAGCTGGTACGTCGCCGCCTACCTGCTGGCCGCGATCGGACTGTTCGCTATGCGGAAGCGTCTGGCCTCCGCCGACTTCGCGCCGGCGCTGCTGATGACGTTCGCCTTCGTCGCCGTGCATGCCGTCTATTGGACCGATGTCCGGATGCGGGCGCCGATCCTGCCGGTCGTCTACCTGTTCGCCGCGCTCGGAATCGGCTCTTTGATAGAACGGCTGAGGAAGTCGCGCTGAAAGAAAAGTGTCGCCTTCTCAGGTGGACAGCGCGTATCGTTCCTTTGGCGGGGATAATCGCCGGCCCAGGCGTCGCGGTCGAAATTCTAGATACTCGACCCTCGACTGGCCCACGACGACCGCGCGCCCCCGCCAGCCGACGTCGGCCTTTTTCGTACAAACCGAGGAAAAGTCCAACGCTTGAGTTGATCTGTGTCCCATGGCTGGCTTGTCCAGCCGCGTGCCGGAAGTCAAGGAGCGGCTATCCGATCGAACCGGTTCGGACCTTCTCTGGTCGATCTCGAGACGCTCTCGTGCGCGCGGGCATCGTCGGCAGGCAGCACGGCTGGACAAGCCAGCCATGGCACACGGGAAGTTCGACGCCGCAGAGCGACCGCGGAACGGACCTTGGCGTCCGCGATTGACCTTTCCTCGCTCTTCGACGATCGAGTACGTTCGCGACGTCAGGAGCGAACCTTCGGCCGCGGGGGACCGATGCGAGGCGGGGCGAGAATCAGACAGGCGCTGCGAACGTGCGTCGACGCGGCGGTTTACGTCGCCGTCCGCACGCTGCGCTGCGCTGCCGAGATCCTGCCGCTCGATACGTGCGAGAGCGTCGCAGGCGCCCTCGCCACGTTCCTCACGTACGTCGTTCCGATCCGGCGAAAGACGGTCGACGAAAACCTTCGCCGCGTGCTGCCCCAGGCGACCGTCGCCGAGCGGCGGCAGCTGACGTGGGAGATGTGGCGCCATCTGCTGCTGATGGGCTGCGAGATCGTCCAGTCCCAGCGCAAGGTCCACGATACCAACTGGCGGGAGCACGTCCGCAATCCGCGAAAAGCCGAACTCGTTCGCTGGCTGCTCGACGACCGGCCAAGGCTGATCGTTTCCGGACACTTCGGCAACTTCGAGTTCGCCAGCCTGTTCCTGGGCGTGATGGGCTTTCGGTCGTACGCCATCGCCCGCGATCTCGATAATCCGTTCCTGCATCGTTACGTGACGAAGGTCCGCGAGGCGAAGGGCCAGTTCATCCTTTCCAAAGACGGCAGCGCGGCGATCGTCGACGGCCTGCTGGAACGGGGGGAACTGCTCGCCCTGCTCGGCGATCAGAGCGCGGGCCCGAAAGGCTGCTGGGTCGATTTTCTCGGCCAGCCGTCGTCGTGCCACAAGGCGCTCGCCGTGTTCACCCTGACGGGCGGCGCTCCGATGATGGTCTCCGGGACGCGGCGCCTGGGGAAGCCGCTGGAGTTCTCGATCGATCTGGAAGACGTCGCCGACCCCGCGGCGCTGCCCGAGGGCGTTCGCGGCGTCAAGGAACTGACTGCCTGGTACAACGACCGCCTCTCGCGAATGATCCTCCGCTGCCCCGGCCAGTACTGGTGGCTGCACAAACGCTGGAAGTTCGCTCCCCCCGCGAAGTACGTCTCGACGAGCAAGCCTGCCGTCGAGGACTCGCATCGCGCCGCGGCGTGACGCCCTGCTCTCTCCCTTTGCGGAGTCGGATCGATGCGACCGCTGGCCTGCTGCGTCTGGTTCGTCCTCTCCGGACTTACGTTCGCCTGCTTCGTTCGAGGCGAAGAGCCGTCGAAGGTTCTGCCGCCCGAAATCCAGAAGCTCGTCGCCGAGCATGAAGCGACGTGGGCGAAGATCGAGACGCTCGACGTCGAGTATGAAACGACGGCGAGCATACCGATTTCCGCTCCGTCCAAGACCTTCGCCGGTCGGTGGGTCCGCGGCGAGGGATTCGAGCGGCTAGTCGCCGAACAGGACGCCCTGGGACCGGGCGGCGCCGAGGTCGTTCGCGTCGAGGAGTTGAGCGCCATCGGCAACGAGTCCCGAAGTTTCACCCGCGAGATCGGCGGGGACTACGAGCGCGAGTCGTTCGACGAATCCTACGTTCGCCGCTGGTTGGCGATGAGGAGTCAGCAGTGGATGCGGCAGTTCGCTCACGAACTGGGCGGCGAGATGACGCTGCGCGAACTCGTGACCGAGTGGCCCACGTCGCTCGAAGAGGAGGCGACCGCATCCAGCGGCGACCGATTGCGATCGCTCAAGGCCCTGCGTCCCGTCGCAGCAGGCTCGCCCGAAGCGGGCAGCTTCGTCTGCGTAACGCTCAACCTCGACAAAGGCTGTCTGGTCCAGCGAGTCGACCAGTTGGCGAAGGACGGCGGACTGAGAAGGGTCAAAGCGCCCGCGAAGCGGACGCCCGTCGATGTAGGAAACGTGCTCGTCGCGACCGACTTTCTCGACTGCGGTGACGGGATCTGGTTCCCCGCCGAGGTTCGGGGGTACATCCTCGTCGACTGCCTGCCTGAAGACGTGACGCGCCTCGACGATTACCTGGGAATCGTGACGTGGAAGACGGTCTCCGCGAAGGCGAACGAACCGCTCGACCCGTCGATCGGCGGTCCGATCGCGCGCGAAGCGAGCATCGCCAACTCGTTCGGTAACGTCCCTCAGCCGGCGATCCTGCCGCTCCGCCGCTGACGACGGCCTGAGCGAGTCGCGTCGATTGGCGATGTCGCCTACGTCGACTTCTTCGCGACGCGACCGTTCAGATAAACGTCGTCGCCGATCGTCTCGACGCGGACGTCTTCAAGCGAGACGGCGTCGGCCATCGTGCGATGCAAATCGCCCATGATCGGGCTGAACGCCCACCGAGCGCCGATCAACTTCGGCGCGAAGAACGCGTGGACCTCGTCGATCTCGCCGGCGCCGAAGAAAGAACCGAAAGTACGAGCGCCGCCTTCGACGAACACGTTCGTCATTCCGCGGCGACCGAGTTCGTCGAGCAGCGCTTTGACCCGGGGTTCGCCCGGCGGTGCGTCGAACGGAACGATCTCGACTCCGTGCGCCGTCAGATCGGGTCGGTCCGACGGCTGATAGGTTGGGCCGCAAGCGATCAGCGTCGGAGTTTGCCGCGCCGTTCGCGCCAGGATCGATTCGCCCGGGGTGCGAAGGTCCGAATCCAGGACGACCCGAACGGGCGTTCGCGGCCCCGGCGGTCGCACCGTCAGTTGCGGATCGTCCGCTCGCACCGTTCCGATGCCGACGACGATCGCGTCCATCCGTCCGCGCAGTTCATGCACCCGGGCGCGCGAGGCCTCGGACGTGATCCACTTGGAGTCGCCGGAAGGCGAGGCGATGCGACCGTCCCATGTCGCCGCCCACTTGGCATGGACCCAAGGGCGACCCGTGCGGAGGCGCTTGAGATAGGGCGCGAGCAGCGAGGCCGCTTCCCGTTCCAGCACGCCGGTCTCGACTTCGATGCCGGCTTCGCGCAGTTCGCGAATGCCGCCGCCGGCGACTTGCGGGAAGGGATCCGTCAGCGCGACGACGACCCTCGCGACGCGAGCCTCGATCAGCGCCCGCGTGCAGGGAGGCGTCTTGCCGAAGTGGCGACAGGGTTCGAGCGTGACGTAGGCCGTGGCGCCGGCCGCGGCAGATCCCGCCTGCCGCAGCGCGTCGACCTCGGCATGATCGCCGCCGAACTTTCGATGGCGTCCCACGACGAGCAGTCGCCCGCCCTTCACCAGCACGCATCCGACCGGCGGATTCGGCTCGACGTATCCCACGCTGCGGGCGGCAGCCTGCAGCGCGATCCGCATCCAGTCGGCATCGGTCATCGATCGGCGGCGCCAGGGAGCTTCGGAAGATCAGTCCATGCCCGGCAGCCAGAGCCCCGATCCGGAGGACTTCTCGGCGGCGGCGGGCTTGCCCTGATCCGGCGTCCAGAGACCGCTGGCCGAGGGAGCCGCAGCTTCCGCCGCGGCGCCCAGCGCTCCGGCGCCAGCCATGCCCTGCATCCCTTGCATGGCCTGCTCGAACCGCGCCGGGTCCTGAGACGCCATGCGATAGAGCAACGCCTGAAGCAGGTTCTGGTACATCGCGGCGACCTGCGGGTCGCTCAGATGCCGGGCTTCGACCTCTTCGAAGATCCGGGAGACCGTCGCTTCGTCGCCGCGGGCGAGCGCGAGCTGCGCCTCCTGCAACAGCCAGATCCCTTCCTTCACGCCGCGCTTCAGGCCGATTTCCTTCGCCTGCGCGAGGAACTGATCCGCCTCCTCCGACTCGATCATCGTCAGCGCGGCGCGCGTCAGGGCGTGCGTCTTCGCCGGAACGTCGTCGAGGCTGGGACGCTGCGACATCGCGCGAGCCAGTTCGATCGAAGCCGGGCCGCCGCCGAGCGCCTGGACGTGCTCGTACAGCTCGACGATTTCCTGATCGGAAAGCTGTGCGTACGGGAGTCGCGGATAGTACACGGGGCAGAGCCGCGTCAGGTCGAGGCCTTCCGCCGGAAGCGTCGTCGGCACGGACAGCCCGAGCTGTTCCCGCAGCCGGTCGCAGGTCGCGATGTCGCGGGGATGCGCGGCCGACGATTCGACCCACAGGATCAGACCCTGCACGCGCTTGGCGAGCGCCGGATCCTTCGCCGCCTCGGCCACGGTCTTGCCGCCCAGTTCCGCCAGCGTCGTCGCGGGCAGACGTTCGAGCAGGGCCGCGTCCCACGACGAATCGCGGAGTTCCGCACGCTTCTTGTAGTCGAGATCGCCCGAAAGCGCGTAGCGTTCATGCATCGCTTCGCTGACGCGAGCGACGGTGCCCAGGACTTCGCGCGTGGGCTGACCCGAGAGGGCGCCGCCCGTGCGCTCGTTGATCAGCGTGACGATCTGCTGCGCTGCGGCGTCGCTGCCGGCGCTGATGACGACCTGCGGCGGACGGTCCGTCTGGCGTCCGAACAGCAAGGCGCTCCCCAGCGAACGCGGCAGCGCGTCGAGCGAGATCGAATCCGTCTCCGTCGGCGGCTGGCGATCGAGGAAGCCGAACGCGGCCTTGGGCGGGATCGCGTCGTCTTCGCCGCGCTCGGGCGCGAAGGGGCTGATCCGTTCGTCGCCCGGAATCTTGTCCAGCAGCGACTGTAGTTCTTCGACGTCGTAGGTCAGTTCGACCTGTTCGACGTAATCGGCGAAGGGGCCGATCGCGAAGGCCATCGCCTCCGCTTCGATCGCGTCATGCTCGTCGACGCCGGGCAGCGAGGCGAATTCGCGGAAGCCGTCGCGGGCTTCGACGCGACGCCCCAGCATGGCCCGCAGGATGGCCTGATTGCGAACGATCGAAGGCTCGCCCGGGTTCTGTTGCCGCAGACCCTCCATGATCTGGAGCGCCTCCAGCCAGCGACCGCGGGCGGCGTAGAAGAGCGCGGCGTCGAACGTCTTGCCCCACGCGGCATCGGCGGGACGCTTCGAAAAGAGCGTCTGCTGCCGGAGCATGAGCGAGACGTCCGGATCGCGACGGATCGTCTGCAGGATCTCCTGCGGACGCTCGGCTCCTTCGGGAAAGAGCGAGCACTGCAGCAGCAGGTGGACGATCGCCGCGAGGTAGTTCTCTTCGGAAACGAAGTGAATCGCGAGCGCGTTCGCGGCCACGAACAGCTCGTACGGAACCGTATCGCCCGCGAGCGCGAGGCCCCGCTGCAGCAATTCTTCCGCACGGTCGAAGTCGCGACGAATCGCCGCGATCAGAGAACCCTGGGCGACGGCGACGGCGTTCTGCGGATGAACCTCCAGAAACCGGTCCGACGATTCCGCGGCGCCCTCCATGTCGCGCAGGTCGAGCAGCGCCCGGGCGTTCATCGCGAGCAGCGACGGGCGGTCCGGGTGCTTCTTGAGCAGCGAGGCGAGCATGTTCTTGGCCGCCAGGCGTTGCTCGCCCTCGATGGCCCGCTGCACCTTCTCGATATCGGCGGCGATGTCCCGGCAGCATTTGCACGAGCGGATTTTCTCGCCCGTGCCGCCCGGACAAACGCCTAGCCCCGTTGTCGTCATCTATCGAATCCCGTCGGAATACGCAGTCGATCGAAACCCCGAGTCTACCGGATCAGCCGTTGACTGGCGAGGACGCGACGCGGCTGGAGACGAGCGCGACAGGCGTCTGGCGAGCGGGGGCGTCAGCCCCCCGTGCATCTTGAGCACGACGAACAGCTCAGGACACGGAGGGCTGACGCCCTCCGCTCGCCCCGGACGTCAATTCGAATCGGATCCGAGGCCTTCGAGCGCTTCCTTGGCGGCGAGTTGCTCGGCTTCCTTCTTGTTGCGTCCCCATGCGGGGGGAAACGTTCGATCGCCGATTTCGACCGCGATGCGAAAGCGTTTCGCATGATCGGGACCCGTCTCCTCGATGACGACGTACCGCGGCATCGCGGCGAAGTCCCGCTGCGATTTCTGTTGCAGCAGCGACTTGTAGTTGCCGCCCCCCTCGACGTCGGTCGCCTCCTCGATGATGGGGGAGAGCAAGGGATGGAGAAAGGCCTGGGCCGCCTCCAGCCCCTGATCGAGGTAGATCGCCGCGATCAGCGATTCCAAAACGTCCGCCAGCAGGGACGACGGCAGCGCGGCGACTCCCTTCATCCCCTTGCCCACTACCAGAAATCGGGCGATGCGGAGCCCCTCCGCGACCTGGGCACAGGCGCTGCGACTGACGACGGCGGATTTGATCTTCGTCAGATCGCCTTCGCGGAGGTGGGGATACTCGCGAAACAGCCGTTCGCAAACGACGAAGTTCAGGATCGAGTCGCCCAGGAACTCCAGCCGCTCGTTCGAACCGAGCCGATGGTCAGCGCCGGACGCATGCATCAGCGCCCGCCGGAGCAGCGCGGGGTCGCGAAAGCGGACGCCGAGCGCCTCCTCGCACTGAGCAAGTTCTTCGCGAATCTCGTCCGTGAGGGAGATGGCCGGGATCGCCGAACGGTCCGGATTCGGCATAGAAGAGCGTCGCCTGCGCGTTTCTCCGCTTCGGTGACTTCGAGGCGGAGATTCCTTGACCGCGTGCAGGCGCCCGCGCCTGCATCGAAGGCGCCAGTATAAACGACGCCGACGTCCGAAGTCGCGTTCGCAGGCTGCGCGGACGATGGCGCGCGTCGGTTACTCTTCGGTCGGCACGATATCGTCGAGCGCCAGAACGTCGGTCTGAAACGCGACGTGCAGGAGCTGCGCGGCGCTCCCCGCGCCGTTGGACGTGGGGGGGCGGTAGTAGATGAACGTCCAGACGGAGACCGAGTTCGATCCCTTCAGCAGGTACTTGTAGATCGTGACGCTGCTGCCGACCTGCTTGGTCTGAACCAGTTCCGAGTCGAGCACGTCGCCGATCTTCGACTTCATCACCTGCAGGTTGGACGAAATCGTATTGAACGACTCGGCGTCGATGTTCTTCAGCGGCGTCGTATCGAGGAACTCCCGCATCGCCGCCTGCGGCTGAACCTCGTCGCCTTCGAGCGACTGGAACAGCTTCTCGATTTCCGTCGTCTGGGCGAAGGCGGAGCCGGCCTGAAGGGCGACGACCGCGAACGTCAGCAGAGCAATCGTGCGGGAAGCGAGCATGATCGAATCGTCTGGAAAGAAGCGAAGGCGCGGCCCCGTGACAGGAGCCGCCCCGGGGGAGTCGTCAGGATCAGTATTCTAATCCCCGCACGCAACGACAGTCCCTGAAGCGAGTGGACGAAGCGCTTGAAGCGAGCGAGACGAAGTCCCAGCGGCAACGAGGACGAGCGAATCTTACGGGCGTCGATCACGATTTCCCGCAACTCGCGTCGATCAGCGGAAGCGTTTCGGCGGCCAGAAAAAAAGACCCGACGACGCAGCCGAGCGTCTGCGGATCGGTCGCGGCGAGGTACTTCTCCCAGGCCTCGGCAGGAGTTCGCGTCACGATCGTGGTTCCTGACGCTCCGCCGGCGAACTCGTCCGAGGCGAGGTAGTCCGCCATCTCTTCGGGCTCCGCCGCGCGCGGGTTCTCCACGTACTTCGTGAGGATCAGCGTCCGGCAGCGGGGGGCGAGCCGGTCCAGCATCGCCCGCCAGGGCTTGTCCCGGCTGGCGGCGAAGATCGTCACCAGCGGCCGATCGCGAAGCTCCGCGTCGAGCGTCTCCAGCAGCGCCGAGACGCTTTCGACCGTATGCGCAGCGTCGACGTACGTCAGCGGTCGCTCGCACGCCCGCTCGATCCGCGCCCGACAGAAGGCGCCGGCGAGGCCCGCGCGAATGGCCGATTCGTCGATGTCCGGGAACGAGCGCCGGAGCATGCGGACGGCCGCGACCGCGAGCGCGCCGTTTCGTTTCTGGTGAGCGCCTGGCAGGTGAACGATCAGGCGCTCGAGTCGGAACGGCGTGCCGTCGAACCGGTCGACGTAATCGAAGGCGCCCGGTTCGTCGCGATCGACGAGTCCGAAGTCGGTCTCGACGGCGAAGATTTCGGTTCCGCGATGCTCGGCGACCTCGCGAATGGCGGAGAGCGGTTCCGGGTCGGTCACGCCGACGACCGCCGGGACGCCCGGCTTGAGGATGCCGGCTTTCTCGCGCGCGATCGACCCTAGATCGTAGCCGAGCTGCTTCATGTGATCGAAGCCGATCGACGAAATGACGCAGACTGCCGGCTGGCATACGTTCGTCGAATCGAGGCGTCCCCCCAGTCCGACTTCCAGCACGGCGAGGTCGACCTCGCGATCGGCGAAGTGAGCCATCGCCATCGCCGTCGTCGCCTCGAAGAACGTCGCCTGCAGCGGCGAGCCGTCGGCGTCGCGGGCGACTTCCTCCGCGGCAGCGGTCCGCCGGGCGAGATCGATTACGTCCGCAGCCGTGCAGGGAACTCCGTCGACGGCGAAGCGTTCCTCCAGCCGCAGCAGATGGGGGGACGTGTAGAGCCCGGTGCGAAGACCGGCGGCGGTCAGGATCGACGCGATCATCGTCGCGGTCGAGCCCTTCCCCTTGGTTCCGGCGACGTGTACCGCCGGCCACTTCGTATGCGGATCCCCGAGCGGCGCGAGGAGCGCGCTCATCCGGTCGAGCCGAAACTCCGAATTGCTCGAAAGCGAGATCGGGATCTTCTCGTAGTCGATCCGTCGGTGGAGATACTCCAGCGCCTGGGCGTAGTCGTTGATGGTCGCCGAAACGCTGGACATGGATCGAGGGCGCGGTCGAGAACCGGAACGGATCGAGAGCGAGTCGGCAGCCGGGGCCGAGCTCGGCCGGTTATTTTACGGCCTCGTCGGCCCCGCGCGGCGGAGCGTGACGGACAGCCTTCTCGCCGGTGGGGCGCTTTTCCCCACCGCGTAAGAGTCCTGCGAATTCCGGCGCCGAAGCGGTCCGCACGATCCGAAGAATCGGCGTTTTCACCGGGAGTTTCATGAAGAATCACCCCAGGCTCGTACCTGGGACGGCTGGCCGTTCGTAGAATGGCGGTACGGCCTTATCCCTCGACCGAGCCGCTGGTTCGGCCATTCCCTGGGCGAGGCATCGCTCGGGCAGCCTTTTCATTTTTCGGGCTTCCCGTCGCCGCTCGCTCAGGTCGGTTCGTTCGAGCCGTTCGTCTGTCCCTGCATTCCTCCGCTAGAGCCTACTCTCGATGTCAGTCGAAACGCAGGAGCGCCCCGCTAATTCCCCCGTCGCAGCGCCCACCGACGAAATCATCGTCGAAACCCGCGGTCTGACGAAGATCTATCGTGACTTCTGGGGTCGCGTGAAGGTCGCCGCGCTCAAGGGGCTCGACCTGAAAATCTACAAGGGCGAAATCTTCGGCCTGCTCGGTCCCAACGGCTCGGGCAAGTCGACCACGGTCAAGCTGCTGCTCGGCCTGCTCTTCCCCACGTCGGGTCGCGCCCTGGTCTTCGATCGGGACGCGTCGGACGTCAAGAAGAACGAGCGGATCGGCTACCTGCCCGAAGAGTCGTACCTCTACAAGTTCCTCAGCGCCGAGCAGACGCTGGACTTCTACGGACGGCTGTTCGACATGCCGGCGAAGGTCCGCAAGGAGCGGATCGACAGCCTGCTCGACCTGGTCAACCTGCAGCGCGCCCGGCGTCGTCAGCTTCGCGAGTATTCGAAGGGCATGACCCGCCGCGTGGGCCTGGCGCAGGCGCTGATCAACGATCCGGACCTGATTCTGCTGGACGAGCCGACGTCGGGTCTCGACCCGATGGGGACGCGCGAGATGAAGGACATCATCCTGAATCTCCGCGACCAGGGCAAAACGATCATCATGTGCAGCCACCAACTGAACGACGTGCAGGACGTCTGCGACCGGATCGCGATCCTGCACCAGGGCGAGCTGCGCGAGCTGGGCCGCGTCAGTTCGCTGCTCGAGCGGTCGAACGCCACGCAGATCACGGCCCAGGATCTTCCGCCTGCGGCTGAAGCGGAAATTCGCGCGGTGATCGCCCGCCACGGCGGTCAGGTGCAGAGCGTCGGGCGACCGACCACGACGATGGAAGATCTGTTCCTGCGGATCGTTTCCGAAAGCACGGCCCGGCCCGGTCGAAGGGTCGAGGAACCGGTCGAACGACAGGACGACAAGCCCCAGTCGTAGTCCCGGTTTCCCCGCTCTCGTCTCGTCCGCATTCGATCCGGTCTCCGCGTTCCGATCGCCCCGCTCATGATCGAACAACTCGAAGTGCTTCCGTTCGGCGAATGGTTCGTCTCCTCGGCGATCTTTTACGTCGTCGTGGTGACGCTGCTCATCGTCATCGGTTTCGCGATCGCCGCCCTGCTGAACGTCGTCCGGTACGGACCGCTCGAAGCGTTCGACCGACTGACGCTGATCGCCGGGACGGCCTTCTCGGATCTCGTCAACTTTTCGCCGCGCCGGATGTGGGCCATCGCCCGGCTGGCGTTCATGGAGGGCATCCGGCGCTACGTTCTTGCGGTCTTCGCCCTGTTCGTGGTCGTGATGCTGTTCGCCGGCTGGTTCCTGGAACCGAACGCCGACGAACCGGCGAAGCTCTACATCTCGTTCGTGCTAACGACGTCGAACTACCTCGCGCTGATCATGGCCGCGCTGCTGAGCGCGTTCAGCCTGCCCAGCGACATCGCGACGAAGACGATTTACACGGTCATCACCAAGCCGGTCCGCGCGGGAGAGATCCTGCTCGGAAAGATCGTCGGCTTCTCGTCGCTGGTCGGGCTGATGCTGATCGCGATGTGCGCGATCAGCTACATCTTCGTCGTCCGCGGCATGTCGCACGAACATAGCGTGACCGTCGCCGACCTGACCGAGCAGCGCCTCCCGAACAGCGACGTCTATCTCTATCGCGGCGTCACGACGCGCGCCAGCGGACACCTGCACGCCTTCACCGTCGACAGCCAGGGTCAGGGCGAAACCGAGATCGAGAACGGGCACTTCCATCGCATCGCGACGCTGTTCGACGTCCGCGGCGCCTGGACGTTCACCGTCGCCGATTCCGCGAGCGGCTCGGAACAAACCTTCGTCGCGGTGATGTCGGGCAGCCCCGGCTCGCCCGCCGTGCAGGTCGCTCTGGGCGACGGCAGCCTCCCCGGCGCCGAATCGCTCGAATCGTGGAGCCGCCCCGAACTGTCCGACGCCGGTTTCGCGACCGTCGAAACCGCCCGCTTCGAGTGGACGGTGCCCGAAGAGTTCACCGGCAAGGGACGGGCGCTGCGTCTCGACGGCTCGATCGAGCTTCCCGTCCGCGAGCGCGACGGGTTCCTGTCGATCCAGGGCGAACTGTTCGAGACCGACGGCGACGGGGAGATCGTCTCCGGGGTGACCGTCCGCGGCTTGCAGCGGCTGGCCGAGAACGAGGACGCCGTCTTCGACATGCAGGTCGGCGATCACGAGGGGATGCTGGAAGCGAGGCAGCCGGTCTACGGCACGCTCCGCTTCCTCGGTCGCGACGGCAATCCCGGTCAGGGCATCGACGTCGGCATGGAGTCGCGCTACCGCGGCTACGTCGAAGGGGGAACCCTCGGCGCGGCGATCTTCACCTACGAAGGCATCACGCCCGAAGCGTTCCCGGACGGCCTGCCGGTCGAGATGGACATCCGCGTCTTCCGCACGATCAAGGGCGACATCGAACGGACGATCCGCGGCTCGCTGCAACTTGTCCGCCCGCAGACGGCGACCAGCACGAGCGTCGTCGAGTCGCGAAAAATCGACTTCGCGTCGACCGAGTTCAAGCTCAAACGGGTCGACATTCCCCGCAAGATTCAGTCGGAAGACGGTTCGCGGGAACTCGATCTGTTCGACGATCTGGTCGTCGACGGAAAACTGGAGATCTGGCTTCGCTGCGAAGAGCCGCAACAATACTTCGGCGCCGGGGCGAAGGATATTTACCTCCGCCGGGGCGACAGCTCGTTCTTCGCGAACTTCGTGAAGGGCTACTGGAGCCTGTTCCTCCAGGCGACGGTGATCATCGCGTTCTGCGTGATGTTCTCGACCTTCCTGAAGTCGGCGGTGACGCTCCTGGCGGTCGCCTGCGTGAGCATCCTGGGCTTCGCCCTGAACATGGTCACGCTCGGCACGTTCCGCGGCATCATCACGGTCATGCGGGAGAAATCCCCGTTCTTCAATCGCATCGTCTCGACGATGGGGCTCGAAGGGGGCGTCTGGGGCGACGTGTTCCAGGCTCGCGAGAATCCGGGCGGCGGCGTGGTCGAATCGGCGATCCGCATCGTCATGCAGAAGAATCAGACGATCGACATCGATACGATTCCCGAAGCGATGATGATGGCGATCCGCTGGTTCGACTTCTTCACGATGCTGATCGTCTGGCTCTTCTGCCAGGTGGTCCCCAACTTCAATTCGTTCATGACCGCCGACTTCGTCGCGCGGGGCTACGACATCACCTGGAACCTGGTCGCGCAGCAGACGCTCGCCACGGCGGCTTACGTGCTGACGCTGACCGTTCTCGGCTACTTCTTCCTGCGGAGTCGCGAGGTGGCTGCATGAGCATGGATCCGAAACGCAGCTCGCTCGTTCGTAAGCTCGTGTATCTGGCGATCGCGGCGGCGCTGCTCATTCCGCTGTTCGTGATCGGACGCCCCGCCGTCGTGCAGGAAGAGGGGCGATCCTCCGGCGGCGGCATCCTCGCCGAGATGCGGCAGCGGGAAGGCATCGCGCAGTCCGAACTGGGCGACGTCGACCCGGCCTCCTCGGCGATGCGTCTGGCCTCGCTCGGTCTGCACGGCGTCGCGGTCGCAGTCCTGCAGTCGCAGGCCAACCAGGCCAAGATCGACCAGGACTTCGACGAGATGACGGCCCTGAACAACCAGATCCTCCGGTTGCAGCCGAACTTCGTGAAGGTGTGGGACTTCCAGGCCCACAACATGTCCTACAACACGTCCGTCGAATTCGACGACTATCGCCAGCGCTACGCGTGGGTGAAGAAGGGGATCGACTTCCTGATGGTGGGCGAGCGGTACAACCGCGACGATCCCCTGATCCTGAAGGATCTCGGCTGGTACATGGGACAGAAGGTCGGACGTGCGGACGAACACAAGCAGTTCCGCCGGCTGTTCCGAACGGACGACGAATTCGTCCAGTCCTTCCCCGCCTACATCGACATCAACCGCGCGTACACCCGCTACGGCTACGACAACTGGCTGATGGCGGGGCTGTGGTACGACCGGTCGGTCTCGGCCGTCGATGAACGAGGCAAGCGCCTGTACGGCGACGGTCCGCTGATCTTCTATCGCAATCCGGCGATGTCGAAGATGAACCATGCCGAGGCGCTGGAAGACGACTTCCGGCCCGACGAGGTCGCTCAGAACGCCTGGGGCGAGGCCGAGACGGCGTGGCTCGGCTTCGGCGATCGGCCCGTGAGCTCTTCGTGGGGCGAGGCCCTGCGACTGAACCAGCTCGAGCAGATCCGCGTGCAGATCGCGGACCTCGAACGGAAGCTCGACGAATTCGCGCCGGGCGTGCGCGAGCGTCTCGTCGAGGAGCGCTCGAAGCAGCTCGACCCGCTCTTCGTCGAGGCCGTGAAGACGCCGCCCGAAGAGCGAACCCAGACGCAGGTCGAGCAAGCGAACGCTGCGGCGCCCTTCCTGGAGGTCGACGCGGAGTTGATCTTCGCGGAGATCCCCAGCGACAAACGCACGGGCGAAGCCGTTCGCCTGACCGACCAGATCGCCAAGCTGAAGCAGTACGCCACGTACGTCGATCGCTATCGCAATCAGATCGCGTTCGACTACTGGCTCGGTCGCGCCCGTCTGGAGGGGACGTCGGACGCCATCGCCGCGCGAAACTTCGTGCTCGACGCGAAGGAAGATTTCCAGGCCGGTCGACTGGAAGAGGCGAAGGAAGGCTTCGAAAAGGGCTTCGCGCTCTGGAAGAAGCTCCTGACCGAGTTCCCCGTCACGCTCGACAGCACCATGACGGACGACCTGTCCGAGAACATCGAACTCTACGGACGGACGCTCGACAACCTGGGCGAGCCATTCCCCCAGCCGTTCGATCTGCAGATGGTGATCGACCGTCAGACGGGCGGCGAGACGCCGGCCGCGCCGCCCGCGGAATCCCAGGAAGATCCCGCGGCGTAAGTGTCCGTTTTCGTCGATCGCTCGACGCGCCTGGGCGACCCCGATAGCTCCGCTATCGGGGTCGACGAAGTCGACAAGAGAAGAGAGGACCGCCGCCGCGAGCGTCTCCGGCCTCTTCCGTAGACGCCGCCGCTTAGGCCTCGCTCACACGGGTCGCAGGTCGCTCTCCCGCTCGGACGATTCGCGGCGCGGCCTTCCGGTCGTCGTCCCGGCGGCCTGATCGGACTTGCCCCAGTCGCGGCCCATCCAACGCAGGCGGTCGCTGAAGTCGAGGCCGCTCTCGGCGTAGGCGCCCAGGCGATAGACCTGTCGCCGATAGTACGCCACGTCGAGCAACGCGAGAGTCTGGATCGTCCTCAGCGACATCAGGTACTCGTCGACCCGCCCCGGATGCCGCAGGAGCTCGGCCAGTCGCCGCTCCCCTTCCGCCCGGGCGGACTCGCCCAGTCGATCGCGAATCCGCAAGGCGTCGCCTGCATCCCAGACGTCATGCACGACAGCGCGCCAAGCCAGTCGCCGCGCGGCAGGCGCCAGGTCGCGGAGCTTCGCCCACTCGCGGAACGCGCGCCCCAAGAGCAGGTTCTTCCACCGCACGGGCCCGAAGGCGTGCAGCAACTGCGTGCGCTCCGTCGCCTCGTGCAGGATCTCCGCCGAAGAGAGGAAGACTCGCACTCCGTCCAGGTCGGCGTAGTAGGCGACCGCGATCGTGCGGATCGACTCCGGAGCGCTCAGCGACGGGGCGGCGACGTCCAGCCGTTCCGCCAGACGTTCGAGCAGCCCCCCTTCGATCAGGCGTTCGAGCCGCGACATATCCGCGGCCGCGCGGAGGCGCTGATCGCGCTGTTCCTCCTCGAACGTCGAATCGGGACGCAGGAACACGAGATCCTCGTCCAGATCGGTTCCCGCCCCGGCGGAACGTTCCCGCAGCGGAATCGCGGCGCCGAGATATTCCGGATCGACGAGCGATCGCAAACGCGTCGCCGCGAGCGCGATCGGGCGCCGCACGCGGTCTATCTTTCGCACCGCCGCGAGGAAATCGGGCGCGAGTTCGCTCCGGGTCCGACAGCTTCGGTCGGGACGACGGATCTCCCAGATCGTCCGCGCCGTCCAGCGCACTCCCCCGCCCGCCTTCCGCGCCGACCAGATCGCCAGGCGCAGCGGCGCGAAAAGCCAGCGTCCACGCTCGACGTGCCGCCGGTAGGCGAGGTAGGCGTTGAAGACCCGCTCTTCCCGCGGTCGATCGTGCAGCGGCGCCGTGCCGAAAACGGTGCGGATCAGATGCACGCGGTCGGCCCGCATCCGGTCGAGCGTCGCCTCGCCGAAACGCAGGGCGATCTCCTCGTCGCGCAGCGGATCGTCGTCCAGAAAGTGGAGCGCGTGAAACGCGTTCGTGACGTAGCGATCGCGGCCCGGGTCGGGCTTGCCCGCGCGCTTCGCCGAGGAGGCGCTTTCGTCGCCCTCTTCCTCCCGCAGCGCCCATCGGCGATGCCGCTCCCGGCTTTCCGCGTCGAGCAGGTCGATCTCGTCCAGCGGAACCGCCCGGCGGTTGTACTCGGCCAGCAGCGCCGCGAGCCCGTGCGAGATCGATCGCGAGATCCGCTGGAACCACCGCGACGGACCGTCGAACGCGCGCAGCCGTTCAAGATCCAGGCCCTCCAGTCGCCGCAGCTCCCGCTTGGGGATGCGATGCGACATTTCGTAGAACTGCTGCAGGCAGGGGTTGCCCAGGAGCTGCGCCGTGACGCGGCAGTCGTTGTCGACGAACAGCCCTCCGTCCAGCCAGTCGCGATAGAGCAGCCCCGCACGTTCCGTTCGCGCCAGCGCGAGCGCGTCGGCGGCGTCGTGTCGCTCCCGCGTCGCCGAGGCGAGCGACTGTTCCAGCAGCGCGAGCCGGCGCTCGCGATCGTCGTCGGACTCCGGCCCGGCGATGCTCCATTCCGCACGCAGCACGCGCTCGTAGAGCAGACGCAGATCGCTCTTGCGCCGGCGTTCGCGGATGGTTTCCGTCAGGGCGAGGAACTGCGCCTGAGCGAAACGTTCGTAGAACTCCGTCGCCTCCTTGGCGATCTGCCGCAGCCACCAGCCGATCGTGAAGACGACCAGGCAGACGCTGCCGAGCGCGAGCAGCGTCGTTCCGACGAAGCGCCGCAGGAAGAGTTCGACCGGGGTGAGCGCGTCGATCGGCGTGATACGCAGGATCGCGATCACGATCAGATAGCCTCCGCCGAAGAGCGCCAGCCGCGTCGCCGGTCGCACGGAGTTCTTCACCATCAACGTGCCGACGCGGTCGATGAACAGCGACGGCGAAATCGTTCCGTGAAGGTCGGCGGCCCAGTAGGCTGCGTCATGCCACTTCGACAGCGTCGCCGCGGCCTTCCGGCAGGCGATCGCGGCGACTTCCGAATCGGACAGCGCCGTGCGGGCGGGAACGAAACTCGCCCAGCCGAACCAGGCCGTCGGAACGTACGACGCGCACCGCGCGACCTGAGCGATTCGCGCGACCGTGCGGGGATCGAAGAGCGAATCGAGTTCCTCGGGCGCGACGCTCGCCATCCGTTCCAGCAGCCGCGACGCGGTGATCTCCTGCGCTTCGATCGAAGCGGACGACCGGGGCGCGACGCCGTGCCGCGTCATCGCCTCGTCGAGCAACTCGCCAAGAGACTTCGCCCGCAGCGACGCCAGTTCCGTCCGAAGCTCGGGCGGAGCGTCCTCCACCGCCCTGCGCCAGACCTGCCGGAGTTCCCGCTCGAAGAAGCGTTCGTCGAGCGCCGCCCGGGGCGAGGGGCCGAGGGCCGCCTCCATCTCGTCGCGATTCGGGTAGAGGATGACGTCCCGGTTCATCAGTCGGGCGTACCGCCGGCCGACGCGATCGATGCCTCGCGCGAAGAAGGCGACCGCACGGAGCGTCTTGAGCAGGGGCAACAGGGCCCGCAGGTACCGGATCCCCTGCGACAGCCTCAGCAGCCGCAGCCATCGCCCCGCCTGGAGCCAGTTCGCCGCCTGCGCATGTTCGACGAAGGAAAGCGCCACGCCGACCGGGATCGCGGGCAGCAGATCGATCAGCCAGTGACGCTTGAACCAGGAGGCGCTCCAGCCGGCGAAGCGCCACTTCACGAAGAACTCCGTCAGGAAGACCGAGCAGATCGCGAGGTCGGCCGCGTCGAGCCAGAAGCGCTGCGTCGGCGTCGGATCGGCGAGCCACTCGACCAGCAGCAGGCCGGTCAGAACGAACAGCAGGACGAACACCAGCCGTTCGAACCACGTGACGGTTCGACGACCGAAGGCGTTTTCCAGCCGAAGCTGCACGGTCCGTTCTTCGCGTTCCGCCCTCAGCGTGGCCAGGCGGCGCTTCAGCGCCCTGCCTCCTCCGCCATATGGCCGCTTGCCATCGCCATAGGGCCCGCTGCCTCCGCCGTACGGCTTTTCGACCCGGTCGAGATGCCAGAGAACGTCCTCTTCGGCCGCTTCGAGATGGCGGATCGCCGGTTCGAGTTCCGACTCCTCGGCGTCGGCGATCGCCGCGGCGGCTCGATCGACCGTCGCGCGGCGCCACTGCGCCAGGAGCCGGCTGCCGGGCGAACGATCCGAGATGCGGTACTCGATCCGTTCGCGAATCGCGAGCTTGGTCCTTCGCAGGATCTCCGACGCTTCCCGATCGCCTTCTTCGAGGTCGGTTTCCCGTTCCAGGCGGAGCGTATCGAGCAGCAGCTCGAACAGGTCCTCGTCGGACGCTCCGTCGATCGCGGCGACGGTTTCGGCCCGCCAGGCAGCCGCGCGACGAAACCGCCAGCGACGGAGCGCCTCCTGGCATTCGTCATGCGGGCCGCTGAAGCCTTCGCGCTCGCAGAAGGCTCTCCACGTTTCGAGACCGCCCGCGAGTTCGGCGACCTCGAGCAGCCCCTCCCCTTCGAAGGCGTCGGCGGATCGAGGCCGCGCATCCGCGACCTCCGCTTCGCCGGGAAGGGATGTCCGGCGGCGTTCGGACTGGAGGAAGCGATCTCGTTCCAGCGCTGCCAGAGCGGCAGCCGTCTGGCGAAACTCGTCGGGCGTTTCGGGCTCCGCCTGCTGCAACTTCAGCAGGCGGTTCTCCAAGTCCCGCAGCGCCGTTCCGTCCTGCCCTCGGGCGTCGATCATGGGGAGGTCGAACTTGTCCCGAGAGGCGGCGAAAGAATCAGGGTGCAACCCCGAGTCTAACGCATCGAGCGGCTTCGCTCGCACCCCGATTCCTGCTTGCGAATCCAGGTCTCGACGATCAACCGTTCGTAGCCGCCGACGGTCGCCTGAATCGACCAGCGTTCGGTCACGCGGCGGCGGGCCTCTGCCCCCATCGCTCGGCGGAGTTCGTCGTTCTCCAGGATCGACAGCCAGGCCGCCGTCGCCGCGTCGACGTCGAGCGCCGGGAAGAGCTTTCCCGTCTCGCCGTCGACGACCGATTCGTGGATCGAACCGACGTCGGGCGCGGCGACCGGCGTGCCGCAGGCGAACGCTTCCAGGATGGAGATCGGGTTCGCCTCGTTCTTCGACGTGAGCGAAAAGAGATCGAACGCCGGCAGGATCTCGTGGATATCGCTCCGCGAACCGAGGAAGCGAACGCGATCGGCGATGCCCAGTTCGCTCGCCTTACGTTCCAGCTCCGCGCGCTCGGGTCCGTCGCCTACGATCACGAACCGGGCACGGTCGACGCGCTGGCTGACCCGATGCGCGGCCTCCAGGAACATCGTCAGATGCTTCTCCGGTCGCAGCGCCGCGACCACCCCGATGACCAGGGCCGCCTCGTCGAAGCCGAGTTCCCGTCGCATCCGGGTACGAACTTCGGGATGCGGTCGAAACCGGTCGACGTCGACGCCGTTCGGAATGACGAAGACCTTCGATTGCGGAAAGCCTTCGCCGTCGATCAGGTGTCGCCCATGAGCCTTGGCGACGCCGATGAAGCCGTCGGTCCAGGGCGTGAGGAGACGGTTGAGTCTGCCGACGCCGTCCGGCCAGCCGGTCGAATGGAGCGCCGACAGCACGACGGGAACGCCTGCCATCCGGGCGGCGATGCGACCCCAGAACATCTTGTCGCCGGCGCCGACCGTCACGACGGCGTCGATGCGACGCTCCTGAAACAGTCGCTTCAGTCGCGACAGCACGCGGAGGTCGTATTTGCTGTTCAGGAAGCCGGAGTGAACGGGGAACTCTTTCGCCAGGACGTCGCCCAGCGGCCCGGGCTCCTTCAGGCAGACGACCTCGGGACGGATCGTCGCCGGATCGAAGCCGCGCATCATCGCCGCGAGCAGCGTCTCGGCGCCGCCGACCGGCAGGCTCGTCGCGAGGAACGCGACGCGCAGCGGACGAGTTGCGAGCGGATCGCTCTTCCGGAGCGACGACGACGGACGGCGGGTCGCGACGGATTCGATTTCGCAGTCGACCTGCGCGGGAGCTTCGAGAACGCTCATGGCGAGCCTCAGTTGAACGGACGTCAGGCGGAGGGCGTGGACGGGGATCGGAATCGTGCGAGCGTCTCGGCGAAGAGCTCCCGCACCTGCTGCAGTTCCTCCGGCAGGATCAGGACGCCCCGCAGCAGACACGCCGCGAGCGCCAGGCCGAAGATCGCCGTTCCGTTGACCGGTCCCGCAGCGAGCGTCAGGGGGAGCAGCAGCGCGAGCCAGAGCGCGAGCGGCGTCTTGAGTCCGTAAAGTCGGTTCACGAGCAGCAGCACGAGCAGCGCGACCGCGTCGCCGGCGAGCGTCGCGATCACGACGCCGGGCAAGCCGAAGCTCGGGACGAGGGCGACGTTCAGCGCCACGTTCACGATCAGGCCGAGCAGGAACGCGAGCGCTCCGAAGCGGGCCTTCTCGACGCACCAGAGCCAGTTCTGCACGAGGAACGCCGCGCTCAGCCAGACGCCGTGCATTAGCGCGAGGCCGAGCACGTTCTCGCCCTCGGCGAACTTTCCGCGCCACAGCAGGTCGAACAGGAACGGCCCGCTCCAGAGCGCGGCGAACCCTGCGAAGACGAAAAGCACGACGATCAGTTTCGTCGCGGTGACGAGCGTCTTGCCCGCGCCGGCGATGTCGCCGGCCGCGCGACTGCGCGCCAGATGGGGCAGCATGGCTCCGCCGAACGCGGCGCCCATTCCGATCAACAGCGACGGCAGGAGCAGGCTGCTCTGGTACTGGCCCACGAGCGCTTGCGCGGCTTCGGCGCCGAGCCCGCCGAAGTGTACGAGGACGTAGCGATCCGCCGCGTCGAACAGATTCGCCAGCAGGTTCACGACCCAGATCCAGAACGCCATGGCCGCGAGCTTGCGCCCGACCTGACTCCAGGCGGGCGATTCCTCCGCAGTCGGAATTTGCTTCCATCGCGACGCGAGGAGTCGGATCCCCGGCACGGCGGCCACCGCCGCGGCGATGCCGTAGACCGCGATCAGCAGTTCGGCGCTCGCGTACCCGGCCGCCAGAAAGCCGACGCTCAGCAGGGCGAAGACGGTCGCATGCAGGAACTGCATCGAGCTGACGAGCCGGTTCACGCGCAGCGACGTGAAGATCTCGCTGGAGGTATTCAGCGCCAGCACGCCGAGCAGCGCGAAGGCAGTCGCGACGATGAGCGACTTTTGTTGCGCGTCGCCGAAGAAGAGCCAGCTCGCCTGATCGGCGAACGCCAGGAAGGCTCCGATCCCGATCGCGGCCGCCACGGCGGAGAAGGCGAGCGACCGCGTCAGGAACGCGCGCATCTGCCCCCGGTCGAAGAACTCGCCGAGGTAGCGCCCGAAGGTGCCGGGTAGTCCCAGCACGATCAGCGGCGCGGCCAGGTTCAGGAAGCTGATCGCGAGCGACCAGCGACCCAATTCGCCGTCGTCGAGCCAGCAGCCGAACGCAATGCCGCGGACGAAGCCGATCCCCTTCTGCACGACCGTCATCGCGGCCATCGCGACGACGCCGACCACCAGCGAATCGACGGCGAACAGTTCGTCAGGCTTTGATCCGCGCGCTTCGCCTTCGGCGTCGTCTGATGGAAGCGAGGCATCCTCTTCCGAGAAATGCGCCAGCGCATGGTCGAGCGAAAGCGTCGTGGCGAGCACGCGCTGTTCCGTTTCGAGATCGCTTTCCTTCAGCAGCAGCGTCATGGGCGCTCCTGCGGCAGGTGCAGGTCGTCGGCTCGGACGTTCCGCCAGCGCGGGTCGCCGGTCAGCCAGTTCGAAAGCCGCACGAGCGACGGATCGCCGTGAAAGCGAAGCAGGTGTCCGTCCGACCGGCCCGGCACGTTGTATCCGCCGAAGGCGCTCGACCAGCTCGCGTAGCCCGCCGCTTGGACCTTCTTCACGGCCGCGGCGCCGAGGTTCTCGCGCTGGCCGAAGGGAAACGCGAAATGACGCAACGACTGGCCCGTCATGCTTTCGAGCAGGTCGCGGGCGCCGACGATTTCCTCGTCAAGATCCGCGCCGGAGAGCGGCTGCCCCAGATCGCGGTGAGTCATCGTATGGACGCCGATCTCGACCCCTTCCCGCGCGAGATCGGCGATCTCGTCCGCCGAGTGCGGCGGGAGGTCGAGCCCCAGCGCCCGATCGTGCGGAAAGGCCTCGCCCGAGACGACGTTGCCCGCGGTGACGAAGTACGTCACGGGGATGCGAAGCTTCAGCAGCAGCGGCAGCGCGAAGTCGAGGTTTTCGCGATAGCCGTCGTCGAAGGTGATCGCGACGGCCGCGCGAAAGCTCGAACGCTCCTGCATGCGGCGTCGTAGTTCGTCGAGCGACACGAACTCGAATCGCTTCGCCATCCAGTCGATCTGGCGCTGGAAGTCCGTACGGCTGATCGTCCAGGGCGTCGGATGCGTATCGGCGACGCGGTGATAGAACAGCGCCGGGATGGGGAGCTCGCCCCGGGCGGCGTCGCGGCGGTTGAGGCACGCGCGGTACGGCATGCTGGCGCGCTGCCACATGGCAGCCGTCGTCGTGCGCCAGTCGAACTTTTGCAGCGTCATGCCGTCTGCTCGTTTCGGGGGTCGTCTTCTTCGACGCGTTTACTCTTCGCTCGCTTCGACCGGCGCGGGAGGCGTCGATCGCGCGGGCTCGGGACGGAGCCAGCGCTTGGCCGCTTCGCGGGTTCGCAGCAACTGCGAGCGAAGCCGGGCGCTCAGCGTCGGCGGCGACAGGCGGAGGCGTCCCAGTTCGATCGGCTCGGCGCGGAAGTGGGCCTTGTAAGGCTCGTCGCCGCGGAGGAAGTCGATCGCTTCCAGCCGCTGATCGATGAACTTCTGCAACAGGGCGATCGTGATCAGACGCCCCGGCTCGCAGTCGAGCGCTTCGGGATCGAGGCCCGACTGGTACGCGTAGCTCACGCGGTCGCTGCGAAAGTGAATCTCCGCCGCGACGGGGACGCCGGACAGTTCGAGCCAGTAGAGACCGAGTCGGTTCTCGGCCAGCGCGACTCGGGCGGCTGCCTCGATGAACCGTTCGAAGCGGGCGTCTTCGAAGCGACCCACATGCCCGAGCGCCGTGCGACGCCGGTCGTGCAGATCGCACAGGATCGCAAGGCCGGAGTCGAGCGACGCATGATCCTGCGCTTCGTGCAGGACGCAGCGCCCCGTCTCCAGCCAGTCGCGGGTCAGTCGCCGGATCTGTTTGCGATGCGACTTCGAGAGGGACGCCAGATAGCCTTCCCACGTTTCGGGCAGCGCCAGGCGCCAGCTTCGCTCGATCGGCTGACGCGCGCTCTCGAAGCCCCGCTCGCGAAGACGCTCTGCAAGGAGCTTGATCGATGAATCGCTCTCGGCGAAGCCGTCGAGTTCGATGGCGTCGAACCGGTCGCCTGCCGTTCCGGCCGCACGATAGGCCAGCTCTTCGGCGAAGGCTTCGACGACGACTTCTTCGTTCTCGGGTCGGCAGAGGACCGACAGGTAATCGGAGCAGACCGTGCCGCTGCCCAGAAAGCGGAGCGTTCGCCCGCGGATCAGATCGCGTTCGAGCACGCAGGGAAGCAGGCCGATCGTGACGCCGTCGCGCTCGCAGGCGAGGACATACGGCGCAACGCCGGCGGCGTCTCCGTAGGCGTCGAACCAGCTCTTCAGCCAGGCCAGCCGGCGAAACGGCGTCTCCCCGGCGAGCAGGTTCCAGCCCTGCCGCGGGTCGGCGAACTCGAACGGCTCGAGTCGTCGAACGACGGTCGCGGAATCGACGGCGGTGCGGATCATAGGGGCAGTGAGTAGTGACCGAAATGCGCAGAGCGACGAATTCACGAGGGGTGCCACTGGCTATGCCAGTGCCGGCCCCGATGTCCCGGTCGTCAAAGTTGGATGATCGATCCAGATTCGGCACTGGCGGAGCCAGTGGCACCCGAACCCCTTCGATCAACCCATCGATTCGTGCGAGTCGGCATCCGGTATCAGTCGCGGAAATGCCGCACAAACTTGGGTCATGAATCGCACCGGGGCAAACGCGTGGCGCGGCGACGTTGCGAAAAGTCTCTGTCCCTCGACCGCGTGATGCGAAGTCGCCACGCGCGTCGTCTCTTCGCCACGAGGCGTTTTTCGGGACGTTGCGGCGGCGCCACGCCCGAACGGAGCGTGCGGCGATGCGTAAGCGCTGACGGCGAAAGCGTTAAGGCGCTCCCGGCGTCCCTCGTACGAGCGGGTCGCAGGCGGCGGATCCGGGTCGCGGCGCTCTCTTTGCGAAGGTAAGTCGGCTCCGAGCTTTCCTGCGACTGGAGCCGCTGCGCCATGAGCTTCCCTATCCGAGCCTCCCGCCCGATCGCGGACGCGTATCGCATCGTCAAGGCACACCCGCGCAGGGCGTTCATCCCCGCGGCGATCATCGCCTGCGCGGGACTGGCGTTCGCGGCGTTCGGTCCGGAGACCTGGCAAGCCTCCTGGGCGGTGCAGATTCGCGACGAAGCGATCGGCAGCCGGGACCGGCTGGGTAAGTTCGCGACGCTCGACTCGATGAAGACGGCCCAGGAGACGATCCAGGAACTCGCCAAAAGCGAACTGGTCGTCGCCGCGGCGCTGCGGGCGATCGGCCCGGCGGAAGGCGAGTCAGCGAAAGACTGGCCCAACCCGGATCAGATTCGCGAGGCGCAGGAATCGATCGCCATCGAGGCGCCGAAGGGGGTCGAGTTCGGCAAGACTGAGCTGATCTTCGTGCGTGCCGACGCCGATTCCCGCGAACGGGCGCTCGCCCTGAACGAGGCGATCTGCAAGGAGACCGAGCGCCAGCTTCAGGCGCTGCGACGGGCCAAGGCCCAGAGCCTGATCGATGAACTCGATCAGCGCGTCGTCGTCGCGCGGTCCGAACTCGACGGCACGACGGAACGTCTGTCGACGATCGAAGCGGAGGTCGGCGGCGATCTCGGCGAGCTGCGACTGCTGAACGAAGCGGGCGCGGGCGAGAGCAACCTGCGGCATAGTCTCGTGGGCGTGAAGACCGAGCTGCGGCAGGCGACGCTCAAGCAGGCCAGCGGCAAGAAGCTGCTCGAAATGCTGACCGAGGCGGAGAACGATCCGGTCTCGCTGGTCGCCGCGCCGAATCAGCTATTAGATTCCGTTCCGACGCTGCGTCAGTTGAAGGACGGTCTCGTCGCCGCGAAGCTGCGCGTCGCCGAAGCGACCAGCCGTATGACCGAGCGCCACCCGCTGGTGCAGTCCGTGATGATCGAACTGGACGAGATCAAGTCGCAGATCCGCGGCGAGATCGCGACTTCCAAGGCGGGCCTTCAGGCGGAACTCGATCTTTCGGGGATCGCGATCCAGTCGCTCGACGAGCAGCGCCTCGACCTGGAAACGCGGATGAGCCGGGTGGCCGGGCTTCGGGCGAAGTACGGCAATCTCTCGCTGGAGACCGAAAAGCAGAGCGAGCTTCTGAGCGAAGCGATCCACGATCTGATCGACGCCCGCTCGCAGTACGCGGCAGCCGAGGCGACGAGCGTGCTGACCTTCATCGGTTCGCCCACGACGGGCGGTCGTCCCCTGCCCCCCGGTCGTACGACGATCGCCGTGCTGTCGATCCTCGCCGGAGCGTTCGCCGGCCTGGGATGCCTGGCGCTGAGCGTCCCCTGGCGGTTCGTGTCGCAGGAAAGCGAAGCCTCGATGCTGAGCGCTTCGCACGAAACGGTCGCGCGGCCTGACTCGATGACTGCGACGCTGAGCGAGGTCGAACCGTCTGGCGAGGAGTTCGTCCGCGTCTCGCGCGACGAGTTCCAACGACTGACGTCGCTGGCGGAAGGCCATGCGGAGGTCGCCCCGACGACGACCGGCGAAGAGACGCTTTCGGAAGCGATCGCCTCCGCGCAGGAGCGCTCTTCCGACGCCGCGGCGGAGTGGCTCGAAGAGGAAGCGATCGACATCGCGACCTTGAACCGCCAGGGGTATGACGAACTGCGGCTGCCTGAGGCGACGATGGGTCGAGCCCACGGCGTCGATCTGTCGGGCTGGGGGCCGCTGCCGGATCTTTATTCGAACGATGTCTCGATTCCTGAGGAGGCGTCCGACGACGCGGACTTCTTCCAGACGCCGGCAGATCCGGAAGCTTCAGAATCTTCCGTACCTTCGGATGAATCGACCGAGACCGAATCGACGGACCAGCCGGAGCGACAGGAGCAGGCTTCCATCCCGGCGACGTCGTATCGTCCGCCGACTTATCCCGCGCGTGTTTATCCCGGGATGCACCCGAAGCGAAAGCTATCGTTGCGGCAGGCGTTCGTCACGCTGTCGAAGCGACGGCCCAAGCGCCCGTAAGCGATTCATCGCCTGCTTCGATTCCGATTCTCGCTCGCCTCCTTTGCGCTCTCGCGCGAGGAGGCGTCGCCGATCGTTCGCTCATGGAATTCCTGCTGCTCGCTGCCGGGATCGTCGGCTTGATCTGGGGGCTCGTCCTCCTGGTCCGCGGCAATCTCGTGGCCGGCTGCATGGCCTACCTGCCGCTGACGTGCTGCTTCGGCACGTACTTCTGGCAGATCGATCTCGGGCCGACGACGCTCTCGCTCGACCGGTTCTACCTGGTCGCGCTTGCGGCGGCGTTCGTCGTGCACTGGAAGCTCGACAAGCTCGACTTCAAGCCCGTGACGTGGATCGACGGCTGCTTCGCGGCGTTCATCGGCGTCGTCTTCGTGAGCATGATCGCGCACGATTTCCGCAATGCGCTACCCGGCACGCCCGCGATTCCGCAGCACTTCATCAACGGCTACCTGATCCCGACGTTCCTGTACGTCGTCGTCCGTTCGGCGCCGTTGCGTGCGAAAGAGATCACGATCGGCTTGTGGACGCTGACCCTGTTCGGCGTCTACCTGGCGATCACGGGCATCATGGAGGCCCAGGGCCAGTGGTGGGCCGTGTTTCCGAAGTACATCGCGAATCCGGAGATCGGCCTGCACTTCGGTCGCGCCCGGGGACCGATGATTCAATCGGTCAGCTACGGCATGTACCTGGCCAGTTGCCTGGCCGCGGCATGGATCCTGAAGGATCGCCTGATGGGCATGGCGAGCGCGTCGCTCTGGCTGCTTCAGCCCCTGTTCGCGGCCGCCGTCTACTTCACGAAGACGCGATCGGTCTGGCTGGGAGCGGCGTCCGCGCTGCTCGTCTATTTCATGCTCGCGACGCGCGGCAAGGTCCGGGCGGTCGTGCTGGGAACGGCGATCCTGGGCGGCCTGGGCGTCGTGGCGATGAAGTCCGACGCCATCCTCAGCATGAAGCGCGAGCACTCCGCCGCCGATACGAAGAAGAGCGCCGACATGCGCGGCAGCTTCGCGTACGTCTCCTGGAAGATGTTCCTCGACAGTCCGATCCTGGGCTTCGGATTCGGACAGTTCGCCAGCGAGAAGCTCCCCTACCTGGGCGACCGGAGCGTCGATCTCGATCTGGAATCGATCCGCCCCTACGTCCATCACAACACGTTCCTCGCCGTACTTACGGAGACCGGCCTCGTCGGCTTCATCCCGTTTACGGCGACGCTGATCGGCTGGGCCTATGCCGGAGTGAAACTATCGCGCGATCGCGAAGGCTGGGTGCGGGCGCAGGGCCTGCTCTGCGTCGGGACGCTCGCCGCGGCGTTCTGGCAGATGACCGGCCACGAAATCACGTTCACCACGTTCGATAACTCGCTGATCTACGCCGTCGCCGGCATGACCAGCGGCCTGTACGCCATGCGAGCGACGCAGGCGAAGGGGAGCGCCCCTTCTGCCGCATCGCCGGTCGTCAGCCTGCCGACCAGCGCTTCGGAGGTCGAGGCGTTGCTCGTACGGGCCCGTCGTGCGACGGAACGATCGACGACCTGACTCTTTGCATCGATCGAGCCGCTACCGATGAAAACGATCCAGCTCTTCGGCATGAAGATCGATTCGCTCCGCATGCCGGAGGCGGTCGCGCGGGTGCGATCCTGGATCGACGAGCCGTTCGTGCAGTTGCGGTACGTCGTTACGCCGAACCTCGATCATGCCGTCCTGTTTCAGGATCGGGACGACCTGCGGGCGGCCTACGCCGAGGCCTCGCTGACGATCGCCGACGGCCAGCCGTTGATCTGGGCGTCGCGACTGCTCAGGAAGCCGCTGCCGGAACGCGTCGCTGGATCGGACCTCGTGCCGCGGCTGTTCGACGACGCCGATCGTCGCGGAAACGAACTGACCGTCTTCCTGCTGGGCGCCGCGCCGGGCGTCGGTGCGCGGGCGGCCGAAGCGATCGCGAAGCGCTGGAAGCATGTCCGCGTCGTCGGCGTCGAGAGTCCGCCGATCGGGTTCGACAAGAGCGATGCGGAGAACGATCGCCTGCTGAGCGCGATCGAACAGGCGTCGCCTGACTTGCTGCTGGTCGGACTGGGAGCGCCGAAGCAGGAACTCTGGATTCACCGCCATCGCGAGCGGATTCACGCGAAGGCGGCGCTCGGCATCGGCGCGGTGATCGACTTTCTCGCCGGCGAACGTCAGCGGGCGCCGAAGTGGATGCAGCGCTGCGGGATCGAGTGGCTCCACCGCATCTCGCAGGAACCCGGACGCCTCGGCAAGCGCTACGCCTACGACGCCTGGCGCTTTCCCGCGTTGCTCCTTCGCGAAGCGTTCGCGAGCGAGAAGGAGGTCGCCGCTGCGACGGTTGCCAAGCTCGCTTCCACGGGCGAGCGGGGGATGTAAATCCCCCGAGTCCAGTTCGCGATCTTCGGTCGCGAACGCGGAATGCTTCCCGTGCGAACGCGAGATACGGTCGCTCGAACTTCGCTGCGCTCGATCGACGAACTCAGGGAATTTACATCCCCCGCTCGCCGACAACGGGCAGTGCGAACGCCTACTTCGCAGGCGCGATGGGAAGCAGGCTCATCACGCCGGCGCTCGGTCGCGTGACGACATGTGCGGCGATCAGCTTTCCGAGGGAAGCGACGTTCGTCTGGGCGGCATCGACGGCGGCTTTCACCGCGGCGACGTCGCCGGAGACGATGACCGTCACGTAGCCGCCGCCCAGCTTTTCCTTGCAGACGACTTCGACAGGCGCGGCTTTGCAGGCGCGATCGATCGCGTCGAAGACGGCGGTGAATCCCTGGGTCTCGATGAAGCCCAGGGCGGAGGGAAGCTCGGCCATCGGTGCGGACGCTCCGAACGAACGGGGAAGGTGAACGACGTTCTGCTGAATCAGCGGGTTGTATTCGACGGGACCGTCGGCGAGCAGGGCGACCTGCGGATCGGGCGCCGAAAGCGTCGTGACGATCGGCTTGCCCTGCATCTTTTCGGCGACCGCTTTGCCGATCTCCAGCGCCGCCTGGACGCTTTCGACCCCTCCGACGATCTTGACGACCGTTCCGAGGAAGTCGTTCAGCTCGACCTGCAGGACGCGAATGTTCGCGCCCTTCTCCATCGCGTCGAGCGCGACCATCGCCGGGGAAAAACCGGACGTTTCCAGGATGCCGAGGGATTCGGGCACGGCGGCGACGCGAAAGGAGAGAGGAAAAACGCGAGCGCGGGGCGCGATCTAAGTCTACTTCACGGTTAGGGGGGCGGAAGCGGTCGGCGAGACTCTGCCGGGCAGGTAGATTAAAAGCAGGACCCGCCTGCGGGGTCGCAAGCTTCCGTTACGACCTGAGACATCGCCATGCAACGCCGCTTTCCGAACATTCCGAACGTCTACGAAATGCTCGACGCGCCCGCGATTCAGGGCCTGTTGCAGCGGTTTCAGCCGACGGTCGTCGCCAGCGGGATGCGGACCTTCTGGGAGCGAATGCAGACCGAGGTCGCCGGCCGGTCGAAGGACTGGACCCCCCCTGCCCCGGCGGAACTGGCGGAGAAAGTCGCCGCCTGGCTGCTGCAAAAGCCGCCCGCGGCGCTGCGGCCCGCCATCAACGGCACCGGCGTGCTGCTGCCTGAGGAGAGCCTCCTTTCGCCGCTCGGCCCCACGGCAGGCGCCGTCGTCGGAGCGTTCGAGCGGCAATACGGTTTCGGGGCGAACGACCGGACGCGAGGCGCTCACCGGGAACTGGAGGCCAACCTGACGTCGCTCGTCGGAGGGCAGGCCGCGCTCTTCTTCGAAAACGAAGCGCTCGCGGCGTTCGCGATCTGCCGGGCGTTCGCTGCGGGCGGAGCGACGGTGAAGACGGCCCTCCGCGATCTCGAACGCCGGTCGCCTGCCGGGACGTGGGTCGATCTGGCCAAGGAAGCGGGCGTGCGGATGGACGCCTGCGGCTCGATCGAGTCCTGCGGGATCGAGGCCTACGATCTGGCCTCCGGCGGGAACGTCTGGATCTGGAAGCACTTTCCCGCCAATGCGGAGGTCCGGGGATCGAGCGGTTCGCCGACGGTTCAGGAACTGGCTGACGCCGTGCATGAGCGAGGCGGGAAGCTGCTCGTCTCGCTGGGCGTCGGCGCGCTGAACTTGCGGGAGGAGCTGGCGAACTGGAACGAGCCGAGCGTCGAAGCCTGTCTGGAACAGGGCGCGGACCTGGTCCTGCTGCGCGGCGACGGGCTGCTCGGGGGACCGCCGTGCGGTATCGTCGTCGGCACGACGGCGGCGATCGAACCGATCGAGAAACAGATGGCCTACTCCGTCGGCAGGCTCTCGCCGCTGACCGGCGTGCTGCTCGAACGGATCCTGCTCGCCCACGCTTCGCCGCAGACCGACGAGCGGGTGGAGATTCTTTCGCTGCTGTCGACGTCGAAGGAGAACCTGGCTCATCGGGCGCAGCGGTTGGCGCCGCAGATCGCGGCCATGAACTGGGTCGCCGAGACCGAGATCCGCCAGACGGAGGCCTTCCTGCGTTCGCGGAACGTCGCCTCGCAGGCCGTCGATTCCGTCGCTGTCGCGATCCGACCCGAATCGATGTCCGTCGCCGACGTTCGCGCGCGGCTCACGCTGGGGCGCCCTGCCCTGTACCTGGCGAGCGAAGGCGAGTGGCTGATCTTCGACCTCCGCGGCCTCGCCCCGGCGCTCGATTTGGCCGCGATCGATGCGCTCGCGAGGCTCTGCTCCAGCGAGCGCCCTCGCTCCGCGGACGTCATGGTCGACGGATCGTCGGGCGACGTCGACTTGACGCGAGCGCCCCTCGCCGGTGACGCCGAACGTGCGAGCGAGCAGCACGCGAAGGACGACGGGCCGAACTACGAGGAGTGAGACGCTTGTCGGCGAGCGGAGGGTGTGAGCCCTCCGTGGCCGAATCGACCGTTGCGCGGAAACCTCGGAGGACTTACGTCCTCCGCTCAGGAGGATGGGAGCGCCGCGGTCGTCTCGCGAATCGTCAACTCCGGCAGCGCGACGTGGCCATTGCGGTAGAGGACGTTGTAGGCGCAGAACGGAATGACGTGGCCGCTGGGCAGGACGTGATGCGTGCAGCAACGCATCAGGCGGCGAATGTCGAACGTGTAGGCGTCCAGAAACGACGTGATCGTGATCCGCAGCAGGTCCCGCGCGCCGAGCTCTTCATTGATCGCGCGGGCGAAGAACTCGATCGCCGTCGGGTCGAGGTTGCCCGGGTCCATGCCGAAAGGCAGCGTCGGCTTCGACTCGCTTCCGTTCGAGAGCGACACGAGCGAATCCGCCTCGCCGCCGTTCGCTGACGACCCGCCGCAGTCGCCGCCCGAACAGCACCCCATGCGTCCGAGATAGGCGAGCGCGACGGCCCTGGCTCGCGGACGGGTGAAGGTGATCCCGTTGGCGAGCAGGTCGTAGTTGTTCTTCGCGTCGAAGAACCGCATCAGCGGGAAGAGCTTGCCGCCGCTGCGATAGGCGAAGCTCAGCGAGTGGCAATTGGGATGCGCGCAGGGAAGGGGCATGAAGTCCTCTTCCCGGAACAGGCCGTTCGTCTGCGACGCGATCCCCTTGATCACGTCAGGAAAAGTGACGCGACGCTCCAGCGTCTCGGGCAGCACGTGCCTGCCGGAGTAGGTCGCCGGCTGGAAGTTGATGCCGGTGATCCAGGGTCGCTTGCCCGCGAATTCGACGATGCGGCCCACCTGATCGTCGTTCACGCCCCCCTGCAGCGTCACGGCCAACGTGACGTGGATGCCCGCCTCGCCCAGCTTCTCGAGCGCGCGAAGTTTCAGATCGGTCAGCGCTTCGCCGCGAAGGGTGCGGGAGACGTCGTCGTCGAAGCCGTCGAACTGGAAGAAGGCTTCTACCCGGTCGCGATGCGCCGCGACGCGGGCGAGTAGTTCCGGATCCTTCGCGAAGCGGATGCCGTTGGTGTTGATCGTGACGTAGTCGATGGGCTGCGCGACGGCGTAGTCCAATATCTCCGCGAACTGCGGATGAATCGTCGGTTCGCCGCCGGAGAGCTGCAGCGTCTCGGCGTGGCCTTCGATTTCGACGAAGCGGTCGATGGCCCGTTTGCACTCTTCGACGGTGCGATGCTTGCCGCCTGGGGCGCTGGCGGCAAAGCACATCGGGCATTCGAGGTTGCAGCTCTCGGTCAGTTCGACGAGCGCGATGCAGGTGTGCTGTTCGTGCTCTTCGCACAGGCCGCAATCGTAGGGGCAGCCCTTCTTCGCCTCGGTTCCGATCGAGCGGGGAAGCTTCGCCGGCGTGGAGTATTCCAGGCGGTCGTAGAAGCGAACATCGGAGCAGACGAAGTCCTCCCGCCTGCCGTGCGTAGGGCAGTTCTTGCGGAAATAGACGCGACCGCCGCGCTCGATGATCTTCGCGTCGACGAGGCCGAGACACTCGGGGCAGAGGCTCTTCGTCGTGCCGAGATAGTTGTAGTCGCGAAGCGGCAGAGTCATTCGATTCTCTCGTTGCAAGACCCGGCCAAGCGGCTCACTGCCCCAGCATCTGCAGGCAGGCGACGAACAGCAGCACGACGCCGACGACGATCAGGATCGCGGCGATGCCGACGGTGACGATCACGGTGATCGCCATCGCGAGGACGCCGCGGAGGTAATCGACCTTGCCGGTGGAACTGTAGCGAATCGCCATCGTGATGCCGCTGACCAGCACGACCGGGGCGATCGCGACGAACGCCACCATGCCGAGCGAAGGATCGGCAAGGAACGCCCCCACGACGACGACGAGCATCGCGCCGAGCGCGAGGAAGAAGAGTACGGCGAAGTAGATCTCGAAGAAGCGGTGGTGCGACGAGTCCGCTACCGGCTGAGGCGGCGGAATGAACGTGATCCCCCCCTCGCTCTTCGGCAGCGGCGCGTAGCAGAGCCAGCACTGCGCGGCGTCGGGATGGTTGCCGGCCTGGCAGTAGGGGCACTGTTTCTTCAGCGGGGGAACGGAAGTCGGCGTCATGCCCGGCCCTCCCCTTCCGGAGCCGCGGCGACGGCTCGCGCTTCGCGATCGGCGTCCGATTCGTGCGAGACGCCGTCGATCCCTTCGATCAGCGCGGCCCGCGCCGCGTACTCCCGGCAGACCCGCTTCGCCTGGCGAACGGTCTGACCCAGCGCGGCGCCCAGAAGGCCGAGCGCGAGAACCATCCCGGCGATATCGACCGTCCGATAGGCTGGAACCGGGGCGCCCTGGAAATCGACGCTTCGCAGGGTGAACAGAGCGAACATCCCGGCCGCGCCGCCGAGCGTCGCGAAGGTGATCAAACCGGGTCGCATGCGGATCGCCGCGACGCCGACGAGCGCGAAGTAGGCGTAGACGATCGGGCTGCCCAGCTTGCTGCCGAACGCGGCCAGAAACGTGATCAGCAGCAGATCGACGCCGGTGGAGACGTACTTCAGCCAGGCCGGGAAGAACTGCTTTCGCAGCAGGAGCATCACGACGGCGCCGAGCGCGACCGCGACGACCGCGATCAGCGTCGCCCGGCGATGAAAGTCCGCGTCCGCCTGGGTCGGCGTCGACCAGACGTAGTAGTCGAGGAGGTGGATCGCGTAGAAGCCTCCCGCGCCGGCGAGTCGGATGCCGTTGGCGAGCAGTTCGCCGCGCAGCTCCGTCCACCTTGCCGTCGCGATCCACGCCCGCTCCCGCGGATCGATCGAGTCTTTCATCGTCCGCCCTTCGTTCGCCCTTGCATCGACATCGCCAGTCGTTCATCCATGCCGGGCGTAGCATACCGCGCGGGCGAAGTTCTAGTCCGCGTCCGCGAGAAATCGAATCTCGACGCGGACCAGTCGATCTTCCGCAATGTGACCGACGACCTCGTAGGTTCCTTCGCCCATTCCTGAGAGTCCGACGAACGCCTGCGGACCTTGCGGTTCGCCGATGGGAAGGAAGCCGACCCCGCGGAACTCGTTCATTCGATCGAACGTGCTGTCCGTCACAAGCGTCAGCCCGAAGTTCGGATAGACGTCGTCCGTGGGCGGGGCGTTGCCCGCGGCGATCCAGCCGACTCGCTGCATCGCGACATACTCGTCCTGTTCGACCGGGCGAGTCGCCGCGTAGACCAGTCGGTGGAGGTCGATCGCTCTCCAGGCGACGCCGAATTGCTTCATGATCGCGAAACGGACTCTTCCGTCCGGATCGAAGCGGGCGTTCATCCGAAGTTCTCGCAGCGGTCCGACTTCCTGTCGGTGGCGTTTCCAGTCGTCGCGATCGGCCCCCGCGATCCGGGCGGAGTCGATTTCGAGCGCCCCCAGCTTTCGAGTTTTGTCAGCCGAGGCGTCCGCGTCGAAAACCAGTTCGATCCTGCGGAGCAAGAAGTTGAAGTTCGGATTGCGCAGATCCTCGACGGGATCTTGGAACTCCTCGACGATGACCGTCGCGCGTCGCTCGACGAATCCGGACACTTCGACGACGCCGTCGGAACAGGGATCCAGCAGCAGAGCGACGCCCGATGGCAGCTCGAGCGACCCGACGACGCGTTTCAGAACGACACCCTTGGTTTCCAGAAAAGAAACCGGGTCGGCGATCGCTTCGCGGAACGATGCGAGGGACGGTTGAACCGCTCCGTCGAAAAGGGATCTAATCCACGCGAACATGGGAAGCTGCTGTATGCGTTCGATCGGCGCCACGAACCGATTCTAAGCGAATGCAGATTTGCAGGCGGTCGACGACCCGCCTTCGTTCGGATGAGGCCGGCATGTCGCAGGAACGCGAAGATTCCGACTTTCGGTTCGACATTGTCGACGCCGTCCTGTTGATGCTCGTCGCCTCGCTGCTCTCCCTGGCGAACGCGTTCGTCCGCGTCGAGCCGATGCGGTTCGAGAAAGAGGGCTCGTTTCAGATGACGCTCGACCGATCGCAGGTCATCGGCTGGCCCGCTCCGATCCGGCGATGGAAGCCCGGCGAAGAATCCGCCGGCTGGCTACCGGGCGGAATCGTGATCGACGCCTTGTTCGCCGTGGCGCTCGGAGCAGGAGCCGTCTACTTCCGCCGCTTCGTCGCACACTGGATCGCCGCGCGGAAGCGAAGGGACGCTTCAGGCCAGGAGGATTAGTTTCGTAGGGTGGGTCATAGACCCACCTTCCTTCGGCGCGACGCTTTCGCACCGGCGAACTATCCGTGTCGTCGATCGCGTCGGACGCTTGTATCCCGCCATCGACGACTCGCTAACGAGGACGTCAACGAAAGGTGGGTCAATGACCCACCCTACGAAGGAAGACTGACGCGAAAGGAAGAGCTTCTCGCCTACGCCGACTTCTTCAACTCGCCCTGGAACAGCCTGCGAAACAGGTCGCAGCGGGCGAGGAGTTCGGCGTGCGTGCCGAAGTCGACGAGGCGACCGGCGTCGAGGACGGCGATCTTCTTCACCAGTTCCAGCGTCGACTGGCGGTGGGTGATCATGATCGTCGTGCGACCCTTCATGAAGTCCCGCAGCGACTCGTGAATCAGGTACTCGCTTTCAGGATCGATCTGGCTGGTCGCCTCGTCCAGCAGGAACAGCGGCGGGTTCTTCAGGATGGCCCTTGCGAGGGCGATCCGCTGCTGCTGGCCGCCGGTCAGACGGGAACCCTGCTCCCCGATGAAGGCGTCGTAGCCGTCCGGCTTCTCGCGGATGAACTCGTCGGCATGCGCGCGTCGGGCGGCTTCTTCGATCCGCTCGCGCGAGGCGCCCGGCGTGCCGTAGGCGATGTTCGCGGCCACGGTGTCGGCGAACAGGTGGGCCTTCTGCGTGACGATGCCGATTCGTCCGCGCAGCTCCCGCGTGCTGAGCCGTTCGTAGGGAATGTCGTCGAAGACGATCCGCCCGGAGTTGGGCTCGTAGAGCTTGAGCAGCAGCCAGAACAGCGTCGACTTGCCGCTGCCGTTGGGACCGACGATCGCGACCGACTCGCCCGGCTCGATCGTCAGGCTGACGTTCTTCAGCGCCAGCCGCTCGGGAACGTAGCCGAACGTGACGTTCTGCAGTTCGACGGAATAGGCCGGTCGGTTCTCGATCGGCAGCGGGTCGACGATCCGGGCGTGTTCGTGCTTCGTATCCAGGATCGGCATCACGCGGTCGCTCGCCGCGGCGGCGGTCTGCAGCAGGCTGTAGACGTCGGCCAGCTTGCGGATCGGATCGCTCACGCCGATGAGGAATCCGTAGAACGCGATCAGCGCCCCCAGTTCCAGCGGCCGCGCCGACATCGGGATCCAGAAGAGTTCGGTCTCGCGATTGATGACCAGGTAGCCGCCCGCGAGGACGGAGAGGCTGATTACGCCGATGCCGAGGATCTCGTTGTTGACGCGAATGAGCCCGTCGTAGAACGAGATCTTCATCGCCTTCCGGAAGAACTGCCGCGACGATTCGTGGAAGCGGCTTCGCTCGAAGCCCTCCATGCGATAGGCCTTGACCGTCAGGATGGCGTTGATCGCCTGGAACAGGCGGGAGAGCATCTGCGACGACTCTTCCAGCGCGCGGCGATTGGCCCGCTTGATCGACTTGGCCAACCGCAGCATCAGGAACATGCAGATCGGGCAGATGATCAGCGAGAAGGCGAGCAACCGCCAGGAGATCAGCGCCGCGCCCGTCAGGCAGACGATCATCTTCAGCGGCTCGGTCAGCGTCTTGCCGAACAGGTTCGAGATGCCCGCGGCGACGGCGGCGGTATCCGTATTGATGCGGCTGACGAGGTCCGTTCCCTGCTGCTGATTCAGGCGATGCATGTCGGAGGAGAGGACGTGGCGGAACAGCTTGTTCCGCAGGTCCAGCACGGCCGACTGTCCGATGTATTGGACCAGCGTCAGGTTGCCGAGCAGAAAGACGCACTTCACGATCGTGCCGACGATCAGGAAGCCGATCACGGCGACCAGCGTCAGGAACGGATCGTCCGGCAGGTAAGCCTGGATCCAGGGCTTCAACGAGGCGATGCGTTCGCGATGTTCGAGTTCCGCCTGCGCCTGGAAGGCGAGTTGCTCGACGCGGTTTCGGAAGACGGCGGTTTCCGCGGCGTCGGCGGCGGGATCGGCTTCGCGGGCGGCGAGTTCGAATTGCAGCGCCTGCTGGCGGACGGTCAGGTCGGCCAGCGTCTGGTCGGCTGTCGCGATCTGCTTGTCGGCCCAGGCGTGAAGCGAATCGCCTTTGAAGACGGCTTCCACGAAGGGATAGATGGCCCCGATGTTGACGCCCCAGAGCAGGGCGACCATCAGCGCACAGAAGACCGCGCCAGCGATGGCGAGCCGTTGTCGGAGCGCGAGCTTGAGCGCCCTTCCGAAATTCCCCATGGACCTACCTTCAGCGATTCCATTCGCAAGGCGGTCAGTTTCGGGGAAAGCGGTCGACCGAGGCAAGAGCGGTTCGGACGGGTACATCCGGGTGAGTGCAGTGGGCGGTTTGCGACAGGCACGAAAGTTCGCCGAACAGATACGGGAATCGTCGCCCACTGGGTGGCGCTGGTTGTCTCAACCAGCGTTCGCGCAGCGGATCGGAGGCCTCCGAGGCGCGCCAGAATCCCCGCTGCCGGGTTCAGTCGAAGAGTTTTCTCGAAGTTGGCCGGCGAGCTTGCGCCGAATTCGTTCCAAGGCCTCCGACGGGCTGCGCCCGCGCCGGTTGCGACAACCGGCGCCACCCAGCACAAAGCGCCGCCAGCTAGTTCGTCGGATCGAAACCGATCGGCGGCAGCAGCGCTTCGCCCAGCAGCGAGTCGCCGGAGAGGCGTCCGAAATGTCGGCTGTCGGTGGAGTAGGCGGGATAGTCGCCGAGCGCGAACCAGCCGGCGTGCGAGGCGCCTTCCGGTTCGGTCCAGGAATCTTCGCCGGAAGCGGGCGACAGATAGTGAACGTCCCGTTCGACGCGCAGGTCGGCGAGCGTCGCCGTAGCCGGAATCGCGATTTCCAGCGGCGAATCGGACGGAGCGAGCGGCGAATCCTCCTCCAGGAGAACGACGATCGACTGCCGCTCGGGCCGGACGAGGAAGATCTGCCGATCGAGCATCCCGAAGCGGAAGCGTTCGTCGCTCGACCAGTCGGCGAGCGCTCCCTGGCTGATCGGCGACGAGGCGGCTGATTGGTGCAATTCCCACCGGCCGTCCGGGGAAACGGTGAGCGAGAGCGTCGTCTCGCCCGCGCGGTAGCGGAACGCGACGGCGACGGGTCGGTCCGATCGCAGGCGCCCCGCGGCGCTGACGTCGGGCACGAAATTCAGCCGACGGCGCTCGACCGCCTGGCTTGGATGAGCGTCGAGCACGGGCGTCGGACGGGGGGCGGCGGTCCAGAGCGACAGGGGGCGAAAGGCGAACGTCGTTCCGTCGACGTCGGTTTCTTGCGACCAGAGCGCCTCCCCCGCATGGACGAGAATGCGGGGAACGGCGTCGTCGCGGGGATCCTTTCGCAGGATTTCTTCGTCGAGGGTGAGATCGCCCTGCACGATCGAGACCCGCCGGCCCGGCCCTGCGACGATTCGCTTGACGATCGGTCCGGCGTCGCCTCCCTCAGGAGCGGAAAAGACGTACAGGCGACCGATTTCCGGCGCTTGACCCGGGGCGAGAGTGCGAACGGCGATTCGATCGGCGGGTCGGGGCTCCAGGGCGTCCGGATCGATCGCCGCGCCGCAGTTGGGGCACAGTACGTCGCCGGATCGCGGAAGCGACTCGAACGCGAAACGGAGCGGATGCCCACAGGCGTGACACGATCCGACGACGGTCGGCCCGTGGAGCGTTTCCGCCAGCGAGGAGCCGACGATGATCGCGATCGGCAGGCGCGGCTCGGCAGCCTGCTGAACGCGGCGCCAGAGCGAGATCCCGGCGAAGACGCAGGCGATCCCCCCTGCCCCGAGCAGGATCAGGGGGAGCGTCATCGATCGCCCCATCGCTGCCGCCTTCGCCGGATGCGTTATTTCTTGTAGGGCAGGCGCCCCGCCTGCCATTTCAGCGTGTACCAGCGTCGCGGCAGGCGGGGCGCCTGCCCTACGGGAGGGAACGTGCTAACGCCCCCGCATTTTCGACGCTTGTGCTATCATACGCGACTCATTGGAGTCAGGCCTTTCCGGCGTTTTTTTCGAAACCAGACAGCCGTGATCCTCATTCTTAAATCGGGCGCGACCGACCAGCAGATCGACCACGTGCTCGACCACGTCGAAGGTCTCGGCTTCAAGGCCCACCTGAGCCGCGGCACGTTCCGTACGATCATCGGACTGATCGGCGACGAGGCGAAGGCCCGCCCCGATTCGCTTCTCGCCATCCCGGGCGTCACCGAAGTCATCCCGGTTATGCCCCCTTATAAGCTGGCGTCGCTCGAAGCCCATCCGCAGCCGAGCGTGGTCGTCGTCGGCGTCCACAAGCTGGGGGCGAACCCGGTCAAACAGGTCCGCATCGGCGGCGGGCACCTCGCCATGATCGCCGGTCCCTGCTCCGTCGAAGAGCCGGAGCGGATGGACCTGATCGCCGGCGAAGTGAAGAAGGCGGGCGCCAACATCTTCCGCGGCGGAGCGTTCAAGCCCCGCACGAGCCCCTACGCCTTTCAGGGGCTGGGCGAAGAGGGCCTGCGAATCCTTCGCGAGGTGGGCGACAAGCACGAGTTGCCCGTCGTGACGGAGGTCACCGATCCGCGGCTGGTGGAAATCGTCGATCAGTACGCCGACATGATCCAGATCGGCGCGCGGAACATGCAGAACTTCGCCCTGCTGCAGGAGGTCGGCAAGACGAACAAGCCGGTCCTGCTCAAGCGGGGCATGAGCGCGACGGTGACCGACCTGCTGATGTGCGCCGAATACATCCTGTCGCAGGGGAATTCGCAGGTCGTCCTGTGCGAGCGGGGCGTGAAGGGCTTCGACAACGCGACGCGAAACATGTTCGACGTCGCCGCGGTTCCGCAGGTCCATCGCCTGTCGCACCTGCCGATCATCGTCGATCCCAGCCACGCGACGGGTCGCCCCGATCTGATCCCGCCCTGTGCGCTCGCCGGTCTGGCCGCCGGCGCCGACGGGGTGCATATCGAAGTCCACAACTGCCCGGAAGAAGCCAAGTCCGACGGGGCGCAGGCCCTGCTTCCTGCGCAGTACGCCGAGATCGCCGCCCAGATGAAGAAGCTGGCCGAGTTGCTGGGCAAGTCGATCGACTGAGCCGGGATTCGCTCGCGTGACGTCGGTCCCTGGCGAGCGGATGGTGTAAGCCCTCCGTGTCGTAGCGGACTACGCCGCATCCGACGTCTGCACGCTCGGAGGGTTGACACCCTCTGCTCAGATTCAAGATCACGTCTACACAGATCCATTCGCTCCCGAGGAACGTTCGCCGATGCCTGACCGTACGCCTTTCATCGCCGGCAACTGGAAGATGAACCTCCGCCGGGCGTCGAGCGTCGCGCTCGCCCATGCGATCCGCAAGGGAGTCGAGTCGGAAGATCTCGCGAAGGGGGTCGATATCGCGGTCTGCCCCGCGCCGGTCTACGTCGACGCGGTCGCCGAGGCGCTGCGCGGGTCGGTCGTGGGCGTCGGCGTACAGAACGCGATCGAGAAGGCCGACGGCGCTTTCACGGGCGAGATCAACCCGGCGATGGCGCTCGACCTGGGATGCAAGTACGTCATCCTCGGCCACTCCGAGCGCCGGCAGTTCTTCAATGAGACCGACGAAGGCGTTCGCGCGAAGACGGTCGCCGTGCTGGAGGCGGGCCTCGTGCCGATCGTCTGCGTCGGCGAAACGTTGGAGCAGCGTCAGTCGGGCGACACGATGAACGTCGTCGGGACGCAGGTCCGCGGCGCCCTGTCGACGCTGTCGCCCGACCAGATGGCGAGCATCGTCATCGCCTACGAACCGGTGTGGGCGATCGGCACCGGCGTGACCGCGACGCCGGATCAGGCTCAGGAGACGCACGCCGCGATCCGGGCCCTGCTGAACGAGATGTTCGGCGACGGCGTCGCGTCGGCGACGATCATCCAGTACGGCGGGAGCGTGAAAGCCGACAACGCCGCGACCCTGCTCTCGCAGCCCGATATCGACGGCGCTCTCGTCGGCGGCGCGGCGCTGAAGGTCGATTCGTTCCTCGACATCGTCCGCGCGGCGCAGTAGGGCGACTACGGCTGATCGACGAGGTAGTCGTACGAATAGTCGACCGGTATGCCCGGTCCGCGCCCTTCGTGATACATGGAACTTCGGTAGCCGGGTCCGTGGAATGCAGAGCCTTCGTATGCAGGGCCCAGCCCTTCGCCTTCCCGACGGACCGCGGGCTTCGTTCGGCCTTGGAGCAGGCCTAGCGGGTCCCACCAGACCGTAGGCCGGGACGTCGGATCCGGCTCAACCGCGTAGGTATTCGACGCCGCCGCGTTCACGAACAGCATGAGGACTGTCGCACCCAGCGATGTCATTTTGCGAGACAAACGTCGCTCCGTGAGTAAGAAGACCGCGGATCCTCGCGATTTCCGACTCCGCCGTCCATGGCGACCTATCCGCTCCTGGCCAGACTCGGCAGGCAATCTGGCTTGCTACCGGTTTCCCATCGCGATTGCGGGAAACGCAGGTCTGCCCCTATACTTAGCCCTTTCAGCTACGCGTCCGTTTCCGGCGGAATCTGATGGATACGTTTCTGCAACTGATTCTCGGCGGCACGCTCATCGTGACGTCGATCTTCCTGATCCTCCTGGTGCTGGTGCAGCGCGGGCGGGGAGGCGGACTCGCCGGCGCCCTGGGCGGCATGGGGGGCAGCAGCGCCCTCGGCACCAAGGCGGGCGATACGTTCACCCGTATCACCATCGTGGCGGTCGTCTTCTGGATCGTCCTCTGCTGCGTCACGATGCTCCTGCTGCGGAAGGCCCCGGATCAGTTCGGAACCTCCGGCGCCGGAGTCGTGGGCGAAGTCGAATCGGAACTGACGGTTCCGACCGGCGATGCGCGGGAGTCGGGCGAACCGGGCTCGGGCGTCGGCGCCGCGGTCGATCCGGACCGCAGCGACGCCGGCGACGAAGCGCTTGAAGGCGATCGCCTCGACACCGAGGGCGCCATCGGCGAAGGCGCGGCCCCGGCTGCGGCTCCTACCCCGTAATCTCGCCGCCGCACGATTCCTGCGACGACTGCGACCCGAAAGCCGCGACTGTGACGCTCAGCATGACCGGCCACGGCGAGGGCCTCGCCGAGAACGAGCGGGTCTCCGTTCGCTGCGAAGTCCGGACCGTCAACCACCGATTCCTGAAGGTCTCGGTCCGCACGAACGAGTCGAATTACGGCCTCGACTCGCGGGTGGAAGAGATCGCGCGGGAACGCCTGTCGCGCGGCGCCGTTCATCTGGACGTGCGCGTCGATCGCAAGTCGTCTCGCGGCGCCTACTCGCTCGATCTGGAAACGCTCCGGATCTATCGCGATCAGCTCGAGAAATTCTGCGACCGGATCCATCTGACGACGAGCGTCGGGATCGAGGCGCTGCTGCAACTGCCCGGCGTCGCTGCCGAGAACGTCGCCGAGAAGTTCGATATCGAACGCGACTGGGCCCCGGTCGAGAAGGCGACGCGCGAAGCTCTCGATCGCCTGCAGTCGATGCGGGAACGCGAAGGCGCCGCGATGGCCGCCGACCTGCTGGCCAACGCCGCGGTCATTCGCCGCGAAGCGCAGGCGGTTAAGGAACTCGCCCCGCGGGTGTCTGAAAAGTACCGCGACCGGCTGCTGGAACGGGTGCGGCAGTTTCTGTCAGGCGAAGGCGTCGAAATCGAACCCGCACACATCGTGCGGGAGACCGCGCTGTTCGCCGAACGGGCGGACGTCTCCGAGGAACTGGTCCGGCTGGACAGTCACCTCGACCAGTTCGCCGAAGTGGTCGGCGAGCCCGCCGCAGGTCGCAAGCTCGACTTCGTGATCCAGGAGATGTTCCGGGAGACGAACACCGTCGGATCCAAGGCGAACGACTCCGACATCGCCCGGCACGTCATCGAGATGAAGACGGCCATCGAGCGGATGCGCGAGATGATCCAGAACGTCGAGTAGGCGCCTGTCCTACGGGAAAGTCAGTAAGCGTTCTCGCGTTTCAGCACGACGAAGAACGTTCGCAGCAGGATCCGCACATCGAGCCACCAACTCCACTCGCGAATGTACTGGTGATCGAAGCGGACGCGGCCCTCCATCTTTTCGAGGGTGTCGGTCTCGCCGCGGTAGCCGTTCACCTGGGCCAGCCCGGTGATGCCGGGCTTCACCTTGTGCCGCAGCATATATCCCTGAATCTGCTGGCGGTACTGTTCGTTGTGAGCGCTCGCGTGGGGGCGCGGCCCGACTAGCGACATGGTCCCGTCGAACACGTTGAAGAGCTGCGGCAGTTCGTCGAGCGACGACTTCCGCAGGAAGGCGCCGATCTTCGTGACCCGGGGGTCGCCCTTCGTCGCCTGCGAGACGACGGCCCCGTCTTCGCAGACGCGCATCGTGCGGAACTTCCAGACCAGGAACTCTTCGCCGTCGATGCCGTAGCGCCGCTGCCTGAAGAAGATCGGCCCCGGGCTCGACACCTTCACCAGCAGCGCGACGATCGCCATCGGGATCGCCAGGACCGTCAGCAGCGCCGCGCTGAGTGCCAGATCGGTCGCCCGCTTCACGACGCCGTCGATGCCGTAGAGCGGATTCTCGAAGACGCTCACGACCGGCAGGCCGTTCACGCTCGACCAGCGCGAGTGGAGCAGCTCGAACACGAAGAAGTCGGGCACGATATAGACCGACGCCGTCGTATCGGCGAGCCGTTCGAGCGCCTCCTGAATGCGTTTTTCCGCCCGCATCGGGAAGGTGATGTAGATCCGCTGGACGTCGCCGCGCCGGGCGGCGGCGTAGAGCTGGTCGAGGTCGCCCAGGCGCTTGCCGACTTCCGGCGGCAGTTCGGCGACGCGCTCGCTCGGGCGATCGTCGTAGAAGCCGGCCAGTTGGAGCCCCAGTTCGGGCGCGGCCTCGATATTGCGGGCGAGCTGGATCCCCAGCGGCGTCACGCCGACGATGGCGAACCGCTGGTGGTTGAGCCCGTGCGCCCGCAGCGACCGGAAGGTCCACCGCAGGCTGACTCGCAGCAGAATCGCGAGCGCAGGCGTCGCCGCGGTCCAGACCAGCATCAGGCTCCGCGGCACGAGCAGCGTGTACCGCGTGAGAAAGCCGACGATCAGCAGCGCCGCGACGGTCAGGCACCAGGTGCCCAGAAGGCAGACGAGTTCCTTTTCGCCCGGGATGCCGCGCCAACTGCGGTACGCATGCGTCAGTTCGCCGACCAGGGAGAACGTCGCGACGGCGGCCATGCCCATCAGGACGTAGTGCTCCCAGGCCATCGGCGTGCCGAAGGAGTGGGCGATCCAGAGTCCGGCCAGGATGCAGCCGGCGTCTGCGAACCGCTGCACTCCCGTCAGGAAGAAGAATTCCTCTTCGATTCGGCGGACAGGAAGGACCACGCTCACGCTCCCCCAGGCTCAGGCGAAACCCGGGCGCCGCGTGCGCCGACGGATCCGATTCGCCTTCGGGGAAGCCTAGGTCACGCTTCGCGGCGCGCCCGTCGTTCGGGTCGTGCGGGCTATAGCGTAGGTAGCGAGCCGCGGGGGAGAAGTCGAACCTAATTCACCCGCACCAGGCGGCGGAACTGGCTCTCGCCGATGACGGAGATCGGCTGACCCGACTTGATCAGACGCTCGGCCGTATGCATCTGGGCATTTCGGCGTCCGGGCGCGAAGCGGGAAGCCGACCCGCCGTGCACGATCAGGTCGACGTGCCGGTTGACCCGCTTCGACACGTGCCCGCCGGCCTGGATCACCAGCACCTCGGCGTCGAATCGCGAGAGCGACAGGGCTCCGGCGAAGACGACGGTCTTTCCGGCGAGCGTTTTCACGTTCGACTCGGTGACCCCTTCGTCGCCGTCGAGCGCCCTCAGCATCTCGTAGGCGTCGGGAAAGCGTCGCGATCGGGGCCCGATCGCACAGCGGACGATCCGCTTGGTCGCGTCGCTGCACGGCAGCGCGTCGACGATGGCCGACGTGATCGGCTTCTCGCACTCGCCGAGAAGCAGCATGCCCAGAAGCTGGCCCATCTGGAACACGTCGTCGACGGCCAGCCAGTAGCGATGCTTCTTGTCGATGATCCCCTGCGTCACGAACGCCGGGTTGAAGGCCTCGATATTCGCGGGCTTGCCCGGGATCTGGTGCCGGGCGATGCCGAAGTCGCCGAGCTTCAGCACGCCCCGCGAGCAGACGAAGATGTTCATCGGCGTGATGTCGCGATGCGTCGCGTTGCCGCCGTGAAGCTGATCGAGCAGCCGAAGGAGCGCCTTGATCTCGCGCAGCGCGCGGGCCTCGGGCCAGGGCTCGCCGTGTTTTTTCAGGTAGTCGGCGATCGTGCCGTGCTCGGCCAGTTCCATCCCCAGGCAGTAGATCATCCCGCCGGTCGCCGCCCGGGAATAGGAAGCGATGGGGAACGAGTCGTAGACCTGCAGCACGCGGCGATTGCGGGCGAAGAGTTCGCCGAAGTAGCTCTCGCGATGCCAGCTCGCCTGATCGATCGTGGTCTTCAGGCAGAGTTCGTCGACGACCTTGCCGCGACGGTTGATCTGCTGGGCGCGGTAGGCCTTGCCGTATCCGCCTTCGCCGAGCAGCTCGGCGATCTGATAGCGGTTCCCGGTAGCGGGACTGACGACGACTCGACCGATGCGCAAGGTTGCCACGTCGAAATCGCTCCCGCGAATCCCCTGCTCCGAGAACCAAGACGAACGGGACGTTTTATGACGCCCAGGCGAGGGCGCCGCCCCTGCGACGGAGGCGTCCGGCTACGACCCGATCAGGCGATTCCGGGCATGGAATCGGCCCCTGATCGAAGGCCTTCGCAGGCGTTTCCGCGAACGCTTGATTATTCGCCGAGTCCCGATTCGCAGACGCGCGAATCGCGAAAAAATCGGCGAAGAAAGCGCCGTCCGACGGAGCAGAGCCGCGGAGGCGAGACTTCCGAAGATCCGACCCGCGAACAGGGCGCGTCGGACCCGGATAGCGAGCGAATTAGGGCTGAGCCAGTTCGCGTTCGGCCTTGTACTTCTGCATCGCCGCGGCTTCGTTCGAGAGCTTGAACTCAGGGCCGGGCGGGAAGTACTGGACGTCGTCGCTGACGTAGTAAGGGCTCGGCAGAATCTGCCCCCCTTCGACGACCTGGCACCCGACCATGGAACAGACGGACGCCAATCCCGCGCAACCGGCGAGAAGGGGCGCGACCCATCGCGTTTGTCGAACCTTCATGGCGCTCTTCCGCGAGAACATGCGTCTTTCGAGAGGAACCGCGTCCGACGAGGTCGCGCGTTCCGCTTCTCCGAAATAGCTATCGACGTTCTCACGGGGACGGTTCGGCGTTTTTTCCCGAACTTGCCGGAATTCGCGGTTCGACCGGAAAGTCTTCAAGCGCCGCAGGAACCGGCGGCGCCTACCGCTTCCAGCAGCGAAACGCCCGGAAACAGCCGTGCCTGGCCCGCGTCGGGGCACAGACGGGCGGCGCCGGCTCGCAGGTCGCCGGGACGACGCAGGGACAGCCGACGGCCGCTGGGGGCGTGCCGCAGCAGGCGGGGCCCGCCGACGGATCGACCACCAGCGGAGTCGCTTCCGCCGGCGCTGTCTCGGTCGCGGGGTCTGCCGCCGCTTCCGGAGTCGCCGGCGCTTCCGGCGTTTCCTGGTTCAGGTCCGAGGGGGACGGGGGTTGCGGCGGGACTTCCTGGGCTGACGTCGAGACCGGGGCGAAGTTCAGCCGGGAGAACGCCTCGACGCTCATCGGCGAGTACGAAAGTCGCTCGATCGCGGCGATCTCCCGCTCGTTCGGCTGGCCCGGCACGATCCAGAGGTTCCGGAACGCGACGGGATCCTTGTGGTTCTGGAACAAGATGGGGCGAAGGTCGGGGCTTTCCGGCTTCCCGGCGCCGGTCTTGTTCGGCACGTCGAGATGGTCCTGCACCAGTTGCCCGTTCTGGAATACGGTCAGCCTGGCGTTTTCGACCTTCTCGCCCGCCTCGTTCCACGTCGGCGCCTGGAAGAAGATGTCGTAGGTCTGCCAGGTCAGCGGCGGCAGGCACATATTCACCAGCGGCGGCACGCTGCGGTAGAGAGCGCCGCATTCGTTGAACGCCCCGGGCAGCCCGAACGAATCGAGGATCTGGACCTCGTAGCTTTGCAGCAGGTAGCAGCCGCTGTTGCCGCGTCCCTGCCCTTCGTTCGCCGGCTGGTACGGCGTGCGGAATTCGACGTGCAGCCGGAAGCTGGAATAGCGGTCCTTCGTGATGGCGCCGATCTTCAGCAGGCCCTCGTCGTCGACGTCGGCGTTGTCCAGGCCGGAGGCTTCGCCGTTCGCGAACAGAACCGACGCGTAGGCGGGCGCCGGGAGGCCCATCGTGGGGCTCGTTCGCCGCACCCGTTCCAGTCGACCCAGGTCGTTTCCTTCCGAATCGGTGGCGGTCGCCGCGTTCGGCTCGACCTCGAACCGCAGCGTGACGCCGTAGAGCGAGACGAACGACCCCTGGCGAGCGCCCTTCACTTCCAGCGGTTCGTAGCCGGTCCATCCGGCGCCCGGAAGTCCGCCGTGCAGCGCGCGACCCTCGAACTGTCCGTCGCCCTTGGCGATCACCTGAAGTCCGACGAGCGCCCGCGGAAAGCCCGGAAGCGTCATCTGGCCCCAGAACTCGCCCTGGTAAGCGAAGTCATCGTCCGCTTCCGGCGACGCCCACGCCCGCGAGGCAGGCATCGCGGCGAACAGGTAGAGCGCTCCGAGCAGCGGCAGTGCGATTCGAGAGACAGTCATCGGCAGGATCGTTCAGGCGGAAGGAGAAGAAAGCGAACGGGGGTGCGGCGTCACTCGCCCTTCCCGGGAAAGCGCCAGCCCTTCGCTTCGATCGGGATCTTATAAACCGACGTTCGGGCCGTGGCGTACAGCACGTCCAGGTCCTTTCCGCCGAAGGCGCAGTTGGCCGGCTGCTCGGGCAGGGAGATGATCCCGAGCGCCTCGCCCTGAGGCGAGAAGACCTGGAGGCCGAGGTTCGTCGTGATGTAGAGATTGCCCTTCGCGTCGACGGTCAGCCCGTCGCCGCCCGATTCGCGATCGGCGCCGTCGGGCTGCGCGAGTTCGCAGAACGTCTTCGCGGGGCCGAGCTTGCCGGGCGCCTGGACGTCGAAGGCCAGCATCGTCTTCGACATCGACGGAACGACGTACAGGGTCTTTTCGTCGGGCGAGAGGATGACGCCGTTCGGCGCGTCGTCGCTTTCGTGCAGGCGGGTCACCGTTCCGTCAGCGGCACGGTAATAGACCGCCTCGACCTTCTGCGGCAGCGGGGTCGCGGCGCGGAATCGCGGATCGGTGATGTAAATACCGCCCGACGAATCGACGACCAGGTCGTTCGGTGCGTTGAACGGGGCCCCGCCGTACGCTTCGGCCAGGGTCGTGGTCTTCTTCGTTTCCGGGTCGATCTGGACGAGCTTGCCGTCCATCTGGCAGGCGAAGAACCGTCCGCCGCCGTCGATCATCAGGCCGTTCGCGTGGCCGGAAGGTTGCAGGAAGACCTCGATCTTCTTGTCGCCGTCGAGCTTGTAGATCCGCTCGGCCGGAATGTCGGTGAAGTAGAGCGCGCCTTCGGCGTCGGGCGTGGGGCCTTCGGTGAACTGCAGGTCGCCGGCGACCTTTTCGACCGGTCCCCACTTGCCGACGGTCTCGATCTGTCCGGTCGCTCCCGCCTCGTCGGCGGCGAACGTCAGGCCGGCGCACGGCGCCGTCGCGGCCAGAAGCATCGGAACGAAGAGGCGACGAAGGGATCGCATGGCGGATTCCCGGAGGGGCGGGTCGAGGAGACGCGGGCGCGCGGCCCGGAAGAGGCTTTTCGCAGCTCCGTTATTCTAGCTCCCGAGATTCCCGGCGCTATCGGCGGCGCGAGCTTACGCCCCGTCGCCGCAACGCTTCCGGAAATCGGCGAACGTCTTCAGCAGGGCCGTCGGCCGCCCGGGGCCTTCAAAGAGTCCGCTCCGCGGAAAGCGGGGATCGTCCCGGTCGTACAGAGCCTTCCAGAAGACGCCGTAGATGAAGTCCTTCGCGGCGATTACCGGAAGAAGCTCCTCGAACAGCGCGCTGCGCGGCTGGGAGACGAACTCGGTCCGATCGCGGCCCGCGCCTGCCGGCGCCGGGGCTTCGGGAGCGGAGAGCCGCACGACCAGCGGAAGCTGCGTCAGGCGCCAGCGTTCGAGCAGGAGGTGCATCTCCCACAACGTTCGGGGGAGCGTGCCGTGGGGCTGGTATCCGAGATCGAGTTCGATGCCGATGCCCGCGATGCCGATGTCCGCATGGGCGAGCGACTCGGCCATGTGGAAGCCGGCCAGTTCGGCTTCGTCGTGCATGAACGACTCGGCGAAGGGCTGGTCGAACGAAACGAGGATCGGCGAATCGGGGTCGACCTGCCGCAGCACGTCGATCGTCGCCACGGTGAGACGCAGCGCCTGTTCCGGATGGAGCTTGAGCATGCCGGGACTGTTGACCCCGGCGACGGCATGCCAGAAGTGGACCTTTCCCTTGCAGGCCTGCGCCGCCTCCCGCACGTACCGCAGGATATGCGCCTGCATCGCGGAGAAGTCGTCGTTCCAGAACTGGAGCCAATCGGGAAGGAACTCGCGATCGAATCGCAGGATCGGGCCCGCGCAGACGTGGAGGCCCTGCGAAGCGGCCCAGTCGAGCGTCTTGAGCGCCGGGGCCCAGTCGTGGCGGCCCTCGTCGGGCTGGACCTTGTTCCAGACGAGCGGAACGCTGATCGAGTTGAACGCGCCGAGGATCCGCGGCCAGTCCTTCTCGGAATCGGACCAGGGGTCGAGTTGCACGCCGAACATCGTGGCCAGCGGCCCGTCCTGTCGACGACTCTCGAGCGCCTTCTCCGCCGCGACGAGCGTCACCCGATCGAGCAACGGCGCCGCGATCGAAAGCGCGCGCTGTGCATGGACATGGCAGGCCTGCGGATCGCGCTGGGAGACCGCGGCGAGCAGGAACGCCTCTTCCGCTTCGTCGATTTCCCGTTCCGGCGGTTCGCCGTAGTCGACGTCGACGTAATCCCAGACGCTGATCTGGCTCTTCAGGCGATGCAGCGTTCCTCGCGCCAGTTCGAGCGTGAGGTGATACGCCTCCTCCCGTTGTCGCAGGGAGGCCGTGGTGAGGACCGCGGGCGTACGACCGCCGTAATCCCACAGGAAGCTGCCGTAGCAGGAGTCGGTCGCCTCTCGCACGATCGCGAGATAGGGCGCTTCGTAGGCGAGCTTGCGACGCGAGGGGATCCCTTCCGCGCCCGCGAGATAGGCATGGGCGAGCAGATCGCCTCGCCGGGCGTACTCTTCGGGAACCCAAAAACGCAATCGCCCCATCGGCCGCGCTCGATTCCCTGCGAATCCCCGGTTCGTAAAGCTCCCTGAACGACGGAGACAGTCTAACGGAAGCGACAGCGCAGCGGGCGCTCGTTCGGCGATCGACGCAGTCGCGAAGCAGGGTGGGCATGCTGAGCGGGGCCGGATCGCTCATCGTTTCGTCGCGGCCGAAGTCGTCACGTTTCCAGGTCGGAACGCGGTTCGAATCGTGCGGATCGAATTGCATTTCCGACTCGAACCTGCATGCCCACCCTGCTGCGCGATATGGGCATGGCACACGGGAGATTCCGATCGAGGCTACGCGATCAGTTCGTGGATCGGCTCGGTCGCTTCGACCCCGACCAGCTTCCGGTCGAGCCCGCCGAAGAAATAGGACAGCGTATTGGGATCGACGCCGAGCTGATGCAGGATCGTGGCGTGCAGCCGCTTAACGTGAAACGGCTTGTCGACAGCGATGGCGCCCAGTTCGTCGGTCCCGCCGACGCTCTGGCCTCCCTTGATGCCGCCGCCCGCCATCCACATCGTGAAGCCGAAGGAGTTGTGATCGCGTCCCGTCCCGACCGCGTATTCCGCCGTCGGCTGGCGACCGAACTCGCCGCCCCAGACGATCAGCGTCTCGTCGAACAGCCCGCGGTTCTTCAGGTCCTGGATCAGGGCCGCGATCGGCTGGTCAGTATTGAACGCGTGGTAGTCGTGGTTCTTCTTCAGGTCGCCGTGGGCGTCCCAGTTGTTGTCGTTGTGGTTGCCGCCCGAGTAGAGCTGGATGAACCGTACGCCCCGCTCGACCATGCGTCGGGCGAGCAGGCAGCGCTTGCCGAAATCGGCGGTCCGCTCCTGGTTGACGCCGTACATCTCGAGCGTCCTTTGGTCTTCCTGCGTCAGGTCGACCGCTTCCGGCGCCGATGCCTGCATCTTGTACGCCAGTTCGTAGCTGTTGATCCGGGCGGCCAGATCGCTGTTGTCGGCCCGCGCGGCGAGGTGCTCCTCGTTCGCGACTTTCAGCGAATCGAGCAGCGTCCGCTGGGCGTCGCGGCCGATGGCTTCGTCGGGCGTCAGGTTCAGGATCGGGGCGCCCTTGGACCGCATCACGACGCCCTGGTACGTCGCGGGCATGTAGCCGCTGGACCAGTTCTTCGCGCCGGAGATCGGTCCGCCGGTCGGGTCGAGCATGACCACGAAGCCGGGCAGGTTCTCGTTGACGGTGCCCAGCCCGTAGTTGATCCAGGAGCCGAGCGCCGGATGGCCGCTCAAAATCTGGCCCGAGTTCATCTGGAGCATGGCCGAGCCGTGGATCGGCGAGTCGGCGGTCATACTCTTGAGGAAGGCGATGTCGTCGACGTGGTGCGAGAGATGCGGAAACAGCTCGCTGACCCACTGCCCGGATTCGCCGTACTGCTTGAAGCTCCACTTCGGACCGACGACGCGACCTTCGTTCTTCTCCCCGCCGCGACCCTTGGTCTTGACCGGGATCGTCTTGCCGTCGAGGTCGTAGAGCTTGGGCTTGTAGTCGAACGTGTCGACCTGGCTCGGCCCGCCGTACATGAACAGGAAGATGACGCTCTTCGCCTTGGGGGCGAAGCGATGGGCGGCTGCGGCGAGCGGGTTCCCGAGCGGCGTCTGACCGTCGGCGGCGACCGCCTGCTTCGCGAGAAAGCCGTCGCGGGCCAGCATCGACGAGAGCGCGACGCCGGTGAATGCGGCGCCCGATTCCCACAGGAACTCGCGTCGCGTTCGGCCACAAAACGATCCGGCGCTTCGGCGGTCAGTCATCTTCGTTCTCCGGTCTCGTCTATGGTCATGGGCGAGCGGGGGACGGAAGTCCCTGGAGTCTTCCGTAGGTCAGGCACTGCCTGACGGCTACTTCGATTCGGTCGACTAGCTCGCTTCAGCGTTCAGGTTCGGCGTTTTCAGACACGGTCCAAGCTGCAAGAAACTCGATCGTCGCTGCACTCGATCGACGGACTCGGGGGACTTCCGTCCCCCGCTGGCCGATGATGTCGCTCGACGACGGTCCTTCAGTACTCGAATCGATCAACAGGCAATCAGTCCAGGAACACGAACTCATTCAGGTTCAACGCATACAGGCAGGCGAGGTCGAATGCGGTCTCTTCCGACAGCGAATGCTCGGCCTTGAGTCGGTCCATCAGCGCGGCGACTCGTTCGATCTCTTCGGCGTCGGCTTCGCGGGCGAGAACGCGCTCGAGCAAAACGCGGATCTGCGTCTTGCGGTCGGCGTCGCCGAGTTCCTGACGGATCGTCGCGGCGAGAATCGCGGCCTGCTCCTGGGCGAAGTCGCCGTTAAGCAATTCCAGCGCCTGCTGCGGCTGGGTCGTCATGAAGCGGGCTTCGCAGGTCGCGTCGGTCTCCGGGAAGTCGAACACCGCCAGCAGCGGGACCGGCAGCGAACGCTTTACGTGGACGTAGACGCTCCGGCGGTTCTGGTTGGCCGGCGATTCGTTGAGGTCCCAGCCGGCGCCGAACTGCGACTGCCCTTCGAGGACTTCCTTCGACAGCTTCGGGTGCACGCTCGGTCCGTGCAGGCGATCGTTGAGCGAGTCCGAGACCAGCAGGATCGAATCGCGGATCTCTTCGCCGCTGAGCCGCCGCATGTCGAAGCGCCAGAACAAGTCGTTCCGCGGATCCTTCGCCAGCGCCTCGTTCTGAGCGGCGGACGACATGCGATAAGCGTTCGACAGAAGGATCTCGCGGTGGACGTCCTTCAGTCGCCATTCGCTGGCGACGATCCGCTCGGCGAGCCAGTCGAGCAGCTCGGGATGCGTCGGCGCGTCGCCGAGCAGGCCGAAATTGTTCGACGAACGGACGATGCCGCGTCCGAAGTGAAACTGCCACAGGCGATTCGCCAGCACGCGCGACGTCAGCGGGTTGTCGTCTTCCGCGATCCAGTCCGCCAGAGCCTTGCGCCGACCGGAGGAGCGATCGGTCGCGGGACGTTCGATCTTCGGCGCGGGGGCGCTGAACAGGGTCGGGAAGCCGGGCGCGACCTCCTCTTCTCCGGGCGAGTGCGGATTGCCGCGCATCATCACGAACGTCGGCGGCGGCTGGTGCAGCGGGTTGCCGATGCCAAGCGCCTCGTTTCGCGGCGGAAGCTCGGTCTTCTCCAGCGCCTGCTTCCGGTCGCGAAGTTCGCGGTAGTTTTTCCACGCCTGCTCGTCGAGGTGATCGCGAAGCTTCTCCTTCAGGACCTTCTCCCGATCGCGCCCTTCGGTCGCGCGCTGATCTTCCGCCGACATGCGGACGATGCCCGACTGCTCGATCTCCCGCAGGGTCTTCTCGACTTCGCGCTTCTCGCGATCGAGCTGGCGGTACTTTTCCTGAACGTCGGGCGACGAAAGATCGACGAGCGCCCGGTGGTCGCCCACCCGCGGAACGTCCTGGAAGAAGGCGACGAGCTGGTAGTAATCCCGCTGCGGGATCGGGTCGATCTTGTGGTCGTGACACCGGGCGCAGTTAACCGTCAGGCCGAGAAAGGCCTGGCCCGTGACGGCGACCAGATCGTCGAGGCCGTCGAAGCGGGCCTGTTCTCGGTCGGCGGGCTCGTCATCCCACAGGCCGAGCATGTAGTAGCCCGTCGCGATCTGCGCCTCGTGACTCTCCGGCGCGATTTCGTCGCCGGCGAGCTGCTCGCGCACGAAGGCGTCGTACGGCTTGTCGGCGTTCAGCGAATCGATGACGTAGTCGCGATACTTCCAGACGTGCGGCTTCTTTCCGTCGCGTTCGAAGCTGTTCGTCTCCGCGTAACGCACCAGGTCGAGCCAGTGCCGACCCCAGCGTTCTCCGTAGCGGGGATCCGCGAGCAGACCGTCGACCAGCCGTTCGTAAGCGTCGGGACGCTCGTCGGCGACGAACGCGTCGACCTCGGCCTTCGACGGCGGCAGGCCGATCAGGTCGTAGGTGATGCGGCGGATCAGCGTCCGGCGGTCGGCCGGTTCGTTCATCGTCAGTCCCGCGGGCTCCAGCTTCGCCAGCAGGAAGGCGTCGATCGGCGAGGCGACGGCGTCGACGTGCTGCACCTGCGGAACGGGCGGATTCGTGCGGGGCTGAAACGCCCAGTGGGCTTCCCACTCGGCGCCCTGATCGATCCAGCGGCGCAGCAGATCGACTTCCGCTTCCGTGAGAGCCGCGCCCTCGGGCGGCATCCGCAGGGAATGGTCTTCCTCGGTCACGCGAGCCAGCAGAGCGCTCTCGTCCGGCTTGCCCGGAACGATGGCATGTTCGCCCGAGTCGAGATCGGCGAGGCTCGTTTCGCGCGAGGAGAAATCGAGGCCTCCTTCCTGATCGCCCGGTCCGTGACAGGCGAGACACTTCTTCGCCAGGAGGGGTCGGATGTCGCGGCCGAAGTCGACCGCCGACAGTTCTTCCGGAGCCGCTTCGTCCTCTTCCTGACCCCACGCCGCGGTCGCGCCGCCGAAGCCGATCGTCAGCGCGACGCCGAACGCGAAGGCCGTCAGCAGGCGACGGGTTCCCGTCGAACGATAAATCTCGGGCAATAGCCGGGGCATGAACGATTCTCGCCGGAAGATGAGCGGACGACGGCGGGAGAACGCGGCCCCGAGGGGCGCACGCTCGCGGGGGCGGGTGCATTATGTAAAAGATGTTTACGAAATCAAGGCTGCGAGCCAGGCGGCGCAGTTCCGATTCCGGCGACCATCTCACGCTCTATCTTCTGCGGTCGACCGGCGAGACTCAAGCATGTAGCGCCCCGCGGTCGGCGGGAAGATCCGTCGAAAGCGCCGACGGCGACAGGCGTAAGCCCCGGAAAATCCATTATCATTGGCGGCGATCTGCCCCACTGAACTCTGTAACTGCCGGGGATTCGCAGGATGAATGACGCGAAACGCGCCATCGGTTATCGGTCGCATCTCTCGCACGAGGCGCTCGACGGCGAGTACGAGCGTCTGGCGCGTCACGCGAACCTGCAACTCTCGGCGCTCGGCCTGCCGTCGTCGTTCGAGCGGGACGATCAGGAACTCGCCGACATCGCCGGCTCGCTCGTCCAGAATTATCGGCAGCAGCTCGATCTGCTGACGGACGAACGCTGCGCGATCGACCAGCGGATCGAGGGCTTCCTCGCCGCCTACATGGCGGATCTGAACCTGGCCGAGCCGCTGCGCCTGCCGGATCGCACGCTGATTCTCGATCGCCACGGGATGGCCCGCGCGCTCTCGCTTCCCGTGGACAGCGACTACTACAAGAACGAGTGGCTGCAGTCGTACCGCGTGAAGAACGGCGTCCTGCATAACCCCCGCAGCGATCGTCGCACCACGGTCGGAACCTTCCACATCGCCGAAGGCGGCCTGCCGATTCCGGGCGACAAGAAGGCGGTGCCGAAGGCGGTCTTCGCCCGGCTCTTCGAGGCGGCGCTTCACCCCTCGCACGATTCGCTGCGCCTCCCCTTCACGGCCAATCAGGAGACGCAGGCGGAGACCTTCGTTTCGCTCTACCTGCGGCCGCTCGTGCGCCCCGAGGTGCCCGGGGTTGAGCCCGAACGGAAGATGGAAATCCGCTTCTTCGTGCCCGGCACGCTGGTCAGCAACCTGGACTTCGTCGAATCGATCTTCGGCAACGCGGGCGATCCCTGGCTGCCGGAGAACGACGCGGCGCTCGACGTCGAGCGCTGGACGGGCCACACGGGCTGCGTGATCCTCGCGCCGAATCTGCTGAAGCTGACCAAGAAGGAACTCGGCCTGCCCCGCGCGAGCGAGGCGACCGAGCGTCAGCGTCGCGACGGCATGTGCTGGTCCGACGAGGGCGAACTCTACAACGAGGGCCAGGCCTTCAAGATTTCCTGCCGCGACGCGTCGGGAACGGTGATCACGCTGATCGCCGACAACTATTACGGCTACTGCAAGAAGGAAGTGAAGACGCAGATCTCCTTCGCCGCGAACCTGATGGGGAACGCCGAGGAAGAACATGCAGGCGGCGCCGTCGCCTTCGCCGGCTACAGCCTGGGCGATCAGTTTCAGGCCGACAGCCGGGCCTACAACGGTCGCACCTTCGAGGACGTCGTCCGCGACTATGCCTCGTTCATCGAGGTGCAGGCCGACGGCTACGGCAAGGATCAGCGCTATCCCGATCTGATCTACATTCCGGAGAACGCCTTCGCGACGCTGCGCGGCCAGTGCATCACGTGGGATCATGAGGGCACGCAGCGGAAGATCCCGCTGCAGCCGGGCAAGGTCTACATGACCCCCAGCGGCTACAAGCTCCGCATGGAGAAGCATCCCGAAGCGCCGAGCTGGCGCCTGATCGGGACCGTCGCGGAGGGCGTCTTCTGCCACAAGCCCTGCACCGTCTCCGGCGGCGGCAAGAGCGAGATTTCGAAGTCGGTCGCCGACTACATGCACTACGGGCCGGTGTTCGTCACCGACGCCGATGCCGACCTGGCCCACGTCAAGCGGCTGATGGACTTCGACTATTCGCGGCGCTGGAAGCCGGGCGCCGCGGGAAGTCCCGACTACCGCATCCGCACCAGCCGCAAACTGCTCGATCCCGCCCGATCGCTGGGAAGCGTCATCAAACTGCTGACGCCGTCGTCCGACTACACCGACGAATACAACGAGACGCTCCGCAGCATCCCCGACGAGATCAAGGCGCTGATCTTCGTCATCAAGCGCTTTCAGGAGCCGGGCTGGGAGGAGAACTGGCACGAACAGTTCGGCGTCGACATCATCAACGGCGAGCCGGGCCACGAGCTGAAGTTCCGCGATCGCAAGCTGATCGGATCGTATCTCCGCGTCGGCTATTTCAAGACCACGACCTGGCGGACGTTCAAACTCCGCCAGGACTTCGCCGCCGCGTTCAAGTTGCAGACGGAGGACGACATCACGGCGTCGACCGTCGTGCCGCGGGCTCTCTTGGGCGACGTCGGTCCGGGAGTGGAAGGCGAGAGCCTGAAGCTGGCCGTGAACTGCGAGTATCGCCTGTTCCAGCGACCCGACGAGGCCATTCACCGCGGCTTCGACAAGCAGGCGGAAGCCGATCTGGCCGGGGGCGATAACTTCGTCTCCAACTTCGAACCGCTCAGCAAGAACGACGTCCACGACATGCTCCTGCTGGTCGCCGACTTCGACGCCTTCAGCGAGCCGATGCAGCGTCTGCTGCGGGAGATGGCCGACGATCCGACGGCGAACTTCGTCGTCTGCTCGGCCAATCCGCGGAAGGTCGACGGAAAGCCGAGCAAGAACCCGCGATACCTTCAGAACCGGCCCGACCTCGTCCGTCCGTTCGATTACTACGTGGCGGAGACCGGCATGCGGCTCCACCGGGCGCTCTCTGCCGACGCGCCCGTCGTCGCGCCGGTGAACGCCGTGCTGATGGGTCGCCGCAACAACCCGCCCGAGCCGGACAAGGGAATCAAGGAGCTCGCGGTCTACAGCCCGATTCACTATCAGGAGCTGCCCGAGCTGTTCATGGACTTGATCGCGTCGCTGACGGGGAAGAGCCCTTCGACGACCGGGTTCGGTTCGGAAGGCGCGCTCACGAAGAGCCCCTTCAACTGTCTGCGCGTCGCGGCGGATCTGAATACGGCGCTGGTGTCGTACCTGCTGACGGGCCTGGCCGGGTTCTCGACGCCGGCGGGTCACATCGGGCCGAACGTCCGCGTCGACCACGACATCAGCCTGCTGATCCCGGAAGTCTGGTGCCGCATCTCCGTGAAGGAGCGGGAGCCGTCGCTCCTCATTCGCGAGGGCTACCTCGAACCGCTGCAGGACGTTCAACGCGGCGAGACCGTCGTCCCCGTAAGCCGCCTGGGATATCGCATCACCGAGCGGTTCGTGCAGCGCTTCTTCGGTCGTATCTTCGACAACCCGGACAAGGTTTTCGACGAGGCCATGCTGCGACCCGAATCGCAGGACGAGGAGGCTTTCCTCGACGGCGTGGCCTACATCGCCGAGTCGCAACGCACCGTCGCGCAGGGCCTGATCGAGGACGGCACGATCGAAGAGCTTTGTCCGCCGCTGGCCGCGCTCGTGCAGATCATGGCCGAAGGAACGTGGAACGGCCTCGACGTCCACAGCCCCGAATTCCGGGCCCTGTTCACGCGCGAGGCCCTGCTGTCGAGCGACTGGTACCGCGAGCGTCTGGTCGCCTATCGCGACCGCGCGCTGGAACGCTGCCGGAAGATCGAAGAGCGCCTGGAAGCGACCCGCCGGCGCTACGCCGAACGCTACCTGCGTCCGCCCCTCGATCTCGACTCCCGTCAGGAATCGATCGAGCGTCAGAAGGCGAAGCTGAACGCGCCCGACTTCCTCGAACGGTCCGTCGGAACTCTCGGCGCCGATCCGATGGGGCAGACGGCGAAGAGCGGCGCGGCGAAGGAACTGGAATCGAGCGGCGCCGCGGCGGACTGAGCCGCGCGTCAGCGGAGGAACCGATATGACGGACGATTCAGCCGAGGAAGGCGACGACGATCTCGCGTACTTCGGAGCGGACGGTCTGGAACTGATCCCCGCGTCGATGAGTCGAGAGCGCGCGGCCCTTCTTCCGACGACCCCCTCGGAGGACGCCCTCCACGTGTTGGGATCGATCGACCTCCCCTCGATCGTCCCGGTCGACGACGAGGATCGCGACTATCTGCCCGATCCCTCCGTCTCGTGGATCGTCGATGCGCGAGTCGCCGGCGACCCGGCGCTCGATCCGCAAAAGGTTTCCGCGATCTTTTATCAGGATCGGTACAAGCGACTCGGACGCTTCGTCATCTTCGGTCGCGACGTCGACACGGGGCGCTGGACGTATCTCATCTCGGCGGAAGGACCGACGGCGGTCGATCGCCTGAAATTCGCGTTCGACTATCTCGACGTCGTCGATGCGGAGGCCTCGCTCCCTGACGGGCGAATCTACGAGGAACGTCTCGCCGCGCTGGCCGAAGGGATGCAGGCGCTGGGCCAGGCGACGGTGTCGGCCGATCGTCCGCCCGAAGACGCAGCGGACCGATCGAGGCTGCTCGTGGAGATCCTCGGCGAACTGGACATGATCGCCGTGCTCCGGCTCGAAGCGCCCGCGGGCGAGCCGTTCGACGCGAAGCGCATCTGGGACGCCATGCTCTGCCTGGGCCTGGAGTGGGGAGACATGGACTGCTTCCAATGGCCGAACCCTTCCGGCGTCGGCGACGATTCGTTCTTCAGCGTGGAATCGTCCACGCCGCCCGGCTACTTTCTGCCCGAGGATATCGCCGCCGGCGGAGTCGCGTTCGACGATCTCCTGTTCGTCTACTCCGTCCCCCGCAACGCCCGGCCCGTCGAGACGTTCGACGCCATGCTCCGCGCCGCGGAATACTGCGGAGAGCGCCTGGGCGGAACGATCGTCGACGAGGAAGGCGACGCGATCGACCCCGCCATGATGCGCGAAGCGATCGCCCTCGTCGCCGAACGCCTCCGCGCCGCCGGTTTCGAGCCCGGCGCCGACGCGACGCTGCAGCTTTTTTGAAGCGGTCGCAGGTACGGCGCTTCAAAGGAACAAGGCAGCCCGCATTCCGCACGTTGCATTGCCTCGCTCGGCGGGGCAGAATCCTGTTGTCCGGTTGCGTCTGTCCGCCTGCCTGTTCGCCGCTTCTCCGAAAGCCCGCCTCGATGCGTCTCTTCTTCGCGCTGCTGCTTGCCTGCGGTCTCTGCTCCGTCGCCGTGGGGCAGGAGTGGACCCGGTTTCATGGACCGAACGGCCAGGGACGCGCGGAGGGCGTGACCGTTCCGGCGAAGTGGGCCGCGGGAGACTATGCCTGGACGGCGGATCTGCCGGGGATCGGCAATTCGTCGCCGACGTTGTGGGGCAAGGCGCTGTTCGTGATGTCGGCGAACCCCGACGACGCCACGCGGTACCTGCTCTGCTTCGACGCCGACAGCGGCAAGGAACTCTGGCGGAAGAGCTACGCGTCGCGACCGCACCATCTCCACAATCGCAATACGTTCGCCTCCTGCACGCCGGCCTGCGACGCGGAGCGGGTCTACTTCGCCTGGTCGAGCGACGACGAGACGACGCTGATCGCGCTCGATCACTCGGGCGAGCCGGTCTGGGAGAAGTCGCTCGGCCCCTGGGTCAGCCAGCATGGCTTCGCCACCAGCCCCGCGGTCTACGACGGCGTCGTCTACCTCAACGCTAACCAGGAGGGTGAGCAGCTTCCCGCGGGCGTCGAACCGGGGAAGAGCTTTCTGTTCGCTTTCGACGCGGCGAAGGGGACCGAGCTGTGGCGCCTTCCCTGCGAGAGCAGCAAGCTCTCCTACAGCGTCCCCTGCGTGGTTACGAACGCGGGCGGCAAGAAGGAACTGGTCTGCACGAGCACGTCGGAAGGGATGTTCGCCGTCGATCCGAAGACGGGCGAAATGTCGTGGAATCTGGACGTCTTCGAGCAAAGGACGGTCTCCTCCCCCATCGCGGCGGGCGGGATGCTGTTCGGCTCGACCGGTTCGGGCGGGGGCGGCAACTACCTGGTCGCGATCAAGCCGGGCGACTCGCCGGAAGAAGCCTACCGCGTGAAGGGTCTTGTGCCGTACGTCCCGACCAGCGTCGCCGACGACGAGCTGATGTATCTCTTCAACGACAAGGGGATCGTCAGCGCGATGGAGCTGGCCACGGGCGAGATCGTCTGGCAGGAGCGGATCGGCGGAGAGTTCTCCGGCTCGCCCCTTCTGATCGGCGACCGGATCCTGATGGCGAACGACTCGGGCGAGGCGCTGGTCCTGAAGGCCGGGCGCCAGTTCGAACTGCTCGGCAAGACGTCGCTGGGACAACCCTCCCGTGCGACGCCCGCGGTCGCAAACGGCAACATCTTTTTCCGCACGGACTCGAAGCTCCTCTGCCTGCCGGGCGAGAAGACGTAAGCGACTCGGAATCGAACCATGGGCGAGAAAAGCGATACGTCCGGAAGACGTCTGCGTCCTCGAACCGCCGTTCGAGGCAAGCGCTACCTGTGCGCCAAGTGCCGCAAGCGGAGCCCCCAGCCAGTGATCGCGCCGGCGCCGTGGTACTGCGAGAAGTGCCTCGCGGCAGCCGAAGCGAGGGCGGGGATGAGGGAGACTCGTTCCTGACGGCGACCGGCGACTGATCCCGAAGCGCCAGAAAACGAAAACGCCTCGGCCGCGATCGCTCGCAGCCGAGGCGTTTCTATTAGGGTCAGATCAGGTTCATGATCCGGTCGGCGAGACCCTTCTCGCCGGCGACGATCTGGAGCTTGCCGCTCGTCGCGATGCGCTCGAGGACCTCCAGTTCCCGCATCCGCATCAGGCCCGGGTTGTCCGCCAGCAGCTTGGCCGTGTTGGCCTGGCTGCGGATGGCGGCGGTCTCTTCCCGGCGGACGATGAGGTTGGCCTCGGCGGCCTTGCGGGCCTCCATGACCTTGTTCATCAGCTCCTTCATGTCGCCCGGCAGGATCAGATCGCGCACCCCGACGGTCGTCACGGCGAGACCCAGCCGCGCCGCACGCTCCTGCAGCGCCGCGAAGGCCTCGACCGAGACGGACTCCTTGTCCGCCAGTACGGCATCGAGTTCCCGCGCGCCGATCGCCGCACGAAGAGCGAGCTGCGCCTCGCGGTAGATCGCCTGACGAACGTCGTCCGACTCGCTGACCGCCTTACGGGGATCGACGATGCGGTACGTCGCCAGGGCGTTCAGCCGGAGCGTCACCTTGTCGGCGGTCATGATCTCCTGACCCAGGATCTCGACCGTCGTTTCGCGAAGATCGACCTCCACGACGCGCGCATCCTCCGCGCCCTTCCAGAAGGCGTACTGCCCCGGGGGAAGGGTCTCTAGGAAGCGACCGTCCAGGAAGAGCACGCCCGCCCGATCGCGCTCGACCGTGCAGACGTCCAGCGCGGGCCGGGCCGTCGGCGCCTTTACGATCGCCTTCAGTTCCGGATGCTCCAGTCGCGCGACCGAAGCGTCGAACGTTTCGACGCGGACGTCGTGCCGACCGGTCCAGTAGACGTACAGGCCCGGGGTCAGAGCCGCGTGGAAGCGACCGTCGATCCAGACGAGCGCCCGCTGGCGGTCCTTGAGGTCGACGACCGTCGCGCGACCCTTCAGGGCGCCGCTCTTCACGATCTCGTCCAGCCGCGGGTGCACGAACTGCGTCGCGCGCAGGTTGGCGAGCTCGATGCGCGTGCGACCTCGGGGATCGAAGATCCAGCGGATGCCCGGTTCGATTAGGCCGACGAACTGGTCGTCCCGGAACTTCAGGCCGAGCTCGAACTCGCGGATGTGGATACGGTGCAGGAACATCAGGGCCTCCCTCCTTTCTCGAGGGGGCGAACGGGAAGAAGCCGATCCGGCCGCCGCGGAGTGCGACGACCGGTCGGTGAAGTAGCTCCGCTCGTCGCCGTTCCGCGATGAGAGCGGATGCGGCATGACGCACGGGTCGAGCCCGACGATGCCGATGAGGGGCGAATGGCCGCAACCCGGTTCGTCGGACGATGGCATACAGGAGTTTCAATCTCAGGCGTCGCTAGGATCTCGCTGCCGAGTCGTTCGGCAGGAGACGCGATGCGATTTCTACGTGAGCCTTCCGAAGACGAACGGTCGTTCGATCGCGCGAGCGGATCGCGGAGCGAGCAGGATCTTCGCCCGCTTCGTCGAGGTCCGTTCGCTTCCGCGAAACGTTCGACGCCGGCGCTGGGCCAGCGAGGATCGTTCGCTACGGCGATGGACCTTCGACGAGTCGCGGCGTCGATCGCTGGCTCGCTGCAGGGCGTTCGTTCGCGTTGCCGGTTCCGCCCCTGGCTTCACTGGCGCCGAAACGCTTGCGAAGGGGGACAGGTCGGCGGATCTTGCGTCGTTCGTCTCCGTCAGGCCTCAGGGTCGACGTTTTCAGCGTCGGGGAGCCATCGCCCTCATCGGGACGGCGGCGAGTCGGTACGGGAGTCGAACCCGTGACAGCCAGATTATCGGTCTGGAGCTCTACCTCTGAGCTAACCGAGCGTCGACGCCGCTTCGTCAGAACCCATGTCCGGAACGTGCGTCCTTCGATCGCTTTCGCGAGCGACGCACGCCGCTGGCCCGCGACGCCGACGCCACATGGACAGTCGGTCGGCAGGACGGTTCGCGAGAAATAGAAGAGTTTCGCGATGGAAGGTGCGGCTTCCAAGTCGCACGCCTCCTCTTCTCCTTCGGGTGGCACTGGCTCTGCAAGCGCTTCACCTTGAATAGCGCCAAGTCGACTCTCTCCCACTCCGACACTGGCAGAGCCAGTGCCACCCAACGCCGTGCGTCAGATGAGTAGGCGGAGCGGCTTTAGTCGCGTGGCCAGTTGAAGTTGTCTCGCGCTGGGCGGCTGGATTCCAGGCGGCTGAGGAGGGCGGTGACGTTTCTTTCGCGGGTAGGGTCGCGTCGCTTTCGGGCGCAGCCGGACGTACCGGTCCTTCTTGCAGTCGGCGAAGACGCCCGCGCAGCTTCGGCGATCGCGACAGGCTCTTCGAGGCGGAGCGGCCTTGTGCTTCCTCGGCGGCGAGCCTGCCCGAAACGTGCGTCGCACGACCTGCATCGCCGCGGCGTAAGAGACTTCCGCGGGATCGTCGCCGGCAGCGGACAGATCGCGGGCCGCCATCAGCCCCAGCAGCCAGACCCCCAGCACGCACCACGTCAGTTCCAGTTCGCATCGCGACGGCGTGCGGCTGCGCAGCGTGCGACGCTCGAGCGTCTGCTTCGTCGTGCGATAGAAGACCTCCACGCCCCAGCGCCGGTCGTAGAACGCTTCGGCCTCGGCGTCCGACACCCGGTCGTCGTCCGGCACGCTCGTCACGAGATAAATCGGAAGCTTGCCCGGCTTCCGAACGACGATCAGACGCAACTCGATCGGCGGCAGGCCGGCGTCCTGCTTGTCGGCAGGCCAGAGATAGACCGTGCGACCGGGAACGTCGCCCGGATAACGCAGGCCGTCGATCAGTCGCACGTTGCCGCCGACCCGCATCAGGAAATGGCGTCCCTTCGCCAGCAGCGCGGCGCAGAGGTCGTAGCCGACGAAGCCGGCGTCGGCGACGACGAGCGCATCGCCGGGGAGTTCGTCGACCATGTCGAGCAGATGCGTCCGTTCGCCCGCCGTCCCCGGTCCCGTGCGAAACGCCCAGGGAAGTCCCAGCCGCAGATGATAAAGAACCGTCAGCGACATCTGCGGCATGCCGTCGGGCTTTCCGACGTCGCCCAGCGCCCGCTGGTTGGCCGGCGTGCGAGGACAGGCGAGTCGACTGCCGTCGACCGCGAAAGGCTCCCAGCGTTTCTGCCGACGACCGGCTCGCGAAGCGCCTGCTTCGTCCGAAATCCCGAGCATGACCTCGCGCAAGCGGGCGACGACGCGAGGCACGAGACGCTCCCTTTCACGAGCCAGGGCGTCCATCCAGGCGTTGTACGAGTTCGCCTTTCGCCAGGCGGGACGGATCGTGCGCAGAAACGTTTCGACGACGCGAAAGCGCTCGACCGCTTCCTTCGGCTCGGCCCAGGCCATGAACAGGCCCGACCAGACCAGACGATGCGGCGTCCAGACCGAGCCGCCATGGACGATCAGGGACGAAAAAGCCGCACAGGCAGGACCTCGCGCATCGCCGCGGCCAGTCGCTCGGGATACGATGCAATCATGTTGGGGCCTCTCGATCGGATCGGAACTTTAAGCGGAACCGATGATGACCGGAGGCCCCAACTCTTCCTAGAGCAATGCCTTACCGACCCGCCCCGAGCCCTCTTCCGCACGGCGTTGAGTGCCACCCCGAGGAGCCGAACAAGGCAGATCAAGATCGTTGAACGATCAGTTCCCTCGCAGTTTCGCCAGCAGACGCGCCACGTACTCGCCGCTGCGGGGGGGAGGGTTCGCGGGCTGCTCGATCGCGAGGACGTCCTCGACGATCGGCGACGCGAGCGGGCCGAGGCGGTCGATCGCGTCGAGCGCGAGGACCGTCGCGTAGTAGGCCGTCGCCCCCTGCCCTGCGACTTCGACGAGGGCGGCCAGACCGGCGTCGCGAGCCTGCGCGGAGCCGTAACGAATCAGCGCTTCCGCCGCCGGCACGCGGACCGGAAGGCTCTCGTCCCCGAGCCGTTCGAGGAGCTCGCTTTCCGATTCGACGACGCCGGACGCTTCCAGCATCAGCAGCCCCATCGTGCCCCAGTATCGCACGCCCGAGTCTTCGTCGTGCAGCGCCTTGCGAAGGGCGGGGATCTGCTTCGGATCGCGCTGCGAGGCGAGATCGGCGATCGGCAGGATACGTTCCAGCGGATACTTCGCCCGATCGTGTCCCATCTGGTAGGGCGTGCTGCCCTTCGACCGATCGAGCATCTCCTGCTCGGGCAGGAAGCCGACGTCCCGCATGGCGAGCAGCTTGTCGAACAGCGCCGAACGCATCCGCTCCAGGATCTCCTGATGGGCAGGCGAGCCGGCGAGGTTACGGACTTCGTCCGGATCGGCGTGCAGGTCGTAAAGCTCCTCCGTCTGCTTCGGCTGCCAGAACAAGTCCTGCTCCGGCGTGAGCTTGCCCTCCTCGTGCAGGCGATGCCAGACCTGCGTCGTGGGGGTGATGAACATGTATTCGTTATGTTGCCCCCAGGGGAGATGGGGCATGAAGTTCCGCACGTAGACGTACCGATCGTTCCGCAGCGACCGCGCGAGGTCGTACCGCTCGTCCATGCGACCGCGGAAACCGAACAGGTAATCCGACGGCGGCGCGATCTCCGTTCCGAGGAATGCGCGGCCCTGCATGTACCGCGGGATCTCCGCTCCGGCGAGCGACAGGACCGTCGGCGCCAGATCGACGAAGGCGACCAGTTCCTTGCGCTTGCCGCCGATCTGCCAGTCGGCCGGCGCGAGGTCGCGGAACTTCTCCGGCACATGCACGATCAGCGGCACGCGCAGGCCCGAATCGAGCGGCGAACGCTTGTTCCGCGGCAGGCCCGGCCCGTGATCGCCGTAGTAGAAGACGATCGTGTCGTCGGCGAGGCCCGCCTCTTCCAGTTCGGCCAGACGCCGTCCCATCTCGGCGTCCATGTCGCTGATCTTGTCGTAATACTGCGCCCAGTCCTGGCGAACCTCGGGCACGTCGGGATGGTAGGCCGGAACGCGGACGCCGGCCGGATCGTGCACCGCCTTGTGGGGGCGCATGCGGATCTGGCTTTCGTGCGTCGTCGTGACGTTGAAGACCGCGAAGAAGGGCGAGTCCGCCGGGCGATTCTTCCAGTGAGCCTTATTGCTGGCTTCGTCCCAGATCTTGCCGAGGTCGAGGTTGTAATCCGTCTTGCTGTTGTTCGTGCAGTAGTACCCTGCCTCGCGCAGCAGCGTCGGATAGGCATGAAATCCTTCCGGCAGGCTGACCTGGCTCCGCATATGCTCGGCGCCGGTCGAGGGGGGATACATGCCGGAGATGATCGTCGTTCGCGCCGGCGCACAGACCGGCGCGTTCGACCAGCAGGCGAGATAGAGCGATCCCCGCGCGGCGAGCGAGTCGAGATTGGGCGTCGTCGCGTATTCGTCGCCGTACGCGCCAAGGTGCGGACCGTTGTCCTCGCTGGTGAGCCAGAGAATGTTCGGCCGGTCGGCAGCCGCGAGGGGCGAAGCGACGGCGAACGTCAGGCAGGCGATCGCGGCAAGGCAGGCGAACGCCGCGAAGGAGGGCGACGAGAGAGCGGAAACGCGCAGAGCGAAGGGCATAATCGCGTCGCAAGACGAGGACGGAGGCGCCGGGGGCGGCTCCGCATTCTCGTCATCCGCGGCGGCGGGGTCAAACGTCGCGAGGCGAAAGCGCCGCTTCGCTCACTTCCCCATCGGCTGCGGCGCCTGCGGGTGGGGGCGATTGGCGTAGAAGCTGTTCTTGTCGAACATGCCGGCGAAGCGGCGATCGGTGAGATAGTTCAGCCGCCGGCAGCGGAGTTCGCCCCGTCCGTGAATGGCGAGGATCTGTTCGTCCGGCGTCAGGGCGCGGAGTTCCGCCGGGCCGGCGTCGAAGTACTCGCCCCACTGCACGGCCATGTCGCGGTTGTAGATGCCGAACGTCTGGATCACGCCGCAGTTGTTGAGGATCGTCTTCCACGATTCGGGATAGCAGGTCTTGAGCTGCGACAGGTCCTGCCAGAACGTGTGAACCCAGACGCCGTAGCCCGCGGCGAGCGTGATCATCGGTTCGAGCAGCGGGAAGCTTTCGAGCTGCGCCGCCTCGTCGATCAGGAACAGCGTGCGCAGGCGAGGGATCCGCTTCCGCGTCAAGAGCGCGGCGAGCAGCGTTCCCATCCAGAGCTTCAGCAGCCCGCGATGGCTGTGCAGGCGGCTGGGCGGAAGGACCAGATAAATGGAGATCGGCTTGCCGTCGACGAAATCCTGCAGCGAGAAGCTCGACTTGTTCAGCGTCCGTCCGATCAGGTCGGACATGAAGGGCTTGAAGTAGGTCTGCGCCGTCGCCAGGACGCCGCCGCGCGTGATGTCCGGCATCTGGAGCATGCTGGCGATCTCGCGATGGGCGTACCGGCTGATCTCCTTGCCGACCGTGTCGAGCACCACGGCCAGGTTGTAGACCACGTCGTCCCTCGTCAGCGCGTCGACGACGTAGTTCAGGTTCTTCTTGCTTTCGTCCCCCTGCGTCAGCGCGCAGGCGATCAACCCGCCGGAGAGTCCGCTGCCGTTGATGTCCCAGAACGGCTCCTTCGATCCCGTGATGCCGCGGGAGAGCAGCGAAGCGATCGACTGGGAATCGCACTCGACGTCGATCCCCTTGAGGTCGAACAGTTCGAGCGGGTTGAACGAATCGCCCCCTTCGCCGCAGACTTCGAACGGGTCGAGCCGGACGACCTGGTGCCCCATCTCGCGACGCCGTCGGGCGGTGATTTCGTAGTTCTCTCCCTTGGGATCGAACACGACGACGGGGCCGCGATAAGTGAGCAGATTGGGCGCGATGACGCCGACCCCTTTGCCCGAGCGCGTCGGCGCGACGGTGCAGAGATGGGCGTCGCCGTCGTACATCGCGGCCCGGCTCTCGGTGCGGCCGGCGGCCTTCGAATGAAAGCCGAGTCCCTTGCTCGTTTCGCGGTGGGCGCCGAGCAGAAGCGTATCGAGACCCGACTCGAACGAGAGCGGTTCCTCGAACTCGTCGTAGGCGGAAGCGGTTTCGACCATCGTCCAATCCCTTTGCGGCGAGGCAGACGTCGGCGCGGATCTCGTTCAGTTCTATCAAACGATACGCGCGAAAGCTCTCTCCGGCGACGCGAAGCGAGGCGACGAATCGCAAAGAGGCAGGGACCGACCAGGCGAGAACGGTTCGGTTCCGGCGGCGTGGCCCTGAAGGAGCGTGCCGCTAACTCTCTCGCGCCGTCAGCGGTTGCGCCGCTCACGCGGGGAAAGCGACGCTCGGGGGAAGGGAGCCGCCTCGCACCTCGGAAGCGTCCGAGGCGGGCCAGAAAAAAAATCTTCCGGCCGGCATGCTCCCGTCGAAGTGTCCACCTCTCAGACCATGTCGCCCTGGAAGAGGTGGACGTAGCTCTCGTACCGTCGCAGGTCGAGGCGTCCGTCCGCGACCGCGCCCTTTACGGCGCAGTCCTCTTCGTCGATGTGGGTGCAGTCGGGGTACCGGCAGAGGCTCACGCAGGGTCGCATGTCGCGAAAGTAGCCCTCCACCTCCGCGGGCGAGACGTCCCAGAGCTGGAACTGGCGGATGCCGGGCGTATCGACGAGCCAGCCGTCGCCGAACGGAATGAGCGACGCGGCGGTCGTGGTGTGGCGACCCTTCTGGTTTTCGGCGCTGACTTCGGCGACGCGGAGTTTCAGCGTGTCGTCGATCGCGTTCAGCAGGCTCGACTTGCCGACCCCCGACTGACCTGCGACGGCGGTCTGCCGGCCGCGGAAGAGCTTCCTCAGCGAGTCGAGATTGATCCGGCGGTGAACCGACACGAGAAACGTCGGATAGCCCATCTGCGAATAGACGCCGACCAGCGGAACGAGCTCCGCCGGGTCGATCAGGTCGATCTTGTTGATGCAGATGATCGGCCGGATGCCCGACGCTTCGGCGGAGACGAGGAACCGGTCGATCAGGTTCGGCTTGAGGTAGGGCTCCGCGGCGCTCCCCACGATCAGAAGCTGGTCGACGTTGGTCGCGATGACGTGCCGCTTGTTGCGGCTGGTGCGACTGAGCACCTGGGAACGCGGCTCGACCCGCTCGATGACTCCCTCGCGCTCCGCGATCGGCAGAAACTGCACCCGATCGCCCGCGGCGATGACGTGGCGCTGGTCGGTGCTGATCGACTTGAGAATGCCGCGGGTCGCACAACGAAACACGACCCCCGCGTCGTCGGCGACCCGGCAGGAGAGCCCATGCACGCTGAGCACCCGGCCCGAGCGGCACTTCTCCGGATCGACCTCGCGGAGGATCGCGACGCCGGAGGACTCATCCGCGTCTTCGGCGCCGATCAGCGTTCGGCGCCGCGTAAGAGCCCCCTTCCCCGACATCCGCTCGCCCGCCGTTTCGACGTCGAGCGAGTCGTGCTGGGAAGCCTGACTGGTGAAGTCGTTCTTCCGCGTCCGGGAATCGTGGTGCTTGCGGAACTCCGCCCGGACCTTGCTCGCCCGCTTCTTGGCCATAGGGAGAGCGATTCTAGCGACTACCGATCGGGCGAGCCGCCGGTCGGGACGTTGAGGTACGAGTTATCCGGGTGATCGAGGTGCGCCGGATCCTCGTTCTTCTCGCGGTGAAGATTCCGAACGGGCGGGCCGAGCAGCTCCTCGATCTGAGCCTCGGTCAGCTCTTCGCGTTCGAGCAGGGTCTGCGCCAGCTTTTCGAAGTCGGCCCGATGCTCGATGAGGAGGTCGGTCGCCCGCTGCGCCGATTCGTTCAGAACGCGGGAGACCTCTTCGTCGATCAGCTCCATCGTGTGTTCGCTGAACTGACGCTGCTGGTGCATTTCGCGTCCGAGGAACGGATCGTCTTCCGAAAGTTTGTAGCTGACCGGGCCGAGCCGCTCGCTCATGCCCCACTGCGTGATCATGTTGCGCGCGAGTTGCGTGGCCCGTTCCAGATCGTTGGACGCCCCGGTGTTGACGTCGTCGAAGACGAGCTTCTCCGCTGCCCGACCGGCGAGGGCCATCGTGAGCCAGTCGGTGATTTCCGCCTCGCTCATGTTCGACTGGTCGTCCTCGCGGCGGAACTGCACGCGACCGCCGGTCCGTCCCCGGGCGATGATCGTCGCCTTGTGGATCGGATCGACATGCGCGAGCTTCCAGCCGGCGATGGCGTGACCCGCCTCGTGATAGGCCGCCTTCTTCCGCTCGCGGGGATTGAGCAGGTCGTCGCGCTTCGCGCCCAGCGTCACCTTGTCGTACGCATGTTCGAAGTCGGCGCTGTCGACCTGGCTCTTGTCCTGACGAGCCGCCCACAGGGCCGCCTCGTTGACGACGTTGCGGATGTCGGCGCCCGTCATGCCGGCGCTGTTCGCGGCGAGAGCCCCGATGTTGACGTCGTCCGACAGCGGAACGTTGCGAACGTGGACCTTGAAAATCTGCTTGCGTGCCTTCACGTTCGGACGGTCCACCGTCACGTGCCGGTCGAAACGGCCCGGCCGAAGGAGCGCCGGATCGAGCACGTCGGGCCGGTTCGTCGCGGCGACCACGATGACGGAGTCCTGTCCGCCGAAGCCGTCCATCTCGCTCAGGATCTGGTTCAGCGTCTGCTCACGCTCGTCGTGACCGCCCCCCAGGCCGGCGCCGCGCTGGCGTCCGACGGCGTCGATTTCGTCGATGAAGATAATCGCCGGGCTCTGTTCCCGCGCGGTGCGGAACAGGTCGCGGACGCGACTGGCGCCGACGCCGACGAACATCTGAATGAATTCGGAGCCGTTCACGGAGAAGAACGGCACGCCCGCTTCGCCCGCCACGGCGCGAGCCAGCAGCGTCTTGCCCGTTCCCGGAGGGCCGAACAGCAGGACGCCCTTCGGGATGCGACCGCCTAGCTTGCGGAACTTCTCAGGCGACCTGAGGAAGTCGACGATCTCCTGTAGGTCTCCCTTCACGCTTTCCAGACCGGCGACGTCCTTGAACGTGACGGCGTTGCGCGAGGCCTCGTACCGCTTGGCCGGACTGCGGCTGAAGCCGCCGAGGAATCCGCCTCCCATGATGTCGTTGCGCGTGCGCCGGTACTGCAGCCAGATCCAGAGCACGAACGCGAGCGGCAACAGGATGGCGATCATCCAGATGATGGTCAGCACATGCTCGGTCGGTTCCGCGAAGACGTAGTCGACGACCTTTTCGGGCTCGCCCGCTTCCCGGAACCGGGAGTTGATCGCCTTGAATTCCTTGTCGAAGTCCGACTGAACCTGACTTCCGCCCGAAATCGTGACGCGGAACTTCTTGCTGAGCGTCTGCTTGGTCGCCTTCGGAGCCCCCTCTTCGTCGACGATCGGGGCCTTCGGCGGGACGCGGAATTCGCCGCGGATCTCGGTCGTGCCGATTTCCGCCGCGGCGATGTTTCCTTCGGCGAGCTGCTGCCGGAAGAAGTCCAGGCTGATCGAGTCGGCGGTGGAGATATTGGTGACGAGGGCGTAAACGCCGATCAGCGTCAGCAGAGCCGCCACGAGCCAGAACTGCGGACTGCGCAGGAACTGGCCTTGGTCGTTGGGCTTCTGCGATTCGTCGTTGCGCCTCTCCATCTCGATTCCTTAACGATTCCTCTCGAACGGACGCGGCGGAATCGCCGTCGTGCCCCGCTTCCTACCCGCGAACGGTCGCGCCGACTTAGCGCGCTGCCTGTCGCAGCATGGCCGATGCCGATCCCCGGCAGAATCCGCAAGCTAGTAAGTTTACGCCGCCGCCTGAAAGGGGGAAACCGAGCGAGAGCCTTTTCGACCTTTCGCGGTTTCTCGGCGACGATCGGCAGCCCGCTACAGGTACATCCCCAGGTAGCCCTCGGAGGAGTCGGTCTCCTCCTTAAGCTTCGCCAGCCGCTCCTCGGTCTTAGCCAGGTCGCCGGCCTGGATATAGCGGTTGAACTCCGTCAGGACGCTCCGCGGGACCGTTTCGGCGAACCACTGGACGACCGGTTCGGTCAGCCAGTCGCACGTTTCCCGGACCAGATCGACCCGCAAATCGGCGTGCCGGCCGACGCGATCGTCCGATTCGGTCAGGAGCGTCCCCTCGAAGCTGAACTGGACCATTCCCGCCGTCGGGTCGTTCAGCAGGCGATACGTGCAGGTCGCCCGGTAGAGGTAATAGGAATTCAGGCTGCCGTGCTTTTCGAGGGCGGCAAAGACATCCTCCAGGAACTTGCGGTATCTGGGGGAGGCGTCGATCGGGATATCGAACCGATTGATCGACCGAAGGGGGAGGCAATCGAACTCGATTTCGACCCAGCGTTCCATGCTTCCGATCTCTGACGACGCGATTTTCGAACGAATTCCGGCGTTCCTGGTCGCCGAAACGCTCCGCGGCCATCGTAGCGGCCTCGTTACGCTCGGCACAACCGGCGCCGCCGTGCAGGTCGACGGCGTTCGTCCGCCGCCGGACGACACGCATTTCAGAACGGCGCCGTTCGGCAACTAGACTGTAGCGACGAATCTGCGTTCGCCGCTCGATAACCTGGGCGGGTTCAAAACGCGGATCGGCTCTTCGCAAGGACGCCGCCCGCCTGTTGAAACTATGACGCGCCACCCCCGCCGAGAAAACAGCCGTCGTGTCGAGGAGTCCTCGCGGATTCCGCGCCGGACCCTCCTGCGCGCGGCGGCGGTCTGTACGGCGCTGGCGCTGGGGCTCTTCGTGACGGGACCGACGGTCGCTCGCGGACAGTATGCCGACGCCGCGTCGCTCTCGGCGGCGTTTCGTCAGGCGATGCAGCGCGTCGAGCCGACGGTGGTGACGATCACGATCGGGTACGCCGGCGATCCGGTCGGAGTCGTTCCGGTCGGCGTGGTCGGAACGGACGATCGCCCCCGCGTGGGCGCCGGCGTGATCATCACCGAAACGGGACACATCGTCACCAGCGCCCGGTTGCTTCAGTACGCCGCCGCGGCGCGCGTCCGCACGGCAGACGGTCGCGTCTACGACGCCCACTCGCTCAAGTCCGACGGCGCGAGCGACCTGGCGGTCATTCGCATCGATCCGACGACCCGGCTTCCCTTCGCACCGTTCGGCAACTCGCAGACGCTGCAGCGCGGCGACTGGGTTCTCGCCGTCGGCGGCGGCACGGGCGACGTCGCGACCTTTTCGGCAGGCGTCATCGGAACGAAGTCCGCGCGCAGCCCCGATCTCGGCGGCGTCTACGCCTTGCAGCATGACGCCGATACCGACTGGTCCCAGGCAGGCGGACCGCTGCTGAACCTGGCCGGCGAAGTCGTCGGATTCAACCTGTCGCCGACGATGACGCCCCGCGGCAGCGCGGCCTCGTTCGCGTATCCCGTCACTGAATCCAAGACCATTCTCCGTTCGCTGCTTCAGGCTTCGGGAACCGGAACGGTCGGCGGCGGCGGCGGTATTCCGGCGACTGGCTCGCGGGCCTACTTAGGGTTGCTCGTCACGGAGTTGCTCGCCTCCGATGTGCAACGCCTCGGTGCGACCGGCGTTCAGGGCGCGCTGGTGACCAGCGTCATCCCGGGCGGTCCCGCCGCTGCATTGGGTGTCGAAGCCGATATGATCCTCCTCTCGTTCGAGGGTCGTCCCGTCTCCTCTCCACGGGATCTTCAGGCGCTGCTCGAACAGCGCCGGCCTGGCGACAAGGTGCTCCTCACGGTTTGGGACGCCGGTAAGCGCTACGAAGGTCAGACGACGCTGATCGATTCGGCGAATCGACCGTAGCCCTATTCCTCCAGCGTCGCGCGGATCGCGTCCCAGCCGACGACGGGAAGTTCGCACGAACGCCCGCGGCAGCGATAGAGCGTCGGCTGATCCTGTTTCCTGACGAGAAAATCGCGGATCGAGGCGTCGACCAGTTCGTCGTGCTCCGGCAGCGAGGCGATGAACGCCGTCCCGGGATAGCGGCGGTTCCAGAGGACGCGGAATTCCTGCGCGTCGACCGAATCGGCGTCCGCGGCCAGACGCCATTCCTCGCCCTTTTCGAGCGCCAAGGCCGCCAGCATGAGGTTCGTCGTCGCCTGCGGCGCCCTTCGCATCGTCGGCGCTCCGGCATCGATCGCGCGACGGGCGGCTTCCAGGTATTCGTCGCGTCCTAGCAGACGCCCCAGCGCGACGAGCGCCTGCGCCGCGGCAGAGTTCCCGCTCGGCGTGCTGCCGTCGAAGAAGTCTTTCGTCTGCGCGATCATCCGCTCGCCTGACTTCGGAGCGTAGAAGAAGCCCCCCTGCTCTGCGTCCTCGAAGTCCGCGAGCATGCGATCAACCAGTTCCACGGCGCTCGTCAGATGCTGACGGTCCCAGGTCGCTTGGTACAGGGCCACCAGTCCGCAGGCGACGCAGGCGTAATCGTCGACGAAGGCAGCAACCTTCGCGGCGCCGTTCCGCCAGGCGTGCAGCAGTCCGCCGTCGCTCGACCGCATCTGCGTCAGCAGAAACCGGGCGTTTCTTTCCGCTGCCTGGCGATAGCGTTCGTCGCCGAACGCGGCGTATCCGACGGCCAGCGCTTCGAGCGCCATGCCGTTCCAGTTCGCGAGAACCTTGTCGTCCGTTCCGGGTCGAACGCGTTCCGCCCGCTTCGCGTAGAGCCGCCCCAGCGCTCCGGCGAAGCGGGCCCTTAGAACCGACGGCTCGAAGCCGAACTCCGCCGCGACCTCTTCCAGCGGACGGCGCTCGTGCAGAATCGTCTTGCCTTCGAAGTTCCCGCGGTCGGTCACGCCGTACCGGGCGCAGAACGGCTCGAAGACATCGGGCTCGACGACCTCCTGAATCTCCGCCTTGTTCCAGACGTAGAACTTTCCTTCCTCGCCTTCCGAATCGGCGTCGAACGAACTGTAGAAGCCCCCCTCCTCGTGCGTCATCTCGCGTAGCAGAAAGTCGAGCGTCTTCGCCGCCGTTTCGCGGAAGTGGGGAACCTCCAGCGCCTGCCACGCCCGTGCGTACGACTTCGCGAGAAGCGCGTTGTCGTAGAGCATCTTTTCGAAGTGCGGGACGAGCCACTCCTGATCGACGGAGTAGCGTGCGAAGCCGCCGCCGACGTGATCGAAGATGCCCCCCTCGGCCATCGACCGCAGCGATTTCTCCACGATCGTCTTGAGTCGGCCGTAAGCGTCGTCCGCGGCTTTCTGCTCCGGCGAAGCGGTCTGCTGCCCCGCATGCCAGGCGAGCAGCGCCAGATCGAGTTCCATCGAATGGGGGAACTTCGGCGCGCTGCCGAACCCGCCATGCTCGGGATCGAACGACTCGGCCATGTGCGCGAGCGCATCCTCGGCGAAGCGAATCTCCCACTGCGATTTACTGTCGCCCGCGGGGGGGCGATTCAGGTACTCCGTGACCCGTTCGCCCTGGTCGAGCAGCGTCGCCCGGTCATTCTTCCAGAGGTCGGCGATGCGGGCGACGACCTGCGGAAAGCCGGGGCGTCCGAAGCGAGGCTCGGGCGGCCAGTACGTTCCGCCGAAGAACGGCTTGCCGTCGGGCGCCAGGAAGGCCGAGAGGGGCCAGCCGCCTCCCTGCTGCGTGATGGCCTGGACCGCCGCCATGTAGACGTGGTCGAGATCGGGTCGCTCCTCGCGATCGACCTTGATCGAGACGAAGTCCCGGTTGAGCGCCTCGGCGATCGCTTCGTTCTCGAAGCTCTCCCGCTCCATCACATGACACCAGTGACAGGCGGCGTATCCGATCGACAGAAAGATCGGCTTCTCCTCCCGGCGTGCCTTTTCGAGAGCCTCTTCGCCCCACGGGAACCAGTCGACCGGGTTGTGCTGGTGCTGAAGCAGGTAGGGGCTCGATTCCCCGGCGAGGCGATTGGTCATGACGAGGCAGCAGGCGGGAGAACGCGGGCGGAAAAGTACTCGGCAGTCTAGCCGCGTCCCGGGTCGTCCGAACCCCCGGAAGTGTCGCTAGCGGAGGACCTGTGTGCCACGGCTGGCTTGTCCAGCCGTGCTGAACCCGCGAACCGACGATCAGTCGCTTATTTGCCATCCGTCAGCAGATGTCTCTATGGAATACGTGTCCTCGTCGCCTGCACGGCTGGGCAAGCCAGCCATGGCACACCGGAAATCTTCTGAAGTTCCGCGTGATACGACCTGCGGCGGCTGGTCGCAGGCGAGCGAACGGTCGTTGAGGAGGGCCTCGCGAAAACGGTTGAAATAGCGGCGATCGATGGGCACGCCCTCCACAGGCGCTGCCTGTCCGCCTGACGGCGCTGCGGACGTCGAAGCCGGAGCGATCCGGCTTCGACGGTCCCGCGTTCCGCGGTTAGAATCGCATCGTCCAGCCGCTTTCCGACGAGCCGCGTTCCATGACCGTCGATAAGCTCCGACCGATCCGGGTGGGGGCCGTTTCCTATCTCAACAGCAAGCCGCTGCTGTTCGGACTCTCCGAACAGGCGCCCTTCGCGACGCTGACGCTCGACCTGCCGAGCCGTCTGGCGACGGGTCTAGCGGAAGAGCGCTACGACGTCGCGCTTATCCCCGCGATCGAATACTTTCGTCAGCCCGGCTGCGAGATCGTCTCCGACGCCTGCATCGCCGCCCGGGGTCCGGTCTGGAGCGTGAAGCTCCTGTTCCGAACGCCGCCCGAGCAGGTAAGGACGCTGGCGCTCGACGAAGGATCGCGGACCAGCGCGACGCTTGCCCGGATCCTGCTGCATCGACGCTGCGGGATCGAGCCGGCGACGCGTCCGCTCCCCATCGACGCCGATTTCCGTTCCGCTGACGCGGACGCGATCCTGGTGATCGGCGATCGGGCGATGCATGTCCGCGACGAGGATTACGCCTGCGTCTGGGATCTGGCCCAGGCGTGGGGGGCCGAAACCTGGGGAACCGTACAGAACCTGCCGTTCGTGTTCGCCATGTGGGTCGCCCGGCCCGGAGTCGACCGCGAAGCGCTGGCCGAACTGGAAGCGGCTCTCGAGCGGTGTCGCGACGAAGGCCTGATTCATGCCGAGCGGATCGCCGCCGAAGAAGGTCCGCCGCTCGGGCTGTCGCCGCAGGCGGCGCTCGATTACTTTCGCAAGCATCTGCACTTCCGACTCGGTCGCCGGGAACGTGCGGGGCTGGCTGCTTTCTATGAGCAGGCCGTGGCCCTGAACCTGGCGCCGGCGGGACGAGAGGTCCGATTCCATGATTGCCTTCAGCATTGACGCTATTCTCGACAAGGCCGTCGCCGGCGAGCGCATCACGCCCGCCGAGGGGGTCGCGCTGCTGGAGTCGCACGATCTGGCGAAGATCGGACGCGCGGCTGACGCCGTGACGCGGCGCCTCCATCCGGAGGACTTTCGCACCTACAACATCGACCGGAACGTCAACTACACCAACGTCTGCACGGCGGTGTGCGACTTCTGCGCGTTCTATCGCACTCCGAAGTCGGAGGAGGGTTACGTCCTTCCGCGCGAGGTCCTGCTCAAAAAGGTAGAAGAGACCGTCGCTCTCGGCGGCGAGCAGATCCTGATGCAGGGAGGACTCCACCCGAAGTTCAAGCTCGACTGGTACGAGGAGCTGCTTCGCGACATCAAGCAGGCCTTCCCGCAGGTCAACGTTCACGGCTTCAGCCCGCCGGAGATCTACCACTTCACGAAGGTCAACAAGCTTTCGCTAAGAGAGATCCTGACTCGTCTGAAGGAAGCCGGCCTCGGCAGTCTGCCCGGCGGCGGAGCGGAGATCCTGGTCGATCGCGTCCGTGCCGCGATCACCCGCGGAAAGGTGATGACCGACGAATGGCTCGACGTGATGCGGGTCTGGCACGAACTGGGCGGCAAGAGCTCCGCCACGATGATGTTCGGCCATGTCGAAACTCTGGCCGAGCGGATCGAGCATCTCGATCGCGTGCGGCAGCTTCAGGACGAAACGGGCGGCTTCACCGCGTTCATCTGCTGGACGTTTCAGCCCGACCATACGGAGATGGCCCACATCGCGCCCGCCGGCAGCTTCGAGTATCTCAAGACGCAGGCAGTCAGCCGGCTCTACCTCGACAACGTGCCGAACATCCAGTCGAGCTGGGTCACGCAGGGGCAGAAGATCGGCCAGCTCGCGATGCAGTTCGGCGCCAACGACATGGGCTCGCTCATGATCGAGGAGAACGTCGTCGCCGAAGCGGGCACGGTGCATCTCCTCACGCTGGAGCAGATTCGCGGCGCGATCGAGGAGTTGGGCTACGTTCCCCGGCAGCGGAACGTCTTCTACCAACTCCTGCCTCTGGAGCAGGAACGCTTCGCGATCGAAGCGAATCGCGATCGGGCTGCGACGCTCAACCGCACGAAGGGCGCCGACCTGGTCGATCTGAAGGCGTAGTCGTAGGCCCATGCGCCATAGAGGCGAGCGGAGGGTGTAAGCCCTCCGTGTCTTCGGCGCGACGAACCATCGATGCCACGGAGGGCTTACACCCTCCGCTCGCCGTGTGCCATGCCCACATCTCCGAAGGAAGGGTGGGCATGCTCCAGGGGCCGGCCGAACCTTACATGCCCACCCTGCTGGCGCGATGTGGGCATGGCACACATGACGGTCAGGCAGGCGTCAACCCTTCTTCGGGGCTTCGACGGGGCTGACGACCTTCTCGATCTGGATGGCCTTTCTCCCCTTGAGCTGGCCGGGGCTGGCGAGAAACTTCGTCGCGTCGGAGATCGAGACCGTCAGCGGCTGGCGGACGTCGTGCTCGGTCAGAATGACGTCGCCGACGCGCAGGCCGATCAGCTCCTCGACGCTGATCTTCCCCGGCGCGAAGCGGACGACCAGTTCCAGATCCGACCGGTCGAGGCTCCGCGAAACGGTCTCCTTCGTCTTCTGCGTGACGTTGGTGCGACCGTAGCCGGCCCAGGTTTTCTCGGCCAGGTTCGAGCCGATGCGCTCGATCGAGTTGTACGGGATGCAGAGATTGATCATCCCACGGACATCGTTCACGCAGGCTTCGAACGTCACGAGGATGACGACTTCGCTCGGCGGAACGACCTGCACGAGTTGCGGGTTGGACTCGATCTTTTCGACGGATAGTTCCAGCGCGACGAGCGTCTCCCACGCACGCTTCAGCTCGCGCAGGAAGAGCTGCACGATCCGCTCGACGATCTTCAGTTCGATCTCGGTCAGCGCCCGCCTGGCGATCAGTCCTGACTCTTTCCCGCCGCCCAGCAGGCGATCGATCATCGGAAACAGGACGACCGGATCGAGATCCAGAATCAGATTGCCGGGCAGCGGGTCCGCCTTAAGCAGGACGAAGCAGGTCGGGTTCTCGAGGCTGAAGACGAACTCGCCGTACGTGAGCTGATCGACGCTGACGAGCTTCAGATCGACGACGCTGCGGAGCACGTTCGAGAGCGACACGCTGAAGTTCCGCCCCAGCCCGTCATGCAGCGTCTGGAGCGCGCGCATCTGCTCCTTGCCGACGCGTTCGGGACGCTTGAAGTCGTACGGGACGATCTTCTCGCGACCGCGCCGCTCTTCGGTCGCGACGTGCTTGACGGCAGGCCGCTGCGCATCGTCCGCGTTCGGATCGAGCGAACTGAGCAGATTTTCGACTTCGTCGTGCGAAAGCACTTCGTCGCTCATCGGTCCCTCCTGGACGTCTCGCGACCCGTTCGGCGGAACTGCCGAATCTTCGGACTCTGGTTCCGTTACTGCCGGATCTGGCCGTCTCCGACGACCACGTATTTGTAGCTGGTCAGTTCTTCGAGGCCGCAGGGTCCGCGAGCGTGGAACTTGTCGGTGCTGATCCCGATCTCGGCGCCCATGCCGAACTCGCCGCCGTCGTGGAAGCGGGTACTGGCGTTGATGATGACGGCGGCGGAATCGACCCCCGCGGCGAACTTCTGCGACGCGGCCAGATCGCGCGTGACGATGGCGTCCGTATGGTGCGAGCCGTAGCGTTCGATCCAGTCGATCGCCTGCTCCAGCGAGTCGACCACCTTGCAGGAGATCGTCGGCCCGAGGTACTCGGTCGACCAGTCTTCCTCGGTCGCGGCGACGGCGGCCGGAATCGCCGCCTGCGTCGGTTCGTCGCCGCGAATCTCGACGCCGCGATCGGCCAGTTCCTTCCCGATCTTCGGCAGGAACGCCTTCGCGACGTCGCGGTGAATCAATATCGACTCGCAGGCGTTGCAGACGCCCATACGACTGCACTTCGAGTTGACGACGATCTTCGCGGCCAAGTCGAGATCCGCAGCCGCGTCGACGTAGACGTGGCAGTTGCCGTCGAAGTGCTTGATCACCGGCATCGTCGCTTCGTCGGCGACCCGGCGGATCAGGCCCGCTCCGCCCCGCGGAATGGCGACATCGATGCAGTCGTTCATCCTGAGCAGATGGCCGACGATGTCGCGGTCGGACGACTCGACGATCTGGACGGCGTCCTCGGGCAACGCGTGCCGGAGGAGTTCCTCGCGCAGCACGGCGACGATCGCGGCGCTGCTGCTCGCCGCCTCTTTTCCGCCGCGAAGAATGACGGCGTTGCCGCTCTTCACGCAGATCGCCGCGGCGTCCGCCGTGACGTTGGGACGCGACTCGTAAATGAAGAAGACCGTCCCGAGCGGCACCCGGATCTTGGAGATCGACAGGCCGTTGGGACGCATCGTGTGATCGATGATTCGACCGATCGGGTCGGGCAGCGAAGCGATCTGTTCCAGCCCCGCCGCGATCGCCTCGACCCGCTTTTTGTCGAGACGCAGGCGATCCTTTTCCGCGTCCGTCAGGCCGAACCCGTCGGCGCTCGCCAGATCCTGGTCGTTCGCTTCCAGAATGGAGGCGGTCGCTTCGCGAAGCGCGGCTGCCGAGGACTTGAGCCAGGCGTTGCGCACCTCTCCCGAGACGGTCGCGAGGCCCTTCGACGCAGCGCGGGCCCGCTCGGCAAGTCGTCGGCTGTAGGTTTTCGAGTCGGTTTCGACGACGGCCATGCGCACAGAGCTTTCGAACAACGTCCGGCAGGCACGGAACTTCCGCGCTCTCGCAGTATGGAAAAGGAGGCAAACCGGGTCAATGCCGTTCGGCAAGCGACCCAGCGACGGGCGGCTGGCTTAAGTCTCTTCGTCGTCGTAGGTTACGCCTGTCGCTTTCGGGGCGCCGGGTCGGCCGGACCTGTTCCTCGAAGAGGGAGGTCGAATGCCTGAGGTTCGACGAGCGGTTCGTCCCCTCCCGTCGAGACCGCGAATGCGATCTGCGGTTACTCGCGGCGGGTGAGCACGAACTCGTAAGGTCGGGGCTTCGCGACGAGGCGCTGCATCGCTTCGAGCTTCGCGTTGGCAGCGTCGGTCTCATGCCGCAGTTCCCGCAGGAGGGCGCTCTCGGGCAGCGTGCTCTCGCCGTTCCGCAGCGCCTGATCAAGTTCGTGCCGCGCCTCGGTCAGCGACTTGAGCATCGTCGCCTGGGCGTCCCAGGGGCCGCCCGGTTGCCAGCCGTCCGCCGTCGCGGAGGCGATGTCGATGCCTCCCGACAGCGTTTCGGCGTCGTACGAACCGACGGCCCGACCGTCGACGACCAGGTCGTACGTCCCCGGCGCCAGGTTCGTCACTTGCAGACGGTAGGCGTTGATCTCCTGGATCGGTACGAAGCGGTAGGAGAACGCCGCGAAGGCGCCGTTGTTGAAAGGGAGCGCGTCGTCCTGCCGCGTAAAGCGGACGCCCTTCTCGTCGCTGTGTATGTCGCGGATGGAGCAGCCTCGCGCTTCGACGGCCTTTTCTGCGTCGGCGTCGATGGTGCAAGCCGAGACTTCCTGCGGCGCGCCCAGGCCCTTCAGGATCGCGTGCGCCATCGCGAGTTGGCCGAGCGCGTTGAGATGGATGCCGTCGGGCGCGTGCAGCGATTCGTGTTTCTCCGTCGGCAGTCCTTCGTTCGCGGCTTCGATTCGACGCTGAGCCTCGCGCATCATGCGCTGCACGTCGATCGTGCCGCCTCCCTCTTCGCGTGCGGCGGCGAGCCCCGCGTCGCACATCTGCTGCAGGTACTCGTGTTCTGACTTGTCAGGATCGGCCGCCGTCACGGCTGCGGAGCAGATGACGACCCGCACGCCCCGCTCGCGACAGGCTCGGACGATTCCGCGGATCGAGTCCAGATAGCGCTGGCGATGCTCATCGTCGGCCTTCATTCCCCAGCCGATGTCGTTGATGCCGTACGCGACGGTCAACAGCGTCACGCCCCGCTCGAAGACGTCGCGCTCCAGTCTCGCCAGCCCGCCCGCCGCCATATCGCCGCCGATCCCCAGGTTGACGAAGCGAACCTCGCGTTCGGGAAACCGCAGCAGCGTGTAGTTCTCGATCAGTTTCCCGTAGGTTCGCTCCGCCGTGATGCTGTCGCCGAGGAATCCGACGACGTCGCCGTCTCGGATGGCGAACTCCTGGCCCAATTCCTGGCCGAGCGCCGTCGGGACGACCAGCAAAAAACTGAGGAGCGCCGAGAGGCGAAGCGAGGCGGCAAGCGACATCGGCGAGATGCGATGAGAAGGCGAAGAAGGGAACAATTACGAGTCACCCACTGTAATTCGCCCCATGCAGGTGCTCTCCCGTTCTCGGCAAGGCGGCGAATCGGTGCGACTGATGGAGCCTGAACCTCGATCCATCTCCTTGAATGACGTCGATCGTTCAATTAGTTTCGGCACAATCGTCAAACTCTGCTCTACTGCCCCCCCCCCTGCCGACCGACTTCCGCACGATCCGGCATCCCAGCGACTCGCTGGCGACGCGTCGCCCCCCCTCCAAAGTCGGGCTCTCAAGTTCGCAGGCGTCGATCGTCTCGCACTCGCGGCGCCTGCGGTCGAACACTAGGTTTTTTATGCGTGCCGTGGATCCGTCCGCGCGGCAGATGGACGCGGCGCCTGTGCCATTTTCGAGGATTCCTGAATGTCGAAATTTCTCAGCGCTGGCAGCCGGTTCTCCGTGCTGCATCGCCGGCCGTTTCTCATCGCCTGGACGGCGGCGCTGCTCGCTGTCGCGATCGTCGCTCCCGCGGCCGCCCAGACGACGTGGACTGTGCAGTCGAACTACTTCGCGGAGCGAAACGCTCTCGCCCAACCGCGAACCGTTCGCAGTCTCGCGCTCAGCGCCGACGGAACCTCGATCTACACGGGCTACATCCAGAGCCCGGGCGCCGGAACGCAGGTGGTTCGGAAGGTGAGTTCCGACATCCTGGCCGTCGCAGGAACGGACACCGTCATTTTCGGTAACGGAGCCGGCCCAGGCGGCGTCGGCGGTCTGGGTCCGGTCGTCGGAACCAACCCCATCTATCCGCCGACGTTCACCACGCCTGGCGTACCCGGTTTCGAGGCCTGGCTGCACGTCTCGGCAAGCAGTCCTCGCGGTCTCGCGACCGACGATCGCGGCAACGTTTATGTATCGCTACGTGACAGCAGCATCGTTCGCATCTACGACGCGAATCTCTCGACGACGCCGCTCGGCGCGTTCGGGCTGACCAAACCTCTTGGAGTCGCGGTTTCGAAGCAGGGGAGCACGTACTACGCCTACGTCGTCAACACCAACGAGGTCCGCCGCTGGGACGTTACCGACGTGGCGTTCCCTGTTTTGGACGCTAGCTGGACGCCGCCGCTGATTCTGCCCGGCAGCGAAGAAGGAAACGGCATCACAGTCGACGCCGACGGCACCGTCTTCGTCGCCGCTTCGGCGACCAGTCGCGTCTATCGCATCTCCGCGGACGGCCTCACCGTCATCTCCTCCGCGCCGATCAACGCAGCGGCGGACGTCGCGGTTTACCAGGACAAGGTCTACGTCGTTTCGCGCGTCAGCGAGGCGACGCCGGCCGTGGTTCCGCCCATCAAGCAACTCCTCAAGGCCGATCTCAGCGCCGGCGGCGCCGACATCGTCGTTCCCGACTTCGGCACGGCGCGCAGCACGATCGCGCAGTTGACCGGCATCGAAGTCAGTTCGGACGGACGGCTGTACGTCTCCGAAGAGAACTATCTGGGAACCTCCAGCGGCATCCCGACCTACACGCCGCCGGCCACGTCGTTCAATCCGACGCCGACGGCGATCACGGGTCGCATCTATTTCGATCGCGTCCTCGTGTCGGACGCGATTCCGCTGAATCTGCCGCCGGTCGTCGTCTCTCCCGACGTCGTCGACGGCGGTACCGTTCAGGTGAAGGTCGGTCAGACGCTGGATATGAGCTTTCTGGCGACCGACCCCGAAGCGGGCGCGATGTCGCTGAGCGCGACGGGCCTGCCGACCGGAGCGACCTTGACTCCTAACGCGGGCACGACCTCCCCGTCGCCGTTCGCGACTGACCTTTCGTTCGCGCCGAATCCGTCGCAGTTCGATACCTCGTACGTCGTGACGCTGTCGTACGAAGATCCTGCGAACAAGATCGGCAGCATCTCGTTCACCATCCAGGTGCCGAAGAACGAAGTTCCGACCGTCACGACCCCCGCGGCGGTGTCCATCGAATGCAAGGGGGGCATGAACCTCGTCACGCTCGCCGCCGACGTCGATGACGCCGACGATCACCCCCTGACCGTCACGTGGAAGGTCAACGGAAACGTCGCGCAGGTCGACAACGTGGCGAATCCGCCGGGCACGGTCGTCTTCCAGTTCGACTATCCCCATGGTCCGAATACCGTCGTGATCGACGTAACCGACGGCTACGACCTCGCGACTGCCTCCACCACCGTGACGGTTCGCGATACGACGTCCCCGACGATCATCGTCGCGGAAGACGTCGTCGTTCCGACCGACCCGAACAAGGCGTTCGCGACGAACGTCGTTCTGAAGGAGCCCGAGGTCTTCGACCTGTGCGACGGCGATCCGACGCTGACGAACGACGCTCCGGTTCGGTATCCGCTCGGCGAAACGACCGTGACCTGGACCGCGACCGACGCCGACGGCAACGTCTCGACCGGTACGCAGAAGGTGACCGTCGTCGATCGCGAACCGCCGCAGATCGTGGGCGGGTCGAACTTCACGGTGAACGTGGACCGGGGCGAAATCTTCGCTACGCCGCGACTCCCCCGACCGGAAGTGAGCGACAACGCTCCGGGTCCGATCACGGTCGTCGACGACGCTCCGTCGCGATTCCCGATCGGCAACACACGCGTGACGTGGACCGCCACCGACGCGGCCGGCAACGAAGCGACCTGGTCGCTGGTCGTCAAGGTCGTCAATCGGCGCCCCGTCGCCGACGCCGGCAACGACCGCGACGCGCTGATGTATTCGCGGAAGGGAGGCGACCTGAAACTGGACGGACGCGGTTCCTCGGATCCTGACCGTCAGGACCTGACGTTCTTATGGAGCGCTCCTGGCGTGCGGTTCGACGATCCGACGTCCCCGACTCCGATCGGGTCGTTCCCTGTCGGAACGACGCGCGTCGTTCTGAGGGTCACCGACGAGGCAGGTTTAGTCGACAGAGACTCCGTACTCGTCCGCATCGAGTACGCTCAGCGGCTCGTGATCGACAGGCGAGCGTATGGTCCGTACGTCCGGCCGTTCGTCGAAGAGGCAATCACCCGCTGCGGAGGTCTCGCGGACAGGGCGCCGACGAACGCGTACTTCGCCGCCGCGGTCGACGCCGCCCGGCTGGCCGGCGAGTACGACCGGGCCGCTGCATCGATCGACTACGTCGACGGCGGCGACTTCCCGAACCGCCTGGGCCTCTATCGTCACCTCCGATGGTACCAGTCGTACTTCAGCTTCTACACGAGGGAGTACGTGCAGTACGCGTACTTCCAGTCGCCGGACGTCGATAGCTACTACGACGAGTACCTGGCCGCCCTGACCGCCGCGTCGAACGCCGCGTATTACGGTCAGGCCGACTTCGAGTCCTCGAACTGACGGCGTCTGACCAGCGCGTCAGATCCAGCAGGAAAAGCATCGAGGCCGTCGCGTTTAGAACGCGGCGGCCTTTTCTCGTACTCGACGATGTTCGGGGAGGTTCTCAGAGTTCGACCGTCCGTACGACTTCCATGAGCGGAACGTGTACGGGTAGACTCCTGTTCGTCCGTGCGGGTGACTATCATAGCCGCTTCGCCGGCGGCGATCGCCGGACGTCGACAGGAAAGGTTGCAACCGCTTGAAATCATCCGTTATCGCCGCCGTAACGTTGATCGTTCTCGCCAGCTTGGACGTCAGTCAGGGTCTGGGGCAGGAAGAGTCGACGATCGAGTCGCTCGGTCACTTGACGACGAGTTACCGCCGCTCCTCCGGTCGCCGCGTTTCCGACGACGGCAGCGTCATCGTAGGCTGGTCCAACGGCCCGATCGGCAAGCCGCATGGATTCCGGTGGACCCTCGAGGGAGGCATGCAGGAGCTCGCGCCCCATCCGCTGGATGACGAGAGCGACGCCCATGGAGTTTCCGGCGACGGGACCGTCGTCGTCGGACTGACTTACGGAGCGTTCCGAAACGCGACTCCGGCACGCTGGAAACCCGACGGCACGCTCGAGGAACCTTACGCGCCGGACACGTTCGATCGCGGCGTCGCGTACGGCATCTCGGGCGACGGCGATTTCGCGGTCGGCTACGGCGGAACCATCAACCGCCTGCCGTCGCATGCGTATCGCTACAGCGACTCGGCGCCGCCGTACGACCTGGGAACGATCGGAGGGTTCAACGGCATCAGCGTCGCCACGGATGCGTCGTTCGACGGCAGCGTCATCGTCGGCTGGTCGGAGTCGGATCAGCCGTTCCGGCGGGCCTTTCGATGGACGGCGGCTACCGGCGTGCAACCGCTCGAACTCGGCGATCTGGGGACGCGATGCGCGGCGACCGCAGTGTCGGATGACGGAAATACGATGGTCGGCAACTTTAATCCGAATACGACCGCCGAGTACGGTTTCGTCTGGACGGCCGCTGACGGAACCCGGACGCTCCCGAAGATCGTGGCAGGGTTCAGCGGCAAGTCGTCGGCGAACGACGTTTCTGCGGACGGCTCGCTCATCGTCGGAAGGTGCGATACGTTCAGCCAGCCTTTCTCCGACGGCGGCGCCGCCTGCGTCTGGAAGAACGGCGAATGTCTCTCGCTGTGGGACCTGCTGGAGCACGAGTATCCGACCGACCTGGAAGGATGGAGCCGACTGGACAGCGTCGAAGGCGTTTCTGCCGACGGAACGACTCTCACCGGACACGGCCTCTATCGCGGGGATCAAACGGCGTTTCGGCTGACGCTTCGCAACTCTCCCCCGACGGTGGCGCCGATCGAGCCCGTCACGGTCGAGTGCGAAGGGGATTCGAACGTCGTCGTTCTGTCGACCGCCGTGGGCGACGACGGGAATCGCGTGACCATCCGGTGGAAAGTGAACGGCGAAGTTCTTCAAGAGGAGAAGAACGTGCCGCCCGGATCGACGGCATTCGAGCACGACTTTCCGCACGGCACGAGCAGCGTCGTCGTCGAAGCGAGCGACGGCGATTCGACGACCGCGTGGGGCACGACCGTCACCGTTTCGGACACGACCGCTCCGACGCTGATCGTCGCAACGGACGTCGTCGTTCCGACCGACCCGACGAAGGACTACGCGACGAACGTCGCGCTCACGCCGCCGCAGGTGTTCGACCTCTGCGACGGCGAGCCGGATCTTTCGCATGACGCGCCCGAGCGGCTTCCCGTCGGGCAGACGATCGTGCGCTGGCGGGCGATCGACGCGGACGGAAATCAGTCCACGGCGAACCAGCGCGTCACGGTCGAGGATCGCGAGGCGCCGTCGCTGGAGTCGCCGTCGGACGTCGCAGTCTATTGCGACTGGGGCGAGGTCTTCGCGACGCTGCGACTGACTCCGCCTAACGCGGTCGATAACGTTACGGACTCGGTCGTCGTGAAGTCCGGCAGGGGCCTGCGCTTCCGCATCGGCGAATCGCGAGTGACGTGGACCGCGACCGACGAAGCGGGCAATTCCGCGACGAAGTCGATGATCGTGAACGTCGTCAACCGTGCGCCCCGCGCCCGTCCCGGCAAGACCGTGCGGATCGAGGCGAAATCCGAGAGGGGTGCGCCCGTTCGGCTCGACGGCAGCGCCTCCTCCGACCCCGACGGACACGCTCTTCGTTATTCCTGGCGGGCCCCGGGCGTTCGGTTCAAGAACTCTCGAATTGCCAAACCTCTCGGCACGTTTCCGGTCGGCACGACCTCCGCGACGCTCACCGTCACGGACTCCGCAGGAGCGAAGAAATCGGCGCGCCTGCGGGTCGTCGTGACGCTCGCGAATTCGCGGGAGCGGCCGCGCGGGGCTCTCGCGAACGTGGCGTTCGACGCAGCCGCGGTCTCCGCGCATCGCGGCGCTGCCTCAGGTGCAGTCAGCGATGCCCGCGCGATCGGTATCGCACATGCGACCTCTGCGCAGCGTCTCGGCTACCAGGCGGGCGAGCGGATTCTCTGGACCGAGGGAAGCCTGTCCGAGGATGCGACGCTGGAGTACGCGACCTTGCGTGCGGAACAGGCACGGCACGGGACGATCGCGGCGACGGCGTGGCTGGAAGCCTACGCCGAAGAAGGCGACGCTGCGGCGCTGGCCGCGGCAATCGACGCGCTGAACGGAACGTCGTACGCCTGGGCCGATCTCGCAGAACGATGATTCGGCGGGCGGCTGAGCTCGGCTCATGAGGCCGTCGCGCTCGCGACGCTTGCAGTCGTTCGTCCGGCTGCAAGCGTTCTCGAATTAAGAGAGCCGCTTGCCGTTACGGAGCGGCGGGAGCGGGAGCGGCGTCCGACGCGGCCGTCGTCGTCGCGGCGGCTTCCTTCTTGCGCTTCAGTTCCTGTTCGTTCTGCCAGAAAGCCCGGACGCGTGCCAGCTTCTCGCGCTGATCGGGGGTGAGCAGTTCCGTCATCTCCGCTTCGCGCTTCGCCTCCAGCGCCTCGATCTGCGCTTCCAGTTCGTCGATCTGGGCTTCGTACTTCTTCTGAACCGCGTAAAGCCGGTCCTTCTGCTCCGGTTCGACGACGTCGCTCCAATAGGCGGGAAGTCTTCCTCGCGGCGACTTCCGGGGCGTCGTTTCCTGGGCCCCTGCCACGGCGACGGCCAACCCCAGCACGAGCGCTCCCTTCAACCATACCGATCGACTCATCTTTAGCTCCGACAGCGGTGTTTCGCGGGACGATATCGCCGGCCGCGCGGACGGTCGGCGGCCCCGCCGATTTTAACTGGGGAGCCTTTCGATGCAATAAAAGCGTTCCGCCGGCGCCGGCAGGCCCGCTGCCTTCGACCGATTCGGGTTCCCCGCGCTGCGTCACGAAATGCCGAGCAGCTCTCGCGCCTCGGCGTATCCAGGCGCGGGGTGGCCGAACTCGCTCGCCGTGACGCGAGCGAGCGCGATCAGGTGCCGGGAACGGAACGTAGGACGCGCGATCGCGTATTCCTCGCACACCGTTCGGTAGTACTTCTCTGCATGGAGGGCTCCGTCCTCGCTGACGGCGTAGCGGAGCAGCAGATCGAACGCCGGACGGTCGGGCAGGCTTGACTCGCAATAACGATGCATGGCCGCGCAGGCGCGAGCCTGCTCGTTCGCGCGGATCGCCTCCTCCGTGATCGCGAGGAGGGTCGCTCCGTCGTTCGCCGAAACCGCCTCGGTCGACTCCACGTAGTGGGGTTGCGGCAGGGAACGCCCCGCCTGTCCCGCGGTATGGAAGGCGCCGGCGATCAGACTGGCGACGCGATTGCGCGACGAACTGACCCGGGCGATCGATCGCCACGCGTTGGCGGCGTCTGACGCGTGGACGCCGACCGAATCGCCGTGGACGCAGCCAGGCGGCTTCTCGGCGTTGCTGTTCTCCTTCGTCCGCCCCGGATCGTGCAGAACCAGTCGAGTCGCCGCGAGCGAAAGCGCCTCGCCGACCGCTTCGGGATCGAATCCCTCAGCGAGCGCGGCAGCGACGGCCTCCGCCGCCTGAGCACGCGAATCGGAATAGATGGCGGTCGAGAGCGCTTCGATCCAGGCATCGTCCGGCCGGCGGGAGCCCGGCGACTGGCCGAGCAGCTTGTATTCCTCCATCAGCTTCGGCATCAGATCGCGCAGCGGCGAGGGCGCGTACTTGCGATCGCGCATCTGCTGTTCGGAGTCCAGGCAGAATCGCAGCGACTGCCTCAGCAGCGCGCTGGCGTACTCTTCTCCTGCGACGTCGAGCATGGCCCAGGCTCGCCAGGAAAGGACGACGCGATGCACGTTCGCTTCGTCCTGCACCGCATACTGCAGGGCGTCGAACGCCTCGATGGGCGAACGGGCCGCCAGGCCCGCCAGGCTCGATTCGGCGCCGGACCAGTCGACGGCGCGCACCGCGCTTCTCAAGTCTTCGCCAGTCGACGCGTCTCCTGACGCCGCGACCAGGTGCAGCGCGTCGTGATCGTCGGCGCCCTGCTCCTGCATGCGGCGACTGTTGCGGTGGAGCACCTTCAAAACCGGCAGCAGCCGCCGATCCTCGGGCGATTCCTGGGCCATCTGCAAGGCCGGAACGAGCGCCATGAACGTGTGGTAGCCGGTGTAATCCTGACCGGCGAAAGCTCGCGCGTTCGCGAGCGCGCCGGCTGCCGTCAACGTTCGCAGGCTGGTTCCGGCTCGCGACTTCTCGACCAGGAGGGGCAGCAACCTGTCGGCGGGCGTCTGCTGCATAAGAGAGACGAGCGGCTCTAGCTCGCCGAACGTCAGGCGCTCGTCCCCTTCCGCCGCGAACGATCGGGAAAGTCCCAAATCGAAAGCGGTCGCAGAGCCGAGGCTCGCGACCAGCATTCCGCGTCCTACATCCGCCAGGAAATCACGACGAGTAGCCATCTTCGGGCAGCCTTGGAGAGGAGGAGTCGGCGCCGACCGGTCTTCGCGGATTGTACGTCTCCTCTCTCGCGATCGCACGGAAATCTTCCGGCGCCGCATCCAGGCCCTGCAGCCGCGCGCCGCGTCACTGGCTCGTCAGGTCCAGCTTCAGAGGAAGCTCCATGTCGGGTTTAACCTCCACGTCGAACGGCGTCGTCTGAAGCGTGCCGTACTTCTCAGGTAACAACTCGACCGCCTGAACGGGCTTCGCTCCGAGCGACGACTCCACGAGCGCTTCGTTCGCGGCCCCCTGGTTCTTCAGATCGGTCTTCTTCACGATCGCCTTGTAGCTGCCGGGGCGGGCGCCGTCATCGTCCTTGAACGTCGTGAGCGTGAACGTTCCGTCCGCCTTCGTGACGGCGCGGGCCGCGTTGCCGCTCCCCGGAACCTGCGACATGAGCAGCACCGCCGCGCCCTCCACCGGTTGGCCGTCGAGCGTCACCACGCCGTTGACGGGGACGGTTTCGGGGTAACTCGGCCCGCATCCTGCGAAGAAGCCGACGGCAAGGACCGCCAGAGACGCGACGCCGTGAGAGAAGAGCTTTCGCATGGTCGGTCGGACGACGAGAGGTCGAAGAAGAGAACGAACAGAGGCCGAAGCGATCGTCGCCCCGGCCTCTCGTAGTTTAAGAAGTATCTCGCCCGCGCTCGATCAGGAAGAGGCGCTGACGTCATAGCACATGAGCTTGTCCTGCTCGCGGAGATAGAGCTTCCCGTCGACCACGACCGGGTGAGCCCAGCTCTCCTTTTCCTGATAGGCGGGGGTGAACTCGCCCAGCAGGCGATACTCTTCCGGCGTCGCTTCGATCAGCGCGACCAGGCCGTTCTGATACCGGAAGATCAGGCAGCCGTCGACGAACAGCACGGCGGCGGAACCCTTGCCCGGCCCGCGATCGACCCACTTCACTTCGCCCGTGGCGGCTTCGATGCAGACGGGCAGGCCCTGGCCGTGCTGGTGACCGGCATAGATATAGTCGCCGATCTTCACCATGCCGCCGTGATGATTCTGGAAGTCGTCCGACTTGAGGAAGTAGACCTCCTCCGCCTTCACGCCGCCGTCCGCCGCCGAGAGCTTCACGAGCGCCGCGCCGGTTCCGTAACCGCTGGAGGCGAAGACGAAGTCGCCGTAGGGAATGGGCGTCGGGATGTTGGCGACGCCGTTGGCGACCTTCTCGTAGGACCAGAGCAGCGCTCCGTCTTCGGCCCGAATGCCGATCAGGCCCTGACCGACCAGCGTGACGTACTGACGAACGCCGGCCGCTTCGGAGACGACGACCGAGGCGTAACCCGCCCCCTTCTTGAGGTTCTTGCCGCGAGCGTCGGTCCCTTCCGCTTCGGGACCGCCGCAGCGCCAGATCTCTTCGCCGGTCTTCTTGTCGAGCGCGACCACGATGGCGTCGTCGCCGCCCGGCGTGCAGATGACCTTGTCGCCGTCGACGAGAGGCGACTCCGAAAAGCCCCAGCCCGACATCATGCGACCGCCGAAGTCGTCCTTGAAGCTGCGGCTCCAGACGACGTCGCCGCCCGCGGAGTCGACGCAGGAAATTCGTCCGTCGGAGCTGACGACATACAGGCGATTCCCGTCGATCGTGGGCGTCGAACGCGCGCCTTCGTACGAATGCTCCGGCTTGCCCTCGGTGAGCTTCGTCTTCCAGAGGGGAGCGGTCTGTCCGTCGGCGATGCAGATCAGGTACTGGCCGTCGGCCAGATTGCCGGTGGTGTAGATCTTCCCGCCGTCGATGCTGACGCTGGCATAGCCTTCGCCCATGCCTTCGGCGGTCCAGAGCAGCTTCGGCGGCGACTTTTCCCAGTTCTTGTTCAGGCCTTTGTACGACGACTGGCCCTCGCGACCCGGCCCGCGCCACTGCGTCCAGGACTTGCCGGGCTGCTGTGCCCAGGCGGCGGGAACCCCTGCCGTCGCGATTGCGGCCGCAGCGACGATGGAAAGGGCGAACGGCTTCGACAGCATGCAGGACGCTCCGTCAGGCGAAGGAAGAATTGCGACTGTCGTTATTCAAGACGCCGCGAGCGAACGAATCGCCAGGCGCCGAGAACGTCAGCCAGGAGGCGGGCGAAGAATCGTCGCTCGCGAGATTCCATCCCTGAAGATGACGGAATCGCTGGCGAACGACGGGCAGGCCGTCAGTCTAGGGCGCCTGCCGGGCGTCCCGCAAGCGAGCGGGAGGGCTTTGGAAACGCCGGAACGGCGAGAGGATCGGGGTGGCCCGGATTGCTTGCCAATCCGGGCGGCGCAGCCGCAAGAGGCGGTCAGCGGCGGTCAGAATTAAAGCACGAGGTTCGCTTGGGACCCTCTTGTCGAACTTTGTTCGACCCAGATTGCAAGCGAAGTGCGGAAGGTTTTAAACCCACCGTAGCCGCCCGCAACTCGGCATCAGCCGCAGCACGATCCGCGGCGAGTTCCGCATCCGCGGCAGCGACACCCCGTAGGAAATCCCTGCGGAGGGTCGCGTTCGCCCTGGCGGCAAAATCCTCCAGCCGCGTACCCATAGCGTACAGCGGTCGCGGATCGCCGGGGAACCTGACGTTGCCCCGGAGCGTCACAACAAACTCGCCCGACTCGTCCTTCCGAACGAACACGCCGTGCGGCGACAGCGCCTTCGCGTCGCCGAAGAGATGGAGGAGGAACTGCTTAACCTCCTCCAAGGGCAGTTCGCTCCATTTCCTGCCCCAGAACTGATCCTTTAGCCGGATGCGCGTCAGCATGGCGGCCGACTGCGTGTGTTCGACGCTCGGCATTTCCGCGAGTTGCGTCTCGACGTCGCGGAGTTGATCAGAGAGCCGTTCACGGTCGGCCATCAGGCTGTCTTGCTTGGCGATGAGCAACGATGGATTCGCGCCCTTCGCGATGGAGTCGACGAGCCGTTGGATCTCCCGCTGAACGCCCCGGTGGAGCTTTTCGCAGCGGGAACGCTCCTTTTCGAGCCGCTTCCGATCATCCTCGGATGGCATCGCCTGAGCGACGGCGGCGTTAAACGCAGGCTCGTCCAGAAACTGCTCGTACAGATAGCCGAGCACGCTCCTTTCGACCTCATCCACAGGCACGCCGTTAAACCCGCATCCGACGGTCCCCTTGTGCCGGTAATAGGCGTATCCGTTGGATGTCTGGCCGGTGAGTGATTTTCCGCAGCATTCGCAATGGATGAACCCGGCGAGGCGGTACCGTCGGACGTCGGTTCGATTGGAGGTCCGGTTGTGTTCGAGGCGCCGCTTCACCTGCGCGAGCAGGCGAGGCGCAACAACGTGCGGAATTGCCGGAACCTCGAACTCCTCGTGAATCCCTACGTCCTTGCTGCTGAACTTGACGACGTATGTCCCGGTCAGTTGCGCATCGTGCACCCAATACGAAACCGACTTCTTGTTGCCGAGTTGAAGTTCCCTACACAGGTCCGTCAGGCTCTCGCCGGCAACGTATCGCTTCAACGCCTCGGCGATTCGTTTCCCCTTGTCATTGACGTACCAGCGTCCGGTCGTCTTGTCGTAGTCCCGACCGATGGGGCGCTTCGGACTCCACGGCTTCCCCTCCCGAGCACGGGCGATGCGCCCTTTGCAGGTCCGTTCCAGGATCGACAGTCGTTCGACCTCGGAGAGGCCGGCACCTACAAAGTTCGTGAGGGTGCGGCTGCGATCCCCGCTGTCGTAAGTCCCCCGCGTGTCCATCAGCCGAACGTTGAACGCCTTCATCAGCGTTCGGGAGGACGCGATGATGTCTGTGCCGTCGCGTCCGAAGCGATTGATGTCGTAGACGACGATCACGTCGAAGTCGCCGTTCGCGGCGTCCCGCATCATGCGGGCAAACTCGTCGCGTCCTTCGATCTTGCTTCCGCTCTTGGATTCGTCGATGTACCAGCCGACGATCGTCCAACCGCGTGCGGCGGCAAAGCGTTCAATCTCGGCCTTCTGCGTCGGGATCGACGTGTTATCCCGCTGTCCCTCGCTCGACGTGCGGCAGTAGCCAGCCACACGGAGCACGATAGTTGTTTTCATAACCTTGACCTTTACCTCGACCGTCGCGGGAAAAACAGGAGGGCGGCTGGCTATCCGGTCAAGGATAAATAGCCCGGCTCGCGTAGCTACTCCCGCGCCGTGCCGCCCTCCATTGGATTCGCTTACGTGCCGCAGAAATGCATCGCTGGAGCGAGCAGCGGTTCGTAAGCGTGTTCGTTACGCACCAGCCCGGCGCCGTCGGCGATCGAGCAGGCTCCTACTTGGTCCGGAAGGATCGCCAAGTGATCCGGCTGGAGGTTCTGAGCGACCATCTCGTACGACTTGCCCCCGTACGATCCGCGGCCGCTCGTCGCTTCGAGTACCAGCCCCGTCGATACCTCCATCGTGCGCTTCGACAGGATGGCCTGCCGGATGCGACCGTCGACCGACGCCACCCGTTCCACGTCGATCCAGGCCTCGGCCCGCAGGCGTCGGTTGTGGTAGCTGACGTTAAATATCGTGCCGATCTTCTGACGGTTGAAGACCTGCGGATTGCCCGCCAGCCCGTCGGAATACATGTCGGGGTGATAAACCACGACCGGCTTGCCGTTCCAGGCGCGGGCTGATTTCCGCAGTTCGTCAGCCGGGTAAAAGATCGGACCTCGGGAGCCGTTAAGCACCCCCTCGACGATCATCACCGCCGGCACGACGTAGTGCGGTCGGCCTTCGAGGTCGCGGATGGAGATGTTCATCGCTACTCCAGCGAGGGGAGAGCCAGGGGTTCCGGGATAGCGCCCCCTGTCGAGGGCTCAGGCGCGTTGCCGGCGCCGGAGTACCTCGGAGGCGGGTCCGGCCAGTCCGCCGCGTTATACGCAGCGACAGGAGGCCCTTCGGCCGTGGGAGGCGCTACCAGCGGTTCGGGCAGGTCGCCCCCGCCGTGGCGGCTACTGACGTTGCAGACGTAAAGTTCGCGCATGACTCTGGTTCGCTCCTGATTGGCGTTCAAATCTTGATCTCGTTGATGGCGGCGAGGTACGCCTCCGTGTCGGCGATGTTCTCCGCGTCCGCCCGCTCGGCGTCGATCAGGCCCTGCGGCTTCGCGGCCTCCATCCGATCGCGGGCCAGCTTGAGGGCGCCGCGGCATTGCTTCACGATCTTCCGCGAGTCCCTGAGCTGTCCGACCGCTTCCTGAGCGCTGCCGTACTCGGCGTTCGCGATCAGCGCTTCGCGGAGCGTGTTGAAGTCGTTCTCCGCCTTGCGGAGCAGCGCCTCGCGATAACGCACCTGGATCTTCGCCCGTTCGTACTTATCTGCGGGCGGATCGATATAGGCGCCGTGCGGATGGACTTCCCGCATGGCTCCGTTGCTGAACATCAGCCAGCCGTTGATCTGCACGGCGTCTTGCCCGTTGCGGATGTCGAATTCTTTCGCTGCCTGCATCGCCTGCGACATAACCTCGTCTCCTCCTAAAGAGCTCCCACTCGAATGACTTTCGCGGCGGCTACGTCCGCCACGCCTGCGACCGCGTTGGCGACGTCGTCATGCCCGCCCGGCGGGTGGTCGATGATGTCCCGGCCTCCGCTCCGCGTTCTGCGTTCCAAGCTCGCGAGCTGGTCGATCAGCGCCTTGTCGTCGAGCAGTTCGACTTCCCGGCTGCACAGCCTGGGGAGCAGTTCGCTGTATAGCTCCGACTTCGCCTTCTCCGCCTTCTGGTAGCGCAGGCCGTTCGCCTCGAACGCTCGCGCTACGAACTCGGCGGCGTAGTTGTCGCCCGTCACGCGGCGCAGGTCGTAGCGCTTGATCTCACGGGCCATCTGCCCGATGACCTCCTGAGGGCTGAACGGCGGGCGGTAGCGTCTCAGGAGATCGATCACGACGACGCGGCCTGAGCGGTGGGCGATGGCTAACGCCGCGTCGTCCCGGCGACCGCCGCTGACATCGACGAATGCCCAGTACCGCACGTTGCTCTGCGGGAGCAGTTCCAAGCGATCTTTGACGACCAGTTGTTCGATCACGGCACGCGGCAAAAACTCCGCGATGTCATCCCTGAACTCGCCGAGATACTCGCTCTTCGCGGCTTGGAGATCCTCGGCCAGCGCGTCGTCGACCACCGACTGCGGCAGCGTCGGGTTCATGTACCGGGAGGGCGCGTTCCAAACGAGCGTGCGTCCGGCGTCGTTGCCGAAGTTGCGTTCGTACTGCTCGAAGCACCAGGCTCGGCGGGCGTACGGGCTACTGATGCAGATCAGCTTGCCGCCGGAGGTCGCCAGCGACGGCTGGATCGCCCGGATCAGTTCCGTGTCGCTCTTTACCTTGCTCTCGGCGTCGTATCCGAAGAACGCGGCCTCGTCGATGATCGCGGCGAGGAGGGTAAACCCGCGGACCGTGCGCCAGTCGCCGGCGAGGATCTCGATGCGATTGCCATTGCGTAGCTGGAACCCGTCCCGCGTCTCCTCAGCGACCTCGGCGTGGAGGAGGGGCGTCTCGAAGATCGATCGCAGGTAGCCTTTGACGATCTGACCCTGTCGCTTCGTGGGAGCGCAGACGGCGACGATGCCCTGTTCGCCCTTCGATAGTTTCGCCTCGCGACCGGCTAACGCCGCTTCGTAGGCTCCGATGACGGCGGCGATACGCGACTTGCCCGACCGTCTGCCGGTGAGGAACAACGCTGTATTGAACCCCGACGCCGGCAGCAGCTCAGGGTCGCGCCCGGTGCATAAATGAACTGGCTGGCCGGCCTGCCCAAGCTCAGGCCGGAGTCCATAGATGCACCGGAGCGCCCTGATCCAGCGTTTCCAACTCTTGATGTCGTCGCCGATGAACGGGCGGAAGAGGTTCGGGTCTTTGATCGCCTGGATGATGTTCATGCTCGGCCTCGCTCGCTGACGTAGGCCTTGAGATCGACGACCTTCTTCGTCTGCCGCTCGATGCCGATGACTTTGGCGAGCCCCTGCAAGCTGTTCACCGCCTGGATCCAGCGGCTGAGGAGTTCGGGGCTCGCGGTGGGGTTCTGAGCGAGTTCCAGTTCCCACGTCTGCACGGTCGCTTCCAAAAACACGAACCGCTCGATGAGGGAGAGCTTCGTATGGGCGAGCGACCCCTCGCCGCCCGCCTCCTCCACGATGGTTTCGTAAGCGGCGACCAGACGCTGGCAGACCTCCGTCCGACCGTCGAGCTTCCGCATAAAGCCGCGTTCGTACTTGTCGGGGAGTTGCTTCTGTTTCTTGGTCGCCGTCGCCATCGCGTTCCCGCGCAGTTGTGGGGTATCTGCCCTCGGTCTGACTTCCAAAGCGGCGGTAATGTAACGCCGTCAAATCTGGTGGCTAGACATTCCTTTTGATTTCATCCACAGCCACCCCCTCACGCTTGAGAGCGTCATATAACGCCTGCCGCGTCTTGCCGAGTTCGCGGGCTGCGGAGGAGAGCGAGTGCCCGGATTGGATGAGGGGCACGATGTCCTTGGCGAACAACTTGGGGCGCTTCCCGAGCTTTACGCCTCGGGCCTTCGCCGCCGCGAGCCCCCGCTTCGTGTTCTCGCGGATGTTCTCGCGCTCCATCTGAGCGATGGCGAACAACACGCTCGCCACCATCTGTCCGACCGTGCCGTTGAAGTCGAGTTGCTGCGATACGGCCACGACCCGCACGTCGTTCTCCAGCCAGTCGCCCAGCACGTTGATGCCGTCGCGGAGGGAGCGACTGAGGCGGTCGAGTTTCCAGCAGACGACCGTTTTGACCCTGCCGTTGAAGATGTCCTTTTGCAGCCTCTCGAACTCGGGCCGCTTCGTGGTCGCTCCGCTCAGGCGGTCGACGTACCAGCGGGCGCCGTCGATGCCGTGGCCGTCGAGGTAGTCCTGGATCGCCTTCTCCTGCGACTTGATCCCCTTCTCCTGATCGAGAGTTGATACACGGACGTAGACTCCGGTTTTGCTCATGACTTTGACCCTTGTGAGTAAACGCAAAGAGGCCCGGGGAGCCCCGGGCCTCGCACAACCTGCTTGTCGTCGCCTGTGTCGCGTTTGGAGGGCCGGGGGAGTGTGGTGAGCCCCCTCAGCGCCTCCGCACGCGATACGCGCCGCCTTACGCGGTCGTAAAGCCGGCCTCCGTCTCCTTCGCCAGCGACTTGGCGAGTAGGCTCTTCAGGTGGGCGCGGATGCGACCCTTGTCGAGGCCGGTCTTATTGGCGATGTCGTCCACGCTGATCGCCTTCTTACTGAGGGTGGCGTTGATGGTCGCCGCCTGGCTCCCCTGGCGGCAGCCGAACGAGTCGCGGGCGACCTGCTCCTTCTTGGTCGCCTCCTTCGCAGGGGCGGCCGGGGTCGCCTTGGTCGCGGCCTTCTTGGTGGCGGTGGAGGCGGGGGCGCTCTTCGCAGGGGTCTTCTTCGCGGCCATGGTGGTGTCCTCGTGCGTGGTGGTGGTGGAGCGTACGACAGGGTGAGCGCCCGCCCGCAGCTTGTCGGCGTAGAACCTCCGGGCCGCGTAGGGACAGGTAAACGAGCGCGACACGCGGAGTCCGCGACGGTCGTACTCGACCTGAACTTCTGGCTGGCGACCGGAGATCCGCATGGTGAGCCGGGAGCGTTAGGGAACGGGTGTTCACTACGCGGCCCAGTGTACGCAGCCCCTGCGCAGGGTGTCTACCGAAGGCTCGTTATCCCGGACGGCTCAGGCGGAGCCGCGTAGCAGCGGGTTTACCGGGATTCGAGGGGCCGGAGCGGGGGTAACTCCGCGACCCCTAAACTTCACGCGATCGTCAGCGGCGGCGGGTAGGGGCAGTACGGCGGAGAGTCCGCTATGGCGTGCGAGCGAGCAAGTGGTTCCCGCGAGTCCGGAAGCCGATACAATCACTCAACAGGTGGTCGCCAAGGAGACGGAAGCATAGATGGATGCAGTTGAACTATTCGCAGGGATCGGCGGATTTCGCATCGCGAGCGATAAGTGCGGATTCCGCACCGTATGGGCTAATGACCTTGCCCCACTCTCATGCTCGGTTTATCGGTCGCAATTCGGAGAGCGTGAGCTAGTCGAGGGCGACCTTCGCGAACTGCTCCCGTCCGTTCCACCGCATGACCTCTTAACCGGTGGATTCCCCTGCCAGCCTTTTAGTAGCGCTGGAAAGAAGGAGGGCATTCGTGACGCACGGGGCACGCTGTTCAGCTTGATTGTCGACGTGTTGCGAACACACCGGCCCAAGTACTTTGTTCTCGAAAACGTCAAGCGCTTGCTGTCAATGGAGCGGGGTACGCACTTCGCGACCATTCTCTCCGCATTGGCGGAATTGAATTATGGTCTTGAGTGGCGCCTACTCAACGCAGCCGATTGTGGACTCCCGCAGAATCGGCAGCGAGTGTTCATTGTGGGCGTGCGAAATGAACAGTCCGCTACGCCTCTCTGCTCGCGACTTGCCTCAGCCGAAGATCTATCTCGGCATAAGAACTTGCTGGATCGCATCACCGAGCCGCAATGGTGGAGTGATATTGCCGATCACGGCACAAAGTTTCCGAACTGGGGACTCGTCGCCGATGGGAGGTTCTTCTCGGCCGTTCTATCGAGCTTCTCGCCCGCGCAGCCCCGCGTGTTGCTTACTTCCGTCCTTGAGGAAAGCGTTTCCTCGTCGTTCGACTTTACTGAGTCCACGTTGGCTCGAATTGAATCGAGCGAGGCGGTGGGACGCTTTGTCGAAGGGGTCGAGATTCTCTCCAACCAAGCAGGCGGCGCCAGAATGGGCTACACCGTGTTCGGCACGGGTGGCCTAGCTCCGACGCTCACCTCGACTGCGAGCCGACACTATGAACGATATCGCATTGGAGATCGTTATCGCCGGCTGACGAATGTCGAGTATGCTCGAATTCAGGGTTTTCCCGACGATCACTGTGCTGCTGTATCGGTCTACAACCAATACGCAATGATCGGGAACGCGGTGCCTCCTCCGCTTGCTGAATGGGTGTTGCATCGCTTGCAAGCGGCTCCCGTCATCATCGACGAGCTTCCGAGGGCGGACTCACAGATGTCTCTTTTCGCCTAGCAGCCCGTTGATTTTCGCCCTGCCTGCGCTATCCTCGCGTGATCTCGACGCGGGGGAGGAATCGCGATGGGCTTGGGCAAGCGGAAGCGGGAGACGCAGGGGACGTTCTGGGTTCCGACGGACAAGCTGGGGAGCGGTCCGCGAAACGTCTTCTACGACCGTCTGAACGGGCTGCTGGCCGAGATCGAATTCGACGGACGGCTCGAAGAGGCGGCCGCTCCGTACTACGAAACGACGGGGCGAAAGAGCCTGGCGCCGGGCGTCTACTTCCGGATGCTGTTCATCGGTTACTTCGAGGGGATCGACAGCCAGCGCGGCATCGCCTGGCGCTGCGACGACAGTCGCTCGCTGGCCCGTTTCCTGGGCTTCGGTCCCGGCGAGGAGACGCCGGACCATTCGACGCTCACGCTGACGCGAAACCGGCTGCCGCTGGAGATCCATCAGCTCGCGTTCGACCTGGTTCTCGGCCTCTGCCACGAGAAGGGTCTGCTCAAGGGCAAAACGCTCGGCGTCGACGCCAGCGATCTCGAAGCGAACGCTTCGATGAAGTCGATCGTCCGCCGGGAGAACGGCGACGACTGGCAGGAGTACGTTCGCAAGCTCTACGAAGCCGAAACGGGCGTAAGCGACCCGGACGACGAGGAGCTGCGCCGCTTCGACAGGAAGCGGAAGGACAAGAAGGTCTCCAACGACGAGTGGGTCAATCCGCACGATCCCGACGCTCGGATCGGGAAGATGAAGGACGGTCGCACGCATCTCAAGTACAAGGTCGAACACGCCGTCGATCTGGAGACGGACGTGATCGTCGCGGCGGAAGTCTACGAAGGGACCGCCGGCGACTGCCGGACGATCGAAGATACCGTGAACGCCGCGCGAACGAACCTGCGCGAGGCGGGCACGGGCTGCGACGTGGAAGAGGTCGCGGCGGACAAGGGCTATCACAGCGAAGAGTCGCTCGACCGGCTGCAGCACGAGACGCACGTGCGGACGTATATTCCGCAGCCGAAGCGAGCGAAGTCTCGGAAGCGAAAACGCAAGCCGCCGAGTCGTCAGGCGGCCTATCGTCGCAATCGCCGGAACGCGCGCGGACGTCGCGGTCGCAGGCTGCAGCGTCTACGAAGCGAGAAGGTCGAGCGGACGTTCGCGCACGTGCTCGAAACGGGCGGCGGCAGGAGAACCTGGCTTCGCGGGCTGGCCAAGATCCGCAAGCGCTACCTCGTCGCCGCCGTCGCTTACAACTTGGGACGGATCCTGCGCCAACTCCTCGGCGCCGGTAAGCCGAAACAGTTCGGAGAACTGGGAGCAGCGCTTTCCGCCGCGTTTGGGCTCTCCAGCTTCGCTGATTTCGCCGTCGGATCGCATCGAGCGATCTTAAGCATCTCGGTCGCCGTCCGGCTCCCGCTCCTGATGCCTCGACGCTCAGCGACCTTTTGAACGCTCAGGCTCTCGCGAACAGGGAAATCAACGGACTGCTAGACGAACGTCCGTCTAGCAGATCCTGTGAATTCCAGCGGTAGTGCCCGCTCGCTCGATGACCCTTGAGTATTGCAGCCGCCATTGCAGGGCATTTGAAATTGTGAGGTAGCCCTGCTCAAGCCCGTCAGCCAAGAGTTCGTCGGCGATCTGCCCGACGGTGATCTCATCGACCGGCAAGTTCTTGTCGTACATGAACGCAATCAGGTCATCTCGATTCCCATCGTTCTCTAAGATTGCGCGTAGCCCCTGCGTGAGTTGAAAGTCACCGGTACACTGACGATCAACATATATCACGTGCAGCATCTTTAAGTTGCCCATGGCAGCTTCGTGGTCGTCGACCTTTTCGTACACGAAGATCAGTACGTCGTAGCCAAGGCCAAAGACCTTCTGCCGTGCATTCTTGAACGGGCAGGACGATTGTGGTTGACGGATGCTGGTAGCTTTTACGTCAACGCCAAGCTCAGGGAAATCAACGCCCCGAGCTGAGCAGCCATCGCTAAATCGGTACTTTAGGTTTAGCCACGTTCGGAACTTGTGTTCAATGTAGGTTCCTACTGCCTTTCCGTCGGTCACCCCGTATATCGCCGGTTCGGCATGGCACGACTCCGACTCGGCAAAGGCACAGGCTTCCCTGCGTAGGTCGTCGATGGTCAGCACCGGCTTGTTCACTGCAGGCTCCCCAATGTGGTTCGAGTGTTAGCGGCTGCGGGCCGTTCGGACCAGCGACGTAACCGCTCGTAGCGTAGTCTAACCGGCGGGCGGATGGTCCGGACCGAGGTCGCTCATAACCTCCCGCACAGCAAGTCAACTTACCCGTCGTGATGGTCGAACGAAGATGGCAACGCACGAAACATGCAGCAGCTGGATCGGCCCACTGTCGCTGCTCGTCGTAGAGTCCGGGCGGCATGGACGACTCTGGAGCCGGGGAGCCTCCTCCACACGCCGTCGAGCCTGTAGCGAGGCATAGAGTAAAGCCGTCTATTCCGTACGAAGAATCTTGTCCAAGCTCTGCTTGATCTTTGAAGCGGCGGTTCGACAGCCCTCTCGGACGGCCTCAAGCGTCAGAACATCACTGTTCGGGATAGACTCCGCGATCAGATTCATTTCGACTCCCATGACAATCGCTGACTGAATAGTTGCGTTAGCGAACTGTTCCAATTGTTTGAACCCCGGGCGCGATTCCTGCCCAAGCATGAAGTCTGCTGCATCCGCGTGGTGATGGAGCATCCGCATTAGTGAGCGGCGAGCGTTGTAGTCGATATGGTCCAGAAGTTCTTTGGGCGTTCCGTATTGATTGTTGAGCAATGCCTGCGCGATCGTGAGTTCTGAGACATAGTGCATGGCGTATGCATCGGAGATCGTTTGCGGCAACCTAGTTTCAAGGTTCTTTGCCTTGCTCGACGCCATGCTGGTAAAGGCAGCTAGACCGGATTGCTGAACTCCGCAGTGGATCTGCAATGCGGCCATAGCGGTCGCAAACAACTGAGCGTTTGCCAGCCGGTCTTGATGGGATGCCATCTCTTGATTGGCCTTCAGCGTCTCGCCAAGCTCCCTGCGAGTGTGCTGTAGCTCTGCCTGCTGCTTGAGGAGAGCGAGCGCTACGAACGCCACGCCCAGAGCAGAGAGCAGAGCGTTGATCGCTCCAAAGCTATCGCCGAACACACCGGCACCCGTGGGCGTAGCGCGGAGGCCGTCTGCCTCACCGAAGTCGATGCCGATCAGGTACGGCAATGACCCTGCGGCCCAAATGATGACGGCAACGACGATGAACACCCAAACCGCCCAGCCTTGCTCGTACCATTGTTTATTGAGGTCTCGATCTTCCGTGCTCGGGGTTTCAGGTGCGGCTTCCATCGCGGTGGTTCTCGCGTTGCGGAGTGGTGCAATTCGCGAGCATCATCCCCCGCGTCTGCACTCGCCGCAACTCACTCGCCAGCCTCCGTCTGACGAGCCGCCTGTCGCGGCCCGTCGCTTGAGATACCTGGCTCAGTGGGCACCGGAGCCGTTTCGCCTACTCCGGCTTGCGTCGCCGCGCTTCGCGTTTCTGGCGCAGAGCCTCGTCGGCCATTTCCCTGGCGATCGCGTCGAGGTTCCGACGCCCCAAGGCGATCCACCGATCCGCCGACTTGGTCTCCGAGCCAAAGAGATGATCGCGAGTGATCCAGCGGCGCTTGAGGATCTCCTTCGCCCTCTTGAGTTCTGCGGCGTAAACTGCCTCGCGCTCGTAGATGATCTCAGCCCTGGGATTGCGGCTGCAGGTGAGGTGCTCTGGAAAAAAGCGTGAGCGTCGCAGCTCGTTCCGCTCCTTCCGCTTGCGCCGCCGTGTCGCCGCCTCGCGCTCCTCCTTTTTCAAGTTGGAGTTCCGACGCTTGTCCTCGTCCTTCCAGGCCTCGCGAGTCTTGTATTGCGTGCCCCAGAGGGTGTTCCGCCCGATAAGCGGGTCGTCACCGCCTGGCGCGGGGGCCGAGGTTGCCACAGGTGGCCTTCGTCGAGTCATCGTCTGCGTCTCCGCTGCTAGTGAGCTAGGCCCCAGGATTGAGCCTGATGTTTAGGAGTCGCAGGCAGCAGCCAGAGGGTCGACGCAGTTTTTGGAGATTTGGACTTTCGCTGAGGAGTCTGACCCAGGCCGATGGGATTCTCGCATGAGGGATGATGGTCAGTGAGGGTTTTTCTCTGGCGACTGATTCACGCATAGGCTGTCAGGCACCGTGTTTTGCGACGTTTGCTGCTCCCGCGTGCCCTCGCTGCTTTTTCTCATCTGACCACCGAGGCCCCCAGTCTTTGAGCCATCGGTAGATGGTCGCCTGCGATGGCCGACGGCCGCGGGGAGCCTTCAATTGCACTACCTCGATAATCGACCGCCGGCGCATTCCGTTCTCCCAAGCTACGACCGCGGCCAATCGCAGCGACTTGAGATGCTGCTTGACTCGCTTCAGGCGCGGCCGTCCGCCGCGATTGCCCTTCATTCGCTGCCCGCGGTCTTGCATGTACCTCCGCTCCACACTCAACGGGGCGTCAGGGCAGACCACCGTCTTAATGGGCACCCCACCTGCCGCCTCAACAACGGCCTTGAGGTCGAGGTCGCGAGGGCGAGCCTTTGTGTCCGGCTTCCCACCAACCATCTGTCCGTAAGCCGGGTTTCGGATCAATCGGCTGGTGCATTCCGCCACAAAGATCGCTCCATGCTTCTTCGCGAGCGGAACGACCTCCGCGATCCAAGCGGGTTCCCACCCCGGGCCTACGTGGGGCTGGGCGAAAATGACCACGCCTCCTTTCTCATCTACGATCCGCCGCATGTCTGATTCAGACTCAGCGAGGTTTCCCCTGCGTTCGCCATTGCTGACGCGGCACAGCAAAATCACTGGCTGACCCACCTTCAACTCTTCAAGCTTTTCAAAGTAGTCGCTGGGCGTACCCACTTCGTCGCCCCTCCCCTGTGCACGCGGGGTCAGGGTCCGAACTGTACGACGCTGCTTCGGAGTCTTACGCATTGCCGTTACCTCCACGGCCACCCCGAAAAAGAAAAACGGGAGCAGGCGGGCAGGGTGCACCCGCTTTTCGGCCCGTCGGCCTAGCAGTCCGTTGATTTCCCTGTTCGCGAGAGCCTGAGCGTTCAAAAGGTCGCTGAGCGTCGAGGCATCAGGAGCGGGAGCCGGACGGCGACCGAGATGCTTAAGATCGCTCGATGCGATCCGACGGCGAAATCAGCGAAGCTGGAGAGCCCAAACGCGGCGGAAAGCGCTGCTCCCAGTTCTCCGAACTGTTTCGGCTTACCGGCGCCGAGGAGTTGGCGCAGGATCCGTCCCAAGTTGTAAGCGACGGCGGCGACGAGGTAGCGCTTGCGGATCTTGGCCAGCCCGCGAAGCCAGGTTCTCCTGCCGCCGCCCGTTTCGAGCACGTGCGCGAACGTCCGCTCGACCTTCTCGCTTCGTAGACGCTGCAGCCTGCGACCGCGACGTCCGCGCGCGTTCCGGCGATTGCGACGATAGGCCGCCTGACGACTCGGCGGCTTGCGTTTTCGCTTCCGAGACTTCGCTCGCTTCGGCTGCGGAATATACGTCCGCACGTGCGTCTCGTGCTGCAGCCGGTCGAGCGACTCTTCGCTGTGATAGCCCTTGTCCGCCGCGACCTCTTCCACGTCGCAGCCCGTGCCCGCCTCGCGCAGGTTCGTTCGCGCGGCGTTCACGGTATCTTCGATCGTCCGGCAGTCGCCGGCGGTCCCTTCGTAGACTTCCGCCGCGACGATCACGTCCGTCTCCAGATCGACGGCGTGTTCGACCTTGTACTTGAGATGCGTGCGACCGTCCTTCATCTTCCCGATCCGAGCGTCGGGATCGTGCGGATTGACCCACTCGTCGTTGGAGACCTTCTTGTCCTTCCGCTTCCTGTCGAAGCGGCGCAGCTCCTCGTCGTCCGGGTCGCTTACGCCCGTTTCGGCTTCGTAGAGCTTGCGAACGTACTCCTGCCAGTCGTCGCCGTTCTCCCGGCGGACGATCGACTTCATCGAAGCGTTCGCTTCGAGATCGCTGGCGTCGACGCCGAGCGTTTTGCCCTTGAGCAGACCCTTCTCGTGGCAGAGGCCGAGAACCAGGTCGAACGCGAGCTGATGGATCTCCAGCGGCAGCCGGTTTCGCGTCAGCGTGAGCGTCGAATGGTCCGGCGTCTCCTCGCCGGGACCGAAGCCCAGGAAACGGGCCAGCGAGCGACTGTCGTCGCAGCGCCAGGCGATGCCGCGCTGGCTGTCGATCCCCTCGAAGTAACCGATGAACAGCATCCGGAAGTAGACGCCCGGCGCCAGGCTCTTTCGCCCCGTCGTTTCGTAGTACGGAGCGGCCGCCTCTTCGAGCCGTCCGTCGAATTCGATCTCGGCCAGCAGCCCGTTCAGACGGTCGTAGAAGACGTTTCGCGGACCGCTCCCCAGCTTGTCCGTCGGAACCCAGAACGTCCCCTGCGTCTCCCGCTTCCGCTTGCCCAAGCCCATCGCGATTCCTCCCCCGCGTCGAGATCACGCGAGGATAGCGCAGGCAGGGCGAAAATCAACGGGCTGCTAGCTCCGCGTTCTAACGAAAAGAGGCCCCGCCGCAATAGCAGCGAGGCCCCACGCAGTTTCGATTACGCTGCCTTCAGGTAGACTCGACAGACGAAGGGCAGCGTTTTAAGACCTTCCGCAGATCGCAAGCAATCTGGGCCACCCAGTTCCAGGCATGCGAAACCTCGAACTGCCACTCGACCAGCTAAGGTCGCATGAACGCCTACAGCGTCGACGCCTTCGCGAAGTTCATGGCGACGCCCTGGAACGGGACGACGCCGTAAATGCCGCGGGTGAAGACCAGTTCGATGAAGTCGTCGGTCAATTGGATCGGGCTCTTCGGCACGAGCAGCACGTCGCTGTCCCGCAGCCAGATCTCGTCCGCCGGGTTGGGGCGTTTGCCGAACAGGGCGCCTTGCAGGTCGAGCTTCGTCGCCATCATCCGCCAGTCCTCCGCCCGGCGGAAGACGACGATCTGGCGGAGGTTGCCGCCGATTTTCCAGCCGCCCGAGAGAGCGATCGCCTGCATGGCGGTCGTCGGTCCGGTCAGTTCGTAACGTCCCGGCGTCGGAACTTCGCCGAGGACGTAGACGTACCGGGGCGCCCTCTGCTTCAGCACGGGCTGAGCTTCGATGCCGTCGACGATGCGAAGATATCGCAGGTCGACCTCCCGCTTCGCTTCCTCCAGCGTCATGCCGATCACCGAGACCGTGCCGATGCCGGGAAGCTGCACCGTTCCGTCGGGCGTCACCTTGACGGTGATGCTCTGTCCGCCGAAACCGTCTCGGCTGTCGACGGTCGCCCGCAGGTCTTCCAGCTTCGTGTTGACCTTGATCGGAGTGACGGTGATCGAGGGGACGTTGTAGAACGTCTTGAATTCGTCTTCGAGATGCTTGCGCAGTTCCTCGACGGTCATCCCCGCGGCCTTCACGGGCGGGAGCAACGGCAGCGTGATCGAGCCGTCGGGCTGAATGACCAGTTCCCGGGCGAGCGCCGCGTCGGTCAGCGATTCGACCTTGATCGTATCGCCGACGTTCAGTTCGTACGGCGTCGGACTCACGTCGCGCGTCAGGCGATAGACGAAGTCGATCTCGTCGTCCGGTCGCAGGCGATAGGCGTCGACGTGCGGCCAGCGAACCGGGCCGATGTACTCGCCCTGTGCATAGGGTTGCCAGGGAAGCGGACCCCGCGCTGCCCAGGGGAGTTCGCCGCCATGGGGATTGCACGTCGCGCTGTCGACGCCGTTGATCGGATAGGGAGCCGCAGGCGTCGGAGCGCAGGTGGGCCAGCCGGGCGCCGCATGCGCTGGAACATGGTGCGACGCCGACGGCGCCGGACCGTAGAAGACTTCCTGAGCCGATACGGAACCGCCAAGCATCGATGCGGCGGCCGCGCAGGCGGTCGCGACGCGGCGGACGTCGAACAGGATGGCCGACAGGGTCTTCATGCTTCGCTCGATCGTTGGGCTGGCGCTTGTCGCACGGACACTCGGCGTGTGCGGCGCTCTGGTTCGTCGCGGTCGCGGCATCGCTCTCAGCGGCGGACGTCGGAGCCGTCGGATTCGGGTCGGGCGGTGCGTACCGGCTCAGCCCCGGAGGCGGGCACGGCTTCGTTTTCGAACGTTTCGGCAGGCGGCGTCTTCATCGTGTCGGGTGCGACCCAGGTGACCCGCGGGGAAGCGTACGGACCGAGAGCGGCATTCGCCCCTCCCTGGACCGCAGCGATCGACGTGAATCGATCGCGGGCCTGAGTCGCGAGATCGGTCTCCCCCAGTCGCTCGTGAACGATCGCCAGGTTGTGCCACGCTTCGGCCAGCGGCTCGGAAGCGACGGCTCGTTGCAGCATGGCTCTCGCGTTCGCGTAGTCGCCCGACTTCGCGAGCAGGAACCCGAGTTCGTTTCCGGCCCGAGCATGTCGGGGCGATACCGCCAGCGCCGCATGGAACAGCGCGGTCGACCGGGGAATCGAGGCGGTCGATCCGACCGATTCCTGTTCGACGAGGAAGGTCTGCAGCTTGCCGAGTTGATAGAGCGCTTCCGCCGCCGTCTCGGACGATCCGCCGCAACGGCTCAGCGCCTCGGCAGAAAACGAGTAGTACGCTCGCATCGCGTCATTCGGCGTCGCGGTGGCGGCCTGCTCCCTGGTCAGAGCGGGCGTGCGGTGTCCCGCCGCGACGGCCGCCACTTCGACGCCGGCGACGCGAGCGTCTCCGCGGACCGCGAAGTCGTCCGCTTCGTGGAGCGCATCAAGACCCATCGCGAGCGCTTCGGCGTGGACGGGACTCTGCGAGTCTCCGTCCAGGGCCTGAGCGATCGTGCGCAGGGCGTTGACGAAGTTCGATCGTGCGGAGAGGAAGGCGCCCCGTTCGGCGAGGCCCATGCCTTCCAGCACCTGACCGCGGGCCTGCTCGGCCACCACGCCGAGCTGCGCGTCGTCGACGTTCAGGCGATAGTCTTCCAATTCGCCCAGTTGGGGTCGAACCGGGCCGCGAGCGTCCTGTCGGTTCCGTTCGACCTGCGCGAGGGTGAATCGATTCGTCGGCGACGGCGCGGGCGACGCGATCGCTTTGACGGGCGTCGGCGCGGAGGCGGTCAGGTTCGCAGGCATCCGCGACTCGAGCGGCAGCGTCGGAGCCAGCGCCGCGACGACCGTCTCGGACGACGGAAGCAGCGGCGGCAGTCGACGGGGCGGAGTCGTATCGGCGGTCGCGACTTGCGCGGGGGTCGTCGTCGGCATCGCCGGCAAGCGGCGCAGGTTCGATCGGGTCGAAGCTGCCGCGGCGAGAGGCGCCGGAACGTTCGGAGCGGGCCCTTGCATGGAAGGCAAGCTCGTCGCCGGGCGAGCGGCAGTCGTCGCGACCGGACCGACGGACGGAGTCTGAGCCCCGGCCTGAAAGAACGGGTTAGCTTCCAGCGTCGAACCGTTCCGGCCGTCATCCGCGGCGAAGGTCAAATCCGCGACGCCGCAGGTCGCCGCCGTGATGGCGAGCGTGCTGATCCAACAGACGCCGGGAGACCGCGTGGGGCGCTTGCGCATGCTTCGGGCTCCGTCCGTGCGAACGCTGCGTCTCGATCATCCGATCGATCCTCCGCAGCAGCGAAGCGTCGCGTTCGCGCATCCTCGCACGAACTTCGTGACGCCTCCGTCGGCAGGATCCGTACCTGCCCGCTAATCGATCGTCGCGACGATCCGCCGCGAACGATCGATTCGAGCCTCCGAGAGAGGGAACTTCGGAGCGCCGGACGGCGCATCCGGTACAGGCCGAACGCCGCGTACGACCGGTCCCTGCACAGCCGGAACGGCGGGAATAGCCGGAGCGACGCGCTCGATCCACAAGAACGGCGCTTGTCGGACAACCGGCGCCGTTTCGCGCACCGGCGCGAAGCGCACTTCCGCTCCGATCGCGCTCGGCGCCCGTCTCTAGACGGGGAGAAACGACCGCTCGCCGAGCGTTTCGGCGCGGTACCCGCGAGACCGCAGATCCTCGGCGAAGCGGGGCGAGCCATGCGTGCAGAAGATCCGGCTCGCGCCCGACCGTTCGACCGATTCGAGCAGCTCTTCGTAATCGGCATGGTCGGACCAGGGGATCGCGGCGTCAACCTGCCACTTCGCGAGCGTCCGATCGTCCAACGCCCAGCCGGTCAGAGCGCAGCTCCACGTCGAGCCGAGCCTCGCGATCGGACGCTTCAACTGCGTTCGGGGGGGAGCGACGACCACGCTGCCCGGCGGAACCGTTCGCGGAAGCGCCGACCATTCGCCCAGGCGGACGCCGTCGTTCTCGTAAGCCTGATGAAAGGGCATGATCCAGTCGTGAACGAAGTAGGCGATCCCCGACGCCGCGAACAGGGCCCCGACTTCCTGCGCCTTGCCCAGACCGTAAGCGTGAACGACGGCCACTCGGTCCGTACGCTTCGCCGCCTGGATCCCTTCGAGCAATCGCGCTTCCGACTCCTCGCGCGGCGGCATGACGTAGTGCGGCTCGCCGAAGGTCGATTCAGTGATCAGCACGTCCGTCTGCGGGATATCGGCAAGCTCGCTCGTCCGTGACGGTCGCAGGCGAAAGTCGCCCGTGTAAAGCAACGTCGTCCCGGCGCATTCCGCCAGCAGCATGGCCGAGCCGCGGATATGTCCGGCGGGGTACGTCGTCAGGCGGCAATCGGCCAGATCGACGGGCTTTCGAAAGTCGAGCGTTCGGTAGCGGGGGATCGGGCCCAGTCTTCGCCGGGCGATTTCGGCGGTGAAGGGGGTGCAGTAGATCGTCTCGTGTCGCGCCAGGTGATCGGCATGAGCGTGCGACACGAAGCCGCGCAGATGCCGGCGCTGCCCGTCGAGCGCCAGGCGGGGACGAGTCAGAATCAGATCGCGATCGACGTGAAACACGTTTCTCCGGTCGTTCTCCTGCGTCGTCGGCGTCCGGCCCGGGACGTAAACGGCGCAGGCTCAAGTTCTTTCGACGCTTCCGCCGATGAAGAAAGCGAGGCGCTCCCTTCTGCGCCCATCCTTCGTGGCGAGGCCCTCAACGGCTCGCCGATGCCTGCGATCGGTTATGGAACGCCACTGGGGCCTCCAGCGCAATCCTTTCGTCGATCCGAACGGCGGCGTCGCAATCGTAGCGACTCCCGTTCTGGAAGAGGCGCTCGCGCGCCTCGATTATCTCTGTCGGCGGCGGCGGCGGCTCGGAATCGTCTACGGCGAACCAGGATTCGGCAAGACGGTCGTGCTGCGATCGTTTCGGCGGGAACTGCTGGCGTGCGGAGAATCGTGCGCCCTGATGACCGCTGCGGGGTGCGACGGCGACGAAGCCCAGTACCGCTTCGCGGACGCGTTCGGCGCGCTTCGGTCCCCGTTGCGAACGCCGGGCGACGTACGACGAGCGGTGACTCGCGCGGTCGAGAACTTCGCGATGGTGGAGCAGCCCTTCACGCTGCTGATCGACGACGCGGATCGGGCGGCGGCAGGCTTTATGGAAGCGCTGCTGGCGCTGACGAAGGTCGGAGAACACGCCGGGGCGCCCCTCTCGATCGCCGTCGCCTCGTCGTCGGGCAAGATTCCGGCGAACGTCGCGGCGCAGGTCGACCTGACCGTTCGCCTGGCGCCCTGGTCGACCGCTGACGTGCAGCAGGCGCTTTCCTGCCTGCTCGCCGAGGCGGGGCGCAGCGAGCCGGCCTTCGACGACCAGTCGATCTGGCGGATCCAGGAACTGGCCGGCGGCGTTCCGCGCATCGTCATGCGCCTTGCGGAACTCGCGCTGGTCGCCGGGGCCGCCGATCGACGCGACCTCGTGACGGTCGATCTCGTCGACGCCATCGCGAGCGAGATTCTTCCGCCCGCCGCTCCGCCTCGATTCGACGGCGTCTTCGCCGACTGACGCTCGCCCGATCGGCGTCGGATCGATCGACGCGCTTCGTCAGAGCATCGCGGCGGCGGTCTCTTCCGGCGCCCGCAGCCAGAGCGCGAAGAGATACGCCAGGTAGAGCGCGAACAGGAACGCGCCTTCCAGGCGCGAGACGCGGCGCCCGGTCCAGCAGATCGGGAAGCAGATGGCGCAGGCGCCGACCATCACGATAAAGTCGAACGTCAGCGTCTCGTACGGCACGGGGACTTCGCCGCCGATCGCGCTCGCGGCCCCGAGTACGCACAGCATGTTGAAGATATTGCTTCCGACGACGTTGCCGACGGCGATGTCCCGTTCGCCCTTGACCGCCGCCATCACCGAGGCCGCCACCTCGGGGAGCGACGTTCCCGCCGCGACGAGCGTGACGCCGATGACGAACTCCGACACGCCGATGGCTCTCGCGATCGCGACCGCGCCGTCGGTGAAGAGATGGGACCCCGCCACCAGCAGCGCGAGCCCCACGATCACCAGACCGAGATGCAGCAGCGTGCGAAGCAGCGTGGGGTGACCCTGGTCGAGAGCTTCCGGAGTACCTGTGGTCGCCGTCTCGGCGAACGCGGGCGCCTCCGCGGCGACCTTCTTCGACCGCCGGCTGATCCAGATCGACGTCGACGTATAGCAGGCCAGCGCGATCAGGAAGGCGATCCCTTCGCACCGCCCGATGCCGCCGTCGATCGCGAGCAGCCCCGCGATAGCCGAGGCGCCGATCATCAGCGGCAGGTCGACGCGCAGCAACTGCGGCGCGACGGTCAGCGGCACGATCATCGCGGAGATCGCGAGGATGAAGAGCACATTGAAAATGTTGCTCCCCACGACGTTGCCGAGGGCGATCCCGGGCTCGCCCTCGAGAGTCGCCGCGACGGTGACGAAGAGTTCCGGCGCGCTCGTGCCGAAGGCGACCACGGTCAGCCCCACCACCAGCGGCGAGATCCGCGCCGCGAGCGCCAGCGTCGACGCCCCGCGTACGAGCCACTCGGCTCCGAGGGTCAACAGAGCCAGTCCGATCGCCAGCCAAAGAAAAGCCACCCGCCGCTCCCAGTCAGTGAATTCGAGTCCGTCGTCCGCGCGCCCCGATCCTAACGTTCTTCCGAGGACGCCGTCTCGCCGGCAGGCACGAGCAGGGTCGTAACGGGGAAGTGATCGGAGGGGGTGCGTCCGTCGCGCTGCGTGCGGTCGATCGCCGCAGATCGAACGTCGAAATCGCGAGACGCGCCGATCCAGTCGATCCGCGCGCCCTGCTTCGCGCCGGCGACGAAGCCGGAGAACGAACCTTCGTCGTCGCGGCGCTCGGGATGCGCCAGGCGATAGACGTCACGCAGCGGCGAAGCTTCGCCGTTCGCATCTCCGAAGAGCGCGACATACGGGGGTGACGCCTCTCCCGCGTTGAAATCGCCGGTCAGCACGACCCGGCAACCCTCGCCGAGGCGGGTGACTCGTTCGCGAATGAGCTTCGCCGACTCTCGTCGCGCTTCGGCGCCGCGATGGTCGAAGTGCGTGTTGACGAACAGGAGGGTCTTCGCGTCGGCGTCCTGGCGATCCTTCAGCTTCACCCAACTGGCGATCCGGGGAAGCGAACTGTCCCAACTTTTGCTGCCCGGCGTTTCCGGGGTCTCGCTGAGCCAGAAGTGTCCGCCGTCGGTGCGCTCGAAGCGCTTCGCCTTGTAGAAGAGCGCCGTCTGCTCGCCCGCTTCTTTGCCGTCTTCGCGGCCGACGCCCCAGGCTTCGTACCCGTCGATCTTCTGCTCCAGATACTCCCTCTGGAACAGGAGCGTTTCCTGCGTTCCCAGCAGGTCGGGATCGAACGCCTCGATCGTCTCGACGACGAAGTCCTTCCTGAGATCCCACCGGTTCTCGCCGTCGTTCGCCGAGCCGTAGCGGATGTTGAAACTCATCACGCGCACGGCGTTCTCCGGTTCAACGGCAGCCTGAGCGACGTTCGCTTCCGCAGGTTCCTGGGCGGCGCCGATCAGCGCCGGGATCGCCAGCGTCGCGATCAGGAACGACAGGGTCAATATTCGTCGGCGGTGCATGGCGGTTCCCTTGGGCAGGAGGGAGCTTCGCGGTTGAACGAGACGCTTACGCAGCTACGGCTGAAGCTGCGGCGCGATCGGCTCTTCGGACGACGTCGCCGGTTCGTCGGCGAACGGGTTCTTCTGCGGAGCAAGCTGACCTGCCGGAACGAGCGGCGGGGCCGCTTCGATCTCTGGCAGCGACTCCGCGGGAACGGCATCCTGCTCAGGATCGACTTCGACGCCGGGCAGGCTTTCGATGTCTCCGGCCGGAAGAGCGTCATCGCGCTCGACCAGTTGCCGCAGCAGTTCCGGCCCGACGTTTCGCAGCAGGTGGACGCGTCCGTCGGCGAAGCCCGTCAGAACGCCGGCATCGGTCCAGGCCAGATCGGAAAGCGCCTCCGTCGCCATGGCGTCGATGTCCTGCGGACGGATCCACGGAATCGGCAACCGCACCGTCGCGAGCGCGGCCGTCCGCGCTCCGCCGTCCGCGATGTCAGCTCCCCGGACTTCGCCTTCGGGGCTGAAGACTCCCTCCGGATGGACGAGCGCCGCGAGCGCCAGCCCCGGAGGGTTCGCGGTGTCGAACGACGATCGGTAAACGTCCGGAATGCGGTCGATCAGGCTTCGATTGTGCGGGCTGTCCCAGGGCTCGTCCCGTCGATACTGCGCGAACAAATCCTCTTCGCCGAGAAACGGCAACAGTTCCACCCGCCAGCTTCGTGGTTGACCTGATTGGGCGTCGTACACGACGGGCGGAGGGAGATGTCCGTTCGCGTCGTAGTACGCCCGCATCGCGCGCAGAACCCGGCGCTGTCGCTCGCGATCCTGTTCCAGGGCGTCTCCGTTCGGCGCCGCGAAGAGCATCCCCGACAGCATGCCGGGGAGCGCTTCCATCTCCTCGGGAAGCATGACCAGCCGCACGCCTGCCGCCGGGCCGATGTGGCCGACGGAGAGCCTCCGCTCATCGATCGAACGCACCAGGAGCTTCGCCGCGGACGAGGCATCGCCAGCAGGCTTGTGGAGATCGCTGGATTCTCGGCTGGTCGACGGGTCTTCGTGCGCGGTCTGATCGCGAGCGGCAGCCAGGGCCAGACGCACGACGCCGACCAGATCTTCCTCGAGCGTCGTCGCGACGGCTTCGCTGTTCGTGACGATCATCGCTTCGAAAACGAAACGCGTCGTCTCCCGAACCGTGACCGAATCGAGCCGCAGCGTCCAGGCTTCGACCCGATCGCCCCAGAACGTTCGGAACAGGGCCCGGTCGTCCACCGTGAAAGCGGTCGAGCCGAGCTCCCGCAGCAGACTGCCTGAAACAAGCGCGCGGGCTCGCAGGGTCGGCCCCTCGAGTTCCGCGATCCGTAAACCCGTCGGCGTGCGCGCGAAGGAGCCCGGGTTCAGGTACGGGATCACGCCCGGCGACAGCTCGTTCTGCAGCAGAACGAGGTAGCGGTTCTCCAGCAACCGCACCGTGCTGCCGCGAAGCTGATACGTCGGGATGAGCGCGGAACCGATTCGTACCGCCTCGGGACCGAGGGCCTGCTTGAGATCGCGGTCGTAGAACGGCTCTCGAAAGCGAAGCACGAATCCGTAGCCGTACTGCGTGGAATCGACCGAGGACTGAGCCAGGTAGGCCTCCGGCGTGGTCACGGGATCGACGAACGCCATCCCGTTCGCTTCGGAGTCATACGGCACGAGGAAACAGGTGAAGCCTTCGAGGTCTTCCAGGCGGTCGGACGGAATCGGCGCCGACGCGAGCAGCGCCTGCAGCAGCGTGCCATAAAGCGGAAGGAGCGCCGGGTCGTCGCCGAACGCGGAGAGCTCCGCCGTCAGGATGCCTTCCGCCGAGGGAGGTACGTAGACGAGCGCCGGATCGCCGAACGGTTGCGGCGCGGAGAGCGCCGCAAGATCGGGCCCGGTCCGCAGCGCCTCGACGCGCGGGGAAGCCTCCGCCGCCGCCGCCGCCGCCGGGGGCGGAACGTCGACGGGATTCTGCGCCCGCAGATCCGCCTGCGGAGCCAGCAGGGCCCAGCCGAGCGCCGCCGCGAACGCCGCCAGCCGGGGATGCGGCGCCGGGAGCCCGCGTTTCAGGAACCGTCCGCACGCCATCGCATCGCTCCGCAGGTTCGCCCGCGCTCGAGGATCGTCAAAGCCAAGGATCGTCAAACCGTCGCACTTCGAGCCGTCGCACGAAGGCTTCGCCCGGCGCCGGTACGCATAGGGTTCTCCAAGAGGGCCTGTTTCGCAATCGCCCTCGGGGGAAAGTCGCCAGCATAACCGCCTGAAGCGCCTGGCCCCACGTCCAAATCGAAGTCGATGCGGCAGTTATAATCGCCGATGTTCGCCTCTCCCTTGCGCTCTCCGAGCGTCGGAAAGTCCATGGCATCGCCTTACCGCCGTACCAAGCTTTGCCTGGAGGGGTGGTTCTACGTCATGGTTTTCTGCTTCATTCTGAGCGGGGCCGTGTTCCGCCAGGTGAACCTGCTGATCTTTCTCGCCGGCCTGATGCTGGGGCCGCTGCTTTACAACTGGCGCTACGCGGTCGAAACGCTGCGGCTCGTTCGCGTCAGGAGGAGCCTGCCCCGCATGGTCAGCGCGGGAGAGTGGTTCACCGTCAACCTGGCGGTCTCGAACGATCGCCGGAATCTGCTCAGTTACGGGGTCGTGGCGGAAGACAGCATTCGTCCGATCGGCGATTCCCGGTCGAGGGCGGAAACCCTTTCGCAGACGCTGGTCGAGCGACTGGAACCGCAGTCGACCGTCGCTCGGGCCTACACCGCCTGTATTCCCCGTCGAGGCAAGTACGACTTCGGGCCGCTCGTCGTCGAGACCCGCTTTCCGCTGGGACTGGTCGAAGTCGGAATGGTTTTCCCGGAGCGTCAGTCCCTCCTCGTCGCGCCGCAAGTCGGCAGACTGACGCCGAAAGGACGCGCGCTGCTCGGCTTCGACCCGCAGGGTTTGCGGATGCTGCGTCGACGGATGCTAGACAACGAAGGGGAGTTCTACGGCGTGCGAGAGTGGCGGGCGGGCGATAGCCGCAGACTCATCCACTGGCGAACGGTCGCGCGGACCAATCGTCTGGCCGTGCGTCAGTTTCAACCGACGCAGCGCGAGGACCTGACGCTCGCGCTCGACGGCTGGCTGCCTCCCTCTCCGCAGCCTGCCGACATCGAGGCGCTGGAGAACGTCGTCCGCCTGACCGCCACGATTCTGGCCGAGCTAAGTCGCGAAGGGGGGACCCGCATCTCGGTGATCCTCGCCGGCAAGACCTTCGAAGACCGCCACGGCGTCGCGAATTCGTTCTTCCTGACCGAGGTGCTCGAATTGCTCGCGGAATGGCAGGGAGGCGCCGAGCGCTCCCCTTCGGAGGCCGCCGACCGAGCGCTGCAACGTTCGCTCGGAAGCGGCAACGTCGTCTTTCTCACCTCGCGGACGCTCGCTGACCTGACCGCCGCGGTCGCAGCGCAGCCCATCGCCCGCGAGGACAGCTTCGTGCAGGGTCGCTTCCTGCGGCTCTCGTCGCGCGAAGAGACCTTTCAGACGCTGGCCTTCTACGAACCGATCGCGAAGGACGCGAAAGCGAAACCCGCCGCCTCCGATCGAGTCGGTTCGGCTAAGCAACCCGCCTACTGACCAGTCGAGTCGTGAACGGATCAACTACCGAGTTCGCTCGAAACCACTGAGCTATGCCCTCTCGATCCTGGTCGCTGCGAACCCGAACGCTCGATCTCGGCGGCGCGCCGAAGCTGATGGGGATCGTCAACGTCACGCCCGATTCGTTCTCGGACGGGAACGCGTTCTTCGACGCGGAGCGGGCGATCGAGCAGGCGCTGCGGCTGGCGGACGAGGGGGCGGACATTCTCGACATCGGCGGCGAGAGTACGCGGCCCTACGCCACGCCGGTCGAGCAGGCGGAAGAGCTTCGGCGGATCGAACGCGTCGTCGCCGAGGTCTGCCGAAGGAGGAACGTCCCCGTCTCGATCGATACGTACAAGGCGTCCGTCGCGCGGGCGGCTCTCGACGCGGGCGCGGAGATCGTGAACGACGTCACGGGGCTGGAGGGCGATGGGCAGATGCTGGGCGTCGTTCGCGAGTTTCGCCCCGGCGTCTGCGTCATGCACATGCAGGGGACGCCGCAGACGATGCAGGACGATCCGCGATACGAGAACGTCGTCGAGGAGATCTACGGCTACCTGCTGGCCCGATTCGAATCGCTCGTCGGGGCCGGGGTTCCCGCGGAAGCGATCTGCCTCGACCCGGGCATCGGGTTCGGCAAGACGCATGAACACAACTTCGCGCTGATGCGATCCGCTCGGCGGTTCCTCGATCTGCCGGCGCCGATTCTCGTCGGGCACTCGCGAAAGGGCTTCATCGCCAAGGCGATCGGCAGCAAGGATCGCGACCGAACCGCCGGCACGCTCGGCGCTTCTCTGGCGCTCGCAGCGTCGGGCATCCCGATTCTCCGCGTTCACGACGTTCAGGCGACGCGGGACGCTCTCGCCGTGTTCGCGGCGTGCGGCGGCTTGGGATCGCCCGGAACCTGAGCGGCGACAGACATCCGAAAGCGGCGAAAATCCTCGACAGAAGCGCCAGGCGCCGGCGAAATAGGGTCGTAGAGACCGGTCCGCTCGCTTGGGAGACGCAGGATGTTCGCGGGAAACGCTCGTTCGACGTCGTTCGTCTTCGCTGCCGTCGTGCTGACGGCGACGAATCTCGCCTGGGGGCTCGGTTTCGAACTGGGCGAAACGAAGGAGCAGCTCAAGCTGCGATATGACGTCTCCTGGATGGACCATCACACGGGACGAGTGACGGTGAATGTGACGCTCGCCGACGAGGGAAGGCTCGGCCCCCTGCGTTCGGTCGCATTGCAGATCCGCCCCGAAGAGGGCACGGGATACGTCGACCTGTCGACGACGCTCTCTCCCCGGGAATCCGAGGGGAAGCGAATCTACACCGTGCACCTGACCCGGGAACTGGCCGAACGGGCGGAGATTCACCTGGTCACGGACCATCTCGATGGAAAGCAGCAGCTCCGGACGTGGTATTACCACCGGATTCCGATGTCGGAGAACCTGACTGCCGATCAGCAGATCCCCAATCCGCCTGGCGCGAAACCGAAGGCCGGGGACGCGGAGACGGCGCCCCGGGGATGACCGATCGACGCCTCCGCCGGCGAGCCCCTCGCCTTGACCCTCGCGAGCGAAGGTCTTTATACTTCGCCCCTTAGGTCGAATTCTTCTGGACAAGACTCTCGCAAGGCGGCCGGCCTGCGACGACGTCCGCGCTGATAGCCCCCGCTCGGCTTTTCCATGAACAAGCGTCGCCACGAACTCGAAGAGAACGAACTCGCGACTTTTCTCGAGAAAAAGATCGGCGCCGCACGGGAGAACCCCGACGACGTCAAGAAGTGGGCCGTTCCGATCCTCCTCGGGATCATCGCCATCTGCGGCGCCTGGATCGCGGTCTACATGGTCCGGACCATGAGCCGCCCGACCCCGGGTTCGTGGCTTCCGCTGATGGTCGCGGTCACCATGACCGAGACGCCCGAGGCGACGCGCACGCAACTCAAGAACATCGCCGAGACGCCTGACGAACCGGCGGCTCTGTGGGCCCAGCAGATGCGGGCGGACTCGTTCCTGCAGGAAGGCGCCTCGAAGCTGTTCGCCGCGACGAAGAAGGAACGCAACGAGGGTCTCGACATGCTGAAGTCGGCCCAGGAAGGGTTCGCCAAGGTCCGTGCCGAAGCGGCCGACCGCGGACAGGATTCGCTTCTGATTCGTCGCGCGACGTTCGGCGAAGCGCAGGCCTGGGAAGCCCTGGCCGAGCCCGGGAAGGCGATCGAGCTCTATGCGGAACTGGCGAAAGACGCCGCCGACACCGCGGTCGGCGAAGCCTCCAAGCAGAAGCTGACGTTCCTCGCCCGCAAGAACGACAAGGGCGAGTGGGCGGTTCGCGAGGACGTCGCGAACTTTCTGACGACCTACGAAGCGTTCGTTCCGACGCCGCCGCCCGTGACGACCTCGCCTCTCGGAACGCAGCCCGCCGCCGATCCGGCCGCGGACGTGCTCAACATGGCTCCCGCGCCCGATCTGAGCTTCCCGGGCATGGACGAATTCCTCGGCCCGGGCGGATCCGGCGCCGAAGATCCGGCCGGCGGCAGCTTCGCCCCGGAAGGCTCCTCGCTTCCGTTGACTCCCCCGGCAGACGCTCCCGGCGACGAGACGGAGCCGCCCGCGACTCCGGAAGGCGAGGCCCCGGCAGCGCCTGAAGCGGTCGAAGAGTCGACGTCTCCCGAGACGACCCCGTCGGCGGAAACGCCTGCGGAACCCTCGTCGCCGGAAGACGCCCCGGCGGAGACTCCCGCAGAGGAAGCGCCGGCTCCTGAGTCGAGCGAAACGCCCGCTCCGTAAACTGCCGGTATCCCGGCGTCGATGGATCGTCGCCTCCTTTCGCTGTCGATCGTCGCTGCTTCGCGACGATCCCGAGGTGCGACGCTTTCCATGCGCGACCGGATGATCGCCGACGACGACGCGGGCGAATCGACGTTTCCCGTCGAGGCGGCCGACGAAGGCGAACGGCTCGACGCGTTCCTCGTCAAACGCTTTCCGCACTTCAGCCGGACTCAGATTCGCAAGGCGATCGAGGACGGCCTGGCGTTCGTGGATAGCACGCCGGCGAAGGTCGGCGTGAAACTGAAGCTGGGGCAGGCGGTGGCGTTCACGCCCCCGCTGGCTCCGCCTGCCGGCTCGCTGCCGGAGGACATCCCGCTCAACGTCGTGTACGAGGACGACGACCTGGCCGTCATCGACAAGTCGGCGGGCATGGTCGTCCACCCGGGGCGCGGAAACTGGTCGGGCACCCTCACGAGCGCCATCTCGTTCCGCTTCGCTGAGCTCTCCGAAACCGGCGGCCCCACGCGGCCCGGCATCGTGCATCGGCTCGATCGCGACACCAGCGGGCTGATCGTGATCGCGAAACACGACGCGGCCCATCTCGCGCTGGCGAAGCAGTTCGAGGAACGGACGGTCGAAAAGTGCTACGTCGCGATCGTCCACCCGGCGCCGGACCGCGACCGGGACCTGATCGACGAACCGATCGGCCCCCACCCGTACATGCGGGAGAAAATGGCGATCCGGCGAAATCACGCACAGAGCCGCGAAGCGACCACGTTTTACGAGGTCGTCGAGCGTTTCGGCGGCGTCGCGGTCGTGCACGCTCATCCGAAGACGGGCCGCACGCACCAGATCCGGATCCACCTCACGCACGTCGGATGTCCGATCCTGTGCGACAAGCTCTACGGCGGAAGGGCGCGCGTCACGCCCCGCGAGTTGATCGGCCTGTGCGGTCGGGACGCCACGCCGGAGTTCGGACCTGACGATCCGCCGGCGGACGAGGTTCTGCTCGATCGGCAGGCGCTGCATGCGCAAACGCTGTCATTCACGCAGCCGACGACGGGAAAGCGACTCTCGTTCGAGTGCGACCTTCCGCCCGACATGTCCCGCTGCATCGATCTGCTCCGGCGTAAGGCCAAGCGGAAGAGCGGCTAGAGCGACCGCCCGCTCGCGATCGAAACCTACGCGCCGCCCGGGGAAGCTGATCGTTTCTCCGGGCGTTTTCGTGCGCTCGCTGTCTCGCGACCCGCCGGCGCTCCCCGCACAGTGGTCGTTCGATCGGATTTTCCAGTTGACCCACCGGGCCAAATCTGGACAATTATCCGGCGGGACACCATGGTCCATTAAAGCCGGATTTAGGGTGTCCTTCCCGCCGCCGTGACTTGGCCCTCTTTTGCCGGGTCGCGCAAACACCCTCCCATCAGCTGAGGCCGCTCAAGATGAAGCTGCCTGGAACCTCGCAGGGATTCGCGAACGTGTCGTTTTTCCATTCGACTCGTTCGCGCTCCGTCGCCCTCGCCGCGACTGCGATCGCCGCTCTGTTCTTCGGAGCCCCGCTGGCGCTGCATGCGGACGAAGCGTCGCCGCAGGATCTCTCCGTCACGGAGCTGATCGACCGCGAAATCGCCGCCAAACTGGGCGAAGCGAACGTCACGCCCGCTCCGGCGATCGACGACGTCGCCTTCGTGCGACGCGTCACTCTGGACCTTGCCGGACGCATTCCGACCGCTCGCGAGACCGAGGAGTTTCTCGCCTTAGAGACGACCAGCCGTCGCGAGTCGTACGTCGACCGACTGTTGCAGATGCCGGACTACGCGGTCCACCTGCGAAACGAGCTCGATCTGCTGCTGCTTGCCAAGGTGCGGCGGGACGACGACTGGCGGAACTATCTCCTCGGAGCGACGTCGGAGAATCGTTCGTGGGACAAGCTCGTTCGCGACATCCTCGTCCCCGAGAAGAGTCGCCCGGGCGAGAAGGGTCCCGCCGCGTTCCTGCGCGAGCGAACGGGCGACCTCGACAAGCTGACCAGCGACGTGAGCGCGACGATGTTCGGCGTGAACATCTCCTGCGCGAAGTGCCATGATCACCCGCTGGTTCTCGACTGGCAGCAGGACCATTACTACGGGCTTTCCTCGTTCTTCAGCCGGACCTATCGCACCAATGCGGGCTCCGTCGCCGAACGATTCGAGGGGAGGCCGAAGTTCACCACGACCTACGGCGAGGAGAAGGAGGGGCGCTTCATGTTCCTCACCGGCGTCGAAGTCGCCGAGCCGGAACAGAAGCTGTCCGACGAACGCAGGAAGGAACTCCAGGAAGCGATCAAGAAAGCGGAACAGGAAAGCGACGCCCCTGCGCCGACGCCGGAGTTCAGTCCGCGATCGGAGCTGGTCGAGCTCGCGCTCGCCGAACAGGAAGAGCCGATGCTCGCCCGTAACATCGTCAACCGGACCTGGGCCCGCTTGATCGGTCGGGGAATCGTCGAGCCGTTGGATCAGTTCCATTCGTACAATCCGCCGTCGCATCCGGAGTTGCTGGAAGGACTCACGGCGACGTTCATCGCTTCGGGATACGACCTGAAGTCGCTCATCCGCGGGATCGTGCTGTCGCAGCCCTACGCCCGTTCGAGCGAAGTTCCCGAAGGGTCGGAAACGCCCGCGCCGGAACTGTTCGCGGTCGGCGCCGTGCGGGCGCTGACGCCGCGGCAGATGGCGACCTCGCTGGCAGTCGCGACGGCGGCGCCCGAGAAGTTGCCGGGCATGTCGCTGCCTCCTTCGTGGGACCAGGATCGTCGGTCGATGGACGATCGGGCGACGGGGCTGTCGGAACTGTTCGCGATTCCGGAGGTCGGGTTCCAGGTCGGCGTCGACGAGTCGCTGCTGTTCAGCAACGGTTCCCGGATCGCGGAGGAACTGCTCCGCGACGATTCCGACCGACTGCTCGGCAGCCTGAAGCAGATCCCTGAGGACAGCGCGGCCGTCGACCGGGCGTTCTTGTCGATTCTCTCGCGACCGCCGGCGCTCGAAGAACGCGAAACGGCGATCGCCTACGTGACGGATCGCAAGGACCGTCGCGACGAGGCCCTGAAGCAACTCGCCTGGGCGCTGCTCGCGACGGCGGAGTTTCGTTTCAACCACTGAGATCATCGAAAGGCGTGACGCATTGCGGATCGCCTTCCATCGATAGGATCGTCCGGCGCGTCCGGACGCAAGGAATTCTGTCGCACGGCGAAGGGCGTTCGCTTCTCCGCCGCTTGCGATCCCGATCAGGAGGGATGTCTGATGAATCACGCGAATCCATCGCGAACGCTCGCCGGCCTGGGGCTCTCCCGCCGGAAGTTTCTGGGCACGATCGGCGCAGTCGCCGCGGCGGGCGCCGCCGCCGATATGACCGGGCTGAACGTGCTGCGGCAGAAGGCGGTGGCCGAGGAGCTGAAACGCCGCGGCAAGCGCGTCATTCTGCTCTGGCTGGCCGGCGGAGCGAGCCAGCTCGAAACTTGGGATCCCAAGCCTGGGCGTCCGACGGGCGGTCCCTTCGCCGCGATCCCTTCGTCCATCCCGGGCGTGCAGATCAGCGAGCTGCTCCCGAAGATGGCGGACAAGCTCGACCGGACGGCGATCATCCGCTCGCTCAACACGAAGATCGCCGATCACGGCCAGGGCGCCGAACTGATGACGATCGGTCGGCGACCGGAGCCAGGCGTCGAGTATCCCGATCTCGGCGCGATCGTCGCCGCGGAACTCGCCCGGGTCGACAGTCAGGTCCCGGACTTCGTCTCCATGTATACGGCGACCGAGGGGCGCACCAAGACGAGCGCGGGCTTTCTCGGCGCGCGCTACAACCCGATGTTTCTGACCGACGACCCGACGCCGCGCCATCTCGCGAAGATGGAAACCATCTCCGAGATCGACCATCAGGACCGGGCCGCGCTGCGCAGCTTCCTGTCCGCCGGCTTCGCGCGTCGCGTCGAGAGCCCCGCCGTCGCCAGTCATGGCGCGGCCTACGAACGCGTCCGGGGCCTGATGGCCAGCGAGAAGCTGTTCGACGTCAATCAGGAACCGCAGGCGATGCGGGATCTATACGGCCCCACCCAGTTCGGCGAGCAGACGCTCGTCGCGCGGAGGCTCGTCGAAGCGGGCGTGCCGTTCGTCAAAGTCGCCCGCGCGTGGTGGGACAGCCACGGCCAGAACTTCGAGACGCATCGCGAGCTTTGCGCCGATCTCGATCGCGTGATGTGGGCCCTGCTCACCGATCTCGAACAGCGGGGCCTGCTCGACGACACGCTGGTCGTGACGCTCAGCGAATTCGGCAGAACGCCCCACATCAACGGCAGCCTGGGACGCGATCACTTCGCCAGCGCCTGGAGCTGCACCCTTTCGGGCGCAGGCGTGCTCGGCGGAAGCGTCTACGGCAAGACGAACGAGGACGGTACGGAAGTCGCCGAAGGCGAGGTCGGCGCGGGCGATCTGTTCGCGACGATCTTCGCCGCGCTCGGCATCGACGAGCATAAGGAATACGTGCTCGGCAGCCGACCGATCCCGATCGCCGACTTCGGCGCCAAGCCCATCAAGGAGGTCCTGGCGTAACGTCGGGATACCGCATGGATCCGAAAACCTACGAACGGTCGTTCGAGAAGCGCGGGAAGGAAATCTACTTCTGCGCTGCCCTGTCTTCCGACGGCGCGGTCGGCTTCGCCGGCGCCTCCGACGGCAAGGTCTATCGCTTCGATCTGAACGAAGAAAAAGCGGAACGCGTCGCGCTGGAAGGTGCAGGGCATTTCAGCTACGTCACGGGCCTCGCGCGGGCGGGCGAGGTTCTCGTCAGCGTCGGTTACGACAAGCGGATCGTCTTCTGGAACGCGATCGACGGGAAGCAGATTCGCGCGATCGAGGGCGCGCATGCGAACTGGATCCGCGCGGCTGTCCCCTATCCCGACGGCTCGCGCGTCGTCACCGTCGCGGACGATATGCAGGCCTGCGTCTGGGACGTCGCCACGGGCGAGAAGTTGGCGACGTTCACCGACCATGCGCCGCTGACGCCAACGCACTATCCGTCGATGCTCTTCGCGGCGGCCGTCTCGCCGGACGGCAAACGAATCGCGACCGGCGACAAGGTCGGCCACGTGGCCCTGTGGGACGCCGAATCATTCGCAAAGATCGGCGAGTTCGAATCGCCGGGCATGTATACGTGGGACCCCAAGGCCCGCGTCCATTCCATCGGCGGCATCCGCGCCCTCGCCTTTTCGCCTGACGGGAGCAAGCTCGCGGTCGGCGGCATCGGCAAGATCGAGAACGTCGATCACCTCGGCGGCAGGCGCCGCATCGAGATCTTCGACGTCGCCGGCGGGTCGAGCCTGCGAGAAATCACCGGGGAGAAGGACGGCCTGGTCGAACGCCTCGTTTGGGCGGACGACAGTTCCTGGCTGCTCTCCGCGGGCGGTTCCGGAAACGGCTTCCTGATGTTCTGGGAGCCGGAGACAGGCGTGCTGCTCCGCGAAGAAGAGATCGGCGGCTTCGTACACGACGTCGAATTCGCTTCCGATCAGTCCGCCTTCTTCCTCGCCGCGCACGAGCGCGCGGAACTCTGGAAGCGCAAGGCCGAGTAGGGTCGCCTTTAAGTTGCCGGTTCGACCTGGGGCTTGTTGCCGGTCGTTTCGCCTTCGTCCGTCGGTTCGACGCGGCGTCCTTCGCAGCGCGTGGCATAGACCTGCGCGAACTCGGCGCCGAGCAGCAGGATCTGCGCGCTGAAGTAGATCCAGATGACCATCGCGACGACGGAGCCCGCGGCGCCGTACGCCGATCCGGGGGCGCTGTAACCGAGGTAGAGCGTCAGCAGGTACTGCGCGACCATGAACAGCGCCGCGGCGATGAAGGCGCCGAGCGCGACGTGCTTCCACTTGATGCGGGCCGAAGGGAGGAACTTGTAAATCGCGCCGAACATCACGAAGACGATCGCGAACGTGACGACGATGTTGACGCCCCCCCAGAACAGAGAGCCGAGCGGAAACTGCTCCGAGACGAAATTCTGCGCCGCTTTCAACGCCACGCTCAGCACGAGCGAGACGAGCAAGAGAAACCCGCTGCCGAAGACCATCGCGAGCGACAGAAAGCGGTTCTTCAGCATCTCCAGGATGCCGGCGCCCTCCTTGGGCTGGACGTCCCAGATGACGTTGAGCGCGGTCTGCAACTGGATGAAAACGCCCGACGCGCCGACCAGCATCGTGACGACGCCGACGATCGAACTGAACCAGCCGGAGCCCTTCTTCTCCTGCGAACTCTTGATCACCTCCTGAATCGTTTCGGCGTTGTCGGAGCCGACGATCGGCCGGATCTGCTCGACGACCTCGCCCCGCGCGGCTTGCTCGCCGAAAAAGAACGCGACCGTCGTGACCAGAAACAGCAGCATCGGCGACAGCGCCAGCAAGCTGTAGAACGCGAGAGCTGCACCGAACTGGGCTCCGTTGTCGGCAGTCCATTCGGCCCACGTCCGCTGCAACAGGCTGAGCAAGTTCAGCGAGGAATCCTCGCAGTCGCCCGACTTCGACTTTTCCGCGTCGCGAAGGAGTTTCTCCTGGGAGACGATCATGGGAGCGTTCTCGCAATGACAGGGTCGCGCAGTTCAGGTACGTCAGATCGACCGGCCCGGCAGCGCCCGCACGGTTGAACCGGGTCAATCGAACCGCGATGAAGGAGCGAACGTATTCGGCCAGTCGGTTCAGTATTTCGGCAGGCGGCTGGGAGCATTCTTCGGTCTCTCCCCAGTCTGCCTAGTCCGCCTTGCGACGCTCGGGAGGCCCATGTTAGGTAGACGAACGCCGAAGGATCCGTTCCGACGGACGCATAATCCGCGCCGGCCCGCCTCCGAATTTCCTGCCTCGACGTTCGCCGCTTCCGATGTTCCGACTCGTCCGCTCGATCGCGTTCGCTCTTTCTGCGACGACCTTCGCGCTGACGTTCCATCCCGCGTCGGGCGATTCGCCGTCGAAAGAAGGGGAGGCGAAGAAATCCACGGCTGCCGACGCTTCGTCGCTGGATGCGTCGGTCGACCTTGAAATCGAAGACGAAGAGCCGAACGCGGTCACCGCGTTCCTGGACGACGGTTCTCTGCCGGAATTGCCTGGGTTTTCCGAACTGCCTCAGGCGGCGGTCGCGACGCGGATGGAATTCCGCGACTGGATCCGGGAGGAGATCGATCCGCCCGGGCCGTTCCTGCACGAAGATCGCGTCGACCTGCGGGCGCCGGTTTCCGTCGCCAACATCCTGATTCCGCAGCCTGAAGGATGGCTCGTCGACTGTCGCTTCATGACGACGCAGGCGAACGGCTGGATTCAGAAGGGCAATCCCGTCGCCGACGACGAGGTCTCGACGACGTGGGGCAGTCAACTTGCGGCGGCCGGCTACTGGGCGACCGATCGCCGCATTTACGATCGCCACACCGTCGACCTGACCTACGCGGTCCAGCGGGGCGTCGGCGTCTACATCCGACCGCAATTCGAATCGGAGGTTCTACGTCAGCGTTCGTTCGCCGCATCCGGCGGCAAGCGCTCCTTCGGACAGTCAGGCATCAGCGAGGTCGCGGCCGGCGCGCTGATCGACGTCTACGACGATCCGCAGAACGTGGTCGTGCTGCAGATGGGAACGGTAGCGCCGGTCTATGTCGTGTCCGGGTATCGTCCGAGCTGGGCGATCGACGCTCCGGCGGGAACGACCCGCGAAGACTGGTTCACCCCCGACTGGCGCATCCAGCCGGCGCTGACGTACAAGCACTTCGGGAAGTGGTGGTCAGGCGGCGTCCAGTGGCTGAGCGACTGGGAACTTTCCGGCTCGCCCACCTCGGGCGTCATCGACCAGTCGACCCACGTCAACGTGTGGTTCTCGTACCTGCTCGATAGTCACAAGGCGCTCGCCTTCACCGTGCGCGGCGAAGCAGTCTGGCGGGAAATCGGAAACGAGGATCTTATTCCGCCCAGCCTCGCCCTCAGCGATCCCCGGCTGCAGGACGGACAGACCTTCAACCTGGGCTACGGACTGATGTTTCAGTTACCGATGGGCGGGCGACTGAACCTCGAGATGGCCCACCTGCTGTACCAGTACTCGCCCGACGTTCAGATTCAGGATCAGTTCGCGCTCGCCGCGAGCTATTCGAAGACGTTCTGACGAGATCCGATCCGATTCACTTGGGTACGTCGTAATGAAGGGACGTGACCGGCGGACCTTCGACGAAGCGGTAGCTGGCCGTCCAGGAATTGTACGGACGTGAGATGACGCCGTTACGCTCGGACGCTTCGTACGAATCGCGACCGGCGAGGAATTCGATCGTGACGATCGCCTTTTCCCCTTCCGCGACGACCCCTGCATGCACGGCGGCGGCGTCGAGAGTCGAGTCGTCGGTGTAGACGTCGGTGCCCCAGACCGCGCCCGCGTTCGCCGAGCCGACTACGAAGACGGGCAGTCGTTCGAGTCCCTGTCCGCGAAGGGCGTAGGGATAGGTCAGTCGACTCGCCGCCGCGTCGACGCGGAAGCTTCCGCTGTAGGACCTCCAGTCTCTGGTCGCGACGCCGTTCGCGGCAGACGCGCTGTAGGACGGTTCGCCGGGAAGAATCGTGAACTGCACGACCTTCGTTTCGCCCTCCTGCAGCACGCCTGCGTGAACCGCGGCGGTCGCCAGGTCCGAGTCGTCGGTATAAACGCCGTCGCCCCAGACGGAGCCCGTCGTCGAGCCGGTCACCTCCGCATAGAAGCTCTCGCCGTTTCGTCCGCGGAGCGAGTAGGGACGCCCGTCGTCGATGCCGTTCGCCGCGGGCTGACCAGGTACGCCGGGCGGAGCAGCGATCGGCGGCAGGGGCACGCCGCGCAGAGCCTCCAGCGCCCGCACCTGATCGCGGACGACGATCGCTTCGTCGAGCATCGCGGCGCGACAATAGGCATCCTGCAGTTGTCGCAGCGACCCGATCAGGCGCTCGCGCTGGGCGGCGACGACGTCCGGCAGCGACGCGCTGTCGTAATCCAGCAGCAGGCCGCATCCGCCCGGGTATCCGGACGGCATGCCGCCTCCGACGAAGCCGCCGCCTGCTCCCATGCCCATTCCGGGCGGGACGTAACCGACGCCCCGCGATTCGATGGCGGCTCCTTGGTCCGTCGATTGCAGAACCCCGCCGAGTCCGCTCGACTCGCTGACGGCTACCTGTGCCGTCGCCGGAGCGCTCCAGGCGACGGCTGAAACGAAGAGGAGGATGCAGGCCCGACAGGCGAAAACACGCCGCTTCATGTCATGGCTCCCGAAAGAAGAGCGGTTCCCCCCGCGTCGTACGAGAGGAACGTCTGAACGACAAGGGTCGAACGTCGCGGCGCCGGCGGCGCAACGCGGTCCGATATTCCAGATTCTCTGCGCAACGCGTTCGTCTTCTGAGCGAAGTTCTCTTATCGTTACCGAACGTTTACGCAGCCCATTCGACGCGATGCGTCGGGCGAAAGTTCCTTCGCGATCGTTCGCGGCTCGCGCGCGAACCTCCGGCAGTCACTTTCGAGGCGGACGATGCAGATCGGAAAGCTTCACGTCGACAATCGAATCTTCGCAGGCGCCGGAATCGTCCTGCTGCTCGTGGGAGGTCTGCTCTGGCCCTGGTCTCGCCCGCAGAACGAGATCCTGCGACTGCACGTTGATCCGCAGTACAACGCGATCCAGCGCAGGTTTCTGACGGCGAAGACTCGAAAGCCCCGCAACCCGTGGGGGCGAGGGGGCGTCGTGCCGTTCAATCCTCTGTCGATCACGCTGAAGAGCGACGGCCCGCGGTTCGACGCCTACGTGCTGGACCTGGCCGAACTTGACGCCGATTCGTCGGTCGACCATTTCCTGGACGCCTCCCGCCGGATCGAAGCGGGCGAAAAGCTGGACGAGTCCGCGACGGTCTTCCGCCGGCTCGACGTGACGGAGACTTCGTTTCCGCTGGCCAGCGTCCCGTTCGGCTTCCGTGCGAAGTACATGCTGATCGTCTGCGGCGAAGAAGCGACCGAAGTGATGGGCGTGGTCAGCTACGGCGGCGCCGCGGCGGAGTGAGGCGCACGATTCGCCGCGCAGGGTTCGCTTCGGCGGAGGAATCGAGGAATTCTCGCCCGTTTTCTCCGCTCTGTCGCGTCATGCGACAGGCGTTCCGCGTTCGTCAGTTCGTGCGGAATCGGCTCCGCGGGAAGGACGCGAGGATTCGGAACCGGATCGGGAGATTCGTTCAAGATCCGGGCGTGATCGGGCGAAGCCGCGCGGCTCGCTGAGACGAACTAGAAAGGCGAGGCGGGAGACTCTTCGTTCTCCTGCCTGCCGATCGCTTTCTTCGTCCTTCGTCAGCTGGACCGAGCCCGTCGATGATTCCTCGTGGAGCGCTGGTGGCAGGAGGCTTCGCAGTCGTCGCAGGAGGCGCCGTCTATCTTCTTCGCAATCAATCGCCCGAACGGACCGACGCTCCCGACGTCGATCCGCGCGTGCGATGGGTCGTCGATTCGGGCGGTCCGTCCGGTCTAAAGCCCGACGCCGGGCTCGCGATCCCGGACCCGCTGCAGAGCGTCGCCGCGACCGATAGCCCGGTCTCGGCCAGGCTGGCCTCTGCGGCGATCGAAGAGAGCGCGCTCGTTCCTCCGGCGCGGACTTCGTCTCGACCGACGTTCATCTCCGATCCGGCGCTGTCGCCTCGCTTCGCGGCGCCGGCATCGGCACAGTTCGCTGCATCGCTGCGGAGCGACGCGCGAACGGCTCCGATCGCGCCGCTCGAGGATCCAGCGCGGGCCGTCCTCGCTGTTCAGGAGGCGACCCCCGCGACGCTCGAACTCGCTCCTCCCACGCTGGCGAAGGAGGAAGCCGTGTCGAACCGCCCCGTCGCGATCGGTCGCCATCTCATTCAGGACGGCGACACGCTGGAGGAAATCGCGCTCGCGAACTACGGCGATCGGTCGCTGGCAGCATTTCTGTTCGAGCGGAATCGACGCGTGCTCAAGTACGCCGATCTGCTGCCGGTCGGAAAGGAGATCGTTCTGTACGCTCCGCCCGAGAATCCTCCGGCAGGCGAAACGCCGGCGGCCTCCTCGTTAGTCGCCGCGCCTGTCATTCCCCGCTCCACGCTTCCGGGCGTCGCCCCGCCCGAGCTCGCGCCGTTGGAGTGATGCCGTGAATACGGAAGGGAGTTCGCCTGTGCTATGGCTGCCAGGGCACACCACAGGAAGTCCATTCGACTATCGCTTCAGATCGTACTCTTCGAGCTTGCGATAGAGCGTCGCTCGGCTGATGCCGAGCAGCTTGGCGGCTTGCGGAACTCCGCCGCCGGTGCGCGAGAGCGCCCGCTCGATGAGCTTCTTCTCCCAGCGATCGATGCGGAGGTCGTCGGCTGATTCTTCGGACGACGCGTCGCGGAGGCCCAGGTCCTCGGGATCGATCGTGCTGCTGTCGGCCATCACGACAGCGCTGTCGATCACGTTGCGAAGCTGCCTGACGTTGCCGGGCCACGAGTAGGCGATCAGTCGATCCCGCGCGGCAGGGGCCAGCGTCAGTTGCAGCCGGCCATGCTGGAGCTTGAAGTGCTCGAAGAAGTGATCGACGAGCAGCCCGACGTCCGGACCGCGGTCGCGCAGCGGCGGGATCTGCAGTTCGAAGACGCTCAGGCGGTAGTAGAGGTCCTCGCGGAACTTCTTCTCGCGAACGAACTCCCGCAGATCGCGATTCGTGGCCGCGAGCACCCGCACGTCGACAGAGACTTCCTTCACGCCGCCGACGGGGAGGAATGCATGCCCCTCCAGAATACGGAGCAGCTTCGCCTGCCCTTCGAGCGTCAGCTCGCCGACTTCGTCGAGGAAGAGCGTCCCCGTATCGGCCTGCCGGAAATAGCCCGGATGATCGGCGTCGGCGCTGGTGAAGGAGCCCTTCTTGTGGCCGAAGAGCTGACTCTCCATCAGTTCGGCCGGGATCGCGGCGCAGTTGACCGACAGCATGGGTCGATCCGCTCGCGGGCTCATCCGGTGAAGCGCCCGGGCGACCAGTTCCTTCCCGGAACCGCTCTCGCCGCGGATCAGAACGCAGCCGCTGGCCCTGGCGATCCGCTTGATCTTGTCGAGCAGTTCGACCATCGGCTTGCTCTCGCCGATGAGTTCTCCCTGATCGGCGTTCTTCGCGACCAGGCGGGCGTTCTCCTCCCGCAGGCGGGCCTGTTCGCGAGCGCGGACGAGCGCGATCACGAGCGCGTTGGCGACGAGAATCGCGTAATCGAAGTCGGAGTCTTCGAAGCGGCCCCCCGCGCGGTAGAGATGGATCGCGCCCAGCGTCTCCTCGGAATAGATCAGCGGAACGCAGATCGCTTCGTCGAACGCCGCCAGATCGCGACCGGCGCTGCTGCTGTCCCGGCAATCGACGCGAATGGCGTTCTGTTCGCGGATAACCTTCTGGGTCAGTTCCTTCGACAGGACCGCGCGGTGGGCGTCCTTCTCCGGAATGGCCAGCTTCGGCTTGAGGCGTCCCTCGTCGACCCAGAGGAAGCCGATCACCGTCGCCTTGGTCCGCTCCTTGAGATCTTCCAGCGAGACGCGAACGACGTCGTCGGGATTGGAGTTGCCGAGCAGCCGGACGCTCAGGTCGCTGAAGCGGATGAAGTCCGTATCGGGACCGCGGCCTTTCACGCCGACCGGTTTACGGAGCGAGCCGGCGCTCCGTTTGACGTCGACCTTCGCGCCGAAGTTGAGCGTCTGCGTTCCGGAGAGATCGTCGTCGTCCTCGAACGAGCGGACGCTCGGGCTCGCCCCGCTGAACCGCATCGTAGTCGAGCCGATCCGGATCTTTCCCCCCTCGCGGATGGGCGCCTGCTCGATCTTGCGCCCGTCGAGGAAGGTGCCGTTGCGACTGCTCGAGTCGCGCACGTACCACTCTTCGCCGGCGCGGTAGATCGCGGCGTGAACGCGCGAAGCCAGCGGGTCGGTCAGCACGATCCGGCACTCGGTGCCGCGTCCGATGAGGTTCTCGGACTCTTCGTTCAGCGGGATGGGCCGACCGGCCCGGTCCCCGTCCAGGATGCTCAGAAAAGCGTTCAAGCGGCGTCCGTCATGCGCGGGCGGCGAGAAATGAAGTCTGCCTGCATGCATTGTATCGCATGCCGTCGATCGTCAGCGGGGTCGGAGAGCAGGACGACCGGCGCGTCTTTTTCGCAGCGGGCCAGATGTTATTGGGTGGCCCCGATAGCTCCGCTATCGGGGTCGACGCAGTCGACAAGAGGATTCGACTCGACGCTCAGGTCTTCGTTTCGCTCGCCCTTCGAAGTTCGACCGGGCGATCGCCACGCCGCTCGATGATGTCCTCGCTTTCCGGCTGCCGCTCCTCTTGTCGAACTTCGTTCGACCCAGATTGCAAGCAATCTGGGCCACCCGGAGGAACATTTGAACGCTCCGTATCTCCTCGAAAAGCTACGGTTGTCGGCATTGCCGGCCCTACCGATGCCCGCGACAATCCAGACCTTCTCCCGCCCGTCCCGCCGCGCCTGCTCCGTCGATCGCCCATGCGCATCCGCCGAATCCGAATCCTGCATCCCGAGAACGCCAGCCGGACGCCCGCCTGGAAACGCTCCAAGGGCCACGTCGTCGTGGGTCTCTGGACGGACGACGGACTGGTCGGCCTCGGCGAAGGGGGCGGCGGCGAACGAGGAATTACCTTCCTCGTCGACGAGATCTTTCCCCAGCTCTTGAGCTGGGAGTTCGCCGATCTGGACGGCGCCTTCGCCCGCGTCGCCGAACTGCTGAAGCAGCATCGCGAGCCCCATCAGACGATGGCGCTCAGTTCGCTCGATCTGGCGCTTTGGGATCTCCGCGGCAAAACGCTCGGTCAGCCGGTCGCGCGCCTGCTCGATCCGAAGGTCGATCTCTCCGCGGCGCTGCCGGTCTATCGGGTCGCCACGTCGCGCGACGAAACCATCGCCGCGCTCGACGCCGGCTTCGCGGGCGTAAAGGTCCGCCAGATCGAGGCAGATCGCCAGCCGCGACCGGAAAAGATCACGCGACTCTTTTCCGAGATGCGCGAGGTCGTCGGTCCGGACTATCCGCTGATGCTCGACGCGTTCGGATACTGGACCGCGGAGCAGGCGATGGACGTCGCCCTGGCTTCGTCGGACTTCCGCCCCTACTGGCTGGAAGAGCCGTTTCCGAATTACGACATCGAAAGCTACCGCCGCCTGGTGAACGTCTGCCCGATCCCGATCGCGGGGGGCGAACACGAGACGAACATGGAGCAGTTCGACACGATCATCGACGAGCGGATTCACAGCATCCTTCAGCCGGACATCTCCTGGTGCGGCGGGATGACCGCGCTCAAGGCCCTTTACTCCAAGGCGAGCGACCGGTATCTCCGCGTCTGCCCGCATCGCGGCGGCGAACCGTACGCGCTGCACGCGATCGCGGCGTACGACGGAATGCCGCTGGTCGACGAACCGCGTTACTGGACCGACTGCTACGTCGAACGTCCTCAGCCGCAGAACGGCGTGCTCCGTCTCTCCGACGCCCCCGGCTTCGGGATCTCCGTCGCCGAGAACCGCTGGGAGCGGGACTTCGTCGCCTGAGGCGATTTCGTTCGACGGATCGCACGGTTCACGATCGCGGTCGCCACGAATCATAAAGAAGCCGGCGTGCCTGCGACTGTCGCGGCACGCCGGCTTTCGTGAACTGCCCGATCGCTTCGCTGCGATTGGCCGCATCGAGCAAGAAATCTACGCGGTCGCCGTCAGCCGCTCGCGGCCCTGCTTCGCGGCTTGCGTCAGAATCGGCAACGCGGCGTCGACTTCGCTCCAGGTGCGGGTCTTCAGGCCGCAGTCGGGATTGATCCAGAGCCGCTCGATCGGAAAAGCCGAGAGGGCGCTGTCGATCCGTCGCTCCACCTCTGCCAGCGTCGGCGCGTTGGGCGAATGGATGTCGTACATGCCGGGACCGATCTCGCGGGGGTAGCCGCCGGCGGAGCCGAATTCGCGAGCCAGTTCGTCATGCGAGCGGGCGGCCTCGAGCGTGATCACGTCCGCGTCGAGCGCCACGATGCCGTCGCGGATGTCGCCGAAATCGCTGTAGCACATGTGCGTGTGAATCTGCGTTTCGGAGCGCACGCCCGCGGTCGAGAGGCGAAAGCTTTCCGCCGCCCAGGCGAGATACCCAGCCCGATCGTCCTGCCGCAGCGGCAACCCTTCGCGAAACGCCGGCTCGTCGACCTGCACGATCGCGGTGCCGGCAGCCTCCAGAGCGACGACCTCGTCGCGCAGAGCCAGGGCGATCTGCCGGGCGACCTCCGAACGCGACAGGTCGTCTCGCACGAACGACCATTGCAGGATCGTTACGGGCCCGGTCAGCATGCCCTTCACCGGGAAGGGCGTGAGCGACTGTGCGTACTTAGCCCAACGGACGGTCAGGTCGGCGGGACGATCGACGTCGCCCCAGATGATCGGCGGCTTTACGCAGCGGCTGCCGTACGACTGCACCCAGCCGAACCGGGTGAAGGCGAACCCGCCGAGCCCCTCGGCGAAGTACTCCACCATGTCGTTCCGTTCCGGTTCGCCATGCACGAGCACATCGAGACCGTACGTCTCCTGCTTGCGGATCGCGAACGCGATTTCATTCTCGATCGCCCGGTCGTAGTCTTCCGGCGAAAGTTGCCCGTCGATGAAGCGCTTTCTCGCCGCGCGAATGGCGTCCGTCTGCGGGAACGATCCGATCGTCGTCGTCGGCAGGGGCGGCAACTTGAGTCGCTCGGCCTGCTTCGCCGCGCGGTCGGGATAAGCTTCCGCCCGCTCGGTCATCGCTCGATCGACCGTTGCCGAGCGACTGCGGACAGCGGCGTTCTGCACGCCGGGTTCCTGCTGCCAGGCGGTTCGCGATTCGCGTTCCTCCGCGAACTCGGTTCGCACGGCGACTTCGCCGAATTCGAGCGACCGCTTCAGCAGGCGCAGTTCGTCCAGCTTCTGCAGCGCGAACGCCAGGCGCCCTCGCAGCGCTGGCGGAAGATCGGTCTCGACCGCGGCGTCGTACGGCACGTGCAGCAGCGAACACGACGTCGCTAGCTTCAGCCGGTCGCCCAGCTTTTCGTACAGGGGCTTCAGCCTGCGGTGCGTCTCGTCCAGCGGCGTTCGCCAGATCGAACGCCCGTCGACGACGCCAGCCGAGAGATACTGATCCTCGCGGATCGCCTCCGCCGCTGATTCCCAGGCCTCCGGATCGCGGCAGAGATCGAGATGAATGCCCGCGACCGGCAGATCGCGGAAGAGGTCCCTGCGATCGTTCGTGCGCGCGAAGTACGTCGCCAGCAGCATCGGCGGGCCCGCCTTTCCGAGGCGATCGTACGCCGTGCGAGCAGCGTCAATCCATTCGTCGCTGAGATCGGTCGCCAGGATCGGTTCGTCCATCTGCACGCACGCGACGCCGAGCGACTTCAGCCGGGCGAGCGTCGCGGCATACGCTTCAAGCAGCGCCGGGAGCAGTTCCAGCGGGCTGCCGTCGGCTTCCAGCCAGCGTCCCAGCGCGAGGAACGTCACCGGCCCGACGAGGACGACCTTCAGCGACCGGTCGAAGGTCTTCGCCTCGGCGATCTCGGCGTCGAGCGAACGGTCGATCGTCGAGAACGTGGTCGCCCGATCGAACTCGGGGCGGAGATAGTGGTAGTTCGTGTCGAACCACTTGGTCATCTCGAGCGCGTGCGTCGGCTGGCCCGTCGGCGCCTTGCCGCGCGCCATCAGGAACTGGACGTCCTCGGGGACGTCGGTCGTCCGGAAGCGCTGCGGGACGACGCCGAATCGCCGGGCAAGCGTCAGGACGTGGTCGTACGCGGCGAAGTCGCCGACCGTCAGAAGGTCGAGCCCCGCCTCCTTCTGCGCCTGCCAGCCGAAGGCGCGGATCTGTCGCTGGACGCCCGCCAGTTCGGCGAGCGAAGACTGGCCCTTCCAGTACCGTTCAAGCGCCCGCTTATGTTCGCGGAAGGCTCCGATGCGGGGAAAACCGAGGACGTGGGTCGAGATCATTCGGCATGCGCTCCTTGCGTAAGGCGTCTGAATTCGGGAAGCTTACGCGGAAGGTCGCTTGAGCGATAACGAATTGATCGCCATCTAACTTGAAATCAGCTCATGACCATCGAGCGGCGACATCTGGAGACCCTGCTGGCCATTCGTCAGTCCGGATCGATGCAGCGCGCGGCGGAAGAGCTGGGCCTGACGCAGTCCGCCGTCTCGCATCAGGTGAAGAGCCTGGAGCAGGCGCTCGGGACGCAGTTGCTGCGAAGAGAGGCGCGTCCCGTCACGCTCGCGGAGGCGGGGGACCTGCTCGCGGACTTCGCGGCTCGCACGCTGCCGGAGTTCCACGCGCTCGAGCAGCGGATCCGCGAACTGGGCGAGGGACGATCAGGCCGCCTGCGGATCGGCGTCGAATGCCATACGTGCTACGAGTGGCTGCTGCAGATCATGGACGCCTATCGCCGCGACTGGCCCAGCGTCGAAGTCGATATCGCCGCGGAGCACAAGTTCGCCGCGCTTCCCGCGCTGATCGCAGGCGAACTGGACCTGGTCATCGCCTGCGACCCGGTCGCCCACCGCGGCGTCGGGCTTGCCCCGCTGTTCAAGTACGAGGTCGTGCTCGCCGTACCCGCGGAGAGTCCGCTGGCTTCGAAGCCGTTCGTCGTCGCGGCGGATCTGGCCGATCAGACGGTGATCACCTACCCCGTCGATCCGTCGCGGCTCGATCTGTTTACCGAGTTGCTCTGGCCTGCCGGCGTCTCGCCGCTGGCGCATCGCAAGGTCGAGATGACGTCGGTCATGCTGCAACTGGTCGCGCATGGCCGGGGCGTCGCGGCGATCCCGACCTGGATTCTGGAGACGCTTCCCACCGGGGCCACCGTCGCGACGGTGCCGATCGGCAAGAAGGGTCTGTGGAAGACGCTCTACGCCGCCGTGCGAGAATCCGACGCGAAGACGCCCTTCGTGCGAGCCTTCGCCCGCACCGCCAGCGAACAGTCGCTCGCCGCCTTCGAGCGGGTGAAGAAGGCAAGCCGGGGGTAGGCGATGGCAAGGACGTCGCTCGTAGACGAAGTCCCTACCCGTGCCAAGATTCGCCCCAGTTCAGCAGCCAGCACCTTTCATGCTGATCGATGCTACACCACGCCATGCACTCTGCAGCGTCGACTCGAATTGCGCTGTCGACGCTCTCGGCTAACCATGCTGGAATCCAAGTCAGCAATAGGGCCCTGTCAGAATGGCCCGGCAAGCCAGCCAATAGGAGCCAACAATCCCAAGGCGGCATTCCTTCTTCGTCAATGAATCCTTGCGACTCTGCCTCGGCCGCGCCGTCGAATAGAGAAGAATTCCAATCGACCGCAAGAAGCGAACGGTCGCGAGTCAGATCCGTCGCGATTTCCGCAGTCGATAGTGGCGAACCGGGATTAATTGCCGCTCGGAGCTTGAGGAAGCGCTCGAATGCTGATGTCACATCGTTCGAAAACGAAGTACTGCACGAACGAGGGAAGACGTCACGGGCGGCTGGCTCTAGCTCCCGGCTTCGAAATGTCTGGTAGAGGTCCTGATCCTCTACCGAACGGGTGCGACGACTTCCACACCAAGAAAGGCACTCTGACAACGACGACTTCAACGAGTTCGGTTCGACGTTCAATTGCTCGATTGACACGGGCAATACCTCCAGGTTTTTCTCGTCGAATCACTTACGCTCGCTCATTCGAACTCTTCGCCGAGAACTGCGTTGTCGATCAGTCGCGTCGACCCGACGCGGACGGCGAGGAGCGCCACGGTCCGATCGTGTGCCTCGTCGCCTGCTGAGAGCGTCTCGGGCTCGACGAGAACCGCGTAGTCGATCGAATCGACGGCAGCCATCAGATCGCGTCGGAGAATTTCCTCCAGCCTGGCGATCGACCGTTCGCCTGAGCGGTAGGCCTCGACCGTCGCGCGCAGCGATCGGGAAAGAGCGAGCGCTCGCGTCCGCTCTTCCGGCGAGAGATACGCGTTTCGCGAACTCATCGCCAGTCCGTCGGGTTCGCGAAGCGTCGGCTGGACTCGCACTTCGACCGGCACGTCGAGGTCACGGGTCATCCGTCCGATCACGCGCGCCTGCTGAAAGTCTTTGCGTCCGAAGAACGCGACGTCGGGCGTCGCCATCAGGAAGAGTTTCAGGACGACCGTGCAGACGCCGCGAAAGTGACCCGGTCGGCGTTCGCCTTCGAGGGGGCCCGCAGACTCGGGCGGTTCGACGTAGGTCGCGAAGCCCTGCGGATAGACTTCGTCGACGGTCGGAATGAACGCGACTGCGACTCCGGCGGAACCGAGCAGGTCGAGATCGCGTTCCAGCGTCCTCGGATACTTCGCCAGATCCTCCCGCGGGCCGAACTGCGTCGGATTGACGAAGATCGTCGCGATCGTGGCGTGCCCCTCGTCGATCGACGCGCGGACGAGGCTCAGATGGCCCTCATGCAGCGCGCCCATCGTGGGGACGAGACCGATCGTGCGACCTGCACGGCGAAGATCGGCGACCGCCGCCCTTAACTGGGCGACGGAGGTGACGACGTGCAGAGACGATTCCTCGGACATGACAGCTCTTCTGCGAAATGCCTGGGTGGCTCAGACGGCCTGCAATCTGAGTCGGTCGAAGCTCGACAAGAGGAGTTGCGGCAGGTTCGATCCGATGTCGTCGAGACGTCTAGCGACCGCGCCGCGACTTGCTCATCGTCGGCGACTCACGGAGCCGTCAATCTATCGAACGGATCGCGGAGCAGCATACTGCCACCTCGCTTTGCCCGGCGTCGAAAGCCCGATCAATTCGCGTCGCTTTCGATATGGCGACGATGAACTGCACGGGATCCTCGTTGCGGTAATGCACCGTCAAGTGCAACTTGCTGGGCGTTGAGCGACGCCACTCCAACCGCTCCGCATCGTCGAGGGGAATCCAGATCGACTCCGCTTCCTCGTCGCTCGCATCTCCGTCAGCGAACGCTAGTTCGAGTCGGTCGCGGATGGTTTCGCAGAACGTTTCATACGCGTCGTCGCCATGCTCACGATAAACGTCGTCCGCGCAGTCTCGAATCACGCCCAGAAGTTCTTCGGCCTTCTCGCGACCTTCGTTCGCCTGACTCATGGTGTCGCCTCAGTCGAATCGTTAAGCCGCGGGCGGCTATCGCAGCCGACTACGCCCGCTTCCTCGCCACGACGATCCTCGCGTGGCCGGCGAGATCCTTCTTGATCGCCACGTCGACCCACTGCGCGTCGTCGAACAATTTGTGCGCCGCTTCCGCGATCATGGGGCTCAGTTCGATCATCACGCGGCCCCCCGGCGCGAGGCGTTCGTACGCCTGCGGAACCAGCCGGGCGATCGTTTCCACGCCGGTCGGTCCGCCGACGAGCGCGGTCCTCGGTTCCTGCTCGCGAACCTCTCGGCCCAGCGTCTTGTACTCCGCTTCCGAAACGTAGGGCGGATTGCTGACGATCACGTCGAACGCCGGCTCTCCCTGCGTCGGGGCCAGAAGATCGCCTTCGACGAACGTCACGCGATCGGTGACGCCGTGGCGTTCGCCGTTGCGCTTCGCCACCGCGAGCGCGTCGGGCGAGATGTCGATCGCCGTGACGGTCGCCTCCGGAACCTGCTTCGCGATCGTGACGGCCAGGCAACCGCTTCCCGTGCCGACGTCGGCGACGCGGACGGTCGCTCCGTCGGCGATCTGGCCGCTCTTTCGCATCGCGGCGATGGCTTCGGCCGCCAGGACGACGATCGCTTCGGTCTCCGGTCGGGGAATCAGCGTGGCGCTCGTCACCTCGAAGGGGAGCGAGAAAAACTCCTTCTCCCCCAGCAGGTAAGCCACCGGCGTGCCGCTTCCGCGACGCTTGACCAGGTCGCGGAACTTGCCCCGGGCTTCCTCAGGCACCGCTTCGCCGAAGGAGGCGTAGAGCATGATCCGCGGCCGCGCCAGTGCATGCGCGAGCAGCACCTCCGCATCCAGGCGGGGCGAGTCGGCATTCTTCTGCTTCAGAAAGTCGGTCGTCCACTGCAGGAGTCGACCGACCGTCCAAACGTCGCCGTCAGTCTGCGACAAGCGTTCTCCTCCTTGAAGGGGCGGCTCCGACGCGAACGAATGACGTCCGAGACGCGAAGGCGCGTTTACTTCGCTTCGACGTCTTCGAACGATCCTCGCAGCTCGGCCCGGCTGGCGTCGATCAGAGCGTCGATGATCGGCTGAAGATTGCCGGCCATGACCTGATCGAGGTTCATCTTGTAGCCGATCGAGTGATGCGTCACCCGGTTCTCGGGAAAGTTGTACGTCCTGATCCGCTGACTCCGGTCGCCCGATCCGACGAGCGTCTTGCGCTCCGCCGAGCGCTTCTGGTCCTCGATCATCCGGAAGTGTTCGTAGACCCGCGACTTGAGAATGCGAAGCGCCTTGGCGAAGTTCTTGTGTTGGCTCTTCTCATCCTGGATCGCGACGACGATGTTCGTTTCGAGGTGCGTCAGGCGGACGGCGGACTCGGTCTTATTGACGTGCTGACCGCCCGGGCCGCTGGCTGTGTAGAGATCCTTGCGGTAGTCGCCCGGTTTGAGATCGACTTCGACGTCTTCGGGTTCGGGCAGCACCGCGACGGTCGCCGCCGACGTGTGGATGCGACCCTTGGCCTCGGTCGCGGGAACGCGCTGCACGCGATGGCCGCCCGATTCGTATTGCAGCTCGCGAAAGACGCCCTCCCCTTCGATGCCGAGGGTGATGCTCTTGAAGCCCCCCAGTTCGGTCGGGCTGGCTTCGAGCAGTTCGATCTTCCAGCGCTTCGTCTCGGCGAAGCGTTTGTACATTTCGTACAGGTCGCCCGCGAAGAGCGCTGCCTCGTCGCCCCCCGCGCCGGCGCGGATTTCCATGACGATGCGCGTCCGCATGGCATCTTCGCCGCCGATCGTCAGGCCGAGAATGTCGTCCCAGATCTTCTCGCGTTCGACGCGCAGGTCGCCCTGTTCTTCCTGCGCCATTTCCCGGGCGTCGGAGTCCTCGGATTCGAGCAGCTCCTTCAGCTCGGCCATCTCCCGGTTGATCTGCTTGTACCGGCGATACTTCGTCGCCAGCTTCGCCAGCGAGCCGTGCTCCCGCATCGCGTCGGCGATCGAAATTGTCGGCGGAAGCGCGGAGGGGTCGGAGACCAGGTGTTCGAGCTCCTCGAATCGAGAAAGCTTCTGTTCGAGCATCTCCCGCATCGGGCGGTTCTTTCAGGCAGATCGGTAAGGGGCGAGATCGCGTAACGGTCGTCTGGGCGGAGAGCGAGACTCGTCCGCGCCGAACTTCGTCGCTAATAGAACCGCCCGCTTCGTCGTCTGCCCGTCATCGCCTGGACTCCGTTCGCTCGCTGGTCGCCTGGGATCGTGCGTCAGGCGGAATCCCCGGATTGTATCGCCATCCGGCTGCTTCGGCGATGCGAGAGGGGCATGCATCGCAGGAGCGTCGCCCGGCGAGCGGGGGGTGTAAATCTCCCGAGTTTGCAGGCGCAGTCACGATTCGGCCTCGGGGGATTCACATCCCCCGCTCGCCAAGAGAGCGAACGAAACGCCGCTCAACCTCTCGGGGGCGCCCACGCACTCGGTTTGGGCGAGGCGACGCGCAGCGGCAATTCGTTGCCCAGTTCGCCCTGCGACTGTTTCAGCCGGGCGAGCAGTTCTTCGGCCGTCTTCCGATGTTCGGGCGACTGCGCCAGATCGTGCAGTTCCTGCGGGTCGTTCTCCAGATCGAAGAGCTGCGTCACGTCGACGTTCGGGTAACGGATCAACTTCCAGCGGTCGGTGACGAGCGCCCGCTGCACCTGGCGATACCCGAGGACCAGTTCCTTTCGCGCCGGGAGTTCCGGCGCCGCGACGACGTCGACGAACGATCGGCCGTCGATGCCCTTCGGCGCGGGCAAGCCGGCCAGTTCGCAGAGCGTCGGGTAGAGATCGATCAGGTAGACGAGCGCATTCGACTCGCCCTGTTTCACGCCGGGTCCGGCGACGAGGAACGGCACGCCCATCGAGTGCTCGTACAGGTTCTGCTTCCCGAGCAGGCCGTGACTGCCGACGGCGATTCCCTGATCGGCGGTGAAGACGAAGATCGTGTCGTCGGCGAAGCCATGTTCTTCGAGGGATTCCTGAAGACGTCCGATCTGATGGTCCATCGCCGTGACGACGGCGTAGTAATTGAGCAGCGTCTGCCGCACGTCGGATTCCGTGCGGGGCCAGGGGAGCAGGCGTTCGTCGCGCACGCTCATCTCCCCATTGTCGAACGGATGCTGCGGCAGGTAATTCGCGGGCAGCGTCAGCTTCTCCGCGTCGTACCCTTCGTACCACCGCTCGTCTGCCACTCGCGGGTCATGCGGATTCGCCGGCGCAAGGAACATCAGGAAGGGCTTGCCGTCCGCGGCCTGAGCTCGCTGGTCGAGGAAGGCGATCGCGTCGTCGACGGTCTCCTTCGTCGGTTCGCCGTCGGTCCGGGCGACCTCGTCGTTCTTCAGATACCGGTCGAAGTCGAACTGGGCCTGAATGCCCTTGGCGCCGTTGGCGTTCTTGCTGTGCGAGTACGTCACGTACCCCGCCCTGCCGAACGACCAGGGAACGTTCGGCGGCTTGGGCGACGCATCGGGCGAGGCGCCGAAGCGAAAGAAAGCGTCGCCGCTGAGGAGCATGTTCCGGCTCGGTCGGCAGACGGCGCCGCTGTTTCCTCCCATGCAGTACGCGCGGCGAAAGACCAGACCGCGCTGCGCGAGCGCATCGAGGTGCGGCGTCTTCACGTCGGGATTGCCGAGCGCCCCAATGGTGTCGGGCCGCATGTCGTCAGCGAGAAAGATCACGACGTTCGGCGGTATTCGACTCGCTCCGACCGGTTCATCGGCCAGCGAAAACGAGCCTGCGAACGCGGCCAGCGCCAGGCAGAGCGACGTGCAGCGAACCGTTACGCTCATAGACCTCGCTCCTCGTCTTGATTTAGACGATTTCCTGGCATCAAACGTCGCTTGAGGGCAACGTATCCGTGAAGCGTCGCTGCGCAGAGCAGTCCGCAACCGACCGAAACCGCCGCCAGGATGGCTGGCGATTCCGACCGGACCATAACGGGCATAGCGCATAGCAGGACGAATACGGGAGCCAAAACATACGCCAGCCAGAGGGGGATATTCGGAACGTTCATCTGTTCCCTTCGAAGTCGATCGCCCTACGGTTGCAACCGCCTGGATTGTATCGTGAGTCTACCCTGCTTCTGTCCGATTTCCCTGCGGTCACGTGGTCATGCTGCTCGCCTGGGTTTCCGATCTGCATTTCGAGAACGCGGAGGCGCCCGACGCCGTCGACCGCATCGTCGACGCCTGGAATCGGAGCGCCGCGGAGGCCGTCGTCTGCACGGGCGACATCGCGGAGGGGGCCCTGCTGCTGCCGACGCTTAGCCGGATCGACGACCGCCTGACGAAGCCTTTTTACTTCGTGCTGGGAAACCACGACTTCTACGACGGGTCGATCGACGCGATCCGGCAGCAGGTCGCGACGCTCGCCCGGCGCAGTCGCAGACTGAACTATCTCACCGCGGAAGGTCCGGTCACGCTCAACGACGGGACGGCGCTCGTCGGCGACGACGGCTGGTCCGACGGTCGCGTCGGAAGCTTCCTGACCTCCGACGTGACGATGCGGGACTACGAGCGAATCCCGGAACTGTCCGGCATCGCGAGCTCGTTGCTTGCGGAGCGACTGTTCCGGTTGGGAACGGGCTCGGCGGAGCGTCTTCGTCCCAAGCTGGACGCGGCGGTCGCTTCGACCCGGACCGTTCTGGTCGCGACGCACGTTCCGCCGTTTCGACAGGCTTGCCGATACAAGGGCTACATCGCGGACGATTGCTGGGCGCCCCACTTCGTCTGCGGCTCGATGGGCGAGGCGCTGACCGAGGTCGCTCTCCTGTATCCTGATCGGCGGGTCGAGACGTACTGCGGCCACTGCCATCATGCAGCCGCGTACCGCCCGCTGTCGAACCTGACGGTCTACGCCAGCGGCGCCTGCTATCAGGATGCGGGTAAGACGCGGCTGATCGCGTGCTGAGCCCGCGCTTCCAGGTCGAAGGCTGGCACGGGATCGCTCTCGTGCGCGAGCGGATCGAGCCGGTTCCAGCTTTCGTACGGCTCCTCGCCCCGCCAGAGACAGAGCGCCCGGCAAGCGTGCGAGAGATACGTGGTTTCCTCCCGCACGTCCTTCTCCGACATCGCGTCGATCTGGCGGACGAGCCACTGCGACGCCCTCACGACGGTCTCCCGGGGCGGGTGATATTCCGGGGACGCCATCGCCCAGAACTCCAGCACATGGCCGGTCATCAGGATGCGGCCCGCGCGCGGCGACATCTCTTCATCAGGAATGCGATGCGGCGCGAGGCCGTTGACCTGCCAGTACCCGCCGGCAGTCTGCGTGACGATCAGCGTCGCCGTCGCCTGCGCCAGATGCTCGCGCAGCCGCGTGCGCGAAGCGGGCTTCAGCCAGCCGCGACCGCTCGCTTCCGCTTCGCGATCGAGGCGTTCCAGAACGGCGAGCGCGTAGAGGCGATGGTTGCCGTAGCAGCAACCCTGATCGAGCGTCTGCCGCATCAGGCGTTCGGCCAGATGATCGAGCGAGACGATCTGTCCGTCCGCCGCCGCGAAAGGTCGCGACGGGTCTTCCGCGAACAGAAGGTACGCCAGCGCGGACCATTCGTACTCCGGCTGAGCGAAGGCGAAGTTCGTGAACGCGCCGTCGAGCAGATCGCGGACCGTCGCCTGACCCTCCGCCGTCGAGACGCGAAAGTTCGCCGGCGTTCCCACTTCCGCGAGCGTCGCCAGCGTGTGGTCGACGTGGCTCGAAGTGGACGGGCCCTTCTGCACGCGGACCAGCAGCCCGGTCCCGGAACTGCGCATCAGCGGCGGCGTCGCGGCGCCGTAGACGTCGACGAAGGCCCGATGATCGATCAGCAACTGCCGCATCGCTTCCCCCGACAGCGACTGCCGATCCTGGAACTCCGCAGGCAGTCCCCAGCAGCGGAGCGCGTGGTCGACGTTATTGATCTTGATCTCGCCGCGCCGGAAGCGGGGGCGGAGCTTGACCAGGACGCTCGCAAGCTGCTCGTCGTTCAACGCCTCGGGCAAGTTTGTCGTGGTCGTCAGTCGCCGCGGCTGTTCGAGCCAGCGGAGCGGCCCTGCCTGCGAACGAACGTCGGAATAGCCGAGCGACGCGGCTGCGACGAGCGCGATCGCCATCGACGCGACGGCGACCGGAGCGAGCGTATTGCTGAGACGCTTCATCGCCTGCGGTCCTCCCGTCGAAAGATGACGAGCGCGTCGTCGGCGGCGACCTCGCGCCACCGCGGTTCGGAACGAACGAGCTCGACCAGTTCCGCCTGCCGCCGCGCGTCGAGCAGCAGGGTCTTCGTTTCGTAGCGGTCCAGAATCGCATCCCAGCCGTCGTCGCCGGCGAGAACGCGAGCGACGTCGTCTCGCACGGAGGGGGGGAGCGTCGCCTGTCGAGCGTCCGTGAGCAGTCGCGGAATCTGCCGGGGAGATGTCGGGCGCTTCGCGTCCTCGACCAGGCTCTGGAAGGCGAAGGCCTCGCTCCACCAGGGGGACGCGAAGACGACGCCGGCGTCGAAGGCTTCTGCGGGGAGATCCGCGAGCGGAGCGTCGATGACGACCGATTCGAGCGTCTCGCTCTCGCGTCCCCGCAGCGTATCGCTCACAGGAGTCATCAGAAACGCGCCGGCGATCGACAGGCAGGCGACGCCGGTCGGTATCCACTGCGCGAATGGGTGACGGGCCGCATCCTCTTCGTCGAGAGGCGAGCGATGACCTTCTTCGTGCTGCTTTGTGCGAGCGATGCGGTAGCGATCGAGTCGATCGCGAAACTCTCGCCAGACCGGCGGAAGAACCAGCGCCCCCAGCAGGGGCAGCGTCCAGAGGCGGCCCTCTGTCGAGGCGAACGCGAACGACAGACCGCCGGCGAGGAGCAGCGTTTCGACCCAGCGGCAGCGGAACGCTCCTTTCGCGAGTCCCCGCGCGGCCGCGGCCAGGATGACCGCCGCGAGCAGGCCGGCGAGGCTCCACGCTGCTACCGGAACGAAAGGACCCAGCGCCGCGACGAACGGATCGTTCGCGAGCGGCAGCGTCAGCAGGCCCCACAGCTTCCAGCCGTATGGATTGGCCAGCGTGGCGAGCGTCGACGCCAGCGCGGTCGAGAGCCCGACGCAGACGCTCGCTTCGCCGCCCAGGCGACCGGCGCGGCGATCCTGCACGATCTCGATCGTCCGCCCCAGCGTCACGAGCCAGAGCGCGCCCAGACCGAGCACCCAACTGGCGTCGAGGTTCGCCCAGAGAGCGAACAGGACCGGCAGCGCCGCGAGACAGACGCGAGCTCGGACGCGCGACCGGGGCGATGGGAGAAAGGGAGCGTCGACCCGGTTCCAGAGATTCGCTCCCGCGATCAGCAGGAAGAGCGCCGGCATCAGGACGAAGCCGAAGCGGGCGGTTCCGGCCGCGTCGTAAAAGCCCCAGCCGACGGCGATCGTCCAGAGCAGCGTCGGGCAGGCTGCCGAGAAGTCGCCGCTGCGCCGGACGGCCCAGCCGCACCAGAGTCCGCTCGCGGCCGTCGCGAGAGCAGCCGAAAGAATCAGCAGTCCGGAGACTCCGAAGAGGTTCCAGACCGCTCGCTCGACCAGCGCGCCGCCTGCGTTCAACATGACGAAGCGGGCTTCGTCTGCATACGGGAGTATCGGATCGGCGGCGGGCAGGCGACCCTCCGCGACGATCGCCTCTGCGTGAATCAAATCGCGGAAGATGCCGCTGGGCCGTAACGGCAACGCACACTGCACGACGAACAGAAGCGAAAGCGTCGCGATCGCAGCCGCCTGCGTTCCGGATACCTGCGTCCGGGACGATGCCCAGGCGGACGCTCGGTCGCCGACAGCGGGGAGCAGCGAGAGCAGTCGGCCGGTCTGCACAGCCATCGCGATCGTCAGTTCGAAAGGCAGAAGGGACGACAGGCGCAAAGCGAGCGTCGACTCCTGCCTCCATCGGCCGGCGGAACCCCGTTGCGTGATCGGAGGCGATTCCGTGAATGCGACCCTCACGACCGGCGCCGGCGCGAGCGAGTTTCTCGATCGCGTTCGTCCGTCGAAAGTTGCCTGACCGTCAAGGTCGCGGGCCCAAGTGGGAAGATACGACGCGCCGTACGGCTTGCATCGGTCGGAGGACCGGGTCGAGCCGATGAAAGCGGGAAGACTTCGCGGATCCCGGAAACGTCATGGCGCGCTCGCTTCGCATTCGATTGCTCGTCGCAGCGCTGCCGGTTCTGTGCGGAGCGGCTCTCGTCGCGCGAGGCGTCGAGATCGGCGGCGCGTTCGTTCAAGCGAACGCCGAGGCGAATCCGGTCTTCGCGGCAGATTCCGCGGCGGTCGCTGTTCCTTCCGCTCCGCCCCCTGTGGGGAGCGCCGTTCGGGACAGCCTCTCGGCCTGCGAGTTCTGCGGCCGCCGCGATTGCTTCGGCTATTGCCGCTCGGCTCTCGCTCCGCCCGGCGACGGGATCTGGGAACGGTCGACGCTCGGCGGCGAGTGGTGCGGCGTCCGGCCCGCGCTCGCCGATTCGGGCGTGACGGTGCAGGCCGACCTGACGCAGTTCTATTACGGCGTCTCCTCGGGAGGTCGCGATCGCGAGTATCGCTATGCCGGGCACGGCGATTACGTCGCGCTGCTCGACGGCGAGAAGCTCTTCGGCGCCCAGGGCTTCTTCGTCAAGCTTCGCGCCGAGCATCGCTGGGGCGAGTCGCTCGCGGGAGCGACGGGCGCCCTGCTGCCATCCAACGTGCTGGCCGATCTGCCGACGCCGGCGAGCGAGAACGTCTATCTGACGAACGTGCTCCTGACCCAGGCGCTGTCGGAAAACGTCGCCTTCTACGGCGGAAAGCTCGACACGTTCGACGGCGATCAGAACGCCTTCGCCAGCGGTCGCGGCAAGACGCAGTTCTCGAACATCGGCTTCGTCGTGAACCCGCTCATGCTGCGGACCGTCCCCTACTCGACGCTCGGAGCCGGGGCGATCTTCCTGCATGAGGGAGAGCAGATCGGGAACGTGGGAATTCTGAACGCCGTCGACACGGCCCGTTCGACCGGCTTCGGCAAGCTCTTCGACGAGGGCGCCGTCCTCGTCGTCGAGGGCCGTAATCCGACGCACCTGTTCGATCTGCCCGGACATCAGCTTCTGGGCGGAACGTGGAGCAGCCGGGATTACGTCGCGCTTGATCAGGACCCGCGCATCGTGCTGCCGGGGACTCCGATCAATCAGCAGTCAGGCTCGTGGTCGCTCTACGGCAACTTCGACCAGTACCTGGTCACGTACGACGAGCAGCAGTCCCGCGGCTGGGGCGTGTTCGGCAGGGCGGGCCTGGCCGACGAGCAGGCGAACCCGGTCGCATGGTTCGTCAGCGGCGGCATCGGCGGCAACAGCCCGATCCATCGTCGAGAGGCCGATACGTTCGGCGCCGGATGGTTCTATGCCGGGACCAGTTCGGAACTGTCGCCTGCCCTGGCGACGGCGATCGGCCCCGTGGGCGACGCCCAGGCGGTGGAGCTGTTCTATAACGTTCAGGTCGCCCCCTGGATGCAGGTCACGCCCGACTTCCAGGTCATCATGCCGGCGACCTCGACCGTCGATCCGTCGCTCGTGACGGGCGTGCGCGCGAACGTGTCGTTCTGACGATCTACGGCGCGGAGAGCGGTCGGCTAGGATGAAGGGGCTCCCCCCTTCTCTTCCTGTCTGCGAGTTCTCGCCATGAGCCGTTGCGCCTATCGACTACGCTGCCTTCGCTCTTTCGCGGGTCTGGCGCTTGCGACGCTGATTCTCTCCGCAGCTAGCGATCTTGCCGCTGCGGAGAAGCTCGCCCGACGCTGGGTCTATCTGCAGACGAATCTGCAGGTGAAGGAGAACGTCGCACCCGCGCAGGATCTGCTCCGGCGGGCGAAAGCGGCGGGCTACAACGGCGTCGTGTTGGCGGACTTCAAGCACAACGTCCTCGACCGGGTGCCCGACTGGTACTTCGACCACGTTCGTCAGTTCAAGCAGACGGCGGGCGAACTCGAGATCGAGATCATTCCGACCGTCGCCCCGTTCGGATACAGCGACGGCATCCTGGCGCATGATCCGAACCTGGCGGAAGGGATCCCCGTCCGCGAGGCGCCCTTCGTCGTTCGCGACGGAAAAGCGGAACTGAAGAGCTTGGTCAGGAATCCCCTGCCCGGCGGCGGGTTCGAAACGCACGAAAGCCATGTCGTTTCGGGATGGGCCTTTCAGGACGGGCCGGGCGAAGTGAGCTTCGTCGATACCGAGGTGAAGCATGCGGGCGAAAGCTCGCTGAGGTGGGAGACGCCGGCGGGCAAGAGCCACGGGGGCAACTTCCGCGTCTCGCGCGGCGTCAAGGTCGCCCCCTGGCGGCAGTTCCATGCCTCGGTCTGGATCAAGACCGAAGGCTTCGACGCGGCGAACGTCGTGCGACTGTTCGCGATCGGAACAGCCGACGGTCGCGAGCTCTCGTTCTCCAACCTGGGCGTGCAGCCGACGCAGGACTGGACGCGGCACGACGTGGTCTTCAACAGCCTGGGCAACGAAGAGATCCGCCTCTACTGCGGCACGTGGGGCGGTCGCGGCGGCAAGCTCTGGATGGACGACCTCGTTCTCGAAGAGACGGCGTTCGTGAATCTGCTCCGCCGCGACGGTTGCGAATTGATCGTGGCGGCGGAGACCGGCGCTCCCTACGAAGAGGGTCGCGATTTCGAGCGGCTGATCGATCCGAAGATGGGGTCCGTTCCCTACGCCGGCAGCTTCGAGGTCTGGAGCGAGCCCCCGACGCTGACCCTGACGAAAGATTCCCGCATCCGCGACGGCGAGCGGCTGCGCGTCAGCTTCTCGCACACGGCGCTGATCTACGACGGCCAGGTCGGATGTTGCCTCGCCCATCCGAAGGTCTTCGAAATCCTGGCCGACCAGGTCGCGCGGGTGCAGAAGCTTTACGGCGCGAAGACGCTGTTCCTATCGCATGACGAAATCCGCGTCGCGAACTGGTGCGGCTCCTGTCGCAAGGAAGGTCGCGACGCCGGCGCGTTGCTGGCGGAGAACATGCGGCGGTGCGTCGACGTCGTGCGGAAGGTCTCGCCTGACGCGGAACTCTGCGTCTGGTCGGACATGTTCGACCCGCACCACAACGCGAGGAAGGACTTCTACCTCGTGAACGGCGACCTGTCGGGATCGTGGGAGGGCCTGCCCGAAGGGATATCGCTGGTGAACTGGAACCACGGCGGCGCCGGCAAGAGCCTCCCCTTCTTCGCCGACCGCGGTCACCGGCAGGTACTTTCCGGGTACTACGATTCGGACGCCAAGGCGATCGCGGGCTGGCTCAAGCAGGGCGAGGGCCTCGCAGGGATCGACGGCGCCATGTATACGACCTGGCGGGATGACTACTCCGGTCTGGAAGCCTTCGCCGAAGCGGCGTGGGGCGGGGAATAGGCGACGTCGTCCGATCGCTTCGACAAATGCCGCGAGGGAGCGTTTCCGATGTGGAATCGCTCCCTCGCTTCGTTTCGACGTCAGAAGTCGGCCGCGGCTGGCTCAGATTCGAGTTCGTCAGTCCGTCCGATCGTGCCGTCGAAGTCTTCGAGCCGGGTCGTCACTTTCCGAACTGTAACGTGATGCCGCCCCCGTTGTGGCCATGGAAGTTGCCGTTGTGGCCGTGTTGACCGTGGTTGAACTGCCCGTGATGGCCGCTGGGGAAGTGGTTGAAGTGACCGTTGTTGAAATGGTTCTGGTTGAAGTGGCCGTTGTGAAAGTGACCGTTGTGGAAGTGATTCAGGTGGCCGTTGTGGAACTGCTGAAACTGCGACGGATGGTGGAAGTTGTTGTGCTGCTGGTGCGGGTGGAATCCGCCATGGCCGTGATGATGCTGGCCGTTCCCGTGGTGAAATCCGCCGTGGTTATGCCCGTGGTTGTTGCCGTGGCCGTTACCGGCGAAGGCGTTCGCCGAGGCGACGAGGGCGAAGATGGCGACGAGCGAGAAAGTCAGGGTCTTGACGTTGGCGAGCATGGAATCTTTCGCTTTCGATCAGGCAGGGCTCGGCAGGCGGCCTTCGTCCTCGAAGGTCTCATTCCTGTCTCTGTCTCTCGAAGCGGAAGTCGCCGGGATTCGTTACCGGCTTCTTTCAGAAAATCCCTGACGCCTCTAAACGAAACAGGGAGCCGCCGCGATTCGCGACGCCTCACTGTCGAGGTTCTTCGGATTCAGAACGGACTGCGATGTCGATGACTAAGGCAGCGTCCAGAGCGTCAGGTCGTTCTGGTCTTTGACGTAGATCCGCTTGCCGGCCACGATCGGGTACGCGTAGGTCCCTTCCTGGGCGACCTGATACGTCGCGAGCGGCTTGTACGCTTCCGCGGTCGGCTCGAAGGCGATCAGCTTGCCGTTCGGCGCCATCGCGAACAGCGCCGATCCGGCGTCGACGATCGTGCCGTAGCCGCCGCGACCCCCTCCGCCTCCGCGACGACCGCCTCCTCCGAAGCGACCTCCGGGGCCGCCCGGTCCTCCGGGACCGCGATCGCCGAAGCCCGGTCGGCCTCCCGGCTGCCCGTCAGGACGCGGACCCTCCGGACGAGGCCCCTCGGGACGCTGACCCGGCTGCTCCGTTCGCTCGCCGGCGCCTTCAGGCCGCGGACCGCCCTCCCGCGGCCGGTCTCCGGACGGGCGCTCGCCTTCTGCTGCCGGCGTCTCTTCCGAGAGGGGCGCCGTCCATTTCATTTCGCCCGTGGCGGCGTCGACGCAGAAGACTTGCCCCGCGTTCGACAGTCCGAAGATCAGGTTCTCGCGCTTGACCGGGGTGTTGAACTGCACGGTCGCTTCGGGGCTCTTCCAGAGTTCCGTCGCGTCGATCGTTTCGTCCTTCGACGCCAGCGAGACCGCGGTCAATCCGCGGGTCGGACCGGCATAGACCAGCTCGTCCCCTTCGATGATGGGCGAGGCGGCGTTATAGCGCCCCTGCAGGTAGTCGATCTTCCAGAGCAGCTTTCCTGAAGTCGCGTCGACGGCGATCAGACTGCGGTCGGTCGGCGTGACGATCGCCTGCTTGCCGTCCAGCGTGACGAGCGAGGGAGACGCGTAGGCCGGCGCCTCGCCTGCCAGACGCCAGCGTTCGGCGCCCGTAGTCAGATCGAAAGCTACGAGCGCGCCGTCCTCTTCGCCGCCGAGCTGCGCGACGCAGAGCCCGTTGACCACGATCGGCGAGCTGGACGTGGCGAAGCGGGGGATGTCGTCCTCGAATTCGGCGTTCTCCCACAGGAGCTTGCCGGTCTCGGCGTCGAGGCACCGCAGCGTCCCGTACACGCCCAGAATCACGACCTTCCCGTCCGCGATCGCAGGCGTCGCGCGGGGGCCGGGAAATCCGCCGTCCGCGCCGCGGCGAGTCTCGGTTTCGATGTCGAAGCGCCAGATTTCATTTCCGGTCGCAGCGTCCAGGCAGCGGGCGCTCTCCTTCCCTTCGTCGCGGTAGTTGACGTACAGCCGATCGCCGACCAGCGTCGGGGAAGCGACGCCGTCGCCGACGGTCACGCTCCATTCCTTCTTGAGCGTCTCGGGCCACGCCGCCGGAGCCTCGAACCCGCTCACGCGGGCGTCGCGGTTCGGTCCCCGCCATTGCGGCCAATCCTGAGCGAAGACTCCGCCCGACATCGCGAGCGAACACGCAAGGCCCGAAATTCCCATCCACCGACGATTCATCGCCCCCTCCTCCTGCTGCCTGCTTGCACGCGCCGGTTCGGCGCCGGGGGCGCAGAATGCGCCCGAAAGGCGAACCCCGCGGCGGCGAACGAGTGTCGCGGGAATCTGCGGGTCAGGCAACAAAAAAGGGGAAGTCGAGCCGCGGCCCGCTTCCCCTTTCAGAACACAAACTGGTCCGTCAACCCACAATGTCGTCTTCTCCTCCGGGTGCCACTGGCTTTGCCAGTGCTTTTCCGGAGGTCGGATCGCTCATGTTTGGCGATCGACAAAGCTTCGGCACTGGCAGAGCCAGTGGCACCCGAATCTCTTCGATCAGCCTGACAGATGTCGATCGACGGACAGTATCTACGAACGTCAGGGCGACGTCTTCTCCGCGCAGCAGGTTCCTTGGCCCCGGGCAGCGGGGTGGCAGTAGCAACTCGCGACGGGCTTCACGTCGGCCCGCGACCAGGCTTTCACGAAGCTTTCCTCCAGCGCCTCCGCATCGGTCGTCCGCTGCTGCGCTTCGAGCGACTGCTTCAGGCCGAGGATGGCCCAGGCGTTGTCGGGATGCCGCACCAGGTCCGCGCGGTAGACGGCTTCCGCTTCGGAGGCACGACCGTCGGCGAGCAGCAACGCACCCAAGGCATGCCGCACGGGCTGCATCCAGCCGGGCGGCTCGTCGTAGGCGAGGTTCTCCTCCATGCGAACGGCTTCTCGCAGCAGGTCGAAGGCTTCGTCCGTCCGATCTTCGCGGAACGCCAGTTCGCCTTCGGCCATCGTGCGTGCGATCGCGACGACATCCCGCGCCAGGTTGTTGCCCATCTTCCATTCGTCGGTCAGCTTCGGCGTCAGTTCGTCCAGGAGGTCGATCTCCTTCCGAGCCTCCTTCGTGCGACCGAGCGCAGAGTTCGCGACCGAACGTGCGAAGCGATATTCCGCCCGGCTGAGCAGTCGCCACTCGGGCGGCTCGGGCAGTTCGAGGATTTCGTTCCACTTGCCGAACCGGACCAGCACGAAGGTCTTGGTCGGCATGAATCCGTCGGCGACGGTGACGTACTTCTTCAGGAAGTCTGGCGGCACGGAGCGCTCGATCTTCTCCGCCGCGGCGAGCGCCGTTTCGTAACGCCCCTCCATCATCGCGGCGTACGCCAGGAAGTGGACGTTGTGCAGAAAGTAGATGCTGTAAAAGTCGGGCGCCGGCGCCTTCGCGAAGTAGGCCTCGTCCGCGGCGATCGCTCGCTCGTTCGCGTCCGCCGCGTCGGCGTAGCGTCCCGTTCGGATGAAGACGTGCGACGGCATGTGAACGAGATGCCCCGACCCCGGAACGAGCGCGACCAGACGATCCGCCGCGGGCGTCGCACGCTCGGGCCACGGCGAAGCTTCGACCGCGTGAATATAGAAGTGGTTGGCGCCCGGGTGCTGCGGATGCCGCGCCATCGTCCGTTCGAGCACGGCGACGATCTCGAGCGTCCTCCCCTTCGGAGCGCCGGCGGAAGTCCACAGGTCCCAGGGCTGAAGGTTCATCAGCGATTCGGCATAGAGCGCGCCGATGTCGGCGTCCTCCGGATGGGCATGCCAGGCGGCTTCCATCGCGTCGGCGTAAGCCAGATCCAGAGGCTTCCGATCCTCCGGCACGGGCAGCGCATAACGAGCGGCGACTGCTTTCGCCAGCGACCGCTCGGCCGGCGTTTCGTCATCGAGAGCGGCGACCGCCTTTTGCGCCGCGGCGAAGGCCTGCTGGCTCTGCTCCTCCGCCATTTCCGGCTTGTTGATGTGCAGACCGCGTGCGTAGGCGCTTCCCCACCATGCCATGGCGCAGGAGGGGTCGATCTCGGCTGCCTTCTCGAACGAGCGGATCGCCTCGTCGTGGTTGTAGCCGTACAAAAGCTGGATGCCCTGGTCGAACCAGCGCTGGGCTTCGGGCGAGTCGGTCGTGATCTTCCGGGCGTACCCCTCGAACCCTGGATACTGGTTCGCGGCAGCAGCGTCGGGCGAACGAGCTCCGTTCTCAGAAGCGATCGCGGTCTCTGAAGACTTCGGCGGTTCGGCTGCGAAAGACGACGCAGCGACGAGCGAACCGGCGACGAGCGAGCGGGCGAGCGAAGCCGCCGACATGGAATAGATGCGCAACACCTTGTTCTCCGTTGGGATAGGGGAAGAGCCTGCCGCGGACCGCCGTCGGCTTCGAGCTCTCCCCTGGAACAGGTTTCGTTGAGCGCACAAGTCTCTTCCGCGTTACCGCAGATTTTCCTCGATCTCCGACCGTCCCGACGATGGCTGTGAGGTAGTGCAGAGTACGCCTAGTCGTCCGTTGGAGTTTCAAGTGCGGCTTGAGGAAGTCGTCCGTTGACCTGCACCAGCACGCTCTCGTCCATGCTTGAAACTCGCAGCGTGCCGTCGTTCTGCTCGTAGACTTCGCCTGCCAATAGTCGAACATCCTTGCCTTGAACATTCAGTCTAACCTCCGCGATGTCACCCTCACTCTCGATGATCGTGACGCTCCGAATCTCGCCTTTGGGCAGTTCTTCTATCGAACGCGTCCGGAAAATACTTCCTGGTGGGTCATCTGACCAGCTCAAAGGCGGAAGCTCATCATTCCGGTAGAGTCCCCAGCGAGTATCGTTCTGATAGGTGACAACGGAAGTCGCATACCCGTCCGCGAAGATTAGGTCGAGCCGGTCAAGTTGCAGAAACGGGACCGTTGCGTCCTGCCAGACCGGCGCGCCAGTCGCTTCGATCGTATACAAGGCCATCTCGATTCCCTGCCATCGCGCGATCTTCCCGCCGTTCAATTGGCGTAGGAACGCCGCTTGCCGCCGAACCCAAGCGTTCATTCAAGTTTCCTGTCGTCGCGCTGCGACGTTTGATTCGACACAATCAGAGGCGCGGCGACCGGCCCCTACGAATTCTCGACGACGCGTCCCGCCTCGATCGTGACGGTTCGCGTCGCCAGTCGATCGACCAGTTCGCGGTGGTGCGTGACGAGCAGCGTCGGCACGGCGAGTTGCGCGATGACTTGCTGCAGATACTCCGCGATCCGGTCGCGAAGAGGAGCCTCGACCCCGGTCAGAGGTTCGTCCAGCAGTAGAATCTCCGGGCCTGACGCGATCGCCCTGGCGAGCGCCACGCGCTGCTGCTGACCGCCGCTGAGGGACCGCGGATAGCGGTCGAGCAGGTCGCGGATTTCCAGAGATTCGACCGTTGCGTCTAACGGCATCTTGCCCTGCCTTCGGCGAGCGCCGTACGCGATGTTCGCCCTCACCGTCAGGTGCGGAAAAAGCCGACGCTCCTGAAACAGCACGCCGACGCGGCGACGCTCCGGCGCGAGAAACTCCTTGCGCGCGGTATCCACGAACGCTCGCTCGCCGAATCGGATCGTGCCCGACTCCGGTCGCAGCAGCCCGGCGATCAGCGACAGGATCGTCGTCTTTCCGCTGCCTGACGGGCCGAAGAGCGCGGTCACCGGAGCGTCGGTTACGAACTTCGCGTCAAGCTCGAACCCGTCGGCATACCGATGCCGGCAGTCGAAGTCGAGCGAGGGGAGACCGTTCATCGCGTCCCCCCTCCGCCGCGGCGTTCGAGCCAGTTTCCGATCGCCAGCGCCGCGGCCGCGATCAGGATCGAGAACAGGATCAGCGGCAGCGAACGCTCCATGCCGCCCGGCGATTCGAGTTCGCTGTAGATCTTCAGCGGGATCGTCTGCGTCCGGCCCGGGATGTTGCCCGCGATCATGATCGTGGCGCCGAACTCGCCGAGGCTGCGCGCGAAGGCGAGGACGCAGCCCGCGACGATGCCCCGCCGCGCGCAGGGGAGCGAGATCGTGAAGAAAGCGTCCAGGGGCGACGCGCCGAGCGTTCTAGCCGCCTGTTCGATTCCCCGATCGACGCCGTCGAAGGCGAGGCGGATCGCGCGGACCATCAGCGGGAACGAAACCACCGCCGCGGCGAGCGCCGCCCCCTTCCAGTCGAAAATCAGGCGCACTCCGAGCCATTCTTCCAGGGCGCCGCCCATGACGCCCCGGCGACCGAAGGCGACGAGCAGCAGCCAGCCCGTCACGACCGGGGGCAGAACCAGGGGCAGGTTGACGACCGTCTCCAGGAGGCTCTTGCCCCAAAACTCCCGCCGGGCGAGCAGCCAGCCGAGCGCGACGCCGAACGGCAGACTCGCGATCATCGCAACCGTCGCGACGAGCAGGCTCAGGCCGATGGCGTTCCACGAATCCGCCGACACGCGTTACCTCGCAGCCGACGCGGACGAAACGGGTCGGAATCCGCGACGACGGAAAACTTCCTGCGACTCCGGCGTCTGAAGTCGAGCGAACAACCGGACCGCTGCGGCGTTCGATTCGCCCGCGTCGAGCAGCACGAGCGGGTAGAGGATCGGATCGTGCAAGGTCGAGTCGAATTCGAAGACGACCTCGACCTGTTCGGCGCCGAGTGCGTCGGACGCATAGACGATGCCGGCATCGGCTTCGCCCCGCTCGACGAAAGCCAGCGTCGCCCGGACGTCGTGCCCGCGGACGAACTTATCCGAAGCAGACAGCTTTCCGAACAGTTCGAGCTTACTCAGCGCCTGCTCGGCGTAACGCCCGGCAGGGACGTTCGCCTCCGCGAGCGCGAGATGTTGGACTTCGTCGCGGAGCAGATCAGCCGGCCTCTTTACTTCCGCCGGGTTTCCTCGCGGCACGATCAGCACGAGCCGGTTCGACAGCAGATCGACGCGCCGGCTGACGAGGTTTTCGTCCTCGATCGCATCGGCCCACTCCTCGCTGGCGGAAAGAAACATCGCCGCCGGAGCGCCCGCGAGGATCTGCTGGGCCAGCGCGTTCGACGCGCCGACGCCGACGTCGACCTGAGCGCCAGATTCACGCTCGAATTCGACGGCGATCTCTTCGACCGCCTCCCTGGCGCTCGCGGCTACCAGAACCATCACGCGCGTCGGAGCGACCGCCTCCGGCTCGGGCGGTCGGGAGTTCAAGCAGCCGGCGGCGGACCCGCACGCGAAGAGAATCGCGGCTGCGAGTACGTCTCTCGGTCGAGCACGCCAGATCGTGCTGCTCGTCGGTCGGACGCTGCGCAATCGTCGCTCGACAAGTGAGAGGGAGAGCAGCGGAAAGAAGTCGTAACGGTAGGAGCCTCACGGTACTCGGGAAGGGGCGTCGCCGCGAGATCGCAGAGGCGTATCGGCTCTCGAAACGCTGCGAGGCCGGTCGGGCTTCCGCGCGACCAACTGGCCGGCAAGCCCGGAAATAACGGGCTTTCGAAATCGGTACGCTCTTTGCATCTGGTGTCAGTCGCTCGAAACCAAGACGCGACCGAAGTCGCGTGTTAGGAGGGCTACGCTATGGACCAGCTGGAAATACAGCCTGAGCGGACGACCGAGATTGCCGACTGCGCAATCTTCGTGGTCGACGCCTCCGGCATGGTGAGATCCTGGAACGTCGCCGCGGAACACATGACCGGGTACGCCGCTCGGGAGATCGTCGGTCGATCGATCTCCTTGCTCGACGCGCCCGAGGACCGCGACGGCAAATTGCAGGCGCTGGGTCATGCCGCAGCACGCGGCGAAGGCCTGCAGCAGGACGGATGGCGCGTCCGCAAGGACGGCAGCCGATTCTGGGGCTCCTTCACGCTGACTCCGCTGCGCGACGAGCGCAGCGACGTCACCGGAATGGTCGGCGTCGCACGCGAGTTGACCGATCAAAAACCCGCGCGTGAAAACGTTCCCGAAAGCGACCGGAAGTTCGAACTTCTGATGTCGGGTCTTCAGGAGTACGCGATCTTCCTGATGGACGTCAGCGGTCGCGTGACCGACTGGAGCGTCTCCGCGGAGCGACTGCTGGGCTACTCGACCGACGAAGCGATCGGCCTCCCCTTCTCGGCGCTCTGGCCCGTCGAAGATGCGAAGGCGGGCGGAGAAGCCGAACGCGAACTTCGCACGGCGGCGGAGCAGGGGCGGGCGTTCGACGATCGCTGGCACGTGCGCAAAGACGGAACCCATTTCTGGGCCACCGGCGCGACCAGCGCGCTGCGCGACCGCGACGGCGCGCTGCGCGGCTTCGTGAAGGTCTTCGCGGACAGCACGGAGCGCAAGCGGATGGAGGAGGAGCTTCGCGAGCGGGCCGAAGCGCTCGAAGATGCCGACCGCCGGAAGAACGAGTTCCTGGCGATGCTCGCGCACGAATTGCGGAACCCGCTCTCCCCGATCGCGTCCGCCATCGCGCTGTTGCAGTTCAGCGAAGGACTCGACGCGGATGACAAGGAGGCGATCGCGATCGCCGATCGGCAGGTCAAGAAGCTCGCCCGGTTGATCGACGACCTGATGGACGTCAGTCGCATCACGCGCGGAAAGGTGCAGCTTCAGCGGCAGCGGATCGAACTGTGCGAGATCGTCAGGAGCGCGCTCTCGGCGGCCCGTATGGCGGTGGAAGAGCACCGGCACGTGCTGGCGGCGCAGTTCCCGGACGGTCCGCTGTTCGTCTCCGCCGATCCGTCGCGGCTGGAACAGGTGTTCGAGAATCTGGTGCTGAACGCCTGCAAGTACACGCCCTCGGGCGGTCGGCTGGACGTGGTCGTGGAACGGACCGACCGATGCGCGATCGTGCGCGTGCGAGATAACGGCGTCGGCATCGCGCCCGAGTTGCTGCCCGGGATTTTCGATCTCTTCACGCAGGCGGATCGAAGCATCGACCGATCGCAAGGAGGACTCGGCATCGGCCTGACGATCGTCAAGACGCTGGTCGAACTGCACGACGGAACGGTCGAAGCGCAGACGGGCGGCATCGGTCGGGGAAGCGAATTCATCGTGCGCATTCCGGCGTCGACGGGCATGGCCGCCGCCGAGTCGGTCGACGGCTCGCAGAGCGATGCGCGACCCTCGCGACGCATCCTGGTGGTCGACGACAATCCTGATGCGGCGAGGATGCTCTCGATGACGCTGCGATCGGAAGGCCATGAGGTCGAAACGGCGCTCTGCGGCTTCCGGGCGCTGGAGGCGGTGTCGGCGTTTCGACCCGACGTTATCCTGCTCGACATCGCCTTGCCGGGGCTTGACGGATTCGAAGTCGCGCGGCGGCTGCGGGAGCAGGCGTCGACCCGACGCATCCCCCTGATCGCGGTGACGGGCTACGGCCAGCCGGAAGATCGGGAGCGCTCCCGCGCGGCAGGATTCGAGTTCCACCTGGTCAAGCCGGTCCGCCTGAAGGACGTTCTGGACGTACTGGGGACGCTGGACGGAAGAGCCTGATCGGCGCCGCCTTCTCCCGTCCGTTTCGCGGTCCTTTCCGCGGCAGCGCTGTCGAAGCGAACGACGGCGCCCTAGAACGCTTATCGCGCATCTGTGACGGCCCGTTCGCCGGGAATTCCCTGATCCAGAGCGCCTCGCCCGCGGCATGTCCGTGCGACACGCACGAGAACGCCGTGCTGACTAACCCTTTCGACGGAGCGGATCGGGAAACGTATGACGGATCGTAGGCATGCGACGGGCGCCGAAGTTCAAGCCGACGGAGTCTCGTTTCGCGTCTGGGCGCCGCATCGGAAGCGGGTCACGCTCTCGCTTCCCGAAACCGGCGATCGGTTTCCGCTCGCGCCGGAAGAGGGGGGCTACTTCGGCCTGTTCGTTCCCGGCCTGAGAGCGGGAGCGCTTTACAGCTATCGGCTCGACGACGTCGAGTACGAGTATCCCGATCCGTCGTCGCGTTTTCAGCCCCGCGGCGTGCATGGTCCGTCACAGGTCGTCGCGAGCGACTATCCCTGGAACGATGCCGGCTGGAAGGGCCTCGAACTGGCGGGGCAGGTTCTGTACGAACTGCACATCGGATGCTTCACGCCGGAAGGAACCTGGCAGGCCGCGGCGAAGAAGCTGCCCCTGCTGCGCGACGTCGGCGTGACCGCGGTCGAGGTCATGCCGGTTGCGGAATTCCCGGGCGAGTTCGGCTGGGGCTATGACGGCGTCTTCTGGTACGCGCCGACGCGGCTGTACGGCACGCCCGACGACTTCCGCGCGTTCGTCGCAGCGGCCCATGCGCTTGGAATCGGGGTGCTGCTCGACGTCGTGTACAACCACTTCGGCCCGGCGGGAAACTACTCCGGCTCGTTCGCGAAAGAGTTCGCCTCGGACCGGCACAAGACCGACTGGGGCGACGCGATCAACTACGACGGTCCGCAGGCGGAGGCGGTGCGGGAGTTCGCCGTCGCGAACGCGGCCTACTGGATCGAGGAGTTCCACCTTGACGGACTGCGGCTCGACGCCACGCAGGCCATCTTCGACGATTCGCCGCGGCATCTGCTGGCCGAACTTTCAGTCGCCGCGCGAAAAGCCGCAGGCGAACGCTCGATCCTGATCTTCGCGGAGAACCATGCGCAGGACGTGCAGCACGTGGCGCCGGTCGAGAATGGAGGCTTCGGCCTGGACGGCATGTGGAACGACGACTTCCACCATGCCTGCCGCGTCGCGTCGACGGGCCACGCGGAGTTCTACTACGCGGACTACGCAGGGACGGCGAGCGAGATCCTGGCAGCGACGAAGTGGGGCTTTCTCTATCAGGGTCAGCACGTTCCGCGGATGAAGCATCGACGCGGCACGCCGGCGCTCGACACGCCCGCGGCGAGGCTGGTCAACTTTTTGATGAACCACGACCAGATCGCGAATTCCGCGCATGGCGATCGCGTCTCGCGGATGATGTCGCCCGGAAACTGGCGGGCGCTCACGACGTTGCTGCTGCTCGCGCCGGGCACGCCGATGCTGTTCATGGGTCAGGAATTCGGCGCGTCGGCGCCGTTCCTCTACTTCGCCGATCATGAGGTCGATCTGGCGAAGCTCGTCCGCGAGGGGCGGTGGGAATACCTGCGACTGTTTCCGCGGGTGGCGGGCGGCATCGCCGCGTCCTCGCTCGCTCTGGCGGATCCTGCGGATCGGGCGTCGTTCCACGCCTCCCGACTCGACTGGAGCGAACGCGAACGAAATCGCGAGGCGCTCGCGCTCCATCGGGATCTGCTGCGAATCCGTCGAGAAGACGCCACCATTCGCCGGCAGGACAAGACGCAGTTGCACGGCACGGTCATCAGCGACGACCGGTTTCTGCTGAGGTGGCTCGATCCGGCGGGCGAGGACCGGCTGCTGCTGGTGAACCTGACGCGGGACTATGCCTGGCGACCCGCGGCGGAACCGTTGCTCGCTCCTCCCCGCGATCGGCGGTGGGAGGCGCTCTTTTCCAGCGACGACGCCCGGTACGGCGGATCGGGTTCGGCGCTGCTGGATGCGTTCGACTGGACGCTTCCCGGTCACGCCGCGATTCTGCTCAAGGCGGTCGTAGAATCGGCGGAGTAGCCGAACGATCGTCGGCTGCGTCGCGCGCTCGTTCATGCCTTCGTGTGCCCTGGCTGGCTTGTCCAGCCGTGCGAATTTAGGATGCGGCCTCGTTCAGCGAGAGGCATGCTGACGAGGCAGAGTCGATTCGCCGCTTCGGCACGGCTGGGCAAGCCAGCCAGGGAACGCTGGCGAACCGGTTCGGAATTCGAATTCATCAAGCATGTTCGAGGATCCGACTGCCGAAGAGCTTCCTTTCGTCGAGGCCGTCTGTGCGTCGCCGGCAGAGATCGAGCCCCGGCTCGTCTTCGCCGACTGGCTCGACGAACAGGGCGACCCGCGCGCCGAGTTCCTGCGGGACTCGAACCTGATCGAACAGGCGATCGAGCGCCTGGGCTGGGGCTTCGCCTTCGCGAACTGGAAGGCGGCCCTTCCCTTCGTCAACGACGATCCGGAACTGGGCGAAGCGCTCCGCCGCGTTCGACGGGTCGTGCTGCCGACGCATGGCGAGTTGCCTGAACCCCTGCGGCGGATCGTCGTCCGACACCGCTACGCGGGCGGCTTCATCGAGAACGTCGGCATCAGTTCGCGGAACCTGTTCGAGTGGGGCGAGGCGCTCCGGGGGATGATTCCGCTGCGGGGCATCCTGGCCGGCGAGATGCCGCGCTCGATGGGCGGTCTCGACCTCATGGAGCATGAACCGGAGACGTGGCGCGGGATCGAACGACTCGCGATTCCGCATCACGTCGCCGATCTCGACTCCGACTTCGCACCCTTCGAAAACACGGACCGGGCGCAGCGTTTCGCCGAACTCGCGTCCGATCTAAAGGCGCTCGCGATCGACGGTCCGGAGATCAACGACTGGTCGCCGCTCTACACGTTCCTGAATTCGAGTTCGCTGCGATCGCTCGTCATCGCCTCCAGTTTCGTTCCGCTGTACGGGCCGCTCGGAATGCTGGAGAACTGGATTCCCGCCGACCTTCGATGCCTGGGCTTCCCCTTCGCGGAGGTCACCGACGGCGCGTTGATGCGAATGGCGGATTGGCCCGGCCTGGCGGAGCTGCGGCTGCTGGAGCTATCGAATTCGATGCCGGGCGACCGTGCCTGGTCGGCGCTGGAACGTTCGCCCTACCGACGCGACGACCTGGTCGTGATGCACGCCGGCGATCGCTGGCGATCTCCCGGTTCCGGGCGGCCCATTCGGCAGATTCTGATGGAGAAGAACTACGGCTCCGAGGCGCTTCGTCCCGCGAACTACTTCGACTTCGCCGCGTTCTGAAGCCGCGACGTCCGGCGCCGATTATCCGACCTTTCCGAACGTTCCGGTCGGGCGGTTCGTAGAGAGACTGATCGCGGAGACCCGCGAGGGCTTTCCACACGGAGGATGCAGAGATGCTTCGGCAGGGAGCGATCGTTTCGCTGATTCTGGGAGTTTCCGGCGCTGTCGCGGCAGTCGCTGGCGCAGCGCCGCCGCGGGTTTCGTTCGACCTTCCGCCGCTGGCGAGCAGCCGGGACGTCACGCCGGAGGAGTTCGCGGCGACCAATCCGAACGAGCGGTGGATCGAGGTCCGTTTTCCGCTGTCGGTCTTCCTGAGCGGGAACGAGAGCGAGCTGACGGAGATTCAGGCCGAACTTCACCTGGAAACGCCGCACGCCCAGGTCGTCGACTACTCGCCCAAGACGGCGCTGACCGATCGCTACGCCGGCGCCGTCGAGGTGCAGCAGATCGCCGAATCGTCGCGAGGAGCCGGACTGACCGTCAGCGGCGCCGAGGCGAACGTGAAGGCGACCGGCTCCGCCGACGCGGCCCAGAAGAACGCGAAAACCGTGAAGTACCAGGAGATCCCGGCGAAGGAAATCGTCACCGCCGCGGGGACGCTTCGTCGCGGACAGGGCGTCTACTTCAAGCTTCGTCCGACGGCGGCGACGACCGTTCAGGGGGCGCATGAACTCTCCGCGATCGTGCGCGTGCCGACGTCGTGGCGCGGGGACGTCCTGTACGTCGCCTGCGAAGCGCGGGCGCTGCGCGAGAGCGGATTTCCCTCGGCGCCGTTCGAATCGAAGACCGAAGTCTTCTCCGCAGGCAGCGGGCGTTTTCAGATCGCCCTCTATCTGGAAGGAGATCAGCAGGCCTGGCGTGCGGCGCGGCAGTTCGCCGACGCCGATTCGGAACTGCGAACCCGCATGAACGAAGCCGATCGCCACGTCACGGCGAAGGTCCGGCCCGATCTGCTGTACCGGATCGGAAACTCGCTCGACCTGACCGAACCGCAGCTTCCTGCCGACTGGCGATCGACGCTGCTGGCGTCGCCTGAACAAGTCAAGCAGACGAGGTTTCGCAACGCCCTGCCGCCCGAACTGGTCGAGGCGGGCGAGATCTACTGGCTCGCGAAGGATGAACTGGTTCGCATGCGGTGAGCGCCCCGGGAGCGTCGAATGCCCTCGCGAAGATGCTGGTCGCGAGGATCATGCGGGCGAGCCGGAATGGAGCGAGCCGTCGAGAGCCGGCGACGCCTCTCCGGGGGGGTAAAAATGAGTGAATTCTCCGCTATCCGAGGGGGGGCGCTAAACGGCGATCTAAGTTTCGGCAAACCGTTGTCTGCCCCTTCGGTTACCGACCTATGACGCTCCTGATCCTATCGCTCTTCGGCGCCGTCGCTCTGTTCGCCTTCGGCGTTCTGTGCGGGCGCTTCATTTCCCGTCCGAACCGGGGGAAGGGCCTCGATCGCGAATCGCTCGCGGTCCTGCACGAGATCGCGACGAAGCTCTCGCTGGACGTGCGGGAGCACGAAACGCAAGTGCGACTCCTGGCGGAGGATCTGGAAGCGCTTCCCTCGCCTGACGAATCCGATATTGCCCTGTGCGTGCGACAGATCGTCGAAGCCAGCGATGCGATGCGTCGCAAGTTGCAAGAAGCGGAAGCTCGTCTGGAAGATCAGGCCCGGATGATGCGCGAGCAGGCGATCGCCGCACGCACCGACGCCCTGACCCTGCTGCGGAACCGCGGCGCGCTGGATGATTACCTGGACGAACGGCTCGTCGCCGTGAAAGACCGCGGCGAGACGACTTCCCTGATGCTGCTGGACGTCGATCACTTCAAGCGAGTCAACGACGCGCATGGCCATCTGGCGGGCGACGCCGTTCTTCGCGAGGTCGCGAAAGCGCTGACCGAGGCGGCGCCGAAGGATGCCCTGGTCGCTCGCTACGGCGGCGAAGAATTCGCGATCGTGCTTCCGAACAGGACCGCCTTCGAATCGCGGGAGATCGCCGAGGCGATCCGTGCCCGCGTGGGCGAGACCACGACCGTCATCGACGACAAGCGACTCCGCGTCACGGCGAGCGCCGGTCTTGCGGAGGCGCTGCCGGGCGAAGATCGCGCAGCCTGGATCCGCCGCGTCGACGAAGGTCTCTACGACGCGAAGGCCCGGGGGCGAAACGTCGGCATCTGGCGTCGCGGCGCCGGCATGTTGCCGTTCAAGGACGCCGGACTGGAAACCGAGGAAGGCGCCGCGCTGGCCTACGATCGTCGGGCGCAGCGAACGTCGTCGACGGCCGAAGTGGCCGGTCTGGATCCGGTGACCGGTTTGTCGAACCGCGCTTCGTTCACCTCGGACGTCAAGCGGCGTCACGCACAGCTTCGACGTACGCCCGGACAGGCGACGCTGATGCTGCTGCGGATCGACGGCTACGACGAGATGATCGCGAAGCGGGGCTTCCGCGCGGCGGAGCAGGCGCTGCTGTTCATGAGCCAGGCGCTTCGCGTTTCGGTTCGCGACACCGATCACATCGCCCGCTACGGACGGGACATGTTCGCGGCGCTTCTTCCTGAAGCCACCGCCGGCGACGCCGATTCGATCGTCTCGCGGATTCGCGACGAAAATGCCCGACCCTTCGCCACCGTCGATGGCGTTCCGCTTCGCATCACCGCCTCGTTCGCGGCTGCGGAACTCGATGCGGCGCTCGAAGTCGATTCGATCTTCGCGAGTTGTCGCGAAGCCCTCGATCATGCCGGCCTCGCCGCGGATCTGATCGCGGAATCGACCTGATCGTCGGCACGGACGCAGACCGCTTTGGATCGATGTCCGCGCGACTCGATCCGATCCACGCTGGCTTGCTAGCGCTTTCGCGCCTCCGAGCGAACTTCGCAGCTCCGCGAGTCGCCCTGCTTTCGAGGCGATCGTAGCCACCCGGCATCGGGACGAGCGGGCGACCGATGAACTCGGTCCCCGTGGCAAATAGCGCTCGTCACGAGCCAGTTCGCGGAGCTTCAGGGCCAGGAAAAAGAGCGCCGAGACCCGCCGGGGCCTTGGTTCGAATCTGGCGATCTCGTTCGAAAACGGCGCTGCGGTACGCGAAGCGGCGTCCGCCCAAGACTCGTTAAACTGCGTTCCGAACGAGGTTTGGCAGCGTGCCGGAGGCGTTCGAGGGGCCAGTATAAGCTCAGGCGAAATCTTTCGTGCCGAAACTTAACGCGGCCATTGACGCCTCAGTAGGCGACCCTTAAACTCACCTGCTTTCCTATCGGGCTCAGAAGCGGCGTCCAAGCCTCCTAAGCCCTTTGACCCACGACAGTTATCGCCTGCCTCGACAAACCGCCCCCGGGCGTTAAGTCGCTTCGGCAAGGCATCGCCTGGAGCCCTCGATGGCGGGAAAGCAGCAAGACGTCATTCGCATCCGGATGGAGGCGTACGACCACAGCATTCTCGACCAGAGCGCGTCCGAGATCGTGGACACTGCGAAGCGTACGCACTCGACCGTGCATGGCCCGATTCCGCTTCCGACGCGGATCGAGCGCTATACGGTCAACTCCAGTCCGCACGTGGACAAGAAGGCCCGGCAGCAATTCGAAATCCGAACCCATAAGCGCCTGATCGATATCGTCGACGCGACGCCGAAGACGATCGACGCGCTGAACAAGTTGAGCCTGCCGGCAGGCGTCGAGATCAAGATCAAGGCCTCCTCTCGCTGAGCGAAGCAGGTCGATAGCGAGCCCCGCTCGCAGCGGCTGTCCGGTTCGTCCGGTCGTCGCTCGCAGGGGCCTTGAGGGGCGATCGTTCGATACGATTCGGGCGTTCGCCTTCTCTTTCCGTCAGATACAAGTTTCGAGATCAGGGTTTCCGTTCCATGGCCATCGGCATCCTCGGTAAAAAGGTCGGAATGACCCAGCTCTTCGTCGCCGAATCGGGCGACGTCGTGCCGGTCACCGTCGTGGAAGCGGGTCCGTGCCACGTCCTTCAGGTTCGCACCCTGGAGCGAGATGGTTACGACGCGGTGCAGATCGGCTTCGGAGACAAGAGGCGCCCGACCGGCGCTCGTCTTCGCGGCAGCAAGGCCCGTCGCTCGGAGCGGGGTCACGTTTCGTCGAAGATCGAAAGCAAGCGTTCCAAGAAGCGTCAGGCCGCCGGCGTCGAGCTGGCTCCCAAGGCGGAGTGCGAGCCGAAGAAGTTCATTCGCGAGATCCGCGGCTCGTCCGAATGGACGGTCGGTCAAGAACTGAAGGCGGATGTCTTCGTCGAAGGCGCCGCGATCGACGTCACCGGAACGAGCAAGGGTCGCGGGTTCTCCGGCGCCATGCGTCGTCACGGCTTCGGCGGTCAGCGAGCCACGCACGGCGTCAAGAAGTGTCACCGAGCGATCGGCGGCACCGGCATGAGCGCCTTCCCCAGCCGCACCTTCAAGGGGAAGCGGATGGCGGGGCAGTACGGCAACGCGACGGTCACCACTCGCAACCTGAAGGTCCACGCGATCGACACGGAGAACAATCTCCTGATCATCCGCGGCGCCATTCCGGGTCCCAACGGCGGATATGTCGTCATCCGCGAATCGAACAAGAAGTAATCGAGCCTGCGGCATTCGCATCGGTCTCTGATCGGAATCGCCCGGCGCCCTGGAACTACGAAGATGGCCTCCCTTCCGCTTTACAATCTCGCCGGCACGCAGACCGGGACGTACGAGTTCGATCCGGACTCGCTCGCCCCGTCGATCAATCGCCAACTGCTGCATGACGCGGTCGTCATGTACCAGGCGAATCTGCGGATGGGGACGAAGAGGTCCAAGGATCGCGGCGAAGTTCGCGGCGCCACCCGGAAGCTCTACAAGCAGAAGGGTACGGGGCGCGCACGAGCCGGCTCGAAGAAAGCCGGTCATCGACGCGGGGGCGGCGATATCCATCCGGTCCGTCCGACCGACCACAGCTATCGCATGAACAAGAAGGCGATTCGCCTGGCCACTCGCATGGCGCTGGCTTCGCGGATCGCGAAAGGTCAGGTTCGCGTGGTCGACGGCCTCGCGATGGACGCCCCGAAGACCAAGACGATCGCCGGCCTGTTCCAGGCGATGGGCGTCTACGGTCAAAGGACGCTCCTCGGCACCGCCAGCCACGATCCGAACGTCTACCGCAGCGCCCGCAACATCGCCGGATGCGAAGTTTCGCCTGCGTCGGACTTCAACGCCTTGTCGCTCCTTCGCCCGCGCGTCGTCGTGATCGCGAAGGAAGCTCTCGATCAACTCAAGGAACGCTCCACCGCCGCCTCGGCGTGATCGTCACGTCGTAACTGCCGCCCCGTACAGCGCCGCGTTGAGCGTCTGAAAGTTCGCCATGTCGGGTAACGCCCTAAACACCAGCCTGCAGCTCGAGCCGCATCAGGTGATTCTCCGCCCGCTCGTCACCGAGAAGGGCATTCACCGGTCGGAGCGCTATAACCAGTACTCGTTCGAGATTCACTCGCTCGCTACCAAGCGGGACGTGAAGACGGCGATCGAGTCCCTCTTCAACGTTCGCGTCGAAAGCGTCCGCACGCAGACCCGCAAGGGCAAGCCGCGTCGCTTCCGCTATCAGATCACGCATACCGCGGACTGGAGGAAGGCGATCGTCACCCTCCATTCCGAAGACAAGATCAACTTCTACTAGTCGTCGGCCTCGGCAGGTCGAGCGGGATTCGGGCGACACCGCCTGGTCCGGCTCGGAGCCGTCGCGCTTCGATTCGTTCGTATTCAGCAGGCGTCCTTACGCCAGACGTCCCGCCCCTGCGGGATGGCCGAAGTCAACGCGAGTTCGTCATGGGCATTCGATATTATCGTCCGACTTCCGCGGGCCGCCGCGGCGCGAGCGTCAGCGACTTCAAAGAGCTGACGCCGGGCGCCGTGCCGGAAAAGAGCCTGCTGCGCCCGATCAAGAAAACGGGCGGTCGCAATAACCAGGGCAAGATCACTGCCCGGCATCGCGGCGGCGGTCACAAGCGGATGTACCGCCTGATCGACTTCAAGCGGAACAAGGACGGCGTTCCGGCCAAGGTTCACTCGATCCAGTACGATCCGAACCGCAGCGCCCGTATCGCACTGCTGTACTACGCGGACGGCGAGAAGCGTTATATCATCGCCCCGGACGCGCTCTTCCAGGGCGCGACTGTCGAGAGCGGCGACCGCGCGGCGCCGAACGTCGGCAACTGTCTGCCGATGAAGCTGATTCCCCTCGGGTCGGCGATCCACAACATCGAGATGAACCTGGGCCGCGGCGGCGTTCTGTGCCGCAGCGCCGGAACGAACGCGACGCTCACCGCTCGCGAGGCCGACTGGGCCCAGATCACGCTCCCCAGCGGCGAAATTCGCCGTATTCCCTCCGCTTGCCGCGCCGTCATGGGCAAGGTGAGCAACTCCGATCACAGCAAGGTTCGGCTCGGCAAGGCCGGTCGCACCCGATGGCTGGGTCGTCGCCCGCACGTTCGCGGTACGGCGATGAACCCGGTCGACCATCCGCACGGCGGTGGCGAAGGCCGCACCAAGGGCGGTCGTCATCCGGTCAGCCCGACCGGCAAGTCGGCCAAGGGCGGTTCGACCCGCAGCCCCCGCAAGCCGTCGAATTCTGCGATCGTCCGTCGTCGCTGGTCGCGTCGGTACGGGCAGCTCAAGCTGCATTACAAATAAACCGCTACGACGTCAGCCGCAGCGAACAAATCGATCGTCGGACGGCGCTTTGCCGTCCGTTCTGATCGGCCCCGAATACCAGAGTTCCCTCAGAGTCGTTTCAGAGCCATGGGAAGATCCCAAAAGAAGGGTCCGTTCGTCGATCTCAAACTGCTTCTCAAGATTCAGAAGCAGGAAGAGAACGGCACCAAGGAGCCTGTCACGACCTGGGCTCGTTCGAGCACGATCGTGCCCGACTTCGTGGGCCATACGTTCATGGTTCACAACGGTCGTCAGCACCTGAAGGTCTACGTCACCGAGGACATGGTCGGTCACAAGCTCGGGGAATTCTCCCCGACGCGGACCTTCCGCGGTCACGGCGGCAGCAAGAAGAAGTAATCCTCCGCGCTGCGACGGAGCGTCGGTTTTCCCGTCGCGATCGAAACGCGCAATCGAAACAATCGAGACTGAGCGCCGGGGCGATACCCGGACGACCGACGCGGCTCCTGCGGCTGTCGGATCGAGGAGAAGACGTCCATGGCATTCAAAGCGACCCATCGTTTCGCCCGCATCAGCGCGCGGAAAGTTCGTCCGCTCGCGGATATGATCCGCGGCAAGCAGGTCGACGAAGCGCTCTCGCTGCTCAAGTATCAGCCGCAGCGCGGGGCCTACCTGCTGGAGAAGGTTCTCCGCAGCGCCTTGGGCAACGCGCAGGATCCCGATCAGAACCGCGAGACGGTCGACGTCGCCGGACTGTTCGTGAGCGTCGCGAAGGTCGACGGCGCTCCGATGTTCAAGCGGGTTCGCCCTGGCGGACGCGGTCAGTCGTTCGGCATCCTCCGCCGTTCGGCCCACATCCACGTCGAACTGGCGAACGCGGGCGAAGTCTAAACGGCACATTTCGAGACAAGTCATTTACGGCCGTTCGATAAGAACGGCGTCGTCCGCCGCGAACTGCGGAGGCGACCGAGGCGAACCGCCGAGGCGAATTTATGGGTCAGAAAGTCAATCCGATCGGCTTCCGTACCGGCATCATGCAGGACTGGAAGAGCCGTTGGTACGCGCCGAAAAAGGAGTTCGCTGGCCTTCTTCTGGAGGACAAGAAGATTCGCGACTTCGTCAAGAATCATCCCAAGAAGACGCAGTACCGGAACGCCGGGATCGACCGGATCGAGATCGAGCGGACCCGCGACGAGGTCAAGGTGATCCTCTTCGTCGCGCGTCCCGGTCTGATCATCGGCAAGAAGGGCCAGGAGGCCGACGTTCTGCAGGAAGATCTGCAGAACCTGATCGGTCGCCGCGTCAACCTCAAGATCGAAGAGATCGGACGACCTGAGATTCACGCGCAGCTCGTCGCCGAAGACGTCGCGCAGCAGTTGGCGAAGCGGGCGAACTTTCGCCGCACGCTGAAGCGAGCCATCGAGCAGACGATGGGCGCCGGCGCCAAGGGCGTGAAGATCCAGGTCGCCGGTCGGCTCGGCGGCTCTGAAATGTCCCGCCGCGAGAAACAAGTAGCCGGATCCGTTCCGCTCAGCACGCTACGCGCCAAGATCGACTACGGGTTCACCGAGGCGTGGACCGCCGTGGGGCACATCGGCGTTCAGGTCTGGGTCTATCAAGGACTGTACGAAGGAGAAGGTGGTACCGATGGCCCTGATGCCCAAGCGAGTGAAGCACCGAAAAAGCCAAAGAGGTCGTATAAGAGGTAACGCGACGCGCGGTAACCGCGTGTCGTTCGGCGAGTACGGCTTGCAGGCGCTTCAGGCGGGATACATCAAGGCGGAGACGATCGAGGCGGGTCGTATCGCGGGTCAGCAGTACATCCGCGGCATCGGTCGCCTCTACATCCGCATCTTCCCGCACAAGTCCATCACCGCCCGTCCGCTCGAAACGCGAATGGGTAAGGGTAAGGGCGAACCGGCTCACTGGGTCGCGGTCGTCAAGCCCGGCACCGTCCTCTACGAAGTGGGCGGCGTCACCGAACAGCAGGCCCGGATCTGCCTGGCCCGTCTTGCGCACAAGATGCCCGTCCGCGTTCGATTCGTTTCCCGCGAACTCGGCCAGGTGGGCTGACGCGACCGGCTTCGGCCGTCGCTCGAAACCGTCGAGAGATTCGATAAGAGATCGTCATGACTACCGTCAAAGAACTTCGCGAGATGAGCGACGAGCACCTCGGGCTGACGCTCAAGGACGCCGCCGATACGCTCTTTCGCCTGAAGGTGCAGTCGAACACCGAGAAGCTCGACGCACCCAGCGAGATCCGGCGCAATCGTCGGCTCATCGCCCAGATCAAGACCATTCAGCGTCAACGCGAGATGACGCAACCGCAGGCGTAAGTCGCCTCAAGAACTAGCGACCAGACCGATGCCCAAGAAGATCATTTCCGGAATCGTCGTCAGCGACAAAAACGCGAAGACGCGCGTCGTCGAGATCCGCTCGAAGTACCGCGATCCGCGATACGGCAAGTTCGTGCGTCATCGCACGAAGTGCTACGTCCACGACGAGAACAACGAATCGGCCCTGGGCGACACGGTCGAGATCCAGGAATCGCGGCCGCGCTCGGCGCTGAAGCGCTGGGAACTGCTCCGCGTTCTGGAGAAGAGCCGCGCGGTCGACGTCGCGGCGCTCAAGCGGGGCGAGATCTCGCTCGAAGAAGCCGTCGCCGGCGCCGAGGTTTCAGGCGAAGCGTCGAGCTGAACTCACTACTGAATAGAGCCGCAGTCGCTTTCGGGCGAGCTGCGGCGGCGACTGACGCTGCCGTCGGATCTTTCGACGGCAGTTTCGCTTCCCGAGAGCGCCAGCCGCTTGACGAAGTCGCTCGGGAGCGACACACTTCTGGTTTTTCCGATCGGCCCCGGAACCCAAGTCTCCGCCGGCCTTTCCCGCTCTGTCGGAGCGATCGACGGCGTGTCTCCACTGGAGTCTCAGCCGTCCTGAGCGACCCGATCGGGCATCACTGACATACGAACTGAACGCATCGCCCTCTCCGCGGTTTCATCGCGAGTTTGGGGCGAGAGTCGCGGCGACCCAGGATTCGATCGATGATTCAGCAGGAAACGCGACTCGAAGTTGCCGACAACACCGGCGCCAAGGAAGTGATGTGCATCAAGGTCCTCGGCGGCTCGAAGCGCCGCGTGGCGGGCCTCGGCGACACGATCATCTGCAGCGTCAAGCGAGTTTCGCCCGACAGCGACGTCAAGAAGAAGGCGGTCGTCCGGGCGGTGATCGTTCGCGTTCGGAAGCCGACCCGTCGCAAGGACGGCAGCTACGTCCGGTTCGATAAGAACGCGGTGGTGCTCGTCGACAAGGACGGCAACCCTCGCGGCACGCGTATCTTCGGGGCGGTCGCCCGCGAACTGCGCGACAAGAACTACATGAAGATCGTCAACCAGGCGACCGAGGTCGTCTGATTCCCGTGGTCTGAGTTCCTGCGGATTGCGGGCTTCGCTCGCCGCCCGTCGGTAACTGAGATATCTCGCCGGCGACCGCGTCGGCGATCCTGTCCTTAGAATCCGCAGGCCTGTACGTCGAACCTCGTCCTTTCGAGCGACGATCGTCGATAGCCAGTCCGAAAGCGTCGCCTTCCATGAAGCCCCGTCTGCAAGAGCGCTACGAGAACGAGATCCGCGAAGAGCTTCGCAAGAAGTTCGGCTACATCAACGTCCATCAGATCCCGCGTCTGGAAAAGATCGTGATCAACATGGGCGTCGGCTCGGGCATCACCGAGAAGAAGCACGTGGAAGAAGCGGTCGAATCGATGACGGCCCTGGCCGGGCAGCGTGCGGTCACGACCCGCGCTCGCAAGTCGATCGCCAACTTCAAGCTCCGCGAGGGCCTCGCGATCGGCGCCATGGTGACGCTGCGTCGCGACCGGATGTACGAATTCCTCGACCGCCTTGTCAACCTGGCCCTGCCGCGAGTTCGCGACTTTCGGGGCATCAACGAGAAGGCGTTCGACGGCAACGGGAACTACAGCTTCGGCCTTACCGAGCAGCTCGTGTTTCCCGAGGTCAACCCGGACAAGTTCCTTCGCCCGCAGGGCATGAATATCTGCGTCGTCACGTCGGCCCGGACCAACGAAGAAGCCAAGTTCCTGCTTGAGCAGTTCGGCATGCCGTTCCGCCGCAAGGACAAGGTCGCCTGACGTACCGCATCCGTTCAAACTGACGTCGCCTGACGCCGAGTGAAACAACGTCGCCGCCCAGGCGAACCACGAGACCTGCCATGTTGACTGATCCCATCGCGGACATGCTTACCCGGATTCGCAACGCCGTTCGCGTCGAACGCGGATTCGTGGACATGCCCACCTCGAAGTCGAAGCGAATGGTCGCGGAAGTCCTCAAGCGCGAGGGCTACATCTGGGACTACTCCGAAACCGAAGACAAGCCGGTCGGAACGCTGCGACTCGAACTGAAGTACGGTCCGAACGGCGAACGCGTGGTTCAACGCATCCGCCGCATCAGCCGCCCCGGACGCCGCGTTTACGCCGGAGCGAGCGACCTGCGCCCCGTGCTCGGCGGGATGGGCATCTACGTCGTCAGCACCAGCGCCGGCATGCTCAGCGATCGCGAAGCGCGATCCAAGGGCGTCGGCGGCGAAGTTATCTGCGAAATCTATTGATCCCGGGTTACTCGGGTTCGGTCTCCAAGTCGCGTAGCGAACAGATTCGCCGCGAAACGGGAGGCCGGTTCAGGAGCGAGTCATGTCTCGAATCGGCGTCAAGCCCATCCCGATCCTCGATGGCGTCAAGATCGACGTCAAGGATCGTGTCGTCTCGGTCGAAGGGCCGGTCGGCAAGCTCACCTGGGAGCATCCCGACAACGTCAACGTCGCCGTGCAGGACGTCGAAGAGCTCGGCAACAAGCCGGGCGTGACGGTCTCCCGCTCGGACGACGAACGTGCGTCGCGGGCGAACCACGGTCTGACCCGCGCGCTGATCGCCAACATGATCACGGGCGCGAAGACCGGCTACCAGAAAAAAATGGAAGTCGTCGGCGTCGGCTATCTGGCCCAGCTCGCCGGCAAGACCATCAAGCTTCGCGTCGGGTATAAGAACGAGATCGTCAAGACCATCCCCGATGATCTGAAGGTCACCGTCCCCACGCCGACGGAGATCCTGATCTTCGGCGCGGACAAGCAGAAGGTCGGCCAGTTCGCCGCCGAACTGCGGGCCGCGAAGAAGCCCGAGCCGTACAAGGGCAAGGGTATCCGCTACTCGGGCGAGTTCATCAAGCTCAAGCCTGGTAAGGCGGCCAAGAAGTAGTCGCGGCAATCTTCTCGCGACGCCCGCACGCTCTCGACTGAGTGATCGAACGGATCTCCCGAAATGGCTAACAAGAACAAGTACCTGTCGGCCCAGCGCACGCGTCGACGTCATCGCGTCCGCAACCGCATGCAGGGGACGCCCGAGCGTCCCCGGCTGAGCGTGTTCCGCTCGCTGCAGCACATCAGCGTGCAACTGGTCGACGACCTCAGCGGTCGCACGATCGCGGCGGCGGGAACGTACGAGCCTGTCGCTCGCGGCGACGGCGCCAACGGTAACAAGGATGCCGCCGCCCGCATCGGTCAGCTTATCGCCGAGCGGGCGAAGCAGGCCGGCGTGACGAAGGTCGCGTTCGACCGAGGACACTACAAGTACCATGGTCGCGTCGCGGCCCTGGCAGATGCCGCCCGCGAGGCCGGTCTGGATTTCTGATCGAATAGCAAGCGCCGCCCCGGTCCGGGGCGACGCCCCTAACGAAGACGGGCAGCAAACGAGCCCCGGAAGCGAAAGACCATGGCACAGGAAAATCAAGGCAACCTGATCGACAAACTCGTGAAGGTGAAGCGTTGCGCGGCCGTCGTGAAGGGCGGTCGCCGCTTCAGCTTCGCCGCGATGGTCGTCGTCGGCGACGGTCGCGGGAAGGTCGGCTGGGGCTACGGCAAGGCGAACGAGGTTCCCCCCGCCGTGGAGAAGGCGACTAAGCAGGCGTCGCGATCGCTCGTGACGACCGCGGTCGTCGACGGTTCGATCCCGCACAAGGTCACCGGAACCTACGGAGCCGCCCAGGTGGTGCTCCTTCCGGCCGGTGCCGGTACGGGCGTCATCGCCGGCGCCGCGGTCCGTGCGGTCTGCGAAGCCGCGGGCATTCACAACATCCTGACCAAGAGCTTCGGCAGCAACAATCCGGTGACGCTCGTGAAGGCGACCATCGCCGCTCTCGAGCAGTTGCGCACGAAGGACGAGGTCGAGCGTCTGCGGGGCGTCAGCCTCTAAAGGCCGCGATCCTACACTGAATCCATCGTCCGAATCCGGGAAGATCGTCCCGTCGATTCCGTTCCGACCGAGCGAAACATGAGCCTGCACGAAGTCCACGTCGACATCGAGAAGAACAAGAAGCGCAAGCGCATCGGTCGCGGCATCGGATCGGGTCACGGCAAGACCTCGACCCGGGGTCACAAGGGCCAGGGCCAGCGCAACGGTTACTCGCGCCATGCCGCCTTCCAGGGCGGTATGATGCCGATGGTTCGACGGATTCCGAAGCGCGGCTTCAACAATCGCTGGGCTCTGAAGGTCGCCGCGACGAACGTCGGCAACCTTGACGCCGCGTTCGAGAACGGCGCGGTCGTCGGCGTCGACGAACTGCGTGCCTTCGGCCTGGTCAGCGGCATCTTCGACATCGTCAAGATCCTCGGCGACGGCGAACTGACGAAGAAGCTCACCGTCCGGGCGCATCGCTTCAGCGAGTCGGCCAAGGAGAAGATCGAGAAGGCGGGCGGCACGGCGGAGGTCGTCGTTTATCGCGTCTCGGTGGAAGAAAAGAAGGAAGCCGCGAAGGCTCAGAAGAGCTGAGGCTTCGAACGCCGGCGAATCTGAAAGAGCGAGAGCGAAGGCGTTGCGATCGGCGACGCCTTTTTCTCTTTCCGGACGACGCCGAAACGGGGTAGACTCACCATTCTTCGCGGACCGGCCGTTCGGCCCGTCAACGACAGATCAGATCGACGCTCCTGTTTCCCTGGATGGAGACGGAGCAGGATACCAGACGACTGCCGCATTCGCCGTTCAGGAAGACCTGTTCCGGTTCCGAGCGCGGCGGTCTCATAAGCCCTGCGAGGGCGCTTTCCCGGGAAGAACGGACGAATGCTCGAGAAGCTCCGGGTCATCTTCACGATCCCCGAACTCCGCAAGAAGATTTTCCTGACGCTGGCGCTCCTGGCCGTCTATCGCGTCGGCTGGCAGATCACGCTTCCGGTCATCGATCAGGAAGCGGCCTACCAGGCGTCCCAGGACGGCGGCGGCTTCAATGACTTCCTGCGTCAGGTGTCGGTCTTCAGCGCGAGCCAGCTCACGCAGATGACGATCTTCGGCTTGGGGATCATGCCGTACATTTCGGCGTCGATCATCCTGCAGTTGCTCGGAACCGTCTGGAAGCCGCTCGAAGAGCTGCGGAAGGAGGGCGAAGCGGGACGCAAGAAGATCAACGAATACACTCGTTATCTGACGGTGCTGTTCTGCGTCTTCCAGAGTTGGGTCTTCCTCCAGATGTCGACGTCGGCAGGGGGCGGGCCGAGCATCCTGTTGCCGCAGTTCACCAGCGACGGGCAACTGACGCTCTTCTGGACTATCACCTGCGTCCTGATCATGACCGCTGGCACCATCTTCCTGATGTGGCTGGGCGAGCAGATCGACGAGTACGGCATCGGCAACGGCATCAGCCTTCTGATCATGGCGGGCATTCTGGCCCAGATGCCGGCGGCTCTGTTCAGCATGGCCGATAACTTCGACTTCCGCCTGGGCGGACTCGGCGACGGACAGACTAGCGTCGAAGAGGTCGTCGTTCTGGGCTTTCTGTTCGTCGCCGTCATCGCGGGCGTCGTGTTCATTACGCTCGGCAAGCGGAACATCCCGATCCATGCCGCGAAGCACGTCCGCGGCAATCGCGTCTACGGCGGCACGAAAAGCTCGCTGCCGCTTCGGCTCAACATGTCGGGCGTCATGCCGATCATCTTCGCCAGCAGCCTGCTGATGCTGCCCGCGATCGTGTTCAACCTGATGCAGAGCTGGCTTCCTGCGTACGCCCCGACGTTCGCGTCGCTGTCGCAGATGTTCTCTTCGGGAACTTCGTTCCTGTACAACCTGCTCTACGTCGTGCTGATCTACGTCTTCAGCTACTTCTGGACCGCGGTCATCTTCAACCCGAAGGAGATGGCGGAGAACCTTCGCGAAAGCGGCACGTTCATTCAGGGCTATCGTCCCGGTAAGTCGACCGAGAAGTACCTGGAACGCGTGTTCGAGCGGCTGACCTTCGTCGGCGCCGGCTTCCTGGCCGTGGTCGCGATCGTCCCGACGATCCTGAACAGCCTGATGAAGGTCGACTTCATGATCGCGAGCTTCTACGGCGGCACGAGCCTGCTCATCGCCGTCAGCGTCGCGTTCGACCTGGTTCAGAAGATCGACAGCCACCTCGTGATGCGGAACTACCGCGGCCTCCTGGGCGACTGATCGGCGAACGGGACCGACGCCGCCCGGCGTTCGCCGTCGGAATCCGTAGGGGTTCTGACGGCCGAGCCTGAGGGGATGCTGCCTGCGACGACGCGACGCACGTCTAATCGCCGGCAGGACGTCTCCCCCCGAGCCTTTTCGAGATATCCTTCCTATTGGCCGGCCCGCTCCCGATGGCGAGGGTCGGCTGCACGCGTCCCGCGGAACGGATTCCCGGCTGACCTCAACGGTCGGCGACGCCACGCCTGGCCAGAAGGCTGGGACGAAACTTCCATTGCGAGCGGATTCGCCGACCCTTAGGACGTTCCGCCGAGAGTTTCGCCCCGGCCTCGAAGATTCGTTCCGTCGGTTCGCGAGGGTGGCAACATGCGCATCGTGTTTCTCGGGCCGCCCGGCGCCGGCAAAGGGACGCAGTCCAAGTTTCTCGTCCAGCACCTGCGGATTCCGCATATCTCGACCGGCGAGATGCTGCGCGAGGCGATCCGTCAGGACACGGTGCTGGGGCGCGAAGCTCGGCTCTACATGGATCACGGGAAGCTCGTTCCCGATTCGCTGGTCCTCCATATCCTCAGCGAGCGCCTGAGCTGTCCCGACTGCGTGGACGGCTGCCTGTTCGACGGCTTCCCCAGGACGATCCGCCAGGCGAAGGCGCTGGACGACTACCTGCGCGACCGCGGATTGAAGGTCGACCTGGCGCTGGAGCTGCGCGTGTTCGAGGACGAACTGATCCGGCGGCTCCTCGCCCGGAAACGCGGGGACGATTCGATCGCGACGATCCGCCAGCGGATTCACGTCTATCTGCAGCAGACGCTGCCGTTGATCGACTACTACCGCGAACAGGGAAACCTGCGATCGATCTACGCGATGGCTCCGACCGAGGTCATCTCGGCACGCATTCGCGACGCCATCGATTCGATCCGCGAACAATCGCTCGCCCAGTCCAAGGGCTGAGGCGCTTGCCTACTTGCTCGCGTGCCACGGCTGGCTTGTCCAGCCGTGTCGAAGCGGCGACCCCGCACGCACGGATGGGCGAGTCATCCGGGGACCGCCGGATGACTCCGGGGAGCGCCTCACCGTCGCTCGCTGTCGAGACGCTGACGCCAGTACTTCCAGCCGGGGAAGAAGAAGCAGGCCGCCGCGACGGCGCCGAAGATGACATGCGCGTACTTCGGCATCATGACCATCAGGAATGCCGTCGCGAAGAGAGCCGCGGATTGAACGTAGAAGGCGCCTGACAGCATGCCGGCCTTCACGAAGAAGACCATTCCGGCGACCAATCCCAGAACGGGCGACAGGGTCAGCGGGCCGAGGCCCAGCATAAACTCGATCGGGAACAGCGTCGCGATGCAGATCAGGCTCGCGCCCCAGACATGGGCGATCTGACGCTCCACGAAGAGGACCGGCCCCATTCGCCGCCGCAGCGTCCAGAAGACCAGGGCCCAGGCTCCGAACCCTGCGGTCCAGAGCGCCAGGTACCACCACGCGCTCTTCACGCCGACGAGCCCCAGCACGTTCGTCAGCGCGCAGGCGATGAATAGCACCAGGCTGTGCCACATCCAAAGCAAGCCCCAGTTCTCCAGCACGCTGGCGTGGTGCGTTTCCCGCAGGATCCGCCCGAAGACCTGCGACAGGCGCCCGCTCCGCGCGGCGATAGGCTCGTCGTTGAGGTAGGCCTTCAGATCGGCGGCAAGCGCGTCGGCGGAGTCGTACCGCAGGTCGATCGGCTTCTGAAGGCACTTGAGCGCGATCATCTCCAGGTCCCGATCGACCTTCGGATAGATCGCCCGGGGGAGCGGGGGCTCCTGCTCCAGAACCATGATGACCGTCTCGACCGGCGACGCCCCCGCGAAGGGAGGTCGACCGACGAGCATGAAATAGAGCACGGCGCCCAGGCTGTAGACGTCGCTCGCCGGACCGCACTCCCCGCGACTCCCCGCCGCCTGTTCCGGCGGAATGTACGAAGGCGTTCCGAGCGCCGCGCCCGTCCGCGTGAGCGCGGCGTCGCTCTCCATCGCCTTCGCGAGCCCGAAATCGGTCAGGTGGGGAACGTCGTTGCGATCGAGCAGGATGTTCGACGGCTTGAGATCGCGATGCAGCACCCCGCGACGATGCGCGAACGCGACCGCCCGGCAGACGGGAAGCAGGATCCGGGCGGCTTCGATCGGAGGAAGCGGGCCGCGTTTGACGCGATCGGCGAGCGTCTCCCCCTCGACGAGTTGCATCGAGAGGTAGGGCCTCCCTTCGTATTCGCCGACGTCGTGAACGGGCACGATGTTGGGATGTTCGAGCTTCGCGGCGGACTCGGCCTCGATGCGGAAGCGTTCCCGCTCGGCGGGGCCCGTCAGCGCGCCTTGCAGCGTCAGCTTGAGCGCTACGTCCCGCTGCAGGCTGATCTGCCTCGCGCGGTAGACGATGCCCATGCCTCCGCGACCGATCTCGCGAAGGATCTCGTAATCCCCGAATCGCGAGGGGGGCGGATCCGGAACGCGGCGCGGTTCGATCTGCCGATCGGCGGGAAGCGTCGGCGAAACGTGCCGGGGGAAGTTCGCGATCGACGCCATTCCGAGCAGCTCGCGCAGCTCGGCCGCCATCGTCCGGTCGCCGTTGCAATACGCCTCCAGATCGGGCCGCTCGCCGCTCTGAACCGCGTCGAGCGCATGGGTCAGAGCCAAGGCCAGGCGCTCTTCGCGGTCGACCGGGGAGGTGTCGGCTTCGCTCATCTCGGTTCGTCGCGGAAGGTAGGGCCGATCCCGCCCGGAGCGATCAGCCGTCCGAGGAGTCGTTCGACGAACTCTCCAGGTTCAACTTCTCGCGCAGCCGCTTCAGCGCCCGGAGATACCGCATGCTCGCCGCCGGCTCGGTCAGCCCGAGCGCCTGGGCGATCTCCTGGTTGGTGAGTTGCTCGAAGTGTCGCATGACGAGGATCTCTCCGTCATGCTCGGGCAGTTCGGCGATCGCGGCTTCGACGCGGCGGGCCAGTTCGCGATCGGTCGCTTCGTCCGCCGGGTTCTTCGCCCCGTCGGCCAGGTGAGAGAAGAGTTCCAGCGCCGAACGATCGTCATGGGCCGGCGCCGTGAGCGATCGTTCGCGGTCGACGCTGCGCCGCGCCGAGACGCGATGCCGGCGGTGCGCGTCGATGATACGGTCCCGGGCGATCTGCCTCAGCCAGAGGTGAAAGCCCATCGCGGGGTTTTCGAGGTAATCCTTCAGCCGGCGATTGGCCTCGATCAGCACGTCCTGGATGACGTCCGAAACGTCGACGCGGGTCTGGATCTTGCGATCGAGTCGCATCTGCACCAGTCGGCGAAGCGCGTCGCGATGGCGCTCCATCAGGTCGCCGATCGCCAGCGGATCGCCGTTGCGCGCGTCTCGAAGAAGTTCCTGCGTCCGATCCGAATCAGGCCACATCGCGTCGCAGTCGTGAGGGAGAGAGCGCTTACCTTCGTTGCTTCATTCTAGCGTGCGGACCGGTTCCTCGTTCGAATCACTTCCGACCGGGCGTCTACGAAAAACGGCTCGCCGGAGCGAGCCGTCGCGTGGAAGCAGCGATTCGGTCCCTACTCTTTCGCGGCCGCGATCCTGCCGACGATCTGCTGGAAGCCTTCCAACTCGCCCCGGGCGCGGTCGAGCACGATGCGAATCTGGGTTTCGTTCAGGTCGAAGCCGATTCCCTCGCGGATCGCGTTGCGGAGGAATTCCGGCTTCTTTTCCTCGGACATTCCGCCGCGAAGCGCGTCGAACAGTCGCTCGGCGAACTGATCGACGTCGAGTTCCTCGTCGTCCGCCATTTCGACCTCGGCGGCGGCCTCCGGCGACTCTTCTCTATCCGCATTCTCTTCGTCGCCTTCACCGTCCTCACGTTCGCGGCGTTCCTCGCGACGTTTTCCTTCTTCCCGACGCTCGCCTTCCTGGCGACGCTCGCCGTCGCGCGGAATCCGCGATTCGAGTTCCTTCAGCCGCGCTTCCAGCGAGCGGATGACTCCCAGCATTCGACGTTCGCGAGGCGTAAGGTCCTCGGCATCGACGCCGGGGAGCCCTTCGCGCGGTCCTTCTTCGGCTCGACGCTCGCCGGCTTCCTCCCGTTTCTGAGCTTCGGCTTTCCGCTGAGCCATCAGCTTGGCGACTTGCTGGTCCAGTTCCTGTTTCCGCTCCTTAGCCTCCGACTCGAGGTCCTGCATCGCCCTCTTGAGCTCTTCCTGCGCGGCCTGAATGTGCGACTTGTATTTCTCTTCGAGCTCTTGCGCCCTTCGACGAATGTGTTCATCGATCTCGGCATGCACTTCAGCCACCCTACGCCGCGTATCCGCTGCAGAGAGTCCGCCTACGCCGCCTTCGCCGTCGGTTGCTTCTTCCGCCGCTTCGCGGGCGCGACCGTCCTCCGCGCCTTGTTCTTCACGTTTATCCGCTTCGTCCTTCTCACTTGTCTCCGGTCCTTGATGCTCGGCGACGGTCGCCGCGACGACGCCTTCGCGTTCGCCTTCGTCGGCGGCGACCGATCCGGCGAACGCCGCCTGACCGAGGAAGATGGCCGCCAGCAGCGCGGGGGCCAGGCAGAGCCAGCCGACGCTCGCGTGCCCTCCGGACTTCGCCTCTTCCGTTCGCAGTACCTGCCGCACGCGTTCGAGCAGTTTCATTCGAGTCTCTCCATGAAGAGGTAGGGTCAGCGCCGGGGATCCCGGTCCGACCGCCAGAGAAGCCAGTCGATAGAGCGATTCGGCGTAACGTGCCGGATCGCCGAGAATCTCCGCCGCCAGACGATCCGCCGCCCGTTCGCGATCGGCGTTCAACGTGCGGCTGACGTACCAGACGCCGGGGTGAAAGAAGAGCGTCGTCTCGACCAGGCGTTGCAGGGCGAGCGTCCACAAATCGCGACGCTTCAGATGCGCCAGTTCGTGCGCGACGGCAGCCTCCAGAACGTCCGGCGACGTTTCGAGCGCCCACGCGGCGGGAACGACGATGCAGGGTCTGATCAGGCCGAACGCGTAAGGACCCGAGGCGCTGAGCGAGCAGACCAGCCTCGGCGCGCGGGATAGTCCGCAACGCCGGGCCAACTCGCTGCATCGCGCGATCAGCGCTTCGTCGACGGGCGTCGATCGCCGGCGGACGAGGTGCAGCCGCACGGCGCTGGCGAACAGCTTCGCCCCGCCCCACGCCACGCCGATCATCCAGAGCGAGGCGATCGCATGCGGCAGCCATGCGGCGACCGCGTCGATCGTCAGCGGCGTCGCGGAGGATGCTTCGGCGTCGCCCTCGAAGTCTTCGACGGACGACGACATCGCCGCGAGTTCCGAAAGGTCGAAGTCGGCGGCTATCGAGCGCGCCGGCGGTTCGTAAGCGAGCGCCAGCGACGTCCCCGTGACGATCGGCGACGCGGCGAGAAACAGGAGCGTCAGCGTCGCCGCCGCGGAGCGCGCGGCGTGGTCATGCTCGTCCGATGAGCGCCGCCATACGGCGAGCGCGCCGGCGAAGGTCGCTCCCTGCCACAGCGAATGGACGATGGTCCAGAACGCGACATGAACGAAGAAGTCGGTCGATCGGGAGAGAAATTCCACGACCCGTCTCCTTAGCTTCGCCGCCGGGAAGGACCGTTGGACCGCGAGGCGCCGTCTTTCGTCTCGTCGACGTTGCGTCCGGCGCGGTAGGCGTCGATGGCCGACCGGATCGCGTCGAGTTCCTCCTCGGTCGGCGTCGAAACGTCGAGCAGGTGCAGGGCCAGACTCTCCGTCGAGCCGCTGAAGACCCGCTTCCAGACGTCGCGGAGGAAATCGCCGCGAACCTGCGACGGCTCGTCGGCAGGAGCGTAACGATAGGCCCGGCCTTCCAGCGTCCGCGTCAGGTGGCCCTTCTCGACCATGACGTTCATCAGGCTCATCACCGACGTATATGCCCGCGGCGGATCAGCGCCCTCGCCATCGAGTTCCGCCGCTCGCTCTTCGCCGGCGGCACGTTCCCCGGCGGCACGTTCACTGGGCAGGAACGCCAGGATCTCGCGAACGGTGAGCGGGCCGCGCTCCCAGACGATCTTCAGGATCTCCAACTCGGCGGGCGTCGGCCGAACGTGTCGCGGACGTGCCATGATCCTCTCTCGGAAGAGCAGCGAAGGCTGGCCGTAATCGACCGAACGCCTCAAGCCGTTCCGATTCTACGGATTAAGCCGTAGATGTCAACGGTTTTTGCCGTAGATAGTTTGGTGCTGTCGGACCGGCGCGTCGCGATCCCCTGCCCTACTCCAGTTCCCGCACGCGAGCGAGCTGGTCCTTGTTACCGACGACGAGCAGGACCTGATCGGCGTCCAGTTTGGCGGACGGCTCGGGGAACATGGAAAGCTTGCCCGTGAGCGCGTCCTTCAGGCCGAGGACGCTGATGCCGAAGCGTCGGCGGACGTTGAGTTCCTGCAGCGTCTTGCCGGCGAAGGAGTCGGGCACCGCGATCTCGATGATGCTGTAATCGGGATCGATCGCCAGGTAGTCGACGACGTTCGGCCAGGTTAGCCGGTCGGCCAGTTGCAGCGCGATTTCCGTTTCCGGAAAGATCACCCGGTCGACGCCGAGACTGCGCAGGATCTTGCCGTGATCGGCGGTAACCCCCTTCACGACGACCTGCCGGGCGCCGAGTTCGCGCGCATGGAGCGCGGCGAGAATCGATCGCGTGATGTCTTCGCCCAGGCTGATGACCAGCGCCATCGCCTGCTTGCAGGGGAGCTGCTCGAACGCGGCCCGCTGGGTCGCGTCGCCGATGACGGCCTCGTACAGATCGTCCTTCAGCGCTTCGACGCGCTCGCGCGAGGCGTCCATTCCGGTCACACGGACGCCGTTCTTCGTCAGGCGCTTGGCGATCGACGTGCCGAAGGATCCGAGCCCGACGACGATGATGTGCTTGTCCATATGCGTTCCGTAGCGAAGCGCGAGCTTGCAGAATCGGCGCCGCGACGTCAGCCGGCGAGCGGTTCTTCTCGAGGATAAAGGACCGGCTGTTCGCGATCGGTGCGCGCGAGCGCGGCGAAGAACGAAATCGGCCCGAGTCGACCCAGGAACATCAGCGCCACGAGGGCGAGCTTGCCGTAGCTCGACATGAACGGCGTAATGCCCATGCTGAGCCCGACGGTCCCCAGGGCGGACGCCGTTTCGAAGACCAGCGGCAGAAAGGGCCGCCGACCGACCGAGCCGACGTCGGACTCGAACGCCAGCAGTGCCAGCGCGCCCAGCGATCCCATGGCGACGAAGAGCACCAGCGTCGCGCTCGCGCGATCGATCGCGTCGTCAGGGATCGTGCGACGAAAGACGTTCATTTTCGTCAGCCCGCGCAGGCTGCACCACGATCGAATGACCAGCAGCATGGCGTTGGAGACCTTGAAACCGCCCGCCGTGGAGCAGGGACCGCCGCCGACGGCCATCAGAAAGATCGTGACGTAGAGCGTCGCGTCCGAAAGGTCGCCCACGGCCACGGAGTTGAAGCCTGCCGTTCGCGTGGTGACGCTGTGGAAAAACGCGCGAAGCGTCATCTGCTGCAGCGTCAGTCCGCGGAACGACCCGTCGATTTCGAAAAGGAGGGTCAGCACGAAACCGAGCGTGAGCAGCCCGGCGGTGCCGATCAGCATCACCTTCGTATGGAGGTGCAGGCTTCGCCAGAAGTCTTTGCCGATCCGCTTGCGGCGTTTGCGGATGTCCATAACGACCGGGTAGCCGATGCCTCCCAGCACGATCAGGCAACTGATCACCCCGATCACGAACGGATCGTCCTGGAATTGAACCAGGCTGTCGTCGAACAGGCCGAAGCCGGCGTTGCAGAACGCCGAGACGGAGTGGAACACGGCCCACCACAGCGCCTCGTCCGGCGGGTAGATCATCGACAGGCGCAGGAACAGCAGCGTCGCGCCGAGCAGCTCCGCGATGAGGGTGAACAGCAGCACCTCGCGCAGCACCTTCCCCAGCGGCGTCGATTCGTCGGCGCCGAGCGTCTCGGAAATGACGCGCCGCGCGCGCATCGACTCGGCGGAGCCGAACGAGAACAGCACGTACGTCGTCACGGTCATGATGCCGACGCCGCCGAGTTGAATCAGCAGCAGCAGCCAGAGCTGCCCGATGAACGACAGATCGCTGCCCGTCGAACGGACGGCGAGTCCCGTCACGCAGCAGGCGCTGGTCGACGTGAAGAGGGCATCGATCGCGGACCAGGGTTTCGTGCCGACGCCGCGACACCACGGATGCATCAAGCCCGCCGCGCCGACGAGAATCAGCACCGCGTACCAGAAGCACGAAACGCGTGCGGGATAGCGTGAAACCGACCCGACGGTCGTTGGCATCGGCGTGCGAAATCAGCGAAGCGACGAACGCCGTTGCGGCTAACGATAGCGGGCGCGCGACGCACAGGAGCAAAGGGGAAGTATAGCCCGGTCGGAACGTCGGCGAAGAACGGCCAGGCGTCGCGGGTGGCCCGGAATGATTGCAATCCGGGGGACGTCAGCCGCAGGCCACCCCGATTTCTGATGCGCAGCCGTTACGAAACGAAAAAACGGCAAGGTCGCCCTTGCCGTTTCTCCAATCGCTCCTGCCAGGCAGAAGTTCGTTATGCAGCGTCCGTTCGATCGTTTCCGAATCAGGGGAGAATCGCGACTCCGCCGACTACGGCGCCCGCTTGCAGGGCCGCTCCGCGGAGGCTGATGGGAATCGGCTCGATCATCCAGGGGGCACAGCTTCCGGGGCGATAGTAGCCCAGGACGTACTGGCATTCGTTCGGCGGAGCGACGCCCATGTTGTAGGGGAGCGTCGCGATGTTCACGAAGAAGTGGGCGCCCGAGATGATCGGCTGAGCGATCGGGCCGGCGGTGTGACCGTACCGTTCGAGCTGCGTTTCTTCGAAGTAGAGCGGCTTGTGGCAGAGGGCCGAGGCCTTCCACGTGAACGTCGTCGGCTCGAACGAGCGGGCCAGCAGCGTCTCGTCACGCAGCACGCACTCCGCCGGGATTCGCCAGGTTCGCCCGAGGTAGTACAGATCCTCTTCGCTCAAGTCGCGTTGACGGATCTGCTGAACGCCGTTGCCCGTCTCGATCTTGACGAAGCCGTTCTCGTATCCGACCAGGCGGCCTTCGGCGAGCACGGATCCGCCCCGGTTGGTCCAGGAACGAGCCGGCTCTTCTGCCAGCGCGACGGCGGGATCCTCTTTCGGTTCGCTCTCCGTCCGCATCAGCGACGGAGCGTACGGAGGCGTCAGGTCGAGCGAGATCCGGCTCAGTTGAGCGTTCCGGGCGAACTCCGCCGCGGTCGCACACCGACGCAGGTGATCTTCGACGGTTTCCTCCGAAGGGGAGACCATCTCTTCGCGATCGCCAGGCGCGGGCAGGGGCGCCGCATCGCCTTCGTCCGTCGTCCCGGGAACGGGCGCTCCCTGAGCGAACTGCTGTCGGCTCGGGACGAGCGGCGCAACGGGCTCTTCTTCGACCAGCGCCGGCGGCGCGGGGAACTCGTCGGCGTTATTACGGGCGACGAGGACCGACTTCTCCGGCGTTTGAGCCTGAGCGTGAACGACGGCTCCGCGTCGCTCGCCCGAGCGATCGACTGCGGGACTGGCCTGTCCGCGAAGACCGTTCGCCTCGCTCCAGTCAGCGACCGTGCGGACCGCCTTGGCGTCGCCGAAGGGATCGCGGAACGGGTCATTGGACGGGGCGGAGGACGCTTCCGCATCGACGTTCTGGCGCTGGGCGACCTGTCGCTTGACGCGCTCCGCCGCCGACATCCGGGGACGCCAGTCGAGGCGCGAGCCGTTCGCCGCGAAGTCGGAATCCTGTCCCAGGTCGCTCGTCGTGGAGCGGGGGACGACGGACGAGGAAATCGCCTGGTTGGCGCTCGCCGGCTGAACGCCGGGTGCGGCGAGTTCGAGCGTCGCCGGCAGATTGGCGTCGCGACTCGTCGACCAGTTCGGGCGAGCGTGCGCTGCGCCGGTAGTGGGCGCCAGATCCCGGAGCGGATTGGCCGTCTGCTGTGCGACCGCGGTTCCCGCGACCGAACCGACGAGCGTCGCCGCCAGGGCGCCTGCCCGGAAGGCGGCTCCCGTTCGGAACGCTTGTCCGCCGCGGGCCGTCAGCCAGCCCGCGACGATCGACCCGACGAGATCAATCGATCTCGCCGTGGATCTCAGGGCTGTAATTGGGGGCTTCTTGCGTGATGACGATGTCGTGCGGGTGGTTTTCCCGGACGGTCGCTGCGGAAACCTGGATAAAGCGCGCATCCTTGCGTAGCTCCTCGACGGATTTCGTTCCGCAGTACCCCATGCCGGCCTTCAGTCCGCCGACAAGCTGGTATACGAAGTCGCTCAGGGGGCCTTTGAAGGGAACGCGTCCTTCGACGCCTTCCGGCACCAGCTTCCCGGCGTCCCGTTCGGACCCCTTTTGCCGGTACCGTTCGCTCGAGCCCTTCACCATGGCTCCGATCGACCCCATGCCCCGGTACGCCTTGAACGTGCGGCCCTGGTAAAGGATCAATCGTCCGGGACTTTCCGCTAATCCAGCGAAAAGCCCCCCGATCATGACGGCGTGAGCGCCGGCAGCGATCGCCTTGGTGATGTCGCCCGAGAACCGAATCCCTCCGTCGGCGATGATCGAAACATCGGTCGACTGTGCGACGGACGACGCCTCGGCAATTGCGGTGATCTGGGGGACCCCCACGCCCGAGACGACCCGCGTCGTGCAGATCGACCCCGGACCGATACCCACCTTCACAGCGTCGGCGCCGGCCTCGATCAAGGCCCTGCAACCGTCAGCCGTGGCGACATTTCCGGCGATGACGTCGATGTCCCACGTCTGCTTGATGTAGCGGACGCTTTCGATCACGTTCGCCGAGTGCCCGTGGGCACTATCGACGACGAGTACGTCAACCCCTTTTTCGATCAGACTTTGCGCTCGCTCATAGTCGTAGACGCCTATTGCGGCTCCGACCCGTAGCCTCCCCATCGCGTCTTTGCACGCGGCGGGGAACCGCTTCATCATGTCGATGTCTTTGATGGTGATCAGCCCGGTCAGTTTGTACTCTTCGTCCACGAGCAGAAGTTTCTCCACCCGTTTTTCCGTCAAAATCTTCTCAGCCTCCTCAAGCGTCACGATCCCCCGCGCCGTGACGAGCTTGTCCCGCGTCATCACCTCCGAGACCTGCTGGTCGTCCGACTCGACGAACCGCAGATCGCGGCGGGTCAGAATCCCGACGAGCTTCCCGTCCCGCTCCGTGATCGGCACGCCGGAGACGTTGTGCTGGTCCATGGCCTGTTTGGCATGGCGGGCGGTCGCATCCGGACGGAGCGTGATCGGATCGACGATGATCCCGTTCGCGCTCCTTTTGACCTTGTAGACCTCCTCGGTCTGGTCCTGGACCGACATGTTCTTATGGATGATGCCGATCCCCCCCTCTTTCGCGAGGGCGATCGCCATCTGGTGCTCGGTCACCGTGTCCATCGGCGAGCTGAGCAGCGGGATCCTGAGCGCGATCCGGCGGGTCAGGCGCGTGCTCACGTCCGATTCGCTGGGCACGAAGTCGCTGAACCGCGGCTCGAGCAGGACGTCGTCGAAGGTGATGCCGTGCTTGACGATCTTGTCCATCCAGGACTCCGGGTACGAAGCGAGACGCTGACGATCGATACAGGGCGAACCGTACGCGGTACGGGACGCAGCCGGACCCTTCGCCCTTCGAAGCGCCTGCTCAGGCGATGCGGAGAAGGCGATCCGGGCGAGCGAGCGAAGAAGCGGATTATAGAAGCGCTTTCGCTCCGACGGCAATTCGCCGCAAAGTAACGAACTCGCGAGCCCTTACGAACTTGGCTCGGTCGTGACGTCGGCTCGCAGGAGTTGCCCGTCATGGCACACGGAGAAGACTTCGCGGCGTTCGACGATCCGGCTTCGGAGCGGTCGTCCGTTGCGAGCGACTCTCCAGCGGTCGATAATGCCGACGTTCGAGCGTTCGGCCTCGTAAGGGCGAGAATCGTTCGACGTTCGTTCGATCTGGAATCCCGGCGTATGGCAGGAAAGGAAAAGCCGCTCGATCTGACGATCGAGGTCGTCACGCCGGAGAATATCGAGTTCGACTACGAAATCTGCGGACCGATCCGCCGGCTGTTCGCGTTCACGCTCGACTGGGTCATCGTCAGCGTCGCGCTGCTGGCGTTGCACATCTTCCTGTCGATCGTGATGGGGCTGATCGGTCTTACGGGCCTGCTCGTGAATCTCGGGCCGCTGCTCGAATTCATGTTCGTGTTCTATCAGGCGGCGACGCTCGTCTCGCTCTTCGTGATCGTCTGGTTCTACGGGTGCGTGTTCGAGACCTGGTGGAACGGTCAGACGCCGGGGAAACGGATCCTCGGCCTGCGGGTCATGAGCTATACCGGGAAGCCGATCAACGCGGCGCAGGCCGTGTTCCGGAACTTCTTTCGCGGGGTCGATATGTTCCCGCTCGTGCCGCTCGGCGCCGTGCTGCACCTGATGTACGTCTTTCCGCCGACGCAGGTCCTGCTGACGACGTTCGGCTTTCCCGCCGACGCGGATAACGAGATGGTCCGCATGCTGGAGCAGTTCTATCTCGTGCCGATGTGTCTGGTCGCGCTCGTGGCGATGTCGACCAATTCGCGGTTTCAACGCATCGGCGATCTGTTCTGCGGAACGATGGTCGTCATCGAGAGCCGATCCTACGACATCGGGGGCTATATCCCCTCGGACGACGCCCGCACGAGTTCGCTGGCGGAGTTCGTGCCGAGAACGTTTCAGTTCTCGCGGTCGCTGCGCCTCGCGCTGACGGCGTACATGGAGAAGCGACGGTCGCTCTCCGTTCCCCGGCGTCGCGAGATCGCCCGGCATCTGGCCGAGCCCCTGCTGGCCCGGTTCGGCCTGCCGATGGATACGAGCTACGACCTGTTCCTCTGCTCGCTTTACTTCCGGGCCTTTTCGCCCGATCGTGGGGCCGAGCCGCCCCAGGCGTTCGCGGGAACGGAGCCCCTCAAAATCGTTATTGAGCCCGCGGCGGCCGCCCATTTCCTGGCGGCCGCGCCGTTGGGCGTTTCCACGGAGCCGCTTCCCTCCGAGGCTTCGCAACCTGCGGGTTGGGCAGGAGATGCGGGTCCGCCGCCCCGCGTCTGAGACGGGCGCCTCGCACGTAAGCTCCGTCGCCGTCGATGTTTGCCGTGCGCCGAGCAGCAAGGTAGGATAGGACGTTGGACCCTGTCGCGTTTTCGATCGCGTGTCGCGTCAGTCCGGGCGAGCGGAGGGTGTAAGCCCTCCGTGGTCCGCGACGCGCTGCTGCGAAACGCCGACGGTTCATCGATGCATTCCGCGGGCGCCTAGGGCGTCCCGTCTCGTCAGAACCAGGCTTTCGTGATGCCCGAGTCGGTTCGTTCGTCGAACCCGCTTCGCGCTGCCGGCGCCGATCCGCCGGCTGGCCACGTGGACGAACGCGCCGAGGCATCGACGGAATTTCTGAAGACGCCTCCGCTTCCTGCCGCTCCTGAGAAGCGCCTTCCCGACGGCGAAGAGTCGACGGCCTCGCGCTATGTCGTTCGCGGATCGGACGCCGACAGGGCTGCGAACGGAGCGGATGACGACGACGCCTACGTCTTCGGCGGCGAAAGCTCGGTCGAAGAAGACGCTCCCACGGTGATCCGCACCGACGGCATCGCGGGCGAGGCGCCGCATGACGACGACGAACCGACGCATCACGGCGGCCCCGCCTTTCATGCTGGCGAACGACGACTCGCTCCGTTCGCGGTGCAGTACCTCGTCGGCGAGACGCTCAGTCACTTCCGCCTGGACGAGTTCGTCGGCGGCGGCGGCATGGGATGCGTCTTCCGCGCGACCGACCTGACGCTCGGACGCACCGTCGCGGTGAAGGTGCTTTCCGCGCGCGGCAGAGACTCGGACCTGCTCGCGCGGTTCCGCAACGAAGCTCAGAACGCCGCGCGTCTCGATCACGAGAACATCGCCCGCGTCTACTTCGTCGGCGCCGACAAGGGCTGGAACTTCATCGTCTTCGAATTCATCGAGGGCATCAATCTGCGGGAAGTGGTCGAGCGCGACGGGCCGCTGCCGCTCGATCGGGCGCTCGATTTCGTGCTGCAGATCTGCGACGCGCTCGAACACGCGGCAAGTCGCGACGTCGTGCACCGCGACATCAAGCCCTCGAACGTGCTGATCACTCCCCTCGGGCGGGCCAAACTGGTCGACATGGGCCTGGCCCGGCTGCAACAGATCGAAACGCCGGCAGGCGATCTGACGGCGTCCGGCGTGACGCTGGGAACGTTCGACTACATCTCGCCCGAACAGGCTCGCGATCCGCGGTTCGCCGACGTTCGGAGCGACATTTATTCGCTGGGCTGCACGCTCTTCTACATCCTGACCGGTCAGCCTCCGTTCGCGGAAGGCTCCGGCCTGCAGAAGCTGCTCCGCCACACGAGCGACCACCCGCCCGATCCGCGGGACGTTCGCCCCGATCTGCCGGAGCGACTGACGAAGATCGTCTGGAAGACGCTCGAGAAGGCCCCGCAGGACCGGTATCAGACCCCGTCCGAATTCGCCGGCGACCTGGCGTTGCTGGCGGAGGAGATGGGCTTTTCCGACACGCTCCGCGGGCGAACGCTGGTGGTCGCGACGACTCCGCCGCCGACGCCGCTGGCCCGTCTCGCCGTGCTGGGCGCGGCGCTCGCCATCCTGTTGCTTTCGATGCTCGTTGCGGACGTGTACCTCCTGCCGCGATCGGGTCCGGAAGTCCCCGTCATGCCGATCCTCGCCAAGGGACCGGCCTTCGATGCGCGCGCCTCGCAGGTACCCGATACGCTCGACGTTCCGCCGACGCCGGCGTCCGTCGGATCCGCGGCGACTCCCGGGTCGAACGTGCCCGCCCCTGCGACGCTGAATTCTGCGACGCCGAAAGTCGCGTCCGTCGGCGCCGCCGGAACTTCTTCGCAAGCGATTCCGGCGACCGATCCTGCCGAGCGGGCGGGAGCGGGGGCGAGCGTCATCGAACCTTCCGCTTCGGCCGGGCCGATCGCTTCGGCGTCCGCTTCGCCGACGGAGACTCTGCCGCGGCTGTGGGGCGTTCCCATCGACGCCAATCAGGGATCGTTTGCCGCGTCCTATCGTCCTGAACAATCGATGCGCGTCGACGTTCGCCCCGGACGCGGGTCGAAGGTCGAGCCGTCGGCAGCGATGAAGGTCTCCGTCGGAGGCGATGACGCCTCGTTCGCTTATTCGGCGAGCGACGTTCCTTCCAGCGAACCGTCGATTCCCGCGCCCGCGACCGTCGAAGCCGAACGGCTGATCGTCGGCGATCAGTCGGAATTCGCCACCACGGGCGATCGATACGTTCCGGATCTGGAAAGCGCCGTGAGCCTGCTGGAGCGCTCGCACAGCGTGCGTACGCTCGAACTTCGCTTCCATGGCTGGCGATCCTGTCCGCCGATTCGACTGCTCAACCAGAGCGTCTCGATCGTCGCGGGCAGCGGCTATCGACCCGGCCTGCTGCTCGCTCCGCCGGACGCGGGTTCGCGAAGCCCGGCGATCGATTTGCGGAACGTCGACCTGACGGTCGAGAACGTCGAACTCCGCTGGGAATTGCCGCTCGACGCGGCGGACGATCTGACCTTGGTGGAAGCGCGCGGAGCGACGCGGGTCCGCATGATGGGTTCCTGCGTCACGATCTCGAACCTCAACGACCTCGGCGCTCCGGCGCCTCGCGGCGCGGCCTTCTTTCGAGTGGTCGGTCAGGGCGCCGCGAGCCTGCCCGCCGAGTCGGTCGTTCTCCCCTCCCCTTCGTTCGATTTTTCGGCGGCGGTCTTCCGCGGCGAGGCGACGCTGTTCCGGGCGATCGCCGGCGCTTCGTTCTCCTGCCGCTGGACGAACGGTCTGCTCGCCTCGTCTGAGCGGATGCTGATGGCGGGCGGACGGATTCGGCGACCGCTGTGGGACGACCTGATCGAGATCTCGCTTGATCAGGTCACGGCGATCGTCCCGGAAGGACTTGTCGCTTTCGAGGCGACGGCCGACGCCGGGCCCTATTTTCCGCTCGCCAAGATCGCAGTTCGCGACTCGATCGTGAAGACGCGCAAGAGCGCTCCCCTGATCGAACATCGGGGCGCCGTGGACCTCGTCGAGGCGCGCTCGTCCGTCGTCCGCTACTACGGCAGGGGCGACTTCTATCCGGAGACGGAACTCGTCTGGCAGGTCGTCCCCCTCGCCGGTCCGATTCAGACATTCGACCTGGAAGGCATCCGGTCGGTCGAATGGTTCGACGTCACCGCGCCGCGGCGGCAGGCGGCTTGGTATCGGCTGCCGCAGGTGCCTGTCAGCCAGCAGACGCCGGAGGATTATCGCCTGCTCGAGGACCCGGCCAATCCAGCGTTCTGGGGGTCGGACGAGAACGGCCCCGTCGGCGCCGACTGGACGTCGCTCGCGACGCCTCAACTCGCTCCCTCCCGCGCCGCGATGCCGAGCGGCATCTCCGCGACGGCGATGCCGTAGCACGCGTCGACATTCCTCGCTTGTCCGCCGGCCGCGTCAGCTTTCCGGCTTGCGATTCGCCGGCTCGATGCCCATCTCGCGGAGGAGGAATTTCAGATCCTCCCACGCATCGCGCTTCGCCGTTTCCGTGCGTAGCAGATACGACGGGTGATAGGTCACGACGACCGTCGCGCCGCGATAGCGATAGAGCTTGCCGCGCATCCTGCCGACGGGGATCTCCAACCCCAGGAGGTTCTTCGCGGCGATCGCGCCGAGGCAGAGAATGAACTCCGGCTGCAGGATCTCCAGTTGCCGGTCCAGAAAGGGCCGGCAAGCGGCCGCTTCCGCCGGCATCGGATTGCGGTTCCCCGGCGGCCGGCACTTCAGGATGTTCAGGATGTAGACGTCCTCGCGACGAAGCGAACAGGCCGCGATCATCCGGTCGAGAAGCTGCCCTGCCCTTCCGACGAACGGCTCGCCGCGCTCGTCTTCCTCCGCGCCCGGCGCCTCGCCTAGCAGGAGCAGCCGCGGCGCCGGATCGCCCACGCCGAAGACTGTCTGCTTGCGCGTCCGTGCAAGTTCGCCGCAGCGGATGCACGCTGCGACCTCTTCGGCCGAACGCGCCAGCGCGGCGATGCGTTCCTCCCGCGACAGCGGCGCCGGCCAGGGACCTTCGCGATCGGCAGGCGCCGCGATCGGCTCCTGCGGGGCGACGACTCGCAGAGAAGGCATCTCCTCGCGAACGCTTATTCGAACCGGCTCGCGGACGCTCGACGGAGCTGGCTCGCGAACGCTCGGCGGCAGTGCGGCCGGGTGATCGACATCGGCGGCAGCATCTTCCGAGCGCTCAGTCGTCGCGACTTCCGGCTCGTCCGGGATCTCCGCGTCGAACGCGACGTTCGTCGCCCGGCGAACCTCCGTGAGGCCCGACAGACGGAGAATCTTCAGATGCGCGACGATCTCGGAAAGCGTCGCTTCGTCGGCAGGCATAGCGGGTCGGCGGAAGGCAAGTTCTTGAGCGATGGCCGTACCCTAGACCGCCGGGACGGCGTCCGCAATCCGCCCTGTCCGTTTCGACCGATCGACGACGTCAGGCGACGCGTCGGACCTCGCGATCGAATCGGAACGGCTCCTGCGCCAGCCGCACGAAGGGCTCGCCCGACCAGCGAATGCGATCGCTCGTGCGCTCTAACCGATCAAGCCGCGCGCTGAGCGTCGGTAGAGTCGTTTTCGTATTCCAGGGGATAGCCCCACCGCACGAGCGTCCTCGCGAGCAGACCCTCGACGCGAATACGATCGGCATCCGAAAGCGCGCTGCGGGCGCCGACGCGATCGGTTCGCACCGAGCTTCGCGCGAAATCGACGAGCGAACTCGGACGATCCGTCTTCAAGAACTCGGCCAGGCGTTCGGCTTCTTCCTCCGGCGCTTCGACCAGATCCTCGTAATGAATTTCGAGGAACCGTCCCGGCGCCAGGCGATGCCGCGATGCAGCATAGGCGTCCATGCACGCGGCCCACTGCCGGGCGCAGACTTCCAGCAGATCGTGATGAGCCAGGTCGACTTCGATGCCCGGATAGTGAGGGCCCCAGATCGCCGATTCGCCTTTGCCCGTCGCTTTCGCTAAGAGGCCCGTCGCGGCCCGCTTCGCGAAGCCGAAGCGTTTGATCCAGGGAAGGCTCGTGGCCTTCGTCAGCAGATCGCCGACGCTGGGCCGTTCGCTCCAGCAGCGCAGCGCGGACTCCGCGACGTCCCGGCCGTCGCGAATGACGACGACGAAGCGCGCCTCGGGGTAGACCTTCAGCACGTACGGGATGCGGAGGATGTTGCTGACGGTCTTCTCGACGAAGTCGCAAGAGCCCGCAGCGACGCCGGCGGCGCGGCCGATCTCCTGCCGGATACGCGTGGCGGTCTCTTCGTCCAAATCCGAAGCGGCGAGCGCGTCATGCGGCGCATTCTCGGCGCCGAGCCGCCAGAGATCGTTGACGTCGTATGCGACCTCGGCGAAGGCGCTTCCCTTCGCGACGAGCGACCGCATCAACTTGGTTCCGGAGCGTGCCGCTCCCAGGATCAGGAGGGGGCCCTGCGTCATGCGCATCTCCTTTCCAATTCCTCGACGAAAGTATCGTCCAGCGTCTCGCGATCGGATTCCGACGGAAACAATGGACGCAGCGCCAGACGATCCCACGCCTCGAGAATCCGCCGGCGACCGAACCGATGCTCCGCGAAGCGGCGAATCGCCGCGCGTCCGGGATTCAGTCCCGTCTCGGCCTGCGCCGCCAGAACCGCGTCGGCCACCGCTTCGCCGGTCCGGGCCTTCGAGACCACGCCGAGCGAATGCTCGGTGATCGTCGTCGCCAGCCGGCTCTGCGGCTCGAGGATCCCCAGCACGGGACAACCCGCCGCCCAGTACGTCAGAGACTTCGACGGCCACGCGACCTGGTACACGCCCGGCAGCAGCGACACGACGCCGAGGTGACTGGCAGAGGCCGCCGCGAAGGCGGTTTCAGCCGACTGGCGAGGCAGAAACGTCACGTTCGACAGCGAGCGTTCCTGCGCCCGCGCAATGAGCCGTTCGCGAGCGGAACCGTCGCCCAGGAAGATCCAGCGGAGATCGCTCCGGTCCCGCGTCCGTTCCGCCGCATCGAGAACGACGTCGAGCCCCTGGAAATCGCCGAGGTTTCCTGCGTAGAGCACGCGAAACTCGTTCGGCTGGAGGAAGACCTCCGGCAGTTCGGCGGTCGACGGAGTCAGCGCCGGCGAAGGGTTCGGAATGATCTGAATGCGATCGCCGGAGACGCCTCGCTCGGCCAGCGTTTCGGCCATGTCGTCGCTCAGCGTAACGACGGCCCAGGCCGACTCGCACGTCTTGCGTTCGATGCCGAGCAGGGCCTTCACGAGCGTCGGCGACTTCAGCTTGCCGGCCAGCGCCGCGCTCTCCGGATGGAGATCCTGGCAGTGATAGATGTACGGAATGCCGGTCATGCGATGAATCAGACGCAGCGTCGCGCCCATCATCACGGGCGGGTGCGAGGCGCCGAGCACGACGTCGTAGTCGCTGTCCCGCGCGGCGAACCAGGTTGCCTTCGCCAGGAACGTCGACCAGGCGGCCCCTCGCCTCCATCCCTTGCGCGACGCGTCGGAAGGGAGGTCGAAGCGGATGACGCGCACGCCCCCCAGCGTCTCTTCCCGCGGCTGCGGCGGAATGTTCTTGCCGTAGGCAGGCTGCCCAGCCAGGACCGTGACCTCGTGCCCTGCGGCGGCCCACGATTCGAGCAACGTTTTCAGGATCGGAGCGTAGGGCGCTACGTCCGGGTGGTAGTGACGATAAATCGCCAGGATTCGCATGATCGATTTCGATGGCTGCGTCAGAGCGAGATCTGCCGCGACAGGTCGAGACGTACTGGAGGCTATCGACCGACGCGCGGTCGGTTTTCAACGCTACGCTGCGACGATTCCGTCCCACGCATGCGCCAGCTTCGCCGTGCTCAAGATCAACTGAACGACGCGTCGCGAGGTATCCGTGATGGCGTACTCCGCCGGCATCGAACGTTCGGGGCCGCAACTCGATTCGCGATCGCTGGTGACGAAGCGCACCGCCTGAAGGATCGCCTCGGGGTCGCGACCCGTCATGACGATTCGTCCCGCGTCAAGCGCTTCGGGCCGTTCGATCGCCGTACGGAGCGTCACCGCGGGAAAGTTCAGAATCGCGCTCTCTTCAGAGATCGTTCCGCTATCGGAAAGCGTGCAGAACGCGTCGAGCTGCAGGCGGACGTAATCGTGGTAGCCGAACGGCTTGAGGAACCGGATCCGCTGATCCAGACGCTCGCCGCCCAGCGCCTCTAAACGTTGCCGCGTGCGTGGATGCGTCGAGACGACCGCGGGCATGTCGAACTCCTCGCAGACCCGCTCGATGCCGTGCAGCAGACTTCGCAGATGCTCGGGCACGTCGACGTTCTCGGCCCGGTGCGTGCTGACCAGGAGGTACTTCTTCGGCGCCAGTTCGAGAGTTCGCAAAATGTCGGACTTCTTAATTCCCGGCTCGGCCGCCCGCAACGCCTCGCGCATCGGCGACCCGGTGAGATAGATCTTTCGGGGATGGATCCCTTCGGCCAGCAGGTTGCGCCGGGCGTGCTCGGTATAGACCAGGTTGAAATCGCTGACGTGATCGACGACCCGGCGGTTGATCTCCTCCGGCACGTTGAAGTCGAAGCAGCGGTTCCCCGCCTCCATGTGATAGACGGGAACCTTCATCCGCCTGGCCACGACTGCGGCATAGGCGCTGTTCGTGTCGCCCAGGATCAGCACGGCGTCGGGGCGCTCTTCCCGAAGGACGCGTTCGGTTTCGAGCATGACGCCGGCGAGGATCGTCCCCAGCGACGAACGATCGATGCCCAGGCAATGCTTCGGCGCTCGCACGCCCAGGTCTCGAAAGAAGACGTCCGACAGTTCGAAATCGGAGTTCTGCCCCGTATGCACGAGGACATGCTCGACATGCTCGTCGAGCAGGGCCATCACCCGCGAGAGACGAATGATCTCGGGCCGCGTGCCGAGAATCGTCATCACCTTCAGCCGCGGGGACATCGAAATCATCCGTCGCTCGATCGGTAGGGATTCGGTGGAGGTCATCGGGCAGCGCTCAGGCGACGCGGCGGATCGCCGATGGAGCCGACGCTTCTACCAGCGATCCGTCGGGAAACGTATCGGCGTCGGCGAGATCGAAGATCTCGCTCACCCAGAAGAGCGTCAGCAGATCGTCGCTTCCGACGTTCTCGATATGGTGGACGTGGAACGCCGGGATGGCGACGAAGCGGGGCGACGTTCCGGAGACCGGGATCTCGACCGTTTCGCCGCCGTCGATAGGCTTCAGCCGGACGACCGCCTCGCCTCGCACGACGCAGAACCATTCGGTCTTGCGACTATGCCAGTGGTTGCCGCGAATGACGCCCGGGCGCGTGGTGGAGAAGAAGATCTGCCCCCCGCGAGCGAGCTTCAGAACTTCGTAAAGTTCGCCGCGCGGATCGGCGTGGATCTGCGGCTCCCGCGTCCAACCGGTCGGCTCGCAGTGACTCAGGTAGGTGAGATAAAGATCCCGCTCGAACGGATCGCTCAGATCGGGCGTGACCCCGCCCGGCTCAAACGCGTCGCGGATCGTTTCCAGTCGCGTAAGCAGTTCGGAAATGAACAACCGCCGCTCGCCCTCGATCCGCACGCGTCCCGAAGACGGCGTTTGCGACTCGCTGACGAACTGCGTCATCCGTTCGACGAGATCGCGAACGGAAACGAACTCCACCTCGGCATCGACATGAATCTGCGGCGTCTGGCCGACGGCGAGTTGACGGCAGAACGTCGCGATGACCGAGTTATAGAACGGTCGGCAGCCCGGTCCGAAGACATTCGGCAGAACGAGCACGTGCGCTTCGCCGCCGCTCCGATCGGCCCACTCCAGGATGCGATCGCCTGCCGCGCGCTTCGATCGTCCGTAGGCGCTGTCGCGATCTTCCTGCGTCGACGAGGCGTACACGACGCGAGGCGAAGCGCCGTCGCAATCGATTGCAGAGGAATCGAGCGCCGCGATCAGGCGTTCGGCCAGTTCGACGTTCGTCCGTTCGATCTCTTCTTCCGGAGCCCGGTTCACGCCCGCCAGATGAAAGACGACGTCCACGCCGACGAGCTTCTCGGCCAGGCGCGTCCGATCGCTCCAGTCGTCGCGTTCGACGATCCGCAACGCGACGTCCGGCTCGCGTTCCAGGCGGCGACGAAGATGCGCGCCGATGAAGCCTCCGGCGCCGGTGATGGCGACGGTCCGCGTCATGCCGCCCTCCTTCGCGGAGCGACGCGTTGCGCCCGATCGTCGAGCGCTTCCTGTACGTCGGGCAGCGTCAGCAGCAGTTGCTCGATCTCAGGCACGGCGAGGCGGCGTGCGTTGTAGGAGGTGTAGCCCTCCTCGTCCATGTTCGAAGTCAGCGATCCCTGCGTGAAGTAATCGGCGTAGTTCCGATCCGACGTCGACGGGATTCGGTAATGCTCGGTGAACTCCTCCGCCCGGGCGAGTTCCTCGCGGCTGACGAGGGCTTCGTGCATCTTTTCTCCCTCGCGCACGCCGACGATCTTGATCGGGTTGTCGGCCTCGAACAGGTTGAGCAGCGCCTGAGCCAGATCCTGCACGGTGGCAGCCGGGGCCTTGCGCACGAACAGATCGCCCCGCTCCGCTCGTTCGAGCGCGAACCGCACCAGTTCCACCGCTTCCGACAGCGCGAGCAGCAGCCGGGTCATCCTGGGATGCGTGATCGTGAGGGGCTTGCCTTCGCGAATCTGCTGCACGAAGAGCGGAATGACCGACCCGCGCGAGCACATCACGTTGCCGTACCGGACGACGCTGCATGTCGTTTGGGTCGAGTCGTCCTTCGCCCTCGCGAGGACCAGTTTCTCCATCAGGGCCTTGGTCTGGCCCATGGCGTTGACGGGATAGACGGCCTTATCGGTGCTGAGCACGACCAGTCGTTCGACGCCGTTACGCTCCGCCGCGGAAAGGACGTTCTCCGCGCCGAGGACGTTGGTGCGGACCGCCTCCATCGGGAAGAACTCGCAGGAAGGCACCTGCTTCAGCGCCGCCGCATGGAAGACGTAGTCGACCCCCCGCATCGCCGAGTCGATAGCGATCGCGTCGCGGACGTCTCCGATGACGAACTTCAGCCGGTCGTCGCGATAGAGCAGCCGCATGTCGTGCTGCTTCTTTTCGTCGCGACTGTAGACGATGACTCTCCGCGGTTCGAGCTGCGCCAAAGCCAACTTCACGAAGTCGTGGCCGAACGAACCGGTGCCGCCCGTAACCAGGATCGTTTTGTTCTCGAGCACGATTCTTTCCGTCCCTGGAGAGAAGTGGCCGGATTCGGCTCGCGATTCGAACCTGCGCGGCGGGGGACTGTAGCAAACGGCCTACGGTCAGGCCAAGGCGAAAAGGCGCCGGCATCGCATGCCGGAACCTGAGCCGGCGACTGCTCTTGCGATGGGGAACGTGCTCGCGGTATTCACGCCCCGCTGAAATCCTTTCGCCTCTGCCGAGGCCCGTCGATCTTGCTCCCGTCCGCTGCGCCCCTTTCACGTCTCGTACGCTGCGCGAACGGTCCGCTGTCGATCTTCGCGGGCCGGGGCATCTATGCCGCGACGCAGTTCGCGACGCTGGCTGCCGTGGCGCGCTGCTGCGGGGGAGAGGCGGTCGGCGACGTCGTGCTGGGGCTCGCGATCGCCGTTCCGCTGTTCGTGCTGTTCGGCGGGCAACTGCGGATCGTGCAGGCGACCGATGCCGACGTGCGTTTTTCCTTCGGTGCGGTCGAACGCTGGGGACTCCTCGGACATGCCTTGGGGATGATCCTGTTCGGAGCGATCGCCTTCGCGTTTCGCAGCGACGCGCCGGGGCTGACGACGCTGCTCGGCGTGGGACTGGCCCGGGCGGGCGAGTCCTGGTCGGACATCGCCTACGGCGCCCTGCAGCGGCAGCGATCGTTCGCCGCGATCGGTCTCTCGACTGCGATCAAGAGCGTCGTAAGCAGCGCAGTCGCCCTGCTCCTGCTGGTTCAATTTCAATCGCCCGGCCTTGCCTTCGCCGCGTGCGGCATCGTCTGGTTCGCCGGCTCGATCTGGTTCGACCGTCCGATCGCGAAGCGGGGTTTCGACGAAGGTTCACGCAGCGATTCCTCGGCGGCCGGACTGCTGAGATCGGCTCTGCCGCTCTCGGCCGGCGCGACCGTCGCGACCTTCGATACGCAGACGCCGCGCTATTTCGTGGAAGCGTTTCTGGGATCGCGGGCGCTGGGCCTGTTCGGCGTCGCTCACTACGCGGCGCTCTCGATCCTGACGCTGATCATCCCGCTCAACTACGTCTGGACGCCGGCGCTGGCCCAGGACGTGGCGCGAGGCGATCGCGCCGCTTTCCGCAGGCGATCCCTGCGGGCGCTCGTCTTCGCGACCGTTCTGGCGGCTGCGACGACGTCGCTCGCGATCCCTGCGGGTCCAGCGCTTGCGACCCTCTTCGCGGAACCCGCGCTCGCGGAAGGTTGGACGCTCACGTTCGCCGTCGCCGCGGCAGGCGTTCTCGCGCCGGCGGCCGTGCTCGAATCCGTTCTTCGTGCGTTCCGCGGCTTCCGCCTGCTCTGCCTGCTGCAGGTCGCGTCGCTGATCGTGCATGTCGGCGCTTGCGCGACGGGCCTCGGCTGGTTCGGCCTCGAAGGCGTCGCGGGTGCCCTGCTGGTGCGATCCTTCGTCTACCTGGCGCTGCTCGCCGTCGGAAGCTACTTCGTCGCGAGGGCGTCGTTCCCGATGAGGGCTCCGGAGGCGACGACGGACGACCCCGCGACGGATGCAGGCGAAGATCGACATGCGAGGGCAGCCGCATGAGTTCCGCGTTCGACGTGCCTTCTTCGTCGCGCCGGCAGGTCGCGGCGACGCTTCGCGGCCTGCGTGCGCTGCCGGCGCCGCAACTGTCGGCCTGGGCCGGTTTCTGGCTCACGCTCCTGGTGGTCGTCTTCGCCAGCCGGTGCGTCTGGTACGACTGCCGGATCATTTTCGACTGGATGCGGGGCGATAGCCTTCGCTTCGCGTTCATCGCCTATACGATCGCGCTGCTACCGTTCCTGGCGCTGGCAGGGATCGGCGGGGTACACCTTCTGGCGAGAAGCTGGACGACGATCGTCTTCGCCTGGATCGGCGTCCAGGGCCTGATCTGCGCGGTCCTGTATCAGCAGATCGACGATCCGTACGTCGTGAACGACCTGGTGAAACTCACCTTCCTGCCGGCGGGATTCATCTGGGTCTGGCTCGACCCGCCCAAGAGCTTCGACCAGTTTCTTCGGAGAACGGCTCTGGCCCTGCTGGCGTATCAAGGGGTCAAGCTGCTGATCTACATGCTCTTTTACCGCGGATCGTTCAGCTTCTATTACGGCGAGGTGATCGATCTCTTTCCGCTTTGTTACTTCCTCAGCAAATACTGCCGCGCTCGTCCGGAAGTCGCGGAGCGGTTTCTGGTGTGGACCATCCTCGCGGCAGGGATCGTCCTGCTCGGGCAGCGTCGAACGGTCCTGGCAGGCGGGGGCGTCATCGTCGCCTACATGGGCCTGCGGTCCTACTTCCACCTGCTGGGGCGACCGACCCTGTACGTGCTGGTCCTGATCGCCGGGGTCAGCCTTTTCGGCGCCACCGGTCTCTGGTCGCATCTCAGTGAACGCCTATTCCAGCGGATCGTGAACACGGACATCTCCCAATCGATCGGCGAAGGATCGACGCGAGTTCGCGAGGTGGAGATCGTCTTGAACCAGGTCTTCGACGCCGGGGCGGCGACGGTCCTGTTCGGGTTCGGTCATGGCGCCACCTTCGAAGACGAAGTCGCCAACCGGGATACGGGAAAATTCGTGAAGCACTCCGTCCACTTCACGCCGGGCGCCATGCTGCTGCGATACGGAGTCGTCGGACTATTCTTCTTCGCGGTCGTCATCGGGTCGCTGACGTTCGCTAAGGAGGTCGAAATCGACGGCTGGATCGACGTGCCGAACTACCTGGCGATGAAGGCCTTCGGACTGGCCGCCGCGGTCGGGTCGCTCACGCTGTACGGACTGATGGACGACCTGATGATCGGCGTGTTCCTGGGGGGGTGCTGCTGGGCCCGCAGTTATGCCGCGGCGCATCAGCAGCGCGAGCGATCTGCCGTTCCGACTTCTCAGGAACCGCATGCCGAAGCGGACGACACGGCGACTGATTCGGTTCGGCTCGTCCTTCGAGCGAAGCCACGACAGACTCTTCGTCGCAGGGAAATCGTCCGACGCCGCGTCGCATAAGGGACACGGAGGGCTCACACCCTCCGCTCGCCTGGGACGCGCGAAGTCGTTCGCTCCGCAGGGCTGAAAGAAAAGTGTCGCCTTCTCAGGTGGACAGCGCGTATCGTTCCTTTGGCGGGGATAATCGCCGGCCCAGGCGTCGCGGTCGAAATTCTAGATACTCGACCCTCGACTGGCCCACGACGACCGCGCGCCCCCGCCAGCCGACGTCGGCCTTTTTCGTACAACTTCCGAGAACGACGAATGCGACCGCCCGCGATGAATTCCACGCCTGATCGACTGAAGTCGATCTTGCAGCGAGAACGACGCGGACGTTAGTAGCATCCCTGGCGAATTGTCGAAACGTTCGCTCCTCCTCGTCCGATACAAGACGTTGGCGAAACTGTCGGCGCGCAGACGATGCGCTCCCGAACGCTTCGCCGCGGGGAATGACCTGTCGGTCGTTCTCGTTCGATTCGTTTCGGCCTCGCCGCATGGAAGCGCTACGAAGCCCATCTGACGGTCGCTGCGCGCCGAATCGCAAGATTCCCGTGCCGCCCGCCGCTTCGTTCGCTGCGCCGGCGTCTCGCGCCGCGCGGGCCGTTTCGCTGCCGCTGCTGGCGCTCGTGACGCTGTCGAGCCTGGGTTCCGGCTGCTCCCTTCCGTGGAAGGATAAGCTCGTCAAGAGCGACATCGTCCAGTCCCGGCAACTGACGCTGCAGGGGCTCGACGCCGAACACAAGGGCGACGCGGACCGGGCCGAGGGCCTGTTCCAGCAGGCCGTCGCGACCTGCGACGAAGATCTCGACGCCCGTCGCAGTTACGCGGCCGCGCTCTGGCGCCAGGGCAAGAGCGACGAAGCCTTCCTGCACCTGCACGAGGTGGTTCGACGCGACGGCGGCAAACCGGAGACGTTGCTCGAACTCGGGCGGATGTACTTCGAGTCCGGCCAGCTCGATCGTGCGTCGCTCCTCGCCGAGCAGGCGATCCTGGCCGATCGCCAGCGGGCGGAGGCGTGGGAACTGCAAGGCCGCGTGCAACTGGAACTGGGTCGCCGCGAAGAGGCGCTCGCCAGTCTCCACCGCGCCATGGCGCTGCAGGAACGCTTCCCCGTCGTGCAGATGACCATCGCCCAGATTTACATGGAAGATCAGCGACCGCAGCGGGCGCTCGCCACGCTCGAATCGCTGGCCGCCCAGTATCCCCGCGATGCGGAGCCGACGCCCGCGCTGCTCATGCGGGGCCTCGTGAACAAGTCGATCGGTCGGTACCCGGAAGCGATCGAGTGTCTCGCCGCCGCGGTGGAACGTGGCGAATCGCACGAATCGACGCGTCTCCATCTGGCGGAGACCTACGCTCTCGCCGGGGATGCCGCGAGCGCCGAAACGGTCGCGCTGTCGCTGGTCCAGAGCCGCCCCGACTTCCAGCCGGCACAGCGCTTCCTCGCTCAGCTTCCCAGCCGCGGCGGTCGTCTCGCCTCGCTCCCGTCGGACGCTCCGCCGATCCGCTGAGATCGCCCGGAATGCTTCGCCTGCGCTTGGCAAAGCCTTAGCCCTCGCCCGCCCACTCCCGCAGAATCGCGGCGTAGGCGTCGGTCCAGGCGGCGAAACGATCGTGAGCGAAGCCGGCGAACGTCTGCTCCGCCTTACGATCGAGCGCAAGCGTCAGCATCCCGGGCGTAACCGCCAGGCGGTCGATGCTGGCGTAGGCGGAAAGTTCGTCGTCGATTGCGTCGGACAGCATAAGGCACGTGCATCGCGACGCCCTGCTTTCCCGGTCGATCGCCGTCCGCAGATCGTCCGGCGTCAGGGTCTCGACCGTGGCGGTGCCGTTCTCGACCTGGTCGCGAAAGTAGAGTCCGATCAGGTTCTGCGCCAGCGTGGACGGACGCTCCCCCTCGTCGGCGACGAAGACGAAGCGGAACTTCAGCGAGTCGCTCGACAGCCACTCCAGCAGCCTTCGCGCCAGTGCGCTCGCCAGCGCGACGCCGAGGAGTCCGCCCGCCAGCGGCAGACCTTCCTGCTTCACTGTCTGATCGAGCAGCCGCCGGTCAAGCACGAACCAGAACGTCTGCCGGGGGCGATAGAACTGGTTTTCATCCCGCGAGTAATAGAACAGCTCGTCCCGCAAAAACCGGACGTCGAACAGATCGGGTCGGTCCGCCGCGTCTGGATCCATGAAGGCGAGTTGCGACTGCAGCAGGCTTTCGACGCTCCCTCGCGTGGCGATCGAAGAATATCCTCCGACCGGGTAAGCATCCTCGTCGAGCAGGTTCGTCGCCGCCCGACGGCGCTCCGACGGGCGCCTCGGCGGCGCGTCGGGAAGCGACTTCGCCAGTCGCTCGATCGTCCTCACGAGCAGCCGAAACGCGATCCGATGGCCGAAGTTCTCGACCGCCGTCCCCCGTTCCAGTTCGAGCAGATCTTCCGCGCCGAGCGCCTCGGAGAGCGACCGTGCGGCGTCGGCGATACGGCCGAGATCGTCTTCGGCCGCAAGTTCGCCCCGCTCGATCGCGGCGGCCAGTTCCTGCATCCGTTCGCGGCGTCGCTGGGGCTCCAGCATTCGCACGCCCTTCAGCCCGGCGAGCGACGCCTGACGACCCTCGATCCCCAGGCGATCGAGCAGCCGGTCGGCGACGAAGGCGATCGCACGGCTCTTGCGAGGCTCCTCGTAGCGAGCGACGGCGTCGGACGCGCGCGCGAACGAATCGTCGATGCTCAGCTTCCCGAGCAGCCGGTCTTCGTAGCGCCGAAGTTCCGCCGGGTCGAGCAGGTCCTTCGCCCGTTCAGGCAGACGGGCGGTCGGCCCCTCGACGAGCAGCGTGCGCAGGTCGTCCAGCGCCCCCAGCGGCAGGATGGCGTGCCCCTGCGCCGCCGATTCCATCGCGCAGCCGAGCGTCGCGTCGAACGCTTCGTCCGCCACCTGGAGCCTGCCCACGGTGAGCCAACTCGCCAGCAGTCGGTCGACGACCGGGTCGGAAGGCGAAGTCGTCGCGTCGGCGGAAGCGTCGGACACGTCAGGCGCCTCGGTCAAGCGATGCCCAGGAGCTGCGGGACCTTCGTCCGAAGCAGCCGCATCTCTTCCGGCGATTCGCCGAGATAGGCCAGCAGTCGCAGGTCGTCGGTCTGCACCGTGCCGCCGCGTTCGATCCAGGCCCGCGTGCGGAGCAACTTGTAAAGCTTCACGAGTTTCCGGTCGGAGATGAACAGCCGGTCCTCCCGAACCAGCGTCTTCACGATCCGGCGGTAATCGCGAAAGACGGCTTCCGGGAAGAAGAGCGAGCGATCGGAGGTGACGTCGCCGCTGTCGTTCTCCTCCCGCCGGGCGAACAGGAATCCGAGATACCGGTTCGCCTTGAGCAGATCTTCCAGCGAGCAGAGCCCCTCCGCCCAGGGCTTCTGATGCAGCGCCCGATGAACCTCCGAGCGGATGCCGGCGTCGATCAACGCGTCGAAGTGGCGATCCTGCACCGGCAGGCTCTCCGCCTTGAGGACGAAGCGATCCTTCAGCGCGCTCAGTTCGCCATGCTCCGGAATCTCGTTCGCGGCAGCGAACAGAATCCGCAGTCGCACCGGCTCCGGCCGTCCTTCCTGGTAGTACTTCCGTTCGTTGACAATCGTCAGCAGGATGTTCAGGATCGCCGAGTTCGACTTGAAGATCTCGTCCAGAAAGGCGAGCCGCGACGTCGGCAGCTTCCCCTGCACCTTGCGGTGGTAGCGACCCTCCCGCAGAAGATTGATGTCGATCGGGCCGATGATCTCCGACGGTTCGGTGAACCGCGTGAGCATGTATTCGAAGTAGTCCTCGTCCGAGATGCCGAGGGCGTCCTTGAACTTGAGCACAAGGTCCGACTTCGCCGTCCCCGGAGGGCCGACGATCAGCAGCGGCTCCTGGGCGACGGCGCAGACCGTCATCAGGTCGACCAGTTCCTGCTTCTCGACGAAGTAGCGACCGAGCGCCTGCTTGAACCGCAGAATGCGCAGGCGCAGTTCGTCCGCTTCGCGCTTCAGCGATTCCTGCGACCAGTCTTCGGCAGGGTCCAGCACCGGATCGATGGCGACGTTCATGCGTTAGCCGGAGGGTGCGCCGGCGTGCGAAATCCCGTAGGCAGGCGCCCCGCCTGCCGTGGATGTGGGTACACGCTTCATGGCAGGCGGGGCGCCTGCCCTACAAGATGCGACAGTCTTCAGTCGACGAAACGTCCCTCGACGGCGAGCTTTTCGAGCATCGGCAGCAGCCGCTCGATCGCTCGCGTTCGGTGCGACAGGACGGCCTTCACTTCGTCGCCCAGTTCGGCGAACGTTCGCCCGTACTCCCGTATCAGAAAGAGCGGGTCGTATCCGAACCCGGCGCCTCCCCGACGCTCGGTCAGGATGCGACCGCGACAGAACCCGATCGCCTCGGCGACGATCTTCCCCTGCGGATCGGAGACGGCGGCGGCACAGACGTACCGGGCGCCCCGCCGCTCCGGCGGAATCCCGTCGAGCTTCGTCAGCAGCAGATCATTATTCGCTTCGTCGTTCCCGTGGGCGCCTGCGAATCGCGCGGAATAGACGCCAGGAGCGCCGTTCAGCGACTCGACCTCCAGGCCGCTGTCCTCGCCCAGCGTCCACTTTTTGAGCGCCAACGCCTGCTGCGTCGCTTTCAGCCGGGCGTTCTCGGAAAAGGTCGATCCCGTCTCTTCGACCTCGATACCGGCAGGTTCGTCGTCCAGGGAACGCACCGTCCAGCCCCGCGGGCCGAGCAGATCCTGCAGTTCCTTCTTCTTGTGCTTGTTGCGGGTGGCGACGACGAGGGTCTTGGACATGATGCGCGCGAGAGGGAGTCCGTTCGGGCCAGCGACCTGTAATTTATCAGACGCGCACTTCCCGTAGGGCAGGCGCCCTCGCCTGCCATCGCACCGGGCGCCAGCTTCGTGGCAGGCGGGGCGCCTGCCCTACAAGAGAGCAGGACCGATCGGCGATCGTTTCCGCCCGGCGTCGCCGCGAAGTACATTGACGGTCTCGCCGGCGAGGCTCTGCCCGTCGACGCTTCTCCTTCGCCCTCCCCACTTCGGAGCCGTTCATGCTTCGCCGCCTCTTCGTTCTGACGCTCCTGTCGCTCGCGGTCGCCTTCCCGGCGCTCGCTGCCGAGAAGCTGAAGGCCCTGATCGTCGACGGCCAGAACAATCACGGGAACTGGCCCCAGACGACGCAGATGATGAAGTCCTATCTGGAGGAGTCGGGCCTCTTCACGGTCGACGTCGCCACGACGGCGAAGCAAGGGACCGATCCGAAGTTCGCGCCGGAGTTCGCAGCGTACGACGTCGTCGTCTCCAACTACAACGGCGCCGAGTGGCCCGAGGCGACGAAGAAGAGCTTCGTCGAGTACGTCCAGAACGGCGGCGGGTTCGTCGTCGTGCATGCGGCCAACAACGCCTTCGGCAAGTGGCAGGAGTACAACGAGATCATCGGCCTGGGCGGCTGGGGCGGCCGCAACGAGGGGACCGGACCGTACGTCTACTTCGACGAGCAGGGCAAGATCGTCCGCGACGAAGCCAAAGGCTCGGGCGGGAGCCACGGCGCCCAGCATCCCTTCACCGTCTGGGTTCGCGACGGCGAGCATCCCGTCACCAAAGGCATGCCGGCCGAATGGATGCACGTCAATGACGAACTCTACGATCGCCTTCGCGGCCCTGCCGCCAATACGCAGGTGCTCGCCACCGCTTACGCCGATCCGACGAAGGGGGGCTCAGGTCGCCACGAGCCGATGATCTTCACCGTCGAGTACGGCAAGGGCCGCGTCTTCCACACGCCCATGGGTCACGGCAACGACTCGCAGGAATGCGTCGGCTTCATCACGACGCTCGTCCGCGGCGCCGAATGGGCCGCGACCGGCAAAGTCACGACGGCGATTCCGGAGGACTTCCCGGGCGAGGACGAACCGGTGCGTCGCCCGTTCGCGGGGAAGTGATCAGGGGTGGCACGCGGCGCACGCGAAGGATGCAGCAGTGAGAATCTTCATCGTGCTGCATCATGAAATCACGCCGGACTACTGCCGAGCGGATGAAATGGTCTTCTTCACCTGCACCGGCATTGAGAAAGCCTTGGAACTAATCAGGTCTGCCAAGGTCAATCGGTGGTCCTGGTGGGAGATCCAGACGCAGGAACTCGACAGCGGCGACTGGCCGGAGCACTTCGGCTACTACGGATTGCGAGGCGGCAAGCTCTCTAAGCCCCCGTATGAAAAGTGCATCGCGATCTTCAGGAGGGAAGTCTAAGAATCGCCCCCTTCGAAATGCGGATCTGCAACTTCCGGGTGCGAATTCCCCACTCTCGCCACTTTTCGACATCGTATCCGAAGTCTTGACCAGTCAGGCGCTTAAGCATGCGAAGCGCTGCTTCGCCCTCTTCGTTGCATCCCAGCCTCCGACTACGCATAAGACGCCTTAGCGAATCTTGGAATGGAGTGAGGATCATATTTAAGGCAAATTTGAAGAACGGTCATTGGCTTGGAGATGCCGGACTTCCGGGAACCCCGGCGTGACGAGTTCGGCGACCGCCGTTTCGTTATCGGGCAACGCATAGACCACGCGAGCGAAGACGCCTTCGAATCCCTGCAGCAGGTTCGCGGCATGCTCCGGACCGGCGACGGAGAGGGCGCTGGCCCAGGCGTCGGCGGTCGTGTCGTCCGGCGCGACGACGGTGACGCCGCTGCGAAGCGACAGGCCGAGGCCTGTTTCCGGATCGACGATGTGGGAGTAGCGTCGACCGTCGATCTCGACGAACTGCCGCGCGTCGCCTGACGTGGAGACGCCGCAGTTCGAGAGCGCCAGGTACTCGCTCGGCTGCTCCTCGACCTCCAGCGTGGCGATGCCGACGCGCCAGCCTTCCGCATCGGGCGGCGGGTCGCCGATCGCCAGGTCGCCGCTGGCCGCGACGACGGCGCGCGTCAGTCCCTGATCGCGCAGGATCCGTAACGCCTCGTCGGCGGCATAACCCTTGGCGATGCCGCCGAGGTCGAGAAGCATGTTCTCGACGCCTAGCGTCGCGGTTCGCGTTTCCTCGTCGAGCGTCAGATGGCGGACGCCGGAGCGGGCGAGCGCCTCTTTAAGTTCCGTCTCGCTGGGGAGCGTCTTCGACTTCCGCGCCTTCCGCCAGAGCGTCGTCAGCGGACCGAGCGTCGGATCGAAGCGCCCGCCGGACGCCCGCGAGATTTCGAGCGACCGCTGCAGGAGCGTGAACAGCGTCGGGCTGACTTCGACCGGTTGACCGACGGGGTTCAGCGTCAGCTTGCGGAGTTCGCTCTGCGGATCGTAGTCGCTCGCGATGCGGTCGATCTCCCGCACCCGGGCGAAGGCGGCTTCGAAGGCAGGTTCCGCGACTTCCAGATTCTCCGCGTAGGCGTCGATCTTGAAGACCACGCCCATGACCGGACGACTCGCCTGGAAGCGCTTCAGCGGCGCGGGTTCCGGACTCGTTGCAGCAGTCGCTTCCAGTAACTCGACGACCACGAAGTAGGCGCCGCGCGATTCGCCGTTCGCGGCATCCTTCAGCGTCGACGATAATTCCGCATCGCCCTGTTCGAGCGGAACCTCGAAGACGACCTCCTCCGTCGGCTCCGTAATCGCCTGCGTTCGCTCGGGGGCGCCGACTTTCAGCGTCGCCTGCCCTGCGGGAATAGGCTCCTTCACGCCGGGCGGACGCAGGCGAAGTCGCACGCGGTAGAGACCGGGCGTCGCGACGCGGACCGTCCAATAACCGTTCTGCGCCGGGTTCTTGGCGACCAGGCTCTGATCCCAGGGAGGTTGCGGTTCGTCATCGCTCGTATGCCAGTCATGGCAGGTCAGCGTCTGCGAGGGCGCGGCGTTCGAGCCGAGCACGATGCGAACGGGTTCGTCGAACTGCGTCGACACATCGATCCAGATCCCGTCGTACACCCTGCGCAGCCAGCTGGCATCGTCCGGGCGAGCTTCGATCAGGTTACTCTTCTGCCCCGGATCGACGGCGACGTCGTAAAGTTCCGCGTCGTCGACCAGCCTGAGCGAGCCCTGCATGACGCTGGTCTTGTGCCACTTCTGCGGCATCGCACGCCGCTGCGAATGGACGAACAGGATGCGGTCGGTCAGCGCGGGCGACGGCTCTTCGCCGCGGAGCATGCCGGCGAGACTCGTGCCGTCGAACAGCTTCGTCCCAGCCGGCAATTCAAGCCCGCACAGCTCGGCCAGCGTCGGCGCCAGATCGAGATGCGCGGCCAGCGTCGCCGACTCCTGATCGACGGCGAGGTCGAGCGACGGGGCATGAATGAAACAAGGAACGCGATGCCCGCCGTCGTACTCCGATCCCTTCTGTCCCCGCATGCCGGCGTTGAAGCCTTGCCACTCGCCCGCCTTCGCTCGCGGGGCGACGCCGGCCGCGGTGCCGTTGTCGGTCATGAAGATCAGGATCGTGTTCTCCGCCAGGCCGAGCCGATCCAGTTCCTCGCGCAGCTTGCCGACGTTCTCGTCGATGTTCGCGATCATGCCGTAGAAGTTCGCCGCCGGCTGCGGCACGCCCGCCTTCAGGTAGGGAGCGGCATACTCCGGCGCGACGCGATACGGACCATGCGCCGCGTTGGTCGCCAAATAACAGAAGAAGGGTTCGTCGCCCGCTTCGCGAACGAAGTCGATCGCATGCCGGAAGAAGACGTCGGTGCAGTAGCCCTGCTGCGGCTGCGGTTCGCCGTCGACGAGGTACGTGTCGTCGAAGTAGTCGTTCCCCCAGACATCCGGCGTCTGACCGACTCCGCCGCCGCCATGAATTACGGATCGCCCGAAGCCCCGGTCCTGCGGTCGAAGCGGATAGTTGTCGCCTAGGTGCCACTTGCCGAACGCCGCCGTCGCGTAGCCGTTCGCCCGAAAGATCTGGCCCAGCGTCGTCTCGTCTTCGCGGAGCAGCGATCGACCGCGGATCGTGTGCCAGACGCCGACGCGGGCGGAGTAGCGTCCCGTCATCAGCGCCGAGCGGGTCTCCGCGCAGGTCGGGTCGACGTGGAAGTTCGTCAGCCGAAAGCTATCTCGGGCGAGCGTATCGAGATGCGGCGTGCGAAGGACCGGGTTGCCGTGGCAGCCGAGGTCGCCGTACCCCTGGTCATCGGTGACGATCAGAATGACGTTGGGCCGTTCGCCCGTGTCGGCGACGGCGGAGTCGACCTGTCCGCAGAAACAGGCGAGGAGACCTAGAGCGGACAGTCCGTAGATGCGAAGGAGAGCGTTCATCGCGGCGGCAACAGGAGGAAGAGGCGTCGAACGATTAGAACCGCGGACGAGGTCCGGCGCCCTCCTGAACTCGATGGCCGGGTACCGCGTCGGCTATGGAACTAATGAAGGGTAACTCGCCGCTGGCGATTCCGACTTCCGAGCCCTGTCAGGTCCGGCGGACCTCGCCTGGCAATTCGGCCGAACTCGATTCGGGGCCACCCCCCGACCGAGAGGTTCGCAGGCCTAAGTTCATAATCGGCCCCCCTGCGATTCGATTCTCCACTGCGAGAGGCGTTTAAAAGTGCAATGCATGAGCATCGCTTTGCGTATTCGTTAAGCGGCGACGCCTTGGTTTTCGGCGCCGATCACCTCTGTCGGTGACTCGTTAAGAAATCTTTACTGATTTTCTGAACGGAAGCGCCGCAGTGTGTGCGGGGCAGAGTTTCCCGATGGTTGAGTTGGCACGTTGCTTGCATTCGTAGTTTTTCCGGTGCCGCTTAGGATCCCGCCGGCCCACTCCCGCCTCCGCTCGCTCTCCCTGATGAATTCGAATATCCGTCGCGTCCTGGCTATCGGGCTGGCTCTGCTGGCTCATTCCGTTCAGCCGGCGATCCCGCAGACTCAGGGTTGTACGACGGCCGTCGTCAGCGGGGTCGCGACTGTCGACGGGCGGCCGCTGCTGTGGAAGAATCGCGATACGAAGCAGCGCGATAACGAAGTCATCTTCATCGGCGACGGCAAGTATCCGATCGTGGCTGTCGCGAACGCCGGGGCCAGCGGCTCGATCTGGATGGGCGTGAACGCCGCAGGGTTCTGCATCGAGAACTCCGTCAGCAACGACCTCGGCATCAAGGAAAAAACGACGGGGCCGGGCAACGGCGGCTTCATGCTGCTCGCGCTGAAGACCTGCGCCACGGTCGAAGAGTTCGCCGACCTCTGTGAGCGGACCGACGGAAAGCGAACGACCGTCGCCAACATCGGCGTTATCGACGCGAAGGGCGGCTCCTCGCTCTTCGAGATCGGATCCAAGTCGCACGTCCGCTTCGACGCCGACGACCAGGCGACGGAGCGGGGCTACCTCGTGCGATCCAATTTTTCGATGACCGCGAATGGCTTCGACGGCGATCCTGATTCCGAGGACCTCGCCAAAACTTACTCCGCGGAACGATATGCCCGCGCGTGCAGCCTGCTCGAACGGGGCAAGCAGACGGAAGGCGGACTCGCGATCGAGTATTTCCTGCGCAAGTGCGCTCGCGATCTGGCCGACGATCAGGGGCGTCCGGTTCCGGGGACGGTGAACGCCGCGGGCGGCGAAGCTCCGAAGCGGATCGCCACTGCGAACACGATCAGCCGGAAGACCACCGTCTCTGCGGCCGTGTTCCACGGCGTGCTGCCGGGCGAAGCGCCGCAGCTCACGACGATGTGGACCTTCCTCGGCGATCCGACGTTCTCGATCGCGATTCCCTGCTGGCCGACGTCGCGCGGCGTCGCTCCGGAACTCGACGGCGAGCGCGTCAGCGAACTCTGTTCGCAAGCCCGCGAACTGCGCGACGCCTGCTACAGCGAGGACGGCGAAGCGATCGACGCCGAACGTCTGAATGAAATCTATCGACGCACCTGGAGCGTCGAAGACGAGATCGTTCGCCTGACGCAGGAGAAGCTCGCTGCCTGGCGCTCGACGACTCCCGGCGACGAAGAGATCTACGCCTTCCACTGCGAGATGACCCGACAGGCTCGGGCAGCGCTCGAGAGCCTCGTCGAGGATCTTTCTCCCGCGACGACGAGCTCATGACGTTCGGTCGCTGAACTCGATCGTTCCCGCCGCTCAGTCTCATTCCTTTGTTCGCCTGCGAAGCGCGACGGGACCGTCGTAGCTTCGTGCGAAGCGTTTCGTGGAGTTTTCTCCGGTGTCATTCAAGTCGTACCGTTCCGGTTTCACCCTGGTCGAGCTGCTAGTGGTGATCGCCATCATCGGCGTGCTCGTCGCGCTCCTGCTGCCTGCGGTTCAGGCGGCGCGGGAAGCCGCACGTCGCTCGGAGTGCAGCAACAACCTGAAGCAGTTCGGCATCGCGTTCCATAACTATCACGACACGCACAAAGTTCTGCCGGCCTCGTACTACCGGTTCAAGGATCTGACGAACAACGCGTTCGGCAATCCGGGCTGGGGCTGGCAGGTCTCGATCATGCCGTTCATGGAACAGGGTCCGCTGTTCGACCTGCTCGACCCGACCGTCAACAAGACCGAAGACACCGACCCCTTTCGCGTGAAGTCCCAGACTCGCGTCGCCGGGTTCCGCTGTCCTTCCGATCCCAGCGAAGAGATCAACGCCGTGCGGAAGAATCACGGTTCGTCGAGCTACTGCGCCATCTTCGGCTCGCGCAACACGCAGGCGGCTCCGAGTTCGGGCGCGCTCGTCTACGGCAGCCGACCGGACGGCGAAACGGGCGTGTTCGGTCCGAACAGCGACACGCGGTTCGCTCAGATCACGGACGGCCTGAGCAACACGGCGCTGGTGGGCGACCGTCACGCGGGCCTGATCAAGGGCATCACTTACAACGGCGGCATCTGGGTCGGGCTGCCTCCCAGCACCGGCAACGTGACCACGCAGCAGACGCTCAGCGGCACGACGACCTACAAGCTGTTCGGCACGAACAGCTACTCGTTCAACAGCTTTCACTCGGGCGGCATCGTGCAGTTCCTCTTCGGCGACGGATCCGTCCGTCCGCTTCCCGCGACGATCGAAGACGCCGTTCTGAACGCCATCGCCGACCGTGCGGACGGAGCTTCCGTCACGTTGCCGTAACGCAGATCGTTCGACGGCGGCCGTCCCTTCTGCGGTCGATGATTCTCTGACTCTCCTGCGTCCTCGAGACGTTCGCCATCCGATGCATCGCGTTTTCTCTGACGCCGCTCGCTTCGTCCTGATTCCTATCGTCGCCCTCGCGGCGCTCGTCTCGCTCGGATGCGACGGCGGCGTCGGCGCCGGCGTTCCGGAGAATCGGGTCGCGACTTCCCATACCCAGCAGTCGCAGGAGGACATGACCTTGTCCCCGGGCGATCCCAAAGCGATCGAGATCATCGAGGCCCCGATCGATCCCGCCGAGCGCTCGTTTTATCAGGAGTGATCTTCTTCCGAACGCGTATGCGTTTCGTCGTCTTCCTCCGTTCGCGACACTTCGTTCCCAGGCCTGATTCATGCGTCTTTCTCTCCGTCGTTCCGGATTCACGCTCGTCGAACTGCTGGTCGTCATCGCGATCATCGGCGTGCTGGTCGCTTTGCTTCTGCCTGCCGTCCAGGCAGCGCGGGAGGCGGCGAACCGCATGTCGTGCGGTAACAATCTCAAGCAGATCGGCCTGTCGCTGCATAACTATCACGACACGAACAAAGTCTTTCCGGCGGCCTACTACTGGGACGGAACGACGATCGGCGTCCCCGGATGGGGCTGGCAGACGTCGCTGCTGCCGTTCATCGAGGAGTCGCCCCTCTTCGATCAATTGAACCCGGCGCAGAACAACTGCCTCGATACGCCCGCGTTTCGCTCGCTCGCGGAGATTCCGATCAGTTCCTATCGGTGCCCCAGCGATCCGACGGATGATCTGAACGCTTCGCGAAACAGCTTCGCGTCGTCGAGCTACTGCGCCGTCTTCGGAACGGCAGTCTCCACCGCAGCTCATCCCAGCGGCACGCTCAACGGTCAGACGACCAAGGCGAATACCGGCATCTTCGGTCGGAACAGCGCCGTGAAGATGGCGTCGGTCACCGACGGGCTGAGCAATACGGTCTTCGTCGGCGACCGTCACCGCGGCCTGAACAAGACCGTCACGTACAGCGGAGGTATCTGGGTCGGCTACGCCCAGGGGACCGGGTACGTAGCGAACATGCAAACGCTCAACGGGCTGGACCCGCATAAGCTGTACGGAACCAATGCGTTCGCCTTCAACAGCTTCCACTCGGGTAGAGTCGTGCAATTCGCTTACGGCGACGGCTCTGTCCGATCGGTGCCCGAAACGACCGAGGCGATCGTCCTTAACGCCCTGTCCGATCGCGCGGACGGCGCCGCCGTGAACCTGCCGTAGTCGACGGTCCGATGTTCCGGTCGACCTGATGACTCCCACTGTGCGAATCGTTAGCGCTCCTGCCGCATTTTTCCCGCTGAAAGCCTCATGATCCGACCCCTGCTGCACGCCGCGTCGTTCGCGGTTCTGTTCCTCGCGTTCAGCCTCTCCGCGTTCGCTGGCGACGTGGTTCGCGTCGCGATCTATGATCACTCGGACGGTTCCGCCGGCGGGCCGAAGAACCTTCTGAGGATTCTGACGGAGGAGACCGGCTTCCGCTGCGTCCGCGTCTCGCCGCAGGAGATCCGCGACGGAGCGCTGAAGGAGGCCGACGTCCTGATCGTGCCCGGCGGATCGGGAAGCCTGCAGGCGAAGAACCTGGAGGAGAGCGGTCGCGAGATCGTGAAGGACTTCGTGCGGAACGGCGGCGGCTACGTCGGCATCTGCGCGGGCAGCTATCTGGCCAGCAGTCACTACGACTGGTCGCTTCATCTGATCAACGCTCAGGTGTTCGATCGCGAACATTGGGCCCGCGGAACGGGGGACGTGGTCCTGAAGTTCACGCAGCCCGGCAAGGAGGCGTTCGGCAAGACGCAGGAAGAAATCGGCGTCTACTACGGACAGGGACCGCTGCTCGTGCCGGACAATAAGTCGGACCTCCCGGCTTACGAACCCCTCGCCCTCTACGCGAGCGAGATCGCGAAGAAAGGCGCTCCCACCGGCGTGATGATCGGCACGACGGCGCTAGCCCGCGCGACGTACGGAGAGGGTCGCGTGCTCTGCATCAGTTGCCATCCGGAAAAGACCGGCGGACCGAACGAGCTGATTCCGATCAGCGTCGGCTGGGCCGCGGGTCGCGAACTGACGGAGATCGAACTCGCGCCGGCTCCGCCTGTCGAATCGAAGGATCCCGCGACGGAAGAGGCCGTCGGCGCCACGGCTTCGTGATCGTCGCGACCCAGGGCCGATGCCGATGAGCGAGCGATGCAGGCGCGGGGCGCTGCGTCTGAACCGTGCGAGCGCGCAGGCGCTCTAATCGATCCGCAGGCGAGCGTCCATGAACGCTTGCCCGATTTCGATAAGCCGGATCGAGTCGCAAGGCGCCATGTACGTACCGTCCGCGTTTCGCGTCGAGGATTTCGCCAAGCTCGCGGCGTTCATCGATCGGCATGGCTTCGCGACGCTGATTACGTCCGACGGCGCGGCGCCGTTCGCGAGCCACCTTCCGATGCTGTTCGATCCCGAGCGCGGCGCGAACGGGACGCTGATCGCCCATATGGCCCGGGCGAATCCGCAATGGCGTCAGTTCGCGACCGGCGTCGAGACCTTGACGATCTTTCAGGGTCCGCATGCCTACGTCTCGCCCGCGTGGTACGCGACGGAGCCTGCCGTTCCGACCTGGAACTACGCCGCGGTTCACGCCTACGGCGTGCCGACGATCATCGAAGATCACGAGCGTACGATCGAGCTGCTGAGTCGGACGGTCGCCCGGTATGAGGCAAGCTTCGATCCCCCCTGGAACGGCGAGCTTCCGGCGGAGTATCGCGACGGCCTGATTCGCGCGATCGTCGCCTTCGAGATTCGCGTCACGCGGATCGAGGGGAAGTTCAAGCTCGGCCAGAATCGGTCCGTCGCCGATCAGCAGGGAGTCTTCGACGCGCTGTCGCAGTCGTCGGACGCCATGTCGCGCGACCTCGCCGATCTGATGCTCGCCGGATGCGAAGCGCCCGCCGCAGCGAAGACCGTGGAGAATTCGCCCCTCGATCGCCAAGACCGCGACGCTTAGCGCCGTCGTATGCCGTACCGCGCGAAGTAGCCGTTCTCGCGGAACCAGGCGTAAGTTTCGTTCAACGTCTGGTCGATCGGGCGATTAGAATAGCCGAACGCCCGCTTCGCCTTGTCGCTCGAATAGCAGTGACACTGCGAGCCCATCGCGATCGCGGCGGAGTTGATCTCCGACTCGTCGCCCGATTTTTTCGCGATCCGGTCGTAATGCCACGACCCGATCGCGCGGATCGCGGGGCCGATCGGCCAGACGGGCTTGCGGTGGCCGCCCAGCTCGGCGAAGCGACTCCAGAGATCGCGATAGGAAACGTTGTAGCCGGCCAGGCAGAAGTCGTCGTTCCAGATTCCCTTCTCGACGATCGCCAGCGTTCCGTCGGCGACGTCCCGGGCGTCGCAGACGCTGCATCCGCCGGTCGGATAGACGAGCGGCTTCTTCTGCAGCGTTTCGAGCATCATCTTGCCCGAGGACGGCTTCCAGTCGTACGGCCCCAGCATGAAGCCGGGATAGACGATCGTCGCGCGGAGGCCCTGCGGCTGTTCGGCCCTGATCGCGTCTTCGGCTTCGCGCTTGGTCACCACATAAGAGCAGGCGACGAAGTCCTCCAGCTTCGTGGTCTCGTCGGCGGGGTCCTCGATGCTCTTTCGCCCGAGCGTGTTGACCGTCGAGACGTGGACCAGCGGCACATTCCGTTCCCGCGCCGCGCGGGCGAGCGCGGCGGTTCCCTGCACGTTGATCCGCCGGGACTCGTCTAGCTTCGTCCAGCCGATGTGGATGAACCCGGCACAGTGGATGATCGCGTCGACCCCCTCCGCCAGGGCAGGCAGCGAAGCCGCGTCTGAGAGATCGCTCTTGCGGAACTCGACGTTCAGTCCCTGAAACGTCGGGCCAGCCGTCTCCGACCGGACGGCGGCGACGACCTGCCACCCCCGCTGGAGGGCCTGGCGGATGACGTTGTTGCCCAGAAGTCCGGTTCCGCCCGTGACTGAAACTCGCATCTGCGCCCCTCCTTGGATTGCCGAGATTCGGTCGAGCCGGCAAACTGGTTCGATCTTGCGGCCTGCGAGCCGCCGCGAGCGAGCATTCCCGTCGATCAGGAGCGCCCAGTGGCCGGAACGGAAGTCGTCGTCGCGGATACCAGACGCCTCGGCAAGGCGTTTCTGGAACTGCCGTGGCGATTATATCAGGACGATCCGAACTGGGTTCCGCCGCTGCGAGGCAGGCAGAAGGAGGTCACCGGCTACGTCAAGGATCCCTTCTTCGCCGTCGCCTCGCGGAAGCCTTTCGTGGCGCTCCGCGACGGGAAGCCGGTGGGCCGCTTGCTCGCGCTGGTGAACCCCGTCCACAACGAACGCTACAAGGAGAAGCGGGGCTTCGTCGGCTTCTTCGAATCGGAGAACGATCCGGAGATCTCGAACGCCCTGTTCACGGCCGCGGCGGAATGGCTGCGGGAGCAGGGAATGGACGCCATGCGAGGTCCCTGCAACCCGTCCCTCAATTACGAGATCGGCCTGCTGGTCGAGGGCTTCGACGAGCCCCCCACGTTCCTGATGACCTACAACCCGCCCTGGTACGAGGGGCTCTGGGACCAGTTCGGCTGGAAGAAGACGCAGGATCTCTACGCTTACTACGGGCATGTCGACATGCTCGGGTCGCTGAACAAGAAACTCGACTTCGTGGTGAACGAATCGATCCGGCGCTTCAACATCAAGCTTCGCAAGATGGAGCCCCGCCGGTTCGAGCAGGACGTGCGGACTTTCCTGAACCTCTACAACGTCTCGCTGCAGGGAACGTGGGGCTTCACGCCGATGTCCGAAGCGGAGGTGACCGCCTCGGCCAAAGGTCTCAAGCGCCTACTCGTTCCGGAGATGACGTCGATCGCCGAGGTCGACGGCAAGCCGATCGGCGCCGCGCTCGGCATCCTGGATTTCAACCCAGTCATCAAGCAGATCGACGGACGGCTCTTTCCCTTCGGCTTCATCCGCCTGCTCAACAGCAAACGAAAGATCAAGCGCGTCCGGATCGTGAGCGCGAACGTCACGCCCGAGTATCAGCGCTGGGGCATCGGCATTGCGCTGATGGCGCGGTTGCTGCCCGACGTGCTGGGCTACGGAGCGATCGAAGAGGGCGAGTTCTCCTGGGTGCTGGAGTCCAACCGCCAGAGCCGCGGCGCGCTCGAAGGGGGCGGCGCCAAACGGACGAAGACCTATCGCCTGTACGACTACGATCTCACGCCGGCGACGGGGTGAAGCGCAGGCGACGGCTTTACTTCGTAGTAGTCGACCTGGCTTTATTCGTCAGGCGGAGGTTAACCTGATTTCGCGGAGGGAGTCGAGGGATCGTTTTCGATTTTCGCGGAGGCAGGGATGCCGGCAACGAACGAAAAGCTGGAAGTTCGTCTGACGCCTGAGACCCGGGCGGAGCTCGCGGCGTTCGTCCGCAAAGGGGACTCGCCGGCGGCGAAAGTTCGCCGGACGAGGATCCTGCTCCTGTCCGATCGCGAGCACGTCGACGGTCGTCGCACCGACGGCACGATCGCCGAGATCGTGGGGCTCTCCGAGCGGCAGGTCTGCCGGATTCGGCAAGCCTTCGTCCGCGAAGGAAACGTCGCCGCGGCGATCGAACGGAAGGCCCGCTCGGCTCCCGGCGTCCAGCCGATCTTCGACGGTCGCTCCGAAGCGAAGCTCGTTCTGCTGGCCTGCTCGACGCCGCCCGGCGGACGCAAGGCCTGGACGATGCAGCTTCTGGCCGACGAGGCGATGCGGCTGTCGATCGTGACGAAGGTCTCCGAAGAGACGGTTCGCCAGACGCTCAAAAAAACAGGCTGCAGCCCTGGCGGACGCGGCGCTTCTGCATCCCGGAGAAGGATCTCGCCCGCTTCGTCGCCCGCATGGAGAAGCTGCTCGACGTCTACGCCGAATCGTTCGACGACGAGCACGTGCTGATCTGCATGGACGAGGCGGCCAAGCAGATCCTGGCCGACGTCGAGCCGTCGCTGCCGATGACGCCGGGCCAGCCCCGCCGCGAGGACCATCACTACGAGCGCCGCGGCGTGCGGTCGATCTTCTTGTTCTTCGATCCCGTCGGCGGCTGGCGTCGCGTCTCCGGTCGCGACGGTCGAACGCGAGTCGACTGGGCCGAAGAAGTCGCCGAGCTGCTCGAGCGGGACTATCCCCGGGCCGAACTCGTCACGCTGGTCTGCGACAACCTCAACACGCACGACGTCGCGAGCCTGTACCATGCCTTCGACGCCGAGCGGGCGCATCGCCTGGCCCAGCGCCTGCGGATCGTCTACACGCCCAAGAACGGCAGCTGGCTCAACATGGCCGAGTTCGAGCTTTCCGTCCTGACGCGGCAGTGCGTCGGGCGACGCTTCGAAAGCGCGGCCGAGATGGACGAAGCGATGGCCGTCTGGCAGCGCGAACGCAACCGCCTGCGTCAGGCTGCGACCTGGCGCTTCACGACGGACGACGCTCGCGTCAAACTCAAACATCTCTACCCCAACGCCTGACGAATAAGGCTTGGTCGACTAGTAGGTCAGGCACTGCCTGACGGCTATCGCAGGACGGATCGAGCCTGAGTCAGTGCGTCGATGCGGCGGCGAGTCGATCGAGCGAGGACGCGAATCGAAGTAGCCGTCAGGCGATGCCTGACCTGCGAGACGACCGCTCGTCACGCGCCATGGGCGCCGAGGTCGGCCAGCAACTCGCTCATCTCGCCTGCGGCGTGGTGGTCGCCTTGTACGCGGGCTTCTTCGACGCCCGCGCGAAGGACGGCGCGCGATCGCGAAATCTCGTCGGCATCGGCCAGGATCTGACCGGCCTTGAAGAAGGCTGGAATATAAGGCGGAGTCTCGCGCTGCAGTTCCGCCAGCTTCTCGACCGCCGGCTCGATCTCTCCCTCCTTCGCCATCTCGATGGCGAGCGCGTAGCGGAGGAACAGATCCTTCGGCTCGTCGAGGAGCATCGCTTCGATCTTCTGGCGTCGGGTCGGCGTGTCGGTCATGGACGGATCGGTGCGGAGTCAGCGGATAGGACGCGGATCATTCTACTCCCGCTCGCCCGCGCCGCGGCGTCTTACGATCCCGGACGCGTATGCCCGGAGCGTTACGCCCCGATGCGTCGCGAAACCTTGCGACTCCTTAACGCCAAACCTTATGTCTCCTTAAGCTGAAGCGCTTTTCACCATTTCGCCGTAGCGTCTTCTTGTCGCACGCTCGATAGTGACCAGGGAGACTCGTCCTGACGTCTCCGCCGCAACTGACGGGACGATCGTCCTTACGGAAGGGCATCCCGTCGCGGCTTCGCGTTACAAGGAGACGTGCTTACCATGCGTCGTCAACTCGCTGCCTTCGGCGTCGCCTGCGCCGTCATGATCGTCTGCTTCGCTCCGGGCGCTCTTTGCGCCGCGATCGTGAAGGTGGCTCCTTCGTTCGTGCCCCATGAAGTGGCGGCCCACCGCTCCGAAGCGCATCCGACCGCGCATCATCCGATCCGAACGAACCACTGAGCTGCGCACGCTCGCAAGCGCTCGCCCTCTCTCGCCATCCGTTCGTGGCGACAGGCTGCAGGAACTTCCCTATGCAGCCTGTCGCGCGAGTCTGGTACGGCGGCGCTCGTGTCGGCAGAACGAGATCGGGCGCGAGAGCCTAGAAGTCTAGCTGTCCGCGTACCGCGAAGACGTCGACCTCGCTGCTGCCGTTGACGGGGCTGTCGAGGAAGCCGTGGATGTAGTTGAACTGGAACTTCGTGTAACGGTTCAGATACCAATTCACGCCCGCGGTCAGATCCGTCAGGCGACCGCCGTCGATATCTTCGTCGGTGACGTCGATCGTCGACCAGCGTCCGGCGACTTCCCACGCTCCCCAACCGCCACATTTGCCGACCGGACAGAGTGGATCGACGCGGCCGAACACTCCTGCCTTGCGGTTGTACGGACGATGCTCCCCGGTGAGCAGGCAGGCGGTCTCCGCGTACGCGCCCGTGAACTCGGCGGTCGTCGCTCCGCCGGGCCGGTTCACCGTGAGGTGAAAGGCTTCCGCCGTGGCGTACCACGATCCGTACGACGCGGCGAGTTCCGCGTTGAACATGTTCACGTCGTCGACGTCCAGCACGCCCGTGTCGACGAAGAACGGGATCTGCGTCAGACCGGGCGGAACGACCGGCGCGGTGCCCGTTTCGCTGACGAAGATCTCCGGCGTCTGGCGGTACTGCACCTGATCGCTCGCCGGGTCGAGATACTCGTAACCGCCGCCGAGATGCACGATGCTGCGATCGGAGTCGTACAGCAGGATCGTCTCGCGCGTGGAGAGTCCGTAGCCGCCGTTATCGCCGACGGATCCGCCGTAGGGATCGACCGGGTAGCGAAAGCCGGAGACGGCGTACGTTCCCATCTCGTCCAGAAACGTGCCGTACGACATCACGCCGGTCTGACGGAAAGGGAGGAACGCGAACGGGAGCGGACGCTCCAGGAACACGATCTCCCGGATGCTGGTCATCCCGGTGAAGCTGAACGGCTGACGGAACTGTCCGACGCGCACCGTATTGCCCGTTCCGCCGATATCCTGCACCTCAAGCCAGACGTCCATGAAACTCGGTCGGCCCGGGAAGGCGAAGTCCATCTCGAGGGAGTAGCCGACGTTCTCCCAGGCCTGACCGACCGCTGCGAGCCGTGCGCGGCGGAAGTCGGTTCCGTCCGGCGCGTCGCCGACGGCGGCGATGTTGTTCGGCGACTGGTCGAACCAGGCGGAATCGACCTGAAAGAATCCGGTCAGCTTCACCGTCGGCCACTTCGACTCCGCCGGCGGCCCGACAGGGGCCGCGTAGGCGATCGGAGGCGAGGCGTCGGCTGCGCTCTGCAGCGCGTCGATCTGCGCCTGCATGGCCGCCAGTCGCGCCTCGACTTCCGACGTGTAGACCTGATCGGGATCCGGAGGAACGGGCGGCGAGTTTTGGCCGTACGCCGTTGTCGCGAACGCGGTCGCGAGGCACGCGACAAGCGCCGCACTCAGAAAGCTCTTGGTCATCGCTGCGCAGGGTCAGAAGCCGGATCGAACGACGGTAACGACTCGGTCGCCTCTGCCGATCGTTCGGGGGGCGCGGGTCTTACCGGTTCGATCGAAGTTCTGCCGGAGCGGTCGCTCCGGATCTGCTTCGAACATCGGTCGGAACAGGCGTGCGCTGCTTCGAAAGAGCGAAAATTCCGTATGTACGTCGCGAAGGTTAATAGCCCTTCATCCGGGACAAGCGTTCCGCAGCGTTCGATCGATAGAAGAGGATCCGCAGGGCCATGGCCGGAGGCTACGGCGTATCCTCGATATCGTTCTCTCCTGGCCCGGCGTCCCCCTTCGCGAGGGGGAGCGAGATCAGAAACGAGGCGCCCTTTCCCGGATCGCTTTCGACTCGAATCGTTCCGCCGTGCGACTCGACGATCGCCCGGACGAGGGCGAGCCCGAGGCCGAAGCCTTTCGACGCGCGATCGCCATGACGATCGGAAGCGCCGCGATAGAAGCGATCGAAGATCTTCGGCTGCTCCTCGATCGGAATGCCGATGCCGTCGTCCTGCACCGCGATCTCGACGGCGTTCCCGTTTCCGGTCGTCGTCATCTTCAGGTCGATCCGACCCCCGGCGCTGACGTGCTTGAGCGCGTTGTCGAGCAGGTTGTTGAGCGCCTGACGCAGGCGGATCTCCGATCCCTCGATGACGGCGGGCGACGTCGTCGCGATCAGTCGCACGCCGCTCGATTCCGCCGCGGGACGGAAGGCCGCCGCCGTCTTCTCGACCAGGGCGTGGAGAGAGACGCGATCGCCGAAGTTCCGCAGCCGATCGGCTTCGCTTTCGTACAGCGCGAGCAGGGCCGCGACCAGTTCCTGCAGCGTGTCGCATTCTTCGAGCACGTCGCTCAGCGTCGCCTCGTATTCGTCAAGCTTACGCGGCGACGCCAGCGATACCTCGGCCGCGCTCCGGATCGCGGCGAGCGGCGTGCGAAGCTCATGCGCCGCATGCGCCAGGACGTCTTCGCGCCGCTCGAGTTCCGCAGTCACGCGATCGAACAGCCGATTGAATTCGATCGCCATCTTGTCGAATTCGTCGCCGGTCCCTCGCACCGGCAGACGTTCGCCCCTTCGCACGGGTAGCAGCCCCGCCGCCTGCTCGGTCAGCGTTCCGATGACCTGCGTGACCTGACCGGCGAGGAACCAGCCGATGGCCAGGGCGATCGGTACGACGCAGGCGGTGACGAACAACGAAAGCAGATCGACGTTCGCGATCTCGTCGCGCAACGGCGCCAGCGGAATGCCGGTGCGGACGATCCAGGTCGCACCCGAGGAGTTCGTCACGCTCCGCTGGATCATGCGATAGTCGCCCGCGAAGAAGGGCGTATCGTCGCGCGGCGACGCGATGACCAGGTCGGGCGGCGGATGGTCGGTCGTCTCCCACAGCTTCTCGCCGCGCTCGTCGAAGATGGCGACGAACCGGCCATGCCTGGGGTGACGGTACCAGGCCTTCAATTCGGTCAGCGGCGAAGATTCAGGCGACGTGGGCGCCGCCGTCAACGCGTCCGCGACGACCTGCAAATCGTCGACCAGAAACTGGTCGAGCTCGTGCTGCAACGCCTGTCGTACGCCGATCTGCATCCCGACCAGCGCCGCCGCGGCGGTCGCCAGGGCTGCGATCGCGTTCCACATCGTCAGCCGAAATCGGAGAGTGCGAAGCAGCTTCATCGGCGGACGGATCGCAACGGTGGGCGAAGTAGCCTGAGTTTCAGGCGTCGGTTCTCAAAGCGTAGCCTCGACCCCGCACGGTCACGATGAGCGAGTCCGTGAAACCGCGATCGAGTTTGCGCCGCAAATGGTTGATGTGAACCTCGATCAGGTTCGACATCCCTTCCCAGTCCTCGCCCCAGACCTGTTCGCTGAGCATCTTCCGTGTCACGACGCTTCCGCGATGCCGCATCAGAAACTCCAGGATCGTGAATTCCGTAGGGGAGAGATCGATCTCCTTCCCCTCGCGAGTCACGCGTCGCGAGGCGAGGTCGAGATTGACCGAACCGAACGCACGCTGCATGGCCGGTCGCTCGCCCGCCCGACGGCAGAGCGCCTGCAATCTCGCGAGCAGTTCGGCGAAGGCGAAAGGTTTGACCATGTAGTCGTCGCCGCCGCTTTCGAGCCCGCGGACGCGGTCTTCCACGCTCCCGAGCGCGGTCAGGATCAGCGTCGGCGTGCCGATCCCCTCCTGTCGGAGCGTCGCCAGCAGATCGAGTCCCGATCCGTCGGGCAGCATCAGGTCGAGCACGACCGCGTCGAACCGCCTCGTGCGAGCGGCCGCGAGTCCGGCTTCCAGCGTCTTTTCCCAGACGCAGGCGTGGCCCGCTTCTTCCAGGCCCTGGCGGATCGACTTGCCCAGGCGTTGTTCGTCTTCGACGAGCAGGAGTTCCATGAATGCGTCGCAACGGGAAAGCAATGGCGGAAAGTTCAGCAGCGTAAGCCCCGGCAGCCCCGGCGATACCGGCATCTGAACGACGCTGAATGTCTTTTAACGATTCTGAATCTAGCGTCGGACGCCGTCGGTCGTAATTATCAGTGAGTCGAACGACCGTCGCACAGCCCCTCACGGAGTTGCGACGTGGTTCGGCCTGATTTCTTCGGAGACGAGCGTTTCGCCAGCGGCGCGGCCCCCCTCCTGCCGGCCCGCGAGGTTTGCGTCAGTTCTCGCCGGAGCCCCTCGGGGCTCCCTCGTGAAACGCCTGGAACGGTCTCCCGCTCAGCTCGCTCAGTATCGCGTTCGGAAAACCGACGCGGACGAACGCTCGAAGTACGCGCCTCCAGAAAAGAGCTCGCTATGACCGTGACTTCGAAAGATCGTGAAGCCGCCTGGGACGAGACGCCCCCGCTTCCGGAAACGGAGCCCGGAGACCTCGCTTCCCGTTCCGGCGAGGAGGTTCCGATCGGGACGCTCCCGAGGGCGTTCAAGTTCGCCCGGTACGACTTCGTTTCAGGCTTCCTGGTCTTTCTGATCGCGTTGCCGCTCTGCCTGGGTATCTCGCTCGCGTCGGGCTTTCCCGCAATCGCCGGCGTCTTCACCGCGATCATCGGCGGCATCGTCTCGGCGCTGATCAGCAATTCGGAACTGACGATCAAAGGACCGGCGGCGGGGCTGATCGTCATCGTCTTCGGGTGCGTGACGTCGTTCGGGTTCACCAACGGCGAGAACCTGGCGCTGGATCTCGCGGCGTACAAGCTCGCCCTGGGAGTGGCCGTCGCGGCCGCCGGACTTCAAATTTTCCTGGCGATCTCGCGAGCCGGGTCGCTAGGGGAGTTCTTCCCGTCGGCGGCGGTTCACGGACTGCTCGCGGCCATCGGCATCATCATCATCTCGAAGCAACTTCCCGGAATGCTGGGGGTCAAGGCCAGCGGCGAACCGCTGCACCTGCTGGCGTCGATTCCATCATTCATCATGCAGGCCAATCCGGAAATCGCGCTGATCGGCGTGATCGGCCTGGCGATTCTCTTCCTCAAGCCTCTGATTCCCGGCAAATGGGCGAAGGCGATCCCGGGCCAGATGATCGTCGTGCTGGTCGCCGTGCCGCTGGGGATGTACTTCGACCTGACGCACGAGCATACCTACACCTTCGCGAATCACGAGTACACGATCGGCGAAGCGTTCCTCGTCAACGTGCCGTCGAACATGCTCAGCGAGATCACGCTGCCCGACTTCAGGAGCCTGACGACCGGGGTCGGCTGGTACTGGGTCGCGATGTTCGCGATCATCGGCTCGCTCGAATCGCTGCTCAGCGCCAAGGCCATCGATCTGCTCGATCCCTGGAAGCGCAAGACGAATCAGAATCGCGACCTGCTGGCAGTCGGCGTCGGGAATCTCCTGGCGGCGTTCGTCGGCGGTCTGCCGATGATCTCGGAGATCGTCCGCAGCCGGGCGAACGTCGATAACGGCGCCCGCACGCGGTTCGCGAATCTCTATCACGGGGTCTGCCTGGCGGTCTGCGTGGCCGCGATTCCGTTCCTGCTCCATCGCATTCCGATGGCGGCTCTGGCGGCGATGCTCGTTTACACCGGCTTCCGCCTGGCTCATCCGCGGGAGTTCATGGCCGTCTACAAGATCGGCGTCGAACAGTTGATCGTCTTCTGCGTCACGATCGTCGGCGTGCTGGCGATCGATCTGCTCTGGGGCATCGCGATCGGCGTGGCGGCGAAGTTGATCCTGCACGTCCTGATGGGCGCCCCGATCACGTCGCTGTTCATGCCGAGCGCTTCCCTGCAGGACGAATCGGACAAGTCGTGCCGCCTGGTCGCACGCCGCGCTGCGGTCTTCAGCACGTGGATTCCGCTCCGCCGGCGCATCGTCAGGGAGGGGCTCGTCAAAGGACGCGACCTGACGATCGACCTGTCGGGGACGCGCTTCGTCGACCATACGGTGATGGAGAAGTTGCACGAGCTTTCCCACGACTTCGAGGCTGCGGGACTGACGCTGAGCGTCACGGGTCTCGACGATCACCGCCCCGTGTCGGCCCATCCGTTCGCCGCCCGTCGCAAGGCGATTTCGTCGGCGGTCGTCTGATGCGGCCGCTTCCATCGACGACCTGTCCGCGAAACGGGGGGCTCACGAAATGATCGCCAGAGAACGCGCGCCGCTGCCGGATACCGTCGCTTCGTCGACTGCCGCTTCGCCGGAAGCCGCTGCCGTCGCGTGCCGGATGCGTCGCGAGGAATTGCGGCGCTCGATCGAGCACGCGGCGCATTACCTGCCGTCGCAGGGACCGATCGGCGTCTTCATCCATCACAACACGCTGCATGCGTTCGAGCATCTTCCTTTTCATGAGGGGGTCGAAGAGGGCGCGCGGGTCTACGGCTGCGAGCCTTATCTTCATGAGCAGCGCTACCGCGAGTTCCTGACCTCGGGTCGCATCGATCCGCAGGAGGTCGAGGAAATCCTCGAACGGGAACTTGGCGAATCCGCGGAAGAACTCGTCGCGTCGCTCGTTTCGCGGCGGGCCCTTCGCAGCGCGATGCTGCTCCGTCCGCTCTACGGCGGAACCGACAAAGAGCTTCGCTGGGTCGTCGCCGAATCGGATGCCTTGACCCGCTTTCGCGACGACGTGGAGCCGTCGCTGCGTGCGCAGTCGGTCGAGCGGACGCGACGCTGGGCCATGCGGAGCTTCTCGGCAGGCGAGGCGGGCCAGGGCGCCTCGGCGATCGAACGATCGAGCGCTTTCCGCGAACAGACCGAGCAGTTCGCGCGGCGATACGGTTCGAACGCGGAGAGCTGGTCCGAACCGACCTGGGAGGCGTTCGCGTTGCAGGCGCTGTGGCGAGCCTCCCGCGAGGGCGTGCATGGCGCTCCTCACGCCCCGACGACCTCGCATCGGACGATCCGCCATCGCGATCTGCTGCACGAAGCGACCGGGGTAAACGCGGACCAGCCGGTCGACGATCTGCTGATTCGCTTCTGCGGTGCGTTCCTCGATCAGGGCGTCGCCGGCTGGCAACCGCCGGCGCGGGAGGAAGGTTTCCTGGGGTGCTTCCTCGCGACCTGCGGCAGCGACACCCTGCTCTGCGAAGCGTGGCGAAAGCCGCTGGCGAAGGAGCTGCGGCGCTGGAAGCGCGAGGGGCTCTCCGTTCTCGACGCGATTCAGGAATCGCTCGACGATCTCGGAATCAATCGGGCGGAGCAGGACGAGTTCCTCCGTGCCACGGCCCTGGCGCTGCGCGGCTGGGCGGGCATGATCGTGCAGTTGGTACATCGAAGTTCCGAAGTCGTCCGGCCCATTCCGCAGGGGAGCTTCGAGGAATACCTCGCCGTCCGGTTGCTGCTCGATCGGCTCTCGCTCGCTTACTTCGCTCGCAAGGAACTGAACTACCGCGGACCGCTGTCCGAACTGAAGTCGGCGCTGCGCAAGCAGATCGGAAAGCCCCGCCATGCGACGGTGGAACAGCGTGCGTTCGTGGTCTTCCAACTGGCGCAGGTCTTCGGCTGGTCGGCGGAGCAGCTAGCGGGTCTCTCGCGAGCGGAATGGTACGAACTGCTCGAGGAGATCGAGTCGTTCCACGGCGTGGAGCGGCGGCGACTGCTGCACACGGCCTACGAGGAGCGCTACTTCCGCAAGACGCTCGACGCCATCGCCGAGCCGACGCTGAAGCGCCAGGCGGATCGTGCGCGGAATCGACCGCGACCCTCGTTCCAGGCCATCTTCTGTCTGGACGAACGGGAAGAGTCGTTCCGGCGTCGGCTCGAAGAGACGACCCCTGCGTGCGAGACCTTCGGCGCCGCGGGATTCTTCAGCGTTCCGATCTACTACCGGGGCGCGGGCGACGCGGACTTCGCCGCCCTCTGCCCTGCGGTGATGAAGCCGAAGCGCTGGGTCACCGAGGACGTCGCCGAGCGCTTGCAGAAGGATTTCGCCCGGCGTCGAAAGGCGCGGCGACTGTTCGGGCAAGCGAGCCGCACGGTCAGTTCGAACAGTCACAGCCTGTTTCTCGGTGCGGCGCTCTCTGCCGGGTTCGGCTGGCTCGCGGCGATTCCGCTGGCCGCCCGGGTACTGTTTCCGCGATTGACCGCGCGGCTGCGTCAGCATGCGAGCGTGCTGATTCGCCATCCCGACGAGACATTCCTCCATCTGGAGCGGGGAGACTGTGCGCCCAGTTCGCATCCGCCGGGACTCGGTTTTCAGCCGGCCGAGATGGCGGCGATCGTCGAGCGGATGCTTCGCGATATGGGGCTCGTACGGAACTTCGCGCGACTGATCCTGTTCGTCGGTCATGGCGCAGGCAGCGTGAACAATCCGCATCAGTCGGCCTACAACTGCGGCGCCTGCGGAGGCGGTCGGGGCGGTCCCAACGCTCGCTCCTTCGCCGCGATGGCCAACGATCCGCGCGTGCGGGCCATGTTGAGCGCGCGGGAAATTTCGATCCCGGACGATACGCGATTCGTCGGCGGGTTTCATGACACGACGTCGGACGGCGTCGAGTTCTACGACGTCGATCGTCTTCCCGAGGGGTATCAGGCCGAGTTCGCGGAGGCGGAACGTCGCTTCGCCCGCGTCTCGCAACTCAACGCCCAGGAGCGTTGCCGGAGGTTCGTCTCGGCGCCGCTCGACCTGACGTCCGAGGAAGCGCTGGTGCATGTCGAGAACCGCGCGGAGGACCTGTCGCAGGTTCGTCCCGAAGCGGGTCACGCCAGCAACGCCGTAACCTTCGTCGGGCGGCGTGCGCGCACTCGCGGTCTCTACATGGACCGGCGCTGCTTTCTGACGTCGTACGACCCGGCGATCGACGACGAAGAGGCCACTATCGTCGGGCGAATCCTCGGCGCCGTGGTACCGGTCTGCGGGGGCATCAACCTCGAATATTTTTTCTCCTATGTCGACCCGTACGGCTACGGATGCGCGACGAAGCTGCCCCATAACGTCAGCGGCTTCCTGGGCGTAATGGACGGCGCCGCCAGCGACCTTCGGACCGGCCTTCCCTGGCAGATGGTCGAGATCCACGAGCCGATGCGATCGATCTTCGTGATCGAAACGACCGAGGCCGCGATCCGCAAGGTGATGGCTCGCGACGAGAACGTCCGCCATGCGATCGAACACGAATGGATCCGGTGCGTTCTGCTCCACCCGCAGACCGGCGCGTTGACCTGTTACCACGCGGGAGAGTTCGTCCCCTATCGCAAGTCAGGCCGCGCGTTGCCGACGTTCGAGACTTCGTACGACGTCTTCCGCGGACAGCGGGAACACCTCGATTACGCGCTCGTCGCGTCGGGCCTGCTGCCTGAGGAATTCGACGCCGGGAGCGTTCTTCGCGAAACGCAGCGAGCGGGAGCGAATTCATGAACGCGGAACGAGCGACGATCCTTCTCGGAACGGCGGCGATCGTCGTCCCGGGCCTGATGGTGATCGGACTGGGGGTCGCGACCCTGCTGGGGCGGAAGCTCTCCGAGCGCGCGATCAGCCTGACCAGCCGCTGCGTCGTCGCGCTCGGCCTGCTCTGCGTCCTGGGCGCTGCCTCGGCGCTCGCGATCTCCGGTCAGCCGGAGGTCGCTTTCGACGGCGGAGCGATCGTTTCCTACGCCGGCGGTCATGGTCCCGAAGCGGAGCATTTTCGCTTCGGCATCAAGTTCATCTTCGATCGGCTCTCCGTGCCGGTGATGGCGCTCAGCTACGTGCTCTGCTTCGTCATCTCCGCGTTCGCGAGCGCCTACCTCCATCGCGAGAACGGCTTCCTGCGGTTCTTCTTCCTGCTGGCGATCTTCCTGCTGGGGATGGTCGTCTCCGTCGCCGCGGGCACGATCGAGACGCTCTTCGCCGGCTGGGAACTGGTGGGTCTGTCCTCCGCGCTGCTGGTCGCGTTCTATCACGAGCGAACCGGCCCCGTGCGGAACGGCCAGCGCATCTGGACCGTCTATCGTTTCGCCGACGCGGCGTTCCTGCTCGGCGCCGTGGCCCTGCATCACATTACGGGCGAAGGCGACTTCGATCGCATGGTCGGCTCGGGCGCCTGGCCCGCCGGCGTCGCGACGGTGACTTCGTCGCAGGCCCTTTTCGCGGGCTCGCTGCTGTTGATCGCGGCGGCGGGCAAGTCCGCGCTGGTTCCCTTTTCGGGATGGCTTCCGCGGGCGATGGAGGGCCCGACGCCGTCGAGCGCCGTCTTCTACGGAGCGCTTTCGGTCCATCTGGGCGCCTACCTGCTGCTTCGCATTTCGCCGCTGATCGAGGCGTCGACGACGCTCGCCGTTCTGGTGACGTCGCTCGGGGCGATCACGGCCATCTACGCCGCGATCGCACGTCGTTCGCAGACCGATATCAAGAGCCAGCTCTGCTTCGCCTCGCTGACGCAGGTGGGAATCATCGTCGCGGAGATCGGCCTCGGCCTGCGGTACCTGGCGCTCGCGCATCTCATCGGCCACGCCTGTCTGAGGACGCTGCAGTTCCTGAGGGCGCCCTCCGCGCTCTCGGACGCCGTCGCGGCGGAGAACGCCATCGGCGAACGACGGCTGTCCGCGAACCCTTATGCGGGAGCCTTCCTTCCGGCAGCCGTGCAGCGTTTTCTCTATCGCTTCTCGCTCGAACGGGGCTTCCTCGACACGCTGCTGAACCGCTTCGTCGCCGGACCGTTCGTCGCCCTGTTCCGGTTCTTCGATCGGGTCGAGCGGAAGTGGACCGCCGCGCTCGCCGGCCCGGAATCGACTGAAGCGGAAGCGGCCCGTCCCTCGTTCGAGTCGCACGAATACCTGCCATGATCGAACTTCATTTTCCGTGGATCGAGTGCGCGATCCTCGCCTCCCTGATCGGCGCGGCGATCGCTGCGCCGCTGACTGACGCCCGACGTGCGCGCCGCGTCGCGCTCGTCGCGCAGAGCGTCTCGCTGCTCTCGGCGATCGGGGCGTGGATCGATTTCAACGATCTGCATGTCCACGAAGCGCACGACCTGTGGGGTCTCTCGCGGTTCCTGTTCGGCAAGGACCTGCTGGTCATCGACGAGCTGAGCGCGCCGCTGCTGCCGCTCGTCGCGCTTCTGTACCTGCTGACGACGGCGGTGACCCTCAGGACGAAGGTCAACCGCTTCTCGTTCGCCTGGAACCTGGTCGGCGGCGCCGCGACTCTGGGGGCGCTCGGTTTTCAGGAGCCGTGGCTCGTGATCGCGCTGGTCATCGCCAGCGCGATTCCGCCCGGGATCGAGCTGCGCCGCCGCGGCAAGTCGGTCCGCGTCTACGCGATTCACATGACGCTGATGAGCTTCGCCTTCGTCGCGGGGCAGGCCCTGATCGACGCCGAGGGGCGCTTCGGCCCGATGTCCTCAGCGGCTGCCGCGCTGCTCGCTCTGGGCGTCTTCATTCGCGCGGGGCTCTTTCCGTTCCACGTCTGGCTGACCGACCTGTTCGAGCGTGCCAGCTTCGGCACGGCGCTGCTGGTCGCCGTCTCGATGCTCGGGGACTACGCGGCGCTCCGGCTGGTTCTCCCTTCGGCGCCGGAGTGGACGCTGCGAATGCTCGGCATCGGGGCGCTCGTCACCGCGGTGTATGCCGCCGGCATGACGCTGGTGCAGACCGAGGCGCGACGATTCTTCTGCTTCCTGTTCCTCAGCGCGTCGGCGCTGACCCTCGCGGGACTGGAGAGCGGATCGTCCGTCGGCCTGACCGGCGGTTTGTGCGTCTGGCTTTCCGTCGCGCTGGCGATGGGGGGGTTCGGCCTGACGTTGCGGGCGATCGAGTCCCGCGAAGGCCGGCTCTCGCTGGTCGACTTCCACGGCATGCACGACCTGACGCCGATGTTCGCGGCTTTCTTCCTGATCACGGGCCTGGCCAGCGTCGGCTTCCCGGGCACGATCGGCTTCCTCGGTTCGGAGATGCTGCTCGACGGCGCGGTGCAGGCTTACCCGCTGGTAGGCCTGTGCGTGCTGCTCGCCAGCGCGCTCAACGGCGTCGCAGTGATGAAGGCCTACTTCGCGATCTTCGGCGGACGGCGCCAACCCGGCGCCGTCTCGCTCGCCGCGCGGCCGCGGGAGCGCTTCGCGAAGCTCGCGCTGACGCTCCTGCTGCTCGGCGGCGCGTTCATTCCCCAGGCCGGCGTCGCCTCCCGCCGGCATGCCGCGGAAGAACTCCTCCGCGAGCGTGCCGCTCGCGTCGCTACTTCCCCGCCGGCGGAACTGGCGCGGAAGTAAGCCCCGAACCCGCAGATCCGTTTACGATTCGAGCGTCGCGTCGAGCGTGATCTTGGTATCGAGGACTTTCGAGACGGGACAGCCGACCTTGGCCTTGTTCGTCAGTTCCTCGAACTGTGCCTGATCGGCGCCGGGAATCTTGGCCTTGAGCGTCAGGTGAACCGACGTGATGGCGAAGCCGTCATCGACCTTGTCCAGCGTCACGTCGGCGGAGGTCTCCATGCGATCGGCCTTCAGGCCGGCTTCTCCCAGGATGAGCGAAAGCGCCATCGTGAAGCAGCCCGCATGCGCGGCGCCGATCAGTTCTTCCGGGTTGGTGCCCGGCTTTCCTTCGAAGCGGGCGGCGAAGCCGTAGGGATACTCCGCCAGCGCACCGCTCTGCGTGCTGATCGATCCCTTGCCGTCCTTGAGTCCCCCCTGCCAGACTGCCGAGCCAGTGCGCTTCATCGTCGCTGCTTTCTAATCTCTTGAATTCGAAATTCCAGGCACGTCGCCAATGTCGCCAATCATTGTCGCAAATCGTCCGACGCGGCGCGCGGACGACCAAGCGACGACCCGATGCATGCAGAAAGCCTTCCCGGCTCGTGCAGGGAAGGCTTCGGAGAATCGCGAGTCGCGACACGCACTAAACCCGCGTGCCGGCGTTCGCACGGGTCTCGATGTCGTAGGCGCCGTGACGGCGGAGGACTTCGCGCACTTCGGCGAAACGGCTCTGCGCGTTGACGGTGACGATCGTTCGCCCCTCGCGGAACTCGCCTTCGTAGTACTCGGCTTCGTCGTTCGGAATGCCCATGCCGACGAGCGCGCCGACGAGTCCGCCCGCAGCGGCTCCGACCGCGGCGCTGGCCGCGATGCTGGCGAGCACGCCGCCGGCGATCACCGGCCCGATCGCCGGGAGAACGCCTGCCAGGATTCCGAGACCCCACAGCGCTCCGACTCCGAGACCCCCTGCGACGCCCGCGGCAGCGCCGGAGCCGGCGTGATTCCCTTCGTCTTTGTGCAGCAGATCGTGTTCGGGATCGTTCTCGTCGTGACGGGAAGCGATGCCGATTTCGCTCTCGCCGAAGCCGAGCGCCTTCAGTTCGGCGATCGCTTCGCGAGCGTGGAGACGGTCGGAGAAGACGCCGACGGCGACCGTTCGATTCGTGACGGAAGACATGCTGTTCGTCCCTTCAGAAAAGGAGAGGTTCGGCAGCGACGGAACGTCCGCTCGCCACGCTTCCCGGCTCTCCCGCAGACGGTTCGTGCGGGTGGCCGCGGGACGAAGTATGCATTCAGCGTACCGTTCAACTGATCCTTTGAAAGAATCTCGCAAGGCACGCGGCAGAGCCCCCAGGTTTCGCAGTTTCAATCTACCCCCCTCGAATGACGCCGGCGCGTGAGCTTCGCACGACGCCCGGCAGGGTTCGAACCGCAGCGTTGCGGTTCCAATGCGATCGGACTGGTCGGACGAACGACGACGCGCCTCGTCGCACCGCCTCGTGACCGCGCGGTTCGCCCATTCGCGACGAGCGTGCCTGATTCGAACGAGGCTCGCGAAAGCCTAAGATCGCGAGGTCTTTCCGCGCGATATCGCGCGATTCGTTCGCTCTCGTTCGAGGTCGCGTCGCATGCGGTCGAAGTTCTGTTCGCTTGCACGGCTGGCGGCCTGCTCGTGTCTCTGTTGGGTTTCTGCCGCCATGGTCACCGGCGCTGAATCGGCGTCCGAGGAAGCTCTCCCCCGCCGCGAAGTCGGCACGCTGGTCTTCGACGGCATCCCGGAGAGTCCGCCCGGCCTTCGCGAGGAGCTGCAACGCTACCGCAACGCGCGGTCGGCGGCGTTCCAGGACTGGTCGGCGGACGGTTCGATGCTGATCACGACGCGCTTCGGCGAAACGTCGCAGATCCACCGCGTCGCGTCGCCCGGCGCCGCTCGAACGCAGCTCACCTTCTTCGACGATCCCGTCACGGGCGTCAGGACGATCCCGGGAACCGATCGCCTCGTCTACCTGCGCGACGCGGGCGGAGCGGAGTACTACCAGATCTATCTCGCCGGTCCGGGCGGTTCGGAGACGGCGATCTCCGAAGCGAAGACGCGCAACGAAACGCCGGTCTTCTCGAAGGACGGCAAGTTCCTGCTCTGGAGCCAGGTTCGACCGGGCGAGCCGGACTACGACATCCTCGCGGCGGACGTCGACGACCTCGCGAACCGCCGCGTCGTGTTCGAAGGAACCGGCGCTTTCGGCGTGCTCGATATCTCCGCGGACGGATCGAAGGCTCTGCTCGACAAGTACCTCTCGATTCAGGAATCGCAGCTCTGGCTGCTCGATCTGACGACCGGCGAAGCTCAGCAGATCCGCGCGGACAAGCCGCCGGCCTCCTATGCCGGAGGCAAGTTCGCCCGCGACGGACGATCGATCGTGACGACCTCCGACGCGAACGTCGAGGCGCGGCGGCTGATCGAGATCGATCTGGAGTCGGGCGAGACGACCCCGATCACGAAAGCGTCCACGTGGGACGTCGAGGACTTTGCGATTTCTGACGACGGCAGGCTGCTCGCCTGGTCGGTCAACGAAGACGGCTACTCGCGAGTATTCGTTCGAGACTTCGTTACCAGGCGCGACCTGCCGCAACCGGAGCTTCCGCCCGGCGTGCTGGCCGCGCTGAAGTTCTCGCCTGACGGGAAGCGGCTGGCGATCAATCTTACGGGTCCCCTCTCGCCGGGCGACGTCTGGACGTGGGAGATCGAGGATAAGGAGCTGACTCGCTGGACCGCCTCCGAGCCCGGTCAGCTCGACCCGGCGACGTTCGTCGCGCCCGAGCTGATTCGATACGAATCGTTCGACGGACTGATGATCCCGGCATTCGTGTATCGCGCGAAGCAGGAAGGCCCGCGACCGGTCATCGTCGAAATCCACGGCGGGCCGGAAGGTCAGTCGCGGCCGACGTTCGATCCGCGGGCGCTCTACTGGATGAACGAGCTCGGCGCCTCGGTGGTGGTGCCGAACGTTCGCGGTTCGTCGGGCTACGGGAAGAAGTGGCTCGCTCTCGACAACGGCCCGCTGCGGCAGAACTCGGTCGAGGATATCGGGGCGCTGCTCGACTGGATTGCCACGCAGCCGGACCTCGATTCGTCGCGCGTCGTGGTCTACGGCGGATCGTACGGCGGGTTCATGACGCTCGCCTCGCTGGCCGCGTATTCGGATCGCCTGGCGGGCGCCGTCGATATCGTCGGCATCTCGAACTTCACGACCTTCCTGACCAATACCGAAGGCTATCGTCGCGATCTGCGGCGGGCGGAGTACGGCGACGAACGCGATCCGGCGATGCGGGCGATCTTCGACCGGATCTCGCCGCTGAACCTGACTGACCGGATGAAGCAGCCCCTGCTGGTGATCCAGGGAGCGAATGATCCCCGCGTGCCGCAGAGCGAAGCCGAGCAGATCGTGGCGAAGGTCCGCGCGGAGGGCGAGCCCGTCTGGTATCTCCTTGCGACCGACGAAGGCCACGGCTTTCGCAAGAAGCGGAACGTCGACGCCCAGCGCGAGGTCGAAACGATGTTCCTGCGGATGGCGCTGGGGCAGGAAGAGGCGAGCCCGGAAGCGCCGTAACGCCCGCGAATACGACTCGACTCCTTCAGAACAGCCGCATGACGGCGTAGCAGGCGGCTCCCAGCGCTGCGCCGAGCGGAAGGGTCGTCACCCAGGCGATCAGGATCTTGCCGATCGTCGCGAGCTTCGCCTTGCCGGTGATCGTGCCGATGCCGAAGAGAGCGCCGCAACTCACGTGCGTCGTCGAAACCGGCAGGCCGAAGCGACTGGCTCCGATGACGACGATGCCCGTGATCAGGTTAGCGGTGAAGCCCTGGCCGTGATTCATGGGCGTGATCTTCTGGCTCATCGTTTCGGCGACCCGGCGTGCGCTGAAGAGCCCACCCGCTGCAATGGCGACGCCGACCAGCGTCATGCTTCCGAATCCGCCCAGCGCGGGAGCGAGCAGCAGCAGGGCGGCGATCTTCGGCGTGTCGTTCAGACCGCGAGCGAAGCTGACGACGCCCGCCGAGAGGTAATGCAGGCGATCGAGCGTCGTTCCCGCCTCGATCCCCCACATCCGTCCTTCGTAGTGGTGGCGACACGCGACGGTCGTTCCGACCTGAGCGCTCAATACGCCCACCCGTTCCAGAGCCGCGGCGTGATCCATCCGCGGCACGCACTCGACCGTTTCCTCGCCGACGCAGAAGCAGGTCCGCTCCGTCACGCCCAGCGCCTTCCTTAGCGTGCGGAACGCCGGATAGCAGACCAGCGTCGCGAGAAGGGCCAGCAGCGGACTGACGATCAGCGGCAGGAAGAAGCTCAGCCCCAGCTTCTCCAGGTCGATGACCGATCCGGCGGCCCAGCCTGCCCCCACCAGCGATCCGACGAGGCCGTGCGTCGTGGAGATCGGCATCCCGATCCGCGTCGCCAGCAGGACCGTCAGTCCGGCGCCGAGCGCGACCGCGGCGCCGTAGCGGACGTCCGACACCAGAGCCTCGTCGACGAGCCCCTTGCCGCTGAAGTTCTTGAGCAGCGTCTGCGCCAGAAAGACTGCGGCGAGCGATCCGAGCAGCGTGGCGCCCGTGGCCCACAACAGGGCGCTGCGATAGTTCGTCGTTTCGCTGCCGAACAGCGTGGCGACGCCCTTGAAGTTATCGTTCGCGCCGTTGGCGTACGCCAGGCAAACGACGGCGAGCACAATGAGCGCCAGCAGCACGGAGCGCTTTCTCGGATGCCTGGAGACGATGCGACTCGGGATTCGACTTCGCTGGCCTTCAGCTTAGTCGAATCCGATCGCGATCGGCTCAAGCAGAGCGTACGCTCGCTTCTGGCGACGTAGTAGTCGCACCAGCCTCATTCATCAGGCTTCGTCAGTCCCGTCCACCATGCCCACATTGCCGAGGGCAGGGTGGGCATGCTCCAGGACGCGCCGAACCTTGCATGCCCACCCTGCTGGCGCGATGTGGGCATGGCACAGATTCGTGAGAACGAAGGCGGCGCCCCCTTACGGCGTCGAGGCGGACTGAAACAGTTCCCGACGCTCTTCCCGGGGGAGGTTCCGGCGTTCGAGCAGTTCCGGGTCGTACTGCGTCCAGGTCTCGCGGAACTTGGGCGAGCGGACGACTCGCGCTTGCGCGCCTTCGCGCCACGTCGTCTCGTAACCCTGGCCGTCGACGAGCGGTCGCGGGTACTGCTGCGGCGTCTTGAGCAGGCGCCAGGCTCTGACCTGATAGCGGGCTTCGCGACCGTCCCATTCGTAGAACAGGATCTGGTCGAGCAGGTGGGCGCCGTTTTCGTCGTAGTAGTGGTTGACCTCGATCAGGTCGACCCGCTCGGCGGTCCCGAACTCGGGCGCTCCGCCTGCAAAAATAGCCGTCGCCGGGACGGCGAAAACCATGGCCGCGATCAATGCGGCATTCCGGACGCTCATCGTTCGACTCCCTGAACGGTGACAGGAGACGAGCGGATGCTGACTACCGGGCGTCGCGACAGGTGCACGACGCAGGAGGTCGGCGGCTAGTGATTCATGGTGCTGGACGAATCCGCCACTGTGGAGCTTCTATGCGGCATCCGAAGGTCGTCAGAATCGCCGTTAACGAAGTAAAAGCGATGATCAGGCCGTCCGATGCGAGGCTATCGAAGCATTAGCGTTACTAATATGCATCGGCAGCCGGCCCTCTCGCTAGTCAAATTTCCGGTGAAAAGAAAGAGAAATTCTTCAACCGGTCTTTCGCCCATGCCGCAATCGGCGCTACGAGCGTCTCCGCGCCCCTGCACTGCGGGGCCTGATTCAGGGAGGAACCGGCGACATGATCCGCAGCACGCTAAAAATTCGAGGAATCCGCGTCGCAGGACGACGGACGCTCTGGCTGGCCGTCGCGTTCCTCGTCCCAGTCTTCGCGCCCTTTGACCTGTCCTTTTCGCAGGCAGTCGCCGCGGAGGAGGAGTTTCCCTATCCAGCGCTCGTCTTCGTCGAAACGGCGGAGGTCCGTTGCGGCCCGGGCGACGAGTTCTACGTCACCGGCAAGTTGAAGCGCGGCGTCGAGGTGGAGGTCTACCGCCACGAAGCGAACGGCTGGATGGCCATTCGCCCCCCGGCGGGTTCTTTCAGCTGGATCCCCGCCCGGTCGCTGCGCGGCACGGAGACTCCGGACGTCGCCGAGGCCGCGGAGGCGGACGTCGTCGTATGGGTCGGCACGTCGGTCGAAGCCGTGCAACGTCACAAGTGGCAGGTCGAACTTCAGCCCGGCGAGCGGGTGGAAATCCTCAATCGCAAGCTGCTCGCCCCGTTTCAGGGCGCCGAGCCTGAAACCTGGTGCATGGTCGCGCCGCCTGCGGGCGAGTTCCGCTGGATCCACACCAACGCGATCCGTCCCAAGCGGATGCGTTTGAGCGAAGAAGAACTCGCGGCCCATCGCGTCGCTCCGCCGCAAGCGACGCCGGGCTCCCCTGCCCCGCCGGTCGCAGCGCCCGCCGGCGGATTCGGTTTCGCCGGTCCTCCGCCGTTCGAGGTCGACCCGACGAACGGCGCCGCCGCGCCGACCACGGCCAGCGGAGTTCTCGCGGGCACATCGTCTGGCTTGGCGGTCCCTCCGTCGCTTCCGCCGACCGGCGTCGCGGCCGGTTCGACGATCGACTTCGCGACCTGGACGCGGGAGGCGATGGAACTCGAACTCGCGCGGCGCGTCACGACGCCGATGGAATCCTGGCGCCTGAACGACCTGGTCGCGGAAATCGAGAAGCGCAAGGCCGAGACGCCAGACCCGGGCGAAGCGGCTCGCTGGGACGCGTTCCTCGTCCGGACGAAAGAGTTCCGCCTGTTGCAGGAGAAGGCCCGGATCGCCGCCGGCGGCGCGACGACAGGAAGCCCTTCCGCGAGCGGAGTCGGCGTCCCTTCCGGAGTCTCTGCCGGACTGGCCAGTTCAAGACCGTTCGGCGCCCCGGCTTCGGTCGCTCCGCAACTTCGGGCGGCGAACGCTCCGTCGCGAGCTCTGGCCGATCCGCCGATTCTGAACCGGCTCTTCTCCGGCCAAGGCTGGACGGGCCGCAACGATGCGGAGGGCTTTTCATCGCTGGGCGGTCGCGAGACTCTCGGATCGCTCTCGGGTAGCGCGCCGTTCGGCGGCGCGGCGCCGGGAGCCTCCGTCGCGGGCAATTCAGCGCCGGCGGCGAACTACGACGCGACCGGCTACCTGATGCCGATCAATCGCCAGTCGGAGAACGTCCCCCCCTTCGCGCTGGTCACCGCCGAAGGACAGATCCTGCGTTACGTGAATCCGACGCCCGGCCTGAACCTGCATCGTTACGTCCGCCAGGAGATCGGCGTCTTCGGCGCGACGCAGGCATCCGCCGGACTCGACGGCGGCGTGCTGACCGCAGAACGCGTGATCGTCCTCGATCGACATCGATAGTCGCCCTTCTACCGCTCCCTGTAGTACAGCCAGTCGCTTTAAATCGTGAGTCTCAAGAGGGTGCCACTGGCTTTGCCAGTGCTGGAACGAACGGGTCAGTCGGACATGTTGGACGATCGATCCAGACGCGGCACTGGCTGAGCCAGTGGCACCCGGTCCCCTTCGGCGACCCACCCTGCGGGAGCTAGATCAGCAGGATGAAGCGTTGGGCCCGTCGAGCGGCATCTGGAAGATGATCAGGTTGTCGCGCTCGATCCAGTTCATCCCTTCCCAGAACGAGCGTCCGACCGCGTTGTCGCGGAGCAGGAAGATGGTCGCCTTTTCGACCCCTTCCTGCTGCACCGCCTGCAGTGCCCGGGCGAGCATCGTTTTCGCGATGCCGTAGCGACGGAACGCCGGGTCGACGGCCAGGTGGTAGCAGTACGCCCGCTTGCCGTCGAAGCCGACCAGCACGGCGCCTACCAGTCGCTCGCCCGCCCAGGCGGACTGGCTGCATCCCGGATTGCGGATCAGAAACCGGGCGAACAGCTCGGGCGGTTCGGGCGTTCCGATGCCTTCGCAGCAGTTCCAGAGAGCGACGGTCGGCGCGTAGTCCCCGTTCTCCAGCGGTCGAAAAGAGAGCTTGGGCGTCGGTTCGGGCATGGCAGCGAAGGTTCAGGTCGAACAAGACGTCGAGGGCGAATGATTGCTTGCGGCGCCTTCGCCCGGTTATCGTAGCGGGCGAACGGATCGACGGAGCGCCGCACGAACGCCGCCGAACGAGAAGTCGGACGGAGGGCCCTCGCGCTCCTTAGGTTCGGTTCCGCTCTCGCCCCGCACGATCCCGCCTGTCGCTACCCGCCTCCTGGAGATGCCTGCCATGATTCGCCCCCTGGCGCTTTCGCTGTTCGCTTTGGCGACCCTCTCTCTCGCTTCCGCCATGCCCGCTCTCGCTCAGGAAGACGCGATCAAACTCGGCGTCATCGGCCTCGATACGTCCCACTCGCCCGCCTTCGCGAAGGCGATGAACGAACGGGCGGTCGAGGAAGGGAAGCGGCCCGTCCGCGTCGTGGCCGCGTATCCCTTCGGCAGCTCGCAGATCGAGTCGAGCGCCTCCCGCATTCCGAAGTTCACCGAAGACTTTAAGGGAATGGGGATCGAGATCGTCGACTCGATCGACGCGCTCCTCGAGAAGGTCGACGGCGTGCTGCTGGAAACGAACGACGGCACGCTCAGGAAGGAACAGTTCGCGAAGATCCTCGCCGCGAAGAAACCCGTCTTCGCCGACAAGCCGGCAGCCGCGGCGTGGGAAGATACGCTCTGGATCTATCGTCAGGCCGAGGCGGCAGGGCTTCCGATCTTCTCGGCGAGTTCGCTCCGTTATCAGCCGTCGGCGGAAGATCTGGCGCCGGAGACCGTCGGAGAGATCGTCGGCGCGGAGACGTATAGCCCCTGCTCGCTCGAGCCGCACCACTCGCGGCTGTACTGGTACGGCATCCATGGCGTCGAGACGCTGTTCACGATCATGGGCCCCGGCTGCGAAAGCGTGAGCTGCACGGCGACCGACGGGACCGATCTCGCCGTAGGGCGCTGGGCCGACGGCCGGATCGGAACCTTCCGCGGCATTCGCCAGGGAAGCGGCAGCTACGGCGGAACGATCTACGGTACGAAGTCGATCAGGACGCTCGGCAAGTTCCAGGGCTACGGTCCGCTGGTCCTCGCCATCGAGGACTTCTTCCGCACCGGCAAGTCGCCCGTCTCCAATCAGGAGACGCTGGAGATCTACGCCTTCATGGAAGCCGCACGCCTGAGCGCCGAGCAAGGCGGAGCTCCCGTGTCGATCGCCGAGCTCTTCGCGATCGACGTCGAGAAGTAAGCGCTCTCGTCTCTCCCGTAGGGTGGGTCATTGACCCACCTTGCTCCCGGGCCGCGTCCGATGACGGTGGGTCAATGACCCACCCTACAGAGAACGCAGGCTCGCGACTCTTCTCTCTCCGGACCGTCCGCTCGAAAACGAATCGAGCAGCCGGTCCGGAAACTTTTCGCTTGACCTATTCCCATATGGGTATATGATTCGGCCATGGCACGAGCGCCCACCACCGCAGACGCTTTCGCGGCGATCGCCGAACCGCGACGACGCGAGATCATCGGCAAGCTCGCCGCAGGCGAAGGGGAGCGGGACGTCACCTGGCTCGTCGAACAGCTCGGCTGGCCTCAGCCGCAGGTCTCGAAGCACCTCGGCGTGCTGCGCAAGGTGGGCCTCGTCGACGTCGTGCAGCGGGGCAAGCGTCGCGTGTACAGCCTTAACGGCGAGAAGCTGAAGCCCGTTTACGAATGGGTCAAGAACTACGAGCGCTTCTGGGACCATCAGCTTTCGCGCATCCAGGAGCGCGCCGAACGGATGGAACGCGAAGCGAACAAGTCTGCCGAAGAACCCGGTTCCTCTTGAGAAAGCGAGTCCGATGTCCGCCGTCACCGATCAGGAAACGATTCACACGCTCGAGATCCGGAAGGATGTCTTCATCGCGGCGACGCTCGCGATCGCGTTCGAGGCCACGCTCGAGGAACTCGGGCCGGGGAGCCAGCTTCCCGACGGAACGCCGTATCCCATGAAGATCGAGCCTTGGCCGGGCGGTCGCTGGTATCGCGACCTGGGCGAAGCCGGCGGGCACAAGTACGGCCACCTGTGGGGCCATGTGCAGGTCATCAAGGCGCCGACGCTGCTGGAGATAAGCGGCCCGATGATGATGTCGACGCCCTCGCTCAATCACGTGCAGTATCGGCTCGCGCCCGAGGGCAACGGCGTGCGTCTGACGCTCGTCCATCGCGCGATGGGCCTCATTCCCGAACCGCGTCGTCACGACATGCCGCAAGGCTGGGAGCACGGACTCTCGCGCGTCAAGGAAGTCGCCGAGCGCAAGAGCCGGGGCTGAGTTCTTTTGACCGACTCTTTCTTTCACGTCGATGCAGTCGCGTTCGCGGCTGATCAGGGTTGTCGCCACAGGAGCTTAACAATGGCTATCGCCAGCGCCCCGGCGGGGCAGCGCGTCGTCTCTCGCGAAGAATGGCTCAAGGAGCGGATCGCTCTCCTGACTGAAGAGAAGGAACTGACCCGGCAGCGCGACGCGCTCGCCGCGAAGGTCCGGCAGCTGCCCTGGGTCAAGGTCGAGCAGGACTATCGCTTCGCCGCGTCGACGGGCAGCGTCTCGCTGGCCGAGCTGTTCGGCGAAAAGAGCCAGCTCATCATCTACCACTTCATGTTCGACCCGACCTGGTCGCAGGGGTGCAAGTCGTGCTCGTTCATCGCGGACCATTCCGACGGGATCGTCACGCACCTGGCGCACCGCGATATCTCGTTCGTCACGGTCTCCAAGGCTTCGATCGAGAAGATCGAAGCCTTCCGCACGCGCATGGGATGGACGTTCCCCTGGGTCTCCGGCGAGGAGAACGACTTCGGACGCGACTTCGGCGTCTCGTTCACGGATGAAGAGCTGATGGGCGGAGAGGCGACGTACAACTTCACGGGCAAGGCGTTCGGCATCCGCGAGTTGCCCGGGCTGTCAGTCTTCGCGAAGGACGAGCGGGGGGACGTCTACCACACGTACTCCGTCTTCGCCCGCGGCCTGGAAGACTTCCTGACGGCGTATCGCTACATCGACCTTACGCCGAAGGGTCGCGACGAGGCGCAGTCGGGCGGGATGGGCTGGCTCCGCCATCACGATCGCTACGACGACCTCGTCTTCATCGACCCTTGGGCAGAGAAGCCCGGCGTCACGGGCCCTGCTCTGTCGTAACGCTCTCGGGTCCGGCGTCGCGCGAGGAGGCTGCCATGCTCTGCTGTTGCAATGATCGAGACCACAAGTCGCCTGTCGACTCAGGTAGCGAGCGGACTACCGGCGCTCCTCATGTTCCGCTCTTCTCGGGTGGCGCTGGCTCTGCCAGTGTTGCCGTTGGTCAATCTCGACCATCATGGACGGCTCTTGTCTCGCTTCGGCACTGGCAAAGCCAGTGGCACCCGAAGGAGAAGAGGAGCAAAATGGAGATGCTCACGCGATCTCCGAGTCGCGCAACGGCGCTATTCCAATGGGCGCTGCCCGTGACGACGCTCGCGCTGATGCCGAAGTGCCCGGCGTGCGTCGCGGGGTACGTCCTGCTGTTCACCGGCGTCGGGATGTCGTTCCCCGTCGCTGCCGCGGTCCGGTGGACGCTCATCTCTCTCTGCGTCGCGGCCCTCGCCTCTCTTGTCCTGCGCCTTGTTCTACGTCGGGCGCGGCGGGCGTTCGCTTACCGGGCTTCGGCGCTCTCGCTCGCGGCGCCTTCGGCCACGGCGTCATTGCCGGCAAGCGACCAGGAGTTCAGGAACCGTTCGGCGGCCGCTTCGTCGAACCCTTCGACGGGGCCGGCGACGATCAGGTAGACCTGCACTCCGTCGATGAAGAGAAGCCGCTGACGAACCTGCACCGGACCTGATCCGTCCCCTGCGTAGCGATACGACAGACGATGGTCGGCGAACCCCTGGTCGCCGAATCCCTGGTCGGCGAGAGCTTCGCCCGGAGCCGGTTCGCTCACGATCGCTTCGCCCTCGACGGAACTGGCGATCGCTTCCGCGGTCGCGGCCAGGATTTCTCGTGCGATCTCGATCGGCAGGGCCTCCTCTTCGCGATGGAGCGTCACGGAGAACGACTGCGCGCCGGCGAAGGCGTGGAACATACGGTCGGATTCCGCCGTCGCTTCGTCGGAGAGCGTCTCCGGTTCAGCCGGGAAGATGACGGTCGCGTCGACCCAGGGGAGCCGGCGCTCGACGCCGACCGGGGCCGGCTCTTCCGTCGCAGTCGCTGCGCCAGCGATGGGATTCGCAGGAGGCGCCTCGGTCGTCGGAGAACTTGCCGGCAGGACCTTCATCTCCTGCGGTTCGTCGGCGATCTTCGGTCCGCTGAATTGCGGAGCCGTTAGGGTCGGCGTCTGGAACGAGGGATGGAACGAGGCGAGAAACGTCGACGTCGCCTCCTCGTCCCACGCTTCTTCGGTCGCCAGCACGCTCGCCTGAAACTGTCGACTGTCGACGACCGCCAGGATGCCTGCCGTTCGGAAGCGTTCGCCCGCCGCTTCGTAGACGTAGTCGTAGCGCACCGCGGGATAATCGAGCCCCGTCACGATCGCCCGTTCGAGCGCCTCGCCGCCGGCGGCTTCGATGATCGACGCGGCGACCGACTGCAGCGTCGCCTCGGCGCTCTCGCGGGTCATCGCCTCGGGCAGATCGAAAGCGCTGACCTGACGCTCGACGCCGCTCGCTGCGCTGCGATAGATCGCCAGGTTTCCGCCATCCTGCAGCGTTTCGCTCGCCGTTTCCGGCTCCGTCGGAAACAGAACCTCGAAGCTGCCGTCTTCGGGACGGAAGGACTTCAGCGGTTCGGGTTCGGGAGCGGTTTCCGTGGGCGGCGTCGAGCTCGATTCCTGGGCAGGATTTAGCAGAAACTCGCTCGCCGGCGGAAAGTACTGAACGTCGTCGACGTACTCGACGGCGCCAGGCGGAACCGCGTTCGACGAAGAATCTGCGGTCGCTTCCGACGGCGCCGGCGAAACTTTCTCGTCCGCCGCGTTCGCCTTCTGGACCGCTGCCGCAGTTTCCTTCGGAGCGCTGACTCGCGCGGATTCAGGCGCGCCGGAGCAGCCGAGCGTCAGCGCAACGGCGACCGACGCAGAACAGAGAACGAACTTCGCACGCATCGCAGGCATTCCTTCGGCGGCAGTCGACGAACCGACTTCGACGCCCTCGTCTAGCGAATGCGAAGCGAACGCTCAAGGCGAGTTCGTCTCCGCGTCGACGAACAGATCGCGCAAAAACTTCGCCGCGTCGTCCCAGGCGTCCGCCGCCGCGGCGAAATCTGGCTCCGCCCACCGCGGAACCGGCGTCGGCAGCACGTCCGGCCTCGCCTTAGCGTCGCGATGCAAGGGAATCTGACGACTCTCTCCCTTCGCGAGCCGGGCTTCGATCTGCGGGGCGAGCAGCCAGTCGAACAGCTTCCTGGCGTTCTCTGGATGGGGGCCGCCTTTGATCAGGCAGAGCGTATTGGGAATGAGTAGCGTCCCCATCTCATCCCCCGCCTGATCGGGGTAGACGATTTCCACCGGCGCCCCGGCGGCGATCTCGACGGCGGCGTCATCCGTATCGGTCCAGCCGAAGAGCGTCTCTCCGGAGGCGACCGACGCGGCGACCTGGCGATTGCCGCTGAGAACCTTCGCGGTACGGTGAACGCCCTCGAAGAAGCGCTGGGCCTCGTCGGCCCCCCACATCGCGAAAAGGACCGCGGCATGCGACGCGGTCGTGCCGAACAGCGGCTTCGCGATCGAGCACTTTTCCAAGAATCGCCCTTCCGCGAGATCGTGAATCGTCGTCGGGCGGAAGCCGCTCTCGTTCACCAGGTCCTTGTTGACGATGAAGACCCGCGCCCGGGCGGCGAAGCCCTGCCAGGTCTGGTTCGGCGACGTGGCCCAGGCAGGAAAGGCGTCGCGAACGGGCGAAGCGTACGTCTCGAGCAGCCCCTCGCGTTCCAGCCGCACCGCGTGCAGGATTTCGTTGTTCCAGAACAGATCGCACCGCGGCCGCGCCTGTTCCTCGATCAGCAGATTGACCAGACCGACGGTCTTCGTCGATTCGACGTCGTACTTGGGCAGCGTCGCGATCCCGGTCTCGGCGGCGAAGTCCTGCAGCACAGGTTCCGAGAATTCGCGATCGAGAGCGCTGTAGACGATGACCTCTTCTGCGGCGCTTCCGATGCAGCCGGGCAACGCCGCCGCCGCCGCCAGCAGGCCCGCGTTCTGAAGAAACCGACGTCGTTCGATGGGATCGATCAAGAGGACGCCATCCAAAAGAGAGAGTCAGTCAGCGCCCGCCTATACGGGCGAACCGCCGGCCGAAGCCGTTCGTCCCAGGACGTACGATCTTTCGCGAAGGCCTTCCGCATCCTATCGTGAAGCGACCGTCGCGCCTCGTCGGAAGCCCTTCTCTGCAAGGACGCGCTATGCGCTCCCGATACGCCTTTCCCTTGTCCACTTCAGTCGCGGCCGCGGTCGCGATCACAGTAACACTGAGCGCGACCGGGTGCGGCGGTTCGTCCGAAGAGGCGCTTGGCGATCAAGCGGCGGTCGGTCCTGCCGGCGTCGCGTCTCCGCCGAAGGTCGCGTCTCCGGGCGAGACGTTCACGCCCCGTTCCCCGGCCGCCGATACGCTCGAAAAGCCGGGCCCGGATCCTGCTCTTCGTCCCCAGTCGGGCGACTTTCCTTCGCTGACGTTCCAACCTGCGGGCGAAGGAGACGATTCCGCGGATGACGCTGTGACGCCGACGCTGGCGGACGTCCTGAGCGAGGGGGCGCTGGACGAACGGGGCAAGTTGAAGCAGCAGTTTCCTCCTCCGCCCGAGATCGATCGCGCCCGGGCGCAGGCGGCGGGACTGCGAATCCTGGAAGGCGAGCATCTGCGACTGGTCACGGATCTCCCGTCGTCGCCGGAGATCGATGGGTTGCCGGCGCTGTTCGACGAAGCGACTCCTCTATGGGCGGAGTACCTGGACGTTCCGCAGGCATCGTACGCCGACTGGAAGGTGCAGGCCTACTTGATGGATCGCGAGGAGCCGTTTCGCGCGCTGGGCCTGTTCGGCGAGCAGGTTCCCGACGTGAGGCACGGCTACCAGCAGGGTCTCGAATTCTGGGTCCGGCGCCAGGAAGAACTGGGCTACTACCAGCGCCACCTGTTCCTGCACGAAGGCGTGCATGCCTTCATGAGCTACGCCCTCGGAGGCCTCGGTCCTCCCTGGTACGCCGAAGGGATGGCGGAGCTGCTGGCGACGCACCGTATCGAGAACGACGCGCTGAAGCTGCCGGTCATGCCGCAGAGTCGGGAAGAGGTTCCGCTGTGGGGGCGGACGAAAGTTCTGCGCGACGCCTGGGCAGCCAGCAAGGCGAAGACGCCTGAGGAGATTCTCTCCTTCAGCGGAACGGCTCACCGGGAGACCGAGGCCTATGCCTGGAGCTGGGCGCTCTGTGCGTTCCTGGCGGAGCATCCCGCGTCCAAGGCGGCGTTCGCCGAGATGCCGAAGCACGCGGGCGACTTCGCGGGAGACTTTACGGAGCGCCTGCGCGTCGCGCTCCGTGAGGAATGGCCCCGTCTTCAGGAGGATTGGACGCTGCTCGCCGCCGAGATGGATTACGGCTACGACGTCGCGGCGAACGTCCCGGTCCGACGCGAAGCGACGCCGCTCGACGGTCCCCGGACGATCGATCTGAGAACGGACGCGGGGTGGCAATCGACGGGCGCGGAATTGACCGCCGGGAAGTCGTACAAGCTCGCCGTCGCGGGGTCGGGAAGCGTCACCGTCGGCGAGACGCAGGTGGATCACGGTCCGGCGGGCGTCACGCTCTGGTACTTCAGCGGCAGGCCGTACGGCGAGGTCCAGTACGCGATCCTGGACGAGGGCGAGCCGCTGGCGGGACGGCCTTCGCCGTTGTTGCGACCGAGCGTCGTGGGCGAGGCGTTGACGTTCGTTCCCGAGAACGGCGGGACGCTTTACCTGCGGACCAACCTGCCGTCGTCCCTGCGCTCGCGAGCGCAGGGAGAGTTTCGTATCGAACTATCGCCGGACGAATAGGGGCCCGAGCCGGCTCGGCCGGTGCGACGCCTAGCGCTGCCAGATCGCCCACCAGGACTTCTTGGGCTTCTTGCGGCAGTGGCCGTGACCGTCGAGGTGGTGGCCCGCGCTGCCGATCGCGTCTTCGAAGTGCGTACGATTCAGCGTGGCGTCCGCCATAGCGGCATGCGTCAGGTTGGCGCCGCAGAACTTGGCGCCGGTCAGATTGGCGTGCCGGAGATCGGCGCCGCGGAGGTCGCAGCGATTGAAAGTCGCCTCGCCCAGGTTGGCGTACTGGAACTGGGCCATGCTGAAGTCGGACTTGGAGAAGTCCGAATCGGCGAACGACGCTTCGTTGAACTTCGTGTAGCGGGCGATGCAGCCGATCGCGCGGACCCGGTCGAACGTCGCTCCTTTACAGGAAGCGTCCGTCAGATCGGCCTTGTCCAGAATCGCACCAGCGAAGTTCGCGTGGTCCAGGCAGGACGCCAGCAGGATCGCGTTCGTGAGATTCGCGCCCTCGAAGTCGGCGAACTTCAGGTTGGAATTCCGCAGATCGACGTTCGTGAGATCCATCCCCCGAAAGTCGGCTTCGGAAAGTTGGGCTCCGTCCAATTTGACGGAGCAGATGTCCTTTCCCTCGCGCTCGATGAGCGGCGCCTCCGTCTGCCGATGGCGAATCACGATCATGGGGAGACCTTCTGGCGGGGTATGCGAGCGGGATGCTTCAATGCATCAAATTATCCACCTTTAAGAACGCAGGCGAAATGCTGAAGTCGCCCGAATATTCAGAAAAGTCCGACCTAAACCCTTGACGGGACTGGACCTCCGTGAATACCCGCAGGTTGATTCGCCGCGGAGGGGTCGCCATGGAAGCGGTCGCCTTCGGCCGATATAATCGGCAGAACCGCAAGCCCCGCAGCCCTGTCTAGCTTGGGGAGTTGCGTCTGCTGAGGGGGATTAACGCCCCCTGCGTCGCCCGTACCGCTGGCTGCTCGTTACCGGTCGCCTGCACGTCGTCCGCCCTGGGGCTCGAAGAGCGTTTCATGTCGCAAGCTGAATCCGAGACGAAACTTAGCCCGGTCGAAGGCATCAAGGAGACCAGCAATTACCTGCGCGGTTCGATCGCCGAAGAACTCGCCCAGCCGACTGACGCTTTTCCGAAGCCGACGACCCAACTGATCAAGTTCCACGGCAGCTATCAGCAGGATGACCGGGAGAACCGCAACCATTCGCTCGAGGGCAAAAAGTCGACCAAGGACTACATCTTCATGATTCGCTGCCGGATGCCCGGCGGACGACTGACCAGCGAGCAGCTTGTCGGGCTGCTGGAGATCGGCGAAGTACTCGCCAACAGCACCGTGCGTCTCACGACCCGGCAGGGCGTGCAGTTCCACGGCGTGAAGAAGGCCGGTCTTCGGCCGACGATCCGACGGATCAACGCGATCGCGCTCAGCACGAAGAACGCGTGCGGCGACGTGGTCCGAAACATCATGGCCTCGCCCGTCCCGATCAAAAAGCCGTACTACGAAGAAGTGCAGCGGCTCGCCGATTCGCTCGCGGATCGATTCGCCGCGAAGTCGAACGGCTACTACGAGATCTGGCTTCGCGATCCGGACGGAGCCGCTCCTGATCTTCTCGTCGGCGGGACCGCGGAAGAGGACGTGGAGCCGATCTACGGCAAGGTCTATCTGCCGCGCAAGTTCAAGATCGCGATCGGCTTCGCGTTCGACAACAGCGTCGATCTGTACGCTCACGAGATCGGCCTGATGGCGATCCTCGAAGGCGATCGCATCATCGGCTACAACGTCATCGTAGGCGGAGGTTTCGGCGTTACGCCTGCGATGAAGAAGACCTTCCCTGCCGTCGGCAAGCGGATGTGCTTCGTCACGCCGGACCAGGTGGAAGAGGTCTGCGAAGCGATCGTGAAGGTACAGCGCGACTTCGGCAACCGCGCAGATCGCAAGTACTCGCGGATGAAGTATCTGATCGCGGACTGGGGGCTCGAACGCTTCCGGTCGAAGGTCGAAGAGTACTACGGCGCCCCGCTCGCGGACCTCCATCCCGAAGACGTCAGCGGCCACGACGACGGAATGGGCTGGCGCGAGCAGGGGGACGGCAAGTTCTTCTACGGCCTGAACGTCGAGAACGGACGCCTGTACGACGACGACAAGATCCGCTGGAAAGGGGCGATCCGCGAGATCTGCGGCAAGTACGACTGCCCCGTCCGCGTGACGCCGCATCAGAGCCTGATCTTCTGCGACCTGCCCGCGGAAGCGCAGCAGTCGATCTATGACATCCTCGACCGCAACGGCGTCCCGCGAACGGAGTCGATCTCCATCGTTCGCCGCTGGTCGATGGCCTGCGTCGCGCTGCCCACCTGCGGACTGGCGATTACGGAGAGCGAGCGGGTCCTGCCCGAGATCATCAGCGAACTCGAGCCGAAGCTGGCTGAACTGGGGTTGGAGAACGAAACGTTCACCGTCCGCGCGACGGGCTGCCCCAACGGGTGCGCCCGGCCTTACAACAGCGACGTCGGCATCGTCGGCAAGGCGAAGGACCGCTACACGCTGTTCCTCGGCGGCAGCGTGCTCGGCCATCGGCTGAACTTCATCTACAAGGATCTCGTGACGCGCGAGACCCTGGTCGACGAAATCGCCCACGTGCTGGCCTACTTCAAGCAGGACCGCGACGGCGGCGAATCGTTCGGCGACTTCTGCGCTCGCAAAGGCAAAGACGATCTGCTCGCCTGGACGGCGGAGAAGTTCCCTGCGGCGAACGGCAAGGCGTAGGGGAGTGTGCGTGCGAATGAATTCGGCGCTATGACGAAGCCGTTACCAGGAAACGCAAATACTCGGGATAGCATCGACTCGGTCAGCGAATCTTCTCTGGAGATCGAACGATGCCCAATTCTTACGCGGCGATGTGTGCTTGCGCGGCGTGGTGTGCGATTCTGCTCTGTTTCGGCGCCGCCGACGCCTTCGGCCAGAAGCCGGACGCGAAAAGCGCGATCCAGAGCTGGTCAGCAGTCCGCGTCCCGGAAAAGACCCCGTTCGACGATGACGCCGAGAAGCGAAAAGGCTACTTGGCCAAGTATCGCGACGGCTACGTCTGGGCGATGGGCGAACATTTTTTGTGCCCGACGAATCCATCCGCGACCAATCTCTATGCCATTCGCGGCTGGGTGGAAGGTTGGCAAGCGGGCGTTAAGGCCGGCGGTCATGAGCCGCTGCCGGCGAAGTACGGTGACTATCTGATCTGGAACGAGGAGCGAAAGTAGTCGCGAGCCAGGAAGCCTGCGGCATCCTTTCGACGAATCGAACTTCGCCGACGGCGCGATCTAGAGTCGGCCGTTGGCCCAGTCGCCGGGAACCTGCGATCTAAATCGTCCTGTTCAACCCGTCCACGAACGGAAGAACGGCAATCGTCGCCCGTGCTGGGTTGCTGTCGTCGCTCTTGTTGACAAACCACAGCGGGCGGCGAAACTTACGTGCTTGCGCGCGGCGTCTCAAGGACGGTCCGTTCGCCCCGTCTCGATGGCTCGGCGGCGCTGCGGTCGTCTCGCGACGGTCGCCGGCGCCTCGTCCGATTTCCTGACTCGCCGAAAGTCTCGCCCTCCGTGCTCGCCGTCGCTCCCCTCGATTCGTCATCGCAGTTCGGCGCCGGTCTGGCGTTTCCCTCCCTGTCGCCGGACGCTGCTCCGCGTCGGAATGCGGGAGTCGTCTCTCCCTATGCCGCCGACGCGCCGGAGGAACCGGACGACGACGCGGCGGAGGACTTCGACGAAGAAGACTTCGATTACGAGTTCGACGACGACTTCGAAGAAGAGTACGAAGACGAGTACGAGTTCGGCGAAGATGCCGATCCGCCCGTCATCGAGGGCGACGACGACGGCGAAATCGATCCGGACCTGGAAGAGTTCGACGACGAAGGCGGCCCGGTGATCGACGAGCCGGAAGATCCGCCGGTCTAGAGCTAAGCCGGTCCAGCGCCGATCGCGTCGGGGCAATTCGGCATAGGCGAGCGGAGGGCGTAAGCCCTCCGTGCGAGAGCCGGCGGTTACCGGGCGTTCCTTGCGCCGCAAGACACGGAGGGCTCACGCCCGCCGCTCGCCCCGGACGGCCACGTTCGCTCGTTCACCAGGAAGACGCTCATGTTCGCGCCCGTCCCTTCGAGCCCCCGGTTTCCGAAGCTGGAGGAATCGATCCTCGACTTCTGGAAGTCGGAGCGGATCTACGAAGAGTCGCTCCGCGCGCGCAAGGGCTCCAAGCCCTTCGTCTTCTACGAGGGGCCGCCGACGGCGAACGGCATGCCCCACCCGGGCCACTGCCTGACCCGCGCGATTAAGGATCTGTTCCCCCGTTACAAGACGATGCGCGGCTACGAATGCCGGCGCAAGGCGGGGTGGGATACGCACGGCCTGCCGGTCGAAGTCGAGGTCTGCAAGGAACTCGGCATCCACTCCAAGGAGGAGATCGAAGCCTACGGCGTCGAGCCCTTCATCAAGAAGTGTCGCGAGTCGGTCTGGCGGTACATGCAGGAGTGGGAGAAGCTGACCGAGCGGCTCGGCTTCTGGGTCGACCTCGACGAGGCCTACGTCACGTATCACCAGAGCTTCGTCGAAAGCGTCTGGTGGTCGCTGAAGCAGCTTTTCGATCGGGGCCTGCTGTACCAGGGCCACAAGATCGTCTGGTGGTGGGCCCAGGGCGGCACGGCGCTCAGCTCGGGCGAAGTCGGCCAGGGTTATCGCCAGGTTGCCGACCCGAGCGTCTTCGTCCGCTTCCCGCTGGTCGAGGATCCGACCGCGTCGCTGCTGGTCTGGACGACCACCCCCTGGACGCTCCCAAGCAACCAGTTCGCCGCGGTCAGGGGCGATCTGGACTACGTCGTCGCCCGCGATCCGGAGGACGATTCGAAGTTGATCCTCGCTGCGGACCTGCTCTGCACGTTGCAGGAGAAGGTGAAACGCGAGCTGGTCGTCGAGAAGACGCTCAAGGGGACGGAACTTGTCGGCAAGCGCTACGTCCCGCCGTTCGATTACTACCGCAAGGGCGAGGGCGATGCGCTCGGCACGCTGAAGTCGGGCGGCGAAGAGCATGCCGCGTGGCGCGTCGTCGACGCAGAGTTCGTCACGACCGATTCGGGCTCCGGCATCGTCCATCTGGCGCCGGCGTTCGGCGAGGTCGACTTCGACGTCCTGCTTCGCGAGCGGGAACGCTTCGCGTCAGGCGGACCCGACCTGATCTGCGCTGTCGGGCCGGACGGCAAGTTCACCGAAGTCGCCGGGCCCTACGTCGGACGCTGGGTGAAGGACGCGGATAAAGACATCCTGCACGAATTGAAGGAGCGCGGCCTGCGCTTCTTTCAGGAGCAGTACCTCCACGACTATCCGTTCTGCTGGCGAGCCGATCAGGATCCGCTGATCCAGTACCCGCGCCGGAGCTGGTTCGTCCGCACGACCGCCTTCCGCGACAAGATGCTGGAGAACAACCGTCAGATCGGTTGGCTGCCCGAGCATATCCGCGACGGCCGCTTCGGTAACTTCCTGGAATCGAACGTCGATTGGGCCCTCTCGCGCGAGCGTTACTGGGGGACGCCGCTGCCCATCTGGGTCTGCGACTCCACGGGCCAGATGGAGGCGATCGCCAGCTACGACGAACTTCTCGCCAAGCCGGGACTTTCGGGGCAGGAGGTCTGGGAGCAGGCGAAGGCCGCCGATCCGAACCTGGCGGACGACCTGAAGGTCCATAAGCCCTACATCGACGCGGTCGAGTACGACAGCCCGTTCGAGGCAGGCGCCCGGATGCGGCGCGTGGGCGAGGTGATCGACTGCTGGTACGACTCCGGCGCGATGCCCTTCGCGCAGTGGGGTTTCCCGCACAAGGGGCACGCCGACTTCGCGTCGCAGTTTCCCGCGGACTTCATCAGCGAGGCGCTCGACCAGACCCGCGGCTGGTTCTATAGCCAGCTCGCGATCAGCACGATGCTGTTCGGCGAATCGCCCGAAGGCGTTCCGCCCGCGACCGGCGATGCGCTGATGGAGGCGAACTCGCCGTTCCCCCATCCGTTCCGCAACTGCATCGTGCTCGGCCTGATGCTGGCCGAGTGGTACGAAAGCAAGGACGGCAAGCAGACCTTCCTGTCCGAGGACGAAGCCCGCGAAAAGACGGGCGGCAAGTACGTCCAGAAGACGGGCAAGATGTCCAAGCGCCTGCGGAATTATCGCAGTCCACAGGAGATCTTCGACGCCCATGGCGCCGACGCGCTGCGGTGGTACTTCTACGCCGCTCAGCCCCCCTGGAACTCGATCGTTTACAGCGAACGGGCGATCAAGGAATCGGTGCCTGAATTCCTGCTGCGGCTCTGGCACTGCTTCTCGTTCTTCGTCACCTACGCCCGGATGGACGGCTTCGATCCGGCCAGCGAGATCGCAGGCGACGTCGGATCGCTCGACCCGGCAGATCTCGCCAAGGCGAAGTCGTACGTCGATCCGAAGCAGCGGAGCGAGGTCGATCGCTGGGTCCTGGGCGAACTGGACAAGACCGTCCGCGCGGTGACCGAGCGGATGGACGCGTACGATAACTTCGGGGCCTGCCGCGCGCTGAACGAGTTCGTCGACGGCCTGTCGAACTGGTACGTTCGCCGGAGCCGCGATCGGTTCTGGAGCAGCGCCGCCGATCCGGCGAACGCCGAGGACAAGGCCGCGGCCTACTGGACGCTGTTCGAATGCCTGGCGACGACCTGCCGACTGATCGCGCCGTTCACGCCCTTCATCGCCGAGTCGATGTGGCGCAACCTCGCCGCCGGTTTCGAGGGACGGGCGAAGCGGAGCGTCCATCTGTGCGACTATCCGACCGGCGCCTCGGGCGGCTTCGACGCGACGCTCTCCGATCGAATGGCCCTCGTGCGCGAGCTGGCGTCGCTGGGGCGCAGCGCCCGGAGCGCGGAGAAGCTGAAGGTGCGTCAGCCCCTCGCGCGGGTCGAGGTCGCGCTCGCGCAGCCGACGCATCTAGACTGGCTGAGGCAGCATGACGCCGTGCTGGAGGACGAACTCAACGTCAAGCGCGTGGAGTACGTCCAGGACGCCGCGTCGTACGTCGACTACAAGGTCGTGCCCAACTTCCGCGTCCTGGGGCCGAAGCTCGGCAAGCTATTGCCTGCCGCGAAGAAGGCCCTCGGCGAAGCGGACGGCGGCGAATTGAACCGCCAGCTTCAGTCGGCCGGCAAGATCTCCCTGACGCTCGACGGTCAGCCCGTCACGTTCGAACCGGAAGAGCTCGAAATCCGCCTGCAGGCCAAGGCGGGCTGGGCCGCGGCGCAAAGCCCCCGCGCGGTCGTCGTCCTGGCGACGGAGTTGACGCCGGAGCTCGTTCGCGAAGGTCTCGCACGGGATCTGGTCCGGTTGATTCAGGATCGGCGGAAGGAACTCGATCTCGACTACTCCGACCGCATCCGCGTCGGAGTAGTCTCTGCTTCGGACGAACTGGCTCAGGCGGTCGTCGAGAACGCCGATTACATCCGCGGCGAGACGCTGGCCGAGGAACTCCTCACGGGACCGCTGGCCGGCGCCGAGGCGCTCAGCCGCTCCATCGGCGAGACGGAGATAACCCTCTTCGTCGAGCCTTCGCCGACCGCATCCGCGAGCGCTGAAACGGCGGGAACGTCCGTCGCGAAGGGAGACCTTTCCTCGCAATGAACCTCGACCGCCTGGCGACCGACGACGCGCCCGAGCCTTACGTCCCGTTTCCGGGCGAGCGTCGCCTGCGGCTGGCCGTGTTCATCTCGGGCAGCGGGCGTTCGCTGAAGAACCTGCTGGAAAGAAGCGCCGCCGGCAAGCTGCGAGCGGACGTGGCGATCGTGCTTTCCAGTTCGCCTGACGCAGGCGGATTGGCGTACGCTCGCGAAGCGAAGGTGCCGTCGCGATCGTTCGTCAGGAAGGACTTCGCCAGCACGGAGGACTACTCCGCGGCGATCTTCGGCGCCGCTCGCGAGGCCGGTGCGGACCTGATCGTGATGGCCGGCTTCCTCAAGCACGTGCTCGTGCCGCCCGACTACTGCTTGAAGACGATTAACATTCACCCGAGCCTGGTTCCCGCGTTCAGCGGCCACGGCTTCTACGGCCGCCGGGTGCATGCCGCGGCGATCGAGTACGGAGTGAAGGTCTCCGGCTGCACTGTCCACTTCGTCGACGACTGTTTCGACCACGGCCCGATCCTGTCGCAGAGGACGGTTCCCGTTCTGCCGGACGACACGCCCGACACGCTCGCCGCGCGAGTATTCGAGCAGGAACTGATCGCGCTTCCCGAAGCCATCGACGCCCTCGCCCGCGGCGAAGTGACGATCGAGGGGCGGACCGTTCGCATCGCGGCAAGCGATCGCTCGTTCGTCGACTGAACTCAACATAGATCGCGACTGGACGCCGACGCCGTAGTTAGTGCAGTCGGCGGAGACGGTACGCGACTCGCGCTGCGTGGCCAAACCGGGCGCCGGCGTCACTGCTGCAGCGCAGGCGGCCCGAGGTCCGGACATCCGTGACGAACGAAGCGCGCGCGATTACATTGCGTTCTCGCGAACGTCCGTTCACGCCTGTAGGACTTCGGCTGATGCGAAAGATCGCTTCCTTGATCGTTCTCTTTCATTTGGCGATCGCTCCGACCTGTCTGATAGCCGAAGCGCCCCAGTTGCCGGATCCTCCCGAGGGCTTCGCCTGGCAGTGGCAGGAAGAGATTCGCGCGGCCTTTCTGCAGCCGGAGGGCTGGCACCTACGAAAGAAGGCGGAGGAGGATACGTTCGCCTGCTTCATCTCGAAGGAAAAGATCGAGGGAGAAGAAGGGGGATTCGAGACCGGTCTCTCCGTCAACGTTCTATCGAACGTCGGCAAGAAGACGAACGGAAAAGCCTCGGACTACGCCGCGAAATTCGCCGCCGCGGCGACGAAGGACGAGAAAACGGTCCTCATGAACACGCCGCCGGCCGACCGCGGACGCGTCAAGACCTTCGTCTTTCGCATCGAGAAGGATGACACGGTGGTGCACCACGTAATCCTCGCCGAAGATCTCGCGGACAGGGTTTACCTGGTCCTGTTCGAGAGCCCGAGCGACGAATGGGACGCGGCATGGAAGAAAGGCGAGGTCATCCTTAAGCGGCTCTACTTCGAACTGCCGCAGTAGGCTTCAGCCAGCGGACAGCTCGCTGTGGAGCTTCAACACGCGGTCGCCGTCATCCTGCTGAATCAGGTAGGCCGGCTCGTCGGGGCTGCCGTTGCGGACGATGCGTTGGCCTTTGATCGTGCGTTGAACGCGACGCTCGAAGGCTTCTTCGACTTTGCCGCGACCCCAGCCGGTCCCCCACTTCCATTTCACGTCGGCGCCCTTGGCGTATTTGCGAGACGTCATTCGCCGCTTCTCCGTCCGAATCGACCTCGGAAGCCTCCGTCGCTTACTCGGTTCAACAAAGCGTACAGCAGCCTGTCTTCTTTCCCGAGAAGCGACACGAAGGGCAACGGCTCCCGCAGCGACTTTCCGAGAGTTCCATCGACGCTAGCGACACGTGCCGAAACGACGAAGGCCTCCCTGGCTGGAGCAGCCGGGAGGCCTTGCATGTCGATGGTCAGGACGCGTTCGATCAGAACACGTCGAGTTCGAACTGGTGACCCCAGTGGTAACGCTGACCGGAGGGGTAGTAGTTGTGCCAGCTCCAGTTGTAGACCGGGGTCCGCATTTCGGGCGGATAGCGGTAGTACAGGCTCTCGGCGGAGCGGTAGTACTCCTGCCCCCAGTAGTTCTGGGGATAGTAGACGTACGGGTAGTGGTAGAACCGCTCCCAGTCCTGCGTGTTGTACGTGCCGCCCCAGGCGCGGCCGTAGGCCATCGTCCCGGCCTGGCCGTAGCCGGTCGCAACCGGTGGTCCCTGGGCGGAGGCCGCTTCGGCGAAGCAGACGCTGGCCGCCAGCAGCAGCGCCGCGATAAGGATTCGTCGTGCCATGCGTCGTTCCCTCGATTAAGCCTGGCCGAGCGATTCCGTAACGGGACCGCCGGCGCGCCCTGTAGACGCTCGTCCCTGTCGTTATCGGTTCGATCGGCGCGACCGGTTGAGGGAGAACCGGCGGCGCGTTCGGAAAAACCGGATCGCGGGAAGCGAATGTAGCCCCCGATCCGCGAGGTCCGGGGGCGGGGCTGACGTGACGCCGTCACGGGAACTACTGCTTGGCGGATCCCGCGTGCGCGACCATGTCCCGGCAGGCCTTTTCGCACTTTCGGCATTCCTTGGCGCACATGGTCATGTGCTCGTCCTCCGGGAATTTCTCGCATTCCTTCCCGCAGCGGGCGCAGGCCTCCGCACACGCCTTGCAGATCAACGCGGCGAAAGGTCCGCCGCGAGCGACGATCCGAGACGCCGCCGCACAGAAGTCTGCGCAGTCCAGGCACGTCGCCAGAGTCGTCGCGTGTTCCTTCTTGCCCTCGGCGAGCAGTCGAGCGCAGTGCGTCGCGCACATGTCGCACGCGCGCTGGCAGTCGGAGCACGCCTTCGCGCAGGCCTGCAGCATGTCGTGATGTTCCGCGTGGGCGTCGCCTGTCGGCGCCTGGGCGAAGAGGGCGCCGTCGAAAGCTGCAAGCGCTGCCGCCGAAAGTCCCGCAGCTCCGAATTCTCTTCGTCCCATCATGACATCGCTCCTAAAAAATTGACGAGCGGAACTGCCTCGACGACCGAAGCGTCGGAAGGCGTACCGCATCGGCAATCTAGGCCGACTCCGAGGCGGGACAAGGCGTACGCGAAGCCTAGAACGCGAAGGTCTGCGCCACGCGCTCGGGCGCCGGGGCGTACTCGTGGGGCTCCATCGAGTGGCTGGCCCGGCCTTGCGACAGGCTCTTGATCTCGTTGTCGTAGTGGAAGAGTTCGGCCAGCGGAACGTTCGCGTCGATCAGCGTCCGATCGCCGCGCGCTTCGGTCTTCGAGATCAACCCGCGGCGCTTCTGGATATCGGAGGAGATGTCGCCGAAGTATTGATCCGGGACGACGATTTCGACTTTCATGATCGGTTCGAGCAGAACGGGACCGGCCGCCTTGAGCGCCTCGTCGAAGGCCTCGCCTGCCGCGATGGCGAAGGCCATTTCGTTGCTCCCCTGTTCTGCCGCTTCGCATTCCAGGAGCGTGATCTTGAGCTGCGTGAGCGGGAAGCTGCCGATCAGGCCGCCCCCCTCGCCCCGGGCGCGAAGTTCCTCCAGGGCGGCATCGCGCAGGGCCTGCGGAAAGGCGTCGCTAGTCACGCGCGTATGGACCAGAACCGGCTTCTCCTGGTTCGGCGCCGGCTCCATGCGGATCTTCACCTTGGCGAAGAGCTGCGCTCCGCCGATGATTCGCCTGCATTCGCCGACGACCTCGACCGCCTTCTCCACGGTTTCGCGGTAGCTGACGCGCGGTTCGTGGACCTTCACGTTGAGCTTGAATTCGCGCAGCAACCGATTGCGGATGACCTCCAGGTGCAGCACGCCCATGCCGCTGACGATGGTCTGCCCCGTCTCTTCGCTGTCGCGGACGTGGAAGGTCGGGTCCTGCTTCTTCACCATCTCCAGCGTTTCGAGCAGCTTCTTCCGGTCGGCCGTGCTGTCGGGTTCGATCGCCATGGAGATGACCGACTCCGCGAACTGGATCGTGGGAAGCACGATCGGCTTCTTCGGATCGCAGAACGTATCGCCGGTCAGGCCGTGCCGCGGCCCCAAGATGCCGACGATGTCGCCCGCGCCGACTCGCTCGATCTGTCCCGCGCGGTCCTTCTTCGTCGCCTGAATAAGCCAGAGCTGCGTGCAGTTCTCCTTCTCGTCGCGATTGGGGCAGAGGAGCCGCGTGTTGCCCTTGAGTTCGCCCGAGTAGACGCGGATCCAGTACCAGTCGCCCGTCTTCGCCGGCAGGATCTTGAAGACCAGTCCGCAGAAGGGTTCCGCGCTGTCCGGCTTGCGAACCTCGACCTTGTCCTCCTTGCCCGGGAGCGTCCCCTGCACCGGCGGGATATCGAGCGGGCTGGGGAGGTACCGCGTGACCGCGTCGAGGATCGGCTGGGCGCCGATGCCGTGCAGCGCCGAGCCGCAGAGGACGGGCTGAATCGCCATCTGCAGAGTCGCCGTGCGGAGCGCCCGGTGGACGACCTCCTCGCTGACGGGTTTCTCCTCGAAGAGGAGCTCCATCAACTCGGCATCGTAGTCGGCCAGCTTTTCCAGCATGTCCATGCGGGCGAGCTGGGCGTCGTCCCTCGACGCGTCCGGGATCTCCAGCTCCTCGAAGACCTTCCCGTCGCTCGTCTTGTCGTAGACGAGCATCTTCATCGTGACGAGGTCGATCACGCCGCGGAACGGATCGGAACCATGTTCCGGCCCCGAGCCGACGGGAAGCTCGATGATGACGGGATTGCCCCCCAGGCGGCTGCGGATCTCCTCGACGACCTCGGGGAAGCGGGCGCCTTCGCGATCGAGCTTGTTGATGAAGGCGATCCGCGGGACCTTGTACTTGTCCGCCTGGCGCCAGACGGTCTCCGACTGGGCCTCGACCCCTTCCCGGGCGCTGAAGACGACGACCGCTCCGTCGAGCACGCGCAGGCAGCGCTCGACCTCGGCGGTGAAGTCGACGTGGCCCGGCGTATCGAGCAGGTTGATCGTGGTCCCCTTCCACGGGAACGTCACGCACGCGGCGTAGATCGTGATGCCGCGCTCGGCCTCTTCGGGGTCGTCGTCGGTCGTCGTCGTTCCGTCATCCACCTTGCCGACGCGATGGGTCGACCCGGCGACGAACAGCATCCGCTCGGTCACCGTCGTCTTGCCGGCGTCGATATGGGCGATGATGCCGATGTTCCGGAGATTCTCGGTGCTTCGTGAAGCCATGGCTGCGGAACTTCGACGGATCGTGCGGGCGGAGAAAACGAATGCGCGAGATCGCGGCCTGCCCTACCGGAAGCGGTGAGACACGTCGGTTCTACGAGGTCCGCGCAAGCAAAAAGCCGCTTCTCCCGCAGGATTATACGGGAGACGCGGCTTCGGATTACTCAGGCGAAAACTACCAGGCGAAGTGGGCGAACGCCTTGTTGGCGTCGGCCATGCGGTGGACGTTTTCGCGCTTGGTGAAGGCGACGCCTTCGCGGCGGGCGGCGCCCATCAGCTCTTCGGCGAGCTTGGGTCCGGTGCCGCGACCCTTCTTGTCGTGCACGGCCTGCAGGATCCAGCGCATCGCGAGCGACTGCTGGCGCTTCCATTCGACCTTCATCGGCACCTGGTAGGCGGCGCCGCCGACGCGCTTCGAGCGAACCTCGACCGCCGGCTTGACGTTCTCGATCGCCGCTTCGAAGACCTCGACGGGATTCGCGTCGGGGATCTTCTCCTTGATGATGTCCATCGCTTCGTAGAAGACCGACTGAGCGACGGACTTCTTGCCGTCGATCATCAGGCAGTTGATGAACTTGCTGGCGAGCAGGGAGCCGTAAACGGGATCCGGCTTGAGCTGCTCGCGGCTGGCGGTGATGCGACCCATGGCGACGTCGTGAAAGCGGGTGACTTCGAACGAAGAACGCAGTCGTGAACGGCCTTGGGATTTCTCCGCAGGGCCAGGTTCCGACGCGAGTTAATACTTAAGACTTCTTGGCGCCGTAGCGGCTGCGAGCCTGCTTACGACCGCTGACGCCGAGGGTATCGGCGGCTCCGCGGACGACCTTGTAGCGAACGCCCGGCAGATCGCGAACGCGTCCGCCGCGAACGAGAACGATCGAGTGTTCCTGCAGGTTGTGCCCTTCGCCCGGGATGTAAACGGTAACTTCCTTACCGTTCGTCAGGCGGACGCGGGAGATCTTGCGAAGAGCCGAGTTCGGCTTCTTCGGCGTCATCGTACGAACCTGCAGGCAGACGCCCTGACGCTGCGGGCAACGCTCGAGCACCGGCGACTTGGAACTCTTACGCTTCGACCGGCGACCGCGACGGGTCAGTTGATTCGTCGTAGGCATGAACGGGAGCTAACCTATCTTCCTGTCAGCGCTTGTTTTATGTCCGCTTCGAGTCCGGCGGCGCTTGCCGCGGCGCGAAGGGTTCCGCTCGTGTGATTCCGTTTCGACAGCGTTCTGAACCCTGTCGCAGCCGACCGATCCGCCGTTCAAGGCCGCCAGAAGCAGGCCGATAGACGGGTCGGGAGCAAACCAAGAATGTGACGGACGTTCGGGAGACTGTCAAGGCCCGCGGAAGCCGCTTAAACCGGTATCGCGGGATCGCGCTGACGGTTTTCGTGAGAGCCGTCTCGAACATCGCCCGGGTCGGGGGAGAATGGGCGATATCCGGCTCGCGCCTGCGCCGTTCTCAGCGCGTCGACTCCCTAGAATAAGGGCATCGAACGTCAGGAATCGGCAGGCAAGGCGAAGCGATGCTCTCTCCCTATCTCGGAACCGAATCGAACCGCGACGGATCCCTCCAGGCGGATCTCGGATCGGGAGCGCCGACGGTGATGGCCTTCGCGCGGCTGAGCGCCGAAGCGCTGCTGCGAAATCCGGCGGTCGAACCGCTGGCCGAAGAGGACGAACTCTCTCCGGAGGCGCAGGCCATCCTCTTCACGGCCCGGTGGCGGGGCATCATCGAGGTCAAGGCGGCGCCGAAGGAGTTCAACCCCGCGGATCGCTTCCTGACGGTCTACGTGGAAGAACAGCCCGATCGCATCCGGGTCTTTCGCGATTCCAGCGAGCCGCGAAACACGGTCCGCTACCTCGAAGCGTTCGCGCAGATCTGCCGCCTGGGCCTCGCCATGCACCATCTGGCAGGCGAGTTCTCCCTCACGGATCGAGGATTTCAACTGGCCCAACTCATCCCCGCCGATACGGTCGAGCCTATCGTCGAGCGTCTGCGGGTGGTCGAGCGCGGGATCTGATCAGGGAACGTAGAATCGCACGCAGTGCCTGCATGCGTCCCACCACTGCCCTGCCCTGCGACGATCCCGCATGAATTCCTCGACCGACGACGGCTGGCTTCGTATTGCGGGCGGGAAGGTCTACGACCCCGCGAACGGCGTCTCGGGCGTCGTGAAGGATCTCTGGATCCGCGGCGGGAAGATCGTCGCCCAGCCGAACGAGCGGGACCTGACCGACGGCTCGGTAAAAACCCTCGACGCCACGGGCCTGGTGATCATGCCGGGCGGCGTCGATATGCACTGCCATATCGCGGGGCCGAAGGTCAACACCGCCCGCAAGATGCGGCCCGAGGAGAAGCGGGACGAGTCGTACCTGAAGAGGACCGACCTCCTCCGCAGCGGCACGATCGGCAGCGTCCCCAGTACGTTCGCGACGTCGTATCTCTACCTGGGCCTGGGCTACACGACGGCCTTCGACGCCGCGGTGCCCGCGCTCGGCGCCCGGCATGCCTACGAGGAGTTCGAAGATACGCCCTGCCTCGACAAGGGTTTCTTCGTCCTGATGGGCAACCACCACTTCGTGATGGATTCGATCCGTCGCGGAGAGCCTGATCGCCTGCGGGACTTCGTCGCCTGGCTGCTCAAGAGTTCGGGCGGGTACGCGCCCAAGCTGGTCAACCCGGGCGGCGTCGAGAACTGGAAGCGGCGACCCGACGGCAACGTCTGCGAGATCGATCAGCCGATCGACGGCTTCGGCGTCACCGCCCGGCAGATCATCACAGGCGTGGCACAGGCCGCGGCGGAGATCGGTCTGCCCCATCCGGTGCATATCCACTGCAACCAGCTCGGACTGCCGGGGAACTGGCGGATCACGCGGGACACGATGCTGGCCCTGGAAGGGCGCCGGGGTCATCTGACCCATATTCAGTTCCACAGCTACGGCGGAGGCGCGGGCGACGAGGAGACCTTCCGCTCCCGCGCGTCCGATCTCGCCGCGATCGTCAACGCCAACGAGAACATCACCGTCGACGTTGGCCAGGTGATGTTCGGCAAATCGACCAGCATGACCGGCGACGGGCCGCTCGGGCATTACCTGCATCAGGTCTACGGCACGAAGTGGTTCAGCGGCGACCTGGAATGCGAGGCCGGCTGCGGCATCGCGCCGATCGAGTACCGCAACAAGAGCCTCGTTCACGCCCTGCAGTGGGCGATCGGCCTGGAGTGGTACCTGCTGGTCGACGACCCGTGGCGGATCGGCATGAGCACCGACCATCCCAACGGCGCGTCGTTCCTCGCCTATCCGGAGATCTGCCACCTGCTGATGAGCCGCGATCGTCGCCGCGAAGCGATCGAACGTTGCCCGCCCGGTCTGCTCGAACGTTCCGTGCTGGCTGATCTCGATCGGGAGTACACGCTCGAAGAGATCTGCATCGTCACGCGTGCCGCGCCCGCCCGGATGCTGGGCCTGAAGCACAAAGGCCATCTCGGTCCCGGCGCCGACGCGGACGTGACGATCTACACGCCCTCCGCCGATCCGACCGAGATGCTTTCGGCGCCGCGATACGTGCTGAAGGCGGGCGAGATTCTGGTCGAGGATTCGGAGATCCGCCGGATCGTCCCCGGCAGCGTCCTGCGAGTCTCGCCGGACTACGACGAGGCGCTGCTCGCTTCGCTGGTCCCCTGGTTCGAGCAGAACTACACCCTTCGCTTCGGCAACTATCCCCTAGGCGAAGAGACCCTTCACGGCAGCCGCATCGTCGCGTGCGGGTGAGGTTCCTCGCCTGCTGCCTTGCGTCTGCGTCGGCTGGTTGCGGTTCGGCAACGAAGCAACGCGACGTCGCCTTTCTGCAACGTTCCATTCGACCCTCGGCGAATCGAAAGCGATGGTAATTCGGCGTCGAACCATCGCGCCAGTCAGCGCTTAGGACTGAATTCGCGCGTCGGGAACCAGGGCGGGCCCTGCGTTTGCATCCTTCTTGTCGCGTTCGGTCGATCGCGATGTGATGCAGCGCCTGGGGGATGCCCGATGTCTCGAAGTTCGACGCTGATGCCGCAGAAACGATCGCGAATCGCGCTCGATCGAAATCTGCGGAAGGCGACCATTCTGGGATCGGGCGCCTGCGTGCCGTCGCGGGTCGTCGAGAACGACTACTTCAGCCAGGAACTCGGTCTCGACACGACGAAGGAGTGGATCGAGAGCCGCATCGGCATCCGCGAGCGTCGCTGGGCGGTCGACGAATCGACGACCGACCTCGCCGTCGGCGCCGCGCAGAGCGCGCTCGATCGCGCGGGTCTCGACGCCAGCGACATCGACGTCGTCATCGTCGCGACCAGCAGCCCTGACTTCTCGATGCCGTCGACCGCGTGCCTGGTGCAGGGTCGCCTCGGCGCGGGGAACGCCTTCGGGCTCGACGTCGTCAACGCCTGTTCGGGTTTCGTCTACGCCCTGGATCTGGCGACGCGCTACCTGCAGGACGGCAGCCTGGAGAACGCCCTCGTGATCGGCGTCGACCGGGGGAGTCGCCTGATCGATCCGACGGACCGGAGCGCCGCGGTCTTCTTCGGCGACGGAGCCGGCGCGGTCGTCGTCAGTTCGTGCGGTTCGGGCCGGACGCTCGCGTCGGCCATGCATTCCCGGGGAACCAGCGTCCCGATTTACGCCCCCGTCGGCGGAACGGTGCGGATGGACGGCAAGGCGGTCTGGAACTTCGCCACGGAAGTACTTCCGTCGACGATGCGCGAGCTGTGCGATCAGGCCGGAATCGAAGTCGACGACGTCGACCTGCTGATTCCGCATCAGGCCAACCGCTACATCCTCGCCGCCGCGGCGAACGAACTCGGCTTCCCGCTCGACCGGGTCGTGATGAACATCGACCGCTTCGGCAACACGCTCGCCGGCAGCATTCCCATCGCCCTCGACGAAACGCTCCAGGGCGGACGTGCCAAGCCGGGCGACAAGGTCGCGATGATCGGCTTCGGCGCCGGACTCGCGTGGGGCGGCATTCTGCTGGAACTGTAATCCGACTCGAACGCGCCGGCGAGCGACGCTCGTGCGCTGCGCCCGAACGTTTGGAATCCGTCATGTATCCCGTCGCCGTTCGCTCGCTCTTTCTCCGCATCCAGTCGATCCGCGAGCGGAACGACTGGCGATCGCTTCGTCGCAAACTGGCCGACGCGTTTCTGCGGATCGTCTTCCGGGCGAACGTGAGCCGGGTCGTCTGGCTGGAAGCGGACGCCGTCGCCGCGACCGTCGGCAATCCCGATTACGCGTTCCGATTCCTGACCGCCGACGAGGTCGCCTTCTACGCTCAGGATCCGGCTTACGAACTCAGCCCCGCGATGGCCGACCGCGTGCGGGCGGGACGCGATCTGTGCTTCGCCGCTCTGTCCGGGAACCGCCTCGCCGCGTTCGGCTGGTACGCCCTGGAATCGATCGAGCCGGAGCACGCCGACGGGATCGCCTTCTCTTATCCGCCCGACGTGGCGTTCATGTACTTCGGGTTCACGCATCCCGATTTCCGCGGCGCCCGGCTGCATGGCCAGGCGATGGGGCTCGCCCTGCAGGAACTCTCGAAGCGGGGCGTGACGAAGCTGATCTCGATCGTCAGCTGGACGAACGAAGCGTCGCTGAAAAGCTGCTGGCGACTCGGCTACCAGGACCTCGGCCGGATGATCGCCATCGGCAGCCGCAAGCACGCCTTCGGCTTCTATCCCTCGAAGGCGAAGGCTCTCGGCGTGAAGTTCGGACGGAGCGCCAGGAAGCGACCCGCTAACTGTCCGACGTCGAACTCGACCGGAGCGCCCGCCGAATAGGTCACGTTGCGCCGCGGTCCGCGATCGTCTCAGTCTCGCCGCGGTCTGCTTACGCTGCGAGACTGCAGGTCCTTCTCATGGCCAGCGCCGCAGCTACCTGGAGCCGACCGCTTCGCGCAGTTGCTCCTCGATCTTCGACAGGTTGAAGGATCCCGCCGACTGGCTGGGAGGAAACTCCTGCATCGTCTTGAGGAAGTTCGCGGCCATTCCCTGCATCGGAACGACCACGAACGGCCGGTCGAGGAACCAGTCGTCGTAGGTATTCGAGTTATGCTGCGCTTTCTCGAACGGATCGCGTCTCAGGTTGAACAGCAAAGGCACACGAAGTTCCGTGAACGGTTCGCGCCAGACGCCGAACGCTTCGCCGCGGTTCTCCAGGAAGACGGCCTTCCAGTCGCTGTAACGCAGGGCCACGATATGGCCGTCGTCGTTGACGTAAAAGAACTCCTTTCGCGGCGACTCTTCCGACTTGCCGCTGAGGTAATCCAGCAGGTTATAGCCGTCGATGTGGTTCTTGTACGTGCGTCCGTTCAACTCGATGCCGACGAGCAGTTTCTCCTTGATGTCCGGCGCGCCCGCGACGGCCGCGAAGGTGGGAAGCCAATCCTCATGCGCAACGATGCCGTTCAGCGTCGTGCCCGCGGGGAAATGCCCGGGCCAGCGTACGAATGTCGGCACGCGGTAGGCGCCTTCCCAGTTCGAGTTCTTCTCGCTGCGGAACGGCGTCGTGCCGGCGTCCGGCCATGAGTTGTAGTGCGGCCCGTTATCGGTCGAGTACTGCACGATCGTTTCGTTCGCGATCCCCAGGTCGTCGATCAACTTGAGCAGTTCGCCGACGTGCATGTCGTGCTCGACCATGCCGTCGCTGTACTCGTCCTGTCCCGAGATGCCCGTATGCTCTTCCTTCACGTGGGTGCGGAAGTGCATCCGCGTGCCGTTCCACCAGCAGAAGAACGGCTTGCCCGCTTCGTGCTGCCGGGTGATGAAGTCCTTGGCCGCGGCGACGGTCTCGTCATCGATGGTTTCCATCCGCTTCTTCGTGAGCGGACCGGTATTCTCGATGGTCTGGCCCCCCTTGCCGTCGGCCTTGGTCTTGAGCACGCCGCGGGGACCGAACTTCTTGCGGAATTCCGGGTTCTTCGGGTAGTCGAAGTTCTCTGGCTCCTCTTCGGCGTTCAGGTGGTAGAGATTGCCGAAGAATTCGTCGAAGCCGTGCATCGTGGGGAGGTGCTCGTCGCGGTCCCCCTGGTGATTCTTGCCGAACTGTCCCGTCGAGTAGCCCTGGCTCTTCAGAACCGTCGCCATCGTGACGTCGGTCTTCTGCCAGCCCTCCTTCGCGCCCGGCAGTCCGACCTTGGTCATGCCGGATCGGACGGGCACGCTGCCGCTGATGAACGCGGCACGACCTGCGGTGCAGGACTGTTGCGCGTAGTAGTCGGTGAACGAAACCCCCTCGTTGGCGATGCGGTCGATGTTGGGCGTGCGATAGCCCATCATGCCGCGACTGTTGTGGCTGATGTTCCACGTACCGATGTCATCGCCCCAAATGACGAGGATGTTCGGCTGCTTGCCGTCCGCGGGCTGTGCGTCGGCGACGCCATGCATGGACAGGGCCCCGACCGCCACCGCGGCGAAGGCGAGTAATTTGACGCAGGTCACAGCAGCATCCCCACAGAAGAGAACTGATCCGAATAGATACCCCCCAAATAGGGTAGTTGGTTCGGCCTTCCAGCGCTCACGCTCTTCAGTCGCCGCCTGAACTCTCGCCTTGCGCCTCTCGCATTGCGCATCGAGTAGCCGCGGCCCCAACGGCGAATCCCTCTAGTCGTTCGCTCCACCGACCGGCGAGAAGGGCGAAACGATCGATCGGTAGCCGTCTAGGTCAGCTTCGCGAAGTTCTCGAGCAGCTTGAGCCCGACGGACTGGCTCTTCTCGGGATGGAACTGCGTGGCGAAGAGGCGCCCGCGCTGGACGGCGGCGCAGAAGGGGCCGCCGTAATCGGTCTCGATCAGGGTGAGCGATTCGTCCGTCGGGCAGGCGTAGAACGAGTGGACGAAGTAGTAATGCGATCCGTCCGCGATGCCCGCGGAGAGGGGCGAGTCCTGCTTGAAGCGGCCCTCGTTCCAGCCCATGTGCGGAACCTTGTATTCATGCGGCAGGTCGAAGCGTCGCACCTCGCCCGGCAGCAGGCCGAGTCCTTCGTGCTCGCCATGTTCGAAGCTCCGGTCGAACAGTAGCTGCAGGCCCAGGCAGACGCCGAGGAAAGGCTTCTCGTGCGCGACGCTCTGCCGGATCGGCTCGACCATGCCGTGCTCCTTCAGCGCGGCGATCGCGTCGCGAAACGCCCCGACGCCGGGCAGCACGACCTTCTCCGCTTCGGCGACGACGTTCGGGTCGCCGGTGACCGTCGCCTCCGCGCCGACGCGTTCGAAGGCCTTCTGCACGCTGCGAAGGTTCCCCATTCCGTAGTCGATGATGGCGATCATGCAGGCATGGTTCTTCGTGGTAGTTCGTCTATCGTTGAATGTCAGCTTCTCCTCCGGGTGCCACTGGCTCTGCCAGTACTTTTCCGGAGGCCGGATCGCTCGTGTTGGACAGACTTTCAAGGTTCGGCACTGGCGGAGCCAGTGGCACCCCAAACTCTTCGTTCGGCGCGGAGTCTTGATCCGCGACAACGACAGGTGGGTCAATGACCCACCCTACGAGAAGAGAATTCTAGTCGTCGCAGGTTCACGCGATACGTCACCCCCGTCCCAGCATGGCCTGAATCTCTTCCCACGATCGCGTGTTGACGACGTCGGCTGCCGTCAGGCCGGCACGACGGGCCTGGAGGATGCCGTAGCGCACGTTGTCGAGCGTCGCGATCTTGTGGGCGTCGGTGCTGATGACGATCGGAATCCCTCGCTGCTTCGCGGCCGCGCATTGCAGGTCGGACAGGTCGAGCCGTTCCGGACTGGCGTTCAGTTCGAGGAACTTCTTGTTCCGGACCGCCGCGTCGAACACCGCGTCGAAGTCGAGTTCGTACGACGGCCGCGCGTTGAGCATCCGCCCCGTCGGATGGGCGACGACGCAGACGCTGGGATGTTCGAGGGCGCCGACGATCCGGGCGGTGAGCTGTTCGCTCGACTGCGTCTGGCCGTAATGGATGCTGGCGTTCACCCAATCCGCCTCGGCCAGCACGTCGTCGGGCAGGTCCATCCCGCCCGCTTCGAGAATGTCGCACTCGATCCCCTTCAGCACGCGGAAGCCGTCGGTAGCCGCCGCGTTGATGCGATCGATCTCGGCCCACTGTTCGCGCAGCCGCGCCGGATCGAGACCCCGGGCCATGGAGACCCGCTGACTGTGGTCGGTGATGGCGATGTAGAAATAGCCGCGGTCCTTCGCCGCCTCGATCATCTCTTCCAGCGTGTTCCTGCCGTCGGTCGCGGTCGTGTGCATGTGCAGGTCGCCCCGCAGATCGCGGACCTCGATCAGCCGGGGCAGCTCGCCCGCCTTGGCCCAGTCGTATTCCCGGCGACCTTCCCGCAACTCGGGCGGAAACCAGGGGAGTCCGACCGAGGCGTAGACGTCGGCCTCGTTCTCGCCCGCGAGGAACTCTTCGGCGCCCCCCTCTCCGTCGCTTCCCTCCCCTATGCGAAAGACGCCCCACTCGTTGATCTTCAGGCCGCGATCCTTGGCCATGCCGCGGAGGACGACGTTATGTTCCTTCGAGCCGGTGAAGTATTGCAGCGCCGCGCCGAACGACCGTTCCGGCACGACGCGAAGATCGACCTGAAACCCGTTGGTCAGTCGAATCGAGCACTTCGTTTCGCCACGCGCGGTCGTCTCCGCCTTCAGCGGGTAAGCTTCCAGCCGGTCCATCGCTTCCTTCGGATCGTCGGCAACGGCGAGGAAGTCCAGGTCGCCGATCGTCTCCTTGCCGCGCCGGTAGGAGCCTGCCGACTCCAGTTTGCGAACGCTCGGCAGACCTTCCAGATGCTTGCGGATCGATTCGACCAGCTCGTCGGCCTGATCCCACCTCAGGCGTTCGTTCGCCGCCGAGGCGATGGCGATCCCGGCCAGCAGATCCTGCTCCGTCTTGGCGCCGAAGCCTTTGAGCTTCTTGACCTCGCCCGCCTCGCAGGCCGCCTTGAGCATCGTCAGGTCGCGGATGCCGAGTTCATTGAACAGGACCGCCGCCTTTTTCGGTCCCAGGCGCGGGACGCGGAGCAGATCGAGCACCGTTCGGGGCGTCGTTTCGAGCAGCTTCTCCCGCATCGAGAAGGCGCCGGTCGTGACGATCTCCACGCAGTACTTGGCGAGGTTGTCGCCGATCTCGGGAATCTCTTTCAGCTTGTCGGGATCTTCCTCGACGATGCGGCTGATCGAATCGCCGTACTCGCGGATCGTCCGGGCGCCGTTGCGATAGGCGCGCACGCGAAAGGCGTTCGCCCCCTGAAACTCCAGCAGGTCCGCCGTCTCGTCCAGCAGCAGCGCGATGCGAAGGTTGTGCAAGCGAGATTCCCCACCGAGACTTCGACCGAGAAAGCAGCCGATTCTTCAGCCTCGATGGTACGTCTGGTCCAGATTCCTGGAAAGCTGGCGAAATGATTGACGGTCTTTGTCCGGAACGAGCGAGCGCAGACCTCGTCGCCGGACCGGAAAGCGTCATTCGCGAGACTCGAGGTCACTCCGAATCTCCTCCGAGCGGAGTCGTCGCCCGACGGGTCGCGAAACGCCATTGCCGGAACCGTCACCGGGACGTAGAATTGACGCAATCGACTTGCATGTAAGTCCTCTTTCGTACGGATGCTCACGATGAATAGTCGCTTCGCTGCGGCGCTGGCCGGCACGATCCTCTTCGGCGCTGCGCTGGTGGGATGCGAGTCCTCGACGGTCTCGCCGGAAGGCGCCGCCATGCTGCTCACCGAGCGACCTGCGGAGACGATGACCGTCGCCCAGGTTCGCGAGAAGATCGAAGCGGGCGATTCCGTCGACCAGGTCGCCGTCGAGGCTCAGATCGGCGGAGCGCCGGTTCCGTTCATTCCGGAGCATGCCGGCTTCTTCGTCACCGCGTCGGCGCCCTCGCACGATCATGATCACGAAGGGCATGACCACGAGGGTCACGATCATGCCGACCATGATCACGCCGATCACGATCATGCGGCGCACGATCACGAGCATGGCGACGCCGAAGAGCACGCCCATACGGACGACCATGCGGGCCACGATCACGGCGACGAGGCGCACGTCCACTCGCACGATCATGCCCACGACCACGATCACGCCGGCCATGATCCGTCGACCTGCCCCTTCTGCAAGCAGGGCGTCGAGGGGAAGAAAAATCTGGCGATGGTGAAGATGATGGACGGCAAGGGCGAAGTGGTCGGGACCTCCGCCGACAAGCTCCTCTCCCTCAAGGAGAAGCAGCAGGTCGTCGTCGTCGGCAAGCCCAGCCTCGATCCGGACGGCAACCTCTACATCGAAGCGACCAAGATCTACGTGGCCAAGTAAGGCCGCTGCGAGTCGCTCGAATCCGAAACGCGAAAGGCGCCGCTCCGACGAGCGACGCCTTTTTCGTGCGTGGCGAACTGCTCAACGGCGTCCGGTCAGAGTTCCACGGCGTAGGTCGAACCGCCGTTGCCCTGTTCCGACTTGCCGAAGCCGCCGCCGCCGGGCGTCTCGATGACGACTCGATCGCCCGGATGGACGTGGCCCTGGAAACTGCCAGGCGCCTCGAACTCCTTGCCGTTCGCGTGTACGAGCAGGTTGCGGCCCGGCTGACCCGGTTCTCCGCCAGCCATTCCGTAGGGAGCCGATCGTCGACGCGAAGTCAGCAGCGAAACATCGAGCGACCTCAGAAAGACGACCGTCCGGCGAACGCCGTCGCCGCCCCGCGTTCGTCCCGCTCCGCCCGAGCCGCGACGGATGCGGAACTCTTCCAGGCGAACGGGACACCGCATCTCCAGGATCTCCGGATCGGTGAGACGCGTGTTGGTCATGTGCGTATGAACCGCGCTCGCGCCGTCGGCACGCTCGGTCGCGCCGGCTCCGCCGCAGATCGTCTCGTAGTACCCGAAGCCCGGATCGCCGAACAGGAAGTTGTTCATCGTCCCCTGACTCGCCGCGGCGCGACCCAGCGCTCCCAGCAGTACGTCGACGATCCGCTGCGAGGTCTCGACGTTGCCGCCCGCGACGGCGGGCAACGAACCGTCGTCGCGGGGCAGGTTCGGCGGCGCGAGCATGCCGGTCGGGACGCGGATCTCGACCGGTTCGAGAATGCCGTCGTTCAGGGGCACGTCCTCTTCGATCAGCGATCGCAGGACGTACAGGACGCACGCCCGCACGATCGCGGGGTTCGCGTTCAGATTCCCGGGATGAACGGGCGCCGAGCCGACGAAGTCGATCGTCAGTCGCTCGCCGCGCTTCTCCAGCGAGACGGAGATGAGCGACCCGTCATCCATCGAGTCGGAGAACTTTCGACCCTGATCGGGCAGCGACGCGAGAACCTGCCGCATCGTCCGCGAGGCCGCCTGATGGAGCGCCCGCATCGCGGCGAGCGTGCGACGCGCGCCCTGCTCGTTCACGACCGCCAGCAGCGCCGAGGCGCCGCGATGGTTGGCCGCGACCTGGGCCTGCAGGTCCTGAACGTTCTCTTCCGGATTGCGCGAGGGATGATCGCCCGAGGCGAGCAGCGCCCGCACGCGGTCCCATCGCGGCTCGCCCTCGTCGACGATCTTCGTCCAGGGGATGAAGACGCCCTCTTCGGCGAGACGCTTCGAAAAGGGCGGCATCGAACCCGGCGCGACGCCGCCGATCTCCGCGTGATGGGCTCGACTGGCCGTGAAGAAAAGCAGCCGCCCGCTGCTCGGTTCGAACACCGGCGTCACGGTCGTCACGTCCGGCAGATGCGATCCGCCGGAGAAAGGATCGTTCGTCGAGAACGCGTCCCCTGGCTCCAGCGGAATCTTCCGGCGGAGCAGATCCTTGATCGTCAGGCTCATCGCGCCCAGATGCACGGGAACGTGCGGCGCGTTCACGACCAGCGCTCCCTCGGCGTCGAACAATGCACAACTGAAATCGAGTCGTTCGCGAACGTTCACGCTGAGCGACGTCTGCCGGAGCGCGACGCCCATCTCCTCCGCGATCGCGGCGAAGCGTCGATGCCAGAGTTCCAGCGCGACCGGGTCGTCCCGCAGCGCCGCGATGAGGCTTTCGAAGTCCGGTTCGTGCGTCGGCTTCGCCCCCTTCGCCGGCGACTTCGTCTGCGTGGCGAGCAGCGTTCCGTCCGACAGCGTCTCTGCCGTCCACCCTTCGGCCAGCCAGATCGTCGACGTCGGCAGCGCCACGACCGCCGGGCCACGGAGACGCTTCCCCGGCTGCAGGGTCTCCCCGTCGATGACGGGCGGAACGCCGGACGTGTTCGACTGTATCTCCCCGTTCCTCGCCGCAACCGATCGGATCGGCGCGGGACGTTCTCGCGACAGGCCGACAGCCTCGGTGCGCAGCGTCGCTAACTCGACGGCGGCCTCCGGCTTGGCCCAGCCGAATCGTTTCTGGTGAGCCTCTGCGAAGCGAGCGGCAAGATCGCGTCCTTCTTGCCAGGGTAGCGTCAACGCGGCCTCCGTCCTCGCATAGCGCAATTCCGCCAGCGGGCGAAACTCGCGACAGTCCGGCGCGAAGCCTTCGCCGGCGAGTTCCGCCTCCAGTTCTTCCTTCTGGGAAGCGAGCGCCTCATTCCACGCCGCGATTCGTTTCTCGGCGACTTCCTCGTACACGCCCAGCGCCCGGGAACGCACGGCGTCCGCCATGCCGATGCCGTACGCGCTCAGAACGCCGGCGTCGGGGGGAAACAGAATTTCCGTCAGCCCCAGCGCCTCGGCGACGGCGCAGGCATGTTGCCCCGCGGCGCCGCCGAACGGAATCAGCGTCGTCTCGTCGAGCGAATGCCCGCGTGCCAGCGAGATCGTTCGCACGGCCTGCGCCATCGTCTGATTCGCGATGTCGAGAAAGCCCTGCGCGATCTCCGCGAACGAACGATCCACGCCGGTCGCGGAGACGATCGCCGCGAGAACTTCTTCGAGCCGGCGCTCGACGGCGCTGCGATCGAGAGCGATGGGGAACCGATCTTCCGGAACTCTGCCGAGCCAGACGTTGAGGTCGGTCACGCAGAGCGGGCCGCCCGCGCCGTAGCAGGCCGGCCCCGGATCGGCTCCCGCGCTCTCCGGTCCGACGCGGAGACGCATCCCGTCGAAGCGACAGATCGATCCGCCCCCCGCGGCAACCGTTTCGATGGCCAGCGTCGGCGTCGTGATCGGCACGCCTGCCTTGGTCGTTTCGAACTGCATCTCCAGGCGACCGTCATAGCGGGAGACGTCGGCGCTGGTGCCGCCCATGTCGAAGCCGATCGCCCGCTTGCGACCCGCCGCCTCGGCGATGCGCGCGTAGCCGACCGCTCCGCCCGCCGGACCCGAAAGGAGGCTGTCCTTGCCCGAGAAGGCGTCCGCGGGGACGAGCCCGCCCGCGCTGGTCATGATCCGCAGATCGCATCCAGGCAGCTTCGCCGAAATCGCGTCGAGATAGGTTCGCAGGATGGGGGTCAGGTAAGCGTCGAGGACCGTCGTCTGCGCTCGCGGGAGGATCCGCGCCAGGGGCGAAACTTCGTGCGAAGCCCGCACGTCGAGAAAGCCGACCGAGCGCGCGACTTCCGCCACGACGCGCTCATGCACCGGGTTTCGCCAGGCGTGCATCAGGCAGATCGCGAGGGAACGCAGGCCCGACTCGTAAAGCTCCTGAAGCGGCCCGCGCAGCGCTTCGGCGTCGAGCGGCTTCAGGACTTCGCCCGCCGCGTCGAGGCGTTCGGAAATCTCCACGACCCGGGCGTAGAGAGGCTGCGGCCTGACGATCTCCAGATCGAACAGCCGGGGACGCGTCTGATCGCCGATCAGCAGGAGATCGCCGAACCCTTCCGTCACGGCGAAGGCTGTCGGAGCGCCCGATCGCGTGAGCAGCGCGTTCGTGCCGCGGGTCGTGCCGAGCCTCACCCGCAGATTTTCCAGCGGCTCGTCGAGGCGCTTGCCCAGCATCGAACGAATCACCGCGATCGGCGCCGGTTCGCCTCCGTCAAGTTCGTAGGCGAAGCCGGGATGTGCCGGATCGACGCCGTCGGCAGACGTCAGCTCTCGCGAAAGGTCCAGCCACCCGGGACCGCTCGCCACGATCCGGGGCGGCCGCAGCGTGAACGACTCTTCGGTCGCTCCCTCGTCCGCGCGTTCGCGCGATCCGACCGGGCGAAAGAGATAGCCCTTCCAGAGATCGAGCGCTCCGTCGATCCGACGCCGCCCGTCGAAGACGCGCGTCCCCTCGATCCGCGACGCCTCGCCGCGAAGTCGGCCGCTGCTGAGAATCTTCGCACGACGAATATCGCCGTCCGGCGATCGGGCGACGCAGTCGGTGAACGTTCCGCCGACGTCGAGCCAGAATTCCCAGAACGAGGCCTCATCCATGATGGTCCGTCGGTCTCAGAAGGAGCGGGTCAGAGAGGTTTCGGAATTCTATCTCACCGGGGCAAGCTCGCGCGCCTGGTCTGATTCACCCGCCCGCGGCGCTGACGTAGACTGACCGCTCGTTCCGTCCGTTCGCCGTCGACCTGCGTCCTCCCCCGTCATGCGCATCCAACATCTCCCGCTGAGAGCGTTCGCCGCCGACCTGTTCGAGTCCGCGGGAGTCTCCCGAGCGGATGCCGACGTCGTCGCCGCCAGCCTCGTCGAAGCGAATCTCCGCGGATACGACTCGCACGGACTGATGCGGCTGCCCTTCTATCTGGAGATGATCGAGACCGGCGCCATCGTGCCGGGAGCGGAATTGAACGTCTTCGACGAAGGCGCCGCGCGCGTCGTCGGCGATGCGCAATGGGGCTTCGGCGCCGTCCAGGCCCGACGGTTGCTCGACCGGCTCGAACCGAAGGCTCGCGCGGAAGGGATCGCGCTCGGCACGCTGCGTCATTGCAGCCATGTCGGACGCCTGGGGGAGTACCTCGAAATCGCTGCCGATCGCGGCTTGATCAGCCTGATGATGGTCAATACGCACGGCGGCGTCGTACGGGTCGCGCCGCCCGGCGGAGCGTGCGCCCGGCTCGGTACTAATCCCTTCGCGATCGGCGTCCCATGCGAAGGGGGCGCGTTGACCCTCGATTTCAGCACCAGCGCCGTCGCCGAGGGGAAGGTCCGCGTCCACCACATCGCGGGCAAGCCCGTTCCCGACGGCTGGATCGTCGACAGCCAGGGGCGACCGACGAACGACCCTGCGACGCTCTACGCCGACCCGCCCGGCGCCATTCTTCCCATGGGCGGAACCCAGTCTTATAAAGGGTTCGGTCTGGGCCTGATGGTGGAGATCCTGACCGGATCGCTTTCCGGCGGCGCGACGCCGCGGGATCAGCTTTACCCGAAGAAGGGGAACTGCGTCTTCTTCGCGTTGATCGATCCCGATCGCTTCGCAGGAGCCGCGTTTTTCGAACGGGACGTCCGCGAGTTCGTCGAATGGGTCCGCGGCTGCCCGCCCGTCGAAGGCAACCCGTCCATCACGCTCCCCGGCGATCCTGAAAGGGCCTATCACGCCCAGCGACTGGTCGACGGGCTCGACTTCGACGAAGAGAATTGGAACCGTCTGGTTCAGGTGGCGAAGGCGCGCGGCGTCGCAGTTCCCGAACCGGTCGAAGCCTAGCCCTGGAGCGATACCCCAAAGGGTATCGCCTCTTCTCGGGCGCCGCTGGCTCTGCCAGCGCCCCGCTTCGTGAACAGCAGATAGAGGGTCAGCTCTCGCTTCTTGCACTGGCATAGCCAGTGGCGCCCGGAGGAGCCGGACCGGCCTCTCGTTCAAAAGATCTCCCGAGGAAATCTATGGCGGAGGAGAAGATCTACGTCCTGGGCATCGGCGACGACGGCTTGTCCGGTCTCGGCGTGCGGTCGCGCGACGCGCTCGCCCAGGCCGATCTGGTGATCGGGTCGGAGCCCTGGATGCAGCAGGCCGAGGAGTTCCGCGAATCGCTCGACCTCAAGAGCGAGTGGATGCCGTTCGGCGCCGATCTCGCTCGCGTGATCGGCCGTATCCGCGAATCGAAGGGCAAACGGATCGTCGTCCTCGCGACGGGCGACCCGCTCTTCTACGGCACGGCCCGCTATCTCTGCGACGCGCTCGGGAAGGACCGCTTCGAGGTCATCCCGCACGTCAGCAGCATGCAACTCGCCTTCGCCCGCGTGAAGGAAAGCTGGGACGATGCGTACCTCGTCGACCTGAGCAGCCGGCCGCTGGACGAAGTCATCGAGAAGATCCGCATCGCCGGCAAGGCGGGCCTGTTCACCACGGCCCAGACGCCGCCGAACGAGGTCGCGAAGCGACTGATAGGCCGGGGGCTCGACTACTACTTCGCCTACGTCTGCGAGAACCTCGGATCGCCCGACGAACGAGTCACCACCGACGACATCGCGGAGATCGCGAAGCAGTCGTTCGGTCCGCTGAACATCATGATTCTGGTTCGCAAGCCGGGCGTCCCCGATCGACCGATTGAGCGACTCGGGATGCGGATGTTCGGCAACCCCGACGACGCCTTCCTGCAGTCGAAGCCGAAGTCGGGCCTGCTCACGCCCCACGAAATCCGCAGCGTCGCGCTCGCGCAGCTCGATCTGGGCCCGCCAGCGTGGTGTGGGACGTCGGCGCGGGCAGCGGCTCGGTCGCCATCGAAGCCGCGCTGATCGCGCGGGAGGGAACGGCTTACGCGATCGAGATGGATCCCGAAGATCACGGTCTGATCCGGGAGAACGCCGAGCGCTTCGGCGCGGCGAACGTCGTTCCCGCGCTCGGCGCCGCGCCGCAGGTTTGGGAGGGGCTTCCCGATCCCGACGCGATCTTCCTCGCCGGATCGATGAAGGAGATCATGCACTTGGTCGAGGCGGGTTTCGCCAGGCTCAAACCGGGCGGACGCTTCGTCGTGAACGTCGGCTCGATCGAAAATCTCTCCGGCGTGCAGCAGGCGATGAAGAAAGCTGCCGGCGAGTGCGACGTCTGGATGATCAACATCGCCCGCGGCGTCGAGCAGTTCGATCGCGTCCGCTTCGAGGCGGTGGCGCCGAGCTTCCTGCTCAAGGCGGTCAAGCCGGCGTAGCGCTTCTCTCCGTAGGGTGGGTCATCGACCCACCTCCGAGTGGGCAGCTCGCGCCGAACATGGTGGGTCAATGACCCGCCCTACGAAGAGGACACGATGAGCGATTCCGCATCCGCGATCGACCTGCCCGAACCGCTCGACGTGATCGCCGTCGGCGCCCATCCCGATGACGTCGAGATCGCCTGCGGCGGCACGCTGGCGAAGCTCGTGCATCAGGGCTATCGCGTCGGAATCATCGACCTCACCGACGGCGAACCGACGCCGAGGTCTCCGGGGCCGGAAGTCCGTCTGAAGGAGGCCGCCGCCGCCGCTGCGGAATTGGGCGTGCAGGTTCGCAGGACGCTCGATCTGCCTAATCGCCGGCTGTTCGACGATTACGAGAGCCGCCTGAAGCTGGCGATCGAGTTCCGACGGTATCGGCCGCGGGTCGTGATCGGCTTCGGCGACAAGACGCCGATGGCGTCGCCCGATCACTGGCAGGCGATGCAGCTCACCGACGCGGCGGTGTTCTATTCGCGTCTGACGAAGTGGGACGACCAGTTCGAATACCTGCCGCCCCACACGATCTCGGCCCAGCTCTACTTCCGTCTGGCGTTCGAGCCGAACTACCTGCAAGGCTTCGCGAGCCACTTCGTCGTCGATATCGGCGACACGCTGGAGCAGAAGATCCGCTCCATCGCCCGGTACGAAACGCAGTTCCCGCCCGAGAAAGCGTATGTCTTCGACCGCGTCCGCGGGGCCGCCCTTTCCGCCGGAGCGAGCGCCGGCTTCTACGCAGGCGAAACCTTCGTCGTGCCGCGAATGCTCGGGTCCAGGAATCTGATGCACACGCTGTTTCCGACGGAGTAGGCGTCGGCGACCCGCTGATGAGGCGAATCGATGAAGACGAAGGAACGCGTGCTCGCGGCCGTTCAGCGTCTGCCGGATGACGTCTCGATGGACGACATCCTCCGTACGCTGTTCCTGATTCGCAGCATCGAGATCGGCATCGCACAGGCTGACGCCGGCGACGTCATGGACCATGACGAGTTCATGGCCGAACTGGAGAGGGAAGATTGACCGGATAGAAACCGGTGAGCGAGCCCGCTCTACTTCCGCGAAGGCGCAAGCGTCTGCAACGCGAAGCCGGTGCCGTAGGGACGATGGTAGGCGTACAGCGGATAGTCCCACCACGAGCCGTCCTTCTCCTGAAGCGCGAGCAGCGTGTTCGCCATGTGGGCGCGGAAGAAGTCCCGCTTCTCCTCGGGCAGCTCCTCGATGCAGAGCGCGCCGTAGTAGTGCCCGAAGTAGTAGAAGTACCCCGCCACCTGCGCGTACGACTCATGCGGAATAGGGCGTTTCCGTCCGATGGAGAGCCAGTAGTTCCGCGCGAAGAGCCGATGCAGCCAGGTATCGAGAACCTCGTCGGTCACCTTCTCGTCGCCCCACTTCCGTAAGGCGACGTTGCAGGCCTGCGACCGGCCCAGGCTGCCCGGCGGGCAGTTGATCGGCGCGAGCGGCCTGTCCTTCAGGTACTCGCCGTAGAGATACGAAAAGTCAGGCTTGCGCTGCCGCTCCGTCGCCTTTATCGCCCGATCGACCGTCCGCGACGGCGGTTCGAACCCCGCGTCCCGGGCGTCCGCGTACGCGACGAGGACCGCCGCGTTCACGAAGCTGATCGAGTCGGTCGCGGGCTTCTGCGATCCGACGCGGAAATCGTAATAGCCCCAGCCGCCGTCGACCGATTCGTACCGATCGAGTTTGTCGAACTGTTCCGCGATCAGCGCAGCGATCTTTTCCTTGCGTTCGGTCCGCTCCTCCTTCGCGTGCATCCGCACGAGCGCCTGGAGCGCGTAGGCGTGCCCCCAGACGTTGTAGAGCGCGTCGGGCGTCGCACGGCGCAGCCGCGGAAGCTGGTCGATGAGCCAGTCCTCCGCCCGCGCGAGCGCCTGCTTCGCCCCCTCGACATCGGATCCGGTCGAATGGGCTTCGACGTCGATCAGGCCGGTGATGCAGAGCGCCGTCGTGCCTGTGCGAAACGCATGATGCGCACCGGGGATCGGGGCATAGATGTTCAGTTCCTTCGTATCGGTCGCGCTCCCCCACGAACCGTCGGCGTTCTGATCGGCGACCAGGAACGCGACGCCCCGATCGATCGCGGCCTGCAATTCTTCCGGGGTAGGAGGTTCGACGGCTTCGACGCGCGGCGGGAGCTTCTCCTCCTCCGCTGTCGTCGAAACGGCTTCGCCTTCCTTCGCGAGCGCACCTGCAGGAGCTGCCGCCGCACACGCGACGAACGAGGCCGCGATCATGCCGCTACGGACGAAGCGGAGGAGCAGGGTCGAACTGCGAGCCGGTCGGACGATCATTCCGACTTCTCCTCGGGCTTTTCGAGCAGGATCTCGTCGCCCGCCTTCAGGCCGGAGACGATCAGCACGCGGTCGCCGCTTTCCGGGCCCTTCTTCACGACCCGCTTCTCCGGCTTCTTCTTGCCGGGCAGGTAGACCACGTCGTCGCCGGTCGTTTCGTCCTCGAAGACGGCCGACTTGGGAACCGCGACCGCGGACTTCTTTTCCAGCGTGACCAACTCGGCTTCGCACTTCATGCCGGGCACGAACGGACCCTCGCTCGGCGCGGGGAGCGTCAGGCGACCTACGAACTTTCCGGGCACGATCGGGACCGTATCGATCGACTCGACGCGGATTTCGAAATCGTCGTCGGGATACGCGACCGCGTTCGCCTCGCCCCGCATGCCGGCCTTCAGCAGATGGAGATTCTTCTCGTCGATCTCGATCCGCACGCGGGAGACTTTGGGACTGACGACGGTGAGGAAGACTTGTTCCGGAGGGAGGCGGCCTCCGCTGCGAAGCGCTTCCCGCATGACGTCGGCGCCGGACCATTCGCCGTCGCGAAGCTTGCCGTAGTAGGCGTACCCGGAGGACTGGGCCTTCAGCTCGGTCAGCGTCTTGAGGTCGGCCTTCAGATCGGCCAGCCGCTCCGCGGTCTCGGTCGTGCCCAGCTTCGCCTTCTCGACCGCCAGTTCCGCTTTCTTCAGGGCGGCTTCGATCTGGGTCTTGGTCTTCTCCAGGGAGATCTGCGTCTTCGTCGTCGCCTCGGTCCGGGCGAGTTCCGCACGCGGCAACTGCACCTGCATCATCCGCTGGTGCGTCGCTTCGTATTCCTTCAGACGGACGCGGGCCATGTCAGCCGCCATCTTCGTCCGCTCGAGGATGATCTCTTCGGTCTCCTCGGTCAGATCGTCGGCGTCGTACATCTGCTGAAGCTGCTTGAGCTCTTCCTCCGCCGATTTCAGATTGAAGCGCTGGTAGGCGAGCATGAACTCCGCCTGTTCGAGTTCCAGCGGCTTCTCGATTTCTAGGAAGTGCTTCAGATCGTCGGTCGCGTAGGCGACCCCGCGTTCCGCCTCCGTCGCCTCCATCGGCGTGAGCTTCTTGAGCGCCGCGAGTTCGATCTCCGCCAACGTGGCGTCGAGCGTCGCGGTCACGGCGCTTCGTTCGGCGTCCTCGATGGCCTTCTCCAGATCCTCCGCGTCGAGCTTCGCCAGGACCGTCCCCTTGACCACCCGGCTGCCGTGCGGCACGGCCTCCAGCACCTCGAGCGTGTTCTTCGGCGGCGCCCATTCCTTGAGCCGCAGGACGTACTCGGTCGTCTCCTCCGGCTCGAAGGTCCCCTCCACCTTCAGCGTCGCGCGGAAGGGACCCTCCTTCACCTTGTGCGTCTTGGGCTTCTCAGCGGCGGCAGCCTTCTCCGCCGGCTTCGCCTCTTCCGACTTTTTCTCGCCGGCCTTTTCGTCATTCGCCGGCTGCTTCTCTTCGTCCGTCTTCGGCTTTTCGTCGGACGGGGACTTCTCGTCCTTGTTCGGCGGATCGGCGTCGGCCTTCGTGTCGGCGGTCGACGGATCCTCCTGAGCGAACGCGACGGGAGCGTCCCAGGCGATACCGGCGAATGCCGCGAGCGTCAGCGGCAGGAAGCAGCGGCGCAGCGAGCGCCCAAGCACAGTCGTCATGGATGTTGATCCGAGGAGAGGTGGCGGTCAGCTACTCTCGCACCTTAGCCGGACGGTCGACGTAATCGTCATTCGTTTCCGGCGCCGGCGTCTTGGAGCGTAGCTGTTCCAGCGAGCGATTTCCACTCTTCGGCGCGTATTTCCTGTTTCCGGGACGACGCGAGCGTCCGTCGGCAACGAACGTCAGTGCAACACCGGGCAGACGTCATACCACTGACGTCCCTGGCGTTCCATCCATTCGTAGGAGTAGGCAGGGCCCCAGTCGCCGACGGGGTAGGAATAGACCGGCGGAGCGGAGGGGCTCTGCCAGGCGGCGATGATCGGATCGATCGCCGCCCAGGCGAGTTCGACCTCGTCGCTGCGGGCGAACAGGCTCGCGTCCCCCAGCAGCGCGTCAAGCAGCAGACGCTGGTAAGCGTCGGGCATCTCCCCGTGATATTCCCGATCGAAGCTGTAGTCGAGGTCACTCGAACGGAGCGCCATCCCAGCGTCAGGAACCTTCGTCTGGAATTCCAGATGAATCCCCTCGGCAGGCTGGATCTGCATCACCAGCCGGTTCGCCTGCGGCCGGACCGACTTCCTGCCCGCGGTGAAGAGCATGTGCGGCGGCTCGCGGAACTGGATCACGATCTGCGTGGTCCGGCAGGACATGGCTTTGCCCGACCGGAGATAGAACGGCACGTTGTTCCAGCGCCAGTTGTCGATGTAGAGCTTCAGCGCCGCGAAGGTCGCCGTCTGCGAATCTGCGGGGACGTCCTTCTCCTGGAGATAGCCCTCGTACTGGGCGCGGACCGTCCGCTCGGCGAAGTCTTCGCCCGTCATGGGGCGCAGCGCGCGGAGGACCTTCACCTTCTCGTCCCGGACGAGGTCGGCCTCGTACCGGCTCGGCGTCTCCATCGCCGTGATCATCAACAGCTGCAGCAGGTGATTCTGGAACATGTCGCGCAGCACGCCCGACTTGTCGTAGTAGCCCGCGCGGCTGCCGACGGGCACTTCCTCGGCGACGGTGATCTGGACGTGATCGACGTAGTTGCGGTTCCAGAGGGGCTCGAAGATCGAGTTGGCGAATCGCAGAACGAGCATGTTCTGCACCGACTCTTTGCCCAGGTAGTGATCGATGCGGTAGATCTGGTCCTCGGAGAAGACCTTCTGCGCCGCCTCGTTCAGCCGCTTCGCGCTGGCGAGGTCGGTGCCGATCGGCTTCTCGATCACGATGCGGCGATGCGACGAGTGGCGATCGACCATGCCGCAGGCGCCGAGCTGCGCGATGGCCGGCTCGTAAAGCTGCGGCATCGTCGCCAGGTAATAGAGCCGCGTGCAGTCGGCGGAGGGCTCGGTCTGCTTCAGGAACTCCGCCAGCCGCAGCATGTCCTCCCGCTCGGTCAGATCGCCCGGGCAGTAGAAAACGCGCTTCGCGAAGTCGTGCCAGGTCTCGTCGCGGTAGGAGGCGCCGAGGAACTTCTTCGCCTTCTCGCGAAGTTCGTCCCGCCACTGGTCGTGCGAGAACTCGCTGCGGGCGACGCCGACGACGATCGTGTCTTCCGGCAGTCCGCCCTTGCAGAAGAGCGAGTAAAGCGCCGGAATCAACTTGCGACTGGTGAGATCTCCGGAGGCGCCGAAGATCACGACGGAATGAGCCATGGACGAAGCTTCTTGCGCGAGAGTCGTACGAAGCCGCGATTTTAGCGGATCGTTCGCAGTTCCTGAGCGGGGGGGGCGTGAACCGCCCGAGTCCGAATCCGAACTCGCTCTGGAAGCTCGGGGGATTTTCATCCCCTCGCTCAGGCGCATGCGATTGAGCGAATCGGACTCCGACTAGAACCGCATCGCGGTGAAGCCGCCGTCGACGTAGAGCGTGGCGCCGGTGATGAAGCGTCCCGCGTTCCGCGAGAGGAGCAGGATCGTCGCGCCGATCAGGTCGTCGGGTTCGCCGAACCGACCCATCGGCGTCTGCGAAAGAATGCTCTCCGTTCGACCTTCGTCGAGCAGCTTCTTGTTCTGCTCGGCAGGAAAGAAGCCGGGACAGAGCACGTTCACCCGCACGCCGCGCGGTGCGTACTCTCGGGCGACGTTCTTCGACAGGTTCTCGACCGCCGCCTTCGACGCGGAGTAGGCGTAGACCTTCGACAGGGGTTTGTCGCAGGTGACGCTGCCGATGTTGAGGATCGCGCCGCCCTGCGATCGTTCGGCGAAGTAGGGAGCGAAGACCTGGCAGGCGTAGTGCGTCGCGTCGACGTTGATACGGAAGACGCGCAGCCAAGCCTCCGGCGTCAGTTCCTCGTAAGGCGTCGAATCGTTGACCCCCGCGCAGTTGACGAGCATGTCGCAGCCGCCGAACTGTGCGATCGCTTCGTCGAGAAGCGTCTTGTGCGACTCAGGTCTGGAGGCGTCGACCACGCAGGGAGCCGCCTTCGCGCCGAGGCCTTCGATCTCCTTCGTCAGTTCTTCGGCCCGGTTCTTGTTCAGACCGGAAACGATGACGTTCGCCCCCGCCTGAGCGACGCCTTTGGCCAGCGCGCCGCCGAGCACGCCGGTCGCGCCGACGATCACCGCCGTCTGGCCCTTGAGGCCGAATAGCTCTTCGACGAATGCGGTCATGTCGGTCTCTTGTAGGGCAGGCGCCCCGCCTGCCATGCGCCGTCTTGCCGCTTCGATGGCAGGCGGGGCGCCTGCCCTACAAGACTCGGGGGACTCGCGTCCCCCGCTCAGAAACGCGTCGAAAGCGAACCTACGCCTTCGGCTCGGTGCGGCGCTGCAGCCATTCCGCGTGGAAGGTGCCTTCCATGTCGGTCCGCTGGAACGTGTGGGCGCCGAAGTAATCCCGCTGAGCCTGCAGCAGGTTCGCCGGCAGGTTGGCGCTGCGGTAGCTGTCGTAGTAGCCGAGCGCCGTGCTGAACGCCGGGACGGGCAGACCCATCTGCGTCGCGACGACGATCACCTGGCGCCAGGCTTCCTGTGACTCGGCCAGGATCTTCGTGAAGAAGGGATGGATCAGCAGGTTCTCGAGCTGCGGATTCTCATCGAACGCTTCCTTGATCCGGTCGAGGAACTGCGCCCGGATGATGCAGCCGCCGCGCCACAGGAGGGCGCAGTCGCCGTAGTTCAGGTTCCAGTCGTGCTCCTTCGACGCGGCCTGAAGCTGGACGAAGCCCTGGGCGTAGGAGCAGATCTTCGACGCGTAGAGCGCCCGACGGACGGCCTCGATGAACTGCTTCTTCTCGGCGGCGCCGATCTTGGGCGCGTTCTTCGGTCCGGGGAGAATCTTCGACGCCCGCTCGCGTTCCTTCTTCAGCGCGGAGAGCGCTCTCGCGAAGACGGCGGCGGTGACCAGCGTGCTGGGAACGCCGAGGTCGAGCGCGAGCTGGCTCATCCACTTGCCCGTCCCCTTGGCGCCGGCGACGTCGAGGACCTTGTCGACCAGGAAGCTGCCGTCCTCTTCCTTGACGCTGAAGATGTCGCGGCTGATCTCGATCAGGTAGCTCTGCAGCTCGCCCCGGTTCCACTCGTCGAACACTTCGTACAGTTCGTCGTTGGTCAGGCCGAGCGCGTGGGTCAGCATCCAGTAGGCTTCGCAGATGAGCTGCATGTCGCCGTACTCGATACCGTTGTGGACCATCTTCACGTAGTGGCCCGCGCCGCGAGCGCCGACCCACTCGCAGCAGGGGATGTCTTCGTTGGGACCGACCTTCGCGGCGATCGCCTGGAAGATTTCCTTCACGAGGGGCCAGCCCTTTTCGCTGCCGCCCGGCATCATGCTGGGGCCCTTGAGCGCTCCCTCTTCGCCGCCGGAGACGCCGGTGCCGATGAAGAGCAGGCCCTTCTCTTCGACCGTCCTGGTGCGGCGCTCGGTATCGGCGTAGTAGGTGTTGCCGCCGTCGATGATGACGTCGCCCGGCTCCATCAGCGGAGCGAGCTGCTCGATGAGCTGATCGACGGCGGGGCCCGCCTTGACCATCAGCATCACCTTGCGGGGACGCTTCAGGCTCTTGACCATCTCCTCGACGGAGCGCGTGCCGATGAAGTTCTTGCCCTTCGCGCGGGTCGCCATGAACTCGTCGACTTTGTCGAGCGAGCGGTTGCCGACGGCGACGCGGTAGCCCCGGCTTTCCACGTTGAGGGCCAGATTCTCGCCCATGACGGCCAGGCCGATCAGGCCGAAGTCAGCAAGTTCGCTCATGACGTTGATAACCGCGTTAGGGAAGCGTGTTTCTTGTAGGGCAGGCGCCCCGCCTGCCTTGGAGCTTGTCTCGGTTTCAAAGCAGGCGGGGCGCCTGCCCTACGGGAGAAGCGATGACGCTATCGGTCGGACTCGATCAGCCGACGACCTTCCACTTCGGCTTCTCGGGCAGATAGCTGTCGAACTTGTCGAGAAGCTGCTTCTGGTAATCGCCTGCGAACGTGCCGGCGAAGAACTTCTCGATGCCGTTCTTGAACAGCTCTTCCCAGCTCGCCTCTTCGTCGCCCGGGTTGATCGGGAAGAAGAGGCAGTCATTCGCCTTGGCAGCGGCGTAGTCGCCGGGCGCGTCGCCGACCATCAGCGTCTTATTCGCGTCATAGCCCTGGGAGTGGGTCAGGATCTCCTTCTTCGTCCCGACTTCCTGACCGGCGATGAGCGCGACGTAGCCGTCGATCTTGTGCTCGGCCCATTCGAGCTGCAGGTTCTTGTTCGGCGTCGCGGAGCAGACGATGACGTCCGCCTTGCCGTCGATCTTCTTCAACACGTCTTCGACGAACGGAAAGGGCGGGACGTCGCGGACCATCGCGTCGACCGACTCGTTGACCGCCTTCGACCAGACGAGCGCCTTCGTCAGTTCGGGATCGTTCGATTCCTTGACCTTCGCTTCGAGCGCCGGGTTGCCGAGCTTGGTCTCGTTCTTGACCCAGCCGCGAAGCGAAGCGGGGATCTCGATCTTCTTCCCGCGGGCTTGCACTTCGGGCCGCTTCTGCAGCCACTCCAGCGCCTCGATCAGCGCCGGGAAGCGGTTGATGCCGCGACTCTTGGAGTAAAGGTTGACGAATTCCGCGGCCTCCCGGGCGTACTTGCTGACCGCCTGCAGACCGTAATGGTTGATGATCTGCGGGATGAAGCATTCCTTGTGCTTCAGCTCCATCGTGTCGAAGACGCAGCCGTCCGAGTCGAACGCGATGAGGTAGTCGTGCTTCTTCGGGATATCGAGCATGGTCGCGATGTCAGGATGGTCAGGATTCGTATACGCCTGAGCGGGGGACGACAGTCACCCGAGATTTCGCGCGTCTCGCAGTACCGCCTCGGGGGACTTTCGTCCCCCGCTCAGGAGGTTCGTTCACGAGCGCGGAACGGAAGAATCTACTTCTTCGCGCGATCTTCCTGCGGAACGTACGCGGGCAGCTTCTGCGGTGCGTGGATCTTCTCCAGCCGGGTCATCCGCTGGCGACCGCCGATCATCGGAAGAGAGACCATCCCCTCGCCCAGCAGCGGCATCGCGTACTTCACGAAGTCGTCGGTCACATCGTTGCCGGCCGGCGTGATCCAGTTCGCGGGGAAGTGCCGCTCGCTATTGGCGACCTTCTCCAGCGGCGCCTTGTCGTAGCGGACGCTGTAGATGTCCCCTTCGTTGCGAAGAATCGTCGCCATGTAGCCCGACTGCCGGCTGGAGGCGAGTTCGGCGCACATCTGGCCCGCGCGATAGGCTTCGTCCAGATCGACGGACGAGGCGTACGCCATCGAGTGACGCTGCAGCGTCCCCGGCACGTTGCCGCGAGCGGCGCCCTTCACCGGCAGGCCGCGCTTATTGAGATAGTTGACGACGTTCTGCGCGACGGTCGTTTCGCTCGCGCCGTACATGGCGTGGCCGAACTTGTCGCGCAGCACGCCCAGTTCCCCGACGTCGAAGCCTTCGCTCACGACGACCAGGCAGCGCCCGTCCTTTTTGAGCTGATCGTTGACCTGGTCGGCCATTTGCTCCAGCGTGCACTGGCTCTCGGCCAGGTAGATCTGCAGAGGCATCTCGCGGTTCGGATCGGCCAGCCGCGCAGCAGCGGGGATGTAGCCGATCTTCCGGCCCATGGCCTGCATCACGAGAACCGGATCGGCGGGAGACGATCCGGCGTTCTCTTCGTTGGCGTACTGGACCTGGTGCATCCAGTACTTCGCGCAGCTCGCGTAGCCGGGCGTATGGTCGATGAGCTTGAATTCGGAGTCGCCGACGTCGTTGTCGATCGTCTTCGGACCGCCGATGCCGATCATGTCCAGACCGCGCTCGTTGGCGAGCTTGGCGATCTTGTTGGCCGTGTCCATCGAGTCGTTGCCGCCGATGTACACGAAGTGCCCGACGTCGTGGGCCTTGAAGACTTCGATGCAGCGCTCGAAGTCTTCCTTCTGATGGTCCTTCAGCTTGTACCGGCAGGTGCCGATCGAGCCCGCGGCGGGCGTATAGCGGAGAAGGGCGATCTCTTCCGGCGACTGGGCCGTCAGATCGATTAGCTCTTCTTTGAGGACCCCTTCGATGCCGTGAACCGCGGCGTAGACCTTGCCGATGCCCGGCAGGTCGCGAGCGGCTTCGACGAGCCCTCGCAGGGTGTTGTTGATGACCGGCGACGGGCCGCCCGACTGGGCGACGATCAGGTTGCGAGGCGCGCTCATACCGGGAGAGTGATGGTCGACCGCCCGAACGGCCTGCGCGAACGACTCCTACTAATAGGGGGCGTTCTCGCTCCGCCGAAGCGTAACGGTCGAAAGGCAGCCGCCGAAACCCCCGCGCAAGACACCTCTCGCGTCCCAGGGAGTCCGAACGGAAACGGCGATTCTATCGAGGGGCCCGCGGCGCAGCAATGAGGCGAAAAGGTTCGCGGTTCGCCGCGAAGCGAGTCGCCGAAATTACTCGACGTCCCGCTTCCAGAACTCGAACGAGGCGTCGCTGTCGGTGTCGAGCGGGCTGAAACCGGCGCCGGCGTAGAGCCGCTTCGCGCGGTCGTTGTCGCTGCGAACCTCGAGCGTCACCTTGCAGCAGCCCTGCTCCTTCGCCGCCGCGAGGACGGCGTCCATCAGAGCTTTTCCGACGCCCAGACCCCTCGCCTCGGGGATCACGGCGAAATCGTGCAGGTTAAGCAGCGGCCTGGCGCGAAAGGTCGAGAAGCCGAAGAAGCAGACCGCGACGCCCACGGGCCGGTCCCCGTGCCACGCCAGTCCGATCCAGTGTCGAACCTCTCTCAGCCGATCGATCAGCGCGGATCGAACGTCTTCCGGCAGGGGCGCCGACATGCCGAGCGGATCCCGGGCGTAGGCGTCCAGCATCGCCAGGACCGCCTCGGCGTCCGACGGATCCGAGAGATCGGCAGGGCGAACGGTCACGGAAGCCTTCGACTCAGCGTTCATGAACGGCAGGAGTTTCGAGGGGCGTGGAAGGTTCGGCGCTGCCTCCCAATCGTCGGGCGATCTCGATGGCGGCGATGCCGAAGGTAACTCCGACGACGCCCGTCGCGATCCAGCCGATCGGCAGGTGCGCCAGTTCGTCGTCCGCCACGTCGCCACCCAGGCCGAAGCCCCACGCGGCAAGCTCTTCGTGATAGAAGGCCGCCGTCAGAAGCAGTCCGTTGTGAGCGCAATGGACGGCGGTGGACGCGAAGAGGTTCTGTGTTCGGCAGTAGACGTAGCCCAGCATCACGCCGAGGAGCGCCGTAGGAAGGAAACGCTCGGGCGTGAACATCGTCGAGAAGACATGAAAGCCGCCGAACGCGATCGCCGCGAAAAGCGTCGCCTTCCAGATCCCTTGCCGGGTCCGAAACGACCTGAGCAACGTTCCGCGAAAGTAGATCTCCTCCGAAACGGCAGGGACGAACGCCAGCGTCAGAAGAACGAGCCAGAGCGGAGCCTGCCCCAGTTTTTCGAGCGTGCCGGAGGCTCGTTCGAGAGTTTCCTGGTCGATCATCTGGCCGAACGCGACTTGCGTCAGCACGATAATCTCGTGAGCCGGAATCCAGCTGGTCAGCGCCAGCAGGATCAGTCCGGGCACGAACAGGAGCGACCTCGCGTCGAACCGAAGTTCGAAGAGAGGACGGACGCGACTCCACAGCAGCCACAGCGTCGGGAGGAGCGCGAACAGAAACGCCGTGACCGTCGCGTTGCCGATCAACGCCGGAACGACTCCCGCGGTCGCGATGGCGCCCCCGACTAGCGTTGCGAGCAGGACCTGGGCGGGAAACAGCAGCGCCAGGCTGAAGGCCGCCGCGCCTGCCGAAGGATGAGCGGTCGGTCGATCAGGACGAAGGAGCATGCCGTCGAGCGAGCCGTCGCCGCCGATCAGGAAGCCGTCCTGTTCGAAGCACTTCGCCGCCAGACCGAGCGCCGCGGCGGCATAGAAAATCGTCGCCAGGATCGTCACCGCGGTCGCCGGAAGCGACGCCGTCCCCTCGAGCGTATCCCGCGCCAGGAGCGTTACGTTCAGCACCGGCGCGAGGGCCAGCGTCGGCGTCAGATACAGTCCAGGCAGCATGCTTCCCAGCGCCGGGGCGAGGGCCGCGATCATTAGCGGAATGAGGTAGGCCTGGGCCTCCTTGAAGCTGCGCGCGAAGCTCGTCACCGCGAGCAGCAGCGACGAGAAAAACGCGGCGAACAGCACCACGAACAGGAAGACCAGCCCGAACGTCGCGAACGAGAAATCCCGCTCGCCGAACAAAAGCGTCCGGATCGCAGGCGAGACCCACGCCGTGACGCCGAGCGCCGTCAGGTTCATCGACGCGGTGAGCGCAGCGACCGTCACCACGGCGACGTACTTCGCCAGAAGGAGGTAGAGCCGCGGCGCCGGAGACGCCATCAGGATTTCCATGGTCCCCCGTTCGCGCTCGCCCGCCGTGAGATCGATCGCCGGATAGACCGCGCCGGTAATCGTCATCATGATCAGGACGATGGGGACGATCAGGGCCAGGGGCGAGCCGGCGTCCTTCGTCCGCACCCGTTCGAGCGACCACTCCGGCGGGCGATAGGCGATCTCCGCCCGTGCGAGAACCTCCTGGATCTGCGCGTCACGGAGCGCCTCGAATCGAGAGTCGACGAACTTCGCGGCCGCTTCCCCGCGCGGCGACGACGGCACCCGGAGGAGCCGAAAGCGAATCGGATCGTTCTGTTCCCAGACGATGCCCAGATCGACGGAGCCGTTCCGTACCGCCTCTTCCAGGTCGTCGACCTGCGTCGCCTCCATGTTCGTCGCTTCTAGGCCGGTCTGCTTCGCCTCCTCGTCGTACGCGGTCGGTCCGATCGCGTCGCGATAGACTTCGTCCGCCCGCCGGAACGCGCCGTAAAATGCTCCGCCGTCGGCATCGGAGACGAAGCCCAGTCGCAGCGGATCGGCCCCGTAGTCGCCGACGGCGCTGAACAGGAAGCGCTGCATCACGACCGACATCAGCGGATAGACGAGCAGCGGCATGACGACCAGCGTGACCAGCGTTCGCCGGTCGCGCAGCGTTTCGCGAAGCTCCTTGAGCGCGAGGGGCCAGAGTCCGACGGGGCGCCGCGGCGAGGCGGAGGCGGGGGATCTCATGAGCCGCCCCCGTTCTCGTCGGCGATGAAGTATTCCACCGGCGCTCCCGGCTGGCGCGACGGATCGGAGGCGAGCAGGGCCCGGAACATGCCGTGCAGCGAATCCTGGCCGGAAGAGGCACGCAACTCGTCGAACGTTCCTTCCAGCCGAAGTTCGCCCCGATGCATCAGGCCGAATCGGTCGCAGATCCGCTGGGCGTCGTCGAGATGATGAGTGGTCAGCAGGATCGAGCGGCCCTCGCTGCGAAGGCGCTCGATATAGCGAAAGACGACTTCGCTGCCGATCACGTCCAGACCGTGCGTCGGTTCGTCGAGCAGCATCACGGGCGGGTCATGAATCAGCGCACGGGCCAGATGAAGTCGCTGTTTCTGGCCCGTGCTTAGCACGTTCGCCCGGCGGTCGAGAAACTCCCGCAGATCGAGATCGGTAGCTAGTCGCTCCAGGCGATCTTCCGCCGTTCGATGCGGCACGCCGTAGAGCGACGCGAAGTAGCGCAGCGTCTCCCGCACGCTCAGCCAGGGATAGACGCCCGCATGCGCAGAGACCAGGCCGATCTGCGCTCGAAGGCTTTCGGGGTCGCGGTCGCTGCGAAAGCCGAGCACTTCCGCGTACCCTTCGTCCGCCGGCAGAAGCCCGAGGATCATCCGCATCGAGGTCGTCTTGCCCGCGCCGTTCGGACCGAGCAGGCCGTAGACCTCGCCCTCGCGCACTTCGAACGTGAGCTTCTTCACGGCGTCGACGACGACGCTGCCCTGGCGATAGCGTTTGGAGAGGCCGACGACTTCGATCATGCCGCGGCCTTTCGCAGGCGTTCGTGAAGTTCGTGACGCAGGGCGCTCGTCACTTCGCCTTCGGTCGAAACGCGACGATGCGAGAGGGATCGGTTTCCAGAAACGGCCCACCGATGAGATCGATGCAGTACGGAATCGCCGGCATGACCGCATCGAGACATTCGCGTATCGCCTTGGGCTGGCCGGGCAAGTTGACGATGAGCGACCGTCCGCGGATGCCGGCGGTCTGCCGGGAGAGGATGGCCGTCGGAACCTTCTCTAGCGAGACTTTCCGCATCAGTTCGCCGAAACCCGGAAGCAACTTCTCGCAGACCGCGATCGTCGCCTCCGGAGTAACGTCGCGAGGGGCCGGGCCCGTTCCGCCGGTCGTGACGATCAGGCAACGATCCGCCTCCGCGAGTTCGATGAGCGTCGCCTCGATCGTCGTCAGATCGTCGGGGATCACCCGGAGATCGACTTCGATCGGCGTCGCGAAGACTTCGCGGAGATATGCCTCGACCGCCGGCCCGCCGAGATCCTCGTACTCGCCTCGACTGGCCCGGTCGGAGACGGTGACGACGCCGATCGCGGCAGGCGGAGATTCGGTCATGACGGCCTGATCGGGCGGCGGCTCGGAAAGACCGGCATTATCTTCCGCGCCCCCGCGCCGAACAAGTCGGCGGCCTCGAGCGGCGCCTCGTCATCATGAAGCGGGAGGGGAAAGACGCCGGGCAGACCGGTTCGAACGATTCAGCGTGACCTGCCCCTGGCGCCTCGCTACGCTGAGCCGGAAGGGCGGAACCTCCTTCGGCAGAGTCTCTCCCTGCTTTCAAGCTTTCTCTTCAATTCAGCCGAACGGCCCAATGACGCGACCCGGCCTGCTTCGTTTCTCGCGGTTCGGTCTGTCGTCGGTCTTCGCGACGATGCTGCTCTGCATCAGCGTCGCCGGCTGGTGGCGGTACGAACGTCTGATCGACGCGAAGGAACAGGCGGCGATCGAGGCCATGACCGCCGAGGGAATCGGCCTGCGGATCACGCGGAGGTCGGAGAGTCTCCGTGCCGGCAATTCGAGTTTCGACCCGGCGAACGAGGAACCGCCCGGCATTTTGCAGCGAGCATGGGATCAGGCGTTCGGAACCCGCGATCCGATCGTCACGCTGATGGCCGAGCAGATCCCGTCGGACGAGACGCAGCGGAAACTGCTCGACGTGCCGCAACTGGAACGTCTCTGGATCTTCGGCAACGTGCAACCGAAACCGGGCGAAACCTATCCGGAGCCGCCGACGCTGGAACAGATGCTCGGTCGCCCGCTGCCCGACCTTCCCCCGACAGTTTCCGTTCCCGACGAGCCTCCGCCGCTGCCGCGGGGAACGCCGCTGAACCAAGCGGAACGGAAGCAGGTTCTTGAAGAGATCGCCTCGGCGTGGCGTAAGCAGGCAAAGCTTTCAATGGACAATACACTTTTCTATGTAAGCTCGGATGACGCGGACGAGCAGCAGACGGTTTGCATTCGACACGGCAATTCCCGGCTCCGAATCGAACGTTGCGCAGAGCCAAGGGAGTTTGGATATCCGTCACGGGTCTGGAGCGCCGGGCGGGCGTTCGAAGTGCAACGCAGATGGGATACGGGCCAATGGCGCTTGGAATACGCCGGCCGAACCTTCGACGAATCCCAACCTGCGGCACTCCAGGAGGTATTCGGTATCGCCGACAAGGGCAATCTTCTCGGCGAACTCCTCGGAGGCGACGTCATGATGGATTTCGCGTTCCAAGACGACAACTTCGAGATGGAAGTATTCGGACGCGTTTTCGAAGAGGTAGAACGGCTCAGCGATAGCGGGTTCATTCTTCGGCGCGCTCCAGGCTTGGCTGCCGCGAAAAGCTTCGCCGGCGATCTTGAGGAAGGATGGATCGTCGTCGGACCAGCTCCCTCCTACCGTGTCCGGCGTCTCGACGACACCATCGACTCGGTCTTCCATGCGGGGTCAGCGAGCCGCACTGACATCTTCGAGTACGAAACCATCGATGGCACGACACGCCCGTGCCGACGAGCGACCTGGATTCAGGAACGCGGCTCCGAGGTGCCTGAATCAGCAACGAAACACCTGACGCGATACGCGTGGGAGTTCGACCCCGACTTGCCGCCCGACTTCTTCTCGCCAAGCCGGGGCGGCAACTTCTTCACTTCCCAGGCGCCGCCCGCGTTTCGCTGGTGGTACTTCACCGGCGCCTTCGCCGTGCTCGCCTACCTCGCCATCGGCATCGCGAACCTGCGTAAGCGCTGCGCTGGGCGCGGGTCTCCCGACCCCGCCCCTGTCGACGCGGCAGAGGTCTCCTGACCTCTGTCCAGCGCGGGACGGCGAGAGATCGACAGTGCTCACACGTACTGCGACAAATCGCTGTCCTTCGACACGACGACGATGCCGTTCTTGCTCACCGCGAAGCCGCGGCGGCGGTCTTCTTCCAGGTCGACGCCGATCTGCATCCCGGGCGGAACCTGGATCCACTTGTCGAGGATCGCCCGACGGACGACGGCGTGACGTCCGATCTCGACCCCTTCGAACAGGATCGAATCGGAGACGTGCGAGTAGGAGTGAATCTTGCCGCGGGGCCCGATGACGGATCGCTCGACCAGGCCGCCTGAGACGATGCTCCCCGCGCAGACGTTGCTGTCGAGCGCGCGGCCCGCGCGGTCCCAGCCGCCGTGACTGCCGAAGACGAACTTCGGCGGCGGAAGGTTGGGCTGGTGCGTCCAGATGGGCCAGGCCTCGTCGTACAGATTCAGCATCGGATCGACGCGGCAGAGATCCATGTTCGCGTCGTAGTACGCGTCGATCGTGCCGACGTCGCGCCAGTACGATTCGTCCTTGCGATTCTCGTCTTCGAACGGATAGGCGAAGACCCGGTGGTTCTCGATCGACGAGGGGATCACGTTCTTGCCGAAGTCGTGCTGGCTGTTTCGGCACGTCGCGTCAGCCAGCAGCTTTTCGTACAGGAACTCCGCGTCGAATACGTAAATGCCCATCGACGCCAGGCACTGATCGGGATCGCCCGGGATCGTTTTAGGATTCGCGGGCTTCTCCTCGAAGCCGACGATGCGGCGGTTCTGATCGATCTCCATCACGCCGAACTGCGACGCCTCTTCCGGCGTGACGTTAAGCGCGCCGACCGTCACGTCGGCGGAGTTCTCCACGTGGAACTCCACCATCCGGGCGTAGTTCATCTTGTAGATGTGGTCGCCCGCCAGAATCAGCACGTACTTCGGGCGCTCACGCTCGATGGCGTAGATGTTCTGGTAGACCGCGTCGGCCGTCCCCTGGTACCAGTTGGCGTCGATCCGCTGCTGCGGCGGCAGCACGTCGATCAGTTCGCCCCGTTCGCGATGGAAAAAGCGCCGCCAGCCGAGGTCGATGTGCCGGTCCAGGCTCATCGCCTTGTACTGCGTGAGGACGAGGATCCGCCGCAGTTCCGAATTGACGCAGTTCGAGAGCGGAAAGTCGATGATCCGGTAGAGGCCGCCGAACGGAACCGCCGGCTTGGCCCGATCCCGGGTCAGCGGCTCCAGTCGTTCGCCTTTGCCGCCCGCGAGGACGACCGCCAGGGTGTCGTGATACATCAGTTGCGAAACAGGGCGGGAGTAGTTCGGACGACTAGGTTCTACGTTGTTTCCCGGGCCCGGGACAGCGGTTGCCTACTCGGAGTCTCCCCGGAGATTTCCGAGGCGCAGCGCCCCCCAGGCGATCGTCGCCGTCGCCAGAAACGCCGCGAGGTTCCACAGGCAGAGCGCGGCGACCTGATCGTCGGCGCCGGCGTGGAGCAGTCCGAAGATTCGCTGCGTGACCGTCTCGATGCCGGGAGGAGTCGCGAGATGGATCGCGGAAAGCTCTCCCCAGGCGAGCGCGAACGCTCCGACCAGCGCCGCGGCGAAGGCGCCTTTCATCCCGAGGATCCCGCCGTGCAGCCATCGGGAAAAAGGCCCGGCGCCGTCGAGTTTCATCTGTTCGATCCGCTCCGCGGGGAGACGCCGGTAAAGAAACGCGAACAGCACGATGCCCAGCGGCAGATATCGCAGCGAGCAGGCCGCGACCGGCGCGAAGATCGTCCGATCGAGCAGCCACGTCGCCAGCGGAAGCGAGGGCTGATTCAGCAGGCGAACGAGCGTCAGCGCCAGCAACGGCCCCGGCAGGGGAAGCAAGACGGCGACGATCGCAGCCGCGGCGATCCCCCCGATGCGCGACCGCAGGCCGACCCAGGCCAGGAGCGACCCGAGCAGGATGACCACCACTGCCGTCGCCGCGGCGATCATCGCCGACCAGGCGAACACGGAACCATACTCCCGTGGCGCCGACGCGAGCAGCTCGGTCGCCTTGCTGATCGACCAGAACGGCGCGGGCGCTCCCTCCGCAATAGAAACATCTCGCCCGACCCGATAGAGCAGATTCAGCGTCGGCAAAATCGCCAGCGTCGCCAAGCCGAGGAAGGTGACCGCGCCAGCGACTTTTTCAAGGATCGTCGGCTGAGCCGCAGGCTGCGGGCGTTCGAGGAAATCCTGCGACGCGGCCGTGCGAACGCGGCTCGCCCAGAGTCCGCACGCGGCGAGCGTCCCGACCGCGGCGATCGACAGCAGGGCGAACTCCGGCAGCAGGGCCCAGACCTCGGCGCTTCCCTCCCGGCGGAGCTGGATCGCGACGTAGAACTCCTCCGCGAACGTCCGGACCTGGTAAAGATCCGCGATCGTCATCTCCTGGAACAGCAGCACGGCCAGCCACGCCGCCGCGATGCCGAAGGCGGGAATCGTTCTCGGCAGATCGACGAACAGGAACGCCTGCCAGGGCCCGCCCGAGATCAGCGCCTCCTCGCGGAGTTCCCGCTCGGTCCGGGAAAACGCGAACGCGAACAGCAGACTCATCCAGGGAATGGCGGCGACGGCATGCAGGAACGCGGCAGCTCGAAACCCGGAGAGCCACGGATCGCCGAACGCCTCTGCGTCCGCGGTCAACCAGCCCCGCCTGCCGAAACCTGCCTCCCAGGCCGCGGCCGTCTGCACCAGCGGAAGGGCCCACAGGGCGATCAGGACCAGAACGATCAGCCGCCGTTCCGAGGCCAGCCCATGCACCGCCCGCCAGCCGAACCAGAGACTCGGGAGCATCGCCAGCGCCAGAGCGCTTCCCGCCAGTTCCGCCGTCGTAGCGAACAGCCCCGCCGTGCGTTCGTCAGGAAAAAGGAACAGCCTTGCCGCAAGGATCAACGCCGCCGCGAGCGCCATCGCAGTTGCCCACGCGATGCGGCGTCTGCGGCGATAGGCATCCAGTTCCGATAGCGACATGCAGCTCTCCCGGCGTCCGATTCTAGTCGCTCTGCTTATGCCACGGCTGGCTCGCCGCGCCCTGCCGATTCCTCGTTCCGAAATGGAAGGCGGGCGCTCGTCGCATTCCAACGAATCGCGATCGGACGATCCGCTCCCGCACGAGTCCTCCGGCACGAATCATGTCCGTACAGCTCAGCCATGCGGAAGCCAGTCATTGCGAACGGGCCTACCTCGTCGCGGTCCCGATCTTCGCGTAGGATCGTAGGCGCTTTCCGATCCTCGCCCCGCGTCCGCCCTGCCCCATGACGATTCGCATCGGCACCCGCAAGAGCCAACTGGCGACCTGGCAGGCGAATTGGGTCGCCGAGCGTCTGGCGTCGCTGGGGCATCCGTGCGAGCTGGTCTTCATCACGACCGAGGGCGACCGCAATCTGGCGCCGCTGGCGACGATCGGCGGACAGGGGCTTTTCACGAAGGCGTTGCAGAACGCGCTGCGCGAAGGCGAGGTCGATCTGGCGGTCCATAGCCTGAAGGATCTGCCGACCGATCCGACGCCGGGCCTGCTGCTCGCGGCGTCGCCTGAGCGAGAGGAACCGTTCGACGCCTTTCTTTCGGCGAAGTGGCCGTCGCTGCACGCGCTTCCTGTGGGAGCGAAGATCGGCACGGGGTCGCTGCGGCGTCAGGCACAGCTCAAGTTCCGCCGACCCGATCTGGTCTGCGAGGACGTTCGCGGTAACCTCGACACCCGCATCCGCAAGATGGAGGAAGGCGAGTACGACGCGATCCTCCTCGCCTGCGCCGGCCTCAAAAGGCTCGGCTGGGAGAGTCGCATTCGTTCGATCTTCGATCCTTCGACGCTCGTCCCCGCGGTCGGTCAGGGAGCGCTCGGTCTGGAATGCCGGGAATCGGACGCCGCCACGATCGCCGCCGTTCGTAAACTGAACCACGGACCGACCTACGCCTGCGTCCTCGCCGAGCGGGCCCTGCTCCGCACCATGCGGGCCGGCTGTCTGGCGCCGCTGGGAGCGCTCTGCACGGAAACGGACGGGCGTCTCGAACTGACCGCCGTCGTGCTCGACCCGCAGGGAAGAAGCCGGATCGACTACGTCGCGAAGGGTTCGGTCGACGATCCCGAAGCTCTCGGCGCCTCAGCCGCCGAAGCCCTGCTCTCCGCCGGCGGCGCCGAGCTGATCGCCTCCGCCCGGTTCGTGAATCCTGCTCCTTAAGTCGAGAATCGCTCGCCAAGCGACCTGGCGAGCGGAGGGTGTAAGCCCTCCGTGTTCGCGACGTACGATTCGCGCAGCGATACGCTCCGATGCCGACGGCCAGTAAACCCGGCAGGAGCGGAGACCTTCCGCCTTCCGCGGTCGTCGAATTCTCCTTACGGACACGGAGGGCTTACACCCTCCGCTCGCCGGGGAAGGTCGGCGCTTTCCGCCGGTCGATCGGCAGATTCTGCCGATCAGGCGCTTTCTGCCGCCCGTCGTCGATCGAGCGCGTTCCGCCGGTAGTTGGACGTAACTCCTGAACGGAGCGGCGCTAAGAGTGGGGCGCTTCGGATTTTGGGCAGCGCGGGGCCGCTCTGGCACGCCATTCCTAAGAGAAGCCGTCGTTCGATCGGGCAAGGAAGCCTGGTCTCCGTCAGGGACGACGCGAAATGTACGGCCTCTACGTCTCCGCCGCCGGCGCTCATGTGCAGAGCAAGCGGATGGAGGTCATCTCGAACAACCTCGCCAACGTCGACACGGTCGGCTTTCGGCGGGACTTCGCCGTCGCGAAGGCTCGCGCCGCCGAGGCGATCGAGCGGGGCATCGTCTCCCCGGGCAGCGAAGGGATGGACGACATCGGCGGCGGCGTGCAACTGGTCGAGACGCTGACCGATCAGAACGCCGGCAAGTACGCCGACACGGGCAATCCGACCGACCTGGCGATTACCGACGGCGGCGAATCGTTCTTCGTCGTGGCGAAGGACGACAAGCGCTTCCTGACGCGGGCCGGCAACTTCAACTTCGACGCGGACGGCTTCCTCCGAACGCTGGGCGGAGAGTACGTCCTGTCGCAGGGAGGTTCGCCCGTGCGAGTTCCTCCCGGCGGACCCGAGCCCCGCTTCCAGACGGACGGCACGATCCTCGTGGGCGACGTTCGCATCCCGCTGGCGATGGAACGCCCCGAACAGCCGGGCGATCTCGCGAAAGCGGGGGAGAACCTCTTCGCCCCGCTCGGCAATACGTTCGCGACGCGTCCTGCCGATCGTCGGGTCGCGACGGGCCGCCTGGAGATGTCTTCGGTCAAGCCCGTCGAGGAGATGGTGCTCATGATGGAAGCGACGCGGTCCTACGAAGCGAACATCCGCATGATCCAGTACCAGGACCAGACCGTCGGCAGCCTGATCAACCGCGTGCTCGGCCAAGGCTGATCGCGAATCGACTAGATAACCCGCTCGCTTAGACTGCGAAGCGAACCGTCACGGAGGACGACCATGAGCGTACAGACGCTGTACAACGCCGCGACCGGCATGCAGTCGATGGAGACGAAGCTCGACGTAATCGCCAATAATCTGGCGAACGTCGCGACCGTCGGCTTCAAGAAGGACCGGGCGAGTTTCGAAGACAACTTCTATCGCAACGAGACCCTGCCCGGCTCGCGCGACAGCGATGGAAACCTGACCGCGATCGGCGTCCACATCGGCATGGGCTCGCGCGTCTCGGGCGTGCAGACGAACTTCGTGCAGGGCGCCTTCGAGCAGACCGACGATCCCTACGACGTCGCCATCGAAGGGCAAGGCTTCTTCCAGGTGCAGGATCCGGGGAGCGGTCAGACCCTCTACACCCGCGCCGGGAACTTCTCCGTCAACGCCGACGGACGGCTGGTGATGGGCTCGGCCTCGACGGGTCGCCCGCTCGAACCGCCGGTCGACATCCCGCAGGACGCGGTCGACATCACGATCGCGCCGTCGGGCGAAGTGATGGTCCGCCAGCCGGGCCAGACCAGCTTTCAACAGGTGGGGCAGATCGAACTCGCGAGGTTCATCAACCCCGAGGGTCTCCTCAAGATGGGCGAGAACCTTTACTCGCAGACCGATTCTTCGGGGCAGGCGCTGAACGGTCCGCCGCAACTGGACGGTCGCGGTCAGCTTCGCCAGGGCAATCTCGAAGCCAGCAACGTCGAACCGGTTCGCGAACTGATCGATCTGATCACGACGCAGCGCTCGTTCGAGATGAATTCCCAGGCGATCAAGGCGGGCGATCAGATGCTCGAACTCGTCTCCAACCTGAGGCGGTTCTAATGAGAAACGCCCTCGCATTGCTTTTCGGAGCTCTGGCCCTCGCAGCCTGCGGAATCGCCGGCGCGGCGGAGCTGCGGTTTCGCGATCAGGCCCGCGTGACGGGCAGCGTCGTGACTCTCGGCGACGTGGCGGAGATCCAGGCGGAGAATACGCGAGAAGTCGCGTCGCTCGCCGCGGTGAATCTCTTTCCGACGCCGATCGAAGGCTCGAACGCGTACGTCGAGGAGATTCTCGAAACCCTGGAGCTTCGCGGCGTCGCCGTTCGCGACCTGGCGATCTCGGGCAGCCGCGTCGTCGCGATCCGCCCTGTCGCCGCGACGCAGCGAGTCATGAAATCGCCAGTCGTCGGCTCTTCCGGCGTGGCGCAGGCGAGCGGATTCGCCGCCTACGAGGCCGCCGTCGCCGAACGGAACGCCCGGCTGGTCGACGCCGCCGCCGCTCCGACCCATCAGACGACTTCCGCTCGCGACGTCGCTCCCGAGCCGATCGTTCGCCGGGGAGAAACGGTGCGGGCGACCGTCGTGGCGGGGTCCGTCGTCGTGACCACGCGCGGCGTCGCCGAAAGCGACGGGGCGCTCGGTCAGTCAATCACGCTTCGCTCGCCCGATCGCAAGCGGACGTTCGATGGGGTGGTGGTCGGTCCCCAGGCCGTGCGCGTCGGAGGGCAGTCGCAATGATTCGCGAACATCAATTCGCTCGATACGTCCCCGTCGCCGTCTTCGCGGTCGCGACGCTTTCGGCGGCCGCGTCGGCTTCGGCCCAGGACAACAGCCTGTTTCAGGCGCCGATCGTCGGCGGCGAGGAGCGGGCGATGACCATGCAGCAGGCGTCGTGGTTTCCGTCGGAAGTCTCGCAGCCGCGGGTGATTCAGGAGCACGACATCGTCTCAGTCCGCGTGCAGGAAGGCGCTCAGTACTTCGCGGAAGGCGAGACCGAACGCCGCAAGTCGGCGACTTACCAGGCGATCCTGCTGGAGTGGCTGACGCTGAACGGTCTGGGCTCGGCGTCGCCCAATCCGCAGGAGAACGGCGATCCGCAGATCTCGGGACGCCTCAATTCCCAGTACCGGGCCGAAAGCGGCGTCGAATCGCAGGAATCGCTGGCCTTCAACCTCGCGGCTGAGGTGATCGGCATCCGGCCCAACGGCAACATCGTGATCGAAGCCCGCCGGACGATTCAGAACAACGACGACGTCTGGGAATATTACCTCTCGGGCGAGTGCCGGCAGCAGGACATCGGCGTCGGCAACCTGGTGCTGAGCAAGGACGTCCTGAACCTGATGGTGAAGAAGACTGAACGGGGATCCGTGCGCGACGGCTACCGCCGCGGCTGGTTCCAGAGGGGCTTCGACGCGATGAACCCGTTCTGAAACCGCTCCCGCTCCTGCGATTCGGCCCATCGTCAATCACGTCCGGAGAAGACGCTGGCATAGCCAGCGCCGCCCGACAGAGAGCACGGAAGCTCGCATGAACCTGCTGATCAACAAGACCATCGCCCGCGTCGCCTCGATCGCGAGCCTTTCGCTGACTCTCGCCTTCGTCGCTCCCGTCTCGGCTCAGACCGTCGTGGGCGATCTATGCCGGGTGAAGGGGCAGGAAGAGAACGCTCTGCACGGCATCGGCCTCGTCGTCGGTCTGGAAGGGACAGGCGACCCCGACGTCGAATCGACCCATCGGGCGCTGGCCCAGTACATGGGCCTGATGAACCATCCGCTCCCCAAGGATGCGGCCGGGCGATCGATGGTCGCCGAGCTGAAAAACGCGAAGAACGTCGCTCTGGTCTTCGTCACGGCGCGAATCCCGGGGGCCGGGGCACGACAGGGCGACCAGCTTTCCTGCAACATCAGCGCGGTCAGCGCGAAGAGCCTGCGGGGGGGCGAACTGCTGCTGTGCCCCCTCCGGGGTCCGAATCCGGCAGATGATCGAGTTTATGCTTTAGCTCAAGGAAAGATTCAGCTCGACCGGGACGATCAACTCCGTACCGGAACGATCGCGGGCGGTTGCCAGCTGGAAGTCAGCCCGGTGAACCAGTTCCTGAAGGACGGCAAAGCGACGCTCGTGCTGCACCAGGAACACGCCGTCTTCGCGATGGCCGCCGAGATCGCCGAAACGATCAACAACGCTCCCGACTTCCGCTATGCGGGCGACGGGGAATCGATCGCGACGGCGCACGACTCGGTTTCGATCGAGATCAAGGTTCCGGACAAGTACGCGGACGATCCGGTCCTGTTCCTGGGCCAGATCCTGAACATGCGGATGACGAACGTGCCGAGCGAGGCCCGCGTCGTCATCAACGAACGAACGGAAGTGATCGTCGTCGGCGCGGACGTTCGCGTCGGACCGGTCGCGGTGACGCACGGCGACCTCGCGGTTTCGACCTCGAATTTCGTCGCGGTCGACCCGCAGAACGGCGCCTACGAACCGGCCAAGCTCGCCGACCTCGTCGACGCCCTGAATCAGGTCAAGGCGACGAAGCGCGAGATGATCGACATCATCAAAGAGCTCCATCGCAGCGGAAAGCTCTACGGTCGCCTGATCGTGGAGTAAGTCAGGCGAGCGATCTTCCTGAGCGGAGGGCGTGAGCCCTCCGAGTCCGGAACCTTTCGCAACGTCGAAACCTCGGAGGGCTCACGCCCTCCGCTCAGAAACGAAACCTCGATGAACGCGATCTCCTCCCTCCCTGCGACCGATCGTTTCGCCGCCTACATGCCGGCGACGAACGCCGCGGAGAAGGCGACCGCGAAGGTCGACGGCATGGATACGAAGGAGGCGTTTCAGCAGTTCGTCGGCGAGACGTTCTACGGCATGATGCTGAAGCAGATGCGACAGAGCGTCGAGCAGGGGCCGTACTTTCACGGCGGCCAGGGCGAAGCGATCTTTCAGCAGCAACTCGACCAAGTTCTGGTCGAACGCATGAGCGCCGCCTCCGCCGACACGTTCGCCGAACCGATGTACGCTCTGTTCATGAACCGTCAGGGTTGAGCGACGAAGAGTTGCGTCTCTCTGAGCGGGGGACGAGAGTCCCCCGAGCTTTGGCGCCTCACCCAATCAGGAACTCGGGGGACTTTCGTCCCCCGCTCAGAATGAGCGATTCCATGACCTCCGCCGACTTGAGCGCCGTCGCCGACTATCTGGACGAGTATCTCGACGTGCAGCAGGCGCTGCTCGACGTGATGACGGCCAAGCTCGACGTGAAGACGAAACGCAGCCTGGAAGAGACCAAGGCGCTCGACGCGCAGGAGGCCGTGCTGGTCGAACGCCTGCAGGTCTGCGTGGAGAAGCGCCAGGGGCTGCTCGCCGATCCGGAGCTGAACGCCGCGGGAGAACCGACGCTCAAGCGGATCGTCGAGTCCGTCGCTTCCTCGAACGAGGACGCGGGAGACGCGACGATCTTCCGTCGCTTCGACGCGGCGGAGAAGAACAACCGCGAACTCCGCATGCGAAGCGTCAGCGCCTGGGTGCTGGCACAGCGCAGCGTCGTGCATTGGTCGCAGATGCTGGAAATCGTTGCGGCCCAGGGGCAGAACGTGCCGACGTATAAACGAGACCGGAAACTCCGTTCCCGCGGCGCGCTGATCGATCAGGAGGCGTAGACTCGGGGGACTCAAGTCCCCCGCTCAGGAAGAACAAGCGGCGTCGAACGCCGCTCGCGATCGAAAGGATTCGATCGTCAACGTGGAACGCCGCCGATGGTCGGCCGCGGGAGACAGGGATGTCGCTGACCGGCACGCTGCAAATTGCGCATAACGCTCTGATCGCGAATCAGATCGGCTTGCAGGTCGTCGGCAACAATCTCGCCAACGCCAACACCCCGGACTACGTTCGCCAGGAGCCGGTCTTCACCCCGGCGCCGGTGCAGCGGCAGGGGAATCTGCTGCTCGGCCTGGGCGTCCAGGTCACCGCGGTCGTTCAGAAGATCGACCTCTTCCTCGAAGAACGGCTGCGCGGATCGACCAGCGACGTCTCCGGCAGCGAGATCGAAGAGACCGCCTTCCGCGAGCTCGAATCGATTCTGGGCGAGCTGAGCGATACCGACCTTTCGACGCAGCTTACGTCGTTCTTCAATTCGCTGCATGACGTGCTGAACGAGCCGTCGAGCGCCGCGACGCGAAACCTGGTCGTATTACAGGGCGATACGCTGGCCCAGTCGATCCGCCAGACGTACGACCGCGTGCTCGCCGTCAAGGACGACTTCAACGAGCGCATCGGCGAAACCGCCGACGACATCAACCGCCTGACGTCGACGATCGCCAAGCTCAACAAGCAGATCGTCACCGTCGAAGGGGGAAGCATCAATCCGAGCGACGCGGTCGGCCTCCGCGACGAGCGGCATCGCGCGCTCCGGCAGCTCTCCGAGTTGATCGGCGTCAAGTCGGTCGAACAGGACAACGGCGCGGTCACCGTCTTCGTCAACGGCGAGTTCCTGGTCGCTGACGGTCAATACCGCGAGATCGTCGCCGAGCCGCGAAATCGCGAGAGCGACCCGCGGCTGGAACTGCTGTTCAAGGACACGAATTCGCCGCTCACGCTGCTGGGCGGAGAAGCCGCGGGCCTGATCGCTGCCCGGGACACGCACCTGGGCGGGTTTCTCGATCGCCTCGATACGTTCACGAAGGACCTCGTCTTCGAGTTCAACAAGATCCATGCGGGCGGCCAGGGACTCGTCGGCTACTCGCAGACGACGAGCGAGTTCGCGGTCGCCGACGTCAAGGCGCCGCTCGACGCCGCGGGACTTCCCTTTACGCCCGAGAACGGCAGCTTCACGGTCTTCGTGAAGAACAAACAGACGGGCGTCGTCGAAGAGACGGTGGTCCCGGTCCGGATGCAAGGGTTCGGCGACGACACGACCCTGGAGTCGCTGGTCGCGGATCTGAACGCGATCGACGGCGTCTCGGCCTCGATCACGCCCGATCGCAAGCTGAAGCTGGTTTCCGATTCGAGCGACGCGGAGTTCAGCTTCGGCCCCGATTCCAGCGGCGCTCTCGCGGCGCTCGGCATCAACACCTTTTTCAGCGGTACCGGCGCGGCCGACGTCAAGCTTCGCGCCGAGGTGAAGGGGAATCCTTCGCTGGTCGCCGCGAGCCAGGGGGGCATCGGCAATGACACGAAGACCGCCGAACTGCTCGCCGGCCTGTACGAACGGAAGCTCAGCTCCCGCGACGGCGCGTCGCTCGCCGACGGGTACCAGCGGCTGCTGGCCGACGTGTCCCAGCAGTCCGCGAACGTCACCGCGGTCGCCGAGGGCTTCCGCACGTTCAAGTTCACGCTCGAGGGGCAGAAGCTGGGCCAGTCGGGCGTCAACGTCGACGAGGAAGCGGTGAACATGATGCAGTATCAGCATGCGTTTCAGGCGAACGCGAAACTGATCCAGACGATCAGCGAACTCCTCGACCTGTTGGTCTCGATTTAGAAGAACCTCAGATTCCGTTTTCGCAGGGCGTCTAACTCAGCCCTGGCTCGCCGATGGCCTCGATCTACCCGATCTCTGCCGGACGCGTCAGCAATATGCTGACGCACAGTCGGCTCCTCCTGCAGATGCAGGCGGACGAGCGGGAGATGCTGCGCCTGCAGGATCAGATCAGCACGGGACGGTCGATCGGCGTTCCGAGCCAGGATCCGCGCGGCGCCGGACGGGCGTTCGTGCTGCAGCGCACGATCGAGCAGAAACTGCAGATCAGCGCCAATATCGACGTCAGCCTCTCCTACCTGACGGCGACCGACAGCGGACTGGGCGGCGTCTCGGGCCTGCTCAACGAAGCGAAGGCGATCGGCCTGGGCGCGGCGTCGAACGTCATTCCCGATCAGGAACGCAAGGCCGCGGCCGAGCAGCTCGGTTCGATCATCGACCAGTTGATGCGATCGGCGAACCAGAAGTTCCGCGATCGCTTCCTGTTCGCTGGCTCGCTCTCGGGGTCGGCTCCCTTCCTCGCGCAGAACGGCACGGTCGTCTATCGGGGTAACGAAACGTCGCTGTCGAGCTTCGTCGAAATCGGAAGCCTGTCCGCGACGAACGCGACGGGCCAGGAGGTCTTCGGCGGCCTGTCGTCGCAACGAGGCGCGACGGTGGATCTCGATCCGATCGTCACCTCCTCGACGAAGCTTGCGGATTTGCGCGGCAGTTTGGGCGTGCGGAAGGGGAGCATCGAAATCTCCGACGGCTCCCGCAGTTCCGTCATCAGCCTGGACGGCGTGGAATCGGTCGGCGATCTGATTCGCAAGATCGAAGCGAATCCGCCGGCGGGACGGAGCGTGACCGCGCTCGTCGAGCACGATCGGCTGACGTTGCAGCTCGACGCGGCCGGGGGAGGGAATCTGACGGTTCGCGAGGTCGGCTCGGGCACGACCGCCGCGGAGCTCGGAATCCTGCAACCGATCGGAGTCGGGACTTCCAAGCTGGTCGGAAGCGACCTCGATCCCAAGCTGTCGCTCCATTCGCGACTGAACGACATCCTCGGCACGCGAGCCTCAGCCCGACTGTCGTCGACCGGAGGAGCGAACGATCTGATCGTCGAAGCGAGGTCGAACGGCGCCTCGTTCGACGGCGTCAACGTGCAGTTCGTGGACGACGGATTGCTACAGGCGACCGCCGGCGTCAGCGCCGGAAGCGAGTACGTCGTGCAGTCCGCGACGGGCCGCGCGGCTCAGGCGTCGCTCGCCTTCTCCGGGTCGGGCAACGACCTGATCCTGACGGGGAATTCGCTCGACGATTCGCTCAACGACGTGCAGATCGAGATCGTCTCCGGCGGAGCGATCGGCGACGCGGCAAACGTGACCTATGACGGAAGTTCGCGAACGCTACGCATCGCCATCGACGCCACGGGCGCCACGACGGCGCAGGCGGTGACTGACGCCGTGAACGCGCACGGCATGTTCACCGCGACGCCGGACGCCTCGGACCCGGTGAACGGCGTCTACGACCCGGCTTCCACGATCAGCTTCGCCGACGTCGCGGTCGTCGAGGGGAACACGGGCAACAGCGGCGGCGGTCCGGGGACCGTCTTCGTCCATGTTCGTCCCGGTGCGACGACGGCAAGTCAAGTCATCGCCGCGTGGAACGCCAACGCCGGCGTCGCTTCGCAGTTCGAGCTTCGCCTGGAAGGGAAGGACGCCCCGCCGAGCGGCTCAGCCGCGGATCCCGGCGGCGGAGTCGTCAGCCTGCTGACGGCCACGCTGGCAGGCGGTTCGGGAGAGAATCTCGACCGGTCGTCCGGCCTGCAGATTCGCCTGGGCGACGAAACGCATACCGTCGATCTGAACGGCGCCGAGACCGTTCAGGACGTGCTCAATCGCATCAACGGCGCCACCGAAGGCGTGGTCGCGGAACTCTCGCCTGACGGCAAGGGGATTCGCGTCCGCTCGCGAGTCAGCGGCGTCGACTTCTCGATCGGAGAGAACGGCGGCACGACCGCGACGCAACTCGGCCTGCGGACGTCGACGGCGGGCTCGCCCCTGTCTGGTTTCAACAAGGGCGCCGGCGTCGATAACCAGCCCGGGACCGATTTCACGATCGAGCGAAACGACGGCGTGCGCATCGACATCGACCTCGACGGCGCGGTGACCGTTCAGGACGTGCTCGACCGTATCAACAGTCATCCGTCGAACGTCGATGCGGGAGGCTTCGTGACCGCGCGCCTGGCGCAATTCGGTAACGGCATCGAGCTGGTCGACACGACGCCCGTGACGGGTACGGGCCTCTCGGTGGAGAAGGGGAGTCTCCCGAGTCAGGCGGCCTGGGATCTGGGACTCGTTCCCCGGGGTCAGGCCTCGGCGACCGCGGCGACGGGATCGCCGGCACAGATGACCGGCAGCGATCAGAACGCGGGCGAGGTCGAAGGCACGTTCAACACGCTGTTGCGACTCCAGCAGGCCGTCGGCGACGGCGACCTGGGCGAAATCGAACGGCTGCTCGGGCGGATCGACGTCGATCTCGACCAGATCAACTTCAGCCGGGCCACGGTCGGCGCCCGCGAGCAGGCGCTCGATCTCTACAAGACGCGGCTGGAGGACGAAGAGATCCACCTGCGTTCGGCGCTCTCGATCGAGATCGACGTCGACCTGACGAAGGCGATCTCCGACATGCTCGCCAAGCAGGCGGCCTACCAGGCCTCGCTGCAGATGACCGGACAGACGTTCAAGATGAATCTGCTGAATTACTTGTAGGCCTGATTCGTCGTCGGCAGGATCCGAATCGTGCCGGTCGGGCACAGGATTCCGACTTCGACGAAAGCGCAGGTCGCCGCGATCCGATGACTAGTAACGTCTAACGCGCGGAGCGGTCGTTCTCCGCGTCAGCTCGCGCAGAACCGATCGAGTCGGACGAAGGCTTCGCACCGATCGCACGCGCACGAGGTCGAATCATGCAAATCAATACGACTCGTTTCGGCGTCGTCGCGCTGGAGATGGACGACGTGTTCCATTTCCCCCAGGGCCTGATCGGCCTGGAGAGCTATCGCCACTGGTGTCTGCTCCGCGATCCGGCGAACGACGCCGTCGCGTGGCTGCAGTCGGTGTCGACGTCGTCGCTCGCCCTGCCGGCGGCCAGTCCGCGGCAGTTCGCTCCCGACTACCGCGTGCAACTTCACAAGCGGCAGCTCGAGTCGCTGCAGCTTGGACCCGCCGACGAGACGTACGTCCTGGTCGTGCTGGCGTCGGGCGAAGGCGTCCTCACGGCGAATCTGCGGGCCCCGATCGTGATCAACTTCGATCGGCGCATCGGAAAGCAGGTCGTGACGAGCGCCCCTGATCCGGTCGCGTTCGCACTGGCGAACGAGTCGTTCGCGGTCCCGACGGCGCTGCGAAAGTCCGCGTAGAGCGGCCTGGCGGGGCCTCTGCACCGCTGAGCGCGCTGCGATCGGCGCGAAGCGTACGATCGCCCCGCGCGGAATGTTCCCCACTCCGCGAACCGAAGCGCTAGCGCGACCGAAGACGTCCGATACCGTACGTGTATCGAAGACGCCCACGCCCCGCCCGTCGCGCTCTCCTGGCCGCATCCTCCGCGGTCGACGATCGTCGCGATATCGCATCGGATGCACAGAACGAGAAGGATCGGAACATGCTGGTTCTATCGCGACACCGTGACGAAAGCATCATGATCGGCGACGACGTGGTGATCACGATCGTCGATATCCGAGGCGACAAGGTGCGCCTCGGCATCGAAGCGCCGCAGGATATCCCGGTCCATCGCCAGGAAGTCTACGAAGCGATTCAGCGCGAGAACCGCAAGGCGGGCGCGACGCAGCCCATCCAGACCCGTAGCCTGGGTCGTCCGAAGGAGTGAGTCGGCCGCTTGCCGCGCTCCTTCGTCCAAGTCTCCGAATTCCTCGCGGCTTCGTCGTAACGTCGACGAAGCTCGCGTCGTTCGTTCGCCGGCTCGCTTGATCGCGCGCTCTGGCGTTCGGTCGGCGAGAAGTCCGCGACGACTGTTCGACGCTGCAGCTTGCCGCTGCTCCTTCTCCTCGCTGCGGACCTCCCCTGTCGAATTCCGCGCCCGCATTCTCCGGCGCTGCCTGGGCGCCGATCGCAGCGATTTCGATCGCGAGAATTCGCGACGTCGGCGCGATTTTCTCGCGCTGCTCTGGAAAACGGCGTCCACGCGGATTCTTCACCGCTTCCTCGTCGTCATAACCGGCAGGGTCGGAACGATTTCGCGAAATTCGTACGCCAAATCGCGCGGTCGATCGAGCAGGGCGCAAAGACGAACCGATATTTCCGCTAGATCGTTCGAGGCTCTGTAGAGATCGGTCCGAAGTCGAATCCGCGGTCGGCACGCTTCGCCGAGCGCCGCGATTCGAACTCGGTCGAGCTCGCAAGGCTTGCGGACGACTCGACGATCGTCGGCGCGACAGCGCGTCAGTCCGGCGGCAGGATGCGGCCCAACGGATACCGGACTGTACGAAGAATCGCAGCGGATTGTTTGGCGTCCACAAGACTTGACCGGGGGGGCAGACGGCGACTCGTGTCGCTGGCCTCGGCCGGCGCTCGACGAAAACCGAAAACTCCTGTCCGTAAGGGATCTCCATGAGTCGGATTAATACCAACGTCAACTCGCTGGTCGGTCAGAACCAACTGAAGCGGGCCAACGACAGCCTGAGCACGGCGATCAATCGCCTGAGCACGGGTCTTCGCATCAACTCCGGCAAGGACGACCCGGCAGGCCTCATCGCCAGCGAGGCGTTGCGGTCGGATATCGTCTCGACCGAGAAGGCGATCTCCAACAGCGAACGAGCCAGTCTCGTCATCGCGACGGCGGACGCCGCCCTCGGCCAGGTCAGCTCGCTCCTCAACGACATCCGCGGGCTGGTCGTCGAAGCGGCCAACGCCGGCGCTCTGTCCGACGACGAAATCGCGGCTAACCAGTTGCAGGTCGACTCCTCGCTGGAAGCGCTGAACCGCATCGCCCAGACGACGTCGTTCCAGGGCCGCAAGCTCCTCGACGGCAGCCTGGACTTCGTGAGCAACGCCAGCAGCGTCGCGAGCCTCCGCAACGTCCAGATCGAGCAGGCCAACCTCGGCTCGAGCGGTTCGGTCGGCGTCAACGTCGACATCCAGTCGGCTGCGACGCGGGCGACGCTCGCCGCCTCGATCCCGATCGGCTCGTCCCCCGGCGTGGAAGCGACGGCGACGCTGACCCTCGGCGGCGGCGCGTCGATCAACATCGAAGCGGCGGCGACCGGCATCGACTTCAACGACGTCGAAGTCTCGTTCGTCGAAAGCAACTCGACCCTGCCCGGCGCCCCGACGGCGGCGTTCGACGCAGACCTGAACACCCTGGTCGTGACGGTCAACGACTCGGCCACCACCGCCGCGGCGGACATCGCCGTCGCGATCAACGACCTGGCCGACTTCAACGCGACTGTCGGCGTCGCGGGCAACTATCAGAACAGCACGGATCCGGTCGCCGCGTCGACGCAGCTCACCTTCGCGGGCGGCGGCGAGCTGACCGTGACCTCCGCCACGGGCGGTTCGGGCGGCAACGGCATCAACGTCGTCTTCGCCGAAAGCTCCGCTCAGGGCGCCGGCACGGCTGCGGCGGCCTTCAACGGCACGAACCAGATCACGGTCACCGTCAACGACAACGGCACGACGAACCTGTCGGCGATTCAGTCGGCGATCGACGGCCTGTCCGGCTTCACCGCGACGCTCGACACGGCCGGCAGCTACCAGTCGACCATCGAAGGCGTCAACGCGACCGACACGATTACGTTCGCAGGCGGCGGTTCGTTCTCCGTCACGGCAGCCGCTCCGGGCGCAGCCAGCAACGGCATCAACGTCGTCTTCACCGAAACGAACGGCCAAGGCGCCACGCCGGGCGCTTCGTTCAACTCCGGCACGAACACCGTCGAAGTCCTCATCGACGACACGGTCGACACCTCCGTCGCCGACCTCGTCGCGGCGATCGGCGGCCTCGCGGAAGTCAACGCGACGTCGCTCAACGCCGGTAACTACGTCGCCGCGAACGACGCGGACGGAACGCTGGCGACCCTCGCCGGCGGCGTCACGGCGAGCGCTGGCGACTCGACCCTCACGGGCACGACTGCCGGCGGCGCCGGAGCCACGGCGGGCGATTCGAACGTCACCGCGACCACCGCGGGCGGCAGCAACGACATCGGCGCGGGACTGATCTCCGCCCTGACGTTCCGCCTGTCGGGTTCGTCGGGCAGCGAAGTCTTCTCGTTCGACGCGGGTTCGACCGGCGCCCAGATCGCCTCGGCGATCAACCTGGTCTCGGACGCGACCAGCGTCTCCGCCACCTTCAACTCGGGCACCGGAGCTCTTTCATTCTCGTCGACCGATTACGGCAGCGATTCGCTCGTCCAGGTCGACGTCATCGACGAAGGAGCCGGCGGAACGTTCGACAGCGGTCTGACCGAGACTCGCAACAGCGGCGCCGACATCGTCGCCACGATCAACGGCGTCCGGGCCAACGGCAAAGCCAACTCGCTGTCGATCAACACGTCGTCGCTCGACCTGTCGCTGACGGTCGATGACGGCTCGAGCACGGACTTCAACTTCACGATCTCGGGCGGCGGCGCCCTGTTCCAGCTCGGGCCGGACGTCGTCCGGAACCAGCAGGCTCGCCTGGGCATCGGCTCGGTCGACAGCGGCTCGCTCGGCGGCGCCAGCGGTCGTCTGTACCAACTCGCCTCGGGTCAGAACGCCGACCTCAAGTCCGATCCGACGCTCGCCTCGCAGATCGTCGACGAGACGATCAGCAAGGTCGCCTCGCTTCGCGGTCGCCTCGGAGCGTTCCAGTCGACGACGCTGGAGTCGAACATCAGCTCGCTGAACGACTCGATCGCCAACCTTCGCGAATCGGATTCCGTCATCCGCGACGCCGACTTCGCCAAGGAATCGGCCAACCTCACGCGGGCCCAGATCCTGGTGCAGTCGTCGACGAGCGTGCTCGGCATCGCGAACCAGAACCCGCAGAACGTGCTGTCGCTGCTGCGATAGTTCGCTCTCCCGGGCGCTAATTAGAGAAGATTCATGAGGCGCCGGTCGATCCGCTAGGAAGGCCGGCGCCTTTCTTCGTGAACAGCGTACGCGATTTTCGAAAACGCGCTCGACCTTGAAGGTTTCTCTTCCGCACGGGACGAATTTCCCGCGGATCGCATGGGCCGCATCCAGACCAACATCGGGCTGATCACCGGAACTCCCATCGCGGAGACCGTGAATCAATTAATCGCCCTCTCCTCCCAGCCGCGCGAGACGCTCAAGAAAAAGAATGCGCTGATCCAGAATCAGCAGGTCGCGCTCGCCGAACTGACGTCGCTCACGATCGGCGTCAAGCTCGCCGTGCAGAAGTTCGGCTCGACGAGTTCCTTCCAGGGAACCGCGGTCAAGTCGTCGAACTCCTCGGCCCTGCTCGCTCAGCGGAACGGCACGCCTTCTGTCGGTTCCTATTCGGCGACGCCGCTCCGCAACGCCGCCGCCCATCAGACCATTTCGCAGTCGTTCGCTGCGGGAGAAACGTTCTCCGAGGGAGCCCTCGTCGTTCGCTCAGGACCCGGCATCGCGCCGGAGATCGCGCTCGAAGCCTTAAACGGAGGCGCCGGCGTCGAACGCGGCAAGATCCGCATCACCGACCGCTCGGGCGAAACATCGACCATCGATCTGCGCGGCGCCGTGACGCTTCAGGACGTCGCGAAGGCGATCAACGAAGACGACGATCTGCAGGTGGAAGCCTCGATCGTCGGCGACTCGCTGAAGTTGACGGATCTCTCGGGCGGAACGTCGACGAACCTCCGAGTCCAGGAGGTCAGCGGCGGGAAGACGGCCGCGCAGCTCGGCCTGCTCGGCATCGACGTCGCGGCGAACCAGGCGACCGGCACGTCGCTTTCGACCATTTCCGCGTCGACCCGCCTCGCGTCGCTCGGCAACGGCGCCGGCGTCCATCATTCGAAGACGCTGGCCGACCTGCGGGTCGCGTTCCGCGACGGAACGACGCTCGACGTCGAGATCGGCGAAGACGCCAAGACCGTGGGGAACGTGCTCGACGCGCTGAACGCCGCCGACCCCGCGCGACTTCAGGCATCGATCTCGGGCGACGGCAAGCGAATCGTCTTGACCGATCTGACTGCCGACGACGGCGAGACGTTCTCGGTCACGAGCCTCAACGGCACGACGGCCGCAGAAAACCTGGGCATCGCCGGAACCGCGGCCGCGGCGACGCTGACGGGCGACCGAATCGCGTCGTCGGTCAGCGGTCCCCTGCTCTCTTCGTTGAAGGGAGGCGCCGGCCTCGGCACGCTCGGGTCGCTGCGCATCACGGACAAATCGGGCGCCGTCGCCGACATCGACCTCTCCGGCACGGAAACGCTCGACGACGCGATTCGCGCGATCAAGGACGCGGGCGTCGCCGTCGAGGCCGACTGGAACGACGCCCGGACGGGCATCGTCCTCCGCGACGTTTCGGGCGGAGCCGGGTCGCTGAAGATCGAAAGCCTGGGCGGAAGCGAGACGGCGGAAACGCTCGGCATCGACTACGACGGAACGAACTCGACCGTCGACAGCGGTTCGCTCGATGCGCAAAGCGTCTTTCGCTCGACTTCTCTTTCGACGTACGCTCGCGGCGCGGCGGTCCCCCTCGGATCGTTTCTGATCACCGACTCCGCCGGGAAGAGCGCCTCGGTCAACTTCCGCACGTCGGCGCCGGAATCGATCGGCGAAGTGATCGACCATATCAACTCGCTTTCGATCGACGTCGAAGCCCGGATCAACGAGACGGGCGACGGGTTGCTGCTGATCGATACGGCGGGCGGAGCAGGATCCCTCAAGGTCGCGGACGAGGGCACGAGCACGACGGCCCAGGTCCTCGGCATCGCAGGAACCGCGGAAGAACTCACCGTGGGCGGCGTTTCTCGCTCCGGCATCGACGGTTCGACGGCGATCACGTTCGACATCGAGGACGGCGATGACCTGTCCGACGTCGCGACCAAGTGGAACGAAGCGAAGCTCGGCATTCGCGCCGCGGTCATCTCCGACGGCCAGGGGGGCAAGCGACTGTCGCTCACTGCGGAGAAGACCGGCGTCGCCGGAGCCTTTCGCGTCGAAGGCGACGGCGTCGACCTGGGCTTCGCCGTCACGGCGCATGGACAGGACGCCGCGCTGCTGATGGGTTCGGCGGCTGGCGCAGGCTTCGTGATCACGTCGCCGACGGACACCTTCGAATCAGCGGTCGAAGGCCTGAAGCTGGTCGTCGGAACGCCGTCGACCACGCCGGTCACGGTCACCGTGGAGCCCTCTTCCAGCGAACTGATGACGAACCTCCGTACGTTCGTCACGCAGTACAACAAGCTGCGCGACAAGCTCGCCAGCGTCACGAGCTTCAACCCGATCGACGGCTCGACCGGCGTGCTGTTCGGCAGCGGCGAAACCCTGCGAATCGATTCCGGTCTCTCTTCGGTCCTGACGGGGAGAGTCTCGGGAGCGGGCGACGTCAAGTCGCTTCGTGACATCGGGATCGACGTCGACGACAAGGGGAAGATCGCTTTCGACGAGGAAAAGTTCAACGCCGCGTTCGCGGAGGGCGGCGAAGACGTGGTGCAGTTCTTCACGCAGGAGACGACCGGCTTCAGCGCGAAAATGACCGCGGCGGTCGAGCGTCTCGCAGGAGAGAAATCCGCCCTGATTTCGAAGTCCGACTCGCTCCAGTCGAAGTTCGATACCAACGTTCAGCGCATCGACTTCATGACCAAGCGTCTGGACGTGCAGCGGAACCGCCTGCTGACGCAGTTCTATTCGCTCGAGCAGACGATCGCGAAGATGCAGTCGAACTCCAGCGCCCTGTCGCAGATCCAGGTCTTCGAACCGCTCGGCTAGCGGCAGGGACGTCGAGGAAGCGACTCGCGGACTGCGTTCATTCGCCGATCGGCAAAGTCTTCCTGACCCGGTCGACCCGCTCCTTCCCGACGAGCGTTAATCGCGTCAGCGTCGGTCGACCGATGCTAATCCCGGAAGGTCGCCGTCATCTCTCGTCGAACGCAGGAACTGAGCGCGTATGTCGAACGTTGCACGCGATCGCTATCTCGAAGGTCGGATTCTCGGCGCGAGCGGTCCCCGTCTCCGATCGATGCTCGTCGACCGGGCCTATCAACTGACGCGCTCGGTTTCCCAGGCGCTCGCCGAACAGCGATTCGAAGAGATCAGCGCTGACTCGACGAAGCTCCGGGCGATCCTGCGCGAGCTCTTCGTGACGGTGGACGCCAAGAGCTCGGACACTGCGCGTCAGGTCCGCAGCCTGTACGAGTATCTTTACGAAGCGACGACCCTGGCTCTCCTGAGGCGGAACGAGCAGGAACTGGCTCAGGTCGAGGAGTTGCTCCGCTTCGAAGCCGAAACGTGGCGGACCGTCGCGGCGAAGCACGAGAACCGCGAGGCCGACGCGACGCTCGGATCCTTCTCCGCCAGCGCGTAGGGGCCGGGTCGCTCAGACGTCCGCGACCTGCGGACCGGCGCGAGCGACGGCGAGCACGTCCAGCGACCGGACGCCAGACTCCTTCAGCGCCCGGGCGATCTCGCGAACGGTCGAGCCCGTCGTCATCACGTCGTCGACCAGCAGCAGTCGCTTGCCGGCGACGAGATCCGACCGGACGCCGAACGCGTTCTTCACGTTCGCCGCGCGTTCGCGACCGCGCAGCGTCCCCTGCTTCCGCGCGACGCGGACCATCGCCACCGCGGCATGCAGGGTCGGACGCCGCAGCGCCTCTGCCGCCGCTTCGGCGATCGCTTTCGCGGCGTTCGGATGGCCCAGCGCCTTGCGCGTCCAATGCGTCGGCACGTAGCAGACGGCGTCGACGTCGCGGACGAACTCCCGCGAGAGTTCGCAGGCGGCGAGACTCCCCAGCGTGCGACCGACCGTTTCCCCATGCGGCGACTTCGCACGAAGCACGTACTCTCGCAGCGGCGCGCGGTACTCTCCCAGCGCGGTGCAGGAGCGCCACAGATCGTTTTTGCGACAAGCGCCGCAGCGAGCGGGATCGCCCGCGATGCCCGGCACGTACGTCCCGCATCGCGGACAATACGCTTCGCGGCCGTGCCGAATCGTCTTGCGACACGCGTCGCAGACGCAGACGTTCGCTCCGAAAGGATCGGGAAGAGCATCCGCCGCTTCGCACAGCAGGCACGTCATCGGAAAAATCAGCGAGTCGGCGCCGCAGGCGACTTCGCGCAGCGTCTTTCCCGCCTCGTGCAGCGAACGGCTGGCGACGCCGATCGCGGCGCGCAGGCCTTCCGACTCCGCGGCTTTCGCGACTGCCTTGCGAATCGTGGCTGAAGGGCGAAAAATGGACGGCTCCTTCGCTCGCCGGGGTAGACGCTAATGGCCTGTCCGTCGTTTAATCGTTAGATTCGATCGGTCTGTGTGCCATGCCCACGTCGCGAAGCAGCGTGGGCATGTTAGGTTCGGCCGGCCCCTTGCATGCCCATCCTCCGTCGGAGCGTGGGCATGGCACACATGACGTTTAACGATAGACGCACCGCTACCCGGGCTCGAAACTTTCGCAGGAAGCATCCGGGCATGTCGATCAGTCTAAAGGCGCGGCACGCGGGAGGGCAACCGATCGGCGACCTGATGGCGCGGGCGCTCAGCGACCCCACGCTCATCTCGCTGGCCGCCGGTTTCGTCGATGACGTCACGCTTCCCGTCGAAATCGCGAGGGAAGCCGCCGCGAAGCTGCTGGCCGACGAGGGGCTCGCGCGTCGGGCGCTCCAGTACGGGACCGCTTCCGGATGGGCGCCGCTGCGGCAGTTGCTGTGGGAGCGGACGCTTGCCGCCGACGGCCTCTCCGCGCGACGGAACCAGTCGTTCGAGAACGTCGTCTGCACCGCGGGCAGCAACCAGATTCTGGCGCTCGCGAGCGAGGCCGTACTCGACCCCGGCGACATCGTGCTCTGCGGGTCGCCGACGTACTTCGTCTATCTCGGCACGCTCAAGGCTCTCGGCGCCGTCGCCTGGGGCGTCGAAACCGACGAATACGGCATCGTGCCCGAGGCCCTGGAAGAGACGCTGCTCCACTTCCGCCGACGGGGCGATCTCAGTCGCGTGCGGATGGTCTACGACGTCTCCTACTTCGACAATCCCCGCGGAATCAGCCAGTCCGCCGAGCGCCGCGGGCGGCTGGTCGAGATCGTCCGGAAGTGGTCCGAGGAGGAGAAGATCTACCTGCTGGAAGACGCGGCCTATCGTGAACTCCGCTACGACGGCGACGACGTGCCGACGATCTGGTCGCACGACGAAGCGGGCGAGCACGTCATCCTGGCGGGGACGTTTTCCAAGTCGTTCTCTCCCGGAGTCCGCGTCGGCTACGGAATCCTGCCGTCGGAGCTGGTCCTGCCGACGCTCGATCTGAAGGGCAACCTCGACTTCGGGTCGCCCCACCTGAACCAACTACTGATGTATGAGGTTCTGACCTCGGGGCGTTACGATAGCCATGTCGCCGCGCTGCGGGACGCCTATCGACTGAAGCGGGACGCGATGCTGCGGGCGGCGGATGAACGTTTCGCCGGACTTCCGGGCGTTTCGTGGATCGCGCCCGAGGGCGGACTGTACGTCTGGCTCACGCTGCCGCCAGAATTGCCGACCGTGATGGACGGCGATCTGTTCGAGGCGTGCGTCGAGCGGGGCGTGCTTTACGTTCCCGGCGATCTCTGCTTTCCGGAGGCGGGCGTTCCGACCGGCGAATCGTCGATGCGACTCAGCTTCGGGGTGTGCTCCGAAACGCGAATCGCGGAAGGGATGCAGAAGCTGGCGGACGCAGTGCAGGCCATCGCCGCCATGACGCCGCCGACTGCGTAACCGCGAAAACAAAACTGCGAAAGTACCGCGGAGGAAAAGGACTTCCCCGTCGTGACCGTGCTCGATCGCTATCTGATGACCATGTACGCGCGGACGCTGGCGATTTCGCTGGTCAGTCTGACGGGTCTCTTCGTGATCATCGACGCGTTCGGCAACCTCGACGAGTTCCTCGATCATGGTCGTCGCGAAGGAAGCCTGGTCGGCGTGCTGACCGCTTACTACTTCGCGCGAACGCTGACGTTCTTCGAGATGACGAGCGTCTTCCTCTCCGCGATCAGCGTCACGATCGCCGTCGCCTGGCTGCATCGCTCGAACGAAATGATCCGCATGATGGCGGCGGGCGTTTCCGCGATGCGCATCGCGCGGCCCCTGCTGATCGCCGCCGGCGTCACCGCCCTGCTCGCGGCGGCGAATCGCGAACTCCTGATCCCGCAGTTCAAGGACCGCCTGTCGAAGAACGCGCAGGACTGGTACGGCGAGAAGGAGATGCCTGTCAATCCACGGCACGACCGCTACCGCGGCGTGCTCCTCAACGGGCAGTCGTGCGTCGCCGGCGAGCGGAAGATCTTCAAGCCGTCGTTTCTGTTCCACGACGATCTACCGGCTATCGGCAGGCGGCTCTCCGCGAAGGTCGCGACCTACCATCCTGCGGAGGGCGAGCGGCCCGCCGGCTATCTGCTCACGGAGCTCGAACGGCCTGCGAGCCTGGACGATTATCCCAGCGTCGTCGTCGACGGCGTCCCCGCGTTGCTGACGCCTTACGATTGCGCGTGGCTGGAGCCGGGAACCTGCTTCGTCGCATCGGAAGTCGACTTCGAGTTTCTCGCCGGCGGATCGCGCTGGCTGCAGTACTCGTCGACCGGGGAGATTCTCCGCGCGATCTCGAACCCGAGCCTGGATCTCGGCGGCGAAGCGCGAGTGACCGCTCACTGGCGGCTGGTGCAGCCGCTCGCCGAGTTCATCGTGTTGCTCTGGATGACGCCGACGCTGATTCGCAACGGTTCGCGGAATCCGTTTCTCGCCGCGGGCAAGGGGATCGGCTTCGTCACGACGTTCTTCCTGGCGAAGCTCATCTTCCAGAATCTGGGCCAGGGGGGCGTGCTGCCGCCCGTCGTCGCCGCGTGGGCGCCGCTGCTGGTCTACGCGCCCCTCGCCTTCTCCGCCGCATTCGACTGGCGCGAGGCGATCATTCGCGTTCGCGAACCCTCTCCCGCGCCGGCGTAAGCGTTCGCCGGCTATTTCTTAGGTCAGGCATCGCCTGACGACGATCGAGGGAAGCGCGAACGCTCGCTTGACGCGGCGCGAAATTCGGCCAACGCGAGGGCGCCGACCGAATTGAATCAGGCCATGCCTGACCTGCCAGTTTTCCTACCGCTTCTTCGTCAGCCGCCGGCGTTCGCGGGGGTCGCGAAGGGATTCTTCGAGCTTGTTGATCGCTTCGGATTCGATCTGGCGGACGCGTTCCCGCGTCAGGCCGAGCTGCTCGCCGATTTCCTTCAGCGTGTGCTGGTCGTTCTCGTCCAGGCCGTACCGCAGGCGAAGCACGGTCGCCTCGCGCGGGTCCATCGTCTCGATCATCTCGAGCACGTGCTTCAGGACGTCGTTCTCGACTAGTTCGTCTTCGGGATTCTTCTGTCGCTCGTCCATGACCATCTCGCCCAGCGACCAGCCGGTGTCGGACTGATCGGACTGGGTCGTCGCGGTGTTGACGTGGATGGCCCGCTTGATGATCGGCAGCTTCTTCTTCGGCACGCCGAGCAGCCGGGCGACCTCTTCCGGCGTGGCGGTGCGTCCGAGTTCCTCGTTCAGCCGGGCGCTGGCGCGGCGCCACTTGCTGAGCAGCTCGACCATGTAGGCCGGGATGCGGATCGTCTTGGACGAGTTGATCAGCGCCCGCTTGATCGACTGCTTGATCCAGTAGCTGGCGTAGGTGCTGAACCGGGTGCCGACGTCCGGATCGAAGCCCTCGACCGCGCGGAGCAGACCGAGGTTCCCTTCCTCGATCAGGTCCTGCAGCGACAGGCCCTTCGTCGCGTACCCGCGAGCGATGTTCACGACCAGGCGGAGGTTGGCCCGGACCATCTGGTCGCGAGCTCGCGCATCTCCCGTGGCGATGCGGCGGGCGAGGTCCTGTTCTTCCTTCGCGGAGAGAAGCGGCGTCTCGTTGATCTCCCGCAGATAAGTCTCGAGAGGCGACTGGAGCGGAGCGTTCTCCGCCGTGCGGACGGGAACGGCGCGACGGCGAGTCGTGGCGCTGGTGCGAGCGGTTGGCATAGGAGACCAGGTTCGTGAGTTCGCGGAAGCGATTCGACTCGGCGAGGGAGCGCCGCGATTCGTCACGCGTGCGGGAGTCGCGCGTCGAACCGTCGAATGGCGGAGCGAAGGGCTTGCAGGAGACCGACGACGCGTCGGACCGGGGAGTGCGGCGCGGAAGCCGCGTTCGCGTCGGTCGGCGTCGAGCCAAGGTCTTTATCGAGCGGTCGGGGAAGCGGAATCGACGCGACCTCCCCAGCGTTCGATCGATCGGAACATGCGCGATACGCGCGACATTCGTCGCCCGCGGAACGCGACGAAAGCGACGCTCTCGCGGATCGCTCCGCCCGCGCGGGTCGCGACGACGAAGGTCATGCGTCGCCGGCACGTTCGGCGCTGCCGCGCGCTCCCGGCGACGAGGGCCGCTCGGCCCTCCGCGACAATCGCTATAATGCGACCCCGACCGACTGCATGGACGCGGCCGAACGGGTCGGTCGCGTATCGAGGCAGGATCCGTACGGCGGGGAGTCGCCCTGTCGATTCCGTCCTGCCGGAGCGAAACAGCTTCGCGGCCCCCTCTCCTCAGGCGAGCGCATGTCCGCATCCGATCCCTACGGCCACGACCACCGGGCAGAGACCGCCGGCAAGCCGGCTCCCACCGAACACGTCCGGCAGATGGCCGAGGGCCAGGACGAGTTCCCGGAAGAGACGCTCTGGGAGGGAGGCTACTCCGCAGCCGACATGTACGGCTGGTGGGTCATCTGCGGCGTCATCACGGTGGTCGCGATTCTCGTCTGCGTGCTGGTCCCGGGCCTGGCGATCAATCCGATCGCGTGGGCGGTCGCCGGCGGCATCGTCGGGCTCTGCTGGGGCTACGGATTATGGGTGCTCGCCGCGCGGAAGCTGGGCGTCGCGTACAAGCTCACGACGCAGCGCTTCATCCACCAGCACGGCATCCTGACGCGCGTGACCGACCGCATCGAAGTCATCGACATCGACGACGTCAGCTATCGCCAGGGCCTGTTCGAACGCATGTTCGGCGTCGGAACCGTGACGCTCGTTTCGAGCGATAAGTCCCATCCGACGCTCGTACTTCACGGCGTCACGCCGGTCGCGGAAATCGCCGACAAGATCGACGACGTCCGACGCAAGGAACGCCGCCGCCGCGGCCTGCACATCGCAGGTTGAGCGGCGACTTTCTCGCCGGAGGCCTGTATTCGCGTCGTCAGAAACGGTGTACGAAAAATGGCGACGTCGCCTGGCGGGCGCACGAAGTCGGTCGTCGTGGGCAAGGCGGAGTCTACTAACCTAGGAATTCGACTGCGCCACCTGGGCCCGGCATTCCCGCCAGATGAACGATACGCGCGGACAAGCGCGAAAGGCGACACCTTTCTTTCACCGCGTCGCCGGCGCTCGCGAAGAGCGACGACGCCGTAGCTCGCGAGGTCATTCGGACGCTCGCGCGGCAGCCCAGTCGCGACGCTGACGGGAACTGGGGATTCCCATCTTCTCGCGATACTTGGTGATCGTTCGGCGGGCGACGTTGAGCCCCTTCTCGTTCAGGAGCTTCATCAGCACGTCGTCGCTGTAGGGCTTGCGCTTGTCTTCGTGGTCGATCAGTTCCTGCAGTCGCAGCCGCACGATGTCCCAGGCGACGTCGTCCCCCTCGGCGTTCTGCGTGCCGCCGACGAAGAAGCGCTTCAGCGGAAACAGGCCGCGCGGCGTCTGAATCCACTTGCTGTCGACGGCCCGACTGACCGTGGTGACGTGAACGCCGACCTGATCGGCGATCTGCTGCATCTTCAGCGGCTCGATCGCTTCAGGCCCCTCGTCCAGGAAGCGGCGCTGCGCGTCGACGATCGCCTGGGAGACCTTGGTCAGGGTTTCGCGGCGCTGCTCGATCGAATCGATCAGCCACTGCGCGGAGCGGAACTTGTTCTGCAGGTACTCCTTCTCGGCCGTCGTCGCTTCGCCGTTCTGCAGCCGCTTGCGGTAATAGGGGCTGATGAAGAGGCTCGGGACGCGATCGTCTTCCAGCCGCACCTTGTACGTGCCGTCGTCCTTTCGATCGAGAAAGACGTCTGGCGTGACGGTCGGAACGTACTCTTCCGAGAACGTCGCGGCGGGACGCGGGTTGAGCCGCTTGAGATGGTCCCACGCCGCCTGGATCCGGGCGAGCGAGTATCCGGTCGCCCGTTCGATCTGCGGCAGGCGATTGTCGCGGAGGTCGCCCAAATGGTCGGCGATCAGCGTGCGGAGCTCGTCATAGAACGGCATCTCCGGCTGAAGCTGCAGCGTCAGGCACTCCCGCAGGTCGCGCGCGGCGACCCCGGGCGGGTCGAGCGATTGCACGACGGCGAGCGCCTGCTGCGCGAGGACCAGATCGTTCTCCGTCGCGTCGGGCGGAAGGAGATCCTTCAGTCCCGTGCGGAGGTAGCCGCCGTTCGCGGCGTCGAGCGTGGAGATGATCCGTTCGGCGAAGAGCGAAACCCGTTCGTCGACGTCGAGTTCGTGCAGTTGATGGAGCAGGTAATCGTTCAGCGATTCCGGCCGCTCCTGGATGCTGGCCAGCATGTCGGCCTGGCGATCCGAATCCTCCGAGATGCGATTGGAGGAGACGCGCGGCTTTTCGTCGAACCATTCGGGAACGTCCTGGTCCATGTTGACCAGCCGTTCGAAGTCGTCCTTCAGGTCGTGAGCCTCGTCGACGACGAGCGGTTTCTCGTCGACGTCGGCGCGGTCTTCCAGCCGATCGCGTTCTTCTTCGCTGCTCTCTTCGGGCAGGGCCGGATCGATCTCCTGGACTTCCAGGATCGGGTTCTCGTTCAGTTCCTGCTCGATCCGCTCCTGCAGGCTCATGATCGGGAGCTGCAGGATTTCCATCGACTGGATCATCTTCGGATGCAGCTTCTGCAGCATCTTCAGATTCTGAGTCTGGCCGATGTTCAATCGCATGGCAGGTCCGCCTTGATCGGTTGCCGTCGGCGTCGCAGGTCAGACGATCGACTCCTTGGAGCGGGCTCCGGGGACGAATCGACGCGGTGCCGCGACGGCGGCGTGGGAATCCTTCAGCGGTCGTTCGCCGGCACGTGCCTGGCACGCGGTAAAGGCGATCGACCCTCCGAATTATGGGGCGCTCACCCCCTTCCGCAACGGGCAGAATTCGCGATTGGCACGAAGTTTTCTTGCAGCGGGTCGAACGGACGAAGGTGCGACCCGCGCAGGCGTCAAAGTAGCCGTCGCGAAAGAACGGAAAGCCTGACGACGCTAGAATTTGCGGCGATCTGACAACGCATCGGCCAGGATTTCTTTGTTGGCGTACTCGAGCACGCTGCCCGACGTGATGCCCCGAGCGAGGCGGGTTACCGGAATTTCGTACTCCGCCAGAATGTTCGAAAGATAGAGCGAAGTCGCGTCCCCTTCGACCGTCGGGTTCGTCGCCATGATGACTTCGCGAAAACCGCCCCGCTCGACCCGCTGAACCAGGGCCTCGATCGTGAGCTGGTCGGGGCCGATCCCGTCGAGCGGCGCGATCCGTCCCAGCAGGACGTGGTAGAGCCCCGCGTAGGCGCCCGACTGTTCAAGGGCCATCAGATCCCGCGGCTGCTCCACGATGCAGAGCGTCGTCCGATCGCGGCGGTCGTCGGCGCAGATCGTGCAGAGCTCGCCCTCGGCCAGGTTGTAGCACTGGCTGCAGTAGCGGACGTTTTCCCGCACGTCGCGGATCGCGCTGGCCAGCGCGAGCGCGTCGTCCTTCGACACGCGGAGCAGGTGATAGGCGATGCGCTCGGCGCTCTTCCGCCCGATGCCCGGCAGCCGCGTGAACTCCTCGATCACTCGAGCGACCGAAGCCGAAAGTTGCGTCATGCGTGGCGGTCTTTCTATCTTCGTAGGGCTGGCGCCCTCGCCTGCCATCGCAGCGGTTGCAGGGTATCTGGCAGGCGAGGGCGCCAGCCCTGCAAGAACGCGTCAGCCTGACAACTTCTTCAGCGCGTCCTGCATTCCCGAAAGATCGACGTCGCCGGTGACCGTCTGCATCTCCTCCATGTGACGTTCCTTCGCCTGGCGGAGCGCGTCGTTGACGAGATCGCGCACCTCGTTCAGACGGCCGACGGCGTCTTCCGGCGGGTGACAGTCAATCGAGAGAATCTCGCCCAGACCGCTCGCGGTGACGCGGATCGAGCCGTCGCCCGACTCGGCGGAGAGTCGCATCTCTTCCAGACGCTTCTGCATCGCCTCCATCCGCGACGCCATTTCGCGGGCGTTTTTCAGCAGCGACATCATCTCGCCCATCTGCTTGAACATGGCGGTTCTCCTTAACGTGCGGGCGATGGCGACGGTATCAGTCGGGCAAGTCCCCCTGCCGTCCGGGCGTCGACGAGTTTCACGGCAGTCGAGGCGCCTGCTGTGCAGGAAGCGTCAGGAATCCCTCTGCGAATCGTCGATCGAGACGATCTCCCCCTGAAATTCCGCGATCGCGGCGGCGATCATCGGGAGCTGACGCAGTTCCTGTTCCCTTTGTTTGCGCGACTTCGGAGCGGCGGCAGAAGGAGCGGCAGGGGCGTCCGGGTCGCACTCCAGCGACAGGTGGGCGCGCAGGCCGGAGATCTCCGTGAACGCCGCTTCGAGTTGCGGCGCCTTGCGAACGCAACGCTCGTAATTGTAGGAACCGCGAATCTTGACGACCAGCCGCGACGGCGACCGCCAGGCGACTGCGGAGAAGTCGCTCGCGCATTCGCCGGTCGAATCGTTGAGCGAGGCGACGGCCTCGCGCCAAAGCTCTTCCGCCTTCGCGTCGGTCATCGCTTCGGCACGCACGGCTTCGGCACGCACGCCCTGGATCGGCGCCCGCTCCGTCTCCGCAGGGCTGGCGCCCTCGCCTGCCAGAACGCTGTTCAGCGCTTCGACGGCTGATGACGTTTCTGCCCCGATGCGTTCCGTTCGCGCAGCTGCCTGAGGTCGCTCCGGTTCTCTTCGCGATTCCGGCGCCGCGTTGCTTCGCGGTGCGGGCGCGACGGCTTTCGGCTCGGCGGGCGTCGACCGTTCCTGTTGGTCTTGCCGATTGATCGTCGGGGCGGGGCGTGGAGGCGTCACGGGTCGTGGCGCCGGTCGTTCGTTCACCCCCTCAGCGCTTCGGCGGTCCGTTTTTTTTTCCAGCCTCACGATCGCCTCCGACAGGGAGGCGAGGTCGGGCAGGCGGCATACCCGCAGCAGCGCCAGTTCGAGCTGGATCCGCGGGTAGGTCGTCAGCCGCATCTGCCCCGCCGCCTGATCGACGATCTGCATCGCCGCGGCCAGGTTATCGAGGCCGGCCTCCTTCGCGATGCGTTCCGCTTCGTCGAACTCGTCGAAGGCGAGATACGACAGCAGTTCCCGCGACCCGCCGACGGAAAGCACGCACAGATCGCGATAGATGCCGAGCAGTTGCTCGGCCAGTTGCCCCGCCTCGACGCCCTCGACGACGGCCTGTTGCACGGCTTCGAGCGCCGCCGCGGCGTCGCCCTGGCGCAGAAAGCCGACCAGCTTGAGCAGCGTTCCGCCCCGCGCCGTGCCGAGCAGGCGATAGACGTCGTCGACCGCGATCTTGTGATCGCAGAAGGCGAAGAGCTGTTCGAGCAGCGACTGACTGTCGCGCATCGATCCGGCCGCGCGGCGCGCGAGCGCCTGAAGCGCCGCGGGCTCCGCCTCCAGTCCCTCGGTCTGGCAGATCTCCGCCAGGCGTTCGGCGATCTCGTGCGTGCGAACGGGCGCGAAGTCGAACCGCTGGCACCGGGAGCGTACGGTGATCGGGAGCTTTTCGGGATCGGTCGTGCAGAAGATGAATTTGACGTGCGCGGGCGGCTCTTCCAGCGTCTTGAGGAGTGCGTTGAACGCCTCCTTCGTCAGCATGTGGACTTCGTCGATGATGTAGATCTTGAACCGCGCGCGGCTGGGGCGAACGTTGACGTTCGACCGCAACTGGCGGATCTCGTCGATGCCGCGGTTACTGGCGCCGTCGATTTCGAGCACGTCCATATCTTCGCCGGTCGCGATCGACTGGCAGATGTCGCACTCGTTGCAGGGCGTGATCGTCGGCCCGTTCACGCAGTCGAGCGCCTTGGCGAAGATGCGGGCGGTCGAGGTCTTCCCGACTCCGCGGGCACCGGTGAAGAGATAGGCGTGACCGACGCGATCGCTCTTGATGGCGTTGCCGAGCGCCTGGGCGACGTGCGACTGGCCGACGAGCGTCTCGAACGATTGCGGTCGATACCGCCGGGCGACGACCTGGTAGCCGTCGCCGCTGCTGCGAGAGTCCGCGGGGCGTTCTTCTGTCATGAGAAGAGGAGTCCATTCACGAAAAAAGGCAGGCCGATCGCTCGCCCTGCCAGTCGCTACTGGGCGATCGGTTTCCCGATCGGCCTATCGTCTCGTCACGAACCGCGCGGAGACGCAAGTTCGTCAGATGTCTGCCCGGGACGGCCCCCGCACAAGAGTACCCCGCTTATAGCTGCTCCGGTTAAGGCCTGACTCGTTCACGGCTCCCCCTTGCGAGGGCCGTCTCAGGCAGACGCACGAATTATGGCGGTTCCAGGCCGATCGGTCAAAGGACCGGGCGGCGAATTCGCGAAGATCACCCTTCCCCAGTCGCGACGAAGGCCAGGTAGTAGAAGATCCACCCCGTCAGCGTCGTCAGCGCGATCAGGGCCGCAGAACTCCAGCCCCAGAGGCGATGACGGCGGGAATAGGCGCCCGGCGCCGGGTTCCGACCGAACCTTTGCAGGGCCAATCCGAGCGTCGTCGCCCAGACGAACGGCGCGGGCACCGCGAAGCAGAGATGCACGGCCAGCGCCCCATCGACGACGCCGAAGCGATCGCGCGCGTACCAAGGCGAGTCTTCCGCCAGCGCACGCCAGTCGGTCACGAATCGCATGTCGACCTCGAAGGCGATCACGGTGACGGCCAGACAGATCGTCAGGACGATCTGAATCATGCGATGGAGTCGATACCGTTTCCCGAAGCGTGCTGCGGCGATACTGAAGACCAGGGCGACCGTCACGACCAGCATCGCGAGGACGATGGCATCGAGCATCAGCGACCCGCGCCCCGGAAGGAGCCAGGCTGCCAGGAGTCGCGCGGCAGACGGTTCCATGCTGCGGGAACGTGAGGGAGCGGGGTCGACAGCAGAGAATAGAGAGAAGCGCAGCGCGCCAGGCAACCCGCGGAGGGGTCCGCCGGTCTGCCTCCCGCGGATTCGGCAGATTCTGCTAAAATCGGCGCGCTTTCGCAGCCTGCCCGGTCGACTGTTTTCGAGAACGTCGATGAAACCGTTCTGCTTCGGCGATCGCCTGGCTCGCGAAGCAGCCGAGCAAGTTTCGTCGTATCGCGATTAGGATCACGCATGACGCCGTTCCGCGGTCTGGAACACATCGTCCGCTCGGAAGAGCCGCTCGCCCCGTACGTCTGGCTGCGGCTCGGCGGACCGGCCGAGTTTTTCGCCGAACCGACGGCGGCGGAGGAGCTGATCCAGCTCGTTCGCGCCGCTCGCGACCAGAACATTCCCGTTCGCGTGCTCGGCGGCGGATCGAACGTCCTGATCCGCGAAGGGGGCGTGCCGGGCCTCGTGATTCATCTAACGGGGACCGCGTTCGCCTCGGTCACGCCGCAGCCTGACGGTCTGAAACTGGGCGGCGGGACGCGTCTTTCCGAGGCGGTCGCCGCGAGCCTGCGGGAAGGTTTCGTCGGACTGGAACAGCTCGTCGGCATTCCGGGCACGATCGGCGGCGCCGTGCGGGGGAACGCCGGCGTTCAAAGCGCCAGCATCGGCGCCTTCGTCAGCTCGGTCACGGCCCTGACGGACGCCGCCGAGCTGCGGACGTACCAGCGGTCGGACCTCCACTTCTCCTATCGCGGCAGCAACGTCGACGACGTCGCGATCCTGTACGTGACGCTGGAACTGCAGAAGGGGGACATCGACGCCGCGACGAAGCGGATGCAGAAGCTCTGGATCGAGCGCAAGTCTCGGCAGCCCGAGTCGATGGAGCGCGCGGCCTACGTCTTCAAAGACCCGGGCGGTCTCACCGCCGCGGAAGCGCTCGAACAGGCGGGGCTCAAGGGAGCCGGCGTCGGCGAGGCGTCGTTCTCCAACCGACAGCCCAACTTCATCGTCGTCGGCGAGAAGGCGACCAGCGAGCACGTCCTCCGGCTGATCGACCTGGCGAAGGCGCAGGTTTTCGACCGCCTCGGGATCGATCTGGAGACGCAACTGGCGATCTGGTAGACGTACGGCCGGAGGAATCCCGGCCATGCAATCCGTTCGCTTCGTTCAACGATCCGCCGCGCTCGTCAGCCTCGCTTCGCTGCGGTTCGCGGTCTACGTCTGGCAGCCGCAACGTCGACTGATCGTCGGCGTGGTCGCGGTCGCGGCCTTTCTCGTCGGCGGGTCGCTTCTGTTTCGGGCGACCGTACGCGACAACCTGGAGGCGACGGGGCGTTACCGCCTGCTCGAAGAGAACGTCGCCGTCACGTCGCCGCCCGAGTGGGTGCGATCGGACTTGGTCGCCGACGCCTTCGCCCGGGGCGGTCTCCAGGAGATGAGCCTGCTCGACGAGCGTCTGACCGAGCACGTGGCGCACGCGTTCGCGCTTTGCCCCTGGGTTCGCGAGGTCGTCTCGGTCCGCAAATTGCCCGTCGGGAAGGTCGAGGTCGAACTCGCCTATCGAGAACCGGCGGGGATGGTCGAAGTGACCCTCGCGGACGGTTCCGGCGGTCTGATCTTCGTCGACGGCGACGGGATCATTCTTCCGACCGATGACTTCCGTCCCGAAGACGCCAGCAAGTACCTGCGAATCTCGGCCGGCGCCGCGCGCGTGCCGACGGCTCAGCCCGGAACTCGTTGGGGCGACGATACGATCGAGCGCTCGGCGGCGCTCGCGGCGGTTCTGCGATCGAAGCGAGAACCGTGGTCGTTCTATCGCCTGACGGCGTCGACGCAGCCCGGCGAACCCGTGCGGATCGTCAGTCGCAACGGCGCCCAGGTGCTCTGGGGCGCTCTTCCGGGAGCAGGGAGCGGCGGCGAAGCGAAGTTCGAAACCAAGGTCGAGCGAATCGCCACCTGGACCGACAATCGCGGCCTCTCCGGCGCCGACAAGAGCCTCGTCCTCGACGTGCGAGCGAAGGAAGGGACACCGTAACGCGCGCTGCGGTCAGACCGCCGCATCCTTCCTCAGAAACGGAAGGTCAGGATCCGCGGGCAGGGGAAGGTCGACCGCTTTACCGGTCGCGGCGGACTGGTAGATCGCGAGGATCGTCTCGACGCTGCGGCGACCCTCCCGGCCGTCGATCGCGGGACCGCGGTTCTGATCGAGCGAGTCGAGCAGATCCTTGAACTGCGACGCGTGCCCGTGATGGCCGATCGCCTTCGGATCGGCGGCGCCTCCGCCGGTCGCGGTCCGGTTGGCCATCCGTTCCCGCAGTTCGTCGTCGCCGGGCGCGGGATCGGCGAAGTCCCAGCGCTTGATATCTTCCTCCTCGAGAACGGCCGTCCCGCGCGTGCCGGAGAGTTCGATCCGCTTCAGCGAGCCGGGCCAGGCGGCGGTCGTCGCGACGATCGTGCCGAGTGCCCCGGAGGCGAATTCGACCGAGGCGACGGCGACGTCCTCGACCTCGATCCGTTCGTGGGCGAGGGTTGCGACGTTCGCGCTGATCCGCTTCACGGGCCCCATGAGCCAGCCGAGCAGATCGACGGAGTGGATCGCCTGGTTCATCAACGCTCCGCCGCCGTCGAGTTTCCACGTGCCGCGCCAGGCGCCGCTGTCGTAGTACTCCTGCGTGCGGTACCACTTCACGTAGGCGTCGCCCAGCGTCAGCCGCCCGAAGCGTCCGCCGTCGACCGCGGCCTTCATCAGTCGGGCCGATTCGTGAAACCGCGACGGGAAGATTGTGATTACCTGACGCCCCGCCTTCTCGGCTTCGCGAAGAATGGCGTCGCATCGCGAGAGCGTGATCTCCAGCGGCTTCTCGACGATGACGTGCTTGCCCGCACGGAGAGCCGCGACGGCAGGTTCCAGATGGGCGCCGCTGGGCGTGCCGATCGTGACGACGTGAATCGAGGGGTCGGCGAGCAACTCTTCGTCGCTGGCGTACGCCCGGCAGCCCGTCTCCTCGGCCAGCGTGTCCGCCGCCTCCTTCCGCCGGCTGGAACAGCCGACCAAGAGGGCGTTATGCAGATCGGCGATCGCCTTCGCATGAAAGCGGGAGATCATGCCGCAGCCGAGAATGCCGAAGCCGTATTCCATAAGTCCGTTCGCGAGAGAGGTCAGCGGGCGTCGATCGGGCGATTATAAACTGCGAACCGTCCGAAGCGATTTCGCGTGCCATGGCGGGCTCGTCCAGCCGTGAGGAATCCTCGTTCGATGCCTTGGATCGGTGAATGCCGTGAACATCGCATCGCAGCAGGGCCGACGGACCGGGTGGACGATCGATCGCCGCCTCGGCAAGGCTGGACAAGCCAGCCATGGTACGCAGATCGAAGTTCGTACGACGCCAGTATTGCGCAACTCACCCGCGCGGCGGCTTTCCTTCGCGGGCGACGGGCAGCGGCTTCCAGTAAACCCGGGGGTGCTTGTAGCGGACGCCGAAGAGTCGACCGTGATGGCGGGTCAACTGGTCGAAGTTGTGTTCGAGAAAGCCCCACGTCGACCGCGGCGGTTTGAGCCGGAGATAGCGATCGGCGAAGACGCCCATCAGTTCGTCGTACTCTTCCTTGCTGCCCGAGTGGGCGTAGCAGCGCCCCGGGAAACGACGCAAATCGCCGTCGAACGAAGGCGAAATGTGCCACAGTTCGTGCAGCGCCGTGATCAGTTTCTCCCGCATCGGCAGGTCGAGAAAGCGCGGCAGATAAAACGTCAGCAGGTAGAGCATCTCCCGCCCCTGCCCGTCCAGCAGCGGCTGAATGCGGTAGACGCGACCGTGCTTGGTTTCCGACGCTGCGCCGTTCGCGAACCGCAGCGGGGTGAGGCTCGCGAACGTACCGTACATGACGCGCTTTCGCGTCTGCGAAAACGAGACGGCGACGTCATCCATCCGGATGTGGCTGAACTCGGGAAGCCTGCGCGTCGCGTCTTCGCAGAGCGTGCGAATCGCGGCCGTAAAGTCGAAGCCAGTGCGGGGGCCGGTCATCGAGCGGAGAGACGAAGCGGCGGAATTTCGGCGCATGAAAAAGCGCTCGCGAAGCAGAGACTTCGCGAGCGCCAAGTATATCCAGCCGAAGCGGCCCGTTCACGCAGGAGCCGTCGAGGCGCCTGGCCTGGGAGGCTCAGGCGTTCGACGAAGCGAACTCGGGCTTGACGGCCTTGGCCTGCTTCTCGCGGTCGTTCTTGCCGACGAATTCCAGGATGGCCCGAGCGCCAGCATCGCCGAGGCGAACCTTGGCGAGCTTCAGGATCCGCGTGTACCCGCCCGGACGATCGACGAACCGGGGAGCGATCTCGTTGAAGAGAAGCTGCACGGCCTGCTTGTCGCGCAGAACGGCGAAGCAGCGACGACGGGCGTTGACCGCGGGCGAGACGGCGGCGACCCACTGCTTGTACTGATCGCTCTTACGCCACGTCTTCCAAGCCTCGCTGTTGCGCTCGGCGTCGGTCGCGAAGGGCGCGGCCGCCTGCTGAGCGATCAGGCCCTTCTTGGCGATCGTGATCAGCCGCTCGATCATCGGCCGAATCTCTTTGGCCTTCGGCAGCGTCGTGACGATGCGTCCCTTGACCTTCGGGGCGTTGTCGTCGAGCTCCGCGTCGCGCTCCGTCAGGATGAGCGCGCACAGCATGTTCTTGTAGAGCGCCTTGCGGTGGCTGGGCGCCCGGCCGAGGACGCGGCCCTTCTTGCGGTGACGCATGACAGTTTCCGTTTCCGATTCGTGTCGCGTAAGAGCGAGCGACGGGACGGCCTTCGCCCTCCCGTCCGACTCGTCGAAGTGTAGTTAGCGTCCCGATCCCGAACCCGCGGGCAGCCGCATGCCGAGATGCAGGCCGAGCCCGGAGAGCTTGTCCTTGACCTCGTTCAGCGTCGTCTCGCCGAAGTTGCGAACTTCGAGGAGGCGATCTTCGGTGTACTGGACGATGTCGCGGACCGTGCCGATCTTTTCCGAGCTGAGGCAGTTGGTCGCGCGGACCGAAAGCTTCAGATCGGAGAGGGTCATGTTCAGCTTCCGCTCGAGCGCGGCGTCGATGCCGCTGGAGGGAGCGGGCGACTGCACCGGCTGGCCCAGTTCGGCGTACTGCACGAACGGGTTGAGGTGCTTACGCATGATCTTGGCGGCTTCGACGAGCGCCATCTCGGGGCGAACCGAGCCGTCGGTCCAGATCTCGAGCGAGAGCCGGTCGTAGTTCGTCTTCTGACCGACGCGAGTCTCTTCGCAGAGATAGCGGACGCGCGTGATCGGGCTGAAGACGGCGTCGATCGGAATGATGCCGATTTCCTGCTCGCGAGCCGAATGCTCATGAGCGGGGACGTAACCGCGACCGTTCTCGACGACCATCTCCATCATGAAGTCGATGTCGTCGGTCAGTTCGCAGATCACGTGGTTGGGGTTCACGATTTCGACGTCCGCGTCGGTTTCGACGTCGGCGCCGGTGATGATCCCCTTCTTGTTGGCCGTGACCGTGATGACCCGGGTCGAGTCGCTGTGGTTCTTGACGACCAGCGACTTGACGTTCAGGACCAGGTCCGTGACGTCTTCGTGCAGACCCTTGATCGTCGTGAATTCGTGCTGGGCGCCCCGCACCTTGATCTGGGTGACGGCGCTTCCTTCCAGGCTGGAAAGCAGGACCCGGCGGAGGCTGTTGCCGATCGTATGACCGAAGCCGCGCTCGAACGGTTCGGCGTAGAACTTGCCGTACGTGGGGCGAAGCGTTTCAGTTTCGCAGCGGACGGAGTTCGGAAGCTCCAGACCGCGCCAGCGAATGTGCATCGTGAGAATTCCTCTTCGACGGAACGGGGCGTGCGGCGTTCGATGCGTGCGGCGAACCCCAGGGGGTCGACCGAAGAAACGCGCGAACGATCTTAAAGCGGAAGATCGTCCGCAGGCGCTGAAACTGGCGAGTCCGTTCCTGGGTCCGATCGCGAAGCGGGCGAAGGCGATCCGAGCCTTCCTCCCGAGCGGCAGTCGCCTAGACGCGACGCTTCTTGCGGGGACGGCAACCGTTGTGCGGGATCGGGGTCACGTCTTCGATCGACTTGACCGTCAGCCCGGCAGCCTGCAGAGCGGTGATGGCGCTCTCGCGACCCGAACCGGGCCCCTTCACGCGGACTTCGCAGTCCCGCATCCCCTGCTTCATCGCCTTCTCGGCGGCCTGCGTCGAGGCACACTGACCGGCGAAGGGAGTGCTCTTGCGGCTTCCCTTGAAACCGCAAGTGCCGGCGCTCGCCCAGGTCAGGACGTCGCCCTTCTGATCGGTGATCGAGACGGTGGTGTTGTTGAACGTCGCCTGGATATGCACCACGCCCGAGGTGACGTTGCGACGAATCTTCTTCTTCTTGACTTTCGACACGTGTCTGACTCCCGAACGCTGGGGTCCGGCGTAACGGAGGGAACCGATCGGTCCGTCGCGTCGATACCGACGCAGGAATCTCGAACGCTTCCCGGGAACGAAGGAAGGGCGACTGGGGGTCGCCCGGCAGATCCGGCGGCTGTCGCAGTCGCCGGAGAGTGTTTCGGTGAGGGCCTCCCGCCGCGAGAACGCAGGCAGGAGACGATGCCGATCGCCGCGTTCGTTGACGCGGCGACGGACTACTTCAGATCCTTAACGCCCTTCTTACCGGCGACCGTCTTACGCGGACCCTTCCGGGTACGGGCGTTGGTCTTCGTTCGCTGGCCGCGAACGGGAAGGCTCATGCGGTGGCGAGTGCCGCGATAGGCCTTGATGTCGCGGAGGCGACCGATCGCCTGCGCGATCTGACGACGCAGCGGACCCTCGACGACGTAATCGTCTTCGAGCGTCGTCGCCAGGCGGGCGAGCTGATCATCGTTCAGCTCTCGCGCCGACATCGCCGGATTGATATCCAGATTGTGGCAGAGGTCGCGAGCGACCTTCGGCCCGATGCCGTAGAGGTACGTCAGCGAGACGACCGCCGGCTTATCGTTGGGAAGGTCGACGCCAAGCAAACGGGGCACGGAATATCTCCATTCGTCGAAAACAGGGCCGAAGCCAGATCGTCGATCCGGTTGCACCGCGAGTCAGAGTCGGCGGGCCACAGATCGGCGGCTTCGACAATGCAGAACGCGTGGACAGCGCGAAGGGCGACGACAACGCGGAAAAGCGCGCAGAACCAGCAATCAGCCTTGGCGCTGCTTATGCCGGGCGTTCGTGCAGACCACGAAAACCTTGCCACGGCGCCGCACGACCTTGCAGTTCGCGCAAATCCTTTTGACGCTTGCACGTACCTTCATGGGAACTCAAAACCGTCGGATCGGCAGGTAGGTCGGAAAGGGACCGATTATAGGAGAGCCTTTTCGGCGCCAGCAAGGGGCGAGAAGCATTTTCCCTGCCCTTTCTTCACGCTCCCGCCCCCAGTGGGAACGCACCTTGCTTCCTCAGGCCGCGTTTCGGCGGGAATCGACCCGATTTCAGCTTACTCAGAATCAGCGTTTCTTCGACAAATCGACGTAGGTGAAACTCCCTCGGCAGGCCTCGGCGAGTTCCTCGAGCGACCTCGACGCGGCGCTCCGTTCCGCTCGCCCGAAGCAGACGACATGCACAGCCGTCTTCGAGCCGGCGATGCGAGCCACCTGCGAAATCTCCGTATCGGTCAGCGCCGGGTCGCCGCCGTCGGTCAGCAGGTAGATCACCTCGGGAGAAAGCGCCAGCGCCGACAGCAGCGCCCGGCGATGCTCAGTCGGCCCGAACGCAGCCAGCGAATCGATGAAGCGTTTCGTCTTCTCCCCTGCCTCGGGCGTCTTCGGCAGGAGTTTGCGCTGTCCGTCCAGAAAGACGAGGTCGCGATTGTAGGCGACGATCTGAAAGCGATTCGTGCGATCGAGGCCGGCGACGGCGTTCGAGAGTTCGCCCACGGCAGCGTCGATCGCGCCGATTCCCTCGGCGCCCATGCTCTGCGACCGATCGATCGCGAAGACGAAGGTTCGCCCCCGGGAGGCGGCGCCGCCGAACAGGGAGACGTCGGACGCGTTCCCCTGCGGCCGACCTGCCGCGAGCATGGCGCGCTCTTCGGCGATCATGGCGGCATCGCCTTCCGCCGTTCCGGGAAAGACCGATCGCCCCGCCCCGGCGTCCCCGAAGCCGGGAAGGTCGGCGAACGCCGGCGCTCCGCCTGAAGCGTCATCCTGCGGATCGAGTTCCGGTAGCGAAGCAGGCGCGGCCGAACTGGGAAGCGCAGCGGCAAGTTCGGCTTCCGTTCCGATATCGGCGACGGCCGCTTCGGTCGGATCGGTTTCGGTCGCTGATTCCGTGATCGCGTCGGGCCGCAGCGAAGCTTCGGAAACGAGACGGATCCCGATGTCGCGCGGTCGTTCGTCGACGATGCCCGCAGGCTCGTCGTTCCAGAGCAGCGCCGCCAGGATCAACGCCCCGCCATGAAACGCCGCGGAGATCACGCCTGCGAGCGGGTTCGTCCGCTCGTTCGGCGCGGCGGTCGGTTCGAAGTCGAAGGCGTCAGACACGGCGAATCCAGTTCGACAGGCGGCATCCCCAGGCCATTGATTGTATCTGCGCGTTCCCGGTGCGATCGAGAAGCTTTTTGCGCTCGTCTATCCCAGCAGAAAGGACCTGATCTGACTATTTCTTACGCTTTCCGAGAGAGACCAGCCTTCGACCGGGCGACCCGGGGAAGGAATCGAGACTAGACTGACTTTTAGGCCTGCGGAGGATGCGCGAACCTGGCGAAAGCGAAGCGCCGGACCTGATTTCGGTTCCGGCGGTCGAGCTTGGACCGATCGCGCAAGATCTCGCTGGCCGCGCCGCGAAGCAGCATCGACGACGTACTCGCCCAGGCGCCTGCCTCATGCATCGGTTCGGACACGGACGGCCTCGCTTTCGATTTAGTTCTTCGTTCGCACGGTTCCGCCGCCGTCAGCGGCCGGAATGCGGCGTCCTGGGTCGGAACCTTTTATTCCTGGCAGCGGTCTTCGCGATCGGGTTGATCGGATCGGCGATCACGGAGCGAGGCGCGGCGGCGGAGCCCTTGCTGCCCGAGGAGACGAAGTACCTCGCGGACATTCCGTCGCCGAGCGAGTTCGTCGGCTTCGCTTTCGGCGATCGTCATTGGACGCACGACCAGGTGGACGCGTATGTCCGGGCGTTGGCCGCGGCGTCGGATCGCGTCGAACTGGTCGAGTACGCGAGGACGTTCGACCAGAAGCCGCTCGTCGCGCTGACGATCTCTTCGCCGGACACTCTTGCGCGCTTGCCGGAGATTCAGCAGGCGCGCCGCGACTTCGCCGATCCGTCGCGGGAAGAGGTCGCGAACGTCGAGGACGTGCCGCTGGTCGCCTGGTTCGAGTACGGCGTCCATGGCGACGAACCGAGCGCGACGCACGCGGGCGTGCTGATCGCCTACTACCTGGCCGCTGCGGACGATCCTCGCGTGACGGACTTCCTCGCGAAGAACGTCGTCGTGCTCGATCCCTGTTTGAACCCCGACGGGTTCGATCGGTTCAGCCGCTGGTCGAATCTTCATCGCGGCAAGCATCCTTCGCCCGATCGCCAGAGCCGCGAACATCGCCAGGGCTGGCCCTCCGGGCGGATGAACTACTACGGCTTCGATCTCAATCGCGACTGGCTGCCCGCCCAACTCCCTGAATCGCAGGGGCGACTGGACCTCTATCGCCAGTGGCAGCCGAACGCCCTGTTCGACTTCCATGAGATGGACGGCCAGTCGACCTACTTCTTTCAGCCGGGCGTACCGTCGCGGAACAATCCGTTGACGCCGCAGCGAAACGTCGAACTGACGAAGCGTCTCTCCGATCATTTCGCGCGAGCGCTCGACGATGCGGGCGACCTCTATTTTTCCGAAGAGAAGTTCGACGACTTCTATCCCGGAAAGGGCTCGACCTATCCCGATCTGCATGGCGGCGTCGGCGTGCTGTTCGAGCAGGCGAGCGCTCGCGGCGTCGCGATCGACAGCCGCGGCGGAGAACTGACCCTGCGAGAGACGACCGGGCGTCAGGTCAGGACGTCCCTCGCGGCGCTCGAAGGCATCGCGGCCCAGCGGAACGATCTCGTCGAGTGGCAGCGGCAGTTCTATCGCGAAGCGAGGGAGGCTGCGGCCAACGACGACGTCCGCGGCTATTTCCTGCGGATCCCGCACGATCCGGCCCGGCGACGGGCGCTGACGACGCTGCTCGATCGGCACGGAATCGACTGGTCGAAGCTCGCTCAGCCGATCGACCGCGACGGCATCGCGTTCGGACCGGAGGATTCGATCTTCGTTTCGCTCCGGCAGCGCGATTACCTGTTCGTGAAGTCGATCTTCGAACGGCGGACCACGTTTCAGGAGAACGTTTTTTATGACGTCTCTGCCTGGAACGTGGCTGCTGCGTTCGGCGCGCAGTTCGCCGAGATGACGGAGGATCTCCCCGAAGGTTTGCTCTCTCCGGAAGGGCCCGCAGGCTCAGGACAGGCGCCGGGAGAGCTTCCCGTCGCAGGCGTCGCCTATCTGATCGACCTGCGTTCTTCGTCGGCTTACAGCGCCCTGTCGAAGCTGTTGCAGGCAGAGATTCGTCTGCTCGTCGCGACGCAGTCTTTCGCGATCGAAGTCGACGGCCAGCGTCGCGAACTTCCGCCCGGGACGGTCATGGCGACGATCGCCGATCAGAAGGTCTCCGCGGAGACGATTCGCGACGCCCTGGCGCCGCTTGCGGGAGACGATCTGGACGTCATTCCGATTATGTCGTCGCGGACGCTCGAAGGCTCCGACCTGGGGAGCGACGACTGGAAGGCGATTCCGCAGCCGAAGGTCGCTCTGATCGGCGGGAAGGACATCAGCGCTGCCGATGCGGCGGACTTCTGGTTCACGCTCGACCAGCGGGCGGAGTTGCCCGTGAGCCTGCTGGATCTGGACGATCTGCTCGATCTGTCGTTCGATCCGTACACGGTCGTGATCTTTCCGGACGGCGACTATCGCCGCTTTCCGAGTCGCAAGATCGCCGACCTGACGACCTGGCAGAAGCAAGGCGGCACGATCATCCTGCAGGGGCGCGCGATCTCCTGGGGCGCGACGCAGGGACTGGCGGTGGTGACCGAACCAAGCGTCGCTCCCTCGCCGAGCGGCGAGGATCCCTACGCATTGCCGCAGAAGCCCTATGCCGGCGCAGCGGACGCGAAGGCGATCGACAAGGTCGCCGGCGTGATTCTAAAAGCGCAGGTCGACCTCACCCATCCGATCGGGTACGGGTTCGGCGGCAACGAGGCTTACGTCTTTCGCTCGCAGTCGATCTTCTTCGAGCCTTCGCGGAACGCCTACGCCAATCCGCTGATCCTGTCGAAGGACCCCGTCTTCGCCGGCTACGTTTCGCCTCGCAACAAAGAACGTCTGGCCGGCGGCCTTTCCGTGTCGGTGCAGTGGACCGGCGACGGTCGCACCATCCTGTTCGCCGACGAGCCCTGCTTCCGGGCCTACTTCCGCGGCAGCGAGCGAGCGTTCCTCAACGCCGTCTACTTCGGCCCGATTCTCGAGGATCCGTCCTGATCCTCGCGGTCCTGGCGATCGCCACTCGCGGACACAAGTGAACGACCGGCGGTTAGCGCTCGAAGATCTCCGGGAGAGCGGATCCGTCTCGGACGGCCTTCTGCCACCGGCTGGACCTACTCTGTTGCGCGCCTCTCCCGCTGAGGCAGGGATGCGACGAGAAGCCGCCACTCCGAACTCGGGTACGCCTCCGGGTCGATAGCGAGGAGCCGACTGTCGCAGTCGGGCGGCAAGACGCCGTCATGCGACAAGTAGCCGTCGAGCGTCCGGAACGTCGCTACGAATTGCGGGGCGGCGGAATTGAGCAGGAGCAGCGGCGGCTCCTGCTCGGGATCGAACCCGTAGACGAGGCCGTCGCGTTCCCGGACGCTGAGGCACATGCGGCTTCCGCCCCCTTCGGCGAAGTCTCGTTCGCCGAACGCCAGCAAGTCCGCGGCCTCCTCCCCGCCCGCGACTACCGCGTCCGATAGCCGTTGAAGTACGAGGCGGGCGACCGTGAATTCGAAGGAAAGGGGCGCGCCTTCGACCATCCAGCGTGCACGACGAGGGAGAGCGGAAGCAAGCAGAGTTTCGGTCGCTTCGCGATCGAGCGTCATCGGATTTCGCCGTCCTCGGACTACAAGTAGATCGCGAAGCATCGACGACTCGCGATGGCTATCGCTCTCCGATATTCAACGCCATTGGCTCGATTGGCGTGGGTAAGCCTGCAACTGTATCACCGTCGACCGATGAAGAACCTTGACGTCAGCTAAGTGCGAGCGCCTATAATGAACTCGTTCAATAGAATCCCGTTCGATCCCGATTCCTTCCCTCGCCGCGGCTAATGCTCCCCAAGAGCCTCATCGCCGGACTGCTCGTCGTCAGCCTGCTTCTGCAGGGCCTGCCGGTCAGCGTCTGTCGTTGTGCCCTGGCCGCTGCTGCGAAGCCGGACGCCGCGCAGGATACGGCGGCTGAGCCGGTCTGTCCGCACTGCGTCGCCAAAGCGACGGAAGCGTCGAAGGACGCTGCGGAGCCGGCTAGCGTTCGCGAGTCCGAGCTCGTCTTCGCCGAACCCTGCTGCGGGCAGACTTCTTCCTGCCCCTGCTGCCTGGAGAAGTCCCGGTCGCGCACGATCGTGACGACCGCGGCGAGCGTTCCCGAACGAGCGGCCCCCAAGGCCCTGCCGCCGAGCGATCTGTTCGCGGATCTCTCCGGCGTTTCGATAGACGGCTTCGCGCTTGAAGCCGTCCCCGAGCTTCCTCCCCGCCTGCCCGTGCGCATCCTGCTATGCGTCTGGCGGAAATGATCCTGCGGAAACGACTTCCTGCGACGGCCCTGTTCGGGGTCGTCCTGCTGAGCGTTTTTCGTTCGATCATTTTTTCTGAGGAAGCTTGCGATGAAACTGTTCGGAATTCTGATGAGCGCCTTCGTGATCGTGGCGCTGCTGGTCGTCTCCTTCGGCTCGCAATCGGCGGACGCTTCGGCGACGCCCGTCGCTAAGGCGAGCGCGAAGGCCTCCTGTTGCTCCGCGGCGGGAACTGCTGACTGCTGTGCCCCGGGCGCCGAATGCTGCGTCGTCGGCGCGGAATGTTGCGAAACCGCGGCCTGCTGCGAAGAGAAGGCTGCGTGCTGTGCGACTGGCGAAGCTTGCTGCGAAGCTGGCGCGACGCATGCGATCGCGGTCAGCGAAAGCGCCGCTGGCGGGCTCGCCTCGGCGAAGGCTGCGTCCTGCTGCGACGGCGCCTGCCGCGGCGGAAGTTGCAGCTGCGCGACGGGCGACTGCTGCGACGACGGCTGCTTCTGCTGCGAAACGGGCGACTGCTCGTGCGAGGCCTGCGGCTGCGAATGCTGCGCGCTGTAATTGGCTCCGCTCGGGGAGCTGCGCACTTTAGCTGGCTCCGCTCGTGGAGCTTCGCGGTGCAGCTCGAAGAACGTGAGCGAGTAGCTTGAAGACGGCCGTCGCGCGGATGCGTGGCGGCCGTTTTTTAGTGCAACCGCTTCGCCATTCTGCGGTCACGTCTTGTAGGGCAGGCGCCCCGCCTGCCATGAACTTTCGCGAGGTTCGGACGGCAGGCGGGGCGCCTGCCCTACAAGAACCGCATCGTCTCGCATCCGACGAAAGGCCAGACTCTCCCGCATGAAGGCTTTCTACTCCGACGTCTTCGAACTACCGCAGCCGGAGGGGCATCGCTTCCCGATGGCGAAGTACCGGCTGCTTCGGGAGCGGGTTCTCGCGGAAGGGATCGTCGAGCCGGAGAACCTGCTCCTGCCGCCTGCAGCGGAGGAGGAGGCCCTGTTGCGGGTGCATACGGCGGAGTACCTCCTTAAGCTGACGACGGGAACGCTTTCGGTTCCGGAAATCCGACGCATCGGCTTCCCGTGGTCGCCGAAGATGGTGGAGCGCTCCCGGCGCAGCGTCGGCGCCACGATGGCGGCGGCGGACTGGGCGCTGAAGGAGGGGATCGCCGTGAATCTCGCCGGCGGGACGCATCACGCCTTCGCCGACTGCGGGGAGGGCTTCTGCATCTTCAACGACGTGGCGGTGGCGATCCGCGATCTGCAGGCCCGGCTGGCCGTTCGCCGCGCGATCGTAATCGACCTGGACGTTCATCAGGGGAACGGCACCGCGTCGATCTTCGCCGACGACGCCAGCGTCTTCACGCTCTCGCTGCACGGGGCGAAGAACTTCCCGCTCAGGAAGTTTCCGAGCGACCTCGACGTGCCGCTGAGCGACGGCATCGGCGATGCAGAGTATCGAGACGCCCTGACCGGCGCGCTCGATACGGCCTTCGCAGGTCAGGAGGAAGAGGCGACGCGATTCGACGTCGCCTTCTATATCGCGGGCGCCGATCCCTACGAGCGCGACCGGCTGGGCCGATTGAAGCTGACGCTCGCAGGACTTCGCCAGCGCGACGAAGCCGTGTTCGAACGCTGCGAACGCTACGCCTTGCCGGTCATCGTCGCGATGGGAGGCGGCTATTCGCCCGACCCGCACGACATCGCCGAAGTTCACGCCCAGACGATCGCGGAGGCGAAGTTGCTCTGGGCGAGACGAATCACATCGCGCGCAGGCGCTGTTCCAGGCGGCGGATGACTTCCTGGATGTCGACATCGCCCTGCGGCATGGCGAGGTTCGACTTGTCCGCCACCCACTGGTCGACCTTCTTCTGGGCCGAGATGACCGTGCTGTGGGTGCGGTTGCCGAAGTACTCGCCGATATCGGCGAACGCGGATCGGGTGTACTTCCGCGAGAGCCACATCGCCAGCATGCGGGGATGGCTGATCGTGCGGGACTTCTTCTTGGAGTGCAGGGCCGACGCGTCGATTCCGAAGACTTCGCAGATCGCCTTCTCCACGTCGGGCAGACGAACGACCTTCTGAGCCGCGCGGAAGATATCCGACAGCGCGACGGTCGCCAGCTCCGCGCTGACGGGACGCGACATGGCGAAGCTCGCCGCGTGCAGTCGGTTCAGGGCGCCGGCGATCTGACGAACGTCGCCGTGAATATGATCCGCGATCATGGCGGCGACTTCCGCGGGCACTTCCATCCGGCGCTTCTCGGCCAGCCGCTGCACGATGCGCAGCCGTGCCGAACGCTCCGGCAGTTCGATGCCGCAGACCAGGCCGCCCGTGAAGCGCGCGATCAGCTCGCCTCCCAGTTCGTTCAGCTCCGACGGCGGACGATCCGCGGCGAGCACGATCTGGCGCCCCGCGCGGAGCAGGTGATCGAGCGTGTGCTGAAGCTCCACGATGGTCGCCCGCTTGCCGGCGAAGAACTGCAGGTCGTCCAGGACCAGCAGTTCCACGTCGCGGTACTTACGGCGGAAGTTAGGCAGACCCGAGCCGCGAAGCGCGTCGACGAACTGCGTCGTGAACTGTTCGCTGGAAAGGTAGACCGCACGGCGGACCAGCCCCCGGCGGCGCGTCTCCGAGAGGATGCCTTCCAGCAGGTGCGTCTTGCCCGAGCCGTTGGGACCGTAGAAGAAGACCGGCGAGACCTGACCGCAGCGCTGGACGCACATGCTGGCCGCAGTGTGGGCGACGACCGAGCCGTCGCCGACGACGAACTCATCGAGCTGTGCGTACTTGCGGCGCGGCATGGCGTCCGAAGGCGCCCCCTCGGGGCGATCGGGGTCGTTACGCACCGGACGAGACGCAGGGGCAGCCCCTCCGGCTTCCTGATTCGGACGTGCGTCGTGCGAGGCGAGACGCGGTCCGGCACTGCGCGGTTCGTCCGCTCTTCGCGTCGAAGCGCCGGGCTCGACCTTGCGCTCCGCGGCCGACTCGACGCGGAAGACGATTTCCGGCGTGCGGCCGAGCGTCTTCGTCGCGACGAACTCGATCTCCTCGCGGAAGGTCTTCCGCAGGCGATCGAGCGAGAAGGCGTCGGCAGCGCAGATCACGAGACGGCCTTCCTCCAGTCGGACCCGCTCGGGGTCTTCGAACCAGAGGTCGAACCTCTCCTTGCCCACCTGGGCGATCAGCGCTGCTCGCAAAGCCAAAATCATTTTGACCTTTCGCCGTCCTGGGGGGGAAACGGACCGTCCGTCGCCCGTGCATACTTCTAGCGCGGTTCTTGCGTGGGCCTTCGCGACGGGGTTCGATAAGCGACGGCTCCGACCGTCTTGAAGCGAGACGGTCGCGGCAGCCGAAAACCCCGGCGAGGCGCTCTTCCGGGCGCCACACGATGTCGGGGAGTATACCGGCGCCAGCGCTGCTGTCAAACGAACCCCGAGAGGCCCCGAACGCTCGAAATCCGCCCTGTTAAGAAACCGCGAAATGGCCCGGCGAAGCGCCCGCCCCGCTTCGGGTATCGTCTAGTTTCGAACATCCGCTGAAGCCGGAAACGGACGTGCATAACGTGTGAAACAGGCGCCGGCGAAGTGACGAACGAAGGTCCGCGATCGTCGGTAACCGTCGCCCCGCACGGCGCTTAAGCGTGTTGAGGTCTTCGCCGCATCGGGACGCGGGGACGCCTCGGCCGCTCTTCAGGAAAACTTCAGAAAAACCTCGCGTCGGTCGAGCCGGCGGAAGCCGAGCGACCGATAGATTTCGCCAGCCGGCCGATTGTTCGCGTCGGCCGACAAAGCCAGCAGGGTCCGCCCCCGGTCGCGACCGAGCGCGATCGCCTGCTGGACGACCTCGGCGCCCAGGCCGCGACCCCGTTCCTCCGGTCGCACGCCCAGATAAAGCAGTTCGATCGAATCGGTCTCCGGGTGGTCGGCCATGAACAGGCAGCCGACCGGGCGCTCCCCTTCGCGAAGCACCTGCCAGAGCGATTCCTGGCCCTGCCCTTCGGCCCGATAGCCGGCGAGCACGTCCGAGACGGTCCGCTTGCCGTTCAGCATCGGGCAGTCGAGGCTCCCCTCGTACGTCGCCGCGACGAGGCTCTCCAGCGCGTCGGTGGGGATCGACGATTCGTCGGCCCAGGAAAGACGCTCGCCGCCGATCTCGCGGGGAGGCGGATCCTCCCGCAGATCGCGCAGGTAGACGTCCAGGTCGACCCGCTCGTGAAATCCCGCGTCGCGCAGTTCGTCCTCCGACGCGCGGCGCCAGGCGCGGCCGTCGAACAGAAAGCCGTGCTCGCCTGCCTGCAATCCGGCATCTTCCGACGGACGCGAGACGAACTGCGTCGTCACGCCCGCGTCGCGCGCAGCATCCGCGAGTTGGAGAAAGAGCGAGTCGCGGACCGCTTGGCCCGCTGCTTCGAGCCAGACGGGAGGACGAACTGAGCCGAGTTTGCCGGGCGAATGCGAGAAACTCGCGACGCCGACCAGCCGATCCTGCTGTTCGGCGACGAAGATACCGGAGTCGACGAAACCCGTAGCCTGCAATCGCTCGCGGGTCGTTCGGGCGAGATCGAACCGCGGGTCGGGCGACTCGTCGGCAAGCAGCGCGACGAGCGGTTCGTATCCGTCGGCGTCCGCGATCGGGCGGACGATCAGGCGCATGGCTTCGCTGCTCATCGCGCCCCGCCCTCACCAGCCGCGAACGCGGACGTCAGGATTTCACCGGTTCGACGCCCAGATCCCGCACAGTCAGCAGGCTCTTGTATCCGTAGCCCTTCGCGCGAATCGTCTCCTCGCCCCCTTCCAGCCGATCGACCACGGCCAGCACGCTGACCACTTTCAGGCCGAACGCCTCCGCCTTCTCGATCGCCTTGAGCGAGCTGCCGCCGGTCGTGACGGTATCTTCGACGATGACGACCCGCTGGCCCGGAGCGACGGGGCCTTCGACGTCCTTCCCCGTCCCGTGAGCCTTAGCCTCCTTGCGGACGATGAAGCCGCGCAGGGGCGTGCCGCGGTAGTCGGCGACGGTGATGACCGACGCGGTGATCGGATCGGCGCCGATCGCCATCCCGCCGACGGCGTCGGGCAGATCGCTCGCCAACTCGTCGAGCATCAGCTCCCCGATCAGCCGGGCTCCGCGTCCGTGCAGCGAAACCTTGCGGCAGTCGAGATAGAACGATGCCTTCTTGCCAGAGGCGAGCGTGAAGTCACCGAACTGCAGCGCGAGTTCCTTCACGAGCGAGATCAGTTCAGCGCGAGCGGCGCCGGGGGCCGCAGCGTTCTGGCTTGTCGCCATTCGACTCTTCCGTCAGCGAGGAAAACCCGGATTCTACCGGCCGACGTCTCGTTCGCGGACGGGAGGTAGATCGTTACTGCCGGACTTCGACCGTCGACGAAAGCGACAGGATGGCGAACAGATCGGAAGCGTGTCCTTCGCCGGGCAGCGACATGCAGCCGAGGCGTCCGCCGGGAGGGGCGACCGACGGGCCGCCATGCAGCGAGATGCCGCTGCCGAGGTCGATCCAGCGTCCCCCGTACGGGTTCTCCGGCGACTCCGCGGGAATCATCGTGCCTTCGGAGGTGTAAAAGGGCCGATCGGCCTGCTTGTCGTGGACCTTGTACTTGCCCGGGAAGGGCGGATTGTCCTGTCCCAGTTCGACGTCGAAGCGACCGGCATAGAGTTCGCCCAGATACAACGTCAGCGTCCCCGCGAGATTCGACTTGAGCCGCACTTCGGCCCGGAACGGTCCGCGAACGACCTTGAGCGAACTCCCCGGTTCGCCCGCGGCGCGATTCGACGGATCGAGACCGTTGATCCGGGCGAGGAACTCGGGCGTGATGCTGTAGTTAGCGGCGACAGAGTCGAGCGTGTCGCCCGGCTGCACGACGTAGGCCGGCTGATGGAGGTGCTCGGGCGAGTAGATCACCTTCGCCGCGAGCGCGTCGAGCAGATCGCCGAGTTCTTCCTTTTCCGGCGACGGCAGATCGGGATTCCCGTAAATCACCGACAGCGAGGCAAGCGCATCGCGGTAGTTCGTCTGGGCGACATGCCCCTTCGCCGCGTCGACCGCGCGCAGGTAACTTTGCCGAGCGGCTTCGATCGCCGCGGGTCGATCCGCGCCCGTCGCGCCGGCGTTCGGCGCGGCGTCGAGGCCGGTCACGTTCGTTTCGGAGGTCGCGAACGAGGCTTCGGGGCCGTCCTCGAAATCGGACGCCGTGGGAGCGGCGGATCCGTCGGCCATCTGGAAGTCGTTACCCTCCGGCAGCGAGTAAGCGCTCGACGGAAGATCGGGAGGAATCGTCAGATCGCTCGGTTCCTCCGCGTCCGAAGCCTCCGTCGCGGAGTACGGAGCGCTCTGTTCGAAATCGGTTCCTGCCCCAGGAGCGTCCGTGCGAGCGTTCGCCGTCACGGCGTACGGATCGACCGGCGTCGCGTTCGACGGCAGCTCGGCCGCCGCGGGAGCCGATCCGTACTGGTCATCCGTCTGATTCGCGGGCGGGATGAGCGTCACGCCTTCAGGCGGAAGGTCAGCGTACGGATTCTCCGAAGGGAACGATTGCGGAGGGGGAGGAAACTCGGGCTCGCTGGGCGCCGGAGCGGGGTCTTCGAAACCCCACGGCCCCGGTTCGTCGTCAACCGAGCCGATCTCGTTCCCCATTTCGAAGTCGAGCCGCGGCTCATCGACGTCCTGTGCGGCCGCTTCCTGACGCGCACGGAACTCGTTCTCGTTGAGCAGCACGTAGGCGCCGTAAAGCGCGCCGCCCATCACGCTGACCACGAAGATCGTCTTCAGCATGTTGTTCATGAACGTCCCTCCTGGACCGACGTCGTCGCAGGTTCGACGCTCATGCGTCGGCTGCGGCGAATCCTTCGCGAGCCCCCTTCCCTGGAAGCTGCCGGATGCGACGGACCGTCGCTCTCGTTCGTTCACGAACGGAGAGCGGTCAGTCGACGAAGCATCCGCGACAAACGTTAGAGAATTCCTCAAGATCCGCAAAGATCAGTTCGCAGCGACCGTCGAGGCACGGGACTTTCGGCAGTCAACTGGCAGGAACGCCGAGTCGGTTCGGTAGCCGCATCGTGAAGATCGTTCCCGCTTCCGCGGAGGATGTCACCGCGATTTCGCCCGCGTGCGCAGTCACGATCTCCCGGACGATATACAGTCCCAGACCTACCGAGCGGGACTGCCGGCGTGCGTTCGCATCGGCTGACGTTCCCTGGACGAGAGGATCGAAGATCGTCCCGAACGCTTCCGGCGGAATCGCGGCGCCGAAGCTGCGAACGGTTAGGACCGCGTACTCTTCGTCTTCACGAACCGTAAGTCGAACGGGGCTGGTGCGAGCGCCGTGCTGAATCGCGTTTCCCAGCAGGTTCGATAAAGCCTGACGCAGACGAGGCGCATCGGCCACGAACGCGAGACTGTGAGGCATTTCGGCTTCGATCGTGCGCGAAGGGTAGCCTGCGCGCATTTCAGCAACGACTTCCCCACATAGATTCGTCAGTTCGATCGGCTCAGGTGCGATCGGTATCGAGCCTCCCAGTCGAGTGGTCGCGAAATCGAGCAGGTCGTCGACGATGCGGGCCATCGCGTCGCCGCTCGTCGCTATCTGTTTCGCGGCGTCCAGGGAATCGGAAGCGAGACTCTCGTCGAGCGTCAGCAACTGTGCCGACACCATGATCGAGTTCAACGGATTTCGCAGATCGTGTCCCAGAATCCCGAGAAACATCTGCCGCGAGCGTTCGCCGTTCTCGGCGAAACTGGTGGCCGACTCCGCGATCGAGTGGTCGATGCTCTCGTGGAAGCGCGTGAGATCGTCTAGATCGTTTCGATCGGGAATCGGACGGCTTTCGGTCCATAACCTCACGACGCTGGCGCGGAGCGCCCGGTACTCCGATAGCAAAGAGAGCAAATCGAAGCCTGAACGCAGTCGCCCAACCCCGTGCTCGACGGACGCCAGCGCCATTCGTCCGGCGCCGACCGCGTCGTCGGACAAGCCTTTCGACTTATTCAACCGTTCGACCGCCGTCTGCTCCGACCGCATGTCGGCGGCAGTCGCCCGAAGGATCGCTTCTGCGTGATCGCGCAGCGTGGCGGGATCGGGGGCGAGACCCTCCCAGATGTCGCGTGCGAAAGCCTCCCATTCAACGAGAATCGGTTCGATATTCGCCAGGATGAAGTCGGCCAGACGCATCGATGCCACCTTGGTAGGCCCGCCGTTCAGCCCAGGACGATCTCGCCGAGGAAGAAGGCGTCGACCTCGCTCACTCGACCGCGCCAAAGTGCCCCCTGTTCGTAGGGAACCGGCATGTTTCCGACCCCGAACAGGGCCGCGTCCTTCATATGCACGGCGAGCGGCGGAGAGGCGGCGTCGGCCCCGGGACCGGCGCTGATCTCGGCGAACGACGATCGCAGGCTTTCGACGATCTGCCGATCCGTCATTCCCTGGGTGAAGTGGGCGGTGAACTGGTCGAAGTAGGCGGACTTGCTGATCAGCTTGCCTGAGACGACCAGGCCGCTCACCTGCAACGTGATCGGGAGTTCGGCGCCCGTTTCGTCCGTCATCTCGATCAGCAATTCGAGCAACGGATCGCTCGACGCTCCGTGGAACGCGACGGGGGAGTTTTCGCTCGTCCTTGAGTCAGACATCCGGCGTCACCTCGGGTGATGGCGTAAACAGCGTCGCGTATCGTAGCGGAGTTAGCCCCGGCGCAGTCGAACTATTTCGAGATCGAACGTATGACGATCCGATCGCGACGCAGCGCCGGCGACGATCTCGCGGGAGGCCGCGATCCGGTCGCCCGTTCCGATTTCGGGTCTGCCGTCATAGAATCGCGACCTCTCGAACGGCGCGCGAGCGGTACGCCGGGACTGTTACGGCGGCAGGGCGAATCGACGGATGGACGGACTTAATCCTGCGCAGCATGCCGCGGTCGAGACGCTGAAGGGACCGCTGCTGGTCCTCGCCGGCGCCGGCACGGGCAAGACCCGCGTCGTCACGTTTCGCATCGCGCGTCTGATCAAAAGCGGGATCGCGCCCGATCGCATCCTGGCGGTCACCTTCACCAACAAGGCCGCCCAGGAGATGAAAGAGCGCGTCAAGGCGCGCCTTAAGAACCTTCCGACGACGCCGTCGGTCTCGACCTTCCATTCGCATTGCGTGCAGATTCTCAGGAAGCATCTGCATCTGCTCGGCTATCCGAAGGAATTCGCGATCTTCGACCGCGGCGATCAGGAGGCCGCAGCCCGGCAGGTCCTCCGCGAAATCCGCGTGCCGGAGGCGACGATGAAGCCGGGCGATCTGCTTTCCTCCATCGGTCGCTGGAAGTCGAGCGCCATCGGCCCCGACGACGCGGTCTCCCTGGCGTCGACCGAGAAGGAGCATCTCGCGGCGAGCGCATACCGGCGATACCAGAGGACGCTCAAGTTGCGGGGAGCGGTCGATTTCGACGACCTGCTGCTGCTGACGGAAGAGGTTTTCCGCCAGCATCCGCGCGTGCTGCAGCTCGAAGCCAGCCGCTTCGATCACCTGCTCGTCGACGAGTACCAGGACACCAACCGCAGCCAGTACCGCATCGTGAAGGCTCTGGCGGGCGCCCATCGCAATCTGTGCGTCGTGGGCGACGACGATCAGTCGATCTACGCCTGGCGCGGAGCCGAGGTTCAGCACATCCTCGGCTTCCGCAAGGACTGGCCCGACGCGAAGGTCGTCCGCCTGGAAGAGAACTATCGCTCGACCGCGGCCATTCTGGAACTGGCGAACAGGCTGATCGTCTTCAATCGCGTGCGGCACGAGAAGGTGCTGCGTCCCGTCCGACCCAACGGCGAACGCCCCAAGATCGAGCAGTTCAAGGACGAAACCGAAGAGGCCGCCGGCGTCGTTCGTGACATCGCCCGGACCCTCGCCAAGCAGGAGTTCGCCGCCAACGAGATCGCGATCCTGTTCCGCACCAACGAGCAGACGCGCGCGTTCGAACTTGAACTCCGCAAGCAGGACATTCGCTACGTCGTGATCGGCGGAATGTCGTTCTTCGATCGCAAGGAGGTTCGCGACGTTCTTTCGTTCATGCGACTCCTCGTGCGACCGGAGGATGAGGTCGCGCTGCTTCGTGTGGCGAACGTTCCGCCGCGGGGACTGGGGGCGAAGTCGATCGAGAAGATGAAGGCCGCTGCGGTGAAACGCGGGGCGCCCCTCTGGACGCTGCTCGAAGAGATCGCCTCCGGCGTCGCGAACCCGGGCGACTGGACGCCGGCCGTCCGCGAAGGGGCGAAGAGCCTCGTCGATCTCGTGAAGACGCATCGCGAGAAGCTGGGGCCTGGAAAGCTCTATTCCACGGTCGTCGAGTACCTCGACGCGATCGGCTATTCCGACGAAATCGATCGGTTGTACGACGAGCCTGCCGCACGCGAGGCACGCGAAGAGACCGTGCGGGAGACGCTCGACTCGCTCGCGGCCTTCGAAAAGAAGGAGCGTGCTCCGGCGCTGCTCAAGTTCCTCGACGAACTGGCGCTGGGGGGACGCGACTTCGGATCGGAGAAGGAGAAGCAGCTCGGGCGAAACGCCGTGATTCTGATGACGCTGCACAGCGCGAAGGGGCTGGAGTTCCCGGTCGTCTACATGGTCGGCATGGAGGAAGGCATCCTGCCCCATAGTCGCGTCCTCAAGGCGAACGACGACGAGCAGATCGACGAGGAGCGCCGTCTGGCCTACGTCGGCGTCACGCGGGCACAGGAACGCCTGACGCTTTCGCTCTGCCTCGGTCGCACCAAGTGGGGCAAGGTTCGCGAAACCCTTCCCTCGCGTTTTCTCTTCGAGATGATGGGTCAGGCCGAGCGCGCCGCCGAGGTAGCGAAGAAGGCGAGACGCCTCGAATTCGGGCAGCCGCTGACCGCGAAGAAAGCCGCGACGAAGAAGAAGGCGTCTGCCGCTAAGCCTGAGCCGCCGAAGCGACCTGCCTCCGCTGCACCCGTGCGCAGGGCGAAGCCGTAGGCGCACTGAATGCTTCGCATTCAGCCACCGCTAGCTGATACCCGCTAGTTCCCGCTCGGCGGCGGAGCGTCCTTGCGCAGCGGGTTGTCGCCCAGGAGTCGCAGCAGCGACCCCGTCGGCGCGGCGGAGGTCGATCCGCTGGGATAGGTCAGCGTCGGAGTCGATGCTGCGGTCCCGGGCGTGCTGGCCTGCGGAGTCGTGAGCAGGCGCAGCGCAGGACTGCCGGCGCCGGAATTGGCAGGAGGCGCAGCGAACGCGGAAGAGATGCTCCCCATCGGCTGCGAACTTGCGGCAGAGTCGCTTCGCGAGCCTTCGCCGAACGGATCGTAGAAAGGATTCGATTGCGAATCGGGAGGCGCCGTCCCGACGTACGTGCGCGACGCAGCGCCGATCGACGGAACCGAACTGTCGGCGGCCGATGCGGGCGCCTGATAACCAGCCGGGGCGACCGCCGCGTCGTATCCTTCCGAAGGATCAGGCCCGGTCGCGAGCGCGGGCGTCGCGGCGCCGGTCTTGCGGCTCTGAAGGGCTCGCGCAACCCGCGAGGCGGCATCGTCTTCGGTCGCCGGAAGGGCCTCGTCGATCGTCTTCGTCGGCGGCGACTGCGCAGCGACGGCGCCCTCGGGCAATCCGGCGCTGCCGCGCGAGAGGTCGAGTTCCGAGGTTCTCGCTCCGTAAAGTTGCTGGCGGGAACCTTTGGCGCTCGCGTCGGCCTCGGCGCCGCCCGGACCGTAAGCTCCTCCGCCCGCCAGTCGGGTCAGCGGATCGTTCGATCGTTCGCTGACGCTCATCCACGAGAACCATCCGCCGCCCGACGTCGCGGGCGCGCCGCTCTGCCAGGGCGACTGGCATCCCGACGAAAGAAGCGCCGCGCATGGGAGCACGAATCGAGCTATCGAAAGGATGCCGTTTCGCATCGACGCGATCCTGTTCGCCTTCGTAAGGAACGCTTCCGTACGAAGGTCGGGGGTGTACGCAGCCGTCGCGCGCAGCTTCGCCCGCGACCGGGGCGGGATGGTGACGCCGCGAGCGCGTCCGCGTCAAGAGCGATCGGCGCTACTTTCTGCCCCGTTTTCGGCCTGCGAAGAGCGCGCGGGCCTGCTTCATCCCTTCGACGAAGGCTGCGACGTCGGAAAGGGTGTTGTAGAGATAGAACGACGCCCGGGCGGACGACTCGATCCCGAGGCGTTTGTGCAGCGGCATCGTGCAGTGATGCCCTTCGCGGACGGCGATGCCCTGTTCGTCGAGCGCCGAGGCGATGTCCTGCGGATGGGCCCAGTCCGTGACGAAGCTGACGATGCCCGCCTTTTCGCCTGGTTCGGGACCGATGATCCGCACGCCTTCGACGCCCGCCAGGCCCTCATGGGCGGCCGTCGCGAGCGCCTGTTCGTGGCGATGGATCGCGTCGAGGCCGATGTCGTTGAGGTAACGAATCGCCGCGGCGAGGGCGATCGCTTCCGCGATGGGCGGCGTGCCCGCTTCGAACTTCGCAGGCAGCGCGGCGGTCGTGAAGCCCTCGGTCGTGACGGTCCGAATCATGCTGCCGCCGCCCAGGAAGGGAGGCATCGCTTCCAGCAGATCGCGCCGACCGTAGAGAACGCCGATACCTGTGGGGCCGAGCATCTTGTGGCCGCTGAACGCGACGAAGTCGGCCTCCCAGTCGCCGACGTCGATCGCTTCGTGCGGCGCCGCCTGAGCCGCATCGACGATGACCGTCGCGTGCATCGCTTTGGCCGCGGCGACCAGTTCCTTCACGGGGTTCCGCGTGCCGAGCACGTTCGACACGGCGGAGAACGCGAAGATCTTCGTCTTCTCGTTCAGCGAAGCGGCGAGCGACTGCATGTCCAGCCGGCCGTCGTCGGTGATCTCGACCCAGCGAATCACGGCGCCGGTGCGCTCGGCGAGTTGCTGCCAGGGGACGATGTTGGAGTGGTGCTCCATCATCGTCAGCAGGATTTCGTCCCCTCCGTCCAGCGCCGGCGCCAGACCGTGCGCGACGAGATTGATCGCCGAGGTCGTTCCCTGCGTGAAGACGATCTCGTTGGGCGAGTCCGCGCCGATCCATTCGGCGACGGCGCTGCGTGCCGCTTCGTACTCGACGGTCGCGACCGAGCTTAAGTAGTGACTTCCGCGATGGACGTTGGAATACGACCGCTCGTAGAAGCGGTTCATCGCGTCGAGCACGCTGCGGGGGCGCTGCGACGAGGCTGCGTTATCGAGATAGACCAGCGGGCGATTGTCGTACAGCTTTTGCGACAGAATCGGAAAGTCGAGCTTGAGCGTCTCCGGCAACAGGGCCGAGGCGTGCGCGGAAACCGACATGGCGGACCATTTTCAGAGGGCTGGGGCGAGTCGCAGTCAGCGTCCGAATCGCGAAGCGACGGGGGTCGCTGATTCAGTTTCGACCGAGCGTTGGTTTGCGGGAAACCGGCGGAACGACGATCCGTCGCCGCTCCTGCACCGACCGGCGGCGCGCCGGTCAGGTTCACCTGTCCAGCGAACCGCGTGCCGCGCTGCCAGCCCTTAACTATCGCCCCCGGGGGGCGGTTCGTACAGCCTCGACCTGGCCGCCCGGCGCCGACGCGTCGACGTTACGACCGCGGGCGCAAAGTCTTGCCTGCGATCTCGAATTTTCGGTCGGCCAGGCTGGCCAGCTCTTCGCTGTGCGTCACGACGATCAAAACGGCCTTCTCCGATCGCTGCATCTCGATCAGCAGTTCGGTGATCGCTCGCGCGTTCGCGAAGTCCAGACTCCCCGTCGGTTCGTCCGCGAGAAGCAGCTCGGGCCGAAGCAGCATGGCCCGCGCCACGGCGACGCGCTGACGCTCGCCCCCCGACAGCTCCGCGGGGATATGCGTCGACCGATCGCCCAACCCCACCCGCGCGAGCAGTTCTTTCGCCCGCTCGGTCAGCTCCTTCGACGCCCCTTTCCAGGCGAGCGAAGGGACCAGCACGTTCTCCAGCGCCGTCAGTTGCGGCAGCAAGTAGTGCTCCTGAAAGACGAAGCCGACATGCTCGTTGCGATACCGGGCGAGTTCCTTCTCGCTGAGCGTGAAGGGTTCGATCTCGCCGAGCCGAACGGTTCCGGCGGTGGGCGTGTCGAGGCCGCCCAGGATGTTGAGCAGCGTGCTCTTCCCCGATCCGCTCGGCCCGACGATGGAAAGGCTTTCGCTGCCGTCGACGCGAAGGTTCACGTCCTCGAGCACCTTCAGCGTTTCCGCCGGCGTCGGGTATTCCTTCGAGAGATTCTCGATGACGAGTTGGGGCATGACTGAAGCGAGCTGCAGAAGAACGAGAACGTGCGCGTCTTGTAGGGCAGGCGCCCCGCCTGCCGCGAACCGATCGACGACGCAGATGGCAGGCGGGGCGCCTGCCCTACGAGAAAGCCGTGTCAGCGATCAAACTTCGCGCTCCTCGCGCGGGATCTCAAGATAGGCGAGAAGCGAGAGGGCGCCCACGCCGTAGAAGGCGTACTCGACGTCGTGCCCGGGATCGAGCGCCGCGCCGCGGAAGCCGCCGGTCTCGACCTCCATCGAGCGCGCGAACCGCCCTGCCCCGGCCAGGTCGACCTCCTCCGCCGCGTCGAGATCTACCAGCGTGACCATCGCGGTGAACGTGCTGAGCAGGTCGGCGAACGGGATGCGAGTATTGGCCGTGAAGCCGCCGTCGTCGCCCTGTGCATTCACCAGATAGTCCAGCGTCCGCTCGCGGGTTTCGTTGTCGAAGGCCCCCAGCATTCTGAGAGACGCGACGGCAGCGGCGGTCGGGTTCACGCCGGGACGCTTGCTGACGCGAATCTCGTGGTAGCCGCCTTCTCGATCCTCATGGGACTTCAGGAACTCGATCAGTCGTTCGGGATCGCGAGGCGAAGTCTCGATCGCCTCCAGGCAGAGCAACGTCAGAAACGAGTGGTAGACGCTGCTTGCGGCGCCCTGCGGCGTCTTGGCGTAACCGCCGTCGGGCTTGCGATACGTTTCGAGGAAGTCCGCCAGCGACTGCTTCCACCCCTCCGGCAGCTTGGCCAGAGGCTCTTCGCCTGCCATCCGTTCCAGCAGCGAGGCGCCGTAGATGAGCGACAACAGGTCGACCGCGGTCTCTTTGCCGCTGACGCGCGAGCCGAGAAAGGCGGACGCGCGAGTCGATGCCGGCGGCTGCAACTCGGCCAGCGTCGCCAGTCCGCGCAGCGCGAAGCCGGTGTAGTAGAGATCGCTCGCCCCCTCGCGACCGGCGAAGCCTCCGTCCGGCCCTTGCGCAGCCAGGAAGTAGTCGCGATGCCGATCGCGGAACGCCGGTTCGAGACGCGAGGCGCCCTGGATGAGCCGCAGCGTCAGCCGTTCGAGATACCCGACCTGAATCATGAGGCTTCGCTGACTGCGGAACCGGGACAGTCCTCCTCGACGAAGGGCTCCAGCTTTTCGCGGATCCAGTTCGGAATGACGATCGAGGTCAGTCCGCCGGGCGAATGCCATTCGCAGCAGACGGTCGCGATCGAACCCCGGGCGATCAGCGTCTCCTCCCGCAGAAACTCGTAGCGATAGGTGACGCTCTTCGTGCCCAGCCGCGCGACGCAGAGCCGCACATCGAAATCGTCTTCGAACCGCAGCGGCGAAAGGTAGTCGCACTGCACCGACGCGCGGGGCCAACTGATCGCCGGGGCGCCCTCCACGACCCAGTGCACCCCGAAGCCCAGTTCGCGCAGGAAGGCATGCTCCGTCTGTTCCATCCAGACGGGAAACATCGAGAAGTGGGCCATGCCGGCCGCGTCGGTATCGCGAAACTCCACCTTCCGGCGAAGTCGAAAATCGGACATGCCGTTAGCCTGTCGTCGGCGTCGGTCGGGGTACTAGTTCGTCCGACCCATCCTAGTCGCCAGAATCCTGGGCGAACATGACAGGAAAGCGGGGGCAATCCGGCAGGCACGCCGCACGTGAAACCGGCCGCATCCGACGTTTTTTAGTGCTTAAGGGCGTGGAAGCCCCCTCGAACGAAGGGGCTCAATTGCTTCGCAGTGGCCAAGGAATCGTTCGTTCGAAAACCAGCGCGACAGCTCCAAGGCCCGCTCGGCCCCGGCCGCCGATCCTGTAGCAGAAAGTCGACGCGAATAGCGGAGATCCGCCTGTCGCACATGTGCGACTTATACCTGCTTCGAGTTTTCGTCCATGAGGGCTATTCGGATCATCCGGAACCCATACGCGAATCCCGTGAGCAGGAGCGAAATATCCGATCGTGATCGGCGCCTTGCTTGCATTCGAGCGGAACGTCACTGAGTTGCAGTCGGTTCTGTGGCTGCAGCGTCGAAAGCGGCAAGTCATCGAAGCTCGGAGAAGAATCCGCCATGAACGCTTACGAATGGGTGGAGTCGTTGTGGCAAGGCGTCCCTGCAAAGAGTTCTCTCGCTGGCGTAAGAGTCTTGCTCGTCGAAGACGGTTTCGATCCGAAACGCGAAATCGTCGGCGCGCTGATCGATGCTGGCGCCGAAGTCGACCTCGAGTGTTACGAGAGCTCTGCTTGCGAAAGATTGGTTAGAATGCGAGGGAAGTACGACGTTGTCTTGCTTCGCATGGTTAGCCCGGAGCGGGCCATCGCTGACGTGTATGGCCACGTGCGAGCCGTCGGCATTTCGCTTCCTGTCGTCGTACTCGTTTCTTCTCGCGATAGCGTCGCAGCAGCATCGCTTCAGAGATCCGGCTGCAGTCGGGTTTTGCTGACGCCCGCGAAAGCGTCAGATATAGTGAGTGCCGTACGTGACGCAGCGAACGACAAGGCCCCGGAGGTTTCTCCGGCCCTCGACTGAGACGAATCGCGTCAAACTGTGTTACGGAATTCCTAGAAGGCGCGCCAGCATGGACGACGGCTGTCGGTTTTGTGTTAATGCAGACTTCGTCCCGATTCGCTTTGTGTAACATAAGCTTTCAGCGCTCATGATCGGCGGCGACGCTGGGCAGCGCCGGGCTTGAACCTCTTGCGACTGATCCGACGTTTTCGACATTTTCGCAAATCTCCGTATATCGTTTCGTCCAATAGTGCATGTGTCGTTGAACGCAAACCGCTGAAGGGGGAACGATGAGCGCCACCGATCTCCGGGATTTACTTTCTCGCTTCGGCCCCGCGGATTCCGCTTTGGAAACACTCGCGCCGTCGGGCCGTCTAATTCAGGTCCTTCGCTTGCCTCAGAACGTTCTCGCGACGGAGGCCGCGACTCCAGGTCGCCGCATTCCGGCGATGCGTGCATATCGCCCGGTCGGCACGACAAAGACAAAGCCGCACGGGCAGGGATCTTTCGGATCCTGCGGACGCAACCGCGACGCTGGGGAACTGGCAGGCGTCGACTCTTCCGTCGCTCCGATCGTTCCGCTGCTTTACGGTCAAGACTTGGAGACGGTGCGAACGCTGGCCGGAGACCTAGCGCACGAATTCAACAATTTGCTCCAGGTCATTCTGGGCTACACGCGGTTCGTGCTGAATGAGTTGGACGAACTCCATCCGTCGCGGGCCGACCTCGACGTCGCGGTCGCTGCAGCCGAACGCGCAGGCGATCTTACTCGGCGACTGCACCGCCTTCTCTGCAACGAATCGCTGCCCATGACGCTGATCGACGCAAGTGAGATCGCGAGCGAATGCGTCGCGTTTCTGCGTCCCCTCCTCGGCGGGGACGTCGAAGTATCGCTCGAGGCGGATGATCGAGCGGATCTGGTTCTCGCGAACGCCGGCCTTCTACGACAGATGATCATGAACTTGTGTCTCAACGCGCGGGACGCCATGCCCGACGGCGGGATGATCGTAATTCGGACCGCCGCCGGGCCAAATCGCGAGGACGTCCCCGATTCGGTGCGATACGTCGAAATCTCGGTTACCGACACAGGTTGCGGTCTGACTGCCGAGGTCATGCAAAGGATGTGGGAACCGTTCTTCACGACGAAGACCGGCGACGATGAATTTGGGTTAGGGCTCACGGTGGTCCAGGCCGCAGTTCGCCGACATGGCGGCGCGGTCGTCGCGGAGAGCGAGCCAGGCCACGGCGCTCGCTTCATCATCCGGCTGCCTGCGGCTGGCGACCGCGCGAGCGAGGATCGCGAACCTGGCAATTCTCGACGCGCAACTCCCATACATGCCCATGCCGTGTCTGGATCATGATGCCCGAAGGCGGGCGTTCGACGCGTTTGAATGAAACCGGCGATCTTATGAGCGAAAATCGTGCGCCTCGCATCCTGGTCGTCGAGGACGAATACCTCGTCCGTCGCGCGATCGTCCGCGCGTTAGCCCAAAAAGGATTCGACTGCGAGGTAGCGTCGAACGGCGAAGCAGCTTTGGAGTCGCTTTGCGGAGGGCGATTCGACGTCCTGCTATCCGATCTCCGCATGCCGGAGATGAACGGCCACGAACTCATCGTGCGAACGCTCGCGATGAAGACTCCTCCGGCAGTTTTAGTGTTCACGGGGTTCGCACAGCCGAAGATCGTTCGCGATTTGCTCGCTCGCGGCGTTTACGACGTCGTATCGAAGCCGACCGATTACGAGACATTGGCCTTGAAAGCGAAGATGATCGCCCAACGGAGACTTCAGAAGGATCTTACTACGGTCGTGGAGACGCAATTCGTCGCTGCCGGGCTCCCATGCCGCCCTGAACAAGTCGCGTCTCAGGTCGTCCACGTTCGGCGAGCGATGACCGCACCGCCGTTGACCTTCGACGCATTTCGCAAGGCGAGTTCCGGAGCGTTTGGAACCGACGAGTTGGTCGCCGTGATCGAGGCGATGCCGCATGCGGCGAAGGAAGTGCTCACCCTCGCGAACAACGTCATTTTTCAGGCCGGCGAGGAGCGCAAGCGCCTGGAAGAACTGCGGCGATCGGATCCCCATGGACCCGCCTCGACGTACGCGCACGCTCTCGTGGCGCTTGCGTTGGTAGTCGGTCTCGCGATGGGATTGGGAAGCGGGCTCTTCATGCGATTATGAGTTCGCGTCTTCAGTCCATAGCGTGCGGTCTCCATACCGACGATTTGAAGTGCGATAGGAAAAGACGGGAATTCGAAACGTCTCCCGGGGATACTGACGTCCGACTTCCCTTGACGCCACTTCCCGCCGAAACCACCAAGGAGAGTTGATCGGGTGCCGGCGGATGTCGGAGGAGATCGGGATGAAGATCCGACGCCCTCCCCTGCTCATTCGCCTCGGAAGCTTTCTAGAAACGATTTGGATCGTTCGCTAGAATTCGTCTTTCCCCGCTTCTGCCCGGTCGGTTAGATCAGCGAAGCGCAGACGGCGACGACGGTCCGCAGGGCGTCTCGGACGCAGCAAGTCGAGACATGCCGGGAACTTCGGCCACGAATCGCGTGCGACGCCCCGGATGAATCGAGAGCTCGTTCGCGAAGCGCCTGGCGGATTTGGACGCGGAACTCGACGAAACGCGACTTGAACTGGCCTCCCGTCGTCGGCATGGAGGAAACCGTTGATCCAGAAGACGAATCCGCTGTCCCCAGCGGCTCTCCCTGAATCGTCGCCGGCGGCTCGACTTTCGGTCGAGCAGCTTCTGGATCTGTACCGCTGGATGGTCCTGTCCCGCGAAATCGACGCGGTCGAACAGGAACTCACTTCCCGCGGCGAAGCTTTCTTCCATGTTTCCGGAGCGGGACACGAAGCGTCGGCGGCGCTCGCCTTCTTTCTGACCGAAGACGACTGGCTGCATTGCCATTACCGGGACAAGGCGCTGCTCCTCGCGCGGGGGATGACGCCTCGGAACTTCTTCGACAGTCTGTTCTGCAAGGACGGATCGGAATCGCGGGGGCGCCAGATGAGCGCCCACCTCTCCGACGCCTCGCGAAAGGTGCTCAGTCTCGTCGGCCCCGTCGGCAATAACGCCCTGCAGGCGGTCGGCGTCGCGGCAGCGGTGAAGGATCGACCGGGCTCGCCGATCGTGCTGTGCGCCGTCGGCGACGGTACGACGCAGCAGGGAGAGTTCCTGGAGGCCGTGGCAGAGGCCGTCCGCAGCCGGCTGCCCGTGCTGTTCTTCGTCGAAGACAACCAGTGGGCCATTTCGACCAAGACGCCGGGCCAGACCTTTTACTCCCGACCTGACGGCAAGGCGAAGGAGTTCTACGGCATTCCGATCGTCTACGTCGACGGTCGCGACGCGATGGGCGTCGCCGAGGCGCTCGGCCCTGTCGTGAACGACCTGCGGGAGACGCGGGAGCCGGCGATCGTCGTGATGGAGGTCGAACGGCTCTCCAATCACACGAACGCCGACGACCAGCGGATCTATCGCAGCGAAGACGAGATCCTCGCCGCGGGCGAGGCGGGCGATCCGATCCGCCGGCTGGAAGAGCGGCTGTTCCTGCGCGGCTGCTCCGAGTCCCGACTGGAACAGATCCGGCAGGAATGCATCGCCGAAGTGCGTCGGGCGGACGAGGAATCGTTCGCCGGGCCCGACCCCGAACCGACGTTCGACGCGAAGGCGCCGATCGCGCCCGCGCTGACCGCTCCCGAGTCCGAGTATCGCGGCGACGAAACGAACGGCGAGTACGTGATGCGGGACGCGCTTCGCGAAACGCTGAAGCGCCGCCTGGCGACCGACGCGCGCGTCACGCTGTTCGGGCAGGATATCGAGGATCCGAAAGGGGACGTCTTCGGCGTCACCAAGGGGCTCAGCACGAAGTTCGGTCGCCGGGTGCGAAACGCGCCGCTGGCCGAGTCGACGATCGTCGGCGTCTCGATCGGTCGGGCTCTCGCGGGCGAGCGTCCCGTCGCGTTCCTGCAGTTCGCCGACTTCTTCCCGATCGCGTTCAATCAGATCGTCTCGGAACTGGGGAGCATTCACTGGCGGACGGACGGCGCCTGGTCCGCGCCCGTCATCGTGATGATCGCCTGCGGCGCCTATCGGCCGGGCCTGGGTCCGTTTCACGCCCAGTCGTTCGAGGCCGTCGCGGCTCATACCCCCGGCATCGACGTCTTCATGCCGAGTACCGCGGCCGACGCGGCGGGCATGTTGAACGCGGCGTTCGAATCGGGGCGCCCGACGCTGTTCTTCTATCCGAAGAGCTGCCTGAACGACGCGAAGCGGAAGACTTCCTCCGACGTGGAGAAGCTTTTCACGCCGATCGGCGCTGCCCGCAAGGTTCGCAGCGGTCGCGACCTGACGCTCGTCGGCTGGGGGAACGCCGTCCGGCTGTGCGAGCGGGCGGCCGACGACTTGGAGGGAGCCGGCGTCGAGGTGGAGATCATCGACCTGCGATCGATTTCTCCCTGGGACAAGCGGACCGTGCTCGCCTCGGCCCAGAAGACGGGCAAGGTGATCGTCGTTCACGAGGATAACGAAACCTGCGGCATGGGCGCCGAAATCCTGGCCACCATCGCCGAGCGTTGCTCGTCGCCGCCGAAAATGCGGCGTCTCGCGAGGCCGGACACGTTCGTTCCGTGCAACTTCGCCAACCAGATCGCGGTGCTGCCGTCGTACGAACGGCTGTTGACCGCCGCGGCGGAGATGGTCGACCTGGATCTGACCTGGATCCGGCCCGAACCGGCGGCCGAAGGCATGGCATCGATCGAGGCGATCGGCTCGGGCCCCTCGGACGAAACGGTGATCGTCGTCGATCTGCTGGTTCGAGAAGATCAAACGATCGAACGGGGTCAGGCGGTCGCGACGCTGGAAGCGACGAAGTCGGTCTTCGAACTGACGTCGCCGATCTCGGGTAAGGTGAAGCGGATCCACGCGGCGCCGGGAGAAACGGTCGCCGTCGGGGCGCCTCTGTTCGAGGTCGCGATCGGAACGTCGACGAGCCGCCCCAAGCCGATCACGCAGGAGAACCCGGGTCGCCCCGTGCTGGTCGCGCGGAAAGCGCCTTCGCGAGCGTCTTCGCCGTCGGTCGTACGCGGAACGCGCGTCGGGCTCGCCTGTCTGACCACGGCCGTCGGCAGCCGGACGATCACGAATCGCGACCTCCTGGAAATCGCGGGACCGACCCTCGCGGGGCGGATCGACCCGGAAGAGATCGTACGCAAGACCGGCATCGAAAGTCGCCCTTGGGCGGAACCGCACGAAACGGTCGTCGAACTCGGCGTCAGGGCCGTGCGTCAGGCGCTCGCTCAGGCGGATCTGGCGCCGGAGTCGCTCGACCTGCTGATCGTCGCGACGACGACGCCCGACGCGGTGACGCCGTCCGTCGCGTGCAAGATTCTGCAGGGTCTGGCGGGGCCGGGACGGGAAAGCGCGCTCGTCGCGGCCTACGACATCAACGCGGCTTGCTCGGGCTACCTGTACGCCCTCCAGGCGGCGTACGACTTTCTGACCAATCGACCCGACGCCAAGGTGATGGTCGTCACCAGCGAAGTCCTGTCGCCGCTGTTGAACCTGTCGGACCCCGATACGGCGATCATCTTCGGCGACGCCGCTTCCGCTTCGCTGCTGGTCGGCGACGGCGGATTCGGATCGGCGAAAATGCGGATCTACCGCCCGGAGCTTTCGGCCAAGGGCGATTCGGGCGAAGCGCTGAAGGTGCCCTTCGCGGGGCACGGCTTCGTCCAGATGCGGGGACGCACCGTCTTCACGGAAGCGGTGAGGGCGATGATCTCCGGACTGCGGAGAGCGTGCGAGGAACTCGGAACGAGCCTCGACGATCTGCGACTGATCGTCCCGCACCAGGCGAATCAGCGGATCATCGACGCGATTCAATCCCGGGTCGGCGCCTCGGTTTATTCCAACATCCGCGAGCACGGCAACACGTCCTCGACCAGCATCCCGCTCTGCCTGGCCGAACTCGAGGCGAAGCTTTCGCCCGGCGAGCGGATCGGCCTGTGCGCCTTCGGCGGCGGGTTCACCTTCGGCGCCGGCATCTGGGAAAAGCTGGAAAGCTGAGGCGCGCCTCAGCTCGCCCGACCGGCGATGCGCGAACCTGCGACGAGTTTGCCGGTCGCAACTAATGCGAAGATTGCGAAAGAAATTCGGATTATTCCGAAAGTAACGACTTCTTCGGTCCGATAAGCCGATTGCGGCGCGAGAACCCTCGCCCCGCGGTCAAGGCATTCGGACATCGAGGGAAGTCAAATGCTCGCACGTTTCTGCAAGTCGGCTCTGCTGAGCCGCAGCGTTCCGCTGGAACGCACACACGCCGGACCGCTAAGCGGCTCGGCTGCCCCGCTCCTGGCGGCGGTTCTTACCGCGGCAGCGCTTCTGGCGCCGGCTTCGGCTCACGCTCAGGGCGTGGCGGGCGGGCTGGAGGTCGCCTCCCGCAGCGCTCACCGCACCGCACCGCGATTCCCGTCGCAGGACGGCGGAGTCGCCGTGCAGGCGGATCATCAGACGGCTCTCGGCGACGACGGACGCGGCTACGTTCAGCCGGCCCAGTACGTCCCGCGCAGCCGCATGATGCAGCAGCGCATGGCCGCCCGCGGCGGGATGTCGACGATGGGCAGTTCGATGTACAGCGGCGACGTTTCGACAGGCGGCGAGGTCGTCTACGAGGGGACGAACTCCGCCATGGTCGACGGCGTCACCGAAGGCGAAATCATCTACGAAGGCGACTTCCCGCCCGGCATGGTTCCGCAGGGAGCCCGAGTGATGGGCGGCGGAAACGTCGGTCGCGCTCCCATGGGCGGCGGCATGTTCCGCGGCGGAATGGGAAGCGGCATGATGGGACGCGGACCGATCGCCGGAGGTCGCGGCATGGGCTGCTCGTCGTGCGGCGGCATGGGCTGCGACGGCTGCGGCAGCACGCCGCCGGTCTGGTCCGACGGCGTCAGTTGCGGCTGCGAGGGCGGCTGCGACCTGGGCTGCGGCGGCGGATGCGGCGATGCCTGCGGAATGAATGGCTGCAACTCGTGCAACGGCTGCTGCCTGCTGTTCAACCCGCAGACCAACGTCGAGGTCTTCGCCGGCGCTCACGCGTTCCGCGGCATCGCGAACCTCGACTCCAGCGGAAGCTTCGGTTTCTATGAAGGCTTCCTGCTCTCCGGACCGGTCCCCTGCGTTCCGGGCGAAGCCCTGTCGTGGGAGTTCGGCGGCATGTTCTCGCAGACCGACTTCGAAGGCTCGCCTTACACCGAAAATCAGCGCACGCAGTCGTTCGCGACGGCGGGTCTGTTTCGCCGGGTCGACTGGGGTCTGCAGGGCGGGCTCGTCCTCGACTTCATGAACGACAACTGGTACGCCACCTCGAATCTCGCCCAGGTTCGCGGAGAGTTGGGCTGGGTCTATCCCGCCGGACACGAACTCGGCCTCTGGGCGACCCACGGCATCAGCCAGAGCAGCGACGTGGCGAACGTCGTGTTTCAGGGCGCCGCAGTCTCCGGCGAGGTCGGATCGGAGCCGATCGACGTCTTCGCGGTTTACTATCGCCGATCCTTTTGCGAAGGGGGCGACGCCCGCGTCTTCGGCGGCGTGACCGACCGTTCGCACGCTGTCGTCGGCGCCGAGTTCCGCGTGCCGGTCACCTGCAACTGGGGCTTCCAGGGGGGCTTCACCTACCTGATCCCCAACAGCGAGTACGATCGCACGACGACGGGCTCGCTGCGGTTCGAGGACGTGCCGGAAGACGCCTGGAACCTAAACTTCGGCGTCGTCTGGAGCTTCGGCGGCAGGATGCGGGACAAGTGCAACTATCACCGGGCGCTCCTCCCGGTGGCGAACAACGGCACCTTCTTCATGGACCGCAAGCTGAACTAGCGGATCCTTCGCGGGTCGGCTGACGCGACGCCGTCGGTCGACTCGCCCTCTCCGAACCTTGACCCGTCGCCGATCCCTCGCGGCGACGAAGCGGCTCTCTTCCCTCGGAGAGCCGCTTTTTTTCGTTTCGTCAGGACCGTCAGGCGGCTCGTTACGCCGCTTGCGAGCCAGCCGGGTCGAATCTAGACTTGCGCCCTTCCATCCGGACGGCCCTTCGAGGAGTTTTCGTGCGCCGATGCAGCCTTGGCTGCGTCGTACGGAACCCCCATCTCGAGTAGCCGGACGACGTCAAAGCGGAGAATCGCTAGTGCCGGGTACGTGCGTTATCGGGTTGCAGTGGGGAGACGAGGCCAAAGGCAAGCTCGTCGATCTGCTGACGTCGCAGTTCGACCTCGTGGTCCGCTACCAGGGCGGAGCCAACGCCGGCCACACCGTCGTCGTCGGCGAACAGGTCTACAAGCTGCATCACATCCCCAGCGGCATCCTGAATCCCGACGTGATGAATCTCGTCACGCCGGGGGTGGTGCTCCATCCGGAGTCGATGCTGACCGAAATCGACGGACTCGCCGGTCGGGGGATCGACGTCGAGAAGAACCTGATCATCAGCGAGCGGGTCCACCTCGTCTGCCCCTGGCACCTGGCAGAAGACCGCCTGTTGAACGCCGCCGTTACCAGCGGCGAGAGCATCGGCACGACCCTGCGCGGCATCGGTCCCTGCTACCGCGACAAGGTCGGACGCCATTACGCGCTGCGGATGGGCGATCTGTACCGCAAGGATTTCCCGGAAAAGCTCGCCTCGATCGTCGAGTTCAAGAACGGATTCCTGGCGGGGCTCGACAAGAATTCGAGCGAGAAGCCGCTCGATCTCGCCGCCCTCAGCGCCGACTTCGAGCGCTTCGCCGGGAGACTCAAGCCGTTCGTCCGCGATACCACGCACTTCCTGCTTGAGTCGCTGGAGAAGGGGAAGAACGTCCTGTTCGAGGGCGCGCAGGGGTCGCTGCTCGATATCGACCACGGCACGTTCCCGTTCGTGACCAGTTCCAACTCCTCCGGCGTCGGCGTCTGTCCGGGCGCCGGCGTTCCGCCTCGCTGGATCAAGCGGACGCTCGGCGTCGCGAAGTGCTACTCGACGCGGGTGGGCGGCGGTCCCTTCCCGACGGAGTTGCACGACGCGACCGGCCAGCTCATTCGCGACACGGGTCGAGAGTACGGGACGACGACCGGCAGGCCGCGGCGCTGCGGATGGTTCGACTCGGTCGCGGTGCGATATACGTCGCGGCTCTCGGGCGTCGACTTTTTGTGCATGATGATGCTCGACGTGCTGAGCGCGCTCGACGAGATCAAGATCTGCACTCACTACATGCTCGACGGCGAACGGGTCGATAACTTTCCGTGCCATGTCGAGGACCTGCGAAACGCCGTGCCCGTCTACGATACGCTGCCGGGCTGGCGGACGGACGTCACCGGCGTGAAGCGGCTCTCCGATCTGCCCGGCAATGCCCGGCGATACCTCGATAGGGTCGCGGAGCTGGTCGGTCGTCCCGTCGGCGTGGTCTCCGTCGGTCCCGAACGCAGCCAGACGATGTTCTCCGCCGACTTTTAAGTCGCAGCGGAAGCGTGCCGCGGGAGGCGATCGCCTCGTCCGTGCCTGCGTTGACCCGCAGGTACGGCGAGCGGAGAATGACGCGGCGTCGCCCGACCGCCCCGTTCCTTTATCCGCCGGTAGTCGCCTCTTGAACGCTTCGGTGATCAGCGCCGCTTCGCTGGACGGAATCGACCCGACCCAGTACCCGCGCCACATCGCGTTCATCATGGACGGGAACGGGCGCTGGGCGCAGAGCCGCAACCTGCCTCGGATCGAAGGCCATCGTCGCGGTGCGGCGACGGTCCGGCGAATCGTGGAGGAATGTTCGCGCCTGGGCCTGACCCAGATGACGCTCTATTGCCTGTCGCACGAAAACTGGAAGCGTCCGCCGGAAGAACTCGCCTTCCTGATGGACCTCCTCGCCCAGTTCATGGTCGAGGAGCGGACCAATCTGATGGAGCAGAACGTCCGGGTGCGGGTGATCGGACGTCGCGAGCGCATCCCCGAGTCGGCGCTCGCTCAAATGGACAAGACGGTCGCTCTCTGCGACGCGAACGACGGGCTCACCCTCTGCCTGGCCATCAACTACGGCGGCCGGCAGGAGATCGTCGACGCCGTTCGTTCGCTCGCGGAAGAGATTAGGGCGGGCGACGTCGACCCCGCGTCGATCGACGAGTCGACGATCACCGAACGGCTCTATACCGCCGGGATGCCCGACCCGGATCTGATGATCCGAACGTCAGGCGAGTTGCGGATCAGCAACTACCTGCTGTGGCAGCTATCCTATGCCGAAATCTGGGTCACCGACGCCTGCTGGCCGGAGTTCGACGTCGCCCACCTTCATCAGGCGATCGCGGATTACGCCCTGCGCAATCGTCGCTTCGGCGGACTCACGACGCCGGAAGGCATCGCCTGAGAATTCGTTCGCTTCGTCTCGTGCATCGTCAGCGTCGAGACGATGCCGCCGAAAGGATTCGTAATCGGTCGTACCGAGTCGCCCAAGCAATTCGGGATTGACGCTCCCCCCGTCGCCACCCGCATCTCCGAGTTCCTTCCTTGCTCCGGTTCCGCCTGCTCTCCGCCGCCGCTCTGATCGGGATCGTCGCGACGACCGTCTGGCTCGATTTGACGAGCCCGTACAACTTCGGACGTCCCGGCATCTGGATGGTGCCGTTCGGCGTCGCGTTCCTGGCGCTCGCCGTCGAGGAGTTTCGCGGACTCGTCGCGCCGCTCGCGACGCTGTCGAGAGTCGTGCTGCACGTTGGAACGCAGGCGATTCTACTTCCGACGTTCGTGCCGGCGTTCTACCTGCCGTATCCGGAAAGCTGTTCGATCGGACGGCTCGGATTCCCGCTCGTAGGGCTGGCCGCGGCGACGATCTTCGCATTCGTGACGGAGATGCGCCGTTACGACGGGCCCGGAAAATCGATCCAGCGCATCGCGCTCGCTTCGCTCTGCTTCGCGTTCCTCGGCGTCCCGTTCGCGTTTTTCGTGCTGCTGCGCCTGTTTCACGAGAACGCCTGGGGCATGACGGCGCTCGTCAGCCTGATTCTCGTGACGAAGGCGGCGGATTCGGGCGCGTACTTCACCGGGCGCTTCTTCGGCCGGACGAAGATGGCGCCGATCCTCAGTCCGAAGAAGACCTGGGAGGGCGCCGTCGGCGGAATGGTCGCCGCGGCCCTGGCGTCGTGGGCTTTCTTCTCCATCGCGGCGCCCAGTCTTCTGACGGAAAGTCAGATCGGCGGCGGCGAACTCTGGTGGCCGCGCTGTCTGGCGTACGGCGTCATCCTCGGAATCGCGGGGATGACGGGCGACCTCGCCGAATCGCTCCTGAAGCGCGATCTCGGCGCGAAAGATTCGGGCCGCGGATTGCCCGGCATGGGGGGCGTGCTGGACGTGGTCGACTCCCCGCTGGGGGCGGCCCCCGTCGCGTATCTCTGCTGGGCGCTCGGACTGCTCGGACCGCTCGCCGACTGATCTTGTAGGGCAGGCGCCTGCTCTAGAAATTCCAGAGCATCAGCAGCGAATAGTCGAGGTCGTTCGGCTTCGCCCCGCTCGGCGTCGAGTCGTATCGGTCGATGGCTGAGAGCTTCAGGCTCAATCCCCAGTCAGGATTGACCACGATCTCCCACGACGCCTTGCTGTTCAAACGGAAGTTCTCGTAGTCCGTGATTTCCGGATAGTAGGTCGCTTCGAACGTGACCTTCTGCCTATCGTCGATCTTGTGATCGTATTCGACGCCGAACAGCAGTTCCGGGACCCACTTGTCGTCGGGACCGCCGACCTCGCGCGACGCCGAGGCGCCGAGGCGTCCGCTCAGGCGTTTCGTATCCGACTGGATTATTTTGCGGGAAAGACCCGTGTCGGCGGAGAGACGTACGTCGAACGCCTTGAACTTGTCGTACTCCATCAAGCCGTGGACGAAGTACGTATACCGGTCGTCGCGAAGCTTCCATTCCTGCCGACCGTCCAGGAGCGTCGAGAGCGCCGTCTGATCTCCCTGGTTGGACTTGTCGATGTGCGTGAACTCGATCTTCTGAATCGTCGCTTCGGACTCGCGGCGGAGCTTGGCGCCCATCCGGAGGTTGAACGTCTCGCTGTTGCCTTCCGTGCCGTTGACGCCCAGTTCGACCGACCCGTCCCAGCTCTTCCAGAAGGGCGTGTCGAAGGTCGCCGTGAGCCAGGCGTCCGGCGTCTGGCCCAGCGCCAGGTGCAGCGGGTTCTCTAGCAGGTCCCAGTCCGAGTCGTCCTCGTCCGGAACGTAAGCCGTCTTCAGGAACGAGTTCCGTTCCTCTTCTTCGTCGAAGACGACGATTTCCGGCGGCTTGGAGGGCTCCGCGTCCGCGCGCAGCTTCGCCGCGGGTCCGCCTATCGTTGAAAGAAGGGCGAACGCGACGAACGCGAAGTTGACGACCGGGATGCGCAGCATGATGCCCAGCGAAAGAGCCGGACGCGCCGCATCGATTCCCTCGCGAAACAATCTCGCAAGAGCGCAACGGCGGAGTTCAGCGCGCAGGGAATATCAGAGATTCCCCTGGTCGGGCAAGACGCGTTCGGCAGGCGGGAACCGCTTCAGCCGCGCTTTTCGATCGGAACGACCGAGCGCTGCGTCGGACCTGTGTAAATCTGGCGAGGGCGGGCGATCCGAGTCGTCGAGGACTCGGTCATCTCGCGCCAGTGGGCGACCCAGCCGGGCAGGCGGCCGAGCGCGAACAGGACCGTGAACATCTGCACCGGGATCCCCAGCGCCCGGTAGATCACGCCGGAATAGAAATCGACGTTCGGATAGAGCTTCCGCTCGATGAAGTAGGGATCGTTCAGCGCGACCTCTTCGAGTTGCTGTGCGATATCGAACAGCGGGTCGCGCACGTGCAGCTTGGCCAGCAGCTTGTCGCAGGTCTTCTTGATGATCGTCGCGCGGGGGTCGAAGTTCTTGTAGACCCGGTGCCCGAAGCCCATCAGTCGGAAGTGGTTGGCCTTGTCTTTGGCCATGTCGACGTACTTCTTGACGTTGCCGCCGTCGTCGCGGATCTGCTCCAGCATGTTGACGACCGCCTCGTTGGCTCCGCCGTGCAGCGGCCCCCAGAGGGCGCAGATGCCGGCGGATATGCACGAGAACAAGTTCGCCTTGGCCGAGCCGACCATGCGGACGGTCGACGTGCTGCAATTCTGTTCGTGATCGGCATGCACGATCAGCAGCAGGTTCAGCGCCTCGACGAAGTCCGGGTCCGCTTCGTACGGTTCGCACGGCACGGCGAACATCATCGTCAGGAAGTTCTCGCAATACGACAGGTCGTTCTGCGGATAGATGAAGGGCTGGCCGATCGACTTCTTGTAAGCGTATGCGGCGATCGTGGGGAGCTTCGCCATCAGGCGATGGATCGAAACCTCGACCTCGTGCGGATCGTCGGGATCGAGCGAATCCTTGTAGAACGTCGAGAGCGCGCCGCAGACCGAGGAGAGGATCGCCATCGGGTGCGCGTCGCGCGGAAACCCGTTGTAGAACGATCGCATATCCTCGTGCAGCATCGTGTGCATGCGGATCGACTGCCGAAACTGCTCGAGCTGCGCCGCGGTCGGCAACTCGCCGTAAATCAGCAGGTAGCTCGTCTCCACGAAGTCGCAATTCGCGGCCAGCTCTTCGACCGGGTAACCGCGATAGCGGAGGATCCCCTGCTCTCCGTCGAGAAAGGTGATGCCGCTGGCGACCGAACCGGTGTTGACGAAGCCTTCGTCCAGCGTGATCAGGCCCGTGTCCGCACGCAGACGGGAGATATCGATCCCCTTCTCGTCCTCCGAACCGACGAGAACGGGATACTCGACCTGCTTGTCTCCGAAAACTATCTTCGCCGTATCGGCCATCTACCGTACCTTCGGGACAGAAATCGGGCGGAGCCGCTCACGGGGCGTCCTCGAACGACGCGAGCCAGAACGGTCATTCGAGGAACGGGAGGAGGTTGCGATGCGGCCCCCTGAACGGGTCAGCCGCGACTCCCCCCGGGAGGAGATTCCCTTTTTAGCTGCACGTGCGATTCGATTCTAGAAGGTCAGCGTAAGAACCGCTTCGGACCTGTTCCGGTCGTAGCGACAGCCCCTCCGCCAGGCGCCGTGCGAACGCCTCCGCCGTCGCCGCCCAGTCATCCTCCGGAGCGACGACCGCCGCTTCGCCGCTCGCTCCGTGGTTGACGGCGACGTCCGGCCGAACGACCTCGATCTCGACGAACTGCCCCAGGTCTTCGACCGCGTCGAGATGGATTCGGGCGGCGCCGATCAGATACAGCCGACGACGCTTCCGCATGACTGCGTACGGCTGACCGTAACGATCGGTTAGCGGCGCAATCGTCGTCTGCGGGTCGGGCAATGGGGTCCGCTCGTAGCGGCTCAGGCGAATCTGCGGCGAGTCGTCGCGGAAGTACGCGATCAACTCGGCGTTCGCTTCCGGCGCATGCTGTTCGCGGACCTTCAAGCGGCCCTGCGGAACTCGGAAGTAAGTGTCCGTCTGGAGCAGTTCGCCGACGAACGTCGCGCCGAGAAGCTGAGCCCGACGCTCGGCTTCCTGCAGATCGTCGCAGTCGAACTTCGCTTCGAAGTTCTCCGCCATCGCGTCTCCATTCGCGCTGTCGAAAACATCCGCGAGTCCGAGAACGAGGCTCGCTCAACCCTGCGGCGGAGCGGCCTTCAGGTCCGCCGGCTTCTTGTTCTTCGTGAACTTGTCGTTGCCGAAGGGGTTGGGGGCGAACTCGCCGACGAAGGCGACGTCCGCCTTCGCGGGAACGTCCAGTCCGACGGCCCAGTAGGTCGCGTTGACCAGCAGGCGTCGGAAACCTTCGCTCAGAAGATCCTGCGACGCGCCCATCGTGGTGGTGAAGACCTTCGCCGTGGCGCCGGACGGCGTCTCGAACGACTTCGTCCAGGCGATCGGCATCATGGGATCGTTCTTGGGGCCTTCGACGGCGGGATCGCCCTCCTTCATGCCCGCGACGACCTCGCCGAACACGAGCGGCAGGCTGTCGCCGGGCAGCGGGAGGCGAACGCCGTAGACGTCGGTCGGTCCGAAGATCGAGCCGGGCTCGACGCCGCGAAGAATCGGGTGGTCCTTGCGATCTTCGGCGATGACGCCGCGGGTCGCTTCGGAACCGTGGCCGCCGTGATGGTTGATCCAGGTCTCGCCGAGCACCTGCCGACCGAATCCGCCGTCCCAGTCGCGACTCCTCCAGTCCCACCTGGCGTAGGCCGACTTTTCGTTGAGGTTGAACGCGTGCGTCGCGGTGCGCAGGCCGATGACGGCTCCGCCCTTCTCGACGAAGTCGACGACATGCTTCATCTGATCGTCGGGCAAATCGCGAAACCGCGTCGCGATGATCATCGCGTCGGCGGAGTCGAGCGCCTCCAGGCCTGGAATATTCGTCCTCTCGTTCGGATTGATCGTGCCGTCCTGCTTATCGATGGCGAACAGGACCGTGCACTTGAATCCGTGACGATACGCGAGGATGGCGCCGAGTTGCGGGAGCGCCTCCTCGGAACGATATTCCTCGTCGCCGCTGACGAGCACGACGTGCTTTCCCTTTCCAGGGCCCTCGCCCCCTTCGTAGACGATCCAGGGATCGTCCGCCCGAAGTCCGGCGACGAACGCGAGGGACGCGAGCGACAACGTCGACGCGAAGAGCAGGCGTGGCAGCGCCATGAGGGGAACTCCGAAGCAGTGACGGGGGATGACGGAAGAGCGGGGCGAAGCTTCGCCGTCGCGCGGTCGCTTCGAAGTGCGACCAGCGGCAGGAAAAACGGCGAAACGCCCCGGCTTCCTATCTTACCATCCCCGCCATCGATATGCGCGGGCAAGCTACGGGCTGGCGGTCGGCCGTCCCGATCCCTCGACGGCAGGTACTACCGCAGCCGCATCGGCCTGCGCGGCGCCCGCAGCGTCAGCGATCGCCTGCGGATCGGTGACGAACAGCAGGTGACCGTGATCCGCCGTCACGAGCATCAGCGTCTCGTCCCAGCCGCCGTTCGCTTCCACCCATTCCGCGATGCCGCGAACGGCGTCGTCGCCCGCGAGGACGGCGCCGATCGAGTTGTCGAGATTGTCATCGTGGTTGGCCCAGTCGACGTCCCCCGCTTCGACCATCAGCCAGAACCCCTCCTCGTCGCGGGACAAGACTGAGAGCGCAGCCTCGGCCATCTCGCGAAGGGTCGGGTTCTCTTTCACGTCTGCCGAGTCGTAGAGTTCCGCCTTCTTCGTCCGCCCGGGCACGGGACGGTAGTCGCCGTCCGCCGTCTGGAACGGCAGGTGGGCCTCCTTCGTGCCGAAGAAGCCGAAGAGCCGGGCGTTCTTTTCGATCGCCGCCCTTGCGCCCTCCTTCAGGATGTCGCTGCCGTCGCTGCCGGCGGTACGCTGCGCGACGACGTACTTGCCGCCGTTCTCGACGTCAATCGCTTCGAGATCCTCGTGGGGCAGGTACCGATTGCCGGGGACGAAGTTCTTGCCCTGGCCATTATCCTTTTTCAGTTCGACGCCATGACCGGAGCCGATCACGACGTCCATACCCGAAAGGGGTTCCGCCGGGTGCGAGATCGACGGACGGCCCACCAGATCGCGCGAGAGATCCTGATAGTCGTCGCGGGAAACGTTATGAGCGTACGTGGAGGCGGGCGTCGCGTGCGAAATGGGAACGCTGCTCACGGCGCCGACGGCCCAGCCCTTGCGCTGCAGTTCGTGGGCGATTGACGCGACCGGCGCGCCGTAGTCGTCGACTCCGATCGCGGCGTTGTAAGTTTTCACCCCGGTGAAGATGGAGGTCGCCGTCGCTGCCGAGTCGGGATACGGATGCTTCGGAGCGCCGTCGACCTCTGGCTGGCCGATCAGGTAGCCCGGGTCCTTCGGAATGCTCCAAGGGGCGCTTCCGCCGAACTCGGCCGAGTATCCGCCGGGCCCGGCCAGCGTCGCCGGCGCGACGGACTGATTATCGACGTCGGCCATCACGTTGTCGTACTTCGAGTCCGTCACGACGTACCCGAACTGCGTCGTTCCGCGGGCATCGTATTCCTGGAAGAACAGGCCCTTGCCGCGACCTTCGTCGTAGCCGACTTTCTGCGCGGCGTAGATCGCGGCAGCGCGGGTGGTGTGCCAGTCCATCCCGTCGAAGACAACCACGATGATTCGCTTCTTGCCCGCTTCGGCGGCTTCTTGCTGGATTCGGAACAGATCCGTTTGATCGAAATGCTGGGCCTGCGGGTCGAGCGTCCGTTCGGGCAGACGCCCGTAAAGCTCCGTCAGGCGCTCCTCATCGCGATAGATGGAGTTCTCGCCCGTATACGATTCGAGATCGACGCCCTCGCCGGCGCCCTTCGTCCCGAAGGCGTAGACCGGGATCAGCCGGTTCGAGTGGGTGCCCCACTGCAGGTAGTTGTCCGGGTCGATTCCCCAGTGGGCGACGGTCGACTTTTTATCGCGGATCGCCTCGGCCTGAATCCGGGCCAGACCGTCCGGCGGATCGGCGATCGCTGACGAGGCGAAGGCCGCAAGAACCGCGACCGAAAGAGCGAACGAAGGGGCCGAAGCGCGAAGCGTCATAGCTGAGTTCGGGCGGGCAGGAATCGGGCGGAGAACGTCACTCCCAGTGTAAGTACGTTCTAACCCGCGCGAGCGTCGGATTGACCCGCCTGCCTGCGAAGATTCGGGGAAGTTCGACACGTGCGCGCGGAGGGACGCGAGTCGCTTGTCGTCGGACTCGTTCCTGCCTAGGCTTAGGGCTCGCGGTCTGCCCGCATTCAGCGGCCTTCCCTCTTCCGCATCGATTCCTCCCTATGTTCGTTCGTTTCGCTTCGATGTTGCGTCTTGCGGCGTCCTCGCTGGTCGTAGCCGGTCTGACCTTCGGCCAGGAAACGCCTCCTCCGCTGGAGCCGCAGATCGCGCCGGCGTCCGCCGAAGGAGAGCAGGCGATCCCGGGCTTCAAAGTCCCGGCAGGCCTGAAGACGGAACTGGTCGTCGCCGAGCCGCTCGTCGCGAATATCGTCGCCTTCGACGTCGACGCCCAGGGCCGGCTGTTCGTCTGCGAAACGTTCCGCCAGAAGAAGGGCGTGGAGGACAACCGCTCGCACGGCGACTGGCTCGACGACGATCTCGCCGCGCGAACGGTCGAGGATCGCATCGCCTATATCAAGAAGCGGCTGGGGGCGAACGCCGTCGAGTACACCAAGCAGGACGACCGGATTCGCCTGCTGCACGATTCGAACGGCGACGGCAAGATCGGCACGAACGAATCGCAGGTCTTCGCCTCCGGGTTCAACGACTTGGAGATGGGCACCGGGGCGGGCGTCCTGTCCTACGACGGGGCCGTTTATTACACCTGCATCCCCGACCTGTTCCGCCTGGTCGATACCGACGGCGACGGGAAGTCGGACGAGCGGGAATCGCTGCACACGGGCTACGGCGTGCGGTTCGCCTTCCGCGGACACGACATGCACGGACTGATCGTGGGCCCCGATCGCCGGCTTTATTTCAGCATCGGCGACCGCGGCTACAACGTCGTATCTCAAGAAGGAACGCGGTTCGAGAATCCGGACTCGGGCGCCGTCTTCCGCTGCGAACTCGACGGTTCGAACCTGGAAGTCGTCCACACCGGCCTGCGCAATCCGCAGGAACTCGCCTTCGACGACTACGGCAATCTCTTCACGGGCGACAACAACAGCGACTCGGGCGACAAGGCGAAGTGGTTCGTCATCGCGGAGGGCGCCGACGCCGGCTGGCGGATGTACTACCAGTACCTCTCCGATCGCGGGCCGTACAACCGCGAGAAGCTCTGGCATCCGCCGCACGAAGGCCAGGCGGCGTACATCGTCCCGGCGATCGCCAATCTCAGCGACGGTCCTTCCGGACTCGCCAGCTACCCCGGCGTCGGACTTCCGAAGTTCTTCGACGGGCGATTCCTGCTGTGCGACTTCCGCGGCCAGACGGGCAACTCCGGAATCCGCACGTTCCGCTGCGCTCCGAAGGGCGCCTTCTTCGAGGTCGTCGACGAGGATCAGTCGTTCTGGAACATCCTCGCAACGGACGTCTGCTTCGGACCCGACGGCGCGGTTTACGTCTCCGACTGGGTCAACGGCTGGGACGGCGAAGGAAAGGGACGCATCTATCGCTTCTTCGATCCGTCGCAGGCGAATGCGGAGCTCGTGCAGGAAACGAAGAGCCTGCTGGCGGACGATTTCCGCTCGCTGAAGCCGGAACGACTGGTCGACCTGCTGGGGCACGCCGATCGACGCGTCCGATACGAAGCGCAGTTCGCGCTCGCCCATCTGGCGGAGACGCGCCGTTTCATGGACGTCGCCGCCGACGATCAGCGACCGCTCCTCGCACGACTTCACGCGACTTGGGGGCTCGGGCAACTCGGACACCAGTCGAGCGAGCCGGCGAAGGAACTCTCGCAAGAGGCGCTGGTCGTGCTGCTCGACGCGCAGGACGAAGAACTCCGCGGGCAAGCGGCCAAGCTGTGCGGCGAACTAGGCATCGTCGCCGCTGCGCCTCGTCTGCGACAGATCCTGGGCGAAGGAGCGCCGCGACCGGCCTACTTCGCCGGCATCGCGCTTGGCCGACTGAATGACGCCGAGGCCGTCGATCCGCTGATCAAGATGCTGGAAACGAACGCCGACGCCGACCCGATGCTCCGTCACGCCGGCATCATGGGCCTCGCCGGGTGCGCAACGGCGGAAGACCTGACCAGCCGCGCGGTTCATATGCAGCCGTCCGCGCGCGTCGCCGCGGTGGTCGCGCTGCGGAAGCGCCAGGCGCCGGAAGTCGCTTTCTTTCTAAAGGACGCCGACCGTCGCGTAGTCCTCGAAGCCGCCCGGGCCATCCACGACGCTCCCGTCACGGAGGCGCTGGCCGCTCTGGCCGCGACGCCGATCACGGCGGGCGACGAACGGGCGCTGGTCGAGCGAGTCCTGAACGCGAACTATCGCCTCGGCGGAGCCGAGAACGCGAACCGCGTGGCGGCCGTCGCCGCGTCGAACGGCGCCAGCGAGGAGATGCGGATGGAAGCTCTCCGCATGCTGGCGAGTTGGGGCGAACCGTCGCCCAAGGATCGCGTTCTCAACCGCTGGGATCCGCTGCCGACTCGCGACGGCAAAAGCGCCGAGGCGGCGTTCCGCAGCCGACTTGCGGGAATTTTCGACGCCCCGTCCGCCGTCCAGAGCGAGGCGGTGAAGACCGCGGCGATCCTCGGCATTCAGGAAGTGCTTCCCGCGCTGGAGCGCTTCCTTACCGATGCGAACGTGCCTGCCGAGCAACGGGGTTCATCGCTCGCCGCGCTCGAGAAGCTGCATGCCGCGAATCTGGAAGAACTGGTCGCGAAGTCGCTGACCGACTCGGCGCCGGCGATTCGCGCCGCCGCTCGCGACGTGCTGAGCCGCACCTCGCCCGACAAGGCGACGAAAGAACTGGCCAGGGCCCTGGATAGCGAGAGCGTCTACGAGGTTCAGGGCGCCTACGCCACGCTGGCCAAGCTCCCTCCCGCGCTGTCGGCCCCCCTCCTCCGCGAACGGACGAAGAAGCTGCTGGCGGGCGAGATCGCGCCGACGGTTCAGCTCGACCTGCTCACGGCGGCCGAAGCGGTCGACGACGCCGCGCTCGATGCGGCGCTCGCCGAGTACGAGAAGTCGCGCAAGGTCGATGACTCGATCGCTGCGTATCGCGAAGCGCTGGAAGGGGGCGACGCGCGACGCGGAGCCGAACTCTTCTACGGCCGCGCGAGTCTGTCGTGCGTGCGCTGCCACAAGGCGCTCGGCACGGGCGGCGAAGTCGGGCCCGACCTGACGGAACTCGGCAAGAAGAAGGACCGCGAGTACCTGCTGGCCTCGATCACGGTGCCGAACCGCGACATCGCGGAGAACTTCGAAACGCTGATGGTCATCACCGATGACGGCCGCATCCACTCCGGCATTCTGCGGGAAGAGTCCGACGAAGAGATCGTCCTGATGACGCCGGAAGGAACGCTTGACCGGATCGACGCCGCGAGCGTCGAGGGTCGCCGCAAGGGCAAGTCGTCCATGCCGGAGGATCTGATGAAGAACCTAACCAAGGCGGAGCTTCGCGATCTGGTCGAGTTCCTGGTCCGTCCCGTTCCTCCCGCCGGCGCTTCGGCGACCGAAGGCCATCGGGAATAGGGCCTTCCCGAATCGACGGACGCGGGCGCTCGCGAAGCGTCCGCGTTCAGTCCTGCGGAAGCGGCTCTTCCGCAGGGTTCGCTGGCGATTCGAGGTTCGGCTCCGACTTCGATGCGGGGTCGGGCGCGACATGCCGCGGATCCTCCGGCAGGAGGATCATGCCGATCTGTTCGATCTCGCCGTTCGTTCCGACGAGCCGGGCCTGCAACGCGATCGAACCGAGCGGGACGGTCTCGCCCTGGGTCAGTCGTTTCGCTCCGGCGCGGGCGCGGATCGCTTCGACCAGGGTCAGATGCGGCGGCAACTCCGTCTTAAGGCCGTAGGTCTCTTCCAGTTCGCCGATCGTCGCGGTCGGACGCAACGGGAACGACGTCATGCTGGGCAGATCGAGCGGCAACTCCGTCCGTTCGGCGAAGACCTGCGCGACGAGCGCCGCGACTTCGCTGCGCACCACGACCAGGACATGATCGCCCACCTCGATTCGCGTTCCTCCATGCGGAGGAATGATCTGCTTCTCCCGGGCGATCAGCGAAATGACCGCGCCCGTCGGCAGCGCCAGATCCTTCACCAGATGCCCTGCCGCGCGCGATTCGGGGCGAACGGTGAAATCGAGCACGCTTCCGTCGAGGTTCTGCAGCGAACTGATCTCCAGCGTCACCGGCGGGGGCGGTTCCGTCGGCAGCCGCAAACCCAACCAGCCGGCGACCGGCGCGAGCGACCAGCCCTGTACCAGCGCGGACAACACGACGATGAAGAAGACGATGTTGAAGATCAGGGCCGCGTTGTCCACGTCGTACAGCAATGGAAAAATAGCGAGAGTAATCGGAACGGCGCCCTTCAAACCGACCCATGAAAGCAGCGTCATCTCGCGCCAGTCGAAGCGAAACCAGGGTGCGCAGAGGAACACCGCCGCCGGCCTGGCGACGAACATCATGACGACCGCGATCAGCAATCCCTTCGGCGCCGCCTGAACCAGTTGGGAGGGGTAACTCAATAGTCCGAGCACGACGAACATCGCGATCTGAGCCAGCCACGCGCCGGCGTCGTGGAACAGCCGAATGCTGCGCTGGTACGCGAGCGGACGGTTTCCGATGACGATCCCGGCAAGGAAGATCGCGAGGAATCCGCTGCCCCCCAGCGCGACTGCCGTCCCGTACGACAGCAGTCCGAAGGCGGCGACCAGGATCGGATAGAGGCCGGACGCATCGAGCCGGATACGGTTGACGATCCACACGGCCGCGAATCCGATCGCCAGGCCCGCGAGAACGCCGACGACCGTCTGCATCGCGAACAGCAGCAGGAGATCCGTACCGAACGTCATCTTGCCGGTCAGAACCTGAATGCACCCGATGGTCATGAAGATGGCCATCGGATCGTTCGATCCGCTTTCGACTTCCAGCGTGGACGAGAGCTTGGTGGGAAGCGTGATGCCGCCGGTCCGGAGAACGGCGAAGACCGCGGACGCGTCGGTCGAGCCGACGATGCTCCCCAGCAACAGCCCTTCCAGCCAGGAAACTCCCAGGATCCAGGCGGCTGCCATGCCCGTCACGCCCGCCGTGACGAACACGCCGATCGTCGCGAGCGCCACCGACGGCTTCCAGACCGCCCGGATCGATTCGATCGGAGTGCTCAGACCCCCGTCGAAGAGGATGATCGCCAGCGCGACGGTTCCGACGGCGTGGGCGACCGTGTAGTCGCTGAACTGAATCCGTCCGAGTCCCTCTTCGCCGGCCAGCATGCCGACGAGCAGGAAGAGCACCAGAACCGGGACGCCGAGTCTTGCGGAAATCTTGCTCGACGCGATGCCGAGCAGCAGCAAGACGCTTCCGATGAGAAGAACGACGTCGACGGGGAACATAAACGGCAGCGGAGCTCCGCGAACAGGCGGATCGGTCGGGCGAAACGGCGCGAATCGAGTATGCCCGATTCTCCACCCTTCCGACACCCGCGTTCGCTTCGTTCGGCCGGTTCAGGCCGACGTCAATTCCTCCAGCGGCGTCGATGCGTCTCCGAATCGGGTCGCGGGCTGCCCCATCGTCTGCAGGATGGACAGGTAGAGCCGGCACATCTGACGCTCGGACGCTTCGCGATAATCGAGCGTCCGTCCGGTCTCCCACTTCCCGCCCGCGCGTCCCAACGTCAGCACGGGAAGCTGCGTCGCGTCGTGACTGCCGTTGAGCATGCTCGAGCAGAACAGCAGGACCGAGTTATCGAGCGCCGTCCTTTCTCCCTCCTGCACCGCGTCGAGTTTTCGGGCGATGTAGGCCAGTTGCTCGACGAAGAACTGATTCACCTTCAACCAGTCAGGCGTGTCGGCGTGCGACAGCAGGTGGTGGATCATGTAGTCGACGCCCAGGTGCGGAAAGCGGAGCGACGAGTGATCGTTGTTCAGCTTAAGCGTGACGATCCGCGACGTATCGGTCTGAAACGCGAGGACCAGGATGTCGCACATCAGCCGCATGTGTTCCGCCACGTCCTGCGGAATGCCGTCGACGGGTCGCGCGACGTTCGGTTGGATCAGCGACGGCTTCCAACCCTGGCGCTCGCCCCGCTTGCCGGCGTTCTCGATCCGGAGTTCGACGTCCCGGACGGAATCGAGATATTCATCCAGCTTTCGGCGATCCTCCGTCCCCAGCCGCGAACGCAGACCCGTCGCGTCTTCTAGTACCGCGTCGAGCACGCTCACGTCGCCCCGGTCGCTCCCCTCCTTGAACAGGCGGTCGAAGGCCATCGCGGGATAAAGTTCCAGCGGCGTCGGCGTCGTCGGCGAACTCCACGAAATGTGGGAGCTGTAGAGCATCGAGTAGTTCTTGTGGACCGACGGGTTCGCGTGCTCGCATCCCAGGACCAGGCTCGGCGTCTTCGTTTCGCGACCGTAAGTCTGCGCGAGCACCTGGTCGACGCTGGTGCCGGAGCGGATATCTCCGCCTGACGCCAGCGGAGCGCCGGAGAGCAGGTTGCCGGTTTGCGAACTGTGAATGTTCCCCTTCAGGGCTTCCTCGTTGCGCAGGCCCTGAATGAAGAGCGCCTTCTCGCGGAAGTCGCTGATCGGCGCGAGAACCTGGCCCAACTCCATCTCGCGGCCCGAGCCGCGGGCCCACCATTCCTTATGGAACCCGTTGCCCGCGAAGAGCACGGCGAAACGGACCGGCGCCTCGGATCCGTCGCCTTGAGCGCCCCAGACGGGCAGCGACTCCATCCAGGGAAGCGCCATCGAGACGCCGAGCCCATGAAGAAACCTGCGGCGGCTGAAGGGGATCATGGCGAGGCTCGCTTCGTAAGGAGCTGAATCCTGGGTCGTCGTTCGGATCGGATGCGTAGCGCGCGGCGTTCGGGTCAATCGGTCCAGTCGGAACCGCGAATCGTGCGGAACTGCTCGCTCAGGACGATCGTCTCGATCGCGGCGGAGATTCGGCCTTCCCTCGCATCGAGGTTGGCAAGCATTTCGTCCAGCAGCGGTTCGTCGGAGAGTCTCACGCTGCGCCCGAGAGCGTAGCCTAACAGCTTGCGGCAGAACTGACGCAGAACCTGGTCGCGTCGCTCTCCCAGCAGATAGTCGCGGAGACCCTCCGCCCCGACGAACTGCGTCCCGTCGACGAGCTGCGCCGAGGCGTCGATCGGCTGACCTTCGGCGTAGCGATCACGGCGGCGCCCGATGGCGTCGTAGCCTTCCAGCGCAAAGCCGAAGGGATCGATCCGGACGTGGCACTTCGCGCACGCGGCGTCCTCGGCATGCTTCGCGACGAGTTCGCGCTCCGTCAGTCCCGCGGGCGTTTCCTCCGGCAGCGGCGGAACGCCTTTCGGCGGACGCGGCAACCGTTCGCCGAGCAGGCTTTCGCTGACCCACGTGCCACGGAGCACGGGGCTCGTCCGCGACGCGCCCGACTGCTTCGCCAGGACCGACGCCATCCCGAGAATGCCGCCCCTTCCGTAGGCTTTCGCTCCCTCGATGCGTCGCCAATCGGCCTCCTCCTCGGGAGCGTCGTCGGCGCCTTCCCAGGCTATCCCGTAATGCTGCGCGAGCGGGCGGTTCACGAAGACCGCATCGGCGTCGAAGATCGACTCGATCGGACGATCCTGCCTGAAAAAGTCCGTGAAGAAGCGCGACGGCTCCTCCGCCATGTCGTCCCGCAGTTCGGCGAATTCAGGAAACGCGACGGCGCTCTTCTCGTCGGACGTCGCGAAGTCCCGCACATGCAACCACTGGCACGCGAACTCCTTCGCCAGCCGACTCACGCGATCATCCCGCAGCATCCGCTGCATCTGGCGGACGAGTTCCTCGGGGTCGGTCAGCGTTCCGCTGGCGGCGCTCCGCCGAAGTTCATCGTCCGGGGGGGACGACCAGAGAAAGTACGACAGCCGCACCGCCAGTTCGTGCTCGTCGACCGGCTGTGCGTCTTCGCCAGGCGGCGCCTGTTCCAGTCGATAGAGGAACGCGGGCGAAACGAGGATTCGGGCCAACAGCGTGCGGATCGCCTCGTCATGCGGCGTCTGTTCGGCGCGCAGGCGATCGTACAGACCCTGCAGTCGCTTCCTCTCTTCGTCGGAGAGCGGACGACGCCAGGCACCTTCGGCGAAGTCGATCGCGGCGGCGACGTGCACCGGCTCCGCATCCGTCAGTCTTCGTTCGAACGCCTTCGCCGCGTCGTTGATCGGACCTCGCAGCGGCGCGAAGACGGAGGGGTCGGCATCCTGCGATGCGTACTCCATCAACTGCTCGAACGCGTCGACCTGTCGGATCGCATCCTGCCCAACGAAGCGGAGTTCCTCCCACGCCCGGTCGAGCCAGGCGATCTCCTCCGGTGACAGCAACGCCCGCTGCAGCGGCTCGTCCTCGCGATGAATCAATCGGAGCGTGACGACTTCGTCGATCGGCACGATCTTCGTGTAGCAGAGCGCCGCCGGGAACAGATCGCGGAACCGCGAGAGATCGGCTTCGATCGCCTTCCACGCGGCGCTTCCCTCGCTGGCGAGAAGAGGCTGACCCGACCGCAGAACGGGCGGCGCGATCGGCGGAGTGAGGGTCGCCTGCACCTGGACGGCGACTTCGTTGCTCGGCAGGGCTGACGCTTCCGCTACGAACTCGTACCCGTCGACGAGCGCTCTCGGCAGTCGGATCTCGACCACGGAGGGAACCTGGATCGCCACGGCTTCTCCTTCGATGGGCGATCCGTCCGGCAGCTTGCCGAACATCGAAGGATCGAGCCCCCATTCGAGCTCGTTCTCGACGGAAGAAGGATTCTCGTCGAGAGGCATTGCCTTCAGGGAAAACGCGAACAACGGTCCGGCGTACGAGGCGAAGCGCTCGTAGAGCTTGCGTTCCGGGTCCGGCGTCGCCTCCTTCGGTCCCTCGGCGAAGAGCTTCGCCAGCGACTCCCGGGTAGCCCGTCGGCCCTCAGGATCGACCGCAAGCAGCCAGCGGGACAGCGCATCGTTGCCGATGGCGTCGCCAGATTCAGGCGAAGCAGAGCCGGCCGGCTCGGCGAACAGATGCCAGACGTCGGCGGACCCGAAGCGATCGGGCGCCGGGTTCTCCGGCTTCGCCTCGGTCGTCAAATCCGCAGCAAGGTCCCAGGTCCGCTCTGACGCAGCGTCGACGATCTTGAGGTCGATCCCGGTCAGATCGCAGACGTGATCCTTGTCGCGGGCTCCGACCACGATCGCCACCACGTCACCGCGTCGCACGACGATACGTTCCAGGGGTCCGAACGGAGTCGCTTCCCCGCTGGCGAGCGCTCCGGAGGCGAGGGCGAACCGCTGCTTTCCGCGACGGAGTTCCACTCGCCAGCTAAGGCCGTTGCCGCAGGCATCGTGCGAGTCGCGTACGAAGCCGGAGATGCGAACGGTCGCGTCGACGGGACTTCGCCAGGCGGCGCCGGCATCCTGATCGGGCGAAGGATGCACGGCGACCGATCGTCCGGGCAGCGTGCCGGGAATGCGAACCTCCTGATCCGACGCGTTCGCCAGGGCGCTGGGCGTCTCGGGTCGGCCCCATCCGCGAACGAAGGCGTAGTCGCCGACCGGCAGCGGCGTCTCGAAACGGCCCGCGATCGGCGTCTCCGCGACGCGAACCTGCGTCAGTTCGAGCCACGCGGCCAACTCCTCCTCTCGAACGTCATGCGACTTCGCGAGCGCCGGGATGTCGATCTCTGCGTCGTCAGTTGCCAGGGCCTCGTCGATCGCCGCGAAGCATCGGCCTGCATTGCGGAAGCTCCGGTCGCGGAACGCCTCGAAGCGAGCGACCGCGGAACGCAGATCGCGCAGCGGCAACTCGGGACGGTCCTTTCCGACGAGACGCGGACGATTCCAAAGAACGACCGCCGATTCGCCGACCGACGCCGGCGTCGCGGCGAGGTAGATCGTCACGAACTCGCCCTCTCCGCCGGAGAGCGGAAGGCGGATCTCCGTTCGTGCAGCGAGCGGGCTTTGCGGTTCCATCCAGGAGGTCGGCCCGCCGACCCGCCCCAGATGACCGACGCGATTGAACTTCCAGAGCGCCCGCTGCCAACCTTCGACCTCGTTCGCCAGCGTCGCAGCGTCTGACGGACCGGCAGCAAGCCAGCGAAGGCGAAGCGGATCGAGCGTCGGCGAAGGAGCTTCGTCGTTAAGCTCGTTCCATAGCGTCGTCAGGTATCGTTCGCTCAGACCGCGTTTCTCCGCGACCTCCGCGAACGATTTCGTTCCGGCAGCGAGCCCCTCCCGCTCGACGATCGTCGCCTCGAAGTACGAAGCGAGCGGAAGCTTCCCGCCGTCGGCCGATTCCCACACGAGTCCCTGCAGGTTGATTTCGGCGCTCTGCATCGGCGCGGACCGCGACCGATAGAACTCGCGGATCCGCCTAAGCGATTCTTCGGTCCAGTCTTCGCGGCTGACGCCTTGGGAGAAGCGAATGCCGTCAGGCAGCAGCACGGCATGACGAGCGACATCTTTCGCCGCGGCGAAGTACTTTTCCGCCAGCGCCGGAGACATCGCGAGCGCCTGGCCCGTGTTCGTGAAGCCTTCGCCCGCGGCGCCGTCGGGCGGAAAATCGCGGCCGGGATCGAGTTCCGCGACGCCCGTCAGATCGCGGATCGTATAGCCGTATTCCGCATTATTCAGCCGGCGGAGTACGACCGGTCCCGGATCGCCGGCACGCGATCGGGCCTCGGCGTCGAGGAATCGATCGACCCAGCCTCGAAGCGCGAGAAGCTCCTCGTTCGTCGGCTGATCGGCATCCTCGGGCGGCATCTCGCCCGATTCGAGAAGCTGCGCGACGAGTTGCCAGGGAGCGGGATCGGCTCGCAGCGCGGCGAACGAAGCGTAGCGCTCCAGGTCGAGTTCGCCCTCCTTGTTCGCGGCGTCATGACAATCCAGGCAGTAGCGCGCAAGCAGGGGTCTTATCGAGCGGTCGAAATCTGCTGCCAGCGCGTCGAACGCGACAGGTTCTGCGCCGCGGAGCACGACCGGGACGAGGCCGGATACGAGGAGTATCCATCCCGCGAGAGAGAAGCGAGTCATGGCGAGAAGCGGCGGGGCGTGCGAAGAGGGGAGAGATCTATCGTCCCCTGACGCCTTCGCTGATGCAACGGCGTCGTCGCCATGATCCGAGAGCGAGTTCCGCCGCCCGCCGCTGCGCTGTTCCGGACTCGCGCTGCCGGAGGGACGTCAGCGGTTGCGAATTCCCTCGAACGCCGGATTGTCGATCTTTTCCCAATCGCCCCCGGTGTTCCACGGGCCGGTCAGGTCTTCGCCCATCTCGCCCGATCCGGTCGAGTCGTTGAAGAACTTGTCCACGAATTCGGGATCGGGCGGCAGCTTACCGATCTCGAGCGGACCCAGGCCCATCGATTCGAGCGCGATCCCGAAGGCCTTCATGTGCGTGATCTCTCGCGTCATCAGAAAGTTCAGCGCATCGATCGTGCCGGCGTCGTCCGTGTACTGGATCAGCCGCTCGTAGGTAATCTTCGCGCGAGCCTCGGCGGCAATATTGCTCCGCAGATCGACTTCCAGTTGGCCGCTGACCTTGAGGTAGTCGGCGGTCCAGGGATTTCCCTGCGAGTTATTGAGACTCACCCCGCCGCCGCCGATGACCGCGATCAGCGGGTTAGCTTCGGCGGCCGAGGCGCGCGTCTTCATCGGCGCTAGATGCAGCCGCGTCAGCATGCCGATCACCTCCAGATGGCTCAGCTCTTCGGTGCCGATATCCATCAGCAGGTCCTTCCGCGCCGGATCGTCGCAGTTGAGCCCCTGAATGGTGTACTGCATGGCCGCGGCCAGTTCGCCGTTGGCGCCGCCGAACTGCTCCAGCAGCATGTTGCCGAAGACGGGATTCGGTTCATCGACTCGAACCGTGTACATGAGCTTCTTGACGTGGTGATACATCGCAGGGCCTTCTTCTCGAATCCGGGGACGAATACCGCTGTCGCTAAACGAGCGCGGGCGGCGTCCCTTCGTTTGAAAGCAAGCTTCGCGCCAGCGAAGCCGTTCTGTGCCAGGAACTTTCCCTGCTGCCACCGCCTGAATCTCCAGCAGGATTCTTTCGCGCAGCGAAGCGACCGAGATACCGACAGCGCTCGATGCGGCCGGAGAACCTGACGCTCGGGGATTCCGTTCCGAGCGGCGAGCAGCGATCGACCGTTTCGCGCACGAACTTGTTCCGCCGGAATCGTCTGGACGCCTCCGAACCCGTGCGCTTCCAGCGCGGTCAACGTCAGCGCGACGCTTCGCGAGCCAGGCGCTGCTCGCGGACTTCCTGGAACTCCCGCTCGAAGCGGGCATCGAACTCGCGGAACAGGCTCAGGATCTCCGGTCTGGCCATTTGCGCCTCGACCTTCGCCGCTTCCGCCACCACGGCAGGATCCTTTTCGAGTTCGTTCAGAAGTTCGCCTTGTTCCGGAGAGCGTCGTCGCCTGGCCGCGACGACGGCGGCAAGCATACGCGTCGAAGCCATGAAGGCGTCCTTCGTCGCCGCGCGGAGGACGCGGAAGTCCATCCGCGCGAACGCCCGATCGAAGGCGCGGCGAAGGTCGGCGATGGTCTCCCGATCCGCGGCAGGAGCCGGCGTTCCGTTCGTCGCCCTTCGCCTGGCGCTCAGAAAACGATCGACTTCCCGGCCGAGCAGGATCGTGCGGATGACTTCCAGCGGCACGTCCCTTACCGACCGGATGAGTCGCAGCGGCTTGCGAATCGGAAACAGAGCCAGCTTCAATGGGGCCCGCAGCGCCGCGCTCCCCAAGCCGGAAAAGAACCCGCCCGCGCCGTCATAGTACGGCTCGAACCGGTCGATTTCCGACTCCCTGCCGTGCGCCTGGAGCGACTTCCGGACGGCGAAGCGATGGCACTTCGACTGCAGGTAATCGTCGACGAACGGGAGGGGTACGAAGATCGCGGACGCCGAAATAACGCCGGCGACCGCCCACTGATGCGGGAGCCACGGCGCCGATCCGGCCAGCCCGTCGACGACGGCAAGCTCGGCAGAAGCCGTCGGAGGCGATGCGTCAGCGATGGTCATGGTCAGGCTTTCGATGCGTAGGAACCTCCTGTCGACGGCATTCTAGGCGCGCCGTCGCTTTCGACGACCCGACGCGAACGAATGCCCCCGTGCGAGGGGCGAGGTAGAATGAATTCCCGCAGGGTTTCCCCGCCCCGGCGGCTCGTCGCTTCTCCTCTCTCGACTTACGAACCAGACCGATGGACGCCCGCTCGGAAGATACGGCGACCGGCGTCTCCTCGCTCGAGTCGGTGACGCTGTGGGTCGAAGGTCTCCGTCAGGGCGATCAACTGGCCGTGCAGCGCTTGTGGGAGCGGTTTTTCCTGCGGATGGTCGGTCTGGCTCGGCGAAAGCTGGAGGGCTCCGCGAAGCGAATCGGCGACGAAGAGGACGTCGCCGCGAGCGCCTTCAAGAGCTTCTGTCTCGGCGCCCAGGAGGGTCGCTTTCCGAGGGTCGCCGATCGCGACGGACTCTGGGCCCTGCTCATCGCTATCGTCGCGAACAAATCGGGCGACCATATTCGCCGCGAGAATCGGCAGAAGCGCGGCGGCGCCGTCGGCCATGAAGCAGCGAGCCGCCTGACCCCGGAATGCCTGGAAGAAATCGTCGCTTCGGAGCCGACGCCCGAACTGGCGGCGCAGATCGCGGAAGAGTTCGCGCACTTGATGATCGCTCTCGACGAAGCGGGCGATCCGCTGCTCAAGCAGGTCGTCCTCGCGAGGATGGAAGGTCACGAGACGCCCGACATCGCGGCGAGCGCGGGCTGCACGCGTCGAACGATCGAGCGGAAGCTGGCGCTCGTTCGCCGACTTTGGGAAAAACGACTGCTATGAGTCGTTCCGACGAGCGCGAACAGGAACCTCCGGCAGGCCTCGTCGGCGATTTGCCGGAGGCGGACGCGTTCGAGATCGAGCGAGCGTGCGATCGCTTCGAAGAGGCGTGGCGATCGGGCCGGCCGCTCGCCATCGAGGAAGCGCTGCGGGACGTGCCCGACCGCCTGCGTGCGGCGGCGCTGCGGGAGCTAGTGGCGATCGAGATCGAACGACGCGGCGACGGCGGCGAGCGCGTCTCGGCGGACGAGTATCGAAATCGCTTTCCCGAACTGACGAGAATCTCGACGCGATCGACGGCGATAGATCGGGAGCCGGCGAACGAAGCGTCAGTCGAAAGCGAGCCGCAGGCGCCAAGCGACGCGCCCCTGGCGGTATTCCATGAGCCGGAGGAGGGAGACGACGTCGGCGACTACCGCCTGCTCGAGAAGCTCGACGCGGGCGGGATGGGAACGGTCTACAAGGCCGTCCATCGGCACATGGGCCGCGTCGTCGCGATTAAAGCGCTGCAATCGAGGTGGCTGTCGCAGAAGGATCTGGCGAAACGGTTCGAGCGGGAGGTTCGGGCGGCGGCGAGGCTGCATCATGCGAACGTCGTCGTCGCGTTCGACGCGCGGGAAGAGAAGGGCCGGCGCTGGCTGGTGACCGAGTACCTCGAAGGAATCGACCTCTCCAAACTGGTTCGCCGCGACGGTCCGCTCCCCGTCGAGGTCGCCCTGAACTATGTGCTCCAGGCTGCGCGAGGGCTGGAATACGCTCACGCGCGCGGACTCGTCCATCGCGACGTGAAACCTGGGAATCTTTTCCTGACGAATGACGGAACGGTCAAGGTTCTCGATCTGGGGCTGAGCCGATTCGTCGCGATTGACGACGAGGACTGGGTCGAACCGCTGACCTCGAGCGGAGCCTTTCTGGGGACGGCCTCCTTCGTCGCGCCGGAGCAGGCCCGCAACTCCCGCCGGGCGGACGGAAGAGCGGACGTTTATTCGCTCGGCTGCACCTTGCACTACCTGCTCGTCGGCAAACCGCCCTTCCGCGGCGAAACGACGATCGACGTCCTCATCGCTCACGCGACCGAACCGCCGCCGACGTTGCCGGGGTTCGATCTGTCGCCCGATCGTGCCGACCGACTTCGCATGATCTACGCGAGGTTAACGGCGAGGCGACCTGACGAACGGTTCGAGTCGATGACCCAGGTCATCGAGGCGATCGAAGGCTTTCTCGCTCGCGGGCCGGAACCGGCTGGCCCGATCGTCAACCAGCGAGGAGGAGCGTCGAATCGACCCCGCTTACTCGACCGCTCGACCGGCGGAGCGGCGCCGTCGATCCGAGCGCAGGCCTGGGCGGCCGCTCTGCTGGCGCTCTTGCTAATCACGGGCGCGATCGCGTGGGGCATCTACTCGCAACGCGGCAACGCAGGAGGAGACCCGCCGGTTCCGGTCGTCGCCGCCGAGCGGAACGCGCTTTCGTTCGATGGCGAGGCGAGCTATGTCGAAGTCGACGACTTTCGCGACACGCCCGATCAGCCGGCGACGATCGAGGCGATGGCGCGGCCCGATCGCGCGAAGAACGGGAACCTCATCTCTTGGATGGGCCCCGACTGGATGGCGCTCTACCTTAGCGCCGACGGTCGCTGGGGCGTCGCCAAGCAGACGGGGGCGATGTCGCAGTTGCTTCAGGCTGCGGAACCGGCGCCGCTCGATCGGTTCTCGCATATCGCCGGCGCCTGGGACGGCGAGCGTCTGCGGCTTTTCGTCGACGGAGTCGAGGTTCCTGCGACGAATGCGGAGTTCGTGCTGCCCCAAACTTCGCCGGGCCTGTTCATCGGCGGCGTTCCGCAAGGTCGACTGCCGGCGGATCAGGCCGATCGCTTCTTCGCGGGAGAGATTCGAGCCGTACGCATCTCTCGCGGCGTCCGGGCTCCCGAGCCGACCGTCGCCGATCCCGCAGAATGGGGCACGACGCCTGCGACGCTCGCTCTGCTCCGTTTTCAGCAGGGCGCCGGAACGGAGACCGTCGACGACGCCTCCGGACGCCGCGTCACGCTCCACGATGCGACTTGGGTCGAGGCTCCCTGAATTCGCCTCGATCCAGTTCGCCTGAAGAACGAAAAGAGGCCGGAACGACGGGCGTTCCGACCTCTTCCTTGCAGGCCTCGCGCTGGGCGCTCGCCCGTCACTCGAACTCGGTCGCCAGGTAGGTCATCGCCTGGTAGGCGTAGTTCGCCGTCCCCGCGGCGTAGGGCGCTCCCGACTGGGCGCCGTAGTAGTAGGCGTTGACGAAGGCGTAATACTCCATCTGGTACTGCGAGTACCGCAGCGACAGGTAGGCGTTCATTTTCTTGTTCTTGTCGTAGTAGTCCGCACGGACCTTGTTCGCGGCATCTCCGTACATCTTTCCGTACTGGGCGTACTGAAAGGCGTACTCGCTCGCTGCAGAGCCGGGGTCGTACTCCTGCGCGAGCTGAGCGTAGGCGAGCGCCGCGTTCGTATGCTCCGCGATGTAGGGCGCCTGCCAGCGATCCTTCGCGATTCGTTTGCGAGGGGTCAGTTCGACGTAGAACGATCGCATCGTGCCGTCGGGTCGCTCGACCGTGAGGTACATCCGACGGCCGTTGCGCGACAGGGCATCGCAACTCTCGATGCGGTAGCCGTCGAGGTCGATGTCGAGCGACCGCTCGATGACCCACTTCAGTTCCTTTTTGCCATGCTGCGGTCGCCACAGGAACGCGTCGAAGCTCGCGTCGGGACGCTGGGCCTGTCCGACGATGTAATCGCCCTTCGCGCTCATCGCCTCGGGCATCGATTCGTCACCGCCGAAAGTGCCGAGGCTCTTCATCCCTTCGTCCTCGGTCCAGCGAAACGCCCGCATTCCTGAGGCAGTCGCCGAGTAGCCGGAAACGACGCTGCCGTCGGTCGAGACGCACAATGCGGCGCCTGCCCCCGGGCCGAGCGACCCGAGGACCTCCAACCCGCCCGCCTCGGTCCAGCGAAACGGAATCGGCACGCCGCCGCCGTCGAAGCTGGCGCCGACGGCGGTCGAACCGTCGGCCGACAGCGCGGCGGGGATCGTGAAGGCGCCGCCGAAATCTCCGACGTCCTGCATGCCGGCGACGTCCGACCAGACGAACGTCCGGAAGTCGCCGACCGCATCTTCGGAAAGACCGAGCACGGTCATTCCGTCGTCCGAGCAGTGCGACGCCGCTGAATTCGCGCCTCCCAGCGTGCCGAGGTCGATCTTGCCCGCATCCGCCCGCCAGACGAAGGCATGCATGTCCACGGCGTTGATCATCGCGTCGCCGACGATCGTCAGACCGTCCGCGTTCACCCACCGCGCCGTCGCCGACGGTCCGCCCAGCGTCCCGATGTCGAGGAGCGCTCCGCCGTGCCAGCGAAAGGCTTTGTCGTCCGCGCCGTCGTCGGCGATGCCGGCGATGACGCTGCCGTCGGCGTCCATCGCCATGCCGCCGCTCTTGGAGCCTCCTGCGAGGACGCCAAGGTCCTCGATGCCGCCGTCGGGCGTGAAACGAAAAGCATGAAAGTCGCCGCCGCCCACATTCAGCCGCCCCGTGGCGACGCGTCCGTCATGGCTGCATTGCTCGACGGAAAGGACGCTCGGCAGAACCCGCCATTCCTGAGCCTGGGACGAAGAGACGGCGACGGCCGCTACGAGCGACGCGATCGCCAGGGAGAAGAGAAAACGTACCCGCATCGCAGAACCCCTGATGAGCAGACCGGGAAGAGCGGCCTTAGGTCGTGGACCGCCCGTTCGGCAGTCGTCATCAGGGAACTCGCCGTCGATTCCGAGTCGCGACACGGAAAGCGGGAAAAACTTCGGAATCGTTCTCTCGACTTCGAGACCCGGCGACCTGGCCGCCTACTCCAAGTAGGCGAACTCGTTCAGGTTCAGCATCGCGCGGCAGAACGCCGTCAGATCGTGACGCTCGACGAAGGCCGTCGACAGGGCCAGTTCTTCGTCCGACGGAGGGCGTTGCAGCCCCAGGCGAAAGGCCGCGCGGACTTGATCCTCCGCCGAAGCGCCGGCGTCGCGTTGGACGCGTTCGGCGAAGGCCCTCGCCGCCTTCAACGCCAGCGGAGAATTAAGCAGCGCGAACGCCTGCGGCGCGACCGTGGAGACGTTGCGCTGCGCACACGAGGCAGCGTTCTCCGGCAGGTCGAACGTCTCCAGGAACGGAATCCGCACCGTCCGCTTCTGAACCAGAAACAGGCTGCGGCAGTTCTGTTCGTTGTCTGGCGACGGGTACCACCCCTTCGTCTTTTCGGCGTTGTCGTCGAGAAACGCCGGGTTGGCTTGCAGAACTTCGCTGGGCAGCTCGGGCCAGACCGGCGCTCCCTCGGTCTTGCCGTTCAGCAGGCCCGACGCGGCCAACAGGGAATCGCGAAGCTGCTCCGCCGTCAGTCGTCGCATCGCCTGCCGCGCGAGAAGTTCGTTATCGGGGTCCCGGCCCTTCGCATCGGGCGACGCTGCGGAAGACTGCCGATAGGCGGCGCTGGTCACGATCAGGTAGTGCAGGCGCTTGATCGACCCGCCGTTCGCGACGAACTCCGTCGCCAGCCAGTCGAGCAGTTCCGGATGCGTCGGCCGCGCGCCGGCCAGGCCGAAATCGTTCGGCGTCGCGACGAGCCCCCTTCCGAAATGCTGCTGCCAAACGCGATTGACCAACACCCGCGCGGTCAGCGGGTTGTTCGGCGACGCGATCCACTTCGCCAGCGTGAGCCTCCGTCCGTGCGTCTCTCCCGCGGACGATACGATCGCGGCGGCGTTCGGATCGAGGATCGACACGAAGCCAGGCGCGACCTCCTCCCGTGGCGACTTGTGATCCCCCTGGTAGAGAATGTGCGTCGCCCGCGGCGCGTCCCGCTGATCGGTCGCGAGCAGCGCGAAGTCGAAGGATCGCCTCTGCTTCCTGAGCGAATCGATCTCGCCGGAAAGTCTTGCTTCGTCTTGTGTCTCTCGTTCCGTCCTGGCGGCGTTTCGTTCGTCGTCGCTGGGAGCGACTTGCTTCGCGAGTTCAGCGCGTCGCGACTTCTGTTCCTCCGAGAGGGAATCGTCGGGCTGATCGAGGAGCGCCCGATCCTCCGGCGAAAGGAGCTCCCGCTTCTTGGCGGTCGCCCGCTCGAGGACGCTCTCCTGCAGCGCCTTCCGCTCGCTCTCCAAGGCTTCGATCCGCCGATCGAGATTGTCATTGTGCGAACGGATGGCGGCCTGCTCCGCCGCCAGATTCGTCGGAAGGTCGTCGGCGTATTTCAGCGGCTCGAAGAAGGCCCGCAGTCGAAAGTGATCCGCCTGCGAGAGCGGATCGAACTTATGGTCGTGGCACCGGCAGCACGACATCGTCAGGCCCAGAAAGGCGCTGGCGGTCGTCTCCGTCAGATCCGACATCCATTCGTGATGCGCCCGGCTCTCTTCGTTGAACAGGCTCGCCGAGTTGTCCTGCGGCCCGATCCGCAGATACCCGGTCGCCAGCAGCGCGTCGCGCCCCGCCTCGTTCGCAGGCGGGCCGGACAGCAGTTCGTCGCCGGCGAGTTGTTCCGTCACGAAACGATCGAACGGTTTGTCGTCGTCGAACGATCGCACGACGTAATCGCGGAAGAGCCATGCCCGGGGGCGATACTCGTCCCAGTCGAAGCCGTTGCTGTCGCTGTATCGCACGACGTCGAGCCACCATCGCGCCTGGTGCTCGCCGTACCGAGGCGAGGCGAGCAATCGCTCGACCAGCCGTTCGTACGCGTCCTCTCGCGGATCGGACACGAACGCCTCGACGTCACCCGCCGAGGGAGGCAGTCCGATCAGGTCGTACGTCACGCGCCGGATCAACGCCCGGCGGTCAGCCTCCTCGCTCGGAAACAGGCCCTCGGCTTCCAACCGGGAGGCGACGAAGCGATCGACGTCGTTCCTGACCCAGGCGGCATTTCGCGGAGTCGGTGTCGCAGGACGCACGATCGGTCGCAGGGACCAGAGGTCGAGTCGCTCGCCCCGGAAAATTCGCACGATCGGGTTACGATCGTCCTCCCACGCGTTGCCGATGCGCTCGCCCGATACGACGGAGGGGGCCGGAACGTCGATCGCGGGCCAGGCAGCGCCCTCGGCGATCCAGGCTTCGAGCGCGGCGATTTCGCGATCCGACAGCTTCTCCTTGGGCGGCATCGCCAGTTCGTCGGTCGCGTGACGAACCGCCTGAATCAGCAGGCTCTCGACCGCGTTCCCGGGAACGATCGCCGCGCCCTGAGCGCCCCCCCGCACCGCGGCGTCGCGCGAATCGAGCCGCAGATCGCCCTCCTGCTGTTCCGGTCCGTGGCAGCCGACGCAGCGTTGCAGGAGCAGCGGCCAGACCGCGTCGCGAAATCGGCGATCGTGCGATTCATAGCCGCGAGCCGGCGCCGTCAGACAGAGCGCCAGGATCGCGGCGAGAGCGAGTTGCAGCAGCGCTCGGTCCATAGCCGACAGGGGGAGAGCAGAGCGTCAGAAGCGTTTCGCTTGCCGGTCGCGGAAGCCGCTCGTTACTATAACGCAATGCCGATGCCTGCCCCTCCTAATCTTTCGCGCCGCGGGTTTCTCTACGGAGCCGGCGCCGGATTCGGCGCTCTCGCCCTGGCGGCGATGGAAGCGCAGAGCCGCGGCGCCGAGAAGCGAGTCGCCGTCGACCCGTTGCGGCCCATGCAGGCCCGAGCGCCGCACTTCCCCGCGCAGGCGAAGTCGGTCATCTTCCTGTTCATGGTGGGCGGACCGTCGCCCGTCGATTCGTTCGACTATAAGCCGGAGCTGCAGAAGCTGGTCGGCCAGCCGGTTCCCGAAAGTTTGCGCAAGGCGGTCGAGGCTTCGCGGCACGCGAACGTTTTTCACGGCTGCAAGGACGAACTGCTCGCCAGTCCGTTCAAGTTCTCGCAGCATGGCCAGTCCGGGATGCACGTCAGCGAGCTCTGGCCGCGGGTGGCCGAGCATGTCGACGATCTCTGCTTCATTCACTCGTTGCAGGCCGAGTCGAACAATCACGCCCCGGCCAGCTACCAGCTTCACACCGGCGACGTCCGCGCCGGCAAGGCGAGCCTGGGCTCCTGGATCACCTACGGTCTGGGAAGCGAAAGCGAAGATCTGCCCGGCTACGTTGCGCTCTTCGACGCGGGACCTCTGGGCGGATCGGCGAACTATTCGAACGGCTTTCTCCCGACCGTCTTTCAACCGACACGACTACGGGATCAGGGGACGCCGGTTCTCGACCTGACGCCGCCGCCGGAGTTCGAGGCCGGTCAACGGGCGACGCTCGACCTGCTTCGCGATCTGAATCTGGCCCATCGGGAACGTCATCCGGGCCACGACGACCTGGACGCGCGCATCGCCGCGTACGAGCTCTCTTATCGCATGCAGGCGGCAGCCCTCGACGTCGGCGATCTGAATCGCGAGACGGCCGAAACCCGATCGTCATATGGCGTCGACGATGCCGACGAGCAGCTTGCGGGGTTCGGGCGGAAGTGCCTGCTCGCGCGGCGGCTCGTGGAACAGGGCGTTCGCTTCGTGCAGCTTTACGACATGGCGGAGAAGAACGGCTGGGACGCACACGACGACCTGAAGTCCAATCACGTGCCGCGCGCACGATGCACGGATGGACCGATCGCCGCGCTGCTCAGCGATCTGAAGCAGCGGGGCATGCTGGACTCGACGCTGGTCGTGTGGGCCAGCGAATTCGGACGAACGCCCATGCTGCAAGGGGCGAGCGGACGTCAGCATAACGCCGCCGGCTTCACGGTCTGGCTCGCAGGCGGCGGAGTCCGGCCGCAGCGGATCGGCGCAACCGACGAGATCGGCCTGATGGCGGTCGAACGTCCCCTTCCCTTTCGCGACCTGCACGCGACGATCCTGGCCGCGCTGGGCCTGGATCATGAAGCGCTGTCGTTCGAGGTCAGCGGACGCCCGGAGCGCCTCACCGGCGTCGCGGGGAGCGCGAAGCCGATCTCCGGCATTCTGGCCGACGCCTGATCCTGCGTCGCTTCGGTCGCGAATTCATCGAAGAATTCTGGCGACGTGCGCGAACGTGCGGCGTTACTTCACGTCCCTTTCTCAGCGACGTTTCTTCCGCACGCGAACCTCGACGACGAACCGGCGACCGATGCTTCTGACGACCTATACCGGGCGAAGCGAATCCTGGCGGCGATCGCTGCTGGATCGCTTCGTGACGCAGAGGATTCGCTGGTGACGCGGTCGTAGAACCGCAAGCGCCACCGAGGCCCGGCGTCCGTCAGATGCCGGGCCTTTTTCGTATCGCGAACTCACGCGTCTCTGGTGTAACGGAAGCATGACCGGTTCCAACCCGGTCGGTCAGGGTTCGAATCCTTGGGGACGTGCTGCAAACAACTTTCCTATCGCGTCGGCTGGGCATGGGCGAGCCTCGCTGCCTGTAAAGCAGTCGCCTTCGGGCTATGCAGGTTCGAATCCTGCCCGACGCACTTCGGCGGATCGCATCTGCGACGCCTTCGACGCAGGACCGACTGCCCGAACGGAGTACATGGAAGCGGATGTTGCGGGTTCGAGTCCCGCCGTGCGCGCCGCCCCTCGGGGAGCGCGGCGTAGCTCAAGGATTAGCAGTCCGTTGATTTTCTCAACGGACTGCGCTCGCCGCATGGATGCGGCGCCAAGACAGCGGTTTCGCCGCTGTTTTGCGAGGCGTGAGAAACTTGTTTCGAACTTGCCGAGCGTGATTTTCGCCACGACGGCGAAAATCAACGGGCTGTTAGAGCGCCGTTCCTCCAGTCGAACCACTTCGTCGGTCCTCTTTCGACTCGCGGCAGCCGCCGCCATTTCATCGTTCACCCGGGAGGAAATCATCGCCTCACGAAGGACTGCCAGATCGGAGTACATGCCACTCACGCCGGAGGTTGCGGGTTCGAGTCCCGCCGGCAAGGCCGTTCGCGACCTTGTCGTAGCTTAGCGGACAGAGCGCCGATTCTCTGATCGAACGTCTTCGTCGGTCCCCTTTACGTGCTCGACTGCTGGAGCGGAGTCCATCGGTACCAGCGGGTTCGAATCCCGCCCCGCTGCTCGCGTCCGCGCGGGAGGCGGGAAGCTCTGCCCCGAACTTCGTCGAGCCTTTCTTCGAGTGCGCATCGACTGCGCGTATGCCTTTCGATCCGACTGCCTGCACGGAGTACATCTTTCCCACGATCCGCTCTGTGCGTCTTTCCCTCGTCGGATCGTTTTTGATGTTGGAGGTCATGATGGCCAATAAGAACCTGTTTGCGAACGCCCTTTCGTTTCTGCCCCGTGCGAACGCGGTCAACGAGGCGGGCGGCGCGGCGTACTCGCTCGATGCGAAGCACGCGCTGGCCCAACTCGCCGCGACCGGCTGCTTCAACGGCGTCTACTACGCGAACGCGGAGAGCCAGCTCGAAAGCGTGCGAACGCTGCTCGCGCAGGTCGACGACGACCTCTTCCAGGCGAAGCTGGCGATCTATGCTCGCGAGCGGGCCGGCATGAAGGACATGCCCGCGGCGCTGCTGGTCTCGCTGTCGAAGCGGAATCCGACGCTCGCGCGGAAGATCTTCCCGCGAGTGGTCGACAACGGTCGCGTCCTCCGGACGGCGTTCCAGATGATTCGGTCGGGCCAGTTCGGTCGGAAGAGTCTTTCGTACAGCCTGCAACGGGCGTTCCAAAAGTGGCTGAACGAAGCCTCCGTCGGAGCGATGCTGTCGGCGTCGATCGGTTCGGATCCGAGCCTGCGCGACATCCTTCGGCTGGCTCGTCCGACGCCCAAGGACGACGCTCGCCGGGCTCTGTTCGGCTGGCTGACCGGTAAGGAGGTCGAGAAGTGGGCGCCGGCGACCGAGGCCGATCTGCCCCAGGAGGTCCGTGCACTAATCGCTTACCGCCAGGCGGAAAGCGAGGAGGCGCAGGCCGCCTTCGCGGAGAACCTTTCAGCCCGGTGGGACCTGCTCGCGGACGCCGCGAAGGGCCCGCTCGTCTGGAAGGCGATCGCGAAGCGGATGGGTCCGCAGGCGCTCAGGATGAACCTCAACACGCTCGCGCGTCACGGCGTCTTCGGACGGCCGGGCGACGAAACCGAGACGGTCACCTACGTGGCGAATCGGATCGGCGACGCGGAGGAGATCCGCCGTTCGCGGCAGTTCCCGTACCAGTACCTGGCGGCCTACCTGAACGCGTCGGACGACGTGCCGCAGAAGATCCGGACGGCCCTGCACAAGGCCGCCGAGATCGCTTGCGGCAACGTGCCGGCGCTCTCGGGACCAGTCGTCATCGGCCTCGACACGTCAGGCTCGATGGCGAGCGCCGTGACCGGGAACCGGGGTCGAGGCGCGACGAGCCGCATGCGGTGCGTCGACGTCGCGGCGCTGTTCGCGGCGGCGATCCTGCGTCGCAACCCGGAGAGCGTCGTGATCCCGTTCGACACCCAGGCCTACGTCGCGAAGTTCGACCCGTCGGACTCGATCCTGAGCCTGGCCGAGCGGCTGGCGAAGTACGGCGGCGGCGGAACCGACTGTTCGATTCCGCTTCGCGCAGCGAACGTGCGATACCGCGGACGGAAGTTCGCGGGATGCATCCTCGTGAGCGACAACGAGAGCTGGGTTTACGGAGGTCGGGCGTTCGCGCCGGGCGTGCAGGGTTCGACCGGAGTCATGTCGGAGTGGCAGGAGTTCGCGCAGAATCAGCGGCGGCTCGGAAACGCGAAGCCGAAGCTGGTCTGCATCGACCTTCAGCCCTACGCCACGACGCAGGCGCCCGAGCGCGACGATGTGCTGAACGTCGGCGGGTTCAGCGACGCGGTCTTCCCGATCGTCGCGTCGTTCCTCGGCGGAGACGCCGGACGGTTCGTCGCGGAGGTCGAAGCCATCGACCTGACGTAAGACCGACCTTGGGAAACGTACGACGCTCCGGACTCGAATCGAGTCCGGAGCGTTCTTGTTTTACGAGCGAATCGCGCAGGCGTCGATCGATGCGACGGCGCTCGGGTCTGCGTACGAGCGCGACCGCCCCTCCGCGGTGTAGCGAGCGCGACTCCAGGCGACTTTGCAGGTCGGGAAAGCACGCGAGACTGCGGCGGAGAGACTGGCGTCGGACAAGGGCTTTGTTACGGTACAGGAGCCTGTCCGAATTCGTCGGTCGCGTGCGTCTTCTGACTGTTCAGCAAGCGCCCGCTGACGTCCTCGGGCACGCAGGTTCCCCTTCGATTTCGCGTGACGCGGATAGGCCGGATCGATCATCGGCAGGGCCGACGCATCCCGCAGTCCTGTTCGAGGATGAGGCATATGTTCCGCAAGGCGTTCTTCGCGTTCGCGTTCGCGACGCTGGTCACGGCCTTCTGTGCGGCTGGGTCCGTCGAGGCCAAGCAGAGCAAGGCGATCAAGCGCTTCAACCAGCTCGGCTACCAGGCGCTCAACTACAACTACTACGGCTACGTTTACGCCAATTACGCCCGGCAGATCGCGCTGGCGTACGGCTACGACGACGCGGAAACGGGCTATTACCTGTACTACGGCGAGCAGTACTCGCTGTACGCCTACGAGTACGGTTCGGCGGGCCTGCGGCGGAAGTTTTCCGACTACCTGAAGAACGCCGCCGACCTCTGCAACGCTTCGTGGCAGTACGAGTACAACATCTACAGCTACGTGACGAACTCGCTCTATCCGCAGTACCCCAACGTCGGGGTCGCGATCGAGCCGCTCTACTACGCCTACGCGTACAACTACTACGCAGAGATTTACTACGACGCCGCGGTCAAGGCGGTGAAGCCGAAGAAGAAAAAGCGGCGTTGATCGCGACGGCAGGATACTGCTGAGTTGCGCTGCGAGTTCCGAAGGCCTTCTTTCCCGTTCCTGGGAAGGATGGCCTTTTTTCGTGCGCGGCGGGAAGCGTTCCGCAGCCGCGCGACGGGGCGCGCCTCTGCTCGGTCGCTCGCCGCTTCGGTTTTTCTTTCGCTCCTCCGAAATCGCTCGCTCGCGAGGACCTTCCCTGTCACGAGCCTCGCTACGCTCTCGGACAGTTGGCGCGATACGACGGGACGCTTTCGCTCAGCGACTTCCCTCATTCAGGAGCATTAAGCGACTGAAGCGCTAGCTTGACAGCAGACAGTGAACTAAAGTTCAGTCAGGGACGCTGAGCGGTCGATAGAGCCTGTCATGCCAAGCCAACGCTCGTCATCCGCTGCGGAACGCCTGCCGGCGCTTCGAGAGGCCCTGCTCTCGCGGTCGGAAAGGGGCGCGTTCTCGGCGGCGACCGTTTCCTGCGGATCCGAACTCGACCGGGCGTGGCCGGAGGGGGGCCTCCGGCGGGGGTCGCTCGTCGAATGGCTGGGAGAGACCGAGGGATGCGGCTGGGGAACGTTCGCGTTCGCGGCAGCCTGTCAGGCGACCGCCGAGGGGGGAGCGCTGGCGATCGTCGATCGCGAGGGAACGTTCTTTCCGCCCGCCGCGGCGGCGCTGGGAATCGACCTGACGGAGATCGTCGTCGTGCGGCCCGCCGACGATCGCGAGGCGCTTTGGGCCTTCGATCAGGCGCTTCGGTGTCCTGCCGTGTCGGTCGTATGGGGTCGAGTGGAAACGCTGCCGGGTCGGTCGTACCGCCGGCTGCAACTCTCCGCCGAGGAGGGCGGAACGATCGGATTCCTGCTGCGATCGACGCGGACGCTCTCGCAACCGTCGTGGTGCGACTTCGCCGTGGCCGTGCGCGGTCTCCCTACCGGCGGAGACCTGCGTTACCGCCTGGAGATCGTGCGCAGCCGGGACGGCATCACCGGTCGTTCGGCGGATTTCGAGATCGACGACGACGGAAGGATTCGAACGAGCGATTCCCATGACGAGAACGCTTTGCATCTGGTTTCCGCGGTGGACGATCCAGCGTCGCCTCGTCGCGGCGAACGCGCAGGCGATGAAAAATCGGCCTGACGCAGGCTCCTGCCTGCTCGTCTTCGTCGACAAGGGAAAGCGCGGACGCTTCGTCGAGCACTGCTGCGTACGCGCTTCGCAGGCGGGCGTGAAAGCAGGGATGCCGATCGCCGAAGCGGCTTCCCTGCTCGACCGCCCTCCGACGCTTCAGCCAGCGGATGAACAGGGCGACCTGCTCGCTCTCAGGGAACTGGTCGAGCGGTTCGAACGCTTCTCGCCGAAGATCAGCGTCGAGAACGACGGAATCGCCGAGAGCCTCTTTCTGGAGATCGACGGCGTCGTGCGGATCTTCGGCAGCGAGGAGCGGCTCGCGCAGGAGGTGATGGGCGCCGCAAAGGAACTCGGCTATCGCGTCTGGATCGCGGTCGCCGATTGCGTCGGCGCATCTTGGGCGGCGTCGCGATACCTCGCGCAGGAGAACGAGCCGGCGCTGGTCCGGCCGGGCGAGCGCGAGCCGCTGCTCGCGCTGCCGGTCGAAGCGCTGCGCCTGGCGGAGAAGACGGCGCTCGCCTTCCGCAAGCTCGGCGTCGACACGATCCGCCAGGCTGCGGCGATTCCTCGCGACGCAATCAAAGCCCGCTTCGGAGAGGAGATTCTGACGCGGCTCGATCAGCTTCTCGATCGCCGGCCCGAGCCGACGCAGGAAGTCGCCTCCGCGTCCGAGTTCTGCGCGAAGTGGTCGTCGGAGTATCCGATCCGCCAGGGGCAGGAGCTTTCCGCGGCTGTCGCGGCGCTGCTCGATCGTCTGGCCGGCGAACTTCGCGAGCGAGACTTGGGCGTGGTGGAACTTCGCTGCACGTTCGTCGAAGAGGGGGGCGCATCATGCGAGCGGGGCTTGCGGCTCTGCGAGCCGGTCGCTTCGCCTCGCGATCTGGCACGGTTGCTCGCTCTGGAACTGGAACGTTCGCCCGTCCGCGGAGCGATCGGCGAGATCCGCCTGGAAGCGACCGAGACGGCGAAGTTTCTGCCGCGGCAGCGCGATCTCTTCGCCAGCGGTTCGCAGCGTGATCCCACGAAGCTGGGCGAACTGCTCGATCGGCTCGGCAGTCGTCTGGGGCGGGAGAACGTGGTGCGGCCCGTTCTGGTCGACGACCCCGTTCCGGAGCGGTCGTTCCTGCTCGTGCCGGTCTCGGCGAAGAAGCCCCGCAGGCGCAAGCCCCCTGCCCTGCTCTCGCCCCGTCAGCGACCGATCCGGCTGCTCGTCGAGCCGAAGCCCATCCGCGTGATCGGGACCGTTCCCGACGGTTCGCCGCACGTCTTCGGCGTTTCGGCGAAGCGTCATGAGGTTCTCGCTGCCGAGGGTCCTGAGCGGATCGAGGCGGCATGGTGGCGGGGGCAGACGATCCGGCGGGATTACTGGCGCGTCGAGACGACGACCGGCGCCCGGTTCTGGGTCTTCCGACGTCTTCAGGATGGAGCGTGGTTTCTGCATGGCTACTTCGCCTGACCACCCGTCGATCGGTTCGCGTTCCGCTCACGAGTGGACCGAGCTTCATTGCCGGTCGAACTTCTCCTTTCTGGAAGGCGCTTCGCACCCGGAAGAACTGATCGAGCGAGCCCAGGCGCTCGGCTACGGCGCGCTTGCGCTCACCGATCGGGCGACGATCGCGGGAATGGTGCGGGCGCATGTGGAAGCGAAGAAGCGCGACTTCAAGCTGATCGTCGGCGCCGAGATTCAGCCGGTCGACGCTCCGCCGCTCGTCCTGTGGGCGCCCGATCGCGCCGCGTACGGACGCCTCTGTCGGCTGCTGACCGTGGGCCGGACGAACGCCCCCAAAGGCGAGTGCCGGCTCACGTTCGACGACGTCGCGAAGTTCGCCGACGGACTCCTCGCCGGGGCGCTCCTTCCGGAACAGAGTTCGCCTCAGCGGTCCGCGGCGAAAGTGCGACCCTCTTCTTCGCCTGCTGCTCTGAGCGTCGTGTCGTCCGAGGAGGAAGCGGCGCTCTTGCGCTATCGCGAACTCTTCGGCGAACGGCTCGGCTTGCTCGTCGAACTGCATCATGGCGTCGATGACGCGGTCAAACTCGAACGCCTGAAGATCCTTTCGCGCAGAACGGGCGTCGCGCCGCTCGCGTCGCAGGGAGCGCTTTACCACGTTCGCGCTCGCAAGGTTCTGCAGGACGTGCTGACCGCCGTGCGGCAGAAGACGACCGTCGCCGAAGCGGGCGCGGCGCTGGACCCCAACGCCGAACGCCATCTGCACGAGATCGACGAGTTGGTGCGCCGATTCGCCGACTGGCCCCAGGCGATCGACAACGCCCGGCAGTTCGCCGATCGCTGCAACTTCTCGCTGGGCGAGCTGCGATACGAGTATCCGGAGGAACTCGCTCCTCCCGGCCAGTCGCCGCTGGAGTATCTCAAGCGTCTGACGTGGGAGGGGGCGAAGCGTCGCTTTCCGAAGGGCGTGCCGGAGGGGATCGTCGAAAAATTGAAGGTCGAATTCGAACTGATCGAGAAGCTGAACTACGAGGCTTACTTTCTCACCGTGCATGACCTCGTGCGATTCGCCCGATCGAAGGAGATCCTCTGCCAAGGGAGAGGCTCGGCGGCGAACTCGGTCGTCTGTTACTGCCTCGGCGTGACATCGGTCGACCCGCGGCAGATCGACGTTCTCTTCTCCCGGTTCATCAGCGAGACCCGCAACGAAGCGCCCGACATCGACATCGATTTCGAGCACGAACGCCGCGAGGAGGTGATTCAGTACGTCTACGCCAAGTACGGTCGCCAGCGGGCGGGCATGACCGCCGTGACGACGACCTACCGTTCGCGATCGGCCATTCGCGACGTCGGCAAGGCGCTGGGACTTTCGCTCGATCTGGTCGACGCCATCGCCAAGAACGCCGACGGCTTTCACGATGCGGGAGACCTTTCGAGCCGGACCCGGGAAGCGGGCCTCGATCCCCAGAGCGAGATCGGATGCCGCTTCGTTTACTGCGTCGAGGATCTGGTCGGATTTCCCAGGCATCTGTCGCAGCACACGGGCGGCATGGTCGTCAGTCGCGGACGGCTGGACGAACTCTGCCCGATCCAGAACGCGGCGATGGAGAACCGCACGATCGTCGAATGGAACAAGGACGACCTCGACGCGATCGGCCTGCTGAAGGTCGACTGCCTCGCGCTCGGCATGCTCACGGCGATCCGCAAGGGCTTCGACCTGGTGAAGCAGACGACGGGAAAGGCCTACACGCTGGCGAACGTTCCCGAAGGGGATACGGCGACCTATGAAATGATCTGCAAGGCCGACACGATGGGCGTCTTTCAGATCGAAAGCCGGGCCCAGATGTCGATGCTGCCGCGGCTCAAGCCCAAGGAGTTCTACGATCTCGTAATCGAGGTGGCGATCGTGCGACCGGGTCCCATTCAGGGGGAGATGGTTCATCCCTACCTGCGTCGTCGCGAGGGACTCGAAGCGGCGACCTATCCCAACGCAGCCATCGAACGGGTTCTGAAGAAGACGCTCGGCGTACCGCTGTTTCAGGAACAGTGCATGCGGCTGGTCAACGTCGCCGCAGGTTTCAGCGAGGCGAAGACCGACGAATTTCGGCGAGCCATGGCGGCCTGGAAACGCTCGGGCGCCATCGAAGTCTTCCGCTCCGAACTCATCGACGGCATGCTGGCCAACGGCTACGACCAGGACTATGCCGAGCGCCTGTTCAATCAGATTCGCGGCTTCGGCGAGTACGGCTTTCCCGAGAGTCACGCCGCCAGCTTCGCGCTGCTGGTCTACGTCTCCTGCTATATCAAATGTCACTATCCAGCGCACTTCACCTGTGCGTTGCTCAACAGTCAGCCGATGGGCTTCTACGCTCCCGCGCAGCTCGTGCGAGACCTGCGCAGCCACGGCTTCGAAGTCCTTCCGGCGGACGTGAATCAAAGCGGATGGGACTGTCGCATCGAGGGGGACGCTCTCCGGCTCGGCCTGCGGATGGTCCGCGGCCTGTCGCAGTCGACGGGCGAATCGATCGAGGAGGCCCGGCGGTCGGGGCCCTTCCTCTCGCGGGATGACTTCCGCCGTCGGACCCGCCTGCCCCGCGTACAACTGGTGAAGCTCGCCGAGGCGGACGTCTTCGGGTCGCTGGGAGAGGATCGCAGGCGGTCGCTCTGGAACTCGCTGGCCGAGACGGCGAAGACCGACGGCCCGAGCCTGTTCGACCTATCGGCGACCGACGACGAAGCCTGCTTCGCGCTGCCGGAGACTCCGCTGGAACGCGAGGTTCAGGAGGACTATCGCAGCACGTCGCTTTCGCTGCGTTCCCATCCGATGGCCTTCCATCGCGAGGCCCTGTCGCAGCTCGGCGTGTTGCCGAACGCCGAACTACTGAACGTGCCGCATGGTAAGCATGCGAAAATCGCGGGCCTGGTCTTGGTCAAGCAGCGCCCCGGAACCGCGAAAGGGGTCACCTTCGTCACGATCGAGGACGAAAGCGGCATCGCCAACCTGATCCTGCACGCCCGGACCTGGCAGGAGAATCAGCAGGTCGCCCGGAGGAGCGCCGCCTGGATCGTCCATGGCCGCGTCGAACGGCGCGACACGGTCGTCCACCTTGTCGTCAGTCGCCTCGACCGACTCGCCGGCGGTCTCGCTTCCCTCGGCGTGCAGTCCCGCAACTTTCATTAGTCTAGAACACGAGTTTTTGGCCCTGCGATTCGTCGACGTTTCGGCCCCCAAGCCATTCGGGTCGGAACGACGTTGCCCCCTCTGAAAGCGCGGCCAAGGCTCAAGCTTTCGGCGCGGCGTTCCACCGGGCGAGATCAGCGAGCGAAACGTTGCCGCCGCACATCAAAAGCACGATCTGATCGCCGGGCGAGATTTCCTCGCGCTGGCGGCGCGCGGCGGCGAGACAGCAGGCCGCCGCGGGTTCGACGAGCGTCTTGGTCCGTTCCAACAGGAACGTAAGCGCTTCGAGGGTCTCGTCGTCCTCGACGACGATCAGTTCATCGACGAGCCGTTGGACGTGCTCCAGCGTCATCGCGCTTGCCTTCGGCGCTCCCAGGGTCCGGGCGATCGAGGTGATCTGACTCAGCTCGACCAACTCGTTCGCCGCCACGCTCAGGGCCATCACGTCGGCTCCGCGAGTTTCGACGCCGATCACCTTGACGTTCGGATTCTGATCCTTCACGGCGGCTGCGAGTCCGGCGATCAGTCCGCCGCCGCCGATGCTGACGTAGATTCGCGTCGTCGTCGGCAGGTCATGGAGGATTTCGAGTCCAAGCGTCCCCTGCCCTTCCGCGACGAGCAGATCGTCGAACGGATGGACGAGCACGTGCCCCTCTCTATGCAACTCGTGCGCGAAAGCGAACGCTTCGCGAATGTCGTCGGCGAAGCGAATCTCGGCGCCGTAGGATCGAGTTGCTTCTACGTAGTTTCGCGGCGTGCTCGACGGCATGCAGATGATCGCCCGCGCGGCAAGCTCGCGAGCGGCGTAAGCGAGCCCCTGCGCGTGGTTGCCGCCGCTGACGCCGACGACTCCGCGGGCAAGCTCTTCGGGCGTCAGCGACAGCAGCTTGTTGAAGGCGCCGCGGGGCTTGAACGACCCGGTTTTCTGCAGGCATTCCAGCTTCAGATGGACCTCGGCGCCGAACTCTCGCGACAGCGTTTCCGACCGTACGAGCGGCGTCCAATGCAGGTACGGACGAAGTCGACGCTGCGCTTCGCGAATACGTTCGACGTCGATGCGAGGCGGCGCGGCGGGATGAATCGAAGTCATATCAGTTGAAGAAGACCTTCTCCGCCGTGCCGCGCAGCATCTGCCGTCGGTCACCGTCGGACAGGAAGTCGAGTCGATCCCGAATCAGGGCGATCGACGCCTCGTAGGTATGGTCGCCCTCGACCTGGAACGGGCAATCGCTCGCCCACATCAGACGCTCCGGCCCGAAGGCGTCGAGAACCCGTCGAATCATCGGAGCGAGATCGTCGTAGGGAGGTCGCTTCTTTCCGAGGGCATAGAAAGCCGACGTCTTGACGAAGACCTTCGGGAAACGGGCCAGCCGGCAGAGGGCGTCGAGAGCGTCCTGCTCGATCTCGCCGCTGACCCCGATGCGGGCGAAGTGGTCGACGACGACCGTCACGCCGCGATGCTTCTCGCACAGGGCGTCGACGTATTCGATCTCGCTCGGGTCGATCAGCGGACAGACGGCGAGGCCAGCCTGATCCGCCTTTCGCCACAGCCTGGCCATGCCGGCATCGTTCAGCCACTCCTTCGCGCCTCCGCGTGCGTGCAGACGAAAGCCGCGCGAACCCTGCTCCGCCAACTGCGTCATCCGCTTCTCGACGTCGCCTGCATGCCAGTCGACGATCGCCACGCCGGAGAAGACGCCCGGGCGGGAGGCGATGGCTTCGTTCATGAAGCGATGGTCGTACTCGTAGAAGCTCATCTGAATGAGCACGATCCGCTTCACGCCCGACGGACGGCAATGTCGGAACAGTTCCTCGACGGTGAACGAGGCCGGCTGCATATCCGACTTCTGAAAGCCCGCCGCGAGCGGATACGTTTTCGTATCGGGGCTCCAGACATGAACGTGGGCGTCGATCCAGCCGGCGTCGTCCGGTTCTTCCGCAGAAGCGAATCGAGGAACGGGAAGCGTCATGGCGACTGCGCCGGCGACAGCGCCGCCGACGACCTGCCGACGGGAGATCGTCATCCTCTTCGAGTCGATCATGGGTGCGACCTCTTCTGGGGCGGCGGACCGAAGGCAAGACATCATCATCGTCGATCCGGTCTGCTTGCAAAATCATACTCGGACGGCGGAGCGCATTCGCGACAGGCAGTCGAGGGGAAGCGCCGCCGGCTGATCGCTTCGACCAAGAATGTCGTTTACTCGAACGCGCAGGTTCGGCACAATTAGCGAATCGATTGACGGATCACGCTTGCTTGATGTCGCCCGTCGACCCGCCCGCCTCCTCCGCCGACCTGGCGCCCTTCTCGCCTTCCATCCCCGCCGAGCGTCTCGCGATGTCCGAACGCTTACTGATCGGCGCATGCCTCCTCGCCGCTGCGCTGGCGCCAGGCGCCTCCGTCGCGATCGCGGATCCCCTGTCGGCGGAGGATGCGACGTTCTTCGAGATCAAGATTCGGCCTGCTCTCGTCAAGCATTGCTACGCGTGCCATTCGGCCGAGGCGAAGGAACTGGGCGGCAAGCTGCGGCTCGACAGTCGCGAAGGTATCCGCTCCGGAGGCGAGTCAGGCCCGGCGGTTTCCCCAGGAGATCCCGATGCCAGCCTGATCGTTCAGGCCCTTCGGTACGACGGAACGGAGATGCCGCCCGAGGCGCCGCTATCGGAAGCGGAAATCAACGACTTCGTCGAGTGGATTCGTCGGGGCGCTCCCGATCCCCGGTCGGAGGAGGCTCCCTCTCTCACCCCGTCCTCTCCCGATTCCGAAACGTTTTGGTCGCTCCGTACGCCGATCGATCCGCCGGTTCCGGAAGTCGGGAACGTCGACTGGCCGCGGAATCCGATCGATCGATTCGTCCTCGCGGCGATGGAAGCCGCAGGAGCTTCGCCGACCGCGGACGCCCAGCCTCGGACGCTGATTCGCCGGCTTTACTTCGACCTGATCGGCTTGCCCCCGACGTTCGACGAGGTCGAAACGTTCGTCGCAGACTTCGAGCTTCGCGGGCACGAAGCGGTCGAGCGAGCGGTCGACTCGTTGTTGAGCAGTCCCCGCTTCGGCGAGCGCTGGGGGCGTCACTGGCTCGACGTCGCGCGCTACGGAGAGTCCAACGGCAACGACGGTTTGGGACGCAATCCGACGTTCCCGCATGCCTGGCGGTATCGCGACTACGTCATCCATGCGATTAACCAGGATCGGCCTTACGATCGGTTCCTGACCGAACAGATCGCGGGAGACCTGTTGCCGACCGAATCGGCTGAGGAAAGAGACCGCAATCTGATCGCGACGGCGTTCCTCGCGATGAGCGCCAAGCCGGCGAAGGCGATGAACGAGGAATTCGATCTGGACGTCGTGGCCGACCAGATCGACGTCATCGGGCGCGGCATCCTCGGGCTGAGCGTCGCCTGCGCCCGATGTCACGATCACAAGTTCGATCCGATTCCGACGCGCGACTATTACGCGATCGCCGGCATCCTCACGAGTTCGGAAACGCTCTGGGGGCTTTCAGGTCATGAGGGCCTGTCCGCTCCCTCGACGGACCTGCACGTTCTGCAGACCGAGGAAAAAGTTCCTCCTCCCGAGGGATTCGTCGAGACGGTCATCCTGCTCGAGTCGGACACGGGCTTGCCGAAAGCGATCCCGGCGCCGAAATGGGAGCCGGGTACGCCCCTGACGATGGGCATGCGCGATCGGGCCGAGCCGGCGGACTGCAAGGTCCGTATCAACGGGGAATCGGCGAAAGCGGGCGACGTGGTGCCCCGGGGCGTCCTGACGGCGCTGCAGGAAAGCGTCACCGAGCCGATCCAAATCCCTTCGGACGAGAGCGGACGAAGGCAACTGGCCGCCTGGATGACCCATTCGCAGAATCCGCTGACGGCGCGCGTAATGGCGAACCGGGTCTGGCTGCACCTCTTCGGCGAGGGCATCGTCAGGACGCCGGATGACTTCGGACTTTACGGCGACCCGCCGACGCATCCCGAATTGCTCGATCACCTCGCCGTACGCTTCATGCGAGAGGGCTGGTCGATCAAGCGTCTGATCCGGCAGATCGTGCTCAGCCGGGCGTACCAGCTTGCCAGCGAAGCGACCGACGAGCAATTGCAGCGAGATCCGCAGAACCGGCTGTTCGCCCGGCATAGCCGTCGACGCCTGGATGCGGAAGCTTTGCGGGACGGCATGCTGGCCGTCAGCGGGCGGCTCGATCTGCGGCAAGCGGACGGTTCCGTCATTCGCCATCGCGACATTCTCGTGAACCTGGCGGACAACCTGCACCAGCCGAGCGATCAGCGCAGCGTCTATCTCTGTTATCTGCGGAGTTCGCCGCCGCCCGAACTGGCCCCGTTCGATCTGCCAGACTTCGTCGCCAGCGTCGGACGACGCGACGTCAGCACGCTTCCCTCTCAGTCCCTTCACCTGTTCAACAGCCCGTTCGTCCTCGATCAGGCGAGCGCCCTTTCGCACCTCGTTCGCGCGAGCGACCAGGACGATCGGACGCGGGCGCAAACCGCATTCCGTCAGGTCCACGCACGCGAGGCGACCCCCGGCGAAATCGAGCGAGGCGTCGGCTTCGTCAATTCGCTGGTTGCCGAAGGCAGCGCCGAAGAGGACGCATGGTCGGCGCTCTGCCAGGCCCTGCTGATGTCCAACGAGTTCCGCTACGTGGATTGAAGACCAACGCCCCCCCGAACGTTCCGACTCAGAAGCGAAGGTAGCCGAATGATCGCATCGCGTCGCTCTCTGCTCCGGTCGGTCTCGAGCGGTTTCGGGTATCTCGCATTGCAGGCCCTGCTCGGCCAGCGAGCCGCGACAGCGACGACGCCTGGGTCGCCCGATCATGCGCGGGTTCTTCCGGTCCGCGCCAAGCGGGCGATCTTCCTCTGCATGAGCGGCGGCCCGGCGCAGCTCGACACGTTCGACTACAAGCCGCAGTCAGGGAACAAGCCGCATCCCGGCTCCGTTTTTCGCTTCGACCGCCATGGCGAGAGCGGGCTGGCGATTTCCGAGTTGCTGCCCGAGACGGCGAAGCATGCGGATCGACTCTGCGTCATCAACGGAATGCATGCCGACACCGAAATCCATGCGCAATCCTTCCTGCAAATGCACACGGGCGATCGTCTGCGGGAGCGGCCGAGCCTCGGTTCATGGATCGCCTACGGCCTGGGAACCGAAAACGAAAACCTGCCTGCTTTCGTCAGCCTCAACACGTCGAAAAGTTCGGTCTATTCCAGTTCGTTTCTTCCGTCGATCTACTCGGGCACGCCCATCGGCGTGAACGGAGAAGACATGAGCCGGGCGACGATCCCGAACGTCGTCGGCGATCATCTGCCGATGCCTGCCCGACGGCGGCAGCTCGACTTCGTACAGGAACTGAATCGAGAGCATCTGGCCGAACGAGCGGGAGACGCGGCGCTCGACGGCGCGATTCAGACGATGGAACTGGCGTTTCGCATGCAGACGCAGGCGCCCGGCCTGCTCGACCTCACCGGGGAATCGCAGTCGACGCTCGACCGCTACCGCGTCGGTCAGCAGAAGGAGCCGGTCGGGACCTGCAAGGCGAACGACTTCGGTCGTCAGTGCCTGCTGGCGAGACGGTTCGCGGAAGCGGGCGTGCGATTCATCGAAGTGAATCACGGAAGCTGGGACCAGCACAAGAACCATCGCCGCGACCTGAAGGCGAACTGCGAAGCGACCGATGCGCCGATCGCCGCGTTGCTGTCCGATCTGGACGAGCGGGGCCTGCTCGAGGATACGCTCGTCATCTGGGGCGGCGAGTTCGGACGGCCCGGCTTGACGCCCGACGACGGCAAGGACGAGACAGGCCACAACGCCCGGGCTTTCACGTTCTGGCTAGCGGGGGGCGGGACGAAGGGAGGATACGTGCACGGAAAGACCGACGAGACGGGAGCTCGCGCGGTCGAGGGCAAGGTCCACTTTCGCGACCTGCACGCGACGATCCTCTGCCTGATGGGACTCTCGTCCGAGGATCTGACCTTCCGCTATGCGGGTCGCGATCATCGCTTGACCGGCCCGGAAGGGGGCCAGGTCGTCGATGATTTGTTCGCCTGAAGCCTCGCCATCCGACGAGGCGTGCGAAGAAGGGCTTCGTCTGCGACGCCGCTGCGGCGTCGCGACTCCACGTCAGGCGGAGCGAACGAGTTCGGGGATCGGCTTGCCGCGATCGACGATCGGCGTGGGGCGACCGTTGAAGTCCTTGAGGAAGACCTTGGACGAATCGATGCCCAGGTGGCGGTAAATCGTCGCCAGGAAGTCGCCCGGACCGCAGGGCCGTTCGACGACGTCTTCGCCCAGCTTATCCGTCGAGCCGATGCACTGTCCCTGAGGGATGCCGCCGCCTGCCCACAGGTTTGAAAAGGCCCGCGGCCAGTGATCCCGCCCCGGCTGCTTGGTTCCTGCCGGCGCGCTGGCGTTTCCTTCGCCGGTGCTCGGCTGGTACTCGATCTTCGGCGTACGACCGAACTCTCCGGTGACGACGACGAGCACCCGTTCGTCGAGTCCCCGCTCGAAGACGTCTTCGATGAGCGCCGTCACCGCCTGATCGTAAGCCGCGGCGCGGAACTTCATCGCGTCGAAGACGTGATGGTTGACCGCGTGATCGTCCCAGTTCTGCACGCGACCGCAGAGCGGACCGTTCAGGCTGGTCGTCAAAACTTCGACGCCAGCCTCGACCAGACGTCGCGCCAGCAGCAGTTGCTGTCCCCAGGCGTTGCGGCCGTAGCGATCCCGCGTGGCGTCGGTTTCCTGGGTCAGATCGAAAGCCAGCTTGGTCTGCGGATTGGTGAGCAGCGTCATCGCCTGCGTCTCGAAGTCGTCCAGCGCGCCGAGTTCGCCGTACTGGTCGAACGCGCGCGAGAGCGTGTCGAGCTTCTTGCGCAGGCTGACCCGTCGGCTGAGGCGTTCGACCTCGCGTGCGTCGGCGAGTCCGATATTCGGCACGACGAAGTTCGGCGCATTCGGGTCGCCCGTCACCGAGAAGGGCGAGTAGGCGTCGCCCAGGTAGGCGGGACCGTTGTATTCCAGCGGCGGGTTCACGCCGACGTAGAGCGGCAAAGGATTCGTCCGCGGACTTTCCTGCGAGCGCAGGTAATTCACGACCGTCATCCAGTCGGGCAGCTTCGGCTTCGGCTTGTCGCGCGTGTCGGGGTCGCCGGAGAGCAACTGCATCGAACCCGCGGGATGCCCCGGCGCCGTCTGGTGCATGCTGCGCAGGACCGAAAACTTGTCGGCGATCGCGGCCTGCTTCGGCAGCAGTTCGGTGAACTGCATGCCGGGCACCTTGGTCGAGATCCGTCCGAACGGACCGCGGTACTCCGACGCCGCCTCAGGCTTTGGATCGTACGAGTCGATATGGGAGCAGCCGCCCGGCTTCCAGACCATGATCACCGCCGACTTGGGGCGACCGTCCGCCGGCGTCTCGGCGCGCAGCTTCAGCAGCCCCGGCAGACTCAGCGTCGCGAAGCCGGCCAACCCCATGCGCAGGAAGTTTCGACGGGAAGCCCCGTCGTCGCCTGCGCTGAACGGTCCGGGACAGCAAGGCACAGCGCCGTGCGAACAGGCGGGACGATTCATGGAGTCACCGGAGGCTTGACGCGGATCGCGATCGGTTTCGAAACGACGATGTCGACGATGTCCTGCGCCGGAGGCGGACTGGGCGCCGCGCCGTCCGCGGTCGCGACGACAGTCGGAGCGACGTACTTCGCGACCGCTCCGCCGTAGAACGCGATGACGTAGTCGCCCGGCGGAACGTTCAACTTGGCCAGATCGAGGGTCGTCTCCGACGCGTCCGCTCCCAGCGGCAACTCGAACGCCGGGTGGCCTTCGAACCCGTCGCCGATCGTCTTCATCTGCACGGCCGCGCCGGAGAATTCGCTGCGTCGAACGTGCGCGAGCGACACGGTCAGCGTCTTTCCCGCCTCGACCTCGAGCGGACCGGCGACCTTCGGCTCGATCGTGAGCGGCGCGCCTTCGACGCTTCCGACGGAGACCGCCACGTCGAGCAGCAGTCGCGGGTTCGGGATCTCCGACCAGGCATCTTTCACGGGCCACGCCATCGAGGCGAGCCGCCCCGTGCGCGTCGCTTCCTGCCCGTCGATCGTCGCCCGGGCGAGAAACTCCGCAGACGACTTGCCCGCCGGGGCGTTCGCGTCGGCGGTGACCAGCAGGACGCCGCGGGACTTCCAGGGCGGGATTCTCAGTCCCGTCGCCGTTACTCCCTGCGGAAGATTCTCGAGCGTCAGATCGATCGGCCCGTCGAAGCCGTCGCGCCGGAGAGCGACCGCCTCGAGCGCCATCGTCGCGCCGGGACGAAGCGAGATCGGTTTCGAGAGCGCGTTCCGATCGCCGTTTCGCAGTTCCATGTGGAGCGCCCAGGCGACGACGGCGAAGTCGGGCGCGGCCTTGCGGATCACCATCCGGTATTCGTTGCGAGCGTCCGTCCGCGTACCGCCGAACAGGTCGAGCAGTTGCAGGCGATAACGTCCGTCCTCCGGAACGTCGATCTTGCCGAGAATGTCCGACGAGCCCGCGTCATACGGCGGGCCGTCGTAGGCGTAGCCGTTGCTGGAAACCTTGACCGGGCTCGGGATGTCGGTCAGCTCGACCACGTCGACCAGCGTCTCCGCGGTCCCGGCTTCCGCGTTCGCCTCCACCACGCGCTGCACGAGGATCGAGGGATCGGTCGGTAGTCCGAGCCGCTCGGACGCGACCTCCACCCACCACGTCTCGCCCTTCTTCGCGGTGAACTCGAATACGTCGACGTCGGCCGCCGGGAAGAACGTGCCGGTCAGATCGCACGGCAGCGCGATCTTCTGGATGCCGGAATCGCCGTCATTGGGCTCGACCTCGGCGACCGTCGCTTCGGGCGCGAGTCCCGTCGGCGGCCAGGAGAAAGCCTTCACGGCCTCGGTCGATGGCTGACGAACGGCCGGCTGATCCGGCGCCAGTTCGCGGAGCGCGATTCGAAAGAAGCGTTCCGGTCCTCCCTTGAACGTGAGATCGTGGATCTTGAGCGTGTACGCGCCCTCCTCCGGAGCCGCGAAGACGAGCACGTCGCCCCGTCGCTCGACAGCGAGATCGAGGCCCTCGGCGTCGCCCACGATCACGACCGGACTCAACTTGGAATCGATGCCGGTCGCTGCGCAATCGACGGCGATTCGCTGATCCCTCTTCGCCGCGAACCGAAAGTAATTCGCCGCGCGCACGGGGGCCGTCGCGTTGCAGACGCTGCCGATGACCAGTTCCGTCGCCGATTCCGGCGTCGTCGCCGGCTGCGACTGCGTCGTCTCGGGCAGATCGCCTACCGAGAAGATCCGCGACGAAGACAGCCCGAACGGCGTCGATGCGCGTGCCTCGTAGATCCCGACGGGCACGTCCGCCCCGATCGCGAGCGAGTACTCCATCGGAAGCGGCTTCCCCTCCGCGTCGAGCCTGGGAGTCGCGACGATGCCGGGATGCGAGAACTCTATCGAGGCGACGCCCTCGAGCCATTCGCCGCCGACTTTGACGTCGACGGTCGTGCCTGCTTGACCGCCCATCGGCATCATCGTGAGCAGCCGAGGGGTCGGCAGGCCCACCGACTGCGCCTTGGCGTCCGCGGCGAAAGGTCCGCCGAACGTCATCGCGACGATGGACGCTGCCGCGAAGCAGACGCGGCGTACGGTCAATTCGGTCATGGAATCGAGCCCCCCAGCGTAGCGATCAAGGCTTCTCGAGTCGCGATCAATGGTTGAACAGGAATTCCTTGGAGTTGATCAGCGCCCACAGCAGATCCTGTGCGTTCTCGCGTCGGGCGGTCGTTGCATCGACGGGAGCGCCTGCCGCGTCGGTGCGAGCTTCCTGAAGATAGGCGATGGCCGCTTCGCGTTCGTCAGATCGAGGAGTGCGTGAGAATGCGGCGAAGTAGAGAGACTCTACCTGTGCTTCGAGCGGCGATTCATCTTTCGACAGCTTCTCTGCCCGTCCGCCCGCGAAGGCTAGCTTCGTCTTGATGTCGCCCGCGTTCAGCAGATAAAGGCTCTGTGCCAGGCTGGCGGACTGCACCCGTTCGCACTCGCACACGCTCGCGCTTTCGGGTCGTCCGAAGACCTTCAGCAGGGGCGCCGATCGGTTGTAGCTGTTGTCGGGCAGCGCGACCGCGCGCGTGCCGACCGGCAGATCGGCGAAATCCGTTCGGGCGCCGGTCAGCCCGTCGATCGCGTCGAGCAGGACCTCCGCCTGCAGGCGCTTGGGGTAGTACCGCGAATAGTTCTGGCGATCGGCGAGGTTGAACTCGTTCGGCTCCGCGCTGAGTTGATACGCGTTCGACCCGACGATGACGCGGACGAGCGCCTTCAGGTCGTAGCCGCTCTCGACGAAGGTCTTCTCCAACGCGGCGAGCAGTTCCGGATTCGTCGGCGGATTCGTGTCCCGGATGTCGTCTTCGGGTTCGATCAGGCCGCGACTGAAGAAGTGCTTCCAGTAGCGGTTGACGAGCGCCTTCGCGAAAAAGGGATTCGTTTCGGAGCCCATCCATTCGGCGAGACGCAACCGCGGATCCTCGCCTGCCGGAATGCTGCCTACGTCGTCGCCCAGCGCCGCAGGCGATTTCGCTTCCCCTGTCCTCGGGTTCGTCGCCGCGGCGAGTCCGCGCTTGTGAAAGATGAGGTCTTCGTCCCGGACGGCCGTCGGCTTGCGTCCCACCTGACTGAAGAACGCGACGAGCGAATAGTAGTCGTCCTGACTCCACCGTTCGAACGGATGGTGGTGACATTGGGCGCACTGCATCCGCACGCCGAGGAACAGTTGGGCGACGTCCTCGATCTGCTGCTTGGGTTCCTTGACTCGCTTGTACCAGGCGACCGGCGGGTTGCCGACGACCGTCCCGGTAGCGGCCAGGAGTTCGCGAACGATCTGGTCGTAGGGGCGATTCGTCAGCAGGCTGTCCCGCAGCCAGGCGTGGAAGGCGAAGTTCGCGGTGACGTCGCTCGACTCGTCTCGGCGGTTCTTCAGCAGCGACGCCCACTTGTTGGCGAAGTAGTCCGCGTAGTCCGGACTGTTCAGCAGCGATTCGACGAGGCGGTCGCGCCGATCGGGCGACGCGTCGGCGAAGAACGCCTTCGCTTCTTCTTCGGTGGGCAGACGACCGGCGATGTCGAGCGTGACCCGTCGCAGGAACGTCGCGTCGTCGCACAACGGCGAGGGCGGAATGCCCAGCGTCTTGAGGTTCGCGAAGACCAGATCGTCGACGAAGTTCTTCGACGGCGGAAGCTCGTCGACCGTTCCGCCTGACGGTATGGCCGCGCTGTGGACGGCCACCCTGCCCTGGTATCGCACCATCACGGCCGCCTTGCCGGGAATGTCGAGCGCCTTCACGAGACCCGCCTCGGACGCCTCGACCATGGCGGAGTCGTTCGCCTCGTAGAGCGCGAGGTGCGTCACGTCTCGCGTCGATTCGTCCGAGTACCTTGCGAGCGCCTGAAGCTGCACCGTCGCCCCGCGGGGCAACGAACCGCTCGGCGGAACGACTTCGATCGAGACCAGTTCCGGAGCGTCCGTCGATCCGAAGCGAGCTCCCGCGGCGATCCAGTCGCCGAGCACGCGATAGCTTTCAGAGTCAGTACCGAAACGGACGCCGCCGCCGTGCGGCAACTGCCCGGTCGCCTTCAGAAGGATCAGGCTCTCTTCCGGCGCTCCGGGAAAGACGCGTCGTCCGCGGCCTTCCAGAACCAGCCGGTCGTAGTCGTCCTGCGGCTCGAACCCGAGCAGCGACAGCTCGAAGCCGTTCTGTCCGCCGCCTGCCTTGGCGTGGCAAACGCCCGTGTTGCAGCCCGCTTTGGTCAGGACCGGCACGACGTCGTTGACGAAATCCGGTGACGCGACTTCGCCAGCCTCCGCTTCGGAGAAGGCGTTTGACGCGAAGAAGGCGAAAGCGGCGACCAGCGCAATGACGCGAGGAGCCGACGCGCGGCAGGCGGGAAAAAGCGACATGGCTCGCCGTGAGGAGGCGGGAGGCGAGTCCCCGAAATCGGGGGGCGGGGCGGTCCGAAGACCGTGGCATCAAGATACCCGCCCACGGGAGTCCGTGTCAAACTTTCTGATTGAGCCGGGGCCGCGATCTAACGATCCCACAATCACGTTTTCGCGGGCGCCGGCTCCTGCCACTCCGAGGGTTCGCTGTTTCGCGGCCAGAGCAGCAGCAGGGCGACGAGCGCGATCGCGGGCGTCCATCCGGCCAGCGCCAGGCCGAGGTCGAACGAGCCCGTCTGATCCACCAGGCGACCGAAAGCCTTCTGCAACGGCGAAGCCACCAGCCACCCGATCGTCGCCAGAAGCCCGGTCGCCTTGCCGACATGCCGCGGACTGACCTCCTGCGCCAGCGAATAGTAGACGGGAAACATCCCCATCGCGGCGGCTCCGATCAAAAGCAGCGCCGCGTAAAGACCGTACCCGCCGGGAAGCATCGCGACGCACGTCGTCAGCGCCGTCCCGGCAGCGCAAACCGTGAAGACCGTGATGCGCGAGCCATGAACGCTCATGCCCCGCCGAGCGAGCCAGAAACTGGCGGCGCCCGCGGCGATGCATCCGACGTCGGCGGCAGCGAAGTAGAGCGAGTTGAAAATCAGCGACTGGGCCTCGGTCGCGTCGCGCCCCTGCTGCAGAAAACTCGGGAGCCAGACTCTCAGCAGGTGCCACGTGATGTTGATGCCGATCACCACCGGGACGAGCGCCCAGAAGCGTCGGTTGGCGAAGCACTCCGTCCACCAGACGCCGAAGAACGAGGAAGGCGCCGTCGCCTCCGCGTCGGGCGACTTCATTCGATCGGTCGAGCGCATCGTCGCCAGCCAGCCGACGACCCACACCGCTCCGATCGCGCCGATCACGAGAAAGGGGGGTCTCCACGCGCCGACGCTCGTGTCGTCGCCGACCATGACGCGAATGATCAGGGGCGTCACGATCGCGCCGAGCGCTCCGCCGCTCTGCAGGATGCTGTTGCCGAGCATGCGATCCTTGCGCGCGAGCACGGCCTGCGTCGTCTTCAAGGCGCAGGGCCAGTGGCCCGCCTCGAAGAAACCCAGCAGCGTCCGAAAAATCAGCATCGACAGGTAGCCTTCGGACAACCCGGTCAGGATGCCGACGGTCGACCACGCGACGACGACGGCCGGATAGAGAAACCGCACCGGAAGGCGGTCGGCGAGGATACCGAAGAAAAGCGATCCCGCGGCGAACGCCCATCCGAAGGCGAACTCCAGGTCGCCGTAACGTTCCTCGGAGATCTCGAGTTCGCTCTTGATGCGCACCGCCAGATTCGCGAGCGTCTGCCGGTCCATGTAGTTCAGCATCGTCGCCGACAGCAGCAGCGCGCTGACCCACCAGCGCCACTTCCAACTTCGGCCCGACTGTTCCAGTTCCGTCACGTCGGCGTTTCCCAAGACAGGCCATCCCACGAAACGACGCGATCGAGGAACGTCGCGACCCCTTCGGCGAAGACGTCGAACAGATATTCGCCCTTCGCGGCGGCGGCATGCTGCGGGTCGCCGAGATGCCCGGGCGCATCAGAGCCGACCGGAGCGCGTTCCTTCGTGATCCAGCCTCGATACGCAGGCTCGAATCCGAAGCCGACGCCCATCGGCGAGAGCCCTCGATACTCTTTCACGAGATCGGGCCGGATCGCCAGCATCATGGACGTCTCCCACTCGCAGGCGTGGCCGAGCGACGTCTGCACGAGATCGTCCCGCAACAGATTCGGCCGGGCGAAGTCCCAGTACGAACATCCCAGCAGCAACAGATCGCTCCGTGTGCGATGCCGCTGCCGCGTCTCGAAGATCGCCTGTCGCATCGGGATCACGTTTCCGCCGTGGCCGTTCAGGAACGCGATTCTTCGGAAGCCGTGCGTCAGCAGGTTCTCGAGCAGATCGTTCAGCAGGTCGAGGTAGACCCGCGGGCTCGCCGAGAGCGTGCCGGCGTATTCGAGGTGATGGTGAGAGTTCCCCAGCCACTGCACCGGCAGAAACAGAACCTGATCCCGCTTCCGCTCCTCCGCTCGACGGACGACCTCCGCCAGGAGCAGGCTGTCGGTCGCCAGCGGAAGATGATGCCCGTGCTGCTCGACCGCCGCGATCGGCACGACGACTGGCGTGTCGGGAGCGCGCGAACGGATCTCCGGCCAGGTCAGTTCGGCGAATTGCATCGGCGGGAAGGAAGGCGAGTCAGGCCATCGACGAGGAGGGCGCCTGCGACGGTCCGACCGATCGACGGCCGAACGTCAGGCGGGCGACGCCTACGATAGCGCAGGGAGGACCGGGAAACAATCCGATCGTCGCCCGCGCGTCGCCCGCGCCTGACGCGCTGCGGAAGTTTCTCGCACAGGCGAATCGCGTCCCGGCGCTAGTGCGTGCCGCACTCGCATGTAGCGTTCGCGCCGATCTGAATCGTTACGGAATCGGCGCACAGGCCGCTATAGTTTCGCGAGACGCGATCTAGAAGTTGTATTGCGCTAGCGCGTGAAGTCGGTCGGCGTTCGCGGAGGCGCGGTCGAGATTCTCGCGTTCGCCCGTGATGTATTCGACGCCGAAAGAAAGGCGTTCGACGGGGATCCACCAGAGACTGGTCGCCAGATACTTCCCGGCTCGATACTCGTCGCCTGACTGGTTCGCGACGTTGTTCACGTTTACCTGGCTATAGGTGACGTTCGTCAGCCAATGCTTGTCGAACCAGTGTTCGTAGCTGGCGTTCCAGCCGATCGCCTCGACCAGTTCCATCTGCCCGGTCACCGGGTCGACCTGGGCGTCGAGGCCCTGTCCGGGCAGGTCGTTGATATACCGACTGATGCCCTGTCCCCACGTCGCCTGGCACAGGAACCGGCTGCGATCGAGGCCGGACGGGTTCGTCGCGCGCAGCGGATCGGTGTCGAACAGAATCGCCCAGGGGTGAACCACGACGTTTCCGCTGACGCCGTACCCCGTGAGTCGCGTGACGTCCTGACCGGTCGGCTCGTACCCGACCGTCCTCAGAAGCGAGCCGACTTGCAGATGCCCCCGGTCGCCTTCCAGGCGCAGATGCGTCGCGAAGTCGGGAACGTCCTGAACCGACTCGCCCAGACCGTTCGTCGTCACGTCCGAGAACGGGCGCTCGATACTCGACGCCCAGTACATGCGTTCCATCACCGGTACTGTCACGCGGGCGGAGGGCTGACGCTGATTGACCCAGCCGTTGGGCCCCTGGAAGTCGACCAGACTCGGCCAGTTCGTGCCGTCCATAAAGACGGTGTTCTGCTGACCGAAGCGAAACCAGCCGACGTCGACGAAGGCGTGACGCAGGCGGAGGGGGTTTCCGCCGCCGCCGACGGCCTGATCAGGGCCGTTGAAGAAGTCGACCTCGATGAAGGTGTGGATCGTCCGCTCGCACCAGTTCGTGGGCGTCCAGCTTTCGATCGCGAAGCGGCTGATCCGCCCGCTCATGTTGAAGTTCTGCCCGCGCTCCTGCGGAACAGGAATCGTGTTGGGCACGAACGCGTCGCGGAGCCCGATCGGCTTGAAGTCGTAGAGCGCGGCCAATCGGACGAAGCCGCGAAGACGGAACGACGTATTCGTCCCCGGCGCGAGAAACGATCCGGGGACGATTCCTCCGACGACGAACTTCTCGCGCTCTTCCTGCGTTACGCGAACCGGCGGAGAGATCCGGGTGAATTCCGGATCGCCCGGCGCGCTCTGATAGTCCCGGGCCGCGTAGCCCGGCGGCGCGTAGTCGGCGATCTGGTCGACCTCCGGGATCGGCTGGTCGTAATACGCCGGGTCGTAGACGTATTCGGGTATCGGGTCCGATACCCGGTCGCGACTCGACTGGTACGGATCCAGGACCGGCGCGTTTTGAATGAAGTTCGGATCCAGGTCGAACGCCTGCGGAAGCGACGGCGCCATGCCCGGCCTGAGCGACTCCTGCGCGTAAGCTCCGCTGCAGATCGCCCCAGCGCATGCCGCCGCTACGGTCGCGCGGCACAGGAAGGCTCCGGCGGATCGGCGGCTCTTCATTTCGCGGTCGCTCCGTATCAGCGTCACCTTCGGCATCGTCGGGCCGCAACGCACGATCGGCGCGGGCGGAGGCATCCTTGCGAACGGTATCGTCGGACCGTTCGGTATCGCGAAAGAAATTTCGCCCGCGCCAGTCGACTTTGCCGGACCGCTACCCCATCCTAGGGGGGCAAGCATATGACGCCTGAAGCGCTTAAGAGCCGCTCCCCATCTGCAGAAGCGCCCGATGACCAGTGTGGATGCGGACCGCAAGTCATTGATTCAGAAGAGCTTGCAGCTTGTCGAACGCATCGGCAACAGCGTCCCGCATCCTGCCGTCCTGTTCGCGGGGCTCATCCTGCTGGTGGTCGTGCTGTCGGCGCTCCTCGCGGCGTTCGGCGCAGGCGTCACGCATCAGCGCCTCGACCCGGCGACGGGCGAGATCGAAGTGGTTCGGACCGAGGTTCGCAGCCTCCTTTCGGCTGACGGACTTCGCTTCATCTTCACGTCGGTCGTTCCGAACTTCGTTAACTTCGGACCCGTCGGGATCATCCTCGTCGCGATGATCGGCGTCGGACTGGCCGAGCGCGCAGGGCTGATCCAGGCGCTCATTCGCAAGATCGTCGCCGTCGCGCCGCGGATGCTAATGACGGCGATCGTCGTCACGATGGGCGTCCTCTCCAGCATCGCGTCCGACGCCGGGTATCTGGTGCTCATCCCGCTCGGAGCGGCGGCCTTCTTGAGCCTCGGTCGCCATCCCTTCGCCGGTCTGGCCGCTGCATTCGCCGGCGTGGCGGCAGCCTTCGGCGTCAACTTCCTCGTGAAGCCGATCGACGGCATTCTCGCGGAGATGACGGTCGACGCGGCTCATCTCGTCGATCCCGACTACACGATGCCGCTGACAGCGAACTTCTACTTCGGAGTCGCTTCGAGCCTGCTCCTGATCCTGGTCTGTACCGTCGTTACCGAGCGGGTAGTCGAGCCCCGACTGGGGAAGTACGAAGGCGAGTCTCCCGACGAACCGCCCGGCGAGGACGAGGCCGAGCGAACGAAGGCGGAGAATCGCGGGCTGCTCTATGCCGCCGGCGCGTTCGCCCTGTTCGTTCTCGCGATCGGACTGCTCGCGCTTCCGTCGGGCGCGCCGCTGCGTAACGCGGAAACGGGCGACCTGATCGGCGACTCGCCGTTCATGCACAGTCTGGTCTTCCTGATCATGCTGGCGTTCTTCGCCGCCGGCGCCGCGTACGGCGCAGGCTCGGGCACGCTGCGCAGCCTCCAGGACGCGATCAGCGCCATCGAAAAGACGTTCGCCGATCTCGGGGCGTTGCTGTTTCTGTTCTTCGTGATCAGCCAGTTCGTCGCCTACTTCAACTTCAGCAACATCGGTTCGGCGCTGGCGGTCACGCTGGCCAATCGGCTGCAGGAATCGAACCTGAGCGTGGAGTGGCTGCTGCTGTCGTTCATCCTGATCGGCTTCCTGCTCTGCTTCCCGCTTCCGAACATCCTTCCGAAGTGGGCGATCATGGCGCCGATCTTCGTGCCCCTGTTCATGAAGCTGGGCATCGACCCCGACGTCGTGCTCGCTGCGTACCGGGTGAGCGACTCGCCGCCGAACGTCATCAATCCGCTCCTTCCGCACTTCGCGCTCGTGGTCGGCTTCGCTCAGCGTTACGACAAAAGCGCCGGCGTCGGGACCATCATCGCCCTGATGCTTCCCTACACGATCGCCACGGGAATCGCCTGGACGCTGGCGTTCTTCGCCTGGCACCTGCTCAAGCTTCCCTTCGGGCCGGGGTGATGAACGACCCGGGGACCGAGCGAACCGATGCGACCGCGAGCCGGGATCAGCCGCGAGGCCAGAACGGGTCGGCGGCCGCGCCGGTCGACACGAACGAGCTTCTTCAGTTTCTGCTTCGTCTGGCCCAGGCGCTGCTCGCGTCAGGCGAACAGACCGCGACCGTCGAACTGAGCCTGCGTCGTGCGGCATCGGCGTACGGCATGCGACGGTCGCGCGTCGTCGCGTTCCCGACCGCCCTGTTCATCAGCGTCGACGACGCGACGGGGGAGAAAGTAACGCTAGCGGAGGGGCCGACGCAGTCCCTGAGGCTCGATCAGATCGGCGACGTGTACGAACTTCGCGACCTGGCCCAGCGAGGCGCCGTCGACCCGGGCGAGGGTCGCCTGCGGCTGACGAGAATTCTGCGGCAGCCGCCTCGCTTCGGGGCGCTGGGACTGATCGTCGGCCACTTGATTCTGTCCGTCGGGGTCGCGCTGATCCTGATGCCGACCTGGATGAACGTCCTGGCGTCGGCGATCCTGGGCGCTCTCGTCGGTTGCCTGAAGTATTTCAACCGGGATCGGGCGCTGCTCGCCGTACCGCTTCCGGTGATCTGTTCCGCGATGGTCGCGACGGCGGTCTTCGTCGCGATGCGTTTGGGAGCGCCGATCGAGCCGCTTCATGCGCTCGTCCCGCCGCTCGTTTCGTTTCTGCCGGGCGCCATGCTGTCTCTCGGCATGATCGAACTGGCTTACGGCGACATGGTGAGCGGCGCCAGTCGCCTGACCGCGGGAGGCATTCAGCTCATCCTGCTGGCGTTCGGACTCGTGGCCGGCGCGGCGCTCGCCGGGTACTCTCCCGAAAGTCTGGTGGACGAATCGTCCGTCCCGCTCGATTCGCAGTGGCGAGTCGCGGCGTCGTGGCTCGGCGCGGTCGTTTTCGGGGCGGGCGTCTACTTCCACTTCTCCGCGCCGCGGAGGTCGTTTCCGTGGATGCTGCTGGCCCTGCTGACCGCGTTCGCCGCACAGCAGGCGGCAGCGCCCTTCGTCGGAAAGACGGGAAGCGGCTTCTTCGGCATGCTGGCCGTCACGCCGCTCGGGTATCTGATCCACCTGCGGTTCGGCGGTCCGCCCGCGATGGTGACGTTCCTTCCCAGTTTCTGGCTGCTCGTCCCCGGGGCGCTAAGTCTGGTCAGCATGAAGTACATGCTGACGGAGCGGGGAGCCTCCGCCGACGGCCTGATCGGAGTCGCGTTCGTCTTCGTCGCGATCGCCCTGGGAACGCTGATGGGCGCGGCGCTCTACAAGAACGCGACCGAACGCCTCGGAGCGTGGACGCTCCAGATCGGACGCGTCGAGCGATACTTCCGCCGAAAGTGACGCGGAACGCCGGGGCGGAGCCTACGGCTCCAGCGTCGCCAGCGCGACCGCCAGGCGGCAACCCTGCGCAAACTCCGGCAGCTCGACGTATTCCTTGATCGTGTGAATCTCGTACTGACCGGCGCCGATCGTCACCGTCGGGACGCCGTGCTTCACGAGCCAGTTGGCGTCGAGCCCGCCGTTGGAGAAGACCGTCGTCGGCGCCATTCCCAGGGACTCCACTGCCCGCTTCGCATGACGTACCGCAGGCGAATCGTCCGGAAGGTTGAACGACGGGTACGAGGGCTTCGACGAGAACTTCACTTGAGCCGTGTCGCCGCCGGCATCCTTGACCTCCGCCTGCGCTTTGGCGAACGCCTCGCGATAGCCGTCGCAGATCGCGCTGGCGAAAGCCAGGTCCGGGCTGCGCGCTTCGCCCTTGATGCGAACGAGGTCGGTGACGACGTTCGTCGCGTCGCCCGCCGGCTTTCCCTCGGCGCCGCCGAAGATGCCGGGGTTGCTCGTCCCGTGGCCGTTCTCCTTGACGACCTTCCCGAACCAGCCGGCCCGATGAGCCTCGGTCAGTCCGATCGACGCCACCAGCGTGGCGGAGATCCCCTTCTCCGGCGCGACGCCGGCGTGGGACGCCTTTCCGCGAATCTCGACCTCCCAGTTCTCTTGCCCGACCGCGCCGACGATCAATTCGTTCGGCAGGCGACCGTCGACGTTGAAGCACATCGCCGCGCCCTTCAGATCGGCAGGCGAAAGCTCCCGCGCGCCGTGCAGTCCGCTCTCTTCGCGCACGGTGAAGAGCAGCGTGATCGGCGGATGCGGCAGGCTGTGCTTCAGCAGCGTCTCCGCCAGCGCGACGAGGACGGCGCAGCCGGTTCGATTGTCTCCGCCGAGCGCCGTCGTCCCGTCGCCCACGATGCGATTCCCCTCCCGTCGCGGCTTGGCGCCCGCGCACAGCGGCACCGTGTCGAGATGCGTCGAGAAGAGCATCCGCGGCCCGGGACGCGTGCCGGGCAGATCGGCGTAAAGATTGCCGGTTTGCGTGGGCAACGGAATGCGCTGATGAGCGTCGTCGTAGCGGATCGCCGAAGCCGGGACTCCGACCGCGACGAGAGCCTCCGCGACCGCCGACGCGATCGCCTGTTCCTCCCCCGTCACGCCTTCGATCTGGAGGAACCGCATCAGGTGGGCCTCGGCGGCCGCCACGTCGAGAGGGAGTTCGGTGACGCTCATCGATTGCGCTCCAGGAAGATCCAGACAGGACGGAGAATCAGACGCCCCAAGGCAGCCGCGCCAGGTGCCAGATCACGAAGAGCGCGGTCCACGCGAGAAACGTGATCACGACGTACGGCAGCATCAGCGAGACGACGGTCCCGACGCCCGCGCTCCGGTCGTATCGCTGGGCGAAGCCGACCACCAGCGCGAAGTAGGCGTTGAGCGGCGTGATCGAATTCATCGGCGAATCGGCGATGCGATAGGCCGCCAGCGTCGCTTCCGGCGAAACGTCGAGATTCATCAGCAGCGGCACGAAGATAGGCGCGAACAGGGCCCACTTCGCGATGGCGCCCGTGATCAGCAGGTCGATCAGCGCGACGACGAAGATGAACGCGATCAGCAGCACCAAGGGCGGGAAATCGGCGGACTGCAGGGTGTCCGACAGCGAGAGCGCCAGGATCGTCCCCATGTTGCTGAAGTTGAAGTAAGCGATGAACTGGGCGAGCACCAGGAAGAGCAGCAGCAGGGGTCCGAGGCTGCGAAGCGCTTTCTCGATCGACCCGATGATCGCCGTCAGACTCATCAGCGTTCCCGCGCCGTAGCCGTACGCGGCGCCGGTTCCCAAAAACAGAACCATGATCAGCGCGATCAGACCGTTCATGAACGGCGAGTTGCCGATCAGCACGTCCGTCTCCGCATCCCGCAGCGGCGCGCCGGAGGGAATCGTCAGCAGCGCGAAGACGACCAGGGTCGCCAACGCCGCCAGTCCGGCGAAGAGGAGACCTCGCGACTCGGCGGCCGACAACCGGTTGTCGTCGTTCGTTTCGGTCAATGCATTCGACGCGGGAGCATCGTCCGGCGACGTCTGCGGCACGTACTTGCCGAGGCGAGGCTCGATCAGACGTTCCGTGATGAACGCGATGATCACCGTCAGAACGATCACCGACGCGATCGAAAACCAGACGTTCGACGCCAGACCGATCGAACGTTCGGTATCGACGAGGGCGATAGCGTCGTTGGTGAACTCCACCAGTACGGCGTCCAACGGCTTGATGAGCATGTTGACTGTGAACGCCCCCGCGACCGCGGCGAATCCGAGCGCGAGACCCGCGAGCGGATGCCGCCCGACGCTCAGGAAGGCGATGCCCGCCAGCGGAATAAGCACCAGGTAACCGGCGTCCGCCGCGACGCTCGACAGGATGCCGACGAACGCGAGGATGTACGTCAGCGCCCAGGACGGGGAGACGATCACAAGCTTGCGGATGAGCGCCTTGACCAGACCCGATTCCTCGGCGACGCCGGCGCCCACCATCGCCACGATCATCAGGCCGAGCGCGGTGAACCCCATGTAGTTCGGGATCAGGGACGAGTACATGAACCGCACGCCTTCGATCGTCAGCAGACTGCGCGCGGAGATCGTCCGCTCTTCGATCTTGTAGGCGTCTTCGTCCAGCGTGCCGTATGAGACGGTCGTTCCCGTGTCGTATTCCGACGGGTCGAATTCGTCGCCCGGGGCAGAGGCTGTCGTCGACGGAACGAGGACCTCTTGCGTGACGGTCGCTCCCGCCAGGTAGAGCACGTGCGACAGCACGATCACGAGCGCGATCAGCGAAAGGAAGATCAGGACCGGGTGCGGCACCAGGTTCCCGACCTTCTCGACGACGTCAAGAATCCGCTGCATGATCGTCTTCGGCGCGTCAGTCGAATCGCTCATGGAAGCGTCCTGTGGCGTGTCGCGCGAACGACTTTTTCGTCGGGCGCGTCGGATCTGCGTGGGAAATCGGCGTCGGAGTTTATCGGCGGCAGGATCTCGTTTCGAGCGGCACGTCCCCTCAGGCCGTTCCGCTCGCGACAGGCGTCGAGTCGGGACCTACGCGGGATAGCGATAGATCGCAGCGAGCGACTTTCCGCCGGGAATGTCCTCGGCCCGTACGGACAACACCCGCGCGCCGCCTGCGAGGGCCCTCGCAGTGATTTCGTCGACCAGGTCATGGCTCTTCGCGCAGGGTCCGTCCGCGAACTGCACCGCGCCGATCTCGTCCATGAATCCGGGTTCCGAACGGTCGATATCGACCAGCAGCGTCTGAACCGCGCCGTTAGTCGCCGCGCGAGCCGCCGAGGAAACGTCGGTCGTCGTCCGCCCTGAACTCGACAGCCGCTCGAACGAATCGCGAATCTCGGATAGTTCCTTTTGGAATAGTTCGTCCAAAACGCGGCGTGCGGCAGCGGACAGATCCTGATCGCTGATTTCGTCCGGATTGGTTTCAATCGCGGTCGCCGCCAGATGCGGATACGTCTGCACGCCGCGGTAGATAGAGAGCAGCGGCTCGGTCGCGGCGAGGATCAGCGGCGTCTCGCGACCGCCGAGCAGATCGCGCAGCGCGTGATCGATCTTGCGGGAATAGGAGGTCAGCCGAACTTTCTGTCCTTCCGAACCCTGCATCCGCCCGCTCGGCGAACGGTCCTTGATCGACGACTTTCCCGCCGCGCTCGCGGCGTCCTTGGGCATGTCGTGGACGCGAACGTCCGAAGCCGGAAGATCAGCAGTCACCTGCACGACGCGAACGGCGTTCTGCGAAAGCGCGAGCACGAACGCGGTCTGAGGCGTCGTGACCGAGCGCAGGAGCCGCTTGATGTAGTAGCGGTCGCTCACCTCGACCGCGGGCTCCAGTTGATTGGGAAGTCGGAACGTTCGCAAACCGGCAGGCGAGACGAAAATGGCGAGGCTATTCGCCTGGAACTCCCAGAACTGGTCGTCATCGACCAGATCGTCGAGCGCCTCTTCCATCGCGCGAACTTCTCGCTTGTCGTGATCGGCGAGTTGTCCGATCGCTTCCGATGCCAGGTTCTTGAGCGCGATGCGGCTCTTCTGAGCCTGATCGGTCAGAGGCGACGTCGGCAGATAGATCGAGACGCGTCCGGGGCCGCGATCGTGCAGCAGGCTCTGAAGGTCCGAACGGGACGGAATGTCGACGTGAAGCATGTTCGTGATCCGGAAGAGAAGACGGACGAATCAGCGTTTGGACGAAACGGAAGAGGCGGAATTCTCGCGGACGTTGAAGAAGATCGCGTACAGCGCCGGAACCACGAACATCGTCAGCACGCAGGCGAACGAAAGCCCGAACATCAGGGCGACCGCCATCGACGAGAAGAAAGGATCCGTGAGCAGCGGAATCATGCCCAGCACGGTGGTGATGGCGACCATCAGCACGGGCCGCAGTTTCATGACGCAGCCCTTCACGATCGCATCGTAGTGATTCGTCCCCGCGGCGACTTCGTCGCGGATCTTGCTCAGGACCACGATCGAGTTCTTGATCTGTTCGCCGCCCAGGCTCAGCACGCCGAGCAGCGCCATGAATCCGAACGGCGCCCCGGTCAGCAGCAGCCCCGCCGAAACGCCGATCAGGGCGAGCGGCGCGACCAGCCACACGACTGCGGTCACGCGCACCGAGTTGAACAGGCAGATGACGATGAACACCATCAGCGTCAGCGCGGCGGGAATCGACTCGGCCAGCGCGGTGCGCGCGTTGCGAGAGTCCTCGTATTCGCCGCCCCACTCCAGCGAGTACCCGGGCGGCAATTCGATCGCCTCGATCTGGTCGCGGACTCTTCCGAAGAGCTGGCTCGGCAGCCCGAAACTCGGATCGGCGTGGACCGTGGCCGTCGGGAACCGGTCGCGACGCATAACGACCGGATCCTCCCATTCGACGGCGACGTTCGACATGACCTGATTGAGCGGAATCATGCGCCCCGCTGTCGGGCTCCAGATCTGCATGCTCCGGATCGCGTCGGCTTCGCTCCGCTCGTTCAAGGGCGGGCGCGCGACGATCGGCAGCAGTCGCGTCTCCTGCGGGAAGATGCCCTGAGCGGCGTCGCCCGGCTCGCGATAGAAGCCGACGACGCGTCCTTCGAATCCGAGCTCGAGCGCCTGGGCGACTTCGACGCGGGTCAGGCCGTTCCGCCGCGCCTGCAATTCGAGCAGCGTGGGGCGGATGACGCTTTCGCGATCGCGCCAGTCGTGACGGACGCAAACCGCGCCGCCGTCGGCTTCGAGAATCGTCTCCGCCTGCTCGGCGAGCCGTCGCAACACCGTCGGATCGGGTCCGCTGAACCGCGCCTGGACGCGGCCCCCCTGGCCCGGTCCGAGCAGAAACTTCTTCGCGACGGCGTTGGCGCCCGGATAGTTCTCTTCGAGATGGGTCTGGATTTCGTCGATCAGCCCGTCGATCTTGCCTTCGTCGTCGACGTCGACGAGGAACTGCACGAAGGCCCGATTCTCCCGTTCCGGCGAATAGACCAGCAGAAATCGCAGCCCGCCGCCGCCGACGAACGTCGAGATATGCGTCACTCCGTCGAGGGAGTGGACGTGGTCCTCGATCGACTCGGCGAACGCTTCCGTCGCGAGGATGTGGGTCGCCGACGGGAGGAACACGTCGACCATGAACTGCGGTCGCGTCGCCGGCGGAAAGAAGCTCTGCTTCACGAAGCCGAAGGCCCAGATCGCGACGACGAACGCCAGGATCGAGGCGACGACGACTCCCCAGCGGAAGCGAAGCGACCAGACGAGCATCGATCGATAGACGCGAAACACGATGCCGCCGTACGGATCGTCCGCGACGCCGGAGGCGGTCTGCTTCTTGCTGAAGAAGTAGTACCCGAGCATCGGGGTCACCGTAATCGCCGAGATCCAGCTCAGGCTCAGCGAAATCAGGATCACGAGGAAGAGCGAGTTGCAGTACTCGCCCGTAGAGTCGTCCGACAAACCGATCGCGGCGAACGCGACGACGGCGATCGCCGTAGCGCCGAACAGGGGCCACTGATTCTGCGCGACCGACTCCTTGACCACCTGCAGCTTGTCGTCGCCCGCTTCGATCCGGACGCGGATCCCTTCCACGATGATGATCGCGTTGTCGGTCAGCATGCAGAGCGCGATGATCAGCGCGCCGAGCGAAATGCGCTCCATCAGGATGTCGCCGTCCAGGTACATCACCAGGAACGTCGCCATGATCGTGAGGAACAGCACCATGCCGACCACGATTCCGGTTCGGAGTCCCATCGCGATCAGCAGCACGATCACGACGATGCTGACCGCCTTGATCAGATTGAAGATGAAGTCGTTCGTGGCGTCGACGACCGCTTCGGATTGAAAATTGATCTCGTTGATTTCGATGCCGAGCGGCCGATCGGCCTCCATGCGGACCAGCCGTTCCCGCACGGCGTCCCCCATGGTCACCACGTTGCCGCCCTGCACCGTCGAGATGCCAAGGCCTATCGCCGGCTGGCCGTCGTAGCGCAGGATCCGGCGAGGCGGATCCTGATAACTTCGTTCGATCGTCGCGACGTCGCGCAGCGCAAGCTGCCTGCCGGAACTGTCTGACCCGATGACCACGTCGAGCATCTCTTCCGCCGACGCGAACGCGCCCTTCGGATCGAGGGCCGTATGTTCGTCGCCGACGCGGATACGTCCCCCGTCGGCGGCGATGTTTCGCGCCTGCAGACGCTCGTAGATCTGCCGCTCGTCGATGCCGAGTTGCGACAGGCGATGCCTGGAAATCTCCAGGAACACCGCCTCCTGCTGCGCCGCGAAGAGGTCCACCTTCTTCACGTCAGCCGCCTGCAGCAGTTCCCGGCGGAGCGTTTCGGTGTAGCGGCGAAGTTCGGCCTGGGTATACCCTTCGCCGGTGATCGCCAGGAAGACGCCGTAGACGTCCCCGAAGTCGTCGACGACGATCGATCGCCCTCGTACAGAGGGGGGCAACCGATCCTGCACGTCGGCGATCTTGCGCCGAAGCTCGTCCCAGACCTGAGGGATGGAATGCTTGTCGAAGCGATCCTCGATCACGACGGTGACCGTCGATCGACCGCGGACCGATTCGGACTCGACCCGTTTGAGCTGTCCGAGCTGCTGGCACGCGGCTTCGATGGGGTTGGTCACCTCGACGGCGACCTCTTCCGCGCTGGCGCCCGGGTAAGGCGTGACGATCAACGCCTCCTTGATCGTGAATTCAGGGTCTTCCAGGCGCCCCATATTCTGGTAGGCGACCGCTCCCCCGACGACGACCAGGACCATCGCGCAGAAGACGACGCGATTGTTGCGAACGGAGAGAACTCCCAGGTTCATCGGGTTCCTCCGCCGAGCGCATCGCCGAGATCGCGGACCTGCATTCCATCGCGCAGCCGCGTGGCGCCCGCGATGGCGATCCGGTCGCCCGCGGATAGGCCCTCGACGATCTCGAGGCTCGATCCGACGATCGAGCCGACGGAGACTTGTCGCGATTCGACCGAGCCGTCATCGCGCACGATCCAGACGACCTGTTCGCCCGATTCCCGATTCAGCGCCGCCGCCGCGGGAACGAGGATCGTCTCTCCCAGCAGCGTCGAGCGTCGGTAGCGGACCGTCACTGCGGCGGTCATTCCCGGAAGGATCGAGCCTCCTTCGGGAACCAGCATCGCGACGCGCACCTGGAACGTTTGCGTCGCGGGATCGGCGACCTGCGAGATCTCGCGCAAGTGGACCGGAAAGTCGATGCCGGGCGCGCCGTTGAACTGCGCCGTCATCTGCAGGATGTCGGCAGTTCGAATATCCGCCGCCATGACCGCCTCGGGGACGTCGACGACGATTTCCAGTTCTTCCGCGTCCTGGAACCGCACGATGGGGGTCTTCGCCGGGAGCGTCTGGCCCGCCTCGACGAAGCGCTGGGCGATGACGCCGTCGTAGGGGGCAATCAGCCGGCAGTCCTGAAGATCGAGGTTCGCTTCGACGACGCGCGCTTCGAGCCCGCGGATCATCGCCTCTTTCGCGGCGACGTCTTCCTGCCGTGCGAACGAGCCGAGTTCCAGATTACGAAGGGCGGCCTGGTGTTCTTCCTTGGCCACCTGGTAGAGCTTCTCGAACCGCTCGAATTCCGACCGCGTCACGGTGCGGGACTCGACCAGCGGCGCGCGTCGTTCGACGTCCGACCTGGCGTTCACCAGACGCGATTCGGCTGCGCGGACCTGCGATTCCCGGCGCTGGATCTCCTCCGGGCGCTCGCCCTGCACCAAGGCATCCAGTTCCGCGCGGGCCTGTTCCAGTTGGGCCTGCAACGCGTCGAGCCGCACCTGAAATTCGTCCTCGCGGAGCCTCGCGACGAGATCGCCGGTCTTCAAGCGGTCCCCTTCCCGCACAGGAAGTTCGGCCAGAATCCCAGGCACGCGAAACGCGAGTTCCGCCTTGCGCGACGCCTCGACCGTTCCCGGGAACGTGCGCAGGCGGATGTTATCGTCGGCGCCGACGACCATCGTCTTCACGGGACGAACGAGTTCGGCGCTGGGAGGCGAACGATCCCTGCAGCCCGTCGCGAAAGCGAGCGCCGCTGCCGAACTAAGCGAGGCGAGCGTGAGCCACTTCTTCATGCCGTCGATTCCCGACTTTCGAAAGCGAACGATACCGCAGGGCGTCAATCAGGCCCGAGAGAGCGAGCGGACGCCGCGCAGAACGAACGCCGCGAAACTCGTGCGTCGAAACCGCCTCGCCATGCAGGGGCGACCGATGCGTGCGTCGCGTCGAGAAGCCATCTCCTGGCGCTCGCGACGAGCGGCGACCGATCGTCGACCGGTGCGTCGTCAGAGCGAGGCGGACGAAGCTTCCTGACGCGGCGAGACGTTCTTCAGTACGAGCGAGAACATCACCCAGGCCCATCCGTTGAAGATCATCTCGATCCCCACGAACAGCCCGATGACCCAGAGCCCGGACGCAGGCCACTGGCGGTAGATCATCAGCCCCAGCGCCAGCGAAACGACGCCGTTGAGCGCGACCCACTTCCAGCCTTCGAAACGTTCGACCGCCGCGAAGGCGACGCGGAAAGCTCCGCCGAAGATCAGGAAGAGGGCGATGATCAACGTCAACTGGATCGCTGCCGACTCCGGTCGATCGACCAGAAACGCCCCCGCGACGACGTAGAGAACGCCGACCAGCAGGTGAATCAGGCGGTGCCGCGTCCTGCCGGCGAGGAAAGCCGTCACGGCTTCGGCGATTCCGCTGCCGATCAGCACGAAGCCGAACATCCAGGTGACGAGAACGGTGATCGACGCCAGGCAGGAGTAGCTGATCGCTACCATTCCCAACGCGACCATTGCGGCGCCGACCGCCGCGAACAGGGGCCAGTAGCTCTTCAGCACGCCCAGATCGTCGCCGCCGGACGGGGGACCGTAAGCGGTCGTCGCGGTTGACATGTCAGCGTTCGCCATCTTCGAGAGGAGATCCGGGCCCGAATCGCTGACGCTGCCCCAAAGCGTTATTCGGCGAAGTTGAAGATAGTGGCTTCCTAGACAGAACGCCACTGTCGGGGGGGAAATTAATGTCGTTCGAGTACCATCTTTCCGACGACCGTCGAATGCATCGGCCCGCGAGCGATCGTCGCCGAAAAACGCTCAGGTTTCCGGCGCCGAGGCGAAGAGGTCCATGCCGAGACGCTGCGACAGGTGTCTCGCCGCCATCTGCCCGCGGACGCTGTTTCCGGCGCGGTCGAGCGGAGGAGCGAACGTGCCGAGACCGCCCTTCCCCGGAGCGACGGCGACGATCCCGCCGCCGATTCCGCTTTTGCCGGGAAGACCGATTTCGTAGAGCCAGTCGCCCGAGGTTTCGTAAAGACCCGCCGTCGCCATCGTCGCCAGCGCGTAGTGGCATACGGATGGGGCGACGACGCGTTCTTTCGTCAGAGGATTCACGCCCCCGTCGGCCAGCGTCGCACCCATCACTGCGAGATCCCTGGCGCTGACGTCGAGCGAGCACTGCCGGGTGTAAAGATCGGTCGCCTCCGCAGGGTCGAGGTAGATCCTGCCGTAGCCTTGCAGCGCCCTCGCGAGACTCTGATTGCGGAAGTTCGTTTCCGACGCGCACTGGTAGACTTCTTCGTTCAACGACAGCGTCCGACCGGCGAACCGCGAAAGACCGTCATGCAGCGCTTTCCAGCGGTCGGCGTGATTCGCTCCCGGAATGAGGCTCGTCGTCGCGATCGCGCCGGAGTTGACCATCGGATTGGTGCGACCGTCGTCGCCCCTTTCGATCCCTTCGAGCGAGTTGAACGCCCGCCCGGTCGAGTTCACGCCGACCTTGTCGCGAACCTCCGCATGTCCCAGCGCTTCGCAGACGAGGGCGAAGACGAATGGCTTCGACACGCTCATGATCGTGAACTCGTAGTCCGAGTCGCCGACCGCGTAGACGTCGCCCGCACATCCGGCGATGCAGATGCCGAACAACTCCGGCGGCACCCGCGCGAGCGCGGGATAGACCTGGGAGACTTGTCCTTCCGCGTTCGATCGGCACCGCTCGTGGGTTTCGGCGACCAATTCCCTCACCTGATCGGGCGAAGGCAGTCGGCCCGTCGAAACGTAAGGACGTTCTTCGTCCGAGGGGTCCAGTGAGCGAGCGTTCATACGAGTTCTGCACCGGCAAAATGATCGGTCGAATGATCGTCGCGAGGCATGATACGCCTCGATCACGGGCCGTCGCGACAGGTCGCGAAAAATAGTCGGCGTCGTCGTTGGGACGCTTCGGTCCGGCGGCTGACGGTCCGCCACTCGCTCCGTCGCGATCGTCGGCGGATGGCATGGCGACGTCGTCGCGAGTAGGCTGTACTCCCCTCGATCGAGGGGAAGAATCTCTGCTCGTCGGATGCCGCGGAATGAATGCCGAGCTCGGGATCGTACTGGCCTGCCTCGGCGCCGCGGTGGTGATGTTCGCGGTCAATCGCCCGCGAATGGACGTCGTCGCGATCCTGGCGCTCGTCGCGTTGCCGCTCACCGGCATCGTCACGATGGGCGAGACGCTCCAGGGCTTCGCCGATCCGAACGTCGTGCTGATCGCCGCGCTATTCGTCGTCGGCGACGGCTTGGTCCGGACCGGAGTCGCGCGAAAGCTCGGCGACTGGCTGATCTCCACGGCTGGTTCCAGCGAGGTCCGCCTGACGGCGCTCCTGATGGTCGTCGTCTGCGGGCTGGGCGCGATCATGAGTTCGACCGCCGTGACGGCGATTTTTATCCCGGTCGCGCTGAGAATTTCCCAGACCTCGGGCGTCGCGCCGGGGCGACTGATGATGCCGCTCAGCTTCGCGGCGCTCATCAGCGGCATGATGACGCTCGTCGCCACGGCGCCGAATCTGGTCGTCAACGCCGAACTGACGCGACACGGAATCGAAGGCTTCGGCTTCTTCAGCTTCACGCCGTTCGGCGTTCCGGTGCTTATCGCCGGCATCTTGTACATGCTCTACGCCCGTCGCTTCCTCGGGCCGGGCAAAAACCCTGCCGCGGGAGACAAGGACGATCGAACTCGCCTGAAGGACTGGGTCGCGGAGTACGACCTGAGCCGTCGGGAACGACGCTTTCGCATCGGCGGCGGATCGACGCTCCTCGGGAAACCGCTGAAGGAACTGGACGACGCGCTGGGGCAGGATGCCGCCGTGATCGCCGTCGAGCGTGCGCCCTCGATCGCGCTGTCGACTCCCGCGCCTAGCATGACGCTCCGCGAGGGCGACGTCGTCTATCTGGACGCCGATTCGGGAGACTTCGATTTCGAAACCGTCAAGTCGCGGTACGGCCTGAGCAGCCTGCCGCTCGCAGGGGTTCACGTCGCCGATCGGTTTCAGGAGATCGGGATGGCGGAAGCCATCCTTCCCGCGAATTCCGCGCTGGTGGGCAAGACGATTCGCGAGTTGCGGTTCCGCGGACGCTACGGACTGACCGCGATCGGTTTGCGCCGGGGGAGGCATCCGTCCGAGTCCGGAGTAGTCGACGAACCGTTGCAGGTCGGCGACACGTTGCTGCTTGCCGGTCCCTGGAAGTCGATCCGCGAACTGGGGTCTTCGTCGCGCAATCTGGCGCTGCTCGATCTGCCGGCCGAATCCGAAGACGTTTTGCCGGCGCCCGGAAAGGCGCTCTTCGCCGTCGTCTGTCTGGCGATCGTGATCGTCCTGATGGTCACCGGTCTCGTTCCCAACGTGCAGGCCGCGCTCATCGGGTGCCTGCTGATGGGAGCGACCGGCTGCATCGACATCGCGAGCGCCTATCGTTCGATCGACTGGAAGACGATCGTGCTGATCGTCGGCATGCTACCCTTTTCGCTCGCGCTGCAGCGGACAGGCGGCGACGAACTGGCGGCGGAAGCCCTGACGGCGGTCACCGGCGGAATGGGCGACTACGGAACGCTCGGCTGCCTGTTCATCGTCACCGCGGCGCTCGGCCTGTTCATCTCGAACACGGCGACGGCGGTGCTCATGGCGCCCGTAGCGATCGCCGTCTCGACGGAGCTCGACGCATCGCCCTACCCGTTCGTGATGATCGTCGCCCTGGCGGCGTCGACCGCGTTCATGACGCCCGTGTCGTCTCCGGTGAACACGCTCGTCGTCGGGCCAGGCAACTACAAATTCGTCGACTTCCTGAAAGTGGGCGTCCCGTTCGCCTTCATCGTGCTGCTGATCTGCGTGCCGCTCGTCGCGTGGTTGCTTCCGCTGAAGTAAGGCGGCGGTCTGGCTCGCTCATCCCGTCGCATCGGCTTCAGGCGAAGAGCGATGTCCCGCCGCGAGCTTCCCTCGCGACGATCTGGATGAAGTGCATCTTGCGCAGCACGGGTCGGGACATGACGAACGGATAGAAGTCGTGCTGGCCCATGCTCCGGGCAAGTTCGTTCAGCACGGTCGTCAACTGCACCCAGGAATTGATCAGCAGGACGACGCGCGCCGCATCCGGCGCATCGGGGTCGTACAGGTCGTCGACGGTGAACGGCTCGATCGTCTTCTCGACGTCCTCGCCCTTCAAGCCGAACCGCAGAGCCGTGTCGAGACTGTCCACGACGTGCAGATAGTGGGCCCAGGTTTCCGCCCAGTCCTCCCACGGATGGACCGAGGCGTAGGCGCTGATGTGCTGGTCCGCCCAATTCGCCGGCGGCCCTTGATCGTAGTTACGCTTCAACGCCTCGGCATAGTCCTCGCGCTCGTCGCCGAACAGCTCGCGGAACTTCTCCAGCCACGGCGTCTCGGCGATCAGCCGATTCCAGTAGTAGTGCCCGATCTCGTGGCGGAAATGTCCCAGCAGCGTGCGGTAGGGCTCGTGCAGCTCGTGGCGCGTTCGTTCGCGAATCGAGTCGTCCGCCTCCTCGACGTTCAGCGTGATCAGGCCGTCGGCGTGTCCGGTGAGAACGCGCGGGCCCTCTTCGGGCGACCGCAGAAAATCGAACATCACGCCGTGCTTCGCGTCCTCGGTCTCTTTCGCCGCGATGGGCAAGTCCATGCTGAGGAGTTGCGAAACGAGTCGCCGTTTCGCGTTCTCGATCTTCCGCCACCAGAGACGGTTATCGGGATCGGAAAGATCGGGAATCGTGCGGTTCAGACGGCACGATCGACAGAGCGTCTCTTCTTCGTCCGCCTCGGTCAGCCAGTTGCAGCCCGCCGGCGATTCGAAATTCTCGCATCGCTTCCAGATCGTTTCAGCATCTGCCTCGTCATCGCCCTTGCCGTCGAGATCGACGGTCCACGTTCCAGGTTCGGCGCCCGCCGTCAGCGCACGAACCTGCTGATCATGCGGCACGAACCCCAGCGGCGCCTGGCATCCCAGGCAGACGCTGTTGTAAAAGTAGACGGGCCGCCCGCAGCGACAGTTGCAGGCGCTTTTGTGGCCCGAAGTCTCGTCCGACTTCCATGCCTCGACCAGGCGACGGGTGACGAGCTCGAAGATATTCAACATGGGGTCGATGGACTCGCGATGGACGCCTTCGCCGGACACCTGAGGGCGACTAGACGGTAACTGTTGCCTCGCGTCGCGAGTATCCGGCATTCCGCGTTTCGAGCGCTCCCGGCCATCGCTATCGTACGACGATGTCTCGCTTCGCGGCCCATTCGGCGAGATCGCGCTTACCGATGGCCGCGGCCATCATCTCCGGAAAGAGATCGGGCGTGCAGGCGAAGGCGGGGGCGCCAAGCGCGGTCATGTTGCGAGCGAGGCCCTCGTCGAAGCAGGGGGTCCCTTCGTCCGAAAGAGCGAGCAGGCAGACGAACGTCACCCCGGAAGCGGTCAGCCGAGCCGTTCGCTTCAAAAGCTCCTGTTCGACGCCGCCTTCGATCAGGTCGGAAATCAACACGAAGATCGTCTGCGACGGGCGCGAAATCAGGCTGCTGCAGTAGCCGACGGCGCGGTTGATGTCCGTGCCGCCGCCGAGCTGCGTTCCAAAGAGGACGTCGACCGGATCGTCGAGCTTCTCGGTCAGGTCGACGACTTCGGTATCGAAGACGACGAGCTTCGTCGTCACGGCCCGCATCGACGCGAGCGCGGCGCCGAAGACGCTGGAATAGACGACCGACGACGCCATCGAGCCGCTCTGGTCGATACAAAGTACGACGTCACGAAGCGACGACCGGCGACGACCGTAACCGACGAGCCGCTCGGGAACGATCGTCCGGCGGTCGGGCAGGTACGTCGAGAGATTGCGGCGGATCGTGCGGTTCCAGTCGATCTCCGCCGCTTTCGGACGCGACGTCCGCGTGGCACGCGACAACGCACCCTTGACCGCCTGCTGCATCGGATTGGCGAGTCGCCGTTCCAGGTCTTCCACGACCTTGGCGACGACCTTGCGTGCGGTCGCCTTGGTCTTCGCCGGGATAACGTCCTTGAGCGAAAGAATGGTCGCCGCCAGGCGGACGTCGGGCTCGATCGTCTCGAGCGTCTCCGGCTCGAAGAGCATCGCCTGTAGATTCAGGCGGTCGAGCGCGTCCTTCTGCAGGAGTTGCACGACGCTCTTCGGAAAGTACGTCCGGATGTCGCCGAGCCACCGATTGACTTTGGGGCAGGACTTGCCGAGCCCTGCCGAACGCTCCGAGTCGTAGAGCGCGGAGAGAACGCGGTCCATGTCCGCGTCGATCCCGAACAGGGGGGAGGAAATGCCCTCGCCGTCTTCGCCTTCCGCGGCGCTCCCCAGAACGAGCCGCCATCGCTTGCGACGATCCTCTTCGGTAAGGCTCATCGACGAACTCCTTCTAAATCGGCGAGATCGACGCCGAGCAACGCGGCCAGGGTGGGCAGAACTCGGTCGGCGCGGGCGGCGTCGATCGAGTCGTCCGCCGACGTGCGAGTCGCGGCCGACGCCTCTCCGCCCGGTTGTCCCAGGCGCTTCGCCTTCTCGCCCATCTGTCGTCGCTCGGAAGGCGAGAAGTCGGCGTAAGCCCTCCGAACGAGCGGCAGCGTCTGCTTGAACGATTCCTCGGACAGGCCGGCGAGCCAACCATCGAACGCCCGCCAAAGCCCGTCCTGATGAAGCAGCGCCAGGCCGCTCCCCCTCAGCAGACCGGTCGCCCAGGCGGCAGCCTCCGCGGGAGCCGACGCCGCCGCGAGATTCAGCCGCGAGAGTCGTACGAGTTCCTCTTCGGAGAGCTTTCCCGCGTCGAGCAGGCGCCGCGTGCACCAGCCGCGCAGCAGCGGATGGACGGCGTCGCCGGCGAGCGACGCCAGGCGTTCATGCCACGACTCCAGCAGGTCCTCGCGCGAAAGCGTCTGAAGGGCTTTGTCGGCGGAGTCGAGCGCTTCGATCATTCGCGAAGCGGCCTCGTCGTCGAGCGCCGAACAGGCGGCCGGCAGGCCGACCTCGCCGCGACGAAACATCCCCACCAGGATCGGTTCTACCTGTCGCACGTCGCTGCCGCGCACGTCGCCGTAGCGGATGACGCGAGCGAGCGGCTCGAGTCCGAGAAGAAGATGTCTGGCGTCGGAGGCGACGGCGGCCTGGCGCTGAAGATTCGACAGAAGCGGCTCGATCGCCGAGGCGAGTGACGCCAGGATCGCGGCGTCGAGCAGCGCCGTGAGCTCCGACAGATCCCTGGCCTCCTCCGCACGACGAACGGTTCGCGCCGTCGCCGCCGATTCGATCGTGTTCCCCCAGACGTTCGCCTCGATCAGGGCGACGGAGAACTCCGGCGCCCACGCGACTCGCCAGATTTCGTGAAAGGAGGAGGTGCGGTTGCGATCGTGCTCTCGCCTCCCCCACGCAACGCCGAGAAGGTTCAGCCGATGAAACAGGCGGCTCTTTTCCAGGTCGTTCGCCTTGCGGACGTCGAGATCGATCGAGCGAATCTCCGCCGAAGCTCTGAGTCGCAGCGACTTCTGAAGCCGGGCCAGATCGCGCGCCAGCGGCACCGACGGAGTCTCTTCCGGAACTTCGCCGAGGACGTCGCCGATCTCCAGCTTACGGCGAATGAGCCGCATCCGTACGTCGTCGCCGCCGCAGAAAACGGACAGGCTCGCTTCCGACAACTCCGTCAGTCCGGGCGCTCGCAGATCGCGGAGCGCAGCGAGGGCGTCGGCGAGTCGTACCGATTCGATGACGCTCGCCGAAGAGGCGTCGACGTCCTCTCCGCGAAAGGTGCGGGCAGTCCTAACGAGCCAGCCGACGGTCGGCGAATCGGGATCGCTCCAGAGATGTTCGTACCAGCCGGGCGAATGGACGCCGGCGCCGTAGCCGCTCCGATAGGTCAGCCGCTCGTAGGTCCAGGGAATCCACGTCGCCTGCGTTGAAATCTTGGGAAGTCCCTTCAGTCGCGCGGCGTCCTCGCCGATGCCGCAGCCGGGTCGCTTGCCCGCGATCGCTTCGTCATCGAGCACGGGAGCGTGCCACGCTCCGCACACCACGGCGACGCGTTCCCGCCCCCCCTTCTTCGCGGCGCGAATAGCGCGGCGCATGTGAGCCTCCCGCAGCAGGTCTCGCTCGCTCGTTTCAGGGAACTCTTCGCGCACCGCCCGCATGGCATCGAGCAGCGCCGCGAACAGGTCGCGCGCATCCTGGCGGCGTTCGACCTGCTCCTCCCACCAGAGTTCCCGGTCGCGATACCCCGCCGCTTCGGCCAGCAAGCCGATCGGATCGGTCCGCACGCCTTGCTCCGACGAAGCGTCGGCGACCTCTTCGTCAGGCGATGCCGGACATGATTCGTCGCTTTCCGCCGCCAGTTTCTCGGCCTGCTCGCGCTCCTGCGCGATCGACTGGGCGAAGGCGATTGACTGCGGAAGGTCGATCATTTCGACGGGAACGTCCCGCGCGAGCGCCCAGCGAAGCGCCTGCCACTCGGGCGAGTAGACGGCGAACGGATAGTACGACGCCCGCGACGGCTCGTCCGGCGAGTAGAGCAGCAGCGCTACAGGAGGCGACATCTCCGCATGCGCAGCGAGCGGCAACGCGTCGGCGGCGTCGGCGGGCCCTTCGATCAGAACGACGTCCGGCGCGATCTCTTCCAGCGCCGCGAGAACGCTGCGAGCGCTGCCGGGGCCGTGATGGCGGATACCTAGGACGTGAACGGTCATCGTCGAGATCTCCCTTTCTGACTCGCGGAACCGGTCATTCGGCGTCGCGGGAAGCCCGATAGAGATCCTTCCATTCGTCGCGATCCTTCACGACGGTCTGCAGGTACTCCTGCCAGACGATCCGATCCTGAACCGGATCCTTCACGACGGCGCCGATCAGACCGGACACCAGATCGCCCGCCCCCAGGCGTCCGTCGCCGAAGAAGGCGGACATCGCCATGCCGTTGCAAACGACGGAGATCGCTTCGGCGGTCGAGAGCGTCCCGCTGGGCGACTTGATCTTGGTCTTGCCGTCTTGGGTCACGCCGCTGCGGAGTTCGCGGAAGATCGCCACGACCCGGCGGATCTCCTCCAGCGCCGGATTCTCCGCAGGAAGCTCCAGCGCCCGACCAAGCTGCTCGGAGCGCCGCTGCACGATCGTCACCTCGTCCTCGAACGAATCGGGCACGGGCAGCACGACCGTGTTGAAGCGTCGCAGGAGCGCGCTCGACAGCTCGTTCACTCCTTTGTCGCGATTGTTCGCCGTGGCGATGACGTTGAAGCCTTTCTCGGCCTGAATTTCGCTCGAAAGCTCCGGAATCGGAAGCATCTTCTCGGAGAGGATCGTGATGAGCGTGTCCTGGACCTCGCTGGGGATGCGGGTGAGCTCTTCGATCCGCGCGACCCGACCCGATTCCATGGCGACGATCATCGGGCTCTTCGTCAGCGCGTCGAACGACGGCCCCTCCGCGATGAGCCGGGCGTAGTTCCACCCGTACCGCAGCGACGATTCGTCGGTGCCCGCCGTCCCCTGAATCAGCAGCGTCGACGTGCCGGAGATCGCGGCGGCGAGATGTTCGCTGACCCAGCTCTTCGCGGTGCCCGGCACTCCGTAAAGCAGCAACCCCCGATCGGTAGCGAGCGTGGCGACGGCGATCTCGATCAGCCGGGCCGACCCGACGTACTTCGGCGTGATCTCGGTTCCGTCGGACAACGTTCCGCCGAGCAGGTACGTCTTCACCGCCCAGGGCGAAAGATTCCATCGCGGCGGCCGCTGACGATCGTCGACCCGCGCGAGCGCCTCCAACTCGTGGGCGAACTGCTGTTCCGCGTGCAGTCGAAGCTTCCCGTCGCCGCTCGGATGCGAGGCGCCGCTGGGTTGCATAGCGCCGTTCGGCGAGCCGTCTTCGACCTGCTTCGATGATTTCTTCGCCAACGCAGAACTCCGATACGCAAGAAAGAAAAGATTGAAGGACGCGTCAGCTCAAACGCGGAGCCTCGGCGCGAATCTGCTCGACGAGCCGCCGACGCCGGCTGACGACGTCGACGAACGACTCGACGAGTTGCCCCGTTCGCCGCGCGTGCCAGGTATCCGATTCCGGAAGGTTCCACGCGACGAGCGCCGCCGGAATCTCTTCGAAGGGAAGGACGAACGCGAGCGAATCGAGCAGCGACGCCCAGCGATAGACGCCTTCGGCTTGCGACGTTGCGAGTTCGCGGCGAATGCGCGCGACGAACGCCGGCGCAATCTTCGCGGACGCCGGACCGTCGAGAGCGAACCGCGTATCGGCGAACCACGCGTCGCTGGAGTCGGCGGGGAGTCGCTCGGTCAGGCGGAGCCAGCGGTCGACGTTCGTCTCGTCGACGAGATGCCCGAGTCGCCGGAGCGCGAGCGGGTCGCGGACCGTTCGCTTCTCGCCCGATCCTTGCAGCGCCGAGGCGTAGTCGAAGAGCGCGCTCCACCAGCGACCGTCGCGCCGCGCGTCCGCATCGCTAGCGAGGGACGCCGTCCAACCGCAAGCCACGGCGTCAGCGTCCTCCTCCTCCGCGATGGCGCCGACCAGCGATTCCGGCGTCGCGCCGAACGCCTTCTCCCAATGCGCCAGCGGAACGGCTCGCAGGATCGCGAACGCCAGGTTCCACTTCTCCGATTTCTGTCCGACGCGGTCTTCGCCGCCCGCGTCATGCTTCCAGTCCTCGGGGATCTCTTTAGGGAACTCGACCCGGAGCGAGAGCTTGCGGAGCCAGTTGCGAGAGCCCTGAAGAATCTGACCGGCTCGCTCCGTCAGTTGGGCGACGAGCTGCGAGCTCGGCATCTCGGTCAGCAGCCGCGTCGCAAGCGAGGCGACCTGAACCGAGCGATCCTTGCGCGCTGCTTCGAGAAACGCTTCGTCGTCGGGGTCGGCGTCGCTCCCGAGCGTCTCCAGCAGTCGTCGCCGGTTCTCAGCCTTCTCCGACGCGAAGGCCTCTTCCAGCCAGCGACGGCCTTCGTCGCGATCGATCTTCCGACAGTCGGCGAGCGCGGCGATTCGTTCGTCGATCGTTCCACGGTCGAAGGTCGATCGAACTTCGTCGAGACTCGTCGAATTGCTCGAAGATGCCGACCAGGCGGCTGCGTCTCTGTCGAGCGCCGCGAGCCAGCGTCCGCGATTGCCGAGTGACGGTGCGAGAGCCATGCGCAATTCACGGTCTTCGATCGCGAGAACCGTCGGCAGAAGCTCGGGCGGATTCAGAAGTCCCGCTCGCTCGAGTTCCCGCGCAAATTCGACGATGGCCAGGGGAGCCAGACGCGAGAACCATCCTTCCGCCGCTGCCGCGACGGTCGCCGACGCGAACGGGCGATCCTCTGCCGGAGCCGGCGCGAGCGGCGGAACGTTCCGCGCGGGACGATAGCCGGCGAAGCGATAGATGGCCTCGGCGCCGCAGGCCTCGAGCAGCGCTGCGGCAGAGTCGGCCTCCGCTGACGATGAACGCGAAAGCTCGACCAGACGAACCGCCGGGCGCGCGTCGCGTGCGGCGTCGAAAGGCATGCGGTTCGTGCCCGCCAGAGCGATTTTGACGAGGTCGTCCATCAGACGATTCGGTAGGCGCTGTCGAAAAAGAACCCGAGGAGTCGAAACTCGCGACCGTTCCATTCGCCTACGAGGTCGAACGGCTCGCCGCCGGTCTTGGCCAGAACCCGACGCCGGTCGCCGCGAGCGAGGGGCAGCGCGTCGCCCGCGGCGTCCCTCACGAACCACGCGGCGCCGACGGGAACGAACGTCACGCCGCAAAGCGTCGCGCCGAACGCGTCCGACCAGGGATAGCGCGCGAGATCATCGGCGACCGAATCGAGGAAGCTCCCGATCGAATCGAAGCCGGGCCAGCGTGCCGTGACCGCTTCCAGCGTTCCTTCGCCTGCAGAGAGGAACTTCGCCCGCTGACGCGCGGCGCCGGGATAGAAGATCAGCTCGCCGCGACGCTCCGTTCCCGCCGCGACGATCTCCGCGAAGGGCTGCTGTCCCGCCGCGAATTGAAGCAGCAGCGCCCGACGACCGCTCTCGCGCCCGAACAGCCAGGACCGTTGCGTCCGCACGCGATCGGCGTCCTCGACCGTCTGACCGCCGACGATCCAGGAATCAGCGACACGATCGCCGTCCCGGGCCAGATCCTCCGCCGTCGCGACCAGGCCGACCGTCTGACGAAGCTCCGCCTGCAGACTTGCGTCGAGACGATCCAAACGTCGAAACGCGTCCGTGAAGAGTCGCACCTTCCCCGCTTCCGCGAGAAGTCTCCGCGGCCAGTCTGCAGAGCTACCGGGAATTTCGCCGATCAGCGAAACTCGCGATGCCAGCCCCGGCGCCTGAGCGTCGACGAGTCGCCGCGACTGTTCTCGCCAAGGAGCGGCGCCCTCCGCCTCGATACCTGCGACGCCGCGCCTTACCAGGTCGTCCAGCCAGAGATCGAGTCGATCGAGGCCGTCGGCGATCCGCCGCATCCGATTCGCGGCTCGCTCGGCTTGCGCCGCCTCGTCGACCGGCTTCTTCGGCGCCTCGACTTTGGCGGCCTTCTTTTCCTTGTTCTCCTGTCGACGCGCGAGCCAGTCCGACGCCCAGGCGGGGATCGCGGCGGCGGGAACGGCCTCCTCGGAAGTCGAAGTCAGAAGAAGGATCCCCAGGACGTGCTTGCAGGGAAACTTGCGGCTCGGACAGGAGCAGTGGTAGCCGAGGTCCGCCAGGTCGATCTTCACCTGGTAGACCGCGCTTCCCTTGCACAGCCCCCACATCGCCGCATCGTCGCGACCGAGGTCGGTCCAGTGCTTGGCGGCGGCGAGCGACGCGCCCGCCTTGGCCGAACCGGCGTCGGGCGCCATCTCGCGAATCTGATCGGCCGTCAGTCGCATCGCCCGCGGAACTCCTTCTCCGATCGACGAGAGACGACGCTTCCGCGCCGTCGCGCTCTACTGAGCTTTCGCACACGTTAGCGAAGCCGAGCGCCCGACTCAAGCATTCGAGATGCGAAGCGCTTCGCTGGTGCAACGACAAGCCGCTCAGCCCCACGATGTGCAGGGTTCCGTCGAGCGGACGATCGGGACGCCGTGAACCAGCGGCTTCGAGTCGATTACAGTAGGCTCGTTCGGAAGTTCGTTGAACGAAGTCGATGCCCCGCGATGAGGTCGGTTCCTGATGATTTACCCCTTCGCTCGAATCATGCCCGCTGGGTATTTGACGGCGTTCGCGATGTGCTTCTGCTCGTCGATCCTCTGCGAAACTACGGCGAGGGGAGCGGAAACGTTCGAAGAGCGGCTGATCGCCGAAGGGAATCTCACGCTGGCGACGGAGGCGATGAGCCAGGGCGACCCGCGGCGAGGGGCCGCCATCTTCTATGCCCGCTCGATGGCCTGCTCGACCTGTCATAGCGTCGGCGACCGTCCGGCGGCGATCGGACCCGATCTGGCGAAGCTCGATCCGAAGACGAGCGACGCGGCGATCGTCGAAGCGCTGCTGGAGCCTTCGAAGACGATCGCCGTCGGTTTCGCCAACGTGTCGCTCGTGACCTCCGACGGACGTTCGCTGTCCGGCCTGCTCGTCGAAGAGAATGACGAACGCCTGGTCCTTCGCGACGCCGCTCAGCCCGACAAGCTCGTCACGGTCGCTAAGTCGGACATCGAAGATCGTCGGGCTAGCGACCAGTCGATCATGCCCAGCGGGCAGATCAATCAACTGGCGAACCGCGGGCAATTCCTTGATCTGGTTCGCTACCTGATCGAGCTGCGCGACGGCGGCGCCGAGCGAGCGCGGGAGTTGCAGCCTCCCCCCGACGCATTCGCACAGCAGGTTCCGGACGCCCCGCTTCCCTGGCGGCCCGTGGTCCAGCGCGGCGAAGTCGCCGCCGAGGGCGAGGTGAAGTACCCGCATGCCGTCGCCCTTGGCTTCGTGGGCGGATCGGCGCTGTTCGACGCGAATCGCCTGCGGATGGTCGCGACCTGGACCGACGGGTTCGTGAAGCACACGCCGCAGAACTACTTCGGTCTCTACTGGCAGCGCGAAGGAAGCGCGCCGCGACAGTCAGTCGAGGGCGACCATCCGCTGACGTTCAAACTGTCTCGCGAGTCCGGATGGCAGGCGTTCGAGCCCGCGGCGACCAGCGACCCTACTGTCGGGTCGCGTTTCGACGGATACGAAATCGGACAGTTTGCCGTTCGGCTGCGCTACCGGACGGCGGTCGATCAGCGGCAGATCCAGGTCAGCGAAGACGTCCGCTTCGAGAACCGCCCGGCCTGGAGCGGACTGGGTCGGCAGTTCCGCTTCGTCGGACTTCCGCCCGGCGGGCAGGCGTCGCTCTCGTTTCCTGCCGACGGACCGATCCACTCTTACGACAATCTCGGGAACGAAACGACTTTCTCCGAAGGCGCCGACCGTTCGCCGCTGCTGACGTATCGCCGCGGAGCGGACCTGCATTGCCTGCGCCTCGACACTGACGAGCAGACTTCCTGGGCGATCGAGGACGAGGGCAGTGCTCGCACGATACGGCTAGTTTCTTCGCGCGCCGAGGATGCCGAAACTGCCGTTGTCCTGCGGATCGATGCCTGGGTCTATCAGGGCTCGAACGACCATCCGTCGACGAAGGAACTCGCAGAGCTTGCGGCAAGTCCGCCGGCCTTGAACGACGCATTCGGCGACGCGCCGCCGCGCTCGATCGAAACGCCCCCGGCGCCCCTGCCGACGGAACCTTCAGTCGCGGCGATCGCCAGCCGCCCGGGCGTTCAACCTCAAGAGAACGTCGACCAGTTCCCGCCCGTGCGAGCGAGGTTCCTGCGATTCGTCGTCACGGCGACGAGCGACGAATCGGCTCCCGGCATCGACGAACTGGAGGTCTACGGCAAGGATCCCCGTTTAAATCTGGCTTTAGCTGGCATGGCGAGCGCCTCGTCGGTTATCTCGGGATACCCGATTCATCAGATCTCGCATCTCAACGACGGTCAGCTCGGAAACGAGCATAGTTGGATCAGCGCCGAGAACGGCGGCGGCTGGGCGCAGATCGAGTTTCCGGAACCGGTCGACGTGGAGAAGATCGTCTGGGCTCGCGATCGCACCGGCGTCTGCCGGGATCGGCTTGCCGTCGCCTATCGGATCGAAGTCTCCGACGACGGCGAGCGCTGGACAGCGGTCGGCGACGAATCTGGTCGCGCCGCGCCCGGGAACGCTATCGGGGCCATTCGACGCGACGCCGCGCCTGGTTACGTGATGGAGGAGATTCCCGGACCCTTTCCGACCTGGCGCCCGTCCGACGTCACCTTCGGCGACGACGGCTATATGTACGCCATCGCCATGACGGAAGGCCAGGTCTGGCGAGCTCAAGTTCCTCCGAAGGATCGTCCCGAACAAGTTCGCTGGAGCCGCTACGCCAGCGGCCTCTATCATCCGATCGGTCTGGCGATCGTCGACGGACGAATCTTCGTCGCGCAGAAGCCGGAGATCACCGAGCTGATCGATCGCGACGGGGACGGCACGGTCGATCGTTACCGGACGGTCGCCACCGGCTGGGGCCTCTCGACGGGCTGGCACGAGTACACGTTCGGGCTGGCCGTCGATCGCGACAAGAACCTGTGGTTCGCCCTGAACACGGGCTACTTCTGGACCAACCCGGGCTACGTGAACCCCGGTCGTCTGCGCGGTTCCGTGATGCGCGTCGCCTACGGTTCGGAGAAGCTGGAGCAGATGGCGACCGGGTGCCGGGTGCCGAACGGGATCGCTCGCGGTCCGAACGGCGACATGTTCTTCACCGACAACCAGGGCGACTGGATCCAGGCCTGCAAGCTGGCTCACATCGTGCCGGGACGGTTCTACGGACACCCCGAAACCGCGGAAGACGCCCTGCCGGCGGAGACCTATCCCGACGGTCGCAGCGCGGTCTGGTTGCCCTATAGCCGAAGTCGCAGCGTCTCCGGTCCGGTCGTCGACGATACCGACGGTCGATTCGGTCCTTTCGCCGGTCAGATGTTCGTCGGCGACGTCGGCTACGGCGCGAACGCCGGAATCATGCGGATCGCGCTGGAGCAGGTCGACGGCGAGTATCAGGGCGCCTGCTTCCGCTTCGTCGACGGCCAGCCGCTGGGATGCGAGCGAATGACGTTCGGACCCGACGGTCAGCTCTATATGAGCTCCCTCACCAGCGGCCTGACGCGCATGGCCTTCGAGGGACCGGCGCCGTTCGAGATGCATTCGGTGAACGTTCGCCCCCGCGGCGAAGGCTTCGTCGTGCACCTCACCAGGCCGCTGGCCGAAGGAGCCGATCTCAAGCCCGAGAGCATTCGGGTCAGGCGCTATCGCTACTTGTACACCGGCAACTACGGCTCGCCCGAAGCCGACGAAGCGGCGGTTCCCGTCGCACGAGTGGAAGTCTCCGACGACCGCACTTCGATCACGCTGACGTTCCCGGTGGAGACCGACCCGCTCGGCATGGTTTACGAAATCGACCTCGGCGAGCTCGAAGCGGAGGATGGTCAGCGCCTGCTGCACCACGAGGCGTGGTACACCGTCCACCGCCTGCCCGAGTAGCGATCCGTCCTTCGCGAATCCCGAAATGAGGACGGCACATGAGCGACGCAAGCAGAGTCTACGACGTCATCGTCGTCGGCGGCGGTCACAACGGCCTGGTCGCGGCGTGCTACCTGGCCAAAGCGGGAAGATCCGTCTTGCTGCTGGAGTCGAACGACGAACTCGGCGGCGCCGCGACGAGCGCGAACGCTTTCGCCGACTATGAGGCCAGGCTCTCGCGATACTCGTACCTGGTGTCGCTGCTGCCCGATCAGATCGTGGCCGATCTGGGGCTTCGCTTCCGATCGCTTCCGCGATTCGTCTCGTCCTATACGCCTTACTCCCAGGACGGGCGCGACGACGGGCTGCTGATTTCGAGCGCTTGGGACGAGCGGACGGCCAGCAGTTTTCGAAGACTGACCGGTTCGGATCAGGAGAGTCGAGCCTGGCGCGAGTTCTACGGCGGGATCGCGGAACTGGCGAAGCGACTCGCGCCTTCGCTGCTCCAGCCGTTGCAGCGAGCTTCAAAACTCAAGTCCGATCTGGGATTGCCCGACGTCTGGCGCGATCTGATCGAGGTCCCGATCGGCCAGGTGATTCGCGAGCGATTCGGCGACGACCTCGTCCGCGGCGTGGCAGTCACCGACGCACTCATCGGCACCTTCGTCTCGGCTGACGACCTCCAGGCCAATCGATGCTTTCTCTATCACGTGATCGGTAACGGCGTCGGGCAATGGCGCGTGCCGCAGGGCGGCATGGGAGCGTTGATCGCCGAACTGCTCCGCGTCGCGAAGCAGCATGGCGCGAAGATCGAACGAAGCTCGAAGGTCGTCGCTTTAGAGAGCGGTCCGGCAGGCGTGAAGGTGGAAACGGAGTCCGGCCGTGCTTACGTTGCGCGGGATCTGCTCTTCGCAGCGGCGCCGCATCATCTGGCTCGTTTACGGGGTCGCCCGGTTCCGAAGTCTCTGGAAGGCTCGCAACTGAAGATCAACATGCTCCTGTCGCGATTGCCGCGGCTTAAGTCGGGCGTCGATCCGCGACTCGCGTTCGGCGGGACGTTTCACGTGAATGAACGCTACTCGCAGTTGGAAACCGCCTACGCCTGCGCCTCGGCAGGGAGCGTTCCGCAGCCGTTGCCTCTGGAACTCTACTGCCACACTCTGACCGACCCGACCATCCTGTCGGACGACCTGATCGCAAAGGGTTTCCATACGCTCACGCTGTTCGGGCTCCACACGCCGGCGAAGCTCTTCGACGCGGATCCGCAGCGCGCGATAGCCGTCGCTCGACAGCTCGCGCTGGAGAGCTTGAACGAGTATCTCCTCGATCCGATCGAGTCCGTGCTCGCTCCCTGCCGCGACGGCTCGCCGGCGATCGAGGCGAAGTCGCCCCTCGATCTCGAGGCCGAGCTTTCGATGCCGCGAGGCAACATTTTTCACGCCGACCTGGAGTTCCCTTTCCTCGATCGGGACGACAAGGAAGCCGATCAGCTTCGCTGGGGCAGCGAGACCGACGATCCCCATATCCATCTCGCAGGGGCCGGCGCCCGTCGGGGCGGAGGCGTCAGCGGCATCGCCGGCCACAACGCCGCCATGGCCTTGCTGGCGAGAGGTTGAGGCAGGGGCGAAGAAATTCGCAGGTCCGAAGCGCCGACTATCGGGCGTGCTTCGCCAGCCAGCCGCGTGCCTGATCGCGGCGCTCGCTCTCTCGATGCATCCAGAGGTCGGTGTGCGGGTGGATCACCTTCCCCTCGGGGATGTCGAAAATCTCCGACACGGGAACGTGCAGAAACGTGACGTCCGCCAGGTCCGCATGTTCGCGAAGGAAGCCGGTCCCGATGCCGCAGGCGAGGACCGGCCGACCCTTCAGCCGGGCGAGACGGGCGAGGGCCGACTCGCGATCGTCCTCTGGATAGCCCCACTCCCGATCGCCGTCAAAGTGGTCGTGCGTAATCATCCCCTTCCAGAGCGACGCGATCTCGTCGTCGGCCAGGCCGATGTAGCTGCACGCGATCGCCCCGCGAGAGAACCCGCAGACGAACGTTCGCTCGGGGTCGCCGCCGAACGACCTGCAAATGCGAGGGACGTTCTTTTTGCAGTAGTCGATCGTCCGTTCGCGGTCGCCCCACCACGTGACGGCGTTCCGGGCGCCGTCTCGTTCGACGTACGGCAGCGAGACCCAGATGAAGCCTCGTCCGCCGGTCAGACCGTAGCCGAGGTTCGCGTCCTCGACCTCGCCGGTCGACCCGCACGCCGGAAACTTGTTGCCGGTGTATTCGACGATCACCGGGTACGTCCCGCCGGCCTTCCAGTCCGTCGGCAGGTAGAGGGCGTGGTAGACGTCGGTTCCTTCGTACTCCGGAGCCGTCAGGCGCACGCGTCGCCCCGCGGCAGGCTCCTCGTCGGTCATCGCGGGCGTCACGAGATCCGGGGTCGTCGGCCGCTCGTCCGCCCGAACGCTCGGCGACGCGAGTATCGCGCCGGCGAGGAGGACGGCGATTCGGAGCGATTCGGTTCGGTTCGTGCTGTTCACGCGGCGATTTCCTACGGCTGCGTCACGAACTCGCTGAGGTTCGACAGCATGCGACCGAGCGCAACCCGTGCGGCGAACTCCGCCTCTTCGGCGGGCTTTGCCCAGCTAACGCTTCGATCACTTCGCCAAGGCCGAGCGAAACGAGCCGTTGTTCGTCCTCCAGCGCCGCGACAGCTGCGCGATCCAACCCTTCCCGCGGAAACGTCGACTCGAGAGCCGCCTCGTCGGCAGCGACGTAGAACGAGTGCAAGATACGCCATCGGCTCCCGGCTCTGGGAAGATCCCGCTACATCGCGACGAAAGTCGCTCGGTTTTACAAGTCGATCGCAGGATAGTATCCGTTGACGGCGAGCAACGACGTGAAGCCGAGACCCCGAACCGTACATACGCCGTAAGTTCGCATGGATTATCTCGGTTCGGACGAAGGCGGAAGCGGACAACCTATCGGAACGCGATTTCGACGCCCTGGCGAGTGCGACTAACCGGCGCCGGAGCGATTTCCGGGGGCATGCAAAGCGAGTTTCGCGAGTGCGGCAACCGCCGAATCGAAAGCGCCGCTAACTCGATTCGGACGTCGCTGGAAGGAGATGGTCACGTTCGCTCTTCGCTTGAGCAAGCATCGTCTCCACCTGTCGCCGCCGGACGAGAAAGAAGTAAGCCCCGAGTACGGCGTACAGCACCGTCATCAGCCGATACGCGAAGGCGACCACGATCCCTTCGTGCGACTCCACGTTCGGGTCGCCGAAGACCTGGTACAGGTAAGCTAGTGCGACTTCGAACGCTCCAAGGCCCGCGGGGAGCGGTACGAGGGTCGCCAGCATCGCGACGGGCACGGCGACGAGGTGCTCCGACAGCGTCGGGTGGTCCCCTCCGAGCGCGACGGCCGTTACCCAGATGGTGACCGCAGCCCCCAGGTTGGTGATTACGCTGAGAAAGCTCGCGGCGAACGCGACCGACGGCATGGCCCGATACGTCCGAAGCGCTCCCAGAAGATCCATAGCCGTCCGCCCGACGAAGGGAATTCGGCCGACCTCGTCGAGCGCCGGATGCGCCAGCAAGGGCGTGGCCATAGCGAGGATGATGAGGAACGTAGCGACGACGCAAACGATCGAAGCGACGAATCCGATCGCGTGAAGCGGCTGAAAGGCCGGTTCGGCCAATTGATCTGCCTGCGTCGCTCGCAGGTAGAGGTAGCCGAACGCTGCGACGTAGAAAAGCGCGAGCAGTCCGATGGCTCGGTCCAGAATTACGGTCGCGATCGCTTCGGCCTTCCGATCGGGTCGATGTCGCGCGATGTAGTACGCTCGAACCGCATCCCCGCCGACGACGCCGACCGTGAAAAATGTGAAGAGGTGACCGATGAATCCCAACTCGAGAGCGTCTCGGGAACGGAACGGAATGCCGAGAGCTTTTACGAGAAGCTGCCAGCGGAGGAACGTGACGGCGGTCGCGACCAATCCGATCGCGAACGCCCCCACGAGCATTCCCCAGTCCACGGTCCGGGACTGGAGATCGCGCAAGCTGTCGTCCGTCCACGCCTGCCAGCCCAGGTAACCCAGCAGGCCGAACGATACCGCGTATTTCGCAATGAAAACGGCCCAGGACCGGGCCTCGTTCGACTTCAAGAGAGCGCTTGGAAATGGAGGTTCGAAGTTAGGCGACGATATAGGCCGCGATCGAGAACCGCACGACGCGTTCGGCGCCCGAGTTATGCCTCGGATGGACGTCAATTCGTTCGCTTACCAGCTCGATACGCGACCGTTCAGCATCGAGCTGCCGAGGAGTCGTCGCTCGCGACGAGGAGAAGCGTCAATGGTAATTGGGAGCTTTCCGCAAGTCGCTTTTATAAAGGCTTGCGTCGGAACGACGGCGCGTGCGTCCGGGCGCACTACGTCACTCCGCCGCGATCGTCAGTTCGTTCGGCTTCCCTTCGCCGACGTCGACTTTCAGTCCTGACGTAGCCGGCGACGTGTACTTCTTAGGAAACGGAAGCGGCGGCACAGGCGTACGAGTAGGGAGCCCGTTCGGCCCATGCGACAGTTCCTCCGACTTCGGAATGAGCGCCGCTCCGTAAGTGCCCTCGGGCACCTGGCCCATCCGGAACGTGCCGTTCTCGTCAACCGTGGCGGTGGCGACCACCCGGCCTGACGCGTCCGTCAAAGCCACCTGCGCGCCGGCGAGCGGGGCGCCATCGGAAGCGGCCGTACCGGTAACGCTGTGGCCCGCGCCGCCGCATCCGACGACGCCGGGCCAAAAGGCTAGACCGAGAAGCAGCAGCGAACGCCCGAACGTCATGAAGGACCGTTCCGCTTCCTGAGAGGAGAGGATCGCCTGTCGAAACCGAACCTCACGGAAGGCTGACCGCTTCGCCCAGACTGGCCGTCCCGCAGGACCGATAGACGTTCAGATCGATCGTCTCGGACAGAAACCGTACGCCTCCGTCGCCGAGGCAGAACTGTCCGCCTGCGGGATGGCGGCTCGCATAGCCGAGCGTAGCTTGCCACCAGTCCGGGTGCTGAGGTGCGCAGAAGACTCGATCCGCCTCCCAGTTACCGCTGTCGCGGCACGTCGCCTTGGCATTCAGCGGGATCGCCGTACTAGCCAAGCTAGAGTCGCCGTCGTACCCGGCGAAGAAGCCCCAGGCGTTGCGGTAGCCATGTCGCGGGATGGCCTCGCCGATCATGATGGTACTAGTCAAACCGTCCTGCACCGCCGAGAACGGTAGCCACGCAGGCCAGTTCATCAGGTCTCGCCTGTTACTGAGAATGCCGTTTCCTCCCACCCAGTGGTCAGCGGAGGGCTGGGCGAAGTTCGTCCCCGCGACTGAATAGGGAGCCATGTCGTAATTCGTTCCCAGACAGCCCTTATAATTGATGCGCGCCGCCGAGAAGGAATCTAACCCGTGATCTTTCGCGCCGTCGCTAGGGCAGACGAAGGTAGAAACTCGCTGCGCGGTGACCCACCCATTGCTAGGGTTGTTCGGGCGCATGGGATCGGACCCGTTCCGCGGGTCGATTCTCCCGTATGAATCGAAGTTGTACCGCTGGTCCGCCTGATCGTAGAGCGGCCCCTGCTCGAGCAGCGGGAGAAGCGGCGGCATCCAACATAGCGTTCTGATTTGGCGCTCGTCGAACCCCGTGGGCGGCAGCGTCTTGTGGATGTCATGGTAGTTATGCAGCGCGATCCCCAACTGCTTGAGGTTGTTGCCGCAGCTCATTCGGTTCGCCGCCTCGCGGGCCGCCTGAACTGCCGGCAACAGCAGCGCTATCAACACCCCGATGATCGCGATGACGACGAGAAGCTCGACGAGCGTAAAGGCCGGTCGACGGGACATGGCAGGCTTGCGGCTGGAACGTGCTAGTTCGACGATGCACACGAGTCCCGGCGATTGCCTTCCCGGAGGAACGTCAAAATCGGGACGTTCTGCATCGTTCATAGATTTTACGGCGCGAAGTCGAGGAGGCGCCGGTCAAACTCCGCCTTTGCCTAAATTCCCTGACCGTCCGAGCGGATTCAGCAGAGTTTTAATCGACCTTCGCAAGAGAAACGGACATCGGCCCTGCGACGAACGGCGTCCTCCTCGGTCTCAGATCGCCCGAACGTTGGGCGCCCTCTGGCGTTGGTCGCCGCGGGCCCCACGACGCGGCGCTGCTTCCGCTTCCAGTGTCCCGATCAGCGTCTTCGCGCGCGTGGGCCCAACGCCAACAGGCTGCTGCAAAAGGATCTTGTTTCTGCGGAGTCGGCGCCTCGGGGCCGCTCGCTTTTCGAAGACGATCGCTCGCAGGCTGCTGCGTGCGGCGGTCGCCGGCTTGGTTTTCGGTTCGCCGGATGACCTGCCCCCGAGTTCTGCTCCGCGCTTTATGAGAGTTGGGCCGGATGGGGATCGCAGTTCGCGGGAGCGAAGGCGTAGCCCGAGCGTACGCGAACTGCGAGCGTGCGAACGCCGCCGGGGCCACCTGCCCCAGACTGCCGGTCGGTCGCACTTGGTTGTAATCCTCCTGCCACGGCTTCGTCAGAGCGCACGACCTCGACGCCGGCCAGACGCTATCGCGTACCGAGTCGAAGGAAACGCAGTGCATCGCGGGCACGATCGGGCCAGGATCGGGCGATCGCGATGAACGATGGGAGCCGCGGCATCCTCGAATTCGCGACCGGCGTGCCAGGATTCGGCGCGTCGCCGAACCCTGCCTTCGGATTCAATCGCGAACGTACCAACTTGCTACGCGATCGGTCAGATTCAGCTCCTCGACGTCGCGTCTCTGGAATAGACGCGGGTTCTCGAGTTCGACCGAGCTGCCCGGCGGCAGCCCTTCGAACGCGATCTGGAGCTCGCGGATCTCGTCGCGCAGGACCCAACGGTGGGAGGCATCGAGCGGAATCAAGAGCGTTTCGGAAGCGGCTTGGAAAGCGAATCCGTCCGGGACTCTTTCCCTGCCAGGATGTCGCCAGCTGACCCGACAGGCGACAGGTCGATCCCAAGGGTTTCCGTCGGGTCCGAAGAATTCGGCGTCGATCGCGAGCACGCCTAGCTCTCGGCCGTTCACGGGGTTCTGGAAGGTCCACGTTAAGCTAGGCGCCGCTCCGTCGACCTTCCACCGATTCTCCTGGGAGGTCGGCGTCATGGCTTCCGCGTTCCGTACCGCCCCGGCGAACGCGTCCCCCTTGTCGACGAGCAACGGTCGCAGCGATTCGAACGAACGTCCCCAGACCGTCGGAATCATTCCGACGTCACGGATGAGCCATGCTCCGTCCCATCCTTGCACACGTTCATCACCGGAACCTTTGCCTAGTTCCCGCAACGTCATGCGGTGCGGAAAACCGTGCAAGGACGGGTCGAGTTTCGAGCCGCTGAGCGTGATCCGCAGGAACTCGCCGAGCGGCTCCACCTTCGTGATCTTCCGAATGTCGGACTTCGCCGTGACAATCCTCCGTCCCGGCTGAAGCAGCATCGCTTCAGGAGAAAATGGATCGATCAGCAGGGATGCTTCCTCGGTCGCCGTCAGAACTCCGTTCGTCCACCACTGGTCGTCGTGATCGATGATTCGCACACGGGGGGTCTTGCCGCCGTTCGCCCGCTCATCGAGTAGGGCGTCGGTCGCTTGTTCGAGTCGCTCGGGCAGAACGCCGTAGAGTTGCGATCCTGCGGGGACGGGGACATACGTTTCCAAGAGGTAGCGAAAGAGAAGGGGCGCCCGAAGCGGTACGCGGGGTTCGTTATGCGCGACTCCGCCGCCGAGCGCCACGAGCAGGGGAACGGGGTTCTTCTCCAGTTCGCGAATCGCGGCCAGTTGGTCAGGCGTCGCATGAGAGTTGACGAACGCCAGATTCCGCAGCGGTATCGGCTTATCCAGATAGTAGTAGAAGGCGCTGCTATTGCTCGCGTCGAGGAACGTTTCCCCGTCTTTCACGTAGAGGTCGAGGGCGTGGGAGAGTTGTCGGAGGCCGTAGCGTTGCTGGTCGAGAAAATCGCTGCGGCCGGTACGAGGAAACGCTGCCGTGACGGATCGCGCAGCAGCCGGCGCGAGGGCGACCAGGTCCGACGGCTTGTGCGTCAACGAATCGATCGGCGAAGGCGCAGGGGCGAGCGATGCGAACAGCAGAGTCGCAGCCGTAATCTCCGCCACGCGTCGTCGAGGAACGGCGACTGCGATCGCCGGAAGAAAGTAGCAGACCGCGACGAGACTGAGCCACCCAGTTTTGTCGAACCGGTTCGGCGCTAGGCGACCTGCGGCGTACGGGAGCAGCAGAAAGATCAAGAGCATCGCGACGAGCGCGTAAGCCGTGCTCGCCTTATTCGGCGTTCCTCCCCTCACGCGCAAGACCAGCGACCGTGCGACGACCGCAGTCGCCAGCATGAAGACCCCCATGAAGGCCCACCGCGTGATTTCGAACCCCGCTGCCGACGTTCCTGGCGGAAGCAGGGCCGGATCAATCGTTTCCCAGTTCGCGCTCCAGGCCATGTCGTTCAGCGAACGCTGAACCAGCAGGTACTGAGCGGTCTTCAGTACCATCGGCCCGAGCGGAGTGACGCACCAGAGGGCGAGAATCGCCGCGGTCGCGATCCCGCCGCGAATAAGCGCTCGTCGTCGATCCTCTCGGAGCGCACGAATCGCGGCGAACGCGGCTAGCGGGAAGATCGCGATAGCGCCCGCGACGCCGTGCGGCAGAGAGTAGAACGCCAGAATCGGACCGAGCGCCATGTAGCCGATGGCGAGCGTCAGATAGCGCTTCTTCAAAAGGAGTTGAACTGCGACGGAAATCGCGATCAACGTGACGAGCGTGCGCGAGGCATGGCTCGCCATGTAATAATCCGGCATCACCGCGAAAACGACGACCGCCGCGAGCCCGATTCCGAACTGTCTGCGAAAGACCGCTAACGCGGCGACGATCAAAACGCAATTGACGACCAGCAAGCCAGGCTGGATGACGTCGACGGAGTCATCGAAGAACAGCCTTCCCGCCACGACGGGGAGCGGATCGACCAACCCGTGCGTCGCGACGAAGTCGGCGAACGGAAGCATTCCGTGATCGAGCATCATGTACGCGGAAACAAGCAACTCACCCAGGTGATAATCGTCGGCGGCGCCGAGATACATTCCGCGAGGAAGCGCTAGAACGAGCACGGCCGCGATCGCCGGCGTCGCAATTAATCCGTCGATCCGAAGCTTATCGGCCCGCAAGGCCCTGACGCCCGCGATCAGCGTCCAGGCGACGCCGCCGATCGTGAACGTCAGCAATAACGCGATCATCGCCGCGCTCAGGGGGAACATGTGTTCCACGCGCGAACCGTCGGTGACGTGCGGCGGTATCATCAAAAAGAAGGCCGCAGGCAATCCGAGTTGGCTGACGACGACCCCGTACGCCAACGCGTTTCGCAGGAGTCGATCGCGATGTCCGATCGCCAACCACGTCGCCGCGACGGCCATCGATGCGACGGCGAACGCGGTCGCCATCAAGGCCTGAAGCGCGTCCGGCGTCACTGTCTGTTCGGCGTTAAGGACCAGACGGGCGTAAGCCGTCGCCGCCGCGCACGCCGTGAGCGCGACGAACGCCGGTATGAGCGTGGATAACCCGATCTGCTGCGCGAACGACTCGGTACGCAGCGACGCGAACTGAGGGCGCCGTAAGCCCGCGCAGACCGCGACAACCACTGCGTTCGCCGACAACGCCGCCACGATCGTCAGTTCGCTCACGCGGTCGACATGCAGATCGGGCATCGTCCCCATCAGCAGCTTTCCCACCGCGTAGACGGCGGGCAGAGCGCAGAGGGCGAGGAGGTTGTCGAACGCACGTTCCGCAGCGTGTCCGCGACGGATCGCCAAGAACGCTCCCGTCGCGACGCACACGGCGAGCCAGATGACGAATGCGGCGAGCGCTCCGTGGAGGAAAGCGTAGTCCCATACCTTCACCAAGTCGCCCCGCATGGGAGCGTCGCCGGCGATGAAATCAGGATAACGGTCGAAACGGTTTTGAGCCCAATCGCGCCATAGAGACGCGCCGAGGAAGCAGATCGCCAGCGACGACACGACCTTCTGCCAGGTCGGACCGAGCGCTTGCATCGCCGCGGACTGCAGGGGCGCGAAGGCGGCGTTCAGCTTTCGCCGAAGTTCGGCGGACGGCGACTGTCGAGCGACAGCGCGTTCGTCCGATTCCAGCGTCGGTATCGCTCGCGTTTCATCCAGACTGCCCGAATGTTTCTGCAAGCCGGTGGACTGCGTGGTCATCGAATTCTTACGTTGGGGAACTTACAAGAACCGGAGTACGAAGCTCCGGCCCTTCGCGGACGAGCTTCGCCAGTCGCCGAGCGAGATCGGGGGGCGTCTGAGAGGGGAGAGGTCGCTCCGCCGATCGCTAGGAAGGTGCGTCTCCGCGAGCTTCGGCCTGAGCTCCATAGACTTCTCGCGTGAAGTTCAGGCTGGCGATCAGGTCTTCCAGGGCGAAGCGTTCGGGCGTCTTCATCTCGATCGACGTCCACCCGTCGTAGGCGACCTCCTGGAGCGCCGAGGCGAATTTCGAGTGCTGCGAAGCGCCGTTCGTCAGCGGAGCGAGCATCGGTTCGCTGACGTGCACATGTACGAGGACGTCTCGCCCCATCCTTACCGCTTCCGCAGGATCGTCCCCAGCGAGTTGCATACAGCCTGCGCAAAGGTGCAAACCCACGCCTGGGTGATTCAGTTCGCGCACGAAGTCGATCGCCTCGCTTGCACAGGTCAGGTAATCTGCCCCGTAATCCGAGGGATTGGCTTCGATTCCGATTCGCACGCCATGCGCCTCGGCTGCGTCGCCCACGCCGCGGAAGAATTCCGCGGCGATCTGGTCCGCGGCTTCCTTCGTAAGTTCGCCGCGGTTCCGGTTGCGAGGCGACCCGAACACCAGCGTCTGCGCGCCGAGTTCCGCGGCCACGACGATGATGCGTTTCAGGAACTCAGCCGTCGCGAGTCGAGCCCCGCGGTCGCCGAAGAGTTGCAACTCCGGCTTGCCGAACAGCAGCGACTGCAGCGCGACCACGCGGAGTCCTAAGCCTTCGACTTTGCGTCGATACTCGCCCAGCGCCGAGCGCGGGACTTCCGCAGGCGCGGACCACAACTTGGTCGGCGCGACTTCCAAACCGGCGAAGCCCGCCTGCGGCAGGAGGGCCAGCGCTTCGTCGTCCAGATCGGCAGGCCACGCGATGTTGGAGATCGCTAGATTCATCGTCGCTCCGCTCTTTCCCGCTCGACGAACTTCTGCAGGTCCGTCAGCGTCGTTTCGCGATCGATGAAGTATCCCGCCGTTCCTCCGAAGTCCGAGGCGTGCCGGCTCCGGAAGTCGTACGTGGCCGGATTCGATTCGTGCCTCGCCAGCTGCGTTCCGAAAACCGTCGAGGCGATCTCGCCCATCGCCACGGGCTCCGTCGCGAGATTGACAAGCTCGAGCTCCGCGTCCAGAAAGCGATCGCAATCATCGGCCATGCGTCCGATGTCGTAGAACTGGTAGCGGCTCTCGGGATGGATGAGGTGAATCTGGTTGTCGTGCAGAAGGTCGTAGATCGCGTTCTTCTTCAGGCCGGCGCCGAATAGCGCGGGAAGTCTCAGGACGAGCCGTCGGTCGAAACGCTCGCCGACGAATCGTTCCAGCAGCAATCGATGGAGGCCGTAAGGATGGCAGCTCGTCTCCTCGATCGCGGTCGCTTCGTCGACGTCGCGAGGATCCGGATAGACGTCGACCGTCGAAGCCAGAACGAACGTCTCGGCTCGAACGGTCTCGAGCGTCGCGATCAGACGATCGAGGTTGCGGCGGTCCGCTTCAGGTTCTCGATTCGCGATCCACTTGGCGGCGGGCATCGCCGAACAGTAAACCGTCCGGAACGATCGCCCGCGAGCCTCTTCGAGGTTCCGAGAGTTAAAGAACGCGTCGAAGCTCCGCGAACGCGACAACGCGCCGCCGACGAACCCCGTGTATCCGAATAGCGCGTCGCTCATCCACGCTCTCCCGCCGTGTCGGAGGTCGTGTCGACGGGGTCGTACCCGCCGGTGCACGTTCGTATCAGTTTCTTCAGCACGTTAAGGTTTCCGCGAACGGGACTGATCTTGGTCGGAACTTTGCCTGTCGCGGGATAGACGCGCGCGACAGGAATCTCCAGCACCTTGAATCCTTTCTTCGCGGCCTGGATAGCGAGGTAGTAGTGCAGTTCGTACCCCTCGAATACGTCTCGGAACGTCGCAACGCGGGGGTCGCGAATAAAGCGTGCGCTGTACGCGCGAAAGCCGTTCGTCGTATCGGTGTACGGATAACCCGACGCCCAGCGCATTAGCGGAGCGTGGAGCAGCTTGACTCCGACCAGGCGACTGAACGGGAGATTCTCCGAGCGACCGCCTTCGATGAACCGAGAGCCCTGAGCGTGATCGACGCCGGACTCTAAGGCGTTTACGAATCGGGGAATCGCCTCGACGCCGTCCTTGCCGTTTCCGTCGATGACGATGACGCCCTCGTATCCGCGAGCCAACGCCCAAGCGAACGCCATCCGCATCTGCGTGCCGAGCTTCCCTGCGTCACGCTTCACCAGAAGCGAGTTGACGCCCAACGCTTGCAGCGCCTCGAGCGCCGTGGAGCCGTCGTCGCTGCCGCCGTCCGCTACGACGACGTCGACGTCGAAACCGCCGGACCGAATTCGCTCGAGTTGTTTCAACAGCTTCTGGCCCTCGTTGATGACGAAGACGCAGAGACAGTACCTCGATTCCTTCGTACGAAGTTCGTGCGCTTCGTACGTCGGAATTCCCGGCGATCGAGTTTCGATGGTCGCCGTTCGGGGCGATTGGGCGCGATCCTCTCCGCTCATCGCTCCTCCGCCTGCGGAAGATCCGCATCGGTCGTCACGTTTCGGCGGCGCTCGTCGATCATAACGGAGCTGTGATATTCACGCGCGACGTCATACTCGCGAAGGCCGTCGCGGTCTTCGGCGATTCTAACCATATACTCGCTGTAGACCGTCAGAATAAGAAACAGGAGCGTGAACTGACAGGACATGAACACGCTCAAGGAAGTCCACCCTTCGATCACGTCGTCGTTAAACAGCTTCAGGGAGAGCGCATAAACCGAAATCGCCACGCTCAGAAGACTGGCGAGCAGGCCCGTCAGGCCGACGATTCGGAGCGGCGCGAGCGAATAGTGCACGATGATCGTCGTCGCGTCTCTCACCCCTTGAAACACGCTTTTGCGATATCCCGCGCCAGGTGCGAACGAATAAACGTGCACGTCGGATCGCGAAAGCGCCCGAGACATGTCGACGAAAAGCAGCTTGATCCGGCGGCGTCGCGACATCAGAAGGTTGGCCCCTCGGCGGCTGATCGCCCGGAGCATCGTCGCATGTTTCGGTACGCGATACGGCACGAACGCTCGCACCGTCGTCCGGAATCCGACGCTGAACGGCAGATAAGCGAGACTGCGCGACGATCGGCAGACGCCGACGACCAGGTCGTTCCCTTTCAGCGCTTTGCTCGCGATCGCTGGAACGACCGCGGGCGGATCCGTGCGGGGATCGATGACCACGACGACGTCGCCAATCGCGTTTTCCAGGCCCGCAGCGCACTGCAGTTCCCGATCGGGAGCCTCGAACAGTTCGATGACTCGGACGTACGGCACTTCGCGGACGATCGACTGCATCATCGACGCCGACGTCTCCAGGATCGAGGCGTCGACGATGACGATCTCGTGGTCGTCGAACGTCTCCCGCAGCGTCGCGGAGAGATCGCGCACGAAGGCTCCGAATTCGGGACCTTCGTCTCGCGTCGGCAGCACCGCCGACAGAAAGCAATCCGACAGCTTCATTGATCCGGCCTGGTCAGACGCCCGAAGTGTAAGCCACGCCCTGGTCGGCTTCGATCGCTTCGACCACGTCGTAAACGCTGTCGATCTTCGCCCCCAACACGCAGTGAAGGTTGGCTAACCCCTGATTTCGCCGAAACAAGATCGGACGGCTGTCGTTCGCTTCGCTAGCAGGAAGAACAGTCTTGATCTCCCATAGGGAGTCGACGTACTCCGCGTCCTCCAGCGAGGGCATATAGCGACTCGCGTCCCGAATCATCCGACGCCAACTGGAGCGGCGAAGCGGCGAGTGCAAGATGCTCGCGGGGTCCACGCCTTCGGCGTCACGGTCTAGCCACGCGTAATGAGGCGTGTAGCGTACGTGACTCAGCGTATGCGCATCCCTTGCGGGAAACGGCAAGAAGGAAAAGAACGGCCCGCACATCACCGTCACGCCTAGGGATTCCAGGCTCGCGGGAATTCGCATCAGGCACATTTCAGCCAGTTCATGCTTCAGCGGAACCGTGGGCAGTTCCGAACGACGAAGCAGCGTGTTGAGCGCGGCATAAGTGCAGTTATAAATGTCTCTCGCGGCGACGATCCGAGGTCCGTCCGAAGTCGTTAAATGGACGGCTAGAAAGTCGTCAGAAAGCCGTTCCACGCGTTCGGCTGACGTCGAAGTCCAGATTTCAGCGCCCTGATCGTGGAGCCGTTCGAGCATCTTGTCGCGCAGCTTGATCGCGTCGAAAGCATGTTCCGTGGTCGAGAAGACTTCCTCGATCAGGTGATCGTTGAAATGGCGTTTGAAATCCCCGCTTGCGCGATCGCAACGGGCACCGATTCGGTCGCAGAAGAGCTTGAACTGCTTGGCAGTCAGATTGCCGAGAACGCTTCCGACCGCGTACAGACTCTCGTAGTCATCGACGATGCAATCGGAAAACTCCGCGACGAAGCGGGGAAAAGATGTCCGCGCACGGAGCGCCGTGAGGACGCTTCTTGGATAGTGGTAGCCGTTGTGAACCCGCGCTTGATTGGAAAACGAAGCGCGTGCCATCGCCACAGGGCCGGCTTCGACCGTCAGAACGCTCCGACCTTTTCGAGCGAAGTAGTCTGCGATATACAGGCCGAAAAAGCCGCCGCCGACGACGACGACGTCGTACTGCCGCTCAGCTACTGAACAAACCATCATACGACCAAGGAGGGGCGACGCCGAAGCAGCGAAGGCGGCAGTAGGCGATCGAAGACGCTCTCTAGGGCGAGTTTATTTCACGCATTCAGCTTCGGAGTCAGAATTCCAGAATTCGTCGGCAGCGTCGACCCCGCCGAGATTCGATCAGCGAAATGCGTCCGACCCCGAAGATGCTCCGTTCTGGAGCGGATCGGGATGGACTACGAGACGGCAGACGGCATCGCCGACTTCCACGCCGCCGGCCGGCACAGCCGCATCACCGGCCTCGTCCGCTCCGGGGTGAGCGTTCCGGAGGCTCAGAAACCGGCCCGGCACACCGACGTCAACATGAAGATGCGCTACACGCACATCGGTCTGGAGGAACAGGCGAAAGCGATCGAGCGCCTGAGCTGGCAGCGGATTTGGCAGCGGAAAAAGCGTCGCTGAGGGGCAGAATCCGTCACCTTCTGACAGCGACGAGTAGGAACCGAGCGAAGTCCAAAAACGCAGAAACCCCTGCCCGAGCAGACGAAGAGGTCGATTCGGGTGGCGTCGCCGAACGAGCCGTGACGGGATAGCCGCGGCTCGCCCAAGTCATTGCCGTCGGCAGCCGGCGAGTTCGACCGCGCGCGGCACGACGTACTTGTTCTTGCACTCGATGGCGTAGCACGTGACGAGGCGCTTCCGTCCGTCGACGTGACGGTACGCAATCCAGCCGGGTGCCTCCCGGTCCTGCCAGACGCCCCTATCGCTGATTTCGCCAAAGTGGGTGATCTGGCACATGCCGGCGTCGGCGTAGCAGATCGTGTTGAAATTGAGGTTGGTCGGCCTTCCGCGACCAGCCGTCTGTATATCCTCCAGGGCCGTCCAATTTCGGCCTTTCGGCTCTTGAGTACCAATCAGGAGTGGCCCGCGATCTATATTCGCGTTCCAAGCGTTGACGCCGGTAAGAGACTGTCATCACCACGATCGCCCTCGCCACCCGCCGCCTCGCAAAGACAGAGGGAGTTCGAAGACAGTCTCTGTAGCCGGATGAGAACCTGCGGCGTTTCAACCTCGAACGGCGGGTGACCACCATCAGCGCCGCGTATTTCTGCGAGACAGGCAGTCTTTTTAGAATGTCGTCCCGCGACTGCTGGACCAAGGCGTGATGACAGGCAGCGAGGTGCGAGCCGCCTGGGATCAGATGAAAGCCCGCGAAGCGGAGTCCAACCGAAGGTGGTTACGGACTCAATCTCGGCGAGATCGTCCCGAGCATCCTGAAAGCCTCGGCAAGAACTTCATGATCCCCCGCGAGCATTGAGTGTGAGGGGGCGAGTCGTTCGATTTTCGTGAATTAGTTGTGCAGCTCATTCGTCAGCCGTCGCACTTCAGCTTCCAACTCGGCGATCCTGCCTTGCATTTGTTCGATGACAGGAGCGACTTGCTGTTGCGAGAAGCGTTTGTGGATGTGCTGGGGGCAGTTCACGTCCCACGCTTCGACTTGGAAAAGGATGGCTCGCTCAACTTTCCCCGGATACGCAGGTTCGCGCAATCGGTCGAGCAAGTCCGGATCGTCCTCCACCACGCGGGCATTCCCCCAGACCTTGATGCGGCGGCTGCGGGCGTAGTCCATCAGGAAGATGAACGCCTTTGAGTTCTCGGACAGGTTGCCGAGCGTGATGTATTGCCGATTTCCTCCGAAGTCGGCAAAGCCCAGCGTCTTCTCGTCTACCTTTTTCAGGAAGCCCGGCGAGCCGCCCCGGTACTGAATGTAAGGCTGAAATTCGGCGTTCGCCGTTCCCAGATAGAACATATCCAGTTCCGCGAGGAAGGCTTCCAATTCCGGAGTGACTGTCGTTTCCCAGCTCCCGCCGGATTCCATCCGGGCGTAGCCGGAACGGGAACCCTTCTCGGTCTGAATGGCCTTCACCGAGGGGGTGAAGGCGGTGTCGCTGGCGAATGTGCGCATCGCAAAGGTCCTCCAAACTGGCAGTTGTTTCGCTCGCATCCAGCCGTCGACATCCTGGCTGTGTCGTGAGCGGGGACATTCATCTGACGTCCGAAATCCCGGCGTCATTGACTGGTCGCGGGCCGGGAGCAGGCCAGCGGAACTTCCGGTCGCATTCCTGAATTGGCACGTCGTTGATGCTGGCCTCTCGCCGCCGCATCAGCCCGTCTTCGTCAAACTCCCACAGCTCATTGCCATAGGCCCTGAACCATCGGCCTGACTGATCGTGATATTCGTACTGGAAGCGAACCGCAATGCGATTGTCTCCGAAGCTCCACAGCGATTTGGTGAGACGGTAGTCGAGTTCCCGTTCCCATTTTCCGGTCAGGAAGGCTTGAATCTGGTCCCGGCCGCGCAGGAATTGATCGCGATTGCGCCACTCGGAGGCTTCCGAGTAAGCGAGCGCAACACGGTGCGGGTCACGGCTATTCCACGCATCCTCGGCGGCCCGCACCTTGGCCGTGGCGGATTCCAGTGTGAAGAGTGGTCGGATGGAGACCATGACAAGTCCTTTCGAATGAATGCTGAGAGGGGCGAAATCGGGTGGCTGGTTCGACCAAGCATCCCACCGGCCCGCAAGTCGCTTAATATGTCGAACAGGCAGGGGCCTCGCAGTTCGAAGCGAAGCAGCCGGCCACTGGCTCGGCCTTGGGGATGTCGAGTTCCGTATCAGCCACGTTGTTGAGGAAGTTAGTGAAACAGCCCAGCACGACGCTGGCGACGATCTCCACGATGTCGGCATCGCCGAACCCGGCTTCACGAACCGCAGTGAGTTGCTGGTCGCTGACCTTGCCCCGACTTTCCAGCACGCTGTTTGCAAAGGTGAGAGCCGCCTTGGTTCGACGGTCGTCTGAGTGGCCGGTACGACCCGCCAGTATGTCGGCGGCAGACAGGCCCGCTGAAGGAGCAACGGCGCTCAGGATCGACGTGCAGTAGTCGCAGGAATTCGTTTCGCTGGTCGTGAGCTTGACCTGGTTGTGCAGCTTCGGACCGATCTGGGCTCCACCCATCGCCGTGCTGAAGGCGAGAAAGCTGTCGAGCACGGCGGGCGAGTTCGCCATCACTCGGGAAGTATTGGGGATGACGCCGAAGGCTTGCTGCACGGTGTCGAGCAGTTCTCTGGTGCGGCCTTGAGCGACTTGCGGGTTGACGGAATTGAGGCGTTGCATGGTTCTTCTCCAATTGGAAAGGGGAATACTGGGGAGCGACTGAGTCAGAAACAGAACTGGCTCGTCAGTTTGAGAAGGGGGGCGCTTTCACCAGCGTGCTGCTGGTCCGTTGATCGCTGTGCGGCTATTGGAGCCGCTGTTTGCCCAGGAATTCTCGAATCCTCGCGGTGATCTCTGCCCCCTCTTCTTCCAGGGCAAAGTGCCCCGTATCGAGCAGATGGAACTCCAGGTTCTTGAGGTCCCGCTTGTACGGGTGCGCTCCCGCTGCCGGGAAAATCTGGTCATTCTTTCCCCACACGATCAGGGTGGGGGGCTGATGCTGGCGGAAGTACGCCTGCCACTGGGGATAGAGCGGAGGGTTGCTGCCGTAGCTGTAGAACAAGGCGAGTTGAATCTCCTGATTGCCGGGGCGGTCCAGGAGCGGCTGCACATGGCCCCAGGTGTCCGGACTGATAGTCTCGACGTTGCGCACGCCGTGGGTGTACTGCCACTTCGTGGCATCGAGCGTCAGGAACGCCCGCAGTGAATCCCCTTGCTTGTCCGAGCGGTCTTTCCAATACGCCTTAATCGGCTTCCAGAACTCATTATCGAGTCCCTCGTCGTAGGCATTCCCATTCTGGACAATCAGCGTTTGCACACGTTCCGGGTGCTTCACGGCGAGTCGATAGCCGACGGGTGCGCCGTAGTCCATCAGATAGATCGAGTACTTCTTCAGGCCCACCTGCTCGGTGAACTTCTCGATCACGTTCGCCAGGTTGTCGAAGGTGTACTCGAACTCCTTGACGGACGGAGCTGAACTGCTGCCAAAGCCCGGATAGTCCGGGGCGATGACGTGGTACTTGTCCGCCAGCGCCGGAATCAGGTTGCGGAACATGTGCGAGGAGGTCGGAAACCCATGCAACAGGAGCACGGTCGGTGCATCCTTCGGACCGGCTTCCCGGTAGAAGAGATCGAGTCCATCGACCTTGACTGTGCGATGTAAGACTTGCGTAGGTGCGGTGGATTTCGGCTCGCCGCCGTATGCGGACGTGGCCAGCGTGACGAACGCGACTACGGGTGCGAGATGCTTGAGCGAGTTCATCGTTGGATACGCCTTGCCGATGAGAGATGGATTGGGAAAAGGATGCGAAACGAAGGGACGTCTTTGGGGCCTATCGCGTCTCGTCGCACCCAGGGATCGACGCACACACTTCGTGGTGATCGACGATCGGCTCGACCCTGGGGAAGTCGATGTCCGTGTCGGCGACATGGTTGAAGTAGTTCGTGAAGAGGTTCAGCGCGACGTTCGCCACCACTTCGGCTAGCAGTCCGTTGATTTCCCTGTTCGCGAGAGCCTGAGCGTTCAAAAGGTCGCTGAGCGTCGAGGCATCAGGAGCGGGAGCCGGACGGCGACCGAGATGCTTAAGATCGCTCGATGCGATCCGACGGCGAAATCAGCGAAGCTGGAGAGCCCAAACGCGGCGGAAAGCGCTGCTCCCAGTTCTCCGAACTGTTTCGGCTTACCGGCGCCGAGGAGTTGGCGCAGGATCCGTCCCAAGTTGTAAGCGACGGCGGCGACGAGGTAGCGCTTGCGGATCTTGGCCAGCCCGCGAAGCCAGGTTCTCCTGCCGCCGCCCGTTTCGAGCACGTGCGCGAACGTCCGCTCGACCTTCTCGCTTCGTAGACGCTGCAGCCTGCGACCGCGACGTCCGCGCGCGTTCCGGCGATTGCGACGATAGGCCGCCTGACGACTCGGCGGCTTGCGTTTTCGCTTCCGAGACTTCGCTCGCTTCGGCTGCGGAATATACGTCCGCACGTGCGTCTCGTGCTGCAGCCGGTCGAGCGACTCTTCGCTGTGATAGCCCTTGTCCGCCGCGACCTCTTCCACGTCGCAGCCCGTGCCCGCCTCGCGCAGGTTCGTTCGCGCGGCGTTCACGGTATCTTCGATCGTCCGGCAGTCGCCGGCGGTCCCTTCGTAGACTTCCGCCGCGACGATCACGTCCGTCTCCAGATCGACGGCGTGTTCGACCTTGTACTTGAGATGCGTGCGACCGTCCTTCATCTTCCCGATCCGAGCGTCGGGATCGTGCGGATTGACCCACTCGTCGTTGGAGACCTTCTTGTCCTTCCGCTTCCTGTCGAAGCGGCGCAGCTCCTCGTCGTCCGGGTCGCTTACGCCCGTTTCGGCTTCGTAGAGCTTGCGAACGTACTCCTGCCAGTCGTCGCCGTTCTCCCGGCGGACGATCGACTTCATCGAAGCGTTCGCTTCGAGATCGCTGGCGTCGACGCCGAGCGTTTTGCCCTTGAGCAGACCCTTCTCGTGGCAGAGGCCGAGAACCAGGTCGAACGCGAGCTGATGGATCTCCAGCGGCAGCCGGTTTCGCGTCAGCGTGAGCGTCGAATGGTCCGGCGTCTCCTCGCCGGGACCGAAGCCCAGGAAACGGGCCAGCGAGCGACTGTCGTCGCAGCGCCAGGCGATGCCGCGCTGGCTGTCGATCCCCTCGAAGTAACCGATGAACAGCATCCGGAAGTAGACGCCCGGCGCCAGGCTCTTTCGCCCCGTCGTTTCGTAGTACGGAGCGGCCGCCTCTTCGAGCCGTCCGTCGAATTCGATCTCGGCCAGCAGCCCGTTCAGACGGTCGTAGAAGACGTTTCGCGGACCGCTCCCCAGCTTGTCCGTCGGAACCCAGAACGTCCCCTGCGTCTCCCGCTTCCGCTTGCCCAAGCCCATCGCGATTCCTCCCCCGCGTCGAGATCACGCGAGGATAGCGCAGGCAGGGCGAAAATCAACGGGCTGCTAGCGCGGCGTCATCGAGACCCGCCGCTCGAGCGCTCGCCAAATCGAGGTCGGTGACCCGGCCCCGTTCGTCGACCACGCGGCGGGAGAACTTCAACAGCGCTTCCGCCTTCGGATCGACAGCCGTTCCGCGACGGCTATCCATGATCTGCTCGGCCGTCAGCCCTACCATCTTGCCGATCGTCGAGTGGGCCGCGAGACAGTAGTCGCAGCCGTTGACTTCCCCGACCGTCAAGGCGATCTGTTCTCGCTGTTTCGCGGACAGGTTCCCTCTGCTCAGCGCTCCGCTCAGGGACAGGTACCCATCCAGGACGGCGGGGGAATTCGCCATCGCACGCGTCATGTTGGGGATCAGCCCCAGCTTGCCTTTCAGAGCGTCGAGCAGTTCTTTCGCCTTTCCAGAAGCAGACTCAGGATTGACTTGGGAGATGCGTGGCATGGTCGAGACCTTTGCAGAACTGTGCGGACTATCGTTCCCAAGCGGACGGCCGGCTGGTGATGACTCGCTACTAATTCAGTTCCCGTGCCAATTGCCAAGAAAGACACAAGTCCAATCTATGTAATGTTTTGCGAACTTCTTCAGATCGCACGACAATTCGTTGATCAACGAATTGTCGTGCATGCGTCACGAGATTTCGTTACTCTCAGGTGATGGCGGACATTCAGAATACGTCGGGAATCGTAGGTGATCCCAGGAGCATCCTCCTGGAGTTGGCAGACCTGCATCAACTGTCGGAGCTTCTTCCGCTGGCGGTCCGACGACTGGCCGAATCTCCGACCGTCGCACTGGCTCGCGTCTGGTTGATTCAGCCCCCGAAGACAGGCGACTGCGCGGCTTGCCGCTTCGCTAGCGAATGTTCTGAACGCGAGCGGTGCCTGCACCTGGTGGCAAGCGCCGGGCGATCAATTCAGACGCACGAGACCAATTGGCAGCGTGTGCAGGGGGCGTTTCGACGATTTCCAATCGGGATCCGCAAGGTGGGAAGGATTGCCGCGACCGGCGAGTCGCTGGAAGTGGCGAACATGGCTGGCGATCACCCGTGGGTGGCCGATCCGGATTGGATTCGTGAAGAACAGATTCAGTCGTTCGTGGGACATCCCCTCCGGCACCGGGGTGAGGTGCTAGGTGTGCTGGCGCTGTTCTCGCGTGCCCAGCCGGGACCGACTTGCTTTGCGTGGTTGCGGATGATCGCGAATCATCTGGCCGCCGCGATTGCGAATGCCCGGGCATTGGAAGAGATCGAAACCCTCAAACAGCGTCTGGTGCTGGAAAACGAGTACCTGCGGGAGGAAGTGACTCAGGCCGTAGCCTTTGGCGACCTGATCGGTCAATCCCCCTCATTTCAGGCCGTGACCCGTCAGATCGAACTGGTGGCTCCGACCAATTCCGCCGTGCTGATTCTGGGTGAAAGCGGCACCGGCAAAGAGGTCGTTGCCCGCGAGATCCACCGTCACAGTCAACGCTCCGAGCGACCGCTCATCAAAGTCAATTGCGCCGCCGTTCCTCGCGAACTCTACGAAAGTGAGTTCTTCGGGCATGCGAAAGGGGCGTTCACCGGCGCGCTGCGTGACCGGGCCGGACGGTTCGAACTCGCCGATGGGGGCACCCTGTTCCTCGACGAAATCGGCGAGATCCCGCTCGACCTGCAAGCGAAGCTGCTACGCGTACTGCAAGAGGGCGAGATCGAACGGATAGGCGAAGAGCGAACGCGGCGGATCAACGTGCGGGTGATCGCTGCTACCAACCGGAACCTGCGGGCAGAGACGGAAGCTGGACGATTTCGCCAAGACCTGTTCTATCGATTGAGCGTCTTTCCGATGGAGTTGCCGCCGCTTCGTAAACGCGTCGAAGATATCCCACTCCTGGCGGAGCACTTCCTCGCGCGGTTCTCCCGCCAGCTGGGGCGGCACACCCCTCGACTCACGCTGGCCAATGTCCAGGAGTTGCAGCGGTACGACTGGCCGGGCAATGTGCGCGAACTTCAGCATGCCCTGGAACGGGCCTGCATCGTCTCCACCGACAGGAAATTGCGATTCGACTTGGTGATGGAGCCGCTGAAGCAAAATGCCAAGCCATCCCAAATCGAGGCTGAGCAAGAAATCCTGACCGACCAGGAGCTGCGGCAGTTTGAAGCCAACAACATCCGCGCAGCGCTGACCGCGTGCAAAGGAAAGATTTACGGGACCGAGGGTGCCGCAGCGCTGCTCGGGATGAAGCCCACGACGCTCGCTTCACGAATTAAAGCGCTCGAAATCATCAGCTGATCCTGCGCTCCATGGTTATGCCGCCCCCAGAAAGTAGCGCTTGAGCCGCCCTCCCAACCGCTCGCGGCAGACGATCCGCAACTTGGTCTCGTCGGAGTCGCTTTCTGGATTTGCCGTCGCCCGACGATGCACGGGAGGCTCATTTCCCAACGACTAGTGCGGCCTTTCCTCGCGGTAATGTTCGACCATTTCCGACACGAGATGATCCATGTGCTGCTCGCCGAACACGACGAAGTAATCGAGAACTTCCTGCTGCAATGTCTGGATGAACCGCTCGACGTAGCCGTTGGTGTTCGGGGACCGAAACGCGTTCCGCTTTCCCTCCGCGCCGGCAGCGTCGATGGCGCAGGCGAGGGTGACGAAGGATTCGTAGACGGCGTCGTGGCGACCTCGACGGTCGCCGACGCGGCGATGCTGCTTCAGCCACGCGATCGTCCGCTCAACCAGCCAGCGGTAGCGACCGAGGCCTGCGGGCGAGTTTTTCCCCGTTGCGGGATCTCGGCTCGTCCACCGCAGAGATCGAGCAGGCCGGGCAGGTCTTTCGACGTGTAGCCATGGTCGGCGCGAACGAGTCGCGGTAACTCTCGCGGCCTGCCCGGCGCTCCGCCGATGCCCCAATGTTCCCTGCACGTGGTAACGGCTTCGTGACTGCGCTCAAATGCGTTCACGATCACCTGCCGAAGTGCTCCTTCTCAATACGTCCGTCGCGGATCTTCCTCTCCCGGTACGGGGTACGCCTCTTCGCATAGTTCGCGGACGAGTGCCTCCGCCTCTCGTCGCCTCTCGACGATCCTGGTAGGCGCAGAGTCTGGTCTCGGCCAAGCTGGTTTCTAGAATTCCTCGTCATCGCTTCCACCAAGCCGCCGGCGCAAAAGGTCGACGATCTTGTGGATCGACAGTAGGTTCGGGGGGTAACGAATTCCGCCACGTGCCTCTCGGACGCTACGTCGGTCAATTCATAGCCGTGGTTGATCAGCGCTGCCGCTTCGTCCGCGCTGAACGCGTCCAGGTCCGTTCGGATGCGCGCGATGAACTCTTCAGCGATCGCCTTGGAGTATCGTCCGCTAGCGAGCGTGGCGCGGGCGTATGACGTGCGGCTCGATGAAAACGAGCGCCATTGTCGTGAAACAGGCGACCGTCGCGGCAGGCCACCAGGCGAGCGTAGCCGTAGCGTGGAAGGCCGAGTCTGCGAACCCGGCGCCCACAATTTTGAACCTCTCGTCGAGGAAGCGGGTGGCGTCGCGACAGCCGCTCAGCGCGCGATCGTCGAATACTTTCCACGGTCTCGAGCGTCAGGAGCCACTTTCCGTGATCTGCTCGCCGTTCTGATAGACTGTCGGACATTCATCCGTCGCTGATTTGTAGCTTTCGGGATTCCGAGCAGATTCGTGACGAGCCGCCCAAGGCCGAGGGAAAATGCCGCGTGATTCCGAGATTCGAAAGATTGCGTTAGTCGGGGACTACCTGCCGAGAAAATGCGGCATCGCGACGTTCACGCACGACATGCATGCGTCGCTGGCGGGGCGCTTTCCCGACGTCGATTGCTTCGTCGTGCCGGTGAACGACCGCAGCGAGGGATACGATTATGACGCGGAAGTTCGATTCGAAATAACAGAACGCGACCTCGACAGCTATCGTCGCGCGGCTGATTATATCAATTTCTCCAATGCCGATATCGTCTGCCTGCAACACGAGTACGGCATCTATGGCGGCGTCGCGGGGAGTCATATCCTGGGCCTGCTTCGGGATCTGAGGATTCCCGTCGTCACGACGCTTCACACCGTCCTGCAGGAGCCCAACGCGGATCAGCGTCGTGCGCTGACGCAGCTCGCGGGCCTGTCGGCGCGAATCGCGATCATGACGGAGCGGGCACGCACGTTCCTGATCGAAATTTACGGAGTGCCCGACTCCAAGATCGACGTCATTCCGCACGGCATTCCCGATACGTCGTTCGTGCCGCCCGACCTGTTCAAAGAGCAGTTCGGCGTCGAAGGGCGCCTCGTCGCGCTGACGTTCGGCCTGCTCTCCCCGAATAAGGGGATCGAGCACATGCTGCGCGCGGTACCGAAGATCGTCGAGGCGTTCCCCGATTTCGTCTACATGATCCTGGGCGCGACGCACCCCGAACTGGTGCGACAGCACGGCGAACGCTACCGATTGAGCCTGGAGCGGATCGCTCGCGACCTCGGCATCGAGAAGCACGTCATCTTCTACGACCGCTTCGTCGAACTGGACGAACTCACGCAGTTCATTCGTGCCGCGGACGTTTACGTGACGCCGTATCTGAACGCCGCGCAGATCACCTCGGGAACGCTCGCCTATTCGTACGGATGCGGGAAACCGGTCGTCTCGACCCCGTACTGGCACGCGGAAGAGTTGCTGGCCGAAGGTCGCGGCGTGCTCGTTCCGTTCGCCGATTCCGAAGCGTTGGCCCGCGAGATCTGCGCACTGCTCGGCGACGAGCCTCGACGCGTCGCGATGAGCGAACGGGCCTACGCCGAAAGTCGGGAGACCATCTGGGCCCGTTCCGCCGAACGCTACATGGAATCTTTCCAAGAGGCCCGGCTGGCCTACCGCGAACATTCCGATAGCCCGTCGGCGATCCGGACCCTCGCCGAACGGGAGGCGGCGCGTCCGGTCTGGCGCCTGGATCACCTGGCGCGCATGACGGACTCCGCCGGCATGCTGCAGCACTCGACGTACACGATTCCGAACTTCGCCGACGGGTACTGCACGGACGACAACGCCCGTGCGCTGCTGCTGACGGTCCTGCTCGAAGAACTCGGTCAGGAAAGTCCGGAAGTCCGCCGCGTCGCGACGACTTCGGCGGCGTTCCTCCAGGCGGCGTTCGACCGGGACCGAAGCCGGTTTCGAAACTTCATGAGTTTCGAACGGCGGTGGATGGAAGACGTCGGTTCGGAGGATTCGCACGGGCGGGCGCTGTGGGCTCTCGGAGCGTGCGTCGGACGGTCGAAACATGCCGACCTTCCCGACTGGGCCGCCTCGCTCTTCGAGCTCGCGTTACCCCCCATCGCGGAGATGACCTCCCCGCGCGCGTGGGCGTTCGGCCTGCTTGCGCTGCATGAATACGGACGTCGCTTCGGCGGGAATCGATTGGCCGGCGATGCCCGCGCGAGCCTGTCGGCACAGCTCCTCGATCTTTTCCGGCGAGCCTCATCCGCAGAATGGCCTTGGTTCGAAGAGGTGCTTTCGTACGACAATGCGCGACTTCCGCAGGCGCTCATCGCCACCGCCCGCGACAGCGACGACGCCGAGCTGCTGACGATCGGACTGGCCTCGCTCGAATGGCTCGTCAGCGTTCAGCGGGCGCCGCAGGGCCACTTCCGGGCGATCGGCTCGAACGGCTTCTATCGCCAGGGGGAAGAGCCCGCCCGCTTCGATCAGCAGCCGATCGAAGCCTGCGCGACGGTCGCCGCCTGTCTCGAAGCTTACCGGGCGACTGAAGACCGACGCTGGCTCGAAGAAGCTCGCTCGGCGTTCGAGTGGTTCCTCGGTCGCAACGATCTGGGCGTCGATCTCTACGATCCGACGACGGGAGGATGCTGCGACGGCCTCCACGAGGATCGCGTCAGCCGCAACCAGGGAGCGGAGTCGACTTTGGCGTTCCTGCTCTCGCTGGCCGAGATGAACCTGACCGAAAGCTCTCTCGCGGGTTTCGGTCGGGCGCGGTAGGTTGCCGTTTCCGGTTTCGACGTATCGAGGGATCGCACATGTCTGCCACGATGGCGAAAGCTGCCTGCATGAACGTCAAACGAACCGGAATCGTCCTCAAGCCGAACAACTCCCGGGTGGTTATCCGGCCGTTCGAGCCGACGAGCGAACAGCGCTTCGAGAAGATCATCGCCCGCGTCGGATCGCTTTCCGAAGACGAAGTTGAAGTCCAACTGGAAGGCGTGATGCGGGAATTCCGCGGCCGGCATCAGCGGACGCGCGAGTTCTTTCTGCGCCGCTTCGACCAGGTCCGCAAATACCTGCTGACCGATCATTCGCTCAGCGAGAGCCGTCGCCTGCTGATCGGTTCGTACTTCACTCAGGAATACGCCCTCGAATCGGCGGCGCTGTTCAACCCGTCGATGGTCTGGCACCCCGATCAGTCGGGCCTGCCGGCGGGGTCGCGCAGGTTCGTCATCAGCCTGCGGGCGACCGGCGAAGGACACATCTCGTCGATCGGGTTCCGCACGGGCGTCATCGACGTCGCGAACCAGATCCGGATGGACGAGCCGAGCCGGTTCGTGACCGCGCCCGACCTCGTGCCGAACGCGCTCTACGAAAAGGTTCTGTTCCATCGCAAGCTGGTCGAACTGGCGGTCAACGGCCCTCTGACGGAACAGATCCTCGCCGCGCTCGGGGAACACTTCACGCTCGGGGAACTGGAACAGACGCTGAAGAACGTGCTGCGTCACAATCGGTCGCGACAGCGGGAGTTCGAGCCGATCGCGCACACGATGGTGATGCTGGCGAAATCCAACTATGAGATCCGCTTCTCTCCCGATCTGAACTTCTCCGAGCGGATCATCTTCCCTTCGTCGCCCAGCGAAACGAACGGCATCGAGGATGCCCGGTTCGTCCAGTTCACGCACGACGACGGTCGCGTCTGCTACTACGCCACCTACACGGCGTACGACGGACGGGTGATCCTGCCGCAGATGCTGGAGACCGAAGACTTTCTCCATTTCAGCGTCGATACGCTGAACGGGCCGGAAGTCCGCAACAAGGGATTCGCCCTTTTTCCTCGGATGGTCAACGGCCAGTACGCGATGCTCTCGCGGCAGGACAACGAGAACATCTTCCTGATGTACTCCGACATGCCGCACTTCTGGTACACGAAGGAACTCGTCGCAAAGCCCACGTACCCGTGGGAGTACGTGCAACTCGGCAATTGCGGATCGCCGATCGAACTTCCGGAAGGCTGGCTCGTCCTGACGCACGGCGTCGGGCCGATGCGGAAATACGCGATCGGAGCGTTCCTGCTCGATCTCGAGGATCCCTCGCGCGTGATCGGACGCTTGCCCGTTCCGCTGCTCGAACCGGACGCCAACGAACGCGAAGGCTACGTGCCGAACGTCGTTTACAGTTGCGGAGCGGCCCTGCACGGGGACTCGCTCGTCATCCCGTACGCGATGTCGGACTACGCGAGCACGTTCGCGACGGTCGAACTCGACGAAGTTCTAGGCGCGATGGTACCTGCCTGATCAGCGTCGCGACGTCTAACGCTCCGCTTCGACGAGCGAATCGAGCAGCGCCCGCTGCGAAAACTCGGCGACCGCCGTACAAGCGTCGGCGGCGCCGTAATAGACGAGCAACGAGTCGCCGTTCCGGATCAGCCCGGTCGGGAAGACGACGTTCGGCACGAAGCCCGAAAGCTCGAAATCGGCTTCCGGTACGAGAAACGGCGCCTGCGATCGCGCCAGAATCTTCGTCGGATCCTGGGCGTCCAGCAGCATGGCGCCGCCGTAATAGGTCCCGACTTCGCCGGGCGCCGTCGGCTGTCGATTGCCGTGGTACAGGGCCAGCCAGCCGTCGCGAACCGGCACCGGCGGACATCCTCCGCCGACGCGTCCCGACTGCCAGTCGCTCCCCGTCATCGCCAGAGGAGCATGCGCTCCCCAGTGGATCAGATCGGGCGACCGGGCGATCCACATCTCCGGTCGCGTGAAGGGCGTTCCGCAGACCGGCCGATGCATGGCCGCGTAGGCCCCGCCGATCTTCTCCGGAAACAGGACCACATCCTTGTTCTCCGGACAGAAGACGATGCCATGCCGCTCGAATGTCTGGAAGTCGGTCGTCGATGCCAGCGCCGTCGCCGGACCGTGACGCGACACGGCGACGTACGTGACGTAGAACCGACCGTCTAACGGAGTGATCCGCGGATCCTCGACGCCGTACTCTTCGTACTCGGCCTGAGGCAGAAAGATCGGTTCGCCGATCTCCCGCACGCTCCGCCCGTCTCCGCAACGGACCACGCGCAGGTGCGACGTGAACGTCAGCCGAACCAGACCGTCGGCTTTTCGTTTCACGACGCGAGCGTCGATCGGTTCCAGGCTGTTCTCGGGCGTCCAGTCCACCGTCGCGTCGCCCGCCTCGGTCCAGCGAGGCAAACCGATGAAGCCGCTTCGTCGCTCGCGCGGTCGCTCGACGACGCGCACGAGCAGCAGGACTTCGCCGTTCACTCGCACGGCGCCGGGATTGAACACGCCGACGACTTCGAAGTCGTCTCGGGAGGGCGAAACGTCTTCGGGTCGCAGGAGGAGCCTGGTAAACAGTCGCGCGGTCATCGGCCCGCCGTTTCGCGATGCGCCAGCGCGTCGGCTGCGCATGCCATCGCCAGCGAGTCGCGTCCGTTGATCTCGCTCACGATCCGTACGTGATTTCGATCGCGGATCCAGGCGGCCTGGTCCTCCATCATCGAACGCAGCAGCCGACCGTAGAGGGGCGACTTCGCCTGGCCGTCGCCGTAGGAAAGTTCGACGGTCTGGTACGCGTCGATCTCCTTTCCGCGCGCTCGACAAGCGCGGTCCTTTCCGCCGTAGGATGCCGCGACGTCCAGCCGTGCCCCGGGGAACATGTCGCATAGCTCGCGAGTCTGGCGTTCGTCGACGAGCGCATGAATCCGAACGCGCGTCGGAACCCAGTCGAACAGCGTCACGTCGCCGCGCTCGAACACCAGCCTCAGCTCCTGGCGGTCCATGCGTCCGGCCTGCTGGAAACCGTGATAGAAGTCCGCCAGCGCTCCGCTCTCGTAGCGGACCGTGGCGTGTACAGCTTCCTCGATCTCGGTCCCGGGCCGCACGCCGACCTGCGCCGCGACCACGTTCCCTTGCCCGAGCCAGCCGCTGAACAAGTCGAAGAAATGAACGCCGTGCTCGACGAAGATGCCCCCGCTGGCGCTTCGATCCCAGAACCAGTGCTCCGGCGGAAGATTCTCGTCCGACGCGAGATTCAGGAAGCTGCCGTGCAGCGGTTCTCCGAGCGTTCGGGCGGCGATCAGTCGCGAAACGGCGCCGAACATCGGGTTGTACCGCTGCATCAGATTCGCGACGAGCAGCCGGTCGCGACGTCGCGCGACGGCGATCAGCTCGTCCGCCTGCTCGACGGTGAGCGCGAGCGGCTTCTCCACGATCACGTGCTTGCCCGCTTCCAGCACCGCGAGCGCCTGCGGGTAATGGAGAAACGGCGGCGTCGCGATATAGACCAGGTCGATGTCGTCGCGCTCGAGAAGGTCTTCCGCCTTCTCCGCATTTTCGACGCCGAAGCGCTCAGCCGCCGCCAGAGCCGCGGGACGATGCGTCGCGGCCATGCCCGCCATTCGCACGCCGGCGACCTGGGTGAAGTGCTGCAGGGCGAACAATCCGAATCCGCCGCAGCCGATCACTCCCAGCCGAATCGGTTCAACTTCCATGCGATAGCCTTAATGAGCGTAAATGCTCGAGAGAGCGGTCTTGTCAGCGGTCGCCGCGAGGTTGCGGCAGGGGCGGACGGCTTCCGCGGAGACCTACCCATTGCGGATTGCGACGCTTCGCAGACGATGGGCGCGCTGCTTCACGCGTCAAGAGAAGGACTGAATGGAATCGCACGACGACATCGCTATCTGCATCGCCGGCGTCGTGCGAATCATTCCGCCGCCCGGAGTCGAGAACCTAGATCGCGTAGCCGACGAACGGTCGCGAGAGCGCTACCTGAAGTGCGTGGACCTGTTCGTCGACCTGGTGTGGGGGAGGCTGGAGAACCGCGACGAAGCAGAAGCGGTTGAAACAGGAATCCGCCACTACTACGGAACGCCGCCGCTAGACTGGCCCGGCTCCGCAGCGTCTGAAGTTAGCGACCCTTACTCTCAAGTCGATCTGCTCCTGGCGGAGATCGTCGAACGGTCGCGGATCTTACGGGCTTGAACGACTGAAGCGTTTTGCACGCTGCGGGCGAGTCGACAGGGACGTGAGGTCGAGCGGACGGGTCGTCGAAAACCCGTTTGCCTCTCAATCCTCGAATCGATATTCGGTTCCTGCTCGCTTTTGAGCTTCGTACCACTCGAGCAGCGATCCCTGCAACCTGCCTTGCAGGTGCAGGTTGTAAGCCGCTCTCCGAAGTTGCCGCTCTGCGGTATCGATTCCTTTGAAATACGCGGCGAAGTCGTTGTCGCTCGGATACGGGGCGCTGCGGGGCACGTCCTGCGACATCTCCTTGATGAACTCCCGCACCCGGTCCGTCTGCTCGCTCACGTTCCCCTCCCTCGCGACTGACTGTCGGCGCTCGGCCGAACCGCCTTGTAGCGTCGCCTTCGCCTGACCGCAAAAGAGCCCGCGAAGAGCAGACCTCTTCGAACTCTAGCAGTCTGTGCTCGCCAACGATAGGAGCAAGTCGAGGAGTCGAAGCGTTCCGACCCGTTGAGGGCACGAAACGACACGTCTCTGATCGAAGGCTCAAGGCCAGCGCTTGCACGCCAGGAAGTGCCCGCATCGCCGTCGACACTCGCCCTCGACCTTCAACGTCGCCTTCAACGTCGCCTTCGCTGTCGCCGGACGTTCGCCCGCCGACTGGTGATCGGCGTAGACGAAGTAGTCGCCTCCGCGGGCGGCGCATCCTGCGACTTGCGCCCCGCCGCGATCAGCCCCAGCGTTGGAACCGCGAAGGGCGAAGCGGTCCCCAGCGAGCGGTCGACTTTGGGCGTACGAAGTCTGCGGGCGAGGGACACGGAAGAGCTCGGATTGGAGTGCGCTTGGAACGCGTCGCGGATGCATAGGGACGTCGAGACGCCTGACGGATTCTGGACGTCAGGACCGCGATGGGAAAGGAGTCACGTTGCGGCGAACGGCGACTTCCGGTCGTCGCGCTGGCTCGAGACGGCTAACCGGATGCCGATGGCTATCGCCGTAGCCAGTGCACGACGTCCGCGTCGCCGCCAGCGTCCTGGATTCTCGTCGAGCCGCTCCCGCACGCCTTCCGCCGCGACTTGCCGAGCCGATTCCGTGTTGTTCTGCAACAGCCAAAGGTTTATCAGTACGAAAAGCGTCCTTCCGTCGCGATCGAATAGCTGACGAATCGCGAGATCCGCACGATCATCGCCCTGCGCGGCGAGGGGCTGCGGCTTGTATCAGATGGCCGTCGCTATGCTGTCTGGACGTACGACGGTCCGGCTGCATCTGGGTAACATCCCCGGGAAACCCGGGCTGGTCTCGAGCGGGCAGCTACGGGAACGACTCTAGCGCGCGAAGCCGACTTTGTTCTGCGGGTAACGCGCATCGAGATTGTTCGTCCTGCGAACTTCGTCCTGGCCTACTCGCGTACAAATCGATTGAGACGTTCCGAACCTGCGAGTGGCGAGCCCGTATGCGATCGCAGAACTGCCACTTCCTTTGCGATAGACGGGCGACCCGCTTCCCCCGTCGCCGAGAAATGCGCCAAGCACGAATGAACCGCTTTCGATGACCGAAGTCGTGCCGACTTCGTGCGTGAGAGTCAAGCCGCCGGATACCGGATACCCGGCGGTATCCAGATCCCGTTTCAGCTCCGCGTCGTCAGCTGCTTTCAGTACGAATACTCGCTTTCCGATTCGCCGATACAACGAAGCGTCCTTGAGCACGATCCATGCAACGTCTTCATTCCACGAACCGCTCCACTTGGGATTGAGCGTGTACGCGATGGGCGTTTCGTACGTGCCTCCGATCGGCGATCCGTTTCGGAGACCGAAACCGACGAGTATCGTCCGGACGGCCGGTTTTCCTGCCGGCCTTAAGACGTGTGCGTTCGTGAGGACGATGCGCGGGGCGACGAGGTAACCAGTTCCCTGAGAATTCGTGCCGTCGACGTAGGTGATATGGACGTAGCAGATTCCGGAATAGGGCCATCGCGTCGGATCAGCGACGAGTCCCGTCGGCTCGAAGCCGAGGGCGTTCGCTAAAGTTCCCCAAGGAGCGCTTGACCGCTTCCAGGCAACGTCGGCGATCTGCCGCAACGTCGAAGAAAGTCTCTGCTCGATCGGCGGAGCGGCGATCGGGACGAGGTCCGCCCCAGAGTCTTCAGGGTCGGGCTCGTCGATCAAGAGATGGCACGCGGCGATCTCAAGCGAAGAAATCAGCAAGGACTCCGCTGCTTGGGCCCTGCTCGCGATGAGCATGACTAGGAGGCAGACGGCAATCGACCCTCGAAAGCCCCTATGCATCGTGCACTCTCCGATTATCTCTACTCGACCGACCTCGCTACATCGACCCGGACCACCTGACGAGGCGCGTCGCATCGAATTGTAGCGATACCTGGCGAGTGCCCGCTACGTCATTGCCGGTACGTGGTCGGGATGGACGGCGGCCGACTGTTCGGCGGGCGGCCGTACACTCCTTGAGCAACCGAGCTGCCTACCTCCGGTACGAGATGGAGCAGCTGCACGATCGGGTTATCGCGCTCAAGGACGTCGTACCCATAGAGCCGATGAGCGGAAAGCGGTGGTGGCGGTTCTGGACCGCGTAGTCACGCGTGCTTGAATCCCGATTTGAGGCTGGCATCGCGAGTAGAAGGATGTAGAAGGGCGGGCGCTCCGCATCGTCAGGCTTCGCCGTCACTTGGCAGGAAAGCACGCGATGGACGCGTTTCGAGTCGCTCCGGGGGGAAGATCGTCTTCGAGCGAGTAGGTCTCTCGGATCGCCCCTGCGGCATCGATCCGCAGCAGGCGACCCTCTTCCCACCCCCACAGGCCTTCGCCGTTCGAGGCCGCGCCCTGCAGCGATCGATCGAGATCCGGCAGCCGCTTGCCCGTCGCATCGAACCTTACGATCCGCCCCGCACGTTTCGAGTCGCCCTCGTAACGATCGACGCCGACCCACATCTCGTCGCCGACCTCCGCCAGCCAGCGATTCAGCTCGCGACCGTCGACGTCGCGTGCATAAGAGAGTTCGAGCGACGTCTCGATCCCGTCTTCGTCGCATCGCCGAACTCGTCGGTCGGTCGATCCGCCCGATCCGTACGACTGCTCGACCGCCCACGCGACGCCGCGACGATCGATCGATAGCTCAGAGTAGCGGGAACGTCCCTCGAACGAGGTCGGGTAGTTGGCGACCTCGTTCCCGTCACGATCGGTCGCCCTGAGGCGTTCGCCTGCGAACCAGATTCGACGTCCGTCCGGTTCGAACCTCAGCGCTGTCGCTCCGCCCGGTCGAGCGCTCTTCAGCCGACCTTCGAGATCGAAGACGAGCGTCCAACCTGCGGACTCGTCGATTCCTCCGACGGCGATCAGTAGGTCTCCAGTCTGGGGATCGACGTCGCACGCGGCGATGGAAGGGACGTTCAATGCGAAGAGTTTTCGCCCGGTGCGATCGAACGCCGTGCAGGTTGCGAAGTCGCCGAGGACGTAAAAGCGGTCGCGCCGCGCGTCGACGACCGCCGTCGCCGTCGAGCGCTCGACGGGCAGTTCGCGAATCGTCTTGCCGTCGGCCCCGACGAAAACGACCTTCGGGCCGTGATCGTCGAGTCCCTTTTCGCCGGTGTAGGCGGACGACATAGATACGATCGCGGCGACCTGCATCGTCGATGCGAATCCGGCGTCGTCGACGCTCGTCCGCCACGCGACGAACGGGTCGACGTTCGTCGTTTCGCGTTCGACCTCCGCGGCGACGATTGCCTCGATCGCGGCTGCGTCCGAGCCGCGGTACCGAACGACGCCGTCCGCTCCGACGACGAAGAGGGTCGGCGAGACGAGTAGGTCGAAAGCGTCGCGGAAAGGCCCCCCCTCGCTTCTTCCGGCGATCGTCCAGTCCCACCTGTTCGCCTCAGCCATCCGCTGCGCCGCTTCGACCATCGGGTCGGTGGCGATCGAAACGATCTGTAGTTCGACATCGGTCGGCAGCTTTTTGCGCAGCTCGGCGAGGGTCCGCATCGTCGCCTCCGACGCACCGTCGCCGGGGTCCCAGAAGTTGAGAACGAATGGCCTTCCAGCGAGGTCGACGCTCGATAGAACCGTCCCGTCGGAGCCTCGGACGGCGAATGGCGGCAGCACGTCGCCCGATTTGAGGAAATCAATCCACTCGCCGCGAATCGTCCCCAGGTCCTGCGGTTCGGCGGCTGCATCGGCATCGTTGGCGTCGACGTCGAACGGGCCGTGCTCGACCTTCCCGACGTACGGACCTCGTAGGCCTCCGTCGTCCCCGACGTCGCCCTGCAGTCGAACGCTCAGTTCGTACGTTCCGGTCGGAACGTCCTCGACGCGAAACGTCCCGTCGGGCGAAATCTCGAATCCGAAGCGACGGTAGGCCGGGTCGTCATACTCCACCTTCGACGAGGCGATCATGCCGAACCCCGACCGCTCCCAAGCATGCGGCATCGGCGGATCGGGCGGCAGCACGATTCGGCCGATGACCGGGCGTCCCTCGCCGCCGAGTTGCACGCGTTTCGCTTCGCCGCTCTTTAGCTCGACTTCACGCATCTGGCGAATGGTCGACACGCCCCCGCCGCCCTGGCGAGTGCGCATGACGGACGTGTTGACCGTTCCCTTTCCTTCGGGCACCCGTTCGAACACCGCAACGCCCTTCTCGTCCGTCGTCGCGTACTGGTAGCGGCCGGAGAACCCGAAAGCAAGTTGAGGATGTCCGTGCGATTGGAACGTAAGCCGCTCAAACGCCTTCGGTTCGGCCCCTGAAAGCGCAAGGACTTCCAGCCGCGCCCAGCCTCGAAGCCGGATCGGCTCGCCCCGGCGGACATCGACCAACGACGCGATGCCGTAGCCCGCGTCGCCCTCGACCTGCAGACCGCCTTCCGCATCCGGCAACGGGGGGTATTCGATTTCGAAGCGTCCGCCCTCGTCCGTGACTGCTTTCAACTGCGTCCAGCGAATAGGAACGGTATCGGCCGGGGACTTCGCAGCGGACGGCGGAAACGTCAACTGCACCGGGATGCCTGCAACCGCTTCGCCGTCGGGACCGAGCACGCGACCCGTAATAGTCTTCGATTCGGGCGCAGGCTCCGGCTTCTCGTTCGCTGGCTTCAGGCGGACCGCAAACGTCTCGTGATGGTTCCGAGGCGGCAGCGGTTCCGAGGTCCAAGGTTCGTAGCCTTCGGCTTCGATTAGCAAGGACATAGGGTCTTCGTCGTGAGAACTCGATAGCTCGAACCGACCATCCAGGCAAAACGACGATTGCCTCGGAAACCAGCGCGAATTTCCCGACCCCCGGTCGATTAGAACGCGGAACGTCGCAACGCTTTGCGGAATGGGTTCGCCGGTCGCGTCGTCAAGGACGGTTCCGTCGACGGTCAAGGCGCGCTCCAGCTTGATTTCGTAAGCGCCGTCATTCAGCGGAAGTTCGTCGAGAGCGACATCGCCGGCAGGCACGTGTCCCTTTCCGAACACGGTGACCGCGAGACCTCGTTCCGGTGCATCGTCCCAGGTCGCCTCGCCGGCGGCGTCGGTCAGGCCCCGCCATTGGGTAAGGCCGAATCCTTCGACTGAGGAAGAATGAACGATGCCGTCCTCCAGCGGCTCGCCGTCGCCGTCGAAGACGCGAACGCGAATCGACTTGCCAGTAGTCAATCGAAACTCGATCGGGTCGAGATCGTTCGGGCCGTTCGGGATCGGCGCCGTTTGGGCCGCGTAGCCGTCCAGCGAAGCGACCAGAGCCGCATTTTCTTGATAGCGCGGCCTAAGGCCGATCATGCGGAACTTGCCGTCCTGGTCCGTCGTCGTACCTGACCCGAAAAAGCCGCGACCCTGATTCGCGGAGATTTTCACGCCCGCAAGCGGCTGGCCGGTTGCCGCGTCTCGAACGACGCCCTCGGAGGCTCGACCGCGAGGCACGACCGTCCGCTGATCCTGCGTCGATTCGAGCGCGACGAAAGAAGCGCCGGTCGCCGAATCGGGTACGTCCACCGACAGCACGCATGGCTTATCCGACTTGGGAATGCCGTCGAACTCCCATCGTCCCTCGGCATCCGTCGTTCCCTCGCCGATTCGATAATGCGAACCGGTGGAGACGGTTTCCGCCGAGGTCGCGGCGATATGGAACGAGGCGTTCGCGACGGGGGTTCCGTCGTCGAACACGACCGTTCCGCCGACTTTCGTACCGGGCTTCAAGCGGACGACGCGGCTCTTCGGGAACGACGCCCGCGGCTGGGTATCGAGGTTCACGAAATGAGGCGCAAACCCCTTCTTGTGGGCCCAAAACCTGATCGAAGCGGAAGCGGCTTCCGGGTAGTCGAAACGGACCTTGCCCTCTTCGTTCGTCGACCGCTTGCGATCCGTTGTCGCACCGCCTCGGCCGTACGTCGACATAATCAGCGCACGAACCTCCGCTCCCGCGATCGGCGAATCGTCTTTCGCGTCTAAGACCACGACTTCGAGTTCGATCGGCGGTTCGGGTTCGTCAGCGGCGACCGTGCGCGTCGTAAGGGCGACGGCGAAGCCACCGATCGCGATGACCGCTAAGCCGACGACCGACGTCGCTAGCCAGCCTCGCCTGCCGAGGGCTGCGGCGCGAACGTCGGAGGCGATCAAGCGGACTCGCTCGACCACGTCCGCTCGACGTGCCATCGCCAGTCCCGGTCCGGGCGGCGTCTCGGCGACCCGGAGCGCGATCTGTGCGAGCGATCGACCGTAGTTTCCGCGGTCTCCGAGCGTCTCGGCTGCGACCAGGTCGCTCACGCGATCGCAGGCCTGACGATGAGCGGCCGGCGCCCGCCATACCAACGGATGGGGCCAAGCGACGCAGGCCGCCAGACGGATCGCCAGATCCCACCAGGCGTCGCGACCTGCGACATGAGCGAGTTCATGCGCGAGAGCGGCTTCCCGTTCGGCGTCCGACGTCTCTTCGGCCATCGCTCTCGGCAGGAGGATCGTCGGACGAACAGGATCGTAGAGAACCGGCGACGACACGTCGGAGGACGATCGCACTTCCGGCAGCGGCACGTGCAGCCGCTCGGCGAGGCGACTTGCCGCCGCGAGCGTGACGTCGGAAGCGACTTCGGAACGAGCGACGATTCGTCGCACACGAATGGCGCCCAGCGCCAGGCGCGCTAGACCCAGCGCCGCTCCCCCGACCCAGACGAGCATAGCGAGCTGCGGCCAGTAGAACCGAGGACTGACTTCGAGCGACGGCTCCGCTTCGGGAATCGATGACGGTTCTGCCGGGAGAGGAGCCGGACTGGCAGGGCTCGGATCGTCGAAAGGAAGACGATCCGCCTCGGCCATGTCGACGATCGGTGCAGTCGAGCCTCCGGTCGACGTCGCGTACGAGGGTCGCGATTCTCTTCCTTCCTCTGAAGATTCTTCTCCTTCTCCGCTCGGCGGATCAGCCGCCGCTACGACAGGCTGAGGTTCGACGTTCGCCGAGCGCACGATCTCCCAGCGATAGAGCGGGGGAACGAATGCCGCGGCGACGAGACCGCAGGCGGCCACCGAAGCGACTCGCCATAGACCCACGCGCCACCGCGGGTTGACGGTGCGTAAGCTGAAATCGGCGAGCCATGCGCCGGTTGCCAGAATTGTCAGCTTCAGGATCAGCGTCGCGAGCCACAGCAGGGACGGTTCCATTCGTCATCCTCTCGTAATCGTGGCAAGCGCGCGTCTGAACACCCGAGCCTTCGAACGGCGTCAGCCAGAGTCTCGATCGCTCTTCCGCGCGGACTTGCGAGCACGACGGTCCACGCTCTTCTTCGTCGGGGTCGTAGCAGGCGATCCCGCTGCAGCGCGAAGCTCGGAGAGGTCGGCTTCGCTGAGGCGCTCTGTCTCGACGAGACTGAGCAGCAACTGCTTCGTCGACCCGGCGAAGAAGGAATCGACGATCTCGCCGAGCATCGCGCGGAGCGCTCGCTTTCGAGGCGTCTTCGCGGAATAGAAGTAGACCTTGCCCTCCTTCCGCCGGGCGACGTGGCCCTTCTCCACGAGAATCGTGAGGTAGGACCGCAGCGCCGGGTCCTTGATCGGCTCGCCGTAGCGCTCTCGGATCTCGGCCGGCTTCAGCTCGCCGTGCTCCCACAGCGCCTGCATGACGCGTAATTCGCCCGGAGTGAAACGCATCGCGACCGCCTCCCGCCTTCGTGATGACTGAATGTGCAGAATCTACTGCAGGTAGAGCCGCCGCCGCAAGCGAAATCCGCAGAAGATTCTGCACGTCACTTCGTCACTTCCGCCTCCTCCCGTGTAACTACTTCGTGAGCCCTCCGCTCCTGGCAGCCTTCGGTCGTCCCACGTAGGTCGCTTTGCCCTAATTGGACGCTGCACGCATCGTCGGCTACGTTGCGAAGATCACGTCTCCAGCTTCCTGAGTTCGCTTTCGTCGATGTGCCAATGGACGACGACATGTCCTCTCCGGCGAAGCGTTCGACAGATGATGTCAGGCGAGCAAGGCAACCACGCAGCGTGTTCCCACGCTTTCGCCTGCGAACGTTATTCGCAGTTGGGTTGATCTTTAGCCTCGGCCTGGCGTGGGTCGGAAAGGGTCTCTATCGGGTTCGGCAGGAGGATGCGGCAATCACGTCGCTCAGCAGACCGGGCGGCGGCGTCTATCGGAGCCTTGGCGGTCGCAGTTGCCGGCCTTCGGAGACGTCGCCCTGAGCGAAGATCTCTCGACGCTCTTCGTCATCCCGCATCCTGCTGCTGGGCGGGGGTGGCGGATAACGGTTCTCGACGCCGACACCGGCGAACTCCTGACCGCCCTCGACGGCCACTTCGCGTCGCCGGTGCAGCTGGAGTACCGTGCTGACGTACAGCGGCTCTACAGCCTCGGCGCTGACCGGAACCTCATCGAGTGGGACGTCGCCCCCGCCGGCCTGACTGCCGCGAAGGAGCGAGAGAGGAAGCGATAAGGCGACTGGAGGAGTTGAAAGGCGAGAGGCGTTCAGACCGCTCGCGATCCAGTGGTACAGGATGAGCTAAGACTATGGCTTTCTGTCATTCTCGCTTGCTGCCTTCAATCCGGTCGGGGAGACGTCCCACTCCAACAGGTGGCGATCGCGTCCCACGCTGTAGAGCCGCTGGGCGTCGCGCCAGTACTTCAGTTGCAAGACCGGAGCGAAATGGCCGTCGAGAGCCGTAACGGCAGCGCCCGTCTTCAGGTCGAGAACATGAATTCGGTCATCTGGCTCGGCATTGTCGGGATGAGCGATGACGAACGCGTGATCCAGTTCGTCATCGAAGACGGCGTCGCCGAACGAAGGGAACTTGCACGGCCAACTCGGGGACCGCTCTTCCGCTCGTCCCTGCTCCGGGTCCACGACGACGGCGGTCCACCGGGGCTCGGTAGCCGTTCCAGACCGTGCCAGGAACGCCAGCCGTCCGTCCCGTACGAACTGGGGAAAATGACCGGGGGCGGGAAGTTCGATCGCTTCGCCTAGAGCGGCTTCGCGATAACTCTAGCGCAAGCTGACGAGCTTCGGTAGGTTGGGTTCCTTCTCGAACGGAGGGATCCGATGGCCGAAGCGTATTCGAAAGAGTTCCGGCGGGACGTCCTCGCGGCGTGCGATGCGGGGGAAGGAACGAGCGCCGTCGCGAAGCGCTTCGGCGCGTGCGAAGCGTGGGTTCGACGCGTCAAGCAGGTGCGCCGCGAGTCCGGCAAGGTCGAAGCGGCCAGGACTCGCGATCGGCGCCCCGATTGGGAGCCCTACAGCGACGACATCCGAAAGTTCGTCGCCGAGAATCCGGACGCCTACCTGCGCGAGATCGCCGCGGCCCTGCCTCGCAAGTTCGTGCTCTCGACGATCTGCACGGCTCTCAAGCGGTTGGGGCTGTCGCGAAAAAAAAGACGCTCGTCGCCAGCGAGCAGGCGCGGCCCGACGTCGCCGATGCCCGCGACGCGTGGCGGAAGGGCCAGTCCAGCCTCGACCCGCGAAGCCTCGTCTTTCTCGACGAAACTTGGGCGAAAACGAACATGACGCGGACGTACGCCCGGTCCGATCGCGGGACGCGAGCGCACGGTTCCGTCCCGCACGGCCACTGGAAGACGACGACCTTTCTGGCCGGCTTGCGGTCGACCGGCCTGGTCGCGCCGCTCGTCGTCGACGGGGCGATCAACGGCGAGCTGTTCGTCGCGTACGTGCGAACGCAGCTCGCGCCGGTTCTGCGAGAGGGCGACGTCGTGATCCTGGACAACCTCTCGAGCCATAAGCGGATCGAAGCCCGCGAGGCGATCGAAGCGGTCGGCGCGCGACTCTGGTTTCTGCCGCCGTACAGTCCCGACCTCAACCCGATCGAGATGGCCTTCTCGAAGCTGAAACGGATGATTCGCGACGCCGAAGCGCGAACCGTCGAAGGCCTGTGGCGCCTCTGCGGTCGCCTCGTCGATCGCTTCCGACCCGACGAATGCAGGAACTACATCGCCCACTGCGGATACCGCTACGATTAACGCGAAAGGGCTCTAGTTCTCTCGATGCCGCGTCGACGAAGACGAGATTCTTCTCGCCGTCCCACACGGCGAGTCGATCTCCGCCCGGCGAGAAGAGGAGTTGTCTCGCCGGAAACGGCGCCGTCACCGATCCCTGAACTTCCCCCGTCGCGGCATCCCAAAGCGTGATCGACCCCTCAGGTTCGTCGCGTGCCGCGGCTATTCGGTCGCCGGTCGGCGACATGGCGATGACGGATGGAAACGGCTCCGTCCCTTGCATGACGACCGGCTCCTGGTCCCCGGCCGCGTCGAAGCGGATGATTCGACGCACGCCGGATGGATCCGTTCCGACGGCGCCGAGCCGACGGTCGCTCGCGCTCGATAGAAACTGCAAATCATCGAGAGCGTCGGGAACGACGAACCCCGCGCTCGGCGCCATCGCCGCGACGTCGATCGCCTGGATCGAGCCGTTTCCGGAATCGATCAGGGCGATCCTTCCCGACGCGACGAGAACCATCGTCGGCGGCGCCGAGTCGCGGCGTTCGAAGTCGACTCGCCTCGCGCGTCGAACGTCGGGAGGGCCGTCGAGCTTGGCGTAAAAGTCGCGGATCGCTCGGTCGTTGGACCAGTCGATGTCTCGTCGTCGCTTAAGTTCCGGGTTGCGCGAAAAGAGCGTGCGGCGCTTGAGTTCCCATGCGAGAGAAAAATCGCCGCTCAGGAAGGCGAATACCTCCGCACGGACGTGTTCGCTCGGGTCGAAGTTCGGTCGATCGGCCAGGTACCGCGCTCCTCGTGCGAGCGTTTCCGGGGGAAACTCTCCTCGAAGCAGACGGGTTCCGTTGGCGTTCGCCTGCTTGTTGATGATGAAATTGAGAGCCTTCGTCCCTTCCGCGTCGCCGTAGTAATCCATCATCTCGGCGGCGAAGGCCCCTACGTCGCCAGGGCTTCCGTACCATTGCGGCAGGAGCGTGAACGTCATTTCCCAGAGAAGGGTATCGAAGTTCCGATCCCCTTCGAGTCCGGCGTAGAACGCCTCGCGAATCTCCTCGAGATCGTATCCTGCCGAGCGTCCGATCTGCATCTGTACGACGCGTACGTAATAGTCGTTCGGGCTCCGTTTCGCGGCTTCCTTAATCGCGGCGTCGGCGCGCGGAATGAGCTCCGCGTGCACGCGCCAGCCCTCTTCGGTTACGTCGCCTGCAAGTCCGTCGCCGCGAGCGTTCCACGCGAGGGCGTAGAGCGCGCCCGCTTCGATCGTCCAGGGGAACGACGAGTCCGGAAGCGTCTGCTTCCATTTCGCGATCGCCCGCTCCATCTCGTTCGTGCCGTCCGTCGGATCGAGCGGCTCGTTCTCGATCGCCTTCAGCTTCGCATCGCCCGCGACCTGGCTGATCTCCCCCGACGCGATCGCAGCCTTAACCCGCTTCGTCTCCTCCTCGCGTACGAGAGCGTCCGCCTTGCGCAATCGGCTCGAGAGATTGTTCATCGCATCGACGAAGTAGTGCGAGCTTTGGACGTCGTACGGGCCGGAACGCCGCAGATACGCGAGCACCTCGTCCAGGTCGCGAAGAAACTTGTCGTCGATCCGACCTTCGACGATGCGATCGAGGCGAACGAGCATCGACTCGCCGTAGTCGATCGCGTACGCAGGCGCGCGCTCTTCTTCGGCGGCGCCGGAAGGACGAAACCCTTCGACGGAATTTAGGTAGGCGCAGTCCTCCTCGGTCAGTCCGGCGACGATGTCGACGCGGTTCTCGTCATCGAGAACGACGCACGCCGTGCTGATGGCCTGTACCAGCCGCCCCTGCTTCGGAGTCGGATCGCTCAGGGTGCCCTTCTGCCAGAGCCGCCGTTCCCCCAACTTCGGCGGCTCGCGCCGCCCGGCGCGCTCGTAAGCTGCCAGCAATTGCGGCACGTCGCACTCCGGTAACGGTCGACTGCCTGCCACGAACCGATCGCGAAGCTGCGGCTCGAGGAGATGAAAGACGCCGCCCTCGGGTCCCAGCTGAACGGCGGAGTAGGTGGGACGCGACAATCGACCGTCGACGCCGGGGGGACGTCTCCAAAGCAAGACGAGCGTTCTGCCGTCGTAGGCGACCGCACGATCGAGATCGGGAATGAAACCCGTTCCAGGGACGGCCTTGAACGTTTCGTACGGCTTGCCGGGTTCTTCGATCCAGATCGCCTGCCGCATTCTCCAGGCGGCGAGGAACCGCGTACGGTCGTCCATCCGGTCGTCGAAACGCTCCAGGATCTTTCGCTGCGACTCGGGAGAGAGCGCCGCGAAGTCGTACCAAAGGTCTGGCAGGACGCCTCCGGGCAGGAGGAATAGGACGGCGCGGCCGTTGAATGCGATCGGAGAGCCGTCGAACGGCTGCGTCGGGCAGGATGGGTACTCCTTCGCGTCGCCGGAGGGAGTCCAACGTTCGATCGGCGCGTCGAACTGCGGACGCGGTCGTGCATCGAGCCAGGCTCGATCCTCCGGAAAGACCTCGGTCAGAGGCAGCATCGTGAAGGCGCCGTTCCAAACGTGTCGCAGAAATACGCGTTCCGCATCCCACGCGATCGCCTCCGCCCTTTTGTTGTCGAGCGGCGGCGTCGCCCACGCGCGAACGGTCCGCCTGCCCACGTCCTTGCCGATCGCGTCGAGATCCGAAGCGCGATACACGATCTTCTCGGATAATCGCATCCGCGGCGAGACGAAGCCCTGGACGGAATTGAGGTAGGCTGCGTCCTCTTCCGATAGTCCGAGCAAAAGGTCGAGCGTCCCGTCCTCCAGCAGGACGGAGCAGGTCCGATCGTTCCGCGACAGCAGGCGACCCTCGGTCGGCCCGACGGAACGCAAGAAACGCCCCGTCCAGAGTCGTCGCTCGCCGAGCGTCGCGGATTCGCCTCGTCCCTTCGACGCGAGAGCCTTCTTCGCCAGCAGCTCCGCCGAATCGAGCGGACGACTCTCTTCGTCGGAACGGCTCTGTAGCGTTTCGAGCATGCGACGATCGACGTCAGCATCCGACGCCGCGACCGCGACGAGCCGGAAGCCTGTCAGTCGTTCGATTTCGTCGGAATCCTCCTCGCCGATAAGACGAGCAGAATCTTTTTCGAGCAGGACCGATTCGCCGTCGAAGGCTACGGCGAAGGAGTCGCCGACCTGCAGCGGCGTTCCGTCGCGCTCCTGCCAGATCGCCTGACGCGTCACGCCGGCGGCGCGAATCCAGTCGTCCGCGTCCATCTCGAGGGCGCAGCAGCCCAGGAAGATCTTCCGCGTCCGAAGGTCGACCGCCACCGAGAGGACCGGATGGACGTGAATCGAATTCTGCGGAGTGGCGCAAATGGCGGCTCGTCCATTGAAGGCGACGGGACGCAGGTCGACCATTCCGACCGGCTGGTCGTCCCAAACGTTAGCGCTCGGAAGCGGCGTGATGCGTACGACGCGCGAATCATACGAGTGCAACTCGGCACTCGCGACGTACGCATCGTCTTCCGCAGTCAGGTTCTTCCGGTCGAAGCGAAGATAGTCGCCGTCGCGAATTTGCACGAAGGCGCTGTCATCGGTTCGTGAGACGAGGCGTGCCGAGCGCGCGTCTTCTGGAAAGGACGACCAGTCCCGCCAGGAATACGATTCAGGTAATTCGTCATAGACGCTGGTCTTGGCCATACTTCCAGCGCCGATCGACTCGTACCACTTCGTATCGGCGGCCGTCCCGGCGACGACCTCGACCGTGCCGTCAGCGAGCAGAATCACGCTGCCCGTCTCGTCGCGATAGATCCAACGACCTTCGACAGGATTGCCGCTACGACCGGTCGCTCCTTCGAAGCGACGCGGCTCCCCGACCGGAGCGGAAGTCAGGCGTTCCTTCCGCGCGAGCGCCCGAAGCAGCGACGGATCGACGTCGCCTGGAATGTAGCGAGCCTCGTCGACGAACTTCTCCAGCAGGAAGTCGCGCAGCTTCAGCGCCTTCGCGTCGGCCTCCGAGACGCGCATCGTGCGAAGCGCGCCGGGGAGACCGTCTGCCGTCCGCGGATCTTTGTACGCCAGCCAGAAGCCGTCGTACGCGATCGGCAAGGCTCCTGAGGGAAGGAGGTCGTCGAACTGGCCCTTCGGCAGGATGCTCGCCGCCGACGCAGGGTCGGCCGTCCAGAGCGCTTCATGCGTCGCCGCCGCGGCGAGGATGCGTTCCTCGGGAGAGAGTTCGTCGGCGTAGAGCTCCAGGAGCTTTTTGAGCGACGCCTCGTCCAGCATCGACGGAGGATGCCGCGTGTCGGAGATCCGATCGTTGCGGACCGCGACCAGGAACTGACGACCGTTGAACGCGATGACGCGCCCGCTGAAGCCGTTGACCGGCTGCGAGGGAATTTCCTTCGCGATCTCCGTCACGCCCCATCGCAGACGGTCTCGGGCGATCGGCGGGAGGGGCAGCGAGGCAAGGTAAGCTTTGTCCTGCGCCGAGAGCGTCTCGATCGGCTTGAAGACGTACGTTCTATCGGGCGTCTCCAACACGGAGTTGGTTCGGTCCCAAAATACCGCTCGCGCCCGAAAGCCGTCTTCGAACGGCGGGCCCCAGTATCGATACGGGCGCTCGTCCGGAGCGGCCGTCAGATTGGCGCTCATCGCCGCCGTCGCCAGGAGAGACAAGGTCCTTAGAAGCCGAATCAGCTTCCACCAACGCGAACGGGTCCGGAGCGGCAGTCGGACTGGACGAGCATCGCATCCGTCGACTTCTTGTGCGTTCATACGCGATCCAGCGACCAGAGAAGAAAGACGGTCCGTTCGAGAAGATCGTGCGTCTCAGAATAAGGTCGCCGTGCCGTTACAGGGTAGCGCTTCGGCGCCAGAAAGCTGTGAAACCGCGGCCTTGGTCTCGACTCGCACTCCACCGATCGGCGCTGTCTTCGGTCGCATCGAGGCGATGGCTGAGAGCGCCCCTAGCCACTTCGTCGCCGAAGACCCATCCGACGTCGGGGACGCTGTCGGCGAATCGCTCGACGAACAGCGCTACGTCCTCCGCATCCCGCCGCTCCTACTTCAGACCGCTCAGTTCCCGATCTAGAAGAGCATGTCGCTAGCAGCCCGTTGATTTTCGCCCTGCCTGCGCTATCCTCGCGTGATCTCGACGCGGGGGAGGAATCGCGATGGGCTTGGGCAAGCGGAAGCGGGAGACGCAGGGGACGTTCTGGGTTCCGACGGACAAGCTGGGGAGCGGTCCGCGAAACGTCTTCTACGACCGTCTGAACGGGCTGCTGGCCGAGATCGAATTCGACGGACGGCTCGAAGAGGCGGCCGCTCCGTACTACGAAACGACGGGGCGAAAGAGCCTGGCGCCGGGCGTCTACTTCCGGATGCTGTTCATCGGTTACTTCGAGGGGATCGACAGCCAGCGCGGCATCGCCTGGCGCTGCGACGACAGTCGCTCGCTGGCCCGTTTCCTGGGCTTCGGTCCCGGCGAGGAGACGCCGGACCATTCGACGCTCACGCTGACGCGAAACCGGCTGCCGCTGGAGATCCATCAGCTCGCGTTCGACCTGGTTCTCGGCCTCTGCCACGAGAAGGGTCTGCTCAAGGGCAAAACGCTCGGCGTCGACGCCAGCGATCTCGAAGCGAACGCTTCGATGAAGTCGATCGTCCGCCGGGAGAACGGCGACGACTGGCAGGAGTACGTTCGCAAGCTCTACGAAGCCGAAACGGGCGTAAGCGACCCGGACGACGAGGAGCTGCGCCGCTTCGACAGGAAGCGGAAGGACAAGAAGGTCTCCAACGACGAGTGGGTCAATCCGCACGATCCCGACGCTCGGATCGGGAAGATGAAGGACGGTCGCACGCATCTCAAGTACAAGGTCGAACACGCCGTCGATCTGGAGACGGACGTGATCGTCGCGGCGGAAGTCTACGAAGGGACCGCCGGCGACTGCCGGACGATCGAAGATACCGTGAACGCCGCGCGAACGAACCTGCGCGAGGCGGGCACGGGCTGCGACGTGGAAGAGGTCGCGGCGGACAAGGGCTATCACAGCGAAGAGTCGCTCGACCGGCTGCAGCACGAGACGCACGTGCGGACGTATATTCCGCAGCCGAAGCGAGCGAAGTCTCGGAAGCGAAAACGCAAGCCGCCGAGTCGTCAGGCGGCCTATCGTCGCAATCGCCGGAACGCGCGCGGACGTCGCGGTCGCAGGCTGCAGCGTCTACGAAGCGAGAAGGTCGAGCGGACGTTCGCGCACGTGCTCGAAACGGGCGGCGGCAGGAGAACCTGGCTTCGCGGGCTGGCCAAGATCCGCAAGCGCTACCTCGTCGCCGCCGTCGCTTACAACTTGGGACGGATCCTGCGCCAACTCCTCGGCGCCGGTAAGCCGAAACAGTTCGGAGAACTGGGAGCAGCGCTTTCCGCCGCGTTTGGGCTCTCCAGCTTCGCTGATTTCGCCGTCGGATCGCATCGAGCGATCTTAAGCATCTCGGTCGCCGTCCGGCTCCCGCTCCTGATGCCTCGACGCTCAGCGACCTTTTGAACGCTCAGGCTCTCGCGAACAGGGAAATCAACGGACTGCTAGGGAAGGAGTCTTCGTTGAAGCGGCGACACGCTTTCGCTCTATTGGCAACGTTGCACCGCTCGTATTTGCTGGAATAAATCATGGTTCGTCATTCGATCACGACCTCGCTCATCCTTCTCGCTGTGCTCGCTTACCCAGCAAAGGGGGCCGAGCCAGACGCTCCGATTCGGGTCGCGGTGACAGGGCGCGTCGTCGACGGGAACGGAACAGGCGCCGTCGGCGTCGCGGTGCGCGGGATCGCCTACGACGAGACCGTGCGGGCGACAAGCGCCGAGGACGGCTCCTTCACGATTCACGTCGAACGGGATCGCGTCGGGTCGCTGGCGATCGTCGCCGACGACGGTCCAGGCGATCGGATGGGCATCTACAGCTCGCGTACTCAGACGGCGAAAGATTTCGAGATTCCGTTGGAGATTCCGCTCCTTCCGGTTCAGCGACTGAGGGCCACGGTGCTCGACAGCGAAGGGGCGGCGGCGCCCGGGGTCGAGGTCGGCGCGATGGCTGATTACGTCGGCGTCGCGAGCGGTCTTTCCGACGCCGAAGGGAAGGTCATGCTGCGGATGCCGGCGGCGGGCGTGCTGCAGTTCGTCTACGCCTGGAAGCCGCAGGTCGGCTTCGACTATCGCACGGCGGCGGGTCAGGGGAATCGTCGCGCTCGACCTGAGTGGCTGGATGCAGGCGCGGTGCAGCTACAACTCGCCGAAACGAAGTCCGTCGACGTTCACATCGTCGACGAGCAGGGAGCTCCGATCGCAGGCGCCGAGGTTCGGCCCTGGACGCTGCAGAAGCCCGACGAACCGGACTACTTCAATCTCGGATTCATCCCGCATCTCTTCGACGTAACGACCGACGAGCGGGGCGTTGCCGAGTTTCGCGGTCTCCCAAGCTGGGGTGAGGAAGGGATCACCTTCTGGCCTACCGCGAAGGGCTTCGACCGGCCGCGGATCGAGTTCGTCGCCAGCGAGCATCCCGACGGAGCGGTGACGGGAACCCTGCGGCGGCTCGTGAGCGCGAGCGGACGGGCGACCTTCGCGGACGGCAGACCCGCAGCAGGGATTGAGATCCTCGCGGTGGGCCAAGGCTACGGTTTCGACCACGAGCGTAAGACCGTCTCGACGGATGCCGAGGGCGGCTTCAGGATGGATGTCGCTCCGGAAATGCTTTACGCGCTCGGGGTGAGGGATGACGAGTGGGCGGCTCCCCTGATCGACGGCATCGTGCTCCGAAGCGGAGCGCCGGCGACGGACCTGCACTTCCAGCTCGTGCGGGCGACGCGAGTGCACGGGGTCGTCACCGTCGGTCCTGACAAGGTTCCGGCAGCAGGCATCGGGGTCAGCCTCCAGCAGACGGGGCGGTCGCTACAGGCGCTTCGCGGCGATCCATTGCCGATCCCGCCGGGCCAGCGAAATCGCTGGATCGCTCCCTCGATCGGGCGCCATGCGACGACCGACGAACAAGGCCGGTACGAGTTCTTCGTCGGCCCAGGAACTCACTCGCTGCGCGGACCGTCCCAAGTCGCCCCCCAGACGATCGAGGTGGACGGTCAAGCCGACGTCCGGGTCGATCTCGCCGCGCCCCGTCCCGAAAGAGGTCCCTTCGCCGGAACGATCGTGACGGGAGATCCTCCTCAGCCAGTGGCCGGCGCGACGATCGAGGGGATTTATCGATCGACGGCCTCCGGGGGAAGGTTCAACGCCGAAGCGGACGAGAACGGACGCTTCGCATCGGAACGCAAACTCCATCCGATGACGCTCATCGCTCGCAGCTCCGACGGCAAGCTAGCGGGAGTGGTCGAAGTCGGAGCGGAGGACCCGGAGACGACCATCGTCATCGCGCCGCTGGCGTCCGCTGAAGGTCGACTTGTCGATAAGTCGACGGGAGCGGCGATGTCGGGAAAGCAGGTGCGATGGGCAAGGCGAGTCTACATCGGCGAACGGGGGGACAGTGCCTTTCAGGACGCGTGGGGCGCGACAGAGACGACCGACGAAGCAGGTCGTTTCCGCATGGAAGGTCTCGTCGTAGGTCAGCAGTACTCGCTGAGTCTCATCGCTGACGACGGAAGCGGGCGATTCCTTCCGATCCTTCCAAGCCACACGCCCCTGACGGCGGAAGAGAAGGATCTGGGCGACGTCGCCGCGGAGCCTCTCTACGTACCGCCCACGTTCGAGGAGCGAGTCGAGAAGCAACTCGCTTCGGACAAGACGCCCGTCGAACGCTACGACGCGGCCCTAGAGAAGGCGAACTCGCTACGACAGAACGTCGTGATCGTCTTCGTCGATCGCGAGAACCCGCTGACCGATGCATGGTTTCGGCTGCGTCTGGAGGACGACAAGGTTCGTATGGCGGCCTACGCCTTCCAGGTCCTCCACGTAGACGCGAAGAGGGAAGGAGCCTCGGCGCTCGCCGACCGACTCGGCGTGACGCTGGAGAACGGCGAACTTCCGTCATGGGCCTTCCGCGATGCGGCCGACCAGGAGGTGGAGCAAGGGTCTATTCCTCGCAGTGCGGCAGCCGTGTTCGACAGAGCCGCAGTACTCAACGTGCTCGCGGCTAACGCTCCCGAACCGCTTGACGCACGTACCCTACTCAAAGACGCGCTGGCCGAGGCGAAGGCTGCGAACAAGCGAATAATCTTGCAGGAGACCGCGACATGGTGCGGTCCCTGTCACATGCTGGCGCATTACCTGGAACGGCATCGCGCCGTGTGGGAGCAAGACTACCTCTGGGTGCGGATGGACCAGCGCTGGAACGGTAGCGACGAAGTCATGAACGGCATCAAGGAAGGTCCTCGCGGAGGCATTCCCTGGTTCGCCATTCTTGACAGCGAGGGCAAAGCGCTGGCTACGTCCGACGGTCCTGACGGCAACATCGGCTTCCCGAGCGAGCCCGCCAGCATCGAGCACTTCATGTCGATGCTCTCATCCACAAAGCAGCGGATCAGCGTTGAGCAACTGGACGAGTTGCGAAAGGATCTGGAGCCGAAGGAGTAGTCTCGGTCCGCGGCCATCAATCGAGACTCTCAGGTTCCTGAACGAGCGTCGGATCGTACACGATCCGGATGTTCTGTGCGTTCATCTCGGGATTGGCGCGCGCTGGGCGGAGGATCGGCTGGCCGGGCTGGGCTTTGTACGCCATGAGCGAAATCGGCTCGTCGGGCAAGTCGGTCAGCCGAAAGCGCCCGTCCTTGTCCGTTTCGGTCCAAGGCGGCGCGCCTCGCTGGGGTCGCGCCAAGTGCATGCCTGACGCCAGGCTTGCGCTGACGGAGAAGCCTGCGATCGGGTTGCCTTCGCGATCGACGACGACTCCCGCCAAGGTTTGCCCGCTGGTCTTCAGTTCCAAGTCGGGGAGATCGATCGTCTCTCCGTCTGGGACCCCCACGGTTTGGATATGCCCCCGTCCTAGAGCCCCGTCGCGGACTTCGGCGTTGCCCTGCGGTTCGACGTGCAGTTGGTACTTGTCGCCCTTGCGGAGGCCGCTGAGTCGATACTTCCCCTCGGCGTCGGTCGCGACCTGACTGAGAAGCTCCATTCGCAGGCCTCGCTCGACTTCCTTGCCGCGATGGAGACTGACCATCGCTCCCGCGACCGGACGCCCTCTCATCACGACGCGCCCGGCTACAGCGGTTCCCGCCGCCATTTTCAGGTCGACGTTCTTCGTCAGGGTCTGATCCCAAGGGTGATCTTTCGTCGGCAGGATCGTTTCTTCGGCGGAGCCCGAACCGGACCCGACGGCGACCCGCGTCGGAACGTAGGGCGATAGCGAGGTGAGGCGGTATCGGCCATCCGCATCCGTGACGGCCTGCGCTCGCCGATAAGGAGCCTCCTCGTTCATTCCGGTCACCTTCAGTCCCGGGGCCGGCATCCCCTGCTGGTCGAACACCTGCCCCTGCACGGTCATGCCGCGCGCGAGGTGCACCACGACTTCCTCAGGAACTTGGTCCCCGCTGACCGTAACGGTCGGGCGCTTCACCTTCGGGAGATTCTGAAGCGCGTAAACCGGCGGAACGAAATATCCGTCGACTTCTCGGAAAATCGAGAAACTGACTTCGCCCTCAAGCGTCGGAAGCTCAAACCGTCCGTCGACATCGCTGATGGCCATCGCGCCAGTGAAGCGAGGCGCCTGATCCTGCTCCCGGCGCGCTCCGCCCGAAACATAAACGCCGGCGATCGGTTTGCCCGTGTCGCGGTCGATGACTCTTCCGGTCGCCTTGCGCGTCTCGGGAAGCTTGATCTCGACGAGATCTCCGCCTTCGAGCCGCAGATCGATCGGCTGGATGAGTCCGACCCTGGGGAGCAGAGGGTCCGCGGAGTAGTACACATCGTGAAGTCCGGGAGCGTTCACCGCGAGAATCGCGATCCCCCCTTCCCCGAGCGCTGCCGAACCTCCGTAGTGACGCTCCGAATCGACGGCCATGACTCCGCCGTCAGTAACCGGGGCGCCTTCATGGTCCACAACTTTGATACGCGCCCAGGCGTTCTGCTTGACCGTCGCGCGGACCGGCGCGCGGTAAACCGGATGCCGTCCGTTCGCCGAATCGCGGTAACCTAAGTCGGTCGACGTGCCGTTCCCCGTGTCGATCAGGAAGAAAGCGCGGTGACCGGCGGCGCTTTCGCAGCGGACCGAGATGCGATAGTCCTGCGGCATGTGGTGCAGGACGAAGCGTCCCTCCCGAATCTCCCCGACGAACCGGAGTTCGGAGAGGATGGTGTTGAGATCGCCTGGGCCTTTGAGAGTCGGATCGAGATTATCGACCGCCTTGGTGAAGCCGATTGCCCTCAGTTCGCCCGCCTCCAGCGGAACGTCCTGCTCGTCCACCACGACGCCGGAAACGTCGGCTTCCTTATTAAGCTGAAACGCTATCTCCGGAGCGTCGAACGATGTGATCGTCTTCCAGTCGAGCGCGTACCCATCGGCCCAGGCGACGACGTTGAAACCTCCCGTGCCCTTGCGCAACTGTTCCAGACTTTCGACCAGGCGGGGCGGGACGCCGATGCCCTCGAAGCTGAAGCGGCCTTCAGCGTTCGTCGTCGTGCGAGCCAGCACGTCTCGGTTATGCGGCACCCCGAAGACGTACTGACTTCCCCCTAAGTCGGCGCGCAGGACGACGGAAGCTCCGGAAAGCGGTTCGCCGCTTTCGTTCTGCACAGTGCCGCTGACGGAAATCGCGGGCGCAATGGGAGAGGGTTCGCTGCTGATGACGACCGGCATCAGCTCAGCGTGTTCCTTCGCCCGTCCAAAGGCTGTAAATGCGAGCCCTATCGCGACCGCAATCGCCGAAACATGACCGAGAGCGAAGCGGCCGTTGACGCAAGGTCCAGCAGGGCGAGCAAGCGGCGAAGCAAGCATGATTCAATCCTTCGAAGCGGCGATGCGGTTTAGCGGCGAGGACGACGTGCTGCCTTCGGCCGACCGTCTCACGGAGACGCTGAAGGACGCTGGACGGCGTCCTTCACAGGAACCGTCAGGTCGTCGAGCGAAGCGCCGAGACGGACTCCGAACGAGGCGCCGCTTAGCAACTGATGGGGGATCCGGTCGGCGTCGATCGCGAGCGTTCGATCGCCGACGTGGATCTCGTACACTTCGGGCGGCAAACCGGTCGCCTCGAAACTGCCGTCCTTCTGAACCGGAACGCTGATCAGATCCCAGGCCGGTTCGCGCCCCAGCGTCAACTTCAGGTTCTCCGGCAAAGGCTGCCCGTCTGCTCGTTCCACCTTTCCACGAATGGACAGCGGCGCGGCGACCTCCAACGCGCCTAAGTCGCGAGTCTCGCCCGACGCGGGAACTGCGAAGGTCTTGGTCGTCAGGATGTGCGGGCTCTCCGTTTGCTTCGCTTCGCCGACCAGCGAGTAGATGCAGTAACGCTGGTCCGGCGGCAGATAACGGAACTCGAAACCACCCTCCTCGTCCGTCACCGCGCCGACAGCTTTGACGAAGATCCCCTGCCCGGCGCCTCGTTCGAGCTGAACGACTGCGACGCTCATGCCCGCGACCGGCTTGCCGCCCGAGACGAGCCTGCCGACGACGCCGGCTCCGGTTCGCGCTTCGATTGCAAGCGGCTCTTCGCCAGGTTCAAGGAGCGAGAACTGCTCTCCGCAGATTCCATGGTTCGTAATTTCGAGGTCTACCGCCTCGAAGTCAGCGGGCAGAACCATCGCGAAGTAGCCCTTCTCGTCCGTCACGATCGATTCGACGCCCTCCACCAGGCCCCACCAGCGTCCGCGCGCAGCCTTGGCGCCGAAAGGCTCGACCAGCGCGCCGACCACCGGCGCTCCGTTCTGGGTCACGATCCCAGAGACGACGCGGGCAGGATCGACATCCTTCGCCGCCTCGTCGAGAGCAAGCGATACGGGGCTGACCAGAGGATCGATCAGTTCCGTCTGCAGCGTGCGGAACCCTGGCTTGGCGACGACCAACCGAAACTTGAGGCTCGGGTCCAGATTCTCAAGGGAGAATCGACCCTCTTCGTCCGTCGTCGCGACCTTCGCGCAGTCGAGATAGCAACTGGGACAAAAGAGTCCGCGACCGATCCGCGGCGCAGCCGTCGAAATGTCGACGCGAACGCCTTCGAGCGCCTTACCGTCAGGTCCGGCAACGACGCCTTCTATAGTCGCGCGTCCGACGACCCCTTCTTCAGCTTTCGTCGCCGAGCAAACTACGAACGCCAGCGACAAGACCGCGAGAGTTCTGAGTGACATCGTCTTCGTCCTGTTTCTCGACACTGATGCGGATCGCCCACGGCCACAGCGCGTCCCCGTCGGCAGCGCCCTCCGAGGCATCGACTTAGCTGGTACGGGCCCGTTCGGATTACGTAGCCGTTCCGGCGCCGGTTCGCGTTCTTTAGAACGACTGGAAACCTCGGGGGCAACTTACTGCGCCCGGAATCACGATGGCCGTCGCCGATTCTCGCTGAGCCCTCTGCGCCTGGCGCCTAACTGTCGGAACGCTCGGCGAACCAACGGCTCAGCGACTTCAGCCTCCTTCGAGTTTCCCACCGAAAGACAGCCGTCATGGCGGGGTGTAACAGCCACCGAAGCCAGGAGGGACGAGCAGTAAAACGGTACTTGTACTCGACCGTCGATGAGCCGTTACCTAGATCATGATGCCGAATGGTCGCAGCGAAAGTTTCGAAGAACGCAGGACGATTCACTAGCTTCACGGCCGCGACGCGAGGCGGCCTGAAGGACACGTACTCGGTCTTTAACGCGATCCCGCCCAAGTACCAGCGGCCGGTACACACAGTCGTTGCATGAAGCTGAGCCTCGGACCAGCCGTCGCATAGGCCCGCGTGCTGCAAAAGCGTGTCCCACTCCAGGCGACGATCGTAGTCGTGCAGCAGGCGAAATACCTCGGCGCTCGGGGCGGGGACAGTGTCGTTTACGGACCCGTGGGGCATTGGAACGCTCCTTGCTCCAAGAACTCGAGCAGTAAGTTATTGCATCTGTCTCCGCAGGGACGTGGGACGAGGTCACCGAAACGGAAAATGGCTGCCGCGGATGCGACGACCGTTCGACCAGGTTGCTTCTCGCTTGAGTCGCTGGCTACGTCCGTTGGTGCGGACGGCAACATCAGCTTGCCTGGCGGACCGACTGCAGGGTCCGCGCTCGCAAACGTTCGAAGCGCCATCGAGTCTCGAACCCGTCGCCGTCCGCGACTGGGAGAGGACATCCCCGTGCGGCGCGCGAGGAAACAGGTCGGGTCAGGGTAGGTCGGCCTCGAACCTGGCCGACGTCCACTTGCCGCTTTCGACGCCGAAAATGGAGCAGCCGTTTTCCGCGCGGTAGATCGCCTTACCGCCTTGCACGGAAAGTCCAGACACCGAGATCGAACCCTCCGTACGGATTTCGACGGCAGCCCCCTTTGGAACAGCGAGCACGTCCCAGGTGCCGGTCTTCGAGCTGAACGCGTAGACTCTTTCCTCGACGACATGGAGGACCAAGCCGTCGACCATATAGGGCATCAGTACGCCGGCTGCCGACTTTTCCAGCTTCGTCGCCCGAAACCTACCGTTCCGATCGATGGCGACGAGCTCTTCGATCGCCTCGCCTGAAAGGTGAAAAGCCCCCGTGGCGCTCGAGCCGCTGCCCGCGAAAGCGTATCCGCCGCCGTCCACGATCGGACGGGCGACGATCTTATCCGGGAACTCGTGCCGATCCCATGAGCCGTCCTCCGACGAGTAGCCCAGGAAGACGTTCGAGTCCTTGCGGAACGCGATCACGAAGCTGCCGGAATCGATCGCGATGACTTCACTAGTCACCTCTTCTCGATCGGAAGCCTGCGAATCCTTCGGGGCAACCGGTGCCTCGGCGGCGCCCGTCGGAGACTGCGCGCTGCTCCATGCGGACGTCGCCGCGAAGCACACCGGCAGACATACCAAGGTTCTCAAAAACCGCATCGACATCGCGACCCTCTTCGTTTCTTCGCGGCGTAGCGATGCCGCGAGAGGCACGCCCCTTAAACATTCTTTCTTAGTGGCGCGATGATGGGATCGCAACGAAGTTTCGAATGAACGACTTCCGGTTCACTTGGCGTAGAATGACTCTACTCAACGCGAGGCGGGGATCCTGTGGACGAAGACGACAACCCTTGGAGTTCGACCCATGAATCGCACTAGAAAAATCTTGTTCGCATGCGGCGTAGTCGCGATTCTCGCGACAAGTTTCGCGTCATCGACACAAGCGTTCGGTGGACGGCATCGGAATCACGGCCGCAGCAATCCTGGCAGCGTCACGATCTACCCAAGTCGTTACGTCAGTCCCGGACCAGGCTCTACTCCGCCCCGCGCGAATCCATTCGGCTACGGCATCGGTTACGGAAAGCCCAGTATCGCCGTCAGGTTCTAGATAGCGACTTGGGCTTCAGGAACGAATCGGCGGCCCGCCGCTGCCGGCGTTCTATGGACCGGAGGCAATGCAGGCCGCGCCCGTATCGAGTTTCGTCGCAAAGGTCGCTAACGAAGGTCCGGTCTGCAGCGAGCCGCTGGCAGATCCGGAGGGGGATCTGGGGCTGTGTTTCCAGACCGCGAAGCCATTGCGGCATTCGGCAGACTCCGGCTATGACTGCCCCCGACGAAGACCGGCCTCCGCTCAATCCCGAGCCCGCGACCTGCTCGGCAACCATGGCGCTCAATCGGAGGTAGACGTCGAGCCAGATCCCGAACAGTCCGGCGTGCCGGAGGTCGACGCTGCGATGCTCACGTTTCATGACCCCGTCGAGTCGATGACGATGCACCGCTGGATGAATCGTTGGGCCGAACTCGGACTGAAGGAAAACATGTAGTCACCACGACGGGCATGCAGCCGTGTTAGTCAATCGCGAGTTGGCTGCGTCAGCTGGCCTATGAACTCGACTGGTCCGTCGAGATGGTGGCCCGCCACGCAGGCGGAAAGGAGATCGAGAACCGATCATTCGCTTATCCCCAGCTTGCCAGCCTCCTCGCCACGCACCCTATCAACGCTCAGTAGTTCCGACGCAGGGTTAGCGAATGCTGGGCTGTGAGCGGAGCCCAAGAGGGGGCGCGCTTATCGCAGTTCGCGAATTCAGGCGAAGCGATAGCGAGCGTCGAGCGGCTACTTCGCAAGTTCCCTCCGGTTCGCCAGCGAGCTTCGGCAGCAGCGCGTACGCCTCGCCCCGGGCGATCGCCTTGCCCAGCTCCAAGGTCGTATCGCTCCAGAGAGCGGCGGCCGGAGCGGAGCCGCGTTAGACGCTCTCCCATAGCGTGCGGAGCTTCAGCTCCCGCAGTTCGGCTTCCCGCTGCTCCGTCCCCAGCCGGAACTTGTGCTGCACCCGTTTGCCGGTCGGGGAGAGCTTCCACCCGAGTTGCCGCGAGAAGTACCCGTCAGCGTCTGGTTTCCCGAGTTTCTTGCGTCGCATCGCCATCGCCGTTCCGCCTCCTGGGAGAGGTGTCGGGCCACCTGTTATGGCCAACGGTACGCAGCGAATCGGACAGAAACCAGCGGCTATCGGACGCCTTATCGGACAAAGTATCGGACAGTTGCCTATTTTCGCGGTTTTGGAGAGCCTGATCGATAGCTCGAAATTGCCGCAAGTGCAATGAAAAAGGCCGCTTGCGAAAAAGTCGCAAGCGGCCCTGGATGTGGAGGCGGCAGGGCTGGCTTGATCTTGACCTATCAAGCTATGGCCGCAGTTGACGTTGCGTCCGCCGAGTCATCGCGCAATCGGACCGCAATCGTGCCTTATTGGACACATTTTCGTACCGTTTGTCGGACACGCTTTGAAGACAGTTGGTCTCTGCTGGAGCGGCTGTTAACTTGCCCGTCGCAGGTTCGAGCCCTCAGGGAAGCCTCTCGGATTGCCCTGAAATCCGCCTGTTAACTCGTTAACGCCCGGCATCTCTCGAAGCTGCCGGGCGTTTTCCGTTTAAACCCCGCTGCCGCAAAGCTTTGCGGCGATGTCTCTCGCTGAGGCCGACGTCTCTGGTTCGTACCCGTCTTGATCGGGGTGCGCTCCTGACCCTCAAGGTCGCGAGCGCCCCGAAGATTCGGGCTCGAACTCTCTTGATCTCCAGTTAATAGGCAGAACGAATTAACAGCCCAGATTGCCGGAAATGGGGAGATGGAGAAGGGCGAGAGAGGGGCTTTGACTGGGGAGTTACTGCTCCTCGCCTAGCGGATGCCCTTCTAGATCGGTAGCTGAGCGGTCTTGAAGTACGAGCGTCGGATACGGAGGTCGCGACGCTGACGGACGAGCGATTCGCCGGCGGCGTCGCCGACGTCGAAGAGATCGTCGGCGGCGAGATTCGCGAGGTCGGCACGCTTGGCGCAGCTCCAGACGGCTTCGACCGGATTGAGATCCGGCGCGTACGCCGGCAGCAGTTCGGGATCTAACCAGCGGGCGCCTTCGTCTTTCAGTAGGCGGATCGCCGAGCGATGGACGTTCAGCCGGTCCATCACGACGACCAGCGGCGTCTTGAGCGTTAGCCGCAGATGCCGCAGGAACCAGACGAACTCGGGCCTTCGGACGTTGCCGTCGTAGAACCGCCAGAAGAGGTTGATCCGCTTCCGCCTGGGCGAGAGCGTCACCGCTCCGATCGCCGAGAGCCGACGCTGCCTTCCGGATGCGCGGAAGATCGGCGTCTGGCCGCGCGGAGCCCAGGTCTTGCCGATCAGAGGACGGAGCAGAAAGTCGGTTTCGTCGACGAATACGACGGTCGCGCCGCGCCTGCGAGCCTTTTTTTGATGCGCGGCCAGTCGTGCGAACGCCAGCGAGCGATCGCCTGCTCGTCGCGCTGCGCCGCTCGGAACGCCGGCTTCTGCCTGGTGAAGCCGAGCTTCTTGAGCAACCGCCCGACGTGGCTGAAGTGATACGTGACGCCGAACCGCTCGCGGATGACCTTCACCAGTCGCGGCAGCGTCCAGAGCTCCGTCGCGAAGCCCGCGGCTCGCGGTCCTTCGCGGACGATCCGCGCTAGCTCACTCTTCTGCTCGACCGACAGCAAAGGCCGCCGCCCGAGATTCGGACGGGCCGCGAGGGCTTCGACGCCCCCGCGCGCCATCGCCCGCTTCCAACGCTTCACGCTCGATCGATCCACTCCGAATCGACGAGCGACTTCCGCGATCGACACCCCTTCCCCTAGGAGCCCGTTGATTTCCCGGTTCGCGGGCGGGCGTGGCGTCAGGCGGCCGAGCGACGGACGGCCGTGAGAAGCGCGAGCCGGACAGTGATCGAGATGCGAGTGATCGCTCGATGCGATCTGGCGGCGAAATGGGCGAAGCTGGAGAGTCGAAACGCGGCGGAAAGCTCCGCCTGCAGGTTTCCGAACTGCTTCGGCTTGCCCGCTCCGAGCAGTCGCCGCAGGATCCGTCCGAGGTTGTAGGCGACGGCGGCGACGAGATAGCGCTTGCGAATCTTCGCCAGGCCGCGAAGCCAGGTCCGTCTGGCGCCGCCGGTTTCGAGCACATGGGCGAAGGTCCGCTCGACCTTCTCGCTGCGAAGACGTTGCAGCCTGCGACCGCGGCGCCCGCGCGCGTTCCGGCGATTGCGACGATAGGCCGCCTGACGACGCGGCGGCTTCCGTTTTCGCTTCCGAGACTTCGCTTGCTTCGGCTGCGGGATATAGGTCCGCACGTGCGTCTCGTGCTGCAGCCGGTCGAGCGACTCTTCGCTGTGATAGCCCTTGTCCGCCGCGACCTCTGCCACGTCGCAGCCCGCCCGCGAACCGGGAAATCAACGGGCTCCTAGCTCAGCTGAGCTAGGGTACGGCCCTCTTTGAATCTGACGATCTATATCCTGCATGCGCTGAGTTACGAAAGGCCGTGGAACTAGCTACGGACTTCGGCTACATCGAGATCGAAGCGAAGGCCATTGAGCTGTTGGGTGCTGCACTGGAACGGCTTGGCGAATACGAAGAAGCGTTCGCCTCTTTCGGACGAGCCGCTGGCCTGAGAGAAGGCCTAGTACTACAGCCGCACTTGCTTCGTTTGGGAGTTTCGGCGGCGATAGTGACTGGCTTTGGCGGTCGCCTGGTGTCGTCGTCGCCATCGCGAGAAGGCGAGCAGATGCAGCGGATCGGGCGGAGCCGCCTGCAAGACGATAGCGACGAGCAGGCGCCGCACCTCCGGCACGGTCAGCGGAATCAGGTCGAGCCGCTTTTTTTCGAGCGACCGCGACGAGGCAGAGCCTTTTCGGGACGTGACTTACCCGACGAAGGCGCGTCGTTCGCTGCGGCGCGGATCGCCGCCAGCGTCGCGTGAGCGAGCATCGCGAGCGTGACGTGCCGCTGCCAGGCGTGCCACGCCCGAAACTCGTACTCGTCGAGGCCGACGAGCTGCTTCGCCTGCTCGAAGCATTCCTCGATCGCCCAGCGGCTGCCGGCGATCTCGATCAGCTTCGCGGGCGGCGTTCGCTGCGGAGCGTGGGTGAAGTAATACGCCAGATCGCTGGGATCGGCGAGCGAACGACGCACCAGGAGACCGCGGCGAAAGCCGTCGATCTCGTACGAATCCCAGTCGACGAAGGCCCAGTCGTAGAGTCGTTCGCCCTTCGCGCCAGGGCCGCAGGAGATCCTCCGCCAGGCTTCCGGCGGCACGCCCTCGACGTGCTTCGCGACCGCCTGCCGACGACCGCCGAGATAGAGATGCGTCGACGACGAAATCGCGACGACGTAACCGAACCGGCGGGCTTCGAGAAAGCGGCGAAAGCGACTGTCCGAGCCGTACGCCTCGTCCGCAGCGATCCATTTCGCGGCCAGACCTCCGTCCAGCGTGCGGGCCAGCATGCGCCTCGCCAGTTCCGGCTTCGTCGCGAACTCGACGTCGTCGGGGATCTTGGCTGCGCGGCAGCGTTCGCGATCGTCGGTCCAATTCTTGGGAAGGTAAAGTTCGCGATCGACGAGCGCGTGGCCGCGAGCGGACTTGTACGCGACGAAGACGCCGATCTGCTGGTTCTCGATGCGGCCCGCCGTGCCGGAGTACATCCGCCCGACCCCAGCGCTCTTCGTCCCCTTCTTCAGAAAGCCGGTCTCGTCGACGATCAGCACGCCCTCGTCGTCGCCGAGTCGCTCCGCGACGTACGTCCGCAGATCGTCGCGGACTTCGTCCGCGTTCCAGCGGGCGCGTCCGATGAAGTGTTGGAGGTTATCCGGCGTCGCGTCGCCGACGAACTCGGCCAGCTGCCAGCCGTTCTTGCGTTCGACGCTCGCCGTCAGCCCGCGCAAGTAAACGCCTGCGCGAGCTCGAATCTCCGATCTGCTGAACCTCGCCCCGATCGCTTCGGACACGCGGTCGAGTTCCGTCGCCCAGCTCCGCACGTCCGTTTCCGAAACGCCTGCGTCCATCGCTTCGCCCTCCTCCGTGAGAAGAGCAGCGTAAGAAAAAACGGGCTATTCTCGCAAGTGCGGCTGTAGTACTAGGATGCAGATCCGGTCCTGGGAAAGATCGACTGTCGATCGCCCGTCGTTCGTGCTGAACAAGATCCCGAGCTCGCGCGGGAAGCCGTCGAGCGAGATCAGACGGTTTTGACGGCTGAAGATGAAGTTGTCGGACCTCGGACGGTCGCCGAAGTCGAAGACGTCGGCGGATAAACCGCGCTTCGTCTTCCTGCAGATCGTCGAAAAGAAGATCCACGGCGCAACATTCGCGAACCAGTCGATCGCGATTTCTTCGCCTCGCCAGTAGGCGCTTCGTTCGTCGGAGCAGTCGACGAGAACGAGATCGAACTCCTGAAGGGCTTGAACCGTGGCGGCTTCGAGATCCGTTCCTTCTTCATCGAGAGTACGAGGATGTCTTCGGGCCGAACGTCCTGATCCTCGATCAGCCACCGCAGTCGCGCGAGCACGAGCGCGTTCTCCGCGAACTCGCCGTCGACGAACGTGACGCTCGGCGACATGCCCCTGCGCTTAGCGAACTTCACCGCGTACCGCTCGTCGACTGCCTCCAGCAGACCTTTCTCGACGAGCGTCGCCACGTCCCCGAACTCCTTCGTCGGTCGCTTCGCCTTGTCCTCGGCATACGTGCCGTAGAGGACATTGAACGCCGATTCGACGATCTCATGCGTGTTGCGGAAGCACTCGGTCACGACGAACGAGCGTCCGCCGACGACGTTCAGACCGAGCGAATGCCAGTTCGGGCGCTTGTGCCCGTACAGGTTCTGCGCGTCGTCGTAGAACACGAAGAGCCGTGGGTCCTCCTGGTCGCGGCAGAGAGTCGCGAGGATGCGGAAGTCATTTTCTGAGAAGTCCTGACCTTCGTCGCAGTAGATCGCATCGTACGCGTGCAGGTCGAAGACACGGGGATCGCGCATGCGCACCTCCCTTAGATCGCGTAGATACTGCTCGGCTCGCGCAGCGTCGTTGACGCCCTTCTGGAACACCTTCTGGTAGCGGCATAGTCCCCGCTGCGAGAGCTCCCACATAGGCGTGTTCAGCGAGACGACCTCAACGATCCCCTCGGGCAGGTTCGAGCCGGTTCTCTGCCGGTAGGCCGTCTCGACCTTCTTCTTCAGGAACGGAACGAGCGTGCGGTTGTAGCAAACTGCCAAGATCCGCGGCGTCCGCTCGTCGTCGAGACCGAGCGTCGGCTGAGCCGTCATTCGCTGGACCCGGCGGGCGAGGTTGTTGGCCAGCACGATCGTCTTGCCGCTCCCGGCGACGCCGCGGATCAATCGCGGACCGCGCTCCCAGTACTGAGCGGAGAGCTTCTGCTGTTCGTCGGAGAGCGTCTTGTAGGCCTCCGCGGCCTCATCGAACATCTCGCCGAACGTCGCTTCCCGAACTCGACGCGGCTTGCGCTCGGCTGGCGCAGGAAACAGGACGGACGTGTCGCCGAACGCCCGATAAACAGCTTCGATCTCTTCGGGCGGCCACGCATCGCCTTGCGATCGCCCTTCCAGGCGCTTTCGTCCGCTGGCGAGCAATGCGGCGGCTAGCTTTTCAACATCGCTTCCTAGGAGCAATTCCGGCGGACGGAAGGCCTGCTCGCCCCACTTCGCCGCCCACTCCGCACGGCTAATCCGCGGCATCGCCACGAAGTACCAGTAGCGAAACGAGGGATCGCGCCCCAGGAACCGCGCAGCGGCGTCCTTGACGTCGAACATCGCATTTCGCACTTGCGCGAACGGATTTCGACTGATGGCGCCGTTGGAGTAGCGAACGACGAATTGACCGCCGGGATCGATGCCGTCGATCTGGTCGAGGCCGAATCCCTTGACTTCGATCACCGAGATGCCGGAGACGGGACAGATCAGGACGATGTCCGGCGGGCGCGTCGTCGAACGAACGAGGCTCGGCTCGCAGAGGATCGTCGCATTCTCGTCCTGGACCGTTCGGACCAGCGTCGCGAGCGTCTGGCGGTGGGCATCGTTCGAAGCGTCTTCCCAACCGAAGACTCGGCACTTCGCCTGAGCTACGACGCCGGCGAGTTCGTCTCGATTCATCCTGATCTCCGTCTCGGACGCGTCCCTGTGCGTCCGTTCCTGCTGATGAAGCGAGCAGTAGAGCGGAGAGCGAAGTAGCATTCAACTCGCAGGCGGAGCGAGGGGAACGCGAAGCCAAGCTATAGCCACAAGCCGTTCGTGCGCAGTTTCGGCGCCCAGTGGGTCCGTGCTTCCAGACGCTCAGCCTCGCAGCACGCCGCGATTGCGACGAAGTCGAGCGAACGATCAGGGAAGCAGCTCGCGGCGTCGATGAAATTCCGGGATATCGAATGTCGACGCCCCATCGCCGCGCGATCCGAACACCAGCGAGACCGCGTACCCCGCGGCGGCTTCCGGGCTTCGCCGCTCGCGCAGCGAGCATCTGACGCATCGATGATCCATAGCCGCAGCTTCGGAAACGTGCTGAGCAGCATTTCCGCATCGACCTCCGCTCCGAGGAGGACGCCGAAGGCGGCGTCTTCGAGCGTCCGAAGTTCGTTCAATAGCCGCAGCTCCCTTTCCGACCGCGGCGTTTGGGTCCTTAGATAGCGCGGGTCTTCGTTGAACCACTGCAAAATCTCGCAGCGATAGTCGATCTGCACGCGAGGGTAGTAGTGCGGCCAAGTCGCCTTCACGACCGTTTGATCGTTCTCGTAGCCGTTCTCGCTCGCGAACTCTGTCAAGGCTCGAAAGTACTCCCGACAGAATGACGTCCTGCCGACGAAGGCCCCGCTGTTCAGCCAGCATCTGCCGTGCGAGTGCTTAGCGTCCGGCAAACTGCTCTCGAACATCACGAACTTCGGCAGCTCCGGCCAGCAGGCCGAGCCCGTCGCGTTGAAGAGAAGGTCGCACGCGAAGTGCGTGCGGAAGCGGCGTACGACCTCGTCGGGATGGTCGACCAGCAAGACGTCGCACGAGTCCAGACCGACGACGAACTCCGCGTCCGTCTTCTCAAGCGCCTCCGCCGTCATCGCCAGCTTGCGGGCGTTCGTCCAGTCTGGACTCTCATGTCGTAGCACGACGAATTCGCAGCCATGTCGAGCCGCACAGCGTTCCAGGAGTCCGTTCGGCTTCTCCGCCCGATCCGGTCCGTGCCACGTCAGAAAGATGGCCGACTCCTGCGAAGGACGCGATTCAGGCGCCTCCGCGAAGACTTCTTCCGCGAAGAACTTCCAGTTTTCGTGGAGCGGACCAGGACAATGCGCGACGATCGGCTCGGAGTCGAACAGCAGGTTCTTGAGCTTGATCACGCGGCGTTCCTCCGCGTCGCGACGAGTCGACGGAAAACGGCTTCGTACTCTTTAGCCATCCGACGGGCATACCCGAACGATTTCGCGTATTCCGAAGCGCTCTCCGCCACTCCTTGCGCCCAACGAGGATCGCCTTCGAGACGCGCGAGGGCTTTCGCGAGTTCGACGGGAGAACCGTCGACGATGATGCCGTTGACCCGGTCGTGAATCACCTCCGGCACGGCGCCGACCGGCGTCGCGACGACAGGCTTACCTGCGAACATCGCCTCGAGAAACACGAGCGCGAAGCCTTCCTGGACGGACGAGAGACTGAAGGCGTCGAATGCCTGGTAGTAGTCGCCGAGGTATCGGTCGACGAACCGAAAGGCGCAGCGGTTCGGTACCGTTCGGTTCGCTTCCTCCAGTAGCTGGGCCTGCATGGGCCCCCAGCCGATGAACAACCCCTTGAAACTCCGCGGCAAAAGTTCAAGCGCGCGAAGCAGCGTTTCGGGCCGTTTCTCCGGCGAGAACCGACCGACGTAGCCGACGACGAAGTCGTCGTCGCCGTAGCCGAACTCGGCCCTCACCTCGTATCTCGAACGGGTCGTAGCAAGCCGCGCCGTGTCGACGCCGTTCAGCACGACCGTGCTCGGAAAGTTCTGACACGTCGTTTCCAGCACGCGGCGGCTGACGGCGATCGCGTGATCGGTGAGGTGGGCGCTGTTGCGAAGCAAGTCCCGCGTCCAGTAACTATCGCCGTGAGCGAGGTAAATCACCACGGCCCGACGCTCGTCCGTCGGCTCGATCCAACCCTTGAGCTCCATGCCCCAGTACAGCAGGACATCGAACGTTCGGAGCGTCTCAGCGACGACCTCCCGACTCGCCGGAACGATCTCGCAGGCGAAATCGCGTGCGACCGACGGATCGACGGAGTTCGTGCCTGTGACGATGCAGCGTTCCAGCACGGCGACCTTCGGGTCGAGAAACTTCGCTAAGTCGATCAACTGCTGCTCGGCGCCCCCTCGAAACAAACAGGGTCCTAGGTGAGCGACGCGAAGCGGTCGCGGATCGACCGTCTTCGTCTCGTCCTTCGGCAAGGGCGGTGGTTCCTCGATCGGCACGGCTCCGCTCAACAGCGTGGGAGCCATGCCGATCGACGGCGCGAGCGCCGCCGCGCGGAGAACCGCAGGGTCGACCAGAAAGGAGGAGGAAACGTGCATCGGGCTGCTCATGGGTGCGCTTTCTTAGGAATTCGGGCAGATAGGCAGGCAAGGATGGACTGTTCATCGACCGGAAGCGACTCGACATTGAACGAAGGCGCGGCGCCACCTGCGGACCGGAGTTGAACGATCGCGAAACGGAGGCGGGGACTGTGGCGATCGGCGGGCCAGGCTGCGACAAGCGTTTTCCGAGAGCGGATGCTCATTCGCGAAACCGTGCGCCTGAGAAGGGGCGGACCGTTCGACTCGCATGCTCATCGACGGACGCCGGGACTACGGCTTAACTTCGACGACGTCGAACAAGTCGCGAAGGACGCCCGGCAGAGGTCCTTCCGCCGAACGACGTTCCCATCGATTGCCGCGGAGGTCGCAATGCTCCTCGACGGCGCCCAGTTGCTCAGGGGTCGCTTCGATGGCGTTGCAATCGCGGATGACGTTCTCGACCAGCGAAAACGGCGTACGCGCCGGATCCGTGCCCCAGAGGCCGATCCATGCGTTGCAGGACTCGAAGACGTTGTCCGAGATCACCGTCTGGTCCGCATGCGTTCCCGTCTCGCCGGGCAGGGAGTTCATGTTCAAACCGACATGGGCGCTGGCGAAACGGTTCTGTCGCACTTCGATCTTGCCAGGCATGAAGACCAGAGCGACGAGCGTGCCCCGCTCGTTCCCGACGAACTGATTTCCTTCGATCGACACGTTCCAAACCGGCCGCGTATCGTTCTGCAACCATAAGCACTGGCCGTCCGTCTCGGTCTCCACGTCGCAATCGACGATCTGCAGCGGCTCGGCGTCGGGCGCCGAATTGCAGTCGATGATCTGGATCGCCGCCTTGTTCCGGGTCGCAGTTTGGCGGATCTTCAGCTCGCGGAGCGTGATTCCTTCGCAGCCGGTCATACGGATCGCATGCGAATCGCCGTTCGTTTCGAACTCCAATCCTTCCACGGTCACGCCGCGGACGCCGACGAGGTCGACAATCGGCTTCGTCGGATCGAGCGGACGCAGGATGACATTTTCCGCGGACGCCGAAAGAGTGACCCCGTTCCAACGCTCCGCATCGTCCAACACGAGATTCAGGGGATACTCGCCCGCTTCGGCGAAGACGATGCTTCCGCCCGGCGGAACTGCGGCCAACGCCTGCTCGAAGGCGCGACCGTCCGCCATTTCAGACAGCGTTATTCGAACGGTGTCCGAGGGGCTGTCGGAAAAGTCTGACGCTGCGAACCGCCAAACGCCGAGCGACGCGAGCAGCACGCAGGCGACGGCGACGCCGGCGATCCGCCGTCCTACGAATCTGTAGCTGCCGGTTCCTACGCGAGTCGGGTCCGCTGGAGCGGCTTCCGGCCGTCGCAGACTTGCAAGAACTGAGCTCAGAGCCTCCGCCGCTTCGCCCGCCGAACCGTACCGATCCTTCCGATCCTTGGCGAGCAACTTATCGACGACTTGCGAGAGGCGGCTTGGCACATCGGGCCGAGCCTCGCACAGCGGTCGATGGGCCGCCGTGATGACGTGGTGGCCGGTCGCCGCTGCGGTCGGTCCGCGGAAAGGGGCTTCGCCGGCGATCGCCTCGTAGAGGAGCGAGCCGAGGCTGAACAAGTCGCTGCGCCGATCGAGCGGCTCGCCGAGCAGTTGCTCGGGCGACATGTAGGCCGTCGTTCCGAAAGTCGCGCCCGTCATCGACAGGTCCGAGCGCTCTTCGCCGATTCGGGCGAGGCCGAAGTCGCCGATCTTGTAAGTCTCGCGGCCGTTCTTCTCCACGAGGACGTTCGACGGTTTGACGTCGCGATGGACCACGCCTCGCTCATGAATCGCCGCGAGGCCTTGGGCGACCTGAAGCGCGGCTTCGACCGCTTCATCGATGGCGAGGGGAGGGCCCGCGTCGAGTCGATCCTTCAGCGTCCCGCCCTCGACGAACTCCATCGCCAGGTAGGGCATGCCGCAGTGCTCCGATACGGCATGCACGGTCACGACGTTCGGATGCTTGACCGCAGCGGCAGCGCGCGCCTCTCGCAGGAAACGCTGACGCGCCGACTCCTCCTCTCGAAGCTCCGGGGCCATCAGCTTGAGAGCCACCGGCCGACCTAGCGATACGTCGGTCGCCTTCCAGACCATTCCCATCCCGCCGCGGCCGAGATACTCCAGGATCTCGTACGAGCCGATTCGACCGAGCGAATCGGGGCGGCGGGAAGGCTCGAAGCGGATCTCGGGCGCCGTCGACGCAGAATCGCGACGGCCTATCCGCTCGCGCGGGGACAAGTCGCGAGTCGAATCGTCGGGCCCGGCCTCTGCATCGGAGGGGTTTCGGTCCGGCTCCGGTTCGTTCGCCATCCGGCGACATCCTCAAGCCTACGTGCATTAACCAACTCCGCGGAATTCCCGAAGGCCCCGCGGTTTCGCCTCTGCGTTCCTGCAGGGCTCGCTGTCGAACAACGGCCGAATTGTAACGACACAGCCGTCGCGGATGCATCCAGGGCTCTTGTCGCCGACAGAGCCGGCTCTTCGTTGCAGTCCCGATTTTCTGCCGCTTTCGATGTCGCACTTCCGCGAGGATCGGCGCTTAGAAGAACAGAGGACTTAAGCTCCGACCCACATCCCTCGCGACCATGCACGAGCCGTCTCGATCGCTCCGACCCGTCCGCATTCTGCGAATGCTGCGGCAGGGCGGCTGCTTCGCGCTGGCGGAACTGGCGGCGTCGTTCGGCGTCTGCGAGCGGACGGTGCAGCGCGATCTCTTGCTGTTGAAAAAAGCGGGGATCGGAATTCAGTTCGACGCCGGAACGAGGACGTACCGCGTCGTCAGCCTGGCGGAGGCGTCCCCGCCGCGAAGCGTTCAGAGCGAACAAGTCCGTCTTCTGGCGAGCGCGGCGAGAGCTTCGACGCTTTATGCTTCGCCGACTCGCCGGCCGGTGATCGAAGCTGCCATCGCGGGCCTTTTGAGCAGCGACGCAGCGCCGAATGACGTCGCGTTAGCGGGCGGTCCGACCGAGCGGTGCGACATGGTCTCGATTTCGGCGCCTCGTTCGATTCTTGCGGAGCTAGGTCGGCCTCTTGCGGATCGCCGCGCAGTGAAGACCAGGATCGAGGACGCGACGACCGGCTGGGAATGGCGGGTGACGCTCATTCCGCTTCAGCTCATGGTCGTCGGCGAAAGGCCGGCCGTTCTCGTCAAGGCGCCGCATACGGACACGTTGTTTCTGATCGACCCGGTCACGATTCTCGCGGCATCGCTGACGGAGGAGACGCACGAAGTCGAGGCGCCCTCTGAGCTCGAAATTACCCACGCTCAGCGGCTTTTCTAGTCGAGGCCCGAGCGTCGCTCGAAGAACGCGAGCGTCGCTCGATGAAGATTTGGCCAACTACCGTTCTATCGAGACAGGCGCCTCGTCGGGCCTACCTCCCTGAGTAAACTGCGGCTCGCACCCTCCCGAGCTGCAGCCGATGGATACTACGAGAGTCGACGCCCTCATCGAGCGATCCCGCCAGGGGGATCTGCGGTCGCGCGACGCGCTGCTCGTCCTCGCCAACGAGGAGATCGAGCGTCTCGCGCGAAAGAAGCTCTCCGCCTTCCCGATCGTGCATGCCTGGCACGATACGGCAGAGGTCGGCCAGATCGCGCTGATTCAGTTCCACCTGGCGCTGGACCAGGTCGAGCTCGCCGACTCGAAGCACTTCTACCGACTCGTGGCGATGAAGGTCCGGCAGACCCTGCTGCAGCTCAAACGCCAGATCTGCGGCCCGCAAGGCATCGCGACGAATCTGCAGCACGCGCTGATCGCCGAAGACTCGTCGGGGACGGGGTTCCTGGCTCCGGCGTCGGATACGCATGACCCGAGAAAGCTGGCCGAGTGGCTGGAGGTTCACGACGCGATCGCAGCGCTCCCCGAGGAAGACCGGCAGATTTTCGATCTGCTTTGGTACAACGAACTGAGCGCCGAAGCGGCAGCTGCCCTGCTCGGGATCAGCCCGCGGCAAGTGCATCGGCGTTGGCGGAGCGCGCTGATCCGGCTGGCCCGTGCCGTCAAGCGACTTTTCGAGTGACGCGGTAGCTCAGCCCGGTCCACCGAGGCGGAAGACTTTCGTCCAGAAGCCGAACGGGCGACTGAGCAGGCGCCTCGTCGTCAGCGCCCGTTCCACGGCGTCGGCCAGGACGGCGGCGGAGGCCGTGCGATCTTCCGGTCGTTCGCGACGCGCGGCGTCCGCGATGCGAGCCAGCTCCCGACGGACGGAGAAGCGGAGGGCCGAATTCAGTGCGACGGCGTGGGGACGATCTGCGGTCGATCCCTCGAACGCTGACGGGAGCGGAAGCCCGATGAGCCGGGCCAGGATCGCTCCCAGACCGTACACGTCCGTGTACGTGCCGATTGGCCGAGTCGGCTGGCCTCGCTCCGGGGCGACGTAGCAGGGCGTGCGAAGTTCGGCCGAAATCTGCCGCAGCGTCGCCGAGTGCGATAGTTCGAGGAGACTCAATTCGGGTCGCCGGTAGGCTCCCCGCTTGAAAGGCACGGCGGCCCCCCAGTCCAGCACGAGCGTCTCACCCTGGTCCCCCGCGAGGATGTTTTGGGGCTTCAAATCGCAGTGAAGGATACCGCGCTGATGGGCATGCTCGACCGTCCGCGCAGCAGCGATGAACGCGCCTAGCAGTCGCCGCCAGGCGGCTTCCGCTTCGGCGCCCGACGCGGCCAGCGTCTGGTCGAGTTCCTGCCGCATTGCCTCGAGCGTCTTGCCCCGCACATAGCGCATGACGAAGTACGGAACGCCCTCGGCCGTCGTACCGCTGCCTAACACCGAAGGGGCGCCGGGGTGGTCGAGCCTGGCGGCGATCTCCGCTTCGGATTTGATCCGCAGGACGGCGGCGGCGTGCGTCCAGTGGGAGGCTTTCACGACCACGTCGCGGTGCAGCGACTCGTCCCTCGCCAGGTAGACCCGCCCCTGGCCGCCTGAACCGAGCACCCGCACGATGCGGAGGGCAGTCCCGTAGGAAAGGGCCGGGGGAAAGACGCTTCCCTCCAGCGGCCCCAGCAGACGCTCCCCATGCTCCAGATCCTGGAGAGCCGCTTCGACCTCTCGTAGCAGGGAGGAGTCGTCGCGGCAGAGAGAGCGGAGATCCGGCGACTTCCCTTCGGCGAGCAGCAATTCCCGCTCGTCGAGGACGTCGTGCACGAGTTCGAACGGGTCCGCCATCGAGGGGCTTTCCGGCCGATCCAGGAATTCTTACCAGATGCCGCGTCCGCGGTTGTCAAAACCGGCGCTGATCATTGTAGCGGAGGCCCGGTCGCGAACGCGATTCGCGCAGGGCGGACGCGGAAACGCGTTCGGCATGCGGCGCTCGTTCCGCATGCCGAGATTCTCGAACCGGCTCGCGCGGGCCTCGCCCGCAGAGCCGGAGTCTTCGCGACTTGGTTGCATAGTCCCATTGGTTGAGTAACGCCCGGCTCGGTACTCCGAGCCGGGCTCCTTTCGTTTCGCTACCGCGCCGATGGGCCGACCCGCCGCTCGTCTTGAGCGGGATGGAAGTTCGTGCCAGATTTGTCAGACGCTGGCTTTACCCGGAGGAGGCGTTTCATGACCATATAGCCATGGCCGAACCGCTTCCTGTGGAAACGACTCCTTACGTAGACGATGAACTCCGCGCTCCGCTGGAGATCGTCTTCGATCGCCTGCTGCAAGCCAGCAGGAGCGATGCGGAGCTTCGTGCAGCGCTGCGAGCAGTCGCCAGTCTCGTGCATGCGCGTACGGAATCCTCGTTAGCCGACGGAAGCGCCACGCCTCCGATAAGCCGTTCGGAAATAACGCAGCAGGCGAAGCCAGTCGGCCAGGTAGCCGCCGGCCCGCCGCTTGCCGCTCGGATGAGACGTAGCGGCGAGACGCCGAACGCCGAGGTCGATGCGGATTCCGCAGTCGCGTCCTCGGAAACCGTTCCTCGTCCCGCATTGCCGCCCCTCACGCTCGGGCAAGGGACGGGACCGAGGACCGCGACCGGCGTCGAGTATCCGATGCAGTATGCGCCGCCCGAACCGCTCGGCGCGCGGGTCGATCTGGACCTCGTCGCGCGACGGTTGCGGATGAAGGCAGACGGCAGTCGCTGGGCCGCGGAGCGTCGAAGGTTGCTGGCCGAGGCGGCGGACTACGCCGCGCTGATCGAGCCGAACGATCGCGAGACCATCCGCCGGGCCAAAGAGATACCCGGCTGTTACTCATGGACCAACGGCCCGAACTCGCCGACGCCTGCCGACCTGTCGGTCTTCGATGTTCTGGCGAAGTGCTACGACAACTGCGCGGCCGCGGTTGAGTTAGTGCGACGCCTCGACGAGGCAGAGACATCTTCGCAGGATCCCGCGATGCAGCGGGCCTTTCACCTGCTGGCGGAGTCGCAATCGGCGCTTCGCGTGGCGGCGATGCGAGCGGACGGTCCTGAAGACTCGGATCAGTTCGAAGTCTTCCAGTGGCTGAAGACCAACACCCGCGACCGGGAGATCTACGTCTCGCGGCATATGCGGGTGAACGACCCGGCGGATCCTGCCGACCGCGACGAGCTCGGCGCTCGCATCGCGGCCTTCGACGAAGAACTGGGCGAGCGTCACGTTCAGTCGAAGAAACGCAAGAAGGCGCTCGGCAAGGTCAAGCACAAGGCGCAGCTCATCGCCGCGGGCGAAGGGGACGCCGAAGAGTCCTGGAACATCCTGCTCGATACGGTTCAGGAACTGATTGACGACGGAATGCCGCCGAGCAATCGCGAGCTGCGCGACTCGGTGATCGACATCGTGGAGTTGCTCCCTGAGTCGCTGAACGTGCAGGAAGGGTCGGCCTTCGACCGCGTGCTGCGGGAGATCGACCGCTTCCTGGCGGAGAACCCTGAGCGACTTCACCGTCCGCGAACCGGCGGATCAAATCGCCTGCCGTCTTCCGAAGCTTCCCGAACGAGAACGCCCGGATCTGACCTCCGTCGCGTCGGATGCGTTTGAGGAGACGATCGAACGCGCCGGGGATCTGCTGATTGCGGTTTCCCGACATCGTGGGCGTGTCGAGCGGCTTGCCGGCTCCATTGAGCAGTAGCGGAGCGTCGTTGCCGACGCCTGTCCTCCTGCGCCGCTTCTGAAGCGCCCATTCCAGCATCTGCACCGTCTGCGGAAACAGTATCCACTCGCCGTAGACGGCGTTCTTGCGACGCAGGCGTTTTATGAAAGAGTCCTCAGTCGTCGTCCCGAACCCGAGCAGCTCTGCGTGCTCAGGCGAGTGGGCCTCACGGATTCGTAATTCGCCGATCTCCAGCGTCGCGATCTCCTTCATCCCGAACCCGCAGTTCAGACCCAGCAGAAGGTAGAGACGCTCTTCGGGCGTCGCGTACTTGTTGAGGAGCCGCAGCTCGTCCAGTGAGAAGACCTGATTCTGCGCGAGGCCTCGCTGCCGTTCGCCCGGGTCGGCGGGCACCTTGAAGTCGATCTCGTAGAAGTCCTCCGGCCGCCGCCAAGCGAACTGCTGCGAGATGTGCAGCCAGGCGAAGAAACGCTTCAGCTCGCCGATGTAGTTCTGCGCCGATTTCACGGTGATCCGGGCGCCAGGGCCGGTCTTGGTCTTCTTGCGGGGACGGCGACGCCAGTAACCGAACATCGCCCGCACCTCCTCGAAGCCGAGCTCCGCCAGCGGCATGTCGCCGTGCCGTCCCTGCAGCGTCCGGACCTCCCGGACCTTCGTGCGACCTTTTTCGGTCAGACGGCCCAGGCCCTCGTCGAAGTACTCCTGCTCAATCCAGGCGACGTAGGCGTTCATCGCCTCGTGCAGCGAGCCGGCGACCGGTGCCTCGGACTTCGCGCTCCCCGCCCTGGGAGCGCCGTACGCGACCTGCGGCGTCGGTTCGCGGCAGGCGAATTCGAGCATGCGGGGCGGGACGGGGACGTAGGAGGCCTCCAGCGACTGACGATAGACCTCGGCGGGCGAGGGCGGAAACATCACTCCGGTAGTCAGCGTCATCATCGCCACGCCCGAACCGCGGGCGAAGGCCGCTTCGTCGGCGGGGCAGGCGCGGATCGCCGTCTGTTCCTGCTGGGCCCGACGCACGCGCAGGGCGTAGGCCCCGTCGGATTCTTCGGCCAGCTTCGGCAGCAGCGCGAACGCCTCGCCCCCGGCGATCGCTTTCGCGAGTTCCAACGTCGTGTCGCTCCAGAACGCGGCGGCCGGGGCGCTGCTCCGTTCCACGCTCTCCCAGAGCGTGCGGAGCTTCAGTTCGCGGAACTCCGCCTCGCGGAGCTCGGTACCCAGCCGGAACTTGTGCTGCACGCACTTTCCCGCGGGCGAGAGCTTCCAGCCGACCTGCCGGGCGTACTGGCCTCGCTCGTCGAGTTTCCAGACCGTCTTGCGTCGTGTGGCCATTGCGGGCGCTCCGAAGGGGGCAGATTCGGGTTCCGGACGGTCAACCGTACGCAGCGGATCGGACCGAAAACAGGGCCTGTCGGACCGCTTATCGGACCGCTTATCGGACCAGTTATCGGACCAGTTATCGGACCAGTTATCGGACCAGGGCCGGAATTCGCCTTTTTCGGCCACTCCAGTGAAGCACGTTCTTTCGGCGCAAAGCCAATGAAAAAGGCCGCTTGCGAAAAATTCGCAAGCGGCCCTGGATGTGGAGGCGGCGGGGATCGAACCCGCGTCCCGAGATATTTCCGCAAAAGCGTCTACGTGCGTAGCCGTCTGCTAGAAGTCTGATCGAACGGTCGCGCAGACGACCAAGCTTGCGTTCGATAGTCCGACGACGTTGTTTAGTCGCAAGCGTAGTCGACGTGACTTGCGACGAGCCGGTTCGGCGACCGATCTTCAGGAACTACCGGCAGAGTTCCCGAAGATCGGGGACACGTAACTTGTTAGTTACGCAGCCAGTGCGAAGTTTTCTTCGGCACTTGAGATTGTGGTCTGCTTTTTACGTGGCCTGCTGACCAACCACGGCACGCAACTTCTGCTTCAGGCTATCCGGTCGATTCCAATTCGCCCCCGGAAGGTCCTCGACCCGCAGCGTAAATCGCTACGGATGAAGCCCAGACCGTTCGATGCTTTCGCGAGCGAACGGTTACGCATTTTATCGGCAAAGCGTCCGGAGAGAAGCAGGCGGTCCTGACGAGGAAGCTGCCGGCGATCCGAAAACAGGCGTTCGGCGCCTGACGAAGAGGAACGACGCGGGACGCCGAGACCGACGTGGCCTCCTGCGAAGTCGTGACGCTCGAAGACTTTGCGTCCGTCGCAGCGACGCGTCGCCTCCCCTGCTGGCCGCCTTGATGGAATCGATCGCCGTCAGTACCATGCATCCTCTTCGCAGATCGGTTCGTGAACCGGCCTCGTGGAGAACCGCTCTAGACGAGCGGCAAAGTCTCGGGGTGTAGCGCAGCCTGGTTAGCGCGTTTGACTGGGGGTCAAAAGGTCGGGAGTTCGAATCTCCCCACCCCGACTGACGTCGAGATTCGATCTGTCGCCCATAACGACGGATCTCCAAAGCGGAGCGGCCTACTCTTCAGGCCTCTCCGCTTTTCTTATGCGCAGGAAGAGCGGACGCACACGCCGCGGATTTAAACTCGAGTCCGGTAAAGTATGTCTTCGCTGACCGAAGACCCGTTTGCCGAATCCGCGAGGTTCCGGGGCAGCGTGAAAGGTGAGGCGCCTGCAATGTCGGTCGACCGCATCCGTACGTACGCTGCCCTGTTGTCCCGGGCAGCCATCGCGGCGCTGGCTCTCGTCGCAAGCTTCGCGAGCGCCGAAGACGCACGACAGATCGGCGCTTCCGGGACGATCGGCTGCGGTCCAGAACCGAAACGCGTGAAGCGACTCGTCATCGACGAGCCCGGCGTCTACGAAGACTTCCTCGTCGACGGGGAGTGGGGCGAAAGCACGCTGGTGAAGATCCAGGCGAACGACGTCGTTCTCCGCCGGTGCGAGATCCGGCACGGCAAACGCAACGCCGTTACGGTGTATGCAGAGAACGTTCTGATCGAGGACTGTCGCATTCATCAGGCGCTGGCCGGTACGTTCGCCGAGCCGCGCGACGCCCACGGGATCACCGGCCGCCCGACGCGCCTCATCATACGCAACTGCGACATCGGTTTGGTTTCCGGAGACTGCCTCCAATTCGATCCGGGCCGCGGTCTGTGGGACGACGTGCTGATCGAAAACTGCACGCTCTGGACGGGACCGTTGCCCGAGGATGCGGTAGGTTTTCGGAAAGGCGAGCGACCGGGCGAAAACGCCGTCGACACGAAACAGCAGCTCGCGAATCGAAAACTGCGTGTTCCGCGATAACGAGATCTGTTTCCGGGTCCGCGGCGGCGAAGGCGAGCTGGGCGGCGCCGAGGTGACGGTGAGGAACTGCGCCGTCTACGATTCGCTCGTCGCTGTCAGAGCCGAGGACAAGACCGCCGACTTGAAGATCTCGCGACTCGGAATCGGAACGGGCGTGAAGCGAGCCCTGCAAACCGTCGGAGGTGAAATCGGACGCGGATACGAAAACGTGGGAGAGTATTCGCCGCCCGACTTCGAGCGTCTACTCTCCTCCGGCTTTCCTGAGTGAACCGACGGGAGCGTCGAGCATTCCGCCCTTCGCCAACCAAAACGCGGCGAACGTAGCGATCGTGACGGCAGCGCCGCCGGTCGCGTCGAAACGAGGCCCGTCGTCGACTCGAGCCCCTGCTAACCATCGGTTCTCGGCGATTAGGATGAGCCCTCGTCCTTCGGGCCGACGACGAGCCTTCCCTCTCTTGCAGGCGATTCGTGACTGCCGCCCTTCGTATGCCTGAAAGCCGATCTGCACTGGGAACGGCTTCGCGTCGTCCGTCGATTCTGAGGCAGAAGGTCGTCGTCGGGACGCACCACAAAACCGGAACGGTCTGGTTCCACGATATCTTCGCCGAGATCGCGCAAAGGTACGGCCTGCGATTCCGTGTCGACGAATCCGTCGAAGGCGTGCCGGAAGGTCCCTGGGACATCTTTCAGGACACGCATAGCCAGTTCGAGACGGCGAAGCTGGGCGACTTCCGCGGTCTGCACGTCATTCGCGATCCGCGCGACGTGATCGTCTCTGCCGCGTTCTACCATCAGAAGTCGCAGGAAAGCTGGCTGCACGAGCGGCAGGACTGCTACGGGGGCAAGACCTATCAGGAGTTGCTTAACTCCTACGCTTCGCTCGACGACAAGATCGCCTTCGAAATGGAGAACGCCTCGCGGCATACCGTCGAAGGGATGCAGGCGTTCGACTACTCCGATGCGCGCTTCCTGACCGTCAAGTTCGAGGAGATGTCGGTCGACTATCGCCTGGAACGGTTCGAGCAGGCGTTCGAATTTCTCGGCTTCAGCCCCGATTCGATCGGATGGTGCCTGACGGTCGCCTATCGAAACTCTCTCTTCTCCGGCGCCGCGACGTCGGGCCAGACCAAGGCGGGCCACGTACGCTCCGGCAAGTCGAAGCAGTGGCCGGAATTCTTCAAGCGCAAGCATCAGCGCCGCTTCGAACGGCTCTTCGGCGACGTCCTGGGCAGGCTCGGCTACGACGAGGACTGGAGCGCCGCCTCGGAAGCGGACAGCGCCGGCGGGTCCGCCTGAGGTTCACTCTTCCTCATCGGACGCGGACGGCTTATCGGTCGGCTCAGCGGAAGCGTCCGACGCGGGCGCTGCCGATTCGCTTCGGATCAGGTCGACGTCGAGGATGCCGACCCAGGCGGGCGAGTAGCGTCGCCAGTCCCACTTCGTCTCGAACGGCAGCCACGCGAGCTCTTCGTTCTCTTCGACTTCGAAGACGAAGCGACTCCCTTCCGGAGCTCGCGCGGCGAAGTCTTCGATCATCTCGATGAAGTCGGTCCGGCGCTGCTCCACCAGCGCATAAGGCGGACAGCAGAACCAGAGCCATGGTCCTTCCGCCGGATCGCCGGTCCGCTTCGCCCGTCGAAATGCGTCGGCGTTGCGGATGGTCGTCCGCTCGGCGATGCCAAGCTGCTCCGCGTTCTCGCCGAGCGTCTTCAGGGCCTCGTTCGACGTTTCGAAGAACTCCGCCCGCGCGGCGCCCCGGCTGATCGCTTCGATCCCCAGGGCTCCGGTGCCGGCGAAGAGATCGACGGCGACCGTCAGGGAATTGAGCTTCCCCAGAATGTTGAAGACCGATTCGCGGGTCCGGTCCTTCATCGGCCGCGTCGCCCGATCGCCGTAGTAGACGATCCGCCTCCCGCGGAGCGACCCGCCGACGATGCGCATGCGGCTTCGTTCCACCGGGCCGAGGTGCGCGGGTCGAGGTCGGGACGTGGGGCGTTTCTTGGCCATGAATCGGGGGGAAGGTGAATCGAACGCCGGGGAGTAGTTCGCGGCGCTGGGCGAAGATGCCGCCCGACGGGTAAGATTGTATCCGCGAGCGTCGCTTCCGAAGGGGCGCTCGCGGACGGTCTGGCCGATGCGCTCTCGCGTCGCTTCTTCCCTCAGGCGCTAATCTCGAACCGCTATGTCTTACCGACGTGCGCTTCTCGCCCTGTCGCTTTCGATTTTTGCCGGGCTTGGGCTAGCTCTTCGCTCCGCGCAGGCCCAGGAAGAGCCGGGCGCCGCCGCCCCTCCGGCTGCCGAATCGCCGGAGACGGGAGACGCTCCCGCCGCGGACGAACCGCCGGCCGAAGAAGGCGACCCCGCAGATACCCCGGAAACCGAGCCCCCGGCCGATCAGCCGGAGACCGATGCCCCGGCGTCGGACGCTCCCGCCGACGAAGCGCCTGCCGCGGACGCCCCGGCGGCCGACGCCGCGCCCGGCGAAGCTGCGGCGAAGTACCAGACGCTGCTCGCGGAATGGAAGGACGCGCTTGCGAAGCTGCGCAAGATCGACGTGGACTATACCCTGGCAGAGGAATCGGACCTGGCCGGTCTGGCCGAGCAGTGGAACGACGAACTCGCCCGGACGCGAACGTTGATCGGGCCGCTGCGGGCCGCCGCCGTCGCCGCCTATCGGGAAAGCCCGGGTCAGGATCGCGAACTCGAACAGTTCCTCGTGAAGCTGCTCGAGGACGACGCCAGGCGGGACAACCTCGAACAGGGTTACGAGATCGGCAAGCTGCTGATCGAGAACGGCGTCCGGACCGACACGACGCTGGCTGCTGCCGGCATCTCCGCCTACGGCGTCAATCAGTACGACGACGCCGAAAAGTTCCTGCAGCAAGCGCTGCAGATGGCGCCCTCCGGGGACCCGCAGAGCGAAGACCGGGAGAGCCTGACCGGACGAGCGCCCGAACTGCTCGCTTCGATTCCCAGCCAGCGCAAGCTCTGGGAAGAGGAGCAGTCCTTTCGTGCTAAAGAAGCCGAAGCCGACGATCTACCGCGGGTGAAGCTCGAAACGTCGAAGGGCCCGATCGTGGTCGAACTGTTCGAGAACGAGGCGCCGAACACCGTCGCCAACTTCGTGAGCCTGGTCGAAAAGGGGTTCTATGACGGGCTCACGTTCCATCGCGTCCTGCCCCACTTCGTCGCCCAGGGCGGCGATCCGCAGGGCGACGGATCGGGCGGACCGGGATACTCCATCGCCTGCGAATGGCCGAACGATCCCAACCGGATGCACTTCCGCGGCGTGCTCAGCATGGCGCATGCGGGTCGCGACACGGGCGGATCGCAGTTCTTTCTGACGATGCTGCCGACGCCCCATCTGAACGACCTGCACACGGTCTTCGGTCGCGTCATCGAAGGGGCGGAGGTTCTCGGCGAACTTCAGCGCGTCGATCCGCAGAACCCGACCGCCGGCAAGGAACCCGACCGCATCCTCAAGGCGACGGTCGAACGAAAACGCGACCACGCTTACGAACCGAAGACGCTGCCGGAACGGTAGTCGTTTTCGAGCCGTTCTTTTACGCACTCCTCCCGCTACGAACCTCCGACCCCTTCACGTCATGAAGACGACGCTTCGCTACGCCCTGACGCTGGGCCTGTCGCTCTCGTTCACCTGCTTCGCGGTCGCGCAAGAACCCGACGCGCCGGCGGATCCGGCCGCCCCGCAGCCGAGCGCCGCTCCGGATGCCCCTGCGGATCCGGCCGCTCCTGCGGCGACCGGACCCGTCGCCGCGTTCGACGCCGCGACGGCGGAGTGGCTGCAGCTCGACCAGGACCTGAACGCGGCGCTGGAGGAAGTCCGAACCACCCAAGGCGACGCTCGCGCGGCCGCGATCGACAAGTACAAGGCCGTCGTCGCGAAGCAGGAAGAGACGCTGCCGAAGATGGTCGCCGCTGCCGAGGCCGCGCTGGTCGCCGAGCCGGAAAACCTCGCCGCCAAGCGAATCCTGATCGGGTCGGTCGCTCATGACGTCCGCTCGGACGACAACGCTCCCGCGCTCGCCCAGGCGCAGAAGCTTATTCAGTCGGGTCTCGATCGCCCGGTCGTCTACGACCTCGCGGCGGCCGCGGCCTACGGCCTCGACCAGTTCGATCTCGCCGCCGATTACCTCGCGAAGGCGGGCCAGGCGGGGTTGCAGTTTGCCACGAACGTGGCGGACGACGTGCCGACCGCGCAGAAGCTATGGGCCGAGGAGCAGAAGATCCGCGAAGCGGAGGCCGCGAAGGACGATCTTCCCCGCGTGAAGATCGTCACCGACCAGGGCGAGATGATCATCGAGCTTTACGAAGATCAGGCGCCCAACACCGTCGCCAACTTCATCAGCCTGGTCGAGAAGAAGTTCTACGACGGCGTGACGTTCCATCGCGTGCTGCCGAACTTCATGGCCCAGGGGGGCGACCCGGACGGCACCGGCGGCGGCGGACCGGGCTACACCATCGCCTGCGAATGCTACCGTGACGACGCCCGGATGCACTTCGCCGACACGCTCAGCATGGCCCACGCCGGCAAGGACACGGGCGGGTCGCAGTTCTTCATCACCTTCCTGCGCACGCCCCATCTCGACAGCAAGCACACCGCCTTCGGACGCGTGATCGAAGGGAAGGAAGTTCTCGCCGAACTTCAGCGTCGCGATCCGAGCGCGCCGGGACTCAAGCCGGAACCGTCGAAGATCGTGAAGATGGAAGTCGTCCGCAAGCGCGATCACGCCTACGAACCGAAGACCGCGCCGGGACGCTGATCCCCAGGCGAACGAAACGGAGACCCGTTCGTTCAGTCGTTCGCCATCCGGTCGAGCAGCTTGCGAAGAACCTTCGCGAGCTGCGTCCGCTCGGTCGCGGAGAGTTCCGCGAACAGCCTGGCGCTCGCATGATCGGCGAGCGCCGTTTCTTTGCAGACGGACGCTCCCGCCGCCGTAAGCTGGATCAGCGTCGCCCGCCGGTCTTCCGGATGGGGCTGACGCACGACGAGCCCCTCCTGCTCGAGGCCGTCGACCAGTTTCGTGACGCTCCGCCCCGTCACGCCGAGCTGCGAGCCGATCTCCGACATCTTGCACGAGCCGCGGCATTGCAGCGTCATCAGCAGCCGCGCCCGCGCGGGCGTGGTGCCGGCCCGCTCCATCTCGGCGTACATTCGCCGGGAAAATGCTTTGCCGAACTCGGCGATTAGCGGGATAAGATCTTCAGGCTTCGTCATGGCGACACGATAGTCGTCGCCCGGGGATCGGTCGAGTTCTAAACGAGAGCGATTGACGGCAACTGTACCGGTCCTTATTGTACCGGTACACGATCGCTTCAGGGGTCTCGGGGGGAGTTCAGTCGTGAGCGAAATCGAATCCGTCGACGAAACGAATCCGCAGGTCGGGTCTTCGGCGAGCGCGCGGCCGCGGCGGTGGACGCCGCGACTCTGGCCAGCGCTGATCCTGCTCGCGCTCTACTGGGGCATGCGGCTGGGATCCGTGCTGCTGGAGCCGTCTCCGGCGATGTTCATGACCGTCTATTTCATGGGGCCGCTGGCCCTGACGGTCGGCATCCTCGCCTGGTGGCTCTTCGCCAGCCGGATCCCCTGGACCGACCGCCTGCTCGGCGCGTTCCTGTTTCTCGCCGCGGGCGGCGTCGCGATCGCGGTCTGCGGGAGCGACTTCCCCGTCATGGCGATGATCCTGTACGCCCTGCAGGCGGTGATTACCGTCTGGATCGGCTGGCTCGTCTTCAGCTTTCCCCTGGGCTGGTCGGCCGTGCGGCGACTCGGAACGTACGCGGCGATCGTGCTGGCGTGGGGAGCGGTTATGCTGCTTCGCGTCGACGGCATGGACGGAGAGTTCGTTGCGGACTTCAACTGGCGCTGGACCCCGACCGCCGAGCAGCAGTTGCTCGCCGAACTGAGTCAAACCTCCGCAAGCGGAACCGACGCTGACGGCGCTGAGGTCTCTGCCGCGCCGATGGTCGTCGGCCCCGGCGACTGGGCGGAGTTTCGCGGACCGAACCGCGACAGTCGCGTCGAGGGCGTCCGGATCGCGACCGACTGGAGCGCGAACCCGCCGAAAGAGGTCTGGCGCAAACGCGTCGGTCCCGGGTGGTCCTCTTTCTGCGTCGTGGGGAAGCGCTTCTTCACCCAGGAGCAGCGCGGCGAGGAAGAGTTCGTCGTCTGCTACGACTCGCGAACCGGCGCCGAGATCTGGACGCACGCAGACCCTGCTCGCTTCGAGGAACTGGTCGCCGGCCCCGGCCCTCGCGCGACGCCGACGTTCGTCGACGGCAAACTATTCGTGCAGGGCGCCAGCGGGATCGTGAACTGTCTCGATGCCGCCACGGGCGAGAAGATCTGGAGCCGAAACCTGGTCGAGGACGTGAAAGCGACCGTTCCCATGTGGGGCTTCTCCGCCTCTCCGCTGGTGAAGGACGGCCTGGTCACCGTCTTCGGCGGCGCCGAGGGCAAAGCAGTCGTCGCTTACGACGCCGCGACGGGCGACCTTCGCTGGAGCGGCGGCGACGGGCTTATGAGTTATTCGTCGACTCAACTTTCGAAGATCGACGGCGTCGAACAGCTTCTGATGACGACGAATCTCGGCCTGTTCTCGTTCGATCCGGTCTCCGGCAAGGAACTCTGGAAGCACGAATGGACCAGCGGCGACGCGGCCCGGATCGTACAGCCGGCGATCGTTGACGGCAGCGACGTGATCATCGGTACCGGGATGGGCATCGGCACGAGGCGGATTCATGTCTCTCAGGACAGCGCCGCCTTCACGACGACGGATGAAGTCTGGACCACGAAGCAGTTCAAGCCCTACTTCAACGACTTCGTCGTCTACGAGGGGGCGCTCTACGGATTCGACGGGGCCATCTTCTCCTGCGTCGATGCCGAGACGGGCGACGTGAACTGGAAGGAACGCGGCTACGGCAGCGGCCAGGTTCTGCTGCTCGCCGACCAGGGCCTGCTGCTCGTGCTCGCGGAGACGGGGGAAGTCGCGCTGCTCGAAGCGAACGCGGAAGAACTGCTCGAACTGGCGAAGCTCCCCGCGCTCGCCGGCAAGACGTGGAACCATCCCGTCGTCGCGCACGGCCTGCTGCTGGTCCGCAACGGCGAAGAGATGGTCTGTTTCGAGCTGCCGGTCGAAGAGACTTCGGCCGTCTCCGTATCGAGCGAGGCGAACGGGCCGTAAGCTGCGACGAATCCGGTTCGTAGATACGAACGAAAAAGCGAGCGACGAATGATCTTCGTCGCTCGCTTCGTTTCTGCGTTACCTCCAACGTGCTTTACAGGCAGAGCAGAAACGCGACCAGGTCCTGCTTTTCTTCCTGGGTCAGCTTCACGCCGGTCACGACGTCGAAAAACTCGACGGTATCTTCGAGCGTCATCAGTCGCCCATCGTGCAGGTAGGGGGGCGAATCCTTGATCCCGCGGAGGGTGAAGGTCTTGATCGGCCCTTCGCCGACATCCCGGTGGCCCGCCACGAGCGTCGGCTCGTAGAACCGGTCGACCTGCAGGTCGTGCATCCGATCGTCCATATAATGCGGCGCCGGATGGCACTCCGCGCAGCGCGCCTTGCCGTGGAACAGCTTCTCGCCGCGAATCTCCTGCTCGGTCGCCTGGGCCGTATCGAGCTTGCCGAAGACGTCCAGCTTCGCGGGCGGGAAGTCGACGATGTTCTGCATCTGCGCCATCAGGGAAACCTGCTCCGTGCGATGCGGCAGATGAACCCCCTTCTTCATCGCGATCACGTGGTCGCCGTCGAAGTAAGCCGTGCGCTGCTCGAACTCCGTGAAGTCCTCCACCGAACGGAGCGACCGCTTCGAGCCGTGAATCTGCTGGTTGAACATGCCCCGCAGACTGGGCGTATCCAGACGGAAGCGATGCGTCTGCGGTCGCACGTCGGGCGTCAGGTGGAACGCGGCGTTCGTGTGGAAGTTCGTATGGCAGTCGAGGCACGTGACCCCCAGCGACGCCTCTTTCACCTTCCGGTCGCCCGTTTGATTGAACTGCTGCTGCGGGAAGGGGGTTAGCAACAGCCGCAGACCCTCCATCTGGACCGGCGTCAGCTTCCCCTTCATCAGCTCGAAGTAGTTCCGGATCGAAAGCGCCTGCCCCTGCGAAACGTCGCCAAGTTCGGGCCGCGTCGTCAGAAAGATCGGCGGAGGAAACTCCGGCGTGAGATGCTTCGGCAGATCGAACGTGACGTCGAAGCGCTTCAGGTCGCGCTGTTCGAGCTTGGCGATGTGATCGATCTGTTCCTGCGGAAAGACCTGGCCTCCCGTCGGATGCTTCGCATGCGGAAGGGGCCGGAAACCCTCGGGCCAGGCGTTCGCCTGCTTGATTTCGTCGGCGGTCATTTCCGCCAGCGAATCCCACGTAACGCCCTCCGGCAGGCGGACTCGCACGCCCTGCTGCACGGCCTTGCGACCGCCCGACATCATCACGTCGGAAGGCTGGTCAGCCAGATCGTAGCGACGTTCGAGGAGCTGCTGCTGGGCCCGCATCACCGCTTCGATCTGGGCCACGTCAGCCTCGAAGACCTCGGCGAAGTCCTTCTCGATCGCGACCGGCATGTAGGTCTCGTTATCGCCGCGATCGTCGGGCGGCGGCTGATCGGCGCCAGGGTTCGCTTTGGGAGGAGCGAGCGGTTCGTTCGCTCGCGGGCCGGGCCGATCCGGCTGGCGAGCAGGGGGCTGCGCCGGATTCCTTGCCGGAGAGCCCGGCTGTCTCGGCTGATTCGATCGCGCGTCTGACGATTCGGGACGCTGCTGCGCGAAGGATGCCGGGGACGGAAGGAACGTGAATGCGGCTGAAGCCGCGAGGAGGAGACCGGCGGTTCCTGGACCGACGGTAAGCGTTCGCCGCTGCATGAGCTGCCCCTTTGCTTTGCGGAGAGTGGCGACTGCGCGACCGGGTCGTCGCGATTCGGCACTCTAGCGAAGCAGACCTCCGGGACGAGCCCCGCCTGTTTCGAGGGTCGAACCTACGGCGCTTCGACCGCTTCCACGCGGATCGTCGCGACGCACGGAGCCGCCAACGGAAGCTCCAGCCGGATCGTCGGGCCGTTCGCAGTTCCCTCGGCGATCGGAAGCAGCGACCCCTTCGCATCGAGAAGGCTCGCGGTCCAACGATAGTCACGATCCGGCGCGAGGCCCGTGAGCTCGACCGCTTGCGTCAGCGCTTCCCCCTTCTGCAGCGTCAGAACGACAGTCGCTCGGGATCCTTCGGCGTCGATGCCCGCCATTGCGACGACGCCCTTCGCCCCGCCCTCCACGGCACGACGCTGCGGCGTTTCGAGCGCCGTCGCGAAGGCCTTCAGACCGAAGTAGGTCGTCGTCGGTCCGCCGAAATGGTCGAAGGCAGAGAAGCCGCCGATCTCGCCGCGGTAGAAGTTCGCCGCATCGACCGGCGCGTCCTGCAGGCGAATCAGCGCCGTCGCCGCGAAGGCAGCCCCTTCGACGCCGGTCGTTCGTTCATACCAGCGCTTCCGCGCCTCGCCCTGCCCCGGCAGCGTCACCGGCGTCCAGTCGCCGTCGGCAAGATAGTTCCACTCGTTGAGGTGGCTCTCCGTCTTCGCGAAGCCGCGCTCGTCGAGTTCACGCCGTATCCCTTTCGCCCGGACGACCAGTTCCTCCGGATCGGCGGCGTAGCAATGCCACGAGAAGAAATCGAGCGGCAGCTTATCCCGCCGGCAGGTATCGAGGAACTCGGCGACGAAGGGCGTCGGGCGGTACTCCCCGTTCTCGATCGTGCCCGTCGCGCCGACCGCGGGGCCGCCTATCTTCAAGTCCGGATACCGCTCCTTCAGCGTCCGCGAAGTGACCGCGTACAAGCGAAGGTAGTCCTCGTCCGTTCCCGACCACATCACGGGCCGGTTCTCGGGTTCGTTCCAGATTTCCCAGTACTGGATGTCGTGGCGAAACCCGTTCGCCCAGCCGTCGTTGTAATGCCGGACGATGCCCAGGCAGGTCGCCGCCCACTTCTCGGGATCGCGCGGCGGATGGACGTGTTCCTTCACGCGACCATGATCGATGCTCTCCCCCAGGCGGAAGACGATCCGGGCGCCGGTCGCCAGCGTCTCCGCGACGTACTGATCGGTCTTCGCGAAGCGATAGCTGGCGAGATCGTTCGGATCGGCGTCGAAGTCCGGAAAGATCGTATGAATGTCGACGACGTCGGGGATCGGCCAGTGGCAGTCATGCAGCCGCACCAGCGGCACGCGAAGCTCCTGATAGAACTTCGTCACGTCGACCATCCCGCCGTCGCAGACCGGTCCGCAGTTGATGCCGTGCAGAGGTCGGATCTCGCCCATCGGCTTCGCGAAGTCGATACGCAACGCCTCGTCGGCGTGCGACGCTGCCGTGCAGAACGCGAACGCCAGTCCGAACTTGATCGCCCATCGAGAGAGACCGCGGAACTTCATGAAAGGGCCGAGAGCAGGCGGACATTTCCGTCGCCCGTCGAATCGGGCGTGTCGCTCGATTATGATCGACGCGTCCCGCCCGGGGCGTCGCGTTCTGCGACCGCCCGACGATCACTCCTCCTCCAGAGAGTCCCTCGCCATGAAGTTCGCCTTTCGTTTCTCGCTCGCCGTCGCCCTCGGCTTCGCTGGCATCGCCGGTTCGGTCTCTGCCCAGGCGCCTGCCGCGCCCGCTGCTCCTGCCGCAGCCGCGACGGTCACTCCCGTGCCGCGCGACGGCAACTGGATGAACCGTCACGAGTCGATGAACGCCCGCGTGAAGCAGGGCGACGTCGATCTGGTCTTCATCGGCGATTCGATCACCGCGGGCTGGGAAGGCGCCGGCAAGGAGGTCTGGGCCAAGCACTACGGCCCCCGCAAGGCCGTCAACCTCGGCATCGGCGGCGACCGGACGCAGCACGTTCTGTGGCGCCTGCAGAACGGCAATCTGGAAGGGATCGAGCCCAAGCTGGCCGTGATCATGATCGGCACGAACAACTCGGGCAACGACTCGCCCGAGGACATCGCCGCCGGGGTCAAGGCGATCGTCGAACTGATCCGTCAGAAGACGCCCGACACCAAGATCCTGCTCCTCGCCACGTTCCCCCGCGGCGAGAAGCCCGAGGATCCGAAGCGCCTGACGAACGAGAAGAGCAACGCGATCGTGAAACAGCTCGCCGACGATCAGCACGTCTTCTTCCTGGACATCGGCGACAAGTTCCTGGAAGCGGACGGCACGCTTTCCAAGGAGATCATGCCCGACCTGCTCCACCTGAACGGCAAGAGCTACGCCATCTGGGCCGAGTCGATCGAGCCGACCGTCGCGAAGCTGATGGGCGAAGGCTGAGCGTCCGATTCTAGAAGCGGACGCTCCGTGCTCCGTAACCTGCTGGGCCTCGCTCGAACTTCTCGGGCGAGGCTCTTTCTTCAGACGTTTCTTTGAGCAAGGTAGAAGCTAGTGCAGCGTCACAGCTTGATTTTGGGGTAGAGAGATTTGAGTTTCGACCGGGCGTCGTCGAGTCTCATCTGCCAGTCGACGCCGCGCTGGGTCGCGTTGACGTCGGTCGACCAGGCGGCGGTTTCGCGGCTCAAGGTTTCGACGTCGGCGAAGCGACGACGCGCGACGCATTGCCGGGTCAGGGCGCTCAACTCGTTCTCCGCGACGTTGAGCCAGCTGCCGTGCTTCGGCGTCTGCCGAAACTCGATCCGGCGAACGATGGCTCTCGCCCTCGCCGGCTCGAACGTTTCGTAGAACGCTCCTTTCGTGTGCGTGCCGAGATTGTCGCAGACGAGCACGATCTTTTCGCAGGACGCGTAGCGTCCTTCCAGCAGCCGGGCGACCTCCGTCGCCCAGTCGACCTTCGTCTTGCGTTCTCGGACCGTCGCCTCGCGCCAGCCGGCCAGCGGCTCGCAGAACAGGAAGACGTTCGCCGTGCCCGCCCGTTCGTATTCGTAATCGACGCGTCGGGGACGCTTCGCCGTCGCGGGGATCGGCCGTCGCGTCTCCTTCAGCAGTTGCACGGGCTGCTCGTCCATACAGACGACCGGACGATTCGGATCGTACGGCTCGGCGTACGTCTCCAGCACGTCCTCCATGCAGGCGACGTATTCGGCGTCTGCGTCAGGCGGGATCACCCAGTACTCGATCTTGCGGTTCGTCATCCCGTTTTTTTCAGCGTGCGACGGAAGGTCTCGCGGCTGATCGAGTCGACGAGTTCCAGTTCCACGAACTTGCGGGCCAGCAGCCGCACCGACCAGTTCGCGTAGCCTGCCGGCGGAGGACCGAGTCGCATCGCGATCAGCTTCGCCTCCTGGGCGCCGTCGAGCAGTTTCTCCGTCGGCGGCTTCTCCCGTTTCGCCCCGTCGAGCGTCTCGCGAAAGCCCCGTTCGACGAGTCGCTGACGAATCCCTTCGACGGTCTGCACGCGACAACCGAAGGCTTCGGCGATCCGAGCGTCGGTCCACCGCGGCCCGTCGGCGTCGGCCTTGAGCAGGATCTGAGCCCGGCGGACCTTCTGACTCGTGCCCTTCAGCTTGCTGACCACCGAACGCAGTTCGTCGCGTTCCTCGTCGGTCAGCCGGACGACGTACTTCTTCTGCATGACGCACCTCCTTGCGCCAAGCAGTTTCCGCCCGCGATCAGAAAACCGCCAACCCCAATTCCTAACGGTGTCGATGCACTAGTAGTCGACCTGGCTTTATTCGTCAGGCGGAGGTTAACCTGATTTCGCGGAGGGAGTCGAGGGATCGTTTTCGATTTTCGCGGAGGCAGGGATGCCGGCAACGAACGAAAAGCTGGAAGTTCGTCTGACGCCTGAGACCCGGGCGGAGCTCGCGGCGTTCGTCCGCAAAGGGGACTCGCCGGCGGCGAAAGTTCGCCGGACGAGGATCCTGCTCCTGTCCGATCGCGAGCACGTCGACGGTCGTCGCACCGACGGCACGATCGCCGAGATCGTGGGGCTCTCCGAGCGGCAGGTCTGCCGGATTCGGCAAGCCTTCGTCCGCGAAGGAAACGTCGCCGCGGCGATCGAACGGAAGGCCCGCTCGGCTCCCGGCGTCCAGCCGATCTTCGACGGTCGCTCCGAAGCGAAGCTCGTTCTGCTGGCCTGCTCGACGCCGCCCGGCGGACGCAAGGCCTGGACGATGCAGCTTCTGGCCGACGAGGCGATGCGGCTGTCGATCGTGACGAAGGTCTCCGAAGAGACGGTTCGCCAGACGCTCAAAAAAACAGGCTGCAGCCCTGGCGGACGCGGCGCTTCTGCATCCCGGAGAAGGATCTCGCCCGCTTCGTCGCCCGCATGGAGAAGCTGCTCGACGTCTACGCCGAATCGTTCGACGACGAGCACGTGCTGATCTGCATGGACGAGGCGGCCAAGCAGATCCTGGCCGACGTCGAGCCGTCGCTGCCGATGACGCCGGGCCAGCCCCGCCGCGAGGACCATCACTACGAGCGCCGCGGCGTGCGGTCGATCTTCTTGTTCTTCGATCCCGTCGGCGGCTGGCGTCGCGTCTCCGGTCGCGACGGTCGAACGCGAGTCGACTGGGCCGAAGAAGTCGCCGAGCTGCTCGAGCGGGACTATCCCCGGGCCGAACTCGTCACGCTGGTCTGCGACAACCTCAACACGCACGACGTCGCGAGCCTGTACCATGCCTTCGACGCCGAGCGGGCGCATCGCCTGGCCCAGCGCCTGCGGATCGTCTACACGCCCAAGAACGGCAGCTGGCTCAACATGGCCGAGTTCGAGCTTTCCGTCCTGACGCGGCAGTGCGTCGGGCGACGCTTCGAAAGCGCGGCCGAGATGGACGAAGCGATGGCCGTCTGGCAGCGCGAACGCAACCGCCTGCGTCAGGCTGCGACCTGGCGCTTCACGACGGACGACGCTCGCGTCAAACTCAAACATCTCTACCCCAACGCCTGACGAATAAGGCTTGGTCGACTACTAGTGACGATTCCGCAGTTGTTCTCGTATGTCGGCTGGCCGGTCTTCACCTTTTCGTTAATCGCGCTCGTGCTGCACACGATCAACCTCCTGATCCCGGGCGTCGATTTCATTCTGCCTTCGAGCCGCATGCCGATCTGGCCCTACGCGGTCGGCGTCCCGCTGATGCTGCTGGGCCTGGTCGTCGGCGTGATCGGCTTCTTCTCCGAGAAGATCCACGAAGCTTGGATCGACCGCCTGGACAACCGCCGCTGAGGCATTGGAGCGAAGCGTCGGTTCTGGCGAACGACGCCGCGAACGGTTAAAAAGCGCTGCGTCTTCTCTCTCGACCCTCGCCCGCCGTCGGACTCTCCCGCCCATGCGTCCCGTCGTTCAGATCTCTCTCGACGTGGTCGAGATCGAGGAGGCGCTCGCCACCGCGGAGATGGCGCTCCGGGCGGGCGTCGACTGGCTGGAAGCGGGGACGCCGCTGATCATCGCTCACGGCATGCACGGCGTCAGGGCGCTGCGGGAACGCTTCCCCGACGTGCCGATCGTCGCCGACCTGAAGACCATGGACGGCGGCTATCTGGAAGCCGAACTGATGGCCGCCGCCGGCGCGACGCACGTCGTCGTCATGGCCCGCGCGCATGAAGAGACCATCCGCGTCGTCGCGAAGGCGGGGCGCGATCTCGGCATCCAGATCATGGGGGACAACCTCGGCTGCCCCGACATGGTGGCCGGAGCGAAGTTCCTCGAAGACCTCGGCTGCGACTACGTCATTCACCACATCGGCTACGACGAACGCCGCGGCATCGCCGCCCGCGGCGAACGGATGCCGAGCCCTCTCGATCAGCTTCGCGAAGTGGTCGCAGCGGTCAACGTGCCGGTCCAGGCCGTCGGCGGACTGACGCTGGAGCAGGCCGTGCGCACGCCGGAGTTCGGCGCGCCGCTGGTCGTGCTGGGCGCCCCGCTGACGATCGACGCCGACGCGTTCAAGACAGCCAGCGGCGACGTCGAAAGCTCCCTGCGGTTGATCTGCGAGAAGGTTCACGCCTACGGGGATGTAGCGGTCCGAAGCGAGAGCGGTCGCTGAGCTTCCCGCACAGCAGGCGCAAATTCGTAGGGCTGGCACCCTCGCCTGCCACGACGTAGGTACCAGCTATCCTGGCAGGCGAGGGCGCCAGCCCTACAGGTCACACTTTCATCTTCGACGGAACTATGTCCCAATCCGCGGTCGTCAACTTCGCGCCTGAAAAGCTCTCGGTCGATCTGCGCGAGGTGCCGACGCCGGACATCGGGCCCGACGACGTTCTGCTCGAAGTCGGCGCCGTCGGCGTCTGCGGATCGGACCTGCATCAATGGCAGTCGTGCCACTCCTGGCCGGTGAACTACCCGGTCGTGCTCGGTCATGAGTTCGCGGGCACGATCGCTGAACTCGGGTCGAACGTGAAGGGCTGGAAGGAAGGCGATCGCGTCGTGAGCGAAACCGCCGCGATCATCGATCCGACCAATCCGCTCAGCCGGCAGGGGCTCTACAACCTCGACCCGACTCGCAAGGGTTTCGGCTACGGCGTGAACGGCGCGATGACGCGGTTCGTGCGCGTGCCGTCGCGAATCCTGCATCGCGTGCCGGACAACCTGCCGCTGGAGATCGCCGCGCTCAGCGAGCCCTGCTGCGTCGCGTTCAGCGCCGTCGTCACCAACGCCCGGATCATGCCGGGCGATCGGATCGTGGTCTTCGGCCCCGGCCCGATCGGCCTCTTATGCGCGGCGATGGCCCGGCTCTGCGGAGCGGAGGTCGCCGTGGTCGGCCTCGAACGCGATCGCAAGCGGCTCGACATTGCCGAAAGCTACGGCTGCACCGCGATCGTGGACGGCCTCGTCGAGTGGTCGAAGGAGATCGACGGCCTGGGCGTCGACGGCGTCGTCGATGCGGCGGGCGTCTCCGCCACGCTCAAGAGCGCGCTCGCGATCGTGCGACCCAACGGCTGGATCAGCAAGGTCGGCTGGGGACCGCAGCCGCTCGACTTCTCGCTCGACCCGCTCGTGCAGAAGAACATCCGCCTGCAGGGAAGCTTCAGCCACAACTGGCCGATCTGGGAGCGCGTCATCCGCCTGCTCTCGACCGGCAAGCTGGACGTCCGTCCGATCGTCGGCGGCGTCTGGCCCCTCGCCGAGTGGCACGACGCGTTCGAGAAGATGCACTCCGGCGAGATCGTTAAAGCGCTGCTGCGCCCCTGATCGCGTCGACCGCCCGGCAGCGGTCAGCGAGGGAGCGCACGACAGACGATCCTGCCCGTGCGATCCTTGCAGAAGATCCGCCCGTCCGACAGCACGACATGCGGCCAGGCGTCGTCCTTGCCGAGTCGCTTGAGCGAGGCGACCTCCCGGTACTCCTTCGGCGAGCGCGTCGCTGCATCAATGAGCGTCAAGTCGCCGCGTCCTGACCAGACGACGATCCGATCGTCGTCCGTCGCGATGCACGATCCTGCGTCGCCGAAGTTTCCGCCCCGCCAGACGGTCTCGCCCGTCGCCAGGTCGAGGCAATGCATCCGTTGCCAGGCCCAGTAGACGTGGCCGTCGTGCACGACCGGCGTGCAGATTTTCGACGCTTCGTCCCGTTCCCAGATCGTCTCGACGCCGCCGAGCCGCACGCGCAGTCGCGCGATCCGCTGCTGATCGTAGGCCGACGTCAGGATAACGCTGTCCTCGTAGACGGCGACCGACGCGACGTTGTTGGCGAACGCGGTCACCCAGGGATACGTCGCGACCGTCTCGCCCGCACGGCCGTCATCCGTCCGCGTGACCAGCAGTCCGTCGAAGTTATGGACCGCGACGCACGGCACGCCTTCTACGGACATCGGAACGGGACCTCCCGTGTGACCGGCAGGCGAGTTCGCCGCAGAGGCCCACTTCTGCTTGCCCGTCCGCTTGTCGAAGGCGATCAGCGTCCCCTGCTTCGCGCCGACTTCGACGACGATCGCATCGCCCAGCACGAGCGGCGAGCCGACGAAGCCGTAGTCGCGATGTCCGCTTCGTTTCACCTGCGGACGCTGCTGGACGTCGAACGCCTCGTGCAGATCGAGGCGCCACAGAAGTTCTCCGTCCGCGGCCTTCCACGCGTGGAGCTGACCGTCGACGCCGAGCGTGAACAGCGAACCCGTCGCCGCGTCGTACCCGGGCGTCGACTGCGGGCCGGAGTAGAGCCCCTGATCGCCGAGCGAGTTCCGCCCGTACCGCGGACCGGCGTAAGCCTTCGACCAGATCGTCTCGCCCGACTTCGCGTCCAGGCAGACGACGCGGTCTTCGCCGTCGCGCCAGCCCATCGTGAAGAGTCGCCCGTCGATGACGATCGGCGACGACGATCCCTCGCCGACTTCGACCGTCCACGCTTCCTGCAGCGGCCATCGTCCGTCCGCGAAGCCGGAGGGCTCCTCGATGACGCCGTTCCGATTCGGGCCGCGAAAGTGGGGCCAGTCTTCGGCCAGCGCGGCGGAACCAAGGGCGCAGGCAAGCCAGCCGGCGATCGCGAGGCGCATCGCAATCCCTCCGATCGAGCGCGTCATCATTCGCCGTCCTCGGCCTGAAGCTTCTCGATCCCCGCGGCGTCGTGCAGCGCCTGCATCTCTTCCGCGGTCAGCGCCCGGTCGAAGACGGCCAGGCCGCCGAAGCGTCCGATCGTCGCTTCGCCCAGCATGGAGCCGACCGCGTACCGGGCGCCGACGGTGAAGTCCGACCCGCCGCACGGCTTCGTCGCGGCATGCTTTTCCGCGTCGTACTGGAAGATGCCGCGACCGTGATAGTAGGGGTTCATCCCCCGGTCGCCGCCGTCGGGTCCTTCGTTCGTGAAGTACCGATCGGTTCGCCTGTCGGCCTTCGGATCGAGCTCTCGCGGTTCCGCGACGCCGTTCACGTAGGCCGTGATCCATTTCGAATCATAAGTGAAACCGAGGGTGCACCATTCCTCTTCGGGAACTTCCGACACGCTGGCCGCATAGTCGCAGCACCAGGGAAAGGCCGAGCCGTCCGCGCGGCGGGTCACGCCCCCTTCGCTCGAAATGTGGGGGACCAGTTGCCGGTTGCCGCCGTACGTCGGCATGTTCATCAATAACGCGTACTGCCGCGTGCCGCTGTCGTCGTTGGCGCCTTTCCCTTCGGTCCACATCCCGGCGATCGTCCGGCTCTGCTTCAGGTTCACGATCCGCACGACGGCGAACATGCTGACCTGGGCCGTCGGTCCCGCGATGTTCAGATCGCCGGTTTCTGCGTACGGGATGCGGAAGTACTTCTTCCCGTCCAGTTCGGCGGAGAAGCCGGAGAAGGGACCGCCTTCGACGCGCGCGATCGAACCTCCGACCTCCTTCAGCGGATGGGACTCCTTCGTGCCGGTCGAGACGTGGGGCTGGCCCGGCTCTTCGGCGAACGTCCAGAATCCGACGAGGCCGGGCGTGCGCGTGACGACCTCCGCGTCGCCCGTCGGTTCGGCGCCGAAGCTGACGAGCGTCGGCAACAGGCCGGTCAGGAGAACAGCGGCCGACCTGAGCGCTTTCGAGAGAGACATCGGTTCGCTTTCGATCGATTCGAGAGGGTTATCGACGACCGACCAGCTTAGTCAAAACGGGATCGATCAGGTCGCGTCGCGCCAAGCCGTCGCGCCATTCCTGCGGGATGCCGCGCTCGCCCCAGTACGCTCCGGCGAGTTGTCCGCAGACGGCGCCGGTCGTGTCCGCGTCATCGCCTAAGTTCACCGCCCGCAGCACGGCCTCGCGGAAATCGGCGGCGTCGTGGAACGCCCAGAGCGCGGCCTCCAGACTGCGGACGACGTAGCCGCTGCCGACGATCTCAGGCGGGGACTTCCGGCGGAACGAACCGTTCGCGACTTCGTCGATCTCTTCGTCCAGCGGCTCGATCGCGCGCAAGCGCTGTAGCGGCTCCCAGTCAGGCGAAAGCACGGCCTCGCGCGGAATTCCCTGCATCAGTCCGGCCAGCACGACGGCGAAGTATCTGCACGCCGAAACGCACTGCGGACTCGCATGCGTCGGCAGACTCGATTCGCCCGCGCGCAGCGCCAGCGTTTCGAGATCCGCAGGAAAGTCGTCGACATACGCGATCGGCACGGGCGCAAGCCGCATGATCGAACCGTTGCCTGCCGAGCGTCGATCGGTTGCCCCGGACGATCGGGCGTCGCCGCTGACGGCGAAGCGTGAAAGCGCCGATGCCGTGGCGTTGCCGATGTCGAAGCAGCGCCCGTTGACGGAGTACCGACCCGTCCGGCGCCAGGCGAGATACCGCGCAGCCTGATCGTTCAAATCCCAGCCCGCCTCGACGATGCTGTCGGCGAGAGCGAGCGCCAGCGACGTATCGTCTGTCCATTCGCCCGGCGCCAGATCGTGCGGGCCGCCGTCGCGATAGTCGACCACCGGTTCGAAACGTCCCGGCTGCCGGAATTCCACCGCGGCCCCGAGCGCATCCCCTACGGCCAGACCCAGCAGGCAGCCGCGGCGCCGATCGAGCGTGTCGCTAATCGTTCTACTCCTCGATCCGATAGAGATGCTTCGTCGTCCTGACGATCAGCGCGTCGCCATGAACCGCAGGCGAGGCGAGGCAGCCGTTCTCCAGTTCGTTTCGCGAAAGAAGTTCGTACTCGTCCTTCGCGGCGACAACGAACGCCTGGCCTTCATGATTGAATAGGTAGAGCCTGCCGTCGGCGTAGAGGACGCTCGCGGAGAACTGACCCTCCAGGCGATCGGACCAGACCTCTTCGCCCGACTCGGCGTCCAGGCAGGAGACCACGCCGCCGTCCGAGACGTTGTAGATGCGATTTCCCACGAGGGCCTGCGACGGCTTCGACCCGACGTTCTTCTTCTGTTCCCAGAGAACCTTCGCCTTGCCCTCTTCAATCTGACTCGCGTCGACCTTGTGCAGTTCGGCCTTGCCGAAGCCCGTGTTGATGTAGATCGTTCCGTCGTCGTCCAGCAGGGCCTGCGCGGTCGCCGAGAAGCCGGAATAGATCACGCGCCACAACTCTTCGCCCGTGCGGGGATCGTAGGCGATCGTCGCGCGCGAGGTCGGGCTCACCATCTCCACCCGTCCATTGCGGGTCACGAAGATCGGCGTCGAAAAGGCTTTCTTGAAGTCGCCGTTCTCGTTGCCATAGTCGATCTCCCGATCCTTCTTCCAGACCGTCTCGCCCGTCTTCTTGTCGAAGGCGACGACGTACTGCAGATCGAACCCGTCGTAGGTGCAGATCAGCAGGTTCTCGAAGACGACCGGCGACGAACCGGGGCCGCGATAGTGATCGCAGGGGAGATCGTTCCGCTTCCACAGCACGTCGAACGTCTCGGTGTCGATCGCCGCCGTGCCGTACGAGCCGAAGTGGACGTAGACCCGGCCCTCCTCGACGACCGGCGTCGGCGAGGCGTAGCTGTTCATGGGATGGCAAAACGCCGGCTCGGCGACCTCGAACAGGTCGATCTTCTTGAGAAGCTCGCCTGTCTCGACGTCGACGCAGACGGCGTAGAATTTCTTCCCGTCCTCGTCGGCGGAACCGACCCAGACCTGATCGTTCCAGATCACGGGGCTCGACCAGCCCTTGCCGGGGATCGCCGTCTTCCAAGCGACGTTATCGCCTTCGCCCCACGCGAAGGGCAGCTTGGCGTCGTCCGCCCGGTTGTCCTGGTTCGGCCCGCGGAACTGCGGCCAGTTCACCGGCTCGGCAGCGAACGCGGGAAAGGCGGCGAGGGCGAAAGAGACCGCGGTCGCGAGCGCGACGGACGCGGGGTTCGATCGACGAAGAGACATCGGCGGGAACTGTCAGGCAGGAAGGCGGAGGAATAGACTGGGTCGCTTCGGTCGGGATCCTGAGGACCGGCGACCCGTTCGGCGACCGACTCATTCTACTCCTTCGACGCGCGGAGCGACCCTCCTTTCGCATGGCCGCGAATCTGACGCCCCAGTACCGCAAGGCCGAGGAGGCGTACCGCCGTGCGGAGTCGCCGCTCGACGAATTGCGGTGCCTGGAGGTCATGCTGCGGGAGATGCCCAAGCACAAGGGCACCGACCGGTTGCAGGCCGATCTGAAAACGAAGATCAGCCGCGCGCGGGCCGACGCGGAAGCTGCCGCGAAAGCGCCGAAGAAAACGACCGGCTTCCGCCTGCCGCGTCAGGGGGCGGGACGCGTCGTCCTGATCGGCGGACCGAACGGGGGCAAGAGCTCGCTGCTCGCCGCCCTCACCCGCGCGACGCCGGAGATCGCCCCCTATCCGTTCACGACCCGTCAGCCGCTGCCCGGCATGCTGGAGCATGACGACGTCCCGGTGCAGATCGTCGACACGCCGCCGGTGACGGAGGACGTCCTCGACGCCGACGTGGTGACGCTGGTCCGCGGCGCCGATCTGATCCTGTTCGTCGTCGGCCTGTTCGATGACGACGGAATCGACGCCGCCCTTGCCGCCCTCGCCCGCTTCGCGATCAGCAAGACCCGCCTCGCGATCGAGAGTCGGTTGGACGAGCACGACGTCGGCGTGACGTTCACGCGAGCGTTCCTCGTGCGCAACGGAATCGACGATCCGCAGTTCGCCTCGCGAGCTGAGGTCTTTGCGGAACTCTGTCCGACGACGTTCCGCAGCTTGGACGTCTCCGCATCGACCGGCGAGGGGCTGGAGGCGCTGAAGACGGCGATCGTCGAGTCGCTCGACGTCGTACGGGTCTACACGAAGTCGCCCGTTCGCAAGGAGCCCGATGCGAAGCCCGTCGTCGTCAAACGGGGCGGCACGCTGCTCGACGTCGCCGAAGCGCTCCACCATGACCTGGCCGCGAAACTCAAATCCGCCCGCGTCTGGAGCGCCACCCGTCCCGGCATGATGACCGTCGGCGCCGACTACCTCGTGGAAGATCGCGACGTGGTCGAACTGCATACGAAGGGGTAGCACGTTCAGCGCCGCTGCCGACGGCGTTCCTCATCACGGTCGTGCCGCTCAGTATTTCGGAGTTATAGGATCCTTGATGACCGCGTTTAGAATCGTTCTCGGTATCGTCGCCGCGCTCGCGACGGCGTTCGCCCTGTTGATCACGGTCGAGGGCTTCAGCGCCGTCGTGCATCCCTTGCCGTCGGACTTTCAGGGAACGACGGAGGAAGTCTGCGCACATGTGGCACGGTATCCCGCCTGGGTCCTGGCGACGGTCGTCCCGATGTGGGGCTTCACCGCGTTCGCCAGCGTCTGGGTCGCCGGACGCATCGGCAACCGCTGGGGCGGGCTCTTCGTCGGAGCGCTGTTGTTCGCGGGCGCGGTCTTCAACCTCGCGATGCTCCCCTACCCCCTCTGGTTCAAGGTCGTCATTCCGATCGCGCTGCTGGTCGCTGTCGCGCTCGGCGTCGTGGCGACCCCTCGTAAGAAACCGGTCGAGACTCCTTTACAATCGTCGACATGACTACCGCTGAAATCCTCGCAAGGCTCGAGTCGCTCGGCGACCCAGCCCGCCGGGCGCACAACGCGAAGGCGGGCGCCCCGGACAATCAGTTCGGCGTGAAGCTAGGCGACCTTCGCACGATCGCCAAGGAGATCAAGTCGGACCACGCGCTCGCGCTCGAGCTCTGGGCGACCGGCAACGTCGAAGCCCAGCTTCTCGCCACGCTGATCGCCAAGCCCCAGGCGCTCTCGGCGGACGAACTCGACCGGCTGACCCGTTCCACCACCTGTACTCAGGTCGCCGACTGGTTGAACGCTTACGTCGTCGCGCAGCACCCTGACAAGGAAGCGCTGCGCGGGAAGTGGATGAAGGCGAAGGATCGATGGGCCGCACGAGCAGGCTGGAACCTGACCGCCAGCCGCATCAACAAGGGCGTCGTCGACGATCTCGACCTGCCGGCGCTGCTCGACCGCATCGAGCAGGAGATGCCCAAGGCCAAGCCGGAGGTCCAATGGACGATGAACAACACCCTCGCCGCGATCGGAATCCACCACGCCGACCTTCGCGCACGCGCCGTCGCGATCGGCGAGCGAATCGGCCTCTATCGCGACTGGCCCGTCTCCAAAGGGTGCATCATCCCCTTCGTGCCGGTATGGGTCGAAGCCATGGTGAAACGGCAGGGGTGAGACGCACCGCGAGTCGCGCGAATCACGTCGTCGCCGCACCCTGCTTCGCCTCGATGATCTTGTCGAGCTCTTCGCGAAGCTTGGGGAGGATGGCGTCGTAGGGGTAGGCGCCGAGGGAGGCTTCGCCCTTCTTCAGGTTTACGAAGTTGGGCCCGCACCAGAGGCCCAGGTCGGCGTCGTCGGTCTCGCCCGGGCCGTTCACCCGGCAGCCCATCACGGCGATGGTGATCGCGTAGTCGGAGGCGTACCGCGTCATCTCCTTGACCGCCTGGGCCAGGTCGACGAAGGCTTCGTTCTCGACCCGCGAGCAACTGGGGCAGGAGATGATGTTCAGCGTCGACAGGCCGTAGTCGACGACCGAACGAACGCGGCCTTCGCGCACGTCTTCGAGGATCTTGCGACCCGCCTCGATCTCTTCGGGCTTGCGAGGATTGGGGACCGTCAGCGAGACGCGAATCGTGTCGCCGATCCCCCGGCTGATCAGTTGCTCGAACGCGATGCGGGTCTTGATGATCCCGTCGGGCGGCATGCCCGCTTCCGTGACGCCCAGGTGCAGCGGCACGTCGGGACGGACCTCGGCGAAGCGACGATTGACCTCGACGACTTTCCGCGGGTCGGAGTCCTTCAGGCTGACGGCGAATCGCGTGAAGCCGAGCGAATCGAGCAGATCGCAGTGCTCCCAGGCGCTCTCCAGCATGGGGCTGATCGAGTCGTCGTGGTCGAACTTCTCCTTTTTCGCCGGATCGACGCTGCCGCAGTTCACGCCGACGCGGATCGCACAGTCGTGCTCCGCCGCGACGCCGGCGAGGTACCGGACCTTCTCCTGCCAGGGCTTCTCGCGCTCATGGTGATAAAGGTGGCCGGGGTTGTAGCGGATCTTGTCGACGTGCGGCGCGACGAGCTCCGCCAGGCGATAGTTCTCCTGCAGATCGACGGAGAGGTTGGCCTTCGTCCGCTTGCGGATCTCGGCCAGCGCCTGGGCGTCCTTCTTGCTGTCGACGGCCACGCGGACCACGTCAGCGCCGGCGGCATGCAGGGCCTCGATCTGGCCGACCGTCGCGTCGACGTCCTGCGTATGCGTCGCCGTCATGCTCTGCACGGCGATCGGATGGGCCGCCCCGATCGAGATCGAGCCGATGCGAACGGAACGGGTCGGATTGCGACGGATTTCCACAGAGCTTTCCTGAGCGCGGCCAGATCGAAAGAGCGCTTCCAAGGATCGTGGCAAAACAGGCGAATAGTACAGCGATGCGCCAAAATCGGTGACATCAGCGGGGTGCCACTGGCTCCGCCAGTGCCGGACCTGGCGTCCCGGTCGGCCATGTTGGACGATCGATCCAGATTCGGCACTGGCGGAGCCAGTGGCACCCGAACCTCTCCAGCAACCCGCACACCTTGCAGGTCCGTGTTGTAACAGGAACGGGTCGCCTCCATTTTCAGTCACCGCAGCCTCAGGGGCAACGTCACTGTCGCGGCGGAGCGGGAGGCGCGGCGGTCGGTCGCAGGGCGGGCGTTCCCGGCGGAGGAGCCGCGCCGGCGGAACCGCCGAAGTTACCGGAGGACATCGCGAGATAGTTCCAGAGGCCGCGCACGACCTCTACCGTGTTCTGGGGCGGGCCGTCCGGCGCGAACGCCGCCTGGGAGTAGACGTTCGCGAAGGGCACGACCGACGCGTGCGTCGCCGGCTCGCGAAGCGCCAGGCGGGAGGCGAATTCGCCCGGAGTTTCTCCCTGGCCGCGAGGAAACTGTCGCTCGCGCGACCAGGCGTCGAGCGCCTCCAGCGAATAGGCCAGCAGGTCGCGGAGATTCCACTGCGCTGCGGCGCCTGAGCGGAACGGATCGACGTATGCCGAGAAAGGTCGAGCGGGCCGAGCGGCGACTGCGCCCGGGCCATCTGAGGCCAGCGCCGCCGGATCGCCCCATCGCAGGACGCGGGCGAACCACTCCTGAAGTTGCCGCCACCACTGCTCGAGCCCGGCGAAGATCATCTCGCGGTAGCGCCAGACCAGGTAGGCAGCGCCCAGGAACGCCGCGATCCAGATCACGAACATCAGCAGCCAGCGCAGCGTCGCGAAGAACTTCTCCCACGTCACGGTCTGGAGAAAACGATCCTGCTGCTCCTGCTGAGCCTCGGCGTAATCGCGAAAAACCTTGGAGTAGGGATCGCCCTGCTCGGCAGGCGGCGCCGCGGCAGCGCCGTCCGGAGAAGGTTCCGCCGGGGAAGCTTCTCCCGACTCCGAACGTTCGCCGGAAGAGCCGCTCTCGGGCGACGCGGGGTCCGCCTGCGATCCCGCGGCGGACCCCGGGCGCTGGGGTTCCGATGGCTGACCGTTCGAGTCGCCGCCTCCTGATTCGCTGCCCTCGGAACCGCCCGAGGTCGATCCGGAGGAGCCGCTTTGCGTGCCTGCTCCTCCGCTCCCCTCGCCTTGTCGCCCGGGGGTCGTTCCGCCTGGAGCGCCGCCCCCTTCGCCTTTCTCGGCAGGTTGGCCTTCGCCCGAGGAATTGCCCGCGGCAGAATCCTCGGAACTCTGGCCGCCCTGCCCTTCAATATCCTGCGGATCCTGCTCGCCTCCGGAGGATCGTGAATCGGCTTCGCCCCTGGTTCCGTCCCACGGCATGGCCCAGTCGGAGGGGTCGAGCCAATCGCTCCCCGCGGCGAACAGTTCGCTCCGCAGCGGTTCGACCAGTCCCGGACGCGGCAGGATCATCGCGACGAGCAATACGCCGACGAGCATCAGCGTGGCGCTCGTGACCCAGACGCCGCTCATCCGCTCCGGCATCTGGATCATCCGCTGCCGCAGGTAGCGGCGCAGATTCAGAAACGTCGCCGTCGCGAGCAACGTCAGTGCGCAGCCCAAGTGCAGGGCCAGCAGAAAGTGGGCGTAGGTCCGGCTCTCCGGCGGCAGAAACCAGGACGACAGGCCCATCGCCATCAGCGTGAAGGGCGTCGCGTACAGGATCGACAGCCCGGGCGTCTCGTCCACCCGTTTGCCGCGAATCCGTGCCATCAAGCGCGAGAACGGCGTCGCCGGCCCCTCGTTTTCCGCATCGATCGCCGCCTGCACGGAGGCGTTCGCGGCAGCTTCGCTGGATTCGCCAGCGCCGTCCGCCCTGCGTGCCTTCGCGTCGCGCTGCTTCTGCGTCGTCCCGGCGAAGATCCGCCCGACGAGGCCCATCGCGCTCGCCTCGTCACGGTCGTCGAGAATGGTCGTGTTCTTCGCCAGACGAAAGGCCAGAAACGCCATCACGAAAATCAGCAGAAACGCGAACGGCGATCCGGAGAGCAAGCCGACGACGACCATCGTCGACGCGATGAGCGGAATCGCGAGATACTCCGCCGCGCTTGCTCCCTCGATCAGCGAGATCCGTGCGCAGGCGACGATGCCCATGTTGTAGAAGGCGAACGCCCAGAGCAGGCGGAGCTTGTGTTCGCCGTCGTAATGGGCCTCCAGCAGGTAGAACGTGAACGAATCGAGCAGCAGCATGATCAACGCCGGGTTGATCAGCCAAAACACGTAATCGGTCAGGGTGGTCGGAAGCCGGCGGTTCATCGCATCGCGCATGCGGGCCAGGAGCGGCGAAGATCAAGATTCAGAAATCCTGCTCTCAAGATACAGCGTTTCGCGGCGAAATTATTTATGCTTCGAGAGTGATCTGCCCCCCATTCGGGAGAGGGACCCCCGTGGACATGGAAATCGCCTGCGGTAAGTGTTCTCGTCGGATGGTCTACCGTGGCGGGCCGGGAAAGAAAACGAAGCCCTGCCCTGCGTGCGGCTCCGCGATCGAATTCGTGGTCGAAGAAGATAGCCCCGTCCTGCTGGAGGCCGGGCCTTCCCCGCGACCTTCGACGTCCATCGCAATCGATTCCCGTGCGAGCGCGACGCCGGTCGAGACCAAGCCGCCGTTTCCCGAGCCCCCTGCGACTCGGGGAAAGTCTTCGTCCGCATTTTGGGTGATCGTCCCTGCGGTCGCCGCCGTGATCGCGGCGGGAGGTTTGTTGACGTGCGGCGGCCTGCTCTTCGTCCTGTCGTCCGGCGGCGACTCCGGAGCCGACGAGTACGGCCCCGCCTATAACTCCTTCTCGTCGACGAGCGATCCGTACGGTTCCTCTTTCGGGTCCGACTACAGCTCGGCGAGCTATTCGACGCCGATCGACACCTACTCCGCGCCCGAGCCTTACGTCCCGACGTCCTATTCGCCGGACCCGTACGCGGTCGCTCCCACTTACGTCGAACCGACGTATACGGACCCGACGTACACCGAACCGACCTACGTCGAGCCGGCGACTGCCGAAACGGAGGCGCCCTCGTTCGACACGCCGTTGTGGAATTTCGCGGATCCGGCTTCGGAGCTCGTCGCCGCCATCGAGCGAGACGAGGAGCAACTGGTCGAGATCGACGCCGCGATTCTAGGATGCCGCGTCGGCAGAGGAATCGGCAACGTCGAAGCTCAGGGCGGAGAGACCCCCGGCAATCAGTTGCTCGGCATCCTCTTCTCAGTCGGCGCCGAGGCGGCGGAACAACAACTTCTCACGGAGCGTGCGGCCGTCCAGGCTCGCATCGACTCCAATCGCGCGGAGCTCGTGCGAATTCGGGGCTACTGAACACGAGACGAAGCGGGAGAGCGGGCGATATCCGGCTATTGCAACTAAGTCTCAACTGACTTAGATTGCGGCATTCGTCCGATATCGCCCTTAGCATCCGCTCCGTGACCTCCCCCCCTCCCGCCACGCTCGCTGATCTGCCTCGAGACGCCACGGCTCGCATCGCCGGCGTCGAAGGCAACGACGCGGTGTCCCGTCGCCTGCGCGATATGGGACTTCTCGCGGGGCAGATCGTCCGCCGGGCAGGAACGGCGCCCCTCGGCGATCCTTCGATCTACTTCGTTCGCGGATTCCGGCTCGCCCTTCGTCGCACCGAGGCCTGCCGGGTGCTTCTGGAGCCGGACTCGTCCGAGTCCGATCTCGCCGATCGCGCAGTTCAGCGAGCGCACGATCCGCGAGAAGCCGCGGCCTCCTGAACGCGAACGAAGGCCTCTCGCTGCCTGCTTCCGGCGGACTTCCCCCACCTGCCTGCCATGTCTCTCGCCGCCGAGCCATCTTCTCCGTTGCGCGAGCGCAAGGGGAGCGTTCGCATCGCCGTGGTCGGCAATCCGAACACGGGCAAGAGTACGCTCTTCAACGCTCTGGCCGGAATGAACGCGAGGGTCGGGAACTACCCCGGCGTCACCGTCGAGAAGAAGATCGGCTACGCCCGCTGGGACGACCTCCGCGTCGAGCTGGTCGATCTGCCCGGCACCTATAGCCTGTCGCCGCGATCGAAGGACGAACTGATCGCGGTCGAGGTCCTGCTCGGCATGCTGCCGGGCGAAGGGGACGTCGATCTGGCGCTTTGCGTCGCGGACGCCAGCAATCTCGAACGCCACCTGTTTCTGTTCAGCCAGATTCTGGACACCGGCAAGCCGGCGATCCTGATCCTGAACATGGCGGACAGCGCCGAAGCAGCCGGCATCAGCATCGACGCCAAGGCGCTGGAGGGCGCGGTCGGAGCGCCCGTCGTCTTCACCTCCGCGAATACCGGGCGGGGTCTGGACGACCTGCAGCAGGCCGTGCGGCGAACGCTGACCGAGCGCCGCATTGCCGCGCCTTCGGCCCTGCCCCGGCAGATCGTGGAAGAGACCGAGCGCCTGCGCGCCGCACAATCTGAATCGAATCGGGCCGAATCGAATCGGGCCGAATCGAATCGGGCCGACACGCCGTACTATCTGTTCGAGCGGGCGATCCTCGACGAAAAGGGCGAGACCGAACGCTTCCTCGCCTCGCGCCTCGGCGCCCCGTTCGAGGAGGACCTGCGCGCCGCCCGAGCGCGACTGACGCAGGCGGGCTTCGACCTCGGATCGATCGAGGCCCAGTCGCGCTACGCCTGGGCACAGAAGATCGTCGCGCAGGTCGTGTCCCGCGACGAACGCCCCGCGAGCAGGCTGACCGATCGTCTCGACGGGTTGTTGACCCATTGGCTGATCGGGCCGGTCGTGTTTCTGGTCACGATGTTCGTCGTGTTCCAGACGATCTTCAGTTGGGCTTCGCCGCTGATCGCGCTCTTCGAGGAAGTGCAGGGAATCGCGGGCGAGTTCGTCGGCGGATTTCTGCCGGCCGGCGCGGTGCAGAGTCTGGTCGTCGACGGGATCATCGGCGGCGTGGGGAGCGTGCTCGTCTTCCTGCCGCAGATCGCGCTGCTGTTCCTGTTCATCGCCATTCTGGAGGACTCCGGCTACATGCCGAGGGCGGCCTACATGATGGACCGCCTGATGTCCGCGGTGGGGCTCTCCGGCAAGTCGTTCCTGCCGCTGATGTCGTCGTTCGCGTGCGCGATCCCGGGCGTCATGGCGACGCGGACGATCGATTCGTACCGCGACCGGATGCTGACGATTCTCATCGCGCCGCTGATGAGTTGCTCGGCCAGACTGCCGGTCTATATCCTGTTCGTCGAGGCGTTCGTGCCCGACCGTCGGTATCTGGAGATCGACGTCTTCGGGATGAGCTGGACCCTGCTCGGCCTGCAGGGAATCGTCATGTTCGCGATGATCTGCGTCGGCGCCGTGGTCGCGGTGCCAGTCGCGGCGATCCTGCGCTGGACCATCTTCCGCGGATTCTCGGCGCCTTTCGTGATGGAGTTGCCCGAGTACCGCCTTCCCTCCTGGCGGGTCGTGCTGGGCCGGGTCTACGAACAGTGCCAGGCGTTCGTCGTCCGCGCGGGAACGCTGATCTTCGCGACCACGATCGTTATCTGGGCGCTCGGATACTTTCCGGGCGATCGCTCGGGCCTGCTGGCCCTCGAAAGGCGCATCAGCCAGATCGACGCCGAGATCGAGGCGGCCACCGTCGCCGAAGAAACACGGCTGGTTCAGTCAGGCGAGAAGGTTCTCGCGCCGGTCGAAGGCGAAGAGCCGGTCCGTCCGACGACGCCCGAGATCGACGCCAGGACAGCCGAACGGGAGGCTCTGGCGCTGAACGCGAACCGGTTCCGGGGCGAACTGCTGGAGAAGAGCTTCCTCGGGCGGATGGGACACTTCATCGAGCCTGCGGTCGAACCGCTCGGCTGGGACTGGCGCATCGGCGTCGCGACGATCGCCTCGTTCCCTGCCCGGGAGGTCGTCATCGGTACGCTCGGGACGATTTTCAGCCTGGGGGGCGACGTCGACGAGAACGATACGTCGCTGCGGGCGGAACTCGATCGGGCGAAACATGACGACGGAAGAAAACTGGTGACGCTGCCCGTGGCGCTGTCGATCATGGTCTTTTTCGCTCTTTGTGCGCAGTGCGGCGCGACCCTGATGGTGGTCTACCGCGAGACGGGAAGCTGGCGCTGGCCCGTCTTTTGCTTTGCGTACATGACGGCGCTCGCATACGTTGGAGCGTTGGTGACCTATCAGATCGGCAGCCGCCTGCTCGGCTGACGGTTCGCCCCTGTTCGCGCCCGCGTTCGACGTAAACGCCGGCTCGCCGCGGGGCTAGAGCCGGTCAGGCTGCGACCGCTTCCCCTCTCTGCGGGACGCGTTCTATGACTAAGAATCGATTCGCCTTCGGCGCCGTCGCGTACGGCATCGGCGTCGTCGCGCTCTGGCTCACGACGACCTCTACGCTTCTTGCGCAGGTTCAGCAGTTCGTCAGCCCGATCGGCGGCGTCGCCGGACGCGACTGGGCGATCGTCGAGTACTTCGATCTCGACAGCGGACCCGGCATCGCCGATTACCGCGGCGGCCTGTTCACCAGCGACGGCAAGCAGGGCCTCGACTTCCTGATCCGGAACTTCCTGGCCCAGGACGAGGGCGTGCCCGTCTATGCCGTAATGGACGGCGTCGTGCTCGACGCGGTCGACGGCTTCCCCGATCGCATAACCGATCCTGCGGACGCCGTCGATGACGGCAATTACGTCGTCATCGAACATCTCGGCGGCATCACCACCGGCTATTACCATCTTCGCGAGGATTCAGTCACCGTCGCCCCGGGCGACCTCGTACTCGCAGGTCAGCGGATCGGGTTCGTCGGCAGTTCGGGCCCCTCGTACTGGCCGCACCTCTACTTCGAAGTGACCGAGAACGGCGTCCCGATCGAGACGCTGCTCCAGGCGGGCCGCTTCTGGGCGACGGTCCCGGAATACACGGGCGACGCGCTGGGCGTTCTCGACTTCGGCGTTTCCGACCGGAGGCTCCGCGACGAGGACTACGTCGAGGGCGTCGAAGACGACGCGATCATCTATCTCGGCGACGGCGACGGTCGCAAGCTTCCCACGGCCTACTTCTGGGCCATGGTGACCGGGCTCGCGGAAGGGCAGAACGTCGAATACCGGCTCTTTCGTCCCGACGGAACGCAGTTCTTCGTCGGTTCGTTCGCTTCCCGGCGCCTGAACTGGGGATTCCTCGACTTCAACCGACCGCTGCCGCGCAATGCGCCGGTCGGTCGCTGGCGAGTCGAGCTGCGCGTCGCGGGCCAGTTGATCGCGGACGATTCGTTCCGCGTCGCGAGCGGAGTCGATCCGGATCCTGACCCCGACCCGGACCCCGATCCGGATCCCGACCCAGACCCGGATCCCGACCCAGACCCGGATCCCGATCCGGACCCCGACCCCGATCCGCGTCCCGATCCGCGGCCGCCTCGCCCCTCGGACCCGCGCGTGATCGATGCTAGACCGCTCGGTCCGACCACGTCCTATCTCACCAGCGCCGCTTGGACGAACACGGTCGACTGGTACGGAAAGCAGCCGAACGATGCGTACGCGGCCTACTCGTACGCGTGGGCCTACTACGCGATCTACCTGGACGCCTACGCCCAGTCGATCCGCTACGACCGCAACTTCCAAAGGCAGCTCGGCCCCTACCTGACGTATCGCAGCTACCAGACGCTCTACAGCTACTACGCGCAGTATTACGCGTGGGAGGCCTACGGCATGACGGGCGACTACGACGCCTACGAAGCGGCGGCCTACTCGTACTACGCGTACGTCTACGGGACCTACGACTCGCAGCGGGGTAAACGCAAACGCCGCTGATCGGGCCGTCCGGGACGGCCTGCCGCTGGTCGAGCCAGGAGGAGGTCAACTTGTGGCCCCTCCGGTCCCTGATTAGAATTCCGCGCTTTCCGCGGACGGCGCCGGCTGCACGTCCGCTGTCGGCGAACCCTGCGCGACCGGTGCGGGGGCGACTCGCCTCCCCTCCCGTGGTCATGCAAGGTTAGCGCTAGTGAGCGACACGCTGAAAATCGCCGTACTCGGCGGCGACGGTACCGGCCCCGAGGTCACTGCCGAGGCGCTGAAGGTTCTCGACGCCGTTTCGAAGCTCGAATCGTTCAAGTACGAGCTCAACCACCTCGACTGGGGCGGCGAAAAGTTTCTGAAGACCGGCGTGATCCTGCCCGAGGACGGCGTCGAAACGCTCAAGAAGCATGACGCCATCTTCCTCGGAGCCGTCGGTCATCCCGACGTGAAGCCGGGCGTGCTGGAAAAGGGGCTGCTCCTTGCCCTCCGCTTCGCGCTTGACCAGTACATCAACCTTCGCCCGGTGAAGCTCTATCCCGGCGTCGAGTCGCCGCTGGCGAACAAGAAGCCGGAAGACATCGACTTCGTCGTCGTCCGCGAGAACACCGAGGACATGTACGCCGGAATCGGCGGCTTCCTTAAGAAGTTCACGGCGGACGAGGTCGCCACGCAGACGGCCATCTACACCCGCAAGGGCTGCGAGCGGGCGATCCGCTGGGCGTTCGAATTCACCCGCAAGCGGAACAACCCGAAGGGAAAGATGTTGACGCTCGTCGCCAAGACGAACGTCCTGACCTTCGGGCATGACTTGTGGTGGCGGACCTTCCAGGACGTCGCCAAGGAGTATCCCGACGTCAAGGCCGACTACAACCACGTCGACGCCTGCTGCATGTGGATGGTGAAGAACCCCGAGTATTACGACGTGATCGTCACGACGAACATGTTCGGGGACATCATCACCGACCTCGGCGCCATGATTCAGGGCGGCATGGGCGTCGCCGCCGGCGGGAACATCAATCCCGACAAGGGCGGCGTCAGCATGTTTGAACCGATGGGCGGTTCGGCGCCGAAGTACACCGGCCAGAACGTCATCAACCCCATCGCCGCGATCGCCGCGATGGAGATGCTGCTCGAACAGTCGGGTCAGCCGAAGGCTGCCGCCCGGATCAACCAGGCGATCCGCACGGTGACCGGGACGAAGATGAAGTCCCAGGCCGCCGGCAGGATGGGCCACGGCACGAAGGAAGTCGGCGACCTGGTCTGCGAGAATTTGTAGCGCTGCCGCTCCGCGCCGCGTGGCTGGCGTTCCGGTTCTTCGCCGGCTTCGTCGGGCTGATCGTCATCGGCGTGACGCAGATCCTCTACGGCTGGGCAGGCGACGCGCTCTGGCTGCGGGTTCTTTATCCCGCAGCCTGCTTCGTCATGTCGATCGTCTGTCTCGGCATCTCGGCGTGGATCGTGCGCCGGCTTGTTCGCGGCGACTACCTGCGCGAGGAAGAGTAGTCGCCCGCGACGAAAGAAAAGTGTCGCCTTCTCAGGTGGACAGCGCCTATCGTTCATCTGGCGGGGATAATCGCCGGCCCAGGCGTCGCAGTCGAAATCCTAGGCTCCTCGACTCGTGACAGGCCCACGACGACCGCGCGCCCCCGCCAGGCGACGTCGCCCTTTTTCGAACACCCAGGTACGAGGTTTCTCGAAGTAAGTCAGCGATCGGAACAGCATCGATCGCGAAGCCGTTCGTCATGGTTCGCTCGCCATCAGGTCGAGCGGGATCCGATGCACCAGCGGCTCTCCCGAGTCGCCTGTTCCGCCGCATCGCCCGCGGTCGAAGTAAGTCACGACCAGCGTCGTCAGGATCGGCCGCTTCGGCCAGAGTCGCTGCACGGTCGCCGTCGGACGCGAAGAGTCGAGCAGGTCGAACTTGATCGAGCCGATCCGGTTCGCTTCCGACGATGGATCGTCGAATACGAGCCGCCGCCGCGGGGCGACGTTCGCCTCGGCGTCGAGCAGCCAGCGCTGGGCGGTGAGAACTTCCTCCGTCGGATCCGCGAGTTCCCAAACCTCTCCCGTCAGCGACAAGCAAGTCGCACGGGACGGGGATCGGTCGTTTGTTTCCGACGGCTGCGCATCTTCGTCGGCTGCCGGAATCAGCCATTGGGCATGCGATTCGACGGCCCGCTCGAATGCGACGATGGCCTCGCTGCAGGCTTGCATTCCCGCAGTCTCGCCCGTCACGTCGATCAGGGCTCCGTCCAGATGCGACGGGAAGGCTTCGGTCGTCGCGAAAGGCTCCATCGACTGGCGAAAGCCAGTGTCGCGATCGTTCCGCTTCGCGTCGACGGCAGGGGCGGGAGTCGCCATCTGACCGGGAATCAGTTTCGAGAGGAACGCGGCGTCCAGTTCGACGAACGATTCGGGCTGAACCGCCGGACGAGGCTGCCAGTCGAAGGCGAAATCCTGCCAGTAGAGCGGCGGAGGAGGCGTGTATCCTCGGCAGCATGCCAGAACGGCCCCGGGACAAGCGAAAAAGAAGCCCGTCGCGGCCCATCGCCCTCGGAACATCCTGACCATCGATCTCCTTTCGGACCTTGGGACCGATTCCGAACCGGCGCTTCTTGAGTTCGCCGCCGGTCGTCCAGCTTCCCGTACGAAGCTGCCAGCGAATCGGTTCACAGAGATCGCTGATCGGTCTGCCGGCACGGCCATGCGGCGGGCGACCGATCGCAGGAATCGCTAGTGACGCCGGTCGTTCTTATCGCGTAGACTCCCCGCCGATTGCCCGAGATTCTTCGTGCGCCTGCGGAATGGAGTCCGCCTCGTCATGCCGACGATCCATCTGATCGATCCGTCGCTTTCCTACGTCGGCGACCACCATTTCGATTTCGCGAGCCACGTCCTGAGCGTCGCCGCGGAGCAGGACTTCCAGATCCGGCTGGCGACGAATCGCAAGTTCCGCGATCTGGGCGCCGTGCCGGAAGGATGGACCGTTCATCCCTGCTTCCGCCATCACGCCTATAACCGCCATTCGCTCCATCACGGCGGGGAGAAACTGCTGGCGCGACTCGGCTGTTCGAAGCCGAAGCGATCGCTGAAGAGCCTCCTGAAGACGCCCGCCCGCCTGGCGTCGAACGCCTGGTATCGCCGCCGCCGCGACGTCCGGCTCGATCGCTTCGCGTCGGAGATCGCCGCCTATTGGCGGAGCGTCTCCCCGCAACCGGGCGATCAGATGATCCTGCCGACGGTCAGCGAGTTCGAGGTCATCTCGCTCTCACGCGTGCTGCCTGAACTGTCCGGCGCGGTTTCCGTCGACTGGCATCTGCTGTTCCACTTCAACATTCTGGAAGGTCCGGAGACGGAGCTTCCCGCACAGCGAGCGCTGTTCGACTGGATGGCCGCGACGATGGGCGACGCCTGTCGCACGCTCCGGAATCATTCGCTGAACTTCTACGCCTCGAACGAGACGCTTCAGCGGCAGTACGAGATGCTGGGCGTCGCGCCGTTCCAGGCGCTCGCCTATCCCATGAACCCGGAACTCGCTCCGCCCCGGCTGACGCAGACGGCGGGGCCGAAGCGAATTCTCATGGGAGGCGGCATTCGTCGCGAAAAGGGTCAGTCCCGGCTGGATCGCATCGCCGCCGATCTCTGGACCGACTGTCTCGAACAGGGCACCGCGCAGCTCGTCGTGCAGAGCGGCAAGCTCGGCTTCTCCGTCGCGCTGCCCGCCCAGCCTGCCGCGAATGTCCAGCCCGTCGTCTACCCGCCCCATCCGCTGCCGATGGAGGGTTATCGCGACCTGATCGCCGGCGCGCACGTCGGCCTGTTCCTGCACGACCGCCGGCGGTACTACGCGCGGCGATCGGGCGTGCTGACCGACTACCTTTGCACGGGGCTGCCCGTGATCGTGCCGGCAGGCTGCTGGCTTTCGGAACAGGTGCAGCCCTCGATCGATCAGCGGGCGCGACAGATCCTGGCCCGGCATCCGCAGCGGGATCTGGTTCCCCACGAATGGCTCACCCCCAGCGGTTCCGACCGCCTGGAGTGCGGCGGAAGCGCTTCGCCCGCGACGCGCACCCTGCCCGTCGCCGGCGAGGCGGATCTGGCGGCGGTCACGTTCGACTGGCCGGCCTGCGAGACGGGAACCTACGTCACGGTCGAGCTGGCCGCGTTCGACGAAGCGGGCGAGAGCCTGAGCGTGCAGCGATCCTGCGGCAGTCGACCGAAGGATGCCGACGAAGCGATCGCCCTGTTCAGAATTCCCCGAACGACGAAGTCGGTCCGGCTGACCTGGCACAACGCGTTCGACGACGCGAAGCTGCTTATTCGTCCGAGCGAGGTTTCGACGTTCGCAGCCGACGGCGAGGCGCTGCCCCTCGGAACGTTCGGTCTGATCGCCGCCGATGACGACCAGATCGGGCGACTCGTTCGCGAGATGCTCGCGAATTACGACCATTACCGCGGCGAGGCCGTCGCGTTCGCCGACGAATGGCGCCGGCGACATCACCCCGCGCGAACGCTGGAGCAGTTCCTCGCTTCGGCGAAGAAGCTTCCGCGGCAGACCTACGTTCGCCGAAGCGCAGCGTAGATCAGACTCCGGTAACCGTCACAGGGGGTACGTGCTTCGGCTGGGGGAGCGGAGCCAGTTGCGGCTCCAGCACGCCTCGCGCCCTCGGAAACACGAGCAGTCCCTCGACGATCATCCAGATCTGGAGGGCCGTGATGCAGATGCCGAAGCCGAAGAGGAGGTAGTTTCCCTTCGCCAGGAAGCCGGTCTCCGGATCGAAGAGCTGCACCGCGAGCGCCCATGCCGGAATCACCAGCATCAGCGCCATCGGGATCGCGACGAAGGCGATCGGCTTGTTGCGACGCCAGAGATAGAACGCCACGACCATGAAGGCGAGGCCCGCCAGAAGCTGATTGGTGGCTCCGAACAGGCCCCACAGCAGAAGCCCGCCCGTGCCGTACGCGGCCAGGGTTCCGTCCGCCGCGTTCGGTCCCCGCATGAGCGCGATCGACAGGGCGAGCCCCACCGCGATCGCCGTCGCGACGTACTTGTTGCCCAACGGCTTCAATCCGACGGTCTCGCCGATTTCGTGGATCACGTAACGCTGGAGACGGGTCGCCGAATCGAGCGTCGTCGCGGCGAAGCAGGCGACCAGCGTCGCGACGATCCCGATCGCGAAGGGAAGGTCGATACCGATCGCCGTCAGAAAGTTCGCCCCTCCCTTGATGAAGACGCCGGTCGCTTTCGATGGCGCGATCATGGCCGAGCCGTCACCGTACTGCGACGCCCAGGCTTCATGCCCGACCAGCTTCACTCCGTCGGCGCCGGTCACGCCCATGCCGATGCCGGCACAGCACGCGAGGATCACGATCACCGCCAGAGCGCCTTCCATCAGCATCGATCCGTACCCGATCGGCTGGGCGTCGGGCTCCCTGGCGATCTGCTTGCTGGACGTGCCCGAACTGACCAGGCAGTGAAATCCGCTGCAGGCTCCGCAGGCGATCGTGATGAACAGGAAGGGCAACAGCGCCGTCTGCCCGCCGGAGAGGAGGTTCCCTTCGATCGCGACGACCGGCGCAGTGCCGACCAGTTCGGCTCCGCCGACGAGGCCCGCGACGGCGATGCCGACCACCATGGCCGCGAGGGCGACGTAAAGCTGGAAGCTGTTGACGTAGTCGCGGGGCTGCAGGAGCAACCAGACCGGCAGGACCGACGCCGCGAAGCAGTAGACCATCAGGATCATGGTCCAGATCACGGTCGGATTCAGGAACGCGTTCGGATCCGTGTCGATCTTGATCGGCAGGTGATACACGCCGACGTAGATCGCCCCGTACAGCAGGATCAGCGCGCCGACCGACGGGATCAGCAGGTTGCCCTTCAACTTGTGAACCCAGATTCCGACGCCGATCGCGATCGGCATGGCGATCCAGACCGAGAGCACGCTCTCGGGATAGTCTCGGAAGATGCCTGCGATCACGAGCCCGAAGATCGCCAGCACCACCGTCAGGGCGAAAAACAGAATTAACAGGAACAGCAACTTCGCCCGCGGCGAAATCAGGCGACCCGCGATCTCGCCGACGGTCTGCCCCCGGTTGCGCATCGAGATCACCAGCGACCCGAAATCATGGACGGCGCCGATCAGGATCGATCCGAACACCACCCACAGCAGCGCCGGCAGCCAGCCCCAGAAGACGGCGAGCGCCGGCCCGACGATCGGGCCCGTTCCCGCGATGCTGGTGAAATGGTGCCCGAAGACGACGCTTTTCCGCGTCGGAACGTAGTCGACGCCGTCGTCGAGCGCTTCGCTCGGCGTGACGGCGTTCGGATCGAGCGCGAACACCTTCCGCGCGATCCAGCGTCCGTACGTGTAGTAGGCGACCAGGAAGCCGACGAACGACAGAACCGCGACGATCAACGTGCTCATGAGGGAAGGGCGCCGGCGGCAACGCGGCAGATTTCGCTGAGGAGAGAAGGGGCGTGGGAGACGCAGGGCTTATCTTAACGAGCGACCGCATCGAATGCTGCCTCGGCGTATCAGCGAAAGCGGATCGACAGGCCGGCGCCGGCGAAGAAGTCCTCCGCCGCTTCGTTCACGCCGACGCCCGCGCGAACGTCCCACTGGATGTCGTCGGTAATGAGGTAGGTGAAGCCGCCGTCGAAGTAATGCTCCGGCTTCGCGTCGATCGCCCCGCTCGGAAAAAAGGCGAACCACTCGGTATAAGCGCCCAGCCGTTCGGTCAGGGAGTATCCGACCGTCCAGGACTGGGCGAACTCGGCGTACCCTTCCCCCGAATCGTCGATCGCTCGATTGATCTGGGAGCTGCCGCCGGTCGAGATCGTCTCCGACAAATCCCAGCCGTACAGCCAGTTCACGCCGGGAAGAACTTCGCCCGCCGTGAAGGCGTCGGATCCCGTCGGCAGGGTCATCTGCGGCATGAGCGCCATCTCAGGGAAGAACCCGTCCTGCGGCGTCAGTCCGAGGTTCGCCCCCACGTAGAGATCTTCGCTGCCTGAGACCGTCGTTCCGCCTGCGGTGGCATGCGCCTGATTGCAGGCGACGCGCGCTTCGAGCCAGTCGGCCAGCAACCCGACTCGCAGCAGCGTCTCAGGATACGAATGCGTTTCCGATTTGCCGCCGTCGTCGTCCCAGCCGTACGTGTAGCCGAATTCGAGCTGCGCGACGCCCCGTCCGACGGTCGAACTGGCCCCCGTGAAGTCGGGTCGATCGGTGACGAGCGGCTCGTCGAGATTTGGCCCTCCCTCTTCGCCCGACCCGCCGCTCCATTGGAACAGCGTTCCAGGCGTCTCTTCGTAGTCGCGCCACTGCGCATGGACGGAGCCGGCTGCCAGCGCAGCGGTCAGCAGCAGCGCGCCCGAAACGATCAGCCGGTTCCCTAACATGCACGCTCTCGCTCAACTCGTCCATCGGTCGTTTCCCAGGCGAGCGTCAGCGGCGGTTCGCGCGTCGGAAATGTAGCGCTGGCTACAAGCGGACTCGGCATGATCGTTCCGGTTCTTGACGCGATCTCCGTCCGCCGTCGCGGCTTCGGGCGAAGTCGGGGCGTCCCGACTCGCCGTCAGCGGATAGAATTCCCGGTTACCTCGGCAAGGATCCAGCGGCTCAGGCGTCGGACGGAGCGGAATGAGTCAGGCGGCGGAGCGGCTATCGGGCGAGATCGAACGGGTCGCGTTTCACGCGCCCGAGACGGGCTTCTGCGTGCTGAAGTGTCGCGTGCCGAAGCAGGCGGACCTCGTCACCGTCAAGGGTCGTCTGGCTCGCGTCGACGTCGGCGAGACCTTCGACGCCGAGGGCCGCTGGGTCGAGCATCCGCAGTTCGGCAGGCAGTTCGAAGCGAAAACGCTCAACGCCTATCCGCCCAAATCCGCCAGCGGCATCGAAAAGTATCTCGCCGGCGGAGGCGTTCGCGGCATCGGGCCCCAACTGGCCAAGCGACTCGTCGCGAAATTCGGCGACCAGACGCTGGAGGTGCTCGACACGTCGCCCGACTTCCTGCTCCACATGAAGGGCGTGGGGAAGGAGACCGTCAAACGGATCGTCGACAGTTGGAACGAACAGCGGGGCGTCCGCGACCTGCGGCTGTTCCTGGCCGAAATCGGCATAGGCGGAGCCGGTCGCGCGGCGAAGATTCTGAAGACCCTCGGATCGGGCGCCGTCGCCAAGATCCGCGACAACCCGTATCTGCTGGCGGAAGAGGTCCGCGGCGTCGGCTTCAAGACGGCGGACGCCGCGGCCCAGAAGCTGGGCATCGCACGCGACGCGCCGCAGCGACTTCGCGCGGGGCTGATGCATGTCCTCTCCGACTGGGCGTCGAGCGGTCACTGCGCGGCGCCGCGGCCCGAGCTGCTCGACTCCGCCGCGCGGATGCTGGAGGCGGACGAGGCGAAGATCGACGCGGCGCTCGCCGATCTGAAGCAGGCAGGTAAGCTGGTCGTCGAGGCGGCGGAGGGCGACGAGTGGGTCTATCTCACCGAGCTATATGAAGCCGAGTGCGTGCTCGCGGAGGACGTCGCCCGGCTGCTGACGTCGGGTCGACTGCCGCTAAAGAAGGGCAAGACGGCCGAGCGCGTCGCCGCGGTGCAGGAGCGTTTCGGTCTGGAATTGGCCGAGGCGCAGGTCGAGGCCCTACGCGTCGCGGCGACGCAGAAGCTGCTGATCGTCACCGGCGGGCCGGGCGTCGGAAAGACCACGCTCGTGAAGTGCGTGATCGACCTGTTCGAGCGTGAGGGGTGCGCGATCGCCCTCGCCGCTCCGACCGGCCGCGCGGCGAAGCGCCTGACGGAGACGACCGGCAAACCGGCGAAGACGCTTCATCGCCTGCTCGAATTCGATCCCCGACAGGGCGTCTTTCTCCGCGGGCCGAACTATCCGCTCGAAGGCGATCTGTTCGTCATCGATGAATGCTCGATGCTCGACGTCGAACTGGCCGGGAGGCTCTTCGCGGCGCTGCCGGAGCGGAGTTGCATCGTGCTCGTCGGCGACGTCGATCAGCTCCCGTCCGTCGGACCGGGGCTGGTGCTCTCCGACCTGATCGAGTCGGAACAGATCCCCTGCGTCCGGCTGACGCGAGTCTTTCGCCAGGCGTCCGGCAGCCGCATCGTGCAGGCAGCGCATGCCGTGCTGCACGGCGAATTCCCCGAGCCTTCGCCGAGCGGCGAGCTGTCGGACTTCTACTTCGTGGAAGAGGACGATCCGCAGGGTTCGCTCGACAAGATCGTCCGGCTGGTCCGCGATCGCATACCCGAACGGTTTCAGCTCGACCCGCTCGAAGACGTGCAGGTCCTGTCGCCCATGAACAAGTCGCTGCTCGGCGTGAAGAACCTCAACGCCGAGTTGCAGAAGGCGCTCAATCCGCCCGAGGCCGCCGCTGAGGACGGTCCTTCCGCAGGGCTGGCGTCCTCCTCTGCCGCGGGCGAGTCCGATGACACGTTGACGCTGAACGCTCCCAAAGCGGCGGGAGAGTTCGAACGCCTCGGCGTGACGTTCCGCCTGGGCGACCGGGTGATTCAGACGGTCAACAATTACGATCGCGAAGTCTTCAACGGCGATCTCGGACGCATCGTCGGCGTCGATCGGGTGCAGCAGCGACTGGTCGTTCGCTTCGACGGTCGCGACGTAGCGTACGACTTCGCGTCGCTGGACGAGATCTCGCTCGCCTACGCGATCAGCGTGCACAAGAGCCAGGGTTCGGAATTCCCCTGCGTCGTGCTCCCGTGGAGTTCGCAGCACTTCGTGATGCTCGAGCGGAACCTCCTTTACACCGCGATCACCCGCGGCAAACAATTGACCGTCGTCGTCGGCAGTCGCCGGGCGTGGGATATCGCCATGTCCCGCACCGATCGCGGCAAGCGCTACAGTCGCCTGAAGGCGCGGATCCGCGCCGCCGTCGCCGCCGTTCCTCCCAAGCCGGCAAAGTCTTCTGCGAAAGCGACGGCGAAGTCCGTCGACACGACGAAGCCGGCCGATCCGGCGGAAACGCCGATCGCGAAGAAGTCCGCTTCCAAGTCTGCGAAGCCTGGTTTTCGCCGAGATGACCTGTGATCGAACCGCGCCGCTCCAGCCATTGCTGCTCCAGCCACCGTTCAGCCTGATGCCCGACCCTGCTTCCGATGCTTCGTCCGGCGCCGCCTCCGGCAGTTCCGCCGGTCTTTCGCCTGACTGCGAATCGTCGCTGGACGCGATCGTCGCGCACGTGCAGCGGCATATCGGGCCGATCGCCTACGTCTGGCACGAGAAGGCGTCGACGATCGTGCATGTCGACGTGCATGTCGTCTTCCCGACGGAGGAGCGGCCCTTCTACACCCTCGTCACGTCGGGCATGAGCGATCTGCCGATGACCGTCCCGCCCGACGTCGATACGCCGCCGTACGCGGAGCTGCTGATCCGACTGCCGGCGGAGTGGAATCTCGACTACGAGACGCTGAACGACGAACGAAATTATTGGCCCATCCGGCTGCTCCAGTCGCTCGCGCGGTTTCCGCATGCGACGGAGGGATGGCTGGACGTCGGCGATGCGCTGCCCAACGGACTGCCCCCGCGACCGTTCGCGCCGGAGACCGAACTCTGCGCCGCGATGACGGCGTTTCCTTACGTGGAGGGCGAAGCCTTTCACGTCCTGGAAGCGCGGCTGGGCAAGACCATTCGCTTCTTCGCCGTCATGCCGCTCCACGCCAGCGAGATGCGATTCCTCCGCGAGCAGGGTCCGGAGGAACTCGAAAAGCGCTTCGAGCAGGCCGAGACGTCGCTGATCCTCGACCCGCAGCGCTCGCCGGCGGTCTGACTACCGACGCATCGCGAATTCGCCGCTGTTGAGCAAGGCCCAGAGCAGATCGCTGCTGGCGGCGGCGTTCGCCTCGGGCGACTGGCTCTCTTCGTAGAACGCGAGCGCCAGATCGCGCTCCTCCGGCGTCGGGAATCGCGAGAGCGTCGCGACGTAGAGGGCCTCGACCCGTTCTTCGTTCGTGAAGAGTGGCGCCGAGAGCGAGCCGACGATGCGGCTCGATTCAGGCGCCGTGGCGGCTCGCAGCGCTCCGCCGTTCAGGAACATCAGCGCCTGCGGGATGCCCCCCTGGTACTCCGTCGCGGGCCGGTCGAGGAACGCCATCCGGGCGGCGAACGCCGCGCGACCCATGTCGCCCTGCGGGATGCCGTTGATCAAGTTCGCCGGGCTGTCTCCGCCGCCGACGGTCGTGATCGAGTCGTAGAGCTGCTCCGGGGTCAACGCCTTGACCGGCATGTAGGCCCACAGCCGCAGTTCGGGCAGCTTGCCTTCGTAGCGACTGCTCCGGGCGTAAGCCTTCGTCATTGCCAGCGTGCGGTAGAGCTCCTTCAGGTCGTAGCCCGTCTCGACGAACCAGTCGGCCAGCGCCTCCAGAATTTCCGGATGGCTCGGCGGGTTCCGCGCGCTCAGGTCGTCGACCGGTTCGACGATCCCCTGGCCGAAGAGCTGCGACCAGACTCGATTGACCGCGGCCTTGGCCAGGTAGGGATTGTCGCGCGACGTCATCCAGATGGCGAGCTGCGTCCTCCGTCCGCCGAACTCTTCGACCGGCGTTTCGCTGCCTGGGAAGCGGGGCGGAACGACCTCGTCCGTCTCGGGCAGCATGACCTCGCCCTCTTCCTGCTCGATGAGCGACCGCGACTCCATGTTCTGCATGCCCGGATCGCGGACGCCCGCGAAGAACGCGGCGAGCGACCAGAAGTCCTTCTGGCTCCACTGGTCGAACGGGTGATCGTGGCACTGGGCACAGTCGAGCTGCATGCCCAGGAAGATCCGCGACGTCGACGCGGCGAGCTTCTCCGGCTTGAACTCCTGACGACGGTAGTAGACGCTCGGTCCCGTCGTGCGCCCGCCGCTGGCCGAAATGAACTCCGCGACCAAGCGGTCGTAGCGGTAGTTCTCGCGGAACTTCGTGCGGAACCAGCGTCGCAGTTCTTCCCGGTCGGCGATCGCCTCCAGCGAATTCGGATCGGCCAGCATCCGCGCCGACCAGAGATCGGCCTGATGCGTCGCGAAGCGGGGCGAGCGGAGCAACTCCTCGACCAGCGCCTGGCGCTTTTGCGGCTCCTCGGAGGTCAGGTATTCCCGCGCCCGCGAAGCCGAAGGAATGACGCCCGACAGGTCGAGCGACGCCCGGCGAAGGAACTCGTCGCCGCTGGCGGCATCGGCGGGCGCGATTCCTTCCCGTTCAAGTTTCGCGTCGATGATCGAGTCGATCAGTTCGACGACCTGGGCCCTTCGCTCGGCGCGCGACGCCTCCGGTTCGTCGGAGCGAACGATCGGCATCAGAGAGACGGCAACGGCTGCGAAACCTGCCAGAACGGCGAAGCGAAGATTCATCGCGGTTCCCTCATTCCGTTCTCTCGAAAAGAAGCAGGCGATCGCATCCGTTCCAACAGATAACCCCGTTCTGCCTTCATGGTATCCCATGCGGACCGCCCGTTCACCAGAGAAAGGGCGACGCCGGAGCGCCGTTCGCGTTTCGTCGCCTGTTCGCCGTTTCCGTCCGCCAGTTCGCCTGCTGGCAGGGAATCTTGAACGGCCCGACCCTCCGCGGCGTTTTTTCTTCGTCCCCGGGAGGGTACGCTAAGCGGACGTCCGCACGTTACGCCTCGCCCCTGGAGCCGCCTCCGATGCCCCGTCTTGCCGCCGCCCTCGCCGGAATCTCTCTCGCCTTTCTCCTTTGCGGACCCGCGCTCATGGCTGCCGACAAGGCGACGCCCGCCTCGCTCGATTTCGAGATGAAGACGCTCGACGGCAAGGCGCTCGACCTGGGCCAGTACGCCGGCAAGACGGTTCTGGTCGTGAACGTCGCCAGCAAGTGCGGCTACACCGGCCAGTACGAAGGCATGCAGGCCCTCTACGAGAAGTACAAGGACAAGGGCCTCGTCGTGCTGGGCGTTCCGAGCAATCAGTTCGGCGGCCAGGAGCCCGGTACCGCAGCAGAGATCGCGCAGTTCTGCTCGGCGAAGTACGACGTCAGCTTCCCGATGACCGCGAAGGTCGACGTGAAGGGCAAGACCGCGACGCCCTTCTACCAGTACCTCACCAAGCAGGAGACCTCGCCCAAGGGCGCCGGCGACGTGAGCTGGAACTTCGAGAAGTTCCTGATCGGCAAGGACGGCACGATCCTCGGACGCTACGCCTCCTCGGTCGAACCGGAAGACGAAGTCCTCGTCGCGACGATCGAGAAGGACCTGGCGAAGTAGTCGTGCGATACTTCGACTCGCACGAGTTGGAAGGCTTGCGCTACAACGCCACGGCGTCGATGATCGTCGCGGTGTATTGCTTCGCGAACTACCTGCTGATGTTGCAGTTTGCGCGAGGAGCCTTCGGGTACATTCCGTTCGGCGAGTTGTCGGCGATCTTCCTGCTTCTGGGCGCGGTCAGCGTTTCCGGCGCGATCGCGATGGTCTTGGCCTGCGCGACGTTCCGACGTCGTCGATTGCATATCGCCGTCGCGTCGATTAGCGCGGCGGCGCTGGTCGGTGTCGGAGTCTTCGACCTGTACTGTATCTATCTGGCTGGCCTTGCGGCCTAAGCGCCTTCCGCTTCGGTCGCTTCTCATACGCCGAAGCTTCGCCGCGGGACGGATTTCGCACGACTATGACGTTTCGACTGATCTTGGACGAGTGCCGCGAGCGGTTCGGTTCGGCGCCGCGGACGCTCTCGGAGGCGGACCTCGCCTCGTTCCGCTTCGAGATTCCGTTCTCGAAGAAGCTCTTCTTCTGGATGGGCCATCCGCTCGCCAAATTGCAGGGCGAAAGCCGAGACCTGGCCGAGCGGGGCCGACTCGTGTGGGGCTACGTCGTCGCGGCGGAGGAGAAGCTGCGATCGAGTTCCCAGGGGCAGTCCCAGACGGCGATCGTGCTCTACGGCGCTAGCGAAGAACTGGACGATCGTCCAGATCTGCTGGAGCGAATCGGCGATCGGCTCGCGACCGCCCGCAACGACGCTGACGTCGCCGCCGATCTCTCGCTGGCCAAGCCGCCCCTGGCGAAGGCGCTGCCCGCCGGACGCAGCGAGGGGGCTTCGCTGCTGCTGTCGGGGACGATGATCACTCCGTCGTCTCTGCCGCTCGATCGGCTGGAGCGGAACCTCCTGCCGCTGCTGATCGCGCCGGAGAAGACGAAGCACGTCCTGCCGCTGCCGAAGCGCTGGTGGTCGGAAGCGCTGATCGCTTACTGGACCGAGCGACCGGAGTAGCGCCGGGCGGCCCGCCCTTCGGGGGGCCCTTCTTCGAGCGGAAGAATCTCGACGGAAACCGTCGCCAAGAGCGAACGGATCGATAAACTATTGGAGCGCCTGCGCGGTCGATTCTTCCCGCGTTCGTCGCGTTCCGTCGATATCTCATCCAGCGACGGATCGCCCCTCCCCGCGGTGTCTTCTCGCTATTTCTTCGGAGCCCAGGTCATGCCTTCCCGCCGCACGGGTTTCACGCTCGTGGAGTTGCTCGTCGTGATCGCGATCATCGGCGTGCTGGTCGCGCTGTTGCTGCCGGCCGTTCAGGCGGCCCGCGAAGCGGCGAACCGGACGCAGTGCGCCAACAACCTGAAGCAGCTCGGCATCGCGCTGCACAACTACCACGACACGTACAAGATCCTGCCCCCCGGCGCGTTCTGGCAACTGGCCGCGAACAACGGCAACTTCCGCGGTTCGGGGCTGGTTCATATCCTGCCGTTCATCGAGCAGGGCCCGCTCTACGATCAAATCGACTTCGTAAATCCGGCGGGCCTCGACAACTTCGTTCTGCCGAGCGGTCAGGCCTTGAGATCGGTCAAGATCGACGCATATCGGTGCCCCAGCGATGCGAACGAAACCGATCCCCTGACCCGAAGCAGTAACTACACGCTTTCCGCCGGGTCGTGCAAAGTCGGAAACAACGGATCGGGAAGCTGCCCCGAGCACTCCGTCTGGTCTGCGTACTCGACGGTCGGACACGACCAGGCGACGGAGAAGATGTTCAACCGCGTAAGTTACTGCCACCCTTTCGCGGCGTGCACCGACGGTCTCTCGAATACGATCTTCGCGGGCGAGTCTCGTCGCGGCTGCTCGGCCCACGTCGAAGGAGGCTGGTCCAGATCCAATAACGGCCAGGGTCTGGTCAGCACGGTCATCCCGATCAACTACGACACGTGCCAGACGACGCTCGGCGACCCCTGCAAGTGGTTCGCGAACTGGTCGACGGAGTTCGGCTTCCGCTCGCGCCACCCGGGCGGCGCCCAGTTCGTGTTCGGCGACGGCTCGGTGCGCTATCTCGCCGAAACGATCGATCACCTGAACTATCAGGCCCTCGGCCATCCGTCCGACGGCAAGGTCGCTTCGACGCCGTAGCGGGCGTCGCGACAAGCCTTTCAGCAGCCAACTGATCAACGAAACAGGGGCATGGTCCGCACGACCATGCCCCTCGTTCGTTAACGAAGCGTTCTTTCGTCGCAGACGAATCCGCTCAGCGCTTGGCGTCTTCTTCCGGCTTCAGCTTGTCGGCGAAGAGCTTCTCCAGCTTCTTGTACTTCGGGCCGATCGTCATGCGGCAGTATCGGTCCTGCGGGTTCTTGGCGAAGTAGTTCTGGTGGTAGTCTTCCGCCGGATAGAACTGCGATGCCGCGGAGATTTCCGTCACGATCGGCTTGTCGAAAACCTCCGACTCGTCGAGCTTCTTCTTCCACTGCTCCGCCAGGTTCTTCTGCTCAGGCGTGTGATAGAAGACGACCGATCGATACTGCGTGCCGATGTCGTAGCCCTGACGGTTGAGCGTCGTCGGGTCATGCGTCTTCCAGAAGATCTCCAGCAGTTCTTCGTAGCCGACCTTGTTCTCGTCGTAGGTCACCTGGATGCATTCGGCGTGGCCGGTCAGACCCGTCAGGACGTCCTGGTAGGTGGGGTTCTTCAGTTGGCCGCCCATGTAGCCGGAGACGACCTTCTCCACGCCGTCGAGACGCAGAAACACCGCCTCGGTGCACCAGAAGCACCCTCCGCCGAACGTCGCCGTCGCCATTTTCGGGGTTCTCGTCTCAGGCTCTGCGGCAGACGCCGCAGGTGAAGGATCGGACACGGGATCGGCGACCGCGGACTTCGTCGGTTCGCATCCGAGGAAGACCAGCAGCGCCGCGACCAGGGCCGCAGCGACTGTTCGACTCGATCCGAAACGAGTCCGACGCATCGGCGGCGCATGGAGCTGAAAGACGGACATGCAGGCGTCTCCGCACGAATTCGAAGGAAGGTGGACCGCGCCAGGAGGGAGAGGCGCTTCGACGATTGCCCGTAGCGTATTGTACGAAACCGAAGGCCCCGCCGTACAGGCGCGCCTCGCTCCGCAGGTCGCGTCGCACGGAGGACCGGAGCCGCGTAGAATGCGAAAACTTCCTCGTCCCGCTTCTCGCCTGCCGTCCGCTGCGGCGCCCTGCATACGCAACCTAATCGTCGACCGCGAGCCTCCCGATTCGGATAACGAGCCTCGCGTTCCTGACGTCACTCCCAAGAGGCTCGCTGGTGATTCGACGTTCTCTCCCGCCGATTCCTGACGCGCGACGTTCCGGATTTCTCCGCGGCGTTCGGATGACGGTCGCCGCCTCGTGCGCCGCGGCCGCCCTTTTCGCCGGGTCCGCGACCGCGCTGGCCCAGCGGGAACTGACCGACATTCCGGCTCCCGATCCTGACCAGGAAAAGGAGTCGTTCGTCGCGGACGACGGAATCGAGATCACGCTCTACGCATCCGATCCGCAGATTTCCAAGCCGATCCAGATGAATTTCGACGAGCGGGGCCGACTCTGGGTCGCCAGCAGCTCGACCTATCCGCAGATCAAGCCGGGTCAGAAGCCGGAAGACAAGATCATCGTCCTGGAAGACGAGGACGGCGACGGCCGCGCGGAGAAGTCGACCGTCTTCGCGGACGGCCTACTGATCCCGACCGGCGTCCTGCCCGGCGACGGCGGCGTCTACGTCGCGGAGAGCACGGCCCTGCTGCACCTTTCCGATACCGACGGCGACGGCAAGGCCGACCAGAAGCGGGTCGTGCTTACCGGCTTCGGCACCGAGGATACGCACCACCTGCTGCACACCTTGCGGTGGGGCGTCGACGGCCGGCTCTACATGAACCAGTCGATCTACATCCATAGCCACGTCGAGACGCCGTTCGGGGTGAAGCGTCTCAACGGCGGCGGCATCTGGCGCCTGCAACCCGATACGCTCGACCTGGAGGTGGTCTGCTACGGCTTCGTGAATCCCTGGGGCCATCAGTTCGATCAGTTCGGCCAGCAATTCGCGACCGACGGCGCCTACGGCGAAGGGATCAATCCGATCATCCGCGGGGCCGAGTACGTCACCGCGCCCGGCGTCGAGCGACGCTTCGAGGGGCTCAATCCGGGCAGCCCCAAGCACTGCGGGCTGGAGATCGTCTCGGGCGGTCACGTGCCCGAGGACTGGCGCGGCACGATGATCACCAACGACTTCCGCGGCCACCGCGTCAGTCGCTTCCGCGTGGATGATGCAGGCGCCGGCTACACCTCGACGCAGCAGGCGGACGTCCTGCTCACGCCGCACGTCGCCTTTCGCCCGATCGACGTGGCGATGGGACCCGACGGCGCCATCTACATCGCCGACTGGTACAACCCGATCATCCAGCATGGCGAAGTCGACTTCCGCGACGACCGCCGCGACCACACGCACGGACGCATCTGGCGCCTGACGTTCAAGGGTCGCGACCTGCTCACGCCCAAGGACTACGCCGCCGCCTCGATCGAGGAACTGCTGGCGATGCTCTCGGCGGAAGAGAGCTGGGTCCGCATCTTCGCCAAGCGGGAACTGAAGAACCGCGACGCCGACGAGGTCTTCGCCGCCGTCCACGCCTGGCAGGCGAACTTCGTCGAAAGCGACGCCGGGAAAGCCGGAGAACCGTCGGAGCGGGAACGCTCCCGGCTGGAAGCGCTCTGGACGATCGAAACCATCGGGAGGACGGACCTCGCCCTGCTCGACGCCGCGCTGACTTCGACCGATCCGCATGTCCGCGCGAGCGCCGTCCGCATCGCCTGGCACTGGCGCGAACTCCATCCCGAAATCTTCGAACGGCTGGTCGCCGCCGCGCGGGACGAGCATCCCCGCGTGCAACTCGAAGCGGTGCGGGCCCTCGCCTCGATCCCGCGGCCCGAATCGGTCGAAGCCATCGCGCCGCTCGCCGCCGTGCCGCAGGATAAGTTCCTCGACTACGCGCTCTGGAAGTCGATGCGGGAGCTGGCGCCGGTCTGGCTCCCCTCGCTGAAGACTGATCGCCCGCTGCTGACCGATCGGCCCGAAGCTCTGGTCTTCGCGCTCAAGAGCGTGCAGTCGCAGGAAGCGGTCGACTCGATCGTCACGTTTCTTGCGGTAGCGAAGCTCGCGCCGTCCGCTTCGGGACCGCTTTACGAAACGATCGGTCGCGTAGGGACCGCCGAACAGATCGCCCGCGCGGCGAAGGATCTGCTCGCGAGGCCCGCAGAGAATCCTGCCGCCCAGGCGTCCGATCTGGCCCGTCTGGCGAAGGCCAGCGCCTCCCGGCAGCTTCGCCCCGTGCTCGACGAATCGGCGCTGAAACCGTGGATGACAGCGCAAGACTCCGCATCGCAGGGGGCGGCCTTCGAGGCCGCGGCGGCGTGGCGGCTCAGCGGCTATCGCGATCCGATCGTGCGAACGCTGAACGATCCGAACGTGGACGTCGCGACGCGCCGTCAGGCTGCCGCGGCGGCGGTTTCGCTGGAGCCTTCGGAAGCCGCGACGCTGCTCGCCGATCTGGTCCCCCAAGCGGAGCCTGCGCTCGCCACGACCGCCGTCGAGACTCTCGCCTCGCTCGACCTGCCTCGCGCCGCGACGGTCGTCGCGACATCTGCTTCCGGCGAATCATCCGAGGCTCCTGTCGAAGCCTTCGTCTCCGCGATCGTGTCGCGTGACGGAGGCGCTGAAGCTCTTTCCGCGGCGCTCGACGGCAGGACGATTGGCGGCGACGTCGGCAAGCGAATGCTGCGTGCTGCCCAAGCGGCTCCGAAGCCGTCCGACGTGCTGATCGAGAAGATTCGCGCGACCGCGAACCTCGCCGACGCCGGCTGGAAGTGGTCGCCTGAGTTCGCCGCCGAGATCGTCGCCGCCGTGAAGACCGACGGCGATCCCCACCGGGGCGAGGCCATTTATCGCCGCGAAGCATTGCAATGCATCAAGTGCCACGCGATCGCCGGCGCGGGTCTGCCGGTCGGACCGGACCTCGTCAGCGTCGGCGCCAGCGCCCAGGCGGACTACCTGCTGGAATCGCTGATCGTGCCGATCGCCAAGGTAAAGGAAGGCTACCACGCCCAGCTCGTCCTCGACGAGGATGGCAAGGTGACGACCGGCGTGCCGACGCAGGAGACCGAGACGGAAATCGTCCTCCGCACCGCCGAGAATCAGCTCGTCCGGATCGACAAGCAGCAGATCGCCGATCGCCGCGACAGCCGGTCGCTCATGCCCGACGGCCTCGTCGACGTCCTCACGCGGGACGAACTGGTCGACCTGGTGGCGTTCCTGTCGCAACTCGGCAAGGTCGGCGAATTCGCCGTGCCGATGGGCGACTTCGCCCGGACGTGGGAGTATCTCCCCTGGTCGCAGCCCGCGTTCCGGCAGTTCAACCGCAACAGCTTCGACGCGATCGTGAAGGAGACGCCCGACTTCGAGTGGAAGCCGACCTTCAGCCTGGTCTCGGGCCGGATGCCGGTTCAGGACCTGCCGGTCTTCTCCCCCTTCAACGACATCGCCCCGACCGCTTTCCTTCGCACGCGACTCGAGGCGACGACGGCAGGTCCGGTGACGCTGAAGTTCGGCGACGCGACGGGTCTTCAGATCTGGCTTGACGATCAGCGGCTCGAACCAGCGCCGACAGTCGAAATCGACCTGGAGCCCGGCGTTCATCGCCTGTTCGTCGGCGTCAGCCAGAAGGCCCGGACCGAACCGATCCGCATCGAGATCGCCCCCCCGGCGACCGGCGCCCCGACGGCGAAGTGGGCAGCGCCGTGATCGGCAGGACCGAATGATTCCTCCGCGCGCCGAAGGCGAGAATTCGCGAACCTCGGCGCCGCTAAACGGGTCGATTCTGTCGAACTCTCCCGGTCCCACCGACGGCGAAGCGGGGAATCGCCTTTCGACGCCCTCGTTTTCCGCATGCCGGCCTTGATCGAAGCGCCGTCGGCTACTAAATTTCTCTCGATACCCACTCCCCTGTAGCTCAGTTGGTAGAGCAGCGGACTGTTAATCCGCTTGTCCCAGGTTCGAGCCCTGGCGGGGGAGCCTCGCGGATTGCCCTTAAATCCGCCTGTTAACTGGTTAACGCCCGGCGTCTCTCGCAGATGCCGGGCGTTTTCCGTTTAACCACCGCTGCCGCCTAGCTTTGCGGCGACGCCTCTCGCTCGGGCCGATGTCTCTGGTTCGTACCCGTCTTGATCGGGGTGCGCTCCTGACCCTCAAGGTCGCGAGCGAACCCCGAAGATTCGGCCTCGAACTCTCTCGATCTCCAGTTAACAGGCAGAACGAGTTAACAGCCCAGATTGCCGGAACTGGGGAGATGGAGAAGGACGAGAGAGGGCGCGACCGTCCGCTCTGACTAATGCCGGACGAGGTTCGCATCGGGACAGGACGTTTCGGTGACCGCGATGCCGGAGAGGCGCTCGCCGCTTCGGATCATCAGACGCAGCTTTTCGATGATGGACTGCGTCAGGGGTCTGCCGCGACAGATGAGGACTTTTCCGCCTTCGCCGGTCACGTCGTCGAACAGCGTCATTCCTTCGCGAAGCTCGTCCACGGCCAGGTAGACCGGTTGAACGTCGTCGAAGAGATCGGTCTGAGGAGCCAGGGCCTCGGCGACGGCGGTCGGCAGCCGCGGCATCGCCCGATAGAGATCCGGGACGGCCGTCGATACGGCCATGCGACAGCGCATCATCGCGGTCCAGTGGATCGCTGCGCGGATCAGCGTGGCGCCGGCGACTGACGGAAACAGGGCCGTCGAATCTTTCCATAACTCGCCCGTGGCATGGGGCACGATGCGCAGGATCTCCGCCACGGGACCGAGCCGCGGAATCCGCTCGGTCAGTCGAACTGTGGCGCCGCAGATCGCTTCCAGAACGCGCTCGGACTCCGGTTCCGACGGCGGCGTTCGGAGAAATCGCGCGGCTTCCTCCTCCGGCATAAGGGCCAGGCCCAGAAGGGACACTCGGGCGGCGATTCGATATTCCCAGCGTAGCGGCACGTCGGCGGCGCCGGCGAGCGAGACCATAATCGATTCGACGAGTTCGCTTTGGGCGCTCACGCCCGGTCGACTGACGTCGATGACGTCGGTCATCAGTCCGATGGCTCCGACGAAGGTTTTGTGCAGCAGCTCCTTCTCTGCCGTGACGAGTTCGTACTGCCGCAGGCCGGCGCGCAGCGCGGCGCCGACGGCGCCCATTTCGCAAGGCTTGGTGAGAAAGCGAAAGACCCGTCCCTCGTTCACCGCCTGCATGGCGGTGCTGAGATCCTGGTTTCCGGTAAGCATCATGAAGACCGTATCGGGCGTGATCTCGCGCGCTTTCTGGATGAACGCGATGCCGTCCATCCCCGGCATGCGCATGTCGACGAGCGCGACGGAGAAGGGTCCTTCGCGTCGGATCGATTCGAGCGCTTCGCCTCCCGATTCGGCGGTGCGCAGTTCGAAGTCGAACGAAAAGTTTCTGGTCAGACTGTTGAGCAGGGCGCGGTCGTCATCGACGAGGAGAATCGGCGGGTTCATCGCGTATGCAACCTGTAAGCGAGAGGGTAGAAGGCTGGGCGGCGGCTCGATCAGACGGGAACGTCAGCGACTTCGTCGTTCGCAACCGAGGCCTCGGGAAACGCGACGACGAGGTCGTCGGCCAGGCGGGGAGGCTCTGCGAACCTCGAACGCAACGGGAGCCGCACCGAAAAGCGCGAGCCCACGCCGAGTTCGCTCTTCACTTCGATTCGCCCTCCGTGCTTGTTCACGACGACGTCGTAGCAGAGCGCCAGTCCCTGTCCCGTCCCCTTGCCCACGTCCTTCGTCGTGAAAAACGGCTCGAAGAGGCGGTAAAGATGTTCGTCGCGGATGCCGCAGCCGTCGTCGATGACGTCGAGCACTGCGTCGTCGCCATCGACTGACGTACGGACGATGATTTTTCCCGCTTGTAGCGGCGCCTCTCCCAGCCGCTCGGCGATCGCGTCGGCCGCGTTGACGAGGAGATTGAGCACGACCTGGCTCAGTTCGGCGGGAAGCGCGGGCACCTCCGGAAGATCGGTCGCGAGATCCAGTTCCAGCGACGCCAGATACTTCCAGCGGTTGCGAGTCAGAATCGCGGCGCTCGCGAGAAGACGTCTAAGATCTGTCGGGACCTTCTCCGCCGTGCCCGGGTGACAGAAGGTCTGCATCGCCCTGACGATGTCGATGACGCGTTGAACGCCTTCAGCAGCCTCCTCGATGGCCGCGGGGGCCTCCGATCGAATGTGCCGGAAACGGGTCTGCTCGATGAGTTGCTCGGTCTCTCGTCGTCGCTTATCCCAATCCGCGGCGGGCGCATTCATGCACTCGCCGTACTTGTCGACGACCGCGAAGAGACGCTCGTAGCAGTTCTTCAGGAACTCGACGTTGCCGCTGACGTACTGCATCGGCGTGTTGATTTCGTGCGCGATGCCCGCGGCCATTTCGCCCAGCGATTCCAGCTTTTGCGCCTGAGCGAACTGGCGTTCTTGCTCTTCCCGCTTCGTGAGGTCCGTCGCGAGCGCCAGATAGACGGCGCGCTCTTCCATCGTGCTTCGGCTGAGGCAGATATGAACCGGGTAGACGCTGCCGTCCTTGCGTCGAAATCGGGCGTCGTACTCGAGGCGTCGGTCAGGACGGCGTTCCACCTCTTCGAGTCGTCGTCGGAAGATGACCTCGTCGCAGTCCGGGTTGACGTCGAACGGACGAAGCCCGATGAGATCGTGCTTCTCGTGTCCGAGGTTCTGGCAGGCTCCTCGATTCACCTCGATGAACTGAAGCGTCTCCCCATCGATGAGGTAGACCTCCGCGGGAGACTCGTCGATGACCCGCGCGAAGGCGGCTGCGCGAGACTGGACGCGATGCCGCTCTGTGACGTCGTGAAGAATGCAGGTGTAGTACCGATGGTCCTCGTCCTCGAACGCGCTTACCGAGAGCTCGACCGCGAATCGACGCCCGCCGGCGTCGACCGCCTCGACCTCCCGGCGAAATCGAAGTTCCGCTCCGCGATCGGTTTTCGCCGCGTCCGAACGGACGGCATCCATCACGCCGGGCAGGAAACTCTCGACGCACTGTCCCAGAAGTTTCTCGGAGGGAAGGGCGAACAATGCTTCCGAAGAGTCGTTCGCCTCGACGATCGTGCCAGAGGAGTGCAGCACCAGGATCGCGTCGGCAGCCGAGCGGAAAACCGACCGGACGCGTTCCTCCGCCTCCCGGGCAGCTCGCTCCGCGTGCTTGAGCGGCGTGACGTCTTGAATGATCCCGAGCACGCCCCTCAGGGCGCCCGTAGCGTCCACGAGCGGGGTCTTACTCGTGAGGAGATGTTGAAGTCGCCCGCCCGCGCATCGCTGCATCTCTTCGCGTCCGATCAGCGGCTGGCCGGTCTCCATCACCTCCCGGTCGTCAGCGCGGTAGCCATCCGACTGGTCCTTTCGCCACGGCAAGTCGGCATCTTCCAAGCCGACGACCGCAGACGGCGAAGCGAGACCGGCATCCCTGGCGAAGGCCTCGTTGCAACCGAGATACCGGAAGTCACGGTCTTTCCAGAAGATCGATGCGGGTACGCTGGCGAGCACGGTTTGCAGAAGCGCGTGCTCGGCCTCCCGCCTTTCGGTCGCGATCATTTCCTCATGCACGTCCTGGACGGTGCCGGCCATCAGCTTCGGCTCGCCCTCCGGCGTTCGTTCGAGGACGCCGCCGCGGGATCGCACCCAGCGATACGAGCCATCCTTGTGTCGTATGCGGAACGTGCATTCGTAAGTCGCGGCTTCGCCTTTCCCGCAGGCTTCGAGAGCCGCGTCGACCCTAGCGCTGTCGAGGGGATGCAGCAGAGAGGCGAACGTCGCGTAGCCGGTGGGAAGTTCGTCGTCGTATCCGAGCATGGAAAGCCAGCGGTCGGAACGAGAGCCCTCGCCGGTTATGGGGTTCAGTTGCCACAGGGCCAGGTCGGCTCCGCGAACGGCGAGATCCAGCAACTGCTGACTTCGCTCGACGTCGCGAGCGAGATCGCGCGCCTGGAGAGCCGCTGCGCGAAGCTGCGATTCCTTATCCCGCATCGCCGTGATGTCCGATTCGATCGCGATGAATCGTACGACCTCGCCTGCCGCGTCTAGGACAGGCCTGACTTCGATGTTGAGCCAGTACTGCCGCCCCGACTTGGCGTAGTTCAGGATCTGCACGTCGAACCCCTCGCGCCGATGGAGGGCTTCTCGCATCACGTGGACCGTTCTCAGATCGGTCGCCGGTCCCTGAAGAAACGAACCCGGAGTCTTTCCGATCACTTCCTGGAGTTCGTACTCGGTGATGCGAGTGAAGCCCGCGTTCACCCATTCGATTCGTCCGTCAGCATCCGTGATGATGACGGCGTTGTCGGTGAGCCGGGCCACGAGCGCAAGCATCTCTCGCTCTGCGAGAGCGCCGTCAGACGAGGGCTTGGCGAAGGCGCGCCGTTCGAGAATGGCACGCACGGGACCTGACGGCAGACGCCTGACGAAGAGTTCCTCGTCCGCTGTCGAAGATTCCGTCGCTACCGCGAACGCGTCGATCTCGCCTGCCAGGACCAGTTCGACGGCGTCCGCGAATTGCAACGCCCGTTCTCGATGACGGGTCGTCGCGCGGAGGGCCTGGACGTAGCGATCGCCGATCCGCAGCGGTCGGTCATCGAACAGCAGGCCGGGAACTTCGTCGGCCGACACGGAGACGACCGTTCCCTCGACGTCCAGCGCTACGAGCCGCGCGGGCGGACCTCCGCGATCGAAAGCGGCGATCGGCCCGAGAAGGGCGGGCGAAAGGGTCGGTTTGAAATCGATGAGATCGCACTTCGAAGCGTCCAACGGCTCTGCCCCCTAATGCACGCGGCATCGAATTCGGGCAGCCGAACTGCTTGAACGTCACGAACGCAAATTGGAGTAGTGACGTTTCGAAGCTCGAAACGCAGTGCGGCGGCTGCCCGAACGCCGCACAGACTCGAGTACGGAGCAATGGTGCAGCGCTAAGCTGGACCAAAAAGTTTCCTGAGGCTTGGCAGCGCCAATCCTTTACCAGCCTTGCTCGGTGGAGTCGGAATATTCCGACTCTTCACACCCGTCAAAGCATGCAGCGGCCTCTTCGCCTCTACGTATGCCCTGATTTCCAGCTTGCATCGCGGTCTAGAACCTTTAGCGGAAGCGCGAGCTACTTTTTGAATCCATTCGCTCATCCGCGAATCGGTAATGCTCTTTGCGGCTGGCTCGAGCGAAGCGTGAGCAAACGCAATTCTGGATGCGGATGCACGTTTATGACGAGGGGGCGTCGCTTCCGTCACTTCTCCTTCCTTCCGTGTAACTCCTTTCTGAGCCCTCTGCTCCTGGCAGCCACCGCTTGCACCGCGTTGGATGCGTTCGAGCAGCGGCTCAGGTCGGCACCTACCCGGCGCGCACCAAGTGGCGGTAACGCAGGTTGAGCAGCACATAGCAGATCATCGTCGCCGTGATGCCCACCAGCATGGCCTCGAGCCCAAGCGGCAACAGCAGCACGAGCGCTGTCAGCGCGAACGCGGCAGCGGTGTTGGACAGCAGGTATGGTCGCAGCTCGGGGACCTCTATGTAGTAGCCGTACTGCTTGCCCAGGAAGAACAGCACGGTGCCGACGGCGGCCAGTAGACGGAAGTCAATCGGGTCAAGGTCGCTCAGGATCGCATGATGGATCAGCGAGGCCAGGACGGCCAGGCCGACGAACAGGAAGAAGTGCGAGTAGAGGATCGAGTACCCGGTCGTGAGTTTGCGATGTTCCAGCAGGGGGAAGCTGTCGTAGTAGATCCACCAGATGGCCGACACCATGACGAATCCGCTGACGGCGGCAATGACGTTGGACTGGTTCCATGAGATGTCCGCCAGCGCCGCGGAGATGCTGATCACCGATTCGCCCAGCATGATGATGGTCAGCAGGCCGACCCGCTCGACCAGGTGCGACGTGTGCGCCGGCACGACATGCAGCCGCCGTTTCAACAGCACCAGGGCGGCCATGTCGAACACGATCCCGGCATAGAAGACCAGGTAGCTCCAAGGCGGCGCGAGCAGGATCGAGGAAAGGCTGATCGTCGCGCCGACGGCGAATACGATGCCCACCTGCGTCGCGAAGCCACCCCGGTCGTGATGCTTGCGCCGGGAGACGAAGTACATCCCGGCGATGATCAGCCGCGCCCCGCAGTAGCCGGCCACGGCCAGCGCGTAACCGTAAGGTTCCTGGATGCCGGCCGAGATCTGCGCCGAGATCACGATCAGCAGGAACATGATCAGCAGGGTCGACAGCCGGTGCTGGCGGCTGTCGGTGTCGAAGCGATTGGCGTAGATCGTGTGTCCCACCCAGATCCACCACAGGGGCAGGAACACCAGCACGAAGTGCAGGAACTGCTGCGGGGCGATGTGGCCGTCGTGCGTTTCGATCAGGATCTCGCCGGCGTCACGCAGGGCGACGACGAAAATCAGGTCAAAGAACAGCTCTAGCCAGGTCGCGTGCCGGTGCGTGTCAAAATACTTCAGGTCCTTCATGCGGCCATGGTAGGTCTTCGAGCCCGGCCATGCGATCACAAACACGCGTCCATGGCTTTCTATTCCGCCTCATTCGCCGAGAAGCTAGCTTGGATCGGCGTGTCCACAACGGCGGGATTCTGCGAGGAACTGGTGTATCGAGGCGCCGCAATACCGAGACTGCAGGGACGCGGCTTCGGGGCTTGGCAAGTGGTCGCTATCGTATCGGCGTCCTACTCGCTAATGCTCGGTCCCACCGGAACGATTCTGTTCCCCGTCTTCTTCGCGTTCGCGCTGCTGTTCTAGGCTCTGTTCCTTTGGAAGAGACGCCTCGCACCCGTCATGTACCTGCGTCCACTCGTCGCCGTAATGGCTGTTCTCGCGTTTGACGACGGATGTCACGACGGAAAGACGAACACTTTTCCTCGTCACTTCTCCCTCCTCCCGTGTAACTACCTCTTGAGCCTTCTGCTCCTGGCAGCCTCCGGTCGTCCAACGTAGGTCGCTGCGGTTCTCCTTCTGGAGGTCCGCCCATGCGATCCACCGACGACCCTGCTTCGCTGTCCCCTGACGAACGCCTATCTGAGCTGGCTGGCATTTTTGCCGCCGGCGTTCTGAGACTTCGCCGTCAAGTTCTGCCGGACGTGCCGACCGCGCCGCCAGTCTGCTCCGAGGCTGACGTCACATCGCCGCCATCACCGCTTGAGGTCGTTTCCGAAACCGTGCTCAGTGTGCGTGCGAGTTAACGGTTCCGCTCTCTGGAGACGTCCGAAATGAACGTGAAGAAGGAGGTCGCCGCGCTGGAGCGGCTGACCGTGAACGACCTGCGCGAGAAGTACGCCGAGGTCTATGGCGAACTCACCAACGGGCGCCACAAGCAGTGGCTGGTCCGCCGGATCGTCTGGCGGATGCAGGCGCTGGAAGAGGGCGACCTGTCGGAACGGGCCAGACGGCGTGCCCGTGAGATCGCCAACGACGCCGACGTGCGGGTAGTCGCTCCCAAGGCTCGCCCAGAGCCAGAACTGATCCTCTCCGCCGATCGCGTCCCCATCCCCGGCTCGACGATCGTCCGCCGCTACAAGGGCCGCCAGTTGGAGGTCCGCGTGCTCGACGGCGGCTTCGAGTTCGAGGGCGAACGGTTCGGCACCCTTTCCGCCGTCGCCAAGTCCATCACCGGGTCGCACTGCAGCGGCTACCGGTTCTTCGGCCTGCCTCAGGAGAAAGCGAAATGACGAAACCACGACCGCGGCAAACTGCCCCCACGATCCGCTGTGCCATCTACACTCGGAAGTCCACGGATGAAGGCCTCGACCTCGACTTCAACAGCCTCGACGCCCAGCGGGAATCGGGCGAGGCCTACATCAAGAGCCAGGCGCAGGAAGGCTGGGTCTGCCTGCCAGACCGCTACGACGACGGCGGCTTCACCGGCTGGAACATGGACCGCCCGGCGCTCAGACGCCTGCTGGCCGACATCGAGGCCGGCAAGGTGGACTGCGTGGTCGTCTACAAGGTCGACCGGCTTTCAAGGTCCCTGCTCGACTTCTCGAAGATCATGGAAACCTTCGACAGCCAGAAGGTCTCCTTCGTCAGTGTGACCCAGCTCATCAACAGCGGGAACAGCATGGGCCGACTCATGCTGAACGTGCTCCTCTCCTTCGCCCAGTTCGAGCGGGAGATCTTCAGCGAACGAACAAGGGACAAGATCGCGGCAGCGAGGCGGAAAGGGAAATGGTCGGGCGGTCCGCCGATCCTGGGCTACGACGTGGCGCCGGAAGGACGCCGGCTGGTGGTGAACGACCTGGAGGCCCTTCAGGTCCGGCAGATCTTCGAGCTCTACCTGGAACGCGAATCGATTCTGGCGACCGTCGCCGACCTCGACGCCCGTGGCTGGAAGAACAAGCGATACGTCACCAAGAAAGGCCAGACCAAAGGCGGGCTGCCATTTACTAAGGCCAGCCTGCACGGCCTCCTGACGAACGTCCTCTACCTCGGGAAGCTTCGGCACCGCGACGACGTCTACGACGGCGAGCATGAGCGGATCGTCGATCCCGAGGTCTGGCGGCGGGTGCAGGTCCTGCTCAGCCGCAACGGCAAGGCAGGCGGATCTGCCGCCAAGAACAAGTTCGGCGCCCTGCTGAAGGGCCTGATCCGCTGCACGCCCTGCGACTGCAGCATGGTCCCGAACCACACCACAAGACCCGGCGGCAAACGCTACCGCTACTACACCTGCTCGAAGGCGCAGAAGCGGGGCTGGAAGAACTGTCCCTCGCCCTCGGTGCCAGCGGGCGAGATCGAGCGGTTCGTGGTCGAACAGATCCGGGCGATCGGCAGAGACCCGAACCTGCTGGGCGAAACGATCGACCGGGCGAGGGCACAGACGAAGGAACGAATGGCGGTCCTCGGCGCCGAGAGAACGGCCCTGTCGCGGGAACTGGCGAAACGGCACGCGGAGGTCGACCGGATCGTGCAGGACGCGCCTGACGCGAACGTGGACGGCCACGCGACGGCACGGCTCGCCGATCTTCAGGATTGGATCCGGTCCGCGGAAAACAGGCTGGTCGAGATCCGTCAGGAACACGCCGGGCTGGGTAAAGAACTGCTGGACCGACGCTCGGTGGAACAGGCGCTCGCCGCTTTCGACCCGGTGTGGGACGCCCTCTCGACCAGGGAGCAGGCCCGGGTCCTGGAACTCCTGATCGAGAACATCGACTACGACGGCGGCTGCGGGAAGGTGGCGATCACCTACCGGCCCAGCGGGATCGAGACCTTCGCGGCCAAGTACGCACAGGAGACGACATGCACGGCGTAACGATCGAGAGCACGTTCCACGTCAGGAACGGGCGCAAGGGGCGGAAAACGCTGCGGAGCGGGAGCGGTCCCGAACGTGTGGCTGGACGAGTTCCGAGAGTGTCGAGACTCATGGCACTGGCGCTTCGGTTCGAGGAACTGCTGGCAACGGGAGAAATCGCGGACCAGGCGGACCTCGCGCGGCTGGCTCAGGTCACGCGGGCGCGGGTCACGCAGATCATGAACCTGCGGCTGCTCGCGCCGGACATCCAGGAGGAAGTGCTGTACCTGCCGGCGATCGAGAAGGGACGGGCGCCGCTGACGGTGATGCAGCTGCAGCCGATCGCGGGGGAGCCGGACTGGAAGCGGCAGAGATCGATGTGGGAGGAACTACTGCGTTAAACTGTGTAGATCCAAACAAGCCTTGACGTTGATTGTCGACCGTTAGGAAGGTGCATTCTCTGATGTCTGCTGATTCCTCCGGAGGCGCTCGCTACAAAGCACTCATCAGCTATTCGCACGCGGACTCGGCGATCGCTCAGCGTGTGCATAAAGCGCTGGAACGGTTTTCCCCGCCAAGGTCAATCGGACGAAACTACGCGAAACGAATGGGGCTCCCGAAGTCTTGAGCTCCCATCTTTCTCGATCGAGAAGAGTTCGCGAGCGCGGCGAAGTTGGACGATGCGATTCAGGCAGCGCTCTCCAAATCGGCATGCATCATCGTCTTATGTTCGCCGTCGTCGTCGACTTCCCCGTACGTGAACGAAGAGATACGCCGCTTCAAAGCGATGGGGCGAGGCTCCAAGGTTTTCGCCCTGCTCCTTCGCGGCGAACCTAACGCTGAAAAGCGGGGCTTCGACGCGCGACTGGAATGTTTCCCGCCTGCTCTTGTTACTGAGTTCGATTCGAACGGCCTAGCAGCCCGTTGATTTTCGCCCTGCCTGCGCTATCCTCGCGTGATCTCGACGCGGGGAGAAATCGCGATGGGCCTGGGTAAACGCAAGCGTGAGACGCAGGGGACGTTCTGGGTTGCGACGGACAAGCTGGGGAGCGGTCCGCGAAACGTCTTCTACGATCGGCTGAACGGGCTGCTGGCCGAGATCGACTTCGACGGGCGGCTGGAAGCGGCCGCGGCGCCCTACTACGAGACGACCGGACGAAAGGGTCTCGCGCCGGGCGTCTACTTCCGGATGCTGTTCATCGGCTACTTCGAGGGGATCGACAGCCAGCGCGGCATCGCCTGGCGCTGCGACGACAGTCGCTCGCTGGCCCGCTTCCTGGGCTACGGCCCTGGCGAAGAGACGCCGGACCATTCGACGCTCACGCTGACGCGGAACCGTCTGCCGCTGGATATCCACCAGCTCGCGTTCGAACTGGTCCTCGCCCTTTGTCACGAGAAGGGACTGCTGAAGGGCAAGACGCTCGGCGTCGACGCCAGCGATCTCGAAGCGAACGCTGCGATGAAGTCGATCGTCCGGCGCGACTCCGGCGACGACTGGCGGGAGTACGTTCGCAAGCTGTACGAAGCCCAGACGGGCGTGAGCGACCCGGACGACGAGGAGCTTCGTCGCTTCGACAAGAAGCGGACGGACAAGAAGGTCTCCAACGACGACTGGGTCAACCCGCACGATCCCGACGCCCGCATCGGGAAGATGAAGGACGGGCGGACGCATCTGAAGTACAAGGTCGAGCACGCCGTCGATCTGGAGACCGACGTGATCGTCGCGGCGGAGGTCTACGAAGGGACCGCGGGCGACTGCCAGACCATCGAGGACACCGTGAACGCGGCGCGGACGAACCTGCGCGAAGCGGGCACGGGCTGCGACGTGGAAGAGGTGGCGGCGGACAAGGGCTATCACAGCGAAGAGTCGCTCGACCGGCTGCAGCACGAGACGCACGTGCGGACGTATATTCCGCAGCCGAAGCGAGCGAAGTCTCGGAAGCGAAAACGCAAGCCGCCTCGTCGTCAGGCGGCCTATCGTCGCAATCGCCGGAACGCGCGCGGGCGCCGCGGTCGCAGGCTGCAGCGTCTACGAAGCGAGAAGGTCGAGCGGACGTTCGCGCACGTGCTCGAGACCGGCGGATCGCGTCGGACCTGGCTTCGCGGGCTCGCGAAGATCCGCAAGCGCTATCTCGTCGCCGCCGTCGCCTACAACCTCGGACGGATCCTGCGGCGACTGCTCGGAGCGGGCAAGCCGAAACAGTTCGGAGACCTGTGCGAGGCGCTTTCTGCCACTTTTCGACTCTCCAGCTTCGCCCATTTCGCCGCCAGATCGCATCGAGCGATCCTCAGCATCTCGATCGCCGTCCGGCTCCCGCTCCTGATGCCTCGACGCTCAGCGACCTTTTGAACGCTCAAGCTCTCGCGACCAGGGAAATCAACGGACTGCTAGCGACCGGCTCCAGTGCGGAACCTCTAGCGGCGGACCTTCGCGAGGGAGGCGACGGCTGGCAGCTGGCCATTCAGAAGCTGATCGCAGCGACTTTGGGAGTCGAACTCGACCTGCTGAGACATCGATTGCAGCGGCAGGCACGGCGACGCATCCTGCGGACGATCGCCGCGGCTGGAGCGCTGATGGCGTCGCTGGTCCTAGAGCCTGTTATGAACTTTCAGGCAGGTGTTCGGCGAGTCGTCGGAGCAGGATCGCGGTCATGGCGAGCCAATGCCAGCCGGCGACGACTTCGGCGAGTCGTTCGTAGTCGCGGGCCAGTCGCCGTGAGCGACCGAGCCAGGCGAACGTTCGCTCGACGACCCATCGTCTAGGCAACAGCACGAACCCCCGTTTCGCGGTCGCATGCTTCACGACTTCCAGTTCGATTCCTTTCGCCGCCGCGGCGTCGCGGGCGGCTTCGCCCGTGTAGCCCTGGTCGACGTAGGCCAGAGTCACCGTTTCGCCGGTTGCGGCCTGCACCTGCTCGGCCAAAGCGGCGACTTGCTGCCGTTCCTGTTCGTTCGCGGACGTGACCGTGAGAGCCAGCAGATGGCCGAGCGTATCGACCGCTGCATGAACCTTCGAGCCGTTCTTCCGCTTGGCGCCGTCGTAGCCCGCGCGACCGCCGCTCTCGGGGGTCGACTGGAGCGTGCGACCGTCGAGGATCGCGGCGGTCGGCTGGGCGCTCCGACCCTGCAACGTTCGAGCGAGCTCCCGCAGGTCGTGCGCCATGGCCTCGAAGACGCCTGCCGCGAGCCAGCGCCGGGCCTGCTGATAGACCGCGGCCCACGGCGGAAACTCGTGCGGCATGAAACGCCACTGGGCGCCTGTCCGGTCGATTGGCTGGAGCTCTGATCCGTTCAAGAGCTCGACGACCAGCTCACTAACGAGAATCGCGAAGTGAAATCCCGCTACGACCGTGAGGCGGAGTTCATTCAACTTGGTGCTCGAGTCGAGAAACGAAGTAGCTATGCTCAGCCCCTCTTCGTATCGTACAGGACGTGGACGCCGATGACTGCAGGTATCGGTGCGTCGGGATCGCGTCTCCCGATCACGGAGCCTCCTGCACGCTTCGCCACGCGGAACCGCTTCGCGCGGGGCGGCGGAGGACGTAGCGGCGGCTGGGAAGCCTGGCTGCCGCATCGAAAAGGCACTGTTTCGCGGAACTACTGACGCCGCTACGAGCAGATGCTTATCCAGGGTCCGACGAACTCGGACGTGCGGGCGCGACTTGACATCTCGACCGGAAAAGTGCCTGGACTCCTCGGTGATCCAGGGAAGAAAGGATCTTGACATGAAAGGCTTATGCGCGCTTAACCTTTGGTAAAACACACCGCTGTTCTTACTGTCCGCCTGCTTCCCGGCTCTTTTCCGCATGCGGAAATGGCCGCTCTCGCTTAACAGTCCGTTGATTTCCCTGTTCGCGAGAGCCTGAGCGTTCAAAAGGTCGCTGAGCGTCGAGGCATCAGGAGCGGGAGCCGGACGGCGACCGAGATGCTTAAGATCGCTCGATGCGATCCGACGGCGAAATCAGCGAAGCTGGAGAGCCCAAACGCGGCGGAAAGCGCTGCTCCCAGTTCTCCGAACTGTTTCGGCTTACCGGCGCCGAGGAGTTGGCGCAGGATCCGTCCCAAGTTGTAAGCGACGGCGGCGACGAGGTAGCGCTTGCGGATCTTGGCCAGCCCGCGAAGCCAGGTTCTCCTGCCGCCGCCCGTTTCGAGCACGTGCGCGAACGTCCGCTCGACCTTCTCGCTTCGTAGACGCTGCAGCCTGCGACCGCGACGTCCGCGCGCGTTCCGGCGATTGCGACGATAGGCCGCCTGACGACTCGGCGGCTTGCGTTTTCGCTTCCGAGACTTCGCTCGCTTCGGCTGCGGAATATACGTCCGCACGTGCGTCTCGTGCTGCAGCCGGTCGAGCGACTCTTCGCTGTGATAGCCCTTGTCCGCCGCGACCTCTTCCACGTCGCAGCCCGTGCCCGCCTCGCGCAGGTTCGTTCGCGCGGCGTTCACGGTATCTTCGATCGTCCGGCAGTCGCCGGCGGTCCCTTCGTAGACTTCCGCCGCGACGATCACGTCCGTCTCCAGATCGACGGCGTGTTCGACCTTGTACTTGAGATGCGTGCGACCGTCCTTCATCTTCCCGATCCGAGCGTCGGGATCGTGCGGATTGACCCACTCGTCGTTGGAGACCTTCTTGTCCTTCCGCTTCCTGTCGAAGCGGCGCAGCTCCTCGTCGTCCGGGTCGCTTACGCCCGTTTCGGCTTCGTAGAGCTTGCGAACGTACTCCTGCCAGTCGTCGCCGTTCTCCCGGCGGACGATCGACTTCATCGAAGCGTTCGCTTCGAGATCGCTGGCGTCGACGCCGAGCGTTTTGCCCTTGAGCAGACCCTTCTCGTGGCAGAGGCCGAGAACCAGGTCGAACGCGAGCTGATGGATCTCCAGCGGCAGCCGGTTTCGCGTCAGCGTGAGCGTCGAATGGTCCGGCGTCTCCTCGCCGGGACCGAAGCCCAGGAAACGGGCCAGCGAGCGACTGTCGTCGCAGCGCCAGGCGATGCCGCGCTGGCTGTCGATCCCCTCGAAGTAACCGATGAACAGCATCCGGAAGTAGACGCCCGGCGCCAGGCTCTTTCGCCCCGTCGTTTCGTAGTACGGAGCGGCCGCCTCTTCGAGCCGTCCGTCGAATTCGATCTCGGCCAGCAGCCCGTTCAGACGGTCGTAGAAGACGTTTCGCGGACCGCTCCCCAGCTTGTCCGTCGGAACCCAGAACGTCCCCTGCGTCTCCCGCTTCCGCTTGCCCAAGCCCATCGCGATTCCTCCCCCGCGTCGAGATCACGCGAGGATAGCGCAGGCAGGGCGAAAATCAACGGGCTGTTAAACCTGCTGTCGGTGACGAGCTGAAGGAGGATCGTCACCACCCAAGCCCGGGTCGGGACTTCTTTGGCAGACGCCGGCACCGTCGTGTATGGTGCGATGCGCGAGCGGGCGGACGTTCAGGTGCAGGGGTAACTACCGTGCGATCGACGTCCAGTCCCCGCTAGGCTCTGTTTGAGAACTGCACTTTCCTGATCCCGATCGCTCGTCGCAAGATAGTTCTTTCGACGGACGTGGACTGGCCAGGAGGGCGCGGCGATGGTCGACGAGCGTTTGACGGACGACGAATGGGAGCTGCTCGCGGACGTCTTTCCGCCGCCGGCGAAGACGGGCCGTCCGCGATCGAACTGGCGGCAGGCGCTCGACGGCATGCTGTGGATCGCTCGGGCGGGCTGTCGCTGGCGCGATCTGCCGGAATCGGACTTCGGGCCGTGGGAGACGGTCTACGGACTGTTCAACCAATGGAACTCCGACGGCACGCTCGACGAGATCGTGCGACGTCTGCAGGCCGCTCACGTCGACGTCGGGAACCTGGCGCTCGACCTCTGGTGCGTCGACGGGACGATCGTGCGTGCTCATCGCTGCGCCGCGGGCGGCGGAAAAAAACGGACGCGCGCGAGCCTCGCGACCACGCGTTAGGCCGCTCTCGCGGCGGGTTCTCCACGAAGATTCACGTTCTCTGCGACGGTCGCGGGTTGCCGCTGCACTTCCACCTGACGGCAGGACAGGCTCACGAGACGACGGCGTTCGAGGACTTGCTGGCCGGCGCCGACGAGCGGCTGGTCGACGACGAAGGGACGCCGGTCGCCTGGCCTGTCGCGATCGCCGGCGACAAGGGCTACCGCGCCGACTGGATCGACGCCTGTCTGCTCGAAACGGGCATCCGTCCGGTCGTGCCGTCGAAGAAGAACGAGGATCTCGACGCGCGGCCGGTCGAGTTCGACCGCGAAGCCTATCGTCGCCGCAACGTCGTCGAGCGGCTGATCGGCTGGCTGAAGGAGTTCCGCCGGGTCTTCTCGCGATTCGACAAGACGGCCGTCAACTTCGGCGGCATGATCAAACTCGCCTTCCTCAGAAGACTGCTGCGACTCGCCATCCCTCGCACGAATTGAGGCGTTTCAAAACAGAGCCTAATTGCGGCGACGCCAGCCGCTTCGAGTTCGGCGATCCGGGCGCGGAACGGCACGAGATGCGTATCGAGCTGGGCCCCCTGCCCTGGCAAGTCGAAGGGCGCTCGTTTGCGGTATTCCTCATCGACTTCCTGCACGTACCATCGCAGGAGTGCCAGTTCGCGCTGCTGATCGCTCGCGTTTTCCGACCACTCCAGATAACGCTCGACTCCGACTTCGCTGAGGTAGTTCGTGAAGCGCGGATAACTCTTGATCACGCCCATTCGCGATTCGACATGGACCTCCGGCTCGAGGATCTCTTCGACGAGCCTTATGACTCGATCGCCGACGCTGAGATCTAAACGACGCGACCAGACTTCCGACCAGGAATAGCGGGGATCGTCGCGATGCTTCACCAGAGCTAACGCTGCCGGGCGACCGCGTGCGACGAGTTCCTCGCTCGCAGCTTCGACCTGCGGATGGACTTGCCCGTCGCCGTCGAACGGATCAGTGGCCGGCTCCGGCTCGGGCGAGACCAGCCGTTCCACCAGTTCGTCGATGCTCAGCTTCTTGAGATCGACTTCGGACTCTGCCGCTTTTTGGCCAGCCTGCTCCCACGCCTCTGCGATCCAAGTCGGGCGAAGTTCGTCCAGATCCCACGCAGCCAGGATCTCCGACGGATTCCCGGCGCTCCGCTCGTAGCTAAGTAGCCGATGTTCGCGTTCGACGGAGCGCGCCTCTGACGCTTCGAGAGCCGATTCGAGCTCGCGGTACCAGGGAAGCAGATTCATGTTGTGAACGCTGCAGAGATGGGCGGAGCAGTTTCCCTCGTGACTGCAGATGACCTGCGCGGTCATGAGCGTCTCGCTGCCGCTGAACCCCGGAGAGAAACCCGATGCGTGCTTGAGGGATAGCAGTCCGGCAAGCGTCTCGGGGGAAAGTTGAACGTCGCGATAGACGAGGAGCGTCTCAGGTTCGTTGCCTATGCTGGAAGAATGGAACGCGTCCCCTCGGTCATCGACGTAGATAACCTCGTAGTCGCTCGCGCCTCGCATCCATTCGAACCAGATCAGGTATTGCTCCGGAGTGGTTTCGATGCCTTCCGCGGTTCTGCGTGCATCCATCTCGGCGATAAGAGCATCTTCCAACTCGACGATGCCCTCTGCTTCGTCGAGCGGAACGGTCTGCGGAAGCTCGCCGTCGCGAGCCGCGCGCAGTGTCTTCAGAAGTTCCGGTATTTCCACCTCGTACGCCCAGTACTTGTTGAAGCGCTTCGGGTTCCGGGGCATCAGCAGGCGAAACGTCTCGACCGAATCGAGGTCTTCTTTCGCCAGATCGACGTCGTAGACGATGATCGTCCGGCTGATTTCTTCCTGCAAATCTCCGCGGTTCCAGTACTCTCGTGGATGGTCGAGAAACTCATTTTCGCTCCCGGGCCAGCGACCGGTCGCTTCCACGAACTCCTTAAGCTCGATCGCGGCGCTCGCGAACGCTTTGCCGTTGTAGTTCGACTCGTAAATGCCCAGGATCCTCCACCGCCCGTAGCCGCAGACGGCGGTGAGTACGGCCAGGATGGTGAATCCGACCAGCAGCACGATACGGAGGTATCGACGCGAAGAGGGCATTGCAATGCTTTCGCCCGATTTGCCCACTAGCCTGCCTTCCTCGCTGTCGAAACCGGGTGAACGGGCAGTCCACGGCGGAGGCGCCGACCGATCGTCGTAGCGACGACTCTCTTCTCGCAAAGCTTTTCGACGAAGCTCACGCGATCCGCTGAGGCGTCAGGACCGAGACACGCGTGCGATCGCTGAACGTCATTCGTTCTGGAGCAGCTTGGCCATCGCGTCGGTCAGCGTGCGTTCGACGCCGGGCGAGACGTGGGAGGCGCTGGGGCTCGTCTCGTACCCCCCCTGGCTGTAGGCGATCTCGGTGCCGATGTAGCCCATGGCATAGTCGCCGTAGGCCGCCATCACGACGAACAGGTCGGGCCGCAACTTCTGCGCGGCGAGCTGGTACTCGACGAACAGTTCGCCCGGCAGATGCAGCGCCCGCGCCTTGCCCAGCGAGAGGCAGCCGACGTCGATCGCGTCGCCGGTCCGGCAGCGCCGCAGCCAGATCAGATGCTTCGCGGCATGGAAGCGTGCGTCAGGCTTCGCCGACTCGTCCTGAACGATCGCGAGCAGCGCCTCTTCGTCGAGATGCTCCGAAACGGGCAGTACGACGGACTCGACCTGCCAGTCGACGTCGGCGGCGGAGATCGGCTGCTTCTCCGTGCTCTCCCACGCCTTGCGCATCCCCTCGGCGACGCGATCGGCGAGGATCTGGCGCTTCTCGGGCGAGCCGTCGTTCCACTTCCCGGCGCCGATGTTGCCGCCCGCGCCGTTGAAGTGGATGTGCGGCGTCTTCGTTTCGGATTCTCTCGCGTTCCGAGCCAGTCCCGGGAAATCCGGATTGGCCAGACCCGTGCGGTAATAGCTCTGCGGATGGGTGGCGTAGTAGGTGAGCGCCGCGATCGGACGCTCGCCGTTCCAGAAGCTGATCATCTTCAGTTCCGGATCGATCGTGCCGACCGGGAAGGCACGAACCGCCGGGTCGCGGGTCGCCGTGTAGCGAGTGTGGAGCACCTTTCCGTCCTCGCCCAGGATCCGGCGGTTGGACGCGACCTCCTCCACGATCCCTACGCCGAGTCCCAGATGCGTGACCGGTTCGGCGGAGGCGAGCGCTCGTTCGACCGCCTTGGCCGCCCGATCGACGGCGTCGCGTGCGAACGGAACGTCGAAGCCCGCGCCCCGCAAACCGTGCTGGGCGAGCAGCTCGTCGGCGTCGAAGTCGACCTCCGGAGCGTCGTGCTGGTGCAAGGCGTGGACGGCCACGCGCTGGGGCGAGGTTCCCGCGGCAGACGCCAGTCGCGTGCGGAAGGCTTCGTAGCCGCCGTTGCCGACGCCGATCCAGTCGAGCGCGCACAGCACGATCGGCTCTCCGGCGCCGGCGATCACGACGCCCCGGCAGCGCAGCGACGTCTCGATCCCTTTCGTCGGATCGTACGCCAGCGGGCTGCCGAGCGGCGGCGAGACGTCGATGTCGAAGACGCCCGCCCGCAAGTCGTCGGCGCTCGTCGCGCTGCAAGCGAACAGAGTCAGTCCAACGCAGAGAAGGATCGCGCGTCGAAGCATGGTCGATGCGTCTCCGAAGAATGCAGGAGTCTCTTCTACGGGAGCCTAATCTAACCCTTCACCGGGCAGGACAGGAAAGAATTCAATCGGCATTGACTGATGGCTTGAGCGAAGCCGACCGATACCCATTCTTAGCGAAACGCACTTCGGCAAATGTCGAAACGCTCGCTGCCCCGTGCAATTCGTCGTTGGTGAAGGCGTTCGCAGGGGTCGTCGCGGAATCCGCGGCGGCCCCTTTTTTCGTTCGCTGCGTTGAGCATGCGGCGGACGAAAGCGGCCTTGGTCGGAATAGAAGATCGCGCTCCGTCGAGTCGGCGATTCCCGAATTCGGAAGTCGATCTGAAACTGCGTGTAGAGACTCGGTATCCAGGCTGGTCGGAACGCCGGGCGACGTGCGGTAGTAATCTCCGATGAAGAAGTGGGAGTCTCCCGCGAGCACGTTGATCGGCGGCGTGAGCTTGTACGACGCCAAAGCTCAATCTCCGACCCCAGATGCGCGCTCCCTGTCGGGACGCCTGGGGTGAGGGGTGCATCGTCACGCCGAACGGACCGTTGTCCAGCTTCGCCAGGAAGAATCTTGTCCGCGGAGACGACCTTCGGCCTTGCGGCGCTTTTCCCGCCTGCGCCCGTCGGTACGCCGATGCGTGGTTCCTATAGCCGTCACCGAATGCATGCGGCGTCTGGATCGCATAGGCGCACCCGTCGACGCATCGAACTCCGCTAGGAAAAGTTCCGGTAATCGGCAGCGGTTCGCTAACCGTAGGCAATGCTCGTACATCGAGAGTCGGGCCGCGACCGAGGGCAGTCGCCGCGGAACGATCTTCGAGCCGTTCGCTTAATTGCGCGACTGCCCGCGCTGCGCCGATGTTCCATCGGTCAGCGCTCAATAGGGCTCGGGCATGGCGACGCTAGTCGAAACGGGCGATCTGCTCGACGAGTTCTTCGAGGAGTGCTCCGAGCACCTGCACGCCATCGAGCAGGGGCTCGGCTCCCTGCGGAGTTCCGCCGGCGATCAGGACCTGCTCCATCGCATCTTTCGCGCGGCCCATACGATCAAGGGCAACTGCGCGATGTTCGGTCTCGCGACCGAGGCCGAGTTCACGCACGGCATCGAATCGCTGCTCGACGCGCTTCGCGACGGCAGGTCCGACGCGGCGTCCCATGCGGATCTGCTGCTGGCGTCGTTCGACTGCCTGACCGCGATGCTCGAAGCGGCACGCGGAATCGGCGAAGCGCCTGCGAATTCGCATGAGCTGCTGCATCGGTTGAAGACCTCGATCGGCGATCCTGCTTCTGAAGAATCGATCGACGCCGCCGCGAACCCAGCGCCCGCAACGCTTCCTGCGGCGCCTGAGTCTGCCGCGGCGAGGGAAACCGACGCCGCGTCGTCGCACGACGTCGGCCATGCGAAACAGGACAAGCCTGCGGAAGGAAACGAATCGATCCGCGTCGCAGTGGCGAAGCTCGAGTCGCTGCTGAACCTGGCGGGCGAACTCGCGATCGCGAACTCGGCGCTGAAGGAACTGATCGGCCTGGCTCCGCCGGAGGTCGCGGCGACGCTGACCGACGCGCTCTCGGAAGTCGGTCGCACGACGCGCGTGGTCCAGGAGCACGTCTTCGCGCTCCGGATGGTTCCGATCGAGACGGGACTTCGCCGATTGCCGCGTCTGATCCGGTATCTATCGGACAGCCTGGGCAAGCCGCTTAACCTGGCGCTGACCGGCGGCGAGGTCGAACTCGACAAGCGCCTGGTCGAACAGATCGTCGATCCGCTCACTCATCTGATCCGCAACGCCGCCGATCACGGCGTCGAAGCTCCTGCGGAACGGACCGCCGCCGGGAAATCGGTCGAAGGGACGATTCGCCTGGCCGTGAAGCAGGAGGGACAGAACGTCGTCCTGACGCTGGCCGACGACGGCAAGGGGCTCGACGTCGATCGCATCCGCCGCAAGGCCGTCGACCGGAAGCTGGTTCGCAAGGACGAAGAGCTATCCGAGAGTCAGGCCCTCGATCTGATTTTTCGACCGGGCTTCTCGACCGCCGAGGTCGTCACCGACCTTTCCGGTCGCGGCGTCGGCCTGGACGTCGTCCGCCGCAACGTGGACGCCATGGGCGGGTCGATCGCCGTCCGCAGCGAACGGGGCGGAGGCTGCGAATTCCGCATCACGCTTCCGCTGACCACGGCGGTGCTCGACGGACTGGCGATCGAGATCGGCGACGCCGTGGCGATCGCGCCGCTGCTGTCGGTCGTCGAATCGCTTCGACCCGGCTCGGACCGGATCCGCACGATGGCCGGAGCGCACGAGATGCTCCTGCTGCGCGGTCATGCAGCGCCGATCATTCGCCTGGATCGCCTGTTCGATCTGCCGGCCAGAAGCCCGGATCTGACCGAAGGCATCGCGATCGTCGTCGAGCACGACGGGCGCTACGCGGCGCTGACCGCCGATCGACTGGCCGGTCAGGTGCAGGTGGTGCTCAAGAGTCTCGAAGCCAACTATCGCCGCATCGACGGCATCGCCGGCGCCGCGATCCTGGGCGACGGTCGCGTGGCGTTCATTCTGGACGTGCCCGCGCTGGTCAGCCGTGCCGCGCGCGGCGCCTGATCCGTTATCGCTTTCCCGTTTCGTTCCTTCCCTAGAAAGAGAGTTCGCTATGCAGAACGATCTGGCTGCCGACGCGATCGGCGTACGTGACGCCCCCGGGTCGCGGCAGTTGCTGACGTTCACGATTCAGGACGAGGAGTACGGGATCGACATCCTGTTCGTCCAGGAGATCAAGGGTTTCACGCGGATCACGCCCGTGCCCAACGCTCCGCACTTCGTCAAAGGCGTGCTGAACCTGCGCGGTACGGTCGTCCCCACGATCGACCTCCGCGCCCGGTTTCGCATGCCCGAGAGACCGTACGACCAGTTCTCGGTCGTAATCGTCGTCAACGTCGGCTCGCGCGTCGTCGGACTGCTGGTCGACGCCGTGTCGGACGTGCTGGAACTTCAGCCCGCGGACGTCTCCGCGACGCCCGACATCGCGGGCGGCACGGCCACCTGCTGTTCGGCGATGGGTCGCCTGGGCGATCGCATCGTCATGATCTTGGACCTGGACTTGCTGCTCGACGCCGTGGAACTTCGCGACGTCGAAGGCGCGGCCGCGTAAGCGCGACCGTCACTTACTATCTGCGGCCGCGTAAGCGCGACCGCCAAAGTGTACCGAACCCGATCCCGCCGGACCTCGAACGATCGAGACGTCCTGACTCCATCCACAACTTGGCGCGTCGGTAGACGCGTCCCACCTCAGGGGCAGATTGCGATGCAGTGGTTCTATAACCTCAAGACTCTCAAGAAATTGTTGCTCGGCTTCTCCGCCGTCTGTGTCCTGATGATCGCCGTCGGCGTCGTCGGGACGCTGAAGCTCGGACAGATGCGGGACATGGTCAGCGACCTGTACGAGCAGGAGACGCTCGGCATCACCGCGGTCAAAAACGCGAACATCTCCCTCGCGATGAGCTGCCGCGCGGTGCGACAGGCCGTCATCACGCCCGAGATGGAAGGAAAGCAGGCCCAGCGGAAGATCGCGACCGCCGAAATCGAGAACCTGCTGACGCAGCTCGACGAAACGGAGAAGACGCTCACCACGGACGTCTCCCATAAGTGCATGGCCGACATCCGGGCGAACTTTCCGGAATGGCGGAGCGTGATCGACGTCGCCTTCGATCAAACGCTTAAGGGCGACGACGAGGGCGCCCGGAAGACTCTGAACGACGGAGGCCCCGTCGCCGTGAAGATGATCGCCGCCTTCACCGGCTTGAGCGACGACAAGGTCGCGCGCGGTCGCCAGACCTTCGACGAAGCGAATCAGACGTACGCGACCGCCTTCGCCACGCTCGTCGGCGTCATCGGCGTCGGCGTCGTGATCGCCATCGGCATCGGCTTCTTCATCGCCCGGATCGTCTCGAATCCGCTGCGTCAGGCGGTCGACGTGCTGCGCCAGGTCGCGGCGGGCGACTTCACGGCGGAGCTGAAGATCGACACGAAGGACGAGATGGGCGAAATGGCCGGCGCCCTCAACGACGCGGTCGCCAGGATCCGCGAAGCGCTGATCGACGTCCGGAGCGTCGCCGAGTCGCTCGCCTCGTCGTCGCAGCAGCTCGCCAGCTCTTCGGAAGAGATCTCCAGCGGCGCTCAGGAGCAGGCGTCCAGCCTCGAAGAAACCGCCTCCAGCCTGGAAGAGATCACCTCGACCATCCGTCAGAACGCCGAGAACGCCGGCCAGGCGAACCAGCTTTCCAGCGGCTCGCGAGCCGTCGCCGAAAAGGGCGGAGCCGTCGTCGGCAACGCGGTCGCCGGCATGAAGGAGATCAACGCCGCGTCCAAGAAGATCGCCGACATCATCACCACGATCGACGAGATCGCCTTCCAGACCAACCTGCTGGCGCTCAACGCCGCGGTCGAAGCGGCCCGGGCCGGCGAACAGGGTCGCGGCTTCGCGGTCGTCGCCGGCGAGGTTCGTAACCTCGCTCAGCGCAGCGCCGGAGCGGCCAAGGAGATCAAGGGTCTGATCCAGGACAGCGTCCGCAAGATCGAAGCCGGGTCCGACCTGGTCAACCAGTCGGGCCAGGCGCTCGACGAGATCATCGGCAGCGTGAAGCGGGTGACCGACATCGTGGCGCAGATCTCGTCGGCCTCGCGCGAGCAGGCGACCGGCATCGAGCAGGTCAACAAGGCCGTCTCGCAGATGGACCAGGTCACGCAGTCGAACGCCAGCCAGACCGAAGAGCTTTCCAGCACCGCCGAAGGCCTCGCCGGACAGGCGGAGAATCTGAAGGATCTGGTCCGTCGGTTCACGCTCGAGAAGGAGTCGCAGCGGTCGACCCCGACGAAGATCGAACGGACTCCGGTCCGCGCCGCCAGCAAGCCGGCTCCGTCGTCGGGCAAGTCGAGGAAGAAGCCGAAGCCCAAGGTCAACGGTTCGACGAACGGCCAGGTCAACGGGAACGGTCGCTACCACGACGCGTGGCAGGACGCCGAAGAAGGCGAGCTCGTCGGCTCCGGCGTGGGCGGAACGTTCGAAGAGTTCTGATCGCCAGCCCGGCGATCAGAACTTGGCGACAGGGGCGGGCGTATCGGGGGCAGGATCGCCCGCCCCTCTTTCTTCCTTTCGATTCGAAACGGTTCGCGGCATTCGCACCCGCAAGCCGCCTACTTCCACGGTGAATTTTCGATGACGTCGCTCGCGCCTTCTCCGACCGTCCGCGGCGATCGACCGATCACGGACGAAGAATTCCGCCTGATCCGCGAACTGGTCTACGAAAAGACCGGCATCTCGCTCAGTAACGCCAAGCGGTCGCTGGTGCAGTGTCGCCTGGCGAAGCGGTTACGGGCCCTCTCGCTGCCGGAATATCGCGACTACTACCGCCTGCTCATGTCGCAGACCGGCGCCGGCGGAGAGATGCAGACGATGATCAACTGCATCACCACGAACAAGACCGACTTCTTTCGCGAGCGCCACCACTTCGACTTCCTCTCCGACCTCGTCGCCGCACGAATCGCGCAAGGCGATCGGCGGCCCTGGAGGATCTGGTGCGCCGCCAGCTCGCGCGGTCACGAGCCCTACACGATCGCGATGACGCTGCTCGACGCACTCGCGGGACAGCCGCCTGTCGAGATCAAGATCCTGGCGACCGACATCGATACCGACGTGCTCGCGCATGCCGAGCGCGGCGTCTATACGCTCGACGAAGTCGAAGAGCTCTCGCTCGACCAGAAGCGGCGCTATCTGCTCCGCGGCACGGGCGCCTCGGCAGGCGTCTGCCGCATCAAGCCGGAAGTCCGGTCGCTCGTCACGTTCCGACGCTTCAATCTGGTCCATGATCAGTTGAAACCGAGCCGTCCGTTCGACGCGATCTTTCTGCGCAACGTTCTGATCTACTTCGATCGCGAGACGCAGCAGCGGACGCTCGACGGGCTGCGTCCGGCGCTAATGCCGGAGGGCTACCTGTTCCTCGGGCATTCCGAGAACGTCTGCTGGAAGGAGAGCGGTTACGCTCCCCTCGGCGCGACGATCTATCGCCGAACGGAGTCGCGGACGTGAGCCCTGCGAGCCCGCCTCTTCGTTACGTCGTCGCCGGCGAATACTTCGCTTCCCGGAGTCCGACGGAGCTGCGCACGGTCCTCGGATCGTGCGTCTCCGCCTGCCTGTTCGACGCGACGGCCCGCGTCGGCGGGATGAATCATTTTCTGCTTCCCGGCGCCCTCGGCGATCCGCCGACCGCGCGCTACGGGACGGACGCCATGTCGCTTCTGATCGAGGCGATGGAGCGCGAGGGCGCCGATCCGCGACGGCTGGTCGCCAAGGTCTTCGGAGGTTGCGCGACGCTCTCCCTGGGCGCCGCCGGCGATACGGTCGGGGATCGGAACGCCGCGTTCGTGCGGAGCGATCTCGAAGCCCGACGCATCCCCATCGTCGCTCAGTGTCTGGATCGCGATCGAGCGCTCCGGCTGCGCTTCTTCACCGCCACCGGCAGCGCGCTGGTACAGCGCATGCCGGCGAAGCTATCCGCCGAGAAAGCGAAGCTGCTTACTTCGACGCTTTCGCATGCGCAGCGAACGGCGGCGGGTCGGCCGCCGAAAAAGATCGAGCGGTCGAGTTGCGAACTGATCGCTTCGACCAGTCTGGCCGAACGGGCCGCGACGCAGCGGTCGATCATCGCCATCGGGGCGTCGACGGGCGGAACGGACGCGCTGAAGCGAGTTCTCTCGGCGCTCCCTGCCGATTCGCCGCCGATCGTCGCGGTGCAGCACATGCCGCCTGGCTATACCAAGAGCTTCGCCGAGACGCTCGACCGGGTCTGTAACATTCACGTGCGCGAAGCGGCGGACGGTGACGTCATCAAACCCGGCACGGCCCTGCTCGCCCCGGGCGGTCTGCAGATGGAGGTCAAGCGGCTCGGCGGCGTCAACGTCGTGAAGCTGCGACCGGGGCCGAGAGTCAATCGGTTCCGCCCGTCCGTCGACGTGCTGTTCCATTCGTGTGCCCGCGAGTTCCGTTCGCGAACGGTCGGCGTGCTGCTGACCGGGATGGGGAACGACGGAGCGCAAGGGATGCTGACCCTGCGCAATCAGGGCTGCTATACGATCGCGCAGGACGAAGCCACGAGCGTCGTCTTCGGCATGCCCAAGCATGCAATCGACCTGGGGGCAGCCGTCTGCGTCCTTCCGCTGCACCGCATCCCGCAGCGGATGCTCGAAGCGTCGATATCGGACCCGCGAAGCGCGTCGCAGCGGACGAAATCCCGGGGATGAGCGGCGCCCTTGAGGGGCAGCAGCCGGAGACGTTCGCTCAGCGAGCGAAAGCCTCGAACTGCGTTCAATGCGAGCGAGACAGGCGATCCGGGTGGCCCCGACTGCTCTGCAATCGGGGCGGCGTCAGCCGCAGGAGGAGTACGCTCGGACGTGAGGTCTTGTCCGCAACGTTTTCTTCATCGTCGGGTCTTCTCTCTCGTCGCCTTCGGCGACCCCGATTGCATAGCGATCGCGGCCCCCCGGGGAACCGATGAGCCGAAGAGTTGTGCCTCTAGCTCGCCGCTCAGCAGGGGACGAGCGAGGGAGCCAGGCCGATCTCGACGCAGATGGGGCCGAGGTCCGAATCGAACGGGAGCGTGATCGGCGTCGACTGCGACGGAAAGCTCACCAGATGATTCTTGCCGCAAACGACGGTCGGCAGGCTGATCGAAAGATCCGATTCCTGCAGTCGGGTCTTCGCGGCGCCGGCGATCATGTTGGCGATTTCGCCTACGCAGTCGGTGACGTCGCTATTAAGTCCCTCAGGACGCGTCCCGAGCAAAATCTCGGTCGCCGATATGGCCGTTTCGCGGCCGAGACTTACGACGACCATCCCGTGCAGCGAACCGGAAATTCCGATCATCCCGCTGACTTCGAACTGAGGCGACCGGTTCTGCTTCAACCCGAGCCGACCGCGGTTCAACTCGCACGACAGCATCGTGCGAAAGACTTCGGTCGTGGCCGAGATGAAAGGATTGAAGTATTCCGCGCGCATCTTGTCTCGCCTCTTATTACTTCTGCCGGGATTACCCTCAGGAAAAATGCTAGGTCAGGCTTCCGAGCGCGACGTCGGAAATTCTCCCCTGCGCGGCTCGCAGGGGCGATCGTTTCGCTGGCCCGCCGTCTGCCCTCGCCTTCGTGAAAAAATGGCCTCGCCAAATCCGATACGGTACGAATCGAATGGTATGGTTCGACGCCGCATCGCGGGGATCATTCCTGCGACGGCCCAATATCCGACACCACGCAATCGGGGCAGCGATTCATGTGGTTCTGGAACATCAGCGCGCGGACGGAGCGAGAGCTTCCGTCTTCGCCGTCGCTCGCTGGAATGCGCGTTCTACTGGTCGAAGAAGCTTTCGACCTCCACCGTCGCAACGCGCTCGCGCTTCAGGAGGCTGGAGCGTCGGTCAACCTAGAGTGCTGTTGGCAGTCGGCCTTCGATCACCTCCGCCGACGATCTGGGGAGTACGACGCGGTCGTTTTCGATCTAGACCTCCCCTTGCCCGGTCAGGCGGAAATGACGCGACGCCTGCGCGAAGGCGGGATCGTCGCCTCGATCCTGGGTCTTACCCGGAAGACGGATCGGGAAGTCCGAAACCAGGGGATCGCTCGCGGTTGCGACGCCGTGATTCGCGTGCCGATCGACGGGTCCGAGGTCGCGGCAGCGATCTCCCGGACCCCGGCGCGACAGCGACGGCTCGCTTAAGCCGATCGGCTCGCCCCTGAACCATCGGTTCGGCGCTTCGACGCTGACGGAGCGCGGTCTCCCCGCGCGCGACGTTTCCGTTGCGCGCAGCTTCGCTCTTTCATCGCCCGACGCGGGACGCCGATCGCTGGAAACGATTCGCCGAAAAGGCCTATTGCAAATCGATTGCACGTTCGACAGAATCTGCAAATCGATTGCATGACGGTCAATTCAGGCGGAGACGAGACCATGCGAGCCCGGGGATTCACGTTGGTGGAGTTGCTTGTCGTTATCGCGATCATCGGCGTGCTGGTCGCGCTGCTGTTGCCGGCCGTGCAGGCAGCACGCGAGGCGGCGAACCGGATGTCCTGCTCCAACAACGTGAAGCAGATCGTCCTGGGGATGCACAACTACGAGTCGTCGCACCGGATGTTCCCGTGGGCGACGTCGACGTCGAATTTTCAGTACTCGCCGCAGTCGAAGGTTCTTCCGTACCTCGAACAGAAGGGGCTCGAGGACCTGATCGACTACTCGCAGCCGCTGATGCTCGGACAGGCGTGGAGTCCGACGCTGAACCCGGTCTACGAGCGGGTCGCGGCGACGCCGCTGGAGGTCTTCCTCTGCCCTTCCGACGGGAACGATCCGCTCAGCTACAAAGGTACCGAGCTGATGGCGGGCGGTAACTATCCGGTCAACGTCGGCTCCGGTCTGGGGCTCAACTACGCCGCGCGGAACAAGACCGACGGCCTGTTCTACAACGAGGCCAGGCGGAAGTTCGCGTCGATCACCGACGGAACCAGCAACACGCTGATGATCGCCGAGACCCTGCTGGGATTGCGGCAGGACAGTACGACGCTGATCGACTACCAGCGACAGATGCAGGTTTACAGCGGCGGATCGGCCGGCACGGTAGACGCCGCCACGCTGGTCGCCGGCGCCGGAAGCAGCTTCCGGGGGACGCGGGCGCAGAGCTGGCTCTACGGCGTCGGATACAACTGCACCGTGAACGGCCATCTGCCTCCGAACAGCCGGACGCCCGACGTGCAGTTCCACGGCGACGGCATCCTGGCCGCGCGCAGCAATCATCCGGGCGGCGTGCAGATCGGCCTCGCCGACGGCAGCGTCCGCTTCGTCGCCGAGACCGTCGATCTCGACACCTGGCGGCGCCTCTTCTCGATCGCCGACGGTCAGCCGCTGGGGCAGTTCTAACGTCGGGCGACGCTCTTCCCTTCTATCGCTGTTCGGGGTTCGACATGTTCGTATTCGCCATCGCCGCATGCGTAGCCTGCGCCGATCCTTCGGCGCTCGAGGCTGGTTCCGCTTCGTCCCGATCCGCAGACGCCGGCTGGTCGTCGTTTCGTGCCGGGGGTTCGTCGTCGATTGCGACGTCCGACGTGCCGAGCCAGTGGAACGACCAGACCATCCGGTGGCAGCGCGAGCTGCCGGGCTATGGCCAGTCGAGCCCCGTCCTCTTCGAGGATCGTCTCTACCTGACGGCGGTCGAGGGTCCTCAGAAGGAAACGAACCTGCTCCTGGCCGTCGATCCTGAGACAGGCGAAGCGCTTTTTCAGCGCCAGTTCGCGACCAGCTTCCCGGCACCGTCGAAGTACAGCGTGGCCCGAGCGGCGCCGACGCCTGCCGTCGACGAATTCGCCGTCTATGCCTTCTTCGAAAGCGGCGACTTCCTCGCGCTCTCGCATGACGGGGAGACGCTCTGGCAGCGTTCGCTCGTCAAGGATTACGGCGAACTCGACACGGTGCATGGACTCGGCTCGTCGCCCGCCCTGTCCGGCGAGACGCTCTACCTCAACGTGCAGCGTCGCGGCGCTTCTTACCTGCTGGCGATCGACAAGCGCACGGGCGAGAACCGCTGGAAGGTCGATCGCCCTTCGGGTTCATCCTGGACCACGCCCGTCGTCGGACGCATCGCGGGAATCGATCAGCTCGTGGTCAGCGCCAGCGGGGCGGTCGAGGGTTACGATCCGGCGACCGGCGAGAAGCTGTGGTCGGTCGACGGCCTGGACGGCAACGCGATTCCTTCGCCGACGATCGAGGAAGGTCTCGTCTTCGTCGGCGCCGACCTGTCCGAGCGTTCCTCCGCGGAAAAGGTCCGAAAGTCGAACTGCTGCCTCCGCATCCAACGCGACGGCGTGGCCTTCCGTGCCGAAGTCGTGTGGAGTTCCGAACGGGCGCTCGCGCATTACGCCAGTCCGCTCGTCCACGACGGGCACGTCTACTACCTCTCGAAGCAGGGCGTCCTGCAATGCACCGACGCCGCGACCGGCGAGACGCGGTACGTCGAACGGATCGGCAGCCCCTGCTGGTGCACGCCGGTCGCCTGCGACGATCGCGTCTTATTCTTTCAGCGCGACGGCAGCGTCGCCGTCGTTCGCAGCGGCGAAGCGTTCGAGTTGCTCGCGGAGAACCGTCTCTGGGACCCTGCGGATGCTCCTCAGCCGGAGACCTACCGCGAGTACGTCGAACCGGCCGGCGTTGAACCGTCCGGCGACGCGGCTCCCGGCGCGAGCGGTCGCGAGCGTTCCGCCGGAAGCGCCGATCCGATCGTCTACGGAGTCGCCGCTTCGGAAGAGGCGTTCTACGTCCGCACCGGGACGCGGCTCTACGCGATCGGCGCGCGTTGAACCGGGCATGCGCCTGGTGAGTCAGGCACACGCCCCATGAGTCGTTCGTCCCAAGTCAGCTTGCCAGCTTCCGCCTTGCCTTCGTTGAAGATGCGATTTCGACTTCCAAGCCTGCTGATTCTCGGAACGATCGCTCTCCTCTTCGGGTGCCGTCAGCCGGTCGAACCGCCCACGGACGTCGCGGCGCGAACGCCGGCGTCGATCCAGGTCGACGGGAACGACTGGAGTCGCGTGCCGCGCGACCTGTCGGGCGATTCGCGACTGAAGCGACTCTTCCGCGATCGGAAGGAGTTGGCCGAGAGTCCGGACGTGAGCGGGACGCTCGTCGCGTACGAGTCGGCGTCGGGAGATCGCGTCCGTTTCTACTGGATCCAGGCCTGGTCCGACAGCGACGGCTGGACCTGGGTCGAGACCGACCGGGACGGCAAGTTCCTGGCCTCGGGAGAGGGAGCCGGACCGCGGTTTCCCGGACCTTGATCGCCAGAAGCCGTGGCGGCGCTGAAACCGTTTTCTTTCTGCTCGCTTGCTCTATCCACGTTCGAAGTTGCCATGATCTGCCTCCGTTCGCCCATGTCGCTGCTTGCGACTACCTTTCTACTCATCGGTTCCGGCGTCGCAGCCGCGCAGGAGTCCGACCTGACCTCCGCGCGACTCGCGAGGCTCGTCTGGCAGGACTACGACACGAAGACGCTTCAGTGGGGCGAACTCGTTCGTGAGGGAGAAGCGCTTCGACTTCGCAAGGGCGGATCGGTCAGCGACTTTCCGAAGCTGGACGCCAAGCGTCAGCAACTCGTGCAGATGGACCGGGTCGGACGGACGGTCCTCGTCGGCGTTCGCGACGATGCGGGCGGCGGATTCGAAAGCGGCTGGGCGTCCGTCGACCTCGGCGTCGAACGCGGCGCGACTGGCTGGCGCTACGAAGAGGCTCCCCGGACGATCGGGAAGTCGCTCAATGACTCCCAGGGCAACCCGGCTCACCTCTACGTTTACGACGGGGTCTTCTACCTCGCGAACGATGCCTTGAACGGCTTCACGCGGCTCGACCCCGCGCTTCTCGCGAAGAGCCCTGCCGAGTACCGCGGAACGTTCCATCGCGGCGGGGGCGGGCATATCACCCTCGCCGCCGTCGCCGACAAAGTCGTCTACAGCACGTGGATCCCCGGCGACGGTCCCCGCAAGGGCCGCGTCGACGTCACCGATCTGAGCCAGCCGTTCGACCGATCGATCGCGTACTCCTTCTTTCTCCCGAACGGCGGGCTGCACGGTGCGACGACGAACAGCGGGAAGGTTTTCTTCGCGCCGTCCGACGGCATCTCCTGGATCGACGCCGACGAAGGTCTGGCGAAGAACGCGGAGCAGGTCCAGACGCGACATCTCTCCCTCGGAACGGACCCCGAGACGAAGCGCCCGCTGCGCACCGGCGCCTTCGCGAACCTGGAGAACTGGACCCTGTTCACGACCGGGCGCGGCAAGAACTCCGTCCTGTGCGTGATCGACGCTGCGGCTGAAGCGCCCGCCGTCGTCAAGCTCTCCCTCCCGACGACGGACGGACTCTCCCTCGTCACGCCGGAGTCGGTCGTCACCGAGCAAGGCAAGCGCTACGCCTTCGTCTTTCAGAATCGCGCGGAGGGCGAAGCGCAGGAGACGCTGACGGTGATCGATCTCGATCCCGACGGCGATCGCGATCCCTCGGACGCCCGCGCGATCAAAACGCTGGAGGTCGGCGCCAGTCAGGTGTCAGGTCACTACGGTCATCATGCCGTGGCGTTCGACGACGCGGGTCGCTACGCGTTCATCGCCAATCCCGGGGAGGGGGAGATCTGGCTCCTCTCGCTCGCCGATCTCGAAGTCCTCGCGAAGCTCGATACGAGCGGCGCCCCCACCAAGATCCTCGCGATCGGCGGCGACGAATCGAAGCAGGAGTAGGAACTGCGAGGGCGTTCCTACGCAGCGGTATCGCGCGGACGAATTCTCCGACGAAACGCCGCGAAGAGAACCGGCGCGACGGCGTAGGTCGCCAGCAGTCCGTAGTAGAGCGCGGCTGAAACAGGGTCCCGGCCCAGAAAGATCTCGGCGGGCGTGAGGCCGCTAAAGCGCATGCCGACGCTCAGGTCGGCCAGCAGCAGCAGCACGGTGGCTGCAGCCGATATGCCGACGAACGATCGCAGGTCGCACTCCGCGCAGGCGCCGGAGGCGATCCAGGCCGAGAGGAGAATGATCGCCAGCAGGAACGGCGCTTCGGCCAGTTCCGCGTTCCGCTCCCCGAGCGCGGGATCCAAGGCGAGCACGCGGACCGTGCCGATCAGAATTCCCGCGCCGAAGACCAGAATGAAGTAGGCGAGCGCCACTTCCCAGACTCGCAGCGGTCTCATGCGGTTCGTCGAAGGCGAACGGAGGAAACGGTCTTCAGGAGCGTAGGCGGATCTCCGCGACCGGGGAGTCGCCTCCGCGGCTCGCCGCTGCCGATCCGCCTCAGAATTCCGCTTCTCCGACAGGAAACTTCGCCGCCTTCCGCATGATGGCGGGACCGCGAACTGTCGCTTCGATCTGCCAGAGCTGCCCCGGCTCGGGCCATTCGAGCGGGCGGTACGAAGGGTCTTCCGGACGGCGATGGATGCCGATCGCGACGACGAGCCTCCGTTCGCCGCAGGCGACGCTCGCCGTGTCGTCGGCGTAGACCTCCGACACTTCGACCGGAAAACCGTCGCAGAACTCGGCGATCGTGGTTTCCGCGTGTCGCAGGGTCTGCTCGTTCCGCTCGTTATGCCGTCGGGTGCGAGCCGCCATCTGCGCTTCGACCTGGCTCGCGAGCGGCTCGACCGGACCGGCGCTGAACAGCTTCCCCGCGTCGGTGAACGCGGCGAACAACCCGGCCAGCGCGGCCGCGGGAATCAGGAGCAGCAGACTGGAGATGAGCCTGCGAACCATTGCAATTACCAAATAAGCGATAAGCATCAACGCTCGTTAATGATATCGCGACATTCGCCGGCGCGGTAGGCGCGTTTCGTCGTCCTTGCCTACTGACCTCGCGACGTCGAAAAATCCGACACGCGTCGAACAAATCGACATTCGCACGCTGCCGCGCTCTTCCGCCCAATGCGTCAAGCGCCGCGGAATCCGGCGGAAACGCGACGCTTCGCTCACGAACGCTGGTTGGAACGAGACATGCTTAAGGTGGCCGGAACTTGCCCGCTCTTTCCTGCCTGACGATCGAAGGGATAGTCGATGTCTGTTGTTTCGCGTAGCCGCCGAGGTTTCACGCTGGTCGAATTGCTGGTCGTGATCGCCATCATCGGCGTGCTCGTCGCTCTGCTGCTTCCGGCGGTGCAGGCCGCACGCGAAGCGGCGAACCGCATGAGTTGCGGCAACAACATGAAGCAGATCGGGCTCGCGCTGCATAACTACCAGTCGGGCCTGCGTTACTTTCCGCCGAGCTATTGCATCGCCCCCGGCGCCGTCTCGACGGGCAACAACGCCTCATGGTCGATCCATGGGCGGATCCTGCCCTACGTGGAGCAGGGGAACGCCTTCGATCGCGTCGACCTGTCGGTCGCGTGGGACGCGCAGCTCGCGACGGGCGTCCCCACCATGCGAGTGGAGATCTATCAATGTCCCAGCGAAGCCAACAGCGTGATGCGCACCAAGAACGGGGCGGACTTCACGCATCCGCAGAATTACGGCTTCAACTTCGGGACCTGGTTCGTCTACAACCCGACGAACCGTCAGGGCGGGGACGGCGCCTTCTACCCCAATAGCAAGCTGTCGCCGGCTTCGTTCACGGACGGACTGTCGAACACGCTCGCCGCGAGCGAGGCGAAGGCCTTCACGCCGTACGTTCGCAACACTGCCGGTCCCGGCGCGACGCCTCCCACCGATCCCGCCGTGATCGCGGCGCTCTCCGGCGATAACAAGTACGGGCCTGATACCAACAGTTGCACGGGCCACACCGAGTGGTGCGACGGCGGCGTCCATCACTCGGGCATCACGACGACCTTCACGCCCAACACGAAGGTCATCAAGGTCGTGGGGAACATCAACCACGACATCGATTTCAATAGCCAGAAGGAAGGCCCCGGCGTGACGGAGATCACCTACGCCGCGATCACCGCCCGCAGTTACCACAGCGGCGGCGGAGTGAACTGCGTCCTGATGGACGGCTCCGTACGGTACGTGGCCAAGACCGTCGATCTGCAACTATGGCGCGCCGCGGGCACCCGCAACGGCGGCGAAGTCCAGGGCGGCTCCAACCTGTAACCTCGACTGCGACCGGGGACGCTCCTGGGGGCAAAAAAAAGGAAACTGCTGCCGCTGCTTTCCAGGTCTGCGGCAGCAGGCGGGCGGCCTTTCCCTGACCGGGGGCCGCCCGCTCCCATTGTCGCCGATGCTCCTCGGCGGGGAGCGTCCGCTGTCGGACTTCGACCTCCCCGTCGACCGCCCTGCTGAGGTCGGTTTGCGACGCTGGCGTTCGGAGAGAACGATTCCGCAGATCCCGCCCCGTGGATCCATGGATTTCTGCGGAACGACGAAGCGCTGCCCGTGCAGATCGCGGCAGAAGTCGCTCTACTCGCTGTCGTAGCGATCTCGCTTCGTCGAAAACTCTCCCCGGCAGCCGCTCCGTGAACGATTCGCCTTCGGCGCCGCGCCGCCTCTCCCGACGTGCGCTCTTCCTGATCCTCGGCGCCGGCGCCGTGCTCGCGGCAGGACTCACGACGCGATACCAGTTGCTTCGATCGGCCGCGATTCCGACGAGCTTCGCCCCCGGCGAACGGGAACTCCGCAACGCGCCGTTCATCACGTCGCCTGACCGCGTGGTCGACGAGATGGTCGAGCTCGCCTCGCTCACGGAGGAGGATGTGGCTTACGACCTCGGCTGCGGAGACGGGCGGATCGTGATTACCGCCGCGATGAAGAGCGGCTGTCGCGGCGTCGGGTACGACATCGATCCGAAGCTGGTCGAAGAAGCGACCCGCAACGCCGAAGCGCACGGCGTGGGCGACCTCGTCTCGATCGTGGAGCAGGACGTCTTCACCGTCGACCTCAGCCAGGCCGACGTCTGTCTGATGTACCTGCTTCCCTGGATGGTGAACAAGCTCGTCCCGCAGTTCGAACGGATGGCGCCCGGCTCCCGCATCGTCATGCACGAGTTCTGGATCGATCAGGTCGTGCCCGACAAGATCGTGGAAATTCCGGTCGACGGGCGCAGCGATATCTGCCTGTACCTCTACACGACGCCGCTTCGTCATGACGCCGGCATGGAGGTCGGCAAGCCGCCTAGAATCGAGAACGTCGTGACGGCGTCGTCAACTGACCTACCGATTGGTTCAGTCGACGACGACTCGACGAGGTGAATCGTCCGCCGACCAGACGATTCGAGGTTCTGGCCGAGACCCGAAGACGCGCATGATTCCAGACCTGCCCGACAATACGAATGCGCTCGTTCTTTCCTACTTCGGCATCCGTCGGGCGATCGGGCTGATCGGCGCGGCCCTGCCTGTGGCGCTCGGTCCGATCGGCTGGCTGATCGGCATCGAGATCCAGGACAACATCAGCAGCTACTACCACACGGGCCTGCGCAACATCTTCGTCGGCGCGATGTGCGCGATCGGCGGGTTCCTGTTCTGCTATCGGGGCGCCGATCGGATCGAAACCTTATCGGCCCGCTTCGGCTGCGTCGCCGCGCTGGGCGTCGCCCTGTTTCCTCTCGACGCGAACAGCGATCCGCTGCTTCAGAAATCGCTCGTCGGGTATCTTCACTCGCTCAGCGGCGGGGCCTTCTTCCTGACCCTGGCGGTCTATTCGCTGTATCACTTCCCGCGATCGACGAAGAAACATAGCGAGCATGAACCGCATCCCTGGGAACGCCTCTTCATCTACCGCGCGAGCGGCATCGTCATCATGCTCAGCATGCTGGCGATGGGGACCTATCTCGTGCTGCTGCCCGGCGCTTGGAAGGCCGCGCTCAACGACTATCGCTTTCTGTTCTGGATGGAGTGGATCGCGATCTGGGCGTTCGCCGGGGCGTGGCTGACGAAGGGCCGGGCGATGGTGGCCGATATCGCGGTCGAACTGCTGTCGATTCCCCGGGAAGCCCTGGCTGATCGGCTTCCGAAGCGGCGCAGGTCGGCGGATCGCTGAGCGACGAAGGAATCCGCGGAAGGAAGAACGGCACGCCGCTTCGTTCGTACGCCAGGTACGTTCGACCGTAAGCCGCTCGCAGGCGGACCTCTTCATGCACGGAGCCGGCGACCAGATAAAGCGTCGCCGCGGCGTTGAACGCCGCTAGGTTCGTCGTCATCCGCGGCCAGAGCCAGAAGATCGGAATGAACGCCAGGTTCAATGGATGCCGGCTCCAGGCGAACGGGCCCGGAGGACGCGACAGGCCATCGGCATCCAGCGCCGGGCCTTGAGCCTCGGGTTCGGGCTCGGGTCGCTCGCCGCGACTCCAGACCAGTAGGTTCTGAGCGCCCGTGATGCGGAGGATGCCGATCTGGCGTGCCGCCGCGACGAGGCAGAGCAGCGCCGTCAGTTGTCCTAGAAGCATCGCGTACGCCAGCGGTCCGCGAACGCGATAGAGTTCGACGTTCGGTTGACGTCGAATGTAATCAACGAGCAGCGCGAACGTCACGAGCGACTGACCGATGTAGAACGGACGATAGAGCCCGTTCCGGTTACGCTCGCCGAACGTTCTCGCGGCTGCCTGTTTGACGGGCCGGCTCGCCAGTACGCTATGCACCACGGCGAACAGGGCGACCGCGGCGCCGATTCGGATCACGCTTCGCCACATCGGTCGCTCCTCGCAAGTTCGTGCGTCCTACCTCCGTCCCGCGCGGGTACTATTCCCTCAGCGGTGCGAATCGGAAGGGGTAGCGTTCGCTCGGATTAGTTGAGTCTGCACTCGGAGCAGTTCAGGGCGCCCCGCTCTCCCGAGGGAGCGTTGCCTGAAATGACCTTCCTGCACCTCGCTCCCGGGAGCGATCTGATCGATGCAGGAGTCGACGTCGGCTCTCCGTTTCTCGGGGCTGCGCCCGATCTGGGAGCCTTCGAAGCGCCGTAGGATGCAACGGACGGCGACGCACGAGGTCGAGCGGTTTCGACCATGCGCGGTCCGGATGACTATGACAGGAAACGTCCGATGAAGAACCTTGGCCTCAGTGCGATCCTGTGCCTCGCCGCAGTCTGCTGCGGAGCCGCCGCGGAGCCGAGCCCCGGCGTTGCCGCGGTCGTCGAGCTCGAAGGGCTGACCGCGGATCCCTCGGTGTTCGAAGTCGCCCAGGCCGGCAAGCCGATCGAGATCAAGTCCGCCGAAGAGGCGGCGAACTTTTTTAAGGACGAAGAGCTGGAGCAGGCGCTCGCGAAGGTCGACTTCGCGAAGCAGTACGTGCTGATCTTCGCGTGGAAAGGTTCGGGGCAGGATCGGCTGGTCAGCAGGGTCGCCGAATCCTATCCCGAGCAGGCGTTCTTCGAGCTCGAACGGGGTCGGACGCGCGACCTGCGCCCGCATGTCCGGATCTACGCCCTGCGCTCGAACGTGACCTGGAAGGCGAAGTAGGCGGTTTGAGCGGCGCCGACGACCGGTCAGTCGTCGACGCACCGATGCCCGATGCGGCTCTCGTTCCTGCTTAAGGGACGAGCGTTCGGTGCGGCAGGAGTTCGGCGTTGCCCGCCGCGTCCACGGATCGCGCGATCAACGCTCCTTCCGCCGCGGCGGACGACGGGACCTCGACCTCCCACTCGGCGAAGCTGTCTCGCACCGATTTCGCCTCGACGTCGTTGACCTTTACCGCGGCCACGGCGCCGTCGTCGGACGACGAACCGCGGACGAGCCATCCGCGATCCGACTTGACCACGTGCGTGACGACCGTCGAGGGGGGAAGATCGTCCACAGGGTCGAGCAGCTTGGGGAATTCGACGCCCGCGACTTCGACGACGCGAGACTCGTCGCCCGTCAGCGCTTCCTCCGAGGCGAACGTGCTCCCGTCCGCGCTGACGAAATCGCCTGACTTCGTGCTGACGATCTTCGCGTGCTTGCCGGGCCCGTAGTAGTCGTGCAGGTAGACCGGCACGCTCGTCGGGGATTCCGGATCGGGACGCGGTCCGCCTCCGCGATTGGCCAGCGCCCGGCGCCCCTGATCCTGACGGTCGATCACGCGCACGTCGCGGAAATGCGACTCGGCGCCTCCGGTCGGATTGTGGTCGCTGATCTGGATCAGCGGCATCGAACTGTAGCGATGCCCCGCGAAGGTCAGCCTTTCCACGGTCAGACGCCCGTACTGCACGCTGTCGTCGTCATGTCCGCGATTGAAGGGCTCGGCGTCTCCGCTCTTGCCCGAGCGGCTGATCGTCAGATCGCGATAGACGTGGCGATCGAAGTTCGGGTGGTAGACGCCGTAGATCGCCTCGTGCAGGGTCATCTTCTCGACGAGTACGCTCGGCGACTGCACGCGGAAGGCGTAGTGCACCTCCCATATCTTCGTGTCGCGAAGGACGAACGGATGCCGCTCGTCCGGTCCGACGCGCGCGACCCCTTCTCCCAGGTTGACGCCGTACAGTCCGTCGCAGTGGGCTTCGTTGCTTTCGAATCGCACGAACGGAAGAGTGCGGATGTCGACGACCTCGATGGTTCCGTCAGGTTGCCGGACCGGAAGCTCCATCTTGAGCGCGCTCGTCTCGGTCGCCTCGAATCGGAATCCGTACCGCTCGTTTTCGCAGGCGACGTTTCGCGTGAACGAGTTACGGCTGTTCGCCCACCAGAAACCGGCGCCGTCGTTCGCGTCGAAGGGGAGAACCTGTTGCCGAAGTTTCCTGCCCTGCATCGCCTGCACCGCCAGGTTGCGATCGAGGACGTTGTCGACCTCGGTGCCGTCCTCCATGAAGAACCCATGACCGACGCTGCGATAGCCGACGCAGTCGCGGACGACGAGATAGTTCGTCCCGTGAATGGTCAGCCAGCGGTTCTCGCTGTCGTGGATCGAGGCGCCGATTACGTAGCTGCCGCGCATCGTGTCGCCGGCGAGGTGGAAGTGCAGCGCGTACCGCCCCAGGACATTCTTCTTTCCCAGATGGCGGAACTCGGCGTAGCTGATCGCTCCCGACGAGCCCCGGTGGTACATCGTGTGACCGCGAACGCCTTGCGGATCGGCGGATTCGACGATCACGTTGCGGCTCAGGTGGGCGACCTCTCCCCGAAACTCGCCTTCGCCGCGGTGTTCGCGATCGAGCGGACGATCGAGTTCGAGCGTCGTCGTCAGATCGTCGCCGTTCAGTCCGACGATGACGCGTTCTTCCGTTTCCAGCTTTTCGCTCGACTGTCCGATGTCGCGCCCCAGGCGCGTGGCGGTGACGATTACGCGGTCGCCGACGCTCCAGCCGGAGACGCCTTCCGCCAGCGTCACGGACGAATCGCCCGCGTTCACGGTCGCGCCGAGCTTGACCCAGGTGCGATTCATCGGCGCTCCGTGGAAGTCCATCTTGGCGCCGCAGCAGACGATGGCGGGGCAGGACTCCGGGTCGAGGCCTTCTACGGCGACGAGCCGAATGAGCGCCCGTTTTCCCGCTTCGATCGGCTGCCCTGGCGATCCGACCTCCAGCGTCGCCCGCTCGGCGACGGGAACCGCCATGTCGTCGAAGTGGACGTAGTCGAAACCTTCCTCGGTCGGGCAGTCCATCTCGTCCACGCGGAGCAGACCCACGTTGAGCCGCGTGTTCTTGTCAGGCGCGAACCGCAGCTTCCCGCCGACGAAGACCGTCCGAAGCGTCTCGTCTGACTCGACGTCGTAGGTGACGGCATGCCCTTCCCGAATATGGACTCTCGCCCCGGCCGCAGGAAGTTCGCCCCCTTCCCACGTCGTCGCCTCCGACCAGAGACCCGACCCGGCGGTTCGCGTCCACTCGACTTCGTCGGCCCAGGCGAGCGAGGTGAAGGGCGCGAGGCCGAGGAGACCGAGGGCGGCGAACGCCGCTGCCGCGGGCCGAAGCCTGAGTTGAATGCCGAGCGGCACGCTCATCGAGGACTGCATGGCGACACCTGAGTTCGGGTTCGGAGTGGAGATGCGTTGTCGAGAGGGGAGGTTTCGACGGAGGGGACAAGCGTGCGGAAGAGAAGCACGACGCGAGTTCCGGGGAGGAAGGACGTTCCAGGCGGGCGGCCTGATTCTAGGGTCTGACGAAGGGCCATGCGAACGAATAGAAGCGACCTCGCGGAGAGTCGTTTCAGCGCTTCTCAGCCGCGCTTTTCGCGCTGATCCCGGAGGCTGCGCGCAGAGCGGCGCAGGGTATGGGCTCTTCGACCTCAGCGGAACTTACGGCGCCGGCGCCGGTCGTGCCGATCGCTCCTCCGGTAACGAATTCTCTGGCGGAAGGTCGTTCGCCGCTCGATCATGACGGCGGGCCGCGACGTACGATTCGGCGGGGCGAACCTGATCCGAGGAAAGCAGCGGCATGCCGGAAGTGATCTTCGGACTCGCGTGTCTCGCGTTTTTCTGCCTGACGCTGATCGGCGTCGGGTTCGCGATCGGTCGCGTGACGAAGTCCGGCTCCGGCCCTCCGTCGCCCGGTGATCGAACGACGGCCGAGAGCGATCTGCACGCCACGGCGCGGACGCTCCGGCAGCTCTCCGAAGCGGGAATGATCGACCCGGCGCTGCACGCCCGGATGTTGCCCGTACTCCGCGAAGCGCAGTTCCGCCTCGACACGGGCCGGCGTCCCTATCGCACGTCGGCGCCGCCCGAACTGACGCCCGCACGCACTGCGACGCCGCCTCCTTCGCCTGCGGTTCAGGCGGACGTGCTGGAGATCCTGGACGAGACCCCGGAGAAGCCGCCGGTCGCGAGCCCGCCTCCGCTTTTCATCGAATCGGCGGATCAAGTCCGATCGCCGAGCGAGGAGCTTCATCCGCTCGACCGCCCCGATCCCGTTCCGGCCGCGATCGAGCCGACGCCGACCGCGCCGCAGCGGAGACGTCGCGCGCTGGCGGACGTGCTGCATTCGTTTCTGCAGGAAAAGAACATCCGCTGGGGCGAGCTAGTCAGCGGCGTCCTGATTGTAGGCTGCTCCATTGCGCTCGCCATCAGTCTTCGTCGCGAGATCGCAAGCCTGAGCGACCGCTTCATCTATCTGCCCGCCCTGCTCTTCATGCTCGCGACCGCGGCGGTGCATGCCGCGGGCAACTACACGCTTCGCCGGTGGAAGCTCAAGTCGACCAGCCGCGGGGCGCTGATCATCGCGTCGCTGCTGATCCCGATCAACTTCCTGGCCTCGATCGTAGTGACCGGGCCCGAGTCGCGGGAACTGCCGGCGTTTCATCCGCTCTACCTCACCGCGATCAGCGTCGGTCTGCTCTCGTTCGGCGTGATGGCCTTCTTCGCCGGCACCGCGCTGATGCAGGGCGGCTGGTGGCGATTGTGGATCGTGCTGATGGGGACCTCGGCCGGCCAACTGATCGTCAGCCGGACTGTCGAGCGCCAGTCGGACGCCGCAGCGGTGGGAGCGATCGTCGCTCTGCCGCTCGCCGCCTATCTGATCGCGACCGTCAGCCAGTTGATCGTCGCGGTCAGACGGCCGCGGATGACGCCTTCCGTCGTTAATGAAACGCTGCTCGTGCTGGGCGTCGCCACGTTCTCGCTGGCGCCGCCGATCGGACTGCTGCTGTTCGAGGCCGAGTCGGTTCGTCTCGCGTTCGCGTGGTTATCGACGCCGCTCTTCCTGGCCGCGGTCGTCATTCTCGCCACGGGTCTGGCGATCTTTCGTCGCTGCGTGAACAAGAAGCAGGCGCCGCTCCGCGTCGTGGGCGTATCGCTCGCGCTGCTCGGCGGAGCTTCGCTCGTCGCCGCGACGGCGATCGCCTGGCCCTACCCCGAACTGCTCGTCACGGTAGGACTATGCGGTTTCGCGAGCCTGTCGGCGCTGGCGGTCGTGGGGAGGCTCCCGGCGCTGCATATTCCGGCGATCGCCTGCGGCGCCTTGGCGTCCCTTGTCGGGTTTCACCTGCTGCTCGGCTCCTATGCGGGATACGAAGACGCCCTGTCGCGCAGGCTGATCGAACTCCTCTCGACAGGTCGTAGCGCGGTCATTCTCGCCCTGCTCTCGCTGCTGGTCGCCGGCGCGGGCGCCGCGATGTTCCTGCGAAAGCATCGCGAACCCGACTTCAGCTATCTAATCGGGGCGGGAGGGTTGTCGCTGATCAGTCTGGCGGTCGCGTTCGGCGTCGGATTTCTGAGGCGGCCGGAGCTCGAACCCGATCTCGTGACGCCGGTCCTGGCGCTGTACGCCGCCGTCGTTCTGGCGGGCGCCTGGCTGCTTCCGCGAACATCGAAGGATTGGGCGTGGATCCAACCTGCTTCGACGTTCGTCGGTTCGTTCCTGGCGCTCGCGGCCATGGCGCACGGACTGGACTGGAACGCGACCGTGCAGTCCTGGCTGGAAAACGTTTCGGCGCTGCCGGAGCGTCGGGTCGTCACCGCCGCTCTGGCTCACGGCCTGATCGCTTCGATCGCGGCAGCGCTGCTCTCCTTTCGCGAGCGAAGGCCGTCGTTCGCCGAGAAGAGCCCCCGCTGGTTCGGCTTCGTCGTTCCGCTCGCGATCTCGGGACTGATTTCGTCCGTGCTGACCGCGCCGTGGGCGGTCGTCATCATCGAACAACGATTCGGCGATCACGCGTGGTACGTCGCCGCGCTTTCCGCCGTCTGGCTGGCCGGGTCGATCGCCTTGCGTTCGCGGTCGGCGTTCATGGTCTTTCAGTCGGTCGCGACCCTGGGCGTCGTCTTCGCGACCGCGTCGGTCTGCCAGCATCAGTCCTGGTGGACCGGTCGCCTGCTCGAACCGCAGCATGTCCAGGTGCAGTTCGCGACGCTCGCCGCTTGGTGCTTCCTCTGGAGCTCCGGCAGAGTCCTCTTGCGTCAGCGATTCCCGAACGTCGTTCGCAGGACGCGCCTGGCGGAATCCGCGATCGACGAGATGTTGCTGGGCGCCGTGCTGCTTTCGCTGCTCGGAACGGTTCTCGTCGCGTGCGTTCCCGGCATCGCGCAGGAGCTGACGCTGCGACTGAGCCCGCGCTTCCTGAGCGTCGCAACGGCGCAGTCGCTCCTGTCGAACGGCTCCTGGATCGCGCTCGCTCTGACGGCGCTGGCGCTCGTCAGTTCCGCGGTCGAGGCCCGCACGCTCGCGAAGACCTGCGCGATCGTCCTGCTGGGCGCCGTCGTCGCGGCTCTCGTCGGCGGCTTCGGTTACGAACAAGTCGAGGTCGCGTCGCTCCTGCGGTGGTCGTTCGCAGGCATGGGAATCGTGCTGACCATCGCGCTGCTGACGGCGTCGCGATTCGAGGCGAAGATCCGGCCGTTCCTGCCGGGGCGAAGCGCCGCAGCGTTCGCCTCGCACGAGTCGCTGGCCCGAGACTGGACGCTCGCGCTCACGGCGGTTCCCGTCGTCGGGCTGACGACCGTGAGTCTGATCCAGGCAGCGGCAGGCGTCGCGCCGAGCGGTCCGCTCGCGGAGTCGATCTTCGCGAACATGGGAGCCGAGCTTTCGTTCGGCGTGCCGCTCGGTCTGCTCGTGGCGATCTTCGTCGCTCACGCGATCCGGGCGAAGAACCCGCAACTGATGGTCGCCGGTTCGCTCACGTTCCAGTACCTGGTCAACCTCGGCTACTTTCTGCCGATCCTGAAGTCGGGCGGCGCCTCGTGGGACTGGCCGATCGTCATCGGCTGCCTGCAATGGAACGCGCTCGGTCTGGCTGCTTTCGCGCTGCTTTGGCTGGGTCTGCGACCGCTGATCGAACCGCAGCGGCGACTCGTGCGAATCGCAGGCGCCGAAGGCTGTCTCGCGGCCCAGGTTTTCACGTCGGTCGGCGCTTCCGCGGCGATCGCTGCGCTGGCGACGGGAGCGACGATCGCGGTTCCGAACGATCTGACCGATTTTCTCACGCTCGGCGCCTGGCCCAGTTTCGTCGCCTGCATCGCGAGCTTCGGCGCTCTCGCCTGGATGACTGGCGCCCGGTGGAACGGGCTCGGCTTCTCGGTCGCGACCGCCGCGCTCGTCTCCCTCTGCGGACCTTCGGCAATCGCCCTCGAGGACCTGCCCGGCGACTGGAGAGCGTTTCATGCACTGACGGTCGCCTGGCTGATCGTCGGCGCGCTGACGCTCGCAGCGAGCTGGATCCCGCAACGACTCGGCTTCGCCGGACGGACTCGCCTCGCTGCGGTCGCGTGGAGTTCGGGTCTGACCGTCGCGTCGATTCTGCTGGCGCTGCGCGGGGCTCCGTTCGACCCCCAGGCGCCCTGGAGTTCGTTCGGCGCCTTGCTCGCGACGACGGCGCTCGCGACGGCTCTCGGCTTTCGCACGCGACGTCATGCGTTCGCTTACGCCTCCGCCTTCACGGCCTGCGCCGCGGCGACGATCGCCTGGACCTACTCCTGGCCGACCGGGGAGCTTCAGGGCGTCGTCGATCTGCTGCAACTCAACGTGCTCGCTTTGATCGCCGTGTCGACTATCTGGCTATTCGCCGAAATCCGCGAGCAAACCGCGTTCGGGCGCGACTTCTTCCGCTTCGTCCGCTTTCCGGCGCTGCATCGGACCGGCGCGGTCTCGGCGGTCGCGGTCCTGCTCTTCGTCGGCTTCGTGGGCTTCGTCCTTTCCGGATTGCTCACCGCGCCGCGGAGCGCCCTCGACGTTTCGAACTGGCTCGGCTGGACGGCGCTGATCGCGGCAGGAGCCTTGAGCGTCGCGTGTCTGTGGGACCGCCGGATGCAGTTCGCGATTCCGGCGCTGTACGGCTGGGGGATCGCGACGCTGCTGATCGCGCTCGATTTCGCCGACGCGCGGATGGACCTCGATCGACCGACCGTCTTCGTCATCGCCGGCTTCCTGCTCGCGACGTACGTCGGACTGACCGGTCGACTCTGGCGTCAGGGGGCGGAACTGGCCGCGCTGGGCGATCGACTGGGGATGGCGGATCCCGTCGCTCAACTGCGCCGGACGGCGGTGTGGCTGCCCGCGCTCACGCTGTTGATCGCGGTCGCGACGGTCGTCACCGACACGCTCGTCGTCGTGAGCTTTCCCGAACGCTGGATGCGAGTCGCGGCGGCCTGCGGACCGGCGTTGCTCGCCTACGGCATCGGCTGTCTGGCGCAGCAGGATCGCCGGACGGCTTTGCAGTACGTCAGTCTTACCCTCGCGAGCTTCTCCGCGTTATTGATCGCCTGGGCGGATATCGAACCAGCCTGGCGCGAGACGCTGGTTCTGGAACGCGTCGTGCGCCTGCTGGTGGTGTTCGCTGCGCTGGCGTTCGCGTTCGCCGTCCCGGTAGCCCGACTGGCACGCTTCCGGGGGAGCGACTGGCTGCCCGCCGTGGAGCGGATGGCGACGCTCTGCGGCGTCGCCGCGATCGCCGCGTTCGCCGGCACGCTGGCGCTCGAAGTGGCCTACTTCGAGCCGGGGATCGGCGTACCGTTCGGACATCCCTATCAGATCGTCGCCGTCGCGGTCGTGTCGGTCGCGCTGATCGTCGCGTTCCTCGCGATGGCCCTTTCGCCGCGGCTCGATCGCCTGTCGCTCTCCGAAACCCAACGGGAGTTCTACGTCTACGGCGCCGAACTCGTCGCCGCAGGCCTCTTCGCGCACGTCTACCTTTCGTACCCGCATCTGTTCGGGACGCTGAAGCCCTACTGGCCCTACATCGTGGTCGGCATCGCCTTCGCCGGCGTCTTGCTCGGCGAGGCCCTTCAGCGGGCGGGAATCGGAACGCTGGCTCGTCCCTTGCAACGGACGGGCGGGCTGTTGCCGTTGCTCCCGGCGCTCGGCTGGTGGCTCAATCCGGCCCTCGGCATCGACGCGGCGGGACACTACGCCCTGCTGCTGTTCTTCGCCGGATTGCTCTACGCCACGCTGAGCCTGATGCGCCGCTCGTACGTCAGCGGCATCGCGGCGGCGATCGCGTGCAACGGCGCGCTCTGGGCGTTGCTCGCGGATTACGAACCGCTGTCGCTCCTCCGGCACCCGCAGACCTGGCTGATTCCGCCCGCGCTGACGACGCTGGTCGCGGCGCAGTGGCTGCGTCGACAGTTGACCGACGCTCAGCTCGCCGCCATTCGGTATCTCTGCCTGATCGTGATCTACGTCAGTTCGACGGCCGACATCTTCATCGGCGGTATCGGCGACAACCTCTGGGAACCGATGGCGCTGGCGACGCTCTCCGTGCTCGGCGTCTTCCTCGGCATCGGGTTGCAGATCCGGGCGTTCCTCTACCTGGGATCGTCGTTCACGTTCCTGGCCGTGGTGTCCATGGTCTGGCATGCCTACGACAACGTCGGGCATGTCGGCATCTGGTGGGCCTTCGGAATCGTGCTCGGCCTGTCGATCCTCGTCATTTTCGGCATCTTCGAGAAGAACCGGGCGGAGCTCACGCGAATCGTGCAGACGATGCGGTCCTGGGAACCCTGAGCGCTCGACGAACCGGCACGGCAGCTGCCCCCACCGTGTTGGGGGACGGCTCGGTGCGGATGGTGCGGAACGACATCAATCTCGACGTCCATCGCCGAGCGGAATCGATCGCCGACGGCGAACCGGTCTCCCGCAGCGAGTTGTAACTCTAGTCGTCGCTCCCGGCCGTCCCTTTAGCCCATCCGTCCGCACCGTCCCGATCGCGACGATCGGCAGGACCGTCGGCCAGGATCGCGTCCGGCGCCCGACCGGACGCTGAGCGCCCGACATGCCCGCCGGCGCGATGTATGTATAGTCGTTCGGTCGGGGGACGCTCTCCGCCGTACCGACCCCCGCATTGGACCTGCGACCTTTTTCGACGTGACGTGCGCCATGTCGATTCCGCTCTCGGCGCGGTCGCGATGCGGCGTCTGACGCTTTCGCCCGACGAATACAGCGAAGCGGAATTGCGGAGCTTTCTTGATTACTATGTCCTGCTCGAACGGTGGCGTTCGGCCTCTCCCGGCGCCGCGTTTCACGTTCGACGGAGCTGCCGACCCACGACGAGCGGGAGGCGGCCTTGGGCGATTCGAAGACCATTATTCGTGACGTATTGCTTCGCTTCGCTGAACGAGCCTCCGGGCTTGATACTACGACGGAGACTTGATCTTGCAACGAGCGGACGGAAAAAAAAGCGGCGCCATCAGCGATCGACCGCAGGCCGCCTTCGACGCGGATTACTTCGTCAGCATCGCGGCGAGCGCGGGCGTGACGCCGGCGCTCGATACGCGCACGGCCGTCGCGCGCTACCTCGACGAGCCGGAACTTCGACGCTGGAGTCCGAATCGACTCTTCGACGAACTCTGGTATCGCACGCAATATCCGCGCATCGGAGAGTCGGTGCTGGAAGGAAGACTGATCTCAGGCTTCTGGCATTACTGCACCCGCGGCTTCGACATCGGCTTCCTGCCCAACGCGACGTTCCACGCCCAGGCGAAGCAGGTCCGCCCCGAGGCGCCGGCGAAGGCCGATGATTTCGATCGCCTGACCTACCTCCGGGCCTATCCCGAAGCGGAGTCGATTCTCGACGAGTTTCCGTTCTTCGACCCCGTGGGCGCCTTCAACGCGATCGGACGCTTCATCGGGCATCGCATGTCCGAGAAGGAACGCGTCAATGCGCTGATCGCCCGGTCGTTCGACGCGAACTTCTACCGTACTACCTACGGCATGCCGGGACTGAGCGACGAGGAAGCGCTCGCGCACTATCTCGAAGTCGGCGCCGAGGAAGGCCGCTCGCCGTCGAACGACTTCGACGAAGCTTGGTATCTCTCGTTCTACAAGGATCTGCGCGACGCGAAGAAGGACGGCAAGATCAAGAGCGGCTTCGCGCACTATCTCGTGTCCGGAGAGCGCGAACTTCGCCTTCCCAAGCACGACATGCAGGGCGCGCTCGAAGCCGCCGCGCCGGGCGTCACCGAGCCGACGCTCGTTAAGAACGTGCGCGCGCTCGACGTGCGTCTGCGACCGCTTCCCGCCGACGTCGATCCCGACGCGCCGCGCACCTTCTGGATCATCTGTCCGCGGCTCAACCCGGACCTCGTCTTCGGCGGGTACAAGGCGCTGTTCGAACTGGTGCGGCGGCTGAAGCCCTACCTCCGCGAGCGCGGGATGAAGATGGGTTTCATCCTGACCGAAGAGCAGGCGAATCGGGAATACGTCCTGTTTCGCTACAAGAACCGCCCCGCCGATCTGGAACTGTTCGGCGACGTCCCGATCCTCTCGATCTTCGAGGTCGATTCGATCCGGATGAGCCCGCGAGATCGCTTCCTGACGTACTCCTGCTGGGACGCCTGGTACGGCAAGGCGTACGCCGCGGAGACGGACGAGCCGAAGTTCCTCTCGCTGATCCAGGAGTACGAGCCGGTCTTCCACGCCCATGGCTCGTTCCACGCGACCATGGACGCGGCGTTCCGTCTGCCGCAGTATCCGATCTTCAACAGCGTCGCCCTGCGCGACTACTTCGTCCGTCACCGACTCGGGGTCTTCGGCAACGGCACGACGCTGCGGGAGGACGTCGACTACGGCGTGTTCGAGCACGTGCCGACGAACCTGCCGCTGCAGTCCGTCGAATCGATGTCGTCGCGCCGCGACAAGTGGGCGCTGTTCTATGCCCGGCCCGAATCGCATGCGATGCGGAATCTCTTCGAAATCGAAGTGCTCGGGCTGCAGAAGGCGTGCGAGGCGGGCGTCTTCGACGAGACCTGGAACTTCATGGGGCTGGGCGCTCTCTCCGATCACCGCCCGCTCGAACTGGGCGGCGGACATACGCTCGAACTCAAGGCCAAGCTGCCCGAGGACGAGTATCGCGAGTTCATCCAGAAGCTCGACATCGGCGTGAGCCTGATGTACGCGCCCCATCCGAGCGTCGTGCCGTTCGAATTCGCCGCGACGGGGGCGACCGTGATCACCAACCGTTTCGACGGACGCGACGACGCCTTCTTCGCGAGCGTCTCCTCGAACATCATCGCCTGCGAGCCGTCGATCGACGGCGTCGCCGACGCGTTGGCCGAGGCGGTCTCCCGTCAGTCGCTCTACCAGCAGCGACACGACCACGCGCTGCATCTGGGATCGCATTCGTGGCCCGAGGTCTTCGACGCGGCGTTCATCGACCGGCACTTCGGCTGGGCGGTCGAAGGCAAGACGGTGGCTTCGGCCTCCTGATCACGCCAGGATGTCGCGCACGACGCGGCCATGGACGTCGGTCAGCCGACGGTCGATGCCGCTCGTCCTGAAAGTCAGCTTCTCGTGGTCGACCCCGAGAAGATGCAGGATCGTGGCGTGCAGGTCGTAGCAGTACGTCCTCCCCTCGGCTGCCTGGTAGCCGAGGTCGTCGCTGCGCCCGTACGTCACGCCGGCCTTGACGCCCGCGCCCGCCAGCCAGGTGACGAAGGCGCCGCCGTTGTGATCGCGCCCCAGGCTTCCCTGGGCGAACGGCGTCCGGCCGAACTCCGTCGTCCAGATCACGAGCGTATCCTCGAGCAGCCCCCGCGCGTTCAGATCCTGAACGAGCGCGGCGATCGGCTGATCGACGCTTTTCGCGATAGGGGGCAGCTCCTTCGTGATGTCGCCGTGGTTGTCCCAGTTGTCGACCGCGCCTTGCGGTCCGCTCCAGACCTGCACGAACCGCGTCCCCCGTTCGAGCAGTCGTCGAGCCAGCAGGCACCTCCTTCCGAAGTCCTGCGTCTCAGGCGCGTTCAGGCCGTACGCCTCGTGCGTCGTCGTCGTTTCCCGCGAGAGATCGAACGCCTCGGGCGCGCTCAGTTGCATTCTGGCCGCCAGTTCGCCGGCGACGACGCGTGCCTCCAGCCGCGAATCGTCGGGTCGCGCTTCGGCATGCGACCGATTGATCCGCTGCAACAGCGCGACGGTGTCCGCATCGGCCTCGCCGCGAGCGAACGCGTATTCCGGCTCGGCGAACAGTCGCGGGATCGGTTCGGGCGCGGAGGCGTCGACGACCGTCCCCTGATGCCGGGCGGGAAGAAAGCCCGCGCTGAAGTTCGCCTTCTGGTTGTAAGGCAGGCCCCGCGCGTCGGGCAGCACGACGAAGTCGGGCAGGTCCTTCGACAGGCTGCCGAGGGCGTAGGAAATCCACGCGCCCATGCAGGGAAACCCGGGCAGCGTGAAGCCCGTGTTCATCATGTAGCTGGCCGGCCCGTGGACGTTGGTCTTGCTCGCCATCGCCATCAGGAACGCGAGGTCATCGACGATCTTCGCCTGGTGCGGGAAGACCTCGCTGACCCAGCGGCCTGACTCGCCATGCTGCGCGAACTTATAGGGACTTTTCATCACCGCGCCGGGCGCGCCGGTGAATCCCTCTGGCTTTTCCTTCGGGCCGAGCGCCTGTCCGTGCAGCCGTTCGAGCTCGGGTTTGTAGTCGAACGTGTCCATGGGGCTGGCGCCGCCGTTCATGAACAACTGAATGACGCGTTTCGCCCGCGCCCGATGGTGCAGTCCGCCGTTCAGGTCTCCGACCGGCGCTTCGTCCGCGTTGGCTTCGTTTCCCAGCCAGTGAGCCAGCGCGACAAGGCCGAAGCCTCCGCCTGCCCGGGCGAGGAAGGCTCGCCGTGACGACGCTTCGCTGTCTGACTGCGCACGATGCATGATCAGTCCAGGAAAAGGAATTCGTCGCTGTTGAACAGCGCCCGGCAGACGGCCTCCAGCCCATGCTTCTCCGCGAGCGTCGTGAACTGCTCGGATTCTTCGTTCGTCGGCTCCCTCAGCCACGTTCGACGAACGACCTCGCGTACCTGCGCGGCCAGCTCCTCGCGCTCGGCGCGAACCTGCTCGGCCAGGCGCTTCGCATGGTGCAGCACGAAACGATCGTTCAGCAGCGCCAGCGACTGCAGCGGCGAAGCGGAGAAGCTCCTCGTCTGCGCGGGAAGTCCGAGATCGGGGAAGTCGAGAGCGTCCATCAGCGGATCAGGGATGCCGCGCCACACAACGCGATAGACGCTCCGCCGCGTCGCGCCGGGACGGTCCCAGTCGAATCCGTCGTAATCCACCTTCGGCGTCATCTGCGGACCGGGGCTGGTGGAGAAGAGCTGCACGCCCGGTCCTCCTGCCGACAGATCGAGCCGGCCGCTCGCCGTCAGGACGGCATCGCGGAACCCTTCCGCATCGAGCCGACGTCGCGATCCCCGGGCGAGCAGGCGGTTATCGGGATCCCGGGCGAGATCCTCGTCGTCCTGACAGGCGGAGGATCGACGATAGGTGTCGCTCGTGCAGATCGCCCGGTGCAAGGGCTTCAGCGTCCCGTCGCCGTCCCGCAGTTCGCACGCGAGCCAGTCGAGCAGTTCCGGATGCGTCGGCGGACTTCCCATCCGCCCGAAGTCGCTGGGCGTGTCGCATAGTCCGCGCCCGAAGTGAAAGCCCCAGACGCGATTCGCCGCGCTCCGCCAGGAGAGCGGATTCTGCGGATGGACGATCCAGTCGGCGAGAGCCGCGCGACGCTGCGCCTCCGCGTTCGAGGTCGCAGCCTCTTCAAAGCGCGCTGGCAATGCGGTCACCGCCGAGAGCGCCCCCGGCCCGACGGGATCGCCCGGCTTGTCGAGGTCGCCCCGCTTCAGCAGGCGGATCGTCTTCGGCTCCGCAAGGTGAACGACGCCGCGTTCGTTTTCCACGTTCGACCCTGCGGCGTAGACCTTTGCCCGGGGCGGCAACGCGGCCAGTTCTCGCTCGACGCGAACCTTCAGAATCGCCGCAGCGAGCGCGGTCTGCTCCTCCGGCATGCGCTGGCCGGGCGCTTTCGATGCCGCGGCTTCGGCGTCGGCAGGCAACGCCGCGAGCGACAGGTCCGACGCATCCGTCAGCGTCAACGCGAAACGACCGATCACGTGACCGCCGCCATGCAGTTGCTTCAGCGTCAGCGCCAGTTTCGTCCCTGGCTCAAGCGTGAGCGGCGACTCCAGAACGAAGACCGCATAATGAGGCGTGCCGACCGCCGGATGAATGCCCCAGGCGGTCTTCAGATCGCCGTCGATCGCGTGCTGGCTGGTCCATCCGGCTTGATCGAAGTCAGCCGAGGCGCTGGCGATCTTGATCGCCCGACCTTCGGTTCCGCCGGGCGGAAACGCGCGCAGTTCGATCTCGCTCAGATGCAGGTTGCCGTTGTCCATCCGCCCGGGACCCTGCATTGGCAGCGATGCGTCGGTCAGCACGTCGAGGCGCACCGCCGTGATCCGCGGCAGCGCGCTCGTCCCGGTCAGCGCCATGATCTCGGTATCGGGCCGGGTTCCCGAGGAAAGGAGGGACCCGTCGTCCAGTCGCTTCAATTCGGCGCCGCCGGCAGAGACGAACGTCTCGACCTTCCACGGGCTCCAGACCGACGCCGATCCGCGATCCGCTTCACCCTCGGCGACGAGCCGCCGGTTCTCTTCGCTCAGCAGGACCGACGCGTCGCGACGCTCCGCCGCGAGCTTCAGGGCGGTCCATCGCGTCCGCGCTTCCGCGACCGCGGGGTCGGCGTCGAACTCGACGTCGCCCTTGGCCACGCCGGCGAACACGGCCTGGAGCGAGTAGTAATCTTCCTGAGAAATGGGGTCGAACTTATGCGCGTGACAGCGAGCGCAGTTCGCCGTGACGCTGACGAAGGCGCCCGTCGTCTGCGTCACCAGGTCGTCGCGATCGAGATTCTCGAACGACATCGGCGCCGTCGCCGCCGCGCTGTGGTCGTAGGGTCCTGCGCCGAGAAATCCGAGCGCCGCCGTTCGGTCAGGCGACTCCGGATAGAACGCGTCTGCCGCGAGTTGCTCCCGCACGAAGCTCGTCCAGGGAACGTCGCGATTGAAGCTCTCGATGACGTAGTCGCGGTAGCGCCAGGCGTGGGGACGGAAGGCGTCGTGCTCGAACCCGTGCGTGTCGGCGAAGTGAACGACGTCGAGCCAATGCCGGGCCCAGCGTTCGCCGTAACGAGGCGACGCAAGAAGTCGATCGACGAGCCGCTCGTACGCGTCGGGTCGATCGTCCAGGAGAAACGCAGCGACCTCCGCCGGGGTCGGCGGCAGACCGTGCAGATCGAACGTCAACCGGCGGATCAGATCCCGGCGGTCGGCCTCCGGCGACGGCGTCAGCCCCTCGGTCGCGAGTCGCTCGTTCACGAACGCGTCGATCGGATTGGCCCCGGCGTACGCAGGCACGACCGGCAGCGTCAGCGGTTGCAGCGACCACCAGTCGCCTGCTGCGGCAATCGCTTCGGCCTCGGGCATGATCGACCGAGGATCCGCGGCGCCCTGCTCGACCCACCGCACGAGCGTTGCGATCTCGGCGTCGGGAAGCTTCTCCTCCGGCATCTGCAGGTCGAGGTCTTCATGCCGGACGGCGCGGAGCAGCAGGCTCTTCGCCGCATCGCCCGGAATGATCGCCGGCCCGCGATCGCCTCCTTCTTCCCACCCCTTCCGCCAGTCGAGCGCCAGTCCTCCCTGCATCTCCCGCGCGGCATGTGAATGGCACTCATAACAGCGCTGCCGCAGGATCGGTTCTACCTGCTCCCGGAAAATGTTCGCCCGCTCGTCGCCGTACGCCGAAGCGCCGGGCAAGAGCAGCATCAGCACGAGCGCCGCGAAGACGACGCCGGAGCGGCGTCGACAGAGGGGCGCCCGGGCGTCCGCCAGAGAAGCGGCGAGGGCGTGAGCCGCCTGCAGGCGAGTCTGCATGGGGCGTCCGATTCGGCGGCGGGAGAAGGCGGGAAGGCGTCTCGCACTCTAGGTCAGCGCAAGAGCGCACGCAACAGTAACGGCCTTACAACGTCAGCTTAGACTTCCCTTTCGGCAGGTCGAAGCAGACCACGGCTCCCTCCTTGGAACGGAGCCAGCATCCCGCGTCGAGGGCTCGCGGTTCGCCCGCTTCATTGAACTCCACGACGTCGCTTCCCGCGGTCAGTCGGGGCGGAGCGTTCCTTTGTCCCGCGATGCGCATCGTGAAACCGGGACACGCGAACGGGGCGTCGATCGCGATCCCTTCGGGGCCGCGAACGATGGAGGTCAGTTCCTTCGCGGCCCAGTAGCGGGCGATCTCGCTCAGCTTCATCCAGAGCGTGCGATCGGCGAAGCGACGATTCAGCGACAGGACGACGCGTTGAAAACTGTGCAGGCCTTCTTTCGTGCCGTTGCTGTAGATGCCGGGCCAGTGGCAGAGCATCAGCGCGGGCTGCCCCTTCTCGATCAGTTCGACCATCCGTCCGCTCGTGGCGTCTTCGCTCGCGTACAGATCAGGCTGCGAAGGAGTGTCGCCCTGCCAGCCGCCGAACCAGTCGCCCGTACCGGCAGGAACGTTCACGGTCAGTCGCAAGTCGTCAGTTCCGACGCCGGAGACATGCTCCAGCATCGGTTCCGTGCTTCCGTCCCCGTCGATGACGTACTTGAAGTAGTGCGGAATCTCGGTCGCGTAGACGTCCCGCACCGCCTGCTGCACGGCCAGCGACAACTCCGACTTGATCAGGTTCCCGAAGCCGCCCGGCGTAGTGACGCCTTCGCAGGGCAGGTCGCAGTTCTTCAGGATCTTCAGCGCGTAGGCGAGGTACTCCGCCATCTCGCCCGCGCTCTTGGGCTGCCGGGGATAGGAGTTCTCCATCGTGGCGGGGCTGATCTCCTCGAAGGGGCGACCCGTCTTGAGATCGATCACCCGCGTGTGCGTGATCATCTCGGGATGGATGTCCCAGTTCGGGACCATCAGTTCCCGCACCAGTTTCAGGCTGTTCTGCAAGTCGCTTCGCGACCAGCCGGGAAGCTCGCGATCCATCCAGCCGACGCAGGCAGGATTCGGCACGATGCTGTACTTCCCTTTGACGCCGTGCTCGCCGCACCATTCGCCGAACTCGCGCACGAAGGAGTCGGGAATCTCCCGCGGCCAGGAGCGCCAGTCCTTCTGATACTCCTCGCGATCGGGATAGCACGCTAGAAACTGCGGCGTGCAGAAGTGACCCATGTTCACCAGGCACGTCGAGTCGTCGATGATGAACGACAGCGGTATGCGATCGCGCGGGTACAGGACCTCGATCCCCTCGCTTCGCAGGACGCCGTCCACGCCCGCAGCTTCGTCAGCCGCGAGCAGCAGCGGTCGTCCGAACGGGACGCTCATTCCCGCCCCGGCGAGCAGCGCCGAGTAACGAAGCCAGTCCCTGCGCGTAATCTGCCGCATCGCCGTCGCTCCCGGATTCGACCGTTCGGGAACGCGTGCCGGCCGCCTCGCCGCTCGCGTTCATGCGACCAGCGTACGCTGCCTGCCCGCCGGAGTCACGTAGTTCGGCGGTGCAGGGAGAAGCGATCGACCCTCAGATTTCGTAGACGTCGGCGCCGAGGAGCCGGCTCAGTTCGCCGTCCCGCTCGGTTTGAGCGAGCGCCGCCCGGAAGGCGTCTTCGAACGTGGTCAAGACCGTCGGCTCGACGGGCCGCACCGCGCTGCCGAGCGAGGCGGCAGCGGTCGGGAGCGAGACGATTCGCGGGGATCCGGTCGCCGACCGAACTTCGAACCGGCGAAGCGTATTCGGGTGGAGCATCGAACGGTCGGCTGCGTCGCCGGCATAGGCTTCGGATTTCGAGGCGCTCGGAACTTATCGTTCCCGCCGCGATCGGAAGCCCATCGAAAGGGACTCGCGGTCGCCGAGCGATTTTGAAGTCGCCCCTGCCTTCGTTACGCGCCGCAAGGTTTAACGCCTAAATCGGATTTCCCCGCCGGCGCGCCTGTCGCGCATCACGCGGCTTCGCCGGTCGCTCGAACCGGCGAGCAGTTGTCGCAACAGCCGCAGCCAGCGTCCGGCAGCCCGTTTCCGCCGAAGTAGTCGATCATCGCCCGCCAGCGGCACTTCGACGACTCCGCATACTCGCCCATCTGGCGCTGGCGAAGGAGATCGCGCTCTTGCCGGTCCTGGTAAGACTGACCCGCCCGGGCGAGGTCCTCTCGCGAGAGTCCCTTCTTCAGCAACCGGTACCGGCGTCCCGCTTCGCTGCGGACGATGCCGCGGTTGGCGAAGAGCGCCAGGCAAACCTGCATCCGCGTCTTCGCCAGCGGCGAGCGCGCGTGAATCTCGTCCGCGGTCGACGCCTCGGTCTCTTCGGCGAGCAATTCGAGCGCGTGGTACGCGTTGACCAGATCGCCCTCGTCAGGGTAGCGCCGCCCCTGGAAGAACTTCTGCAGCTTCTGGTCGGCAGGATCGTACAGCAGCGTGCAGCAGGCCGGTTCGCCGTCGCGCCCTGCCCTGCCCGCCTCCTGGTAATACGCTTCGATGTTGCCCGGCAGGTGATAGTGAATCACATAGCGAATGTCCGCCTTGTCGATGCCGAGCCCGAAGGCGTTCGTGGCGACCATCGCTTTCAGGTCGCCCGCCATGAAGCGATCCTGAGCCGCGGTCCGGCGTTTGGCGCCCAGCCGACCGTGATAAGCCTCGACGTCGTGCCCGTCGGTCGTCAGCGCGTCGGCGATCTGATTCACCGCCTGCACCGTCGCCGCGTAGATGATTCCGGTCCCGTCGGTCTCCGCGAGCAGCGCCCGAAGTTGCGCCATCTTTTCGTCGTCCCCCACGACCGGGCTGACGACCAGTTCGAGGTTGGGGCGGAAGAACCCGGTATGGACGACCTCGGCGTCCGGGATGCGGAGCTGGTCGAGAATATCGTCGACCACCTCGGTCGTCGCGCTCGCCGTGAGCGCGAGCACGGGCGGCCTGCCCAAGTCGGCGATCGCTTCGCCCAGCGACAGAAACTCGGGACGGAAGTCGTGCCCCCACTGACTGACGCAGTGCGCCTCGTCGACGACGAACAGATCGATCGGCTGACGTTTGAGAAGATCGCGAAACTCCGGAATCGCGATCCGCTCCGGCGTGACGTAGACGAAGGCGAATCGCCCTTCCGCGATGCGGACTTCGACGTCGCGCAGCTCCGCGGCTGACAGGGCGCTGTTCACCGCGACCGCGCTCACGCCCCGTTCGCGCAGTCGATCGACCTGATCCTTCATCAGGGCGATCAGGGGGCTGACGACGATCGTCGTCCCCTCCAGTTCCAGCGCCGGCAGTTGAAAGCAGACGCTCTTGCCCGAGCCGGTCGGCATCACGACGAGGGTATCGTTCCCCTGCATCGCGGAACGCACCGCCTCGATCTGACCGGGCCTGAACGAGCGAAAGCCGAACCGCTCGTGCAGTCGCGTACGCAGTTCCTTCGTCGCCGTCATCAGCCGCTGTTTCAGAGGAAGGGAGGGGCGGCTGTCGCGGGGTCGCTCGCAGCCGAATCGCTCGTTCGCAAACGGCGGGCCGATGATCGGCGAAGGCGTTCAGCGCCGCTACTGCTACGCTCCGCGGGCGGAGCCGACGGAAAACTCCGGTCGGGTACGGAGCCGCGAGGCGAATTCCAGACCGATCGACTTCCACGGGAGCGAACTGACGCCTTCGCACTCCGCCATCGGCGAACCGAACGTCGGTAATCCGCAGCGGCAAGTCGCTCCCGTATCTCAAGGCGATTCCGACGCCTACCGCAAAGGACGGGCCGACCTAGAATTGAATGACCGGACCCTGGGCAGGGGAGACGGCGAGCGAACATCCAGCGTGCAGCGTTGATGGCAAGACAACCGTTTGCGACTCCTGATCCGTCCCTGTTGCAGGACGCGGAACAGTTCCAGCGGATCGTCGGCGACGTCAAGGACTACGCCATCTTCCTGCTGGACGCGCACGGTTACGTCGTCACCTGGAACGCCGGAGCGACGGAGATCAAGGGCTATCGGGCGGACGAGATCCTCGGCCGTCATTTCTCGCAGTTCTATCCCGACGAAGCGGTCGAGCGCGGCTGGCCCGAGTACGAGCTCGAAGTCGCCGCCCGCGTGGGACGGTTCGAGGACGAAGGCTGGCGCGTCCGCAAAGACGGCACGACGCTGTGGGCCAACGTCGTCATCACCGCCCTGAAGGACGCCTCAGGGCATGTTCGCGGCTTCGCCAAGATCACCCGCGATCTGACCGAGCGCAAGCGATACGAAGAGGATCTTCGCCAGAGCGAAGAACGCTTTCGTCTGATGATCGAGGGCGTGCGCGACTACGCCATCTTCATGCTCGACCCGGAAGGTCGCGTCGCCACCTGGAACGCCGGCGCTCAGCAGATCAAGGGGTACTCCGCCGAGGAGATCATCGGCGAGCGCTTCTCGCGCTTCTACACGCCCCACGACGTCGAGCGCAAGTGGCCGGATCAGGAACTGGAGATCGCGCGGCGGGAAGGTCGCTTCGAAGAAGAGGGCTGGCGGGTCCGAAAGGACGGGACGTTCTTCTGGGCCAGCGTCGTGATCACGGCGCTGCACGACGGCGACGGAAACATTCGCGGCTTCGCCAAGGTCACGCGCGATCTGACCGAACGAAAGCAGTCCGAAGAGCGCCTGCGGGAGTCCCACGCCGACCTCGAGCGTCGCGTCGAGTCGCGCACCGCCGAACTCCACGAATCGAACGCGGCTCTGCTCGAGGCCAGTCGTCGCAAGGACGAGTTCCTCGCGATCCTGGCGCATGAGCTGCGAAATCCTCTCGCTCCGCTGCGGACGGGTCTCGACCTGCTCAAGTTCGTCGCAGACGACGCCGAAACGATCGAAGAGACGCGCGCGATCATGGAGCAGCAACTCGGTCAGATGATTCGTCTGATCGACGACCTGCTCGAAATCTCGCGATTGAACCAGGGCAAGATGCGGCTCCGCAAGGAGCACATGGACCTCTCCGCGGCGGTGCGCTCGGCGGTGCAGTCGATTCAGCCGATGGTCGACGAGGCGGAACAGCGCCTGACGGTCGATCTTCCAAGCGAGCCCGTTCCGCTCTTCGCCGACCCGGTCCGCATCTCCCAGATCGTCGCGAATCTGCTGAGCAACGCCTCGAAGTATTCAGAGCGAGGCGACCGCATCGACCTGAAGGTCGCGCGGCGAGGGAGCGAAGCAGTCGTCTCGGTCCGCGACGAGGGGGTCGGCATCTCGCCGGTCCATCTGCCGCGGCTCTTCGAGATGTTCTCGCAGGTCGATGCGACGCTCGAACGGTCGCGAGGAGGCCTCGGCATCGGCCTGGCGCTCGTGCGCGGCATGGTCGAAATGCATCAGGGAAAAGTGACCGCTTCCAGCGACGGTTTGGGAGCGGGAAGCGAGTTCGTCGTGACGCTTCCTCTCGCCCGATCGCCGGAGCGTGCGTCGAACGCGAACCGAAGCGGCGGCGACGATGCGGCTGCCCTGTCGAGCAGCCGCATCCTGATCGCGGACGATAACAAAGTCGCCGTCGATATCCTCTCGAAGATGCTGACGCTGATGGGGCACGAGGTCGACACGGCCTACGACGGCGTCGAAACGCTGGAAAAAGCGGCGTCGTTTCTCCCGCGGCTGGTCCTCCTGGATATCGGCATGCCGCGCATGAACGGCTACGACACGGCCCGGAAGATCCGGGCGGAAGCCTGGGGCCAGGAGATGACGCTCGTCGCGGTCACCGGCTGGGGACAGGACGAGGACAAACGTCGCGCAATCGAAGCCGGGTTCGATCGCCACGTCACCAAGCCGATCGATACGGAGATGATCCGGATTCTGGTGAGCGACGCGACGCAGCGTTAGCCGCCTGCATTCCGCTGGAAAGCAGGCGACCGATCCCGCCTGCGGACGGCACGCCGGGCCCTCGCAACGCGTCTTGCGGTCGGCGCGCGAAGATCCGGGTGGCCCAGGTTGCTTGTCAACTTGGGTCGACGAGTCGACAAGAGAAGCGCAAGCCGGAACGCGCCGACTTCATCGACCGACATGGCGAACGTTCCGTCGCTCCTCTTGCGGCTTGCGCCGCCCGGATCGGAAAGTGCTGAAATCGCTGCCCAAGCGTGATTCCGCGTCGCGTGTTCCCTGATCTTTCGTGCCGCTCGCGAGCCGCGGACAGTGCTCGAAGGGTTTCTTGAACGCCGACCGGTCTGGCGATACGACCGGCGCTTTTGCTATGACCCGCAAAATCCTCTCAAGCGGCGCCCCTTCGCCTGCCGAAAACGGTCGATGGACCCCGTCCTCTTCGCGCACTCGGTCATCGCGAGCGGAATATGACACGCCGAACTATCACGGCCCTCTTCGCCTTCGGAATCGCCCCCTGCGCTATCGGCGTCGGCGGCGTTCTGTTCGCGCAGACCCCGAATACGTTTTATCCGGGGCAGCCCGCGGCGAATCCTGCTCAGCAAGTCGTCTTTCCCGCGCAGCCGACGGGGTATCCCGGGCAGCCGACGGGGTATCCCGGTCAGCCCGGGACCTATCCCGTCCAGCCGGCGGTCGGATCGGAATACGTTCCGACTCCGAACGCGATGTACGGCGTTCAGCCCGCGGCAGCGACGGAGGATCCGAATCAGCGTTCGTCGCGGCGGACCGTTCGCGAAGGCGCTCCGCCGACCGCGTTCGCTCCCGTCAGCCCCGGCATCGAACGAGGCTCGGCGCCGACGCCGCTCTCGGGCGGAGTCGAAGCCGCTCCGCTCCCCGCTCCCGGCATCGGTCCGATCGTCCCTTCGGCCGGCATGCGCGGCAGCGTCGAATCGATCCCGCTGCTGCAGCCGACCTCTCCTGGCCTCGGCACGCCCTCCGCGACTCCGCAGACGAATCCTGCGGCGTTGCCGGTCGGGTCGCCTCGTCCCGCGAACTCGGCGCCGCCGAGCCTTCCGGCGTCCGGTCCGATGGAAAAGGTGGCCGCCCTTCCGAAGGAGCCGCTCGCCGCTCCCGCGCCGACGGCGTTGCTCGTCTCGCCCGGTCCGCAGATTCATGTTTCCGTCGAAGGCCCTGAAACGCTCTCGATCAATCGCGAAGCGACCTATCGCGTCGTGCTGGAAAACCGTTCGCAGGCTCCGGCGGCCGAAATGCTGCTGCGCGTGACGCTTCCGGTCTGGGCGGAAATCGCGACCGTCGAGGGCGATCGGGGCCAGATCGAGAACGCTTCCGAGGACGGAGCAACGCAGGAGATCCGCTGGTCGCTGAACGACATCCGCGGTTCGCAGACGGCCACGATGACCTGCCGTCTGGTCCCCCGGAAGAATCAGCCGATCGAGTTCGGTCTCGATTGGGTGCAGATGGCGCCCGCGATCACGAAGACGGTCGCCGTCCGCGAACCGAAGCTCGACCTCGCGATCAGCGGACCGCCCGAGGCGCTGTACGGCGAGACCCGCCGCTACACGATCGTCGTGTCGAACCCGGGCGACGGCGAAGCCGACGAGATCGAACTGAGCCTGTCGCCGCTCGACGGCTCGCAGGATTCTCCGACGTCGACGAAGATCGGCGCGCTGCCTGCCGGCGGTCGCAAGGAAATCACCATCGAATTCGACGCCACCAAGGCGGGCGAACAGACCATCGCGGCGAAAGCCACCGGGGCGGGCGGTCTGGCCGCGAACGCTTCGGTCAAGGTGCTGGTCCGCCGGGCGGAACTGGCCATCGCCGCGTCGGGGCAACCCTTCGCATACGCCGGCGCTGCCGCGGCATACAAATTTCGCGTCACGAACACGGGCACGGCCGTCGCGAAGGACGTGCTGGCCGCGATCGCGCTTCCTGAGGGACTGGTCTACCTCAGCGGCGTCGAAGGCGCCGTCGCCGAAGAGGGGGGCGTCCGGATTCCGATCGGACAACTCGCTCCCGGGGAAGGTCGCGACTTCACCTTCCGCTGCGAGGCGAAGGGCCCGGGCGATCGCACCGTCGAGATCGGCGCCCGCGCCGAAGGGGACGTCTTCGCTCGTCAAAGCGTCGCGACTCGCGTGGAAGCGGTCGCCGATCTGAAGCTGACCGTCAACGATCCCGCGGGACCGCTGCCCGTCGGCGAAGAAGTGATCTACGAAATCACCGTGTCCAATCGCGGCGCCAAGGCCGCGAAGGACGTCCGCGTCGTGGCGCAGTTCTCCGACGGCATCGAACCGGTCTCCGCCCAGGGCGCCGGATCGAAGATCGAAGCAGGGCAGGTCGTCTTCGATCCGCTGGCGTCCGTCGGGGCCTCCGACGAAGTCGTCCTGAAGGTGACGGCCAAGGCTCATAAGCCGGGGCACCACATCTTCCGCGGCCAGGTGCTTTGTGCGGAGACCGAGACGCGCCTGGTGGCCGAGGACTCGACGCAGTTCTACGGCGACGCCATGACGAGCTTCCCGAAGACGGCGGCGCTGCCGTCGAAGCCGTTCAACGCCCCCGCGACCGGAACCGGCGGAACTCGCACGGCGCCGGGGCTCAGCGCTCCCGGAACCCTGAGCGGTTCGTCGTCGTCGGCCTCCGATCCGGCGCCGTTGCCGAAGCCGGCCAGCCAGCTTCAGCCGCCGACGCAATTGCCCGCTCCGCAAAGCTCCGGATTCGTTCCCGCCGAAGGTCCGTCCTTCGGTCCGGCGTCCGGCGGCGAGTTCCAGCCGAACTAAGGGATTCCGGATCCGATCGGCAAGGTGCCACGGCGGGCTGACGCCCTCCGTTCGCCAGATTCTCCGTCGCGCGGTTACTCCGACGTGCGACGCCGCTGGCCCGAGCGCGGGCGCGGCTTCTCGCTCGTCTTCTTGCCGCCGACGCGAGTCTCCTCGTCGAGCATCGCTTCGGTTACGGGGATGAAACCGAGCGGATCGTCGGCTTTCGGACGAGCGACTCTTACGGCCAGCTTGCCGGAGATAATCTCGTCGATCCGCGAGCCGATCACCTCCGCTCGCCATCCCTGGGCCAGGGCCGGCGGTTCGCTTTCGTCTCGCCGCAGGCCCATGCGATCGGCGAGGAAATCCCGCAGATCGTTCGCCGTTCCCACCAGGCTCGACGCGACCTGTGCGTGGCGACAGACGCTGCCGAGCGCCGAGGACAGGAACTGCACCAGCAGCGTCATCTGCGGCGGAGAGGGCGTCTTGTCGAGTTGCGGCAGTTCCGACTCGGGCAGCGAGAGCCCGCGCTCCACCGCACGCGCGAGCGCGGGAAGCTGACTCTGAAGATCGCCCCGGTCGAGCCCGCGAATCATGCGGATGCTCTTGGGATCGGACGTGCGACGTTTGGCCAGTTCCACCAGAAGGTCGTCGCGCAGCACCCGACGCAGCGGCTGGTCCCGGCGTTCCGCTTCGCCTTCCCGCCAGAGCCAGACCTCACGATAGACGGCCAGCATTCGCGGCGAGAGCGAGCCGATTCCCGCGCCGCGAATCCAGCGTTCCTTCGATTCGAGGGCGAGCTGCTCGACCTGCCAGCTATCGATTTCGGAGTAGAGCCACTCGAGCCGGCCCAGTTTATCGAGCCGGTCTTCGAGCACGTTCCGCAACTCCGCCAGATGCAGGACGTCCTGCATCGCGTACTCGATCTGCGCGGGATCCAGCGGTCGGCGGCGCCAGTCGGTGCGGGCCTCCCCCTTCGCGACCTGGACGCCGACGTACGTGCCGAGCAGGTTGCCGAGCGCGGCAGGGTAGTCGAAGCCGACGAGGCCTGCGGCGATCTGAACGTCGAACCAGTCCTCGGGATGAGCGTCGGTCGCGCTCCGTACGAAGCGGAACTCTTCTCGGCCGGCGTGAACGACCGTCTGATGATCGTGTTCGACCAGAAATCGCCAGAAGGGCGTCACGTCGTCGATCGCGAGCGTGTCGATCGCGGCGAGCACGCCGTCGGCTGCGACTTGAATCAGGCAGAGTTCCGGCCGATAACTGTGCTCCGACACGAACTCCGTGTCGAAGGCGACCGTTTCCGCGCCTTCCAGCCGGTCGATCAGGTCGGACAGCTCGCGCGGCGAGCGGACGTAGGTATAGCGAAGGGGCGTGTCGTTCATCCGTGTCCGCGGCGGCGTCGTTTCCGGCGGCGACGCCAGCCGGCGAGCGTCGAGCCTGCGTCGGCTCGTCCTATGTGTGTGGGTGCATCGTACGACAACCGGCGGCGCGGGTCGATTCCCCGCTCGGTCCGCCGGATGACGGCGGGGCGGAACCGTCAGAAATCCTGTTCTCTTCCGCTCCGTTTCGCATGACCCCCTTTTCGATCGCGACGTCCCGTTCGCCGGCGAACCTGCTTCGCCGAAGCGCCGGCCAGCCGCTGCGACTGCTCGTCAGCGTTCGCGACGCCGAGGAAGCTCGCGTCGCCGCAGCGGCGGGCGTCGAGGTGATCGACGTCAAGGAGCCTTCGCGCGGGGCGCTCGGCAGGGCCGACGATGCGACGCTGCGCGAAGTCGCCGAAGCCGTGCAGGGGAGCTCGATCCTCAGTTTCGCCGCCGGCGAAGCGATCGAGCGAACGGGCGATCCCGAAAGCGCGGAGCGCGTCTCGTCGTGCGATCTGGGGGGCTATGCTCTGTTCAAATTCGGCCCGGCGGGACTTGCGCATCGCGCGGACTGGCGCGATGCGTTGACGGAGGCTTGGCGATCGTTACCGGCGGGCGTTACGCCGATCGCGGTCGCTTACGTCGACTATAACGCGGCTGGCGCGCCGCCTCCGGAAGAGATCGTCGAACTGGCGATCGAGCAAGGCTGCATCGGAATGCTGTTCGATACCTTCCGAAAAGCGCCGCGGCTGGGACTCACGGCGTTGCCGCAGACTCGTTTGCGGAGCTGCGTCGCGCAGGCGCACGACGCCGGCCTGCTCGTGTCGCTCGCCGGTTCGCTGGGCATCGACGACGTAACGTCCGTAAGAGAGCTGGGCGCCGACGTCATCGCGGTGCGCGGCGCCGCCTGCGTTGGGGATCGCACGAGCCGCATCGACTTGACGCGGATCGCCGCGCTTCAGGAAGCGATCGCGCAGGATGCGGCTTCCTCGGTCGAGTTTGACGCTGAGGCGAACGAGGCCTGCTCGAAGGATCGCGCTTAGAAGGCGCGATGCACGTTCGCGCAGGCGTGCGACTCATCGCCGCTGGCGCCGGATTTCGCTTGAAGTTCGCTCCCAGCGCTGAACAATGTCGAAGAGCGAACGTCGTAGCGCTATCTAGCGCGCGGCGCACTCTCTTCGAGCGACCTTTTAGATCTCGGGTCGTCGTCCGCTTCGCAGACGATCGCTTCAGACGATCTGGTTCGTACGAAGCTCGAAGAGAGACCTCGCTCGCCGTCGTTCGATTCGTATCGTGCGACGACGCCCGCCACCACCGGAGTTCTGCGTAACGATGTCTTCCATCCTTGAAGCGATCCGCCAGGGCGATTGGGACTACGAGCCACAGTCCGTCGATCCGACGACCTACGCGTTCACCGGCGCGCTGCCTGGAAGCGCGGAGAAGGTCGAAGAACTGGCTCGCCGCGCGGCGACGGGATTGCCGCTCTGGCATCCTCGCGACTGCCGCTGGTACGCGGAAAGCTCCAGCGACGCCTGATCGATCGCGTTCTCTCCGATCGAACGGTCGAGCGGGAACGTCGTCTGGACACGTCTGGACGTTCGCCCGCTGCTCTGATCTCGCCGAACCGCTAGGATAATGCGTCGCCTGACGGCAGCAGGGCCTCAGGCGGTCGGATTCATACGCGACGATAGGCGAATCGGCATGCCAGGTTTCGACGTCACCGTCCCCAATCCCATGGGGCAGGAAAAGGCGGTCCAGCGGCTTCACTCTCTGTCCGCCGGAATGAAAAAGCGTTTCGAGGGGCAGATCAAGGACTGGACGGAGAACTGGTCCGACAACGCGATGGACTTCTCGTTCAAGACGTTCGGCGCCACCATCAAGGGAAAGCTGACCGTCGACGAATCAAGCGCCCGGATTCACGGCGATCTTCCCTTCATGGCCATGGCCTTCAAGGGACAGATCGAGAAGTCGATCAAGGAAGAGATGAGCAAGGCCCTAGCGTAAGCTCGCCGGGACGCGGCTCAGGCCGCCGCCACGCTACGGGAAGCGGATCTCGATCGTTTCCGATTCGTCGATCCGCTCGGTCTGCAACGCATACCGGCAGTCGCCGATGAGCTGGTCGGGAAGCAGAAAGTAGTCGCCCAGTCGCGCCAGATCCGCGAGGGCGATCTGCGACGTGGTCGGGCGATAGACGTCCGGCAGCACGGCCAGGACGTGGTACTCGCCCGGCTGCGGAAGTTCCGCGGTGAACTCGCCCCGGCTGTCGCTCACGGCCAAAGCCCCGCCCATCTCGCGAATCGCGCCGAGCGTTCGAGGCGGAACGATGCGCCCGATCTCGGAAGGGCGCAGGCCGTCGACGGCGATCTTCTCCGACGGACGGCGTTCCCCCGGAAGAATCGCGACGAGAGCCCCTGCCGACGCCGCGATCGGGCCGTCGTAACCTTCGACCCGAATCGTTCCCGACAAAGTCACGGGCCCGCGAGGCGCCTCGGCCGTGCGGAAGGCTCCCGATCCGCCGAAAGCCCAGCCGAGCGTGAACGACAGGACGGCGACCGCGGCCAGCAGCGCCCCCTGCATATAAACGAAGGCGCGCGGGATCGCGAGCCGCGTTCGGCTGACGAGAAACCGTTCCGATTCTTCGCGACCGTACCCTTCGGCGTAGACGAACTCCGCATCGTCGTCGAAGACCTCGAACGGCGAAGCGAACGGTTCGTCGTCGGAATCCGGCGGCGGAACTTCGGCGGGAGGTCCGGCTGTCGTTGACTGACCGGCAGTCGCCGCGATCGATTCGAAGGGAGGCGGAGTCTTCGGGACTATCTGCGAAGTCGCGGGAGCAGGGACTCCTTCCTCGCGAGCGGCCTCCTGCTTCGAAGGCGCAGCGTCACCTGCGTTCTGGTTCGCGGTCAAGCGTGCGGCGTCGACGTCCGGCGCGGATTTCGGAAGCGCTTTTCCTCCCCCCGGTCGATCGCCCGGCTCGGGAATCGCTTCGCTCGGGATTGCGGGGCCGGCGGATTCGACCGGCGTCTTCGCGACCGACTGCTCCGGAATCTCGATCGGAACGCGGCAATTGGGACACTTCGCCCGCCGGCCGCCGAAGCGATCGTCGACTTTCAGCGTCTTTTCGCAGTGAGGGCAGGCGAATCGAATCGGCATCGCGACGGATCGTCGTCGGCAGGAACGCGAGCTTCGCGGCGCTCGCAGAGTTGATTAAACGATCCCGGACGCCACAATCGAGAGGTGGGGCATTTCGCTCGCTGCGGTCCGAACGCTTTCGGCGGTCGGACGGAACCCGGGATATCGGGCTCCCTTCGGTCGCTTTACGGCGTTCGAGGCCCGTCGATTACGAGCATGGCGCTGCGAAGGAGTTCGGATGCGGTCAGTTCATTCTAGTCGTGCCGCGGTCATCTCGCAGGCGTTCCTGGCGCTTGCCGCGTCGATTGCATTCGGCGCGCCGGCGTTCGCCGACGTCTTCACGCTGCGCAGCGGAATGCAACTAACCGGATCGCCCGGCAAAATCAGCAAAATGGGAGAGGCCGTCGTCTCGGCCGATTCGGGCGGCTTCGAGAGCAAGCCGATCCTGCTGGTCGACGACGACCTTCGGCGGTACTTCTTCCCGATGGTGCAATTGCAGACGGTCACGCCGTCGCCCGCCGCGCCGCCGCAGGGCATCCGCATCCGGCAGAAGACCGCCCCCGCTGCCGCTCGCCGGATCGCGGGAGTCGGCGACATCATCGAAGTCACCGGCTTCGACGAGACCGGTCGGCGACGCTTCCGCATGCGCTCGTCGAAAGGTCCCGTCGATATCTATCAGGGCATCACGGAGATCACGCCCCTCTATACGAAGCTCGAATCGCTTCAGGGTCAGTCGGACGTCACCTGGGACTCCCGCATCGCCACCAGTTCTCTTCCGCGCGACCTGATCCGCCAGGTCGTCTATCGCAACATCGACGTCAAGAATCTCGACGATCGCCAGCGCCTGGTGCGGTTGTTTCTCGCCTCGGATCGCTACTACGACGCGCTCGTCGAACTGGAGGCGATGACGAAGGACTTTCCCGATCACGAGGATCTCAAGGATCAGGTCGTGGCCGTGAAGCAGGCCGCGGCGCGCAAACTGGTCGACGAAGTCGCGCAGCGACGCGACGCCGGCCAGCACGATACGGTGAAGGCGATCGCGTCAGGATTTCCCACCGACGGGGTCGCCGGCGAAACGCTGCTCCGTCTGAGCGAAATGATTCAGGCGTACCAGAAGGACGCCGAGCGAAGAGAGCTGACGCTCACCTCCCTCAAGACTCGCATCGCCGCGATCGAAGAGGAGGGAACCCGCGCGCGGCTGGAGAACTTCCTGGCCGAGCTCGACGCCGATCTGCGCACGGAGACGCTCCCCCGACTGGCGGATTACCTGCGGCTGGAGGGCGACGCGTCCCTGAAGGACGAGGAGAAGATCTCGCTCGCCGTAACGGGATGGATCTTCGGTTCGGGCGAGGGCGTGAACGACTTCGAACTGGCAATCTCGGCGCTGCAGGTCCGCGATCTGGTCCGCGTCTATCTGCGCGGCGCCGATCTGGTCACGCGAACGACGGCGCTCGACGAGATTCAGCGTCAGGAAGCGTCGCGTCCCGAATACGTGGCCAAGATTCTCCGCGCGATGACGCCGCCGATGGACCTGCCCGAAGAGGTTCAGGGAAAGCCGGGCCTCTACTCGCTGCCGACGCCGGTCACCCCCGAGGTGACGATGAGCTACGTCATCCAGCTTCCGCCCGAATACGATCCCTACCGCAAGTATCCCTGCATCGTGACGCTCGGCGCCGCGGGCGTGTCGCCCGAGAAGCAGATCGAGTGGTGGGCGGGCTCTTACGATCCGGCCGGAACGATGCGGATGGGCCAGGCGGCCCGCAACGGCTACATCGTCATCGCGGCGCAGTATCTGGCCGAAGGGCAGGGAGACTACGAATTCTCCGCGCTCGAACACGCCTCGGTCGTCAACGCCCTTCGCGACGCCTGCTGCCGGGTTTCGATCGACACCGACCGCGTCTTCTTGTCAGGCCATTCGCAAGGCGCGACGGCAGCCTGGGACATCGCCATCGCGCACCCCGATCTCTGGGCGGGCGTGTTGCCGATCGTCCCCCTCTCGCATCGCTTCATCACGCGTTACGCGAAGAACGCGGAGTACATGCCGATGTACTTCGTGACCGGCGAACTCGACGGCGACAAGATGGTCGTCAACGGGAACGATTTCAATTACTACCTCCGCAACTCGAAGCACGACATCGTGATCGCGGAGTATCGCGGACGAGGGCACGAGAGCTTCCACGACGAGATCCAGCAATTCTTCGTCTGGATGAAGCTCCATCGCCGCGACCCCTTCCCGAAGGAGTTCGAGGTCGCCACCCAGCGCCCCTGGGACAACGCCTTCTGGTACGTGGAGGCCGTCGGGCTGCCCGATCAGAACATGATCGATCCGTTCAACTTTCCGGAAAAGATTTTCCCCCCTGCGGCGGCGATCGACGCGAAGATCGTCTCTGACTCGCTGCTGATGGTCACCGCCTCGGGAAAGAACCCGACCGTCTGCCTGGCGCCCGAGATGGTCGACTTCTCGAAGCGTATCGAGATCAACAACCGTGCCGTCGCGGTCGTTCCCGATCTGGGCGTGATGCTGGAAGACGCGCGGCTGAGAGTCGATCGCCAGCATCCGTTCTGGGCGAAGGTCGAAGCGCCGCGCCGCTGACGCGTTCTTCATTCGCGTGTAGCGTTCCTTTCGGCGAGCGGAGGGCGTAAGCCCTCCGTGGGAATGTCCGACACGGTATGCGCCGATGGAGCCGCTCTGGCGGGATGAAGCCCCACGGCGGAGGAATGGGTGACTCCCACGCGTGTGGCGCTCCAGAGCAATGGCCGACGCCACGAAAAAACCCGCGGAGGAAATCCTCGCGGGTTGATCGGTTCGCCTCAGCAGCGGCAGTCTGCGTCAGCGTCGCTCAGCAGAATATTCGTCGAAACAGCAAGGGTGGATGAAGGGATTCGAACCCTCGACATTCAGAACCACAATCTGACGCTCTAACCAACTGAGCTACACCCACCGCAAGAGACGATCCGAACCGCGTTCGGATCGCCGAAGTACCCCCTAGGGGAGTCGAACCCCTGTTTGCGGACTGAGAATCCGATGTCCTGGGCCACTAGACGAAGGGGGCGCAAACATGACGCTCGTAATTTATCGGCCGTAACTTCTTCGGAAAAGACCTGATCGCGAGATTGTTCTGTAAGTCCCTGATCCGACGGGCCTTGCGGTTTTCGCCCGCGATCGAGCCTCCCAGGAATCGACGGTGCGAATCGCCGGCTGGTTCGCGCGGAGCGCCGAAAGATCTACGGGGCGATCTGGTTTCCCCACCCGCAGGGGCCGGCGGGCGTGCGCGAGAGAACCAGGTCCTCGACCACCCGCCCTCCCAGAAGATGCTCGTCCACGATCCTGTCGAGATTGGCGGGCGACGCGGCGCCGTACCAGATGCCGTCAGGATAGACGAGCACGATCGGCCCCCCTTTGCAGACGTCGACGCAGTAGGTCGGCGTCGCGAGGGTCTTCAGATCGCTCTCGCGGCGTAGTTCCTTCAGACGTTTCTTGAGATGCTTCCAGCTTTCCAGCATCTCCCGCTTGCCGGCACACTTCGCCCGCTTGAGATCGCCGCAGAAGAAGAGGTGCCGTCGAGCGTCCGGTACGCCGAGCTTCTCCGCTTCGCGACGCGCCTTCTTCAGGCCGCCCGCTCCATGATCGTCGTGATCGCTCACGGAGTCTCCTCCCGACCCACTTCCAGCTGCGCGGGCGCTTCCTGATCCTGCTGGCTCGAAACGCCGGTCGGCTTCTTCGGAGCCCGGCCCTTCTTCTCCGCCCAGTCGAGGTTCGGTTCGATCTGATCCCTCTCGTTCTTGGAGAAGAACATCAAGTGCTGCCAGGGGAGCCGATCGAACTCCTTGACCAGGTAGAGCCCGTTCGCCTGGTACTCCTTCACGATCTGTTTCTTGGTCATCTTGTGCAGCGGCTTGATCGGCACCTCGGGATCTTCCGCTCGGTACTCCGCGAGCGCGATCAGTCCGTCCGCCTTGAGCGCGTTCCGCATCCCGGCGAGCATCGATACCGGGTGCGAAAATTCGTGATAGACGTCGACCAGCAGGATCAGATCCTGGGAGTCCGGCGGAAGCTGCGGGTCGTGGAACTTCCCCTGGATCGTGACGATGTTGTCGACCTTCTCTTCTTTCGCCCTTTGCAGAAGGAACTGCAGCATCTCGGGCTGGACGTCGACCGCGTAGACCTTCCCTTCCTCGCCGATCAGCTTGGCGATCTTCAGCGAGTAGTAGCCGTTTCCGCAGCCCATGTCGCAGACGGTCATGCCCTTCTTCAGGCCCAGGTTCGTCAGTAACAGCGAGCAGCGTTCCTCCCGCTCGCGCGAATCGCGAATCAGCCACTCCGCGCCCTGCCAGTGCATGGTTTGCGCGATCGGGCGGCCCATATACTCCGTCAGCGCGGGCGGCGCGTCGTCGGCCTCCTGAGCTCGCAGCGTCGGAGCGAAGGCCAGAGCCGTCGCGAGAACGGCGAAAACGACGAAACCGCCGGCGAGCCGCGTCCGGCGCAACAGGTCGATGAGAGTCATCAGGCAGGCTTTCTTGAGGCAGGAGCGCTGGAAGCTTCGAGTTACTTCACCATCTCGAGCGCTTCGTACATCGGTCCCAGGTAGGCGACCCAGAAGAGCCGGAAGATCAGCACGACGATCATCGCCGCGACGAGCGCCCAGACGACGAACGCCGCGATGACCGAGGCGACGCGAACGGCGGTCTTCCACCGTTCATGATACTCGCGGGAAACCTCCCGCATCGATTCGGGCACGCGTCCGGTCATCTCTCCCTGATCGAGCGCGATCAGCAGATCGTCGGAGAAGCGACCCGTGCTCGCGAGCGCGTCGTGAAAGGAGCTTCCGTTCTGGATCTGGCGGGCGATGTCGCGTTCGAGCGGCATCCAGAGCGGCTGTCGCGACGATCGCAGCGCCAGGCTCATCGCGTCCCTGGCGTCGAGACCCGCGTCGATGCCGGCGGAAAGCGTCCAGGAGAAACGCGAGACCGCCCCGCTGAGCGCTAATTCCTTCAGGCCCGGAACCCGACCCGCCACCGCGATCGGCAGCGGTCCCAGCCAGCCCCGCAGTACGGCCACCACGGGAAGCACGATCGCGGTCGTCAGCAGGCCGACGACGAGCAGGAACAGGCCTGCCGCGGAGAAGCCGTAAATGCCGAGGCCGGAAATATCGATCTTCCCCGGGGCGATGAACTCCAGCAGGATCAGCAGCCCGCTGACGATGACCAGCGCGGCGAAGAACTGGATCAAGGGCCAGGCGAGCGCGACCAGGAATTCTCGCCGCGTCCGGACGAGCATCTCGTAATAGTCGGCCAGTTGCAGCAGGGCCTCGTCCAGCCGTCCGCTGCGCTCGCCGACCTCGACCATCTCGCCGAGCAGCGGGGGAAACCAGTCTCCCTGCCCCCGCACGGCTTCCGCGAACGTGTCGCCCGCCATCAGACGGTCGTACAGGTTCGCCATCCGTTGACGATAGGTCGGCGAGACCCGGGTCGATTCGCGCTGCAGGAACGAGCGCAGATCGACGCCCGCCTTCAGCGATTCGCCGAGTCGGCGGCAGAGCGACGCCAGCGATGAATGCCCGATGCTCATGGCTGGGGTCCGCTACGCTTTCGCCGCGAGGTTCTGCGATTCCAGCGAATCGATCCAGGCGGCGAACGTTCGGGAAGCCTCGGCGAACGACGCCGCATCGTGAGATTCGCAGATCGTCTCGCGTCCGTGCCGGACCGCGATCTTCGCGTTCAGGTCCACCCTGTCCGGACCCTTCGGCAGCGACGGCTCGCGATCGAAGCTCTCCCGCGCGCGAGCGACCGCCTCCTCCACGCTTCGATTGACGCGATTCGCCAGCGGAACGGCGCTGGGCTGATCGCCGGTCAGACGCGAGACGTAATCGAAGAAGTTGTAGCGGTTGCCGGGCTTCCAGTATGCGTCGCGCAAATCGGGCCCGATCCGCGGATTGTCGAGGAGGTACCCGTCCCGGCGGAGGAAGTAATCCCGCGTCTGCTCGACCGCCATGTTGGCCATGACGTAGCCGTGGTAGTAGGCGCTCGACTCGCCTGCGAGCAGGTGCGGCACCGACAGGACGGGCCGGGGCGATCCGTCTTCGAGTCCGAGGATGCGGGTCTCGACCTGGCGGATCTCGTGCAGAATCCGCTCCGCCGTCAGTTCGTCGTCGGGAATCTCGTAGATCGCCTTCTCCGCGAACGGCACGACGAGCATCGCGCGGAGGCTCCATGCGGCGAAGGGCTGCCGCAGGCGAATCGTCTTCTCGATCAGCTCCCAGGGAACCTCGCGTTCGTCCTCGGTCCGGGCGTAGCGGCGTTGCCAGTCGGCGTCGTCGAGCATGCCGTCGAAGAACATGCTCTGCACCTCGGCGAACGCGACGGAGGTCGGGGCGAACTCCTGCGCGAAGCAGGGGGAGGGCATGTCGATGTTCGCGAAGTGAATCGCGTGGCCGCCCTCGTGGAAGAAGGTTTCCGTCGCCCGGCGTCCCGAGCCGGCGAGCCCCGGGATGGCGTTCGCCGTGAATTGAATCCGGGCCGGGTTCCACGTGCCCCGGTCGGTCCAGGCCGGCTCGGGTCCGTGCATGAAGCCGTTTTCGTACTTCCCCTTCCGGTCGACCAGATCGAGCGCCATCGCGGCGCCGCGGTAGTCGAGTCCCATCGCGGCGAACGCGCGGCCCCAGCGCTCCAGCGATTTGCTGAACGGGAAGTAGCGGTCGAATTCGTTCGAGACCTCGCCCGAGATCGCGTACGAAGCGTTCCACGGCGTCGCGGCGCTCTCCGACCCGGCGTCGCCGACCGACCGCGATCGAAGAAGTTCCACCGCCTGATCGCCTGCTTCGCGAGTTCGCTCCTCCAGATCGCCCAGCAGTTCGAAGATCTGGGCCTTGGAGACCCCCTCAGCCTGCTTCGCCTTCCAGTCGTAGTAATCCTCGCCGCCGAGCGAGCGACCGAGCTGGTTACGTTTGCGGACCAGTTCGACGAACCCGTTGTTCAGTGCGCAGGTCTCGATCGAACGGAGTCCCTTCCACGCCGCTTTGCGAAGCGCCGGGTCGGGATCGTTGCGGACCAGCAGTCCCAGCCGGACGGAGCTCGCCGGGACGAACTTCCCGCTGGCGTCTTCATAGCCCAGGTTCATCGACGACCGGGCGCGTGCGAGGCTTCCCTCGTCATGCACGATCTCTTCGGCGAGAGCCCTGGCTTCGGCAGACGGGATGACGTTCGCGGAGAAGGTCCGCTCCCAGCCCTCCAGCGCCAGTCGCTCTTCCGGGGTCAGGCCCGCGGCGAGTCCGGCGTCGCCGCCGTCGCCCGATAAACGGGCGGTCCAGCCTTGAGCCGTTTCGAGCTGCGTCGGATCCTGCAGCCAGCTCTTCAGGGCGATTTCGCGGCGGTCGAGTTCCGCTCGCGCCGCCGTCGCATCGTCGGCCAGCCCCATGTAGGCCGTCCAGAAGGCGTCTTCCTTCGCGACGTGCAGCGCCACGTAGTCGCGATTCCAGCGCTCGATCAGCGCCTTCAGTTCGTTCGCCCCTTCGCTCACCGCGCTCTCCCGCTCAGGTGTTCCGGCTCCCGCTTCGTTCGACGAGCGCATTGTATCGATCGCGGGAATGTCGCTGCGCGCGGCGACCGACATCGAAGTACAGCGACTCGCCTGAACGTGTGGGGCGCCGAAGGGGACCGGGTGCCACTCAACGCCGTGCGTCAGATGCGTAGGCGGAGCGGCTTTAGTCGCGTGGCCAGTTGAAGTTGTCTCGCGCTGGGCGGCTGGATTCCAGGCGGCTGAGGAGGGCGGTGACGTTTCTTTCGCGGGTAGGGTCGCGTCGCTTTCGGGCGCAGCCGGACGTACCGGTCCTTCTTGCAGTCGGCGAAGACGCCCGCGCAGCTTCGGCGATCGCGACAGGCTCTTCGAGGCGGAGCGGCCTTGTGCTTCCTCGGCGGCGAGCCTGCCCGAAACGTGCGTCGCACGACCTGCATCGCCGCGGCGTAAGAGACTTCCGCGGGATCGTCGCCGGCAGCGGACAGATCGCGGGCCGCCATCAGCCCCAGCAGCCAGACCCCCAGCACGCACCACGTCAGTTCCAGTTCGCATCGCGACGGCGTGCGGCTGCGCAGCGTGCGACGCTCGAGCGTCTGCTTCGTCGTGCGATAGAAGACCTCCACGCCCCAGCGCCGGTCGTAGAACGCTTCGGCCTCGGCGTCCGACACCCGGTCGTCGTCCGGCACGCTCGTCACGAGATAAATCGGAAGCTTGCCCGGCTTCCGAACGACGATCAGACGCAACTCGATCGGCGGCAGGCCGGCGTCCTGCTTGTCGGCAGGCCAGAGATAGACCGTGCGACCGGGAACGTCGCCCGGATAACGCAGGCCGTCGATCAGTCGCACGTTGCCGCCGACCCGCATCAGGAAATGGCGTCCCTTCGCCAGCAGCGCGGCGCAGAGGTCGTAGCCGACGAAGCCGGCGTCGGCGACGACGAGCGCATCGCCGGGGAGTTCGTCGACCATGTCGAGCAGATGCGTCCGTTCGCCCGCCGTCCCCGGTCCCGTGCGAAACGCCCAGGGAAGTCCCAGCCGCAGATGATAAAGAACCGTCAGCGACATCTGCGGCATGCCGTCGGGCTTTCCGACGTCGCCCAGCGCCCGCTGGTTGGCCGGCGTGCGAGGACAGGCGAGTCGACTGCCGTCGACCGCGAAAGGCTCCCAGCGTTTCTGCCGACGACCGGCTCGCGAAGCGCCTGCTTCGTCCGAAATCCCGAGCATGACCTCGCGCAAGCGGGCGACGACGCGAGGCACGAGACGCTCCCTTTCACGAGCCAGGGCGTCCATCCAGGCGTTGTACGAGTTCGCCTTTCGCCAGGCGGGACGGATCGTGCGCAGAAACGTTTCGACGACGCGAAAGCGCTCGACCGCTTCCTTCGGCTCGGCCCAGGCCATGAACAGGCCCGACCAGACCAGACGATGCGGCGTCCAGACCGAGCCGCCATGCACGATCAACGCTGAAAAAGCCGCACAGGCAGGACCTCGCGCATCGCCGCGGCCAGTCGCTCGGGATACGATGCAATCATGTTGGGGCCTCTCGATCGGATCGGAACTTTAAGCGGAACCGATGATGACCGGAGGCCCCAACTCTTCCTAGAGCAATGCCTTACCGACCCGCCCCGAGCCCTCTTCCGCACGGCGTTGGGTGCCACTGGCTCCGCCAGTGCCGCGTCTGGATCGATCGTCCAACAGGTCCAACCGAGCCGTTCGTTCCAGCACTGGCAAAGCCAGTGGCACCCTCTTGAGACTCACGATCTAAAGCGAGTGGCTGTACTACGACGAAGTCTCGTCAGCTCAGGATCTCCCGTTTCCGCTCGACGTAATCCCACAGCACGAAGCGGTCGAGATCCTTCCCGGCGGTGAAGAAGACGCGGCCCTTCGTCGACTCGGCCAATCGATAGGCGAAGCGAACGTCTTCCTCCGACTGCGACCAGCTCGGGATCAGGAACAGGTTGATCGTGATCCCTTCGCGGGCGCACAGGCGGCCCTCGCGGAGCGTCGCCTCTTCCGTGCGGGGATCCGCCGGATAGAGAAGATAAAGCTGCGTCCCCTCGAAGTGCGCCGTCGGCAGGCCGTCGGTGATCAGCACGATCTGCTTATTAGGCGTGTCCTGCGCGGCCAGCATCCTGCGCGAAAGCTGGAGCGCGTGCTGGATGTTCGTGAAGTGAGGGGGAATCGCCGACTCCGTGATGTTGGGGTCGGCCATGTCGGCCCTCAGACGCACGACCGGATCGTACAGCGTCACGGGCTTGGGCATCAGTTCCACGATCTTGTCGTTCGCGCAGGGTTTGGCGAACGAGTACATCTCCAGGAACGACAGCCGATCGCCCGGATACTCCCGGCGGATCAGCCCTTCGAGCGCGAGCGCCATGCGTTTCACGTTGACGTACTGGCCGTCGTACCGCATCGAGCCGCTCATATCCATCACCACGCAGGTCGCCGCCTTCGGCGTGTTGCGCGTGACATGGATTTCGATATCGTCCGGCGTCAGACGGATGGGAGACTTCGCACCCGGCTCGCGGATGAGCGAGTTGATGAACGACTGCGGAATGTCCATCTGGGAGACGCTGTCGCCGAACTCATAGGCCTTCGACTTCTGCGTCTCGACGGCGCCCTCGCCTTTGACGTCGTTGCGATGACGGCCCGTGCGCGAAGGCTTCAGCGCCGCGAAGATCCGTTCGAGCAGTTTGCTCTGAAAGACGCGCATCGCCTTGGGCGTCACTTCCAGGCGACCGTTCTTGTTCTCGATGCCCGCCTGCTCCAGCGCTTCGCGCTGATACTGCTCGACGATCCGTTGCAGCTCCCGCAGATGGTCGACGTCCGCCTGTTCGACGAACTCGGCCAGCGCCTCCATATCGATGATCGCGATCTGCGCGTTCTTCTCCGCCTCTTTCAACTGCTCCAGCAGGCGATCGATCTCTTCCAGTTCTTCCTTGACCTCGAGCGCCTTCTCGACCGACATCGCCTGGCGGCCGGTGAAGTCGTACTTCGCGATCAGTTCTTCCACCTGATAGACGTCGCCCAGGCGCTGCATCAGATGGAGCAGCGTCTTCGCGAAGGCGGGCTCGCTGCGATCGGCGGCATACCACAGGCGCTCGACGTCGCGATACTGCCGGGACGAAGTCGCCTTCTGAAAAGCTTCGCGCAGCTTCTTCGGCGGCTTCGTATTCTCCGCGATCTTGCTGTAGCGGGATTCGGCTTCCCCCGCTGCCGCGGACGTTTCGTACGTCTCGAGGATCTTCTTCTTCCGCTCTTCGAGCAGCTTTCGAAGCGCCTCCAGGCTGGGCCCCAGTCCCTGGATCATCGAGGGATCGATATGGATCGCCCGGGCGAGTTCTTCGGGCGTCAGCCGTCGCGTCGAGCCGTACTGGAGCAGGTGCTCCATCGCCGGCGAGACGACGTCGGAGGGAGGCTGCGTCGGGGGCGGGAAGTTCCTGGGATCGAACTTCTGATAGGTATGGACGACGCCGCCGACGGGTAGATTCTTCGAGGAAGTCATGGCCTTGTTCCTGTAGGGCAGGCGCCCCGCCTGCCGATCCGAACCACCGATCGATTCCATGGCAGGCGGGGCGCCTGCCCTACAGGAAAGGCGAACTCATTCGATCTCGTAGGAGATCCGTCCCTGCTGCTGACGACGCGAGATGCGATCGCTGGCGTAGAGTCCTGCGAGAACGAACTCGATGCACGAGGCACGCACGGCAGGATCGTCCAGTCGATTGACCTCGAACGCCTTCTCCCAGACTTCCGGCACGATCTTCGCGCGATCGGCGTAAGAGGAGGAGGGAAGCAGGTCGCCCACCTCGATCCGCACGCCCTTCGAGAAAGCGTCGGCGATCTGATCCAGGCCGTGGCGTTCGACGTACTCTTCGAACACGACGCGAATCGCCTCGGCCATGATCGCGTCGAGCGCCTGACGTTCGCTCACCTGGCTCGATCCCATGAGATCGAGTTCCAGCTTTCCCAGCGACGAGGCATACAGATGGCCCAGGTCGCTGATCCGCGGCACCGCGGGCTTCTCGCCATGCAGCACGGCCCGCTGGCGCGCGGAGGCGACCATCGTGCGATAGTTCGACATGCTGAACCTCGCGGAGACGCCGGACTGATGATCGACGTACCGCGACTTCCGCGCTTCGATCGTGATCTGCGCCACGATCTCCTTCATGAAGTAGGGCACCTGCACCGGATACTCGCCGTCGAGCGAGATGCCCGCTTCCTGTTCGACGATCTGAATGCCCGCGTCGCGCGTCTTGGGATAGTGCGTATGAATGACCGATCCGATGCGATCCTTGAGTTGCGGAATGACCTTTCCGCTGCGGTTGTAAGTCGACGGATTGGCGGAGAAGAGAATCGCCAGGTCGAGATCGAATCGGATCGGATATCCGCGGATCTGAACGTCGCGCTCTTCGAGAATGTTGAAGAGGCCGACCTGAATCAGTTCGTCCAGTTCGGGAATCTCGTTCATCGCGAAGATGCCGCGATGCATTCGCGGAATGAGACCGAAGTGCAGCGCCTCCTCCGCGGAGAGGCTCACCCCCTGGGACAGTTTGGCGGGGTCGATCTCTCCCAGCACGTCGGCGAACTTCGTGCCCGGCGCCAGGCGTTCCGCATACCGGTCCTCGGCCTTCCACCAGCCGATTCGGATTTGCGATGGCGACGCCTCCGCCAGACGGTCCCTGCCGAACTTCGTAATGGGCTTGAGAGGATCTTCGTGTACCGGACATCCCGCGATGTCGAGATACGGTAGCTCCGGATCGAGAAAGGTCGTGAGCCTGCGCATCAGGCGGGACTTGGCCTGTCCCTTCTCGCCCATGAAGAGCAGGTCATGCCCCGCGATGAGCGCGATGTTGAGCTCCGGGATGACGGTATCTTCGTACCCCACGAGGCCGGGGTAGAGATTCTCGCCCGAGGCGAGCCGGCGGAGCAGGTTCTCGCGCATCTCCTCTTTGACCGTTCGCGAACGCCAGCCGCTGTCGATCAGATCTTGCAACGTCTCAGGTCGGGACATCCGGTTTCGTTCCTGCGGGCTTCGGTCGTAACGGTCGCGTCGGGCGGGGCAGCGGCATTATACGGGCGCGTTCGAGCGGACCAGCGAAATGCCTCGGCAGCCCGACCTTCGACTTTTGCATCGGTCGAAGTCGATCCAGGCGCCGGGCACGCGCCGCCTCATCCATCTCGCAACCGCGTCAGCGTCTCACGCACAACGCCTCTTATCGCCGCGACCGGAGGAAGATCGATCCGCGCGATATGCGATCGATCGCGCGTCCCTTCGGCGCTCCGTCGTACTGAACAAGATGCCGTTCGGGCGGGCGCCTGCATGAATTTCCGCTCGAACAGGAAGGCGCTATCGAATAGTCGCCGGGCGCTTCGCCCATACTCTCTGGAATGCTGATACGCGCGTTCAGTCAGCGAATCTATTGCAGAATTAGCGCTTGCGTCGACTTTGCAAGCTGTATTCTGGGGGTTAAGTTCTCTAGTCGAGACCTATATTGCGTCTCGGCGATTCAGGGCGATTACGATCCCGTCGAGGTCGACGACAGCCGGCTCGCCTTTATCAGGAAAGCGAAACGATGGCGAAGAAGAGGGGCAACGGCGCGAACAAGTCCGAACTGATCCGTCAGGCGATGGACGCCGGGATCAACAGCCCGCGCGAGATCTCGGTCTATCTGAAGGATCAGCACGGCATCGAGGCGACGCCGGCTTACGTGTCGACCATCAAGTCGAACATGAAGCGCAAGAGCGGCGCGCCGTCGAAGACCCGCGGACCCCGCGTCCGGAAGGCTGCCGCTCAGATGTCGGACAACGGCCTGACCTCGGGCATCGAATTCATTCGCGCCGTCGGCGGTCTGGAGAACGCCCGCAAGGCGCTCGACCTGATCGAAGAAATCAAGCGGATGTAAGTCGCCGCGGAGGCGATCAGATCTCGAACGCCGTGCGAACGCGAATCCTGCGGGCGCGCGGCGTTCAACGCTTCCGGTCGCGACGTAAGGCGAGCCGGGCTCGGCAGCGCCTCTGTCTTTTCAAGGCGCGATGATGCCTTACGACGGAACGATGCGTCCGTCATGCAGCGCCGATCCGACGAGGACCGCGTCGCAGCCTGCTTTCCGTGCGGCGACCAGATCTTCCCGCGAGCGTATGCCGCCGCCCGAGATCTTGCGCCGGAAGTCAAAGAAGGGCTTCGACCCTTCCAGGCCGGCGGGCCAGGCGAACCCCCGGTCGCTGCCGACCTGGTCCAGATCGAGCGCGACGACCGAGTCGACGTTCGCCGTCTGAGCCGCGCTGATCCAATCGTCCGGCGCCGCTGCGCCGGCTGACGCCGAAGCGACAGAACCCTGCTTCGTGCGGAAGCGTCCGCGAAGGTAGTCGAGTCCCAGGACGACGCGTTCGGGCGAATCGAACGCCGCCAGGCATTCGCAGAACGTTTCGACGTCCGGCGACGTTTCAGTCGCGAGTACGAAGCGGAACCTCGACGCAGGCAGTTCCCGCCTCGCTCGCTCGACGTGCTCGGGCGCGCCGATCCCTAGGTCGAGCAGTACCCTGACGGGCAAATCCGTAATGCGGCGCAGGAGGTCGAAGTGCGGCGCCCGTTCCTGCAACGCGTCCAAGTCGGCCGCATAGATCTCGTCGAAACCGAAGCGTTCGAAGAGTTCGGCCGCGATTTCGAGGGGATGGCGCCCTCGCACGAGGACGCTTTCGAGCGGCTGGTACTCGCTTCGATTTCCTCGCACGGCCCGCACTGCCCGTCCGTCGAGCAGATCGATCACCGGAATGACGGGACAGGTCGAATCGTCGGCAGGGGGCTCACGCATGGTTGGGTTCGCCTCCCGAAGCGACCGCCCGACCGCGATCGAACCTGACGGCAATCTGTCTTAACGACGCGAGCCGCGTCGGGGAGACGCGGCTCGCGAGTCGATCAGCGGTCTGCAGGATTCGGGGGCTCTACAGCGCGAAGTCCTGCTCCGCGGCCTGCGACTTGTAAATCGGCATGTGGCGGTAGTAGACCTCGAGAATCATCGTCGCGAGGGCCGTCGAGTAGAGTCGCCCGCCGCGTTCGCTGCCATGTTCGCCGGCGACGAACCAGCTGCCCGCTTCCGGTCCGGTCTGCCCCTGACCGTCGACGAGCGCCTTGCTCATCCGGGCGTTCCACTTGTCCCACTCGGGACCGCCGTACTGCCGCAGAACCTGCGTGGCGTAGTAGTTGTAGTACATGTTCCCGTTCTGGGCCTTGGCGTCGATGATCGGGCCCGTATCGGAGAGGAACTTGACGCCGCGCATCAGAGCCGGGTTGTCTTTCTTCCAGCCGAGGTACATGCGGCAGAGCAAGCCGATGCTCGTCGTTCCGGGAGCTTTGCCGGGATCGGTGTATCCGTAATAGGCGCCCGATTCCGCCGAGACGCCGTCAAGGAACTTGATCGCTCCGCGAATCGTCGGCTCCGGCACTTCGAGGTAGCCGAGGTGACCCGACTTGAGCGCCATGATCTGCCAGCCGACGGCGGAGGTGTCGCCGGGCTGACGGGGCTGATAGCGCCAGCCGCCGCCGACCGGGTCCTGGGCGGTGACGATGAAGTTCAGCGCCAGTTGGGCCGGCTTGGCCAGTTCCTTGTCCTGCGTCATCGCATAGGCTTCGCAGAGGCAGATCGCCGCGAGACCGTGCGAGTACATGCTGCCGCCCCCTTCGTGGTACGACAGGGCGTTGCCGCGGAACTTGCCGTTCTGGAGCAGGAACTGCAGGCCGCGTCCGACGGTCTCTTTGTATTCGCCTTCGCGATGCGTCATGCCGGCGCCGAGGAACGGCAGCAGCGCCATCGCGGTGGCGCCGTTACGCGCCGTGGTCAGGTTGCCAGGGTCCGAGGACGTCCGGACGCCGGGGCCCTGGGTGTGATCGAAGTTCCACCCGCCGTCGGGAAGCTGATGCGCGGCGAGCCACTTGAGGGCCAGACCGACCGCACGCTCCGTCGCGTCGGAACCGCCCCCCTCCTTGAGCATGTTCCCTTTGACTTTGGCGTTGCTGCGTCCGCCGCCGAGGCCCGTTCCGCCGATTCCGACGCCCTGGTACAGCATGCTGGCGTCGACGGTGTTGTCGGAGAAATCGAGCAGGTCCTGCTCGATGTTGCCCGCGTCCAGCATGTCGGTGTTCGTGATCTCGATCGGATCGAGCGTCGGGTTCGTGACAGCGGCGATCTCCAGCGCCTGCTCCATGTTTTCCAGCTCTTTGACTTCCTCGAGCTGCAGCGGAATTTCGATATCCTGCAACTCCTCGACCTCTTCCTCTTCCGGTCGCTGCACGATGATCTCGCGCACGTCTTCCGAGCGAGGCTCTGGCGATCCGATCAGCGCGAGCGCAATGAGCAGGAAGAAGTGAAAGACGAGGCTGACGATCCAGCTCGGGACGGCGTTGAAAAAGATGAAGCGTCCCATCCCCCGCTTGTCCTCTTCGGGGACGTACGAAGCGCCCGGATCGGCGCCTCCTTCATCCTGGACGTGGAGGGGATCGCTCATCGGAGCGGCGTTCCGCGGATCGAAATTGGCCATAGGTCGTCGGCTCCCCGACCGTCGTAGAAACGACGTTTAGATAAGACTCGTCGGCGGCTTCCCGGCGATCGACGAGGGACTCTCGCGACGCGAACGCGTCGCGAGAGAAACGAACGGACTAGCGGCAACGTACTCACGACAATGGTAACGAGCGCTTTCGGGGGGCGCCCGGCCCCAGCGTCGCCGATCGCTGCATCCTCGGGGACCGGCGTGCGGACCGGCCCTCAACTCTTTCGACCGACGATAGTTCGGTCGCATTATTAAACCCCGCGAGCCGGGAAAAATAAAGAAGCGAGGCGCCCCGATTTTCGCCGGGAGAGCGTCTTGCCGGTCTCTCGCCGGGGGCAGTATACTACGCGGCTTTCCCGTGACGTTCGGAAGACTGCCTCAGGACCGGCCCCCAGTGCGGATCGGCCAGGGGTAGCGTGCAATTGCCGACCGGCGAGCGACGTGCAGTAAAATGGCCAAGAGCAAGAAAAAGGTCGAAGTCGTGTTCCTCGTCTGCGAGGAGACGGGCGACTACAACTACACGATCCGGCGGAAGTCGGGCGGAGAGAAGCTCCGTCTCTCCAAGTACTGCCCCCGCCTGCGGAAGCACACGCTTCACGTCGAGAAGAAGAAGTAATCTCGGCGACGTTCGGCCTGTCCGACTGGACAGGTTCGTCCCGATCGCGCCTGCCGGCCTGAGTGGCGGAGCGCCGCAGCGGACTGCCGCTGCTTGACGGATTGCTTCGTTCGCCGGAGAGGAACGGCTGTTGGCGGCGCTTCGCTGGAGAGTCGCCGCCCATGACGCGGCACGCATCGCCGCTCTGGAACGGGCGGCCCGCGTTTCCCCGCTCGTCGCTCAGATTCTGCTCGCTCGGCAGATCTCGTCGCCTGAGGAAGTTCGCGCGTTCCTCGAGCCGAAGATGGCCGACCTGCGGGAGCCGGAGTCGCTCCCGGGCATAACGCAGGCCGTCGAACGCATCATGCGATCGGTCGATGCGGGCGAGCGAATCGCCGTTTACGGCGACTACGACGCCGACGGCATGACCGCGGCCGCGATGCTGTTCGCGTGTCTGAAAAAGCTCGGCGCCGAGGCCCGGTATCACGTTCCCAGTCGGCTCGACGACGGATACGGGCTCAATTCCGAGGCGATCGAGAAGCTGGCGGCGAAGGGCGTGCGCCTGATCGTCACCGTCGACTGCGGCATCAACAGCTTGACGGAGGCTCGTCGGGCGAAGGAACTGGGCGTCGGTCTGGTCGTCACCGACCACCACGAACCGGGCGCCGAGCTGCCCGACGTCGATGCGATCGTCCATCCGCGGCTGCCTGGAGCCGATCCCGCGGTCGCCCATCTGTGCGGCGCGGCGGTCGCGTTCAAGCTCTGCTGGGCGCTCTGTCAGGAACGATCGAAGGCCAAAAAGGTATCGCCCGAGCTCCGAACGTTCCTGCTCCAGGCGCTCGGGATGGCGGCGCTCGGCACGATCGCCGACTGCATGCCGCTCGTCGGCGAAAACCGGACGCTCGTGCGGCACGGACTGACCAGCCTGAAGCATCATCCCGGCGTCGGCCTGGAGGCGCTGATGCGGGTGACGAAACTTTGCGACAAGAGCGCCCTGCAAAGCGAGGACGTCGCCTTCATGCTCGCGCCGCGGCTCAATGCGGCGGGTCGTCTCGGACAGGCGCTGCTGGGGGTGGAACTGCTGGCGACCGATTCGCCCGACCGCGCGGCGGAACTCGCCTCGTGCCTCGACGACTTCAATCGCCAGCGCGAGACGCTCGAACGCCGCGTCCACCTCTCGGCGACGAAACAACTCAAGGCTTCTTTCGATCCGGAGAACGATCCGGCGATCGTGCTGGCGGATCCGGAATGGCACCCCGGCGTGATCGGCATCGTCGCGGCGAAGCTGGCCGAGCGTTACGGTCGACCGACGCTTCTGATCGCGCTCGATCCGCTGGGCGTGAAGCCGGGACAGGGCTCGGGGCGGACGGTGCCCGACGTGGCGCTCCATCAGGCGCTGCTTGCCTGCACGGAGCATCTCGCCGGACACGGCGGTCACGCCGCCGCGGCGGGCTTTCAGATTAAAGAGTCGTGCGTCGACGCCTTTCGCCAGGCGTTTTTCGAGTACGTCGCCGGATGTCGCGACGGCTCGGGCGCCGGCGGCGATCTGGAAGTCGAGGTCGAAGCCTGCCTCGCGCAGCTCGACGTTCCGACGATTCGTGCGATCGATTCCCTGGCCCCGTTCGGCGAAGGGAATCCTCGCCCGCTCTTCTGTTCCCGCGGCGTGCGACTGGCCGAGGATCCCCGGCTGATCGGCAAGGGAGAGAATCACCTCTCCGCCTTGCTGGTGCAGGACGGCATCCGGCAGCGAGCGATCGCCTTCGGCAAAGCCGACTGGCTGCAGCCGCTCAAGGAGGCGGGGGAGTTCTCGATCGTCTATCGCCCTTCGCTGAACGAATTCCGCGGACGCGTGACGGTCGACCTGCATCTGGTCGATTGGCGCGTCGAAACGCCGTCGCCCGCCGTCATGGCCTCGCATCGCTGATCGCGTTGCGTGGGGGTAGGTCAGGCATTGCCAGACGACGCGGAAGAAGCGTTCCGCGCGACGGTCTCGGGTCGTGGGACGATGAACGCCGCAGCGCAGACTTGTCCGAAGTAGCCGTCAGGCAATGCCTGACCCACAAGACTGCAGGACTCGATCCGGCGAGTCCGGGTCCGCCTTCGTTACGTGGAAGCGGGCCCTCGATATAATGGCCCGTTCGCCTTGCCGAGTCCGCCGCCCCGCCGAAGCCCGATGTTGAAGATCGTCCATTATCCGCACCCGATTCTGAAGCGTCCTTCGAAGCCGCTGCGACGCGTCGACGACGATCTGCGGGGACTCGTCCGCGAGATGTTCGACCTGATGTACAAGGCCAAGGGGATCGGCCTGGCCGCGAATCAGGTCGACCTCCCTCTGCGACTGTTCATCGTTAATACCGAAGGCGACCCGGCCAAAGGCCAGGAACTGGTCTTCATCAACCCGGTCATCACGCGCCCTCACGGCACGGCCGAGGCTGAAGAAGGATGCCTGAGCATCCCCAGCGTCTACGGCCAGGTGAAGCGACCGAAGGAGGTCGACATCCAGGCGTACGACCTTCAGGGAAACGAAATCACGGCCAGCCTCTCGGGCATGATGGCGCGCGTGGTCCAGCATGAACTGGATCATCTCGACGGAACGCTGTTCGTCGAACGGATGTCCGAAGCGGGAAGGATGACCGTCGATCCGGAACTCGACGAGTTCCGCTGGGAATTCCAGAATCTCCGTGCGACCGGCGGCATTCCGTCCGATGCGGAACTCGCCGCGAAGTGGGCGGAGTGGGAAGCGAAGTACTGCTGAGCGGTTCGGCGCTCTTCCGTAGGGCTGGCGCCCTCGCCTGCCATCGCTGCGGGTACACGGTTCCTGGCAGGCGAGGGCGTCAGCCCTACAAAAATGCAGAGGCGACTCTTGAAGCTCGCGATGATGGGAACGGGGCCGTTCGCGGCGCCGACGTTCGCGCACCTGCTGGACGGGCCGCATGAGGTCGTCGCGGCGTTCTGCCAGCCGGAGCGTCCCGTCGTCGGCAAAAAGGCGCCGCCGGAAAGTCCGATCGCGCTGCTCGCGAAGGAGCGCGACGTACCGCTCTATCGCCCCGCTTCGATCAACTCGCCCGAGGCTCAGGAGATATTAAAGCAGCTCGATGTCGACCTCTTCGTCGTCTGCGACTACGGGCAGATTCTGTCGTCGGAGACGCTCTCGCTCGCGAAGAAGGGGGGCATCAATCTCCACGGCTCGCTGCTGCCGCGGCATCGCGGATCGGCGCCCGTGCAGTGGGCCATCTATCGCGGGGACGAGATCACCGGCGTCACGGTCATTCACATGACGCCGAAGCTCGACGGCGGGCCGATGCTGGTCGTCGAGAAGCGTCCGATCGCGCCGCGCGAGACGGCCGACCGACTGGAGCAGCGCCTCTCTTTCCTGGGGCCAGCCGCGGTCGACCAGGCGCTGGCGATGCTCGAGACGTGGGACGGCGATTCGCCGATCGGCGAACTGCAAGACCAGTCGCTTTCCACCAAGGCGCCTCGTCTGAAACGCGAGGACGGTCGCATCGACTGGTCGCGAAGCGCGGCCGAAATCGAGCGTCAGTTTCGCGCCTTTCAGCCCTGGCCGGGCGTTTTTTCCTGGGTGCGACTCTCCGACGGGCGAATCTTGCGGGCGATTCTGAACGACGTGCGACTTGACGACGTGCAACCGGACGACGGCGTCGAAGCGCCGAAGCCAGGCGCGGTCGTTTACGAGGATCGCGAGCGGATACGCGTGCGGACGGGGGAGGGAACGGTCTCGATCCGTTCGATTCAGCCTGCCGGAAAGCGATCGCTCACGCCGGCGGAGTTTCTGAACGGTTATCCGCTCAAGCCGGGCGACACGTTTCTCTCCGACGACCCGGATTCGCCTTCGGCGAATAGAGAGGAGAAGGGGACAAAGTAGAAAGTAGACGGAAAATATCGACTGCTTTCGTTCCTCTACTTTCTACTCTCTATTCCCTCCTTTCTCTCGAGGCCGGCTCGCGTTCATGGTCGTCCCGCTCCTTATCGCCTATTCGCTGGCGATCTTCTTCGTCTCGGTCGTCGGCGGAACGATTCCGCGCTGGATCGAGCTGACGCACGCGCGGATGCAGTCGCTGATCAGCCTGATCGCGGGGCTGATGCTGGGGGTCGCTTCGTTTCACCTGCTGCCGCATGCGGTGGGAGCGCTGGGGAGCCCCTTCTGGGCCTGCGTCGCGATGATGGCGGGCCTGCTGACGACGTTCATGCTGCTGCGGGCGTTCCACTTTCATCACCACGAGCCGGCGAACGTCGAACTGCGACCGGCGCACGATCCGCATCTGTCCGTTCATGAGGCGGTCGAATCGGCGTCAGCGCCCGCGACCGCCTACGCCTGCGAACATGATCACGATCACGCCGGCCATCATCATCATGGCCACGGACACGGCCATGGCGAGCACGCGCACGCCCATGGATTCGGCGGGCCTGGGTGGTCCTGGCTCGGCATCGCGCTCGGTCTGGCGATTCACACGCTGCTCGACGGCGTGGCGCTCGGATCCAGCGTCCTGATCGAGGGCGGCCCCTCAAGCTGGAATCTTCCCGCGGGCCTCGCGACCTTCCTGGCGATCATTCTGCACAAGCCGCTCGACGCGCTGTCGATCGCTTCGGTGATGAAGCGCGACCGCTGGAGCTACGCGGCGCAGAACGGGGTCAACCTGCTCTTCGCGGTGCTCTGCCCCATCGGCGCGTTCGCCTTTCTCGTCGGCATTCAGGCGGTCGAAGAGTATGCGGGACCGCTGATCGGCATTGCGCTCGCGTTCTCGTCGGGCGTGTTCCTGTGCATCTCGCTCAGCGATCTACTGCCCGAGGTGCAGTTCCATCACCACGATCGCGTGCGGCTGACCGCCCTGCTGCTGCTCGGCGTCGGCATCGCACTGGGCCTCGAAGCGCTGCATGGCAGCGCCCATCTGCCCAAGGCCCCGGAGTCCGACGCTACGGCGGACGAGACGCCCGATGCGGGCGACCCGACAAGCTAACGCACCGAGGGCGCTCCGACGGGCGGGAGCGAGCGAGGACGTTCCGCAGGCGCGGCGGCCATCATCGGCGCCGGCGGAAGCTTGAGTTCGTAGTGCTCCGGCAGCGGCGCGTCCGGCGCCGAGACCGCACGCTGGTTGAGTCGAAAGACGTCCGTCCATCGACTCGCGTCGCCGAGCTGCGTCTGGGCGACCGAGAGAGCCGTGTCGCCACGCTTCGTCCGGTAGCTGCGCAAACGAGCGACGTCCGTCGACGACGCGTCGGTCGGTACGTCCTCGGGAAAGAGTTCTCTTAACGTCGCCACCGGAGGGATCTCCAGAGACCGACCGACCGGCAGCCGATCGGGCTCCGCGATCGACGATTCATGAAAACGATAGAGCGCCTTGAAGTAGGCGCCGGTGCCGTACGCCCGCTCGGAGATCAGCCAGAAGCTGTCGCCGGGGCGGATCTCGATCGCCGTCGGGCCGTCCTTGTCTGCATACGCTGCGGTCGCGAAGCTCGCGCCGTAGTCGCCGGCTGGGCCGTTCTCCTCGTACGAGCCAGCGCTCGCGGAGACCTGCGGCGGAAGCGGAAGCCGTCCCGTCGTACCGACGCCTGCGGGGCCTGCGTCGGCAAGCGGCGGCGCCGAATGGGATCCGTCGAGCGATCGAGGCAGACCGTGAGTCGACGCGACCGACGAAGCATCCGTCGAGACGCCGGTCGGCGCAGGAGCCCAGGGGTCGTCGTTCGCGCGACCGATCTGCGGAACCGCGTAGATCGCTTCCGGAGGATGCGTCGTCGATGAAGCCGCGACGGACGGAGGAGCGGGGCCCCCTGCGACCGGCGTCGAGCCGAGGTACTTCGATTCCACGAAGCGCCAGCCGACGACCGCAACGCAGAGCGCCGCGAGCGCTCCGAGCACGCCTGCCGAGATCTTCGCGTCGGTCGTCCACCCGCCAGAGCGCCGGGGCTCGAACTGTTCGCGAGTTCTTTCGCTCGTGCGCGTCCGTTCGCCCGTGCGGGGGCGTTCGTCTCTCGATCGTCTGCCTTGCGACTGCACGACGATACCGTTCGGTAATCGGAAGAAGCCCGCAGCGCGAAGACGCTTCCGTCCGTCCGGCAAGCGGACGAACGCTAACGACGCGCGGCGACACGGAGCTTGGCGCTCCGCGAACGCGGGTTTCTACCGATTTCCTGGTCCGACGGCGAGATCGGTTTTTTGGTGAGATTCTCCCACCGATCGCGATCGCGGAAGGCGTTTTTTACCGGGCGATCTTCCAGCGAGTGAAAGCTGATCACGGCCAGGCGTCCGCCCGGCTTCAGCAGCGCGTGGAATCGCTCGAGCGCGAACTCGACCCATTCCAGTTCGCGGTTCACGGCGATGCGGAGCGCCTGAAAGGTTCGCGTCGCCGGATGGATCGGACGGCGGTCCCCCTTCGCGACACGGGCGCGGGGGACGCAGGACGCGACCAGGTCCGCCAGCGCTTTCGGCGTCTTGATCGGCGAACGCCGGCGCGTCTCGACGATCTTCCGCGCGATGCGCCGGCTGAAGCGTTCTTCGCCGTATTCGTAGATCAGGTTCGCCAGGTTCTCTTCCCGCATCTTCTCGATCAGGCGCCACGCGGGCTCGCCTTCCTCGGGATCGAACCGCAGGTCCAGCGATCCCTCCGAGGTATAGCTGAACCCTCGCTCTTCGTCCGCGAGCTGATCGCTCGAAAGACCCAGGTCGAGCAGAATGCCGTCGAGCGGGGGAAGCGAAAGTTCGTCCGCCAGGTCGGGCAGATCGGCGTAGTTCGCATGCACGACCTCGACCGGCAGTCCGGCCAGCGTCGTGCGCAGTCGCTCGGCAGCCGCGGGATCGCGATCGAGGGCGATCAGCTTTCCGCCGGGAGCGATCCGCTCGGCGATCGCGCGGGCGTGCCCTCCTCCGCCTGCCGTTCCGTCGACGATCGTCATGCCCGGACGCGGCTCGAGGCCGGCGAGCACCTCGTCCATCAGGACGGGAACGTGAACGGTGGCGTCCGACATCGCAGGGGGCAAGGGCTCAGAGGGCGAGGGAGTTCGTCGAACCTCGCATTGTCGCTGAAATCGCGTCGCTGCGGAGCGTCCGTCAGCTTGCCGATCTTTGTGCGTGTCGCACGGACCTGTAGCGTGCACGGCGCTCTGGATCAGGGCGAAACGAAAAGAGGCCGCGGCAGAACGTTCCATGTCTGCCGCGGCCTCGCAATCTGTCGCGACGGGGAAGAGCCCTCCACGCCCGGCTCCCGTCCCGTCTCTGTACCTGACGATGTCCTTGTCGCCTGGCTTGCAGGCGAACCTGCAATCCTGCCGAGTCCCGTCCTCCGCGAAGCGCTTCCGTGGCTCCGGCTTCCTGTTGGTCTCGACAAGTTGTCAACACCTTAACGGGATCATCCGGCCTTGCAAGCGCTTTTACCGGAAGAATCCCTAATCTCTATCGTAAGTTTCGACGGTTACGGAAGCTGAGCGAAGCCTCGCTCCGTGGAGAACTCGTCGGCATGTCTTCGCGCTACGATCAGGAGCCTGCGAGCGACCGATAGAGCCGGCTATAGCGCTCGACGACGACGGCAGGGCTGAAGCGCTCGATCATCCGCTGACGATTCGCGTCGCCCAGTCTTCTTCGCAAATCTCCATCGGAAACGAGCGCCGCGATTCTGGCGCTCGCCGCGAAGTAATCGTCGCCCGCGACCATCTGGCTCGCTGCGTCATCGCCCAGCGTTTCGGCGACTCCTTCAACGTCGCTGGCGACGGCCGGGAGTCCGGCCGCGAACGCCTCCAGCAGAGCGTTGGGCATCCCTTCCCACCGCGAAGGGAGCAGGAACAGATCGCTCGCCGCCAGCCATGCGGGGACGTCGCTCCGCCAGCCGACGAAGTGAACGCGGTCCGCGACGCCGAGTTCGTTCGCGAGTCGTTCCAGGCGCCGACGTTCGGGACCGTCGCCGACGATCGTCCAGTCGAGATTGGCGCCCATGTCGAGCGCTTTCGCCACCCATCGCATCCCCTGATCGAGGCCCTTCTGGGGATGGAGCCTGCCGACGGAGATCGCGCGCATTCGATCGACCGGGGCGGAGGGATAGTCCGCGGGCCGCTCCGATGTCCAGGGATCGGGAACGTCGACGGCGTTCGGAATCACGAGCAACCGCTCCGGCGGAAAGCGTCGCCGCTCGACGTAGAACTTCCGCACCGACTCGCTGACGCAGACCGCTCGATCGGCCCGTTCGAGAGAACGTCGTTCGAGCGTCGTCCGCCACCCTCGCGGGTCGGCCACGCGATAACCGGCGACCAGTTGCACGTCTCTTCCGCGCGCTGCCCAGGCGCCCAGGACGTTCGCATGAAACAGGAAGGTCTGCATCGCGTCGGGTCGCAACTTGTCGAGCAGTCGCTTCAGCCGACGCATCGCGGAGAAGACGTGCGACGCCCCGGGCGCCTCCAGCGAATGGACCGCGACTCCCGAACTCTCCAGCCGCTTCACGAGTTCGCGGCGTTCTTGCGGCAGCGGGGCGATCGAACAGACGATGGGCTCGAAGCGATCGCGATCGAGCCCGGTCGCGATCCGCGTCAGGTTCTTCTCCGCCCCGCCGTAGCCGAGTTCGGTCGCGAGAAAGAGAACGCGGATCGGCTGCGGCACGTCGGTCGAATCTCCCGGCGATCGGAGCTCGGAGCGCGCCTTGCGGTTCGCGCGCATGAGCCTGGGTGGCCCGGATTGCTTGCAATCCGGGTCGAACGAAGTTCGACAAGAGGATCCAAGGCCGGCCGCGGATCTTGATTCCGACCGCCGCTGACGGCCTCGTGCGGCTGACGCCGCCCGGATTGACGAGCAATCCGGGCCACCCTGACGATGCGGTTCGCCGAAACGGACGATCCGTCGTGAAATGACTCTGTACTACACGCGAACTCCGATGCGGTTCGCAAACCGCAAGGTGCGCTCGGCGCTCTGACAGCGTCTCCCGCCATTGGTCGAAGTTCGGCGGAATTGTAGCATGAGCGCCCGCGGTTCGACCGCGACCCTTCCGCTGACGACGATAGGCCGATGACACGGGATGCCGCCGAGGACTGGGACGACGTTCGCGCCTACGACTACGATCTTCCGCCGCGACTGATCGCGCAGCATCCGCTGGAGGACCGGACGTCGGCCCGGATGCTGGTCGTTCCGCGAGGCGACGGCAGCGTCGCGCATCGACACGTCCGCGACCTTCCGACCTACGTGCGTCCGGGCGACGCGATCGTGCTGAACGACACCCGCGTCGTTCCTGCGCGGCTGGTGGGGCGCCGCGCCTCGACCGGCGGGAAATGGCAGGGCCTGTTCCTCGAAGCCGACCCGGGCGGCTTCTGGCGGATTCTGTCCAAGACCCGCGGAAGAATGACGGCGGGAGAGCGGATCGTCCTGTTCGATCGCCAGGCGGAAGACGCGATCGAACTGGAGACCGTCGAGCGCCGCGATCGGGGCGAGTGGATCGTCCTGCCGGTCAGCGACCGTTCGGCGTGGGAGATCCTGGCCGATGTCGGGCGCGTACCGCTCCCGGGATACATTCGCGGCGGGGAGATGGGGCCCGGCGACGAGCAGCGTTACCAGACCGTCTACGGTCGTCGCGACGGCGCCGTCGCCGCTCCGACCGCGGGTCTGCACTTCACGGAGAACCTGCTGGCCGAGCTGCTCGGCCAGGGCGTCGCGATCGAGCATGTCACGCTGCACGTCGGAGTCGGCACGTTCCGACCCGTGGAGGCTCCGCGACTTTCCGAACATGCGATGCACTTCGAACGAGCGGAGTTGACGGCGGAGACGGCCGAGCGTCTGAACGCCGCGCGCGCGCTTGGCGGTCGGATCATCGCGGTCGGCACGACCAGCGTCCGTACGCTCGAAACGGCTGCCGCATCGGGGACACCTGCTTCAGGAACACTGGCCGCGTGGTCGGGCGAGACGAACCTCTTCATCCGCCCGCCGTACGAGTTCCGCGCCTGCGACGCGATCCTGACCAACTTCCACCTGCCCCGCAGCACGCTGCTGGCGCTGGTCTACGCCTTCGGCGGACCCGCTCGCATGCGAGCCGCCTACGCGACCGCCATCGCCGAGCGCTATCGCTTCTACAGCTACGGCGACTGCATGCTGATCGGGTGAGCGTTCGTGCTTCTCGTAGTTCGTAGGGTGGGTCATTGACCCACCTGCTTGAAGGAAGGGTCCGCGCCATGGTGGGTCAATGACCCACCCTACGGGTTATCGAGTCGGATTGACGGGACCGCGCGATCTGGCGAGGTTCTCGCGTGCGTCCAGGATGCTCTCAGGCCAACAGCCGCGCGATTTCGGATGTCGTAGCCCGTTGTCGAGATCGACGAACGAAGTGTGAGGCGCAAGTCGCTCCTCGAAGATCTGATCGTCCACCGCATTCACGGTCAGGTCGACGACTCGCCATTTCGTCAGCACGTGTCGCGTCTCGCTCTTCTCTTCGTCTTCGCCACGCTGCGGCAGCCAGACTCCCGGCGCGACTTCCTTGAAGTCTTCGTTGCGATGTTCGTACAGACTTCCTGGAAGTTCTTCGGCCGTAATCGTCCATGATCGAACTGCGAAGCTCATTTCAGCGTCGAGAACGATTATCTCCGTCGGAATCGGAGCGTCGGCGGGAATCGCAAGTCCGACTCTTTCCGCCGTATCGCGCGGCGGAGTGGGGTCGCCCTGTAGCGTGACGAACCGCCCCTCAGTACTCGCGATCCGATACTTCGGGTTCCTGAGCACGACTTCCAGATCGTGATGCGTCAGCATCTGACGCTGGAATTCATCGATGTTCGTGGGATCGGGAACCGCCCATCGCACGATGCTTCCGTATTGAGCGAGCGAAAACGCGAACTCGAAACAAGTCTCGCGGCGTCCGAACGACTTATGAGCGCCGTCCGTCATCCGTTGATGTCCGTGCGATCCCAGGATCGTAATGTCGTGACTCGCGGGCGACCGATCGGGAGCGAAGTTCCACTGTTCGATCCGCCGGTTCTCTCCCTTGAAGGCGAACCGCTCCACGCGAGGCTTGGCTTCTACCTTCTTCTCCGGTGCCGCGAGGTCGTGATCGACGTACTCGACTCGTACGTCGAGCGACTGGATTGCCTCGCGCGAGCGGCGAACCGCCTGACGAATCTCTTCGAGACTCTGCGCGTGGACGGCCGGGCCGGCGGCGCAAACCCCCGCGATCAGCATCGTCACGACGCCGAGACTTGACGGCGCTTTGCTCGAACCGGACATCGACGCTCCTCTTCTATCAAAAGTACAAATCCAGAAACGGATCCTGGCCCAGCGCTTTCTGCGTCTCGGCGCGCCAGCGTTCGGCGGCGAGCAATTCCTTGCGATTGCGCGTTCCGCGTCGTTCGAGCAGGCGCTGCGCCTTCGCGAAGAGGGCGGGCCAATGAGACGGCACGGTCCGCTTCGCCGCGATGCGATCCGCCTTCGCCGGTCCGAACGCCAGGGCGAGCACTTCGTCCTGGAGCGAGTGAAAGAACTGGTACGAGCCGGGATCGCCCTGGCGCCCGCAACGTCCGACCAGTTGGCGATCGATGCGAGGCGATTCGTTTCGCTCCGCGATCAGGACGTGCAGTCCGCCCGCCGCGTGTGCCCGTTCGTCGAGACGGATGTCCGTGCCGCGGCCTGCCATATTCGTGGCCACGGTCACGCGTCCCGCCTGACCTGCCTGTGCGACGACCTCCGCCTCTTCTTCCAGGCGCCGCGCGTTGATCGTGCGGGATTCGATGCCGAGTTCGGTAAGCAAGTCGGCCAGACGTTCCGAGAGCTCGATCGATCGGACGCCGACCAGGACCGGACGCCCCTGCTCGCGAAGCTCTTGAACGGACGCCGCGATCGCGTCGAGCTTCTCGCGCTCCGTCGCATAGCAGCGAGGCGGAAGCTCCACCTTTCGATTCGGACGATTCGGCGCGAGCGACGTCGTGCGCAGCTTGTAGATCGATCGAAGCTCGACCGCGGCGGATCTCGCCGTGCCAGTCATGCCGCTCAGTCGCGGGTAGCGCAGGAAGAAATCCTGCACCGAAACGCGGGCCGCCGCGCCGAGCGGGGCGCTGATCTCAAGGCCGTCGCGCGCTTCGATCGCCTGCTGAATCCCGTCTTGCCACTTCCGACCCTCGGCGAGCCGGCCCGTCGATTCGTCGACGATCACCAGTTCGCCGTCGCGGACGACGTAGCTCTTCTCCGGCAGAAAACGCCGATCGACGAACAGCGCCCGTTCGATCGCTTCGTAGAGATCCGCGACGGAGAACCGGGAGAGTTCCTGCGACGAGGGAAGCGTCCTCGCCTTCTGTCGTCCGGCGAATGTCAGCGCCGCGGAGCCCGACGTTTCGTCGATCTCGTAGTGCTCCTTCGCCGCGAAGCTGAGCCGGACGTCGGCTGCCCAGCGATAGAGAGCCTCGCGGGAGAGCGTCCGTTCGGAGGGAGGCAGGCTGATCACCAGCGGCGTTCGCGCATCGTCGATGAGCAGACTGTCCGCCTCGTCGACCAGCATCGAATGGAGCGGTCGTTGCGTCGTCGGCTGAGCGTCGGTCCAGGCATCCTGCGCCAGCGGATCCCCCTTCGCGACGGCGCCGCACAGGGCACAACCCGCTTCCGCCAGTCGATCGCGTAGGAAGTCGAAGCCGAATTCTTTCGCCGATCCGTAGGTGACGTCGCAGAGATAGGCCTGCCGTCGAGAGCGCGGCGGGGTCGCCCCTTCGATCACGCCGACCGTCAGGCCCAGCGTTTCGAAGACGGGCTTCATCGTTTCCGCGTCGCGTGCGGCGAGATAATCGTTCGCCGTCGCGAGATGAGCGCCCTTGCCGTAGAGCGCCTCCAGCGCCAGCGGCGCGACGGCGACCAAGGTCTTCCCCTCGCCCGTCTGCATCTCGACGATCGTCCGCCGCACGAGCCCGATTCCGCCGAGCAACTGCACGGGAAACTGCTGCATGCCGAGACGTCGTCGGCTCGCTTCGCGGACGAGCGCGAAGGTCTCCTCGATCAGCGAATGCGCGCTCGCGCCGCCCGCCGCGCGGTACTTCAGCGAGCGAATCTCGCGGCGGAGCGTTTCGTCGGGTTCGTCCGTCCAGAGACGTTGCCGCTCGACGATGCTTGCGATCAGCTTCGCGTCCGAACGCCATAGCTGAGCGCCGAAGCGCACGACCGGCGCCAGTCGATCGAGAGTGAGCATGAGCTGGCTACCGATCCGTCTATCGCTGAATGTCATGTTCTCCTCCGGGTGCCACTGGCTCCGCCAGCGCTTTTCCGGAGGCCGAATCGCTCGTGTTGGATGATCCTTCAAGATGCAGCACTTGCGGAGCCAGTGGCACCCGAAACGCTTCGATCAACCTGACAGAGAACGATAGACGAACTACTAGGTAACGCGGCGCCCATGCAGGAGAGCGCCGCGCGCCATCGGCCTTAACGGGCGCGCCATTGCAGCGAGTCGACGCTCGAGGTCGACGAAGAAGCGCCGCCCGTCCACGTCGAAGGAACGCCGCTCGCGGTCGGCAGCGAAGGTTGCGTCGCCGCGGCGTTCGTCGAAGGCTGTCCGTAATTGCCGCTGCCGTAGGTCGGCTGACCGTACGGGGCGGCGTTCGCTCCTGCGGCGCTCGCGGCGGCGCCGTAGTAGGTCGGCTGGCCTGTGCCGGCGGCGGGCAGATTCGGGTTCGCGATCGGCTGGTCGTAACCGACGGTGGCGACGCCTCCCTGCGGAGAGAAGCCGGCCACCGGCGATCCGTACGCCGTGCCAGGCGAAGCGAACGATCCGCCGACGCCGAACGACCCGCTGGGGCTCACGCCTGCCATGGGAGCGCCGGCGGGAAGCGGCTGCGCGGCGATGCCCGCGGCGCTCGATCCGTTCGCCGTGGAGGAAGTGCCGGGGTTGTAGTAGGCGTCGTTGCCAGTCGGGGGAAGCGTCGGAGGAACGGCTGACGACCCGCCCAGTCCGGCGCCGACGGCAGGCGTTCCGGCGGGCGCCGCTGCGGCGGGTGCGGTCGCTCCCGCGCCGGTCGGCCAACTCGGAGGGACGGTCGATCCTCCCGGGGTTCCGACGCCTGCGGCGCTCGCGCTCTTCGCCATGCCGTAGCTGCCGGTCGTCGGTGGGGCGAGACGCGTCGGCTGGAACGCGGCGTAGGGAGAGCCGGCCGGCTGCGTCTGCTGACAGCCGACGACGGCGATCGCCAGAACGGCTATTGCCCAGCGATTCATGAAGACTCTCCCTCTACCCACGAAAAAGAATGCGTGCGAGGGAGATAGCGATCGATGGCTAGCGCCGCAAGGGCGATTCGCCGGCCGGCTCTTGTAGGGCAGGCGCCCCGCCTGCCTTTGCAGCGCTAACGAGCGTCGATGGCAGGCGGGGCGCCTGCCCTACAAGACTCGTTCAATTCTCGCCTTGTAACTTTGGACGCCTGTCGTGTAATTTTTCCAATCGAGCGGCGCCTCGTCGTCTCCTTCGGCCTGACGCCGTCGATGTCGGCTGTCGTCGGAATCTCCGCGACGGTCGCGATAATCGGCTATTGGGAAAGGAATCCCATGCCCGCCTATACGGTGGAAGAACTGTCTCGGCTCGTCAGCGGACGAGTCCTCGGCGATCCGAACGTCTCCGTGACCGGAGCGGCGACGCTTCGCGAAGCGGTCGCCGGACAGATCACGTTCATTGACGACGCGAAGCGCCTGCTGGAACTGCGGGCCTGCTCCGCTTCCGCGGTCGTCGTCCCGCGCGGCGTCGTCTGCGACGATCGGCCCTGTATCGAGGTCGAAAGCGTCCATGCCGCGTTCGCCGCGATTCACGGCGCCTTCGCGCCCGTGCGGCCGCTTCCGCGTCCGGGCGTCAGCCCCGCCGCGCATGTCGACCCGACGGCGACGATCGGCGCGAACGTACAGATTCATCCGGGCGTCTACGTCGGTCCGCGTTGCGAGATCGCGCATGACGCGATCCTGCATCCGAACGTCGTGCTGCTGGGCGATTGTCACGTCGGTCCGCAGACGGTAATCTTTCCGAACGTCGTCCTGTACGAAGGGACGGTCGTCGGCGCCCGATGCCTGATCCACGCCGGCGCTTCGATCGGCGCGTACGGCTTCGGGTACTCCACGAAGCAGGGCAAGCACGTTCTCTCTGCGCAGCTCGGCAACGTCGTTCTCGAAGACGACGTCGAGATCGGCGCCTGCTCGACCGTCGATCGCGGAACCTACGGTTCGACGCTGATCGGCGCGGGATCGAAAATCGATAACCAGGTGCAGATCGCCCACAACGTCCGGATCGGACGCGGGAACATCATCTGCTCCCAGGTCGGCATCGCGGGCAGCTCCTCGACCGGCGACTATGTCGTCCTGGCGGGTCAGGCCGGCGTCAAGGATCACGTTCATCTGGGGCATCGCGTCACCGTCGGCGCCCAGTCGGGCGTGATGACCGACGTTCCCGACCAGGCCGTCTACGTCGGATCGCCCGCGCGTCCGGAGCGAGAGCACATGCAGATGCTCGCCGCGTCGCTGCGACTGCCGGAGATGCGCAAAGAGTTCAAGCGTCTGCTTCGCGAACTTCAGGCCGCGCAGGCGTGCGAAGTCGCTGCTTCCTCCCGCGAAGCGGCATGAGCCTGACCGCCGTCCTCTCGACGAACGCTTCCGTGTCCGCATCGCATGACATGACCCGCGGCGAATTGCCCGAACCCGAACTGCCGGGGCCGGGCGACCGGGTCGGCCTGATCGCCGGGTGGGGGCGCTTCCCGATCGTGGTCGCGCAGGCGCTGAAGGCTCGCGGCTGCGAAGTCTATTGCGTCGGGATCTTCGGACATTGCGACACCGAGCTGCGGACGCTCTGCGACGACTACGTCGAAATGGGCCCCGCGAAGCTGGGCGCTCAAATGCGGTGGTTCCGTCAGCGCGGCGTCTCGTGCGCCACGATGGCGGGCAAGCTCTTCAAGACGCAGATCTTCAAACACCGCCACTGGCTCTTTCATCTCCCGGACTGGGAGACGATCCGCTCGTTCTATCCGCACTTCGTGTTGAAGTCGCGCGACCTGAAGGACGACACGATCCTGCTGACCGTCATCGAAACGTTCGCTCGCAAGCAGATCCGCTTCGAGCCGGCGGTCCGCTTCGCCCCGGAGCTGCTCGTGAAGTACGGCTGCCTGACCCGCAAGGGTCTCAACGACGCTCAACGGAAGGACGTCGAGTTCGGCTGGACCGTCGCGAAAGCGCTCGGCGGACATGACATCGGCCAAAGCGTCGCCGTCCGTCACGGCACGATCCTGGCCGTCGAAGCGGTCGAAGGGACCGACGCCTGCATCCGCCGCGCGGGCGAGCTCTGCAAGATGGGCGGGTTCTCGCTCGTGAAGACGGCCAAGCCGCAGCAGGACATGCGGTTCGACGTTCCGACCGTCGGGCTCGGTACGATCGAGACCCTCCGCGCGGCCGGCGGAAAGGCGCTGGCCGTGGAGGCCGACCGCACGATCTTCCTCGACTATGACGAGACGGTCGCCTTCGCCGAGCGTCACGGCATCGCCATCGTCGCCGTCGAAGCTGGCGAGAGAGAACTTTCCATCCCCGCCGCCAATCCGGAAACCGTCGCTGCCGACGACGACGGATCCATCGAGTCGGCTGCGTGAGCGGTCGGAAAATCCTGCCGCTGAAGCGATCCTCTCCGTCCGTTCAGGCCTCTAAAGAGAGAAGAGCGCGGCGGCCCGCCTGTCCTCGCCTGATCTGAGTGAACCGGAGATCTTTCGGGGGGCGTCCGCGCTCCCTTCAAGTCCTTGCTTCAGCGAACTTTACGCTCGCAGGAACTTGTCGCGACGAAGGCGATTTTCTCTCACGATCCCCCTTGCAGCTAACCGATACAACCAATACTTTTGAACGAATCGTTACGGCGTCGTAGCCAAGTGGCTAAGGCAACGGATTGCAAATCCGTCATGCGTGGGTTCGACTCCCACCGACGCCTCTTGCGAATCAGTTGATTCGCGACGATTGACGAAAAACGCCCTTCGCTGATCGCGAAGGGCGTTTTTTCGTTTCAGGGCCTGCCGACCGTGCCGTCTCACGGCGGAGAGATGGGACGCTGGTCGCGTGATCGCTACGGCATCGACGCCGTAGCGTCGCCTTCGGGTTCCTCCAGCCGGACGAAGAGCCAGCTTTCGGTCCGTTCGGTTCCGAAGTGGGCGAACACCGGGGCCTCGTCCTGGGTCAGGTTGTAGAGCCCCGTTTCGAGTACGAAGGTCTCGCTTTCTCCGACGCGGATGGCGACCCGCTGCGTCTCGCGATCGACCTGCCCCTGCACCGCGTAGGCCTCGTCGGTCGCCTCGTTGAACATCGTCCCGCTGACGATGCCTTCGCGATCGACGGCAAGCTGGATCACTCGCGTGGGATCGACGTCGTGCTCTTCCGTCGAGACGGCGAACGTGCCGAGCGACATCCATTCCGCCTGCATCGCCTGTTCTTCGCTCTCCGGCGGCGGAACGGTCGCGAGATCCATCGCGCTCTGCACGAACTCTTCAGAGGTCGCGATCTTGGCCCCGTTCATGAACACGGCGTCGCCTTCGAAGTAGAGGTTCCCGCCCGGGCCGTAGTCGAAAAAGACAGGCTGCTGCCAGACGGTCGTGTGCTGCGGCGCCCAGACGAACCAGTTGCGGACCGAGACGAAGTTCGGCGTGCTCCACCAGAAGCTCCACGGCTGAACGGGAAACCAAATCTGATGCCGCCAGACCGGCTGGAAGTGCGGGTGACGATGCCACCAAGTCGGCGACGACCAGACGCTCGAACGGCGCGACCAGTGCACGCGGACAGAGTTGCCCCAGCCGCGTCGGACGTCGATGCGGTGGCGATGATCGACCTGCCAGTTCCGGACGCCTCCGACCTGGACGTTGATGTTGTTGCGGATCTGCGTGTTGCGACTGTTGTCGATGTTCACCCACGTCGGTCGCACGTTGATGTTCGTATTCCGCCGCGTGACGCCCGGGTTGATGGGACGTCCCATTCCCAGGAAGTCGCCTAGATCGCCGGTCGAGGGCCGTCCGCCAGAACCGGGACGATTCGGAAGGGGCGCACCGCCGGGGCCCCCCAGCGAGGGCCAACTGGGACGGTTCGGAGCGGTAATCCCTGAGCCCGGTCGGTCCGGGCGAGTGATGCCGGGACGCTCGGGAAGCGTAGTTCCGCCGCCGATGCCCGGTCGGTCCGGACGATTCACGCCGGGCCGGTTTAAGTCAGGCCGGTTCAAATCAGGCCTAGATAAGTCCGGCCGATTCACGCCGGGCCGGTTCAGGTCAGGTCGAGTCAAGTCAGGTCGATTGTCGCCGGGCCGGTTCAAGTCGGGCCGGTTGACGCCCGGCCGATCGGGCAGGGCGATGCCGCCCCCTGCGCCGGGTCGGTTCGGCAAGTTGATTCCGCTGCCGGCGCCAGGCCGGTTCGGCGCATTGCCGCCGCCGATGCCCGGTCGATCGGGCAGGGTCACGGCCCCGCCGGCGCCAGGCCGATTCGGCAGATTGGCGCCGCCGCCTGCGCCGGGACGATTCGGCGCGTTGCCGCCGCCGATACCTGGCCGCTCGGGAGCGTTGTTGCCGCCGCCTGCGCCGGGCCGATTGGGAACGTTTCCGCCGCCTCCGCCTGTCCCGGGCCGATTGGGTAGGTTCCCGCCGCCGACGTCTGGTCGATTCGGCGCGTTGCCTGCGCCGGCGCCAGGTCGGTTGGGGACATTGATTCCGCCGCCGCCCACGCCGGGTCGGTTCGGAGCGTTGCCGCCTCCTCCGCCAGTTCCCGCCCCGGGCCGATTGGGTAGATTCCCGCCGCCGCCAGGTTGGTTCGGCGCATTGCCGGCGCCGGGTCGATTCGGAACGTTGATTCCGCCTGCACCCGCGCCGGGTCGGTTCGGCAGGTTGCCAGCTCCCGCTCCGGGTCGATTCGGCACGTTTCCTGCGCCGGGACGATTGGGAACGTTGATCCCGCCGCCGCCGACTCCTGGTCGATTCGGCGCATTGCCCGCGCCTGCGCCCGGTCGATTGGGAACGTTGATCCCGCCGCCGCCGCCGGGACGGTTCGCTCCGCCCCCCGCGTTAGGACGATTGGGAGCGTTGCCGCCGCCGCCTCCTGCGCCGGGTCGATTGGCTCCAGCCCGAGAGGCAGCGGCCCGTCCGGCGGCGCCGTCCAGCCGTGCCTCCGCGAGCGGCGCGAACGCCAGCGAAAGGCCTATCGCCGCCAGTCCGATCGCGAACGTGAGTTTTCTCATTGCCCTTCCCCTTCTTCGAGAGCGCTCGGGGCGGGCGATTCTTCCGACGGCATCGCTTCCGATTCTTCGATCGCAGTTCCTGCTTCGGAACCGGCCTGCTCCTGAACGCGACGCATGGTGACCGCGTCGCGAGTCGGTTGCGGTTCGCCGTCGATCTCGTGGCCGATCAGTCGGAGCGTCGCCGTATCGTCCTCGATGCGGGTCAGCACGAACGTTCCTGAAGCGTGGCGCCCGTCGCTGAGGGTCTGGCTCGACCGGATGGTCCAGTCGTCGCCGCTGCGGATCCAGGTTCCGTCGCCGAAGCTTCCGTCGGCGTCGAACGTCCAGGAGCGAATCTGCCCCGCGCGAGGGTCCCAGCCGATGATCTGCGTTCCGCGGCGGAGCGCTTCGTCGCCGATCTGCGTCTGAAACGTCCGCAAGAGGAAGGCGCCGTCGTCGGACCATCGAAAGGCGCTTTCGATCCGCGCCTCGTCCGAATCGTCGACCCAGGTTCCGACGAGCCACTCCAGATCGCTCAGGCGATCCGTCGGCGCCGGCGCGGGATCCGTACGTTCCGTGATCGAATCGATCTGCCAGGCGCCGTCGCGCAGCACGAGCGCGGCGGAAAAGAGCGACGCGGAGGGCTCTTCGCCCGGATGCTCGATGGTCGAGCGACCGCTGACGAGCGCCGCCTCGGGCGTGAGCATGCGGATCGAATCGATTTCGCCGGAGAGCCGAGCTTCCGGACGAGTCTCGAACGCCGTCGCGAGGCCCGCGGCGATCGCCTGGCGACCCTCTTTTCGTTCGCCCGTGTCCTGGTCGACGTGTACGGCCGTTTCAGCCCACGTGGCCGCCGCCGCGGACAGGTCGTGCGCGTTGAAGGCCTCGACGTACGACGACAGCGCGGCGCGGATCGCCGGTTCGTCGCCGCGGGCGAGAGAGTGCGTCGCCAAACAGGCGGCGAACGCGAAAGCGAGCCAGCGATTCATGCCTTCCCGATCAGAAGAGGAATGCGAGCCGGGGTCCGTCCCGACGATCCGCCAGGCGGCGGACCTTCGGATCGAACCTCTGCAGCGTGCTCAGGATGCGTCGATCGATCAAGCGAACGTGCGAACAGCGTTTCGCCGGCCGCACGTTCTGTCGCGACGTCCTGCGGCGTCGCGACGCGTTCAACTCTACGTCACGGCGTCGAGGTCGTCGTCGCATCCTCAGCCGGCGGTTCCTCCAGCCGGACGAAGAGCCAGTTCTCAGTCCGCTCGGTTCCGTAGTGGGCGAGGACAGGAGCCTCGTTCTGAGTCAGGTTGTAGAGGCCCGCTTCGAGAACGAGCGATTCGCTGTCGCCGACCCGGAACGCGACGCGCTGGGTCTCCTTGTCGACCTGACCCTGGACGGCGTAGGACTGGTCCGTGCTTTCGTTGTACATCGTCCCGCTGACGATGCCCTGCTTGTCGACGGCAAGCTGAATCACCCGCGTCGGATCGACGTCTTTCTCTTCCGTCGAAACGGCGAACGTTCCCAGCGGCAGCCATTCCGCCTGCTGGGCCTGCTCCTCGGTCGCGGGAGGCGGAACCGTCGCGAGAGCCATCGCGCTCTGGGCGTATTCGTCCGCCGAAGCGATCTGCTCTCCGTTCACGTAGACGACGTCGTTGTCGTAGTAGACGTTCCCGCCCTGACCGTAGTCATAGTAGGCAGGCTCCTGCCAGACCGGAGACGTGTTCGACCAACTGAACCAGCTCGTGCATGCGGCGAACGTCGGAACGGTCCACCAGTAAGACCATCCACGGTTCGCGAAGCTGTGGCCGTAGCTCCATCCTGCCCAACTGTGATTGTGGTTGTTCCACCAGTTCGGCCCGAAACAGTCATTGCGGCGATAGTTCCAGTTGCCGCGCACGTCGTTCCCCCAGACGCCGCGGTTCGCGATGCGATTCGCGTTACCGTTCTGCCAGGTCCGCATGCCGCCGATCTGATTGCCGATGCGGTTGTCGATGTCGGCCACGCGGCTGTTGTCGATGTTCGCCCAGCTAGGCCTGTTGTTGATGACGTTGTTCTTGCGAACGTTGACGTTGTTGACGTTGATCGGTCGGTTGCGATCGGCCAGACCGACGCCCGGACCGCCTGGACGGTTGGGGCCAGGTCCGCCCGGGGTTCGATCGCCGGGACGAACGACGTCGCCAGGTCGATTCGGTCCCGGTCCGCCGGGCGTGCGATCGCCGGGACGAACGAGGTCGCCAGGTCGATTGGGAAAGTCTCCGCCGGGACGATTCGGGCCGAGTCCTCCTCCTCCGCCGGGTCGATTGGGCAGATCGATCTGCGTGCCGGCGCCTCCTTGTCCGGGCCGCATCGGACGATCGAGGCCCAGGAAGTCGCCCACGTCGCCGGGCGACGGTCGGCCCCCGCCGCCTGCGCCGGGGCGATTCGGTAGATTGCCGCCCGCACCCCCTCCAGGGCGATTCGCAAAGTCGATGCCGCCGCCGGGACGATTTCCGCCTGGCCCGCTTCCGCCCGGTCGATCGGGCAAGTCAAGTCCGCCGCCCGGACGATTGGGCAGGTTGCCGACGCCGGGACGATTTCCGCCCGGACCTTCGCCGCCGGGACGCTTCGGAAGATCGATGCCTCCGCCCGGGCGGTCGTTTCCGCCTGGCCGATTGGCGAGATTACCGCCGCCAGGACGGTTGCCGCCGCCGGCTCCGCCGCCGCCTAGCGAAGGAAGGCTCGGTCGGTTGCCGGGCGAGTTTCCGCCGCCGATGTTCGGACGATTGCCGCCGCCGGCTCCGACGCCCACATTCGGACGGTTGCCGCTACCGCCTGGCTTGAGACCGCCGCCGCCCTGACCCGGATTCGGCCGAGAAGGCGTCGACGGTCGATTCACCTGGGGCCGGCTCGCCGCCGGTCGGTTCATGTTCGGAGCGGAGGCGTGTCCTCCGCCTCCGAGGCTGCCCATGCTGGGGCGATGGGCTGCCCCTCCTCCTCCGCCGACGTTCGGCCGTCCGCCGCCGCCGCCTCCCGGTCGCGCCCCTCCGCCTCCTGCTGGTCGAGCGCCGCCGCCGGCATGCGAGCCGCCGCCGCCGCCTCGCAGGCTTGCGTCAGCGGATGAGACGAGAACCAGCGACACCAGAACTGCCGCCGAGCCGATCGCGTACGAAAGTCGTTTCATCGCTGGTTCCTCCCCGCACGAGGAGCCGGCGCCGGTATCGCTGCCGGACGAAGACCGGGAACGACCGGCGCCGGGCGCACTGCCGGGGCAGGCGCGATTTGCGGTTGCGGTAGCGGCGCCGCCGCAGGAATCGGCGCGGCCGCGGGAGCCGCTTCCGAAGCCGGCGCGACTCCCGACGGATCGCCGGAAGTCGCGTCCGTCGAAGCTTCGTCCGTCTGAACCCGTCGCATCGTCACGGGCTCGCCGGAGGCTTGCGGTTCGCCTTCGATTTCATGCCCGATCAGGCGCAGCGTCGCGGTCTGATCGTCGACGCGCGCGAGGACGAACGTGCCGGAGGCGGCGCTTCCGTCGCTGAGCGTCTGGTTCGAGCGGATGATCCATTCGCTGCCGCTCTTGCTCCACACGGCTTCGCCGAACGAGCCGTCCGAGTCGAACGTCCACGATCGGATCTGTTGTCCGCGAGGATCCCAACCGATCACCTGCGTGCCGCGGCGAGCGATCTCGTCGCCGACCTGGGCATCGAACGATCGCAGCAGAAAGGCGCCGTCGTCGGTCCAGCGGAATTTCGTGACGATCCGGACGTCCTCCGATTCGTCGACCCAGGAGCCGACGAGCCATTCCAGTTCTCGCAAAGCGGTCGCCGCCGTCGGTACGGGAGCCGCGCGCTCGGTGATCGAGTCGATCAGCCAGGCGCCTTCCTGCCGCACCAGCGTCGCCGAGAACAACGAAACGACGGGTTCCTCGCCCGGCGTTTCGATCATGGAACGCCCGGTGACCGCGGCCACGTCAGGCGTCACCATTCGAACGGTCTCGACCTCGCCGACAAGCTTCGCCTGGGGGCGTCGCTCCATCGCGGCAGAGATGTCCGCGGCGATCGCCTCGCGACCCTCGGTCGTTTTGCCCAGATCGTCGTCGACATGAACGGCCGACGGCGACCAGGTCGCGGTCACCTTCGGAAGGTCGTGCGCATTGAACGCGTCGACGTACTGCTTGATCGCAGCACGTACGGTCGGCTCGTCGGCGAATGCCGCGCCGGTCGCAGCCGCGAGGGAAACGGCGAATGCCAAAACGAAGTGGCGACTCATGCAGTCTGACTCCTGAAATGCCAACCAGCGAGACGATCGAGAGACCCTCGACCGACGCGGATTCACTCGCGGAAAAGACGTTACGAATCCGTGACGAGCGTCGCCACGAATCGGGGATCGTCGAACGACGCAGAAAGGACGAGATCGCAGAGGAGGAGCGTGATCGCGTTTCGTCGAAAACTTGTCGCGATCGTACCCGCCTTCGAATCAGCATCGCGGTCCGTCGGTGCGGAATCTACGCGCCGTCGGCAAGATTCGACGATTTTTCACGCACGGCCAATCCGTCGCTCTCGCAGGAAGCTGCGGCTCACGGGTTCGACGCAGACTCAGATCGAGCTGCCATCGACGCACTCGGCGTAGATCGATCGACCGCCATCGACCGGCAGCGCGACGCCGGTGAGGAAAGGGCCTTCGGCCAGGAAGAGGACGGCGTCGGCCACGTCCTCGGGCGTCCCTTCGCGCTTGAGCAACGACTGGCGGACGACGGCCTGACGAAGGCTTTCGTCGGCATCCTCGGGCAGCAGCGTCGGGCCCGGGAGGACAGCGTTCACGCGGACGCGAGGATTCCGGGATGCGAGTTCGACCGCCAGGCTGCGCGTGGTCGCGATCACGGCGCCCTTGGACGGAAAGTAGGCGGCGTAATCGAGGTAGGGTCGGACCGTCGCCCAGTCGCCGAAATTGACGATCGCTCCGCCCGTCGGCTGGGCGACCATCGTCAGGCCGAACGCCCGGCAGCAGAGAAACGTTCCGAGCGCGTTGATCTCGAAATGGCGACGCACGTCCTCGGGCGTGACGTCCTCGAGCTTCTGCGACTCCCAGATCGCGGCACAGTTGACGAGAACGTCCGCTCGACCGAAGCGACTCAGGACGTCGTCATGAAACGCGGCGATCTGCGCCGCATCGGCCAGGTCGGCGGCGAAGGCATCGGCGTCGATGCCTTCCGCCTGAAGCTGCTCCGCCGTTTCCCGGGCAGGATCGAGCGAACGATTCGCATGCAGCGCGACGCGATACCCGCGCGCCGCGAAACGCAGAGCGACCGTCCTTCCGAGGCGGTCCGCGCCGCTGCCGGTGATCACGGCGACGGGGGACGTCGTCCCGAAGAGCGACGTCAGGCGCTGCGGAATCGACGGTTCTACGGTCATGACGAGCGGGCGGGTGAGCGGCGAAAGACGGATCGCTCTCTAACCGCAATCGGGGCGTTGCAAGTTAACGCGTAGCAGCCGGCTTCATGATCGCAGAAGCGCGCTCACGCCTTCGGCGCCGCGTAGAACTCCTGGATCCGGTCCCACGCCTCGGCCGCGGTATCCGCGAACTCCATCAGCTCGAGGTGGGAGTCGCGGATGACCCCTTCGTCGGCGAGGTACTGGAAGTTGACCACGTTCTCCCAGTACTCGCGACCGACGAGGATGATGGGGATGACCGGCATGCGGCCCGTCTGGGTCAGCGTGAGGACCTCGAACAGTTCGTCGAGCGTGCCGTATCCGCCCGGGAACACCACCAGCGCCTTCGCTCGCAACAGGAAGTGCATCTTCCTAAGCGCGAAGTAGTGGAACTGGAAGCAGAGCTCGGGCGTGATGTACGGGTTGGGGTGCTGCTCTTCCGGAAGGACGATGTTCAGGCCGATCGACTTCGCGCCGACGTCCATGGCGCCGCGATTGGCGGCCTCCATCGCTCCGGGACCGCCGCCCGTGATGATCACGTATTCCTTCGGGTGATCGTGGAGATGGGCCTTCGAGACCAGTCGCCCGAATTCGCGGGCTTCGTCGTAATAACGGCTCTTCGCCAGGATGCGTTCGGCCTTCAGCAGTTCCCGCTGCGCGAGGAAGTCCTCCGGCGCTTTCTCGATCGCTGCGCGAGCGCGTTCCAGGCGCGTCTCCGCATCCGCTCGCTCGACGACCTGGGTGCCGCCGAACACGACGATCGTGGAGTGGATTTCCTGTTCCGTCAGCGCCAGTTCGACCTTCAGCAGTTCGAGCTGCAGCCGAACGGGGCGAAGGCCTTCGCGGTGGAGGAAATCGACGTCCTTGTAGGCGACACGGTAGCTGGGCGAGGCGATGATCGCCTTCAGGTTCGCCTGCTCCTCCGGCGTGAGCGTCCCGACCGCCGGGTCGGTCGGATAGGATCCGTCCGAAAAACCGGGTTCTGCGTTCGGGACCGTCGGCGACGGTTCTTCGGGCAGGTCGATGCCGTCGCGGCCCACCGCCTCGATATCGGAGATCGAATCGGATTCGCGTTTCGGGTCGGAACGATCTTCCATGAGCGGCAGATCCTTCTCTGGTTCGGGTAGGAGAGATTCAGCAAAGTGTAGGACGACCCGGCCCAGGAGCAGAGCGGCCGCGAAGGAAATCCACGCGATCCACCCGGGCAGATCCTCCAATCGGCGCCACGCGTCGTTCGCGAACGGCAGCGCGGCGAAGCCGACCGCCGCGGTCGCGTACCACGTCAGCGTCTGGCCGAACGGTCGCTTCGCCTCCGTCGCGCGGGCGACGAACGAGGCGACGATCTGCACCAGAATCGCCAGCAGGATCACGAGAGCCGCCGCCTGCCAGCCGCAGATCACCCCCAGCGTCGCGGCGCCGAGCGAGAAGCTTCGATCGCGTTGACCGTCGGACGGGAAGCGCGCGATGCGCGCGGCGACCGTCGCGAGCCCCCCGCCGATGCAGACGGCCAGGAACCGGTCCGCCTGCGGCAGGGGCGACGAGAATCCGAAGTCGAGCGCCTGAATCCTCGGATCCCATGCGACGGCGACGACTGCGGCCAGGAGTATCGGAATCCAGATCCATGCGGAGGCGAACTTGCCGTCCCGGCGGATCATGCCGACCGAGAATGCCGTCGCAAGCCATCCCAGGTGTAGAAGACCGCCTGCCCAGAGCATCGCGAGCGGCAGCCGAGTCCTTTCGTTCCCCAATGTCATCAGCGGCTGATCCGCGACGATTTCTACGCCGGCCACGATCGCGAACGTCAGCGCCAGGATCGCTTCGACGATCGGGTAACGCGGCGAGATCTCGAGGCCGCAGTCGCGACAACTTCCGTGCAAACGTATCCAGCCGAGAATCGGAACGTTATCCGAAAGCCGGATGCGATGTTCGCACTTCGGACAACGGGAAGGCGGATAGAAGAGATTCAGGCCTGCCGGAACGCGGTAGATCACCACGTTCAGAAAGCTGCCGATGCAGGCTCCGAGACAGAAAAACCAGAAGACGAAAAACGTCGGGAGCGCGTACGGAACGGTCAGTTCCAGCCAGCGCGCGAGTTGGACGTCGTCGGGGAAGAACATGAACGCGAAGCGAGGCGGACAGACGCGGAGCGAGAGCGGCGCGTCCTCGAAAGCGGTCAGTATAGAGGGATGCCGCCGCTCCAAGTCTGACCGAGACTTCCGTGCGCGACCGCTCGAACGCTAGTCAGTTCGCTCGACGACAAGTTCCCGGGGATCGATGCAGCGATCATGCGGGTTTTGCGGCCGAGCGACGACTTGTGTGCCATGGCTGACCTGGCCAGCCGTGCCGAATTGCAAGCACGGCTGGACGAGCAGCCATGGCACACGCGAAGAAGCCAGGGCGGTCTCAGTTGGCCGCGGTTTCTTCCGCGTCGAGTTCGGAGATTGCCAACTCCGCCGACCCCTCCAGATCGAATGACAGCGTCGTCGCCTGGCGTTCGATCATCTGGCGATAGACGCCGCGGCGGGCCATCAGGTCCCGATGCGTCCCCTGCTCGACGATGCGACCACGATCGAGCACGAGGATTCGGTCGGCGTGCAGGATCGTGCTCAGACGATGGGCGATAACGAAGCTCGTCCGACCCTGCATGAGCGTCTTCATGCTCTCCTGAATCGCCCGTTCGCTCTCGGTATCGAGATTGCTTGTCGCCTCGTCCAGGATCAGGATCCGCGGGTCGGCGAGGATCGCCCGAGCGATCGCCAGCCGCTGACGCTGCCCCCCGGAAAGGCGCACGCCCCGCTCGCCGATGACGGTGTCGTATCCCTCGGGCAACTCCCGAATGAACTCGTCGGCGTAGGCGGCTTCGGCGGCGACGACGACTTCGCTTCGCGTCGCGCTCCGCGCGGCGTACTTGATGTTGTCCTCGATCGTTCCGTCGAAGAGAAAGACGTCCTGTTCGACGACGCCGAGCAGCCGGCGGAACGACGCCAGGTCGATTTCCTTCAGCGACGTGCCGTCGAGTTCGACGACGCCGGACGTCGGATCGTGAAAGCGGGTCGCCAGGTTGCAGAGCGTGCTTTTGCCCGCGCCGCTGCGCCCGACGAGCGCGATCATCTGCCCCGGCTCGGCGCGAAGGTTGATGTCCTCGAGCACGAGCTGTTCTTGCCCGGGATAGCGGAACGAAACGTCGCGGAAGACGATCTCGCCCGCCACCTCCGTAGGCCGAAGCACGCGTCCGCCCGTTTCGCCCTGGAACTCCTGATCCTCTTCGAGCAGATCGAGCACGCGATCGAGCGCGGCGAGCTGCGTTTGGAACGAGGCGGCGCTCGCCGCGAGGGTCGCCAGCGGTCCCAGCAGCATGCCGAGATAGACCAGGAACATCGCCAGCTCGCCCAGCGTCAGTTCGCCCTTGAGGACCAGCGTCCCGCCGTAGATCAGCAGCGCGATCGACGCCGCGGGAACGACCGTCTCCCACACCAGTTCGATCAGTCGCGACCACCACCAGGCCAGCAGTTGCTGGCGGACCATCACGTGGTTGCCGGTGACGAAGCGGTTGCGTTCGCTGGTCTCGCGACCGAAGGCGCGGACCACTCGCATGCCGGCGAAGGCTTCGGTCGCGTTGCCGTCGACCTGCTCGCGTTTGGCTTTGATGCGGCGATGGACGGGGCGAATCCGGGCGATCCAGGTGCGATGCGAGAAGTAGACGATCGGCAGGAGCGCGATGCCCCCGACGAGCAGGCGCCAGTCGACGATCGCCAGCACGATCATCGACCCGACGAGCTGAATCACCGCTCGCCAGGGATTGTAGATCATGCTGAAAATCAGCTCGGCGACGCTGCCGGCGTCTTCGCGCAGCAGCGACGCCACGCCGCCCGACTTGATCTGGGAGATCTTGTGCAGCGGCAGACGCATGGCGTGATCGAACGCTCGCTTGCGGAGCGCGACGGTCACCTTGTTCGTCAGCAGCGTCGCATGCCAGCGACCCCACAAGCCGACGCCGATGCCGAGGAACGTCACCAGCGCCGTGACCGCCCCGATCTGCCAGAGCTGCGTCGTCGGGTCGGAGGAGATCGGCAGCCGGCGAATCAAGTCCGGGAACGGCTGGTCGCCCAGGACGTTGTCGATCGCCAGCTTCGTCGCATAAGGCGGAACGAGGCCGATGACCGTGGCGACGGTCAACGCCGCCAGCGTCGCCGCCATGGCGCCGCGAAAGCCCCGAAGCTGTCCCCAGAACTCCGCGAGGAGTTGCTTGATCGAGCGATGTCGACGCAAACGACGGTTCGGATCGTCCCCCTTCTTGGCCGAGCCGTGGCCCGAATGGCCAGAAACGTCGAGCGGCGCGGCATGAGGAGAGCCGCCGGGGCGAAGCTTCGCCTCCTTGCGGACTTCCTCCAGGAAGCGGCGGAACTGGGACTTGCTGCTGGTTCGCTGCATCGACACGCAAGGCGAAGGGGGAGATCACGATCCGTGCAGGGTCGTAAACTCGACTCGCCCGCCGCGGCGCAGGATTATACGCGGCAGTCCTGCTTTCGGACGAAAATCCGCCGTAACGTTCGGAACGGAAAGCGATTCGGGCGACGCTGACTCTTCGTCTGACTCGTCGATCCTTCTGAGCGGGGGGTGTGAACTCCCCGAATTCCGGTCGATCGGTCGCTTGAAGACTCGGGGGGTTCACACCCCCCGCTCAGAACGAAGATGCAGCCGCTCACATCGAGCCGGCGACTCCGCTGCGCCCTTCGGCGCCGAGGGCGAAGCGAATCCAGGAACTGATCGCCCCGGCCGTCCACGCCGGCGCCTGTCGATCGCCGACCAGCAGGTGGTCGGCGCCCTCCAGCGTGAACAGCGATTTCGACCCGCCCGCCGCGTCGAACAGCTTGAGCGCGTGTTCGTAGTCGACCGTCTCGTCGCTCGGCGAATGAAGGACCAGGAGGGGCCGCTGAAAAGCGCTCAGCGACGCCAGCAGATCGTGCCGGCCCAGATCCTCGAAAAATTCGTCGCGAAGGCGATACGCGATGCCGCCCACCTCGATCTGCCAGAGCCCCTCGCCCGCCGGTTTCCGCAGGGAGACCTGAAACCGCTGGAGCGCCGTCGTCGTGCTCGGCGCGGCGAGCGTGATCAGACCGCGGACGTCGTCGTTCGTAGAAGCCGTCAGAATCGATGCGGCTCCGCCCAGGCTATGCCCCAGCAGGAAGAGAGGCGCGTCGACCAGCGATCGGGCGTAAGCGATCGCCCGGGAAAGATCCTGCACGTTCGTCGACAGCGACGTCCGCGAGAAGTCGCCGCGACTTTCGGCCAGACCTGTCATGTCGAAGCGGAAAGCCGCGATGCCGGCGTTCGCGAGTTCCGCGGCTATCCGCTTGATCGCCTTGTAGTCCTTCGAGCAGGTGAAGCAGTGGGAGATGACGACCAGCGCCGCCGGGTCTCCCTCTTCCGGCGTCTCCAGCCGCGCAGCCAGCAGCGAGTCCTGATGGCCGGTGAAGAACTCGCGGCGACTGAGGTGGGGCATTCCTACCGACTTCCCGCGGTCGACTCTTCGCGGCGCTTCAGCATGGCATCACGGAATTGACGGAAGAGGTAGCGGCTGTCGTGCGGGCCGGCAGAACTCTCGGGGTGGTACTGCACGCTGAAGGCAGGCAGTTCGCGATGGCACAGGCCCGCGACGGTGTCGTCGTTCAGATGCCGATGCGTCACGCGGAGCTCGGGCGGCAGCGTCGCTTCGTCGACCGCGAAACCGTGATTCTGCGCGGTGATCTCGACCTTCCCCGAATCGAGATTCTGAACCGGCTGATTCGCTCCGCGGTGACCGAACTTCAACTTGAACGTCTTGGCGCCGCAGGCCAGGCCGAACAACTGATGCCCGAGACAGATGCCGAAGATCGGCTGTCTGGGCAAAAGGTCCCGGATCGTTTCGATGGCGTAGTCGAGAGGTTCCGGATCGCCGGGGCCGTTCGAGAGGAATACGCCGTCGGGGTTATGCGAGAGTACTTCTTCCGCGCTCGCGGTGCCGGGAAGAATCGTGACGCGGCAACCTTCGTCGTAGAGGTGCCGCGCGATGTTCCACTTCATGCCGAAGTCGAGCGCGACGACGTGCAGCTCTTCTTCGCCGTTCGATCGGGGCGTCGTTTCTCCCTGCAGCAGGGCCCATTCGTTGAGCGAATCGGACCACTGTCGCGCCTGGGGCGTCAGGACTTCGCGAACCAGATCGCGTCCGACGAGCCCCGGGCTTTTCCTGGCCTTCTCGACGAGCGAGGCATCGTCGAGATCGACCGAGGAGATCACGCCCTTCATCGCCCCCTTCGTGCGAAGCAGTCGCACCAGAGCTCGCGTGTCGATCCCTTCGAGGCCGACGACGCCATGCTTCGCGAGGTAATCGTCGAGCGAGCCGGCGCTGCGAAAGTTGCTCGCGACGCGGCTGTTCTCGCGGACGATGAACCCGGCCATGTGCGGGCGATCGGATTCGACGTCCTCGGCGTTGACGCCGTAGTTGCCGATCATCGGATAGGTCATCGCGACGATCTGCCCGCGATAACTCGGGTCGGTCAGGATTTCCTGATACCCGGTCATCGACGTGTTGAAGCAGACCTCGCCGTCCGCTTCGCCGCTGGCGCCGAAGGCGCGACCGACGAAGACGCTGCCGTCTTCGAGCGCAAGCTTGGCGATACCCGTCATTCGCTGTTCGATCCCTTAGAGCGTGGAGTCTCTATTTCGATGCCCCGCAGGGCTGCGTCGTCGCCAGGTTGTGCGTCGATATTCGTTCGGCCCGTCCCGCCCTTCTTCGTCGCTTCCTGCGACGAACGCAGTCTGGCTGCGCACTGCAGCAGACTGCCTGATCCTGGAGATTCGGGGGAATTGATACGAGCGGAGCCGGAGAGTTCAAGTCCTCGACCGCCGACAGCCGATCTCCGCTATGCGGTTGTAGCGCTGAAGACATCGTTGCTTCAGCAGAAGGGCTTTCGGAGCGGCGTCCGAAGGCCCTTTTTCTATTTGATCGAGGCGCTTCGGCCTTGGAGGTTCGGTCGTCGAAATTCGACGCAGCATAACCCGGCCCCGCTGGCGCGAAAAGGCGCTCCGTCGCTCGCAAGACGGCGCGTCGCCGCTAGCTCCTCCGCGCGCCGCTTGGCTACAATCGGCCTCGACCCGGCAATCCATCGGATCTCGCCGTCGCCACGGAGCCCGAATCACGGGGGACCGATTCCCCCGTCGGTCGGACCTCCATGCGATCGCGACGCCGATCGCATGGAGCCGCTTTCGTCAGTAACGCCGCTCTCCTTCCGCTTTCGACGAGCGCCGAGATGACCCACCGACGCTACCGATCCGCTCTCGCATCGCTCTTCTCCGTGGCATTGCTGTCGAGCGCACTGGTCGCCGCCGCGGCGCCGTTCGACGACGCCACGCCGGTCGAATCCATTCGCGTTCCCGAAGGCTTCCAGGTCGAGCGACTTTACGTCGTGCCGGGCGAATCGCAGGGTTCGTGGGTCAGCATGACCGTCGATCCGATGGGACGACTGATCGCGTCGGACCAGGCGGGCGGCCTCTACCGCATCACGGTTCCGGAGGAGGAAGGCGCCCAGGCGAGCGTCGAGAAGATCAGCGACAAGGTCGGCCACGCCCAGGGGCTGCTCTATGCGTTCGACAGTCTGTACGTGATGAGCCAGCCGCCTAATTCGCGGGGCGAAGGTCTTCTGTACCGTTTGACGGACGTGGACGGCGACGACGTTTTCGATCGCGCTGACGTCATCCTGAAGACGCGCGGTACGCCGGGCGAGCATGGCCCGCATGCGCTCGTGCTCGGACCGGACGGTCAGTCGATCTATCTCTGCGCCGGCAATCACACGGACGTGCCGCAGCTCTCGCAGAGCTACGTCCCGCGGATCTGGCAGGAAGATCAGTTGCTGCCGCGGATGTGGGATGCGCGCGGCCATGCGGTCGGCATCCTCGCGCCGGGCGGATGGATCTGCCGCCTGAACCCGGACGGAACCGACGTGACGCTGGTCAGCATGGGCTACCGGAACAGTTACGACTTCGCGTTCAACGACGCCGGGGACATCTTCACCTATGACTCCGATATGGAGTGGGACATCGGCACGCCATGGTATCGCCCCACGCGAATTTGCTTCGCGATGAAGGGGAGCGATTTCGGTTGGCGCGGCGGAAGCGGAAAATTCCCCGCGATTTATCCGGACACGTTGCCGGCGGTCGCGGACGTCGGCCCCGGTTCGCCTACCGGAGTCGTTTACGGCAGCGGCGCGAAATTTCCGGCGAAGTACCAGCGGTCGCTGTTCGCCGCCGACTGGAGCTACGGCACGATCTACTCCCTGGAGTTGCAGGCCGACGGAGCGGGCTACGTCGCAACGCCGGAGATTTTCTGCAGCGCGTCGCCCCTGCCGGTCGCGGACATGGTGATTCGCCCGCAGGACGGCGCCCTTTACTTCGTCATCGGCGGACGCGAGACGCAATCGGCGATCTACCGCATCCGCTACGTCGGATCTGAATCGACCGAACCGATCCCGACGGAGGTCGCGACCAACCCCGCGGCGGACCTTCGCCGAGAGTTCGAGGCGGCGCTGCTCGATCCGACGGCGGAGGTCGTCGAGAAGGCGCTCGGCGAACTCGATTCCGAAGATCGATACCTGCAGTACGCGGCCAGAACGCTGCTGGAAGCGTCGCCCAAGTCGCTATGGATCGAGAAGATCGGAGAGCTTTCTCCTGTCGCCCGGATTCAGGCCTGGATCGCGCTGGCGCGATCGTGGAACGGCGCAACCGCGCAAAGGACGCAGGTCGCCGCCCGCGGAGTCGCCTGGCTCTCGACGATCGACTGGACGACGCTTTCGCAGGACCAGCAGATCGACCTGCTCCGCGCGTACGGGCTGATCTTCGCCCGCCTCGGCGCTCCGGATGCGACTTCGCGGCAGTCCGTGCTCGACCAGGTCGCGGCGAGCTATCCGTCGAACGATCCGCCGCTGAACCAGGAATTGTGTCGCCTGCTGGTCTACCTGAACGCGCCGAACGTCGCGGAGACGACGCTCGACCTGATGGAACGCACGGCGTCGCAGGAAGAACAGATGCACTATGCCTATTGCCTGAGGGCGCTGGAGCAGGGCTGGACGCCGGCGACGCGGGAACGGTTCTTCGCATGGTTCAACGAAGCAGCCGCGCTCCGGGGCGGCATGTCGTTCGAAGGCTTCCTCGGCAACATCAAGCAGGAAGCCGTCGATCGCCTGCCCGCTGACGCGAAGAACGCTTTACGTCCGATCCTGAACGCGAAGATCGCCGCGGCGGAGCCGACCCTCGTGCCGCAGAATCGCGAAAAGGTGCAGACCTGGACGACCGACTCGCTCGTCGCCGCGCTCGCGGGCCTCGAAGGCGAACGGAATCTCGAACGGGGGCGAGCGATCTACGCGGAAGCGTCCTGCTTCAAGTGTCACCGCTTCGAGAGCGTCGGCGGCGTCGTCGGTCCCGACCTGACCGCAGCGGGCGGACGCTTCAGCGTGCGGGATCTGGCGGAGGCGATCGTCGACCCGGACAAGGTCATCTCCGACCAGTACGCCACGCAGCAGTTCGTTCTCGACGACGGACGCGTCGTCAGCGGTCGCGTCGTGAACCTGAAGGGCGAAAACCTGCGGGTGCTCACCAACCCGCTCGATCCGTCGACGATCGTCAACGTCGACCGGAGTACGGTCGAGCAGTCGCTGCCGGGCAAGACGTCGATGATGCCCAGCGGTCTGGTCGACTACTTCACCGCGGAAGAACTCGCCGACCTCGTCGCCTACATCCGCAGCGGCGCCGTGAAGACGATCGCGAAGAATTAGCGCAGCGGGGAATTCGTTTCTGTAGTCTTCGTAAGGTGGGTCAATGACCCGCCTGAGGCGAATTCGGTCAGGGGCTGACGACTGAACGCCCTGCTTCGATAGCTCCGACGAGGTGGGTCAATGACCCACCCTATTACAGCCACTCGCTTTAAATCGTGAGTCTCAAGAGGGTGCCACTGGCTTTGCCAGTGCTGGAACGAACGGCTCGGTCGGACATGTTGGACGATCGATCCAGACGCGGCACTGGCTGAGCCAGTGGCACCCGATCCCCTGCGGCGACCCACACGTTTAAGCGAGTCGCAGTACTACGAAGAGTACGAACAGCCCGTCGCACCGAACGCGTCCCTCAACCCGGCAGCGTGCCGTCGGCGATCTCGCGTTCCCACTCGTCCATCAGCGGCCACTCGACGGCGCAGGTGCCGAAGTCCGGCATCTTCTTGTAGATCTCCAGTCGATCGATGGCGGAGTCGAGAAGCGCGTCGTCCTTCTTGAAGATCGGGCCGTGGCTGGGGAGCAGCCACTCCGCGTCGCTCGCCTTGATCCGCTTCAGCGACTGAATGAAGTGCGGAATGTTGCTGCCGTGATGAGCGTCGATCGCGCCGACGCCGCCGTCGCGATAGATGTTGTCGCCCGAGAGCAACAGGTTCCGCGTCTTGAAGCAAAGCTGACTGTCGGTATGACCGGGCGTCAGCCAGACGCCCAGTTCGACGCCTCCGACGCGAATGACGTCTCCCTCTTCGAGCATCTGCTCGACTTCGACGGGCGGCATCTCCAGGTCGATCCCCTGCGCCGCGATCTCCGCGAACGTCAGCAGGCGATCCCCTTCGCGCAAGGCTCGCGCCGCCTTGGGATGCGCGGCCACGGGGCACTTCAGCAGCGCCTTGGCCTTGGCCAGGCCCTGGCTATGGTCGACGTCCGCATGCGTAGCGACCAGCATCTTGCATCGCGACAGGGGGAAATCCATCTGCCGGATCAGTTCGATGATGTCGTCGACGACGTCCTCGTACCCGATGTCGATCAGGATCCATTCATCGGCGTCGTACACCAGGTAGACGTTGCATCCGAGCAGTCGGCCCGCCTGGAAATTGAGCTCGATGACGTTGGGGAAAATCGGCTTCCGTTGAATCATGAAACATCCTGATCGCGTGCGTGTCGCACTGTCGGATAGCGTTCGCGGCGGTTTGCATCGTCGCCGAAACGGCGCTCAAACCGCTACCGTTTCGCGGGATGCGATCCTGGCGCTTGCGCGGCGAACGGATTGTAGGCGCCCCCTGCCAGAGTCACAACCGACGGTCGGCGTTAAGGTCAACCGCCGCAAGAAGTTGAGACGGAATCTCACCTGCACTTGAAAGTCGAAGGCGTCGTCGTTCGCCGTAACTTCATGGACAAGGGCTAAGATCGACTTCTCTCGCGTCGGCCGCCTCCCCGCTGCTTCGAAAGCGCCTCGCCCATGATCGTCGCCCGGAACCGTCGATTCGCCCTGCTCTGCGGGCTTTCGCTCCTGACGCCGCTCGCTTCGATCGCGTCAGCCCAGCCGTCCTCGGCGCCCGCGTCCTCGGTTCGGAAGCCGCAGGAACGGGTTCGAACGCTCGGCGGCGGATGGAAAGAGACCCGCCGCCTCTCGACCAAGTATGCGACGCAGGGGGCGGCTGCGGACAATGAGTTCGTCTACGGCATCTCGAACGGCGGCGTGGCGAAGCTCGATCGATCGACGGGGGAGCTTATCGCCCGAAGCGAAGGCGAGACCGTCCATCTCAATGCCGGATTCTTCCTCGACGGCAAGCTGATCCTCGCCCACTCCAACTACCCGAAGCGGCCGGAGTCGAGCGAGGTCATGGCGCTCGACCCCGAGACGATGAAGCTGACGGTCGTCCACGACTTCGGCGAATCGGACGGCAGCCTGGTCTGGATCCTGCGACACGACGGACGGTGGTGGGCCAACTTCGCGTTCTACGGGGACGAGAATGCGAAGTCCTATCTCGCCAGTTTCGACGACGACTGGAAAGAGTTGCGACGCTGGACCTATCCGCAGGAACTGCTCGAGCAGCTTCACGAAGCGAGTCTTTCCGGCGGCGTCTGGCGCGACGGCGAACTTCTGGCGACGGGCCACGATGACGAGAAGCTGTTTCGACTGCGCGTGCCGACGGAGGGTAAGCGACTGGAACTGCTCGGCAGCGAGGAGATCGCCTTCACCGGCCAGGGCTTCGCCGAAGATCCCGTCACCGGCGGTCTGATCGGCATCGATCGCGCGAAGCGGCAAATCATTTTCGTCGAGCGGGGCGAATGACGCTGCCGGCGCTTTTCGTAATCGCGATCACGTGCAGAGCGTCTCGCGAACGTGCCGCTTGAACCGCTCGAGCAGCTTGCTCTGAAAGCGGTAGGGGTTCCAGACGAACGCGATCGTCCTTATCGGCTTGGGCCCGGCGATCGAGCGGTAGATCCTTCGGTCGGAATCGTCGACCGCGCGGGCCATCGCCGGGATCAGCGAGATGCCGTGCCCCAGCGAGACCAGTTCCTGCACAGTCGCGAGCTGACTGGTCCGTTCGACCGCGAGCGGCTGAAACGACTTTCGGCGACAGAACGAGACGACGCTGTCGGTCAGGCAGTGCGCTTCGTCCAGCAGCACGAAAGGGTACGCCTGAAGGTCTTCGATGCCGATCCGCTTCTTCTCTGTCAGAGCGTGACCGGGCGGCAGCACGAGCAGCAGTTCCTCGTCGAACAACCTCTCGACCCGCAGGTGAGGCGTCGAGATCGGAAGCGCCAGCAGGGCGACGTCGACCTGACCCTGGCGACATCGTTCGAGCAGCCGCTCGGTGACGTCCTCCGTCACGAGCAGGGACGCTCCCGGATGCTCGATGCCGAAACTGCGAAGCACGCGGGGAAGCGCGTAGGGCGCGACCGTCGGGATGGCGCCGACGCGAATCGTCCCGGTCTCCCCGTCATCGGCGATTTCCGCCTTCGCGTCGTCGACCAGCGCCAGGATCCGCTCCGCCCGCGACGACAGCGATCTTCCTGCGTCGGTCAGTTCCACCGAGCGCGTCTGCCGTTCGAACAGGGGCTGGCCCAGCTCCTCTTCGAGGCGCGCGATCGAGCGACTGAGCGCCGACTGCGAGATGAGCAGATCCTCCGCCGCGCGGGTGAAGTTCTTCCGCTCGGCGACCTTCAGAAACTGCCGAAGCTGTTCGAATTCCATCGCCCGTGCGGTTAAAGATCGAATGCGACCGCGCCCGACCCGTCGGAAGCGGTTCGCTGACTGCGATGCGTTTCGTGCATCGATTGTATCTCATCAATGCATTGGATGTATCGCCCTCAGTCTGCGATGATGCACGAAAGCGGGAGACGCCTCGGTTCGCGTCCTCTCCCCGCAACTTCCCGGCGCGACGAGTCGCGCTCGCTTCTTCAGGAGTTCGATCCATGACGCTCGGACGTTTCGCGTTCGTCCTCGCAGTCGCCGTCGGCGCCGCGAGCGCTTTCGCACAGGAGCCGGCCCCCCGGCTCACGCAGGACGGCGGACAGCCGGTCGGCGACAACCAGAACTCCCGCACCGCGGGACCGAACGGCAGCGCGTTGCTGGACAATTTCCACCTGATCCAGAAGCTGGCCAGGTTCGATCGCGAGCGCATTCCAAGTCGCGTCGTGCATGCCCGCGGCGTCGGCGTCCACGGAGAGTTCGTCAGCTACGGCGACTTCTCCGAACATACGAAGGCGAAGCTCTTCGCCGAGGAAGGCAAGCAGACGCCGGTCTTCGTGCGATTCTCGACGGTCATTCATCCGGACGGATCGCCCGAGCAGCTTCGCGATCCCCGCGGGTTCGCGGTGAAGTTCTATACGGAGGAAGGAAACTGGGACCTGGTCGGCAACAACCTGCCGATCTTCTTCATCCGCGACGCGATGAAGTTCCCGGACATGGTCCATTCGCTGAAGCCGTCGCCGATCACGAATCAGCAGGATCCGAACCGGTTCTTCGACTTCTTCAGCCATGTGCCGGAGAGCACGCACATGCTGACGATCCTCTACTCGGATCAGGGGACGCCGGCGAGCCTGCGGAAGATGGACGGCTTCGGCGTGCATGCCTTCAAGTGGGTGAATGCCGAAGGCAAGGTCACCTACGTCAAGTTCAACTGGCGCAGCCAGCAGGGTCATGAGCGCTATACCGCAGCCGAGGCGCAAAAGGCCGCCGGGATCAACCAGTCGGGACTGACGGAGGAACTCTACAGCGCCATCGGACGGGGCGAGTTCCCGTCGTGGGAATTGGGGGTGCAGATGCTCTCGCCCGAGCAGCTTGACGACTTCGACTTCGACCCGCTCGATGCGACCAAGATCTGGACCGGCGTCGAGGAGATCAAAGTCGGCAAGATGACGCTCAATCGCGTTCCGTCGAACTTCTTCCAGTTCACCGAGCAGGTCGCCTTCGCGCCCGGCATGGTCGTTCCCGGCATCGAGCCCTCGGAAGATCGCCTGCTGCAGGGGCGGCTGTTCTCGTACGCCGACACCCAGCGCTACCGCATCGGGGCGAACTACCTGACGCTGCCGGTGAACCGTCCTCTCAGCCCGGTCGGGAGTTTCAATCAGGACGGCGCCATGAACTTCGGCGAGACGGCCAGCGACGTGAACTACCAGCCGAGCGTCGTACCCGGCGCCTACGTCGACGATGCGCAATTCAAGGAGAGCCAGGCTCCGCTGACGGGTTCCGTGCAGCAGGCCCGGATCGAGAAGACGCTGAACTTTCAGCAGGCGGGCGAGCTTTACCTCTCGTTCACCGACGAGGAGCGAACGAACCTGGTCAGCAACTTCGCGGGCGACCTGGGCAAGGTCCAGAACCGTCAGGTGAAGCTGCGCATCCTGAGCTTCCTGTTCCAGGCGAACGAGGACTTCGGCACGCGCGTCACCGAAGCGGTCGGCGAAGACCTCGCCGCGGTGAAGACGATGATCGAGACCAACCGCGACGTCGAGCCGACGAAGTGGAAGGTCGCCGAAGTCGCCGCGCCGGCGCCGCCCGAGCAGATCGTGCTGTCGAATTCTTCGGCGACGCCGATCCGCTATCGGACCCGCAGCGACGGCTCGGACTGGAGCCCGATCTACACGCTGCTGCCTGCGAAGACGCACAAGTTCGATCGCGAGTCGCTGGAGTTTCATCTCCTCGGCGACGAAGCCAACGTCACCACGCTGAAGCCGGGCGAATCGAGCGACCTCGCGACGCTGCCGCAGCAGAGCACCGCGCTGAGCGCGAAGTAGTTCGGCGGAAGCGCGAGCGTCCATGAACCGCGGGAGACGCGAGTCTCCCGCGGCTATGTGTTTCGAATGCTGAACCCGATCGAGACTCGATCATGCGAACCTGGCTCAAACGTATCGGCATCGGCTCGGCGCTATCGGTCGTCGCGTCGATGCTGCTCGCCGGAACGTCGTATGCTCTGCTGCCGACGCCGAAGTCGGAGCCGCTGGTCGATCGCCAGGGCGTGAAGCTCGACGCGGAGACGGAACGCAAGCTGGTCGAGATCGTTTTCGAAGCGGCGCGGCAGAACGACGAGCGGACGATCGACGAGTATCTAAGCGAGGGCTTCTCCCCGAACGTCCGCAGCGATCGCGGCGATACGTTGCTCACCGTCGCCGCGTATCGAGGCAGTGACCGCGTCGTGACGCGGCTGCTCTACGAGGAGTCGCTCGACCTGGAGGCCCGAAACCGCATGGGCCTCACCGCGGTGGCGGCGGCGTCGTTTCAGGGTCACGACGCCATTCTGGAAGAACTGCTGCGGTGCGGCGCCGACCCGAACGCGGGCAACGGTCTCGGGCAAACGGCGGTCATGTTCGCCGCGCTCGCGGGGCAGACGAGCGCGATCCGCATTCTCTCCGAAGCCGGCGCCGATCTCGAAGCGCGCGACGCCCACGGCAATACGCCCGACTCTCTCGCTCGCGGACAGAGCGGCGACGACGTCGCGGCCTTCGTGCTCGATCAGCGGGAGAAGGCCGACAGCGAACGATAAGAAAGCGGACCAGTACGTCCGTGTGCCACGGCTGGCTTGCCCAGCCGTGCGAGGCCTGCGGTTCGTTCACCCACTACAGAGATTCCGCTAGCAGACGGAACCGCGACGATCAGCCGTTTCGACGAGAGCCGGATCAGTTCATCGGGCCGTCTGTCCAGCAGAGTTCGACACGGCTGGACAAGCCAGCCGTGGCACACAGCAAGCTTCAGCGCTTGGGCGTCGCTCTCGCCCGAGGCGCAGCAGGTCGGGGAGGAGCAGGAGGACGCTGTTCGATCTCCACGCCGGGGATCGGAGCGTTCGGCTCGATCGGCTGGCCCTCCCAGTAAACGACCCCGTCCTTGAGTTCGACCAGCCGGGGCTTGCTGCCTGCCATCGGCGCGGCGTCGGACTCCGGCAACCAGTGCGCGAGTCGGTCGATCGCTTGGCGCGATTCGGGCCTGCCGGCCAGGTTGGTCAGTTCCTCGGGATCGGACGACAGGTCGTACAGTTCTTCCGAACCGTCGGCGTAGCGGATGTAGCGCCAGCGTTCGTCGCGGACGCCGTGGTTGCTCGGCCCGTGCGTCGTGATCGCCGGCGCCTCGCGAGGGACCTTCGCATCGCGCAGTTGCGGCGCCAGGGAGAGTCCTTCGAGCCCCTTCTGCGGCGGCAGCCCGCACAGTTCCAGCAACGTCGGATAGAGATCGAGCAGTTCCACCGCCTCGTCGCACTGAGCGCCCGCCTCGACGCCCGGGCCGGCGAACAGAAACGGCACGCGGGTCGACGGCTCCCACAGCGTGTTCTTTCCGGTGATCAGCTTCTCGCCCAGATGCCAGCCATGATCGGACCAGACGACGACGATCGTCTCCTGTTCCAGGCCTGATTCCTTCAGCGCCGCCAGCACGCGACCGACCTGCGCATCGGTGTAGGCGAGACTCGCGAGATAGGCCCGGACCAGGCTCTTCCGTTCGCCCGCTTCGTCGAGCCACTTCAGTCGCGGCTCGGGCAGATCCCAGTGCAGGTACCACGAGAACCGGGGCGTATCGTCGCGATCGTCGGCCGGGGCGTCCGGCACGATCAGGGTCTCCTCCGGAAAGAGATCGAAGTACTTTTGCGGCGCATAGCACGGAACATGCGGGCGCCGGAATCCGACGCAGAGGAAGAAGGGCGCCTCGGGCGGGTTCTCGAGCTGCTCGATCGCCCAGTCGGCGACCTGGTACTCGTGCAGACCCTCGTCCGACTCGGGGAACGGACCCCAGTCGACGAGCTTGTTTCCGCCGGGGGTCTTCACGAACGGTTCATCCGGAAAGGCCCTGTACCCGCCCGCAAATCCCCACGTCGTGAATTCGACGCCGTCCCTGCGATCGGCGGCTGGGGGATAGGCGTCGTGATAGTTCTTGCCGCAGGCGAGCGTGACGTAGCCCTGCCGCTCGAACGCCTGCGGCAGCGTGACGAAGTCGGCGTACTTCGCCTCCTGACGGAACCAGGGGTTCAGCGCATAGACGCCGGTCGTCGACGGTCGCAGACCCGTGAAGACGCTCGTCCGCGACGGATTGCAGAGCGGCGACTGGCAGTGGGCGTTCGCGAAGGACGTTCCCCGCGCGGCGATCGAATCGAGATGCGGCGTCTTCGCCTGCGGATGCCCCCCCAGATGCCCGACCCAGTCGTTCAGGTCGTCGATCGAGATCATCAGGACGTTCGGTCGCTTCGGCTTAACGGAATCTTGTTCGGCGCCGAAGGCGACGGAAGCTGCCGAAGCGAGAAGCATCGCGGCGAACGTGAAGAGGCGCATGCGACCGGCTCATCGTCGAAGGCGGAGAAGTCGAGGAGGCCCGTATTGTAAACTGCACGGATCGTCCGCCTGCGTCCCCTCTTTGCCTTCCTCGTCCGGACCGACCGTCATGCGAATCTCGGCGACCCGCGGCTGTCTCCTGGCGTTCCTCGTTTCGCTGACGGCGCTCGCGACGGGCGACGCGAGGGCGGAACGACTCGTCGTCTGCGGATGGGACGAGGTCTTCGTCATCGACGCGAACGATGCCGAGCGGTCGCCGGAATCGGGCGAGATCAAGAAGCTCTGGAGCTGGCGGGCGACGGAGAGCGAAGGTCTGCCGGAAGGGCTGCGAAAGAAGTTCGGCTCGACCGACGAGTGTAAACCGACCGACGACGGCAAGTCGCTGCTGATCGCATCGTCGGGCGGCGCATGCGCACTGGTGGAACGCGAGACGGGAAAGACGCTCTGGTACGCCAGCGTCCCCAACGCCCATTCGATCGAAGCGCTGCCCGGCGGCCGGGTCGTCGCGGCAGCCTCCACCGCCGCGGAGGGAAACCGGCTGATCCTGTTCGACCTTTCGCAGCCCGAAAAACGGCTGTGGGAAGGCGAACTTTATTCCGCGCACGGCGTCGTCTGGGACGAAGCCCGACGCAGCCTGTGGGCCCTCGGTTTCGACGAACTCCGCCGGTACGAACTGGTCGACTGGGAGTCGTCGGCGCCGTCGCTGAAGCTGGTCCAGACGTTCGACCTGCCCGACGAAGGGGGGCATGACTTGCAGGCGGTTCCCGCAAGCGACGATCTGGTTCTCTCGACGCACGCGGGCGTCCGGCGCTTCGATCGCGAGAAAGGCGAGTTCCGACCTGTCGACTCCTTCGCCCAGGCGGCTCACGTCAAGTGCGTGTCGCACCATCCGACCAGCGGGCGCGTCGCCGTCGTGCAGGCGAGCGAGGAAGCCTGGTGGTCCGACACGATTCGACTGAGGGAGCCGGAAGGAAAGATCGTGCTCCCGGGCGAAAAGATCTACAAGGTCCGCTGGCTCGTCGAAGAGACCGTCGACGCGGACGAGTGACCGCCGATCACCCGCCGGCTCGTTCGACGATGCGGCGGCAGGCCCGCTCGGCCGATTCGAGCGCCCCCTCCATGTAGCCGGTGAATCGAAACGAGGCGTGTTCGCCCGCGATCACGATTCGCCCGCTGCCGGAATCGAGCAGCTCGCCCAGTTCCACGATCTTCCCGATCTGGGCGGAGGAATAGGCGCCGTCGAAGAAGGTCTCCTTCGACCAGTCGGTTTTCGTCCAGCTCTTCTCGTGCGACTCGGGCTGATAGCCGAGGTCGGCGACGATTTTCGCCAGACTTCCGCGACGCGCGTTATCCTCCGTCGCGACCTGCGTCTCCGCCGCGGTCGACGAACTGAACAGGGTCATCGCGCGCGTCGCGTCGTCGTTCGTAGGCGCCGGATAGACGCCGCCTGACAGGACGCTGAGACTCGCGCGGCGATCGGAATTCGGACGGGGCTGCTCGCCGATGCGCAGGAACTCCTTCGTCGCCGCTCCGCAGAAGAGCGCCTGCAGGGGCTGCAACTCCTGCGGCAGGTCGATCGTCCGAAGCTGCGAGGCCGGAATCGCGAGCACGAGCCAGTCCGCCGTCACGGTCGGACCGTTCGCGAGCGTGACCTCGACGAACTCCGTCGTCTGACGCACGGCCGCGAGGGGCCGATTGACCGAGATGCGATGGTCCGGAGACGCGCCGTCCTCGACGATCTTCACCGCCAGACGGACCGCGAGCTCCGCGGCTCCGCCCTGCACGCGATACGCCTCCGTCTCTTCCCAGTAGCGTTCGAGGCCGTGCCCCTTGATGACGGTCAACTGCCCCAGCCAACTGATCGTCCGCGGATCGGCGGCCTCCGACTGTTCGAACTCCGCGAGCAGCAGACGCTTGGCGGCGTCGCTTCCCGTCAGCTTAGTCCGAACGCCGTCGTGCAGGGAAAGCTGGTCGAGTTCGACGGCGTTCGGCGTGAGCCAGGGGCGCTCGTCATCGACGCCCGCGGCGAACTCCGTGATCTGGCGCCGCAGCGGCTCCGCTTCCTCGAAGAGCCTGGCCAGCGCGTGGTCCTGAAAGACTTCGCCGTCGAGCTCGCGGAACAGCAGTTCGGACTCGCGAACGGGTTCCAGCGCGACGCCCAGGTCCTCCGCCAGCGCTGCGACGCGGGGATGGTTGCTGCCGACGAACTCGCCTCCCCGTTCGATCGCGACGCCCGGTAGAAAGTCCCGATCGCTGCGCGTCCGTCCGCCGACGGCGGCGCTCGCCTCGAAGACCTTGACGTCGAAACCCAGCCGCAGAAGTTCCCGTGCGGACGCCAGCCCCGCGAGTCCCGCTCCGACGACGATAGCGCGCTTGCCGACCCTGCTCCAGCGGGCCTCGGAGTCGTCCTTCGCTTCGCTCATGTCGCCGAATGGTCGAAAGGGAATCGAATCGCTATCGTGGAGCAGTCAGGTTCGTCGGCCTCGCGCTTCCGCGGCCGCTCGACGAAACCATGGTATCGAGGCTGACCGGACACGGAGGTAACTGCATGCGTTTCGCCCGTCTTTCGATGACGTTCGCCCCAGCGGCGTTCGCGCTTTCCGCACTGATCGCTTCCGTGGGAACTCCCTCGCAAGCCCTGTCCGCGGCCGAGCCGGTGGAGCTGATCCCGCGGGAAAAATTCTTCGGCAACCCGGAGAAGGCCCGCGCCCGGATCAGTCACGACGGCAAGCAGGTCGCGTTTCTCGCACCGCACGAAGGCGTGCTCAACGTCTGGGTCGCCGAACTGGGCGATCTGGAAAATGCGAGGCCGGTCACGAACGACCGGGGCCGAGGGATTCGCGAGTTCTTCTGGGCCTACACGAACGAGCACCTGCTCTATTCGCAGGACAAGGACGGCGACGAGAACTTCCACCTCTTCATCGTCGATCTCAAGAACGGCGGAGAGCCGCGCGACCTGACGCCCTACGAAGAGACGACCGCCGAGGTGATGGAGGTCGACGAGAAGTTCCCGACGAAGATCCTCGTCGGCCTGAACGACCGGGCGCCGCACCAGGTCCACGACGTTTACGAGATCGACCTGCTCTCGGGCGAACGAAAGCTCATCCAGGAGAACCCGGGCTTCGCGGGATTCCTGACGGACGACGACTACCGCGTGCGAATGGCGATCACCTACACGCCCGACGCGGGGCAGTTGCTGCTGCTGCCCGACGAGGAGGCCGAGAACGGCTGGAAGCCCTACATCGAGATCGGTCCCGAAGACGCGATGACGACCGGTCCGGCCGGCTTCGACAAGAGCGGGAACGTCCTCTACATGCTCGACAGTCGCGGGCGGAACACGGCCGCGCTCAAGACCGTGAACCTGGAAACAGGCGAGGAAAAGCTGATCGCGGAGGACGATCGGGCGGACATCTCGGACGTCGTGCTGCACCCGATCGAGAAGACCGTTCAGGCCGTCTCGTTCACCTACGATCGTCAGACCTGGAAGTTTCTCGACGAAGGTTTCAAGAAGGATATCGACTTCCTGTCGAACGTCGCCCGGGGCGAGATCCAGGTCACCAGCCGTTCGCTGGACGACAACATCTGGACCGTCGCGTTTCTGACCGACGACGGGCCGGTGAAGTTCTACGTCTACGATCGCGCGGCCCAGAAGGCGGACTTCCTCTTCACCAGCCAGCCCGAACTGGAAAAGCTGCCGCTGGTGCAGATGCATCCGCGGGTGATCCCGGCGCGGGACGGGATGAACCTGGTCGCCTACCTGTCGTTGCCGAAGCATACGGACGAGGACGGCGACGGCGTGCCGAACGAGCCGCTGCCGATGGTGCTGCTCGTGCATGGCGGACCCTGGGCCCGCGATAGCTGGGGCTTCGACCCGGAACATCAGTTGCTCGCCAACCGCGGCTACGCCGTGTTGAGCGTGAACTACCGCGGGTCGACCGGCTTCGGCAAGGAATTCCTGAACGCCGCCGACAAGGAATGGGCGGGCGACATGCACAACGATCTGCTCGACGCCGTCGAGTGGGCCGTGAAGGAGAAGATCGCCGTCAAGGACAAGATCGCCATCATGGGCGGCAGCTACGGCGGCTACGCCACGCTCGTGGGCCTGACGTTCACGCCGACGACCTTCGCCTGCGGCGTCGATATCGTCGGTCCGTCGAGCCTGGTGACGCTGCTGGAGAATCCGCCTCCCTACTGGGCGCCCTTCATGCCGGTCATGAAGCGTCGCGTCGGCGACTGGACGACCGACGAAGGTCGCGAATTCCTGCTCTCGCGTTCGCCGTTGCAGATCGTCGAGAAGATCGAGCGTCCGCTCCTGATCGGCCAGGGCGCTCAGGACCCCCGCGTGAAGCAGGCCGAGGCGGATCAGATCGTCGAAGCGATGGCCGAGAAGAAGATCCCGGTAATCTACGTCCTGTTCCCGAAGGAAGGCCACGGCTTCGCCAAGCCCGAGAACCGCTTCGCCTTCTACGCCATCGCCGAAGCGTTCCTGGCCGAGAACCTCGGCGGACGCTTTCAGGCGATCGACGACGCCTTCGCCGGCGCCGAGTTCGAGATCCCGCAAGGCGAGGATGACGTGCCGGGATTGAAAGAAACGCTGGAAGCGAAGTAGCGTCGCTGCGTCGACTCCTTTCTGAGCGGGGGACGTCAGTCCCCCGAGGCATGAGCTGTTCGTAGCGATCGATTCAGAGGGTCGACGTCCTCCGGTCAAGAACGAGCGCACCGCCTCCGTTCCTCCGGCTTTTGCCGACGGCCCCTTCGAGCCGATGGTCGATTTCTCCGAGTTTTCGCTCTTCGTCAACCTAGCGATCTTCGCAGGCGGCGCGCTGGTCGTCTGGATCGCAGGCACGAAGCTGAGCGGCTACGTCGATACGTTCGCCGATCGAACGAAGCTGGGGCATGCCTTCGCGGGCGCCCTGTTCCTCGGGGGCGCGACGAGTCTGCCGGAACTGGCCACGACGCTTACGGCCTCTTTCTCCGGCGCGACGAGACTGGCGGGGACGAACCTGCTCGGCGGGATCGCGATGCAGGTCGCCGTACTGGCGGCGGTCGACGCGTTCTTTCTGCGCGGCCGGGCGCTGACCGCGTTCTCTCCCCACGCGTCGATTTTAATGACGGGGGTGATGTCGATCGCCCTCCTCGCGCTGGCGTCGGCCGCGATCGTCAGCGGCGAGTTGTTCAGTTTCGCCGGGATCGGCGTCTGGCCGATCCTGCTCTTCGTCGCTTACGCCGCCTCGCTGTGGATCGTGTATCGCTACGAGAGCCGTTCGCGGTGGGAACCGAAGGGCGAGGTTGCCCGTCCCCCGGAGTCCGCGCGCGATCTAAAGCAAGTCCGCGACGAGCGATATGAAAGCGTCTCGACCGCCCGCATCGCCGGCTACTTCGCTCTCGCATCGTTCGCCGTTCTCTGCGGCGGATTCCTGGTCGCGAAGACAGGCGAGGCGATCGCCGCCCAGTCAGGTCTCGGCCAGAATTTCGTCGGGGCGACGCTGGTAGCGATCGCCACCAGCCTGCCCGAAGTCAGCACGACGATTTCCGCCGTTCGCTACGGTTCCTATTCGATGGCTGCCGCGAACATCCTAGGGACGAACAGCATCTCGATCGCACTGTTTCTTCCCGCGGAACTCGCCTCCCGTAGCGGCCCCGTGTTCGACGCTCTCGATCCGTCGGCCTCGTTCCTGGCCTCGGTCGGCATCGTCGTCACCAGTCTCTATCTCTGGGGCATTCTCGAACGACGCGACCAGACCGTCCTGGGGATGGGATACGACTCGGTCGCCGTGCTGGTCGTCTACTTCGCCGGCATCGCGGTTCTTTACACGCTTTGACGCGGGGAACGGGCGCGGAGCCTCTCGGGTCGCAGTTCATTCGCTCTGCGGGGCCGCGATCCGGATCGGCGCCGCGGTGCAGATGATCTTGCCGTCGCGGCTGACGATGCAGCGCAGGTAGCAGTCGCCGACGGCGTCTGCGGGAAGGGCTAGTGCGAGCTTGTTCGTCGCCCGGTCGAGCGACAGGTTCCACGTCTCCCACGACTTGTCGTTCGCCAGTTCGTGGTTCCGCGTCCAGTCGCTCCAGTCGGAGGCGTAGACGTCGCCGCCGCGATAAGGGACGTCATGCCGGCGTCCGTCCCGCTTGGCGACCAGTTCCAGCCGGCAGACGTCGGCGGGGAGCAGGTCCGCCGCGATCTCGATCGTCGCCCCGGGAGCCGCTTCCGCCGGCGCGGCCAGCTTCAGCGATTCCTGTCGGGGAAGTCGCAGCAGCGGATCGCCGAGCAGATGGAACAGGGCCTGGTGCTCGTCGAGTTCGGCCTGAAGCTCGTCCCGGTGAGGACTCATCGCCCGCGCGAGCGTGTCCATCAGCTTCCGCGTCTCGTCGGGGTTCTCGACCGGCGCGGACATCTGACGCTTGGCCGCCAGCAACAGTTCCCCCAGCGTCTGATCGCCTCCCGAGAAGCGCTCGTGCATCATGCCGCGGGCGAGCACGCTCATGGCGTACGGCATCGCGACGCGGGAGGAGGCGATCACCGCGACCGGACCTTCCTCGTCGCGCAGCATCGACTCGGCGAGGCAGTCCTCCTCATGGTCGAACGCCCCGGCGAAGCAGGCCAGCAGCACCGCGATCGAGCGCCCCGGCGCCTGGCCGCGAAAGTCGCAGGTCGTCTCGTCGAGAATCGGAAAGTGATCCCCCTCGACGTGCAGACGGTCGAGCGTCCGGCGATGGCCATGCCCCACGTAGACCCAGAACAGGGGACCGCTTTCGATTCGCGAAACGACCCGCTCGCCGAACGCCCTCGGATCGGGGCAGAAGGGGCTGCGCCAGTTGGCGTACGTCACGCGGACGTCGTACTCCGCAGGGATCTCTTCCACGAGGAGCTTCTTGGTCACGTCCTCCAGCAGCTTGTCGACCAGCCAGCCGAACCCCCCCACGCCGCAGACGACGTCGATCTCCCGCTGCCAGGCGGTCTCTTCGAACGAACCCTGATCGAGCCGGCTCTCGTAGGCGAGCGAGCGCCGGACGTACGTCGCGACTTCTTCTGGCGAATCGACCGGCCAGCGACCGAGCGCGAGGTCCGGGACGCCGTCGTCGTCGACGTCGGCATAAGGAAGATCGGTCCCGATTTCCGGCGTCGAACCGAAGCGGACGTTGATCCTGGCGGGAATCGTGAACGAGGGAACGCCGGCGCGGTTGCGCGAGGTCGCTTTCTCGTCGGGTACGTCGCCGACGATCAGGAGCGTCTTCAGACCGCCCGCGGCGTGACGCGCGCGGATCTCCGCCTGAAGGTCGGTCGCCGAGGAGGGATTCGCGGCGAAGGCGAGCACATGCCCCTGGGTGGCGCGATATTCGAGCCAGGGGCGCAGCGCCGCGCGGTAGGCCGGCGGAGAGACGACCAGAACGTCCGCGTTCGCCGCGACGGGCGGGACAGGTTGCCAGGCGAGAGCGGTCGTCAGAATGAGCCAAGCCGCCATTGCGTATCCGCCGGAGAGTTTGGCGCTCGCCCAAGGGGGCGAACGCTATTGGACCGGGAGTCCCCTATCCGTCATCTTAAAGCGATCGCACGCTGCGGCCCAAGAGAAGTCCCGCTGCCGGCACGACATGAGCCGGGAGCTCGGATGCGATCGGCGCCGCCGGAAGAGCGCGCTGGACGAGGCCGTCCTGGTCTAAGGAGCGCCAGTTCGATGTCGGAGAACGATTCGCGATCGTGGAAGCCAGTTGTCGCGACACTTGCGGCGATCTTCCTGCTGGCCGGAGCCTACATTTCGGCCTGGGTCTACACGATTCGTTATGCGGGATTGACGGCGTCGCGCACGTCGCCAGCTCCGTTCGTCGTGGTCGAGCGGCAGAACGGAACGCTCCAAGGACTCGAGGGGAACAAACTCGTCCTGTTGCCGTTCCATCGGTTCGTCGTCTTCCTGTGGTGCGGAGGCGCCGAGGTCGAGGTCACGTCGCACATGGATTATCGGTGAGTCGGCGGCCGCGAAGGGCCGAAGAAAAGTGTCGCTTTTCAGGACCCTCCGCGCGTAACCTTCTTTCAGCCGGGGCGGGTTGCAACTTCGTCCTGGTCGCAGGCGCTCTGGCCTCAGAAGGCACAAGCGCTTGTCCGTTCGCGGGAACCGGCGCCGAACCCTCGGCGACCGCCCCGCGAACTGCGGAAAGTCGGATGACGGAGCGACGAGGCAGGCACATGCGCTGCCCGGACGACTCCGCTTGAGAATCGTTCGGCGACAGGACTCGCCGGTCACGTTGGGAGATCTGCCCCGATCGACGGGCCGGAACCGAGAACGCGGACGGGATGATGCCGCCGCGATCTGGGTTCTTCCGCCGACCGTACGCGAGACGCAAACCGGTCCCTGCGTCTCCAAGAAGCCGACGCCCGCACGACGCGGTCTCCGCCGGCCCGGTAAACCTCCCCGACGATTCCGAAGTCAGGCTCCAGCCGGCAGCGCGAGCCTGTTTCCCGACGAATCCGTGACGGACGAGCGAGAGCGCAGGCAAGACGACGTCGTCTTTTTTCGAACAACGACATCATCGCTTCACGACACGGCGACTCGAACTCGGCGAGAGAATTCCAGTCGAACGGAGCGACGCCAACTCTCCCTTTGTTCCGAAATCTGTCGATCGTCGATGCGAAGCGAACACGGAGGGCTGACACCCTCCGCTCGCCTGGGACTTCGGCGACTCCGCCTACGAAAAAAGCCCGACCTGACAGGCCGGGCTCGTGGACTCTCGCGTTCCGCCGCGTCGGATCGACGCGGATGCGAACTACTTCGCTTCGGCTTCGCCGACCTTGAAGGCCTTGGCGAAGGCTTCGTCGCTGAAGGTCTTGGCGAGCAGGTCTTCGGCCGAGGCGGCCTTCGCCTTCGCTTCGCAGTTGCCGCAGCAGAAGACGACCGAGACGCCGGCGACGTCAGCCTTCTTCTCCGCGTTCAGCTTGCCGCCGGTAAAGGGGCAGGCGACCTGCGTGGCCTGGTCGGTCAGCGCGAGCTGATGGTTGGCCTTGACCGCGAACTTCGCCGGATCGGCGCTGAACGCCTTGGGGCAGTTCGGGCAGCAGAACTGCGTCTTGCCGCCCTTGTAGTCGACCGTGTGCTCGGCCTTCGCCGGCTGACCCGAAACGGGGCACGCGACCTTGGGAGCCTTGGCTTCGTCGGCGGCGAACGCCATCACGGCGACGAAGGCGAAAGCGGCGACGGCGAGATTAGCGACGAGTTTCTTCATGGGGGGATCCTGAGAGAGCGGGGGCGATCATGGATGCGATTGTTTCGTCGCCATTGGAACGGTGGGGAGAGCCGATTGCAACGATTCAGCGCTTTTTTCCGGGGAGTCTGTCTATCGACCCTGGAGAGCCAGCTCTCCAGTCAAGGGGAAAGAGGTCGCCGGAAAATCCCGTTTGCGAGTCGCCGACGCCCGCTCCGCGGGTGTAGGATGATACTTCTTATGCAACCCTTCCCGCCCTCAGGAGCCTCCCCGATGAGACGCGACCGCCGTCGATTCCTGGAAGACTCGATGTTCGCCGCGGCAGCCGCCGCTGCCGTCGCATCGACGCCCCGACTGATCCGCGCCGACGAACCGACCGGCGACAAAGGTCCGAATTCCCGACTGCACGTCGCCGTGATCGGCGTCAACGGCCGCGGCATGAGCCATGTCGGCGGCTTCCTCGAACGCGAAGATACGGTCGTCACGCACGTCTGCGACGCGGACACGAACGTCGGCGAAAAGCGTGCGGAGGAAATCTCCAAGCGGCAGGGTTCGCGCGTCGAGTACGTGCAGGACATGCGGCAGCTCTTCGACGACGACACGATCGACTGCGTCTCGGTCGCGACGCCGAACCACTGGCATTCGCTCTCCGCGATCTGGGCCATGCAGGCCGGAAAGCACGTCTACGTCGAAAAGCCGGTCAGCCATAACGTTTCCGAAGGACGACGCTGCGTCCAGGTCGCGCGGAAGTACGGCAAGATCTGCCAGGCCGGAACGCAGTCCCGCTCGAACCCGGGGCTTCGCGAAGCGATGACCTGGCTCCACGACGGCGGGATCGGCGAACTGACGCTCGCCCGCGGACTCTGCTACAAGCCCCGCGGCTCGATCGGGCCGCGCGGCGAGTACCAGCCGCCGGAATCGGTCGACTATTCGCTCTACCTGGGCCCCGCCCAGATGGAGCCGCTGACCCGGCCGAAGTTCCACTACGACTGGCACTGGCAGTGGACTTGCGGCAACGGCGACCTGGGCAACCAGGGCATCCATCAGGTCGACATCGCCCGCTGGGGTCTCGGCGCGAACGCCCTTTCCGAGAGCGTGTTCTCCTACGGCGGACGCTTCGGCTACGAAGACGCCGGCGAGACCGCGAACACGCAGGTCTGCATCTACGGCTACGGTCCGAAGAGCCTGGTGTTCGAAGTCCGCGGTCTGAAGACCGACGCCTACAAGGGCGCGAAGGTCGGCGTCATCTTCGAAGGCGAGAACGGCTACATGGTCGTCCCGAGCTACTCGAACGCGACCGCCTTCGACAAGGACGGCAAGGAGATCAAGTCCTTCAGCGGCGGCAGCGACCAGAACCACTACGACAACTTCGTCAAGGCGGTCCGGTCGGGCAAGCACGAGGACCTGAACGGCGACATCCTGGAGGGTCACCTCTCCAGCGCGCTGTGCCACACGGGCAACATCTCCTATCGCCTGGGCGAAGAGATGTCCGGCGAGGCGGCGCTGGAGGCGATCAAGGCAGTGAAGTCGACCGACGACAACGCCGCGACGATGGAACGCTTCGCCCAGCACCTGAAGGACAACAACGTCGATCTGACCAAGACCAAGATCGGCGTCGGCCCGATCCTGGCCATGGATCCGGAGACGGAGACCTTCAAGAACAACGCCGACGCGAACGAGATGCTCACCCGCGATTACCGCGCGCCGTACGTCGTTCCCAAGGAAAGCGAAATCTGACGAACGGGGCTCGCCGTCCGGGCGGGCCGCGCGAATCAGAATTCCAAGCGGGCGCCCGAGTCATTCGGTCGCCCGTTTTTCGTATTCGAGTTCCGGGCCTCGCGCGGGAGAATGGCGGATTGTCCGAGCAAGGGCCAGCAGTTGTCCGACAGCGAAACCTTTCGCTCGTCGGCAGAGTAAGACGGATCGTCAGTACGGACTTCCGAAGGATCGCTTCATGCAACGCCTTTCCCGCTTCTTCGTTCTAGCGATCCTCCTGGTCACGCTGTCCGGCGTTTTCGACGATCGGGCGGTTGAAGCCGACGAAGTCGGCGTCGCAGCGGCCTCCGATCCCGTCGCGGAAGTGAAGCCTGCCATCGATTTCGCCCTCGTCGATCTGGCCGGAAACGGACGCGATCTTCGGCAGAACGATGGCGCCCGCGTTCGGGCGTTCGTGTTCCTGTCGACGGAATGCCCGATCGCGAACTCCTACGTCCCGACGCTGAATCGTCTGCACGAGGCGCTCGACGCGGAGCGGGTCGAACTGCTCGGCGTCGTTTCCGATCGCTCGATTACGCGAGCCGAAGCGGAACGCCACTTCGACGAATACCAGGCGAAGTTCCCGATCCTGTTCGACTCTTCAGGTCAGCTGCAGGAAGCCCTGGGCCCGACGCACGTGCCGGAGGCGTTCGTCCTCGACGCGGACGGAGCGCTCGTCTATCGCGGCGCGATCGACGACGTCTGGGGCGAGATCGGGCGCCGGAAGCCGCAGGCGACGAAGACTTGGCTGGCCAGCGCGATCGCCGCGGCGGTCGAGGGCAAGCCGGTCGACGAAGCACGCACGACTCCCGTCGGATGCCTCGTCGAAAAATGGTCGCCCGCGGATGGCGAAGCGGAGGTCACCTACTGTCGCGACGTGGCGCCGATCCTGCGAGCGCGGTGCGTCGACTGCCATCGCGCAGGTCAGGTCGCTCCCTTCCCTCTGGAGTCGTACGAGGACGCGGCCAAGCGGGCGGGCCAGATCGTCGAGGTCACCCACGACCGGATCATGCCGCCGTGGATTCCGTCGGCCAGTCACGGCAAGTTCGTCGGCGATCGCCGACTGACCGAGGCCGAGCTTTCCATCCTGAAGCGCTGGGCCGACGGCGGACGGGCCCTCGGCGACGAAGCCGATCTGCCCCCCGCGCCCAAGTTCGCGGTCGGCTGGCGGATGGGCGAGCCGGACCTGGTGCTCGAAATGCCGTCGGACTTCGAGATTCCCGCGGACGGGCCGGACATCCTGCAGAACTTCGTGCTGCCGATCGAAGGACTGACGGAGGACAAACTCGTCGCGGCGATCGAATTCGTCCCGGGCAATCCCCGCGTGGTCCATCACTGTCTGCTGTTTCTCGACGACAGCCAGCGGGCGCGTAAACTCGACGCGGCGACGCCCGAACTGGGATACGGACGCTTCGGAGGACCCGGGTTCGCACCGTCCGGCGGTCTCGGCGGCTGGTCGCCCGGCAACACGCCCCGACCGCTGCCGAACGGCATGGGTCGCCATGTGAGGAAGACGTCCGACGTCGTGATGCAGATTCACTATCACCCGACCGGCAAGCCCGAGACCGATCGCTCCCGCGTCGGGATCTACTTCGTCGACGAGCCCGTGTCGGAGGCGCTCAAAAAACCCAACCGTTTGGTGGCGACGATCTGGGCGTCGGACTACGGCCTGGACATTCCCGCGGGCGAAAGCGACTACCGCCGGACGACCTCGTACGTCCTGCCGCGCGACGTCACGATGGTCGGCGTGGTGCCGCACATGCACCTGCTCGGCAAGTCGATGAAAGCGAAGGCCATTCTTCCCTCGGGCGAAGAATTCACGATCATCGACGTCGAAAACTGGGTCTACAACTGGCAGGACGAGTACTACTTCGAGCGGCCCTTCAAGCTGCCGAAGGGGACGCGACTGGAGGCGACGGCTTCGTTCGACAACTCCGAGGGGAACCCGTCGAACCCGACCTTGCCGCCGAAGGACGTGAAGTGGGGGGACGAGACCGACGCGGAGATGATGTTCTGTTTCTTCCTGATCACGACCGAGGAACCGGCGACGCTGATCCAGACGATCGTCGATAACCTGCTGCACGATCGGGACGGACGGAAAGCCGCGGGCATCATCCGGTAGGGAGGCGGCCGGTCGACAGCGTCGTGCGACGGGACTACCCTCGTCGCCTGTCTGAGTCACCGCCTGCCGCCGCCCTCTCGATCGCCTCCGTCCGATGCAGCCTGAAGGTTTCTCGATCCTGCTGGAGGACGGGCCGGTCCTGGTCGTCGACAAGCCGGGCGGTCTGCTGACGCAGGCGCCTCCCGGCATCGATAGCCTGGAGACGCGGGTCAAGAAGTTCCTGAAGACCCGCGACGAGAAGCCGGGAAAGGTTTACCTCGCGGTCACGCACCGGCTCGATCGACCCGTCTCGGGAGCGATCATTCTGGCCAAGCACGTGCGAGCGGCGCAGCGGATCGGGAAGCAGTTCGAGGATCGCCGGATCGAGAAGGTCTACTGGGCCGTCGTCGAGGGCGAGATCGCCGAGGAATCCGGAACCTGGTCCGACTATCTCCGGAAGATCCCCGATCAGCCGCGGAGTGAGGTCGTCCCCCACGATCATCCGGAGGGGAAGATCGCGATTTTGAACTATCGCGTGCTCGGTCGCGCGCCCGGTCGAACCTGGCTGGAGATCGAACTCGTCACCGGACGCACGCACCAGATCCGCGTGCAGGCCTCCACTCGCGGCACGCCCATCCTCGGCGACTTCTTCTACGGCGCGGCCACCGCCTTCGGACCCGCGTCCGACGACGAGCGCGAGCGGCTCATCGCCCTTCATGCTCGCCGCACCGCGTTCGAACATCCGATGACGAAGGAGCCCATTCGCCTCGAAGCGCCGCTGCCCGAGGCGTGGCAGGAACTGCCTTTTCCAGGCATGCAGCCATAGCTTCGCGCCTTCCGGTCAGGCGAATTCGCAGGAGAGTTCGTGGCGGACGACTCCGCTCGCCCGCTAGCCAATCGGGCCTGATTCTCCCAAAATGGCCGCTTTCCGTCCCTTCGTTCGTCGAGGGGTCGGACGCCGTCTTCGCGAAAACCGTCGCACTCGTCCTCGGGAGCCCCTCATGCGTTCGATCGTCAACATCCACGGCCGCCAGATTCTCGACAGTCGCGGCAACCCGACGGTCGAGGTCGACGTCACCCTGGAAGACGGTTCGTTCGGCCGCGCGGCCGTTCCGAGCGGCGCCAGCACGGGTAAGCACGAGGCCTGGGAGCTGCGCGACAAGGACGACAAGACCTACAAGGGCAAGGGCGTTCTCAAGGCGATCGAAAACATCAATGGTCCGCTCGCGGAAAACCTGATCGGCTGGGACGCCCTCGATCAGGCCGGGCTCGACCTGCGGATGTGCGAACTCGACGGCACGCCGAACAAGAAGAACCTCGGCGCGAACGCGATCCTGGGCGTGTCGCTCGCGACGGCGAAGGCTGCCGCGGAGTTCACCGGCCAGCCGCTGTATCGTTACTTGGGCGGCGTCGGCGCGACGCTGCTTCCCGCCCCGATGATGAACATCGTCAACGGCGGCCAGCACGCGGATAACTCCGTCGACGTGCAGGAGTTCATGGTCATGCCGCTCGGCTTCGAGCGGTTCAGCGACGCGCTTCGCGCGGGCGTGGAGATCTTCCACGAACTGAAGGGCGTGCTGAAGAGCAAGGGCCTGAACACGTCGGTCGGCGACGAAGGCGGCTTCGCGCCCGATCTCGGCAGCAACGGCGAGGCGCTGGAGCTGATCGCGCAGGCGGTCTCCAAGGCGGGCTACAAGTTCGGCGAGCAGATCTTCATCGCCCTCGACGTCGCGGCGACCGAGTTCTACGACGAACACAAGGGCGTCTACACCATCGACGGCAAGAAGGACAAAGCCCGGGGCAAGCAGCTCAAGCGCGAAGAGATGGTCGACCTGCTCGTCGACTGGTCGAACAAGTACCCGATCTGCTCGATCGAAGACGGCTGCTCCGAAGACGACTGGGCCGGCTGGAAGCTGCTGACCGAGAAGCTGGGCGACAAGGTGCAACTGGTCGGCGACGACCTGTTCGTCACCAACACGACCCGCCTGCAGGAAGGGATCGACAAGGGGATCGCCAACAGCATCCTGATCAAGGTCAACCAGATCGGCACGCTGACCGAGACCGTTCAGGCGATTCAGCTCGCGAGCCGGAACAAGTACTCCAGCATCTCGAGCCATCGCTCGGGCGAGACCGAGGACAGCACGATCGCCGACCTCGCCGTCGCGATGTGCACCGGTCAGATCAAGACCGGCTCCGCCTCGCGCAGCGACCGGATGGCGAAGTACAACCGCCTGCTCCAGATCGAAGAAGAACTGGGCGCAGCCGCCCGCTACGGCGGCCCCTTCTTCCCGATGAAGAAGTAGTCACGCGACCTTGTCGCTGTCTTTCTGAGCGGGGGACGTAAGTCCCCCGAGTCTTCCGCGTCAAGCGATCGAGCTGCGAACGATTGCACAAGGAGCGACCAGCGATGTCGGACGCTCCCGCCGGAACGTGGACCGTCGAAACCGTCGGCGGCCATCCCTGCGACGTCTTCGAGCCGGCGAAGCGTCGCGAGAGCGGCGAGGTTCTGCTCTACCTGCACGGCGTCCACCTGCAGCGCCTGGTCGACAAGCCGAACTACTGCTCGCAGTTCGCGCGATACGGCCTGCCGGTCGTCGCGCCGGTGACACAGCGGAGTTGGTGGACCGATTGCATTTGCCCGGAGTTCGATCCGCAGGTCACGGCCGAGCGGCACTTGCTCGACCGCGTGCTCCCCTGGATCGAGGAACGATTCGGCGCGAAGCCTCCCCGGATGGGGCTCTTCGGCACGTCGATGGGGGGGCAGGGAGCGTTGCGGATCGCGTACAAGCATCCGCGGACGTTCCCGGTCGTGGCCGCCGTCTCGCCCGCGCTCGACTTCCAGAACTGGTGGAAGAAGGGGGACGCCGTTTTGCGGTCGATGTACCGCGACGCGGAAGCGGCGAGGCAGGAGACGGCCCTGCTGTTCATCCACCCGCTCGACTATCCGCGGTACCAGTTCTTCTGCTGCTGTCCGCAGGACGAGGAATGGTTCGAGGGCGCCGATCGCCTGCGGATGAAGCTCGCCTCGCTCGGCGTGCAGTTCCAAGCCGATCTCGAGTCGCCCGGCGCCGGCCACGGCTTCGCGTACTACGAGACGATGGCGGAGAAGACGATCAGGTTTCTGGTCGAGTCGCTGGAAGAGAACGCGCGGCGACTTGTCTGAAAGTCGAAATCGCCGTGCTGAGGCGGGTTGTCGGCTGACTACGTCGGTCGGCGGGTCCACGGATCTCTGAGCATCCACGACAGGAAGTAGCGGCAAGCTTCTTCCTCGCTCGCGAAGCGTTTCAGCAAGTTCTTGTTGCCGCGTTCGCTGTAGTATGTCATCCAGCTTCCATCGACGTCTTGAAGGATGCAGTACGTGTCATCGAGGCGGTCGAAGTTGATCGAGTAGCTGGACCTCCTCACGCCATGGGCTTCCAGCTCCGCGAGCAGATCGTTCGTATCCAATTTCAGTCGGTCCCTCCGAACAGGTTCAGCGGCGCCGGTCGCCTTCGCGCTCCGCTAAGGCAATCGCCACGCCCGCCTCAACGTCCAGTCGACGCTCAGCAGTCCGAACAGGACGAGGAACATGAGCCACGCGTCGGGCCAGCCGTCGCCGAGGCGCCACGTGGTTTCCACCTCGATCTCGGTCTCGATCGGACGCGCGAGAAGTTCCTGCAGCAGAGGCTTCAGTTCTCGCGGCTCGATCGCGCGTCCGCCGGCTTCGCGGGTGAAGTCGGCCAGGCGCGCGAGGGCCTCCGGGTCGGCGGCGTCGGCGGCCAGTTCGACGTCGTGATCGAAGACCAGGAACGACGTCTCGACCGGTTCCAGTTCGCGGTCGCCCGCCTTCGCCGTGACGCGCAGGCGATACTCGCCCGGCGCCGACGTGCGGACGACCTGCCCCGCGAGACTCTCCCCGTCGCGACGCAGTTCGATCGACTCGCTTGGCCCTTCGGGCGGAACGACCTCCGCCTGGAGCGTCACGTTATCGAGCGACTCGCCGAGCGCGTCGCGAACGCCGGCGCGAAAATCGACGACCGTTCCCTGCGCGACGCGACGAGACGGAAGCGAGATCCATAGCTCTTCCTGATCGGCGTCTTCCTTTCGCGCGAGCCAGAGCGCGGCCTGCCGCCAGAAACGACGGTAGGCGTCGTCGTTTCCCTGCAGCGGCCACTGCCAGGTCGAATCGCCGGCGAAGGCGAGCACGCGGCCGCGGCCGTACTCCGACGCGACCAGCATCGGGTCGCCCCCTTCGGACGCCAGCAGCACCCGGGCGGAAGGCTTCAGCGCGCCGAACTCGTTCGCGCCCAGCAGCGGCGGCAGCTCCGACCAGGCGGCGGCGTTATCCGAATCCGACAGACGCGTGACGAAGCTCGGTTCGACGGGCTGCAACGCGATCGGGCCGGGAAGATGAAACTCCGCGACCGGCGGAGCGTCGAAGTCCTGCTTCGCGAGGGCGTTCATCCGCATCGGATAGACCGCGTCCAGCGGCGTGCGCGCGTAGCCGCCCGGGTCGAAGGCGTGATAACCCCCGAGCGCGAGCAGACCCTTGCCCCGGTCGATGGCCGCACGCAACGCTTCTAGCGTCGCCTCGTGTCGACCCTTCTGATGCAGGGCGATCGAATCGACGTCGCCTAGGATGAAGACGTCGTACGTCGGATCGGAAAAGAGGCTCGCCAGATCGACCGGCCACTGATCGCGTTTCCGCTGATCGAGATAGATATATTCGACGTCCAGATCGCGAGACGCTTCGAGCGTCCGGCGGAGGAACTTCTGCTCCATCCGCAACTCGCCCTCGATATAGGCGACGCGAAGGCCCCCTTCGCGAACGGTCAGGAACGCGGAGAGCTCGTTGTTCTTGACGATCCGTTCCTCGGGCTGCTGCGGCACGCGCACGGTCAGCACGTATCGCCCCGGCTCCGCGGGCGTGATGATTTTGGAGACGGCGTACGTCGAATCGGGCTGATCCGGACGAGGCGTGACCGACGCGAACGGCTGCTTCTCGATCTCGCCGGTCGCCTCGTTGCGGATCTCGAGTTCGACCGGGATGTCTTTGCCGTCGTAGCCGACCGCACGAACGGCCGCTTCGATCGACAGGTCATTCTTCGCGAAGCTGAAGTATTCCGCCGGCAGGTTCTCGACCGAGACGTCGCGCGTTCGCGCGGATTCGCCCGGTTCTCCGAAGGCGACCGTATAGAGGGGCCGCCCGTCGCGGGCGAGCTGCTGCGCGACCTGGTCGAGCGAGACCCGCGGAGAAGGAACCGTTTGTCTGCCGTCCCCGAGCCAGAAGTAGGCCAGAGGTCGGCGGCCCCGCTCGCGCAGCAGAGCGTCATACAGCGGCGACCCGACGTCCGACTGCGATCCGTCGGGCGACTCCGGCAACTCCGGGAAGCCTTCCTTTTGCGGCAGAACTTCCAGGTCGTCGTCGTAAGCGACGAACTTGATTTCGAACCGCCGCGACAGGCGTTCGAGTTCGGGGCGGACCTCTTCCAGCGACTCCTGCAGCGCGGTCCAGCGGTCGGTCGAGCCCGTCCGATCGGGCAGCGTCATGCTCCGCGTGCGATCGATGCCGAAGACGATCTCCGCCGTCTGCCGTCGCGAATCGGTGCGTACGCAGGAAGGTCGCAGCATCCCCATCGTCAGCACGAACACGATCATCGCCTGCACGACGCCTAGCAGCAGTCGCTTCCAGGCCGGGACCGATCCGAGCGACGATCCGTAGCGCAGACCGAACAGACCGATCGCCGCGAGCGCAATCGCGACCCCCGCCAGCGCAAGCCAGCCCCACGCTTCGTCGCCGAAGACGGGTTCGAGATGAAAACGACGCCAGGGAAACACGCCGGACTCCGTCAGGCCGATTCGAACGCTGCGCGGGAAGAGGTCGCCGCGGGAGCTTTACGCGAGGAGGGCGCCTGCGCGCCGTAGAACCAGTGCGCGAGCGTCCGCTCGAGAAGAAAGCAGAACGCGACCAGCCCGAGCAGCCAGGGATAGGCCTCGAACGTTCTTCGCATCCCCGTGCCGCGCCGGGGGAGTTCGTCCGCTCCGCGCACGACGAGGAAAGCGTCTTCCGCGAACCACGTCGCCAGGGCTTCGTCGTCCAGCCGCGCGAGGTCCCCTTCGTTCGTTCCGGGATTCACGCTGAAGCCGCGGAGCGTCGAGGGGCCTTCGACGCCGCGAATGCGGTAATGCCCGGGGCGCTCCATCCCGGAGAGCGAGAGTCGTTCGTTCTCCGCGTAGAGCGGCTGTGCGATCGGGGCGCCGCTCGGCGTGGCGTAGAAGAGTCGGTACCGCGTGGGATAGGGGGGCACCGGATTCTCCAGCGAGACCGGTTCGTGCGTGAGGTAGTTGCGTGACTCCTCGCCCGCCCGCGCGAGGAAGTCGACGGTGCGGTTCACCAGCACGAAGTAGGGCCAGGGATCTTCCGCCGTTGCGAGCGAGTTCCAGGGCGCCGGCTGGCCGGGGCGCTGCGGCGGGTCGGAGATGGGGCTCGTCCACAAAACGGTCCGCCCTTCGCCGACGCGACGCTCCAGAATCAGCGGCTCGGCCACGCTGAGCGCGAGCACCAGGATCGAGTTCGGTTCCGGATCGACCTGCCAGAACCGGTCCACGGGATAACGTCCCCAGGGAACGCGATCGGCGGCCGCCCTCAACGGCGCGACGATCGGGTGGGAGGTCGCCGTCGGAGCGATCACGGCGCCGTCCGCCGCACGAAACTCGCGAGCGGGAATCGCAGGCAAGAGATTCTGCGCCTCCGGCAGTCGGAACGACGGATCGGGACCGTCGCGCCCGCGAGCGCGTTTGCCGAGGAACACGGCCAGGCCGCCGCCTCCTTCGACGAAGTCCGACAGGCGTTTCCATTCCGCCTGGGTCAGCGGATCGGGATCGACCAGGCAGATGACGCGGAAGTCTTCCAGTCGCTTCCGCAGGGCGTCCGCTTGCGGAAGAACCTCCGCGTGATAACGCGTTCGCTCGTAACCCGTCGGCGCGACGGCGGCGACCAGCGGCGTGACGTCGACCCCCGCGCCTCCTGCGACCAGAATCGGCCAGGCGGGCTCGACCTCGAACGTGAAGAAGAACTCGTCGTCCGCGGGCCAGCCGTCCGCTTCGACCGTGCGGACGCTCCCGTGATGCAGGCCGGGCGAAAGCTGCGACAGCGAAAACTGGACGCTCGCGACGCCGTTCTCCGGGATCGTGACGGGGCGCCGACCGACCACCTTGCGAGGCGGCGTCTTCAGTTCGCCGTTCTCGATGACCGGCAGCGACGCGTCCTGATCCTCGAGCGTGATCTCGACCGTCCGTTCCGCCTGCGGACCGGTTCCCTGAAGCGTGGCCTCGACGGTCAGCGTTTCCGACGGCGCCAGACGCGTCTGCGATAGCGTGATTTCGCGGAAGCCGGCGTTCTGCGGTTCGTCCGCGCCGACGTCGACGATCACGACGGGGACGTTCGTTTCCGCCGACGTCTGGGCGATCTTTTCGCGATCTCCGTCGGTCCACGCGCTGCGGGCGAGATCGGTGAAGACGTAGATCTCGGACGGCTTATCGGTCCGCCCCTGAGCCTGGGCGAAGGCTTCCGCGACGAGATCGGAGAGGGGCCGGGCGTCGAAGCGGGTCGGCAGTCGCTCGATCGTCTCGAACGCCGCAGAGAGATCGACCGGTTCGATCCAGCCTTCGTCGCCGCCGCCGGAAACCAGGATCTCGCTGTCGGCAGGCAATCGGGCGAGCGCTTCGTTCGCGGCTTCGCGGGCACGCTCGATCGCCGTTCGGTTCGCGGAGCGATAGGTCATCCGTTCGGCCGTGTCGATCGCGAAGAAGGCGACGACGGGGCTGTCGTCGGTCGCGATCGGCGGACCCGACGGGGTCGTCGCGGCGACGGCGGCGCTCCACGTCGTCGCGCCGCCCAGGGCGAGCGCGATCAGCAGGAACATCAGCGAAAGGGGCAACGGGCGTCGCGTAACGAACGACGCTACGGCCACGAAGGCGGCGACGATCGTGGCGATCGCCGCGACGGCGGCCACGCCCCAGTCCGACGCCGCGCCCGCGGGAGCCTGCCATGCCGCGAGCGCGAAGGCTGCGGCGATCGCGAAAACGAGCAGCGTCCTGAGCGCGAGCAGCGCCAGATGCCGCAGCTTCATCGTGCGCTGCGTCCGCTTCTCGCCCGGGCGGACGAAACGGATAGCGGGAAAGGCATACCGCTTCGGCTTCTCTTTCAGAAGAAGATGGATCACGAAGGGCGCCGCCGAAGCGATCGCGCCGGCCGCGAGCAGCGACCAGATCACCGCTCCCATCGTGCCGTCCGTTTCTTGATTATCGTCCGCCTAGCCATCTCGTGTCGTCTGAATCGACGTCCCTCCATGTGCCATGGCTGGCTTGTCCAGCCGTGCCTTCCCTTGTACCCGTCTTCGGTCAGAACCTCGCCCTTCGACTGACGAGATACTCCGACAACGCCTTGTCGAAGGGCATGCTCGTATCGAGCGGGACGTAATCGATGCCCGACTGGGCGCACTTCCGCTTCCAGTCCTCGCGAAAACGCGAGACCTCCTCCAGGTAGGACTCGCGAAAGTCGCGGGCGTCGACCTCGACCATGTCGTCGCTTTCGGGATCGATCAGTTCGACCGACCCGTCGAACGGGAACGTCACCTCGGCCTCGTCGAGCACGTGAAACAGGATCACGTCGTGCCCGCCATGCCGCAGGCGGAGCAGCGCTTTGTAGATCGCCTCTTCGTCGTCGAGCAGGTCGGAGAAGAGCATAATCAGGCTCTGCCGCTTGAGCAGACCGGCGACCTGTTGCAGGCTCTTCGGCGTCTGCGTCTTTCCTGCCGGCTTCATCCGCGAAAGCTGGGCGAGAATGTTGCCGAGCTGCTTTCGCTTCGATTTCGGCGCCAGGCAGGACGTCATCGCCTCGCCGTAAGTGACCAGTCCGATCGCGTCGTTCTGGCTCGTCATCAGGTAGGCGAGCGCCGCGGCCAGACACAGGCAATAGTCGAACTTCGTCAGATCCTGCCGGTGCGTGTAGCCCATCGAGGAACTGAGGTCCATCACCAGGTAGCCCTGGATGTTGGTCTCGGCCTCGAACTTCTTGACGTAGTACTTGTCGGTCTTGGCGAAAACGATCCAGTCGATGTCCTTGGGATCGTCTCCTGCCGCGTACTTGCGGTGCTCGCTGAACTCGACCGAGAAACCGTGATAGGGGCTCGCATGCAGGCCCTGCATGAAGCCTTTGACGACGAACTCCGCGCGCAGATCCAGCCGCTTGATCCGGCGGATCACGTCAGGCTTGAGATAGCTTTCGGCGGAGGACATAGGGAGGATAAGCGGTTAACGCAGCAACCCGACATCGAACCGCGGAAGACTCGGGGGACTTACGTCCGCCGCTCAGGAAGACTTTGTCGTCACGCCTATCGGCGGCTTCCAGGCGGCGGGGGCGGAACGGCGGGCTTCGCGGCCGCGGGGGTCGGCGAGGCGTAACTGATGCCCGGATCGCCCGATTCGTACTTGGGCGAATCGGGTTCGGGGATCGACTTCACCAGACGTTGCACGATGTGATCGTTGGTCATCCCCTCGGCTTGGGCCTGGAAGTTCGTCGCGATGCGATGCCGCAGGACGGGCACGGCGCAGCGTCGAATGTCGTCGAACGAGACCGAGAAGCGCCCGTCCATCGCGGCCATAGCCTTGCCGCCCGCGATCAGGAACTGTCCCGCACGCGGACCCGCGCCCCAGTCGACCAGCTCGCGCACGAAGTCAGGAGCCTCGCCCCCGCGCGGTCGCGTCGCGCGAACCAGCCGCGCGACGTACTTCACGACGTAGTCGCTCACCGCGATCGAAGCGACCAGCTTCTGCACCGAAAGAATGGCCTTGGCCGAGAGAACTTTCTTCACCTCGGGACGTTCGTTGCGGCTGCTCGCGACGAGGATCCGTTCTTCTTCGTCCAGCGACGGGTAGTCGACCTTGATGTTGAACATGAACCGGTCGAGCTGCGCCTCGGGCAGCGGATACGTTCCCTCCTGCTCGATCGGGTTCTGGGTCGCGATCGTGAAGAACGGGTCGGGCAGTTCGTACGTGTTGCGCCCGACCGTCACTTCCCGCTCCTGCATCGCCTGCAGCAGGGCCGCCTGCGTCTTGGGCGGAGTGCGGTTGATTTCGTCGGCGAGCAGAATGTTCGAGAAGACCGGCCCTTCGACGAAGCGGAACTGCCGGCGACCGTTTTCGTCTTCGTCCAGCACGTTCGTGCCGGTGATGTCCGACGGCATCAGGTCGGGCGTGAACTGGATCCGCTTGAAGCCGACGTCGAGGATCTTCGCCAGGGTGCTGACCATCAGCGTCTTGGCCAGCCCCGGCACGCCTTCCAGCAGGCAGTGCCCGCGCGTGAAGATCGCGGCGAGAAGTTGCTCGATCACCTCGTCCTGGCCGACGATGACCTTCTGCAGCTCGTGCTGCATGTGGACGCGGGTCTGGCGGAACTCCTGCAATACGTCGCGAAGGCGGTGACGCGGGTCGGGCTGAGTCGAATCCATCGGCGAATGCGTCCCCGCGGCGTCCTGAAAAGGCTCGATCGAAGCCTGGGCCTGTGCTCCGACTCCAAGTCGGCTCGTCGCAAGGCGTTCCTGCGTTCCGATTCTACGGGCGGCGGAACGGGGCGACAATCGAACGGGCGGTCGCGGCGCTCCCCTCACGCGAGGAACCCCTTCCGATCGTCGGGACGTAGGGGTCGTGCGGCGCGTCGCCGGTTCCATCGGTTCGATTCTGCCGCCCCGTCGCCCAGAGACCGCTAAGATAGATCGTCAGCCTCGCATTAGCCGGGAAGCCAAGGGGCTCGGATCAGGAAGCGTCGAATGCGTTCTTTCGAATCGCGATCGGTCGCGATCGCCACGGTCGCGATCGGGATTCTGCTCTCGGCGTGCTTCGCGCCGAATCGCTGCGCTGCGCAGGTCTCGCCGGAGAAGGTCAACGCCGCGATCGACAAGGGAGTCGACTTCGTTTTCAGCCGGCAGGAGAACGACGGCCACTGGCAGGATCTGACGGGCTATCGCGGCGGCGTCCCGGCGCTCTGCACGCTGGCGCTGCTGAACGCCGGGATCGAATCCGATCATCCGAAGATGCAGAAGGCGCTGGAAAACCTGCGGCGACTGTATGTTTCCGGCGAAGTCGACAAGACCTACGTCATCGCGCTCTTCGCGTCCGTATTCGCGGCCGCGGATCCCGCGCGCGATCGCCTGATCCTGGAAAAAGCCGTTGCGTGGCTCGAAGAGGCGCAGATCCAGGGCGGTCCGCGAATGGGATCCTGGGCCTACTCGAAGAACTCGGGTCAAGGCGACAAGTCGAACGCCCAGTTCGCGGTCCTCGCGCTTTACGACGCCCAGTGCGCCGGCATCGACGTCAAGAAGGAGACCTGGCAGAGGGCCGCGATGTACTGGCTGGCCACCCAGCAGGCCGACGGCGGCTGGTCGTACGTCGACGGCACGCCCAGCACGGGGAGCATGTCCACCGCGGCGATCTCCTCGCTGATCATGATCCGCAGCATGCTTTCGGCGGAAGCGTCCGAGAACGCGGCGATCGACTGCTGCGGCGGGGAACTGGAACTGGCCGAGTTGACCAACGCCATCGAACGCGGGATGCGGTGGCTCAACGCCGATCACTTCACCGTCGAAGCGAACATCGGCAGCAGCGACAACTACCTGTACTACCTCTACGCGCTCGAACGCGTCGGGCGTCTCTCCGGCGAGCGCTTCTTCAAGCAGATCGACTGGTATCGCCAGGGCTCGGAGCGACTGCTCGACGAGCGGATGCGCGACACGATCAGCGGATCGTGGACCGAGCGTCGCGGCGCCGGCGCGGGTCCGCTGACCGGAACTTCGTTCGCTCTGTTGTTTCTCTCGAAGGGTCGGCGGCCGGTCCTCGTCGCGAAGCTCGACCATCGAGCGGAAGAGGGTCGCACGCCGCGGGCGGCCTTCGATCCGCATCCCGAGGGCATCCCGAACCTGATGTTCTCGATCGAGAAGCGCTGGAAGCAGTACCTCTCCTGGCAGACGATTCCGATCGCGAAGGCGTCGGTCGAGGACCTGTTGCAGTCGCCGGTGCTGTTCATGTCCGGACCCTCGATTTCGCTGGGCCTGGAAGAGAAACGCAAGCTGAAGGAGTACCTGGAGCAAGGCGGATTCCTCTTCGCCGAAGGGGGGCGCGGCGACGACTGCCCCGCGACGCCGTTCCACGAGCAGTTCACGGCGCTGATGCAGGAACTCTTTCCGGACAGCCAACTGAAGCCTCTGCCGCCCGAGCATCCGATCTGGTTCGCCGAGCGGCCGGTGACTCCGTCGCCCGAGTATCCGCTGCTGGGGCTCGAGACCTGCTGCCGGACGTCGGTCGTCTACTGTCCCGGCAACCTGAGCTGCTATTGGTCGCGATACTTTCCCGGCTCGGGCGAGAAGGCGCCGCCGCGAATCCGGGATCTGATCGAGCCGCGGGTGTTCGTCGGCCAGAACGTGCTCGCCTACGCGACGAACCGCGAACTGGACGAAAAGCTCCGGCCCAAGACGTTCGCGGGCGAAACGACGGTCGACGCCGGCGCTCGCGGCACGCTTCGCATCGCCGGCATCGCCCACGGCGGCGGCAGTTCCGAAGCGCCGAGCGCGCTTCCGAACCTGCTCAAGACTGTCCGTCGCGAACTGCCGCTGACCGTCGCTCCGTTCGACGAGGACGTGGCCGCGACGGAGGATTCGCTGGCCCAGTTTCCGATCCTGTTCGTGCATGGCCGCGAGGACTTCCGCCTGTCCGACGACGAACGGGAGGCGCTGAAAACCTATCTCGAACGGGGCGGGTTTATCTTCGGCGATTCGATCTGCGCGAGCGCCGCGTTTACGGAGGCGTTCCGCCGGGAAATGAACGCGCTCGTTCCGAAGTCGCGACTGCAACCGGTGCCCGCGGAGCATCCGATGTGGACCACGGAGTTCGGCGGAGCGAACCTCAGCGCCGTCGAACTGCGACGGCCTTCGCGGCTGGGCGACGAGGGGGTGAAGATCGCCTCCTCCCGAACGGCGCCGCAGATGGAGGGCCTGTTCGTCGACGGACGCCTGGCCGTGGTCTTCTCCCCGTTCGATCTGTCGTGCGTGCTGGAAAACGGCTACTCGCTCGAATGCCCCGGCTACGCCCGCGAAGACGCGTTCCGCATCGGCACGAACATCCTGCTCTACGCGCTGCAGCAGTGAGCTCGGGATACAAGCTACAGCAAGATCCTTGATCCGTACCGTGCCCGCAGGACTTCCCGCTGAGCGGCGGAGAGGTCGTTGCCGGAGAGGTCGAGCTGCTCGATGCGGTCGAGGCGATCGGTCTCGGCCAGAACGTTGCAGGCGACGACCTTATCCGCGAAGCCGGCGGTTCGCCCCAGAGGAGCCAGGCAGCCCGCGAGCGACAGGCGCTTCAGTCGGGGCCAGTCGGCATACCACGCGATCGCCCGCATGCCGGAACGGGTGAAGCGACCGTCGAGGAATCGCAGGCTCTTCAGGTTTTCGAGATAGGGCGACTCGACCACCGCCCGCAGGCCCTCGTCGTCGAGAAACGCGAGCGAAAGCGACTCGACCCGCAGCATCGACGGTTCTTCCAGAATCCGCGTGAGGCGTTCGGGTCGACCTTCGAGCGTCACGTCACGAATCGGATGCTCGTCGAACAGCAGCTCCGCCCGCTCGTGGAACTTGCCGTAGGGGAGCGCGATCCGCTCGACGAATCCTCGCCGACGCTCGAACGAAGAGACCCACGTCGGCAGCGTGCCGTCCCATTCGGGGCCGTACTCGTGCAGCAGGTTCCACTCTTCCAGACGCAGTTCGACGTACCGCGAGCCTTCCGCCTCCAGACGCGCCAGTTCGCACTGAATGCGGATCAGCGCGCCGAACGGATCGCCCCGCTCTTCGAGCCAGTCGGCATAGATCAGCCGCGGAGCGTCGTCTTCCGGCGCCGCGACGATCTCGCGAAGAAAGCAAAGCGACTCGTCCGTGGTCATCGCCGGGGAGTGGGGTTCGGTTAAAGCGCGGGGCCGCCGCGAGCGATCTGGCGGCGACGTTCGGCCTTGGGGACAGGGATCGCCGGCAGATCGTCCGGGACGGCGCGAATCGCCTCGGCGCTGATCAGAATGCGCAGGTCCGGATGGCGAAAGGGCGAATCGGCGAGGAAGTCGAATCCCATCCGCGTGACGCGGTTCTCCGTCAGATCGAGCAGTCGCACCGACGACAGGCCGTGCCAAGTCGACAGCGCCTGCATGCTGTCCTCTCGCATTTCGCATCCCGAAAAGCCCAGGCACGAAGGCGCGAAGCCTTCGCCCGCCGTGTGCAGTTCGCGGAAGAACGGCGCGGAGAGTTCGCTCGATTCCAGCGACAGCGTTTCGATCCCCATCGTCGCCAGTTCGGCGAACGTCCGCTTCCACTCGCCGACGCCGAGCGAGCGGAAATGCGACAGCGCGACGACGCGCGGTCGAATCTCGAACTCCCGCAGCCAGGCGACCATGCGGTAGATGTCGAGCGCCGAGCTGTCGTACGTGAATTCGCAGGCGAGTCGCTCGATCCGCCGCGCGACGCCGGCGTCTTCAAGAGCCTCGTTCCAGCCGCGGGCCCAGCGAAACTCGAACCCGCGGACCGGCAGCCTGCGGAACGTCTCTTCCGGAAGTTGATTCAGAACCGCGGGCGAGTCGAAGGCGAGGTTCTCGACGAAGCCTCCCCGACGGCTGTACCGGACGGTCGTGCCGTCCCAGCGGGAGTTGCCGAGCCAGTCCGCGACGGCGGTCGGCCGCGGCGGGGCGAGTCGATCCGACCAGAAATCGGTCGCTTCGAGCGGCGATCGTTCCGCATCGCTGATCGCGGAAGGCGCCGCCAGCGATGCGGCCACCTCGTCGATCGGCGTGCCTTCCCAGACGGGCTGCCAGCGCTTCCAGGGGGCGAGCAGGTAGCCGAGGCCGAGTTCTGCTCGGCGATGCTCCTCCCCGCACTGAAGGCGGATCGTCTCCGCACGCGGATCGCCGCGTTCTTCGAGCCAGTCGGAGAAGACCAGGCGCGGAACGTAATCCGCGGGCGATTCGCAGATCGCCTCGACGAACGCGATCTCTTCCGGCGTGGGATCTTCGAACAGGAACTCGGACATGCGACCGTTGGGGAGGTTCGACCGTACGGACGCGTCCGCCGATCGGACCGCCTCCGTGCCGATGCATTATCGCTGCCCGTCGCGTCCGCGGCGAGGGTCGCAGAGGAGAGTTGCGTCGATAGAGCGCACCCTGCGGTTTGCAATCGGCACGAAAGTTGGCCGACCCGATGACGGAATCATCGCGCCCGGGTGGCGCTGGTTGTCCCAACCAGCGTCCGCGCAGCGGATCGGAGGCCTCAGGTGCGCGACGGAATCCTCGCAGCCGGGCTCGTCGAAGTTTTCTCTCGATGGGGAACAGCGACCTCGCGCCGAATTCGCTCGGAGGCCTCCGACGGGCTGCGCCCGCGCCGGTTGAGGCAACCGGCGCCACCCGGGAAGGGTCGCCAGCCGCAAACTGCGAGATGCACTCGCGTCGCGATCGCGGCAGTCGACGGCATCGACGCGGGCTTCGCCTGCGGACGTTTCGCGTCAGACCGCGGAAACGTAGGTCTCGCAGGCGAGAACCGACTCCACCAGTTCGATCTGCCCTTCCTGCTGATCGCGGATGCGAGGGGCGCTGGCAGCGTAGATGGCGAAGCGGGCCGCGTAGCGCGCCGTCGTGTGGACCGCGAACGAAGCCGCGTGACCCGCCGACTGGCAGATCCGTTCGCCCAGCATGGCGTCGTCGCCGAAGAGCGTATGGTAGGGAACTGCCGACGCTCGTCGACTGCGGACCTGAGTGCGGGCCGTCTCCGATTCGACTCGGATCGTCTCGGACAGGCGAAAGGCGCTCTTCCGCTTCGAGACAAGTTCCTCGTCGTCCAGTTCCCGCGCGAGCCAGAGTCGCTTCGCCTCCATCGCGAGACGCGGTTCCGGTCGATCGGGATACCGCTCTTCGAACGCAGGCAGCGCCTGCTCGGCGAAGTCGGTGGCCAGTTCGTGCGCCAGCCTGGCGGGGAGTACGCCGAGCACCACCTGGAACCGGCTGAAGCGGTCGCCGTAGGGTTTGATCCGCGGCTCTCCCTGTTCTTCCAGGAAGTCCCCCAGCGCGGCAGCGGACTTCGGTTCGCCCTGCAGGTAGGCCAGCAGGAGCGCAGCGCGGAAAGCGTCGTCCTGTCGCATATCAGGTTCCTGGCTGTCGTTCGTTGTCGAATCGCCTCCGGCTTGTCGCCGCCCGAGGCCCGAACGCCGTCATTCTAGGCCTTCTCGCCGCCCCGCGCAGCGAGGATTTCGCTCGCCGGGACGAACTCTTTTCGGCCCTCGCATGCTACCCGCGGGCGCCGCGTAACCTCCCCCGCCCTCGGCGCATCAGATAAAAGGTTGATATGTAAACTAAATGCCGTCTGCGGCGAAAGGAGCGAGCGATGATCTACGTCAGGAGAGCGGAGGAGCGGGGAAGGTTCGACCACGGGTGGCTCGACACGCGACACAGCTTTTCGTTCGGCAGCTATCGCGATCCGAAGTTCATGGGCTTCCGGTCGCTGCGCGTGATCAACGAGGACTTCGTCGCGCCGGGACAGGGGTTCGGAACGCACCCCCACCGGGACATGGAGATCTTCACCTACGTCCTGTCGGGCGCGCTGGAACACCGGGACAGTCTGGGGAGCGGCGCCGTGCTGCGACCGGGCGAGTTTCAGTACATGTCCGCCGGCTCGGGGATCGAGCATAGCGAGTTCAACCCTTCGTCCGACGAGCAGGTCCATCTCTACCAGATCTGGGTCCTGCCCAACGAACGATCGGCGACCCCGCGGTACGACCAACTGAATCTCGACCCGTCGGAGAAGCTGAACCGCCTGCGCATCGTCGCTTCGTCTGACGGGCGCGATGGATCGCTGGCGATTCGTCAGGACGCGACGATCGGGCTGTCTCTGCTCGAAGCGGGACAGACGCTGGCCGTTCCGATCGCCGCGGACCGTCACGCCTGGTTGCAGACGCTGTCCGGCGAGTTCGTCGTGAACGGCGAGACCGTCCGGCCCGGCGACGGCGCGGCGATCTCGGAGGAGAGCGAGTTGCGGATCGAAAGCCGCGAGACCGGAGAGTTCCTGCTCTTCGACATGGCGTAGCGGCGAGAACCAGGAATGGGGGGCGACGGTCACCGGGCCCCGCCCCGTTCGACGGTCGTGCTGGCCCGCGCGGCCCCTACAATCGGTTTCACCGGACCTTGTTATCGCGTGAGCTAAACTTCGGCGTTCCGCGCCTCGAACCAGCCGCAGCATCCTGCGCCGCGAAGGTCGAGTGCGCACGTCGTCCGTCGCTCGCGAGACTCTGACGTGTCCGTTTCGACCGCCGATTCCCTTGCCGCGCACGAACTCTCCATGTCCGACGCCCCGCGATCGGGAGCCGCGCCGTCGTTCGTCCAGGGCGACGACGTCGCATCGCCGGCGCTCGACGATGCATCGCGGATCACGGAGTCGTGGGAGATCGAGGCCGGCGCGCTGGGCGTGTTCGACGCCTCGTCGGCCGCATCGACTCGACTTTTCGCGCTGGGCTATGCGACGACGGTCTTCCTGAGCGCGTTTCTCCTGTTCCAGGTGCAGCCCCTGGTCAGCAAGGCGATCCTGCCGTGGTTCGGCGGAGCGCCGGCGGTCTGGACCACCTGCATGCTGGTCTTCCAGGCGCTCTTGTTCTTCGGCTACCTGTACGCCCATCTGATGAAGGGCTTCGGGGCGAAGACGCGGACGATCGTCCATCTCGCGATTCTCGGCCTCGCGATTCTGTCGCTCCCGATCCTGCCGGGCGACGCGTGGAAGCCGGAGAACGTCGATGCGCCGGTCACGGCGATCATGGCCATCCTGCTGGTCTGCGTCGGCGTCCCCTTCTTCGTGCTCTCGACCAGCGGTCCGCTGCTGCAGGACTGGTTCCGCCGGACGCATCCAGGGCGCTCGCCCTATCGGCTCTACGCCCTGTCGAACGCCGGTTCGCTGCTCGCGCTCGTTTCCTATCCGTTCGTGATCGAGCCCGCCTTCTCGCTGCCGATGCAGTCGTGGATCTGGTCGATCTCCTTCGGTCTGTTCACGGCGCTCTGTGCGACGCTCGGCATCGCCGCGCTAAGGAAACAGACCGCCGGGCATGCGTCGCCCGACGAGCCGTCGAAGTCGTCCGAAGCGGCAGAGAGAAAACCCCTCTCGTTCGGCCGAGCGGTTCTCTGGTTCGGACTCGCGGCGGTTCCGTCGGCCATGCTTCTGGCGACGACGAACCAGGTTTGTCTCGACGTGGCGGCGGTGCCCTTTCTGTGGGTCGTTCCGCTGTCGCTCTACCTGCTGACGTTCGTGATCTGCTTCGACGCGCCGAAGCGCTACTCGCGCACGGTCGGGCTCGCCGCGCTCGTGCTTTCCACGCTGGCGATGACGGCGGCATTCGTCGGGGCCCAGAACGCTTCGATCGGCTTTCAGGCGTTCGCCTTCTTCTTCGGCCTATTCGCGTGCGCGTACTTCTGTCACGGCGAGCTCGCCCGGCTGAAGCCGGAACCCGCCCGGCTGACGACTTACTTCCTGATCATCGCCGCCGCGGGTCTGGCGGGGGGAGCGTTCGTGAGCCTGCTCGCTCCGGCCATCTTCACGACGTTCCTGGAAATCCACGTCGCGATCGCGGCGACGCTCCTGCTAGCGCTGATCGTGCTGTTCCGTCGCGATCCGAATTCGCCGGTCGCCGCCAGGCCGATCTTCGTCCCGGAAGGGTTCGAGGTCCGGCGACCCGACCTGACGCGAGCGTCCGCCCCGAACGTCGACGGCACGACCTGGATGTGGGGCATGCTTCTCAGCGCCGATCTGATGGTCGTCGCGTTCATCGGCTACCAGTCCGCCGGCTTCGCGCACCCCGAACTACTCGAATCGCAGCGGAACTTCTTCGGCGTACTGCGAGTGCGCACGAGAAACGCGGACGACCCGGAAGAGGCCATGCTGGAGATGATGCACGGGCGCATCGCACACGGGTCGCAGTTCCTCGACGAGAAGCGGGCGAAGACGCCGACCTACTACTACGGTCCGAACTCCGGCGTCGGCCTGGCGCTGCGGCATCATCGCGCGGAAGAGCCGCGAGATGCTAGCGAGGCAGAGCCGCAGGAATCTGGCGCGGCCGAGCCGCGGCGCATCGCCGTCGCGGGGCTCGGCGCCGGGACGCTTGCTCTGTACGGCAAGCCTGACGACTTTCTGCGGTTCTACGAGATCAACCCTGCCGTCGTCGAGCTTGCGCAGGAGCGCTTCACCTACCTTCCGACTTGCCAAGCCGAGTGGGACGTCGTCGTCGCCGACGCGCGGCTGGCGCTGGAACGAGAGGTCGCGCGGGACGAAGGGCCGTACGACGTGCTCGTCCTGGACGCGTTCGCCGGCGACTCGATTCCGACGCACCTGCTGACGACCGAGGCGCTCGCGATCTATCTCGATCGTCTGGCGCCGGACGGCATCCTGGCGGTCCATATCTCGAACCGGCACTTCGACCTGGTCCCGGTCCTCGCCGCAGCGGCGGAGCGTTACGAACTGGCGACGCGATCGATCGAAACGAAGAGCGATTCGCAAGGCGCCTCGGCTGCGTCGTGGATGCTGCTCTCCCCGAGCGAAGCGACGTTCGACGCCCCTGCGTTCGCCAGCTTCCCCGCGATTCCGTCCGACCGGCAGGTGGTCTGGACCGATCGTCGCTGCGATCTCTTCAGCGTGTTGCGCCCGATCCGCTGGAGCGACTTTCTCTACGCCGGCGCGCACGACGATCACTGACGCGTCGCGCTATCGTCCCACCCCCGCGGGTCGTTCGGCTGCGATCGCATCCGAGTTTGACTTCGGACGGTAGCGATAGAACGACTCCAGGCAGAGCGTCGCCGTCGCGGTCGTATAGACGCGACCTCCGTAGCCGCCCCAGACGCAGTCGGCGTTCCAGCTTCCGCGATAGGCGCCCGAATCGACCTGTCGCTCCAGAATCGCCGGCACGAGCGCGGCGCTCCAGGTCGCGAACCGTGCGTCGCCGCTGCGATGCAGGGCCAGCGTGGCGTAGTACCAGTAGTAGTAATTCGCCTTGCCCGACGCCGAAGGCAACTCTTCCATCACGTAGTCGAAGCCCTCCTGTTGGGCCGCGTCGCCGAGGCCGGTGTCTAACAGATAGCGGCACCACCACGACTCCGCCGTCATCGTGCGGGACGGTCCGTCGTTCGCGCGGTAGCGGGCCTGTCCGCCGTGGCGTCCGTACGAGACGCTGTTGAGAAACGCCTTCATGCGCTCGATGTTGGCGGCAGGCACCGGGATGCCCGCGTAGTCGGCGTTCTTCAGCGCCATCACCTGCCAGCCGAACTGGCTCATGTCGCCCGGATCGCCCGGCTGATACCGCCAGCCGCCGAGCGGATGCTGCGAAGCGAGGGTGTAACGAACGGCTTTCTCCACCGTGGGACGCAGGGCCTTGTCGCCCGTCATGCCGAGCGCTTCGGCCAGCGCCATCGCCGACATGCCGTGGCAGTACGTCCGTTCGAAGAGCGCCGCGTCGCCATGCAGCGATCCGTCCGAACCTTGCACGCGAATGAGGTAAGCGAGACCCGCTTCGACGGTTCGGCGATGATCGCCTTCCAGATGGGTGCATCCGGCGCCGAGGAACGCCAGGAGCGCCAGTCCCGTCACGCCGACGTCTGCCGACGAGCCGGCGCCTTTGCGATCCTGGCCCAGGACGCGATGCTCTTCGCCGGCGCCGAAGCGTCGGGCGCTCCAGCTTCCGTCGCGTTCCTGAACGGAGGCGAGCCACTCCAGCGCCCGGCGAATGGCCTCTTCCGTCTCTTCGCTGCCGCCTGACGCCGCCGCGATCTCCGGGCGATTCTCCGACAGGCGCCAGCGATAAGGCTCGGGCATGATCTCCCCGTCGCCCAGCCGCCGGGTCGGCGCCTCGTTCAGATAGCGCTCCAGCAGGACTTCGCGCGGAACGGCCACGGGTTCCGTCGGCGACTGCTCGACCGGCAGAAGCGCCGGGGGCGTCACCGAGGGCGCGAGCGCGGCTAGCTCCGACGGCGTCGATCCCATCGCCGTCGCGTCGGGCGTTTCGAGTTCCAGCGCTTCCATCGATTCGAGCGTCCGCGGCGACAGCGCCTCCAGCGGCGGTCGCGCAGGCTCCCAACGAGGAACCTCCGGCATCAGCGGCGGAGGCATCTTCTCGGCCAGTCGCGCTTCCTGAGGCTGCTTCGGTTCCATCGCGGCCGGGGGAATCAGCGGCGGCGCCGTCGCCGGCAGAGCCAGACGTGCGGCCGGGAGCGTCGGCGCGCCGGCCGTTTCTGTGCGATCCGAAGGCGCGGGACCTTCATCCGGCGTCGTCGACTTCACGGGGGGAAGCTCGACGGTCGACTCGGCAATCTTCTCCGAGAGGGGCGCCGTCGGCAGTTCCAGCGGTTCGCGTTCGCTCGCCCCTTCGATCGGCGACGGAGGCTCCGGCGCGGGACGTTCCGGCGTGGGGAGGGGCGGTTCGACCGTCGAGGCGATTTCGGTCTCTTCCCATGGCTGCGCGTCGCTCGCATGCGCTGACCTGGATTGGGCCTCGCCCTCTTCGACCAGCGACAGCTTCATCTCTCCGCCGTAGCCGGGCGGGAGGGGTTGCGGCTGAAGAAGCTGCGTTCCGTACGCGACGAATACCAGCAGCAGATGGGCGATCACCGAGATGATGACGCAGTTCGTCATCGCCCGGGACTGACCCCACCGCGTGACGAGCGTCACCAGCAGCAGAATCGCGACGGCGAGCGCCCCGACGAGCAGCACGATCGCGAGCGCACGCTCCTGAATCCAGTGGATCCAGGTCGTCTCCGCCAGGAGAAGAAAGTCGCGTACGTCCAAGTTCGTCCCGTTCCGATTCGGTCGTCGTCAATACTGTTCCGCTAACGAGCTTATCGTCGCGTCGCTCCTGTTTCCGCCGGTCCGCCGTCGGCGATGCGGACCGTGATGCCCAGGTCGGAGATGCCGGCTTCGCGGCAGGCGGCCAGCGCGTCGGCGACGTTCTGGAACGACCCCTGGCCGTCGCCGCGCACGACGACGCCGGTCATCGGATATTCCTGAATCGCCTGGGCGAGCGCGGTTCTGAGTTCGTCGCTCGTGACTTCGCGTTCGTCGAGCGCGATCGAGCCGTCGCGGCGCACGTGGACCGTTCGCTTGTCCGGCGGAGGCGTCATCGCGCCCGCGCTCTTGACCGTCGGAACCTGCAGTTCGATGTTCCGTTCGGCGTCGGCGAAGCGGGTGGCGACCATGAAAAAGATAAGCAGCAGGAACACGACGTCGATCATCGGCGTCAGGTTCATCGAAGGCTGCTCGTCCCGGAGCGTCTTGAGCGGCATGGCGTCCTGTCCCTGTTCCTTCGCGATCCTTCGCTGCATGCCCCCGCTAGCCGTTTCGCCCTATCGGGCGGCGAGACGATCAGGCGGCAGCGGCCTTGCTCCGGCGCCTGGTCTTCTCGGTCGAGACCTTCTCCCACCCGTCCGACGCGATGATGCCGACGACTTCCTGACCGAGCGAATCGAGCTCGACGACCATGCCGTCGACCTTGCCGACGAAGAACAGGTACGCGATCAGCGCGGGAATCGCGACCGTGAGGCCGCCTGCCGTGGTGATCAGCGCTTCGCCGATGCCCGCGGCGAGCAACTCCGGCTTGCCCATTCCCGAGGCCGACGCGATCGAATTGAACGAGTGAATCATGCCGTACACGGTCCCGAGCAGACCGAGCAGCGGCGTCAGAGTCGAGATGCCGTTGAACAGCCGCAGGTACCGCCTTAGGCCGTTCGCGACGCGTTCGCCTTCGTCGAGAATCGCCTGTTCGACCTCGACCGCGGGCTTGCCCCAGCGACGCAGCGCGCCGGCGAAGATGGTCGAGATCGGGCTCTTGTTCTCCTGACAGAGTTCGAGCGCCGATTCCTGATCGAGCTGGCCTTCGCGAAGCTGTTCGAGGAACCGCTTCACGAACGGGCGCGGAATGACCCGGCCCCGGCGTAGCATGATGAAGCGCTCGAAGACGAAGACGCAGAGCAGAAACGAACAGCCCAGGATCGGGACCATCATCGGCCCGCCGGCGTAGATGATCTGCAACAGGTTCCGCGAAGGAGGCGCCGCCGCGATTTCTCCGGCCGCGGCATCGAGCCCCTCGGGCTGCGGGCCGTCGACTTGCGCCGCGCCTGCATCGACTGCCGCGGGAGTTTGCGCGGCGGCGGAACTGGATAGCGTCGACGAGATCGCCGCGATTGCGACGAGCGCGATCGAAGCGGCGACGATCGTCGAAACGGCTCGATAGGAGTGACGCATCGCTTGCCCTCTTATTTCAGTTCCGCGTGGCGAAGCGCCTGACGCGGACGATTCGACGTGGTGCGCAGACGCTTGCTCGCTTCTTCGGCGAGCGGCGTCTGGCCGTAGTTCTTGATCAGGTAGGCGTAGTTGCGAGCCGCTTCGTCGGACTTGTTCAGACGTTCGTAGCACTTCCCGGCCTGCAACAGCGCGGTCGCCTGCCACTTCGGAAAGTCGTACTTCGCCTCGACCAGGTCGTACGCGGCGATCGCGTCCTCGAACCGCTCCTGATGGAAGTAGGTCTCTCCGATCATCCACTGGGCCATCGCGGCGATCTCGCCCGCGCTTCCCCAGGGAGATCGAATCGCGGCGTCGAACGCGGCGCGGGACTCTTCGAACCGTCCCAGCCGCGCGAGACATCGTCCGCGGAGATAGTCGACCTCGTGTCGCTGGCGGAAGTCAGGGAAGCTCTCGTCGAACGACGACAGCAGCGCGAGCGCGTCGGCGAACTTCGACCCCGCGGCGAGGATCTGCGCCCGGCGGAGCGGGATCATTCCCTTCCATGCCGGTTCGTTCTCGCCGAGCTTTCCGGACAGATCATCGAAGCGAGCGCCGGCGCCGGCGAAGTCCTTCTGCCGGAACTTCGCCTCGGCGATCCAGTACTCAGCCTCGAAAGCGAGAACGCTTTCCGGAGCCGCGGCCAGCAGCGTCTCCATCGACGAGACGACGCGATCCCAGGCCTCCTCCCGCGCGGCGTTCTGCCCGCGAAGGTACCAGGCGTGCGACGCCAGCTCCGATCGCGGATTCCGCGCGAGCAGATCGGCGAGCGCCTGCTCGCACTCTTCCGTTCGCTCCGCCCGATACGCCGCTTCCGCCAGTCGATAGGCCGCGTCGGCTCCGACCGGCGAATCGGGAAACTCGGCGACGATTCGCGCGAACGCCTCGGTCGCGTCGGCGTCCTGTTCGGATTCCGTCAGCCGCTCCGCCAGGTCGAAGAGCGCCAGCGGAAGGAGCGCGGTCCGCGTTTCGGCATTCGCATCCGTTTCGTCGTCGTCGAGCTGAGCGATCAGGCGCTTCAGTTCCGCGGCGCTTTCGTTCACGTCGCCCGACGCGTGAAGCGCGCGGGAACGGAGCAGACTCGCCTGCCGCAATCGGTCGTCGTCGCTTTTCAGATTCGTCAGTCGTTGAATCTGGGCATCGACCGCCGCGAGATCGCTTTCCTGCACGGCTGCTTCCAGCAAACCCCAGGCGGCGTCGCGAGCGATGGGACCTTCCGGCGCCAGTCGCAGCGCCGTTTCGAACGATTTCTTCGCGCTCGTCACGTCGCCCTCTGCGATCGCGGCGAAACCCGCTTCGATCTGCGTGCCGGCGCGCACGGCATCCGGCGCAGCGGCTGTCTGACGCAGTCCGTCGAATTCGGCGAAGAGAGGCGGATCGCTCTTCTGGGCACGCGTCAGAAAGCGATCGAGAGCTTTCCAGAAGAAAGCGTCCGCTTCGTTCGTGACCTTCAGCGAACGGAGCAGGCGCGCGGCCTCGGCATCGTCGCTCCCCTGGTTCGCGACCGCGACGAACAGCCTGCGGCGAACGCCTTCCGGCGGAGCGACTTCGTCGAGCGATTCGTATCGCCGGAGATACTCCTCCGCCAGCGTCCAGTCGCCGGCATAGGTCGCCGCATCCGCTGCCGCGAGGGCGATCGCTTTGGCGAGGTCCTTAGGCGCCTCGGTCGGGGCCTGGCCGAACGCTTCGAGCGCTCGCTGCGGCTGATCCTGCTTCGCGCAGGCGACGCCCAGATCGTAGAGCAGATACGCCCGCGATTCCTGGGACAGCCCCTCGATCGCGAGGCACTCCCGCAGGAGGCTTTCCGCCTTTTCGGGAACGCCGGCATCCAGATGCTCGCGAGCGATCCGCGAGCGAAGCGCGGCGTCGGGATCAGCGAGGGGCAGCAGGTCCGCATGCTTGTCGCAGAGCGACAGCGCCTGCTCCGCATCGCGGGCCTCGAACGCGGACAGCGCGAGCCGGCGAAGCGCTTCCGCCCGGAACGACGCGGCGAACTGGCCCTGCAGCAATCGCCGTCGAACTTCTTTGGACTCTTCGGGCCGCGACAGCCGATCGAGCGCGTCGGCGTAGCGTTCCAGCGCCGCGGGCGACTTCTCCAGCGCCGACTTGCCGGCTTCCGACGCGGCGAAATCGCACAGCGCCTGCCAACTTTCGGCCCGATGCTGGGCCTCGACGCGGCGTTCGGCGATCGGCGTCCGCGCGGCGGGATCGTCCGTCGCGTCGAACGCTGCGGCGAACGCTTCTGCCGCGTCGGCGAATTCCTCGGTCGCGAAGCGGCACTCGGCGAGTTCCAGCCGAAGCAGGGCGCTCTCGGCGTCCGCCGGCAGCGTCGATAGAACGGTCTCGTAGAAGCGGACGGCGTCGGCGTACCGATTCAGCGCGGCGTAGGTCCGCGCAAGGGCGACCCGAAACTCCTGGGCGACGTTCGGTTCGGTCGATCGCGTCAGGCCGTCGCGATACGCCGCCTCAGCGTCGGCGAAGGCGCCTCGTTTCCAGTAAGCGTGTCCCGCCTGCATCGCGGCGCTCGACACGAACGCGTGCGTCGGATGAGCCTGCACGAAGTCGGAGTAGGCGGCGGCGGCATCGTCGTAGCGTTCCTGCCGGAAGGCGATCTCCGCCAGCCGGAACTCCGCGTGGGCCAGCCGATCCGCCTCCGGCGATGCTTCCGCGACGGCTTCGAAGGCTGATTGCGCGACTTCCAGAGAATCCGCCGCGAGCGCGGATTCGCCCTGAAAGAATCGGGCGTCGGCGACGCGGGGGTCGTCGGGGAAGGCTTCGGCGAACTGCCCGAAGCTCTCGGCGGCCCGTTCATACCAGCCGCGGGAATAGTGGGACGAGGCGACCTCGAATCGCTCGTCGGCCGTCTGGGCGCAGAGCGGGAGGGCGACGCCGTATGCGACGACGACGCAACTCCAGGCAGCGTAACGCGCCAGTCCGTCCATGAACTTTCGCCTGATCTGACGTCGAATCCGTCCGACGTCGTGTCGCGTCCAATTCGCGGAGCCAGGTACGGCCCGCCAGCCTTCATCCTATGCCGGACTTTCCGCCCGGACCAAGACGGATCCGGGCCGTCGAGTCCGGCGACCGCGTCGGCGCACGGGCAGACGATCCGCCGGCGTCGCCGCAATTGTAGTTATCGGCGGGGCGAACGCCGCTGCACCGCTCTCGCCGCAAGAGACGGGCTAGGCGATTTTGGCAAACGGCGACGATGGGGCAGCGACGACCGGATGATTCCGCACGGCGACGTCGTCCGACCGTAGCAGCGAACCCTCTCGTTAGGGGGGCTATTTCAGCGGCTGGGTCGCGCGCAGGTCGAGATTCCGGAGGATCTCCGACGTCGCGTGCGAACGGTTCAGCACGTAGAAGTGGACGCCCGGAACGTCGGAATCAAGCAGTTCCTGCACCTGCTGCGTCGCGAACTCGATCCCGATCGCGGCCTGACGCTCTTCGTCCCCTTCCGCCGCGGCCAGTCGTTCGCAGAACGCCGCGGGCAGCTTGGCGCCGCAGAGCGAGGCGATGCGGTTGATCTGGGCCAGGCTCGTGACCGGCAGGATCCCGGGGACGAGCGGCGCCTTGATGCCCGCGGCGTCGTAACGCTCGCGGAACTCGAAGAAATCGGCGTTGTCGTAGAAGAGCTGGGTGATGACGACGTCGGCGCCGGCGTCCACCTTGGTCTTCAGATTCCGCAGGTCGTCGTCGGTCGACGTCGCCTCCCGGTGCGTCTCCGGATAGGCTGCCACGGCCACCCCGAACGAGGGGAACTCCGCCGCGATCAGGGAGACCAGTTCGTTCGCGTACCGAAAGCCGCCGTCGATGGGGCGGAAATGCGGATCGCTCTTGGGCGGATCTCCGCGGAGCGCCACGATGGCGTCGACTCCGCGATCTCGGGCCGTTCCCAGGTAATCGCGGAGGCCGTCCACGGTCGTGCCGACGATCGTCAGGTGCGACGCGACGGGGACGCGGAACTCCTTCTTCAGCCGGGTGACGATGTCGAGCGTCTTGTCCCGCGTCGAACCGCCCGCCCCGTAGGTGCAGGTCAGATAGTCGGGCGCGAACTCCATCAGCCGCCCGACCTGCTCCATGAGCTGATCGACCCCCTCGTCCGTCTTCGGAGGGAAGAGTTCGAAGGAGATCCCGACTCGCCCGGGACGATAGGTCTGCTGCAGCATGGAGAGAATGGTCGCGTGATTACGAGGGGAACGCAGGCGGGATCAACTTCATCGGATCGTGCTTCCCGCCGACTTATCCTAACTGAAGCGGTCGAAATCGTCGCCGCCGATCCTGCTCAAGCTGACTTGAATCAGATTCAAGTCGTCCGGGTCGGAGGGCGAGTTCGCCCGCGCCGGTCACAGGGAGAGGGGTTCGCCGGCGATTTGTCGCTCGTCGCGGGTCAGGTCGTACATGTCGTGGAGCAGCCGGACGTCGTGGTCGCGCTGCTCCACGTTCCGCCGCGCGAACATCCGCTTCTGCGTAGAGACCATCACGTCCACGGGCAATTCCGTCACCTGACCGAACAGCCGGGCGTAGTTCACGAAGCTGGGGACGTTGGTGGTGACGAAGCCGTACACCATGCTGCAGACGCCGACGGTCTTGCCGGTGAAGATGCCCGTGTTGATGGCCGACTTCGAATAGTCGCCGATGACGCAGCCGATGAACTGCATGCCGGTAGAGACCTTTTTACCGCGGTACTCGATCTTGACCTCGCCGTAGGTGTTCTTCAGGTCCGAATTGCACGTCCCGGCGCCGAGGTTGATCCAGCTTCCCAGATAGCTGTGCCCCAGGAAGCCGTAGTGCTGTTTGTTCGTGTACGGCTCGATGACGCTGGCTTCGACTTCGCCGCCCACCTTGGTCGTATGGCCGAGCGAGACGGAGTCCTTGATCGCGGAGTGCTCGATGACGCGGGCGCCCCGACCGATCACGGCAGGTCCCCGCAGAAAGCAGTAATGGCCGACGGACGCGCCCGCTTCGACGACGATCGGGCCGGCCGCGCAGTCGACGGTCAGGTACTCGCCGAGCTTCACGTTCTCCGCCACGAACAGACCGTCCTGAAGCTGCCGGTAGGCGCCGCGGGCGATACGGGCCTCGACGTTCTCGCCGAACGCGGAAAGGTTGTGCCGCACGACGTCATGGGGATACTCGAGCATCGGCCAGGCGTCGACATCGCCGTTCGATCCGGAGGCCGCAGGCTCTGACGCTGCGGCGCCTTTGACGCCGGCCAGTCGAAAGAAGTCGCCGATGCGGGCGGCCTCGATCGGCGACGGAGGCTTCTTCCCGACGGCGAGTCCGCAGGCGACCTCTTCGCCGCTCCAATGCACGCAGTCGCGGCCGTCGGCGACGATCTGCGACAGCCGGCGAAACGTGCTGGCCGAGGGGACGAGGCGCGCGTTGACGAAGAGCGTCGGCCCCGCTCCGTCGAGCGAGGCCGAGCCCGAAGCGACGTTCCAAGCCGGTCGATCGAACGCGGCGACCGCCTGCAGATGAGGCCGGACGAGCGCGACGACTCGCTGCGACGGCAGTCGGTCGAGCCAGTCGGCGAGCGTCTCGCCCGCGCAGCTCAGCGAGTACGCAGGACGCGCACAGGACGAGGGATAGAGGCGATCGACGCGTCGATCTTCGAAGACCAGGATCTGCATGATCGATCTGCCGTCCGTGTTGTGCGGTTCGTTCGTCGCGACGCTTACGATTCTAGGGACTGCCGGGATCGCGCCGCGAGATCCTTGCCAGGACGGTCGAAGCGGCCACGGCCTCTCGCCGCGTCGGCCATTCCGGATACTGGATCAGGTCGCGGGCGCTCTTTCCGTACTAGACTGAACCATACCGCCTCCCGCGTGCGCGCCCTCTTCCGCAGACGGGGGCGAAGAAGCGATTCGGCATCCGACGTCCAGTCGTTTCGGAAATAACGACCGGGCGGCGCTCCGCAGTCGTTCGCTCGCCCGATTCGCGCCGCATTTTCGGAAAGTCCTCCTGCCTTGCCGACGAACGCCGACGTTCTGGTGACCGCTCTCGCTCTCGGCGCCGTCGGCGGAGCCGGGCTGCTGCTGGCTGGTCTTGCGCTCGGTTTCTGGCTGGGCCGGTCTGTCAGGATCGCGTCCGATCCGCGACCGGCCGCCGAACTCGACGAGGTCGCGAGTAAGGGACTGGCCTCGCTCCAGAGCCACGCGGAAGAGTTGCAGCGGCTCGTGGCAGAACACCGCCAGGCGATGCAGGGCTGGGAGGCGACGCTCGCTCAGGGATCCAAGCCCGACGCCGGCGCGATCGCCCGCGGAGTTCCCTCTGCCGACGAGGCGGCGATGCGACGCCGGCACGCGGAGCTCAGCCGCAAGATCGCGCATACCGAAGCACAGCTTCACGAGCAGACCGTCGCCTTGACGGAGGTCCTGCGCCAGGCGCGGACCGACGCGCTGACGGAAGTCGCGAACCGTCGTTCGCTGGACGAAGCTCTGGCCGTCGAATCGGAACTCTGGCGTCGCAGCGGTCGCCCCTTCGCGATCCTGATGATCGATCTCGACCGGTTCAAGAACCTCAACGACGTCTTCGGCCATCCGATCGGCGACCGGGCGTTGCAGCATGTCGCGGCCCTGCTTCGGTCGGTCGTCCCTGAGGACTCGCTGCTCGCCCGATACGGCGGCGAGGAGTTTTCCCTGCTCGTCACGAACGCGAAGGTCGCCGACGTCAGGACGCTCGCCCGGAAGGTCCGCGTCGTCGTCGAATCGAACCCGCTTCCGTTGCCGGACGGACGCGAACTGCGAATGACCGTCAGCATCGGCGCGGCGATCTCCATGGCCAGCGAGATCGGCGACCAGACGCTCGCCCGAGCCGACGCGGCGCTTTATGCGTCGAAGAAGGGGGGCCGCAACTGCGCCCACTGGCACGACGGCGAACGCTCGCGACTGGTGGACGTCGGCATGGATGACCCGGACGACAACTCGCCCGACGGAAGCGGCGACGCCGCAGAGCAGGCGAACGCGTCGCTCGAACGCCTCGGCCGCAAGACGCTCGAACTGCTGCGGATGGCGTGAGTCGCCGCTGGACCGGCACGCCTCGCCTCAGGAACCAGCGCGCTCAAGGAGCGTTCGGGCTGCGATCGCGCCAAGCGTAGAGCGCGGCGTTGTCGCTCAGCTTTTCCTTGATGAACTTGCCGATGCTGCGTTCCAGGCCGAGCCGCAGCCGCGGATCGATGAGCTGGGCGCCCTGAACCTTGGTCGGGACTTCGATCTGCACCAGCGTCTTGCGGCTGTCGTCCCCTTCCGCGTCCGGCGGAGCAGGATGCGACTTCTCGAGTTGTGCATAAAACTTGTCCGCTTCGGAGGCCGCGCTGCGCGTCTCGGCTCCGACCGCGATCAGGAAGGACATGAAGCCCGTCGACGGATGGGTCAGCGCTGCCGTGCAGTTGATCGTTTCCCACTTCCGTTCAGGCGACAGCAGCACGAGAGCCTTGACGTCCTTCCCCTGCTTGCGGTTAAGCAGATCGGGCCAGCTCCAGTCCTGGACGGCCCAGTTCAGCGCGGCGGCGGAGGATTCGCCGGCGGCGATGATGGTGAGCATTTCGATATTCAGCTCGCCCGCGTTGTTGCGGTCCCGCAGGAAGCGCTTCGCCGCTTCGATGTCCTGCGAAACGATGCCGAGCCAGTCGGGCCCGCGGAACTTCTCGTGATCGATCTTCAGGGACGGATTGAGCGCGGAGCTCGTCGACTGGCCGAATCCGCGCACGTCGATAGCCAGCGCGGCGTGACCCTGGAGTTGCAGGTACTTCGCCAGCGGCGTCATCTGCGTACGGTTGCCGCGACCGTCGTGCAGCAGAATGATCGGCACGGACTGCTTCCCCAGCGAGCCGGGAAACCAGGTCGCACGCAGCAGAACCCGGTCGTCCGTATCGAGCGTGATCTCCTCGGGCGCAGGGATCTTCGGCTCCTCGTCGCTCGGCTGAGCCGTCACGGGCTGCCCCGGTTGCGGCTTGACCGGAGTCGTATCCGGCGGCTTGACCGGATCGGTCGTCGCAGGAGGGGCTTCGGGGCGAGTCGCGGGGGGCGGAACCGCAGGACGGCGACCCGGAGGTTGAGCGACGAGCGTGATCGAAAACGCCGACGACGCGAGCGCGACGCCGCAGAGAATGCGGGAGAGACCGAGGGACATGACGCTTCTCTGGCGGACGAAACGTTCGGCGAAGAACGAGGGAACCGTCGCGAACGTACCTTACGGCGACAACCCCATCCTAAAAACGGACGGGCGGGCGGTCAACGAAGCCGTTCCGCTGCGGGAGCAGTTTCCGGGTCGGAAACGCGCAGGTTCGGCGTCGCTTCATCCGAAGAATCGTCGATCGATCGAACGACGGGGGACGGCTCGGCAGGCCGAGTCGGATCGGACGCCTGGTCGAGCGCGCTCAGCCCGGTCAGCAGGATCGTCGTGGCGTTGAGCGCGAAGTGGGCGACGACGCTCGGCGTCAGACGCCCCGTCTGCCGATAGAGATAGCCCAGCATCAAGCTGAACAGGAACAGCGGAATGGGCGCCGGACCCTGACCCAGATGGAGCAGGGCGAACACCGCGGAACTCGCCACGACCGGGAAGGATCCGATGCCGGAGACCGTTCGAAAAAAGCCTTCGCGCAGCGTTCCGCCTCGCTGGCGGAATTCGAGCGGCGATTCGCAGGTCGGCCTCTTCTCGGCTTCGTCCGGCTGATCCTGCGGCGAGCCGATATCGCCGAAGAGCCCGCGGATCCATGGTCCCGGAAGGCCACGGCGAACCTGTGCGAACGCCGTCAACAGAAAGCCGCGGAAGACGATCTCTTCCGTCAGCGGCGCGGCGATCACGGCGGCGAACGCGGCGGCGGCGAAGATGCCAGGATCGATGCCGCTTTCCAGACGGTCGATGACCGCGTGCCGCTGCGGGTAGACCTGCATCAGGAGCGCCTGCAGGCCGTACACGGGCGTCGCCGAGATCGCGAACGCCCAGAAGCCCAGCCCGACGTCGGAGCCGAACGTCGAGATCCTGTTCGAGCCTGCAAGCGCACGCGGTCCGCGGTCGAGCACGAACCGCCACAGAACGTAGATCGCCAGCACGGCCAGAAGAGCGCCGGCCGAGGCTCCGACCAGCGTCGGCACGTCGAGACGCCGGGCGGACGCGATCTGGGGATTCGCGTCGTCGAGGGCTTGAGCAGCGACGACGGGAGTCGCGGGTCCGGCGCCCAATCCGGCGAACCAGCTCGCGACGCTGACGCCGACGAGCTGCCCCGCGAGGAGCGCGGCGAACGCGACGACGAATTCGAGCAGGCCCGTCTTCGCCCGCGGACCGGGCTGATAGGGGACCAGCTCTCCCAGCGTCGCCATCCGTCGCGCGGCGATCGCAGCCGTGACGGCCAGCGAGAACGCGAGCGCCGAAAGCAGTATCCCCGCGGCGACGAGCTGCTGGGTCGACACGGCGGAAGGTTCTTGGCAGGGACGAGAAACGTTCGACGGGACAGGGCCGGCGACCGGCGCTCAATCGCAGTCAGGGAGCCGGGCGCGAAAGCATCTTCGCCGCGCTCACGACGTAGACGAGCCCCGAGTAGACCGTCGATCCGATGGCGAGCCAGACCAGAACCGCGACGGTCCAGCCGAGCCACGGGGGAACTATTCCGTCAGCTTCCGGAATCTGACTCCAGGAGAGCGCGACCAGACTCGCGACCGCGGCGGCGCACTGAAAAACCATCTTCAGCTTGCCCGACATCACGGCGGAGAAGTCGCCTCCCTCCTTCTCGATCACGCTGCGTAGCGCGGTCACCAGCAGCTCTCGCGAGAGCACCGTCACCGCCATCCACGCAGCGACGCCGGAGCCGGGAATCGCGGCCAGATAGACGAAGACGCCGCAGATCAGGAACTTGTCGCAAAAGGGATCGAGAATCCGCCCCAGCTTGCTGACCTGGCCGGTCTTCCGCGCGAGCCAGCCGTCGACCCAGTCGGTGCCTGCGGCGATCACGAAGCAGACCGTCGCGGCCAGGTAATGCTCGAAGGAGAGCAGCACGAAAACGGCGATCGCGACGAAGAACCGCGCCCAGGTGATCAGATTCGGCGCGGTCGTCGCCTGCTGCAGGATCGTCAGGTCGCGAGCGGAAGGAGACGTCATCGCGAACCTGCCTGATCGTGCTGCAACGAATCCCGTAGAGCAGGCGCCCGCCTGCCGTTTAGTTGCTTGCCGACGCGACGGCAGGCGGGGCGCCTGCCCTACAAGAATCGAACTACCGCGACGATCCGACCGCGGCGCCGATGAGGTCGTAATCCTGATACGCGACGATCTCGGTCGGAACGATTCGTCCCGGGGCGAGTTCCTCGTCGGTTTCGGTGACGAAAATCACCGCGTCGACGTCGGGAGCGTCGGAGCCGGTCCGTCCCAGCCAGACGCCGCTTTCGCCGGGCACGCCCTGATCCAGGATCACGTCGACGGTTTGACCGATCAGGCGATCGTTCCGCGCGAAGACGTGTTCCTGCTGCACTTCCATCAGCGCCTCGCGACGCGCGTCCTTCACGTCCTCGGGCAGGTGACCGTCCAGCCGCGCGGCGGGCGTATCGGGCTCGAAAGAATACGTGAAGACGCCCGCGTGTTCGAACGCCTGCTTCTCGACGAAGCGCTTCAGCGTCTCGAACTGCTCGTCGGTTTCGCCGGGGAAGCCGGTGATGAACGTCGTGCGGAGCGTCAGGTTCGGAATCCCCTTGCGGAGGTCGTCCATCAGTTTTTCGGTCGCCGCACGCGTGACGCGACGGCTCATCCGCCGCAGCATCGTGTCGTCGATGTGCTGCAGCGGCATGTCGATGTAGGGCAGGATCTTGTCGCTGGCGCCGATGGTCTCGATCAGCGGCTGATCGATGTACATCGGATAGAAGTACATCAGCCGGATCCAGTCGAGCCCCGCCACCTGTTCCAGCCGCGTGAGCAATTCACGCAACCGCGGTTCGCCGTAGATATCGATCCCGTAATAGGTCGTATCTTGCGCGACGATCACTAATTCTCTAACGCCCGAGGCGGCGAGTTCCTCCGCTTCGGCGATGACCGCCTCGATCGGCTTCGAGGCGTGCTTGCCGCGCATCTTCGGAATCGCGCAGAACGTGCAAAGCCGATCGCAGCCTTCCGAGATCTTCAGATAGGCGAAGTGCTGCGGCGTGATGCGCAGACGATTGGCGTCGGAGAGCGCCCGGATCGGAGCAGGGCGAAAGATCGAGCGCTGTTCTTCCTGCAGACCGAGCAGCCGGTCGGCGATCTTGGTCACCTCGTCCCGACCGAAGACGCCGATCAGCGAATCGATGTCGGGCCGCTCGTCGAGCAGGGCTTCCTTCTGCCGCTCGGCCAGACAGCCCGAGACGATGACGCCCTTGATCTTCCCCTGGCGCTTCAGTTCCAGCATCTCGTCGATCGCGGCGAACGACTCGGTCCGGGCGCGTTCGATGAAGCCGCAGGTGTTCACGATGACGAAATCGGTACCCGGCGTCGGCTCGGCGACCAGCTTGTAGCCGTCGATCTGGAGCAGTCCCAGCATCTTCTCGCTGTCGACCAGATTCTTGGGACAGCCGAGACTGACGAAGGCATAGGTTCCCTTCGTCCCCCCAGCGGAGATCTGCGGAGCGGGGGAGGAAATGACGGGGAGTTGGGTCATCAGCAGCGACGGACAGCGACAGGGAGCGGCGAATCGCCGGCGGGGGCGCGATCCACAATCGTACCCCTGTCCCCTCCCTTCGCGAAGGGCTTCCTTGATCGAACTTTCGCTTTAATCCCGGCAGGGGCAGCGTTTAGGAGGCGAAGGCCGTCACCGCTTTCCTGCCCCCATGGCTCAGTCGCCGTGCTTCTGCCGCAGTCGGGCGCTCGTGCGGAGCATCCACTGGATCCGTTCGATTTCCTGAAACCACTCGGCCAGCGTCGCCGAGAGAAGTTCATCTTCGGGGCCGAACAGACCCGTCGAACAGCCCGCGCCGGGGAGATGGGCCCCGGTAGCGCCGTCGAGCTTGGCGACCAGCGTCCGGTACTTGGCCAGCGTCCGATCGCCGTAGCGACCGACGAACTGCCCCTCTTCGTCCAGGAAGACGACCTGCGGCACCCGGGCGCCGCCGCAGAGAGACATCTCCGTCTTCAGCGCTTCGTCCGCGTCGCGATCGACGAAGCGGAGGTCGATCGTCGGCGTCGCTTCGGCGATCTTCTGCAGCAGGGGGCACTGATCGACGCAGTCGCCGCACCAGGCCCCGGCGAAGCAGAGAACCTGCATCCGCCGCTTGAAGCGAGCCAGCGTCGCCTGCTGTTCGGTCGTCAGCTTCGCCCGGTCGTAGACGGCTCGCCAGTTATCGCGTTGCGGCGGCGTGCCGTACTTCTCCAGAAAGTCCGCGTAAGGATAAGCCGCGTCGAAGTAGGGGGCGAAGTTCACGCAGTGTCTCTTTTGTGCTGGGTCTGTTCGTCATCAGTTCCGCTCTTCTCGGGTGGCACTGGCTCCGCCAGTGTGCAGCGGAAACCGGTTCATCCAGCAGGTTGAGCCTGAACAGGGACGACACTGGCAGAGCCAGCGCCACCCGAAGGAGAAGATACTGAACCGCGCTGTCAGACTCTAGCGCGAGGCCTTCTTCGTCACGCTCTTCTTCGGAGCCGCCTTCTTGGCCGAAGCCTTCTTCACGGGCGCGACCTTCTGGGTCGTCGGCTTCGCGGCGGCGGCCTTCTTCGGCGCGGCCTTGGGGGCGGTCTTGGGGGCGGTCTTCTGCGTGACGCTCTTCTTCGCGGGCGCGGCGGCGGAAACCTTCTGCGTCGTCGACTTCTTCGGCGCGGACTTCTTCGCCGACTTCTTGGCGGGCGTCGGCGCGGTCGCCTTCTTCGCGCCTCCGAACGCCGATTCCCAACCGTTGGCGAACTTCTGATTGCTGCCCGTACGCACGATGGTCATGTCTGAACTCCTGTTCGACGTCGAATCCGTTTCCAGCCGCGTCGTCGCCCGCCAATTCAGCGTCGGCGCCGGCGCCTGCCCGATAGCTAATCGCAGCGACGAAACATGGTCAAGGCGCCGCAAGGCTCGATCGCTCGCTTCCGGGCGAATTTCTGCCTCGTTCGACTTCGAGGAGGCCTCATCGCGTACGAGAGCGACGCGAACGCTGCTTCTCGGGACCGGCCGCCTTCTCGAGCGCAAGCGTCATCCGACGGACGCGGTCGATCAGCTTCTCGCTCGAAAGCTTCTCCCGCAGACGATCGACGGTCAGCGGAAAGCTGAGGGGCGAGAACCGCGGCGGCGTCCTGAGCAGGATCTCCGACTGCCGCATCGCGGCCAGCGTCAAGGCGAGCCGCGAGCGTTCAAGCTGCTGCTCCATCACTTCCTTGCGGGACTGACGCAGCAGCAGATTGTCAGGGTCGTAGTTGGCGAAGACGTCGTACAAGAGGCCCGTCGACGCCTGCATCTGACGCGAAGTCATCCGCGTGCCGGGGTAACCCTGAAAGACGAGGCCGGCGATCCGGGCGACCTCGCGAAACTGGCGCTTCGCCATCTCCGTCTCGTTCAGACTTCCCCGCAGATCGTCGTCGAGTCGGTCGCTCCCGAACCAGTCCGCGGCCAACGCTTCGTCGACGGGAGGATCCTGATCCGAAAGCAGTTCCATGCCGTAATCGTTGGCCGACATCGTGAACGTGATCGCGCGAATCCGCGACACGCGATAGGCGAGCAGCGCGGCCAGCCCCTCATGGACCAGCCGACCGGCGAACGGAAAGACGAACAGGTGAAAACCTTCCCGCGACTCGGTCTTTTCGATCAGAAGCTGATTCGTGCCCGGGATGGCCGACCACTCGGCCTGCAGTTCCAGAAGCGGCTGAACGGCCCGCATTTCCGGCTCGGCGTAGATTCCCTGCCGGGCGAGTTCCAGCAGATCCCGCATGGCCGACGCGAGTTGCGAGGAAAGGGGCATCCGACCCCCCATCCAGCGCGGAACCGACGTTCCCTTGTTTTTCGCCGCGCGGACGTAGACCTTCATGTCCCGGACGTAGGCCAGCTCCAAGTGACGCCCCGCGAAGGTGAAGCGATCGCCCGGCTTCAGCCTGGCGACGAAGGATTCCTCGATCGTACCGAGGCGTTTCCCGCCGACGAACTGCACCGACAGCGCGGCGTCGCTGACGATGGTTCCGATCGAGAGTCGGTGGCGCTTCGCGACCTGCGGATCGTCGACGAAGTAACGCCCCTCGCGGAGGACGAGCTTGCGATACTCCGGATACGCGGTCAACGCCGAACCGCCCGTCACCAGAAACTGAATGACCCAGGCCCACTCATCGCGCGTCAGATCGCGATAGGACCAGGTCGAGCGGACTTCGTCGAAGGCGCTCGCCTCGTCGAAGCCTTCGCCGACCGCCAGCGTGACCAGATGCTGGGCCAGCACGTCCAGCGGCGAACGAACGCCTTCGCGTCCTTCCAGCTTGCCGGCGATGGCCGCCGTTCGCGTCGCGGCGGTCTCGATCAGTTCCAAGGCGTGCGTCGGAACGCAGGTGACTCGACTGACGGCGCCGGGGCGGTGACCGCTTCTGCCCGCCCGCTGGACCAGCCGGGCGACGCCCTTAGGGCTGCCGATCTGCAGGACCCGTTCGACGGGAGAGAAATCGACGCCGAGATCGAGGCTCGACGTGCAGACGACGGCCTTGAGCGATCCGGCCCGGAGGCCGTCCTCGACCCAGGCACGCACTTCCGGATCAAGCGAGCCGTGATGCAGGGCCAGCCGACCTGCCCAGTCGGGGCGCCGGGCCAGGATCTGCTGGTACCAGATCTCCGTCTGCGAACGGGTGTTGGTGAAGACGAGCGAGGTGTTCGCATCGTCGATCGCGGCGACCACTTCCTCCAGCAGGCGAATCCCCAGATGCCCGGCCCAGGGGAAACGCTCCATCGTCTTCGGGATGATCGAATCGATGACCAGCTTTTTCTTGACGTGGCCATGGACCAGAACCGCCCGGCGCGGCAGCGGACTGCCCTCGCTGGCCGGGTCCGATCGCTCGGCTTCTGTCTCTTCGGGAGCGTCTTCGTCGTGGACGATCGCGTCGGGGCCGAGCAGAATCCTCGCGGCTTCGCGTAGATTGCCGAGCGTGGCGGAGAGCCCCCAGATCTTCAGTTCGGGTCGCCAGCGCTTCAGCCGGGCCAGACAGAGTTCCGCCTGCACGCCCCGTTTGCTCGCGAGGAGTTCGTGCCACTCGTCGACGACGACGGCCTGCAGCGTCGCGAACTTTTCCCGTGCGTCGGGGCGGGAAAGCAGCAAGCTCAGGCTCTCGGGCGTCGTGATCAGCGCCGTCGGCAGGCGTTCGCGCTGACGATTGCGCATCGAAGAGGAGGTGTCGCCCGTGCGGGGCTCGACCGTCCACGGGAGGCCGAGTTCGTCGATCGGACGCTTCAGCGCCTGGAGCGTATCGAGCGCGAGCGCTCGCAGCGGCGTGAGCCAGAGGACGCGGAGCGGTTCGGACGCGTTCTTCCCGCTCGGCATCTCGCCCGACCAGGTATCGAGCCACTCGGCGACCGGCCCGAGCCAGACGGCGTAGGTTTTGCCGCTGCCCGTGGAGGCGTGCAGCAGGCCGCTGTTACCGGACGCGTACGCGTCCCAGACCCGACGCTGAAACGGGAACGGCTTGTAGCCGTGCGACGCGAACCAGCCTTCGACGGCGCGGCGACCTTTCGCTGCCGATCCCTTCCCGCGTCGCATGGGCGTCCGGACAGTCCTGAGAACGTGACTTGTTCGACAGCGTAGAAGCTCTTCCACGGAGGGCTTACACCCTCCGCTCGCCATGCCGGATGGGTTACGCCGTTCCCTCGCTCGCGACGCCCGAGGGTCCGTCGGGCAGCATGCTTTTCACCGTATCGAGGAAGTCGGCCTGGTCGGGCGACTTGTCCTTCCGCCAGCGGAGGATCCGCGGGAAGCGGACGGCGATGCCCGACTTGTGACGGGTCGAATGCTGGATGTTCTCGAACCCGAGTTCGAAGACCAGTTCCGGCTTCACGCTCCGGACGGGGCCGAACTTTTCGACCGTATGCTGGCGGATGAACTTGTCGACTTCGCGAATCTCGGCGTCGGTCAGTCCGGAGTAGGCCTTCGCGAACGGAACCAGGCGATGGTTCTCCCAGACGCCGAAGGTGTAATCGGTGAACAGGTTCGCCCGGCGCCCGTGTCCCTTCTGCGCATACAGCAACACGGCGTCGATCGTGTAGGGCTCGATCTTCCACTTCCACCAGTTGCCGGTCGTACGCCCCGCGTCGTAGGGCCCGTCGAGCCGCTTGAGCATCAGCCCCTCGGTCCGTCGCTCCCGGCTCTCCCGGCGAAGTTCCGCCAGCGCGTCCCACGATTCGCCGACCGCGACGGGCGAGAGGCGGAAGCGCTCGAACGTCTGCGACGCGAGCAGTTCTTCCAGCTTCGCGCGGCGTTCGCGTAAGGGTCTCTGGCGCCAGTCTTCGCCGACGTACTCCAGCAGATCGAAGACGAGAAACGCCATCGGCGCCTCGGCGAGCAGCTTCTTGCCGACCGACTTTCGACCGAGCCGGCGCTGCAACGTGCCGAAGGGGAGAGCGGCGTCATCTTTCCAGGCCAGCGCTTCGCCGTCGAGCACCGTGCCGATCGGGAGCCGTTGCAGATCGGCTGCCAACTCCGGGAATTGTTCCAGCACGGGCTCCTCGCCGCGCGACCAGAGGAAGATCTCTCCGCGACGGTGAATGGCCTGCGCGCGAATGCCGTCCCACTTCCACTCTGCCAGCCAGCCGCCGACGTCGCCGAGAATCTCAGGTTCTTCCTGCAGCGGATGGGCCAGGCAGAACGGATAGGGCCGGCTGATCTCGACGTCGCCGGAATCCTCCGAGAGCAGGCGCTTGTAGAACGCGGGCGTCGGCTCCCACGGACCCATCATCCGATGCGCCACGTCGGCGATGTCGAGCCCCGCGTTCTCCGCCAGCGCGCGCGTCACCAGTCGCTGCGACACGCCGACGCGGAACTCGCCTGTGAGCAGCTTGTTCCAGACGAAGCGCTGTGACCGGTCCATGGCCCGCCAGGCTCGTTCGATGGCGTCGCCTCGCGCGGACTCGTCCAGATGCCGCAGCCCGGAGATTTCATCCTCGACCCATTCATGGAGCGGCCGGTCGCTGGTCCGTTCTTCGAAGGGGAGCAGCAGGGCAATCGTCTCCGCCAGGTCGCCGACCGCGGCGTACGACTCTTCGAACAGCCAGTCCGGAAGTTCGGTCACGCGCCGGCAACGATCGACCAGATCGCGGGTCGGCAGCACGCGTTTGATCTTGCGCCCCGACAAAAAGTAGATCGCCCACGCGGCGTCCTCGGGCGGCGCCTCGGCGAAGTAGGCCTTGAGCGCGTCGACCTTCGCGTTGGTCTTCGTCGTCGCGTCGAGATCGCGATAGAGCCGGCTGAAGCGTTCCATAACTTCAGGTCTCTTCGCGGTCGGCGGAGGAGTCGGCCGCTTCGGCAGCAACATCGCCAGCCCCATCGCCGGGCGGAACGTCCGCGTCCGCCGCGCCTTCGCTCTCTTCGGCTTCGCCCGAGTACTCGGTCTGTAGCGCGCTGGCGTCGATGCCCTTGTCGGTGAAGAAGCGGCTCGCCACGTAAGTAGAGCCGTGCGTGAACAGAACCCGCTCGGCGCCCGATTCCTTCACCGCGATTTCCAGACCGGGCCAGTCGACGTGGTCCGACAGGACGAAGCCTTTGTCGACGTTCCGTCGCCGCCGCATGCCACGGACGGCCATCCATCCGGAGGCGAAGGCGGTCGAAACCTCGCCGAAGCGTCGCATCCAGGAGGAGCCGAGCGCCGACGGCGGCGCGACGACCAGGGCGCCCGCCTCGGCCTTCTTCTTGTCGTACGTCCCGGCGTATTCCGTCGGCGGTAGCGGAATGCCGGCGGCGCGATAATCGGCGTTCAGGGCCTGCACCGAACCATGGCAGTAGATGGCGCCGAGCGAAGGATCGACGCCCGCGAGGAGCCGCTGCGCCTTTCCGAGCGAATAGCCGAACAGGACGCTCACCCGCCCCTGATCGCGGTTGCGGCGGCGCCATTCGTCGATCTCGGCGAAGACGGCACGCGAATCGGACCAGCGATAGATCGGCAGGCCGAAGGTGCACTCGCTGACCAGCGTCCGGCAGGGGACCGGTTCCCAGGGCGTGCAGGTCGGATCGGGTTCGATCTTGTAGTCGCCGGTTACGCACCAGACATCGCCGCCGCTTTCGACCCGCACCTGGGCCGACCCCAGGATGTGCCCCGCCGGATGGAGCGAAACCGTCGCGGATCCGATGGTGACGGTCTGCCCGTAGGGGACCGTCTCGATGACGGCGTCGCGTCCCATGCGGCGGGCGAGGACGCCGCGACCTTCGTCGGTCGTCAGGTACGACCCGCAGCCCCAGCGGGCGTGGTCGGAATGAGCGTGCGTCACGACGGCGCGCGGAACCGGGCGCCACGGGTCGATATAGAAATCGCCTGCCGCGCAGTAAATTCCGCAGTCGTTGACCTTCAGCAGTTCGCTCATGCCGGGAGAATTCTAGGCATCCCGCCGGCAATATGAAGCCTCGTGCCGATTCGCGAATCAGGCGATCGCGGGGTGGAGGAGCGCGTCTTCGATCCGTTCGAGGTCGTCTGCGGCAACGGGCTTCGCGAAGTAGAAGCCCTGGAGCAGGTCGGCGCCGCAGTCGATCGCGGCCGCGGATTCTTCCGCCGTCTCGACCCCTTCGGCCAGCGCGAGCTTGCCGTGCTCGTGCGCAAGTTGCACCAGCATCCGGCAGATCGTGGCGTGCCAGGGAGACCGCGGGGCGTTGCGCACGATTTCCCGGTCGATCTTGATCAGGTCCGGCTTGAGCGCGGCGACCAGTTCCAGTCCGGCGTAACCGCTCCCCATGTCGTCGAGCGCCGCGCCGAAGCCCATGCGACGGTACTCGTCGATGATGCGGGCGAGATGTTCGAAATCCGTCAGCTTCTCCGACTCGATGACCTCGAAGATCACCTTTCGCGATTCCAGACCGAACCGCTTCGCCGCGGCCATCGTGCTCCGCAGGCAGAACTCCGGCTCGTAAATGGCGGTCGGCAGGAAGTTGATCAGCGCCTTCAGTTCGCGCCCGGCAAGCAGTCTGCTGGCGCGCTCGATGTGTCGCTCGCGACAAACGCGGTCGAGCATGAAGATCAGGTTCTCCCGCCGCGCCCATTCGATGAGCTGCGCGGGGCTGATGCGGGCGCCGGCGTCATCCGTCGCGCGCATCAGGCATTCGAAGCCCCAGACGTCGCCGGCAGCCGTGACCACGGGCTGCACGAACGTGTCGATCCGCCGCTGTTCCAGAATGGACAGGAGCGGCGTCGCCGGCGCCGGGCGCTCGCCGATCAGCGGCTCGGCGTGCATCAACGCACGGACCTGATCGACCAGCGGAAGCCCCGGCTGCAGCGCCGCGCATCGCAGGCGGGCCAGTCGCGCCGGTTCGACCATCCCGCGGCAGAGGTTTTCGAGCTCGCACCGCGACTTGATCGGGCTGTCGGGACCGAGCGGCACGACGACGGCGTCCATGTCGGGCGCCAGTTCCCAGCCCGCCGTCGCGGCGTATTGAGCGACCTCGGAGAAGTCGTCGAACAAATTGGCGGCGACGATCGCAAGCGTGCGATTGCCGGTCTTGCAGGCACAGCCCATTCCGATCCCGTCTCAGTCAGGCGGAGGGAAGTCGTCGACCCCATACTCCGCAGAAAGCGAACGGCTCGTGCGAGTATCGGCGATGTCGCGCGTCGCCGAGCCTCGGAAGAATGCGCCCCCCGTCGTGCCCGTCAAGAAAGAGCCGCTTCGCCCGGAAAAGAATCAGGCGAAACCATCCGATCGAGGGGTCACTCCCACTCGATCGTCGCGGGCGGCTTGCTGCTGATGTCGTAGCAGACCCGGTTCACGCCCCGGACTTCGTTGATGATCCGCGTCGAGATCTCCGCAAGCAGCTCGTACGGCAGGTGCGACCAGTCGGCGGTCATGAAGTCGTCCGTGTTCACGCACCGGACGGCGACCGTGTTTTCATACGTTCGGGCGTCGCCCATCACGCCGACGCTCTGGACGGGGAGCAGCACCGCGAACGCCTGCGACGTGCTGCGATAGAGGCCCGCGGCCTTGATCTCTTCCACCACGATGGCGTCGGCTTCGCGGAGCACGTCGAGCTTCTCCCGCGTCACTTCGCCCAGGCAGCGTACGGCGAGCCCTGGACCCGGGAACGGATGCCGCCAGACGATCTCTTCCGGCAGGCCCAGTTCCAGGCCGAGCTGACGGACCTCGTCCTTGAACAGATCGCGAAGCGGTTCGACCAGTTCGAAGCCGAGCTGCTCGGGCAGACCGCCGACGTTGTGATGCAGCTTGATCGTCGCGGCAGGACCGTCGACCGCGGCGCCGCTCTCGATCACGTCGGGATAGAGCGTCCCCTGGGCCAGGTACCGGGCGCCTTCGATCTTCTCCGACTCCTGCCGGAAGCATTCGATGAACGCGTGCCCGATCCGGCGGCGCTTCTCCTGCGGTTCGGTGATTCCCGCGAGCTGCTGCAGGAAGTATTCCTCCGCCTTCACGACGTGCAGGTCGGTCTTGAAGTGGCCCGTGAACTCGGCGACGACGGTCTCCTGCTCCGACTTTCGCAGCAGGCCGTTGTCGACCAGGATGCAACTGAGCTGCTTGCCGATGGCCTTGACCAGCAGCGCCGCGGTGACCGCCGAATCGACGCCGCCCGACAGACCGCAGATCACGCGCCCGTCGCCGATCCGTTCCCGCATCGCGGCGATCGTGCGCTCGGCGAAGTCGGCTAGCTTCCACGTGCCGGTGCAGCCGCAGACGTTGAACAGGAAGTTGCGTAGCAGCGCCTTGCCGTGCGGCGTGTGCGTCACTTCCGGATGGAACTGCAGGCCGTAGACCGGCAGCCGGCGGTGCTTGACCGCGGCGAAGGGGCAGGTCTCCGTCCTGGCGAGGGCCTCGAACTCTTCGGAGATCAGCGTGACCTGATCGCCGTGGCTCATCCAGACCTGGCTCGATCGCGGGAAGTTCGCGAACAGCGAATCGGGCGTCGTCACGTTGACGGTGGAACGTCCGTACTCGCGAGCCGGCGCGCTCTCCACCTTGCCGCCGAGTTCGTCGCAGGCGAGCTGCATCCCGTAGCAAATGCCGAGGACCGGGATCCCCAGATGGAAGAGCCTCGCGTCGCAGCGCGGCGCGCCCTCCTCGTTCACGCTCGCAGGGCCGCCCGAGAGGATGATGCCGGTCGGCTTTCTGGACTCGATCGCGCTGACGTCGATGTCGTGCCGGACGATCTCGCAGTAGACCTGCTGTTCGCGGACGCGCCGCGCGATGAGTTGGGCGTATTGCGACCCGAAGTCGAGCACCAGCACGCGCTCGGCGGAGAGTTCCTGGGCGACGGACGCGGCAGCGGTCGACGTCATGGCGGCAGTCTTTTCGGCGCGCACGCCACGAAGGCGCGCGACCTGTGCGGCGCAGGGCGCGGGCGCCGGATCGATCAGGAGCGACACCGGGCCGCCGGGGGCGATTTCAGGTCGCCCGGGACGCTCCCCCCCGATACCGCATCGGGCAGACGCCGCCGTCGATCGACGCTCGCGGCAAGCAGCGCCGCGAAACGAAAAAACCCGCCCAGGTCGGGGCGGGAGGAAAGCAGATTTCTAACAGAGCCTCGTTCCGCCGTAAAGCCGGCGGAAGCGCCGGCTCGAATCGGACTCTTTCCGAGAGTCCGGAAATAGGTCGCGTTCGGAGTCTCTATAGAAAATACTCGTTCTGGATCTGCATCGCCCAAATCGTGAGCTTCTGGATGATGACTTCGTGGAAGACGTAGAGGAAAACGATCGCTCCTACGAGCGCCCAGAGCGCCTTTCGTTCGTACCACCGCTCGGACACCGCGGCTCGCTGAGTAGAGGTCGCGGTCGATTCAAGGTCAGCGTAAGGATTCTCGCGCTCGTCCACGTGCTGTCCTCGCGATTGACTGCCACGTCTGGATTCGAATCGGCGACAAGAGCCGACGACAAAAACTCCCTTCACCCGGCCATCACGATCGCGGCGGCTTTCCGGCAAACTTCGCTGCATCTCGCCTCGGTCGGAAACTCCGCGATGATGCGCACGATGGGCTCAGTATTGCTGGGCCGGAAGAGCAACCAGCCGTCCGGCCAGTCGAGCCGCAAACCGTCCAGTTGGCTCGCCGAGGCCTCCGGGTGAGCCGCGATCAGCCTGTCGATCGCCGGCTGTACCGCCTCGGGGGGGAGCGTCAGTTTCGACTTGAGGATGGAGTAGGCCGGCAATTCGCCCGCCAGTTCCTGGAGCGACTTGCCCGACTCCGCCATGCGGTCGAGGATCAGGGCCATGCCGACGAAGCTGTCGCGGACCAGCACGACGCGGGGATCGATCGGCCCGCCGTTCCCCTCGCCTGCGAAGATGGCCTGCTCGGCGAGCATGCGGTCGACGACGTTCGCTTCGCCGACGGCGCTGCGGAAACAGGTCGAACCTGGAATCGAGGCCGCGACGTCCTCGGTCATGCGACTCGTCGCGCAGTTGATGACGACCGGGCCGGGCCGCTGCGACAGGACGTGCTTCGCACACAGGGCGACGGTGTATTCTTCGCCGACGTAGTCCCCCTCCGCGTCGAGCAGCGCCAGCCGGTCGGCGTCCGGATCCTGACAGAAGCCGACGTCGAACTTCGCCGGCAGCGATTTCAGTCCCGCCAGGTTCTCCGCCGTCGGCTCGGGCGGATGGGCGAACTGGCCATCAGGCGCTGCGCCGAGGACGGTCGTCTGGCAGCCGAGCGCTTCGAGCAGGCGTCTTCCCAGCAGCGCGCCCGCGCCGTGATTCGCGTCGAGCAGAACGCGAAACGCCTTCGAGCGGATGGCGTCGACGTCGACGCAGGCCAGGACGCGGGCCAGATGAACGGCATGCGGATCCTCCATCGTCGTGACGTCGCCCGTGCGGGAAACGGGCGCCCAGACGGAGCCGAAGTCGTTCTCCGTATAGCGCTTCAGAACGCGTTGCCCGACGCGGGCCGGAATGACCCGTCCCTCCTGGTTGAACAGTTTCAGCCCGTTGTATTCGGGCGGATTGTGGCTGGCGGAGATCTGAATGCCGCCCGCCGCTTGAAGGTGATCGACCAGCACGCCGATCGTCGGCGTCGAGGCGATTCCGGCGTCGAGCACATGACGCCCCGTCGCGGCGATCGTCCCCGCGATCAGCCGGGCGATCCAGGGACCGGAAACCCGGCTGTCCCGGCCCAGCACGACGACGCCGTGCGGAAGCTCCGCCGCGAAAGCGGAGACGTATCGCACGATGCGATCAGGCGTGAGCGACTGGCCCACGATTCCGCGGAGGCCGGAGACGCTGATAATCGGTTCGCTCATGCCGACCGGAAATCCTGACGATGAATTAAAGAATCTGCGATGGATCGCTTCGGAGGCTCGCGGCGAAGTCGCCGTTGTCGCAATCGAGGTTGTCCACTAATAACTCGGTTGAAACTGTCCGAGTTCGCGATTCTACTACCGTTCGTTCAGGCGTCTGGCTCGTGAGCGATTTGCGTCTTTCCGCGATCTCCCGTCGGCGACTGCTGGCGCTCGCCGCCGCAGCGGCGGGGTGCGGGATCGCGCGCGGGCTCTACGCGGACCAGCGTCCGTGGCCGGACGAGCGTTCGCTCGGCCCCTACATCTGCCACGCGGACTTCAATCTCGATCAGATCGCCGCAGAGCTGGAACAGATCGTCCTGTTGCAGCGGGACGTGTCGCGCACGCTCGGCATTCCGGGGCCGACCCAGCCGATTCACCTGTTCCTGTTCTCCGGCGTCGGCCCGTACCAGCGCTACCTGGCGACCTATCTGCCGGAAGTCCCCCGGCGTCGGGCGGTCTTCGTCAAGGCGGGCGGGCCTGGCATGGTCTTCGCCTACCTCAGTTCGGAATTCGAGGTCGATCTTCGACACGAAACGACGCACGGCATCCTGCATGCGGCACTGCCGTTTCTGCCGCTCTGGCTCGACGAAGGCATCGCGGAATACTTCGAAGTGGCGGCGGCGAATCGCGGAACGCAGCATCCGCACCTGCGAACGCTGAGGTGGACGGTCCGCTTCGGCGGGCTCGCGAAGATCGAGGATCTCGAAGCGATCGAGGATATCAACGACATGGGCCAGGCGGAGTATCGCAACGCCTTCGCCTACGTCCACTTCGCCCTGCACGGCGACGCCGAAGCGCATGCCGAACTGATCCGCTATCTCGACGATATCGGGTCGGGGCGCGACGCCGGCAAGTTCAGCGAACGCCTCCGCTCGCGGGTCGCCAATCTCGACGCCGCCGTCGTCGAGCATCTGCGCAACTGGTAGGCGAAGCTCTCTCGGTCACATCCCTGATGGCTGCGGCAATCTGGGCAGGCCGCGCAGCTTGCTCCAATCTTTTCGCGACGCCCTAATTGGCTGTTCCGCGAAGCCGCTCGCCGTCGATGGAAGCAGATATCTCGGCTCCGCTCGTGTCCATGTTGCAAGGGAATGCGACGTTGGCTGGCGTGCAATTCCTGCGGCAGATCTATCTCACTCGCTTCTCGCATCCGGCTCAAAACCGCGATGTCTTTCGCGAGTTCTATCGCCGCAAGCCGACGTCGGTGTTCGTGCTGGGCGTCGATTCGTCGACGCTGGCGATCGAACTGACCGGCCTGATGCACGAGTGGCATCCGACGGAGCGGCTGCGTTTGGCGTTGCTCGATCCGTTCGATGCACGCCCCGCTTCGGCGCCGAAGCTGACGGTTCGGGAAACGAACGCTCAGTTCGCCGAACTTCCCGTGCGGCTGACGCTCCACCCGGGCGATCCGACGTTTACGCTGCCGCGGGTGGCGAACCAGCTCGGAACCGCCGACGTGATCTTGCTCTCGCCCTCGATCGACGCCGAGGCCTTCGCTCCGTCGTGGTATTTCCTGCCGCGGCTGATGCATGCGACCTCCGTGCTTCTGGAAGGGCACGTCGGTCCCAGCGGTGCAGGTTATCGCGCCGTTACCGCGGAGGAAGTGTCTCGTCGGGCGGAGCGAGCCGGGTCGAAGGTCCGCCGCGCGGCGTAGGCCCGGCCGGGCGGGCGACAGGGAACGCGGCGGACTTTTCCCTCAGGATCGCCTGAAGGAGGCATCGCCGCCGTTGCCGTTCTTGGCCGGATCATCTGGTCAGTCGAAAAACCGACCGAACGCTTTAGCTCTTTCGCCTCCTCCCGCTAGAATGGGGGCGATTTCCGGTCGAAGGGCGCAGGATCAGCGGGACAGTCTGTCCTTTCGCGTCAGGTTTCGCCGCGAACATCGTCAGTCCGAACGGGCTCCTGGAAACGTCGCATCGGCGACGGATCCGCGGCAGATCGATTCCATCCGAATCGCGACGCAGGAGCAGGGATCGAACCGGCAGACGAGAGCCCTGATGAGTTCATCCGCCCCTTCTTCCGGTCCGCTCGACGTCACGCTGGCTGCCGTCGACAAAGACCTCGTCGACGTCGTCGGCGACAGCGTCCACGCGAGAGTTCCCTTCTTCGCCCGATTCGTGCGGGTCTGGAGCAAGTCGTCCAAGCGCCACCCTTGCTCGCTGGCGCTGGAGAGCGATTCGAACTGCGACAGTTCGAGCGACACGCTTTTGCTCCTGCGGAGTCGCCTGCGTGCGGTGGCCCTGCTGACGACGATCGCGTTCTTGTCCTTTCTTATCTTTCACCTGGCGGCGATCTTCACGTTCTACGACGACGGAACGCTGAAGCGAGGTTCCGAATTCGACCTGCTGCCGACGCACCTCGTCGTCACCGCGGCGGTCGCGTTGATCTTCGCCTATCTCGCCTTCGGGAAGTGCGTTTCCAAAGCCAAGCTTCAGGCGGCGGAGTGGATCGTGTTCGGCGCCCCTGCCGCTTTCACGCTGCAGTGGCAATATCTGAATATCACGACGATGGCGGAACGGTTCGACTTCCTTCCGCCGCTGAATCCGCTCTGGCTCGTTCTGATGTTCACGTACGCGTTGTTCATTCCGTGTACGTGGAAGCATGCCGCGATCGTGCTTTCTTCGATCGCCGCCGCCCCGCTCGTGCTGGTCGCCTTTCTGCTGGCCACCGACGTCGAAGTGCGTAACGCTCAGAACACGAACATCCTTTACTTCGTCGAGCACACGCTGGAGTTAGGAATCGCCGTCGCGACCGGCGTGGTCGGCGTGGCCGCGATTCAGAAGCTCCGCCGCGAGGTCTTCGAGGCGCGCCGGCTGGGACAGTACCGCCTGGGAGCTCTCATCGGTCAGGGGGGGATGGGCGAGGTCTATCTGGCCGAGCACCAGATGATGAAGCGACCTTGCGCGATCAAGGTCATTCGCCCCGAGAAGGCGGGCGACCCCACGAATCTCGCTCGGTTCGAGCGGGAAGTGCGGCTCACTGCCCGGCTCTCCCACTGGAACACGATCGACATCTTCGACTACGGCCAGGCCGAAGACGGCACGTTCTATTACGTGATGGAGTACCTGCCGGGTCTGAGCCTGAAGCAACTCGTCGCACGGTTCGGACCGATGTGCCCGGGCCGCACGATCTATCTGCTCCGGCAGACGTGCGAAGCGCTGGCGGAAGCGCACGGCGAAGGACTCATCCACCGGGACATCAAGCCGGCGAACATCTTCGCGGCGCATCGCGGCGGGGTGTACGACGTCGCCAAGCTGCTCGATTTCGGGCTCGCGCGACCTATCGCGTCGACGCTCGATTCGGAGTTGACCAACGCCGGATCGATCACGGGATCGCCGATGTTCATGTCGCCGGAGCAGGCACTGGGCGAGGAACCGGACGAACGATCGGATATCTACTCGCTCGGAGCGGTCGCGTATCACCTGCTGTCGGGCCGCCCGCCGTTCGAGCACGACAATCCGGTCCGCCTGATCGCGAGCCATCTCCACGAGACGCCGCGGCCCCTGCACGAGTTGCTGCCGAACGTCCCGAAGGATCTCGAACGGGTCGTAATGACCTGCCTGCAGAAGCGTCGGGAAGATCGTTACCAGACGGCGGAAGAGCTGCTGAAGGCGCTCAACGAGTGCGAATCAGCCTACGCCTGGGGGCGCGAACAGGCCGCCGTCTGGTGGAATGAGATGGAGCGCACCGCGTCGTGCGGAAGTTCTGCCGATCGCGTCGAGAAGCCTGCCGAGCGCTCCGTCGCGTCGCTTCCGGCCTGATCGCGGATTCGGCGGAACGTCATCCGTCGATCCTTCATTCCAGTTCGGCCTCCGCTTCGAGGCCCTGCGCCGTCCGCTTCACCACGACGCGAACGGTATCGGAATCCTCGACTCCCAGTTCGTCCCGAACGGTCAGCGTCACGCGAGTCGTGCCGATCGGGAAAGAGCCGGCGGTCTCGCGTCGCGTCGAGTCCTCGAACCGGACGCCTTTCGCGGACCATCGGTACCGCAAACCGTCCCCGTCGCGATCACGAGAGGCTCTGCCGTCCAACTCGACACGGGCTCTGTTTCTCGACGTCCGAACGACGATCGAATCCTTTGCGATCGCGGCCACGGGCGGACGATTGAGAAAAGGGAGTACGGCCCGGAACGACGAGTCCCAGGCGAGCCCGACTACGACGCGTCCGCTTTGCGAGCAGTCGACCGCCTCTTCGAGATCCCAGTCGGTCAAGTCGACGCCTGCGGCTTCCAGCACATCTCGCAGGTAATAGGGTTCGCGGTCGATCCAGACCGCCGCGGCCTCGTCGATGCGGCCGACGATGACCGATCCGTCGCCGTTCGCCGAGTTGGCGCAACCGCCGTTTCCTTCTCCGACGGAGAGTTCGACGATGCCTTCGCGATCGGTCCAGACCCACGGCCGGTCAGTCTTCGAGCGAGGATCGCGTTCGACGCCGACGATGACGCGACCGTTGCCCGACAGGCCGAGCGCCTGGGTCTTGGAGACGTCTCTACGGGAAAGCCTGCCGAGGTCGGTCATTCCGTCCCGCTCGGTCCATCGAAAGGCGCGCAGGTTGCCGCGTTCTCCGTCCGACGTTCCGACCGCGACTCGACCGTCGTCAGAGACCGCGGTCGCGGCGCTTTTTCCGCCGTAGAGCGTTCCCAGATCGTGCGCTCCTGCGCCAGCGACCCAGCGGAACGCGTGTCGCTTGCCGCCGGAAACCTGGAACTCGCCCACGACTACGTCGCCGTCGTACGAGACGCCTGATGCAGAACTCTCGACCGAACCCGGCGGCGCTACCGACAGCATTTGTCCGCCGACGAGGTATCGAAAGGCGCGAAGTCCCGTGTAGGGAGGTTCGTAGACCCAACCGACGAACGTGCGCCCGTCGCCCGAAACGTCGGTCCCTTCGCTTATACGCTCGTCTCCGGAGGGAAAATGGCGAGGTCCCTTCGGCGTCAAATAGAAACCTACTTCGGTGTAGATGTCGTCATCGAGAACCCGCCCTGTTATGGCGACCCCGTCGCCTGAAATCGCGGTAGGCTCCACGGGATAACCGCTCATGTAGGGAAGTTCTTCGATCGAGGCTTCCTGGCCCCATGAACACGCCGCGAACCGCCCGAGGCAGCAGACGAGAACGGCGATGCGGAACGTCGTGACTTTCACGGGGCTCATCTCGTTTAATGCAGGCGAATAAGTTCGTGCGGCGAGCGACCGTCTGGCGTTCGGCTGTCGCGAACGCCGCTCCGGGTCGTTCTTTAACGCAACATCGCGCGACGACGGTCGCTCCTTCTTGACCGAAGTCGATGTCGACTACGACCGAATATCTCGAGACATTCGCTTCAGCGTCCGACCGGCCGCGGTATCATGCAAAGCGAGCCTGAACCGTCGCGCCGCCGTCGCTTCCCGTGCGAGGATTTTTATATGTTCCGCGCCGCTTTCGCCAGTCTTTGCTGCGTCGCCTCATTCGTTTTGTTCGCTGCCCCGACTCTGGTCGTCGGTCAGGAGAAGTCCGAAGAGGAGCGCTTCCAGGCGTTCGCCAAGACGATGGCGAACGTGAAAATGGTCGGGAGCTTCACCGTCGCGGGCGAAGCCGCGGCGCCGAAGCAGGACGGTGCGTACGTCATCAAGAGCGTGCGTAAGATCCCCGAAGGCGATTATTGGGTGTTCGACGCCCTCGTCGAACATGAGGGCAAAGAGATGCCCCTGCAGATCCCGATCGAGGTGAAGTGGTCGGGCGACACGCCGGTCATCACGCTCGAGAACCTCACGATCCCCGCCCTCGGCACGTTCAGCGCCCGGATCGTGATCTACCGCGACTCCTACGCCGGGATGTGGGTGCACGGCCCCGTGAAGGGGCACATGTACGGCGTCATCGAGAAGGCCGCCGCCGCAGCGCCCGCTGGCGAAGCAAAGGCGGAGGAAGAGAAGAAGCCGGCCGACAAGAAGCCTGAATAAAGTCAGCCGACGACGCACAGCCCCCTGTGTGCCATGGCGGGGTTGATCAGCCGCGCGTCTCGCGTATCGACGATCCACTCGTTCGGGTTAGCTCGCCCAAGGCGCTCGTAAAAGCGCCTGCTGCGTGGGCGACCGCCCGCTCGCTTCCTGCACGGCTGGACAAGCCAGCCATGGCACACGGAGAAACTCGTCAACTCTGGCCGAGCCTGACAGTCGCACTTCAGTAGGACGCAGCAGCAGAATAGGGGCGACCCTCGCCGCGTTCGGTCAACTCTCTTCTTCGCCCAGGTCCGGCGCCGAGTTACGACGCTCGGGCGGGTTCTTCCCCGGCTCCGACTCGTCGCCCGGGATCTTCTTCTGCCGCGCCTGAGCGAGGATCTCGGCGGTCAGCGCAGCCTTCTTCGAGGGCGCCGACTCCTGGGCCCCGCGTGCGGCGGCGAGGATATCGGCCGTCGACAGCTTTCGCTTCTCGGCAGGAGCCTCCGTCGCCGCCAGCGAATCGACGCTGTCGTCGGAGATCGACGTTTCGGCGTTCGCGTCGACCGTCTGGTTATCCGACTCGGCGGTCAGCGAATCGACGGTATCGTCGGCGGACTTCTTCGCGGCCTCTTCGGCAGACGCCCGACGCACGTTCTCGGTCGAAGCCTGCACGACGTCGCGCGGCGGAGCCTTGGGCTTCGCCGGACCGGCCGTCGGACTCCGCTCGAGCGCCGGCGCGGCGACGACCCGCAAGCGGGCCAGGTCGATGTCGTACCAGCCGATGTCGTTCGTCCCGGCGAACTGCACGAGCGCGTGACCGTTCATGTTGACGGTCATCACGCGTCCGACGCGTCCGGCGAAGCGACTCAGCGCGGGAACGCTGGCGTCGGCTTCGACGTACTTATCGCTCCATTCCCGACGGAGGCGATCGATCCGGTCGAAGTCTTTCATCGCATACGTCGAGGTCGGGAAACGCGGCAGAGCCCACGCTGCATCTTCGCACTGCATTGTCCGACCGTCGGCGCCGGGTCGCAAGGACGGCGGGAGTCCCGCGAACGCTGAAGCAGCACGGGTTGCATGGTCCTCGGGTTACACTGGGAACGCCCTCTCGTTCCTACTCGAAGCTGGGAATTTCCATGTCGTTCCGCTCGGCGCCGCATCTGGTTTTCGCGCTCGCGCTGCTCTCGCCCTGCCTGTCGAAGGTCGAAGGTCTGCGAGCGCAGGAGGCGGTCGACTCTCCTCCCAACGTCGTGCTGATCTTCTGCGACGACCTGGGGTACGCCGATATCGGACCGTTCGGCGCGAAAGGGCACGCGACGCCGCATCTCGATCGGATGGCGGCCGAGGGGCGGAAGTTCACGCATTTCTATGTCTCGCAGGCCGTCTGCGGAGCGTCGCGAGCGTCCCTTCTGACAGGCTGCTATTCCAACCGCGTCAGTTGGCTCGGAGCGCCGGGGCCGAACGCGACGACGGGGTTGTCGCCCGACGAGACGCTCCTGCCGGAGATCTTCAAGTCGCGGGGCTACGCGACGGCGATGGTCGGCAAGTGGCATCTCGGGCATCTGCCGCCGTTCCTGCCGACGAAGCAGGGCTTCGACGAATACTTCGGCCTGCCCTATTCCAACGACATGTGGCCCTATCATCCCGAGAAGATTAAGTTCCCGCCGCTCCCGCTGATCGAAGGCGACCAGATCGTCGACGACGACGTCACGGCGGAGGATCAGCAGACGCTGACGAAGCGTTACGCCGAGCGGGCGGTCGATTTCATCGATCGCAATCACGAGCGGCCCTTCTTTCTCTACCTCGCGCACTCGATGCCGCACGTGCCGCTGTTCGCGTCGGAGGCCTTCGAGGGGTCGCAGCCGTCGGGCCTGTACGGCGACGTGATTGCGGAAATCGACGACTCGGTCGGGCAGGTGCTCACCGCGCTGGCGAAGCACGACATCGACGACCGGACGCTGGTGATCTTCACCTCCGATAACGGCCCGTGGGAGTCTTACGGCAATCACGCCGGCGACGACGGCGGCCTGCGCGAAGGGAAGGGGACGGCCTTCGAGGGGGGCGTCCGCGTCCCCTGCGTGATGCGGTGGCCGGGGAAGATTCCGGCGGGGACGACGTGCGATTCGCTCGCGGCGACGATCGACGTGCTGCCGACGCTGACGGAACTGATCGGCGCCGAACTGCCGGAGCGCAAGATCGACGGCCTGGACATCTCGGAACTGATGACGGCGGAAAAGTGCCCTCCCTCGCCGCACGAATTCTACGCCTTCTATTACGGAGCGCCGCTCTGTGCGGTCCGCAGCGGAGACTGGAAGCTCGTCTTTCCCCACGAGTTCCGCAGCCTCGTCGGCGAGCCAGGCCGCGACGGCATGCCCGCAGGCTACGCCCAGCGGAAGACCGAACTGGCGCTGTTCAATCTGGCCGACGATCCGAACGAATCGCGCGACGTGCAGGCCGAACATCCCGACGTCGTCGCGAAGCTTCAGAAGTACGCGGACGAGATCCGTTCCGAACTGGGCGACCCGCTGACGCAGACCCGCGGCAGCGAAGTCCGTCCCCACATGACGCTGGAGGAGGCCGTCCGACGCGACTCCGCCGGCGTAACGTCCCACGGGGACGCAAAATGAAGAGCGAAGATTGACGGTCGGCCGGGCGAAAGTCTGTGGCTCGCCTCGTTTTCCGTGGTACGCTTTTTGGGGGGCGGATCGAAGCGTAAACCCGATCATCGAAGGGGTTGCGGGTCAGTCCGCCGCGGATTCCATGACGGACGAATCGTCCTGCGCACGGCTGCGCGTTTCACGCACAAGCTGGGAGCGTATGAGATGGGGTTCCGTTTCGCGTCGTATTCTTTCGCCGTCTTGATCCTCGCGGGGTCTGCCGGCGTCTCTTTCGCACAGACTGCGCCGCATCTGCCCGCGGAGATTCCGGTTGATTCGCTTCAACCGGTCGAATCGCCGGAGGTCGCCGCCGCTCCTGCAACTCCTGCAGTTCCCGCAGCGGTCGACAGCGCGTCCGAAGCGGACGTCGCGGCGATCCGTTCCGCTTCGCTCGCCTTCGTAGACGCGTTCAACGCGGCGGATGCGAAGGCCGTCGCTGCGGCGTGGACGACAGACGGCGCTTACGTAGACGAAGCGGGTCAGACCTTCGAGGGTCGCGAGGCGATCGAGAAGGAATATGCCGCCTTCTTCGAGGCGGCTCCCGGCGCTCGACTGCGACTGTTCGTCGATTCGGTTCGCCTGCTGAGCGACAGCGCCGCGATCGAGGACGGACGCGCGTTCGTGGATACGCCGGACGGCGCTTCGCCCGCATTCGGGAAGTACGTCGCCATTCACGTCAAGTCGGACGGCAAGTGGCTCATGTCCCTCGTGAGGGACACGCGGGTGGAGGTGGCGTCGGCTCACGCGAACGTCACGGATCTCGACTGGCTGATCGGCGAATGGTCTGCCGAGGAGCGGGGCGCCTCGATGACGTCGGTCTGCCGCTGGGTCGCCAACAAGAGTTTCGTCGAGCGTAAGTACGCCCTGACGCGGCCCGACGGCACGACGACCGCCGGCGTGCAGATCATCGGATGGAATCCCCAAGCGGGCCATGTGCAGTCGTGGAACTTCAGCTCCGACGGCGGTCATGCCGTCGGCGTCTGGTCGCCCGTCGAAGGCGGCTGGGTCGCGGAGCTGATCGGCACGACCGGCGACGGCGCTACGACGCGGGCGATCAACCGATTGACGAAGCTCGACGACGACGCCTACGCCTGGCAGTCGACGGAACGCTCGGTCGCGGGAGCGCCCCTGCCCGACTCCGAGGAGATCGTGATGAAGCGAAGCAGCAAGGACGACTGACCTCTGCCCTCGCCTGTTTTCGCTCCCCACTTCAACGACCGGACAAGACTCATGCTTCGACGAACGCTGGTGACCGCGCTGCTTTTGCTTCTGACCGCTGCGATCGCTCCCGCGGAATGCTGGGGGCGCGGATTCGGCGGCGCCCGCGGCGGCGGAGGAGGAGGCGGAATGCGCGGCGGCGGCGGCTTCTCGGGAGGCGGTTTTTCCGGAGGCGGATTCTCCGGGGGCGGATTCTCCGGCGGGAGCATGCGCGGCCCCAGCATGACCGGCGGCGGCTTCTCCGGGGGGAGCATGCGCGGTCCCAGCATGACCGGCGGCGGCGGCTTCTCGGGAGGCGGTTTTTCCGGAGGCGGGTTCTCCGGGGGCGGCTTCTCCGGCGGAAGCATGCGCGGTCCAAGCATGACCGGCAGCGGCGGATTCAATGCCGGCGGGTTTAACGCGGGCGGATTCAACGCCGGAGGTTTCAACGCCGGCAACCTCGACGCCGCCGGAGCACGCAGCGCCGGAGGTTTCAACGCCGGCGGATTCAACTCTGGCAACCTCAACGCTGCGGGGGCGCGCAACGCTGGAGGTTTCAACGGCGGCGGAGCGGGCGCGGGTAACTTCGACCGAAGCGGATTCGGGGCTGCCGGAGAGTATGCGGCCGGTCGCGGCGGCGAAGGCGGCTTCAACGCGCGGAACGCGGCGCCGAACAACGCTCAGCTCGGAAACTTCCTCGGGCTTCCCTCTGACGAAGGCATGCACTCGGTCAGCGGCGAAGGGACGGGCCGATACGGCAACGTCGACTACAGCTATGGAGCCGCCGAAGGCCCTCGCGGCAATGCGATCGGCGGAGCCACCGCGACAGGTCCGAACGATAACACGGTCGGCGGCGCGCGAGCCGTCGGCGCGGACGGAGGCGTCGCCGGGGCACGCGGATTCGAAGGAGCGAACGGAGCGTCGGGCTTTCGCGCGGCAGGCGTCGGCGCGGATGGCGGAGTCGCCGGAGCGCGCGGATTCGAAGGAGCGTACGGAGCGGGAGGCTTCCAGGCGGCAGGCGTCGGACCGGACGGTCGCGCCGCAGCAGGCGAAGCGGTGCGCGGCCCTTACGGCGGAGCGGCGGCACGCGGCATCGCTGCCGGTCCTGCAGGCGTCGCGGGCGGATACGCTCGCGTCACTCCGGCAGGTCGCTATACGTGCGCGGCGGGCGTCCGAACGAACTTCGATCGCTGGGGCATGTACGGCGGCGGCTGGTATACCGATCACCCCGGCGCGTGGTACGCCGCCGGCTGGGCGACCGGCGCCGCCTGGAACGCGGCGACCTGGAACTCGCTCGGGGCGTGGATGAATTACTATCCCGCCCAGCCCGTGTACTACGACTACGGAAATAACGTCACGTACCAGGACGGAAACGTCTACGTCGACGATCAGGCGCAAGGAACCTCGGAACAGTACTACGACCAGGCGTCCCAGGTCGCTTCGACCGGCGCCGAGGCGGAGGCTTCGCCGGAGGACCAGTGGCTCCCTCTGGGCGTGTTCGCCCTGACCAAGCCCGAGGATCCGTCGAACAACCTCACGCTGCAGTTGGCCGTGAACAAGCAGGGCGTCATCCGCGGCAACTATAGCGATTCGTCGACCGGCACGACGCAGACGGTGCAGGGAGCCGTCGACAAGCAGACGCAGCGGGCCGCTTTCACGATCGGGGATCAGACCGAGGACGTGGTCGAAACCGGCATCTACAACCTCACCAAGGACGAGGCGCCCGTGCTGCTGCACTTCGGCAAGGAACGGACCGAGCAATGGCTGCTCGTGCGATTGAAGAATCCGGAATCGACGACGTCGAATGATTCCGGAGTGGACTCGACGAACGTCGACAGTTGAGGTCGAATCAGTTCCTCTGGATTCGCATTGACTGGCGCTTTCCCTTGAACAGAGCGGTGCGGCGATGACGTCGAACGGATTGCGGGGATTCGGCAGGGTCGCGATGGCGACCTTGCTCGTTTTCATGACGGGGGTGACGGGGGTCGACGGTGACGACGCCTTTACGCCTCAAGTCACGGGCGCCCTGGGCTCGCCCAGTGCGACGACGACGATCCCGGGCGATCAGCTCCCGGCCCCTCCGCCGAAGTTCGGAGGCGTCATCGAAGGGAACGCGTCGCAGTCCAAGGCCTGGTGGCCGCCGCGGGTCGTGCCGCCGAAGGGGGCTCCGAACGTCCTGTTGATCATGACCGACGACGTCGGTTTCGGCGCTCCGAGTACGTTCGGCGGCGTCATTCCGACGCCCGCTCTCGACCGCATCGCGAACTCCGGCCTGCGTTACACGCAGTTCCATTCGACCGCACTCTGTTCGCCTACTCGCGCGGCGCTGATCACGGGACGGAATCACCACTCGGCGGGCTTCGGCGTCATCTCGGAGCAGTCGACCGGCTTTCCAGGCTATGACAGCATCATCGGGCCCGAGTGCGCGACGGTCGGACGCGTTCTCAAGGAACACGGCTACGGCACTTCGTGGTTCGGCAAGGATCACAACGTACCGACCTTCGAGGCGAGTCAGGTCGGCCCGTTCGACCGGTGGCCGATCGGCATGGGCTTCGACTATTTCTATGGATTCGTGGGCGGCGACACGAGCCAGTGGCAGCCCAATCTGTTTCGACAGACGACGCCGATCTATCCCTACGTCGACGATCCGGAGTGGAATCTGACGACCGCGCAGGCGGATGAGGCGATCGACTGGATGGGCGACCTGAACCAGATCGACCCGACCAAGCCCTTCTTCTGCTATTACGTGCCCGGCGGCACGCACGCGCCCCATCATCCGACGAAGGAGTGGGTCGACAAGATCCACGAGATGCACCTCTTCGACGGCGGATGGAACGCGCTCCGCGAAACGATCTTCGCCAATCAGAAGAAGCTCGGCGTCATTCCGCAGGACGCCAAGCTCACGCCCTGGCCGGACGATTTGCTCAAGAGGTGGGACGCGTTGAGCGAGGACGAACAGAAGATGTTCATCCGTCAGGTCGAGGTGTACGCCGCGTATCTGGCGTACACCGATCACGAGATCGGACGCGTCATCCAGGCCGTCGAGGACATGGGCAAGCTCGACGATACCCTGATCATCTACATCAGCGGCGATAACGGCGGAAGCGTCGAGGGGACGCTCCTCGGCACGCCGAACGAAGTCGCTTCGTTCAACGGCGTCAACGTTCCCGTCGAAGTCCAGTTGAAGGATTTCTATGACGTCTGGGGTACGGACCAGACGTACAACCACATGGCAGTGCCGTGGTCCTGGGCCCTGAACGCTCCGTTCAGCTGGTCGAAGCAGGTCGCTTCGCATCTCGGCGGGACCCGGCAGGGGATGTGCGTCTCATGGCCCGGTCACATCGAAGACGAGGGCGGCATCCGGACGCAGTTCCATCATGTGATCGACGTCGTTCCGACCATCCTGGAAGCCGTCGGCGTTCCGGCGCCCTCGACGGTCGACGGCATCGAACAGCGACCGATCGAGGGGACGAGCTTCGCCTATACCTTCGCTGAAAAAAACGCGAACGCGCCCTCCACGCACACGACCCAGTACTTCGAAATGATGGGAGACCATGCCATCTACCACGAGGGGTGGATGGCGAGCACGAAGGTGGTTCGGCCGCCCTGGGTGATCGTCGGGCCGGTGAATCAGGACCCGCTCGATAACGTGACATGGGAACTGTACGACCTGACGAAGGACTGGACGCAGGCTGACGACGTCGCCGCGAAGTTCCCGGAGAAGGTCGAAGAGCTGAAAGCCGTCTTCCTGGCGGAGGCGAAGAAGTACGACGTTCTACCGCTCGACGCGACCGTCGCCACCCGGCTCGTCGCTCCGCGACCCAACATCACCGCAGGTCGCACGGAGTTCGTCTACACCCGACCGATAACCGGCATTCCGCAGGGAGACTCGCCTTCGATTCTGAACAGTTCGTACTCGATCGTCGCTGAGGTGGAGATCCCCGCGGAAGGCGCCGAAGGGGTGCTTCTCACGTCGGGAGGTCGATTCGGCGGCTACGGCTTCTACCTGTCGAAGAGCAAGCCTGTCTTCATCTGGAACGTCGTGGATCTCCAGCGAGTCCGGTGGGAAGGTCCGCAATTGGCGCCCGGCAAGCACACGCTGGAATTCGCGTTCGAGTACGACGGGCTCGGCTTGGGAACGCTCGCCTTCAACAGCCTCAGCGGCATCGGAAGGAGCGGCACGGGCACGCTCAAGGTCGACGGCAAGGAGGTCGCGACCGAGAAGATGCCGCATACGATCCCGCTCATCCTGCAATGGGACGAGACGTTCGACATCGGCTCCGACACCGGCACCTCGGTGAATGACGCCGACTACGCGTCGCCCTTCGCGTTCACGGGCAAGCTCGACAAGATCACCTTGAAGGTCGATCGACCGACGCTGTCGCCCGAGGACGTCAAGAAGCTCGAAAGCGCCTTGCGGAACAACGCGTCCAGCGAGTGACCTCCGAAGCCCAGCGTTCGGGAGGGCCTTCGTTCGGTCCGCAATTCGATTCGCGGACCGAACTCGTGACGGCGCCTGCTGGCGTTACTTCATCGAGATCGCCTGCTGCAGCGGGGCGAGCACGTGCTCGGCGAGGTAGCCCTCGACCAGTTCGCGACCCGTTCGCGCGAGGCGTTCCATGATCGAGACGAACGTCTCGCCCGTGCGGAGCGAGCCGAGGTTGCGCATCGTCAGGTAGACGCTGAGCTGCTCGTCCGGAAAGTCGCCGACGCGAACATGGTAGGCGGTCGTCCGCGTCTCCATGCTGATGCGGCATTGCGTGCGGCACTCGGCGTCGAGCGCGAACTGATACGCCGGTTCGTACAGCAGCGCGGCGGAGCCTTCGATCTCCAGCAGTTTCTCGAACGCGGGGCTGACGCCCAGAGCCTCGGTCAGCAATTCGTTCTGGTTGCCGCGGTACGTGAAGTCGAAGCCGTACGTCACGTTCAGCGATTCGCAGTCGAGCGGGCTGATGGAGAGCGTATAGGGGACGTTCTCCATCACCTCATGATGCTGCCGCATCGCTTCGTCGACGCTGGCCGGGTTCACGAAGCCGGACGAGACGCGGCGATTCTCGATCGTGCACCAGCGGTACGAGCCCGAGTCCTTATCCTCTTCGAGGACGAACTCCTGCCTCTCGCGGGCGAAGAAGTTTCGCATCGACGGGTACTTCTTCTGAATCTGCTCGAAGAAGTGGAGCACCGTCTCGCGGTTCTGCGGCAGGTCCATCTCCGTGTGGAGATTGACGTTGACGTAGTAATCGTCGGCGTACGACGTGAAAGGATTCAATCCGGCGCCTTTCCGTTGTCGTGCGTGCGGCGGGGCGATGCCTCGAACCAGTCTTCGCATCCTGCGAAAGCGTACGCGGCGGGCCCCCTTCCAGTAGGGTATCGCACGACGTACGGCGGTTCGATCGTTCGCCGTAACCCGTAGAATATAGCCGTTCTGCGAGGGGTCCGTCAAAGAGGCTGCTGTCGTGTCGAACCCGTACGAGCCTCCGAAGATGTCGCAACCGGAGCAGGCGCCGCCGCGCGTGGAAGTCCAGCCACATCGCGAGGCGCTGCGGGCGGTCTTCGCCTTCGCGCTCATGACGATCGCCCTGGCGATCATCGCGGTCGCCGTCTTCGCGTTCGGCATCTCCTTCCAGCGCGGCGGCTGAGTCTCCGTTCCTCGACCTGATCGAGAGCGCGAAGCCCCTCGTTTTCTGCCGTTACCTCTGAACGTCGCTATGTCTCGCGATTCGGTCGCGTCCGTTCCCGTCGTCGACCTCGTACGAACCGAGTTCGGGTGGTGCGCGTTCCGCTGGGAAGGCGAGGCGCTGGCGGGGATCGTCGTGGGATACGATTCGCCGGTCGAGGCCGCCCGGGCATCGCTGGGCCAGACGAGCGGCGATATGAACGTTCGCAGCGAACTGGGAACGGGGAAGGCGATCGCGAGGGCCGGCTTGCCCGATGCGGCATCGAATCTGGCCGACGCGTTCGTCGCCTACGCCGCCGGGGAACGGATCGAGTTCCCGCCGGTGAAGCTCTCGCGCATTCCGTCCACCTCGTTCGCGACGGCAGTCCTCGAAGGCTGCCTGGCGATTCCGTACGGCGAAGTGCGGTCGTACGGCGAACTGGCCGCGACCGCCGGCTCGCCGAGGGCGTCGAGAGCGGTCGGGAACGTGATGCGGACGAACCGGTATCCGATACTGATCCCCTGCCACCGCGTGATCGCGGCGCAGGGCCGCCTGGGCGGCTACTCCTCGCCGAAGGGCCTCGACTTCAAGCGGCGTCTGCTGGCGATGGAATCGCGCGAAAGGACCCCCGCGAACGGCTCCTGAGCGGAAGGGTCCGCTTCCTCGGCGAGCGGCGAAGCTGCGCGAATGTCCGCAGCGGAGCTAGAATTCTTCGGCGGGCGCCCGATCGAACGGCGCTGACTCGACCTGAGACGACCGACTTTCCGCGAAGACAGAAGTAGCGTGCGCCGAATATTCTTCGCCATCCTGACGCTGTTCATCGTCGTTCCGATCGTGGAACTGACGCTGCTGCTGCTCTTGGGCAGCTACACGGCGTGGTGGGTTCCGCTCGCCATGGTGCTGGTGACCGGCATCGTCGGATCGTTGCTCGCCCACAGCCAGGGCTGGCGGACCATGAAGACGATCCGCTCGCAGCTCAGTTCGGGGCGGATTCCTGCCGACTCGCTCATGGACGGCGCGATGATCCTCGCCGCAGGAATCATGCTCCTGACGCCGGGTCTGATCTCGGACGCCGTCGGGATCAGCCTGTTGCTGCCGCCCATTCGCCGGCTGTACAAGCACTGGCTCATCGGCTGGTTCGCCGGACGCTTTCATGTGAGGACGATGCTCTCGCACTTCGGTTCGGGCAGGGCCGACGACGACGAGGACGATCTGCCGATGCGTTCGACGCGTCGAACGACGGGCGACGTCGTCGATTCCTACGTCGTGAAGGAAGAGCGTCGTCCGTAGCGTCAGAAAGCGCCTCGATCCGGTCTACGAAGAAAGCCCGATCGGATGCCGACCGGGCTCTCTGAATGATCGCGACGCTCAGGCGAGCGAAGGCTACATCTTGCCGAACATCGCGCACAGGTCGGCGGTGCGGCAGCTATAGCCCCACTCGTTGTCGTACCAGCTCACGACCTTGATCATCTTGCCCGTGTCGCCGCCGCCGTCAGCAAGGACCATCGTCCAGGGCGCGGCGAAGATCGAGCTGTGCGGGTCGTCGATGATGTCCGACGAAACGATCGGGTCCTCGGTGTAAGCCAGGATTCCCTTCAGCGGGCCGTCGGCCGCGGCCTTGACCGCCGCGTTGATCTGCTTGACCGAGACCGCCTTCGACAGGTTCGCGACCAGGTCGACGACGCTGCCGGTGCCGACAGGAACCCGCATCGAGATGCCGGTCAGCTTGCCGTTCAGGGCGGGGATGACTTCGCCGACCGCCTTTGCGGCGCCCGTCGACGTCGGGATGATGTTCAGCGCCGCGGCCCGGGCACGATACGGATCGGCGTGCGGAAGATCCTGCACGTTCTGATCGTTCGTGTAGGCGTGCGTCGTCGTCATCAGGCCCTGCTCGATGCCGAATTCGTCGTTCAGCACCTTCGCCAGCGGGGCCAGGCAGTTCGTCGTGCAGCTCGCGTTGGAGATGCACTTCATCTCCGGCTTGAGCTGATCGTCGTTGACGCCGAGGACGACCGTGAGGTCCGGCTTGTCCTTCGCCGGAGCGGACAGGATCACCTTCCGGGCGCCCGCCTTCAGATGCGAATCGTAGCCTTCCTTCGTGTCGGTGGCCTTGCCGGTGAAGACGCCCGTCGATTCGATCACGACATCGACGCCGAGATCCTTCCAGGGAAGCTTCGAGGGGGTCCGCTCGGCCAGCGCGGCGATCTTCTTGCCGTCGACGGTCAGGCTTTCCGCATCGTAGGAGACCGTTCCCTTGTAGCGACCGTGAATGCTGTCGTACTTCAGGAGCGTCGCGAGCATCTTGTTGTCGGTCAGGTCGTTGATCGCGACGACCTCGAACTCGCTCGATCGCTCGAGCAGATTGCGGAACGTCAGGCGACCGATGCGACCGAAACCGTTGATGGCGACCTTGATGGTCAAGACGAGGCTCCTTAGGGAGAGTCGGAGTGAAATCGGCTTCGGACGCTGTGCCGAAGGAGGGGCGCAGAGTAAAACGTCGGATTATAGAAACCGCCGGATGGCCCTTCAACGGGGCCGAAAACGCCGCTGATCGGACGTTATTTCCGGCAATCCGACGAACGGCTTCGCGGCGGACGCTAGCCGCCCGCGTCGGGCGTCGCTCCCGCCGCTGGGGAATCTTGCTCCCATCTTCGCTTCTCGCTCCGACTTGCTGCACGGTCTCGGTTCATGACGAAAACTCCGACCGACTGGCAGCTTCCGCCCGGCGTGACGCGATCGCTGTGGGATTATTTCCAGCGCGACGCGATCGCGGAGGACTACGACGCCTACTTCGAACATCACGCGCTCCTGCAACTCGATCAGCGGCTGGTCGAGGGCGTGGTCGCGAAGACTCCCGCACGAGCCGGCGGCCCCGCGACGCTCGCCGATCTCGGCTGCGGCACCGCGAGAGCGCTGATCCCGTTCGTCGAGCGGGGGCATCAGGGACTGGCCATCGATCTTTCCTGGAAAATGCTCGGCGTGGCGAAGCGCAAATCTGCGGAACTGCCGGGCATGCAGTGCCTGCGGGCGAATCTCGTCGACCTTGGCGCAGTGAAGGAGGGCGTCGTCGACGTCGCCTTCTGCCTGTTCAGCACCCTCGGCATGATTCGCGGCAGCGAGCATCGGGCCGCCGTGCTGAAGGAAGCGTTTCGCATCCTCAGGCCGGGCGGTCGCCTGGTCGTTCACGTCCATAACTTCTGGTTCAACCTGTACGACCCCGGCGGCTGGCGTCGCACGCCGACCGACCTCTTGCGACCCTTATGGAACCGCTCGTTCGAGCGCGGCGATCGGTACTTCTACTACCGCGGCGTGCCGAACATGTTCCTGCACAGCTTCACCGCGGGTGAGTTGCACGCGCTGACGCAGCAGGCGGGGCTCGTTCTCGAAGAACTGATTCCGCTGGCCTCGACCTACGACGGGCCGTTGAAGAGTCCCGCGATTGCAGCCAGCTTGCGAGCCATCGGATGGATCGTCGTAGCGAGTAAGCCGGAGGCAGGGTGAATGATGGACGCTCGCCCATGGGCGCCCGGGTCTCCGCCGGTGAAGGCGGGAGAGTTGACCGCGATACTGGCAACGCGCCGTGTGGCGGTGTTTCACTTCTGGGCGATCTGGAACGGCGTCGATCGTCTGTTCGAGCCCGACTTTCGAACCGTGCGAGAGGAGTTCGCTGAAAGCGTCGAATTTCGTTCAGTCGACGTCGACGACCCCGAACTGGTCGATTTCTGTAGAGCATGCGGAATGACGAACGTGCCTGCATTGGCCGGCTTCGTCGGAGGTCAGCGCGTCGAGACGCTGGTCGGGAGACGGCCGCCTCTAGAGTTGCGAGCATGGATCGATCGGTTGCTCGCAAAGTCGAGAGAACCGGACTAATCGACGCGCCGACGTCATCGCGATAAATTGGCGAGCGACTGAAGCGAGAGGAAATGGTCGGCCCCGATTGCTCGTCAATCAGGGTTCGACGCAGTCGAACAAGAGGATTCGACGTCGCGTCTCGATCCTGGCCGGCGTTTCGTCGTCGACCGGATTCCTCTTGCGGCTGACGCCGCCCGGATTGCAAGCAATCCGGGCCACCCAGGAGACGGCTCCGTAGCCAAGTAGCAGAAACGTATGCGTGCCTATCTCAACCTGATGCAGGAGATCCTCGATCGCGGGACGGTGAAGACCGACCGCACGGGGACGGGTACGCGATCGCTCTTCGGCAGGCAGCTTCGCTTCGACCTCTCCGAAGGCTTCCCGCTCGTCACGACGAAGAAGGTCCATCTCCGCTCGATCCTCGTCGAGCTGCTGTGGTTCCTGCGGGGCGAGACGAACGTCGCATGGCTCCGCGAGCGGGGGGTGACGATCTGGGACGAGTGGGCCGACGAGAACGGCGAACTCGGCCCGGTCTACGGCAAGCAGTGGCGCTCCTGGGCGGCGCCTGACGGACGCGTCATCGACCAGTTGTCGCAGACGATCCAGGCAATTCAGAAGACGCCCGACTCTCGTCGGCTGATCGTCTCCGCCTGGAACCCGGCGGACGTGGAGAAGATGGCGCTGCCGCCCTGCCACGTGCTGTTTCAGTTCTACGTGGCGGACGGTCGACTCTCCTGCCAGCTTTATCAGCGGAGCGCCGATTACTTCCTCGGCGTGCCGTTCAACATCGCGTCGTACGCGCTGCTGACGATGATGGTCGCCCAGGCGACGGGACTTCAGCCGGGCGACTTCGTTCATACGTTCGGCGACGTCCATCTCTATTCAAATCATTTCGAGCAGGCGCAGAAGCAACTGGCCCGCGAACCGCGCCCGCTGCCGACGATGAAGCTCGACCCGAGCGTGAAGTCGGTTTTCGACTTCGAGTACGAGCACTTCGAACTCGTCGGGTACGATCCCCATCCGCACATCTCGGCGCCGGTGGCGGTGTGACGAACGAAGCTGATTCGAGTCGCGCGGGCGCGCGACCGCACACGCTTTCGATCATCGCCGCGCTCGGGCCGGGAGGCCTGATCGGCGACCGCGGCGATCTGCCGTGGCGTCTGCCGGCGGACCTGCAGCGGTTCAAGCGTCTCACGATGGGCCATCATCTGCTTATGGGCCGCAAGACTTTCGATTCGCTCGGCCGTGCGCTGCCGGGACGGACGTCCGTCGTGATGTCGCGATCGGACGTCGAACTTCCGGAAGGAGCGCTGCTCGCGAACTCTTGGGAGCGGGCGCTGGAACTAGCTGCCGGAGACGAGGAGGCCTTCGTCATCGGCGGGGCCGACCTGTTTCGGATCGCTCTGCCCCAGGCCGACCGGCTCTACCTGACCTTCGTCGAAGGAGAGTTCCAGGGGGACGTCTTCTTCCCCGACTGGGATCCGTCGCAGTGGCGGCTCGTCGCGGAGGAGGCACGCACGCCGGACGAAAAGAATCGTTATGCTTACCGCTTCTGCGATTACGTCCGGGCCTGAACTACTGGACCGTTAACGTTCGCTGTCAGGTTCGATCTTGTTGCATTTCTGAGTGCCATGCCCACATCGCCGAAGGCAGGGTGGGCATGCAAAGGGCCGCGCGAACCTGGCATGCCCACGCTGCTGCGCGACGTGGGCATGGCACACATGCATGACGTCGAACGAAATACGGACCACTTCCACTCCAATCGACTACTGACTGATGACTCCGCAAGAACGCCAGATCGTCGACCTGACCGCGAAGCTGCTCGCCTCGATCGCCGCCGCCGACTGGAAGGCGTACGCGGAACTCTGCGACGAATCGATCACCTGCTTCGAGCCGGAAGGGAAGGGCCATCTGATCGAAGGGCTTCCCTTTCACAAGTACTACTTCGACCTGGGCGCCGCGAAGAGTCCGCCGCAGAACACGATCGGCTCGCCGCATATCCGCTTCCTGGGCGAAAACGCCGCGGTCATCAGCTACACCCGGCTCACGCAGAAGCTGAACGCGGAAGGCGCTCCGATCACCGCGCTCGCCGAAGAGACGCGCGTCTGGGAGAAGAAGGGCGCCGCCTGGAAGCACGTCCACTTCCACCGGTCGTTCCCGTCGTGACGAACGCTTCCGACGTAACGCGGGTGCACGCCGGATTCGTCGTGCCTGACCCGCACGGATCGGCGGAATTCTTCGAGCGGTTCTTCGCCTTCCGTCGCACGACCGACCGGCCGGAGTACGTGCAGGTACGTCGCGAAGACATTCATGCAGAACTGGGATTCGTGCTGGCGGGGCTGCTCGCTTCGCCGGCTGCCTTTCGCCCCGAATTCACCGGCGCGGGAGCCTGGCTGACGATCGAAGTGACCGACCTCGAAGCGACGCTCGCCCGGTTCGTGCAGGCGGACTATCCGCTGGTCGAGCCGCTCGTGAATCGCAGCTTCGGCGAGCGGCACTTCGTGGTGAGGGCGCCCGGAGGGATCCTGGTCAACGTCGTCGCACGCAGCGATCGTATCGCAGGCGAACTGAATTCTTCGGGAGAGACGCGATGACCCGCGGCGACAACCGTCCGGTTCCGATGGCGCTGGCGATCATGATCTGCGACACCACGATTCGCGACAGCGAAACGGGGAAGATCAGCGTCATCAATTCGTTCAACAACATCGGGTCGTCGGTCTTTCCCTGCGTCCATCCGACGCTGACCGTGTTCCTGTCGCTGACCGACGTGATCGGCGAGGTGACGCTGCGGGTCGATCTGCTGCGGATCGACGACGAAGGCGCCGACGATCAGACGATCTTCTCCACCGGCGATCTGCCGCTGCAGGGCGAAGATCCGCGGCTGGTCTACGAGATCCCCATCCGCCTGAACGGCGCCTCGTTCGAAAAGGCGGGCGAATACCGCTTTCATCTGTACGCGAACGAGGAGTACGTCATCGGTCGCCGGTTCTTCGTCACCGACACGGAAGGCGCCAAGCCGGGCGAAGAGCCTTCGGAGTAGGGTGGGTCTCGACCCACCGTTCCGCCGGCCCGAGGAAAGGCACGCGAGGCGTCTGCCCTGCAAGAACGATCACGCTCGATCCCACGGGAAGGCGATCACCTCCTGGATCGACGTCTTTCCCAGAGCGAGCATGACGACGCGGTCGAAGCCGAGGGCGACGCCGGCGCAGGCGGGAAGGCCGGCGTCCATCGCGTCGAGCAGCCGGCTCTGCTCCGGCAAGAGTTCGGCGTCGCGTGCGACCCTCGTCGCGTTATTCGCCCCGTTGCGTCGTCTCAATTCGTCGGCGTCGAGCAGTTCGCGATAGCCGTTCGCCAGTTCGACGCCGCGATAGAAAAGCTCGAAGCGGCCCGCCGCGGGATAAGGATCGTCGAAGGTCTCGGCGAGCGCAGCCTGCGACGGCGGATAGTGCGAGATCACGACCGGACGTTCGTGGCCTAGCTTCGGCTGCACGATCTCGGCGAACAGCAGATTCAACCATCCGTCGCGGTCGTCCCCGAGAGTTTCCGGCGCGAGGACGTCGCGATTCTTTGCGCAGGAGCCGAATGCCTCGATCGGATCCTCCCAGGCGTCGAGACCCGTCGCCTCCGCGAAAGCGTCGCGATAACGCACGACGTCAACCGCGTTCGACGCGAACAGGTCTCCCGCCAAATCGGCCAGCAGGTCGATCCCCTCGTCCAGGCCGTGGCCGGGGACGTACCACTCGACCATCGTGAACTCGGGGTTGTGAAAGGGTCCCGATTCTTCGCGGCGGAAGACCCGGCTGATCTGATACATCGCACCCGCGCCGGCGGCGAGAAGGCGCTTCATGTGGAACTCGGGCGACGTCTGCAGCCAGAAGCGCCCCTTGCTTCCAGGGCCGGTCGGGCTTCCCGGATCCGTCAGTCCGAACGGGTCGATATAGAGATCGACTACCGTATCGCGGGAGAGCGCCGGCGTCTCCACTTCGATCAGGCCGCGATCGTCGAAGAAGCGTCGCACCCGCTGGAGCAGTTCCGCCCGGGCCTGCAGCGTCTCCCACGTCGCGGTCGGTCGCCATTCGTCGTTCGCGGACATGTCGCCGGCGTTCCGTCGAGACGAGCGCATTCGGCATCGACACGTCGCGTGTCGGCTCTGCCACGGAGGGCTGACACCCTCCGCTCGCCAAGGATTGGTTGCATTCACGAAAACGACCGCCCGGCAGATTCGCCGCGCGGTCGCGAGTGTTCGATTCGAAGGGGGAGGCGAACGTCGGCGAATCAGTTCGTGACGCGGCCCAGGTACTCGCCGGTCCGGGTGTCGACCTTGATGACATTCCCTTCCTGGATGAAGGCGGGGCACTGGATCTCGCCGCCCGATTCGACCTTCACCGGCTTCGTGACGCTGGTCGCCGTGTCGCCCTTGGCGCCCGGCTCGCACTCGATGACCTTGAGCTCGACGTGGTTGGGCGGGTTCATCGTGATCGGGTTCCCGTTCCAGAGAACCATCGAGCACTCCATCCCTTCCTTCAGGTACTTCCAGGAGTCGTCGACCTGGTCGAGCGACAGTTCGAACTGATCGAACGTCGTGTTGTCCATGAAGAAGAACGAATCCTGCTGGCGGTACAGGAAGTTCGCGCGGATTTCCTCGACGTCCGCCGCTTCGAGCGTGTCGCCGCCCTTGTAGGTCCGGTCGAGCATCGTGCCGCGGATCAGGTTCCGCATCTTGCACTTGTACATGGCGTTGCCCTTGCCGGGCTTGACGAAGTTCATCTCCGTCATCAGGTAAGGTTCGTTGTCGATTTGAACCTTGATCCCCTTGCGAAAATCGCTCGTCTTATACGTTGCCACGGCAGGCGCCCATTCTCGGAAATGACGTTTCGGCGTACGATGAAATCGGTCGCTGCGGGAGCGTTTGCGCTCTCCCGGCGGCAGTCCTCTCGATCGTCCGCTCGCGGAAGAAGAAACAGATTACGTCAATGCCGCGAAATGCGGAAGAGGGACCGCCCGTTTCGACCGCCTCGGCGACGGCTCGAGATGCGCTCCTGGAGTCGCCGAACGGCACGTCCGTCACGCCGCAGGACTCGACTTCCCTGACGCCTCAGGACTGGAAGTCCGTGTTGCCCCAGGACTGGAAGTCCTTGCTGCGGGGCGCCATCCGGACGGCGGAGGAACTGTTCGCTGAACTGGCTCTCGATCCCGCCGATCTGCCGGCGGCGATTCGCGCGGCGGGCGACTTCCCGGTCGTCGTTCCGCGGCCCTATCTGAATCGTATCGAGCGCGGCAATCCCCGCGATCCGCTGCTGTTGCAGGTTCTGCCGGCGGCGGAGGAACTGCTCCCGGCGCCCGGTTTCGTCGCCGATCCGCTGGAAGAGTCCCGTTTCTCGCCCGCTCCCGGCATGCTGCAGAAATATGCGGGCAGGGCGCTGCTGGTGCTGACGGGGACGTGCGCCGTCCATTGCCGGTACTGTTTCCGGCGAAGCTTTCCCTACGACGAGCGTCCGCGGAACTGGTCCGACTGGGAGCCCGCGCTGCAGCGAATCGAGGCGGATTCGTCGCTGCGGGAAGTCCTGCTGTCGGGCGGCGATCCGCTCTCGCTGGTCGACGAGACGCTGGAACGCTTTTTCGCCCGGCTCGACTCGATCGCGCATCTGGAGCGGATCCGTCTGCATACCCGCCTGCCGATCGTCGTGCCGCAGCGCGTGACCGACCGACTCCTTTCGCTCCTGCGATCGCTGCGGGCGAAGCCGGTCGTGGTCGTTCACGCGAACCATCCGCGGGAACTGGACGACGAAACGCTGGCCGCGCTCTCGCGGCTGCGCACGACGGGCGCGATCGTGCTGAACCAGAGCGTCCTGTTGCGGGGTGTCAACGACGATGGGGATGTCCTGGTCGCGCTCAGCGAGCGACTGCTCCAAGCGGGGACGCTGCCCTACTACCTGCACCAGATGGATCGGGTCGCGGGAGCCTCGCACTTCGAGGTCTCGATCGAGCGGGGCAAGGAACTTCACCGCGAACTGCTCGCGCGGCTACCGGGCTACGCCGTGCCGCGGTACGTGCGCGAGACCCCAGGCGAAGCGTCGAAGCTGCCGATCGACTGAGGGTCGGCGATCGTTCGACACGGAGTCGAGTCAGCGCGTCGCGAACGGACGGGCCGCTGCGGCTTCGCGGGCGGCCGCCTGGCGCCGTTCGATACAGACCTTTCGCTTCTGCTGCACGTGCGGATCGTCGGGACGCATCTGCAGGCAGCGAGCGAGTTCCTCGTCCGCCCGGTCGTACTGTCCGATCGCGAGGAGAGCGTACGCCAGTCGACACCGCAGCACGTACTCTTCCGGCGCGAGCTTCACGGCCTGTTCCAACGCCTCGGACGCACGATCGACGCGGTGCAGCTTTTCGTAGGCGTCGGCGAGCGCCGTCCAGCTTCGGAGCGTGTTGCCGTTTTCCGGGAGGCTTCCGCCCGCGAGCGCCGCGGTCCAGCGGTCGGCGGCGAGCGACGCTTCGGCGGCTCGGCCCCCGCTGACGTAATACTCCGTCAGGCGGCGACAGCCATCGACGCTCTCGCCGAGTCCCAATTGGTCCAGAAGCAAGTCGGGCGGAAGCGACGGCCCCAGCAGGCTCAGGATGCGAGCACGCGTGGGCGGAACGATCCGATAGGCCGTACGGAAGCGTTCCAGCGCCGCAGCGTCGTCGCCCTGTCGAGCGGCGAACTCTGCCGCCTGGAGCAGCGTCGTGCCGTCATAAGGCCGCGACGCCAGCGCCTGCTCGATCAGCAGGTCCGCGTTCGGAGCATCCTGATCCGTCAGCGGTCCAACGGCGGCGAGATAGACGTAGGCTTCGCCGTCGAGTGGCGAGCGACGAATCGCGCGTCGCGCGCAGATCGCTGCCGCGTCGAGCAGTTTCTGCCGGTCGCCGACGACCTTCGCCATCCAGGCGCGCTTCGCGGCGGCATCCGAGAAGCCCGAACGCTCGACCGTCTCGCGCAGATCGGCGAGGGAAAAGGCGTTATCGCTGGCCGACTGTTCTTGCTCGAAGCGTCGCAGGCAGAGCCCTGCCAGGCGGACGCTGGCGCGGTGATCGTCCGGAGTTTCGCGGAGCCTGACCTGAAGCGCCTGCATCATCTGGCGGAGTTCGTCGGGCGAAGCGGCTTCCTGCGACTCGTCGAACATTCCGCGGCCTTCGAACCGGACCGCGATGCGCATGTAGTCGTCCCAGGCGCGCGCTCCCCGGACCTGCGGCAGGTAGGCCGTGACGGCGATCGAGCCGATCGCGCCGACGCCGAGCAGGACGAACACAGGGCGCCAGGCCAACAAGGGATCGGGTGAATGCGACGCATCGACCGGATCGGCTTCCCGTGCGGGCGCTCCGGCGCTTTGCCAAATGGCTGCGGCGCGACAGGTCGCAGCCGCCAGAAGCAGCGTCAGCGAGAAGCAGCCCGGAACGAACCACGCGAAGTCGAAGACGTTATGCACGACGCTGACGACGAACGACGCGGCGAGCGCGCCCCAGATCAGATCGCTTCCCGGTCCGGCGATCGAGCCGGATCCTTTACGGCGAGCAGCGAGCTTGGAAGAAGGCCGGTCGACGACGGAAGGTCGCGCGGAGAACAATCGCCACGCGACGATTCCGATCGCGACGCTCGCCAATAGAACGCCGACGGCTCCGGTCTCGACGAGCAGGTGGACGTAGCCGCTTTCGGCGTAGCGATAGTTCTTCGGATACCAGAAGGCGAAGAAGGCGGGATAGATCTCGCGATGGCTTCCGATCCCGGTCCCGAATAGCGGAAAGCTCTTCCACGCTTCCAGGTCTGCCAGCCAAAGCCTGGTGCGAACCAATCCGGGGTCGAGACGCTCCCACGCCGAAAGCTGGTCCGCATCGAGTTCGCGCAGCAGCCGCTCCCCGCCCAGCAGCACGGCGAGAACGATCGTCGCCGCGACCGCAGCCCCGGCGGCGATCGCCAGCTTCGCGGGAATCGCTCCCCGCCAGGCGTACCAGGCGACGGCGACCGTCGCGGCGATCAGGTAAACGATCGCTCCTCCGCGGGAGAACGTCAGAAGCGCGGCGGCGACGCCGAGCAGACAGGTCGCCCCCGCGAGAAGGCGCGCGTCAGGACGCGACGCCGACTGAAACTCCGTCCGCGATCGAGGCCGTGATTTCCAGAACCCGGGAATCGCGCATCCTCGGGCAGCGGCTACGAGGAACCAGATCGCCGGTCCCGCGCAGAGCGCCAGGTAGTGGGCCAGGTGATTGCCGTTCGTGAACGGGATCTTGGCCGAGTCCTGCGCGTCGCGGGTCGGATAGTCGTACAGCCAGAGGTACTTACCGTTGCCCAGGAAGTACTGTGCCAGAGCGAGCGCCGCCATCCCCAGGCCAAGGCAGGCAGCCAGAATCAACGTCCGTTCCAGGTCGGCTCGTCCGCGCAGCGCGCAGGCCACGCAGGCGAAGAAGAGCCCGTGCGCGATCAGCATCCCGAGACCGAGTCCGCCGCCGCGCGGAACGAGCGAGAGCGTCGTCCATCGACCGAACTTCGCGTCGCCGTCTTGCGCCGCATCGCCGCGCCAGGCAGGCAGGAGTTCGCTGTAGCCTTTCCCGAAGGCGTCGAGCAGGGCGGGCGGAAGCGGCAGAAGCTGCACCGCCACCAGGCCGATCGCGAGCAGCCAGAGCGCGCCGAGCCCGGTCGAAACTCGCTCGCGGCGGGGCAGCGCGAACGTCTGGTACAGCGCCAGCGTCGCGACGAGGCCCAGATAGAGCAGCCTTCCGAGCGGATGCAGCCCGCCCAGAAAGAGCGTCGGAAGCGCCAGGCAGGCGGCGATCAGCGCCCACTCGATCGAACGTTCGAGGGGAAGGCCTTCCGAGGTCGGCGCGGCGCCTCGCGAAGGCTCCGTCGATCGACGGCCTGACGATCGACCGCCACCTCGCTTCGATCGGCGTCCGCCGTCGAAGGTCGTGCCGCGCGAGCGTTCGGAGGTCGCCGGGGGATACGTCATCGTCAGCCCGCTCGACGGCGGGGAGCGGCGGCGTCTTCCGGTTCCGCGTCCCACGCGACCTGCCGGCGCGGGCTCTTCACCGCGATCGGTTCGCGCGCGGCGAACGCGACGGGCGAGTCTTCATCCTCGAAGTCGTCGTCCTGATCGTCTTCGGAGCCGTAGGCTTCGCCATACCCGTAGCCGTAACCATATCCGTAGTAGCCGTGCCCGCTGGAGGCGTCGACCTGATTGGCGACGACGCCGATCAGCGGCGAAGCCATCGCGCGGAGGTCCGCGGCGGCGCGAGCGACCACTCGCCGGCGATTCTTATGCGGCGTCACGACGAGCAGCAGCCCGTCCGCGTGCGACGCCACGATCGAAGCGTCAGGCCCCGCCATCGCCGGAGGACAGTCGATCAAGACCTGGTCGTAATGCTCGAGCGCCCACTGCAACAACTCCCCGAGGCGGGCGCCGCTGAGAAGCTCCGAAGGGTTGCTCGGCTTGGCGCCGGAGGGGATCACGTAGAGGAGTTCGACCTCGGTCGACTGCACGCAGCGCCGGGCGAACGCGTCGAGCGACTCGCGACCCCGAAGGAGGTCCGAAAGCCCGCGCAGGCCGCGCAGCTCGAAGAACCGCGAGAGACCCGGACGCCGCATGTCGGCGTCGATGAGCAGCGTCCGCTTTCCTGCCTGGGCGTAGGCGACGCCGAGGTTGGAAACGACCGTCGTCTTGCCGTCGCTCGGTTCGGAACTGGTGATCGCGAGCAGTTCACGACTCTCCTTGCTGAAGGAGAGCGTGGTGCGGAGCGTTCGGAACGCCTCGCACTCGACCGCCTGCGGGCGAGCGTGCACGAGCAGTCCGCCGGCGCCGAACTCGTCATCCGACGCAGGAAGCTTCCGCACGACGGCCAGCGTCGGAACGCGAAGATACTCTTCCATTTCTTCCGGCGATCGGAAGCGGTCGTCGAGCAGATCGTGTACGTAGGCCAGCGCGCCGCCGACGCCGAGGCCGAGCGAGACGCTCGCGAAGACGACCAAGTAGAGCGCGGGCCAGACGGGATCGGGATCGGCGTGCGGACGTCCGACCACTTCCGCCCGGACGCTCGCCTTGTCCTGTCCGATGTCGAGCGCGGCTATACGATCGAGCATGACGTCGTTCAGACGTCGAAGATTCGCCGCTTCGTGTTCGAGGATCTCGATCTGCGCCAGCTTTCCGACCAGTTCGACGGCATCCCGTTCGCCGGCAGCGTACTCCTGAGAAAGTTCGGCCTCGTACGCCCGCGCTTTCGCCAACTGATCGGCCAGGGTCGAGCGGACCATCTTCGACAGTCGCTCGCGCGAGCTATCCGTCGCGGAGTCGGTCATGGATTGGAACGAAGCGACGTAACTTTCCCGCGACGCGATCGACGCCTTGAGTTCCTGAATCTCAGGGTTGCTCTCCCCCAGATAGCGGCTCAGACTTTCGAGCCTCGCCCGATCCTTGAGAGCTTCCTGTTCGATCTGGGCCAGGTTCTGCTGGTCGAGCGTGCCGAGTCCGAGGCCGCGCGCGAGCAGATCGCGTCCGACGTTCGGTTCGATCTCCAGCAGGTAGGTACTGAGGTCGGCGTTGCGAGCGACGGCCAACTCGACGGCGGCGGCGAGCGATTCCAGGCGAATCCGATCTCCCTGCGCCGCAAGGTAACCCTCATTGAGCTTGAGCACCCGCTGCACCGCCGGATGCGTGGCGGAATCTCCGGAGCGAAGCCCCAGATCGCCGAACGCCAGCTTGCACTGCAGGAGCTGCGATTCCTTCTCCCGAAGCTGCGATTCGTAGCCGCCCCGTTCGCGCTGCAGAATTTCGACGACCTGCGCGGAGAAGTCCTTGTGATTCGCGCGGATATAGCCGAGGTAGGCTTCGACCACGGCGCCGAGCAGAGCCTCCGCGGCGGCAGGAGATTTCGACCGGCAGCGAACCTGGACGATGTCCGTCTGGCGGATGCCGCTGGCGGAGAGCGTTTTCTTCAAGGCCTTGGCGTGATCTTCGTCGGGCAACCCCTCGAAGTCGATGCGCAGGGCCGGGTCCAGTTTGCTGATTTTTAGCAGAGCGTTTTCCAGGACGATCGGACTGGTGAGCAGCCGCTCCTGGGTCGGAATCAGGTTCTGGGCGGCGCCCCCGTCGGCCTGCTGCTGCGTGAGCAGATCGGCCCGGCTCTGAATCACCTGCAAGAGGGACGTCGCTTCGTACGTTCGTTCGGCCGTGACGAAGTAGACGACGCCGAGCGTGACGGCGAGCGCGAGAGCCGCGATCGGATAGCGCCACCGGCGACGCAGCACGCGGCCGAACTCCGCCAGCATCTGCACGGCCTGGCGGGCGGGCGAGTTCGTCGTCGATGGGATCAGGTCGGTCATCAGCGGTCGATAGTCCTGAGCGGGGGGCGTGACCCCCGAATCGGCGCTCTCGGGAAAGGCAGCCGGATCGGATCAGGCGTGCAAGGGGTTTAGAACGTGGTGACGCCGAACCGCAACAGCGTGCGGACAGTATCGACGGTGAAGGTCAGCGGCGTTTCTTCGACGCTCACGACGTCGCCGGGCATAAGGGCCAGATTGTCTTCGCCCCCCTGCTTGGCGTAGCGGACCGACGCAAGGATCACCACGGGTCGCGGTTCGCCCGGCATCTGTCGAATGATTTTGACCGAGTCGGCGATCTCCATCGTTCGACCTCCGGCGAGCGCGAGCGCGTCGAGCAGTCGCAGTTCCTGATCGTCGGGGTATTCGAACCGATCGGGCCGCTTCACCAGACCGAGCACCTGCAGCGTGCGCGGCGGCTTCTCTTTGACGACGATCACGGCGCCGTCCTGAATCGGATACGAGACGGCTTGCGCGCCCGCCGAGAGCAGATCGATCGTGACCTCGCCGTTCGGCCCCGCGACGTAATCGGCGGTTGAAGCCTTCGCCGGCTCGATCTCCTCCTCGGCTGAGGCCAGCTTGATATCGCCTTCGGCTTCCGACGTCTTCGATTCGTCGTCTTTCGTCGCCTTTTCGTCCTGCTTGGCGTCCTTCTTCGCTGCGGCGTCGTCGGCCGCGAGCTTCTCCGGTTCCGGCGTCTTCTCGTCCTTTGCGGAGTTCTGCTCGCGAAGCTTTTTCGGATCCTTCGCCTCGTCGGCCTGCTTCGTCTCCGCCTCGGCCAGCGCCGTGTCAGCGTCGGAGGCTTCGAGCTTCGCCGGTACCGAATCAGCCACCTTGGCGGCGTCGACCTTCTCCTTGTCGTCCGGGGCCGCAGCGTCGTCGGTAGCAGCTTCCGAAGTCGCTTCCGCCGCAGCGAGTTGCACGTCGGCGGTATAGCTGGGGTTCCGGAGGGCGATCTTGGTGTCGGCCTTTTCGCTCATGCCGCCCGCTGCGGCGATCGCCGTGACGAGGCTCGCCTGAGCGGCGGGGATCTCGTACGTCCCGGGCTGAATCACTTCGCCGACGACGGTGACGCGAACCGCGCGGTGATCCTTGACGACGACAGCGACATGAGGATTGAGGTAGATGTCGCGTTCGATCGACTTTTCGCGAATCAGTCGCTCAGCGTCGGTCAGTTCCAGTCCTTCGACGCGTACCGGGCCGATGAGCGGCAGATCGAGTCCGCCCGACGCGTCCACGCGAAGGGTCCAGGGAGCGGGCCGCTGGGCTTCGACGCCGCTGACGACCGTCACTTCCAGGACGTCCCCCGCGGCGATGATGTCCGGTCCGCTGCCTCCCACGGCGAAGCGTGAGAGATCCGCCGTCGAGGAGGCGACGAACGGCGGAGCCTTGTACTTCGAGGGAAGGTTCGACGCGTAGAACGACCCCGTCGCGCAGCCGCAGGCCGCGCAGAGAAACGCGCAGCCGCTGGCCGCATAAAGGAAAGCGCAGGCGACGACCTGAGCCGCGCACGCGAAGATTCGCTGCGTGCGGGCCGCGGATGCCTGGGTCGCCGTAGCCCCGGCGGCGCGGGACATGCGTCGCGAATGGCGGCGAACGAGCAAAACGCAGATCCTCATGCGCAGGACATCGACGTATTCCGTCGACGGATGACGTCGTCGCCGGCGCATGGAAACTCCGCTCCGCCGGGACGTGGTTACCGGACGGGCTACATAAGGCGCCGACGAAGCGTCGGGCAAGATCAATCGACGCGCCGAGAGCGTGCGAGCGGAACTTGCGGTTCGCGGCTTGCACGAAAGTTCGACGAACGGATACCGGAATCGTCGCCGACGGCAAATCGCGAGTCGCGCTCAAGCCCTTCGGACCGCTTTAGCGGGAGGAGCCGGCGGAGGGCGCCTCGGGCGCGTCAGGATCGCTCTTCGCGTCCGCCCCGCCCTTCTCCCAGATCTCGACCAGCAGGTCGTAAGTCTCCGTGTCGTGCCGGCGGAGTTCGGGGCGCACGAACGGGAAGAAGTCGTTCGCCGCGAGAAAGGCCTCCGTCATCTCGGCGAAGAATTCCTTCTCGTTCGAGAGCGCGTAGTGGCGCTCGACCTTGCCCGACGCGTGCAGCACGGAATCGTACAGCCCCGCCTCCTTCGCCGCCTCGAAGCGTTCGCGGATCCGCGGTTCGTCGAAGCCGAGAACCTGATCGTGATAAGCGTGGGCCAGTTCGTGCAGCAGGATCGACTGCTGGTCGCGGGAATACCGCAGGTACGATTTCGCGTCGGGGATCTCGATGCACTTCGCCTTTTCCGGATTGTGGCCGTTTCCGGCCAGCCAGCCTCGGCTCGGATGATAGACCGCCGGCTCGTTCGGTCGGACGTTCAGCCAGATCGTCACTTCCTGGAGCCTCGGAAGAACCTTCGCCGGCACGCGCGTCTTCACCTGCAGCAGATGGGAACGCATCTGCTCCAGCGCCCGGTCGCCGAGTTCGCGTTTCTCGTCTCGCAGGCTCTTATGGACGCGGACGGTCCAGCCTTCGAGCGACTGCTCGACGAAGTTTTCCGACCGTTCATAGTCGGGAAAAGGCGGCGCTGCCTCCTCCGCGACGACGCCGGCGAAGAACGTCGTCGGAAGCGTCGCGAGAGCGCACGCCAGCGCGAACGAACGAGCAAAATTCGCGACCGAAAGGGAACGGTTCATCAGGCGGAGGGGATAATCGGCGGAAGCAGAAGCGGCGGGGAGCGATCGCCCTATACTCACGACGTCGACTTGTCGGCACGAGCGGGCGCCCGACAATAAGGGTAACTCCCCCCGAGCGGAGGGCCCACCCGATTCGCTCGCCGGCGGCTCTTCTCCCCCGACCTCGTTCAGCGGCGATGACGTTCGCGTCGTCACGGATCTTCGATGGAACCCTGGTTCGGCAACGTCCGGCGCATCAAGGCTCGGGCCATGCTGCTGTCGCAGTGGATCGACACTCGACTGATCGAGAGGGCCGACGTTCTCGCCGTGTCGCCGATCGTCACGCGCGTGGGGCCGACGTCGTTCTCGGTGATCAAGAAGTACGGCGCCGTCGTGCTGTTCAACGCGACGGCCCTGGAAGAGGCCGACTTCCTGAAGCAGATTTCGGGGCTGCTCTCCGAACCGTACGAGGTCCCCGAGATCGAGGAACTGGTCATCGAGATCGTCGAGGACGATCGCGAGACCGTGCATAACGGCGTCTGCCGACTGGCGCAGATCACCGTCGAACATCTTCAGATCGCCGGCGAGACGCTAGCCAAAAGCGCGACGCTCGCCTTCTACGAAAAGCGCATCGCAACGCAGTTCGACAAGATCGAGCCGATCGCCGCGCAGATGCAGGAGCAGGGCTCGCGGCGGGTCGACGAGCAGGGCCTGATCAAGCATCTCGGCGGCGTCCTGATGGACGAGCAGAACATGATCGGCCAGGTCGAGGTGGGCGAGAAACCGGAGGTGCTATGGGATTTCCCGCACCTCGAACGGTTCTCCAAGCGGCTCGAAGACGAATTCGAGATCCGCGAGCGTCACTTGGCGCTCACCAAGAAGATCGAGACCATCCATCGTACGGTCGAGACCATCCTCCGAATCAGCGAGGCCTCGCGATCGATCCGCGTGGAGTGGTACATCGTGATCCTGATCCTGTTCGACATCATGCTGTCGATGTACGAAAGGTTCTTTCAGGGATGAGACGATCCGACGCTGACCGCGGCATCGTCAATTTCGCAGGGTGGGTCATTGACCCACCGTGTCGGAAACTGGACGTACGCCTGGCCGTTTAAAGTCTCGTTCAGCAAGAAGGAAGGTGGGTCAACGACCCACCCTGCGAAGAGAAGAATCACTTCGCGGCGAGAAGCTGCTCGGCCTTGGCGATCAGGGGCTCGGCCTGATGGCCGACCATCAGAACCGTGCCGTCGCGGTCGACCAGCATCATCGTAGGAATGCCGCGCACGCCGTAGCGCTCGGCAAGCTCCGTCGTCCGTTCGCCGGCCAAGGTCGCCCACTCGATCTGGTTCTCTTCCAGATACTCCGCGAGCGCTTCCTGATCCTCGTCCAGGCTGATACCGACGACGTCGAGTCCCTGCACGTGCAGCTTGTCGAAGGCCGCCTTCACGTGCGGCATCTCGCGCCGGCAGGGACCGCACCACGTCGCCCAGAAGTCGACGATCACCACCTTGCCGCGATAGGTCGCCCAGTCGAAGGAGCCGCCGTCGGCGAGGTCGCCGTCCAGTTCCAGCGGCTTGCCGACCAGATCCGTTTCCTCCGCGGCGGGGGGCTTCGCGAGCTTCTTGCCGTAGCGAGCAAGTTCCTTGTTCTCGCTCTTGGCGAAGAGATCGCCGAACGACTTGAATTCCGTCTCGCGCTTCGCGGCGAGTTCCTTCTGCATCGTCTCGTCCGCCGCCGGGTCGTCGATGCGATTGATGACCCGCACGGTGAGCGACGCCAGCCGAAGGTGACGCTCCTCCGCCTGGATCTTCGCGAAGTAAGCCTTCAGTTCTTCGAGCAGTCCGGGCAGCTTGTCGACCGAAAGGGCTTCGCCGGCGACGGCCTTGCGTTCCATCCGGACCAGTTCGACCCACGACTTCACTTCGGGGTCGGGCGTTTCCGCGAGCCGCTCGGCGTAGGACGTCAGTTGATCGTCCGCCTTGGCGTTACCCATCGTGCCCGCGCGATGCAGGCGCTTCATCTTGGTCGTGGCGGCCAGTCGGAGCTGCGGGACGGTCGCGTCCGGATGACGCCAGATTCGATCGCAGGCGTCCGCGATCGCCGTGTCGAAACCCTTCAGCGCCTGCACCGATCGCGGCTTCTCTTCCATGTCGAAGACGAAGTCGACCAGTTCTTCCAGCGTCAGATCGGGCGACGCGAAGAACAATTCCGCATCGCTCTCCGCCGGAACGTTCTCCGACTCCTCTTCGACCGCGTCCTCGGCGCTCGCCGCGTCGGTCGCTTCGACATCGGCGCTGACGAACCAGGCGCCGTCGTCGAACACGTTTTCGATCGCGCTCGACCGCAGCGGGGCGAGATCCGGGAGGCCATTGCCCGAAGGCGATGCGCCTTCCGCAGGAGCATCGACCGGCGGAGCCGGGTCGCCCGAGCCGGACGCTGCCGGAGCCGGAACCTCTTCGACCGGAGCCGACGAAGCGTTACCGGGCGCCGTCGGAGCGGGCTCGCCGTACAGTTCGGCCAGACGCTTGCCCAGGTCGGCGCCCCGCACATGGATATCGAGCACGACGCCTTCCTGGTCGACCAGCAGGACGAACGGAATCGCCTCGACGCCGTACTTCGTCGCCATCGGCGATTCGAACCCGACCTTGGCCGGGTCGTCGGTGACGATCGTCGTCCAGGGCAGCGGGTTCGCCGTCAGGAACTGGCTCACCGAGGACAGATCGTCATCCAGGTTGACGCCCACGACGTCGAATCCCCGATCCTTGTACTTGCGATAATTCGCCGCGACGTTGGGAAGTTCCTGAAGACAGGGCTGGCACCACGTCGCCCAGAAGTCGACCAGCACGATCTTGCCGCGATACGACTCCCAGTCGAACGGTTTGCCGTCGAGGGTGTTTCCGCTCAGATCCAGCTTCGTCCCGATCAGCGCCAGGCGCTTCAGTCCGCCGTCGGCGATGCGTCGGGCTTCGGAAGCGACGTCGGCTTCGGCAGACGATCCGTACGCCTCCGTCAGCAGCATGTAGACCTGCTTCGACTGTTCGTACTTGCGAACGTACTCCAGCGTTTCCGCGAACTCCTTCAGCATCCCGAGGTAGGCGAGCGGCGGCGGGGTCGTTTCCCCGATCAGTTGCCGCGCGACTTCGACCAGCCGATTCGCCGCGGCGTCTTCGCCCGTACCGATGTCGGCGAGCAGCTTCGCGATATCGAGCCTCGTCAGCTTCGCGCGGATCTGGGCGATCTCGCCCAACTGCTTCATCTCCGGATCGTCCGATTTGACGAACGCCTCGCCCAGCTTCTGCTGGACGGTCGCCGCCAGTTCCATGCGGTTCTGCTGGATCAGGATCTCCGCCGTGCTGCCGATCGTCTGAAACATCTGCTCGCTCGGAGCGGCCGAGGCGAGAACCTCTTCCAATCGACGGACAGCCGCGTCGACGCTTTCCTGGGCCGGATTCTCTCCCGCCGCGAGCTTCTGGAATTCGACGGAAACGAGCTGCGACTTCGCGCCGCCGACGTCGCTCTTGTACTGCTCCAGAAGTTCCGGATCCTGGACGTTGGCGTAGGCCGCATCCAGCTTCGCCAGAACCGCCGTCGCGAGATCGACCCGGTCGATGCTGGCCAGCTCGCTCGAAGCGCGGGAGAGGATGCCGAGCGTCTGCCAGTTCGGTTCGACCGCCGTGAGCAGCGAATCGACTTCGGCCAGCGCGGCGTCGGCCTGTTCCTGGGTCGCGTTCTCGTCCTGCGCGACGTTCATCAGCCCGGCGAAGACCGACATCGAACGGGTGAATCGCGAAATCACGGGGTCGCGATCCGTCGAGAACTGGACGAGGAACGCCTCGTAGTCCGCTTCGACGTCCTCGCCCAACTGACGCTTCAGTTGAAACGCCTTCATCGATTCGTCGACCGCCATCTGACGGGCGTTGTCTTCGGCGCCTTCGGCGGCAAGCAGCAGTTGCGCCGCTTCGAGGCGGTTCTTCTGCAAGTCGCCGACGTTTTGCCGGACCTCTTCCTCGGTCATGTTGCGAGCCATCTGCTGCAGCGCCGCCTGTCGCTCGTTGAGCGACTTGAGGTACTGCACCAGTTCCGCGGCCGAGGCGCCCTGCGGAACCGGATCGGTCTGGAACTCTTCCATCGCCAGCGACGGCGGCGGAACGACGGCGGACGCGTTCGGATTGCCCGGCGCTGCCGCGGCTGCGTCGATGCGGCTTTGCAGCCCTGCCCCGGAAGAGCCTGGCCCCGCGCCGTTCGTGCCCGCGTCCGTTCCGACCGCTTCGGTTTCCGAACCGCCTTCGCCGGCGACCTGGAAGCCCCCCTTCTTTTCGGCTTCCGGTTCGCCGCCGCAACCGGTCAGCAACAGGAGCGACAATAACGAACCGCCGCACGAGACCCGGGCGAGCAGCGTCAGCGAGCGAGAATCGCAGCGCAGGGTGAACGAACGAGACGATCGCAGCGGGGCGAACACGTTCCGAATGGCGATCGCCATCGAAGATCCTTCACGAGAGGCGGGAGACTCGCCCGGCGGACGCAAGGCCGCGATTTCGGGCGATGCGGCACACAGTCCGCGACGCGGTAAAACCTTGAATTCCGTTTCCGACTAGTGCATCGTCCAAGCATGAATTTAGGATTCGAGCTGTTCTCGATGCACTCGTTATTCCTTGCCGCCGAATCACTTCGTGATCGGCGGTCGCTACGCGTCACCCGGCAAAGCTGAGTTTGACGCTCCACTAGGGCTTCTTCGCTGCCGCAGCTTCGAACTCCCGAAGCTGCCGATTGAGCGCGCCGGAGTGTCGGTCGGACTCCAGCGCCTGCCGCTGCCGGCGGATCGCTTCCTCGACGTCGCCGCGAGCGAACAGAGCCCGCGCGAGCGTGTCGAGATACCCGGAGTTGCCCTGCCGGATCTCCAGCGATTCTTCCGAACGCCGCACGGCGTCGTCGAAGTCGCCGAACGTGTTTCCGACGAGCCAACTGTACTGGTTGCAGCTCAGAGCGAGTTGCCCTCTCGCCGCTTCGATGTTGCCGCTGCGACTGGCCGCTTCGACTTCCTGGCGTGCGGCGGCGATCTCCGCCTTGAAATGCGTCTGAGCCGCTTCGATGCGAGCCTTCGTCTTCGCTCGCCACTCTTCGGGCGCATCCGGCGTGCGGTGCATCGCGATCAACAGGTCGGCATCGTACTCGTAATCTCCGAAGCCCTTCTCGTACGCCTCGCGAGCTTCGGCCAGTTTGCCTTCCGCTTCCAGCGCCATTCCGCGGAAGGTCGCGTAGCGGGCGCGATGCTCCTTAACTGGCCACTCGAACTGATCCTCCAGGATCGAGCGAAACTGCTCGTTCTCCTCGAGGGCCTTGAGATAGGGCGTCAGCGCCTCCGCGGCTTCGACGTCGCGCTGCTGATCATGCAGCATCTCCGCGAGACGGCGACTGGCCCACGCGAACGCCGGATTCGGCGGCTGCAGCTCTTTTAGCCCGAGCCGGTACTCCCGCTCGGCCCAGTCGAAGCGTCCCCAACTCTCGAGCTCGCCGGCGATGTCGATGCGCTGCGGCGGGTCGATCCCGGGATCGTTCTCGATCCGCTCCAGCAACTTCGCGACGGCTTCGTCATCGCCCAAGGCCGCATGAGCCTCGGCCGCACAGTAGGCCAGTCCGACGTTCTGTTCGAACAGCGCGGCGTAGCGGCTCTCCGCGTCGAGCACGACGGGCCAGGCCTGACGCTCGACGAGCCAGCGGACCGTCACCAGCACCGAGGCGTCCTGGCTCGGGATCACCTGAAACAGTCGGCGGAGCGACTCGTAGGCCTCCTCCTTCCGATCGAGCGTCAGCAGAATCTCGCCGTGACGCTGCAGCAGTTCGGCGACGACGTTCGGATCCGTCAGTTCGGGCCGGCGGTGGTAGAGGTCGAGATCCTCCTGGATCAGCGGCTCCCACGCGTCGACGTTCGCCTGCGGATCCTGCAACGTCGCCGCATGCGCTGCCAGCCAGCGGGAACTGGGGCGTTTGCCCGAACCGGACAGGAGCGCCAGTCGTCGGCCCGCCTCGATCCGTTGCTCCCCGTCCAGGTTCTTCGCCGACGTGAGGTCCATCAATTGCAGGACCGAGCGCCGGCTGAGCGATTCGGAAGGCTCGAACCGGGCGATCCGACTGAGCGGCTCCATCGCCTCGGCCGCCGGAAGCCCCGACAGCTTGATCGCCATCTTTTCGCGTTCTTCGGTCGGCGACTCTTCGTACCGAGAGAGAATAATTTTGACCGCTTCGGAATCGCGATCTTCGACCCAGTCGACTTCGATGGTCGCGACCAGGTACTTCGCGCGGTGGGCGATCTCGATATCGTCATGCTCGATCGCCGCGTAGACGGCGTCGAAGGCGACGATCCCGAGGCGCTGCAACTCGCGCTGGGCCTTCTCGCGAACGAAGTATTCGTCCGCCCCCAGTTCCGCGACGAGCGATTCGAGCCGGGCCTGGAGTTCGCCCTGCGCCAGTTCCTGAGCCGCTGCGGGGGGCGAAGTCGGGGACGAATCGTCCGCTCCAAGGGCGACGCCCTGCATTCCCGAAGCGATCGCCAGCCACGCCGCTCCGGCGATCACGCGACGAGCGACGCGATTCGAGCGAAAGTCCGTCGCTCCCACGAGGCGATCTCCTGCAGTTCCGTCGAACCCCGAACCACGCTCGCCGGGGCGGCTTCGCGAGCGCATATTACGTCGCAGCCGCGACTTCGTGCGTTCATCCTACCCGCGCGGTTTCCGGCGAGGCAACACTTACTTGGGTTCGGAGCGACGACGCGGCGGCGTTTCCGACCGGGACTCTGCCCTTCAGGAAGTCTGCGGCCCCCGCTGCCGTTCCATTTCCTGGATGTAGCGGCGGAGGCGTTCGTTCTCGTCGCTGACCGACTTCAGTCGCAGCAGGACTTCCACCCGTTTGAGCAGTTCGGTCCGATTCACCGGCTTGGAGACGAACTCGTCGGTGCCGGCGTCGACCGCCCGTTCGATGTCCCCCTGCTCGTTCAGGGCGGTCACCATCATTATGAGCACGCCGCGGGACTCGGCGCTCTGCTTGAGCTTCTTGCAGACTTCGAAGCCCGACAGCTTCGGCATCATCACGTCCAGCAGGATCAGATCCGGGCCGAAGGACTGCGTCTTCTGCAGCGTCGCCTCGCCGTCGTAAGCGAATTCGACCTCGCAGTCGAAGTCGGCGAGGTAGGCCTCCAGGAGATCGCAATTCGCCTGGTTGTCGTCAGCGATCAGTATTTTGTGAGTCACTTCGGCGGCATTTCGTGGCGGTCGCTCCTCGTCGCGCCAGACAGAAACGGCGTCTCTCCGGCGGCGAAAGGGGCATTATAGAAATTCGCCGACTGCCGCGGGAGACGACTCGGCGCCTGCGTCACGGATCGGAAGCAGCCGGCTTCTGACCAGCCTGCTCCGGCTCCGGCCAGTTCAGATGCCGGTGCAGGAAGTCGAACGTCCCCTTTCCGTGGATCGTGTGGGGACCGACGAACCATTCGATCTCCGTCCGCTCCGGAATGCCGAGCTTCGCGGCGTAGAGCCGGCGGACCTTGGCGTATTCGTAGGCGACCCACTCGTCGGTTCCGACGCCGTCGAAGTGCCCCCGTTCGACCATGAAGGGCCGGGGCGCGATCAGCGCGGCCATCTCCGAGTAATTGAACGTGTTGCCCAGGTCGAATTCGAAAATCTCGTACTCGCCGGTCCAGACGTAGCTGAAGTCGTGCCGCGTGCTGGCGTTCTTGCGGACCCACTCGTTGAAGTCGGCAGAGCAGATCGAAAGCTTGTAATCGGTCACCAGCGCGGGGATCCGCATCGCGGACTTGCCGCCGTACGACAGGCCGTAGAAGCCGATCCGTTCGCCGTCGACGAAGGGCTGCGTCTGGAGCCAGTCGACGATCTGCTGGTGCTGCGGGACGATGATCGAAAAGAGCGTCGTCCCCAGCGGATAGCTCTTCCGCTGCAGCGTGCGAAAGCGGTCCTGAAAGATGTACGGGTTCTGCGGAGCGAAGACCACGAACCCCCTCTCGGCCAGCTTCCCCGCGAAGTCGTGATACGCCGGGTGGTCGTTCAGAAAGGTATCGGTCGGACGCCCCTCTAATCCGTGCTGACAGACGACGACCGGTCGCTTCTCCCCATCCTTCAGATCCTTCGGCACGAGGAGAGCCCCGTAGGCGAAGACGCCGTCGAACACGTCGAGGACGACTTCGTAGCCGGTCCACTTCTCCGTCTCCCACGTCTTCCGCGTGCGGGCGTTGAAGTCGTCGATCGGCAGGTCGTACTCGCCGATCACCTGCTCGCGAAAGATCGTGCGATAGTTCTCCACGGACTTCTCGTACGCCTCCAGCGAGGTCGTATCGAGGTCTTTCATAAACTCGTCGCGGACGAACTCGCACGATTCGAGCTGCCGCTGATTGAAGCGGTCGAGTTCGGCGATTTGGCGCGTGAGGCGTTCCTTCGCGAACTCTTCCGGGTTCGTTGCCGCGACCTCGGGGATAACGTTGTCGATGGAATCCCTGTAGCCTGCCACGACGATACCGAGCGACGCATAGAAACCGTTCAGCGTTCCCCAAGCCCGGAAGGGAGCGAACGGCTCTTCTCGAACGGGGATCAGAATGGGGTGAGCGTCTTGCTCGTTCTTCGCCGAATCGAGATAGGCGATCAGTCGCTCGAATTCCTTATTCGCCTCCGCAGATGACGGAGAGACAAGCTCGGAAGGTGCACCCCCCTCTCCCGGAAGCGTCAGTCTCGGGCCATGGTTCGCTTCGACGATCAGCTTTCGCGGCGAGATCATGAGTCCCAGCTCCGCTTCGCCGAATTCGCGCAGGAGGCCGACGACCGTTCGATCGAGCGGTTGCTTCCAGAGGTCCTGCTGATCGCCGAAGTAGCCGCTGACGAGGATTGAATCAATCCTCTCATCGACCGCTCCGGCGAACAGAGCGATGCGCCCTCCTTCGCCATAGCCGGCTATTCCGATCTTCGCGTCGGCGTTCTCTTTCGTCATCCAGTCGACGAGAGCGAGAACCTTCTGCACCTCGTACCCGGTCATCGTCCGGCCCAAGAGGAAGGCCGAGCGATGCAGGTATTCGCGGTGCGTCAGGTTGGCCCTGCCGTTGCGCTTCTCGAGGTCGCGACTGATCAGGGCGGGTACGACGACGGCGACGTCCGCCGCGGCGAGATCGAAGGCGAACGAATGTCCGGAACCCTTTCCCTCCAGATGAAGGAGACTCTCCGGCGTCTGCGCAGCGTCCGTGATCACGATGACGTACGCAGCAGGCTCTCGCTTAGGCAGGAACAGCAGGCCTTCACCATGAACGCCCTCGAAGACCGGCCAGCGAACGCGATGGACCTGCACGTCGCCCAGCGTCGCAATCAGGCTCGGCTCATCCGTCGTCGCGACCAGCTCGAGCGAGTCGAACCGAACCCGTTCGTCGATCAGTCCCAGCGCCTTCTTCAGACGTTCGACCGACGGCTTTCGCTGTTCTCGCGGCGCGTCTGCCGGAACCCAATGATCCGCGCGCTTCGCGACGGACTCCTCGATTCGCCGCAGCAAAAAGGCGTCGGCGGCATCGACCATCCGCGAGGCGATGTCGCCCTCCCAGTCGAGCGGCTGCGTCCCGGGCAGCGTCCCGGGCAGCGTCTCCGGCGCCTGAGCCGACGCGTCGGGAGAGGTTCCCGCTGAAAGCGCCGTCGCGAGCAGAACTGTCCAGGCGCAGGCTGCGATTCGTCGGACGTGCATGGCGGGAGATCGGCAGGTGGGGAGAGATGCTGGCGGCGACGAGACCCTGTGAAAGGCGGGCGGTTTCGATCATAGGGCGACGGACGGAGCGGCGAAAGCGATTCCCTTCCGACCCGGTCTGCGGACGATCGATCGACAATCGCTGCTCCGGCTTGTACCGTGAAAGAGTTCCGCCTGCCTGCTGCGTTCCTCGCCAGCTCGTCTCCTCGCTTCCGTCCCCGCTCCCCATGAAGCTTTTCGCGAAGCTATCTGCGCTCCGGTCGGCGTCCGCGACGGTCGCCCGCTGGGCGCTTTTCGTCGCCTGCCTGGGAGCCGCCGTCTCGCAGGCCCGCGCGGAAGACCTCGATTTCAATCGGGACGTGCTCCCGATCCTGGCCAACAAGTGCTTTCACTGTCATGGCCCCGACGAAGCGACGCGCGAGGCTGACCTGCGGCTGGATGAATACGAGGCGGCGGTCGCCGATCGGGGCGGTTACGCGGCGATCGTACCCGGCAAGCCCGACGAGAGCGTCGTGGTCGAACGCCTGTTCGAAGAGGATGCCGACCTCCGCATGCCGCCTGCGGCGTCGAAGATCGAACTGACCGAGGCCGAAAAGGGCATCCTCAAGGACTGGATCGGCCAGGGCGCCGAATACGTCGCGCACTGGTCGTTCGTCAAACCGATCCGTGCGTCCCTGCCGGCAGTCAAGCGAAGCGACTGGCCGGAGAACGCGATCGACCGGTTCATCCTCGCGAGGCTGGAGGCGGAGGGACTCGATCCTTCGAAGCCGGCGACTCGCGAGACGTTGATCCGCCGCGTGACGCTCGACCTGACCGGCGTGCCGCCGACTCCCGAAGAGGTGGCGGCGTTCGTCGGCGATCACGCGACCGACGACGAAGCCTTCGCCCGCGTCGTCGACCGGCTGCTCGCTTCGCCCCGCTACGGTCAGCGGATGGCGTGGAACTGGCTCGACGCAGCTCGCTATGCCGATACCGACGGTTTCCAGGGCGACCCCACGCGTTCGATGTGGCCCTGGCGCGACTGGCTCGTCGATTCGCTGAACAGGAACGTGCCTTACGACCGCTTCACCGTCGAGGCGCTCGCGGGCGATCTGCTTCCGGACGCGACGCCGGAACAGATTCTGGCGACCGGCTTCAATCGCAACCACATGTACAACGGCGAAGGGGGGCGCATCGCCGAGGAGACCCGCGTCGAGAACGTCTTCGACCGGACGGAGACGACCGCCGCGGTCTGGCTCGGCGTGACGATGACCTGCTGCCGGTGTCACGATCACAAGTTCGACCCGATCAAGCAGTCGGAGTACTACGGCCTCTACGCCTTCTTCAACAACACCTCCGAAACGGGCAGCGGCGGAACGGGCGGACGCGCGGCGCCGTCGATGCCCTATCTGAATCCGGAGCAGCGCACGCGGCTGGCGCAGGTCGAGACGGAAATCGACGAACTGTCGAAACGGCTCGACGAACCGATGCCGGACGTCGACCAGGCGCAGCTCGCTTGGGAGGCCGAAACGCTGGCGAAGCTCGAAGCGTTCGACCAGGACAACGGTCGGCTGGAGATCTCCCCCTGGCGCCAGCTCGGCCCCGTCCCTGCCGAGGGAGGCGTCGTCGAAGCGGTCGAGAAGGCGCTGACCGCGGAGGCCGCGACGATCGATCCCGACAGGAAGCACGCCGGCGACGAGTATGCCTGGACGCTGCGGGAGGAGTACGTCGACGCGAAGGTGCACGACCTCCCGGCGACGATCGGTTCCACGTTTCTCTACCGCACGTTCGAGACGCCGGTCCCGCGCACGGTGCGGGTGTCGCTCGGCTCCGACGATGGGCTCGTCGTCCGGCTGAACGGCAAGGAACTCCTGTCGAAGACCGTTCCCCGAGCGGCGCTGCCGGACCAGGAGTTCGTCGACCTCGATCTGCCCGCCGGGAAGAGCGTCTTCCTGCTCCGCATCATCAACACGGGCGGCATCGCCGGCTTCTACTTCCGCAAGGATAACGAGGCCGTCGCCGGTCTTCCGCTCGCGGTAGCCGACGCGATTCGCGTCGAAAGCGACGCGCGTACCGACGCCCAGCGTCGGGAGGTCGCACGGTGGTATCGCTCGCAGAACTCGCCCGAGTGGCAGGCGCTTTCGAAGCGAAGCGAAGAACTGACGAAGATGCGGGACGATCTGCAGAAGAACGCCCCCTCCGTGATGATCATGGACGAGCTGCCAGAGGATCGGCGTCGCACGACGAAGGTTCTCTATCGCGGCATTTACGACAAGCCGACCGAAGAGTCGGTCACCGAACACGTGCCGTCGTTCCTGCACGATCTCCAGCAAGAAGAGAAGAAACGTCTCGACCGGCTCGATCTGGCGAAGTGGATTCTCTCGCCCGAGAACCCTCTCGTCGCCCGCGTCGCGGTCAATCGCGCGTGGCAGACCTTCTTCGGCAAGGGGATCGTCTCGACCGCGGAAGACTTCGGCCAGACGGGCGAGCCGCCGACGCATCCGGAACTGCTCGACTGGCTCGCGATCGAGTATCGCGACAACGGCTGGGACGCCAAGGCCCTCCACCGCCAGATCGTCACCAGCGCCACCTACCGGCAGTCGTCGAGCGTGCACGATTCGCTGGGCGACGGCGTCCTCGCTCAGGAGCACGACCCGGAGAACAAGCTGCTCTGGCGTTCGCCCCGCTTCCGCCTGCCGTCGTGGATGCTGCGGGATCAGGCGCTCTCGCTGGGGGGGCTGCTGGTCGAGAAGCTCGACGGTCCGCCCGTGCGACCCTACCAGCCGGAAGGAGTCTGGGAGGGCGCGACGTTCGGCCAGATTCGCTACCAGACCGATACGGGCGAGAAGCTCTACCGCCGGAGCCTCTACATCTTCTGGCGCCGGATCGTGGGACCGACGATGTTCTTCGACTCGGCCAAGCGCCAGACCTGCGAAGTCAATCCGCAACGGACCAACACGCCGCTGCACGCGCTCACAACGCTGAACGAGACGGCCTACGTCGAGTCCGCGCGAGGGATGGCGACGCGGGTTCTCGCCGAGGGGAATCCCGCCGACGTCGATGCCCGCCTGCGAACGGCCATTCGGCTGGCGACGGCCCGGGAGGCTCAGCCGCAGGAGATCGAAATCCTGTCGAAGCGGTTGGCCGAACTGATCAACCACTTCGAGAGCCGGCCTGACGACGCGAAGGCGCTGCTCGCGGTCGGAGAATCGCCGGCTGCGGGCCCGATCCCGCCCGCGGACCATGCCGCGTGGACGGTCATCTGCTCCATGATCCTGAACCTGGACGAAGTCCTCACCCGCGAGTGATCTTCCCTATGGACCCCCGCGTCGAAAACCTCCTGCAACAATCCCGCCGGCAGTTCCTCGGTCGCGGCGCCATGGGCGTCGGATCGATCGCGCTGGCGTCGCTGCTCGCCCGCGACGGGTTCGCGGCGACGGGCGACGACCCCGCCGCGAACGCCGGAGACTCGGGCCTGCCAAGACTGCCGCACTTCGCCCCCAAGGCGAAGCGGGTGATCTATCTGTTGCAGAACGGCGCCCCGTCGCACGTCGACCTGTTCGATCACAAGCCGACGCTGGAGAAGCTCCACGGGACGCAGATCCCCGACGATATCGTCGGCGGCGCGCGTTTCAGCACCATGACAGGCGGCCAGGTCGAGCGCCCCTGCCTGGCGGCGATCACGAAGTTCGACCGGCATGGCGACAGCGGCGCCACGGTCAGCAGCTTCCTGCCGAAGACGGCGGAGATCGCGGACAAGCTCTGCTTCGTGAAGTCGATGAACACGACGCAGGTGAACCACGCCCCGGCGATCACCTTCGTCCTGACGGGCGACGACAAACCGGGCCGCCCCAGCATGGGCGCGTGGCTCAGTTACGGCCTCGGCAGCGAAGCGGACGACTTGCCCTCCTTCGTGGCGATGACGTCGCGGGACAAGGAAGCCTCCTGCGGCCAGATCTTCTACGATTACTACTGGGGAAGCGGCTTTCTCCCCAGCGAGCACCAGGGCGTTGCCTTCCGCGGAACGGGCGATCCGGTGCTGTACCTGTCCGACCCGCCCGGCCTGTCGCGCGACGTTCGGCGGAAGATGCTCGACGATATCGCGGCGCTGAACGAGCGGCGCTTCGACGAAGTCGGCGATCCGGAGATCAAGACGCGGATCGCGCAGTACGAGATGTCGTACCGGATGCAGACGTCGGTGCCGGAGTTGACCGACTTTTCCGACGAGCCGCAGCACGTGCTCGATGCCTACGGGCCCGACGTGACGCGGAAGGGATCGTACGCCTACAACTGCCTGATCGCACGCCGGCTGGCGGAGCGGGGCGTGCGGTTCGTGCAGTTGATGCACGCCGGATGGGATCAGCACCGGAACCTCAACACCCAGCTCGAGATTCAGTGCCGAGACGTCGACGCCCCTTCAGCGGCGCTGGTGAAGGATTTGGAACAGCGGGGACTGCTCGACGACACGCTCGTCATCTGGGGGGGCGAATTCGGCAGAACGCCCTTCCTGCAGGGGAAGATTTCCGAGACCGCCACGTGGGGGCGCGACCATCACCCGTACGCCTTCACGATCTGGATGGCAGGGGGCGGCGTGAAGCCGGGCATGACCTACGGCGCGACGGACGATTTCGGCTTCAACGTCGCGGAGAACCCGGTCGGTCCGCACGACTTCCAGGCGACGATCCTGCATCTGCTCGGGATCGACCACGAGCGCCTGACCTACAAGTTCCAGGGACGCCGATATCGCCTGACCGACGTGCATGGTCACGTTCTGAGCGACCTGCTGACGTGAACTTCCCGACCGCAGCGACGGGACGGCGGCTACAGGCCCGCAGCGACAGGCTGTGGACAGGTTCGACTCGCGCTCGGGAGTCCACGCGATAAATCGACGAGTACCGAGTTGGCGCATCGATACGGAGCCGCGCAGCGGCGCGGCGGTCCGAAAGAAGAGCGAGCGGCTCGAAGAGCGAGCTTAGCGCAGAGCCGTCTTGGGCTTCTTGTTGCGGCGTTCGGCGCGGAGCTTCGCGCGACGCTTGATTTCGCTGGGCTTCTCGTAGAACTCCCGGCGACGCATTTCTTTCTTGATTCCGCTCCGCTCGACGAGCTTGCGGAAACGACGCACCGCGTCCTGAATCGACTCCCGATCGCGAACCAGCAGCTTCACCATGTCCGTCGCGGACTCCTGCAGGAAGATGTAAATCCGGCGCCTGTCGCGACTTGGGATCGAATCCCGCCTGCGACGTTCCGCGGATTAAAAGGGTTCGCGCAAGGCCCGAAATACCTCGGCGAAAGGGGGTTGAGTATACCCGACATCGGATTTCCCCGTCCAGAGGCGCCGTGAAACGAGAAGCGAATCGATGCGTTCGACCCGAGCGGAGGGCGTGAGCCCTCCGAGTCCGAACGGCCGTCGCGCAGGAAACTCGGAGGGCTCACGCCCTCCGCTCAGAAGAGGAAGGCCCCCTACAGATTGCCTGACTTCTACCAGGCGAATCGAAGACCGGGGCGGTCATGCGGCGAGCGCGATTCTGCCGATGTCCGCTCTGGCCCCCGACGGATCGGGGCGGCGAAGCGTCACGGCGAATCGCGATAACGATTCTCTCGCGAATCCGCGAGGCGGAAACATGACCGAAGCCGACCGCACGCAGCAACACACGCTCGACGATATCGACGCCCGGCAGGACGAGGTCCTGGAACGGCTCGAAGCGTTGAACCGTCGGGTCGAGCATCTGCTCTCCGACTGGCGACCCGACCGCGCGCTTCCGCGGGCGAAAGCCCCGCACGCGAACGCTCCGGCTTCGATCCCGCTGACCGACGCCGCGACAGGCGAAGCGCCTGCCTCCCCTGCCGTTCGTCACGCGGCGTAGCAGGCCGCCGCTGGAACTCGCAGCAGCGGCTTACGTGTGGATCGCGCGCTTGTCGACGGCGAGCGCGGCCTCGTGGATCCCTTCCGACAGCGTCGGATGGGCGTGGCAGACGCGGGCGATGTCTTCGCTGCTGGCGCCGAACTGCATCGCGACGACGGCCTCGGCGATTAGATCGCCCGCGCGGGGTCCGATGATGTGGACCCCCAGCACGCGGTCGGTCTTGGCGTCCGCCAGGATCTTCACCCGGCCTTCGGCGTCGCCCATCGTGACAGCGCGAGCGACCGCGCCGAAGGGGCAGATCCCCTTCTTGTACTCGTGGCCGGACGCCTTCGCCTGGTCCTCCGTCACGCCGACGGTGGCGATTTCCGGGTGAGTGTAGACGATGCCCGGGATGTACTCGTAATGGACCTTGCCCGGGATGCCGGCCAGCTTCTCGGCGAAGGCGACGCCCTCTTCCGAAGCCTTATGAGCCAGCATGGGGCCGCCGATGCAGTCGCCGATCGCGTAGACGCCGGGAACGGCGGTGGAGTAGTCATCCTCCACGGCGGCGATGCGTCCTCGCGCGTCGGTCTCTAGACCGATGGTTTCGAGGCCCAGATCCTTCGTCGCCGGCGTCCGGCCGACCGCGACCAGCACGCGATCGACCTTGAACGGTTCTTCGCCTTGGATCGTGACCAGGCAATGCTTGCCCTGGATCTTCACCGATTCGACGCGGGCGCCGAGGCGGAACTGGATCCCCTGCTTTTCGAACGTCCGCTTGGCGATGTTCGCGATCTCGGAATCCATGCCGGGCAGGATCCGGTCGAGCGCCTCCAGGACGACGACTTCGGAGCCGAGGCGGTTCCAGACCGACCCGAGTTCCAGACCGATGTACCCGGCGCCGATGACGACCAGCTTCTTCGGCGGTTCCGGATAGGAGAGCGCGGTCGTGCTGTCGCCGACGAGATCGCCGTCGAATTCGACGCTGGGGATGCGGGTCGAGTAGCTGCCGACCGCGATCAGGATGTTCTTGCCCGCGACGACGCCCGCGTCGCGCCCTTCGACCTTGATGCGGCCGGGTCCGTCGAAGCGTCCGCGACCGACGAAAGTCTTGATCTTCGCCCGGTCGAGGAGCATCTTCACGCCCCCCGTCAGACGCTTCACGACTTCGTCCTTGCGGCCGAGCATCGCGGGCAGATCGAGCTTGACCTTGCCCGTGACGATGCCGTGCGACGCGAAGCTTTCCTTCGCCTCGACGTAGTGGTGGCTTGATTCGAGGAGCGCCTTCGAGGGGATGCAGCCGACGCGAAGGCAGGTCCCCCCCAGACGATCGTTTTCGTCGACGACGGCGACGCGAAAGCCGAGCTGCGCGGCGCGGATCGCGGCGACGTATCCGCCCGGTCCTGCGCCGAGCACGACGAGGTCGAAGGACTCGTTTTCGCTCTGCCCGTCAGAAGAACCTGAACCGGACTCAGTCGCTTCGCTCATGTTGGTCGCGATCGTTGGTCGGAGAATTTGCTGTGTTCCGGCGCTGCATCGCCCTGACGCGCCGCCTGTCGCTTTCGATTCCGTCAAGCCTGGGCGGGGCTACAGGTCGAGCAGCAGCCGCGACGGATCCTCGATCAGTTCCTTGATCGTCCTCAGGAACGTGACGGCCTCGCGACCGTCGACGATCCGATGATCGTAGGTCAGGGCGACGTACATCATCGGACGAATGACGACCTGACCGTTCAACGCGATCGGACGTTCCTGAATCGCGTGCAGGCCCAGCACGCCGCTCTGCGGCGGGTTCACGATCGGCGTCGACATCAGCGATCCGTAGACGCCGCCGTTGGTGATGGTGAAGGTGCCTCCCTCCATGTCGGAGGGCGTCAGCTTGCCGTCCTTGGCCTTGGCGGCAAAGCCGGCGATCCCCTTCTCGATCTCCGCGAACGAGAGCGTATCGCAGTCGCGGAGCACCGGGACGACCAGTCCCTTGCCGCTGCCGATGGCGATGCCGACGTCGTAGTACTTCTTGTAGATCAGGTGGTTCTCGCGGATCTCCGCGTTGATCGCGGGGAAGCGCTTCAGCGCCTCGACCGTCGCCTTGGTGAAGAACGACATGAAGCCGAGCTTCGCCCCGTGGCGCTGTTCGAAGCCGTCCTTGTGCTTCTTTCGCACTTCCATCACGGGGAACATGTCGATTTCGTTGAACGTCGTCAGCAGCGCCGCGGTCTGCTGCGCCTGGACGAGCCTCGCGGCGATCGTTCGCCGCAGCATCGACATCGGCTGCGACTCCTCGCGACGGGTCGCCAGTTCGCCCGACGCCGGAACCGAGGGAACCGTCGCCGGCAGCGGCCGGACAGGGGCCGCGGGAGCCGGCGTCACGCTCGGCCGCGCAGGCGCCGACTCCAGATGACGAAGCACGTCCTCCTTCGTCAGCCGGCCCGGCGTCTGGGCCGGGATCTTCGACGGGTCGAGGCCCTTCTCGCGAATCAACCGCTCCGCGGCGGGCAGCAGGTGCGCGTCCGCTCCCGCGGGAGCAGCATGCGGAGCAGAAGCGCCCGAGCTCGCCGGCGGGGCCGAAGTCGCAAGCGGGGCCGGAGGAGTCGACGGACGCGTCACGTCGCCCGACGGCGCGGCCTTGGCGCTCGCGGAGGCCGGCGGAGTCGCAGGGGTCACTGCGGCTTCCGGCTTCGCGCTGCCTGCCGAAGCTTTGCCGCTGGTGTTCAGGTAGGCGGCGACGGAGCCGACCTTCACGAACTCTCCCTCGGCGGCGACGATCTTTTCGAGGATGCCGGCGTTCTGCGCGACGAGCGGGACGTTCGCCTTCTCGGACTCAAGCTCGGCGACGTCTTCGTCCTTCGCGACGGCGTCCCCTTCTTTCTTGAGCCACTTCGCGATCTGTACTTCGACGACCGACTCGCCGACGGAAGGGATCGTCAGTTCCAGAAGCTCGGACGCGGCCATGGCTCTTCGATGGTGAAAGCGCGAGAGGCGTTTCGTACGAATCGCTTCCGCGGCGGGCGTCCACGACGCGTCGTCCGGAAACGGAAAAAGGATTCCGCGCCGATCGATCGGCCTCGGAATCCTTCAGAATGTCTTCAGTTCGTCATGTCAGGGAGCAGACGACGGCAACCGGAACCAGCTCGGCCCGAGGTCTCCTGATGCGGGGTTCTTCGATCGCAAGGATCGACGGACCGCGAAAAAGCCTCGGCTCGACGGTCTTCCCGCACGGAGAATCACCCGTGCAGCGCCGCCTCCAGCAGCTCCTTTTGCTCCAGTTTATGCATGTCCATCGACCCCGTCGAGGGGCTGGCGGACTCCGGCCGCGAAGCCAGACGCCACTCCCGAAGGCCGAAGAGCTTCTCGCCCAGTCGAATTCGCAGCGACCACCAGGCGCCCATGTTCTGCGGCTCTTCCTGGACCCAGATCGTCTCGGCAGCTTCCGGGTACTCCGCCAGTTCGGCCTTCAGTTCCTGCTCGGGCAGCGGATAAAGCTGCTCCAGTCGCAGAATGGCGACCTCGTCGGTCAGACCGCCGTCTTTCCGCTCTTTCCACAGGTCGTAGTAGACCTTGCCGGAGCAGATCAGGATCCGCTTCGTCTTCGCAGCGGCTTCGGGTCCGCGATCGTCCGGAATCAGGCGCTGGAACGAGCCGTCCGAGAACTCTTGAAGATCCGACACGACCCGCGGATGCCGCAACAGACTCTTGGGCGTCAGCACGATCAGCGGCTTACGCCACTTGCGAACCATCTGGCGCCGCAGCAGGTGGAAATACTGCGCCGGCGTCGTCGGCTGCGTCACCTGAATGTTGTGCTCGGCCGAGAGCATCAGCAGGCGCTCCAGCCTCGCCGAGGCATGCTCCGGACCCTGACCCTCGAAGCCGTGCGGCAGGAGGAGCGTGACGCCGGAAAGGCGGTTCCACTTATCCTCCGCGCTGCAGAGGAACTGGTCCACGATGACCTGGGCCACGTTCCAGAAGTCGCCGAACTGAGCTTCCCACGCGACGAACGCGTCGGGAGCGTCGAGCGAGTATCCGTACTCGAAGCCCATCACGGCGATTTCCGACAACGGGCTGTTGCAGATTTCGACCGGCGCCTGGTTCTCCGACAGATGCTGCAGGATCGAGTACGGCTTTCCGGACTCTTCGTCGAACAGCACCGCGTGACGCTGACTGAAGGTGCCGCGTTCGACGTCCTGCCCCGTGAGCCGAACGCGAATGCCGCCGTCGGCGAAGCTCGCGAAAGCGAGCAACTCCGCCGTCGCCCAGTCGAGCTGCCGCTGGCCGTGCTCCATTTCCTTCCGCAGAGCGTAAGCCCGTTCGAGCTTGCGATTGAGGCGAAATTCGTCCGGAACATGGTTGAGCCGGGACATCAGGCGCTTCGCCAGTTCCGGCGCGATGCCCGTCGGATCGACGTCGGCAGGCTCGGGTCCGCCGAAGTAGCCGTACCAGATCCCCTTGTTGGGATCGTCGTCGGAGCGGAACTCTTCCTTCTTCGCCAGTTCGAACTCGCGTTCGAGTTGCGCCTTGCGGCGTTCGGCGATCGCGTCCGCCTCTTCCTGCGTGATGCCGCCGAGCGTGAGCAGGCGCTCGAGGTATTTCTCTCGCACCGGCGGACGCGCGTCGATGATGCGGTACATCACCGGCTGCGTGAAACGCGGCTCGTCCCCTTCGTTGTGACCCAGCTTGCGATAGCAGTACATGTCTACCACGACGTCGCGGTGGAACTCCCGGCGGAAGTCCATCGCGAGCGAGATCACCTGAGCGACGGCTTCGGGATCTTCGCCGTTGACGTGGAAGATCGGCGCTTCGAGCATCTTCGCGACGTCGGTCGCGTAGCGGTTCGAGCGGGCGTCTTCAGGCGGCGTGGTGAAGCCGACCTGGTTGTTGATGATGACGTGGAGCGTCCCGCCCGTGCGGTAGGCTTCCAGTTCGCTGAGGTTGAGCGTCTCCTGCACGACCCCTTCGCCGGCGAACGAGGCGTCGCCGTGAATCATGATCGCCATAGCCTGCTCGCGCGCCGTGTCGCCGGCGCGATCCTGCTTGGCCCGGACGCGACCCAGCGCGACGGGGTTCACGAACTCCAGATGGCTGGGGTTGAAGCAGAGCGACAGGTGCAGGTTCTTGCCGGCGCGCGTCCGATAGTCGCTGGAGAAGCCGAGGTGATACCGGACGTCGCCGCCGCCGCGATGGCGTTCCGGCTTCGGATCCTCGAACGTCCAGAAGATGTTGGTCGCGCGCTTGCCGAAGATATTCGCCAGGACGTTGATGCGTCCGCGATGAGCCATCGCCATGACGACCTGGTTGAGCCCCTGCTCGCCCGCCCGTTCGAGCGCGAGATCGAGCAGCGGGATCAGCGTCTCCGCTCCTTCGAGCGAGAACGTCTTCGCCCCGGTAAATCGCCGACGCATGAACTCTTCGAAGATCAGCGCGTCGGTCAGGCGGGTCAGGATGCGGACCTGCGTTTCGCGGGTCAGTTCGAGGCGGTTCTGCGTCCGCTCCATGCGGCGCTGAAGCCACTGCCGGCAATAGACCTCGTCGATGTGCATCAACTGCACGCCGATCGACCGGCAGTAAGTGTTCTCCATCCGGTCGAGGATCTGCGCCAGCGTCGCGACGGTCGATCCTTCAATCGAATCGGTCGAGAAAAACTGGTCCAGGTGCTCGACGCCCAAGCCGTAATGGCCCGGGGTCAGTTCCTGATGGCTCGGACGGGGCATGCCGAGCGGATCGATATCGGCCTTGAGGTGACCGCGATTGCGATAGCCGCGAACGAGCTGATCGACGCGATCCTGAGCCTGCGCCCGGGAGAGCATCTGCTCCGTCTGGACCAGCATGGCCCGCGCCGCGTCAGGAGCCTCCGCGACCGCGACGGTCGACGATTCTTCCTCCGGCTCGAACTCCGCGGCGGGCGGCTCGAACGAGGCGCTCGCCCGGCCGTGACCATTGGGCTGCGGGCTGCTGAGGAAGGCGGGATAGTTCTCGAAATATCGCCGCCACTCGACGGGCACGCTCTCCGGATCGGACGTGAACTTCTCGTAGATATCGTCGAGGTACGCCAGGCTGAACGTATTCATTCGTGCGGTAGGGTGCGCCAGCGGGGCGCGGTTCGGCGTGGGCGGCGAGCGGAAGACACTCAATCGTAAGCGTCTGGGCCAGTGCGCGAAGGGCAACCTGGCTAATTTTTAACGTATAGGGAAGGCTTATTCCCCGTTGGTCATGCAATAAGGCGCGGGCTTACCACGCTAGCACGCATCAGAAATCATCGGCAGGGCGGCGGCGGATGGAGCGGTCCGGGCGAGAAAAATACTCTCCAAGCCTATTCTATTCTGATTCCTGATTGTGGAACCTTTATAATCGACGACGATCGCTGCGGAAAAGCGAAGATTTTTGCGGCGACTGTTCTCTCTTCTCTAGATCCAGGACGCGAGGCTGCCGCTATGAACGGACCGCTCGCTGCGCGCGACATCATGACGCGCAAGTTGGTCACGCTGACCCCGGAAATGGACGTCTTCGAGGCGATCGAGCTGCTGCTTTCCCATCGCATTTCGGGCGCGCCCGTCGTCGATCAGGAGGGGCGGTTTCTCGGCGTCTTCTCCGAAAAATGCTCGATGGGCGCCTTGCTCGACGGCTGCTACGAAGGGCTTCCTTCGCATGAGCTGCGATGCTTCTACGATCCCGCTCCGCTGACGGTGGAGGAGGATACGGAACTGCTCACGCTCGCGCAGATCTTTCAATCGACGGCCTACCGGCGCCTGCCCGTGGTTCGGGAGGGGCAACTGGTCGGCCAGATCAGCCGCCGGGACGTGATGGCCGCCGCCATGTCGCTGCTGAAGCCGCGGCTCGCAGCCGTCGAATCGCAGACGCTTTATCTGAGCGCCGTGCGTTCCTCGAACGACGTCGCCTGGTAAGAGGCTTCGCCGCGGCGATTCGATCGCATGCGAGAACGCGACCGCGCCGTGCGCCTCCATCGTCCGGAAGTCTTGTTCACGGACTTCGCTCAGGCTGCGGAGCGCCGGACAGGCGTTCCACGGCTCGCGCGAGGAGCGTGCGGGCGTCTTCGTGCTGCAGGATGTCCAAAGCCTGCTCGGTCCGGAACCAGCGTGCCTCGCAGACTTCCCAGTCGGGCTGCGTCTTGACCTGTTCGGTAGTCGCGAGAAAGAAGTCGACCGTGCGCCGGATCCGGCGTCCGCGATGACGAATGATCCACTCCAGGCGTTCGTGAAACGCCGGATTCAAAGCCTCGGGATCGATCTCGACGCCGGTCTCTTCGCGACACTCGCGAAGGGCTGCCTGCCGCGGCATTTCCCCCCGCTCGATCCGCCCCTTCGGGAACTGCCAGGCGGGACGCGCACGGCTGAACTTGGAGTCGATCAGCAGCCAGACGACGCCTTCGTCCGTCGCGCGGTAGACCAGCAGGCCTGCCGAAGCCCAGTGATCGCTCCACTCCTCGGCGGAGTTGTCGTTCCGAACCGTCATGTACGCATGCGATCGAGAGGAAAAGAGCCGCTCACCATTCCGGTCGCGTCCTGCCGGCCCCTGTCGGATCCGTCGAGTCGGCGGCTGACGAACTCGAACGGCGCTGGACTAAGGCCGACGCTTGCCGAATGGAGAAGAACGGCCACGCGCGACAGAAAGCGAACCGACCGCCGTCGCCGCCGATTCATGGAACGCGTCAGCGGCGAAATCGACCCCGGACAGCCATCGAATCGTTCGGAAAACGAAGGAGCCGAACGGTCGCGGAAGTTCTCGACCGAGACCGGCAGCGCTCGTTCCGAACGCCCCTAATCTTAATCGATATTCATCCGCAGGGGCAAAGGCGGTTTCAGCCTCAACGCCGGTCCGCATCGGCAGATACGTTACGCCGCCGCTCGCTCGGCGGACGCATCGAATTCGTCCAGAACCCGTTCGCAAGCCAGGAGAACTTCCGGGACCTCGATCGCCCGCAGGGCATGGTTCGGAGCGGAGCGCCGTTCCCGGCACGAACCTGCCTGGTAGTACCGCTGAAGGGTCACGTGCCCCGGGCCGTAAGGACCGCAGCGGGAGGGAAGCGTCGGACCGAACAGGGCGACGCAGGGCGTTCCCACCGCCTGCGCGAGGTGCATCGGGCCTGAATCGCCGCCGAGATAGAAGGCGGCCCGCTTGAGGATCGCTGCAAGCTCCCTGAGCGACGTTCGCGGAGCGAGAACCGTCGCCACCGGCGCGTGAGCGGCGATCGACTCCGCCCAGATCCGCTCCTCGTCGCCAGCCCAGACGACCAGCGAACGGACGCCGCGAGCCTTATAGAGGAGGTTCGCTGCATCGGCGAAGCGTTCGGGCGGCCAGCGCTTCGCCGGCCAGGTTCCGCCCGGATTGATGACCGCGAACGGCGCTTCGAGCCGCTCCTGGCGCACCAGTCTGTCGGCGAACTCCCGATCCGGGTCGGGCAGGACGAGGTTCCATCGCGGCTCGACCGGCTGCCGATTCAGACCCCGCAGCAACTCCAGCGTTCGATCGACCAGGTGCGGTTCGCTCGTACGGACGAGATCCGTCGCGAGCCACGGCGCCAGTTCGCGTCCTTCCGGTCGCGCTAAACCGATCCGGGTCGGAGCGCCCGAAAGCGCTGCCAGGCCCGCGCTTTTGGTGAGGCTTTGCGGATCGATCGTGACGTCAGGAGCGAAGGTCCGGACGATCTTCCGTGCCGCGATCCAGCCGCTCAGCGAGCGACTCCACTTGCGCGGCAGCGCCAGAACCTGATCGACCTCTGGAACGCACGTCAGCAGTTGATCGCTCGGCGGCTCGGTCGTCCAGCCGATCGTCGCGCGCGGAAACGCGTCACGAAGCGCGACCGCCAGCGGGATCGTCAGCAGGCAGTCGCCGATATGGCTGAGCCGGACGATCAGGATGCGAAGTGACGTCCATTCATCGGACATGCTCGGTCCCTCCCTGGAACGAGACGCAATCACGATCAGGCCGGAATGGTTCCGGCAGCTGGTTCCGGTCTCATTCCCATTCGCCGAGCACGACCTTGCGCTCGAACCGCTCGCCGTTCCGGAGCACGCCGAACTTAACTTCATGACCGGGCAGGAACTCGCCCACGTGCGTGAGCACGGTTTCGAAGTCAGCGACCGGCTTCTCGTCGATCATGACCAGAATGTCCCCGGGCCGCATGCCGGCGTCCGACGCGGCGCTTCCTTCGACGACGTCCGTGATCAGCGCCCCCTCCTGGATCGACGCGCCGCGCACGCCCAGGAAGGCGCCGCGACGAATGTCGAGCGTTCCCTGACCGTTCGCCCCGAACGTCCGCTCCAGCCGGGCGATTCCTTCGTCGGTCAACTTCGTCCCGTACAGTCGCAGCGTCCCCAGCGACTTGAGCTTCTCCAGCGTCGGGATCGCCTCGTCTCCGGAACAATAAAAGATCTGGAACTCCGAGAGCGTTTCGATCGGTTCGAGTTTCGCGAGGCCCTCCCGCGTCAGCTTGATCTTCTTCAGCGTCAGCCTCTGCAGATCTTTCAACTCGGCGACGATCGCGACGGCCGAATCGTCGAACCGGTCGCCGATCAGGCGCACTTCGCTCGCGCTGCCGAGCCTACGCACCAGTTCCAGATCTTTGGGTTCGCCTCGCCATTCTTCTCCGATCGAGAGCAGGGCGACGTTCTCCCGAATGATTCCGGCGGCGCTGACCACCTCGATTTCGACCTTGGCGCCGAGATCCCGCAGGCGTGCGACCGTCTCGGCCAGGATGCGCCCGTTCAAATCGTCGAGCGCGACGTCCGCCTGACGACCGAGGGGAGTCTCCGGATCAGCGGCGAACGTTTCGAGCGTCTGCCGCGCGCGGCCGGCGATCGCTTCGTCCCGCGATAGCGACAGGCGACTGAGGACGTACATCCCGCGCACGATCATCTCGCGGCTGCCGCCCGGAAGGCGCGCGGTCAGCGGATCGATCGCGGCGGCTCCCGCTTCGGCCAATTGGGTCGTCGCCCGTTCGCGTTCGTCGTAGGCGTCGGCGTCCAGTTGCTGCACCAGAGCCGCTGCGTCGACGGTCGCCTCCGTCGTCGCCGGAGCGGGATTTCCTTGAGCGGAAATCGGCTGAAGCGAGGCGCCCAGGATCAACGTCGCCAGAATCGTCGTCGCCCACCGCCTGGCCTTCGGCAAAAACGTCGAGAGCGCGGGCGCCCCGAGGGAGGGCGTCGCGGCGAACGGCGACTGCGAGTATCTTCGAAGCTGCGACGATGCCATGACCGACCTGACCGGCCGCCGCGACTCCTGAACGGAATGCGGCGGCGGAACGAGACTATCCGCGCAAGTCCCTTCGTTTTAATCGATCAGCGGATGCCAGCGAAAGCGGAAAACGACGAGCGGGCGGGGTACGAGTTGCTCGACTTCGGGGAGGGCCGCAAGCTGGAACGGTTCGGCGACCTGACGCTCGACCGACCCTCGCCCGCCGCGGAGCCCTTTCCGCGTCGTCAGCCGAAGCTGTGGGAGCGGGCCGATTTCCGGTTTCGGAAGCTCGGCGGCGAAACCGGGGAGTGGAAGGCGAATCGCCGCGGGGTGCCGGCGGAATGGACCCTGCGGTGGGAGGGACTGACCTTCCGAGTTCGTCCCAACCCGAGCGGCAACGTGGGCCTGTTTCCGGAGGCGGCGAACGTCTGGCGATCGCTGGAATCGACGCATTCCGGTCCGAGTCGCCCGCCGCGGATGCTCAACCTGTTCGCGTACACCGGCGGCGCGACGCTCGCCGCGGCGGCGATCGGCGCGCACGTGGTGCATGTCGATTCGTCTGCTGCGTCGGTCACCGTCGCCCGAGAGAATGCGAGCCTGTCGGGACTGACTGAGGCGCCGATCCGCTGGATCGTCGAAGACGCCCGAAAGTTCGTGCAGCGCGAAGTCCGCCGCGAACAGTCGTATGATCTGGTCCTGCTCGACCCGCCGACCTGGGGTCATGGACCGAAGGGCCAGGCCTGGCGCTTCGAGGAGGATCTGAACGCTCTGCTGGACGACGTCGCGGCGCTCGTTCGGCCCGCGGCGGGCAAGATCGTGCTGACGGGACATGCGCCCGGGTGGGACGCGGAACGAGCCCGGCGCCATCTGCGTGATCGCTTCCGCTCCGTTCGCACGACCGGTCGCGAACTATCGATCGCGACCGCGGACGAGCGGAGCCTGCCGGCCGGATGGATGGCGACTGCGACCTTCGCCGATGACCACGACACCTCTTCCGACCGAAACGACGGATGACGCAGCGCATCGAGAGCGTACAAAACCCGCGACTGAAGCGGACGATTCGTCTGCGCGAGCGGAAGCATCGACGCGCCGAGCGACGGTTTCTTATCGACGGACTTCGCGAGATCGACCGCGCCGACGCCGCGGGCGTGCGATTCACGGAGATCTTCTACGACGAACGACTGTCACGCGACCGCGACGTCGCTGCCGTGAATCTGCTCGAACGGCTCGTCGAGAGCCAGCCGCGGGCTGAGCGCTTCGAGCTCGCCGCGAACGCGATGGACAAGCTCAGCTTCGGCGATCGCAACGAAGGAATCGTGGCGACCGCCGAGTCGCGCGAGACGCGGTTGCAGGATCTTCGCCTGCCTGAAGGGCCGGCGATCGTCGTCGTGCTCGACCAGGTCGAGAAGCCGGGAAATCTGGGGGCGGTCTGTCGTTCCGCCGACGCAGCGGGCGCCGTCGCCGTGTTCGCGACGGGTAGCGCGGCGGACTTCTATCACGCCAACGCCATCCGCGCGAGCCTCGGAACGGTTTTCTCGCTCGCGACCGCCGAGACCCAGGCGGCGGAGCTTGCCGACTGGCTGACGGAGCAGGGCTTTCGCATCGTCGTCGCGCGCGTCGAAGGGGCGAGCGAGTTCGTTCGCTATCGCTTCGCCGAACGAACGGCCATCGTGCTGGGCAGCGAAGCGGACGGAGTCGAGCCGCTCTGGAAGCAGGACCGCTTCGACGCCGTGCGTCTGCCCATGCTGGGAATCGCCGACAGCCTGAACGTCTCGACCACCGCCGCGGTTCTGCTGTACGAGGCGCTGCGGCAGCGGAGCGTCTGATCGAGCGTTCGGTCGACGCGAGCCTACGAAAAAAGGGCGGACCGTTGAGGTCCGCCCTTCTTCGTTTCGTCGATCCCGAGCGATCGCGTCGGTTAGTTCAGAGGCCGACCGACCGCCTTCTCTTCTTCTTCTTCCTGGATGATGATCCGCGGGGTGACCATCATCATCAGGCTCTGCGACGTGCGACCGATGCCGACGTTGCGGAAGAGACGGTTGACGTAGGGGATCTTGTTCAGCATTGGGACGCCGCGTTCGGTGCGACCTTCCGACAGACGCTTGATACCGCCGAGGAGGACCGTACCGCCGTCCGGCACGCTGACGGTGGTAGTGACCGTCGTGAAGGAGAAGGACGGCAACTGCACCGTCGTACCTTCCGTTTCAAGCTCTACCGCTTCGCCGATCAGACCCTCGAGCCCCGGGATGTCCCCGATCGCAGCTTCGCGACGGCGAATCTTCTGCTGGAAGGTGAACTCCCGCACTTCGCCGATCCGGCTGAAGTAGGGCACCAGCGTCAGTCGGACGAAGCGACGGTCGTTGGACACCACCGCCTGCACCGAGAGGGACGTTCCTTCGCTCAGGACGCAGACGACCGGCTGCTGAGCCGCGGCGAAGTCGCCGACGACCGGGATGATGCTCGTCACGAACGGGGTCTGCGTCTGATCGCTGACCGTCGCAAGCTGTCCGTTGAAGAGCGTCACCTTCGGGGCCTGGAGCACGTTCGACCGCGTATCGCCCTGGGCCGCCTGCAGGAGCAGGAAGACCTCGATGTCGGAGATGATCGCGAAGCCGAAGTTCGCCGCCGAGCCCAGAGCGTCCGCCGGAGCGAACGGAGGAACCGTCGAAGCGAAGCTGTTCTGGCTGAAGATCAGGTCCTGATCCGGAGTGACGCCCGCCGGGGTGAGGGGCGGCGTGAAGCCGGTGTTCGTCGGGTTCAGGCCGACGATGCCGGATCCGTTGTCGTCGCCGGGCAGTCCCGTCAGGTTGTCGTCGATCGAGAAGTCGAAGTCGACGCCGATCCGTTCGAAGAAGTCATCCTGCAGGGTGATGAAGCGGACTTCGATCGTGACCTGGAGGTCCTGCAGACGGCGAAGCTGTTGCAGCAGTTCCGCGATCCGTTCGTGGTTTTCCTGCGTCTGGCTGACGACCAGGGTCAGGTTCGTCGGGAAGCCGCGGATGCTGGCGCTTCCGGTGCCGCCGAATTCCGGCCACGACTCGGGGTCGATGGTGCTGGTGATCAGGTCGATCAGCGTGGCGAAGTCAGCCATCGATCCGCCGCCCGAACCGCCCGGGGCCTGCTTCCAGTTGCCCCCCTGAGAGTCTCCGGACGAAATCCCGGGGATCTGAGCCAGAGCGGACGAATTGCCCGTTCCCGCATCGGCGATCGCCATCGGTCCGCTTCCGCTGGTCGGCGGAACGAGGCCCTGGCGGGTCATGTTGTGAGCGTCGCGAAGAGCGCCCGGCAGACCGATGTAGCTGCTCGGCTGGAAGTTCGGGATCGGAATCACCAGGTCGCCGACCTCGTACACCCGCTCCTCGACCTTTCCGCGGCTGAGGCTGTCGCTGGTGATCTTGAGCACTTCGTCCTCGACGACGTAGTCCATGTTCATCGGGTCGAGGATCAGGTGCAGGGCGCTGTCGAGCGAGATCTCCTGCGGCAGGTTGAGCGTCACCGGCGTATCGCTGGTGGCGCCGACTTCGGCCAGACCCTTCGGATCGAGGTGGATGTTCACCCCGGCCAGGTCGCTCAGGATGCCCGTCACTTCGGCGAGAGGACGATCGATGAACTTGACGTTCACCTGACGGCGGAGCGCCTGGTGGATCATCATGTTCTGCGGCGAGTTCTGCTTGATGGTGTTGGCCATCATGCGACGTCGGTTCTCGGTCATTTCGACCCAGTCGCGGGCGGGGCCGAACTGGATCGGGTTTTCGGTGTCGAAGGGAATCGAGGCCTTGTCGACGCCGGTCATGGCGTCCATGAAGCCCTGTTCCTTGTCCGACTGGATCTGGCGGTTGTTCTCGATTCGGCGAACGAAGCGGGCCTGCCACATCATCTGCTGGGTGACGCCCTCTTCCGGAGCGATCTCGAACGCCTGCTTGGCGATGACTTCCGCCTCGGCGTAGCGCTGCTCGTCCATCAGGTTGTTGAAGTCGTCGTTCAGACTCGCGAGCTGCTGCTGCATCTCGATCGTCGCCTTGCGGGACGCGTCGACGTTGCCCTGGACTTGAGCGTTCCGCTCATCCATCTCGATCTGCGAGAGGTTCTCCTGGATATACGCCTGCTTTTCCTTGATTCCCCGGTCGACGATCGCGACCAGCCGGTCGCGGGTCGCCTGGTCGACTTCCGACTGCGAGACTCGCTGACGCAGGGCCTCGAGCCGGGCGACGGCGCCTCGCGGATCGGTGACCAGGAGCCGGTCCGCGGCAGCCTGTTCGTTAGTGATCTCGCGGAGAACCTTCTGCTGCATGGCTTCGCGACGGGCCGCTTCCGCATCGAGCGGGGCGGACGACGGCGCCGGAACCTGCATCTGGTTGATCTGATTCAGCTGATCCTGGAGCGCCTGACGCATCCTCGGATCGAGCTGGTCCCGAAGGGCCCATGCCTGCTGGAAGGAGGTGCGAGCGGCGTCGCGATTCCCTTCCGCGATGGCACGCATGCCCCCTTCGAAGAGCTGACGAGCGTCGCCGTTCGCCGCCGGGGCAGGTCCGCCCACAGCCGGAGTGGGAGCTCCGAGCGTCGGACCCTGGCCGGCGACTTGCCGGTTCATGGTGCGATCGGATTCCGGAACGTAGAGAGAGTTCTGCACTCCCCCTGCCGGAGCGGCTCCCGAACGAGCGACCGCCTGATCCACCTTCAGCCGAAGCTGCCAGGGGCGGGCTTCCGTCGGGGCGAAGGCCGTGTCGGCGACGCGGTACGATTCGGCTTCCGCGACCGCTCGCTGAGCCGAAGCGAGATCGCCCCGGTCGAGCGCGAGCTGCGCGGTCGCCATCGCCCGGCGAGTCGCCTGGAGAGCCTGGGCCGGATCCGACGTCGCCGCCGCGGCGGAAGGTCCGCCGGCCGGCAGTCGCCGAACGCCCCCCTCGCCCGCTCCCTTCGCAGGAACCGCGAGTGCGAGGTCGCGTTGCGCCTCGGCCAGCGTGTAGCCGCAGGCCTGTCGCAGGGCGTCCTCAGACGCGCCCGCTTGATTGACTTGAGCGAGCCAGTAGCGGGCGAGATCGACGTCGCCGATCGCCATCGCTTTTCTGGCATTTTGCAGCGCTTCGACCGCTTTCGCGGTCTGGGCGGCGTTCGCCGAAGAAGTCCCGGTCTGCGCGAAGAGGATGCCGCTTAGGCACCCGCCTGTGGCCAGGGTGTGCGTCCCGGCATTCGCTGCGCTTCCGGCGAAGACCAGGCAGGCCGCCGCGCACCCTTTCAGCCAAAAGTCCGTCGCCTTCAAAACCGCGTCTCCTTACTCAGAATTGTCCGCCCCCTTCCATGGGGACGGCAGCCGAACTTCTGCGATCCGCGACGAGTATCCGACCTTGCCGGCGGCGAAGCCCTTCGCGACGAGAACGCCGCGAACGACCGCCTGGGACAAGTTCGTTTCGACCGCCGCGAACCGAACGGCCCGAAGTTCGGGCGCATGTGCGGCGCGCTTGCGATCCATTACGACGGCGGCGTCGATCCGTCAAGAGAAGTCCGGCGTTCGCACGCCCGCTCGACTCGACCGTCGACTCCGTAATCACGCGGCTGCGCAGTGCAGGCTGCGAGACTACGGGCCATCATCCTTGAACTATTTCGACCGCCCGACGGCGGATCTCGAAACAATCTGTGACGTTCGTAACGAGATTCCGGAAAGCGCCGTACGCACGCCTGGCGCCGGTCGCTCCGATCCTGCCTGCCGAAGGAGTGGTAACGGCGGCGACGGGCGCCCGACGCATCACGCACGATCTCGCCCTGAAACGACGAAAGCCGGAACGCTTCGGCGCCCCGGCTTTCGCTATGTAATGTCGAGCGTGCGAATCCTGCCGCCGCTCGATCGTTCGAGAGACGCCCCGGCTCGTCGCCGCTGCGTCCTGCACGACCTTCCTCGGTCGCGTTCGGATCGGCCCCTCCGCCTTCACGGAAGGGCCTCTATGAAAACGCCACGCCAGAGCATGCCGACGCGCTCGTTCAGAAGCCGATGCGGAGCTGAAACCGGTCGTTCCCCAGGCTGATCCCGCCGCCGTGGTAGACCGGAGGAGGGGTCACGATGACCGGAGGACGATGCACGATCGGAGGCGGAAGGGGTCGCACCGGGGGACGATGCACGACGACGGGTCGCAACACTTCCCGGGCCGTCTGCAGATGCGACGAGGCCAGTTCCAGGTCCCGGTCGGCGTTGCTATGCAGGAACAGTTCGAGATGCTCGTAAGCGTCCGACATCTCCCGCCTCGAGACCGGATTCCGCACGACCGAGTAGGCCGAGGAAATCTGATTCATCGCCATCAGAACGTGCGAGCGGCGATGCGAGAACGCGAAGTCGTGGTAGGCCAGGTCGATCTCGCTGATGGCCCGCGCGATCTGCCGATCCCCGCTGACGCTATGCGAGGGGTGACCGTGGAAGTGCGACCCGTGATGCTGGGCCTGAGCCGGAGCCGAAAGAACCGCGGTGCCGATCGCGGCCACGGCGAGCACGACAGGGATCGAAAGCGAGCGGAACATGGCGGCAGTCCTTCGTCAGTCAGGAGTGGGATGCGTTGGGTGACGAACTCCTCTAATGCCAAACCCGTGCCATCCAGTCGATCCGCCAAGGACCGCATCGCTCAAGCAATTGTTATCAAAAGAGTTACGCACAATCCGCCAGTTGCAACTGCCCGGCTACGGCACCTACAAGCGTCATCAGTTCGACACTTCGTTTAGTCCGTTTGACTGCGCATTGCGTCGGTAGGCTGCAAGTTCGAGCCCGTGATCGTTTGGCTCCGGGACGGCCCGATACCTTGACGTAGAATAGACGAGCCTCGGTCTCTCGCTCCGTTCCGCTCCGGCCTGCTCGATCGGCGATGGGTTTCTCAGCCATTCCGCAGACCTACCGCAACGTCAAGCGCGCGGGCGAGATCTTCGGCGTTCTTGCACGGAACGGCTTCGATGACTGGCTCACCCGGGCCGGCGCCTACATCGATTCGAAGATCCCCCGCCGTCAGATCGATGCTTCCGTCGTCGGAATGACGTTCGAGGCTCGCGTCCGGAAGACGCTGGTCGAACTCGGTCCGACGTTCGTCAAACTCGGCCAGATCGCCAGCACGCGTCCCGACGTCTTCGGAGTCTCCCTCGCGGAGGAACTGCGCGGGCTGCAGTCGAACGTTCCCGCCGATCCGTTTCCTGCCGTTCGCGCGCTGATCGAGCGCGAGCTGGGAGAGCCGCTGGAAGACGTCTTCCTGGACTTCGACGAAGAGCCGATCGCCTCCGCGTCGATCGGACAGGTCCACCGCGCCCGGCTGATGTCCGGCCAGGAAGTGGTCGTCAAAGTTCAGCACGTCGATATCGAAGCGACGGTCAACGCCGACCTGGAGATCCTCGCGGCGCTCGCGCGGCTGGCCGAACGCCTGGAAGATTTCGCGGCTTATCGACCGGTCGCGACCGCGGCGGAGATCGCCCGAACGATCCGGCGGGAACTCGACTTCGGTCGCGAGGAGCGGCAGTTACAGCAGTTCGGCGTGCTGTACGACAAGCTGCCGACCGTGCGCATCCCGACGGTCTACAGCGAGCTCTGCACCGGACGCGTCGTCACGATGGAGCGGCTCGACGGCATCTCGATCGCCGAACGGGAGAAGCTGATCGTCGCCGGCGCCAATCTGGACGAGGTCGCCCGTCGCATCGGCGCCGTCTACGTCCAGATGATCTTTCGGCATGGGTACTACCACGCCGATCCCCACCCGGGAAACGTCCTCGTCCTGCCCGGCAACGTCATCGGACTGCTCGACTTCGGCATGGTGGGCCGGATCGAGGAGCGGCTTCGCGAAGACATCCAGGAGATGCTCCTCGCGATCGCGCATCGCGACGTGCCGCTTCTGACGTCGATCCTGCGCCGGATCGGCGAGGTGCCGTTCGACGTCGACGTGACGGCCTTCTCGATCGACGTCACCGACTTCGTCGACAGCTACTCGACGGTCTCGCTGTCAGAGTTCGACGTCGCGGCGGCGCTCTCCGACATGGTCGAAATCATCCGCCGGCACCGCATCACGCTTCCCTCGCAAGTCGGCCTGCTGATCAAGACGCTGGTGACGCTCGAAGGAACGGTGAAGGCGCTCAGCCCCCGCTTCAGCCTGATGGAAGCGCTGGAACCGATGCAGCGGTCGCTGATGCTCGACCGGCTCTCGCCGAGGCGCCATCTGCGAAAGATGCGTCGCTTCATGTACGAGGCGGAGCAACTCGCCGAGTACCTGCCGCAGCGAATCATGGACATCCTGGAGCAGATCCAGCTCGGTCGCTTCGACGTCCATCTCGATCATCGCCGACTCGGCCCGACGGCCAATCGACTGGTCCTGGCCATGCTGACCAGTTCGCTGATCCTGGCGGGGTCGATCCTGCTGAGTCAGCAGGTTCCGCCCGTCCTCTTCCCGACGAACACCTACGTCGGCGGGATGCACAAGGTGTCGTTGTGGGGTATCGCGGCGATGGTCCTTTCGATGCTGCTCGGCATCCGCCTGTTCGTCGCGATGAACCGCTCCGGCAACCTCGACGAAGACGAGCTTCGCGAGCGAAAGCGCCGCCGTCAGCGATAGCCCGTTTACCCTCGCGGACGCCGTCGCACGGCGTAGCCGTAGGAGATCGGCCAGGGCGGATCGACCTCCGACTCGGTCATCGCCCGCACCGCCCAGTACGGCTCGCGCAGCAATTGGCGACCGACGAAGATTAGATCGGCGTCTCCGCGGCAGATGATGTCGTTCGCTTCCGAAGGCTCCGTAATCAAGCCGACCGCGCCGGTGCGAATGCCGGTCTCGTGCTTGATCGCCTTCGCGAACGGCACCTGATAGCCCTTCGCCACGGGAATCGAGGCGACCGGCGCCGTGCCGCCTGACGAAACGTCGATCAGGTCGACGCCGCGGGCTTTCAGTTCGCGGGCGAGCGCGATCGAATCCTCCAGTTCCCATCCGCCCTCGACCCAGTCGGTCGCGGAGATGCGGACCAGCAGCGGCATCGAGTCCGGCAGGATCGAACGGACTTGCTCCGTCGACTCCAGCAGCAGCCGCATGCGGTTCGTGCGGCTCCCGCCGTACTCGTCCGTCCGCCGGTTCGACAGCGGCGAGAGGAACGAGTGGAACAGGTAACCATGCGCGGAGTGAATCTCGACCGAGTCGAAACCGGCTTGAAGCGCACGGCGCGTGGCGTCCGCGAAGGCCTGCACGACCCGACTCAGTCCTGCGGCGTCGAGGGGCTCCGGATCGGGTTCGTCCTCGCGAAAGGGAACCGCGCTGGGACCGATCACCGGCCAGCCCCCTTCCGCTTCGGTGAGTCGGCCGCCTCCGTTCCACGGAACGGCGCAGCTTCCTTTCCTTCCGGCGTGCGCAAGCTGGATCGCGATCTTCGAGCCCTGGCTGTGAACGAAATCGACGATCCGCGCGAGCGGGGCGATCTGTTCGTCCTTCCAGAGTCCGGTACACCCGGGCGTGATCCGCCCCTCGGGCGCGACCGCCGTCGCTTCGACGACGATCAGCCCCGTTCCGCCTGACGCCCGGCTGCCGAGATGGACGAGGTGCCAGTCGCTCGCGAAGCCGTCCTGCGCCACGTACTGGCACATGGGGCTCATCGCGATCCGATTAGGCAGCCGCAACCCGCGCAGTTCCAGCGGCGTGAAGAGATCGACCTCCGGCAGTTCCCGGTCGTGCGCCGACTTCGCGTCGCAGTCCCCATGCCGACCCGCCCGACCCGCTTCGTCTCGCTTCTCCACGTCGTGCCTCAAGTTCTTTGCGGGCTGTTCGCTCAGGAGGCTGATTGCCTCGCCTCTATTGTTCCGGTTTCCGCCCCTATCCGCTCGCCGAACCGCCCTTCCGCGCACGAAAAAACCCGTCGATGGTTTTCATCGACGGGTTTCGGGGAAAGCGGAGGGCAAGGGAATTGAGCCACCCGCTTTTCGCAACCTCTTCGCCGACAGCGACTTCGGACTCAACGCCAGCCGCAGCCAGCAGTTGGATGCGTCCGGTTGTCTCGGCCCTGTTCCGGTCATTTCGGGTCATTCCGGCACCCGACAGGGACAAAACAGGGACAACCTCGTTCCACCCGCCGCGATCGACTTCGTCGCGATCGCCTGTCTCGCCTTCCTGCTCTTCGGAATGGTCGTCGCCAACGGTGGCGAGGATCCGAAGTACGGCCCGCTGCCCCGCGCGCCTCGTCGTCGGAATCGGAAAAGTGCTGAAAAGGGCCTTCCTGATGACGAGGAGTTGAAACGACTCGCGCAGGCCTATCTGGAGACCATGCGACGGCTTTGGCCCGAAATGACGAAACGAGGACTGTTTCCTCAACCGTCCTCGTCCCTCTGTCAGGAGATGGCAGACGACTTCAAACGACGGCACCGCGGCGGACCGATCGAACTGCCGCCAGAGTTCAAAGAAGTCTCGAAGACTGTGCCATTGGCCGGTAACTACGACCGCTACTCGTGCGAAAACAGCAGTCCGCTGTCCATCGTCGATCAGATGGTCAAATGCCTGGAGAAGGCAAAATCGAACGGTCACCTGATTCCCTGGTCGTACGTCTTCGCTGACTACTCGACGTCCGGACGCAGCGCCGCCAGGCGGGGCTACCAGTCGTATAAGGCACTGCTGAAAAGCGAGAACCGGAAGGACAAACGACGGCAAGATCGAACGGAATCCGGGCACGTCAGCGTCACCTACATCGACGACTTCACACGGGCGAGCCGCGACGAACTCGAATGGTGGAAGTTGGCGTTTCTCTCTCGATCACTCGGAAAGGGCCTACTCGGTGCGAGTGACAACTTCGACCTGGCCGACGATGACTGGGATGTGAAGATCGGCCTTTACGGCCTCCTTTCTCGGCTCTTTCTGGCTGGGCTGAGTCAGAAGGTTCGACGCGGTATGAAAGGGGCTGCGTCGAGAGGACGAACTCTCGGCAAGATCGCTATCGGACACACGCGCCGGGTTCGCGTCGATGGGTCTGGCAACGCTGTTCACGACAGCGACGGAAGCTACGTGTATGACATCTGCATCGATCCGGTTACCCAGCCTCTCGTCGTGTGGATGTTCGAGCAATACGCGATCCACAAGCGGTCGCTCACCTGGATTGCGCGCGAATGTAACCGCCGCGCAGTCGACGACTGGGTCGGGTGGACTGCGGGCACCGTAAAAATCCGCCTGGCCAACCCTTCGGCCATCGGGGTGTTTATCTGGAATCGAACTCGGACCGAGTACGACCCAGAAACGCAGACTTCCGCTAAGGTCAGGAATCCTCGGTCGGCCTGGTGCGTGAACTACCGGCCCGAACTTGCACTGGTTCCGAAAGAGCTGTGGCGGGCTGCCCGTCGCCGGGCAGCCGAAGGACGCCGGGGACATGCATGCACCGGCAAGAGTAGACCTACAGGCAAGTCCACGCCGGTCACGCTCTTCAGCAACACGCTCCTCTGCAGGTGCGGGAAGAATCTCACGCTGAGCCGCTCAGCCGGAAAGTACAAGTGCATGCAGTGCGTCAATGGTGCCGCTGGCACCCACGGCTGCACGCTGAACACGTCGAAGAGCGTCAGAATCATCGAGTCCAGCCTATTGGACTACCTTCAAGAAACGATCCTTTCGCAGGGAGCAATCGACGAAACGATCGCATTGGCCAACAGGCTTCTGGCAGACTACGCGACTCGCCCGAAGATCGAGGTTGGGCCGATGGAGAAGAGTCTGAAGAAACTCACTTCGCAGATCGAAACGCTCTTCAAACGGCTCATGAAGCACGGCGACGAGACGCTGCGCGAAGCGTACGACGCTCAAATCCGAAAGCTGCAGGCGGAGAAGAGCGAGGTGTTGCTGAGCCTTCACGAAGCGAAGGCAGCCAACTGCGAACCGCCCCCGCCGATCGATCCGGCCTGGGCGAAGAGTCAGTTGTCTGACCTGCGGTCGCTTCTCGGTCACGAGACTCCTGCTGCTGCCGAAGCACTTCGAGCCCTTACCGGCCCGATAACCGTCCGACAGGAGAAGGACCCGTCGCGGAAGCGAGGTGCTCGGTGGATCGCAGAATTCGAAACGGATCTCATCCGATTCATGCGCCAGCTATCGAAAGACCGCCAGTATCCAGATGCGTGCGCACTGGAGTTCCTTTGTGCACGGAACTGGACAACTCCCAAGAATGCCTCCGTCATGATCGACGAGGAGCCGAAGTACGCTGCGCTGGCCGAGCAGGTCGCCGACGCGGTTCAACGGGGCGTGAGCTTGAACGCTGTCGCCGCTTCGCTCGGAATCACTTGGCAATACGCCAAGTTCATGCTGACCTACGCGACGACGGGCCAGCGTCCCAAGTGGCCGAGCAAGAAGCCAGCGAGCGGTAAGGGCAGCCCTCCGGAAAAATATCGTCGTATCGCGGCAGACGTGGCCCGGATGCGAGACACCCTTCAGCTGAGTTGGCCGGCGATCACCCGGTCGCTAAAGGCAAAGGGCATCGACGTCGCCGAGGGAACGGTCCGGCGAGCGTATAACTACGCTCACTCCGAGGCCATCAAAACTTCAATCGCGGCCGGAAAGGCTCTTCACCGCGGCACCTGGCGACAACTTTCGCCGGAGAAGGTTCGTGAGATGCAGACCCTGATCCGCAAGGGCGAGCTGTCGGTCAAGGAAATCGCGGAGCGGGTGGGGGTCGGCCAGAATACCGTCCGCCGCGAGCGGGCGAAGATGCAGCAGGGCTAATCCGGCAAATCAATCGGCAGCGGGATAGCCCCAGTTGACGCTTGCTCCAACGCGTGGAGCAGGCGATCTGTCATGGATCGGTCGCCGAAGTCGTACAGTCGGCCTTTCTTCTCAGCCGGAGTGACCGGACGTGTCACTCCGGCTTTCAACGCTGGCTCTCAACCTGCGCTCGTTCCGCAGCTTACCGATCTTTGGTAATCTCGCGAGCGAACGGACCGGCGTCACCGGCGTCGGAACCAACAGCCGCCCGCCTCTTGAGAGCCCGCGCTCGCCATGGACTCTTCTCAGCTCAACTGGATCGCCGGCTACATCTGGGGCATTGCCGACGACGTCCTGCGGGACCTCTACGTCCGCGGGAAGTACCGCGACGTCATCCTGCCGATGACAGTCCTACGACGGCTCGACGCGGTCCTGGAACCAACCAAAAAGGCTGTCTTGGACATGAAGGCAAGCCTCGATAAGGCGGGCATCGCGAATCAGGACGCCGCCCTGCGTCAGGCGAGCGGTCAGGCGTTCTACAACACGTCAAAGTTCACGCTTCGCGACCTTCGTGCGCGGGCCAGCCAGGCGCAGCTCAAGGCCGACTTCGAGGATTACCTCGACGGCTTCTCGTCCAGCGTTCAGGACATCCTGGAGAACTTCGAGTTCCGCAACCAGATTCCACGCCTGTCGAAAGCGGACGCTCTAGGCACCCTGATCGAAAAGTTGCTTTCGCCGGAGATCAACGTCAGCCCGAACCCGGTGCTCAACGGCGATGGCTCGATCAAGCATCCGGGCCTCGACAACCATGCGATGGGAACGATCTTTGAAGAACTGGTCCGTCGATTCAACGAAGAGAACAACGAGGAAGCCGGCGAACACTGGACGCCTCGCGATGCAGTCAAGCTGATGGCCAAGCTGATCTTCCTGCCGATCGCCGATCAGATCGAATCGGGCACCTACTTGCTGTACGACGGGGCCTGCGGAACGGGCGGAATGCTAACTGTCGCGGAAGAGACGCTGACGGAACTCGCCGCATCGCAAGGCAAGCAAGTCGCGACGCACCTTTACGGCCAGGAAATCAACGCCGAGACCTACGCCATCTGTAAGGCGGACCTGCTGCTCAAAGGCGACGGCGAGGCGGCAGACAACATTATGGGCGGGCCGGAATACTCTACCCTGTCAAACGACGCGTTCCGCTCGCGGGAGTTCGACTTCATGCTCTCCAATCCGCCCTACGGCAAGAGTTGGAAGAGCGACCAGGAACGGATGGGCGGGAAGGCGGGCATGAAGGACGCTCGGTTCGTCATCGAACATGCCGGCGATCCGGAGTTCTCGCTTGTCACCCGTTCCAGCGACGGACAGATGCTCTTCTTGGCCAATATGGTCTCGAAGATGAAGCACGACACTCCGATGGGCAGTCGCATTGCCGAGGTCCATAACGGCTCGTCTCTGTTCACGGGAGACGCCGGCCAGGGCGAAAGCAATATTCGCCGCTGGATCATCGAGAACGACTGGCTTGAGGCCATCGTCGCGCTGCCGCTGAACTTGTTCTACAACACCGGCATCGCGACCTACGTCTGGGTCCTGACCAACCGTAAGCCCGAACATCGACGCGGCAAGGTCCAGCTGATCGATGCGACGCAGTGGTTCAAGCCGCTCCGCAAGAATCTTGGCAAGAAGAACTGCGAACTGAACGACGGCGACCTCCGGTGCATCTGCGATGCATTCCTGGCGTTCGAGGAGACGGAACAGTCGAAGATCTTTCCGAACGAGGCGTTCGGCTACTGGAAGGTCACGGTCGAACGCCCCCTACGTCTCGCTGTCGACCTTTCGCCAGAACTGCGCAAGCAGTTCAGGCTCGCGTGCATAGACGCCAAGGAGGAGCCTCTTGCCGAACTCGCCGACCGCCTCGCCGAGTCGCTCGGACCGGGCCCGCATCGGAATTTTGGCACGTTCATGGGCGCCGTTGAGCAAGACGCGAACGAACATGGCCTTAAGCTGACCGCACACCGAAGAAAGCTGATTCAGAGCCAACTTGCTGAACGAACCGAGACCGCCGACCCAGTTGTGAGGAAGATCCATAAGAAGAGCAAGGCTAAGGTCGATCCGCTCCGCGGTCGCTTCGCCAACCCAGTCGTCGATCGCGATCTTGTGCTGGAGTACGAGCCGGACAGCGAGCTTCGCGATACAGAACAGGTTCCGCTGCTGGAGGAGGGTGGAATCGAGGCCTTCATTCGTCGCGAAGTCCTACCGCATGCAGAAGACGCCTGGATTGACGTTTCATCCATCCGCGTCGGCTACGAGATCAACTTCAATCGCCACTTCTACAGGCCCACGCCACTGCGGTCTCTGGAAGAGATTCGCGCTGACATTTTCGCTTTGGAGAGCGAAACAGAAGGGCTGCTCGTTGAGATCTTGGGAAAGCTAGATTGATCAACTAGCTTGCACGAAGACAAACTCGCACTGCTGTGGGTCCATACGATTCAAACCACTACCGAGGACTGAGAGATGCCGCTAACGCCTGACGTAATCAATGGAGCGATTGATCGATACTGGCGCGAGTTCGACCGCTACGCCAAGCTCTCGGAGTTCGTAGGTGAGGCTAGTCGTCAACTACTCGATCGGGATGTCATACGAGGCTCGGTCCAATGGAGAGCAAAGAACCCGGAGCGACTTCGTGGAAAGTTGGAGAAGTGGATGAAGAACGGGGAACACGCGGAGATCAGCTCCATCGATGACGTGTTCCATACCCTCAAAGACCTGGCCGGCGCGCGGATCACTACCTACGTCGAATCAGAACGCGAAAAAGTCGTCGCGAGTGTTAGCAAGCGCTTTGACGGGTTGGACGGAGGGTTGGTCGCTCCGGATGTGAAAGATACGGCTGGGGGGTTCTATCGCGCGACGCATTGTATCGTCACGCTCCAAGAAGAGGATCTGGTTGGTGGATATGCGAACCTACAGGGCGTGGGGTGCGAAGTTCAGGTATGCAGTCTGCTGGCTCACGTCTACAACGAGATTGAACATGACCTGCGCTACAAGCCGCTTTCGGGAGCATTGTCGAAAGACGAGCAAGGCTTGCTCGACGGCCTCGGGCATCTCGTGGCGTCCGGCGACCTGCTGGTCAATCAGACGTTGAATGCGGTCGCTACACGACAACGCAAGAACACAGACCGGTTCGAGGACGAGTACGACTTTGTTACACGGATGCGGGCACTTTTTCCGAAGGCATCGGATTTCGCGTCCAACGCAGGCCAGCTCTACGAGGCATGCGTCAAGCTCGAACTCGATTCGCCCGAGAAGATCAAGAAGGCAATTAAATACGACGAGAATGTCACGCCAGATGCAGCACAACAGGCAGCTGCTGACCTTGCAACGAAGGTTGCTGCTGGCGGCGGGCAGCTCGAAGTCGAGAGCGATAGCTCTGACCAACTCCTGATCTTCCTTCTTCAGGATCAGAATCTTGTTCAGAAGCTCAAAGAGCTTTATCCATCAGGGCGCGGAATCGGTCGGGCTCCTCGATTCCTTTCGATTGCAAAGCGAATGAACAAGGAGCCAGACGCGACGTGATCACCGAGCTGAAGTCTTACAGCGTGTACAAAGACTCGGAAGTTCCGTGGCTCGGGCGGATCCCTTCGCATTGGGACATTCGACGCAATGGCCGACTGTTTCAGCAACGCAACGAGACCGGCTTCCCCAACCTGCCGATTCTCGAAGTGTCGCTGAGAACGGGCGTTCGTGTCCGCGACTTCGACAACTCGAATCGCAAACAGGTGATTTTAGACCGCGACAAGTACAAGCGGGCTCGAAAGGGCGACATCGCCTACAACATGATGCGGATGTGGCAGGGTGCAGTCGGAGTGGCTCCAGTAGACGGACTGATCAGCCCAGCTTACGTCGTCGCAGGTCCGCTGCCGGAGACGCTTCCGGAATACTACGAATACGTCTTCCGACTCGGCACTTACAAGAACGAGATCAACAAGTTCTCCCGCGGCATCGTTTCTGATCGGAATCGGCTGTATTGGGTAGACTTCAAGCAGGTCCCCTCACCGTTCCCGCCCCCAGACGAGCAAGCTGTCATCGTCCGCTTTCTCGACCATTTCGATCGTCGCGTTGGGCGGCTCATTCGGGCGAAGCGGCAGCTCATTACGCTTCTAAACGAGCAGAAGCAGGCCGTCATTCATCGCGCCGTTACCCGCGGGCTCGACCCTAACGTCACGCTCAGGTCGTCCGGCGTTGAGTGGCTGGGAGAGATCCCTGAACACTGGAAGGTTCTGCCAGTACGACAGTTCGGACGGGTTCAGGGAGGGAAGTCCCTTGCGGCGACGGCCCCCGGTTCCCACCGGCCATATCTGCGTGTTGCCAACGTGTTCGATGGAAGCATCGATGCTTCGCAAGTCAACACGATGCCGTTTGAAAACGAAGAGTTCGATCGCTTCTTGCTCTACGAGGGAGATCTGCTCCTCAACGAAGGACAGAGTCTTGCGCTAATCGGACGAACCGCTATGTACCGTGGGGAGCCACCGGCGTGCGCATTTCAAAACTCGTTGATCCGGGTGCAGGCTGGTGAACGGGTTGATCCCCAGTACCTTGAGTTCCTGTTTCGCCAGGCGCAGCGCAACCGGATCTTCGCCATCATCGCCACGCAAACTACAAACATCGCTCACCTCGGGGTGTCGCGATTGGCCAATCTTCTCTTCGCGGTGCCTCCACTTGTTGAGCAGCAGAACATCGTCAGACATGTCAACGCGATCGTTCCAGAAATCGACATTTCGATCGATCGAACTTATCGAGCTATCGATCTGCTCCGGGAATATCGCGCCTGTATGATCGCCAACGTGATCACTGGCAAGGTCGACGTGCGCGATGCAGCGGCAAGCCTGGGGGACGAGCGCGACGAATCCGACGCTGCCCTCGACGTGCTTGCCGACGACGAGGAACTGACGGACGACGCGGAACCCGATTCAGAACTGGATGAGGTCGACGCGTGACGCCCGACGAATTCGCCGCTTTGGTGCGACGCCTGGCTGCGCTCGACCACGAAACGGAATGGGTCGAGTTCAAGACGAATAACGAAGCTCCCGAGACGCTCGGCGAGAACCTATCCGCCGTGTCAAACGGCGCGGCTCTGCGCGAGAAGCCCGTCGGCTACCTCGTCTGGGGCGTTCGAGACGACACGCACGAAATCGTCGGCACGACGTTTCAGCCGAAGAGGGCAAAGAAGGGAAACGAGGACCTGGAGGCCTGGCTGCAGCAGTCGCTCAATCCGAGGCTGGATATTCGTATTCATGAAGGCGAGGTCGACGGTAAGCGAGTCGTTCTGATCGAGATCCCAGCCGCTACCCAGCAGCCGACCAGCTTCTCCGGTCGCGAAAGCGTCCGCGTCGGCTCGTATACGAAGCCGCTCCGCGGGTATCCCGAGAAGGAAAGGGCCCTGTGGCGGCTGTTCGCCAGCGCTCCCTTCGAGAAGGGGACTGCGGCAAGAAGCCTGGCTCCTGAAGAGATTGCCGATCTTCTCGACCACGCCGCTTACTTCCGAACGCTAAATCTGCCGGTGCCGGCGGATCTCAAGGTGGCTTTCGACGCCATGAGCGCGGACGAGATGCTCGCTCCGACCGTCGACGGACGGTGGGACGTCACCAATCTCGGTGCCGCGTTGTTCGCGAAGGACCTGGGCAATTTTCCGACGCTTCGTCGCAAGAGGGTCCGGGTTGTCGTGTACGCCGGAAACGACAAGGTCCGGACGAAGCGAGAGCACGAAGAACCCCGCGGTTACGCTGCGGGGTTCGAGGACCTGATGCAGTTCGTCAACTCACAGTTGCCGTCGAACGAGGTGATCGAGACGGCCATCCGGAAGGTCGTGCCCGTCTTTCCGGAACTCGCCGTTCGCGAACTCGTCGCGAACGCGCTGATCCATCAAGACTTCTCCGTGACTGGAGCTGGTCCGATGCTGGAGATCTTCGACGACCGCATGGAGATCACGAATCCGGGTGCGCCATTGGTTAGCACGGAACGCTTTCTGGATTCCCCGCCTCGGTCCCGTAACGAGACCTTGGCCGCGTTCACGCGGCGAATCGGGGTCTGCGAGGAGCGGGGGAGCGGCATCGACAAGGTCGTCTTTCAGACCGAGGTCTACCAGCTGCCGCCGCCGGTGTTCGAGCAGATCGGCGAGAACACGCGGACGGTACTATTCGCTCCTCAGAAGCTGTCCCGGATGGACAAAGCGGACCGTGTCCGCGCTTGCTATCTGCACGCCTGCCTGAAGTACGTAAATCGCGGATTTTTGACGAATACGTCGGTCCGCGAGCGATTCGGCATCGATCAAAAGAACAGTGCCACGGCGTCGCGGATTATCGCTGACGCGGTCGCCGCGGGCAGAATTCGGTTGCACGACGAAGACGCGGCAAAGAAGCTCAGGAAGTACGTCCCGTTCTGGGCGTAGCCTTGGAGACTAGGAGTATTTGACGAGGAAGTTCCCGCGCCTCGGCAATGCCTCCCGAAACTCTTATCCTCTAAGACTTTGTGATTTCTTTGCGTATTTGATGGCCATTTGATTCGGCTAAAGGACAGGCATGGCGACGGACACGACCGAGGGGGGCCTGGAAACCCTGATCGTTAGCCAGCTGACGGCGTCGGGCTGGGTGCCGTCGAGAACGGCCGATTACGACCGTGCTTACGCAGTCGACACTGTCCAACTCCGTGCGTTCCTGGCCGCCACCCAGCCCCCCCTCCTGGAGGCCCTAAACCTCGACGCCGACGGGCCGTCCCGGCGAAAGTTCCTCGCCCGCCTACAGGGCGAGGTGACGAAGCGAGGCACCATTGACGTGCTCCGGCGAGGTATCCAGCACGGCCCGCACCATGTCGACCTGTTCTACGGGACGCCGACGCCGGGCAACGCGAAGGCTGCTGAGCGATTCGCCGCTAATCGCTTCAGCGTTACGCGTCAGCTGCGATACAGCCTCGACGAGACGAAACTCTCGCTCGACCTCTGTCTGTTCATCAACGGACTGCCGATCGCGACGTTCGAGCTGAAGAACAGCCTGACGAAGCAGACGGTCGAGGACGCCGTCTGGCAGTACAAGGGCGACCGCGACCCGCGGGAACTGCTGTTCGAGTTCGGACGATGCGTCGTTCACCTGGCGGTCGACGACCAAGAAGTGCGGTTCTGTTCCCACCTGAAGGGCAAGGCCTCCTGGTTCCTTCCGTTCAACAAAGGCTTCAACGACGGCGCGGGCAACCCGACGAACTCCGCGGGCTTAAAGACTGACTATCTGTGGAAACGGATCCTGACGCCCGCAGGTCTGACGAACATCCTGGAGAACTATGCCCAGGTCGTCGAGGAGAAGGACGAAAAAAGCGGGCGAAAGAAGCGGGTTCAGATCTGGCCTCGCTTCCATCAGCTTGACGTCGTGCGGAAGCTGCTTGCCGATGCAGGTTCGCACGGCGCAGGTCGGCGATACCTTATTCAGCACTCTGCAGGCAGCGGCAAGTCAAACTCGATCGCTTGGCTCGCTCATCAGCTCATCGGGCTCAAGAAGAACGACGCTGAGGTATTCGACTCGATCATCGTCGTTACCGACCGCCGCATCCTCGACCAGCAGATCCGGGACACGATCAAGCAGTTCGCCCAGGTGGGCTCGACGATCGGCCATGCAGTGCATTCGAGCGACCTTCGCCGATTCATCACGGGCGGCAAGAAGATCATCATCTCGACCGTTCAGATGTTTCCGTTCATCCTTGGCGAGATCGGCTCGGAGCACCGAAACCGAAGATTTGCGATCATCATCGACGAGGCGCATTCCAGCCAGAGCGGCCGGACCGCCGCGGCGATGAACGTCGCGCTCTCCGAAACGGGACACCCGGACGAGGAGGAGAGCGTCGAGGACAAAATCAATCGGGCGATCGAAGCGAAGAAGATGCTGCCGAACGCGAGCTACTTCGCGTTCACCGCCACGCCTAAGAACAAGACGCTAGAGATCTTCGGCGAGCCGTTCGAGGAAGACGGCGAGACGAAGCGACGCCCGTTTCATACCTACACGATGAAGCAGGCGATCCAGGAGGGCTTCATCCTCGATGTGCTGAAAAGCTACACGCCGATCCACAGCTACTACAAGCTCATCAAGGCTGTCGAGGACGACCCCCAGTACGACACGAAGAAGGCGAAGAAGAAGCTGCGCCGATACGTCGAGAGCAACGATCACGCGATCCGGCTCAAAGCCGAGATCATGGTCGACCACTTCATGGAGCAGGTGATAGCCCTGAAGAAGATCGGCGGCCAGGCACGGGCAATGGTCGTCACGAGCGGGATCGAGCGAGCGATTCAGTACTTCTTCGCGATTCGCGAGTACCTGGGGGAACGTAAAAGCCAGTTCAAGGCGATCGTCGCGTTCTCAGGAGAGTTCGAATACGGAGGCAAGAAGGAAACGGAAGCGTCGCTCAACGGGTTCCCCAGCGGCAAGATCGCCGACTACATCCAAGAGGACCCGTACCGGTTTCTGATCTGCGCCGACAAGTTCCAGACCGGATACGACGAACCCCTCCTGCACACGATGTACGTCGACAAGCCGCTGTCGAGCATTAAGGCGGTGCAGACGCTGTCGCGGCTGAACCGGGCGCACCCGCAGAAACATGACGTGTTCGTTCTTGATTTCATGAACGACACGGACACCATCCAGGAAGCGTTCGAGCGTTACTACCGCACGACGATCCTGAGCAAGGAAACCGATCCCGACAAACTACACGACCTGAAGAACTTGCTCGACGGCTACCAAGTCTATGGGCCCGAGCACGTCGACGGGCTAGTCGCCCTGTACCTGAACGGAGCGGAACGCGACCAGCTGGATCCTATCCTGGACGCATGCGTCGCGACGTACAACGCCAGCCTGGACGAGGACGATCAGGTCGCGTTCAAGGGGAATGCGAAAGCATTCTGCCGCACGTACGGCTTCCTCGGATCGATTCTTCCGGCGAGCTACAAAGTTCCTGCCTGGGAGAAGCTGTCGATCTTTCTCAACTTCCTGGTGCCGAAGCTGCCGGCACCGAAGGAAGAGGATCTCTCGAAGGGGATTCTCGAATCGATCGACATGGACAGCTACCGCGTCGAGAAGCGAGCGGCGATGCAAATTCAGCTCGCCGACGAAGACGCAGAAATTGACCCCGTACCGAATGGCGGTGGCGGACGGAAGCCGGAACCGGAACTCGACGCCCTCTCGAACATCCTTAAGGCGTTCAACGACCAGTTCGGAAACATTCCCTGGACCGATGCGGACAGGGTACACAAGCTGATCACCGAAGAGATCCCCGCGAAAGTCGCAGCAGACTCGGCGTATCAAAACGCCAAGAAGCAAGGCGACAAGGGGAAGGCCCGCATCGAACACGATGCCGCTCTCGTGCGGGTCATGGTCAGCCTGCTCAAGGACGACACCGAACTTTTTAAGCAGTTCAGCGACAACGCCGGATTCAAACGCTGGCTCGCGGATACTGTCTTCGGACTGACCTACGAAGACGCGGCGTAAGGGCTACCAAGGCGTCGATCAGCTCGACAGCTTTTCGTCCAGCCGGGCCGCGAATAACGTCAAATTCGTGCCCAAGGCTTCACAGATTTCGCGAAGCTCAAGCACGTCGACGCGTCGCTCGCCAGACTCGAACTTGCTAACGAAGGACTGGGGACGACCGAGACGCTGAGCGAGATCGTCCTGACGCAGGCCAGCTCGCTTGCGAGTAGCGCGCAGCAGATCGCAGAGGATCTGTTGCTTCTTCGAGAAGATGCTCTTTTCCATCCACCCGCACGCTCCGAGTGCGGGGGAAGGTAAATTCGATTCCGGAATATCCCAAAACAGGATATCCTGGAAGTGCCTTTGATGGCTTGCGCTGCGGGGATCAGCTGCGACTTCGCGGTACCGAACACAATCCGAAGGGGAACCCGATGCTCAGTCGACTACTGATCTTCAACGTAATCCTCTTGGGATTAGGGGGAGTTCTCGCCGCAGAAGAGCTGGATCTCTCCGGCGCATGGCACCTCCATACCGGTACCGTCTATGAGACCGGGAAGGAAGAGAAGATGCTTCCTCGTGTAGCGAGCAAGATGGCGATGCGGTGTCGCAGAACGGACGAGGGATACGAGGTAACTGTTTTCAACCTCGTGAAGGGTCCGACAACCGCGTCGCTCAGCGACATCAAGCCGCTCGGCCTAGGGACAGGACACCCTCGCTATACGGCAATGGTCGAAAGCGAAGGCAAGCGAATCCCGCTCTTGCTCGAAGCCGAAGGGGCGGAACTGCGCGTGGCGATGCTCGAAGCCGGGGGACCGCCGACGGACTTCGGTGCTGCAAAGGCCTCGGACAGTAACGGCGCGGATCTGACGTTTCGTCGGTCAGTCATCCCAGAGGACGACAAGCGGTTGTTGGGCGAATGGGACTGCACCGGGGTGATCGTCATCGCAAAGGCGGGAAACTCGCTATCTCCTTACAGCCCCCAGAAGAACACACCTCCGTTCCTAATCACTTCAAAGGACGGCTTCTACTTCCTCGACGTCAAGGATGATCAGAGTGGGCTATTCCCTTGCTACCTCTCTCTGTTCAAGCGTAGCGATCTAGATGGGCTAAAGGCTTACGAACTGCAAATCAGCGGGGCACCTGACTTTGCTTGGCACCTCCTTGTCGCAGTCGAGGAGAACAAGATCCTGGCGTGCACGGAGTTCGGCGCGTCTGAAGCTCCCGAACATTTCGACGCGCCCGAATCTGAAAACTCAGCTAAGTACGCGTTGGAACTGGTGAAGCGAATGCCGGCGACGATTGCCGTAACCGGCCCCCCAGGTGCGAAAGTTACGATCGGCGAACGAACCTACGAGCTTGGGTCGAAGCCAGTCGCTGCCTTGACCGATCCTTTTTCGGCGGGTGAGGAATCGCAGATCGACGTCCGCATCAGCGGATCGTCCGAAGGACGCGAGGTGCAGGACCGGGTACGGGTCTGGGCCAAGGCCGGCGATGAAGTGAAGGTTGACGTTCGTGATTTCTACGCCCCGGATCCGTCGGTACGCACGTTTCGCTACTGGACCTGTTGCGTCAAGCACTTCCACCAAGGAATGACGCTCGCGACCGACGCAGCGAAATCAACGCGAGAGAAGACGCTGAGCGACATGATCAACTCGATTCGTTCAGTTCCGGTCCGTGGTGTGGATGAGCAAGCAGTTCAACAGTGGGGCGAGATGGTTCTTCAACTCGAACGTGCGATACAAGTCCAAGACGCGGCGTTCGGCCTCGACTACCTCGTCGAATCGTTCGCTCGTGGAACTCAGGGAGATCCATTCGGGGCGGCGGCTGAGCGAACGAAGGCTGTCAAGAACGAGCAGACGGCATGGCGGGAGTCAATCGTGCGGCTCAAGAGCCTCGCAGCGGCGATGACCGCGAAATATGACACCGAGTTTCCCAATCCCTGATGCTCGGGAAGAACGAAGGCTCTCCAAAACGCGCCCCGTAGGGCAGAAGAATTGATCGCAGTCGATGCCGTCACCAATCCTGGTGGCGGCATTTTTCGTTGAGTAACGCCGCTAATCCTCTTCAATCACCCCGTGGCGATTCCCGCCGAGTGCCGGATCGCCGCCTTTCTCCTGCCGCGGCAGGTGTAGAGGTCTCGGCGTACCTCACATCCTCCTAAACCTTCGCAGGGGCTGTCGCACATCGCGACAGCCCTTTTTCGTTTCCTCGCTTCCGTAGGAGAACAGAATGTCCGATGACATCCCTTCCATCGCGCGTCAGATCGAGCGATTGCGCGACCTCAATATCGAGATCCGTCGCCAACTCGAACTGGCGGAGTCGCAGATCCCGCTCATCAACGCAACGCTCAATCGCCTGGAGCCGCTTCGGCTTTATCCCTGCAACGTCTTCATGGGACACATCATCCACACGCAGCCTTACGAAGACGACAACCGTCAGGACTCGTGTCTGGTCATTGTCGCGACCTTCGTCTATGGGCAGGGCTTCGGGGCGACGTTCTGGGACTCCGAGGAGTACCAGGAGTTTCGGTCCCGTCTCGTGCAGGCTCGTGGCGACGTGCTTCTCAAGTTCGCTCAGTTCGATGAACTCGAGCCGGGCATCAAGGCACTGCTGATGCCGCATGTCGGTGGGCTGCTCGCCCGGATCTGCAACGAGGTCATTCCGCGTCAGCTCTACGACCCGTCGAACGGCACGAACAGCTAATCAAAACCATCCGTCCCCTTCCTTGCCGGCCGCCGACTGGGCGGCCGGCCGATGGACGTTCCGACGAGGACCACATGCGACATCAACCTCGCTCCACGACCTCCACTACGGAAACCCAGCGTCGGGTGCAGGCCGTGAAGGATCTACAGACGCTACTGGCAAGGATTCTCGCACGTCGCTGGCAGGCTTCGGCGAATGAGTGCTCAAGGCGAAGCCCGGACAGTCGCCGCAGGTCCTGAGGGCGAGCAAGGTCGTTAAATCGTGTAGGCCTTAGGTAGACTGACGATTGAATCACCTCTTGTCGTTCGTCTCGCGGGGCCACACGAAAATGGCGGGAACACGAACCCCTCCACGATTGCCCAAGAGCCCCATCGTTCTTGGTGAACTCCTGAGATGCGCCCGCGAACTCACGGGGTTCTACGAACGAGGCTACCTGATGACGCAGGCCTGGATCGATGACGTTCGGCTTGTCGCTAGTAGCGGTGAGACCTCGTGCGCCGACTTGGCGAGCTTGACCGGGCGATGGATCGTCAGGCGACGTGATCAAGTGCTTGCTGATGCCCCCGCCGCATCGACCATAGGCAGCTTCCTCGATCGCGTCACGTTCGATCGGGAAACAACTGCATTGAACTCTGCGTTCGGGCATGTCCTAACGGCCCGAAGCATGTGCGAGCAAGTGTCGGCACTTGAACGCGCGGCATCGGCGCAGCTGACGCTGGTGCGATCATGCGAGATCCTCCAAATGCGGATCGTGACCGCCTTGGAAGAGGCCGAACAGCGGACTCGACCGGACACCAAACCGGACGCAAAGAAGAAAATTCGCAGATATCCCGAAGGCGACGCTGGTACTCTCGCGAGACGAATTTTGAACAACCCGAATGGACTCACGCGAACGCAGATCGCTCGGGAAATCGCCAATCAGGACGAGAAGAGGGCACAAAGCCTTCTTCGCCAGGTACGTAGATACCCGGAGCTCTTCAAAGACCTGTAACTACGGCGGACAACCGGACAGGTCGTTTTTCAGATATTGCGTTTTTTGCTCAGTTGGTCGCGGTCGTTCACCACACTTCCGCGGAGCCAACGATGCACGAAAAGCCCGTCCTCGCTCATTCCGTCCCGATCGGTCCGCTTTGCGGATCGAGAAGTCATAGGGGACAGGTCGAATGAGCACTGCTCGCCGAAAGCTCACGCAACGGGAGATCGACGCCGCATTTTCTGCGCGCGACCTCCCTCTCGCCATCTCTCCCGCCCAGTTCGCCAAGCTCCTGGGGAGGAGTCGCTCCACGATTTACGAGTGGATCGACAAGGGGCGGCTGGAGGGTGCTTATCGCAAACGCGGCAAGCACCTGCTGATCGAGCCCCGTCGCGCTTACGAAGCGATCTTCAACGGCGAGGAGTGGACGAGTTCCGACGGCTGATCTGATTTCGGTCATTCGCGACCGGTTTTCTCGGGAGAGTGTCTGCACTAGTTCAGGCACTCGCCGCTTCGTCGATACGGGCGTCAAAGCGGCATGCCGGCGTGGGTCGTAATTCCCTCGCCCGGCTAAAGCATGGTTTCCTCACTCGATATAGGGAATGCCGCAAGAGAAGAGCAACGGCGAGACCGTCCGGCAGGAAGTGGGCGGTGCCGTCAAGATTTACCAACGCGGGAAGAAGCGAATATGGACAGCTGATTTCCACCACCAGGGTCAACACCGTCGCAGGTCTTTGAAGACTCGCAACCGCCGATTGGCGGCCCAGAGAGCGGCGTTGATCGACGCAGATCTCACCAACGGCACCTACGCCGCTGTCGTGAGCGAGAACACGCGGAACGAATCGATCTCAGTCGCCGAAGCCTGGGAGGAGTTCGTCACATTTCTCAAAACCGAGAAGCGGGCAACTAAGACAATTAGCGGTTACCGCAGCAAGATGGACCGGTTTAGGGAATTCCTAACCGACGAAGGCAAGGGCGATCTCCATCAGGTGACTCTTCGACTCTACGAAAGGTACCGATCCGTCCGCAGCGCGGAGGTCGAAGACAAGACGCTCGCCGACGACGGAATCTTCATGAAGCGTTTCCTCGAATGGTGCTCCGACCAAGGGTTCATCCGCGAGAACCCGCTCGAACGACGGAAGTTCAAGAGGCCCGAACCGGAGGCGTGCGCTGGTCCAAGCCTTCAGCAAATCAATCAGATCCTTCGGATCGCAGACGCCTATCGTTTGCCGATCTACGCGATCCTCGCATTCACCGGAATGCGGAGCGGCGAAGCGAAACAACTCCGTCCTCAGGACGTCGACTTCAAGGGGAACTGGATCCACATCATCGACCGTCCGGATGCGCGAACGAAGACGCGAAAGAGCCGCAAGGTTCCGATTCACCCGAGGCTGCTGCGGATCCTGAAGAAGGTCCGCCCCGGCAAGACGTGGTTCTTTACAGCCCCGCCGAGCAATCGGTATCCCGACGGCGAGCACCACTACAACCCGAAGAAGTTGAACGAGGACTTCCTCGAACTGCTCAGGAGTTTGGGTATGGACGCCGGGCGCGGGGCTGACGGCTTTACCCTTCACAGCCTTCGGCACAGTTTCAAGACGATCTGCGTCAACGCCAAGATCCCGCGCGAGGCCGTCGACGCGTGGCAAGGGCACGTGCCGGATAAGCGAAACCCGAGCAACGTCTACTACAAGCTGACCGACGAGGACAGTCGACGTTTCATGCTCGAAGTTCCCTTCGGCGACGGACCGGAGTCCGACGCCTGATTCCTTAACGACTGGAGATCAGAACGATGAACGGTATCGGAACCGCCGTCGCCGCGATTGCGGCGACGGTCGCGTTCGGGCTCGCGAGCCCGGTCCCTCAGCAGAGGGCCGACGTCCCGGAGAGCAACCGGGACAAAAGCGGGACAACTCGGCTCGCCCCCGAAGGGGCCGCGCCGGAAGTCCTTCAGCAGAAGCCCGTTACGACGAGCTTCGTTTCGTTAGCGGAGGGCAAGGGACTCGAACCCTCAACCGGTTACCCGGCAACTGATTTCGAATCAGTCTCCTAGCCATTCGGATACCCTCCGGACGCCCGCGCTCGAATCGCTCCGAGCGCTCGCGAAATCATAAGTCAGGAGCGTCCGAACCGACAAGGCGTTCGCCTGATTTTTCCGCCGCGTCGCGAGGAGGGATACGACGACGGAAGCGCTTTCCTGTTCCGAACTTACCCGTTCTTGCGGACAGATCGGAGCGAGGTCAGACAAAGGTTCGGCCTTCCGCCGATTGCGAAACGGTCGAGGCGCACGCAGCGCCGGAGCAACTACGGAACCTGCGAATCGCCCAGATCCCGTTGCGCCGACGGCGCCGAAAGCGCGAAAAGAGCCGTGCGGGCTGGCTTTGCCGGTCGCGGAAGCTGCTCGATTTCCGTAAGGGATTCGATCCGCAGCCGACCGATCCTGTTTCTTACCGCGTGCTGCCTCCGCGTCGCATCGGGGAAGTTCGAGCGTACTCGAAGAAGCGAGCGCTCGTCCGTTCCTCCGAAGTATCCGATTTCCGCGTCGCTCGTCCGCCGGCCTCAGCGCCATGTCGAGCCGTCGAATCCGATCCTGCGCGGCGCCCTGCGCGAGCTGACTTCTGCGTCACGCCATCGCGGCGTTTTGCAGCAGCCTGCAACGGCTTGTCGCCCTATCCCGCCTGCCGGTCCGTTTCACCCGCCCAGGGGCAACGATTGTCCATGTCGAAGAAAGACACGTTTCGCGTTGTCGTCACCGTCGGCGAAGGCAACCTGATTTTGAAGGACTTCACGTCCGTCGATCCGCTGCTGCGCTTGTACGAGCAAATCGGCATCGACGATTGCAGCACGGACCTCAACCTGCGCGGGATGCCGGTCTTCCGCGGACTGGTCGGACCGATGCCGGAAGGAAAGACGACGGTGCGCTACGAGACGCCCGAGGTCTTCGAGCGGCTGACCAAGGAGTGGAGCCAGGCCAAGCCCAAGCGCCGTCGTCGCCGCACGGCGAAGCCGGAAGGGCTGGAGAACGCCCCGGTAGAGACGCCCGCGGTTCAGGCGTAAGCGTTCGCGCAGTCCTCAGCGCAGTCCGCCGGGGGCGCCGAGGCCGCCCGTCGGAAGGTCGCCGTCGATCTGTTGCAGTCCGCCCCATTGCGGGGTCGGGCCGACGGTCCCGGCCGTCCAGGGCGTAGGCGACGGGACCGGTTGCAGCGGCGTGACCCAGGGATTCGCGCCGAACGGCGAACTCGGGAACGCGCTCGACCCTCCGACGGGAAAAGGTCCCGCGGGCGGGAGCGGCGCCGGACTTTGTCCCGGCACGGCGCCTGGCGGAATCGTCGTGCTCGGGATGGTCGTGTTCGGCGCGGAGGCGACGCGGGGAGAGTCGGCGCCGGCGATGACGTTCGCGCCTGGGATCGGCTGCACGGGCGCGGATCGGGCGAGCGCTTTCGCGCCCGGCTCGAACGCCAGCATCCGGACCTCCTTCTGTACCGTTCGCGTCTCCGGCACGATGCGGGAAGTCGTGACCGGGGTGCGGACCTTCTCCTCCACCAGTTTCCATTCGACGGTCGGCACGTTCACCAGCCAGGGCGCGGTACCCGTCACCGGATGGGGCGCCGCGGGCAACTGCATCGACGTTATCTGTTTCGGCACGGCGACCCATCGCCGGACGGGCGTTTCGACCATCTCGGTCGACCACTCCTGGCGATAGACGGTTTCCTGCGTCTGCACGGTACGGACCGTCGACGTCGGCAGCCGATCGTCTTGCAGGTCCGTGAGATACGCCGCCGGCTGTGCGGTCGCGACGAGCGGCGACGAAATGATCAGCAGACAGAGAACGGCGTCGAGCCGAACAGACCGACATCGGACCAGAGTCCGCCCGATCGCCCGGAGCGATCTCAGTGACGTTAAGTTGACGGTCGAGGGCATCGCGAACGAACGCAGCGGGCGGCAGAAAGGGCACGGTCCGCCTGATCGTTTCGTCCGTCGCATCCCTATTCTTGAGCGAAGTCCGACGGTTTCTTACGATCGGGCTCCTGTCAGGCTCCTCGAACGCCCTGCGACCCACCGTGCCTTCACCCTGCGGAGCGGCGATGATTTCCGACGCATTTCTGCGACTGCTCCAATGTCCCGAGACGCGGACGCCCCTGACGAACGCTGACGAAGCGCTCGTGACCAGCCTGCGCGAGCGGATTCGCGAAGGATCGATTCAGTACGCTGACGGGGCGAAGCCGGAGAGCGAACTGGCCGAACGACTCGGCGGGGCGCTCGTGAACGAGGGGCGAACGCTCGCCTACGCCGTCGTGGACAACATCCCCAATCTGATCCGGGAAGAAGCGCTGCCGATCGAGCCGCCGGCCGGCTGAGTCCGAATCGGTCGGCGCCTGGGGACCGAAGCAAGCAAGTAAAGCGAAGGGGTCGACGTGGCAGGGAAGACGATATTTCAGCGGATCATCGACCGCGAGATCCCCGCACAGATCCTGTTCGAGGACGATCGGTCCCTCGCCTTCCGGGACGTCAGCCCGCAGGCGCCGACCCATATCCTGGTCATTCCGAAGAAGCCGATCGTGAGTTTGGCATCCGCCGAAGCGTCGGACGCCGAACTATTGGGCCACCTGCTGAACGTGGTCCGCCTCGTCGCCGCCCAGGAGGGACTCGACAGCGGATACCGCGTCGTCCTCAACAGCGGACCGGACGGCGGCCAGTCGGTGGATCACCTACACTTCCACCTGCTCGGCGGGCGAAGCCTCGCCTGGCCGCCCGGCTGAGTCGAACGCGTCGCGCGCTGCCCGACAAGTCCTACCTTTACCCGATCGGCGCGAACTCGCCGCGGCAGAGGTAGCGGTCGTGCGGGTCGTGACGAAGCTGACGGCGACGGGAGCGTTCTGCGCGTCCGAATCGCGATTCTCCGCTGGGGGGATGCGCGCAATTCCATGGAGGGGCGGACCAGGATTTAGACGGCGCTGAGGAGTGACCTAGGGTTAACCAGCGTGAACCCTCAGGCGCTTTGCAGTTCCGATGTCCGTCTTCGCTCCGAACCGACTTACGACGCTGACGCAGGCTGCCGCACCGGCAGTTCCTGACGAGCGGATCGTTCGCGCGCCCCGGGCCGTTCACTGGACCTGGAACGAACGGGTCGTGGCTCTGGCCTTTCTCGGCGTCGGCGCCGCGACCGGAGCGGTCGTCTACCGCGCCCTGACGGTCGAGCCCCCCCCGCTCTGGCAACTGATCGCGCTAGGAGGCGGGTGGGTCGTCGTCTCGGCCATGTCGCTCATCGTGTCCGTGAGCAGTCGCTTACGGGCGGGCCGACTTCTCGTCCAGGCGAACGAGGCGCTGGAGCGCTTCATTCGCGATCCGCATGAGGCCAATTGCGACCTGCTGCGGCAGTGGCGCCCCGACGAACCGGCGTGGCGGATGCACTTCGACCGCCTCGCCGACGCGCTCGACGCCTCGCAGCGACAACTTCTCGACGGCGAACGCCGCGCTACGGGTCAAAACGTGCGCGTGCATCAACTGGAAGAAGAAGTCGAGGAGTTCCGCGAGTTCCTGCAACGCCTCGACACGCCGCTCGCGGCGATCGACGCTTACGGCGAAGTCCGTTTCGCGAACGAAGCCTTCCGCGCGACGCTGCTGCCGACCGGGGATGCCGGACATACGCCGCGACTCGAATCGATCGCCAGCCCCGCGCTGATGCAGTTCCTCGCGGAGATCCTGCAGCATCACCGCGTGCAACATCGCACCCGCGAACTGCTCGTTCAGGGACCCGACGGCTCCGAACGCTGGTATCGCGTCTCCTGCCAGCGCCTGCGCGAGCGCAGCCCGGGCGGCGATTCGATCCTGCTGGTCGCCCTCGCCAGCATCGACGAGCAGAAGTCCGTTCATCGCCGCAACGCGGAGTTCGTCTCGAACGTCGCGCACGAAATGAAGACGCCGCTCGCCGGGATCAAGGCGTACGTCGAACTCCTCGGGGACGGCGACCTCGATATCGAGACGCGCGACAGCTTCCTGGAAACGATCGACGTCCAGACCGATCGCCTGAGGCGGCTGATCGACAACCTGCTCAATATGGCTCGCATCGAAGCGGGCGTCGTCCACGTCGCGAAGGAGCCGATCTCGCTCAACGCCTGCCTGGAAGAGGCCGTGCGGATCGTACGGCCCTCGGCGACGGCGAAGCGGATCGACTTCAAGATCGAACGGACCAGTCTCTACGTCAATCTCTACGCCGACCGCGACCTGCTGATGCAGGCCGCGCTGAACCTGCTATCGAACGCCGTGAAGTACACGCCCGACGGCGGCACCGTCACGCTCCGCAGCATGGGCGCCGAGGGCGAGGCGATCTTCGAAGTGATCGACACGGGCGTCGGTCTCGACGAGGTCGATCGCGAACGCGTGTTCGAGAAGTTCTACCGCGTTCGCAAAGACTCTCACATGGCGCCGGGCACCGGGCTGGGCCTCGCGCTGGTGAAGTTGATCGTCGAAGACGTACATGGCGGACGCCTGACCGTCGACAGCGAACTCGGCAAGGGGAGCGCCTTCCGCGCGACCTTCCGCACCGCCTGATCCTCCCTTCCGACTGATACGACCGAACATCCGCGCAGGGACTGACAGATGAGCGCCAGAATCGTGGTTTGCGACGACTCGCCGGTGATCCTCAAGCCGATCGAGTTCAAGCTCAAGGGAGCGGGCTACGAAGTCTTCGCCGCCGACGACGGCGAACAGGGCTGGGATTTCGTATCGCGCTATAGCCCCGACCTGGTCATCACCGATCTGCAGATGCCGCGGATGGACGGGCTCGACCTGACGCGACGCATCCGCGAGTCGGCGGAGCATGGCGACCTGCCGATCATGCTGCTCACCGCCAAGGGATTCGAACTCGATTGCGATCCGCGTTTCCAGCCGCGCGATTTCTCCGCGATCATCCGCAAGCCGTTCAGCCCGCGCGAAGTGCTCGCCGTCGTCGAGTCGACGCTCGCGGCGCGCATTCGCGCCCTGAGCGATACCGTTTCGCTGACGTAGAGTTGGCGTGATCGAGTTCCCGAGCCGACAGCGAGACGACGATGCAACTATCGACTGAGGTCTTCGGGGAAGTCGCCGTCGCGCATGCGCCGCAGGAGATCGGCGAAGCGCACGTCGACGCGCTGAAGCTGGCGTTTCAGGCGGTTCCCCGCGCGTCGATCGTGCTCGACCTGGAAGGGACCGAACTGCTCGACAGCGCCGGCCTGGAATTGCTCCTCGATCTGCAGGACGCCCTCCGCGATCGGGGCGGCGAACTGAAACTCGCCACCAGCAATCACGTCAACCGCAAGATTCTCGAGGTCACGCGACTCGATCGCGAGTTCGAGGTCTTCGACGCCGTCATCGACGCCGTCAAAAGTTTCCACCGCTAGTCCGCACGCTCGCACGCCGCGATTCCTCGCGCATCGCCTGCCCTCCCGCCTGGTCCTACCGTGTCCGTCATCGCCGCCACCCTGCCCCGCGTAGGCGACCTGCTCGTCTCGAAGGGCTATTGCTCCGGAGAAGATCTCGGGCACGCGCTGAAGGTCCAGAAGGACTCGCAGAACCAGCGGCTGCTCGGCGAGATCCTGGTCGATCTCGAAATCTGCACCGAAGAGCAGGTGATGGAGTGCCTGGCGATGAGCCACGGCATTCCCTACGCCAAGCTCGATCCCCGGCTGCACGATCCGCAGACGATCGACCTGCTGCCGCGCGAGATGATCGAGCGCGACCTGACGTTTCCGCTGTTCTGCGTTCGCAACACGCTGACGATCGCCGTGTGCGAACCGTCGAACCCGTTCCTCGTCGACGAGCTGCGAATCCGCTCGGGCAAGGAAGTGCAGATCGTCGCTTCGTCCGCCCGAGATATCCGGCGGATGATCACGACGCTGCCGGATTCGAACGCGTTCGTCATCGACGACATCATCGAGTCGGACGAACAGACCGAAGTCGCGCTCATCGAAGAGGCGACCGAGGATCTGGGCGACGTCGAAGACCTCGCGGGCAAGTCCCCGGTCATCCGACTGGTCAACTACATCATCTCGATGGCCGTCAAGGAAGGCGCCAGCGACGTCCACGTCGAACCGGGCGAGAAGTCGCTGCGGATCCGGCATCGCATCGACGGTCGGCTCTACCGCGCGCTGGAGGTGCCGCTGCACCTGCTGCCTGCCGTGTCGAGCCGCATCAAGATCATGGCCGGCATGGACATCAGCGAGCGCCGTCTGCCGCAGGACGGTCGCGTCAACGTCCTGCTCAACAAGCGGAAGGTCGATCTTCGCGTCAGCTCGTTCCCGGGCGCCCGCGGCGAGAAGACCGTCATCCGCGTCCTCGATACGCGGAGCGTCTCGCTCAACCTGCACGACCTGGGCTTCACCGAGCAGACGCTGACGAAGTTCCAGCGTCAGATCCACGCCCCGAACGGCATCGCCCTCGTCACCGGCCCCACGGGCAGCGGCAAGTCGACCACGTTGTACGCCGCGCTCAACGAGATCGCGACGATGCACAACAACGTCTGCACCGTCGAAGATCCGATCGAATACAACCTCCCCCTGATCAACCAGTTTCAGGTGCAGGAGAAGATCGGCATGACGTTCCCGAAGGCCCTGCGCACGCTGCTGCGTCAGGACCCGGACGTCATCATGGTCGGCGAAATCCGCGACGAGGAAACCGCCCGCACCGCGGTTCAGGCGGCGCTGACGGGGCATCTGGTGCTCTCGACGCTGCACACGAATGACGCGACGAGCGCGCTGACGCGACTGATGAACATGGGCATCGAGCCATATCTCATCAGCGCCGCGCTGAATATGGCGCTGGCCCAGCGGCTGGTCCGCCGGATCTGTCCGCGATGCAAAGGCGAATACGAGCCGCCGCGCGGGGTGAAGAAGACGCTCGAGACGCTGAAGATCAACCTCGACAAGCTGCACCGCGGCGCCGGCTGCCGGCAGTGTCGCAACACGGGGCATTCAGGACGGCTGGCAGTACACGAACTGTTCGTCATCAACGACGAAGTCCGCGACGCCGTGGTCCGCGGCGCGTCGATGATCGAAATCCGCAAGATGGCGATCGAAGCCGGAATGACGACGCTGTTGCAGGACGGATTCAAGAAGGTGGCCGAAGGGTTGACCACCGTCGAAGAGACGCTGCAACTCAGCGGCGAGTTCTTCGGCCTCTCCGACGACCCCGCCCGCTAAGCCGCCGATCGCGAGCGCTCGCTCGCCTGGTAAGAGACGACCGCGTCATGACCGTAAGCTCGAACTGGTGGGAACAGGCCGTCGCCGACGCCGGGATGCGGCGTACGGACGATCGCGCCTACGCCGCGGCGATGTCGCCAGGCGCGAAGGACGACTACTCGCTCGGTCGCGACGACGAAACTCCCGGCAGCGCGCCGAGCGACGATCCCGGGCTCTTTCCCCGGCGGGTCAAGAAGCGCGAGATCCTCGATCTCACGACGCAGCTTTCGCTGATGCTCGACACGGGGATCACGCTTTCGCACGCGCTCGAAGGGATCGCAGTGCAGTGCGAGAACCCGACGCTGCGGAAGATCCTCCACGAACTGAAGAACGTCGTACAGGGCGGCGATTCGTTCTCGGCAGGTCTCGCCAAGTTTCCCAAGCAGTTTCCCCCCACGTACATCGCCCTCGTTCAGTCCAGCGAACAAACCGGTACGCTGCCGGAGACGTTGCAACGACTGGCCGAATCGATGGGGCGGCAGATGGACCACGCGGCGAAGCTCAAGGCGGCGCTCGCGTACCCGGTCATCATGTCGGGACTCGCCTTCGGGGAGACGCTCTTCCTGCTGACGTATGTCCTGCCGCAGTTCAAGCCGCTGTTCGAACGCCGCGGTGACAAGCTTCCGATGGTGACGCGGATCCTGTCGGCGATGTCCGATTCGCTGATCAACTACTGGTGGGCGTGGCTGCTGGGCATCGTCGCGAGCGTCATTCTGTTCCTGTGGTGGCGCAAGACGCCGCACGGAACGCGGTCGCTCGCGTGGCTCGCGATCAACGGCCCCTTGTGGGGACCGATCTGCCGGAAGACCGTACTCAGTCGCTCGATCTCGACGCTCGGCACGATGCTGGCGAGCGGCTGTTCGATGCTCGACGCGCTCCGCATGACGAGCCAGGTCTCCGGCAACGCGCTCTTCGCCGAGGCATGGCTCGCGACGCTCGATCAGATCACGGGCGGCTCGTCCATGCAGCGGGCCATGCGGCGGGAGAAGCTCTTCCCTTCGACGCTGGTGCAGATGGTCGACGCGGGCGAAGAGACCGGCAAGCTGGACTCCGTGCTGCTCCGCGTCAGTCACGAATATGACAAGGACGTCGAACAGCAGCTCAAGGCGATCTCCTCCATCCTCGAGCCGCTCCTGATCACGGGGATGGGCATCGTCATCGGCGTCATCGCCATGGCCCTGATGCTCCCCATCTTCAGCCTGTCGCGCCCGAACTGAGCCAGCGATACGCTCAGTCGTACTCCTTCCCGAGCGACGTCTTCAACTCGTCGGGGCGATCGGTCGCACGCAGTAGCGCGCTCGCGATCGAGACCAGGAGTTGCAGCACGAGATAGGCGCCGACGATCCCGATGCCCCAGGGCATGAACTCGACGAACGCTGCGTCGTTCACGCGGGCGGGGCCCATCGGCTCGTCAGGAGCGCCCGCGAGATAGCGGACGTCGACCTTATCTCCGACGGCTCGCGTCATGTAGACGTCGGCCACGCCGAAGACGGTCTGATATTCCTTGCCGTCGACCTGATACGCGACGGTGATCTCGTCGGGAAAGGGATCGGGCGGCGGCGGCTGGACGGCCACGACTTCGCCTTCCGCGATCGGAGCCGCGGTCCATTTCCGCTGGTACTCGATGGCCATCCACACGACCCAGCCCAGCGAGACGACCATCGCGAGCGTCAAAAGCTGCTGCAACCGGTTGGGCGGCCGCTTCGGCGCCGAAGCTTCGTTCGTCAGACTCTCGAAGAGATCCGGCTTCGCCATCAGCGTCCGTTGAGCCGGCGTCAGCGGTCCGGCGCCATGTCGCGGTACGTCCGAGGGCGACCGCAGCCGCACGCAGAGGATCTCTCCCTGAAAGAGCTCGATTCCCAGGCCGAGCCGCGGGATCCAGAGCGTCCCGTCACTGATCAGTTCCTCGTCCGTCGGCTGTTCAACCGGGGCAGAATCGAGGTCTTCCTCGTCTTCAGGCTCGGGCGTCCAGAGCGTCTCCGCGTCGCTCACGCCGAGCCGGTCGACGACCTCGTGCAGGCGCGCGCCGATGACCGCATGGCCGGCCAGGAGCAGCCGCTCGCTCTCGGCCGAGATCTCGCATAGCCGCTGCGACTTGTCGAACTTCAGTTCGACTTCGAGATCGTCGACGATCAACAGATCGCCGTCGTCGGCTGCCGATTCGCTATGCACGCCGCGCTCCGCCAGCCGTCGGAGCACGTCTTCTCGAGCGGAGCCGAGTCGCAAATCGCCGAGGCCCTGACCAGGTTCGATCGCCCAGGGGTTCTGCATCGGTAAACGCCGTCTCCGGCCCCTACGCCGCCCGCGACTTCTTGTAGAGATAGGTCGCGATCGCGGCGAGCGCGCCGGCCGCGAGGCCTCCGCCGTGGGCCCACGTCCCGACGTTGGCGACCGAATCGCCGAACATCCGATCGTTGCCGGGCATCGACGTCAGGATATGCCAGCCGATGATCAGGAAGACGGCGAGTATCGACAGACGATAGCCGGCGTCCGGTTCTAGGATGGTCTTGAGCCAGACATACCCGAAGCACCCGTAGACGACGCCCGACATGCCGCCGAAGCCGATCCCCTCGTTCATGCTCGAGGGAGAGAGCGCCTGCGCGAGATTCCCGGCCAGGGCGAAGAACAGTACCAGCCCCACGTAGCGCAGAGGTCGTACGCGATCTTCGATCTGGCCGCCCAACTGGTAGAGCCAGAGCATGTTGAAGAGGATGTGCGCAATGCTGAAGTGGAAGAAGATCGGGGTGATCAGCCGCCAGACCTGTCCCTTCAGGATCTGCCCGAAGAGAAGTTCCGGCGGGACGCTTTCCGCCGGTGCGCCTTCGAGCAACGCCGCCGCCTGATACCTCGCGACGTCCGCCTCCGACCAGAACTGGCCCCACTGCCATGCCCAGTTGGTCGGGTCGGGATTGCTCGCCCCGATCAACACCGTGCAGACGATCGATGCGCCGATCAATGCCCAGGTAACGGTCAGTCGCCGCGAGGGAGGACCGCCGACCGACGTCCAGATATCCTTCCCCGTCACGACCCGGGCGCGGCGCTGCGCCCGCTCGGCCTGCTCCGACTTCGCGAGTTCCCGCGATTGCTTCTCCGCCGCGAGATACTTCGAGGCGGCGGGATCCTCGCGGAACTTCTCCATCTCCCCGCGAGCGCGCTCGACCGCATCCTCTTCGCGGACCCAGATCTGACGACCTGCCGCGGCGGCTTCTTCCGAAGACTCGATGCCGACGGTGTGCAGGTACGCGACGAAGCGTCGCGCCTGGGCCGTATCAGGAAGCGTTCCGATGAGTCGCATGCGGTCGGCGGCGCAAGTTCGGGCGGGAAAATCGAGGCGCCGCGGAAGCGGTTCCGGCGGCGACGCTTGCCCGTTTTAGTCCATTTCGCCGCAATCGGAAACGGCGCCGAGCCGCCGGCCGCAGGACCGTCCCGCGAACGCGGCGGCTTTTTCGCCCTTGCAGCGCCGGCGACGTTCTCGGTATCTACCGCCGCAAGGGTTTCCGAGTCCGACTGAAGGGTAAGAGCCATGCGCACGATCGCGGTTATCAATCAGAAGGGCGGCGTCGGGAAAACGACCACCGCCGTGAATCTGAGCGCGGCTTTGGCTCGACAGGGGAAAAAGGTCTGCATCATCGACCTCGACCCGCAGGCGCACGCCTCGCTGCACCTGGGCGTCACCGTCGGATCGAGCGAGAAGAGCGTCTACTCGGTGTTGACCGAAGAGACGCCGCTCTCCGAGGTTCGGCTTCAGGTGGGCGAGAATCTCTGGCTCGTCCCGGCTCACATCGATCTGGCCGCGGCGGAGATGGAACTCTCCGGCGAAGTCGGTCGGGAGATCATCCTTCGCGATCAGATGCAGGAAGACCTGTCCCGCCCGGACACGCCTGCGTTCGACTTCGTGATCATGGACTGCCCCCCCTCGCTGGGCGTGCTGACGCTGAACGCGCTGACCACGGCCCGCGAAGTCTTCCTGCCGCTGCAGCCCCACTTCCTGGCGCTGCACGGTCTGTCGAAGCTGCTCCGTACGATCCAGATGGTCGCCCGGCGACTGAACAAGCACCTTCGTCTGACCGGGGTCGTCCTCTGCATGTACGAGTCGGGGACGCGACTCGCCGCGGAAGTCAGCAGCGACGTCGAAGAATTCTTCACCGCCCAGAAGACGCCCGACAGCGTCTGGTCGGAGGCGCGCTGCTTCACGACGACGATCCGCCGGAACGTGCGGTTGGCCGAGGCGCCGAGCTTCGGACAGTCGATCTTCGAGTACTCGCCGTCGTCGAACGGCGCCGAAGATTACGCCCGGCTGGCCGTCGAACTCGTCGAGTCCGATCCCGCGGCCGCGAAGTCGCCGGTCGCGACCGCCGCAGCGGTCGTTCGCGCCGCGTAAGCGACGATTCGCAAAGCTGGCGAACCGACGTCAACTGTCGTACCCAGGTGTGCCATGCCCACGTCGCGATAGCAGCGTGGGCATGTTCCGTTCAACCGGCCTCCGACAAGCCCGACCGTCACGCCGGTGACCGCCTCCTCAGGCCGTGCGGATCGTTCCGACGCGTCCGGATTTAACGACGGCGGGAACGTTTCCTTGCGAGAAGTCGCTGCGGCCTCGCTTGACCGCGCCCTCGCAACTTTCGTTTGACTCGCGTGCGCCGCGTGCTATGTTGCGCCGCGCTGAAGCTCTCCTGCGACGCGCCGCTCGCCGTCGCTTCTCGCCCGCTTGCTGCGGTGCGGTAGTCCCTTTCGTAACGTTCGCGCCGATCGTTCGTGCTGCGCCCCGCCGCTTTCCGGGGGCCGGACATGCACGCGATGCGGGTTAATCCTGCGGCGCCGATTCGCTCTTCGAACTTGAGCGAAAAACCCTTGCGCGTCCTGAGTTCGGCGACGAAACCGAGCCTTCGCTCGTCGATCACTTAGGTGCCGCACGGATCGGCTCTGGGGACGACGGCAGACGCCGTTCGACCCTCGGCACGAGGAACGGATTCCCTCGAACGGGTTCGCACGCATTCGCGAGCGATCCCTACTTCGCCAAACCATGCTCGCGATCGGACCCGTCGCCTTCGACGGGCCGTGCCGAGCTTTTTCCGACAACGTCACCCCTGCCGTGGGCGCGTCACGCCGACACGTCGGGAACGGAGTCTTGCGTTCGAAAGGAGTTCGTACATGAAGACGTTCCTCTGGCGCGGCGTGTTCGCCTCGCTCATCGCTGCGGGAGCCGTTCCCGCTGCGGCACAACAGGGCAGCTACGGTTCGATGCTGCCGATGGCGAGCGCTCCCCAGCGCAGCGCCGCAACTCAGTACGGCGGCCACCCGCAGTACCTCGCGGCGCAGAACCAGGATCAGCTCATTCCGCCGGCGGAACCGCTCCCCGGTACGCAGGGCGTCGTGGGTACCGGCGCGATGCCTGCCGGCAACGGTCGCAGCGTGATGGAGCCGACCCCGGCCCGCAGCCCGAGCGACCTGGCCACGCCCGACTACTCGCGATTTCCTGCGCCTCCGGCCGGCGGCCAGGGGGGATACACGAGCGCCGGCGCCGACTGCTACGGTTCCGGAGCGAGCGCCGGATACGGGGCGGGCGGCGGCTACGCGTCCGGCAGCGGCTACGGCCAAGGCACCTTCGTCGACTCCAGCTCCGGATCCGGCTGGGGCGACGACGTCTACTGCGAACCCGCCTGCGGCCCGACGGTCTTCGCCGGCGCTTACGCGCTGATGCTGACCCGCGACCGCGCGAATCCGACCTGGCTCTCGTACCAGACGGACAACATCGCCAACCAGATGATGAAGACCGAAGACGCGTCGTTCGGATACGGCGGCGGCTTCGAAGTCTTCGCCGGCATCTGCTGCGGCGGCGGCTGGGCGATCGAAGGTCGTTACTGGGGCTGGTATCCCGGCATGGCCGAAGCGAACGCCTACGATCCGAGCGGCGTCCTCGCGGACGGCTCCGACCTCGGCGTCGTGATCCCGAACCTCGATATGCTCAACTACGACGACGGCGGCGGACCCTCCAGCGTCGACAGCTACTACCAGAACGCCGCTCGCCATCGCATCCGGATGGAGAACCAGCTGCACAACGTCGAGCTGAACCTGTTCAACTCGCCGATCTCGGGAGGCGGCTGCGACGCGGGCTGCTACGGCGCCGGCTACGCCTACGGCGGTTGCCAGGCTCCCACGGTCGCGATGAACATCCTCGGCGGAGCCCGGTATATCCGCTTCGACGAAGACTTCCTCTTCTCGACGGATCCGACGAACGGAACCTTCAACGGGGCCGCTGACGAGGTCAACTACCACATCGAGACTCAAAACAACCTGATCGGCTTGCAGATCGGCGGCAACGCGTCGTGGTTCGCGACGCAACGCTTCAGCGTCAACACTGGCGCCAAGGTCGGTCTGTTCGCCAACCAGATGAACTCCAACCAGTCGATCTACGGGTCCAACGGTTTCGCCACCGTCGGCGCCGTCGGTCCCTGGGCAGGCCAGGCCTACAACGTCTCGTCCAGCGACACCCGCATCAGCATGCTGGGCGAACTCGACATGGGCGCCTCGTACCAGGTCTGCAGCTGGATGAAGGTGACCGGCGGTTACCGCGTCGTCGCGGTCTCCGGCGTCGCTCTGACGGAGAACCAGATCCCGACCTACTTCGCCGGACTGGATGACGTCTCGGAGATCGACTCGAACGGCGACCTGCTCCTGCACGGCGCCTACGCCGGCGTCGAGTTCTGCTGGTAAGCGCTCGACGGCTGGTTACGAAGCAAGACCCTCGCGTGACGGAAACGGAAGGACCCGCAGGACGCCCTGCGGGTCTTTTCGTTTTTATGCGATGAGCTCGGGTCACGTTCTGTTCGCGGGCCGCGCCTCCCGCTTCGAAAGAAAGTCGAGAGTAGAAAGTAGACCGAGGAGAGCGGTCCGGCGCCCGTTCTCCACTTTCCGCTTTCTTCGCTCTCCTCTCTGCGATCAGCGAAGCTAATCGCTAGCCCATGCATCCGCGGGCGCAGGCCGACCGACCGCACGCTCCCGCGTCAGATTCTCCGACGCCGGCGCTATGGCTGCCCGACGGCGCCGCCGTCACGCTCAGGAGCTGCGACAGGTTCGCGCTTTCGCACTTCGGGCAGCGCGGGTGCTCGGCGCCGCGCACCAGGGCTTCGAACGTTTCGCCGCAGGCGCGGCAGGCGTACTCGTACAGGGGCATCGGCGGCGTCCTCAGAAATCCCAGGCCGATCGGACAGGATCGACTCGCGGTAGACTTGTCGCTGCGTTCGAACCAAAGCTTCGATCGAGCTCTTCGCACATTTTACGCGGACGATGCCATGCGCGAACTAACGCTCCCCTGCGAAAGAATTCGCGAGGCGGATCGGCTGGCCGTCGAGCGCTTCGCGATGCCCAGCCTGCTGCTGATGGAGAACGCCGCGCGGAACGCGGCGAACGTGCTGGAATCGTTCGGCGTTCCGGAACGCGTCGTCGTCTGCTGCGGACGGGGGGCCAACGGAGGCGACGGCTTCTGCATGGCGCGGCATCTGCAAAGAATGGGGAGCGAGACGTCGATCCTGCTCGCCGCCGACGAAGCGACCGTCCAGGGCGACGCGGCGATCAACCTCGCCATCGCGAAAGCCGCGGGAATTTCCGTTCTGGACGGGCGATCGGAAAGCGAACTGTCTCGTCTCGACCGACTCGCGAATTCTGACTGGATCGTCGATGCGCTGCTGGGAACCGGAACGAAGGGTTCGCCCCGCGCGCCCTACGACGCGATGATCCGCCGGATGAACGCTTCCTCCGCGAAGCGCCTGGCGGTCGATCTTCCCAGCGGTCTCGACGCGGACCTCGGCGTACCGGGAAACCCGACAATCCGGGCCGACGTCACGGTGACCTTCTTCGCGAAGAAACTCGGATTCGACCGTGATGAGGCGCTTGCCGTGCTCGGTCGACTGTTCGTCGTGGACATCGGCGAACCCGCTGCGCTTCGGGCGCTCTTCGAAGACGAAGGTTGAAGCGCCTCGCGGACGATGGCGCTACCCTCAGGATCGTCGTGACGCGAAGCCCTTCGCACGCATCGAAAGGAGTCGAGCCGGACGAAGCGTTCGGCTCCTGCTTCGAAACTCGACTCGCTTCTATAATGAAAACGCCGCGGAACACCGACGCGAACAGCGGAACGTCTCGGAGTCGTTTCGAACTCGACGAGAAAACGTTCATGAAAGAGCCCAACCACATCGACCGCATCCTGAGGAAGTGGTCCTACGACCCGGACAAGGTTCGCGTGCGCCTCGTGCGCGGCGACGACGGTCGGCAGGTCATTCAGATGCGCGTCGACCTCGGTCTGCTTCAACTCGAAACAACGGGTCGTCCCGACGGCCAGTCGTTCGAGGGGAAGCGCTCGTTCCTGGAATTCCTGCGTCACAAGTACGGCGAACTGCCGCCGGACTTGGAAGCCGAATCGCGTATCGACGAATTCGACGCCTCGCCCGTTCTTTCGGACGACGAAGCGGCGGACGTCGAAGCGATGGACGAGGACGAATGCGCCGAGACCGATCGCGAATTCATGCAGTTCTATCATCGACGGATCTGCTGGCTGCAGCTCCGCCAGTACGACAAGGCGGTGCGTGACGCCGACCATACGCTCGAACTGATGGACTTCTGCCGGGAGCATTCGCCCGACGAGCAGTGGACGCTGTCGCACGAACAGTACCGACCGTTCGTGCTCTACCAGCGGACGCAGGCCGCGGCGATGGCCCACCTCGAACAGGGCGAGCAGGGCGCCGAGGCGGCGATCATGCGGATCAACGAAGGTCTCGATTCCGTGCGAGACTTCTTCGAAGACTTCGACGTGGCCGAGCAGTACGACGAGAACGAGTTCGTCCAGCGGCTCACCGCACTTCGGGAAGAGCTGCGTCAGGAGTATAGCCTGGGGATGACCCTCCAGGAGCAGCTCGACCAGGCGGTGGCGTCGGAGGATTACGAACTCGCCGCCCAGCTTCGCGACGAAATCGCGAAGCGCCGGGAGTTTTCAGCCTGACGCATCGAAGCGACTTAGGCTATCTCTGCCAAGGCGTCACGCCCGGTACGGACGTTCTTTCAAAAGAATTGTCAAAGTTGCCGGGCGGAGGGGCCGAACAACCGCGGAAACTGAATCAAGCCTCGCGTCGCAGGACGCGGGGCTTTTTTCGTAAGCCTCTGTTCTGAAGGCAGTTGAATCGCATTCCGATGGCCTCGGCACGCCTGAGTCGGGGCTTGCTCAAGCGCTTTGGCACGGCCTTCGCATTTAAGTCTCTCCGTCGAAGTGAACGCCTCACGGATGTCGAAGCAGCCGACCAAAGGAGTGACTCATGCTCGTCCTGACTCGCAAAGCCCAGGAAGAGATTCTGATCGGGGACTCGATTCGGATTTCGATCGTTCGCATCAAGGGAAACACGGTTCGCCTGGGGATCGAGGCGCCGCGAGACGTTCGCGTCGTGCGAGCCGAGCTGCCTCCTCATGAGGGCGACGGCGCCGGCGTCGATCGCACGGAAATCTTCTTCACCGACGAGTCGGGAGAAGCGGGCGACGATGACGGGAGCGGCGAAGTCGAGCGCGCTCCGCGTTCGCAGGCGATGAAGAACCCCCGCGTTCAGGCCGTCCTGCGATCGATGATCGCGGGCAGCCGCCCCGCCTGAGAAATCATTCCCGAAAAATCTTCCGCCGCGAACGAACCGTCCGACCGCTTCTGCGTAAAGAGATGTGCGAGACGCCTGCACGCCTCGCACGATCCGATCTCCTGAAGACCGATTCGATCCCTCTCCGACGACGCGCGGCTCGCCGCCCCGAGCTTCGCGTTCCTTGCGAAAAAGACCGGTCGCTTCCGTAATCGCCGACGGAGGCGCCCGGTCTTTTTTCGTGTCGCGATCGCGCATGCATCAACCGTGCTTGCCGATCGTCCACCCGCTGCCGGCCAGGTGTTTTTCGGCCAGCGCCTTCGGTTCGCTTTCCAACTGCGTCGCGAACGTTTCGTTCCAGCGATTCAGAAAGCCGAAGAGCGCGATGACGGCCCCGAGTTCGACGATCTGTTCGTCCGTGAAATGCTGTTTGAGTTCGGCGAAGCTTTCGGGGGTCACCGCGTTCGGCGAACTCCCGGCAGCGATCGCGAACCTCAACGCGGCCTTCTCCGCCGGATCGAAGTGATCGCTCGATTCGAAATCCCACAAAGCTTCCACCTTGTCGGCCGGGACGCCCTGCAGCAGCGCTTCGCCGACGGTGTGCGCCTGACAGTATCGACACCCTGCGGCGGAGCTGGTCGCGTGAGCGACCAGACTCTTGAGCGACAGCGGAATCGACGGTTTCGCGCGCATTTTGCGAAGCGTCCAAAGGGCGTTTCGCACCGCCAGGCGAAGCCCCAGCCAGAGCGACGCGTCCGAACGTTCGCCCAACACGTTCGCGACCAGCAGCGTAAAGCTCGAAAGGATCGCTGGTTGCCGCGCCATCGTCCGCGTCGAATTGGGAACGTATCCCAAATGCCTTCGCATCATGCGAAAGACCAGCTCGCACTTGCCGGCCTCGACGTCCGAAAGGGGAGGCAGAGGCGCGGGCATGCGAAAGCGCTCCTTCTCGCGGGCTGCCGACGCGTTTCGCCGAACGACGCCGACGCCCGCTGCTGGTTCGATACGAGGCGCCCAGGCGGTCAGTCGAACCGCGTCACTTGCCGCAGTAGTCGATCGTGCGGGCGATCTCGGTCTTCAGCTTCGACCGATCGACGATGCGATCGATGAAGCCGTGCTGCAGCAGGAACTCGCTCGTCTGGAAGCCGGCAGGAAGTTCGATCCGGATCGTCGCCTTGATCGTGCGCGGACCTGCGAAGCCGATCAGCGCCTTCGGTTCGGCGAAAACGACGTCGCCCAGCGAGGCGAAGCTGGCCGCGACGCCGCCCATCGTCGGATTGGTGAGCACCGAGATGAACAGGCCGCCCGCCGAGTCGTAACGGGCGAGCGCAGCAGAGACCTTCGCCATCTGCATCAGCGACAGAATGCCCTCGTGCATCCGGGCGCCGCCGCCCGAACCGCTGACGACGATCAGCGGCAGTTCGGCCTTCGTCGCGTGCTCGATCAGACGCGTCAGCCGCTCGCCGACGACGGAGCCCATGCTCCCCATGATGAAGGCGCTGTCGGTCACGCCGAACGCGACGCGACGGGCGCGGATCATCCCGGTGCCGGTCAGAATCGCGTCACGCAGGCCGGTGTGACGCTGCGCTTCGACGATCTTCTCGACGTAGGTCTTGTTGTCCTTGAACGTGAATTCGAGGGGATCGCCGCTCGTCAGGTCGGCGTCGAGTTCCTCGAACGTCCCTTCGTCCAGGACCTGCTCGATGCGATCCCGGGCCGACAGGTAGAAGTGGTAGCTGCAGTTGTCGCAGACCCACAGCCGGCGGTGGAGTTCCTTCCGGAAGTGGGCCGTGTTGCAGTCCGGGCACCGGGTCCAGAGTCCTTCCGGAATGCTGCGACGGGAACGCTTGGCGATGCCGCCGTCGGCGCCCGTTCCGGGGCCGCTTTCGGCAGGAAGCTTCGCGCCGGCATCGGCGACCGTTTCGGGCGGCATATCAGGCTCCACAGGCCGAGCGTCTCGCGTGAAAGCGGACAGGGGCGAAGCGAAGGCGGCGACCGGCGTCATCCCCGGCCGAGAGCCGCAACGACGGGAAACGGTCCCGTTCGCCCCGTCAGACGATTCGGTCTACGGTATCCGCGACGGTTTTTCCGTGCAAGCCGAAGGAAGCGATCTAAGGCGAGCGGAGGGCGTCAGCCCTCCGTGTCTGAGCTGATCGATACTTCGAAAAGCACGGAGGGCTCACACCCTCCGCTCGCCTGGATCCTGCTTACACCCGGAACAACTCGGGCGAGATTTCGACGACCTCGAAGCGGCAGGCGTCGCATTCGGAGTTCCACAGATCGCGGAACGCTTTTCCTTCGAGGTAGCTGCGGACGATCGTCGCGAGCGGGTCCGAGGCGACGATCGCGACGTTCCCCGCATGGCGCTTCCGGACGACCTTGTTGATTCCGTCACGCACGCGCAGCAGCGCGTCGTCGACGGTCTCGCCGCCGGGGGCGCAGACGAGTTCCGGGTGTTCCTGCCCCAGCTTGTAGAGCGACGGGAACATCTGCCGGACCTCTTCGACGAGCTTCCCTTCCCACAGGCCCTGATCGAGATTCATCAGGGTCTGGAGGCAGACGGGCTTCAACTTTCGCGGCGTTGCGAGAGCCTTCCCGGTCTGTTTGGAGCTTTCGCCCGGGCCGGTGTAGATGGCGTCCAGCCGCTCGTTCGCCAGTTCGGCGACGACGCGATCGACCTGCTCCTGACCCTCGGCGGTCAGGGGCATGTCCATGCTTCCCTTGATTCGGCGTTCCTGATCCCAGCTCGTCGAACCGGGACGGACCACGAAGATGCGTAGCATCGGAGTTTACAGCTTATGCAGTCTCGGATCGGGCGAGAGCGTTGAGCTCGGCCACGACCGTCGGATAGTGAGGATGTCGAAAAATGGCGGAGCCGACGACCAGCCCGCCCGCGCCCGCCTGGGCACAGCGACCGATCGTTTCGCGGTTGATTCCGCCATCCATTTCGATGAACAGCCGATCGCCGTATTTCGCGTGCAGCGCGCGTGTCTTCTCCAGAGCCGCGGCGTCGAAGGCCTGGCCTCCGAAGCCGGCGGGAACGCTCATCACGAGCGCGACGTCGCAGGCGGACCAGTAGGGCGCGTCGACGTCAGTCGGCGACGCCGGATTGATCGCAAGCCCGGCCCAGACGCCAAGCTCTTGGATGCCAGAGAGCACGTCCAAAGGATCAGAAATCGCTTCCCGATGGACGGTCACCACGTCGGCGCCCGCCTCGACGAAGCGTTTGGCCCAGCTCTGCGGCTCTTCGACCATCAGGTGGACGTCGAGCGGGAGCTGCGTGACGCGGCGGAAGGCCTCCACGATCGGCAGGCCGTACGTCATGTTCGGGACGAACCGTCCGTCCATGACGTCCAGATGCAGGCCCAGAACGCCCGCCTCTTCCAGCCGGGCGACCTCGCCTTTGAGGTCGGAGAAGTCGCACAACAGCAACGACGGCAGAATCAGGGGGGCCTGGCGCTGCCACGTAGCGTGAAACTGCGGACGCTGCATTTCCGTCGAAGGGAATTCCCGCAGGCGCGGTCCGCCGAAGTTCGGCAGTCCTGCGTGATCTGCGAGAGGTGATCAGCGAACCCCGGAGAGACGACCGGGCCGCCCATGGCAGTCCGGCATCCGGCGGTTCGCCGATTCGCGACGCACTGCCATTGTAGTTCGCGGTTCTCCTAAGGACGGAGAAGCGAACGCAGTGACCGGTGCGTCGGACTCGTTTCCCGGTACGGACGGCGTGCCGGGAAGTTCTTCCTTCGGCGTCGACGTCCTACTTGAGGAAAGTTGAAGGTAAGTGTGTATTTCCAGGGAAGAACCTCGTCAAGAGCCGCCGGTCGAACGGAAGACGCAAGAGAGTCCGCCCGATCGAGAAAGACGCGACTCAAACGAAGTCGCTTGAGCAGGTTGCGACCGATTAGGAAATTCCCTGGCTGCTAGAGCCACTTGGAAAGAATGCCGCCGCCGGCAGCGATGGCATCCACGCGACTCGATACGTCCAGGTCCTCGACCAGCGGCGGAGCCTGTCGCGGCTTGAGCCGCGCGTCGATCACGAGCGGTCCGGAACAGCCCCAATGCTTCCGCTCGGAAAAGCCGCCGACGCCCAGGACATCCTGGGAAGGCTGGCTCCGCGTGAAGACGGTCCAGAGCCAGTTGTTCAGCGTCGCGGCGGCGAAGCGGCTGTCATCGACGAGCGTGACCAGCGCGATGGAAGACCCCGCGGCGCTGAACGACGATGCCTCGCAGAACCGTCGCAGGTCGGGGTCGTACTCCTCGCCCCGATGGTCGTGGACAGGAGGGGCCTGCACCGCCAGAACGCCCGGCAGCGCCAGGCGCGGCTCGCTGAATCCGTCCGGCAGCCGTAAGTCAGAGGGGACTTCAGTCGCGAGCTCTCTCCGCACCGGTCCCCGCGCGGCGATGATCAGCTTGGAGCCTTCGTTGACCGCGTCGCCGGTATAGTCGAGCGTGTCGATCGTGGTCCGCGTCTGGAAGTGCAGATCGCGAGACCAGTCGACGCGGGCGAGCAGATGTCGAAAGAAGCGCCCGATGTCGTGCAGGTCCAGTTCGGGGTCGTCGAAGCCGTTCACGATGAACAAATACTTCGCCAGCGACATCTGACCCTGACCCAGGATGGCGTTCGCCTGGGTGAGCAGTTCCGCCGGGCGGTTCGACGACCGATAGGGCACGTACCGCTCGCTTCCGATCGCGAGCAGCAGCGGATGGACGCCTGCCGCGTCGACGGCGTTCACCTCCTTCACGCCCGGGAGAACGGTCGGAATGATCGGGCCCGTCAGCTCGTGAATCAGTTGTCCGAACGTCGTATCTTCCTGGGGCGGTCGACCGACGACTGTGAAGGGCCAGATCGCGTCCTTCCGCGCGAAGACCTGCTCGACCCGCAGCACGGGATAAGGATGCTGCAGGCTGTAGTAGCCGAGGTGATCGCCGAAGGGCCCCTCCGGAAGTTCGCGATCCGGTTCGATCGTGCCGCAGATGCAGAAATCGGCGTCGGCGTAGAGCGCGGGCCTGCCGTCGCGTTCTCCGTCCACGACGCTCCCGTCGAGCAGCGGTATCCGATGACCCGCCAGCGCGCCGGCGAACGTCAGCTCCGACAGGCCCTCGGGCAACGGCATCACCGCCGCGAGCGTCATCGCGGGATGGCCGCCGACGAAGACGTTCACGCGAAGCGGCTTGCCCGCGCGCAGCGCCGCCTGATGATGGACGCCGATGCCGCGATGAATCTGGTAGTGCAGCCCGATCTCGCGGTCCTTCGCGTACTCGTTGCCGGCGAGCTGCACGCGGTACATGCCGAGGTTGCTCTTCCGCCAGCCGGGCGCATTCACGTCTTCCGTATAGACCTGCGGCAGCGTGATGAAGGGACCGCCGTCGAGGGGCCAACTCCGTAGCTGCGGCAGCTCGCTGAGTTTGATTCGCTCATGCAGGATCGGACCGCGACTGACTCGCCGCGGCTGCATGGCGAGCGCGGTGAAGGGCGCGCTCCAGTACCGCGTCGGCCGTCGGAAGAACGCCTGCGGATCGATCTTCAGTTCGATCGCCCGGCGGACGGATTCGTAGGTACCGCGGAAGACGTACCGCGCCCGATCGATCGTCCCGAACAGGTTCGCCAGCATCGGGAACCGGCAACCCTTCACGTTCGTGAACAGGACCGCCGGCGCCTGCGACAGGTAGAGCCGTCGCTGGATCTCGGCCAGTTCCAGATCGGGATCGACCGGCTCGTCGCAGACGAGCGCATGCCCCGCCCGACGAAGATCCTCCACGATCGATTTCAGACTCGGTCGACTCATACAGCGTTCGGTTTTCCTGGGGTGGCGCCGGTTGTCTCAACCGGCGCGGGCGCAGGCCGTCGGAGGCCTTGGCTCGCGCTCGGCGCCTGATCGTCGCGTGCTATCAGGAGTCGCCTCGATGGACAGCGGAACCTTTCGTTCCGAGGCGTTTCCGAGGCCTCCGATCCGCTTCGCGGACGCTGGTTGAGACAACCGGCGCCACCCAACTCAATGCCGCTTCGGCATCGTGCGACGACAGTCGCGATGCGGAATGGTAACCGCGAAGCGCGGCGAAACTTATCTGATACGCTGAAGCCTGCGACGACGAGTCCCCCTCCTCTGGAGCGAATCGTGCGAAGATCGGCGATCGTCGCGACCTCCCTGATGATCGTCTGCCTGGGCTGCAACGATGGTCAGGCAGAACTCGATCGGATGCGCGACGAGTGGATCGCCGACGAGAAGGCTCGCATCGACGCAGGCGAAAATCACGTCGCGTTCTATTCGAGCGTCAACACGAACGCGATGCTCGACGAGTTGTCCGGACACCCGAGAGTTCAGCGGATCAGCTTTCGGGAGACCCAGGATCTCGACGACAGCGGGTTCGAAGAACTCGCGAGATTCCCGAACCTGCGCGAGCTGACTTTCTCCTCCGAACCTTCTCTCGATTCGAGAACGATCGGTTTCGTCGCCGCTTGCAGCGGACTTGAGGAACTAACCGTCGACGTAACGAACCTCGACGGCGCCGGAGTGAAGACGATCGCGTCGATCGAATCGCTCAAAAGCCTGACCCTGCGTCCGAACGCCGTCGAGTCGTTCACGGACGAAGATGTCGCATCGCTTGCGGCTCTGGAGAATCTCGAATACCTGTACCTGGGAGGCGCGTCGCCCGAGGCGATCGAAGCGCTACGAGAGGCGCTTCCCGACTGCGAGATCGTCGACGCCGATGAATCGAATCGCACGACCGGAGAGAACAGGTTCTATGAACAGGAAGGCGTCAACCCATGAGCGATGCTTCGATCGCGGATGAGGCGAGGCGATCGCGCCTCGGCCTGCCGCTCGGCCTGCAGTTCTCGCTGGCGGAGTTGTTCGTCGTCGCGCTCTATCTCTGCGTCGCGGTTGCGGCGGCGAAAGCCGGCGGGCTGCTCGCCTGGCTGACGGCGGAAGCGACGCTTGTGCTCTTTTTCGCCTTCGTGGTCGCGGCGATCTTCGCCCGCGGCGTCGCACGGGCGTTCGCCGTCGGCTTCGTCATCGGCGCCACGGCGCACGGTCTCTGCCTGATCTACTTCGGCGAAAGCGAGTTCGATCCGGAAAAGGCGAAGCTTCCCTACTCGAAGATCGTCGGACCCTTATGGGCAGCTATGGAATCGACTTCGTTCATCTCGTATTCCACGGGCAAGGACGTAAGACCGGAGGACGTGCAGAGCGCGTGGCTGGATGGCCAACCGGGGGAGTTTTTCCTGATGCGGGACGGCACACAGGTCAAGCGCGTCGAACGACCGGCACGCGAGGACTTCATGCTGGTCGCGCACTCGCTCGGCGCCGCGGCGGCAGGTTACCTTCTGGGCAAGCTCGCAGCGCTTCTGTACCGGCGCCCTGAGCGGACGGAGCGCTCCGCCGCAGCCGCCTCCTGAGGAGTTTCGCTCGATGGAGACCGACCGACGCAATGAGACGCTTCGTGCGATTCGACGGCACGGCTTTCCGCTCGTCGTGCAGTTCTCGCTCTTCGAACTCCTCGCGATCCTGCTCTTCGCCGGCGTCGGCGCCGCGGCGCTGCGAGGCGGCGGAAACGTCGCCTTGATCCTCGTGCAGGCCGCGCTGTGGCTCTTCGTCGGCGTCGCCCTTCTGGCCCTGATCGCTCGCGGAGCCTGGCAGGCCTTCGCGATCGGCTTCGTGCTCGGCGTCGCGGGCTTTGGAATCCCGCCGCTCTACGTCGGCCAGTGCGAGCTCGACCCGTACGAGGCCAGGCTGCCGCTGTCGAAGGTTCTCAAGCCCGTGTGGGAAGCGCTCGCGGGAACCATTTACCGCGAGCCGCACACAGGCGAAGAATTCGAGGCGAGCGAAGTGACGCTGATGCAGGCAGACGGCACGGGGGACATCGCGCCCGCGTTCAGTCCCGCTGCTCAGAACATGGGCCCGTACGTTATGACGAGGTACGTGACCGCCGACGGTCGCGAGGTCGATCAGTACGAGAAGCCGCCCCGGCACGAGTTCATGCTCGTCGCGCACCTCCTGCTCGCCGTCGCGATCGGGTACGTCTTCGGCAAGTTAGCGACGGTCCTCTACTATCGACGCTCGATCCGACCGCACCAACCCGCAGCGAGCGAATCCTCCTGATTCGCCCGTTTCGCTCTCTCCCTGCGACGATTCATGGCGAAGCTTCCCTCGGGTCTGCAGTTCTCGCTCGTCGAGCTGTTCGCGCTGATCCTGGTCGCAGGGCTCGGCGCCGCCGCGCTGAAAACAGGCGGCGTCATGTTCGCCGTTCTATTGCAGTCGGCGTTCTGGCTGTTCGCAGGAGCCGCGGCGCTCGCGATCTTTTCGCGAGGGTCCGAGCGTGCGTTCGCGGTCGGCGCATTGATCGGCATGACGATCTACGTCGTCCCGGTTCTGTATGCGGGCGAGAGCGAGCTCGACCCGCACGAAACGAAGCTTCCGCTGACGCAACCGCTGCTCTCGCTGTTCGCCGCGATGAAGGCGGAGGCCTGGGTCTACGAACCTACCGGGGAGCGATTCAGCGTCTGGACGACCGAAGTGACGCAATCGACGGACCTTCTTGCTGGAGGTTTCTCGCAGACGCACACCATGCTGCCCGACGGGCGATTCGTGACGCTGATTGAGGATCCGCCGCGGTTAGAGTTCATGCTCTCCGCTCATTCCCTGCTGGCGATCGCCAGCGGGTACCTCTTCGGTAAGTTCGCGGCGGTCATCGATCGCCGGCGCCGCAGTTCTCGCGAAGAAGCTTCGACGGAACCTCAGCCGTAGCTTTGCGCTCAGGCTTCTTAGCGGTCGCTTCGACGGGCACGCTTGCGGGTGCGTGCCGACTTGGCGTTCGGAGCGGGGCGAGAGCGAGGCGGCTCGTGCGCGGGCGAAGCCGAGCGCTTCGTCCGCGGGATCTCCGCCGCTCGCGAATCGTCGCGTTGGATGCAGACCCCCGCGACGAGGTTCCGCGCGATCTCGCGGTAGTGGTCCGCCGCTTCGCGGATCCGCTGGGTCAGGGCCTCGTCGACCGGGCGGATCAGCTTCGCAGGCGAACCCCACACGAGCCAGCCGGGCGGAACGTCCATATCTTCCGGGACCAGCGACCCCGCGGCGACGAAGCTGCCCGAGCCGATCCGGGCGTGATTCAGCACGACCGCCCGCATCCCGATCAGCACGTCGTCCTCGACGATGGCGCCGTGAACGATGGCGCCGTGCCCGATCGTGACCCGGTCGCCCAGGCGGCAGGGAACGCCGGCGTTCGTGTGCAGCAGCGACAGATCCTGCACGTTGGTTCCGTCGCCGATCTCGATCAACTCCAGGTCGCCCCGCACGACCGCGCCGTACCAGATCGACGATTCCGTTCCGACGCGGACGCGACCGACGACGTCGGCGCTCGGCGCGATCCAGGCCTCGGGCGAGATCAGTTCCGGATGCGGAGAGAGATCGAACTCGAACACGGCAGCGCCTTCGTCCGCGAGGTTCTGATTCGTCTTGTAGGGCTGGCGCCCTCGCCTGCCATCGCAGCGGCAATCAGCCCTCCCGGCAGGCGAGGGCGCCCGCCCTACAGCCCAGGAGAATCGGAGCGTTCCGCCGACGCTCCGTCTCCTCATCTTCCGGCGCTCGCACGTCGGATGCGACCCAAAAATCGACGTCGCCGCTCGTCTTCCTGAAAAGCCCGGATGGGATTCGTCCGTCAGAACCGATCCGCTCGGCACAGAGCGCCCGACCCCGTCGCTTTTCCTGAACGTTCACGTTCGCTTTTCGCCACGTAGCCAGTACCCGGGTGCTAGGTTTGCCCCGGACGGCAGATTCTGCCTGGTCGCAAGCTTCGTCGATCGACGACGGAGCGTCACGACGCTTTTCAGGGACGACCGCGGAACGAGAAACCTTCCGCGCGTCGCAGGAACGGATCGATGGATCGCTCGTTCGCATTCAGACAGCTTCGCGGTCGGCTCGTCCGATTCGCTGCGCTGTCGGTCTGCGGACTCTTCTCGCTCGCCGGCTGCGCGAATCTCTCGGTGCCCCAGATCGATCCGTCGGGTCAGCGGATCTTCACGGGCAACAGCACTCCGCTCTCCGGCTGTCTTTTCCCGACGCCCAACCCCGCCTTTCAGCCCGCCCCGGAACTCCCCTACTGCCCCGACCCGAACGCGCCGATGGTCGCGACGACGACCATTCCGCCGGCGACCTCTTCGGGCCACGTCGATCCGCGTTCGAATCAGACCGTCCTCCTGGATCCGGCGCAGGTCGTCGCGCCGGTCGGTACCGAGGTCGTCCTGAAGGCCGGACTGTGCGGCGCGGACGGACGCCTGGCCAGTCGCGAACGACTGGAATGGATCCTCGAACCGACGAGCGTCGGGCACTTCGTCGAGGTCGGCGACGACGCGTGCGACGTGTTCGACTTCTTCTCGTCGGAACGGCGCAGCCGGAAGGTCGACGCGGACTACGCCTTGGGTCGCACGACCGGCGCCCAGGACGTGCTCACCCGCGGCACTGCCAACGTCGCCGACGACATCGCGCTCAAGAACGGCGAAGGCTGGATCAGCGTCAGTTCGCCGATCGAGGGCGTCAGCCGCGTAACCGTCCTCGCTCCCGAATCGGAGCAGATGGGCCAGCGTCAGCAGACGGCGTCGATCTACTGGGTCGATGCCGCCTGGACGTTTCCGTCTCCCGGCGGAAGCTCCGCGGGTCAGCCTTTTCCGCTCACCACGGCGCTGCGACGTGCGTCGACCGGGACGCCGCTGGCCGGATGGATCGTGCGGTACGAGGTGGTCGGCGGAGCGCCTGCCGGATTCGGCCCGCAGCGCCAGCAGGGCGCCCAGGTCATCAGCGACGCGAACGGCATCGCGACCGCGGAGCTTGTTCCGGCGGACGCGACGAGCGGCGCGACGCAGGTGCTGGTCTCGATCGTGCGGCCCCCCTCTCCGGACGGAACCGTCGCGGAGATCAGCGTCGCGCAGGCGGTTACCACCGTCTCGTGGTCGGCGCCCAATCTCACCATCGGCGTCACAGGTCCGGGGGAAGTGCAGGCCGGAGCGCCGTTCGATATGAACGTGACCGTCGGCAACCCGGGCGACGTGGCGGCGCGAGGCGTCTCGCTCGCTTACGCCATCCCCGCCGGCGTCGAGATCGTCAGCAGCGAACCTGCCGCGAGGCCGTTCGGCGAGCGTGCCGAGTGGGCGCTGGGCGACGTTCCCGCCGGCGGATCGCAGACGATTCGCGTCAGCGCCCGGGCGACCGTCGGCGGCGAACTCCGAAGCTGCTTCGTCGCGACCAGCCAGGACGGCCTGAGAGCCGAACAATGCCTCGCCACGCGGGTGCAGGTCCAGGCTCTTCAGGTGCGAATCACCAGCCCCGGATCGGTCGCGGTCGGCAGCGACGCGATCTTCCAGATCTCCGTCACCAACGCGTCCGATGCGCCGGTGCAGAACGTCGAACTGGTCGACCAGTTCGGCCCCGGCCTGCGAAACGAGCGGGGCACGCCCCTGCGAGCGTCGATCGGAACGTTAGAGCCGCGAGCGACGAAGCAGATCCCGCTGACGTTCACGGTCCTCGCGGAAGGCGAGCAGTGCCACGAAGTGCAGGTCTCCGGAGCCGGCGGCCAGTTCGCCTCCGCCCGAGGCTGCGTCGTGGGAACGCCTGCCCCGATCCAGGTCGCGCCGCGCATGTCGATCGACGTGGCGGGTCCCGCGACCGCCCGCGTCGGAGAGGACGCCGACTTTACCTTCGCCGTCTACAACACGGGCGGCGTGCCGCTGACCGACGTGAGGATCGTGGTCACGATCGATCCGTCGTTGCAGCCGACCGATGCGACGCCTGGCCAGCAACGGCTCGAGAGCGGCGCGGGCTACTACTGGATCATTCCGCGCATCGAACCGCAGGCGAACGCCGCCGTGGCCATCCGCTCCCGATGCGTCAGCGTCGATGCCGACGCCCGACAATCGGTCGAGGTAACGACCCGCGAAGGAACGTCCGACCGACGCGAACTCGTCACCGTCATCTCCCCGGCCGCCCCGGCGGCGCCCCCTGCATCGACCTTTCCGCTGCAACCACAGACCGGGGGACTCGTTCCCTCGGCCAATCAGGGGTCGGGCATCGCGGCGACGTTCACCGACCAGTCCGATCCGATCCGCGTCGGCGAGGTCCAGACCTTCCTGCTGACTCTGCGCAACGAAGGCAGCGTGGACGAGGAAGGGGTCGTCGTGCGAATCGAGTTTCCGCCTGGACTGCGTTACGAGCGGACCTCTTCGTCGCCCGTGCAGCCGACCGTCGTCGCGCAGAACGGGATCGAGTACGCGGCGTTCCGCATGCCTGCGGGAGACTCGCCTCCGCCGTTCCGCATCCAAGCGACCGCCGTCTCTTCCGGTATGCACGAAGTCCGCGTCACGGTCTTCACGCAGACCGATCGCGCCGGCAAGGTCTTCACCGAAACCACCACGGTCTCGCAATAGCGCGAACCTGCGGCTGGCAAGCGCTATCTTCTCCGTCGATGAGCGCTCGCCCGTCAGGTTGCCGGATCATCGATTCCTCGGCCGATCCCGAGGCCGGCGCGGCCCTCGTGAAGAAGTGGCTGCGCGAGTTCAACCTGACGGCGAACGGGCCGTTCATTGAGAAGATCGCCCAGCCGGAGTTCGCCGTGCAGGATCTGGCGCTGACCGCGCAGACAGGATCGGCGATCGTGGGCGGTCTGCTCGGCGAGACGCAACTCGCGTGGCTGCGGATCTCGATCATGGCCGTCGATCCCGGCTACCGATCCTGCGGCATCGGCTCGGCGTTGCTCGATCGGGCTGAGCGGGTCGCCGTCGAACGAGGGTGTCGCTATGCCTTCGTCGACACGATGGAGTATCAGGCGCCCGACTTCTACCGCCGCTGCGGATACTCCGTCGCGGGGCGGATCTCCGACTGGGACTCGCACGGGCACGCGAAGTTCTACTTCACGAAGCGGCTCGCCTCATCGGACGCGCTGCCCGCGGCCTGAACGATTCACTCGGGCCGTTCGAGCGCCTTCAGGAGATCCGCAACGTCTCCTTCGGGATCCTCTCCGGCCAACTCTTCGCCGTACAGATCGTCCCAGTCGATGCGGGCGAGCAGCTTCTGCGTAACGGGTTGATCGGCCTGAGGCGAACCGTCGCGAGCGAGAGGCTGCGTCAACCAGTAGAGGTCGAGCGAAAAAATCTGCTCCTCGTCGCCGTGCGTCTCGTTCCAGCGACGCGCCATCGCGAGAGCCGCCTCGGGAGCGTGCCTGTCGTCCGGCGGGTTGCCGATGTTATTGAAGAATTTCCGCCAGCGATCGGTCGGGAACATGCCGCGGAGATTCTCAGGGCGCGAGAAGTCAGGCGGCCCTTCGCGAAACAGGATGTTCCGCTTCTCCCCGTTCATCAGCGTGGCGTGCGCTGCGGCCCAACCTTCGTACCGCGGCCCGAACTGAAACATGTTCCAGCGCTGATGGAGCCCGAACAGAAAGCCGAAGCCGTCCAACTGCGAAGGCAGCACGACGGCGAAGCCTTCGTAGCCCCGTTCGTCCCTCACGTTGCGAACGTTCCACAGCAGCACGTAAACCAGGAACACCCCGGCCGCGACGCCGCGGATCGATTCGCTCACGACGAACGATCGAGTCCAGGGCGCGTTCGAAACGCTCGCCTTCAGCGCCGGAATGAGCTTCGCCGCACGCTCCCACGCCGCCGTCGGGAGCAGCGCGATGAGCCCGCTCCAGCAGATGTACGAAAAGTAGCCGATCCACATCAGGATCTCGATCGGAAGATGAAAGCCGGCGAACACGGCGACGATGCCGAAGCGCACGAGCGTCTGCACGGTCGGCAGAGACGCCGCCAGGCGCGACCTGATCCCGAACGCCCGCTCGCACGGCCACAGGAGCAGGCGAGCGACTCCCGGCGCGAACCAGAGGAGCGGCAGATACGTTTCGACGAGCGGCGTCGCCAGCGTGCCGGCCCAGGTGAGGCCCGTGAACCGGACGAACCATTCGCCGGCAGGTCGGTTATAGGTCTCGAGGCGCAACGCCCAGTCGAGCGCCTCGCCCGAGAGCCAGTCCTGGTTCCACTTGAAGAAGCCGGCGAAGAAGTACAGCACCAGCATCTGCAGGACGAGCGCCGCCGTCGCGGGCGAAACGACCGTCGTACGTCGGGGGGGAGACTTTCGCAGCTTCGCGTCGAGCGACCATGTCTCTCCGATAGGGAGAAACATGCTCCAGAACAGGAGCGAACGAATCAGCGCGTCGCCGCCGTTCAGCACCAGCGGTGCGCGGTTGTGCAGCGACAGCAGAAGGACCCAGACCAGGAAGGCGCTGGTCCGGGATCGATACCCGAAGATCAGCGTCGCAGTGACGAACAGATGCACGACCATCACGAAGGTCGCCCACTCGCTCGATCCGTCCAGGAAGTAGAGCGAATAGTTGACCGGCAAGCGGACCGACGTCCTCGCCGTCTCGCTGGAGAGCAGTCCGCCCCCGGCGTAGAAGACGGGGACGTCCTGGATCCGCCAGGCGATGTCGACGAAGTTGATCAGCCCCAGCCCGATCCGCAGCAGGGCGAGCGAACGAACGTCCAGGCCGAACCAACCCGTGAGGGTTTCGCTAAGCGCGCTGGCGAACGTCGGGACGCGAGAGTCCCGCGAGGACGTCGAGATCGAGATCGTCGTATCGGCCATGCTTCCAGCGTTCGATCGCGACGGCTCCCATCGCCGCGTTGTCCGTGCACCAGTCGGGCGGCGCGACCACGAGGTCGATGCCGCGCGTGGCGCACGCCTCCGTAAGGTTAGCACGCAGCTTACGATTCGCCGCGACTCCTCCGCCGACGCAAAGCCGCTTCAGTCCCGTCCTTTCCGTCGCCTGCACCGATTTCGCCACCAGGCAGTCGATCACCGCGGCCTCGAAACTGGCCGCGACGTCGGCCTTCCGCTGCTCGGGAATCACGAGTTGCCCGAAATCGACGTGACCCGGGCCGGCGATCTCGTAGCGAACCGCCGTCTTCACGCCGGAGAAGCTGAAATCGAGGCGTTCCTCGTGCAGGAACGACCGCGGAAAGCGGTAAGCCTTCGGATCGCCGGTCTCGGCAAGTCGCGACAGCGCCGGTCCGCCCGGGAACGGCAGGCCCAGCATGCTGGCGACCTTGTCGAACGCCTCCCCCGCGGCGTCGTCGATCGTTCCGCCCAGCGGGACGAAATTCAGCGGATCGTCGCAGCGGTACAGATGCGTATGTCCGCCCGAAACGACCAGTCCGACGCACGGAAAAACGTCGCGTCCCGCCGCCATGCGGCAGGCATAGATGTGGGCATGCAGATGATCGACGCCGATCAGCGGTACGCCCAGTCCGAGAGCGAGCCCCTTCGCCACCGACACGCCGACCAGCAGCGACCCGGCGAGTCCCGGTCCGTTCGCGACCGCCACAGCCGACAAGTCCCGCTTCTGGATCCCCGCGTTACGCAACGCTTCGTCGATGACCGGAAGCGCTCGCTCCAGATGGGCCCGCGCGGCGATCTCCGGGACGACCCCCTGAAACTTCGCGTGCAAGTCGGTCTGCGTCGCGACGACCGACGAAAGGACGCGCCGATCGGCGTCGATCACCGCCGCCGCGGTTTCGTCGCATGTCGATTCGATCGCGAGAAGGTAGGTCGTCATGCCGCCGCCGTTACGCACCGATGGGGAGCCGAGTTGCCGTCCGGATTGTACGCGTTAAGCAGAAACGCGGACGGATCGACGAAGGAGCGATCAGCGCACGAAAAAACCGGCGTCGAACAAGTCGATGCCGGTTTACAAGATCGAGTCGCGACAGGCTGCGTTCGAAGAACGCGGCCCGCATCGAAACTAGAGGGCCGGAGCTTCCGCGGGGGCTTCTTCAGCCGGGGCTTCGGGAGCGGCTTCCGGAGCCGGAGCGGGCGCATCCGAAGCTTCGGGGGCCGGGGCCGGAGCTTCCGGGGCGGCTTCAGGAGCCGGAGCCTCGGGAGCGGCTTCCGGGGCCGGAGCTTCCGGAGCGGCGGGCGCTTCCGGAGCGGCCGGGGGTTCCGGAGCGGCGGGCGCTTCCGGAGCGGGCGGCATCGGCTCGGTCGCGGGGACCGGAACTTCAGCCGGGGTCGGCTCCGTGCTGGCGGGCGGGGGAGGAACCGAATCGTCGCCGGCCGGGGTCGGCTCGGAAACGGCGGCGCCTTCCGAAACCACCGCGCCGCCGCTGCAGCTCGCGCAACCGGTCGAAACCGGAGCCGAATCGCAGCAACCCGTCGAGACGGGGGCCGAATCGCAGCAGCCGGCGGCAACCGGAGCCGAGTCGCAGCAACCGGTCACGACCGGAGCCGAATCGCAGCAGGACGAGGCGCGATGACCGTGGTGGCCGCCGAACAGGCCGCCGCCGTGATGGCTGCCGCAGCAGCTATGTCCGCGATGGCCGCCGAACAGGCCGTGACGAGCCTGCGCTTCTTGCTGCGGTCCGACCAGCAAGGCGACGGCAGCGAGCGCCGCGACGGCCAGGCCGCCACGAATCAGGGAAGTAACCATTACCGTCAATCTCCGAGACAGGACGAGAGCGATCGCTCCAACGTGGAAGATCGCTGACCAGAACGCGCAGTGCGCGAAACTAGGTAGAGTGTACCGGCTACGAAGCTCGTGGCAACTGCGTCGGATGCAAAGAAATTTCTCGCTTCCGGAGTGGCCGACGCCGCTCTCGCAACCGTGAAAAAGGATCGAAAAGTCCGGTTCCGCAGGCTTCGCCGCCTTGCAGTCTTCCGAACCATAGTCCGATTTCACCCCTTGGGCAGCCTCGGGACGGCATTTTTCCGCGCTTCCCCTCCTGCTGCGGGAGGCGGTCGCGGATGGCGCGAACGTAGAGGACGAACCTGTTTTGTCATTCGGGCTCCTCGGGTCGGTGTGCCATCCCCACATCTCCGAAGGAAGGGTGGGCATGCTTCAGGGCTGCCCGAACCTTGCATGGCCGCCCTGCTGGCGCGATGTGGGCATGGCACGCATGACAGCGGAGCCTGCTCGCACCAGTCGAAGCGCCGGCGTTGGATAAGCCCCGAACCAAATCGAAAAAGCCGCTCCGCCAAAAATTGGCTGAGCGGCTTTCGTCGTTTGAATGGCTCGTAGCGTCGCGCGAGTTCCGCTTAGCGAAGCGATCCGCCGACGGCGCCTGTTTCCGTCTGCGGGCCGGCGCCTGCGGGCGTCGACGAATCGAACTGCAGCGACGAACCGCCCAGTGCGTTGGCGGAGTCCGCCGGCGCCGTCGCCGGGGGGAGCGTCGCGCCGAAGTTCGCCGAAGCGCTGGCTCCCGCGGGAGCCGTGCCGGCGCCCGGAGCGGTTCCGTTCGCGGAAGCCATCGTCGCCTGCTGAGCCGAGACGGCCGCCTGGGCCAGCGCAGCTTCCGCTTCCGTGATCGTCTTGATCATCGCTTCGATGTCTTCGAAGCTCAGCATCAGATCGCTGTCGGCGCCGAACTCCGTGATCATTCCGCTGATCCGCCACTCGCCGGCGTCGGGCTTCAGCATCCAGATGATGTTGTACGTGGCCGCTTCCGTCTCGCTGACCGGTTCGGTCCAGTCGCTGGAGACGAACGCTTCGCCGTTCTGAAAGGCGGTCTCGACGATCGTGAACTTCGCGTTCGGCGATCCGGGCGGCTGGACCTTCCAGTCGTGAGCCGCCGTTTCCTTCCGCGACTTGTCGGTCAGCAGGGCCTCGGCGCCGGCGCTGTCGCCTGCCTGCAGGGCCTTGAGAAAGCGCTCGACCACGACGGTCGGCTCTTCCGCGTTCGCGGCCACCTTCCCCGTCGCAGCCGATCCAGAGCCGCCCGCGGCAGCGCCGCCGGTCGTGGAATCGCCTGCCGTGGTCGCAGCGGGCTGACCGCCGCAACCGATCGTTCCCGCGAGCACGCACACCGAAAGACCCAGCAGCCAACGCTTCATGATCGGGAACTCCCTTTCCGCGAATCTGATCTCGCGCGGGGGTCCCGGAACGGCTGCCGTGCCGTCGCGCTGCGAACGCCCGCGAATCGACGGGCAATGTCCCTGAAGCGGGGCGAACCGGTCAAGAGCGAATCGACCGTCTCCAGGCTCGGGAGCGCACCTTGCGTTTCGCGACCGGCATCGGCGGTCGCGAACAGTACAGAGTCATTTCACGACGCGTCGTCAGTTTCGGCGAACTGCATGACCCGGGTGGCCCGGGTTGCTCGTCAATCCGGGCCTTGCCGGTAGATTAGGGGCCAGCCGCAAGAGGCCGTCAGCGGCGGACGGAATCAAGCTCCGCGGCCGGCCTTGGATCCTCTTGTCGAACTTCGTTCGACCGGGATTGCAAGCAATCCGGGCCACCCAGACTCATGCGTGCAAACCGCATGGTGCGCTCCGGACTCGGCTTATCCGCCCACCGAAGGTCCGCTCCGCGGCGACGTCAGCCTGTCCGCCGCTCCGATCTCGCGCCCCGCCGTCCTCAGTACTTCGCGACGTCGATGTCGCCCAGGTCGTGTTCTTCCTTATCCGCCGGAATCGTCACGCGGATGGGCGAGGACCCCTTCGCGAACTTTCCTTTGAAGTACTCGGTGGTCTCCTCGCGTTTGAACAGGACGACCTCGTACTCGCCGGGAGCGATGCCCGACCCGGGACCGACGATCAGAAACTTTCCGTCGCCGGTCGCGGCCGTCGACTCGACGCTCCGACCCGCCGGATCGCCGACCGGATGCAGTTCCACCTCGACGATACCGACTCCGATATCCGCTCGCGGCGCCGGAATCGGCTCGCCGTTCTCGACGATCCGCCCCGTCACCATCGTGCCGGGAGGATCGGTCGGACCGCAGCCGACGAGCAGGGCAGAAATCGCGAGAACGACGGCGGAGAGCGTAACGTGGCGGAGAGTCATAGGAGTCGTGCGATAGGTCGGGCGACGGGAGGACGGACGAATCAGGGAATCGCTTCGCAGGTTGCGACGCTATTACGGCGCCTGGGCCGCGATCCCGTCGTTGCGTCCGCCGATCGCCTGGAACGTGGCCAGATCGATCACGAACGACACGGAACGGACGCTTCCGTCTCCGAACATGGCCTGAAAAATGCCCGGGTGCGAGGAGCCGAAACGCTGCTGTCCGTCGCCGGAGGGGGCCGAGTAATCGCGGGCCGGGATCGCGTTGCAATGGCGAATGACGTCGTGGTCCCAGCCGGAAGAGTAGCCTTCGTTGTCGTCGCTCTGGTACTGGCCGAGGTTCCTGATGTTCATGCGCTTCTCTCCGATGAACATCGTGTTCGACAGGCCGTCGATCACGCCCGCGAATCCGATGACGTTGCCCGTCTGGTCGTTGTTCGTCTGCACGATCGCGCCGTTCGAACCCGTCCCCTGGCAGGCGGCATAGTCCGTCTGGCCATGAGCGAACGTTCCGCTGATGCCGGCGTACCAGCTAGCCGTCGGGGCATGCGCCTTCGCGCCGCGACGGGACGGGCAATAGAGCCCGGGAATCGCCGCGGCGATGATGGCCCGCTGCTTGTCCGCGAGAACCGTCTGGCCTGCCCCCTCCCACACGGCGTTCTGTTCCATGAACGGCAGGATCTGATACCCCCAGCCGCAACGCTGCCGCGGAGCGATCTCGGGCGAGCCGCTGGCCGTGAAATCGGGCGGGAAGTCCCAGTGCGGTCCGCCGCTGGGAATGATCTTGAACGTGTCGTGGTGGTTGTGAACCGCGATCCCGATCTGCTTCAGATTGTTGGAGCAGCTCGAGCGATTCGCCGCTTCGCGTGCGGCCTGCACGGCGGGAAGCAGCAGGGCCACCAGCACGCCGATGATCGCGATGACCACCAGCAATTCCACGAGCGTGAATGCGGAGCGTTTCATGGGAGGAATCCGTGAAAAGAGGGCGGACGCGGACGTCGCCTGTCAAAAGGCGCGCGGCAGCGTCGGCGAAACGAAGAGTCGCGAGAAAATCAGATAAGTCAGAAGAGATCGTCGGCAGGATCGTAGTCCGACGGCGCGGATTCATGACCCGTCCCGCCGAAAATTTCGGGTTCTCCACGAGAAACGCCGCAACTTTCGGGCGAATGCAGAATCTGCCGCTCACCCCCTACTTTATCCCGATGAAGGGCGCCTGCGAAGATGCAATCTGCGGAAAGACGAGCCTGGCGATCGGAACGGTGGATGGATTCGAATCTTGCGGATTATCTTCAGGGGATCCTCACCGCCCGCGTCTATGACGTGGCCATCGAATCGCCGCTGGAACTGGCGCCGAAGCTCTCGGGCCGGCTGGGGAATCGCATCTGGCTCAAGCGCGAGGACGTGCAGCCCGTCTTCAGCTTCAAGCTTCGCGGCGCCTACAACCGGATGGCCCGCCTTCCGGCGGAGGTCCTCGCCCGCGGAGTGATCTGCGCCTCCGCTGGCAACCATGCCCAGGGGGTCGCCCTGGCCGCCGACCGCCTGGGATGCCGGGCCGTGATCGTGATGCCGGTCACGACGCCGCGCTTGAAGCTGGAGGCCGTGCGAGCGCGGGGGGGCGAGGTTCTGCTCCACGGCGAGAGCTATTCCGACGCTTACCAGCACGCGCTCGAACTGGCCCAGCGACACGGCTACGCGTTCGTCCACCCCTTCGACGATCCCGACGTGATCGCCGGCCAGGGGACCGTCGCCATGGAGATTCTTCGCCAGCGACAGCGTTCGATCGACGCGATCTTCGTCGCCGTCGGCGGCGGAGGTTTGATCTCCGGCGTGGCCGCGTACGTAAAAGCGGTGCGACCCGAGATCAAGATCGTCGGCGTGCAGATGACCGACTCCGACGCCATGCTGCGCTCCGTTCGCGCGGGCGAACGCATTCGCCTCGACGACGTCGGACTCTTCTCCGACGGCACCGCGGTCAAGCAGGTGGGCGAAGAGACGTTTCGCCTGGCGCAGAAGTACGTGGACGACTTCGTCGTGGTCGACGCCGACGCCGTCTGCGCCGCGATCAAGGACGTCTTCGAAGACACCCGCAGCATCCTCGAACCGGCCGGCGCGATGGGCGTCGCCGGACTGAAGGCCTATGCGAACGATCACGGAATCGAGGATCAGGATCTGATCGCGATCACGTGCGGCGCGAACATGAACTTCGACCGCCTGCGCTTCGTCGCCGAGCGGGCCGAAGTGGGCGAGGACCGCGAGGCGCTCTTCGCCGTCACGATCCCCGAAGAACGAGGCAGCTTCGTCCGCCTGTGCCAGCTCTTCGGCCAGCGGAGCGTGACCGAGTTCAGCTATCGCATCTCGGACGAACGCGATGCGCATGTCTTCGTCGGCCTGGCCGTCGCCGATCGCGGAGAAGCGAACGCCGTCCGCGACTCGCTGGCGGAGCGCGGCTTCGCCGCCGTCGATCTGGTCGACGACGAACTGTCGAAGCAGCACATCCGCTACATGGTCGGCGGAAGAACTCGCCTGGCCAGGGACGAGCGGCTCTACCGGTTCCAGTTTCCCGAACGGCCCGGCGCCCTGATGCGGTTCCTGTCTACCATGTCGCCGAGCTGGAACATCAGCCTGTTCCACTATCGCAATCAGGGCGCCGACTACGGCAGCATCCTCGTCGGTCTGCAGACGCCCGCGAGCGAGCGTCGCGCCTTTCAGGCGTTTCTCGACGCGCTCGCCTACCCCTACGTCGACGAGACGGAAAACCCTGTCTACCGGCTGTTCTTGAGATAGCGCCGGCCTGTACGTCGTAGGGCGGGTCAAGACCCACCCTACGGAGGAGATCACCGATACTCGAGCGTCGCCGTCGCGGTGCAGTCGGACTTCGGGATCAGTCGCACCCAGTAGGCCTGAAAACCTTTCGGGAACGCGTGCGTCGCTTCGGCGCCGGCGGGAACGGCGAGCGTCGCGTAAGTCTTCCATAGCCCCGTCCCCGCGATGTCGACCTGCACGTCGAACGCGACCGGCTGCGGCGAGTCGTGCGAGAGCGTCATCCGCTTCGAGTCGTAGCCCGCCATCAGATAGGGGTCGGACGGTTCGCCGGCTTTTACGGCCGAATTCGACCAGGGCCCGCCGACGCCGGTCGGCTGGCCGAGCTTCCACAGGTCGTCGATCGCGCCGAGCCAGACGGCCGCCTCGCCGTCGACGGAACGAACGAGGTGCGGGTCAGCGGTCGCGTCCTTCGCGACGTCGGAGCGCACGCCGGTCATCGCCAGCAATCCGCGCCAGGAGCAATAGTCCTGGATGAAGTACGGATGCGTCGCGATCGGCATGATCTTCGCCATGCCCCCGGCGTTCCGGGCCGGCAGCTCGAAGAATGTCCCCGCCGCCTGGAACAGGTCGCGTTCGGTCGTTGCCTCGCGGCTCGTCCGCTGCAGATCGAACAGTTTCGGATTCTTGCGATAGGCTTCGTTCCCGATCGGGAGGCGATAGCGCTTGCCGTCATCGTCGACGTACAGGACCGAGTTTCCGTCGATCGTCAGGACGTTCTGCGGGAAGGCGACCTTCTCCTCCATGAACTGTTTCTTCGCCTGCGAGTCGACGGCGACGAGATCGAGGTTCGGCTTCAGCTCGTAATAGCCCGTCGCTTCGCTGCCGTCCGCGGAAACTCGCGTCGCGAGAACCTGCATACCGGTCATCGGATCGCCGGCTCGCACGCGGCCGCCGACGGCGCGAAGGTCGCCGAGGGCGTGAAGCTCGTCGACCCGCGCCAGCGATCGGAACGCTTCGTCATCGGTCGCCTGATTCTCATCGCCGCGATACTCGAACCACGCCGTCGCCTGGCATGCGGCGTCGGACGTGACGCGGATCCACTCGCCTGGCTCGCTCGCATCGAACGCGACCCAGGCATAACCGGTCGCAGAGACCGTCTCTTCGCGAAGCGGCTTCCAGTTTCCGTCGCCCTGCGCGTCGATCTCGAAGCGGAACGTCACCGGCCGCTTCGCATCGTGCGAGAGATGCACGCCGCGTCGGTCGAAGCCGGCGAAGAGGTAGGCATCGGACGGATCGTTCGCCTCGACCGGTTCTTCGAGCCAGACGGCTCCGCGGCCACGGACCGGGCCGAGCGAATCGAGCTGCGCCGGCTTCAGGAACCAGAGGTTCGACTGCGAATTCGCGGGACCGGCGACTTCGCCCTTGGCTCGCCGGGTGTTGAGAAACTCCGCCTTCGCGGCGTCGTCGCAGCCGAGCACGATCCGGTCCTGCCAGCGGCAGAAGTCGCCCACGATCTTGAGATAGCTCGAACGCGGACGAATGCCGGCGGTCGAGCTTTCGCCGAAGCGCTTCGGAAAGCGCCAGAACTGGCCATGCATCGTCATCAGCAGGTCGTCCTCGCCGATGTCGCGAATGCGCGGCCACTCCGTGTTCCAGCCATGAGCGCCGTCGTACGAGTGACTGCTCTTGGGCAGACGCCGGCTCGTCCATTCGCCGTCGAGTAGCGTCATCAGAATCAGCGAACGGTGGTCCCAGCCGATCGACCAGATCGGGTCGTTCGACGGGTCGGGGTTCCCTTCGATCCCGCCCGGACCGGTCACTTCGGTGAACTGATTCCGGCGGACGACGGTCCAGGCGTCGGCTTCGCCGTCCCAGGTCGCGAGCGCTCCGCTCGGTACGTCGGGTCGCGACTGCGCGGCCGAACCATGCTCGCCGTTGTTCGCGTAGACGATGCGCCCCTGCCCGGAATAAAGCCCCTTCCCGTGGTAGCCGGGGAGGTTCGATTTGCGCCCTTCCGTCAGTTGTTCGTCGCGCCAGAGTTCCGTCGGGGCGAGCGTCTTCACGTCGATCTCGTACAGCCCCTCCTCCATCGTGGCGAGATAGATCTTGCCTGCCGGGTCGGTCAGATGCCGGGCGTTGCCGGTGGGACGACCGTACATCTTCGAATAGGGAATGACACGCACGACGCCGGCGTCATCGATCGCGTAAGGGCCGATGAAGAGCTGCTTCGACTCGGGATGAATCATCCGGTTGGCCGGCGTTCCGCCGACGCTCTCGGGGCGGATCGTCATCGTCAGGTCGTCGGCGATCTCGTAAAGCTTGTCGCTCGATCCCTTCGGCATGTGCGGCGCGTAGGTGACGACCCACAACCGCCCTGCCCACGGCACGACGGCGCCCGTGCCGCACTCGCCTTCGTTATTGAATGCCGCGAGATGCGGATAGATGCCGCTGATCTCCCGACTGCCGGAGGTCTCCGCCGGACGAAGGGGAACGATCGTCGGCGATGATTCCTGAGCGTTAAGTAAAGAGACCGCGCACGCCGCGGCGAGAAGCGAGAAGGCGAAGCGACGGGCGAGCGTGCGCATCGGCGAAGTTCCGGCGACGGAGGAATCGGGAACGGCGGGCGAAGACCCGCCATGATAGTCGCCGACTTCGTCATTCGGCGGTCAACTCGGTAGCGCGACGCCGCGGCATCGCCGCTTCGACGACCGTCGGGTTACTTCGCGGCGACGGCTCGGAATAAGATAACCGCGTGGAGAGACGTCCCTCGCGGAGCAGGTCGTGCGACGAACGCTGATCGGAATTCTGGGTCTTGTCGGCGTCGTCTTCGGACTCGCGACGGGGACGTTCGGCCTTGCCGGCGAATCCGTCGCCTTCTTCGGCAACTCCTGCCTGCGCGTCGGCGTCGTCCTGCTCTGCTGGTCTGCGGCATATCACCAGTTGCAGAGGATCGGCAATACGCTGCCCCTGTGGATCGGCGGCGGAATCGCGTTCCTGGTCTTCGTGCTGGCCGCGTTCAAGAACTCGGTCTACTTCGTGGCGCCGCTGATCGCCCTGCTGGCGGCGATCGGGTGCTTCTGGTGGATGGCCAAGGCGCCGTTCAAGAAGAGGAAGAAGAAGCCCCCCAAGACCGTGACGGGGAAGGTTACGGCACGCGCTGGGCGACGCGAGAAGGTCGCTCCCGACGAACCGGCGTCGTGAGGCGCCTTTCGTTCGCTCGAGCGCCTCGCGGTTTGCAGTCGGCGACGGTTTCCGGGTGGCGCCGGTTGGCTCAACCGGCGCGGGCGCAGCCCGTCGGAGGCCTAGGAGCGAATTCAGCGCAAGGTCGCCGGCCTGCTTCGAGAAGTCGCTTCGAAGGACCCCGGCGGCGAGGATTCCAAGGCGCGACTGAGGCCTCCGATCCGCTGCGCGGACGCCGGTTGAGACAACCAGCGCCACCCACTCGCGACGCAACTCTCAACACCTAGCCGCTCTCCACGGCGCACGAAAAAAGCCGGCGGGGTTTCCGCCGGCTTTCGTGATTCGCGTACTTAGCCGCGTTCGCCTCAGACAGGCTTGACGTTCTCGGCGCGAGCGCCCTTGGGTCCGCGACCCTCGGTGAAGCTCACCCGCTGACCTTCGCGGAGGTCCTCGTAGGCGCAGTCTTCGAGGTTCGAAGCGTGGAAGAAGATATCGCTACCCTTCCCCGTTTCGATGAATCCGAAGCCCTTGTCCGTCAAACGCTTGATCGTACCTTCAGCCATTCCAGCACTCTTCTTTGAAGCGAACGCGCTTCTCTCTTGCTTCGACCGGGAATTCGCTGCCCTACTCAAAAACTGTGCGGGCGGGGTCGACGCGTAGATCGCAATCTTAGCGCCATCGCCCCCCTGAGATAACGGCAAATCGATCGCTTCCTGAAAAAAGTTCGCTCGGCAGTTCCGGTTCGCCCTTCGAATCGCCTGGCGGAATCGGCGGATACGCGGGCCCACGCCTTCGCAGTTCGAACCTCCGCGATAGAATCGGACGGCCCGCCGGCCACTCCGTCCGGATCGCCCGCTGGACCTTCGCTCCCTCGTTTTCGCAGCATGATCGTCACGATCGACGGACCGGCAGGCGCCGGAAAAAGCACGGTCGCCAGGGCGCTCGCCCAGCGTCTCGACTTCGCCGTGCTCGATACGGGAGCGATGTACCGCGCCGTGACCCTGGCGGCGATCCGGCGACATATCGACTTCCTGCTGGCCGATCGGCTGCTCGAAGCGGCTCGCGAAGCGAACGTGGAACTGACGGGCGACCGAACTTTTCTCGACGGCGAAGACGTCAGCGACGCCATCCGCCTGCCGGAGATTTCGCGAGCGATCCGCTTCGTCGCGGACGAACCGCGCGTGCGGGCGATTCTGGTCGAGCGCCAGCGCCGCATCGCCGAAGCGGGCGATTACGTCGCCGAAGGACGTGACCAGGGAACCGTCGTCTTCCCGCACGCTCCCTGCAAAATCTTCCTGACTGCCGGCGTCGAGGAGCGGGCGCGACGCCGCTTCGAAGAACTACTCGCCCGGGGGCAGTCCCCTACGCTGGAGGAGACCGCGCACGAGGTCCGGCTGCGCGACGCCGCCGATCGTGCGCGTCCCCTGGGCGCTCTTCGGAAAGCGCCCGATGCCGTCGAGATCTGGACCGACGGCAAATCCCTGGAGGACGTCGTAGCCGAACTGGAGCGACTCGTCCGCTCGAAGGCGGCTTCATGAGCGATCCGAATACGAAGACCGCGGCGCCCGATTCCTACGAAGAGGGCCTTTCCCTCGAAGGAGCCGACGGCGATTCGTCGCCGGAGGACACGTCTCCGGAAGGCGCTCCCCGGCATCGCGGCAAGCGTGAACGGGCGAAGGAGGTTACGCGGTCGTTCGCCCAGCGGGTCGTCTACGACTCGTTCAAGCTGCTGATCCGCGTCATCGCCGGCGCCCTGTTTCAGTTTCGCGTCTTCGGCGCCGAACGGACGCCGCAGGGCATTCCGGTCGTCATCTGCTGCAACCACCAGAGCACCATCGACCCCACGCTGGTGGCGGCATCGATTCCGCGGCGACTCAGCTTTCTTGCGCGGAAGGAGCTCTTCGCGAGCTTCGCGACGCGAAAGTTCGTCGAGTTCTTCGACGCCATCCCGCTCGACCGGACCGGGTTCTCGCGCGAGGGCCTGACCGCGGCGATCGACCGCCTGAAGCAGGGTCGGGCGGTCCTGATCTTTCCCGAGGGTTCGCGATCGTCGGACGGCACGCTGCAACCGTTGCGGTCGGGCTTCCTGCTGCTCGCGCGGCGCTCCAAGGCGTCGCTCCTTCCGATCGCGATCGCCGGCACCTACGAAATGTGGCCGCGGCAGCGTCGCTTCCCCTGGCCGACGACCACGCATCTCTTCGTGGGGGAGCCGATCCCCTACGAAGTCTATTCGGGCTGGAAGGAAGAGAAGGCGCTGGCCGAACTGCAGCGTCAGATGCAGGCGCTCCTCGACGAGGCGACGGCGTCCCGGCGGCGAGCCCTGGGGTTCGATGACGACGGTCCGGCGACGGGCGACGAAGGCGCTTCGAAGGAAGCCCCGTCCGCAGAACGCAGAGATTAAGAGATCAAGGGAGAACGTGCGGTGCTGTCGACCTTCAGCGAACAGGGCTACTCCTTCGTCTATCCGGCGAACTGGGAACTGGTCGATCCGCAGTTCGAGGAGCTGCCCTACTCCGTCGGCGTGCAGTCGCCGGAGGGAGCCTTCTGGACGCTGACCGTCTATCCGGTGTCGCGCGACCCGGAGGCCCTCGTCGAAGAGGCGGTCGAAGCGATGCGCAGCGACTACGAACAGTTCGAATACGAACAGTTCGAACCTCGCCTGCCGCCCGATCTGGAGCCGGTCGGACGCGAGATGACGTTCATCTTTCTCGATTTCGTCATCACCAGCCAGGCGGTCGCGTTCCGCCGGGGACGCGCGACGGTCCTCGTCCAGGGCCAGGCCGAGTCGCGCGATTACGAACGACTCGACACGGTCTTCGAGGCCATGACCGCCAGCTTCCTCCGCGACGCCGACATGGACGACGTGGAATAAAGACTGGGCCAGTACCTCCCGTGTGCCATGGCTGGCTTGCCCAGCCGTGCAGGAAGCGGGAATTCATTCGTCCATGCAGAGTACGCATGCTAGCTTCGGGCGGCCCCTTGCATGCCCACCCTGCCTTCGGCGATGTGGGCATGGCACACAGAAGATTCGAAGCCTGACGTCGAACGATCGACCGTCCGCTACTCCGCTTTCTTCAGCCGCTCCGTGACGCGCGTGATGCGGCCGCTCTTGTCGATGACGAAGGCCTCGACGCCCTGGCTTTTCTTCTTTTCGTCGACGCGAACGTCGAGTTCGACTTCGACCGTCGCCTCGGCGCCCTGCAGCTCCTGGCCCTGGATGACGTTGCCGTTGATCGTATCGCAGAAGAGCATCGAAGCGAGCTCGCGATCGTCGGACATGATCGCCTTCACCGCGACCTTGCCGTTCTCGGCCGGCGACAGCGAAAGTTCGACTTTCGGAGCCGTGCGGTCCTCGCGATCCCAGTCGGGGTTGAGATGCCGCGACTGCTTCAGGAGCCGGGCGTTGTCGTCGGAGAAGCGCACGCGTCGCTCCAGCGGCAGCGACTCGTCCAGGTTCAATCGCAGGTTGCGAAAGCCGTTCCCCATGATGTAGCGATCGTCGCGGCGCTGATCGTGAGGCAGGCCGAGCGCGTGGCCGACTTCATGGATCACGGCGCCGAAGCCGTCCTCGATGAATTCGAACCGGGGAGAGTCGATCCGAGGGTGGCCATGCGCCTTGCGTCCCTCGATCGGCGTCGCGTCGGTCAGCAGCTTCAGTTGCTCCTCCCGGGACGTCGCGCAGAACTCGTCGCGAAGGATCCAGGCGGAGAAGGCGCCCATGCCGCCGTCGACGCCGCGCTGACCGCCGAGGGCCAGACCGCCCGGCCACTCGAAGGGAGCGTCGCCCGGGTCGTAGGTCTCCAGGAACGACACGACCAGTTGTCGCCGCTGGTCGCCGATTTTCGGCGGGATCTCGGACAGGCACCGATCAAGATGGCGATAGACGTCGTACTCCGGCGCCCCGTTGTACTCGACCGCCGTTCGATCGCCGCGAACGAGGTGAACGATCGGCGTCCCCTGTTCGTCGGTCTCGAAAACGAGGCCGCGATCGTTCCAGCCGCGTCGGCGGAAGTCGTCCTTGTAGAAGTCGTTCACGAACGTCATCAGCATGACGATCTTCTCCCGCCACTTCGCCGTAGGCTCGCGATCCTTCGGCACGAAGTAGACGAGCCGCACGCGATGATCGACCGGCGCCAGGTAAGCCCACTCCGGCAGATCCGTCGCGTCGATCCAGTCGCCGGCGAGCCAGTCGAACCAGTCCCGGTCGCCGATCTTCATCCGCGACCTCTCGGCGCCGAGACGGATGCGGATCGCGCGTCCCGCATCGAACAGCTCGACGTACTCGTCGTTCGCGTCCGACTGCTCGAAGGCGACCGATCCTCCGTTGGGCTTCAGTTCGAGCCAGCCGCCCGACGCCTGCTTGCGAAAGACGCTCCGATCGCCGGGCGAGGTGGAATTCCAGTCGACCCGTTCGGGCGGCTCCGCTCCGTCAGCCCCGAAACAGGCTCCTGCGAACGACGTCAGGAACACGAAACCGAGCAGCGCAATTCGATTCGTCATGCAGTCTTCGTCACGGGGTAAGCGTCGCGGCGGAGGGACCGGCCCGTCGATCCTGCTTCGAACGGGAGGGCAGGTCAATCTCCCCCGGAGGCGATCGGTCGACCGTCGGAGGGATCGCGCTTGAGAATTCCGAACGCGAAGGGGAAGTTCCAGTTTTCGTTGATCGCCAGGTGGATGTAGAGCATGGCCAGCGGTTCGAGATACCGCGCGCTCCGCAGCGGCCCGGCGTCGTGGGCCTCGAACCCCAGGTCGACGGCCAGCAGGTCGACGCGACCCTTGGCGCCGGCGTCGTCGCCGCAATAGAAGACGGAGGCCTTCCCTTCCGGGAACCGCGAATTCTCCATCGTCGCGACGCTGACCGTATTAAACGCCTTAACGACGAACGCTCGGGGCAGGCGCCGCGCGATGCGTTCGGCCGCGGAGTCGTCGTAGCCGAGCGCGAGCCCGTTGAACCGTTCGTTCAGCGGATTGCAGCAGTCGATGACGACCTTGCCGGACAACTCTCCCAGGCCTTCGGCGATCTCAACGCACGCGGGATAGGGGAGCGCGAGCACGATCGTTTCGGCGGCGCTCGCGGCGTCCGCGTACGACAGCGTCGGCAGTTCGATGCCCATCGCGTCCAGCTTCGCTTGCGCGGCGCCGGGGTCGCGGGAGCCGATCGCGACGCTGCGTCCCGCGCGGGACCAGCCGCGTGCGAGGGCCGTGCCGACTCGACCGGCACCGAGAACCGCAATCTCCATCCGTTCAGGCTTTCCGAAGTCGATAGTCCAGTTTGGCGGGAAGTCTGTTGTAAGGAGGCCCCGCCGTCGCGGAAAGATGAGGCGTCCCGCGAAGGAACCGCAAGCCGCTCGGAACGGTCACGACGGGACGCCCAGCCGGCGAATTGTTCTCGGCGCTCGCGCAGGCTATCGTGACGGTCGTTCGCCCCCGCGCGAATCCTCTCTTCTTTCGGCCTCGTTCGGAGTCCGCCCCGCCATGTCTCCCCTTCGCCGCGCACGCTCCGCGCTCGTCATCTGCCTCGGCGTCGCCGTCGCCTGGTCCTCGACCGCCGTCGGTCAGACGCGCGAAGAAAAGGTCCGCGCGGATAAACAGGCGTTCGAGAAGCTCGACTTCTGGATTTACGGCGACCTGGAAGCGGGCTACGCGAAAGCTCGCGAAACGGGCAAGCCGATGCTCGTCGTGCTCCGCTGCATCCCATGCGAAGAGTGCGTCAAGCTCGACGACGAACTGGTTCACCAAAACCCGACCATCCGGCGCCTGCTGGACGAGTTCGTTTGCGTCCGGATCGTTTCGACCAATGGCCTCGACCTGGCGACGTTTCAGTTCGACTACGACCAGTCGTTCGCGGCGTTCTTCCTGAACGCCGAGGGGGGCATCTACGGTCGATACGGCACGCGTTCGCACCGGACGTACTGGTCCGACGACGTCTCCGTGGAAGGAATGGCCGCGGCCATGGAGGGCGCTCTGAAGCTGCATCGCCAGTGGCCGAAGAACCGCGAAGCGCTGACTGCGAAACGCGGTCCCGCCCCGGCCTTCTCCACTCCGGAGCAGTTTCCGAAGTTCGACGGCAAGTACGGCGCGCAGATCGACTACCAGGGCGACGTCGTGAAAAGCTGCATCCACTGCCACCAGGTCGGCGACGCGATCAAGACGCTCGCCCGCGACTCAGAGGAACCCCTCTCGGAGAAGATCCTGTTCGGCTATCCCCATCCGAAGAGCCTGGGGCTGATCCTCGATCCGAAGACGCGTCCATTGGTGAAGGAGGTCGTGCCCGACTCTCCAGCGGCGAAGGCCGGGTTTCAGGAAGGCGACGAAATCCTGACGCTGGCGGGGCAGCCGCTCCTCTCGATCGCCGACGTGCAGTGGGTTCTGCATCAGACCGCGCCGGAGGGAGCCGACCTGACCGCGAGCGTGCGCCGGGACGGGGAACTGGCGACGGTCACTCTTCCGCTCGGAGAAGGCTGGCGGCGGGCGGACGATATCTCCTGGCGCGCCAGTTCCTGGGAACTCCGGCGGATGATCTTCGGCGGGTTCGTGCTCGAACCGCTGGAAGCTTCGGCCCGGGCCGATCTGAAACTGTCGGAAGACACGACGGCCCTGCGGGTCAAGCATGTCGGTCAGTACGGCAATCATGCGGTCGCGAAGCAGGCGGGCGTCCAGGTGGGCGACATTCTCGTCGCCATGAACGGACGCACCGATCTGCTCCGCGAAACGGACCTCCTCGCCTACGGCCTGGAACATCATCGCCCCGGCGATAACGTGGAGTTCGTCTTCCTCCGCGGCGGCAAGCGCGTCCCCATCGGGATCCGCCAGCAGGAATAGTTTCTTCTGCGGTCGGTTCGAATCGCGATTCGTTTCGCTCCGGAACCCTCCCACCCACGCGACTACCGCCCGTGACGCACGACCAACTTTTTTCCGTCCGTGATCAGGTCGTGCTCGTCTCGGGAGGGAGCCGGGGCATCGGGCGAGCCATCGCGCTCGGCTTCGCCAGCCGCGGCGCCGTCACGATCGCCACCGGGACGAACAGGGAGGCGCTGAGCGAGCTCGAAGGTCTCGCGAACGCTCCCGACCAGCGACTGGAAACCGCGGTTTGCGACGTACGAGACCTCAAAGCGATTCAGCGCATGGTCGCCGAAATTCTCGAACGGTACGGGCGGATCGATACGCTGATCAACGTCGCCGGAATCAATCGTCGCAAGTCGGCGCTCGAGGTGAGCGAAGAGGACTGGGACGCCGTCGTGGACGTCAACCTCAAGGGCGCGTTCTGGGTGGCGAAGACCGTCGGCCAGTCGATGGTCGAGCGCCGGAGCGGATCGCAGGTGCACGTGCTCTCGCTGAACGTCGACCGACCGCTTCGTAACGTCGGCCCCTACGCTGCCAGCAAAGCGGGTCTCGGGGCGCTGACGAAAGGGCTGGCCGAAGAGTGGGGACCGTTCGGCGTCCGCGTGAACGGCCTGGCGCCCGGCTTCATCCTGACCGATCTGACGCAGAAGCTCTGGTCCGACCGGACGATGGCCGACTGGGCGAAGGCGAACACGCCGCTCAAGCGACTCGGCGTTCCGGAAGACATGGTCGGCACGACGGTCTTCCTCGCCTCCCAGGCCGCCGCGTTCATGACCGGTCAGATCCTGTACGTCGACGGCGGCTTCACCAGCGCCTTCAGTTGGCCGATCCCCGGATTCCTCGAACCCGACGCGGGTCCGAACTAGGCTAAGTTCGCCTGGCGCAAGCGGCTTCTGCGGGCGCTCTAATGAGCGTCCTCGCCAGGTCGTTCCCCTTCCGCCTGCCTGCCTCCGGTTCCGCTATGCGCCTCGAAGCTCGACCGACCTCTGGTTCGAACTGGTTCCCGATCGCCGCCCTGCTTTTCGCGTTCGCGTCGCTGACGACGTCGTTGACTCCGTCGCTCAGAGCGGACGAGAACTGGCCGCAGTTCCGCGGTCCGACCGGCCAGGGGCACACGACTCTGACGCCGCTGCCCCTCGAGTGGAACGCCACGCCGGAAGAAGCGTCGAACGTCGTCTGGCGGACCGCGATCCCCGGCCTCGGCTGGTCGTCGCCCAGTTGGAAGGAGGGTCGCGTCTGGATCACCAGCGCGAACGCCGAGGACGCCACGCTGCATGTGTTCGCCGTCGATCTGGCGACGGGCGAACTTCAGCTCGACCGGACGGTCTTCGACAAGGAAACGCTCGGTCAGGTGCATGGCAAGAACAGTCACGCCTCGCCGAGCTGCGTTCTGGAGGACGACCGCGTTTACGTCCACTTCGGCGCCCACGGCACCGCCTGCCTGACCGATCAGGGCGAGGTCGTCTGGTCGAAGGTTCTGGAGCACGATCATTCGCACGGACCGGGCAACTCGCCCGTACTGTTCGAGGACCTGCTGATCGTCAACTGCGACGGTCGCGACGCCCAGTTTCTCGTCGGGCTCGATAAGTTGACTGGCGACGAACGCTGGCGGACGACCCGCAAGCATGTCGCCTCCGACCGGGGCAAGGAACGCATCGCCGGCATCGGCTTCTCCACCCCCCTGATCGCGACCATCGACGGCAAGCCGCAGGTCGTCAGCGTCGGCGCCGACCATGTCGCCGGCTACGACCCGCGGACGGGCGAAGAGATCTGGTGGGTCACGTACGACGGCTATTCCCTGGTCCCCCGTCCGGTCGTCGGCAACGGCCTGCTCTATATCGCGACCGGCTACAACGAACCGAAGATTCTCGCGATTCGACTCGGCGGGACGGGCGATCTGACGGAGCAGGTCGTCTGGACGATGGATCGCGACGCGCCCCTGAATCCTTCGCCGATCCTGGTCGACGACCTGCTCTACACGGTCAGCGACCGCGGCATCGCCAAGTGCGTCGATGCCGCGACCGGCGAAGAACTCTGGAAGGAACGCCTCGGCGGAGAGTTCTCCGCCTCGTTCGTGTACGGCGACGGCAAGCTGTTCGTCACCGACGAGAACGGCGTGACGTACGTCCTGAAGCCGGGCCGCGAGTTCCAACTGCTGGCGGAGAATCCGTCCGGCGCACGATCGCTCGCGACGCCTTCGCCCCTGCCGGGCGGCTGGCTCCTCCGCACCGAGACCGAACTGATCCGCGTCGGCGCGAAACCCTGATCTTCTCCGCGAGTCCGCCCGCCATGCCTGCGTATCGCCTCTCCCTCGCCGCCTGGCTCTTCGCCCTCGGCATCGCGTCCGGCGCCTTCCTCGCTGACGACGTCCGCGCGGAAGAAAGCGTCTCCGGCGGCGTCGATCGCCCGAACGTTCTCCTCGCGATCTCGGACGACCAGTCGTTCGCGCATACGACGATCGGCGGAACGGCCGCGGTGAAGACGCCCGCGTTCGACGCGGTGGCGAAGCGGGGCATGCTGTTTCGCCAGGCGTTCTGTCTGTCGCCCGGCTGCGCTCCGTCGCGGGCCGGCCTGCTGACGGGCCGCTACCCCTGGGAACTTCGCGAGGCGGGAACGCATGCCAGTTCCTTCCCCGCCGACCTCGTGGTCTTCCCCGACCTGCTCGACGAGGCGGGCTACTTCGTCGGCATGACGGGCAAGGGCTGGGGCCCCGGCAACTGGCAGATCACCGGACGAACGCGCAACCCCGCCGGCCCGGGCTGGAACGAAAAGAAGCATTCCGAGCGCATCCCGGGCGAAAGCGCCAACGACTACGCCGGCAACTTCGAAGCCTTCCTCTCCGAGAAGCCGGAAGGGAAGCCCTTCTTCTTCTGGTTCGGCGCGACCGAGCCGCACCGCGACTACGACGAAGGCGCCCATGAACGCCGCGGCATCGATCCGCAGGAAGTTACCGTTCCTCCCTTCCTGCCCGACTCGCCCGAGGTGCGGAAGGATCTCGCGAACTACCTGGCGGAAGTCGAACGGTTCGACGAGGAATTGGGGCGGATGCTCGACTTGCTCGCCGCACGGGGCGAACTCGAGCGGACGCTCGTGATCGTCACCGCGGACAACGGCATGCCGTTTCCCGGCGCCAAGGCGAACGGCTACGACTACGGCTTCCGCGTTCCCCTCGCGATCTCCTGGCCGCAGGCCATGCCCAAGCCGGACGATCAAGCATCGGCACGTGTCACCAACGTCGTCACCAGCCATATCGACTTCGCGCCGACGATCCTCGCCGCAGCCGGCGTCGAGATCCCGACCGCGATGCGGGGGAAGAGTCTTTTGCCGGTCCTGCATGCGGGCCGCGACGAACGCGACGCGGGCGAGGCCTACGCCTTCACGTCGCGGGAACGCCATTCGTCTTCGCGATACGAGAACTGGGGCTATCCCATGCGGGCGATCCGCGGCGAGCGCTACCTGCTGGTAAAGAACGATCATCCCGAGCGCTGGCCCGCAGGCGATCCGACGCTGCTCGTCTCGTCCGGCAAGCTCGGCCCCGAGCATGGCGCGTACACCGACATCGACGACGGGCCGACCAAGCGCTTCATGATCGCGCATCGCGACGAACCGGAAATGCAGGCCCTCTTTCAGGCGAGCTTCGGCAAACGGCCGCAGTGGGAACTGTTCGACGTCGCCGCCGATCCGGGCTGCCTGACGAACCGGTTCGAGGATCCCGATCTCTCGGAGGTTCAGTCGCAGCTGGTCGCAAAGCTGGAAGAGACGCTCGCCGCGACCGGCGATCCCCGCGCCAGCGCCGACGGAGGGGAGATTTTCGAAACGTATCCGCGATTCAGTCCGATCCGCTCGTTTCCGCCTCCCGCGGAATCTGCGGTCGATTCGCCGACTCGCTAGAAGGCGCTCCAGGGTCGACCATGCAGTTTTCGAGAAGATCGATCCGGCGCGGATCGCGAGCGGCGGCCGACCTTCTAGAATGGATCGTCGCGCCCTTCTTCTCTCGCTCGCGGAACGAAGTCCACGATGGGCCTGTTCGATCGCTTTAGCGCCCTCTTCGCCCGGGGCAAAGGCTCCGGCGCCGGCAAGGCCGCGGACTCCGGCAAGACGAAGAAGTTCAAGAAGCTCGACGTCGGCGCACGGTTCGAGTTCTCGAAGGAGGCTTCGACCGGCACGATGTCGAAGTTTCAGCGCGTGCGCGACATCACGAACGGCCAGACCGTCGGACTGAAGATTCTCGACCCCGAAAAGTACGAGGCCTTCGAGAGCCGCTGGCGTCCCATCGGGAAACCTTGGGAGGGCCAGATCGCGATGAAGTTCCACCATCCCCGGATCGTGGAAACGCTGGAGGCGGGCGACACGATCAAGGGCGAGCGGTATCTCCTGATGGAGTATCTCGACGGCCCCAACCTGAGTTCGCTGGTCAACAGCGACGATCCGCTGCTCGACGGCAACCGGGTCGAACTGATGCGGCAGATGACCGAGGCGGTCGCCGCCGTTCACAACGCGGGGTTCATCCATCGCGACGTTTGCCCGCGAAACTTCATCTGTTCGCCCGACGCGACGTCGCTGAAGCTGATCGACTTCGGCCTGACGCTGCCCGACCTGCCCCCCTACAAGCAGCCGGGGAACCGGACCGGCACGCCGCTCTACATGGCGCCCGAGATCGTGCGTCGTCGCACGACGGACCGGCGGGTCGACATCTTCGCGCTCGGCGTCAGCTTCTATCGCCTGTTTTCGCGGGCTTATCCCTGGGGCGGTCAGGACGCCACGGGCACCGGCGCGCTCGCGCACGACACGAACCCGGCGCAGCCGATCCTCGAACTTGCCCCCGATCTGCGCCCGGAACTGGCCGCGTTGATCATGAAGTGCATCGACCCCGATCCGGAGAAGCGTCCGCCCACGTGCGAGGCCATTCTGAACGCGATTCGGCCGCTGAAGGGCGACGGCAAGCGGGGGTGAAGAGCGACGAGATTCGCATCGTCGGCACGCCGGCTTTGAGCGCTCCGCCCGTGTGCCATGGCTGGCTTGTCCAGCCGTGCTTGCAGCGGGAATCGGTCGCCCGACGCGCCTCTAGCGTTTCCCGCTCGAACAGCGTCGCGCCAGACGTTTCGCGAGGGACGAGCGAAACGAGGGGCCGGCACGGCTGGACAAGCCAGCCATGGCACACGGATCGTACGTTGCGAGATCTTTCTCCTCACGTCCTTCTCCCCGACTTCGCGATTGTCCGATCCGCGGCCTGCCTGACATAATGCGGGGACGGTCCGAGGGCAGTCGGTCGCTGCCCTGCTCTCGCTCAGAGGAAGATCGACCCTCGTGAGCCGCCCCCTCCCCCGCGACGGCGTCGCGACGAACCCGCGCGAGCCCCTCCCGATGCGATTCAAGCTGATCGGCGCCGTCGTCATCCTCCTCGCGGCGATCCTCGTGACGTACGGGATCGGGACGTACGTCGCCAGCGGCGTGGACCGGACGCGCCCCGCCTACTACGTCGCGGAGATCATCAAGGAGTTTCCGCACGATCAGGCGTCGTTCACGCAGGGCCTGGAGTGGCTCGGCGACGGAACGTTCGTCGAAGGGACGGGTCAGGAAGGAAAGTCCAAGCTCCGCATCGTACGGCTGGAGGACGGCGTCGCGACGCAGGAGGTCGACCTGGACCCCCGACTGTTCGGGGAAGGAACGACCGTCTGGAAGGATCGCATCTACCAGCTCACGTGGCGAAACGAGACCGCGATCGTCTACGACCGCCAGACCCTGCAGGAGGTGAAGCGATTCGCCTACAAGGGCGAGGGCTGGGGCCTGACGCACGACGACAAACATCTGATCATGAGCGACGGCAGCTCGACGCTGCAGTTTCGCGATCCGGAGACGTTCGAGGTCGTCCGCACGCTGAAGGTCTTCGGCAACGGTCGCCGGATCGCCAAGCTGAACGAACTCGAATACGTCGCCGGCGAGATCTTCGCGAACGTCTGGGGGGAGGACGTGATCGTCCGCATCTCGCCCGAGAACGGCCAGGTGACCGGCTGGATCGATCTCTCCGGCCTGCCCCGGAACGTGCGACCCCACAACGAAGCGGTGCTGAACGGCATCGCTTACGACGCCGAAGGAGATCGGCTGTTCGTCACGGGGAAGAACTGGACGCGCCTGTACCAGATTCGCATCGCGCCCCGCCCGTCGCGGTGAGGCTCCTCGCCGATCGCCTCGGGAAACGAAACGAGCCCGCTGCCGACGATCGTCGTGGACAGCGGGCTCGACGAGGTTTTCGACGCTTCGCGCCTGCTTACGGCGCCGTAATCGTCGGCGTGACGCCTGCGGCGTTTTCGGTCATCCAGGCGACGACGTAGTCCTGATCGGCGACCGACAGATTGACGAGTGGCACTGCCGTCGCCGGCTTGTCGAACGTCTGGAGCTTCGCGACGGCACCGTTCGCCTGCGGAGCGGCGCTCACCAACTTCGCCTGAAACGTCGTTCCGTCGGCCATGGTCCAGGTCCGGCTCGTTTCGAGGAAGTTGCGGTAGCCGAGATAGGCGCCGCGCAGATCGCTGACGGCCTTTCTCGCTCCGACGGCGACGCGGTCGGCTTCCGGCTGACGATCGACGTAGACCAGGGCCGGTCGGTCGCCTGCGGGAATCGCGGAGACCAGCTCTCGCTCGATCGCGATTTCGCCGTTCACCCGCAGGAAGGCGAGTTGCCAGGCGCCGTCGGCGAACGCCCATTCGGCGCGAAACGGCACGATCTGAATCAGGCCCTGCGCGTCGCGCATCTCGACGACGTCGTCGAAGACGTAACGACTGACGGTCGCGTCGAACGTCCCGTCCCATTCCGCGGGAAAAGCCGCGTCGTTGGGGCGCGTCAGTTCCGCCGAGACGGCCTCGATGGTCTTCGTCTTCAGCGGAACTTCGGTCGGCACGACGACTGCCGTCTCCGCAGGCGACGCGGTCGCGGTCGCTGCCGGAAGTTCGTCGATCGCGGCCTGAAGCTCCGCCGACGTCACGACGTCCTTGTCCCACACCCCAATCGCCGGTTCGTACGCGGCGCGATCGTTCTCCGGCAGCAGGGCCGTCCGGTCGGTCGCGTCTTTCCAGTTCTTGCGAACCTGCAGCAACGCGCGCTGACGCAATTGCGTGGCATTCGGAGGAACGGGCGTCGACTCGTCGAGCGCTTCCACTTCCTGGGCCAGCCGGGCCAGTTCGACCAGCGTGGCGCGAATCTCCGTCCGCACCGTCGCGGGGTCGTCATTGGCCTTCGCTGCGTCCACAGGCGGTCCGGAAAAGACCCGGGGAAGCGGAACGGGCTGCGGTGCGGGGGCTTCGACGGCGGACGGAGCGGGAGGCGGGGGCGGAGCGTCCGAAGGCGGATCCTGTTGCCCCCACGCGCTCGCGACGAGCGAAAGCGAAAGTCCGGTCGAACTGGCGAGAGCGGTAAACGATCGGCGACGCATGGCGGTTAACTCCCGGGAGACTTGCGGGCTGCGGCGAGTTCAATGAACGCGCACGCAGCACGACATTCCCCCTGAAAGGAGCAAACGCCATGCCGGCTCTGGTTTAGAGGGAGCCGAACGTCGCTCACGCTCGCGCCAAGGTCAGCCGGCCTTTCGCACGGTCGGCCGCTCGCTCCCGACCCGGGAAATTGCCGGTCGCGGAACGGCGTGCGGTCCGGTCGGTCCGCCGAACTCGTCGCTCCAGCGATGATCCGCGATCGCGTCGAGGATCCGTTCCGCGGTCTCGACCGCCCGCAGTCCGTGTTCGCCGGTGACGCGCGGGTCGCGCTTCGACCGGATGCTGGTGACGAAATCCTGCTGCTCGTCCAGAATCGCGTTCACCGGCTCCAGGGTCAGCGCCTCCATCGGCAGCCAGTCCTGGAACAGCCGATCGCGGCAGGCGGCCTTCTCTTCCGCGGAGAAGGCATGGATGTCCACCTCCCGGCGGAGGAGCGTCTCGACCGGACGAACGAGCGTCGCGGCGGGAGCGGCGAAGTCGAGATTCGCGTAACCGCGTTCGCAGAAGCACTGCATGGTTCGCGCTGCGTGAAAGCTCGTGCGCGAGGCGCTCAGGTTGGCGACGCAGCCGTTCGCGAATTCGAGCCGCGCCTGCGCCATGTCCTCGTGCGGACCGAACAGGGCCATGCCGATCGCCTTGACGTCCACGACGGGCGAATCGGCCAGCGTCAGGACCAGGTCCAGATCGTGAATCATCAGGTCGTGCACGACGCCGACGTCGACCGACCGGAACGTGTACCCGCTCGACCTGAGCGACTCGATGTACCGCGGCTGCGACAGATGCGGCTCCGCGGCGGCGAACGCGGCGTTGAAGCGCTCGACGTGACCCACCTGCAGGACGCATTGCTGACGTCGCGCCAGGTCGACCAGATCGCGGGCTTCGCGGGAACTGAGCGTGATCGGCTTCTCGACGAAGACGTGAATCCCCTGCTTCAGCGCCTCGGACGCGATCTCGTGATGCGTCACCGTCGGCGTCGCGACGATCGCGGCATCGACGAGCGGCAGCACGTCTCGCCAGTTTTCGTACGTCGAAACGCCGTACTTCTCGGCGACTTCGCGACGGTTCGCCTCGCTCGGATCCGCGGCGGCGACGAGGGCGACGTCGTCGATCGAGCGCGCCAGGCGAACGTGAATCTTTCCCAGATGGCCCGTGCCGATCACGGCGAGACGTAGCGGCTTCACGCGGAATTCCTTTTCCGGCATCGGCGACGAGCGACGGCGCCTTCGTTCCATGACGGCGCGTACGGATTTGATACCGCCCCCCTCTCGATCGTGTCAACGCGGAATCGGAGGGGATCGGAACAGCGGAACAGGGTTTGCACCTCTCCCCCTCCGCAACGGGTGGTTCAGCGCCCTGAGTATCCCGACGCTGACGAACGCCGCCGATCTGTTACCGCGATAAACGAAAGGACTCTGACCATGACGCGTTTCGCTTCTTCCGACTTTCGCCGCCTGCTCGATGCATCCGCGGCGTCCGCCACGTCCGCCGGGGACTGCGTCTCGATCTACATGCCGACTGTACGAGCCGGTCGCGAGATCGATCAAAACCGAATTCGCCTTGCGAACGTCGTCGATGAGGCGGAGCGACGGCTGTCCGGTCTCGGTCGGTCGCCTGACGAAATCCGCCGCACCTTCGGCGGCAGCCTCCGCGAACGAGTGATCGCCGACAGTTCGTGGAGTCACCCCCAGGAAGGACTCGCGATCTTCGCCGCGAACGGGGAGGTGGAGGTCTTCAACTCTTCGCGTCCGTTCCAGGAACGCCTCGTCGTCGGCAAGCGTTTCCATCTGCGACCGATGCTGCAATCGACGGAACGCGAGGGACGCTTCTACATCCTCGCCGTGAGCATGAACTCCGTACGGCTGTTCGACGCCGACGAAGCCGAAGCACGGGAACTTCATCCCGAAGGCCTTCCGACGGATCTCGTCACCGCGCTGAACATCGACGAGTACCGCCAGCATCTGGACTTTCACCAGTCGCAATCGACAGGCCAGCGGGCCGGCATCTTCAACGGCCAGGGCGGGTCGGATCTCGACGTGCGGAAGGAAAACGAAATCGTGGAGTTCTTCCGCGAGATCGATCGCCGGCTGTCGGACTACTTCGGCGTCGAACGCTTTCCCCTCGTCTTCGCAGGGGTCGAATATCTCTTCCCGATCTTCAAGGAGACCTCCCACTACGCGGCTCTCGTGGGCGAATGCGTCCCCGGCAATCCAGACCTGCTGAACGCCAGCCAGTTGCACGCGGCGGCCTGGGAACTGGTCGAACCCATCTTCGACGAGGACCGACGCGCCGCGGGCGAACGGTATCTCGACCGCATCGCCACCGATCTCACGACGGACGATCCCGAGACGATGCTGGCGGCGGCGGAGCGAGGTCAGATCGACGTGCTGCTGCTGCGTGACGACGCAGAACGCTGGGGTCGCTTCGACGGCGAACGGTTCGAGGACTCGGCGCCCGACGATGCCCAGGCGGAAGATCTCTACGATTTGCTCGCGTCGCGAACGCTGCTCAACGGCGGTCGCGTCTTCACCGTCGACGGCGAGATTCTGGAGGACGACCGCCCTGCGGGAGCGCTGCTTCGCTACTCGCTGTCGAGCGTCATGGCGGGAGCGCCAGGTTCGGATCGCTCGCGCAAGAGTTGAACGTGCGAGCGAGCAGGCGGCGTTACGCCGAGAGACGAACGCCGCAGCGGCGCTCCTGCTGGACCGCGCTGGCACGCAGAAGTTCCGTCGCGAGCGCGGCGTTCAGACGGTGACCGCTGCGATAGGCGACGATCGAGCCGCAGATCGGACGACCGCACAGCGCCAGGTCGCCGATCAGGTCGAGCGTCTTGTGACGGACGCACTCGTCTTCGTAACGCAGACGGTTCTCGATCGGACCGTTCGGACCGTACACGAGCAGATCGCTCGTCGAGACGTGACGCGCGACCCCGGCGGCGTGCAGTTGCCGCGCCTCGTCTTCCGTCACGAACGTCCTTGCTGCGGCCAGACGCAAAGCGAACCGGTGCGGCGTCAGGCGGATGGAGAACGACTGGTCCGGGATGGGATGTCCTGGCTCGAACTCCAGCATGTAGTCGAGCGCGAACTGATCGTCGTCGCAGGGGCGGGCTTCGACCCACGCGTCGCCGTCGCCGACCCGAACCGTCTCTTGAACGACCAGCGGGCGAACGAACGATCGCTGCAGCGTCACGCCGGCGTCGAGGATCGCCTGGACGTAAGCTGCCGAAGAGCCGTCGAGTCCGGGAAGCTCCGCGGAGGTCGCTTCCACGCGGCAGTTGTCGATGCCGAGTCCCGCGAGCGCCGCGAGGACATGCTCCACCATCTGGATCTCGGCGCCGCCGAAGCGGAGGTTGCTTCGCCTGAGCGCTTCGATCCGGTGTTCCACGAGCGCCGGGATCTCCGGTCGACCAGGCAGGTCGGTCCGGACGAAGCGAATGCCGGTATTCTCGGCAGCGGGACACAGGGTCACGCGAACCGGCGCCCCGGTCCAGTAACCGACCCCCTCGACGCATGCGGGGGCGGCGATCGTCTGCTGTCTGCGAGGCGGATCAAGCACGGAAGTCCGCTTTCTGGCAAGCCGGAACCTGAATCGGACGTCGAACGCCAACCCGCTTGCGTTCCGACTTCGATGCGATCGACGAGAGCCCGCGGCGAGCGGGGGCGTCGTTCGGAGGAACGACTGCGATCGCACCAGGGACCCGGCATCGCTCAGCAAGCGACGCCGCGGTCCTAGTTCCTGTCAGGCGATCGGAAAGTCTCCGATCGCCGCCGAGAGCCGAAGGCTACTCGTTCAGCGAGGAACGCCGCCCGGAATGACGGTGCCCTGCGCGGTCGACGCCGGGGTCTGCGGGTTCAGCGTCTTGATCACGAAGTTCGTGATGTCGCAGGAACGCTGGAACACGATCGCGTTGTTGACGCCCTGCTGAATCGACTGGCGGTTCAGCGGATCGATCGGTTCGCTGTTGTACCGCAGCACCAGCGTGATGCCGTTGCGGGCAGCGAAATCGTCGATCGTGCGGAGGATGATCAGGTAGTGGGAGTAGTAGATCTGCGCCTCCTTCTCCATGAACTCCTTCCGCTTGGTGGTCGCTTCGACCGAGGTCTGCGACTGGATCTGCAGGATCTGCTGATCCTTCGCCTTGTACTCGTCCGAGTTCGCGGTGAACTTGCCCCGCTCCTCGACGAGGGCCTGCAGCTCGACCTGCTTGCCCTTGAGGTATTCCTCATAAGCGTCGACCTCGGCCTTCATCGACTCCATCTGGCCGTTGAACGCCTTGAACTCTTTGAAGACCTTGGCGATGTCGATGACGACGACCTGCTTCGGCGCGGCGGGCGCGGCAGCAGCCGTCGCCGGGGCCTGAGCGCTGGCGGTCGAGAGCCCGCCGAACGTCGCACAACAAGCGGCCGCGACGCAGAACCAACCGGTACGCGAGAACTTCACTTTCGCACTCCTTTGCGACGTTCGGAAAGAGATCCAGCTCCTTGCGGATCCCTGCATTTCTCTTGGCGTTGGCCGTCGAGAGAAGGCCCCGGGTGCGAACGTTCGTTCGTCCCCGATCCGCTTCTCCCCTGCCGAAACGACCGCTGCTTCAGCGAATCGTTTCGACCGGATTTCGCACGTCAGACGCATTCTGGCCCGCGTCCGGCGGCGGCGTAAAGATCAGTTTCTTGTCAGGGGTCCCCGCGCGAGCGGCGGAGCCTCGGATCTGGCCGCCGTGAGGCTGCCGATCGAGACGCGTACTTTCCTATCGGCTCTCGTCGTCCCCGCCTCGCGTCCGGAAGTAGCGATTCTTCCGATTTTTCCGGCGCGATCGAGGCAGCCTCGAACATCCCCAATCGAGCCTCTACGCGACGCGATGCAGGACGGTTCGGAAGAAGTTTTAGAAGAATCGGGCGCCCGGTTCGCCTGAGCGTCCGCGCGACGTCTTGCGGATATACTGACGGCGGTTCGCATCGGGACCCGCGATCATTGCGGTAAGCTCGGCCGATGCGATACGCGTTCGGAAAACGTGCCGCGAACGCGGGCGAGGCATCAAGGACGGAGAGATTCGGTGGGAACGGCGACGCTCTGGGTGGCGCGCGGCAACGACCAGGGAAAGATCTTCGAGCTTTCCCAAGACGTGACCACCATCGGTCGCGACGCGGGAAACCGCGTCCAGATCCACGACTCCGAAGTCTCCCGCCGACATGCGGAGGTCCGGCGTCAGGGAAGCGATTACGTCCTCGTCGACCTGGAAAGCGCGAACGGCTGCCTGGTCAATCAGAAGAAAACGACCAGGCGGGACCTGAAGAACGGCGATCACATCCAGCTCGGTCGCACGCTCCTGCTGTTCACGCATAACGTCGCCTCGGCCGGGCGAGCGCCTCTCCCCAAGGTCGACATCGTCGCCGCCGATCGCTCGAGCGCGGTCATCTCCGAACAAAGCGACGGCTCCCGCATCCTTCATTCGGTGACCCGCGACGAAGGCTCCCGCATCGTCTCCGCACGGGAAGTCGAAGCGTCGCGAAATCCGTTTCTCGCCCGACTGCGCGGCGACCTGCAGGTCATGTACCTCACCGCGATGGCGGTGAGTCACACGCTCGACGTCGACCAGTTGCTGGACAAGATCCTCGGACTGATCTTCGAATGGGTCGAATGCGACCGGGGCTGCATCCTGCTGCTCGATCCCGACGGCGAAGGGATCCGGCCCCGCGCCGTTCGCACCCGCCAGGGCGAAGGACGTCAGGACAAGTTCGAGATCAGTCGCACGATCCTCGATTACGTGCTCGAGAAGAAGGAGGGGATCCTCACCTCGGACGCGCAGGAAGATTCGCGCTGGGAGGCGGGGGCGAGCATCCTCCAGCAGGCCGTCCACGAGGCCATCTGCGTCCCCATGCAGGGGCGCTACGGCATCGTCGGCGTCATCTACATCGACACCTTCGTCTCGCCCGGGAAAATCCTCCAGCGCCCCTCGTCGAAGTTCTCCGAGGACCACCTGAAGCTGACCGTCGCGATCGGACATCAGGCCGCGCTCGCGGTCGAGGATTCCTCGTTCTACTCCGCGATGGTGCAGTCGGAGCGTCTCGCCGCGATCGGTCAGACCGTTGCCGTCCTGTCGCATCACGTCAAGAACATCCTCCAGGGAATCAGCGGCGGCAGCTACCTGATTCAGGAGGGCCTCAAGAGGCAGTCCTTCGACGAAATCCGCAAGGGCTGGGAGTTCGTCGAACGGAACCAGGATCGCATCTCCGGTCTCGTCCTCGACATGCTCTCCTACAGCAAGGAACGCGAGCCGGAACGGACCCCGGGCGACCTCAACCAGGCGGTCGCCGATGTCGTGGAGCTGATGCAGGCCCGGGCGAACGATTTCAACGTCGTCCTCACCTTCCAGCCCGCTCCCGGACTCGGAAAGCACCTCTTCGATGCCGAGGCCGTTCATCGGGCCATCCTGAACCTGGTCACCAACGCCATCGACGCCTGCCGCGAAAGCGACGGGGGTCGGGTCGATACGCTGGTCGAAAAGGTCGAAGACCCGCCGCGACTGCGCGTGATCGTGAAGGACGACGGCGAAGGCATCGCGCCCGAAGACATCAAGCGAATCTTCTCGATCTTCGAGTCGAACAAGGGCTCTCGCGGCACCGGGCTCGGCCTGCCGGTCAGCCAGAAGATCGCGCACGAGCATGGCGGGCGGATCGTCGTGCAGAGCGACGTCGGATCGGGCAGCTCCTTCATTTTCGAGATCCCCGCCGTCGTCGAAGCTCCCTCGACCTCGGGAGAGGTCGGAGAGACGCTCACCGGCCGGACGAACTGAACTGGCCTTGCGGGCCCGTTTTCAGTAGCTTTCCCATCAGCGCGCGGGATCGGTCGCGCCGATTGTTCCGATCGGATCGGGACAAGAACCGACCGGAATCGGGAACTCGGCTCAATTCGAGTCGCCGCCGAACGCGATAACGAAGAGAGCGGAGATGCCGCCGGCGCATGAAGCGTTCCGGCGCTCCCCACTTATCCGCGTGTGCCTTACGAAAGGAGTCCCAAGGCATGAAGGCGCTTTCATGCTATCGCTGGGCCGTCGTCGGTCTGGCTGCGTTCGGCTCGATCGCCGTCGCTCAGGAAAAGCTTCCCCGCACCGATCTGCAGGAGCCGGTCTTCCGGCTTTCCAAGTCGGATGCCGGCGCCGAAGCTCCGCCCGCGCATCCTCTCGATCCGGCGCTTCAGATCGCCTACGACGGTCTGAAGCAGGTCCGCGAGTCGATGAACGACTACACGGGCGTGATGGTCAAGCGGGAGCGCGTCGACGGCGCGCTCACCGAGCAGGAGTTCATGTCGTTCAAGATCCGCAATCGTCGGGTCCAGGAAGGCAAGATCACGACCCCCTTCAGCATCTACCTGAAGTTCCTGAAGCCTCAGGCAGTCGCCGGGCGGGAAGTGATCTACGTCGAGGGTCAGAACAACAACTACCTCGTCGCCCACGAAACCGGGTGGAAGGGCCTCGTGCGGGCCAACCTCGACCCGAACGGCTGGCTGGCGATGTCGGGCAACCGCTATCCCATCACCGACGCGGGCATCGAAAACCTGGTCGTCAAGCTGATCGAGAAGGGCGAACGCGACCGCAATCGCGACGAGTGCGAGGTCAAGTTCTTCAAGAACGCCAAGATCAACGACCGCGTCTGCACCGTTCTCCAGGTGACGCACCCAGTCGAGCGTCCTTACTTCGACTTCCACATCGCCCAGATCTTCATCGACGACGAGTATCGCGTCCCGATCCGGTACGCCGCCTATAGCTGGCCGAAGGAACAGGGCGGCAAGGCGCAGCTCGAAGAGGAGTACACCTACACCGATCTGAAGTTCAACGTCGGCCTCACCGACCAGGACTTCAATCCGGACAACGAGGCGTACGAGTACCCCTGAGCGAGTCTCCTCGCGGTACGACGGTCAGAAGAATTCGACAGCCGGCGCGTTACGACGCGACCGGCTGTTTTCGTATCTGCGCGAGCGTTTCGAACTTCCGCGGGACTACGTTCCCTGGCGAGCGGAGGGTGTCAGCCCTCCGTGTCCATCGGTCGACTTCGCCCAACGTCGAAGCGACACGCCCTATCTGTCGCAACCGGAGCGACGGGAAATGCGTGCGCCACACGATTTTGCGTCGCTCTTTTCGCACGTCGCGCGTTCGACGCGAGTTTCCTCGAATCGCCGTATCGGCGGTCGCTGTCGCTCCGTACTGGCTGGCGCTGGCGCCGATATCGAACGTCAGTGAGAGGTTGCCACCGCGTCGTTCAGCTTCGCGTGCCCGAAAAGAGTCGCCATGAAGATCCGCCTGAGGAAGTCCGCGTCCGTCGCGATTCTGACGCTCGCGTCGGCAGCGCCGCTGCTGGCTGACGGCGGACAGTGGTCGAATCGGTTCTGGGGCCTCGGCTGGGGAGACGGCTACCACGCTCCTCCGCGGACCGGCGGCCCGCATCTGCCCGGGTCGACCTCGCTCGGGTCGCAAGGCCATGGCGCGTCTGCACACGGACATCGCGGACACGCACTCGCACACGCCGGCGGACGGCCCGACGGGCTGATGCCGGGCGGCTATCCCGACCGGGGACAGTACGACGCGTCCTACGGCACGAATTCGCTTCCCGAATGGCTCTGGGATCCTTCCGACGAGACCGTCATCGTGGACACGGCTCAGCCGGCCCTGCCGGCGGATTCCGATCCTGTCCCGCCCCCGCCCCAGTCGTCGACGAAGAAGCCGGCGCGGGATCCTTCGCTGGGAATGCCGCCGGCGATCGAACCGACGGAACGGACCGATTCGCGAGCCATGATCCGCCGCGGTCCGATCCAGGCCCGCTCGGCCGGCTGGTCGCGCTGAAAGAGCCCCGTCGCCTGTCGAAGTCAGCCGTTTTCGCCCCCATCCCGGGTCCGGAATCGAATCGCCCGAACCTGTTCCGCTCCTGCCCTCTCCGAGTCTGGGCGGCTTTGCCCGGGGGCCGTCAGGGGGTATCCTTAACCGTTCGTCTGGAACTCGTCGGGCATGCCGCCATTCCGACAGGACGAGGGCCGGAACAGCGAGGGCGTAGCTCAGTCGGTAGAGCAACGGACTTTTAATCCGTGGGTCCCGGGTTCAAGCCCCGGCGCCCTCACTTGCGACGCGTTCCGATCCCCTTCCCCCCGGGCGATTCGGCTATTAAGATTTCGCTCCGCGAGCGACAGCTTCGCCTCCGTTTCCGCCTTCGGGCGCGACCCGTGGCGTGGCGAACCCCGTTCGCGAGCTGCCGTCGTTGCGCCGCTCCAAGAGCGTCGCGACCGCACGGTCAGGTAGCTCAGTTGGTAGAGCAATGGACTGAAAATCCATGTGTCGGCGGTTCGATCCCGCCCCTGACCACTTTCTGTAATTTCTGCTGAGAGCGTCGCTTACGCTCGACCGCGCCTCGCCGGCGCGGGATTGGAAAGAGTTCGGCATTCCGAACGGCCTGTCGCAGTTCGCCTGGGCCGAAATATCGCGGCTTCTTCCGTCGCGGCGATCGGCGGTCGCCCGCGATTGGCCATCGTCTGCGACAATGGGTCTTCCGCGGGACTCGGCGATCGAGAGAGTCTCCTCCTCTCTCCGACGCGACATCGTTCCATGAAAGACCCGCAACTCATCCCCCTGATGCAGGAGATGGCCGAAATGACGCGGCCCGAGTGCGGACGCTGCCGCGTCCCCTGGGCCTGCTGCCACTGGGAATACTGCGAGACGGCCCGGCACTACGCCAAGGAGGAATGGGGCGTCGACCTGGTCGACACGGGGCATGCGACGCTCCCCTTTCTGGGCGAGCATGGTTGCGTCGTCCCGCCCCATCTTCGTCCGCTCTGCACGCTCTACACGTGCCAGATCTACGGTATTGAGACCCCGGGCGTGAAATCAAGCGGCGACCCTGCCTGGGACAAGGCGTACCACGCCCTCCGTAATCGAATCGACGATATCGAGTTTCCGCACGAAGCGAAGACGCGAGACTAGGACCTGTGCGCGAGCGTCAACTTCGTAACTTACGCTCGGCCGAACAACGGTTGTGCGACTTTACTGGGCCGTGAACGCAATGGACGAATCGGACATCGAAATTATCGAAGCCGTCAACAGCGGCTTGTACGGACGTATCTATCGAGCACGTCAGAAGTCGGTAGACCGGATTGTCGCCGTCAAGATTATCAAACCGGACTGGCCGCGAGCCGCGGACGCCGTTGCTCATGCCAAAGCACTTGCTCGCGTAGCGGGGCATCCCAATATCGTGACGATCCATCTCGTCACGACCGTGTCCATAAAAGATGTCGGTGACAATCTTTCAGCAGCAGTGATGGAGTGGCTCGAAGGTGAGACGCTAGGCGCACGTATAGGCGGCGATCGGTTTAGCGAGCAAGAGGCGAGGCGGATCTGTGCCGGTGTTCTTGACGGACTCGAACACATGCACAAGAGAGGTCTAGCACATGGGGATCTACACGCCGGTAATATTATTCTCTTGTCGGATTGCACTCCGAAAATCATCGATATCGATGCAAACAAGGACGTCACCCTTGCGCGGCTCTCGACGATTTCGCGCGACGGCGCCATTAACAGCGACATCGACTTCTGTCGACGCGTGGCGGTTCTGGTGATGGGTCGCGCCGGACTGTCGGGCGTCCGGCTGAATTCAATGGACGCTTCGCTCCAAAACGCTGCTTCGCTCTCCGAAGTGCGGGAAATCGTCAGTGCCGCGTTGAATAGCCAATCGCCGCCACCTCTCGTCTCGTCGGCTGCTCGCCACGCTGACGTAGTGACTCCAGAGGCGATCGCTCAGGAAGTCCAGGACTACCTAGAGCAGTCGCGACCGGCGAGCTTGCGAAGTTTAGTCATGCGTCAGCTTCGCGGTGTTTGTGACGAGCTCCGCAGTGATCGCTTTCGCGTCCAAGGTCAGTTTACGGACGACGACTTCTTGAAGAGGGTGGCAGACTATGAAGAGACGATGACGCCAATCCTGCCTATGCTGTCTGTCTTGGGATTCTGGGGCACCGAGCAACAGCAGCAATTAATAAAAGAATGTATCGAGGGAATCTCGAACGTCTACGAGGAAGAAAAGAGCTGGAGCGGGAACAAGCTCTTCATCGACTTGCGTAACTATCCAAGCCTTCTCGCAATCTACTCGGTGGGAATCGCGGCATTTCACAACGCCGGATTCGTCACGCTGAGCACGCTTCTAAGGGATTGCGAGCGTACGGAAATGAATAATGCCTCGAGGCTCGCCAGCCATGTATATCGCTGGAAATCAAACAGCAGACAGGCCTGGAACAAATATGTAGTCGGTGGTGCAAGCGAGCGCTACACGCCTGTTTCTGATCGCGTGCTCGACGTCCTGACATCAAAGTTGACGGGGATTACACTGCTGCGGACTAGCTTTCAGAAGGAATTCGATCGCTTTGAATACTTCACTGGTCTTGTCGAAAGTTTTGGAGACGGTCGGCGAGAACGGGATCGAGCGTGGGGACCGGTAGGATCATTCATCTGGAGAGATCGCCAAGTCTCTGACGAAGAAGGCATTGGGAAGACTTTCCTTCGGTCGTTATCGCCTCACGTGATGGCGTCACTGACCGGCGCCGGTTTGTTCAATGGCCGAGACAGCGAGTTGCAACGGGCGGTCGAAGATTACGAACACTTCCTGGACTTAGTTCGGACTCAGTGGCACGTGTGGTAATCGGGCACCTGACCTCATCGCCGAAGAGTGCGCTGTCCTCAACAACCGCATGTACTCAGGCCGAAAGCAGTCCCGCGGCCTTTGAGTCGGTGTGCGATCGATAGATCAAGGGTAAAATCTCCGCTCTCGTCCGTTCCGACTGACAATCGGACCGGAGCGGGCGAAGCCTCGATTCGATGACGATCTCGCTCGGCGAAAGGACGCTGGCCTTGCGGAAGCCCCGACTGCTCAAGCCCCGCCGCGAACAGATTCCGGCCGGCGCCTGTCTGTGCGATTTCTGCACGGCCAAGTGCTGCCGGTACTTCGCGCTGCCGATCGATACGCCGGAGGAGCGGGGCGATTTCGACTATCTCCGCTGGTACCTGCTGCATGGCGAGACGACGCTCTTCGTCGACGACGGCGTCTGGTACCTGATGGTCCACACGGCCTGCAAGAAATTGCAATCCGACGGTCGCTGCGGCGTCTACGAGACGCGTCCGCAGATCTGCCGGGCGTACGCGACCGACGACTGCGAGTACGAAGACGACTGGACGTACGAGCAATACTTCGAGACCGCGGAGCAACTGGACGAGTTCGTCGACGCCCGCTTCTCGCTCGCCAGTTCCAACGCCATCCGCAGTCCGCGCCCGGTCGCGTTTCCGATTCTGAACTGACGCGAACGTTCGCAGCGCCGACGCGACGCGTACGCAAGAAGCGATGACGCGGACGGCTGACGCCCTCCGCTCGCCTGGAACTTCGAAGTTCGCAGAACCTACGACGGTTTTCTCCGCATGCTGATCGAACCGAGAACGCTCAAGGGCTTTCGCGACTTCCTGCCGGAGCAGATGATCCCGCGCGAGCGAATCATCGAAACGGCGAAGCGGGTCTATCGCTCGTTCGGCTTCGCCCCGATCGACACGCCGGCGCTGGAGTATCTGGAGATCCTGCAGGGCAAGGGGGGCGACGAATCCGATCGCCTGATGTACCGCTTTCAGGATCACGGCGGTCGCGACGTCGGCATGCGGTTCGACCTGACCGTACCCCTCGCGCGGTTCGCGGCCCAGCACATCGACGCGCTCGGGACGCCCTTCAAGCGCTACCACATGGCGACGGTCTGGAGGGGAGAAAACACCCACCGCGGACGTTATCGCGAGTTCATGCAGTGCGACTTCGACACGATCGGCACGAAAAGCGTCGCCGCCGACGCGGAGACCGTCGTCGTCATTCACGAACTGCTGCGTGCGATCGGCCTCGAACGATTCACGATCCGCATCAACCACCGCGGAGCCCTGAACGGCGTGCTGGCGAAGTTGGGCGTCGCCGACCGCGCGGCTGACGTCCTTCGCTGCATCGACAAGCTCGACAAGATGACCGTCGACGCCGTCGCGAACGAGCTTCAGGACAAGGTCGGCCTGTCGGGCGAGGACGCCGCGCGCGTCCTGCGGTTCTGCCTGCTGGAGAAGGCGGAACGCCTCGACGTCGAAAGTCGCCTGATGCTGGTCGCCAAAGAAGTCGCCGGCAGCGAAGTCGGCGAGGCGGGCGTCGCCAATCTGGAAGAGATCTTCAAGGTCGCACGGGCCGCCGGCGTCGCGCCGGAGCGGATGGAACTTGACGTCGCGATCGCCCGGGGACTCGACTACTACACCGGCGTGATCTTCGAAACTCGGCTCGACGACCTGCCGGCGATCGGCAGCATCTGCTCGGGCGGGCGCTACGACAATCTCGCCGAGCTCTACACCAAGCAGCAACTTCCCGGCATCGGCGCGTCGCTCGGTCTCGACCGACTGCTCGCGGCGCTGGAGGAACTCAAGCTCCTGGAGAAGGTCCAGACCACGGCGCCCGTGCTGATTACGCAGTTCGACGCCAGCCGGCTTTGCGATTACTTCGCGATGGCGACTGCCCTGCGGCATCACGGGGTCGGGTGCGAGGTCTATCCCGAGGCGAAAAAGGTCGGTCAGCAATTGAAATACGCCGACCGGAAGGGCTTCCGCTTGGCGCTGATCGCGGGCGGCAACGAATTCGCCGAAGGCGTCTGCCAAATCAAGGATCTGCTGACGGGCCAACAGGACAATGTCGCGTTCGGCGAGAATTACTCCGGCCTCGTCTCCGCGATCCTGACGGCGCTGCGGGAGACGTACGTCGCGTGATTTCTGTAGGGCAGGCGCCCTACAGGAACTTGCGAAATCATTGACCGATCGCAACCTCGCCGTCGGATGCTGCATCCAACGTAAAGCGCCGCAAGAGCCCCGGTAGGGGTACGCGGACGTAAGGAGGTTCTTCCATGGCTTTTCGCTTCGACAAACTGACGGAAAAGGCGCAGGCCGCCGTCGCGTCGGCACAGTCCGCCGCCCAGGACGCGGGCAATCCGCAGATCACGTCCGCTCACCTGCTGCTCGCCCTGCTCTCCGATTCGGAGGGCATCGCCCGGGCGATTCTCGACAAGCTGAACGTTCCCGCCGACAAGCTCAGGGCGCTGCTTGAAGGGGAGCTCGCGCGCCTGCCTAAGGCGTCCGGCGGGATCGGGTCGTCAGGCACGGCGCCGCAGCCCGACCGCGAGACGATGCAGATTCTCGAGCAGTCGGCCAAGGAGCTAGAACGCTTCAAGGACGAGTTCGTTTCGACGGAGCATCTGCTGCTCGCGCTCACCAAGATCGAGTCGCCCGCGAAACGCCTACTGGAAATGCACGGCGTCCGCGAGAATGACGTGCTCCAGACGCTGAAGACCATCCGCGGGAGTTCGCGTGTGACCGACCAGACCCCCGAAAACAAGCTTCAGGCGCTCGAGAAATTCGGCGTCGATCTGGTCGCCAAGGCCGAGAAGAAGAAGCTCGACCCGGTGATCGGCCGCGACGCCGAAATCCGCCGGGTCGTACAGGTGCTCTCGCGCAGGACCAAGAACAACCCCGTCCTCATCGGCGAACCGGGCGTCGGGAAGACGGCCATCGTCGAAGGGCTCGCCCAGCGGATCGTCCAGGGCGACGTGCCGCAGTCGCTGAAGAACAAGAAGGTGATCGCCCTCGACATGGGCGCCCTCATCGCCGGGACGAAGTTCCGCGGCGAGTTCGAGGAGCGCCTGAAGGCCGTGCTGCGCGAAGTGGAAGAGTCGAACGGCGGCATCATCCTGTTCATCGACGAGCTCCACACCGTCGTCGGCGCCGGCAAGACCGAGGGGAGCAGCGACGCGGCCCAGCTTCTCAAGCCCGCGCTCGCGCGTGGCGAGCTGCGCTGCATCGGGGCGACGACGCTCGACGAGTATCGCCAGCACATCGAGAAGGACGCCGCGCTCGAACGCCGCTTCCAGCCCGTCTTCGTCGGGGAACCGTCGGTCGAGGACACCGTCTCGATCCTCCGCGGGCTGAAGCCTCGCTACGAGGCCCACCACGGCGTGAAGATCAAGGATTCGGCGCTCGTCGCCGCCGCCGAGCTGTCGCATCGCTACATCGCCGACCGCTTCCTGCCCGACAAGGCGATCGACCTCGTCGACGAAGCGGCCAGCAAGATCGCGATGGAACGGGACAGCGTGCCCGAGGAAATCGACAAGGTTCAGCGGCGCCTGACGCAGCTTGAACTGGCCGCGCGGCAGCTGCGCGACGAGACGGAAGAGTCCGCCGTCGAGCGCCTGGAAGAAGTCCAGGACGAGATGGAGAAGCTCGAACGCGAGCTGGCTTCGCTGCGCGAGCAGTGGGATGCCGAGAAACTCGGCATGACCGACGTGCAGTCGCTGCGCAAAGACCTCGAAGCGGTCGTCGCCGACTACGAACGGCAGTACGACAAGATCCGCGAACGGGCTGCCTCGGGCGAGCGCGTCACGGAGTCGGAATACAGCCAGCTCTACGAACTCCAGCGGCAGCGCGAGGAAATCGAACAACGGATCGCTTCGTTCGAGAAGTCTTCCGAAGAGAAGGCTTCGCAGGACGGCGAGAAGAAGCGCCTGCTGTCCGAAGAAGTGACCGAGGACGAGATCGCCGAGGTCGTCAGCGCTTGGACCGGCATCCCGGTCTCGCGGATGCTCGAAACCGAACGGGCGAAGCTGCTCGTCATGGAGGAACGCCTGCACCAGCGTGTCGTCGGTCAGGACGAAGCGGTCGCCGCCGTCTCGAACGCGGTCCGTCGCAGTCGCAGCGGCCTGCAGGATCCGCACCGCCCGATGGGGTCGTTCCTGTTTCTGGGACCGACCGGCGTGGGCAAGACGGAGCTCTGCAAGGCGCTGGCCGAGGTCCTGTTCGACGACGATCAGGCGATGGTCCGCATCGACATGAGCGAGTACATGGAGCGCCACTCGGTCAGCCGGCTGATCGGCGCCCCGCCCGGCTACGTCGGGTACGAAGAAGGGGGTCGCCTGACCGAAGCGGTCCGTCGGCGCCCCTACTGCGTGATTCTGCTCGACGAGATGGAGAAGGCCCACCAGGATGTCTTCAACATCCTGCTGCAGGTTCTCGATGACGGTCGACTGACCGACAGTCAGGGCCGAACGGTCGACTTCTCCAACACGCTGGTCGTGATGACCAGCAACGTGGGAAGCCAGGCCATCCAGCAGGTGACCGAAGAGGGGGGCAGCGACGAAGAGATCCGGCAGGCTCTCCAGACGGCGCTCCGCGCACGGTTCCTGCCGGAGTTCCTGAACCGCATCGACGAGACGATCGTCTTCAAGCCTTTGAAGCGCGATCAGATCCGGCGGATCGTCGACCTGCAGATCGACAATCTGGCGAAGCGACTTCGAACCCAGGGCATCGACCTCATCGTGACGCCTGCCGCTCGCGACGCGATCGGACGCGAAGGGTACGACCCGACCTACGGCGCCCGGCCCCTCCGCCGGTCGATCCAGCAGCGGCTCGAAAACCCGCTCGCGACCGAACTCCTGCGTCAGCAGATGGACGCCGGCACGCGGCTGATCGTCGATCACGACGAGAGCGGGTTCACGTTCGAGCGGGAATCGGAAGTGTCGAGCGTACCGACGTGATCCGTAGCGAGGACGACAGCGAAATCCGCGAGTCGAATCCCTACGCCTCGTTCGGAAACGAACGAGGCAAGATCGATAGCGTCGGATCGCGTCCAGGAAGGGTCTTCGCCCCGCTCCTGATCAGCGCCGGATGGGGAGCGGCGTCGTTCGTCGCAATGTACCTGGCGTACCTCGGCGTCTTCATGGCGGTCGGAGCGCCATGGACCGAGGAAACGCCATGGATGGCAGGGGTGGCGGCGAGCGCTGTCGGAATCGCGTCGGCTCAGGCTGGCGTGCTGCGCGCGTGTTCGAACGGCGGCATCCGATGGATACGCTGCTGGATCGTCTCGGGCGTTTCGGTCCCTGTCGCGGCGTTCGCCGGAGCGTTTCTATCGAGGTCTCTGGTTCCGCCGCGAATGCGCTATGAACCTCCTGACCCGGCCGCGTGGAACACGTTCGTCATCGGAACGCTCGCGACGCAGTTGCTGCTCGGCGGCGCTCTCGCGTTCGCGTTCTGGCTCTACGTCCAGAGTCGGAAGCCCGCCGATGATACGGTACCGCTCGAATAGCGAATCCGTCCCGCGGAGGTACGGCGATTCCTGCGTCAGCGCGTCGGACCAGGAACTGCCGGCTCCCGGGGGTCGGTCGGAGCGCCGGGCGTCGCGGACGACGCGAGCAGAGCTCGGAGCTTTACGACCAGTTGCAGCGCGTTCTCGACGTCTTCGTCGGTCGGAAACGCTCGGCGCAGTTCGAGCGGAATGCGAACGACGTAGCGCGCCGTCGCCGGGTCGACGTGATGCTTGCCTCGTACGCCCGTCCCGAGAACGGCGTCGTCGTATTCGGGACGAAGATCGTCTTCGAGCGGTTCATTCATTTTCGTAGCGTCGTCTTTCACGGGGCGTCATCCGCCGCGCGCTGATGATCCGAATCGTTTCAGTTCGATGCACGTACGAGACGATCAGGTAGGCGCCCTGCGTCGAAGTTCCGAGTCGCAGAAAACGATCTTCGTCGCGCGAATGGTCCGGATCGTCGAACGTCACGGAAAGCGGATCGAAGAAGACGGTCGACGCTTCGTCGAACGTGACTCCATGCTTGGACGCGTTCGACGCCGCCTTACGTTCGTCCCACTCGAAATCCACTCGACGGTCTCCGCGCCGAAGCTTGTCGCTTCGTTCATTCTAACGCGGAGTGAATCGGATCTCGTCGATTTTCGTCGTCGTCAATAACGAGGGCGTTCCAGCAGCGAATCCGTCCCGCGAAAGAACGTCGATTCCTGCGACGCGACGGGCGATTCGAACTGCATTTCGGACTGCCGCTCCGCCGGCGGTTCGAGCGAGGCGTAAATCGCCGGCTTGCGCAGGGTGACGGTTTCCTGCGACTCGAACGAAACCGTTCCGAAGCGGGGGGCGTCGATCGACTTGACGTCGGCGCCGGAAAACAGCGTCATGGCCCAGATGAGTCCGCCCAGGCCCAGGCCCTCGGCAACGAGCGCTCGAAAGAGTCGAAGCATGCCTGCATTCCTCCTTGGCGGCACGTGATCGATCGGTATCGGAGGATCGAAGGTTCAGGCCTCCCCTGCTCTTCTCTACGCGGCTGTTCCCCGGTTGGATCGCGCGACGTCTTTTTCTGAGCGGGGGACGAAAGTCCCCCGGAGGTTCGGCGCGTTCGTTCGATTGACGCTCGGGGGACTCTCGCCCCCCGCTCAGGTGGGAGAACGACATCTACCGGGGCGCTCTCCCGGCAGCGCCGATAGAATCAGCGTTTCGCCGCTTTCGCCGCCGCCTGACCTGCTCATGTCCGATAAGCCTTCGCGAGGGGAAATCGCGCTCGAATACTTCGAGGCGCTCCCCTACGAGCCCTACCCCGTTCAGGAACGGGCGCTCCTCGAATGGTTCTCCGACAAGAACCAGGGCGTGCTCGTCACCGCGCCGACCGGCACGGGCAAGACCCTCATCGCCGAGGGGGCGATCTACGAGGCCCTTCGCCGCGGAACGAAGGCCTATTACACCACGCCGCTGATCGCGCTTACCGATCAGAAGTTCCGCGAACTGCGCGAGGCCGCCGTCCGCTGGGGCTTCTCCGAGGACAAGATCGGCCTGGTCACCGGCAACCGACGGATCAATCCCGACGCGCCGGTCCTGGTCGTCGTCGCGGAGATCCTGTTCAACCGCCTGTTGCATACCGAGGCCTTCGACTTCGCCGACGTCTCGTCCGTCGTGATGGACGAGTTCCACAGCTTCAACGATCTCGAACGGGGCATCGTCTGGGAACTGTCGCTGGGGCTGTTGCCCGCGCATGTGAGGACCATGCTGCTGTCGGCGACCGTCGGGAACAGCGCCGAGTTCGCCTACTGGCTCGACGCCCGGCAGGGTCGCAAGCTGACGCTGGTCGAGAGTACGGAGCGTCGCGTGCCGCTGACCTTCAAGTGGGTCGGCGACATGTACCTGTTCGAGTTGCTGGAGGAGATGGCGACCGGCGATGCCGCACTGCGGAAGACGCCCGCGCTGGTCTTCTGCTTCAACCGCGACATCTGCTGGAACGTCGCCGAACAGATGAAGGGGAAGGCCCTCCTCGCCCCCGGTCAGCAGGACCGCCTGATCGACGCCATCGAATCGCACGACTGGTCGCAGGGCGCCGGCCCCAAGATCAAGCAGATCCTCCTGCGCGGCGTCGGCATCCACCACGCCGGCGTGCTGCCGAAGTATCGCCTGATCGTGGAGGAACTGTTCCAGCAGAAGCTCCTCTCGGTCTGCATCTGTACGGAAACGCTGGCCGCGGGGATCAACCTGCCGGCGCGCAGCGTCGTGCTGCCGACGATCCTGCATGGACCGCCCGCGAAGAAGCGCCTGATCGAGCCGAGCCAGGCCCACCAGATGTTCGGCCGCGCGGGCAGACCGCAGTTCGACAAGGAAGGCTTCGTCTACGCGCTGGCCCACGAGGACGACGTCAAGATCCTCCGCTGGAGGGTGCAGTACGACCAGATCCCGGAGGATACCAAGGATCCCGGCCTGCTGAAGGCGAAGAAGGCGCTGAAGAAGAAGATGCCCAAGCGGCGCGAGGGCGAGGCGTACTGGAACGAGGACCAGTTCGCGAAGCTGGTCGCCGCGCCGGCCGCGTCGCTGGAGAGCAAGGGGCCGCTTCCCTGGAGGATGCTGGCGTACATGCTCGACGCGTCGCCCGAGCTCGACCGGATTCGCGAGTTCGTCTCGAAGCGCCTTCAACCCACGGGCAAGATCGAGCAGGGGCTCAAGGCGTTGCAGCGGATGCTGATGACGCTCTACCGCGCGGGTTACGTGACGCTGGAACCGCGACCTCCGCTGAAGGAGACGGCGGACGACGGAGAGAACGGCGAAGAGAACGCGCAGAAGAAGTCTGCCGAAGAAGCGGCGCCCGTTCTGACGTTCGGCAGCGCGAAGCAGCCGGCCTTTCTACCGCCAGCCGCGAAGGCCGCCGCGGAAAAGGCGAAGCAGAAGGAGGCCGCCGAACCCGCCTACAAGCCCGAGCGGGCGATCCCAACGGAGACGCTGTACGAGCTGTCGCGGCTGCGGGGCGTGAACCCGCTGTACGGTCGCTTCGTCATTCATCAGCTGGGGGGCGCCGACCGGGTCGAGCGGATTCAGGCACTCGAAAGCGTCCTTGAAATGCCGGGCAGCGTGGCGAAGTACGTCCGCGTTCCCTGGCCCGACGACATGCCGCCCGGGCCGCTGGCGACGAACCGGCTCGACCTGCTGCTACTGGATTACGGGATCGTCTCCGCCGAGCGGCTGGGGATGATGAACGCCGACAAGAAGGAAGAGGACCGCCGACCCGCCCCGGGCGAGGAACGCGTCTTCCCGCTCACCCTGGGCGAGAAGCTGCTGCTGTTGTTTCGGTACGAGTTCCCCGGCGTCGACGTCGCGGTCACGCCGGTCTGGTGCGCAGGCGAGTGCCTGGAGTTCAACGACTTCAACCGCTACATCGTCGCGAAGGGACTTCAGAAGCAGGAAGGCGTCATCTTCCGGCACCTGTTGCGTATGATCCTGATGTGCGACGAGTTCACGCAGATCGTTCCGCCCGAGGTCGCGGAGAACGAGTGGTACAGAGAACTCGACGAGATCGCCGATCGCCTGACCGTCATCTGCAACGCCGTCGATTCGACCAGCACGCAGGAGACGCTCGCCCAGATCGAGATGCGCCGGCAGGACGCGGCAGCGAAAGCGAAGTGAACCTTCTGTAGGTCAGGCATTGCCTGACGACGACACGCGGTCGGGCGGCGCTTTCTTGCCCTTCTGCGACCGAGATGTTGACCGCAACGAAGTAGCCGTCAGGCAATGCCTGACCTACGAAAGAAGCTGCTCGAAACCATGTCCCCCGTCACCTACGACTACGACGTTCTCGTCATCGGCGCCGGTCATGCCGGTACGGAAGCCGCGTCGGCGGCGGCACGCGCGGGCGCGAACGTGGCGCTGCTGACGGGCAATCTTGACACCGTCGGGCAGATGAGCTGCAACCCGGCGATCGGCGGCGTCGCGAAGGGGCATCTGGTTCGGGAGATCGACGCGCTCGGCGGCATCATGGGCCAGGCCATCGACGCGACCGGCATCCAGTTCCGGATGCTGAACCTGCGGAAGGGCCCGGCCATGCACAGTCCGCGCGCCCAAGCGGACAAGAAGCGCTACCAGTTCTGGGTCAAGCACTACCTCGAAGATCACGAGAACGTCACGCTGCGGCAGGAGACAGTCGAAGCTCTCGTGTGGGAAGGCGAGGGGGAAGAAAGACAGATCATCGGCGTGCGAGTTCGGGGCGACGCCGTCTATCGCGCGCCGCGGGTGGTGCTGACGACGGGGACGTTCCTCGCCGCGATCATGCATACGGGCGAGGCGAAGACCCCCGGCGGACGTGCGGGTGAAGGGACCACGACCGGCATCAGCGCGTCGCTGAAGGAACTCGGCTTCCGCGTCGATCGCTTCAAGACCGGGACTCCGCCGCGATTGAACGGGCGAACGATCGACTGGTCGCAAACCGCGATCCAGCCGGGCGACGACGTGCCGCAGCCCTTTTCGTTCCTGCACGACTCGCTCGACGTGGAACAGGTCCCCTGCTGGATCGCCCACACCAACGAGCAGGTCCACGATCTGATCCGCGCGAACCTCCACCGGGCGCCGATGTACTCGGGCCAGATCCAGTCGAGCGGGCCGCGGTACTGCCCCAGCATCGAGGACAAGGTGGTTCGCTTCGCGGAGAAGACCAGCCACCAGCTCTTCCTGGAACCGGAAGGTCGCGAGACGCGAGAGGTCTACGTCAACGGCGTCTCCACCAGCCTGCCCCGCGACGTGCAGGACGCCATGTTCAAGCTCATCCCCGGGCTGGAGCGGGCGTCGATCCTGCGGTACGGCTATGCGGTGGAATACGACTTCTGCCCGCCCGATCAGCTTCGCCCCACGCTCGAAACGAAGTCCGTTCACGGGCTCTACTTCGCCGGTCAGATCAACGGCACGACCGGCTACGAAGAGGCGGCGGGTCAGGGCCTGGTCGCCGGCGCGAACGCCGCGCTCTCGCTGGCGGGCAAGCCCGACCTGGTCGTCTCGCGGGAGCAGGCCTACCTCGGCGTGCTGATCGACGACCTGACGACGTGCAGCGTCGACGAGCCCTATCGCCTCTTCACCAGCCGGGCGGAGTATCGGCTGCTGCTGCGGCAGGATAACGCCGACCGCCGACTGACGCCGATCGGTCACGCGCTCGGGCTGGTCGACCAGCCGCGCATGGACCGGACGCTCGAAAAGGAACGCCAGATCGCGGAGGCGAAGGCGATCCTCGAAAGCGTCCGCATCGGAGCGCTGACGCTCACGAAGAAGTTTCACCAGCCCGACTTCGCCTGGGCGAACGCGGTCGAACTGGCTCCCGAGCTGGCGAAGTATCCGCCCCGGGTGATCGAGCAGGTGGAGAACGACGTCCGTTACGCGCCGTACGTCGAACGCCAGACGGACGATATCGCCCGGCAGAAGCGGATGGCCGACAAGCGAATTCCGGACCGCTTCGACTATGCCCGCATCGGGCAGCTACGCGCCGAAGCCCGGGAGAAGCTGACCCGCATTCGCCCGGTCAGCCTGGCCCAGGCGAGTCGCGTCCCCGGTATCACGCCGGCGGACATCGCCCTGCTCGCGATTCATCTCGAAGGACGCGGAAGCTGAAGAGGCAGCAGCCTGTCGTTCAGCCGGCGCTCCGCGCTGAGGCGGGTCGATCTTCCGCCTTGAGCGCGATGCCGGACTGCCGTTCGCGATCGAGCCATTCCTGTTGAATCTCCGCCGCGCGAGCGAGATCTCCGGCCGCGCAGAGGGCCGCGGTCAGCGTCTCGACGGCGTGCAGGTCGGAAGGATTCAGCTCGTAGGCGCGCTCGGCATGCAGGCACGCCCGATCGGGATCGCGATGCGCGGGGTTGTCCGGATTCAACAGGTAGTCGGCGTACTCGAGTTGGGCGACGTCATCCTGCGGACGCGCATCGGCGACGTACGAGTAGATCGCCGCGGCCCGCTCGGGGCGTCCGATCTCGCAGTAGAGCCGGGCAAGCTTCGACAGCGATTCGGCGATCACGTCGTTGAAATCGTCCGCCTGCGGATGCGTCGCGGGATAAAGGCGCGGCCACGTCGGTTCGGACGCTTCGGCGACGCTGAGCGAAACAGGGCCAGGCGAAACAGGGCCAGGCGAAAGGAGCGCGATCGGAGCGCCCGGAAGCGCGATCGTGTCGTCGCCCGGAACGCCGTCGAACGCGCTGCGGATGATCCGCACGCCTTCCGGGAAGTAAACCGTGCCGAGCGACGCCAGCGCTGCGGCGACGACGAGAGCGCCGGCGGCGCTTCCGAGCGAGACCGACGTTCGGGAGACGCGGCGCGAAAGCTCTTCCGGATCGAGGAATCGAAGTCGCGAAAGATCGAACCAACCGGCGCCCGACCGGCTCGATGCGAGTTGCACGTTCGCCGCCGCCGCTAGCGAGAGAGTCGCGACTGCATCCGCGGAAAATTGCGGCGCCGCCTCGGTCGGCTCCTCCGTCGGGATCGCGAACCGATTCTGCCATGCTTCGCGAAGCGGAGCCATCTCGCCCGAGCGGTTCAGTCGGTCCGTCCGGTCGGCGATCCGCTGGCTGGCGGCGGCGATCGAAGGCCGATCGAACGCGAGCTTTCCGCCGCCGAAACGGGATTCCGCATAGCTGCCCGCCAGAATCGCCAGATCCGCCGCCCAAGCAGGATCCAGTTCCGCGAGCGCCGAGAGGTAGGCGTCCGCGCTGAGCGAGCGTGGCCGGACGAAGCCTTCGGCTTCGAGCGCGGCAAGGCGCTGCAGGACCATCTCCGTCGCGGTTGGCGACGCCGATTCCGTTCGGACGTTCATCGAGAAATACGACTCGTTCACGGGACGCTCCAGGGACGGCGAACCTGCACCTGACGGTTCTGCCGGCTCCTATCAATTCGCCTGATTAAAGCCGATCTTGGATCTCTTCTCCAAGGCGTTATCCGCGAGCGCCCGTTCGCCGGGACCGCGACGCGTATAATCCCCGACTTTCGTCGCTCGCCGGCTTTCCGACTCGCTCGCCTGCCGACTCCGGCACGCCGGTTTTCGTTCCCGACGCGTCTCTTCGTCTCCAGAACATTCAGCGCCGGGCTTCTGTGCCTGTCGAAAAATCGCCGATGGGCGTTCTGCATCTCGAATCGCTGCCGCCCGATACGAATCGCAAGACGATCGTGCGTCTGCTCTTACAGGTCGGAAAGGTCGCCCGGCCGCAGATCGGAACGGTCGAAATCCTGGGCCGGAGCGCGCGCATCGAGCTGCCCGACGGAACGCTCGACCGCGTCGCCGCAGCCATCGACGGCAGCAAACTGGCCGACGCGAAGCTGCGAGCCTGGGGCATTAAACGCGAATCGGTCGACGAAGTTCCGCACGGAGGTCGACGTTTTGCTGAACGGGCGGTTCGTGATCACTTCGCCCGGCTGTCGCGCCTGCTCGATCTGGAAGGCGAAGCGGAGACGGCGCAGGTCCTCGCCCGCCGCACGGCCATGACCCGGGAAGATGCGGAGAAGACCGGTGCCTCGCTGGTCGGACTGCGATCGCTCGACGCGCAGATCGGGCTAGGTCAGCGCCTGCTCGTGATGCTCGCCAAGGGAGGCGCCAAGAACGCCTTCGTCGAGATTCCCAAGCTCCCTTGGAATCGCTTTTCCATCGGGTCTCCCGCGATCCTGTCGGCAGACGGACCCGACGATGGACGCGGCTGGCGCTGCGTCGTCAGCGCCCGCGACGAGAAGAGCGTGCAGGTCGCTCTGGACGAATACGAAGACGTCGACCTGTCGAAGGGTCGCTGGCGCATCGATCTGGCGGGCGACGAAACGGCGCGCCGGCGACAGCAGGTCGGTATGCGCACGATCGTCGAAGCGCAGGGGACGCGCGTCGCCGAACTCCGCGACCTGATGATCGTGGGGGGCGAGCCGCGCTTCGCCGAACCGATCGCGAACGGCTCCGCTCGCGAGAACGAACCGGTTCAACGCCCGATCCTTCCCTGGTCGAGGGAGAGCGGCGTGACCGGCGACGCGACCGCGCCCGTGCAAGTCACCGCGAGTCTGAACGAATCTCAGGAGGAGGCGATCGAGTTCGCGCTTCGCGCCCGGGACGTCGCGATCATCCATGGTCCGCCCGGCACGGGCAAAACGACGACGCTGGTCGAGCTGATCCGTCGTTCGATCGCACGAGGCGAGAAAGTTCTCGCCGTCGCGCCGAGCAACGTCGGCGCGGATAACCTGCTGGAAAAGTTGCTCGCCCGCGGGGTGCGTACGTTGCGGCTCGGCCACCCCGCGCGGGTGCTTCCGGAATTGCGCGGGGCGACGCTGGATCTCGCCATCGAGAAGCACCCGCTCATGCGCGACGCGCGGAAGTCGCTCGCCCGGGCGTCGCAACTTCGCGAGCGAGCCGGCCGCAAGGGAAACTGGGATCCGGCGTCGCGGCAGATGCGAGAAGAAGCGAAGGCGCTCTTCTATGACGCCCGGCAGTCGGAGCGCGACGCCGCGCGGCAGCTTCTTTCCGAAGCGGACGTCCTGTGCGCGACGCTGACCGGCATCGATCCCGAGATCCTGGGCGACCGGGCGTTCGATCTGGCCGTGGTCGACGAGGCCTGCCAGTCGACCGAGCCGGCGAGCTGGCTGGCGACGCTGCGGTGCAAGCGCATGGTCATGGCAGGCGATCCGTTTCAGCTTCCGCCGACCGTCCTGTCGAAGGACGCCGTGCGGGAGAACTTCCAGGTCAGCCTGTTGGAACGGCTGATGGAACGCTGGGGAACGAAAGCGGCGCGGCGCCTCGAAGTGCAGTACCGCATGCACGTCGACATCATGGACTTCTCGTCCGCGGAGTTCTACGAAGGGAGCCTGACGGCTGACCCCTCCGTCGCGTCGCATCTGCTGAGCGATCTGGAAGGCGTCATCGCCGATCCGCTGACGACGACCCCGGTCACGTTCTTCGACACTGCGGGCGCCGAGTTCCTCGAAGAGAAGGAGCCCGACGGGGAGAGCAAGCGCAATCCCCGCGAAGCCTTCGCGGCAGCCGAGATCGTCAGGCGATTGATCGAAGCGGGCGTGCCGGGCGAAGGGATCGCCGTGATCGCGCCCTACGCCGCGCAGGTCCGTCTGCTCCGCCGCTCGATTCCGTTCGAGGGGATCGAGATCGATACGGTCGACGGCTTCCAGGGTCGGGAGAAGGAGGCCGTCGTGCTGTCGCTCGTTCGGAGCAATCCGGAGGGAGAGATCGGCTTTCTCGGCGACGTCCGGCGGATGAACGTCGCGCTCACGCGAGCTCGCCGGAAGCTGATCGCGATCGGCGACAGCGCCACGCTGGGAGGCCATCCGTTCTACGCCCGCGCGCTGGCGTACTGGGAGAGCCGCGGCGCCTACCGCACGGTCTGGGACGAGGATCTCCTCGCGTATTGAACGCCGCCCGTCGGGGGTAGCGGCTCAGACCCCTGCCGGCGTTCCGAACATCTGGAACAGCAGGATCCGGACGATCATCGCCAGCACGAGCAGCAACAAGAGCCCGCCGATGACGCCGAGCGATCCAATGGCCCAGGTTCGCGCGGTACGAAGCTCGGTCGCGTAAGGCTCCTGCAGGTCTTCGCCGTACGTCAACAGGTCTTCGTTGACCATCTTGAGGGCGAACATAGAAATCGCGAAGGCGACGACCGACAGGAACGACCAGGCGCCGTTCATGATGAACGCCATCGCGACGGCGATGACGCCGACGCCGCCCCCTGCCGAAGCCACGGCCTGAATCAGCCGCGGGCGAAAGCCCTCGGGCGGTCCCTTGTGCAGGTCGACTCTCGCCTTCGCGGCCGGCGACTGGGCCTGCTCCTTGACCATGGGCTCGTCGGGCGACAATCCCATGCGGATGCGGTCGCGCTGCGAAAACTCGGAGTCCATCGTTCGACCCTCATCCGAGCTAAGTGACTGTCCGGAAATCGGCATCCTGCCTCTATCCGGACGCATCGACTTCACGATCTTCGATCTGCGAAGTCGTGACGACCCTCCATGGTCGTGTTCGAGGCTATCCGGAAAGCCTCGAAGATCTCGCGAAAGCGAAGTCAGTTCATCTCTTCGAGGATGGCCTGAAGAGCGGGGAGCCCGATCTGGAGTCCGCCGCAAAGGAACGCGAGCACGAAGGCGATCGCTCCTACGATGATACCTGCCAGGCCGAGACTCTTCGCCGTTTTCAGCTTGCTGAGCAGGACCGGATGGAGCTGGTGCGAAAACTGCGCCAAGTCGTGCTGAGCCATGTAAAACGCCGGGATCGCCAGGGCGAGCCCGATGATCCCGGGAATGCCGCACGTGCAGATGCCGGTCACCGCGCCGAGCACGGAGAGCACGAGCCCCGCGATCGCCAGGCCGTTGATCGTGTCGCCGCGCCAGCCGGGCGGCGGAACCATCGGTTGAAACGGCGACTCGACGTAGGTCGGCTTCTCGATCGTCGGAGGAACGTCGGCGAAGGGATTCGCTCCCCCCTGCCACGGCGTCGACGAGGGCTTCGGAGGATCCGCTTCCGGTTGATTCGGTTCGCTCATGAGGGCAGCAGGAAGGTGACGAGCCGTCGACGGCGCTTGCGAAAATAGGGCGAAGTCCTCGAAGCGGACCGGCGTTCGTTCAGGCGCCGTCCGTCAAACCGCAGTGTCGCAGAATCTGCGCGGCGTCGGCGCGATAGCTCGTATAGAAGGGGCCGAACTCCGCAAACTTCGCGCTCCCTTCGTCGAACCGCATCGCGTAGACGATCTCCTTCAGGAACTGCGGATTGCGGGCCCAGAGCGTGACGCCCCATTCCCAGTCGTCGAGCCCGATGGAGACGGTGATGAGCTGCATCACCTTGCCCGCGAACGCGCGACCCGACAGGGCGTGCTGCGCCATCATGCGATTGCGTTCGGAGTGGGGCGTCGTGAACCAGTTCGCCTGCGGGTGGCGAATCTTGTTCATCGGATAGAAGCAGCTCGCCGGCCACTCCGGAAAGTCGGGCGTCAGGCGCTGGCGGTTCATCATCGGCAGCCGGTCGGCGTACCCCTTCAGCTTCGCCTCGTAAGCGGGCGAGCCGGGGGCGTCTCCCTCCTGCGCCAGCTTCTCCCCGAACTGCTCGACGGTCGGCACGTACTCCGAGACCTCCGACACGGACACGAAGGAATATGTCGGCGTCAGCGCATGACCCAGCGGCGAGGCGAGCAGCCGTTGATGCACTCCGTCCAGCTTCAGCGGATCGGGGTCCATCATCATCAGCGAAAAATCGGCCTTATGCCCGGCGACGATGCCGAGTTGCAGACGCTCCGGCCATGAGCCCTGCTCCGCGTCGAAGATTTCCAGGAAGGCGTTCGTCGCCGCCTGACGTTCGCCCGGCGCCATCCGATGCAGGGTCGCGCGGTCGAAGGCGTAATAGAAATGATTGCAGTGCCAGCCCTGTTCGGGCGTGAGCGAAGCTTCTGGGGCGGAGGCCGTCGCGGCGGCAGGGTGAGCCATGAGGAGCGTTCTTTCGGCGAGGAAGGACCGGAGGAGCCGGCCGTCGATTCGCCTCATTATGGCCGTTCCGTCCCGGCTGTCAGCGGCGCCGGGCGATCTGACCGAACGACCGCGAACGCTGCGGACCAGGACTTTCTCCGGGACCCATCGGACGGGCGAGCGTTAATCCTTGACGCGTTTGCCGCCTATTCCCGACAGGTCGGGAGCGCCGGCTGATCGGAAGGTTTCGCGCCTGCGGCCGGCGACTGGTCGAAGAGAAGATAACGGCGGCTCGGGGCAGCGCCGGCGCTACTCGACGGAAGGGACGGGAACGAACGATGAAAAGTTTCTGGCGACTGGCGACGATCGTCGCTGCCCTGCATGCGTCCGTTTCGATCGCATCGGCCCAGGTTCCGCCCGGATATCGTTGGGACGCCCCGCCCGTTCCGCCGCCGTCGATGATGCACGCGAGGCCGACGACCCCGCCTCCGCGACAGACGCCGAGCGATCCGCCCCCCGTGCCGCGGGTCGAGTCGTCACGGCGCGACGCGGCGACGCGGCAGATCGATCGCCAGGCGCTCGTTCCGGCGAGCCCGACGCCCCCGGTCTCGGCGAACGTCGGCTCCGACGCTCCCGTCGCATCGCGACCGGGCGTTCCTGCTGGCCCTGATGTGCGCGTCGCCGAACGTCCCGCCGCCGTCGTACCGGTCGAACCGCGACGTCTCGACGCGAAGGCCTCTGCCGGGCTTCCGATCCTGGCGGTCGATGCCGTCGGCGACAGCGAAGCCGCGATCGGCCAGCGGACGACCTTTCGCATCGCCGTGCGTAACCTGGGGCAGAGCGTCGCACGGGACGTGACGGTCGACGTCGACGTTCCCGTGGGAATCGAAGTCGTCGCGACGCGTCCGGAACGTCGCACTTCGGGGGAAGGACGTCAATTCTTCGAAGCCGGATCGATCCCTGCCGGCGGCGAAACGGTCATCGAAATCGAGGCCATTCCCCAGCGGGCGGGCGCGTTCGACTTTCAACCCCGCGTGCGTTTCGCAGGGGGAACGAACGCGGCGAACGTCGCGGCGGCGCCCCTTCCCGCGGCCCTGACTCTCGAAGTTTACGCGCCCGATACCGCGGCGACCGGCGACCGCGTGACCTGCCGCATCGTCGTCCGAAATGCGGGCGGCACGCCGGCGCACGACGTCATGCTGCTCGCCGAATTCCCCTCGACGTTCGAGGCGGACGACCAGGGGAGAGGCGATCGAAAGTTGGGCGCGATCCCGCCGGGCGAGTCGCGCGAAGCGACGTTCACCGTCACCCCGCGAGATGCGGGCTCGATGCCCGTGACGTTTCGCACCGTCGCGGCGGACGACGTCGCTGCGGAGATCTCGGGAGAGATGAAGATCCTGCGCCGCGATCTGGAACTGGAGGTCGAAGGCCCCTCGGTCATGCACAGCGGGCATACGGGCGTCTATCGCGTCTCCGTCTCGAACGCGGGCGAGACGACGCTGCGGCAGGTCGTCGTGCGTTGCCAGATTCCGGAAGGCCTGGACATCCGCACGCTCGATCGCGCGGCCCGGTACGAGCCGCACGAACGCATCCTGACGCTGACGGTCCCGGAGATCGCGGTCGGAAAGACCGAGGTCCTGCAATTCGTCGCGGCGGCGGGTTCGGTCGGGGCGCAGTCGCTCGCGGCCTCGGCCCAGGCGGAGAGCCTGTCGGCGACGTCCGTCGTGCATGAGACCGAAATCGCCGCCTATGCGGACCTCGGGATGACCCTCGTCAACGAAGCCGGCGCCGTTTCGCTCGGCGAAGCGATGACGATCGCGGTCAAGCTTTCCAACCGCGGGAACGACGACGCGCGGAACGTGAAGATCCGCGTCCTGTTGCCGGAAGAGATCGACGCGGTCAGTTCCGCGGGCGAAACGTCGCAGGAAGTTCTGGTGCCCGCGTTCGACCTGGCAGCGGGCGAACAGCGAACCGTCCTCTTCACCGTTCAGGGCAAGACCGCGGGCGATCACCTGATCCAGGTGATCCTCAACAGCGAGACGCTCGACCGGGGCCTGCTGCAGGAGGCGAACGTTCACTTCTACGAAGCGCCTCGCAAGCGAGTCGCCTCTCGCCCCTGAAGGGGGCCGAGTGGCGCTAGCATGTGAGCAGCTAGCGCCGCACGGATAAGCGAGCCGAATCGAAGGCGAGGTCTGCGGACCTCGCCTCTTTTCGTTTCCTCGCGTCCCGCCGACGGGCGCCTCATCCGGCGGAAGCGGAAACGTGTCGGCATTTCAGGCGAAAGAATTCTGCGGCTAGGGCGTGCGCCGGCAGCAATCTCGCATTCCATGGCTCTTCTTGCATCGCTATTATCCGCGCAACGCTAAAGATCCTCGCAGTCGCTACCGATGTTCTGAAGAGATCGCACGAGATCCTCGTTCGGAAGCGACCGGCTTCTGAATAGATAACGGGCGACGGTTCAAGGAGTGAACCGTCCCGGCATCGCAGCGCGCACGGAAGCGAAGCTCCATGGCCGCCACGTCGAACCGAAATACGTCCGCGACAAAGCCGGCCGCCACGGCGACAGGCGGAACCGGCGCAAGCTTGACTCCGATCTGGATCCGCTTGCCGCGCCTCGGCGACGTCGATCTCGCGGACGATGAATCGCTCGACGGCGACGAAACGACTCGCTCGACGACGAAAAACCGCTCCGCCGGAACTGCCGATTCGTCCCGCGCGTCGGACAGCCGTCGCGAGCGTGGCGATTCGACCTCGAAAGGTTCTCGTACCGCGGCTCCGGAACTGGCCGAAGAAGACGAGTCGCTCGAAGAAGCGCCCGCCTATCTTCGCGAGATCGCCGAACGGCAACGGGCCGCAGCGTTCGAGTCGGACGAAGAACTCGAAGAAGACGCTCCGACGACGCGCTCGTCCAAAGAAAAGCGTCGAGGCGCCAGGCCCGAAGCGAAGTCCTCCGGAAACGCGAAGTCCTCCGGCAGCTTCGTCACCCACATCTTCCGGGCTCCCTACAACGTGCTGGCCGGCGTCGCGCTGGTCGCCGCCTTCGTGGGGCTCTATGCCTGCTTCAATCCTGGGTCGGATGCCGCCGACGACGTTCCCGATCTCGGCGCCGAGCCGTCGCTGACGCTCGACATGGGCGACCTGTCGTCGCCCTCCGAGCCGTACGTCTCCGCTCCGGAAGCCGTCGATCCGGCGACGCTTTACCCGGAACCGTCGCTCCCCAGCGACGGCGGATTCCAGCCTGCTTACGAAACTCCGTCGGTCTCGGGCATTGCCTCCGCCGACTACGGCTCGACCGCCGCGGCGATGCCGAACGACCCTGCAATGTCGCCCGCGCTCGGCGCCGCTGCTTCCGGAACGCCTGCGATCAACGCCTCCTCGTCCGCCAGCGTAAGCGTCGATCCGGCGCTTTCGGGGCTGCCGGTGGAGACCTATCCCGAAACCGATCCGGCGAAGTATCGCTATCCCGCTGACGCGAACTTCGACCTCCCGTCCAGCGCGATACGGACCGCCGAAGGCGCCTCCGCCGCTCCCCGCGCTGCCAGTCTGGGCGACACGCTCGAAAAGACCCCCGTTAGGTGATCAGGATGACTGCATTCGATCGAGCGCTGCGCAAGGCTTACCGCAGTCCGTCGGCGACGACGCAAGGCGGAGCTAATGCCACGTCCTCCGCTGCGGCGCAAGACGCCGAACGGGAATTCGCCTCCGGCGCCTGGTATCGCCTGGAAGGAGCGGCCGCCGTCGAAGAGCGCCCGGCGCCTTCGCTGCGACGCCGCGCCGTTTCCGCGAGACGACGCTCCTCCGTCGCCGAGCCGGTCGCTCCCACGACGTCGGACCTGCCGAACTCGGCCGCCTGGCGGACGCTCGAACGTCGCTCGCACGAGTTGCAGGGCGCGTACGACGAACTCTCGCGGCTGGAACAGCGCATCGCCGAGCGCGAGTCGGCGCTCGACGTCGCCGAAGCCGACCTGAATGCCACCTTCGCGCGTTATCAGGAGCGCGAAGAAGCCCTCGCGCAGCGCGAACGGCTGCTTCGCGATCGGGAAGGCTTTCTCTCCGCGAAGGAAGAAGAGCTCGCCCGGAGCTCGCATGAAGTCGCCGAACGGGCGTCGAAGCTGGAACGCGAGCGGACCGAACTGCAGACGCTGCAGACCGATCTGAAGCGACGGTCGGATGCGATCCGCGACGCTCAGGCGTCGATCGAAAGCGAACGCCTGTCGCTGAAGGCCCGTCAGGACGCGATCGCCGCCCAGCAGGCGACGCTCGAATCGCAGCGCGCCGAGCTCTCGCGCCAGAAGTCCGCCTTCGCCGAGCACGAACGCTCGATGGCGGATCATCAGCGCGGCCTGAACGACAGCCGCCTGCAGGTCGAACGCCAGCGTGCCGAACTGGCTTCGCAGAAGGAACTGCTCGATCGCCAGCAGGCCGAACTCGCGGCGAGCGTTCGCTCGTGGGAAGAGTCCGCGACCGAACGGAAGGATCGCGAGAAGCAGATCGTCGAGAAGGAGAACGGTCTCAAGACGCAGAAGGACGATCTCGCCGCGCAGCAGAGCCGCCTGAAGCAGCGCGAGGCCGAGCTCCGCCTGCGGCAGTCGGCGCTCTCCGATCGCGAAGCCGAACTGAAGTCCCAGGAAGCCCGGCTCCGGCTGCACCTCGAATCGTACAAGGATCACGAAGTCGCCTTCCGCGAAATGCGGGAACGCTTCGAAGAACAACAGGATCAACTCGTCGCACGGACCGAGGAACTGGCTCGGCGACAGGAACAGCTCGACCTCGAAACGGCGACGGTCGCGGCATCGACGCCGCACGCCGCCGCGACCGTCGATCCGCGAACCGCGCCCTCCCGCGGACCGGTCTTCGACGCCGGATCGGATATCGTCGAGAAGCTGCGAGCGACGGAGAGCCTCCGCGCTGCCGCGGCCCCGATCGCGCCGCCGCAGAAGCCTGCGGTCGGAACGTCTTATCGCATCGACGCGCCGTCGGCGAAGACGCTCCCCGGCCCGCATCTCGCCGCCAATGCAGATCCCTCGTTCGGCTCCGGCGGCGGAGCGGCGACGTACGACGGGCCTTCGACGTTCGCGTCGTCCCGTTCTTCGTTCGAGACCGAACTGCACGGAAGCCCGATCGCGCCGGCTCATGAGAGCCCGGTCGACGAGACGTTCCGTCCGATGTGGGAAGTCGACGAGTTCGACTGGCCGCCGATCTGCCGCGCCCTGATGCAAACGGAAGCCGATCAGTTCGCCGCGCTCGGTCAGGCGATCGTCGACTGCGCTCGCCAGGGCAAGAAGCTGTGGGGCGTGACCAGCCTCGTCGGCGGCGCGGGCAAGACGACGCTCTCGCTCTGCCTGGCCGCCTGGCTCGGACAGCAGCAGCACGACGTCCTGCTGATCGACGGCAACTTCACCCAGCCCGAGATCGCCGAACGCCTCGGGATCTCCGGTCAGACCTGCTGGCGCAAGACGGTCGACGGGACGCTCCCTTGGGGCGAAGTGACTGTCGCGTCGGTCAAGGATCATCTGGCGGTCGCCCCGCTCGCGCAGGAAGGGGGCGGTCCCGAAGTGACGCTCCTCGATCCGCGCGTGCAGCAAGTCCTGCAGGGCATCGCCGGCTCGTACGACGTCGTGCTGATCGATCTGCCCACCATGCCGACGCAGTCGCTGCGGCACCGCAAACTTCCCTTCGAGGCCTGCCTGATCGTCACGCAGGGGGACAAGACCCCCCGCGACGCGCTGCTGCGGGCCGCCGATCAACTGCGCAAGGCCGGCATCGACCCGGTCGCCGTCGCAGAGAACGGCTGAGCCGAACATGTACCTCGACTACTGGGCGCTTCAGGAACGACCGTTCGAGCCGAACGCCGGCCCCGATCGGTTCTTCGCCACCGAGTCGCTGCAAGGCGCCTCGCTGAAGCTCCGTTACGTGCTCGAGAATCGTCTGGGAGCCGCCGCGCTCGCGGGAGAGACCGGCGTCGGCAAGACGGCGTTGCTCGCCTCCGTTCTGGCCCAGCTTCCGCCGCAGTTCGACCCGATCGTACGGCTGCCCGTTCCGACGCTGTCGCCGACGGAACTGCTCTCGTTCCTCGTCGCCGAACTCTGCGGCGACGATCCGGCAGAAGCGCCGTCGAATTCGTTCGACCGCGATTTGCGGCGCCTGCGCAAGCGGCTCGCCGAACTGACGAGCGAGGGTCGCTCGGCGATCGTCGCCATCGACGACGCCCACCTGATCGACGACGGCCGGACGCTGGAACTGCTGCGATTGCTGCTGGGTTTCAACGAAGGGCCGCCCGCCCTGCAATGGATTCTGGCGGGGCAGACCGATCTGTTGTCGCGCCTGATCCGCATGCCCGATCTCGACCAGCGGCTGGGGGCGAAGTGCGTCATCCGGCCCTTCAATCCTGCCGAGACCGCGGACTACGTGCTATTTCGACTTTCCGCCGCCGGGGCGCGACGGGAGATCTTCACCGACGACGCGTTCCAGGCGCTCCCCGCGCTGACGGGCGGCGCGCCGCGGCGTATCGATCGCTTGTGCGACCTCGCGTTGCTCATCGGCTTCGCGGAGGAGCGAACGCTGGTCGACGCCGACCTGTTGCATGACGTCGCGGCAGAGCTGGCCCCCGTACCGGCCAGCGAAACGTTCCGCGACGCGGCGTAGCGTCGCTTGATACAAGCGATATCGTCTCTTCCGTGTGCCATGGTTGGCTTGTCCAGCCGTGCCGAATGGTGGACGTCGCGCTCACGGCTGAACAAGTCAGCCGTAGCACGCAATTGCCGCTCGCTGTTCCCGCTGCGTTACAGCCGCGGCGAATCGTCGATAAAATGCGGGTTCGGCGGAGAAGGTTCCGCCCTCTCGAACGGCGGCCCTGCTGCGTCGCCTGTCTGACCGATCGCCCGCCGTGAAGCCGCTCCCTGTCGCCGCCGATCGCCTGACGCAGCGGATTCGAGCGACCGGCGCCGCGCTCTTCTCGGTCGCCAGTCTTTGCCTGCTGCTTCAGGCGGACGACCCGCTCTGGCTGGACGAACTGCATACCGTCTGGACCGCCCGCGGCTCGTGGAGCCAGACGCTCGAACGGGGCGCGCTCGGCAATCAGTCGCCCCCCTTCTTTCTGATGGAAGCGCTGGTCGGACGAGCGTTCGGCTTCGATCCGCAAGCGATGCGGGCGCTCTCTGTCCTGGCGGGAGCCGCGGCGATCACGCTGATCTTTCGCTTCGTCGCGCGCGCGACCCGTTCGACGGCGACGGGACTCGCCCTGTCGGGCGCGCTGCTCTTCTGGCCGACGCTGGTCTTCTACTTCGTCGAGGCGCGTCCCTACGCACTGGTCTTCTTCGCGGCCATGATCGTGTGGACAAACCTCGCCGACGCGCTCTCGTTGACGGGAAGCGTCGAAGAAGAAGTTGTAACGCCACGACGAAGGTTCTTCCCAGCGAGAGCGTCATGGGTCGCGGGGCTCGCCGCCGCGGTCTGGCTCCATCCGACGGCGCTGCTGCTCGTCCCGGCGACGGCGCTCGCCCTGGCGATCAGCTCGCTGCGGACTCGCAGCCGGGAGCGATATTCCATCAAGGCCCGCCTTACGGACCTGGGCATCGTCGGGATTCTTTGCGTCGCGGGCGCTCCCTTCTGGATCGCGCTCTACGAGCGTCGCGGAGCGTGGAGCGCCTTCATTCGCAGTCCCGATCTCTGGAACTGGATCGTCGACTTCCAACTGCTCGCGTTCCTCGCCCTTCCCGCGGCCGCGCTGGCGCTCACCTTGCTTCTCGATCGTCTATCGAAGCGGGAGCCTGCGACCGCCGCGCGTGCATCGATCGCCGGCGCAGCCTTCTGCCTGCTCGCGTTCGCGATCCCGCTTCTGATTGCGAGCATCGGAACCTGGGCCGACCTGGCGCGCGTCTACCACTTCCGCTATCTCATCGGCGCGGTCGCCGCGCTGCCGCTCTTCGCCGCGACGACGGTCGCTGCCGCTTCACCCCCTTGGCTGCGCGGTACGACCGCGGCGCTCGTCGCGGGAACGCTGATCTGGTTCAGCGGCGGGGCGACGACGCTGCTGCAGACCGGACGCATCGCGCCCGCTTCCCGCAACGAAGACTGGGCGGGCCTGGCCGAGCGTCTGGACGAGTTGCCGGAAGGTCCGCTCGTCCTCGACGCCGACGTCATCGAATCGAAGCGCTGGTTCGATTCCGATGATCCGCGTCGCCGCGAGTATCTCGCCTTCCCGCTGCTCGCGTTTCCATCGATGCAGGATCGCACGATCCAGTCGATCTCGTACGACCGGCGGGACGAGATGACGCTCCGTCCCGAACTGCGTGCGGAAGCGCAAGCGTCGGGCAGGCTCTACGCGGTCGTTCGCGGCGGCGACGCGGCGCCGGAGAAGATGATCCGCCGACTCCGCGACCGGCTGCCCCCCGGCTTTAGCCAGCCGCGGACGATCGAATCGTTCGGACGCGTCTGGCTTCTCGTTTACGAGCGCGACGCCGTCGGTTCCTGATCGACCGATGCAGTCGCTGGCCCGGCGTTCTCAATCGTCGCTGCCGCCGTTCGCGTCGGAACCGGCGTCGCGATCGACGTTCGGAGGTTGGGGCGCGGGCGCATCGTCCGCCGGCAAGGGCGCCGGCGCCGCTTCGACCGGCGGCGCGGGAGGAAGTTCGGGCGCTTCGACGGGAAGATCCTTCGCCTGCAATTCCCGCTCGAGTTCGTCGATCTGTTCCTGAATCATCCGCTCCTGGCGGTGGACGTTGTCCAGCATCCGCTTGAGCATCTCGAGCCGCATCTCGTTCGCCGGCGCCGCGGCCGGCAACGGGAACGGCGGCGCCGCGGGCAGCGCGGGAGCGAATCCCGGAATGCCGCCCGGGAAACCGCCGGGAATCGCGTTGCCGACGACGATCTGCGCCTGCAGTCCGCCGTCGCCCGCGTACTTCTTGTAAAGCTCGTACGCCTTGGGCGAGTTCGCCTTGAGATCGGCTTCGTCCTTGGCCGCGAATTTCTCCGTCGCTTCCTTGCCCTCTTTCGTCTCGACGATCTCCACCTCGATCTTTCCGTCGGCGGTCTTCGCGATCCGCACCTTGCGATCGCCCTCCTCCGCTTCGATCGTCTCCTCGCCGTTGACGTTGCGGCGCTGGACTTTCAGACCGGCGTTTCGCACGACAATATTGCCGTTCGGCCCGATCGCCTGGATGCGAATGTTCGGACCCAGCCGAGCTTGCATCGGCAGAACCTGCACTCGCTGCGCAGCAGCGATCTGAGGAGCGTCCGCGCGTTCGACCGGCGGAGCGAGCGCCTCGGCCGCGCGCCGCGATGCGTAAGCGTCCGCCGACTTCGCCAGTCGTTCCAGCGCGGCCTTCGCGGCGCCCTTCGACTCGGCTTCGCCCTTCGACTCGGCTTCGCCCTTCGACTCGGCTTCGCCCTCTGTCTTGGCCTGGCCCTCGGCTTTCGCCTGGCCGATCAGCAGATCGATCGCCCGGGACTTCGCCTCCCGGGTCCCTTCGGTCGCCAGTTTCTCGAGCAGGGGCGTCGCTTCCGCGCCGCGCTTCGAGAGCGCCTCCGACGCGGCCTGACGTTCGTCGAACGAATCAGCGTCGAGCCGTCGGGCCAGTTCTTCCAGCGGCACTTCGGCAAGATCCAGCGTCGCCGCAGCTTCCGCGACGGCCGATTCCGCCTGAAGCGAATTCGGCTCATCCGCCGTCACCGGCGAAATCGCTGCGATCGCGGAAGCGACGACGCAGAACGTCGTCCTGCATAGGGTTCTAATTGAGCGGGACATCTCAGTTCTCTCGTTCGCGAGGCGCTCGGGCCCTGGAAGGCGAGGGCTGCGGCCGAAGCCGCTTCGCTCTCAACTATACCCGACGCCGACGCCTGGTCGAAAATGGTCTTTACGCCGCTGGCGGGACCGAGGTTCGCAGGGGCCGTGCGACGGACGCGGCCTGCGGATCTGCCGACTCGATGGGGCGACCGACGATGCGCAGCGCGACGATCAGCGCCGTCGCGAACGGATCGACCGGGGATAACCCTGGCAGGACGATCATCACGGCGAACGCCGCCAGACAGATCGCGACGCTCGCGAGAACGCGTCCGAGGACGACTTCGAGCAGGATCAGCGCCGCGTACGGGAGGAGCGCATGCTGAACGGCCAGTTCCGGAAGGCGCATCGACGGAGCGTTCCAGAAACCGGCGGCGTGCTGGCCGATCGCGACGTACGCCGAGAACGCGAAGAGCGCCGCGATCAGATCGCCCGTGCCGAGGGATCGTCGCTCTCCTTTCGCTCGGTCTCGCCCGAACATGGATAGTCCGGCGACAGCCGCTCCGCCGACGAACGCCGCCGTACTGACGAAGAACAGGCCGGACGTCGGGGCATCTATATTTCCCGACCCCAGCCACTGCTGGAGCGTCCAGAGCGAGCCGAGGTGGACGGCGACCCGCACGAGGAGCGGAAGCTTCGTTCCGCCGAGGATCGCGGAAAGCCCGGCGATCGCCGCGATCGTCGCCGGCCCGATGGCTCCCTCGCCAGCGATACGACCGGCGGCCCAGTCCTGAGCGCAGATCGCGAGCGTCGCCGTCGCCGCGGCCGCCAGCAACGGCGAAGCGACGGCCAACGCGGGGGAATCGTCCGTTTCGTTGGTTGCAGTCATGAACGATCGACCAGCGGGAGCGGTCGCTCTTCGGCCGCTTGCTTCTCATGCTAAACCCGATCTCCGCCGATTCGAGCGTCAGATGGTTCGACCTGAGCCGACTTTCCGGGTCGCGGCGGCACGACTGGAGACTTCGGCAGGATCGTCCGATTCCGTACGAAGCTTCCTATTCCAGAGCCCCTTCTTCCCGGTCAGCTACGTATGGCGGGCGGTCCCAGTTCTCTTCGCAAGGCGGCGATCGTCCTGGCCTCGATGCCGGCCGAAGACGCGGGCCGCATCATGAAGAAGCTGTCGGCGGGCGAAGTGCGGGCAGTCTCGCTCGAAATCGCGAGGCTCGGATCGCTCCGCACCGAGGAGCAGCAGTCGGCCCTGGCCGATTTCTTCGCCTCCGATCCCCACCGGCTCGGCGGTCCGCTGGGCGGGCTCGACCTGGCGAAGAACCTGATCGAACTCGCGCTCGGCGACGGGGCGAAGTCGACGCTGCAGCAGATCGAACATTCGATCGAGGCGACGCCGTTCAACTTTCTGAAGCAGGTCGATCCGCGGAACCTGCTGACCTACGTCTCCGACGAGCATCCGCAGACGCTGGCGCTGATCCTGTCGTATTTAGCTCCGCAGTACGCGGCGGAAATCCTGGCCGGCCTCGCTCCGGAGAAGCAGCTCTCGGTGATCCGCCGGATCGCCCGGATGGAACAGACGGCGCCGGAAACGGTCTCCGACGTGGAACGCGCGCTGCAGCATCGGATCGCCGCGGTGCTCGATCAGTCTCTCAAGCAGGCGGGCGGCGTCTCGTCGGCGGCGGAGATCCTGAACGTCATCGATCGCGCCGCGGGCCGCATCATCCTCGATTCGCTGGCGCACGAGGACGAGGAACTGGTCGAACAGATCCGCCGCCTGATGTTCGTCTTCGACGACATCGTCAAACTGGGCGACAAGGACATCCAGACGCTGCTCAAGCACATCGAAGCGTCGCAGTGGGCACTGGCCCTGAAGGGCTGCCGGCCCGAACTGAAGCAGAAGGTGCTCGGCAACATGTCGAAGCGGGCGTCCGAGATGCTGGCCGAGGAAATGGACATGCTCGGGCCCGTACGCAGTTCCGAAGTCGAACTGGCTCAGCAGACCATCGTCGACATGGTCCGCACCTGCGAGGACAACGGCGAGATCAGCACGCGCAGCGAATCGAACGGCGACGCCCTGATCGAGTAAGCGGCTTCGGCGTCAGTCGACGCGGCCAAACAGTCTGTGTGCCATGCCCACATCGCCGAAGGCAGGGTGGGCATGCAAAGGGCCGCTCGAACCCAACATGCCCACGCTGCTTCGCGACGTGGGCATGGCACCCATATCTGACATCGAGCGATAGACCAACCATTACCCGACTGTAGGCGTCAGCCGTCGACAGGTCGCTTGTTGGAAGGCCCTCGCGAAAGATCGTCGGTCGACGCTTTCCCGGCGTCGAACAGGTCGAGCGATTCGATCGACGCGGCGAGGTCGTCGCTCTGCCGCAAGGAGTCCAGACGACTGCGGTCGGCATCGTCCGTCGTCGAATCCTCGAACGTCGGCGAGCGCGGCTGCGTCGGCGTCGCCCGGACGGACGGAGTCGCGGCGCCCGCTGCCGCCAGGTCGGCCTCGCGCGCGGGAACGACGATCAACTGCCGCATCCGCACGGCGACGATCTTGATCCGATCGCCCTTCTCGATGGGCATCCCCTCCGAAACCGCGTCGTAGTAGACGCCGCCGATCGAGACGGTGCCGCTCGGCCGCATGGGGCTCTTCGCGACGCCGACGGTTCCGACAAGCGAGCGAAGCGCTACGGCCTCCGCGGGCAGAACATCGTCGGGCTTCTTGGGCAACTCGATCAGCAGCAGGCGTCCGAACGCTGAACGGGGCCACCATTCGACGGTCGCCCGCATCGTGACCGGCACGGCGACGAGAGCGACGAGCAGGACCACGCTCGCCCGCCACCAGCTCCCCTCTTCCGCGAAGAACGGAACGACCAGCGCGGCGACGATGCAGGCCGCGGAGGCGACAGCCAGCGCCCCGCCGGAGGGAAGAAAGAACTCGGCGATCAGAAGCACGATGCCGGCGGCGAGCAGCAGCAATCCCCACAGCAACGGATCCATCGGGCTCCTTGTCGCTTAAGCGTACTGGTCTTCGTCGAGAAACGATTCGTCGACCGTTTCGACGGAGATGCGCGAACCGGAGACTTGCGTCACCCGAACGGCGGCGCCCGCCTCGACGTAGCCGTCCCGCGAAACGACGGAGAACTCTCGCCCGCCGAAATCAGCTTTGCCCGACGGCACGAGCGGCGAGAGCGTCACGCCCGTTTCGCCGACGAGAAAAGCGAAGCGGGAGGCGCCGACCTCGCCGCCCTGCTCCGACCCGAAATCAGGCGGCACGAGGACCAGTCGGCGGAAGAAGGGCGTGTAGGGCAGAAAGAAGCGAAACGCCACGACGGCGGCCACGAGTCCCAGCATGCCGGAACCGAGGTACGACAGCGACTCCGGCACGCGTCCCCACTGGTACTCGTTGCCGGGGAGTACGAAGGTCTGGCTCGCCAGGATGATGGAGGCGACGGTCATGATGCCCCCTCCGATGCCGAACAACCCGACCCCGGGCGTCACGAATATCTCCACCAGGATGAAACTGACGCCTGCTCCGAACAGGAGCGCCTCGAGCCAGCCGGCCGTCCCGTTAAGGAACTGGCTCCAGAAGAAAGCGAGAAAACAGAGCGCCGACAGAAAAGCGGGCGCGCCCAGGCCCGGCGACGACAGTTCCGACATCAGCGCCATGAAGCCGATGAACAGAAGCAGGCGCGTGACCCACGGCGTGGAGAGAAATCGGGCGAAGCGTTCGACTCCCGTATGGGCCCAGTTCGGACGCAGGTCGAGCGGCTTGCCCGCGATGCCGTAACGGTCGGCGACGGCGGCGAAATCGACCGCTTCGCCCGAGATCCAGCCTCGCTCGATCCCTTCGGCCAGGGTCAATCCTTCGGTCAGAACCACCCGCTCGCCCGCCTGCCACAGGTCGGAGTCTTCCAGTTCGGCGTGCGCGGCATCCGTCAGATAACGGACGGCGGCAGTCCGGGAGTTCGTGAATCGTTTCAGTTCGACCTGCCCGTCGAGCAGCGCCTGCGCGACGCTCGGTTCGCGACCCTTCTTGGCCGCGAGTTCCCCGGCGGTCAGCAGAATCTGATCGCGGCGTCGTGGCGAGAGCGATTCGGCGCCCGGGCCTCCCAGCCTGGCCTCGGGATGCATCAGGATCTCGTCGCAGGCGAGCGCGATCAGCGCCGCGTCGCCGAGCGCTTCTTCGCGAACCCACGCGACGGTTCGCGTCTTCGCCGGATCGAGGGCGGCGAGCGTCTCGGCGATCTGCTGACTCATCGTGGCGTCGCCGCCGGGCGTGTCGAACTCCACCACGACCACGCGGAGCGACTCTCCCCCCGGCGCCGAGGCGAGAGCGGCGGCGACCCAGCCGGCCGATCGGGCGTGAATCGGACCCTCGATGACGACCCTCGCATCGACGCCCGTTTCGGGAGGACCCGCCGCTTCGAGGAACGCCTCGGGACTCACTTCCAGAGATGCGGCCAGCGACGCCAGATCGTCCGCCGGACTCGCTGCCAGGCCGTCGCGTCGCTGCAATTCGATCCCGCGCAATTCGACGACCGAGCCGGGCGCGGCCAGCAGTTCGCGACGCTCGACGAAGACCTCCTGCGCGCGACGATCGGCGTCGGCGACCGAGAGATGTTCCACGCCGTCCGCCAGTTCCAGTCGCACGAGACCGGGCGCCGGGTCGAGCATCGACCTCAGCATGGCCTCGGGGACCATCCGCCGGCGTTCGTTGATCCGGCGGTAGTTCTCCCAGATGAGCGGATCGAAGGGCTCTTCACCGGCTGCGGCCCGACCGATCGACGCCTCGTTTCCGAAGCGCCAGGTTTCGCAGGCGAGCGCGGGCAGGACAGCATGTCCGGAGACGCCCTGCGGCATCCATCCGACGATCCGCACCGAGCCGTAGCGAGGCGAAAGCAGCTCCCGTGCGATCGCCATGGAGCGCTCGAATTCCGAAAGCGCCGCCTCCTCGCCTTCGACCGGCTCGAACTTCAGCACGATGATCGGTCGGGCGACGCCGGACGTCTCCTCCAGATCCTCGACCGCGCGGGTCAAACTGCGGAGAACCTGAGCGTCCCGCTGATCCCGCAGCGGCAGGGGCACGCGAACGAGACGAACCGCAGCGGGCGCCTCCTCCGCGACGCGATCGCCTTCCGCGCCGGAGACCCGCGGCGTAGTCCCGAACGCCCCGCCGATCGCGAGGCAGAGAACGAGCCAGGGGCCGATCGCCGCGGAGAAAGCGTACCGCTTCCCATCGCACGTCGTCGCCGTCGAACGCGGTCGAGCGCTAAGAAGGGTCATGCGTCTCGTCCCGGACCGTCAGTCGATCCGTCCGCCAGGAGCCGAAAGGCTCGCCTGCGAACGATCCGAAGAATCGCGAACACGCCACTGCCGCTTACCGCGAACCGCGACGCAGGCTCCCCGACCGCTTCGGCCAGGGAAGCGCTGCGGGAACCGACGCGATCGCGATTCGCCCGGTCATTATAGGACCGTCAGGTAGGGGGACAAATTAATGCTTGACGGCGCGGCCTGCCCCGTTTGCGCCCGATGATCCGCCGCAATGACCGCGAGCGCCCGTCGCATACTGCCGGAACTCCGCAGGGCTTACTCCGCCGACAGAGCGCGAAGATTGTCGGGGAAAGCAGCGCGGCGCTATCGCGTAGGGGGCATCGCCCGGCAATGATCGTAATCCATTCGCGACCCGTTCGACCGACGACGCCTCGCGTTTCGCTACGCCCCCCTTTCGCCCCGGCGCTGCATGTCCAGGTTCTCCGAATTCCTGCGTCGAACGCTCCGCTGGGCGGAAAGTCACTGGAAGAGCTTCTCGTTCGTGGGGCTCGTGCTCGGGACGCTTTTCTTCGCGGGGTCGCTGACACCCACGCTGCTGCCGCGGCATTACGCCGTGCAGGGGGTTCTGTCCGGAATCGCGCTGGGGGTCGGCTATGCGCTCGGCGTCTGCTTCGTGCTGTTCTGGAAGTACCTGGAGATTCCCGACTTCGGACCGCGCGTCCAGCGGGTCGGCAAAGCGATTTCCAGCGTTGGGGTCGCCGTCGTCGCCGTCGTTTTCCTGTGGTACGCCGTCGTCTGGCAGAACTCCATCCGCACGCTGATGGATATGGAGCCGGTCGCGTCGGCCGATCCCTTTCGCGTCCTGCTGATCGCGATCGTCGTCGCGACGATCCTGGTGGGCGTCGCTCGGCTGCTGCGATACGTCTGGGAGGTCATCGATCGACAGATCCGAAAAGTCGCTCCCCGACGGGTTTCAACCGCGCTCAGCTTCGCGATCCTCGCGATCTGCCTGTTTCTACTGACCAATGACGTGGTCCTGAGGCTTGCGCTGGACGTCGCGGACGCGACGTTCCTGCAACTCGACGAAGCGGTCGAAGACGGAATCGAGCAGCCGAGCGACGCCGATTCGACCGGCAGCGCCGAGAGCGACGTCGAGTGGGACAGCATCGGCAGGCAAGGCAAAATCTTCCTCGCCGCCGGGCCCACCCAGGCCCAGATCGAGGCGTTCACCGGCGCCCCGGCCAAGAAGCCGCTACGCGTTTACGTCGGACTCCGCACGGAAGAGGACCTTCAGAAGCGGGCCAAACTCGCGCTCCAGGAACTGATACGCGTCGGCGGATTCGACCGCTCGGTCCTGATCGTCGCCACGCCGACGGGCACCGGCTGGCTCGACCCAGGCGCCGTCGACACGGTCGAGTACCTGCACGGCGGCGACACGGCGATCGTGAGCATGCAGTACTCCTACCTGCCGAGCTGGATCACGATCCTGATCGACCCGCCGCGCTCGCGCGAGTCGGCGCACGCGCTCTTCCAGGAGATCTACGGTCACTGGACCAAAATGGAGAAGGAGACCCGCCCGAAGCTCTACGTTCACGGCCTGAGCCTGGGGTCGCTCGGTTCGGAGTCGAGCGCCGACATCTTCACGATCTTCGAAGATCCGATCGACGGCGGACTCTGGAGCGGCCCCCCCTTTCCGAGTCCCCTCTGGAACGCGGCGACGCAGCGGCGGGATCCCGGTTCGCCGATGTGGCTACCGCGGGTCGGCGACGGTTCGATGTTGCGATTCACCGGCCAGAAGAACGCGCTCGATCTGGACGGCGCGCGCTGGGGCTCGATGCGATTCGTCTACCTGCAACACGCCAGCGACCCGATGGTCTTTTTCTCGCCCGAGCTCGCCTACCGCGAGCCCGAGTGGCTCGAAGGGGGGCGCGGCCCGGACGTTTCGCCCTATTTTCGCTGGTATCCGCTGGTGACGTTCCTGCAGACGGGATTCGACATCCCGATGGCGACCGCGGTGCCGACCGGCTACGGGCACAACTACGCGCCGGCGAACTATATCGACGGCTGGGTCGCGGTCACCGATCCGCCCGACTGGGACGACGAGCGAACCGAGCGGCTGAAAACGCTGTTCACGCCGCCGAAGAAACCTTGACCTCGACGCTCATTCGGCGGGAGCGTCGGGACCTGCCGCTTTCGGCGCCGCCTTCTCGTAGGGCGCCGGCTCGACTCGGCGTTCCCATCCGGGCGGAGTCGCAGGATCGAAGGCGGTTTCCCAAGGGCCGTCCTTCTTCGGTTCGACCAGCCAGTTCGCGGAGCGGTTCGTGAACTCGTAGATCGTCTCGACGCCGTTCCGCTCGTAGATCTTGATCGAGCTCAGGAGAAAGTCGCCGCCGGCGATGACGAGTTCGATCTTGCTGTGATTGACCGCGTCGTGGCTGAACTTCGGATAGGCCTCGAAACAGTACTCGCCCTTTTTCTGCGCTTGATTGTTTCCCGCGGCGCGGAGCCAGTACCGGGACTGGATCGTCTCCTTGTTCGCGCCGAAGACGAACAGCAGCGGACCGGAGTCCATCGGCAACAGGCCGTAGGCGATCGGCTCGCCGTCTTTCTCGCGGGGAAGCTGACGCTTCACGAGTATCTTGTGAACGTAGTTGAACTCGAAAAGCGCGCTGCCGTTCCAGACCCACTGTTCCTTGCCCGCGTCGCCCATGTCAGGGTAGGTCGGATTGCCGCCTGCAGCGTCAGGCGGCGCCCATTGCCCTGTGGCGTCGACGCGGAACAGGCCCTTGTTCGGCAAGTCGTAGCGAAGCTCGCCCGTGCTGAAGGTCTTGAACGTGTCGGCCGGTCCGAAGACGGGATCGATGACCCAGCGGCTGATATCCGAGCGGTAGCTCTGGATCTTGTCCGACTGCTGTTCCCAGTAGGTCAGAACCTGCTCGATATAGACGAGTTCCTTTTCCGACTGCGGCGGAAAGGGCTGCCGCAGCGCCCGGGGCGTGCCGAGCTTCGGCGCCCAGTCCAGCCACACGCCGAAGAAGCGCGACGTTTGAGCCGGGAAAAGACGCGGGTCGACCGCAGGTTTTTCCGGAGCGTCCGCTGCCGGCGGATCGTTCCCGCATCGACATCGCTCGAAACGGCTGGCCCGTCGGGGGCGCCATCGCCCTGAGCGAAGGCCGCATCCGACAAAGCCAGGCCCGCGGAGGCGAGCCCGAACAGCAGCGCCGAGCGAAAGATGAGCGTCGTGATCATCGCGACCGACCTCGTTCCCGCGAAGGAGATAGCCAGGCGACGACCGGACTTCTCGGCGACCCTATCGCGGCGAAGCGCCCGGGCGCTGGGCCATCGGACCCGCCGACGGATCGCCGGGAGCCGCTTCGACCATGCGTTCCCACCCGGCAGGCGTCGCGGGGTTGAAGGCGCTCCGCCAGAGACCGACCTTCTCCAGGGTGGAGTTCCAGTTCGACGAGCGGTTCGTGAACTGGTAGATGGTCTCGACGTTGTTCCGTTCGTAGATCTTGATCGCGCTGGGCAGGAAGTCGGCGCCGGCGATGATGATCTCGATCTTGGTGTAGTTGACCGCGTCGTCGCGGGACTTGGGATAGGCTTCGAGCCAGTACTCGCCCTTCTCCTGCGCTTCCTTGTTCGTCGTCACGCGGAGCCAGTAGCGGGACTGGATCGTCTCCTTCTTGGCGCCGAAGACGAAGGGGAGCGGACCGTCGGCGATCGCCTTGCCGTGCATCTCGGGAGGCAACTGGCGCTCGACGAGCTTCTTCTGGGCGTAGTTGAATTCGAACAGCGACTTGCCGTCGCAGATCCACTGCTCCTTGCCCGCGTCGCCCATGTCGGGATACGTCGGCTTGCCGCCTGCCTCGGCGGCGGGGGTCCACTGGCCGGTCATGTCGACGCGGAACAGGCCCTTGTCGGGCGATTCGTAGCGGATCTCGCCCTTGCTGAAGGTCTTGAACGTTTCCGCCGGTCCGAACACGGGGTCGGTCACCCAGCGGCTGAACTCGGTGCGATAGCGCTGGATCTTGCCCGACTGCTGCTCCCAGAAGGTCAGCAACTGTTCGATGTAGGCCAGTTCCTTGTCCGTCTGCGGCGGAAAGGGCTGGGGCAGCGTCAGCGGCATCCCGGGTTGAGGGCCGCCAGGCCCGAAGGCGTTCGGCGCGGCGCCGGGAAGTTGTGCGGGAGGAAGCCGCTGATCGACTGCCGGTCCGCCCTGCCGCAGCGGATCGATGCCGGCGTCGATGCCGCCGACCGGAGCGCCGCCGGCGGGTCCCGCTCCGACAGGAGCGAAGTCGCCCTGGGCGAAACCGACATGCACGACGAGGCCCGCCGAGGCGAAACTCAGCCACAGCGCCGTTCGAAGGACGCGCGTCGTCAACATCGCGATCAGCCTCATTCCGTTGAGGGAGCCGTCCGAAAAAATGCGATCGCCGGGTGGGGCTCTTCGCCGTCGCCCTCCGTTCCGTCGGAAGGGGCGCAGAGAATAGCGAACGCGAACGTAAGTAAAACAGACTTCGCGTTCGTCAGTAAATAGAGGTTTCGCACGGACGAACGCCGTTCGCGCGACCACGACTCGGCGACTGTCTCGGCGATGCGCCCGAAACTTGGTGGCGCCGACAGCTGGGTGGCCGCGATTGCTGTGCAATCGGGGCGGCGTCAGCCGCAAGAGGAATGCGGCCGGACGTCGCTGACGTCACGTTCACTTGATCGTCGCGTCGTTTCCTCTCGTCGCCTTCGGCGACCCCGATTGCGAAGCAATCGCGGAAAACCGGAGAAGGCTCGCCCGTCGCAAGGTGCGCTCGCGGGCCGGCCGAATCGAGGCGCGTCTGTCACAACTCAGTTCAAGGTCACGATCTCGTTCGGGTGGTCGAAAAAGGCCGACGTCGGCTGGCGGGGGGCGCAATAGGGATAACGGTCGTCGTGGGCAAGTCGAGGGTCGAGTATCTAGAATTTCGACCGCGACACCTGGGCCGGCGCTTATCCCCGCCAACTGAACGATACGCGCTGTCCAGCTCAGAAGGCGACACTTTTCTTACGCGGCGAACTCCTGAGCGGGGGGCGTCAGCCCTCCGAGTCCGAAGCGCCGGCGATCGATCCGGAGACTAAAGGCTTACGCCGCCCGCTCGCCAGGAAGAAGCGCCAGCGGTCGAGTTCGACGACTCCGTAGTCTCATCAGGCCGGCGATCGTCCACGCGACGGTCGCGCCGACGGTCGCGCCGGCGGCGTCCGCGTACCAGTCCATAAGGTCGGCGGTCCGTCCCGGCACGAAGCCCTGAATGACCTCGTCGATCACGCCGTACAGGCAGGCCGCTCCGACGGCCGCCAGCAGACCGAAAACGCTTCGGCGCCAGACGCTCGGCATGACGCAGATCATTCCGGCGCCGAGTCCCGCGTACGCGAGAAAGTGGACGACCTTGTCGAAATGCTGCGCAGGACTCCGGACCGGGACCGGCACGTGCATCAGCACGAACAGCGTCGCCCAGTACAGAGCGAACAGGAGGAGCGCGCCGCGGACGATTCGTCGCATCGAAGTCGGTACGCGCGGCGGCGGGCGGTAGGAGGAAGGCGCGAGGGCGGAGCGAACGGCGCGGCGGTTCCGGTCGCGGAGCGGCGCTTGCCGGCGAGAGCTCAAGGTCCCTCGATCACTATACCCGCGCGCTCGGCGCGGACCGGCTTGCGTTCGCGCTTCGACCGATCGGACGACGTTCGGAATGCGGATCGGGCGTGCGGGATCGATTATAGTGATCGCGACGCCCGCCCCCTCCTGAATCGAGGACCGACGCATGCCCCGCCTCGCGTTCGTTTCGTTCGCCCTGCTCCTTGCGATTCCATTCTTCGCACATGTATCGCCCCGTTCGTTCGCCGAAGAAAAGGCGCCGGCGGAAGCGGGATGGAAGTCGCTCTTCGACGGCAAGGCGCTGGGCGACTGGAAGAGCGTCGAATTCGGCGGCGAAGGCGAAGTCGTCGTCAAAGAGGGAGCGATCCAGTTGCCGGCGGGCAACGACCTGACCGGCGTCGTCTGGACGAAGGAGTTCCCCAAGACGAACTACGAACTGCGCTGGGAGGCGACGAAGATCAGCGGCACCGACTTCTTCGCCGCGGCGACGTTCCCGGTCGCCGAGAAGCATTGCACGTTCGTCAACGGCGGATGGGGCGGCGCGCTGATCGGCCTGTCCAGCATCGACGGGTTCGACGCGTCGGAGAATCAGACCAGCGAAGTCTTCAGCTTCGAGAAGGGGAAGACTTATCGCTTCCGCGTCCGGGTCACGCCCGACCGCATCGGGGTCTGGATCGACGACAAGCAGGTCATCGACGAAGACATCGCTGGCAAGGCGATCGGCGTCCGGTGGGAGATGGAAGCCTGCCGTCCCCTCGGCTTCGCCTCCTACGCCACGCACGGCGCCGTGAAGAAGATCGAGTACCGGGAGGTAATGCCGAACGCTGAAGCGGAGAAAGCGGCGGAGAAGTAGGGGACGCAAGCTGTCGGACCGAGTCTCAGACGACTCCACGTCGCTACAGAACTGTGTGCCACGGCTGGCTTGTCCAGCCGTGCCGCCCCTCATACAGGTTCGCCATCGACGACTTTTCGCGGAGAAGCTACCGACTCCTGGCAGACGCGCGCGTCTGGACGACCGATATCAAGCTCTCCGCACGGCTGGGCAAGCCAGCCGTGGCACACGAGCCGACCTGCACTGTCGACCTCGTTCTTGACGTCGAGGAACACGCTTGAACGACGAACCAGACCCCTCGACCGACGAACGCTGGATGCGGCGGGCGTTGCAGCTTGCCGAGAAGGCGGTCGCGGCGGACGAGGCCCCGATCGGTTGCGTGATCGTGCAGGGCGACCGCCTGATCGGCGAAGGCTACAACCTGCGCGAGGGCCTGAAGGATCCGACGGCGCATGCCGAGATGATCGCGATCACGCAGGCGGCCCAGTCGCTGGAGGACTGGCGACTGGAGGATTGCACGCTCTACGTCACGCTGGAACCCTGCCCCATGTGCGCCGGCGCCATCCTGCAGGCTCGCGTGCCGCGCGTCGTCTTCGGCGCGAGTGATCCCAAGGCGGGCGCCGTGGAGTCGATGTTTCGCCTGCTCTCCGACCCGCGGCTGAACCACCGCTGCCGGATCGTCGCCGGCGTGCTGGCCGAGCCCTGCGGCGCGATCCTGACCGAGTTCTTCGCCTCGAAGCGCCGGCTGGGGAAGAAGTAAGCGGCCAACGAAAAAGCCCGCGTCGGAGCGACGCGGGCTGCAGGATCGATTCGCGGCACGCTGCCGGGATCAGTTGATGTCTTCCCAGGGGATCGGCGTGTTGCCGGTGCCCGACGGCATGTTCGAATTTCCGCCGTCCGGCGTCATGAGCTGCTGGTAGACGAGGTAGTCGATGTTCGCCGGCATGAACTGCACGTGGCCGTCGACGAAGCCCATGTTCACGCCGCCGGCATGCTGGCTCGACGGGCGAGCCGCTTCCTGAGGCGGATAGGCCGTCATGTCGGGATTCGTCGCCAGGACGGGATTCTTGAAGTCGCCGTTGATCTTCGCCCGGTTCAACTGCGCCGGCGTGGGCGCGGGATACCACTGGAATCCGGCGGCCAGGCGGAAGCGTTCTTCATCGGCGAGCGTCGTCGGATCGTACGCGGCGGGAAGTCCGTAGGTCACCGCCTGAAGATTCTCGGAGAACGCGACCGTCTGGCCGGCGCCGTCCTTGATGCCTGAAAGGCTAAGCGTGATCTTCGGCAGAATGACGTTCGCCGGCAGGGGCCCGGTCCGCTTCTCTTCGGCGTTCTGAAAGACCCCGTTCGCCTTGTAGGCCGGCTGAACGGCGGCGGTCGGATCGCGGTTCGCGACGAACATGCCGACGTTGGCGACGTAGCTCATCTGCGCGCCCGACTGGCTTCCCTTTTCGCCGTCGGCAGCGCAGACGAACGTGGGAACGAACACGCCGCTCGTGCCCGAGGCTCCGATCGCCTGGGCGAGCGTGGCGCTGCGGAACTGATCGTAGAGCTGCTGTTGTTCCATGTAGGGCATCAGCGCGACGGGCCACGGCATCCGCTTCGGAACCGTGTTGGAACCGATGGTCATCGTCCCGACCGGCTCGGCGTAACCCGGCAGGCGCATCTGCTTCGCCGACGACCAGTTGGTCATGGCGGTCGTCAGTTGCTTGATGTTGTTGGAACACTCCGCCTTCCACATCGCCGCCCGGGCTGCGTTGACCGCGGGAAGGAGCAACGCCATGAGCACGCCGATGATCGAGATGACCACCAGCAACTCGACGAGCGTGAACGCGGACGGCCGAAGCGCACGCGTCTGCCGAACGACCATGAGCGGAACCCCTTGCGATCGAATGAAAAGCGGTCCGAGAGAGATCCTCTCGAAGCGGATGAGCCTCTGTATCATCCCACACCGGGCCCCGGGGGTAAAGAATTCGCCGCGGGTTTTCATACGAGAGAAACGGCGAGCGGAGGGTGTCAGCCCTCCGTGCTTTCGGCGCAATCCAGAGATTCGGACACGGAGGGCTAACACCCTCCGCTCGCCGGGAAGCTGCAAAGCGTCGCCTCCCCTCGCGAAGGCGGCGGCCGCGTGGGAAAACGTCGCAGACGCATTCTTGCGACCGGTTCCTCCCGCGATCAGTCCTCCGCCGATGCGCAGAGTCTACCTCGACTTCAATTCGACCTCGCCGCTCGATTCCCGCGTGCTGGAGGCGATGATGCCCTTCCACACGGAGTTTTTCGCCCTCCCCTCCAGCGTTTCGGCCTGGGGTCGCGCGTGCGAGGAAGCGGTCGAGGACGCCCGGGGACTCGTCGCGCAGCTTCTGCAGGCGGAATCGGACGAGATCGTCTTCACCTCGGGCGGGACTGAAAGCTGCAACCTGGCCCTGTTCGGCGCGACGCTGGGGCGGTTCGCTTCGTTCCCGACCGAAGGGCACATCGTGCTGACGGCGATGGAACACGCCGCCGTCTGGGAGGCGGCGACCCTGCTGCAGAAGATGGGAACCCAGGCGACGGTCGTCCCCGCCGACCGGAACGGCCTGGTCGATCCGGATGCCGTTCGCCGGGCGATCCGGCCCGATACGTTCCTGGTCAGCGTCACCCATGCCAGTCACGAGACGGGAACGCTGCAACCGGTCCGGGAGATCGGCCAGATCTGCCGGGAGCGGGACCTGCTCTTTCACATCGACGCCTGCCAGACCGTCGGTCGCCTGGCGACGCACGTCGAAACGCTGGAGGTCGATCTGCTGTCGCTTTCCGGGCACAAGATTCACGGACCCAAGGGAATCGGCGCGCTCTTCATCCGCCGAGGCGTTCCGATGAACCCCTGGATCTGCGGCTCGCCGACGGAATCGGGCGTCCGCCCCGGGATGGAGAACGTCCCCGGCATCATCGGCCTGGGCCAGGCGGCGGCGATCGCGACCCACGAACGGGAACGCATCGGCGCCTACCAGCAGGAGCTTCGCGGACGGCTCGAGAACGAGTTGCTGCGCTCCCTCGGCGAAGACCTGACGATCTACGGCGCCGACGTCGATCGCATCCCGAATACGTCCTATCTGACGTTCGGCTCGGTGCGGGCGATGGATTTCGTGCAGCGTCTGCCGGAGGTCGCGATGGCGACCGGCCTGGGCTGCGGGGTGATGCAGGACGGACTCACCATTGCGCAGAAGGCGCTCGGCATGGATCGCGAACAGGCGAAGTGCGCGATCCGCCTCTCCGTCGGCCCCGATACGACGTCCGAGGAGATCGATTTCGCCGTCGAGCGACTGCTCGGAGCGTTCGAAAGCCTGCGCCGCTGACGCCGGCGCTGGTCAGCGAAGGAGCGATTCGTGAAAATGGGTTGCAAGTAGCCGATCTTGTAGCTCGTCGTTCCTGTAGGGTGGGTCATTGACCCACGTCCCTCAGGGATTCAGTTGCAGCACGAGAGTCGTGGTTTGACCCGCGTTCACCTTGGCGAAGTCTTCCAGGGGAAGGTGGGTCAATGACCCGCCCTACGAGAAGGGCTCGTTCGCGCGAGCGACGTCTGCCGTTCGAAGAACAGAGGGCCGGAATGGCCGCGATGCTGTCGCTGGAGAATCTGAAGAAGGCGTACCGCCATCCGACGGGCGAGCCGCTGCCGATCCTCGACGTCCCGTCGTTTCAGGCGGAGAAGGGGGAGCAGGTCGCCCTCATCGGCGCGAGCGGCTGCGGGAAGACGACGCTGCTGCATTGCATCGCCGGCATCACGAAGCCTGACTCGGGACGGGTCGTCATCGACGGCATCGACATCGCCCCGCGCAGCGAGCCGTGGCGCGATCGGTTCCGGGCTCGCAACGTCGGGTACGTCTTCCAGACGTTCCACCTGATGCAGGCCTTCTCGGCGTTGGAGAACGTCCGCCTGGGGATGATCTTCGCGGGCCGAGGCGACGGGACGGCCCGTGCGAAGGAACTGCTCGATCGCGTCGGACTGGCTCACCGTGCGGGGAACAAGCCCCGGCAACTCTCCGTCGGCGAACAGCAGCGCGTCGCCGTCGCGCGGGCCCTGGCGAACCGGCCCAAGATCCTCCTGGCGGACGAACCGACCGCGAACGTCGACCCGGCCAACCAGCAGGCGATCATCGACCTGATCCGGGAACAGTGCCGGATCGAGAACGTCACCCTCCTGATCGTCACGCACGCGATGGAGGTCGCCCAGCAGTTTCCCCGCACGGTGCGACTGCCCGAGATCAACCTCGTCGCCGCGGATCGTCGTGCGGCAGCGGTTTAGTCCTGTACGTAAGAAGCGAACCGACGACAGCACGTAGATACCGTCCGGACGCGGAGCCTCATGTCGATCCTGTACTACTTCTACATCGCCTGGACGAACCTCCGCGACCGGACGGTGGCGAGCGTCCTGACGTCGCTGTCGATCGCGCTCGGCGTAATGTTGATCGTGGTGGTGCTCTGCATTCAGGGCGTCTTCACCGAATCGATGAAGCGGGGGCAGTCGCTCGGCTTCAACATGATCGCCGGCGCCAAGGGAGACAAACTGCAGCTCACGCTCAACACGGTCTTCTATCTGAGCCAGCCGGTCGAGAACGTCCCGTACCGCTATTACCTCCAGATGAAGCCGAAAGGGGTCCGCGAAGAGGAGTGGAAGAACTCGCTGGAGTACGAAGCGTTTCAACTCGAAAAGCTGGGGGCCAGCGCCCTGCTGGGCGGAGCGGGCGGGGGCGGCAGCGTCGCTGCGGCGCTCGCGCCGGTCGGGCGGGACGCGGCGTTCGACACGGTAGAGTCCTTTCGTCCCTGGCGGACGCCCAGCCGGCTGGAGCCCTATATCGAACTCGCGGTACCGGTCTTCCTGGGGGACTACTTCAAGACCTACCGCGTGGTCGGCACGACGCCTGAGTTCTTCGACACGATGCAGCGGTACGAGGGCGAGCCCCTCCCGTTCGCCCAGGGGAGAAACTTCGTTCATCGCGACGAAGAACATGGCTTCTACGAAGCGGTCGTCGGGGGAATCGTCGCGCGCGAAGAGAATATCAAGCTCGGGGACAAGCTGGCGCTCGCGCACGGCAACCCGGACGGTCGCGGCCACAACGAGCTCTACACGGTCGTCGGCATCGTCGATCTGACGGGAACGCCGGTCGACCGGGCGGTCTTCGTCAACGCCGAAGGCTTCCTGCTGATGGACAATCACGCGAAGCCGATCCTGCCCCCCGCAGCGTTCGACGAAGAGAGCCAGGCGCTGCCCGAGTTCGGCGAAACCTTCGTGCCGTTGAACGACGCCGCCGAGGTTCTCGACGATCCGGCGGTCGGGCGACCTCTGCCGATCGAACAGCGGGAAACGACGGCCGTGCTGCTGCGCACCGATCCGTTCGGACCCGAGGCCGTGCGCGTTCAGATCAATGAGGGCGCCTTCGCCCAGGCGGTCTATCCGCTGCTGGAGGTGACGCTCCTGATGGAGAACTTCGTCAATCCGTTTCGTGTGATCCTGCTGGGGCTGTCGCTGCTGATCTGCCTGGTCTCGGGCATGAGCGTGATCGTCAGCATCTATAACTCGATGAACGATCGGAAGCGGGATATCGCCATCCTGAGAGCGCTGGGCGCACGGCGGGTGACGGTCCTCGCGCTGATCCTGATCGAAACGACCTACATCGCGCTCGCGGGCGGAGCGGTCGGGTGGGTCGCCGGCCATGCGATCAACGCGGCGGCCTCGCCGATCGTCGAACGAAGAGTCGGGGTCGAAATCGGCTTTTTCGACCTGGCGCCGCCGGTGAAGGCGTTCGGATTCGTCGAGGAGAGCCTGCAATCGCTCGACGGCCTGCTCTCCGGCACCGGAGAGTCCAACCCGGCGATCGCCTTTCTGATCGAGCAGGTTTCGGTCGCCGAAGACGACGATTTCTCCATTTATCCGGAACTTGCGCTCATTCCGGGGCTGCTGATTCTGGCCATCCTGACCGGGATTATCCCGGCGATCGCCGCCTATCGAGTCGACGTCTCGCGAATCCTGAACGCCTGAAGCGGTTAGGGGGTTCTCGCGTCGCAAGAACGCGGGAAATTGCGGTGGCGGGCGTTGCCGGCAATGGTATAACTTGCGAAGAATTCGCCGGAGGTCGTGGATTCGACTCAAGTTCCGGCGATTTCACGAACTCCGCGTCCGTTTTCCGCGTTCAAGGAAAACGAGAAGCTGTCGCAGGAGTGCGACCGTTCGTTGGCCGTTTCCCGCGAAGACGCATCGAGGCGTCGTTCGTCAGGCGATCCATGCTTAAGATCATTCGCACGAAGCTTTTCGCGACGAAACTTTACGCGATGCTCTGCATCGCCGGGCTGAGCCTGCTGGCCGGTCGACCTGCCCTGGCGTGCCCCTTCTGCACCGCCGTTTCGCAGACGCTGACCGAGCAGTTCGCCTCGGTCGACGCCGCCGTGATCGTGCGACTGGAGAAGTTGCCCGATCCGGAACTCGCGCAGGATCCGAACGGCGATCTGCCGCTGGCGACGTTCTCCCTGGTGACGCCCCTCACGGGCGAAGAGTACTTCCAGAGAGAGGCCGCCAAGCAGCCGATCGAGGCCATCTTCTTCGGCGACGGCAAGATCGGCGACAAGTACCTGCTGACGGGCGTCGAGCCGGTTCGCTGGAACTGGTCCAGCCCGGTGAAGATCACCGAGATCGGCGAGAGCTACCTGAAGACCGTCGGCAATGCGGCGGAGAAGGGACCCGAGCGGGTCGCGTTCTTCCTGCCGTACCTGAATCACGCCGACCCGATGCTCGCCCAGGACGCTTACGAAGAATTCGCCCGGGCGCCTTACGAAGACATCGTCGGCATTAAGGAGAAGCTGGAACCCGAGAAGCTCGTCGGCTGGATCGAGTCGCCCGAAGTGACCTCTTCGGGGCGGCGGCTCTATCTGACGCTGCTCGGCGTCTGCGGCGGCGAGAAGCAGTTCGATCTGCTCAAGCGTCTGATGACTACCGAGGATCGCAAGCTTCGCGCGGCGCTCGATGCGGCGATCGCCTGCTGGCTCACGCTTCGCGGGCCCGAAGGCTGCGACCTGGTGGACGAGCTGTTCATCGAGAACCAGAAGTCCGAATACGCCGACACCTACTCGGCGATCATGGCGCTGCGGTTCCATGGAACCGAGTCGGACATCGTTCCGCGGGAGCGGATCCTGGTGTCGTTTCGCAAGATGCTCGATCGTCCCCCGCTAGCCGATCTGGTGATCCCGGATCTGGCGCGTTGGAAGGACTGGTCGGTCAAGGAGAAGCTGGTCGACGTCTATCGCAAGGCCGACAGCGAATCGAAGAACGTCTGGGTCCGCATGCCGATCGTCGCCTACTTCCGGGCGTGTCCGGACGCAGACGCGAAAGACGTTCTGAAGGAACTCGAAAAGATCGATCCGGACGCCATTCGCCGCGCCAACGCGACCTACTTCATTCCGGAACCGGCGGCGGAAACGCCCGCCGCGGCGGATGCGGCTCCGAAGGAAGACGTCCAGCCGGACGACGCCAGCTACTTTCCGGGCTCTGGAAGCCGAGTCGGCGGCGAGGTGATTCTGGCGAAGGCGCCGGCGGAGTTCGTCTCCACCGTCAGCCAGGCCTCCGCGACGGAGCCTGTTTCTCCGACCGTCGTTCCCGCCCCTGCCGCGACCTCCTCCGACGCCCCCTTGGCGAAGGCTGCGACGCCCCGATCGGACATGGCGTTCAACGCCTCGGACCTGTCTCGCGACGACGGCCCCGCTTCCCCGGCGCCTCGATGGTGGATGGCGCTCGGCGCGTTCGCTCTCGCGATTTCGGTTTGCGGCGCCGTGCAGTGGTCGCTCCTTCGCGGCTGATCCGCAGAATCGTCGCCGACGATGCGCGAGTCGCCCCTTGAAGGGCCGACTCGCGAAGAAGAACCGCGCAGGATCTGGAATCTGGAGGCGAGACGCGTAGAATAAGGAAGCGTTCTGCAATACGATTGCAATCCGCTTTCATCGATTCGCCGTTCCAGTTCTGGTTGAACTCCCATGTCGACTCTCTCTGCCGAACGACCGCTCGCGAGCGCTTCCGTGTCCGACGCAGCGATCGACGAACTGCAGCAGTACCGCCGGGTGAGCCTCGCCGCGATGGCGAGCGTCGGCCTGGGCCTGGTCGGACTGTTCGCGTTCATCCTTCCCGGGATGCTGATCTTCCCGGCGATCGGGCTGCTCTGCGCGATCATGGCCTTCGTGAACATTCGACGTTACGAAGGCGAACTGAGCGGCACGGGCCTGGCCGCAGTGGGCGCCGTCGCGAGCCTGCTCGTATTGGTCGGCGGGACGTCCTACCACGCGTACGTCTACGCGACCGAGGTGCCGGACGGGTACCAGCGGATCACCTTCTACGAGTTCGAGCCCCCCTCGGATGCGGCCCCCAAGCAACTGATTTCGGACGCCGCGATCGCGCTGGACGGGAAGAAGGTCTTCATCAAGGGCTACGTCCACCCCAGCGTCGACAGTCACGATCGGGTGAAGCGCTTCGTCCTCGTCCCCGACATGGGGACCTGCTGCTTCGGCGGTCAGCCGAAGCTGACCGACATGGTCGCCGTCGAATTGGCCGAGGGCGAATCGACGAAGTACAACATGCGCCTCCGCAAGCTCGCCGGGACGTTCCACGTCAATCCGGTGATCGAACCGGTGCCGGGGATCACCGAAATCGGTCCCGGCGTCGCGTTCGAACTCTCTACCGCCGAGTTGAAATAAGCCGATGGATCGGTCGATCGCGAAGTACGTCGTCGCCGCGTCGCTGGCCTTTTCGCTCGCGGCAGCGCCGGCGGTCTTCGCGGCCGACAAGCCGAAGGTCGTCTCCTTCGACGATCTCGCGTTCGATATGGAGAAAGGCGGCAAGTTCGAGCGTTCGATGCTCCCGCCGAAGATCGAAGCGCTCGACGGCGAACGGATCTCGATTCAGGGCTACATGCTTCCGTCGTTCCAGGAAGACGGAATCAAGAACTTCATCTTCGTGCGGGACAACCTGGAGTGCTGCTACGGTCCCGGCGCGGCGCTGTTCGACTGCACGCTCGTCCGGATGCAAGGCGACGCTACGGCGAAGTTCTCGATTCGACCGATGACCGTCGAGGGCGTCTTCCGGATCGACGAGTACCTCGGTCCTGACGGGGTGCATCTCGCCATCTTCCGCATCGACGCCGACAAGGCGAAGTAAGCGTCCGTGGCGAGCGGCCTTCGCTTCTTCTGTCGCGGGGTCGCAGCGAACGGAGCCCTCTGGGCGCTCGGCTCGGGTCTCGCCAGCGGGACGGTCGTCAACTACCTGGCGATGGACTACGGCGCAGCAGGGCTCGCGCTGGCGCTGGCCATCGCCGCGCCGAAGCTGACGAGCTTGGTGCAACTCGTTCAGCCATGGTTCGTGGGGCGGATCGCTTCGCGAAAGACGATCTGCGTCACGTCGCTGCTGGTCAGCGCGCTCGTCCTGACGACGTTGCCCGTCGCGGTCGAACTCGGCGCGGCCGAAGGAGATTTCGGCGCGCTCGTCGCGCTGATCGCCGGCTGGTCGCTCTACCACCTGCTGGAGTACGTCGGCGCCGCGGCCCTGTGGTCCTGGATGCGCGACGAAGTTCCCGGTCGCGTTCGCGGTCGCGTCTGGGGCGTACGCGAAAGCCGCATGGCGATCGGTCGCTGGATCGGTCTGTTCGTCGGGGTCGGACTGGCCGAAGCGGCACAGGTCGACTGGAGCTTCGCCGCCGACTCGTCATGGCTCGCGAGCGTGCTTCAGGATCGGACGTTCCTGGGGCGTCATCTGCTGCTCGCGATCGGCGGCGCGATTCTCTGCGCCTCGGTCGTTCCCCTGTTCTGGCTTCGCGATCGACGGACCGCGCCCGAACCGTTTCCCGCCGCCCAGTATGCGGCAGCGTTTCGTTCGAGCGAGTTCTGGAAGCTGATCGCGTTCGCCATTCTGCTCGCCGCGGCGAACGGATTCGCGCAGGCGCCGCAGGGACTGTTTCCTTACCGCATCCTGGGCCTGTCGCTGACGACGATGCTCGTCCTGCGGGGGATCCTGTTCGCCGGTCAGGGAGCGGTCGCGACCTGGTTCGGCAGGCGTTTCGACGAGGGCCGTCATCGCCAGTGGATGCTGATCTGCCAGTTCGTCGTCGCTGCCGGAGGTGCGCTCTTTCTCTTCGCGACGCCCGAGTTCCCCTGGCCGTTCCATGCGGCGTGGATCCTGTGGATCGCCTACGCCGGTCTCAACGTGGCGATTCCCGACCTCACCGTCCGCTTCGCGCCGCAGGGATCCGCCGGACCCTGGATCGGGCTGTCGTTCAGTCTGGCTGCGGTCTCGTTCGGCGTCGCCACCGTCGCGGGCGGATGGGCTTTCGACCATCTTCCGGTCGCGAATTGGCTCGGCTTCGCGAGCTCGGGCCGAAGTCAGTACGACGCCTTCTTCGTGATCGCGACCGCGCTGCGTCTGCTCGCGGCGGGATGCCTGTTTCTGCTTCCCGGGTCGCTGGCGAATAAGAAACCTGCTACGACGTGAAAGAAGTGCGGCCAGCACGGTTCTCTCACGCTTCGACACTGGCGGAGCCAGTGCCACCCGAGGGAGTGAAGCAGAAGAGTCTTGGTTGAGGCGTTCAGGACCTGCTTGATCCGCCGTCAGGCCGCACGCCGCAGCGGCGGCTGCTCGCGCGCGTCGACGAGATCTCGCTCAGCCATCAGCGTCCGCGGCGAGTAGGCTCGCAGCCAGTCGCCGGCGGCGCGCTCGGCGCCGGGGCCGACATGCTTACGCCAGATGCTGGCGAGTTCGAGCGCCGCTTTGCCGAAGTCGCCCGATTTCAGCTTCGACCCCGCGACCTCGTGCCAGGCGTCGAGCGGCTGTTCGAAGATTCGCTCCTCGATCGGCGACTCGCCCAGGAACGTTCGCAACTGGCGCCACCGCGCGACGATCTCCACGTCGAAGATCCAGCGGGCGAGGAAGGGTCTTTCAAGGACGTGATAGAGTTCGCCCGACGCGCGGAAGAGCTTCGCCCCGCATTGCGTGTCGACGAAACGTCCGCCCAGGCAGAGCGACGCCGCGCAGGAAAAGACGCCGCCGAGCATTTGCCGGATTTTGCGCCGGCGGATTTGGCGCCCCTTGAGAGGCAATCGGGCGCCGAAGACGGCCTCGACGTCGGCTCTTCGATCGAGCGTTCGCTCGAATTCTTCGATCTCGCCCAGCGGCGTCGCCAGATCGGCGTCCCAGAAGCCGACGAATTCGACCTCGGGTCGCGCACAGGCGTGACGCATCCCCTGTCGCACGGCTTCAGCCTTGCCGCCGTTGCGTTCGAGGTGCAGGGCCTCGGCACGGACATGACGCCGTGCGATGCCGTTCAAGATTGCGGCCGTGGCGTCGCGACTGCCGTCGTTGACGAACAGAAACGTCAGGTCGGGTCGCCGGTCGAGTTCGGCCTCGAACGCCGCCGCAGCGAGGCGATCCGCCTCGTTATAGCAAGGGACGACGATCCAGGTCCGTGACATGAGGGGCGTCCGCGCGATCCTTCGCTCAGCCGATCGATCCGTCGGATCGAAGGCCGGCCGAGTTCGATCTGTTCGATCCAGGCGGGATCGTACGCGAGCGTTCCCCCGAAGGGGTAGGGCAGTTCGCTCGACCGCTTTAGGCGCCCCGTTTTCAGCGCTGGATAGTCAGCGCCGCATTATCAGGTTCTGGCGGCGGCGGCGTAGCATCGAAACGCCGTCACGACGTCGAACAGGTCGGGCGAGACCTCGACCGACTCGTCGCCGAAGTCTTCCGCCCAGGCCAGACCGCGGCGCTCGGCTTCCTGAAAAACCGCCAGGAGCGTGCGAAGCGAGACGGTGCGGTCGTCGAGGCGCAGTTCGCCGACGAGTTCTTCGAACGAAAGCGAGGTTCCGAACGTGGCGCTCACGCGGACTTCCTTGTCGGCGGGAATCGAACAGTACGAGCCGGAGGTCGCGGCACGACTTCTTCGGCGAAGGCCCCTATCGGTCGCCGGCGCCTCTCCCTTGAGCCCTTTCGCTCGCAGTTCGTGATTTGTTCAGCGATCGAATTTCGCCTGCGCGAGCGAACGGACCCTGGGCGTCCCGATTGCGACCGAAATTGAACGCCGGTAAGATGTTCCCTCTCCGTAGCGACCGACTGCCCGTCGGCCGCTCGATCGCTTCGCGCGGCGCCTGCCCCGCCGTCAGCCCATCGGACCCGTTCGTCATGGCAGATCCTGCCGGCGTCGAATCGCTTGCGCGCACGCTTCGTCTCGCTCCTGAACAAGTCGCTGCGTTTCTCGACGCCTTGAAGTCGGGCAAGTCGCCTTACTACGTGCAACGGTACGAGAAGGCGAGCGTCGGCGTCATCGACGACGAACAGGTCGCGGCGCTGCTGCGCGCCTGGCGGGAAGAGAACCGCCTCGCCGAGCGCAAGGCGCAGCACCTGAAGAGCCTTCCGACCGAAGGCGAAGAAGGCGCCGACCTGCGGCGTCAGATCGAGGAGGCGCCCGATTACGCGTCGCTCGAAAGCGTCGTCGCGCCGTTCAAGTCCCGCCGGCATACTCCCTTCTCCCGGCAGCAGGGCGAGCGTCTGAAACCGATCGCCGACGCCGTCGCGAACGGCTCGATCGATCAGGCGGAACTCGCCTCGCAGCTCGCTGCCGTGAAGAGCGAACTGGGCGTCGAGTCGGACGACGATGCCCGCCGGCTGCTCGTCGAGGTACTGGCGCAGCGAATCGGGGCCGACCGTCGCGTGCGCGGAGCGGTCCTGCAGGTCATGCGTCGGACCGGCGGTCTGCACTCTCGCCTGCTCGACGAAGCCGAAGAGATCCTGCATCCGGAGCGCCCGGACGCTCGCGTCGGAGCCGAGGCTCGCAGCGAACAAGATGCCGCCGGCTCCGTTTCGGAAGAGACGTCGGAACCCTCCGACGCCGCGAACTCGAACGTAGACTCCGCCGAAGCTTCGGACGAAGCGACCGACTATCGCGGCATGCCGATCACGCCGGCAGTCGACGAAGAAGCGCCGAAGCCGATCGTGCTTCCTCTCGAATCGTCCGCCGCGGTTCCTTCGGCTGACGCGACGTCGTCCGCTGACGAGACTTCGCCGGCCGCCGCGCCTGATGACGCGATCCGCGGGGCGAACTCCGATCCGCCGAGCCAGGAGACGCTGCCCGAGTCGACGACGATGACCGGAGTCGCTGCCAGCGTCGGCGCGGATGACGCCTTCGTTCCGCCGGAAGCGATCTCCGACCCGAACGTCTCCCATACCCAGGGAAGCGAATCGGGTCCGGTCGGCGCCGGCGAGCAAGAGCCGCGCACTCCGTCCGCCGGCAAGCCGAACGCCGAGGAAGCGCGCGCCGCGCTGCTGAAGGGAACCGCTCGCTCGACGCCTGCACCTGGCGCGGGAAAGAAGAAGCCGACCGAAGCGGAGAATCAGGCGACGCTCGCGGAGCGCCGCAAGCAGGGGCGACGCCTCCGCCGTCAACGGGCGATCGAATCGTACCGCCCCTTCTTCGAGTTCCGCGAACGGCTCGACCGGCTCAGCGACTTCCGCGTGCTCGCGCTCAACCGCGGCCACCGCGCGAACGTTCTGCAGGTCGATCTGGAATTCGATCGCGAACGGGCCGTCGGCGAAGCTTCGGCCGCGTACATGGCTTCCGGCGGTCCGCACGAGGGACTCCTGGCCGAAGCGCTTCGCATCGCGGTCGAACGCTACGCCGCGCCGGAGGCGGAGAAGGAACTGCGCCGCGAGATGGGCGAACGGGCCGAGCGCTATGCCCTCGCCTTTCAAACCGCGTCGCTCCGCGAGTACCTGCTCGAAAAGCCGAGGACGAACGTTCGCGTGCTGGCGCTCGAACCTGGCTTCCGCGCCGGGTGGAAGGCTGCCGCGCTCGATGAAAAGGGACGCGTGCTGGAAGCGACGCTGGTCCACATGATCGGTCGCGAGGATCAGGTTCGGCAGAGCAAGACGAAGCTGCGCGAGATGCTGGAGAAGCATCGCCTCGACACGGTCGTCCTCGGCAAGGGCCACGCCTGGCGCGAGTGCGAGCGGGCCGTGCAGTCCCTGCTGCGGCACGAATGGAAGAGCCTCAATCTCTCGACCCTCTTCGTTCATCCGGCAGGTATCGCCGAGTACGGCGGCGGAGCGATCGCACGCGACGAACTTTCGCAGGTCGACCGCGACTATCGCAGCGTCGTCGCGCTCGGTCGCCGCGCGCAGCGACCCCTCGAAGAGTGGGTCAAGGTCGGCGCCGATCAGGTCGCCGTGGGCCTTCACTTCGACGATCTGGCTGCCAGCCCGCTTCGTAGCGAGTTGAACGAAGAGCCGGTGCGCTGCGTTCACCATGTCGGGCTCGAACTGAACAGCGCGTCGCCCCAGGCGCTGCGGCTGGTCGCGGGACTCGATCAGATTCTGGCCCGGCGGATCGCCGAGCGTCGCGAATCGACCGGGCCGTTTCGGTCGCGTGAGGAGCTGCGTCAGATCCCCGGCTTGTCCGAGGAAGCCTGGAAGCAGGCGGTCGGCTTCCTGCGGATCGAAGGGTCCGACCAGCCCTTCGACCGGACGCGGATCCATCCGAAGGATTACGAACTGGCGCGACAGCTGCTGGCCGAAGCGGAGATTCCGCTGGAGCAGTGGGCCCCGCCGGTTCGGGCGCCGCAGCAGGAGAAGCGGTCGTTCGCCCAGGAGCTTCTGAGCGAAGGCGATTCTTCCGCGACGCCTGCCGAGGTCGATGCGCCTGCGACGGCGGAGGTTTCCGCGGCGGCGGATGCTCCTGCAGACGCGACCCCCTCGGAAATCACGGACGTCGAAACGCCCGTCGTCGAATCGTCGACGGAGGTCGTCGCGGCAGTCGAAGCCGCCGCCGCCGCGCCCGTCGATGCGGTCGAACCGGTCGTCGCGACTCCGGTCGCCGAAGAAGCGCCCGTCGCGGGACCGGATCGGGCGGAGATGGCTCGCAAGCTGGCGAAGCTCGATCTGCCGGCTCTGGCCGAGCGACTGGGCGTCGACTACGCGACGCTGGACGACATCGTCGAAGAGCTGATCGAGCCGGGCCGCGATCCGCGGGTGCGGGAATCGTTCGCCTTCCGCGGCGGATCGAGCGACGTCGCCAAGGCGCCTCCGGGGACGATGTTCACCGCGACGGTGCAGCGCGTCGCCGATTTCGGCGTCTTCGCTGATGTCGGTTTCGAGCAGCGAGGCCTGGTCCACGTCAGCAAGCTTTCCGCCGGGTACGTCGAGAACCCGCACGAGGTCCTCTCGGGCGGCGCCGTCTTCCCGGTCTGGATGCTGAAGAAAGACGAAGGGGGCGGACGCTTCTCGCTGAGCGCGATTCCCCCTTCGCTGTTCATTCCGCCCCCCGTGCTCGCCGACGCTCCGCCGCGACGCGAAGAGAGTCCTCGACCTGCTCGCGGCCCCGCCCGGCAGGGGGGCGGTCCGCGCCCCGTCGCTCCGCAGCGCGGAGGCCAGGGAGGCGGCCAGGGAACGCCCTCCGGATCGCGACCCGCGCGGGGGGGACGTCCTCCCTCCCACGGCAGCGGACCTCCGCAGCGGAAGGGCGCGGCCCGCGTTCACGAACGACCGTCGTCCCGCCCTGCCCCGCCGCCGATCAGCCAGGACATGGTCGAAGGGAAGCAGCCGCTCCGGTCGTTCTCGGACCTGAAGCAGCTCTTCGAGCAAAAGAAAGACGACAAGAAGAAAAAGCCCTGAACCGTCGTGAAGTCAGCGCCGTACTCCTGAAGCGGCGCTATCCGTCTGCCGAAACTGGGCAGACGGGCGACTCTGCGGTAAATATTGACAGTCGGGGCTGGGTAAGCCACACTCATACCGTTCGGTCGAAGCGGAATCAGTCGTCGGAGCGTCGGAAAAGTCCGCCCGTCGGCTCCCCTTCGAGCGAGCTAAATGCGGTCGATCGGGCCGCCGGATCGGTCGCCTCCCGGCGCCGGACCGGCGCACGAACCGCTTCCTGCCGAAGATCGCCCACCCATCGTCCCTCGGCGGCTTACCGCGTTGCCGCTCGGCGGCTTTTCGAATTCGATCCCTACAGCTCTCGGAGTTTTCGTCGCATGAAGAAGACGTTCTGGACGCTCGCCTGCGGCGCCGTCGCGCTGGCGCTGACCGCCGCCCCGGCGTTCGCCCTGCCCGATTTCAAGAAGATCTTCGACGAAGAGGTCGTCAAGAAGAACGAGAAGCTCGTCGAGCCGATGAAGACGGAAGAGGGGGGCTGCAACGCCTGCCACGTTCCGAAGGAAAAGAAGGACGTCAACAACGCCTTCGGCCAGCAGCTCGATGCCCTGATCGAGGGCGAAGCCGCCGCTCGCATCAAGGATGCCCCTGCCGCCGAGAAGCCGGCCGTCAAGGAAAAGATCAACGAGGAATTCAAGGAAGCGCTGAAGAAGGTCCTGGAAATGAAGCCCGAAGGGGGCGACAAGACCTACCAGCAGATGTTCGAAGAGGGCACGCTGCCGGGCAGCGGCAAGTGATCCGACGTCGAACCTGAGACGATCCCGAAGCCCCGGCCGAACCAGCCGGGGCTTTTTTCGTAGACGCTCGGCAGCCCGCCTATGAGCCCGCTCTAGGCGGGGTTCGTCCGGCGCGCCAGCCGCACGTTCGGATCGACGCCGAGCCAGCAGAGCCCGCACAGGAACAGGCTCACGGCGCTGATGGCGAAGACGACGCCCCAGGCGCGGGACTCGGCGAGGTAGCCGATCTGCCAGACGCAGGCCGCGGCTCCGAGGTTGCCGCACATGTTGACCCACCCCAGCATCGAGGCGGTCAGCTTTCCTCCGACGTCCTGATACGTGGCCCAGAGCGCGCCGACGGAGAGGTCCGCCAGGAAGTAAACCAGCGCCATCGCCGCCACGAAAACGAGCGGCGTCCCGATGAACGGGGCGAGGGCATACAGCCCTGCGGCTCCGATCGCCGAACAGAGACCGGGCAGGCGACGTGCCCAGACGGTTCCCAGTCGCGGCAGCAGGAAGTCGGCCAGGAACCCGCCTCCCAGATTGCCCGCCATGCCGGCGATCGCCGTGAACGCGGTCAGCGCTCCGGACGCGACGTCGCGGGAGCCGAACGTCCCGACCAGTTCGTCCGGGAAGCGGTCGTTGAGATACGTCGGCATCCAGGTGACCAGAAAGATCCACCCGACGTTCAGCAGGAAGTTGATCGCCGCGAGCAGCCAGATGTTTCGATTGGTCAGCAGAGCGACCCACGTGATACGCGAGGTCTGCGCTTCGTCGCGGCCCGCCAGGATTCGCTTCGCTTCCGCCGGTCCGCAGAAGGGATGCCGCTCCGGCGAGTCGCGATACCACAGCATGAACGCGATCGCCCAGAAGATCCCGAGCACGGCGTAGAGCGCGAAGGCGATCCGCCAGCCGCCCAGCAGCGCCATCAGGACCGGCGTGAGCGCCAGCGCGATGAGTCCCCCCGCGCGGCCGCCCGTCGCGACGGAAGAGTTCGCCCGCGCGCGTTCTTCCTTCGGAAACCAGCGGCCGATCGCGGCCGCCGCGGCGGGATAGGCTCCGGCTTGCGTGACGCCCAGCGCGATGCGGCAGAGGACGATGCCCGTGAGCCCGTCGACGAGCGTCATCAGTCCCGTCGCGATCGACCAGCCCAGGACGAAGATCGCGAGCGGCCAGCGCACGCTCCAGAAGTCGAGCAGCAGCCCCGCCGGGATCTGCAGCAGTGCATAGGCGAAAAAGAACGACGCGATCGCTCTGCCGAATTGTTCCCGCGTGACGCCCAGGTCCTGCGTCATCTGATCGGTCGCCGGACTCGGCGCGAAACGCGTCAGATAGAGCAGGACCGCCATCCCGACCAGCAGTCCCAGCGTCACCAGCCGGCTGTACGTGCGCCCGCTCTCGGCTTTCAACGGCGGCGGTTCGTACGGCGAGGGGACGTCGGACATGGGGTCGTCAGCGCTCGAAGAGTTGAAGCGTTTCTGTAGGGCTGGCGCCCTCGCCTGCCACGAGGCGTGTATCCGCTTCAATGGCAGGCGAGGGCGCCAGCCCTACGAAGGGAGAAGCCCTAACTCGACAGGAACTGCCGCATCTTCCTCAGCCAGTTGCCGTGGAAGTAGGCGGCGACGTCGTCGTCGGAGAAGCCGCGCCGCGACAGCAGATCGGCCAGTCGATGAAGATCGCCGTAGGAGCGAAGCTCCCGGGCAGTCTGTTCGTTGCCGTATCCGCCGTCGAGATCGGAGCCCAGGCCGACATGCCTCGCGTCGCCGGCGAGCTGGCAGACGTGATCGACATGGTCGACCGCCGCAGAGAGCGACAGTTCGGACGGGTTCGTGACCTGGCGGATCCACTTGGGATGCAGCATCCAGGCGTCCATCGCGGTTCCGATCACGGCGTCGCGGTCGAGAAGCTTGCGGATCTGCGCGTCGGTCAGTTGCCGGTCCGCCGGCACGAGTGCGCGGCAGTTGTGATGCGAGGCCCAGATCGTGCCGCCGAAGGTCGCGAACGCCTGCGCCATCGCCGCGTCGGCGAGATGCGTGACGTCGAGCGCGATCTGCTGCTCCTCCATCGCGGCGAGGAGTTCGATTCCCGCCGGCGTCAGGCCGCCGTCGACGCCCGTTCCGGCGGCGTAATGACTATGGCCGTAATGAGCGGGTCCGATCGCCCGCAGCCCCTGCTCCCGCCACCACGCCAGATCAGCGGGCGAATGGACGGCGTCGGCGCCCTCCATCGTCAGGATTACTCCGATCGGCAGACGTGCATGGTCGCTGGTAGCGGCCCACCGCGACCAGTGAGCGTCAAGCTGCTCGGCGGTCGTCAGGATCGTCAGCTCGCCGCGACGCTCCATCAGGCGGTACCACGCGAGCTGCGCCATGCAACTGCAGTAGGCGCCGTCGCGAGTGGGATAGTCCAGATCGAACCGGCGATACGACGGCTGGCGCTTGTGCGCCGGACCGCTCCGCGCGAGCAGCGTCGCCAGGCAGACCGCCGCGCCCGCGCGACGTAGTTCCGGCAGCGACAGCGTGGCTCTTCCGCGGAAGGGAAGATCGGTCAGGCCCTGCTCGTCGGCGTTCAGCTTCGCGACGGGCTGCGTCAGATCCCGGTCGTAATAGACCAGGTTCATCGCCAGATCGAGGTGGGCGTCGAAGATCAGCGGCGGCATACGGCAGGCATCGGACGGAGGTGCGTGACGAGACAAGTCTACCGAAGCGGCAGGCTCTCCGCGGCAGCGAATCGTTGCATCTGCGAAGGCGGCGTCGCAGAATGCCGTTACCCGCTACCGCGCGCCCGCCTGCTCTTCCCTTCCCTGCCCTCCTGCCGAGGCCTCCTCGCATGACCGAACGTCGAACCGGCATTCCGCGTCGGGAGTTCCTCGCCGGCGCCGCGGCAGCCTCTTCTCTGGCACTGGGAGGGGGCGCTCTGAGGGCGGAGGAGCACGTTAGCCAGAGCGCGTCCCCTTCCTTCGGCAACGCAGAGAGTCCGACCGCGCGGGAGAACGCGAAGCCGGGCGCCGACGACTGGCAACTGACTCGCGTACGCGTCGACGGCTCGGGCATTCGCTGCCCCTGGATCGAAGGCTACTGCACGAAGCAGTCGGTCCTGCCCGGCGAATCGATCGACCTCTGCGTAAGCCTTGACCCTGCGGGCGAGTTCCGCTGCGAGATCTTTCGCCTGGGCTACTACGGCGGCAAAGGCGCGCGGCTGATGACCACGCTCGGGCCGATCGCGGCTGCGACGCAACCCGATCCAGACGTTGGTCCCAAGCGGCTGCGGGAGTGCAAGTGGCAGCCGACGCTCACGCTGCCTATTCCCGACGACTGGCCCAGCGGGGTCTACCTGGGACGCCTGACGCGCGAGAGCGCCGGACCGACCGACGTTCCGTGGCAGAGCTACGTCGTGTTCATCGTGAGGTCGAACCGACCCGCCGACATCCTGGTGGAGTGCAGCGACAACACCTGGCAGGCGTACAACCGCTGGCCCGATACGTTCTCGCTGTACGACACCGAGAACGCCGCCTGGGCGCTGGAATCGGGCGTCGACATCAGCTTCGACCGGCCTTACGGCAAGTATCGGCAGATCTACGACAACCCGCAGTCGCTCGGCTCGGGCGAGTTTCTCTGCTGGGAGTTTCCGCTGGCGTACTTCCTGGAGAGTCACGGCTACGACGTCGCGTATTGCTCCAACAGCGACTTGCTGACGCCTGCCGCGGGAATGCGGCACAAGGTCTTCATCAGCGTCGGGCATGACGAATACTGGGACGTCAGGCAGTATGAATCGGTCCGCCGGATGATCGACGAAGGGGTGAACGCCTTCTTCCTGTGCGGCAATTCGGTCTGCTTCGTCAGTCCCTTTCGCGATTCGCATGACGGTCGCCCGAATCGCATCCTCACCCGCGCCGGATGCTTCGGCGAGATGACGGAGCAGGAGCGGCAAGCCATTCCCGGCCTCGAAATCGCGGGTCCCGACGAAGCCCTGCTGATCGGCGCGAAGACCGTGATCCCCTTCAACGGCGGCGGCGACTGGATCGTCACGAAGCCCGATCACTGGCTGTTCGAGGGGACCGGCATGCAGCAGGGCGACGCGATCCCCGGCCTCGTCGGCTGGGAACATCACGGAGCGCCGGCGGACATTCCGGGACTGGAAGTCATCGCCGCAGGAACCGTCGTCACGGGCGGCGGCGAGCCCTCGGACTGGACCGCGACGATCTATCCGGGGCCGAAGGGGAACTTCGTCTTCAACGCGGCGACCATCTTCTGGTCGCAGGGACTCTCCAGCCCGCCGGGACACATGCTCCCCTGGTCGCACAACACGCGTCCGCACGGACCCGACGCGCGGGTACAACGCATCATGCACAACGCGCTCGCCCGGGCGCTGAAGGGGAACGGCTCATGACGCGTCGAATGATTCCTGAGGTCGCTCTCTCCGTGACTTCGCTTCTTCTCGGCGCGTCGTCGCTCGCGGCCGAGCCGCCGCTCGATCCGTCGGCGAAGAAGCTGGTCGCCGCGGAGGGCTGGACGGTGGAGTGCGTCGCCGGGCCCGATCTCGTCGCGCATCCGCTCATGGCGGACTTCGACGACAAGGGACGCCTCTACGTCGCGGCGAGCTGCGGCGAGAATCTGCCGCGGGAGGAACTCGAACAGCGGCTGCCCAATTTCGTCGTGCGGTTGGAAGACGTCGACGGCGACGGCGTCTTCGACACGTCGACGATGTTCGCCGACAAGATGACCTTTCCGCAGGGCTGCCTGTGGCATGACGGGTCGCTCTTCGTCGCGTCGAGCGGCGCGATCTGGAAGCTGACCGACGCCGACGACGACGGCGTCGCGGAGAAGCGCGAGAAGCTGGTCGGCGACTTCGGCTACACCGGCAACGCCGCCGACGTGCATGGCTGCTTCCTCGGTCCCGAAGGCCGCATCTGGTGGTGCGAAGGGAGGCACGGCCATGAGATCAAGGACGCGAACGGCAAGCTGATCAGTCGCGGTCGCGCGGCGAGGATCTTCAACTGCCTGCCCGACGGATCGGACGTGCGAACGCACTGCACCGGCGGGATGGACAACCCGGTCGAGATCGTCTTTTCGACCGACGGCGACGTCCTGGGCACCGTCAACCTGATGTACTCGCAGCCGCGGGGCGACTGCCTGGTCCACTGGCTGCAGGACGGCGTCTACCCCCGCGAGGACTTCGCCGCCTCGTTCGGAGAAGAGATGGTCCGCACCGGCGAGCTCTTGCCCGAGGTGCATAACTTCGGGCATGTCGCGCTGTCGGGACTGTGTCGGACGCGCGGCGATGTCGGTACGGAGATGATGGATGCTCAGGGCCGAGTTACCCTCGCGATAGCAGTCTTCAACACGCATCGCGTCATCCAGACTGTTCTCGCGAAGGAGGGATCGACCTATCGCGTGAAAGACATGCGCGACTTGCTGATCTCCGACGATGAGGACTTTCATCCCACGGACGTACTGCAAGACGCCGATCGTTCGCTGCTCGTCATCGACACGGGCGGCTGGTTCCGCATCGGCTGTCCGCAGTCTCAGGTAGCGAAGGCCCATATCCAGGGCGGCATCTGGCGGCTTCGGAACGGAGCGGAGAACGATCGCGATCCCCGCGGAACGCAGATCGACTGGAACGCCCTCGATCCCGAAGCGACGATCTCGCAGATGGCGAACGAGAGCCAGGCCGTCCGCGACGCAGCCAGAGAGGCGTTCTCGCGAAAGCTGAAGGACGCTGCGACCGCGAGCGCCGCGAGCGTTGCGGCGATCTCGAAGCTGAAGGCGGATTCTCCAGGGGAAGGCGTCTTCTCCCGCCGATCGATCATCCAGGCTGCCGGCAGACCCGGCGTCGCGAATGCGGACGAGATTCTGAAGGTCGCGCTCGATTCGCCGGAACGTCAGGCCGCCTGCCGAGCGATTCGCTATGCACGACGCACTGATTCGCAGGATCCGCTGCCGCACTTGGACCGCCTCATCGAATTGCCTCAGGACGACGATCTCGCTGTTCAACGCGAAGCGGCGACGACGCTCGGCTATGCGACCGGCGATCAAACAGCCAAAGCGACGGCGGCGCTGCTCGCGCTCGCGGCCTCGACGAAAGATCGCGCGATCGATCATGCGGCGCTCGCCTCGATGATTCGCATGGGCGATCGCGAAGCGACGTCGCAGGCGCTGCTCGACGCGAACGAAAAAGTGCGAACTGCCGCGGCGCTCGCGCTCGAACAGATGCGCCGCGGAATCAGTCCGATTGGCGACGCTCCGGCGATTCAGATCCCGGCGCCGTTCGTTCCGGAACCGCTGCCGGACGAGGCGGTCGAGAAAGTCGCGGCTGCGGAAGCAGTCGGCGGAGGCGACGCGAAGCGCGGGCGGGAACTCTTCTTCTCCGAGAAGGGGCTCTGCGGCAAGTGCCACCGGGTGGGAAGCGAAGGGGGACAGCTTGGTCCCGACCTGACCACGATCGGGGCGATCCGCTCGCGGCGGGACCTGGCCGAGGCGATGCTCTACCCCAGCGCCAGCTTCGCCCGGGGGTTCGAGCCGTACAACCTGCTGACCGACGACGGGCGCACCTTCTCCGGCATTCTGCTGGGCGAGAGCGCAACGGAGCTGCGCGTCGGCATCGACGAGAAGCGGACCGAGGCCGTCGCGATCGACAGCGTCGAGTCGATTCGCCCCTCCGCCACGTCGATCATGCCCAGCGGCTTCGACCAGCGACTGTCGGCTGAAGAAGTCGCCGATCTGCTGGCCTATCTACAGACGCTGAAGAAGACTGCAGCACAGGCCTCTGAGGAGTAGCCCTCCCACCAGAAATGGTCCTCTTCTCCTTCGGGCGGCGCTGGCTCTGCCAGTGTTGTTGCCCTCGGAAAAGGCTAGCCATCATGGACGGCTCTCCTCGCGCTTCGACCACACTGACAAAGCCAGTGCCACCCGAGAAGAGCGGGACCCGATAGCGATGTTCGACTGAAGCTGCGACCCCCCCTACCCCCGCGTCGGAAGCAGCTTCGCCACGGCTGCCGCGTCGTGGGCGTACGATTCCATGTGTTTGTCGAACCGATCGGCGAGCTGCGCGGCGGCACGATCGTAGGGTTCCGGATCGGGCCAGCAACTGCGCGGGTCGCACGTGTGCGCCGGGAAGCCGGGGATCTGCGTGACGCGCGACATCCGGAACCGTTCGAGCGGTTCGGTCGGCGCGTCGACGAGAGCGCCGGAATAGATCGCGTGCAGCATGGCCCGCGACTCGGCGAGCGTGAAGCGACGACCCTTGCCGACCGGACCGCCGAACCAGCCCGTGTTCAGCATCCAGACTTCGCAGTCGTGGGCGGCGATTTTCTCCGCGAACAGCGTCGCGTAGTTCTTCGGCGGCAGCAGCAGGAACGGCGCGCCGAAGCAGGGCGAAAACGTCGCCGCCGGAATCGTGACGCCGTCCTCGGTGCCGCCCACCTTCGCCGTATATCCGGCGAGGAAGTGATAGATCGCCTCCTCGTGCGTCAGCTTCGCGACGGGGGGCAGCACGCCGTACGCGTCGCACGTCAGGAAGATGATCTGCTTCGGATGCGAGCCCCGGCAAGGCAGCTTCGCCGTCGACAGGAAGTCGATCGGGAACGCGCCGCGGGTGTTGACCGTGATCGACGTGTTCTGCCAGTCGACGCGGCGGGTGCGCGGTTCGAACAGGACGTTCTCCAGCAGCGCCCCGAAGCGGAGCGACGCGGCGATCTCCGGCTCCTCCGCGACCGAGAGTTTTCCCGTCGCGGCGTAGCATCCCCCTTCGATGTTGAAGACGCCGTCCTCGGTCCAGACGATCTCGTCGTCGCCGATCGTCAGGCGAGTCGATTCGATGCCGAGGCTCGTCTTGCCGGTGCCCGACAGGCCGAACAGGATCGCGACCGAACCGCTCTTCGGATCTTCGGTCGCCGCGGCATGCATCGAGAGCGCTCCCCGCGCCGGCATGAGCCAGTTCATCAGCGTGAAGACGGCCTTCTTCATCTCCCCGGCGTACTCGGTGCCGAGGATCACGAACTCCCGGGTCTCCAGGTTCAGGTCCAGGCTCGTCTTCGACGTCATGCCGGTCGTATGACGATTCGCCGGGAAGGCGCCGGCGTTGAAAACGGTCCAGGTCGGCTCGCCGAACGTGCGGAGACCCTCCTCGCTGGGCCGGATCAGCATGTTCGTCATGAACAGCGCGTGGTAAGGCCGCGACGCGACGATGCGGACCTTCAGGCGATAGGCCGGATCCCACCCCGCGAACCCGTCGACCACGTAGAGCCGCGGACGCGTGTTGAGATAGTCGAGCGCCCGTTCCCGGTTGACCAGGAACGCATGCGGGTCGAGCGGGACGTTGACCGAGCCCCACCAGACCTCTTCTTCGGAATCGGGGTTCTTCACGACCCGTTTGTCGAGCGGCGAACGGCCCGTCTTTCTCCCGGAATAAGAGGCCAGCGCGCCCGAGTCGGCGATGGCGGTCCCCGGATCGTACAGAATCGCTTCCTCGTACAGCATCGCCGGCGGCAGGTTGCGATAGACCTTGGGCCCGGTCAGGCCGTACGCTTCCAGCGAGTACTCGAATTCCTGCATCGTTCGTCCTGCGACCTCAAGTCAAGCCCGACGTCCTGCGCGACGCCCTGAGAGACCAGTTTACGCGACGTCCGCGTTCTTCGCCGAGACGACGTCGAGCGCCGCGAGCGCTTCCCGGATGTCGAATCTCGCGGCGGCCTCGGGTTGCAGGCAGCCCGCGAGAAACGCACGCAGCGGTTCGGCGATTTCCGCCAGAGCCTGTTCCGGCGCGAACGCCCGAATTTCGCGGACCGCCGAGGGGAGCGTTTTGGCCTGAAACAGGCGCTGCCGGCGTTCGAGTTCGTACGCGATCAGACCGAGCGCGAAGACGTCGCTCGCCGGCGTGGGGGACTGACCGTACGTCAGTTCGGGCGCCAGGTAGTGAGGCGAGCCGACGATGCGGGCGCCTTCCGCGGGGACGTCGACGGTGACGTCCGAAACGAGCGGGTCGGAATCGGACGACGCGGGGTCGGCGCCCGCGATGCGTGCGACGGCCGCTCCGTCTTCGGCCGTCCTGCGGGCGAGGCCGAAGTCGAGGATCTTCGCCCGGTCCCCCTCGGCGATCATCACGTTCGCCGGCTTCAGATCGCCGTGCACGATCCCGGCGTCATGCGCGGCGGCGAGAGCCTCGGCGATCTGCCGGATCACGGAAGTCGCGTCGAATTCGGACGGCAATCCGCCCTTCAACAGATCGGCCAGCGTCGAACCGGCGACGTACTCCATCACGATCACCGGCAGGCCGTCGGAATCGTCGACGGCGTGGATCGTGCAGACGTTCGGATGATTGAGCGACGCGGCCAGGCGAGCCTCTTCCAGCAGTGTCCTCGCCCGCTGGCGATCCTGAGCGCGCAGCACCTTCAACGCGACGGTCCGGTGGAGCTGCAGGTCGGTCGCCTCGAACACGTAGGCGAAGCCTCCCTTGCCGATCGCCCGTTCGATGCGGAAATGCGACAGCACGCGTCCCGGCCCGAGCGCCTCCAGAAGGTCGATCGTCGGATCGGCGGCGCTCCACCCCTCCGCACAGAGGCCGCCCGTCTGCAACGCGTCGAGCACGCGGAGAATCTCTTCGCTCTTGCGACCGACGTTCTGGTTATGGACGACGTACCACTGCACGATCCCATCGGGATCGATCAGGAACAGCCCCCGCGCGGCGACGCCCTCTTGCTCGAGCAAGACACGATACGCGCGAGCGACAACGCCGTCCGGATCGGCGGCGAGCGGAAATGCGAGACCGGGCAGACCCCCTTCGCTGCGCGGCGTCGCGAGCCAGCGGGCGTGCGTCTCCGCGTCATCCACGCTGACGCCGAGGATCTCCGTGTTCCGTTCGCGGAAGTCTTCGATCCGGACCGAAAGCGCGGAGAGTTCCGTGGGGCAGACGAACGAGAAGTCGCGAGGATAGAAGACCAGCGCGAGCCACTTGCCGCGGTAGTCGTCCCGTCGGATCTCCAGCGGCAGCGCTCGACCGGCGACGGCGGCGAACATGCGGAAGTCGGGGGCCAGTTCGCCGATCATGGAAGCGTGATCCCCGGGCCGACGATCTCGAACGGATCTCCCACGGCGATCCGCCGCTCCTCCGCATCGGGAAGGGGCCGCGTGTTCAAGGCGAGCCGATACCAGTTGCCGTCGAACCGCTCGCGGGCGACTCCTTCGCCTAGCGTCGCTTCACGCCAGGTCGAAAGCTGTTTGGCGAAGCCGGGATGGGTCACGCCCGACCAGGAATCGCGGCCCGGAACGGCGCAGCGTCGACAGGGATTGACGCCGAAAAGACTCGCCGCGCCGATCCGCAGCGGGACGACCGTTCCCGCCGGTCCGAACGCCCGGTCTTCGAAGAAGGCTCCTCCGCCGAACAGTTCCACGTTCGCGCGGAACCGTCGCCGCAGTTCGTCGAGCGGCACGACGATCAGCTCGCCCAGCTCGAGGAGCGTCTCCCGCGAAAGGATCGTCGGACCGCTGGCTTCCCTGTCGTCGGGAAAGCCGCTCGTCGCGTTCTCGACCAGCGAGACGCGATAGCCCAGATGCGCGGAGATCCGCTCGGCAAAAGCCGTCGGATCGGCGAGCAGATCGAACTCGACCGCGTCCACTTCAGGCTCAGGCGAACTGCCGAACCAGAGCAGGCCGCTCGTCGCGGAATCGTCGTACCGCGTTCTGATCGTGTGGATCAGGCGCTCGCGCTTGCCGTTGACGACATCGCCCGCGTCGTCGACGAGGGCGAAGCGTCGATCGCCGGCCAAAGCGCCGGACGGTAGCAGCGTCGCCGCCTCGACCGTCAGGGGATCGAGCGACTTGATCGGATAGATCGCGAGACTGGCGACGGCGACCGAACTCATCCGAGGAAGCCGTTCTCCAGGCGCGTCCTGACGTACCGCAGCGTCGCGGCGGCGAAGAACTTCTGCCGGATCGGGCGCCGCGCTTCTTCGGGACAACGGACCGAGACCACCTCGGAGAAGCACTCTTCCGAATCGAAGTCGGACAGGTCGCTCCGATCGCCTCGTCGGGCGAGACCGATGAAGGCCAGGCCGTCCAGTTCCGCCGGCGCTTCGGGGCCGAGATGACCGGTGATGGAGACCGCGATCCGCGCCTCCGGGGTACGACGCAAGGCGCCTTCGGCCATGAAGCGTGCGACGGCGACGCTGACGGCGCCTTCGTTCTTCAGGTCGAGCTCGGGCACGCCCAGCATCTCCCGCTTCGCCGAATCGCGATAAGTGACGAACGCGCCGCAGAGTCGCTTCGAGATTCCCGGCACCATCGCGAGCGTCGCGCAGGCCAGGCCCGCGGTGCAGCTTTCGGCGAAGACGATCCGGCAGCGTCGCTCTTCGAGCACGCGAGCCAGTTCGACCGCTTCGTCGTATTCCTTCATCGTCCGCTCGCGTTCGTCAGGTTGTCTTGTAGGGCTGGCGCCCTCGCCTGCCATCGCAGCGGAAACCAGCTTCGGCAGGCGAGGGCGCCAGCCCTACTTACGATCGCCGCTCCCCCGGCAGGTAGCCGGCGCTCGACTGGTACACGCGCTGACGGCGGACCGTCACCTCGCGCTTCGATTCGCGTTCCTTCTGCTTCAGGTCGTGCAGGTTGGCCTTGCAGAGCCGGCAGCCGACGACCTCCAGATGGAAGCGGACGTAATCCTCTTCTTCCGAGCCGAGCGAATCGAGAAGCCAGGTGCCGAGTTCTTCCCGCGTCGGGCAGGAGACGCGGTGCCGACGCCAGATATCGCCCAGCGAGTGCAGGCCCGCGTCGCGCTTGGAGATGATTCGCTTCAGCCGCGCGGCAAGCTCGGCATCGGCGCGCAGGGCCGCCTCGACGGCGCCCATTTCCTCGGGCGGAAGGCTCTCTTCGAGGTAGGCCTCGAGTTCGGCGTCGGTCGGGCGGTCGTGCATCCGGTGGCGATCGTCAGAGGAGCGACGTCAGATTCTCCGCCCATTATGATCGCGACGCGACGAAAACCGCAACGAAGCGCAGGCGCCTCGTCACGATTCGTCGTAAAGCTCCGGAAACACGTCCTCCGGCAGGCGCTGTTTCTTGAGCGCCGTTTTCATCTTGGCGAGGAACTCGAATTTGAAGTTCGCGACCTGCTGTTCCGACAGGTCAAGCTGTTCCGCGGCCTTCTTGTTGGCCCAGCCTCGCACGATCAGTAGTTCGACGCACTTGATCTTGGCCCAGTCGCCCCGGCTGCGCCAGTACTGAATCTGCTCCTGCAGAGCCTGGACGACGGCGTCCTCTTCAATTCGGCGGCGTTCGACGCTGCGGACGATCGAGCTGGCCGGGCGACGCTTGTCGGGAACGTCCCAGTCGCCCGACGAAGGCCCGCCGGAGGAGAGCGGTACGGAGGGCCTGCGTCCCTCGCGCCGCAGATGATCGGTCAGCTTGTAGGCGCAGATCGAGAAGAGATAGCCTTCGAGCGGACGCTTGCCGTCGTAGTTCGGCAGACTGGTCAGGAAGCCGATGAAGGCCTCCTGCACGATGTCCTCGCTCTGCGAGCGGTTCTGCAGGCGGCTTTCCACGAAGGCGAACAGGCGCCCTTCGTACCGCTCGATCAGATCCTTCCATCCCGCCTGATCGCCGGAGCGAATGCGTTCGACGAGCAATCGGTCGACGTCGTGCGATTCGGACATAGAACAGCGTCACGGGGGAGGCGGAATCGCCGAAGGGACGAGAGTGGGAACGGTCGGCTGTCCCCGATATGTTAGTCGCCCGCGCGACAGGGCGTCGACCCGCGGAGGGCTCTCCGCTCGCTGGCGAGATGCAGCCGGAGGCGTCAGATCCAGGGGATCCAATAGGCGACGAAGCCGGTGACGCAGGCGACGATCGCACAGGCGACGACGGCCCAGGTCTGCAGGCGGCCCGTGTAGAGTCCGCGGGTCGCCCGATCGAGGCGCAGAAACGCGAACGCCACGATCAGCAGGGCGATCGCCGTTCCGCCCGCGGCGACGATCTGCATCGAGCGGCTGGCGACTCTCACGGCACGCAGGCGCCGCTCGAACGCCTGGTCGAACGCGATCAGCGCATGCCCGACGTACATCCCTTCGGAATCCCGGCGAAACTGTTCGCCGTCGGTCAGGAGCAGTTCGCTCCGGACGTAGGCCAGATCGAGCGGGAACCAGAACGTCACCCGCGGCGAATGCACGGCCGCCTGATAGCGCTCGTCCGCCGCGGCGAGCATGAGCCGATCGAGTTCGTTCTTCGCCTGGAGCCGCGTGAAATGGGGCTTCGTCGTCACCAGCACGAAGGAGCCTTCGTCGCTGTCGAACGCGATCGGGCCGACCTCCTTGCCCTCCCCTTCGGCGAGCTTCTCTTCGAGCAGGTTGCGCTTCGCGGCGGGCTCTGCCGGCGGAGCTGCTTCCGCAACGTCGGATCCAGACTCAGAGGCAGATTCAGGGACAGGATCGGAGTCGGCAGCGACCGGCGGCTTGGCATCGTTCGGTTCGAGCGACGCCGGATCGTGCAGCGTCTGCTGGTCGTCGTCGGCGGAGGGGCCGTCGACGGGCTCGCTGGCCGGCTGCTGCGCCCGCGCTGTCGATACGAACGGATCGACGCCCAAGCCCATCAACAGCGACAGGACGATGACCAGGCTCGTAGCGGTTCCGGCGCGAGACCGGCGATTCCTTCGCGACATCGGTCTCTCCCTTAGACCGTCGGGTGTCGACGCAGCACGGCGGTCTTCGCCTTGGCCCGGATCCGCGTTCGCGCGGCGGGGCTGATCCAGGGAGCGGCGAGTTGCACCGCGATCGCGACGATGCCGACCGCGAGCAGTCCCCACGGCTGAGCGAACGGAACGAGCAGGTGCAGCAGCGCGGTCCACAGGACGCATCCGACGACCGACATCAGCGCGAGCCGCGTCTTCCTTTGCGGATCGACCTGGCGCCACCAGTGGGGAACCAGGAACGCTCCGCAGAAGAAGGCCAGAAACGAAGAGATCCCGAACGCGCTCGCCCCCACGCCAGGCGTCGTTTCGCCGAGCAGGGTCGGCGCGAGCGCGGTGCGCAGTTCGTCGGTCAGCGGGACGTCCAGATACATCGCCGTCGCGAAGGAGACCGCTCCCGTCGCCGTACCGATGAGCGCCGAGGCGATCCGGCGGACCATCGGTTCCTCCGGGCGCGTTTCCCAGAGCTTGCCGAGCGCGACGAGCGCCCAGGAGGCGAAGCCCGCCGTGATGGTCAGCCAGAGATAGAACGCGGCGGTATCGACGTCGCGAATCGTCGCCCTGCCCCCCAGGGCGAGCGCCAGCAGACTGAGCGCGGCGACGACCGCCGAGGCCATGATCAGCGAAGCGAACAGTTCGGACACGCGCGCGCTGGCCGGAAGCCGATCCAGATGCTGGCGAACGTATCGCGACTGCGGCAGCGCCGAGAACCCGAGCGAAACGAGCGCCCAGGAGCCGAGACTCCTGGCCGCTTCCTTCTTTCCAGCCGGCTTTTGCGTAACGCCCTTCGCCCCGCCCTTGCCGTCGGCAGGCCGCGACGATCGGCGGAGACTCGCCGGCGAACCGGCGGGCGCGTCGACCCCGATGACGGAGAAGCCTTCGTCGATCGGCGGCTCCGACGCGTCCGACTCGCGAACGTCCAGGCGATCGTAGTTGCCGCTGACGGCGAGCCAGACCGCTCGGCCGGCGTAATAGGGGAAGTAGACGATGCCGACGCAAACCAGCAGCGGCACGAGCCACTGCGAATTCAGCAGGACCACCGTGACGGCCGCGATCAGGAGCAGCACCTTCGCCGGCGCGCTCATTCGCGAACTGATCCACCAGTCCGCCAGGCGGCGCCATTGCTTGCGCACGGCAGCGGCGATCGGCTCCTGCGGATCGTGCCGTTCGATGACCAGCGATGCCGGCGCGAGCGCGCCCTGACCCGCCTTCGCGAGGCTCTTTCCCGCCTGCGAAGTCGGCTGGGGAATCTCGCCGAGCGACGACCATCCGTCGCGAAACGGGTTGCCCGGACGGTGATCCTTGCCCGGCGCCACGAGACCGGCGGCCGGTTTCTCCGACGCTTCATGCACGTCGCCCAGGGCGATGCCGTCGTCGACTTCCCGAAAGACCTCCGCGACGCGACTGGTAGCGCGAACGAACGGTTCGTCGCGCGCCGCGTCGGCGAGCGCCGAGCCCTGACCGCGATCGGTCGGACGATCGTCCGATTCGTCCGTATCGCGACGCCGGATCCACGAAAAGGCCGCGACCCCCGGTCCGCTGGGGAGACCGAGCGAATCGAGCAGTTCTTCGACGCGACCGAAGCGCTCGGCAGGATCCTTTCGCAGGCACCGCTCGACCGTCGGGCGATAACGGTCCGGCACCGGCGACAGGTCCGCCGTCGCGGTCATGTGCTTGAGCGCGATCTCCTGACTCGTCTCGCCTAGGAACGGCAGCGTGCCGGTCGTCATCTCGAACAGCATCACGCCCAGGGCGTAGATGTCGACCTCGCGACCGTATTCTCCCTTGGCGATTTCGGGCGCCATGTAGTGGAACGTGCCGACGCTCTGCGTCTGGTCCACGCGCTGCGACCGGGCGATGAACTTCGACAGGCCATAGTCGCCGATCTTCACGACCCCTTCGTCGAGGAAGATGTTCCCCGGCTTCAGGTCGCGATGGACGATGCCGCGGTCATGCAGGTAGGCCGTGCCGAGACCGATGCCGAGCGCCCAGAAATCGACCTCGTCCTGCGGCAGACCGTGCGGATTGCGGTCGAGCTTGTCCTTCAGGCACTCGCCCGCGACATGCTCCATGACGACCCAGGTCTGGCCATGCTGGTCCTGGCGGATATCGAACAGCGAAACGAGATGGACGTGCTTGAGATTCAAGCACTGCTTCACGCCGCGAAGTTCGATGTCGACGTTGCGCAGGATCCGCTTGAGCGCGACCTCCTTCCCCGCTTCGCTGACGGCGAAGTAGACCTCGCCGAAGCCGCCGACGCCGATGCCCCGTTTGATCGTATAACCGTCGAGCGGCGCCGAACCCGACGGATAGCCGAAGTAGCAGCCGCGCGACGTCGGAAGCGGCGTCGGGGAAGGAACCGCGCCCGGCGACTCGTCCGGCCGCCGCGCACGCGGAAGGGGGACGACGTAATCAGAGTCGCTGATCGCGACCTGTGCGGGCCGGGACGGCAACGCCCTTCCCGGAACGGAGCCCCTGTCCGGCACGGCGCGGCGGTCGTCGAACGCCGGGTCGGTCATGGAGGGCTCCAGAAGAAGAAAGTTGCGAAGAAAGTCGAAATGAAGGGTCTCAGTCGTCCCGCTGGTTCGCGATGGGCGCGGGTCTCCCGACTTTGCCCCCGCAGGAAAGAAAGTGGAGAGTAGAAAGTAGACCGAGGAGAGCCGTCCGTCCGCTTTCTCTACTTTCCACTTTCTCCGCTCTCCTCTCTGCGATCAGCTTCGCGGATCGCAAGTCTCCAGGCTCATCGAGAAACCTTCGCCGGTGACCCGGCAGTCGCCGTTCAGTTCGCATACGTCTTCGAAGCGCTGCCGATCGCGATAGATCGGACCGCTACCGCGCAGTCGAAGGGAACCTCCCCGCGCGATCAACACCAGCTTGTCCGCGAAGCGACGACAGACGATGTGCGAATTCCAGTCAGGTCCCAGGACCGCCGTCTCCGCCAGCAGCAACAGCCCGTCGGTGTGCGGCGACGTGCGATGCCGGCTGACGATCTCCACCGTGGCCGAAGCGCTGTAGGGATGCGGTTGTCGGAATCGAAGGAGAGTCGACTCGCCCAGCAACAGTTCGTCGCCGTCGCCGAGATGCACCGGCGCATCGATCTTCCGCCCTTCGACGAAGATCGGCGCCGGTCCCGACGCGTTCTGAACCGGCTCGACGAACCAGTCGCCGTCGCGCCGAAAGATGCGAGCGTGACGAGGTCTCAGGTCGGCCTGAATCGGGTAGTCGATGCCCGTCGATCCGTGAGCCTGACCCAGGATGGCCTCGTTCCGCGTCGTGACGAAGTAGCCCCCCACGGCGTCGATCCAGAGGAGGAATCGTTCCAGCCGGCGCGGCGGGACAGACTCTCCGGCAGCCGGGTCGGTCGCGGAAGAATCGTCCACGGTTCGTATTCGCGAGCGAAGAGGATCTTGCACCGATCGTTCCGTCGATCCGCCGCGAACGAACGCGCAGGTCAAAGTCGAATTCGGCGTCAGCCGAGGAGCGCCGGCAATCTCCGCCGAACGCACGAAACGATCGTCCGCGGAGAATCTTCCGACGACGAATCGGTCGTTCGAAGCGGCATCGCGCATCGGCTTCATCGGTCCACGCAGCCTTGCGGGATGGGGTCGGGAAGGAGACCAGGCCGAAGGACCGACCGGTTCCCGCACGTTCAGCCCGATCCCCTTCAGGGTAGGAGAGTCAGCCGCCGCTTGCAAACGCTCGGCGGCGTTTCTATCGATGACATGGCGTCGGGGCATTCTTCCCCGTAGTTCGGCGAACGACGACGAATATTGGGTCGGGACGTGTAACGCCTGTCGCGTTTCGCCCCGCGCTTCCTAACCCGTTCGTCTTCTAGACGCGCCGTCGGTCGGTTCCGGCGCGCAGGATCGGGCAGAAAAACGAAAAAAGCCCGGAATCGTTTCCGGGCTTCGCTGCGGATTCTCTGTGCTACCGTCAACCCGCGAGGACCGAACTCGGTCAATCGAGCTGAATCACGACTCCGTCGGCCGGAGCGCTCTTGTCGAAGTGACGGGTCACCTGTTCGACGATGTCGCCCGCGGGCGCCGGTTCGTCGAGCTGGATCTCGCCCTCGATCTTGGATTCGGCCTCGACCATCTTCTCGCCCAGACGGAGGCGGGCCTCGATCTGGTCGCGAAGTTCCTTCGCACGGGAGAGAGCGCTGTCGTCGACGGCGATCTCGGTCGCGCTCTGCTTGGCCTTCAGGGTTTCCAGCCGAGCCTTGACCTGCTCCAGGTCGACTTCGAGCTGCTTCTTCTGGGTCTCCATGGCGCCGAGCTTCTTCCGCGCTGCTTCGACGCTCGTCTCGCGAGCCTTGACGATTTCGCGAAGCTGTTCCGCGGTCGTTTCCTGGCTCTTGAAGAGTTCGAAGCGTCGTTCCAAATCCTCTTCGACCTGAGCGCGAGCGTAGCTCTTGCCCACGTAGACGAAGACTTCGTCGCTGGTCTTCAGGTCCTCGGTCAGGCGCATGATGTCGGTCCGGGCCTTGGTCAGCCGGTCGTCGACGTTCGCCAGCCGATCCTGAAGCCCTTCGACCTGCACCTCTTCCTTGGCGATCTGGTGCTCGACCGTGTGGATCGCCGGGTCGAGATCTTCGATCGTCGTCTGCAGACGCTCGATCATGAACTCGGTCGATTCGAGCTCGCTGAGCTGCTCGGTCGCCTGTCGCCAGGCGGTCTTCACATAGGACGAGGTCGTGCCGCCGAGCGCCAGCAGTCCGGCGAGCAGCGCGACTCCGCCTCCGATGATCGCAATTCGTTTCATTCCCCTAGCCTCCTTCGAGAGTTGTCGCTGTCGCCGCGTCCGATACGTTCCGGTCGTCGCGAGCCCCTGGTTCGAGTTCGGCGCCGCCGGGACGACGCCTTGGTTTTACACCTCGTTATTCGCGCCCGTCGTCCCTTTATTTTCGGAACTTAGAGCTTTTTTTCAATTCTCGCCGCGAAGGCTCAAGTCGCCGCTGCCGCCGGGCAAGTTCGCCGCTGCCGCCAGGCGAGTCGAAGCAAGGAACGACGCATGACGCCGAAGCATCCTAGGAGGCAGGACCCCGCAAGCGAGTCGCGACTTCGCGGATCTTGAGAATCCGCGAACCGCAGCGGAAGCTCGGGGCTCTGTGACGGCATGGGAAACAGTCCCGACAAACGCGTTTCGTTAGCCCGGCTTGTCGATAGCGGTTATTCGAGTGAGACTGGCGGAAAGACGAACAATTCGGCGCTAAATCGACGATTAGGGGAGAACCTTTTGCGTAGTGTCCGAATCTAATGAGGAGAGGACGCCAGCCGGCGATCTGAGGATCGGTTGGCCGCGAAACGTCCAGATTCCGATCGCACAGATGCCAGCGCTAGCACGCAGTTAACGACACCGCGCGTTTTCGCGACACCGCATGCTGCTTTTTTACGACACGCCGTCGCCGATTTTGGCGGCCCTGCGGACAGAAGCGAGGGAAAACGCGTCAACGGCACAAAATCGAGGCTCTCGACGACTGTGGCGCACCCTTTGCTCTTGAAACGATCGCCTGACAGTCACGCTCACATCGAGCAGAGGATAGAACGATGAACGCTCCCGCTCCTTCGAACCCCCTGTTCGATTACGGCGCTTTCCTGCGACCGGACGGGTTCCTGCCGGAATCCGCTCTGGAAACGCAGGCTTTCCTCGAACTGGACGCCGAGTTCGAGGCCGAGCTGAATCGCCTCCAGACGCTGTACGCCGACTGGACGACCGCCAACGCGGCGAAGGTTCGCCGGTAGTCGATCCGTTCTACGCAGCCAGCGAACCGCCAGGGCGGTCGCGATTACCGATTTCAAGCGAGCGATGACTCAGGTCGTCGCTCGCTTTTTTCGTGCACCTGTCGGCGACCGGGCCTGGCCTCGCTCGGCATGCGGTGAAGTCAGGGCGCGATCGCGTTCGCGGCCTCGTCCTGCCGTTTCGGCGGCTTTCCGGGCGGACGAAGCATCAGGAACCCGACAGCCGTTAGTCCGATGCCGGCGAACAGATACGGCGTCAGCGGCTCGGCGAACAGAATCACGCCTGCCACAGCGGCAGAGGCGCTTTGCGATGCGTTGACCGCGTTCACGATGACGACCGGCGCCAGCTGCAGCGACCGGATCAGCGCGAAGAACGCGACGGCGTTGAACAGGCCGGCGAGGAGCAACCACAGCCACTTCGACGGCTCGATCGATGCGATATCGGCCGGCGTAACGCGCAGCGAAGCGCCGATGCCCAGGACGATCGCCCCGGTCAGGCCCGTCACCCAGAGGGTTCCGATCACGGAAGTTTCCCCAGTCACCCCTTTGCGGATCAGCGTACCCAGCACGGTGTAGGCGATCCCTGCCGCGAAGGCGGCGCCCGTCCCCGCGGCAGCCCAGAACCAGGGATGAAGCGCCTCTTGGGCCGCGTAGGTTCCGACCGCGAGCGGCGCCGCGCGCGCCCCCAGAAAGAGGACGCCTACCGCCGTCACAATGACGACGAGTGCGATTCGCGTGCGGGGCGAAACGCTTTCTCCGAGGAAGATTTTCCCGAGAACCGCGGCAGAAACGGTCATCGACGCGAGACAGACCGCCACCGACAGCGCCAGACCGACGACCCCCAGCGACCACTGGAACAGGACGTTGCCGCCCAGTTGTCCGATCATGCCCGCGATCACCAGCACGCCGATCGCCCGCAGCGACGGAACGCGATCCGTCCCGCGGCGGACCCGCAGGCACCACCAGGGGAGGTAGATCGCGACCAGCGGCAGCGCCTTGACCCAGGAGACGAAGAGCGGATCGAGGTCCGCACAGGCCCGCAGGCAGGAATTCGACGCGGTGTAGATGAGCGACGCGGTCAGGCCCAGCAGCATCGCGAACAGGACCGGGTCGCGGGCGGAAAGCGACATCGCGCGCGGAGGGGCCTCCGTCGTCGCCGGTGAAGCTTCCGTAGATGCCAACGCCTGTCTGCTCCGGACTACTCGTGTTTTCGAACGACCGAGAACGCCCGGTCCTGCTCTTCGGCCTCGAACGACTCCCAGGCGTCCTCCGGACCCGTCGCTCGGGGCCTGACGATCGCGTCGCGCGATTCGCCTGCGACTTCCTCGCCGGTCATCGGATCATACGCGGTAACGCGATAGAGCCCAGCCGGCAGGTGCACCGTCGCCCGCTCTCCCTCGCGGACGTAGACGAGATACGCCGTTCCGGGATCCGCCAGGCACCAGGCATTCTTCGTCGTGACGAGTTCGTCGTGCGACGCCATCGTATCGAAGGGAACCTGTCGCAGGATCTTCAGCGAGGCAGCGGTCTGACGCCACATGGCTTCGCGACTGCGGAAGTCCTCCAGGTTCAGGTCGTGGTGCGCGTGCTTGTAGCCGAAGTACCACTCCACGCCGCCGCCTCCGGCCAGCAGATTTCCCCAGAGCGCTTCCCGGCGGACCGCATTATGTGCGGGGTCGACGGCATCCGGAGCGACGCCCGTGTCCGCCGGACCGATCTCGTCCAGGTTCACGACCCACTGCCGACCCGCCTCGGCGGAGCGCTCGATCCACTTCTTCGTCTCGGCGTGGACCTGCTTCACGTTGCCGATCTGCAGGGAGGCGCCGTCGAGGCTTTCGCTCCCCAGGAGCGGTTCGTAGACCGCGTCGTACATGCCCGGGTAGGTGTGGACGACGACGGGCCGATCCCACGGGTCGACCAGCTTCAGGTAGGCGCCCCAGGCCGTGCGCTGCGCGTCGGTCGTGCGGCGTCCGACCCCTTCGCCGGGGGATTCGTCACGCTTGTGCGCGCCGTTCTCTTCGCCCAGATTCCAAACGACGCCGCGGTGATGGGCGAACCGGGCGACCATCTCCCGGTAGTAGAGCTTCCGCGTCCAGGGGAACTCCCCGTCGCCCGTCTCGTGCTCGAACATGCCCTGGTTTTCGGTCTCGCTCAGGATCACGTGCAGCGAGATGCCGAGGCGATCCATATGCTCGAAGACGCGTTCCCACTGGGCGAGTCGGGAGCAGTCGAACCGATCGCGGCTCTTGCGATCGACGTACGGAAAGACATCGTCGCCGTCGCCGTAGAGGTTGTTCGTCAGGAAATAGACCGAGTTCACGCCCTGCGACGCTAGGTAATTCAGCGCGCCGATCATGCCGCGTCCCCTGCCCTCGCCCCAGGTCGGGTCTCCGTCGCGAAAGTCCGCGACATGCGGCTCGTAGCGATGCAGTTCGAGAGCGCGAGCGTTCTTCCGCCGTGACTTCGCTCCCTCCTGCATCCCGTCGAAGTCGGCGTAGGCGAGAAAGTTCTCCGGACTGTCGGCGCCCGCTTTGAGCCACGCTTCTCCCGTCGCCGCGTCGCGAAAGTACCGGTCGCCGACGTACTGGATCAGGCCGCGCGGGTTCGGGTTCTCGGCCACTTCGAAGGTGCCGGCCAGGCTTGCCGCGCCGGGGTTGCCTGCCAGGGGATCGTCCGCGACGGCGACGCCTTTGCCCTCGCGACTTTGGAACATCCAGGTCCACTTCCCCGCGTGCGGCGGAACGAAGTGAGCCCGCCAGATCGAACCTTCCGCGGCGCCGCTATCCGCTGCATCGCCGTCCGCCGCGAAGTAGGCGGGAACTTCGAACCGTTCGTCGCCTGATTCGAACGTCGCCCAGGCGACGACGTCGGTGAACGGGTTCGGGTCCCCGGTTTCCGAATAGATCTGCTCGACGTCGACGTCGAGGGTGACGACTTCCCAGGCCTTCGCGTTCTCCGCAATGCGGGCGGAAGGCGCTGCGTCTGCGGCCGCGATGAACGACGTCATGAACGCGACGACGATCGCAGCGGATCCGACGCGCTTTCGACGGGTCGCCTTGCGAGCGGCGGGGGCCCGACCTACAACCGTGACGATCGTGAGGAACATAGCTGCGTCCCGGCGGAGAAGGGGCGAGGGGAACGACGGCGCCAGATTATGATCCCGGCCAAACCGCCCGGCAATCGATGCCCTCATGACGCCGACCGCGAGTCGTGCGCGCTCCGCTGCAAGTACAACCGCTTCGAGCAGGGCGACCTCGCCATCCACTCCTGGGAACTTCGCTGTCTCGACTGCGGCTACCGGCAGACGATCGCTTACCGGTCCGACGACGAAGACGAGGACCAGCCGGAAAACCCGCAGAAGTGCCCCTTCTGCGGGCTCTGCGAGCTCCCAACCGGCATCGATCCCTGCCGGCGATAGGTCCCTGAGTTAGCGAATCGCCCTTGCGGCGTCCTGGCCGGATGAGGTATCAGGCCGGCCGATTTCGCAGGCGCCGCCTCGGGCGCCGAGCCGATCGCAGGGACGCTACGCCATGTTGAAACGCATCTTCACTCGTCGCCGCACGCTCGCCTTCATCGCGCTCAGCCTGTTCGCAGGCGGAGGCGGCGCAGGCCTCTCGCTCCTGTGGCCCGGTACGGCCCTGGAGGGGGACGCGGCGATCGAGTCGCCGGAAGAGACGGCGTCCCTCTGGAGCCAGATCTTCAACGGCGCGGTCATCCGGGGCAACGACGAAGAACTCGAAGCCGAAAAAGCCGAGGGAAGCGCCGCCGCGCTGCCGCCCCCGATCGAACCGTTCGATCCGGGGTTCGTTCCTTCCCCGCCCGATACCGGGGCGAACGACTTCGTCCCGACGCCCGGCCCGCCGAAATTCGGCGACGCTCAGCAACCCAGTTTCGACCCCGATCGCGTTCCCGATCCGAACGGTACGGCGAGCCGCACGGCCATCCCGGAAGCCCCCTCGTTCGACCCCGGCGAACCGACGTCGCTGGAACCAGAGGCGCCGGAATCGGCGCTGACGGATAACGGCCTCCGCGCTGGCGGAGCCGCGCGACTTCCTCCGCTGAACGAAGCGTTCGACCGATCCGCCGGCGAAGCGAATCCGCTTGCTGGAATGCAGCAGCCGCCAAGCTACGGCTCGCTTCCGCAGGAGATCCCGCAGGATCCCTATGCGGACGACGCGAACGCCGCAGGATCAGTCGTCAACGACTACGCCGGACCGCCGTCGAACGCGGCCGTCGCGGACTACGGCACGCCCAATCCTTACGCCGCTTCGAGTTCGGCGAGCGGGGCCGGAAGCGCCTACGGAACGTCCGGACCCTCCGCCGGTCGCCTCGACCCGAGCTATTCCGCCGAACCGCTGCCTGGTTCGACCGCTTCCGCAGGCGGCGTTCCGGGCGCCCGGTCGCTGGAAGGAATTCAAAGCGCCGACGTCAAGCTCGTGAAGAATGCGCCTGCCGAGATTCAGGTCGGCATCCCCGCGACGTTCGAACTGAAGGTGTTCAACGCGTCGGACAAGGAAGTGCGGAACGTCGTGGTCCGCGACCAGACGCCGAAGGGGACGAAGTTCATCGAGGGTTCCCCGCAGCCCGCCGCGCTGGCCGACGGAACGCTGACATGGAACGTCGGTTCGCTCAAGCCGCAGGAAGAACTGACGATCACGATGCGAGTGCTTCCGATGGAAGAGGGTGAAATCGGCAGCGTCGCCACGGTGATGTTCGCGACCGAGGCTTCAGCCCGAACGGTCTGCACCAAGCCCAAGCTCGCGATTCGCGTGGTCGGTCCGCCGAGCGTCTTGATCGGTCAGCCCGCCGAATGCGAATTGATCGTCACGAACGAAGGGACGGGCGCCGCCACCGCGGTCGCGATCGAAGCCGATCTGCCCGCGCAGTTCCGTCATCCCGCCGGCGCGCAGCTTGAATACGAGATCGGCGCGCTGCAGCCGGGCGAAACCAAGACCCTGCCGCTGACGCTCGTCGCCGCCGAAGCCGGGACGACCAGGTGCGCTCTTCGCGTCCGTGCCGAAGGCGTTCCGGGAGCGGAGGACTATCTCACGACCGAGGTCGTCGCGCCGCAACTGGCGGTCGCCGCGAAGGGTCCGACGCGCCGCTACCTGCAGCGTCAAGCCGTGTACGACGTCTTCGTGCAGAACGCCGGTACGGCGCCCGCCCAAGAGGTCGATCTGGCCGCCTACCTGCCGCGCGGCATGCAGTTCGTCGGCGCCAACAATCAGGGTCAGTACGATCCCGAGCGTCACGCCGTCTTCTGGTCGCTCGTCGAACTGCCGAAGCAGGAACGGGGCGCCGTCCAGGTCGCCGTCATGCCGATCGAGGAAGGCGAACAGAAGCTTCGAATCGAAGCGAACGCCGCGCTGGAACTTCAGGCCGAAAGCGAACTGGGGATCGTGGTCGAGGCCCAGGTCGAACTCGACTTCCAGATCGAAAACCCGAACGATCCGATCGAAGTCGGAGCCGACGCGCTCTACGAGATCCGCGTCACGAACCTGGGCGCCAAGGCCGCGACCGGCGTCGTCGTCGCCGCGACCTTCCCGCCCGGCCTGCAACCGCTGCCCGATCAGGCGGGAAGCTATCGCGTCGAGGGACAGCGCGTCGTCTTCAGCAACGTCTCGCGACTGGAGCCGGGCGACGAGATCTTCGTCAAGGCTGCCGCTCGCGGCGCCGCCGAAGGCGATCACCGCGTTCGCGTCGAAGTCGCCAGCGCCGAAGTCACGACGCCGATCCTGAAAGAAGCCCGCACCCGGGTCTATCGCGATCAGTAGTCGCGCGACCTAGTCGTTCGCCTTCTTCAGTCCGAACGGTTCGCTCTCCCAGCCCCACGCGGGATCGATGTCGATCCCGAGGAAGCGAAAGACCGTCGGCGCGACGGCGATGTGACCGGGGCCGGGAGAGATCTCGCCCCGCGAGGCGGCGTCGCCGCTCACGATGAAGAAGATCTGCCGCTCGATCGGTCGCTGGCCGCCGTGGCTCTTCTGGAAGCCGCCGTGATCGGTCGTGACGATCACGAGCCAGTTCTCTTCCGCGAATTTCGGTCGGCTCTCGATCGTCTCCAGCACGCTGCCCAGCAGGGCATCGACCTTCTCGATCGCGCCGAGGTACTCCGGGTTCGTCGGACTGAATCCGCTGGCGTGGCCCGTGTGGTCGACGTCGCCGAAGTAGAGGAACGTGACGTCGGGGTCGCTGGCCCGGAGGAGGCGAATGGCTTCGTCCGCGCATTCCTGATCGGTCTTCGCGGTCAGGGAGAACGTGGCGCCGTCGAGGATCTTCTCGTGAATCGGCGCCCAGTCGACGATCGACGCCAGCGACGCGGCGGGAACCTTCTCCGCCAGCCGAACGAAGAAGTGCGGGAAGCTGGCCAGGTCGTTCTCGGCGAACTGGTTGTCGGCGATCTTGTGCTTGTCGTCCCACACGCCGGTCAGCACGCTCGCCCAGCCGGGACCGCTGACGGTGATCTGATTCTTCGGGCCGGTCGGTTCGCCGCCCGCGAAGGCGTCGTAAGAAACCGCTCCCTCCGCGATCAGCCGATCGAGATTCGGCGTCTCCGCCTTCGTCAGGCAGTCAGGCCGAGTCCCGTCGATGCCCACGACCAGGACATGCTTGCCCCCGAACGGCGAAGCCGCTTCGTCCGCATGAAGCGGCAGCGCGCCCGCCAAGAGGATCGACGCGATCAAGTAAACGGCGAAGCGACTCATGCAGCGATCTCCGAAGCGGGGGAAACAGCGTCGGCGATTATGAGCCGCCCGCGCCTCGCCCGCAATGAATCGCCGCTCAGGACTCTTCGGTCCCAGGCGCTTCCGGCGCCGCCGCGTCAGCCGGCGCCGCTTCGTCGGTCGCTGGATCCGTCGGCGCTGGCGCTTCCGAATTAGGCGCCGGCGTCTCGTCGCTTTCCGGCGCGGGCCGTTCGTCTCCCGCGGCTTCTTCGGCAGGCGCGTCGACTGCGGGCGCCTCTGCGGCGGCAAGACCGGCCCGCTCGGTCAACGTCGCCGCGCGAAGCGTCGACATCGGTCGCTGCACCGACTTATCCTGCCGATAGAGCGCCGCGGCTGCGGGATATCGGCCCTGCGCCTCGAGACTTCGTCCCAGGTTGTAGTACGACCCGACCCGCCAGATCCCATCGTCCGACTGTTCCGCCGCGCGTTCGAACCAGATCGTCGCCTGATCGAAGTCGGCGATCTGATACTGGGCGAAACCGGTGTAGTACCGCGCCAGCTTCTTGATCACGCCGAACTGCTGGCGAGCCTGTTGCAGATAGATTCGCTTCTGCTGCGGATCGGGAATCTGGGCGAGCACGCGGTCGTAGCCCAGCAGCTTCTGCACCTCGCGCGACGTCTCGATCTCGTCGAGCTGCGCCTCGGTCAGCGACGAGCCCATCAGCGTTTGGATCGCCGTCACGGTCTCTCCGTTCACGGTCTCCGGCCCGACGAGGTATCGCTTCCGCGCGTAAAAGATCGGCGTCGGCGGCGAGAAGATCTGACGCACGCGGAGGTAGTCCTGCACGCCCGGATCGCCTCGCCGCGCGAACTCCGCGATTGACGCTTCGAAGAGCAGCGACTCGAACGGCTGGTTCCAGATCTCCGTGCGTTCGATGCCGGCGACCTCTTTCAACCGCGCGGCGATCGCCGAGGGTTGAACGTGCAGGCGGACGCGACCCGCGCCGCTCCATTCCTGTTCGAGCACAGCCATCCGCCTCGAGAGCGACGAAGGATCCGCCGCCACGTAAGCGACCATCTTGGCCGGGTCGACGAAGGCGGCTTCGCGCGGCCGGGGTTCGCCCTCGAACGCGGTCTCGATCGCCCCCTTCCAGACTGACGGATCCTCCTTCAGTTTCGTGAACGACGCGATGCCTCCTTCTCCGTCGGGGACGGGGAAGCCGAGAGCCACGTCGAACACGCGCAGCTCGTCGCCGATCAGAACGCCCGCCAGTCGCGGCGACTGGGGTTCGGCCCGATTGCCGGTCGGCGCCCCCAGCGCGACGGCCCGCAGTCCCTGCTGTTCGCACAACTCGACGAAAACGCGCAGCCGCATCCAGGCGTCGCCCTGCCCGCGGATGAGAACCTGATCGAGAGAAAGCGTGAATCCCGAACCGGGCGCGCGGGTCAGCACGGCGAGTCCCGAGCCCGAAGGGTCGCCCGCCGGCGCCTGCGGAGCGGGCAACATCGGCTGGAGCACGATATTGCGGATCGTCCAGTCGAACAGCAGCGTCGCCTTCTCGAGCGGCGTCCGTTCCAGCCGTCCCCCGGAAGCGACGGAACGCTCTTCGCGCGCCAGCGGCCCGTCGGTCAGGAACAGGTCGCTTCCGACGCTGACGCCGTCGGCAACGATCTTGTCGCTCGTCGCATGGACCAGCCGGCGCTCGACCAGGAACTGCACGTCGCCCGGTTGAAAGGCGTCGCCTGCGACGTGCCGCATCGGCTCGAGCTTCTGGAACTCCGCCGGCAACTCGCCGATCAGCGGATCGGGTTCCCATTCCGCGACCGGACGGGCCGAGCGGATCCACTCGTTCAGTTCGGTGACGATGCTCTCGCTGCCGGCGGCGCGATTCCATTCGTCGATCTGTTCGAGCTTCGACTCGACGCCGGCCAGGTTCGTGCCGCCGCCTCCGCCGCTCTGAACGCGAGCGCGACCGGCGTTCTGGCGGAAGTTCGCTTCCCGCGGACAGCCGGTCAGCGAAAGAGCGACGATCGCGAACGCGGCGACGGGCGCCAGGGTCCGTATATAGCGAGAAAGGGAATTCGTCTTCACGCGAGGGACTCCACGGTCTCGCGGATCGCGAGAAGTCGGCGAAGGAGCCGGGGAAACTCGGCCAGCGGAATCATATTCGGCCCGTCGCTCGGCGACTTGTCCGGATCGGGGTGGGTCTCGAAAAACAGGCCGTCGACTCCGACCGCGATCGCCGCCCTCGCGAGCGGTTCCGCCATCGCGCGGTTCCCGCCCGTCGCCGATCCCAGGCCGCCCGGTTCCTGGACGCTGTGCGTCGCGTCGAACACGACCGGCACGCCCAGCTCCCGCATCTGCGGCAGGCTTCGGAAGTCGTTCACCAGCCGCCCGTAGCCGAAGAAGGTCCCCCGCTCGCAAAGGAGCACGCCCGAGGCGCCTGCTTCGCGGAGCTTCCCGACGACATGCTTCATGTCCCAGGGGGCCATGAACTGGCCCTTCTTCACGTGGACCGGCTTCCCGGTCTTCGCCGCCGCGACGAGCAGGTCCGTCTGGCGAGCGAGAAACGCCGGTATCTGCAGCAGATCGACCACCTCCCCCGCGGCCGTCGCCTGATCCGTCTCATGGACGTCGGTCGTCACCGGCAGGCCGGTCGCGTCGCGAATCTTCGCCAGGAGCGCGAGCCCCTTGTCGACGCCCATTCCGCGGAACGCGGCGCCGCTGGTGCGATTGGCCTTGTCGAACGAGGCCTTGAAGACCAGCGACACGGGCAGACCCGCCGTCTCCCGCACCAGGGTCTCGGCGATCGAGAGGGCGAGCGACTCGCTCTCCAGCACGCAGGGACCGGCGATCAGAAGGAGCGGCTGCCCCGGTCCGACCGTGTAGGGACCGACGACGGCGGGAACGACGGCAGGAGGAGCGGACAAATCGGACACCTTCGGTAACGAACCGCCCCGCCCAAACGCGATCGTGCAGGGTCGGTGCATCATCGGTCGGCCCGGTCCGGCCGGTCAATCGGGCGGCGGCGCTCAGGTCTGTGGGACATCCTTTCGGCTGACGGAACTGGCGATGATGACGGTCGCAGCGCCCTGCGTGTATCGAAGCGCTACATGCGTATCGTTTCGCAGCGTGAAGATCCAGACGGACGATTCGTCGAAGCGGCGAATCCCGCCAGGCACTTCAAGGAACTCGGAAAAAACTTGCGTCGATTAGGGAAGTTAGGACGGGCGATGGACGAAGCGTCGACCGACGGGATCAGTTCCTCTTTGCCGCAACGGGGCCGGGCTGGATCCGCGGGAAAGAGCGGGGCAAAGGGCCACGTTTCGTTTCGGCCGGCCGCCCTTGAAGAGCGCCGTCGGCAGCTCGTCTGTCGCGCGGTCCTGTGCTTGGCGTTCGACCGCCGCGAGGCGAAAGGCCCCGCGCTTCGCCCCTGCGGCACGCCGTTTGAGATAGAGGGGACGCGGGATCGGACACTCAACATCTGGCGGAGTTCGTGCCCCTGATCCGCCAGGTACCAGATCGGTCGGCGCCGATCGTCCGATCCCAGTCATCATCCGAACGGCGAGACGGATTTCTCCCGACCAGGCCGCGACGCCCATTCGATTTTTCGCAGAACGACTCTCGGCAGTAGCGGGCCGAGGGAAGTCTTTGCGGGGAACGACGAGGCGTCGCGGCCTTTTTTCGTTTCGACGCATCAGTTTCCTCTTCCATCGAAATCCGCTGAAGGAGTAAGAAAGGCGGCGATCCGAGCGCTTCGCGAATTGCACCGCGATTCCTGGGACCCTTGGGCAAGGACCGGCCGATGAATCTCGTCCGTCGAATTCGCTTCCTGCACAGCGCCTGGCGCTACCGCCTGAGGACCGAGCGGTTCCCCCTTTCGTTTCTGCTGGGTCAGGCACTGGAGGGAGCGACTGCCGTCGACATCGGAGCGAACCGCGGGATTTACTCCTATTGGCTGCATCGCCGCGTCGGCGCGACCGGACGCGTGATTGCGTTCGAGCCGCAGCCCGAGTTGCAGACGCATCTCGCGGAACTTCGCGACAGCTTCGGCCTCTCCCGTCTGGAAATCGCGGGCGTGGGGCTCTCGTCCGCAGGGGGTTCGATGACGCTCCGTCGCCGCCGGTCGCACTGGGGCGGAGCGAGCTTCGACCTGCACCAGGACGACCGGGACGATCTGGAGTCGATCCCCGTGCGGGTGACGACGCTCGACGATTACCTGGCCAGCCGCAGGCTCGACAGCCCCGTCCGCTTCATCAAGTGCGACATCGAAGGGCATGAGCTTCCGGCGCTTCGCGGCAGCGCCCGGACGCTCGCCGAAGATCGCCCTGACCTCCTGTTCGAGTGCCACGACGCCGCGAACCCCGACTGCGAGGTCTTTTCGTTCCTGCGAAGCCTGGACTACGAAGGCTTCTGCTTCGTCGGAGAGGGGCTCGCTCCCGTCTCGGAATACGCAGCGCTTCGCAGCCGCATCCACCCCAAGGCGCTGGCTGACTTCGTCTTCGTGCCGCGGGAACGGACGCTCGCCTCCGCGGGACGGACGAGTCGTTCCCGCAACGTGAAGTCGGCCGCCGCCTGATGAGAAGCGGCGAGAATTCGGTCACCGCTTCGCCTGATCACGCGATGTCGTGCGCGACGGTCGCTTCTCGCTGGGCTTCGCGAGGTTCCGCCCGGCGCTTGCTGCGGGCCTCCAGCAGGTTGATGACGAGCGCCGTCCAGCCCGTCTGATGCGAGGCGCCGAGTCCCTTGCCCGTCTCGGCGTCGAAGTACTCGAAGAACTCGTGCATCGTCTCGCCCGCCGCGTTCACCGCAGTCGGTCGTTCGCCCAGATAGGGAATCCTGCCGTCGGCGTCGGGTTCGAACAGCGACAGCAGGCGTTCCTCCAAGTCGTCGGCGATCTCCCTCAGACAGCGTTCTTCGCCCGAACCGGTCGGATACTCGATCCGGAATTTCTCCTGATAGAAGGCGTCGTACGTCCGCAGCGATTCGATCAGCAGGTAATTCAGCGGGAACCAGATCGGCCCCCGCCAGTTGGAGTTGCCGCCGAACATGCCGCTCTGAGATTCGGCAGGTTCGTAGCCGACGCGATACTCGGATCCGTCGACGTGAAAGACGTAGGGGTTCGCCTCGTGGTACTTCGACAGCGAACGAATGCCGAACGGCGACAGAAACTCGTTCTCGTCGAAGACGTACTTCAGCGCCCGGCGGAGACGATCTTTCGAAGGGAGCGCGAGCAACCTCGCGGTCGGCGGATCGACCTCGTCTTCGATCTCCAGATAGCTCATGTCCCGCGACAGGTCCTGGCGGTATTTCAGGAACCACTCCATCCGCCGCCGAAACCCGGGCAGCTTGTCGACCGTCTCCTGCGACAGAATCATCGCCGAGCAGAGCGGCATCAGTCCGGCGATCGATCGGACGCGGAGGACCGTCGACTGATCTCCGACGCGCATCCGGTCGTAATAAAACCCGTCACGCTCATCCCACAGACCCGTTCCGCCCAGATGGTTGATGGCGTCGGCGATGTGGATGAAGTGCTCGAAGAACTTCGACGCCGTGTCGGCGTACTCCCGCTGCACCAGAGCCAGTCGCAGTCCCATCCGCAGCATGATCACGCAGTAGAAGCCCATCCACGCGGTGCCGTCCGCCTGCTCCAGCGTGCCGCCGGTCGGCAGCGGCTTCGACCGGTCGAAGACCCCGATGTTATCGAGACCGAGAAAGCCGCCTGAGAAGAGATGCTCGCCGAAGGCGTCCTTGCGATTCACCCACCAGGTGAAGTTCATCAGGAGTTTCTGGAACGCTCCGGCGAGAAACGGATAGTCCTCGCGTCCCTGCTCGCGCTCCTGCAGGAAGACGTCGAGCACGGCCCAGGCGTGGACGGGCGGATTGACGTCAGACAGGTTGAATTCGTACGCCGGGATCTGCCCGTTGGGGTGCATGTACCATTCGCGCAGGAACGTCCCGAGCTGGTTCTTGGCGAAGTCGGGGTCGAGCTTCGCCATCGGCAGCATGTGGAACGCCAGATCCCACGCGGCGTACCAGGGGTACTCCCACTTGTCCGGCATCGAGATCACGTCCCGATTGAACAGGTGCTCCCAGTCGGCGTTGCGGATCCGCCGGCGCGAGGGAGGCGGCACGGGCATCGCCGGATCGCCCTGCAGCCATTCTTCGACGACGTAGTGATAGAACTGCTTCGTCCAGAGCAGTCCGCCCGAGGCCTGCCGCATCAGCGACCGCTCGTCCGCTTTCAGATTGCCCGGCAGAAGCGCATCGTAGTAGGCGTTCGATTCCGCGATGCGCGCGTCGAAGACGTCGTCGAAGGACTTGCCGAAGCGCTCGCCCGCGTCTTCGCTCTTGGGGCGATACCGCAGCCGCACGACCGCCTCTTCTCCCGGCGCGAGCGTGAACTTCTTCCACGCGGCGGTCTTCGTGCCGTAGCGCCTCGGGTTGATCGCGTTTTCTTCGCCGTCGATCAGCCAGCGATGGAAGGCGTCCTTCGCGAACGGAGGCCCCTCCGGCTTGCCGTAGAGCCGCTGTTCGTTCGTTTCGTTATCGGTAAAGAGCCATTTCCATTCCTTGCGCGGGTCGTCGTTCGCGACTACGAACTCGCCGAGCGTTTCGTGCGAGAACGTGACCGTGCGATCCTTCGCCTGCCGCATGTCGGGCCGCAGGACGCAGTCGTCGTACTTGCACCCCCAGACCCAGGTGTTCCGGAACCAGAAGGTCGGAAGCAGATGCAGCGTCGCCGGGCTCGGTCCGCGATTGACCGCGCGAATGCGGATCAGCACGTCGTCGGGCGACGCCTTGGCGTACTCGATCTGCACGTCGAAGAACCGGTCGCTGTCGAACAGGCCGGCGTCCTCGAGCTCGAATTCCGTTTCCGTGCGAGAGCGGGTCTGGTTCTGAGCCACCAGCGCGGCGTAGGGAAACTCCCGCTGCGGATAGCGATAGACGGCCCGGGCGTACGTGTGGCAGGGGGTCGAATCCAGATACCAGTAGCGTTCCTTGACGTCCTCGCCGTGGTTCCCTTCGGGACCCGTCAGGCCGAACAGACGCTCCTTCAGGATCGGATCCTTGCCGTTCCAGAGCGCGACCGAGAAACAGAACCGGCACTCGCGGTCGGTCCAGCCCAACAGGCCGTCTTCGCCCCAGCGGTAGGTGCGGCTTCGCGCATGATCGTGCGGGAAGTGAACCCACGGATTCCCGTCGGCGGAATAGTCCTCGCGCACGGTGCCCCACTGCCGCTCCGGCAGATAAGGCCCCCAGCGTTTCCAGTTCCCCTCGCGAGTCCTCGATTGTTCCAGTCGGACGAATTCGGCGCGCGGATCGACTTCCATAAGCTCATCGAACGACGGCGGCGATCCGGGGAGAGAACGGCGCCGGAGGAACGACGCCCCTGCTCAGCTTTCGTCAGCGAACCGCTGCCGAACGCCGAAGGCGCCGCGTAATCGGAACAGGCCGTATCCTCTGCCGGGGGGCGCCGGGGAGCAAGAGGGAGGGCGCTTCGATCGGACGTTGGCCGCTCCCGTGTGCCACGGCTGGCTTGCCCAGCCGTGCGGGCGACAGACAGTCACCGATCGGGCCGTCGTTTACCGAATGAAACCGTCGGATTTCGAAACGCACGTTCGTGGCGACGTTCATTCGAAGTCCGCATCGAATCTCGCGGCACCGCACGGCTGGACAAGCCAGCCGTGGCACACAGGCACATTCAGGCGTCTGGTTTTTCCGGAACTTTCCATCCCTTCGCTGCGTCGGAAGCAGAACGGGAGCGGTTCGGGCGGTCGGCGCCTGGTCGTCGTTCAGCGGTTTCGTCGGCAGAGAGACGCTGTCCCGAGCGAATCCTCCCCGAGTAAGCTCTATCGCAGCGCTTTCCGCCGCGGCCGCTCGGTCGCGGAATTGCGTTCTCGTCTACGACGTCCGATCGTCGCCAGAGCGGTCGGATCGTCGATCGATCGCGTCTGAACTCTTCCGAAGGGTTTCCGGCATGCTCTCCGTTCTTCGCACGCCTGTGTCGGATTCGCGAACGCTGGAACAGCGGCGTCTCCCGAAGCGTCGCTACCGAGGGATCTTGCTCGCCCTCGCCTTCGTCGCGACGGCGCTTGGCCTCGGAGGCGCCGGAAGGACGGCCTCCGCCGGGGAGATCGGCTTCCTGGAGACGTTCGCCCTCGCGGAGAGCCGGGACGACGCGCTCAAGCAGCTCGTCCCCGGAACGCAGGAGTTCTACTACTTTCACGCGCTGCACTACCAGCAGCAGGAACGCTACGCCGACGTCGAGGCGATGCTCGAACCCTGGATCGCGCGCCACGGCTACTCGGCCCTGGTCCACGAGATCCTGCATCGGCAGGCCCTTCTGAAGTACCCGCAGCAGCCGAAGGAAAGCCTGGAGTACGTCCGGAACCAGCTCGGCCTGCACTTCCAGCATCAGCGGGAGACTCTTCGCGAGAAGCCGAACTTTCCCACCGGCCTCGACCAGAGCCTGATCGCGATCGAGCGTCTCGCGGATCTGGCGCTCGCGAACCGGCAGGACGTCAGCGGATTTCGCCCGTTCGCGTTCGACTGGCTGGCGGCGAACGCGACGAAGATGGACGCGGGCGAACGCCGTGCGCTGCTGGCATCGCTCGAACGGCCGACTCTGCCGAATCTCGTCGACCTGATCGTCGCCGATCTGAAGGTTCCCACGCACGGAAGCTTCGGCGCGCTGCCGATTCATTCCAAGCTGACGAAGGAACAGCTCGACGATTTGCTGACGAAGCTCCCCCACGTTCGCGGCGTGCGGGAGTTCGTTCACGTCTACCTGCAGCGGCTGGTCGCGAACGACGACGTGGACGTGATCGACGACGCGCAGGCGTTCCTCGCGCAGATCGACCGGCAGTACGACTTCGCGAAAACGCTCGCGCCGTCGTTCAATTCGCTCAAGGCCCACCTGCTCTATCAGCGGCTGGAGTTCGATCGGTCGCAGGGGATCTACGACCGCGAACGCTTCATGGAATACGTGAAGCTGCCGCGGTTCATGCCCTACGTGAACGGCAAGTGGATGGAGATCCAGACGAATCGCGACCATGCGGTGAACGTGAATGAGGACTATCGCTTCATCACCGGCTGCGAGCCGATCGGCAGCGACGTGCAACTGGTGCAGGACTACCTCAGCCACTTCTTCCTGACGCAGAACGACTTCGCGGAATTCGCCCCCTTCATGCGCGAGGAGTTCCTGAAGCAGGTCCTGGCCGAGACGAAGATCGTGCATGGCCTGGGCGAGCAGGAGCGCTGGGCGTCGGTCCTGTCGCCCGAGCAGTTTAAGGCATTGAAGGAGCGGGTCGACATCGACTTCGCCTACGTCAATCCGGAGCGCTACGCGCCGGAGGCGCCCGTCGCGCTGGACGTCTTCGTGAAGAACGTCCCGACGCTGATCGTGAAGGTCTTCGAGATCGACGAACGGAACTGGTACGCCGACCGTCTGAGCGAGATCGACACGTCGATCGAACTCGACGGCCTGACGCCGAACTTCGAACAGACCTACCAGTACGAAGAATCGCCCCTGCTGCGCGTGCAGCGGCATTTCGAGTTCCCGATGCTGACCGGGCGCGGGATCTACGTGATTGACTTCATCGGCGCCGGCCAGGCCAGCCGCGCGCTGATCCGCAAGGGACGCCTCCGCTACGTCTCGCACACGACGCCCGCGGGCCAGGTCTTCCAGGTTCTCGACGAGAAGAACCAGTTGCTGCCGGACGCCTCGATCCTGATGGGCGGCGTCGAATACGGTGCCAAGGGAGACGCGGGGCGGATCCTGGTTCCCTTCTCGACCAACCCGGGCGACGTGCCGATCGTGCTGCTGCATGGCGACTTCGCGACGCTGGAGCACTTCCGCCACGACGCGGAAAACTACGAGCTGCACGCGGGCATCTACATCGATCGCGAGTCGCTGATCAAGCAGAAGACGGCCAAGGTCGTCGTGCGACCGCAGCTGACGCTCAACGGCGAACCGATATCGCTCAAGCTGCTGGAAGAAATCAAGCTGACCGTCGCGACGCAGGACGCCTCGGGCACGTCGGCGGCGATGGAGGCGAAGGACTTCGCCCTGTTCGAGGATCGCGAGTCCGTCTACGAATTCCGCGTTCCGGCCGACCTGCGAAACGTGACCGTCCGGCTGGAAGCGAAGGTGCCGCATCTGCAACGTGGCGACAAGATCGCATTGGGCGATCAGCAGGTATTCCAGGTCAACCAGGTCAGCGATACGTCGCAGATCGCCGTCTCGCATCTGACCAGGCTTCCGAGCGGCTACGTGCTGTTCGTGCTCGGCAAGACGGGCGAAGCGATCGTCGATCATCCGGTCCAACTGACGATCGAGCATCGCTGGTTCACCGACCCGATCCAGACGACGCTGAAGACCGATGACCGGGGCGCCGTGGCGCTCGGTCAGCTTCCGGGCATCCTTCGTCTCACCGCCTCGCAGTCGGAAAGCTCGCGGTCGTGGGATCTGCCGGTCGATCGCGTCGATCGGCGGATGCTTTATCATCTGACGACGCAGGACGTGCTGCGCCTGCCCTACCTCGGCGCCGCTTCCGACATCGAATCCGGGCACTTCAGTCTTCTGGAGATCCGGCAGGGCAACTACGTCCGCGACGCGTCGGAGAATCTCTCGCTGACTCCGGGCTACCTGGTCGTCACGAAGCTGGCGCCGGGCGACTACGAACTCTTCCTGAAGGAGACGCAGGAACGGATTCAGCTTCGCGTGACGCAGGGCTCCGCCGGACAGGGTTTCCTGCTGGGCGAGCGCCGTCTGCTCAAGGCGACGGGCCTTGATGGATTGCAGCTCATCTCCGTCGAGCGGGGCGAGATCGAAGTCTCCAAGCTCGTCGAACCTGCCGAAGCAGAACCGGCCGAAAACGGCGGGGAAGAAGGGAAGCCGGCGCCGGAAGCCGACGTCGACGAGAAGCCCGCTGCCGACGCGGCCGCCGAGATGGCGACGGTTCTCAAGCTGAAGGTCGGCGGCGCGTCGAAGTTCGCTCGCGTCCATATCATCGCCGATCGCTTCCTGCCGGCCTTTTCCGCGTTCGACATCCTGCGCGAAGTGCGCTCGCCGGAGGCGACGGCGACGACGCTTCCCGACCCGCGATCGTTCTATCTCGTCGGTCGCAACATCGGCGACGAGTATCGCTACATCATCGATCGCAAGTACGCGCGGAAGTTCGCGGGCAACATGCTGGAGCGTCCGTCCCTGCTGCTCAACCCCTGGGCCATTCGCAGCACGGCGACCGACGTGCAGCTTGCCGCCGAGGGGGGAGAGTTCGCGAAGAATGCGGACCCCCGCCTGTCGGCCACCGATGCGACGCCTGGCGAAGCGCAAGGCATCGCGGGCGGACTTGTCGATCCGACGGATCTCGATTTCCTCGCGTCGACCTCGGTCCACCTGCTGAACCTGGTTCCCGACGAAGAAGGGTTCGTCTACGTGCCGGTCGATCTTCTCGAAGGCTGCGGCTTCGTGCAGGCCATCGCCGTCGATCCGACGCAGACGGTCTATCGCACGCTCGTCGCGCCGGAGGGTTCGTTCGATTTCCGCGATCTGCGGCTGCGCGACGGGCTCGATCCGAAGCGCCATTTCGCGCAAACGCGAAAGATCGAAGTCCTGAAGGAAGGCGATTCGCTCGTTCTGCCGGACGTCGCGGTCGCGGAACTGGAAACCTACGATTCGCTCGCGAGCGTCTTCGAACTGTTGCTTTCCGCCAGCGGCAATCCGACGCTTGCGGAGTTCGGCTTCCTTCCGCGGTGGAACTCGCTCCCGGCGGCGGAGAAGCAGACGCTCTACTCCAAGTACGCCTGCCACGAACTGCACTTCTTCCTGGCGGAGAAGGATCCGGCGTTCTTCGAGCAGGTCGTGCGACCCTACCTGGCGAACAAGAAGGAGAAAACCTTCTTCGACCGGTTCCTGCTGGGCGAGGATCTGGAGGAGTTCGCCAACCCCTGGCAGTATCAGCGACTGAACGTCGTCGAGAAGGTTCTGCTTTCCCGGCGCATCGAAGGCGATCCGCAGCACGTTCTAAGCTGGATTCAGAATCGGCTCGACGTGATGCCCCCGAACGCGGACCAGGAGAAGGCGCTGTTCGAGCAGGCTCTCGGCGCCCGCGGCCTGCGCGCTGGATCGGCATCGCTGGGCGAGCGACTGGCGGCCGTGCAACTGGCCCGTTCGGAAGCGGAAGGCCTGGCGATGAACGGGCAGGCCAACGGCATCGCGGACGCCACGATGCAGATGAACTGGGCAATTCCCGACAACGGTCCGACGAGCGGCGTCGCGTACGGAAGCATAGGCGGGGGAATGGGAGGCATGGGAGGCGGGTTCGGCGGAGGCGGATTCGCGATGCCGGCCGCCGCGGCTCCGCCGGCGCCGGCTGCAGAACCGATGGCCGAAGAGGCGGAATACGCCGCCGCGGCAGACGAACTGAAGAAAGCGGAGAAACAGAATCGCTTCGCCGAAAGCGAAGAGAGTGACGGAAAGGATCGCGCGCGGCGACTGAACGAACTGCGCGGCGCGATGCGCGACAAATCCAGTCTCGGGATCGACGACTCGGTAGATGCCTTCTACGACGTCGAGAGCGCACGGGCCGATCGGAAGATGGTGCGCCAGCTCTATCGACCCATCGATCAGACGATGGAGTACGTCGAAAGCAATTACTGGCGTCTGGCCAGGGAGAGCATGACGCAGGAGCTGATCGGGCCGAGCGAGTTCTGGCGCGACTTCGCGGCAGCCGACCCGGCCCAGCCGTTTCGCTCCACGCAGATCGCGCGGCCGACCCGCAACATCCACGAGATGCTGCTGGCCCTGGCGACGATCGACCTCCCGTTCGAGGCCGCCGAACACGAAACGAAGTTCGACGAAGCCCGGATGGAACTCCTCCCGAAGAGCCCCACGATCGCCTTCTATCGCCAGATCGAAGCGGTCGAGCCGGTCGAGAACGGGCCGGAGATCCTGCTCTCCCAGAACTTCTTCCAGGCGAATGATCGCTATCGAATGGAAGGGGGCGAACGGCTCGAGAAATTCATCTACGAGGAATTCGTCGCCAAGACGGTCTACGGCTGCCAGTTGGTTCTGACCAACCCGACGTCGAGCCCGCAGCGACTGGAAGCCCTGCTGCAGATCCCCGAGGGCGCGATGCCGCTCGCCGGAACGAAGCGCACGGAGACGCGCCCCATCGACCTGGGCGCCTATTCCACGACCACGCTGGAGTACTACTTCTACTTCCCGACGGCGGGGCGTTTCGAGCAGTTCCCGGTTCACGTCTCCCGACGCGGCGACCTGATCGCGTTCGCCGAGGCGTTCGAGTTCAACGTCCTCGACGAACCGTCGAAGATCGACACCCAATCGTGGGCGTACGTCTCGCAGTACGGCACCGACGCCGAAGTCATCGCCTACCTGCAGTCGGCGAACCTGGCCGAGACCGACCTGTCGAAGATCGCCTTTCGGATGAAGGAGAAGGCCTTCTTCGAGCCGACGCTCGCCCTGCTCGAAGCCCGTCACGCCTACGAGCGGACGCTCTGGTCGTACTCGATCCTGCACGACGTGCCGGAGCGGGTGCGGCAGTTCCTGGCGTTCGAGGAGGGCTTCATCGGCCAGGTCGGCCTGGTTCTCGATAGCCCGCTGCTGGTCGTCGACCCGATCGAGCGGAACTTCTACGAACACCGCGAGTACAAGCCGCTGGTCAACGCCCGGCAGCACAAGCTGGGACCGCATTGGACGATCCTGAACGATCGTTTTTACGAGCACTACACCAGCCTGATGAAGCGCCTGAGCTACGTTTCGGAGATGAGCGATCTGGAGCGGCTGGAGGTGACGTACTACCTCGTGCTGCAGGACCGCGTCGCCGAGGCGCTGGACCATTTCGCGAAGGTCGATGTTCGAAACGTGGACGCGAAGATTCAGTACGACTACTGTCTGGCCTATCTGGAGATCTCGCAGGAACGACCTGACGAGGCGGGCGAGATCGCCGCGCAGTATCGCGAATACCCTGTCGAGCGCTGGCGGAACCTGTTCGCCTCGATCGAGCGTCAGATCGAAGAGATCGGCGGCAAGCCGGGCGAACTGGTCGACGAAAGGGACCGTAACCAGCAGATGGCGCAGCTCGCGGCATCGCAGCCGACGTTCGACCTGCGCGTCGAAGGGGGCAAGATGCGATTCAACTATCAGGCGCTCGACCGAATTCAGGTGAGCTACTACCTGATGGATCTGGAGTTGCTCTTCAGCCGGAATCCGTTCGTGAAGGAGTTCTCAGGCGAGTTCTCCTACATCAAGCCGAACCTGGAGCAGACGGTCGAGCTGCCCCCCGGTCAGAAGACGGCGGAGATTCCGCTCCCCGCGGCGCTGGCGAATCAGAACGTGCTGGTCCTGGCCAGCGCGGCAGGACGCGATCAGGCCGTGCCCTATTACTCCAACTCGCTCGACGTCCAGACGTTCGACGCCTACGGCCAGATCCGCGTGCTGGCCGCGGGGACGGACCAGCCGCTGGCGAAGGCGTACGTCAAGGTCTACTCGCGCCGGACCGACGGCTCGATCCGCTTCTACAAGGACGGCTACACCGACCTGCGGGGGCGCTTCGACTATGCCTCGCTCAGCACGAACGATCTCGACAGCGTGGAACGGTTCGCGATCCTCGTCATGTCGGACGAGCACGGAGCGGTCGTCCGGGAAGTCGAACCGCCGAAGCGCTGACGCATCGCCTCCGGCGTGCAGCGATCGCGTTCCGCGGCTGGCTCTTGCAGCCGCGGAACGCCGTATTGGTCGAAGCGCATGTTCTCAGCGAGTAAACGCCGGACCTTCGCTTAACCTCGCCAGTTCCAAGTAGAGGACCGCGAACCAGCGCTGCGGGTCCTGCCACTGACGCCGCAGATTCCAGCCGACTTCGGCGGCGCGCTTCGCGAACTCCGCGGGCCGGAACTTGTGCGAGTGCTCGGTGCAGATCGTCTCGCCGAGGCGGAGAGAGAAGCGCTTTCCCGCGACGCTGATCTGTTGGTCGCGACGGCTCGCCAGGTGCATTTCGATCCGGTCGCGTTCCTGGTCGTACCTGGCCTGATGGGCGAACGCGGAGAGATCGAAGTCGCCGTCGAACTCGCGATTCAGTCGCTGAAGCAGGTTGAGGTTGAACGCGGCCGTGACGCCTTCCGCGTCGTCGTACGCCCGTTCGAGAACGTCGGTCGGCTTCACGCAGTCGAGGCCGAGAAGCAGTCCGCCGCCGGGTCCCGCTTCTTCCGCCATATTCGCGAGCAGTCGCTTCGCCTCGGGCGGCTCGAAGTTTCCCAACGTCGAGCCGGGGAAGTAAACGACCGTCTTGTTCGGAGTCCGCTTCGATCGCGGCACGGCGAAGGGACGCGTGAAGTCGGCGCAGACCGGCAAGATCTCCAGCGCGGGAAACTCTCGCCTCAGTCGCCGCGTGGAAAGTTCCAGGAACTCCGGTGCGATCTCCACCGGCGCATAGCCGACCGGGTCGGACAGCGCCGCGAGCAATCGACGCGTCTTCGTTCCGCTGCCGCTGCCGTACTCGACGATCAGCGCCTCGGGACCGATCGCACGGGCCATCTCGGGCAGCGACTGGTCCATGATCGCCAGTTCGGTCCGCGTCGGGTAATACTCCTCCAACTCGCAAATCCGATCGAACAACCGGCATCCTGCGGCGTCGTAAAAAAGCTTCGCCGGCAGCGACTTCTGCGACCGCGACAGGCCGGTCCAGATCTCGCAGAGTTGCGGGTCGGATTGGGTTGACTTAATCATGGTTGCGAAATCATGGGTCGAGCGACGTAGAAATCGTCCGGGGCGAGCGGAGGGCGTAAGCCCTCCGTGCGAAGCGAACAGCGGACTTGGAGATCCTCAACCGTCGAAAGCGATTCGCGCGCCGGAAAACTGCCAGCGTGCGTCGGGCGGAAAGAAGTTGCGGTAGGTCGCCCGAATGTGGTCCGCAGGGGTCGCACACGAACCGCCGCGAAGAACGTACTGGTTGCACATGAACTTGCCGTTGTATTCGCCGACCGCGCCGGGCCAGGCGCGATAGCCCGGATAGGGCGCGTAGGCGCTGCCGGTCCATTGCCAGACCTGACCGAACCAGTCCTTCGCGCCTTCCGCGGTCGGTCGGAGCGCGCCGGACTCCACGAAGCCGCGAGACGCTTCAGAGATTCGCTCGACGGCGAGCGTCTCCCATTCGGCCTCGGTCGGCAGCCGGGCGCTGCGCCAGCGGGCGTAGGCGTCGGCCTCGAAGTAGCTGAGGTGCGTCGCCGGGGCGTCGGGATCAAGCGGCAGCAGCCCGTCGAGCGTGAACTCGTACCGTTCGCCTTCGCGTTCATGCCAGTAGAGCGGCGCGGTCCACCCCTGCTCGCGCACCGTCGCCCAGCCGAGGCTGAGCCAGAGTTCGGGCCGGCGATAGCCGTCGTCAAGCAGGAACGCCAGGAACTCTCCGTTCGTGACGAGACTCGCGGCGACCTCGAAAGGCCGCAGCAGAACCTGATGCCGCGGCGATTCGTTGTCGAAACAGAACGCTCCCTGACGATCCCGCCCGATCGAGACGATGCCGCCTTCGTGCGCGATAACCCCGCCCTGGGCGATGCGCTCATTCGATCGGTCGGGCACGTTCGTCGCGGATTCAGCGACGTGCGTCGGAGCCTTCGAGGAGGAGTTCTTCGCCTCGCCGGACCGCAGCGTCGGGAAGCGGTCCGCGGTGCGATAGGCCGGAAAGAGCGGATTGAGCGAAAGGAGATGCTTGACGTCGGTCAGCATCAGTTCCTGATGCTGCTGTTCGTGCTGCAGGCCGATCTCGACGACGGACGCGATCTCTTCCGCGTCCTCAGACGCACCCGCGGCAGCCGAGTCGAGAAGATCGATTACCGCGGCATCGATCGCCTGCCGGTAGGCGTCGACTTCTTCCGCCGTGGGGCGGGAAAGGAGTCCCCGCTGCGCCCTCGGGAACTGGTCGCCGACCGCTTCGTAGTAGCTGTTGAAAAGATACTCCGATCGATCGACCGTTCGGACCAGCTTCTCGACGCGAGGCTTCAGGAGGAAGGTCTCGAAGAACCAAGTCGTGTGCGCGAGATGCCATTTGAGCGGGCTGGCGTCAGGCATCGACTGCACGACGAGGTCCTCGACGGGCAGGTGCCGACAGAGCGCCTCCGATCTTCCGCGGACGGCCCGAAAGCGGATCGCCAGGTGCGAAAGGCGGTTCGCGCCTTCGGTCTCCGTCTTCGCGTCGATGGTGATCGCCATAGTTCCCCTGCATCCGCATCGCCGTCGACGGGCTTAACCATTCCCGAAACGCCTTCGCGAAAGGACGACGAGCGGGCGTGCCGTTCCTTACACAGGCAGGGTAGGCGTCGCGGGAGCCGGGTGAAGTCCGCTCTCGCGCCCGATCAGAAGCGGCGCCAGTCGTCGGCACACTCGAAAGTGCGCACCACCCGGGCAGGCGCCCCGGCGACAACCGACCGCGGCGGAACGTCGGAAGAGACGATCGCGCCGGCGCCGACGACCGCGTGGTCCCCGATCGTCACCCCCGGCAGAATCACCGCCCTGGCGCCGATCCAGACGTTCCGTCCCAGCATCACCGGCGCCGTCTTGGCAGGTCGATCGGGCGCAATGTCGTGAAAGGTCGTGTCGAAAATGATCGCTTCATCCGCGATCAGCGATTCGATTCCGATCACGACCTTCTGCGCGGCGTAGACGTTCACTCCGTCGTTGAGAAACGCCCTCGCGCCGATTTCCAGCCGACCCTTCGGCCCCGTCGACAGCGACGTCCGGAGGCGGTGCGAACGGAACACGACCTCCTCCGCCAACCCCATCGAACCGAGATTGTCGAACTGGGGATCGTGCGGGCCGTGAAACAACGGGATGCCCGCCGCTTCCACGCGATGCTCGGCGAGGACGCGCAGCGTCTGCGCCTTCCGGCGGGCCGCAGGATCCCGCCAGATCGACCACCAGGATGGAGGCGCCGGAAGCGTCATAACCTGTCGATTCGTGAGCCAGAAAATTTGCCGTCAGGGCGCCGAAGCGCTCCGGAGGCCGGCGAGCGGCGCGTTCACGACGAACGGAAGCCGACAGCGAGGCGTCCCCTCGCACGAAGCGCGGGCGTTTCGACCGGACCGGGGGCCTCCGGCAAGCATACGTCGCCGTTCCGGATCGGGGGAAGCTTCCTGAGACGAGGGGCGGTCGCGGATCGCCCGGGTCTCTCAGAAAAAGCCGTCCCGACGCGGGAAAAAGGCCGGGTAGAAAATTGAAAAGAAGGCGCGGGGTCGTGTACCTTAATAGAATAACGACGGCAGCTTGCGCCCCGGCGTCCTCAAAGGCACGACCCTCTGACGGACCCTTTCGCGCGTCTCTTCTCTCCGCCTGTTCGCTTCCCCTCGTACGAAGTAGTTTCGGACATGATCGTTCAACCGCTGGATGCGTTGAAGGAACGACTGCGCGAATCGCGACTCTTCAGCGAAGAGAAGCTCGAAGCGGTCTGTGCGGGACCGAAGTGGGAAGCGGCTCAGGATATCCCGCAGGGGCTGCGCGCGCTCGTCGCTGGCAAGGCGCTGACCGCGTGGCAGGCCCAGATGCTCTACGCGGGCAAGACGACGCTGCGGTTCGGCAACTACATCCTGCTCGATCGGCTCAGCCAGGATCCGCAGAACCGGACCTTCCTGGCGGAACACGACTCGATGGGGCGCAAGGTCGCCCTGCGACAACTCTCCCGCCAGAACACGCAGAACGAGAAAGTCTCGAAGGTCTTCCTGAACAAGGTTCGGGCCTTCGCCGGCGTCAATCACCCGCGGATCGTGCATCTGTTCGATGTGGCGCAGGATCACGACCGATTCTATGTCGTGAAGGAACTGATCGAGGGGGAGAACCTCGCCGCCGCGGTCGCCGAACAGGGGACGTCGAATCAGGCACGGGCCTGCCGCTGGATCGTGGAAATCGCGGAAGGCGTTCAGGCGCTGCACGACAATGGGCTGGCCCATCTCGATCTGCACCCCGGCACGATCGTGGTCCAGAAGGATCAGTCGATCAAGATTCTGGAGCCCGGCACGTACGAGACCGGCCGCGAGCCGGCGCACGCCGCCTACCTCGCCCCGGAGGGCTATGGCGATCCAGGTTCGCCCGACGCGGATCTCTACTCGCTCGGCATGCTGGCCCACTTCGTTCTGACCGGGAAACCGCGGGGGGCGAGTCCCTCTCCCTTGTTCGAGAACGAGATCGCGACGCTGACCGGCAAGGACCCCGCCGGACGCGCTGCCGCTGCGGCGAAGCTGCGCAGCGCCGCGCTGCCGCTGGCGGAAGTCTCCGCCGCTGCGTCCGGCGCTTACGCCGCCTCGGAGATCGTCGAAGCGGAAGAGATTGTCGAGGCCGAACCTTACGACGCGGTCGATCCGCTGGATGCTCCGTTCGCGCCGCTGGATGCGTCGTTCGATCCGTTATCCGCTCCGTTCGATCCGCTGGGCGCGGCGCCCGCGGCAGGCGGGGATTTCTTCGCGAATCTGGACGCCGCGGCAGCGATGGCGACTTCGTCGCAGCCGCTCGCTCTGCCGACGCCCGGAACCGCTGCCGCTGCGGCGGCAGGCATCGGCGCTCCGACGGGAGGCTTTCCCAACATCGCGATCGGCGGCGAACGGGTCGGCGCGGCCGCCTCGCTGCGACCGTCGAGGCCAGCGGCGAAGAAAGACGAGTCCGCCGAGCCTGCCGAGAAAAAGAAAGCCAGCGTCGGAATGCTGATCGGCCTGGCCGCCGGAGGGGGAGCTCTGGCCGTGCTCCTGCTGGTCGGCGTCGCCACGGCGATCGCGATGTTCGCGCTCGGCGGCGACGGGACGGAAGTAGCGCAGTCCGGCGGACCCGACGTCACGCAGACCAGAGCAGGTTCGGCAAAATCCGGCGTGGAGGCGGTCGATTCCGCTGCCGCGGCCGACGACGCTACTGCCGTGACGAGCGAAACCGCGCCTGCCGAAGCGGCGGCGGAAGAGGACGACGGACCGAAACTCGTGTTCGAGGTCCCGACGGAGGGGGCTGATCCCGAAGCTGCCGCGCCGACGCCTGCTGCCGATATGCCGGCGCCCGCCCCGGCGCCAGGCGCTGGGGAAGTCGCGGCCGCTCCGACCGATACCGCAGCGCCGATGCCTCCGCCTGCGACGACGCCCGATCCGGCGACGGCTCCCCAACCGACTCCGCCGGCGACGCCCGTCACGACGCCTGCCGCTCCGGCGGATCCGCCTGCACCTGCGGCTGCCACGCCGCCGGCCTCAGGAGGCGATCTCAAGAACCCGTTCCGGGAAGTTCCCGCCAGCGTCAGCCTGGCGTCCGGCATCGGCGAAGAGGCGAAACTCGATCCGCAGACCCTCGCGCAGATTCACCTCAACGCGGGCGACCTGCTCACGATCGTTCTAGAACGGGGCGACGTCGCGATGAAGGGGAACCAGAAGTTCGCCATCCAGCCCGCGCGCGGCGGTCTGGCACAGAACGAATGGGAGATCGTGCTTACCGGTTCCTCGGCGCTGAAAGACGACGACGTCGTCGCCAAGGTGCAACTGTTGCAGACGGAACTGCAATTCCAGTGGACCGACCGCGCGGCCAAGGAGCCGAACTCGGCCTACCTCAAGAACTGTTCGCTCACGCTCAGCACCGGGACGCACGCCAAGACCGTCGACCTGCGTTCGCCGGAAAAGAAGGAGCCGGCGATGATCGCGGAGATGACGTCGGACCTAATCGAGATCGATATTTCGGAAGTCGCCTATCCCGATTCGCTGACGCTCCAAGGCATCGGACTGACCGTTCCCTTCGAATACAACCTCAAGACGCCGAAGCTTACCGCGAAGGAACCTTCGACCGTCATTCAGTTCGGCACGTCCGGCGACGTGCCGGCCTATCTCGGCATCGAGGCGAACTTCCGAAAGAACCGGGTCACGATCGCTCTCAAGCCGGTCCTGCTCTTCAAGGACGACCCCACCCAGAAGGTCATTCCGCTCACGCCGAAGGCGTTCGAGGAAATGACGGATCGTCTGGCCTATCAGCACAGCGAGGCGATCAAGGAAAAGAACTTCATCGACGTTCAAATCGGCGAGTACGGGAAGCTCGAACAGAAGATCAAGGATCTGCCCGCCGTGAAAGGACCGTATGAGGCGCTCACGCGCCGTAGGCCGGTGAACGCCGCGCTCATCGAGAGCTACGACAAGATGATCAAGCAGTGGGCAGCCGTGAAGGATAAGGTCGGTCAGTTCGGGACGGGCGCCACGTTCCACTACAAGCTGACCGTCGGATCCGACGAATCGTCGCCCGTTCTCGCTTTCACCGATCCCGCGGTTTCCAAGACGCAGGTCACCGCCCCGGTATCGGATCGCAAGAAGAAGTAGACGATCCGCCTCGCGTCCATGCATTCCGCGAAGGCGGCGATCGCAGGACCAGCCGGCCGTGCCTCGACGGATCGTCGGGCCTGAATCCGGTTAAACGAAAAGAGCCGCGTTCGAAACGCGGCTCTTTTTCTGCGCTATCGATCGATCGAGAGTCCCGCGTTCCCTACGCGTTGAGCGTGGGGGCGAAGCGGTCCTGCAGCGAGAGGATGTCCATCTCCTCGGTTCGCAAGGCCTCCATCGCCTTCACCGCGGCCTGCATCGCCTGAATCGTGGTGATGCACGGAACGCCGTGCTGCACGGCGCTGGCGCGAACCTTCCCTTCGTCCCGCCGTGCGCCTTTGCCGCTGGGCGTGTTGAAGATCAGATCGACCTTTCCGTCGATCAGCGAGTCCAGAACGTTCGGGTGCCCTTCGGCCAGCTTCTTCAAGCGCGTCACCGGGATGCCGGCCTGCTCGAAGACCGACGCCGTGCCCGCGGTCGCGAGCAGTCGGAAGCCCATCGCCGCGAGCCGCCGGGCGAGTCCGACCGACTCCTCCTTATGGCGCTGCGAGACGCTGATGAAGATCGTGCCGGACTTGGGTAGCACGACGCCGGCGCCGAGTTGGCTCTTGGCGAAGGCGATGGAGAATGCCTCGCTGATGCCCATCACTTCGCCCGTGCTCCGCATCTCGGGGCCGAGGACGATGTCGACGCCCACGAACTTGCGAAAGGGGAAAACGCTCTCCTTCACGGAGACGTGGTAAGGGACGGGATCGCGCGTGACGCCCAGTTCCCGCAGCGTCTTGCCCGCCATCACCTGGGCCGCGATCTTCGCGAGTTGCATGCCCGTCGCCTTGGAGACGAACGGCACCGTACGACTCGCGCGGGGGTTCACTTCCAGGACGTAAACCTTCGGCTGCCCCTCCTCGTCCTTGACCGCGAACTGAATGTTCATCAGCCCGACGACGTTCAGGGCCTTCGCGAGCTTTCGCGTCGCGGTCTTGATCGTCTCGATCACCGGACCGGGCAGCGAGTAGGGCGGAATCGCGCAGGCGGAGTCGCCCGAGTGGACGCCCGCCTCTTCGATATGCTCCATCACGCCCGCGACGATGACGTCGGTTCCGTCGGCGATCGCGTCGACGTCGACCTCGGTCGCGTCTTCCAGGAAGCGGTCGATCAGAACCGGTTGCCCTTCCGCGGCGATGAAGGCTTCCCGCGCGAACTCGACGAACTGCGTCTGGTCGTAGCAGATCTCCATCGCGCGTCCCCCCAGGACGAAGCTGGGCCGCACGAGGACGGGATAGCCGATGTTCTCGACGATCGCCTGCGCTTCGTCGAGCGCGGTCACCGCGGCGTTCGCCGGCTGCGCGAGCCCGAGCCGGTCGAGCAGATCGCCGAACTCGCCGCGGTCTTCGGCCATCTCGATCATGTCGACCGAAGTGCCGATGATCGGCACGCCCGCTTCGCTCAGCGCCCTGGCCAGATTCAGCGGCGTCTGCCCGCCGAACTGGACGATCACGCCGTCGGGCTGCGTCCGGTCGAAGATGTTCAGCACGTCTTCGGTCGTCAGCGGCTCGAAGAAGAGCAGGTCGCTGGTGTCGTAGTCGGTGCTGACCGTTTCGGGATTCGAATTGACCATGATGGTCTCGATCCCCATGTCGCGGAGCGCGAAGCTCGCGTGACAGCAGCAGTAATCGAACTCGATCCCCTGGCCGATCCGGTTGGGGCCGCCCCCCAGGATCATGATCCGCTTCTTCGCCCCCTTAGGCGGCGTTTCGTCTTCCTGTTCGTACGTCGAATAGAAGTAGGGGGTATAGGCTTCGAATTCCGCGGCGCAGGTGTCGACCGACTTGAACACGGCGAGAATCCCGCGTTCCTTGCGCAGCGCGCGAACGTCCCGGTCGCTGGCGTTCCACATCGTGGCGAGCTGGCGGTCGGAGAAGCCCATCCGCTTCGCCTCCCGGAGCAAGCCGCTGTCGACGGAGCGCCAGTCGGAGACCGCCCGAAGCGTCTCTTCGAGTTCGACGATCTCCTGAAGCTGATCGAGGAACCAGGGGTCGATATGGGTGAGCGAGTGGATTTCCTCCAGGCTCATCCCCGATTTCATCGCGTACCGCAGGTAGAACACCCGGCGGTCGTTCGGCTTGGAGAGCTTCTCGATAATCTCGTCCCGGCTGGGGCGAGGCTCGCCGTTGGTCCAGAGATCCTTCGAGTCGCTGCCGAATCCGAAGGCGCCGACTTCGAGACCGCGGAGCGCCTTCTGGAAGGACTCCTTGAACGTCCGCCCGATGGCCATGGTCTCCCCGACGCTTTTCATCTGCGTCGTCAGGCCGGGGTCGGCTTCGGGGAACTTCTCGAACGTGAACCGCGGGATCTTCGTCACGACGTAGTCGATCGTCGGCTCGAAGCAGGCGGGGGTGACGCGGGTGATGTCGTTCTTCAGTTCGTGCAGGCGATAGCCGATCGCCAGCTTGGCGGCGATCTTGGCGATCGGGAACCCGGTCGCCTTCGAGGCGAGGGCGCTCGACCGGCTGACGCGAGGATTCATCTCGATCACGATCATCCGCCCGGTCGACGGCTCGATCGCGAACTGGATGTTGGAGCCCCCCGTCTCGACGCCGATTTCGCGGATGACCGCGATGCTGGCGTCGCGCATCCGCTGGTATTCCTTGTCCGACAGCGTCTGTGCGGGCGCGACGGTGATCGAGTCGCCCGTGTGGACGCCCATCGCGTCGAAGTTCTCGATCGCGCAGACGATGACGACGTTGTCGTCGACGTCGCGCATGACCTCCATCTCGTACTCTTTCCAGCCGACGATCGACTCCTCGATCAGCACTTCGCTGACCGGCGACTGATCGAGACCGTACCGCACGAGGTTGACGAAGTCCTCGCGGTTGTAGGCGATGGCCGAGCCGCTGCCGCCGAGCGTGAAGCTGGGACGCACGACGCAGGGGACGCCGATCTCCTGCAGCGCCTCGCGGGCCTGGTCCATATTGCGGACGGTCCGTCCGCGGCAGACCTCCAGGCCGATCTTCTCCATGGCGGCCTTGAACTGTTCGCGCTCTTCGGCCTTGGCGATTACGTCGGGCCGGGCGCCGATCATCTCGACGCCGTACTTTTCGAGAACCCCGTGCTTATGGAGTTCCATCGCCAAGTTCAGGCCGGTCTGCCCCCCCAGCGTGGGAAGCAGCACGTCGGGACGCTCGCGGGCGATGATCTTCTCGACGATCTCCCAGGTGAGCGGCTCGATGTAGGTAACGTCGGCCGTGTCGGGATCGGTCATGATCGTCGCCGGGTTCGAGTTGACGAGGACGACCTCGTAACCCTCTTCCCGCAACGCCTTGCACGCCTGCGTGCCCGAGTAATCGAATTCGCAAGCCTGACCGATCACGATGGGACCGGAACCGATCAGCAGAACCTTCTTGATGTCGTCTCGCTTGGGCACGCGAACTTCCTGGTCGTCTCGCGGTGCGAAAGCTCGTCGGAAGGCGCTGGCGTGCTTCCGGCTTTCGCGTGAATCCCCTAGGGCGGGGCGTGTGCAAAATCTCTAGAACTTAGCAAGGTTTTCGAACTCCGGGCAAGCGGCCGGAGCAAAAACGCCAGCCCTCGCCATCGCTTCGCTGCATGACTTGGCGAGCGGAGGGCGTCAGGAGCATAATCCGATCGACGAATCGTCGTAGCGCCCAGAAACTAGGCGCCGCGAAGGCGCCCTTTCGTTGACGCTCTCAGGCTGCACGACTAGGATGGCCGCCGTTCCTGCCCTTCGGGCGCTGGCGACGCCGGGGGAGCTGGCGACGCCGGCGCCGTCTGACTTTAGGTCGATCGTGTCGAAGCCTTCGGCAAGCGGCGTATTCACCGAGCGAACGGACCCTCGCGTCGAGAGGTTTACGGAGAGCGTCAGCTTCGACGCCCGGCTCCTGCGGCACGACGTCGCCGGCTCTCAGGCGCATGCCCGGATGTTGAGCGCCGTCGGCCTGCTCACGAACGAAGAAGCCGAATCGATTGCCGTCACGCTCGACCAAATCGCGGGCGAGATCGAATCGGGCGAACTTCCGCTCCGGCAGGACTTCGAAGACATTCACATGAATGTCGAGCACGCCCTGACCGAGCGCCTCGGCGACGCAGGGCGCAAGCTGCACACCGCCCGCAGCCGGAACGACCAGATCAACACGGACTTCCGGCTCTGGATCCGGTCGGCCATCGATCGGCTAGACGGACTGCTCCTCGACCTGCAGAAAGCGTTCGTCAGTCGGTGCGACCGCGACCGGGACGTGATTCTCCCGGCGTATACGCATCTGCAGCGGGCGCAACCGGTTCTGGCGCCCCACTACTGGCTGGCGTACTGCGAGAAGTTCGAACGAGACCGGGCGAGGCTGGCCGATTGCCGCCGCCGCGTGAACGTCAGCGGCCTCGGTTCCGCGGCGCTCGCGGGGACTTCGCTGCCGATCGACCGGGACATGACGGCCGAGGCGCTCGGCTTCGAGGGGGTCGCGGCGAACAGCCTGGACGTCTCGAGCGACCGGGACTTCGTGTTCGAGTTCGTCTTTTGCCTGTCGACGGTCGCCATTCACCTGAGCGGGCTGGCGGAGGAGTGGATCCTCTGGACGACGACGGAGTTCGGCTTCATCAAGCTGCCGCAGACGTTCTGCACCGGCTCGTCCATCATGCCGCAGAAGATCAATCCGGACGTACTGGAACTGATTCGCGGCAAGACGGCGCGAACCATCGGCGCCCTGCAGACGCTGGCCGTGCTGACCAAGGGACTGCCGCTGGCGTACAACCGCGACCTGCAGGAAGACAAGCCGCCCGCGTTCGACGCCTACGATACGGTCGCCAGTTGCCTGGAACTGGCCGCGCCGCTCGTGGCAGGCGCCGAATTGCGAAGGGAATCGATCGCCCGGCGGCTGAACGAGGGATATCTGGATGCGACGACGTTGATGGAAGCCCTGATGCTCCGCGGGATGCCGCAGCGCCGGGCGCATGAACTGGTCGGAACGATCGTGCGGCGTGCGCTGGACCGCGGGGTTCCGCTGGCCGATCTTCCCTTGGAGGAATTTCAGCAAATCGATTCGACGCTGGACGCCTCCATTTATGATGTCTTGGGCGTCGAGAATGCGATTCGGGCGTTTAAGAGCTACGGTTCGACGGCGCCTTCCGAGGTAGACCGCCAGATCGCACGCTGGCAGGCCCGCGTCGGCACATGACCGCCGTGCGTTTTCGTCCGTCGATTCCTTTCCGGAACGACCGTCCCGATAACGCCTCTATTCTCTCGCGGGTTTTCCCGATGACCGGCTTCGACCGACAGCCAGGAAACTGCACGCGAGGGATCGCCGGCGCATTCGTACTTCGACTCGCCCGCAAAATTCTTGCGGCTGCGCCGGTCGCCCTCGCGATCCTGGCTACGAGCGAAGCCTGGGCTCAACCGGCCGATCCGTTCGCCGATCCTTTCGGCGGCGCGCCGACGACGCCCGCTCCTACCGGGGGAACGCCCGCTGCCGGGACGCCTGCCGCAGGAACTCCCTCAGGGCCCGTGATCGAGGAGCCGGCGGTTCTCGCGATCCTGGAATCGAATCCGCAGACGCCGGCCGCGAAGCTGCGTGCGGCCCAGGCGCTCCTCTCGCTGCGACGACCCGAACTGGCGAAACGCTTCCTGGGCGAAATCACCGCGTCGCTTGACCCGCCGACGGCGTTCGATCTGCTCGCTACGTACGGCAGCGAGTTCTTCTGGGACCTGGCCAATCGCGAAGACCTGGACGAGGCGGGACGGGCCTTCGTCGATGCGGTCTACGAAAAGTATGACGAGCACGTCCGTAACCCGGCCAATATCAAGGCGGCCTTCGCGGAGATCGCCGGCGATCGACCCAACGCGAGGAATCGCGCTCTGCGGTTGATCGCGGGAGCAGGCGACCGTGCGATTCCGTCGCTGGCGGAGGTTCTGTCCGAGCCGGGCGATTCGGCGGCGGCCCGCGGCGCCATGCTCGCCTTCGGAGAGTTCCGCTGGCTGCCGCCCGTCATTCCGGCGCTGCTCGATTCGAACGATCCGGTGCGCGTCGCCCGCGCGATCGAACTGCTGACGACCTACGGCCCTGCCGAACGCGACCTGAGGGCCGTCGGATTCCTAAAGCATTCCGATCCGCAGGTCCGCGCTGCCGCGGAGGCTTACTTCCTTCAGCGTTTCGACGAACTGCCGGACGATCAGATCGCGGCGAACCTGGTCAAGATCGAGACCGAACGCTTCCTGGGCGGCATGACGCCCGCGTATGTCGCCAGCATTTCCAACGTCCCGCGACCGCGATCGAACTGGTGGATCTGGGACGAAGCGGCGAAATCTCCTGTTCTCGTGACGGGTCAGCCGATCGGGCCGTCGCTGCTGGCCGCGCGACAGTTGGCGGAATCATCGCTGGCGCTGGATCCTGACGACGAGGCGGTCAAAGTCGATTACCTGGTCGCCCAGTTCGCCTCCCGGGCGGAACTCTTCGGCGCCGACGATTTGCCCGAGGACGTTCTCGCCGATTGGGAAGCGGCGGTTCCATTCACCTCTGAGCGGCTGCATGCCGTCGCACGCCGCGCGCTGGAATACGACCTTCCCGGGGCGCTCGCGACGACGATGACGCTGTTCGGCCTGCGGAACGACCAGTCGTCGCTGCACGCGGTCGCCCTGGAACGCCCGATCGTGGCCGAGGCTCTGCGACATTCGTCGGAAGACGTTCGCTTCGCGGCAGCCCTCGCCGTGGTGCGCATGGCTCCCGATTTTCCGTTTCGCGAGGCGAGCCGCGTTCCGGAGATTCTGGGGCGCGTCGCCCGCCCCGCTCAGGCTCCGGTGATCACGCTCGGACATCCGCGTTCCGCGCTGGCCGCCTCGTACGCCGCGATGCTCGAGCAGTCCGGGTTCGAGGTCCACGTGGGGCTGACGCCCGACGATCTTTTCAAGGCGAGTCGTCAGCGGTCGCCGAACCTGTACGCGATCGTCGTGCATGAACGGCTGCCGAAGACGAAGGTGATCGAGTACGTCAGCCAGCTACGCAAGGATCCCGCGACGGCGGACGTGCCGGTGATCGTCATGGCCATTTCGACCGAGGATCCGTCGCTCCGCTTCGTAGCGCAGGATTTCGAGAAGGTCCGCCTGATCGGTCAGAACATGACGGCGGGCGAGTTCCGGCAACTGGCGGAAGAATTCGAGCCCGGCGTCGACGAGGCGGTCGGGAAACTCCGTCGTCCGCGAACGGCCCTCGCGCTGGAGGGCATTCAGAAGCTGCTCGATATGCCGGGCAACCCGATGGGTCTCGTGTTCGAGCGGCTCGAAGCGCCGGCGATCGAGGCGCTGGGCGATCCGGAATTCTCCGCCGCCGCGGCCGGCATCCTGGCAAGGCTGGCGACGCCGCAGGCGGAACTGGCGCTGATCGAAGCGGCGTCGCAGACCTACCTGCCCACGCAAGCTCGCGACGCCGCGCTCGCCGCCTTCGCCGACTCGGTGAAGCGCCGCGGAATTCTTCTGACGCAGGATCAAATCGTGCAGCAGTACGATCGCTATAACCAGAGTCGCACGCTCGACGCCGAGACGCAGCGGATCCGGTCGGCAATCCTGGACGTGCTGGAGTCGCGCGTGGCGACGAAGGCCGCGGCCGCTGAAACGGTCGAAACGCCCGCTCCGAGTTCCCCGACGGCAGTCCCGAGTTCCCGAGCGGCCGTTCCTTCGCCGTGATTCCCGCCCCCTGACCGGTCGCGCATGGCGAGCTATCGAGCGAACCGACCTGCCGAGTTCGGCCCGCCGATTCCGGGGCTGATCGGTTCCGGTCCGGCCATGGAGCAGGTCTATCGGACGACTCGCAAGGTCGCTCGCAGCGCCGCGTCGGTGCTGATCCTGGGCGAAACCGGGACCGGAAAGGAACTGATCGCCACGGCCCTGCATCGCCTGAGCGGTCGCAGTACCGGACCGCTGGTGAAGGTGAACTGCGGCGCGCTGTCCGAGAGCCTGCTGGAAAGCGAACTATTCGGTCACGTCCGCGGAGCGTTCACCGGGGCCGTGAATAACCGCACAGGGCGGTTCGAGGCGGCGCATACCGGGTCGATCTTTCTGGACGAAATCAACAGCACGTCCCTGCTGCTGCAGGTGAAGCTTCTCCGCGTGCTGCAGGAGCGGGAATTCGAACGGGTCGGAGATACGGAGACGGTTCGCGTCGACACCCGCGTGATCGCCGCCAGCAATCGCGACCTGTCCGACGAGGTCGCGGCGAATCGTTTCCGCGAGGATCTTTACTGGCGGCTGAACGTCGTGTCGATCGTGCTTCCCCCGCTGCGCGAGCGGCGAGAGGACATTCCGGCGCTGGTCGCCCACTTCCTGAATTACTACAGCGAAGCGAACGACCGGTACGTGATCCATATCCAGCCGGCCGCGATGGAGGCCCTGCAGGATTACCACTGGCCGGGCAACGTCCGCGAACTTCAAAACTACGTCGAACGGGCGGTCGTCACTGCGGAGGATGACGAACTGACGCTGGACGTTCTGCCCGATCCGGTCAAACGAGGACGGGGCGCTTCGGGCGCCGGCCTGTCGAAGTCGTTCGCCTCGCATTCCGGCAGCACGGAGTTCGATCCCTACTCGATCCTCTACCACCAGCGGCAGACGTCGTCCGCCGATTCGTCGTCCCTGGCCTCGCAGCTTGTCCGGCAGGGGCTGAAGGAAGCGGGGGAAGAGGCGGAAAACGTTCACGAACGCATTGTGAACAAGGTAGAGAAGGAACTGATCCTGCAGGTCATGCAGGAGACGTCGAACGTGCAGACCAGGGCGGCGACGCGCCTGGGCATCAATCGAAACACGCTGCACAAGAAGCTCAAAGACTACGGAATCGAGGAATAGGCCCCGCTATCGACGCCGCTCGATACGTCGCGGCCGCGGACCGGCTCCTATAATTGCCGGACTACGCTTGCGGGAGGCTTCGGCTCGAAACGAACGCCCCCCGACCTCGCCCCACCGGCGGCGATCCCCTCCCCTCTTCACGCCCTCGCCGTTTTGCTGACCGGCATCTCGATCGTCTGTTTCTTCACGTCGTACGCGGTCTCCCTGCTGCTGGAGATCTCGCGGCTCTTCTTTCGTGCGCCCATCCGATACGTCGTCTCGCTCGGCTTCGCCGGGATCGGCGTCCTGCTGCAGGGCGTCTACTTCGCGAATCGCTTCGTGTTTCGTGCGGGGATCGAATCGGCGGACGTCGGTACGCCGGGACTCGGCAGTTGGTACGACTGGTGCCTGGCGGCGGCGTGGATCGTCGCGGCGGCCTATTTGATTCTGGCGATCCGCGATCCGCAAAAGAATTACGGACTCTTTCTGCTTCCGATCGCGCTGGCGCTGCTCGCCATCGGCTGGGCCGTGCGGAGCGGCACGTCCTTCACTGCGCAGACCGTCTCGTGGGGCACGATCCATGGCCTGATGCTGCTGGCGGGGACGGTGGTCGTCGTGTTCGGCTTCGCCGCCGGGGCGATGTACCTGGTGCAGTCGTACCGCCTTAAGCAAGGGATTCGGAGCCAGCGGGGCCTGCGTCTGCCGAGCCTCGAGCGCCTGCATCGCGCGATCGAGCCGACCTTCTTCATCTCGACCGCTCTGTTCGGGCTCGGACTGCTCTCCGGCATGGCGCACAGCCTGGCGAAGTACGGCGCCATCCGCTGGGCCGATCCGGTCGTCTGGACTTCGTCGGCGCTCTTCCTGTGGCTATTCGCGGCGTCGGCGATCGGACTGCTCTATCGACCCGCGCGCGAGGGGCGGAAGGTCGCGTACGTCGTCGTCGCCAGCTTTCTGTTTCTGTTCCTGGAAGTGACGCTCGCCGTCCTGTCGGGCCATGGGTCCGAGCAGCCGGAGCGTACGAGTCTTCCGGCGGAGGAGCGCACATCCGTCGTGTCCGATTCGGCAAGCGCCGAAATCGGAGCGAATGCCGACGCCGTCGCGGAGAACCCGCGATGAAACTGCAAGTCGTCGGCTGCAGTCACCACACTTCGTCGGTCGCGATCCGGGAACGGCTGGCGTTCGACAAGGATCAGGCCCGCGAGGCCCTGAAGGCGTTCTCCGATCGCTTTCCGGCCGCCTCGGGGGTCATTCTGTCGACCTGCAATCGGGTGGAACTCTATTCCGCCTGCGAGGCCGCCGATAAGGCGCCGACCCACCAGGAGCTGGTCGAATTCCTCGCCGGCTTCCATGGCCTGAACTCGATCGAGATCTTCAGCGAACTCTTCGAGCGTACCGGCGAAGATGCGGTGCGACACCTGTTCGCCGTGGCGTCAGGCCTCGACAGCATGGTGATCGGCGAGGCTCAGATCCTCGCGCAGGTGAAGCAGGCTCATCATCTGGCACGCGAGGTGGACCAGATCGGTCCGCTCGACCTCGTCTTCCAGAACGCGCTGCGCGTCGCGAAGCGGATCGCGACCGAAACCGCCATTCAGCAGGGGCGCGTCTCGATTCCGAGCGTCGCCGTCAGCGAGTTCGCGCGGAGCGTGTTCGAATCGTTCGCCGACAAGGTGACGCTCGTCATCGGGGCGGGGGAAATGGCCGAGGAGACGCTGATCTATCTGCAGCAGGAAGGCGTGCAGGATCTTCGCGTCGTCAATCGCAACCTCGAACGGGCCGAGGATCTGGCCAAGCGGTTCAACGGCCTGGCATGCCCCTGGGAACGGCTCGACGAGCTGCTCGTCGAGTGCGATCTGGTCGTGACCGCCACCGGCGCCGCCCAACCGATCGTGACCGTCGACCGCTTCCGGCGGATCGAAGCGGAGCGTCGCGAGCGCCCGATCTTCGTGCTGGACTTGGCGGTGCCTCGCGATTTCGAGCCGCGGATCGCCCAGCTCCAGAACGTCTATCTCTACTCGATCGACGACCTGAAGCAGGTCTGCGAGGAGAATCGCCGGCAGCGCGAGAAGGAATGGCCCAAGGCGGAGCGAATTCTCGAAGAGGAGACGCGGAAGTTCGTCCACGAACTTCACCGCCGCGAAACGGGCTCGACCATCCAGCGCTTCAAGTCGCAGGCCGAAGAGACCAAGCAGCGCGAACTGGAACGCCTGCTGGCGAAGCTCGATCGGCTCGACGACGAATCGAAGGCGGAAGTGCGGAAGGCGTTCGACCGGCTGGTGAACAAGATCCTGCATCCGCCCCTCCAGTCGCTGAAGGAAGAGGCGGAATCGGGAACGCCGCACATGCTCCTCGCGGCGCTGCGGCGCTTGTTCCAGATCAAGGATTGATCCCGGCGTCGCTCCTGGCGCCGCGCTGACTCTACGAGGGCGCCTCGCAGCTTCCGCTGCGCGATTCTTGCTGGGTGGCGCCGGTTGACTCAACCGGCGCGGGCGCAGCACGTCGGAGGCCTCGGAACGAATTCGGCGCAAGCTCGCCGGCCAACTTCGAGAACACGCTTCGAGGAACTCGGCAGCGAAGATTCCGACGCGCCTCTGAGGCCTCCGATCCGCTGCGCGGACGCTGGATGAGACAACCAGCGCCATCCAAGCGCAATGTTCCCCGCACCGGTTAGGCGAACTTTCGCGCCAGGCGCGAACCGCAAGGTGCGCTCGCGTCAGAGCACGAAAAACGGCGTCCGGAAAGAATCCTGACGCCGCGGCGGATCGATTCACGAGAAGCCCAAAAGGGGTCGAGAGCGAGCGCAGGGCTCAGCCCCACTCCTCTTCTTCTTCCTCTTCTAGCTCTTCTTCGTCGTCGAGGTCATCGTCGTCGTCGTCGTCCTCGTCATCCCAGTCTTCGTCCTCGTCGTCCTCTTCGTCGTCCCATTCTTCCTCGTCGTCCTCGAGGTCTTCTTCCTCTTCCTCGAGTTCGTCGTCCTCTTCGTCGTCGAGGTCGTCTTCCTCGTCGTCGAGGTCGTCGTCTTCGTCCTCTTCGTCGTCCCAGTCATCGTCTTCGTCGTCGTCGTCATCGACGAGGTCGTCCTCCTCATCGAGGTCGTCATCGTCCTTCGCGAGAAGGAGCGACTGCACCTGCGCGACGAAGGAGCCGCGTCGAGTCGTTTCCGGAACGCCCGCCGCATCGGCGTTCAATTCTTCGTCCAGCCACAGGGTTCTCACGCCGACTTCCTCCGCAAGGACACAGTTCCAGGACGTTCCGAAGGTGACGATGTTCCTCGCCGTACCCGCTATCGGGAACGAGCGAAGATAATCTTGAGGAATTCGAACGCCCTCGCAAGCCGAGTCGGGCTCATCTTGCGAGCAGGGTTCTTCCGAATCGCGACGCTCCGTCGTTACCTGTCGAACCTGAGAAACGATCGGGCCATGAGAAAGGACCCGTTCGTCATTCGGATTCAAGGGCGACTCCAGGGGCCGCAAAGGTCGCAGTAGTTTACTCATCCGTTGCTTCGCGGGAACGGACGGGAAGCTCATTTCCAGAGGTTTCCGAGACTTTTTCGGGCCGGCGGATCGAGGGCAAATCGTCGATCTTGCGAAGGCCGAACGTCTCCAGGAATCTCGACGTGGTGGAATAGAGATAGGGTCGCCCCAGTTCCTGACTGCGACCTTCGATGCGCACGAGGTTCTTGTCCAGAAGCTGCCGCAGGATCTCGCCGCAGTTCACGCCGCGAATGGCTTCGATCTCCGCACGCGGGGCAGGCTGCAGGTAAGCGATCACCGCCAGCGTTTCGAGCATGGGGGAACTGATGCGATCCGGCGTCGCCGTCGCCGCGTCAAGTCGCCGCAGCCAGGGCAGGAACCGCGGGCGCGTCATCAGGCGAAATCCGCCCGCGATCGATTCCACGCTGAACGCGCGACCTTCCTGCTCGTAACGCTTGTTGAGCGCCCGGACGAGCGCCCGGGCCTCGGTGCCGTCTTCCAGTTGGGCATGCTGCGCCAGCTTGCGGCTGGTGAGCGGTTCCTTCGCGAGAAACAGCGTCGCTTCCAGTCGCCGCAACCCTTCGTCGCGCATCCCTTCCGCCATGCGGCGTCGCGACGCAGGCGACTTAGTCCGAAGTTTTCGCTCGGCGGGCGAAAGTAGCGGCTGCGTGTGTGTCCTTCTCGATCCCGGGCGGCGGGCCTGCGCAAAGTAACCGATCAGCGAACCGACGGAGGGGCGTCGCTCCGCCGGCGATGGAACGCGCGAAAGTCGTGAACCGCTTCGCTGAAACTTCGCGTTCATGCGGAAATGCCGTCGCCGATCCCGTCCGTGTCGAAGGCTCGATTGTCCGCGTCCGGAGCGACGACGGCAAGCGTCGGCAGGCAGAGGCGGAATCGCTGCGAGAATACCCTCGCTAACCCGCGAATCAGCGGAGCGTCGTCTCGCCGGGCGCCGCCGCCCAGTTTCGGATGCGGGAGAGTGCGTGGCGGGCAGCGCTCGGCGGATCAGGCCCTTCGCCGACGAACGATGCGGCGCCGTCGCCGGTCGGCACTTCGCACGAAAAGACGAAGCGGAGGCGCCCCCGGTCTTCGACGGCGAGGACCTGCACGCTATCGAAGTCGACGTCGTAGGGGGCCATCGCCCTGACGATCGCGTCGATCTCCTCCGCCGCCTGCGGCGAATTCGGATCCAGCGTCGTGTCGGGCGGGTCGATAATCGCGATCGCCGACGCTTCCTCCGTCGCAGGCAAGGCGGGGGGAACGTTCCAGTCGTTGAATTCAGCGGCGCCAGGTTCCGGCGCCATCCATACTCGCGGCGCTTGCGCGAGATGCGAATCGTCCGGCTCCTCTCGCTCGGCGAGGAGGCCCTCCGCGGGTCGATTCTTCGCACGAAATCGCATGCCGCTGCCGATCGCGATCGTCAGACCGATCGCGAGGAAGCCGAACCAGCGGACGATGTGCCAGGGGCGCGAAGTCATCGGCGATAGGCCGTACGGAGCAGGCTGTCCGTCGAATCGCGAGCGGATGGGCCGAGGACGCAGTCGACGCGGCTTGGACCGAACCAGTCGAAGACCGCCGCGCGCGGCGTTGTAGGGCAGGAACCGACTTCGACGCCAGATCAGTTCCCCGGAGGCGTCGGGCGCGGCTCGACGACGGGAACGCGAAGCGGCAGAACGAACCCGGGCCGGTCGAGAGGCGCCATGCGATCCTGAATCGCCTTGAGCACGAGGTACTCTGAGCCGAAGTTCGCCGACGTCTCGACTGTGTAGACGTACGTCCCCTGCTGCACGAGGAACAACGTCCGGCCGTCGCGGGTCGCGATGATCGGCAGCGTCGCCTGTCCGCCGGACGGGGTCGTGCCGTACGCTACGACCGGCGCGACGTCCTGCGGAACGCCGCCGAACGCGATACGACGGTCGGTCGCCTCCTGCCGGGCCTGATCTTCGCTCGACCGTTCGATCAGGCGAGTTTTTACGCGGACCCCCGTTTCCCCGGCGTCGAAGACGTACTCCAAGACAGCGCGGTCGCCCCCTTCGATACGTTTTTCGATCCGCTCTTCGAAGTTCGACGCGCCGAGATCGACCGAGGGATCGGCGACGTCGCCGGCCTTCAGCAGCCACAGGCTTTCGGTCGGCGTTACCGGATAGACTCCGACCGACGTTCGTTCCCACGCTGCCAGAACGGCGAGGACGACGACCGAGCCGGCGATCGCGATCGCCGGCGCCGCGAAGAAAGCGGAACCGATTCGGCTCTTAGGCATAAACGTGCGACGGAACGTCGTTTCCCGGCTTCGAAGGCAGGAAGAGGGCCGCCGAACCGTTTCGAGAGGGCGGCGTAAAACCTGCCGGAATCGGAGACTCCGATTCCTTGTCAGAGTCGCCCGCAGGGCTAGAATTAGCGTCATTTATCGCGGCGAAGCTGCGTCAATCATCGAGGCGGAACTGCGCGATCAATTTTCCGCGCAGTCCGACGCTTGAGCTTTCGTCATCATCTCTCGCGAGTTTTCGCGTCAGGACGCGTGCATGTCGTTCTTGGATTGGGTCAGCGGTCGCGTCTTCTCCGTCGTCCACCGCAATAACCTCGTCTACAACACCTGCTGGGAAGATCCCCGGCTCGATCGCGTCGCGCTGGAGATCAGGCCGACCGATTCCATTCTCGTGATCACCTCGGCAGGCTGCAACGCGCTCGACTACGCGCTCGCCGGTCCGGCGGAGGTGCATGCCGTCGATATGAATCCGCGGCAGAACGCGCTGCTGGAACTGAAGAAGTCGGGCATTCGCCGCCTGGAGTACGACGACTTCTTTAAGATGTTCGGCAAGGGGCGGCTCCCCGGCGCGCGGGAAATCTATCGCGACAAGCTGCGGCCCGATCTTTCCGACTTCGCCCAGCGGTACTGGGACAAACGGATCCGCTACTTCGATCATCCGCGGGTCTCGTTCTACTTTCGCGGAACCTCGGGCGCGTTCGCCCGCGCGGCGAAGAAGTACGTCGACACGGCGCTGAAGCTGCGCCCGCACTATCACGCGCTGCTCGAGTCGAAGACCGTCGAAGAGCAGAAGGAGATCTACGACCGGGCGATCCGCGAGAAGCTCTGGTCGGGCCCGCTGCGATTCGCGATGAACCGCGATTCGACGTTGTCGCTGCTCGGCGTGCCGAAGGCCCAGCGTCGCCAGGTCGAAAAGCACTACGACGGCAGCATCGTCAAGTTCATGCAGGACAGCGTGGAGGCCGTCTTCACGAAGCTTCCGATCGCGGACAACTACTTCTGGCGCGTCTACATGACGGGCTCGTACACGCCCGACTGCTGCCCGGAGTATCTGGTCGAGGAGAACTTCGCGAAGCTGAAGGGGGGCATGGTCGATCGCGTAAAGACGCACACCGATTCGGTGCAGGCGTTCTTGGAGAAGCACGACCGCCCGATCACGCGATTCGTGCTGCTGGATCACATGGACTGGCTCAGCGATCGGTTCTTCCCGCTGCTCGAATCGGAGTGGCAGGCGATCCTGAACCGGGCCAGCGACGACGCCCGGATCATCTGGCGCAGCGGCGGTCTGCACACCGACTTCCTCGAACGGGTCGAAGTCCGCGTGAACGGCGCGTCGCGAAAGCTGCCTGAACTGCTCAAGCATCACGAGGACCTGGCCGCGACCCTGCACGAGAAGGATCGCGTCCACACGTACGGCAGCTTCTATATCGCCGACCTCGCGAAAGCCTGACGAAGGTTCGGTTTTTGACCGATCGTGAGCGATCGCATGCATGCGATCGCTCGGATGGTTCGATCCTTCGGCCGCTTGCCGATCTCCTTCCGACGGGCAGACCCTCTTGGCGTTCTTCCAGGATCTGAAAATCCTTTACCACATGGCTCTCAAGCCGATTCGCGGCAAGAGCCATGCGGATCGCCTGGAGAGTTTCTACGGCGGTCAGGCGGAAGCGTACGACGACTTCCGCAAGCGTCTGCTGCAAGGTCGCGAAGAACTGGTGAAGGCGATCGACCCGCCCGCGAACGGCGTCTGGCTCGACATGGGGGGCGGCACCGGCAGCAACCTGGAGTTCTTCGGCGACACGCTGCCGAAGCTCAAAAAGGTTTACGTCGTCGACCTCGCGCCGTCGCTGCTCGCGATGGCGCGGAAGCGCGTCGCCGATCGCGGCTGGTCCAACGTGCAGGCGGTCGAAGCGGACGCGACGACCTTCGTGCCGGAAGAGGGGACCGTCGACGTCGTGACGTTCTCCTACTCGCTGACGATGATCCCCGACTGGTTCGCGGCCATCGACCACGCGCTACGGCTGCTGAAGCCGGGCGGCGTGATCGGCGTCGTCGATTTCTACGTTTCGCGGAAGTATCCGCCCGACGGATTGAAGGGCCACGGCTGGTTCACGCGGTCGTTCTGGCCCGTCTGGTTCAGCTCGGACAACGTCTATCCGTCGGCCGATCACGTGCCTTACCTGCACCGTCGGTTCGAGCCCGTTTATTTCGAGGAACGACTCGCCAAGGTTCCGTACATCCCCGTCATCCGAACGCCTTACTACGTTTTCGTCGGACGGAAGGCGGCCGCGACTACGGCAGAGACGCAGCTCGCCCGCAGCGAAGCCAGCACGTAGCCGCTCACTCCCCGCGCAGCTTGTTCGCGACTTCGGGCAGGGGATAGTCGAGGACGGAAATCTCCTCGCCCTGCAGGCGCTCGAAGAGTTCCTGCAAGCGGCGCCAGCCCCGGGTGACGAAGGCTTCCCGCTCGGCGACGAAGGCTGGGTCGAGATCCCGCTTGGAAACGCCGCTCGTGCGCTCGATCGGCGGAAAAGCGGGATCGACGACGAACTGCGCGAGCGCCTCGTCGCAGCGGAGATGTCGATCGGGCGTCGCGTGCAGCGTCTCGGGGTCGATCATCCCCAGCACGTAGCGAAGGTAGAGCGAACTCTCGCGAATGTCTTCGACGTCTCCGCCGCAGACCGAGCAGCGATAACCTTCTTCGCACTTCGCCATCGGTCGCTACAGCCCCAGCACGTCGTTCATCGAATAAAGCCCGGGCGGTTTCGACGCGACGAACTTCGCGGCCTGCAGGGCTCCGATGGCGTAACAGTCGCGGTTCGAGGCGCGGACAGTGATTTCGATCGTCTCGCCGAGCATGCCGAACAGGATGGTGTGCTCGCCCGGGTTGTCGCCCGTGCGGATCGCGTGGAAGCCGATCTCGCCGTGGGGTCGCTTGCCGACGAATCCTTCGCGGCCATGGACGTGCTTTTCGATGCCCATGGCCTGGCCGACGATCTCGCCGAACTTCAGCGCCGTGCCGCTGGGCGAGTCTTCCTTGAAGCGATGATGGCGCTCGAGGATTTCGACGTCGGCGCCGCCCGGATGATCCTTCAGGTGCCTGCCCGCGATCTCGACCAGCTTCATGGTCAGATTGACCGCGGCGCTCATGCTGGGCGACCAGACGACGGGAACCGTTTTCGCCAGCTCGCGGATCGCGTCCTTCTCGGCGTCCGGCAGGCCGGTCGTCGCCATCACGAGCGGCAGCGAGCGCTCCTGCGAGATCCGGATCGCTGCCTGGGCTCCGGCAGGCGTCGAGAAGTCGATCAGCGCCTGCGCGTTCGCGGGCACTTCCGACCCCACGGCGAGATCGATCGCGCCGATGCCGGCCACGATTCCGGCGTCTTCGCCCAGCAGCGAGTGCCCCGGATGCTCGACCGCGGCGACGAGATCCAATTCAGGCGACTCCCCCGCGAGCGCGACGAGCCGGCGACCCATTCGCCCGCAGGCTCCGTTGATGGCGAGCTTGATTCGTTCCATGAAACCTATCGAAGTTCTTGCGAGCAGAATCAGCAGAGCGTTCTGAGCGGAGGGCGCGAGCCCTCCGAGTTTCAGCGCTATGAACGATCCGGACCTCGGAGGGCTCACGCCCTCCGCTCAGGGAAAGTGACGCCAGTGACGCGATTCGATCAGAGTTCCCAGCCCTTGCGCGGCGCCGGGTCGGTCAGTGCGGCCGCGTCGGGATGGCTGGTGACCTGGCCCTTCGCGCCGTCGTAGTCGATCGCTTCGCCCAGCCGGACAGCGACGTTGCCGAGCAGCATGGCCTCGGTCAGAACTGAAGCGTAATCGAAATTGGAGAGCGGCTTCGACCCGCCCTGAATGGCGCGGAGCCATTCGCGCTTCTGATTCTCGTCCGGTCCGCGATCGAGCCCGAGCCGTTCGAGCGTTTGTTCGGGCGTCTTCGTCTGCCCCGACACCTCGAGGACCTGCTGATCGCCCGAATCGCCGGGCGAGTAGAGGCGGCCCTTCTCGCCGATGAAGAGCGAGCCGCTGTCGGTCGGTTCCTTCGTGCCCGGGAACTCCAGCTTGGGCAGGTTCCGCTTGCCGTCCTCCGAGCCTTCGTACCAGACGAGCTTCACCGGCGGCTGATCGCCGCGGGCGGGAAACTCGTACGTGATCGTCGCCCAGGCGGGATAGGTCTCGGGGTTGACCTCGCTGCTGACGGCGGAGACTCGCGTCGGCAGGCCCAGGCCGAGAGCCATGAAGGGCAGGTTCGCCGTGTGGCAGGCCATGTCGCCGAGGGCGCCGGTGCCGAAGTCCCACCAGCCGCGCCAATCGTGCGGATGATAAGCCGGATTGTAGGGTCGCTCCGGGGCGGGCCCGACCCACAGATCCCACGACAGGTAATCGGGAACGGGCGGCGTCTCTTTCGGTCGAGCGGTGATCTGCGGCGCCTGCTTCCAGTACATCTTGCCCGCCGCCCAGTCGGAGTAGGGGCGGTTGGTCCAGACGTGGACTTCGCGAATCGCGCCGATAGCGCCGCTCTGGATCAGTTCGACGCCCGCGCGGAAACCGTCGTGCGCCGTCCCCTGGTTGCCCATCTGCGTGACGACGCCGTGCTTCCGCGCGGTCTCCCGCATTAGCCGCGCTTCGGCGACGGTGTGCGTGAGCGGCTTCTGGCAGTAGACGTGCTTGCCCAGACGCATGGCGCGAACGGCAGCGGCAGCGTGGGTGTGATCCGCCGTGCTGACGGTCACGGCGTCGACCTTGTCGCCCATGAAGCTGAGCAGTTCGCGGAAGTCGTGGAACAGCTTCGCGTCGGGATACTGCTTCGCCTTCTGCTGCAAGCGCTGATCGTCGACGTCGCAGAGCGCCACGATCTGGCCGTACTTCGCGGCATCGTCGGTGTCGCTCGAACCTTTCCCGCCGACGCCGATGCAGGCGACGCTGACCTTCTGATTCGGCGACTGGGCGAGCGCGAGACGGGGCTGCGACGCAAGCCAGTATCCGGCGCCTGCCGCGGCGACCGCGCCGCCGACGAACTGCCTGCGATCGATTCGACGAGCCATGAGGAGGTTCCTGCAGCGTTCGACGAGAAGAGGAGGGCGCCGAAGTCGCGAAAGCGCGCGGCGGCATACAGCCGACGAGTATAAGCCGCTGCCGCTGAGCGGGGGACGAAGGTTCCCCGAGCTTTCTGAGCGCCCGGATCGATCGGGACTCGGGGGGTTCACACCCCCCGCTCAGGAACGGAACATCAAACCTCAGCCGTACATCTGCAGCACGCGGACGATGTCGTCGAGGTTGTTCGAGACGGAGACCGCCCGGTTCGCGTACGACGCGCGGGAGACGCCCCGGCTGCGGAGCACCTTATTGAACTGCTCCTGGTCGGTCGTGTGGTAGGCGACCGTCGCGGTGGGGTCCTTGAGTTGATGGCCCGTCAGGATGCAGACGACGCGCTCGCTCGGGGAGATGACGCCCTGCTCGCGGAGCAGCTTCGCGCCCGCGACGCTGGCGGCGGAGGCCGGTTCGCAGCCGTAACCTCCAGCGCCGACCTGGGCTTTCGCGTCGAGGATCTCCTGGTCGGTCACCTGTCGCACGACGCCGTCGCAAACGTCGAGCGCCCTCAGGCACTTCTGCAGGTTGACCGGTCGATTGATTTCGATCGCGCTGGCGATCGTGTCGGCCTTCGACTTCGACTTGTCGAGTTCGACGTAGTAGTCCGCCGCGATGGAGAGATCGGGCTTGCCGCCGTTCCAGCGCAGCTTGCGGTGGTTGTAAAGCTCGTCCAGCGTGCAGGCGCCCGAGGCGTTGATCACGGCCAGTCGCGGCGCCCGATCGATCAGCCCCAGGTGGAGCAGTTCCTTGAACGCCTTGCCGAACGCGCTGCTGTTGCCGAGGTTGCCGCCCGGGACGACGATCCAGTCGGGGATCTCCCAGCGGAGAGCCTCCAGCACGCGGTACATGACCGACTTCTGACCTTCCAATCGGAAGGGATTGATGCTGTTGACCAGGTAGATACCGAGCTGCTGGCTGACTTCCTGAACGCGGAGCATGGCGTCGTCGAAGTCGCCCGCGATCTGCATCGTCAGGGCGCCGTACTCCAGCGCCTGCGAAAGCTTGCCGTAGGAGATCTTGCCCGTGCCGATGAAGATCACTGCCCGCATCAGGCGGGTGACCGAGCAGTACATCGCCAGCGAGGCGCTCGTGTTGCCGGTCGACGCACACGCGGCCCGCTGCGCCCCGATCGCCCGCGCGTGGGTGAACGCGGCGGACATGCCGTTATCTTTGAAACTGCCCGAGGGGTTCATCCCCTCGTACTGCAGGAAGAGGTTTCCCTCCTGCATGCCGACGTAGCCGGCGACCGGGTCGGAACGCTGCAGCAGCGTCTGCCCCTCGCCGACGGTGACGATGCCGTCCTTCGACGAGAAGGGAAGCAACTCCTGAAAGCGCCAGATGCCGCTGAATCGAGTGGGGTCGCTTCGCTCGGACCAGAAGGCCTCGAAGTCCTTCATCTTCTTCGGGACCGGGACGCGCTCCCATTCATACTCGATGTCCAGCAGCGAGCCGCACTTACGGCAGGCATTGACGACCTCTCCCGGGTCGTACTGGGCGCCGCACGCCGGAGAGACGCACTTCTGATACGCGAAGTCGTTGAGCGGCACGGAGCGACCGGGAAACGCGGAGGGAGACGAGCGGGGCAGCTCGAAGGATCAAATGTAGGTCGCGCCCGAAGCCCCATCAAGGCGGCGAAACCGACGCCCCCCGGCAGGTGGATCCGAGCGAAGTTCTGCCCCCACCATCGGAGGATTTCCGGTATTCGACTTTTTCAACGCTTTTCGGCTGAAATCAGCGCCTGAAACAGTTACTTATGAGTGCGATCCTGGTTTGACGTTCAGGCGAGCGATCGGTAGAACCCCGGTCGATTTCGCCGCCGGCGATTTCCGTTCCGTTCGCAGGTACGCGAAACGAGACTGCGCCGATGTCCGAGGCTGATGCCCTTCCTCTCCCGACTGCGATCGGTTCGCAAGACGCGACCGGCGTTCCCTGGTCGCGGTTCGCGCTCTTCCTGGGGATCGCCCTCGCGGGCCTGCTGCTCGATCTCGAAACGAAGCGTCAGATCTTCGACTGGCTCGGCATGCCCGGTCAGGGAACGATTCATTGGATCGTCGAAGGCTACGTCGGGATCGAAACCGCGACCAATCCCGGGGCCCTCTTCGGCTTCGGGAGAGGCTACGCCTACGTCTTCGCCGCGATCAGCGTCGTCGCGGTGGGCGGCATCGCCTACTGGCTCTTCGTTCGCCGGGCGGCGCGGGACCGGTTTCTGACGATCGTGCTGGCTGCGATCGTCGCCGGCATCGTCGGCAATCTGTACGACCGGCTGGGACTTTGGTCGCCGCCGGGCCTGCCCGGGGAATCGATTCCCGAGGTGCGCGACTGGATTCGTTTTTCCTACGGACGCCATGTCTGGCCGAACTTCAACCTCGCCGACACTTTTCTCGTGTGCGGCGCCGCCGCTCTCTTCTTGAAGACCTTGTTCACCGGGCCCGAAAACGATCCTGCGAAACCTTCCGGCGACGCAGACCCTGATCGTTCCGGGCCGAAGTCCGACTGATCGCCGCGACGAAATCGCAGGCGCGTCTCCCGATCGGGAGGGCGAGCCGTTCGTCTCGGCGGAAGCGAGGCGAACGCTCTTTTCTGTTCGTCTCGCAAGGGTTCCTTCCCCCCTCCTCGCCCGACGGACGTATCGATGAAGCCGCCGAAGACTGCGATCTACGCGATTAAAGCGATGATCTACCTTGCCGAGCGCGATGACACGCGAGGCCGCATCATGGCGCCTTGCCATCAGATCGCCGAAGCGGGCGAGATGCCGGAACGCTTTTTACTGCAGATCCTTCGATCGCTGGCGGGCGCCGGGTTGCTGAGGTCGAGCCGCGGCATCGAGGGGGGATTCGGTCTGGCGCGACGACCCGACGAGGTGACGCTTCTGGAAATACTGGAAGCGGTCGAAGGCCCTGCGGACTTCACGCCGGCACTCCGTCCGTACTTCGCGGGCGCGGGTCGGGAACGTACGATGGCCAACCTGGAAGAGACTTGCCGCGAGTTGACCGAGGCGCTGGGCCGGAGGTCGCTCGCCGATCTCTGTGCTGACGATTCCTGCGCCGCGAACGCCCTGACTCACGAACGATGAATTCAGACGCCGACGTCGCCGCCCGTCTCGACCTGGCCCGCGCAATCGCACACGAAGCGGGCGAACTGACGCTCCGGCGGTTCGACGATCCGGCGCTCTCGTTCGATCGCAAGAGCGACCTCTCTCCGGTCACCATCGCCGATCAGGAGGCGGAGACCTTCCTTCGCGAGCGGATCGCCGATCGCTTCCCTGCCGATACGATCGTCGGCGAAGAGTACGGCGTCACCGAAGGAACCAGCCCCTTCACCTGGGCGCTCGATCCGATCGACGGGACGAAGGCCTTCATCACGGGCGTCCCGCTTTATACGACCCTGGTCGGGCTGCTGCGGGAGGACGAACCCGTGGCCGGCGTGATCGCGATGCCGGCGGCCGGACGGCTGGCATTCGCTCAGCAGGGCGGCGGCTCCTGGCTGGTCGTCGGGGCGAACGAACCGCGAAGGATGCAGGTCTCTCGCTGTGCATCGCTGGCGGACGCGAAATTCGTCACGTCGCAGGTCAGCACGTTCGCCGAACGGGGCGCCGGGGAAGCCTATCAGACGCTGGAGCGGCAGGCCTACGTCACCCGCACCTGGGGCGACGCCTTCGGATACTATCTGATCGCCTGCGGCAAAGCCGATCTGATGATCGATCCGGAACTGAATCTGTGGGATGCCGCTGCCGTCGTTCCGGTCGTGACGGAAGCAGGCGGCGTCTTCCTGGACTGGAGCGGCGCACCGACCGCTCACGGCGGCGACGGCTTCGCCTGCAACCCGGCGCTGAGAGAGTCCGTCTTCGCGATTCTGTCGCCGCATGCCAGGACGAAGCGCGCCTGACGGCGCGTCTCGCTCGCGTCCGGAAACTCGGGGGACTTTCGTCCCCCGCTCAGAGTAAGTCCTCGCAAAGCGCCAGCCGCATGCATCTCAACCGCCGCGCCGCACGCATCGCTTCGCGGCTGATCCGTGATCCCGGCTTCTTCGGCGTCTCGCCGTCGAAGACCTCCTCCGGCGCGACTGTCGTCGATTGCGGCATCGAAGCGCCAGGCGGTTTCGGGGCAGGGCTCGCGCTTGCGCGTATTTGCCTGGGAGGGCTCGGGTCCGCGGCGCTCGTACCGAATCCCTTCCCGGATCTGCCCGGTCCGGCGATCCGCGTCGCGACCGATCGACCGCTGGAAGCCTGCATGGCGTCGCAGTACGCCGGCTGGAAGCTGCAGGCGCCGGGCTTCTTCGCGATGGGGTCGGGCCCCATGCGGGCGCTCGGCTCGAACGAGAAGCTGCTCGACGAATATGACCTGCGCGAAACTTCGAACGTCGCGATCGGCGTCCTCGAAGCTCGCAAGCTGCCGAGCGACGACGTCGTCGACCAGATCGCCAAGGCCTGCAAGATCGCGGCGAAGGAAGTGACGCTGCTCGTCGCTCCCACCGCCAGTCTCGCCGGCGCCATTCAGGTGGTTGCCCGATCGGTCGAGACGACGATGCACAAGCTGGAAACGCTCGGCGTCGATCTGCGGATCGTGATGCATGGCTTCGGCGTCGCGCCGATGCCGGCGGTCGGCACGAACGATCTGGTCGCGCTCGGTCGCACGAACGACGCCATTCTGTACGGCGGCGACGTGACGCTGTGGGTCGATTGCGAAGATGCCTTGGTCGCCGACTTCGGCCCGCGCGTGCCGAGCGAATCGTCCCGCGATTACGGCGAGCCGTTCGGAAAGCTCTTCGACCGGTACGATCGCGACTTCTATAAGATCGACCCTCTCCTCTTCAGTCCCGCGGTCGCTCGCTTCGTCAATCTTCGGTCGGGCAACTCGTTTCGCTTCGGAACGCTTCGGCCCGACCTGCTCGCTCCCGCCTGACGGGGTTTCGCATGCGACTCGGCATCGTCGGCGATCCGGACGGCTATTACGTTCGCGAGCTGCTGCGCGCTTCGGGCGGCGCCGCGAAGGTCATCGCCTGGAACGATCTGGGGGGACATGAGATCGGCGGGAGTTCGCCTCGCTTTCAAGTCGGCGATGCAGCGCTGGACGACTTCGACGCGCTGATCATCCGCAGCATGCCCGCGGGCAGTCTGGAGCAGGTGATCTTCCGCATGGACGTGCTCGGACGGCTAGATGCGGCGGGGGTCGTCGTCCTCAATCCGCCACGCAGCCTCGAAACGGCGATCGACAAATACCTGACGACCGCGCGGCTGGCCGAGGCCGGCATTCCGACGCCGCGTACGATCGTCGTCCAGACCGTCGACGCCGCGATGCAGGCGTTCGAGACGCTCGGTCGCGACGTGATCCTCAAGCCTCTGTTCGGCAGCGAAGGAAAGGGCATCGGGCGCCTGACCGATCCCGACGTCGCCTTTCGGACGTTCCGCCTGCTCGAACGACTCGGCTCGGCGCTCTATGTTCAGGAGTACGTCGATCATCCCGGCTTCGACCTGCGGATCCTGATCGTAGGAGACGAAGCGTTCGCGGTCCGTCGGCGACACGACAGCGACTGGAGGACGAACCTCAGCCGCGGCGCCGTCGCCGAAGCGATCGAACCTACGCCCGAGGAACTGGACCTCGCGCGCAGGTCGGCCCGGATCGTCGGGGCGCCGCTGGCCGGGATCGATCTCCTGCAGGATCGCGAGGGGCGCCGATTTGTGCTGGAAGCCAACGCCGTGCCTGGATGGAAGGGCGTCGCGACCGCCTACGGCATCGACGTCGCCGCCCGGACGATCGCCCTCGCCGAACGGCTGGTCGCGGAACGACGAAGGGAGTTGCCTGAAGAGAATCCCGCGATCTGACGGAGCCTTGCCCGCGAAGTTCGATTCTTCCCTCCCTTTCTCGCCGCACGCCGAGTCCCTCTCATGTCCTCGCGACGAACTTCCGCAGCGTTCGGCACGCCGCGCGATCCGTCGCGAACGCCCTCCTTCGCGCATCTCGGCGAGCGGCTGAAGCATTACGCGAAGGAGATGCCGGACGCCGTCGCGATCGCGGTGCAGTTGCGGCGCGATCGTCGCGGCAACGCGATCTATCGCACGCGGACGTTCCGCGAACTCGACTCCCGCACCGATCAACTCGCCGCCGGACTGCTCGCATCGGGCGCCGAGCCCGGCATGCGCGTCGCGATGCTCGTGCCGTTCGGACTCGACTTCATCGAGATCGTGTTCGCCAGTCTCAAGGCGGGCATCGTTTCGATCCTGATCGACCCCGGCATGGGACGGGGCAACGTCCTGGCCTGTCTCGAAGAGTCGGAGCCGGAAGGCTTCGTCGCCGTTCCTTTCGCACAGGCGGTCCGCGCCCTCTTCGGCGGACGCTTTCCGAAAACGAAGTTCCTGGTCACGGTCGGTCGCCGCTGGTTCTGGGGCGGCGTGACGCTCGAACAGGCGATGCTGGCGGGGGATGGATCTCCGCCGCCGACGGGACCGACGGCCTCCGATCCTGCGGCGATCATCTTCACGACCGGCAGCACGGGGCCGCCGAAGGGCGTGCTGTACGAGCACCGCCAGTTCGTCCGCCAGACCGAACTGATTCAGGAACGCTTCGACATTCGCCCCGGCACGGCGGAGGTCGCCGGCTTCCCCCTGTTCGCGTTGTTCGACCCCGGCATGGGCGTGACCTGCGTCCTGCCGAAGATGGACTTCACGCGGCCCGCCTCGGTCGATCCGGAAAACTTCCTCGCAGCCGCGAAGGACTTCAGCGCGGCGCAGTCGTTCGGGTCGCCGGCGCTCTGGAACGCGGTCAGTCGCTACTGCGAGACGAGGAAGAAGACGATTCCGTCGCTGGAACAGGCCTTCAGCGCCGGAGCTCCCGTTCCCGCGCATGTGCTGGTTCGATTGTTAGCGGCGATGCGTCCCGGCGCGGAGATCTGGACGCCCTACGGCGCGACCGAGGCGTTGCCAGTGGCGACGATCTCCTCGAAGGAGGTGCTCGGCGAAACGGCTGCGCGGTCGCGCGAAGGCGCGGGCACCTGCATCGGCTCGCGATTTCCCGGGATCGAATGGCGGGTGATCCGCATCGACGACGGACCGCTGCCCGACGTTTCGCAGACGGAAGAGCTGCCCCGCGGCGAGATCGGCGAACTGATGGTCCGGGGCGACGTCGTGACCCGCCAGTACGTCACCCGGACCGCGGCCAACGCCCTGCACAAGGTGGCCGACGGCGAAACGTTCTGGCACCGCATGGGCGATGTCGGGTGGCTCGACGAAGAGGACCGGTTCTGGTTCTGCGGACGCAAGTCGCATCGCGTGAAGACGAAGGCCGGAACCCGCTTCACGATCCCGTGCGAAGCGATCGCGAATGGCCATCCGCATGTCTATCGTTCGGCGCTGGTCGGCATCGGGCCGGAGGACGATCGGACGCCGGTCATCGTCATCGAGCCCTGGCCCGAGCATCGCCCCCGAACGATCGCCTCCGCCGAGGCGCTGATCGCGGCGGTCGGCCTGCGTCTGGCTTCGCACGCTCTGACCCGGTCCGTTCGCTACGTGCTGATCAAGCACGAACTGCCGGTCGACATCCGGCACAACTCCAAGATCTTCCGCGAGCGGCTGGCGGTCTGGGCCGATCGCGAACTGCGAAGCGCTAAAATGCAGGAACGCTGCGCTGTGCCTGTCGTCGCCCCGGCAGAGCAGGCGACGCCGATCCGCTGACCGGAAAGGCGTCGCGAACTGCGCAGCTTCATCTGCCGAACGAAGGGCCGTGCCCGCCCGACTGGCCCGTCGGAACGACCGCCCTGCTCGAAAAAGCCGCTGCTGCATGACTGACGGATCGCGACCGGAAGACGACGCTTCGTACGACGCGGGAGGGTTCGACGACCAGCCGCTCGAAGAAGACCTCGGCGCGTACGAGCCGGCCGGCTTCGACGACGAACCGCTGGACGAAGATCCGTACGCTGCGTCGAGCCAGGGTCCTGCCCCGATCTTCGCTACCGGGAACGAGTACGACGCCGACGAATCCCGGGCGCTTCGCACCGAATCGCTGCGGCGGGTCCGTCAAGGCTCGGGCGGCTCCATGTTCGTCGGCATCCTCGTCATGGCGATGCTCGCCGGCATTCCGGTCCTCGGCGTCGCCATCTTTCTCATGTCTCAAAAGGAAGAGGCAGGAAGCGAAGGAGAGCAGATCGATCTGGGCGACGGGCGGGTCGTCGTCCGCCAGAGCGGGCCGCCGCAGGAAATCGTCTGGACCGACGTCAGTACGAACGCCATGCAGACCATCGGCGGAATCGGCGTCAAAGTCGTGCAGGTGTCGGTCGGCAAGGCACGCGCTCGCGACGCGGGCAATCGCGTCGTCTTCACCGGCAACGACTACCTGCGAATCGGCATCGAGGTCGAGAGCTACAAGAATTCGTCGCACGAATACGTCTCCTGGTACGGTCGGGAAGTCGAGCAGTTCTCCGGCCCCGATCGCGTCCGCCTGTACGACGGGGTGGACGACGAACTGACCCCGCACGTGTTCGCCGACGTACGCAGCCTCGAAGGTCACACGCCGCGGAAGACGCTGGAAGCGCGTGACAGCCTGCGCGATTCGCTCTACTTCGATCTTCCGAAAGAAAAGACCGTCGACGAACTCGGGGAGCTGCGGCTCGTGATTCCGCACGACAGCAAAAAGGGGAACGCCCGGTACGGCTTCAAGATTCCGAACGGGATGATCGTCCGGGAGAACGACCCGTCGAATGCGGTCGGTCCCGATGCGCCGCTGTCGGACGAAGACCTGAGAGCGCTCACCGACGACGCCGAGATGGAGCCGTGAGAGCGCTCGTCACCGGCGGCGGCGGCTTCCTGGGCAAGGCGATCGTCGAGCGACTGCTCGCCCGCGGCGTCGAAGTCGCCAGCTACTCCCGTAAGTGCTATGCGGCGCTCGACTCGCTCGGCGTCGAATCGATCGAGGGGGACCTTCGCGATCGCGAAGCGGTCGTTCGCGCGTGCGCCGGTCGCGACCTCGTCTTCCATGTCGCGGCGCTCCCCGGCATCTGGGGCTCCTGGGACGACTACTACGAGACCAATACGCTCGGCACGCAGTACATCATCGAAGGTAGCCGTCGAGGCGGCGTGCGGAAGCTCGTCTACACCAGCAGTCCCAGCGTCACCTTCGACGGAACGCCGCAGTCGGGCGTCAACGAGGGGGCGCCGTACCCCCGACGCTGGCTCGCTCATTACCCGCATTCGAAGGCGTTGGCCGAGCAGGAGGTGTTGCGTGCCAGCGACGACGAACTGCTGACCTGCGCCCTGCGTCCCCATCTGATCTGGGGACCGGAAGACCCCCACCTGATTCCGCGGCTGCTGGAACGGGCCAGCAAGAATCAGCTCATTCAGGTCGGCAAGGGGACCAACCTGATCGATACGACCTACGTCGACAACGGCGCGGACGCGCATCTTCAGGCCGCCGACTCGCTCGCGCCAGGTTCGCCTGTCGCGGGACAGGCCTACTTCCTCAGCGACGCCGAGCCCGTCGGCTGCTGGCAATGGATCAGCGAGCTGCTGGCGCTCGCCGGATTGCCCCCCCTGCGTCGCCGCATTTCGTTCCCCGTCGCCTGGGGCGCGGGCCATCTGCTGGAGTGGAAGCATCGGCTGCTCAACGACCCGCGGGAGCCGCGGATGACGCGGTTCCTCGCCGCGCAGCTCGCGCTCGACCATTGGTTCGACGTCTCGAAAGCGCAGCGCGACTTCGGCTACGTTCCCGCCGTCACGCGCGAAGAAGGCATGCGACGGCTGGCGGAGAGCTGGACGACGAACCCGCCGACAACTTAGTCGCGTCTCTTCTTGTAGGGCAGGCGCCCCGCCTGCCAGGAATCCTATCAGCGCTTCGATGGCAGGCGGGGCGCCTGCCCTACAGGAGGAGGTCCTTCAGCTTCCCTTCTCGCGAAGCTGTTTCAGCCCGCGGTGGATCAGGCCGGCGATGGAGCCGGGGGTCTTGTCGAGCAGGACGGCGACCTCGGCGAGGGTCTTCTCTTCCAGGTAGTGCAGCTCGATCGCCTGGCGCTGCACCTCGGGCAGCTCGTCCAGCATCGCGAGCAGGCGCAGGCGTTCTTCGTCGAACCGCGCGGCGAAGCTGGGGGAGGGCTCGGAGCCGGCGAGGAAACGCTCCAGGTTCATCGAGGAGCGGTCCATCCGCTCCGCCATCTCGCGTTCCCGGGCGACGTCGCGCTTGCCGCTCTTGTAGCGCCGGAACTCGTGCAGCAGCGTGCGGAGCAGGATCTGCCTCAGCCAGCCTTTGAACTCCGCTTCGTCGGCGCCGCGGAAGTCGCCGAGCGCTTCGTACGCCTGGATCATCGTCTGCTGCACGACGTCGGAGGCGTCGACCTTCGCCTGGTACTGGGGGCCGATCTGCGTCCGCGCGAGCACGCGAAGATAGTGGCGATACTGCGGAAGATCGTCCGCCGTGAAAGCGGGCGTCGGCTCGTTCATGCAGGGAACGCCATTCGCGAAGGAGATCAGTCGGAAGTCGCGACCCGGACGAGCGGAAAGATCTCGACGGTCACGCCGGGGGAGTAGTGAAAGAGCGTGAACGGCGGATCGGGCGACGGGAACCCGGCGGCGTCGGCCAGCGAATCCTCGATCGATTCGACCGTCGTTTCCCGCAGCGGGTAGGGGACATGATGGACCTGCCCCCGGAGGATCGATCGCCCGCGACGGACGAAGAGATAATACCTCTCGATCAGGAACTGTTCCAGCGAACCCTCCTCCGCCGGCGGCGACGGCGCTTCGCCGATCCGATACCGGACCTCCAGGCTCGGAACTCCGTCGCGAATCGCAGTCAGATCGTTCGTCTTGCGGTCGGACTTCCGGCGACGTTTGCGGACGCTGACGTATCGCGTCGCGTCGCCTTCGACGACCGAACTCATCTGTGCATTGAAGTAGGGGAGTCCCCAGAAGGTTCGGGCCGCGAAGACCGCGACGGGGGAGTTCGCTTCCAGCGAATAGAAGTAGACGCCCGGCTCGCCGTTGCACAGGACATACGTTCGGACGTTCGTTTCCAGGAAGTCGAACGCGACGGCCTGCGGCGCCCACCAGGGCCGAACGCCGCGCATACGGAAGGGGACGACGCCGACGTACGCCCTTCCTTCGTACAAATCAGGCTCGAGTCCGGGCGGCAGCGTCGCGGCGACCGCTTCGACGGGAACCTCGCGATGCAGGAAGAGCAGCTCCGACCAGTTCTGAAAACCGATCGGCTTGCCGGCGGGCCTGCGCGACGGAGCGACGCGATCGACGGGAGCGTTCAAGGTTCCGGTCCGGCTCCCCAGGGTTGGATTTACCGCGGCGTGATCGTCGCAGGCTGCTGCGCGACGGGCGGCTGCATCGCGACTTGCCAGTAGCCGAGTCCCTGCCTCTCGCGGGCGAGGAGGTAGGGGCGAGCCGCGGCGGCCTTGTTCTCGAAAATCAGCGTCTTGAGATCGTCCACCACATGCACGACGTCGCCGTAGTAACTGTGCCCGAGCAGCGACAGATCGATGCCGCTGACGTCGATCGTCTCCAGCCCTTCGGCCAAGACCAGCCCCTCGCCCGATTCGCCGGCCCGGGGGTAACCGTGCAGCGTCTTCGACACGATCAGCGCCCGATCGTACGACGACGCGTACAACGTGACGCGTTCGGCGCTCGCCTGCATCGCCGGAAGCAGATCCCGGCGGAAGACTTCCGCGTCGACGTCAGGCGCCGCGAGGACGATCTGACCGAGCGGGGCGTCGGTCATCTTACCTTCCAGCGCCAGTTCTCGCACCGCAGCGGTCAGCGCCCGGTTGCCCATGCTGTGGGCGACGACATGCACGGCGTCGGCCCCGGTCTGGCGCTGCAACGTCTGCAGCACGTCCTTCAGATGGGGCACCGTCCAGGCGACGTTGTTCTCGTCGACCGGATATCCGGCGGTCGTCCCCTGCGAAGGCCAGCTATAGAGCATCGCCGGCCCGGGGAAGTCGAGATCGTGCGCAAGTTGCCCGGTGCGACGCGCGGCGTCTTCGAACGTGACGTTGTAACCATGGATGAAGACGAATATCTCCTGTCGATCGGACTTCGCGAGATCCTCTTTCACCTTGGCGAGGCACTCTTCGCGGTCGAGTTCGATCGTTTCCAGCAGAGCGACGTGCTTCTTCGGATCGGGTCGCCACTCCAGGTGCAGGAACGACGGCGACTCCATCGTGCCCCGTTCATGACCGGGGGGGAGGCTGACCTGGCAGACGCCGAAGCGGAGCTGATCGCGACCGGCGCCGTACTCGACGGTACGCTGCGAGTCGGACCCGAACCAGCCGAGGCGACTCCCCTGCGTACCGAAGACGATCGCGGCGATGACCGTGCCGCTGAGCAGCATGACCGTGCCGGCCTTCCTATAGGAGAACATATACGCGAAGCCGGCGGCGACGACCGTGCCGACGATGCAGAACAGCACCGGCAGATGCTGCTGCCAGGGAGACCGTGCGTCGTCCGCGCTCGCCACGGAGGACCCTGACGACCCGAGCCCGTCCGATCCGAGCGAGTCCGAATCGGACGCGATCGCGGAGAAGGTCGCGCTCCGGTCGGTCGCATAGAAGATCTTGACCCACTTCGATCCGTCGGGACGAACCTGGATGGCGGCGTTGCCCGCCCCGAGGTGTTCCTCGGGCACGTCTGCCTCCATACGCCGCAGATCGACCGGTCCGGTCTCCTGTGACATTGCGCCCGAAGAATCCTGAGGGGGCGCGGCGGAGTCCGCCGTCATCGCCATCGGCATCGATCGGGCTTCGGCAGGAGCCTCCGGGGAAGGTGCATAGGCCGACTCCATCGACTGCATGCTCATCGGAGCTGCGCTGCCGCCGGCAGGTTCGGCATGACGCTGGATCCTCGACTGCATGCCTGAGGAGGGCGCGGTTTGATAGGTCTGCGGAGCGAAGCTCATCGGCGGGGCCGCGGCGGTCGCATCCATCGAACGCGCGATTCGCGGTTCGCGGGAACCGGGCGCGGGAGCGAGGTTCTCGCCGGTCGCGGGCGGGTCGAACGTGAGGGGCCCGAAGCCTGAATCCGCGGATCGGAGGTCGGTCGGACCGAGCTCCGACGGCGAGGAAGAAAAAGGCGAACCCTCGTCGACCCGCGGCATCTGCCCGACATCGTCGATTGGCGGAGCCGAATCGAGCGGCTGCTCGATCGCCGGGTCGTGCTGCGGAGCGGACGCCGTCTGCTGACCCTCGTCCTTGGCGCTGCAACCCGCCGCCAGGAGGATCGCCGCGAAAGCGAAGGCCAGCGCCTGTCGGCCCGCGAACTGAATCAGGCCCCGCCCGGTCGTGCTGCCGAGGTCGCTGAACGAATCTTCGATCGCTTCCGTACGCATAGTCGCCTTCCCCCATCGTCGCCGCCTCGCGATCGCCCTGCTGAGCGACCCGTCTTCGCTGCGCGAAGAGATACCGAAAGGGCTCCTCCCGCGGCAAGAGGAAACGGATCCGGCCAGACCGATCCTTCCGTGCGTGCGGCCTGGCGAAAATTTTCTGAAGGCGGGGCGAGTGCGCGGCGACAACCGCCGATAGAAGAGGCGGACCTATACCTTCTGGCTTGGACGGAGGCGCTAGCGATGCTGCTGACTCGTGCGGAATTCATCCGCGGGGCGATCGCCATGGGAGCGCTGCTGGCGCTCAAGAAGACGGCGCTGGCCCAGGAATCGAGCGAAAGCCTGCTTCCCCCCCGAACCCTGGGCGGCGCCAACGCTCTTGGCGAGAAAGGGGCTCCCGGAGAGAAGGGCGCGGTCGTCACCGCCCTCGCGATGCATCCGACGGAGAAGCGTCTCGCCAGCGCGGGCGACGATCACGAAGTGAGGCTATGGGATCTCGATCAGGGGTCGGTGCTCCGCAGCCTCGCCGGCCACACCGACTGGGTTCGGGCGGTCGCGTACTCTCCCGACGGACTGACGCTCGTTTCGGCCGGCAACGACCGGAAGCTGATCGCCTGGGAAGCGGACAGCGGCGATCGTCAGCGCACGATCGAGCTGCCGCTGACCGGGATCGCCGGCATGGAGTTCCATCCGGGCGGAGGAACGCTGGCCATCGTCGGCTTCCAGGCGGAGGCGCTGCTGCTCGACGCCCAGACGATGGAGGTCGCCGCGAAACTGCCCGCCCCTTCGACGGACGTCCGGACGGTGCGATTCTCACGCGAGGGACGCTTCCTCGCCGTCGGCGGGCGGGACGGCGTCATTCGTACCTGGAATCTGACCGAGGAGAGCGCCCCGGTCGACATTTCGGGCCATACCGGTCGCGTCCGCGGACTCGCCTTCGCCCACGACAGTTCGGCGCTCTTCTCCGTCGGGGAAGATGGTTCGCTCCGCATGGCGAAGACGGGCGTCGCCGGCCCCTCGGAGCTTTTCGCGTCGGTCGGCTGCAAGTTGCAGTCGCTCTGCCGCGTCGGCGATCGTTTCCTGGCCGCCGGCGGATCGGACAATCTGATCCGCTTGTGGGACATGGGGACGCGTCAGGAGATCGAACCGCTGGTCGGCCATACGGGATCGGTCGCGGCGCTCTGCTGCGGCGCGACGACCCTCGCCTCGGGCGGTTTCGACGCGGCGGTCCGACTGTGGGATCTGGCCGACGTGCTGCCCGCGGGCGCGGCGAACGCGGTGGCCGTTCCCGGCATCGGCGTCGGACCGGCGTTCTCGACGTCTTCCGCTCCGGCGGAGTTCGGGAAGTAAGACGACCGCTAGAAACGGCAGCGTCTCAAGAGCGTGCGGCGGCGGGTCGATCCCTGCGTCGTTCGTTAACGCCTGATACAGCTTCGGAACCCTATCGCAGAGCACGGAGGCTCGCGATGAACGTCTTCAGTCGCATCCTGACTTTCGGTCGTATCCAGCGCAAGGACGTGGGCGGGCGCGACCGCTCCCCTTCGGCGCTCCTCAAGTACGAGGCGAAGTTCGAAACGGTCGAACGCCGGCGGATGCTGGACGGCGATCCGATCGACGTGGGCATCGTCTACTTCGAACAGGATACCGGCGGCGACGATCACGGCGACCATTTCGAACTGACCTTCCAGGGCGGCGCCGACGGGACGCAACTGACCGAGATCGTCATCGACGGCGACCAGAACCAGAACGGCGTCGTCGACGAAGGAGACATGATCTTCGACATCGCGGCCGGCGGGCTGGGCGTCGACGGCGCCCACGCCTTCCAGATCGTCGCCAACTCCGGCGTCGGGAAAGTCTCTTATGAAGTCGTCGACGGCGGCACGAAGCTGGTCCTAAAGTTCGAGGGCTTCGAGGCAGGCGACAGGCTCGTCTTCTCTATCGACGTCGACGAAGTCGACAAGTGGTACGGCGGCTCGGTCGAGAACATCAACTCCGGCATCGACCCGATCGCGTCCGGCGTCGAGTTCCAGGACACGATCTTCCAGACGACCTTCGCGGCGCCTGGTCATTACGACGCCACCGGCGAAACGACGTTCAGGAACGCGTACGACGCCGCGCTGCAACAGTCGGGGCTCAACCTGCCTCCCGACAATCACCTCGGGATGCGCGACCGGTCCGACGGCGCCTTCGACGAGCTGATTCAGGAGGCGCTGCCGATCCGGATCTCCGGCACGGTCTATCACGACCGCGACCACGACGTCCGTCAGGACGCGGGCGAAGAAGGGATCAGCGACGTCACGCTGACGCTTCAGAAGTTCAATACGCAGACCGGTCAGTGGGAGAACATCCCCTCGAACGGTCAGGCGACGACGACCACACGGACGAACGCGAACGGCGATTACGAGTTCGGGTACAACCTCGACCTGAAGCCGGGGCGCTACCGGATCATCGAGACCCAGCCGACGAACTTCGAGATCAGCACCGGCGCGTCGCCCGGTTCGATCGGCGGCGTCCGCTCGGGCGTCACCGACGGGCCGAACGTCATCCGCGACATCAACATCACGATGGGCGGCACGGAGTCGGTCGATAACGACTTCGGCGAAGCCAGACTGGCCACGATCTCCGGCCACGTCTACCACGACCGCGACAACGACGGCGTGCGCGACGCGGGCGAACAGCCGATCGCGGGCGTGATGATTCGCATTATCCCGGTCAACACGATCACGCCGCAGCAGGAAGTGGTCGTCTATACTGACGCCAACGGCTTCTACCAGGCGACGGGACTCTCGCCCGGAACGTATCGCATCATCGAAGTGCAGCCCAGCGGCTGGATCGACGGCAAGGATACGCTCGGCACGGTCAACGGAGCCGGCAGCGGTGCGAAGGACGGAAACGACAAGTTCAAGGACATCGTCCTCACGAGCGGCGCGGCGGGCGTCAACTACGACTTCGGCGAACTGAAGGCGGCGGAGATCCACGGCAACGTCTCCGCCGCGGATCGCGACGGGGACTGCTTCTCCGAGGGTTACCAGAACCGTCCGATCGCCGGGGTGCTGATCGAACTCTACGACGGCCAGGGCAACCTGATCGCGAGCACGCGAACGGACGCCAACGGCGACTATTCGTTCATCGGCCTGACGCCCGGCAAGTACTCGATCGTCGAGCATACGCCGAAGGGGTACATCGACAGCGGCGAACGAGCCGGAACCGTCAACGGCGACCGGAACGGAACGGTCTCGAACGATCGCATCTCCGACATCGTGCTGGCCTCAGGCGACGTCGGCGTCCGGTACGACTTCTGCGAGAAAGAGCCGGCGAAGCTCTCGGGACACGTCTACGTCGATAACAACCTGTCGAAAGACCTGGACTCCGGCGACAAGATGCTGGCCGGCGTGAAGGTCGACCTGTTCGATCAGAGCGGGAATCTCGTCGCCAGCACGGTCACCGACGCGAACGGCTACTACGAATTCACCGGCCTGGTCAAAGGCGTCTACACCGTCGTCGAACACCAGCCGAAGCAGTACCTCGACTGGTACGATCAGGCCGGCACGATCGACGGCAAGGTCGTCGGCGTCGCCGTGAACCCGAACGGCGACACGATCAAGCAGGTCAATCTGGGTTACGGCGAGGAGAGCGTCGACAACGACTTCGGCGAGATTCCGCCCTCGAGCATCGCGGGTCGCGTGCATGCCGATCGCGACGGCGACTGCGAGTACGAACCGGAAGAGGGGGACATCCTGCTCGCCGGCGTGAAGATCGAACTGCTCGACGCGCAAGGGAACGTCATCGCGACGACCTATACCGACGCGAAGGGCGAATACAAGTTCGACGACCTGTATCCGGGCCAGTACCAGATCCGCGAGACGCAGCCTGTCGGCTACCTGCAGGGCGGCGTCGACGCAGGATCGCTGGGCGGCGTCGAAGGCAAGGACCTCGTCAGCGAGATCGTCGTCGGCGTCGGTCAGGACGGCGTGCGGTACGACTTCTGCGAACGCTTCCCCGCCTCCATCGACGGCTGGGTCTGGCTCGATCTCGATCGCGGCTGCGACTGGGACTCGGGCGAGCCGGCCATCGCGGGCGTGCAGATCAACCTGTACGACGCGGACGGAAACCTCGTCGCGACGACCGTTACGGACGCCTCGGGCTACTACAAGTTCTCTGGCCTCGTGCCGGGGACCTACACCCTGGTCGAACGCCAGCCCGAGCAGTACCTGCAAGGGTGCCACAGCGCGGGCTCGCACGGCGGCGACGACTCCGTAACGGACGTGATCTCGCAGGTCACGCTCAACTACGGCGACGACGCGGTGCAGTACAACTTCGCGGAGCGGATCGGAAGCTTCATTCCGCCCAACGATCCGCCTCCGGCGCCGGAACCCCCCGCTCCGATCGCTCCGACGTACGAGCGTGAGGAAGTCTCGGTTCCGAATCCGCAGTTGACCCCCGAGCTCCCGCCGATCGATCCGTACATCCCGGTCAGCCCGTATACCTGGCATCTAAGCCTGGTCGACGCCGGCGATCCCCGCGGCGAAGAGGGCGGGCCCGACACCGTCTTCAGCAACGTTTCCGCCCGCGGATCCGACATGTGGTCGACCCGCCGGACGAACATCGGACGCTGGTCGCTGCAATCGGGCGAAGGTCCCGAAGCCGCCGATGCGGCGAGCCGTCAGATTCTGTTCGGGGTCGACGAAGGGATTCCGGTCGTCGGCGACTTCGACGGCGACGGCAAGGACGAGATCGGCGTCTTCTCCAAGGGCGAGTGGTTCCTCGACCTGGACGGCGACGGCCAGTGGACCCCTGCTGACGTCTACGCCACCCTCGGCAAGGACGGCGATCTTCCGGTCGTCGGCGACTGGGACGGAGACGGCAAGGACGACATCGGCATCTACGGACCGCAGTGGGAAGGCGACAGCCGGGCGATCCGCGTCGAACCGGGTCTCCCCGATGCGGAGAACGGGTTCGCGACCGTGCGGGCGAAGAACCTTCCGCCGACGGTGGAGCAGGCGACCGACGGACGCCGCGAACTGCAGGCGACCGAAGGGGGCCGCGTGCGGGCCGACCTGATCGACCACGTCTTCGCGTTCGGAAGCAAGGGCGAAGTTCCGCTCGCCGCCGACTGGAACGGCGACGGCGTCGGCAACATCGGATCGTTCGTCGACGGCAAGTGGACGCTCGACACCGACGGCGACGGACGCCTCACCAGCCGCGACGCCGTCCATCAGTTCGGTCAGGCGGGCGATCTGCCCGCGGTCGGCGACTGGAATGGCGACGGCGTCCCGCAGCTCGGCGTCTATCGCGGAGGTCAGTGGATCCTGGACTCCAACGGCAACAACGAGATCGACGCGTTCGACCGCGTCTTCGAAGCGGGCGGTCCGGACGAAATCCCGGTGGTCGGGGACTGGAACGGCGACGGCATCGACGAAGTGGGCACCTACCGCCCCGACTCGATCCGCACGGCTTCGGAAGCTGGCCGACCTCAAGCGTAAAGACCTGACCTGGGTTCAATGACGCAACGAAAAACGGCTCCTCGGTTTCGAGGAGCCGTTTCGCGTTTCAGAGTCGACGATCGCGAGATCAGACGATCTTGTTCGTGTCGACGCCGGGGGTCGGGATGGCGTAGAAGCCTTCCTCGTTCGCCTTGACCGGCGGATCCTGCTCGAAGCTGGTCAGCGAGTCGACGTCGCACAGGACGACGTTCGAGTTGAGCGCCTGATCCCAGGTCAGCATCTTGCCCGTGTAGGTCGCCATGCGGCCGAAGATGGCGGTCATGGTGCTCTTCGCGCCGAACTCGCCTTCGTTCGGACGTTCGCCCGCACGCAGGGCGTGGAACAGGTCGTGGTGCTCCTGCTGCCAGCCGTCGTGATTGTGGTCGTCCGACTCCCAGGCGAGCTGCCCCTTCACGTCGTAGATCTTGCCGCCCGAGAGGTCGGCGTGACCCTTCGACCCGTGCGCGAACTCGGAGACGCTGCTCCAGGTGTTGCGCTGATGGCGGCACTGGCTGAGAAGCTTCGCCCCCGACTTGTACGTGAATTCGACGAAGTGGTGATCGTAGATTTCGCCGTACTGCTTCTCGGTCCGAACCTGACGACCGCCCTGACCCTGGGCTTCGACCGGGTAGTCGTTCATCAGCCAGTTAATGACGTCGATATTGTGGATATGCTGCTCGTTGATGTGGTCGCCGCACAGCCAGTTGAAGTAGTACCAGTTACGGCACTGATACTCGAGTTCCGTCTGCTTCGGATCGCGGGGGCGAACCCAGACGCCGTCGTTGTTCCAGTACGCGCGGGCGAGCACGATGTCGCCGATCGCCCCGTCCTGGCACTGCTTGATGATCTGCTGGTAGCAGGGTTCGTGGTGACGTTGCAGACCGACCTGTACGGCCAGGCCCGCCGCCTTGGCCTTCTCGTTCGCGGCCAGGAAGCGTCGCACGCCGGGAGCGTCGACGGCGACCGGCTTCTCGGCGAAGACGTGCTTGCCGGCGTCGATCGCGGCTTCGAAGTGCAGCGGGCGGAAGCCGGGCGGCGTCGCCAGGATGACCAGGTCCAGATCCTGAGCCAGAACGCCCTTGTAGGCGTCGAAGCCGACGAACTGCGTCTCCTTGGTGACCTTGAACTTGTCGCCGTGCTCGCTCTTGATGCCGCGAACGGCGCCCTGCAGACGGTCGGCGAACAGGTCGCCCATCGCGACCAGTTCGACCGGGCCGCTGGTCGTGTTCAGCGCCTGCGTCGCGGCGCCGATGCCGCGACCGCCGCAACCGATCAGGCCGATCTTGATCACGTCCGAACCGTAGGCGTGATAGCCCGGCTGGGCGGCGCCGTCGGCGGCGATCAGGTTCGTGCCGACCGTGGCGGCGCCGGCCGTCATCAGCAGCGTCGACCCGGTCTTCATGAAATCTCGGCGGGACGAACCAGCGGGCTGCTGAGCTTTTTTGGACATCTAGCGACTCCAGAATGAGACGACGCGGACGCTGCCCTCAGGCGAGCGCCAGGGCGACGGGTGCGACCGAAGCGGGTGGGATGCGACCCACGGGAGCCGCGAATCACGCAGGCTTCTGGTAAGGGTCGGTCCTCTAGCTTAACGGCCCGCCGACAGCCGGGCAATGTTTCGCAGGCGGAATCCGTCGATCCGTTCGCACAGGGAGCGGCGCATTCCGTCGCCCAGGAATCGGTCCGCGAAATCGACTCCTTCGATAGAATGCGGCGTTTCCGCCCGATCCACCCTGACGCCCGTCGCGATGCCGGACGAAAACCTCGACGATTTCCGCCGACTGCGCGGTCTGTCCCGGAGACTGCTGCTGCTGGCGTTCGCATGTTTCGCGCTCGCGGCGATGGCGATCCTCTCCGACCTGACGGTCGTCGGCTGGTTTCCCAAGGGAGACGCCCAGAGCCCCTTTCCGGGCGACGTCCGGCGGATCGTCCGACTGGCGGAGGCGTACGCACACGGATCCGGGATCCTGCTGGTCGGAACGGCGATTCTGGTCGCCGATCGCAGGCGAATTTCTCCCGTCCTCGCCGGATGGGTCTTTTCTTTCGGCGCCGGCGCCGTCGCGAACGTCGTGAAGTTCGCAGTCGCGAGGAAGCGTCCGCTCGCGCTCGACGGCGCCGAGACGATCTGGGAAACGTTCGTCGGCCCCGGCAGATGGCTCGGCTGGGTCGAGACGGACCTCGTCGGTCATCCGATCCAGTCGTTTCCTTCGGGACATGCCGCCGCGGCAGCGGGATGGACCGTCGCGCTTACCCTGATGTTTCCGCGGGCGAAGTGGATCTTCATCGCGATCGCAGCGCTCGCAAGCGCCCAGCGGATCGAGTGCGGCGCGCACTTTCTCAGCGACGTGCTGTTCGGCAGCGGCATCGGTCTCGCGTTTACGGGACTCCTGCTGATGCTGCCCGCGTTTCGGCGTGCCTTTCGTCGACCCGGCTTCGAAGGCTCGTGATCGGGTCGAAAACCTCGGCTGCTTTCGGTCTCCCTATACTTGGAACGTCTGCATCGAAATGCTTCGCAGCGCCTCGGGCTGACGCCCCGCTCGCCGAGAAACCACGCTGCACGCGAACGAAGGCCCCGCTTGATTCAGTATGGAACAAATCGTTTTCGAGAAACCGTACAAGTTCATCCCGCCGATCCGCACGCGGTTCTTCAGCCAGATGGTGCAGCGGTTGCGGCTGCACCAGTGGCATCTCCGCAGGGCCGAGGGGGTCGAATCGTACGAAGTACGGCATAAGGAACGCCTGCGCGAATCGATCGATCGGGGCGACGCGATCGTCATCGCCCCCAACCACTGTCGCAACGCCGATCCGATGGCCGTCGGCTGGCTGACCGTGGAGACGAACAGCGACTTCTACGCGATCGGCAACTGGCATCTGTTCCAGAGGAACTTCTTCGAGGCGTGGGCCATCCGCCTGATGGGGGGCTACAGCATCTACCGGGAGGGCATGGACCGGCAGAGCCTGGAGACGTCGCTGCAGATTCTGGAAGACGCCGAGCGCCCGCTGATGATCTTTCCCGAAGGATCGATGACGCGGAACAACGACTGGCTGCATCCCTTGCTCGAAGGGGTCGCCTTCATCGCACGCACCGCGGCGAAACGGATCGAGAAGAAGGGTCTGAACCGCCGGGTCGTCATTCACCCGGTCGGCGTGAAGTATCAATTCCGCGGCGGCGATCTGAGGAAGCGACTCGAACCGACGATCCGAAGCCTGGAGAAGCGACTCGGCTACCTGAGCGATCCCGAGACTCCGCTGCTGGAGCGGGTCGCTCGACTGGGCATGGGAATCCTGGCGGCGAAGGAGGTCGAGTTCCTCGGCTGCCCGCAGACAGGATCGTTTCGCGAACGTCGCGACCGGCTGATCGACGGCATGCTCGCGCCGCTTGAAAAGAAGTGGGGCATCGCGACCCCTGCGGTCGGCGTCGTCGCCAGAACGAAGGACCTCCGCTCGCGCATGATCCCGGTGATCCAAAATTCCGATTCGTCGCGCGTGGAGATGTCCGTCGTCGATCGCGAAATGGAGCGGGCCTACGTCGAGCGCGATATGGAGCGGGCCTACTACGCCCAGCAGATCGCGTGCTATCCCGATGCGTACTTCGAGCCGATTCCCTATCAGGAGCGGCTGTTCGAAACGGTCGAACGCCTGGAAGAAGACGTGACCGACCACGTCACGAAGCACGGCGGCCTGCACGTCATCCTCGACGTCGACGAACCGATCGTCGTCTCGCCCCAGCGCGTGCGGGGCGTCGATCCGCTGATGGAGGAACTTGCGACGCGACTGCGGACCAAGCTGGCCGAGTTGGCCCTGGAGAATCACCCCCTTCCGCCGGAGGAGATCGGCGACTTCCGCAAATATTGCCGCGGCGCCGGCGAGGGGAGATGATGGTCGGCTGCGAGGACGTTTACCTTCCTTAATGCGTTAATAATCGATGACCCTCCTGCTCACGAAGCTCTGCGATCTCAAGGACGGCGAAGAGGGTGATTTCTTCGCACAGCTTACGGGCAAGGACGAACTGCTCACCAAGAACGGAAAGCCCTACTTTCGAGTGACGTTTCGCGACGCGAAGCGGGAAGTGGCGTTTCCGATCTGGGCCGACTCCTCGTTCGCCGGCGACTGCAAGGAGCAGTGGAAACGCGGGACGTTCTATAAGATCCGCGCGCTGTACCGGATGACGCAGTTCGGTCCGCAACTCGATTTGCGACGCATTCGCGAGACCAACGCCGACGACGAGGCGGCAGGCTTCGATCCGGCGGATTGCCTTCCGCGGGCGGACCTCGACGGGGAGGCGCTCTTCGCCCGGCTGCGGGGACTAGTCGAAGCGGAGGTCGAATCGCCCGACCTGAAGGCGCTCTGCCTGCACCTGCTCGACGAGTGGCGAACGCCCATGGTGATCGCGCCGGCCGCGGCGTCGAACCATCACGCCTACGTCTGCGGCTACCTGGAACACGTCGACAGCGTCGTCCGCAACGCGCGGATGATCGCCGACAAGTACCTTCAGGACGCTCAGCCCGATGTGCCGTTTCGACGCGAACTGGTTCTCGCTGGCGCGTTGCTGCATGACATCGGCAAACTGCTCGAACTCCGCCTGGACGAGACGAATCCGGGCTATACCCCGGCAGGCGAGCTGATCGGGCATGTGCTGCTGGGCCGCGACATGCTTCGCGACGCGATGCGGGTCTGTCCGCTGGACGACGAGACGGCCCTGCGGCTGGAGCACGTCATCGTCTCGCATCAGCGGCTGGCGGAGTGGGGATCGCCGAAGCCGCCGATGACGCTGGAGGCGCTGATCGTTCACTTCGCCGACGACCTGGACGCGAAGTACCACATGATGCACGCGGCGCTCCGCGACGACGAGTTGCCCGGGCCGATGACGGGGAATCGCAACTCGCTCCGCCAGCGACTCTTCCGCGGCCTGAGCGGATTCGCTCCCGCGGAGTAGTTTCGACTATCGCTGGGGACGTCAGGCGTCGCATGTTTACCATGCCCACATCGCGCCAGCAGGGTGGGCATGTTGGGTTCGGCCGGCCCTGAGCATGCCCACCCTTCCTTCGGAGATGTGGGCATGGCACACAGAGCCGTCGAGCCTGACGAACGGAGTCGGGCCGACTCGCAGTTCGAACGTAGTTAGGCGCGTCAGGTCGTAACGAAATTAGCGACTGCGACTGTCGGCGACGTTCGTCCGCCGCGATTCGAACGCCGCCGGGGGGGAAGTCTCACGTAACGCGGACGTAGAGTTGCGGCGGTCGAGGGAAAGCGCCGGAAGGCGACTCCCGACGGCCGGCGTCGTTTGGCGGGGCACGATCGCATGTGGCTGCAATTCTTTCTGATCATGAACGGCGGGCTGCTTGCGGGCGCGAGTTTCGCCGCCGCGATGCGATTCGCTCTGAACTGGGCGATCGCGCTCGATCGGAAGGCGGCGATCGCGGAGCAGCCGACCGCCCGTCCGCATTCCGTCCGCCATGCGCCCGCGACGGTCGCCCCTGCCCCTTCGCCGGCGGCGGCGGCCGAAGTTCCCAGCGTCTCGCCGGTAAGCGAAACTCCTGCCGATCCGCCGACCGCGACACCGAGGGAAGCTGCTGAGTTTCCGGAATTGGAGCCGCCGGATCTCGATCTGCCTGAGGAGTGGCTCGAGACGCTGGCCGCCCAGGGGATCGTCGCCAGGTCCTGCTTCGAGGCGGTCGTTCATATTCTGCGCCTGGAAGTCGGCGCCTATCGCGACGCGCTCTGCACGATCGAAGACCGCCTCCGCACGACGCGGGCGAACGACGCCCCCAAGTTGCGGTCGACCTTCGACGACGCGGTCAGCGTGGTCGGAATCTGGCACGAGCGACAGGAAACGGCGCTCGCCATCCTGAAGCGTGCCGGTTCTGAAGAGGTCGAGTCCCCGAAGTATGGCGCCGTGGTTCGCATGCTGCAGTTCCAGGTCGATCGTCACGCCGAAATCCTGCAGCAACTGGGCAGCGGCGCTTCCCGCCGCGAAGGCGCCGAGATGCGCGAACTCGGTTCCGCCAGCGTGCGCGAATGCCTGTCGATGGTGCACCGTCTGCGCGACTGGGTGATGAGCGAACTGGCGGATCTGGTACGCGATCAAGGACGCCTCGCCAGTCTTCCGGAACGAGCCGCCCTCGACGGAGCGACGTCGATCCTGAACCGCGTCGGCGTCGAACGAGCGTTCGCCGAATGGCAGGGGGTCAATCCGAACGGCGATCGGCCGGCGTCGCTCGCGATCGTGCATGTCGACGAGTTCGACCGGGTCAATTCCCTGCTCGGCACGCGATCGGCGGAACTCGCGCTGCGAGCGTTCGCGGAACTCGGCAAGTCGCTGCTCCGACGGAATCGCGGCTTCGACTGCGTCGGACGAGCGGGCGGCGTCGACCTGGTCGTCCTCCTGGGAGACACGCCTCCCCAACAGGCGGTCGCCGTCGTGGAACGGATGCGGCAGACGATCGAAGAGTCCGAATTCTGCGCGGGGCCGCTGGCCTTCGCCTTGACGGTCAGCGCCTGCGTCGGGGAGTGCGACGTGACGCAGCCTCTCGGCGTTCAGATCGAACGGGTGTCGAAGAACGTCCGCACGGCCGCGCTTCGCTTCGGCAGAAACCGCACGTTTATCGAAGGGGAGCGCGGCGTCGAAGAAATCGAAGCGCCTCCCATGGCGATCAAGCCGAAGTCCGTCCTCCTCGGCGCCGAGATCGAGATCAAGGACCGGGGCGTCGAATCGACGTAGCTGACGATTCCGGCGCTCTCTGACCGACCCGCGTCTCGCGGAATCAATCGGGCCTCTGTTCGTCGATCGCGATGTCCCCCTCGGGCAGCGTCTCTTCGTAGTTTTTGTCGCCGACGAAGTAATCGATCAGCGGCGCGAAGAACGCGGCCGCGCGGCGCCAGCGGGAGCCGACGACCCGGAACGTCGCGGGCGGAAGCCCCTCTTCCTCGAACGCGGGGACGACGAGGGTTAGGTCCTCCCGCAGCGTGAACCGTTCGCGCTCGACGTCGACCGCATGCCGTCGTTCGAACGGCCAGACCAGAGGAGCGCCTTCGTTCGAGATCCAGAGCCACTGCCGCGACGCGCCGAGCAGCCACCCGGGGCGACTTTCTTCCCGGCCCTCGACGACGACGATTCGGTCGACCGAACTGTACGCCCAGAGCAGGACCTCTCCCCCTGTCAGCAGCGCGAGAGCGAGGCGCTGCACTTCGTCCGGAGCCGCGGAGAGCGTCGTCGCCGCTTCGCCGAGCGCGCTCAGACGCTCGCCCCGAAGCTTCCGCAGCCGGCGCTTGAGTTTGGCAGGGGCGACCTTGAAGCTCTCCGCCGCTTCCTCGACGCGCTCTTCGTCATCCGGACGGTACGGAAGTTCGAACGCCGCGCTCGCGAAGTCCTCGATGAACGCCGCGGCCAGCGGTCCGTCGGGATCGAGCAGCGGAAACTCCCACGCCAGTCCGTTCGCCTCCGCGGCGTCTTCGCCGAACGTCTGCACGGCGGAATCGAACACCTCCGGCGCAGTAGCCCGGCACGCACGGTCCGGCGCGGCGAGGAATTTCGCGATCGCCTCGTCGCCTGCGCCTTTGTCGGACCGCAGGAAGCTCGCGAGGAACCGCGCCGCTCCGACCGCCTGCTCACGGGCGGAACCGAAAGATCGATCCTGTCGCAGGCGGACCGCCATGCCGTAGCGGCTCTCCAGCTTTTCCTTCCAGCTTCGCACCGCAGCGAGCGGCAGTTCGTCGTACGAACGATGGACGAACTCCTCCAGCCGCGCGAGCATCCGCCGCCGGTCTGCTTCGTCGAGGGAAATCGCCTGGACGTAGCGCTCGGGCTTCGCGCTCTTTTTCTCGGCGATCACTCGCAGCACGAAGAAGCGGTCGTACTCGCTCCGCAGCGGCAAGGCGCTGACTTCGCGGAAAGCGTTGCGAATCGCGAGGGAACTCTCCGGAAAAAGCTGCACCGTCTCCGAAAGCTCTGCCGCGTACAGCCAGTCAGGGTCGCGATAGCGGAAGTCGGTCCCGTAGACCGCCGCCGCCTCGTGGGCCACGATCCGCAGACTCTGATCGAGCCAGAGGAGCGCCTGCTGCTGCAGAAGCTGCGAAGCGATCTTCACCGCGCCCCGTTTGCCGAGTTCGCCGATCCCCCACCAGACCGCGAGGCTGACAGGGTTGGCGCCCATCGCCATGCGGCCGAGGTACCAGGCGCCGGTCATGGCAGGGAAGTAGGGCTCCGCGCTGCGGTACGCGCGATAGGCCTGCGCCGCACGCCGGGCCCAGGCGTAAAGCTGCGACAGGTTCGCGTCCTTCAGGTTGACCGGCAACTGGTCGAGCAGCACCAGCAGATGCAGACTGATCCGGCTCGTCGCGCGGCAGAGATGGGCCACGCTCGTTTCGAGCAGCGGTTCCTTCGCGTCGGGCTGGTAAACGTGAACGACCCGCTGCAAAAACCGCGAGAAGTCTTCCCGGACGAGATGGGCGTCGATCGTCCCGGTAGGCGCGAAGTAATTCGCCGTGAGCTTGTCCAGCAGCATGCGGGATTCTTCTTCCAGCAGCCGCTCCAGTTCGGCGTCTTTGGCGATCGCGAGCGGGTCTTCGACGAGAACGGCGGCATCCGCGTCGGGAAGCGGAAACTCCGTCCACTCGTGATACGTCATCAGCCGCTCGGCAAGCTGCTTCTCGCGCTTCTCCAGACGCGTGGTCCAGGCCTCGAGCTGCTTGCGGATCTGACGTTCCTGGCGGCGAACGTCGCGGCGTTCCCGATCCAGTTCGCCGCGGCCCTGCTCGATTTCCGATTCGGAGAGCGGGCGCCGGCGGAGCGCCTGGACGAGCGAGGCGCCGGACACGATGAGTCCCGCGACGACGCAGCCTGCCTGCACGAGAAGTTGGTCGGCGAAGACCAGGACGCCGGCGATGGCGATGGCGGCGCCGATCGCGAACACGACGCCGACGACCGTCGCCTGCGAACTCCAGCGCGGCTCGACAGGAGCAGGGGCGGAGTTCATGGTCGGACCGGGTCGTGACGCAGGAGCGAAGATGGAACGCGAGCGGGCGTTCCCATCTTACGTCGGACGAGCCGTTCGCCGAGGGCGCGAACGGCGCTCGCGTCGATCAAGATTCGCTAGAACGCGTCTCGCGAATCTGTGGCGGCCTGTGCGCCGATTACGCGGCGAGTCAGATCGCCGGGAACGCTACATGTGAGTGCGACACGCACTAGCCCGTCAGCCCTTCGAAAAGCGGGGTCGAGAGATACCGCTCGCCGAGGCTGCACATTATCGTGACGATCCGCTTGCCTCGCCATTCGGGACGCGCGGCCAATTGCGCCGCGGCCCACAGGTTCGCTCCCGACGAAATGCCGGCCATGATCCCTTCTTCCTTCGCCAGGCGGCGGGCCCAGTCGAAGGCATCCTGATCGTCGACCTGAATCACTTCGTCGACGATCGACATGTCCAGATTCTTCGGAATGAACCCGGCGCCGATCCCCTGAATGCGATGGCGTCCCGGCTGACCGCCGCTGATGACGGGGGAATGCTTGGGCTCGACGGCGATCGCCTTAAAATCCGGGTTCAGTCGCTTGATGTAGCGAGCGACGCCGGTGATCGTTCCGCCCGTTCCGACGCCGGAGACGATGGCGTCGATCCGTTCGCCCGAATCAGCCCAGATCTCGGGGCCCGTGGTCGCTTCGTGAACGGCCGGATTGGCCGGGTTCTCGAACTGCTGCGGCATCCAGCCGTTCGGGTCTTGGCTGACCAGTTCGCCCGCCTTGGCGATGGCGCCCTTCATTCCTTCGGCGGCTGGCGTCAGAACCAGGTTCGCGCCCATGCCGCGGAGGAGCGCGCGACGCTCGACGGACATCGATTCCGGCATCGTCAGCGTCAGCTTGTAACCCTTCGCGGCGCAAACGAACGCGAGCGCGATGCCGGTGTTTCCGCTCGTCGGTTCGATGACGTGCGAGTCGGGGTTCAGGATGCCGTCGCGTTCGGCCGCCTCGATCATCGCCACGCCGATGCGGTCCTTCACGCTGTTGAGCGGCTGAAAGAACTCGCACTTGGCGAAGACCTCCGCATGATCCGCAGGGATGATGCGGTTGATCTTGATCATCGGCGTATCGCCGATCGTCTGCGTGACGTTATCGAACGCGCGGTTGCGGGGCATGCAGGCCCTCCTGGCGAGAGAGGCTTCTCGGCGCTCCGACTTCCGAACGAGGCTTAGCGACCGGCGATCGTGCGGAAGCGAGCCGCTGCCGAACGTCCTTCGCCTAAGTCCGAGCGCTCGAAGCGCAGAGCGAGGTTACCGCACGTTTATACCGCTTTAGAAGGCGGACGCCAGACGGGAGGCGGGCTCCCCTCCGGCGACGCTTCGCCTGGCGAGACGCGGTCCAAAGCTCCGCGATCGCCACGTGTGCGTGTCGAGTCGTCGCGTGATAGGGCGAGTCGGCGGGAAGCCCCTCGGTCAGCCTGCGATGGGCCTCGGGAAACGCGTGATACGGCATCTTCGGGAACAGGTGATGCAGCGTGTGGTAGCGAGTTCCCACCGGCGCGAGCAGTTCGTAGAAAACGCCGCCCCGAGGGTCCAGGTTCACCGAGTCCCGCATCTGGTCGGCGAACGTCATCGACTCGCCGTCGCTGGCATAGCGATGGGCGGCGATCGTTCTCACATGATTCACCAGCAGCGCCGCGACCCCCACCAGATAGGCCGTCGCGAAGTAGGGGCAAGGGAAACGATCCTTCACGATCAGACCGGCGGCGATGACTCCCCAGACGAAGAGGAAGCAGCCGAGTTCCTGGAAGAAGATCTCCCGGCGATCGGATTCCTTTCGCAGATCGCGCACGTAGAGCGGGTTCATCACCAGCGACGAGGCGTGCCGCTGCACCCAGCGCCAGAGCGGAGGACAGGTCCAGCGAATCGGCGCGAGGATCCCCCAGCGAACCCACAGCAGGACCGGAATGAACAGAACCTGCGCCAGGTACAGACCGATCGCCCACGGTCCCCGCGTCGCCAGCGGAAGGTACTCGCCGTCCCGATCCGTGCCATAATCGTCCGCCCGGTGATGATCGAGGTGGGTCTTGTACGTGAATGAGGGAACCAGCATCGGAATGCCGGCCAGCAGGTTCCACGCGATGCGAAAGGCGCGAAACTGATTCGACGGCAGGTGCACGATTTCATGGACGAAGATCGAGGCCCGGAACAGCGCGAAGACGCAGGGCACGAATGCGAGCAACCCCAGTCCGATCCGTAACCCGAGCGACCCCTCCAACTCCCACCAGCAGTACCGCACCGCCGCGAAGCAGGCGTAGCCGATCGTCAGGCTGACGAGGAAGTCGGTCCAGTAGATCCAGGGGCGCGGCACGAACAGATCGCGAACCAGCGCTCTCGCCTCGGAGATGTTCCATGCTCCCGGACCGGCCTCGGGAATCCGGGAAACCTGGTGGCTCCGATTCAGTCGTCCAGTCGAAACCGTCGAATCGGACTCGCGAGCGAAGTCGCTCGATTCAGGCAGGATCATGGCTCGGCGTCTCCAGTTCCAAGGGGAGGCGACGGAATCGAGGGGGCGGAAGGTCCGGCGGAATCGGATTCGAATCCCGGAACGGCGGCGCCTGTTCCATCCTATTGCGACAAGCGCCGAGGAAAACTAGGCGAAATCCCGGGCTTCAGGCAGGCTGGATGAGGTGCGTCAGCCGATCGCCGACGCATCCGAGGCCGGCCGTTCCGTGGGAAAGTCGCCGGATCGTTCCGGTCGTTCCGGGAGGCGGATCCGACTCGTGAGGGAACGGAGGGAATCCCGGCGCTCCAACTCGTCGCAACCCCCATCGCAGCGACTATGATGGGCGGGACTTTTGCGCAGCCCGCCGACCGCCTCAGAAGGGGCGCCGTCCAACCTCCGTTACGTCGCGTTGCAGGAATCGCCACCCGATGCCCGGTGAACGAAAGGTAGTGCTCACCGGCCTGGGCGTCGTCAGTCCCATCGGGATCGGCAAGCAGGAGTTCTGGTCGTCGCTCACTTCGGGCAAGTCCGGAATCACTCGCATCGACCGTCTCGATTTCGACGGCTCGCCCTTCGCCGTCGGCGCCGAGATCCCCTGCTTCGACCCCGGAGAGTACGGCCTGCCGAAGAAGTCGCTGAAGCTCCTCTGCGACGAAACGCAGTGGGCCTACGCAGCGGCGAACCTGGCGCTCGCCGACGCGGGCCTGGACGCGAAGACGCTTCCCTCGGAGCGGACGGGCGTGACGCTCGGCTCCGAACTCCTCTATTCGCAGCTCCCCGAACTCGAAGGCGCCTATCGCGCGTCGATCATTGACGGCGGATTCGACTTCGCCGAGTGGGGAGAAGCGTTCCAGAAGCGACTGATTCCGCTCTGGATGCTGAAGTACCTGCCCAATATGGCTGCCGGGCACATCGCCATCGGCGTCAACGCCCAGGGGCCCTGCAACACGATCGTGCTGGGCGAGGTCTCGGCGCTCAACGCGATCATCGAATCGGCACAGCATATCGTGCGCGGCACCGCGGACATCATGCTCGCCGGCGGCGTCGGAGCGCAGCGGAACGTCATCACCATGGCGTTTCGCGGGAGTTGGAACGTCGCTCATTTCGACGGCGAAGCGCCCGAAACGTGGAGCCGTCCCTTCGATCAGACGCGCAACGGATTCGTCCGCGGCGAAGCCGCCGCGCTGATCGTGCTGGAAGAGGAGTCGCACGCCCTCGCGCGGGGCGCGAAGATTCTGGCACGGCTGACGGGGACGGCGTTGCGATACGTCCTACCCGGCGAGGAGAAAGCGCCGGCCGCGCTGGAGCGACTCGTACGCCACGCCATCTCCTCGGGCGGTCTCGCGCCGAAGCAGATCGGCCTCGCCGTGCCGGACGGAATGAGTCTGCGGAACGAAGATCGCTGGGAAGCGCTGGCGCTCTCGCCCGTCATTCCACATGCCAGCGTACTGGCGCTGAAGAGCTTCCTGGGAATGACCGGCGCTGCGTCGAAAGCCCTCGACGTGGCCGCAGCCGCGCTGACTCTGTCGGAACGGACGCTGCCCGGGACGCTCAACGTCCGACAGCCCGACGAGGCGCTCGCTCTTACCGTGCCGAGCGAACCTGCGCCGTTCGAAGAGGGCCGCTCGGTCCTCGTGATGGGCCGCTCGCTCTCGGGATCCGCGGCGGCCGTGACGCTCTCGCCTTACGAACCGTAACAGCGACGACGTTCGGTCCGGAAACGAAGCGACGGTCGCTTCCCCATCGGAGAAGGACCGTCGCGAGCGTTTTTCGCTTGTCGAACGAGGCGGGAGAGTCCGCCCCGATTCGTTAGAAGCGGTTGAACACGATGCCGAAGGTGACGCCGGCGCTGGTCAGGTCCTGATCGTTCTGCAGTTGGTTCGTGCCGCGGGCGATACCGGTGCCGTAGTGCTGCACCTGGAAGCCGGCGGAGAGCCCGATGTCACGGGTCAGCACGAAGGTCGCTTCGCCGCGGATTTCGCCCGCCATCACGAATTCGTCCTTGCTGTCGTTGACGTACTGCTGGAAGTTAGGACCGCCGAACAGGCGGGCTTCCGTCGAAAGGAGCCAGCGGCCCTTCCGCTTCTGATACCGCATGCCGCCCTGACCCATGAGCATCACGTTGCGGACCTTGGCCTGCGGATCGAAGCTGTCTGTGAACCCGACATACTTCGGACCGGCGAAGACCTCGATGATGCCTCCGTTGTAGAGCGGTTCCAGGCGGAACGTCTTGTTCAGTTCGACGCTCCAGAACTCGGCGTTGTTGACGAACGGCTTCGTCGGGCCGTCCACATGGACGAACTCGAAGAGCCAGCCGTTGTCTTCTTCGAGCATGTAACCGATGTCGTATCGGTTACCCCAGGCGCCGTTCATGTCGGTGTTCTGGAACGCCTGCTCGGGGCGCGAGAACTGCAGCGCCATCCGGTCGTAGTCGACGAACCAGCCGACCGACGGTTCGGGGAAGCCCCCGAATTCGTCCACGTCCGCCGGAGCGAAGAACTGGAAGTCGTGATTGAAGTAGAACGGCTCCACGAACGGCGTCGTTTCGTTGAACGGCGTGTGGAAGTCCTGCGGCGTCACGACTTCGCCGGGCAACTGTGCCAGCGCGGCCGATCCGAAGCCGAGAAGCAGGCCGGCCGCGGCGAAAGCTGAAAGGAATCGCTTCATAGTCGTCTCTGCTTCCCTAGAACCGGGCGTGAACGCAGGAAGTCGCCGGCGAACTGCACCGACCTCTCGCGCCATGGGACGCCATCTGCCGGTACTATCGGTTTACCGGAAAGAGAAGCTTGAACCTGAAATTCCGGTCGTATCGGAAATAGCCGGCCCTCCTCGCATAGGGGCAGCGCCGCAATTCCGGCTCGCAGCAGTTCTTAGGGCGCTGAAGCGGTGCGTTGCCCGCGAAACTATCTCTGCGGTCGGACCTGAATCGGGGATCGAAACGCCGCCCGGAACAGCAGAATCCGCGACTTCCTTCCCTTTCGCGAAGCATGCGGTCGCTATTCGGTTGCTCCTGACGCGCCCCGCGCCTAGATTTTCTCGTAGCGGTCGCAAGGCGGGCGACGGCGACGCGAAGTTCCTTCGCGGCAGGACTGGCTTCGTGCTCGCGAAGCCCTACCTGCCGTCCGCTGGTCCCGCAGCCCGGAGAGCCCCTCGATGCGTTGTTTCCCGTTCTGCTCGCCCCTGGCGAGTCTTCCACTCGGTCTGCTGCTGGCGACCGTCGCCGTCACGGGCCCGTCGTTCGTGCATGCGAACGAACCCGCTCCCAAAGCAGAAACCGCGAAAGCCCCCGCGGAGTCGGCTTCCGAAACCGAATTCATCCGCCTGACCAAGACCGAACAGGGCGGCCCGTCCGCCATGGAAACGGCGATCGTGCGGTACGTCCGCGGCGAAGGAGACCAGAAGACGGTCGTCGACCTGATCGGCGCCGTCCACATCGGCGAGGCGTCTTACTACAAGCGCCTCAACGAAACGTTCGAAGGCTACGAGACGGTGCTTTACGAACTGGTCGCTCATCCCGACGACAACAAGCCTCAGCAGCGCGAAGACGCGGGTCCGACGCTGAGCGTCATCGGCGGCGGCCAGAAGGCGATGCAGAACCTGCTCGGCCTGGAATTCCAGCTCCAGGGGATCGACTACGGCAAGGAGAACTTCGTCCACGCCGACATGTCGCCCGAGGAGTTCGCGCAGAGCATGAAGGAACGGGACGAGAGCTGGACCAAGATGTACTTCCGCTCGATCGGCTTCAGCGCCGTGCAGCCGGGACAGAACGAGTCGGGCATGGCACTGCTGGGGGCGCTGTTCTCGGAGAACCGCGAACTGCAGCTTAAGCGGGCGTTCGCGTCGCAGATCGGCGACATGCGGATGGCGGTCGGGGCCCTCAGCGGCAAGGAGGGCTCGACCATCCTGACCGAACGGAACCGCGTCGCCCTCGAAAAGCTCGACGAGATCCTGAAGCAGGGCAAACGGACGGTCGGCGTCTTTTACGGCGCCGCTCACCTGCCCGACATGGAGGAGCGACTCCTCGATCGCGGCTTCACGCGAGGCGAGACCACGTGGCTCGAAGCCTGGAATCTCCGCGATGCGTCAGCCAAGCCGAAGTCGAAAGACGCCGAGGAAGCGCCGGCTGCCAAGCGGCAGTAGGCTCTCCAACAAGGTCCTGTAACGAAAGAAAGCCCGGCCGCATCGGCCGGGCTTTCTTCGTTTACTTCGACTGCCGCCTGCGAGTCGAAAGCGCTTCGCCGATCGGACGTTAGAGCGCCTCGGCGCCGGTCTCGCCCGTGCGGATGCGGATCGTCTCCGTAATGTCGGAGATGAAGATCTTTCCGTCGCCGATCTGCCCGGTCTGGGCGGCGGCGGCGATCGTACGAGCGGCGGCTTCGTACGACTCGACGCCGACGACGAGTTCGATCTTCAGCTTGGGGATGAAGTCGACTTCGTACTCGGCGCCGCGATACATCTCGGTCTTGCCCTTCTGGCGACCGAATCCGCGCACCTCGGTCACGGTCATGCCTCCGTAACCTGCCTCGACCAACGCCGCCTTCACGTCGTCGAGTTTGTGGTGCCGAATGATCGCCTCAATCTTCTTCATCTTCCGCTCCTGTACCTGTGAATCGGACACTTGCCTGTGCGAAGGATGTCGCTGCCGGCGAGCGAATGGCGTGCCGCCTGAATCCCCAGGCACGCATCATAAGACGCAAAGCTTTTGGCAGCCGTTCGTTAAGATTTCGACGCGGGACTTCCGCGATCGCCAGCGGAGCGGCGGCGCCCAATCGCTAAGCTTCGGGCGCCGCTTGCTCAGGCGATTCTGAAGGAAATCCGGACCGTTCTCTACTCCCTGCCGGGCGGCCGATGTGCGAGATTTCGGTCGGCCGACGACTCTGACGATCTGACGGGGCACTGCATGCGCGTCCTTCTGACTAACGACGACGGGATCTACGCGCCCGGGCTGGCGGCGATGGAGCGGGCGCTTCGTAAAGAGGCGGACGTCACCGTCGCTTCGCCGCAGATCGAACAAAGCGGCGTCGGCCACTCGATCACGTTCCTGAAGCCCCTCGTTTGCCACGAAATCTACGAGCGGCAACCGGACGGAACCGAGCGCCGTCGCGGATGGTCCGTCGAAGGGAGCCCCGCCGACTGCGTGAAGCTGACCGTCGCGGAGTTGCTCGATCAGCGTCCCGACCTGGTCGTGAGCGGCATCAACAGCGGGCTGAACGCGGGAATTAATGTCCTCTACTCCGGCACTGTCGCCGCCGCGATCGAGGGCGCCTTCTTCGGCATCCCCAGCGTCGCCGTTTCGCTCGAATACGACGAGCACGCCCGCTACGACGAAGCCGCGGCGCTCGCCATGCAGGTGCTGCGTCCGCTTTTCTGGCGAAAGCCGATGTACGGCGGCCTGGTTAATCTGAACATCCCGCTCGCGGCGCTCTCCCGCAAACCGGAGATCCGCGTCGTGCCGATGGGGGTCGCGCGATACGGCGACGCCTTCATCAAGCGGACCGATCCGCGTGGACGGACGTACTACTGGGCCAGCAACGATCCGCCGCCGCAGCCGACCGAACAGGAGACCGACCTGACAGCCCTGTTCAAGGGATTCGTCACGCTCACGCCGCTGCGGTTCGACCTGACGAACACGCCCCGGATGGACGAACTGGCGGCGCATGCATGGGATTTGGAAGCAGGTCCGTCAAACAAGTCGGCATGAGAACGCCGCTTTCCGCTCGCTTCGAGGGCGGCACGACCGTCAGGAGCGTCGCAGGCAGAACCTTTTTCGAGCCGCATCGGGAGCGGCGGCGTTCCAGGCGGTGGAATGCGCGGGCAGTCCGACTAGCGTGAAAGATGCCGGAGACGTCGAAACGTCGCCGATCCTTTTCGTGCTTTCGGGACAATGTTCCTTGCCGAAAGGCCGCACGCCTTCGCGATGACGGTCGCCTGCTTCCTCTTCCCGATCGGCGCCTCGAACGCTGCCGACTGGATCGCGGCCCCCTCCTTCTACACGCACTCGCCGAAGAACGGCGAGCGGATCGATCAGTTCCAGCCGACGCCCCTGGTCGCTGCTCCGTTCGAAGATCCGAACTCGCGCGGCGTCTATCGCCACTTCCGCAGCAGCATCCGCGTTCCCGGATACGTCGACCACCTGCACGTCGTCGATCGCGGGGGCTTCGACGTCAGACCGTATGGCGAGTGGCAGTTCCCGTTCCGTCCCTACTCGGTTCCGTATGGCATGTGGGGTCCGCAGTTGCCGCTGGTCGTCGGGAACGGCAACGGGTGGGGCTGGGGCGGCGGCGGCTGGGGAAACAACGCCGGGCCGGGACCGTGGGCGCCCGGAGCGCCGGGCGGACCAGGCTCGGGCTGGAACCCCTGGAATCCCGGCGGACCGGGCGGCCCAGGCTTCCCAGGCGCCGGCATGCCGGGCGGACCTGGTTTCCCCGGACCTGGTTTCCCCGGACCTGGTTTCCCCGGAGCGGGCTTTCCGGGCGGACCCGGCGTCCCGGCAGCGCCGGGCTATCCGGTAGGTCAAGGCTGGCCGAGCAAGCCGGCCCTTCCGTTCGGCGGCGAAGATTTCGAGCCGTAAGGGAGACGGACTTCCGCCATTACTCGGAGGGCTTCTTCTTGAAGCCCTTCATGGCGTCATCGTGGGAATAACGGGCGATCTTCCACGCGCCGCCTTCTTCGACGAAGTCGACTTCCACATACCGCGGGACCGTCTGCGATCCGACGCCCGCGGATTTGAGATCCCCCGTCACGACGACGTTGAACGTCGCGTGCGCCTGCTTCTCGCCGGTCGGCGATTCTTCGATCTCGATCTCCAGCAGTTGCCATTTGATCTCGACGGTTTCGAAGCGATACCGCGGAAACTCCGCCTCGGCCTCGGACCGGATCGACGTCGCCTGCGAAGCGACATGACCCAGCACGCGATTCAGGTCGTTGGACTCCACGTCCGCCGCGATCTGAGCCAGCGTCCGCTTCACGGCCTCGCGGTCGGTCTCGACCGCCATTCCCGCGACGACGAGCGCCCCCGTGAGAGCCAGGACGACCAGCGCTCCCATGCCGACTTCCCGGCGAGCCGAATAGGCCCAGGCGACGACCAGCCCCACCGTCAGAACCATGCCCAGGAAACCGACCCAGAACGGTTGCTCGTAGATGAAATTCATGATGGTTCCTGGTTAGCGGCCGCTCGATCGTCCGCTTCTGCGGCACGCGAACGGAAATACCGTGCGAAGGTCATGCCTCCTGTCACCATCGCAGCGACCGCCAGTCCGACGTAGAGGGGCCAGAACGGGACTCGCTGCGGAGCTTGCTCAGCCGCGGCGGCAGAAATCGCGTCGCCTCGGGCCACGGCGTCGCGTTTGATGGCGGCGCCTTCGATGGCACGCTGGCGACTTTCCAGTTTCGGCTGAACGATCGAAAGCCCCACGAGCGCCGCGACGCTGAAGAGGTAGACCCAGAACGGGGGATAACGCGTCAGGCTCGATTCGGCCATGCAATCGGCGGAGAAGAGAAAGCGAGAAGCGAGCGATCCGACCGACCGACTCTGTAGCTAGGTACTCTGCCCCTGGTTCGGCGGATTCGCCCATTCTCCTGTCGGCCGGGACTCGGGCGGTCGTCGAACTTCCGTGCGACGGCGACGATCGAGGGGCCGTTACGAATTGTAGGGGTCGAAGGGCGCGGCAGTTCGGCCCAATGCTCACGGGAGGTCGGAGGACCTGCCGCATTGGATTATGTTTGAACTGCCGAGCATCGTTCCGACCGACTCCGGGAGCCGTCCCATCTCTCCCCTTCCCTCTTCGATTGCATCTCCGACGGAGGCTGCCGATCCGTCGGCCTCGGCGGACGGTCTGACCGTTGCGTCGGCGGATTCGTCTGCGCCCTCGTTCGGCGCATCCGATCGCGAGCGGGCGGCCCGGCCCTGGGTCGTGTTCGTGTCGGATCTTCCGTTTCTGCCGCCCGTGCATGGCAACCGGGCTCGCATTCTGCAGATGGTCCGCGCGATCCGGGCGGCGGGATATCAGATCGGGTACATCTACTGGGAGCGCTACCAGTTCGCCGAAGGGCATCAGATCGCGGCGATGATCCCGGAGGTCGACGAACTGATGGTCCTCTCCGAACGCAAAAGCGCCGGCACGCCTGGCCTCATGCGGAAGGGATACGCCGAGTACGTTCGCTCGCTGACCGGGACCTTCGGCAGAGAACGCAAGAAGCAGTTCGAGAAGTCCCTGCCCGGCAAACTCTTCACGCGGCTCACGCAGTGGTGGGGCATCGAGGACGCCGATCCGCGCCCCTGGTGTCCGTCGATCGTGCGCGACGCCGTGGAGTTCTTCGCCCGCACTCGCAAGGTCAGCGCCGTCGTCGGGGAGTATGCCTACTCCGCTCAGGCGCTCCCGGTCGTGCAGAAGTACGGCATCCTCGGCGTGGTCGATACGCACGACTGCTGGCACCGCTGGCAGCAGAACCTCCGCCGAAAGAACATGCCGCCGGCCTGGTTCATCGCGGGGCGCGAACTCGAAACGCGGCTGCTCTCGATCGCGGACTGCGTCCTGGCGATCCAGCGGAACGAACAGGACGTCTTCCGCGAAATGGTCGGCAGCGACAAGGTGATCCTCTGCGAGCACGGCATGAGCATGCCGGACTCGAGCATCGTGCGGCCCGTCGATAGCAAATCGCTCTGCCTCGTCGCGTCGAACAACCCGTTCAACGTCGAAGGGCTGGTCTGGTTCCTGAAGGGCGTCTGGCCGCTGGTGCTGGCCCGGGAACCCGACGCGACGCTGCATTGCTACGGCATGATCTGCGACATGCCCCCCTGCGACGGCCCGAATCTGGTGAAGCACGGCTACGTCGGCGACCTGACCGAGGCCTACGATCCGCACCGCCTCGTCATCAATCCGGTTCGCACGGGGACAGGCCTCAAGATCAAGACGGTCGAGGGTCTGCTGCACGGTCGAGCGACCGTCTCGACCGCGACCGGCGCCGACGGCGTCGAGGATGCCGAAGGCCAGGGACTGCTCGTTCGGGACGACGAGGCCGGATTCGCCGACGCCGTCGTGACGCTGCTCCGCGACCAGAAACTCGCTTTCGAGGCGGGCAAACGCGGCTACGAATATGCCGAGAGACGCTTCGCCTCGCATAACGTCTATCGCCCGCTGATCGATCGCATCCGGGCCCGGGAACCGAACTGGGACCCGCAGCGCACCGCGGCAGTCGCCGAAGGCGCCGGGAATCAGGGATCCCTGCGCACCCCGGCAGAGCCGCTGCCGGCGCTTGAGCCGTCGATCGCTGCGCTCTGGGAAGGAGCGGCCACGCTCGACGAATCGCGGTTCGCCGCGGATCTTTCGGCCATCCAGCGGCGCTTCGACGATGGCGGCATCGTGTGGCGCGGGGTCGAGTTCCGCTGCGGATCGACCGGCTTCGGCGGCGCCGAACTCCAGGCCCTGCGCGTGGCCGAGGGATTGCGGCGTTACGGGTACTCGGTCCGCTTCCGACTTCCTACGGGAGCCGATGCGCTGGCCGAGCGACTGACCGACGCCGGGATTCCGCACGAGTCGTTCGTTTCCAGGGAAGCGCTCGCGAACGAGCCGCCGCGCGAGGGCGCCGTGGCCCATCTCGTCTGCACTCACCTGCTCGACTGGTTCGACGAACTGGAAGGGCTCATCGATCGCGAAGTCCCCTGGGTCGCGAATTACCAGCTCACCGGGCCCTGGCGTCCGCGGTGGCTGCCCAACGATCTGGAATGGTTCCCGGAGAAGGCCTGCCTGCGCCTGCGCGAGGCGTGGAAGGCTTCGCTCCGGGTCAATTTCGTCTCGGAGTTGAATCGCCGGGCGGCCGACCTGGTCGTCAGCCTCGACGACGTCGCGCATTCGGCCATCTTGAACGGCGTTCCCGCTCCCGATGCGGAACCGACGCTGGAAGCGCGCGTTCCGACCGAGGATCGCCCCTTCGTCTGGCTCTGGATCGGACGTTTTCACGTCAATCAGAAGAACCCGGCAATGGCGCTCGACGCGTTCGAGGAGGCCCTGCGTCGCGCTCCCGGCGTCCCGCAGGAACTCTGGTTCGTCGGCTCGGGTCCCGATGAAGACGCGGCGAAGCGGCGCGTCGCAGAACGGGGCATCGCGGACCGCGTCCGGTTCTGGGGCTGGCAACAGGATCCGTCGAAGTTTCTGGCCAAGGCGGACGGTTACCTTACGACCAGCGATTTCGAGGGAAGCTCGCTCGCTCTCGCCGAGGCTATGCATGCCGGTTTGGCTGTCGTCGCGACGGCGGTCGAGGGGAACGCCGAAGAGATCGCCCACGGAATCACCGGTCGCATGTGCCAGCGCGACGACGCGCTCGGCATGGGAGCGGAAATGGCCGCATGCCTCGCCGACGCGGCCGGAACGCTGGCGATGCGAAAGCAGGCGATCGCCTCCGCCCGACAGTCGCTGACGCTGCTCGAAACCCAGCGGCGTTACGCTCTGCTCCACCTGGACGCTGCCTGGCGTGTAGCCGAGCGGGTTCGCACGGGCTGGAAACCGAAACGCCGGCAACCGGGCCCCGTCGCCTGACCGATTACCGCCCGTCAGATCGACGTCGCTCGATACGATGCAGGTTTTGTCGCCGTTTCGCTGAACCGAAAGGAACGTCCCGGCGAAATCGGCGCCGGGCAAGGTCGTCCGCCTGCCGATGATCTAGAGTCGGTCCGGCCGCGAAATAGGCCGCCTCGTCCGGCGCGAGTGTCGCCGCAAGCCTACGCGGCGCCGAAACTTGACCAAGGTGTAGCGCCCACGTAGGATCGATCTTGCGAAGCCTGACGGGCGAACTAAGATTCGTTGAACAGCACCCTAGATTTCGCATTCCGCTCATCTTCGCGACGGGTTCGCCAGCGTTTTCTTCTTTAGATCGCCCGGTCGAAGCGTTAAAACGTGCCTGAGGAATTAGGCCGTTCCGCCGTTTCGACTGATCGAGTCGAGAACGCTTGACGAATCTTCGCCGGTTCGACCGCCGATCCTGCTTCCAACGCAAGCGACGCAGCTCATGGAACTCGTGGTCCTCATCGGCGGAGCGTTAGGCGTCCTGCTTTTCCTGGTCGCGACCGTTCTTTCGTTCTCATCGTGGCGCTGGTTCCAGCCGATCGCGATGGCGCTCGTGCTGTTCGCGACGCTTCCGTTTCTCTACTACGGCGCCGCCGTTACGAAGACCCGTCTCGCCTGGCTGAAGGTTCACGACCAGTTCGAGACGAATCTCGCCAACGCGAAACAGCGGGTCGAGCAGCTCGAACTCGGCACCGACGCCAGCGGCGCGAAGGTGAATCCGACGCTCGCCGAACTGGAAACCGAAATCGTCGGCCTGTCGTACGATCGCGGACGCATCTGGTCGGGCGCGGTTCCTCAGGGAGTCGCCCTGCCCGCGGTCCGTTTGCAGTTGACGAGCGCTCCCGCCCCCGCGGCGCCGGCTGATCCGCTCGCTGCGCCTGCCGATCCGGCTGCTGCGCCCGCCGCGGCTGCCGCTCCGGCGGCGGCGATCGGAACGCTTCCGCAGAACATGATCGTCTACCTCTTCAAGGAGACGACGACGCCGCAGGGTTGGAAGCTCCCCTACTTCTACCTCGGCGAATGGCGGGTCACGGAATCGGCCGGAGCCAACATCACGCTGGAGACGACCGGTCCGCTCGACGGCGCTCAGGTTCGCCAACTGAACGAGGCGACGGACGCCAACGGACAGCCTTCGACGTGGGCCGTCTTCGAGATGATGCCGGTCGACAACCGCGAACTGCTCGCGGATCCGGAGTATCTGGCCGGACCGCTGCAGCAGCAGTTCCCGCTCTCCGAAGACGCGCTTCGCCGCGTCCTGCCGAAGGCGCTCTACGGTCCGACGCTGACCGATGCCCAGTACAACGAGACGATCGCGCGGCTCTCGCAGCAGCTCACGATCGACTACCTGCACGACGGCAAGCCGGTCGCGGACATCAAGCAGACCTATCCCGACTTCGATCCCGATCCCAGCGCGCTCTACGTCAACGTCAAGTTCCTCAAGGAGAAGACGTTCGAGGTCGATGCCGAGGAAGGGACCAACCCCGTCGATCGTCCCGCGTACAACGTGGAAGGTCAGGCGGTCGTCCCGAACCTGAGCCAGGGCCCGGTGACGTTCAAGGTGGGCGATACGGCCGTGTTCCCGCAGGCTCTCGCGCAGGAGCTCGCCGACAGCGGCGACGTGCAGATCGACGCTGCCGCCTCGGCGATCACGTATCGTCGACCCCTTCGCGACTACGGCTTCCTGTTCAGCGACACGCTCTTCTTCCTCGATCAGCTCGAGGAATCGATCGCGCAGACGCAGCAGAAGAAGATCGAACTGCAGAACGCGCTCACCAGCCTCGTCGGCGACCCGGCCGCGGGCGGGGCGGGGGGCCAGATCGCACTGCGCACCGCCGAGCGGACGCGCCTGCAGCAGGACCTGGCCGCGGTGACGAAAGAACTGGAAATCATCACTGCCCGGCGGGACGAGCTTAAGGCGGCTGTGGCGGAGCAACGTGCCCTGATGAGCACGCTCTACCGCTCCAACAATCAACTCGTCGAAGAACTCCGCAGAATGCAGCAGGAACAGGCCGAGCGGATCGAATCCCGCACGGTCTCGCTGCCTCAGGGCGAGTAACGCTCTCGCAGGCGAATAAGCTCCGAGGCCGGCGCTTTCCGGCCTCGTGTGCGAGGGTCTCGGGCCGCGTTCGAGGCCCGCTGCTACGAATCGAGGCGGCCTCGAAAGCGCCGCGCCCCGCGCGTGCCCGCCTCCGTTCGCCTTCGCTTCCCGAACCCTGCTTCGACCGCCAGCCTCGTACGAAGGTTGAATGCCTTCGTATACTGAAGGGACCGGGTCGCCCCTCGGCCCCGCCGCTTCCGCTCCGCGCTGGTTGGTCTGGATGTCTTCCGAAGTCGTCGCCCGCTCTGCCGTCAAGCCGATTCGCATCGGCGATCTGGTCGTCGATCCGCCGATTTTGCAGGCGCCGATGGCGGGCTTCACGAACTACGCCTTCCGGCAGATCGTCCGCGAGTACGGCGGCTCCGGCCTGCAGGCGACGGAGATGGTCAGCGCCCGCTCGTTCGCCTGGATGGACGAGGGCGACCGCGAACATCCCGACCGACTCTGGGGCGTGCAGGACGAAGCTCGCCCGCTCGCGGTGCAGATTTGGGACAACGATCCCGAAACGATGGCCCGCGTCGGCGCCTGCCTGGCCCGGGAGTACCAGGTCAGCGTCGTCGACATCAATTTCGGCTGCCCCGTCCGCCAGGTAAGCGAGAAGGCCCACTCCGGCTCCTACCTGCTTAAAGAGCCGCGACGGATGGCGGCGATCATCTCCCGCCTGGTCGAGGCCTGCGCGCCGACGCCGGTCACGGCGAAGATCCGCCTGGGTTGCACGCGGGACCAGATCAATGCCAACGAAATCGCCCGCGTGGTGGAGGAGTCCGGCGCCGCAGCTCTGACGGTTCACGGTCGCGTGGCCGCTGACTTTTTCAAAGGCCAGGCAGACTGGGATCGCATTTCCGAAATCAAAGGCCACCTGAAGTCCATTCCGCTGATCGGCAACGGCGATCTCGATTCGGCGGAGAAGGTCGTCGCGGCGTTCGATCGGTACGACGTCGACGGCGTCATGATCGCGCGGGCCTGCCTGGGTCGCCCCTGGCTCTTCGCGCAGGCGGCGGCGGCTCTCCGCGGGGAGCCGATTCCTCCCGAACCGTCGCTCGACGAACAGCGCGCCTGCATGCTGCGGCACTACGACCTGGTCGTGCGACGCTTCGGCGTGCAGCGGGGCACCATGCTGATGCGGAAGTTCGCCTGCTGCTACGCCCAGGGGAAGTTCGGCGCCCGTCATTTTCGCACGCACGTCGCGCACGTGGAGACGCCCGAGCAGTTCTATTCCGTCGTGGAAGAGTGGTTCCCTCGCGACGTTCCGACACGAGGCGGCGAGGCCGGCGAGATTTCCGAGACGGACGAGGTCGCTTCTTGCGATCCCTGCTGCGAATAGACGCGCCGCGCGCTGTCGTTGCACCTGCAACTCGACCGCGGTTTTATTTCGCAAAGATGCGAGCGAAGTATCTCGCCTGCATCGAAGGAGCAGGCAGAACGGTAACCGCCGGATCGGGCGACCGGAACGTCAGCGAATAGGATGGGTTTCAGCGTGACGGAAAAAACCTTGCCCCGCGTGGTCATCGTCGGCGGCGGGTTCGCTGGAATGAACGCGGCCAAGGGTCTGCGTCGTGCGGCCGTCCGCGTGACGCTGCTCGATCGACGCAATTTTCACCTGTTTCAGCCGCTGCTGTACCAGGTCGCGTCAGGCGGCCTGTCGCCTGCGAATATCGCGACGCCGCTGCGTCACCTCTTCAGCCGTCAGCGGAATCTGGAGGTCCTGCTCGGCGAGGTACGGTCGATCGACGTCGCCGACCGCGTCGTCCACCTGGAAGACGAAGAGGTTGGGTACGACCTGCTGATCGTCGCCACGGGTTCGACGCACAGCTACTTCGGCCACGACGAATGGGAGGCGAACGCGCCCGGTCTGAAGACGCTGGAGGACGCGACGCTCATCCGGCGGAAGACGCTCTATTCGTTCGAACGGGCGGAGCGGACGACCGATCCGATCGAGCGGGCGCCGTGGCTCAACTTCGTCGTGGTGGGCGGCGGACCGACCGGCGTGGAGATGGCGGGCGCGCTCGCGGAGATCGCCAATCACACGCTCAAGCACGACTTCCGGCGGATGAAACCCTCCGACGCGAAGATCTATCTAATCGAAGCCGGACCTCGCGTGCTCTCGGCCTATCCCGAAGATCTTTCGCGAAAGGCGGAGCAAGCGCTGGAAACGCTGGGCGTGACGCCCATCCTCGGCGCCCACGTCACGCACGTCGACGCCGATCGCGTCGTCTATGCGAAAGAGGGTCAGACGCACGAGATCGCGACGAAGACCTGCATCTGGGGCGCGGGCGTGAAGGCGTCGCCCTTGGCGAAGATGCTGGCCGAGCAGACCGGCGTCACGGTCGATCGCGCGGGCAGAATCCCGATCGAACCCGACCTGACGCTCCCGGGTCATCCGGAGGTCTTCGTCCTCGGGGATATGGCCGCCGTGCAGGGAGAATCCGGGAAGCTGCTGCCCGGCGTCGCGCCCGTCGCCATCCAGCAAGGCATTCATGTCGCGAATACGATTCGCAGGCGACTACACGGAAATACCGCCCCGTCGCCCTTCCGCTATCGCGATCGCGGCAGCCTGGCCACGATCGGCAGAAAGTCGGCGGTCGGGCTCGTCTTCGGGAAGAAGTTCAGCGGGTTCATCGCCTGGATCCTTTGGCTTGGCATCCACCTGATGTATCTGGTCGCGTTCGAGAACCGGATGCTCGCCTTCATCCAGTGGGGCTGGTCGTACGTCACCCACAATCGCCCCGCGAGGCTGATCACCGGCTTCACGCCGGACGAGTGGCAGATGGAGGTCGCGCCCGCGTCGAAAGCCGTCGAGGAAGAGGCTGCCGGCTCCGGACGGTAGTCGTCGCCGTCGTGGAGGGCTATCATCGGGCTCGCGCTTTCGCGGCATTTCGTTCTCCGCCGCGGGCGTCTGCTTCTCCCCTCTGAATTCGGAACTTCCGCATGCCCGTCGCTCGGGTTCGCTCCGCCTCCGGCGAAGTCTTCTGGGCCGCCGTCTCGCACGATCGCGTGACGCCCCTCCGCAGCCTCGACGGCGGAGACCTGTCGCTCGTCGAACTGCTCCGCGAGGAGTCGCTCGCGAAGGCGATCGAACGCCGCAAGACGGAATCTTCCTTCGACCTCGCCGACTGCACGCTGCTCGCCCCGATCGATCGGCAGGAAGTCTGGGCCGCGGGCGTCACCTACAAGCGGAGCAAGACCGCCCGGATGGAAGAATCGGACGCCGCCGCGTCCTGCTATGACCGGGTCTACGAAGCGCCGCGACCGGAGATCTTCTTCAAGGCCACGCCGCATCGCGTGTCGGGGCCGCTCGGGCCGCTGCGGATTCGGTCCGACGCGACCTGGAATGTGCCGGAGCCCGAACTGGCGCTGGTCATTTCGCCTGACGGTCGGATCGTGGGCTACACGATCGGGAACGACATGAGTTCCCGCGATATCGAGGGCGAGAATCCGCTCTACCTGCCGCAGGCGAAGGTCTACGATCAGTGCTGCGGCCTCGGGCCCTGGATCGTCCCGGCTGAAGAGATCGCCGATCCGAAGAGCCTCGGCATCCGTCTCCGGATCGAGCGTCAGGGGCAAACGGCCTTCTCGGGGGAGACGTCCGTCTCGCAGATGGCGCGGGAGCTTCCCGATCTGGCCGCGTGGCTCTGCAAGGAGAACTCTTTCCCTGACGGGACGTTCCTTCTGACCGGCACGGGCGTGGTGCCCGACTCGTCGTTCACGCTTCAGACCGACGACGTCATGCGGATCGAGATCGACGGCATCGGCGAACTCTCGAATCACGTCGTTCAGGCGACGGTCTGAACGTCTGAGCGGAAGGCGTGAGCCCTCCGAGTTCTCGAGCCGGAACGACATTCTGCATTCCTCGGAGGGCTCACGCCCTCCGCTCAGGTAGAAGCCAACATGGAACCTGTACTGATCGCCGGAATCTGGCGTGCCGCGGAAGCGGCGGGATCGTTTCGCGCCGTCGACCCCATGACGCGCAAGACGGCGGACGCGGAGTTTCCCGTCAGCGCGTGGTCCGACGTCGATGCCGCGCTCGAGGCCGCGCAGCAGGCGTTCGAGAAGCTTGCTGTGCTGCCCGGCGAGAAGATCGCCGAGTTCCTCGAAACGTACGCGACCGAGATCGAAAAGGAGAAGGATCGGCTCGTCGAAGCCGCTCACGCGGAGACCGGCTATCCCAAGTCGCCGCGGCTGGCGGACGTCGAACTGCCGCGCACGACGAATCAGCTTCGCCTCGCCGCCCAGGCCGCCAGGACGGAGAACTGGCGCACGCCGATCCTCGACACGAAGGCCAACATCCGCAGCGCCCGCTCGGGCATCGGACCGGTCGTCGTCATGGGGCCGAACAACTTCCCGTTCGCCTTCGGCAGCGTCTCGGGCGGCGACTTCGCCGCGGCGATCGCGGCCCATTGCCCGGTCATCGCGAAGGCTCATCCCAGCCATCCGCGCACGACGCAGCTTTTCGCGGAAGCGGCCCATCGCGCGTTGCACGCCACGGGGTTGCCGCTTTCGACGGTGCAGGTTCTGTACGGGATGGATCCCGCCGACGGCCTTCGCATGGTCGCCGATCCCCGCGTCGGCGCGACCGCCTTCACCGGAAGTCGGCGGGGCGGGCTCGCTCTGAAGGAGGCCGCCGACCGCGCAGGCAAACCGATCTATCTGGAACTTTCGAGCGTCAACCCCGTCGCCATCCTGCCGGGAGCTCTGAAGGAACGAGGCGCGGAACTGGCCGACGAATTCGTCGGCAGCGTCCTGATGGGCGCCGGTCAGTTCTGCACCAATCCAGGCGTCGTGCTGCTCGTGGAGTGCGAAGAAGCCCAGGCTTTCGTCGATGCGGTCGCGAAGAAGTTCGACGCGGCCCCGGGCGGATGCCTGTTGAACGAAGGCGTGCTCGACGGACTCTCCCGCAGCGTCGAAGCGATCTCCGCCAGCGGTGCCAAGGCGCTCACGACCGGCGGAGCGCCCCATCCGACCGCCTTCTCGATGCCCAACGTTCTGCTGGAAGTCGACGGTCAGGCCTTCCTGCAGCAGCCCGACAAGTTTCAGCGGGAGGCCTTCGGCAACGCGGCGCTGATCGTGCGCGTCGCAGATCCGGACCAGCTCTCGGAGATCTGCGCTAGCGTAGAGGGCTCGCTGACCGCGTGCGTCTATTCGGCGAAGGACGGCGCCGACGACGCGACGTACGACGCGATCGAGCCCCTCCTCCGCCGGCGTTGCGGGCGACTGCTCAACGACAAGATGCCGACCGGCGTCGCGGTCTCGCCCGCGATGAATCACGGCGGACCCTACCCCTCCACGGGACACCCCGGCTTCACCGCCGTCGGCATTCCGACTTCGATCGTCCGCTTCACGACGCTCGACTGCTACGACGCCGTGAGATCCCACCGCCTGCCCGCGTGGCTGACCGACGAGCCCCGCATCGACGGCCTCTGGCGACTCGTCGACGGGGAATGGAAGCGGTCTTAGTTGCCTCTACCGCCAGATCAGCAATTCGGGAAACTCGTACTGCAGGTTCTGCACGCCGAGCGCGGTGACCTGCGTGTCGCGGACGACGAGGAACTTCAGGTTCTTGTAGAACCGCAGAATGGCGATCCCCTGGTCCGTCACCGACGAGCCCTCCAGGTCGAGCACGTCGGTCGTTTCGAGCTCCGGCATGTGATCGAGCGCCGCGTCGTCGAAGTCTCGCGTTCTGCGTTCGATCACGCCCAGCGGGATCGTCGACTTGTGGAAGAACTTCCACCCGGAGAGCCGCTGGATCTGAAGCATGGCCCACCAGGGATTGAACGGGTCCGAGCCGCGGGGGCCGGGGATCAGGCAGGCCGCCGTCAGCACGACGACCGCCATCCCGACAGGCACGACCAGGCAGAACGCGAAGAGCCCGATCACGGACCACAGGATCGTGATAGCCGCCAGCGTGCCGATCGGAACCAGCACCCAGAAAAGCACCTTCAGGCCGGCGACGGTCGCGTGTTCGTGAAGATGCTGCTTGAGCCAGAAGTCGAAGCCCCCGACCTGCTCCTTCGGCTCCTTGTAGTTCTTCACCACCCTTTTGAGTCGCAGGTGGTACCCGCACCGGTCGCACAGTTCCACATCGCGCTGCAGCGGTGCGCGGCACTGTGGGCAGGCGACCTCCTGCGCGGCCAAAATTCGGTGACGCGGAACCCACTCCGTCTTCGCCGGCGCGAGCACGCGCGAGGCGTCCGTCAGGTGGCCTGATCCAGTCACGGAAGCAGCGAGCGGCGCCGTGTCGAAGCCCGCCGGCACCGGCCCCACTCCTGGAAGCGGCGCGGAGAGCCAGTCGTCCGCCGGTCCCTGGGGCCGAGTATCGTCGACCGCGAAGTTGCCGAGGTCGATCCCCGCCCCTGCGCCGCCTGTTCCCGTCGAAGCCGCAGTTTCTTCGTCGGAGCCCGCGGCGGAGCCAGCGACGTATTCGTCATAGGCGTCCCCCTGATAGACGGGCGCATGGGCTCGGGATGACGTCGCCGACGTCGGAGCCGATGGCGGGACCGCCGCCGCGGAAACCCGGTAGTCCTCCGCGTCGTCGTCATCCATCAGCGCTTTGACGCGAGTGTTGATCGGCGGCGGATCATCGTCCTTCGCGAACGTCAGCCAGGGATCTTGCTCCGCTTGTCGGATTGGCGTCGGGGCGCCGCCTTCGTCGTCATCGCCTGCCGACAGATCGCCGACGCTGAGGGGCTCGTCCTCCGGCGACTTCTTCGCCTGATCAGGGGCCTTGGAAGGAACCGCCTGGGCGGGAGCCTTCGCGGCCTCATTCGCCGGGGTCGGCGAGGCCTGCGTCGGAGTCGCAGTCGCCTGAGCCGCTTTGACGCTCGCGATCGTCCCCTTCGCCCCCTGGCCGGCAGTTCGAGGAGCCGACGCGGAAGGAACGCCGTGCGTTCGCGGGACGAGCGGCGCCAGTTGAAACTCGTCGTCGAGACCTGGCGCCGGCGCATCAGGTTCCTGCCGCGGAGCCAGGTCCTCGAAGAATGCCGCGGAGGGGACGTCGATCGGCGCGTCGCAGACCGGACAATCGAGTTTGCGACCCGCCTGGTCGACGGTCGCCTCGATCCGTCCGGGGCAGAGTTCGTACTTCTGCGTTTCCGGATCGAACCAGGCCGGAGCTTTGCACTTCAGAACCAGCGTTCGCATCGAGACTCGCGATCCCGTAACAGCCCGTTGATATTCGCCGTCGTGGCGACAATCACGCTCGGCAAGTTCGAAACAAGTTTCTCTCGCCTCGCAGAACAGCGGAAAAGCCGCTGTTCTGGCGCCGCATCCGTTCGGCGAACGCAGCCCATTGAGATAATCAACGGGCTGCTAAGAAGAGAGTGGCACCAGGATTATATTCGTCGAAGGGAGCCGACCTCGGACGCATTCGCCCCGAGCGAACCGATTAGCCCGCGCCGTTCCGGCCCGCAGAATCGGACTTTTCGCCGACGACCGGCAGAGTTCGCCGCGCTTCGCCCGATGAAACGTTCGTCGCCGCGGGAGGGAATGCGGCGACCGACAACGGGGGGGACGTCGTACCGCGTCACGGCGGCTTCGCGTCTCCAGCGTCCCGACTTCCTCAGCGCTGCCGACCGGACGCCCCAGCGGTCGTGCGAATAGCGAGGAAGCGGGTCTGCGATATTCTCGGTTGCGTCCGATTCGCCGCGGGGGGAGCCCGCGCCTGATCGAATCGCGAGCCGAAACGTCCGCCGCGCGGGAGCCTCGCGGACGAGATGCGTGCCAACGCCTCGCACGGAAGGAGAGGTCGAAGCCTTCCGTCGCGCGTGCGTCGGTGACGTTCCCCCCTGCCCCGGCAGTCGCCGGTCAGTCATGCCTGCCCGATGAACCAGCCGGTATCGCCGATTCCTGCCGCGTCCGCCGGATCGCCGCCGCAGCGCCGGCTGTTTCTTATCCACGGGCTCTCGGCCGGCGGTAGCGAGAAGGTCGCCGTCGAGTTGACCGCGCACTGGGCCGCCTGCGGCTATCCGACGGCGCTCGTGACGCTGGCTTCCGCGAAGGACGACCGCTTTAGCGTCGGACCGGGCGTCGAGCGGATCGGTCTGGACTGCCTGGGTCACTCGCGCGGTCCGCTCGCCGCGATCGGCGCCAATCGGCAACGCGTCCGCCGGATTCGTGAATCGGTCGCTGCGTTCGCCCCCGACGCGGTCGTCAGTTTCAACGACCGGACGAACGTGCTCGCCGCGCTCGCGCTTCGCCGGCGGAACTTTCCGCTCATCGTTTCGGAACGGAGCGATCCTCGGTCCCGCGCCCGGGAGCCGATCTGGTCCGCCTTGCGACGCTGGACCTATCCGACGACCGACGCGGTCGTAATTCCCAGCCAGGGATTTCTCGCATGGGCGGAGAGCGTCGCGAACAAGGCGCCGGTGTTCGTCGTCCCGAACGCCTGCTGGTCCGCCGCCGGCGATGGGGGAGAAGCGCCGCACGATTCAGAGCGCGAGACGATCGTGCTCGGGATGGGGCGCTTCGACCGTCCGAAGGGGTTCGACCTGCTGATCGAGGCGTTCGCCCAGATTGCGCCGCGATGGCCCGAGTGGCGCCTGCGCCTGGTGGGCGAGGGTCCGGAACGGGAGGCTCTGCTCCGTCAGGCGACCGACGCGGGACTCGGCAGCCAGTTCGAGATGCTCCCGTGGGCCAGCGACCCCGCCCAACGATTCCGCGCGGCGAAGATCTTCGTACTTCCGTCACGGGGAGAAGGTTTTCCGAACGTGCTGGTCGAAGCGATGGCGGCGGGTCTGGCGACGATCTCGTTCGATTGCCGCAGCGGTCCGTCCGACGTCATTCGCCCCGGACATGACGGCCTGCTGATCGAGACCGGCGACACGTTCGCGCTCGCGGCAGCGCTGCATCGCATGATCGGTGACGACGCCTTCCGCATCGCCTGCGCCCGGCGAGCGCAGGACGTTCGCGACCGCTTCTCGCCCGCCTCCGTCTTCGCGAAGTGGGAAGAAGTTCTCACGGCAGTTAAATGCAATCGTATGGGCGAGCGCACGGAAAAACGCCGCCCGGAATGAACCGGACGGCGTCGTGCAGCGACGGCGAAGATCAGGAAGTCGAACTTAGGAGTCGCGCCGTTCGGTCGTGAGTGAGCGAGGGGCGAAGCTCGCGTTCACGATCGCTTCGCAGACCTTACTTCACCGAGTACCACTTGCTGCGGCTCGAGGAAACGTCCGCTCCGCCAGCCGGGACGTCCGAAGGCGAAGGAGCGGGAGGCACGTCCTCGATCGCCGGGGCCAGCGTCGGCTCCGGTTCGATCGTCGGCATCGGCATCGTGGCCGGAGCCGACATCGGTTCCGCATAAGCCGGCGACGCATAACCGGGCGAGGCGTAGTTCACGCCGCAGTTCGGCTCGACGCCGCAGGCCGGGGCCGCACAAGCGACTTCGGCACAGCAGCCCGAGTGACCATGGCCGCCGCAGCGGTGCAGGCCGAGCAGCGACAGGATCGGGCGGTGGCAGCAATGCTTCCGTCCGCCGTAGCTTCCGCTGCAGCTATCCGCACAAGCCGGAGCCGCCGCACAAGTCGGTTCGCAGCCGCAGGCCGCTTCCACTTCGCAACCGCACGCCGGCTCTTCGCAGCACGAGGGAGCCGAGCAGCAACCCTTTTGCTTGCACGAGAAGAGGACGTCCAGCAGGCTGCGACGGTGACCGCAGTGACGGGCGCCCGAGCACGACGACGCACACGAGGTCGCGACGCCGCAGGTCGGTTCGCAACCGCACGCCGGAGCCGCACAGGCGGGAGCCGGAGCGGCACAGGTCGGTTCGCAGCCGCAGGCCGCTTCGACCTCGCAACCGCAAGCCGGTTCCGCCGCACACGACGGCGTCGAGCAGCAGGTCTGCTTGTGGCCGCAGTTATGCAGCCCCAGCAGGTTCAGGATGCCGAGGTGCTTCCGGTGACCGCAGTGGCCCCCGGCACACGACGACGGAGCCGCACAGGTCGGCTCGCAACCGCAGGCGGGAGCGGTGGCGAGGTCGCAGCCGCAAGCCGGGCTCGTGTCGCAACCGCAGGCAGCCGCATGATGTCCGACCTGGGCGATGACGCCCGGCTCGTACGTCTCGGACTGCGCGACGCTGACCGTTTCGTCCGCGACGAAACGGATGACGCCGCCCGGTTCGCTCGCGAAGACCGGGACGCAGAGCGCCGCGGATGCGAGAACCGAGAAGAACGCCTTCAAGGGAAACTTCATGTTTCCTCCTCCATGATGGGGCGGGAATGACTGGGGAATTCGAGAAGCGGCCCGGCATGCGTTCAGAAATGCATTCGTCCGGACGCTGCGACGCACGCTGCATCGCCTCGACGAGGTGCTTATCGGAGCGCCGGCGAGCGAGAAATCGCGATTCCCGAGGGCGCTCTCGCGACCCGCTTCCCGCGTGCGACAGGGGTTTCGGGAAGAGTCTCGCCCGTACGAAGATCGAGCGCTTCCGGCGTTCCGCGATCTTGCGGAGTCCTTTGCCCACTCCGCACAGCTTCCGCGAGTAGAGGCCGTATGCGGAGGAGAATCGTCACGCTCTCGCGTCCCGATCCGGCGAAACCGGTCGTCGCCGGTCTCTGCAGGCAGAGTCCCCTGATTCCCCGCGACAGGAACGGCCCCTACGCGTACGATGAAAGGCTTTACCGGAACCGCCCGGAACCGGCGCCGACGATCCAGCGAACGAGTGCGCGGGGATCGATCGAGCGAGCCGTCCGCCCCTTCGCGTCGCCATGTCGAAGAAGCTTTACATCGAAACCGTCGGCTGCCAGATGAACATGCTGGACAGCGAGATGGTGGTCGCCAGTCTCCGCCGGCAGGGATACGAACTGACCGCCGAAGTCGAAGGCGCCGACGTCATCCTGTTCAACACCTGCTCCGTACGCGAGCAGTCGGAGAACAAGACCTACAGCGCGCTCGGGCGCCTGCGCGACCTGAAGAAGCGTCGCCCGGAGACCGTGCTCGGCGTGCTGGGCTGCATGGCACAGAAAGATCAGAAGCTGATCTTCGAGCGGGCGCCCTTCGTCGATTTGATCGTCGGACCGGGGCAGTTGCACCAGACGCCCGAGCTGATCGAGAAGTATCAGATCCAGCCCGGCCGCTACGAAGCGCTCAGCCGGAAGCGAAACGACGGAACGCTCGAACAGATCAAACGGAGTCACGAGACGTTCGATCCGCTTCGCGATCCCTCGATGCGGCCCAGCCCCGCGCAGGCGTTCCTGCGGATTCAGATCGGCTGCGACAAGTTCTGCACCTACTGCATCGTGCCGATGACCCGAGGTCCCGAACAGGGTCGACCGCCCGCGCAGATCGTCGAAGAGGCACGGATCCTCGTCGAGCAGGGGACGCTGGAGATCACCCTGCTCGGGCAGACGGTCAATTCGTATCGCTATCGCGACGGCGGCGTCACGACGCGGCTCTCCGATCTGCTCGAGCAGCTCTCCGCCATCGACGGACTGAAGCGGATCAAGTTCGTCACGAACTATCCGAAAGACATGACCGACGACCTGCTCACGGCGATTCGCGAGCTGCCGAAGGTTTCGCCCTACCTGCATGTCCCGGCCCAGAGCGGATCGAATGACGTGCTGAAGCGGATGAAGCGCGGCTACACGGTCGAAGAGTACCGCGACATGATGCAGCGGATTCGCGAGAGCGTGCCGGGCTACGCCGTGTCGAGCGATTTCATCGTCGGCTTCTCGGGCGAAACCGAGGCGGAGTTCCAGGCGACGGTCGACCTGCTCCGCGAATGCCGCTTCAAGAACAGCTTCATCTTCAAGTACAGCGAACGCCCCGGCACGAAGGCCGAGGAGCGCCTGACCGACGACGTCCCGTTCGAGGTCAAGCAGCGCCGGAACAACGAACTGCTGGCGATTCAGAACGAGATCAGCGAGGAGATGAACGTCCCCTTCATCGGACAGACCGTCGAGATCCTCGTCGAAGGCCCCAGCAAGCGACAAGCCCGCGAAACGGAGGACCCGATCTTCGACGCCCGCGACGAAGCCGACGCCCTCGCCCGCTTCGACGGCCCGATCCAGCTTACCGGACGCACGAAGTGCGACCGGATCGTGGTCTTCGACGGCCAGCCCCGCCTGATCGGGAACCTGATCGACGTCGCCATCTACGACGTCAGCCCCTTCACGATGTTCGGCGCCGTGAAGACCGCCCACGCCGGCGCCGGCGAGCTGATGCAGTTGCAGTAGGCGTTCGATCTGCTTCCGAGCGGGGGACGAAAGTCCCCCGAGGCCGTCTGCGAAGCGGAGCACGATGTCTCGCCGCGTTTCGATCCGCTTCACGAATGAGGACGAAGCGCTGACCGGCGTGCATGAGTACGAAGTCGAGAGACCCTCCCGTTACTTTCTCGACCAGATTCGCGATCGCTTGATCAGTCGCGGGGTCGATTGCACTGAGACGTACGAACGCAGCTTCTACGGCTGGGAGATGCATGCGACGCTGCACGGTCGTCGCTTCCAGATCGTGATGCAGGTCGGCGAAGAGTGGTATGTCGACATCGAGCAGTACGGGCTCTTCAACTGGCTGACCGGACGCCGCCCGCATGACGAGTGCCTGGACCTTCTCGGCGCCTACGTGCTGGAGTGGGCTCGGTCCGAAACGTCGGGCGTCACCGATGCTCGCATCGCCGACTGACAGCGAGCTTTCCTAATCTGTTTATGCCTGACGAACTTCGCGACTGTCTGCTGCGTCAACTCGATATCGCGTGGGCGCTGACGAGCTACCACCTCGAAGGCCTCTCCACCGAAGAATGTCTCTGGCGACCTGCGGCGAAAGGCCTACAAGTTCAGCAGGGCACTGACGGCGTCTGGCGAGCCGAGTGGCCCGACCATGAGGGCTACGACCTCGGCCCGCCCAGCATCGCCTGGCTGACGTGGCACATCGGCTTCTGGTGGTCGACGGCGCTCGACCATGCCTTCGACGACGGGAAGCTCAAACGCGAAGACGTCGTGTGGCCAGGCTCTGCCGATGCCGTCCGGTCGTGGATCGGCGAACTGCACGATCGCTGGCGGTCGGAGCTTGAACGCCTCTCCGACGACGACCTGCGTTCGACCGATCGAACGCGCTGGCCCTTCCAGGATCGCCCCTTCGCCGATGCGGTCGCGTGGGTCAACGTCGAACTGATGAAGAACGCCGCCGAGATCGGCTACGCGCGATTCCTTTATGCCGTGCGATCGACGTAGGCTTGCAGGACGCGGCTGAACGGTTCCGGTCGTAGGGGTCGGCGGGAAGGCGCGTGAAAGTCGCGGTGCGACGATCGCGCGAGTCGCGTGCATGCTGCCCGCCGCGACGATCGTGCCTGAAGCGACAGCCCGGCCAGAAGAACGGCGCCGCCGGCACGATCCGCTCGATCCTTTCGCTAGACGCTGAGAGGCACGCCGAACGGACTGCGTGTCGACGCGACGGGCGAAACGGATTCGCTCGCGGCGACTCGGCGAATGGACGCCGCGGCAAGCGATCGTCAGGCATCGATTCTTCGTTCGGAAAACGAGAGCGAGCCTGCCGCGCTGCCGGCGCAAGATCGACGGAGCGATGCTGCATGGATGTGCCTCTCTCGCGCGGAACCGCGTTCGCGGTCCGTCGCGCTCTGTTTTCGTTCGTCGCCGGACCCGCGATCGGCGGAGCGGCGACGTTCGCGTTCGCTCCTGACGCGCAGGCTCAGCCGCCGGTCGTACCGCCCATCGTGGTCGAGGACGCGAACGGCGAAGAGACGGTCGAGTCTCCCCCCGTCGCTGCGCCGGAGCCCCCCCCTGCGCCGCCGATGACCGGCGACCTGCCGCTGCTGCCGGAGACTCGCGTCGTCGGCGAACGAGCTCCCGCGGCGGAACCGTCGACTGCCCTGTCGTCCGGTCCCGAGGCCGTCGGTTCGGCCGGCTCTGCGACCGGCGGATCGCCCGATCGCTTTCCGGCAGAACCGCTGACCCGCGGCGATCTTGTCTCGCCCGGCGGAGCGCCGATCGCCGCGGTCCGGACGGGAACTTCCGTCACGGTCATCACCGAGGAACAGATCCGCCAGTCGCGATATCCGACGGTCGTTGAGATTCTGCGTCACGCGCCTGGCGTCAACGTCGTGCAGAGCGGCGGACCGGGTCGCGCGGCCAGCGTCTTCATCCGCGGCGCCAACTCGGAACATACGAAGGTGCTGCTCGACGGCATCCCGATGAACGACGCCAGCAATCCGACGCGGGCGTTCGACTTCGGCAACCTGGCCGTCGACAACATTGAACGGATCGAGATCCTGAGGGGCCCCCAGAGCGCGGGCTTCGGCTCCGACGCGATCGGCGGCGTGATCAACATCATCACCAAGCGCGGCAACGGTCCCGCGACCGCTCGCGTCGAAGCGCAGGGGGGCTACTTCGGGACGCATCGCGAAGCGGTCAACGTCTCGGGCGGCAACGAGCGCTTCTACTACTCGTTCGGCGGATCGTACTACGGCACGGACGGCTTCTCCCAGGTCGACGGCGGAACCGAGGCCGACGGCTTCGGCCTCGGCACGCTTTCGGGACGCCTGGGCTGGAACCTCGGGAACGACCTGAATCTCGATTACGTGATGCGGTACATCGACGGCGATACGGAGATCGACGACTTCGGCGTCGACAACCCCATCCGCCGGAATCTGTCGAAGCAGTTCTTTCAGCGCGTGCAACTTCAGCACGACGGCCTCGGCGGGGCGTTCGTCCAGCGGGTCGGTTTCGACGTCGCCGATCAGGATCGCCAGGACACCGATCCGGGTGCGTTCGGCGTGCCCCTGTTCCATGGGCGAACGCAGACCTTCGATTACACGTTCGAGGCGGAGTTGCTGCCTGAGAACACGCTCGTCGGCGGCGTCGACTACGCGCACGAAGAGGCGTTTTCCACGTTCGATCCGACCGCGCGTCAGTTCGACACGGGCATCTTCCTGGAAGATCGCTTCGCCTGGGGCGAGCGGCTCTTCTTCACCGCGGCGGTTCGTCGGGACGAGCACAGCGTCGCCGGCTCCGCCACGACCTATCGCGTGACGGGCGCCTACCTCGCGCCTGAGGTGGGAGGTCGTCTGCACGCGAGCTCCGGGACCGGCTTTCGCGCCCCGTCGCTGGCGCAGTCGCTCTTCACGCTCAGCCCCGGATTGCGACCCGAGTTCAGCAAGGGCTGGGACGTCGGGTACGAGACGACGTTCGCGGACGGAGTGGCGGTCTGGGACGTGACGTACTTCAACAACCGCTTCCGCGACCTGATCGTGTACGACTTCGCCACGAACGCGAACGTCAACCTCGCGAACTCGCAGGCCCACGGCGTGGAGACCAGCCTGTTCGTGCAGTTGACCGACGTCTGGTCGATGACGGGGAACTATACCTACACCGACTCGCTCGATCTGGACAACAACGAGATCCTGCCCCGGCGACCCCGACACCAGACGTCCGTCACGCTGCAGCGGCCCTGGCTGGATAACCGCCTGGATACGTCCTTCACGACGCTCTACGTCAGCGAGCGGCTGGACTTTCCGACCGCGTTCGGCGGGCTCTACCTGAAGGACTACATCGTCTGCTACGCCAACGCGAACTATCGCATGAGCGAAAGGACGACACTGTTCGGACGGATCGACAACGTCTTCGGCGAGAACTATCAGGAAGCAGGCGGATTCGCGACCGCCGGCTTCTCGATCTTCGGCGGAGCGGAGATGCGGTTCTAGAACGGCGTCTTCCGTAGGTCAGGTCGAAGGCTCTGTGTGGCATGCCCACATCTCCGAAGGAAGGGTGGGCATGTTTAAGGCCGGCCGAACCTTACATGCCCACCCTGCTGGCGCGATGTGGGCATGCCACAAGTGACAGGGAAGACTGGTCGAACCGCTACAAGAACGACCGCCGTCGGCACGATGCAGCGACGCGGGGTAAACTGGAGCGGACAAGTTCCTTCGCTACTTCGATCGGGAGATCCCGATGACCCGCCTGCTGTTCGCTTTCCTGATCGCGCTGTCGCTCGGCGTCGCGAGTCCGGCGCTGGCCGGGAAGTACAACGACGTGCTGAGCGTCGGTGACAAGGCGCCCGAGTTCGAGCCGCTGCCCGCGGTCGACGGGACGAAGAAGTCGCTCGCCGACTTCGACGCCAAGGTTCTGGTCGTCGTCTTCACCTGCAACAGTTGCCCGATCGCCCAGGACTACGAGGATCGGATCGTCGCCCTCGCCGAGAAGCACAAGGGCGATGTCGCGGTCGTGGCGATCAACCCGAACAAGGTCCCTGCCGACAGTCTGGAAAAGATGAAGGAGCGGGCCGAGGAGAAGAAGTTCCCCTTCGCGTATTTGCAGGACGAAACGCAGGTCGTCGCGAAGTCGTTCGGGGCCTACGCCACTCCGGAGTTCTATGTCCTCTCGCCCGAACGCACGATTCTTTACATGGGCGCGATGGACGATTCCAGCGCCGCTTCGAAGGTGAAGAAGACGTATCTGGAAGACGCCGTCGCCGCCGCCCTCGCCGGCAAGGCGTCGGAGACGACCGAGACCTTCGCCCACGGATGCAAGATTCGGTACGAGAAGGTAAGACGGACGGAGGATTAGCTCCTCCTGTAGGGCTGGCGCCCTCGCCTGCCACGAAGCTCGTACCAGCCGCATGGCAGGCGAGGGCGCCAGCCCTACGAAACGAGACGCGTTCAGAATTACCTTGCCCCTGACCTGAACCAGGCGCAGAATGCGCCCTGGTCGCCTGAGAAGAGACGGATTCGCCTGATGCATATCTGGCCGGCAATCGACCTGCGACACGGGAAAGCCGTTCGTCTTCGCCAAGGCGATTACGACCGGATGACGACCTTCTCGGACGACCCCGCTGCCGTCGCCGAATCTTTCATCGCGAAGGGCGCGCGGCACCTGCACGTCGTCGATCTCGACGCCGCGAAAGACGGCAGCTCCGCCAACGGCGACGCCATTCGCCGCATCGTCGCCGCGGTCAAACGCATTCACCCCGACGTTCAGGTGCAGCTCGGCGGCGGCGTCCGCGACGAGGCGACGATCGCTCGCCTGCTCGACCTGGGAATCTGCCGCCTGGTCGTCGGCACCAAGGCGATGACCGATCCCGCCTGGCTCGAAGAGATGGCGACGAAGTACCCGCGCAAGATCGTCGTCGGACTCGACGCGAAGGACGGCTTCGTCGCGACGCACGGCTGGATCGAATCGTCGGGCCGCGACGTGCTGGAAGCCGCCCGGGCGGTCGACCATCTGCCGCTCGCGGGCATCGTCTATACCGACATCGCGCGCGACGGAATGATGCAGGGCGCGAATGTCGAGGCGATGCGCGCCATGTGCGAAGCGGTCCAGACCCCCGTGGTCGCCTCGGGCGGCGTGACCGCGTTGAACGATCTTCATGCGCTCGCCGGCGTCGGCCTCGACGGCTGCATCGTCGGACGCGCTCTTTACGAAGGAGCCATCGAACTGGAAGACGCCCTCGCCATCGGTCGAGGGGAAGGACACCTTTTGCGACAGGCCAGCCCGCCCAGCGCCTGACTTTCCCTCGACCGCCTCCCGGCGTTCGAGGGTCTCCTGCTGAGAACGAGCGAGTCTCGCCTGCCGCCCGCCGACCGGTGCACGAAGCGCCTGCCGGGATTGGGAAGCAGGGAAGCGAACTCCTCTTCTTATCTCAGGAGACGCCTCATGGCTGTCCACGCGTCCGACTATCGGAATCTGGTTCTGTGCGGTCACGGCTCGTGCGGAAAGACGACGCTCGCCGACCGGATGCTCTTCGAGACGGGCGCCGTCTCGGCTGAACCCTCCGTCGATCGCGAAACGAGCGTCTGCGACTTCGACCCCGAAGAGAAGGCGCACCATCATTCGGTCGAGGCGACGCTCGTCCATTTCCCGTTCGAGGGCAAGCGCTTTCAGGTTCTCGACGCCCCCGGCCGGGTCGACTTCGTCGGGCAACTGATCGAGTCGCTCTACGCGGTCGAGAACGCCGTCGTCGTAATCGACGCCCACGCGGGGGTCGAGGTCAACACCCGCCGCGCGCAGCAGCATGCGGAACGGCTGGGCCTGTCGCGGTTCATCGTCATCGACAAGATCGACCGCACGGACATCGACGTCGAGGGCCTGCTGGACCAGGTCCGCGGCCTCTGGGGCAAGCGCTGCGTCGTCGTCAACGTGCCCGACGCGCTGGGCGAAGCCTGCTCCTGCACGATCGACCTGATCGACGACGAAGGCGCCTCGTCGCAGGTCGCCGACGTCGAGGCCCTGCGCGCGGAGCTGATCGAAACCCTCGTCGAACGGGACGAATCCGTACTGGAGAAGTATCTCGACGGGGAAATGCCGTCGCAGGAGACTCTCCGCACGCTGCTGCATGACGCCGTCCACTCGGGCGAAGTCGTGCCCTTGGCGTTCGCCTGCGGCAGGACGGGCTGCGGCGTGAAGAGCTTCCTGAAGCTGATCGCCGATCATGGTCGTTCGCCCGAGGACTTCCCCCTGAAGGCGACCCGCGGCGAAGAGACGGTCGAACTGCATCCTGAACCGCAGGGCGAGATCGTCGCGCGGGTCTTCAAGACGCGCATCGATCCGTATCTGGGCAAGCTCAGCTTCGTGCGGGTCTACTCCGGCACGCTGAAGAAGGACGAAGGCGTACATGCCTCCGGCGTGCGGAAGAACGTCCGCCTGCACGCGATGTACGACATCCAGGGCGAACAGGCGACGCCGGTCGAATCGGCCGGCCCGGGCGCAATGATCGCCATCGCGAAGCTGGACGATCTGCACACCGGCACTCTGCTCGGCGAAGTGGAACTCGAACCGATGGTCTTCCCGACGCCGATGGTCGGACTGGCCGTGCTGCCCAAGAGTCGCGGGGACGAGGCGAAGCTCTCCGTCGCGCTGCACAAGATCCTGGAGGAGGACCCCACGTTCCGGCTGGATCGCGATCCGCAGACCAAGGAACTGGTCATGAACGGGATGTCCGAGCGGCATCTCACGCTGATCCAGGAACGCCTCCACCGTCGCGATAAGCTGGACGTGGAGACCCACGCGCCGAAAATCCCCTATCGCGAAACCATTCAGTCCGAAGGGGAAGGCTCCTATCGCCACCGCAAACAGACCGGCGGTCGGGGGCAGTTCGGCGAGGTCCACATCCGCATGTATCCCTTCCCGACGGGTCAGACGCCGGAACAGTTCTTCGAAGAGAACCATCTGGCGCAGATGAAGTCCTGGAAGTACGACGAGGCGAATCACTTCTTGTTCGTCGATTCGATCGTCGGCGGCTCGATCCCGCATAACTTCTTGCCGGCGATCGAGAAGGGCTTCCACGAACGCCTGGAGACGGGCGTCATCGCCGGCTGCCGCGTGCAGGACATCTGCGTCGAGGTCTTCTACGGCAAGCACCACCCGGTCGACAGTTCCGAGCAGGCGTTCAAGACCGCCGCGCGAATGGCGTTCAAGCACGTCTTCGAGCAATGCTCGCCGACGCTGCTGGAACCGATCGTGAAGCTGGAGGTGACCGTGCCGGAGCAGTACGTCGGCGACATTTACGGCGACATCTCCGCCCGCGGCGGGCGCGTGCTCGGCAGCGAATCGCTCGGCGCCGGCGTGCAGGTGGTCAACTGCGAAGCGCCGCTGCGGGAACTCTCCGGCTACGCCCGAACGCTGACCGGCATGACCGCCGGACAGGGGACCTTCTCGATGGACTTCTGCCGGTACGAGGCCATGCCTCATAACTACCGCCAGGAGGTCGTCGGATCGGCTCTCGTCACCGCGGACGACGACGCGTAGGGAAGGGCTCACTCGCAGAGTGCGCTGTCGCGAAGAACGCGGCCGGACGAACCGGTCGCGTTTCCGAATTCCGCATTCGACGTCGAAGCAGTTGGTCGAAGCAGAAAACTCGATTGCTTGGCGGATCAGGCGAGCGAGGAGGGCCGTAACGTGCCCCATCGCCCCCTTGCGGGGAGATAGTGCAAAAAACGGTTGATCGGCGGGGACGGATGCAGTAGGATTCGGTTTGCGGCGGCCCGTTCGGAGTTTGCTTCCGGAAGGACTTTCCGCACCCGCCTGCCGACGCTCTCGGCTACCGCGACCTCGATGGGTCGACGGATCGGCGTAGACACGTATCCCGGCGCTTCTTCGTCGCGAAATGGTTCGCGCGGGTCGCCTGACGCGTCTCCGATCGCGAACCGGCTCTGCCGACGTTCGAAACCGCCACGGCGTTCGCATGACGAACGGTCGCGTGCGAAGGCTCGATTCAGGTTCGAAAGGCGCTACCCGTCACGGCCGTGAGAACGGTGCGTGAGGTTCGGCGCTGACGGCATGCCCGCGCTGCTTCGCGACGCGGGCATGGCACAAGTAAGCCCTCAAGATCAGCAATCGACGCGTGACGTGTCGGTCTCCACGGAGGGCTCACGCCCTCCGCTCGCCAGGGACCGACGACGCACGCGAACAAGAAGCTCTCCCTCCCCGACATCCCGCCCGCATAGTAACCCCGCCTCGACGGTTCGCGACTCGCTCGCGGACGGACGACGCGCGATTCAGGCAGCGATCGATATGACGTTCATGCACGCTTTTCGCCGGTCGTCGCTAGCGCTTCTCGCGGCGCTCCTTCCTGGCGCTTTTCTTGCCGCCGAGGAAGCGGCCCCGGCCTCGAACGGGGTGAGCTACTTCCGCGACGTGCGACCGATCCTGCAGGCGTCGTGCCAGGGCTGCCATCAGCCGTCGAAAGCCGAAGGCGAGTACGACATGACCTCGTTCGCCGCGCTCCTGGCGCCGGGCGAGTCGACCGAGACGCCGATCGTGCCGGGCAAGCCGGAGGAGAGCTATCTGCTGTCGCAGATCGCGATTCATGACGGCAAGGCAGCGATGCCCAAGGACAAGGATCCGCTCCGTCCCGATCAGATCGACCTGGTGAAGAACTGGATCGCGCAGGGCGCCCAGGACGATACGCCTGCCGACGCCCAGCGGAAGTTCGACGCCGAGCATCCGCCCGTCTATACGCGGCCGATGGCGCTGGTCGCGCTCGACGCGTCCCCGACGGAGAACCTCCTGGCGGTGGGCGGGCTGAACGAGGTCTTCCTGTTCGACACGACCAACGGCGATCGCGTCGCCCGGCTGATCGGCCTGTCGGAGCGGATTCAATCCGTCGCCTTTTCTCCCGACGGCAAGCACCTGGCCGCGGCAGGCGGCGACCCGGGTCGTCGGGGCGAGATTCAAATCTGGAACGTCGCCGATCGCAAGCTGGAGCGGGCGATCCCCGTCACGTTCGATACGCTCTTCGGCGCGAGCTGGTCGTCAGACAACAAGACGGTCGCCGTCGGCTGCACCGACAACACCGTCCGCGCGTTCGATATCACGACCGGCGAGCAGACGCTCTATCAGGGGGCGCATGCCGACTGGGCGCTCGATACGACGTTCTCGCCGGACGGGTCGCACCTGATCTCGGTCGGTCGCGACATGACGGCCAAGCTGACCGAGGTGGCGACCGAGCGCTTCATCGACAACGTGACGTCGATCACGCCCGGCGCTCTCAAGGGGGGCGTCCACTCGGTCATCATGCATCCGACGCGGAACGAAATCGTCGTCGGCGGGTCGGACGGCGTTCCGCAGGTCTATCGCATCTTCCGGGAAACCGCCCGGCAGATCGGCGACAACGCCAACCTGATCAAGGCGCTCCCCGCGATGAAGGGCCGCATCTGGTCGGTCGACGTGAGCCCCAGCGCCCGGTACATCGCCGCGGGGAGCAGTCTGGACGGGTCGGGCGAGGTCAGCGTCTTCTCCTACGACTTCGACGGCACGGTGCCGCCCGCGATCAAGAAGATTCTTGGCAAGCGGACCAACAAGCAGACCGATGCGGAGAAGAAGAAGCTGGCCGCCTACGTCAAGGCGGGCAGCGAGAAGCTCTATCAGATCGACCTGCCCACGGCGGTCTACGCCGTGCGATTCTCCGGCGACGGCTCCAAGCTCTTCGTCGGCTGCTCGGATGGGCTCGTACGGGTGTACGACGCGGAGTACGGCTCGCTGGTCGGAATGCTTTCGCCCGCCCCGGTCGAGGCCCAGCAGATCGCCGCCGCGCCGGCCGCCACCGAGAACGCCGCGGCTGATGGCTTCTTCCCCGGCACGTCCTTCGTCTCCACGAACGCGGAAGCCAAGACCGACGCCGCGGCTGCCGATGGGCAACTGCCGATCCCGGCGCTGAAGGCGCTGACGGTCGAGCCGGCGCAAGCGAAGCTCTCGGGGCCGTTCGCCTATGCACAACTACTGGTCACCGGCCGAACGACCGACGACCGCGACGTCGACCTAACGCACCTGGCTACCTATGAGATCCAGGGCGAAGGCCCGACCGTCGAGCCGGGCGGACTGATTCGCGCGTCCAAGCCGGGCGAGCAGTCGATCGTCGTGAAGGTCGGCGATCAGACGGCGACCGTGAAGGTCGTTACGACCGATTTCCCTGCCGAGGGTCAGCTTCCCGCGATCGACTACCTGCAGGACGTGACGCCGGTCATGTCGAAGATGGGATGCAACGCCGGGACGTGCCACGGCAGCCTGGCGGGGAAGAACGGCTTCAAGCTCTCGCTTCGCGGTTACGACGCGGAGTACGACGTGCGGGCGCTGACCGACGACCTGATGGGACGCCGGGTGAACCTCGCGTTTCCCGAGAAGAGCCTGATGCTGCTCAAGGCGACGGGCCAGACGCCGCACGTCGGCGGTCAACTCTGTCAGCCGGGCGATCCCTACTATCGCGTGCTGCACCAGTGGATTTCGCAGGGGGCCAAGCTGAAACGCGAAGCGCCCCGCATCAAGTCGATCGTCGTGCAGCCCTCTTCGCCGGTCATCGACGCCATCGGGTCGCAGCAGCAGTTCCGGGTCGTCGCGACGTTCACCGACGGCATCGAACGCGACGTCACGCGGGAGGCCTTCCTCTCCAGCGGCAACACGGAGGTCGCGACCGTCGACGACAAGGGCCTGGTCACGACGGTTCGTCGCGGCGAGGCGGCGATCCTCGTTCGCTACGAAGGCGCGTACGCCGCGGCGACGCTGACCGTGATGGGCGATCGCTCGGGCTTCGTCTGGGAAGATCAGCTGGCGAACAGCGAGATCGACAAGCTCGTCGCCGACAAGTGGCGGGTGATGAAGATCCTGCCGTCGAATCTCTGCACCGACGCGGAGTTCGTTCGCAGGGTCTACTTCGATCTGACCGGTCTGCCGCCCTCTTCGGAAGAAGCGGGAGCCTTCATCGACGATCCGCGTCCGACGCAGGTCAAACGCGACGAGCTGATCGACAAGCTGGCGGCAAGCCCTGCTTTCGTCGATCACTGGACCAACAAGTGGGCCGACCTGCTTCAGGTGAACGGCAAGTTCCTGGGCGGCGAAGGGGCCAACGCCTTCCACGCCTGGATCCGGTCGCAGGTCGAAAAGAACGTCCCCTACGACCAGTTCGTGCGGGAGATCCTGACCGCGAAGGGCTCCAACAAGGAGAATCCCGCGGCGTCGTATTACAAGATCCTCCGCGAACCGGCGGAGACGATGGAGAACACGACGCACCTCTTCCTGGGCGTGCGGTTCAACTGCAACAAGTGCCACGATCATCCGTTCGAACGCTGGACCCAGGACCAGTACTACGAGACGGCGGCTTACTTCGCCCGCGTCGGCCTGGAGAAGGATCCGGCCAGCGCGGACAAGACCATCGGCGGCACCGCCGTCGAGGGCGCCAAGCCGCTGTACGAGATCGTCGTCGACAAGGGCGACGGGGAGATGAAGCACGACCGGACCGGTCAGCCGGCGCCGCCGAAGTTCCCGTACCACGTCTCGGTCGACGTCCCGGCGGAAGCGACGCGGCGGGAACAGCTCGCCGCGTGGATGACCTCGCCGGAGAATCCCTACTTCGCGAAGTCGTACGCCAACCGCATCTGGGGCTACCTGCTCGGCACCGGGATCATCGAACCGCTCGACGATATCCGCGCGGGCAACCCGCCCAGCAATCCGGAACTGCTCGATCACCTGACGAACCAGTTCGTCGAATCGAACTTCGACGTCCGGAAGCTGATCACGACGATCTGCAAGTCGCGAACGTATCAGCTTTCGATCGAGACGAACCAATGGAACGACGGGGACAGCGTCAACTACTCGCATGCGAAGCCCCGCCGGCTTCCTGCCGAGGCGCTGTACGACGCGATCTATGCGGTCACCGGATCGAAGCCCAGCATCCCCGGCGGCAAGGCGACGAACGTCGCCGACGGCGCCTACAAGCTGGAGAGCGGCTTCCTGGCCAACCTCGGCAAGCCGGCTCGCGAGAGCGCCTGCGAATGCGAGCGGTCGAGCGAACTGCAACTCGGTCCCGTCATGGCGCTCGTCAGCGGACCCGACGTCGCCCAGGCGATCGGCGCGTCCGATAACGCCATCGCGAAGCTCGTCGCGGAGACTCCGGACGACGGGGCGCTGGTCGACGCGCTGACGATGCGGGTCTTCTCTCGCCATGCGAAGGAAAGCGAAATCGCCGCGTTCAAGAACGCCATGCTGGAAATGGATGCCGATCACGCGTCGCTGCTCTCCGCTCGCGACGCACGCAAGGCGGAGGTCGAAACGCTGAAGGCCGTCTGGGCCAAGGAACGCGAAGACGCCATCGCCTCCGCCACGAAGGAGCGCGACGATCACGCAGCCGCTATCAAGCCCGACCGGGATAAGCGGGAGGCCGATCGGCTCGCCCTGGTCGCGAAGCTCGAAGGCGAGATGACGGCGCTCGACAGCCAAGCCGAAGCGAAGATCGCCGAATGGTCCGCCGCAGCGGGGAACGATCCCTGGACTGTGCTCACGCCCACGTCGATGGACTTCGGCGCCGAGACCGTCGGCACGATTCAGGAGGACGGTTCGGTCCTGCTGAGCGGCAAGCGGCAGAAGGCGACCTACAAGCTGACGCTGCCGATGAACCTGGAGGGGGCGACGGCCATTCGCTTCGAAGCGCTGGCGGACGACTCGCTTCCGGCGAAGGGACCGGGCCGGGCGGATAACGGCAACTTCGTGCTGCAGGAATTCGTGCTCCGCTGGGTCTCGAAGAGCGATCCGGCGAAGAAGACCGACGTGAAGTTGAAGAACCCGTACGCCGACTTCGCGCAGGGGAACTTCAGCGCCGCCGCGACGATCGACGGCAACAAGGACGCCGCCGGCAACGGCTGGGCGGTCTCGCCCTCGTTCGGACAGACGCACTGGCTGACGTTCGACGCCGAGGCGCCGTTCGGCGACGGCGAAGGGGCGTCGCTGGAGATCGAGCTGCCGCAGGTCTACGACGATACGCACCAGATCGGTCGCTTCCGGATTTCGGTCGCGAAGCTCGATACGCCGGTCGGACCGTCTTACTCGGGGCAGACGTTCGCCCTGCTGAAGACGCCTGCCGATCAGCGGACCGACGCGCAGAAGGCGGAACTCATCGCGCTCTATAAGACTCGCGACGAGGCCTACAACAAGAAGTCGGCGGAACTGGCCGAGGCGCGAAAGCCTTTGCCTCCCGACGCGAAACTCGTCATGCTCGAAGAGAAGATCAAGGCGGTCAGCGCTCCCGTGCAGGACGATCCGCGACTGGCCCAACTCGAAGCCGACGTCCTCGTCAGCGAGAGCCAACTGACGAACAAACGTCTCACCGCGGCCCAGGATTTCGTCTGGGCGCTGATCAACCACCCGTCGTTTTTGTTCAACCGGTAAGACTTGAAGCAAGCAGCGCATTCCGGAGCGGGGGGTGTACCCCCCCCCGAGTCTTCGGCGCTGTAAACGATCCGACACCTCGGGGGACTTTCGTCCCCCGCTCAGACCTAACGACTGAACTACCCGCAAGCTTCTCTTCCCCAACGGAGTTCCCGCCATGCTCATCCGAGTTCCCGGTCAACCGGGCAAAGACGTCTGCGATCGGGGCGCCGGGGTCACGCGGCGGGACGTCCTCCGAGTGGGCGGATCGGGCATCCTCGGCCTGTCGCTCTCGGGTATGCTGAACCTCCAGGCGCGGGCGAGCGAAACGCCTTCGCAGGGGCCTGGCTGGAACAAGGCCAAGTCGATCGTGATGGTCTACCTGCAAGGGGGACCGAGCCACATCGACCTATGGGATCCCAAGGAGAACGTCCCGGAGAACGTGCAGTCGGCGTTCTCGAACATCTCCACCAAGCTGCCCGGCGTGCAGTTCACGGAGATCCTGCCGAAGCTGGCGGAGATCATCGACAAGACGACGCTCATCCGCTCGATGAGCTACACGCCCAACGGCCTGTTCAATCACACGGCGGCCATCTACCAGATGATGACGGGCTACACGACCGACAAGGTCAGCCCGTCGGGCCAGCTCGAACCGCCTTCGCCGAAGGACTTCCCCAACTTCGGATCGAACATCATCCGCCTGCGGCCGATGGACGACCCGATGCTGCCGTTCGTGATGCTCCCGCGACCGCTGCAGGAGAGCAACGTCGTCGGCAAGGGTGGCACCGCCGGGTTCCTCGGGAAGGCGTTCGACCCGTACACGCTGTATCCCGACGGCGATGACATGAAGATGGACAAGATGGCCGCCGTCCGGGTGGACGACCTCAAGCTTCGTCCGGACGTCTTCGCCACGCGGCTGGAACGCCGGGCGCGACTCCGCGACGCGATCGACGAAGGGATGCCCGTCATCGACAAGGCGGTCGCCGAGTACAAGCTGGACGAGTACTACGACCAGGCGCTGAACCTGGTCCTGTCGGGCCGCGCGCGGGAGGCGTTCGACCTGCAACGCGAGTCGCCGCTGACTCGCGAAATGTACGGCCGTAACACCTTCGGACAGAGCCTGCTGCTCGCCCGGCGCCTGGTCGAGGCCGGCACGCGAGTCGTCGAGGTGATCTGGCCCAAGGTGGCGAATTCCGACAACCATTCGTGGGATCAGCACAGCGGTCTGACCCAGCGAATGAAGGACCAGTCGGGCCCCATGTTCGACACGGGCCTCGCCTCGTTCATTCAGGACATGGACGATCGGGGACTGCTGGAAGAGACGCTGGTCGTCGCGGTCGGCGAGTTCGGTCGCGCTCCGCAGCGGGGGGTTTCGACCTCCGGCAACGGCAACAGCGCCGACGGTCGCGATCACTGGCCCTATTGCTATACGGCCATGCTCGCGGGCGCCGGGATCAAGCGGGGCTACGTCCACGGCAAGTCGGACAAGACGGCTTCCGCTCCGCTGGAAGATCCCGTTCATCCGGGCGAGCTGCTGGCGACGATCTACCACGCCTTCGGAATCGATCCGGAGACGATCGTCTACAACCACCTCAACCAGCCCCGCGAACTGGTGAAGGCGAAGGCGGTCGGCAAGCTGTTCGCGTAGTTCCGCATGGGCGAGCGGAGGGTGTGAGCCCTCCGTGTCTTCTTCGGCGAGATCGAACGCGATGTCCACGGGGGAGTTCCGTCCCCCGCTCGCCAGGAAGAAAGTCGCATATAAACGAGGAGTTCGACATGCGTCGCCGAGTCGCGAAACTGGTCGTGCTCATGCTCTTCTTTCTCGCGTCGACCGCGATCGCCGACGACGTGACGCCGGCGACGATTCCCGGTACGGCGGACCTGGCCGTGCTGGAGCGGACGCCGCCGAGCGAGGAGCGGGATCTGGTCGCGGTTCGAATGAGGTTGCCGAAGCTGGACGACCGGACGCCGCTCGACGCGACGATTCTGGTCGTCGAGAACGATCGCGTCGTCGCGGTTCGCCAGATGATCCTCGTCGCGTCGAAAGTCGAGGGCGAGATCGCGTTCGCCCGCGCCTGCAACGCCGCGTCGATGATCCCCCACGGAATCGTCCGCCTGCGGGAACGGAACCACGTCACCGGCAGGATCGAGACGATCGACTTTCCGCTCGTCGAAGCGGTCGAGATCGAGAAGATGTAGTTGCGCTTTTGTGTCCGCAGCAGATCCGAATGTCTTCTCGCAAGAAGCGACAGAGCCGACGAATGACGCCGGAGCCGCCGCGAACTCCGAGCGACGAGGATTTCGCGCGGGCCGCCGCCTCCTTGAAGGTGCGCGAGCGCGGTTGCGACGAAGTGAAAGCACGAGTGATATCGCGGTTCAGACGATCGTGGTTCCGACGATCATGTCCGTTGCACGACTTCTGGATCTTCAACGCCCGTGACAAGGGAAGCGGAAAGTCGGCGTTCTATGTTCTGGCGTTCTACGAAACCGATGTCGACATCGAAGCGACCGCCGCGAACGGAAAGTCGAAGCGAATGGAAAACTTCGTCTTCGCCCAACCGGAGCAAGTCGGACGTGGGCGCCGCGATGAGATTGAAGTCGCGTTCGAGTACGACTCCGACGAGAACGTAAAGAAGAACTTCGGCGGCAGTTACTACAATCGACATTCACTGACGCTTAATTCTTGCGTCCAAGGCGTCGTAGAGCTTGTGCCGTAAGACACGGAGGGCTTACACCCTCCGCTCGCCAATAGAAGAGAAGCGAAGAGTAACCAATGCTCGCACTGAACGGTCGGGGAAAAGCGCAGACCTGCGACGGGGTCACTCGGCGGGACTTTCTCCGCGTGGGGGCGCTCGGTACAGGCATCCTGTCGCTGCCGCAGTGGTACGCGGCGAAGGCCGCCGGCGCGACGAAGCCGGGCGCGGACGACCGGGCCTGCATCATGATCTTCAACCTGGGAGCGCCCAGTCAGCTCGACACGTTCGACATGAAGCCGAACGCGCCGGCGGAGATCCGCGGACCGTTCAGCCCCCTCTCGACCAAGGGCGACTTCCAGGTCTCGGAGATCCTGCCCGAGCATGCGAAGATCGCGGACAAGTTCTCGATCGTTCGCTCCTGCCGCCACGCGGGCGCGGCGGTGCATGACGCCGGCTGGCAGGTGATGCAGACGGGTCGCGTTTTCCAGGGCGGGGTGGAAACGCCGCACGCCGGGTCGGTGGTGAGCTATCTCAAGGGTCGCAAGACCGACCTGCCCCCGTTCGTGGTGCTGCCGGAAACCATGGGTCGCGGGGGCGGCAATCTGCCGAACGGTCAGGCCGGCGGATTCCTGGGGAAGAAGCACGACCCCTTCGCGCTGATGGCCGACCCGTCGAAGCCCGACTTCAAGGCGCCCGACCTGCTCCCGCCGCCCGAGATCGACGCCGATCGGCTGGCTCGCCGGCGGAAGATGCGCGAGACCATCGAGGAGACGCTCTCCGTCTTCGAGAAGTCCGAAGCGGCCCGGCAGATGGACGATGACTTCCAGGCCGCCTACCGCGTGATGACCAGTAGCCAGGCGCGGGCCGCCTTCGACCTGTCCGAGGAGCCGACGGCGGTCCGCGAACGGTACGGCATGAACCGCTTCGGGCAGTGCTGCCTGCTCGCGCGGCGACTGGTCGAGGCGGGCGTCCGGTTCGTGACGATCAACACGTTCCTGACCGTCTTCGACGAGATCACCTGGGATATTCACGGCTCGAAGCCCTTCACCTCGATCGAAGGGATGAAGAACATCGTCGCGCCGCTGTATGACCGGGGCTATTCGGCGCTGATCACCGATCTCGACGAGCGGGGGATGCTCGACTCGACGCTGGTCTGCAACCTGGCCGAGTTCGGTCGCACGCCGAAGGTCAATCCTGCGGGCGGACGCGACCACTGGCCCAATTGCTTCACCTGCGGCTTCGCGGGGGGCGGCGTGCAGGGCGGGCGCGCCGTGGGAGCCAGCGATCCGATCGGGGCGCTCCCTGCCGAGCGACCGACCGACCCGGGCGACGTCGTCGCGACGATCTTCCACAGCCTCGGTCTGGATCTGGAGACCGATCTGCCGGGGCCCGCTGGCCGGCCCTTCCCGCTGGTGGACTTCGGCTCGCGCGAGATTCGCGAGCTGTTCTAGGCCTAAGGCGTCTTACGACGGTCGGCCTTAGCATGCCGACGAGAGACGACCGCAGGAGCTTCGTCGAAACGCCTCGTGACGAAGAGTTCGGCCGCCATCGCGGCTTTCTAAACGATCTTTAGCGCCGACGCTTTCGGCGCTAGTCGCCCTCTGCGGCCTCGCGAAGGCGGCTTCGCTGCCGACGACGAAAAGCTGAGGCATTTCCCTACGTTGCCTCTCGCGATGGTCGTTAGTAGCCTAAAGATGAGTTCTCTGTTCAGCGGTCGCAAGCTGCGACTGCCGCGCGGCCGTCAACCGCACACGCATCGAATATAGCCGATTTATCGGCCTTTCGATCGCGATTCGTGCCCTTGACGCTCTGCCGCCCGACGACGCTTATCACTTCCGTCCGTTCAGGCATATTTCTCATGCGATTTCGTCCCTTCAGCCGTCAGGCTCGTCTCGGGTTTACCCTCGTCGAGCTTCTGGTCGTCATCGCCATCATCGGCGTCCTGGTCGCTCTCCTGCTTCCGGCCGTTCAGGCGGCTCGCGAAGCGGCCAATCGGATGAGCTGCGGCAATAACCTGAAGCAGTGGACGCTCGCCACGCATAACTTCGCGGACACCCGGCAGGGCGCGTTTCCGATCGGCGGCATGCATGCCAACCCGGGCGGGCCGGTCGAAGACGGCAACATCTACTACCGGATCTCCTGGCCAGTGATGCTGTGGCCGTTCATCGAAGAGAGCGCTCTCTGGGACCAGTACAACATCAAGGAGCCGTTCCACCAACTGGCTCCGTCGAAGAACAACGAACTGCTTCGCGTGAAGCTGGACGCGTACTACTGTCCGTCCGATCGCGTCGGCTCGCAGCAGGCGACGAGCGACCAGCATTGGCGCGTGCTGGGGAACTACGTCGCGAACATGGGGAACACGCATCTCCATCAGAACGCCGCGGACCAGGCGATTTACTCCGGTTCGCCGTTCGGCATCAATCACGTTTACCGCATGGCCGAGGTTACCGACGGCCTGTCGAATACGGCCTGCTTCTCGGAACTGAACATCGCAGCCCCGGGCGAACTGACCGACGTCCGCGGCGACATCCTGAACGACGACGGTTCGCCGGGCTTCATGTCGATCCTGACGCCGAACTCGATCCAGCCGGATCAGTGCCAGCGATGCAAAGACACGTCGGAGAATCAGTCGCACGGCGACTGGAGGTCGATTCCGTGTCAGGAAGTCGGCGCGAATAACGCGCTCGTGCAGGTCGCCGCTCGCAGTCGTCATCCCGGCGGAGTCCAGGTGAGCCTGTGCGACGGGTCGGTCCGCTTCGTTTCCGATACCGTCGCCCCTCTGGTCTGGACCGCCGCGGTGTCCAGCCGCGGCGGTGAGACGGCGCAGTTGCCGTAGGCTATGCGGCGGCCTGCCAGGTTCGCTCCGAAACGTCGGTCTTCGCCGCTCCGAACTCGCGAGCGGCGAAGCTCTTTTTCGACTCTGCTCCTTCCCGCGATCTCTCGATGAACGTCAAACCCTCTCCCTTTCTGCGCCTGGCCGCCTGCTCGGTCGTCGGAGTGTCGCTGACGCTCGTCGGCTGCGGCGAATCGCTCGAAACCATGACGGTGAAGGGAAACGTCACGGTCGACGGCGAGCCGGTGCCCAAGGGGACGATCTCGTTCATCTCGAAGGACGGCTCGGCAGTCGCGGGCGGCGGAACGATTGTGGACGGAGCGTACGAGGCTCAAACGCCCCCCGGCGACAAATGGGTGATGGTGCTGGCGACCAAGGTCGTCAAGCAGGAGCCGATGTACGAAGGCGACCCGAACAGCCCGATGCAGGACGTGACGGAGCAGATCACTTCGCCGGTCTATAATGCCGCCCATCAGACGCCGCTCGAGGCCAACATCGACGGCCCGAAGGAAGGGCTGAACTTCGAACTGACGAAGGACGTAAAGCCGAGGACGTAATTCGCGCGCCTTCGTCTTCAGATTCGCGAACGGCGAGGGTCTTCGGACCGTCGCCGTTTTTCGTTCGATTGGAGGCCATTCGAGATAGATCCCGCGGGACAGCCCCGGTCATTAGTAGGCGAACGACGCTTACCGGGATCATGGGGAAGCGATCGACTTCTGAAACGGTTAAGGTTCGTTAACGCGCTCTTCGGGGCCGCAACGGCGTCATGATCGTCGGAGACGTCGCCATCCTTGCAATCGAATGCGGTTCGGGTAGGCTGATTTGTCCTGCCCGAGGCGTCGCGACCGGTTCCCGCCTGTTCCCGCCTTGGGACGGATCGCCCCTTCGACTTTGACGATCCCCCGCTACCTTGCAACGGCAAGCATTGCGACGTCTGAGGCACTCTTGCCGAGTCCATCGCGATCCTGCTGCGAAATCACGCGTTACCGATCCTTGAGGAGATGCGCATGAGACGGCTTTCGACGTTCGTGGCCGCTGCCGGTTTTAAACTGGCGGCGATCGCCGCGACCGTACTCTTCGCGAGTCCGTCGTTCGCCGGCGACTGGGCCAATTGGCGCGGTCCCGAGATGAACGGCGTCTCGCGCGAAACGAATTTGCCCGAGACCTGGAATCCGGAGACCGGCGAGAACGTCGTCTGGAAGTCCGACATCGGCGGTCGCGCGGCGCCGGTGATCCTGAACGGCAAGGTCTATCTGAACTGCCGCACGCATCACGACATCAACGATCCGAAGGAGCGGGACCACGCCCAGGAACAGGTCATCTGCTGGGATCTGGAAACGGGCGAGGAACTCTGGAGGGACGTCTTCAACGTCTTTCAGACCGACATCCCCGCGCCGCGCATCGGCTGGTCGAGCATGGCGGCGGATCCCGAAACCGGGAACGTCTACGTCCATTCGGTCAGCGGGCTCTTCATCTGCTACAGCGCCGGCGGCGAACGCCTGTGGCAGCATTCGTTCTTCGAAGAGTACGGACGCATCTCCGGGTACGGCGGTCGTAACCAGACCCCGATCATCGACGAAGATCGCGTCGTCGTCAGCTTCCTCTGCCGGAACTGGGGCGAGACCGGCCCTCCGCCGCCGAAGCATCGCTACTACGCCTTCGACAAGAAGACGGGCGAAATCATGTGGGTCGCCGCGCCGGGCGGACCGCCGCAGGATACGAACTACTCCGTGCCGATCGTGACCGTCATCGACGGCGAGCGCCTGCTGATCGGCGGCAACGGCGACGGCGGCTTCTACGCGATCAACGCCCGGACCGGCAAGACCCGCTGGGGTCAGAAGATGTCGAAGCGGGCGACGAACGTCTCGCCCGTCGTGGAAGAGAATCGCGTCTACATCGCGCACGGCGAAGACAACATCGACACGATCGACTTCGGTCGCATCCAGTGCATCGACGGTTCGGCGAAGGGCCAGATCGGACCGGAGCAGACGATCTGGCGGGTCGACGGCATCAAGATGGGGTACGCCTCGCTGCTGGTCCACGACGGCGTTCTCTACTGCGTCGCCGACACGGGCGTGCTGTACGCCTTCGACAGCAAGACGGGCGAAGAACTCTGGCAGTACTCGCTGGGCACCGTCGGCAAGGGCTCGCCCGTTTGGGGAGACGGCAAGCTTTACGTGATGGAAGTGAACGGCAACGTCCATATTCTGAAGCCGAGCCGCGAAGGGGTCGAATCGCTGAGCCATGTCGAGCTGCCCGCCCGCGAAGGGGCAGGCACCGACGAGATTTACGCCTCGCCCGCCATCTCGAACGGCAAGGTCGTTCTCGTTACGCGCGACCGCACGATCTGCATCGCGAAGAAGGGCGCCGAACCCGCATCGGGCGAGATCCCGCCGATGGCTGAGGAGAAGCCGGTCGGCGACAAGGTCGCGACCGTGCATGTGATTCCTTACGAGATCTCGCTGAACGCGGGCGAGAATCACTCGTACCGCCTGCAGTCGTTCGACGAGAACGGCGGCTTCATCGAGGAAACGACGAACTTCACGTTCTCAGGCTCGGAAGGGCTCGACGGCGTCAAGGTCGAGGGGACGAAGGTCTCCGTGCCCGACGACCTCGCCGCCCATCGCGGCGGGACGGTCAAGACGGAGCACGAAGGAGTCGCCGCGACCGCTCGCGTGCGGGCCTTCCCGAAGCTTCCCTGGAAGTGGACGTTCGACGAGTTCAAGGAGAAGCAGGTTCCGCCGACGTGGATCAACGCGATCGCCGCGGTCGGACCGCTCTCCCAGGACGGCGAGACGTTCATGCAGAAGACGTCCGGCGAGGGTCGGCCCAGCGCCTATATCTGGTGCGGACCGCCCGAACTGACGGGCTACACCGTGCAGTCCGACGTGATGAGTTCCGAGGACCCCAAGCGCCGCCAGATGGCGAACGTCGGCGTGACGTGCCAGCGCTACAATCTGACGCTGAAGGGGAACGTGCAGAAGCTGGAGGTTCTTTCGTGGGTGCCGCACCGCCGGGCCGCGAAGGAGGTTTCCTTCCGCTGGGATCCCGACAAGTGGTACACGATGAAGGTCCGCGTCACCCCGACCGAAGGCGGCTGCAACGTGCAGGGCAAGGTCTGGGAACGGGGCAAGCCCGAACCGGAGAAGTGGACGATCGAGGCGTTCGACCCGCATCCCAACGAAGCGGGCAGCCCGGGCATCTACTTCTATGCCCAGACGGCGTGCTTCTTCGACAACTATCAGGTTTACCCGTCGGACTCCGCTCCCGCGCCTGCCGAGGGCGAAGCTGCCGCGGCTGACGCCGCCGCGAGCGAGTGATTCGCTCGTCCCGCCGAGGTCGTCCTTCGCAAGCAGGGCGACCTTTTCCTTTCGATCATTCCACTGCAACTCCGGGGCTTCCCATGAAGCGTTCTTTCTCTCGATATCTCGCCGCGCTCGGTTGTGCGGCGGGTCTGGCGGTGTGGGCCGGATGCCCGAAGCCAGCCGAGCCTGTCGCCTCGACGACGACCTCGGCAGCCGATCACGATCATGACCATGACCATGAAGGTCACGATCATGAGCATGGCGATCACGATCACGACCACGATCACGACCACGCCGAAGAGTCGAAGCTGCCGACGACGCCGGAAGCTGGCGAAGAATCCGCGGCCGCTGCCGACGATGCGTCGTCTGCCGCTCCGGCGGTCGAGGTGACGGAAGCGACCGAAGAGCCGATGGTAGAGGAGGCGCCGCAAGCCCTCCTTCCCGCCGGAGAGGCGACCCCTGCAGAGACTGAACCGGCGAATCCCGATCCGCTGCCGCCCGCTCCGGGCGAAGACGCGCCCGCCGAAGCGATGCCGGCCGAGGAGAACGCCGCGGCCGCTCCGGCGGCTGCCGCGAACGGCGAGCAGAACCTGACCGGCGACTGGCACATGTGGGGCGGTTCGCCCAGCCGCAACATGATCAGCGCTTCGACCGGGCTCGACTTCGAAGTCGAACCGGGCCTGGAAGCGGGCGAGGGTCAGAAGATGATCTTCGTCTCCCCGCTCGGGTCGCAAACCTACGGCAATCCCACCGTCGCGTCGGGAAAGGTGCTCGTCGGCACCAACAACGGCGGCGAGTATCGTCCGCAGCACAAGGGCGACCGCGGCGTCCTCCTCTGCTTCGACGCGGAGACCGGCAAGTTCGTCTGGCAGCTCACTCGCGAAAAGCTGCCCGAGGGTCGCGTCTCCGACTGGCCCGAACAGGGGATCTGCTCCGCTCCGTTCGTGGAAGGCGATCGCCTGTGGGTCGTCACCAATCGCGCGGAACTGATGTGCCTCGACCTAGAAGGCTTTCACGACGGCGAGAACGACGGCCAGACCGACGAAGTCGACAGCGAACCGGAGGATGCCGACATCATCTGGACGCTCGACATGATCAACGAGCTGGGCGTCTTCGTGCATAACCTCGCCACGAGCTCGCCGCTCGTCGTGGGCGACACGGTCTTCATCGTCACGTCCAACGGCGTCGACGAAGGCCACATCGAAATCCCCTCGCCCCGCGCTCCTTCGTTCATCGCCGTGAATAAGAACACGGGCGAAGTGCTCTGGGAACAGAACTATCCGTTCGACCAGATCCTGCACGGCCAGTGGAGCTCGCCCGCCCTCGGCGAAGTCAACGGCGAGGCCCAGATCTACTACCCGGGCGGCGACGGCTGGCTCTACGCTCTTTCGCCCGAGACGGGCGACATCCTCTGGAAGTTCGACCTGAACCCGAAGGATTCCAAGTGGGAACTGGGCGGTCGCGGCACGCGGAACAACATCATCGCGACGCCGGTCTTTTACGAGAACGACGTCTACGTCGGCGTCGGCCAGGACCCTGAGCACGGCGAAGGGATCGGGCACTTCTATCGCATCGACGCGACGAAGAAGCCGACGAACGAAGCGATGGACGTCAGCCCCGTGATCGCCGGCGAGAACGAAGGCGAATTCGTTCCCAACCCTGATTCGGCCCAGATCTGGCACTACGGCGGAGAAGACGAATCCGGGGAGATCACCGGCAAGGAAGGCGCCGACGTCTTCCGCCGGACCCTTTCGACCGCCAGCGTGACGCCCGAGCTGGTCTACGTCGCGGACCTCTCGGGCCGCATTCACTGCATCGAGCGCGAGACGGGCAAACGCGTCTGGGAAGGGGACATCCTCTCGGGCGTCTGGGGCTCCACCATGGCGGTCGACGGAAAGCTGCTCCTCGGCGACGAGAACGGCTACCTGCATGTCATGCCGCAGGGCCGTGAGTGGGTGAAGAAGCATCCGAAGATCGAGTTCGAATCTTCGATCTACACCACTCCGACGATCGCCGACGGCAAAATGTACGTGAGCGACCGCTCGCGGCTCTACTGCTTCGACGTCGCCGGCAAGGGAACCGCTCCGCAGGAAGGCGCCGCCGAACAGGCGGGCAATGACGAAGCCGGAACGGGCGAACCTGCTGCCGGCGATGCCGCTGTCGAGGAATCCGCCGCGCCTGCGGAAGGCTCGGGACTCGACAACTGATCGCGGACCTTCGCGACGGAAGATCACGAAGCCCGGCGCCTCGCCCCTGAGTCGCCGGGCTTTCTTCGTTCAGAGCTCGAAGCGCCGGCGTTCCCGTCGCAAGCGGCGCCGAACGCTTCTTCATCTCCAGGCGAGCGGAGGGCGTCAGCACTCCGTGTTTGCCTTCGCGCCGCATCAGGAGCGACCTTGTCGAACGCCGCAGCCGACCTTTTGCTCGAACCGCGCGACGGCGGCGTCGCGCTCTCTGTCAAAGCTCAGCCGGGGGCGAAACGCAACGCTCTGACCGGCATCCACGCCGGCGCGCTCAAAGTGGCGGTCTCCGTCGCGCCGGAGCAGGGAAAGGCGAATCAGGCCATCGCCGCCCTGCTCGCCGAGATCCTGGGCCTCAAGAAGTCCGACGTCGAACTGCTGTCGGGCCAGACGTCGCGAGCGAAGAAGTTCCTCGTCCGCGGCCTGTCGGTCGACGAGCTTCGGGCTCGGCTGGCGATCGCCCTGAGTCCGCGCTGAGCGGTACCGGCGAACGAGAACTCCGGCCCGCTGAAAGCAGGCCCGACTGGTCCCCACGACGCGAGCTTACTCTTCCAACTTGAACCGCCCCGTCACCGTGCCGGCCTGCTGCTGCTGGCGGGGGGTGAGCTTCTCCCATTCGACCTTGGGGACCCGGACGATGGCGGCTTCGGCTTCGGTCTCGGTCAGTTCCATGTCCTCGTCGGGTCGCAGCGCCGTCCGCTGATAGCCGGCGATGCCGAAGTAGTTGAGATCCCGGAACTCGACCTCGAACTCGCCTTCCTGCTTCGGCAACGCGGCCTCGAAGTGCAGTTCCAGGATGAAGTGATCCTTCGGCGCGATGATCGCCTTCGTACAGGCCAGCGGCGTCGCCTCGCCGTCGATCGAAAGCTGCATCCGGTCGATCAGCCGGTCGCCCACCGCCTGACGGTAGAGCTCCAGTTGAGCGTTCTCGTCCGTCGGCATCGTCTCGCCTGGGGGAAGCATCTGCCGCAGGTCGACCTCCAAAGTCTTCGGCGACATGCCGACCCAGTAGATCACTTCGACCTTCTCGTTCGCGACGATGGTCTGCGACCCGCGATCGACCGCCCCTTCGGGCAGCGGATGCGCGATCGAGAGCGCCGCGATCAGGGCAAAGGCGGTTCCGGTCGTCATCGTCCTTCTCCCGTTGCGAGCCCGTCCAGAGCCTGCGAGGCTCCTTCGTCCGCCGCCGTCGTTCGCCCGTCGAGTTGCAGCCAGGGGGGAAGCTTCCTGGGCCTGCCGGTCGCGTCGACGCAGGCGACGACGCTGCTTCCTTCGACGAGCAGCTCTTCGCCCCGATAGATGCGGTAGCTGTGCTCCACCCGGACGCCCCGGCTGCGGACGGTTTCCGTCTCGATCGTCAGCAGGTCGTCATAGAACGCCCGGCCGTAATACTTGCAACCGATCTCGCTGACGACCAGCATCAGGCCCTGCGATTCGAAGTCGCGATAGTTCACGCCGCACGCACGGAGCAGTTCGACGCGACCCATCTCGAAGTAGGTGAAGTAGACCGCGTGATGAACATGCCCTTGGGCGTCGGTTTCGGCATATCGCACCCGGACCGCCGTGCGGTGCTTTCGGAGCATGATCCGCTCGGCAGGCGCCTGCGACTCCTCGGGCGTCAGCGCCGGGGCATCGAGCTCTGGGGATAAGTCGTTCATGAAGCGGCAGGCGATCGCGGGGCAGTTCGGGCGGGGCAGTTATCAACTTCCTTATTCTAACCCGCAGGTCCAGCGGGACTGGTTCGTCGGCCGAATCGGACCGACCTCCGTCGAGGGACACTGTTCGAAAAACCTCCCCTCGCGTGTCGATTCGCGGCGGGCTCGTTCGACGCGTATGCAGAGGCGGGAAATCGCCTGTCCCCGACAGTCAGTCTACGAACACTCGAACAGGGAGAACTCCGATGCGTTTCATGGTGATCGTGAAGGCGAATGCGGACAGCGAAGCGGGCGTGATGCCGCCTGCCGAGTGCCTCACGAAGATGGGCGCCTACAACGAGGAACTGGCGAAGGCCGGCATCCTGCTGGCGGGCGAGGGGCTGCACCCCAGTTCGAAGGGCTATCGCGTCCGTTTCGACGGGGAGAGCCGCACCGTCACCGACGGCCCCTTCGCGGAGACGAAGGAACTGATTGCCGGGTTCTGGCTGATCGAGACCCGCAGCGAAGAAGAGGCGATCGAGTGGGTCAAGCGCGCCCCCATGGACGGCGGAACCGAGCTGGAGATCCGCAAGGTATTCGAGACCTCCGACTTCCCGACCGACGTCTTTCCGCCCGAAGAGCAGGCCAAGGAAGAGAAGCTCCGCCAGGACCTGGCGAAGAAGGCCGCCGGGGTGACGTGAGTTCTGTTCCGTAGGGCAGGCGCCCCGCCTGCCATCGCAGCGAAAGCGAGCTTCCGTGGCAGGCGGGGCGCCTGCCCTGCAAGAACGACACCTTCAATTCCTCAAGGATCACGCACCATGGCAATCGTTCCGTACCTGTTCTTCGAAGGGCGCTGCCAGGAAGCGCTCGACTTCTATCGCGACAAGCTGGGCGCCGAGATCGTCATGATCATGCGGTACAAGGAAAGCCCGGAGTCGCTCACGATGGTTCCGCCCGGCAACGAAGAGAAGATCCTGCACGCCACGTTCCGCTTCGGCGACGCCGAGGTCATGGCCTCGGACGGCATGTGTGCGGGGGAAGCCGCGTTCAAGGGATTCTCCCTTTCCATCCCGGTCGCGGACGCTGCCGCGGCGAAGCGAACGTTCGACACGCTCGCCGACGGAGGAAGCGTGCAGATGCCCCTGTCGGAGACGTTCTTTTCCCCCAGCTTCGGCATGGTCACCGACAAGTTCGGCGTCCAATGGATGGTCTCCGTTCCAGGGCCGATGCCGCAGGGGGCGTAGGCGACGCGCGGCGGTGAATACCCCGCCCTGCGAAGATCTCTTCGTCGCTGACTACACTCCTACTCATGCCGGAATCCGGAGATGAAAAAGATGCTCGTCAATATCCTGCTCGCCGCGGGCGGACTGCTGGTCGTCGGCGTGGCGGTCGTGCTGATCCTGGCGTCTCTGAAGCCGGACACGTTCCGCGTTTCGCGTTCGATCGCGATCGGGGCGCCGCCTGAGGCGATCTATCCGCTGATCGCCGACTTCCGCGAAATGCAGAAGTGGTCCCCCTTCGAGAAGTCGGACCCCGACATGCGGCGAACGCTCAGCGGGCCCGATCGGGGCGTCGGCGCCGTCTATGAATGGAAGGGGAACAGCATGGCCGGCGAGGGGCGGATCGAAATTACGGACGCCGTGCCCGCTTCCTCGGTCACGATGGATCTGCACATGATCAAGCCCTTCAACTGCCGGAACGTCGTGCTCTACTCGATCGAACCGGAAGGCGACCTGACCCGCGTCACTTGGGACATGCAGGGCCCCAGCCTGTTTATGGGGAAGGTCATGCAGGTCTTCATGGACATGGACGGCGTTTGCGGCAAGCAGTTCGAAGAGGGACTCGCGAGCCTGAAGACGCTGGCAGAGAATCGGACTTCCGGGAAGGCTGACGCTGGCGCAGCCGTCGCCGCCCGCTGAGACATCGTTTCTTCGATTCCCAGAATCCTGACTGCCATGCGTTACATGCTGATGTTCAAGACGGTCGGCGACGCCGAACCGGGCGTGCCGCCCTGCAAGGACGATCTGCCCGAGATGGCGAAGCTGATCGAGGAGGGGAAGCGGTCCGGCGTGATCCTCTCCACGGAAGGACTTCATCCGAGCTGGACCGGAACCCGCGTCGCCTACGACGGCGGCAAGCTCTCCGTCATGGACGGGCCGTTCGCGGAAGCGAAGGAGGTGGTCGCCGGGTTCGCGATCGTCGACGTGCCGTCCCGGGATGAGGCCGTCGAATGGGCGAAGAAGTTCCTCGCCGTCGCAGGGCAGGGGGAATCGGAGATCCGCCCCGTCTTCGAAGCCGGGCAGATTCCGACGAAAAACTGAGGCGAGCGATTTCCACGCCGCGAGGCGATCCTACGAACGCACACCGAGAAGCGAGCGACTGCGATGACGAGGGGCGAAACGATCCTGATGTGGGCCGGACGGGTCCTGACCGTGCTGATCGGGCTGCTATTGATCGCGAGCGGTATCGCGAAGTTCGTGATGAGCGGCCCCGAGTTCGAAGCCGAACTCGCGGAGTCGGGCATGCCGAAGGACCTGCTGCCGATCATCGGCGCGATCGAGATCGTCGTCGCGCTGATCTATCTCTTTCCGCCGACGTCGCTGCTGGGAGCGATCCTGGCGGTGGGCTACATGGGAGGCGCGATCTTCGCGCATCTGCGGATCGGGGATCCGCCCATCGCGCAGGCGATCATCGCCCTGCTCGCGGGCCTGGGAATCTATCTCCGCGAACCGCGGCTGTGGAAGCTCCTTCCGGTCCGCACGTTCTGCAAGCCGGATGAGAACTGCGACGTGAAACCGTGACCGAACGGCGAGCGAAACGTGTAAGCACGTCGCTCGCTCCAGGCGCTCGAAATCAGACGTTACGAGGAACGACTGCCATGCGATTCATGATGTTGATGATTCCGAAAGGCTATGAAACGGCGCCGCCGGAGATCGATCTCGATCCGCAGCGGGTCGAGGCGATGATGAAGTACAACGAAGACCTGCAGAAGGCGGGCGTGCTGCTCGCGCTCGACGGCCTGCATCCCCCTTCGTCGGGCGCCCGAATCACCTTCGAGGGCGGCCAGCCGAAGGTCACCGACGGACCGTTCGCCGAGGCGAAGGAAGTGCTCGGCGGCTACTGGATGATCAACGTCGCTTCCCGCGAAGAGGCGATCGCCTGGGCCACGCGCTGCCCCGCCTCGGAGAACGAGATCATCGAAGTCCGGCGGGTCCAGGAGATGGAAGACTATTCGCCCGAGGTGCAGACCCTCGCCGCCCCCATGGCCGACATGCAGCGGGACATCGGCCAGCGAAGCTGAGGGTTCCGAAGGCCTGAACGAGCGGAGGGTGTAAGCCCTCCGTGCCTGGATGAGTCGATCGCGTCGAAGACACGGAGGGCTCACACCCTCCGCTTGCCCACACGCAGTCGAACTCCCTTTCGAAATCGCTCAGGAAGATGGCGGCGACGGCGCGACGTTCTCGGGCGGAGTTGCATGCTCCGCTGCGGCGGCGCTTTCCGCCGGCTGGTAGTCCTTCAACTCCTCGAGCGCACGCTGCGGGAAGCGTTCGAGCAGATCGCTGCGGGCCATCTCGCGCTCGGCGGTCCAGCCGAGGGAGTCGTAGATTTCAAACCGCTTCCACGCGGGCCAGAAGCCGGCTGCTTCGGTCGCGCCTTGCTCCGGCAGCTTGGCCTGAAGCAGGCTCGCCGCGGCGCCGAACTTCTGATCGCGCCTCAGATCGCGAAGCTTGAGCAGGTAGACGGCCTCCGTTTCCAGGTTCGTCCAGCGACCGAGTTCGGCGAGGTTCTCGCGGAAAGCCTTGTCGAGCGCCGCGGGATCGTCGATCGGACGTGCGGCGACGACCTCCGGCAGTTCGCGATAGCCGATCGCACGGCCCTTACGATACAGGGCATCGATCACGGCGGCCTTCTGCCAGTCGGTCTGCTCGCGGTTCTCGTTGCCCGCCTGCGTACCGAGCGCCCGATCGGCCAGCCGTTCCCGCAGCGCCGGCTGATCGATCGCGGCCAGCAGCGCATCCGCCGCGGCGACGATCTCGTCCAGGCGGTCCTTGCGGACCTCCTCCTGATCGAGCCAATGCAGCTGAAGTTGCAAGAGGAAGGGCTCCTCCGGGTACTCCGCGATCAGCGCGTCGTAGGTCCGGTCGAACGCGTCCCGTTTGTCGGTCTGCACGTCCTCCAGCCAGCGGATCAACGCCTCCGCCCGGTCGCGTTCGGGCTGGTCAGGCGCCTTCTTCCAGGCGATCTTCGTGCGATCGCCATCGTCCCTCGTACCGTCCGACGGTCCGACAAAGGGACGGACCAACCGCGTGGATTCCGTCCACTCGGCGAGCGAGCCTTCGCGTTCCACCTCGAAGGTCCATTCGATCTTCCCTTCGACCGCCACGGCGCCTTCGAGCGGCGGACGATCCTTCGCGTCGCGGGTCGCCAGTTCGAAACGCCGGCTCGTATGCGGATCGATCGATTGCGTCCCGCTCGGATCGAGGTCGACGTTCTTCGATCCACCGAACGGCGCCTCCCAGTGCAGGGCGACGCTCTTCAGTTCTTCGAGATCCTCTTCGGACGTCGAGTAGCCCGCGACCTCCACGCGATACGAACCGGGCAGCGCCTCGAACGAGCCGGGGCGATAGTCGCCGCGATAGACCGCGAGGCCGTTCTGATCGAAGACGTCGTACGTCCAGCCGCCGGCAGGATGGTCGTAGAGCGTTCGAAACTCCTGAGCGAACGCGATCGAAACGCTCCGCTTGTCGGCGACGTCGAATTCGTATGTCAGCCGCAGACGATGCAGGTTCGGGCGCGACGTTTTGCCGTTCGCGAATTCCTGCACCGGCGAGCGGTCGATCTCCGCCTTGGTCGGCGCCCAGGCGCCGAGCCACTTCTCCAGCCTCGCGGTTCCGCGGACGGACAACTTCTCCGCGCCCGCGATGACGTCGACCAGCGTTTCCTGCTTCGTCGTCGGCAGCACGATCTCTGCCGGTATCGAGGCGACAGGAGCCGCCTCGATCGCGATATCGACTTGGAGAGGTTGTCCGTTCGGAGACATGGCTGCCAGGACCAGTTCCGCCGTCTCGCCTTTTCGCAGGGGGACGAAACGGCGGTCCGACGGCGCGTCGTCCAGCGCCTTGCCCCAGCGTTCGACATGCACGCTCTCGCCGTAGCGCGTCGGCCGCTGGATGATCTCGGCGATCAGGCGGCTTCCCTGCGGAGCGTTCTTGGCCGTGAGCGTGATCCAGGCGCCGTGCGACGCGGCCTCGACGGTGAAGAAGGTGCGCTCGGGCAGTCCCGCTTCCATGGTCGCGCTCTTCGCGAAGCTCTCTCCCGCGAGCAGCGTCGCGTCGGGAACGATGATCGTCACCGGCAGGACCGCCAGGGGAAGCGGCGCGTCGGTCGCCGCGTCGAAGATATCGACCGACGCTGCATGCACGCCGGGCTTGAGTTCGCCCGATTTCACGTCGACCTCGAACGTGAAGCCTTCGTTCGTGGCGATGCCCGCGGGAGTCACGGCGATCCAATCCTCGCTCGGTTCGATTCGCAGCGGAACGGCGAAGTCGTCGCCGACCTTGCCCACGGGCGCGATCGCGTAGCGTTCGCGGTGGACGGGGTTCGCCTGAGCGAGATTACGCAGGTAGATGCCGACCTTCTCCTCGTCGGAGGCGTTCCGAACGCTCCAGCCGCGCTGCAGTTCCGGCACGCTGGACCACTTCGAGAGCATGTCCCACGCGGCAGGAATATCGAGCAGGCCGGCGTTGGTCGGTTCGAAGACGCTCCGCTTGTCGACGGCGGAGGCCTTGAGCGCCCGTTCGACGAATGCGGGCGACCAGGGAAGCTTCTCCCCCTTCATACCGGAGATCAGCAGCGCGACGGCGCCGCTGGCGTGGGGCGTCGCCATCGACGTGCCATGCATGACCTGCAGATCCTGATCCTCGTCGAGCGGGACGGACGTTCTCGCCGCGCCGGGCGCCAGGATGTCGACGCCGACGTCGCCGCTGAACGCGGGACCGCGGGAACTGAAACTGAAGAGAATCTCGCCCGTGCGTTTGGCCCAGCCGTCGAGCCACGACCGCATCTCGGGGGTGACGTACGCCCCCACGGCGAGGATCCCCTGCGTCGTTCCGCCCGGGGCGCCGACGGTGGAGAGACCTGGCCCCTCGTTGCCTGCTGCGGCGACGAACAGGATCCCCTTCTCCTCCGCCAAGCGGCGCGCCTCGGCGACCAGCCAGCCGCGATTGGGATACTGGACGGGTTCGCCGTAGCTCATGCTCACCACATCGACGCCGTAAGCAACCGCGGCGTCGAACGCCCGCGACAGAGCGAGGGGCGTCTCCATCCCGTCCAACGTCGAGTCGCCGATCTTGCAGGAAAGGATGCGCGCGCCTGGGGCGACGCCGTCGAGTTCGGGACGATCGGGCACGTATGCCGAAGCGATCCCGGCGCAATGCGTGCCATGCGAGCCTTCGACGGTGACCAGAGTCATCGAACTGCCGTCGCGGGCGATCTGAACCGCCATGGTCAGGTCGGCGGGCGGCGGCAGGACGACGTAGTCGCCCGCGACGGCGAAGGGCGCCAGCGACTTTTCCTCCGCAAGGTCGCCGTCCTCGTCCGTATCGACGAGCGCGATCCAGGCGTCGTCGATCTTGAGCGCGACGCAGTCGTAGACCGGGCCCGCATCGACCGCCTGCTCTTCGGCCTTCTCGCGCGCCTCTTCCCGAGCCTTCTTTTCCTTGTCGTCAGCCGGTTCGGGTCGCGGATCGTCGGCAGGCCGTTCCGTCGGAACGTCGACCGAATCCTCTCCCACGGCCAAAGCTTCCTCGCGAGCCTCGACGTCGAGGCGCTCCTTGCGATCCTGCATCACGCGGGCGAACGTTCCGCCCGGGAAGAACTTCTCGGCGTGGCGATAGCCGAGGCGAAGCTCCGTCGCCTTCGAGAAGAGTTCGGGCGGAAGCGTCAGCGTGCGACCCGTCAGCCCAAGCAGCTTGGGCTCTGCAGGTTTATCGACCAAGGTAAGGGCCAGGTCGCCTGCCCCGGTGCAGTCGAGGACGTCGACGACTTTCCGTTCGCCCTGCGGCGTGGTCTGCATGCCGATCGCCGCGGGATCGACTCCTGTATCGAAGATGGCGATCGTGACGCCGCGGCCGTCGTATTCCGGATGTTCCGCCCGAAACGCCGGGGCGCCGATCAGTTCCTCCTGCACGAAGCCCAGGGACGCCTCGCTCGGCGCCGGCGGAACGGGTTCCTGCCCAGCGGATATCGCGGCGAACGCGAACGCGGCGACGTGCCATCCGAGGAGCAGCGTCCCCGTCCGACGCAGAGATTTCGACTTTAGATTCATGATGCAGGGCCAGGCGGAAGCGACGGCGGGAGCGGAGGCGTTCCGCAAGCCTACTTTCGGGCGGAGCGCCAGCAAAGAACCCGCAGCCGAAAGAGTCGCCGCCCACGGGGTCGGCCCAGGCGGAAAAATCGGAGCATTCAGCCTCGACCGTCACGGCCGCCAGGACCGCTTGTTCAACGGATCGCGCAACTGAAAGCAGCGTCTGTCGAGCCGTTCTGCTTCTCAGTCCCCGACGTTCAATCCGACTTCGCACGCGGTTCGGACAGAAACCACGCTCCCACGGCGCCCGCTCCGATCAGCAGCGAGGCGAAGGCGAACACGGCTTCGAAGCCGATCGGTTCCAGCGCCATCCCGATGGGTGCGGACAGCAAAAGCGGTATCGCCTGGCTAATCGAGAGCGCGCCGACGTACCGCGGGTGCTGCTCCCGCGGGCAAAGCTCCAGGACGTAGTTCGTCAGCGTCCGGAGCGTCACGGGCGTCAGGCCGAGCAGGAAGAACGCGACCCAGTACGCGTCGCCGCCGAACACGTTCTCGTTCGCCAGCACGAGACCGATCCAGGGCGTCGTGACGGCGATCATCCCCTGCCAGCGCAGCGACCAGGCGTTGCCGAAGCGGTCCGCGACCCAGCCGAAGATCGATCCGAAGACGCCGGCCCCGGCGTTCTGCGCCACGAGCCAGGTCATCATCGAGAAGCCCCCCGCGTCGAGCCGATCGCGACCGAGAAACTGATAATGAGGAAAGATGTTCTGAGTACACATCAGCAGCATGGCCACGATGGCGAGCCGTCGGAATCGGACGTCGTCCCGGAAGACGTCGGCCAGTTCCGTGAACGTCTTGCGGGAGAGCCTGAGCTTCCGCGCTTCGTCGGGCGGCTCGACCAGAAACAGCGACGCCAGCGCGGCCAGCAGGAAGCCGACGCCCGCGATCAGAAAGATCCATCCGAAGCCATGTCGCGGCAGATCGAGCAGCGCGGGTATGGCGAACCAGGCGACGGCGATGGCCAGGACCGATCCCGCTGCCGTGGAAGCGCTCATCAGGCGCCCTCGCTTGGCTGCGGGGATCAGCTTTCCCTGCACCGTACCGAATGCCAGCAGGTTGGCGCCCGTCGCCGAGAAGAAGACGAAGTAAATCCCCAGGAAGATGTACGGGAACCAGGCCGGATAGGTGCCGTCGAGGACGAACGCGAATGCGGAGAGCAGGCAGAACGACAGGCCCATCGCGGCGGTCGTCTGCAGGAAGAATCGCGACTTGACCGCCGTCCCGCGGAGGCGGTCGGAGAAGAGCGCCGGCACGACGCTCTGTCCCGTCCGATTCAGGAGCGGCAGCATGCTGCGAAAGATCGGACTTCCCGACACCAGGTCGAGGAACGCGGGCATGATGACGCTCTCGGTCTTGAAGATCCAACTGATCCTCAGGACGACCGAGAACGCGACGAGGGCCCAGAAGTTGCGCGGGAGCGCGGCCTCGATGCGGCGCTCCATCTCGACGGCCTTCGCGGCCTGGCTCTCCGAAGCTGTCGCATCGGCCGCGTCGCTCGCGTCAGTTCCGGCGGCGACGAGCGAAGCGCCTTCGTCGGTCTCTCCTCCCGGCGTCGCATACGCCGCAGCCTCGGCGGATGCGAAACGTTCGGCGGAGCGATCGGGCGACTTCATGCCGGAGGGAAACCCGATGCAGGCGGAAGGTTCGGTCGCAGCATACCCGCTCGGTCGAGTCGCACAATCGGCGGCGTCCGGTCAGGCTCTCCTCTCGGTCGATACGACCGCTATGAATGGTCGCGCAAACCGCAGATTGAATTAGCTTGCCGTCGCCAGGGGGCGGCGATACCATGCAAAGGTAAAACTAATCTGGCGGTTCGGCGCTCGCGGTTCCTCGGCGTCCGATCATCCGCATTTCACGCAGTTCGCCGAAAGGAAGATGGACGATGCGGTCGTACCCCGAACACGTCGTGCCCGCTGTACCGGTCGCCGGCGCCGTCACGACGCCGGTCGAGACGCCTCAGCTTCCGCTCGATCGCGTGCTGGCGATGATCTACGCCGACGCGTCGATCGCTCCGCGGCGCTATCTCTCCGAAACGGAAGTTCCCGAAGGCGGTGAGTGAGCGATTCCGGAAGGGCCGGTCGCAAAAAGGCTGCTGGTAGCCGATCGTCCGGCAGACCAGCCGAAGGCACGGTTGCAAGGTCGTCGAAGGCGGTGAACGCTTCCGTGTTTCGCCGCTTCTGCGGACTAGAGACTGAATACGCGATTCGTCATCCGGAGGATTCCGTCTGGGATGCTCCGGATGTTTCTTTGGATGGCGGGCCCAGTTTCGCCGACGGGCCGAATGACTACCGCTGCTATCGCGGTTTCCTCGCCAGCCTTCGCCGTCGCATCCCCTTCGTCAAAGCGTACAGCTTCAAGGAAGGGGTCTTCCTCGCCAACGGCGGGGCGCTATGGTTCGAGACGATCAACCCCTCGTCCGATCGGGGTCTGATCGAAGGCGCCACGCCCGAGTGCCGCGGACCGAGGCAGCTTCTCGCCCATCAGCGGGCGCAGGATCGTCTCTTTCGCGAAGCAGCCCGCGACACGTCGTTCGACGGCAACCTGCGACCCTTGCAGTTTCGCCTGATCAAGAACGACTGCGACGGCTTCGGCAACGTCTACGGCGCGCAGGAGAATTACGAGGCGACGCTCGCGACCGGCTGGCGTCTGTTTCTGTGGCGACTCGGCGTTTCGGCTCTCGCGCCCGCGCTGCTGCTGACGTGGGTGTTCATGATCGCGCTGATCGCGGGCATGTTCGTCTACCTCGTTGGCGCATCGCTGATCTGGATGGCCAGCCTCCTGCTTCCCTTCGCCGGCAAGGGACTGCATCGCACGCTGTTCGGCCAAGGGCTGTTCTACGGCGACGAACGTCTGTGGAAGCCGCCTCGCTGGTTGTCGTCGTTCATGTGGTTCGCCGAGCGGGCGTTGACGTTTCCGCTGGCCGCGGGGCTCTACCTGCTCTGCCGGTCGCTCGCGTTTCAGCCGACCCGTTCGCGGATGACGGCCTTCCTGCTGACGCGTCCGATCCTCGGCGGCGCCGGCTGGCTAGCGCCCGACGGAAGGTTTCAGCTCTCCGACAAGGCCCACGCGATCAACTGCCTGTACGGCTACAGCGGCTACTTCTACGACCGGCCCGCGTTCAACTTCGGGCACTTCTTCAAGCTGCTCTACACCGATACTTGCACATCGCCGCGTTCGTTCTTCCGACTGCTGCATCCCCGGCAGCGGATGCAGCTCAGCCTGGGCGATTCGAACCGCTGCGAAACGTCGGAGTATCTCCGCATCGGGACGACGCTGCTCGTGCTCGATGCGGGCGAGGCCGGCTACCTGGACGACGCACCGCGATTCCGAAGAGCGTTTCGCTCGCATCGCGACGTGCTGACGGATCCTGAACTGAAGAAGACCCATCGCGTGCGCGGCGGCGAATCGCTGACCGCCATCGAGATTCAGCGACGCTATCTGGAGGGTTGCCGACGCTTCGTTACGGATCAGGAAGTTCCGAACGAAGAAGCCCTGCGACTGCTCGACCTGTGGGAGCGGACGCTGCGCGATCTGGAGGCCGACCCGACGCGGCTGGTCGGCACCCTCGACTGGGTGACGAAGAAGTACCTGCTCGACCGGGCGGAAGAAGACCTGTCGTGGGAAGCGCGGAAAAAGATCGATATCCGCTACCACGAACTCTCGGAGGAGAGCTACTTCGACCGGCTCGACCAGGCAGGCCTCGTCGCGACGATCCTTCAGCCGGAGGAGATCGAACGGGCGATGCGGGTTCCGCCGCCGGACTCTCCCGCGACGCTGCGCAGCCACTACATTCGCGAGTTCGCCGACGACAGCCAGTCGCTGCTGGCGAACTGGACCACGGTCTACCTCGGCCGCGGTCGCAGCCAGCGCGTCGTCGACCTCGATCGCCGCCGGGCCCTCTCCTCCGCCGCGACGCCGGATCTGTCGGAGAACGACGAGTAAAGGTCGTTTCCGGCGGGGAGGCGACCCCGGGGTGGCCTCGGCTGCGCCGAGAGCCTAGCGTATGGGCAACGACTCTCTCTCGAACGGAGCATCTACCATGCGCACTGAAAAGCGTGTCGCGAAATCGATCGCGTTTCTGCTGACCGCCTTCGCTTTGATGACGACGACTTCGCTTGCGCGGGGCGAAGAGCAACGTCGCACCATCGACGTCGCCGGCGAAGGCAAGGTCTCGGCCGCGCCCGATCTGGCGGTCGTCACCGCCGGAGTGACGACTCAGTCAACCGAAGCGCAGGAGGCGCTTCGGCAGAACAGCGAAGCGATGGCGGAGGTCGTCGCGACGCTGAAAGATCGCCGGGTCGCCGCGAAGGACATCCAGACTTCGCAGTTCAACGTCAGCCCGGTCTACGAACAGAACCGCGAGCGGCAGGACGCGCCGAAGCTCGTCGCGTATCGCGTCACGAATCAGGTGACCGTCAAGGTTCGACAGATCGGCGAGGTGGGCGAGATCCTCGACGCTCTGGTCCAGGCGGGAGGTAATCAGATCTCCGGCATCGACTTTCAGGTCGACGATCCGACGAAGCTGCTCGAACTGGCCCGCGCGAAGGCGGTGCAGGAAGCCCGGCGGCGCGCCGAGACGCTGGCGCAGGCCGCCGACGTTCCGCTGGGACGGGTCCTTCGCATTCAGGAAACCGGCTCGGGGTTCCCGCAGCCGGCACAGTTTCGCGGCCGACAGATGGCCTTCGCCGCAGCCGGTAGCGTACCGATCGAAAGCGGCGAACAAGACTTCACGGTCAACGTGAACGTGACGTTCGAGATCGCGGAGGCCGGCGGCGAACGCGGAGAATAGCGAAGAGAACGGCGACGGCGTCGAGCTAGGCAGCAGGCTGCGTCCGCTCGCGGAGGTTCGATAGCAGTTCGAGCACGGCGACCTCCTTCGCCTTGGCTTCGACTTCCACGGTCAGACGTCGGTCGAGCCAGCAGGCGGGGAAGTCGGCGGCGTCGATGAAGTCGTGATGGCGCCGGGGGCGATCGCCGTCCCAGCCGTCGAGGGGGCTGGAGATGTGGAACAGGGGCTCGCGGTTCCAGGTCGCGATCGCGAGCTCGGTCGCCTCCTCCACGGACAGGCCGTCGGGCAGGCAGCGGTGGTGATGCACGTCGTACACCAGCGGCAGGCGCTCGGCACGACAGAGCGGCAGCAGATCGGTCGGCGCATAGACCACGTCATCGTTCTCGACGACGAGACGACTTCTTGCCCGATCCGACAGCCGGCCTAGATTCTTGGCGAAGCGTTCGAGCGCGGCGGTCTTGTCGCCGAAGGCTCCGCCGCCATGCACGATCAGGACGTCGGCTCCGATCCACTCGGCGACTTCGGCCTGGTATTCCAGCTCGGCCAGCGACGCGGCCACGACCTCCTCCCGCGGCGAGTTCAGCACGACGAACTGGTCCGGATGAAACAGGGTCCGGACGTTTCGGCGCTTCGCCCGTTCGCCGCAGGCCTCGAACGCGGCGACGATCGCTTCCCCCTGCGGCAGTTCGCGAACGTCGTAGCCCTGCTCCGGGTGCGTCTTGAGGGGCAGGATCTGGCTCATCGCGCGGAAGCAGCCGATGCCGTGGTCCGCGCACCAGTCGATCGCCTCGTGCAAAGCCTGGGCATTGGACAGGCAAAGCTCCGACAGCCGCGCGAGCGCGGCGTCGCGGTCGAGCCGACTCATCGCGCGCACGGTCGTGTCGCGGAACTTGATCGCCTGGTCGCGGAACTTGCAGCAGAGGCCCAGGCGCAAGCCTGGCTTCGATCCCTGTCTCTTCGCCTTGTGCATCGGGGCAATATCGGAGCGTCGCGGGGCAGGAACAGGTTCTCCGTTGGGCGCATCATTCGCACGCTGCTCTGCCCAACGTCTCCCTCCACATCAGATCGGAGCCGATCGTGAACACGAACGAACGAAACGCCACGTCGACCCGCCGAGGATTCATCGCCTCGGGCGCCGGACTGGCCGCGAGCGCGGTCGCCGGGACGGCGCTGGGACAATCAAGGCAAGCCAGCGAAGGGAAGGAAGTTTCCGTGCGTCCGAACATGCAGAATCCGCTCAAGCAGTACCCGCAGCCGCCGTTCAAGAATCAACCGCAGGAGTGGCCCGGCCTGTCGTCGAAGATGGAACCTGTCCCGGATTACGGCGAAGAGTCGTACCAGGGTTCGGGCAGACTTCAGGGGCGTAGGGCGCTGATCACGGGAGGCGACTCCGGCATCGGACGCGCGGCGGCGATCGCGTTCGCTCGCGAAGGCGCCGACGTGGCGATCAACTACCTCCCCGAGGAAGAATCCGACGCGAAGGAGGCGGTGGCGCAGATCGAGCAGGCGGGTCGCAAGGCGGTCGCGCTGCCGGGCGACATTCGCGACGAGGCGTTCTGCCAGAAGCTGGTCGCCGACGCGGTCAAGCAGCTCGGCGGGCTCGACATTCTCGTGAACAACGCGGCCTACCAGATGGCGGTCGAATCGATCGCCGACCTGACGACGGAGCAGTTCGACCGGGTCTTCAAGACCAACGTCTACGCGATGTTCTGGATCACGAAGGCCGCTGTCCCGCACTTGCCTCCCGGCGCGGCGATCGTCAACACGGCCTCGATCCAGGCGTACGATCCGTCGCCGATGCTTGTCGACTACGCCCAGACGAAGGCCTGCATCGTCTCGTTCACCAAGTCGATGGCGAAGCAGCTCGCCGAGAAGGGGATTCGCGTCAATGCGGTCGCGCCGGGTCCGTTCTGGACGCCGCTGATCCCGTCGACCATGCCCGAGAAACAGGTGCAGCAGTTCGGATCGGATAATCCGCTGAAGCGACCGGGTCAGCCGGCGGAGCTTGCTCCCACGTTCGTCCTCCTGGCGTCGCAGGAGGCGAGCTACGTCACGGGCGAAGTCTTCGGCAACGTCGGCGGAGACAAGCCGTTCTAGGCTCGAACGATGTGCGGGACATGGAGAGTTGACGCCCTCCGTTCCTCTGGGAGTCAGCCGGCGCTCTGCTTCACCTGGGCCAGGAGCGTCCGGATCTCCGTCGGTTCGGCGGGTTTGACCAAATGATAGTCGAACCCGGCTTCGGCGGTCCGGCGGCGGTCTTCGTCCTGGCCCCAGCCGGTGAGAGCGGCGAGCGCCATCGATTCGCCCCAGGGCTGCGAGCGGATGTGCTGGGCAGCTTCGTAGCCGTTCATTCGCGGCATGCCGAGATCCATCAATACGAGACGGGGACGGAACTCCGCTGCCGCTTCGATCGCTTCAACGCCGTCGTACGCGACGCGAACTTCGTCGCCGAGCCGGCGAATGAGCATCCCCAGCATGTCCGCGGCCGCGCGGTTGTCGTCGACGACGAGTACCCGCAGCTTCGCCGCCGAGTCGCTCGCGCCTTCGGACGCTTGCCCCCCCGCCGGTTCCGCCGGAGCGTCCGAGGCGACCGGAAGCGTAATGACGAATTCCGTTCCGCGCCCGACGCCCGCGCTTCGGACGTCGATCGAGCCGTCGTGCATCTCGACGAGTTTCTTGACGAGGGTCAGTCCGATACCGAGCCCCTTGGAGCCCCGTTCGAGCGCGCCATCGAGCTGCGCGAACATCTCGAAGATTCGCTCGCGCATCTCTTCCGGGATGCCGATGCCGTCGTCGCGGACGGTCAGCGACACGAACTTCGCGCGGCCGTTCGTCGGACGAGGCGAATCGAGAGCGAGTTCGATGCGCCCGCCGTCGGGCGTGAACTTCACGGCGTTGTTCAGCAAGTTCGACACGACCTGTGCCAGCCTCGCCGGGTCGGCGTTCACGAAGATCGGGTCCGGCGGGAGCGAAATCGACAGCCGGTGCCCCGCCTCTTCGACGAGCGGCTGGATCGATTCGACCGCGCTTCGCACGACGTCCGCGAGCCCGACGCGCGACCGGCGGAGTTCGAGCTTTCCCTGCGTGATGCGCGAAATTTCGAGCAGGTCGTCGATCAGCCGGACCATCTGAAGCGTCTGGCGCTCCATCACGTCGCGGAGTTCGTCGACCTCCGCCGGGTCGTCCTTGAGGAGTTTCAGCAGTTCGAGCCCCGACCGGATGGGGGCGAGCGGATTTCGCAGCTCATGCGCGAGCGTCGCCAGGAATTCGTTCTTGCGACGATCGGCCTCGGACAGATCGGCCGCGATCTTGCGCAGTTCGTTCTGCGTCCGCTTGCTCTCGGTCACGTCGACGGTCACGCCGTCGAAGCGCCGAGGCGATCCATCAGCCGCGTAGAACGTGCGACCGATCGCGCGGATCCAGAACTCGGCGCCGCTCTCGGCGTGGACCGTGCGATAGTCGATGTCGTACGGCGTTCGGCCGGCTATGCTCCGCTCGATCGCCGCGCGGGTCATCTCACGGTCTTCGGGATGAATGCGTTCGTAGAACGTTTCGATCGTGACCCGGGCATCCGCTGCGAGGTGAAAGTGCGACTTGGTCGTCTCGTCCCATTCCAGGACGTCGAACGGAAGATCGCAGTACCAGAAGCCGACGCCGCTCGAACGCCGCACGAAGTCGAAACGCTCTTCCGCGTCGCGAAGTTTGGCCGCCGCCTCGTTGCGCTCTGTCAGGTCGAGCATGGCGCCCACCATGCGGGAGGCCTTGCCGGCGGCGTCCCGAACCACGTGCCCTCGATCGAACACGGCGACGTATCCCCCCTCGGCGTGCCGAAAGCGATACTCGCTCGCCCAGTTATCCGAGTTAGCCGTTCCGTCGATGACGGCATGAATGTCATGCGAGATGCGGTCGCGATCGTCCGGATGAATTCGCTCGAGCCACCAGTCTCCGGCGGGGCCGACCTGGTCCTCCGAATAACCGAATAGCTTGCAGACGCCGGGATTCCAGACGACCTCGTTCGTGCGGAGATTCCAGTCCCAGATGGCGTCGTGCGACGCTTCGCCGATCAGACGATATCGCTCTTCGCTCTCGCGCAGACGGGCTTCGGAGCGCTTTTTCTCCGTCATGTCCCGCGTGACGGCGAGATGGGCGGTCGTGCCGTCGGGCATATGCACAGGCACGGCGTGCGTCTCCATATGCCGGCGACTGCCTTTGAGCCCGATGACGTCGAACTCGAAGCGCTCGGAGGCGCCGGCGCAAATGCGTGCGTTGAAGTCCGTCCAGGCCTGGCGATGTTCCGGCGAGATGACGTCGTAGACGCAGGCGCCCGATACGGCTTCGAAATCGTCGGCCTCGATCATTCGCAGCCCGGCGTCGTTCATCAGGAGCAGGCTTCCGTCGGCGCTGACGACCTTCACGCATTCAGGCGTGGCCTGAACGATCGCGCGCAGGCGCTCCTCGCTGCGACGCAGTTCCTCCCTCGCCTGCTTTTGTTCCGTCACGTCGCGGAAGACCAGGACCGCTCCGCGAGGCGCTCCCTCGCCGTTCCGGATCGGGGCGGCGCTGTCGTCGATCGGGCGGACGGAGCCGTCTTTCGAGATCAGCAGCGTGTGGTTCGCCAGGCCGACGATCGTTCCTTCGCGGAGCGCCCGGATCGCGGGGTTTTCCACGACGGCGCCGGTCTGTTCGTTGACGATATTGAAGACCGTCGTGAGCGGCACGCCCCGGGCGTCGCCGTCGGACCATCCGGTGAGCTTTTCGGCGACAGGGTTGAGGAACGTCACGTTGCCTTCGGCGTCCGTGGCGATCATCCCGTCGCCGACGCTGGTCAGCGTCGTCTGAAGCAGTTCCTTCTGGGCCTTGAGTTCCTCCTCCGAGCGGCGGCGTTCGGCGACCTCCGTTTCGAGCCAGCGACGCTTTCGCCGGATACGTTCGAACAGCCAGGAGAAGAGCAGGCCCTCGGCGACGAACAGGACGATCCGCGCCCAGTCGCCCGGATGGTTGATCAGGAGCGACCGTTCCGGCGTCAGGAAGAAGTAGGCGCCGATGACGACACAGATCGCCGTGGCGAGCATGCCCGGGCGAAACCCGCCGACCCAGGCGGCCGCGATCACCGCGGGAGTGAGCAGCATCAGCGGCGCGACGTCCCCCAATACGGGCGACATCGCGAATCGTACGAGCAGGGCCAGCAACGACGCGCCGACGGCGACCGCGTATCCCATCCCGGGGGCTTCGAACTGCTTCATCGGGTCGGCGGGAACGCGAAGGGACGAAAGGTCGTGGCCGGACGGAAATTGTATTCGCCCGTCCAGAGATTCCTAAGCGCCGGCTTCGCCGATTCGCCCGGACGCGAGGGCATCGAGGGTATTCCACCGGGAACCATCTGCTGTCAACGCTATCCTCTCGGTGACCCGTCCTCGAGCATTTCGCGAAAGATACGATCGATTCGGCGCCGGACGCCACGTTCCAGCCCCTCGCGCGTGCGGCTCCCTTCCGGCAGGCAAATCCAGCAGAGCTGCACGCTGCCGAAGGTCGACATCCGCCGTTCCAGGGCCGAGCAGCCTTCGCGTCTGGTCGCCCGAGGCCGGGTCCTCGTCAGGCAGTAGCAGAGAAATTCGCTCCCTGGGATCTACGGCCGGCAGGTTCGCTTCGCCAACCCTTTACGATAACGTCCGCTACGTCGACGGTTTCGTCCTTCCGGCGCCCGACGTCGACGTGAAACGAATGGCCTGCGGCGGCTTCCGGATCGCTTCGAGCGCGACGGATCGATCGCGCGCCGTCGCGACGCTGCCGCCTATTTCTGAATGAGACGACGATGACGTTCTGTACGGGAATCCTGGTTCGGGACGGACTGCTCGCGCTCGCGGATACGAAAATCGTCAAGGGCGAAGAGCATCTCACGAGGGGCAAACTCTCCTCGAGCGTCACCGACGACGGGCAATGGTGGCTCATGACCTCCGGCCTGCGGTCGGTACGGGACAAGGCCGTCACGTATCTCGATCGCGAGTTGGCGGAACTCGATTCGCCGCCGATCTTCCTGTACGAACTCGCCAACCGCTTCGGCGCCCAGCTACGGCGAGTCCGGGACGAGGACGGTCCGTCGCTCGCGGCGAGCAATTTCACGTTCAACCTCCACGCCATACTCGGCGGACAGATGTCGGGCGATGCCAAGCCCCGGATGTATTACATCTATCCGGAGGGGAACTGGATCGAGTCGACCGACGACAGCCCCTATTTCATCATCGGACGCACGCATTACGCCAAGCCGATCCTCGATCGGCTGCTGACGGTCGACACGCCCCTGCGTCAGGCGGTGGCCCTGGCGTTTTTGGCGTTCGACGCGACCAAGGCGAGCGTCACGGACGTGGGCTATCCGATCGACCTGCTCGTCTGCGAAGCTATGAGTCGACGCTTCAATCAGCGTCGGTTCGAGGAACAGGACCTGGGGCAGATCAGCGCGTGGTGGCGGCAAGCGCTGGTGACGGCCCTGGCGGACTTTCCCTTCGAACGGTTCGACCGGTTACTCGATTTCTCGCAGTTCGAGAAAGGGTTCGATTCGTGAGAGAAATTGCCGTCGGGTGCGACCTCCAGTACGAAGTGACTGCACCGACCACGTTTCTGTTCGACGTGAGCGTCGCCCAGACGAGTCGCCAGAGCGTGGTGCAGGAGAACCTGACCTTCACGCCGAACGTCGATGCACAGGCGTTCGAGATCGGCCTGATGCAGAATCGCGTCCATCGCGTGCGGGTGGAACCCGGCCCGTTCACGCTGCACTACGAGGCCCTCGTACAGATGGCAGGGGACGTCGATTCGGCCGATTCGCTGGGCGAGCAGCCCTATCGCGATCTACCGCCCGACGTGCTGCCGTTTCTGAATCCGAGCCGCTACTGCGAATCGGACGAACTGGCGAACTTCGCGATGAGCGAGTTCGGTTCCCTGCCGCAGGGATACGCTCGCGTGAAAGCGATCTGCGACTGGACCTTCAACCATCTGGCGTACGTCTCCGGGTCGACGGACGGCACGACCTCCGCGTCGGACGTCCTGCTCGCCCGGCAGGGCGTCTGTCGGGACTTCGCCCACCTGTCCATCGCGCTCTGCCGCGGACTCAGCATCCCGGCCCGGTACGTCAGCGGGTACGCGATCGACCTGCAGCCGCCGGACTTTCACGGCTTCTTCGAGGCCTACCTGGGCGAACGGTGGTACCTGTTCGACGCGACCCGGCTGGCGCCTGTCGGCGGGCTGGTCCGCATCGCCGCCGGCCACGATGCCGCGGACGTCCCCTTCGCGACGCTGATGGGCTCGGCGAACCTGCTGTCGAAGTCCGTCTGGGCCAACCCCGCCGGCCAGCAGCCGATTCCGCAGACGGACTCGCAGGGCGATGCCATTTCGACGGCGTAAGCCTGGAACGCGATGAACGATCCTGCGCGATCGTCGGCGGACAAGGCGCTGACGACATCCGTCGGGAGCCTTAGACGCGCGGGCCGTTAAAGGCGGCTGGCGACGATCGCGAACGTCGTTGCGGCGATAGCGAGCAAGGAAGCGATCAGCCAGTATCCAGCGCCGGCGATCACTGCCGATATGACCCCCGCGACTGTCCAAGCCATCAGGACAGAGGGCTCTCGAAACGCCATGTCAGTTTCGACCCGAGCGAAGCGACCTCACTCCTCGACCCCCGCAGGCTTCGCGTCGGGCTTGTAGTACGTTTCGTGCCAGGTCCAGCCGCACTTGGGACACGGAAGGTAGCGATAGGGCTTTCCGGCAGCTTTCCAGCGAATCCCGCCGGAATCCCAGACGGAAACCTCGCGTCCGCAGGGACACCGCATCATCCAGCGTCGCGACTCGGCTTCCATCGAGTCGCTCCAACTCTTCGGCAGCACGGCCTGGAACAGTTTCTGAACGGCGCTCATTGAGTGGCCCCGACATAGGAACGCGAGCGGCCGAAGAGGACGGCAGAGCTACAGCATAACCCCCGTCGCGACTCGCTTCGTCGCGAAGCGGCGCCCGATCTCAGCCGCCCGATCAGCGCAGCGGACTCGCCGTCGGCGCGGTGACGTCGTCGGTCCAGACCTTGAACGATTGCAGACGATTGACGCCGAACGTGGTCGTGAGCGCGACGTCCGCCGCGTCGCGCCCGCGGGCCATCAGCACCCGCCCGATGCGAGGCGTGTTGTTCCGCGCATCGAACGCGTACCACTGGCCGCCGAGGTAGGCTTCGAACCAGGCGCTGAAGTCCATCGGATCCGCCGCCCGGGGCACGCCGATATCGCCGAGGTAGCCCGTGCAGTAGCGGGCGGGAACGTTCAGGCACCGGCAGAACGTGATCGCCAGATGCATGTAATCCCGGCAGACGCCGACTCGCTCGCGATAAACCTCCAGCGCCGAACGGTTAGCCCGCGCCTGCTGGTAGTCGAAGCGAATATGGCGATGGACGAAGTCGCAGACCGCCTGCACGCGAGCCCAGCCGGGAGTCGTCTGCGAGAAGAGCGACCAGCCGATATCCTTCAGTTCGCTGTCGACCTCGCAGTAGCGACTGGCCAGCAGAAACTGCAGCGTCTCCTGCGGCAGATCCTGCACGTTGATTTGCGGCGCCGACGGAACCTGCAGATCAGGCAAGCCGCAGTCGTCGACGATCGCGTCGTTGCGGAATCGCACGCGGCCGGCAGGCACGACCGCCCTGCCGCAGCGATTGCCGTAGTTATCGAAGTACTGCTGCACCGGCGTAGGCGGATCGATCGTGAGCGCCTCCGCCTTGCGGACGGTCGGATCGCGCAGCGGATGCAGATTCAGCATCAGCAGCAGCGCGGTCGGCTCCGGGAACTCGAAATCGATCTCGCATCCGACATGAATTAGCAAAGCGACCTGCTCGGTGACGACGGGCGTGGTGAAGACGCCATCGTAACGTTCCTGTCCGCGTAGGGCCGGACCAAATCCGAAACGAGAAATTCTGGAATAGGCAGCGAACGGTACAATCGACGCCCGTCAGGCAGGAGGAGACGCGATTCGGCGCATCGAATCCGCTTCTTCGTCGCCGACCGCTCTTCGAACGGAATCGCGATGAACGACGAACCGGCTGCGCACGCCTCGGATCCAGCGGCGGCGAATCGTCAGTCCCTGGAAGTCCCGTTCCGGATGAGCCTGCGGGATTACTTCGCCGGACAGGCGCTGGCGGGTCTCTGCGCGTCGTCGAACGAGCCCGCGACCGGACTGGCGCTCCAGCGGAGAATGGCGGAGACCGCCTATCAGATCGCCGACGCGATGGTCGCCCGCAGCGCCGAGTAGGATCCGCCGCGCAGCCGGACGACGTTCGCGTGCCATGCCCGCCTCTTCGAAGGAGGCGGGGTTTGCAGTCAGTCGACTCTGACCGGTCCTACGCCGTATTGCGCTTCTTCGCCACGGCTTCGGCGGTCGGCAGCTTCAGGTTCCAGGCGAGCCCGAAAACTTCGAGCGTCTTGATGAACCAGTAGCTGGCGTCGATCTCCCACCACCTCAGGCCATGGCGGGCCGACGTCGGGAAGGCGTGGTGCGTGTTGTGCCAGCCTTCGCCCAGCGCGAGGATGCCGACGAGGACGTTGTTGCGGCTTTCGTCGCCGCTCTTGAAGGGCTGCTCGCCCCACAGATGGCAGATGGAGTTCACGCTCCAGGTCACATGGTGGACGAGAAACACGCGAACCAGGCCGCCCCAGATCAGACCGGTCAACGCGCCGGTCCAGCTCTGCGTGACGATCCCCCCGAAGGCGGCGGGCAGGACGAAGCCCAGCACGGCCCACAGGGGGAACAGAACGCTCGCCGTGCAGAGCGTTCTGCTGGCGCGGAGGTCCTTGATGTAGCGATAGAGATCGGGCGGATCCATGCGGAAGAACCAGCCCATGTGCGAGTACCAGAAACCCTTCAGCACGCCCCACGCTCCGCCGCCGTGGTGATGGGGCGTGTGGGGATCTTCGGGCTTGTCGCTGTGCTGGTGGTGGATCCGGTGCTGGCCCGCCCACTGAAACAGCGGCCCCTGCACGGCCATCGAACCCGCGACGGCGAACAGGAACTTCACCCATCCGTACGTCTCGAACGAGCGATGGACGAACAGTCGGTGAAACCCGACCGTGATACCGCCCGCCGTCACGACGTACATGAACAGCAGCAGGGCCAGATCGGCCCAGCCGAAACCCCATCCCCACACGAAGAAGGGGGCGGACGCCGCGACGACCAGGGGGATGATGATCACGGCGAGCGTCGTCAGACGTACGCTCAGCGACACGCTTTCAGGGTGCGAAGCGTGCTCGGCGTGATCGTCGGACGCGACGGCAGCCGCGGAAAGTTGCGTTTCAGACAAGGTCGAACTCTTTAAACCGCTGGTCTTTTCAGGGGAGGCGAAGACAGGGGATTCTACGAAAGTCGAAGCTCTTTAAGCATAGAAATTCGGGGGTAATTCGCCTCGCACGCCAGCATTCGATCGCTACGGCCGTCGAATCGCACGCTACGAACTCCCTAAAGCGCCTCCGAGGAACGCTGTGCTCGGACCGATCCGGGCAGGCGAGAGCCGTTCGCCCTAAGACAGGAGCCGCTTCGACGGGCTCGCGAGCGCGGGAACAAGCCTTTCCCGACAAAGGCGAGCCGCTTCGGCTGCGTCTACCGGATCAGAACGCTATCCAGATACCGGACCAGGCCTTCGACTGTCGCCGGGTGACCGCGGTAGGCGACGTAACCGTCAGGCCGGACCAGCAATAGCGTTCGGTCGCCCGAGAAACCGAGCTCTCGACCGAGCCGATGGTCGACTTCCTGCCAGATCGACGCTCCGGAACTCTCCGGCGTTGCCCCGTCCCACGGACCGTCTCCGGCCAGAAGTACGTGTATCGCGATGACTTCCGGAAACGGTCGTACCGCCTCGCGAAACGGTTCGATCAAGGCCGAAAGAGTCTCTCGCTCCGCCGCGCCTGGTATCAGGAACAACGCGAATCGGTCGCCGCGAAGCGTCTTTAACAGGGTCGTCGCTCCGCCGGTTCGCGCGCAGGCGATCGCGGCGTCGGGGAATCGATCGCCGGATCGGATTCCGCTCGCCATCCACGGAGCGTCGGACTTCGACAGCGGACTGTCGCGATAGGCGATCGACAGTTCGGTGATCGCGTTCTTGATCCGGTCCTGCACGAAATCGAACGACGTCGCGAGACTGGCGACGTGATTGCGGAAGAACTGGGCGACCGGGTTTCGCAGCGTCGCGACGGTCGTCATCGCGGCGGCAGCGTGCAGAACCTGATCCCCGACTTCGCTTCGTTCGTGCGTATAGCTGTCGAGCAGGATTTCGTGACGACCCTGCCCTCGCTGCACGAGGGCCAGCTTCCACGCCAGGTTGAACGCGTCCTGCATGCCCGTGTTCATGCCCTGGCCTCCAGCCGGGCTATGGATGTGGGCCGCATCGCCCGCGAGGAAGACTCTGCCTTCGCGATAGTTCGCGACCTTGCGTTCGTTGATGCGGAAGCCAGCGAGCCAGATCGGATCATGCAGCGAGATGCCGCCCGGACCTCGTTCGTCCACCTTTGCCTGGACCTCGGCCAGCGTCGGGTCGGGCGGACGGTCCACGCTCCTGGTCATGCCCAAGTCGGCGATCACCCGGAATCGACTGTGCGGATCGATCGGAAAGAAGACCAAGGCGCCCTTCTCGTGCCAGAAGACGCTGACCTCGTCCCGCGCGAGCGGCCCCTCCAGACGCACGTCGGCCAGCAGCCAGTCGTTGGGGTCGGCGCTTCCGGCGAACTCCATTCCGAGCGCGTGCCGCACCGTGCTGTGCGCTCCGTCGCATCCGACGAGCCAGCCGGCTTCGACCGTCTCCAGGGTTCCGTCGGGATGGCGCAGCGAGCAGGCGACGCCGTTCGGAGCCTGTTTGAACGCCAGCAATTCGACGCTCCGCTCGACCTGGATGCCCTTCTGGGCCAGGTATTCGGACAGCAGTCGTTCGGTTTCGTTCTGCGGCAGCATCAGCGGATAGCCGAAGGGGCTCTCGACGCCGGCGATCGACAGGTGGACCAGACGCTTGCCGTCGCCATAGACGCTGACGCCGGTCGCCTGCATGCCGGCATCGACGAAGGTTGTCGCGAGTCCGAGATCGTCCAGCAGTTCGAGCGTACGACTCCAGACGACGAGAGCCTTCGACTTGTCGCTCGGCGCGGACGCCTTGTCGACGATACGGCAGGTTAACCCCTGACGCTCGATGGCCGCCGCGGCGGTCAGTCCGACCGGCCCCGCCCCGACGACGAGAACGTCTGTTCGCGATCCGCTCATGCGATCGTTTCTATGAAAGAAGCCGCTTTCGCTCCCAGGCAAGCGCGTCGCGAAGCGTCATCTCGAGCGGAGTCGCTGCCGACCAGCCGAGTTCGCCGGCGATCAGGCTCACCTCGCCGATCGGCTGACGGCTGACGCCGGGCCGAAGTTCGCGGATCTCGCGAGGCGGAGGCGACAGACGCTGAAAGGCGGCCAGCAACTCCCGTCCGGACGTCCGGCGGCCGCTGGCGACGTTGACGATGCGTGCAGGACGGTCATGCGTCGCGAGAAGTTCGTACGCGCGGACCACGTCGCGGATATCGGACAAGTCGAGTTCCGCGTCGAGCGAGAAGACCTCGACGACGGGAGCCTCCGTCGCGAACTGCGCTGCCCAGTCGGGAACGATTCGCGGACGCTTCTGCCGGGGGCCGGCGTGTTGAAACGAACGCGCGATTCGCAGATCGAGACCCGACGTCGATGCCAGTTCGGCGAGGCGCTCTTCGGCCTCCAGCTTCGTCCGACCGTAAGCCGTATTCGGGCGAGCGGGGCATCGCTCGGAGACGGGACGTCCGTTGGCCGCCGAGTCGCCGTAGACCAGGCAACTGCTGACGAAGACGAAGCGTGCCGTCGGCGCCGCGGCCAGCACGATCTCGGCCGCTCGGATGGGACCGACGGCGTTCACCGCGATCGCTTCCGGCGAAGGGGAGTACCGCCCGCACAGCGACGGCGTGCTGATTCCGGCGAGATGAAAGAAGACGTCGGGAGGATCGACGGCGAGAGCGTTTCGTACGTCGCTCGGCGCCGGTTCGCTGACGTCCCAGCGAAACAGGGGGAAGCGTTCCGGTCGGTCGGGTGCGTAGTCGCGGGGCCACGTTCCATGCAGCGACGATCCGGCCACCGACCAGCCTTGCGCCGCCAGACGCTCCGCCAGGTGCCCGCCCGAGAAGCCCGTGATACCGGTGACGAACGCTTTCAAGATCGGGCTCGGGAAGCGGTCCAAAAAGACGATGGCGAGCGGGGGATGCGAATCCCCCGAGGCGGAGAGCGGATCTACTCGGGGAGGTCGTCGCTCACCGATTGAGGCCGTAGCATGCGGGATCCGGGCGCCGCTTCGAGCGACGGCCTCGGGGGACTTGCGTCCCCCGCTCGCCGATTCGCGTAGCGAACCGTCACTCGGTCGCTTCCCCGTCGCCGGCGTCGGGAGAGACTTCGGATCCTTCGTCGAACGGATCGCCCTCCGCGGAGACTTCCAGTCGGGGGACGCCCTGGCCGGCGAGAATCTCCGCGGCTTCGCTGATTTCGGGCGATTCTTCGCTAGGGACGAACACGACGCCGACGATCGAATCGCCTTCGTCGAGCGACATGATCCGCACGCCCTGGGTGTTGCGACCGATGACGCTGATCTCGGCGACGCGAAGGCGCTGGATCTTGCCCTGCGCGGTCATGACGATCACCTCGTCGTCATCGTCGACCTTGCAGACGCCGACGACCTTGCCGTTTCGCGCGGTCGTCTTGATGTCGATGATCCCCATCCCGCCGCGGGTCTGGGTGCGATAGCGATTGGAGGAGTTGTTTCCTTCCTCGCCGCCTTCTTCCTCCGCGCTGTCGGCCGCGGCGTCGACGGGCGCTTCGTCGACCGCGACTGCCTCGTCGCCCTCTTCGCCGTTAGTTTCGTACTCGCCGATTTCTGCATCGTCCGAAGGACGTACAGGAGCATTGGGACCGAAGTAGGTTCGCTTGCCGTAACCCCGTTCGCAGACTGTCAGCAGCGTCGCGTCAGGATCGGTGATGACCATGCCGACGACATAGTCGTTCTTCTTGAGCTTGATTCCGCGAACGCCGGAGGTGTTGCGCCCCATCGCGCGAGCGTCCCCTTCGCGGAATCGGATCGCGCGTCCCGACGCCGTTTCGATCAGCACCTCTTCGTGCTTGCGAACGACTTCGACGTCGATCAGTTCGTCCCCTTCGCGGAGCTTGATCGCGATGATGCCGCCCCGCTTGGGCCGGCTGTACTGGGCGAGGTCCGTCTTCTTGACCAGGCCTTCGCGCGTGAGCATCAGCAGGAAGCGGTCGGCCTCCGAGAAGTCGCGAACCGCGCGGCAGCTCGCGATCTTCTCCCCTTCGGCGAGCGACAGCACGTTGGAGATGAACTTCCCCTTGCCGTCGCGCTTGCCGAGCGGAGCCTCGTACACCTTGAGCCAGTAGACCTTGCCGACGTTGGTGAAAATCAGCAGGTAGGCGTGCGTGCTGGCGACGAAGAGATGCTCGACCGGATCCTCTTCTTCGACCTTGGCGCCCTTGATTCCCTTGCCGCCGCGGCGCTGTGCCTGGTAGGTGTTCGACGGCGTGCGCTTGATGTACCCGCGATGAGAGATGGTGACCACCATGCTCTCTTCGGGGATCAGCGCGTCGAGATCGAAGTCGCCGATCTCTTCGTGGTCGATGACCGTCCGGCGGGCATCGGCGTGCTTGCGTTTGATCTCCAGCAGGTCCTCGCGAATGATCGCGCGGATGTTGTCGTCGTCCGACAGGATCCGGAGCAGTTCGCGGATCTTCGCCAGAAGCTCCGCATGCTCGCCGGCGAGCTGTTCCTGGGCCAGGTTGACGAGCTGCCCCAGCGTCATGCGAAGAATGGCTTCGGCCTGTACGGCGGTCAGGCCATAGGTCGCCGCGACGCCGCGCTCGTCCTGGAAAATGGCGAAGCCTTCGGCGCCGAGCGCCCGCTCCATCATGGAGGCCGGCACCTCGACGCCCATCAGGCGGACCTTGGCCTCCGCCTGCGTCCGCGAACTGCGGATGATGCGGATGATCTCGTCGATGTCGGCGAGCGCGAGAAGCTGACCCTCGATGACGTGCTTGCGGCGCCGGGCTTCGTTCAGGCGATACTGCGTCCGCCGGCGGATGACCGTCACGCGATGCCGCAGGAACTCTTCCAGCAGCCCGATGATCGACATCACCCGCGGCTTGCCGTCGACGAGCGCGAGCAGGATGATCGAGAACGTGTCCTGCAGCGGCGAGAACTGGTAAAGCTGGTTGAGGACGACCTCCGGGTCGGCGTCCCGTTTCAGGTCGATCACCAGGCGGACCGGCTCTTTCAGGTCGCCGTGGTTGGTGATGTCGACGATCCCCTCGATCTTCTTGTCGTTGATCAGCTTCACGATCCGGTCGCGCAGCGGATCGATCGTCTGCTGATAGGGGAGCTCGTTGACGACCAGTCGCTTCCGCGGCGTCTCCTCGATAGTGACCTTCGCGCGAACGCTGATCGTGGAGCGACCGGTCAGATAGCCCTGAACGATCGAGGCGCGTCCGCAAATGGTGCCGCCCGTGGGGAAGTCGGGACCGGGAAGCAGTTCCAGAATTTCTGCTAGCGTGGCGTCGGGATCGTCGATCAGCTTGACGAGGGCGTCGACCGTCTCGCCCAGATTATGCGGCGGGATGCTGGTCGCCATGCCGACGGCGATGCCGCCCGCGCCGTTGACGACGAGGTTCGGGAATTTCGACGGCAGGACGGTCGGCTCGGTCCGGCGTTCGTCGTAGTTCGGGACGAAGTCGACCGTGTCTTCGCCGAGATCTTCGAGCATCAGCGCGGCGATCGGCGACAGGCGAGCTTCCGTATATCGCATCGCCGCCGCGGGGAGGCCGGTGACCGAACCGAAGTTCCCCTGCTTGTCGATCAGGATGTGCCGCATGTTCCATTCCTGGGCCATGCGGACGAGCGTCGGGTAGATGACGCTTTCGCCGTGCGGGTGGTAGTTGCCGCTGGTGTCGCCCGAGATCTTGGCGCACTTCACGCGGGCGGCGCCCGGGCGCAGATTCAGGTCGTTCATCGCGACCAGGATGCGGCGCTGCGACGGCTTGAGTCCGTCACGAACGTCCGGCAGCGCCCGGCTGACGATGACGCTCATCGAGTAGGTGAGATACGACGTCCTGAGCTCTTGCTCGATCGAACGCTCGATCAGGCCGTTACCGGCGCCTTCGCCGCGGCCTTCGTCCTCCAGCGGGAGGCCGATGTCGTCCGAACCGGGGGGGAGATCGTTAGACAACGAACAGGTCCTTCCGAGAAACCGACGCCCCTGGAACTTAGCCGACGCAGCGCGCACGGCGCCCGCGAACGGGGACCGGAGCGGCGGTCTGACGCCTCGCCGACGGGCGAAGCGAGTCGCGAACGAAAATCGCGACGAGGCAAGCGTTTAGGGCCGAATGAGCGACTGGCTCAATCTACCCGATTCCAGCGGCCTCGACAATCGGGGAGCGGCCGTCGACGACTGGCGCAAGTGCCGCTTTGGAAATGACTTACGCCGCGATCTTCGCAGGCGGGAGGATTAGCGAGGCGAGCGAGAGGGGAAAGGCCCGGAAAGATGGCGCCTGGACGCGTGCGGAGTCAGAGCGAGCCGCACGCTCAGGCCGTTCCTTCGGCCTCCGAAGAAGCGTCGGAGGACGCCTGCCTGGCGAACGGATTCACGTCCGTAACCGTGCCGTCGGGAAGCTCCCAGAGCTTGCGTCCATCGCGGACGAAGACCAGCGGCACGCCCTTTCGTCGATGGGCATCTCGTGCCGCATGAAACGCCGCCTCGGAGATCGCGTCGAGCTCTTCGAGCGAAACCTGCCCTTTCTGCGGATCGTGGAGCACTTAACTCTCCTCGGCGAATGATGAAAGGAAGAGGCGAAGCAGATGATCGTTGAGCGTGACGAAGTTTTCAGGCTGACCCTGCGCCACTGGAACCCGCGTCTCCAGTGCATTGTAGACAAGTAGAAACACGTCGGCCAAAGGTCGATACAGTTCCCAGAAGTTCCGCAGGCTTCTCGAGTAACGACGGCGAATGTCTGCAGGCGGAACGAAGTGACCGCCCATTGCGATTCGCGTTTCGACTCGACTTACAGCAGATTCTGCCGAATCGAGAAAGCAGAACACTATTTCGACCCGGTAGCCTGCGGCTTTCGCTGCTTGAATCTCGTGTCGAAACGTGCGGCCGGAGAGCGTCGACTCCACGATGAACGACTCGCGCCGCACGACGCAGTCATAGAACCGCTCGATGAAGAGCCGGCCCGCCTCCATCCGCACGGCATACGGATCGTCCGGCGAAAGCTCGTAGGCGATCTCGTCGGCGCCGAGATAGGTGAAGTCGCGTTGCGCCTGGAACTGGCGCACGAACGTCGTCTTACCCGCGCCGTTCGGTCCGCCGACGAGGATCAACTGCGACGCTGAATCGTTCGGTTCCGGCATTTCGCGAACTCTCCCTTCAGCCAGGAGCCGAAGCGAAAGCTCGCCTCGCGCGGAGGCCGATCCTACTCCATCCCTTCGGGCGCGGGGGTGTCGTCAGCGAGGCCGATCCACTCGCCGGAGAGGTAGGCGTCGTGAAAGAGCAACCAGGAACTGACGCCGATGCAGGAGCCTGCGACGGCCTGACGTCCCCACGCCTGGATCTTCCGCGTCGCCGCCGGAAGATTGACCAACGCGACGTCGAGATAGCCGAAGCGTTCGCCAGCTCCGACGGAGATGACGCAGCCGAGCGAGTCGGCTTTGAGCGCCGAATCAAGCTCTCGACCGACACGGTCGAGTTCGATTTCCCGCGTCAGAGCGCAAGGAGAAAGCTTCAGCCGGCAGAACGTCTCGCCCGCCCGCGACCAGCTTGCAGAAAAGAACAGCGGCTCCTGGAAGGCGTTCCAGAGTTCCAGGTCGAGCGTCCGCGCGGCGAGCAGATCGATCGCCTCGATCGGTTCCGCATCCTCCTCGGACAGGAACGCCGCGAGGGCGTGGCCGTTCGTCGGCAGGTCGACGTCGTTCCAGACGAGCGACGGCGTGCGACGGAAGAAGGGCTCGTCAGGCGACTTGTCGCGCAGCGCCTGGGCCGCTTGCCAGCAGGCCTCGCGCAGTTCGTCCGGCGACAGGCCTTCCTGCGGCATGGGTCGTCCGAACAGGATTTCGAAGGCGCTGCATTCCGTCGGATCAACCGGTTCGACGCCGACGAAGGCGATCCACTGGTCGACGAATTCCTCGCCCAGCAGAGTCTCGGCCGCGACGAAGGCGGCCGCGCAGTCGGTCTCCGCCGGTTCTTCGTCCTCCGTCTCCGAAAAATCGGCGCTGACGAAGCGAACCGAGAGCTTGCGGGGACCCGCGACCTCGACGAAGGCCCTCAGGTCGCGGGGTACGCGGCCCACGCGATGCTCGAGCGTATAGGGCAGCATCTCCACGCTTTCGGCCAGCCGGTGCGAGTAAAACTCCCATCCCGGAAGATCGGGCGCCCGTTCCAGCAGCGTCTGTGTCAGCGGACGGAGTTCCATGTCCGTCTCGGGCGTGATCACCAGACGGTGGGGCTTCCCGGCGGCGCCCGGGCCGATCTCCCAGCAGAGACGCGAATCGATCTGGGCCAGCCGTTCCTGCAGGCGCTCGGCGAAGAGCTGCGACTCAGGGCCGTCGATCGACGCGATCAGCGACTTCGACTCGTCCGCGAAGACCCGCCACCAGCGATCGATCAGGCGCACGTACCGCTCGCGACGGGCAACGTCGGATCGGCGCTCCGGTTCCAGGAACAGCCAGCGCATGAAAAGGCGGGAGGGAGGCGGGCGGGAGAAGGCACACGCGAAGCGAGGCGGAATAATTGTAAACGGCCTCGCCCTGCTTCGTCGCGAAATTTTTCCGCGACGGGCAGCTTCATAGCCGACGCTTACGGCTTATAGCGGCTTGACGGGAAACAAGCCGCCCCAGTTCGCGTTTCGACAAGGCACGATCGGCCGTCGAGAGCGGCAGAAAATCTTCGCCGAATCCCGGAGATTCTTCCGGCGACACATTCCCCAAGGCGGCCGCGACGTTTGCGTCGGCCTCCCAATTTCGATCCGTCGAACGCGCACGCTAATCGCGACAGGTGCGCTCTCGCCGGAGCCGCGAAGCCCGTCATTCGAACTTGACTTGCGCCAGGTGCCCGCAGTACTCACGCCGGAAGTTGGCTCTCGCCCGCCGTTGCGGAGTCTCGAAATGCTTGACCGGTCGCGACTCGCCCTGATCGCGAAGATGACCATCGCGGTGGCGGCCGCCTGCGCGCTGGGCCTGCGTGAGAGAGGCGTCATCGCCGAAGACGGAACGCTGGGCGAGATGAGAAACGCCGCGCGAGTAGATGACTCCCAGGATCAGCCTCCCCCGCGTTCTTCGAACGACGACGACAGCCGCTGCGACTGCGACGACGACTGCGCGAACCCCTTCAACGAGCTCATCGGAACGGGGTGCCTGTTCCTCGTGACGTCTCCGTTCTGGGGTCCGGTGGTGGCGATGAGCGACGACGGCGGCCGGAACGACGTATTCGTGCCGCACCCGTACTTCGACGGACGCATCGGCGGAGAGATCGCTAGCGACGTCGATCCGCCCGTCCGCAGCAAGTCGTGGGGCGGACGCTTTCTCGCAGACTACGCCGACGACTTCCAGGGAGTCCAGGGAGTCGGCGGGCGACTGCTCCTGCAGAACGCCTACCGCTTCGGCCTCGACTCGGAGTTCGTCTACCGCGCTGAAAGCCTCGGCGCCTCGCGGTCGGACGAGTTTTGGAACGGCGACGCGAACGCCACGTTCCGCTTCGCTCAGTGCGACTGGGGACAGATGCGGACCGGCCTGGGCATCAACTGGCTGGCCGATCCGGGCGGGACCGACCTCGGCGTCAACTTCACCTACGGCGGCGACTTCTACCCAGTGCGGCCGTTCGTGCTGTCAGCCGATCTCGACCTGGGGACGCTGGGAGAAGCGTGGCTCGTTCATTTCCGCGCGACCGGCGGCGTCGAGTGGCGCGGCATGGAGGTCTTCGCCGGTCTCGACCACTACCGACTCGACGACGTCGGCCTGACCGGCCTGGTCAGCGGCGTCCGCGTCTGGTTCTGACAGACGCCGACCCACCCTTCTGCACCGAAACGCTCGGCGAACATTCTCGCCGCCAGATGAAGCGAGCGCTCAGTTCCGCTCGTCCAGTTCCCAACCGTACTGTCGCCGCATGGCCTCGAGCACCAGATCGAACATCACGCGGAAGCCGAACGGCTTCGACAGGGCGGCGAACGCCTGTTCCTCGCGGGCCTGATGGGCGATCAGGTCGGTCAATGCCGCGGTCATCAGGATGCAGGGAAACGGCGCGATCTCCAGCGTGCGGAGACGATGCAGCGTTTCCAGCCCCGTCAGCCGGGGCATGTGCATGTCGAACAGCGCGACGTGAATCGGCTGGGACCTGACGATCTCCAGCGCTTCCTCGCCGTCTGCTGCATACAGCGTGCGGAACCCCCGGTCGGCGAACGCTTCCCCGAGAGATTCTCGGAAGGAGCGGTCGTCGTCGGTGATCAACAGCGACGGCGAAGGATGGGGAAGCATGAACTCGTTCTCGAAGCGACGACGACCGTTCCCGGCGTCGCACCTCCGAAGGTCAATTGGTAGCGGAAGTCCGCGGGCAGCAGGAAATCATCGCGTCGAAGACTGCCCAATCGCGATTCCCTGTCGAATCGGCAGGGTTGAACGCGATTTCGGCACGCGAGTTCTTCGGATGCAAATCCAGCGCCTGAACGCTTCTATTGTATCTCGGCCCTGCGCATTGGTTTTGATAACCGATCGCCGATCCGTGCTGAAAGAGGAAAATGCGCAGCAGCCGGCGGCGCCGCGTCGATGGCCTTCCCAGTCAGACGCGTGCTGCAATGCCCCCGGGTGCGTCCCGTTGAGGGCCGTCGAAGACCGCGTATACTTGACGAGGCGCCAAGGCGACTCTGCCTGATCGCGCCGCTTCGCGACGGCGCGCTCGTGATCTGCCCGCCTCTCCCTTCGGTTTTCCAGAAGGATCAGCCCCCCAGGCGGCGGGTCTCGCTCTACGACCGCTCGCGGCTCGTTCGCTCCCCTCGCGAGACGGCGACGTTCGCTTCGCCGCGCTCGAACAGGATTTTCACGCGTGGCTCAGCCCTCGTTCTTCGTCCGGCATGACTTCCTGATCCGGCGCCTCCATTCGCTGGCGGGCCTCGTTCCGGTCGGCGTCTACGTGATCGTCCACCTGGTCACGAACTCGCTGATCCTCAACAGCGTCGCGGCCTTCCAGGGACAGGTCTACACGATCCACAGCCTGGGCCCGGCCCTGTGGATCGTGGAGTGGACGTTCATCTTCATCCCCCTGCTGTTCCACGCGATCCTGGGGGTCTGGCTCGCTTTTCAGGGACGTCCGAACGCGACGCGATACACGTACGTCAATAACTGGCGCTACGTCCTGCAGCGGGTGACGGGCATCCTCGCCTTCTTCTTCATTTTCGCCCATGTGTTTCACATGCACGGCTGGTTTCATAGCGAGCTGTGGCATGACTACGTCAGCGGACCGCTCGGCGGCGCCACGTTCAAGCCTTACAACGCCGGCTCGACCGCCGCGCTGTCGCTGCAGGGGAACCCCGCGATTCCGGCGTTTTACGCGATCGGCGTCCTCGCGACGGTCTTCCATCTGTTCAACGGCATCTGGACGATGGGAATCACGTGGGGAGTCTGGACGACGCCTGCGGCGCAGCGAAAGGCGAACTGGGTCTGCCTGATCGGCGGACTGCTCCTCGCCGCGGTCGGCCTCTCGGCGCTGTTCGGTTTCATGACGCTCGACGTCGAGAAGGCGAAGAAGGTCGAGGACGCCATGTACGAATCGCGGCTGGAAGACCTGTCCGCGCCGGAGAGTCCGGAGAAACGGACGCAGCCCGATCCGGTCGTCGATCCCGCCTCGGCCAGCGAGGCCGACGCGCGAAACGAAACGAACGCCGGGATGCGGATGGCAGAGTGAATCCGTACGTCACAGCGTCGGTAAACTGAGAAGCAAGAATCGCCTCGGAATAGCGCCGAGTCCCAACGGAATCGAAAATCGCGATGGCTGAACGACGCGTGATGATTGTCGGCGGGGGACTGGCAGGCCTCGCCGCGGCGATGAAGCTGGCCGAACTGGGCGTCGCCGTCGACCTGATGAGCCTGACCCCGGTCAAACGCTCGCACAGCGTCTGCGCCCAGGGAGGCATCAACAGCGTCAGCGATCAGACGCGGCAGCTCGGCGATTCGGAGTGGCTCCACTTCGACGACACGGCTTACGGCGGAGACTTCCTGAACCATCAGCCGCCGATCAAGGAGATGTCCTACTGGGCGCCGAAGGTCATCGACCTGATGGATCGCCTGGGCGTCACCTTCAATCGCACGACCGAGGGCTTCCTCGATCGCCGGCGCTTCGGCGGAACGCTCTTCAAGCGAACGGCCTTCGCCGGCGCGACGACGGGGCAGCAACTCCTCTACGCCCTCGACGAACAGGTCCGCCGCTGCACCGCCGACGGCAAGGTGACGAAGTACGAATTCTGGGACTTCCTGGGTCCCATCCTCGACGACGACGGTCGCTGCGTCGGCGCCATGGGGCAGGACCTGGTCTCGATGACGGTCCGGGCCTTTCCGGCGGACGCCGTCATCGTCGCGTCGGGCGGACCGGGCCTGATCTACGGGCGCTCGACCATGTCGATGGCCTGCAACGGCAGCGCGGCCAGCCGCTGCTTCCAGGCCGGCGCGAAGTTCGGGAACGCCGAATTCATTCAGGTCCATCCGACCGCCATCCCGGGCTCGGACAAGCTCCGCCTGATGAGCGAATCGGCCCGCGGCGAAGGGGGCCGCGTCTGGGTGCCGCGTACGCCGCACGATGCCCGACCCCCGAAGCAGATCCCGGAGGCAGAGCGCTATTACTTCCTGGAAGAGCGCTTTCCCAAGTACGGGAACCTCGTTCCCCGCGACATCGCCACGCGGCAGATCTTCGACATCTGCGTGAACGAGGGGCTCTCCGTCGATGCGGATCGTCAGTCGGTCTATCTGGACCTGACGCACATCCCCCGCGACGAACTGAACCGCAAGCTGGGGGGCATCCTGGAGATCTATGAGAAGTTCCAGGGCGTCGATCCCCGCGCGAACCCGATGAAGATTTTCCCTGCCGTCCATTACTCGATGGGCGGACTGTGGGTCGACTATCAGAAGAACGCGGAAGGGGGCCTGACCCCCGGATCGCCGCGGAACCAGCAGACGACCATTCCGGGTCTCTACGCGATCGGCGAGTGCGACTACCAGTACCACGGCGCCAACCGCCTGGGGGCGAACAGCCTGCTGTCGTGCATCTTCTCCGGTCTGTTCGTCGCGCCGGGAATCGTGAACTACTTGAGCGGTCGCAAGGGAGCGTCGGCAGGCGAAGAGAGCCGCAAGGCCTTCTACGCCAAGGCCGAGGCAGACGCCTCGAAGCGCTTCGACGATCTGCTGACGCAGCCCGGGGGCGGCGAGAACCCCTACCTGCTCCACCAGGAGCTCGGCGACGTGATGACGAAAACGGCGACCGTCGTTCGGGATAACGAGCAACTGCAGGGCGCGATCGAAACGGTCACCGAGCTGGCCGAGCGTGCGAAGCGATGTTCCCTGTCCGACACCGGCCGCTGGACCAACCAGAACGTCGTGTTCACGCGCGCGCTGCAGGACATGTTCCCGCTGGCGCTCGCCATCCTGAAGGGCGCCCAGCTTCGCGACGAGTGCCGCGGAGCTCACTACAAGCCGAAGTTCGAAATGCCCGGCATCGCGGCCACCGATCCCGCCGGCAAGCGCCGCGAGGCGGAGGCCTGGTGCGACCAGTTCGAAGAGAACGTCCGCAAGTGGGTCAAGAGCTCGATCGCGACCTGCAAGGGCGATCGCGTCGAGATCAGCTACGAACCGGTCGACGTCTCGCTGATTCCGCCCCGTCCGCGGCTGTACGGTCTCGTCGGCGCCGAGGCGATCGAGGAAGTCTGGAAGGAACGGCAGACCCAGCGCAAAGCCAGCGGCGAGCCGGCGATCCCTGACTTCGACCCGGTCCACGGCGCTCAGAAGAATCGGCCGCTGGCGACAGCCGCGGCGGGCGACTGACGAAGAAGAAATCAGGCGAGCGGAGGGCATCAGCGCTCCGTGTCGCAGCGACGCAAGATTCGAAAACACGGAGGGCTCACGCCCTCGGCTCGCCCGAACGTCATCAGCAAGCGACCCAACCGATGATCGCTCCGAATAACGACCACGCTCCGCCGGAAGTTCCCGCGGGCGAGATGTTCTACGTCCGCGTCCTGCGACAGGATGCGCCGGGCCAGCCCGAACGATGGGAACGGTTCCAGCTCGCGTACGAACCGGGCATGAACGTCATCAGCGTGCTGCAGCAGATCGCTGCCCAGCCCGTCACCAGCGAAGGGTCGGGCACGACGCCCGTCGCGTGGGACTGCAACTGCCTGGAAGAGGTCTGCGGCGCCTGCACGATGGTCATCAACGATCGCGTGCGGCAATCCTGCTCTGCGAACGTGGCCAGGTTGCTGGCCGAGAAGCCGGGCGAGATCGAACTCCGCCCGATGGAGAAGTTTCCCGTCGTGCGGGACCTGGTCGTCGATCGGTCGCGGCTCTTCCGAGCGCTGACCAAGATCAAGGCCTGGGTCCCGGTCGAAGGTTATTACGAGATGGGCGCCGGGCCGAAGATCGGTCGCGAGCAACAGGAGCGAATGTACCCGATCTCGGAATGCATGAGCTGCGGGTGCTGCCTGGACGCCTGTCCGCAGTACGCGAAGATCGAACTGACGCGCGAGCCCGGCGAATCGGACGCCGACTTCGAGCGGCGCAAGAACGAGACGTACGACGTCGCCTTCGTCGGCCCCCACGCGATCGCCCAGACGGAACTGCACAACAGCCATCCGACCGGCGCGATGATGAAGAACGAGCGAATCGACGTCATGATGCAGCCGGGCGGCATTCAGGACTGCGGCAACGCACAGAACTGCGTCGCCGTCTGCCCGAAGCACATTCCGCTGACGACCTCGATCGGTCGCATCGGTCGCGCCGCCACGATCCGCGCCTTCGCCCGGATCTTCGGTTCCTGAGCTGGGAGCCCCATGTCGCTTCTCTGAGCGGGGGACGTGAGTCCCCCGAGGGCGTCGGCTTCGTTCCAGCGTTCGGAACTGGGGGGATTCATATCCCCCGCTGAGAAAAACTCGCGTTCGATTCGCCGGTAAGCTGCATCGGCGCACAAAAAAACGGGAGGCGGTAACCTCCCGTCGTTTCGCGTCGCTCGACCGATCGGGTTTAGGGGCCCATCGGCTGCGACTGCATATCGTTCGCCCGTGCCGCAGCGTCCTGCTGGGCTTTCAGCATCGCGGCGGCCTTCTTCTCCGGCGTAGGGTCGATGAAGAGGGTGTCGCGGTAGCCCTCGGCGTCCTCGACTTCGGAGGAGAACTCCAGGTTGCCGAACCGGTCGACGATCAGCGCCAGGGTCGGCGAGTTCAACGGGTTGCGAGGATCGCCGCCGGGCAGCTTCTCGCCGCCGCGGATGTCGAGCACGAGCGAGTCCGTCCGAAAGTTGTATCCTTCCAGGCGCCGGATCGGCGTCATCGGACCTGCCGCCGCCATGCCCGCCTGCGAATAAGGGTCGATCGGATTGGCGTACGGATCGATCTCCGCTCCGCCGCCGGCGACCTCACCATAGGGGCTGCCGCCCCCGCCCATGGCCATCCCGCCCATTCCGGCGCCGGCGAGTAGCAGCGGGTGGAGAACGTCGACGTCGCCGACCTTGTTGAGCACCGTCCCGCGACGGGCGTCGATTTCCGTCGGAACGTCGACCGCCCTGGCGTTATCCCATCGCGAGACCGCGATCTTGGCTTGCGGCTCTGAAAGCGCGATCGGGAAGTCGCCCCCGCCCGGAAGCGGGAAACGTCGGGCCGCTTCGCCTGCGCCCGCGAAGCGCTTCTCCGGCGCGAACGGCACGACGACGTCTTCGCTGGGAAGGCTCCATTCGGTGGTCCGGTAATAGACTTCCTCGGCGCCCCCGTCCGCTTCCGGAACGCTGTTCAGTCGGGTCAGAACTTCAGGCGTGAGCATGTATTCCTTCAGCGGGCCGCCCGTGCCGCCCATGCCGGAACCGTAGCCCGAACTGGCGTACGACGACGAGCCTTCGTATCCCGACGATTCGCCGCTGACGGCTCCGTACCCGGCGCCCGCAGCCCCGGCCGCAGCCGTCCCGGCGCCGGAACGCATCGCGAACAGGTTGTTCGGATCGCGGTAGAAGAGCCGCACGCGATAGCGATAGGTCTTTCCGGGCTGAGCGTCGAAGTCGAAGAAGCGGACGAGCTTGTAATCGACCCCGGCCATCGGGTTACCGTAGCCGCTGCCGGTCGACCCGTACGGCGAACTGCCGTACATGTCGCCGCCCGATTCGCCGTACATTTCGCCGCCCATCATCGACGGGTCGCCGTAAGGCGAGCCGCCCATCATCGAGGGATCTTCGTACATCGACGAATCGCCGTAGGGAGAGCTTTCGCCGTAGGGCGAGCCCCCTCCGTACATGGCGCCGGCTCCGCCCATGCCCGGTCCGCCCATGCCCGGTCCACGAGGCAGACTTCGGGGTCCGCGAGCGGGCGCTTCGTCTTCTTTTCCGGTCTCCTCGCCCTCGACCGCTTCGCCGTTCGGGCCGCGCTTCGCGTTGCGTTCGGCCCGTGCGGAGGCAAGCGTCTTGCGTGCCGGAATCAGCGAGTGAAGGCCCAGGTCCTTCAGCTTCACCATCACCATCGGAGGGATAGGAAAGGTGGTCATGCCCGGGAGCAAGTATCGCGGATCCGCCGGTTCTTGCGGCTGCGAAGCGGCCATGCGTGCCTGCTCGAGCGCCTTGTCCGTATCGGAGATCAGCGTCCACTTGAGCTGGTCCTCGGTCATCCCAGGGGCGACTTCCGCGCGCTCCGCTTCGAACCAGACGACTTCCGGTCGATCACGCATCGGGTCGAAGCCGGTGGCGTCCTTGAAGGTCCGCTCGAACTCGTCGTTCTGCCGCTTCAGGGGGACGACCGCCTTCACGGCGACGACGTAAGCGCCCTTCAGGTTGGCTTTCGCCGAGATCGTGTAGTAGTCCTTCTGAAACTTCTGCTGCAGGTAGGGCGTGAGCTGCTTGACCGTCGGCTTGTTCGGATCGGTTCCATAGGGCGAACCCGAACCGTAGGGCGCGCCTTCCATTCCCATTCCCATTTCGCCGCCGGGACCGTAGGGGCTTCCCGCGGCGCCGCGGGGCGTGCGCGACTTCGGCTGCTTCGGCGCCTCGATCTCCGGATCGACGGCATCCTCGAGCGTGTCGACGACTTTTCCGCCGCGAGGGGTGCGCTGCGCGACGGCGCCGATGCTGACCGCCACTTCGATCTGCTCGGGCGGGTAGATGTCCGGGTCGGTCCGCTTCACCAGTTCCTTGAAGATCGGCGTGTCGAGTACGGGGCTCTGGTAGAGCTGCTCGCTGAGCGGATTGCGAGCGACCTTCGCGCGACGGGCATGGTTGGTGGGCGCGACGCGGTCAGGGGACTCCGCGACGTTCGGCCAGGTGTCCTGCTGGAGCTTCACCTTGACCTGCTCGACCTGCGTTTTCAGCGAATCGGGCGTCCTGGAGGAATCGAACGATTCCCCTCCGTACCCGAGGGCGAAAAACGCCGCGAGCGCGACGAACGCCAGGACGAGGAGAACCTTCTCCGAATGGAACAGGAAGAAGCCCTTGAGCCCTGTCCGCTTCGCTTTGTAATTCAGACTCATCTGGATCTCCTGACGGACCTAACGAAAGTCAGACGGATGCGTCGCTTTCGCGAGGCCCATGGTTCCGCGCCGGAGCGGCCCTGAACGCTCTGTGCGCGGCGATTCTCGATTTCGAACCCTGCGTTCGTGCTCGACCTGGTCAGTTCACGCTCGTGAGCGTCTCGCCGGCGGGAGCCGCCGGAGTCGCTTCGCCCTCTCCCGTCGCCTCGACTTCGAGCGGCCCGCCGTCCGACGGGGGAGGATTATAGATGTAGACGATTCCGTAAATTTCGACCACGGCGTCGAACGACGTACCGGGGCCGCCCATGCCGGGGCCCGCGCCCGATCCCGAACCGTAAGGCGAGGAAGCGGACTCGCCGCCGCTCGCGCCGCTGCTGGCCGTGCCGAAGCCGCCCGATCCGCCGTAGGGGCTGGCGCCGCCAGCTCCGCCGCCGCCGTAAGCGCCCATCGACGCTGCGCCGGAGGTGCCCGGGTTGATCCGGACCTGCCGGACTTCGAGGGTGAGCGGCGCGTTGGCGCACTCGATCAGCAGTCGATTCAGGTATCGCTGATCCATCCGCACCCGCATCCGGACCGGCATCCGCTTGGCGACCGCGAGATAGGCTTTCGCCGGGTCCGTGGTCGTGAGCGAACCGCGAAGCTCCTCCGCGGTGAGCGGCTTGTACGCGTTGTCGACGTAGCGTCCCGCCGCCGGGTCGATTTCGACGGCCGGCCCCATCCCCGAACCGGGAGTCATCATCATGTCGCCGCCCGGCATCCCCTCGGAACCGTATCCGGCGACTCCGGCCTCGCCGTACGGATCGCCGGAGGCGCTGCCTTCCACCGGCATCCCCATTTCCGTCATCGTGCCGGTTCCGGCCGCGGCGGTTACGAGGGGCGTAATCATCGCGTCGCTGCGAACCGCGGCGGCGCCGATGCGGATGAACTGTATTTCCTTGACCAGCGCTTCGTAATAGGCGTCCGCGTCGCCGTTCGTGCGGCGGATGATCTCCATGAGCGACTGCAGCGTCCAGAAATCTTCCTGGGCGTAGAGCATCTGCAGAGTCGTCGGGACCGAGTTCGGACGGGCCGACCAGTTGAACCGCAGGTTGTAGATCTCAGCCTGATTGGCCGCGTTCCAGTCGACAACGGGACGTTCCTCTTCGACCGCGCCAGGCATGCCGCTACCGTCAGCCATCGAAGAAGACGAGCCGGAGTAGGGCGAGTAACCCGCCCCGGCGCCGCTATAGCCCTCCATTCCGCCGGCGCCCGCGCCCTTCATGGCGTCCGGATCGACGGTCCATTTCGCGCCGATCGTCTCCGCCAGCTTGGGAAGCTCGTCCGCGATGTAATTGCTGTAGACGACGCGCCAGTCCTGGAGCAGTTCCTTATTCGGAGGCGTCGGAAACTCAGGGAAGTGAGTTTCGATCGGGCGCAGACGGGACAGATCCCGGCGCATCTTGTTGGTGAACGTCGACGGCCAGGTAAAGATCTTTTCCTGCTCCAGGTACTGCTCCTGCCAGGCGCTCTTGACGCTGAGCTTCAAGTCCTTGATCCGCTGATCCATTGCGGCGTGGGTGATCTCGTTGGGGTGGTCCGGAATGCCGTTGACCCCGTTCACCAGCGAGAAGCCCGACTCGATCTTCGCCTTGTCCGCGGCGTAGCGCGCGCTCATGTCCATGGTCGTCCAGACCCAGGCGCCGAGCGCGACGGCCGTCAGGACGCCGCAGAAGATCCAGAAGTAATGCTTTTTGACGAAGTCCATCGAACTCGATCCTAATTGAATTGCGTGCCCCGCTCCTGAACCGTCGCGACCCGAGAAAACTCGCGTCAGGGGTTCGGAGGAGCCGGCGTCTCGCCCGGCGCTGCGGCTTCAGGAGTCGCCGCGGCAGGGTCGGGCGTCACTTCCGTCACAGGTTCCGTCGCCGGCGGTCCGGCCGGGTCGGATGCGACAGGATCGACGCCGGCCGGCGGCACGACCTCCGGAGTCGCCGTACCGGGCGGAATCGCCGTCGCCGGATCGCCATCCGCCGGATCGACAACTGCAGGGTCGGTCGCAGCCGGGTCGACGACCGCGGGATCCGTCGTGACGGGGTCGGTCGCAGTCGGATCGAACACCGACGGGACGACGGGTTCCGCCGAGGGATCGACTTCGTCCATCGGCGCTTCAGCCGGTTGCGCGGCGGCGGCCGCTTCCGCAGCTTCCTTCCGTGCCTGGAGCCGCTTCGTCAGGGGAGTTTCCTTCCAGACGAACTGAACTTTGAACTCGTACCTCGGGGCCGTGTAGAACTCCGGCTCCGGTTCGGGCGCTTCCTCTTCTTCCGCGCCTGCGGCAGCGCCGTTACGACCTCCGGTCCGGCCGGCCCCGCCTTGCCGACGCCCGGTTCCGGCTCCGACTCCCGCTCCCGGGGCCTGAGCGCCAGGCATCATCGACCCCGATCCGTACGGCGAGCCTTCCATTCCCATCGCCGGATCGGCGTTGGGATTGGGGATCTTGAAACTGTTGTTGATGTTGCCGGTCGCCGAAATGATCGGGAACTGGATGCCGAGTTCCTTGAAGGTGAACGTAATCATCTGCGGCGGCACGCTCGGGTCGTCCGACGGCACCGGCAGAGCGACTTCCCCATCCCGGAGTTGTCGAATCAGCGTACGACGCAAGTAGTTCTCGCCCGAGTCGAGAATCTGCGTGCGACTGTTGTGGAAGTGATGACCGCGAAGCTCGATGACCCAGCCCTGCTCGGTCGGACCAGCGACCTGGCCCCCTTCGCCCGCCTCGCCCTCGGTCGCGGCAGCCGGATCGGTCGCGGCAATTTCCGCGGCGGGTTCCGTCGCGGCGGGGTCAACCGCTGCGGGGTCGACAGCAGCAGGATCTACAGCTGCGGGGTCGGCCGAGGCGGGATCGACGTCGGCAGCGGCCGGATCTACAGCAGCGGGATCGACGAGCGCCTCGTCGTCGCCGTCTGCATTCGCTCCGCGGTTACGGCGGTTTCCCATCCCCTTGAACACCCGGTCGTCAGCGGCATAGCGCTTCTGCACCGGCTCGGTCCACCAGACGGCGAGGTCCGGAAAGAACTGTGCCTCCATCGACGCGATATAAAGCTCGGTCCGCTGATCGAAGGGGTAAGTCTTCGGATCGGGAACCTGGCCACGCGCGACCTTCGCAGAGCTGTCCGGCAGCGCGACTTCCAGCGCGGAAAGCAGCTCCAGCCAGACGAGTTTGCGGTCGGCATTGCCCACCACTTCGTCCCCGAGCGCCCGGACGTGCGCGAGCTGAGCGATCTGTTCGGCGTCTTTGCCTGTCTTGGCGTCGCTCTCCGACTTGACCGGGGTGGCCATCGCGATGGCGGAGTCCCAGGTCGTTCCGTCCGAGCCTGCCTGCTGCGGGTTCACTTCCCAGGTCCGCCAGACCTGGAACGCCGCGTTGGCGGCGAATCCGAGCAGCACGAGCGCGACCGCCGCCACCGCCCAGGGCTTTTTCTCCCGGACGATGCGGTCGGTGATGATCTCGGGCGGGAGCAGGCTGGTCTTCAGCTTCGCCGCGCCGCAGCCCTGCAGGCAGAGACCGTACGCGCCGGCGAAACCCGCGGCGTTCGAATGGAACGTCTCGGCGTTGACGACTTCAGAGCCTTCCAGCTTCTCGAACTTCTTCAGGCGAGAGACGGGCAGGCCCAGATTCTGTTCGACGTACTGCGACAGACCGCGAAGCTTGCTGGAGTTGCCGATCAGCAGGACCTTCTCGATCTTCGCCTTTCGGTCGATCGTCTGGTAATGGCGGATCGAACGCTGCAGTTCGTTCACCAGGTCATTGAAGACCGGACGCATCACCTGGAAGACGGCCTTGGGATCCTCGGCCTCCATGACGTGCCGCTTGAGCTGCTCCGCCTTGGCGTGCGTGAGCTTCAGCTCCTTCGACAGGATCTTCGTGAAGTGGTTGCCGCCGATCGGGATGCTGCGCAGCCAGAGCGTGTGGCCGTTGGTGAAGATGAGGTCGGTCGTTTCCGTCCCCATCGACAGCACGAGCGTGTGCGGCGGCGGATTGTCCGGATCGTAATCGCCCTGGTCCGAGTCCTTGAGCTGTTCCTGCGAGACAGTGTTGAAAACCGTCAGCGGCGAAAGCTGAACCGTCGACGGCTCCAGCTTCTTGTCCAGGAACGGCTTGATCGCGCGGGCGACGTGCTCCCGCTTCATCGCGAAGATGCCGACCTCATTGTCGAGCTGGAAACCCTCGACCTCATGCCCGCCCAGCGACTGCCAGTCCCAGATGACTTCGTCGAGGGGGAAGGGGATCTGCTGCTTGGCCTCGAATTCCACCAGTTGCGGCAGAACCTTCGCCTCGACCGGGGGCGGCTTGAAAAAACGAGCAAGGCCCGTGTTTCCGGGCACCGAGATGGCGATTTCGTCGCCGCGGGTCTCGTTGCGGGAGAGGAACTGTTCCAGCGCGTCGCTGATCAGTTCCGCCGGGTTCGCCTCGGGGGAGGAGAGGAGCTTGGGATATTCGACGTAGTCGAACGATTCCGCGACCACCCCTTGGCCGTCATCGGAGATCCGGCATTTCAGCGCTTTGAGCGCCGACTGGCCGATATCGATGCCCCAGACCGAGCGTTTCGCCGCCATAAGAACGAGTCTTCCTGCTCTAACGAACGAAGCGAACGCCGTCGTGCCACGGCGGAAACGCTTCCTGCGAATGCGGTTACCATCGGTCGCCCGTCATCGCGGCGCAAGCGATAGCCTGTGCCCATCCATGTCGCCTCGGCATCAGCCGAAGAAACCGGATTCTGCGACGTTCTTCGCTGAATCGGCTCTCAATCATGCCGTCGCCGATGCGGTCGAAGCCCCCGATTCGACAGCGAAGCGACCGGCCGAAGCCGTTCCCGCGAAAGGTTTACGAGCGAACTGCGGAGAGAAAAGATCCCTGCCGGCGCATGAAAAGAGACGGATCCCTGCGACGACAGACTGCACTAATTTAGTCCCGCTTTTCTCCCAAAGTCAATGATTTTCCAGACGATGTGACTCGCCCGTTACGCGGATTCCCGCCATGAACGGAGTTCCGGACCGCGAACGGGAGAATCATGGTTCGATCGACATTTACCTGCGGATCGAGCCGAGGTCAGCACACCAGTCGCCGCTGACTCAGCATTGCCGCCCGTCCGAGCGGCAGGTCGGTGAAAAACCGCTCTGGCGACCGCGGCGAGAGACTCGCTACAGTCCCGCCGCGACGAATGCGCCTCGATGGCGCGATGCCTGCGGATTTTCACGATCGTCGCGAAAAAATCGAATGGGATGCCACGGTGTTCCGGCGAGCGCTCCTTTCAGTCATCGGCCTGAGTCTCCTGGCGACGGCTCCCGTCGTTCGCGGAGAGCATTTCGGCGTCGAACGGCCCAATAGCCGCGGCGAGATATATCAGGTTCCTGGATCGACTCCGTATGATCCCGGGTGGCATCCGGGCCAGTTCCCGCTGACGATCATCGACGAACGCCGGGGCGAGTTATTCGAGATCGCCGACTATCTGCCTGAAACGGTCGGACCGGGCGAGATCGTCGTGCGGGGCCAGTCGCCGGCGGATTTGCCTCCCACGTTCGCGAGCGATCAGGCCGACGCGGCGACGGAACTGATCCCCGCCTCCGCTTTCTTCGGATATCCCGCCGCCGAGTCGCTCGTCGAGAGCGACGCAAACCGGGCGTGGGAGTCGCAGGCGGAGTACGACCGCCCCTCGATCGAAGATCGCCACACCGTCCGGCGAACTGACGCGGACGACGTCTGGCGCTTCGTGCTGCTGCCGGAGGACCTGATCTACCGCTCGTATCTGGCGGGAGCGAAGGAATCCCGCATGAGCACGCAGATCGTCTGGGACAACGACGAACTGAATCCGAACACGTACTTGTGGGAAGCGACGCTCGGCGGCCGAATCGGCCTGATCCGGTTCGGCAGCGTGGACGGCCTGTACCCGCAAGGATTTCAGCTCGACGTCGAGGGCTCGGCCCAGGTCCGGCTGGACATTCTGGAAGACGTCGACGTCCGCTCGGTCGACTTCCGCGGCGGCATCCCCCTGACCTACGGCTTCGGTCGCTGGCAGGCGAAGCTGGCGTATTACCACCTCAGCTCGCATCTGGGGGACGAGTTCGTCATCAAGAACCCGGGGTACAACCGCCTGAACTTCGCCCGGGACGCGTTCGTGCTGGGTCTCGCCTACAACGTCACCGACGATCTGCGGGTGTACAGCGAAGTCGCCTGGGCGTTTTACGACATCGTCAGCGAGCCGTGGGAGACGCAGTTCGGCTTCGACTTCGCACCGGCGAAACCGACCGGCTTCGCGGGAGCGCCATTCGTCGCGGCGAACGTCCACCTCCGCGAAGAACTCGACTTCAGCGGAAACTTCACGGCCCAGGCCGGCTGGGCCTGGCGGAGCGACCGGGGACGCAAGCTTCTGCGTTTCGGCGTCACCTACTACAACGGCCTGAGCTCGCAGAACTCTTTCTACCACCGCCACGAGCAGCAGATCGGCATCGGGGCGTTCTACGACTTCTAAGCTCGCCGTCCGGTTCGGTTGAGCCGGTCGCTGCAAACTATCCGCTCGTCAAAAAATCTCCTCCCGATCGCGCTTTGCCGCGAAACGCTGTAGGAGACGAGGGGGCGCTTTCATAAAATCGCGGACATTCGCTGCCTTGCGCTAAAGTTTTCGCAGGCAGTCACGTCCGCGCGGAATGGTCTCCGCGCTTTCGAGTAGGCAGGGAGGCTTTCCATGGCTCCGCGATCCGTGCGGGCGCTGCATGCGTCCGATTTCGCGCTCGATCAGCCGCTGGCAGGATTCACCGACGTTCCCGAACATCTGGAGGACGTCCTGCTCGACCTCCCGTACCAGGCCGTCGCGCGCGTCGTCGACGCCGCGATCGCCGAGCGGGTCGATATGGCCCTGCTCTCGGGCAACCTGCTCGATCCCATGATGGCCGGTCCGCGGGGAGTGACCTTCCTGGCGGAACAGTTCGACCGCCTGGCCCAGGCCGACGTCGACGTCTTCTGGGCGGGCGGCGAAAACGATACGCCCGACCGCTGGCCCTCGGCGGCCAAGCTGCCCCCCTGCGTGCAGCGCTTTCCGGCGGATCGGGTAACGACGCTCGTCTGGCGCCGCGAAGGGGTCGAAACGATCTCCATCACCGGCAGGAGCGGCAAGTTCGCGACGCTGCTGCCCGATGCCTTTCGCACGACCGAAACCGGCATCCCAGTCGTCCTCGCCTGCGGCGAAGTCGACGCCGAAGCGGCGAAAAAGCACAACGCCCGGTACTGGGCGCTCGGCGGAAAGCGGGAGCGGCGAACCGTGCCCGCGGGCCAGGCGGTATTGCATCATCCCGGCAGCCCGCTCGGCATGTCGCCCGAAGAGCGTTCGCCCCGCGGCTGTTCGATCGTGGAGATTCCGCTGGTCGGGGCGCCCCGGGTGAAGACCATCGATCTCGATCCGGTCCGCTGGCGCGACGAAACGCTGGAGGTGGACACCGACGCGTCGAAGGACGACCTGCTGCGGGAACTCCGCGAGGTCATGCGTAACATCGCCAAGGCGAACGTCGACCGGCTGGCGGTCGTTCGCTGGCGGATCGAAGGCGCCAAGTACCTCGGCAGCCAGGCCCGTCGCGGCGGTCTGGCCGAGGAACTTCTGACCATCCTGCGGGACGAGTTCGGTTCCCGTTCGGCTTCGCCCCACTCGCCCGGCGTCTGGACGGCTTCGCTGCGGCTGGAAGCCGATGCCGACTATCCCGACGACTGGTACGAAGAGGACACGATCCTCGGCGACTACCTCCGCTCGGTGAAGAAGCGGAAGGGGATTCGTGTGCCGTTCGACTGGAGTCGCTATTTGCCGGTCGAAGGCACGCCCGATCTGCTGGCGAATCTTCCGCCGCTGCCTGACGAAGCGACGCGGCAGGAGATTCTGGACGAGGCGACCGCGCTGGCCGTCGATCTGCTCCGCGGCGATAAGCCCTACGTCGTGGCGAAGAAGGAACTGAAGGCCAAGCCGGTCGCGACCGCCGCGAAGCCCGTGACGGTCAAGAACGAAGAAGCCGAGTTCGTCGGTCCGCCCGTCGCGAGCGGGGCGAGTACGTAGCGACGGGGGTAGGGTGGGTCGTTGACCCACCCTACCCAACGACCCACCCTACGACAGAAAAAACACTGGCAGAGCCAGTGCCACCCGGCAAACGGGCCGGACGCCTACGAAGGAACGTAGCGATGCGAATCGAAGCGATCGAAGTCGACGGGTTCGGCGTCTGGAGCGACCTCACCGTTCCCGAACTGTCGCCCCAGATCACCGTCGTCTACGGACGAAACGAAGCGGGCAAGACGACGCTGATGCAGTTCGTCCGGGCCATGCTGTACGGCTTCTCGGCCGACCGGACCGATCGCTACCTCCCGCCCGTCCGCGGCGGCAAAGGCGGGGGTCGTCTGCGTCTGACCTCGTCGACGGGCGACTACACGCTTCAGCGTCAGTCAGAAGCTCACGGGGAAGTCACGACCCGGGGGCAGTTCTCGCTGCACGACAGCCACGGCACGCGTCAGCCCGAGTCGCTGCTCGACAGCCTCATGGCCGGCGTCGACGAATCGATCTATCAGAACGTCTTCGCCGTCGGCCTGCGCGAACTGCAGGAACTGGCCACGCTCTCGGCGACCGATGCGGCGGATCATCTCTACAAGCTGACGAGCGGCCTCGACCGCGTTTCGCTGGTCGACGTCGTCCGCGAAGTGCAGGGCGCCCGAACCGAACTCTACGACGGCGGCACCGGCCGGGGAGCCATCCGCGATCTGCTGCGGCAGCGGGAGCGCCTGAACGCGGAGATCAACGACCTCGCGACCTCGGGCGGGCGCTGGTCGTCGCTCGCGGGGCAGCGTGATCTGCTCGTGCGCGACGCCGAACTGGTCCAGAAGCGAATCGACGAACACGAAGCGCGGGTCAAGCTGCTCGAAGCCTGCCTGAACGTTCGCGATCACTGGCTCGCCCGGAAGATGGTCGACGAGCAGCTGCGCCTGCTCGCCCCGATCCCGGACGTCGATCCGAAGTCGCTGGAACGACTCGACGAGCTGAACGGCCTGTCCGTGCAGCGGGAACAGCGGATCGACTCGCTCCTCGCGCAGCGGCAGGGCCTCCGCGCGGACGCGGACAAGATGCCGCTCAACCGCCGCGTGCTGGAACGCGCGCCGCGGCTGGAAGCGCTGGGCGAACACGCGCCGTGGCTCGAATCGCTCGAAAGCCAGATCGAACGCCTCCGTGCGGACATCCACGTTCTCGAGAGCGAGAACGATTCGCAGAAGGACCAGTTCATGCTGCCGGGAGGCATCCGCCTCTCCAGCATCCCGGACCTGTCGCAGAAGACGATGGCGATCCTGAAGGGACCGGCGTCGGGGCTGCGCGAATACTCCGGCAAGCTCGGCCAGCTCGAAAGCGAACTGAAGGTCGCTCACGGCGAACTGGAAGAGACGACGCTCGAACTGGAAGCGGCGCTCTCCGAGATCGGCAAGCACGATCTGAACGAATCGCTCGAAGAGCAGGGCGAACGGGCGACGCAGCTTCGCCGGCGGATCCAGCTCGAAGAGCGGATCGGCAAGATGGCCCGCGACCGCGAAGCCCTGGAACGCGAGTGCCAGGAACTGCTCGACGAGCAGGTCATGCCGTTCTGGAAGTTCGTCGCGCTCGGCGTGCCGTTCTGCCTCGGCGTGCTGATGATCCTGGGCGGCATCGCCTGGTCGGCGCTGACCGTGTCGGGACTGGGCGTGATCGTGACGCTCCTCGGCGTCGCCGGCATGGGCGCCGCGGTCGCGATGAAGATCACCGTCGAGCGCAGCGCCGCGCGGGAATTCGAGGCCTGCAACCGTCAGCTCGAACAGGTCACGACCCAGCTTCGTCTGGGGCGACGCGAGGTCGAGGAACTCGATCACCTCCTGCCGGCGAGCCAGGTTCCGTTCACCGCGCAGCTCAAGGAAGCCGAGCAGGAGATCGCCCTGCTCGAAACCCATCTGCCGCTGGAGCAGAAGCGCCGGGCCGCGCAGCAGCGTCGCGAAGCGGCGGAAGAGCGCTACCGCGACTGCAAGGACCGGATGGACGAGGCTCAGCGCCGCTGGGACAAGGCGGTCGCCAACTGCGGCCTGCCGGACGGCGTCTCGCCCCGGCACGTCAAGCTGCTCAGCAATCGCAGCGAGCACATGCTCCAGCTTCAGCGTCGGCTGGAGCAGCGTTACGACGATATGAAGAACGCCGAGCGGGAACTGAAGTCGCTCCGCGCCCGAATCGACCAGCACTTCGTCGAAAGCGGACTCGAAAAGCAGACCGACGACGCCCAGCTTCAGCTTCGCCAACTGCTTACCGCGCTCCAGACGCAGAAGGATCTGGTCGACCGCCGACGAGGCCTGAAGAAGCAGTTCGGAGAACTGACTCGCGACCTGAAGAAAGAACGCCGGGCGCTCGACCGCCTGAACCGGAAGCGCGACATGCTGTTCGCCTCGGCGGGGGCCGACGACGAATCTCGCTTCCGCCAGCTTGTCGCCAAGCGGAAGCAGGCCGACCGGTTGTTCGAGGAGCGCGAAGAGATCTCGTCCCGCATTCGTGCCGCCGTCGGGATGCACTATCCGGAAGAGACGATCGCTGCCGAGTTGGAAGCCGAGACGTCGAACCAGATTCCGCAGATCCGCGCGAGCGTCCTGGCCGACGAACGCGAACTGGAAAAGAAGCTCTCCGAACTGCACGGCAAACGGGGTGAACTGACGCAGGAGATGAAATCGCTCGCCGGCGATCGGCGTCTCGCCAAGGCGAGGCTGGAGCTGCAATGCGTCGAGGCGAAGCTCGACGAAAAGAGCTGGAACTGGCGCGTCCTGTCGGTGACCGGCGGCCTGCTCGAATCGATTCGAGAGATCTACGAGAACGAACGTCAGCCGCAGACCCTGGCCGAGGCGTCGGAGTACCTGGCCAAGATCACCCGCGGCCAGTACGTCCGAATCTGGACGCCGATGGGCGACGACGTCCTTCGCGTCGACGACGGCGACGGCAAGCACTATCGCCTGGACGTGCTCAGCCAGGGAACGCGGGAGGCGATCTTCCTCTGCCTGCGGCTGGCTCTCGCGGCGGCATACGCCAAGCGGGGCGCCCATCTGCCGCTGGTGCTCGACGACGTGCTGGTCAACTTCGACAACGCCCGGGCGATGCACGCGGCGGAGGTCTTCCGCGACTTCGCCAGCCGCGGCTACCAGATGCTGCTCTTCACCTGCCACGAGCACATCTTCGACATTTTCCGCCGGATGGAGGTCGACGTCCGCACGCTACCGACCAATCGCGAACGCGGACAGGTCCTGTCTCGATCGCTGTTCGAGCCGACGCCCTACATCGAGCCGATCGCGATCGAAGAAGAAGAGCCGGAGATCCCTGAGCCCGAATTCGGAGCGATCGAATCGTTCGAGCCGGAAGCCGCGCCGGAACCGGAGCCTGAACCGGAAGTCGTTCTCGAAGAAGAACCTGAATTCAAGCGGAAGCACCCGTTCCACGCTCGATCGATTCGGAAGAAGCGTCGGGACCTGCTCTTCGGCCCGCCCGCTCCCGAGCCGGAGAAGGCGCCCGAACCTGAATTGACGCTCGAACCGGAGCCGGTCGTCGAGCTTCCCGTCCTCGAAGCGCCTCCCGAACCGGTGGTCGTGCGAGAGATCCCGCGCCCCCGCGGTTTCCGCCTGGTGCCCGCCGACTGGGCCATTCGTGCGAACAAGACGATCGTCGAACGGGATATCCGACTGGCCGACCTGGCGCTGGAATCGGATTCGCCGATGGCTGCGACCGCGGATGCACCTGCCGCGGATGGTCCGCTCGTGGGAACCGACAAGGCGGAAACGGAAGCGTCTTTCGACGCCTTCGCGGACGCGGAACTCGACGAACCGGTCGTGGAGATCGACGAAGATCCGTTCGAGGCGTTCCCTGCCGCGACGCTGACCTGGGGTCAGCCGAGCGAAACGTGGAATGACCAGTCCGACGACCTCCCCTGAGAGCGCAGTCCGGCGGATAATTCGGCGGGCGCCGCGTCGATCGACGCGGCGTCGCCGCCGCCAGCTCTTCGGACCACTCGTCGCTTGGCCCTTTCGCCGCTTGCCTTTCGCGATCCGCCGAGGTCGCTGTACGTCCACGTGCCGTTCTGCCGCCGGCGGTGCGGATACTGCAACTTCACGCTCGTCGCGGGTCGGGACGACCTGCAGGAAGCCTACCTTCAAGCGATCCAGGCAGAGTTCGCCACCGTCGAGCCGGGGCTGGAACTCGACACGATCTTCTTCGGCGGCGGCACGCCCACGCAGCTTACGCCGCCGCGATTCGAACGGCTCGTCGAGTCGATCTTCGCCCGCTTTCGACCGTCGAGCGATCTGGAGTTCTCGATCGAAGGGAACCCGGAGGATCTGGACGACGCTTACGAAGCGACGCTCTCACGATCGCCCGTGAACCGCATCAGCCTGGGCGTGCAGTCGTTTCGCGAGGAGAAGCTGAAGACGCTCGAACGCGAGCATTCGCCCGAGCGTGCGATCGAAGCGGTCGGCAGGTCCCGGCGGGCCGCAGGGAATGTCTCCGTCGATCTGATCTTCGGCACGCCGAGAGAAACGATCGAGAACTGGGCGAGCGACCTGCAGCAGGCGATCGATCTCTCGCCCGATCACGTTTCGACGTATGGCCTGACCTGGGAGAAGGGGACGCGGTATTGGAGCCGCCTGCTCTCCGGAGACCTGTCGCAGGTCGAGGAGGATATCGAAGCGGAAATGTATCTGGCGGCGAGGCGTACGCTGCTCGCCGCGGGCTTCGAACACTACGAGGTTTCGAACTTCGCCCGGCCCGGCAGGCGCTGCCGTCACAACGAAGCGTACTGGACCGGAAAGCCTTTCTTCGGCTTCGGCCCCGGCGCAGCCCGCTACATCGACGGGCGGCGAGAGACGAATCACCGCAGCGTCACGACCTGGCTGAAGAAGGTCCTCGCCGGCGAGTCGGCGATCGCGGAGAGCGAGCGCCTGCTTCCCCGCGATGCGGCTCGCGAACGGCTGGTTTTCAGCTTGCGACGCCTGGAAGGGATCTCGCTCTCCGACTTCGAGACCGCGACCGGCTTCTCGGTCGCAGAACTGGTCGAGCCCCATCTTTCCCGCTTCGTCGACGCCGGCCTGTTCGATCTCTCCGTCGAACGCCTGCGGCTGACCGAGCGCGGCCTGCTCGTCAGCGACGCGATCTGGCCGTACTTCCTGGAGGCCAAGCGGGGGGAGCGAACGGCGTGACGAGCGGGCCGCTTAACTCTCGTCGTCAGTCGGAAGGTGCAGTTCGAAGTCCATGTGCTCATGCAGGATTCGCACGATCTCGACGGCTTCGTCGGTCCGATGGCGAAATACCAGAACGTGACGCGGACGCTTCACGATTCCGGCAGCGGACCTCGCTCGAATTCGACTGAAGTACAGACGATACGTTCTGAGTTCCTTTCGCAGATCGCTACGAAGGACCACGCCAGTTCGAGTCGGATCCTCGGCGACATCCAGCATCGCCTGGATCAGGAGCGATTCGTACCGTCGACGCGCGGCGTCGCCGAACGTCTCCTGAGACCAATCAAGAATCGACTGAAGATCGCCGGCAGCGATCGGAGCGACGACAAGACGAGGCACGTCAGGCGCTTTCCTGGCGTCGGTACTTCTCCGCCGTCTTCTGGCCGATCGCGGCGATGTACTCTTGAAGTTCCTCTGCGCTTTCGATCACGTCGCCTTCGCCTCGATCGAGTTGGGCGATTCCTACGTCTACCAGCGCCCGCAATCGCTCCAACTTCGCTTCCTCGTCCCGCGTCTGCCGTTCGAGGAGGCGGAGCGCGGCGTTCACGACTTCGCTCTCGTCAGCGTAGCGGCCCGCAGCGACCTCGGAAGCGATGAAGCCGCGAAAGCGGTCAGTCAGCCGAAGCTCGTGCAGGTTCATGGCAAAATGCATTTCGTAGTCGAAGCGGGAAGCCGTCGTTCGCCTTCAGCCTAACACGAACGTCAGTCGCTCCGAAGAGATTCGCCGCGAGACGAATCGGCGTCGCCCCTATCGCCTCCGAAGCGATCAGTTCCTACTCCAGCCGCTTCCAGGCGTCCATCTGACGCTTGATCTCGGCGAGCGTGAGCATCTCGACCCGGAGCACGGTCCGCGCTTCGTAGCGCTCCTTGGAACGGAGCGGCTGGCGGACCTTTTCCGTCTCTTCTTCCAGCGCGAGCAGCCACCGCGGGAGGTCCAGGCCGACCCCGGACGGCGACTGGACGAACCTTTCGGCGATATCGCGGAGCTTGGAGAACTCCGCGGCGGCGAGCGTCGAATCTTCGATCGTCATCGCGGGCCGAACCAGCGCGCGAAGCTGGTCGATTTCGAGCGGTCGCATGAAGCGCTCCGACAGCCGGTCGCTGACCGTCGGGATCCGCATCGCGTACTTCTTCTGCAACTCGCCGAGTTGCGTCAGGTAGGTCTTCGCTTCGTCGTCGATCCGCCGGCGGAGCGATTCCCGCCAGGCGTGTGCGGCCTCGTCCAGCTTGGCCCGCACGAGGATCTCGTGCGTCCAGACGACCGGCTTCAGATTCCAAGCCAGCCGGTCGTACCGCGTCCTCAGCCGCAGAAAGTCGAGCAGCGTGAAGAGCATCTCGCCGCGATCGGACTGCGTCGTGGTCGAGTTGTAGTCGCGGTACTCCGGATAGTTTTCCAGAATCGTCTCGAGGACCATCGTCATCGAGTCGATCGCCGATTCGTCGAGCGTTCCGTCCTCGTAATCCCGCAGCAGCTTGAAGGGCGCCTCGGCGCCGGGCATCTCCTTCAGCTTGTCGAGCCAGTTCTTCACGCCCTGATGCAGGATCGCGCGAAGGTTCGGCTGGTGGAAGAACTTCTGCGTGAACAGGTCCTTGCCGTAGGCCTGGATGAACTGGACCGTCCGCTCCCAGACGCGGGGATCGGAGATCCGTTCGAGGACGGACAGCCGAAGCGTGCGGCTATGCTGGAGCCAGCACATCAGGAGCGGTTCGAGCGCGCGTTGCAGCGCTTCCACGAGCGGCTGTTCGTCCAGCTTCGCCGAAACGTTGGGATCAAGGAACGAGCGATTCGCTTCGGCCTCCGCGTCCGCCTTCGCCGACTGCTTGCTCTTCTTTCCCTCCGCCGGCTCTTCTTCTTCGTCCGGCTCGGCGCCTAGAACGCTCGCCCTCGCTTCTTCTTCGATCTGTCGCAGGAAGGCCTGCGAATCTTCGGGCGTCCAGCTTCGGGAGCAGCGAACCAGCGTCTGGACGAGCGCGAGGTAACCGCTGCGGAAGAGTTCGTCGTATTCGGTGACCGCGCCGGGGCCGACGGGGTTGTTTCGCTCCATCTCCCGCGCGGTTTCGAGCAGTTCGCACGTCTCCGTGAGCAGGCCCAGCCGGGGGAGCCACGAGAGGAGGTCGATGACGGTCCGATGCCAGATCCGCGCATTGACGATCTGGCGGATGTCGCCCCCTTTCCCGACCGGTACGTAGAGGAGCGACTTGGTGCGGAGCGTCTCGATCAGTTCCGCCCAGAGTTCCCGAATGCGCGTCACGTCGCGTCCGAGCGAGGCGCTCAGCACGCGAATGGCGAGACGTTCGTCGGCATCCAGAAAGTCCGCCGTTCGCTCCCAGGCGTCCCGCTGGCGCGCATCGCCCGCGGACGAGAGAGCGCCGTTCGCGGCCAGGAACAGACGACTCGCGTCGGCTGCTTCGATGGCGGCGTGAATCGCCTGTTCGAGCGCCGATTCCTTGTAATAGCGCCGGCGGTCGTAATCGACCATCGACTCCTGTTCCGGACCGGGCGCCGGAAGACGATACGAGTGGATCTCGTCGGCGAGCGCGAGCAGGCGCTTCCGCTGCTGGATCGCGATGTCGAGCCAGCGTTGCAGCGGTTCGCGAAACTGCTCCAGCGTGGGAACGTCGTCGCTGCCGGCCAGACCGTCCTGAAGCGCGGCGGCGGGGGTCATCACCGCCAGCTTCCAGAGCGACGCCAGCGTATTCAGAAACGACAGGCGTTTCTGAATCTCGCGGGCTTCCCGTTCGAGCCCGTCGTCGGACGAGGGGCCCGATTCGTAGATCGCCCCCTCCATGCCGTCGTCCGCGCTGTCGCGGAAGGTGACCTCATCCCAAGCCGCGCTGAAGGGCGAATCGTCGTCGCGATCTCCTTCGTCATCGTCGTCGTTGGAATGCCAGTCGACGTCGTGCGACTGCTTCCGACTGGCTTCGCCGCCCGGGTTGAACCGCGGGGCTTTCCAGTAGTCCCCCGCGTTCGGTTCCAGATAGTCGAAAAACCGGACCGTCAGGCGCCAGACTTCGCTCAGCGTCAGGCGCTTCGCCTGCGAGTCTGCGGGCGCATGTCCGTCTCCGGCATCGCCGGAATCGTCCGCGGCGTCGAAGTCGGCGAGCGGCCCCGCTTCGCGGCGAAGACGATGCAGCCAGATCGCCGCCTGCTCGTGGAAGGCCGCGTCGCCCCGTTCGAGACCGACGTCGGACGCCCGGCTGAGCCAGTGCATCAGCAGGGCCTGCGAGGCGACGAAGTCCCGCTTCTCCAGCAGGACGTCGATCACCATCGCGTACGCGCGGGGAGAATCGAACAGTTCGACGAACGGGGCCCAGAATCCGACGTCGCCCGTCGCGGCGCCCCCTTCATGCCAGACTCGCAGCGCCTCCGCGACGTGCCGCGCGGCCTGGTACGCCTCTTCGGGATCGGCGGACTCGACCGACGCCACTTCATGCGCGGCGTACTGGCGCCACCAGGCGGTCGCGTCGTGGAACTCCCGATCGGCCTGCTTAGCGACCTTCTCGTCGCCGCGAGCCGTCGCCTCGTTCAGGATTCGCGAGTAAGCCTGATAAGTCAGCTCCATCAGGGAGACGATCTCCTGCACCCGATGGTCGTGAACGCTGCCGTCGGCGTTGGAGAACAACGGGAACTGACCGTCGAAGCCGAGGATGTTCCACGGGTCGACGAGCGCTCCGCATTCGATGCCCCGGACGAGCGTGTAACGCAGCTCCTGAAGTTGCCCCAGCGCCTCGGAAAGCCTGCCCTGCCGGACGGAGCGCTGCGACGCGAACAGGATGCAGTCCATCGCGCAGTTCATTCGCGCTGACGGCGTCTGCACGTGACGGAGCGTCTCGCGGGCCTCGACTTCGTAACCCATGCGCGAATAGATCCGCGCGAGATGGGCCCGTTCCAGTTGCGAAGCGCGACGTGCCGCGAGTTCCGCGTTCAGATGCTGTCGCGCACCGGCGAACGGCTGCTTGAGCTGCTTCGCCTCCTGATCGAGCCGGGCGAGATGACTGCCCGAGATTTGGGTGATCAGGTGGCGATAGAAGTCGTCGCGAAAGCCGGCGATGCGGGGGAGCAGATCGGCGACGCTGGTCTGCGAATCGATCGAGCCGGGACCGGCTCCCGAGATGCCGGAGGCCATCAGCACGATGCCGGCGAGCACCGATGCGGCCTCGAACACCGTCTCCGAACGCTCCAGATCCTGGCGCTGACGGATGCGCCCGGCGAGAGCGTCCATCGTTACCTGCTGGACGATGAAACGCGAGAAGTACCCGTCGGGGCTGACCTTCGTCGGATCCCACAGTCCGAAGTGGTAGTTCGGGCGCTTGTTGACCGGATGGTCGAAGTCGTAAGCGCGTGGATCGAGCGCGAGCGTCTCGATCCGCTCAGGCGAGAACTGCGCCTGGCGGAGAATGCCGATCGGCGCATTGCGAAGAATCTCCAGCGCCTTCTCGACGACCTCGCGATAAGGTCCGGCGACCGCGCCGGCGCCGCGGACGTAAAGCGGCAGCGGCGCGACCCACTCATGGGCGTAGGGCTCGATCTTTTGCGATTCGAGCGCCGCGACCGGGCGAAAACCGATGTAGTCGTTCAGGCTCGAGAGCGCGCCTTCGACGATGCGCGACGTTTCCTGCCACGAAGGCCCCTGATCGAGCAGGCGGCCCATCGCCTTGCCGACGAAGAATGCCTGGAAGAGACCTTCGTCCGGCTGATGAAACAGCAGATCGCGATGGAAGGAGCGATACGCGGGCAGCAGGTCCTCGTACAACAGGGCGAGCACCGCCTCCGCCTGTTCGCATCGCGTGAAGGCGGGCGAAGACTGCGTCAGTTGTGCGAGGCCCGCACGGAGGTCGTCCCGGACCGCCTCCCACGGAAGCGCCCCGCACTCGCCCGCTCGCTGCTCGGCATCGAGGTAGAGCCGATTGACCGCCGCCAGGAGCGGGGCGCCCGGATCGCTCGACGCGAAGTTGAGAATGCCGAGGACCGGTTCGACGAGGCCGAGCCGTTCGGGCGGAAGCGAAAGTGTCAATGTCCTGTCGGTCTGTGCGCGAAGCCGACGCTGCGTGACGTCCGGCCAGGAGGAGATTCCATGCGAAGCGCCGTCCCGGCGCTTCGATGCCACGTAACAGCCGCAGTTTATGCGAAGTGCCCGAGGGAGCGCCGCTCGTCGTTGCCCGAAAGGATGCGACCCTGACGGTCGGCGACGTAACCTCAGGACACCGCGACGGTTATGCAACTCGCTGACCGGCGGCGACCCGTGAAAGGTTCATCGTAAGAGGGCCCTGCCGATCGGTCTAGCGGGTCGCGAGCCGGAACGGGCGGACATGCGTCGCTGGCGCAGTCGCCGGCGCTGACGTCCGCTGCCCGCGGTCGAAAGCAGGAAGGAGCGACGAAAAACGCGGCGTACCGTGTCGGCGACACCCGGCGTCGCTCTCCCTGAAGAGGACTCCGCCGGGAAAAAAGAGGCCTCGCTAAGGCAAGGCCGGACTATACTTATCGTGCCCTCGGCGCTCTCGTTTTCGGGTTTCTTGTCGCTTGTCGCACGGTGGTCCGAATGACCGTCACGCTTCGTTCGTCGCTTGTCCTGCTCCTGCTGCTGGCAGGCGGTTCTTCGACGTTCGCCCAGGTCGAGGGGCCTGGATCGCTGCGGAACCTGAGCGAATTCACGCTGAAGCAATACGATTTGGCGCGGATGTGGAGCGTGCAGGTCGAGACCGACGTCCGGTTCGGCGGCTTGGCCGCGATCACCGCATACGTCAGCCCCTCCCGCTCGACGACGCTCTATCACGTCGCCAGCGGCGACGAGTTGCTCGTCACGGTGAGCGAGCTCCAGCTTGACGCGTTCGGTCGGAAGCTCGGTCCCGAAGGCGCCAAGGCGAAAGCCGAAAAGGAACTCGCCCGGCTGCAGGCGGAGAACCCCGAGCTCAAGGCCGAAGTGCAGAAGCGCGTCGTCCCGCAGGTCACGCTCTACTGCATGGCGGAGAGCGGTCTGGTTCACGCTCTCGACGGGGAGACCGGAGCGACGCTCTGGATCAACCAGTTCGGATCGCAGAACAACCCGCCCTACGAACCGGGCGTGAACGACAAGTACATCGCGATCGCCAACGGCACGAAAGTCTTCGTCGCCGATTCGCAGAAGGGAAACATCCTCTACGAAAGCTCCCTGGCGAGCTTTCCGGGCGCCGGCCCCGCCGTGTCTGACGAGGTCGTCCATATCCCGCTGGCGGACGGATTCCTCGAAAGTCACTACCTCCGCGAGCCGGAAGAGCGAATTTCCCGGTCGACGTATCGCTTTCGTTCGATCGGGAACCTCGACGTGCAGCCCATCATCCAGGGTTCCACGATCACCTGGCCGTCGTCGCGGGGTTACCTCTACGTGGGCGACGCGAACACGAACGCGGTTCGCTATCGCCTGGAATGTCGCGACGAAATCCGCTCGAAGCCGGCGTTCGGGGCGGGGAATCGCATCCTCGCGGGATCCGTCGACGGAAACCTTTACTGCCTGCAGGAACGCTCCGGCAATCTCGACTGGCGCTTCACGACCGGCCAGCCGATCATCGAGACGCCGTTCGTGGTCGACCAGGACGTCTACGCCGTCAACGAATACGGCGGCATCTACTCGATCGACCTGGCTTCCGGCGAGCAGCGCTGGTGGGCGCCCAGCGTGACGCGAGTCATCGCCGCCTCGCCGACCCGCGTCTACGGCCTCGGGGATCAGGGGAGCGTCTATGTCCTCGATCGCGCGACGGGGGGCCTGGTCGGAACGATTCCTTTGCACGGCGACAAAATCTCCTTCGTGAATACGTTCACGGACCGGATCTATCTCGCCACTGAGCGTGGCCGCGTCGTCTGCCTTCGCGAAACTTCGGCGATCTACCCGACGCTTCATGCCGCCGATGCGGTCGCCGCTTCCGGCGCGCCGGCGACGCGGCCCGGCCAGAACGGACAAGGTCCGGCGGCGACCCCCGGCGCTGCGCCTCCGGCGACGACCGATCCGTTCGCGACCCCGTCCGGTAACGACCCCTTCGCCGCGCCAGGCGGCGCAGACCCCTTCGCGACTCCCGGCGCCGGCGCAGCCGATCCGTTCGGAAGCGCTCCGCCCGCGGGAGGCGCCATGCCGGCTGACCCGTTCGGCGCCGCGCCCGCTGCTGGCGGCTCTGCGCCCGCCGATCCTTTCGGGACTCCGCCTGCCGCGGGCGCCGCTCCGGGCGCCGGCTCGATTCCTAACGATCCGTTCGCGAACTGACGGCACGCTTTCGCGCGTCTCCGTCACGAAGCCTCGCCGCTTTCCGGAATCGGGAAGCGGATCGTGAAAGTCGTCGTCGCCTGCTCTCTCGCGACGGCGATCGACGCGCCATGATCCTCCGCGATCCGACGCGCGACGGTCAGGCCCAGACCCGCGCCGTCTGCCTTCGAAGTGACGAGCGGCTCGAAGATCGACTCGTCCAGCGGTCGCACGGGCTCCGGCCCGTTGTCGCGGACGATCAGGCGAACGCCGTTCGCATCGGACGCTCCCAGGAGTTCCACGCTCGGCGCCCGCTCTTCGGCTTCCCCGTTATGAACGACGATCCGTTCGGAACGGCTCGCGTCCGCAGCGACACGATCGCCCGCTGCTTCCAGGGCGTTCGTCGCGACGTTCAGCAGCATCTGCTCGATCTCGACGAAGTCGCCTGCCGCCCATAAGGGCGAGGCTCCGGCGTCCAAGGTCAATTCGATGCGTCGATGCTCGGCCGTCGGCGCGAGGGTCTCGCGCACGCGTGCGAGCACGTCGCGCAGGTCGATCCGGTCGCGACGACGGACATCCGAATGTCCGCGATCGAGAAACCGACCCAGATAGGCCTCCATCCCGGCGAGCTGACGACGGGCGATCTCGAGCGGTTCGTCGGTTCGCGCAGTTGAACTTGCCGACTTGCACGCCCGGCGATGAAGATCGATAGCGAGCAGCGCCCCCGTGAGGGCGTTGCGCATCTGGTGCGCGACGCCGGCGCCCATCTCGCCGATCGCGGCCAGGCGTTCCTGCCGTCGGACCTGGGACTCGTACTCTTCCAGCCGCCTGCCGAGCGCGTGCGCCGCCCGCAACGTATCGCCGATCTCGTCCGCGCGGGTCGAATCGGTCGCTGCCGCGTAATCCCCCTCGGCCAACCGGTCGAGACGCTCCCGCAGCCGCGACAGGGGCGAGGTCAATCGCCGGGCGAAGAACCACGCGGCGATGAATCCCAGCGGCACGAAGAGACCGGCGACTCCCCAAGCCGTCAGCAGGCTCTCCCGTCGAGCCGCTTCCCAGCTCGCGACCGGAAAGAGCAGATCGATCGACAGCAGCTCGCCTCCCAGGCGACGACGATCGAGGGGCGTCCTCCAGCGAAACCAGCGTCGTCCGGAGATCGTCGTCCGTTCGGCCGCGTCGAGTTCGAGCGCGCCGGATTCGGCTTCCCGGTCGCTCGTTCCCGCTTCCGAAGCGAGGGTCGGCGAACTTGCCGCGACGACTTCTCCCGCCTCGTCGCGCACGACCAACTCGAAACCCGACAGATCCCGGATGCGGGAGGCCGTGCCGTCATCGAGCGGGATGCGGTCCCGATGCAGCAGACCCAGCGTCCGCTCCAGGCGCTCTTCGATCTGTCGTCGATCGCGGTTCTGCGACAGCCAGGTCTGCAGCGACCCCCAGCCGACGACCGTCAGGCCGAACGCCGCGAGCAGCAACGCGAAGACCTGCAATCGAAGGGAGACTCGCATGGGGCCAGTCTAATTCGAAGGCCCTTTGCGCTGAGCGACGCAGTTCGGTTCCCGACTGCCTCTCCAGAGATTCGAGGCGTCGAAAGATTGGGCGCGGCGTCGGTTTCTTCGACATCGGCCATCGCTCGGGCGAACGATCGCAGGCCGATTCCTTCGCCGTTCCGTCGTTAGGCGACGCGGCGACAGCGGGACGAGCGATCGGTCGACGGGAGCGATGCTCTCCGCGGCATGAAAGCTGCAAAGGGAGGGGAACAGTCACGCATTCGTCTCTCGCCTTCGGATGGGCTGTTCAATGTCGATCGCGCTTCCTTCCGTCGAACGCGCTGCCGCTTCGGATCGCACGGCGCCGCTCGGTTCCCGCGTGGCGAAGCTGACCCTGCAGGAGCGTCCGACCTTCGAATCGGGCGAGCTGCTTCAAGGCAAGAGCGAAGCCCTGATCGAACACCGCGGCGAGATGTATCGCCTGCGTTTAACGGGCAGCGGCAAGCTCTACCTGACGAAGTAACGCGAGCGTCGGCTTCTAGGCCAGGCGAATCGGCGAGGGGAGCGTCGCCAGTTGCTGGAGGGTCCTGACGGCGGCTTCGTCGTGGCTGGGAACCAGGCCGGGCGGAACGACGCGACGTTCCGCGAGCAGTCGCGAGAGCGCCGCGGACCAGACGGTCTCCTCCAGCGAGTCGATCTGAATCGCTCCTTCGCCGAGCGCCTCGTAGGCGTCGCTCTTCGCCACGAGCGCGGGCGTGCCGGCATGCACGGCCGCGAGCGCCGCGTAGGAGAAGGGCTCCGCGGTCGAGGGGACGACGACGACGTCGGCCGCCGCGGCGACGTCGTCCCAGGCGTCGAACTCTCCCAACAGTTCGATCGAGTCCGAGATGCCCGCGCGATCGGCCGCCCGGCGGATCGCGGCGCCATGCGGGCCGTCGCCGACGATCCAGAAGCGGAGCGAAGGATACTCGTCGACCTGTCGCGCGACGATGCGGACGAATTCGGCGATCCGATGCGGATCGTAGAGCGATCCCAGGTAGGCGACCGCCTTCCCCGGATGACCCAGTCGCAGCGCATGCTGCCCCTCGGCGAGCGACTCCCGCGCGGCAGCGCGACGGTTCGTCGGCGCCGCGGCCCGTCCGCCCTGCGTCGCTTCGGGCGCGGATCGCATCTCTCCGGCGACGGCAGGCCCGCCGGCGGCGAAGGGAATGCTGCGGATGCGCGACGGTTCCACTCCCGCGGCCAGCGCCTCCCGGTACGAAGCGGCGTTCGTGACGAGCGCCTTCGCGACGCGTTCCGACCGTTCGCGCTTCCGCTTCGCCATTCGCCAGCGGCCGGCTGGAACGCCGTCGCCCAGCGGGCCGGGACGATCGAAGCAGAGAACCAGCGGCACGCGAACCTCCGGTTCGACGCGCAGGGCGACCTCCCCGTCGCGACCCGCGCCGGCCGCGAGAAGCACGTCGTACTTCCGCGCCTCGGCCCGGAGCTTCTCCGCCAGGATGCGATCGAAACGATCGTGCGACTGCCGTCCGATCGCGGCGTCGCCGAGCCGCCGGACGAAGATGCCGTCGACGATGGCCTCTTCGTTCCAGGAAGCGTCCCACCGCGCGGCGAAGACGGTCACCTCCACGCCCAACCGCGCGAGCGCGGCCAGGCGATCGCGCAGCAGTACCGCGCCGGGGGGGGCCAGCGGCCAGAACGATCGACTGACGCAGAGTAGTCGCATTCCGTCACGCTCCGTGCGGAGCGGGGACGTGCAGCGAAGCTGGCTCGCGCAGATCGTCCTCTTCCAGAACCGCGACGAAGGGGAGGTTGCGATACCGATCGCGGAAGTCGAGGCCGTAGCCGACGACGAACTCGTCCGGAATCTCGAACGCGACGAAGTCGGGCCGCTCCTGCACGACCTGGCATCCCTGCTTGATGAGCAGGGCCGCGGTCTTCACTTCCAGCGGTCCGCGGGCGAGCAGCGACTGCTTCACGGCCGAGAGCGTCTTCCCCGAATCGAAGATGTCGTCCACGACCAGAACGTGGCGACCCGTCAGATCGGGCAGGTCGTCCAGCTTCAGCGAAAGGTCGCCCGACGCGGTCGATCCGCGGTAGCTGGAGGCGGTGACGAAGCCGATCTCGACCGGCATTTCGAGATGCCGCACGAGGTCCGCGACCAGCATCACGCAACCGGTCAGCACGCCGACGACGGTGATCGGTCGATCGCCGAATTCGGCGGTCACTTCGCGTGCGAGCGCGGCGACTCCCCGTTCGATCTCCTCGCGATCCAGCAGCCTCTTCAAGATCCTCTCCTTCGCCGATCGTGCCGAAGAGTCCCATTGTAGCGGCCTCCGCCCGCTGCGCTGGCGAACCGATCGACGCCCGATTTGACCGCCCGCCGAACGTGACCAACCGTTGAGGGACGCGCCGCCCTGCGCGAATCGCTGGGCTGAGCCTTCGCGCCCAACTGAGGTAGGTCCCTTGTCGCACGTCTCGAAACGAGCCCGGAAATCGTCCCTGCGGGGAGCGATCATCGTCTGGGCCGCGCTCCTGATGGTCGTCCTGCTGGGGATGATCGCGTTCGCGGTCGACGTCGGCTACATGTACGTGGTGAGGACCGAACTTCAGGCGGCCAGCGATTCCGCGGCGCTCGCCGGGGGATCGGTCCTGGGCAAAACGGATTCGGAAGTCCGTCAAACGGCGAAGGCTTTCGCCGCGGAGAATCATGCCGGTTCGCAAGCGGTGACGCTGGCGGACGCCGACGTCGAAATCGGGACCTGGGACGAAGGGACGCGAAAGTTCACGCCCGGGACGGGTCGCAACGCCGTTCGCGTCACGGCGCGGCGCAACGGGGGGAGCCTCTTCTTCGGGCGCGTCTTCAAGAAGAGCAGCTTCGACGCCGACACGCAGTCGGTCGTCTCCGCGAACCCTCGCGACATCTGCTTCACGATCGACCTTTCGGGGTCGATGAACGATGATTCCGAACCTTGCTGGGCGACGGAGCCGATCGACGCGAAATACGCCGGCGGTCCCTATGCGGGGATCGGTACGTCGCTGATGCAGAACCTCTACACCGATCTCGGTTTCGGGACCTATCCCGGGGTCAGCGAATGGGTCGGCGCGCCCGCCGGCGTCGCCGCCAACGATTTCGCCTACGCCGAACTGACCAAGAACGGCAGCCTGCTGACGACCTCGGCCGTACCGGCTAAGTACCGCATCGGCAGCAGCGACAACGAGGCGACGCGTAAGCTCAAGGCCTATCGCGCGATCATCGACTTCCAGATCGCTCCGCTGATGCCGAAGGCGAAGCCCGCCCCGAACAGCGCGACCAGCTACAACCACTGGGCCCGCTATCTCGACTATCTGCTGACGCCGGTCTACATCCATTCGCCGCCGCCCCCGAAGCCTCCCAGCGGAGGCGGCGGCGGCGGCGGCGGCGGTGGTGGAGGGGGCGGCGGAGGCGGAGGCCCGACCGGGCCGAGTCCCCCGATGGGCCAGCTCGAGATCGATAACCCGTTCCGTTACGCGACGAACGAGCGCGAAGGCGCCTATCGGTTCGAGCGCGTCCTGCTCGCCTCCGCGTCGGATCTGCCCCTGGCCCTGATTCTGGGCGGGTCGTCGCTCGGCGCGGCGGCTCCCGGTTCGCCGCCCATCGATCGCGGCTGGATTCCGCCGAGTCAGTCCTCGCCGCGGATCAACAACTACAACAATCCCAACGGCGAAACCTATCCCGGCGCCCAGGTGCCCTGGGCCTGGCGGAACCGGATCGGCTATCGCACCTACGTGCAGTTCCTGCTCGACGTCGGTCGCGACGAGAAGGTCGGCGGCGCCGCGACGATGCTTTGCGCCGACTCTCCGCTCTGCCCGATGCATACGGAGACCACGATCGCGGGCCCGTTCTCGTTCCCGCCTCGGGAAGAGCCGATGCACTCAGTCCGACGGTCGATCATCGCCGGGCTGTACGAGATCGAGCAGTACAACCTGAAGATCCCGACCGCGGCACAGCGCGACCGGGTCTCGATCGTCACATTCGACAAGCAGAACTCGACGAGCCCCCGGATCGCGCTCCCGCTGACGACCGACTACCGCGCTGCCATGCAGACGGTCGCCCGGTTGCAGGCGTGCAGCGATCAGGGACAGACGACCGCCACCGAGGCGGGCCTGAACCTGACCGAGTCGCACATCAAGCCGGCCAGCCAGGGGGGCGCCGGTCGCGACCGCGCCAACAAGATCGTCGTCCTGATGACGGACGGCGTGCCCAACCTGTACGAATCGTCGACGACGAAGATCGGCGCCTACGTCTCGTCCAATACCTCGTCCGACTGGAAGGGGGGCGGCTACCACTGGATCGACGCCGCACTCATGGCTTCGCATCGGATGCAGGCGAAGGGCTGGCAGGTCTTCCCCGTCGGCGTCGGTCTCGGAGCCGATCGAGACTTCCTCGACCGGATGAGCCGCATGGGAGGAACTGCCGACGACGACGGCGAAGCGCCGCAGCCTGCCGGCAATCCGGCTCAATACGAAACCATGCTGCAGCAGATCTTCGAAGAAATCGTCAACAGCCCCCAGGTCCGGCTGGTGAACTGACGGCGGATCGCTCCCGTTCGTCGGGAGCGAGATCGATTGGCGATTCACGCCGTCGTGAGCCTCCCCGGCGCACCGATTGCGTACGGATCTACCCGAGCGAAGGCAGACGACATTCGTCGGCTTCGCCAGGCATCCAGGCAATCTGGGCGAGGCAGGACGATGAACGTATTCGAAAAGCGATTCGCGAGCGCGGCGCTGATTCTCTCTCTGGCGTCAGGCGGAGCGTTGCTCGCGCAGGACGACAGCCAGCAATCGGGCGGCGAGGGCGCCATTCCGCCGGTCGTCGTCGTTCCCGTCGTGCCGGACAGCGGCAACGGTCTTTCCCGCAATGGTTCCCCGCGGGACTGGCGGGGCGACATCGAAGCCGACCGCGAAGCGAAGGGCTGGGGGACGAGTCGCCCCAGGACGATGAACGAGTCGCGTCAGAACTGGATCCGCGAATATCAGAACGATGCCTATCGCGGCGGGGACCAGCGCTGGGATCGGTTTCGCGACCCTCAGGATCGCTCCGACCGCATCGGCCAGAACCGCAGCAGCTTCACCCCGCGGCGTCCGGACGCTCGCTCCGACGCCGAGACTCAGGCGCAGGCCTACGCCGCGATGTACTGGATGATGAAAGCGCAGGCCGAACGGGAAGAAGCGCAGAACGAGCGATAAGCGCCGCTCACTTCGCCCAGTTCGCCAATGCCTTGGGAGAGGGATCCTTCAACTCGACCGCCTTTCCGCCGCGTGCGAGGAAGAGGAGATAGAGTTGGTAGGAGAGGTGGATCGACGTCGGGTAGAGGACGCCCATCACGAAGAAAACCCCGACGCAGAAGAGCGCCATGCCGACGAACAGGTAGGCCATGCTGAGGAACGAGACCACGAGCGTCACGACCAGCGATTCGGCCCACGTTTTGGCCAGAAAGCTCCACTGCCAGGAGAAGTCGAGCGCGTCGTTCAGGTTCTGCGACAGCGCTACGCGGATGAACATCGGCGTCAGCAAGAAACCGACCGCCGCCATCATGGCGAAGTAGACCAGGTGGCCTGCCCCGATCAGGAGCGTGCCGGCCAGAATCATCTCTTCGCCCTGTGCGAACAGGGCGACCGCGGCGATGTGCGAAACGACCAGGATCATCAGACTGGGCGTCACGAAGACGAAGCCGACGACCATCTGCAGCACGAACAGCCAGGCTCCGCGAATCAGGTACTCGGAGAGGCGTTCGATCTCCATCGGCGGCGCGTAGGTTGTTCTGGCGAAACAGGGCCTCCATCGTGTCGAAGATGTAACCCAGTCCGACGATCGGTCCCACGACCGGGACCATGTTCGACGCGCTGAGCAGCAGGATGTTCGTCCAGGCGTACGGTCCGACGAACGGGAACCGGATCGCCTCCATGTAGCTGATGGAGACCTCCGACGAGACGCCGCTCGGCTCGTCGGCAGGAGGCAGAACGGTCTCTTCGACGGTCGCGCTCATGGTGGCCCTTCGGGTGAACGCGACGGCTTCCTTCAGCGATCTACCTCGCCCAGACGGCGAGGGCCTTGGGCGACGGTTCCTTCAGTTCGACCGGCTTGCCGCCTCGCCCGAGAAAGACCAGATAGAGCTGGTACTGCAGGTACATCGACGTCGGGAACAGGATCCCGGCGAGGAAGAAGATGCCGACGCAGAACAGCGCGAAGCCGATGAAGACGTACCCGATGCTGAGGAACGTCAGGACCAGCGTCACGACGATCATCTCGACCCACATCTTGCCGAGGAAGCTGCGGAACCAGGCGAAGTCGAAGCCCTTGGCGAAGTCCTGCGCGAGACCCACGCGAATTACGAGCGGGATCATCAGAAAGCCCATCAGGGCCATCATCGCCATGTGAAAAAGATGCCCGGCGCCCATGATGACGATCCCGACCGGCGCCGCGTCTCCGCCTTGATCCAGCATGGCCATGGCCGCGAACTGGGCGATCATCAGGACGAACATGCTGGGCATGATGAACAGAAAACTCACGATCATCTGCACCAGGAACAGCCAGACGCCGCGCATCAGGTATTCCGACAGCCGGTCGAAATCGAACGGCGGGGCGTACGTCCGCTTCTGGCGGAACAGGGCTTCGAACGTGTCGTAGATGAAGCCCGAGACGACGATCGGGCCGATCACGGGGACGAAATTCGCCACGCTGATCAGCAGGATGTTCATCCAGGCGTGCGGTCCCTGGAACGGGAAGCGGATCGCTTCCATATAGCCGATCGAGACGTCGGACGACGGCGGCGCCTCCGCAGCAGGCGGCTTGGGCGACGCGTACGGATCGGCGGTTGCGCTCACGGTCGAGTCCTTCGAGGGTCTTCGCGCCAGTCGTTCATGCGGCGCGCTACAGGGGTTTCGTCTTACAGCGCAGCATCTTGGCCGCTGTTACCAAAGTCGCACGCGTCATTCGAATTCGTGCGAGGCTCCGTCCAGGGACGCTCAACTCGACGGACTCAGGTCTCCGGCCGAGAGTTCTGCGAAAGGAATCGCCAGAACTGCCAGCGAGAGAATGAGCGTCACCACGCCGCAGAGAAGAAGGACGGCGAAGGAGCCGAGCCAAAAGCTCGTTTCCCACTTGCAATACTGCCAGCGCATGATGCCGTAAATCGGTGCGTACACGTACGTCAGCATCGCCAGGAGCCCCTGCAGCTTCCCCTCCGAGAACGCCAGCACGGAAAGCCGCATCCAGTAGACGTAGTTGACTACGAACGCCGCATATCCGAGCAGAAAGGGCGCAAGATAGATGAGCGAAAACATGCCCGCGATCCGGTACAGCCAGAACTGAACTGCGCACACGATCGCGAACGCCATCATATTGATCCCGACGGCATACAGCATCATGTTGAAACGAGTGTCTTTCCAGAACGGCAAGCCGAAGTAGGGCGTGAGGAAGCCGAGCGTGCCGAGGCTCGCGATGCCTAGCCAGACATTGACGCGAATGCAGTGAAAGCTGATGTTCCACCACGATCCGTAAAAGAGCAACGACGCGACGGTGAAGACCAGTACGGGGAAGAACATCTCGTACCAGCCGGCCTCGAAGGCGAGTCCCAGCAGGCCGAGGATGAATGCACCGCCTCGAAGGCTCCAGTAGAGCACCACCCCGACAGAGAAAACGAGCAGGAACGGAAGCGCGAACGGCATCAGCCAGGCCCAGATCGACCCGGCGTCGCCGAAGCTGTCGCTGTTGTTCTGGATCTCCGACTGGTTGATGTTCTTCGCCGCTTTCGCGACGCGGCGTTCGGCGTCGGACTTGAGCGAAAGGTTATCGGCGATCGAGCCGACGCTGCGGCGCATCTCTCCCGAGCGAAAGTCGAACCCGCAATTCACGCACAGGACCGCGTTCGGCTGAACCGCGGCTTTGCAACTGGGACAGGTCGGTACGCGGTCTTTCGCCGACTTCAGCCCGATGTCGTCGAACAGGTCGTCGAGTCCGCCCCCCAGCGCCTGCCCCCCGCCGGCGGCGGCGCCCGCCGCCTGAGGCTGCGGAACGCGCAGCGCCGTCTGGCACTTCGGGCACTTGACCATCTTCCCGGCGAACTCCTCCTTCACGCCGAGAACCTGGCCGCACTGGCACTGCATCCGGATGGGCATATTGCGATCGATTCGACGAGAAGCGGGTCTAGCGGGCGGGGCCTAAGCCTTGATGGCACGGGGCCGAAGCCCGATCTGCCGGCAGAGACGGACGATAGGGAACGTCCGCGGGACCGGTTGCGACAGCGGGAAGAGAGCGATTCCGCCATTCTGCTACAGTCACGACGCCGGGACAAGGATTTCATGAGCCCGGGCGCCAATCTGGCAGGCGATCAGCTTCTTTCCGTCGAGGCCGAGGCCCTGTTCGTCCGCAAGTCCATGCGGAGCGGGCGCTTGCGGCGCGAAGAAAGCCATTGGCGCACACTTTGCATCGGAAGACGAAATCTCCAAGGACGGAGTCCATTCTGACAGCCCGGTCGGCGGCAGCGTCACGCGTCTGCGGCGCCGACTGCGACGGCAGTCAGCCCGCCGAGACCCGGCTGCCGAGCGCCGGCGTCGGGCTTCGCGACCCGTCCCTTCCGCATTCCCGCAGTTTTCCGTCGCACGAACGCCTCGCCGGTTGCGTAGGTTCGAGAGCGACAGAACGAGTTCCCAGGAGTTACTTCAGGCATGGCGACCGCTACCAAGAAGAAGGATTCGACCTCCGTCAAGCTGCAGCCCCTCGGCGACCGCGTCGTCGTGGAACGCGAGGAGCTGGAATCGACCACCGCCGGCGGCATCTTCCTGCCGGACTCGGCGAAGGGCCGTCCCTCCCGCGGACGCGTCATCAGCGTCGGCGACGGACGCCTTCTGAAGGACGGCAGCCGCTCGCCCCTGCAGGTCAAGCCGGGCGACCGGGTCCTCTTCACCGTCTACGGCCCCGAAGAAATCAAGGTCGGCGAAGAAGAGATGCTGCTGATGCGCGAAGACGACATCCTCGCGATCATCGGCTGATCGCGGTTCGCGATCGACTGATCGGTTCTCGCAGGGTGGGTCATCGACCCGCCGTTTCCGAGCCCGAAACGGTACGGTCGCGATGTTCGTCGGTCGGCACTCGACGGACGCAGAAGGCGGGTCAATGACCCACCCTACAAATCAAACTCGGCGGCGACTCGCTTCGCCGCAGTTCACCAGACACCTATCGCACTTTAGAGGAACCTACGCATGGCGAAGATGATCGCTTTCGATCAGGAAGCTCGCGACGCGATTCGTCGCGGCGTCAGCAAGCTGGCTCGCGCGGTGAAGGTGACGCTCGGTCCGAAGGGCCGCAACGTCATCCTCCAGAAGAGCTTCGGCTCCCCCACGGTCACCAAGGACGGCGTCACCGTCGCCAAGGAGATCGAGCTGGAAGACGTCTATGAAAACATGGGCGCCCAGATGGTTCGCGAGGTCGCCAGCAAGACCAGCGACGTCGCCGGCGACGGCACCACCACCGCCACCGTCATGGCTGAGGCGATCTTCAACGCCGGGCTCAAGGCGGTCGTCGCGGGCGTGAACCCGGTCCACCTGAAGCAGGGCATGGAGAAGGCCGTCGAGGACATCACGGCTCAACTCAAGAGCATGTCCATCTCGGTCAAGGACAAGAAGGAAGAGATCGCCAACGTCGCGAGCATCGCGGCCAACAACGATCGCGAAATCGGCAAGCTCCTCGCCGACGCGATGGCCAAGGTCGGCAAGGACGGCGTCATTACCGTCGATGAAGGCAAGTCCCTGCAGACCGAAGTCGAATGGGTCGAAGGGATGCAGTTCGACCGCGGCTACCTGTCGCCCTACTTCGTCAACGATCCGGCGACGATGCAGGCGACGCTCGAGGACTGCTACGTCCTCGTCTACGAGAAGAAGATCGGCAACATCAAGGAGATGGTGCCCCTGCTCGAACAGGTCGTGCAGCAGAACAAGCCCCTGCTGATCGTCGCCGAAGACGTCGAAGGCGAAGCCCTGGCCACGCTGGTCATCAACAGCATGCGGGGAACGTTCCGCTGCGTCGCGGTGAAGGCCCCCGGCTACGGCGATCGTCGCAAGGCGATGATGGAAGACATCGCCATCCTGACCGGCGGTCAGGCGATCTTCGAAGCGCTCGGTCGCAAGCTCGACGCGCTCACGCTGGCTGACCTCGGTCGCGCCAAGAAGGTCATCGTCGACAAGGAAAACACGACGATCATCGAAGGCTCGGGCAAGACCGACAACATCAAGGGTCGCATCGACCAGCTCCGTCGCGAGATCGAGAACTCGACCAGCGACTACGATCGCGAAAAGCTCGAAGAGCGCCTCGCCAAGCTGGCCGGCGGCGTCGCCAAGGTCAACGTCGGCGCGGCGACCGAGAGCGAGATGAAGGAGAAGAAGGCTCGCGTCGAGGACGCGCTGCACGCCACCCGCGCGGCCATCGAAGAAGGCATCCTGCCGGGCGGCGGCGTCGCGCTGCTGCGTGCCAGCTCGAAGGTCAAGCCGGAAGGCCTCTCCGACGATCAGCGCACCGGCTACAACATCATCCTCGAAGCCTGTCGGGCTCCGCTGACGATGATCGCCGAGAACGCCGGCAAGGACGGCGGCATCGTCTGCGAGAAGGTCGTCGAGAAGAGCGGCAACTTCGGTTACAACGCCCTGACCGACGTCTACGAAGACATGGTCAAGGCCGGCGTCATCGACCCGACGAAGGTCACCCGGACCGCCCTCGCGAACGCGGCCAGCGTCGCGACCCTCCTGCTCACCAGCGACGCTCTCGTCGCGGAAATCCCGAAGGACGGGAAGGGCAAGAAGGGCGGCCACGGCGGCGACCACGACATGTACTAAACCGACTCGCCACGAGCGAAACGGTTAGTTCCTGAAAAGCCCCCGGCGCTGACCCGCCGGGGGCTTTTTTCGTGGTGTGTCTCGCCCTGCGGGTTGTTCAGGGGGCGCTACCGAAATACGACTTCAACAGCGGTGCGACACGGTAGAACCCGGACTGTCGAGGCGACTGAAGCGGGATTGTGCCCAAGTGCAATGCGCAGAATGCTCGTTCCCGCAGAGCGTTCCGTTCGCAGTTTCGCCACTGGCATTTCTCAGCGGAGAGGCCAAGGTTCGCTTCGAACTCGCGAACCGTGTTCTCGATATAGTCGGCCTGCTCAATCGCGGCGAGAGTGTCGGCTTCCGCCTTCGCATCTCGAAGCGCGACGACGAATCCGGCATCTCGGACGATCATGCACCATTCTCGCCAGTATTCGTCATCGCCGCAGTCATTCCGATCGAAGCCCGGGAGTTCTGACGGCATCTCGTGCGAGAGTGCGTGATCGACGAACTCGGGGGGCAGCCCCACCGAATGGTCCCGGACATAGTGCCCCAGGTCCGAAGGCCAGGACCAGACCCCGTCGCACAGATCGCGCTGTGACTGCGACGCGTCGCAATCGAAACAGCATTGGGTCGTGCAGCGATAGGAAGCGATCTCGACGCCAGAATCGAGGTAGTCCGCCAAGGCTTGCCGTATCGTCGGATCGTAGACGATGACCAGTTCCTGGGGCGCGGGATCCTGGTCGTCCCGGAGCGACGTGATCCAGTCGCCGATGCGTCGGATGTACAAGGATCGCGTAGCTCCGCATTAAAACGGGTCGCCGAATTTCAGGAACGCCCAATAGTGTCGCCGATCCACGGCCAGCTTTCAGGGAGTTCAGAGATGCTTTGCCCACCGCGTCCTTTCGCGACGACAGCTTTCGCGGCGAGTTTCGCCTTTTCCGCCACTTTGCTTCTCGCCCAGGAAAATCCGGAGGCGCAGGCTATCCGGCTTCCTGACGTGCAGACGAAGGCGTTCGAGCCGGAGCCGATCAGGATCGACGTCGCCGATCTGCCGGCGCCGAACGAGAAGGAGAGCGTGAGCAAGCATCCGGAGGTCGTGAAGCCGCCGGAAATGCCGACGCTGGAGGCGCCTGAGGGATTCAAGGTCGAGTGCTTCGCGCCGGTCGATCAGGCCCGCTGGCTGACCGTCGGACCGCGGGGCGAAGTGATCTGCGTCAGTTCGAAGAACGACACCGTCTGGGCGCTGGAAGATAAGGACGGCGACGGCGTCGCGGAGATCCAGTACAGCCTGCTGGACTCGTCGAACGGCGCTCATCTGCCCTTCGGCGTCGCCTTCGATGACGAACACTTCTATCTCGGCAACACCGACGCGGTCCTGAAGTATCCCTATACCTACGGCAAGGCCGACGATCGGGAGTTCCTCGCGCTCGGCGAACCGGAGAAGATCGCCGACCTGCCGGGCCAGGGCTACAACCAGCACTGGACGCGGAACGTGATCCTGTCGAAGGACGGGGAGAAGCTGTTCGTCTCCGTCGGATCGGAATCCAACGCCGACATCGAAGAAGCGCCTCGAGCGACCGTCCTGATCATGAACAAGGACGGCAGCGACCGGAAGGTCTACGCCAGCGGCCTGCGAAACCCGGTCGGGCTGGCCGTCCATCCGCAGACGGGCGAACTGTTCACTGCCGTCAACGAGCGCGACAAGCTGGGCGACGAACTGGTGCCCGACTACTTCACCAGCGTCAAGGAAGGGGGCTTCTACGGCTGGCCCTACGCCTACTTCGAACCGTCGCTGCTTGATCCCCGGCACGTGCAGGACGGCAAGAGCGTCCGCCCCGATCTGGTCGATAAGACGATCAAGCCCGACGTCCTGTTCGAGGCCCACTCCGCGGCGCTGGGCGTGACCTTCTACCAGGGCGACGCCTTTCCCGAGCCCTACCGCGACGGCGCCTTCGTCGCGATGCGGGGATCCTGGAACCGCAGCCAGGGGACCGGCTACAAGATCGTGTACGTTCCCTTCGAGAACGATAAGCCGGTCGGTCATTACCAGGACTTCGTCCGCGGCTTCCTGATCGAGCCGGAGGTTCCGAAGACCTGGGGTCGCCCCGTCGGCGTCGCCGTCGGCAAGGACGGATCGCTCTACTTCACCGAGGAAGGCAACGGCTACGTCTACCGGGTGAGCTACAAGAAGTAGCGAAGGCGCAGCAGCAGCCTCCTATCAGGCAAGTTTCAAGATCGCGTCGCCCTGGCGAACGATCCCTGCCTGCACCACCTTGGCATAAACGCCGCGGAGGCGGTGGGCCTTGCCGTCGGGAGAGTTGACGAACTTCACGGCTTCGACGCCGAAACGCCGGGCGAACTTCTTGCAGCCGTTGTGCGGCGTGGCGGAAATTTCGATGACCGCTTCGCCGACCGCCAGCCGGGTTCCGGTCGGAAGGTTCTCCCGCGAGAGGTCGAGATCGACGAAAAGCTGATCCCCGGCGAGCGCCCAGCGTTCGCGGAAGCCGGGCAGCGCGGCGCCGGCCAGCAGATCGATCGCCCGGCTGTTCATCAGCGTGAGTTGCGTGTCGGGCGGCAGGTGGCCCGAGTCGTCGCGGCGATAGGCCAGCGCCCGCCAGTCGTCCCCGACGACGCCCCACTCCGGGTCGAGCGTCGCCTGCTCCAGAATCTCCCGCGCGTCGACCTTCGGTCGCCGGACGATCAGTTCCACCGTGCCGGCGTCCTTCGGAGAACGAAGAACCTCCGGCAGCCCTGCGAGCAAGGCTTGGGGGGACGGGTGGAGCGAATCGTCGATCGTTTCGGACATGCGGAGTTCACCACGAAGGCCGGGACGCCATCCTTCCGACTCGCTGCCGTGATTCCGGGTTCGCGTCGGCGGTTCTAGAATCTTTGCCGATCAGTTGACGCTAGAGCCATCGCATCCGAGGAATCATGCGCGTCGAAGTCATCTCCGTCGGCGACGAAATCGTCACGGGCCAGCGGCTGGATACGAATACGCAGTGGCTCTCCCAGCGACTGTCGGAAATCGGCCTGCGACCCGCCTTTCATTCGACCGTCGGCGACGACCTCGAAGATAACGCACGCGTCTTTCGCGAGGCGGCGGAGCGGGCCGATTTGATCGTCTGCTCGGGCGGACTCGGTCCGACGGACGACGATCTCGTGCGACAGGCGCTCGCCGCGGCGGCAGGTGTGGAACTCGTGCTGGACGAAGCGTCGCTCGCCCACATCGAGGGACTGTTCGCGAAGCGCTACCGCACGATGCCCCCCAAGAATCGCGTGCAGGCCATGTTCCCGCGGGGGGCGGAGGCGCTGTTCAACGCGCATGGCTCGGCGCCCGGCATCTGGATGGAGATGCCGCGAGCGGGAGGCCGCAAGCCTGCCTTCGCCTGCCTGCCTGGCGTTCCCGCCGAGATGAAGGAGATGTGGAGAACGGGCGTCCTGCCGCGGATCGGACAGATCTCGGGCGAGGGGCGAACCTACCTGGGGATGCGACGGGTAAAGTGCTTCGGCGTCGGCGAAAGCGATCTGGAAGCGAAGATCCCCGACCTGATCCGACGGGGTCGCGATCCGCTGGTCGGCATCACCGTCCACGAGGCGACGATCAGCCTGCGGATCGTCGCGGAAGGGAAGTCCGAAAGCGAAGTCGCGACCAAGATCGCCGATACGGTTCAGCAGATCGACCGGCAACTCGGCACGCTCGTCTTCGGCCAGGAGGACGAAGAGTTGCAGGACGTCGTCATCGCCCGCCTGAAGGCCCGGGGGGAGACGCTCGCCATCGTCGAATGGGGAACGGGCGGCCTCGCGACGGAGTGGCTGTGCGACGTCGATCCGACGCAGGCGACCTTCCGCGGCAGCCAGCTCTTCCGGCGCCGGCGTCCGCTCGCCCGCGTCTTTTCCGCAGCGTTCGGGGGGGGCGCCACCTTCGACGGCGAGGACGAACTCCGCCTGGAGGATCCGATCGATCTGCCTCGCGACGCGCGGCGTGCGGCGGAGGCTTGCCGGGAAGCGTACGACGTCGACTGGGTTCTGCTGCTGGGGCCGATCCTGAACGACAAGGCGCCGGCGTCAGGCTTCTACGATTCGGACGACGATCTGCTGCAGGCTCAGGCGCTGGAGGATCTTTCGACGGCTCGCGAAGGGCTTGCCGTGCTGTGCGGAAAGAAGGGGACGGAGCTGAAATCGTTTCCGGCCGGCGGGCACCCCGCGATCGTGCAGCCCCGCTTCGCGAAGACCTGCCTCAACTGGCTCCGCCTGCGTCTGATCGAGGAGGACGCGATGGCGGAATTGAAGCTGGATCTGGAGTAGTCCCGGTAGGGTGGGTCTTGACCCACCTGTCGCTCGCACAAATCTGCCGCCCGGGGTCTCCGGTTGAGGCGGCCTCTGTGTTGTGCGCGAAGAGGTCGAATCGTCCGCGGGGCGACGGCGACGGTTTGCTTGCGCATCGAGCGAGGTGTCAACGACAGGTGGGTCGAGACCCACCCTACGACAAGCTTTCCCTCCGCCTGAATTGAACTTCGCGCCCGCTACGGCGCACCTATTCCTCGAAGCGGCGAGGTCCGTGGGAAGGGTCGCATCGGTGCGATCGGCCCCCGGATCGCGCAAGCGACGACTGTTTCGTGACTTAGCGTTTGAAGTCCGCTCCCGCCGCCGATACGATCGAAGGCGGGCGTCCTCTCCTGGCGTCCGACGGGTATGGCCAGAGGAGGCTGGAATGGGGCGAACAAGCGCGTCGCGAAGCGATTCCCCGCGGAACGTTTCGCCGGCGCCGAACGAGAGTCCGACAGGGAGCGCCGTCGAACCGCGGTTCGACGTTCAGGCCCTGACGGCGGAGCATTTCGAGCGGATTCACCGGGCGGCCCTCGTGCTGTGCGGCGATCCCTGGGATGCGGACGATCTGGCGCAGGAGACGTTTCTGGTTCTGTCGCGGCAGGCCTCGGCGGAACACGACGGCAAACGGTTCGAGGGACGCAGCCAGGTCTACACGTGGCTCTACGGAATCCTGCTCAACCTGGAGCGTCGCGAACGTCGACGCTACGGGATGAGAAAACGAAAACTTCAAACCGTCGGCGAACGGCTCGAGAGCGAAGCCCCGGCGCAACCGGTCGAGACGCCGCTGGAAGCGGAAGAGTGGCGAAAAAGTCTGTGGGCGGTCGTCGCCCGATTGCCTGACGGACAGCGGCAGGCGCTGGTGTTGCGGTTCAGCGAGGGGCTCGCCTACGAACAGATCGCCGAGACCCTGCAGTGCCCGCTGGGGACGGTGAAGTCCCGGATCTTCCACGGACTGTCGAACCTGAAACGAAGTTTGAGCGCGGATCGCGGAGCGATCGAACGGCTTCCTCCCTTTCCGATGGCCGAACTGGCTTCCGATGACTGAGCGATCCGAACTTTTTCCCTCCTCTGACGACGCCGCGCGGCTGCGCCTCTTCGACGAGCCGCTGGCCGAAGCTGAAGCGGCGACGGAGGCGCATGTCGACGGCCTCGACTGCGAAGGCCCTCTGCCGGAGAGCGACGAGCCGTTCGAGGGCGAACTGGCCCACGATCTGCTCGAACTGGCGGAGCGTCTGGCGGGCGAGGCGCAAGCGCTGGCGAGCACGTACCCCGCTGGATCGGCGGATCGCCTCCCCTGCGGCGAGCACGAGATCGTGAACGCGACGCCGGTCGAAACCATGGCTCCGCAATCGCATAAGGCCGAGGAACGAAGCGGAAATTCGCGTCCCGCGCGTCGCTCGTTCGGCGTGGGCGCCGCCGCGGCGATCGGGTTCGCGGCCATCGTCGGCACGGCGATCTACTCCGCCGCGACCGATCGATCACGGGATACAGTCGCCGAAATCGACGTGCTCGGAAACGACTCGCTCGGAGCAGAGGCGTCGCCGAGCGCGGGCGGGACGATTGGCAGCCTGGATTCGACGAAGCCGAGGGGCGTGCCCGTCCGCACGGTCAGTCTGTCGCTGGCGAACGACCGCGACTATCGTCGGCTGGAGAGCCTGCTGCGGGATCGATCCGAGCCCGAACGCGAAGCGATGTTCGACCTGCTCGACGAACGAGACGGCGACGAAGAGACCGCGGTCCGGATCTCGTTCTGATTTCCGGGGTCGCGACCGATCGGCGTTAGCGAACGAACCCTCGTCCTCATGATCTCCCCCCTGTCGATCGCGGAAAGCAGCGTCTCGCCGCGACGGCGAAGGAGGGGGGCGTGGACGCTCGCGTTCACCTTCGCCCTGACGACGCTTTCCCATTCCACGTTCGCCACGGAGCCGGTTCCCTTCGAGGCCGCCGCCGCGAGTCTGATGGGGAACGTCTGCACCGTTCGGGCGGCGATCCGCACGTCGGAGGACGCGGCGAAGACGAAATCGACGAAGGGCTCTGACGAAATCCGCGTCTACTCGGCCATCTGTCTGGCGGACGGCCTGCTGATTTGTCCGCTCGAAGCGGCGCAGGCGACTTCCCTGCGGGTCACGTTTCCAGGGGGCGCTCAGGACGATGCGGCGCTGAAGGCGTTCGACGAGCACTCGGGGCTGGCTCTGCTGCGTCTCAAGGAGGCGAAGCGGACGGGTCTCGTTCCGGCCAAGGAATCGCCGGCGCCGGGTCAGTGGGTGCTGGGAGCCGCCGGCTGGGGAGCGGAGTCGCCCGTCGTGTCGGTCGGCCTGGTGTCGGGCGTCGACCGGACGTATGTCGGATCGAGCTATCCGCCGCTGCTTCAGGCCGACGTGCGTGCCGCGGAGACGTCCGCCGGCGGGCCGATCGTCGATACGAAGGGCAACCTGCTCGGGGTGATCGTGCAGGACGGCAAAGCGCTGGGGGGCGGCTGGACCTACGCCGTGCCCGTCTCGCACGTCGAGCGTCTGGTGCGTGCCTACGCCCAATCGCGCAAGGACGAAGAAGGCGCCGCGACCGACGATTCGGTCATCGTGCTGCAGCGGCGCCGGCCGACGGTCGGCATGATCCTGGAAGGGAAGAACGAACTGGTCGTCGTCGCCGAGGTCGAAAACGACGGGCCCGCGCACCGGGCCGGCCTCGCGAAGGGAGACGTCGTCGTCGCGGCCGAAGGCGTGCAGATCCGCAGCGTCTACCAGGCGATTCGCCCCACGCTGTTCAAGCAGCCGGGCGACGAGATGTCGTTTCGCGTTCTCCGAGGCGGCGTCGCGCTTTCGTTCAACGTCGTGCTGGGAGGCGGCGTACCGCTGGACCCGGAGCAGAGCGTGAAGTTCCTCGAACGCTCCGCGCCGAAGGTGGTCGTGAAACGCGACGATCTGGCCCGGTACTTCGAAGAAGCGACTGCGGAACGACCCGATGCGTCCTCGGATACGGATGCCGATCCGCCGGCTCTCGCCGAAGCTCCCGCCCGGGATATCGCTGACGACGAAGCGCGAAAGCTGCTCGAAAAGGCGCTGGAGCGATACCGCAAGGTGATCGAACTGCAACGCGAAGAGATCGAACTTCGTCGCGAGGAGAACGAACTTCTGGCGCGCGAGCTGGAGCGGCTGTCGAAGCGTATCGACGCGCTCAAGCAACCAGGCGACCAAGACGAGAAGTCGACGGCTCCCTCGCCCGAGAATCCCCCTGCTGCGGAAATGCCCGGGAGCGACGACCGATGATGGGGGAGCCGGAGACAGGCCGGACGATCGGCGTCGGAACGCATATCGTGGAGTGCCTGCGGATCAACAACCTGATCGAACGGCACGGCGAAGGCTTTCTCGCCCGCGTCTTCTCCGCAGGGGAGATTCGCTACTGCTCCAGCCGCACGCAGGCGACGCAGCAGTACGCCGCGTTCTGGGCCGCGAAGGAGGCGACCGTCAGGGCGCTTCAGATCGAGCCGCCGCGGGGCATGTCGTGGAAGACGGTCGAACTGCAGATTCGCGGCTCGGGAAACACCGTGCCGCTGTTGCACGGGCCCCTTCGCCTGCGGGCTGAGCAGCTCGGCATTCGCTCCGTGCGGATCAGCCTGTCCCACTGCCGCACGCACGCCGTCGCGTTCGCGGTCGCGCTGGGCTGAACCCGGTCTGATGCTCTGCCTCCAGCGAGCGTAGCACGTAAATCTCTCTCGCAGCTCGTCCAAGGTTTCAGCGCCACGTGGCGCCCTCATGGCGCAAGCCCGGGCGACTGCGGAATTGCGACCTTTCGGAACTGCCGAATCGGATCGGAGCCGTCCGTCGGCATCTCGGACAGATACGGAATCGCTTCTTCCGGCCAGTCGAACTCGACATAAGCGACGCCGTCGTCCCGTTTCAGCGTCATCGCGTCGCCCGTCCAGAGATTCGTCGGCGGTTCGGCGATCTGAAACGCGACCAGATCGGACCAGTCGTCCGGCAGGTCGCCGCGTTCGATCGAGTGTCGGCGGCAGGCAATGCCGGCGATCGTGGCCCGGCGGCGGAGTTCCGTCACGTGCTGGTAAAGCTCGAACTCCAAGAATCCGTCGCACACGAAAGTCGGATAGGTTCGGCTGCGGCGAACGAACTCGGCCGTCGCCTCGTTCTCGAGAGGTCCGGGGTGCGCGTCCATACGGTCCTCTTCCAGGTCGAGAAGCCGTGCCGCTTCGAGCCGTTCCAGCGGAGGCAAGGCCTGCGCCCGACGATGTCGGTCAGCAAGGTCGAGCCGACGGACCAACGCATGCCGGGCGACGCGTTCGTCGATCGGCCCGAGACCTGCCCACACGAGCGACGACGCCATCGCCGTATCGCGAACGAAGAGGAGTTCGTGGAGCGTCGCCGACGCGGCTCCCTCCTGAACGTCGCACCGTTCCAGCGACTGCTGCAATTCGGCCCAACGATCCGGCGAGAGCTCGCTTTCTTCGAGAAGCTTTTCGATCTGCTGACAGATCATGGACAGGGAATAGACCTTGCCCCATCGCATGAACGGTTCGTAGCGGCCGTTCTTCGATACGGCCAACGCAAGCGCGAGCGAATCGGCCGCCTCGTCGGCGTCGCCGATCTCGCGAAGATGCTTAGCCCTGGTCGTCAGAAAGTTGCACAGGTTAAGCTCCACGGCGGCCGCGTCATTGTGATAGAGGTGGTCGTAGCGACGCAGCCAGTTCCGATCGTAAGCGGTCAGCCGATAGGTCCCCGTGTCGGCCAGTTTTCGGAGGTCGGTCCGCCACGCCTGAGATTCTGCCTCCGCCTCTGCGAAGCGCGAATCGACGGACGGCTTTCCTGGCCCGAGTTCAATCAGAGAAAGATGTGGGATGTAGGGATACTTCGACGCGAACGCCTCCCACTCGACGGTTCCGTCGAGTTCATCAGGCGGCCGGAGCGCCGCCGCGCGTACGCCCTCCCAAGAGGTCGGCAGACCTTCGTCGATCAGTCGCCCGTTCATCTCGTCGACGGGGCGATAAAGGGCCCGGTTCTCGAGGACGAAGGCGACGACGCAGATCGAAACCGCAAGAACGAGCGCGACCCCTGCGATAATCCAGTACGCTCGACGCCGACGGATGCCTTCAATTCTCGCACGTCCGGCCGCGTCGGATGCCTCCGCATCAAGTGACGCGTCGCAGGCGATATCCAGCGGAGGCGCAGCCGGAGCATGCATCGGATGACCGCTCAACGAGATGAACGAAAAGAAAGCATCCCAGGATGCTATCCTCCGTCATCGTAAAGTTGACCGGCCAGGCATGGAAGCGCGAGCGCCCCGTATCGCAGCGAGGGATTTAACCCGCCCCGTCAATGCTCGCGACGCGACCGCAAACGTCGGCGGGTCGATGTCAAACATCCTACCGGCGCCGTCGTCGCATGCACCGCGCGAGTCGGGCGTTCGAGCCGAAGATGCTCGATTAAGCCTTCTTCGTCGGCATCAGGCGGTCGAACCAGCCGCCCCCCTTCTTGCTGCCGCTCTTCGCGTCTTTGCCGTCGCCCTTGTCGTCGGAATGTCCCGCGGCGGAAAGCTCCTGCGCCATCGCGATGAGCGACTGCGTCACGCCCGCCTTCGGCGCCGACACGATCAGCGGCGTGCCGTTGTTCCGCATCTCGCTCATCACGCGGTAGTCGTTGGGGATCTGCCAGAAGATCTCTCCGCCGATCGTCTCCTGGGCTTTCTTCAGGCTGATCTGCCCGGAGTCGAGGCCGGCCCGGTTCACGACGATCTTGACCTTCTCCTTGAGCCCTTCTTCCTCTTCGAACGACATCATCAGTCGCACGACGTTCCGCAGGCAGGGGAGGTCGAGCTGCGTGACGAGCAGGATCTGATTCGCGGCCTTGAGCGCCGCGAGGTCGACGTCGGTATACGACTTCGACAGATCGAGAATCAAATGCGAGAACGTCGCCTTGAGCAGGCCGAAGACCCGCGCCAGGTCGGTCGGCGTGATGAGCGCCGTATCCTGCAACCGCACGGGTCGCGGCAGCAGGTAAAGCCCCGACGAATGCTTCGTCAGCGAGCGCTTCAGCAGCGTGAAGTCGAGCCGGCTGACGTTCTGGGCTACGTCGACCAGCGTGAAGTCGGGGATCGCGTCGAGAAAGACGTCCGCGTCGCCGAGCGCGAGATCGAGATCGATCAGCGCCGCGGAATTCGCCGGATCTTTCGCGAGGATCGCGCCGAGGTTGACGGCGATGCTGGTGGCGCCGACGCCGCCCATGGAACCGGCGACCGCGATGACGGTGCAGGAGCGGCTCTTCCCGCCTGTCTGGCCGAGCTTCTGCGAACTGACGTGTTCGAGCGCGGTGACCAGGTCCTCGGTCTTCACCGGCGCGGGAACGAATTCGCGCGCCCCGGCCCGCATCGCCCGGAGAATCACCTGTCCGTCGCTCGCGCTGCTGACGACGACGATGGCGACGTCCGGGTTCTGGCGGCGGACTTCCTCGACCAGCTTCAGCGCCTTCTCGACGTTGCTGTCGAGAGCGACGACTCCGATGTCCGGCTTAGTCTGGCCGACGACGTCGAGGAAGAATTCGAACCGCGAACACTCCGCTTCGAGCCAGACCTGATCCATTCCGAGGAGCAGGTTCTTGAGACCCTCTCGCGTTTTGTCGTTCGGGTCGACGACGGCAATTCGAAGGACGTGCGACATGGCGTGCGATCAATCGATTCGCGAAAGGTTCGTGGCGGACGGCTGCGTTCGCGAAAGGATCAGTGAAGCGGATCGTAACCCGCCGGACCGATCAGGCCCGGAGGCTGAGGGGCGCCGGATGCCATCCTCGAAGGGGCGGTGCGTGCCGCCGACAGCGGCGGCGCCGTCTGCTGGCCCTGAGCGTGCGTCGTGCGGGGACGTGCCTGGGTCCGGTGCGCGGCGTTCGGATCGTTCCCGGCCGGTTCGACCGTCGGCGACGCGGGCATCGGCGAGCCGTGCGGCATCATCTCGGGATGCATCGTCGGCGGAGCGCCTTGCGGCAAGAGCTGCGGCTGACCGGGTGCATAGTGACCTTCGCCGTAGCCGTACGCCACGCCGGGGGCGGGGCAGCCGCCCGGGCCGCACTGAGAGGGCGGCAACTGGGCGCTGAAGTTGTCCGTTCGCGGCACTTCGATATAACCCCGCCAGTACAGATCGACGTCGCCGGGGCTGGTCGTGAACTGGCCCGGGCCGCAGGCAGGGACTTCGTGCGGGTCGAGCGGAGCGACCAGTTCGGGCGTCACCAGCACGAGCAGTTCGACTTCGTTGTTCTCTTCCTGCACGGTGCGGAACGCGGCGCCGACCCACGGAAGATCCGAGAGCCACGGAATGCCCTGGCGGCTCGACGAAGTTCGCGTCTGCAACAGACCGGCGAGCGCGAGCGTCTGACCCGGCATCAGTTCCACCGCCGTATCGACCTGACGCGTACGGAAACCGGGCACGCCCGTGACGGGGTCGGCGAGGCTGCGATCGACTTCCCGCACTACGGGGCGAACTTCCAGGCGGATCTTGCCGTTGCCGAGCACGATCGGAACGAAGTCGAGCCCCGTACCGAAGGGGCGGTACTCGACCGTGGTGCTGCCGAGGCCGGCGCTCGTGGGGATCGGGATTTCGCCGCCCGAGTTGAAGCTCGCCGCGCGACCGGAGACGGTCGTCAGCGTCGGCTCGGCCATCAACTTGGCGAGGTTGTTCCGCTGCAGCAGTTGCAGGATGCCGTTGACCTCGGTCGAGGCGCTGATGATGCCCAGGCCGACGTTCCCGCCGCCCGTGCTGGCGATCGTGGAAGTGATCAGGGTCGTATCGCCGAAGACGAGATCCCAGTCGACGCCCGCCTGGCGCAGTTTCGTGCGGGAGACTTCCAGCACCTTGACCTTGAGCGCGACCTGCTGCGTGCCGCCGACTTCGATGTTGTTGATGACGCTCGGATAGAAGTCGCGTGCGACTTCGAGAATCCGCGGGATCGACTGCCGGTCGGCGACGTACCCGGTGACGATCACGCTCCCCTGGGTCGAGCCGGCGGTCGGCAGCACCTTAAGCTGCGCATCGGGGAAGACCGTCCCGAGAATGTTCTGCAGCTCGCGAGCGTCGGCGAAGACGATGACGTCGACCGTCGAAACTTCGCCGGCCTCGTTCCAGAGATTGACCTGCGTCACGCCCGGGCGGCGGGCGGAGACCTGGATCTGGTTCGCGGCCAGCGGGGTGATCGTCGCGATGTCGCGGTTGTTGACCAGGTACCGCGGGATGTTGAATTCGACCGTGAGGATCCGGCTCGAATTGACGATCATCTCCAGCTTCTGCTGGGGAGCGTCGACCCGGAAGTAGACCGAATCCTGGCCTGGGACGCCGGGGCCGGAGAGCGGCGCGGCGCCTGAACCCGACGGCGCGGAGGCTGCCTCGAACGGCGCTTGCGCGGAAGCGAACGAGCCGCCGCAGCATGCCGCCGCGAGGGCGAGTCGGGCCGTCCAGCGGCTGAGAGGCGATCGAACCATCCGTGTTCGTCCTTGCTAACTGCCTGTCGATCTTCGTCGTCCGGACGAAAATCCATCCCGCCCCCTACGGAGCGAGGCCTCGCATCTCCGGAGCCGAGGCTCCCATTCGCGGAGCTGAAGCTCCCGTCAGCGGCGAACCCGCCGAGTCGTCGCAGTTCCGCTGCCGTCGCCGTCATCCTGCGGCGAACGTCGTTCCGTCATGGATTGCGTTCCTGCGTATCGTTCGCTGTCTCAGTTTTCGGAGCGGAGCGCCCTCGATCTTCGGCGCTCCCTCGGCCGGCATCGCTACCGGCATGACCCTCAGGACCGATTCGGGATCGAACCGGACCATTCTTCGCATCGCTTACGATCGGTCGTCCGCCGAGAGAGCCGTCGATTCGACCCCCTCCGGCAGTTCGCCCTGCTTGCGCAGGTAGTCCAGAAGATTCGGATCCGACGCCAGTTCGCGATCCGAAACCGCCTTGGCCTCCGACGCTTCGGGCCCGGCAGGCGTTTGCACGGGAGAGACCGGCGAAACGCTGCCGTCGGCGCCGACGTTGCTCTTCCGCACCGCCGGCTTGTTCGGATCGCCGATTTCGTATTCGACCGGACCTTCCGGCGTCAGTTCGACCATGGTCCAGATCGGCTTCGCCGGTTCGGGTTCGACCGCCGCGAGCGAAGTTTCCGCCGGGGCATCCGGTCGCTTGTTCATTTCGTCCAGCCAGTTGCGGAACTGCTCGCCCGGCTCCGCGTTCTCGGCCTCGACGGAGGCTTCGCGAACTTCGGTCGAACGTTCCTGCTTGAGCCCCATCAGGGTCGACATGGCCGTGCCGTCCGACTTCGTAACGGTCGGATCGTCCGGACGACGCAGCGAGAGCGAGATGCTTCCCATCTCCGCCGCCAGGGTCAGGACTTCGCTCTGTTCGGGATTGCACAGCACGTCGACGAAGCGGGCGAGTTCTTCTTCCTTGTCGTCGACGGCCCGTTCGACCTTCGCGTTGACCGAGAAGACGCGGACGTCGGCGAGAATCGTCTTGACGACCGATTCGAAACCTTCGCGAGGCGGGACGTACAGCATCACGTCGACGCGGTCGCCCGGCTTGATCAGCTTGGACATGTGGCTCGCGTCGACCTGCAGCGGCATGACGCGATAGCCTTCCGGAATGACGAAGTTGTCGCCCCGGACGTTGGTGAGCTTTTTCTCCAGAATGAGCTCGCCCTGGTAGACCCAGGACCGTGCGTACTGGCCTTCCAGCTTCTTGATGTCCGTCACGGCGCCTTCGGGGATCTTGTCCTTGGGCCAGACGGCCAGCGTGACGTTGTTGGCGTCGAGCGGGTCGTTGATGTTGATATCCGCCGAGGCGACGTAGACCTCGGCCGTCTCCGGACCTGAGCCGCCGGCGTCGGCGCGCTGCGTCAGGACCTGGCTGACGCCGATCGACGCCACCAGCCCGCACCCGAGGGCCACCACGATCAGCATCATCGACTTGCCGCGCATGCCAGCGTTTCCTTCGATCGTTCGGTCCCTGCGGGAGGCGTCGCTGCGACGGCTCTCCGGGGAACGAAGGTTTCTCGTGTCGAAATCAGGTCGCGAACAGGCGACTCTGAAAACGTAGGTCGCGAAATGCGACCTGTTCCCGAAAACGGCGGCTCAGTTGACGCTTTCGCGCCGCATCGTCGTTTCGGCCTTGAGCTGCTGCGAACCGAGAAACCACTGTCCCGGCAGCCAACTAACGTCCTTGAACGGCATCTCCAATCGCACGGTGACGGGGTCGCCCGACTTCGCGGAACTGGGCGGGTTGGGGGTGACGACGACGGAGAGATTCGTCGTCGTCATCGCGCCGCCCTGCAGGTAGTCCTTCACCAGGGTCTGAATCTCGGTCGTCGTGGCGCCGTCGACGATCGCCCTGCGGGCTCCCTCGCGGGAGGCGTTGGTGATCACCTGCTGCACCATGACCATCCGCCCGTACTCGATCATTCCGAAGACGAGCATGATGAAAACGGGCGCGACGATCGCGAATTCCACGACGGACGCGCCGCGTCTCTGTCTTAATCGGTAAGGTCGTTCCATTTTCGCTGTCAAAATCTGCCGGTTGGGGGAGTTTTTCGAGAGCGAACGGCTCCGACGGCCGAAGCGCGGTTTCCTAAGTTGCCCTCATCGCCGTCACGCGCGACGAATGGCCATAGCTGGGGGGACGCGCACTAGCCGCCGAAGTAGAGCCCGGCCCAGGCGAAGTAGAGCAGCGTGCCGATGCACATCGGGATGCCGTACGGCAGGAGCATCATCCGCGGCTTCCGCTCGGCGGCGATCTCCGACAGCGTCTCGGCGTCGCGGATCGTGAAGATCTCGTTGAGGATCAACTGGAACTGCGCCGCGTGCTTCTTGAACGCCCCGCGGTACAGAACCATGGCGACCGCCATGATCGCTCCCACGATGACCGTCGCGCAGAACGCGTAGAACGTGTGCGTGCTTAGCGTCCAGGCGCCGATGCCGGCGAGGAGCTTCACGTCGCCGGCGCCCATGCCGCCGATCGCGTAGGCGGGCAGCAGCAGGGCCAGGCCGACCACGGTGCCGAGCATGCTCCAGCCCAGGCCGACGTACCACGGTTCGCCGGCGAGGGCGAACGATACGGCGGAAAAGGCCCAGCCGGCGACGATCATCGGGAACGTCAGCCAGTTCGGAACCTTGAGCTGGATCCCGTCGATCACCGCGGCCACGATCAGCACGACGGAGACGAACCAGATGTGCCAGGTATGGGCCAGCGTCTCGAGAGCGGATGCGAAGGTCATGGCTTGATATCGCTGCTTGGAAGTCGGCGTCGGAGTCCGATCCAGGGACGGGTCCGACAAGAACGGGTGATGGTTGAAACGCGTCGCTCGTCTACAGCCTCAGTCCGACCAGCGTCGTGCCGATCGCCGTCAATAACGTGAAGGCGAACAGCACGAGTTCGATCGTGCCGGCGAGACTCTCGACAGGGAGTACGGGCAACATGCTTCATCTCTCCTGACCGCGACGAAACCCGCAGACGGATTCCATGACGCGGAAACTGCACAAGCGTAGGACGCGTTTCGGACACGTGCCGGATCTTCTGACTCAGAACGGCGATCTCTGCCGCGAATCGCCGCTTCGCTCCACGAAAAAGGGCCTCCGGATCGCTCCGCAGGCCCTTTCGCGAACTTTACCCGAGCGATCGAGGATCAGCTCGTGGTCGTCTTCATGGCGTTGGCGACGCCGTTGAACGTGTTCGAGGCGTTGGTGCCGATCGCCTGGATCGCCGTGAGGCAGACGATGACGATCAGCGCCAGCATGACCGCGTACTCGACCGCGGTGGGGCCATCTTCCGACTTCAGGAACCGCTCGACCTTCGAAACGAACTTAACCATGACTCGTACCTCTTTTGTGCGGACAGCGAAGACACCGAATACGAAGCGACTCGGACTTTCGCGAACGGCGTTTCTCGACTGCTGCGCCGCGAACGTGCCAGGGCGACCGGCCTTACCCGGTACGACGGAAATCCGTCGGAACTCCTGAATCGTTCGAGTTGCAGCGGTCGTTGACGCCGCCGGTCCTCGCCTCGACTGCGAAAACCTAGGTCGCGAAATTCGCGATACCGAAGCGCGGTGCAAAATTCTTCGCGAAGGAATCGTCCCGGCCCGTCCGCCGGTTTCGACCCTTCGTGGTCGCAGTCTCAGGGGTCGCGAGAGACGTGCGAGCGAATCAGGCCCCGCCGTCGCCGGCGACGTATCGAAGAGTTCCGGCTTCCTTCCGGGCTCTGTCGGTCGCAGGTGACGATCGGCATCGAAAAGCTAGGTCGCGGGCGACCCCGGTCAAACTTCCGACGCCTTCGCCTGCTGATAAACCTTGAGCATTTTGCGGGCGGACCCGGCGCATCCCCTACGCGCGTTATGCGCGGAACGCTTCCGCCATTCTGGGGAGGCGAGATGAGGCAGCGATTCTCAAGCAGGGGTCCGCCAACGAAAAACGGCGGCTGTTTCCAGCCGCCGTTTCCGTCAGGTTTTCGTCCCGCGAGAACTTCTCGCAGCGTGGGCTGCGATTCGTCAGGCGGGACCAGTGCGGATGAGAGGAGTTGAACCTCCACGTCCTTTCGGACACAAGAACCTGAATCTTGCGCGTCTGCCGATTTCGCCACATCCGCGTAGGTCGGGAATTATTGCCGCTGACCCGCCTCGATGCAAGGCGGTTCCGACAGGTCGGCGGCATTCTCAGAGAGCATGCTCCACCCGGTCCGGTTCGCGCCGCTGGACGCTCCGAACCCCGTATTTCCCGCGGCCGTCTTAATAGCGGGGCACGGAGGGATCGATTTCGAGGGACCAGGCGTCGATTCCGCCCGCCAGATTCTGGGCCTGCGGATACCCGTTCGCCCGAAGCCAGTTCGCCACGCGAGCGCTCCGGCCGCCGTGATGGCACTGGACGACGATCGGGCGATTCTTATGCGGCTCGAGCTCGCCCGCCCGCTGCACCAGTTCGCCCATTGGAAGCAGCTGGGCGCCGGCGATCCGGGCCGTCTTCCACTCGTCCGGATTCCGACAGTCGAGCAGCAGCAGATCTTCCTTGGCGTCGAGCCGGGCTTTCAGCTCGGCCACCGAAACGTCGAACGGGGGAGATTCGTCGGTCATCGTCGGGTCGTTCCTCGCAACGGGATGGGGTCGGCATTTTACCCGCCCCTTCCGCGTCGCATACCGTCGCCGCTCCCGTTCGGGTACAGTCGGACGAGCCTTTCTAACGCTTAGATGAACCTGTCTCGCCTCCCTGCGTCATGTCCCGTATCGATCCGGAAGCCGCTCGCGAATTCGCTCGGGACGTCGCGCTTCGACTACAAGTTGCCGGGTACGAGGCGCTCTGGGCGGGGGGCTGCGTGCGGGACGATCTGCTGAAACGGACGCCGAAGGACTACGACGTCGCCACCAGCGCCCGTCCGGAAGAGGTCCAGCACGTCTTCCGCGACCGCAAGACGCTGGCCATGGGCGCCCAGTTCGGGGTGATCGCCGTCCTCGCCCCGCGCCGCGAGGCGGGCCAGGTCGAGGTCGCCACCTTTCGCAAGGACTTCGACTACCGCGACGGTCGCCGGCCCGACCGCGTCGCCTTTTCGACTTCGCGGGAAGATGCGCTCCGGCGGGACTTCACCATCAACGGCATGTTCATGGACCCGCGCGACGAGTCCGTGATCGACTACGTCGGCGGACGCGACGATCTGGAATCGGGACTCATCCGCGCGATCGGCGACCCGCACGCCCGGATCGAAGAAGACAAGCTCCGCATGCTCCGCGGCATCCGCTTCGCCGCGACGTACGAATTCGGCATCGAGAGCGCCACGTTCGAGGCCATCCAGCGCCACGCGACGCAGCTCGCCGTCGTCAGCGCCGAGCGTATCGCCGAGGAACTTCGCCGCATCGCGGCGCAGCCCGGTCGGGCGCGGGGAATCGAACTGCTGGCCGACTCGGGCCTCTTCAGCCAGATCATCCCCGCGATCGAGCCGGCGCTCCGAACCGAACCGATCCGGGCCGATTTGCGGGAAGGGCTCGACCGGATGGAGCAGCCTTCGTTCGGCCTGTTCCTCGCCTGGATCCTCCGGGCGGCTCATTCCGGAACGTGCGGCGCCTGGGATCCGCTCCGCCCGCCGTCGCCCGAAGAGGGAGAGCTATGCCAGCAAACCGCCCAGCGGCTGAAGCTTTCCCGGGAAGAACGGGACGAGGCGGCGTTTCTGCTCGCGTCGTCGCAGGCCGTGCATCTCGCCGCGACCCGTCGGTGGAGCGAGGTGCAGCGAATCCTCGTCGATCCCCGGCGGGAACGGTTGCTCGACTTCTGCCGGCTGGAACGTGACGTCGCGGGCGCTCCGCCGGAAGGAGTCGCCCGGTGCGAAGCCCGACTGGCCGAAGGCGAAACGGCCTGGAACCCGCCCCCCTTGCTCGACGGCGCCGATCTGAAGCGTCTGAAGATCGCGCAAGGTCCCGAGTTTCGCCGCGTGCTCGAGGCCGTGCGAGACGCGCAGCTCGACGGCCAGATCGCCAAACGCGAAGAAGCCGAACGGCTCGCCGCGACGATCGGTCGCCCTGCCGGGGACTAGGAGCGCCGCCTGTAGCAGTTACATTGCGTGACGCTTGGCCCAAGCTGCTGATGCCGACTCTTTAGAAGAACCGAAGCCCATGATCTGGCTCGAACTCGCCCTCCGCTGGCTGCATATCCTTTCCGCCTGCATCCTCGTCGGCGGATCCTTCTTCATGTACTTCGCCTGGTTCCCGGGCCTGGCCCAGGTGAGCGAAACGACCCGAAGCGAGACGCTCGCGAAGGTCCGCCGCGGCTGGGCGATGTGGGTCGGCATCGCCTCGGGGCTGATTCTGATCTCGGGCTTCTACAGCGTCGCGATGGCGTCGATCCGCTACGACGTCGGCCCCGTCTACAACGGCCTGGTCGCGCTCAAGATCCTGCTCGGCCTGGCGCTGATGTTCCTCGCCAGCGTGCTCTCCGGACGGAGCGCTTCCGCCGAACGGTATCAGGCGAAGGGCAAGCTCTGGTCGGGCGTCGCCGTGCTGCTCTCGGTCGCGCTCGTCGTCGCCGGCGGCGCCATGCGGTTCCAGGATAAGGAATCGCGACCCAAGAACCGCGGCGGGGCGACGCAGGTCGACGAGCCCGGCCCCGAACTGAATATCGACATGGGCATCGAAGGCGAGAGCGACGAACCCGCTCCCTTCGATCCCGGCGCCGAAGCGATCGAAACCCCGACGCCGTCGGAAGGCTGACGCGAGTCGAACAGCGAATCCCCGGTTACGAAACGAGGCGTCACCCGCGAAGGGCGACGCCTCGTTTCGTAACCGGAGACCTGACTGCATCCGAAAGCGGGCGAAGGGAATCGAACCCTCGTCATCGGCTTGGGAAGCCGACGCTCTACCATTGAGCTACGCCCGCGACAGACGCCCGGCGGAAACCGCCGAGCCCTCGTAAAGCTACCGCCCGGTTTTCCGATTGGCAAGAGAGCGCCCGGCGCGAAGCGGTTCGCGCCTTCGCAGCCCTGGAACGGAGCCGCACGATGGCGAGGGGCGTCCGCCGAGCGCCCTTCCCGGGCATGCCTGCTGGGCTGAGCGTCGGTCGTCGCGGGGCCCTAGACGAGATCACGCTCCCGGCTCAAGCGTCCGGGAGCGAGGATCGGCGGGCTTACTGGAATCCGCCGGCGCCGAAACGTCCGCCGCCGCTGCGAAGCGGGCCTGCTCCTCCGGCGGGAACGGCCGGGCTGCCTGCTCCCTCCGCAGTCGTCTGGGGCTCCGCAGCGCCGCTTCCTTCGGCGCCGTCGGAAGAGCCATCCACCGCTTCGCCTGAACCTTCGGCGCCTGGGCCTGATCCGAATCCTTCGACTCCGGATCCCAGACTTCCTCCGCCCAGGGAAGCTTCGGGGTCGCGTGCCGTGCCGAAGACGCCTCGCATGGGTTGAGCAGGATCGGCGTAGGGAGAGCCGCCGCCGTACAAGCCTTCTCCCATTCCGGGCGGCATTCCGGGCATCCCCATACCCATCATTCCCGGGCCGGGATCTTCGGCGGGCTCGTACTTCGAGAGCAGGCGACCGTACTGGGCGAGGAAGTCCTCGACCTGGTCGAGCGTCCTTTGGTCGTTCGTCACGATCAGCACGCCTGGAAGCAGCGAGACGCTCCCGCCCGTTCCGGCGTACACGGCCCAGGAGTCGGGCCCGACGTGACCGATGATGGCGTTGACCAGGGCGTTGCCGTCGGCGCTTCGCAGCAGCGGGTGATCGGCGACGGCGTACATGCGAGTCTCCATCATCTCGCGTGCCCGGCTCTTCGTCGTAATCAGGAGGAAACGCTCCTTCGCGACATAGGCGAGGTTCCTCGCCGGCAGGATCGCGTCCAGCGCATCGGCCAGCGTCATCGACTCCGATTCCAGGGTCACCAGGTCGTCCGTCCCGACGTACTCCTCCTCCAGCGCCAGGCGATCGATCTGAATTTCCAGGCCGACCTGTTCCGCGAGCGCCCCGACGGCATCCGTGACCTGGACGTCTTGGAAATTGGCGACCGCCAAATGGGACAGCAGTTCCTTCGTCTTCGGCGGTTCCGACAGCGGCGAGAAGAACTTCGACTCGTCCGGTCGTTCGGCGGGCTGCTCTCCCGCCAGGCGAACGGTGACGACGGGCCCGGCATCAGGCCTCCCTTCGTCGAAGGATCCGCCGAAACCGCCGCCTCCCATGCCCCCGTATTGCGCCTGGGCGACGCCGGGCCCGACGGAGGCTCCCCAGAAGATGCCGATCAGCCCGCAACCTGCGAGGGCGGCGCCCCCTGCGAGGAGAACGCCTTTACCCCAACTAACTGCCATCATGCTCGCTTCCTCCGCGAAAAGCCCCTGCGCGTCAGACGAGATCGACGACGCGCTCGCGTCGCCGTCGAATCGATCGAAAAGAGTCGCCGTCCCGGCGCCTGCTTCGGCAGTCGCGACGGCGGCCTGTGCCTTCTGCCAACACGCTCCCAGATAGATCAGCGCCGAAGCGAGACCCACGCCCCGGGCCAGCAGTCGCGTCCGCAGTCGTTGCCTCGCCCGCTTGAGACGACCGTCGACGGCCGAGGCCGAAATCCCCAGCGACTGACCGATCTCCTGATGCGACAGACCCATCAGGTAATGCATCGCGAGCGGCAGGCGATCCCGCGTCGGCAGCGCCTGCATCTCTGCGTCGAGAACTTCGCTCAGGTGTTTACGGTCGATCTGAACCCAGACTTCCTGCATGTCCGCCGGCGGATCGAAGACAGCCTCGGTCCGTTCGAGTTTGCGTTTCCGACGAAGCCGCGTCGCGATGCGATACGAAACGCCGTACAGCCAGCAGGCGACGCTGCTCCGTTTGCGGATCGTCCGCGCTCGCAGAAAGAGCGTCAGAAACGTCGCCTGGTAAACGTCCTCCCGATCTTCGGCGCCGGCTAGCGCCCGGGCGCAGACGCCGCGGACGAGGGCTCCGTATCGTCGCTCCAGTTCTTCGAACGCCTGCTCGTCCCGCGAACGCACGAAGCGCCGGATCAATCCCGCGTCGGTGTCCGCACGGGAGCGCTTCCACGCTTCGACGTCATATTCGGCGACTGAGGTCGTCCCTCCGTCGCGTTCCAGCAGATCGCTCATCGGAGGAGTAGTGCCGCGCCCCCCGTCCGTCGGGCGCGGAAAGTCAGGAAAAGAAGAGAAAAGGAGAAGACCGGAACCGAGAGAGGGCGTCTCTCGCCTTGGTTCTATCTTCCGCCCGCCGCGGACGGGGCGAAAGGATCAGGAGCGGAATCTCCGAATGGGTCGGCAAGCGGCTTCCCGAACGGATCGCCGCCTGACGGCTCGGCGAACGGATCCATCCCGGGACGAATCGGATAAGGATTCCGGTCGGGCGGCGGAGCAGCAACGACCCGCCGCGGCGGCAACCGAAACTTCAAGGGCGGCTTCGACGGCGCCGGTCGCTCCGGCGAATATTCCGCGGGCGCGAGACCGTATGTTCGCAGGCGTTCTTCCGCCCATTCCAGCGCATGACGATCACCCGTGACGATCAACGTTCCTGGCAGGAGGTCAAGCAGGATCCCGTCGTTGCGAGTTTCGTCGTCGCCGACATGGTCGCGGATGGCGCCTACGAGAGTTTGTAACTCCTTGCCTCGCAGTCGCGGATGATCGTGGATCGCGTAAAGCCGAGTCTCGATTTCCTGATCCGCGGCGTCCTGCGAAGTGATCATCACGTAGTGGTCCGTCGCGACGAAGGCGAGCTCGAGACCGGCCAGCATCTGCGTCAGCGCCGCGGCGTAGGTCATGCCGCTGGCCTGGAACGTCACCTCGACGTCGGTGGTCAACGCCACCTCTTCGAATCCCGACTCGTCCAACTCGAACGCGATCCCGAGCTTGCGTTCCAGATCCGCGAAGAACGAGTCGAGCGGAACCTCCCGCACATCGATCGTCGCCGGCTGCTCCAGCGCGCGAAGCGTCCTCGGGCGGCGCCAGAGCGGGCGAAAGCAAACGTCGCCGCCAGTCCCGCGAGCGGACCGCGCTCCCTGTACTTCGCCGGGAGGCGAAGCGTTCCGATCGACGGCGTCGTACTCCGCGAGCAAGCGTCCGTACTGTTTCACGTAGGATTCCGCATGCTCCAGCATCGCATCGTCGGCGGACAGGATCAGCTTCCCCTGGCGTACGCCGATGCCGTATTCCTCGGGATACTCCATGCCTTCATGAGCGATCTGACGTCGTAGCGATTCGAGAAAGGCCCTTCCCCCGTCTTGCGCCAGAAGCGGATGGCCGGCGACGTCATATGTTCGCGTCGCCACCTGGTAGCGTTCGTCGTCGACCGACGTAACGACGACGTAGTCGTCGCGGGGCACGAGTTTCAGATCGAAATCCCGAAGCATGAGCGATAGAGCCGCTTCGTGACTGAGCCCTTTCGCGCGGAAGGAGACCGGATCGTCCGGCTCGATCAGAGACGCCCGCAGGCCGACGGCGTCGAGTCGAAAGGGAATGCCGAGAATTCGCTCGCGACCGATGAAGAACTGGTCGAGCGGCAGATCCTCGATCTCGAAGTCTGCCGGCTTCGCGAGAGTGAGCGCCGCCTTCGTGCGATCATGCGCCGCATGAAAATATCGCGACGCATCGCGCGCGATCGGCGCGCGGCGGACGGCGACGATCGGGGAGGGACGCTCTATCGGCGAACCGGCGCTTGAAGCAGGAGCGGGCGCCGCGTCGTACTCCGCCAGCAATCGGGCGTACTGCCGCAGGAATTGCTCCGCCCACGCGACCGCATCGCGTTCCCCCGAGATCGCGATCGCTCCCGGAGGCAGGTCGACCTTCAGGCTGTACCACCACCCGCCCCAGCGATCGCGGGTCGCGTGCTGTCGAATAATCGCGGCCAGCGATGCAGCGCCGGCGTCCTGAAGCAGCGGATGATCGGCGAGCGCGAACAGACGCGCCCGCGGGACCAGGTCGGCCGAGTCGCGCGATGTGACCAGGACGTATTCGTCATGCACGACATAGGCGAGGTAGAGGTCGCGCATGATCAAGTCCAGCGTGATGTGCAACGGCATCCCTGCCGAGCGGCAGGTGATCTCCGCGTCGGAGGTGATCGCCGCCTCTTCGAGTCCCGTCTCATCGAGGAAGAAGGGAATGCCCGTCGTCGCTTCGAGGCCGGCGAAGAACTGCTCCATCGGCATATCGACGACGTCGAACTCGACCACCTGTTCCAGCGCGACCTGCGTCTTCGGCGGCTGATAGAGCGGGCGAAAGTAGCCGCCATCCTCCACGTTCCTCGGAATGGGCGCCGGGCGGACGGTCCGGAACGAGGATCGATCCGCCGCCGAATCCCCCGCCGCAGCGTCGATCGACGGAGGAACGGAATAAGCGTCCGGATTAAAGCCCGGAGGGAACTGCGCGATGGCGGTCCGCAGGCAAAAGCCGGCGGGCGAGCAGACTCCGCCGAGGAATGCGCCTAGCGCAGCGGTCAGCGACGCCGCTAAACGCGGCATGCTTCGTCGAATCGTCAAGATTCCGATTCCTGCATCATGCGCCCCGCTCCGCATTGTCGCTGCGTTCGGAACGAGCGGCAAGTTTTTGTCAGCCTGTCGAGAGCGCGCACGGGGCCGTGACGTATGGTTGCCCAGAAGCGTCGTTCTAGCTTCGCCGCGTTGCATAACCGCTTCGTTCTCCGCGAAACGGCGAGCCGACGCACGAATCTTCGAGCGAACGCAGGCAGGCGATCGCTTAGCGATCCAGGAAGTTACGGGCGCCGAAGAAGGCGCCGGTCGATCATCGAAGAAGGACAGGCATCGTGGCAGGCATTCGAGGATCAGCGCCGGGTCAACGCAGCGCCGAAGCGGTCAAGGCCGACGAATTCGACAAGCTCAAGCGGAAGATTCACGGCAAACTCGTCGACAAGCTCGACCTGACCCGGGTCAGCGAGCTCGAAGGGGACGTCCTCCGCCGCGAGATCCGCCTGGTCGTCGAGCATCTGTGCGATACCGAGGAGACGTTCCTCAACCGCAACGAGCGCGAACGCCTGATCGAAGAGGTGCTGGACGAGACCTTCGGACTCGGTCCCCTCGAACTGATCCTCAAGGACGCCTCGATCAGCGACATCCTGATCAACGGTCCCAAGAACATCTATGTCGAACGTCGCGGCAAGATGGAGAAGTGCCCGGTCGAGTTCCGGGACAACGCCCACCTGCTGCAGATCATCGACCGGATCGTGAGCCGGGTCGGTCGTCGCGTCGACGAACTGAACCCGATGGTCGACGCCCGTCTGCCGGACGGTTCCCGCGTCAACGCGATCATTCCGCCTTTGGCGCTCGACGGCGCCGCGGTTTCGATTCGTCGCTTCGGTTCGAATCCGCTGCGGCTGGAAGACCTGCTGAACTACAAGGCCTTCACGCCGGAAATGGTGATGCTCCTCGAAGGAGCGATGAAGGCGCGCCTGAACATCGTCATCTCGGGCGGTACGGGCTCCGGCAAGACGACGCTGCTCAACACGTTGTCGAGCTTCATCCCGAACACGGACCGCATCGTCACGATCGAAGACGCCGCCGAAATTCAGTTGCAGCAGGACCACATCGTCCGGCTGGAGACGCGGCCGCCGAATCTCGACGGCAAGGGCGCCATCACCGCGACGGACCTGGTTCGCAACGCGCTGCGTATGCGTCCCGAACGAATCATCATCGGCGAGTGCCGCGGACCGGAAACGCTGGACATGCTCCAGGCGATGAACACGGGTCACGACGGATCGATGACCACGCTCCACGCGAACGCCCCGCGCGACGCGCTGGCTCGTATGGAGACCATGATCATGATGTCGGGCTTCGAATTGCCCATCAAGGCGATGCGTCAGCAGATCGCCAGCGCGGTCAACCTGGTCGTGCAGGTGAACCGTCTGCAGGGGGGTATTCGCCGGGTCACGCACATCACCGAGGTCGTCGGTATGGAGCAGGACACGGTCGTCATGCAGGACATCTTCCGCTATGAGCAGCGGGGCGTCGACGAGACGGGCCGTACGCTCGGAGAGTTCGTCTCGACCGGCGTTCGCCCCAAGTGCATGGAGCGTCTCGAAGCGTGCGGCGTGCGGCTCCCTGCCAGCGCCTTCCGTCAACGCGTGATGATGGTCGATCGTTAAGCCCGCTCGACCGCTCGATAGATAGGGATTCGTCATGTTCGTCATCCTGATCGCCGCTGCGTCGTTCATCGGCGTCGCCTGCCTCGTCGCGGGCGTCTGGTCGATGTTCGGCAGTTCGCAGACCACCGCCGCGGAGGCGCGCCTCGAGGCGTTCGCCACAGGCCGCGACGCCTCCGCCGTGGCGAACGGTCCGTCGAGCAAAGGCCTGCTCACTTCGCCGTTGGAAGACGCCACCGGCCTGCTCGAACGCTTCGCGAAGAAGTTCAATCTCCGGAAGTTTCTCGACCAGGCCGACATGCGGATCGCGCCGGCGAAGCTCCTGCTGATCATCGGCGGGCTCGGCTTCGGCGGAGCGCTGCTGTGGGCGACCGTCGCTCCGATGAAGTTCCTCGCGCCGCTGGTCGGCATCGCGCTGGCGATCATCCCGATCTTCTTCGTCTTCTTCAAGCGCAAGCGCCGGCTGAACAAGTTCACCAAGCAGCTTCCCGACGCCCTCGACCTTATCGGACGCGCCTTGCGTGCCGGTCACGCCCTGGGGAGCGGCATGAAAATGGTCGCCGACGAATCGCCCGATCCGATCTGCACCGAATTCAAGCGCTGCTTCGACGAGCAGAACTTCGGCGTGCCGCTGGAAGAGTCGCTGCAGAGCCTGTGCGATCGCATTCCGACGCTGGACGTCCGGTTCTTCGTCACCGCGGTCATCCTGCAACGTCAGACCGGCGGCGACCTGGCCGAGATCCTCGACAAGATCGGACACCTCGTCCGCGAGCGATTCAAGATCTGGGGCGCCATCCAGGCGCTGACCGGCGAAGGGCGACTCTCGGGCATCGTGCTGCTCGCGCTGCCGCCCGTGCTGTTCGTCGTGATGTGGCGGCTGAACCCCGGCTACGTGATGGTGCTGTTCGACGACCCCTTAGGCAACAAGATGCTCGCCGTGGGCCTCGTGATGCAGCTTCTGGGCGCGATCGTCATCAAGAAGATCATCGATATCAAGGTCTGATTCGCGACGAAGCTGGCGAGCGGAGGGCGTCAGCCCACCGTCTCCTGAAACGAACGAAACCGACGCCGATCGGCGACACGAACGGGTAACGAAATGGGTCAATACTTCGACTGGTCGATCGTGCTGCCTGTCGCAGTCTTCCTCGCCTTCGCCGCCGGCGTCTGGGCGCTGATGGAGATGCTGTCGGGCCCGAAGAAGGGTCGTTCGACCGAAGAGCGGCTCGACGACTATCGCGAACCCAAGCGTCGCCAGAAGCGCGCCGACGAGAAGGGCTTTACGACCGGGATGGCCGTCCAGAAGATGCTGGAAAAGGCCGAACCGCTCACCAAGTCGCTCTCCCCCAAGAACGATTCGGACAAGAGCAAGCTCAAGCTGAAGCTCTCCTACGCGGGCCTGCGCGGCGACGGAGCAGCCTCGGCGTTCGTGGCGCTCAAGGGCATCGGCCTGGTCTGCGGCCTGTTCTTCAGCGGCGGCTTCGCCCTGTTCAGCGGCAACTTCAGCCAGACGACGCTGATCGTCGTCGGCGCCGTGATGGGCGGATGCTTCTTCGCGCCCGATATCGTCGTCTGGTTTCTCGGGCGCAAGCGAAAAGAATCGATCTTCCTCGGTCTGCCCGACGTGCTCGACCTGCTGGTCGTCTGCGTCGAGGCCGGACAGGGACTCGATCAGGCGATGCGGAAAGTCGCCGAGGAAATGGCGTCGTCCTACCCGATCCTGTCGTACGAGTTCGGCATGTGCAACATGCACCTGCAAGTCGGCAAGAGCCGCAGCGAAGCGATGCACGACCTCGGCGAACGCAACGGCGTCGAAGACCTCCGGACGCTCTCCTCGATCGTTATCCAGGCCGACAAGTTCGGTTCCAGCATCGCTCAGGCCCTCCGCGTGCAGAGCGAGGCCATGCGTACCCGCCGGAAGCAGTTGGCCGAAGAAAAGGCCGCCAAGACCGCGGTGAAGCTGATCTTCCCGCTGGTCATCTTCATCTTCCCGGGCATCTTCGTCGTGCTCGTCGGCCCTGCCGCGATCACGATGGTCCGCGAGATGTTCCCGATGATGCAGGCCTCGAACGGCCAGTAGTCGCCGAGCGTCCCGTTCGAAAGATCGGCTATCTCGCACGGCGAGCGGAGGGTGTGAGCCCTCCGTGGAATCCATGGCCGCGTCTGACAGCAGAGACACGGAGGGCTCACACCCTCCGCTCGCCTCGGAAGAATCGCTGCACTTCGCCCGAGCGATACGACCTGCGAAAGCGGAGAAACCAGGCAAACTCTGCCGCGAACGGAATCGAAACTTTTGCTTGCGGATTCTTCGACCGCCGCGGCCGATAACCAGAGAGAACGGCTTCGTACGGAACGAGCCGGCGGCTGAGTGGTCGCGTGTGCCACGGCTGGCTTGTCCAGCCGTGCTGGCGCCGAGACCGACGGTACATGCGAACCGAGGAGAATCGACGCTCGCTTGAGAGACGCATGTCTTCTTCCGCCACGGCACGGCTGGGTAAGCCAGCCGTGGCACACGGGTCGAAGCGAACGTCCTGGCGAAACGTGGATTCGCAATCTATTCCCCCCGCGGACGGATCGTCCGCCTCCTGCGACGGATCGATACGCAGATGAAGAGACGATTCTTCGCCGCCGCGATGGCCCTCTCGACCCTGTCGGCCGCAGGCGCCGTTCGCGCGGACTGGCACTCGTTCTGGCATCGGGTCGAACTCGACATCCATCGCAACAACTCCTGGCCGGAGCCCTTCCCCGCTCCCGATCGTGCCGCGACGCGTGCGCCGTTCGGGCTGATGGCGGCGAAGGGGTGGCAGCTCAACTGCACGCTCAGCGACCACGATTTCGACCCGGAAACGAACGTCGTCAATCGCACCGGCGCGGCGAAGATCCAGACCGTGCTGCGAAATACGTCGCACGATCGCCGGGCGGTCTACGTCCTGGTCGGCAGGGATAAGGAAGCGACCTCCGCCCGAGTCGACTCGGTCCAGCGCGAAATCGCAGGCAAAATCCTCGACGGACCGATGCCGCCCGTGCTGATCACGGATCTGCGTCCGGAGACGACGCCGGCCGAAGACGTCGCCGGCGTGATGGAGCGCTACCAGGCGAATCAGCGTCCGCCCGTGCTGCCTGCCGCTTCCGGCGGACAAGGTGCACAGGGCGGCGGAACCGGCGGAACGCCGTAGTTCCGGCTTGATCAGAGACATCGCCCGACGCTCATGGAGGAGCGAGCATGAAACGACTCTTCCTTGTCGTAACGAGTTTCAGCCTGATCGGCGCCGCCGCGGGCTGCGCGGGGAGCGGAGCGCAGTCGTCCGGCCTCGATTCGGCCGCCGCGTTCGAGGCTCCTTCGGGCGGCCTGGGACAGCGGGCGACCGCAGGAAGCCAACCGTCAGGCTTCACCGGCTGGCTCTCTTCGACGGGCGAAGCGATCTCCGACGCGCTGACGATCGACGAAACCGTGCTTCCGGCGGAAGACGGCGTCGACCTCAACAGCAAAGCGAAGATCACGCCGGAGTTGCACTTCGCCCAGGCGAAGATCCTGGAACGCAAAGGCGAACTCGGCGCCGCGGTCGCGCAGTACGAAACGGCTCTGAAGCTCGACCCGAAGCACGTTCCGTCCAAGCTGGCGCTCGCCCGGGCGCTCGATCGCCAGGGACATACAGCGGATGCGGAGCGGCTCTACCGCGAGGCGGCGACTGACGAGCCGCAGAACCCCGTCCCGTTCAACGACCTTGGCCTGTTCCTTGCGAGCGCCAGCCGACTGGACGAGGCGCGCGACGCGCTGGAGACCGCGGTTCGGCTCGAACCGAAGAGTCCGCTCTATCGCAACAATCTGGCCGCCGTGCATGTCGAAGCGGCCGAGCCGATCAAGGCTGCGGAAACGCTGGAGCCCGTCTTCGGCAAGGCGGTCGCCAGTTACAACGTCGCCTACCTGCTGAAGGAGCGGAACCAGATCGGTCCCGCCCGCGAGTGGTCGCTGCATGCGACGAAGCTCGACCCGACGATGGCGCCCGCTCACGCATTAGCCGCCGAAACCGACCGCCTGCTCCGCGTCGCCGCGGGACCGGGTCCGGCAGGCGTGGCGCCGCAGCGGTAGCAGTTAAGCGGGCCGACTCTTCGACGGGACCTCACCTCCCGCTCTTCTCGGGCGGCGCTGGCTCTGCCAGTGCGAAGCGGGAAAGAGTGGTCCTCGAAGGAGAGCTGTTCGAGTGGGCGACACTGGCAGAGCCGAGCCAGTTGTCGTAGGGTGGGTCATTGACCCACCTTCTCCTGCCGATCGTGGCCGCTCGACGGTGGGTCAATGACCCACCCTACCGGAATCTGAATCGATCGGTCCCTCAAGGATTCGGATTCGGCCTCGGACCGAAGAGACCCGGAATCGCGGACTCCAGCCTGTCGAGTCCCTTGTTCAACTGCTTGTCGAGTTGACCCTGGAGCGCGCCCTGCGCCGCGCTGCCGAGAAGCTGGGTCGCGCTGGCGCTCAGCGCGCCGGAGTCGATCTGCGGCTGCGAGACGCTTCCGCGAACGGGGATCTTGAGCGTCTGACCGCGGAGGACGGCCAGGCTCGGATCGCGGGCGATCCATTCGTCGCGAATCGGCGCCTCGACGACCAGTTGCAGCGACTGGTCGATCCCGACCGAGCCCTGCGTCGACAGGTCGACGTCGCCGACTCGGAACTGCATCCGTTCGTGGTAGATCCGCCCCGCGTGCATTTGCAGGTTGACCGCCTGCTCGGGCAGCGTGACCCAGACCTGACCGACCGGCTGCGCGGCGTTGAAGGGCTGCTTCTTGACGAGCGCCTCGACCTGACGGGCGATCGAGACGAGTTGCCGGCCGAGCGGCCCGGGTCCGATCGTCGCCTGATGGATCTGCATCACGCCGACCGATTCGGTCGACGTCGGATCGGCCAGCGGAATGGACGTCTCCTGGATCGCGACGGAGAACTTCCCTTCCGCCTCGGTCGCATCCGCCAGCAGCGGCGCGGCGTACTTCATCCAGCCCCGGCACATCTCGGGCGAGATCGTGACCTGCTCCAGAATCGTTCCCCGCTCGATGACGAGTGCAGGCCGTTCGGCGTTGAGATCGATCCGCGGGAAAGCTCGCAGACGGCCCTCGTTGACCGGAATATCCAGTCCTTCGGCGGAGACGATCCCTTGACGCAGCGTGAGCTTCGCCATGCCGGCGCCGGTCTGGAATCCGAACAGACGCAGGCCGGTCCAGTCGACGCTCGACTCGCCGCCGAGATCGAGCGGAACCACGCCGCCGCGCCCGCCGGGAATCGTGCTGCCGACGAACGTGCGGTTCCGCAACGGCCCCTTGAGCGTGAACGGCTTGGCCGATCCGCCCGTGATGGCGAAGTCGCTGGAGACGAAGGGCCGCAAGCGCTCGCTGAGCAGCGGCAGATTCAGTTCGGTCTGACCGTTCAAATCGAGCAGCAGGCGCTGGGAAACCTCATCCGCCTTGCCGCTGACGGTAAACGCGACGGTCTCCGTCGTGACGAAGCAGGAGCCGATGGCGAGCGAGTCGGTCTTGGGGTTCCAGATCGCCTCGCCCTTCAGCTTGGCGGTCGGCTCGCTCCAGATCGGTTCCCACGCTTCGCCGGCCGAGGCGGGCGTCAGCGTTCCGGTCAACGGCGAGCGACTGCGCGTCGCCCAGGCGAACTGCTCCGCGTCCCCCGCCCAGACGAACTTTGTCCCCTCGGGACCCGCATCGACGTCCAGATTCCCGGCCGCCATACCGAACAGGCGAGAATTCGCCGGCTGCTGCGGGTCGTCGAGCCAGCTTGAAATCCGCGACAGGTCTCCCCGCCAGGCCAGTTCGCCTTGGATGCCGGCCTCGGGTCCCGACATCTGCACGGCGATCTTTTGGCCGCGGAAGGCGAGCGACGACGACGCGAGTGTCGCGTTCTCTACGACCAGCTTGCCCGTCGCCGGCGAGTAATCGCCGATCAACTCGGCCTGGATCTGCGGCTCGGCGACGTTTAGACCTTCGCCGCGAATGGCGAGGTTCGTGACCGTCGTTTTGCTCTGCGACAGGGCGATCTTTTCGCGGCCGAACTCGCCGGCGAAGGTCGACGTCGCGTCCCCTTCGATCGCGTAGGCGAAGCTCGGAAGAAAGGCCTGAAGCCTGGGGACCCACGACGCGAGCGATCCGTCCAGCGTTCCCTTGACCGGAAAAGCCCCGGTAGTCATCGGTCGATCGACGGGATTCGCCAGCGTCAGAACCATCGAATCGTCGCCGGCCGTGACCTCCAGGCTTCCGCCCGCGAGGGTCGTCAGGCCGCTCGCGTCGCCCGTGCCGTTGGCGTCGGCGGAGACTTCCAGCTTCGATTCTTTCCAGGAATGAATGCCCGGCGCGGCGAACTCGAAGTTCTCGATCAGGCTGTCGGCGTTCGCCGCGAAGCGACCGTCCGAGCCGAGGTTCCAGGCGCCGCCCGCCTTCAGCGTTCCGGCCAGGCGAATGTCCTTCAGATCGGCGAGTTGCGTCAGCCGTTCGCGAAGCTTGTCGAGGTTGCCCGTCGCGTCGAACTCGCCGTTCGACCACATGCCCCGTCCGCGGATCGTCAGGAAGTCGCTGTCGACGCGGACCTCTTCGACGGCGATCTGACCCTGCTCGGCGCCGAACAGGGCGGTCGCCTTGACCGGGGCGTCCCACGTGACGACCTTGCCGTCCGTGACGGAGGTCCATTTATCCGCGTTCGCGGTGAACTGCCAGCGCTTGGCGTCGCCGACGATGCGATTCTCCAGGCTGAAGGTCGCCTTGCCTGAGGCGATCGTTCCGTTCGCTTCCAGTCCCAGCGACTTCGGCAGCGCGCGGACGATCTTCGCCAGGTCGATCTCGCCCGACACCCGGACGTCGTCTTCCTGCAGCGCTGAGAGCAGATTCGACGAGCTGAGACTCGCCAGCCGGGTGGTTCCCACGGCCTCGGCGACGACAAGATCCGATTCGACGGAAAGCTCGCGGAATTCGACCCGGTCGCCTTCGACCAGCACGCGCCCCCTGGCCGACAGGTCGGTCAGGTCGATCGGTTCGCTCACGACGAGACCCGTGGTGACGATGCTGGCCTGCCCCGTCCGCAGTTCGCGGATATCCAGGTCCTGGCGCTGCCCCCCCTTTTCCCAGGCGTACCGTACGTCAGCCGTCAGTTCGCCGGCGGGACGCAGATTGATCTCCAGTCGGCGCAGAATGGGTTGAGCCAGTTCCAGCGGCGCCTTCTCGCACCGCAGGGCGGCTTGTCCTTCGCCCAGGCTTTCGCCCGCGCGATCCCGCTGCCAGAGGAACTCGCCTTCGACGATGCCCGCGGGCTTGCCGCCGACGAAGCCGCTCCCCTGCACGACGTTCGCGGCGAACTTCGCGGCCAGCGGTTCCGTCGCGTCGCCGGACAGCGAGGCGTCGAGCTTCACGCCGTCGAGTCGATACTCGGCGCCCGTCTCCTGCTCGACGACGTAGAGCTTGCCTTCGACGACCTGGATCCGCAGGTTCGGCCCCGGTTCGGCGCCGCTTTCCATCGCGGCGAGCACGTCTTCCAGGTTGCTGCCGTCCTTGCGGAGGGACAGAAACAGTTCGGGGTTCGTGAACGTGACGCTGCCGACGTCGGTCGAATTCCACGCGAGCGTCCAGAGCCAGCGTTCGGTCGCGATTTCGTCCGCGGCGAAGAGCAGAGCGCCCTTCTCGTCGAGCGCCTTGACGTTCTTCAGCGAGACCGGGCCGAACCAGTTGAACGAGACCGCCGTCGTCTCGATCGTTCCGGGGAAGTCGGCGAAGACGTAGTTGACCGCCGTATTCCGCCAGGAAGTGCCTGCGACGATGAACGGAGCGGCCGCGAACAGAGCGGTCGCGATCATCGTCGCGCCGACGCCCCAGCCGAAGTACTTCGATCCGGCGCTACGCCGGGCCCTGCCTGTCCCTTCGCGCATCGGTCGCCTCCCTGCCCGTTTCGCTTCTTTCAGATGCGCGCTCCCTGCGCGCAGCCTCTCCCGCGAAAATCCTAGACAATCAGGGGAGCTTTCTCCCAGAGGGAAAACGCGGCGACGCTTGCCCAATCTTCGTAGGGTGGGTCATTGACCCACCTTTCTCGGCGGTCGATTCTCCCGAGCGGCAGGCGCCGACCGTATTTCGCCGACCTGACGTCTGAACGCCGAAACGATGGTGGGTCAATGACCCACCCTACGAACAACCCATGCCCGAATACCCCAAAATCTTCGCCGTCCGTCAGCGTTTCGAATCGCCGCGTATCGACGACGTCCCCGCCGCCGTCGACGAGGCGCTGCGGAATCTGAACCTCGCGGCGATGGTTCGACCGCATGAAACGGTCGCCATCACCGCGGGCAGCCGGGGGATCGCGAACATCCCGGTCATCCTCCGGCAGATCGTCCGCCATCTCACCGCGATGGGGGCGAGACCCTTCATCGTCCCGGCCATGGGCAGCCACGGCGGCGGCACGGCGGAAGGCCAGGTCGACGTCCTCGCTCAACTCGGCATCACGCGAGAAACCGTCGAAGCGCCGATTCATGCCAGCATGGAGACGATGGAGGTCTGCCAGGCGCCGGAAGGATTTCCCGTCCATTTCGACCGCGTCGCGTCGCAGGCCCATCACGTGCTGGTGGTGGGACGCGTCAAGCCGCACACGCTCTTCACCGGCGACCTCGAAAGCGGGCTGATGAAGATGCTGCTCATCGGCCTGGGCAAGCACGAGGGGGCGAAGATCTACCACCGGGCGATCCTCGACTGGTCGTTCGACCGCATCGTCCGCAGCGTCGCCGGCGAGGTCCTCTCGCGGATGCCCGTCGTCGGCGGCATCGCCATCGTCGAGAACGGCTACGACGAAACGGCCCTGATCGAGGGCGTCCCGCCGCAGAACTTCGCCGAACGGGAGAAGGCGCTGCTGATCCTGGCGAAGAAGTGGCTCCCGCGGATTCCGTTCGACCGGCTCGACATCGCACTGATCGACGAGATCGGGAAGAACGTCTCGGGCGCCGGCATGGATACCAACGTCATCGGGCGAAAGTTCACCGACCACATGGCGGGCGAGCACGAGACGCCGAAGATCAAGCGAATCGCCGTCCGCTCGCTCACGCCCGAGAGCGGCGGCAACGGCACCGGCATCGGCATCGCCGAGTTCTGCCGATCGCGAGTCCTTCAGCAGATGGACGTCAAGAAGACCCGCGTCAACTGTCTCACCGGGCTGCACCCCACCGCAGCCATGCTGCCGCTCGACTACGCCACCGACGCCGAGATCCTTGACGCCGCCCTTCCCACCATCGGTCTCACCGCCCCCGCCGACGCACGGCTGGTGTGGTTCAGGAACACGCTCCGCCTCGCGGAGTTCGCGTGTTCGGAAGCGCTGCTGAAAGAGGTCGAGGCGAACCCGCTGCTGGAGCGAATCAGCGAGATCGTGGCGTTGCCGCTGGATGGCTCGGGGAATCTACCGGACTTCGTCGACAAGTGGATCGCGTTAGCGTCAGGCATTCCTCGTACGGTGGGTCATTGACCCACCTGTCCTCGACACTTGATGAAGATTCTGCACAATCCACCAGCCCGTTCGTCCCTCGTCATCTTGTCTCAACGCCTCGGCACCCAGCTAAGTGAACGCGAAAACCGCACGCGCAGCCAATCCGACCAAGAGCTCGCCGATCCTTTGGTGGATCCGAGAGATCCTTACGTTTGTGTTCTGGACGCTGCTACTCACAAAATTGTTCATCTTCGATTACGACTTGTTCATTGCAGAACGGTATTTTCCCACACATGAATGGATACTGCACATCAAGTTTTTCGTATTCGTTGCTCTCCTCGGAATCATAGCGCTTCTGTTCCGCAGGCGATGGCTTTGGTCTGGAGTGCTCTTCGTTGCATTCTACCCGCTGATTCTCATCCTTTGGAGGCTGCCTCTTCTCCTACTTTGGCACTGGCCGCTCGTCGTTGCATTCTTCCCGATGCTCCACTCATTCGCCCTTCAGATACGGCGATACGTCGCGGCGGGATGCCTCTTTGTGCTCTCCGCCTTCTTTATAATTGTCTTGGACACGCCATTCGTTATCGTGCCCGCGATGCTCATCCTTGCAGCCTGCCTCGCTTGGCGATACTGGCTAATCTGTAGACTCGCTTTCGCGCCTTCTAGTACGTTCCAGAATCTCGCGGAGCTCATCAAAACCCTGCGATCCGACCTTTACGACACGTTCTACTACAAGGCGAGAAAGGAACTCGAGGGACTCGAAGAGGGCAGCGACGAGTACAGCCTGCGATACAAGAAGGCTCTACTCGACGTGTACACTCACCACTCTTTGCTACAGTACGTTGCGAACAAGTTCAAGGGCGTAGCCAGCGCACGCCTCACTGACCTATACGCCATTCTTAGCTTCGCTTACACAGTCATCCTTACCGTCATCGTTTTTGCATTTGAGTATACCGCTCTCGATAGCCTGGACCATTCGTCATTCGAGCCGGAAGGACCTCATGGATTTCTGGTGTTGCTTGGCTACAGCATTTGCGCTCAGGTGGGCGGTAGCCTTTCTACTGTAGTCGCCAACAGCGCACTGGCGACGATGTTCGCGTACACGCAACTCTGCACTTCGTTTGCCATTGCATTGGTATTCGCCTTCTTAATACTAAGCGTGATGCGAGACCGGCACCACAACGACCTGCTGAGCGTCGTGCGGGAGATCAACACCACGGCGGAGGGACTTTCCAAACTTGTGAAGTCCGGATACGAGCTGACAGAAATTGAGATTGAGCGGATGCTGCTCAGCGATCACCTGAAACGAGTGAACGGACTCCGTGCGTTGAACGGATTGCCTCCGCTTCAGCTGCCCAAGGAAGTCGGAGGCGAGCAACCGTCTTCCAAGCTCCCGCTAGACGACGGGAGTCAGGCGGAGCGACAGGATAACTAGCATAGTTTTATCCGGATATTGCATCAGCGACTGCGCAGAGACGACTGTCGCTGGATGCCTTGTGAGAACGGCAGGTGCGGCAAGCCGCACCCTACGAAACTCGCTCCTACTTCTTCTCCTTCAGCCCCACCATCGCTTGCCCCATCGCTTCGCCGATGAGGTAGTACGTCTCGGCGTTCTCGTTCCAGTGGTAGGCCTGGCCGGAGGGGGATTCTTCCTTGGGGCGGAAGAAGTCGCGGGTGCCGACGAAGGCGACGTTGCCGCGGAACTCTTCGTACTCGGCGACGGCGGCCTGGGCCTTCATCAGCGACAGCGCCCTCGGGTGAGTCTCTTCGCGGCCGCTCATGCCAGTCTCGGCGACGACGAAGGGCAGGGCCGGCGCGTCGAGATCCTTGCGAACGTCGCGAATCAGGTTGGCCAGGTTCGCTTCGTACTCGTCGTTGAACGCCTGATTGACGCGGTCGTTCCAGCCCTGGTGCCAGCCGAACCCGGCCAGCTCGAACCGCTTGCCCGCCAGTTCGGGAAAGAGCTTCGGCGCCTCGGCCAGCGTCCGCTTGGTTCCTTCGATCACCTCCTTATAGAACGGGCCGACTTCGCCGCCTGACGAGGGGGGGCGAAAGTCCTGCCCCAGGCTCTTGCCGCCCCAGGCGAGCTTGATCAGCAGGACCGGCTGGTCGCACGCGTCGCCGACGACCTGCCCGAAGCCGAGTTCCGGGCCGATGCGATCCTCCCGCACGCCGAAGCCGGGGCGCAGGTCGCCCGTGCGACCGAGATACCAGATCTTCACGTCGTCGCGCGCGATCCATTCGCCGCTCGCGTCGACCAGGCCGGCGAACTTCGGATTTGCGTCAGGGCCCTTGGCCAGTCGTTCGAGCGAGCCCCGCCCTTCGTTCGCTTCGGCGACGACGCGACCGTGCCCCTCCATGTTCGACTGGCCGGCCAGGATGAAGACCTTCACGGCCGCTTCGTCGGCGACCGCCGTCGCGGCGAAGGCGAAACAGAGCACGGCGAACGAAATCGAACGCGACGCAGTCATCGGCGCTTCTCCTGGGAGGGGTTCTGACAGCGAGACCAGTTTACCTCGACGTCGGCCGATCCGTCGTCGTCCGCGTCTGCCCAGGTCGCGGCCGTTCGCTATCGTGGATGAGGAACGGAACGCCGATCGTCGAACAGTTGGAGGCGTAGGCTTCCCGTGACGTTTCCCGTCTCTCCCGATCGCAGTTGCAAACGATGGAATACCGACGACTCGGCCAATCAGGCCTCATGGTTCCGGTTCTCAGCCTGGGGACGGGCACCTTCGGCGGCGGCGGCGAAGTCTTCAAGGCCTGGGGGACGACCGACGTCGCGGAGGCGACGAAGCTGGTCGATATCTGCCTGGAAGCCGGCCTGAACATGTTCGACTCGGCGAACACCTACTCGCAGGGCGCCGCGGAGGAGATCCTGGGCCAGGCGATCAAGGGCCGCCGCGATCAGGTTCTGATCTCGACGAAGGGAACCTTCCCCGTCGGCGAAGCGCCCAACGATCTCGGATCGTCGCGGTGGCACATCCTCCGCGAGGTCGATCGCAGCCTGAAGCGACTGCAGACCGACCGTATCGATCTCTACCAGTTGCACGGCTTCGACGCCCTCACGCCGGTCGAGGAGATCCTCTCGACGCTCGACCAGCTCGTTCGCGCGGGCAAGATCCGCTACATCGGCTGCTCGAACTTCTCGGGCTGGCACCTGATGAAGTCGCTCGCCGCATCGGATCGCTACGGCTGGCCGCGGCACGTCGCCCATCAGGCGTACTACTCGCTGGTCGGGCGCGACTTCGAGTGGGAGCTGATGCCGCTGGCGCTCGATCAGGGCGTCGGCACCGTCGTCTGGAGCCCGCTCGGGTGGGGCCTGCTGACCGGGAAGATTCGTCGCGGCCAACCGACGCCCGAGACCAGCCGGCGGAACAGCGAGAAATCCAACTCGCTCGGACCGCCCGTGTCGGACGAATTCGTCTACCAGGTCGTCGACGCGATCGACGAAGTCGCGCAGGAGACCGGCAAGAGCGTGCCGCAGATCGCGCTCAACTGGCTGTTGCAGCGACCGACCGTCTCGACCGTCATCATCGGCGCCCGAAACGAGCAGCAGCTTCGCGAGAACCTCGGCGCCGTCGGCTGGAACCTGACGCCCGAGCAGGTCGCGAAGCTCGACGCCGCCAGCGCCGTCACGAAGGCATATCCCTACTGGCATCAAGCGGGGTATGCGAAGCGCAATCCGTCGCCGGTGTGAGACGAGGTTCTCTTCATTCTGAGCGGGGGGTGTGAACCCCCCGAGTCTTCGCACGCATCGCCTACAGACACGAAGACGAAAACGTTTCATGGGTTTCGGCATTCCAGAAGACGAGCTCCCTGCAACCTACGAGGCGCTGATCGCGATCGCGGGCAAGCTGCCGAAAGCCGCGTTTAAGTGCCACCGTGCGATACGTATTCCCGCCCGACAGAACCGCTCGCTTCGCTACCACCTGCAAATACAATTCATTCGAGGCCTCGACCGATTCTCGGATGGTCAGGTTTTCTCGATCGCTGGACGCCCGGAGAGGACGGTCCGCTACCTGACGGCGTTCGTACCGCATGGGCCATCGGATCCGTCCGAACTGCTCTGCTGGGGCAACGTCGAACCGATCGAGTGCGACTGCGAGGATCTTACGAACGTCTTCCTGATTGCACTTGAAGAGCAGACGTGAATAAGCGTCGTGCCGAAACCTCGGGGGGTTTACACCCCCCGCTCAGACGGAAGCGGCGATGCCCGAACTCAACCCGTCCCTGCCGGATTGAAATACTCCGGCTCGTTGCCGGGCATCCACTTGATGTTGCAGCCGAGGCTGGGGATCTGGGGCTTGTTCGCGGGCGTGTCGCCGTGCAGGACCAGATCGACGGCGGCACGCAAATCCTTGCCCGTCACGGGAATGTCCGACTTGGGTCGGCTGTCGTCGAACTGTCCGCGATAGACCAGCTTACGGTTGGAATCGAAGACGTAAAAGTCGGGCGTGCAGGCGGCGCGGTATTCCTGCGCGACCTCCTGCGTCTCGTCGAACAGGTAGGGGAAGACGTAGCCGCGGGCTTCGGCCTCGTGCACCATCTGCTCAGGCGAATCGCTGGGATGGGCGCCGACGTCGTTGGAGTTGATCGCGACGATCGCGACCCCCTTCGCCTGGTACTCGCTACCGAACCGGGCGAACTCGTCGGCGATGTGCTTCACGAAGGGGCAGTGGTTGCAGATGAACGCCACGACCAGGCAGGAAGCGCTCCGGAAATCCGACAGCGACATCGACCGACCGTCGACGTTAACGAGCGTGAAATCGGGAGCGGAGGTGCCCAGCGGAAGCATCGTGCTGGCGGTTTTGACCATGAATCGTCTCTTTCGTGATGGCTTCGTTCGAGGCAGGAACGCCTCGAGCGATAGTTATTGCCCGTGTGCCATGGCTGGCTTGCCCAGCCGTGCGGAAATTGATCTCGACCGACGATCGATACCGATCTGCCCAGGGGGCTTCGAGAGCGTGCATCCCGTCGATGGACGACTTCCTCCGTGATTCGGCACGGCTGGACAAGCCAGCCATGGCACACGGACTCCCTTACTTTTGACCGCAATCATCGAAGTCAGGGCGCCGGAACTCCGTCGCATCCACGCGGTCGATGGGCAGCCCAGCCGTCGTCAGGCGCGTGTCTCGACTTCCCGACGGGAGTATAGTGAACGGTCCCGCACGCGGCGACCGTTCGTCCCGTCCGACTCCGTTCCCCAGCGCCTCGCCCGATGTATTTCCGTCTCGCCAAGCGAATGCTTCTCGAAGCCGACAAACGGCTCGTCTGGAAGCTCTTCTGGAACGCCGGGGTCAAAGGGCTCAACAGCGTCCGCCTGCACAAGGCCCGGCTGAAGCGGGGAGAGTTCTTTCCCCCCTTCCTGTACATCTCCGCGATCAACACCTGCAACCTGCGCTGCCAGGGATGCTGGGTGGACGTTTCGGCGAAGCAGGGACGCATCGAGGCGGACGCTTTCCACCGCATGCTGAACGAAGCCAAGGCGATGGGAAATTCGTTCTTCGGCGTCCTCGGCGGCGAGCCCTTCCTGCACAAGGAACTGCTCGACATCCTGGAGCAGCACCCCGACGCCTACTTCCAGATCTTCACCAACGGCCACTTCATCGACGAGGAAGCCGCAAAGCGGATGCGGCGGATGGGGAACGTCACCCCGCTCATCTCGATCGAAGGATCCGAGATCGTCAGCGACACCCGTCGCGGCAAGAAGCAGGTCTATTCCGACTCGATGCGCGGGATCGAGAACTGCCTGAAGCACAAGGTGCTGACCGGCGTCTGCACGAGCCTGTGCCAGACGAACATCGACGATCTGCTCCGCGACGAATGGGTCGACCGGCTGATCGAGATGGGCGTCTTCTACACCTGGTTCCACATCTATCGCGTCGTCGGCCCCGACGCGTCGCCTGACCTGGCCCTGACGCCCGAACAGCAACGCCGGGCGCGGGAGTTCGTGGTCGACATCCGCTGCCGGAAGCCGATCATCGTGGTAGACGCTTACTACGACGCCGACGGCAACGCGCTGTGTCCCGCCGCGACCGGCTTCACCCATCACGTGAGCCCGTGGGGCGCGATCGAGCCCTGCCCCGTAATTCAGTTCGCGAAGGAGTCGATCCACGACGAGCGACCGCTCCGGGAAGTCTTCAACGAGTCGGACTTCCTACGCGACTTCCGCCAACTCGCCGCGACGAACACGCGGGGCTGCATCGCGCTCGAACGGCCCGATCTGCTTAAGGCCTTGAAGGACAAGCACGGCGCCGCCGATTCGACCGCGCGGCAGACGATCGACGCGGAGCTTATGGCCACCGAGTCCCGCCCCTCCCAATACGCTCCCGGCGACGAGATCCCCGAGCGCAGCTGGGCCTACCGCATCGCCAAGAAGATCGCCTTCCACGACTACGGCGTCTACGGCAAGCATTTCAATCTTGCCAACTGGGCCGACCCGCGGAAGAAGGGGGCGACGAACGTCGCGGCGAACGGGTCGAACGGCACGGGCAAGCCGAGCGGCGACCTGGTGCAAATCGACGGGTGAGGTTCTTGATTTCGGAGTGAGCGATGTTGGAAGCTCTGCTCGTCGGAAAACTTTCGCGCGAGCAGGAGAACCTGGAAGATGTTCTCACGTCAGCTGTGTTCGGTAACCTCCGGTACGCTCCACCGTCGCAAGGGCTTTATCGCTTCCTCGCCCATGCTCGACTCTTCGGTGTTCCCGAAGAATCTGCGTACCCGCTGAGGAACTTGCTCGTTGACGGATTCCTCCGGTGCAACAACGCCGAGACTCGTTTTTGGCCCCGCTGGATGACCCGTGGCGGACGACGTTGCGAACCAGATGTCGTAGTCGATTCGCGCTCCGACGATGGGTCTCGATTGATGATCGCAATCGAAGCCAAGTACCGTAGCGGGAAGTCGTCCGAAGCACAGGACGAAGAAGATGAAACGACCGCTCTCGACCTGAAAGATCAACTCGCGGTTGAGTGGCATTGTCTATCTCAAGAAGCGGCGAAGGCTGGCGCCACTCCTTACCTGATCTACCTGACCGCCGACATTGGCGTCCCTCATGCGGAGCTTCAGGACTCACTCGCCGAGTTCGCGCGGCGATATCCTCAAGAGCCGCCGCCGGAACTGCTCAGTCTGTCGTGGCGAGTCCTTTCGAAGGAATTCGTGAACGCCGAGGCGCCGGCTCTCCGAGATGTTGGACTCCTTGCTCGACGGCTGGGTCTCGTCTACTTCAGCGGATTCGCCGACCTTTCGGACATCGAGGCGTTCCAATGGCGGTTCAACATTTTCCCGGATCGATGGTCCGCCGCTTCTTCGGATGGCCCGATCGCTTGGAGCTTTCGAAATGGGTGAAGACGCACGACGAATCGCCTTGCGATTCGGAGAGCTTCGGCGTTTCTGCGGCGACGTGGCCCTACTTCTTCGGACATCAGAATCCTTGTTCGTAGAGCGAGGTTGGACGGCGGCGCAAACGGATTCATATGCACTCGGAGCGACCTCAGGAAGTCTTGGTACTCCGGAGCGGTGGATCCCACTGCGGTTCTTGCGTGCAATCAAACACCCTCAGCATCCTAAAACACTTGCATTCGTCGCAGTTCTGATCGATCTGCCTATCCAGGACGTCGAGACGACCGCTACGACTGTCGTTACCGCAGGGGCGCTGAACTACCAGCAAGCAAATGGATGGAAGGGTGCAGGCTGGGGAACCACATCAGCCCTCTTCAGATGGCACCTGCATCGACAGGATCGTGTTGATGACGGGTCGTTGACTTGGCATGCGTCTCCCTTCGCTTGGCTTGGGAATAAGCCGCCCAGACCGATCGAGAAGGGAAGCCGAAAAATAACGAACGCAGCTACGCTCGCGATTCCGATCGACGAGATCACCGATCCGCACGTACTCGAGACGCGACTGGTAATTCCCGTTGACCGAATTGCACGCCAGCCAGCTTGAGTGCTTCGATTCGCACGGGACACCTTCCCGCCCAATCCATCCATAGATCGCAGTTCGGCGAAACGTCTCGTCGCGTCGGACGGGAAGCCCTTACTCGAACTTCAACTGCTGGGCGAACCAGTAGAGCGCCTGCTTCCACTCGGCGGCGTCGTGGGCGCCGTCGGTGACGTGCCAGACGTGCGGGACGGAATGCTCCTTCAGGTAGCCGTGGAAGCCCTGGCTGATGCCGAACAGGCCGTCCTTCGTGCCGCACGATAGCCAGATCAGGGAGAACTTCTCGGCGGCTTTCGGGTCGGCGAGCAGATCCGCCGGCTTCATCGTGTTGGGCGCCGAGGAGAACCCGCCGACCCAGGCGAAGACGTCGGGATTGCCGAGGCCGAAGTTCAGCGACTGGCCGCCCCCCATCGATAGCCCGGCGAGCGCGCGATGCTCGCGGTCGGCCTGGACGCTGTAACGTTCTTCGATCGTCGGGATGACGCTTTCGAGCAGATCCTGCTCGAAAGCGGCGAAGGCCGGCGCCGACTTGAAGACGTCGCCCTCCGCCCGGTCGTTCTTCTGCGCCCGACCGTTCGGCATGACGACGATCATGGGAACCGCCTTGCCGTCGGCGATCAGATTGTCGAGCAGGTTCCCCGGATCGGCGAAGCGCCGCCACTCGGTCTCGTCGCCGCCGATGCCGTGGAGCAGATAGAGGACCGGGTACTTCTTGTCGGTCGAGTAACCGGGCGGCGTGTAGACCTGCATCTTGCGAGTCGTGCCGACCGATTTCGAGTCGTACTCGATCGTCTCCGTCTTCCCGTGCGGGATGTCGTCGCGCCGTGCGTCGAAACCCTTCGGCGGAACGTCGAACGCCCGGACGTCGTCCGGCTGGACGGCGACTTCTCTTCCGAATCCGCGTCGAGGTTCGCGCGGAGCGTCAGGTTCCTGCGCGACCGCAGGGACCACGATCGAAAGGGCGATCAGAGCCAGAAAAGCACGCATGGACGTTCGCCGCGGAATGCGACGCTCGAAAGGGAAAGGGACGGTCGGCGGTCTACTCCGGAATTAACTCCACGCACAGCAGCCGATCCTGCCCGCGGACATACATCAGGCCGTGCGAGACGATCGGCGCGGACCACGCGGGCGTGCGGAGAAGGGAACGACCGGTGTCGGGATCGGTCGGCGTCCACCGGGCGACGAGATCGAACTTCGCGGGGTCAGGACGGAAAAGCAGCAGCTCGCCGATCTCCGTCAGGCAGACGAAGTGATCGTCGATGAGGAGCAGCGACGAACGGGTAAGGCCCGGCTCACTCCACTTGACCTCCCGCGTCTTCCAGTCGACGCACCGCAGTTCGGCGTTCGATTCGTGGCGACCGCTCGAACCGTAGACGTAGCCGTCGAGATAGACCGGCGTATTCCAGTGGCACTGCAGCGACTTCTCCCGGCTGTCGGGATCGTCCTGCCGAACGATCTCGCCGAAGCGATCGCTCTCGTCGAGGCTGATCCAGGCGCTTCCGGGGCCGTAGGTCTCCGTGATCAGAACTTCGTCGCCGACGACGACCGGGTTCGCCGCGTTGACGCTTTCGAGGATCCGCGCCCGCCAGGGAACGTGAAAGTCCTCGTCGCCCGTCGCGGGATCGAACGCGAGCAGCCCTTCCCGGCAGAACGCCAGGCCATAATCGCGGTCGCCGACCTTCGCCCAGGTCATTGACGCGTACGAGGCCAGATCGTCGCCGACGCGATAGACTTCCTCGCCCGTCTTCAGATCGAAGGCGACGACGGCCGAGCCGTTCGACTTCACGCGATCGATGGCGCCGGGCGGCAACTGCGACGATTCTTCCGGGCTGCCGCCGACCATGACCAGCAGCAGCTCGCCGTAGACGACCGGCGTGCTGCCGACGCCGAAGAAGTTCTGCACGACGCCGTACTTTTCGTTGACGTCGACCCGCCAGATCTTCTCCCCCGTCGCCGCGTCCAGGCAGTGCAGTTCTCCCGTGACGCCGTAGATGAAAACGCGTCCGTCATGGATCACGGGAGAGCATCGCGGCCCCGCGTCGTAGCCGAGCATGTCGCGATACTGGAAGTCGTACGAGAACTTCCAGAACTCCTTGCCCGACCGCGGGTCGAGGCAGTAAAGCGTCATCGCGCCCCGCTCCGCGTCTAGCTGGTAGTACCTGCCGTCCGCGACCGATCCGATGCCGTAGCCTTCGTGCAGCGGGAACTGCCAGAGGATCTTCGGCGGCGACTCGTTCCAGTTCGTGACGATGCCTGTCTCGATCGACGTGCTGTCGCGCCGCGGACCTAGGAAGGTCGGCCAGTCCTCGCCTTTCGTCGCTGCCGTCGTCGGTCGTGCCGCCTCGCCGGCGGCCGGCTCGGACTGCGTCGTCAGGCCTTCCTGCTTCGGCTTCTGAAGGGACAGCACGTCGTCGGCGCCCTTCTGACACCCGAGGGCGGCGAGGAGAGTCGCAACGAGGACGAGAGCGAATAGTTCATTGACGCGAGACATCGGCGCTGATCTGGAGAGTGAAGCGGACCAGTGTGCCATGGCTGGCTTGTCCAGCCGTGCGGGCACCGCGATCGGCCTCGGCGTCTGGAACTTCGTCATGGGGCCAGACGTTCCTTCGTGCCGGACCTTCGGCGGGGTCGTCATCCGACGAACAGGGAGCACGGCTGGGCCAGCCAGCCGTGGCACACGAGTCGTTCGTCGGTCGGGACCGAGATATGCTACCCCATAGCCGATCGCGGCGTTAAACGTCCCTTCACCGCCTCTTCCTCGATGACCGACCTTCCCATTCCTCTGCCCGAGGACGAATTCACCTGGTCGTTCGTGCGCTCGCAGGGGCCGGGGGGACAGAACGTCAACAAGGTGAACTCGAAGGCCGTGCTGCGGTGGAACGTCCGCGACAGCGCCGCGATTCCGCCCGGACCGAAGATGCGGTTCACGGAGAAGTTCGCCAACCGCATCGCCCACTCGGGCGACCTGATTCTGACCAGCGACCGCTACCGCGATCAGCCGAAGAACGTCGAGGACTGCCGGACCAAGCTGCGGGAGATGCTGGTTTCCGTCTGGGCCGCCCCGAAGTTCCGCCGACCCATTCGGATCAGCAAGGGGGCGAAAGAGCGCCGCTTGCGTGCGAAAAAGGAACGTTCCGACAAGAAGGCCAGCCGGAAGAATCCGCTCGACTGAACGGAGTCACGCCGGAACAATTCCGGTAGCCGTTCCCAAGATCGAGGGGGGCGACTACGAATAACGTCAGGCGGGAGTACCACGCTTCGGCGGCGGCGCCCCTGCCTGCGATCGTTGACATGCGTTTATCCGCGGAGGAGCTTCGCCGCGATGTTCGGAAATTCGGAATGGTTCACGACGACGCCCTGCGGCTGCGTCGCCAAGCCCGCCAGCAAGCAGGGCTGGCTCTATCTGCTCGCCTGGGCGGGCGTTCTGTTCGTCCCCGCGGCGCTGATCTACGCCGTGAATCAGGACGTTCTGGCGGCCTTCTTCTGGCTCGTGCCGGCCTTCCTGACGTTCGTCTTCGATCAACGGACCCACGCCAGGGCTCTTCTGGCCAAGCGACGCCGGGAGCAGGACGTCTTCTTCATCGGCCTCGACGACGCTCCGGCGAACGAAGCCGCCACGCCGCACTATGAATTGCGGCTGCGGAAGTAGGTTTCCTGGGGCGAGCGGGGGACGTCAGTCCCCCGAGTTGGACGAATCGACCGCAAGGCGATTCGTACGCTGGAAGCTACGGCGAGCGAAACCTGCACTCACCAGACGAAGATCGTTCGACGAGATTTCGTCGAACCGGACTCGGGGGACTGACGTCCCCCGCTCGCCATCGACGCGAACGAAAACAGCCCGCGTCGAAACTGACGCGGGCTGTTCGTATTTCGCCGAGCTGACTGAGCCGGAAGCGGCTCAGAAGCCGAACCCGATCCCGATGTGGGTGCGGGGGTGGTGATGGTGGTGATGATACGGGTGGTGCCAGTACGGGGGCGGAGCGTAGTAGACCGGTCGATAAGCCGGGTAAACACGCTCTTCCACGATCACCGTCGTCGGCGGCGCCGGCGCGACCGCGACGCGGACGCTTCCCTGCATCGCGCGGATCACGTCGGGCGCGACGCCGCTCTGGCTCATGTAGATGATCTCGTCCGTGGTCAGCGCCCGGGCGACCCCTGCCGAACGGATCTGGCCGACGATCACGTCCGGATGGGTGCCAGCCGCGTGGAGCGCGACGACGTCCTGGACGCTCATCGTCGAACGGACGTAGGCCTGCTGCTGCTGAGCGCGGTAGGCGTTCTCTCGGTCGGCCGTGCTGCCGAGCGCTCCGCCGGCGAGGGCTCCGGCGCCGGCGCCGATCGCGGCCCCGAGCAGCGGGTTATCGTTGTTCTCGCCGATTACCGCTCCGAGAGCGGCTCCGCCGAGACCGCCCAGCAGGGCTCCCCGTTCGGTGTTGTACGCCGGCTGCGCGGCGCATCCCGACGAAGCGAGAGCCGCCGCGAACGCTCCGCCCAAAAGCGCGAGAGCCAGGGTCCACGATTTGACCGACATCCGTGTCATCCCGGTTAGGGAGCCGTGCGAAGGGCAGCGCAGATCCGTCGCGCCTGCCTGAGATTCCGTCGTTTTTGCCGACTGGGGAAAGCGGGTCAAGGCGGATTCGCCGCCGACGACTCCGGCCTCTCCCCCGAAGCGGGAGGAACCGAAGACTGGGCAGCGTATCGGCCAGAATCCTCGCTCGAAGCGGTCCGTCGACGTTTCCGCGACCGGATCTCGCCTCCTCCAGTATCGACCGCCATCGCTTGAATTTGCAGACTCGCCGCCGGGAATCGGGTTTCGCGGACCGACTTCCCGCGCCAGCGACGCTGTCACGGGCGCTGCGGCTTCTCGATGACGAAGGTCAGCGGACCGTCGTCGAATTCGAGGTTCTTGTACCTGTCGTCGAGCTGGCCGACTGAGTGCAGGGCGAGTCGATCGCCCCGGGACTCGAACCGGATCAACTGCCCGTCGTAAACGTCGACAGGAACTTCTGCCAGAAACTCCGAAACGAGCGCCTCCAGGCTCACCGGCCAGACGCCGTGCTTCAGGCGATAACGTTCGCAGGCGATGCCGGCTCGTATGAGCGTCTGCTGAGCGCGCATGATTGAGGCCCGCGCGACGTGCGACGGAATCTCCGCCGTCTTGATGATCATCGTTCCGTGCGGAAGCAACGTGACCGCCCAGTCGTCTTCGTACTCGGAGAGAATCGCCTCAAGGCGATCGTTCTCGCGGCGAGCGCCGTCGAAATCCGTTTTCGCCCCGTCGAGAAAGTCCTGAAAGCGTTCGAGGGCGATCGCTTCGTCCGCGCCGCGATGGGGCAGCCTGCGGAGGACGTCGAGCGTTTCATCGTACGTCGGCTCCTCGGTCTCGAGCGCCCTGACGACCCGGTACTGGTCCGCCTGAACGAGACCGATGAGGCGCGCGTGAAAATCGGGCCGTGCGAAGGCCGCGTCGAGCCGCCGAAGCTGATCGTCGGAGAGGTCAGCCCAGCGGAGCAATCTCCGGAGGTTTTTGTGTGCGAGGCCGTAGAGGGCCAACTGAACCGCGCAGCCGAGCGCCGTCGGATCTTGGGAACAGGCCTCGCTGGCGGCCGCCTGCGAGAGCGAAATCTCGACCGCGGCTTCCCATTCTCCGCGTGCCGCGCGACGTTCGAGATCTAGCTCCAGCAGATTGGAGACGTGCCGCAACGACTGCAGCGAGTCGCCGGCGAACCATGGATAGTCTTCCGTACCGCCGAGGACGACGCCCTGCGGTTCGAGATCGCTGGCGAAGCGAGCGACGGCGCCGGCTCGCCGCGCGGCATGAGCCGACTCGATCGCCTCCTCGCCGTGTCCGGCCATGTATTCGTCGATGATCTGCAGCGTCGGCTCCGTGAAGAATCCGCGGTCGTCGCGCTCGAACAGATAGCTGGGAGCCATAAGAAGCGGAACGTCCTTGAACCGCGGCCCCTCGTCCGCCTCGTTTCTCGCCTCGGCAGCGCGCCGCCAATGCTCGGTCGCAAGATCGACCTCGCCGGACGGCGGATAGAAAGCGTTCTGAATCTCTTCCTTCGTCAGCGGATCGCCGGCAGCGACGGCTCGCTGGCGCATCTCCGCAGCGCGCGAGCTTCCGATCCAGTCGAAGACGAGGTAGATGACGACAAGCGTCACGAGAGGCAGAAGTACCGCGACCGCGGCGTAGAGCGAACAACCCCAGCGACGGCGGCGCTTCTCGACACGCTGTGCGGACTGTGCGGCAGCTTCGGCGTCCGGATCGACGATGACCTCGGATGCTTCGGCGCGTGTCGTCATCGATTCTCTTTTCACCGAAGAGACTGCCGCTCGACCGTCCGCTGCCAGCACCAGGTTATTCGCCGGAAGGAGTCGATTCTGACTTCCTGGCTTCAGCGACTCGGTCCTTCGCGAACACGACCACCCGCGCCTTCAGCGTCGAATCGAGCTTTTCCAGTTCCTCCACGAGAATCGCTTTCGCCTTCTCCGCCGGGAAGCCGCCTGACCCGGCGCCGATCAGCGGGAAGGCGAGGGAGGCGAAGCCGCGGTCCTCGGCCAGACGCACGGCGTTGCGGGCGCTGTCGCGGATGGCCCGTTCGGAGGGGCGCCAGAGCAGGTTGATCCCCGCGACGTGGATGATGCCGCGATGGGGGAGCCTGCCGGCGGAAGTGAAGACGGCAGAGCCCAGCGGGATCGGTCCGTGGCGACCGACCTCGCGGAAGGGGGCGTAGCCGGCGCGGCGCTTGATGGCGCCGGAGACTCCCTGCGGCAGCAGCAGCCACCACGGAATGGCGTTGCGGTTCCAGGCGTTGACGATCACGTCCACGTCCTGATCGAGCAGATCGCCGTGAACGATTTCGACGTGCATGGAACGCCCTCGCGCACGAACATGCCCACGCGGCAGGTGCGGCGTGGGCATGTGAAAAATATTCGAACGCCGACGATCAGACGCCCGACTCGGGGGACTTTCGTCCCCCGCTCAGAACGTGCGATCTGGCTCAGCTCGCCGCCGCAGCGGCGGGGGGAGGCGTCATCTTCTCGATGACCTTGTCGATCAGGCCGTACTCGACCGATTCCGCCGCGGACATGAAGCGGTCGCGGTCGGTGTCCTTCTCGATCCGGTCGATCGTGTGGCCCGTGTGGTACAGCAGGATCTCGTTCATCCGCTTCTTGATCCGGCGAACCTCGGCGAGGTGGATCGAGATCTCTTCCGCGGTTCCTTCCATGCCGGCCAGCGGCTGGTGGATCATGATCCGGGCGTTGGGCAGGGCGTAACGCTTCCCCTTGGCGCCTGCGGTCAGCAGCACGGCGCCCATCGACGCGGCCTGGCCGACGCAGTAGGTCGCCACGTCGCAGGTGATGAACTGCATCGTGTCGTAGATCGCCATGCCCGCGGTGATGCTTCCGCCCGGCGAGTTGACGTACAGATGGACGTCCGCCTTGGGATCTTCCGACTGCAGGTAGAGGAGCTGGGCGACGATGGTGTTGGCCATCGCGTCGTTGACCTGCTCCCCGAGGAAAATGATGCGGTCCTTCAGGAGCCGGCTGTAGATGTCGTAGACGCGTTCTTCGCGTCCGCTCTTTTCGACGACGTAGGGGATCATCGGCATGAGACGGGTCCTGGTTGCGGGTCCGCGAATGCGCGGCGAGATGTTCGGTCAGCGAGCGTCAGCGAATCGACGAATCAATCCTCGTCGTCGTCGACGGTCTGCTTCTTGAGGATGTCGTCGACGAGGCCGTACTCGACCGCGTCCTTGGCGCCCAGGTAGAAGTCGCGGTCGGTATCCTTGGCGATCTTGTCGATCGGCTTGCCCGTGTGATGGGCCAGGATCTCGTTGAGCTGTTCCCGCATGTGCAGGATCTCTTTGGCCTGGATCTCGATATCGCTGATCTGGCCGCCGACGCCGCCGTGCGGCTGGTGAATCATGACCCGGCTGTTCGGGAGGGCGAAGCGCTTCCCCTTGGCGCCCCCCGCGAGGAGCACCGCCGCGCCGCTGGCCGCCATGCCGACGCAGTACGTCGCGACGGGGCAGGACAGCATCTGCATCGTGTCGTACATCGCCAGCGTGGCGTCGACCTCGCCGCCCGGCGAGTTGATGTAGAGGTGGATGTCCTTGCGACGATTCTCGCTCTGCAGGTAGAGCAGCTTCATCACGATTTCGTTGGCGTTGCCCGAGTAGATCGGTCCCTGCAGGAACACGATCCGGTTCTCGAGCAGCAGGTCGCCCAGCGTGAGCTGCCGCTGGCGCTGATACGACTGGTAGCCGTGCGCGGCGTACGTCTGGTACTCCTGCGCGGCGGCGGGGAGTCGATCGCCGGCAGGGCGAAAGCCGCCTGCCTTGAAGCGCGCGAGGTCGTCGCGGGTCGCGTCGAACGAGTCGAAACTCATCGTCCGGGTCGTCCTGATGGAGACGGGAAAGGGGCGGCCGGCAGACTCTGCCCGAACCGCGTGCGTCGCCGGGGCGTCCGGCGACGAAGCGCCGCTACCAGCAGCCGCATCGCGTCGTCTCGACAGGCCGGCGCAAGCGGGCGACCGGCGTCTTCGAGCGCGACGCATCGGCTTCAGGGAGCGACGGTCAAGCTCATTGTTACGGTCCCTCCCAGCACGGGAAAGGGGACTTGACCGCGCGCTAAAATGGGCGGCTTCGACGAAGCGATGTAATCCCTGATCGGAGGGCGCGAGCCCTCCGAGTCTTCCGGCTGTTCGAGTGGATGCGCTCGGAGGGCTTACGCCCTCCGCTCAGAAATCAGCTGGTCCGTCGGTCGCCGCGTCACTCTACGATCCAGGCCCAGGCGCCCTGCTTGTCATGCTGGTCGAAGTACTTCACCTTCGCCATCGTGAACGGCATGCAGATCGCCGCCATCCACTTCTCCCACGTTTTGTCGCCGACGAGCGCGATCTTCTCGATCTCGGTGCAGTGCGTCGTCGCGAACTTGGTGTCGTCCCACACGGCTTCCATGTCCCAGCCGTGAAAGTCGTCCAGTTCGGCGAGGATGCGGACCTTGCCGTGATCGCGGATCGCCTGATCGACGGCAGGCACGAACGTCTTGTAGTCCTCGTCGTGTAGCTTCCCGCTCATGCGAAACGCGAGAACCGTCACGTCCGGCGATTCGAGTCGTTCAATCACGGCGCATCTCCCCAGGCTGGTCGGCTTCGTCATGCGTCCGTCGCGTGCGCGACGATCGCTTCTCTGCGAAGTTTAGCAGGCTGCTGCTATGGGCAGCCAGCCTGCGCTCGCCGCACGGATGCGGCGACGAAAGGGGAGTTTAGCGACCCTTTCGCGAGCCGTGAGGAGTTTGCTCCGAACTTGGCGAGCCTGCATGGCGCCACGATGGCGTTTTGCAGCAGCCTGCTGGACCCCGACCGGCAGGGGATGAAACCAGGGAATGGCGGGCGTCGCGGATTCTTCGCCCGCCGAGCCCCGTCGAGCGCCTCGCATCCGGAAAATCTCTCTCCGACGACGACCTGACGGATCGCAAAGGCGCCCGTTCTCCTTGCATCGGGGCCGATCGGGCGAACAATGAAGGCTTCCAGCGGCTCTACTTTCCAGTCGCCTGCGTTTCCTACCGTCGCCGCAAGTTCCAGCGTGGCCGAGAAAACCGTCCTCTTTCAGCAGCACGACCGCCGGTTCGACCAGAACCGGTTCGTTTATCCCGTGCTGAGTCGACGGTCGGGCGGCATCTCGATCGGCGTGAACCTGAACCCGGACAAGGTCTGCAACTTCGACTGCGTCTATTGCCAGGTCGATCGCCGCGAAGGGAGCGAGACGAAGTTCGTCGAGCAGGAACGCCTCTTCGACGAGCTCGAATCGACGCTGAAGCTCTGCGCCTCGGGCGAAATCTTTCGAACGCCCAAGTTCGCCCAGACGCCCCCCGCCATGCGACGTCTGAACGACATCGCCTTTTCCGGCGACGGCGAGCCGACGACCTATCGCAACTTCGACGAACTGGTGGAGACTTCTGCGGAAATCAAGCGTCGGCTCGGTCTCGACGACGTGAAGATGGTTCTGATCACCAACGCCAGCCGGTTCCATCGCCCCCACGTTCAGCGCGGCCTGGCCCTGCTGGACGCGAACCAGGGCGAGATCTGGGCGAAGCTGGACGCCGGGACGGAAGCTTATTTCAAGCTCGTCGATCGGACGCCGATCCGCTTCCGCCTGATCCTGGACAATCTGCTCGACGCGGCGAAGGTTCGCCCGATCGTGATCCAGTCGCTCTTCATGCGGCTGGCCGACGAGCCCCCTTCGGCGGAAGAGCGGGCGGCCTACTGCGACCGCCTGAACGAAATCGTCGCAGGCGGCGGACGGATCGATCGGGTGCAGGTCTACACCGTCGCCCGGCGTCCGGCGGAGTCGTACGTCGCGCCGCTGACGGATGAAGAAGTCGACTCGATCGTGGCCGAAGTCTGCGCGAAGACGGGACTGGCCGCGGAGCCCTTTTACGGAATGTCGACGTGAAGACAGACGCCCGGAAAACGGAGGTTCGCGATCTGCCGCAGGGTTCGCAGCGGGAGAAGCCCGCGCCGACGCACCTGCATCAGGCGTTCGACGCGGGGCGCCTCGATAACGAGATCGAACCGCCGAAGATCCTGCTGGATATCGTGCACGCGGGGGTCGCGGTCTGGGGCCTGACCCTCGCGGCGGGGGTCTTCTTCTTCGGCGGGCAGGACTGGCGCGAGTCGCTGCTGGTTCTGGGCGTGTTCGCGTTCTTCCTCGGAGCCTGGCGGATCGCGATGTTCTTCGGCGCCCGGCGGAAGAAGCGAGCCGCGGAAGCCCCCACGACGGCGAATCCCTACCTGGAACGCGCGACGCCGACCGAACGCGGCGAGACCGAGACAGTTCCCATCGATCCGACCGCGGAAACGCGTCCCCTCGATCGCTCCGCCGAATCGACGGCAGCAGACCGCGAATACGTCTCGCGATCGTCGTAGAGGAAGTTCAACGACTCGCTTTAAAACGTGAGCCTCAAGGGGGTGCCACTCAACGCCGTGCGGAAGAGGGCTCGGGGCGGGTCGGTAAGGCATTGCTCTAGGAAGAGTTGGGGCCTCCGGTCATCATCGGTTCCGCTTAAAGTTCCGATCCGATCGAGAGGCCCCAACATGATTGCATCGTATCCCGAGCGACTGGCCGCGGCGATGCGCGAGGTCCTGCCTGTGCGGCTTTTTCGTCCCTGATCGTCCATGGCGGCTCGGTCTGGACGCCGCATCGTCTGGTCTGGTCGGGCCTGTTCATGGCCTGGGCCGAGCCGAAGGAAGCGGTCGAGCGCTTTCGCGTCGTCGAAACGTTTCTGCGCACGATCCGTCCCGCCTGGCGAAAGGCGAACTCGTACAACGCCTGGATGGACGCCCTGGCTCGTGAAAGGGAGCGTCTCGTGCCTCGCGTCGTCGCCCGCTTGCGCGAGGTCATGCTCGGGATTTCGGACGAAGCAGGCGCTTCGCGAGCCGGTCGTCGGCAGAAACGCTGGGAGCCTTTCGCGGTCGACGGCAGTCGACTCGCCTGTCCTCGCACGCCGGCCAACCAGCGGGCGCTGGGCGACGTCGGAAAGCCCGACGGCATGCCGCAGATGTCGCTGACGGTTCTTTATCATCTGCGGCTGGGACTTCCCTGGGCGTTTCGCACGGGACCGGGGACGGCGGGCGAACGGACGCATCTGCTCGACATGGTCGACGAACTCCCCGGCGATGCGCTCGTCGTCGCCGACGCCGGCTTCGTCGGCTACGACCTCTGCGCCGCGCTGCTGGCGAAGGGACGCCATTTCCTGATGCGGGTCGGCGGCAACGTGCGACTGATCGACGGCCTACGTTATCCGGGCGACGTTCCCGGTCGCACGGTCTATCTCTGGCCTGCCGACAAGCAGGACGCCGGCCTGCCGCCGATCGAGTTGCGTCTGATCGTCGTTCGGAAGCCGGGCAAGCTTCCGATTTATCTCGTGACGAGCGTGCCGGACGACGACCGGGTGTCGGACGCCGAGGCCGAAGCGTTCTACGACCGGCGCTGGGGCGTGGAGGTCTTCTATCGCACGACGAAGCAGACGCTCGAGCGTCGCACGCTGCGCAGCCGCACGCCGTCGCGATGCGAACTGGAACTGACGTGGTGCGTGCTGGGGGTCTGGCTGCTGGGGCTGATGGCGGCCCGCGATCTGTCCGCTGCCGGCGACGATCCCGCGGAAGTCTCTTACGCCGCGGCGATGCAGGTCGTGCGACGCACGTTTCGGGCAGGCTCGCCGCCGAGGAAGCACAAGGCCGCTCCGCCTCGAAGAGCCTGTCGCGATCGCCGAAGCTGCGCGGGCGTCTTCGCCGACTGCAAGAAGGACCGGTACGTCCGGCTGCGCCCGAAAGCGACGCGACCCTACCCGCGAAAGAAACGTCACCGTCCACCTCAGCCGCCTGGAATCCAGCCGCCCAGCGCGAGACAACTTCAACTGGCCACGCGACTAAAGCCGCTCCGCCTACGCATCTGACGCACGGCGTTGGGTGCCACTGGCTTTGCCAGTGGCGCCCGAAACTCTTCGTTCAACCGTACACAGACCGAACCACGGACCCGTGAGATCAGCGGATCGCCTTCAGAAGGCGGATGGGATCAGCAGGCGGTGGGTCAATGACCCACCCTACGGAGAGAGACGAAGCTCCGTCTTCATCTACCGGAACTCGTAATCGCCGGACGCTGGCGGAGCTCCGCTAGGCGCGGGTGAGGGCTCGAAGTCCGAAGGCGCGGGCTCGAACGAGCCGCCGCCCGGAACCTGGCCGGGACCGGCTTTCTGCCCCGCTTCGGGCTTCCCGGAGGACGACCCGCCGGATTCGCGCTTCAGGCTCTCGTTCTTCCCCATCAGGTAGAGCGGCGCCGAAGAGCCTTCCTCGTGCAGTTCGCGGCGACGCTCGGCCAGCGACTGCACCGCGTCGTGCTCGAACGAATTCCAGACGTGCGTTCGTTCGTAGAGGCTCAGGATGTATTCCTCCTGCGCCTTGCTGATTTTTTCCTGCTTGATCTCGTCGCGGAGGTCTTCCTGCACTTCCTCGAACGGCGTGTAGCGCTCGTCTTCGCGTTCCTGCACGCGAACGATATATAACGCGTCGCCGTCCTCGATGATCTGGCTCAGTTTGCCGATCGGGATCGTGAAGAGCGCCTCTTCGACCTTGGTCGTCACGAGGCTCCCCTTGCCGGTCCAGCCCGACTGTCCGCCCGACGTTGCGGCGCCGACGCCTTGCGACCGGCGCTTCGCGACGGCCCACAGAGGCGCCCCGAAGTAGACTTCGCTCCCCATGTCGGCCAGTTCGTCCCACGCCTCGCGCTTGCCCGGAAACTTGGCGAACTTCACGACCAGTTCTTCGTACTTGACGCGCGCGGGTCGGAAGTAGGAATCCTTCTTCGACTCGTACCGGTCGAGCAGTTCCTGGTGACTGACCTTCGGGTCGTCTTCGACCTTTTGCTTCAGCAGGATCATGCCGAGCGTTTTCTCGGTATAGAGCTTCCGCGCCTTCTTCAGCGAGGAGCCGAACGACCGCAGTTTGGCGTCGAGCGCCTCCTCGCTGTCGACCTCGAACGACTCCATCATCCGCGGCTGTTCGTGTTCCTGGAACGAGGCCCCGATCTTGTTGCTCAGCTCGAGTTGCCGCTCGGGCGGAACCAGACGCAGGAAATCGAAGTAGAGCAGCTTCATCTCGATCGAAAGCTGCGTGAGCTGCGCCATCCGGCTGAGGCGGTACTGCTCCGCCTGCTTTCGGAATTCGGGAAGCTGTTCTTTCGGGACCGTCTTCTCGGCGGCCTGGATCTGCTGGTTCACCATCCCCAGGATGTCGCCCGCCAGGATCGTTTCCCGACCGACGCGAGCGACGACCTTCGCCGACTCGAACAGTTCGCCTTCCGCGACAGGCGTCTCGTCGACGGCAACGCCGGACGGTCTGGACGCCTCAGTCGCGGAATCCGTCGGAGGCAGCTCAGGGGGCAGATTCTGCGGTTGGCCGAGACCTGGCACGGGTCCCATCGCAGCAGACCCGGACGGGGCCGGACCGTAGGGCGAACCGAGCGGAACGGAGGGGACCTGTTGCGGGGGGGCGTATCCGCCCGGCGGCGTCTGGCCCGGGTATCCGACCGACGGCTGACCGGCCGGCGGCGCTTGCATCGCATAGGGCGGAGTCGCAAGCGGAAGGGCCTGCACGGCGGGCTGGCCGCCGTATCCGTCCTGGGGGTCGTAGCTGCCCGGCGGACCGTAACTGCCGGGAGATTCCGAAAACTGACCCGGCGCCTGGGCGAGCAGCGTCGCCGACAACGGAATCAGCGCGAGACCCGCGAAGACCGCGACGAACCCGCCCGCGCCGGAAGGGGCGCGGCGAACGAATCGGGATTCGGGCGTTCGATCGAGCGGCATCGGCTTCCTTGCCATGCAGCGGGGATCTGGAAATCCGTGCGATCCATGCGCACGGGGCGATTCTTTTACGTAGAGGTCGCCGCGAATCGCAAGAGCGCTTTTGCATACGCGAGGTAACCCTCTTCGGTTCGCGCCCCTTCGGGAACGTTCGCGAAGCTGGTTCGGTCGTCAGCTGTCCGGATGCGGCGCTTGCTGCGCTGCGACAGCGCCTCTTTCCGTTCTTTCGAGTCGATCTTCAACATCAATCGTCCATCTTCGACGAACATCTTGGAAATTCCCCAGACAGCTCCCTCCAGACGGACCTCGATCACGTCCAGAAATCGCTCCGCCTGCGTCGGCAGCGGGCCGAAACGGTCGATCATCTCCTCCCGCATCGACGAAAGTTCGTCGAACCGATCGATCCGGTTAAGGCGCCGGTAGAGATCGATCTTCGCCCGGCGATCGCCGATGTAATCGTCCGGCAGGTAGGCCGTCCCGGGCAGATCGACTTCGACCTCGATCCGCAGGGGGGGAGCCTCCTTCTTCTTACGGCGAATGGCCTCCTCCAGGAGCCGGCAGTAGAGCTCGTATCCGACCGCCGCGATGTGGCCGCTCTGCTGGGAGCCCAGCAGATTGCCCGCGCCGCGAATTTCCAGGTCGCGCATCGCGATCTGAAACCCGGCGCCCATCTCGGAATACTCCTCGATCGCCGTCAGCCGCCGGGCGGCCGTCGAGTTGAGGAGCTTGCCCGGGTCGACCAGGAAGTAGGCGTAGGCGTCGCGGCCTGCCCGTCCGACGCGACCGCGAAGCTGGTGCAGATCGGCGAGCCCGTACTTGTCCGCCTCGTCGATGAAGATCGTGTTGGCGTTCGGAATGTCGAGACCGCTCTCCACGATCGTCGTCGCCAGGAGCATGTCGAACTTGTCCTGGACGAAGTCGACCATCACCTTTTCGAGCGCCGTCTCCGCCATCTGGCCATGGCCGACGCGCATCTTCGCCTCAGGGACGATCCGCTTCAGGCGCTCGCGCAGCTCCTCGATATCGTGCACGCGGTTGTGGACGAAGTAGATCTGCCCGCCCCGATCGAGTTCGCGAATGACCGCCTCGCGGATCATGTCGGGATCGAATCGGCTGACCTTCGTTTCGATCGCCTGCCGCGCCCGGGGAGGCGTTTCCAGGTTCGAGATGTCGCGGATGCCGACCAGCGACATATGCAGCGTGCGCGGAATCGGCGTCGCCGAAAGCGTGAGGACGTCGACCTCGGGATACGTCCGCTTCAGGCGCTCCTTCACCTCGACGCCGAAGCGTTGTTCCTCGTCGATGACGACCAGGCCCAGCTTGAAGAAGCTGATATCTTTCGAAGCCAGGCGATGCGTCCCGATGACGATGTCGACGTCGCCGGCGGCGATTCCTTTGACGTTCAGCTTCTCTTCGTCGCGTGAACAGAACCGGCTGAGCCGCGCGATCCGCAGGGGGAACGCCGCCATGCGCGCGCGAAAGCTCTGGAAGTGCTGTTCCACGAGGACCGTCGTGGGGGCGAGGATCGCTACCTGATAGCCGTTTTCCACCGCACGGAACGCGGCTCGCATCGCGACCTCGGTCTTGCCGAAGCCGACGTCGCCGCAGATCAGGCGGTCCATCGGCTTGGGGAGCGCCATGTCGACGCCGACGGCGTGAATCGCCCGCTCCTGGTCGGGCGTCTCTTCATAGGGGAACGTTCGCTCGAACTCCTCCAGCCATTCCGTCTGGCGGTTGAACGCGATCCCGAGTCGCAGCGATCGCTCGGCCTGGACCTCCAGCATCTCCTGCGCGAGATCCTCCACCGCCTCGCGCGCGGCTTCGGTTTGTTTCTGCCAGGTCTTGCTTCCCAGCGTCGCCAGCGTGGGACGGAGCTTGCTGCTTCCGATGTAACGCTGGATCAGGTCGATCCGCGACGCGGGGACGTAGACCTTCACGCCGCCGCGGAATTCGATCTCCAGATGCTCCTCGACGGAGCCTCCTTTGGAGAGCATGTTCATCCCGCGGAAGCGCCCGATCCCGTGCGACAGATGGACGACCAGATCGCCGTCGCGGAGATCGGTGAAGGAGTCGATCGCCTTCGTGCGATGGGCCTTCGGCAGCGGACGCTGGCGACCCCGTTCCAGAATCTCGTTGGAGCTGACGACGATCGTCCGCTCGCGACGCAGGCGAAAGCCCTCGCTGATCCAGCCGACGAGGAACTTCAGATGCGTCGCGTTGCGATCGACCAGTTCCTTGAGCGACTGTCGCAGGCGATCGGCCTCGCCGTCGGTCGGACAGACGACGTAGACGCGGTTGTCCGGCAGCAGGCGGTCGAGCTCTTCCTGCGCCCGGTCAAGCCCGACCTGCAGCCGCTGGACCGTGTCGACGCCGAGCGCGAAGACCCGGTCGGTCGCGCCCGTCGGCAACTGCGACGCGAGCAGCTTTCCGAAGGGTTGAGCCTGCTTCAGCAGATCGGGCAGCGTCCGCAAATCGGGAAGCTCGCCGTGCCGCTCCTTCATCGCGCGGGCCTGGCGATCGATCTTGTCGAGTTCGACCAGCACGAGCCACGAGCCCTGCGGCAGATGCTCCAGCAGCGTCTGATTCGGCGTCTCGTCGTCAAGTTCCAGCAGCAGATCGCAGGAGTCTTTCGGGCCGAGGCTGCGCTGCGACTGGGCGTCGTACTCGCGGATCGAGTCGAGCACGTCGTCGAAGAACTCCAGCCGGAAAGGCTTTTCGACCCCCAGCGGATAGACGTCCAGGATGCCGCCGCGGCGCGCGAAATCCCCCGGCTGCTCCGCCTGCGGGACATGCTTCAGTCCGCCATGGAAAAGCCGTTCCTGCAGTTCGTCGACGTCGAGCGTTTCGCCCTTCTTCAGCGAGATCCGCCCCCGCGCCAGGCTCTCGGCGCTGGGAACGGTCTGCAGCAGGGCGTTCGTCGTCGCCAGCACCAGCGGCGACGCCTTCGATTTCGAGCGACTCGCCGCGCTCCGCGCCAATTCCGTCAGCACGTTCAGCCGCTGGCCCTCGCGCTCGGTCCAGACGGGCGAGCCGCGCTCCTGAGAAATGGAACTGGCGAATTCGATGCCGGGCGACTCGAAGAACTCCAGATCCGCGGCCAGCGCGTCGAGATCGTCGTCCGTCGGCAGGACGACCGCGATCGGACCGGGAGCGATCTTCCTCAGCGTGGCCAGAAACAGGGCCAGGCTCGATCCGCCGATCTGTTCCCAGGAAACCTTCTCCCCCCGGGCGAGCCGTTCGGCGGTCTCGCGAACGTCGTCGCGCGCCGCCAGCATGCCCGGCAGTTCTGCCAGCGTCGGCGCGGACGTTTCAGTCGCCATCGAGACTCCGTTCGAGCTGTTTCATTAGCGAGCGGAGGGTGTCAGCCCTCCGTGGTCCGGACCTGTCTTCGCGCAGAAGACACGGAGGGCTGACACCCTCCGCTCGCCTATTTGACGTCCCGGTCGCCCGTGCAAATGCGCACGCTCTACCGCAGTCGCAGCCCCATGAGGAGGATGATCCCCAGGGCCGAGGCGGCTTCGCGCAGGTTGATTTTGGAAGATCCCCGCGTCCGGTCGACGAAGGTGATCGGCGTTTCCGCGAATCGGGCGCCGATCCGCTGCAGCCGGGCGAGAATCTCTTCCAGGTAAGAATATCCCTGGCTGCGGATCGAGTCGAGGTCGAGGCGACGAAGCACGCTCGCCCGATACGCCCGGAAAGCGCCGCTGCAATCGCGGATCGGGAGCCTGAGCAACGTCCTGGCGTAGGCGTTCACCGCCAGACTGGCGATCCGGCGCTTCAGCGGCCAGCCGTCGATGCCTCCCCCCGCGACGTAGCGACTGCCGATCGCGACGTCGATTTCGGGGCGTTCCCGAAGGATTCGCACCAGCTCGGGCAGCACGACGGGCGGATGGCTGAAATCGGCGTCCATCGTGACGACGACGTCGTAATTCCGCTCCAGCGCCCAGCGGAAGCCGGCGACCGTCGCCGATCCGAGCCCCAGCTTGCCCAAGCGATGGATGGCGAAGAGCCGCGGCTCGGTCTTCGCCCGCTCGTCGACGTACTGTCCCGTCCCGTCGGGCGAGCCGTCGTCGATGATCAGGACGTCCGCCTGCGGCAGGTTCGCGAAGATCGCGTCCAGCAGATCGGCGACGTTCTCCCGCTCGTTGTAAGTCGCGACCGCGACGACGGTACGCGGTTCGGGCGATCCGCTCGACATCGACGACGTATCAGACGGAGCGGTCAACGCGAAAGACCTGACGTAGCGGAGCTGCGAAAGCGTCGCATCTTACTTGACGTCGGACGCATCTCTGTAGGGCTGGCGCCCTCGCCTGCCGGAAACCTGGTACTCGCTGCGATGGCAGGCAAGCTTTTGTAGGTCAGGCCGTGCCTGACGGCTACTTCGATCGATTCCGATCTAGATGCAGGCCGGCTTCGTGCGGTCGTCAGGCACGGCCTGACCTACGAGTCCGGCAAGCCTTATACGTCAGGTTGATCGAAGAGTTTCGGGTGCCACTGGCTCCGCCAGTGCTGCATCTTGAAGGGTCGTCCAACCCGAGCGATCCGGCCTCCGGAAAAGCACTGGCGGAGCCAGTGGCACCCGGAGGAGAAGATGAGATTTAAGGCTCGTCTGACTACTACCAGACTCCTTTACGCGCCCGCCGTAAGCGCCCCGCGAAACGATTCGATGGTTCGTTCGAGGCCGTCGCGGAAGGGGACGCTCGGCTCGAAGCCGAGGACGCTCCTCGCGAGGGTGATATCCGCCTGCGAGAACTTCACGTCGCCTGCGCGGACGGGGCCGAAGATGGGCTCGATCTCGGCGCCGAGAAATTCGTTGATCGTCGCGACGAGATCCAGCAGCGAGTACGACTTGCCCGATGCGAGGTTGAACGTGCCGGTCGGAAACGATCCCTTCGCGGCCAGCAGGTTGCCCTGCACGACGTTGGCGACGTAGGTGAAGTCGCGGGATTGCAAGCCGTCGCCGTTGATCTTCGGCGCCTGACCGGCCAGCATCCGCTCGATGAAGATGGGGATGACCGCCGCGTAAGGGCCCGACGGATCCTGCCGGGGTCCGAAGACGTTGAAGTACCGCAGGACGACGGTCTGCAAGCCGTACGTCTCGTGAAACGCGCGGCAGTAGTACTCTCCCGCCAGCTTCGCCGCGGCATAGGGCGACAGGGGCGCCGGGAGGTCGCTTTCGCGATTCGAGGCGAAGGGCTGGTTGCCGTAGCAACTGCTCGAGCCGGCGAACACGACGCGTTTTACGCCGCTGCGACGCGAGGCATCTAGCACCGTCAGCGCGCCCGTGGCGGTCGCAGCGTGACTATCGAGCGGGCGATCGACGCTCTTGGGCACCGACGCCATCGCGGCCTGGTGGAAGACCCACTCCACGCCGTCGGTCAGCGACTGGACGAGATCGGCGTCGAGGACGCTCCCTTGAACGAATTCGACGTCGCTCTGAACGGTCGCGAGGTTCTTCGCGAAGCCGGTCGACAGGTCGTCGAGCACGCGCACGCGATGCCCTTCGGCGACCAGCGCTTCGACCAGGTGCGAACCGATGAACCCGGCGCCGCCGGTGACGAGACAGGAGGTCAACGGTCTATTCCCTAAGCGAATCGAAACGAATCCCAGGCGAACGGAGGGTCTCAGCCCTCAGTCCTTCAGCCCCGCGCGTCATCGTCGCGGCGCCGTCAATTTCAAGTCTACCGGAGCGCTGTTCGATCGTTTCGCTCGAGCAGGACACGGAGGGCTGACGCCCTCCGCTCGCCTTGGAGACGAATTAGCGAACGAGCGCGACGCCGATCGTCCGCGCGTTCGACGAGCGAAGGCGCTCCGCGGCGGCTTCGATCCGCGACGGTCGATCCCGATCGACGACCGCCAGCAGCAGCGACGCATCGGCCGCGCGGCAGAGTCTCCGCGCGATCTCCCCTTCGCCGGCGCCGACCCAGACGAGAATCAAACCGAATTCCTGCTTCGCCTTCGCGATCCAGGCGGAAACGCAGGCGCGCGCGTCCGATGCTTCGGGGAGCGCGTCGCCAGCCGGCAGCAGGCTGAGGTTTTCTCGCCCGACCGGATGCGCGAGATTGCGTCCTATCGCCGGCTGTCCCAGCGCTTCCGCGAAACCGGGCGACGCGGCGTGGTCGCACGCGGCGCTGATCTCGCGATTCGCGAAGTCGCCGTCGACGACCAGCGTGGAGACGCCCGTCGCGTCCGCGACCGCGGCGGCGATTGCGAGCGAAGCCGCGGAGCCGGGACCCGTCGCTTCGCAGCCGACGAGCGCCACGACGGTCGACACGCCCGGCGTGAAGCGATCGAGCAGGAACGCTGCCAGCTCGCGAAGTTCGTGCGTCGGTTCCGGGAAGGGGGCCGGTACATTCGCGACGGCGGGAGCTTCCTCCGGCGCGAGATGCGGTTGCGACGCCAGCGCCGCCGCGACGGAAGCCTGCTCCGCTCCTGCGACTTCGAGCACGTCGAACGCGCCGGAATCAAGCGCCGGCGATTCCGGCGAAACGGGCATCACGGGCTGGGCAGCGGACGCCGCGTCAAGGATCGGCGAAGGGCTTTCGACCGTCGCGAACGATGACTGCGCGATCTCAGGGGCAGGCTTCCGCAACTCGGCCTGCCAGGGAAGCTCGTCCATCTCGGAGAGCAGCATCGTCGTGAACTGACGATCCGACTCGACTGCCGCCTCCCACCGCGCGTCGGTCGTACGACGCGGCGCCCCCTCGAAGAACGCGGCCAGGTTCGAGGCGACCGGCGCCTCCGGGGCGAGTTCGACGATCGGCTGCGTGACGAAGGTTTCCGCAGCGCTCGCGACGGGCGGCGCGGGCACGTGAAACGCTCCGGTCATATCGCCGACCGACAGCGGCATGTGCTGCGTCAGTCCCGAAAGATCCGTCGCGTCGCTGTCCGCTGGCGACCCGAAGCCCGTTTCGGGCACGCTCGACTTCTTCGGATCGACGACCGCGGGGATCGTGGCCGAGGCGTCGAGATAGTCGTGCAGGTGACCGGTGAAAGCCTGCGTCGGTTCGCTGGCCGAGCGGCGCACCACCGACAGGTCGATCGTCGGCTGCGGCGTCGACTTGTAGAGCTGCGTCTCTTCGAGCGATGACTTGCGAACGTTCGCATGCGGCTGCGTCAGCGCCGACAGTCGCGCGTTCGCGGGCGAAACGAGTTCGGTCGGCGCCGAAACGTCGGAAATCCGGGCAACCGGCATCGTCGCGTGCGACGTCTCCGCCGGCGGTATCGCGACGGGCATCGTCGCAGCAGGAACCGGCGCGGGGGCGGCGGCCTGGGGGGCCGGCGGTGCATCCGCTTCGAGGGACAACTCGTCATCCAGCAGCGACGACAGACTGTCGAGCGAGAACTCGCTCATGGTCTGACGCATCGCCGACAGGCCCCCCAGTTCGGCGGCCTTGGGCGAGAGCTGCGGCTTAAAGGCGGCGGGCGATTCGGGGCGTGCAGACATTCGATTCTCAGACCGCGACGGGTCTGCCGGAAGTCGCGGCCGAGATCGCGAATCCGGCGAGGGCGAAGTCTTCCCGTGAATCAGGGAGGCGCTTCACCGCTCGGCTGCTCGAATTCGACGTCGCTCTGAAAGCCGCACGGAGTTTCCCTCCGCACGGCGAGCGACCTGGCGCTGACCGATCCGTCAGCGCGGCCCCCGTTACAGCGGAGAGATCAATGAGTCTGGCGGAGCCGTGCGAAAAGCTGCCGGGAATCGACGACGGCTCCCGACTCTGCCCGGGGAGCCTCTTCGCGCACGTCTTCCTCTACCAAAATTAGGTCACGATCATCCGCCGGGGCGAATCGCAGGGGCGAAATCTGCAACGTCGCATCCAGCAGATCCTGCTCGAGTGACCCGCGCAATTCCTGACGCGGCGCCTCGATACGATCGTTACGATCCCGCTCGGCCGATTCGACCCGAATCGTGCGAGCGCGATCCTCCCGCGACTTCGCGTCGGCCTTCGGCGTCTCTCGGACCGCAGGAGCCGTGCGAGCGGGATCCTTGCGCATGGAGCCGGGCGAAGCCGAGCGGGCCTCGAACGATGCCGCCGGCGAAGGAGCGATGCGGGAGACCCGATCCTCGACCAGCGCCTCCTCGTCGAACGACTCGGCGAACGGATCCCAGCCGACCGGCTCTTCGTACGCGTCGGCTTCTTCGTCGACCTGCGGAATGGCGAGGTCGACCTGCGGAATGGCGAGCCAAGTCTCCCGATCGCGGAGGGAATTCGATTCGAAACCGAAGTCGTAGACGCCCGGCTCGACTGCGTCGGCGTCCTCTTCCTCCGTCACCGAAACGAAGGCGGTCGTCGAACGCGCAGGCTCGTCGGCCAGGGCGCCGAACTCCACGATGCCTGAGCGACCGGCGAACGTGGCGGGCTCCTTCGTCGGCAGAGGAAGCTGCTGCAGGTCGGCCCACGCCGTTTCGATGCGATGGGCGTCGATGCGCGTCGCGCCCGCTTCCGCCGCCAGAACCAGCGCATGATCGCAGAGCTGATTCACCGCGCGAGGGAACCCGGTCGTCGCGTGATAGATCGCGACGTACGCGTTTTCGTCGAAGACCGCTTCGGGCGACCCGCCGACCCGACGCCACTGCGACTGGATGTAGTTCCGCGTCTCTTCGCGGTTCCAGGGATGCAGATAGCGACGCATGCCGAGCCGCTGCTGGAACGCCTCCATCCGCGGATGCGACAGCTTCTCGTCCAGCGACGGACCGCCCGCGAGCACCAGGCGGATCCGGGGCTCGCCCCCCTGCACGACGTTGGCGAGCAGCCGCAACTCTTCCAGGACGCGGAGGGGCAGCAGATCGGCTTCGTCGATGACGAGCAGCATTCCGCGGGGCGAGGCCTTCTCGTCATTCGCGCTGGCGAGGACGTCCAGACGGAAGTCGTTCTCTTCGCCCCCGCGATGAGGCAGCCCCAGACCGAACAGCAGGTTCTGCAGCAGGGCCTTCCGCGTCGCCAGACGCACGCCCTGCAGCGAGACGATCCGGAAGTCGCCCGCGAAAGCTTCTTCGATCATCCGGCAGAGCAACGTCTTGCCCGTGCCGGGAGGGCCGATCACCACGGTGACGCCTTCGCCGCGGGAAATCGAACGCAGGGCGCTGGAGCGGGCCTGTTCGATTTCCGTCGACGGAAAGAAACGATCCGTGCGGGGGTAGGGCGAGAAGGGGCGCGAGCTCAGTCGGAAGAGCGCCTCGTACATGAATCCGTTCGCCTGGGTACGAGTGGGAGTTGCGTTCGGTCGACCGTCGGGAATCGATCGCGAACGATCAGCGGAAGCGGCGGCGCCGTGCCGCGCGACGAATCGAAACGACGAAAGAAGTTCGCCGTCGTTCGTTCGGGCGCAGCGTGCAGGGGATCAGCGCGTGCCGGAGGCGCCGCTCGATCGACTACGACCGAAACGACGCCTGTACCTTTTTCGGCTCGCGAGAGACGCGACTTGCGGAGGAACGGCGCCAGCCGGTCTTGCCGGTCGATTCGGTCGCGCCGCGAAGCATCCGACGCGCGAACAGAACGCCCGCGGGCCGGCAAAGTCGCCGCGACCTGCCGAGCTTCGCTTCAGCGTCTGCAAGCCCGTCGATCAAGCTGACGGTTTTGCCGCTGACGAAACTACTGGCTCGTCTAGCGTTCGACGTCAGGTTCCGACACTTCCGTGTGCCATGCCCACATCGCGCCAGCAGGGTGGGCATGCTGAGGGCCGCCCGAACCTAACATGCCCACGCTGCTCCGCGACGTGGGCATGGCACACAGAGCCTTCGATCCTGATGACCGAAAATGGCCCCTCTTCTACGTCAGGCTTTGAAGCGCCTGCCACGCGATGGCGAGCGGCTGGCGGAGGATCTGTTCGCAGCGAGGGTTCTCCGCCGCGAGCGCCGCGACGCAGAACACGGCTGTCGCGAACGCAGCGCCTTCGACCAGCTTCAGGCTGCTCGAGACGGCGACCGAGGCGACGTTCCGCTTCGGCTTGCGATCGAGCAGACCTGCCGTCGATTGACCGACGACCGGCAGACCCGACGCCAGGCGGACCTCTTCGGCCGATCCGATCGCCCGTTCGCGACCGACCAGCCAGGCGAGGGAAGTCATCACTCCGGAGAACAGCAGCGATCCGACCAGCAGGAGCGCGAAACGCATCTGCACGCTCCCGGTCTCTTCCAGATCGACGATCTCGGCACGTAGTACCGACGAACTCGCCGCAGCCGGGACGACTGACTTTGCGGGCGTTCCCTGCGATTCGGCCGCCCCTTCCGCGGACAGCGCCTGCGCTGCTTCCGAGAGCGAACGGAGTTCTTCCTTCATTATCTCTTCCGAGCGAATCGCCCGTTCGAGCGCTGCGGCGACTGCTTGCTTGCTGGCTGCGATTTCCGCGGCAGCCGCCTGCTTCGCGGCCTCGTCATCGTGTTTCTCCTCGACCGTCGGAGAAGCCTTCAGTTCGGGCGCGACCTTTTCAGGCGCCGGAGCGGGCCGCGATTCCGGAGGCGTCGAATTCGATTGCGGAGCAACGGGCTGTGACACGATCGACTGCGGAGCGATCTGGTTGGGAACGACCGGCTGCGGAGCGACCGGCTCCGGCACGACGGGTGGGGGGACGAACGACTGCGCGGGAGGCGTCGGGACGGGATCGTTCGACGGCGCGAAAAGCTTCGCGAGTTCGCGTCGATCGCGCTCCAGCCGTTCGATGGCGACGCCGAGCGCGGTTGCGACCGGGTGATGCGCCGTGAACTTGCTGAGCAGTTCTTTCTGCGCCGCCTTCTTCGCCGCGATATCGGCGTCGAGATCCGCGAGTCGACGCTCGATGTCGGCCTGCGGCAGACTGGGCGAGACTTGCCACAGGACGTTCTTCAGCGTCGACGCGTTGAACGACGTCGGCTGAGCATTGACGCCGCCCAGATCGCTAACGCCCGGCGCCGCCGCGGAGTCGGCAGTCGACTGCTTCTCCCTGACGCTCTTCTGACTGGAACCGGTTTCGTCCGCGAGTTCCGAACGCAAGGAGCGCAGTTCTTCGAAGTGTTCGTCCAAAGCTTTCCGCAACCGGTCCTGCTCGCGACGAATCGATGCGAGCGCCTGTTCCCGTTCGGCGACCTTCGCCGAGTCGGAAGCTTGCGGAACGGCGACTGACGTCGCGGCAGGATCAGCGATAACGGATGCTTCGTCGAAGCTCCGCACGATCGCCTGAGCGAACCGCTCGGCTCGCAGGCTGTCGGAATCGGAAAGAGCGATCTCGACGCCGACCAGTTCGCCGTCGCTTTTGAGTGGCGACGCGACCAGCGTCGATTCCGCGCGGACCGACGTCGGCAGGAACGAAGCCAACTTCGCGAAGACGAACGCTTTCGGCTTCCCCGTCTGGTCAGCTTCCGCCGCCCACAGCGCCCGTTCGCTGGCGTCGGCGACCGTGGCTTCGACTTCCGCCAGTTTCGCCTGGCGATCGGTTTCCGAAAGGTTTTCGGCGAACGTCATGCGAACGGCCAGACGACGCTGCACCGCGTCGGGCGGCCAGAACGCGGCGCCCAGCACGATCGCGCCGAGCCCGCTCATCAGGAAGACTCGCGACAGCCGGCAGTAGCGCCCGCGACAGTTCGAGGCGCCGGCGATCGGTCGGTTGGATGCAGACATACGCGTCGAATCGAAGAAAGGTGCGTCGGCGGGGCCGCGAGCTCCGCAATGCGGACTTCGGGCGCCTATCATCTATCTCCATATAGGTCACGTTCCCGGCGCAAGCGGGCGACTCGTCCGCGACGTCCCCTCGGAATAGGATGACCGGCTGCCCCTGATTCCGTGCCCTGAGCCTCGCGTGCCCGACCCTTCCCCTCCGATTCGCATCAAAATCTGCGGCTGTACCGATCCTGCCGACTTCGCCGGCTGGGAGGGAAGCGCCGTCGATGCGGTCGGGCTCAACTTTTTCCCGGGCAGCAAGCGCTTCCTGGCTCCCGAGCGACGATCGGCCGTGGCGGACGCGATCCCGACGCATCTGGTCCGCGTCGGCGTGTTCGTCAACGAATCGCCCAAGGCGATCCGTCGCGCGGCAGAGGAATGCGACCTCGACTGCGTTCAGCTCCATGGCGACGAGCCGCCTGACGTCGAAGCCGCTCTCACCGACTTGAAAATCATCCGCGCGATTCGATGCGTCAATTCGCCGCAGGCAGCGGTGGAGGCGTACTTTCGGCGGATGGAGGCTGCGGGAATCCGGGCAGCGGAGACCCTTCTCCTCGACGCGTACCGTCCGGGGGCGTGGGGCGGGACAGGGGCGACCCTCCCCTGGGCCGACCTCGAAACCGTCTTCGCCGACTGGCCCGGCGTGCGCTGGCTGCTGGCCGGGGGACTCACCCCGGAGAACGTCGCCGGGGCGATCGAGCAGGCGAAACCGTTCGGCGTCGACGTCGCCGGCGGCGTGGAAGTCTCTCCCGGCCGGAAAGAGTCTGCCGCGGTGCGACGTTTCGCCGAACGCGCCGACGCGGCGCTGCGTAAGCAGGATCGGTAACTCGAATGGGGCGAGCGGAGAGCGTCAGCCCTCCGTGTTCCGGTCCGGTCGTACCCGCGAGAAAGACACGGAGGGCTGACGCCCTCCGCTCGCCGGAAAGATGTCGTATCCGGCGCCAGGGGTTTGGAAAAAATCGGCAATTGCAGTTAGATTGTTAAACTTAAGCGTTCGTCTCGGTTGACCGAACGGAGTCGTCTCGGCCCGCCCAGATGCTTCGCCCGGAACCATCGGGCTTCGCTCGGGGCGTCCGCCGATCGCTTTCGGACGCCTGATTGCCTTCGCCCTCAAGGAAAGTCGCTCGTGTCGCAAACGGAAACCCGTCTGCCTTATAAGGTCAAGAACATGGCCCTGGCCGGCCTCGGCCGCCGGGAGATCATGCTCGCGGAAAACGAGATGCCGGGCCTGATGGCTCTGCGGGAAAAATACGGCAAAGAGAAGCCGCTGGCCGGCGCCCGCATCGCCGGCTGCCTGCACATGACCATCCAGACGGCGGTCCTGATCGAGACGCTGACCGCGCTCGGCGCCGAGGTCACCTGGAGCAGCTGCAACATCTTCTCGACCCAGGATCAGGCCGCCGCCGCGATCGCGGAAACGGGCGTCCCGGTCTACGCCTGGAAGGGAATGAACAACGAGGAGTTCGACTGGTGCATCGAACAGACCCTGTTCATGCCCAGCGGCGAACCGCTGAACATGATCCTCGATGACGGCGGCGACCTGACCGCGATGGTCTACGACAAGTACCCCGAAATGCTCGCGAACATCCGCGGCATCTCGGAGGAGACCACCACAGGCGTTCACCGCCTGTACCAGATGCACAAGAAGGGGACGCTCAAGACCCCCTGCATCAACGTCAACGACTCGGTCACCAAGAGCAAGTTCGACAACCTGTACGGCTGTCGCGAATCGCTGGCTGACGGCATCAAGCGCGCGACCGACGTGATGGTCGCCGGCAAGGTGGTCGTCATCTGCGGTTACGGCGACGTCGGCAAGGGCTGCGCTCACTCCATGCAGCGCTACGGCGCTCGCGTGATCGTGACCGAGATCGATCCCATCAACGCCCTGCAGGCGGCGATGGAAGGTTTCGAGGTCACGACCATCGACGAGGCCTGCACCGAGGGCGACATCTTCGTCACCACGACGGGCAACCGCGACATCATCATGGCGTCGCACATGGAGCAGATGAAGAACGACTCCATCGTCTGCAACATCGGCCACTTCGACCTGGAAGTCGACGTCGCCGGCCTGCAGGCGACCAAGGGCGTCAAGCGTCTCCGGATCAAGGACGACCAGGACGTCGGCGGCCCGGTCGATCGCTATACCTTCACGCACGGTCGCTCGATCCTGCTGCTGGCCGAAGGTCGCCTGGTCAACCTCGGCTGCGCGACGGGTCACCCCTCGTTCGTGATGAGCGCCTCGTTCACGAACCAGGTGCTCGCCCAGATGGAACTGTTCAACTCGGCGGAGAAGTACCCGATCGGCGTCCACGTCCTGCCCAAGCGGCTGGACGAAGAGGTCGCCCGGCTGCACCTCGGCAAGCTCGGCGTGAAGCTGACGAAGCTCTCCGCGGAGCAGGCCGACTACATCGGCGTTCCCGTCGAAGGCCCCTTCAAGCCCGATCACTACCGCTACTAAGCGGCAGCGATCCGACGCTGACTGGAAATCCGAAACGCCCGGCGAACCCATCGCCGGGCGTTTTTCTTTGTCCGGGGCGAGCGGGGGGTGTGAGCCCTCCGTGGTCGGAAAGCGGTTCACGCGTCGAGTAGACACGGAGGGCTTACACCCTCCGCTCGCCAAGGCGACGCCTCGCGGCGCGCCATTTCCGAATCCTGCTAGAATCGGCCCCTTTCCGGTTCGACCCGAAGCTGACGCAGGAACGACTCTCCATGGCGGATGTACACGCCTTTCGCGGCATTCGATACGACGCTGGCCAGATCGGCGCATTGAGCGACGTGATCGCTCCGCCGTACGACGTGATCTCGCCCGATCTGCAGGACCAGCTCTACAAGAAGCATCCCTGCAACGTCGTGCGCCTGATCCTCAACCGCGACGAGCCGGGCGACGACGACCAGAACAACCGCTACTCCCGCGCGGCCCAGTTCTTCCGCAACTGGAAGCGGGACGGCGTGCTGTCGACCGAGCCCGATCCCTGCCTGTACGTCTACCACCAGGTCTTCACGTACGGCGGCGTCGAGTATTGCCGGCGGGGCTTCATGGGCCGCGTGCGGCTGGAACCGTTCGGAGAGGGGCGGATCTATCCCCACGAAGAAACGCACGCCAGCGCCAAGGAAGACCGCCTGAAGCTGACCAAGGCCTGCAAGGCGAATCTGAGCCAGATCTTCGGCATCTATCCCGACGCCGAGAACGTCGTTCAGAACCTGCTCGAAGAGAAGATCGTCGGCGCCAATCCGCTCGAGGCGACCGATCACCTGGGCGTCGTGCATCGCGTCTGGCCCGTGAGCGACGTCCGGACGATCGGCGACGTCTCCAAGCTGCTGGGACCCAAGCCGGTCTTCGTCGCCGACGGCCATCATCGATACGAGACGGCCTGCAACTATCGCAACTGGCTCAAGGAGCAGAACGGCGGCCAGCTCGATAGCGAGCACCCGGCGAACTTCGTCCTGATGATGTTCATCTCGATGCAGGACCCGGGGATGATCGTGCTTCCCACGCATCGCCTCCTGACGGGCCTGCCCGGCCTGACGCAGCAGTCGCTGATCGAGAAACTGGGCGGCTCGTTCCTGGTCGAACCGGCGGGCGAAGGGATCGAGCAGGCGGGCCCGCTGTGGGACGAGATCGAAACCGAAGGGGGTCAGGACGCCTTCGCGATCATGACTCAGGCCGACAAGAAATGGTCGCTGGTCCACCTGACCGATCAGGGCCGCGAGGAACTGAAGGCGCTCGCCGCCGAGCATTCGGACGTCTGGCGCACGCTGGGCGTGGCGATACTCCACACGCTGCTGCTGGAGAAGAAGCTGGGCCGCGATCCCCACATCAAGCCGAAGTACGTCCACCTCGTGGAAGAGGTCGTCGACGGCATGACCAACGGCGATCCTGCCTGGGGCCCGTTCGACGCCGGCATCCTGGTCATGCCCGCCACGCTGGGCCACATCGAATCGGTCAGCCAGTTCGGCGAGCGGATGCCGGCCAAGAGCACCTACTTCTATCCCAAGCTCCTCAGCGGGCTGGTGATCAACCCGGTGGAGTGAGCGAGAGCCACCGCTCTTCATCAGGCGAGCGGAGGGTGTCAGCCCTCCGAGTCCGATAGGTCAGGCATCGCCTGACGGCTACTTTGAAACGTACGGCGGCCGATTACCCGGCCGCCGTTTTTCGTTTTGGCGACCTGAGCAGACGCGACCCAGCGGCTTGTCGTCTTCAGGCGATACCTGACCTCCCCATGGGACCAGGCTCATTCCTCAGGCTCGACGGTTCCGTGTGCCATGCCCACATCTCCGAAGGAAGGGTGGGCATGCTTAAGGGCCGGCCGAACCTTGCATGCCCACCCTGCTGACGCGATGCGGGCATCGCACACACGCAGCCTTCTGTCGTCAGGCGATGGCTCACTGTGAAGAGCGGATCGTTTCACGTGAAACCGCGGCGGCTTTGCCGGTCGCGGGCGAGTCTGCCGGGAATGCGTTTCCCGTGAAACATGCGGGCTGCGATCAGCGCGCCGCTGGGCGCTCCGCCCGGGGAGATCGCAGCCTCCGAGGTCGTCCAAAGAAAAGTGTCGCCTTCTCGGGTGGACAGCGCGTATCGTTCCTTTGGCGGGGATAAGCGCCGGCCCAGGCGTCGCGGTCGAAATTCTAGATACTCGACCCTCGACTGGCCCACGACGACCGCGCGCCCCCGCCAGCCGACGTCGGCCTTTTTCGACCACCCCAGCGAGATCGTGACCCTGAACTGACTTGTAGCAGACGCCTTTCGATTCGACCCGCCCGCGAGCGCACCTCGCGGCGGGCGCGTCTTCTCCGGGTGGCCGCGATCGCTTCGCAATCGGGGTCGCCGAAGGCGACAAGAGGAATCGATCCGGCGTTCAAGTGAACGTGACGTAAGCGACGTCCGGCCGCACTCCTCTTGCGGCTGACGCCGGCCGGGCGGCTTGCGATTCGGGCCGCTCCTTAATCGCTCGTCGAACGCAACTCTCCCTGTTCGCCGCTCGGACGCTTCGCTTCGCGTTCCGGGCTTCACCTTCGCCTGCGCTTCCTTCGCCGCTCAGCCTGCCCGCTGCGCGAAACTGGCGTTTCCCCGAATTCGCGCTCCGCGGTATCCTTCCGACCGCGACCTGACGGATCGGGTCGCGACTCGGGATCGCTCGTCGAACGGGTTCGGCGGCAGCGGAAGCGGTACGCTCACGGAAGAGCGGGGGCGGACTTGGCTCGCATCGTCTGCGTCGCCAATCAGAAAGGCGGGGTCGGCAAGACCACGACGGCGGTCAATCTGGCTGCTGCGCTGGCCATGGCGGGCAAGGAATGCCTGCTCATCGACCTCGACCCGCAGTGCAACGCGACGACCGGCCTGGGCCTGCCGCCGACCGAGCGCCATCCCCTGCTCCAGCGCGAACCGCTTCGCGAGCACTGGCGCGACACCTATCTGCCCCGGCTGAAGATGCTGCCCGGCAGCCGCAACTTTCAGGATGCCGAGCTGCTGGCGAAGGGCCCCGCGACGCAGGCCGAGCGAATCCGCGAGCACCTGTCGAGCTCCGTCGCGTCGTTCGACTGGGCGTTGATCGACTGTCCGCCGTCGATGGGGACGTTGACGCAGACCGCCCTCGCGGCGTCGACCGAAGTGCTCATGCCCATCCAGTGCGAGTACTTCGCCATGGAGGGGCTGACCCAGATGATCAAGGTCATCCGCAACGTCATGCAGGCCCGCGCGGGCAAGCTGCAGTTCTGCGGCATCCTGCTGACGATGTACGACCCCGCGCTGGAGCTGACCGGCGAGGTCGACGAGGAGGTCCGGGACTTCTTCGGCGAGATCGTCTTCGAGACCGTGATCCCCCGCGACGTCGCGGTGACCGAGGCGCCGAGCCACGCTCGCGCCGTACTGAACTACGCACCCCGTTCGCGCGGCACCCGCGCGTACCTGGAACTTTGCATGGAGGTGATGGACCGTGACGACTAAAAAACCGAAGCGCCTGGGACGAGGGATCGAGGCGCTGCTCGGCGGCTTCGACGAAGAGACGAACGACGGCGCCGCTTCCGATACGGCTTCGGGCGCCGAGTGGTTCGATGCTCCGACTACGCCGGGTTCTCACGTCGAAAGCACGGAGGGCTACCACCCTCCGCTCATCGGGCAAGCACAGGCTGCCGAGCATGGCGCCCCGTCGGAACTCCTGCCGATCGACCTGATCGACAAGAACCCGTTCCAGCCGCGGCGGACCTTCGGCGAGTCGGAGATCGCCTCGCTTTCGGAAAGCCTCAAGACGCATGAGATGCTGCAACCGCTGCTCGTCCGCGTGCGGGGCGACCGGTACGAACTGATCTCGGGCGAGCGGCGGCTCCGCGCGGCGACGCTGGCGGGCTGGACGCACGTCCCGGTCCGTATCCGCGAGGCCGACGATCGACTGGTCGCCGAACTGGCGATCGTCGAGAACCTGCAGCGCAAGGATCTCGATCCGATCGAGAAGGCGCTTTCGTTTCGGCGCTACCTCGACGAACACGACGCCACCCAGGAGGAACTGGCCGGACGCCTGAAGATCGACCGGGCGACGATCGCCAACCTGATGCGGCTGCTCGATCTGCCCGAGTCGGTGCAGAACGCCGTCCGACAGAACGACATCAGCGCCGGTCACGCGAGGGCGCTGCTTCGTCTGGGCGACGACGACCTGCAGATCCACTGGGCCGACCGGATCAAGGCGGAAGGCCTCTCCGTCCGGGCGATCGAAAAGCTCGTTCAGGAAGAGCTCGATCGCGAGGACGGGACCGATCGCCCCATCGCCGGCACGATCGGCAAAAAGGCGTCCGGTCCGGCGAAACCTGAGCAGATCGCCGAATTGGAACGCCGCTTGCACTTCGCGATCGGGTGCAAGGCCACGATCAAGTCGAACGGCAAGGGACGGGGTCGTCTGACCCTCAGCTTCAAGAACCACGCGGAATTCGAAGCCCTGCTCGAACGGTTGACCGGCCAGAGTCGCCAGTCGATGGCCGGGTAGGCCGGCAACTGGGCAGCTTCAAGCTGGGCGATTCCGTAAGGTGAGACTGACGAACCCGATCGTGCCGACGCCACGTCGCGGAACTCGGGCTACAGCGATACGAACGCCATTGTCCGAATTACGCAGTCTAACTAGACTTACGACGCCGGATGAACGTCCGGCATCGTTCAACGGGGCGTAGCGCAGTCTGGCTAGCGCATCTGCTTTGGGAGCAGAGGGTCGCAGGTTCGAATCCTGTCGCCCCGATTTTTCGAGCGAAGCTCGAAAAATAGAGAGGAGAGCGGAGAGAGTCGTAAGTAGACGGGTAGGGGTCGGAATCGCTCGACTCGGTCTACTCTCAACTCACTACTTTCTTGGAATCGAGAGTGCGGCGAATTCACGAATATTCAGCGACTTGCCCTGCTCTTCCTACTAGCAAGCGATGACATTCGCCTTCGAGAAGCTCCTCGTCTATCAGAAGGCGGTCGACTTCGCGGACGCGACCTGCTCGCTAACCGAGACCTTTCCTCGCGGGTATGGGTTTCTCGTCGATCAACTGAACCGGGCGTCGCTTTCGATCGCCGCGAACATAGCGGAAGGGAACGGACGATTCACGACGCCCGATCGCCGGAACTTCTTCGGAATCGCCCGCGGATCGGTGCAGGAATGCGTCCCGCTGCTCGAACTGGCCCGGCGTCGAAACCTGGTCGCTTCGGAGCGTCATTCGGAACTGAAATTGCATCTGGAAGAGATCGCTCGCATGCTCTCAGGCCTGATCTCAGGCCTCGAGAAGCGTGACGCGACGAAGTCGAACCTGGCGCCCTCACGGCGCGCTCGTCAGAACGACGGAAGCTCTCAACCCTGATTCAGCAGAGCGGAAGCGGGATGGAAACCGCAGGCGTGACCTCCGCTCCGAAGGAAACTCGATGACCGATCTCCTGTTCTTCGATCAGCTTCAAGTCGGAGACCGTTGGGTCAGCGGCGCGCGAACGATCACCGAGACCGACGTCACGAACTTCGCCTGCCTGACAGGCGATTTCGATCCGCTCCATATCGACCACGAGTACGCGAAGACGACCCCCTTCGGGAAACCGATCGCGCATGGGCTGCTGGGCCTGTCGTTCGTCGCCGGATTGAGCCTTAACTCGCCGCGGGTGAAGACCGAAGCGTTCGTCGGCATCCGAAGCTGGCGCTTCACTAAGCCGATTTACTTCGGCGACACGGTCCACGTCGTGACCGAGATCCTGGAACTGCACGCCATGGGACGGACCCGGGGCGAGGTCGTCTGGCGCCGCCGGCTTTACAACCAGCGGACCGAGATCGTGCAGGAAGGGATTCTGGAGACGCTGGTCGCCGTCTCGCCCGCCGCGCGCGAGAGCGGACGCTACCGGCAGGTCAAGGCGTCGTGACCTCAGGCCCAGATTTTGCCGAACCGGACTTCGGCGATCCGAGCGCCTCGACCGCGCTGCCGCTGCTGGTCACGGGCGTCGCCGGCGTCCCCGGCTACAACGCTTTTCGCTACTTCGCCGACCGCTATCCCGGCCATGTCGTCGGCCTGCGGCGCGAGAAGAACTGGCCCCTCTCAGGCGACGGCATCTTCGGCGTCGATTTGGAAGATCGCGAAGCCGTCGCGCGGCTGTTCGAGCGTTACCGCTTTCGCACGGTCCTGGATGCCGAAGGGACCTGCGCGCTCAAGTCGTGCGAGCTCGATCCGCAGATGGCCTGGCGCGCGAATGTGCTGGGGGCGAAGCACATCGCCGAGTTCGCGCGAGCGTTCGGCTGCCGACTGGTACGTTTGTCGATCGATCTCGTTTTCGCCGGTCGCGAAAGCGCCCCGTATTTAGAAGCGGATTCCGTCGACCCCGTAACCGTCTACGGCAAGACAATGGCGGAGAGCGAAACCGTCGTCGCCGAGATCGATCCGCAGGTCTGCCTGCTCCGCATCTCGCTGCCGATGGGCGTCAGCTTCAACGGCCATGCGGGCGCGATCGACTGGATCCAGTCACGGTTCAAGAAGGGTCGCCCCGCGACGCTCTATTACGATGAGGTCCGCACGCCGACCTACGTCGACTGCATGAACGGGCTCTACCGCCGGCTGCTGTTCGGCGAGCCGCTGCCGGGGCTCTTTCACGCCGGCGGACCGCGGCGGCTGTCGCTTTACGAGATCGCGCAGATCGTGAACCGCGTCGGCGGCTACGATCCCGACCTGTTGATGGGCTGCCTTCGGCATGATGCCGGTCCGGTTCCGCCTCGGGCAGGCGACGTGACGCTCGATTCGTCGAAGCTGAAGCAGGCGCTGGGATACGATCCCTTCGACGGCTGGCCCTTCTTCGATCGGCATGTGCCGACGGATCGGTCCTGGCACTTCGACCGCCCCGCGGACGACCCCGGTTCGCCGCAGCGTCTGGCGGCGGTTCTGTACGGGAACCCGAACCCCGACCGCTCGTTCCCGCCGCCGCCGATCAGGCCTCGGTCCGCGCGAGAAAAAGCGTGACGCCGATCAGCGTCTTGGCGTCTTCGATCGTCCCGGTCGCGAGCGCCTCGCGCAGTTCGCCGGGCGTCTTCGGCCGAAGCTCGATGACCTCGTCCGGCTCGAGCTTCTGTTCGCCCCGCTGCAGATCCGAGGCGAGGAACAGATACATTTTCTCGTCCATCACGCCGGGCGAGACGTAGAACTCCGTAAGCAGTTCCCAAGTCGCCGCTTCGTAGCCCGTCTCTTCGAGAAACTCCCGCTTCGCGGTCGCCAGCGGCTCTTCGCCCTCGGACCGCGTTCCCGCAGGAAGCTCCAGCAGCATGCGATCGATCGAGGGGCGATAGTTCTCGATCAGCAGCAGCCGCCCGTCGTTCAGCCGGCCGGCGATGACGACGGCGCCGTTGTGGCGGATGACCTCTTTCGCGACGGCTTTGCCGCGGACTTCGTACTCCAGTCGCACGACGTCGAACCGATCGCCTTCGAGCAGGAGCGTTTCGCGAAGCTTCATCTCGGAATCGTCGCAATCGAACGAGCGGGCGGATTTCACCGAAGACGCTGATTGTAGCGGCCGCTCTCGATCTGCGGCCGCGCGACCGCATCGTGCAGGCGCCGCTTGCGCCGACGCTGCCGATCGTTCCGGCGCGTGATTGCGACCATCCGCCGGCGATCGTCCCCCGGTTTTGCATTCCAGCGATCGGGTCCTAGGTTTTCGCTGACGCTGGACGACCATGCGCGACGAACGCATGCCTCGAACGCCGTCCCGCGCGAACGATCTTGCTCCCGGCAGAGGCGGGCGATCCTTCGCGGGAACTTGCGTTTCCCGAGAACCAAGCGATGAAGGTCGAAACCGGGCAGGGAATTTTGACCGTGGAACAGGATCTGGCTGAACGCGCCGTCGTCGGCGAACGGACCGATGCCGCGACGCTGCGCGCGCTGGACGACTTTCGACGTCGCTTCGGAGCGCCGTTCGAACTCCGCGACGGCGTGACCGGCGAACTGTGCGAACGTCCTCAGGGCGTTCCCGCTGGCGACGAAGGCTTTCGCGAAATCGTCGCCCGGGTCGTGGCCGAACGGGGAACCGTCGAGATCGCGCTGGAAGAACACGGCCTGGCGCTGCTGGCCGCGCCGATCGAACGCGAACAGGGAGACCGGTGCGTCGCCTTCGCTCCGTTCGTGATCGAGCCGAACCCGGCCCGCGGCCGCGAAGCGATCTGGTCGAGCATTCTCGGCGCGCCGCTGGGACAGATGCGTGCCTGGATCGATCGCCAGCGGATCTGGGATCCGTTCCCGCTCGTGAACATGGCCGAGCTCGTCCTCGAAGGGCAGCAGGCCGCACGGCGGGAGATCCGGCACGGACAGGAAATGGATCAGCTTTCCGGCCAGGTGGTCAAAACGTTCGAAGAGATCTCGCTGATCTACGGCATCACGCAGAACCTGCGGATCTCCAGCAGCGCGGAGGATCTCTCGGCACGTGCGATGGACTGGCTGGCCGATTGCGTGAACGCGCAGGGCGTCAGCGTGCGCCTCGATCAGCAACGCTGCGCGGAATCGATCTACGGCGGCGTCTGCGAACCGGCCTGGCTCGAATCGGGCGAGGTTCCGTCCCGCTGGCGGGAAGCTGAGCGGCTGATCGCGGAGCGGTCGCTGCTCGAACGGAACCAGCCGTTCGTCGCGAACTCGAATCAGACCTCCTCGTCCGACTGGCCCCTCGAAGGGGTCGAGCGGATGATCCTCGTGCCGATCCGCGAAGGGGCGAACTGCTTCGGCTGGATGGCGGCCTGGAACCGCAAGAACGAAGAAGAATTCGGCTCGGTCGAAGCCAACCTGATGCAGTCGATCGCGTCGATCCTCGGCATTCACGCCGGGAACCACGATCTCTACCGTAAGCAGGCCGAGCTGATCGCTGCGGTCGTGCGCACGCTGTCGGCGGCGATCGACGCCAAGGATCCCTACACCTGCGGCCACTCCGATCGCGTGTCGCGGATCTGCGTTCGGCTGGCTCAGCAGATGCGTCTTCCGCAGGAGCAGCTCGACGTTCTCTACATGGGCGGCCTGCTGCATGACGTCGGCAAGATCGGGATCGACGACAGCATCCTGCGCAAGCCCTCCGGCCTGACCGACGAGGAGTACGCCCACATCCGCCTCCATCCGGAGATGGGCTACCGCATCATCAAGGACATCAAACCCTTCGAACCCTGCCTGGGCGTCGTGCTGCACCATCACGAAGCGTGGAACGGCACGGGCTATCCCCACAAGCTGGCGGGCGAAGAGATCCCGCTGCTCGCCCGCATCGCGGCGGTGGCGGATTCCTACGACGCGATGACCAGCGACCGGCCCTATCGCAAGGGGATGCCGCGCGAGAAGGTCGAACGGATCCTGCGCGAAGAGCGGGGCGCGATGTGGGACCCCGTCGTCGTCGACGCCTACTTCGCCTGCGCCGACGACATCGCACGGATCTTCCACGATCCGACGACGACCGTTCCCGTCGAGATGGCCGACGGGACGCACAAGCGGCTGGCATAGGAGGGAGCGTCGACCAACCGTTGCGCGACAGGCGCCCTTTTGTTCTATGGCTGGCTTGTCCAGCCGTGCCCGCCTCTCGAACGACGCAACCACCCAGGTCGTTCGGCGCGAACGAACGCTGAGGTTCGCGACGTCTGCAACAATGGACAATCTCGCGGGCGACCGCACGGCTGGACAAGCCAGCCATGGCACGCTGGCGAGTCCACAGACTCGGAACGCTGCCGATGGCTCGTCAGGAACGTCCCAAGGAAGACCTCGTCCGCGACGCGACCGCGTTCGCGATTCGAGCGGAACTGCGCCGAACGCCGGACGATGCCGACTGGATCTTCGTCGGCTTGCGTCCCGAAGGCGGCGGGGCGATCTACTTCGGCGACGACGAGTTCTACGCTTTCAACGACCGCGGCGAACTTCGCCGGGCCTTTCGCGACGGACGACTCTTCAAAGCCGAAGGCAGCCGCCTGATCGCGATGCGCCGCGAACGCACCGACGACGCGTCGGTCCTCGCGAGCGAAGAGCTTTCCGAGGAGCGACACGACGCGCTGCTCGTTTCGCTGTCTCAGCGGATCCGAGAACTGGCGACTTCGCTCGAACGGGGCGACGTGGCGCTCGCTCGCTCGGCAGGCGACACGGCGAGCGATGCAGCCGCGATCCGTGCGTGGCTTTCGCATCAGGCGGCGGCGCCGATCGTCGTCGCCCAGCGCCCGCATGCGAACGGGTAAGGACGGCGATCGTTACAACGCAGGCGTGGCGCCGTCGCTCGCTCCGGCCACACGAACGACCCGGAACGTCCCGACATCGGTCTCCAGTTCCGCGCCCGCCTGGGCCCGTTCGCGGCGGATGAATGCGAGGGCGCTCGCCGAATCCTGCTGCTCGACGACGGTGCCGAAGCGGGCGACGGGCTTGCCCGCGATGGTCAGATCCGCAGGCGGCTCGCCGGCGGGAACCGGTCCTTCGATCAGCGACAGCTTCCAGTTGACGTGCCCCATCATGTCGAGTCGGGCGACGGTCTCCTGGCCGAGATAGCAGCCCTTCGTATAGCTGATGGCCGACGCGTCCCGCCCCGCTTCCTGGGGCAGGTTCTTCTCCGACAGGTCGGGACCGACCAGCGGCGACAGGTTCAGCGCCCGCAGCCGATGCCACTCGTTCAGCGTCGCTTCCGCGAAGCCGTGCGAGGTCAGGCGATCGATGACCGCGCTCGCTTGAGCCGCCGGCACGAACAGCGTCCAGCCGACGCGCCCCAGCCACTCCACCCGGCGGATCAGCAGTTCGGCGCCGTCGAACGTCGCCAGTCGGGCCGAGTAGGCGCGAGCGCCGTCCCCGTCCGCTTCGATGCCGAGCGCCTCGAACGCCGATTCGTCGGAGACGTACAGGCTGAGCATGTCGCTGCCCGCGTTCGGCCAGACGACTTTCTCCGTGAAACGATAGCGGTCGAAGTGGGCGTTCCAGATCTCGTGCCGGTCGCCGAACGCGTCGATCCAGAGCGTCTCGCCCAGCGGCGTGAAGTGGACGAAGTCCAGGATTCGACCCTGGCTGGTCAGCACGAAGCCCTCGCACCCTTCGCCGGCGGCGCGCTTCTTCAATTCCGCAGTGCAGAAGTTGTGGAAGAACGCCAGTCGGTCGGCGCCCGTGACGCGCCAGATCGTCCAGGGCGCCAGCTTCACGAACGCTCGTCCCGAAGCGAGCGCTTCCAGTCGCAGTCGTCCGGCTTCGTCAGCAGGATAGGGAACTCGCATCAGTGGCTATGTCGGCAAGAGACGGGCGGCGGAAGGCCAGGCGATCGGAACGACGCTCACGACTTCCGCTTGCGACGGGGCTTCGCAGTCACGGGCGCCGGTTCGTCGACGGCCCAGGTCACGTACTGGCCGTCGCGAATCCAGACGCACTCGCCGAAGCGATTCACCAGCGTCTGCAGGTCCGACGGATCGGTCAGGGCGACCATTCCCAGCTCCTCGACCGCCTCGTCCGGCAGGCGGCTCGAGAAATAGACCGTGCGGCGCTCGACGATCTCGGCCAGAACTTTCCGCCAGGGGGGCACCTCGCGTTCCGTTTCACGTGCCTCTCGCTCGGCGGCGTAGAGATCTTCCCCGAAGCCCTCCTCGTCGTCGCCATCCATCGATCGAGCGGTTTGTTCCTGCTCGACAGGCTCCGCTCGCTCTGCCGGCGGCCGTTCGATCGAGGTGAGAATCACGACGGCGCCCTCCTCGTTCGCACAGGCGTCCGCTGCGGCCAGAGCCCTCCCGAAGTTCTCCCAGTTCTGCTGCGCTTCGGGACCGGAGACGCACGCGACGACCAGTTCGACCGATTCAGGTCGTTCGAGCGACCAGTCGACCGACGCGGCCGCTTCGGACCGGTCCAGCACCGCGTTCACGTCGCCTGCGACAATTTGTCCCGCCTCCTCTCCCGACGCCGGCGCGACGGACACGGCGAACAGCGCTCCGAGCAGCCAGTTGATCTCGCGAGCCTCTTTTTTTGCCGCGACTCCGCCGTCCTGACGTCGGAGATCGGCGAAGCGGCTCATCGCCTCGCGGTCGGAAAACGTGGGGTAGAGACCGCCGTAGGCGCTGTCGTCGGCGAAGGCGCCCGGCGCCCGGGCGACGCTGATCGTGACGATCACGTCCGCGTCCAGAAGCTCGCGTCGCACGTAGATCGGATTCGCGTCTTTATCCGCGGCCAGGTAACCGAGCTGCTTGCGGTCGTCCGGATCGTGACGCAAGACCGTCATCGATTCGCCAGCCTGGGCGGAAGCGGCTGCGCGAAGTCGATCGGCGAACTCCGCCGAAGCGCTCGCCGTGAGGAGCAGCGTGATATCGCCCGGCACGACTCCGGAAGCGCGGAGCGTCCTCAGGATCTCCAGCGCAATGCCTTCTGCCTGCGGCGTTTCGGGATCGAGCGAGAGCACGACCCGGTCGCCCGGGAAAGCGGCGTCGCTCAGCGGCGGCAATCCGAGCGGAAGCTTCAGCCGATCGCGAAGCTGCTGCAGCCAGCCCTCGGCGCCGCCTGAGCCGACGGGCTCCGTCTCGGCGTGTTCGGCGCTGCCTCCGGCGGCCGGTCGGGGCGAGATCCAGGTCTCCGCAGGCACCTCGATCGCCGCGTTCTCTCCCAGCAGACTCCCCAGCAATACGCGCATGCGGCGATCCGTTCCCGAGGCAGTGAGCGAAGCGGGCGACCGATCGATCGTCGCAGTCCGGATTACCGGCGAGGAACGCTGCCTCCGCGTCGCCGTCACGGGCATCTTACGGAGCCTGATTTTGGTCGGTCAAGCGACCCAGCGGGGCCCGTTCGCGGAACGTCCCCTCCGCACGGGCGGGCATGCCGCGGGAAGAAAAACCTAAAAACTTTCTGGTTAGCCTCTTCCCACCGCTGTGCGGCGATGTGGTACAAGTCCGCACGTCACATTTTACGTAATCGCTACTCTCGAAACGTCAACACGGGCAATTCCTGCTGCTTGGGGGAAATGAAAGCGTGGGGTCGCGTTTCAGGATCGATATGAAGTTGTGAAAAGCTGTGGCTTGGAGGGGCTGAGGTGTAGTCGCAACCTGCGTAGGTTGGGCCGCCCGTCCGGCTGCGAGAGGTCTTCCGTTTCGTTCGAGGAGCTTTGGAAATGAACCTGCGAATCTTCGGTCTCGGCATTGCGGCTAGCCTCCTGCTGGCCTCCCAGGTCTTCGCGTTCGGACCGTCCTGCGGTTGCGAACCGGTCGTCGCCCCGGCCTGCTGCGCTCCGTCGCACGGCTGCGGTCATCATCACGTCGGTCTGTTCGCGAAGCTGAAGGCGCACTGCGCCGCCAAGCACAGCTGCTGCGAGCCGACCTGCGGCTGCGAAATCGAGCCCGCTTGCGGCTGCGAAGTCGCTCCGGCCCCCTGCTGCGAGCCGGCCCCGGCTTGCTGCGAACCGGCTTGCGGCCACCACCACGTCGGCCTGCTGGCCCGTCTGAAGGCGCGTTGCGCCGCCAAGCACTCGTGCTGCGAGCCGACCTGCGGCTGCGAAGTCGTCGAGCCCGCTTGCGGCTGCGAAGTCGCTCCCGAGCCCTGCTGCACCCCGGCCCCGGTCTGCTGCGAGCCGGTCGCCTGCTGCGGCGGTCGTCATCACGTCGGCCTGTTCGCCAAGATCAAGGCGCACTGCGCCGCGAAGCACTCGTGCTGCGCTGAGCCGACCTGCGGCTGCGAAGTCGTCGAGCCGACCTGCGGCGTCGAGCCGGCCTGCTGCAACTGAATCGATTCCGTTCGGCCTCGGATCGAGGCCTGAACCGATCGCAATCGTCAGACCCCGCGAGTCATCCTCGCGGGGTCTTGGCGTTTCAGGGCCGAACGAACTCGGCGCCTTTCGCTTGCTTCCGCGACGTCCCTGCGGTTCAATCAACAGATTGAGGGGGCGCTTTTGCAAGCGAGAATGCCATGAAGTCGTTCGGGCTACGGCCCATCTGCTGTCTGCGATTCGCTCTCGCGGTCGTCGCTACGACCGGATTCGCGACCGCGCCGGGCGCACTCTGCTCGTCAGCTCTCGCCCAGGTAACGCCCCAGAACGCTAAGTTCGGAGCGAAGCTCGACGCCTATCTCGCAAGCGGCGAGTACCCGCTCGCCCTGAACGTCGCTGCGACCCTCGATGACCCGGCGGAGCGCGACGCAGCCCTCGTGACGATCGCCCGCAGTCAGGCACGCGCAGGCATGTCCGAGCAGGCGGCACGCACGCTCGCCCAGGTCCAGTCGGCGGCGTCGCTCTCCGCGCTCTCCGCTTCCGCACAACAGCCCTCCGACAGCGCGCCGACCGGCGAACCGTCGCCCCCCAGCGCCGCGGGCGGCGGGTCGATGGCCGACTTCGCGACTCTGATCGACCTGATCACGAGCACCATCGATCCCGAAAGCTGGCCCGAGTTCGGCGGAACGGGTTCCGCGTCGATTCGCGGTTTTCCGACCGGCGTGTACGTCGATGCCGCCGGCGCTCTGAAGCGAATCGAAGCGTCCGCCGGGGAGGATCTCGAAGCGCTGCGCCTCGCTTCCAGCAAGTCGGACGACGTCTTCGGCCCGGGCGAAGAATCGCGCCTGCGGAAGATCTCGCTCAAGGCGCTCGAACGGGCGCTGGCCCTGGACGCCGTTCGCGGCCAGACGCCGTCGGACGAGGCCATGAGCCTGGGCGGTCTCTATCGCGTCGACTACGTCTTCCTCTATCCCGAGTCGGGCGACGTCGTGATCGCCGGGCCCGCGGGTCCGCTGACGCGCGACGCGGAGGATCGTCTGGTGCATGCCGCGACGGGCACGCCGGCGCTCCGGCTGGACGATCTGGTCGTCTGCCTGCGTCACGCCTACTCGGGAGAGGCGGACTTCGGCTGTGCGATCACGCCGACCGAGGCCAGCCTCGTCCGTGCGCAGGAATACCTGGCCGCGAACTCGAAGCGGTCGCTCGGCTCCGACGCGGCGCGCCGGCGCTGGCTGAGCGGTCTGCGGGAGTCGCTCGGCCCGCAGGAGATCTCCGTCTTCGGCATCGATCCCCGCACGCACGCGGGCCGAACGATGGTCGTCGCCGACTGGCACATGAAGCGGATCGGCGTCGGACTCGAACCGGGCGTCACGAACGTGACCAGCTACCTCGACCTGCTGGCCGAGACAGGCAAGGCGCCCCCGTCGATCCAGACGCTGCGGTGGTGGTTCGCCGTGCGGGAGGATGCGGTCCGCACCAACGCCGCCCGGGACGCCTTCGCATTCGACGGGATCGGCGTGCATGTGCTGAGCGAGAATCAACTGCTCGCACGCACCGGCGAGCGAACGCCGACCGGCGAAAGCGATCTGCTGAACTCGCAGTTCGCCGAGAGCTTCACGAAGGAGTACGCGGCGCTGGCGACGAAGTATCCCGTCTACGCCGAACTGAAGAACGTCTTCGACCTGGCGCTTGTCGCGGCGATCGCCCGCCACGCAGACGAGGACGGCACGGCGCCGAGCCGTCTGCCTTACCTGCTGGGGACCGACGACAGCCGCTCGTATCGCGTTCCTCTCAACGCGGCGCCGGCGACGGTCGAATCGATCGTGAACGACCGGAAGCTCAAGAACGGCACGGTGCTGGCCGCGGTCTCCGGCGGCGTCAGCGTGCGTCCGCAGGACCGTCTCTCCGCCTCCCTCGTCGTCGCCCGGGCCGACGCCGCCGCCGCGCCCGTCGAACGGGCGGAAGCCGATCAGTCGCTGTCCGCCGAACGCTGGTGGTGGGACTGAGCGAGCGGACGCATCGATTCGTCACGGATCATCGATCGCTCGACGTCCGGGATCGCTGCACCGACTTTGCCTCGAATAGGCTAGCGGGGGACGGAAGTCCGCCGAGTCTGGATCGCGGTCGAAGACTGCGATCGCCCGACGCTCGGCGGCAGATCGCTCGACCATCGCTCTGCTCGGTCGACGAACTCGGGGGACTTCCGTCCCCCGCTAGCCAATGCCATTGCCGTTCGCTCGTCTTCGGCGCTGAACGATAGACGAACCGCCACGAACAGGCCGCCTACCGGATCGAGCCGCGATCCTGCTGGCAGAGATCGCGGGTCCGGCGGACGGAGACTTCGTCGACGAGGGACGACTCCGCACGGGCGTCGACCGACTCGCCGGTCAACGCTTCGATCCGCTGAGCGGCGAGCTGCCGCACTCGCTCCTCGTCGTGCGAGAGCAGTTCGAACCAGAGCCACGGATCTTCGGCGAGCCATGCGGCCAGACGGTCCGGACGGTCGTTCGAAGAGGCTTCGAGGCGAGCGACCAGTTCGCGCAGGCGATCGCACTGCTCGCGATCGAGGTTCTCGACCGGGAACAGCCGCACCCATGCGACCAGCGAGGGGCCCATCTTGCGGAGGCGATCGACGGCCGCGCGCCGCACCTTGAACGAAGGATCGGACAGGTCATGGATCGAGCCCAGCGTCTCCTCGCGCGTCGGCGGCTCGACCTCGTCCGCACGAGCGATCGCCAGTTCCGTCAGTCGCTCGCCGATCGCTTCGTAGTCGATCGCGATCCCGAGCTCCCGCAGCGTCGGAGCGATGCGAGTGCGGCAGGTCTTCGGATCCGCCAGGTAGAGGTGCCACAGCGAAGGCGCCCGCAGCGTCCGCGATTCCCCGGATGCGTGATGCGTCAGGGTCATCCAGCCATGCTCGGGCTGAACCAGTTCGACGCGCGACTCGCCCGAGCCGGCGAGACATTCCTTCGTCAGAGTGAAGGCTCCGCACGGAGAGCAGGCGAGCGCCACGCGATCGAGGCCGGGGCGAGTCCGTTCGTACTGCGCTTCGACGCCGCCGTCGGCAGGCCGCACGAAGTAGGACTCCGTCGAGCCGTCGGCGTATTCGACCGCCTGCCGCTGCTGATCGCGTCCGCTCAGACGATCGAAATGGATCCGACCGAAGGCGATGCGAAAGCGAACGACGCCCTGCTCGACCGGCAGGTAGGGTCGCGGCTTCGCAGGAAGGGCGGGCGACTCCTGAGCTGCCTCGCTCCCCGACGAAGCGGAGGTTCCGAGCGTTTCCGCGGCAGCGCCGTCGCGGTGGAGCGGAAGGGCCAGGCTCGCGAACGTCGCGAGCGACGAAACGAAGAGAAGCGAGCGGAGCATGGGGCCAGTCCTCCATGACTTGTGAGCCGCCGCGGCCTGGACGAAGGAGCGACCTCGAACCGAGGAGCGCGCCCGAAACGTTCAGTTCGCGGCGACGAACCGCCTGCGTCGCATCGTGCGGACGCAGGACCGGACCACCGCTCTGGTTCTATCGACGACCGCCGGGGCCGGCGACCAGAGCGATTCTGCTCTCCCCCCGATGCATGCGGCATGCCGGCGTTTCCGCGTCGGGCACGCGAGCGACCCGCAGCGAGGGAAGAGGGAGAGTCTGGGACGGAATCGCGACCGTTGCAGCCCCCGCGGAGCGACCGATCTCTGCCGCTGAATTCGTGAAGAAATTCTGAAGCCGAGCGCTGTCGACGGCGAAATCGGGCTCGCGCGCCCCCCCGTTTCGCCCGCCGGTCCCCTGGGGCGCCCTCAACTTCGCCGCGCACACGCTTAGAAACGAGGCGCCGGAATAATCGTCACTCCGTCGCCGTCGCGGCTTCCAACTTCCATCGCTCAGGCGGCAGGTTGAAGGCGTGGACGATCACTTCGCCCGCCCGTTTTCCCGGGACCGTGAGGATGGCGCCGACCTCCGGATGCGCGGCACAGTAGGCCGCCGACTCGTCGATGCCCATCACGTAGAGCGCCGTCGCGACGGCGTCGGCGGTGGCGCCGTCCGGCGCCGTGACGGTCGTGCCGTAGATCCCCTTCGCGGGATAGCCGCTCCGCGGATCGAGGATATGTCCGTAGCGTTCGCCCTGGTGATAGAAGGACTGAAACGCCGCCCCGGAGGTGCCGAGCGCCTGATCGACCAGCGTCAGCACGCCCAGACGCGTGTCGGGACGTAGCGGATGCACGATGCCGATCGTCCAGCCGGTCGACTTCTCCTTTTCGCTGCCGCGCGCGACGACGCTGCTGCTCCCGCCCTGGAAGAGGAAGTCGTTCGAGCCCTGTCGCTGCAGAACGTCTGCCGCGCGATCGAGCGCGTAGCCTTTGCCGATCGCGCCCAGATTGATCTCGAGCCCTTCGATGTCGTAGGCGATCGTTCCCGCCTCGCGATCGAACCGAACGTGGCGATATCCGACCCTGCTTCGGGCTTCTTCCAGCGCGTCGGGCTCGGGCACGCGGCCCCGGCGATCGTGGAAACCCCACGCCCGGATGAGGGGCCCGGCCGTGAAATCGAACGCCCCGCCGGTCTGTTCGGCGAGAGCCAGTCCCCGCGCAAGAACCTCCGCCGTCTCCCCTTCGACGCGAGCCGGCGCACGGGCCGCGGTCCGGTTAATGCGAGTGACGTCGCTGTGCAGGCGATAGATGGAGAGCAGGTTCTCCAGGTGGTCGATCCGGTCGAACGCCTCCATCGCCCGGTCCGCCGCCTTGTCCCGCTTTACCGGATCGAGCAGGTGCTCCATCCGCAGCAGGAGCGTGAACTCGCACGCCATCGCCCGCCGGGCGACCTCCAGGTAAATCCCTTCGCCCTGGGCGCGGGTCGCCGTGGGGGGAGCCAGTTCCTCGGCCATCGTCCGGCCGATCCCCTTCATCGCCCCGCGCACGTTCAGCCCGGCGAGAAAGTCGCGACGATCGGACCGGCGGGAGGACATACGGAAGGACTTCCACGCAGCGCCCGAAGAATCGGTCGCTTTAGAGAGCGGTGACTTTCGCGACCGCAGCGTAAAGTACGGACTGCTCGACGAAAGGCGAAGTGACGATGGACGAACGCGACAATCCAATTCAGCGCCGACCGAGCAGCCCGTTCGTTCAACTGATCAAGCTTCTCTTGTTCGGATTCGCCGTTTCCCTTGCCTTGCTCCCGCTGGCCGGCGTGGCGGTACTCGCGCTTGAATCGCTCGGAGTCAGACTACCCGACAGCGACTGACGCCGTCTCAGCGAGAGACTATCTGGAACGTACGGCTGATAAGTTGGATTCGGGCCTCGACTGCGATACAGTTGCATTCTAGAGCGATCACGCCTCCGGACGAATGGACGCGCGGCCGCGGATGCTTCTCTTCGCCCTGTGTCTGACCGTCATGAATCGCCCCTCGTCACCATTTCTGGCCGCCGCGACGCTGGTCGCGTTCGCGATTTGCGGCGTTTCGACAGCCCAGGCCCAGCGTGGTCCGCGACCCGCTGCGCGCGCCGCGAAGCCGATCTTCAACGATCGCGAGGTGTCTCGCATCTTCTTCGACGACGTCTTCGCCGAGGGGCTGGAAGGCGAACGGCCCGCGAACCTGAGCGCCGGGCCGATGATCGCCGCGGGCGGACCTGCCGGGGGAGCGATCGCCGGCGCCGAATCGCCGGGGGGCTACTCCGGCGACTGGAAGAGCTTTCTGCCCGCCTCGGTGATCGAGGACGAACTGAAGGCGATCAAGCTCAAGGTCGACCAGGAAGTCACCATTCCCACCAAGTGGAACGGCGGGGGCTACCAGGAGGGTCGCCGCCACTTCTCGATGGCCGCGTCGATGTTCGGCATCATCACGGAGTACGACGGCGACGTGCGGTGGAAGAAGGAAGCGGCCTACCTGCGAGACCTGTTCGCGCGAAGCGCCGCGAACGCCAAGGTCGGCACGCCGCAGTCCTACAACGAGGCGAAGATCCGCAAGCAGGACCTGACCGACCTGGTCGGCGGAGCGACGATCTCGGTCTCCGGAAATCCGGAACCGAAGACCGACTGGGGCGCGACCGTCGACCGGGCGCCGTTGATGCAGCGGATCGATATCGGTCAGCAGGAAAAGCTCAACGCCGCCGTCGCCAGCGAAGCCGCCTTCAAGGCGAACAAGGAAGACCTGATGCACGAGGCGGCCATCTTCGCCGCCCTCGCCCAGATCCTGAAGCAGGAAACCATGCCCGACGGGACGGACGAGAGCTACGTCGAGTACTGCGACGAACTGCTGACCGGTTCGACGATGATTCTCGACGCGATCAAACTCGACAATTACGACCAGGCGAGCAAGGGCGCGAGCATGATCAACACCTCCTGCTCGAACTGCCACGACCTGTATCGCAACAATTAGCAGGTCGCTGCAAAGGGCAGCGAGCCTGCTCGCGAGCGGTCTTAGCCGCGCGACTTGCCGGGCGATTTCATCATCGTGGGATGCCCGGCGTCGGGCTTGAGCGGCCAGAGCTTGGCGATCCCCGCCTCCGCCGCTTCGACGCCGGTGACGTACTTCCCCGGATTCATCCACCGGGAGATCAGGTCTTCGTCCATCCCGAGATACTCCGCGAGGAGCACGTCGGTCGCCTGCTCGAAGGTGGCGAAGTGTCGCGCCCACTCGGCGGCTTCCGCGGGGCGGATATTCTCCTCGCTCTCCCACCGGCTGGGGTGAAACAGGAGGACGCTGAAGGGGGTGACGTACCGTTCGCTGCACGCCGCGAACGGCCAGAGAGCCGCCGAGGAGCATTCTCCCGTCACGATCGCCGTGGCGTTCAGCCGGCGGAACGTGATCAGGCTCATGATCGACACCCCCGCGTGGGGGGAGCCGCCGGGGCAGTCGAAGTAAAGAATGCACGAACCGCCGAACGGCACGTCCAGAATCTGCTCGCTGATCGATCCGCCATGTTCGGTCAGATCGCCCACGACCGCGATTTCGTGAATGTCCTGCATTTTCGCGCTTTTAGACATAATCCCCGCGTCAGTCCGAAGAGAGGGCGTCGCTCCGGTCGAAATCATTCAAGGAAAACCGGGGTTTTGTATAATAAAGCGGTCGTCGACGAAAGCCGCCGTCTGCTAACGGCTTCGGGCGAACCCGCTCGTGCCGTGCCGGCGTTCCCTCGGACCGCCTGACTTCTCCCCGTCGCAACGAACCCGTACCTACCGTCGGACGATCCGCATGGGCATCCGCGTCTTCTGCCCCAACGGGCACCGGCTGAATCTCAAGTCGCATCTGGCCGGCAAGCAGGGGATCTGCCCTCACTGCGGGATGACCGTCGCGATTCCGTCGCTGGATAAGGCGGAAGAGCTCGGCATGCTGAAGAATCCCCGCGCCGCGACGCGGGAGAAGGTCGGCGCCGGATACGCGGCGGGCGACGCCGGGTACGAGGGCCATCCGATGACGGCCACGCTGGCCGGTCCCGCTGAAGGAGGCGTCGCGGCCGCTTCCAGCGCGGGCGCTCCCTGCGAACCGAGTCTCGCCTCGCCCTACGCCCGGACGAACGGTACGCCGGGCAACGGCGCCGCAGGAAACGGCGCTTCCGCGACGCATCAGGAGGATAGGACCGCTGCGAGTCTTGACGATGGCGGAATCGAGATCCCGCTGAAAGGCGACGCCTCGCCCGCACCGGTGAAGCGAACCTCGTCGTCGGCGGTCGACGCTGCGGCAGCCGCAGCGGAAGCTGCGCCCTCCGCCGACCCGGCCGTGAATAAGGTCGACCCGGCCGCGAACGAGGTCGACCCGATCGCGGAGAATCCGCAGGCCGTCTGGTACGTGAGGACGCCGCAGGGGGGACAGTACGGTCCCGCCGCGGGCGACATCATGCGGAAGTGGATCGCGGAAGGTCGCGTTCAGGCCGACTTCTGGGTCTGGCGGGAAGGCTGGGCCGACTGGCAGAAGGCCTCGGCCTCGATCCCCAGCCTGCAGCGAACCGGTGCCGTCGCCGCGCCTGTCTCGCCGACGACCGGAGGCGTTCCGTCCGCCGCGAACGGTTCCCCGGCGGCTGCAATCGCGGCTCCTTCCCGTTCGAGCGTCTCCGCGCCTTCTAAACCTGGGGAGCCGAGCGCTCCTGCCGCGACGGAAGCCGCTCCCACGCCCCGGATCGCGCGAACCCGCCGCCGGGGCATTCATCCCCTGGCGATTCTCGCGGTCGTCGGTCTCGGCCTCGTCTGCCTGGCGCTCTTCGGCGTCCTCGTGGCGATGCTGGCAGGGGCGATTTAGAGCGTTTTACTCGCTACTTCCCGATGCAGAAGCGGGAGAAGATCCGGTCGAGCAAATCGTCGGTGTAGACGACGCCGGCGATCGAGCGGAGTTCCCACAGCGCTCCGCGAAGTTCGCTCGCGACCAGCGTCTCGTCGTGACCGGACGACGCTAATTCCTCGGCGCGTCGCAGCGCCTCGATCGCGCGGCTGAGGCTTTCGGCGCCGCGCAGGGCTGTGGCGGCGACCATTCCCGCGTCGCTCGCAGCAGGACCGAGCGCCAGGGCGACGGCTGCCCGCCGGAGCGCATCGACCCCTGTGCCGTCGCGGGCGCTCGTCTCGAATCCTGCGAAGGGAAGCGACGCTCCCGCCGGGGAGTCGCACTTCGTCCAGACGACCAGATCGTCGTCTCGCCGCTGGGCCCAGACAGCCCGTTCGGCGGGCGTCGGAGCCCGCGACGCGTCGAAGCAGAGCAGCCGCACGTCGGCCCGGCTCGCCTGTTCGCGCGACGCGACCTGGGACTGCCGGTCGATATCGTCGAGCGGCGTCTCGGACTGTCCCGCCGTATCGACGAACTCGACGGCGATCCCGTCGGCGACGCCGGCGGCGATGACCCAGTCGCGGGTCGTGCCCGCCTGACTCGACACGATCGCGGCGTCCTGCCCGGCCAGCGCGTTGAGCAGGCTGCTCTTTCCGACGTTGGGCGTTCCGACCAGAACGATCCGCGGGGTGCGTCCAGCCGCGCTGCGAAGGCGAATCTGCGAAGCGAGCGCCTGCAGGCGTTCCCGCGCGTCGCGAAGGCCGGCAAGCAGCGACGTTCGGTCGATGAACTCGATATCTTCGTCGACGAAGTCGAGCCCCGCCTCCAGGTGCGCGAGCAGTTCGAGCAGGTTCTCTCGCATCTCGCGAATCGGCAGAGCGATCCCGCCTGCGAGTTGAGAGAGCGCGGCGTCGAACTCCGCCTTGCCGCGGGAATCGATCAGCCCCAGCGTCGCCTCGGCCTGGATCAGATCGATCCGCCCGGCGAGAAACGCGCGGAACGTGAACTCGCCTGGCTGAGCCAGCCGCGCGCCGGCCTCGCGGAGCGTCGCGACCGCCTGATCGAGCAGCGCGGGAATCCCGTAGAGGTGCAGCTCCGCGGAAGGCTGACCCGTGTAGCTGCGGCGGTCGGGCCAGACGAAGATCCGCGCCTTCGCGAGCCCCCAGTCGGCGCCCAGACGGATGGTTCCTGGCCTGGCGCTTGCGCGAGCGAGCTGACCGAAGGGCTCGCCGTCATCCGCCGTGCAGGCGAGGTCGAGGGCCGCGAGCGTGCCGGGCCCGCTGACGCGAATGATTCCCCGTAGCGCCCCGCCCGGAGGCGAGGCGATCGCCGCGATCGTGTCGTCGACGTCTCCGAACATGGTCGATGCAGGGGTGGAGCCGGGCGTTGCCGTGTGCCATGCCCACGTCGCGATCGCCGCGTGGGCATGTTAGGTTCGACCGGCCCTTAGCATGCCCACGCTTCCTGCGGAGATGTGGGCATGGCACACGTAACAGCGACCGCTCGTAGAAGCCTGACTACCGGCGCGTCTTGGACCGGCGCGTCGTCCCGTACTTGCCGGAGGACTTGCTGGAACTCGGCTTGGCGGGCGTCGGTTTGGCCGGCGCGACGACTCCGGCGTCACCCTCTGCGGGAGCGACGGGCTTCGACTTGGGCAGCAGCTTCCGCTCGGTGATGCCCCACAGCGACGACGTGATGAAGTAGATGCAGAGCCCCGAGGGGACCTTGAAGAACATCACGCCGATGAACAGAGTCATGTAGCTCATCAGCTTCTGCTGCATCCGCGTCTGCTCGTCCGTCGCGGGGGGCATGAGCAGCTTCTGCTGCACGAGGAACAGCGCGACCGTCACGAGGGGCAGCAGATTGAAGTAGGGCCCCAGCCAGCCCGTGTAGCCGAACGCCCACTCGGGCCACGTGCCCCAGTACGCGAGCTTGTCCGGCGCCGCGAGGTTCGACGCCCACGAAAGCCCCGGGATGAACGAAGCGCCGCGAAGCTCGATATCGGTCGACAGCCCGCGATAGAGGCCCAGGAAGATGGGGATCTGGATGAAGATCATCCAGCAGCCGCTGAACGGGTTGTAGTTGTGTCGCTTGAAGAGTTCTCGCTGGGCCTTGCCGAGCTTCTCGTAGTCGTCCTTGTACTTTTCGCGCAGGGCCTTCATCTCGGGGCCCAGCTCCTGCATCTTCCGCGCGTTCATCGCCGCCTTGCGACCGAGCGGGAACATCAGCGCCCGCACGCAGATCGTGAGCAGCATGATCGCGAGCGCGTAGTTCCGCAGGAACGACTCGAAGAAGTGGAGCAGCCACAGCAGCGGTCGCGAGACCAGGCCGAACCATCCGTAGGAGATGGAGGCCTCCAGACCGTACGCGGTCAGGATCTCCGTATCCTTCGGTCCGAAGAACAGGCGATAGGAGCGCTCGAACGGTTCGGCGGCGGAAACGGCGAACGGCTGCGACGTGAGCAGGAAGCTCGTGTTCAGCAGCTTCTTCCGGTCGGCAACGACGTTGACGGTTCCGCCCGCCGCCTGAGCCTTGAGTTGGTAGAAGGGCGTCGGTTCGGTAACGCCCGACGGCAGCGCCGGCGCGGGGGGAACGATCCCGGCGAGAAAGTACTGCGAATCGATGGCCGCGTAATTCAGTTGCCCCAGCGGTTCGGTCGGCGAAGTGACGCCGGTGAAGACCACGTTTCCCGCGGCGTCCGCCGGATCGGACAGGTTGCCGAAGATCTCGGGAGCGCCGAGAAAAATGTGACCGGTGGCGACCGTGTCGTACGCCAGGTCCCGGGCGCCGAGCGCCGTGAACATGTGGGACGGGTGGATCTTGGTCAGGTACCACCAGCCTTCCGACGGAGCGCCGGTCGGCCCCTGCAGCACGAACGCCAGATTCGCCGCGGCGTCCCCTTCGGTCTCGACGCGAATCGTCATCTTCACGTCGTAGGCGGTCGACTTGGTCGCCCCGTCATCGGTCGGCTTCGTCGGGCGAAGCTCGTACGTTTTGACGACCGCGATCGGCTGATCGATCCCGAGGGCCTTTCGCTCGGCCGCGTTCAGCGCCAGCCGGAACGAGATCGAAGTCGCCGGGCCCGAGCCCTCTTGAGGAACGACCTCCCAGTTTCGATTCCGCATCGACTCCGCGGCGCGAACGACCGCGCGACGGCCTTCGATATCCTTGCCGTTGGCGAGATGCAGCAGGAAGGACGGAGGATCGTTGAGCGAGGTCTGTTCGTTCTTCTCGACGCGGACGACCTGCATCGGCGCCCGCGTGAGCGTCGCCTTGACCTTGGCGACGCCGGGCTTCCCCGCAGTCGTGCGATTGACGGTCAGCGTCACGACGTCCCCCGGCTTGGCCGCGCGGAGCGCCTTCTGCCAGTCGTCGACCCGATCGATCGCCTGATCGTTCCAGGCCACGATGACGTCGTCGACCTGCACGCCTGCGAGCGCGGCGGGCGTTCCGGCGCCGACGGTCCGGACGCGGACGCCTTCGACGGCGTCGTTGATCACGTCGAGATGGCCCAGGTAGGCGAGCGTCTCTTCCAGCTCGCGGTACTTGGGATTCGAGAGTTCGACCCGATAGACGGCTGCGCCCCGATTATCGAGCGTGACCAGAAACGGATACCCGCTCTTGGGATCGACCGACCCCATGGTCAGGAATTCCCGCGGAGTCGTGGGGGAAAGCAGAGCTTCGTCGCCGACGGCGGCCGGATCGGCCTCTTCGCCCGATTCGCCTTCGCTCGCTGCGTCTTCGCCGGAAGCGCCCTCGCTGGAAGCGTTGGGCGTCGCCTCGTCATCGGCGGGCGCAGCGTTCTCGGCGCCGGGCTGTTCCGGATTATCCGGCTCGTCGCCGTCCGCGACTTCAGCGTCTCGCCTGGCGACCTCCTGGTTCGCCGGCGGGAGGTTCTTCCGCGGCGGCTTGGGGAGCAGGTAGACGTCGATCAGCGCATAGACGCCGATGACGGCGATCGCGGAGACGATGAAGATGATGAAACGCTTTTCCACGAATCCGATTCTCTGCGGCAAAAGTTGCGCGGGGGTCGCTCTGTTCCACTGGCGCCGTGTGCCATGCCCACATCGCGAAGCAGGGTGGGCATGCGGTGTTCGGTCTCCAGGAAGCGACGTTCTAGGCCGGTTCCGTCGTCATTCGAGCGTTCGATCTCGCTCGTCCAGCATGCTCTCCAGCCTCTTCCAACCTACCCACGCTGCTGGCGCGACGTGCGCATCGTACGCACACCTGCAGCCCTCGAAGGTCGATCCCTCAGTGTCCTTCGCGAAGCCGGTCTCCCTGGGCGCGATCGATTTCGGGAATGGCATGGATCTTCGCGATCGTCTTCTCCCGGTCGTACTCGACCCGGCGATAGACGACCGACTCTCCGTCGAAGATGACGTAACAGGCGCGGGGGTCGCCGTCGCGCGGCTGACCGACGCTGCCGACGTTCACCATCCACTTGCCGTCGCCGTGAAAGCGATAGGGCCCCTGCAATTCCGATGAACGGGTGAACTGTCCCCGCAACGTGAACACGCCGGGGACATGGGTATGTCCCTGGAAGCAGAGTCGCTGGATGGCCTGAAAGATTTTGACGTATTTCGGTTTGCAGTGAACGTCTTCCGGGAAGACGTACTCGTTCAGCGGATTCCGTGCCGAGCCGTGGACGTAGAGCACGTTCTCTTCGCGGAGCGTTCGGGGGAGCTTGCACAGGAACCGCATCCGCGCGAGGCACGACTCGCGTTCCTGGGGACTGTCGTCCTGGGGAAGTTCGACCTGGGCCCTCGTCCAGTAGATCGCCTTCTCGGCGCCGGCGCTGAAGCCCTCGGGATCGAACAGGGCCGCGCTGTCGTGATTCCCCAGGATCGTGCGTGCGAAGGGGCGGACCAGGTCGACGCACTCGCGGGGGTTCGGTCCGTAGCCGACGATGTCGCCCAGGCAGTAGTACTCCTCGACGCCTTGCGACCGCGCATCGGCGAGCGCCGCCTCGAGGGCTTCGAGGTTCCCGTGAATGTCGCTCAGAATGGCCCGTTTCACGGAGAGAACTTCCCGCCTGCGACGACGCCCCGCGAGGGTGAGCCGTCCGGTGTGCGATCTCGTGCGGTCAGCGCACAGGGGCGGAAGTCATCTCCCGCCGAAGAGCCTGCTGCCGAGGTTGTCGTCCAGTTCCGGGGTGGCGTAAATCTTTCGCGCGGTCCGTTCGACGTCGTACTTCACGCGTCGATACGTGAGCGAACGGTTTTCGAGGATCACGTAGCAGGCGCGGGGGTCGCCGTCGCGCGGCTGACCGACGCTTCCCACGTTGACCATGAACTTCCGGTCGTCGAAGACGAAGTCGCCGTCGATTTCGTTGCCGTACTCGAAACAGTATCGCCCGTCGTCGTCGCAGAACACGCCCGGCAAGTGGGTATGTCCTTGGAAACAGATGTGTTCGATCCGGCTGAACAGCGCTTCCATCTTTCGCGGATCCATGACGTCCTGCGGAAAGACGTACTCGCTCAGCGGATCGCGGGCGGAGCCATGCACGAAGAGCATGTCCCGCTCCGTCACGGACTTGGGCCGTTCGCCCAGGTAGTCCCAGCGCTTGTCGACCGAGTGGCGTCCACCGACGGCCATGTCGAGTTGTTCCCGGGTCCAGAAGATGGCGTTCAGCGCCATGTCGTTGAACCCGTCGGGATCGAAGAGGGCGGCCTGATCGTGGTTGCCCAGGATCGTCACCTTGCAGCGATCCATCACCAGGTCGAGGCATTCGACCGGGTTGGGACCGTAGCCGACGATGTCCCCGAGGCAGTAGATCTCGTCCACCCCTTCGCGATCGGCGTCCTCGAGCACCGCCTGAAGCGCCTCGAGGTTGCCGTGGATATCGCTGATTAGGGCGCGTCTCACGAAGCGGAACTCGCGGCAGGGTCGGCGGATCGGGTGGCGTACGTCGGCGAACGCTGCATCTTATTCGGCCTATCGGCGCCGCTCAATGGCCGCAGCGCGGCCCGGCGGAGCGCTCCGGCGCCTGTTTCCGAACGCCGCATGCGCTTTCGTTTCGACCCGAACGGTTCGCGACGCCGTTACGAGCGGACTATCTGAACCGACTGCTTCGATCGAACTCCTTCGCGTGAAAAGTCTTCGCAGATCCCGCTTGCCTTTTCTCTCGCCTAATGCCCCAAGTCGGCCCTTTCCGATATCTCCCGCTAGGCCGCAAGCATGCAGGTTCGCGAGCGGCCTCCGTCATCAAGCTCGAAGCCGGCGATGCGCTGGCGCCCGGAGACTTCCCGAATCGGAGGTCTCGCGGTTCGGTCGAATCGTCCAGTGACCGCCGGTTTCGCCGGCGATCGACCTCGTGGACGAAGCCACGACCGGGTCGTCAGGCGCCGAAGCCGAAGCGCAAAGCCGCACCCACCGGACCCCCGCCTGGAGCTTGATGCGTTCCCACTTTCCCAGCCGAACGCGGCGCATCGGAGGATATACGGAATGAAACGAAACTGGTTAACCGCCTTCGTCGGAACGATGCTCTGGGGCGTCGGCGGTCTGTTCGCGGCAGGGGGCGTCGCCCCGCTGCACGCGTCGGAGCCCGCCTACTGCGTCTGTCCGTACTTCGCGGAGGACTTCGACAATACCTACGCCTTCGGATCCGACTGGTACTTGCTCGGGCCGGAATCGAAGGAGGCGGACGCCTTCCTCGCGGCGCTCGACGCCGCCGAAGACGCGGCGGAAGAAGCGAACAAGGCGAATCCTCCCCGGCGCGAGATCGTCCCCTCGCCCCTGCCGCTGGAGAAGGCGAACTGCCTGATCGACAAGTCGACGGGCGAGAGCTACGCCCGGTACCTGGTCGAACAGGTCTACAAGCTCTACTTCGCGGAGAAGGACGCTCCGTCCGTCGCGTCGAACGATGAGATCGTCGCCGATCCGACCGATGACGCCACGCTGCTCTGCCCCGCGGAGCAGGACTATCTCGACTGGCGCCTGGACGCCCTCGGATACGACGATGTCGCCCCCGCGGCGGACGAACCGGTGAGCGAGGCCCTCGCCTCCGAGGCGTCGCAGTCGATCGAGGCGATCGCAGCCTCGCAGTCGATCGAGCGGCTGGAACTGAAGCCCGCGCCGCAGGCGAAGTACGACTGGGAAGCCTACGAGTACGACTGGTGCGGGGCCGACGATCCCGCCTTCGCCTCGCAGGAAGAGAAGGTCGCCGTCGCCGAAGTCGAGGCGACCAAGGCCGAGAAGAGCGACGCGGAGACGAGCGCCGCCGAAAAGAGCTACGCCCAGGCCGAACGACTGAGCGCGTTCGAAGAGTACGCGATCTGGGAACAGAACTACGGCGACTGTGCCGAAGCGGCTGAAGCCTGGGCCGCGGTGCAGAGGCTGGAAGATCAGTTCGCCAACTACTGGGACAACGTCGTCCTGTCCGGCGAGATTTACGTCGCCCCCGCTGACCAGGCCGACTCCATCGCGTCGATCGTGCTGAACGGCTCGCCCTCGACCTGCACGCCGACGGTCAAGGCCACGCTGGTCCGGGACGAGGACTTCGCCGCGCCGGGTCAATACGTCGCGACCGTTCGCGAAGAAGCGAGCTATCCGCTCGAAATCCTCGCCTCCTACGGCAAGAACCTGAACCTGTCGGACGAGGCGGTCGCCCGCATCGCGACGAGCCGGGTCCAGGAAGCGACGGAACTCTCGACGCTGAACGTCGCGACGCAGCCCTTCTTCGCTTTCGGCGAGACGGCCCGCCGGGCGATCCGCGACCTGGTGCTGAGCGCCGACGAGCGTGCGACCCTTCGCCAGGTCGCCGGGAAGAACGGCCAAAGCACGCTGCGGTAACGCCGCGAACAGATGTTGCGAATAGCAGCAGCGCCGCGAAACGCTACACCCGCGATCGCCCCGCGAGACCCGGAAAATTCGCGCAGCGACGCGTTCCGAAATCCTCCCGAAAGCCGGCCGACACGATTCGGCCGGCTTTTTCGCGTGATTCCCCTTGCATCCGGAGGGGTTTGCGAGCGATGAGAAAGAATCGCGTCTTCCGAAGGCCCGGCGGCACAGTAACTGCTTTTGATCGGTGCCGCTGCCGCGCGTGAGGATGGTCGCGCGGTGTTAAGCTGGGGTAAACAAGCGGCGTCGGGGAATTTTTCTTGGCACGCTCGCGACCCTTCGGATAGACTTGGTTCTGTCCGCAAGTATCGTAAATACGCGGCATTGGAGACCCCGGACGGGGTTTTCGGGTACGCGAGGGGAGCCGGAAGGGCGGATCATGCCGCCTTTGGCGGATTCGCTCGCTGCCGGCGTGCCGATTCGATCGCTCGACGATGTCCCGCTGCCGAGATGCTCGGCGACGGGAGACTCGCAATCTTTTCCGTGCTTTGGAGCGGCTTGATGTACTCCCGACGCCGTTGGCTCTCGCTGGCGACTGCCTGCACGCTGGCGATCTCTTCTCCGGGATTCACGCTGTCGACGAACGACCTTCGGGCCGCTGAGCCGACCTCTTCGGGAGTTCCGGCACCTGCGCCCGGGACGCAGATGCGGTCCTTTCGCGGCGCCGACGGACAGCAGCATTTCGCGCTGTCGATGGTCGCCGGCGAAGCGGCCGGCGAGGCCGTCCGGACGGACGTCGCCGTCCTGTTCGACACCTCGGCCAGTCAGGCCGGGATCTTCCGCAACGACTCGCTCGCCGCGCTCAGGGCGATGCTCTCTGCGATGGAGCCCGGCGCGAAGGTCGAAATCTTCGCGCTCGACCTTCAGCCGGTTTCGATGACCGACGGCTTCGTCACGCCCGACCAGGCGGCTGAAGCGGGTCTGCGTCGTCTGGATCAGACCGTTCCGCTGGGCGCGACCGACGTGCGGCTCGGCCTGGAGCTGGCTGCCGACGCCCTGTCGCAGTCGCAGGCTCCCCAGAAGGCGATCATCTACATCGGCGACGGACTTTCGTACGCCGACGTCCTGCAGCCGGAAGAGTTCTCGGCGACCGTGGACCGGATGGTTCAGGAGCGGATCGCCGTCACCTCGTACGCCATCGGCCCGAATCGCGACGTCCACTTTCTCGCGGCCCTGGCCAATCACACCGGCGGTCTGATCTATCTGGACAGCGAACAGGCCGACGCTCCGATGCAGGGAGGCCTGGGTCTGGCCAAGTCGCTGGTCGGGACCGTCTACTGGCCGACCAGTCACAACCTGAACGAGCAGTTCGCCAGCGTCTATCCGTCGCGCGTCCCGCCCCTGCGGTCGGATCGCGATTCGATCGTCCTGGGCACGTTCGCGGGCGAAGGTCCGTTCGAGCTGTCGATGACCGTCGCTTCCGCCGCCGGCGAAAAGGAGCTGAACTGGACCGTCACGCCGCAGGATCACCCTGACTTTGCGTTCCTTCCCCGTGCGATCGAGATGGCTTCCGCCGACGGGGGCATGAGCCTTCCGACCGTCGGATCCGTCGGCCTCGGGGAAATGGCGTGGGTGATGAACAAGGAAGCGACGACGCTCGCGAAGCTCAGCCGTCAGGCGCTCGCCTCGGGCGACGAAGAGGCCGCGGGTCGTCTGGCCCAGGCGGCGCTCGAAACCGATCCGGAAAACCTCGAAGCGTCCGCCGTTCAGGGCGAAGTCCAGCAGACGAAGCCGGCCGACGCGGTGGTCTATCCCCTGCTGCAGCCTGATCCGTTCGGCGGCCCCGCCCCCGATAACGCCGATCCGTTCGGCTCGACGCCTGACTCGAACGCGGAGGCGGAAGTCGCCCCCGCGCCGAAGGCTGTCCCCGGCGCCGGCGGCGGCGTCGAAGGCGCGCCCGGTACGACCGGCAACCTTCCGACCCTTCCCGGACCGGGCGCCGCACCGGCGGCTCCCGGCGTTCCCGCTGCCGGAGTGGCGCCGAGCGTCCGCGTTCCTGCGGCTCCTCGCGCGGTTTCGTCCGCTCCCGGCGGTCTGCTTTCGAGCGTCGCCGAGGACCGTCTGGCGATTTCCGAACGAGCTTCCGCCGACATCGCGAACCGCCTGCGGCTCGCCCGCGACCTGATGGGCAGCGATCCGCAACTGGCGGTCGACGACCTGAAGCTGGCGCTGACCGACGTGGAACGCGCGGTCGACGTCGATCCCAGCGTGCGGGCCCAACTGATCGATCAGATCACGTCGGCGATCATCGACGCGCAGGCTCGCGTCGTCGTCGTGGACGACTCGCGGATGCGGGCCGAAGAGGCTCTCGCCGCGGGCGACGAACGACTCCGTCTGCTCGCCGCGTCGCAGCGTCAGCAGGAACGCGTGCAGCAGCTCTTCGAGCGCTTCAACGCCCTGATGGAAGAGCGTCAGTTCGCGGAGGCGGAAAACGCCATCGCCATCCCCCTGCGGGAACAGTTCCCGGATCTGCCGGCGGCGGAATCGGCCATGTGGTGGTCGCAACTCGCCGGCAACATCGACCGGAACGATCGCCTGCGTCGGGCCAAGCAGCGGAACTTCCTGGACGCGATGTACCAGGTCGAGCTGTCGCACATTCCCTTCCCGGACGAACCGCCGATCGTCTATCCGCCGGCGGAACAGTGGGAGCAGCTCACGCTGGCCCGTAAGCAATACAAGTCGGTCGACCTGGCGTCGCCGGGTTCCGCCGAAGCGGATATCATCGCCGCGCTCGATCAGGATACGAACCTCGACTTCCTCGATCAGCCGCTCGAAACGGTCATGGACGCGATCGAAGCGCAGCACGGCATCCAGATCGAACTGGACGAGGCGGGTCTCGAAGAGGCGGCGATCACCAGCGACGCCGAGGTCACCGTTCAGCTTCAGGGGATCTCGCTCAGGTCGGCGCTGCGGCTGATGCTCCGCGATCTCGATCTGGCTTACCTGATCCGCGACGAAGTGCTCGTCATCACGTCCCGCGATGCGGCGGAACTCGAAGTCGTCTCCCGGGTCTACCCGGTCGGCGACCTCGTGATGCCGACCAGCCCCATGATGCTGCAGGGCATGAGCGGCATGGGCGGCGGACAGTTCGGCGGCGCCAACATGAACGGCGGCGGCATGGGCGGCGGCGGCATGGGCGGCGGCATGGGCGGCATGGGCGGCGGCGGCATGGGCGGCGGCTTCGGCGGCGGCGGCATGGGCGGCGGCGGCTTCGGCGGCTTCATGCAGGTCCAGGATGACGCTCTCCGGCTGGGCGGCGACGCCGAGACGAAGCCTCTCCCCGCGGCTCCCGCGAAGAACGCTCCCGCTGGCGCTCCTTCCTCGAAGGCTCCCGCCGCGGCCCCGGTCGCGACCGCTCCCAAGCGGGCTCCGCAGGTGTTGACCGTCCGCATCGACGGCGGCGACGCGGCCCAGGCGTGGGACAACCTGTTCCTGTCGCAGCGACCCGATCCGGCTGACGTTCGTCAGACGGCCCGGCACCTGATGAAGACCAAGAAGTACGACGAGCTGGTCGGCATGCTGGAATCGGCGATCCGCCGCGGACAGCCGCAGCCCTGGATGTACGAGGCGATGGCCCTCGCCATGCAGGCGAACGGCTCTCCCGCCGCGGACCTCGAACGCGTCCTCATGTCGGCGATCGACTTCACCCGTTCGTACGACGACGCGGTCTTCGCCTCTTCGTACATGGCGAAGGTCGGGCTCGAAGCCCGGGCGCTGAAGACGCTGCAGGAAGCCTCCTACCTCGTCCCGGAACGGCCCGAAGCCTACCAGGTCGGCCTCGCCATCGCGGACGAGTCCAAGAATGACGAGGCCCTGCAGTGGGCCTGCTCCGGCCTGCTCCGTCAGTCGAGCGCCAGCTCTTCCAAGCAATGGCAGGATCGCGCACTTCGGACTGGTCTCGCTGCCGTCATGCGGCTGCAGAAGTCGGGCGACGTCAGCGGCGCGCGAGCTTTCGCCGCTTCGCTGAATGGGGCGCTCGTTCGCGACTGCTTCATCCGGGTCAGTTGGACCGGCGACGCCGACGTCGACGTCTTGGTTCAGGAACCGACCGGAACGATCTGCTCGCTGCATCAGCCGCGGACGCGGGCCGGCGGCGCCCTGCTCAAGGACGCATACGCCGTCGCGGGTCAGCAGCCGGTCGACGGCTATTCCGAGGAGTACGCCTGCTCCGAGGCGTTCCCCGGAATGTACCGCGTCTACATCAAGAAAATCTGGGGCGACGTGACCGCGGGCAAGGTGACGGTCGACGTCTACAAGTACTACCGCACGCCGCAGGAACAGCACGAGCGCCAGCAGATCTCCCTGGTCAAGGGCGACGCGATCGTGCAGTTCCGGCTCGAAGAAGGTCGTCGTCAGCAGGAAATGGCCGACGAAACGCTGATCGCGCACGCGACCAAGCATCAGGAAATCGGTCGCGCCATCCTGCTGCAGCATCTGGCCCAGGCGGAACAAAGCCGGACCAGCGCTGAGTACTACTCGGCGGTCGCCACCTCGGACGCCGCTGCCGCGGGAACGCCGGATTACGGAATCGGAAGCCGTCGCGCGGCCGGTTACCGTCCCGTCATCACGCAGATCCCCTCGGGTATCAACATGACCGCCATGGCGGTCGTGTCGGCCGATCGTCGCTACGTCCGAATCACGTCGATCCCGACGATCCAGAGCCTCGGTCAGGTGTCGACGTTCAACTTCGTCACCGGCGGCGGCTCCGTCCAGAACGGCGGTAACGCCAACGGAAACGCGGCGGCCAATGCGAACGCAGCGGCGAACGCCAACGCGGCGGCCAACTAACGGTCGAAGCTGAGCGTGCGAATCTTCGACTCCCGCGGGTCCGTCCGGCCCCGCGGGAGTTTTTCTTTGCGCTCGCGCAGGAACGGCGCCGACGCCCGTTCGAGCGGTCAGGCATCGGCGCATGAAAAAACGCCGCTCGGCCGGCGAGGCCCTACGGCGTTAACGTTCGATTCAGCGTCGAGACGGAACCAGGTAAAGCCGCGAGTCAAGACCTCGTTCTACTCAGGACTTACCTGGCTCGACTCTCATCGCCTGCGGCGGAGCGGAGGGCACGGGACTCGAACCCGCAACCGATTACTCGGCACTTCATTTCCAATGAAGCCGCTAACCATTCGCTTACCCTCCGGAACAACGAGACACCATCATATCCAGCCGGTTCGGACCGTCAATGCGACTGCGAGCGCAAGCGCAGCGATAGCCTGCGCTTGGGTCGCCGGACGACGTAGGCCGCCCCCGGAATCCCGCCCGGATCGCGGAACGCCTCGGACCACAGGAACCTGGGCCGAAGCTCAATCGAATGACCGCGCCCGTAAATTCCGGAAGTCGAGGTTCGTCGTCGGGTCGTGGGCCTGAAGCTGGATCGTACCTCGCTCGGTGCGCATGCCCTTTCGCGGGTTCGCGTCGGCGGGACGTTCGTCCGTCCAGTCGGTGACCTGCAATCCGTCGACCCAGACCGCGATCCGGGGACCCTCCGCGACGATGGTCTTGTAGAGCCACGCCTCGTCATCGGCCGGCACCCACCGGGCATCGACGCGGCGGAAGATGCCGCCCGTGCCGCAATCGACGGGCCGCGAGCGGTCGCCTTCCTTCACGGCGTTGTGAATCTGGCTCTCGTAGCCGTTCATCTCCTCGCCGGGGATGCAGCGAAAGAAGATGCCGGAGTTGAGCGCCGGGGCGTTGGTGCGGGCCTCCGCCTGCAAGACGAAGTCGCCGTACGCTTCCCGGCTTTCGATCCGCCCCTTGCCCCCCTCGACGTGCAACTCGCCCGCCTCGGTCAGTTCGAACTTCGCGGGGCCGTCGAACGTCTGCCAGCTCTCGTCCAGTTCGCCTCCCTGTCCAGCAACAGGGAGCATCGGCGTCAGTCCGAGCGGCTTCAGGCGAATGTTGCGGTAGGCGACCTCGCCCGAATTGTGCTGCAGCGCGACGCTGCCGGGCGGCAGAGGCTCGGGCGCTTCGTATTCGCTGGCGAGATTCCCGTTGAGGTAGACCGCGACGCGGCCCCCTTCGACCGAAATTCGATAGGCGTTCCACTGATCCGCCGGCGCGTCGACGGGACCCTCCGCCTTCACTCGCTGCACGATCGATCCGGTCGGGAAGGGATTGTCGGCCGGCGCGATGTTGATTTCGTACGCTTCGGTCGCCGGATTCGAGCGGAAGTCCCGCACGTGCAGAAAGACGCCCGCGTTCGTTTCCGCCGGCGCTTTCCATTCGAGTTCCAGTTCGTAGTCGGCGAACGGAACGGTCGTGCAGAGCAGACCGGCAGGCCCGTCGCTGACCACGATCGCGCCCTGGTCGACTCGCCAGTCGCAGTCGGCGATCGTCTCCCAGCCGAACAACGTCTCTCCGTCGAAGAGCGAGATCCAGCCTTCCTGCAGCAGGTCTTCCGGCAAGGTGATCGGATCGGTCAGCGGTCCGGCGGGAAACCTCTTCGGCCCCGTTTCCCTGGCGTTCGCCGCTTCCGCGGAAGGGGCGCCGGCCTCCTTCGCTCCGGCGTCTTCCGCCGTCAGCGTCGATGTCGCCGTCGACTGAGCAGACTCGGGCGAAGGCGTCGCTGCAGGAGCGGTTCCGGCACCCGGCTTCAGGGGCGGGGTCTGGCTGCAGCCGGCGATCGCGACGGCGAAGACGAGCGTCAGAACCGAGCCGCGAAGAGATCGCAGATCGGAGAGCATGGAAGCGAACATGCGAGGCGTTCGGAAGGCGGGCGGAGACGAGAGACCGCGAGCCTCAGCATACCGTTCGCGAGCCTCGCCGCCGAGAAGCGGGGCTTGCTCGCTTCGCACGAACGATCGCCTTCGTACGAGACACGGAGGGCTCACGCCCTCCGCTCGCCTGTGAGATGGGATCCTGTTACCGCCCCAGCAGTTCGAACGACTCGAGGACCTTGTCGCGGTGGCGGCTGCCGAAGACGAGGATCACGAGCTGCGTCATGATCTGGCGCTCGTCGGAGGTGAGGAAGGCTTCGCCGCCGCCCGCCTGGGCGATGCTGGCGAACTCGTCGAGCGGGCTCTCCCTGCGGCAGGTGACCGTGCTGACGATCCCCTTCTGCCGCACGTGAAACGCCGAGGCGACGCTCACCGCCGTGTCGACGTTCTCGCGGTGGGGCGGCGCGTCGCCGAAGAGCAGGATCACCTTCCGCGAGCCCTGCCGGAAGTCGTTGTTCTCGACCGCCCACTGCAGACCCTTTTCCACGGCTTCGGGGATGTCGCCGCCGCCGTTGGCGTCGATGCCGGCCAGATACCGTTTGATCTCGTCAACGTCGCTCGTCAGGGGGAGCCCCTTGACGTCGTAGCCGTCGTGAAGCGAATCGTCGCGATAGGTGCAGATGCTGATCCGCGTCTTGGGGATGAGCTTCATGAGAGCTTCGCCGATCCGTTCGACCTGGCTCTTCACCTCGTCGATTTCGCCCCCCATGCTGGAGGTGCTGTCGAAGACGATGACGATGTCGAGGCCGTCGCGACGAAGCTGCTGGACCAGCCCTTCCCAGCCGCCGCTCCCGCCGCCGCCGCCGCCGCCGCCGGTCGCGGAGCCGCCCATGCCGGCGCTGAAGCCGGTTCCGCCGCCGCTCCCCCCCGCGCTGAGCGTCGCGGTCGTGGGGCTCACCTCGAAGGCCGTGTCGGCGGAGACCGCCTCGACGGGCGCGATTTCCAGTTCCATCTCGGCCGAATCTTCCGCCGTGCTCTCCAGCGCCCCTTCGGCGGTGAACTCCATCCCGCCGGCGGAGTCGGACAGACCCGACCCGGGCAGCGATCCGATCAGCACGTCGTCGCCTTCGCCCGGCAGACCGTCGCCGCCGAACGAGAGGAGCCCGATCATCAGCACGACCGTCAGATGGAAGACGAGCGAGCCCATTCCCGAAATCGTGTTGTCGAAGAGCGTCCGCCAGTGGAGCCGGCGGTCGTCGAGTTCCTCGTCCGTCAGCACCACCGGCGCGCCGCAATGAGGGCACTGCACCCCCTCCGCGGCGAACTCCCGGGACTGGTGGAACAGGCGCTGACAGGTCGGGCAGACGATTTCCACGATACGTTCCGTTCGGCAGGGCCCCTGCGAAATCAGCCGCTGGCGACGGATTCCGGTACCTCGATTCTTTCCTTCGGGATCGGCATGTCAAGCGAAACCGCTTAGCGGGAGCCGTAAGGGCGTTACGACCGATTCTGCGGATCGCGACTTTCCGTTCTCGCTGGCTTGGGGCGCTCCAGACATTAGAATCGGTGCCGTCCCTATTTTCCCGCCTGCCTTGACTCGCCTCTTCTGGAGATTCGCCTCATGACGACCGCCCGTTGGACTTCTCGCTTCCTCCTGCTCCTCGCCGCGACGCTGGCGCCGGCGACCTGCCTGCGGGCGGAGGTCAAGCTGCCCGCGTTCTTCTCGGATCACATGGTCCTGCAGCGGGACGTTTCGCTCCCCGTCTGGGGCTGGGCGAAGCCGGGGACGAAGGTCGTCGTCGAACTTGCCAGCACCGACGGAAAAGGGGCGAAAGTCGAAAGCCAGGTCGGCGCCGCGACGGAAGGCCAGACCGAATCCCGCTGGGAAGTCGCTCTCCCGGCTCAGTCGGCGGGCGGTCCGCACGTGCTGAAGGTGACCGTCGGCGAAGAGGTCCGCGAGATTCAGGACGTCCTCGTGGGCGAAGTCTGGATCTGCTCCGGTCAGTCCAACATGGAATGGACCGTGAATCGCAGCGCGGGCGGACCGGAAGAGGCCGCCGCGGCGAACGATCCGATGCTCCGCCACTTCAAGGTGGCGCTGACCACGGCGACCGAGCCGAAGACGGACGTCTCCGGCGCCTGGACCGTCGCTTCGCCGGAGACCGTCGGAAACTGGACCGCGGCCGGCTACTGGTTCGCGAAGGAACTGCGGAAGGAACTCGGCGTCCCCGTCGGCCTGATCAACACCAGTTGGGGCGGCACCCGCGTCGAGGCCTGGACCAGCCGCAACGCGCTGAACGAGATCGCCGACCCGGGCGTCGTCGAACTGCTGAAGTGGTGGGACGACCGGACCGATCGTTTCGACGCGGCTGCCGAACAGGCCCGCTACGATCAGCAACTGCAAGACTGGGCCGTGAAGGCGGAAGAGGCGAAGAACGCGGGTCAGCCCGAACCGAGAAAGCCCCAGCCCCCCTACGATCCGTCGCGCGACCAGCATCGCCCGGCCTCGCTCTACAACGCGATGGTCGCGCCGCTCGTGCCGTTCGCCGCGCGCGGCTTCCTGTGGTACCAGGGCGAATCGAACGTCGGCCGCGCGGTCCAGTACCGCACGCTCTTCCCGGCGATGATCTCGAACTGGCGAGCGGACTGGAAGGACGAGAAACCCTTCTACTTCGTGCAGCTCGCCCCCTTCCTGTACGGCGGGCAGGATCCGGAACTGCTGGCCGAACTGTGGGAGGCGCAGACCCTCACGACCAAGGCGCTGCCGAAGGTCGGCCAGGCGGTCATCACCGACATCGGCGACCTGAAGGACATTCATCCCACGAACAAGGCCGAGGTCGGTCGGCGGCTGGCGCTGCTCGCCCTCGCGCACGACTACGGCAAGGACGTTCCCTTCTCCGGCCCCGCCTATCGCGAAGCGAAGGTCGAAGGCTCCGCCATCCGCGTCTCCTTCGATCACGCCGAGGGGCTGACGTCTCGCACGGGCGAGCCCCTCGATCACTTCCAAGTCGCAGGCGAAGACGGCAAGTTCGTCGCCGCCCAGGCGAAGATCGACGGCAGCGACGTGGTCGTCTCGTCGCCCGAGGTCGCTCAGCCGAAGTACGTCCGCTTCGGGTGGACCAACGTCGCGGAACCGAACCTGGCGAACGGCGCCGGCCTCCCCGCGTCGCCCTTCCGGACCGACGATCTTCCGGCGAAGACTGCCGGCAAGTTCACGCCGTAGGCGGCGAGAGAGAATCTCCTTCGGGTGGCACTGGCTCCGCCAGTGTTGCCTTGGCAAGAGGTTGAAAAATTTGGACGGCTCGCTTCCAGTTCGACACTGGCAGAGCCAGTGCCACCCGAGAGCAGCAGGGGTAGCTGGTTGCAATCGACGGCCTATTTAATTAAGGTCGTTAACTAATAGACTTCTTCTCGACGAAGGAACCTCTCCCATGCTTCGTCCGGCTGCTCTCGTTTTCCGGCTGACGCTTGGCGCAAGCCTGACGCTCGGCGTTCCGCTGTTCGCCCAGCGACCGCCTGCCGCGCCGGCGGATCCGCCCGCGACCGGTAGGGCCGGCGAGTGGAAGCCGGTCGAGGGCAAGCCCATGACGAAATGGGCGGCGGAGGTCTCGCCGGAGAACCCGCTGCCGGAGTACCCGCGACCCCAACTGGTTCGCGACGAGTGGCTGAACCTGAACGGCCTGTGGGACTACCGCATCGAGAAGCTGCCGACGGCGAACGACGGCGCTCAAGCCGAGCCCGTTCGCTCCGGCAAGATCCTCGTTCCCTTCCCCCTTGAATCGGCGCTCTCCGGCGTGGGCGGCAAGCTGCTGCCGGACGAGAAGCTGATCTACGAGCGAGAGTTCGAGATTTCCTTCACCGGGATCACGGATCCGACGACTGGCCGTCCGCTTTCTGGCCGTCGCGTGCGCCTGCACTTCGGCGCGGTCGACTGGAAGTGCAGCGTCTACCTCGATGACGAACTGCTCGGGACGCATGGCGGCGGCTTCGACCCGTTTCTTTTCGACATCCACGTCGACGCCTTCGGCATCGACGTGGAACCGGGACCCAGCCCGTACGGAACCCCGGTGTCGAAGAAGCGTCGCCTCCGCGTCGAAGTCTGGGATCCGTCCGACGCCGGTCATCAGCCGGTCGGCAAGCAGTCGCTGAATCCGCACGGCATCTGGTATACCGCCGTCTCAGGCATCTGGCAGACGGTCTGGATCGAGCCGCTGCCCAGCGTTTCGATCGACAGCCTCGACGTCGTGACGAAGCCGGCGGACGACGGGTCGTGGATCGCGACGATCACGCCGAAGCTTTCCGGAAACTCGCCGGAGGGCTGGGCGGTGGAGGTCGAGGCGACGGGCGCCACGCTTCACGAGCGAGAGAGCGCCACGTTCGAGCCAGGAGCCCTGAAGGCCAGCGCCGCCGCCGGTCAGCCGATCGTGCTGACGTTCGACGAACCGAAGCTCTGGTCGCCCGACGAGCCGTGGCTCTACGAATTCGAGGCTCGCGTGATCCCCGCTCGCGGTCAGGAAGCGAACGCCGCTCCGAAGTTGCAGCCTGTCGATACGGTGAAGAGCTACCTCGGACTGCGCGAGATCAAGCTCGCCATGGCCGAAGACGGGCACCGCCGCATGTTCCTGAACGGCAAGCCGCTGTTTCAGTTCGGCCCGCTCGATCAGGGATGGTGGCCGGACGGGCTCTACACCGCGCCGACCGACGAGGCGCTGGCGTTCGACGTCGAAATCACCAAGAAGCTCGGCTTCAACATGGCCCGCAAGCATGTCAAGGTCGAGCCCGCGCGGTGGTACTGGCACTGCGACCGGCTGGGCCTGCTGGTCTGGCAGGACATGCCCAGCGGCGACAAGCGGATCAATCCCGAACAGCCCGACATCACGCGCAGCGCCCAGAGCGAACTGGCCTTCCGCCGCGAATGGAAGCGAATCATCGACGCGCTCGACAGTCATCCGTCGATCGTCGTGTGGGTTCCCTTCAACGAAGGCTGGGGGCAGTTCAAGACGAACGAGATCCTCGCCTGGACGAAGAGCCTCGACCCGACGCGGATCGTCGACGGACCGAGCGGCTGGGCCGACCGGGGCGAAGGCGACATGATCGACATGCACAACTACCCCGGTCCCGGCATGTTCGACGAACCGGAGGGCCGAGCCACCGTGCTGGGCGAGTTCGGCGGGCTCGGTCTGCCCGTCGCGGGACATCTGTGGGTGGAACAGAACAACTGGGGCTACCGCACCTACAAGACGCCGCAGGAACTGGAAGAGAACTATCGCCGCGTGATCGGCGGCCTGCGACCGCTGATCGCCCGCGGGCTCGCCGCCGCGGTCTATACCCAGACGACCGACGTGGAGATCGAGGTCAACGGCCTGCTTACCTACGACCGCGCGGTCGTGAAGCTGCCCGAGAACATCCGCGAACTGCATCAGACGCTGTACGAGGCTCCGCCGAAGATCAGCGAGGTTCTGCCGACCTCGGAGAAGACGCCCCGCACGTGGAGCTACTCCTTCGACGAAGCCGCGCCGGAAGGCTGGCAGACGCAGGCCGCGAGCGGCGAATGGAAACAGGGCCCCGGAGGCTTCGGCACCGAAGCGACCCCGAACGCCGTCGTCCGCACGACCTGGGACGGTCCGCAGGTCCGCATCCGGCAGGAGTTCGAGTTGTCGGAGGTACCCGCCGGTCGTCTCGCCGTGCGTATGTTCCATGACGAGGACGCGACCGTCTGGCTGAACGGCAAGCAGATCCTGTCGGTCGCCGACTACACCGACGGCTACCGCACGTTCTCCACCGAAGTCAGGGCGAAGGACGTTCTGAAGCAGGGGAAGAACATCCTGGCCATCGAGTGCAAGCAGACCCGCGGCGGCCAGTTCATCGACGCCGGGATCGTGGTGATCGGCGAGTAAGCGAGCGAAGCGGTGTTCGTCGTGTGCCATGGCTGGCTTGTCCAGCCGTGCGCCTCGGGCGCCGGCGATCCAGTCGAACGAATTCGGCGCGAGGTCATGCGTCGTTGAAAGCGTACCGGACGTGTACGAACGCGTCCCCGCCTCGGCACGGCTGGACAAGCCAGCCATGGCACACCGGACCGCTCCGTCCTTTCGAGAGCGAGCGGCGATTCGCTATCGGCCGCGTCCCAGGGGCCTCCGACAAGCTGCGTCCGCGCTGGCTAAGACAACCAGCGCCACCCAGGGGCGAGAGATCGTGCATGCACCCGGCTTTCGATTGCTCTGAGCGGTCTCCTTCGGCAGAATGATCGAACGGCTTGCGAGGTAGACTTCGCTCGCAAGCCGCGCCTTCGTTCTCTCGCCGATCGACCTTTCCCATGCACGTCGCCCGCCTCGCGCTTGCGCTCGCCGTCGCGACGACTGTCGCCGCCTTGTCGGCGACGCAGGCGTTCGCCCAGACGCAGGTCGCCGTCGATAAGCGGGGACAGTTCGAGGGGAAGGTCCGCTCGGTCGGGCCAGGCAGGCTGGTGGTGATGACCGAGAAGGAGGGCGAGGTCGTCTTCCGGATCCAGGGGAAGAACGACCGAGGCATCGCGCTCGCCGGCGGGGCGGGCATCGTCAACGAAGCGGCCGTCGTGAAGGTCGCGGGCGAGATTCCCGAGGCCGACGTGCCGGTCGGCGCGGTGATTCGCTTCGAGGGCGCCATGAACCGGGCCGGCGCCTTCGAGCAGGAACTGGCATCGTTCGAGCTGCTCGACGATCAGGGAACCCAGGCGGCGGTCGAGATCCTCGCGCCCGCGCCCGAGCCGACCGGCTACGCGAAGGTTCGCGTCACCGCGCCGATCGTTCGACGCCGCAACGGGCGACTCTACTTTCAATTGCCGCAGAACGAGGCGACGCGGAAGTCCCTCGTCTTCGTCGCCCCGGCGGAGAACGCGACGGCCTCGCTGACGAGCGAAGATTATCAGCGGGCGACGCCCGGCTCCCAGGCGTCGATCCGCGCGATCCATCTGAACACGGGCGACTGGATCGCGATCGAAGCGACGATCGAACTGGCGACCGAGACGGCTGGCTCGACCATCGGCGCGGGCGTCGACGAGCAGCTCGTGGCGAAGTTTCGGAATCTCTCGGACGAGCCGAGCCCGCCGCGCGACGTCCGGTCGCAGTTCTTCCTGCTCCATACGGATCTCTCCGACCGCGAATCGCAGATTCTGCTGGCCAAGCTCGAACGGATGGTGCGACTGGTCAGCGCCTACTTCGGGAAGCCGCCTGCTCAGCCGATCGAGTGCTACGTCGTCCGCGACCTGTCGCAGTGGCCCGTCGAGGAGATGGATCCCTTCGGCGTGCAGCAGATCGCCGACGGCGCGGGCGTCACCCGCAGCGCCCGGCTGGGAAACCAGCGCATGGCGATCGTCTACGCCTGCGACGACCATGGCGTCGTGCAGCACGAGGCGATGCACGCCTATTGCAGCCTGACGTACGGCTCGACCGGGCCGACGTGGCTCTCCGAAGGGGTCGCCGAACTGGGCAACTACTGGAAGGAGGGACGCCTGGACGTGCAGGTCGATCCGGTCGTGATTACCTACCTGCAGGGCGTGCAGCCCAAGAAGCAGATGCTGGAGATCGTCGCGCCGGGCCAGACGACCGGCGACTCCTGGCAGAACTATTCCTGGCGCTGGGCGCTCTGCCATCTGCTGGCCAACAACCCGAACTACGGCGATCGGTTTCGCGCGCTGGCGCTCGGCCTGATGGAGCAGCGGGAAGGGGTCAGCTTCGAAGCCGTCTACGGACCCGTCGCGCCGCAGATTTCGTTCGAATACGAACTGTTCCTGCAGCAGCTCGACAACGGCTATCGCGCGGATCTCTGCGCCTGGGAGTGGAACGGGAAGTTCAAGCAACTGGCGCTCGATCGCCGCCTGTCGGCCAAGATCCAGGCCAAGCGGGGGTGGCAGGCGTCGGGCCTGCGGGTCGAGAAGGGCGTCTCCTATGACGTCGCCGCGGTCGGCCAGTGGACCGCCGGGACGGGCGCCGAGCCAGTGACGGCCGACGGCGACCCGCAGGGGGCGGGTCGACTGGTGGGAGCGTTCTACGACCAGTTCGCGCTCTCGGAAGAGATCGACCTGGGCGCCAAGGCGACCTTCGTCGCGCCTGCGGACGGCGACCTGTTCCTCCGGTCGAACAACGCCTGGAACCGCATCGCTGAGCATGAAGGCGAAATCGAGGTCTACCTTCGTCGCACGCCCGCCCCGGCGCCCGCGGCTGAGAAGTCGGCGTTCGAGCTGGAATAAAGGCGCTAGGCGATCTCTCCCGTAGGGCAGGCGCCCCGCCTGCCGCCGCCTCGGCAACCAAGTTCCGCGCGGCAGTCAAAGACATCCCTCAAAGGCATACGATGGCCCATCAGCGAGAGCTTGATAGCTCCATCATCATGCGCCTCCAGGAGACTGCGCGAATCACGCCGGAGGCCTCTCTGCTGGTAGACGAGTTAAAGCAGATCCTGCAACGAGATTTTCACACGCTGGACGTTCTCAGGTACCTTATGGCCGCGTTCGATCTGAAACTGCTCGACGCAAGAATGGTCGAGCGACTGAAACTCCTTGGGGGAGCCTTCGGAGACGCCGAGGTCGATGATGCCTTACGTCCATTGATTACGGCGGCAGTCGCGAAAGGGGAAAGCTCTGCTGGTTGAGAACCTGGTTGCCGCTGCCGTGGCAGGCGGGGCGCGTGCCCTACGAGATTCACGACACGATCAACGACCTCGCATGACGCTCGACCTTTCGACCGAACTTCCGCTGGTCGACCTGGACGCTTACTTCGAGCGGATCGGGTACGACGGGTCGCGAAAGCCGACGCCGGCGACGCTGGAAGGGATCGTGCTGCATCATGTCCGTTCGATCCCGTTCGAGAACCTGAATTCGCTGCTCGGGCAGCCGGTCCGGATCGATCTGCCGTCGATCCAGGCGAAGCTCGTCTTCGATCGCCGCGGCGGATACTGCTACGAGCAGAACCTGCTGTTGCTGCACGTCCTATGGCTGCTCGGCTACCGGGCGAACGGGCTAGCCGCGCGGGTCCTGTGGGGGCAGCCCGACGGAGCGCTGCCGCCCCGCTCGCACATGCTGCTGCGGGTCGAGATGGCAGGCAGGCCGTTCGTGGTCGACGTCGGTTTCGGCGGCATGACGCCGACGGCGCCTCTGCTGTTGCAGGCGGGCGTCGACCAGGCGACCCCGCACGAAGCCTTCCGCCTGGTCGCGCGGGGCGCCGAGTTCGAGTTGCAAACCTACCTCGGCGAGAATTGGGCGAAGGTCTATCGCTTCGATCTGCAGGAACAGGCGCCCGGCGACTACGCGGCGGCGAACTGGTGGGTCTCTACGCACCCCGATTCGCTCTTCACGCAGAACCTGTTCGTCTCCCGCGTCGACGACGGCAAGCGGATCGTCTGCCTGAACGGCGACGTCGCCTTCCATCGTCCCGGCCAACCTTCAGAGAAGCAGGAGCTTCGCGAGTTGCCTAAGCTCCGCGAGTTTCTGGAGCGGGAGATTCGTCTCCCCCTCGCGGGTCTCGACCGCTTCGACGACGTCGTGACGCCCGTCCTCGGGAAGCGACCATGGTAGTGCGCTCTGATTGGCCGTCGAAGGGCTGCTCGAGTCCATCGGTCGAGGTAGGCGCCGGTAATGTCGAACCCCTATGAACCGCCTCAGGCGAACCCTCCGGCGCTGCCCTCAAGAGCGCGACGGAATTTCGTCAGTTTTCACGGTTTGCTCTACCTGCTCTTCGTGTCGGCCTTTCTGACGGCACTAGCGATCATGCTCGTGGCCCTGGTCGCCTTCGTCGCCCATCGTCTCGGTGGAACGTAGTACGGCCGAGGCCAACACTACGAAGAGACTTGCTCACGCTCCCACGCGATGCGTCGGCACCGGGCGACCGGGGCGGAAGCGCTGCATCCGGTCGATGGAGCATTCGAGGCCGAGTTTCGCGGCGAACTCCTCCGTCGCTTCGCGGACGACCCGTTCCAGATCCTCAGGCGCCGTCGCCACGCGGGCGTTCACGATCAGATCGGCCTGGGAGACGGCGACGCCCGACGCGTGCGAGAGTTCCGCCGTGCCGTCGGACGAGACGAGGTTCGCCATCGCGTAGGCGTCGCCCCCCTGCCCCAGCGCCTTCAAGTGCGCGGGCTCGGCGGAGATCTCGGCCAGACGCCTGCCGAGCAGACTCACGAGTTCGACGATCGCTTCGTCGAGGGCGAACGTCCCTTCGTGTTTCGCGGCTCCCACTATGCAGTTGAGCCAGCCGAGTTCGGCTTCGCCCTCGGCGTAGATGTCGTAGTCGACGTCCATCATCTTCGCGTGGTCCGCCGCCGGCTTGGCGAGCGCCTCGACCAACGCGTCGAAGCCTTCGCCCGTGCGAGCGCTGTAAAGCAGCGACGGCTTGTCCGGGTAGCGGCGACCGAGCAGTTCGATCAGCTCCCGGCGCTGGTCGTCGTCGAGCTTGTCGATCTTGTTCACGACGATCAGGTCGGCCTCTTCGATCTGCTTCAGGAAGATATAAGCCGCCTTGGGCGAGAAGCCGACGCCCTTCTCGCCGCGGAGGATCTTCAAGCCATGCTCGGGCTTCACCAGCGTCGCCAGCGGACTGACTTCGTAGGAGTCGCCGTAGAATCGTTTGAGCGGCTCGATGACCGTCGCGATCAGATCGGTGCAGCTTCCCACCGGCTCGGCGATGATGATCTCCGGCGCCGTCGCCTTGGTCAACTTCGCCGCGGCGTCGACCAGGTCGTTAAACTTGCAACAGAAGCAGGCGCCGGGAACTTCGCCGACGTCGAAACCTTCCGCCGCAAGCGCGCCCGTGTCGACCAGATCGTGGGCCTGATCGTTGGTGACGATCGCGACCCGCTTCCCTTCGTGCACGAAATGCTTCGCCAGCCGCGCGATGGTCGTCGTCTTTCCGGCGCCGAGGAATCCGCCGATCATGACGAAGCGAACGCGGGGGGAAGACATGGCTCTGAATCCTGCAGCGGAACCCTGGCGGAAAGCGTCCGAGCAGGGACGACCTCCCCATCGAACGCGATCCGTCAGTATATGCTGACGATCGTGCGAATGTCCCAGCGACAGCTCTTGTAGGGCAGGCGCCCCGCCTGCCACGATCCGGGTTTACGCTGAGATGGCAGGCGGGGCGCCTGCCCTACGGGAACACCTTCATCGCTTAGACGACCCGCTCAGGAACCGAAGTTGAACCGGGAGCCCCTTCGTAAACTCGCTCTGGAACTGGCTGCGGAGGCGCACGACGTTCTGCCGGAAGGGCTTCCCGTCGCCCCGGCGGAACACGATGCGAACGTTCGCCAGGCGGTCGAGCGGTCGCTGGCGGACGGTTTCTGGGCGAAGTACGACGGCCCGAGAGGGAGGGATCTGGAAGGAGCGCTCGCGGAACGCTTCGGACACCGACGCGCCCGGACGTGCTGTTCCGGGACGTTCGCTGTGGAACTGGCGCTGCGGGCCCTGCTGCTCGAACCGGGAAACGAGGTCCTGCTCGCCGGTTACGACTATCCGGGAAACTTCCGCGCGATCGAGGCGGTCGCCGCGACGCCCGTGCTGGTCGACGTCGAGCCCGGAACGTTTCGCCTGTCGATCGAGAAGCTGGAAGCGGCCCGGTCGGATCGCACGCGGGCGGCGATCGTCTCGCACCTGCATGGCGACGCGGCAGACGGCGCATCCATAAGAGCGTGGGCGGACCGCAGCGGCGTCGTGATGCTCGAAGATTTCTGCCAGGCGCTCGGCGCCGAGGCGAACGGGCGCGCGATCGGCAGCTTCGGCCATCTCTCGGTCGTCAGCTTCGGCGGCTCGAAGACGTTGACCGCCGGTCGCGGCGGAGCCGTCCTCGTTTCCGACGAGACGTTCGCCCAGCGGATGACCATCTTCGCCGACCGCGGCAACGACGCGTATCCCCTCTCGGAATTGCAGGCCGCGGCCCTGCTGCCGCAACTGGCGACGCTCGACGAACTGAACCGCCGACGGCGTGCGAGCATCGAACGTCTGTCCGCTTCGCTTGCGGTCGGCAATAGAACGCTCCGTTGCACGAAGTCTTCGCCTGCGGTTACCCCCGCGTTCTATAAGTGGGGCCTGCTGCTGGCTGACGACGTCGTGGACCTTCGCGAAGACGCGCTCCGATGCCTGGAAGCGGCTCGACTGCCGGCGGGCGAAGGCTTTCGCGGATTCGCGCGACGGGCCGGTCGACGATCGCGCGTGTCGGGCGACCTGACCGAATCCGAACGAGCCGCGCGGAACTCGATCGTGATTCATCACACGGCGCTGACGACAGGCGAAGACGTACTTGCGTTCTACGCGTCGGCGCTGGCACGCTTGGCGCAGGCGCTGGAAGCGTCGAAATAGACAGGTCGCCTCTCTTGTTCGCTCGCCTTCATAGATGACGAGTGTGTGCCACGGCTGGCTTGTCCAGCCGTGCAGAATGGGGCCGCAGCAAGCACGGCTGGACAAGCCAGCCGTGGCACACGAACCATCTCATCAAGCTTCGCTGTCGATCGACGAGATACCGAATGAAAGCGCTGCTCAGCAACGACGACGGAATCGAGGCTGCGGGCTTGGCCGCGCTGGCGGAAGCGGTCGCGCCTTTCTTCGACGAGGTCGTCGTCGTCGCGCCGCACAAGTGCTGGTCCGGCTGCGGTCATCAGACGACGACCGGTTCGCCCATCGACATTCGGGAGGTAAGGCCCAACTGGTGGGTCGCGCAGGGGACGCCGGCGGATTGCGTGCGGCTGGCCCTGCTGCACCTGGCGCCGGACGCCGACTGGGTCTTCTCCGGAATCAATCACGGAGGCAACTTAGGCGTCGACGTGCATATGTCGGGCACCGTCGCAGCCGCGCGTGAGGGTTCGCTCTTCGGGCGACCCGCTGCCGCGTTCTCGCACTACCTGAAGCGGGAGCGCACGATCGACTGGGCGTTCGCTTCGCAGATGGTAAGCGCTGTCTTGGCGACGATCCTGAAGGAGCCGCCGGCAGAGGGCTTCCTCAACGTCAACCTGCCGCACATCGATAGCGAGAACGGCCCGCCCCAGATTCGCGAATCACCCCTTGCGAAGGAGCAGTTCCGCTTTCGCATCGAAGCGAGCGACGGCGCCCTGCTGATCGGGACCGATTATCACGCCCGGCCGCGCGGGGCGGGATCGGACGTCGATACGTGCTTCGGCGGGGCGATCAGCCTCACACGACTGCCTGGCTGAGCCGAAGGGCGACGGTAATCGATCGACCTGTCGACGACTTCCTGAAGATCGAGCGGAGCAGCCCTGGCAAGTTGCCTGGAGCTCTCGAACGGAGCCGAACTCCGGACGACGTGGATCTGCTCTCCACGTTGGGTCACACGTTGCGTGACGTCCGAGTCATCTACCGCTGATCAAGAGCCGATCGCTCTGCCGCAGCAGCCGATCGCCATGCCGGGACGATCGCTCCTGACGCTCAGGAAGCGTTACGTTCCGGGAACGGGAGCGTCGCGATGCGACGACCGAGCGGTCCGGCGAGCGCCGTCGCTTCGACCTCGAACGTTTCGCCGGCGGCATCCTGGAAGTCTTCCAGTTCGCCGCGGAGGACCCGATAGCCGTCGGGGGCGTGGATGCCGATCGAGACCCGGTTCTTGTTGATCCGGTTGATGGTGACGATCACGTCGTCGCCGATGCGGATGGTTTCGCCGGCCTTGCGACTGAGAACGAGCATTAGATCTTCCCTGATTCGTTCGTAGAGTGAGAGGAGGTCGTTGACGGTAGAGAACTGTTTGCAACCCCTATGCCGATTTCGCGGCGCCGACCCGATTCTTTCGAGGCTTGAGAGAAAACAACCGAATCTCGCGAAAATCGTTAACGGCTGTCGCAAAATGCTGCACATCGGACCCCGCGTTTCCGTATCGCCTGGCCGATGCAACGCAAGCGCTGTCTCGATTTGCGACAACTGTCTCAGCTTTGGATGGGCCGCGAACGACCACTGAACGCCCGGAGTCCGATCATCCGGTCGCGCTGCATCCACCTAGGCCGGAGGCGAATCGCGACAACCCGGCGCCCCGCTCTATTTTCTTGAGAAGGTCCTGCACCTTTCCGATCGTAGGGACGATAAGAGCCGACGAATCCGACTTCTCGTCGCTCCCGGTCGTCCGATGCTTTCCTGGCTCTACTATCCCGTTCGCTCGCTCGCGGCTCCCTTCTGGGAAGACGCCGGCGCGCATTACGCGGCGCTGGGGGCCGCGATGGGAGCCGTCCTGGGGATCGTCCCCAAAGACAACCTGACGTCGCTGCTGCTGGCGACGCTGCTGCTTACGCTGCGGGTGAACCTGGCTACCGCGGGAGCCTCCGCCCTGCTCTTCGCCTGGATCGGCTGGCTCTGCGACGGACAGCTGGACCTGCTGGGCGCCGCCCTGCTGGAACACGAGCGGACGTATCCGCTCTGGAACGCCTTCTTCGCGCTCCCCTGGGCGGGCTGGACCCGGCTCGATAACACGATCGTCGCCGGATCGCTGCTGGCCGGACTCGCCGCCGCCTGCCCCGTTTACGTCGCCGTGAGATTGATTCATCGCTGGACCGCCGCGCCGGTGGATCGGGCGCTGCGCAGCCGGGCGTGGGTCCGCGAGGCGCTAGGACCCGAATTCATCGGACGGGGCATCGCCGCGCCCGGAACCCTTGCGTCAGGCGGCCGCGAATGATTCGCTGGAGCTACCTCCTTCCGCGAATCGGCGTCGGCGTCGTCCTCGGCGGCGCGGTCCTCTTCGGCACGGGCCCCGCCCTGCGGTCGTTCGTCTGTACCTCGCTCCGCCAGGGGCTGGGCGTCGACGCCCAGGTCGATCGCGTTCGATTCGACCTCGCCGCCGGAGCCTTCGTGGCGGAGAACGTCCGCCTGGCATCGCCTTCGTCGAAGGACGCCGTCTTCGTCATCCCGCAGGCGACGCTCGATCTCGACGGCGCGGCGCTGACTCGCCGGCGCTTCGTGGTGGATGAAATCTCCGCGACGGGCGTGGAGGCTTCCGCCGACGAAATCCTGGCCTCGATCGGCCGTACGCGAATCGACCTGGCCCCGCCCCCGTTCGCGGCGCGGGATCTGGCCGAGGCGCTGACGAGCGTGGAACTCGACGTCGAGACGCTCCTCCGCGAATCGTCCACCTACGTGACCGGCGAGCGGATCGTCGAGGAATGGGAGACCCGGCTCGAACTGCTCAAGCGTCGGGCGAAGCTGCTCGAAGCACGCGTCGCCCTGCTGGAGAAGGAGTCGTCCGAGCTTCGGGCCAACCCGCTCCGGGCCGTCGATCGGTTGGCGGCGATCGCCAAAGAACTGGAGAGCATCCGGACGGAATCGGACACGCTCGTCAAGGAACTGAAGGGTCTGCCCAAGCAGATCGAGGCCGATCGCCTGCGACTTCGCGGGGCGAAGAACGCCGATCTGGCGAAGCTCCGCGCGATTCCCGAAGCGATCAAGACCGAGCCGCGGCAGATCGCGGAAAGCCTTATCGGCGAGGATCGGCTGGAGACGGCCAAGCTCGCTTACCGCTGGGCGATCGCCATTCGCGAACTCGCGAACCCTGAGCTCGAACCGCAACGGGCGGAGGGGCGTAACGTCTTCTTCCCGTCGCTGTCCGGCGAACCCGATCTGCTGGTGCGGCGATTCGCGTGCGACGGCACGATGCAATCGGGCGACGACCGGTATCCGTTCGCCCTCGTCTGCACGAACTGGACGCCCCAGCCTCGCCGCATGACCGAGCCGCTGGTCATCGACTTCTACGTCGAAAAGCCGCTGCCGACGCGGGTCCAGGCGGTCATCGACCGCACGACCGACCGCCCCCGGGATACGCTGCTGGTCGAGGTCCGTTCGACGCAGCCCGTCCGCTTCGAACTAGGCAAGGAAACGGCCTGGGCGCTGGCCGCGTCGGCCCAGCAGGTCATCTGCACCGTCCACGCCGAAATCGTCGACGATCGGATCGAAGGCACGGCCGTCCTGCGGCATCAGGGAGTAGCCCTCGACCCGGTGGGCGAAAGCTCGCAGCGCAGCGAACTGGTCGCCGCGATCGGCGAAGCGGTATCGACGATCGACGCCTTCGACGTCGCCGTTCGCTTCGAGGGAGAGCGCGAGTCGCCGAAGTTCGAGTTCGCGACCGACCTCGCCGACCGCCTGGCGCCTGCGTTCGAGAAGGTCGCGACCGAGCGTCTGGCCCGACGCCGCGTTCAGCTCGAATCGCAGCTCGCCGGGTCGTTCGACGCGATCGAACAGCGGGTCCTCGAACGGGTGAAGCAGCGCAACGGGGAACTGGCTGCCGCGGTTCCGAAGCTCCCCTCGCTGGCGGAGCTCGAACGGACGGTCGTCGATCGCATCAGCCCGAAACTGAACCTGCCCCGCGAAGCGCTGAAGCTGCCCAACCTGCTCCGGCGGTAAGTTGCCGGTCGAATGGCGAGCGTAAGCGATCGGCTTGTAGGGCTGGCGCCCTCGCCTGCCATTGCGGCGGGTACCAGCTTCGTGGCAGGCGAGGGCGCCAGCCCTACGGAACGCTACCTGACTGCGGCGCCGGAAAATTCGAGGCCGGTGACAGGCGCTGGGGGCTTCTGCTCCTGAAGCGTCTCGGTCGGAACGAGCCCTGCCCCGGTCGGCTGAAGACCGTCAGACTGCGGCTCGAAATCCCCCGCCTGAAGCTGGAGACCGGGCGGCGTCGGTTCGACCTCGGCCAGCCCGGCAGGGTTCCCCGCTTCCTGCTGGATCGGTTCGTCCGCCTCCGACGGCGGCAGCTCCCGCGGCGGGTTTTCCGATCGCGGATTGGCGCTCACATCCGCGGAATACCAGTTAATCGGTTGCGATTCGTCGGCTGCGACGTTCGCGCTAGCCGGCAGGACGTTAGAGGCGACCGCGGGAAGCTCAGGCGGCGTCGCCATCGCGCCGGGGAACGTCGCGACGGGAGCCGCTGCGACGGGGCCGATCGGCTTGCCCATGTCTGCCGCGTCGATCGGCACGGACGAAATCAGCACCGCGCCGGCAGGCAGCGGAGGCCGCGTCTCGCCCAGGGTTCGTACGATGGCGGTCGACGCCGTCGACGTCGCAGCGCTCGCGGCGACGGGATCGCTGGGAGCCGCCGGAGCGTCGACCAGCATCTTCGCGATGCGTTCGGCGGGAAGCGACGGATCGCTGACGTACAGGGCGTAGTTCGCGATGGCGAGGTTGTAGTCACGTACCGCGGCGAGGAACGCGATCCGCGCGTCCCTGCAGCGATCGAAGGCCGCAAGGTACTGCTCGATCGTTACGCCGGCGGCGTTGCGGGCCTCGGCGGCATGAGCGGCCGCTTCGCCTCGCGCGGCGGCGATCTCGCCCGTTTCCGCGATCAACTGGTCGAGGTCGATCGCGTCCCGCGGCGGTCGACGGGAACTGTAGATGCCCAGGATCTTCGTGTCGTACGGCCCGATGAACGGTCGGTCGGCAGGAAGCGGAAGGGGCGATCCGAGCGCCGATCCGTGACGCGCGGCGAGCTCTTCCCGCTGGCGGCGAAGTTCCATGCGAGCCTCGGCGACGCGCGCCCGGGCGGCGGCGACGGCGCTCCGCTTCAACGGCGAGTCGGGCGCCGGACTGTTTTGCAGCGTCGAAAACTCTTCCTCCGCGAACCGCACGTCGAGCAGCGCAACCGCGGCCTTCCAGTACTCCTGAACGGCTTCCGTCCGACGGGATCGCGACGACGACTTCTGCACCAGGTCGACCAGGCTCAGCGGCGAACCGTCGGCAGCGACCGACGCAGGGAGCGAATAGGCCCAGCCGAGCTGCGAAGAACCGGCTTCGAACGCCCTGCGAGAAAGCGGGGTCGGGGGAACGTAGGCGGGTTCCTGTCGAACGGACGGAGCCGCGTCGTTGTTCAGTTTCTCCAGCGTCGGAGCCATCGACGCGGCAGGCGCCGAGCCGGGACGCGAAGTCGACGGCAGCGCGGAGGGCGGAAACGTCGACGGCGGAAGGACGGGCGCCGAAGCCGCAGGCGGTATACCGCCCACGCCTGACCCGCCCACGCCTGACCCGCCCACGCCTGAACCGCTCGGGCCGATACCTCCGCCCAGAGAGCCGCCGCCGAAGTCGTTCATCCCCCGCGTACTGCCCGGCAAGGAACCAGCCGGCGGCGTCGAGCCAGGCGGGAACGTGCCGCCGCCCGGAGGCATCGTCGGCGAAGCATTCGACGGCCCGACGCTCGGCGAACCGCCGCCCGGCGAACCGCCGCCGACGCCGGGGGAACCGAATGAAGAGCCAGCAGCGCCCGAGCCGCCGAGTCCCGGCGAACTGCCGCCGACAACGGAGCCGCCGGACGGGGACGTTCCGATGCCCGGGCCCGCGACGCCGGGGCTCACGGCGCCGGAGGCGGGCGACCCGGACTGTCCGACGCGCGGAGCGTTCGCGCCCGAAGGCGTGCTGGCGGGACGTGCGGCGGCGGGAGTTCCTCCGCCCAGGAGCGACGAAGGGGGAGCGCTTCCGGTCGATGTTCCGGCGGAAGGTCGCGTCGCGGAGGAACCCGCCGACCCTGTCGATCCCGAACCGGCGCCAGGTGCCGCCGCGACGCGGGGCGTGCTGAAGCTACTGGGGGCGGAGGGACTCGTCGCGGCAGGAGCGCTGGCGCGGCTGCTCGCCCCGAAGCTGGGGGGAGCGGAGGCGGAGTTCGGTCCCGCGCCCGATCCGGCAGGCGGCATCGTAGGAACCGTCGACTCGCCAGCGGGCTGGAAGTCGGACCCGCCCCCGAAGGACGACGAAGCGGGCGGACCGGACGAGGGCTCGAACGAACCGCCGGAGCCGACCTGACCGAGAACCGCACACAGCAAAAGGGCGTACATCCCTGTACCTCCGCGTCCGAAAGACGACGGTCCGACAGGCGCTTCCTGCGCGCGAACCGACGCGACGACCAGCGTGGCCGAAAGCGTCAGGCGAAGTCAATAAGAGTTCGGAACGGCGAGCTTTTCCGGATCACTCAGACGCAGGCTCGTTTTCGCGTTCTCGTCGAACGCGTTCAACGACTGCGAGGCACTCGGCGAGGCCCATGCTGAACGCGTCCCGAAGAACTACGCTTGCCTCGAAAGCGTTGTCGCTAACCGTCAGTACGGCACGACAGACTTCTTCCGCTGACTTCCCGGATCGAGCCAGCGTCATGCCTCGGATTTGGCTTTCCGAGTAGGAATACTCGCCGTCGCTTACGGCCATTCGGCGAAGCCGCGGCGGCGGTAGACGCTGTAGCGTTCGAGCGCGCTCTGGATGATGGGATGCGCGGCCCGGGAATCGAGCAGGTCGTCGACCTCGACGCTCTTTCCTTCCAGGATCTTGTAGTCCTGGAAGAACCGCCGGAGCATCTGCATGCGGTGGATCGGCAGCTCCGACCCTTCCATGTAGCTGTTGTACGCCGGGTCGTGGACCGCGACGGCGACGATCTTATGGTCCTTCTTGCCGGAGTCGACCATCGTCATCAGGCCGATGGCCCGTGCGGTGATCAGCGTCAGCGGAGCTACCGGCTCCTGACACAGGACCAGCACGTCGAGCGGATCGTCGTCTTCCGCCAGCGTCTGCGGGATGAAGCCGTAATTCGCCGGATAGTGAACCGACGAATAGAGCATCCGGTCGACCTTGAGCAGGCCGGTCCGCTTGTCGAGTTCGTACTTGATCGAGGAACCGGTCGGGATCTCGATCACGCACGTGAACTCGTGCGGGAGCTTTTCCCCGGGGATGACGTCGTGCCAGGCGTGAGTCATGCGTCAGGTCGAATGAAAGATGCAGGAACGCCCGGTTTCGCCGGGAAACGACATCGTAGCAAATGCGCAGGCTACCCAGACTACCCTCCGGCAGGATCTGCCGGCGAGCCGATCACTTCGCTCGGACGAACCGCTCGACAGCAGGTCTCGCGCGGAGCCCGACGAAGCAAACTTACCGCGCCGTTCGCGGCCGGTCGGACAAAGCGTTCCAGGTCGGCGTCGTCTGGCTAGAATCGCCGGCATGACCGCGCCTTTCGCACCGCCTCCGTCGCGCCCTGTGATCGCCGTCGTGGTCGCGATGCTGGCGGTCGCGGTCGCGATTCCGTTCGCGCGGCGAGACGACTGGTCGGGATGGGTCGCGTTCGTGACGCTGATCGCGGCGAATGCGGTCCTGTGGGGCCTGCTGACCTGGGGATTGATCCGCCGCTGGCGAGAGCCGCCCGCGTCAGAATGAAGGTTCAGCGCTTCGTCGTAGGCATTACCGAAAAACTTCAGACTGGCGATCGATGAGCGGAACGAAACGGATTCTGGTGACGGGCGGCGCGGGCTTTCTCGGTTCGCACCTGTGCGAGCGGCTCGTCGCCGAAGGGCACGACGTCATCTGCGTCGATAATTTTTTCACCAGCCAGAAGGGAAACGTCGCCCACCTGCTGGGGAAGCCGAACTTCGACCTGATCCGGCACGACGTCATCCACCCGCTCTGGCTGGAAGTCGACCAGATCTACAACCTCGCCTGTCCCGCGGCGCCCGGTCATTACCAGTTCAACCCGATCAAGACGATCAAAACGTCCGTGATGGGGGCGATCAACGTCCTGGGCATGGCGAAGCGCTGCCGGGCGCGCGTGTTTCAGGCCTCGACCAGCGAGGTCTACGGCGACCCGGAGGTCCATCCCCAGCCGGAATCCTACCGCGGAAGCGTCAACCCGATCGGCCCCCGGGCCTGTTACGACGAGGGGAAGCGCGCGGCGGAAACGCTGTTCATGGACTACCACCGCATGAACGGCGTGAATATCCGGATCGTCCGGATCTTCAACACGTACGGTCCGCGGATGCATCCTTACGACGGGCGCGTCGTTTCGAACTTCATCCGCCAGGCCCTGCAGGGCGATCCGATCACGATTTACGGCGACGGCTCCCAGACGCGATCGTTCTGCTATCGCGACGATCTGGTCGACGGCTTCCTGCGGATGATGAACGGGCCGGACGACTTCATCGGGCCGGTGAACCTCGGCAACCCGGGCGAGTTCACGATCCTGGAACTGGCCGAGCTCGTGATCGAACTGACGGGCTCGAAGAGCGAACTGGTCTATCAGCCGCCCGTCCCGGACGATCCCTCCCGGCGACGCCCGATCATCGACCTCGCGAAGGAAAAACTCGGCTGGGAACCGAAGACGCCGCTGCGCGAGGGCCTCGCGCAGACGATCGACTGGTTCAAGTCGATCAAGCTCTCCGACTATCGCCCCCCCACGCCGAATTACTGACCCGTCTCGTTCGGAACAGCCTGGGCAGCGTCAGGCGGGCGCTGCGTCGTCGTCTTTCCCGGCTGCCTCGCTCGCCAGCGCATCGGGGTTGCGGCTGGTGGGGTCCGAGGATTCTTTCGCCGACAGGATCGTCTGCGGCGACTCGTCCTGCGCGGTTGACAGCAGGGCGAGGATCGCGTCGCCCGCCGCCGGCTTGCGAACGACGTCCGGCGTGTAGATCTGCAGTTCGCCGTTCTTCTTCAGAAGAAACAGCGGAACGGCGCGGTCGGCGTACTTCTCGGTCCACTCGGCGAACGTGAATTCGTTCGACAGCCTCGTGGTCTTGAAGACGGCGCCCTTCTCCCGCAGCTCCTCGATCCGCGAGAACGTCAGGTTGGGCGAAAACAGAAATCGCCCGCGCTGCGTGGAAGGAACCTTTTCCTGGCGACCTTCCGAGCGACCGACGTCGAACGGAAGCTGGTAGGTCTGCTCTCGCCCGAAGTATTCCACGAAGCGCAGGCAGGCGAGCGAGTTGACTTCGTCGTTGCGGGTGATCGCGATCAGACGGCCGATTTCCGCCAGATCGATCTCTTCGTGGGCGTGTTCCGAGAGGACGCTTCCGTGATAGGTCGACAGGCCGCTGAGCCTGGCGGCGTTGATGTTCGTGCGACTGGAGTCCACCACCAGGACGGGGCACCCCTGTTCCTTCAGGGCCTTGGCCAGTTCGAGCCCCCATTCGTGGGCGCCGAGCAGCAGCACGCCCTTCGCGCTTCCCCCCGTGACGCCGAGACGCTTCGCGAGTCGCCCGGCCGTGAGCCCGTAGACGGCGACCGTCCCGATGATCACGACGAACGTCGCCGGCGCCAGGCGACGGGCTTTGTCCGCGATCTCTTCGGTGACCGGCGTGTGCCCCGCTCCGCGATCGGGGGAAAGGGGTTCCGCCGAACCGTCATCCCGCGCCACGACGGCGGGCGGGTTCTCGACGGCGAGCCCCGGCTCGGGATTGTGTCCCTGTAGTTTCAGCGCAAGCGCCGAAGCGACCGCCGCGGCGACGACCCCGCGCGGCGCCATCCACGACAGGAACAGCTTCTCCCGCAGTTTCAGATCCGAACCGAACGTCGACGCGAAGATGCAGGCAGGGCGCACGATCAGGATCGCGAAGACGAGGAAGGCGAGCGCCGGGAGCGCGGCGTCGGCCAGATCCTGGAGCGCGAGCCGCGCCGCGAGCATCACGAACAGGGCCCCGATCAGGAGATCGCGCAGCGCCTCCTTGAATTCGACGATGTGCTTGATGACGACCTGCTTCTGATTGGCGAGCAGGATGCCCATGCAGGTCACGGCGAGCAGGCCCGACTCCGCCTGAATCAGGTTGGCGCCGGCGTGGACCGAGAGCACGATCGCGAGCGCGAAGGAGCTATGCAGGCTGTCCGGGACGAGGTAGTTCTTCAGCGCGATCACGGCGACGAACGCCCCCAGCGCTCCGAGCACGATTCCTGCCAGCAACGTCAGAACCACGACGCTCGCGATGCGCGCGGCCGGCTGATCGAACCACGAGAGGCCGAACATGGCCTCGAACAGCAGGACCGTCAGCGACGCCCCGATCGGGTCGATGACGATGCTCTCCCACTTCAGGAGGGCGCCCACGCGTCGGTCGGGACGGATATGCCGCAGCAGGGGCCCGATCACCGTCGGCCCCGTCACGACGAGGTTCGCCCCGAAGAGCGCCGCGAGCGACCAGGGGACGGCGAGCAGGTAGTGCGCGCCGATCGTGCATCCGATCCAGGTGACGATCGCGCCGACCGACAGCAGCCGAAAGACGAGCCAGCCGTAACGCTCGAACTCTCGAAATTGCAGCGTCAGGCTGCCTTCGAAGAGAATGACCGCGACGGAGGCGGAGACGATCGGCTGAAACGACGGCCCGAAGAGTTCGTCGGGGTAGAACAGCCGGGCGCCGAACGCCCCCAGGATCGGACCGGCCAGCAGTCCGAACGACAGCAGAAGCAGGATCGACGGGAGCTTCAGCCGCCACGCGATCCACTGCGCCGCGACCGCCAGGAGAATGATTCCGACGAGCTGAACGAGTTCGAGATGCTCCAAGCGACGGGTCCTGCGCGATCGGTAACGGCTGGGAGCGAGAGGGGTAGAGAGTCAGTTTGTGGTCTGTCATCTTCTCCTCCGGGCGCCACTGGCTCCGCCAGCGCTTCCGGAGGCCGGATCGCTCGTGTTGGACGACCATTCAAGCTTCGGCACTGGCGGAGCCAGTGGCACCCGAAACTCTTCGATCAACCCAAAAAGAGACCGATCGATGAACCACTGGCGTGGGCGGTCGTCACCTTCCGTCGATTACTCGGCCTTCGCCGCGGCGAGTTCCTTCCTGAGCGATTCGACGACTTTCTCCGAAAGCGCCTTCGATCCGTCGTCGGTGAAGTGAACGTTCGCCGGACGCTGGATCTTCTCGAGACGCTCGGCAGCGAACGCGAACAGATCGTCGACCGCCGCGCCGTGCTTCTCCGCCAGTTCCTTCGCGACGGCGTTGAACTTCGGCACGTCGGACGGAGCACGGTAGGGCCTCACCTTCCCTTCGGGAACGGGGGTCGTCGTCGCGACGATCAGCTTGGCGCCGGTCGCCTGGCACTTGGCGAGGATGGCGTCGTACTGCTTGCGATACGTTTCCAGGTCGACCTGATGCGGGTCGTTGGGGTCGTCGGTATTGGTCTTCGTGCCCGGCTTCACGTGCTTCAGGTCGTGCAGACCGAAGTTGACGTGGATCACGTCCCAGTCGCCTCCTTCGCGGGCGAGCCAGTCGTCGATCTTCGCGACGCCGTTCGTCGTGTCGGCGCAGTTCTCGTGCGAGCCGTCGGCCTTGAGCGGACGGTAGACGAACGCCTCGCCCTGGAGCGTCTCCTGCACGAACGGCGTGTAGCCGATCGAAATCGAATCGCCCAGGATCAGGATCCGGGGCTGATCGGAGGGAGCGGTTTTCGCGGGCGGCTCTTCCGCGAACAGAACCGGCGCGGCGACCGCCATCGCGAACAGGAACGCCGGCAGCGAGCGACGGCGGAGAACCTTGGCAGGGATCATGGCACTTCCTTCATTCGGCGGGTTCGTAGGTCGCTTCGAAGATATCTGGCTTGCAGGCGTAATGCTCCCCCTGCACGCCGGTGATGATCCAGTCGCCCGGCGTCACCTCGTGCTTCGACTTCGTGCTTTCGAGCGTGTGGATCGCGAAGCCGGTAGGGCTCGTCGGATCGACTTCCACGGCCGGGTGATCCCCCAGACGGAAGAACTGGACCGCCTCGATCACGACGGGCTTTTTGCGGAACTTGGGCATGGCGTGGATGATTAGCGAGCCCGTTTCGCGGGCGGGGTCGGGCGGAATTCCGGGTTTTCGCGAGGCAGTTTCGCGCCGGCGTCAGCGAGGATCTGCGAGAGCTTCGCGTCGAGTCGGCTGACGTCGTCGGGACGGTCTTGAGCCAGGTCGTTCTCTTCGGAGGGGTCGCCCGCCAGATCGAACAGTTCGAACGTCGGCCCTTCGTACCGCTTGATCAACTTCAGGTCGCCGTCGCGAAGGATGCTATAGGGGGCGACGTCCTGCTGGCGGTAGTGCGGAAAATGCCAGACCAGGGGACGTGCCGAAATCGGAGTCCGTCCGCCCGTCTTCGCGAAATCGAGCAGCGAGACGCCGTCGAGGGGTCGATCCTCCGGCGCGGCCACGTCGCAGGCTTCGAGAATCGTGAGCGGAAGGTCCATGCTGATGGCCGGCGTCGCGGACTCCTGCACGGGGACGGTTCCCGGCCAGTTCACGATCAGCGGAACGCGAATTCCCCCTTCGTACGGATAGCCCTTGCCCGATCGCAACGGGGAGTTGTTCGTCGGGCCGAGCAGGCCGCCGTTGTCGGACGTGAAGATCACCAGCGTCGACTCGCGCAGGTTCAGTCGATCGAGCGTCTCGATCAGGCGCCCCGCGGCCCGATCGACGCTGGCGACCATCGCTGCGTAGGCGGCGTTCGTCTGCACCGCGTCCGGCATGCCGGCGATCTTCGCCTTCCAGCGATCCGCCTCCTCAGGCGGCGCCTGAATCGGCGTGTGAACGCAGTAATGCCACAGCGTCAGAAAGAACGGCGAGGGTTCGCCTCCGTCGGCGTCGCTCGCGTGTCGTTCGATGAAGCTGACCGCCTCGTCGGCTTCGCGATCGGTCAGGTACTGACCCGGCTGCTTCGACGGCAGCGTCGGAATGCCGTCGGGATGCTTCTGATCGGTATAGGGATCGAAGTAGCTGGGGGGCTGGCCGTAGTCGCAGCCGCCGAAGTTCTCGTCGTAGCCCTGTGTGGTGGGAAACCAGGCCTCGTCGCCGAGGTGCCACTTGCCTATATGGCCCGTCCGGTAGCCGGCTGCGCGAAGGAGTTCCGCGACGGTGACCTCCTCGTGCTCCATCCAGTAAGGATTGGGCGGACAGAGCAGACGATTCTTCGGACCGCCGACGTATTCGGTCGGGTTGGCGTCGGGCGTTCCCAGGCCGCCTCGCTGCGGCGCCGGGCGAATCCAGTCGGTGACGCCCGTCCTCGCCGGCATCCTCCCCGTCAGCATCGCCGCCCGCGTGGGGGAGCAGACCGCGCACGCAGCGTACGCCTGAGTAAACCGCAGCCCTTCCGCGGCCAGCGAATCGATGTGGGGCGTCTCGTAGACGACGCTTCCCTGGCATCCGAGATCGGCCCACCCGAGGTCGTCGACGACGATCAGGATGACGTTGGGTCGTTTCGGCTCGCTCTCGGCGGCCGCCGACGTCGCGGCGCCGATCGAACCAGCGAGGAGGACGGCGAGCAAGAGAGGAACCGCATGCCGCTTCTTGCTTGTCAGTCCGAATCGGGCGTTTCCGGCACGGCTGGACAAGCCAGCCGTGGCACACAGGTCGTCACCGATTCGGACCATTGAACCATCCTCGCGCGGAATCAGGAGAAGAACCGGTCGCTTGCATCGGCCGCCGGCGGAGGTCATTTTATTCGCCGGCGACCTGCGGGGGGCTTCTGCCGAGGACTCCCGTCGCCTTCCCTCCCACGCGGAACGAGAATCTCATGAAAACGACGCTGCTGGTCGCCGCCGCTCTGCTCGCCGGCGCGGCTGCCTCGACCGATCTCGCGAAAGCGGAAGAAACCGCCGCGCCGCAGATTTCGACCCTCGCCGGTTCGGGCAAACCTTCGACGCCGTCCACTCCGGAGCGGGCGCCGCTGCTGAAATTCGACGTCGACAACCCCTTCGGCATCGAGCCTTACTCGCCCGGCGTTTACTACGCCTGCGAATTCGGCGGCCACCGGATCCTCAAACTCGACCTGAACGAGGGCTTCGTCGAAGTCGTCGGCGGAACGGGCGAACCTGGCCTCTCGGGCGACGGCGGATCAGCCCTTGAAGCGACGTTCAACCAGCCGCACGAGATCCGTCGCGACGAGGCGGGCGCGCTCTACATCTCTGACACGTTCAACCACGTCGTCCGGAAGCTCGATCCGCAGACCGGCATCGTCACCACCATCGCCGGCACGGGCGAACCGAACTTCTCCGGCGACGGCGGACCGGCGACCGAGGCGACGATGCGGCAACCCATCAGCATCGCGCTCGACGGCGAGGGCGGCCTCTACGTCGCCGACATCGGCAACCATCGCATTCGCCGGGTCGACCTGGCGACGGGCGTCATCTCCACGATCGCCGGGACGGGGGAGAAGAAGTTGCCGACGCATGGTGGCCCCGCGAAGGACAACTCCGTCGTCGGACCGCGGTCGCTCTTCTGCCAGGACGGACTTCTGTATGTCGTGCTTCGCGAGGGGAACAGCGTCTACAGTCTCGACCTCGCAACCGATCGCTGGAACCATCTGGCCGGCAGCGGGAAGAAGGGTTACTCGGGCGACGGCGGCCATCCGCTCGAAGCGACGTTCGACGGGCCGAAGGGAATCGCCGTCGGCAAAACGAGATCGAACGGAGAGCCGGGCAAGATTTACGTCGTCGATACGGAGAACCACGCGATCCGCGTTCTCGACCAGAACGCGAACAGGGTTTCGACGCTTGCCGGAAAGGGCCCCAAGCAGGGGACGTTCGGCGGCGACGGCGGCCCCGCGAGCGCCGCGACGCTCAAACGCCCCCACGGCATCTGCCTGACGCCCGAGGGCGACGTCCTCGTCGGCGACAGCGAGAATCACCGCTTCCGGAAGATCGATCTGCCGTAGGCGCACGCGCGCCTCTTCCTGAGCGGGGGGTGAAAACCCCCGCGGACTTTCGTGGCGCGATCGATCCGACTTTCGGCGAGCGGAGGGTGTGAGCCCCCCGTGGTACAGGAACTCGAGCGAAGTTCGGAAGACTCGGAGGGCTCACACCCTCCCCTCGCCGAATACGTGCCGCTCAGAAGGGATTTTCGATCTCGACGCGGCTTGTAACTCCGCGTAACCTCCCCGGCGAATCCTCGCATCCATCCGTCGTTCCGGACTCCGTCATGTTCCAGGCACTGCTCGCTCACGCCACTTCGACCGAATGGAGCGCGATCGGAATCGCGTTCGCCGCGGGAACCGTCTGCGGCGCGCTCGCGACGGGCGGTCTGGCGGTCGGCGCCAGGTTCTTCCGTCGCTGATCGGTCGCACCGTCGCGTTCGCGTTCTCTGCCGCTCCCCGGGAAAGGAATCCCGCTCATGCACGTCCTCCGCTCCGACTGTCAGGTCGCCTCGCTTCTCCCTGTTCCTTCGCTTCGCCAGGGAGCAGCCGCGGCGTCGGTCGTGCTGGCGCTGGCCTTCGCCGCCCCGGTCGTCGCGATCGACTTCCGCGTCCAGACGAAGATTTACGTCCAGAACGAAGAGAAGGCGGTTAGCGAGACGACCACCGTCTTCAAGCAGGGCCTCGTCTACGATTTCCCCGCCGGGCCCGAGGCTGCCTGGACCATCATGGACCCGTATCAGAAGCGGTTCGTCCTGATGCGGGCGGATAAGAAGCAACGAGCGAACGTCTCGTTCGACGAATTGATCGAACTGGTCGACAGCTATCGGAAGATGGGGATCGAGGATGGCAAGACCGCCGTCTTCGACCCGAAGCTCGCCGAATCGCTGGAAGAGGAGACGAATCGCCTCGTCCTGCAGAACGAAGCGATGAAGTATCGGGTCAAGGCGTTGCAGCCGACGGATCCCGCCGTGCCCGATCTCTATCGCTCGTTCGGCGACTGGTTCAGCCGGCTGAACGTTCGCTACGCCGGATCCTATCCGCCATTCGGGCGCCTGAATCTGAACGAAGCGATGCAGAAGCGGGGACTGATTCCGTCCGAGATCGAATGGACGGTCCTGCCGCAGGGGCGGATGCTGGAAACTCGCACGCTCCGCTCGACGCACGAGTACCAGTGGACGCTCTCCACGAACGACGTGAAGAAGGTCGAACTGGCCCAAAGGCAGCTCGTCGAGTTCCAACAGGTGGAGTTCCGCGAACTGATGGGCGAAGGCGAAGTCGCCGAGGCGAAGTCCGGCGAAGCGAAGCGGTAGGGTTATTCTGAGCGGAGAGCGTCAACCCTTCGAGCGCTGCTCCGCTGCAACGACGGGAACTCGGAGGGCTTACGCCCTCCGCTCAGGGTTGGAACGGGCGGTCGCGCCCGTTTACGATGGCGAAGGTTCGCGGAGCCGCACAGGCGCCGCGCCCTCTTCTTTCCCGCCATCGCGAGTCCCGCCATGACGTTCTCTTCCTGGTCCTGGAATTCCCGGACGCTTCCCGCGCGCGCTGCGCTGCTTGGCGTCCTTCTGCTGTGCGGCAGCGCTGCCGCGCAAAGCGGCGGCGGACCGAAGATCGAGCTCAAGCCGTCGGACGGCGGCGTCGACGTCCTGCTCGACGGCGAACTCTTCACGCGCTACGTGGAGAACTCGAAGTCGAAGCCGATCCTCTACCCCGTCATCGGACCCAGCGACGCGCGCATGACGCGCAGCTGGCCGGTGGAAGAGGCTCTTCCCGGCGAGAAGACCGACCATCCCCATCACCGGTCGTTCTGGTTCGACCACGGCGACGTCAACGGCGTCAGCTACTGGATGGAGGAGGGAACCTACGGCACGATTCGCCATGCCGATTATGTCACCGTCGGCGGCGACGACGGGAACCTGCTGACGGTCGATACCGAGTGGGTCGATCCCGACGGGAAGGTGGTCGTCAAGGATCGCCGCTGGCACAAGTTCGGCGCGAAGGAGGGCCTGCGGTGGATCGACTTCCGGGTCGAAGTCGAAGCGGTCGCAGACGAGGTCACCTTCGGCGACACCAAGGAGGGCTCGTTCGGCGTTCGCGTCGCCGAGGACATGAAGGTCGACGCCAAGAAGGGGGGCGAGATCTTGAACGCGAACGGCGAAAAAGACGGCGAAGCCTGGGCCAAGGCAGCGCCCTGGGTCGACTATCGCGGCCCGGTCGGCGACCAGCAGGCCGGCATCCTGATCATGAACGCGCCGGAAAGCTTCCGTTACCCGACGCACTGGCACGTCCGCACGTACGGCCTGTTCGCCGCCAATCCGTTCGGCATCCACGACTTCACGAAGGCGGAAGCCGGCGCCGGCGATCACGAGATGAAGAAGGGCGAGACCTTCACCCTGCAATATCGCGTCGTGCTCCACGACGGAACGCTCTCGCCCGAGAAGCTGGCCGAACTGTTCGAGCAGTTCGCGAAAGAGTCGGCGAACCTGTTCTAGCCCGGCGTTCGATCTCGAATCCGAGCGTATCTTGCAGTTCGCCCGTCTCCACGGGTGGCCCCGATTGCTGTGCAATCGGGGTCGCCGAAGGCGACAAGAGGATTCGACCCGCCGACGGAAGAACGCGACCGATCCTGAACGAGGTCCGGCCGCCCTCCTCTCGCGGCTGACGCCGCCCCGATTGCAAGCAATCGCGGCCACCCAGCGAATTGACTTACGTGCGAATCGCGAACGCGAAGCCTGCTCTAACCGAGCGGGCTTTTTTCGTTTCCTCGATGCCGTGCAGAGCGGGATCGCGGCTCCCGACCGGCAAGCTGGACAATCTAGGAAAAACGCGTCATGGAACAGGGCGTCCCATCCGAATTTTTCCTCTCTTAACAAAGCGAACCCAGTCGCCCCATCTTACCGATACGGTAGGTGTCAGCAGGCCGTTCATCTTTGCCTGCTTTGTTCATCTTGCCTTCCGTCCCGGTTAATCATGAAATCCAACGTCGCCCGGATGCCCAGCCTTCGCGACCTTCGGAAATACGTCAACGAGACCCTTTGCCAGCTAAGCGACTTCGAACCGGGCGCCTTCCGCTTCACCGAACGGATGCTGGTTCGAGGCGAGCGTCCCTGCGGAATGATCTACTGCGTCCACGGTCCCCGAAACTGCAAGCTGACCGCGATCTGGGAAACCGAACGCAACCAGGTGTTGTTCTACGGCTCCGCGGGCGAACGTCTGGGTCGCACGACCATCGACGAAGCGCCCTCGCTGAAGCCTGAATCGGTCGCCGCTCCTGCCGCCCGATTCGCCCGGCCCCGCCTCGCGGCGATGGCCTGATCCCGCTTACGACCGCTACGCGAAGAACGAACCGGGCGCTTCCGGTTCGTTCGACCTTCAAGAAATAACAACGTTCATTCGAAGTGTCGTTCGACAAGGAGGTGGAACATGCTCGTGTTGTCCCGCAAAGAACGTGAACGGATTCGGCTCGGAGATTCGATCGTGGTGACGATCGTCCGCGTCTCCGGCGATAAGGTCCGGCTGGGGATCGAAGCGCCTCCCGGCCTGCTGATCCTGCGCGAAGAACTGGGCATCGCTGACGAGCGAGCGCCGGTGAGAGACGCGGCGGTCGCCGCGCAGGGTTAGCGCCAGCCTCGGGTTTCCTCGAAGGCCGCTTCGCCGCAGGGATGCGACGACGACCGGCGACGAGGAACGACAGGCTGAAGGAAAGACTGCCGACGGCCCGAACGCGCGGGGGCCGTCGGCAGAGCGGGCAAGCAGTACGGGCCGAACGCCTACGGCTCGCGGAACTCGACCAGAGTTCCCCGCAGGTCGCGACGCAGCTCCGACCAGTTCTCGATCGGCAGATCGATCCGCACGAACCCGCACGTCGGCAGATCCAGATTTTTGCCGAGCAGCCTGGAAGCCAGCTCTTCGAGCCCCGGGTTGTGTCCGATCAGCAGGACCTCCCCCGCTTCGCCCGTCTCCCCGACCGCGGCCAGCAGGTCTTCGACCTCCGCCAGGTAGAGCGCCTTCATCCGCTCGCCGGGCAGCGACCTTCCGAGTCCCGCCTGAAGCAGATCGTACGTCTCCAGCGTGCGTGCCGCCGTCGATACGTACGTCACGTCGGGCGCGAATCCCTCGCCCGCCCAGCGGCAGAAATCGGCCACCTGCTCGCGACCCCGCGGAGCGAGCGTGCGATCGAAGTCCGACTTCGTCGAACCGTGCGGCGCGGCCTTGGCGTGACGGAGAATCGATAGCCGCTTCATAGTACGCTCGTCGATCCAGCGATCTGTCGAAGTAACGGAATCCGTCGAGCGTCCGTCAAGATTCCGTCCGCTGGTGGGGCTGGTACATCGTGCGGCGCGAACGCTCCGCCTGACGCACCGCTTCGACGGCTTCGTGCCACAGGATTTCCTGACTCCGGATGCCCGGCGCGTCGGCGGACCGTTCGGTCGCCGGCGAAACGTAGGAACCGTCAGGTTGCAGCACGCGGGCTTTGACGTCGTCCTGAAAGAAGACTTCCAGGAAGTGCAGCAGCTTGCGCTTCGCCTGTTCGTCCTCGATCGGGACGAGCAGTTCGACGCGACGGTCGAGATTCCGCGGCATCCAGTCGGCGCTGGAGATGAACACCTTCCTCTCGCCGCCGTGATGGAAGTGAAAGATTCGGGCGTGTTCCAGGAACCGGTCGACGATGCTGGTGACCGTGATCCGCTCGGAGAGCCCCGGGACGCCGGGCCTTAAACAGCAGATGCCGCGCACGTTCAGCCGGATCTCGACGCCCAGTTGCGAAGCGCGATAGAGCGCCTCGATCAGTTCCTTGTCGACGAGCGAGTTGATCTTTACGTCGATCCGCGCGGCGCGACCTTCGGCAGCGTTCTTCCCTTCGGTCTCGATCAGTTCGAGCGCCCGGTCGCGGAGGCTCATCGGCGCGGCCGCGATCCGGCGGTACTGCATCGGCTGCGAATAGCCGGTGATGGCGTTGAAGAAGCTGACCGCATCGGAGGCGAAGTCCTCCCGCATCGTCAGGTAGCTGACGTCGCTGTAGATGCGGGAAGTCAGTTCGTTGTAGTTGCCCGTGCCGAAGTGGACGTACCGCTGCATCCCGTGCGGCTCGCGGCGGACCACCAGGCAGGTCTTGGCGTGCGTCTTGAGCCCCTTCACGCCGTAGACGACGTGCACGCCCTCCGTTTCGAGGCGCCTCGCCCAGTCGATGTTTCGCTGTTCGTCGAAGCGGGCCTTCAGTTCCACGACCGCCGTGACGTACTTTCCCTTCCCCGCGGCGCGGCGCAGGGCGTCGACGATGGGGCTCTTGCGACTGGTGCGATAGAGCGTCTGCTTGATCGCGACGACGTCCGGATCGTCGGCCGCCTCTTCGATGAAGCGGACGACCGGTTCGAAGCTGTCATAAGGGTGAAACAGCAGCACGTCGCCCTTCGCGATCGTCTCGAACATCGGGACGGTAGAGTCGATCGACGGAGGCTGCTGCGGCGCCCAGTCGCGCTCCTTCAGATGATCGAAGCCGGTGAGCCGCGTCAGGCCGAACCAGGCGGAAAGATCGATCGGCCCCGAGACGCGCTGCGCGTCGCCGGGCAAGATCTCCAGCGTCTCGATCAGGAAGTTCGCGGTCTCGTCGGACGTCTGATCGGGAATCTCCAGCCGGATGCAGTCGCCGCGGCGACGTGCCTGCAGCACGTCCTGCATGTCGGCCATCAGGTCGCCGGCCAGATCCTCCCGCAGTGTGATGTCCGCGTTCCGCGTCAGTCGAAAGGGGACGCATTCCAGAATCGTTTCCTGCTCGAACAGCCGTTCCGCATGCGCGTGAATGACGTCTTCGATCAGGACATAGGAGTAGCCGCCGTCGGAGGGGACGGTCACGAACCGCGAAACGATCTCGCCCAGCGGGATGACGGCCATCCGCGGCGAGTCGTCGTCCGGCTCGGCCTTCAGGCGAACGCACAGATTGACCGTCTGATTGGGCAGCAGCGGAAAGTCGTCCGCCTGCGACACGGCGATCGGCGACAGGATCGAGTAGACGTCGTTCTCGAACGTCTGGGCGACGGCGCGGGTCTGCCGATCGTTGAGCGCGTCGATCGCCAGTCGCTGCACGCCCGCCTGCGCGAGGCCCGGTTCGATGTCCTCCAGAAACGTCGCGTACTGCGCGGCGACCATCTTCCTCAGCCGGCGTCCGATAAGCTCGAGCTGCTGCGAAGGGGAGTATCCCGCCTGGTCGGGCTGCGTCGAGCCGCGTTCCGACAGAAGCTTCAGTCCGCCCACGCGGACCATCACGAACTCGTCGAGGTTCGAGGCCGTGATCGCGAGAAACTTCAGCCGTTCGAGCAGCGGGAGCGTCTCGTTATTCGCTTCGTCGAGCACGCGCTGGTTGAACTCCAGCCAGCTCAACTCGCGATTGAAGAAACGCGGCTCGGACCCGGAGGGTTCGGCGGCTGCGGGCGCGGGGGTCCCTGTCTCCGGAGCGTCGTTCATTCGTGACCCCTCGGCGCGATGACGCTTTTGACCGACCGTCGCAGGAAGACCTGCATGCCGAACACTTCCTCGAAGAGGGAGACGTTGTGCTTGATCGCCATCTGTTCGAGCGACAGATCCTCGACGTCGGGCGTCGCCAGGATCAGTCGCCCGCCGCGGCGTTCGCAGGTGAACGCGCTGATCCGCTGACTTCGCGACTCGTCGAGCGCCAAGGCCACTCGCATCATCGCCGCCAGCTTGGAGACGGCGGTTCGCCGTTCCCGCGGCAGGTTCCAGTAGGTGTCGTGCGACGGCATGGGCGACGACCGCCGGTGATAGCGGGCCACCATCGCGACCAGCCCCATGTCCTGCTGGCTCAGGCCGAACAGCTCGCTGCTGCGGAGCAGGTAGAGCGTGTGCTTGTGGTACGACCGGCTGTTGACGTAGAGCCCCACCTCGTGCAGCAGCGCCGCGAGGTGCAGGATCAGTTCATACCTGGACGACAGGCGATGCAGCGGCTGCAACTCGCGAAACAGCCGGGTCGACAGGTCCGCGACATGCTTCGCGTGGGCGAAATCGATCTCGTACCGGCGGCCCAGCTCCATCGCCGAATTGATCACCTGCCGGCGGAAGTCCTCGGTCCAGGCGTCTTCGCCGGCGACCTCCCGCAGCAGGCCCTCCCGCAGATTGACCGACGTGACGAGCACGTGGTCGAGTTCGAACGACTGAGCCAGCGTCGCGTAGGCGAGCAGCGCGGGGCCGAGCGTCTCCGTATCCTGAAAGCTGATGTGGTAGCGCTGCACGACCTCTTCGGGAGAGAGCGAGACGATCAGGTTCGCCAGCGTCGACAGCCGCCGCGTCGGCACGGGGGTCAGCCCCGACGCGTGCGGCGTGCATTCCAGCGCCGAGGCGGCGAACCGCATGTCGCCGCCGAGCGCGACGATCCGCAGCGGATCCTGAATCGGAATCTCCTGACGGATGAGCTGGATCGTGCGGCGGATCTGCGAGCGGAGATAATCGCGAACGCGATGCTGCGGCGTCTGCATCGTTTCGAGCGAATATTGCAGCCGCAGCGATCCCAGGCGGTAGGAATGCGACGCCTCGATATCGCCGTCCTGCATGAGCAGGACTTCGGTGTTGCCGCCGCCGACTTCGACGACCAGGGTATGCGCCCCCTGAAGCTCGGGCTCCGCCAGCACCTGCGGACGCACGCCGTGGTAGGTGATGCGGCTCACCTCGGCTTCGTCGAGCGGATCGACCTCGATCCCGGTCGCCACATAGATCCGGTCGAGAAAGGCGAGACGGTTCATCGCCTCGCGCACGGCGCTGGTGCCGACCGCGCGGACGGCGTCGGGCGGGATCTGGTACTCGTCGAGCTTCTTCCGAAACGACCCCAGAACCCGCACGCAGTCCTCGATCGTCGCCTTCTCGATGAAGCCCCGGCGGAAGGTGTCTTTCCCCAGGCTGACGGCCTGGACGAGACGTTCCAGAATCCGAACCGATCCGCTGGCGCGATGCTCGCCGATCGCCATCCGGACGGCGGTCGTGCCGATGTCGATGACTGCCGCGAGCTTCGGAACTTCGCCGTCGATCGGCGGCTCGGCGGCGCTGCGCGGCGACGGATGCGAGGGGTTCATCGGGAGTCGGAGAACGACGCGAGAGCCGGGATCGGGGGACGACCTCCGATCTTAGCAGCTTTCGTTCCGTCCGCAGGAGCGCCGCATCGGACGCGCCTCGGGACCGGTCGTACCGTCGACTCTTTTCGGACGTCTGCCCTCAGAACGGGCCCTCGATGATTGCGGCGCCAGCGCCGGCGCTTAGAATGGCCCACGCTGCCGGGCCGGCGCGTCGACGATCGTCGCGTCCTCGCCATGCCCCTCCGATTCGATTCTTCGCGCCTCCGCTCGCCGTCCTGCCGGGAGATCGCCCCTCGATGCTGACGTACCTGCGCCTCTGCGTGATGATGTTCCTGCAGTACGTGACCTGGGGCGCCTGGTTCGTCACGCTCGGGAGCTACATCGGCGCGAACACGCCCACGATCTTCTCGGAAGGGTTCATCGGCGTCGCCTACGGCACCGCGGCGATCGGCGGCATGATCGCGCCCTTCTTCGTCGGCATGATCGCCGACCGGTTCTTCCCCAGCCAGATCGTGCTGGCGGTCTGCCACCTGCTGGGGGCGGCGATCCTCTGGTTTCTGCCGACGTTCGATACGCAGACGCCCTTTTACCTGATGCTGATTCTGTACTTCGTCACGTTCATGCCGACGCTGGCGCTGACGAACTCGATCAGTTTCCACCACCTGAAGAACCCGGGCGTCACGTTCCCCTACGTTCGCGTGCTGGGGACGATCGCCTGGATCGTGGCGGGCGTGTTCATCGGTTCGATCGTCACCGGAGCGGACGGCGACTGGGCGCTCTTCTTCAACTTCGGCGAAGGTCGTCAGCTTCCCGTCGGCGCGACGCTCGCCGAGGTGCAGGCGATGAGCGCGATCGAGAAGACCGCGATCCCCATGCGGATCGCCGCGGTCCTGCAGGTGGTGATCGGGCTGTATAGCCTGGTTCTGCCCCACACGCCGCCGCCGGCGAAGGGGGAGAAGATCACGGTCGGCGACATCCTCGGCTTCGAGTCGCTGAAGTTGATGAAGCGCTGGTCGTTCGCGGTCTTCGTGATTGGTTCGTTCCTGGTCTCGATCCCGCTGCAGTTCTATTACAACTACACCAACTTCTTCCTGAACGACGTGGGAGCGCCGAACCCGGCCTTCATCATGACGTTCGGGCAGATGTCCGAAATCGGGTTCATGCTGGCGATGCCGCTCTTCTTCCGCTTCCTGGGCGTGAAGTGGATGCTGCTGGTCGGCATGGCGGCGTGGGCCGTTCGCTACGTACTGTTCGGTTTCGGCGCCGCGCCGATGAACCTCTACCTGCTGATTCCGGGACTGCTGCTGCACGGCATCTGTTACGACTTCTTCTTCGTGACGGGGCAGATCTACGTCGATCGCGTCGCTTCGCCGAAGATACGCGGCGCCGCGCAGGGCTTCATCACGTTCGTGACGCTCGGAATCGGCGCCTTCATCGGGGCGAATCTGGCCGGCTTCGTGCAGACGATGTTCACGACCGTTTCGGGGGCCGAAGCGACGATGAACTGGCTCGGCTTCTGGCTAGTCCCGGCGATCTTCGCCGCGGGCGTGACGCTGCTATTCGCCTTCACCTTCTTCGACACAGCAGCGGATCAGGCAATCGACAAGGCGGCCGACGAGACCAAGCCGGAGATGCCGCCGCAACCCGAACCGGGTCCGGGCGCCAAGCGTCTGCCGTCGTCGGCGTGAGAGGCAGTCAATCGATCGACGAACTCGGGGGGTTCACACCCGCCGCTCGCCTGAAGCATCGAACTCGAAGTCAGCTTCTCACGGATAATCCTCGCCGCCGGGGTGAAACGGATTGCACTTCGCGATTCGCCAGAGGCCCAGGAAGAAGCCCCGGAACGCGCCGTACTTCCGCACCGCCAGAATCATGTAGGCGCTGCACGTGGGGTGAAAGCGGCACTGATTGCCGATGAACGGACTGAGCGTCCACTGATAGACGCGCACCAGGCCGATCAGGATCCACGACGGCGCCGCGACGACCGCGTGCAACGCCGTTCGCAGGAACGAGGCTGCCGGGTTCATCGCGACGCCTCCGGAATCCGCCTCGCTAATCGCCAGGCGAGCCGCTTGAGCGAGTCCCGCACCGCCGCGAATTCGGGCTCGGCATCCTTCTTGGGGCGGACGACCAAGTCGATTCCGACGGGCAGTTCGCCGTGCTGCAGGCGGAACGATTCCCGGATCAGGCGCTTCCAGCGGTTGCGCACGTTCGCCTTGCCCGCCTTCTTCGACACAGCCAGCCCGAGCCGCGTGCGACCGAGATCGTTCGCCGTCGCGTTCACCACCAGCACGCCGTCCGCCTGGTAGAGCTTGGCCGCGAAGACGCGGTCGAACTCCTCCTGCTTGAGCAGCCGCATCGCCTTCGTGAAGCGGTGGGAGGCATCTTCGTTAGGATGATCGGTCACGGCGTTTTGACGGCGCTTCAACAGGAATTCGTTATATTCCGCTCTTTTCGGGTGGCACTGGCTATGCCAGTGTCGGAAGCGGGAAGCGGCCCTCCATGATGGTCGATCTTGACCCGGGAGAACACTGGCGGAGCCAGTGCCACCCGAAGGAGCAGTCGATCGAAGCGATTGCTCCACCGACCTGCGCCGCCAGATCACCGATATCGAAATCGCTCGCTGCGGCGGACGGTCCAGACGCCGAAGTTCAGGACCAGCAGCACGGCGAGCGCCGCGATCAGGAGGCCGTAGGTCGAGGGCAGGTTCGTGCCGAACCACTCGCCGAACGCCCAGGCGCCCAGCAGCAGGACGACGAACGCGACCCGCAGCGCGACGCTCGCGACCTTCCAGATCGTCCGCTCGTGGCGACCGTCGATGGCGTCGATCACGATCGCGGCGCAGGCTCTGCAGATCAGCGCCGTCCCGTCGGGCGACTCGACTAGTTTACGTTCCACCGAGGCAGGCTGTCCGCAGTAGGTGCAGCGCCGCTCGTCCGCTTCGGGCTGGCTCGCCTCGACCGGCGACGCGTAGGGATTCGATTCGCGGTCGGCCAGATCCATCGCTTTACCGAGTCGCTTTCCCTGATCCATCGCAGGCGACGCCGTCCGTCTCTACCCCCGATGCTCGATCCAGGCTGCCCAGGAGTGATCCTTGTTTCCGACGTAGGGCGCCTTCTCGAACACGGATGGATCGCCCAGCGTTCGGGGATCGCCTTCTTCCCGCAGCATCTGCTCCATCCGTTCGCGCAGGCTACGTTTCGTCTCCGCCAGCGCGGGATCCGCTACCAGATTCTTCACGCAGAAGGGATCGTCGGCCAGCCGGTAGAGTTCCTCTTCGGGACGCTTGCCGAAACAGAGCCGGTAATGCTCGCCGAACTTCGTCGTGAGGAGCTGTTTCGTCTCGCTGGCGTCGCAGTTTCCGTAGCTCGTCTCCGGATTGCCGACGGGCCACCGATCAGGATAGAAGTTCCGTACGTACAGCCACTCTTCGGTCCGGATCGCACGGACGGGATAGCCCGCGTCGTCGGGCCGCCCCAGGTCGTGACGCTCCTTCCCGATCAGCATCGTGCTGCGACCCTTGTCGATCCATCCGGACGCGGAGCTTTCCAGCACGTCGACGAAGCTGTGACCCGTCATCATGTCGGGCTTCGCGATGCCGGCGACCTGCAGAAACGTGGGCGCGAAATCCCGGACGTTGATGAAGTCCTCGACCGTGCGACCTGGCGCCTGGACCTTGCCCCAGCGAACGGCGAGGGGAATGCGGTAGCCCCGTTCGTAGATCTGGCCCTTCGCCCGCGGCAGCGGCTCGCCATGGTCGGACGTCACCAGGACCAGCGTGTTGTCGAGTTCGCCCGCCTTGTCGAGCGCGGCCAGCATCTGCCCCAGGTGGCGGTCGAAGTGTTCGACTTCGACGGCGTAGTCCAGAAACTCCCGGCGGATATCGTCGTTCTTGGGGTAGTAGGGCGGCAGTTCGACGTCCTGCGCGTTCTTGCCCGCGTCTTCGCCGATGCCCGCTTCGTACCCCAGATGCGGTTCGACGGCGCCGTACCAGAAGCAGAAGGGCTGCCCCGGCTGGCGCTTCGCCAGGAACGCTTCGAAGTTCGCGGCGTAGTCGACGTTACCCATCTCGCGATGCGGCGGCTGGGTCTTGACGTCAGAGTACGCAGGTCCGGCGGGATTCCGCTCGAAGCCGCCCGCCTTGAAGTCGCCCGGCCCCCAGCCCTTGCCGGTGAAGCCGACGTGATAGCCGGCGCTCTCGAACAGGTCGGGATAGACGGGCCAGTTCTTCGGGAACAGGCTGAAGTGGACGCACGCCTCGCCCGTCTGCCAGGAATTACGCCCCGTCAGCAGGCTCGCGCGGCAGGGGGAGCACTTCGGATTCGACGTATAGCCATGCGTGAAGAGCAGGCCCTCTTTCGCGACCCGATCGAACGCGGGCGTCGACGTCCAAGTGCATCCGTACGCGCCCGCGTGACCGTAGCCCCAGTCATCGGCGATAGCGATCAGGATGTTGGGTCGCGGCGATTCCTGTGCCTGCGCGGAAGCGTCCGAACCGCTTCCCGCGCAGGCGCCGAGCGCGGCGACGAAGAAGAGCAGCAGCCCCGAGGGCCATCGCGGCAGCGTCATGGGAAACCGGGTCTTCGGGAGCGGAGCCGTAGCCAGAGCGGACCGTTCATCCTGATCGCCTGCGAGCCGCGGGGCAAGCCGCAGGACACGGCCGCATTGGGAGCGGCGCGCCTCCGTCGTCACGCTGACGCGGTCTCTCCTGCCGCTCCGAGAAAGGTCGAGAAAAACCTCTCCGATCGATTGAACAACTTCCGATGGAAGGCAACAATATTAAGTAAGCGACGTTTACAAAAGCGTCGCCGGCTTCTTCTCCCTGCGTCCCAATCGGGGTTCTCTCATGTCCACCTTCGCCTCTGCGCGCCTGCGTCGCGCCTTTACGCTGGTCGAGCTGCTGGTCGTGATCGCGATCATCGGCGTGCTCGTCGCGCTGCTCCTGCCGGCCGTTCAAGCGGCGCGCGAGGCGGCGAACCGGTCATCCTGCTCGAACAATCTGAAGCAGATGACGCTCGCGGTGCATAACTTCCACGACACGAACCGGGCCCTTCCCCCGGGACGGAAGTACGACCTGTGGGACACGTACACCTGGACCGAGTACGTCCTGCCGTTCATGGAGGAGCAGGCGGTCTACGACGGCTACTGGACGATCGCGTCGAAGCCGATGGTCAATTCCTATCCCGGTCCGAACGGCCCCATCGGCAACGACCAGCGCCTCCGCGACAGTCGGCACGCGATCATCGACGCGTTCAACTGCCCCAGCGACGGCGGACCGAAGGCCAACGAATTGAATACTGCCGAGTACGGCAACTATCGCGGGAACTACCGCGGCTGCACCGGCTCGGGCGATATGTACGGCAATTCGACCGACGCGACGACCGGACCGTGGGGCCCGGGCGTCTTCGGCGTACTGGCGAACCAGAACCTGGAAGAGGTGACCCACGGCTCGACCATGGCGGTCGCCATCGACGGCACGAGCAACACGCTCTGCCTGTCCGAAGGGATCAAGCCGACCATTTCCGGCTGGGGCGGTCCGATGGGCGCCATGCTCTACGGCAACATGGGGGGCGGCCTGTTCTCCGCTTCCCTGGGGCCCAATTCGACCAGCCACGACCGACCGATCGGTCCCTGCCCCGGACAGCAGGGCGACCAGATGTATCCGCCGAACATCTGCACGTCGCTGGGCGGGAACGCCTGGTGGACGCCGAGCGGAGCGGGCTCCCACTGCGCCGCGCGCAGCCGTCATCCGAGCGGCGTGCAGGCCTCGATGCTCGACGGTTCGGTTCGCTTCGTCGCGGAGACGATCGACCTCAACGCCTGGCGCAGCGCCGGGACCCGGGCCGGCAGCGAGAGCGTCCAATTGCCGTAACGGCACGGACGCTCGGAGACGATTCCTGGCGAGCGGAGGGTGTCAGCCCTCCGTGGGAAATCCGACAGGCTCATTGCGCGAGCAGCTCTTCGTAACTCTTCTCCTCCTCCCCCACTTCCTCGCATGCGTAACTTCGCCTTCCGAACCGCGGCTGCGCTCCTCGCGGCTGCTTGCTTCGCCTCCGCCCTCGGATGCAGCGACTCGAACCTGGGCAGCGTCACCGGCGCCGTCACCTACGAGGGGCAGCCGATCGAGAAGGGCTCGATCAACTTTCTGCCCGTCGACGGCAAGGGGGCGAGCGCGGGAGGCGAGATCGTCGCCGGGAAGTACGAAGTCGAGGAAGTTCCTCCCGGCCAGAAGATCGTCGAGATCATCGCCGTGAAGGACGTTCCCTTCGCCCGCAGCAGCGAGGAGATGGCCCAGCGCGCCGCCGAGGCGCAGCGGCGGGGCGACAACAGCGGCCTGATCGACCCCGCGGACATCGTTCCGCCCGACGCCGTCGGCAACAACGCGACGCATGAGGTCAAAGCGGGCGAGCAGACGCTGGATATCAAGCTGACGAAGCCGGGAGCGTGATCGTTCCGCTACTCGCAGCTCCGCGCGCCCGACGCGCCGACCGGCGCGACCTCAGATCCCCTTCAGGATCGTGAGCCAGCGTTCCCACGCGGCCTTGCGCCCGGCGGCGTTCTCTGCGGAGGCATCCGGCGCTTCGCCGGCCCGCAGGAAGCCGTGACCGGCGCCTTCGTAGATGACCGGCTCGTACTTGACGCCGGCGGCCTTGGCCAGTTCTTCGGTCTTCGGAATGCCGGCGTTGATACGAGCGTCGTTGCCGCCGTAGAAGCCGTAGATGGGAACCTCGATCTTCTCGAACTCCGCGGCCTCGGTCGGCCCGCTGCCGTAGAAGACGAAGCCCGCCTTGATCTCGTCGCCGGCGTTCGTAGCGAAGCGGAACGTCTGACCGCCGCCCCAGCAGAAGCCGCAGACGACGACCTCGCCGTTGCAGGCGGGCAGGCTCTTGGCGTAAGCGACCGCCGCCTTGAGGTCCGCCGTGATCTGGTCGGGCGGAAGCTTCCCGATCGCGCCGCGGGCTCCATCGCCCCCTTCCAGCGAATCGGTCCCGCCGCCGTCCGGACCCATCCCCGAAAGAAGATCGGGCGCGATCGCGATGTAACCCTGTTCCGCCAGTTGATCGCTGACGCCTCGGACCCAGTCAGTCAGCCCGAAGATCTCGTGAATGACGATCACGGCGGGCGCCTTGTCCGCGACTTCGGGGAAGGCGATGAAGGTCTTCACGTCCCGGTCGCCGTTCTTGACCGTGACCCATTCCAGATGCCGGGGGGAGTTCTCCAGACGCTCCTTCGCCACGGCGTTGGGGTCCTGGGCGAAAGCGGAAGAACCGATCGCCAGCGCGGCGAGCGGCGCGAGCAGAGCGAAACGACGAAGACCAGGCGAAAGCATCGAAGCATCCTCTGAGGAGAGCGACTGGCCCGCGGCGGGATCGCCCCGTCTGCGCGACCGGAATCGTTGCCCTACCAGTAAAGGACCGCCGGGGCGCGGAAACAAGCGGGAGGAGCTTTCTTCATGCGGGGCTATCGCATTCCCAGGCGAGCGGAGGGTGTGAGCCCTCCGGGTCTGGAGCGAAACAAACCACGCAACCGTCGAAGCGCCGAGAACCCTGGTATCGACATCGGTGGCAGGCGGGGCGCCTGCCCTACAAGAGAGATCGAGTTCGCCCTACTTCGCCGTCTCTTCGTACAACGGCAGGTGGCGGTACTCGACTTCCAGGGAGAGCAGGTTCATCGCCGTGACGTAGATCCGTCCGCCGTGCGGGCCCCAGCGATCGGGAATCGGCGACAGCGGGTGCCAGCTTCCCGCGAACGAGCCGTCCGGAATCTGCGTCTCCAGCAGCATCGGATGCAGGCGCTCGTGCCACTGCTTCCAGTGCTCGCCCCCCATGTGGTACATCACCTGCGTCGCGTAGTACCAGTAGTACGTATCCCGAGGATTCTTCCCTTCGCGATACTGCTGCGCCGTGCCGTGCTCGGGCAAATTCTGAAGCAGGTAATCGGCGCCCGCGCGAAGCTGCGGGTCGTCGCGACGCCAGCCGTAGTACATCCGCATCAGCAGGCCGACCGACGTCATCGTCACGGTAGGCGAACGACCGTGACGCTGTTCGGGCGTGTCGGCGGCGAACGCGTTGTAGCGGAACAGGTGCGGCTGACCGCGGACCTGCGAGTAGTCGAGCCAGCGCTTCACGCCGTCGTAGGTCGACTCCGGCACGTCGAGCCCCGCCAGGTCGCCGCTCTTCAGAGCCATCGCCATCCAGCCGCTGACCGACGTGTCGGCGCCGTACCCCGGCGTATAGCGCCAGCCCCCTAGCTGCTTCTCCTGCGACTCGACGACGAAGTCGAGCGCCTTCTGCGCCGGTTCGCGAAGCGCCGGATCCTGCGTCATGCCGTACGCTTCGCACAGCGCCAGCGACGCGATGCCGTGCGAATAGAGCCAGGCCGCGGCGCTGTCGGCCTTCTGCGGCACGTACAGGTCGCCGTTCGCCTGCTGATGCGACACGAGCCAGGCGATCCCGCGCTGCACCGATTCGCGATAACGATGCTCCCGGTGCGTGTAGCCGGCGCCCTGGATGGCGATCAGCGCGAGCGCCGTCGCCGCCGTGTCGCTCGTCATCGCGGCGCTCTCGCTCTCGTAACCGATGCGGCCTGCGCCGAACCGGTCGAGGCTCCAGCTTCCGTCGGGCATCTGATGCCGCACGAGGAACGCGACCCCTTCCTCGACCGCCCTCTCCGTCTGCGGCGAAAGATCGCCCGTCGGGTCGCCGCCGGGCGGCGTCATCTCGGGGCGGTTGCGTCCGCTGAACGAAGGCGCGGCGAACGTCGCCGTCACGTCCAGGCTCAGGTTGCCGCGAGACTGCTTGCCGGGGAAACGGCTGTCGGTCGCGATCAGGATCGGAACGTCGGAGGTCGTCGCGCGGGGCGAATCGACGCCTGCCGCGGGAGCGGGTCGCATGCCGAGTCCGCCGATTCCATCCGGCGCCGGAACGAGCGCCAGCGTGCCCCCCGACGACTGCCGGGAGAGATCGCCCAGGTCCGACGGTCCGGGCGAACCGGCTGCCTGCGAACCCGTGCCGGTCTGTGCAGGAACCGGGACCGGCGCTGCCGCGACGCTCGTCGCCGGCGCACGCGTCCCCGACGAAGCGCGAGCGAGCGTCGGAACTTCGCCGACTTCGCCGATTTCAGGCGAATCGCCCCCGCCTGCGCCGGTGCGGGGTCGTGCGGCCTGCGTTCCAGCCGGGGCCGTTCGCGGCGCCGAAAGATCGTCGACCTGCGGAGCGCCGCCCGTCGCGGCAAGCGCCGTCGTCTGCGCGCCGCCGGAGAGTCGCGACGCCTCGGCGGGACCCGCCTGGGGGAGCGACATTTCCGCGTTCGCGGCGCCGCCCGGAGCGCCCGCGAGTTCGATCGTCGGCGCCTGCGCGAACGCGGGCAGCGAGGGGTTGCGAGCCGTGCGCGCGGAAGTCGCTCCGCCCCCCGGCGCCGCGGGACCTGACGCTCCGGCGGACGATTCGGCGCGTCCGATCGCAGCGGCGGCGATACGCTCTCCGCCGGTCGCTGCCGCGGGAGCCCCGGGCGCGGCGACGTTCGACGCCGCGAGCGCTCCGCCCGTCTGGCCCGTCTCGGTCTTGGCCGGTCCGCCCGCTTCGCGTGCGAGAGCTTCTACCGTCGGACCGTCCGTCGAAGGCGCTCCGCCCGGCAAGGAAGCGACGGGGGCCATCGTCGACGGCGCGATCGATCGCGCCGCGGACGAAGGTCCCGCGCGGTCGAGCGTCGGACTGGCGGAGGCGATGGCGCCGATCGACGGCGAGGCGGAAGAGCCTTCGACGCGTGCCGGTCCGCCGCCCGCGATGGCGGAGGCAGGCGAATCGGCAGCGACGCCTGTCGGTTCGGAGGCTGCGAGCGCTGCCGCGAGGCCGGAAGCCGATCCCGTGGGCGCGCGGGCGACGGTCGTCGCTGCCGGTCCGGCGGGCGTCGGAGCAGCGTTCTCTCCTCCAGTCGTTCCGCCCGCAGCCGCAGCCGGGGGAAGCTCCGCCACCATCGTTCCGCCCGGAGCGGAGGGACCGCTGGCAAGTTCCGCCCGGCGCGGTTCGCGTGCGACTGCGCCTGCCGTTCCAGGAGCGCCGCCCGTCGCGAGCGTTTCGGAAGGAATCGTTTCGCGCGGCGCGGTGCGGGCGATGGCTCGCTCGCCCGGGCTCTGCGCGGGAGCGGCGGAACCTGCCGTACCTGGTTCTCCCGCGGAAGCCGGACCGCCGGAGAGGGCGGACGCGGTTCCCGGCGACGTGCGTGCGATGGCGGTCGCCTGTTCCGCCGGCTGAGTCGGCGCCGTCGAAGCCGCGCTTCCGCGAGGAGCGGACGCCTCCGGCGCCTGAACGGCGGAAGCGATGGCGGGCCGCGGCGCGCCTCCCGCTTCGCTGCGGGCGAGAGGTTCCGCCTGGCTTCGCAAGTTCAGGGCCGGCTGTCCGCCCCCCGCGCCGCGTGCGGCGCCGGTCTCCGGCACGATCCGCGACGCGCCCATGTCGAGTTCGACCGAACCGCTGGCGGCGGTGACCGCGCCCTGCGACGCGTCGGCGAGAGCGTTCGTCAGCGCGGCGCTCGACGAGGCGCTCCGTTCCGACGGAGCGCTCGATCCGGCGCCGTTCGGCAAGGGAACGTTCGTCGCCGCGACGGGCGAAGCGGGCGCCTGCTGATCGGCGCGGGACTGACTCACGCGAGCCATCTCCGACGGAGTCACCGCCGGGCCTTCGGGTCCCGTCTGCGTCGCTTCCGCGCGAGCGACCGATCCGGAGGGCGTCGGCGCCGACTGGCTGGGATCGGCTTCGCCGCTGCGACCGACGTTGGCTGACTCGCCGGACCCTGCCGTTCCCGCGAACGAGCGGGCGAGCGACGTCTGGGCCGCCTCCAGTTCCGGCGCGTCGGTCGAACGCTGGGACTCGGCGAGCGCGGGACGGTCGACGTTTTCCGGACTGACCGGCGACGCCGCGAAGGTGGCCGTGCGCGTGGGCGAAGTCACGTCGTCGGTCGGGCTGGCGAGCGACGGCGACGTCTCGCCCGGCGCGGCACGCGCGACGGCGCTTTCGCCCGGTTCGCCTTCGGTCGGCTGCTCGGTCGCGAGGGACTCCTGCACCGTGGAGGCGAGCGACGATTCGCCCGTCTCCTTCGTCATCTCTTCCTGACCCGGCGCCAGCGCGAGCGCGGCGTCCGTCGGCGGACCCTGCGTCGATTCCGTCGGCACGTTCGTCGAAGCGATGCCTGGCGCTTCGTTCGCCGTCGTCTCCGTGCGGGCCATCGAGGAGGGAGCCTGCGCCACGCCCGGTGCGGATTCGCTCTCCGGCAGACGCTGGGCCAGATCCGCCGACTGCGGCGCATCGGACGACGCGGCAGCGTTCGCCGCGGAGGCGCTCTCCGACCGAGCGAGCGCCGAACCGGTCTCCGCCTTCGTCGTCGGCGTCGCTGCGGCCGCGACGGCGGAGGAAGGCGCTTCGGACTCGGCAGCGTTCGGACTCGGCGCCGTCTGCGCGATCGCCGTCGACGAAGTCGCCGGGGCGGCCCGTTCGGTTCGCTCAGGCGACGGTGAGTTCGCCGTGAGTTGCGAATCGGTCGACGGCGCGGGCGTAGTCCTCGCGATCGGCTGCACCGCTGACGGAGCGTTCTGAGCGGAAGGTTCGGCGGACTCGCTCATCGCGACCGCGGAAGCCGATGCCGCCGTACGCGGAAGGTCCGTAGCGCCGGGAGCCAGATCGCCGGCCGCCGCTTCGCTTGCGGGCGCCTGCGCTGCCGCGACGGGGGCAGCGACCGGGCGGTTCGCCGCCACCGACGCTCGCGCGGGAGCGGCGCTCGCCGACGCGGGAGTAGGTTCAGGAGCCGACTGGGCCGTATCGCTCCGCGCGATCGTCCTCTCGGTCGGCGCGCTCGGCGAAGGAGCGTCCGCCGACTCCGTTCGAGTCGGCGCTGCCGCCGCCTCGAACGGGCGCTCGACGGACGCGTCGGCGACCTGCATCGCCGGCTGCGATGCCGCTTCCCGGGCGGCGGCGCTGGGCGTCGTCACGTCGGCGACCGCCGTCGTCGCGGCGCGCGGCGTGGTCCGCTCCTGTCGCGTCGGCGAAGGCGTCTCCACCTGGGCGACCTGTGGGCGCACTTCAAGCTGTTCCGATCGCCGGGCCAGCGCTTCGGCATCAGGCGTCTCGGTCGTCTCCTCGGGTTCGACCTCCGACCGCGTCGTCGCCGGCGCCGCCGTCTCGGTGCGGGAAGCGTCGGCGACCATCGACTGCGTCGCGGGCGCCTGCGACTGGCTCTGCGGAATCGGAATCGCCTCCGCGGCGACGTCGATCCGCGGAGCATTCTCCGCCGGCGAGTCGCTGCGGCGCGCGAGCGAAGCGGCTGCGGTGGTCGGCGACGGCGCCTCGGCGGGGCGAGATTGCACCCGGGCGACCGCCTGTTCGTACGGCGTCTCCGGCGTTTCGACCTCCGGCTGGCTCGACGACGCCGGCGCCGGTTCGTTGGATTGCCTCGCCATCGGCGTCGCCTGCGCCTGGGGAGCGTTCGCGGCGCTCGCCTGCTGCGCTGCGGCATCGGCGGCGGCGACCTGCGTGGAGGGGCGGCGGTCGTCGTCGCGCGTCTGACGGCTCAGTTGCGACGGCGTCGCGGCGAACTTCGGAACCGCTTCGCCGGGAGTCTGCCGGGAAGGAGCTTCCGGTTGCGGCTCGCGAGTCGGCGTCGGCTCGGGCGCGCTCTTCGTCGGCTGCGGCGGAGTCTCCTGCTCCTCCGGCATCGGCACGGGCGTCGGCGTTTCGAGCTCGGTCGGGCGTTCCTCCGGCGCCGGCGTCGGCACGGGCTCCATCCAGGGAGGAACCTCTTCGTCGGGCCGCGTCTGACGCATCGCGTAGTCGGCGATCTTGACCGGCTTGCGGGCGACCTTGGCTTCGTTCGGCTTCTTCGCGTCAGGCAGCGTCTTCTCGAGGATGTTCGTGCCGGCGAGCCCTGCGAACATCGCGAGGTGAATGAAGATCGCGACCGCCAGCGCCAGTTGCAGCGTCCGCCTGACCCACCGGCGATCGATGAGCGTCGCGACCAGCGTGGCGACGAGGGTCACGAGCGCGATGAGGATCAGACTGGGAACGATCAGAACCCAGAGCGCGCTCCCCCAGAAGTACGCGATCGCGATGCCCGAGACGAAGCCCGCCGTCACGATGATCGCCAGATTCACCGGCCAGACGTGCGACTCGAAATAGTCGCCCGTTTTAGCGGGAATCTTGCGTATGACGCGACGCTTTTTCATGACCGGACGGAACTCGAACTGGCTTGCGGCTGATTCGTTACTTTTCGCGTGCGTCTCTTCGTAGGGCGGGTCATTCACCCACCTTTTTCGACCCGACGTTCTGGGCGGCGGTGGGTCGATGACCCACCCTACTACAGCCACTCGCCTTAAATCGTGAGTCTCAAGAGGGTGCCACTGGCTTTGCCAGTGCTGGACCAAACGGCTCGGTCGGACATGCTGGGCGATCGAGCCAGACGCGGCACTGGCTGAGCCAGTGGCACCCGGTCCCCTTCGGCGACCCACACGTTCAAGCGAGTCGCTGTACTACAGATTCGTTTACTGATTCGTTGCGGATGTCTTTTCGGCGATTGCGACGGGGTCAGCCTCCTTCGCCCGAGGTGACGGCGCTGTAGTCGTAGATGCCGACTTCGTTGCAGACGTTGATGACTTCGATCGGGGCCTGGAAAGGGGTGCGACCGTCCGCGCGAATGATCACCGACTGATTCACCGGATTGCTCGCGGCAGCCCGGCGGAGGATGCCGCGCAGCTCTTCCAGATTCACTTGCTGATCATTGACGAAGTAGCGCCCCTGCACGTCGATGTTGACGTAGACCTCGCTCGGCTCGGCGATCAGCGGCATGGCCTCGCTCGCCGCCGGGACGTTCAACGGCAACTGATTCTCCAGCTTTTCGAACTGCGTCGTGACCAGGAAGAAGATCAGCAGCAGGAACACCACGTCGATGATCGGCGTGAGGTTCAGCACGCCGAGCGCGTCTCCCTTTTTGATTTCGACCGCCATGAGGGACGTTCCGGAGACGCTGCGGGAGTGACGGGTCGTACGAAGCGAGAGAAAGCGGAGTCAGAGCGAACGAATCAGACCGGCGAACCGACCGGAGGCGCGGGCGGCGAACCGGCGTACGGGGCGTTCTCCGTGCGATCCGTGCGGTCGGCGTCGGTCGAGTCGTCCGACTTCGTGAACCGGACGCGACCCTCGTAGCGCTCGACCTGCGGCAGCAGATGGAACAGCAGTTCCTCGACTTCCAGGAACAGCGTCTGAATCCGCGCCTCGAACAGGTGGGCCGCCGAGGCCCCGACGATCGCGACGACGAGTCCCGCCAGGGTCGTGACGAGCGCGATGTAGATCCCTTCCGCCAGGTAGGTCCCCTTATCGACGCCCATCGGAAGCTGCGTCGTGTCGTGGAACGCCAGGATCATGCCCCACACCGTCCCGAGCAGCCCCAGCAGCGGCGCGACCGCGGCAGCGAACGTCAGCCAGCGAACGTTGGCGTAGAGTCGATTGGCCTCGCGGGTCGAAGCTTCGCGGACGGTCTGTTCGACCTCCGAGTGGGGGCGTCCGATTTTCAGCAGCATCGCGCGAATGACGTTCGCCGAAGCGGAGGGATAGTCTTTGCAGAGCTGGTACGCGTGCCGGGGATCGAAGCCCCCGCGGTTGCCCAGATCGGAGAGTCCGTCGACCAGGCCGCTCGGCAGGACGCGTGCGCGACGGAGCGAGATCGCCCGCTCGACGCTGAACGTCGCGACGAGCACGGAGAGAAAGCCGATCGGGACCATGAAGATCCCGCCCGACAGCAGCAGCGAAAAGAGATTGAGGTCGCTCCCGCCGTCGGCCGAAAGCGCGGCGTCAAGTTCCTCCCCCTCCGGCACGTTCAGAATCCGGGGCGTTTCCGCGCTCGGTCCGCCCGGGGGAACGTCCTGGGCGACAGCGAGTTTCGGCGCCAGAGAAACCGCGATGGCGAGGCCCAGCGACATCGCAAACGCGAGCCGCACGCCGCGGGGCGTAGTGAGGGGGAAAGATCGATTCGCGACCGAACGCATATCTATCGCTCCGAAGGCGCGCCAAGAGGCGATCGCCGGAACCTGTTAGTTGACTAAAACGATCATCCCGTGTGCCACGGCTGGACAAGCCAGCCGTGGCACACGGGCATCTTCCCTCTGGTTTACCTGCCTCAAGATCCGACGCTGGCGGCGATCTCGTTCGCCCGCTTCGTCGCCGCGGCGGCGAGCGAGTCGTCAGGATACTTCTCCGCGACCAGGCGGTAGTACTTCAGCGCCTCCGCGAGGAGCGTCTGCTTCGCCGGGCCTTCCGCGTCGGAGGCCTGCACGTCGCGGCACCTTGCCGCTTCGAACGCGGCCTTGGCATGCCACACCTTCACGTCCGCCGGCGCCGCTTCGCCGCCGTATCCGAACAGGCAGCGGCGGAACTCGTCGAAGGCCTCTTCATGCTTCTTCTGCACGAACAGGACTTCGCCGACGAAGAACTGCGCCTCCGCGCCGACGGCGCCCCGCGACCTCTCCGCAGCCACGCGATAAGCGGCGATCGCCTCGTCCAGCGCCGCGAGACTCTGGTGCGCCCGACCCGTTTCGAAGAACGCCTGCGGCGCGGCCTCGTCGTCAGGGCGCTTCTCGGTGACGTTGGCCAGAAGCTCCAGCGCTTCTTTGTACTGCTTGAGCTGGTTCGCCGACTGACCTGCGTGCAGGTAGAGCAGCGTCGTCAGCTTCGGGTCGGTCTCGTGCGTGACCTTCGCCTCCGCCTGACGGAAGGCCGCCAGCGCGGGCTCGTATTCCTTCAGCTTGAAGCGACTCTCGCCCAGCATGAACAGCCCGTCGAGAGCGAAGGCGCCGGAGGGGAACTTCTCCGCCAGCGACGCGAACGCCGTCGCCGCCTCGTCGAACTTCTGAGCCTGGTACTGCGACCAGCCGAGCTTGTAGGTCGCCTTCTCGATCAGTTCGTTCGCCTTCGCCCCTGCGAGCGCGGCGGCATACCCTTCCGCGGCGGCGGCGAAATCCTTGGCGGCATACTTCGCCTCGGCGACGTGGAAGCGGGCCTCAGGCGCGAACGGGCTGTCGGGATGCTTCTCCGCCAGTTCCGCGAAGACGGCGACCGACGGTTCGGCCTGTTCCGGAATCGACTTCAGCGCCCACGCCCGTTCATAGAGGGCGGCGTCGGCGGCGGCGTAATCGGGCATTGCGACCAGCGCTGCGGCGAACGCTTCCGCGGCCTCCGCCGGCTTGTTCGAAGCCTGCAGGGCGAGGCCCTTTTCATGAAAGGCCTGCGCCTGACGTTCGGGAGGCAGTTCGCTCTTCATCGCCGCTTCGAGATCGGCCAGCGCCGCGTCGGGCTTGCCTGCCTGCCGTTCGGCGGAGGCCTTGGCGAGCGTCGCGTCCAGCTTCAGCGTCGAATCGGGATGCTTCTCCAGCAGCGTCGCGAACAAGACGCTCGCATCGGCGAAACGCTTCGCCTGCAGATCGGCCCAGCCGGCGCCGTAGAGCGCGAACGGGACGAAAGGCGATTGCGGATGGCCCTCGATGACCTGGCCGTAGGCAGCGCGCGCCGGATCCCACGCCTTCGCGGCGGTGTGGGCTTCGCCCTGACGATAGCGGGCCTGATCGGTAAGCGAACTCTGCGGGTAAGCCGTGAAGAAGGCGTCCAGTTCCTTCAGAGCTTCCGCCGGCGCGTTCTTCGCGAGATGCGTCCTGGCAAGCAGCAGCCGGGCTTCGTCCGAACTGGGACGCGCGGCGTCGGCGGCGAGCGAAGTCTGCAGGCTCTTCAGCGCCGCGTCGTAATCCTTGAGATGAAACTGCGAGGCGCCGACCAGGAACTGTGCCTCCGCCTTTTGCGGAGCCGCCTCGAGCGCGGGCAACAGTTCGCCGGCTGCCGCGAGCGCCTCGTCGTACTTCTTGTCGAAGTAAAACGCCGTCGCGCGGCGAAGCTGCCAGGCGGTCTTCTTCGCGTTCGCTGCGAAGTCGGTCGCCAGCTTCGCGAACGCCTCGGTCGCGGCGGCATACTGTCCGCGGAGAAGTTGCGATTCGGCGGCGATCTCGCGGACGTCGGCGATCAGAGCGTGACTGGCGTGCGTCTCGACGAAGCGCCTCGACTCGGCTTCCGCACGCTCGTACTCCTTCAGTTCGAACGACGCGAACGCGGCGTTGTAGATCGCCTGTGCGGCGTCGGCATGCTGCGGGTTCTTTTCGACGAAGGCAAGATAAGCGTCGTGCGCCGCGGCACGCTGCTCCGGAATTTCGTAGAGCGCGTCGGCCCGGTCGATCGCCAGGGAGGCGGCGAAGGGCGAGTCGCCCAGCGCCGGATCGGCGAGCGTCTTTTCGGCGAGCGCCGCGGCTTCGGCGAACTTCTGCTGCCGGATCAGGATCCGGGCGTTCCAGTGGGCGGCTTCAGCTTTCGCGGCTCCGCCGGCTGCGAGCACGGCGTCGAACGCCTTCGTTGCGGCCTCCCAGTTCTCCGCCCGGTAGTACATCTGACCCGCGGCGAGTTGGGCGTCCGCCGCGTAGGCCGATTGGGGATACTTCGCCACGACGCTCGCGTACAGCGCGCCCGCTTCGGCGAACTGTCCCAGCGACGCCTTCGCCAGCGCCTGACGGAACAGGGCGTAATCGGCGGCAGGATAATCCGGCTTCGCCGCGGCAGCCGCGAACAGCTTGTCGGCTTCGGCGATCTGCGTCTTCGCCTGCTCCGGGGCGCCGGCCTGCGCGGCGAGTCCCAGTTGCAGCAGGGCCTCGCCCCGCCGCATGGTCACTTCCGGCGCCAGTTCGTCGTCCGGACGTTTGGCGAGGAACGCGGCGTAGACCTGCTCCGCTTCGGCGTAAGCCTTCGTCTCTTCCAGCGCGACGCCGAGGGCATAGGCCGCATCGGCATTCAGCGAAGAATCAGGGAACTTGTCGACCAGTTCGCGATAGTGCGGAACGGCGTCGCTCTTCTTGCCGCTGAGGTAGAGACTCTCGGCCAGAAAATAGAGCGCCTGATCGCGCTTCGTCGCCTTGTCGGCGGGATACTCCTGAAGCTGCTTCGTCAGCGTCGCCGCAGCGTCGGCGAACAGCTTGGCCTTGGGGTCCGCTTCGGGCGAGGTCTTCGCCAGCGAGAACTCCAGCCAGCCCAGGTTGAGGAGCGCATCCTCTCGCAGGTCGGCCTTGGGGTAAGTCGTCGTCAGCGCCTGGAGATTCTTGCGAGCCTCTTCGAGCTGATTCAGGCTGATCTGCGAGACGGCGAGGTAATACGTCGCCTTGGGGACGAGCGGATCCTGCGGATGGCTCTTGAGGAACTTCTTCCATTCCTCCGTCGCCAGGTCGAAGGCCCCGCCGTTCTGATACTCCGCGGCTCGCGAGAACGCGGCCAGACCTTCCGGCGAAGACTTTTCGTTCAGCTTCGCCGCCGCCGGGGACTGGCCTGCCGGCTGTGCGGGAGGGGCGCCCTGACCGCTGGCGACGCCGACGAACGAAGCGAGTCCGAGCGATGCCGATAGACCGACCGCGCCGACGGAACAGGAAAAGCGGCGAAGCATCGACGAACTCCGAAGGCGCATGGGCGACAGCGACGCGGGCGGGAGCGACCGCTTCAAATGGATCTGCGGTCGGCCTGTCGTTACGCGCGATGCCGTGAAAATGGGAAAGATCCGGCTCGCGCGGGGCTGAAAGAGGCGAAGTCGTGCATTATACCGGCCCCGTGCGGCGAGTCGGCCATTTCGCTCGATACGGGAGGAGGCTCCGCCGATCGTGGCAGGAGGGGCGACGATATACTGGGCTTTCTGCATCCATTTCGTCGTCCCCGCTCCCGGTCATCTCGCCCCTCGTGAAAACCTGCCTCGTCACCGGCGGCGCCGGGTTCATCGGATCGCACCTGATCGAGCGGTTGCTGGCGGACGGCCATCGCGTCCTCGCCGTCGACGACGAGTCGACCGGCGCTCGCGGCAATCTGACCGGCGTCGCGAAGAACCCCCGGTTCGAGTACGTCGCCGGGGACGTCGCGGATCGCGAGTTGATGGCGGGGGTCGTCGACCGGGCGGACGTGATCTACCACCTGGCGGCGGCGGTCGGCGTGGCGCTGGTGGCGAAGGACCCGATCGCCTGCATCGAACGGAACGTCGAACCGACGCGGTTTCTCCTCTCGCGGGCGACCGAGCGGATTCGCGAAGGGAAGGACGTGCGGTTCTTTCTGGCCAGTACGAGCGAGGTGTACGGAAAGAACCCGAAGTCCGTCTGGTCGGAGGACGACGACCTGGTCTTCGGACCGACCACCCGGGCGCGCTGGTCGTACGGCGCCTCCAAGGCGATCGACGAGTTTCTCGCCCTCGGACACTTCCGCCAGCATGGCCTGCCTGCCGTGATCGGCAGATTCTTCAACGTCGTGGGACCGCGGCAGTCGGGCGCCTACGGCATGGTCCTGCCCCGGTTCGTCGATGCGGCGCTGGCGGGAAAGCCGCTGGTCGTGCATGACGACGGGCGACAGGTCCGCTGCTTCTCGCACGTTCACGACGTCATTCGGGCGGTCGTCGGCCTGACGGAGAACGCATCCGCCGCAGGACGGGTCTTCAACATCGGCAGCGACCGACCCGTTTCGATTCTGGAGCTTGCCCAGCGGGTGATCGCCGCGACGGGCTCCGCTTCGACGGTCAGCTTTCAGTCCTATTCCGACGCTTACGACGCCGACTTCGAAGACGTGCGACGGCGGGTGCCCGATCTGACGCGGCTGAAGCAGACGATCGGCTGGGAGCCGAGCTTCGATCTGGATCGAATCGTCGGCGACGTCATCGCCTGGCGGAAGGCGCTCCGGGCGGGAGAGCCGGCATGACCGGCGCGGAAGAAGGAAGCCGCATCGTCACGCCGACGACTGCCGAGGAGGCCCGGCAGGTCGTGCAGGAGGCCGCGGCGCGTCGCGAGGCGATTTATCCCGTCGGCGGCGGACTGGCGCTGGACGAACTCCTGCCGAAGGTGCGACCCGGGATCGATCTGTCGCTCACGGGGCTCGACCGGATCGTGGAGTTCTCGCCCCGCGATCTGACGATCACCGTCGAAGCGGGCGTAACTCTGGCGAAGCTGGCCGAGACCGTCGACGAAGCGGGGCTGCTGTTCCCGTTCGCGAGCAAGTTCGACGAAGCATCGACGATCGGCGGACTGCTGGCGACCGCATGGAACGGCCCGCGGCGCACCGGGTGGGGGAACCTCCGCGACTACGTCATCGGCGTGCGGGCGATCGACGGGCGGGGCGTCGCGTTCAAGAGCGGCGGCAAAGTCGTCAAGAACGTCACCGGCTACGACTTCTGCAAGCTGCTCGTCGGAAGCCGGGGCACGCTGGGGGTGATCACGGAGGTGACGCTCCGGCTGAAGCCGCGACCGGAAAGCGCCGATGCGGCTTTTCTGACGGCCCGCGAGGGCGCAAGCCCGGCGGCGCTGTGCAAGGTTCTCGATAAGCCGGCGATTCCCTACTCCTTCTACGAACTGTTCTTCGTCCCGATGTTGCCTCGGAACGACGTCGCCGTGTCGGTCGCACTCGGGTGGGAGGGGCCAGAGGAAGAGACGTCCGCCGCGAAGAACTTCGTCGAAGAGCTGCTGCGCTCGCGAGCCTTGCAGCGTGACGCAGGCGCCGAAGGTTTCAGCGTCGACGGTCATCTCGGTTCCGACAGCAGACTGGCTTCCGAATGCCAGTTCGCGCTGCTCGTTCAGATGCCTCCGTCGAGCCTGCTGCGGATCCTTTCGGCGCCGCACGCGTTCGATTCGCTTTCGCGCGAAGCGCCTCGAATCCAGCTTCGACCCCGCGACGGACGCATGCTGGCCGAATTCGTAGGGCCCGTTGAAGGGGACCGGATGATTCAGACGCTGTCGATGCTTCGCCAGGAGGTCGGCGACGAGGGCTACGTCACCGTGCTGCGCGATCGAGTCGGAATCGCTCCCACGCGGGAACTCCGTTTCGGTCGCACGACGTCGCCGCAGTTCCTGATGGACCGGGTCAAGGCGGCGATGGATCCGCACGGGATTCTGAACCCGGGGCGGTACGTGTTCGCGGACGCGGCGAAAGAGACGATCGCGGGCGCGTGACAGGCGAGCGGAGGGTGTCAGCCCTCCGTGTCCCATGCGTCGAGATCGCTGGAGCGGCGAAGATCTCGCGGCAGGCGCTCGATCGCCGAGTCGAACTTGCGATCCGGGAACTCGGAGGGTTGTCACCCTCCGCTCAGGAAGATCGGTAAACGAAAAAAGCCCGGCGGAACGTTTCCGCCGGGCCTCGAGATTCGCCAGTTCAGACTATCGCGACCCAGAAGGTCGTTTCGCCGCTGATCGCCGCTCAGGCGGAGATCAGTTGCAGCAAGCGGTTTCGCAGCAGGGCGCCGGGCAGCAGACCGTCACCGGAACCTGCTTGCACACGGTGCGAGGAACGCAGCGGGTGACCGTGTAGGGGACCTTCTTGCAGATCGTCTTCGGAACCGAGACGGTCTTCGTGGTGCAGACCGGCTTGCAGACCGTGTAAGGAACCTGCTTGGTCCGGACTTCGCACTCGATGCGGCAAGTCGTGTAGGGGACCTTCTTCACGCAGGTCTCCGGCACCATCTTGCAGACCTTGTAGCAAACCTGCTTGGTGTGCGTTTCGGGAACCATCTTGCAGGTGGTCCAGCAGACCGTCCGCGTATGGGTTTCCGGAACCATCTTGCAGGTCGTCCAGCAGACCGTCTTCGTGCGGCACTCGGGAACCATCTTGCAGACCTTGTAGCAGACCTGCTTGGTGTGGGTCTCGGGAACCATCTTGCAGGTCGTCCAGCAGACCTGCTTCGTGCGGCACTCGGGCACCATCTTGCAGACCTTGTAGCAGACCGTCTTCGTGCAGGTCTCGGGGACCATCTTGCAGACGGTGTAGCTGCAGGTCTTGGTCCGCTGTTCGGGGACCATCTTGCAGACGGTGTAGGGGATCGTCTCGACGACGTTTTCACGCTCGTAGCGGACGCAGTTCACGGTCTCGACCCGGGTTTCCGGAATCCAGACGCGCTTGCAGCAGACGCGGGGCGGGCACTGTACTTCGACCGTGCGGGTTTCGCCGGGGCAGTAGACGCAACGGCAGGTGCAGGGATCCCACGTCCAGGTGCCGGGCTCGCGGACGCACTTGGTGACGACGGGGCCGGCGATCTCCGTCCGCTGGGTTTCCCAGCGACCGCAGTTGATCGTGACTTCCTTCGTGTAGGGAACCTTCTTGCAGATCGTCTTGCAGACCTGACGCTCGCGCTGTTCCTGCACCGGCACGCAGACCGTGTAGCAGATGTCGCGGGTGCGGGTCTCGTAGACGGGCTTGCAGACCGTGTAGCAGACGTCCTTCGTCCGGGTCTCGACGACCGGGCGGCAGACGGTGTACTGCACGTCCTTGACGTGCTTCTCGTAAACCGGCTTGCAGACCGTGTAGCAGACGTCCTTGGTGCGGGTTTCCCAGACCGGCTTGCAGACCGTGTAGGGAACGACCTTGGAGTGCTTCTCGTAGACCGGCTTGCACACGGTGTAGGGGACGATCTTCGAGTGCTTCTCGTAGACCGGCTTGCACACGGTGTAGCAGACGTCCTTCGTCCGGGTTTCCCAGTGAGGACGGCAGACCGTGTACGAGCAGTCGCGATAGCAGGTCTCGTAGACCGGCTTCTTGACCGTGTACTCGCACGTCTTGTAGCACGTCTCGCGGACGTACTCGACGCAGTTCACCTGCTTCTCTTCGCAAACCGTCTCGTAGCAGTTGCGATAGCAGGTGTATTCCTGCTTCTCGTAGACGGTCTCTTTGCACGTCTTCATGACCGTGTGGCAATGCTGACGCGCCGTGCCGTAATCGCACGGGTCGCAACAGCCGGCCTGAGCGTAACTCGCCGCGCCGCAACAGGCGGCGTAGGCGTAGCTCGACGACAGGGCGACGAGAATCGCCGCCGCCGCCGCGCCGTACTTGGTAACCATGTTTCGATCTCCTTCGCTGACGAATCTCATCTGGAAATGTTCCGTGTGCGCCACGACGCCCTGGCGCGAGCCGGCCGGTTCCTTTCCCTGGAGCTTCGTCTTATCCCTCGTGGATCCGCATCCCTCGCGGATCGGAACTCTCTTCGGTCACGGCAGCGCTTGGTATCGCGCGTTCGCCTGCGGAGCGGTTCCGGTGGGAACTATCGTCCGGGTTAGGCGATCTGCTTTAAGTTGACCGGTCAGAGCGTTCCTGTTCTCGCCCGTGATCGCAACGGTCGGCGAAAGCGAGAGCTTCGACGGGTCCGGGTGCAATGGGGGCTCTGGATAAGCACGGCTGGCTTTGTCTAAGAATCGGCCACGGTTAAGGGCCTGAGCAGCAAAAGGAGGCAAAATGGGACGGCGACGACGTTGCCTGTCGGCTTAGGCGGTTTTTTCCGAGGGCGCAATCGCGCCGGGTCGCGGAACGTGGAATACCGGGACGATTCCGGCTCGCTTTTTTGACGCGCGCTGCACTGCGACCTACATCCATTGCAGTTCCATGAAGCCGACGTGCGGGGCAGCCGTCGGTCGATCGCAGCCCGCAGCCCGCAGCCTGTTCGAGGTGTATCCCGCCATGTCGCACATTCCCGCTAACCTGGGTTCGAAGCGTCGTCGATCGGCCTTCACGCTGGTCGAGATCCTGATCGTGGTCGTCATCATGGCCGTCCTGGCCGCGACGATCATTCCCTCCTTCTCGAACTCCGTCGCCGACGCCAAGATCAACACGGCGACGTTCAACCTCAACACGCTCCGCTCGCAGATCGAGCACTACCGTGCCGAGCACGACGGCAAGGTGCCCACCGGCGCCACGCTGCCCGAACTGTTCGCCAAGACCGACAAAGACGGCGCCGTCGGAACCGGCGTGACCCACGTCTACGGCCCCTATCTAAGGGCCATTCCCGAAAACACGATCAGCGGAAGCAAGGCCGTGAAGCTGGTCACCGGAGCAACCGCGGCGCCGGGCGACGTTACCGCCAGCAACGCCGGCGGCTGGCTCTATAACGCCACGACTGGCGGCATCTGGATCGACCACGACGTCCATTACGTCGAATAATCGGGCTCGACGGACCGGCGCCGGCGAACGGTACGAGTTCAAAGGGGGGCGTCGTCTCGAAAGAGGCGTCGCCCCCTTTTTCGTTTTCGCGAGGCATTTCGGGCGTGCGACGATCCGTCCCTTCCGGAGGAACGCCCGGCGTCGGGCCCGAATCGGCCCCTTGTCGCAGGAAGCAGGCGGTTAGAATGAGTCGTTCGGCGATCGGGCTGATCGCCGTCTTCCTCGGAAACCGCTCGCGCGATGACTGCTTCGTCCGAATTCGAACTGCCGGTGATCGGCGCCCCGTCTGTCGGTATCGCTGGCGGGGGGTGTGCGACCGGATCGGGTTGCGTCTCGGCCGCGATCGAGATCGACGACTACGATCCGACCGACCGGCTCCGCCGGCATGCCTCCGGTCGCACCGTCAAACCGATCGAGCGCCCCCGGCTCCCCCGCTGGCTGAAGCGGGAGGTTCCCAAGGGAAACGCCGACCACCTGACGAACCGCGTGCTGGACGATCTGCGGCTGGAAACGGTCTGCGAGAGCGCGAAGTGCCCCAACCGCATGGAGTGCTACTCCCAGCGGACCGCGACGTTCATGATCCTGGGCGCCGTCTGCACCCGGTCATGCAGCTTCTGTGCGGTCGCCCGGGGAACTCCCGAGACGGTCGAGTCGGACGAGCCGGAGCGTCTGGCCGAAGCGGCCCATCGCCTGGGGCTGGCCCACGTGGTGATCACCTCGGTGACGCGCGACGACCTGCCCGACGGCGGCGGAGAGCATTTCGCCCGCTGCATCCAGGCGGTGCGGGCGAAGACCGGCGCGACGGTCGAGGTCCTGACGCCCGATTTCATCGACTCCCCGGCAGGCCTCGACGCCGTCATCGCCGCGCGTCCCGACGTCTTCAACCACAACATGGAGACGATTCCGCGCCTCTACCGGCGGGTGCGGGGCAAGAAGTCCGACTACGCCTGGACGCTGGAACTGCTCCGCCGGATTAAGGCGGCGGATCCGACGATCAAAACCAAAAGCGGCCTGATGCTGGGGATCGGCGAGACGCGCGAAGAGTTGCTCGATGCGCTGGCCGACCTGCGGACCGTCGACTGCGACTTCCTGACGCTGGGACAGTATCTCCAGCCCGACTCGACCCGCTACCTGGCCGTCGACCGCTACGTTCCGCCCGAAGAATTCGCCGAACTCGGTCGGTTGTCGAAGGCGATGGGCTTCAGGCAGGTCGCCAGCGGCCCCTTCGTCCGCTCGAGCTACCACGCCCGGGAAATGGCGGAGTCGTTTTAGGCCGTCTTTCGTTCGCGTGTAGCATCCGTTCCTGGCGAGCGGAGGGTGTAAGCCCTCCGTGTTTCAGCCATCGACGCAGCGGAAGCGGGTACAAGGTTCCTGGCAGGCGAGGGCGCCAGCCCTACGCAACGGGAACGTTTTCTACTCGCTCGCCGGCGGTTCGAAGTCGAATTCCTTCCACTTCATGGCCCGGCGGAAGGGCTCGATGCGGAGGGCCTGTTCGCCGTTGCGGAAGATGCGGACGGTGCCGTTCGATTCGCTGACGACGACGGCGATGGCTCGCGTCGTCTTGCTGATCGCGGCGCCGGCCCAGTGCCGCGAACCGAGCCCGTGCGAGATCGAGATCCCCTTCGGATCGGTCTTCACGATCCGGCAGGCCGCGCGAACGAGTCCGTCCGCCGTGACCAGGAAGGCGCCGTCGAGTTGGGCGACCTCCTTGATCGACTCGCGATTGCGAGGATCCTTGATCGAGCGTCGCGCGGCGTCGTAGCCCTTTACCGGGTCGAAGCCCGCTTCCCGGGTCTGACGCAGGACCCGGGGCGTATCGCCCACGATGAACATCGTGCCGACCGGCTTCGCCTCGCGGCCTTCGCGACCGATCTCGACGGCCAGATCGACGACGGCCTTGAGCGTATCCAGCGGAACGTGCGATTCGAACTGTCGCAGGTCCCGGCTGGTGAGCCGGCCGAGATGTTCGTGCAGGCGGATCAGGCTGACGGTGTCGATCTTTTCGACCTCGAAGCCGCTGTAGACGGCCACCACCCGGGCGCCCGTCTTCAGCAGATCGTCCGCCGTGAATTCCAGCAGCGTCTGCGTCAGGCGGTCATGCACCGGCGCGTCCTCGGTCGCCAGCAGCACGTGCGGAATATCGAACGCTTCGATTCCCGCCAGGGCTTCGGCGCTGTCCGCCGCGATCAGGAGCAGCCGCTCGCCGACGACTGCCTTGAGCTTGTCCCAGTCGAGCGCCGCTTCGACCGAAATCAGGATCGCGTCCGCATCGGCGCCGTCGAAGAGGCGCAACGCCACTTCGAGGAGCGCCTGGAACTGCTTTCCGAACTTCGCGGGGTTCATGCAGCGGGAGTCATGCAGCGGGACGATCCGCGCGGACCGGCGCCTGGGACGGGAACCAGGGCAAAAAACGCGGAAAAGCGACGCGAGCGGGCGTCGCAATCCTACCTCACGCTGAAAGCGCCGGCCACCGCGAGCCCCGTTTCGAGCCCGCTTTCGCGAAAAAGGCGATCCGCCGGGACCGCCTTGCCCCCGATCGCGAGTGCGAAAGTCTGACTTCCGACGGTGGCCGCTTCCGCCGTCAGCCCTTGATCAGCGGATCCCCGACGAAGCGGGTTCAGCCGCATCCGACTCCGCCGCCAGCGCGGCAGGCGCGAGCAGCCCCTGGCCGTACGTCCCCTCGAAGACGTACCGCTGGTACAAAACGAGCGCCCGCAACGCGTGTCCCTTCGGCCCGACCTCGAATTCGTAATCCGGGTTCGAATTCAGGGCGTCGACGAGGAACCGGACCGACCGCACGATCCTGGGATCGGTCAGCCGCTCTTCCGGAAGCGAGTAGACGAGCCATTCCAGAATGTGGCCCGTCGTCTGCACCTTCCGGTCGAAGTCCGGCGCGTTGGCCCGCCGTTCGAACCAGTCGGTGCTGAAGCTGCCGTCGGGGTTCTGGAGAGCCAGGGCGTACTGCTGGAAGTCGTCGATAAACGTCTTCGCACGGGCGAAGTGACCGTTCATCGGCCTGCCATGCGCCTCGCGGGAACGCATCGCGTAGGTGACGCCCATGAGCCGATGCGTTCCGCCGCAAGCCGCGCCGACGATCGGCTGGGCCAGTTCTTCGGCCAGCACCCGTTCGAGGTTCCAGCGTCCGTAGCGCGGCGTGTTCCAGGTCGCGTCGGCGTCGAGGTAGTGCGAAAAGGCGATCAGCTTGAACGTCAGTTCCGACTTCGGAACGCAGGTTCGCTTTTCGTACTCGATCAGATCACGAATCGTGTAGCGATAGTCGTCGATGCGGATCTCGTAATCGCGATCGATCCGGCACTGGGCCAGCATGGCCAGGAACTGCCCCGCGTGTCCTTGCACGCCCGGCCCGACGTACATCCCCATCTCGCCGTTCTTCTGGAAGAACAGCTTCTGCTTCCGGCAGGCCCCGTTCCAGCAGAGGTAGCCGATGGAGTTGACCTTCTGGTTGCCGACGATGGTCTGAGCGTCCACGCCCCAGGGGAGGAACGCATGCATCATGCCCCAGGGGCTCCGCGTCGCGGAGTTTTCGTACAGAACGCTATAGCGCCTCAGACAGCGATCGACGTCGGCGCGGAGCCGCGCCGTTTCCGGCGACTCGACCGGCCTGACCTCGTTCGTCCGCCCAGGAGCGCTTCCCCCTTCGCCGTCGATGACGACGGGGTCGATTCGAATATCGTTCGGACCTGGTCCGTCGGTCAGATGGATGACCGTCGGCTTGGGTCCAGCGGAGACGCGGGGGCGAACGCCGGAGGCGGTGACGATCGGAGCGGTCGTGGGCGAACCCACAGGAGAACCGGGCGCCAGGCGAACGGCGGCCATCGCTCCCGATCGTTCGCCCGCGCCGGCGTCGCCCGGATCTCCGGGATCGCCGTCGAGGGTCAGCAGATCGGCCTCGGCGACCTGGTCGGCGTCGAGCCGCGTCGGTTCGCCCGTCGCAGGCGCCTTCGTTTTCGCAGACGTCGTCTCTTTCGCAGTCGGGGGCGAGCCCGGCGGAGGGACCGGTCCGCCGACGGCAGGAGCGTCAGCGGGTCGCTCCTTTTCCGAAGGGCCTTCCGGTTCGGTCGCAGCTTCTGGAGCGTCCGCTTCCGGGGCGACGTCGTCGCCCGCCGGATCCGATGCGGGAGCGGGAGCCGGGTCGACGTCCGATTCAGAACCGGGCGCTTCCGGGGCGGCGTCCGCCGGCGGATCTTCGACGATTCGAATTTGCGCCTGCGCGGGCGTTTCCGCGCCCGCCCAGCACAACCCGCACGCTGCCAGCGTCACGAAGAGTCGTCGCCGACGCCGTCCGAAAAGTTCGTTGCCCCGCGACGTCAGATTCGTTTCGCTCATGCGGTTCGCGTCTTACCGACGTCAAGAAGTAATGGCGGCACGGTCGCGGCGGGGAGACGCCGAAGGCGGGATGGGCAGGCGAGTCGCCGAAGCGATAGGCGTCAGTAGAACGGACTCCAGCCCTCGAACCAACTCGCCTGACGAATCTCCGGTTCTTCGCCGGCAAGATAGGCAGTCCAGGCGCGTCGATCCTTTCCGAGCGGCTTGCCCGTCGTCGCTTCCAGCGTCGCCATCGTGCGGAACTGAATCGCCGGATCGTCGTCGTCCAGCAGGCGCTCCATCGTCTTGAGCGTCGGCTCGTTGGGATCGCCTTCGAGCGCGCGAATCGCCGCCAGGCGGACGTCGACGCTGACGTCGCTTTCGGCCAGGTCGCGCAGCCGGGCCTGAGCCTCCGGCACGTCGCGCCTGTGGAGCGCATCGCATGCGGCGGTCCGGACCAGCGAGCTCCGGTCGCCCGTCGCCTGGACGAGAATCGCGGCCGCGGCCGGCTCCTGCGCCAGTCCGAGGGTCTTCAGGTACTCGAGCCGGAGCGTCTGATTCGTTTCGTCGCGGAACTTCTGTCCCAGGTCGGCGATCGCCGACTCCCGTTCGGCAGGCGACAGGTTCGGCAACGCTTCGCGCAGGCGAACCTGCTGCTCTCGCAACGCGTGAATGGTCGGGCCGTAGCTCTCTTCCTTCTTCCAGTGATCGATCGCGTAAGGCGAGATCCAACCGGTCGAATAGAGCGGCCCCTCGGCGCAGCCCGTCCCCAGCAGAGAGCCGGCGACCAGCGTGCAACCCAGAGCGATCGTGCGCAGACCCGACGAATCCTTCCGGACGCTTGGCGCGATCGCGCTGGCGCACGACGAAACCGCCGGCCTGCGACGTTCCCGATGGCGTCCCTGTGGTCGCATACGATCCCTCGAATGACGGACGTCCTGCTCGCGTCGCGTTGCGCCTGCGATTCGTGTCCGATCGGCGGCGCCCGCGCTCCGGCGACGGCGCTGCTCCGGGCGGGGAGAGTAACCGATCGACCGCTAGCGAACTAGGGCGAAATCCTGGTCAGGAGCGCTATTCAAAAGTCCTGCAGGGCGGGAAAGGCCTCCTACGGAGCTCCCTCGCGCAGGGTTCGACGACGTTCCTTGCTTTCCCCATCGGCAGCGATCGGCCTTCAGTCCAGCATGCCTCGGCGCTCGCGTCAGATTGAAGCGCCTTTCGGCGAACCCTACACTTAAAACGCCTATCGCGCAGCTGCAGCGGCTCGTTCGCCGAACATGCCCGGATTCGTAGCGCCGCGCACGCTAAATGTCAGTGCGACACGCACTGAACCGCTATCCGTCCGGCCCGCCTCGCTTCAGGAGTTCGCAGCATGGTCGACCCCGCGAAACATGCCGATCGACGCGGCTGGATAGAAACGGTCGCTCGCTACATTCCCGGATTCCGCGGCTACCTGGAAAAGGAATACCGCCGGGAGAGCGACCAGCTCCTGCGCAAGTGGATGGTCGACGAGTTGCACAAGGCGAAGGCCGCCGTCGACGACGGGATGCAGGGTCTCCTCTCCCGCGGCGATCTCGACTCGCTGCCTGCATGCGAGCGCCTGCACAGCCGGATCGACGAACTGCAGAACCAGCTTCGCGGCGCCGTCGCCGGCTATTCCGGCTGGTTCGACTTCGTTCAGGTCGACGAAGCTCGTCTCGATGCGGTCTACGCGCACGACGCCGCGCTGATGAAGTCGGTCGAATCGTTCGTCTCCGAAACGAAATCGTTCGCCTCCGCGCCCGACACGGCCCTGGCGACCGACCTGCTCGGCAAGGTCGGCAACGTGATCGAAAGCTTCGCCGAGCGCGGTCGCATCCTCGACGGCATCGGGGCGTAACAGGCGAGCGGAGGGCGTCAGCCCTCCATGTCGCACCTGGTGCACGCCCGATCGAGACCACGGAGGGCTGACGCCCTCCGCTCGCCTGACAAGTCATTCACCAACGATCTATCGAAGGTTCGCCATGAGCTGGGGCTTCAAACGACTCGAGGTCATCCAGTTTCAGGACCCGACCAACCGGACGCTCGTGCAGCGTTATCCGGAACAGGGGACCGCCGCGATTCAGCTCGGCGCGCAGCTCATCGTCGAGCAGAGTCAGGAAGCCGTCTTCTTCCGCGACGGCAAGGCGATGGATACGTTCGGGCCGGGGCGTTACACCCTGAGCACCCAGAACGTCCCCGTCATCACGGCCATCCTGACGACGCCCTGGGAGAAGTCGCCGTTTCAGGCCTCCGTCTTCTTCGTCGGCAAACAGACGTTCATCGATCAGAAGTGGGGCACCGCGGAGGCGATCACCGTCCGCGACGCCGACTTCGGCATGGTCCGCCTGCGGGCCTACGGTAAATACGCCTTCCGCGTGATCGATTCGGCGACCTTCATCAACACGATCGTCGGCACGCAGGGGAAGACGACCGACGAGCAGGTCACGAACTATCTCCGCGCGGCGATCGTCAGCCGGCTGACCGATCTGCTCGGCACGTCGAAGCTCAGCCTGCTCGATCTGCCGTCGAAGTTCGACGAGATCTCCGCCGGCACCCGGGCGAAGGTGGGCGAGGAGTTCCGCAAGTACGGGCTCGAACTGTCGGAGTTCTACGTCAGCGCGATCACGCCGCCCGAAGAGGTGCAGAAGGCGATCGACGCCCGCAGCAGCATGGGCGCCATCGGCGACTTGCAGAAGTACACCGTCTACCAGGCGGCGAACAGCATGTCCAAGATGGCCGAGCAGAGCGGCGACGGCGGCGGGCTCGGCGCCGGGGCAATGGGTATGGGCATGGGCGCCGGATTCGGGATGATGTTCCCCGGAATGATCCGCGAAGCCATGCAGTACGCCGGCCCCAATCAGGGGGGCGGGAACCAGGGCGGCCCGAATCCGGGCGGCCCGAACCAAGGTGGCCTTGGCGGCGGACAGACTCCCCTTCCCGGCGGTCCGGCGTCGGGCGGACCTTCGCCGATCGGAGCCGCCGCTGCAACTGGCGGACTGGCCGGGCTCAGCTTCGACGATCTGCAACGGGTGACCAGTCGTCCCGCCGTCGATCCGCGGCAACTGGTCGAAGCGGTCGCGAACTCTTCCAACTGGAAGCTCGACAAGTCGAAGGAGCCGTGGGAGATCACGGTCGCCATCAACGACCTTCGCAAGCAGGTCGTCCGCGTCCGCTTCGACCGGGCGGACGACTCGGGTGCGTCGATCCTGTCGTTCAGCTCGTCCTGCGGCCCGATGGACGAAAAGAACGCCTCGGCCCTGCTGAAGTACAACACTCAGATCCTGCACGGCGCCTTCGCGATCGAATCGACCCCCTCCGGCGATCAGGTCGTGCTCCAGTGCAACGAACTGGCCCAGACCACCAGCGCCCTCGACGTTTCCCGCGCCATCAGCCAGCTCGCCTGGCAGGCCGACAAAGTCGAGGAGAAGCTGACGGGGGAAGATAAGCACTGATTCTCTTCCTGTAGGGCTGGCGCCCTCGCCTGCCATTTTCGCAGGTACCAGGTTTCGTGGCAGGCGAGGGCGCCGGCCCTACAGGCATTCGCACCGCATGACGCCGGATCCTTCCGAGATCACATCGACGACCGGCGACGCCTCTCCGCTCGATCCTGCCGGCTGGCTCGCGCGGCACGGCGACTATCTCTATCGCTATGCGATGAGCCGCCTGCGGGGCGCCGAAGCCGCGGAAGAGGTCGTGCAGGAGACCTTCGTCGCGGCGCTGAAGGCGAAGGGCCAGTATTCAGGTCGCGGCGCCGAGCGGGCGTGGCTGCTCGGCATCCTGAAACGCAAGATCATCGACACGATCCGCGCCCGGCGTCGCGAATCGGCCCGCGGAGGGACTGAAGACCAGGGGGGCGATCCGACCGAGGCCCTGTTCGACGAAACGGGTCACTGGCGGCAGCACCCGAAGTCCTTCGAACTCGGCCCGGAGGCGAATCTCGAACGGGCGGAGTTCTGGGCCGCCTTTCGCGCCTGCCTCGGCTCGATTCCCGCGCGGCAAGCCGAGTTGTTCTCGCTGCGGGAACTGGACGGGCAATCGACCGAAGAGATCTGTAAGGAACTGGCGATCACTCCGTCGAATCTCTGGACCCTGCTCCATCGGGCCCGGGTGGCGCTCGCCCGGTGTCTGAAACCGCGGATGGAGGGGGAAGCCGCACGCTCCGCCGACGACGGAGCCTCCGCATGATCGACTGCAGAAACGCCGCCCGACTGACCAGCGAATCGCAGGACCGCCGCCTGACCTGGCGGGAGCGGTTCCAGCTTTCGTTCCATCTCGGCCTGTGCGAGATGTGCCGCTGCTACGGCCGGCAGTTGAGCCAGATCCGCACGCTGCTGCGGCTCTGCCGAGAACGCGACCCGGACGCCCCGCTTCCCTCGGTCGAACTTTCGCCCGACGCCAAAGCCCGGATCGCCGCAGCGATGGAGCGGGAGGGGAAAGCGTAGTAACTTCGCTCCGACTCGCCCGGAACTCGCCCTACTCAGCGAGCAGCGCCCGGACCTGACTTTCGGAGCGCGTCTTCATCAACGCTTGTATCTCCGTGCGGCACGCTCGCCAGCCGTCCCTACGAGCGTCGTTGATCTCATCGGGTGCGCCGATGATCCACGGGGCGCCCAGGTCTGACTCGCCTTCTGGCTCATAGCTCCAGTAGCTCACCTCCCCCGATTTCCAGTCGGCGACGAAGACGTCTGCGCAGTCATTCCATCCGCTGACGAATGATTCGCGATACAACTCGCTGCCGTCGTGTTCCGTCGGATCTCCTCGTTTCCAGATAAGAACGATCTTCCTCTGAAAGGTCTTTGGGACGTCGATCATCGTGGGAGCGAACGCCGGATCAGCGGACCGGGGAGTCTTGTAATCTTCGGCAACGAGATAAATGGTGACGCCGACCATGACCGCGACGAAGATCGCCGCGGCCGTCACGACTGGTCGTGCGATTCGATCGTTCATCTCGAACTCTCGCCGTCCATCGAGGTGAAGTCTGTCCTCAAGCTTCTCCTCACTACTCTCTCCGTTCTCCTCTCTTCCTCTCACTCTCCTCCCCGCTGAAGGTTCTTCTCCTTCGGCTGCATCATGGCAGCGTCGAAGAAGGTGTCGCGGTCGCGGATGATGGCCTGGGGGATCAGGACGTCGGTCTCGGTCCGCATGGCGGGGTTCTTCTTGACGGCGGTGCCGATCGCCATGACTTCGACCAGGCCGCTGGCGAACTCGTGAATGAACAGCTTCACGCCGATCACGCCGTCGGCGCCGATGGTCGTGGCGTCCTGGTGGATCAGGCCCAGGCAGTTGGCGCGGGCCTGGTAGATGAGCTGCGTCACGGAGCCGACTTCGCCGCGCGAGAACGATCGAAAGAAGGCCCCGATCCCCTGCGCGATGCCGAGCGAATAAACCGACGACGCCAGCAGCAGCTTCAGCGGCTGGTACCCCAGGTGGTGCAGGTTCCAGAGCTCCTCGCCCGTCAGTTCGCTGGTGACGGGAATCGCGGGCGTGCCGAGCGCGGGGTGGTAGCTGCCCGTGCCGACGAGGAGCATTTCCCGCGCGCCGCCGCCAAGTTGGATGATCTGCGTCTTGATGTCGACGACGGCGTTGGCGCCGTAGCCCTTGGCTTCGGCCTCGATCCGTTCGAGCGCCAGGTGCCGCGTCCGATTGATCATGTCGGAGTATTCGCGGACCTCGCCCCCCGCCATGCCGCTGATGGCGCCGGTGATCCCGCGCCCCAGACCCAGGGCGTAGGCGACGTTGCCGATCGCGAAGTGTCGCGGCTGGTACCCGGCGTCGAGGTGGCAGTAAAAATCCTGACCCGAACAGGCGGTCGTGAAGAACGGGCCCTTCGAGGAGTCGCCCTTCACCGCCGAACCGATGGCGATGAACTCCTTCATCCCGGCGATGTCTTTCAGATCGGAATAGACGCCGGTCACGCCATGGGCGCCCTGCTGCTGAGCCTCCTGTTCCAGCCGGGCGAGCGCGGCGTGACGCCCCTCGCTGATGAGCTGCGTCAGGTTGACGATCTCTCCGCCGGCGATGGTCCTTAGACCGCTCGACAGGTTGCCGATGAAGCCCAGCGACTGCACGCTGTTCCCCACCACGACGCTGCCCGGCGCGTATCCCTTTTCCGCCAGGCAGTACCACTCGTTGCCCGAGAATCCGCTGATGATCAAAGCGCCGTTCTCCCCTAGGCGTCGCATCGTTCCGTTCATCGTCCGAACGTCATCCGTGCCGACGATGGTAGCATTGTGCAACGGGAGGTGGGAGAACGCCCGAAACTGACGACGATTCGCGAAGTGAACGGCATGGCCGGCGTCGTCGTCGGCCCGGAACGAGCACTGGGAATCTCGCCGGAGCGATTCGGCGTTCAGAGACCGGGAAGCAGGTAGGGATCGCATGCCGCTGACCCGAAGCGAACGGCGATCGGCAGCATTCGGCAATGCCGAAGCCCGCGTTCAACTCGCCCCTTCTCGGGAACCCGATTCGCCAGCGCCGTTCGTCCGCCTGTCCTTCCATTCGGGACGTCGCTGAACGGCTTTCCGTAACGGCCGGCGAGTATTCGTTCCAAAACGCAGGCAGCCGGCACCTCCGCAGCAAGGGAGACGCTCTGCTCGGTATACGCCGGGCGCGAACTACGGGCGTTATAGGCACCGATCCGCCAGTCACATACTACGCAATGGCATTCAATCAATCGACGTAGAATGCTTGTATAGTACGGCGAGAAAAGTCTCGATCCGTGCATGCGGCGGGAATCTGACGCGACTCTACTAGCGTTCGCTACTACGACAGGTCGCCGCGCGGGGCGCGGCGACCGTACTGGATGCTGATGCGATCCGCCGCACGGCGTCGCGACGGCGGAAGATCGCGCACGCCGCCGAATGCGTTGGCGGGTCGACGCGGCTCAGCGCCGCATTTCAGCAGCTGCCTTCATCGGCGTCGCATTTGGCACGATGTAGATCGGCGAAGGGCAGCAGTAATCCTGCGGCAGCGAGTAGAAATAATCCGAAGCAATCGGATCGGTTCCTCCGTTGACGTCGTACGCGACGTAGCTGACTCGAACGGAGTCCTTCGGCACGCAGAAGTTGACCTTGTAGCCTGGTTTCAGGCAGGGGAAGGTCACCGTCTCGTAGCGGTGCGTGAGCACGAGCTTAATCGTGGCTCCCGTGTCGTTCACGACGCAATCGTAGTACTTGATCGGCGTTGGACAGGGCGGGCAAGGGTGACAGTGGACGTGGCAGATGGGCTTGTAGTAGCAATACGAGTGCGAGTGGCAATGTCCCCAGCCGGCGAAGGCCTCCGCAGCGCCGAGGAACGAGCACGCGACTGCCGCAGCGACAAGCAAGGTCCGAATCATAGTTCCAAACTCCTAAGGCAAAAACAGTAAAGGTGAATCTCCCAAGCACGTGGGTTCTAACATCGAATCCGACCGTTGCAAGTGAAAATCATCAGAAACGCCTGTATAGTAGGATAGCGAATGTGCGGAATCTGCGACGGCTCGCGGCCGGTGTCGCCGGCTTCCACGCATCGAGCGAGTTCGAGTTCGGGACCGCGCGATCGGAACTCAGCGGGGCAGGCAGTCGAGGAAAGTTCGACCCGCCAGTCGCGTTCCCCGGGGTGCCATAGCCCCGGCCTCACCTACAGTGATGGAGAGACGTCAGCCCGTTCCGGAACGACTTGGCCGAAAATGAACCTAACTTTCTTGCTCTCCCGAGTCGCGATCGGCGTCGCCGCCTTGACCGCAGAGGTCGGCCTCGCGAAGCCTGCGATTGCCCAAACGATCGACGTCACGACCGCGGAGCATGTGACGCGGGAGTTCGAGGGGGAGCGACCGGCGCCGCCGAGACGCGCGGATCTGGACGCGACGGTCGCCGCGATCGTCGAGCGGTCGAACGCCTTTCGGACGCAGGAAGGACGCGAGACGCTCGCCATCGATCAGACGCTGCAGGAGACGGCGCAGAAGTTCGCCGACTACATGGCCGAGAGCGACCGGTACGGTCATCAGGCCGACGGACGGACGCCCAGTCAGCGGGCGAAGGCGCAGGGCTACGACTACGCGATCGTGCTGGAGAACATCGCCTTCGCCTACGATTCCCGCGGCTATGAGGCCCCGGCGTTGTCGGAGCAGTTCGTGCAGGGCTGGATCGACTCGCCGCCCCACCGCGAGAACCTGCTCGATCCTGACGTCACGCAGATCGGCGTCGGCGTCGCCGAAAGCCAGACGACGCAGCACTACTACGCGGTGCAGTTGTTCGGCAGGCCCGGGTCGCTGTCGATCGAGTTCTCGATCTTCAACGTCACGCAGACGCCGATCCCCTACGAGGTCGGCGGCCGCGCGTACACGCTCGAACCGCGCTACGCGAGGACGCACACCTTCGGACGACCGCCGGAGGTGACGTTTCAGTGGCCGGAGGAGTCGAAGCAGCAGCCGACCGTCGTCGAACCACAGTCCGGGACTCGCTATCGCATCGAAGCCGGCGAGACGGAGGGGAGCTTTCGGCTCGTGACGACGCGGGAAGAGCCCGATGAGCAGCCGGACGCTCCTGCGGCCGAAACGCCAGTTCCGACTCCGCCCGCTTCCTCCGCGCCGGCGCCGGAGAATTGAGCGGCGTTCACAGGTCGAAGAACCATTCGGCCAGCCAGAGCGTGCCGAAGATGGCCGCGGCGCTGACCCACAGACCCACGCCGTAAAGGCGCAGCCGCACGGCGATCCGCCAGTGTTCCCAGACTTACTCCTCCATCGCGAATAGGCCGAGCAGCCAGGCGGTCGCGAAGATGCCGCCGCCGAGAACCCACAGGCCGACGCCGGCCAGTCGCAGGCCCGCCGCCAGAAGCCACTGATCCCAAGGCAACAGAAACGGCCCGCCGATCAACAGCACGCCCACGCCGACGCAGCCCAGGATGAGGAGGCCGACGACGAATTGCCAGAAGATCGGCGGCAGCGGCTCGAAGTGGGTGTAGATCCAGAGGGCCTGCCAGAAATCCACGGGCTTCCGCGTCGGGCGCGGCTCCTACAGGCGGAGTAGTCGGGGAGGAACCGCGACTGTCGTTCAGAGGGCAGCGGGTCAGCTTGCGGCGCAGTCTTCGGCTAAAAGCCGAGCGCCGAACGCAGTAAGTAGGCAAGCCACATCGCTCCCCAGGTGGCCAGAAAGCCCAACGCCAACACGACCTTCGCGACCGTCGCCAGGTAGCGAATGCGAATCCAGACGCTCTGGCCCGCCCACCAAGGTCGGAAAGCAGCCGAGAAGGGAACCGGAAGCGGATAAAGGGGAACTTGCGGAATCTCGCCAGTCATCTGGGTAGCGTCGCTCGCCGAAGGCAGGGCTTCAAACGATCCACTGCCTGCTATTCGTCGCGAACGCTACCTTCTTGCGCTTCGCACGCGACGTCAGGACCCCGGCTGTCGCTTGGCCCGGTCTTTTTTTCGCGGCGAGTTGCTCGCCCCGGCGTTCTGTTTCTTCGGCGACTCCTGTCGCTGGGCGACGGCGACCTTGCGGAGTTCGGCTTCGATCTCCGCATACGCCGGATCGCCCGCGAGGTTCTTCGCTTCGCGCGGATCGGCCTGCATGTCGTAAAGCTGGGCCGTCTCTTCGTCGCCCCACCAGGTGTAGCGATATTGCTCGGTCCGGACGGAGTACCCTCGGCGCTGGGCTCCGCGATGGACCTGCGTGACGGCGTGCTCCTTCACTCGCGTCTGCGGATCGTGCAGCGTCGGGACCAGGCTCGTACCCTCGACGTGCGAAGGAGCCTCGAAGCCGCAATAGTCGGCGAGCGTCGGATAGAGATCGATCAGTTCCGCCACGCCGGGCGCCGTCTGCCCCGCGCTCTTTCCGTCGGGCAGCGCGACGATCAGCGGCACCCGGGCGGAATTTTCGAACACGCTCATCTTCTGCCACAGGCCGTGGTCGTACATGTGGTAGCCGTGGTCGCTGGTCATCACCACGATCGTCTCGTCCGCCAGGCCCTGCTCCTCCAGCGCCGCGAGGACGCGTCCGACCTGCGCGTCCATGAAGCTGATCGAGGCCCAGTACGCCTGAATCGCTTCCCGGCGGAGGTCGTCGGACATCCCCTCCTGTTCCTTCTTGGCGCTGCCGTAGGCAGGCGCGGGAACGCGCTCGCGATCGGACGCGGAAAGCTCGGGAAGTTCGATCGATTCCTTGGGATACTTCTCGAAGTACGCCTTCGGCGCGACGTACGGCGTGTGCGGACGATAAAAGCCGACGGCGAGGAAGAAGGGATCGTCGCCCTGCTGCTTCAGCAGTTCGATGGCCGCGTCGGCGCCGATGGCATCGGTCTGCTCGGCGTCGGTTCCTTCCGCCGCGAGCCAGCTCAACGTTCCGCCGTAGCTGCCCGGCACGAGCGAGAAGACCTTGCCCTCTTCCGTCTTGTCGCGACCGATCGGATTGACCGTCTTGTCCCAGCTTTGCGGATCGTCCAGACCGCTGGTCCCGATCTGTCCCGGCACGCCGTAGTGATAGAGCTTGCCGACTCGGGCGACGAAATAGTCCTGCTCGCGAAAGAACTGCGGCAGCGTGATCAGGTCGGGATGAAACTCCCGGAAGTGCGGGGACCCGCCGTAGGCGCCGTCGGTCGCCCTGCCCGGGTTCGTATGAACGCCGGAGGAATCTGGTCGCAGCCCCGTCAGGAAGGACGTGCGGCTGGGGCTGCAGAGCGGGTACTGACAGTACGCCCGCTCGAAACGGACGCCCCGCTTCGCCAGGGCGTCGATGTGCGGCGTCTCGACCCGGGGATGGCCGTAGCATCCGAGATCGCAGTTCAGATCGTCCGCGATCAGGAACAGGACGTTCGGGCGGGCCGGCGCGTCAGGCTCCGCGGCGCTCGCCGTAAGACGCAGGTCAGTCGCCCCGAGACCAAGGGCGAGCGGGAGAGCGGCCAGAACCGTTCGCAGCAGACGAGGGCGTAACATGATGAGAAGATTCCCGCAGAGAAGTGAGAGAGCGGCCCTACAGCCGGAACGATCCGCCCGCCGATGATGCCGCCCGCGGGGTCGGTCGATGAATCGACGACGCCCGACAGTCGTCATTGAAGAACGGGCGAGCGGCGCCAGCAAGCTCTCGCCGGAGGCGTTACGACCGGAAAGCGCGGACGGGAACTCGCGTACAGGGCGGCGGAAAGCGCCTATTCGGGGCTCTCTCGGCGCTTAGAATTCCCTTGAATACAATCGATAAAGCGGAACCCGTGCAGGCCCGGACCGTCATTTCCGGCACTGCGGGGCGCTATCATGGCGTGCCATCGGCATTCGTCGAACTGCGCTTCGTGATCTGCGCCCCGTGACCTGCGCCTCCTGACCGGAATCTCGTTCGTACTCGTCGCTCTCGCGGAATTCGCGGGGCCTTTCTCTTTCGCTTCCGCCGCTTTCTTCGAGACCTCTGCATGTCCGAACGACCGGCCGACAACGGGCATCATCCCGGCGGAGTGAAACGCGTTCTGACGATTCCCAGCGAACCGGAAGCCGTCACCGATCTCGTGCACGAAGCGCTGGAGTATCTCGAACTCTACCAGTGGGAAGAGAAGGAAGTCTTCGGCATCCACTTGGCCGTCGAAGAGGCGGTCGTCAACGCCGCGAAGCACGGCAACAAGTACGACCCCGCGAAGCTGATCAACGTCGTCTACGAGGTCTCGCCGGAAAAGTTCGACATCCGCGTCGAGGACGAAGGGCCGGGATTCGATCCCGAAGCGGTGCCCGATCCGACGCTCGACGAGAACCTCGACAAGCCGAGCGGCCGCGGCCTGCTGATGATGCGGATGTATATGAACGGCGTCGAGTATCTCGGTCGCGGCAACGTGATCCAGATGCACAAGATCCGCGGCGTGCAGCCCGAAGCGCTGTTCGACGACGACGACGACGATGACGACGTCTGGGCCGACTGACGAGCGGTCTACGGCCGGCGTCATGCGTGGCGCCGAGGGCAATTTCGTCTGAGCGGAGGGTGATAACCCTCCGAGGACCGAATCAAGCGTCGAGCCCAACCTCGGGGGACTTTCGTCCCCCGCTCAGGAAATCGACGACACGGAAGATCGAACGTTCCGCAGTTCGACCGCTACGGCAGTTGCGTCGCTTCGCCGCCGTTACGAGAGCCAGCCGCGCGCCAGACGACGACGTCGATCGTGTCAGGCACGAAGCGGACCGAACCGTCGCACAGGCAGACCTGGACGCCGCCCGAGTGAAAGCTGCGAGCGGCCTTGAAGGCTGCGTACCGCGAGTAGCAGTCGACGTTCGTCTTGGAGTTGGGCGTCTGTCGATGCATGTACCCGGTGTCTCCGACGGCGCCGTCGGCCCAGGACTTGCCCCGCGTGAACTGAACGACGGCTCCGTCCGAGTTGCAGCTGCCGCTCGCGGAGTCGTCCAGCGTCGGGGCGTTCGCGTCCCAGACCATAGCGAGCTGAAAGTTCCTCGTTCCTCGAACGGCGCCCAGCGTGGAGCTCGCCGCGCCCTGTCCGACGGGAGACTCGCTGAACATGGCCGTGTTCGACAGTCCGTCCGTGATCGAGGCGAGTTTCAGTCGGGAGTCGGTGAAGAAGACGCCGTCGTTCTTTTCGTAGACGCCGCCGTTGATGCCCGATCCGTTGTTCCCGGCATAACTGTTCGGACCCCAGGCGACATCCCACTGTTCTCCCGGATCGGAGGGGCAGCGGAACGACGGAACCACGATCTTCACCACGTCGACGGCTGAAGGATCGACGACCACCGTCGGCGGCGGCGAATACAGAGCCTTCGACAGGTCGATCGCGTTGTAGACGTTCGACTGTTCGAGAAACGGGGTCAGCATCGCGAATTCCGACCAGCGATAGAACGACTTCTGCGTCGCGGTCGCCGTGCTCGGCATCGGCGCCTTGACGTTGTCGCGCTGCGACGGCAGGTACTTGAACGAGGCGACGTGATTATGTGCGGCGATACCGAGTTGCTTGAGATTGTTGCCGCAACTCATGCGGTTCGCCGCTTCCCGCGCCGCCTGCACCGCAGGCAGTAGCAGCGCGACGAGTACGCCAATGATCGCGATGACCACCAGCAACTCGACCAGGGTGAATCCCGGGGTTCTCCGGGAACGTGAAGAGCTCATGTAGTTGAAGACCTTATGTCGGTCGCCGCGCAGTTCAGGCGGCGTGATTCGAATGAGAGAAAGAAAGACGCGGGGGCGATCCGTTCGTCCGCGCCCCTGCGTCGGTCGAAGCATCCAGTGCGTGTCGCACTCACATGTAGCGTTCCCGGCGATCTGAATCGCCGCGTCGTCGGCGCACGGGCCGCTACCCTTTCGCGAGACGCGCTCTATCGATCAGGGAAGCTGCGTCGCTTCCCCGCCGCTGCAGGTTCCCGCCGCACGCCACACGACGAGATCGACGGTGTCGGGAACGAATCGCACCGAGCCGTCGCCCAACGTCGCCTGGGCGCCGCCCGCATGGGCGCTTCGGGCGGCGAACCACCCGAAGCCGTTCTTCATCACGTCGGCGATCTTGTAGTTCGGCGTCGCGTACGTGTTGAACGTCGAGGTATGCTCGCGTCCCCAGATCCAGGACCCGCCGCGGAAACCGTGCCAGCCCGTTCCGCCCGCGGCGGCGACGGCCAGATCGGGATCGTGACCGGGGGCGGTCGTGAAGCCCTGGCCCGGCGCTCCCATACCGCCTCCGCCGTACTGCCGCATCTGGCGCTTGCGATCGAGCGGCTGAGCGCCCGTGGAGTCCTGCCCGAGACCGAGCAGCGTCTCCGATACGAGAACCGTATTGGAGGATCCGTCGGTCATCGTCGCGAACCGGGTCTTGGACGCCCAGAAGAACATCCCGTCGGTCTTCGCACGCGTGTCGTACGTCGTGCCGACGCCTGACCCGGTGCAGACGACGTAGTTCGTCCCCGCGAACGTCGCCGAGTTGTACGCGGTGAAGATCCCGTCCTGTCCGTCGCTCGGGCAGCGAAAGACCGGCAGTTCGGTCGCGGCGACCGTCCGATGGACGGGGTTGAGCGTCTGACTTCCGCCCGACCCCTGCATCAGGGCGACGTCGAAGTCGACGAGGTCCTGCAAGTTCTGCTGTTCCATGAACGGCAGAAGACGACACTGCACCGAGAACCCGTACGTGCTGGAATCCGAAAGTCCCGGAAAGCAGCGATACGAGTCGTGATAGTTGTGCAGCGCCAGGCCGAACTGCTTGAGATTGTTCGAGCAGCTCATCCGGTTGGCCGCTTCGCGGGCGGCCTGCACCGCGGGCAGCAGCAGCGCGACGAGGACGCCGATGATCGCGATGACCACCAGCAACTCGACGAGCGTAAAGCCGTCGCGACGTGCGCGCAGACTCACAGACATAGGAGGGACTCCTTGAAAGATCGAAGACGAAAGACCGTCGGCCCGACTGCGTCGTACGCAGACTGCGTCATTCGCAGCAGGGGCAGACCTGCGGCACGTTCAGCACGAGCGTGGCGCCGAACGCGGTCTTATCGAATCCGTCTCCCTTTCGTTCCGGCGCTGCGTGATGCAGCGAGACCAGCACGAACGTCCCTTCCTTCGGCGTGAAACTGGCTTTGCCGTTCTCGTCCGTCATCCGTTCGAACTCGTCGTCGAACCCTTCCTGGAGCTCTTGCCCCCTCGGAATGAACGACAGCTTCGCGTTCGGCAGCGGCTTGCCTTCGAACAGAACCTGAACGTTCACCGGAGCGCCGGGGCCGAGCGTCGCCGGGTGCGAGAGCAGGACGATCTCGAGCGGGTGCCCGAGCGGTTTGGCGAACAGCTCGTCCCCTCCCAGCGACGGATTGTCGAGACTCTCCGCGGCGAGGAAGTAGGTCTTCGCGCTCTTGATCGCTCGCGTCGTGTTATGGAGCGTGTCGAGCGTATGCACGACCGCGTGGACGCCCGGTTCGCCCGGGACGAACCTCGCGGAGTAGTACCCTTCCTTCGGCGCGTAGCCCAGGTCGACCAGTTCGCTCTTCAGGTCGTAGGACTTCCCGCTCGGCGTGAGAACCGCCAGTGTGCAGGGTTCCAGGGAGATCTTGCTGGCAAGCTTGAAGTCGCGGTGGTCGTTGCCGTGATTGCCGAGCATCAGATCGGCATGGACGACGTCCGCCACCCGGACCAGCGACGTCTGCGTCTGGACCCAGGTATCGTGACCGAAGGCGAAGGGGCTCGAAACGAAACAGCAGAACAGGGCGGTCGCGAAGACCGGATTGAAATCGAATCGATAGCTCATGGATATCCTCGTGGCGTAAAGCGACTGCGGCGAGCTGCGCGAGCGCAGTGGATTCCAGCCGTCCGAACGACGGAGGAACACGGCGCGCAACAGGCCTTCAGCGCATGGAATTGACGGAACGCAGCGAGCCGTCGAGGATCATCCAGGCGGGCCGACGTAGCGAGGTCGGCAGGAAGCGAACGTCGCCTGGGGGGCGGGAAGCAGCGCGGAGACCGTCGTCTCCTGCGTCCATTCGATCGCGAGCGCCGGCACGAAGGGTTGCCCCGTACCGGTCCAGCTCGTCGCGACGCCGCGACACTTCATCGCCTGCAGCAGCACGATGCCCGTCGCTTCGTCCTTCGCAGAGCCGGCCTCTTCGCACTCGCCATCTTCTCCGCACGATGAGGCAGGGCGGGCGACGCTGCAGCAGGTCGCCTGCTTCGAAGTCGCCTTCTGAGCGCTGCAACACGATCCCGAAGCGACGCTGGCCGTCGTCGGTTCGCTCGCCTTCTTCGCGCAGCACGATCGCTTCGCCGGCGGAGCGTCGTCCGCGGGATCCGATCGCTGCTCCTCCGGATCGAAGAGGGGCGTCCCGGCGGGAGGCGTCACGCCGTTGGCCCGCGCCCAGGCGAGCTTTTCGTCCAGCGTGAAGCAGCAGCAGTCCGTCCAGCACGCGGCAGCCGATCGACAGCCGCACGCATGCGATTGGCACGGAAACGGGGCGCCGAACTTGTCGGGGGGCATGCCTGCAGGAAGCGGCACGCCCGACGTCACGATCGCGAACCAGACCGTCGCGGCCCAGACGTACGCCCGGCGCAATCGATCCGACCGGAACGGTCGGCGGGGAACGAACGCCCGCAAGGGATCGAACGCCGCGAGGTTCATCGATACGGCAGGAGGGGAGGGAAGTAGCGGATGTTCCTAGGGTAGTGCCCCCTCGGCGCCGGCGCCAGCATTCCGAGGGGCGTCGAATTGACGCGGCGGCGGCGATCCGCGCCGTTTCGTGCCACGCGGCGAGCGATTCGGCCCTTCGCGTCCGTCCTCGCCCCAAAACGCGGCTTATGCTTTCCCGAACGTTGACGCTCGGCCAGGACCGGATCGACGAGGGGTCGTCGTCGAGCCATCCGGTCGCTGAATTCCGCCAGGCGTCCCCTTCCCGCCTTCTTCCGTCGATGAGCGATCCAACCGACGTCAACGAATCGCTCGACCTGGTCGGGGTCGAAGTCGAGGATTTGATCGTCGGTCGCCGGCTCGACGACGCGATTCACGATTCGCGCGGCGTCTTCCTGCTGGCCGCCGGGGCGGTGATCACCCCCGAACTGAAGCGTCAGCTTCGCAGTCACGGAATCGACGACGTTCAGATCACGAAGTCGGACGCGCATCGCACCACTTCCACGACGCTAGACGAGTTCGTCGACGATCTGCCGCCCGAGTTGCCGCAGACCGAGCTGACCAGGCGGCTCGACGAGATCGTCGAGAGCGAACCGCTCGAACTCCGGACCGACGGAGTTCCGCTCCGCGATCGCCAGGAGCATCGCCGGCACGAATACGACGATCAGATGCGGCAGCATCTGCACGATCAGCACGGCAGCGTCTGCCGGGGTCTGGCCGACGCGCTCCGCGCGGTCGTCGCGGGCGAAACCGTCGGCGCCGGTCGGATCTCCCGCTTCGCGTCGAGCTACCTGAAGCACCTGATCAACGATCCGGACATCGTCCTCAGCGTCGCGGCCGAGGCGGTCAGCGGAGAGACCTCCTCCGACCAGGCGCTGAAGACGGCGCTCTTCTCCATGGCGCTCGGCGCGGAGATGGGCTGGAGCGAGGAAGACGTCCGCGACGTCGGCCTGATCGCGATGGTCCAGGACTGGGGGATGGAGCTGGTCGATCCGCGCATCCGCGAAGCGCCGCGTGCCCTGAATCGGCACGAGACGTTCGAGCTGATGAAGCATCCGATCTATTCGGTCGACCTGCTGGCTCGCCTGACCGCGCCGCCGAAGATGACGACCGTCGTCGCCTATCAGGTCCACGAACGCGTCGACGGTTCGGGCTATCCCCGCGGTCGCGAGGACCGCATGATTCACCCCTTCGCCAAGACGATCCAGGTCGCCGACGCTTACGTGGCGATGACGTCGTCCCGGCCCTGGCGCGAAGCGATGATGCCCTACGCGGCGCTCGAATGCCTGCTGCGTCAGGCGAAAAAGCGTCAGGTCGACGGACGCGTCGTCCGGGCCCTGCTGCAGCTCATCTCGCTTTTCCCGATCGGCAGCTTCGTTAGCCTCTCCGACGGCAGCGTCGCGCAGGTCATGCGCCGCAACGGCGACGACTACACGCGCCCGCTGGTGAAACGCCTGCAGGACGAACGCGGGCGAAACCTGCGAGAGCGCGAGCTGTGCGACCTGGCGGAGCAGGGACTCTCCATCGCCAGCGCGCTCCCCACGCCCGGCCGGGCCGAACGCCGCTTCGACGAATCGACGCTGACCCGCTACCTGACGCCGCCCTCGACGGATCGGGGCCAGCGCGTCGTCCACGCACCGGCGTAGAGCGCTCCCCGGGACCTACTTCCCAGCCGTCTGCTTCGACAGCACGTCCAGCATGGCCGGAACGAACAGCGGCAGATCGTCGGGCTTGCGACCGCTGACCAGGTGGCCGTCGACCACGACGGGGGCGTCTTCCCAAATCGCGCCGGCGTTCTCCAGGTCGTCCTTGATGCCGGGCGAGCCGGTGACACGTTTGCCGCGATAGATCCCCGCGGAGATCGCGATCCAGCCGCCGTGACAGATCGCAGCGACCAGCTTGCCCTCCTCGTGAAAGCTGCGGACCAGCTTCAGGACCAGCGGGTCCCGGCGGAGCTTGTCGGGCATGAACCCGCCCGGCAGCAGCACGCCGTCGAAGTCGCGAGCCTCCATGTCCGGAATGGCGGCGTCCGAGACGCACGGATATCCGTGCTTGCCGGAATACTTCTGCCCGGCGACGGGCGCGGCGACCGTCACCTTGGCGCCCGCCTCCATGAGCCGGTACTTCGGATACCAGAGTTCGAGATCCTCGTAGATCTCTTCGACGAACGTGAGGATGCGGTAGGTCGGGCGGGACGTCATGAGGCAGCTCCTTCTTAGGCAAGGTCGGCAGCGCCGAGAGTCGCGCCGCCGCTGCGTTCATGCTACCCGAGTCTCGAAGATCGCGGCCGCTCAACGCTGAAGTCCGCCACCTGCCGGATCGAGAGAACTGGGCGACGAAGAACCTTCGGGAGCAGCCAATTCGGTCTTCATCTCGGCCAAAAGCTCGACTAGCTCCTTCTGTTCTCGAGCCGTCTCCATTGCCAGTTCACGAGTTCGCTGGAGATCGTACTCCTGCAGCGCGAACTGAAACGCCGCCTGATCCAGTTCATCGGATGAGGCGTCCCGCTTCCAGGCATCCGCCAACGCCTTCTCTTTGATGAAGTAATCGTCCTGCTCTGTCCGCAAGTGCTGCTGGAGCCTTGATGAGAATGCGATTAAGGCTCTCGACTCGGCTTCTGCGGTGCGCCGTAGCCAGCCGACACGGTCCAGTCCTTGCTGACGACCTGCATCCGCGGGGTCGATCGCTTTCAGATTCTCCGTCGTCGCCTTAAGCTCCGATCGCAGTTCGTCTACAGAGTAGGCGAGCGCGGGCCGTTGCGTTTCGCGGGACACCGGCGGAATCCAGCCTTTCTCGAATGCCGCATCGACGGAACCGGCCTCGCCGCGCATCTGAGCGCCGATTCTGTACAAACGCAGAAGTTGGTCGGCGAGCTGTCGCTTTATTTCTGGATCCTTCGCCGCGTCGAGTTGCGCTTTGACCGATCGAGAAGTCTGTTCGGCAAAGAACAGCAGCCGGCGAATATCGTCCCGCATCGCGGAAGCTTCGCTCTCGTAGATCTCGATTGTTTTCTTTACGCCGTCCTCGGCGGCGTCGGCAGGACTGATCGAGGAGAGATGGGCTTTCATCTCGCGAATCGCCTGCTCCTTCGTTCGCAGCGCCGCAGCGGTCTCGCGGACTTGTTTCAGAAAGTCCGGACCCTGGACGGCGTCTTCGGTCGTCGACTCCGCGGCCGGATCGATCTCCGCTGCAGCGCGAACGCGTTCGAACTCGTAATAGAAAACGCCGCGCGCAGGGGCGACGTTTGCGAAAGAGGGACCGTTGCCGGGTCCCTGCACGACACGCAGCGATCCCTCCTTGATCTCGTAGCGATAGCGGAACGCCCGTTCGACGAGCGACGGACCTGACGGCAGGTCCGTCACGCGAAACGTGCGGAACTCGTTTGGCGCGTCGTCCAGGTACTCGACGACGTAACGGAGGTCCTCCCGCCCCTTTCGTCGCACGACCAGGTTGTCTCCCTCGAAGACCCATTCAGTTTCAGCGATGTTCGAATCGGGGTGGTCGACGATCTTATGATGCGTCATCCGCCACGTTCCCTGTAGGCCAGGAGGGGCGGAAGCCGATTGGGATCCTTCCTCACGATCAGGCGTCGCGGCAGGACCTGACTGCGGGGACGCATTATCTATTCGCTCGAACTCGAAGAGTTGATCGGAGCGGTCGGGAGCCGCGACCTCGGGAAAGCTCGTCGCCTCCGGTGAGCCCCGCATGACCACGCGCAGTTCCGTGCCGCGGATCTCGTACCGCGCTAACCGGCGCTCTCCTCTCCAGGCGGCTGACGATCCGATTCTCGTGAATGCACCAGGGATCTCGTCAGAATGCTCGATCTGGAACACGAAGCGGATCGGCTCGCCGACCTTCTGAGGCCTTGTCTCCGTCAACGTATTTGCGTCGAAGGTCCAGGTTATCTCAGCTGTCGGGGGCAGGAAGCTGTCTCCCAGCGACGGCGACAGACGGGTGACGCGCCAGGAGCCCTGCAACGCGGTCGGGTCATCGCTCCGCTCTTCCGCCGCGCTCGACCATTCACGATCATGATGCACGTCCAACTTCGGCAGCGACGCCAATGCCCGCTCGTACTGCTGCAAAACGACCTCCTGCCGCGCGACGTCGGACTGGGCGGCCTTGAGTTCGGCCTCGACCTTGACGAGTTCGCCCTGCGGCATGGCGCCGGTGTCGACGAGCGTCAGCGTCCGGTCGTAGCTCGCCTGGGCGCCGCTGAGCTTCGCCTTCAGCGATTCCAGTTCCAGCTTCAGCGCCTGCTGCCGGGCGTCGAATTCCTGCCGCAACAGCTCGAGTTGCCGGCGGATCAGCGCCAGACGCACCTCTGACCCGTCGGGCGTCCCGTCGCGTTCGATCGCCTGTGCCTGACCCGTCAGTTCGGCGATCTCCCGGGCCAGCGACGTCGCTGCCGCGAACGCGTCGCCGCGGCCCTGAACGTCGGACGCCGTCCGCTCAAAATCCGTTCCGCCGTCCCCTGCCCTCTCCGCGGCGTCGCCCGCAGGAATCGATGCGACGTCGGCACGCGGCGACGAAGGTTCTTCGCCCGCCGTCTCCGGCCATTCGAGCGCCGGGTCGAGCAAGACCTCCATCCGCCGATCGATCACGGCGTTCTCGATCCGCTCGCGTCGCGCGAGGTTCTCTTCGATCTTCGCCAGCCGGTCGCGCAGGTCCGCCGCCTCTTCGCGTTGCAGCGTCAATCGCAACGCGAACGCCTGGGCGACCGCCCGGCGGAGGTCGTCGACCTTCTCCCGGCGTTCCCGATCGGATGCCGCCCGGGCTGCCTCCGCCGCCCTCTGGACGTCGGCTTCGACGCCCGTCAGATCGGACCGCAGCTTCGCGACGTTCGCGGCCCGATCAGGCGGCGCCTTCGCAGCCGCGTTCTCGGCCCCGGGCGTCGCTGCGACGGGCTGATCGAGTTTCTCCAGCAGCGCGATCGCCGCCTGGACGTGCGCGTACTTCGTCGCGGGGGGCGCCGACAGGATAATCGAGTTCGTCCGGTCGTCGCTGGCGATTCGGATCGCCGGATCGAGCTTCAGCGATTCCAGCAGCTTCGCCGTTTCGCCCGCCGACGCGTACTGAAGTTGAACGACGACGGTTTGGGATTCGTCAGCCGGCGGCTTCACCTCTTCGCCGACCTTACTCACGCGGACCTGCACGGTCGCCTCGGGGAGCGTCGCCTTGACGATCTTCTCGATCGACTCGGCGGAATCGAACGGCGCCGTGCCGGACATGGAAGCGCCCAGCGCTCCCTGGAACTGCTGGTTGACGAAGCGAACCCGCGGGTTCGCTTCGCTTATCGCCCGCTGGACGATCGCGAACTGGTCCTCCGTCGCCGGATGCCATTGAATGGTGACCGCGGCGGTCGCCTGATCGTCCGCGGCAGCAATCGCTTCGACGGCGCGGGCGGCGTCGCTCGCCTGTCCCAGAGGCGACGCCTCGTAGGCACGAATGAGCACGCCCCAGTCGATGGGGAACTGGGCGGTCAGCGCCTGCTGGGTCACCGTTCCGGCGGAAGGCCCCAGCGATCGAGTCGGCGGGCCGTTCGACGCCGGGCTGATCACGATCGCCAGTCCTTCGACGCCGGGGAGCGAGACCGGCACGACCGCCGACTGATCCGACCGCAGCACGAGCGAACCGACGTAACGTTCGGACTCCCCGGTCGGAGCAGCCGCGGCGCCGTCGTCGCTCTGCCGATCCTCCTCGCTTCTGGCTCGCCAGCCTACGATCGCCACGTGATCGGTTCGCGGACTGGGCGGACTCGCTTCCGCGGCGTAGGGACTGGAGGGATCCGCGGTCGGCGGCGGGAACGACTTCTCCATCGCGACGGCCAGCAGGTACCAGGTCGCATTCTCCCGCGTCCCGTCGGCCGCTCGTTCAGCGAACGAAACCTGGACGGCGCCGAGCGCTTCGACCCCCTGGTCGGCCAGCTTCAGATCGACGGCCCGCGCCGCGAGAGTCTGGCGAACGAGGCCGAGCCTCTGCATATCCTCCGTCAACGAACGAGCGCCCTGCTGTTCGAAGACCGACGCGTATCCCGCGCGAAACAGGGAGGTCCCTGCCTGCTTCAGATCGAACACCTGCTGCGACGTCGACCTCGCCAGTCGATCCGCCGCGGCGCGATCGCCGGCCTTCGTCCAGTCGTTCTCGATCAGCAGGAACTTCGCCGCGAAGGGGGACGACGGAGGGGCCTGTGCAAGCTGCGTGATAATCCTTCCGCCTGGAAACTCCTGAAGCGTGACGCTCGCCATGCGACCGAACGCCTCCCGCAGTCGACGATCGCTTGACGCTAGATCCGCATCAGAGGGCGGCGCGACGGACCACGTCGATGAGCCGTCGCCGCGCTTCCCGGATTCGCGAACGTCGAATCCTTCCGCTTCGAGGGTCTCCCGAATCGACCCCGGTTCGAAACTCGGATGCAACTGAACTTCGAATCGCCACGACGGAACCGGTTGGCGGGGCGGCGCTGCCTGACCGATCGGCGCGTCGGGCTCGACCGAAGGCGCCGGAGGATCGAGAGTCGCAGGCGATGCAGCTGGTTCGGCCCCGGACGGCGGCGACGGCTCCTGGCTTCGAACTACCGCGCTCTGCGAGAATGCGACGAGGATCGCCGCCGCCAGCACGTGCGAGATTCGCGATCGATGGTCGAGCATCGGTTCGTTCCTTCGGACAGAGAAGATCGGCTGCGAAGAGCGAGTCGGCATCGGGTTCATCTTCGTTCTCATGGCGCTTCGAAGAGCTTCACGCTCTCCGCCTCCAGGCGTTCGACTTCGTTTCGGATCGAGTTCAGCGTCTCGGCATCGGCGTCGCCCCAGTCGACGGCGTCCTGATGCGTAGGGGGTTCCGTCGTGGAATCGCCTGGCGATTCCGGACCAGCGAGCCCGATCGACGGACCGCTGGACGCTGAAGATCCTTGGAGATCGGGACGACCGAGCGCCGCGAAGGTCGCCAGCGCGATCGCGCCGCTCACCAGCAGCGCCGTCGATCCGCCGATGAGGGCCAGCCTCTGCTTGCGATCGAGGAACCGACGCTTGGGCTTCGCGACGAGCCGGGCGACCTCGTCCGGCAGCGGGGTCTTCGCCGGGTCCTGCAGATGAGCCAGGCATTCGCCGAACACGCGAGTCGCTTCGGCTGCGCTGTCGAACCGGGCGGTCGCCTCCTTCGCGTGCAGCTTGGCGATCAACGCCGCCAGCCAGTCGGGAAGCTCCGGGACGATCTCCCGCAGCGGACGGGCGGTCTCGTCGGTGATCCGCCGCAGCACGGCCAGGCTGGTTTCTGCACGGAACGGAGGTCGTCCCGCCGCCATCGCGTAGAGCGCGCTGCCGAGGCTGAACAGATCGCTCCGGGCGTCGATCGACTCCCCGCGAGCCTGCTCCGGCGACATGTACTGCGGCGTGCCGCTGACGGCGCCGGTGCGGGTCAGGCTGGCATCGTCGGCCGCGCGGGCGAGACCGAAGTCGGTCAGCTTCAGCCGCTCGACCCCCTCTTCCAGCAGGATGTTCGCCGGCTTGACGTCGCGATGGACCAGGCCCTGGGCATGCGCCGCGGCGAGACCGGCAGCGACCTGATGCCCGACGCGAAGAATCTCCGCCGTGCCGAACGGTCCCACGCGATCGATCCGCCGTTGCAGCGATTCGCCGCGAACGTACTCCATCACCAGGTAGGGGAGCCCCTCCCGCTCGGCGACGGCGTGGATGGCGACGACGTTTTCGTGCACGACCGCCGCGGCTGCCTGCGCCTCCCGGGCGAAGCGTCTTCGCGCGGTGGCTGACGCCGCCAAGTGGGGCGCCAGGACCTTGATCGCCACGAAGCGGTTCAGCGCGCGGTCGTGTGCCTTGAGGACCACGCCGAAGCCGCCGCGTCCGACCACGCCGACGATCTCGTACGTTCCGAGTCGCCCCAGCGAATGCAGATCGTCCGTCGGCGCGAGACTCGAAAGGACCAGCGCCGTTTCGTCGGGATGCCGACGATCGAAGTTATCGAGCGATCCGCCCGGCCGGCTGACGTCGGCGGCATGATCGAGTTCGTCGTCGGTCAGCCAGACCTTCACGTCGTTCCATTCCAGATCTCCGGCTGCCGAGCGCGACAGAGCCTCCCGGCACGCAGGGCATTCGTCGAGATGAACGGTGAGCTGCGATTCCTCCTCGGGCGTCGCCGACGCGTCGAGGAAGCGTTCCAGCGATTCGGGAGAGCAGGCCATGCGCGGCGCGGTCATCGACTCTCCTCCCCGGCTGGGCCGTGCATCGGCGATTCGCCTTCCCGTTCTCCGCCTTCCAATTCCGTGGCCCGCTGACGCAGACGCTTCATGACCCGGCTACGAGCGGCGTAGACGGCGCCGATCGACTTGTTCATCTCTTCTGCCGCCCGTTCGCAAGATTGCCCGAGGGTCGTCGTCCGCCGAAAGATCTCCCACGTGTCGGCGTCCACTTCGTGCTCCACCTGCCGCGCTGCGTAGCGGAACATCTCCCGGCGACGTTCGAGTTCCAGCGACTCGGTCAGCCGTTCATCTTTTCCGGGACGACCTGCGAGCAGTTCGATGCCGCTCGATCCGCCCCGCGCCCGATCGCGAGGCGCCCTCGTCAGTGCGTTGAGGACAGCATTGCGGGCGATCGTGCGGAGCCAGCCACGGAAGCGAACGCCCGGCTCCCGACGTTCCCAGCGTTCGACCGCCTGCGACACGGACAGCAGCGTCTGCTGGGCCAGATCCTGGGCGTCGGCGTCCTGCAGGCCTGCGCGTCGGGCCAGTCGATAGGCGACGGGCCAGTAGATGGCGACGAATTCCTGCCAGGCCTCGCGATCCGCCGGATTGCGGACGCGGGCGAGCAGGCTGTCTCGCGTTTCTGCCGTCTCGTTCACAAGCGCGGATCCTTTCGCTCTAGTGAACACCGGCCGATCGCGGTTCTGACGCGGAAGGCGGAAAAAATTCGCGGTGTCCGCCGCAGCGACAGCCTGAGGAGAATGCGATGGAGGCGGAACAGCTTGCCCGGATCGAGCGATTGCTCACGGAGATTCGCGATCTTCAGCAGGCCCACTTCGACCGGTACAAGGAGTTTACCGGGCGGCTGATGGAGTCCGACCAGCGGAGCCAGCAGTTCCTCGCCGAACAACTCGCCTACCAGGACGAATTGCGAGTCTTCATGCGGAACTCGCAGAAGATCGCAGCCCTTTCGTCGATCGGTATCGCGATCCTGATAGCCGTCGCTATCTTCGGGGCGCTGCTGGTGTCGCAATTGTCGTCATGAAGGAGTCGATGGACGGAGCGAACTTGACGGAGACAGAGAGCGCCGTCCCGCGCCGCTGGTTGTTCGTCTGCGGCAAGAACCTTCGGCGAAGTCCGACCGCCGCGGCGATCTACGCGAACGACCCGCGGGTCGAAGTGCGGTCGGCCGGCGTCCGTCCGCAAAGCCGGCGGATCGTGACGCAGCGCGATCTCGACTGGGCGACGCTGGTCGTCGTGATGGAGCGCAAGCACGCCGCTCGGCTGCAGGAGCGGTTCACGCATCGTCCGCTGCCGCCGATCGTCTCGCTCGATATCGAGGACGAATACGAGCTTATGGACGAGGAACTGGTCGAGCGAATCCGGCAAGGCTGCGAAGAGCTTCTCGACGGTGCATAACGTCGCCTGAGTCGCCGGCGTCGTGCGGTTCCCAGGGGCGAGCCTCCCGCCGATCTGTCGAAGGCGAACGTCGGCTGATAGGATTCAACCCGTCTCTCCTCAGGAACGAAGCGCCATGGACGATGCCTCCCCGCAGTGGAAGCCGGTCGACGAAACCTCCCGCCGGATTCTCGGCGTGATGATCGAGAAGGCGAAGACGACGCCGAACGCCTATCCGCTGACGCTCAATTCGCTCACGACCGGCTGCAACCAGAAGAACAACCGCGACCCGGTCATGACCCTGGAAGAGGAGATCGTCGAGGACGTCTGCGAACGCCTGCGCGAAGCCGGGGCGCTCGTGCAGATCGAAGGCTCGGGTCGCGTCAGCAAGTACCGCCACAACCTTTACGACTGGTTCGGGGTGGAGAAGGTCGAACTGTCGATCCTGGGCGAGCTGCTGCTCCGCGGCGCGCAGACCGTCGGCGACCTGCGCCAGCGGGCGAGCCGCATGGATCCGATCGAGAGCCTGGACGAACTCTCCACCCTGCTCGCGAAACTGCAGGAGAAGGGGCTCGTCGAAGCGCTCTCTCCGCCCGGTCGCGGACAGATCGTGACGCACACGCTCTATCTGCCGCACGAGCGGCAGTGGGTCCGCAAGCGTCACGGCCTGGCGCCCGACGCCACCTTCAGCGGCATCGGGACGAGCGTCGCCGGATCGCCGGTAGCAGCATCGCCAGGCGGAGCGCCGCAGGCAGCCCCCTCGCAGGTCAGCGAACCGGAACGAGCGCCTGCCCCGACGCCGGCTCCCGCGCGGCCGGATATGCCCGTTGCGTCCGCCCCGACGGCGCCCGAGCCCGAAGAATCGGCTCCCTATCGGGCCCCGCTGTCGCCGTCAGCCGCCCGGCAGGAACAACAGTCGCGTCAGCAAGCGCAGGAGCCTCGCATCACGCGCGAAGAGTTCGACGAACTGGTCCAGAAAGTCGCCGAGCTCGAAGCGACGGTCGAGAAGCTCTCCGACACGATCCGGTCGATCATTTCGTAACCGTCATGCGTCTACGGCGTCGGGTCGTCCGCGACGAGCAGGAAGCAGAACTTCGCCAGCGGCCAGGCCGCAGCGACGGCGGCGAAGTAGAGCGCCGTCAGGCCCGGTCCGAACAGCGGGCCGCAGAGCATCGTCTTCGCGAGCGTTCGCGTCGTGACGATCGCGGCGATCAGCGACCCGCCCTGCACGGCGAGCGGGACGATCGGCACGGGCAGCGAAAAAACGCCGAGCGCGTCCGCGAGCCAGAACCCGACCGCCGCGAGGAACGGCAATGGGTAGCAGAGCAGGAAGGTCGTTCCGAGGGCGCGGCCCGCGAACGACCCGGCAGCGGGACCTTCGTTCGCCGAAGCGTCGAGCCCGGGAGCGGCGTACGGATTGACGATGGGATTGGCGATCATCTCGCTCCTCTCCTCAAGGCGGGAACGCCCGGGATCGCGAAGTCGATCATCCTGCTTGCCCTATTGTAGACGCCGACTCTGCGAAGCGAACCGTTCGCGTTCCGACTCCGCGATAGAATCGGCGGCGAAGCGTGCCGGCCCCGTCTCCCCTCTCCCGAAGAACTGCCGTGGCTCCTCGACTTTCCGCGTTCCCGAAGTGCTACCTCGACGCCATCGCGGGCGACAAGACGATGACCGTCTTCGAGTGGATCGAGATGGCGAAGTCCCTCCCCGCGGAGGGACTCGAAATGTACGAGGGCTTCCTTCCCAGCCTGTCGCACGACGACGTCGATCGCGTGGGAGAGGCGATCTCCGCCGCGGGCTTCGCGATGCCGATGCTCTGCTGCTCGCCCAACTTTACCGACCCTGACCCCGACGGACGCAAACGGGCGGTCGAGCGCCACGCGAACCTGATTCAGGTCACCCGGCGACTCGGCGGACCGGGCGCCGTTTGCAGGGTGCTCAGCGGGCAGCGCTATCCGGAGGTCACGAGGGCGCAGGGGGTCGCGTGGGTCGTCGCGGCGATCGAGGAGTTGCTCCCCGTCGCGAAGGAGCACGAGATCGTGCTCGGCATGGAGAACCATTACAAGGACGGCTTCTGGACCTATCCGGAGTTCGCCCAGAAGAAGGACGTCTTCCTCGAGATCGTGAACGCCATCGGCGACCGGACGAACTTCGGCGTGCAGTACGACCCGTCGAACGCCGTCGTCGCCGGCGACGACCCGGTCGCGTTGCTGGAGCAGGTGGTCGATCGCGTGGTGAGCATGCACGCCAGCGATCGTTACCTGGCCGAGGGCGCCAGCCTGGAGGACCTGAAGCAGTCCGACGGCACGATCGGCTACTCGCCCCACCTGCTGCACGGCGTGACGGGCCGCGGGCTGAACGACTACGACGCGATCTTCGGCCTGCTCGCCTCCGTCGACTATTCCGGCTGGATCAGCATCGAAGACGGCATGAACGGCATGGGCGAAATGGAAGAGTCCCTGCGGTTTCTGAAGGCGAAGGTTGAGGAGTACTTTCCGCAGGGATGAGCAGCGCTCCTCCGTCCCAGGCGAGCGGGGGATGTAAATCCCCCGAGGTCTTCGCGACTCTTGCGATTGGGATTCGAGGACTTCCGTCCCCGCCTGACCATTCAGAAGTCGCCGCAGAATGGAGACCGCTCGCTCCCCGGGCTATCATGGCGGGCGAAACGCGTCGCAACGAAGAAACGCTCTCGCCGCGACGCCCCCTCATCGCCTTTCCTCCGCCGGGAGCCCCCCTCATGCTTGCTCATTCTTTCGGACGCTGCGTCGTCGCCGCGTCGTTGTCGCTCGTTTTCGCCGCCGGGACGCTGATCGCCGGTCCGGCTCACACCGATCAGAAATCGGCGGGCGAAGATTATCAATACGTCGGCGAGTACGTCGGCACGATCGAATCCGAAGGCAAGCAGCAGAAGATCGGCGTCCAGGTCCAGGCGCTCGGTAACGGCAAGTTCCTCGGCGTCGGCTACCTGGGCGGACTGCCGGGCGAGGGCTGGAATCGCGAGGAAGTTCGCCGCGTCGAGGGGATGAAGACCGACGAGGGCGTCGTCTTCGAACTCGAAGGCGTCCGTTCCGTGGTGAAGGACAACACCATCTCCGTCTATCTCCTCGACGGCAACCGCCGCGTGGCGGAGATCCAGAAGGTCGTCCGTCAAAGTCCGACGCTGGAAGCCAAGCCGCCCGAGGGCGCGGTCGTGCTCTTCGACGGCAAGAGCGTCGACCAGTTCCCCGGCGCGAAGATGACCGACGACGGCCTGCTGATCGCCGGCGCGACCAGCAAGGAGAAGTTCGGCAGCCACAAGATCCACGTCGAATTCCTGCTCCCTTTCATGCCGGAGGACCGCGGTCAGGCTCGCGGCAACAGCGGCCTGTACCTGCAGGGTCGCTACGAGGTGCAAATGCTCGACTCGTTCGCCCTGACCGGCGAAGACAACGAGTGCGGCGGCATCTACACGGTCGCCAAGCCCGACGTGAATATGTGCTTTCCGCCGCTGACGTGGCAGACGTTCGACGTCGAGTTCCACGCGGCGAAGTACGACGGCGACAAGCTGGTCGAAGAGCCCTGGATGACCGTCAAGCACAACGGCGTCGTCGTTCACGAGAAGGTCAAGCTTCCCAAGGGCGAGCCGACCCGCGCCGCGCCGGTCCCTGCCGGCCCCGAGCCCGGACCGGTCTACCTGCAGGACCACGGCAACCCGGTCCGCTATCGCAACATCTGGGTCCAGCCGATCGAGTGACGTTCGGCGACCTTCGGTTGGTTTATTTAGGAGCGAAGCCGATGAGCGATCCGCAGGGAAACGTCGAGCGACTGAAAGCGGCCTACCAGCTCTGGCACGCGTCGGGCGGTCAGGACGCGTCGAAGTGGGTCGAACTCGCGGCGGACGATATCGCGATGTTCTCGCTCGCGCAGGGGGCGACGCCGGAGTTAGAGTTCTCCCGCCCGGCGTCCGGCCCCGGATCGCTCGCCCGGTACCTGGAGGCGCTCCAGCGGGACTGGGAACTGCTAGCGATGCTTCCCACGGAGTTCGTCGTCGATGCCGACGACGAACGGATCGTGATGTTCGGAACGGGTCAGGTCCGCTTTCGCCGCTCGGGCAAGGTCGCCGAATCGCCGCTCGTCCACTACTGGCGCTTCATGGACGGCAAGGCCGTCGAGTTCCGCGAGTACTACGACACCGCCGGCGCCTTCGCCGCGGCAGCGCCGGATCCTGCATAAGATTCGCCGCCGCTTACCGCACCGGCGGCTTCCCCAGCATCCGCCGAAGAAGGCCGATCTGGCCGGCGTGGATCATGATGTGCAGCGGGCAGAGGTAGAGGCCGCCCATTTTCGTCGCTTCCACGGCGTAGGGCATGTCCGCCGGCTCGGCCAGTTGTTCCGCCGTGAAGGTGGGCAACTCGACCTGAATCTGGTGCAGGATCTTCGCCAGCGTCTCCCGCAGCGCCTGCGGGGAGACGTTCTTCTCCGGCGAAGGGTCGGGCGTCGAGCCCTTGCTGTACATCTTCCGCACCGCGGAGGGCATCAGGTCGAGATCGACCGGCTGACGGCCCCGGACGCGGAACAGGCACAGGCCGTATTCCGCCATCGCGATGTGCCCGACCTGCCAGGCGAGATGCGTCGGCGCTCCGGCCGGCATGGCGAACCATTCGTCGTCGGAAAAGTCAGCGATCAGGCTGTCGAGGTAGACGCGGGCGAACTCGATCTGCCGCAGGACGACTTCGGCGGGAAACGCATCGGCGGGCATGCAGAAACTCCTGAAAGGTACGACGGCGAGCGCCCGGACGATCGACGGCGCCGCGGCGAACCTATCGTACCGCCGGACGTAGAAAGCGACGACGCGAGGGGCCGAACGCGAGGGCGTCAGGCTTTGCCCAGCTTCTCCAGCGCCGCTCGTTTTCCAGATAGAGCAGGTTTCTCCTCCGAAAATCAGCTTCTTCGGGGAGTACATTCCCCTCCGCAAGCCGATCAATCCATCGGAAAAGCGTTTGACAAGCGATCTTCGGGCCGCTTACGCTACGCCTTACTACTTCTGGGGACAAAACCAGAAGTCGTCAACGGGCGAACGCCTCGCGAACTCAGCGGGCTTCCGCCCGAGACCAACGCGGGCTTCGGCCCGTGGCGCCGGTGAAAGTCCGGCGACCCCGCCTCTCCGCAGGGAAGTGAAATCTCGGAACGCTCCCCATCGGGAGACTTCGATTTTTCGATTCCTGCCCCTACCGTACTACCGAAGCCCTGGCTTCCCGCACGCATCTTCTGCCTGCGCGCCTGCCTTCGGCCCTACCTCAATCGTTCCTCAGGAGCCTCGGACGATGCACTGCAACGGCAACTTTCTGTCGCGCCGCAATTTTTTGACGGTGGGAGCGATCGGCGGTCTGGGCCTCAGCCTGGGACGCTATCTGCAGATGCGTTCGGCGATGGCCGAACAGAAGAGCTACGACTTCGTCGATTCCAAGGCCGACAGCGTCATTCATATCTTCCTGCCCGGCGGCAGCGCCCAGCAGGAGACGTTCGATCCGAAGCCCTTCGCGCCGCTCGAATACCGCGGCGAACTCGGCACGGTGAAGACGAACACCGGCGAAGTCTTCTGCGAGAGCATGGCGAAGGTCTCGCAGGTCGCCGACAAGATCTGCGTGATCCGCTCGATGACGCACAACGAGGCGGCTCACGAGCGCGGCACCCACAACATGTTCACCGGCTACAAGCCGAGCCCCGCGCTGACGTTCCCCAGCATGGGCAGCGTCGTGAGCCATGAATACGGCCCGAAGAACAACCTGCCGCCGTACGTCTGCATTCCGAACACTCCGAACATCTACGCCGGTACGGGCTATCTCAGCTCGTCCTACGCGGCGTTCGAACTCGGTTCGGATCCTGCAGCCAACGGCTTCAAGGTCCGCGACCTGAGCCTGCCGGGCGGCGTCAGCGACGAGCGCTTCGCCCGCCGCCGCGAAGCCCTGGCGACGGTGAACGACCGTTTCGTCTCGGCGACGGAATCGGACAACGTCAAGGCGATGAGCACGTTCTACGAACGGGCTTACAGCATGATCAGCTCGCCCGAAGCCCGCGAAGCCTTCAACATCGAAGCGGAAGACGCCAAGCTCCGCGACGAGTACGGTCGCAACACCGCCGGTCAGCGGATGCTGATGGCCCGTCGCCTGGTCGGCGCGGGCGTCCGCTTCGTGTCGATGACCTACGGCGGCTGGGACATGCACTCCGGCATCGCCGGCAGCATCCGCAAGCAGGTGCCGGAACTCGATCAGGCGCTCGCGACCCTGATCAAGGACCTCGATCAGCGCGGCCAGCTCGAGCGGACGCTGATCATGGTCTCCAGCGAGTTCGGTCGTACGCCCAAAATCAACAAGGACGCCGGTCGCGACCACTGGCCGAAGGTGTTCAGCGTCATGCTCGCCGGCGGCGGCATCAAGGGAGGCACGATCTACGGCGCCTCGGACGCCACCGCAACCGAGCCCGAATTCGACCCGGTCAGCCCGGAAGATCTCGCCACGACGGTCTATCGCCAGCTCGGCATCGTCGCCGACAAGGAACTGATGGCTCCCGGCGACCGCCCGATCGAAATCGTCGACGGCGGCAAGATCATCGACAAGATCATCGCGTAACGCGAGACCGAGTCGCTCACTCAGGGGTCGCGGCGAACCTGGTTTCGTCGCGACCCGTTCCGCCGATTCGCGAATCGTCCCGCCTCCCCGCGATTCGCGAACCTGGGAAGCTCGGCCTCGAAAGTTCCTTCGCCCGTCGCGTTCCTGGCCGCAGCCGTCGCGATCGGATCGAATTCGACCGAGTTTTTCCGTGCGGAAGTTCACGCTTCCGCGATAGAATACGAAGCATCGACCGAGACGCCTCGCGACATCGCGACCGCGACAGGTCGCGCCCGCCTCGCGTCACCCCGCCCTACCTCCTCCCTGTCGTCCGGAGACGCGCCATGCATGGAGCGTTCGCTTCGCCCGGTGGTCTGTTCGCTTCGCTCGCCGACGTTAGCGTCGCGCTCAGCCGCCCGATCGCAATCGGTCTCGGCGTCGCCGCCGTCTGTTCGTTCGCGGCGCCGGCCTATGCCGTGAACCCGCAGGTCAGCGCCGTCGCGCCGATCGGCGTACAGCGGGGGACGGAGGTCGAGTGGACGATCTCCGGCGAACGTCTGGACGACGCTGCGGAGGTTCTCCTGTTCCAGCCGGGGATCACCGTTTCGTCGGTGACTCCGACTTCGGACAAAGAGGTGAAGGTCAAGATCGCCGTCGCGGCGGACGCTGCCCTGGGAAATCACGCGATGCGACTTCGCACCGCGACGGGCCTGTCAGGTCTTCGCATTTTCTCGGTCGTCAACGAACCGGTTACGGAAGAGGTCGAGCCGAACAACGATATCGAAGCTCCGCAGGCGATCGGCATGGGCGTCTGCGTTCACGGCGTCGTCCAGAGCGAAGACGTCGACTACTTCGTCGTCGAGGCGAAGCAGGGCCAGCGGATCGTGGCCGAAATCGAAGGCCTGCGACTGGGTCGCACCTTCTTCGACCCGTTCGTCGCGATCCTCGACATGGAACGCTTCGAACTCGCGGCCAGCGACGACACGGCGCTGCTGCGTGCGGACGGCGCCGCGGTCGCGACGGCTCCTGCCGACGGCAAGTACCTGATCGTCGTCCGCGAAAGCTCCTTCGGCGGCAACGGCGCTAGCGACTACCTGCTCCACGTCGGCGCCTTTCCGCGACCCTCCGCGGTTTATCCAGCCGGTGGTCGACCAGGCGAAACGATCGAAGCGACCTGGATCGGCCGCGAACTGACCGGCGTGAAAACGCAGGTGACGCTCCCGACTGACGGATCGAAGGAATACGCCGCCGTCCTGCAATCGCCCGAAGGCGCCGCTCCTTCGCCAAACATGATGCGGGTGATCGACGTTCCGAATTCGCTGGAAGTCGAACCGAACGACGCGCGGGAAACCGCCTCCGCGGCCCAGATCCCCGGCGCGTTCAACGGCATCATCGAACGACCCGGCGACGTCGACTACTTCAAGTTCGCCGCCGAGAAGGGCAAGCAATACGACGTCCGCGTCTACGCCCGCAAGGCTCTGAGGACGCCGCTCGACAGCGTCATCACGATTCGCCGCGCCGACGGTAACGGGGTCGGATCGAACGACGACTCGGGCGGGCCGGACAGCTACTTCCGGTTCAACGCGCCGGAGTCGGAAGAGTACACGCTCGAAATCAAGGATCACCTCGGCAAGGGCGACGCCCATTACGTCTATCGCGTCGAAGTCACCCCGGTCGTGCCGTCGCTCGTGATGGACCTGCCCGAGATTTCGCGCAACACCGAGCCCAACATCGTCATGCACCAGGGGAACCGCATGGGCCTGCTCGTCGCGGCCCGGCGGGAGAACTTCGGCGGCGACGTGACCTTCGACATTCCGACTCTGCCGGCGGGCGTGCGGGCGGAGGTCTTCCCGATCCCGGCCAGCTTCGACCGGGCTCCGGTCCTCTTCCATGTCGAAGAGGGCGCCGCGCTCGCGGGCGGTCTGGCTCCGATCCCGGGCAAGTGGACCGACGGCACGACGACGGTCGAAGGCAAGCTGCTCCAGCGATCGATCCTCATCCGCGGTCAGAACGATCGCGACATGTGGGGCTACGACGCCGACCGGTTCGCGTACGTCGTCGCCGAGAAGGTTCCCTACAAGGTCGAGGTCGTTCAGCCGCAGGTGCCTGTCGTCCGCAGCGGATCGATGGACCTGGTCGTGAAGGCGACCCGCGATCCCGGCTACGAGGGCGAGATTACGCTCGAGCTGCTCTACGATCCGCCCGGCATCGGTTCATCGAAGTCGATCAAGATTCCGAAGGACCAGACCGAGGCGAAGATCCCGCTGACCGCGAACGGCGGGGCGGCGATCGGAACCTGGCCGATCGTGGTGCTCGGAAAGGCGCCGTACAAGAACGGAACCGTGGCGACGGCGACCGAGAAGGCGGATCTCAAAGTCGGCGAGAGCTACTTCGCCTTCTCGTTCCCCAAGGGAACGATCGAGAAGGGGAAGACCGCGCAGTACGTCGTCGGTCTCGAAAAGAAGGCGGAATTCACGGAGAGCGTGAAGATCGCTCTCGTCGGCCTGCCGACCGGCGTGACCGCGGAACCGGTCGAAGTCCCTGCCGACGCCGAATCGGTGACCTTCACCGTCGCCGCGAATGCGGAAGCCCGCGTCGGCGTGCATAAATCGCTCGTCTGCCAGGCGACGATCCTGCGGAACAACGAGCCGATCATGCTGACGGTCGGAAGCGGCGAACTTCGCGTCGACGAACCGATCGTCCCGAAGGAACCCGCGCCGGCTCCGGCCGCCGAGGCGAAGCCCGCGGAAATGCCCAAGCCCGCCGAAGCGGCTCCTGCCGCTCCGCTGTCGCGGCTGGAGCAACTCCGCAAGATGCGCGAAGGCAACTGATCGACGGAGCGGGCGTCCCTGTCCGCCGTCTGACGAAATCGAAGCGAATGGTCATCGAGATGAAGGAGTTTCCTGTGATCGGCATCCGAACCGCCCTGCGATCGCTCGCCGCCTGCGCCGCGATCGCGGTCGCTCCCGGACTGACCTTCGTGTTCGCGAACGCGGGGGCTGAAGAGCCCAAGCCGATCGAACTGGCGGTCTACCCGCCGGACGTCCGGCTCGACTCCTCGGTCGACAAGCAGTCGATCCTCGCGGTCGTCACTCGCGACGACGGGGTCACGATCGACGTCACGGACCAGGCGGAAATCGTCATCGGTTCGGACGTCGCGAAGCTCGACGTCGACAAGGGTCGCCGCACGATCTTCCCGGTGAAGGACGGCGAAACGCAGATCACCGTCAAGTGGAACGGCTTCGAGCAGTCGATCCCCGCCGTCGTCGTCAACAGCGGCGTTACGCCCGGCATCAGTTGGCACCTGGACATCATGCCCGTCTTCATGCGGGCCGGCTGCAATACGGGCAGTTGCCACGGCGCCGCCCGGGGTAAGGACGGTTTCCGGCTGTCGCTCTTCGGCTTCGATCCGAAGGGGGACTACACCCGCGTCACTCGCGAGATCGGCTTCCGCCGCATCAACCTCGCGGCGCCCGAAGACAGCCTCCTGCTCGAGAAGTCCGTCGGCTCCGTTCCGCACACGGGCGGCAAGCGATTCGAGGTCGGCGACGAATACTACAACACGCTGCTGACGTGGCTCAAGGAAGGCGCCAAGGCTGACGCGGGCGAACCGCCGGTCTGCACCTCGCTGGAGATCTACCCGCCCAAGGCGGCGCTCGAAGGCGAAGGAACGACGCAGCGCTTCATCGCCCGGGCGAAGTACTCCGACGGCACCGATCGCGACGTCTGCGACCTGGCCGCCTTCCAGACCAACAACGAAACGTCCGCTCCCGTTACGCCGGACGGCGTGGTCTCCGCCGCCGCGCGGGGCGAAGCCTTCGTCATGGCCCGCTTCGACACGCACACCGTCGGCAGCCAGACGCTCGTTCTGCCGAAGGACGCCGAATACAAGTCGCCCGAGCCTTCCGGCAACTACGTCGACGATCTGATCGGCGAGAAGCTCAAGAAGCTGCGCATGTATCCCAGCGAGCTCTGCACCGACGAAGAGTATCTCCGTCGCGTCACGCTCGACGTCGCCGGTCAGCTTCCGACGGAGGCCGAATACCAGGCCTTCATCAGCGACGCCGACCCGAACAAGCGGGTCAAGAAGATCGAGGAGCTCGTCAATCGGAAGGAGTTCTCCGAAATCTGGGCCATGAAGTGGTCCGAACTCCTGATGGTCAAGTCGGGCGGCGCGACGAACGTCGACTACAAGTCGGCCTTCCTCTACTACAGCTGGCTCTCGGGCCAGATCGCCGAGAACCGTCCGCTGGACGAGATGGTCCGCGATATCCTCGCCTCGTCGGGCGGCACGTTCACCACGCCCCAGACGAACTTCTATCAGATCGAGCGAGACAATCTGAAGACGTCGGAGAACATCGCCCAAGTCTTCATGGGCATCCGGACGCAGTGCGCCCAGTGCCATAACCATCCGTTCGACCGCTGGACGATGGACGACTATTACGGGTTCGCCGCCTTCTTCACCCAGATCGGGCGGAAGGAAGCGGAGGATTACCGCGAAACGATCATCTTCAACAGCGGCGGCGGCGAAGTCCGTCACCCGGTCGACAATCGCGTGATGACGCCCCAGTTCCTAGGCGGCGAGAAGCCGGACGTGGCGGGCAAGGATCGTCGGCAGGTGCTCGCCGAGTGGCTGACCGCGCCGGAGAACCCCTACTTCGCTCCGAGCGTCGCCAACCGGGTGTGGGCGCACTTCTTCGGCCAGGGGATCGTCGAAGAGGTCGACGACATCCGAGTCTCGAACCCCGCCTCGAATCCGGAACTGTTCAAGAAGCTGGGCGAGAAGTTGGTCGAGTACAAGTACGACTTCAAGCGGCTCGTCGTCGACATCTGCTCGTCGAACGCGTATCAGCGGAGCACGCTGCGCAACGACAGCAATCGCACCGACGAGCGGAACTTCGCTCACGCGAACGTTCGCCGGATCCCTGCCGAAATGCTGCTCGACTGCATCAGCCAGGTGACCGACACGAAGGATAAGTTCCGCGGTCTCCCCTCGGGCGCCCGGGCGGTGCAGATCGCCGACGGCAACACGTCGACCTACTTCCTGACCACGTTCGGTCGTGCGAAGCGCGAGACGGTCTGTGCCTGCGAGGCGACGACCGATCCCTCGCTCTCGCAGGCCCTGCACCTGCTCAACGGCGAAACCGTCGACGGCAAGATCCGCAGCGGAGAAGTCGTGAAGACCCTGCTCGCCGAGGGACTCTCGCCTGAGCAGGTGATCGAATCGCTCTTCATCCGCACGCTCACCCGCCATCCGACGCCGGAAGAGACCGTCGAACTGATGGAGATCGTGAAGAAGGCGGAGAATCCGCAGCAGGGTCTCGAGGACGCGCTCTGGTCGATCCTCAATTCCCGCGAGTTCCTGTTCAACCACTGATCCGCGAATTCGGTCTATTCGGCCGCATTCGCCTGAAGCGTACGATCCTCGACGGGTCGTACGCTTGTCTTCGCCGGCGTCGCCAAGCACGATCGAAGCGACGCCGACCGGAGCAGCCACTCGTCCCGCCTGCGCCGCACGCGCAATCGTCACCCCCGCGACCCCCCGCAGCGCCATGCTTTCGCGAAACGTCTACCGGATCGCTTCCGTCCTGTCGCTGGTCCTCGGCAGCGCGTCGATCGCGTTCGCCCAGGACGAACCGAAGATCACCTACGAGGATCACGTCAAGCCGATCCTCCGGGAGCACTGCTTCACCTGCCACAATCAGGACCGGCAGGAGAGCGGCCTGGCGGTCGATTCCTTCATGAAGCTCATGGAGGGGGGAAGCTCGGGCGAAGTCGTCGTTCCGGAGGATCCGTCCAGCAGCCGGCTCCTCCTCGTCGTCACGCATGACGAAGAACCGGCGATGCCGCCCGAACAGCCCAAGATCGCCGACGCCAAGATCGAGACGATCCGCGCCTGGATCGCGGGCGGCGCCCTGGAGAACAGCGGTTCGAAGCGGGCGAAGAAGAAGACGAACACGCTCGCCCTGGGAGGCGGCGGCGCCGTCACCGGACCGACCCCGCTCCCCGAATCGGCGCTCTGTCAGCCGACGCTGATCACCGAACGGGCGATGGCCGTCACGTCGATCGCCGCGAGCCCCGGCGCCCCGCTGTTCGCCGTCGCCGGTCACCGCCAGGTCCTGATGTACCATGGCCAGACGGGCGAACTGATGGGCGTCCTTCCCTTCCCCGAGGGAACGCCGATGACCGTTCGGTTCTCCCGCAACGGCGAGTACCTGCTCGTCGGCGGCGGTCGCCCCGGACAATCGGGCTTCGCGGCCCTCTACTCGGTCAAGTCGGGCGAACGGATCTTCAAGATCGGCGACGAAGTCGACGCCGTACTGGCTGCCGACATTCATCCCGACATGGATCGCGTCGCGATCGCCGGACCGCTGAAGACGATCCGCGTCCTCGACGTCGCCACGGGCGAGGTGCTGCAGGAGATCAAGAAGCACACCGACTGGGTCTACGACCTCTCCTACAGCCCGGACGGCGTCCTCCTGGCCAGCTCCGACCGCTCGGGCGGCGTCCACGTCTGGGAAGCGGCGACGGGCCTGCCGTATCTCGACCTCCGCGGACATACCGCCGCGGTCTGCCAGGTTTCATGGCGTCCCGATTCGAACGTCCTCGCGACGGCCTCCGAGGACGGCACGATCAAGCTGTGGGAAATGGTCGAAGGGAAGCAGGTCAAGAGTTGGGGCGCTCACGGCGGCGGCGCCCAGAGCGTCCGCTTCGCCTCCAATGGAGAACTCGCGTCCGCGGGTCGCGACAACAAGATCAAGGTCTGGACCGGCGACGGAAACCTGAAGAAGGAGTTCGCCCCGACCGCCGACGTCGCCATGCAGGCGGCGTTGTCGTTCGACGGCAAGATCGCCGTCGGAGGCGACTGGACCGGCGCCGTGGTCTCGTACGACGTCGAATCGGCTGCCAAGCTGGCCGATCTGCCTCCGAACCCGCCCTCGATCGAGACTCGCCTGGCTTCGCTCGAAGAAGCGTTCAAGGCGGCGGAAGGGGGACTGGGGGGCGTGAAGACCGAACTGGCCGGCGCCGAGAAGGTCGTCGCCGACCGAACCGCGGCGCTGGAAGCGGCTCGCAAGCAGAAGACCGACCTCGAAGCGGCGATCAAGCAGGCCGACGCTGAGGTCGCGACCTGGACGCAGAAGAAGACCGCCGCCGAAGGCGAATCGACCCGGCTGACCGGCGAAGCCGCCGCGATGACGACCGCCTACGCCCCGCTGGAACAGGCCAAGACCGCCGCCGACGCCGCCGTTCCGGTCGCTAAGACCGCGAACGAGGCCGCTCAGGCGAAGCTGGTCGAACTGATCAAAACGGCGACCGATGTCGCCGCGACGGTCGAGCCGGCGAAGAAGGTCGTCGCCGACGCGGAGGCCGCGCTCGCGCCGAAGGTCGCCGAACGCGAAGCCGCCGGCAAGAAGACCGAGGGCCTTCGCCAGGAGCTCGCCGCTCTCGAGAAGCAGCTCGCCGAGACGACCGACGAAGCGGCGAAGGCGCCGATCAACGAACAGATCGCGGCGAAGAAGACCGAAATCGAAGCTGCCGTCGCTGCAGAAGTCGCGCTCGACGCCGAAATCGCGCCGCTCAAGACCGCCGTCGACGGCGCCAAGGCGAAGCTCGCCGAAGTCGAGAAGGCGAAGACGGACGCGGACGCCGCCCTCGCCGCCGGGAAGACCGCTGCGGATGCCGCCGCGAAGGCCGTCGTCGACACGGAAGCTGCCGCGAAGGCTGCGACCGACGCGCTGGTCGCAGCGCGGACCGCTCTCGACGCGAAGCAGGCGGAAGTCGCTGCCGCGAAGAAGATCCTCGACGAGTCGAACGCCGCCCTCGCCGCGGCGACGAAGACGGCCGGCGATCTGAAGGGGACGATGCCGGCGAAGGATCAGGCGATCGTCGCCGCCGAGAAGTCGATGCAGGAGGCGATGCCCGCTCTCGAAGAGAAGCGGAAGCAGGTCGCCGCCAAGGAAGCCGAACTGGCTGCCGCCGTCGCTCGACGGGAACTCTGGAAGAACCGTCTCGCCGCCTTCCAGACGTACGAAACGAGCCTGACCGCCTCCGCTCAGGAGATCACGGCCGCGCGTACCGCCGCCGAGGCGGAAGCGAAAAGGCTCGAGGCTGAACTGAAGGCCGCGCAGGAGAAGATGGCGGCGGAGAAGGCCGAGATGGACAAGATGCAGGCCCAGCTCGCCGAGCTCCAGAAGATGATGGCCGAGCGTCAGGCGCTGCTGGAAGCAGCGAACAAGGCCGCCGCCGAAGTCCAGGCCAAGGCGAGCGACGCGACGACGAAGCTGGACGAGGCGACCGAGAAGCAGGAAGAGCTCGACAAGAAGCTCGAACTCTACCGTCAGTCCTACAAGAGCTGAGCGACGCCGGTCGCGAACGCAGGGCGGGCGAGGGCGCTCGCTCTCTTCTGCCAGACCGAATCGACAGAACTAAAAAAGAGCCTGAGGGAATCTCTCCCTCAGGCTCTTCTCTTTGTTCGATGGTCCTTTCCCCGACGGATCGCGGAGAGGACGAGCGTCCGTCAGGACTACTCGCGGGGACGCAGCGCGCCCGTCAGGCCGGTGTAGTCGCAGCGATCCTCGCCGTGCCACAGGGGCAGACCGAGTTCGACGCGGCGACGGAGCGCCTCGATCTTCTCGGGCGAACCGGCGGGGGCGTCGGTCGCGCTGAAGTTCCCTTGAGCCGTGGGCTCGAAATCTTCGTCGTGACCGTACTTCAGGATGGCTTCGAAAACGTTGACCGACTTCGACATGAAATAACTCCGATACGAATTGTTAGACCACGAAGCGGGCGAAACGGAGGCCCAGCTTCTTCAAGTGCGGGAACAGGTCGAAACGACGCGGAGCGCGAAGGCGCTCGCACGCGTGAGGCGACGGAAAGAACTAGCGCCTGTAGGCTTCGACCTTGAAACGGCTGCGGCTGGAAAGTCGATCTATCGGCGATCGATTCGCGAAACTTGGAAGATCGACCTTCTGACGCTATCGGCGACGCAGGCGGGAACGTCGAGGGCCGCAGGACGCCTCCAGGCGACGGAATCGGTCTGACCGAAATCCGCGAGGAGGCTCGTTCGTTAAGGCGGCTGACGTGGTACGCGTGTGACCGTTGGCGTCAAAACTGAAGCAGCGGATTATTCAAAGCGTCAAGGGGGATGTCAATATAAATTTTTCGCGGGGGCTGGAATTTCCCTTGGCTTTAAAACGTTGTGGATACGTAACTTCCGAGCATCCCCCCAAATCTTGCTCCGCCCGACCGGGTGGGCGCCTCGGCATTGACAACCTCTGCGTTCCGAACTCGACCTGCTCCGCGTCCAGCGCCGCGTGGCAGCGCAGGAAGACCACGTAAGGGGGGCGAAGCTGCCGTTTGCGTTTCTGTCGCGCTTCGGCCCGTACAATGGGTCGGTTCGCCTCCCGCTCCCTCGATTCCGGTCCCTGCGCAACGATGAACTTCTGGCGTCAAAAGACATTCGCGATCCGGGCGCCCCGCCGCGGGTTCCATCTGATCACCCGGGAGGTTCTCGCCGCGGCGGAGGATCTCGACCGGGTCGAGGTCGGGTTCCTGCAACTCTTCCTGCAGCACACGTCCGCCAGTCTGACGATCAACGAGAACGCCGACCCCGACGTCGGTCAGGATCTGGAAGCCTCCTTCGACGCCATCGCGCCCGAGTCGTTCCCTTACGTCCATACGGTCGAAGGGCCGGACGATATGCCCGCCCATGTGAAGTCGTCGCTGCTCGGCTGCCAGTTGCTGATCCCGATCTCGCGCGGACGCCTGGCGCTCGGAACGTGGCAGGGGATCTGCCTGTGCGAGCACCGCGACCGCCCCACGCAGCGCTCGATCGTGCTCACGATCTTCGGCCAGGAGAAGGTCGGCAAGGAGCAGGGCGGCAGCCGCGAGGGTCAGCGATGATCCGTCGCGTTTTCTCGGCTGCGCGCCTCGGCGTCCGCTCGCTTCTGCCGATGCTGTTCGCCCTCTTGGCAACTCTGCCGGCGACTCTCGCCTGGGCTCATCCGATCTCGCTCGTGCAGGCGGACGTCTTCGTCGCGCGCGAGCGGATGACGGCCAAGTTCGAAGTCTTCATGGAGGATCTCTACTTCTTCCAGGGCGTCGAACCGGATGCCGAGAATCGCTTCGCCGCGGTCGATCTGGAACGGGCCGCCGAGGCCCATGCGCAGTTCCTCGCCGAGCGCTTCGTCATCCTGCGAACCGACGGAACGGCGTACGTCGCGACCTCCGCGAAACGCGTCTCGGGCCAGATCCCGGCAGAGGGCGTCGCGATAGGCGACCTGATGAAGACGTCGCTCGTCTACGAACTCGAATACGGCGTCGACGCGCCGCCCGAGTTTCTGACGTTCGAGCAGCGGTTCGTGGGCGAGGCGTTCCGCGTGCCGTCGAACGTCGCGCTTCGCGTCTGGCAGGAGGGAGGAACCGATCCGATCGCCGTGCAGACGCTCTCGCCGCGAAAGCCCTTCTCGCTGCGGCTCGACTGGTCCGCGCCGGCGCCCGCGGCGACCGCCTCCGTCGAGGCGTGGGACGAATGGATGGAGAGTCGCCGGCAGTCGACGCTCGGCATCACCAGCTACTCTTCGACCTACGCGTTTCTCTACATCGAACCGGCGGAGGTGCGGCTCGAAATCCTCTTCCCGCTCCTGTCGCTGGAGGACGACGCTTGGCAGGCCCCGCGTTCCGATCTCGAGCGCCTGACCCCCGAAGAGCAGACCGCCGCGCGGGACCTCGTGATCGAGCGCCTGGCGGGCAGGATCCCGATGACGGTCGACGGAGAACTGCGGGAACCGGTCGTCGATCGCGTCGACTTCTACGGCATCGACTTCTCCGACTTCGCGATGCAGGCGCCGCAGTCGACCGTCGGCGCGGCGAGCGCCCGCGTCGGGATCATCCTGCGGTATCCGTGCGATCGCCTGCCGCGGACGGTCGAGCTCGGCTGGAAGCTCTTCCTGCGCGATCTGCACGCCGTCGAGGCGGTCGTCTTCGCGCCGGACGACTCCTTCGACGTCGAGTTCAGCTCCGTCGATCCGGAGCAGGTCTACCGCTGGGAGAATCCCGCCCCCGAGCAGGCGGACCTGGGAGCGCCCGAGCGAGTCGCCGCCCCCCCGATGCCGTCGACGGGAAAGTGGACGACCGTCATGATCGCGGGAGGAGCGCTCGTCGCCCTGGGACTGTTCGCGGGAAGAACCCTTCGCCGACGAAGCGTTCCGCTCGGTCTCGCGGCCGGCGTCGCGCTCGCCGCGGCAGGCGTCGGCCTGTTCGCCTGGGGGTACGCCAGCGGCCGGGCGGAGACGCTCCGCGCCCGGCCCGCTCCCGAGGAAGCGCTGGCGATCGCGCGACAGTTGCAGCTTCAGATCTACGACGCGTTTCGCCTGCCCGACGAGGATTCGCGGTACGAGCGCCTCGACGCGTCGCTCTCGGGCGACCTGGTCCGCGAGGCCTATCTCGAGATCTCCGATCGCCTGCGAATGCAGGAGCAGGGCGGGGCGCTGCTGCGAATCGACGAAGTGACGCCCATCGAGGGTCGCATTCTGTCGCCGACCGGCAAGTCGGACGATCCGCGCGCTTTCGTTGCCGAGGGCCGCTGGACCGTCTCGGGTCGCGTCGAGCACTGGGGGCACATCCATACCAGGACCAACGCCTACGACGGGCAGTTGCTCGTCGAGCCGGTGGACGGGTACTGGAAGATCGCCCGGCTCGACCTACTCTCCGACGAACGGATCGAATCGAACACGACGCTGCGCGAGTTCTGAACCTCTCCCTACTTCCCATTCTCCGCGCAGCCGCGATGTCCGACTTTTCTAACGACGCTTCCAACGAACATTCGCGAGCCGGGACGCCGCTCGATTCCGACGCGGAGCGTCTGGCGGCGATCGTCGTCGATCACGGATCGCGACGGGCGGAGAGCAACGACGCGCTGCTGGACGTGGTCGCGAGGTTCCGCGAATCGAGCTCGATTCAGATCGTCGAGCCGGCGCACATGGAACTGGCCGAGCCGTCGATCGAGACCGCCTTCGGTCGGTGCGTCGAGCAGGGAGCGACGCTGATCGTCGTGCATCCCTTCTTTCTGCTTCCGGGTCGTCACTGGCGCCACGACATTCCGCGGCTGGCAGCCGAGGCCGCGGCGAAGCGTCCGGGCGTGCGGTTTCTGGTCACGGCGCCGCTGGGGCTGAACGCGGGGATGGGCCGTATCATGCAGGAGCAGATCGACCGCTGCCTGGCTCATGCCGCCGGTCAGCAGGAGGCATGCGACCTCTGCCGCGACTCAGGCGCGTGCGCCTGGCGCGCGGGCGGGTGAGTTTCGTTTCGAGAAGACGCTTCGTCGCGACATAGCGAACTCATTCCGCGTACCACGGCTGCCTTGTCCAGCCGTGGTACGCGCTCTTCCAAGTTCGGCACGGCTGGACAAGCGAGCCTTGGTACGCCGGACGATCAAGCCGGCTCACAAAGCGATGTGAAAGACCTCGTACCCGATCCCCTTGCCGTTCGTCGAAGAGAAGACCTTCGGGAAAGGGAGCGGGGGGTTCACGAACGATTTCTCCCGGACCAGGAACTCGTACCCGTACTTGCGACGCAGGCGCCAGGCGTCGTCCGCCGTCAGCGGGCGGAGATAGCCGTCGGGCCCGACCGGATAGAGGTCCTGCATCCGCCGCTTCCATTCAAGCAGCGACGCCGCGTCCTGCGGGACGTTCTTGAAGTTCGCCAGTTCCGCCCGCTGAGCCTCCCACAGGAACGTCTGCTGGCGCCGGGGCGTGAGGAACTTGGCCTCCGGATAGGCGGCTGCATGGCGTTGCAGGAACCGGCAGGTCTCCTTCCAGTCCTGCGTTCGCGCGACGGGAAGCGACTGCCGGTCGGCGCCGCTGCGGGGATCCTGCATCCGGTCGACCGTCAGCCAGCCGAGATGCCCGGCGACGCACAGCAGCAGCGCCGTCGCGATGGCGTTCCGCGGCAGGCTCCGCGTCTGTCGATCGAACAGTCGCGCCGCTAGCAGCGCCGCGGCGAGCGGAACGTAAGCGTCGGCCATGCGGAACCAGTAGAACCGCAGCAGGCTGGCGGACGCCGCTCGGTCGACCCGCGCGTAGGCGTCGATCGCCGCTCCGAACGTGCACAGGATCAGGCTGCCGATCGCCAGCAGCAGGATCGGGCGCATCGCGACGTCGCGACGGTTCAGCGCCGCCAGCAGTCCGACGCCGAGCGCGAGGACCCCGAACAGGAGCGTTCTTTCCGGCGCGAAGGCCGCGAACGACAGATGATGCGCGAGCCGCTCGAAGACGTAGATCTCGTTCGCCCGGGCGAGCGCGTCGGCGCTCACTCCCTGCGACAGCGCCAGCGCGGGCAGGACGCCGAACGCGGCGAGCGTCCCCCCCAGCAGCATCCCGGGGAGCGCCTTCCTGAGCAGCGGACGCCGCGACGGATCGATCAGGGTCGCGGCCAGCACGAGCAGCGTCGTCCAGCCGCCGACCAGCACATGGAACGCCGTCGCTCCGCCGAGCGCGATCAGGCAGCGGTTCGGGCGGCGTGAGATCCACTCCGCGATGCCCCAAAGGGCGAGACCGTAGGCGACGGACTTTCCTTCCGCCCCTCCGACGACCCACTCGCCCGACTGATGCAGCCAGAACGTCGCGGCCAGGAACGCTCCGCAGCCGAGCAGACTGGCCGGCAGCGACAACGTCGTCGCGCGTGCAAGGCGGGTCCAGCCTGCCGCGAAGACCAGCCAGCAGATCGAGCGGGAGATCCACGCCGCCGTCGACAGCGGGAGCCAAGCGGCGATCAGGCCGAAGGTCGCGAAGAAGGCGAGGTGCGCATCCTTCGTCGCGAGAAAGAAGTCGGGCCCGCAGAAGGCCGGGTCATAGAACCGGCGGGCCTTGCAGAGATAGTGGGCCTCGTTGACGCCGGGAGGCGGATCGCCGCCGTGCATGAAGCAGAGGGCGAACACGATCGCGACTTCGATCGCCGTACGCGAAGTCAGCGCCCCGCGAACTCGCCCGGCGAGACTCAGCGGCGGCATCCGTTCGTCGCCTGGGAGTCGCGCTTCGCCGGTCACAGCGATTCCGTATCAAGTAGAGCGCCTGTCGCGCAGCTTTAGCGGCTGGTTCGCCGAATACGCCCTGACCCCGAGCGCCGTGAGCGCTACAGATCCGTGCCGTACGCACTAGCGCGAAACCCGGGCGATCGTCGCCAGTCTTCCGCCTCGATCCGCCCTCCCGACCGATGTCGAGAGGAGCCAGGCGAAATGTCTTACGGCGCGGGTGTCGCTTCGGCGGGAGCCTCGCCGGCCGGAGCCGCTTCAGCCGGGGCTTCGCCAGCCGCCGGAGCAGCAGGATCGACGCCTTCCGCGGCATCGCCATCGCCGGCAGGGCCGGCTCCCGGTCCGCGAGCGCCAGGTCCGCGAGCTCCGGGACCACGAGCGCCAGCGCCGTTCGGGCCGGCGGCGCCAGGTCCGCGGGCTCCCGGACCGCGTCCGCCCGGACCGCGAGCTCCACCCGCAGCGGGACCGGCGGCGGGATCAGCATCCGGATCGGTCGCGGCATCCCCGGCTGGTTCGGTCTCCGCAGGCGTTCCCGCGGTCGCCTCTGCCGTTTCAGCAGGATCCGCCGGCGGCGTGACGCCGAGCGACGTCTGCATCGCCGCCGATCGGGCCGTCAGGCCTTCGATCAGTTGCACGATCGTCAGCTCGGGATCCTGCATCGAATCGATCACTTCGTCGAGTTCGTCGTCGAGCGTCTTGAGCAGTTCCTGATCCTCCGGCTTGGTCGTCACCTTGGAGAGGCCGGCGGGAACCCGCGGATCGCGACCGCGAAGAGCCCGCTGGGTGTCGATGAAGTACGCCTTCAGCCGTCGACGCGAGTTTTCCAGGACGTAGTCGCGTTCGTCGGCGAGCGGTCCGCGCGGAGGCTTGGGCGGCTTGGTCGGGTCGATCATCCCCGATCCCGGATAGCCGCCGTACTCGCCCGACATTTCCATACCGGCGCCAGGGTAGCCCGAGCCCATCATCTCCGAGCCGTAGCCGGCGCCGGCCGCTCCGCCCTGGATCGGCCTGGTGGCGAAATCGATGCGGTACTGCTTCTCCGCGTTGAGCGCTTCGATCTCGTGCAGCAGGAATCCGAACGACGCCTCGGCGAAGGATCGCATCAGCGTCGGAGCCTGGTCGGCGTACGACTCCGGAAGGTTCATTTCTCCGATCGCCGAGATCGCCGCCGCCTTCAGGAAGTCAGGCGCCGTCGGGTCGTCGATCACGGCGTCGAGCGCGGCGACCGTTTCGCCGTTCGCGCCGGGATTGCCGACGTAGGCGAGAATGTCGGTCGCGATCATCTTCAGGTAAGCGTGCGCGAGGGGCTTTCGCGTCTCGGGAGCGTCAGACTGCAGGAGCGCCATGCTCCGGTCGTAAATCTCCTTCTTGACCGCCGGATCCATCTTCTGGTCCGCGGGAAGCATGCGGTCGAGATCGACGTGCCGGCGTGCGCCCAGCAGGCAGGCTACCGTCAGGGCGTCGCTCACGTTCGGCTTCCGCCACTCTTCCATCATCGCCTGCAAAGCCGCAGGAAGCGGACGGGGCGGACGGGCCGAGGTCGCAGGCGACAGCACGGCCTCGGTCTGGTTCAGCTCGCCCAGGATCAGCATCGCGTTGTACCGGGCGCCAGGGTGGTAGTTCCCGGCGGCGATCTTCTTCATCTCTTCCAGCGCGACCCGCACCGCGAGCTGCCGGGCCGGTTCCGACTTGGCGTTCACCAGTTCCTTGAGGAAGTTCTCGCGTGTTTCGGCGATCTGGCCGAGCTTGTCGGCGTGCGTCATCTGCGGAAACACGAACGCCCGATACCAGCCCTCGAACTTCGCCTTGTTCGGATCGAGCGGCTCCGATCCCGACAGCATTCGCGAGACGAGGCCCTTCAGTTCGTTCTGCTGCTTCTTGTCGGCCGACAACGCCGGAGAAGCGGGGATCTGATCGTAGGCAGCGCCCTGGCCCCAGGCGACGCAACAGGCGCCTGCCCAGCCGGCGAGCAGGAAGAACGCCGCGGCGAGAATCGCGACGCGGGTCTTCGTCAGCGAGCGAGGGCCCGTCGCCGTCGCTACGAGCGACGACGCTGCGACGCGGGAACCGGGGGAGTCGAAAGCGGACTGTGCGCGAGCGCCTTCGAGACCGAAACGATGCATCGACGAGATCTCCTGGACAAGACGGTCGTTCAGGGGCGTGCCGACCTCCCGAACGCCCTGGGCGTGCCTTAGCCCCATTCTACCGCGCTGGTCGAGCGGACATCGCAGGAAAAAGATCGCCCGTCGCGGGAAAACGGACCCGAATCGGAGGATTTCGCTACTTTCCCGGCAAGCGTTCGTAGAATGCGCATGCATGGGACTGAGGCGAAATGCCCCGACCGGTCGGTCAGGCGCTTCCGTCCGATCGAATCCGCCCGCCGCCGCCCGCCTACTCTCGTAAATCTCGCTTGCGCATGACGGCCCTTTATCGCTCCGACCGCTTTCTTCGTCACCGCACGGGCAACCATCCCGAGCGACCGCAGCGGTTGCTCGCCGTGGAGGAGGGCCTCTCCCGGAGCGGCCTGTTGGAAAAGTGTCGCCTGGCGAAATGGGAGCCCGCGTCGATCGAAGCGGTGGGACTCTGCCACACCGTCGAGCATGTCGGCGACCTGAAGGAACGCTCGGCCTGTGGCGGAGGCGCCTACGACGCGGACACCATCCTGTGCGAAGAGTCCTACGACGTCGCGCTCTACGCGGCAGGCGCAGCCTGCGACGCGGTCGAGCGGGTGCTGCTGGGGAAGGACGCCAACGCCTTCTGCCTGGTCCGTCCGCCCGGTCATCATGCCGTCGCCGATCGGGCGATGGGTTTCTGCCTGTTCAATAACGTCGCCGTGGCGACGAAGCGGGCGCTCGAACTGGGGGTCGATCGGGCGCTGATCGTCGACTTCGACGTCCATCACGGCAACGGCACGCAGGATCTGTTTTACGAGGATCCGCGGGTCGGCTTTCTGTCCATCCATCGCTATCCGTTTTGGCCAGGCTCCGGGGCAGCCAGCGAAACGGGGGCGGGCGACGGCCTGGGGACGACGATGAACGTGCCCATGTCGCCCGACGTCACGCCGCGGGAGTACCTGCACGCGCTCGCCTCCTCGCTGGAGCATCTGGCGGGCAAACTGCGACCCGAGATCATCCTCGTCAGCGCCGGCTTCGACGCCCACCGGCACGACCCGATCGGCTCGCTAGGTCTCGACGCCGAAGATTTCGCCTGCATCACCACCCTGCTCGTGGAAGCGGCGCGATCCCACTGCGACGGGCGTCTCGTCAGCCTGCTCGAAGGAGGCTATCACGCCGCCGCGCTCTCCGAGTGCGTGCAGGTTCACCTCGCCGGCCTGATCGATGCGGCGGAAGAGTCGCAGGCGCTGTGATCTTCACCGCGAGTATCCGATCGCGGCGTAGCGAAACCGCATCCGCAGCTTTCCGACGAGCGGATCGCCGATGACGAGGATGCCGCGGTACGTCCCGCGCGGATCGCCCTCGGCGAACAAGCTCAGTCGCCCCTGCATGCTCGACGAGAAGCCTATCAGGCCGCTGAGATCATCAAGCTCTTCGAGCGTCAGCGCGCAGGGGCTAACCGTCCATCCTTTCGTCTCCGCCCAGCGCCTCGCCAGCGAGCGATTCTGAGCGCTTGAGACGGTCCAGCGGAGTAGCGCCGCCGCGCCGATCGTGAGGAAGGCCGTCGCGATCAGCGGCTCGGTCCATTCGGCCGACCGTGCCGAGAGATAGACGGCGAAGAGCCCGGCAGGAGCCGCGAGGCAGAGCAGCAGCGTGACGAGAAACGCCGCGCGGTCGATGGGAAGTCGCGGCAGATCGGGAAGCTCGTCCTCGATCAGGTTCCGTCGCGCGATCGAAGCGCCTTCGACCGGACCCCGCTGGTTGTCCTTCATGCCCCCCATCGTAGCGATCGGAGGCCATCGATCGAAATCGGGCGCTCCGCAAACGAAAAAAGCCCGAGCGACGCTGAGGTCGCTCGGGCCGTCTTCGGAGATATCGCGAAAGGCGATCTGAAGACGTGGGGGCTGTCCGACAGACAGCACGCCACTATCAGGCGGCGAAGCCCCCCTGGCATGAAGCGGCAAACGTCACCGATCACCTCCTTTCAGTTTCGAGAAGCCGAACTTCCCGGCATCAATGCCGTTAGAAGCCGAGAACGTCCGGTCAGAAACAAGTCCCTCACGCGGCGTAGCGTGAACCGACAATGAAATGATGCTCGGGCGAAACCTCCCGGGCAAGCGAGGTTCTCGAAATTTTCGCCCCGATTCCGAAGAATCCCGCGGCGTCGTTCCGAACCCCTGCGACCTGCGTCGCGACCGGTTCCGTCGAGCGAAGATCTAGATGCCCCGAGCGCGGCCGAGGTTCGCGCCTCCGGCGGACGACCGCTGCGCCCGTAAGCGCTGCATCGGCGGATGCAGGAAGGTAAGATGGCAGGGTCGGAACGCACCGGTCGCGGCTGCGTTCGACCGAGGTCTCTTCCCGCGCGACGAAGGTCGCGTCCTGCCGATTCTCCCGGAGTTCGATCGATGCTTCGCGTCGCCGCCCTGTCATTCGCCTGCCTCTGCTCGTTCGCCTTCGCGGGCCTGACCGCCCGCGCCGCGGAGGACGACAAGACGATCGCGCTTGCCGACGGCAAGGTGACGCTCGTCGCCCCCGAAGCGTGGGAGAAGAAGCAGCCGAAAACCAACATCGTCGAGTACGAATACCTCGCCCCCGCGGCGGAAGGCGATGCAGGCGGCGCCCGCGTGACCGTCATGGGCGCGGGCGGCGGGGTGAAGGCGAACGTCGACCGCTGGATCGGACAGTTCAGCCAGCCGGACGGCTCGGCCACCGCGGAAAAGACGTTCCAGGACAAATCGACCGTCGGCGACGCCGAAGTGATCGTGGTCGACATCTCCGGCACGTACAAGGATCAGTTGGGCCCCTTCGCCCCCGCGGTGTCGAAGGAGAACTACCGCATGATCGCCGGCATCGTCAGCACGAAGGAAAACGGCGACTACTTCATCAAGATGTACGGCCCCGCCAAGACGATCGAAGCCCAGGCCGAAGCCTTCAAGAAGATGATGAAGGACGTGAAGGTGAAGTGATCGCGCCCGGCGAACTCGCTTCGCCGCAGGCCGCGTTCTTGAGTTCGACGAAGCCGACGCTCTCCGCAGCGTCGGCTTTTTCGTTGCCGCCTGCGGAATCGGAGCGATCGAACCGAGGGTCCGCCCGCACAGGGCGCCGAATCGGGAAAGCTCGGCTATATTTACCGAGGGCGTCGTCCATTCCTTTGGACGCCTCCCGGCGGCCCGTTCGGCTGGTTCCGACGCCGCATGTCCGATGCGCCGCTGAGAGAGCGACATGATTCCGCAGCAGTTCTTCGACCACTACGGCATTCACCGCAACCCGTTTTCGGACGAGGACGCCCAGACCGACCCGGTCTTCAAGGACTACTGCATCGACAGCAACTTCCACCCCGCCTGGGACAAGGTCTTCGGCGATCCGCGGGAGCCGTCGACGTCGATCGTGTTCGGCGAAAAGGGCGCCGGAAAGACGGCGATGCGGATGCAGATCGTCCGCCGCCTGGAAGAGCACAACCAGAAGCGGCCCGACGCGCGCAGCTTCATCGTCCAGTACGACGACTTCAATCCGTTCCTGGAACAGTTCCGCACCCGCTTCCCGCAGCGCTGGAAGCCGGAGAAGGCGCTGGAGCGCTGGGGCCTGTGGGACCACATGGACAGCATCCTCTACCTGGCGACGACCGAGGCCGTCGATCAGGTGCTGGAGGCGAAGCACGTCAGCCGGGAATCGGGCTCGCGCATTCGCCCCGAGGCGCTGTCGGATCTCGATCGTTACCAGGCCCGCGACTTTCTCCTGCTCGCGGCCTGCTACGACCGGAGCACGGGCGAGACGCAGTACAAACGCTGGACGCGTCTGGCCGGCAAACTCGGCTACTCGCTCTGGCCGAGTTGGATTCCGACGATCGTCGGGGCCGTCTGGAGCGTCGCGGCGATCGTACTGGTCGTCATGGCCCTGTCGAACGGCTGGTTCGAGCCGCTGAAAGAATCGGTCTGGTACCTCATCTTCGGGATCCTCGGCATCGCGGCCTTCGTCGGGGCAGGGTGGATCTGGCAGGGGCTGATCTACTGGAAGGCCTGGCGGACGAGCCGCGCGCTGATGCGCAGCGTCCGCGTGGGCAAGTACGATCCGCCCGCGCTGCGTCGGATCTTCGCCTCCTTCCCGCAGTCGGAAATCCAGAAGCAGCCGCTGCCGGGCGCCGACCGGAACGACGATCGTTACGCGATGCTGGAAAAGCTTCAGAGCGTGTTCAAGACGCTCGGCTTCCCCGGCATCGTCGTGATCATGGACCGCGTCGACGAGCCCGAGATCGTCAACGGCAAGCCCGAGCGGATGAAGGCCCTGGTCTGGCCCCTGCTCGACAACAAGCTGCTCCGGCACGAAGGCCTGGGCGTGAAGATGATGCTCCCCAAGGAGCTGTCGCAGTTTCTCGAACGCGAGGACCGCGAGTTCTATCAGCGGGCCCGCCTCGACAAGCAGAACATGATCCCGTCGTTCTACTGGACCGGCGAAGCGCTGTACGACGTCGCAGACGCCCGGCTGAAGGCGTGCGCCTCCGACGGGACGCAGGTGACGCTGAAGGATCTGTTCGACGAACGGATGAGTCGCGAACGGCTGGTCGAGTCGCTCCGCAGCCTGCGCGTGCCGCGGCACATGTTCAAGTTTCTGTTCCGCATGCTGGAAACCCACTGCAAGCAGTACACCGCCGATCAGCCCCGCTGGAAGATCGCGCCCGAGACGTTCGAAAGCGAGCTGCGTCTCTTCGCCCGGGATCTGGATAACTACGATCGGGGGCTGGGGACGGGGTGATCCCGCAATCGGAAGATTCGCTCTTTCCCGAAGCGGCGAGCGGGGGGCGTCAGTCCCCCGAGGCAGAACGATTCGGCGGACCGAGCGAAGGCCGGCGTATGGACGGAGTCGATCCGATCGTCGAAGAGATTCGAGCCATACGAAGGGCGCTGGCCGCGAAGTTCGACAACGATCTGTCCGCCATCATGGCCGACATCCGTCGTCGCGAAGCCGCGGACGGTCGCACGTACGTAAGTCTGCCTCGCCGCCGGTTTCCGACGGAGGAGGAAGTCTGCCGGGCGAACGAAGACCCCGTTCGGGTTCCGTTCGATGAATCGACGACCGCGGAGTGAGCGATTCGGAGCAGACTGTCCGCGTCCCTACTCGTGCCGCAACGCTTCGATCGGATCCATGCGGGCGGCGCGGATGGCGGGGTAGAGACCGAAGACGACGCCGACCGCGACGGCGATGCCGAAGGCCAGCGGAATGCTCAGCGGAACCAGCACCGGGTTCACGATGCGGAACGTCTCGGGCAGGCTCTTGTAGAACTCCTCGTTCCAGTTCTGCACCAGCACGTCGCGAATGAACCAGACCACCCAGGGGCAGATCACGCCGATCAGGATGCCGGTCAGGCCGCCGACGACCGAGAGCAGCGTCGTCTCCACTAGGAACTGGTAGACGATGTCGAACCGCTTGGCGCCCAGGGCCCGGCGGATGCCGATCTCCCGCGTCCGCTCGGTCACCGTGGCGAGCATGATGTTCATGATCCCGATGCCGCCGACCAGCAGCGAAATCGCGGCGATCAGGCCCATGAACAGCATGAACATCAGCCGCGTCGCCTCGGCCTGACGCAGCAGCTCCAGCGGCACCGTAATGCCGACGTCCTCCATGTAGTCGTGGTTCTTGAGGATCGTCTTGACGAGATCCGCCGTCGGCTCCACCTCTTCCACGCTGCCGACCTTGAGCGTGATCTGCGAGAGTTGCAGGATCTCTCCTTCGCGGCTGCTCGACGTGCGGTACTGTACGAAGTCGCCGATGCGGGCCTGCAGCGTGGTCAGCGGAATGTAGATATCGCGGGAGAACTCCTGCGCCTCGAGCGATCCGCCGATGGCCGCCGTCCCTTCGCGATGCTTGCAGACGCCGACGACCTTGTAGAAGTCCTCGCCCTGCGAGACCTGCACGAGCTGCCCGATCGGGTTCTGTCCCGGGAACAGTTCTTCCGCCACGCGATCGGCCAGGACGCAGTAACTGGCCGTATCGTCGAGATCCTGCTGCGTGAGAAACCGTCCGCGATCCATTTGCAGGCCGAGCATCTCGTCGTACTCAGGCGAGCAGCCGACGAGGCGTCCGTCCATGCTCCAGCGTTCGTGAAAGAACGTGGCGCGCATCTCCCGCAGGCGGAGAGAACTCACCACCGTCGGGACGCTGTCGATCAGCATCTGGTAATCCGACCGCGTCAGCCCGTAGGGAACGGGCCCGCCGCCGGCGCTGTTCGTCTGCTTCTCGCGGGGCGGCTTGACCGACCTCACGATGATATTCGTGGCGCCGAGCCCCTGGATCTGACGCTGGGCCTCGATGCTGATTCCTTCGCCGATCGCCAGCAGCCAGATCACGCTCGCCACGCCGATGAAGATGCCCAGGATCGTCAGCAACGATCGCATCGGGTGGAGCGTGAGGCTCTTCAGGGCGAGCAGCCAGGTGCGAAACACGGCGAGCAGGGTCTCGGACGATCAGAACAGGAAAACGAACGAGCGCAGCAGCGGAAGAATCAACCGACCGCGGGCGGGGGAGGGGGAACGGCGACGATGCGGTTCTCGGTCGCGTGATCGAACTGCAGATTCCCGTCGCGCAGCCGCAGGACGCGTTTCGCATGCTGGGCGACGTCGTCTTCGTGCGTCACGAGGATCAGCGTGCGGCCTTCCTGGTTCAACTCTTCGAAGAGCGCCAGGATCTCCGCCGTCGTATGCGAATCGAGATTGCCCGTCGCTTCGTCGGCGAGCACGAACTGCGGATCGTTGACCAGCGACCTCGCGATGGCGACGCGCTGCTGCTGACCGCCGGAGAGTTGATTGGGTCGATGGCCCAGTCGCGAGCCCAGGCCGACGCGTTCCGCCAGTTCGCGGCAGCGCTCGCGCGTGTTGCGGTTGAGGCGTCCCAGATAGTGCAGCGGGACTTCGATGTTCTCCAGCACCGTGAGCTGCTGGATCAGGTTGTACGACTGGAAGATGATCCCGATGCGCGACGCCCTGACGGTGGAGAGTTCGTCATCGTTCATTCGGGAGACGTCGTCTCCGCCGAGCCAGTACCTGCCGGAAGAGGGCCGGTCGAGGCAGGCCAGCAGGTTCAGCAGCGTGCTCTTGCCCGAACCCGAGGGGCCCATGATCGCGATGTAGTCGCCCCGGGGGACCTCGAATGAGACGCCGCGAAGCGCGTGGACCGTCTCCCCCTTCAGAGCATAGACCTTGCTCAGTTCCTCGATGCGGACGGCGACATCCGGCGCCGCGGCCGGCGCGGTCTGTCCGGCGGAATCGGGTCGAGGCGGCGTGTAAGCCTTCGTTGCGCTCATGGCGGTGCGTACCCTTTCGGCTCAGCTTCCGACCGCCGCACTGCCGCCGGCAGGCGCGCCTGGTCCAGGACCGCCCGCGCCGGGAGGTCCGCCGCCGACTGCTCCTGGTCCGCCAGGGCCGCCCGCTCCCGGAGGTCCGCCCGTAGGCATGGCGCGAAGTTCGTCGGCGCTGACGGTTCCGTCGCCGTTCTTGTCGAGCGCCGTCAGTCGCGTGCGGAACTGTTCGGGAACGCTCGCCAGCTCTTCTTTCGAAAGCGAACCGTCGCCGTTCGTGTCCAGACGCTTCAGCATCTCGGCAGGGTTGTGTCCCCCACCGCCGGGGCTCCCTGCTCCCGGGCCGCCTGGACCGCCAGCTACTTGTCCGGGTGCGCCTGCGCCGGGTCCTCGACCTGCGGCGACCGTTCCGGCGGGAGCGCCGTCGGCGGGCGCCGATCCCGCGGCAGCGACGGGGCCGTCGTCATCGTCCTGGGCGAGCTCTTCCTCGGGCGCCAGCACCGGCAGTTCAAGGAACTCGTCGTAGCGACGCGGGTTGAGGACGACTTCCTCGCCCGGCTTCAGGTTGTCGGAGGCGACGACCATCTTCACGTCGTTGCTGGCGCTGACCTCGATCTCCCGCGTCTCCATCGAGTCGCCGTTGCGGACCAGGCAGTACCGCTTGCCGCCATGATCGGTCACCGCCTGGACGGGGATCTGCACCGCGTTCGGGATGCGTTTCACGACGATCTCGCAGGAAGCCGTGAGCCCCGCGCGGATCGGATTGGAATTGTCCTTCACCTCGACGATCGTCGCGTATTCCTTGGTGCTGCGCGACCAGCCGAGCGGTTCGTGGTAGGTGTTGACGTGATTCACTTCGCCCGCGATCTCCACGCCGCCCAGCGCCCGCAGCTGGATGGTGACCGGCATGCCCGCGTCGACGAGACCGACCTGCGATTCGTTGACCATCGACTTCACCTGCATGCGGTCCGGATCGGGAATCCGCAGGATGGTCTGTCCCTCGCGGACGAGGGCGCCTGCCGCGACGACGAATTCCGTGTTGCCGCGGAAGTCGTAATCGTTGGCGTAGACGATCTGCCCCTTGGAGGGCGTCTTGATCTCGCAATTGCGTATCTGCTCTTCGAGATCGCTGAGCTTCTTCAGTTCCAGGGCGTAGCTCTCCTCCTCGGCGCCCCACTGCGCCTTGGCGGTGGCGACGGCGCTGTCGAGCGTGATCCGCTGCTTCTCCTTGGTCAGATCGTCCAGCACGCGCAGCTTCAGTTCGGCGAGGTCGACTTCGTTCTGCGCCTTTTCGAGCGTGACGAGATCGCCTTCGAGCTGCAATTCCGTCACGAGACTCTTGGCCACCAGGTCGACGCCCGAGTCGTACGACAGCTTCGCCCGGCGGAGCTTTTCTTCGGCCAGGAACAACTCGTTCAGGATCAGCTTCCGCTCCTGCTCGTACGTCCCTTCCATGTATTCGCGTTTGGCCTCGATCGCCGCTTCGTAGGTGTTCTTGGCCTGCTCCTTCAGGGCGTGACTCGTATTGCAGGCGATCTTCTGCGTATCGCGTTCGACCTCCAGCGCGGAGGCGTCCAGCTTCACGACGACGTCCCCCTCCTCCACCAGCGTCGACTCCGGGATGACCCAGAGAATGGCCGTCCCGGAAGAGGCCGTGTTGCGGGAGGAGACGTGGCACTCGATTTCGACGTTGTTGGAACTTTCCGTCGTGCCTTCGGCCATGACGCTATGCACGAAGGGACCGACGGTCACCTCGCTGAAGATCGCGTCCTTGGGGATCACGGGCCCGGCGGTCGCATTGCGATACCAGAGCGTCCCCAGGACGCCGGCGATCGCCACGGCGACGACCAATACCAGGATCAGGCGCATCGCTCCGCGGCGTCCGGAAGGAAGTCGGTTGGAACGGGAGGGACTGGCGTTCATCGCGGCCTCTGCGAATCGTTCGGTCGGAACGCGAAACCGCGTTCGGCAGGAAGAGGCTTCTTCCGATCTCCGTCGCTGGATGCGGCGGGCCTGCTTCCCGGCATTCAATGCCCGCAGCAGGATCGACGGCGTCACTCGGACGAGCAGATCGGACGTGTCGGGCGGGAGATTTCGACGCGGAAGAAAACCCGCTTGGGGCGGACCCTCTTCCGACGAATCAGGAGGCAGGAATGCGGCGCAGGACAGGGATCCCCGCCCCTGCGCCATGCCGACTCATCGTATCCGCGAAATGACCGAAAGTCACGGCGTTTCTCGGCTTCCGACGATTCCGGACGCCATTCGGCGAAGCGCAGATCTCCCCCCTCCCGATTCAACCGTTAGCGCACGACAAAGTTACGGCGATTTTGCCCCGATGGGGAAGCGAACGGGCCACTCGGAAGCAGGGCGCCTCCAGCATCTCGTACTGATGCCGGTGGAAACGTTTGCGATAGCGCTCCGCAGGATCGCTTAGCGACTCCCTCCGATAGGGCCCATGCCGGATCAGGAAATGGTCCTCTTCATCGGACGTCGAGGACCAGCATTCGCCGGTCCAGCCGAACTTCCGCTCCAGCGAACACATCGTGAGGAAGAACAGGTCGAGTTCCGGCTCCGTCGGCAGACGCAGTCCGGCCCACTCGCAATACGCGACCGCGTCGTCGTAGGTCACGCCGAACAGGGGGATCTTCGGACTCTTGCCGAAGTTCAAGCGAAAGTTGACGAGCAGATAGCCGGGCTGGTTCTCCAGCCGATCGGCCATCGGAACGTGGCCGGTCGCCTGCATGAACTCTTCGAACTGTCCGATCGTCACCGCGGCTGCCGAGATCGCGAAGCGCTCGATCGGCGGATTCGCGTTCGCCGGAACCCGAGCATCCGGCAGCGTCAGCCAGTCGAAGGAGAGTCCGCCGGCCGCGCCTTCGATGCGCTCCCCCAGTTCGACCCGGTCGAGCTCAGGGAACTTGCGAGCCGCCGAATCGACCAGTCGGCGAACGGCCTTTCGCGTCAGCAGTTCGCCGATCGCTGCGACCCCGGCAGAGGTCGTCGCGCCCACGTCGAAATGACGCACGTCGCAGTCGGCACGCGGCTTCGCGGCGTTCTCTTCGAACCACGTCCTGACGTGCGCGGCCAGCGACTCCGGGTCAGCGAACTCCGTCGTCGGCACGAACCGCAGGTGCAGCGGCTCCCAGTCGACGAAGTCGAGTTCGACGATCGGTTTCGCCATGTCGGCGCTTTCCGCTCGGCGGGGAAGGGGACACGCAGCACAATAGAAGGAGTCGCTTCGCCAGGTTAATCGAGACGGAAAGGCGAGCCAATGAAGGACCTCCCGCCGGAGAAGCCCGCCGCCGAACGCTCAGGAGAGCCGCTCGGATCGTTCGACGTACCGGCGGCGAAGCCCCAGCCGTTCCAGCGAGACTACCGTTCCTACGGGTGCGCGGCGACGGTCGTGGTCGCGGTTGCCATCGTTCTCAGCCCTGTCGGCTGCTTCGCGTATGCCTGGTACGACCTGTCGCAACCACCGGGCGAGGTCCCGCCGGAGGAGTGGCCGTACTACCTGCACGTCAACCACGAGCGATGGCAGAAAGCGGGGCTCGACGTCGACGGCATGGAAGTCTTTGCAACCGACTCGATGTTCAACGATGCCGCCTACGCTCGACTGCGGTATACACCGGAAACATGGGAACATCTGAAGCGGCAGTACGCCGGCGGCGATTCGGAGACGATCGAATCGACCCGCGAAAGCTGGGAGCGAGTGCGACGCGAACTTCCTGAGTGGGCGCCCGATCTGAATCATCCAGGCGTCGAGCTTCTGCCCCTCTCGGGACGCAACGGAGATGAAGGCGAACATTCTCGCATCGCCTATGACCCCGGGCGTCGGATGATCTACATCGACTACTACTTCAACTTCTGAACGTAGCCCCCTACCGCCGCAGATTCCGCGGCGGATGAAGCTCGGTCGTGTGGGCGCCGTAACGAGAGTGCGGGTCGGGAACCGCAGCCTCGCGATACTCCTGTCCCCACAGTTGCTCGAACATCGACGCGTTCGCTGCGCTGGCGCCCGGGCCCGGCGCGTCTCCAGGCGCCGGCGGCGAGGGAAGACGCATCGGCCGGTTGGCGCCGCTACCGTTCGGCCCGACGCCGGGCGGCACGGGACCGTTGGGTCCCGCCGGCGGCAGCGTCTCGGCGGCATTCCGCCGTGACGGGTCGACCGCTTCCTCCGCATCGGGGCCGAGGTCCGTCGCCGGCTGACTGTTCGGCGGCAGCAGCAGAATGTCCGGCGGATCGGGCAGCGGACAATCGGGGTAGATCGGCACGGAGTACATGTTCTCCGGCGTGATCGGACCCGGATCGATCCAGAGACCGTCAGGCGTCAGCTCCATCGTCCCCAGGTCGAAGTCCAGCGACATCCTCAGCACTTCGTAATTCACCTTCACCGACAGGAAGTCGTCCAGCGAACGCTGCAAGTCGGCGAGCGCCTGGACGGCGTCGCGAGCCGCGGTCGGTCCGGTCAGGGTGTTGGTGATCCGCCGCCGCTGCTGCAGTAGTTCGTTCACGTCGATCTGTTCGATCGCGTTCAGCACGGCCTGCTTGCGGATCTCGTAGTTGATCTTGTTCGCCTCGATCGTGCGCAGCTCCGTACGCAGCGTCTGCGACACGCCGTCGACGTACTGGTAGTAGCTCCGCCTTGCCTGCTGGTACTCGATCAGCGACTGGCGGTAGGTGTTCCGCTCGCCGAGCCGGGTCAGCGGCGCGTCGAACTGGAAGCCCGCACGAATGCGGCCCGTGCTCTTGTTGAAGTTGATCGGGTTGTCCCCGACGTTCTGCACGTCGCCCTGCAGGACCAGGTCCAGGCCGGCCTGAAGCTGATCGGCGTTGAACCAGATCAGACGCCACGTATCGACCAGACTCGCCCGGGCGTTCATCCAGTCGCGTCGGTAAAACTGTGCGATCTCCAGCGCCGTGCGATCGTCGATCTCGATCTCCCGCAGGTCCGGCACCGTGGAGGTCATCTGCCGCGTCGCTTCGAGCGCTTCGCCGTTGACGGCGTCCCACCACAGGCGAACCGAACCCGAAAGGGGCGCCATCGCGACGTCGATTTCCCCGAACAGCGACTTCATCCGGTCGGGTCGCGACGTGTATTCGTCCATCAGTCCGCGGCGGTTCAGTTCGGCGTCGACGGCCTCCGAAACGGAGCGCCCCAGACGACCGAGTTCGGCCTGCGACTTCAGATAGAAGAGCGTCTCCTTTTCGACGTTCGCGTCGGTCAGACCCTCCCGCCAGTGGGGAACGCGTTCCCGGACGTCGGCCATGCTGGCGCGCAGCCGTTCGTAGACCTCCGGCTCGCGTTTCTCCAGACGTTCGGAGAGCGCGAGGAAGTCGAACGTCATCAGGCTTCCCAGTTCCAGATCGAGTTGCCGAACGTACGGCGCGATCGCCGCGGAGAGGTTGGCCGCGATCTGCTCGTCGGTCGCTTCGATGGCTTCGCGATCGGGCGCTCCTGCCGGGGCGGCAGGTTCCGCCAGTTCTTCCAGTACCGCGGGCGGCGCGGGCAGATCTCCGTCGATCGGCGGAACCGGCGCCGCCGGGTCGACGTTCTCAGGCGCGTCGTTCAAAGGCGCATCCGGCGCCGCCTCGCGACGCGCTCGCGCTCCGTACGCCGCGAAGAGCGCCTGCCGGGCCTGGTTGCGCAAGTTACGCGACGAGTCCCGCACGTCGCGGATCTCGGTCAGCCCGTCGGAAACCTGGCCCAGTTCGGGCAGGATCGAAACGTCCTGCAGATAGAACGGATCGAGCATCGGGTCTTCGATCTTCACGCAGAGCGAAGGGGGAAGACCGAGCGTCGTCTTGAAGCTGTCGAGCTGGTTCTGATACGAGACGACCGAGTTCAGGAGCTGACCTTCGGCTTCGAACACCGCCTGCTGCGCCTGCGAAACCTGGAGTTGCTCCTGAGCCAGACCGAGCACCACATCTTCGGCCTCTGCCGCGGGATCGGCGCCGATCTTGATTTCGCTGGCGTCGCGGAACTCCTTCAGTTCGTACAGATTGACTCGCAGCCGGGCGAGGTTGGCTTCGAGATTGCGGATCTCCTGCTGCTGCTGCAGCAGTCCGAGATACCCGCCTGCGGACGCGGCGCCCGCTCCTCCGCCGCCTGCGAGACCGCCGCCTCCTCCGCCGCCGCCGAGATTGCCGAAGCCGCCGCCTACGCCGGAGAAGCCTGAGAGACCGGCTCCGCCGAAGACGCCGCCGAGACGACTGGGTGCGCTGCCCGAGTCGCGACCGGTGACGATCTCGACGTAGAAGCCCCGGCGAAAGCGCTCCATCTGCCGGACGTTGCCCAGCAGCGTGCGCTCGGCCAGGGTGAGGCGTTCCAGCACGCGTTCGCGCCCGCCGTTCTTCAGCAGGGGCTGGATCAGCGAGAAGTCGAGGACCGTAAACGCCGACTGCGTATCAGGCCCGGAGAACTCCCACATCAGCGAGTTGGCGAGCCCGACGACCAGCGTACCGCCGGCGGCGAACTGCTTCTGCATCGAGAACGGGCGCTGGCCGGTGGAGTAGGCGTTGACCGCCAGCGTGCTGGACGACTCGCCGTTCGCCCCCTGTCGCAGCGGGCCGTCGGACGTGAAGAAGGTCTCCACGCCGGCGTAGAACTGCGAGTCGAACAGAAACCGTTCGAAGCTCACGTCGAGCGCGGACAGGTACAAATCTTCCAGGGCTTCCTGGTAGTCCGGCGAATGGAGCAGCGCCAGCTCGACGGACTTGTCCGCCGTGAGCACGACGCACCCTTCCTCGTCCGTCGGCAGACAGGCGAGCCAGTACGGATTCTCGACGACGCGCGACTGGCCCCAGTCGTTCCAGTGGGGGTAGCCCTTCTTCCCGTCCACCTCATTCATGTACATGTGAGCGAAGGGATCGTCCGGCGGAAGGGGCGGATGATCGGGATCGAACGGGTCGAACATGCGCGACCGGGGACTGATCGCGATCGAGCTCTTCACCAGCGGAAAGTGCGGACTGATCTTCTTCTCGGCGGTCAGATAGGCCGCATCGGCGTCCGCCTGTTCGCGGTAGTACGCCCGTCCGCAGCCGCCTGCCAGCGTCATCGCGATGCAGAGCCCTGACAGCGCCGGACGAACGGCGTGGCGCAGCGCACGAAACGCCAGTCGGAGCGTTCGCGAGGTGGCGCGGCTCGTCGAGGCGGAGCCCTCGGCCGAAGAGGCGCCGGCTCTGCAGAAAATCTTCATCGATCTAGCCACGTTCGGACTCGTTCCGACGGCGGTCGAGTCGGCGCGCGGACCTCTGGCGCCGTTACTCGATAGGCTTCGACGTTCCGGCGGCGCCGACTTTAGCGATCATGCCGACGGACGAGATTCTCCGGATTTTGCCGAACGCTCCTTCGGAGACTGGCGCTCCGGGGTCAAGAGAAGCGACGAATCACAAGGTCCGCGCGTCGCCTCGCAGGCCATCGGATCCCGTCACGTCCGCTACGACCGGCGTCTTCCGGCTTAAGGGGGGTCTGCCCAGCCGAAATCCGGTGCGCGGAAACGATCGAACTGTCGTCTCCTGCCTGCGGACGTTCTAGGTTTGCCTACGTTCCGCAGGGGCTCACTTGGCCGGAACCGCAAGAAACAGCACAGGCGGCTGGGCGATGTCGGCGATCACCTTTTCTGCGAAGTCCGCGACCGGCGTCTGGTCGCTCGAGGGGCAACTCGGCACGGAAGAGCCGAGCGTGCGAGTCTCCATGGAGAGATTTCCCTTCGCGGTCGGGCGACGAAGCGACGTTTCGCTGCAACTGCACAGTCCCGCCGTCTCCGGCAAGCATGCCGAATTCGTCGAAGAACAGGGCGCGCTGACGCTGCGCGATTTGGGCAGCACGAACGGCACCTACGTCAACGGCGCGCGACTGCGCGGCGAATCCACGGTCGCCGAAGGCGACCTGGTGCAGTTCGCCGACCTGGTCTTTCGCGTCTCGCGCACCCGCATTGCGACCCAGCAGGGGACGCTGCTGCATGACGGCGGCGACCAGGCGCTCGCCTACCTGCAATTCGATCGCCTGATGAAGGATCGCGCGGTCGTCCCCTTCTTCCAGCCCATCGTCAACCCGACGGCGAACTGCGTCATCGGGTTCGAGATTCTCGGCCGCAGCCGGCTCTTCGGACTTCAGAATCCGAAGGCCATGTTCCACGCCGCCGCGCAGCTCAAGCAGGAATCGCAGCTCAGCCGGATCTTCCGGGAAGAAGGGCTGCTGGCCGGCAAACGCTTCGCGCCCAACTTCCTGCTCTTCGTCAACACGCACCCGGAAGAACTCCGCGACGTGAAGTCGCTCGTCCGGTCGCTTTCCGAAGCGCGGGCCGAGTTCCCGGACATGTCGCTGGTGCTGGAGATCCACGAATCCGCGGTCACCAGCCCGGAAGAGATGCGGTCGCTCCGTCAGTCGCTGCTCGACCTGTCGATCGGCATCGCGTACGACGATTTCGGCGCGGGTCAGGCCCGGCTGCTCGAACTGATCGACGTGCCGCCCGACTATCTCAAATTCGACATGAAGCTCGTGCAGGGGATCGCCGACGCGCCCGCTTCGCGGCGGCTGATGCTGAAGAGCCTCGTCGCGATGACGAAGGAACTCGGCGTGACGCCGCTCGCCGAAGGGGTCGAGACGCGAGCCGACAGCGACGCTTGCGTCGAACTCGGCTTCGACCTGATCCAGGGCTATCTCTTCGGTCGCCCCGCCCCCGCCGACTCGTTCCTGCTGGAAACGCTCGAGCAGAAGGCCTGAATCGTCGCTTCGTCTATCAGGCGAGCGGAGGGGTGTAAGCCCTCCGTGTTTTCTGCTTCGGCGTTCGATCCGGACTCGGGGGGTCGCACCCCCCGCTCAGATGTTCGCCGCGATCGTGCGATCCCGTCGCCCCGAAAAGAAAAGTGTCGCCTTCTGCGCCACTCTGCGCGTATCGTTCTTCTGGCGGGGATAAAGCGCCGGCCCAGGTGTCACAGTCGAAATCCTAGGCTCTTCGACTCCTGACTTGCCCACGACGACCGCATACAGCGCCCCTGCCAGGCGACGTCGCCCTTTTTTTCGAACACTCCAGCGAGCGATCGAGGAAGCGAAACGGAAGCAGGCGAGCCCCTTCGCAGTAACCTCCCTTCGTAGGGTGGGTCATTGACCCACCTTTTCCGGAAGCCGATCTGCGAGCGGACTTGCATTGCCGGCGATGTGCCATGCCCACATCGCCGGATGCAGGGCGGGCATGCCAAGGGCCGCCCGAACCTGACATGCCCACGCTGCTTCGCGACGTGGGCATGCCACACATGCGCGAATAAGTTCTTCCGGTGGGTCAGCGACCCGCCAACGACGACGCGACGATCTGCCCTATCAAGCTGTCGCGCGTTCGCCGCATTCTTCGGCGAAGATCGATTCGAACAGTTCGCGGTTCTGCGTGCGTACGCGCGCGCACTGCGCGGCGAGGCCCATCTCGTCCGGTTCGCGCAGCAGGTAAGCCAGGCGTTTCAGTTCGCCTTCGTCCTGCGGCAGATCATGCCGAGCGGAGGCGTTCATCAGCCGCAGGCAGAGCTCGACCCTCCGCAGAAAGCGGTAGTTCTCCGCCAGCGAAGTCGCCAGTTCGTCCGAGAGCGCGCCCGCCGATCGCAACGCTTCGATCGCGTCCAGCGTTCCGGGCACGAGCGTCTCGGGCCGATCCTGCGCAGCCTTCAGCTGCAGCATCTGGACAGCGAATTCGATGTCGACCGTGCCGCCCGATCCGCGTTTGAGATTGCGGTCGGTCGCGTTCTCTTCCATGCGATAGCGGAGCGAGCGGATCGACTCCGCGAACTCTCTCCGCCAGGGGACGCCGCGGAGCGCTTCTTCGACGAGAATCGCGACCCCCTGGCGCCACTCCGGCGGTCCGGCGATGACGCGCGCCTTGAGCAGGGCCTGACGCTCGCGCAGCGGGGCCCCCTCCTCCGCGAAGTGTCGCGTGAAGTCTTCCAGCGAAACGGCGAGCGGCCCTTCGCGACCTGCCGGTCCATGCCGCGCGTCGAGATCGAACAGGCGACCGTACGCGCTCCGCTCGTTGCAGACCTTGACGATCCGCTGCGCCAGTTCGCTGAAGAAGTGGCGATTGGTCGTCTGGCGGCTCGGATTTCGATGCCGCGTCGTGCCGTCCCCTTCGTACAGGAACAGCACGTCGAGGTCGCTGTGATAGTTCGGCTCCCGCGCGCCGAGCTTTCCGAGCCCCAGCACGAACAGCTCGCAGCGTCGGCTGCCTCCCTCTTCGTCGACGATCGTCGGCACGCCCAGGCGCTCTTCGGTCCGATGCCGTTCGATCGCGATCAGTCGCTCCAGGCAAACCTCCGCGACGTCGGCCAGCGCCCGATGCGTCGCCTGCAGGTCTTCCTTGCCGAGCACGTCGCGCACCCCGACGTTGAGGTGGTGCATGTTCTTGAAGCTATGCAGGATCGGCTCGGGATCCTCGGCGTTGCGCGTCAGTTCGTCCAGTTCGCGTCGCAGGCCTTCGCGCGTCGGCAACCGGTCGAGCAGGAGCGAATCGAGCAGCTCGTCGATCATCCCGGGCGAGCTGGTCAGAATGCCCGAGAGATAGTCGCTCGATCCGCAGAGCCGCACGTAAAGTTCCAGCGTCGCGGCGTTGAAGCTGAACAGCTCCCACAGCACGCCCTTGCCGCCGAGCGACTCGCTCACGCGCGCCAGATTCACCAGCGTGGCGTCCGGATCGGGCGACCGCGCGATCGCCGCCAGCAGGGGCGTCACGATCGAGGCCAGAAAGTGCCGGCAGCGACGCGTGGAGAGAAACGGATTGCGTTCGTGACCCAGGGCGATCAGGTTCGCGTAAGCGCCGGGAACGTCGCGGAAGCCGTACGGGGCGAGCGCCTGCTCGACGAACGCCGGGGCAGGATGCGGATCGAACACCAGATCGACCGCAGGGTCCACCGGCGACTCGTCGGCGAACGCTTCCCGCAGCAGTCGGTCGAGAATCTCGCGGTTGGTGGTCGTCGCCTGCGCGAACCGGGCCTCGAAGCGATCGACGTCGACGTCCGCCTGCTCGCCGCGGATTCCGACCAGTTTGGCGACGCGCGCCAGCTCGCCCGGCTCCTCCGGCAACGTCTTCGTTTCGCGATCGAACGTCAGTTGCAGGCGGTGCGCGACCGTGCGCAGGAAGTCGTAACCGCTGGCGAGTTGCGAACGCTCCTGATCGGTCAGACAGCCGGTTTCCGCGAGACCGTCGAGCGCTTCGAGCACGCTCGTGCCGCGCACCTCGTCCAGTTCGCCGCCGTTGAGCAACTGCAGGAACTGCACGGAATACTCGACGTCGCGCGAGCCGCCGCGGCAGAGCATCGGATCGCGAGGCGTTCCTCCCTCCCGCTCGGCGCGAAGCTCGATCTTCCGCTTGAGCGCCTTGATGCCGGAGATGTCCGCGCGCGAAAGATACCGGCGATAGATCCACGGCTCCAGTCGCGCGAGAAACGCCTGGCCCAGCTCGATCGAGCCGGCTGCCGGTCGCGCCTTGACGTAGGCCTGTCGTTCCCAAGTCCGACCTTGCAGGTCGTAATAGCGATAGGCCTGATCGACGGAATGGACGATCGGGCCGGCGATGCCGTTCGGTCGCTGACGCAGATCGACGCGATAGCCCTGGCCGAATTCGGTCGGCTCGACGAGCAGCTTGAGCAGGGCGCTTGCCAGCCGTTCGAAGAATTCCGCGTTCGACGTCCGGCGGGAACCGTCGGTCTGGCCGTCGCCTTCGTAGAGAAAGACCAGCTCGATCTCCTGGGAGTAATCGAGTTCGCTTCCCCCCAGGCTCCCCATCGCGAGCGCGACGAAGCCGGCGCTGCGCCCGTCCGGCAGTCGGGGCACGCCGCGGGACGCTTCCAGTTTCCGGCGGGCCGAACGCAGCGCCCCTTCGAGGACGGCATCGGCGACGTAAGCGTTTTGCCGGGCGACGACCTGCTGCGGGAGTCCTCGCACCAGATCGCCGTACGCGATGCGAAGCGTTTCGCGTCGTTCGAAGCGCCGCAGGCTCGCCGCGACGTCGCGCTCGTCATGCAGCGCATCGACTTCGCTCGCCAGGTCGGCGATCAGCGCTTCCCGCGCGACGGGCAGCCCCTCGGTCAGGCGCAGCAGGTCGTAGCTTTCCGCATCGGTCGCCAGGATCTCGCCCAGGCGCTCGCTGGCGCCGCAGACGAAGACGAACTCTTCGACGGCGGTCGGATCGCGCTCGAACAGCGCCGCCAGCGCCAGCGGCGAACGCGCGTTCCGGATGAACGTTTCGAGCCGGTCGAGCGCCTGCTGGGCGTCTCCCGCGTGCGGCAGCGCCCCGGCAAGCTGATCGGCGACCACGGCCAGCAGATCGAGCGGTATTCCCGCCTCCGCCATCCCGGCCAAATTCCGCGACGCCCGTTCGACGTCGTGCAGGCCGGCAGAGCGGAACCAGTCGCCTCTCTCGACCGGTCGGTCCAGAAGGTCGCGTAACGTCAGGACATCCATCGCGTTTCGCGTCAGGAACTCAGGTCTCGGGGAACAGGTCGTCGCGCCCGAAGCAACGAGTCGGAAGTCGAGCGGACGACTCGATATCGGCGCCGTCGCGAGGAGAGAGAGGATCGCGCGGCGGAACGATCGACCCTCATTATAGTCGTGATCGCGATTCGCTTCGGCAGCGACGCCTGCCTAGAATGCCGCTTGGCAGGACCCGTCCTGCGAACTGGGCGATTCGAGAGGGGAATGCCGTGGACCGATCGTCGAATCCCTACCAAGCGCCGGGACCGGAAGCGCTCCCGCTGCGTAGCGTTCGCGACGCGGCTCCCGAACCGGCGGACTGGAGCGAGGTGCCCCTCTGGCGTCGCGGATACGTCTGCTTCGGCATGCTGGTCGCCATGCTGATTCTGACGGTCGTCTCCTACGCGTCGCCGGCGATGCTTCCGTTCTCGCTGGCGCTGTCGATCGCCGGCTTCGGCTACAGCGCCCTGCTCTCCCACGTGACGGTCTATCATGCCCCTGTCGCGAGCGATGACGCGCTCCGCGCCTGGGAGCCGGTCGAAAAGGCCGCTGCCTTGACGCTGTCGACGATCCTGTTCAGCGTCAACGCCTTCTTCGCCTGGTCGTATCTGAACGAGCGCTATCTCGCCCCTCTGCCCTACCAGGCGGAAGCTCCGGCCGAACGCGCCGCGGCGAGAGCGTTCTGAGCGTCGACGCGCTGCCGCATCTCGTCCGCTTGAGAGCGCGCCCCTCGGCGATCACAATGAACGCCGGCCGAACGTCGTTAGCTGGACCGTTCGGTAGTTCGCCGGCGCTCGGCGTGAATGGCGCCCCCAAGGTTCAGGGGGAGATGCCGTTCCGCTTCCGGCGGCGGCGCCGCGCGCGCCCGGATCACGGCTTCCCCCCGTCCTCCTGCTGCGTGCGCGGATGCGATATCGAGCGATCCTGATCCTCCTCCCCTGTCACAGCCTGGAGGACTTCCCGACCCATCATACGGGCGAGAACGCCAACGCCCTGCTCGCGAACTGGACCGCGGCCTGGCATCCGTCGCTGCTCGCCGCCGCGGGCGATATGCCCCGCTGGAAGCGGATCGACGATCCCCCGACCGAAATCGAAGGCCGGCTGATCCTCGTGCCGGAACTCTCGGGGAACGACCTGCCCACCGGCTTCGCCCAGCGTGCCGAAGAGGCCGGCGCCCGACTGATCCGCAAGAAGACCTCCCGCGAAGCGATCCTTGCCGAGGCGCTCGCCGGCGTGGAGATTCTGCCGAGCGAGCAGGGGCCGGACGCGCTCGATCAGGATCGGGTGCAGGACTTTCACGCGCTGGGTTACTGCTTCCTGATGGTGCAACTGCTCACGCGGCAGATGCGCTATTCCAGCAACCTCGACGAGACCTACTTCCGCGATCAGGTCGTCTCCGCGGCCAAGGCGCTCGTGGAAGGTCGCGACGACGAGACGAAGGACCGTCTGCAGAAGTGCTTCGACGTGCTGGCCGAAGAACGCGATCACTACTATCCGGTCGACGCGTTCCTGATCGAAGTCGTCATGACGGCGGACACCGCGCTGCGCGAAAGCCTCCGCGCGGAGCTGCGCCGCGACGATCCGCGAAACCTGCTCCTCTCCGGCGCGACGCTGGAGAAGATCGCCGCGGAAGAGCCCGAGACGTTCGCGCTGCTGAAGACGGCCGTCGCGTCGGATCAGCTCGATCTCGCGGGCGGAGACGGCGAAGAGCTGCCGCTTCCGCTTCTTCCGCCCGGCGCGGCGCGTTATGCGCTCGCCGCGGGACGGGAGATGTACGAACGGCTGCTCGGTCGGGCGCCGGCGACCTACGGACGACGACGTTTCGGCCTCGGGCCTTCGCTCCCCGGGACGCTGATCGATCTGGGCTACAAGTCGGCGCTGCACATCGCGTTCGACGAAGGAAAGACGCCGGAAGGCAGCCAGGTGAAGACCGGCTGGGAAGGGCAGGACGGACGCTCGATCTCCGCCATCGCGCGGACGCCGCTCCAGGCGTCGCTGCCCGAGACGTTCCTCCGCCTGGCCAGCAAGCTCGGCGAGTCGATGGACGCCGATCACGTCGCGACGCTCCTGTTCGCCCACTGGCCCAATCAGGCCTCGCCCTGGATGGAGGATCTGCGTCGCGCGGGGAAGTACACCAGGGCGCTCGGGTCGTTCGTCACGCTCTCCGATTACTTCGCCCGCACGAGCGAGCCGGGCCACGTCGATCGCTTCGACGGCGAACGCTATACGTCGCCCTACTTCAAGCAGGCGATCATTCGCCGCCGGGTCGATCCGCTCTCCTCGGTCGCCAGCTTGTGGAGTCGCTGGATCCGGATCGAAGGCGTCTCGCGACTGGTCGCGCTCTCTGCCGCTCTCGTCAGGACGCGGCCCGCGCTCGCGGCGCGCGTCGACGAACTCCGCGAGAAGACGCTCGAAGCCTTCACGCAGGCGGAAAAGAAGCAACTCGCCCGGACGGTGGAAGAAGAGGTCGAGATCGAGGTCGTTCCCGAAGAGGAGTCGAACGCTTCGCCCGCGCCAGCTGCCGAGAGCGCGGAGCCGAAGGTGGAGATCGACGAACCGGCTCCGGAATCGCTCGACGCCGAGATCGAAGCGGTCGAACGGGAAGCTCTGCGCGAACTATCGGGTTCGATCGTGCCCGCGGCCGCTGACGGTCGTGCTGGCGCGCTGCTGGTGCAGCCCTTCAGCTTCGCGCGTCGGGTGGGATTGCTCGATACGCCGCTGCAGGGCGTGCCGGAGGTCGAGCGCCCCATCTACTCTGCCGGCGAATGGAAGGGAAAGACGCAGGTCGTCGCCGACGTTCCGTCGACCGGCTTCGTCTTCGCGACCGCGGGCGCCGGCAAGTCGCGCGGCGACAGCACGCCGCTGGCCGAAGAGGGCGTCCTGCGAAACGAGTTCTTCGAGGCGCTGATCAGTCCGACCAGCGGTTCGCTGACGTCGCTGCACGTCTACGAGAAGCGCGGCAACCGCATGTCGCAGCAGCTCGGCCTGCGTCTGCCGGCGAAAAAGACCAAGGGCGCCAACCTGCGCCCGGACGCCGAAGACGCGGCGGAATACTCGATCATGGCGATGGACGAGATGCAGGTGACCTGCGCGTCCGCCGTCTGCGGAGAGATCGTCACCCGCGGTCGCCTGATGGACAAGAGCGGCGATCTGCACGCCCGGTTCGAGCAGCGTTACCGCGCGATCCGCGGCAGCCGCACCTTGCAGATCGATATCGATCTGGACGTGCGGGTCGACCCGAAGGCCGATCCGTGGAACTCGCATTACGCGGCCCGCTTCGCGTGGGCGAACGAGGCGGCGGACCTGTTCCGCAACGTCGGCTGGCAACGGGAGAAGACCCGCTCGAAGCGGATCGAGGCTCCGCTGTTCCTGGAGATCGACGACGCCTCCGGATCGCGCACGGCGATCCTGACGGGCGGCCTGCCGTACCATCGCCGGCAGGGCTTCCGCATGCTCGACGCGATCCTGGTCTGTCGCGGCGAGAGCCGGCGTTCGTTCCGCCTGGGCGTCTGCCTGGATCCCCCGTCGACCGCGAACGAAGCGCTGTCGCTATTGCACAATCCGCTCTCGATCGCGGCGAACGGCAAGCCGCGCGGACCGTCGCACGCCTGGCTGCTGCATGTCGATGCGCGCAACGTGCTGGTCGAGGCGATCGATCCCGTCTTCGAAGGGGATCGAACCGTCGGCTGGCGACTGCGATTGCAGGAAACGCAGGGGAAGGCGTCACAGCCGACGCTCTCGTGCTTCCTGCCGATTCAGGACGCCTGGTCCGCCGAGGATCCCGAAAAGCGCCGCTCGCCCGTCTCGATCGACGACGGTCGCGTCAAGTTCCACATGCCGCCCGGTCGTCAGATGACGCTGGAAGTGCGGTTCTGAGCGACGACGACGCTCATCTCGAAGTGGCTCGTCGATCGGTCGACATCAGGGTCGACTCTTCTCTGTGCCATGCCCACATCGCCGAAGGCAGGGTGGGCATGCAAAGGGCCGCCCGAACCTAACAGGCCCGCGCTGCTGCGCGACGTGGGCATGGCACCCATACCTAGCATCGAGCGATAGACGGACCAGTGGGTAGGGTCTTGAACCACCCTACGGCGCGGCGTTTCGCCACGTGCGGGGCGCCGCCCTTGGGCAAGTCGCCCCGCGAGACCGCAGCGCCTACCGCGGCTTGACCCAGAGTTCGACGAGGCTCTGCGGATGCCGCGGCTCGCGGTCGTGATTTTCCAGCCGCGTTTCGCAACGCTCGGCGAGGAACGATCGCACCTCGCCCAGGTCGCTGCCCCGATAGACTTCGCTTCCTAGCGGACGCTGTCGGTCGGAATCGAAGCGACGCAGGATGAACGGTCGAGCGTCGCGGGAATCACGATAAATGGCATACACCGTTCTGCCTCCCTGATCGATGACGGTAAGACGATCATCGGATAGAGAGCGAACGGCGGGCCGAAAGCGATCCGACGCACCGTGCAATTTCCATCCGCCCCTCCGACGGGCGGAGATGGAAAGCTTGGGCGACGCGTCGGCGTAGATCTCGCCGATAGGGCGATCCCGACGAAAGCAGCGGCGGTCGCGAAAACGCTACGCCGCGCCGAGCTTTCGCTTCAAATCGTTGAGCAGCAGTGCGGCGTGGCCGATCTCGGCCTTCTGGCGTTCGGCTTCCTGCGGGATCTCGCGTTCGATGGTCAGCGGCCCGGTATAGCCGATCTCGTCGAGCGTGCGAAGGTAGGCTTCGATGTCGACGTCGCCTTCGCCGAGGGGGACTTCCTGACCCCACGTCTCGCCCGGCTTGCTGGACCATTTGGCGTCCTTGCAATGGACGCTCCGGACGTACTTGCCGACCTTCTTGAGCGCGTCGAGCGGCTCGCCCGTGCCGTACAGGATCATGTTGGCCGGGTCGAAGTTGACGAACAGATTGTCCCGCTTCGTCGCCAGGATGAACGTCAACAGGCCCTCTGCGGTCTCCTGCCCCGTCTCCAGATGGACGTTCTGGCCGTTCTTCTTGCAGTGGTCGAGCAGATCCTGCGCGACTTCGACCGTCCCCTGAAACTCTTCCTTGTGCGCGTTGTGGGGTACGAAGCCGATATGCAGGCCGACCGCGGTGCAGTTCAGTTCCTTCGCGAAGTCGGCGATCTCCTTCATCTCCGCCAGACGCTCGGCCCGGGTCGCCTGGGGGACGAGTCCGACGGTCTTCTCCACCGTCGGGATGTCGGCGTACGATTCGCCCTCGAACCCGCCGAAGATGCAGGTCAGTTCGATATCGAGGCCCTTCAGTCGCTCGAGAAATTCCTTCGCCTTGGCCGGCGTGCGGGTCGAACGGTGGGGGGCGTGAAGCTGGATCGTGGGAACGCCCAGTTGCGAAGCGACGTCCAGGTGGACGCCCAGGCCGGCGTCGATGCTGGTGAAGACGCCGATCGGCCACTTATTCATGTCGCGACTCCGAAGCGGTGCGGTAGCGGAAGCCAGGCGGAGGCGTCCATCTTCGCGATTGCCGCGGGCCGAACAATCCCCCGGCGAGGTCTCAGCAGCCGCTCGTCCGACGGTTCTTATAGGTCTGGCTCGATCGCTCTGTGTGCCATGCCCACGTCGCGAAGCAGCGTGGGCATGTTAGGTTCGGCCGGCCCTTGGCATGCCCGCCCTTCCTTCGGAGATGCGGGCATGGCACACAGACGAGGACCGACGAACTCTGTCCCTCAGCGGCCGTGCTTGGCGCGGATCACGCCGGCCTGTTCCGTCACGAGCGCGTAGACCTCGTCCCAGTTCTCGGCCCGGGGTCCGGCGATGTCGCGGTTCGTGCTGTTGGCGAAGCAGATCGCGAAGAGACTTTCCGCCCGCAGGTCCAGCACGTTGCTGGGCGTGTCTTCGATGTAGATGTCGGCGCCGACCTGGTCCTTGGCCTTCATGAAGCAGAGGTCCCAGTACGGGATGCCGTGGTAGTCGAGCCAGTGGATCGTCTGCGACACCGCCAGTTCGTGGAAGAACTCGATGAACAGCCGGTGCGTGATGATGCGGATGCGATAGCCTTCTCCGGAAAGCTTCCGCAGGACCCTCCGCGCGCCCGGGATCATGGGCAGCGTCTTGAACAGATCGCGCTCCGTCACGGCGAACCGGTGCAGGCTGCGATACTCCTCCTGGTCGGCGGGATCGAGGCCCCACTCGGGCAGGCCGTACGAAACCTCCGGCGTCAGCTCGTCCAGCGGACGTTCGAGCCACTCCGCGGCGATCTCCCGCATGCGACCGTAGAAGTCGGCGCAGACGCCGTCGAGATCGACGCCCAGGACGATGCCGTTCGAATGCGAAGTCATAGGTCACCGACACGCAGGGACGAGGAAGCGGAGTCGGAAGCGAAGATAACGGATGCTGCCGCCGACAGAGGATGGGAAGCGGAATTCCTCGGCGTTCTTCGCGACCCTTTCGGAGCGGCGGGGTTTCCGGTCGTACGGATCGTTCCGCCTCGCTCGCTATCTTTGCGAAGAGACTCCGCCATGCGTTTCGCCCACGGCTTCTTCGCCGTCGCCTGTTCGTTCGCCCTCATCGGATCCACGCTGGGGCAGGCGGGCACACCGGATGGAGCGTCCGCTTATCCGCCCGTCGAGATCGCCCCGGCCAACCTCGCGCCGCCCGCGACGGAGCAGGCGGACATCGCACCGGTCGAGGCGCCTCAGCCAACGCAGGAAACGCTCAGAGGTCCGTCGACGGCGATCGAGTTCGAGGCGCAGATCATCCACCTGTCGTCGCCTGAGGAGTTCCCCCCTGCAGAACAGGCAGTGACCGCGGAGTCGGTGGACGAGCTGCTGCAGAGTTGGAACGCGAACGGCAAGGTCGCTCGCATGGCGACCCTGCGACTGACGACGGTTAACGAGCAGGAAGCCTTCGTGCACATCGGAGAGCAGGTTCCCGTGACGACGGCCCGGGCGTCGCTCGGCGGGGAGCGCGGAGGTCCGGCGCAGACCTCGATCATCTATCAAGACATCGGCTTGCTGCTGGGCGTTCGCGGACGGCTGGAGGGAGAAACGATCCTGATCGAATGCAACGTCGAAGAGTCTCGTCTGGAGACTGCTTCGCCCCTGCCGGCGTCGGTAACGTCTCGTGACGAGGTCGACCGTCTCGCGCCGGCGCAGGACGACGCCGGACTGCTCACGGTTCGCAAGTGGAACACCGAGACGGTCGTGACCTTGCCTGACGGCGGAAAGGCGATCCTGTCGTCCTCCTTTCAGAAGACGCCAGAGGGATCGAAGGCGACGATCATCACGCTTCGCGCGACGATTCTTCCCGCTCCGCTTCGCCCTTAGCTCGCTTCCCGCAGATTCCGCCAGCAGGGCGGCGTCTACTTCAGCTTCCGCCCCAGATGACGTTCGACGGCGGTGACCTTGCCGCGGATGCGGCCCATCGCCCCTTTGCGCACGTCGAGCTTGGCCGTGCAGGTGACGCGGTCGTGCTCTTCGGCGACCGCTTCGATGCAGCGCTTCATCAGGTCGAGGACTTCGTCCAGTTCGCCTTCGACGATGGTGCCCATCGCGTGCAGTTCGTAGTCCAAGCCGCTGGCGTCGATGATCGCCAGGCATTTGGCGACTTGCCGGCTGACGCTGTCGCCAGCCGTGAGCGGCGCCACGCTCAATTCGAGCAGAACCATCGCTTTCGCCTCGGGAGAGAGCGCTCAATCTCTGTCGGAAGGATACCGCGCGAAGGTAAGCGAATCCGCGACGACGTACGGGGAAACCGCGAATCGGCGGCGATTTCCGCGATCGATCGCAAGCCCACAGCGTCCGGCGGTCGATGACAGAAGCGGTTTGATCGGTTTCGGGCAGGCGTCACGGAGGACGCGACCATGCGGCGATCCATCGCGCTCGCGACTTCTCTATTATTCGCAGGCGGCGTCGTGACGGCTTTCGAGCCGCCGGTCGTCAGCCTGGCGCCTTCCGTCGGCGCGCTGCGTCCGGCGACGAAGTGGCATGACGACCCGAACGCTGCGTGGCGAGAGGCGTTCGCCGCCGGCAAGCCAATGTTCCTGGTCGTTTCGTCGAAGCAGTGCCCGGCCTGCGACAAGCTCAAGGCAGGCGCGCTGGCCAGCCCCGAGTTCCGCGCCTGGGTCGAATCGCGCTTCGTGCCGGTCATGATCCTGGCCGAGGATCATCCGCACGTGGTCGAGAAGATGGCCGTCCGCGGCTATCCCACGACGGTCGTCATCGCCCCGAAGGTCGGCGTGGTCCATACCGCGCTCGGCGCCTTCAACGCGGGCGACTTCCAGCGGAAATTCTCGCTCGCCGAAGCGGCAGCTCAGAATCCGACCCGCTGATTGAGTTCAGTGTGCCGTGGCTGGCTTGTCCAGCCGTGCCTGCGAAGTTCTCCAGTTATGCACGGCTGGACAAGCCAGCCATGGCACACGATCGCCGTTCGCCCGGGGAATACGCAGTCCGCTTCGGCCCGCGTTCCCTTCGCGCACGAAAAAAGCGGAGGGACGTGTCCGCCGCCTCCGCTTCTTGTTTCCCGACGCTTCGCAGAGTCGTGCGGGTTGCCCCAATCCCCCAAGGGATCAGGAGCCGATCACGCACCCTGCGAATGCTGTCGCGATTATTCGGGCCGTCTTTCGACGACGAGAGTTATTTAGCTTACGGTTGGCCGACGCTGCAAGATCAAACGTTGAACGAGCTGCCGCAGCCGCAGGACTTCACCGCGTTCGGGTTCTCGAAGCTGAAGCCAGAGCGGTCGATTCCTTCGTGGAAGTCGATCACGGTGCCGTCGAGGTAGAGCTGGCTCTTCTTGTCGACGACGACGGTGACGCCGTCCACTTCGTACTTGGAATCGTTCGCGGCGTCATATTCGCCATCCAGAACCATGCGGTACGACATGCCGCCGCAACCGCCGCCCGCGACGCCGACCCGCAGATAGGGCTTCTGATCGCCCTGGCGCGACAGATAGTCCTTGATCTGGGTAACGGCCTTGTCGGTAAGGGAAATCGCCATTCGGACTCCTCGAAGTTAAACGATTGCGCTTCCGACCCGGCGATGGCCGGACTTCCGCAAGCTGATTAGCTCCCCTAACGATATACCGGGATCGGTTTTCAGGAAAGCGCTTCCTCTTGGAGTCGGGAAAACGCCTCCTGGTTACGGCGATCGGGCCGATTCGGGGACGGAAATCGGACCACCGGCGCCGCCGGAATCGCCGAGACCTAAATGCAGCGACAGACTGCCGTTAACTCCCCGCAGCGGGGCTTCATTCCCCGTACAGCGCCCGCAGGCAGACCTGCGACCAGGTTTCGAGGCGGTCGATCCGGGCGAAAAGCTCGCTGACCGGCAGAAACCCGGCGTCGAGCAGGTCGGCCTCCCGCGGGGTCACCTTCGGCTCGGCCAGTCGGAATCGGTGCGCGATGCCGAGGTGGACGCTGCCGACTTCGCTCGAGTCGTCGTTGATCAGGCCCAGGCAGGTCTCTTCGTACGGCGCGTCGAGAGCGACCTCCTCCTCGATTTCGCGATGCATGCCGCGGAAGTAGGGCCCCCGCGGATCGTCGCCGGCAGCGTCTTCGGACGAGATATGCCCGCCGACGCCGATGCTTCCCTTGGCGTGCAGTCGGCTTTCGCCCTGTCCCTTGCCGCGGACGTAGTGGAAGAGCATCGGCTCTCCGTCCGCCGGCAGGTACTCGAACACGACGTAGGGAATCAGTTGCTTAAACGACGGATCGCGTTCCATCTCCGGTCGAGGCCGGAACGAAAGGACGTCCTCCCGCAATAGCCGATCCAGATAGCGACCCGCGTCCGGCGAGAAGCCCTGGAACAGGCCGAGCTCGTGAAACGCCGCGGTCGGGACGACGAGGATTTGTTCGACGGCGCTCAAGACTTCGCCTCCGCCAGCGCCTTGGTCAAACCCTCGACGAAGAAGAACTCGCCCCACATGACGGACTCGTCGACGCCGAGGTTTTTGGCCGTGTGATAGACGCCGTGCTTGAGGATCCCTTCCCAGCCGGGCGTGTCGATGGCGAGATATTCCGGATCGCAGAGCGCGTCGAGCATCTCCAGCGCCGTCGTCCGATACCGTTCCGACTGGGCCGGATCGTCGACCTGTTTGGCCAGATGCAGGAGACCGCTCGCCGCGATGGCGCCGGCGCTGGTTTCCTTCTGCGCCCCCCAGGGCGCCGGCTGCGACAGATCGACGTCGAAGTCCCAGTACGGAACCTTGTCCGCCGGCAGGTGGGCCAGCCAGTACTCCGCATTGCGGATCGCCACGTCGAGCAGTTCGCGCTCGCCCGACAGTTCGTACGCCTGGCTGAAGCCGTACAGCGACCACGCCAGGCCGCGGGCCCAGGCGCTGTCGCCGCGCAGGCCCTGATGCGTCGTCTGTTCGAGGAAGGCGCCCGTCTGCGGATCGAAGATCCCCTCATGGGCCGTCGAACCGTCCGCTCGCACGATCGTGTCGCGCGTGGTGCGACAGTGGGTCAGCGCGATGCGGTAGAGATCATCGTCGCCCGTCGCCTTGGCCGCGTAGAAGATGATCGGCACGTTCATCATGATGTCGATGAACAGGCTCTCCGGCTTCACAAACGAGCAGAGATACTGCCCGGCCTCCTGAAACCGCAACGCGAGCGTCCGTCCGGCCTCGATCAGGACGGCCTGCTTCGACGCGTCCCCCGTCGCCTGGTACCAGGGGCGATACGTGTTCAGGAAGATGAAGCCCAGGTCATGCACCGCGCGATCGTGCTTGCGGTGTTCCAGCAGCAGGCTGTAACGTTCCGCCTGCGTCCGCCAGTAGGGTTCGCCCGTGCGACCGGCGAACTGCCACATCATCCCGGCCAGGAATCCGCCCGTCCAATCGGTCCAGAGTTCGCCTGCGTGGCGCCACTTCCCGCCCTCCGTATAGATCGGGAAAAAGTCAGGATGAGCCTCGACGAGATGCTTCACCTGACGCTCGGCGAAGCGCAGGGCGTTCTCGTAGACTGCCGAGCGATCGGCGACGGACATGAGCGACCCGGGAGCGTGCGGACGAAGCGGCGGAATGCGACTACCGTAGGGTCCGGCGAGTTTAGCCAGCATCGAAGTCCGGGGCGAGCGGAGGGTGTCAGCCCTCCGTGGTTTTCGATCGATCGAACAGCGACGGCACGGAGGGCTGACACCCTCCGCTCGCCAGTAAGCCATGACCGAACCTTCCCACCCCGCGACTTGGCCGGTCGAGCGACTGCTCGCGGAGTGCGACGTGCGCCGACAGCGACGCAGCGGGCCGGGGGGACAGCATCGCAACAAGGTCGAAACCGCCGTCGTCGTCACGCACCTGCCGACCGGCCTCAAGGGCGACGCGAGCGAGACGCGAAGCCAGGAACGAAACCGGCAGAACGCCGTTCAGCGCCTGCGCAAGGAGCTGGCCGTCCACGTGCGCACAGCCCCGGGCGACCAGCCGAGCGAACTCTGGCGCCGCCGCTGCAAAGGGGGCAAGATCGACGTCTCGACGGAGCACGACGACTTCCCCGCGCTGCTGGCCGAAGCGCTCGACGCGCTGATCGCCTGCGACGATCGGCTGCCCGAGGCGGCGACCTTCCTCGGCTGCTCCGCCTCACAGATCGTCAAGTTTCTGAAGAGCGCGCCGGAAGCCTTCACGCTCCTGAACGAACGACGCGTGGCGAAGGGTCAGCACGCATTGGGCTGACGCGCCTGCCGGACGATCGTCACGACGCGAGGCTCGGAACCAGTCTCCCGACGGTTTCAGGGGGCGTCGCCGTGCGACCGCCGAAGCCGAACGTCGCCCATTCGCGATCGTCGAGCAGCTTCGCGTAACCGGCCAGCGAATCGACGACGATGTCGGGTCGATAGCCGAACCGCGACAGGTCGCTGCGTTTCGTGCCGCCGCTGAGGACGAGGACCGTCCGGTAGCCGAGCTGCACGCCGCCGAGGATGTCGGTCTCCATCGTGTCGCCGATCATGACGGTTTCCGCGGTCGCGAGATCGAGCTCCTTCCTGGCCGCCCGCATCATGATGGGGCTCGGCTTGCCGACGCTGAACGCCTTCGTGCCGGTCGCCGTTTCCAGCATCGCCACCATCGCCCCGCAGCCGGGGCGCAGGCCGTTCTGCGTGGGGCAGTTGGGATCCATGTTCGTCGCGATCAGCTTGGCTCCCCCGACGATCATCCGGACCGCCGCTTCGACCATTTCGAGGTTGAAGGTCCGCCCCTCGCCGACGACGACATAGTCGGGCGAATGATCGACAACGGAGTAGCCGTGCTCGTGAAGCGCGGTCAGCAGCCCCCCTTCGCCGATGACGAAGGCCGTGCCGCCCGGCTTCTGCTCGGCCAGGAACCGGGCGGTCGCCTTGGCGCAGGTGAAGACGTGCTCCTCGTCGACGTCGATCCCCATCCGGCTCAGCTTGGTCGCGACGTCGCGCCCGGTCCGCTGGCTGTTGTTGGTCAGGAACCGAAAGGGGACGCCCCGTTCGCGAAGCTGGGCCACGAAGTAAGCGGCGCCGTCGATCAGTTCGGACCCGCGATAAATCACGCCGTCCATGTCGATCAGAAATCCGTAACGCATCGCATCGTCCCGCATGCGGCAGGAAGCGGCGGCGACCCTGCGGATCGCTCGACGCGCCTCGACTGCTTCGCTGGCTAGGCACGCGGCGTGCCGAGACGCCGCCCGCATTAAGACCGGACGGCACAAACGCCGCTACAGACGGGTTGTCCGGCGTTAATTAAGAATCGAAGCAGTTAAAGGCGTCTTTTTTAACTGCGCGCTCTTTAGGCACCGATGCTTCCATTAAGGCGGAATGGCGTAGATTCTACCGGAAACAGAGAGGCGACGGCTGATGGAACGGACGGTTTCGCGCCGTGACTACGCGTTCTTCTCGATCGTTTCCTGCAACCGATCGGGGTCGACGACCCAGCCGCGGCAGGTGGCGGCGCCGCACAGGCAGGGAATCGCCGAATCGGGATCCCAGGCGTAGTCGATGAAGATTTCTTCCCCCTCGCGAATCGTGCGCAGCGCTTCCAGGTAGGGCCGATCGTTGGGAAAGATGTCGGCGTCGCCGTCGTAGAAGAACAGAGCCGCGCTCGGCTCGCACGAATGGTTCAGAAAGCGGAACGGAGCGCCCGGCTCGAACGAGCGATCCTTGCCCGCGTCGATGCAGTAGTTCGATCCGTAGTCGGGATCGATGATCAGCGTGCCGGGGATCTCCGAGATGACGGTCCCCTTCGCGATGCGGCGCCGGGCGAAGACCCCTTTGCCGGCGATGCCGCGCCCGACGCGGACGAAGTTCTCCGCCCGTTCGCGCGCCTTCGGCGACGAGAAGCGGACGCGGCGGCGGACCTGACCCGGTGCGGTCGATTCGGCGGAAGCTTGCGGCATGCGACGTTCCCTGTCGAACGTTTTGAGCGGTACGCTAAAGTCAGCGTATCGAGCGGCGACGCAGTAGTTCGCGTCGGGACGTTTCGGCGAGCGAAGGGCGTCAGCCCTCCGTGCTCCGGACATCATATCCAAGCCGCCGCGCTGCGCAAGGCATTCGGCTGACGCCGTACGATCGATTCGGAGAAGTTTCAGCCGTCCGGCGACGCGCGACGCCGCGCTGTACGATGACGGCTCGTTCGCCGATCGTCCTCGCGCCCTTCGACCATGCCGCCTCCCTCGCTCTCGCCGGACGACGAAGGCTTCGTCGAGGCTTACCGCGCCTGGTCGTTCTGGATCGCCCTGTGGGCCGGCGCCTGGATCGGCGGCGCGGCGATCACGTCGCTGGAGGCGGAAAGCCTGCTCGGCCGGCTGCTCGGCTGGTCGGTCGTCGCCGCGAGCGGCGCCTCGATCGTGCTGTACGGAATTGACAAGTTCGCCGCGGTCGGAAAGAAAAGACGCCTTCCCGAAGCGACGCTCCACCTGGTCGCGCTGTTGGGCGGATGGCCCGGCGCCGCGATCGGCCAGCGGCTCTTTCGCCACAAGACCCGCAAGGCGTCGTTCCTGCTCAAGTTCCTCATAACAGCGGCGGCCCACTCGCTCTTCTGCTTCGTCGCGTTTCTGGTTCTGACGCTGCTGGTGTAACCCTTCGGCGAGCGGAGGGTGTAAGCCCTTCCGTGTCTTTCCGTATCGACATCGATCAAGCGCCGCACACCTCGGGGGACTCACGTCCCCCGCTCGCCTAAAAGAGAACATGGATCCCCGTCAGCAAGTCGCCGCGTCCGCCAAAACGATCGTCGTGAAGGTCGGCACGCGCGTCCTCACGCATAGCGACGGCAAGCTCAATCTCGAGCGGATCGAGGGGCTCTGCCAGGATCTCGAAGCGCTCATGCAGGCGGGGCGACGCGTCGTCCTGGTCAGCAGCGGCGCGGTCGGCGCCGGCATCGGTCGGCTCGGCCTGCCGGGGCGTCCCACCGACGTCGGTCAGCTTCAGGCGACCGCCGCCATCGGCCAGGCCCGGCTGATGGAGATCTATGACCGGTTCTTCGGCAAGATGAACCGCCCCATCGCGCAGATCCTGCTCACCGCCGAAGACCTCAACCATCGCGCGCGGTATCTGAACGTCCGGAACACGCTGCTCGCGGTTCAGAAGTTCGGCGCCATTCCGATCGTCAACGAGAACGACACGGTCTCCGTCGACGAACTGGTCCTCACCTTCGGCGACAACGATCGCCTGGCCGCGCAGGTGGCGGCGCTGCTCAGGGCGGAACTGCTCGTCATCCTGTCGGACATTCAGGGCATCTACGACGGCGATCCGGCCCTGCCCGAGTCGAAGCTGCTGCGATTGATCCCGAAGCTCGACGAGACGGTCGAAGGCTACGTCCGGGACAAGAAGTCCGGCCTCTCGAAGGGGGGCATGGCGAGCAAGCTGAAGGCAGCCCGCATCGTCACGACCGCGGGCGAGAGCGTCATCATCGCGCCGGGTCACGAGCCGCGGGTGCTGTCGCGGATCGTGGCGGGCGAGGAGGTCGGCACGCTCATTCTGCCGGGCAAGAAGAGCATCGTCTCGCGGAAGCGCTGGATCGGATACTCCGCCCGGCCGAAGGGATCGATCCAGCTCGACGCCGGCGCCTGCAGGGCCCTCGTCGAACAGGGCCGCAGCCTGCTCGCGATCGGCGTTACGCAATCCGACGGCGCCTTCGCCAAGGGAGACGTCGTGCAGCTGCTCGATCCTGCCGGCAAAGAGATCGCCCGGGGCCTCACCAACTACGACCGGGTCGAGCTCGACCGCATCCGCGGCCTGAAGTCCGACCGCATCGCCGAAGTCCTCGGCCGCGCGCCGTACGACAGCGTCGTGCACCGGGATAATTTGACGTTCGTGGGGTGAGATGCCGATTACGCGTCCCATTGCGAACCGGCGTCGCGCGAACGAAGTCTTAGTCGCGGAACACCGGTGCGGGCGCGACAAGAATGGACTGACTGATGGTTGACGAGAAGAAAGAACGCGATGAATCCGTCGCAGGACTTGAGCACGAGATTCGAACCCTAATCAACGAATCTCGCCTGAACTGGCTATTGAGGCGGGACCGGCCCAACTGGATGAGGATCTGCGCGTGCCTTGACACAATCGGAGACACGCAGATCGCCGTCGACGCATTTCCGATCAACAGCCTCGGCGATGAACAGGCGTTTGGGCTCGCCTACCTATCGATCTATGGGCTTTTTCAAGCATTCTTTCTTCAGCAGGATGCGTGCACCCATCTCGCGGCGGCCGTTGGCGTCACTCCCCTTGAGGACGCCCCAATGAAGGCAGTACGGGAATTGCGTAACGACGTGGTTGGTCATCCGACGAACAGGGGAAGGGGAAGCAATGAGTCGTTCCATGCGATTTCCCGGGCGACCATCGAAGGCGGATCCTTTGACGTATTGAGCATGGGGGCCGATCCTTCAAAAGATCGCTATCGGCGGATAGACGTTGCAGAAGTTCGGCGCGACCAACTCGTTGGAATCCTTAAGGCAATGAAAGAGATTCGCGACGCGCTTCGAGATCGAAATCGAGAACACTACGCGAAACACGTATCGAACAAGCTTGCCAGCCACTTAGCGGGAATGACGGACTACTACATCGGCAAGGTCGGAGAAGGCATCTCCCACGCGGAATCACTCCCGCAATCCCGCATCGCCGTGGCTCAACTACGAACGCAAGTCGAGGCACTTCATCGAGCGTTGCTCGAACGAGATGAACTTGATTCAGACGGGGCACTATCGAGCGATTTCACGATGGCGATGCATTGCCTCGGGCGACTGGAGGAATTTGTAAGCGGTTCGATGTGCGATACTCGGACGGCACTGGATGCTGAGGCATTTCTCATTTCGTTCGACGCCAAAATAGACTCGCTCCGAGAGATTGCCGTAGGTATCGACGAGGACTACCGGATCGGTGCCGAGGGAGGCGACCCTAATCAGTCGCGTCAGACGAGCCCGGAGCCAGTTCCGCAGATCGTGTTTGAAACTGTCGAACGCAAGACACCGAACGACTGACGGTCTATTGTTGAACAAGATCCGTTCGACACTCTGCGAGACGACTAAATGCGTCAGATGCTCCGATTCCTCGTCGTTCTATTGACGCCTGCCTTCTTCGCCTCCGCTGCCGAACCCTTCCCCGGCAAACAGTCTGAATGGTCGGGCGGCGTCCGCTACGACTTCGAGCATGAAGGCCGACCGGCGATCGTGGTCGCGCCGAAAGAGCCGGCGGGGGGGAGGCCGTGGCTGTGGCGGGGAGAGTTCTTCGGAGCGTTCCCGTCAGTCGATCAGGCGCTGCTGAAGCAGGGGTGGCATGTCGCCTACCTCGATTGCCAGAACACCTTCGGCCATCCCGACACGATGAAGAAGTGGGAGACGTTCTACGATCTGCTCACGACGAAGCATGGCCTGTCGAAGAAGCCCGTGCTGTACGGCATGAGCCGCGGCGGGCTGTACGTCTACAACTGGGCCGCGCTCCATCCGGACAAGGTCGGCCTGATCTACGGCGACGCCCCGGTCTGCGACGTGAAGAGCTGGCCGGGCGGCAAGGGGAACGGTCCCGGCAGCCCCGGCGAATGGAAGCGCTTCCTCGACGTCCACGGGATGACGGAGGAACAGGCGCTCGCCTGGAAGGGGAACCCGATCGACCTGCTCGAACCGATCGCCGCCGCGAAGATCCCCGTCCTGCACGTCTGCGGCACGGCGGACGAACCGGTCCCCATGAGCGAGAACAGCGACGTCCTGCAGAAACGCTACGAAGCCCTCGGCGGCCCCTTCCATCTGATCGCCAAGGAAGGCGTCGGCCACCACCCCCACTCCCTCGACCCGCCCACGCCGATCGTGGAGTGGATCCTGAAGAACCGGATCGAGGAATAAGGCCGCAGGGGGCTGCTTACCAGCAGAAGCCCCACGACTCCCAGCAGGACCACTTGCACCAGTTCCAGTAGCCGGAGCAGCGCCAGCGGACGTTCTCCGTCCAGCCGGTCTCCGGCACGACGACCTCGGCGAGCGAGACCTCTTCCGCGGGCTGATAGAAGGCCTGCGTCCGGTCGTACAGGCTTTGCGGCGTCATGCGATACGCCGGCTCGTCAGGAAAGCGCTCCGCCGTCTGGAGGCACATCGTGGCGAATTCCGCGCAGTGGACGCCGTCGGCCGCGCGGTCGCGGACATGGCCCTTGATGGAATAGGGGTGGCCCAGGTGGACCTCGGCCATCGTCCGCATCAGTTCGAGTTCGCCATCCGTCCAGGGCCGATCGGGCGACGCCAGGTGCGGAACCATCGGATCGCCCCGCCCCTCGTTCAGGCGGGCCAGTTCGACGAGGTAGCTGTTCCAGCCGACCTTCCGCACGCGGGGCGGCGTCGCCTCGTAAACGATCGTTTCCCCCTGCTCCTGGAGGACGATCGCGACATGGCTGATCTCGCCCTCGGTGAAGCGCTCGACCGCCTTGTTGGAATGTTCGAGAAACAGCAGGCTTCCCGGCGCCGGCTCGACCGGCGACGCCGCGAAGACCAGCGCGACCCAGAGTTCGATCATCGGTTTTCCGACCGTTCGGACGCAGGTTTCGGAGGCGCAGCGCCAGCCGCGCCCTCTGGGAGGAATTCGTCAGCGGGGAGGATTTCTTGTGCCTAGCCGCCTGTTTCGTAGGGTGGGCCTTGGCCCACCTGTCGTCCTCACGATCGATCGATAACGAGCCGCCGGTCCATCCGAACGACGAGGAGCCGCGGACGTCGCCCCGAAGAGTCGCGCCGACCGTCGGTTCGACGCGGCCGCGAAGTCGATGCGGCAGCTCGGCGCAGAACGACAGGTGGGCCAAGGCCCACCCTACGAAAAGAATGGCCGAAAAGAACGGCAGGTCGCTGAAGGTCTCTACTTCGCGAAGATCTCGCTCATCCGCTTCGAGATATGCGCGAGGCGCTCTTCGCCGCCGCCGGGGATCTCGGCGGTGCCCCAGCCGGAGTAGTCGAGCTTCTTCAGCTCGGCCATCACCGCGGCCCAGTCGACGTCCCCTTCGAGCAGGTCGTGGCCGAACTTCCTCTCGGCGCCGTAATCCTTGATGTCGAGCTTCTTGATCCGCTTGCCCAGGATGGGGACCCACTCCTCGGGGCGACCGTACCGGACGCAGTTGCCGACGTCGAAGTAGGCGCCGACCAGTTCCGAACCGGCCTCGTCGCAGTACCGGGCGATCTCCTTCGGATCGGTCAGGAAGTCGTTCCAGACGTTCTCGATCAGGATCTGGATATTCAGCTCCTCCGCCAGCGGGATGGCCTTCTTCAGTTCCGCCATCGAACGGTCCCAGCACTGCTCGTAGGTGGCGTCCGCGGTGACGCGACCGGGGACGAGCAGCACGCTGGTCGCGCCCCACGCCTTGGCGTCCCGGATGGCGCCCTGCAGCGCGGCAAGGCCTTCCGCGCGGACTTCTTCGCTGGGGTCGGAGAGGCGCTTGTTCCAGTGGACCGAATCGACGACGCCGTGGACGATCAGGCCCGAGGCGTCCTTGGCCTTCTGCACTTCGTCGGCGGTCGGACCGCCCGGGCTGTCGAGTTCCACGCCGTCGAAGCCGAGCGCCTTCAGCGCCTTGAACTTGGTCGTCAGGTCGCCCTCGATGCCGACCATGCCGATTTTGACGGCCTTCTTGTAGCGCGGGCTCGCTTCCGTTTCGCTCTTCTCCTCAGCCAGAAGTCTCGAAAGGTCGGCGGTCGCGGCGATCGCGGTTCCGGCGGCGACGGTCTGCATCCAGGTACGGCGGGTCGATTGGATCAAGGAAGCGCTCTCCCAAGCGAATGGAAATGCGAGGCGCGAACGTCGAGAGGAGCACGACCGATCGGTCGAACTCTTCGCGTCCGAGGCCTCGCCGACTGGAGAGGATCAGGCGGCATTCACTATATTCGAGCAGGGGAGGCCGTTCACGCACGTTCCGCAGCTTCGCTTCGCACGCTTCCGAACCTCCCATCCGCTACCTATGTCCACGCCTGCCGCTTCGGACGCACGCGACGTCGAGACCGACCTCACCGGTCGGACGCTCGGCGATTACGCGATTCTCCGTCGGCTGGGCCGGGGCGGCATGTCGACGGTCTACCTGGCGGAACAGCGCTCGCTCAAGCGGCTGGTCGCGCTCAAGGCGCTGAAATCGCGACTGGCGGCGGACGATTCCTATGTCGCCCGGTTCCGGCACGAGGCGCAGGCCGTCGCGTCGCTCGTTCATCCGCACATCGTGCAGATCTACGAAATCGGTCGGGCGGAGGGCTGTCACTTCATCGCCCAGGAATATGTTTCGGGTCCCGACCTGAAGCAGGCCCTCCATCGGAACGGCCCGCTCCCCTGGCCCGTCGCCGCGCGGATCCTCCGCCAGGTCGGTCAGGCGCTCGCCCGGGCGTCGGAACAGGGCATCGTCCATCGCGACATCAAGCCGGAGAACATCCTGCTGACGCGCGACGGCGAGGCGAAGGTCGCCGACTTCGGGCTCGCGAGGCTGATTCTGCCCGACGACGACGTGCAGTTGACGCAGATCGGCATGACCATGGGGACGCCGCTCTACATGAGCCCCGAACAGATCGAGGGGCGACCGCTCGACGTCCGGAGCGATCTCTACTCGCTGGGCGTGACGATCTATCACCTTCTCGCGGGCGAGCCCCCGTTTCAGGGCGAGACGGCGCTGCAACTGGCCATGCAGCACCTCCGCCATCCGCCGACGCCGCTGGCGGAGACCGCGCCCGACGTGCCCCCCGGGCTGGCGAGCGTGGTGCTGAAGATGCTGGCCAAAGACCCGGCAGAGCGCTTCGCCACTGCGCAGGAGATGCTCCGTGCGCTGCGGAACGTGCCGGTTCCGGAAGCCTCGGCGGAGCTCGACTGGGACTTCGCGCCGGTCGAAACGCTGGAGGATATGCCGCTCGCCGTGACGCGCGAAAACGCGATGCAGGCGACCCAGCAGTTGCAGCAGGCGCTCTCGTCGCCGCCGAAACGGCGCAGCGGTCTGGGCCTCTGGCTCGGGGCGCTCGGCATCGGGGGCGCGCTGCTGGCGTTCGGCATCGGCGCGGCGCTCGCGGCGCGGACGTCGCCGCCCGATCTGATCGACTTTCGACCGACCGAGGCGCAGAAGGTTCCCCGGCGAGACACTGTCGACGAGCAGTATCTCTTCGCGCTCGGCGTCGATTCCGAGGAGGCCTATCTCTCGGTGCCGAAGTATTTCCCGCCTGCCGCCGATCCGCAGAACAAGGCCTACGCGAACAAGGCCATGTGGCGCCTGGCCGTGCTTTACCTGGAACGTCGCGACGACGCCAGGGCGAAGGTAATCTTCGACGGCCTGGTCGCGCTCGGGTCGACCGAGGAGCCGTACTACTCCATCGGCATGGCCGGCCAGGGGATCGTCGCCTACCGGGCGGGCGACCGAGCGACGGCGCTCGATCGCATCCTGCTCCTCAAGCCCGAACAGCGCCGGGAACTGCCCGACGAGATCATCGACTACGTGGTCGAGATCCTGCCGGTCGAGCTGTCGGGAGGCTGAGCGTTCGCGAGCCCGATCGGCTCATTCCGTGTACTGGCGTTCGTACGCGTGGCGGATGTAGCGGCGATCGGCGTCGTAGTCGCCCTGGTAGTCAGCCCGCAGGCGCTTGTCCAGGTCGTCGCTCCAATTGACGTGTTCGGTCTTGTACCGGCGCTGCGCCGAATAGCCGAACCGGAACGCCTGCTCGCGATTCTCGAAGGCGTCGTCCGAGCCTGCGGCCTGTTTGACCGTGTCGTCGACGTCCTGATTCATATCGCGGGCGCCCTTCACGCCGAAGTCCGCCTTCGTCTGTTCCCAGTCGTTGGCGAAAGCCTTCTTCACGCGTTCCCACGCGGTGAGGTCGTCCGTCGATGCGGTGTGAGCCACGGTTCTATGCCTTGAAGAGAGGATTCGAGAACGCGGCTCGTTCGGCCCGCGCTCGTCGCGATCGGATCGCGAAGATCTGAACTCTCTGAGCAAACGGGGGGCCCCAATTCGACGAATCGCGAGACGTCGATGGCTTGGAGGTCGAACCCTACGGCAGGCGAATCTTCACTGGGTGGCGCTGGTTAAGACAACCAGCGCCACCCAAGCGGCACGATACCCGAGAGGATTCAGCTGAACCTGTGCGCCAGCCGCGGACCCCACGGCGCCCTCGCGGATCGTGGGCCGTTCCGTTCCCCTTGCGAGCCCCGACGGTCGCGGTAGAATCAGCAGCTTCCGCCTTCGGGAAGGGTCGGGGCGTTTCGTCCTGTGCCCCCTCCGATTCGCGGCTCGAACCAGCCGGCTCCTGCGGGAGCGGCGCCAGCGATGTGCGCTCCCTGGGAGCGACCGCCTGTCGAGTAGTCACTTCAGTTCGGAGCGCCCCAGCCTATGACGATCACGAAAGAACGCCGCCAGGAAGTCATCGCCGAATTTCGCAACGGCGAAGGCGATACGGGTTCGCCCGAGGTTCAGGTCGCGATCCTCACGTCGCGGATCAACAGCCTGACCCAGCACATGAAGACGCACAAGAAGGACTACTCGACCCGCCGCGGGCTGATGGGCATGGTGAGCCGTCGCCGCCGCCTGCTCGACTACCTGAAGCGGAAGAATCCGCGTCACTACCTGGAACTGATCGCGAAGCTGAACATCCGCAAGTAAGCGGCTGGAGCGGCGAAAGTCGCTCGCCGAACCTGCGAAAGCGTGAGAAGCCGGGGGATTTCCTTCCCGGCTTCTTCGCATTTGACGGCTTGCGGAACGCCCTTTTTCCGGATTTCTCGGCCGTAGTCTCTTTCGCCGGGGGCCATTCTCCCCCAAAATGCTCGGCTTGTAGAAATGACGGAAAGCGTCGCCGCGCCTGCACGGGTCTTCGAAAAGGCTCTCTGGGAACGGCGACTCGTCCCTTACAGGAAGGGACCGGGCGACATGGAGTCTCGCCCCTGCGCTTCTGACCGACCGCTTGTCGGGTCGTCGCGATCTCGCGACCGCTCGGACGCTCTCGTCGGCAGATCGGAGCACGTTCGCTCCGGCCACGCGGATCCGCTTTGCCGCGTTTCTCATCGAGGCCCCGAAGGCGGCGTCGTGCCGTCTCGTTCCTCGCCGGAAGGCTCGACCGTCGAGTTTTCCCGTCAAGGTCTCCGGCGATTCGCGCTGCGGGACTGTCGTATGGAATAGGTAGAACAACTAAGTGAAAGTACGCGTCGAAAAGCAGATCGGCGACCTGACGCTCTCCTTCGAGAGCGGTCAACTCGCCAAGCAGGCGGCCGCCTCCATCCTCGCCCAGTACGGCGAAACGATGGTTCTGACCGCGATGGTCACCGCTCCCAGCCGGGGACTCGATTTCCTCCCGCTCACCTGCGACTACCGCGAGCGCTTCGCCGCCGCCGGCAAGTTCCCGGGCGGCTTCCTGAAGCGGGAGGGTCGTCCGACCACCCGCGAAGTTCTGATCAGCCGCCTGATGGACCGCCCGGTCCGCCCGAATTTCCCGAGCTGGTTCAAGGACGAGGTCCAGGTTCTGGCCAACGTCCTCTCCTACGATCGGGCCAACGACCCGGATCTGCTCGCGATCAACAGCGCCTCGGCCGCGCTCTGGTGCAGCCAGCTTCCGTTCTACAGCCCCATCGGCTCGGTTCGCGTCGGTCGCATCAATGACCAGTGGAAGGTCTTCCCGACCCAGGAAGAACTCGAAGAGAGCGAAATCGACCTGATCGTCTCGGGCAACCGCGACTCGATCCTGATGATCGAGGGTTTCGCCCGCGAGATGCCGGAGGACCTCATGTACGAGGCCCTCATGTTCGCCCACAAGAGCCTGCTGCCGATTATCGACATGCAGGAAGAGCTGGCGAATAAGCTGGGCGTGCAGCGTCCGACGATCTCCGAACCCGCCCAGAGCGAGTTCCATGAGCCGCTCCGGCAGCGCTACTGGCACGACCTGGCCAGCGCGAAGACCATGCAGGGCTCGAAGGCCGACCGGTCCGAAGCCGCGAAAGCGATCAAGGAACGGGCCAAGACCGAACTGCTCGGCGAAGGCGAAATCCCCGAAGTCCGCGAACTGGACTTCAAGAAGACGTGGCATGACTTCGAACTGGAAGTCGTCCGCCGCAGCATCCTCGACGGCAAGCGTTCGGACGGTCGCGACAACAAGACGCTCCGCCCGATCGAGTGCCACGTCGACGTCCTCCCCCGCTCGCACGGGTCGGCCATCTTCCAGCGCGGCGAAACGCAGGCGCTGATCACGGTCACCCTCGGCACGGGTCGCGACGAGCAGCGCGTCGACGGCCTGATGGAGGAATACTCCAAGAAGTTCATGCTCGATTACAACTTCCCGTCCTACTCGGTCGGCGAAGTTCGCCCGATCCGCGGACCGGGTCGTCGCGAAATCGGCCACGGCGCTCTCGCCGAGCGGAGCGTGAACCCCGTCATCCCGGGTCCGGAAGAGTTCCCCTACACGATCCGCGTCATCTCCGACATTCTCGAGTCGAACGGCTCGTCGTCGATGGCGTCGGTCTGCGGAGCGACGCTCGGCCTGATGGCGGCGGGCGTGCCGATCCTGAACCCGGTCGCGGGCATCTCGATCGGTCTGGTCAAGGAATCCGACAGCGAGTGGACCCTCCTCACCGACATCATCGGCGACGAGGATCACTACGGCGACATGGACTTCAAGGTCGCCGGAACGCAGAACGGCATCACCGGCATTCAGCTCGACCTGAAGATCCGCGGCATTCACGCTGAGATCGTCAAGGCGACGCTGGGTCAGGCCCGGGACGCCCGGATCCAGATCCTGCGCAAGATGCTGATGACGATCCGCGAGCCGAAGACCGACATCTCCAGCCACGCTCCGCGTCTGAAGCGGCTGAAGATCGACGTCGACAAGATCGGCGCCCTGATCGGTCCGGGCGGAAAGCATATCCGCGGGATCCAGGAACAGACCGGCACCATCATCGAAGTCAACGACGAAGGCGTCGTCACCGTCGCCAGCTCCAACATGGAGTCGATGGCCGCGGCGGTCGCCCGGATCGAGGCGCTCACGCAGACCGTGCAGATCGGCAAGATCTACGACGGTCGCGTCGCCAGCATCCGCGACTTCGGAGCGTTCGTCGAAATCCTGCCCGGCAAGGACGGACTGGTCCACATCAGCGAGCTGTCGAACAACTACGTCGGCTCGGTGATGGACGTCTGCAAGGTCGGCGACGAGATGAAGGTGCTCGTCCTGGACGTGGACGAACACGACCGCGTGAAGCTCAGCCGCAAGCGGGCGCTGGAAGAACTGGGCGTCGAGGACGACTTCCAGGGTACCACGGCCGAATCCGCCGCAGCGCGTCCCCCGCGCAGCGAAGGAGACGAGGGCGGCGGTCGTGACCGCGGACCTCGCGGCGGCGGCGGAGGTCGCGGACCCCGAAGCGGCGGAGGCGGCGGACGTCGGTAGTCTCTGACTTCTGACGACGTTACCTGAAGAAGACCGTTCGCATTTGCGGGCGGTTGGGGCGAAAATCTAACGGCGGGTCGAACGCTCGGTTCGGCCCGCCGCTTTTCATGCAGGGTTTCCGTCCGTGAGCGCTCCCGAATCGACGATGACCGACCTCGACGCCGACCGGGATTACTGGAAGAACCGCTACCAGGAGCTGGCGGAGCTCGCCGGGTCGCTCGCGCACGAGATCAAGAACCCGCTCTCCGTCATCCGGATGAACGTGGAACTGCTGGCCGAGGATCTGGCCGAACTGCCGCCCGAAGATCCCAAGACCAGGCGGACGCTCCGCAAGGCTCAGATCGTGCAGGGGCAATGCTCCCGGCTGGAGAGCCTGCTCAACGACTTCCTGAAGTTCTCCCGCGTCCGACCGCTGGAACTCTCGCCCGGGAACCTGAACGATCCGATCCGCCGGGCGATCGAAGCCTTCGAGGTGCAGGCCGAGGCCCAGGGCGTGGAGGTCGTCAAATACTTCGACCGCGACCTGCCCGGGATGCTGCTCGACGCCGAGTCGCTGGAAGCGGCGGTGATGAACCTGGTGAAGAATTCACTGGAGGCCATGCCGACGGGCGGGCAGCTCATCGCCCGCACCCGCGACACGCGCAACGGCGTCGCGTTCGACCTGATCGACAACGGCTCGGGCATGGACGATCAGACCGCGATGCAGATGTTCCAGGCGTTCTATTCGACGAAGGACCAGGGGACCGGCCTCGGCCTCCCCATCGCGCGGAAGATCGTCGAAGCCCACGGCGGTCGCATCGCCGTCCACAGCGCGCCCGGCATCGGCACCAAGTTCACGCTCGAGTTCCCGACGCCGGCGAGGTTGGGGTAAGGGCGCGCTATTCCATTCCTGCTGCGTTCGATAACCATGCGAGGAAGTAGCGGCACGCTTCATCCTCAGTGTGGAATCGCCGTTCGGATGAACGTAGTCCGCGTTCGCTGAAGAACGTTCTCCATGTCCCGTCGGAGTCGCGACAAAGACAGCACGTCTGATCGACAATCTCTAGGATCGAGTAGTCGCTAGCGGGGACGCCTTTTTGTCGAGGCACAGTTTCAAGTTCGTCGACCTTCACGACTGGTCTCCAAAGATCCCGTTCAAAGGTCGTGAGAACGACAGGTGGGCCAAGGCCCACCCTACGGAGGAGAGCGCCTTCGACGAATAGTGAAGGTAGAAATCGCGCTCGCTCCAATCGGAATCAGCCACCAGAGACTGCCGAAGACGACGGCGCCGAAGAAGACCATGAAGGCGAGATAGGCCTGGACGAACCAGAACCAGGCGTCGCGGCGGGCGAGGGAGTCGGACCCGCCGAGCCATAGTGGCAAGGCGTCGGCGCTCCAAATGGCGACGCAGGCGTAGTTGAACCAGACGCCGTAGCCCGCGTCGATGCCGAGCGCATCGCGAGTCCGTTCGCCATCGACGCCCCCGGACCGGTTCGGACTCTACGCCCACTGCCGCGTCGCGTTCTCTCCCGACGGTATCTGCCTGGGCATTCTCGACGTCGATTTCTACAGTCGCGCAGCGGAGTCGCTGGGGAAGGCGAAAGAGGGCGAACGCGACTCGATCGAAACGAATGAGAGCTATCGCTGGCTCCAAGGTCTTCGCCTCGCCTGCGAACTGTCCGCGGAGCGTCTCGACGCGCGGGTCGCTCTGCGAAGAATGCACGACTTCGGCCTCGCCTGGCTCGCGTTTCAACCGACGGAATGACTTACGAATAAAAGACAGGCCAAGACCCACCCTACGAAGGAGAGACGCGTCGCCTCGAACACGACGCGGCCGCTGACTCGCGTTTTACGAGGGACGAGACGTTCGCCGTCACGATCGAACAGGGCGACGTCGTTCCAGTCGCCTTCGATCCCCAAGGCTCTGCGCGGGTTGGTCGAGACGAGCTGCAGCCAAACGACCAGATCGCCTCCCGTCGCGCGGTGAAACACGGGCCAGCTCTCGTGCAGCCTTGCGACGGCGCCGGCAAGAAAGACCCGCTGACCCGCGACGACGGCTCGCCCCTCGGGCAGCAGTTCGACCTCGCCCAGATGGGGCGTCGAATACGTTCCCGGCGGTTTGCCCCCCAGCCCCTGCACGTCGCTGACGAGCACGCTTCGAGACTGGCCCTTCGCCCTCAGCATGACCTTGAGCGTCGCGTCGGGCAGGTGGTGCCCGTCGGCGATGAAGCAGCCGAAGAGAGCGTCTTCGGCCAGCACTTCCCATAGCAGGTTCGGATGGCGGGGCAGCGTCGCCGCGCAACCGTTGCCGACGTGGGTGACCATCGTCGCCCCGGCCTTCGCCGCGGCGCGGATCGTCTCGCCGCTCGCGGCTGTGTGACCGATCGAGACGACCACGCCCGAGGCACGGACTCGCTGAATGAACTCGATCGCCCCAGCCCGCTCGGGCGCGAGCGTCAGCAGGCGGACGCGATTGCCGCTGGCCTGCTGGAACGCCTGAAACTCGGCCCCGTCGGGATCGCGGCAATCGGCAGCGGGATGGGCTCCTTTGTACCCCGGCTCTCCCGAAAGATAGGGCCCTTCCAGATGGATGCCGATCGGCAGCGCGCCGGTCGGAGCGTCCCGGCGCTCGACGGCCTCTATCGCCTGGCCCAGCCGCGCGAGGGCATGCAGCAGGCGTTCGCGCGAGGCCGTGACGATCGTGGGCAGATACCGCGTCACGCCGCCCGACGCCATCCCCGCGCTGACGTGGTCGAGTTGCTCGACGGTCAGGTCCTCCTGATTGAAGTCGACGCCGTCCCAGCCGTTGACCTGCAGATCGACAAGGCCGGGGAGGGCGATCGGATCGGACGCGTGCATGGCGGGAAACGGGGCGGGCGGAAGAATCGGGCGGAAGATTCGATCGGGCGGAGCGGGGGCGGCGGTCATTCTCGACTCGCCTGCCGCGCGTCACAATGACCGACCGGCGCGGCGAAAGTTCCTGCGCCCCGGCCTCTCTCCCGTCCGCCGGCGATGACGACGCTGATCGACCTTTATCGCGCGAAGCTCGATTCGTCCCGCGACAAGCGGGCGCTCCTCGCGGATGGCTTTCCGGGCGAGACCTGGGGCGACGTCGCCGAACAGGTCGACGCGGTCGGAAAGTTCCTGATCGAACAGGGCGTTCAGCCGGGGCAGCTGGTCGCCTCGATCAGCGAGAACCGCTGGGAGTGGATCGCGATCGACCTCGGCATCCTCTCGGCAGGCGCGGTGCATGCGCCGCTCCACCCGACGCTGGCGATCGAGCAGATGCTGGCCCAGCTTCGCCACGCGGAGCCGACGATTCTGTTCGTGTCGAAGCTGGAGACGGCCGAGCGCCTGCGATCGATCGGGCTGCCGCATTCGATTCGCACGATCGTCGCGCTGGACGCCGATCGACCCCAGCCGCTCGACTTCTGGGTCGACTGGTTCCTGGTGCTGTTGGCCGGTCAGCACGTCGAATCCGCCGAACTCGAACGCCGTCGCGACGCCGTCACGCCCGAATCGATCGCGACGGTGATCTACACCTCGGGCACGACGGGCAAGCCGAAGGGGGTGGTTCTGACGCACGGCAACATCGCGTCGAACGCCCGCGGCGTCTGCGCGGCCTACGCCGATCGACCGGGCGATCTGCGGCTGAACATGCTTCCGCTGTCGCACATCTACGCCCGAACGTGCGATCTCTACACCTGGCTCATCCGCGACACGGTCCTGGCGCTCGTACGCTCGCGGGAGACGATTCTGGAGGACTGTCAGGCGTACAAGCCGAACTCCCTCAACAGCGTCCCCTACTTCTATCAACGCGTCCTGCGCGGCCTGCGGGAGAAGGGCCTGCTCGAGACGCCCGGCGCCCTGAAGCAGGCGCTGGGGGGCGAGATCCGCATCTGCTATTGCGGCGGCGCCCGGTTGCCTGAGGAGGTCTACGAGGCCTTCGCCGCTCAGGGCGTGCCGCTGTTGCAGGGGTACGGCCTGACGGAGACCTCTCCCGTCATCACGGCCAGCACGCCCGATCGTCACGCCCCCGGTTCCGTCGGCCCTGCGATTCCCGGCATCGAACTGCGCGTGGAGGGCGACGGGGAGGTCGTCACCCGCGGGCCGCACGTCATGCAGGGGTACTACCGCGATGACGCGGCGAAGGCGGAGGTCCTGTCGCCCGACGGCTGGTTCCGCACGGGCGACCTGGGGCGGATCGACGACGACGGCATGCTCCGCATCGTCGGACGCAAGAAGGAGATGATCGTCACCGCGGCAGGGAAGAACGTCCATCCCGCCTATCTCGAATCGCTCCTCGCGCAGGAGCCGCTGATCGAGCAGGTCTGCGTGATCGGCGAAGGGCGGAAGCACCTCGCCGCGCTGATCGTCCCCAACCCCGAGCGCCTGCGGGCGGAGATCAAGCGGATGCGGCTCTGGGTCTTTTCGAAGGGCCAGGCGCTGCGGCATCGCAAGGTCCTGGCGCTCTACCGCGAGGCGCTCGACCGGCGTCTCGCCTGCGTCTCGCATCACGAGCAGATTCCGAAGTTCGTCCTGCTCGACCGGGCCTTCGCGATCGAACGGGGCGAAACGACGCCGAAGCTGAGCCTCTGCCGGACCGTCATCGAGGTCAATTACCGCGCCCTGGTCGAGCGGATGTATCGGGAATAGCCCAAGGCAGGCCCTATCACTTCGCTTCTTCGAACTCGATCTTCGTCACGGCAGTGAGTCCCTGCTCGCCGTTATAGGCGTCGCGCTTGCCGGAAACGACGACGCGGCGACCCTTCGCCAGCGGATTCTTCGTGGGGTTGAACTCTTTTCGCATCGAACTGGGAAGCTGCACCACGAGCGACGTTCCTGCGGCCTGCTCGTCGGCCAGACGCAGGCCGAAGTCGCCATTGAACGATTCCTCGATCACGCCCGCGACGCGAACCTTGGTATTCGCGGGCAACGCCAGCGCCTCGGTCACCGACTTCAGCCCCTCGACCGCCGTCGTCGTCGGACGGAACGCCGGCGTCGGCGCCGTTTCCATCTCCCGTTCGTCGATCCCGCGGTCGATCTCGGCGGGGCGGTCGTCCGGCACGCGAGCGTCGGCGACGCGATCGTCATTGCCGTAAGACGCCGGCGCCGGATCGGGCGGACCGTAGGGCGCTCCGAACGAACCGTAGGCGAACGTCTGCGGATTCCACGGATCGTATCCTCGCGGAGGCGACCGCCAGGGCTGGCCCCGATCGGGGTCGGTCATTTCGATCGGCGCCATCGGCGTGGGGGTCTGCTTGCCCGGGGCGTGACCGTTCCGCCCGTCGAAGCCGACGTAATCCTCCGGCTCGGCGAGCCAGTCGATCAGCGCCAGGCAGAGCTCGTCCGCGCTTCCCCGTCCGTCCCAGCCGTCATGGGTCTGTTTGCGATCGCCGTCATAGGGTCGGCGGTAACGGGGCGTCGGATCCTCGATCGGCGAGCTGTCGCCGATGAAGGCGGCCTTCCCCTTGCCGGGCTTCGAGATCGCGACGAACGGACCCTCCTCGGCCCCGCCGAAGTACAGCCCTTTGGTCGGCCCTTCGACGGCGTTCGACCAGCTTTTCGCGCCGTCGTCGTGGGCGAGATAGATGATCCCCTTGGCCTTCTTGGGATCGACGACGGCCAGCGTCGCCCCGGCGGCGATCAGGACGCGACCGACGTTCTGGGTGATCCCTTCGGCCTGATCGGGAGCGACGACGTCGGAGGCGCCGAACTTGTAGTCGATCGCGTTGAAGCGAAACCGGACGCCGAAGGTCTCCGCCAGCCAGCCCTTCGCGGCGTCCTTCGGATTGCGGTAGTCGCCGTAGGGGGCCGCCATGCGAAAGCGGGCGTCGTCGGACCGGTTGTAGCCGTTGAAGACCTCCGTCGCGTCCCAGCCGTCGTAGTCGCGGTCGGCGTTGTAGTGATCGCCGATCAGGAACAGGCCCTTTCCCGAATCGACGAACGCCTTCAGCGCGGCGTACTCGTCCAGACGCAGCGGACGGTTCGACTCCGCCATGACGAAGACGTCGGCCTGCTCGATCGCGTCGAGGGCGATGATGGCTTCGTTCTTCGCGCCCTCTTTCGCGGCGCCTGGCTTGCGATCGTCGGCCAGGAGGATCTTGCCGTCGCCGTTCAGATCCTTGCCGCGGTACTCGCGAACGGTATAGCCCCGGCGGACCAGTTCGTCGGCGAACCGCGAAAAGGCGCCGTCGATGACCCAGTCGGCGTTCCCTTCGGTTCCGCCGTGCGAAACGTCGAACAGGACCAGCTTGCCGTTATCGGCCTTCGTGGCAGGGCGCTTCTCCGGGATCTTCGCGTTCCAGTCGAACTCGTCGGCGGAGGTCGTCGTGGACGTGCAGCCCGTCAGCGAGAAGGCGAGCAGAGCGACGGGCAAGATGCGCCAGAAACGCATGGGCGAAGCTTCCACGAAGAGGAGGCGGCGAATCGAGCGACGATCGAAATCGACTGTTAAGCAGCCATGCGTTGGAAGGGTCAGGTATCGGCGAGATGCCAATCATCGTCCGAAAGGCGAGCGGGGGAGGTGAATCCCCCGAGTTCGTCGATCGAGCGCGGCGAAGATCGAGCATAGTCGATTCGAGTTCGCCGTCGTCGCTTGCCGCGACCTCGACCGTGCTTTCCGAAACGGCCTCGGGGGACTGACGTCCCCCGCTCGCCTGACGAATCAAAACCGAAGAAAGTCTCGGGCTGGAATCATCTTACTGCGATCCGCGCCGGGCGTCCCGTGGAGCGTCGGGCCGGTTGGCCGTAAAATCGACGCATGAGCGCTGAGGAGACGGATGGGCCGCCGATTTCGCCCGCGACGCTGAAGACCCTGCTGGTCGACAACGACAAGTACCACGCCCAGGCGATGCGCGAAAGCCTGGAGCGGGACGGCTATCCGTGCACCGTCGCGACCTCCGGACCCGAGGGCGCCAAACTGCTCGAGGAACAGTCCTTCGATATCGTCGTCACGGATCTCGTGATGGACAAAGTCGACGGCATGAAGATCCTCGAAGTGGCGCGAGGAAGGCAGCCCGAGGCCGCCGTGATCATGGTCACCGGCCACGGTTCGGTGCCGCTCGCCGTGGAGGCGATGCAGAAGGGCGCCTACACGTTCCTCGAAAAGCCGATCACGCCGCAGCGCCTGCGAGCGGTCGCCGCGATGGCGGCCGAGGCCGTGTCGCTCCGCCGCGAGAACAAGGAACTGACGCAGCGGCTCGACCGACGCTACGGCTTCGAGAGCATCCTGCACGCCAGTCCGCGGATGAAGCGGCTGATCGATCTGCTGAAGCGGATCGCGCCGACCGACGTCACCGTCCTGATCCAGGGCGAATCGGGCACCGGCAAGGAACTCGTCGCTCAGGCCATTCATCAGAATTCGCCGCGAAAGCGTAAGCCGTTCGTCGCCGTGAACTGCGCCGCGCTGCCCGAGACGCTGGTCGAAAGCGAACTCTTCGGGCACGTGAAGGGCGCCTTCACCGACGCGATGAAGGACCGTCAGGGGGTCTTCGAATATGCCGACGGCGGGACGCTGTTCCTCGACGAAGTGGGCGACATGCCCCTGTCGGCGCAGGTGAAGCTGCTCCGCGTGCTGCAGGAGCGGACGATCTCCCGCGTGGGCGATAACAAGCCGATCCCGGTCGACGTCCGCGTGCTGTCGGCCACCAATCGCGATCTCGGCGCAGCCGTCGATCGGGGAGAGTTCCGCAAGGATCTCTACTATCGCCTGAAGGTCTGCACCGCCGATCTGCCGCCGCTGCGGGCGCGGCCGGAGGACCTGCTCGTGCTGGCCGACGCCTTCCGGACGTCGATGGCCCAGCGTCACCACAAGAAGGTGAAGGGGTTCACGTCGGCCTCGTGGGCCGCGCTCAAGGCCCATGACTGGCCCGGCAACGTGCGGGAACTGCAAAACGTGGTCGAGAGCATGGTCGTCCTCGATCTGGACGGCGTGCTCGATCTGGACGATCTGCCGTCGGAGCTGGGCGGAACGGACTGGTCGGAAGAGCGACCGGGCCGGGCCGTCCCTGCCGACGCCGGCGGCGCGGCGACCGAACTGATCGGCAGGACCTGGGACGACATCGAACGCTGGGCCATCGAGAACACGCTCAAGTTCACCAGCGGCAACCGCGAAGAGGCCGCCCGGGTGCTCGATATCGGCGTGCGGACGATCTATCGCAAGCTCGAGAAGTACGCGAGGGAAGAGCAGGGCGAAGGCGAAGCCTCGACCGACGGCGTCGGCGATGACGAGACGCTCGGCCGCGCGGAGTCTGCATGAACGACCCCGTCATGGAGGATCGACAGCGCATCCGCCGCCTCTCGACCAGCGTGATCAACAAGATCGCGGCAGGCGAGGTCGTGGAGCGTCCTGCCAGCGTGGTGAAGGAGCTGGTCGAGAACTCCCTCGACGCCGGCGCCACGCGGATCGAGGTCCTGCTCGAAGCGGGCGGTCTGGAGCTGATCCGCATCGTCGACGACGGCGGCGGCATCGCGGCGGAGGATCTGCCCCTCGCGGTCGCAAGCCACGCGACCAGCAAGCTTCGCGAGGCGGACGACCTGTTCCGCGTCCGCACGCTCGGCTTCCGCGGCGAAGCGCTCGCGTCGATCTCCGAAGTCAGCCGGTTTCTGCTGCGCAGTCGTACGGCAGCCGAGGCCAGCGGCTACGAACTGGAAGTCAACGGCGGCGCCGTCAGCGAAGTCGCTCCCTGCGCCTGCGCGGTCGGGACGACGATCGAAGTTCGCGATCTGTTCTTCAATACGCCCGTCCGGAAGAAGTTTCTCCGCACGGCCCAGACCGAGGCGAGCCACGCGTCGGAGACGTTTCTCAGGCTGGCGCTCGCTTCGCCGAACGTGCGGTTCACCCTGCGACACGGCGGGCGGACGCTGTACGACCTGCCGGCGGAGTCGAACTGGACCGAGCGGATCGCCGCGCTCGCGGGCCGCGAAGTGGTCGATTGCCTGATCAGCGTGCAGAGTCGCGACGGCGACACGGCGATCGCCGGCTACGTCGCCGATCCGAGGCAGAGCCGGTCCAACAACCGCATGCAGTACCTGTTCCTGAACGGGCGACCGATCCGGGACAAGGCGTTGCAGCATGCGCTGACCGAGGCCTATCGCGGCCTGCTCATGACGGGGCGTCATCCGATCGCCTTCCTGCGGCTGTCGCTGCCGCCCGAGTCGATCGACGTGAACGTCCATCCGACCAAGATGGAGGTCCGCTTCCAGGAATCGGGGAAGCTCTACTCGCAACTGCTCGGCACGCTCAGGCAGAAGTTCCTCACGACCGACCTGACCGTGGCGGTCCGCGACCGGCGGGAGAGCGGGGAGTTCGATCCCTTCTCCGATCGGCCTGAGGCGCTGCAGGATCCGGCGACCGTCGAGCGCCGGCAGCAGGAGCTGGTCGACTGGGCCCGCGGACAATTCCCGAGCGTCGAATCGATCGGGGCTCCCCGGGATGCGGTCGGACGCGAACTTCCTCTGGACTATCGCCCCGTCGCGTATCAGCCGGGTGATCGTTCGCCGACGTCGGGCGAAGCGCCGGTCGAAGACGAGGGCTACACCGGCGGGCTGCGGATGCATGCCGTCAACCGGGAAGCCGTGTTCGATTCCTGGAATCAGGGAGGGACCGACGCCGTCGCGAAACTGCACGGCGGAGAGGCGTCGGACGACCAGGTGCGACGCGACGATTCGCACGCGATGCCCCGCGCCAGCCGGCACTCGGCGCCCCGGGCGATGCAGGTCCACAACCGCTACCTCGTCGCCGAAGACGAGGGGGGCATGGTCATCATCGACCAGCACGCCCTGCACGAGCGGATCATCTACGAACAGCTTCGCGTCCGAATCGCGGGCGGAGCGCTGGAGATCCAGCGTCTGCTGGTCCCCGAGGCAGTGGAACTGACCGGCGACGAAGCGGCCGCCGTCGGCGCCTCGCAGGATCTCTTCCGGCAGGTCGGATTCCTGGTCGAGCCGTTCGGCGGCAACGCGGTGCTCCTGTCGGGCTATCCGGCGCTGCTGGCGAGGATTCACCCGATCGAGGCGCTCCGCGAGGCGGCGGATCATCTGGTCCGCTCGGGCAAGGCGCCCGATCCGCGGGTCACGCTGGAAGGCCTGCTTTCGATGATGGCCTGCAAGGCCGCGATCAAGGCGGGCGATCCGCTGACGCCGGAGGAGATGGAATCGCTGATCGCCCAGCGCCACCTCTGCGACGACGCCCATCACTGCCCGCACGGACGCCCCACGTCGCTCCGCTTCAGTCGCGACGAACTCGACCGCCGGTTCAAGCGAACCTGAGCGCTTCGAACGCCGACGTTCCGCTTCCGGAAAAAACTCCGCCGGCGGCGCCGTAGCGTCTGGCGGAAGCGTAAGCGAAGTTTTATGATTCCGGCGCCTCTCATTCGTCAGAACGCGCCGATCGCTCGGACTCCGCCAGGAGTCGGGCGCGCGTCGCAGGGATCTCGTTCGGAACGACCAAGTGCCTTCAGGCTCCAACGGATTGGGCGCGGCCGCCGTCGTTCTCGAGACCGCAGTCGAGAACCTGGTCGAGAGGCCGGGCGACGGCTTCGCGCGGCTCGACCGACCGATCGAAGCGGTCGACGCGGAGGCTGAACTCTCCCTGTGCGAGCTTGCGAGCGCTCCGGTGCGGGAAGCGGTCGCAAGCGGACTGTTCGCCGGCGTCGTGACCGGCCTGGCGCTGCCCGACGGCAGGACGCAGATCCAGGCGGTCGGCCGACGCGACCTGGAATCGGGTGCGGCGATGGCGCCCGATACGCTCTTCTGGATCGCGTCGCTGACGAAGTCGATGACGTCGACGCTCGTCATGATGCTGGTCGAGGAGGGAAAAATCGCGCTCGACGCCCCGGTCGAGCGGTATCTGCCGGAGTTCGGGCGGCAGACCGTTCCGGGCTGGTTCGGCCTGGCGGCGAAGCCCCGCCGGCCTGCGACGGTCGTCGAACTGCTGCGGCACCTGAGCGGCCTTCCGGAGCGCTTCCCTCCCGACGAGCGTCCGCTCGATCGGATGACCCTGGCGGAAAAGTCCCGGCTCTGCGGCGGCCTCCGCCTCGTGTCGCAGCCGGGCGAGAGCCATCTTTATTCGAATCTCAATTACGAGGCGCTGGGCCGGCTGATCGAGGTCGTCTCGGGCGATTCGTTCGAGACGTTCCTGCAGGAGCGGCTGCTCGACCCCCTCGGCATGCGGGAGACCACGTTTTGGCCGACGGCCGCGCAACTCGACCGGCTGGCCCTGCCCTATGCTTCGGAAGGAGAGCCTGGATCGCTCGCGCGGCGCCCGTTCACCCTCGTCAGCGAGCCGTTCAACGACGCGGAACGACATCCGACGCCGGCGTTCGGTCTCTTCTCGACGGCGGAAGATTGCCTGCGCTTCTGCCGGCTCCATCTGCAGCATGGCGAGTGGCAGGGGCGACGCCTCTTCTCCGACGCTACCGCCGCCCAGATGCTGAGACGCTTCGAAGGGCCTGTCGGCGCCGAGTACCGCGGCCTCGCCTGGAGCGTCGCGCCGGGCTCCGCCTGCATGACCGGCGCCTACGGAACCTGGATGACGCTGCACCTGCGGCTCGACGTCGCGAGCGTCTTCCTCTCCGCTTCGGCGGACTTCTGGCAGAGCGTCCCGCAGGAGGCCTGTCGGGCCTTCGTCGGAAACGTCGGCGCCGAACTTCGCCAGGAACGGATCGCGCGGCGGCGTCGAACCGCCGCCGCACGACCGCACGCCGCGAATCGCCGGCGCCCGGTTCGCCAGCCGGTCGAGGGATAAGTAGCGAGAGCGAGCCGGGAAATAACGAACCAGTCGCAGCGCGACCATAGGGAAGCGCCCGAGCGTTGATCCGCAGGAGCGCTCGGCCTACCGTTAGGAAGCGTCGGCGTCACGTCGCCGGCGCTTCCTGGCCCGATGCCTCTCCCGCCGCTCGATCCTTTGACGCTTTCTCCTTCGCACCGCGGTGCCTTCGCTGCCTGTTCGTCGTTTATGGCATGGGCTCCGTTCACGGCGTGCGCTCTCATCGCGGCGATTCTCGCGACTCCGGCTTTCGCAGCGGAGGGGATTTCCGCGCCCCTGATTCCCGCGTCAGTACGCCAGTTCGTGGCGAACCGCTGCCTCGATTGTCACTCGGCGGGTTCCCCGGAAGGGGGGCTCGATCTGGAGAGCCTTTCGGCGGCGCTGACCGACGGGGAGACCGTGCGAAAGTGGACCGCGGCGTTCGACCGGGTGTCCGCCGGGGAGATGCCGCCCGAAAACGAAGAACGCCCCCAGCCGCAGGAGGTCGAGGCGTTTCGGTCGGCGCTCGCCCCCGCGCTGACGGTCGCCGATCGGGCCCATCGGGAGGTCGTGCAGCGCCGGCTGAATCGGGTGGAGTACGAGCACGCGATCCGCGATCTGCTGGGCGTCGCGATCGACCTGAAGGACCGGCTGCCCGCCGATCAGCAGGGGGGCGGCTTCGACAACGACGGCGCCGCGCTCGCCGTTTCGCCCGAACTGTTGCAGCTTCAGTACGAACTCGCCCGGGAGGCGATCGACGCCGCGCTCTTCGCCGGGCCGCGCCCCGAGACGAAGACCGTCGTCGCCGACTCTTACGACGAAGTGAACCCGTACGTCCCCAAGACGTTCGGGCGCGTCGACGATCGGCTGGTCGTCTACATGGACAACGCCACCTCCTACAGCAAGCTCTCCACGCGCAGCAAGCGCCTCCCCGTCGCGGGGCGGTATCGCTTCTCCTTCACCGCGGCGACCCATCGCAGCGAAAAGCCGATCGTCTTCAGCGTCGTCGGGTCGAACTTCGCCGGCGTCGCCGCCCGGAGCGTTCCGCTGGGTTGGTTCGAAGCGACCGCCGAACCGCAGCGCTTCGATATCGAAGCCGACCTCGACGAGAACTTCGCGATTCAGTTCTTCGGTCACGGTCTGTCGGGCTGGATCAAGGACGTCTCCGTCGGCGACCATCCCGGCGTCGGGTTCTCGCCCGTCGAGATCACGGGCCCGCTGTATGACGCCTGGCCGCCCGAGAGCCACCGCCGGCTCGTCGGCGACGTCGATCTGGCGACCGGCACGCTCGCGGAGGCGACGACGGTCTTCGCGAACTTTCTGCCCCGGGCTTTCCGCCGACCGGTCTCCGAGGAGGAGATCGCCCGCTACGTCGCGCTCGTCGAAGGGCGCATGGCGTCAGGGCGCTCGTTCGACGAGAGCCTTCGCGCCGCCCTCGCCGCGGCGCTCTGTTCGCCCTACTTCTTCTATCTGCACGAGGAGCAGCGGGCGCCCGGCGAGCAGATCGGCGATTACGAACTGGCGTCGCGATTGTCGTTCTTTCTGTGGCGCTCGATGCCGGACGACGAACTGTTCGGCCTGGCGGCGGAGAACCGCCTGCATGAGAAAGAAGTTCTCGCGCAGCAGGTCGAGCGGATGCTGAAGGATGCCCGGTCGGAACGGCTGGTGCAGGACTTCGTCAGTCAGTGGCTGAAGCTGCGGGAGATCGACGCGACGACGCCTGATACGAAGCTCTATCCCGAGTTCGACGAGCTGCTGAAGATCAGCATGGTTCGCGAGAGCGAGGCCTTCTTCCGCCTGCTGCTGCAGGAGGATCGCAGCGTCGCGAACCTGCTCGACAGCGACTTCGCGATGCTGAACGGTCGCCTGGCGAAGCATTACGGCATCGACGGCGTCGAGGGGCTGGCGATCCGCGAGGTGAAGCTGCCCGAGGAGAGCGTCCGCGGCGGCGTGCTGACGCAGGGCGCCATATTGAAGGTGACGGCCAACGGCACGACGACGTCGCCCGTGACGCGCGGCGCCTGGGTTCTGGAGAACCTGCTGGGTCAGGAGATTCCGCCGCCTCCGCCGAGCGTGCCGGGGCTGGAGCCCGACATCCGCGGCGCCCAGACGATTCGCGAACAGCTCGACAAGCATCGCGACGAAGCGAGCTGCAACGTCTGCCATCGGCACATCGATCCGCCCGGCTTCGCGCTGGAATCCTTCGACCCTGCGGGCAAGCATCGCGAAAAGTACCTGCGGTTCGTCGTGAACCCCGGCTTCGAAGAGCAGGGCTGGGGGAGCGTGCGACCCGTCGCCGACGTCGACGCCAGCGGCACGATGACGAGCGGCCAATCGTTCGAAGATATCCGCCAGTTCAAGCAGTTGCTGGTCGCCGATAAGGCCCGCTTCGTCCGTTGCCTGACGGAGAAGCTGACGACGTACGCCCTCGGTCGCGAGCTGGGCTTCTCCGACCGGGAAGCGATCGAACGCATCGCGAACCAGGCGGAGCAGCAGGGCGACGGCCTGAGGACGCTCGTGAAAGAGATCGTGCTCAGCGAAGCGTTTCAGGCAAGATAAGCAGATAGAGTTCTCCGCTCCTTCGGGCGGCGCTGGCTCCGCCAGTGCGGAATCACGATCAACTAACCACCGCGGCTCAATCATCGCTTCCGGAACACTGGCAGAGCCAGCGCCGACCGAAGGAGACTTGGCAGCCGTTGACTGAGTAATGAAACGATGATGAACCCACCCCAGCCCCTCTCCCGTCGCACCCTCCTACGCGGAGCGGCGGTCGCGATGGGCCTGCCGCTGCTCGACGCGATGATGCCGCATCGGGTCTTCGGCGCGCCCGCTCCTTCGCCCGCGCCGAAGCGGCTGGTCGCGATCAACATCCCGCTCGGCTTCTATGCGGACAAATTCTTCCCGCAGGAGTCGGGCGCGGACTACGCGCTCAGCCCCTACCTGGAACCGGCGGCGAAGATCCGCGGCAGGTTCACCGTCGTCTCCGGTACGAGCCACCCCGACGTCGACGGCGGCCACTCGGCAGAGAAATCGTTCCTCACCACCTCGCCCCGCCCCGGCGATCGGAGCTTCAAGAACTCGATCTCCCTCGATCAGTTCGCGGCGAAGCAGATCGGCGCCGAGACCCGCTTCGCATCGCTCACGCTGGGCGAGATGAGCCTCTCCTGGTCGGCCACCGGCGTCGCGCTCCCCGCGATCAGCTCGCCCGCGAAGGCCTTCGCCCGGCTGTTCCTCGCCGGCTCGCCTGACGAAGTCGCTCAGCAGCGTCGGCGGCTGGAGGACGGACAGAGCGTGCTCGACGTCGTGCTTGCCGACGCGAACGCCATGCAGAAGACGCTCGGCGCGACGGACCGCGCGAAGCTCGACCAGTACTTCTCCGCCGTCCGCGATACCGAGCGCGATCTGGTGAAGCAGCAGGCCTGGTCGACGCGACCCAAGCCCACGATCGACGCGAAGGCGCCCGGCGAGATCCCGACGAAGGACGTCTCGGGCAAGCTGAAGGCCCATTTCGAGGTCGTGCGGCTGGCGCTGGCGACCGATTCGACGCGAGTCGCCGCGATCGGCGGCAACGGCGGCAGCGAAGTCGCCCCGCTCCCCGGGGTGACGCAGGGCTATCACGGCCTGTCGCATCACGGCAAAAATCCGCAACTGGTCGCCGAACTGGAGGTCGTCGACCGAGCGACGATGCAGGCGTGGGCCGACTTCGTGATTTCGCTTGCCGAGACGCCCGACGGCGACGCCGATCTGCTATCCCGAACGCAGGTTCTACTCGGCAGCAACCTCGGCAACGCGAACGCCCACACGACGACGAACCTGCCGATCGTGCTCGCCGGCGGTGGTCATGCCCACGGCAAGCATCTGGCCTTCGATACGAAGCAGAACGAGCCCCTCGGCAACCTCTTCGTAAGCATGCTGCAGGACCTCGGCCTCGAAGCCGATCGCTTCGGCTCCGGGACGGCGACGCTGCGGGGACTGGCGTAAGGAGCGTGGGATTGGCGATGTCTTCTTCCTTAGGCCGGGTCATTGACTGTCAAGACTCGCCCTGCGAAGAAGGTCGCCTTCGGCGAAGAAGGATCGTCGCCGCGACGCTCGCCGCGATTGGCAGCAGCCACCAGAGACTGCCGAAGACGACGGCGCCGAAGAAGACCATGAAGGCGAGATAGGCCTGGACGAACCAGAACCAGGCGTCGCGGCGGGCGAGGGAGTCGGACCCGCCGAGCCATAGTGGCAAGGCGTCGGCGCTCCAAATGGCGACGCAGGCGTAGTTGAACCAGACGCCGTAGCCCGCGTCGATGCCGAACGCAGCGCGAGTCTGTTCCGCGGTCGCTGCGACCGCCGCGGCGTGACTTCCGTCATGCACCAGGAAGATGGCGACGACGGTGTGGATCGCGAGGCACGCCGCGCCGGCGGACCAGACGAGCTTCGCCGCCAGCGCCTGCCTCGCCGCTTCGAGCGGGAACCGCGCGAGGTAGCAGAGGACCGCCAGCCGGGCGAAGAGGAGCGTCAGGAACAAATGCGACTCGATACTGCATCCCAGGCGAGCGGAGGGTGTCAGCCCTCCGTCTTCTCTCGTTCCGTACCAGATTCCGGACACGCAGGACTCTCGCCCTGCGATGGCTGGAAAAGGCTTAGCCTATCCGAAGAAGACTATTGGGCGCCGAAGGAGGAAGTCGCGACTCCTTGATGTCGGAGATGATTTCATGCGGCCACTTCTCGATTTCCTTACTGTCGGCGATGCCTCGCATGAATTGCACGGGCAGGATGACATACCGATTTTCTGGGTCGGCGACCGCGAGAGTTTCCCACCAATCCTTTCTCACCGCACGCCACTGCCATCCATGACGCATCACGAGGTGCCATCCCCATAGCACGCCGAGCGCCGCAGCCGGAAACGTCGTTTTGCAGCGGAGCTGCTCGCCGGAGTTGATTCGTCGCAAGGCATCTTCGATCACGTCGACGATCTTGGGGTCGCTTATCGGAGGCGTTTCCCCCAGCATCTCCGTCGCCGCCTCCGTCATCTCCAGCTCGAATGCGTTGTGACGCATTTGCATTTCGATCAGTTCCACGACGCTCGCATCGACAGGCAGACCGCGGCCCGCGGCATCCATGAACGTGTAGATGTACTTTTCGCTGTACGTCCGGCTTGCCTGATCGTCAGTCATTCGGTTTTCTTAACTCAACTGCTTCGCCACTTCCCGCAGTTCCTTGGGAAGCTGGAAGTGGACCTGCTCGGTGCGGGTGACGCGGGTTTCGACCGTGGCGCCGAACTCTCGTTCGAGATAGTCGAGGACCTCCAGCACGACCGATTCGGGCGCGCTCGCGCCGGCAGTGACGAGGACAGTCTCTTTGCCGTCGAACCAGCTTCGGTCGATGTCGGACGCTCCGTCGATCAGGTAGGCCGGGATGCTGCGTTCGCTCGCGAGTTCCCGCAGACGCTGGCTGTTGGAACTGTTCGCGCTGCCGAGGACCAGCGTCACGTCGGCTTCGTCGGCCAGCAGTCGCACGGCCTCCTGGCGGTTCTGCGTCGCGTAGCAGATGTCGTCCTTGGGGGGCGAGACGATCTGCGGAAAGCGTTGCTTCAGTCTCGCGATGATGCGGTTGGCGTCGTCGACCGAGAGCGTCGTCTGCGTCAGATACGCGACCTTCGCGTCGTCGGGCAGGTCGAGCGTGGCGACGCTGGCCTCGTCCTCGACCAGCATCATGGCGTGCGGCGCCTCGCCCATCGTGCCGATCACTTCGTCGTGGCCTTCATGCCCGATCAGGAGGATGGTGTACCCCTCCTTCGCGTAGCGGATGGCTTCCAGATGGACCTTCGTCACCAGGGGGCAGGTGGCGTCCATCGCGGTCAGCTTCCGTTCCCGCGCCGCCCGGCGGATCTCCGGCGAGACTCCATGCGCCGAGAAGAGCAGGTAGGACCCGTGCGGCACCTCGTCGAGCGAGTTGACGAAGACGGCGCCCTTGTCGCGGAACGTCCGGACGACGTACTGGTTATGGACGATCTCATGATAGACGTAGACCGGCGCCCCGAACGCCTTGAGCGCCAGGTCCAGGCTCTCGACGGCCATGTTGACGCCCGCGCAGAAACCGCGGGGACTGGCGAGCAAGACTTTCATCGGGCGCTTTCGGACTTTCGCGATCGGAGCGAACGCGACGAACGGTCGGTACGGGCGGCATTCGCCGGCGGAATTCATTATAGAGCCGATGCCGCCGATGCGCCGCGAGCGGTTTTCGCGACGTCCGGGGGAAGATTGCCCTGCGTTGCGTGCGGCGCCGCCTGGAAGTAGCGTAAGGCGCTTCCTCCTTTCGCCGAAACTCCGCCCATGATCCGTCTGGCGATCTGCTGCGTCCTGGCCTCTTCGTTCACGGCCGGGATTCTGAGAGCGGAGGAAACGACGCATTCGATCTTCATCGCGGGGCCGGACTTCACCGGCATCCTGGGGGAGGACGGTAAGGAAGTCTGGAACGCGGGCAGGGCCGGAGCGCGGGACGGCTTCGTTCTGCCGGACGGTAACGTCATCGTCGCGTGGTCGGACGAAGTTCGCGAACTGACCCGAGACGGAAAGACGGTCTTTCATTACCGCCTGTCGGGCGACAACCAGGAGATCGGTACGGCCCAGCGACTCGACGACGGGCGCACCCTGATCACCGAACTGGGCGCGAAGCCTCAGGCGCTGGAGGTTGCCGCCGACGGAGAGGTCGCGGTGCGAGTGGTCCTCCAGCCGGAAACCGACAACGCCCACATGCAGACGCGGATGGCTCGCAAGCTGCCGAGCGGGAACTACCTCGCTCCGCATCTGCTGGCGTTCGCGGTGAAGGAATACTCTCCGACGGGCGAGGTGACGAAGGTACTGAAAACCGACCTCGAATCCCTCGGCGGTCGCTCCGCGGAGAACTGGCCCTTCACCGCGATCCGGCTGGAGAACGGCGCCACGCTGGTGAATCTAACGCATGGGAACAAGACGGTCGAGTTCGACGCCGAAGGTCGCGTGACGTGGAGCGTCAGCAACGACGACTTTCCCGATCGCAAGCCGTTCCGCGATCCGTGCGGCGGCCAGCGTCTGCCCAATGGGAACACAGTCATCGCCAGCTACGGCGCGACCGGTGACGCGATCAAGATCTTCGAAGTCACGCCGGACAAGCAGATCGTATGGACGAACTCGACGCACCGCGCCCACGAGATCCAAGTCCTGACCACGAACGGTCAGCCGATCGAAGGCTCGCCGATGAAGTAAACCGCCGAATCACGTTCGCGGTTCACTGTCGCTGACTGCGCCCGACCGTCGCGATCTCGATCATTCCTCGATCAGATGCACCGCGTGAATCGGCGGGAGGTGCGTCGCGACGCAGGTCCAGCGTTCCCCGCCGTCATCGGTCGCGAAGAGATTACCCGTCGTCGTGCCGAAGACCAGACGCTCTCCGGTCGAATCGATGGCGAGCGCGTGGCGATAGACGATGTCCCACGCGTTCTCCTGAGGCAGCCCGTCGCGCAACTCGCGGAAGGTCTCGCCGCCGTCGTCGGTCTTCAGTACGACCAGCCGTTCGTCGACCGGCACGCGGACTTCGTCCTTCTGGGCCGGAACGAACCAGGCCGTTTGCGGATCGGCCGGATGCACGGCGACCGCGAAGCCGAAGGCGGAGACCGGCACGGTCGTCAGCTCGCGGAAGTTCGCCGCGCCGTCGGTCGAGGCGAAGATGCCGTTGTGATGCTGCACCCAGAAGCCTGCGGGCTCCGCCGGACATTGCACCAGCAGGTGAGCGTCCTGGATGTTCTGGTCGTACTGCTGCTCGGGCGGCATGAACTCCGCCCGCAGGCCTTTGCCGATCAGGGACCACGTCTGGCCGTCGTCTTCGCTGCGCCAGACTCCGCCGCAGGAGATGGCGAGCGTGATCGTGCGGGGCGTCTCGGGCCGGATGCAGATGGAATGGATGCCGGGCTCGTCCTTGCCGCCGCCGAACCAGCCCTTGCGGCGCTCGTCGTCCCACAGCGATCGGCAGAGCGTCCAAGTCTCTCCCATATCGTCCGACCAGAACAGACCGCCCGGGATCGTGCCGGCCCATAGCCGCGTCTGGCCGTCGATCGTCCGCGAACCGAACGACCAGATCTCCTTCAGGGCCGCGGGCTTCTCCTGATTGAAGGAGTAGGCGGTCTCTCCTTCCGGAAAGACCGGCACGGCGATCTCGGTCCAGGTCGCTCCGCCGTCGTCCGAGCGATGGAGCTTCGCGCCGAAGTGCCCCAGCGACAGCGACGCGAACAGCACGTCCGTCCCCGGCAGAGCGAACGACGTCGAGACGTTCGATCCACGGAAGGACGTCTTCGCCAGCTTCCAGCTCTCCGCGCTTCCCGTCGCGGATTCGTAATCGAGCAGACCCTTCCGGGTGGAGACGGACAGACGCATGGGGCGGCTCCTAGGATCGAACGTACTGTCACAAAGATCGATAACGTAATCCGACAAGTCCCGCTCTTCTCGGGTGGCACTGGCTCTGCCAGTGTCGACGTGCGAAAGGAGCCGTCGACGATGGCCAGTCGTGACCGGGGCCTCACTGGCGGAGCCAGTGCAACAAATTGCGTTCGTCGTTTCGAGTTCGTCTTGTCCGTAAATGCAGCGATCTTCCAGACTTACCTTTTCTCGTCGCCAAACGAAGAAGGAGGCAGGTCATGGAAGATCGCTTGTGGGAAATCGTCGTGCAGTTCGTCCCCGAAGACAAGCCGAGATCGGGTCGTTACTCGACTCGCCAGATCGTCGCCGTCATCCTGTGGGCCGTCCTGCACGATCGTCCGATGTGCTGGGCCTGCCGCGCGGAGAATTGGCCGAGCGAACGTCGTCCCGAGCGCCTGCCCGTGCCCAGCACGATCAGTCGGCGTTCTAGAACGCCCGAGTTGCGAGCGGCTCGCGAAGCGGCTCAGGCCTCGCTCGCCGAACGACTCGGCCCTCCGACGCAGGCCGCCGCGATCGACGGCCAGCCTTTTCGCGTCAGCGACTACAGCCGCGACTCCGACGCGAAGAACGGCCGGGCCTATCGCCGCTTCGGGCGAGGCTACAAGCTGCACGCGGTCATCGACGGGCGAGGCGTCGTGCTGCGGCACGAGGTGCGTCCGCTCAACGAACAGGAACGACTCGTCGCGAAGCGACTCCTGCCTTCGCTGGCCGGCGTGGTGCGACGGGTCTTCGCCGACGGGAACTACGACAGCGGACCGATTCACGACTGCCTGAAAGGGACCGGCGTGAAGTTCTACTCGCCGCTGATGAACAACTACGTCCGTCCAGGCGGTCATCGCCGCCGCCGCGTGCTGCATCGCGTGATGAACCATCCGCTGGGCGAACGCATCGGCTTGGCTCGGGAGCATATCGAGCGCCAGTTCGCGCGGATGACGAACGTCGGCTTCGGGCTCAAAGGCCTGCCCAATTGGGCGAGGACGCTGCACCGCGTGGAACGCTGGATCAGCCATAAGATCTTGCTCCACCACGCCTACCTGCTCGTCCGAGCCCAAGGAGCCTGACGCAATTTGTTGCAGTGCCACCCGAAGGAGCCCATCGCTCCGGGCTTTCGTTACCCGCCGCTCAGGGCCTGCATCACGTAGACCTCAGAAGCGGGCCCGACGGCGTCGGTGAGCAGCTTGCGGTCGCGAATCATCTGGCCGTCGACGAAGACGACGACGTGCTGCCTCAGCGAGCGCTGATCGTCGAGCACGTACCCTGCCAGCTTCGGCGCCGTCGCGAAGACCTCGTCGAGCGTCGACCGGACGTTCGCTCCGCCCGCCTGGACTTCGCCCGGCAGTTCGAGATGGCGATGCAGGTGCGACGAGAACCGGACGATCGCCATCGGGGTCTGCTCACGAACGGCACGCATCGCCGCGAAACGGATTAGCGTGGACTATTGTCGTTTACCTGCGCAGGCGTTCAAGATCGTTTGCCTGCAATCGGGGCGGCAGCGATTCATGACCGACCGGCGATTCCGTCCGCTATCATGGAACCCGCGGCGTTGCCGCCCTCCTCTCCAGTTCTCCGCCGATTCGCCCGCCCCTTCGGAGCCTGCTGCCATGCGCTTTCGATCGTTCCGCATCTCCTTCGCGCGTCTCGTGGCGTGCGCCTTCTCCGTCGCGATTCTGCCGGGCGTCGCCGTCTTCGCGGAGGAGAGCCCGATTCCGACGAAGCCGCCGACGGGCGACGAGCCGGGGTGGGTCGCGATCGGCGAAGCGGACCTGGTCGACGTCAACGGGAACGAAGATACCTGGACCTTTCCCGAGCCCGGGCTGATCAAGACCACCGGCGTGCCGGTCGGCGTGATCCGCACGAAGGAGAAGTACGAGGATCTCGAGATCCTCGTCGAGTGGCGCCATCTCAAGTCGGGCGGAAACTCGGGCGTCTTCGTCTGGGCCAGCGACGAGGCGCTGAAGGATCTCAAGCCGGGGCAGCTTCCGCCCGGCGGCATCGAAGTCCAGATCCTCGATCACGGCTACGCGGAGCAGTACGAGAAGTCCACAGGCAAGAAGGCCGAGTGGTTCACCACCAACGGCGACGTCTTCCCCGTCGGCGCCTCGAAGATGAAGCCCTTCCCGCCCACCTCGCCCGGCGGCGAGCGGTCCTTCCCCAAGAAGAATCTGAGCAAGGGGACGCCCGAGTGGAACAGCTACTACGTCCGCTGCAAGGACGGCGAAGTTCGCCTGTGGGTGAACGGCGAAGAAGTCTCCGGCGGCTCGGATTGCCAGCCCGCGTCCGGCTACATCTGCCTGGAGGCCGAAGGGGCGCCTGTCGAGTTCCGCAACCTCAAGTTCCGCCGGATGGAATAAGGCGCACGACGGCCTGTGCGGAGCCCGGTCGGCTGCGCTGCCCCTGCTTTTCGCTTGCCCGCGTCGAAGCTGATCCGCGGGCGAGCAGGGCTTTCGCTTAACGACGCGTCCGCGCTCGTTTCTGGGGCGCGGCGGACGTTACGTCGGCGCGTGCGCGCTTGTCAGTAAAGGTCTAACGCCGGGCGCCGCTTCTCCGCCCACGACCCAGGCGCGCCGAGCGCGTTCGCTCATGCGGTCGCGCTGCTGTCGCCGCGCACGCGGAACGGTCGGCAGACGACCGCTTAGGCTTGAGTCGCAAAACGGAAAGTCCGTCTCTGTCAGGAGATGGATTTTCTTAGCGTGGTTCCGGCGCGGCTTTTGCTTAAGTTGCGAGCGTCCCCGACCGCAGCCGGGGCGCGACGACGAAGTCGCATTCGTCGCAAGACATTCTGCAACAGACGCCGCCCGACGAGAGACCCCGATGCCCACCGCCGTGAAACGACCGACCGCCGCCAGGAAGAGCGTCCCTCAGAATTCCGCGACCGCTGTTTCGCCGAAGACCAAGGCCGCTCGCAGCGAACGTCGGGAACGCACGCGCCGCGCGGCCGACATCGCCTGCGTCGAGCGGGCCGACCTGCTCGCTCAGAACGACATCTCGTTCGTCGATCATCCGAAGTTCAAGACCCTGCTGCGACGCAAGAACGTTCCCTTCCAGGAACTCCCGCCGGAGAATCCCGAGCGGGCAAGTGTCCGCCGGTCGAAGTTCCTCGCCGACATGCCTTCGCATCTGGCGAGGATGTGCGAACGGCCCCTGCTGACGGGCGACGAAGAGCAGGAGCTTTTCTTCCGCATGAACTTCCTGAAGTTCCGCGCGGCGGTGCTGATCAAGCGGCTCGGACGTCAGCGTCCGACCTCCGAGGCGGTGGAGGAGATCGAGAACGTCCTGTCGCTGGCCGGCCAGGTTCGCGATCAGATTCTCGAGTCGAACATGCGACTCGTGATCTCGATCGTGAAGAAGTTCGTGAGCCCCAACAATTCGTTCGACGATCTGCTCAGCGAAGGGATCGTCTCCCTCGTCCGCGCGGTCGAGAACTTCGATCACGCCCGGGGGTTCCGCTTCAGCACCTACGCGACGCAGGTCGTTCGCCGGAACGTGTTCCATCTGATTTCGCGTCGCCAGCGGGAACTGAACCGCTTCCGCAGCGGCTCGGAAGAGACGCTGATGGAGTCGGAGCATCCTGAGCCGCAGAGCGAACTGACCGTGCCGCAGTGGGCCTCCCTCCGCGACAAGTTCGCCGCGATGATGGATCGTCTGGACCGTCGCGAGCGGTTCATCATCCGCTGCCGGTTCGCACTCGGCTCGCATCGCCGCGTGCGGACGTTCCAGGACCTCGCCGACAAGCTCGGCGTGTCGAAGGAACGCGTCCGCCAGCTCGAACAGCGGGCCCTCAGCAAGCTCCGCATCTGCGCCGACGAGTACAGCCTGAAGGAAGATCCCTACGAGATGGCGTAAGTCGATCTCACGGACGATTCAACGACGAAGCGGGAAGTTCAGGCTTCCCGCTTTTTTCGTTTACTGACTAGTTGCTCAGTTCGTCCGCATCACCGTCTGGCCGCTGATGCGGCGGACGAGATGGCGGGTCTCGAGCACGCTGAGCGTGGCCAGGATGCGATGGACGGGCAAGCCGGTCGCGACGACCAGGCTGTCGATGTCGACAGGCGAAGCGGGTATCGCCTGGAGCACCTGCGATTCCTGCTCGTTCAGCAGCAACTCCGCCGGCTTGCGAAGAACGGTCTGATCGTCCAGCCGAACGGGCGCCGGCATCGGTCCCAGTTCTTCGAGCACGTCCTCCACCGATTCCAGCAGCCGGGCGCCGTCGCGGATCAGGCGATGGCAGCCGTGCGAGGTCCGGTCGTCGATCCGCCCCGGCAACGCGAAGACTTCGCGGTTCTGCTCCATCGCATGCCGGGCGGAGATCATTGCCCCCGACTGCAGATCGGCCTCGATGACGAGCAGCGCCCGCGACAGACCGGTGACGACGCGATTGCGCTGCGGGAAGGCGCCGCGAATCGGCGCGCGTCGCGGCGGACTTTCGCTGATGAGTGCGCCCGCGGCGATGACGTGCTCGGCCAGAGCGCCATGCTCCGGCGGATAGACTTCGCAGACGCCGCTTCCCAGCACGGCCAGCGTCCGACCGTTCGCGCTCAGCGCTCCTTCATGCGCCGCCTTGTCGACGCCGCGGGCGAGTCCGCTGACGACGGTGATACCTGCCGAGGCGAGACCGGAGGCGAAGCGCTCCGCCTGGGCGCGACCGTACGTGGTGCAGTGCCGCGTGCCGACGATCGCGACCGCCGCTTCATCCCGCGGCAGCACCTCTCCCCGCACGAACAGAATGGCCGGCGGATCGGGGATCTCGCGCAGCGCCGCGGGATAATTTGGCGACGCCACCGAGAGGACGCGGACGTCCGCCGAGCGACAGAACGCGATCTCTTCTTCCGCCTCGGCCAGATCGCGGCCCGCACGAATCCGCTCCGCCAGAACGTTCCCGACGCCCGGCACGCCGCGGAGTTCCGCGATCGACGCGTTGAGCGCTCCCTTCGCGTCGCCGAACGCTTCGCGAAGCTGCTGATAGATCCGCGGCCCCACGCCGTCGACGAGCGACAGACTCAGCTCGTGCAGGATCGCGTCCCGCTCGGCTGGATCTGTCGTCGAAGGTTCGGACATGGACCGTTCCCCGTAGGGTGGGTTATTGACCCACCTTGTACAACTCGCGGATTCCAAGTGAGGTGGGTCAATGAACCACCCTACGAGAGATACGTAGCGTTCTGCGTCACTCCACCCCGCAGGCTCGCCAGACGTCAGCGACCAACTTCTCGTCGATGCCGTCGACCAGCTCGACGTGCCCCATCTTCGTCGGCAGGACGAAGCGGAGCTTGCCGTGCTCGGTCTTCTTGTCGTGTCGCATCGCCTCCATCAGGGCGCCGAGATCCATCGGCGGGACGCGGATGGGAAGCGAGAGCGCTTCCAGCAGTACGTTCTGCTTCGAGACGAACGTCTCGTCGACGCGACGCAGCCGGACCGAGAGCTCCGCGGCGCAGGCCATACCGATCGAGACCGCCTCGCCGTGCAGGAGCTGACCGTAGCCTGCGACCGCTTCGATCGCGTGGGCGAACGTATGCCCGTAGTTGAGGACGGCGCGGAGGCCCGTCGTCTCCCGCTCGTCCTGTTCCACCACGTCGGCCTTCAGGCGGCAGCAGCGGGCGATCGTCTTCACGAGGACCTTCGGGTCGCGTTCGTTCAGGCCGCTTTCGTTCGCGGCCAGCCAGTCGAAGAACGGTGCGTCGAGGATGACGCCGTACTTCACGACCTCGGCCAGGCCCGAGCGATACTCGCGGCCCGCGAGCGTGCGGAGCGTGTCGGGATCGATCGAGACGCCGATCGGCTGCCAGAAGGCGCCGACCATGTTCTTCGAGCGACTGAGGTTGATGCCCGTCTTGCCGCCGACGCTGCTGTCGACGTGCGACAGAAGGGTCGTCGGAACCTGATAGAAGGGCAGACCGCGGGTGTAGGACGCCGCCGCGAAGCCAGCCAGATCGCCGATCACTCCGCCCCCCAGCGCGACGACGACGCTCTTGCGGTCGGCGCCGGCGTCGAGCATCGCCTCCCAGATCCGTTCGAGCTGCCCGGGCGACTTGCTCGTCTCGCCTGACGGGACGTCGATGCGGGTGACGCGGAGTCCGCTGCGGATCAGCGACTCGACCGCGGCATCCGCGAATCCGATGGCTGGATCGGCGAGCGTCGCGTCGGCGATCAGAACCGCATGCTTCGCCGGAAGCAGTTCGGCCAGGCGCGGACCCAGCCGCGACAGCTCACCTGCCGCGATGCGGATCTCGTACGAGCGCGGACCGAGATTGACCGAAACCTCGTCGGATCCCGAGGCGAGTTCGCTAACCACCGCTGCCTTCCGCGTTCGAGCGCTATCGAAAACCGGACGAGTCGGAACAACGACCGGGACATCAATCCGTCGCCGGCGATCCTTCGACTTCCCGCAGGTCGTCCTCCGTCGCCACGACGATCCGGCAGAAGCCCGTATGCAGGCGGAAGTAGCGAAGTTGCCTTCGCCGTTCGGCGGTTGCGTGCAGGCGGCCTTCGACGGTTGCCTTTCGTTCGGGCGACCAGTCCCGGCAGGACTCGGGCCAGACCGTATCGATCTCCACTACGAGCGATTCGCGGTAGGGATCGAACTTGTCGAACTTCTCAGCCATCCTGCTCGGGCATCGCCGCCGCTCGCGTATCGTCGCCCGCGGAAGGCGCCGGCGGACGAGCAGTATAATGCGAGCGTTCCCGACCGTCACCGCAATGCATGCCGATGTCCGATCCGCCGAACTCTGCCGAGGATGCCGCTTCCCCAGCCGGGGCGCCGCCGTCGTACCCTTCCGAACGGCCCGGCGTCGCGGGCTGGAAGATCGTGACCTTCGTCATCGGAGGCGGCGTTCTGGTCGCCGGCGTGACGCTCGGCTACCACATGTTTCAGTCGGGCCGCGTGATCGGCTTCTTCGGGAGCGAGGCCGTCCAGACGATCCAGCGGGCAGACCAGGCGACCGTCTACGTCCCTGCCGACGCCGACTACGCCGTAGCCGATGCCGTCGATCAGGGAGGCCTCCGCTGGAAACCCTTCGCTCCCGGCGAAGCGGGCGAGCCGACGCGCAACGAGACCGAGGGGCGGAGCTGGGTCCACGTCCACCCGGCGTTCCTGGCGGCGGAGAGCTACTACTGGGACGAGCACCCGCCCGTCGCTTCGCTGGAGCCCGACGCTTTCGTGCGATTCGCCCGGACCGCCGACGGCTCGACGGTCGACGTCTACCTCGATTGGGAAGCCGCGTCGCTCTACGTCGCCGATCAGGAGCGGGCCCTGAGGATGACGGAGAAGAAGCGGGACTCGCTGAAGACGTACCTGCTGAGGCCGCAGGACGAACCGGCGGAGAAGGCGACCGCAGCCGAAGCGCCGGTTCCTCGCGATTGAAGTCGCGCAGAGCTTCGTCTATCGTTCGAGAAGGAGAACCGGTCGATGAAGACGCTGCACGTGAACGTTTCTGACGAGGTCGAGGAGAAGCTGGGCAGGCAAGTCCGGGCCGCGGGCTTCACCGACGTCAGCGCCTACGTCGAAACCTTGCTGAAAGCGGATCGTCAGCGACTCGCGCAGGAGAATCTCGAAAGCGAACTGATTCGCGGACTGAACAGCGGTCCGCCGGAAGAGGTCACCGACGAAGTCTGGGAGCGGATCCGAAACAACTTCGAGCGTCGCCTGAGCGAACGCAAGTCGTCCGGCGCGCGTCCATGAGTTCCGCGGGTCGAGTCGTTCAGCGACCGCTCGCGGAGCTCGACATCGTCGAAATCGCGACCTACATCGCTGAAGATAGCGAATCGGCCGCACGGCGATTCCTGGACTCGGTCCAATCGACGCTTCCTCGAATTGCAGCATATTCGGATGCGGGCGAGCGCGTGCTGACGAGCGCCGTGCAGTTGCAAGACTGTCGATCCTGGCCCGTCAGCGGCTTCGAGAATTGGCGCGTCTATTATCGATCCACGTCGGAGGGCATCGAGGTCGTCCGCGTCCTGCACGTCGCGCGGGACCTGGATGCGATAGGCTGAAGGTGTCGGCCACTGACCGAAGAGGTTCGGCAGCGCATCGATGTGAAGTCGGGGGCCGGATGCGCGAGCGACTGGAGTCGACATCGCCTGATCCTACTTAACGTCCGGCGTCCGTCGGAACAGATCTTCCAACGCCTCGCGAACCGTCGGATAGCGAAACTCGAAGCCTTCTTGCGCCAGGCGTTTCGACACGACGAAGCGACCGTACAGGGCGAGTTCCGGATCGGTCCGCATCAGCAGCGGCGCGCCCAGCCGCACCATCCACGCGAACGCCGGCAGTCCGATCGGCATGCCGACCGCCCGGCGCAGCTCCCGCATAAACTCGCGATTCGAGAGCGGGTGCGGCGCGGACGCGATGTAGACGCCCTGCATGGCCGGGTCGACCAGCCCCCGCTCGAAGAGCCGGTTCATGTCGGTCTCGTGAATCCAGCTCATCCCCTGCCTGCCGGAACCGACCGTGCCGCCCAGCCCCATGCGGGCCAGCGGGGTCAGCCGCCTCAGCGCTCCGTTGCCGCCGCCCCGATCGCGACCGACGACGAAGCTCGTCCGGAGCACGACCTGCCGCTGCGTCGGCAGCACGCTTTCGCGATACGCCTCCTCCCAGGCCTGCGCCACGAACGGAGCGAGACCATATCCGAACGCGGAGTCTTCGTCGCAGACGACCTCCGGCGGATCGCCGTAGATGTGAGCCGTGCTCATCTGCACCCAGACCGGAGGCGGACGATCGATAGCCCGCATCGCCGTGCCGAGAACGCGCGTCGACTCCACGCGCGACCTCAGAATCTCGTCCTGATGATCCGGCGTCTTGATGCAGTCGACCGTGCGACCGACTAGGTTCACCAGCCCCGCCGCCCCCTCCAGCGCCAACTTCCACTCCCTCAGCGTCCGCGCGTCCCACGCGACGTGCTTCCACGGTCCGCTGACTTTCGGCGGAGTTCGCGACAGGATCACGACCTCCCGCCCCGCCTCCGCCAGATGGTGCGCCAGCGACACGCCGAGGAAGCCGGAGCCGCCTGCGATGACGATGGGACCCTTCGCAGGGATGTCGGACATAGAGGTCAGGTTCCGAACGAAACGCGTTTCACTCTTCACCGCGAACTACCCGTCCGCTCAACGTGAATCCCGCTCGCCGCGACGATCCGTCGCAGACGCTATCCGCTTCGCGCTACGGTAACCCGAACGTTGAGGGAAAATGCCTTTAGAGAGAACGAAGCGCGGAGGCCGAACGAGCGACTAAAACAATGGGTGGCCCAGGTTGCTTGCCAACCTGGGCCGACGAAGTCGGCAAGAAAGTCGACGGATCGTTTGGAACATTGAGTAGACTTCTTCGAAGATCGACGGCGAACCTCCGCTCCTGCGAGCGCCGAGCACTGACATGCCCCACCGGCGCCGCACCGTCGATGACGAACTCTACTGCCACTTCGTCACGTTCTCCTGCGCTCTCCGTCGCCGGTTGCTGAACCCCGACGCGACGAAGCGGATCGTGCTCGGCGTTCTGAACGATCAGCTTGCCCGAGACTCGGCGAAGTGCGTCGGCCTCGTCGTGATGCCCGATCACGTCCACGCGTTGATCTGGCTGCCGGCGACGGGGAGACTGAGCGGCTTCATGCTGGGGTCGATGCGGGTTTCCAGCTATCGCATCGGCGAATGGTATCGACGGTACGGCAGCGAGTTCGCCGCGGTTCTAAAGGAAGACCCACGGGTCTGGCAACCGCGGTACTACGCCGTCGCGATCCACTCGGAAGCCAAGCTGCGCGAGAAGCTCGACTACATGCACCACAACCCGGTCGCTGGCGGGCTGACGACCGAGCCCTCGGACTGGCGCTGGAGTTCGGCCCGCTGGCACGAACGCCGTCGATCGGTCGGCGTCGCGATCGAATGGATCGCGTGAACTGCACTTTCTTGCCCGCCTTGGGTGGCCCAGGTTGACGAGCAACCTGGGCCACCCAAGGCCGACGCAATCAGGCACGGGGCTCATGCGTATTCCTCGATGCGCCCCGATGGCCAATGAAACCGTCCATAGCGCAACGGAAGCCGAAACCTTGACCGCAGGCAGTCCAAGTAAACGCGATCGTCATCGGTTACCGGCGCATCGCCGACGATAACCCAGTCGCTCGCCCTATCTTCATCGGGATAGGCGACGTATTCGAGCAGTTGGCCCAATGCATTGCGGATGCAACGCTTTGCCGACGAGTCCGTCTTTATCTCGAAGAACGTCGTCCGTCCTTGTTGTCGAACTGACAGATCAACGAAGCCACGCTCGTAGTCGACTGCTTCGACGCCGAACTCACCCTGCAGCGATTCAAACAGTCGATTCTGAAGTCGTATGTGCTTCGGGTCGACGGGAACCGCGTCCTGAGCAGCGCGAATGTATGCAACTTCGGAGCGAAGAACAGCCGGCGGCGTTAGCCTCACGACTTCGGCAAGGTCGTCCTCCCAATAAAGTGGGACGTATCTATGCGTGGTCGCCGCCTTATGGTCATCGGGAAATACAGGACGCGGCTCGTAAAGTCGTACATGCTCGGGCCGAAAGCGGACATTCAGCGTCACGAGCGCCGTAGGGCTTTCCAGTTCTGCGAGCGTGCCGTCGACAGCGCCGACGTCCTCTCGCATTTGCACAAGCCAGCCGCGTTCGACGGTCACTCGAAAGGCGTCCTCGAGCTCGTCCATGAGCGGAACGTATACCTCCTCGATGGTCGCGATCAGAAATGAGTGATCGCCGCGATGAGCGTATAGCGCTACGGAGATCGTCTTACCTTCAAAGGCGGAATGGCTGCTGTGGATCGGTTGCAGAAACCCGTACCGATATCCATTTATGAGCCACTCGTAGTTGAACAGCCATTCTTCATGGCCGAACCCGTTCGTCGCGAAGTACGAACTCGCTTCCTCCGCGGATCCCGACGGCTTTCGCCATCCATTTTCATTCCAACAAATACGGCAGTAGCGTCTATCCATCACAATCTCCCGTAGACAGGGTCGTAAGCGATCCCTACGTCGTCACCCCGACCGGTTCCGGGTCGTACCCCAGGTTCGGGCTCAGCCACCGTTCGGCCTCTTCCATAGTCCAGCCTTTGCGCGCGGCGTAGGATTCGACCTGGTCGCGGGTGATCCGGTCGACGGCGAAGTAGCGGCTCTTGGGGTGGGCGAAGTAGAGCCCGCTGACCGCCGCCGCGGGCCACATGGCGAAGGACTCGGTCAGCGTCACGCCCGCGTTCTTCTCCGCATCCAGCAGCTTGAAGAGCGTCGCCTTCTCGGTATGGTCCGGCTGCGCGGGGTAGCCCGGGGCGGGGCGGATACCGCGGTAACGCTCCTCGATCAGGTCGGCAGGCGCCAGGTTCTCCGCCTGGCCGTAGCCCCACTCCCGACGCGCGTCGGCGTGCAGCTTCTCGGCGAACGCTTCCGCGAAGCGGTCGGCTAGCGCCTTGATCATGATCGAGTGGTCGATCTCGCCCAGTTCGTCGTACTCCCGCGACAGCTCGAACGCGCCGATGCCCCCCGTGACGCAGAAGGCGCCCAGGTAATCGGCCCGGCCGCTGTCGATCGGCGCGACGTAATCGGCCAGCGCGCGGAAGTCCTTCTGCCCCTTCCGCTCCCACTGCTGACGCAGGGTGTGGAACCGGGCGATCTCCTCCGTCCGGGTGTCATCGGCGAACAGGACGATGTCGTCGCCGATGGAGTTGGCGGGCCAGAAGCCGTAGACGGCCTTCGCCTTGACCCGCTTCTCCGACAGCATCTTCTTGAGCATCGCCTGCGCGTCGGCGAACAGGTTCCGCGCGGCTTCGCCGACGACCTCGTCCTGCAGGATCTTCGGATACTTGCCGATCAGCTCCCACGTCATGAAAAACGGGGACCAGTCGATGTACGGGACCAGTTCCTCCAGCGGCTGATCCTCGATCACGCGCAGGCCCAGCTTCTCCGGCACGGCGATCTCGACGGTCGACCAGTCGGTCTCGAACTTCTTCGACAGGGCCTCCGCATAGGGAACGAGCGCGACCTGCTGCCGCTTGCCGTAGGAGACGCGCTGCTCCTCCTGAGATCGCAGGTTCTCCGTCAGGAAGGCGTCCCGCATGTCGTCGGAGCGCAAGCGATCGACCACGCCGACCGAGCGTGACGCGTCGAGCACGTGGACCACCGCGTTCTTGTAGAAGGGCGCGATCTTCACGGCCGTGTGCTTGGCGCTCGTGGTCGCTCCGCCGATGAGCAGCGGCACGTCGAAGCCCAGGCGCTGCATCTCCCGGGCGCAGTGCGACATCTCGTCGAGGCTGGGCGTGATGAGCCCCGACAGACCGATGATGTCGACGTTATGCTCGCGCGCCGCTTCGAGGATCTTCTCGCAGGGGACCATCACGCCGAGGTCGATGATTTCGTAGTTGTTGCACCCCAGCACGACGCCGACGATGTTCTTGCCGATGTCGTGCACGTCCCCCTTCACGGTCGCCAGCAGGATCTTGCCGCGCGCCTGGGAGTTCTCTTCGCCTGCCGCGATCTTCTCCTGCTCCATGAAGGGGAGCAGGTACTTGACCGCCTTCTTCATGACGCGGGCGCTCTTCACCACCTGCGGCAGGAACATCTTCCCTTCGCCGAAGAGGTCGCCGACGACGCTCATGCCGTCCATCAGCGGGCCTTCGATCACCTGCAGGCAGCGGGCGAACTTCTGCCTCGCCTCTTCGGTGTCCTCTTCGACGTACTTGTCGATCCCCTTCACGAGCGCATGGGCGAGGCGCTTCTCCACCGGTTCGGCACGCCACGTCAGATCCTCGCCCGCGGCGACCTGACCCTTCCCCTTGACCTTTTCGGCGAACTCGACCAGGCGTTCGGTCGAGTCGGGACGCCGATTGAGCAGGACGTCCTCGACTCGCTCCAGCAGGTCCTTCGGCACCTCCTCGTACACGGCGAGCTGCCCCGCGTTGACGATCCCCATATCCATCCCGGCGCGGATGGCATGGTAGAGGAACGCCGTGTGGATGGCCTCGCGGACGAGGTCGTTGCCGCGGAAGGAGAAGCTGACGTTGCTGACGCCGCCGGAGATCTTCGCGCCTGGGCATTCCTGCTTGATCAGCTTCACGGCCTCGATGAAGTTCACGGCATAGTTGTCGTGTTCTTCGATGCCGGTCGCGACCGTCAGAATGTTGGGGTCGAAGATGATGTCTTCAGGCGGGAAGCCGACCTCGTTCACGAGCAGGTCGTACGCCTTCTTGCAGACGGCGACCTTGTGATCGATCTCGACCGCCTGGCCCACTTCGTCGAAGGCCATCACCACGACTGCGGCGCCGTACCGACGGATCGTGCGAGCCTGGTGCATGAACTTGGGGAGGTCGTCCTTCATCGCGATCGAGTTGACGATCGCCTTCCCCTGCACGCACTTGAGGCCTGCCTCGAGAATCTCCCACCGCGAACTGTCGATCATCACGGGAACGCCGGCGATGTCATTCTCGCCCGCGATCAGGTTCAGGTACTTCGTCATCGCGGCGACGCCGTCGAGCAGCGCGTCGTCCATGTTGATGTCGATGACGGAGGCGCCGTTTTCGACCTGCTGCCTCGCGACCTCTACCGCCGCTTCGAAGTTCCCTTCGCGGACGAGCTTGGCGAACGCCCGGCTGCCGGTGACGTTCGTCCGCTCGCCGATCATGACGAAGTTCGTCTCGGGGCGGATCGTCAGCGGGCGCGTGCCGGAGAGCCGCGTGAAGGCGGCGACCTCGCTCTTCCTGTGAGGCTTGATCCCCTTCACGCGCTCCGCCATCGCGCGGATGTGATCGGGCGTCGTGCCGCAGCAGCCGCCCGCGATGTTGAGCCAGCCGTTCCGCGCGAAGTCCTCCACCCGATCGGCGAAGGCCGACGGCGTCATGTCGTACTGCCCCATCTCGTTGGGGAGACCGGCGTTCGGATGGCAACTGATGAAGGCCGTCGAGACGTGCGACAGTTCCTCCACGTAGGGCCGCATCAGGTCGGGGCCGAGCGCGCAGTTGATGCCGACGCTGAGCGCCGGGAAGTGACTGATCGCGTTCCACATCGCCTCGACGGTCTGACCCGAGACGAACGTCGCGCCGGAGCGATCGAACGTCGTCGAGATCATCGTCGGGACGTAGACGTTGTGCTCGTCGAAGTACTTCGAGATCGCGAACAGACAGCTCTTCAGGTTGAGCGTATCGATCGCCGTCTCGGGCAGCAGCAGGTCCGCGCCCGCCTCGATGACCGCGGCGACCTGTTCGTAGTACGACGCGACCATCTGGTCGAACGTCGCCCCGCGATAGCTGGGGTCCTCGACGCTGGTCGAGATGGAAAGCTGCTTGGCCGTCGGTCCGATCGACGCGGCGACGAAGCGGGGCTTATCGGGCTGCTTTTCGTTGAACTCGTCGGCGGCCTTCCGCGCGCAGGCGACCGCGGCGAAGTTCAGCTCCCGGATCAGCGCCGGATCGAGTTCGAACTCCTCCATGCCGACGCGGGTCGCGCCGAAGGAGTTGGTTTCGACGATGTCGGCGCCGGCCGCGAAGTACCGGCGATGGATCTCGGTGATCTTCTCCGGATGGGTCAGGCACAACAGATCGACGAAATTCTTCAGATCCTTGTGGTGACCTGCGAAGCGTTCGCCGCGAAACAGGGTCTCGTCCAGGTTCAGTTGCTGAACCTGGGTCCCCATGCCGCCGTCCAGGATCAGGATCCGTTCCTGAAGCAGGCCTTCCAGGATCGGTCGGCTGGCGGGCGACTGGACGGGCTTCTTTCCGACATTTTGCGAGTCGGCAGCGGGCGAGACGATCATCGGCGAAGCGGTGCGTTCCGGGGGAGCGACGCCGCGCGGCGATGGGCAATCTCTCGGAAAGGCCGTTCCCCCCCGGACCCCCGCCCCGCGACAAGCCCCTTATTGTAGACGGATCGGCCAGACCGTCTCCCCCGGCGGGGCGAGAGCCACGGAGACGCAGACGTTAGAAGCGGATTGCACGGGACGTACCGGCGATGCGGCCTCGTCATTCCGTCGTAGGGCGGGTCTTGACCCACCTGTCGCTTACACCGAGTTGCCGCTTCGATCTCTATTGGACGACGTCCCTCGAATCGCCGTCCGAACGAACCCGGCGGCGAGATCGATCTCTTGCTTGCCGATCGAAAGTTGTGAGAACGACAGGTGGGTCAGGACCCACCCTACGAAAGTGAGAGCCGCGATGAACACCGACAACTGGATCACCGCGGTTCTCGCCCTGCGGAAGGCGAAACGCGTGGTCGCGTTCACGGGCGCGGGTATCTCCGCGGAGAGCGGCGTGCCGACGTTTCGCGACGCGGAGGGATTCTGGCAGCGCTTTCCGCCGGAGAAGTTCGCGACATGGAAGGGCCTGCTCGCCACGGCGGCGACCGATCCGCGATCCGTCGCCGAATTCGTCCTGAACGTGGTCGAGCCCATCGCGATGGCGGAGCCCAATCTCGGGCATCAGGCGCTCGCGGAACTGGAACAGCGAATCCCCACGACGATCGTCACCCAGAATATCGACGGCCTGCACCAGGCAGCCGGGTCGACGATGGTTGTGGAGGTCCACGGTTCGCTGGCGGAGATCGTCCACGCCTCGACCGGCGACGTCGTGCATCGACTGGACGACGAGGAGATGCAGCGGATCGCCCGCGTCCTCCGCGACTATGCCGAGAAGCGGACCAGTCTGCTGACGTTCGTGCGGCAGATCCGCAAGATTCATCGCTTCGACTGGCTGGGCCGCCATCGTCCGAACCTCGTCCTGTTCGGCGACGCGATGGCCGAACCCGCCTGGACGAACGCCCTGACGGCGGTAGAGAGTTGCGACCTGTTCCTCTCCGTCGGCACCTCGGGCGCGGTTTATCCCGCCGCCACGCTCCCCACGCTCGCCGCGGACGGGGGAGCGACCGTCCTCACGATCGACCCCCACGTCTCCGGCCCCGGCTGGCTGCAGGGAACGGCGGGAAGCGTGCTGCCGAAGCTGGTGACGGCGGCGTTCGAGGAGGCGTGACGCGAGTCTTTCGTAGGGTGGGTCATTGACCCACCTGTCGCTCCCTCAGCCGTCGACTGCATGCGAAGCCGACTTCGTCGCAAGCGCTTTCCTGGTCGAAGCCGAATGCGAATGGAGCGTCGCCGGAAGCACGGTGGGTCAATGACCCACCCTACGAAGAACAACTGTCCTACGACGCCGTTTCCACTCGCTCTCCGAGCGACCTTAGCGTCTCGAAGATGTAGATCCCGCGGGTGCAGCCGTGGTTGAACTTGATGGAGTAGGCGTAGCGTCCGACCGGCGCCATCTTCGCGATCTCCAGCGGCGCGACCTCCTGCGGGCTGCTGACGATGTTCATGACGAACGGGTCGGGCGGCGGAGCGTTCCGCTTCTCGCGACAGTTCGCGCAGGGGCACGCGTCCTGAAGGGCTTTCAGCCGGTACCGCCGGACCTCTCCGTCGCTCCACTTGATCACCAGATGGCCCGGCTTGCGGGCAAGTTCGACAGGATGGAGGGTCATGGACGGTTCGCGTTCTTCGAACGTGCGTTCGGTCTTGCAGGGCAGGCGCCTTGCCTGCCGGAAATCTGGTTGCCGCTGCGATTGCAGGCGGGGCGCCTGCCCTACAAGAGAAGGCCGCTCGTCGTCGCAAACACGGAGGGCTGAAACTCTCTGCTCGCCTTTCGTTCGCTCATGCTTCGCCGTCAACTTCGATGCGGCGTTCGCGAAAGGAGAGCAGAAAGGGCGGATCCTTGCGCGGAAAGAGCTGCACCTGAGCCTCCTTGCCGGCAGGCCACGTCGCCAGCATCGTCCGCAGGTTCTCGACCAGATGATCGAAGAACTCTTCCGGACCGGCGAGGCGTCCGTCTTCGACGTAGGGGATGGGCGAGTACGTCATCGCGATCCGGATCGGTTCGTTTCCCCAGACGTACGTCGGCAGGCGGATGCCGGCGTCGCGGGGCTTCATCGCCGCGGCGTGCGACGCGATCCAGTCGGTCCACTCCTCGAACGCCTCCCGCGAACCGACGAACTGCCAGCGTCCCTCATCCGTCTGAAACCGGACCAGCATGCCGAGCGTTTTCGCCGCCCGTTGAAAGGCCTGCTGCGATCTTTGCAGGTCGGAGAAGCGCGAGATCGCCAGCGAACCCTGATCGGGAGCCGCCTCCGCGGCGCCGCTCGCCGGTCCGGCCGTCCGGGGCTCGTAGGTTCCCTGAAAGAACCAGCTCTCCGCGCCGTGCCATTCGCCGTCGACGTGAAAGCGTCCGAGGCCTTCCTGCTCCGCGCGCACGGTCAGCTCGCTCGCATCGGCGGGCAGCTCGTCCTCCCACTGGCGGGCGAACCAGACGAGAAACGCCTCGCGACGCGCCGGCGGCTCGTTGAGCGCGGACGGCAGGTTCGCCCCGCGCAGACGCTCCGCCGCTTCGCCTGCCCGGTCCGCGATTTCGCTCTCCAGCGTCTGGCTCAGACGATCGAGCAGGGTATCGAGATCGTCCGAGGTCAGCGGCTCGGTCTCGAAGTCATCCCACCGCCAGAGTCCGGACTCGTCGTCGAAGAAGAGTTTCCCCCTGCCCGGGATCTCGGCCAGCAGCCACTCGCCCCGTTCGTGCCACGGTTCGATCAGGGCCCAGCGGGCGAGCCGCCGGACGGTCGGCGTCTGAATCCGTTCCCGCAGGCGGACCCGCAGATATCCCGCGTAACGACCGGCGTCGTCGTCCCGCCGTTCCGAGATGCCCCAGCGATCGTTCAGGAACGTGCGGACCGTCGGCGAATTCGCGGGGGGCTCCAGTTCGATCGGCTGCGACTCCTGGCCGTCGCCCAGTTGCAGGACCAGCGCCGCGACGGGTCGCTCCGTATCGGCGTCGAGTCCCAGCCGGAACGAGCGGACCTTCTCCGCCGGAAAACGATGCGGCTGCCCCGCCGAATCCCGCCAGGCGAGCCCTTCGTCGTCGAGCGTGAAGTGCGGCTCGTCCTCCGTGCGGAAGCGGTCGCGGTATCGCACGAACTGCCAGGCGAGCAGACCGAACCCGGTCCAGACCGCGACGGCGCCGACGCGAACCGATTCGTCGAACGTCCAGAACGCAGCGACCCCGACGCCCCAGACCAGGAGGCCGATCCAGAATCGTCGGTCGAAAAGGAAGGGCGGACGCGCTCGTCGCGCCCCGGGAATGCGCCACCCCAGCGACGCCGGTCCCGCAGGGGTCGGCACGCTGGCGTCAGAGGGCGATTCGGTTCGGACGCTCACGATGGCGATCGACGGCGGAATGAAGGGAGCACGCGCACAGCGACCGCGCAACGCCCGGCGCAATCAATTCTTCCGCAATCGGGGCCGCGGTGCCACCTCTGGCCTGGCGAACCTTCGCGGGAAGGAGGCACGCGACGCCGTCGCCGGACCGGTCCCACGCGGCACGATACGAAGAAGGGGACGAGCAGCGAATCCGCCGCTCGTCCCCTGAAAAAATCTCTGGTTCGCTCTCTCGCCCGTGCGCCCGTCCTCTCTCCCGGAGAAAACGAATCGACCCGGGGGGAGGGCTTACTTCTGCTTGGCGTAGGCCGGACGGGCCGGCGAGATCGCACCCATCGAGGCGCCGGAGACCTTCGCGAAGCGCTCCTTGGCGCCGTCGGCCATGTACCGGACGCCCACGCGGGTCGGCTTGCCCGTCTGGGGACAGACAGCCATGACCTTCGAGGCCGGGATCGGCATCTCGCGGTTGAGGCGTCCGCCCTGCGGGTTCTTCTGGCTGCGCTTGACGTGCTTCCAGACGCGGGCGACGCCCTCGACGATGATTTTCTCGTCCTTCGGGAAGACGCGGACGACCTTGCCGGTCTGGCCCTTGTCGCTGCCCGTGATCACCATCACCGTATCGTCGACGCGAATCTTCATCTCGCCCGCTCCCGGCGGCAGTCCGCCCGGCTTTCGTGTACGTAAATCGCGCCCGCAAGCGCGTAGACAGTCTCTCGGCTGTACCGGAAAGCCCCGCATTATAAGGAAAGCGGGCGAAGGGTCTAGGGCGTCGCCGCGAGAAATCGAGGGGCGACGGACCGAGGCCGCTCAGCCTGCCGAACCGAATTCGCAACCCGTTCGCCCGTCGACAGATGCGTCTAAAATCTCCGGGGCCATCCTACGCCTTCGACGTCGCCAGCGTCCTCTGCAGCCAGCCCAGCTCCTCCGCGATGCCCGCGGCGAGCGGCGACTGCTGAAGCTCGGTCGGCAGCACGCCCCAGGCATAGGTCTCCGCCTCGAACGTCTCGGTGCCGGGGAAACTTTCCGCCATGCCGCCCAGGCATTCCTCGATCGCGAACCGCGTCGTCCCGAGCTGACCGAACCGCTCGAGATAAATCGGCACGTGAAAGTGGACCCGCAGGCGATCCCACGACGCCGGATCGGCGACGAGAGCCGCCCGGCGCTCGTCCAGAAATCGCGGCAGATCCTCGTGGAACTCGACCTCTCCGTCGGCCCGCCGGAGGCAGGTCTGGTGCAGGTAGCGATCCTCGGCGAACCGGGCGAGCTGATCGAAGGCCGCGTCGAGCGACCCTTCCGTCGGCTGCGACGTCAGCTCGACGGCGCTGGAAACCTGCACCTTGGCCACGTCGATGCCTGACTCGTCGAATCGGGCGAGCGCCTCGCACTGATCCTCGAACATCACCGCAGCATGACAGACGTCGTGACAGACGCCGATGTACCGCGAGACGCCGACGCCGTCGGCATGGGCGTAGAGCGCCCGGTGGAAGAACTCCACCACGTCGGTCGTTCTCTGCAGGAAGCAGCCGGGCTCGGGCTCGATGCAGAGCTGAATTCGGCGACCTTCGCTCGATTCCAGCTCTTCGAGGAACCTGGCGACGTCGATCAGATGCTCCGCCGCCTGCTCGATCCGATCGCCCGGCAGCGTCGGCTCGCCCCATGCGATGGGGAGCGTCGAGATCGTGCCGGTCATGCCGGACGGAAGCAGCGCGTGCTGGATCTGAGCCAGGCGAAGCGTGTAATCCCGCCGCGCCGGATCGTCCCAGGTCGGGACGTAGACGCGATGCTTCACGACCCGCAGGTGAAAGTCGCCGTACGGAAACCCGTTGAACGTGTAGGGAATCAGGCCGACGCTTTCGAGCCAGTCGCGAAACTCCGCCAGCGTCTGTTCGTCGTTGGTCAGAGCCTCCGCTGCCGGCGCCGCGATCCACAGGCCGACCCCCATCGGATGGTCGGGCGAGAAACGCCGCTTCACCTCGAGCGCATGAACCTCGAGATTCGCCCGCGTCTGCTCGAGCGTCGGTCCCGCGTGAACGTTGGTGCAATAGCCGAGCAGCATGGGCGCTCCTTAAACGTGGCCAATCAAGTCAGGCTTGTGTGCCATGGCTGGCTTGTCCAGCCGTGCAGGGGGCGTCGCCTAACTCGAACCCGCTCTAACTGGCTTACGTCTCCATGATCGCATGGTCTTCGATCAAAGCCTCCGCCAGCGGTAGAGCGATACGCAAGGCAGCACGGCTGGACAAGCCAGCCATGGCACACAGAGATATGCTCTGGGTGGTATCGGTGGCATCTGTGCCGGACAATCTTCCCTTACGCCAGCAGCTTCGCGCCGAGCTGCTCGCCGCAGCGGTCGACGATCGTCTTGCAGACCGCGTCGGCTTCGTCGCCGGTCAGCGTGCGGTCGGGCGCGCGAAGCTCGATCGAGAAGAGCATCCGCTTCTTGCCCGGCCCGTCCTGCTTCGCGTTGCGATAGATCTCGCGGAAGATCGCCCGCTCGACGAGCGTCGCATCGGCCGATCGCACGATGGCCTCGATCTCCGCCCAGGGCTTCGCCTCGTCCACGATCAGGTTCAGGTCGCGCTGAATCGTGGGGTAGGGGCTCACCGGCGTCGTCGTGGGGACCAGCTCCGCGATTTCGACCAGCGGCTCGAGCAGAACCTCCGCCATGCAGACGGGGCTGCGAAGATCGACCGCGTCCATCGCCTGCTTCGAGAGCTGGCCGAAGAGGGCGACGCGCTTGCCGGAGAGCGACAGCTCGACCTGACGGTCGCCGGCGAAGAAGGCATGCTGCGACGGCGCCAGTTCCCACGCGAGCGCCGGATTCAGCGTTCCCAGAAGCGCCTCCAGCGTCCCCTTCAGCTCGTAGAAATCGCCGGTCGTCGCGATGCCGAGCGCCGTCGGTTCGGTCGGAAGTCCGCCCGCGGTGGGCAAGTAGATCTTCGCGATCTCGAACAGGCGGATCTCGGGGTTCTGGGCCTTCTCGTTCGTACGGACGCTGTCGAGCAGGCTGGGGAGCAGGCTCGTCCGGGCGCAGTCCGAGCCCATCATCGGCGTCAGCGACCGATGCGGCGGCTCCTTCGTCCAGGGCGAGAAGAGCTTGCACGACCCCTCGTCGACGAGCGACCGCGTCATCGCCTCGAAGTGGCCCGTACCGGTCAACGCCTGCCGGAGCTTGTCCAGAACCCGGTCGCGACGCGTCTTGTACGACGCGGTCATCGGCACGCGAGCGTCCTCGGGCACCTTGTCGTAGCCATGCACCCGGGCGACCTCTTCCACCAGGTCAATCTCCCGCGTCAGATCCCGGCGCCAGCTCGGCGTCTCGAATTCGATGCTCTCCGCGGAGCGCTTCTTCTCGACGCAGCCGAGCTTCGTCAGGATGCGGACCGCTTCGCTCTGCGGAATCTGGATGCCGAGGATCCGTTCGATCTGATTCCACCGCAGCGGCACGATCGCCCGCGCGGGAGGCGGATCGCCGGCGAAGACTTCGCCCTCGGCCAGTTCGCCGCCCGCGTGTTCCAGGATCAGTTCGCAGCAACGCCGTCTCGCCCGGTCGATCCCCTCCGGATCGACGCCACGTTCGAAGCGATACGACGAATCGCTGGCGAGCGCGAGCTTGCGCGAGGCGTGCCGCACGGCCAGGGGCGAGAACTGGGCCGACTCGATCAGCAGATCGACGGTCGTCTCCGTCACCTCGGTCCCCGCTCCTCCCATCACGCCGGCGAGCGCGACCGGCTTCTCGGCGTCGGCGATCACGACCATCGACGCGTCGAGTTCGTACTCGCGGTGGTTGATCGCCAGCAGCTTCTCCCCTGCCTTCGCCCGCCGAACGACGATCTTCGGCCCGGCCAGCTTCGCGAGGTCGAAGGCGTGCAGCGGCTGGCCCGTCTCCATCAGGACGAAGTTCGTGATGTCGACGACGTTGTTGACGGGCCGGAAGGACTTGCGTTCCGGCGGCTTGAACGCGTCGAACACTGCGGAGAGCCGCTGCACCAGCTTCGCCGGCGAGGGGCCCACCTTCACGCCGCGAATGATGCGGGCCTGGTACCGCGGACAGAGGCCCTTGTCCTCGATCGTCACGCTGACGGAGGACGACGCCGGTTTGCCGCTCGCCTTCGGTTGCGGATCCGGGACCTTCGCCGTTAGGTCGTAGAGCGCCGCGAACTCGCGTGCGATGCCGGCGTGACCCAGACAGTCGGCCCGGTTGCTGGTGACTTCCACGTCGAAGACGACGTCGCTGCCGACCTGCTCCCAATGCTCGATCGTGAGCCCCGCCATCGTGAGCCGGAGCGCCAGCTCCTCCGGCGTTCCGACGATCGGAACGTATTCGCGAAGCCACTCGTAGGAGACGTTCATGGGTTGCCGATCGCAAGATTCGTCTGAGCGGGGGACGAGAGTCCCCCGAGGCTCGCGCGGCTCGGTCGATCAGGACTCGGGGGACTCTCGTCCCCCGCTCAGGATTACGACGCGAGCAGGCGCTAGAACTGGCCCAAAAACCGGACGTCGTTGGCGAACAGGTCGCGAATGTCGGCGATGCGGTGCCGCCGCATGCAGAGCCGCTCGACGCCCAGGCCGAAGGCGAAGCCGGTCACCTGCTCCGGATCGTAGCCGACGGCGCGGAAGACGTTCGGGTCGACCATGCCGGCTCCGCCGAATTCGATCCAGCGACCGTTCCAGAGGTAGTCGACTTCGACGCTCGGTTCGGTGAACGGAAAGAACGAGGGGCGAAAGCGGATCTCGACCTCTTCGCCGAAGTAGCTCTTCGCGAACAGGCGGATCACGCTCTTCAGGTCCGACATCGTCACGCGCTCGTCGACCCAGAGTCCCTCCATCTGGTGGAACATCGGGTAGTGCGTTGGATCGGCCTCGTCCGGGCGATAGACGCGACCGAGCGAGATGATCCGTACCGGCGGGGGAGTCGACTCCATCACGCGGATCTGGACCGTGCTCGTCTGGCTCCGCATCAGCAACGGCGGCAGCCCCGCGCTCTCTTCGCCGACCAGATAGAAATTATCGCGAGGATGCCGGGCCGGATGTTCCGGGGGGATGTTGAGCCCCTCGAAGTTGTGCCGGTCGTCCTCGATCTCGGGCCCCTCGGCGACCGTGAAGCCGAGGCGTCCCATGATGTCCTTCAGCTCCTCGATCGTCTGCGTGATCGGGTGGAGCTTGCCCAGCCGCGGGCGAGTCCCGGGGAGCGTGACGTCGAACAGCTCGGTCGTCTTCGCCGTCGTTCCGCCCGCATGGCGTTCCTTCGCCTGGTCGAACGCGACCTGGACGGCGGTCTTCGTCTCGTTCAGACGTTTGCCGGCGACGGGCTTTTCCGGCCCGGGAACCGCGCCGAGCAGGCTCTGCACGGCCTTCATTCGGCCGCTCTTGGCGCCCAGGAATTCGATCCGGGCTTCTTCGAGCGCAGCAGGCGACGAAGCGGCGGAGAAGGCGACCGTCGCCTGCTGCGCCAGCCGATCGCACTCGTCGAGGAACGTCTGCAACGCCATGAAAAGCCGGACCTCTGACCTGAGCGGGGGGTGTAAGCCCCCCGAGTCGGGATCGGTTCGGTCACGTTCTGCAGAGATCGACGCGACGCAACTCAGTCATGGCGCCGCGGACTCGGGGGGCTTACACCCCCCGCTCAGAACGGGAGCGCAGACTTCACGCAGCGCCGGCAGGCTGACGCGACGGGAGGGCGGCCTTGGCGGCGTCGACAACTTTGGCGAAGGCGACCGGGTCGTTGATCGCCATTTCCGACAGCATGGGGCGATCGAGTTCGATCTGCGCCGCCTTCAGGCCGGCGATGAACTCGCTGTAACGCAGGCCCAGCGCCCGGCAGCCGGCGTTGATGCGGATGATCCACAGGCGACGGAATTCGCGCTTGCGGACGCGGCGGTCGCGATAGGCGTAGACGCCGGCACGGACGAGCGTCTCCTGCGCGCCGCGCAGAAGCTTGCCGCGTCCGCCGACGAAACCCTTGACCTTCTTGAACAGACGCTTCTTGGCGTGAGCGCGGGCCTTGCCGCTGGTCGTACGCATGACGGTTTCTCTGTTGCTAGCCTCTCCTCAAGGCCCCGGCATCGCGAGCGTAAGGCGATGACGGCGTTGGCGCCCGGGAGATAGCGGGATCCCGCGAAACGCGGGACGGACGGACTCCGATCGCATGATCGCGAACGGGGGAGAACCGCGGTCGATCCGAGGACAGCCTCGGACGAAGCGGATCGAAACGATAACGACCGGGCGAACCCGGCCGTCAAACAGACCTCATCTCCGATCATCCACGGCCAGAGCCGCGGGCGACGGAGATTAATAGCTGTACTTGCCGAGGCAGGCGTGGATCGCCGGCCACATGTTGGCGTCCAGCACCGAAGTGCCGCGGAGGTTCCGCTTCCGCTTCTTCGAAACGCGGGACTGGCGGTGGCTGGTACCGCTGGAGCGGTGCTTCACCTTGCCGGTGCCGGTGATGCGGAACCGCTTCTTCGTCGCCTTGTGCGTCTTCATCTTGGGCATGATGTGCCTCCGCGATCGGTGTCGCCGCTTACCGCGGCCCGCCGTCCGATTTTTTCGTGTCCGTTCAGGTCCGACCGGTCGCCGGTCAGATCCCGCTCCCGGTTATCGGCAGGCCGCGTCGCGAACTCGCGACGAGACTCCGGCCCCAGGATTTGGGGAAAGCTCCGAATTCTAAGAGATCGCCCCCAAGGCGCGAAGGTCCGCCCCGACGTTCGGCAGGGAAATTTCCGAGAGGTCGGTCAACCCCCGGAAATAGCGGGGCGAAACGGGCCGCGGAATCCGTCCGAGCGTCTTGCAGCTCCCTACGCCCGGTCGTCCATCGTGCTGCGGGGAGGATCGACGGCGATGTAGCGATGTCCGGCGAAGAGCGATCCGAGCGCCAGCAGCAGCCACGCGACGATCAGTGTCACCCCGCCGAACGGGACGACGCGCGTCGCCGGTTCGTACTCGAAAAAGACGAGCGCGTAGAGCGACCCACTGAACAGGAGAATCCCGACCAGGAAGGCGAACGCCGAGAGATGCGCGAAAACGCTGCGCGACGACCACGCGAGCAGGCCGGCGCCGAGCATGGCCAGGGCGTGCGTCAGGTGGTACTTCACGGCCGTTTCGGCCTGTTCGATCCGATGGGCGACCGTCGCTTCGTCGAGTCCCCTGGCCACGAGCTGGTCGTCGAAGTCGTGCGACTTCGTCGAGCCCGTCGCCGTCATCGCTCCGGCAGCAACCGCCGCGGCGCCGATCAACGCCGCCAGGAAAAGCCACAAACGAGCCATGATCGGACCTTCCGGAAGGAGCGGGGCGGGAGAGGGAAATTATACGTCGTCGCAGCGTCGATGACTCCATCGCATGGCGAGCGGAGGGTGTAAGCCCTCCGTGGTTCCCGAATATTCGTCGATCGTCGCTGCAAGTGAAGCCTCGACCGACGCGCAATGAGACACGGAGGGCTCACGCCCTCCGCTCGCCAGTTTGTAGGTCAGGCATTGCCTGACGGCTACTTCGGGAATCGTTCGCGGCGGAGATCGAGCCGCTGGTCGACGAAAGCCCAGGTCGATGTCGTCGTCAGGCGGCGACTGACCTGCGAACGCCGCTCGCCAGAGAAAGTCGAACCGAGTCGACGCTTCGTTACGCCCGCACATCCGGCCGAAGCGATTCTGTCGGTCGTGCGCCCGGCAGCGAAGGCTCCGCGCGGGAGCCAACGGTCGTTCCGGTTTCAGCGTCGCGATTTCCGAAGAAGCGAGGCGACTTCGCTTCTCGGTTCGATCGCGGGCGGGCGAGCCGGTCGATAGACCCACGAGAGACGGACCTCTCTTCTCGCACGGATGCGGACGAACGCATGCGAAGCGTCAGTCCCTGCTTTGCCCGATCCTCAATCCGTCCGTAATGTTCGACGAACGCAAAGTCCGCCTGGATCTGCTGGCGATTGCGCTTCTGGCGTTCACGGTTTTCCTGACGCTGGCGCTCTTCTCGTACAGCCCCGCCGACCGGTTCGAGCCTCTCGAACTCGCCGGGCGGACGCTTTATGCGCAGGATCTCGCCCGCTTTCCCGCGTCGACCGAGATCACCAACGTCTGCGGTTACTGGGGCGCCGTCGCGAGCGACTTCCTGATCAGCACGCTGGGCGCCGGCGCCTACCTGCTGATCTTCTCGCTTGCCGCAGGCTGCGCGCAGCTCTTCCGCCGGCAGGCGATCAGCGTCCCGCTGGTCCGGGCGTCGGGCGTGACGCTGGCCGCAGCGTCAGTCAGCTCGCTCGTCGCGCTGCTCAAGCCCGACCTGCTCCCCTTCCCCCCGGTCGGATCGGGCGGCTACCTGGGCGCCTGGCTGAACGTCTACCTGGTCGATCACTTCGCCGCTGCGGGCGCGTTCGTGCTCTCGGCGGGGGGACTCGTCGCCGGCCTGCTGCTCAGCACGGACTACGTCCTGATCGTGGTGACGTACGTCTTCTGTCGTCAGGTCGTCCGTGGCGGACTGGCCGCCTACCTGGCGTCGAAGAAGGTCAAGATTCCGAAGATGCACCTGAACCGCCGCCACGAGGGGGCCGTTCCTGCGGGCCTCGCGTTCGCGGGCGCAGGTCCTGCCGCGGAAGGCTCGCTGCTGGCTTCGCAAGCGACCGCCGCTCGCGGAGCGGAATCGCACGAAGAGGACGACGATCTGTCGCTCGGCGGATCGCCGGCCAGGCGTGCAGGCCACGACGATCTCGCTCGCCCGAAGATCGTGCCGACGATGGCCGCCAAGGAGGCCGATCCCGTGGCGTCGCGTGCGCTTTCGGGCCCCTCGGCGTCGCTCGCCGCGGCCGCGAAGTCGCTGGGGGATATGGCGAAGAACGCGATGGGCGCCGCTGCCGAAGCGGACGGGGCCAAGCCGTCGATGCCCGCGATGCCGGCCGACGCGCGTCGCGACGGGGACGATCCTTCGGCGAAGAAGGGTCGCCTGGCGCCGAAGCCCCACCTCAAGCTCAAGCCGCCTGAACCTGCCGACGAGCGGACGCAGGTCATGAGCGAACTGGACGAGGCCGACCGCAAGGAGGAATCGCGGGAGTTTTCGCTCCCTTCGATGGATCTGCTCCTGCCGCCCGAGTCGCTGGAGAATCCCGACCAGGCGGAAGAGGTCCGCCAGAAGGCGGAGATCCTCGAGCAGACGCTCGGCGAGTTCGGTTTCCAGGTGAAGGTCGTCGCCGTCGAGACGGGTCCCGTCATCGCGCAGTACGAAGTCAAGCTCGAAGCGGGCTTAAGGCTGTCGAAGATCACGGGCCTGTCCGAAGATCTCGCCATCGCGCTCCGCGTGCCGAGCGTCCGGATCGTGGCGCCGCTTCCCGGGAAGAACACCGTCGGCGTCGAAATCCCGAATGAGCATCGCCGGATCGTGCGCCTACGCGAAGTGATCGACGGAACGCGGCACAAGGCGAAGAAGATGCACATCCCGATCTTCCTCGGGACGGGCGTCGCGGGCGATCCGATCGTCGTCGATCTGGCGAAGACCCCCCACCTGCTGATCGCCGGTTCGACCGGTACGGGTAAGTCGGTCTGTCTCAACGCGATCATCGCGTCGATCCTGATGACTCGGCGTCCCGACGAGGTCAGGATGCTGCTGCTCGATCCGAAGAAGGTCGAACTGAGCCCCTACGCGTCGCTCCCCCACCTGATGCATCCGGTGGTGACCGAGACCCGCGAGAAGGCCGAGCCGATCCTCGCCTGGGCGGTCGACAAGATGGAGGAGCGTTACACCCTGCTCGCGCGGGCGGGCGTGCGTCACGTCAGTCTGTACAACCAGCTCGGCGAAGACGAACTGATGCGGCGCCTGAAGCCGGAAGACGACGACGAACGCGAACTGATCCCGCGGCACCTCCCCTTCATCGTGATCGTGCTCGACGAGTTCGCCGACATGATGCAGGAGGACAAGGCCAAGGGGAAGGAAATCGAAAGCCACATCATTCGCCTGGCCCAGAAGAGCCGCGCGGTCGGTATCCACCTGATCCTCGCGACGCAGCGACCGACCGTCGACGTGATCACCGGTCTGATCAAGTCCAACCTGCCGTCGCGCATCTCGTTCAAGGTCTCCAGCCGGACCGACAGCCGGGTCGTGCTCGACGAAATGGGGGCGGAAAAGCTGCTCGGCGACGGCGATATGTTGTTCCTGTCGCCCGGCCAGACCGGCCTGCAGCGCGGCCAGGGCACCTACCTCTCCGACGAGGAGATCCAGCGGATCATCAGCTTCGTCAGCCAGGGCGAGCAGCGCTTCGTCGAAGAGCTGATGAACCTGAAGGTGGAGAGCGACGACGACGCGCCCTCGAACGGACCGATCACGATCCGCAAGCGGGACGAACTGTACGAGAGCGCGATCGAGATCGTCGTCCGCGAACGCCGCGGCAGCGTCTCGCTGCTCCAGCGCAGCCTGGGCATCGGGTACGGCCGCGCGGCCCGCCTGATCGATTACATGGCCGAGGACGGCATCGTCGGCGCCTACAGCGGTCAGCAGGCCCGCGAGGTGAATATCTCGATTGCCGACTGGGAGAAGATGCAGGGGATCGAGTCGGGCGACGACGAGATGTCGCACGGCGACTCGGAAGAATCGGAAGAGGAGGACGACGAAGAACTCGCCTCCTCCGCCTCCGGCCAGCGCCGCTTCGACCGTTCCTCCGGTCTTGCCGCGCCGGAGCCCAAGCGGCTGACCTCGAACGCTCGCGACCGCGTCCCCGCGGACGAGTTCGAGGACTGAGCGCAGCCGCCGCTCGCTATCCCGCCTGCCTGGCGAGCGGAGGGCGTCAGCCCTCCGTGTCTGATCCAGTACCCGCTCCGATCTGCTGATCGGAGCCCGGAAAGCGCGTGCGTGTGCCATGGCTGGCTTGCCCAGCCGTGCCGACCCCGGCGTTCGCTCAACCATGCGAGCTGTCGCTCTCCGAAGTGGGAGCGATCGACGGCAGGCAACTTCAAGACGGCGACGTCGGACCAGCGCTTCCCCGTCGCTCAGCACGGCTGGGCAAGTCAGCCATGGCACACGAGAAGGCGCCCGAGGTCTCCGCCGCCTCGTGATTCGCGTCTCTCCGCTCGCTTCCCCTTCGCTTCTGGGGAGATCGCGTTCGTCGCTGTCGATGGCGAGCCGCTCTATCGCCCGTTGATGACGAGACTTGGCGACCACCTGCCGTTTCTTCGCCGCCTGTGAACCGTGCAGCGACGATTCGTCGACGGAAACTTAACGCCTTGTTCACGGGGATGACGCGTCGGCGCCGCTGCCGAAAACGAGCGCCGGACTATAGTTCCGCGTCGACCGGTTCGCGTTGTCGTCAGAAACGGCCCGGCTACTCCTAATACGAATTTTGAAGTTGGAATTGATTACCGGCCCGCGTCCGCGTGCTTCGTAGGTCTGAAGAGTCTGTCGAGGGATCGGGCGCTGTCGATCGTCGAATGGGGCTTATCGACGGAGCGCCTTACAATGCCGCCGAAGGCTGAACGCGGATCGACGCGCCATCGTTCGTTCGCCGACGCCGAATCGACGATTTACGCACCTGCACGTCGCGTCGACCGGCGCTCGTAAGGTCTGAAACAGCAATCGTTTCCGGAGCGCGCAGATCACGATATCGACCGAAAACGCCTGCGTCTTTCCTAATACGACTTACTTGAAGTTTTCGAGAATACAGTCCGATGCCGAGCTTTCCCCAGAGTCTGATCGATCGTCTGCAGCGGACAGGACAGTCCCATCTGACGGAGCATGCGACGAGGCTGACCGACGTCGAAACGGCGACGCTCGCCGCGCAACTCGAATCGCTGCCGCTGGAACGGCTTCCCGCGCTCATGCAGGGGGAAGAGAAGGCCGCGGCGATTGACTTCGCCCGGCTGGAGCCCTTACCGTTCGAGACGCTGGGCGACGGCAAGAACGCCCACGACGCAGAGGCCAGGGCTCGCGGCGAATCGGCCTGGCGGGCGGGAGAGATCGGAGTCGTGATGGTCGCCGGCGGCCAGGGAACCCGTCTGGGCTATGACGGACCGAAAGGAACGTTCCCCATCGGGCCGCACTCGCGCGCGACGCTATACGAGTGGCTCGCCTGGAAGGTGGGCGCCGTCGGCAAGCGCTACGGGCGACGCGTTCCGTTCTGGATCATGACCAGCCGGGCGACGCACGAACCGACCGGCGACTACTTCCGCCAGCATCGGAACTTCGGCCTGTCCGAGGACTCGGTCGTCTTCTTCCGTCAGGGGGAGATGCCGACGATCGACGATACGACGGGGCAGATCCTGCTCGCCGGACGGAGCGAAGTCGCCGTGAACCCCGACGGTCACGGCGGCATCCTCGACGCGATGCAGGGCGCGGGCCTGTTCGACCGGGCGGCGGAGCAGGGGATCAAGCAGCTTTTCTATATCCAGGTCGACAATGCGCTCGCCCCGATCGCGGACGCCCGGATCGTGGGCTACCACCTGCTCGCCGGGGCGGAGGCGACGACGCTGGCCGTGCGGAAGCGGGATCCGCTGGAAAAGGTCGGCAACCTCGTCCAGCAGGGGGGAAAGACCCGCATCGTCGAGTACAGCGATCTGCCCGAATCCGCGGCCAGGCTGACCAATCCCGACGGCTCGCTCGCCATCTGGGCGGGCAACACGGCGATGCATGTCTTCTCGGTGGAACTCCTCCGCCGGGCCGCGCTGGAGGGGGGCGGTCTGCCCTTCCACCGGGCGCACAAGAAGACGCCCTATCTCGATCTGAAGACGAACCAGCCCGTCGATCCACAGTCGCCCAACGCGATCAAGTTCGAACGATTCATCTTCGACGCCTTGCCCATGGCGACGAAGACGCTCACCATCGAAGTCGATCCGGCGCAGGTCTTCGCTCCGCTGAAGAACCCCACCGGCACGGGCAAGGACGATCCGGAGTCGACGAAGGCAGCGATCTCCGCGTTGCAGCGGGGCTGGCTGAGGGCCGCCGGTTGCGACGTGCCGGACGATGCGGTCGTGGAGATTCAGCCCCGCGTCGCCGTCGACGCGGCCGCGACCCGCGAACTGGTCGATCGTCTGCCGACGCGTCCGCAGGGGAAAGAGATCCTGCTGGCGGATTGAGGATCGAAGCTCGACTTCGTTGTCAGCTCCGGTAGGGTGGGTCATTGACCCACCTTCGCTTGAAGCCGGCCGCACGAGGGGAAAGGGGGGACAATGACCCACCCTACGAGAAGAGACACGAAGCGATAGAAAGAAGAACCATGTCCCTGGTGTTGATGAAGCGAATCCGGTTCTGCGCGGGGCATCGCCTGCTGCGGCATGAAGGGAAATGCGCGAACCTTCACGGCCACAACTACACCGCGGAATTCTTCGTCACGGGCGACGCCGTCGACGCGGTCGGCCGCGTGATCGACTTCGCCGATTTGAAGCGTCGGCTGAAGGGGTGGCTCGACGAGCATTGGGATCACTCGTTCATCCTCTTCGACGAGGACGAACAGGCGATCCGGGCGATCGAGTCGGTCGAGCCCCACCGGATCTATGTCCTGCCGGTCAATCCGACGGCGGAGAACATGGCCCGCTACCTGCTCGACGACGTCTGCCCCGGGCTGCTGGAAGGGACCGGCGCCCGGGCGATCAAGGTCGTCATGTGGGAGAGCGAAGATTCGTACGCGGAAGCGTCCGTCGCCGCCGGGGAGCTTGCGTCGATGAGCCAGGGGATTCATTCTGAGCGGGGGGTATAAACCCCCGAGGCTGGAGCGTTTGATTGCGTCGGAGGCTCGGGGGGTTTACACCCCCCGCTCAGGAAGCGACCAGGAATGAAGCAGGTCATCGCGATCATCCGCCCCTACCTGGCCGAGAAGCTGCTCCATCGCCTGGAGCGAGCGCCGCTGGAAGCGATCCAAGTTCGCGAGGTGAAGGGCTACAGCCGGCAGAAGAACTACCTCGACCAGTACCGCGATACGGAGTTCTCGCACGCCTTCCTGCCGAAGGTCGAAATCGTCATGTGGGTCGACGACCTCCGCGTGGAAGAGATCGTGCGGCTGGTCGTCGCGGAGGCCCGCTTCGGCCGAATGGGCGACGGCAAGGTCTTCGTCCTCCCCGTCGCCGACAGCGTCCGCACGATCGATATCTGATGAGCGGCGCCGATTACGAAAACCTCGGCGTCGTTCGACCGCGAATTTCGTCGTTCATCCATCGCACGCCGGTCGTCACCAGCCGCACGTTCGATGAACGGACCGGACTGTCGGTCTTCTTCAAGTGCGAGAACCTGCAGCGGGTCGGCGCCTTCAAGATCCGCGGGGCGACGAACGCGGTGCAGGGCCTGCCGGAAGAAGTCGCTCGCCGCGGCGTCTGCACGCACAGCTCGGGCAACCACGCCCAGGCGCTCGCCCTCGCGGCGCGGGAGCGGGGGATTCCCGCCTGGATCGTGATGCCTTCGACCGCTCCGGCCGTGAAGCGAGGCGCGGTCGAAGGGTACGGGGCGATCGTCGTCGAGTGCGAACCGACGCTGGCCGCACGCGAAGCGACCGCCGCACGCATCGTCGCCGAGACCGGGGCGGAATTCGTCCATCCGTACGACGATCCGCGGGTGATCGCGGGGCAGGCGACCTGCGCGGCCGAGCTGCTGGAGGAGGTCGCGGATCTTGACGCCATTCTTTGCCCCGTCGGCGGAGGGGGGCTGATCTCCGGAACCTGCCTCGCCGTCGCGGAGCTGGCGCCGCACGTGAAGGTTCTCGGCGCGGAGCCGGAGCTGGCCGGCGACGCGTTCGAGAGCAAGCTTCGGGGCGAACGGCAGGCCGCGTTTCCGCCGCGTTCGATCGCGGACGGACTGCTGACGTCGCTGGGCGAGCGAACCTGGCTCTTCGTGCGGGATCAGGTCGAAGAGATCCTGCCCGTCGACGAAGCGGAGATCGTCGCGGCGACCAGGTTCCTCTGGGAGCGAATGAAGCTCGTCGTCGAGCCGAGCGCGGCGACCGTCGCCGCGGCCCTGCTGCGCCATGCTTCGGCCCTGCGACGCTTTCGCCGCGTCGGCGCGATCCTCACCGGCGGCAACGTCGACCTCGACCGCCTCCCCTGGCTCCGCTGAGCCGGAAGAACGAGCGCGTTCTTCGGAGCGAGGAGGAGACCTCGTGTGCCACTGCTGGCTTGTCCAGCAGTGCCGGGTGCGGCGTTTCGTTCGCCTCTCAGCCGTCGTTCCGACCTTTGGCGTCGCGACTCGGGCGGGCTCTTCGTGATGAATGCCCTCGCGACGTCGAAGTCTCCCCCGGGGTCCGGCACGGCTGGGCAAGCCAGCCATGGCACACGGACGATGCCGCCGCGACGTCTTCCCTCGCCGTTCGGGAAAACGTGTCGCTGAACGTCGATCAGTAAGGCCTCCGCGAACCCTGTTCGACCGACTGCGCCGGGAGTCTCCATTTCGCGCGACGGCCGTCGACGCTTCATCGCCTGACTGTCGACCAGAAATCGACGAGTTGTCCCTGCGGGAAACGAGTCGACGTCGAACGCAAAGCGCTTCCCTGCGGAGCTTTGCGTCGGACTCGCCGCAGAAATCGACGAGAAAGCCGCGGCTATTCCGGTTACTATGATTGCGAAAACAAATTGAATGCCGCTCGCTGGACGGCGCCTCTTCGCTTCCTCTCCGCCCCTCCGATTCATGCTTCGCACCCGCGTTCTGCTGGCGGTCGTCGCGATCCTGCCGGGAACTCTCGTCGCCCAGGAAGCGCCGCAGGATTTCCAGCTCGATCCGATCTCGATGGAGATCACGAATTACGAGACGCCGCCGATCCGTCCCCAACTGGTCGAGACGTCGGGCCTGATCCGCGCTAATCAGGCTCGCGACGAGTTCAACGTCGACGGGTCGAGGCTGACCGTCGCGGTGCTCGACACCGGACTCAACCGCTCGCACGTCGACTTCAACGGCAAGATCCGCGACGGCGTGAACTACACGCCCGACAACGGCGGACGGGCGAACGACTTCACCGACGGGCAGGGCCACGGCACCAACGTCGCCGGCGTGATCGTCGCGAACGGTCTGCACCGGGGCATCGCGCCGGGCGCCGATCTGATCGGCATGAAGGTGCTCGGCGATTCAGGCGGCGGATCGTTCGTCTGGACGCGAAACGCTCTGCGCTGGGTCCGCGACAACCGCACGAAGTACCGCATCTCGTGCGTGAACATGTCGCTCGGCGACAGCAGCAACGCCAGGAACGACCAGGCCTTTCAGCAGGGCGTTCTGGGCGAGATCCAGGACCTGATCGGGCAGCTCCGCCGGGAGCGCGTCGCCGTCTGTATCGCAGCGGGGAACGACTTCTTCCTGCACAACAGTCAGCAGGGGATGAGCTTCCCCGCGATCTGCCGGGACTCGATCAGCGTCGGCGCGGTCTACGACAACCGCGAAGGTCCGTTTTCCTACGGTTCCGGCGCGGTCGCGAACCGCACGGCGCCGAACGTCATCACGCCGTTCTCGCAGCGGCTGCACCCGTCCGCGGGAGGCGCCTGCCGGACCGACGTCTTCGCTCCAGGAGCTCCGATGACGTCGACCGGCATCGGATCGGCCCGGGCCGAATCGATCATGCACGGGACGAGCCAGGCGACCCCGGTGGTGGCGGGCGCCGTGCTGCTGCTGCAGCAGTTCGCCCTGCGCGAGAGCGGGGAGTTGCCGACGGTGGACCAGCTCGAAGCCTGGCTGCGGGCGGGCGTCGCCATTCGCGACGGCGACGACGAGCGGGACAACGTGCAGAACACCGGCAAAACGTTCATCGCGCTCGACGTCTACCGGTCGCTGCAGTCGGCGGAACGCCAGCTCGGTCGCGGGAAGAGCGAGTTCCGCCAGTTCGGCTACGACGCCTACGCCAACGCCTATCAGGCCCGGATCTATTCCGCCTACGCGCTCGCCTATGCCGACTCGCAGACCTACGCTCCGTACGCGGACTACCACTCCGAAGTCGCGCTGAACCAGGCTGCCGCGGTCGGGTGGAAGTTCGACTGGCAGGCGGGTCGCCGGGCGCAGGACTTCAAGCAGTACAAGGGCCAGCGGTACTACCAGTACGCCAACTCGTACCTGGCTTACTACTACGCGAACTACGACTACTGGTACGAGGGGAACGCCTGGTCTTACTACGCCGCGCAGTTCAACTACAACGCGTACGCGAACGGTTACTACGACGCGATGTAGGGCGGGAGGTCTTGGACGGCGGGCGCCAGTCGAACGGCGATCGCATCGGCTAGCGGGGGACGGAAGTCCCCCGAGTCCGTCGACCAAGCGTCGCGACGGTCGAGCGATCCTGCCGCCGGGCGTCGGGCGATCGCAGTCTTCGACCGCGATCCGAACTCGGGGGACTTGTATGTTGCCCCGGAGGTCGAAGATGGCGAGAAACAAGGTCGCGTCGGTTCCGCGAAGCGAGCGTAGCGAGCGAAGCGGAACCGACGCCGCGGTCGCGAGGTCGAGGGGGACTGGGACGAAGATCCCGTACGGAAGCCGGACCCGCGCCGCGAACATTCCGAAATCCCGAACAGTCGCCGGGGCCGGCGCGGTCGATGCGCCGCTTCGCAAGCGTCGGGGCCAAGCCGAGCCCGCATCCGCAAGTAAGGGAACGCGAATGAACGCCTTCGTCGGAGTCGACGTCAGCAAAGACCGCCTCGACGTCCATCTTCTGCAGGAGGGCGAGCGTCCGCTCGTCCGGGCTTTCTCCAACGACTCCGAAGGGGTCGACGCATTCCTCGCCTGGCTGCGAGAGCGTCCGATCGAACGGGTCGTCTGCGAAAGCTCCGGAGGCTACGAGCGCCTCTTCGTCGCCCAGGCGTGCCTCGCCGGTCTGCCGATCGTGCAGGTCAACGCCAAGCAGGTTCGCGACTTCGCGAAGTCCTGCGGCCAGCACGCCAAGACCGACAAGCTCGACGCCCTGGCGATCGCCCGGTTCGCCCAGGCGATCCGTCCGGAACTTCGTCCGCTCCCCGACGAAGCCGAACGAAAGCTGAAGGAGACGCTGGCCCGACGGGCCCAACTCGTCGCCATGCGAACGATGGAGAAGAATCGCCTGCCGCAGGCTGCGACGGTCCGCGTCCGCCGGTCCATCGAGGCCCACCTCAAGTTTCTCGAGAAGCAGCTCGCCGGCGTCGACGACGACCTGGACGAGGCGATCCGGAACTGCCCGGCCTGGCAGGAGAAAGTCGATCTGCTGAAGACCGTCCCGGGGATCGGCGACCAGACCGCCCGCGTCCTCGTCGCCGATCTGCCCGAACTGGGCCAGGGAAAGAGCGCGAACGTCTCGTCGCTCGTCGGCGTGGCGCCGATGAACTGCGAGAGCGGGAAATGGACCGGCAAGCGCTCGATCCGCGGCGGCCGCGCGAGCGTGCGGGCGACGCTCTACATGGCGACGCTGACGGCGACGCGCTGCAATCCCGTCATCGCCGCGCATTACAAGAAACTCCGCGCCGCCGGCAAACCGGCCAAGGTCGCCATCGTCGCCTGCATGCGAAAACTGCTGGAGATCCTGCACGCCATGGTCCGCAAAAACGAGGCGTGGCGAGAAAACCTCGCCCCCGCCGCTTGAATCAAGACACAGTCGCTTCCGTCCCCCGCTAGCCCCTCCAACTGCGCCGCGAGCGTCCCGCGATCCCTGACGTCGAACGATAGACGGACCGCCACGGGACTGCGCCCCGCCTTCGCCTCGCACTCGTTCATTTCCCTTTCGCCGATTGTCGGCGGGTAGGCAGACCGCTATTCTGCCGGGAGCGTTCTTCCCCCAGCGGGGGAGGTCGCCATCGTTTCGCGACAGGCCGAATTCTTTCGGCGGATCGCGCGACGCTCTCCGATTCTCGATTCAAGTCAGCTTAGGACGTTTCAGTCATGGCCTACACCCTGCCGCCCCTTCCGTACGCCTACGACGCGCTCGAGCCCCATATCGACGCGCAGACGATGCAGATCCACCACACCAAGCATCACCAGGCCTACATCGACAAGGTCAACGCGGCCATCAGCGGCACGCCGCTCGAAAACAAGTCGGTCGAGGACCTGATCAGCGACCTGGCCGCCGTGCCGGAGAAGGATCGCATGGTCGTCCGCAACAACGGCGGCGGTCACGCGAACCACACGCTCTTCTGGACCGTGCTCAGCCCCTCGGGCGGCGGCGCTCCCAAGGGCGAACTGGCCAAGGCGATCGACGAAGCCTTCGGCAGCTTCGACCAGTTCAAGGAAAAGTTCGGCGACGCCGGCAAGAACCGCTTCGGCAGTGGCTGGGCCTGGCTCAGCGTCTCGGGCGGCAAGCTCCAGGTCGAAAGCACGCCCAATCAGGACAGCCCGCTGATGGAGGGTCGCACCCCCATCCTCGGCATGGACGTCTGGGAACACGCCTATTACCTGAAGTACCAGAACCGCCGCCCCGACTACGTCAGCGCCTTCTGGAACGTCGTCAACTGGGACGAAGTCGCCAAGCGCTTCGCCGACGCCAAGTAGTCGCGGCCGACGGACGCCGTCCGCGAACGGACGCTAAAGACGAACGTCATGAATGCAGAAAGGGTCGCCCGCGAAGGCGCCCCTTTCTTTATGTTGTCAGCGGACCTGAGAACGGGCGTTACTCGACGACCGTTTCCTCGTCCTCTTCCTTCTTCTTTTTCTTCGGCTTGGCGTACGCGTACGACGTCTTCAGGTAGACCTCGGCGTAAGCCATGCAGATCCAGCCGTTGTAGGAGTTCTCCGTCACGGCGTAGATGGGAGGGTACGGGTACTCCGGCAGCAGCGTGTAGTACGAGTACTCGAAGATGCCCTGGGAGTACTGCTTCGCGATGTCCGCCAGTTGGCCGCCGTACAGCACCCAGTCGGCGTAACGGTACTCCATACCGTAGTAGCCGTAGTAAAAGCTGTAGTACGAGTAAGCGTAGGCCGCCTCAGTCGCCTCGTTGGCGAAGTCGCTTTCGTTGGCGATCCGCAACGTCTGGTAGTTGTACAGCGTGCCGTAATACGCGTAGATCGTGCCGTAGTAGGCGTAGTCCTCGAAGGCGTCCGCGCGAGCGTCGCGGGGCGTGGCCAGCGCGGCGCCGGCGATCAGGAACAGAGCGAGAAGAACGCGACGGAACATGAAGGCCTCGGAAGAATCTGGGGTCCGCCGATTGCGGAGAAAACGCCGTGACGAGTGCGACGCTTCCGCGTGGACGGGGGCCCGCGACGGAACCCCTAGGATAATTGCGATGCGGCCGATCGGCCGAGCTGAATGGGTCTCTCACCAGAACGCGAAGCGCCGACGTTTGCAATGGGCTAAACCCCTGTAGTCCGCATTTTCCGCAAAATCCGCAAAGCTTCGCGCCGCAGGTTTTCGACCGCGGCGAATCGTGCGGAAATCGGCTCCGCAGGGCGCTCTTTTCGGCGAACTCGTCGCGACGCGTTTCGCCGCGTAGAATGGCCCTTCGCCGCGGGCACGCCTCGTTCAGAGCCCGACGAACACGCTACGGCAGAGCTGCACGGGACCGGCGGCCAGGCCGCGACCCTTGCGCGAAACGCGATCTAAGGCCTTATGGCAGAAGACTTTTACGGCATTCTGGGCGTCTCTCGCGACGCGTCGCAGGCGGAGCTCGACAAGGCCTACCGCAAGCTGGTCATCAAGAACCATCCCGACCACAACCCGGACGACAAGACCGCCAAGGACCGCTTCACCCGCATCCAGAACGCCTACGACACGCTCTCCGATGCGGAGAAGCGGAAGATGTACGACCGCTTCGGTGCGGACTACGAAAAATACGCGCACGCAGGGGGAGCCAATCCGTTCCAGGGTCGTCGCGGCGGCGGCGGAGCGGGGGCGGGAGGCGCCGGGCCGCAGTTCGAATTCGACTTCGGCGGAATGGGGGGCGATGACTTCTCCTTCGAGGATCTCCTCCGCGGGATGAACGCCGGCGCCGGCGGAGCCCGACCGGGCGGAGCGACCTGGGGAGGTCCGCAGGGGCGACGCGCTCCCGCCCGCGGCGCCGACGTCTCGGCCGAAATCTCCGTTCCGTTCCGCCTGGCCGCGCTGGGGGGCGAAACCTCGTTCCAGCTTCAGCGGGGCTCGGGAACCGAAACCGTCACCGTCCGCATCCCCCGCGGCATCGAGGACGGCAAGAAGATTCGCCTCCGCGGTCAGGGCGAGTCTTCGCCCATGGGGGGCGAAAGCGGCTCCCTGATTCTGACCGTCCGCGTCGAGCCCCATCCCTTCTACACGCGGAAGGGGAACGACCTGACGGTTCGCGTTCCGGTCACTCCCGCCGAAGCCGCGCTGGGCGGGAAGGTCGACGTCCCCACGCCGAAGGGAACCATTACGCTCACCGTCCCCGCAGGCTCGAACAGCGGCAAGCGCCTCCGCGCCCGGGGGCATGGTATCGAAGACGCTTCCGGCACGGCGGGCGACCTGTTCGTGGAACTGGTCGTGACGCTTCCCGAGGGACTCTCGGCGGAGGATAAAGAGGCTCTCGAGGCGATCGCCCGACGGCATCCGGAAAACCCGCGCGCGGGGCTATCGTTCTGATGGACACGCTTCTCATCCTCGCCGACGTCGCTCCGCTGCCTGGCGGACTGCCGCCGCACGTCTGGTGGCGGCTTCTCGCGGGCGTGATCGGCCTGGCGGCGGTGGGCGCCATCCTCGTCGCCCTGCTGTTCGTGAGCTTCCGCCGGGCCCACCGGACCGTTCGCGAAGCCCGCGCCGAACACGCCGCTCTGTCGGAACAGCTTCTGGCTGACGCGCGAGCCGAAGGGGCTCGGGCGGAAGAAGCCCGTGCGGCCGGATCGGGCCGCCGGGAATCGGGCGACGAAGAGTAAGCGGCAGTCGCCCGACCGGCGGCGCCTATCGCTGTCGCGGCGTTCGGGTTAAAAAATCGCGGAATCCCGGGCGCTGGCCTGGTCCGTCGTTCTCTCCGTCCGCTGCGAGGAATCTCGACATGACCTGTCGCGGCATTCGCGGCGCGACGACCGTCGATGCGAACGATCGGGAAGAGATCCTGCTCGCCACGCGGCAGCTTCTCGCGCTGATGATCCGGCTGAACGGGATCGCGACCGAAGACGTCGGCAGCGCCATCTTCACCACCACGTCGGACCTGAACGCGGAGTTCCCCGCGCTCGCCGCGCGGCAACTCGGCTGGCTCGACGTGCCGCTGATCTGCACGCACGAGATTACGGTGCCGGGCAGTCTGCCGCAGTGCATCCGGATCCTGATCCACTGGAATACGGAAACGCCGCAGTCGCAGATTCAGCACGTCTATATCCGCAACGCCAAGCGACTCCGCCCCGATCTGTCGAAGCTCCCGCCTGTGGACTTCGAGGAGCTCGAAACCTGGATCGAGGAGTACATGGACCGGATCCATCGGGAACGCTGAAGCAATGGATTCCTCTCGGTAATGGCTAGCGGGGGACGGAAGTCCCCCGAGTCCGGTTCGCGATCGTAGATCGCTAACGCCGTCGCGAGACCGCCTGCTCAGGGCTCGACCGTCGCTGCGCTCGGTCGACGAACTCGGGGGATTTCCATCCCCCGCTGGCCAAGCGTCGATTGCGACATGCCGACGAACGAGTTGCTTCGCGCGTTTCGCCAGCGGAGAATGACGAGACCTGCCTGCCGTCTCGTCCTATCCCTCTCCGCGTCCCCCGATGGTCGATCCGTCGCGTGAGCCGCCGACCGAAGGCGAACTGATCGAAGCCGCCCGCGACGGCGACGCTTCGGCGTTCGACCGCTTGCTCGCGCCGTATCGCGGACCGCTCTATCGCCTGGCCCTGCATCGCCTGGCCGACGCGGAGGCTGCCGAGGACGTCGTGCAGGAGACGTTCCTGTGCGTGTATCGCTACCTGGCGTCGTACGACTCCCGGCTGTCGTTCCGGACCTGGCTCTGGACGATTCATCTCCGGCAGTGCGGTCGCTGGGCGAAGAGCCGATCGAAGCGCCGCACGATCGCGGCCGATTCGCTGGATCTGCATTCGCCTGACCCGCGCGAAGCCCGCCCCGACCTGATTTGCGAACGTCGCGATCAGTCGGCGCTGTTGCGGCACGCGCTGGAGCGACTCCCCGCGAAGCAGGCCGACGCGTTGCGCCTCCGTTTCTTCGGAGGTCTGACCTTTCCTGAAATCGCGCGGTCTCTCGGCTGCAGCGAGTTGACCGCGAAGAACCGCGTTCGCGCGGGACTGACGGCGCTGTCCGGGTCGCTCGGCGATCCTTCCGGCGTCCCACCCATCTCACGACGCAACGACGAGTCCGACCGATGAGCGCCTGCGACCAGGTTTTCGAACGGCTGACCCGCGGCCCGTTTCCCGGCGGATCTATGTCGGATTCTGCCGAGGACGCTCGGGTCGAGCGGCATCTGGCCTGTTGCCACGACTGCCGGCGACTGGCGGAGGCGCTGCGTCCCGCGGTCGAACTGTTTCACGAAGCGCTGGACCAGACCGACGATCTGCCGCGGTACGCAGGGAGCCTGCGCGAAGAGCGCGAAGCGTCCCCCCGCGTCGCGCTGGCCGAACCGCCGCTCCCGACCGAGGATTCCTATCGCCGGCTGCCCTCGGGAGCGCGTCTCTATCGCGGACGAGCGCCGGAACTATTCGTCGCCGCCGGGACGGCGCTTCCGCGACGATCCTGGCTCGGGTCGGTCTTCGATGGCAAGCGCCTGCGGGACGCCGCGTTCTGCGTCGCGACGGTCGCAGCCAGCGTGACGGTGGCGATCGTGCTGGCGCAGTTCGCGGCGCCCGGCCGTCTCGGCGAACGGTCCGCCAGCGCGGCGACGCTCAGCGAATCCGACTGGTCCCGCTTCGCCAGCATCGTGGACGACGATCGCGTCCGCCAATGGTCGCTGCCCACGGCATGCGCCTCTCTCTCCACGAAGTCGCAAAGCGCGAACGTCTCGACCGCGCAGGTCGCCTGCTGCACGCTCTGTCACGCCGCCGGCGGAGAGCCGGTCGAAGGAGCGTCCCACGACCTGTCGCATTCGCTCGCCGACGTTCGCCCCGCGATGCTGCTGTCGAGCTGCGCGACCTGCCATTACTGAGCTGGGTCGCGGACTGGTAGGGCGAGTCATTGACGTCATGATCACCTTGCGAAGGAGGGCGAACAGCTCGCTCGCATGAAGCGGGCGTGAAGATCGCGTGAGCCGGCAGGCGGCGGGGATTAGAATCGGGGGCTCTTCCCAGCTCGCTCCCGCCGCGAATCGAACCATGCCTGCCAATCGCCGCGACTTTCTCACTGCCTTCGGCGCTCTCGCTGCTGCCGGATCGTTCGGCTGGCATAGCGCCTCGCCGTCGCGGGCTCACGCCGACGACAAGGACGACCGCGACGAACTGCCGAAAGGGGACGGTCGCGACTCGCTCTTTCTCACCTGGCAGGGCGATCCCACGACCTCAGTCGTCGTGCAGTGGGTCGGACCCGAAGAGCAGGACGCCGAGCTGCAGTACGGGCTTTACGACAAGGGTCGCGACCAGTCGGTCAAGGCGAAGATCAAGGACTTCCCGGGCACCGATCTGAAGGTCCATCGCTGCGAATTGACCGGCCTCCTGCCGGGCGAGGAATACGAATTCACGCAGGGCAAGCGGGGGCCGAAGCGTCGCTTTCGCACGATGCCCGCGAAGGCGAACGACGTGATTCAGTTCGTCTCGGGCGGAGACGCGGGGATCGGCTCGCATGCCGTCGACAACAATCGCCTGGCCGCGAAGCAGGAGCCCTACTTCGCCCTGATCGGCGGCGATCTGGCCTACGACAACGGCATCGCCCCGAAGATCTTCCTGAAGTTCCTGGAGAACTACGGCACGACGATGATCGACCCCGAGGGTCGGTGCATCCCGATGCTCTCGTGCCTGGGCAATCACGAAGTGCAGGGGGGCTACAACGCGACCCGCGACAAGGGCGCCGCGTACTTCAGCGTCTTCGACGGCTTCTATTCCGACACGACGTACGGCGTGTTCGACGTCGGCGATTACCTGAGCCTCGTCCTGCTCGACACGAACCACGTCACGCCGATCGAGGGAGAACAGACCGACTGGCTGGAGAAGACGCTCGCCGACCGGCAGGAGCGTCCCCACCTGATCGTGGCCAATCACGTCCCGGCCTATCCCTCCTACCGGGATCCGTGGGGCGAGAGCGGCGAACCGGGGACGGGCTTCGACAATCGCAAGCTCTGGAGCCCCCTCTTCGAGCGCTACAACGTCGACGTCGTCCTGGAACATCACGACCACACGTTCAAACGCACGTTTCCGCTGAAGGACGGGATGATCGACGCGAACGGCGTCGTCTACCTGGGGGACGGCTCCTGGGGGAAGATCCGCTCGCCGCAACCTGCGGAGAAGCGAGCCTATCTCGCGCGAACCGACCGGGCGTACCACCTGAGCGTCCATCGCCTGGAGGGCGACAGGCGTTTTCATGTCGCGTTGGAAGACTCCGGCAGGGTCGCCGATGTCTGGATGACCGACGGGAAGCGACCGGCGAAGCGGGGGTAAGCGCTCGCTTCTGAGTGCGTGAGCATGAAAACGGCGAACTACTACGTGATCGGAGGGCTGTTCGATCTGCTCGAATGTGCCGAAGTGAGTTCGGGGATCGATTTCTCGAGTTATGACCCCGACGATGCGCTCGATGTGGAGCAGTTAGCGACGGATTTCCTCAGGCCCGCTGTCGAGCGAGCGCCCGAGTCGATCCAGCGCCCGAGTCGATCCAGCGCTCACTGCGTTGGTCGCTTGAGTTCTACGCGGAGACCGATTCCGCGCCGCTAAGTCGCCTTCGCGGCGGCTGCCAGGAATTGAGCCTCCCCGATCCCGATTGCTGGCGGTCATTCTTGCGTCACCTCGGTCGCGCCCTCTACGGCGATGGCTTTCTCGATGACTGCGATCCGACGGACTACGTGGAAGCACTCGATGATCGTCCTAGCCAGGTGACGTTCTTCTGACTCCTCCTGTCCAGACGCGTCCTGAGCCTCCGCTGCAATGGATCCGCAGCGAACGGATTCCCGGCACAGGAGGAGGCCCGATGCTCGACGGATTGAAGCTCACGATCGTTCCGCCCGGACCGCCGATCGATGTTCCCTGGCTGACGTACGACCAGGCGCTCGAGCGACACTGGCCGGAGGACGCGACGGTTCTGGTCGCCGCGTTCCGCCGCCGGGGAGGCATCCCGCGGCCGGAGTTGCAGTGGGCGATCAAGCGCTGGAACAAGCGCGACCCGTGCTATACCTGGACCCACTTCGTGCGTCTGCCGGACGCGCTCCCGCCGCACGAGCCTCGGGAGTCGGAGTGAAGGCTTGGCCGTAGGGCTGGGCGCCCATTGTCTGGACCGACGCATGGCTTGGACCGAACGCCTGGCCGGCGCGCGTTCGGACAGATGGTAGGCGCGCTTCAGGGTAAGGAGAACGCTTCGTCTGACGACGAAATGGCAGGCGAGGGCGCCAGCCCTACGGAAGAGAATGCTCCGTCCCCTTGCCGGAAACGGTTGTCAGCGGCGATAAAGGTCGATTCGAGTTTTCGTTTCGTTCGCCTCGGATCGTCGAGTCTCGCGCCCCATGGAAGCCGGCATCGTCGGATTGCCCAATGTGGGCAAGAGCACGCTCTTCAACGCGCTGACCGCCTCCAAGTCGGCGATGAGCGCGAATTACCCCTTCTGCACGATCGAGCCGAACGAAGGCGTCGTCAGCATCCCGGACGACCGCCTGACGCGGATCACGAAGTACATCCCGCCGCAGAAGGTCATCCCTGCGGCGCTGAAGCTGGTCGATATCGCCGGCATCGTGAAGGGCGCCAGCGAAGGGCAGGGCCTGGGGAACAAGTTTCTCCAGCACATCCGCCAGGTCGACGCCATCCTGCAGGTCGTGCGGTGCTTCGACGATCCGGACGTGATTCACGTCGCCGGAACGGTCGATCCCCTGGCCGACGTCGAGACGATCGAGATCGAACTCATGCTGGCCGACATTCAGCAGCTCGAAAACGCCCTGCAGAAGGCCGAGCGAACGGCCAAGAGCGGCGACAAGGAATCGAAAGCCCGCGTCGAAGCGATCAAGAAGTGCATGGACTTCCTGGCGACCGAGCAGCCGCTGAGGAAACTCGCGCTGCCTGAATCGGAAGCCAAGGCGATCAGCTCCTACGGCCTGATGACGGCCAAGCCCATCCTGTACGTCGCCAACGTCGACGAGACCGATCTGGCCGGCACCGGGCCGCAGGTGACCAAGCTGCGGGAGCACGCGGCCAAGGTCGGCGCCGCGGTCGTGCCGGTCTGTGCGAAGCTGGAATCGGAGATCGCCGAACTGGACGAACCCGACCGGACCGAGATGCTCACCGGCCTGGGCCTGACGGAGCCGGCGCTCGCGATCCTGGCGCGGGAGGCGTATCGCGCGCTCGGCCTGCAGAGTTACTTCACGGCGGGTGAGAAGGAAGTGCGAGCCTGGACCGTGCCGGTCGGGGCGACCGCTCCCCAGGCAGCGGGCGTGATCCACACCGACTTCGAAAAGGGCTTCATCCGGGCGGAGATCTACTGTCTGGCCGACCTTGAGACCTACAAGTCGGAGAAGGATATCCGCTCCGCCGGCAAGCTCCGCATCGAAGGGAAGGCCTACGTGATGCAGGACGGCGACATCTGCCACTTCCTGGTGAATACGTAGCCGAGGCAGATGCTGCCTGCTCCGCCGCCTGTCGGTGCGAGCGGGGCGTCTGACTTGCCCGGCCGGACGGGGCGCCTTGTAATGGCGAAACCCCTTCGACGCTGCCGCGCGGTCAGCGATTGACGTGCTCATGAACGAACGCATCGCTCCTGCCTCGCCTGCGACGACAGCCTGCGCCTTTCGCGGCTACAACGTCACGAATCTGGGGCGGACGGCGGAACTGCTCGACGTTCCGCGATACGCGCCGACCATCGAGCGCCGGCTGGTCGAGGCGAGCCGGGCCGCGTCGGATCTGCTGTCGCGCAAGATCGATCTGCTCGATCGGGTAAAGCGTCAGGAAGAAACGACGCTCGCGACCTACGGCGACGCGGTCGCGCTGGTCTTGGCGGTCGAGGCGGCGCATGTCGATCTGCTTCGCGAGGAGTTCGGCTTCGACGTTCGCGGTTGCCGCACCCTGTTCGGGTACAGCCTGGGGGAGATCGCCGCGCATCAGGCTGCCGGCTCCCTGACGCTGGAAGAGGCGATGCAGGTGCCCGTCGCGCTGGCCGACGACTGTGCCTCGCTCTGCGAGGGGATGGAGATCGGCGTGCTGTTCTCGCGGAAGCGTCCGATCGATTTCGAGCGGGTCGAGGCTGCCTGCCGGGAGACGATGCTCGGCGGCGACGGACTGGTCGGCGTCTCGACGTTTCTCAGTCCCAACTCGGCGTTGCTGATGGGACAGAAGCCGACGCTCGCGCGGGTCGAGGCGCTGCTTCGCGAGCAGGGCGCCGACTTCGTGTTGAAGATCATGCAGTCGGAGTTCCCGCCCCTGCATACGCCCGTCACCTGGTCGAAGCACATCCCCGACCGGGCGTCGCTGATGATGCGGAAGCTGGACTTTCGGTTCTCGCCGACGCCCCGCGTGCTGTCGCTGGCGACAGGGGACTACAGCTATCGCGACGGAAATGCTCGGGAGATTCTGCGCACATGGGTCGATCGTCCGCAGCGTCTGTGGAGCGGAATCGAGAAGATCCTGCAGGACCATGTCGACGTGATTCTGCATCTCGGCCCGGAGCCGAACCTGATCCCGGCGACCTTTCGCCGGCTGTGCGACAACGTCGAGCAGCAGTTGAAGCGGAGCCTGGGCCTGCGCACGGTCCATAGCGTGATCACGCGACCCTGGCTGAAGAGCATCCTGCCCGCGAAGGCCATGCTGCTCCGCGCGCCGTTGATTCGGCACGTGATCCTGGAGGACTGGCTGCTGGAGCAGGTCGCCTCGACCCAACCGCCGTTTCGCGAGGACCCCTCCGCCGACGGTCTCGCCAGCGAATCGGCGCCGGCGTAGTCCACCAAGTGGCAGTCGGTAGTAAATCGCTGCCCCCGAAAGACTTAGGCGCTCTTCCTATACGACGTCGCTCCCGCCGCGCTATAATAAGCGGACGCCCGCCCCTGCCCCGTTCGCCGGCTCTCGCCCTGCACGCTCTTCGGCGCCGGACGAATCCCCGCCTGACTGCTCGTTCGCCGACTGACCCGACGGTATCGCGTCGGACCGCTGATGGCTCATCGACTGATCGATCGGAATACGCCGTTCTGGAAGCGGCTGTACCTGGCTCCGTACCAGTTCCTGGCGTCGCTCGGGCTGGCGGTGACGTTGATCTTCGTCCTCGCCGGGACGCTCGCGCTCGGGACCTTCGTCGAGGCGGCGTTCGGCACGCCCGCGTCGCAGTTCTTCGTCTACCGCGCGTGGTGGTTCAACCTGCTGATCGCGATGCTCGCGGTCAACATCTTCTGCGCGGCGGCCATTCGCTTTCCGTGGAAGCGCCATCAGACGGGCTTCGTGATCACGCATATCGGCCTGCTGACGCTGATCTTTTCGGCGCTGATCAGCCGGCTGTACGGCATCGACGCGCAGATGCCCGTCTTCGAAGGCGAATCGTCCCACTGGGCCCAGAACGACGACTTCCTGTTCGAGATCGCCATTCGCGAAGAATCGGGCGTGACCGGGTCGCAGACGCCGAACTCCCTGCGGTTCTTCGGCATGAACTGGGTCGGCATCCTGGCCTGCGCGGTGACGCTGCTGCTCATCGTCGGCTGCGTCGCGGCGGCGGCGAACTACGCCTCGCGGCGGAAGGACTATCGTTATCTGTTCGGCAGTTTGGGCCTGTCGGGGCTGACGCTGCTGGCGATGGGCGTCTGGGTCGCGATGCACTACGCGTATGCCCGGCAGGAACTGCCGATCGCCCAGTCGCCCGGCACGCGGATCGAACGGGTGAAGTTCTCGCCCGGCCCGATGAGCTGGCAGGATCTCGATCAGTTCTCCCCCTTCTCGGGCAAGGCCACGGCGAAGCACCTGACCTACGCGCCGGCGTTCTGGGTCTCGCTGCGGGATCGCGCGGGACAGACGCTCTACAACCGCGACGGCATCAAGCTGGAGGTGCTCGACTACCTCGCCGATGCCGAAGAGGCCGTCCTGCCGCGGTTGAACCTGCGACTGTCGGCGCCGGCGGCGAAGAAGGTCGACGAACAAGGGCGTTCGGTCGAGGCAGAACCAACTTGGACGCCGATCGACGGCCTGTCGCCCGAAGTGTCGCCCAACGTGGAACAGTTCCCGGTCGGTCTGCCCCGGCGGGAGCAGGTCGGCGGCGGCGTGTTCGTGTTCGGGCTGGCCGCGAACGAAGCGGAAGAGCAGGCGTTCCTCGCCAACAAGCCGAACGGTCCCCTGGGCGATCAGGGACAGGTCGCGCTCAGCGTCGGCGGCCAGACGCACCGCTTCCTCGTCAGCGAGCATGCGGACGGCGAAAAGTTCGATCTGGCGGAGGGCTGGCAGGCCCGCGTCGCGAATTACTATCCGACCGCGCAGCCGACGGAGCTTGCCGCGATGCGGCGGGGCGAACCCATGGCCGCTCAACCGAATGCGGAGCTTACGCAGCCCTTCCTGCCCGCGGTCGAAGTCGAACTCTTCAAGGGTTCCGAGGCGGAAGAACCGACGGCCAAGCTGACGCTGTTCGCCGTCACGTCGAACGCCAACCTGCAGGCGCATGACGAGCAGGTTTACGGCGCCTACTGGTTCGATCAGTCGTCGCTCTCGTCGGAGGAGCGCCAGCAGCTCGGCGTCGCCCGGATCGAGTTCCTGCAAGGGCATCGCGAGAGCGAGACCGAACCGTTCGAGCTCTTCTATCGCTACTGGAACGGGTCGAAGCTCGTCGCGTCGGGACCGTTGCCGCTGGAAGGCTCGGCGGAGACCGCGGTCGACGCGTTCGTGATGCCGATCGCGACGCTGAAGATGTACGTCGATTCGTACGAGGGCGCCGACGTCGCGGAGACGACGATGGTCGGCCTACCCTTCGAGCGCGAAATCACGCGGGTCCATTTCCCGGCGGCGAAGGTCCGCCTGACCGTCGACGGCGAGTCGGAGGAGTTCTGGATCCAGTCGCACCTCGGCGCGCCGGACGAAGAGCCGCCGCTGGAGAGCCAGGTCCGCTTCATGGCGGGCGACGAGCGTCTGGTCTCGCTGAAGATGCCGATCGACATGTTCGACATCGGCTTTCGCGTCCATCTGCAGGACTTCGAACGCCGCCTCGACCCGGGCACGAGCCAGCCTTCGCACTATTCGAGCGCCGTGACCTTCATGGATCGCGACGTCGAACGGGGCCTCTATACGCTGCCGACGAAGGGGGGCGTGCCTACGTTCCGCCGCCTGCCCGATGCGGAGGCGATCTCCGACGTCGAATTCGCCTCCGACGGCAGTCTCTTCTGGTCCGAAGAGAAGACCGGGCGCATCGGCAAGGTCGAGGCGAAGTCCGGCGACGTGACGCTGCTGCTGCGCGACGGCGCCCGACGACCTGCCTACCTCGCGCTCGCCGAGGACGGTTCCCGCGTCGTGTGGGTCGAGAACGTCGCGACGTCGAACGGAGTCCGCTCGTCGATTCAGGTCGCGACGGTCGAGGAACTGCTCGAAGCGGCGTCGGGCCGGACGGCCCTAGCGCCGAAGCGGATCTACGAACAGCTCGCCGGGATCGGCGACGTGGTCGTTCAGGGCGAAGACGTTTACTTCATTAGCCAGGCGCCGAACGCCAACGCCATCGGCAAGGCCAAGCTCGACGGTTCGACCAGCGACCCGGTCTGGAACTTCCCGCTGGAGAACCCGATCGACCTCGCGGTAGACGCCGAAGCGGGCGAGCTCTACTGGATCGAAGGGGCCGACGGGACCATCCTGCGGCAGGCGCTGGACGCCAGGGATTCGACGGTCGTCTACGAAGCGGCGCCCCATCGCCATCCGGTCGGACTGGCCGTCGATGCCGCGAACGGGCGGCTCGTCTGGACGGAGGAAGATCGCTCGCCCCGCGTGCTGGTCGAAGCCGACAGCCGGAAGTGGGAGCCCCTCGTCTCGTCGATCCGCTCGCTGCCGCTCGACGATCTGTCAGGGGAGGCCCAGACCCTTGCGGATAAGAACGTCGACCTGCCGGGACAGATCGCGGCTTCGGCCAGCGAGATCGGCTGGATCCAGCGACCCTCCTCCCGGCAGGACGTCTGGATCACGATGAACGCCCCGGTCGAGATGGTCGACCCCGTCCATGGGCGCTCCTTCCGCGTCTTCCAGGAATCGTTCTTCGGACCGTTCGTCCCGGGCGAGCCGGAATACGAGCGACGCGTCGCGAACGATGAATCCCCGACCGACCTGTACAGCTCGACGCTGACTGTCAATCACGACCCGGGTCGCGGCATCCGCAACCTCGGCTGTCTGCTGGTCGTGCTGGGCATCGTGGTGATGTTCTACATGCGGGCCTACTTCTTCAAACCGAAGCCGAAGAGCGGGACCGCCGATCGGGCTGCCGCGACGGGCAAAGCGAGCGGAACCGACCCTCGAAAAGCTCGCGAACCGGTGGGGGCGTAAGACGGAATGCGGGCTTCTTAGGAGCAGCGATCGCTGAATGTCAGCTTCTCCTCCGGGTGCCACTGGCTCTGCCAGTGCTTTTCCGGAGGCCGGATCGCTCGTGTTGGACGACCATTCAACCTTCGGCACTGGCGGAGCCAGTGGCACCCGAATCCCTTCGGCGAGCCGTACGTTGAGGCGAGTCGCTGTACTACAAGAACTCACGGCGCGGCTGGTTAAGCCAGCCGTGGCACACGGGCTCCTCTTCGCAGCAGCCCGCATGAGAATAAATCGCGTAAGGCGCCTGCCATGACACGCTCTCTTTCTTTCGTCCGTCTCGCTTCGCTCTTCGCTCGTATCGCTTCGCTCGGCGTCGCGGCCTGCTGCGCGTCGACCGTCGGTCTGACGGTCGCCGTCGCGCAGGAATCGTCGCGCGAGGACCGGGCCGTCGAGTACGTCCCCGTTCCGCTCGAGGCGTGGACGGGCCTGCCCGTCTTCGATGCGGGTCGCATCAAGCCGCTCGACAGCTACGCCAACCAGACGATCGAACGGATCGTCGGAACCGACAAGACGAAGATCGAACTGGGCCTCGCCGATCGGCTGGATCTCAAGGCGCAGGAGTTCGTCGCGGGCGGGCGCGAGACGTTCGAGATCGCAGGCGAGAGCCGCACCTTCACCCCGGGCGAGCTGGTCAAGAGCTGGATCCTGGAAAGCGACGCCTGGCAGGACGTGCCGGTCATCCACGTGCCCGAAGGGGAGCTGCTGACGCAACTCGGCGGAGACTCCGACCCGTACGTCTCCCCCGCCGCGCTGGAAGCCAAGGCGTCCCCCGAACTGAAGGCCGCGTTCGCGAAGCTTCAGAAGGAAGGCCCCGCCGCCGAGGGCATCGACTCCGACGTCAGGACGCTGTTCGAGCGCCGCGCGACCTTCCGCCGCTGGGCGGTCGACGCCGCGAAGCATCGGGATGCCTGGGCCGCCGCGTTCGAGATCTTTCCGACCGACGAGAACGTGAAGCTGACGCCGGAAGAGATCGTCCTCTCCTGGCTGGTCGAACCGGAGCGCTGGGAGGTCGTGCCGTTCCTGCCCGCGACGCACTACTCGCTTCGTCAGCGGCTGGGCGTGCCGGAGAAGAACGACCGGAACGTGAACCAGAAGTTCGTCTCGCCGCTGGACGTCGCGACGTCGGAAGGCTTGGTGCGGTACTTCGCCGAACGCCGCGAACGGATGCAGCAGGAGCGGATGAACTTCGAAGAGACCGACGAGGACGAGCGGATCGTCGCGCTGCTCGGCGTCTACGCCGCGTTCCGCGAAATCTCGCTCGACCCGACGCTGCCGTTGCAGCACGGACCGATCGCGATGCCAGGCAACCGGGGCAAGTTCGTCGCCACGCTGAATGAAGCCGTCGAGCTGATGCAGAAGGAGAACGCTCGCCGCGGGACGATGCTGAACTCGCTGGCCGAGCTGCGTCGCATCGCGCCTGACGGACCGTTCGCCGAAGAGGTCGACAGCTTTTCGCAGCCCTTCGCCGACGTACTGGAGATTCATGATCGTCTCCGTGCGCAGTCGGACGCCGTCGTCATGCAGGGCGTGCCGCCGCAGGAGGCGCTGGAAGAATACGCCGTCCCGATGGCCGAGGCCGAAGCGGCGACGATCGCCTTCCGCGACGCCACCGATCGCCTGTCCGCGTTTCTGACGAGGCAGAAGAACGAGGTCTACCAGTCGGAGACGGCGTCGCAGGTCAAACCGATCTTTCGCGAACTGGCCGCCAAGTCGTCGGACCTGAAGCGGCTCGGTCGCGAACTGGAGAAGTCCCTCTACGAACAGACGCAGGCGGTGCGGGTGATTCCCGACCTCGATCCTTACGCCCTGGCGAAGGATCGCGACGTCAACGTTCGGAACGTGCCGTGGCTCAGCCTGCAGGCCCTGCTGCACGGCGACGGGCTGCTCAAGGACTTCCCCGACGCCGCGCTAGCCGGCGCACGCAGCGACTGGCGGAACCTGGCCGACGTCTACCGCGACCGGACCGATCCGCAGCGTGCGGAGCGTTTCGCGAAGGGGGTCACGGAGTTCCGCGAACGCCTCTCCGCGCTGGGGCGCGGGGTCGAATCCCGCCGCCGGGATCTGGTCGCCACGACGCTCTCCGCGGACAGCGTCGACGAATCGCTGATCGAGTACACCCGGTATCCGCAGAACACGGAGACCCTCGATCTGGAAGTTCACTACAACGAACTGCGTCCCTTCGGCTGGTCGTTCGTGATCGCGCTCTTCTCGCTGGCCGCGTTCGCGCTGGCGTTCGGCAAGCTCAGGGCGCCCCTCTTCTGGACCGGCGTTGGGCTGCTGGTGTTGTTGGCGGCCTGGACGGCGTACGGGTTCTACCTCCGGGTGTCGATCACCGGCTGGGCGCCCGTCACGAACATGTACGAGACGATCGTGTTCGTCCCCTGGGTGGTCTGCATGCTGGGGCTCTGGTTCCTGGCGCTGCCGATCACGGGTCCTGGCTTCCGGGACGCCTGGCGGATCACGGCGCTCCCCCTGACGTGGGAGGAATCGACCCTGTCGCCCGAGCAGCAGGGTCGCATCTCGCCCGGCGTCTGGAAGGCAGCGACCTGGCTGTTCGCGATCCCGCGGGTCGCGCTCATGGGCCTCGTGCTGTACATCCTCGCGTTCGCCGCCTACAGCGACGGCGGTCGACCGATCATCTCCCTGCTTCCCACGGTGCAGGAAGGGATCGTCGGCGAGAGCGGCGCGGCGACCGTCCGCTGGGCGAGCAACCTCAACGACTGGTTCGTCTATATCCTCGGCATCGTCTGCCTGGCGACCGCCGTCTGGTTCGTGCCGCGGGTGCTGCTGACCGGGCTGTTTTCGCTCGTGCTCGTGCCGTACGACCTGTACGTCGAGCGGAATCAGTTCGGGCGACGCCTGCGGGAGACGATGAGCCGCTATCCCTTCGCGCTCGGCGCGGCGGGAGCCTGCACGCTCTTCTTCAGCGTCGCGCGGTACTGGGGAGACATCGACGAGAACTTCTCGCCGTTGCAGCCCGTGCTGAGGTCCAATTACTGGCTCACGATCCACGTGCTGACGATCGTGGCGAGCTACGGCGCCGGCATGCTCGCCTGGGCGCTCGGTCTGATCGCGCTGGGGTACTACACCTTCGGCAGGTACGAACGGGTCGGCGGGGTCAAAACCATCGAACCAGGCCCCGACCTGCAACGGCTGGGCGACCTGCCGGGCGGACCGCTCGCCCGAACGACTCTCGCTCCCGGAGGAGCATCGTCCGCCGCGTCCGCTGCGGCCCTGAGCGAGGCCGACCTGCAGGAGGGCTTCGTCCACGTTCGCGCGCCGGAGACCTGCCGCACGCTGGCGACGTACTGCTACCGCGCGATCCAGATCGCCTGCGTCCTGCTGGCTGCCGGCACGATTCTGGGAGGGCTCTGGGCCGACGTCTCGTGGGGACGCTTCTGGGGCTGGGATCCGAAGGAAGTCTGGGCCCTGATTTCCTTCCTGGTCTACATCGCGATCCTGCACGGTCGGTTCGCCGGATACTTCAACAGCTTCGGCTTGGTGTTCGGCACGATCATCGGGGCGACGATGATCGCCATGTCGTGGTACGGCGTGAACTTCGCCCTGCCCCAGATCGCCGGCGGAAGCGTCGGCCTGCACTCCTACGGCGAAGGCTCAGGCGGCCTGGGATGGGTCATCACCTTCGTGCTGCTCAACTGGGTCTTCCTCGGGGTCGCGGGCGTTCGCTACTGGATCGCGACCGCTTCGAATCGGAAACCGCCGCAGCAATGAATCTCGGCGCGGTTTCGGCACGGCGGTTGCTTTAGATGGTCCTCCGTGACGACCGGTGCGTCCGGTCGAGCTGCGACGCCTCACATCAGGCGGCGTCGCGGCGTAATCCGTTCGCTCCGCGTCCGAATGACACGCGGGGCCGTCATCACGAATCTGAGGCGTACCGCAATGAAGAAGCTCGCTCTCCTGGGAATGTTCGCTCTGGCCCCCTTCGCTCTGGTCGGTTGCGAGGAAAGCCCCGCCGAACAGCGTGCCGACATGGTCGAAGACGCTGCTGAAAACCGCGCGGACATGATCGAAGAAGGCGCGGACGCGCACGCCGAAAACGTCGAAAACGCCGCAGACGCCGAAGCCGCCGCAGTCCGCGAAGCGGGCGAAGCACGGGCCGACGCGATCGAAGACGCTGGCGATGCGGACGCCGTGATCGTCAATCCGTAGTCTCGAATCAACGACGGTTCGTCGCGTTTGTGCGACGAGCGACGCCGCCTGAGACGCGTCTTCCCTCCGGGGATGGCGCGTCTTTTTTCGTATTCGCTACTGCGCCCGATCGCTTCGCGCCTCCGGATACCGAGAACGCTCCGGTCGCTCCGCGTTCACGAATCGATCGCTAAACGATCGACTCCCCTCCTCTGGTAGGACATAATTCGACCGCACGCGATTTCCGCCGTTCCGCCCCCGCTGACGGGTCGGTCGGGGGGGCCTGTCGCGGGCGCGCACCGGCCTCGTCTTTCGCCGGCCCCGGGCGGCCCGTTCGTCCGACGCTTCTCTCGGGTCGAACCATGCGATCGTCGCCTCGTCACGAGTACCTGGGCCTGTACGTCAAGCTGGCGATGGGCCTGGCCGTCGTCGCGTTCGGTCTGCTCGGCTTCTTCTTCGAGTGGCGGAGAAATGATTTCGAGTCGGGCGACGAGGTCTTCTACCGCACGGTCCAGCTCTTCGTCCTGAACTCCGGGAACGACGGAGACAACGTCTTCCTGGTCATCGCCCGCGACGTCGCGGCGCTCCTCTTCATCTGGCTCGCCTACGCGGCGATTCGCGAGATCTTCGCCGAGTCCTGGGCCGGAGTGCAGCTCCGGTTCTTCTCCCGCGGACATGACATCGTTTGCGGGCTCGGCGCCGCAGGCTCCGCGCTCGCCCGAGAGATTCAGGACGCCAACCTCGAACGGTGGGGCTGGCGTTGGCGACTGCTGCAACTGAAGCCCTCGGTCGTCGCCGTCGAATCGAATGCGGAGAACCTGGCCATCCGCACGGTTCGATCGCGGGGCGGGATCGTGCTGCTCGGCGACGCCACGGACGACGTCACGCTGCTCCGGGCCCGCGTCCGCCAGGCGTCGCAGATCTTCGTCGCGACGGGCAGCGACGAAGCGAACGTGCAGGTCGTGTTCGACCTGATCGAGGCGATGGAGGGCGTCCGCCGGGACGCGCCGCTCAAGTGCTTCGTCCACGCCGAACGCCCCGGCTCGGCCGGCGTCTTCAGCGACGTGATCGTCGACGCTGCGCACCGGCGGAACATCGACCTCCGCGTCTTCAGCGTCGCGCGGCAATGTGCGGGCGAACTGGTCGTGTCCGACCTCGTGCTGCGCCGCCCGAAGGTCGCGGAAGGACGCACCGACGCGCTCTACGTCCTGCTCGGCTTCGGCCCGCTGGGGCAGGCGGCCGCCATCGAGATCGCGCAGCTCGCCCACTTTGAAAACGACCGTCGCCCGGCCTTCGTGATCGCCGCGAACGACGCCCCGAAGGCGGCGGATCGTTTTCTCGCGGAATTCGGCGCCTTCTCGGCCCGGATCGTTCGCGAGCGGAGCGAGCTGTCGCTGGAAGACGTCGTCGGCCCGAAGGCGGAGCGCTGCGACTGGGCCTGGAAGGCGTCTCGCGATCCTTCGGACGACGAACGCGACTCGGGCTCGAACGATGAACGCGGCGTACGCTACGCAGCGACGGCGGCGTTCGTCGAAGCGCCTCCCCATTACGGCGAGTACGAGTTCCTCGCCATGCTCCGGCGACTCTGCCAGGACCCCGCGGTCGTCCCCGCGATCGTCATCTGCCTGGAGAACGGGCGCGCCGGCTTCGATCTGGCGATGCGGCTGTCGCGGCGGCTGGGCAGCTCGATCGGACGGAGCGTCACGATCTACGTCTGGCTTCCGGGCCAGGCGGGATTCGTCGCCTACCTCCAGCGTAAGGAGGATGCCCCGAAGGGTCTGCCCGCGATCGTCCCGTTCGGCGACTGCCGGCATGCGATCTCTCCCGAATGTCTCGCAGACGCGCAGGCCGAGCGCCTCGCTCAGGTCCTGCATTCGCATTACGTGGAAGCCTCGGGCGGACCGAAGGGGGGCAGCGCGCGTCCCTGGCAGGATCTCGAGCCGACGTTCCGCCGGGCGAACCTCGACGCGGCCCGGCATGCGCAGGTGAAGCTTCAGATCGCTGGCCTGCGTACGGCGCCGGCGGCGGAGGCAGGCGACCGCGCGGTCACGAAGCCTGATCCCGCGATGCGCGAAACGCTGGCGATGATGGAGCACAACCGCTGGATGGCGGAGCGTCTTCTGGAAGGCTGGCGCTACGGGCCGGTGCGGTGCGACGACCTGCTGGAGCGTCCGCAGCTTGTCGCCTGGGCCGACCTGCCCGAGAGCGAACGAGAAAAGGACCGCGCGCAGATCGACGCGCTCTTCGCCGCCTTCGCGACCGGCGACGAGCGTCTGGTTCCGGTCGCTCCTCCCGGCAAGCCTGCCGTCGCCGCCGCGGAGATGCCAGTCTCGACGACCGCGCCTCCCTTGAGCCCGGCGAGCGTATCGAGCGACGCGCACGGCGCCTGAACGGCGATCCGCCGAGACGGTCAGCCCTGCTCCGCGCGGCATCATTACAATCGAAGGCGCCGTGCGACCGTCGCGCGGACGCGTCGGTTTCCGGTCGGCGCTCGATCGCGATTCCTTCTTCGACTTCGCCTGTGTCCGAATCCTCGCCCACGTCGATCACAGGTCCTGACGCAAGCTTCGCCTCGCTCGCGGGCCGCCGTGCGGCGGTGACGGGATCGTCGAGCGGGATCGGAGCGGCGATCGCGATCGAACTCGCCCGCGCGGGCGCCGCGGTCGATGTCCACGGCAACCAGAACCTGGCAGGGCTCGCGGACACGGCGAAGCATGTGAGAGCGCTGGGAGTCGCCTGCCGGGAACTTCAGGCCGATCTGAGCCGGGCGGAAGGTCGCCAAGGGCTCGCGCGCGAAGCGCTCGCGGAGGGCCCGCCTGACTTCTGGATCAACGCCGCCGGCGCCGACGTTCTGACCGGCGAAGCAGGGAAGGAGTCGTTCGAACTGAAGCTGGAACGACTCTGGCGGGTCGACGTCGAAGGGACGATCGAACTTTCGCGAACCGTCGGCCAGGCCATGCAGCAGGCGGGCGGCGTCCCGGGGCAGCGCGTCGTGATCAACATCGGCTGGGACCAGGTCGCGCACGGGATGGCCGGCGACTCGGGCCAGATGTTCGGCGCGATCAAGGGCGCCGTCGCCGGATTCACGCGGTCGCTGGCCCTCTCGCTCGCTCCGCAGGTTCGCGTTCATCTCGTCGCGCCGGGGTGGATCCAGACCCGCTGGGGACAAGAAAATGCCAGCGACTACTGGCACGATCGAGCGAAGCGAGAATGCCTGCTGGAGCGATGGGGCAAGCCGGAGGACGTAGCGAAGACGGTCCGGTTCCTCTGCTCCTCCGAAGCCGGCTTTCTCAACGCGCAGGAGATCGCCGTCAACGGCGGGTTCCGTCCATCGAGCTAAAGGGTGACCGGCAAGATGGGGATCAGCGTTAATTGTCCGTGCGGTATCCGTCTCAGCAACGTCGAGGACAACGTACCGTTTCTCGCGAATTTCCTTCCTGAGCAGCATGCGGACGCGTTGTCCGAAGCCGTCGAGAATGCAATTCGAGAGCATACAGGCGAACCGGAGCGAATGTCTTGGTGGGTAATTGATGCGTCGATTGCACACTTTCGACAGGCCTGGCAGTGTCCGCATTGCGGTCGCCTCCTGATCTACGGGCCAGATGGAACGATTCATTCGTTCCTGCCTGAGCGACTCGATACACCTCGTGATGTGTTAGCCGCGACGCGTCAGCGAAAGTCACTGTAAAGCGCGTCTTCGTTTTCCTTGCAGGTGTCTCAACCGCCCTAGCGAAACGAGCCGAAGCTAATTCCGTCCGGGCGACGCCTCGTTTCCGCGCAGGCGTCGTTAGGTTCCGGCATACGCCGTGCGACTTTACCGGTCGCGAAGAGTCTGCCAAGATGCGCTACTGAGGGGCGCGTGACAGGTCGCGCCGATCGGGGCACGATCGGACCGAGATCTTTCCTTTCGAGAATCCAAGATGACGAATCACACGCGGCATCAAGAAAAGATCATCCGCAACTACTACGACAATCGCGAAGGCATCGCGCTGCAGCGCGTGCAGGAGATCATCACCGAACTCTACCTGAGCGAAGGAAAAAAGCGCGAGCGGCAGTGGAACCTGCTCAAGGGCCACCTGGAAAAGCTCGGCGTGAAGCCCCCCATGATCGCGAAGCTCATCGCCGACGACGATCCCGCCGCGGTCGCGACCATGCTGCCGAAGTTGCTGGCCAAGGTCACCTGATCCGTTCGGTCGCTGCCCCAGCCAAGCCTTTCGCATGCCCCGTTCGATCTGGTCCTTCGCAACCGCCGGAACGCTCCGCTTCGGCGAGGGCGCCGTGGAGCAGGTCTCCGAAATCGTCGCGGCGGAAGGCTATCGCAAGACGGCGCTGATCTCCGATCGGACGCTGCAAGCGGCGGGGCTCGTCGATCGGGTCGCGCAGCAGTTGCCTGACGGTTTCTGCGCGACGCATCTCTTCGATCAGGCCGAGCCTCCTGTCGCCGTCGCGGTCGAAGCGGCGGCGATGCTGAAGCCCTTGGCTCCCGACGCGATCATCGGCGTCGGCGGGGGGAGCGCGATCGACCTCGCCAAGATCGTCGCCCTGCTCCTCTCGCACGGCGGCGAGCCGCGGGACTGGTTCGGCTTCGGCAAGGTTCCCGGGCCGACGCTGCCCGTCATCGCCGTGCCGACGACCGCAGGCACGGGCAGCGAAGTCTCCCACTCGGCCGTGCTGACCGACGACGCCGGCGCGATGAAGGTCAGCACGCTCTCGCCCTGGCTTCGTCCCCGATACGCCGTCGTCGATCCGCAGATGACGCGGACCTGTCCCCCCCGGCTGACCGCGGAGACGGGCCTCGACGCGCTCACGCACGCGGTCGAAGCGTTCCTTGTGCGACCCTATGACGAACTCGACGGTGCCCGCGAATCGTCGCGGGCCTACCAAGGCAAGGCGCCGCTGACCGATGCCCTGGCGAAGGAGGCGATCGAGCGGATCTTCCGCACGCTGCCTGTCGCCGTCGCGAACGGTCGCGACGACGCGGCGAGGCGGGAAATGGCGCTCGCCTCGACGCTGGCGGGCATGGCCTTCTCGAACGCAGGAGTCAGCCTCGTTCACGCGCTCGAGTACCCGCTCGGCGGGGCGGGGCTCTGTTCGCACGGTCTCGGCAACGGGATGCTTCTGCCGTACGTCGTCGCGGCGCTGGCGCCCTATCGAGAGGCCGAACTGGCGCAGCTCGCTCGCCTGATCGGCGTCGCGGAAACGAAGACGCCGGCGGACGAAGCGAGCGCCCTGTTCGTGGAGGCGCTGTTCGACTTGCAGCGGAAGGTCGGCATTCCGACGAAACTTCGCGAGATCGGCGCCCGGGAAGAGGATCTGCCGGAGTACGCTCGAAAGGCGTCCGCCATCGAACGCCTGTGCGAACTGGCCCCCGGCCCGACCGACGTCGACACGCTGACGGCCATGCTCCGGTCCGCCTGGTGACGCCCGATTTCGTCAGCGACACGTTTCGCGAGCCCTGCGCCGCTCGCGGAGGAACGCAATCATGAAGTTCACGCATCGTCTGGTCGCGACGGGTCTCTCCGCGGGGCTCGCCGCTTCGCTGGGCTGTCAGCCGGCGGAGCCCCCCGTCGCGGAAGCTCCCACGATCGAGGCGCCCCGGCAGCCTCTCGACGAAGAAGCGCCGGTCGAGCCCGAAACCGATCCGCCCGCGGAAGCCCTCGACCCTGACGAAGCGGGCCTGGATGACGCCGCGCCCCAAGCGCCGGCCAGCGAATCGCCGCCGCCGGTGGTCGAACTTCCCGAGACGCTGCCGACGATCGACGAACTGCCGGCGCTGTCGAGCGAAACGCCGGTCGACGAGCGGACGAAGCTCCCCTTCGCGCCGGTCGGCGAGGCGAAGGTCCGCGACGGGGTCTACGTCCTCCGCCTGAACGCGGACGCGGGGGGCTCGCGGGAGATCGTCATGACCGTGGAGACGCAGGCGAACGGGTTCCTCGCCCGGCGCGGGGATCAAACGCGACTCCGGTTCGTGGTCGACGATCAGGGGGTCGCGTTCGCGAGCGAGCCCGGGAGCGCGGAGATCGGCGGGCGGGGCGTCGCGTCCGGCGACGACTGGATCCGGGGCGCGTATCGCACGAAGAGCGACGACGACGCCGTCGCCGCAGGCAAGTTCGAACTGCGCAAGCTGTTCGACCCCAAGACGCCCCGCGGCTCGAGCCAGCCTTAGGTTGCGTTCGGCCGCGCTTCAGTAGGGTGGGTCATTGATCCACCGAATGCGTCCCTGAACTTCGAGGCGAACAGGCCGTTCGACTTCTCGTCCGCCGGCCATGGTGGGTCGTTGACCCACCCTACGAAGAGGAAGCGCTCCCAGCCCTCACGACGCCGCGCCGCCCTATCTCGGCAGACCGCGGAGGTCGACGTTCTTCACGTTCCGCGTCTCGGAGTACCACCGCTTCCACGAGGCCTTGTCGTACTGAAAGTTCTGCCCCGTGATCGATTGCAGCGCGGCGAGAACCTCCTGGTTCGGAACCTGGAACTTCTCGACGCGGCTGGAACTGCCCGCGGAAAGCCCGCCTCCGCCGCCGCCTGCGGTGTTGCTGCCGAAGCCGGCGCCGACGCTGTTCGCCCCGCCGACCGAGACCGTGCGCTTCTGTTCGGTCACTAGCGCGTCGATCAGCGCGGGCACCGCGCGGAAATCCTGGAGGCGTCCCGCGACGACGGCGGCGGTGTTGATGGTCCCGATGTGTTCGCCCTGCAGGTACGGGATCAGCGACGGCACGACGTAGTTCGCCCGGCGCTCGATCAGTCGCTGGACCGCCGTTTCGCGAACGGTGGGGAACGGATCGTTCACCGCCACCGCGGCGAGCGTCGCGCTCGCTTCGCCTCCCGGAATGCGTCCGAGCGAGTTGACGTACTCTCGCCGCATCGTTTCGGTCTTTTCATCCTTCAGCATTTCGGTCAGGGCGAAGATCGCGAGCGGATCCTGCACCCGCTGGAAGTTCAGGATCGCTTCCGTCGCCTGGGCGGGACGTCCGTCGACCTGCCGGCGCCAGTTCCGCATATCGCGGAGGTAGCCCCGCCGCTTCGCTTCGAGCTCCTCGTCAGCCAGCTTGCGATCGAGTTCGCGCTGCGAATACCACTTCCCCTGATGCTTGACGTACCCCATGTCGAGGAACGACTGCTCCGGGTGAATCCACCTGCCTTCGATCCTGGTGAACCCTAGTTCCTTGCGCGCGGCATCATGCTCGGGATCGAAGGCGATCGTCCGTTGCAGGTGGTACTTCCGCTCGGGGTCGAGCTTGTTCGCGTGGCACCACTCCGACAGCGCGTAGTGTTCGGGCGCGGCGTCCGGAGTCGCCGCCGCACGCGAGGCGTACTCCACCAGGATCGGGTCGGGCGCTACGGCCTCGTCCACGGAGTTCTTGGGAAGCTCGATCAGCAGCCCGGGCGCCTCCAGGATGACCGTCTCCCCCTCCTTCGACGTGGCGGGATGAACCTCCGCCCGGAGTTTGCCGCCCGACTCCAGCACGACCGTGGTCGTCGGACCGGAATCGGCAGCCGCGGCAGGCGACGTCGCCGAGCCGACGGTCAGGACGGCGACTGCCGAGGTGCAGAACGCGTAGAGAATTCGATGCGACATGCCGGATTCGTCCGGAGAGATGCGGACCCTGGATCCTTCTATCGTACGCTTCGCGGTCGGCGGAAGCGACGATTCCCTCCCGACGAAGAACCGCTTCGCCGGGCAAATCCGGCACGACCGGCAAACGTCGGTCGGGTGAGGCGCTTCCGCTCACCCCGTCGGGCGGATCGCGTCGCGAAAATGTTCCAGCCGGGGAGCTCCGTCGCCCCAGACGATCGAAACGACGTCGAACCGGGCGGGCGCGTCGTCCAGCTTGCGACGATGCAGATACTTCTCCGCCGTCCGGATCAGCGTCCGTTCCTTGGCGGGGTCGATCGTCTCCTCAGGAGCCCCGGCGCTCGCGTCGCTGCGGGAGCGGACCTCGACGAAGACGATCGTGTCGCCTTCCCGCACGATCAGGTCGATCTCGCCCGGCGGGTCGCGATACTGGCGCTCCAGAATCCGGCAGCCGAGCTTCTGAAGATGCTTCGCCGCCAGATCTTCGCCCCGACCGCCCAGATCGTACTTCGACCTGCGCCAGGGAATCCAGCAGAGCCAGTCGTTCAGCAGCATCATGAAGCCCGTGGGGCTCGTCCACGCAAGGGAGCCCGCGTGCCACGGCTGGCTTGCCCAGCCGTGCTTGCAGCGAAGGTCCATGCGACCGGACGAACCGGAATGGCGACGATAGCGACCGGTTCGGCACGACTGGACAAGCCAGCCGTGGAACGCGAGTCGTCGCCCTTGCATCCTATCCGGCAGCGGCCGGGATGCCCACCCGCGGCGGCGTCAGGCGTCCGCCGGGGAATGTTAATAAACGCTCAGCGTCTTACCGCTGAAGCGCCGGCTTACCGGCGGCGTTCCTTGAGCTTGACCGACTTGCCGATGCGATCGCGAAGGAAGTAGAGCTTCGCCCGGCGGACGACGCCGGAACGCTTGACTTCGATCGCGGAAATTTTCGGCGAGTGGACGGGGAACTTGCGCTCCACGCCCTCGCCGCCGGCGACGATGCGGCGGACGACGAACATCTCGCGGGTGCCGGTGCCGCTCTTCGCGATCACGACGCCGTTGAAGATCTGGGTCCGTTCCTTGGTACCTTCCAGAATCCGGGTGTGAACGTCGACAGTGTCCCCGACCTCGAAGTGAGGGACGGTCTCCTTCATCGACTTCTTTTCGACCAGATTCAGAATCTGCTGGCTCATTGCATCGTCCCCGTCAGGGCGTCCGCACCGGGACGCGTCATGCTTCAGGTGAGTCGTTCGTTCTCGCGGACTTTTTCGCCTTCGGCGACTTCGTCTGCGGCAATCTTTCAATCAGATCGGGTCGCCGCAGGCGCGTGATCGCGAGACTCTGCTCGCGACGCCAGGCGGCGATCTTCTCGTGGTCTCCGGACAGGAGAATCTCGGGAACGGACAGCCCCCGGTACTCTCGCGGCCGCGTGTACTGCGGATATTCCAGCAGGGCTTCTTCTCCGGTGAAGGAGTCCTGCCGGGCGCTCTCGTCGTCGCCGAGCGCGCCTTCCAGAAGACGCATCACGGCCTCGATCACCACCATCGCGGCGACCTCGCCCCCATTCAGGACGTAGTCGCCGATCGACAACTCGATCGGGTCGAGCAGGTCGATCGTTCGCCGGTCGAATCCCTCGTAGCGTCCGCAGATCATCACGATCCGCGGCAACTTCGCGAGGCGTTCCACCATTCCCTGGTCCAGTCGCTGCCCCTGCGGACTGAGCAGGAGAATCGTCGCCGGATCGGGGTGCATGGGAAGCACGTCTTCGACGCACTCCACCACCGGGTCGACCCTCAGCACCATTCCGGGCCCGCCGCCGAAGGGGCGGTCGTCCACGTTCCGGTGCTTATCGGTCGTCCATTCGCGAAAGTCGTGCAGGACGACCTCCGCCAGCTTCTTTTCGATCGCCTTCTCCAGCAGGCTCTCCGACAGAAAACCGTCGAAGATCCGCGGAAAGAGCGTCAGTACGTCGAATCGCATCGAGGAAGCCGATCCGGGAAAGCCGAGTCGCTCGCTCCCTTACGCGATCAGGAACCTGTGCTCGAGGTTCAGGAACCTTCGCCGGCGGCGGCTTCGGCCGGAGCCTCTTCAGCCGGGGCTTCGGCGGCAGGCGCCGGAGCGGGCTTGGCCTTGATCGGCTTCATCGGCTGCGGGCGGTAGGACTTGCTCGCCAGCTTTTCGAGGGCCGACTTCTGCTTTTCGAGGTGCGTGCCGTTCTGGCCGTACTTCTTGATCAGAACCCGGGCGGCCTCGCTCGGCTGGGCGCCGACGCTGACCCAGTACGCGATCCGTTCGCCGTTGAGAATGGCCCGGGCGTCGGTGTCGGGAACCATCGGGTCGTAATGACCCAGTTCCTCGATGACGCGCCCGTCGCGCTGCTGCCGTCCGTCGATCGCGCACAGGCGAAAGAACGGACGATGCTTGCGACCCAACTTCCTCATCCGAATGCGTACCGCCACGACCAGCTCCTCGAAACCCGCTGACAGATCGCGTCGAAGGAAAAACGAGCCGGTGGGTCAAACGCCCGTCCGTCCGCTTCGCTTCCGCCACGCTATGGGACGCAACTCCTGCGACGTTCGCAGGATGCGTATCGTTATTTCATGTTTCCCGGCAGTCGGTGCGAGCTTTCAGCGCGCCCCGGCCCTCAACGGGAAACCGGGTATTTTGCCCGCGCTTCCGCCCGCCTGTAAAGGGGCTTCCCTCGGAAAATCGCAGGGAGCGGCGCATCGGCGTGGGGCGGGAGAAGGAAAATGGCTGCAATGTCGACAAGCAGGACGGCGCTCAGCACGCGAACTTCGCCAGCGCCGCGACGAGCTGCGCGGCGTCGATGGGCTTGCTGAGGTAGGCGTTGCAGCCGTTCGCCAGGCAGCGGTCCATGTCTCCCTGCATGGCGTCGGCGGTCAGGGCGATGATCGGAGCCCGGAAGCCCATCGTGCGGAGTTTCGCGGCGGTCTGGTAGCCGTCCAGCCGCGGCATCTGCATGTCGAGCAGTACCGCATCGAAGTTCGACCCGCCCGAGAGCGACGTGCGGACGCATTCCAGCGCCTCCAGGCCGTCTTCGGCGAACTCGACCTCGGCGCCCGCCCGCTGCAGGATATGCCGCGTCAGCAGTCGCACGTCCCGCCGGTCGTCCACCACCAGCACGCGACAGGCGAGCCGCACCGCTTTCTGCATCTGCGTCGAAGCGAGTCGCGATTCGGACGGGGGCGTCACCAGGCGCAATTCGCCGACGTCGCCCACGGGAACGTCGAAGACGAATTCGCTTCCCCGGCCCGGCTGACTCGCGACCGTGATCTTGCCGCCGAGTAACTGGGCCAGGCGCTGGCTGATGGCCAGGCCCAAGCCGGTTCCGCCGAAGGATCGGGTGACCGAGGCGTCGCCTTGCGAGAAGGGCCGGAAGAGTCTCGCGAGCTGATCCTCGGTCATGCCGATGCCCGTATCGGTCACGCGGAAGCGGATGCGATGGTTCGCGCCGTCGGCGTATCCGACCGTCAGTCGGACCTCCCCTTCTTCGGTGAACTTGATCGCGTTGCCGACCAGGTTGACCACGATCTGCTTGAGCCGGTTCGGATCGCTCCGCATCGCTTCGGGGATCGGACCGTCGAACCGCAGTCGCAGCTCGACGCCCTTCTCTTCCGCGCGAACGTTCATCAGCAGGTGGACGTCCTCGACGAACCTTTGCGGCGAGAACCGCTCGTGGCGGATCTCCAGCTTGCCCGATTCGATCTTCGACAAGTCGAGGATGTCGTTGATGATCTCGAGCAGGAACACGCCGTTCCGTTTGATCACGTCCAGGAAGTCGCACTTCTCCGGATCGGTTTCGCGCTCCGCGAGCAGATCGGCGTAGCCGAGCACCGCCGTCATCGGCGTGCGGATCTCGTGGCTCATGTTCGCCAGAAACTGGCTCTTCGCGACGTTCGCGGCCGACGCGGCGGAGAGCGCCTCGCGAAGTCGCTGCGCGGTCAGGTCGCGTTCGGACAGGAGGTCCCGCACGGCATATTGGCGAATCCGGTCGCGAAGTCCCGCCCGAACGGCGCTGACGAACGCCGCGATGCGCAGCGGTCGCGTCACCATCGTCAGGTTGGCCGACTCGTTCAGCCTCGCCAGTGGTTCCGGGAACAGTTCGTCGCCGGTGAGCAGGACCACGATCGGCAGGTCGGACCAGTGCGGCTGACGGTCGAGCATGCCGAGGAGCATCTCGGTTCCCCCCTCGCGCAGTCGTTCCTCCGCGATCAGAGCGGCCCCGGCGCCGTCGCGCTCCGCCAGGGTGCAGAGCTCGTCCATCGACTCGCAGATCCGCGACTCGATCTTGCAGTCGAGCAGGATCCGCTCGGCGACGAGCGCATCGCGTCGCGTCGGGGCGAGCAGCAGAACCCGACGGCTACCGACCGCCGCGTCCGCTTCAATCATCGGTCTGTTCCATCAGCTGGGCCGGGGCGCCGAGATAGGTCGGAATTCCGCTCAGGATGCCCTGAAACTCGCGCAGCGGTTCCCCGACGGCGATGCGACCCCCTCGCATGCTGAACTCGCGGATGGTTCGTTCGTGACCGCCGCTCCGTTTCTTGACGATGCTGATCGCCTGGCGGATTTCGCCGTTGGCTTCGAAGTACCGAAACAGGATCACCGCGTCGGCCAGGTAGCTGGCGTCGACAGGCGACGACATGGTCGAGCCCAGCATGCCATGCTGCGTGACCACGAGAAACGTCACGATCCCCGAAGCGCTCAGATACGACAGCAGCTCGTGCAGTTGCATCGTTAGGAAGCGCTCTTCCGGCATCGACGCGAGGTAGCCGTTCAGGCTGTCGATCACGACCAGGCTGAGGCGACCCTCCCCGTCGCGGTCCTTGGACGCCTCGCGGACCATGTGAGCGAACTCGCCCGGCGAGACTTCGCCTGGATCGATTTTCTTGATCGCGATGAGACCGTTATCTACGTGCGTGGCGAGGTCCATCCCCAAGCCGTGGGCGCGCTCCAACAGCGTGTCGACGCTTTCGTCGAACGTGAAGATCGCCGCCCGCTCGCCCCGCTTCGCGGCGGAGATCGCGTAAAGCGCCGCACAGGAAGACTTTCCCGTGCCGGCCGGTCCCAGCAGGAGCGCGCTGGTGCCGGGCGAGATGCCGTCGCCCAGCAACTGGTCGAGGGACTCGTTGCCGCTCAGCAGATACTCCGCGTGATCGTGCGGAACGCTCGGCGCGAGCGCCTTGCGGGGATAGATGGAGAGTCCCCCCGGCACGATTTCGAAATCGTGGTAGCCGGCCATGTACCGGCGACCCCGCAGCTTCTTAATTCGCAGACGCCGCCGCTCGTCGCCGTATTCCGACGCGATGCTCTCCAGCGAGATGACGCCATGCGCGATGCTGTGGACCTGCAGGTCCTCGCTGAGCGTCGTGCGGTCGTCGAGCAACAGGACCGTGCAGTCGCGCCCCGCGAAGAACTGCTTCAGGGCCAGGATCTGCCGTCGATAGCGGAGCGGATTCTGGGCCAGCAGGCGCAGTTCCGACAGCGAATCGAACGCGATCCGCCGCGGTTTGTGCTTCTCGACGAAGTCGAGCACGCCCCGGGTGGTCGTGCCGAGTTCCACCTCCGACGGATGGAACATCGAGTACTGCGATTCCGCGTCGAGCGACTCCGCCGGATCGAGCAGCTCATAAATCAGCAGTCCGTCGAGCGACCAGCCGTGGGAGGCGGCGATCGATTCCAGTTCCTGCTTGCTCTCCGAGATGGCGACGTACATGCCGGCTTCGCCGGCTTTGAGTCCCTCCAGCAGGAACCCCATGGCCAAGGTCGTTTTGCCGGTGCCTGGCGTCCCCTCGACCAGGTAGACGCGATTGGCCGGCAAACCGCCGTACAGGATCGCGTCCAACTCGGGGGATCCTGTACCGATGATCTCCTCGCCACCGACTGACCCGGTCGCCGACATCGAACTATCCCTCGCTCTCGCTTAAGACGCCGTATTTCTTCCTGGATCCACTTTAGGCCCTTCCGCCAGTCGGACAGGTCCAGGATGCATTTCCGGCGCCTACTTGCGATCCTTCTTCATTTTTTTGAGGGCCTTTTCCCGTTCCTTACGGGCCTGTTCTTTCTCTCTGGGGGTGAGTCGCTTTCCGGTTCCCTTTTTCAGCTTGGGCATCTGCCCGCCGGGGTTCAGCAGGCCGCTCTTCTGGATGTCGGCCATCATCTTCATCCGGTCGCCGCCCCCCTTGCCGGCCATCATCGTCATCAGGGGCTTCATCACCTCGAACTGCTTGAGCAGGCCGGTCAGTTCGCTGACCTGGACGCCGGCGCCCTTGGCGATGCGGTTGCGGCGGCTGGGGTCGATGACCTTCGGATTGCGGCGCTCTTCCTGGGTCATCGAGTCGATCATGCCGATCATCCGCTTCACGTCCTTGGACGTGTCGGCGTTCTGCATCGCCTCGGCGATCTGACCCATGCCCGGCATCAGGGCCATCATCTTCTGCATCAGGCCCGGCTTCGCGATCTTCATCATCTGATCGCGGAAGTCTTCGAGCGTGAAGATGCCGCGGGCCATGCGGTCTTCGAGCTCTTTCTGCTCCTTCTCGTCGACGACCTTGCGGACTTCGGCCACGAGCTGGCGAATATCGCCCAGGCCCAGGATCCGGCCCGCCATTCCCTCCGGGGTGAAGGGCTCCAGCGCGTCGAGCTTCTCCCCCGTGCCGATGAACTTGATCGGCACGCCCGTGACGTGCTTCACCGACAGCAGCGCCCCGCCCCGGGCGTCGCCGTCGAGCTTCGTCATGATGAAGCCGTCGAGCGCGAGCGCGTCGTGGAACGCCTTGGCGCTGTTGACGGCGTCCTGCCCCGTCATGCCGTCGACGACCAGATAGGCCTGGTCGGGCTGCACCCGGTCGTCGATCTTCTTGAGCTGGTTCATCAGCTCTTCGTCGATCGCCAGGCGGCCTGCCGTGTCGAGGATCACGACGTCGACGGCCTGCTTCTTCGCATGTGCGACGCCGTTCTGACAGACCTTCACCGGGTCGAGCTTGCTGGTCTCCTCGTCGGTGCGGCCGCGCTCGGAATAGACCGGCACGCCGAGTTGATCGCCGATGACGTGCAACTGGTCGATGGCCGCGGGACGCTTCACGTCCGCCGCGACCAGCATCGGCTTGAACTTGTTCTCCAGCAGCAGCTTGGCCAGCTTGCCCGAGGTGGTCGTCTTGCCCGAGCCCTGCAGGCCGCAGAGCATGATGATCGTCAGCCCCTTCTTCAGGTGGAGCGACGAATCGACGGGCCCCAGCAGCGACACCAGTTCGTCGTGCACGATGCCGACGACCTGCTGGGCGGGGTCGAGCGCGAGCAGTACCTTCTGGCCGAGGGACTTCTCGGTGACGCGACCCATGAACGCCTTGACGGCGTCGTAGCTGACGTCGGCCTCGATGAGCGACTGCTCGACGAGCTTGAGCCCCTCCCGCATGTTCGCTTCGGTCAGCTTCCCTTTTCCGCGAAGCGACTTGACGGCGGAATGAAGGTTGTCGCGGAGAGATTCGAACATAGACGACTAAGCGGCTTCTTCGCCGACTCGAATCGGCGATCGACGATGAACCTGAAGGGGCCGGCAGCGGTCCGGGAGGGAAGCGAGCGATCTTCCTTACAGCCCGCGCCCGACGGCCAACGTTTCCCCGGCGGACCTGACGCCCGCCCGGCGATTGGCCGTTCATCTTACCGGACGCCCGATCGCCCGACAGGCGCTGCCCGGGGCGACCGCCGTCGCCGCCTACCGATAATGCCCCCGCCGCCCGACCGTCGTCGCGGCTCGACTCGAGTCCCTGGCGCCGGACGCATGTCGCTGACGCTCGACTCGCATCCCTCCTGGCGGCATTCGCCGATACAATCGCACGCCGGCGGCGGACCGATCGTTTCGCCGCCTACCCGGGGCCGTAGCTCAGCGGTTAGAGCAGGGGACTCATAATCCCTTGGTCGTCTGTTCGAATCAGACCGGCCCTATTCGCATCTCTTCGGCAGTTCGCGGTTTCGCGAACTGCGATCGCGGCGGAGCAGTCCCGAATCGACCGGATGGTGACGGGACAGTGTCGAATCCGTACGAACCGCCTTCATCCCCGCCCGACGACAGCCGCATCGTGCTGCCGATCTCACGGAAAATCTTGGTACGAACATTCGTCGCCTTCGCCGCGTTGTTCGCGTTCGTCGTTCTCGTCTATCCGAAAGGGAACCGGTTCAACGCGGATTCCAACTTGCTGCCCGGTCCTTTGTGGCTCGTCTCGCAATCACGTGCTCCGGTTGAGCATCGCCTCATCGGGATCGGGATCGCGATCCCGTCGCTGCTCGCCGTTGCGTCCGTAATCATCTGGCCCAGGTGGTACACGGCGCTTGCGGCATCGCTCGGCGTGGGGCTTTGGTTCGCAATGGCGGTTTGGATAGCGATGATCACCGCCGCGTGAAGTCGCAGGAGCTGCGCGGCAGACAGTACGAAGGACGACTTCGATGAACGCGATCGAGATCGGGAGGAACGACGAGAAGCCTGACGCGGCCGATCCCTATCGCGCGCCGGGCGTCGAGGCGACCTCCGACGCCGCGAAGGGGGCCGCGAAGGGGAGAGGGCGCCTCGTGCTGCGCATCGTCGAGTGGACGATGGGGCTGCCGATGATGCTGTTCGGATTGATGCAGAGCGCGGTCGGAGCGATTTTCTTCGGGCTCACGTTCGTGACTGACGTCGGCTTGCCGCGCTCGTTGTCGGCCGTGCTTCTCGTGCATGGGCTGCTGCTCGTGGTGCCGGGCGCCCTGCTCTGCCTGGGACGCTCGTGGTCGGCCTGGATTCCGCTCTTGCTGGGCCTCCTCTACGTCGCGACCAGTCTGGCGACCGGAGAAGCCGGATTCCTCGGCATGGGCATCCCGCTCGTCGGCCTTGCGACGACCATTCTGGTTCTCGCGGCGGTCTTTTCCCGACCTCGGGGTTAGGGAGCGGATCAACGAGTAGGCGAGAGCAGCGGCAGCCGGAGAGCTTCGACGACATCGAACGACGCAGCGAACGGACTCGTCGATCCTCTTGCGGGCTGCGTTGCCCGGATTGATGAGCAATCCGGGCAACGCAGTCGCTAGCCGCGAGTCGCGATCCGGTCGAATAGCAGGCGAAAGGGAGCGGGCGCGAAAGCATTCAATTCAGGCGCCGGGGCCGGTATCATGCAGGCCTCCTCCCCCGCTCCTCTGCTTCTCCGCTCATGTCCAGTCCCGCCCCGCCGCAGGTCTCGTCGTCGGACGAGGCCGCGAAGGAAGAAGCGCTCGCTCCCCATCCCGGCACGAAGAGCATGCCGCGGTGGGACGTGGGGGAGCTGATCCCGGCGCCCCTGTTTCGCTGGCGGAATCTGCTGTTCCTGATCGGACCGGGACTGGTCTCCGGCGCGGCGGCGATCGGCGGTGGCGAGTGGCTCACCGGGCCGATGGTCAGCGCCCGGTACGGCGGGGCCCTGTTGTGGCTGGCCACGCTCAGCATCGTCGGCCAGGCGATCTACAACATCGAGATCAGCCGCTACACGCTCTACACGGGCGAGCCGATCTTCACCGGCAAGTTCCGCATCCCGCCCGGGCCCATCCTGTGGGTCGCGGTCTACCTGGTGCTCGACTTCGGTTCGGTGTTGCCGTATCTGGCGTCGAACGCGGCGATCCCGCTCTTTTCGCTCGTTTACGGCAGGCTGCCGGATACGTCGCTCGCGGCCGAGTCGGCGACGCTGAAGGGGATCGGCTGCGGCATCTTCGTCGCGGCGCTGCTGCCGCTGATCGTGGGAGGGAAGGTCTACAACTCGCTGAAGGCGATCATGGCCTTCAAGCTGGTCGTCGTCGTCGGCTTCCTGTTGTTCCTCGCGATCGGCTATTCGACGTGGGATACCTGGGCGGAGATCTTCGGCGGCTTCTTCCAGTTCGGCAACGTGCCCGTCGCTTCGCCGGACGGTCCGGCGGTGAAGAACGCCATCGTCTCCGTGGCGTCGGGCGAAGGGTTCCCCGTCATCGACTTCTCGATGATCGGGATCATCGCGGCGATGGCGGCGATCTGCGGGAACGGCGGGCTGACCAACACCCCGATCAGCGGCTACACCCGCGACCAGGGCTGGGGCATGGGTCATCACGTCGGCGCCATCCCCAGCTTCGTCGGCGGACGGAAGATCTCCCTGTCGCACGTCGGCATGGTCTTTCAGGTGACGAAGGAATCGCTCGAGCGCTGGCGGGGCTGGGTCCGCCACGTTCACCGGGAACAGCTCATGGTCTGGGCGCCCGCCTGCGTGCTCGGCATCGCGCTTCCCAGCATGCTGAGCGTGCAGTTTCTCCGCGGGAAGGAGATCCCCGAGGACAAGTGGCTGGCCGCGGGCATGACGGCGGACGGCGTGCAGGAGGCCGTCGGTCCGACGCTGGGACCGGCCTTCTGGTACCTCACGATGTTCTGCGGCCTGCTCGTGCTGTCGACCAGCCTGGCGACGACGTCGGACGGCGTGCTGCGGCGCTGGGTCGACATGATCTGGACCGCGAGCCCCCATCTGCGTCGGTGGGACCCGCGGCACATCCGCAAGCTCTACTTCGGTGTCCTCTGCATCTATGCATTGTTCGGTCTGACCATGCTGACCCAGGTGAAGGGGGACGGCCTGCTGGTCTGGTCGACGATGCTTTACAACTACGCGCTCGGCTTCAGTTGCTGGCACGTGCTGCTGGTCAACACGCTTCTGATGCCGCAGGAGCTGCGTCCGTCGAGGCTGCGCCGCTTCGGCCTGTTCCTGGCCGGCATCTTCTTCACCGCGATCGCGATCCTGACGACGGTGAACGAGGTCGGAAAGATGCTGGCGGAAGAGCCCCCCGCGGCGACCGCCCCGGCAGAACCTGCGAAGAACGCCTGATTCGAATCCTCAGGCGAGCGGGGGAGGTGAATCCCCCGAGGGCAGACCTTGCGGCTACGCCTGGACCTCGGGGGATTGTCATCCCCCGCTCAGAGACGGTCGAACGCACGACTCGCGATCCGCAAGGCAAAGCTCGCCGTTCCTCGCGACGCCATCCTGCGTGATTCCCCGCCGCGCCGGTATCTGCCGGGCGGTCGACCTTGCGCCGCAGCGTCGCGCTAAGGGCAGCCGGTTCAAGGTCCGCCCTGCTGTCCTGCCTATCGCCGAAGGCAAGGGGAAGCTGCGCCTGACGTTCGAATCGCAGCAGGCCTACCACGCCTGGCTCAAAGACGCGGTGGCCGGCGCCCAGGAAGATTGACGCGCGACGCGGATGCGGAAGCTTCGATGAGCGTTACGAACGAATCGAAGAGTCACGCTGTCGTATACGAAGTCGAAGTCGGCTCTGCCTGGCTCCTTCCGCGTGAGACGGTCATTGCTTCACTTTCTCTTTCCGCCCGATGGATTCGACGAGCGGCTCGTAGAACCTCTGTTTCGTCGGCAGGCGGATCTGATTCGGTCCGATGGATTCGGCGTTTCGATTGTTCCCGACAGCGTCTTCGACGGACGCGGAGACCGGTGCGACGTTCCTCACGGCGCGACCGTCGTCTATCGCGGCTGGATGGTTACGCCGGAACGATACGAGCGTCTCGAACAGGCGGTCGCGCGTTCCGGCGGAAGGTCGCTGACCAGCGCGATCGCCTATCGCCTCGCGCATCACTTGCCGAACTGGTACGACGCGGTGCAGGAGTTCACGCCTCGAACGGTTTGGTTCACATCTGCAGAGGAGCTTGTGCCGACCCTGCGGAAGCTCGGGTGGAGTCGTTACTTCCTGAAGGACTACGTGAAGTCCTTGAAGACGGGCGGAGGCTCGGTCGTCGAAACGGAGGAGGACGCTCTGCGCTGGCTGCGCGAGACGCTCGCCTATCGGGATGAATTGGAAGGCGGAATCTGCGTTCGCGAGTTCGAGAATCTGCTCTCCGATTCCGAGGTCCGCTACTTCGTCCTCGACGGCGTTCCCTATGGCCCTGGGGGAAGACCCGTTCCCGCACCGGTCGAAGCGGTCGCTCAGAGGATTTCCAGTCCCTTCATCGCCGTCGACGTCGCGATCGACGACTCAGGACGGGCTCGGATCGTCGAAATCGGAGACGGGCAAGTCTCTGACCTGGTCGGTTGGACTCCTGAGGAGTTCGTGGCGATATGGAGCGCCCGGACCGCGAACGCAGAGTCTCGCCAGGACCGCGGCAACTTGGGCGAAGTTTGACGAAAGCGCCTGCGGGGCATGCCGCCGGGAGCGAAGAACCGTCAGAATCGTCTCAATCGGACGTGAGGCGCCGCTCGATGACGAAGGAGATACGCCGGGATGGCGAGCATGACGGGAACCTCCTCCCCCGTCCGTGAACCAGGACGATCCATGTCGACTGATCTGCGGCTGAAGGAAAGCTTGGGCGATCTGGCCAATCGCATCGTCGCGACTTACGGCGAGCCCGGGACGGTCCACCACCTGGGCCATTGCCCGCTGCCGCAGTACGACGCGGTCGTCGAGTGCCTGGGCGACCTGCGGGAGATTCTCTTCCCCGGCTTCGGCCGTCGGGAGAAGCTTCACATCGGCAACGTCCTGTACCACGTGGGCGACCTGATCGACGGCCTGCACGACAAGCTCACGACCCAGATCGCGCGGGCGCTGATGCATGCCGACCGGGTAGAAATGCGAGGCTCCGGCGTCGATCCGTGCGATCTCGACTACGAGGCCAAGGGACAGCAGATCACGGTCGAGCTGCTCCGCCGGTTGCCCGAGTTGAGAAAGATGCTCGGCGCGGACGTGCATGCGGCCTTCCGCGGAGATCCGGCCTGCAAGAGCCCGGACGAGGTCGTCCTCTGCTATCCCGGTTTGCAGGCGATCACGGTCCATCGCATCGCGCACGAACTGTACGCGATGGGGGTGCCCTACATTCCGCGAATGATGGCCGAGTGGTCCCACAAGCGGACCGGCATCGATATTCATCCCGGCGCCACGGTCGGGAAGCGGTTCTTCATCGACCACGGCACGGGCGTCGTCATCGGCGAGACCTGCCGGATCGGCGACGACGTGAAGGTCTATCAGGGCGTGACGCTGGGGGCGCTCAGCTTCCCGAAAGACGCCGACGGCAACCTGATCCGCGACCGCAAGCGGCATCCCACGATCGAGGACGGCGTCGTGATCTACGCCAACGCGACGATCCTGGGAGGGAAGACCGTGATCGGACGCGAATCGGTGATCGGTTCCAGCGTCTGGGTGACCGAAAGCGTCGCTCCGAAGACGACCGTGATCATGGAGAAGCCCCGCCTGCGGATGAAATCCGAGCTTCCGGATGACATGAACGCCGTGCTAAATTTCGAGATCTGATGCGCGACGAAGCGCAGATCTCGAACGACGGAGCGATCGGCGCATGAACGGATTCCTGAGGTTTGCCTGCGTTTCGGCGGTTTTGTGCTGCGTAACCGCTGCCTGGGGGCAGGAGCCCGAAACGCCGTTCCAGCGACGACTGAGCGAAGCGGGTCTCCCGGAAGCGATGCAGAACGTCGCCATGACGCTGATGGCGACGGGTCATGCTCCCGACAGCGCGAAGGCCCGCGAGGCGCTGCGAAGCCGGTACTGGGCGTTTCAGAAGGACGTCGACCTGGCGCCCGAGCAGCTTCGCCAGGCGGAGGCAGAGTTCGACCGCGCGTTCAGCCAGATCGCGCAGGTCGCGGCCGAGAAGAAGCTGCGCACTCTGGCGCTGGTCGGCATCGACGACGTGGCGAGTCCCGCCTGCGTGCGCTGGCACTTCCTTTCGCTGGCGGGGCGCGGACCGGCGCTCTTTCGTATCGTGCTCGTCCGCAGCGACGGCGGAGCGAAGATTCTTCGATTCGACGTGCTGACCGACCTCGACGAAGTCGAAGCGGCGATGAACGCGATCGAGATTCCGGGCGGCGAGAAGAAGGTGGACGTCACGTGGACGCCCGGCGACGACACGGCGCCGACGACCTCGCTGACCATCGCTCCCTGACGGGCTCGACGGATCGCAAGACCCACGGGAATCAGACATGAACGGATTCGCGAAGAGCTTGGGCCTGCTGATCGTCGCGTGCAGCGCGACGTCGATCTCAACAGTTGCCGCGCAGGCTCCCCCCGCGACGCCTGCCGGGGAATCGGTCGCGCCGGCGGCGCCGCCGAGGTCCGCTCTCGACCGCCGCATCGCCGACCCGCAACTCAAGGCCGCGATCCAGCACATCGGTTCGGCTCTGATCGCGTCGGGTCGCGATGCGACGCGGGAGGCTTCGCGGAACGCACTCGGGGAGTGGTACTGGGCCTTCCATTCCGACGTGCGGCTCGATTCGGAGGCCCGAGAGGCCGCGGAAGAAGAGTTCGACGACCGGTTCGAACTGCTCGCCCAGACGATGGCCGATCGACGCGTCGACAGTCTGATGCTCGCGGGAATGGACGACGTGGCGACCCTGCGGTGCATGCGGTGGTACTACGTGTCGCTCGATCCGCAGGGCTATTCGCTCGTTTCGGTCGTGATTTATCAGGCGAACGATAAACTTCGCCTGCGCGACCTGCAGATGGTCACCGACCCGCACGAGGTCGAATCGATTCTCGACGAGGTCGAGCTGCCCTCCGGCGATCAGGTCTTCACCGTCCGCGTCACGCCGCCGCAAACCTCCTCGTCGCCCGCTCCCGCGGAAGAGGCCCGTTCGGCGAAGTAAGGGGCGTACGAATCGATCGCGGCGATGGCGTGCGGCGAACTCTGCAGGTTCTTGCTCGCATCTTCGCGAGGCAGGGTCGTAAAATGAGGAGCGAAGCCGCAACGAACAGGCGATGAAGTTCGCCGGGCGGTTCTCCGACTCTTCCCCCTCCCCTGAAGGCCCTCCCATGCCCGCGAACCGACGACGATTCCTGCAGGCGACAGGGGGCGCCGCGGCGCTGGCCGGACTGGGCGATCTCGGCTTCCTGTCGTCGCTGCCGCGCGTCTCGGCAGAAGAGGCGAAGCTCGATCCGAACGTCGTCCGCTTCGATCCCTCGATCGAACCGACCGTGCGACTGATCGAGGAGACGCCGCGCAATCGGCTGCTCGAAGAGATCGGGTCGAAGATCAAGAACGGACTGTCGTATCAGCAGGTCCTCGCCGCGCTGCTGCTTGCCGGCGTGCGCAACGTGCAGCCGCGACCCTCGGTGGGGCACAAGTTCCACGCCGTGCTGGTCGTGAACTCCGCTCACCTGGCGAGCATGGCTTCGCCGCCCGAGCATCGCTGGCTGCCGATCTTCTGGGCCCTCGATCATTACAAGTCCGGCGAAGCCCGCGACGTCCAGGAGAATAACTGGACGATGGGCCCGGTCGACGAGTCGAAGCTGCCGCATGCGTCCGCTTCGCCTGCCGCGTTCGTCGACGCGATGGACGACTGGAACGAGGAGCAGGCCGACGCCGCGGTGGCGTCGCTCGCACGCAGCGCCGGCGTGGCGGGCATCTACGAGCTCTTCTTCCGGTACGGCATGCGGGACTTCCGCTCGATCGGGCATAAGGCGATCTACGTCGCCAACAGCCGTCGCACGCTGGAGGTCATCGGCAAGCAGCATGCGGAGCCCGTGTTGCGGTCGCTCGCCTACGCCCTGCTGATGCACGAGGGAGGCAACCCGGCCCAGCGGGACGACGCCGCGGACAAGCCCTTCCGACGCAATCAGGGGCTGGTCAAGAAGATCCGCAAGGAGTGGCAGGACGGCAAACTCGACGACGAAGCGACGAAGGAGATGCTGACCGCCCTCAGGACGGGCTCCAACGAAGCGACGTGCGACCTGACGGTCGACCTGCTCAACCGGGGCGTCGCGGCGCAGTCCGTCTGGGATGCGCAGCTCGTCGCGGCGGGCGAACTGCTGATGAAGCAGCCGGGCATCGTGGCGCTGCACGCGGTCACGACGTCGAACGCCGCGAAGTACGCCTTCGACGCCGCGGGCGACGACGAGACGAGGCGGATGATTCTGTTGCAGAACGCCGCCTTTATTCCGATGTTCCGCGAGGCGCTGGGCAGCCGGGGCGGCGTGAAGGACGTGACGATCGACTCGCTCGCGTCGGACGACGCGAAGTCAGGCGAAGGCCCGGCAGTCGACGAGATCTTCGCGCATGTCGGCGACGATTCGCTCGACGCGGCGAATCTGACGCTGGCCTATCTGAAGCGGGGGAACTCGCCCGAGACGCTGATCGACGCGGCCCGGGTGCTGACGTTCCTGAAGGGGGACGACGCGCACGACTACAAGTTCTCGAGCGCCGTGCTCGAAGACTACTACCACGTCTCGCCCGGCTGGCGGGATTACTACCTCGCCACGAACGTCTACAAGCTCCAGTCGACCCAGCGGGCGGACAACGATCTGGTGCAGCGGACGCGGGCGGCGCTGGCTTAAATGGGGGAGCTATTCCGAACGATCCAGCGACTCGTCGCAGAGGAAAGATACCTCGTCGGCCTCCACGCATCCGAGCGTTTGGAAGAGCGAAGTATCATGGAATGGCAAGTCGTCGCCGGGTTGACGGACGGTGAACTAATGGCGGAATGCCCAGCCTCGTCGCCCAATCCGACCGTCGAGGTTCGGCAGACCCTGCCCGACGGAACCGAAGTAAAGGCGGTTTGGTCGTATCTAAAACAGTCCGGCGTCGCGAAACTCGTGACGGTTCATTATCTCGATCGCGGCTGACCTATGCAGATTCCCGGCGAGCGAATCAAGCGGACTCGACTTATTCAGACGAATGAGTTCGTCGTCGCGGTCGAAGTGGAAATGGTGATTCCGGCCGACGACCCGAGCGAACCCTGCTACGAGCCTGAAACCGTTCAGTTGCTGCGCGAGATCAAGGATCACGCGGAACGACGGGATATCGTCTGGCTGTCTGAGAGAGGGAAGGTCTACAAAGCGATGGAGCCGGTTTGAAAACGCGTCAGCGTCCTTCGGCGCCGTTGAACGCCTTCCTCTTGTCGACTTCGTCGACCCCAATAGCGGAGCTATCGGGGCCACCCAGGTGCAGGAAAACGTCTCCTGCTTCGTGGTGCGGGACTGAGGCCTCACTCCCCTCGCTTCTGCGCAAAGAGCCACGCGAAGAAGTCGTCGTTCTTGTACGACTGGGTCCAGGAGTCGTGGCCGACGCCGGGATACTCGGTGTACTTCGGCTCCCCGCCTGCGGCTTTGATCGCCTCGATCATGGCCCGGCTGCGCTCGACCTTGACGGCCTGGTCCTGGTCGCCGTGGAAGCACCAGATGGGAAGGTCCTTGATGGTCTTGGCATGCTTCGGGTCGCCGCCGCCGCAGATGGGCGCCGCAGCCGCGAACAGGTCGGGATAGCGCGAGATCGCGTCCCACGTGCCGTAGCCTCCCATCGAGAGGCCAGTGATGTAGATCCGGTCGGCGTCGACCGGCTTGTCCTTGACGAACTGGTCGATCACGCCGCGAACGAGCGCCATCTGGTCGCCCGCTTCCTTCGGCAGATCGTGCGTCGCCGCTGACCAGTCGACTTCCACCCAGCGCTTCCCTTCGGGACACTGCGGGGCGATCAGGAAGCAGGGATAGTCGCTCCGATGCCGAACGAATTCGCCGACGCCATGCTTGAGCTGCGCCGCGTTGTCGCTGCCCCGTTCGCCGGCGCCGTGCAGGAAGATGACCAGCGGGTACTTCTCCCCTTCTTCGATCTTCGGCGGAACGAGCAGCCGGTAATTCAGCGTCCCGCCCTCGTCGGACTTGAACGTCTCGGCGGTCAACGCTTCCGCCGGCGTGTTCTGGGCATAAAGCAGCGCGGCGGAAAGTTCGGTCATGGCAAGCGCGACCAGAAGAGCGAGGAGGGGGCGATTCATGTGCGTAGGGTCGCAGGAGGCGGATTAGGAGAGTCGCACGGGCGGCGACGGTCCCATTGAAACCGCCCGGGATCGCTGCCGCAACCGATTGCGCCGCTTCGGGCGTCTCTTCCGCGGCGACCGCGAGAAACATTGCCCCCTTTGCCGATCTTGTCGCCTTCGGCGCTCGGACGGAGAATTCCGCCGCCGATTACTATGACGCCCCCCCGGATTCGTCGCAACTGACGGACTTCGTCGACGGACCCGAGGGGACGGACGCCTCCCGCTCGCCTCGCTGTTCCCTATGGACCCTGCCCGGGCCAAGATTCAGGCCGACCTTCGCGGCGTCCTCCAAGGCGACGTGCGATGCGACGATTTGTTCGTGCAGATGTACGCGACCGACGCGAGCATCTACGAGATTCCGCCGCTGGGAGTGGTTCGCCCGGCGGGAACGCATGACGTCGTCGCGACGCTGAGGTACTGCTCCGAACAGGGGATCCCGGTCCACGCCCGGGGAGCCGGCACCTGCGTCGCGGGCGAGGCGCTGGGGGGCGGGCTCGTTCTCGACTTCTCCGCACGCATGCGGCGGGTCCTGCGGATTTCCGAGGATTCGGTCGACGTGCAGCCGGGCGTCGTGCTCGCGCAGCTGAACTACGCGCTCCGTCCGCTCGGTCGGCTGTTCGGTCCCGATCCGGCGACCCGCTCGGTGACGACCATGGGGTCGGTGGTCGCCATCGACAACTCCGGCAGTCACCTGCCCCTGTACGGCACCGCGTCGGACCACGTGATTCGCGTGCAGGCCGCGCTCGCCGACGGCCAGATCGTGGAGTTCACCGCTCCGCCGCCGGAATCTCCGGAAGGAACGGTTCCCTACAATCCGTGGCCGCAGCCGAATGCTGCCGCGACCGCGCGGGCGGAAGATCTGGCTCGCCGGACGGGCGATCTGGTCGACCGCTTCGCCGACGTGATCGAGCGGGGCGCTCGACCCGGCATGCGCGTGAAGACGCCGGGCTATCGCCTGGGCGAGGTCCGCCAGAACGGCGGAATCAACCTGGCCAAGCTGATGGCCGGCAGCGAAGGGACGCTCGCGCTCATTACGGAGATGACGCTCGCGGTCGTGCCGCGCCCGGCCCATCGGGGAGTCAGCCTGCTCTTCTTCGACCGCCTCGACAAGGCGGCGCAGGGAGCGATGGCGATCCAGGATCTCCCCTTCGCGGCCTGCGACCTGATGGATCGCCGGATCCTGGCGCTCGCGCGGGAGTCCGATCCGCGATACGCGTCGCTCATTCCGCGAACGGCGGAGGCCATGCTGCTGATCGAGCAGTGCGGCGACGACGAGCGCGACGTCCGGCACGCGCTGGAGGAGGTCGCGCAGCGTCTGGTCCGGAAGACGGGGCTCGCCTTCGCTTCGCGGTCGACGCTGAAGAACTCGGAGCGGAACCTCTACTGGCGACTGGCCCGGCGGGTCGTGCCGACGCTGTCGCGCCTCCGCGGCGCGTCGCGACCGCTGCCGTTCGTGGAGGACGTCGCCGTTCCGCCCGAGCAGCTTTCTGCGATGATCGCGCGGGTGCAGAACGTTCTGAAGACGCACGCGGTGACGGCGTCGATGTTCTGCCACGCGGGGCACGGCGTGCTGCATCTGCGGCCCTTCCTGTCGCTCTCCGACGCGAACGACGTCCGGAAGATGGAGCGAATCGCGACCGACCTGTACGAAGCGGCCCTCGACCTGGGAGGGATCGTCGGCGGCGAACATGGCGACGGGTTCAGCCGGAGCTGGTTCAACCGCCGGCAGTTCGGCGCCCTGTACGACGTCTATCGCGAAACGAAGCGGATCTTCGACCCGGGCAACCTGCTCAATCCCGGAAAGATCTCGCCCGAGATCGCGTCGCCGCTGACCAAGAATCTCCGCCGCGTCACGCTCGCCCTGGCGACCGCCGACGAGAGCGGGGCAGGGGAGCGCGCCGAGGCGTCGCAGACGTCCGGCAGCGATCTCGGGACGGCGAAGCCGGCGAATCCCGCGAAGCCGGTGAATCCTGCGAAGCCCGTGAATCCTGCGAAGCCCGCGAAGGAATCCGTCGCGGCGAGCGGAGGCGGCGGAAACGGTCGCGCGGCGATCGAATTGCCCGTGATTTCGATGGCGCTGAACTGGACGGCGGAAGAGGCGCTCGCCGCGGCGGGAAGTTGCAACGGCTGCGGCAGGTGTCGCGCGAACACCGCCGACGAGCGGATGTGCCCCATGTTTCGCGCCCTGCCTCGCGAAGAGGCGGCGCCCCGTTCGAAGGCGAACCTCTTTCGCGCGGCGCTGGCCGGTTCGCTCTCACCGGCGGATCTGTCGACGGACGCCATGCGGGCGGTGGCCGATCTCTGCTTCAACTGTCACCAGTGTCGCTTCGAATGTCCCGCCGAGGTCGACATTCCGGGGCTCGCTGCCGAGATTCGCGCTCAGTACGTGCAGGCGAACGGAACGAGCCCTGCGGACTTCTTCGCCACGCGGCTGCATCGCGTCTCCTCGTGGGGAAGCTCGCTCGCCCCGCTTACGAACTGGTCGATTCAGCAGCCGGCGATGCGGTGGCTGATCGAGCGGATCTTCGGCATCGCGCAGGGGCGGAAGCTCCCTCGATTCGCGGTGCGCCCGTTCCATCGGATCGCGCGGCGCGGCGGACGGACGCCGTCGACGGTCAGGTCGTCGCGAAAGGTCATCTACTTCGTCGACGTCTATGCCAACTGGCACGACGTCCAACTGGGCAAGGCGCTGATCGCGGTGCTCGAGCGGAACGGCGTGCGCGTGCTCGTGCCGCCCGAACCGCTGGTGAGCGGCATGGCCATGTACGTCGCCGGCGCGAGCGACGCGTTTCGCCGACATGCCGCGCGGAACGTCGCGTTCCTGGCGAAGTACGTGCGGCAGGGATACGACATCGTGACGACGGAGCCTTCCGCCGCGCTCTGCCTGACGCACGAGTATCGACGCGTGCTCGACGACGAGGACTCGCTCGCCGTCGCCCAGAAGACGAGCGATGCCTGCGCCTACCTGTTCGAAATGCATCGTCAGGGCGAACTGGACGTGAACTTTCGACCGGTCGATCGGACGATCGGCTATCACCTCCCCTGCCATGTTCGCGCCATGGGCGATCGTGCGCCGGCGCTGGAGCTCTTGCGGCTCGTGCCGGAACTCGACGTGCGGCACATCGACGAAGGATGCTCGGGCATGGCCGGGACGTACGGACTGCGTCGCAAGAACTTCCGCACCAGCCTGCGCATCGGCCGCGATCTGATTTCGGCCATGCGATCGACCGATCTGGAAGCCGGCTCGACCGAGTGCAGCGCCTGTAAGATGCAGATGGAACAGGGCGTGTCCAAGCCGACGATCCATCCGGTGAAGATTCTGGCGTACGCCTACGGTCTGGCGCCTGACGTCGAGCGGCTGTTCGCGTCGCAGGGCGAAGACCTGGTCGTGACCTGATTCCAGAGAAGGCGTCGCTCGTGCCCGTTCATCGCGTCAAGCTGTTCGCCGGCCTGCGGGAAGCCGCAGGGACGGATCTTTTCGAGTGGGAAGCGCCCGCCGAGGCGACGGTGGCCGATCTCCGTGCGGAACTTTCGCGGCGATACCCGCAGGCCGCGGAGCTGGCCGCGCGGTCGTTCATCGCCGTGGATCGCGAGTACGCCGTCGATTCGCGCATTCTGAGCGATTCGAGCGAGATCGCCTTCATTCCGCCCGTCAGCGGCGGAGCGTAGAAGCAGGGGCGTTCAGACGCGACGGAACCTTTCCCCGTGCGGTCGTTCGTTTCACAATAAAGGGGCGCGGCAGAGTTTCCGGACCGCCGCACTTTCCCCGCTCGCTTTCACGAACGACGCATCTCGCCCGCATGATCGAACTGACGCACGACCCGATCGACCCGGCGGCAGTACTGGCTGCGGTCAGTTCGACGCGCGCGGGCGCGGTGGCGCTCTTCCTGGGAACGACGCGGGCGTGGACCGAGGGCCGCGAAACGACGACGCTCGATTACGAGTGCTATCCCGAGATGGCGGGCAGGGCGCTGAGCGACCTACAGAACCGGGCCCGCGAACGCTGGCCGCTGGAAGGCCTTGCGATCGTCCATCGCCTGGGTCGCGTCGATCCGGGCGAGGCGAGCGTCGCGATCGCCGTCAGCTCTGCCCATCGCGACGCTGCCTTCGAGGCGGCGAAGTGGCTGATCGATACGCTGAAGGAGAGCGTGCCGATCTGGAAGAAGGAGAACTGGGCGGACGGCACGGTCGAATGGGTCCATCCGGACGCGTCTGCGTCGCGACCTCGCGCGGCCGCGGCGTCCGCGGCGCAGCCTCCTTCCACGGAAGGACCGCGACCATGAGCGACGCCCTCTCCGGCCCTGCTGCCCTCGGCCCGCTGGTCGATTCGTTCGGTCGCGTCCACGACAGCCTCCGCATCAGCGTGACCGATCGCTGCAACATCCGCTGCTTCTACTGCATGCCGGACGAGCGGATCCGCTTCAAGCCTCGCGACGAGTTGCTGACGTTCGAGGAAATCGTCCGCGTGGCGAACGTGGCGGCGATGCTGGGCGTGCGGAAGCTTCGCCTCACGGGCGGCGAGCCGTTGCTGCGGGCGGACCTGCCGACGCTGGTGCAGATGCTGGCGGCGATTCCCGGCATCGAGGATCTGGCGCTGACGACGAACGGCATTTTGCTCGGAGAACAGGCGGCGGCGCTCAAGGTGGCTGGCTTGCGGCGTCTGAACGTCAGCCTCGACGCCCTATCTGAAGCGACCTTCGAGCGGATCTCGCGCCGCAAGGGCCTACAGCGGATCCTGGACGGCATCGAGGCCGCGATACGCGAGGGCTTCCCGAAGCTGCGCCTGAACGCGGTCGCGATTCGCGGCCTGACCGAGCCAGAGATCGACGATCTGGTCGCTTACTCGCGGGATCGCGATCTGGAACTGAGGTTCATCGAGTACATGCCCCTCGATGCCGAGGGGAAGTGGGATCGCGAGCAGGTGCTGTCCGGCGCCGAGATTCGCCGGCAGATCGAGGAGCGCCACGGACCGCTCGTGCCGGCGGAACGCCCCGACCCGAGTCAGCCGGCCGTCGACTTCCGCTTCGCCGACGGTACGGGGCTGATCGGTTTCATCGAACCGATCACGCAGCCCTTCTGCGGCGCCTGCAATCGCCTGCGGATCACCGCCGAGGGCCAGTTCCGCAACTGCCTGTTCTCGATGCAGGAATGGGACGCCCGGGCGCTGCTTCGCGGGGACGTTCCTGGCAGCGGGGCGGACGATCAGGCGCTCGCGACGCTGATCCGCGACTGCGTCGCCGCGAAGAAGCCGGGCCACGGCATCGACTCGCCCGACTTCCTGCGTCCCGACCGGGCGATGTACCAGATCGGCGGTTGAGGGAGCTTCGTCCTTCTGCGGACTACGGAGCCGCCGCGGGTGCAGGAGGCGGTGCCCCTGTTCCGGGGCCGTCAACCGTTATGGACTGGGCCGGGGGCGGCATCGGCACGGGGTTTTCCGGGACGGTAGCCGTATTCCCGCCGGACCCGCATCCGACGATCGCCGTCGCGAACGTAAGCAGCAGAAGCGTAGCGAACCAATTCTTCATCGTGACTCTTTCCGGGCAGGGCGTCGAGGTTTCACAGAAGCAGCGACGGGCATCATTCGAACACGGCGTTCTTGTTGATGACGCCGTCCTGCATCCCCGTGAACGCCTGGAAGTAGTACGCTTCGATGTTCGGATTAAGCACTCGCACGGCGCCGTCGCCCAGGACCACGTTGATGCCGCCCGGATGCTGGGCGCCCCACTGCGTCCAATTGGGCTGCGAGTGCGGCTTCGGCATCCCCCACGCCATGGGCATCGCTCCCGTGCCCATCCAGGGGAAGGCATAGAAAAGCTGCTTCTTGTTGGCGCTGTTCACTCCGCCCAGCACTTCGCCGAACATCATCGTGTTGCTGGTGCCGTCGATCACGCTGGCCATCTTGTTCTTCGATCGCGACCAGAAGATCCCCTTGTAGAGGCCCCATCCGCCGACCGTGGCGTTACCCAGGCCGCCCGCGCATGATGCGTAGTTCGTTCGACCGACCTCTTGATAGGGAATTCCCCAGACCGTGCCGGTGATGCTGCCGTCCGTCGTGTAGATCTTCGTAAAGAGTTGCTGGTTGTCGTAGGGCGAGGCCGAGGGGCACTCGAAGGCCGAGATCTTCGTCTGGCCTGCGGCCCAGGAACTGCCGACGTAGGCCCAGTGTCCGATCGTCTTCGTATTCCCGGGGTAGGTGATGCCCGGGTGATGATCGATATTCGTATCGAGCTGCTCGTTGATCCTGTCCCAGACCGCCGTCTGCTCCATGAACGGCAGGATGAAGGGGAGCGTTCCGATGCTCTGATCCTCGCCAGACACGTTTGGCGTCACCGGAATCGTCGGGAAAAGCCCGCCGGGCGGGAACCGGCGATACGTGTCGTGAAAGTTGTGCGTCGCGAGCCCGATCTGCTTTAGATTGTTGCCGCAGCTCATACGGTTGGCGGCCTCGCGAGCGGCCTGCACCGCAGGCAGCAGCAGCGCCACCAGCACGCCGATGATGGCGATGACCACCAGCAGTTCTACGAGCGTGAAAGCCTGCCGCTTCTTCAAGACACGTCGGGGACGGAACAGACAAGAGGCGAACATGGAGGGCTCCTTCGATAACCGGATAGAAGAAATGCCGGCGCGGGCCGTACTCCACCTTCAGCGCCCTCCCTGTCGCCGTACGTTAGGTGGATTCGCCCTGCACTGGGGCGTTCTTCCCCAATGCAATCGAGAAGCCTGTTTGCAGGAAATCTTCCAGAAAGAGAGAAAGATGCCTTAATCGAGGGAATTCACGCAACTTTCGCGCACTTCTGGATCGACGTAAAGGATTCTTCGATGCGTCGTGTGCGCGCCGGCTTAGCGCTTGCGGCGAAAGCTGCACGGTTTCGAGGCGCCGAAGCCGATTTCGCGTGAGTCAGGCCATCGCCTGCCTACTCGTTAACTTCCGGAGACTCCGCTCCTTCTTCCGGGAACCCGAAGGCCTCGAAGAACTTGCGACCCATCCAGATCGCGAACGTCTCGTCGGCGGTCACCGGTCGCGGGGCGTCGTCGAACGGCAGCCAGTAGCCAGGCTCCGTCTCCCCGCGGACGAGCACGGCGCGTCCTTTCTTCCCCTCGCGGTCGAACTCGCCGACCAGGCAGCGTTCCTCGAAGAAGTCGGCGACGAACTCGGGGTTGTGGAGCGTCAGGCCTTCTTCCGCCAGACGGTCGAGCGCGCCCGACCAGCGGGAGAGTTCCGCGGGGTCGACGGTCCACCGGCGGATCGAGTCGTGTTCCGCGTGCGTTCCCATAAGCAGCGCGCAGGCGTCATAGATTGACAATCGCGTCAGGTCGGACGACGTCGCGAAGGGGGTCGGACCCGCGAAGGCCAGATTCTCATACCAGGCCGAGCCGAGTCGATATTCGACGCGGAACAGCACGTAGTCGACCGGCTGCTCCGCCGCGGCCCAGGGCAGCTTCCGCCGGGCGACGAACTCCATCCGGGTCGGAGCCATCCCCATCGCTCGCGGATGAGCGAGCCAGGCGGCGAGTTCCGCTTCGTAGTTGGCCATCTCCCCGCGCGCCTGCGGGGGCAGGCGATCCTCCAGCCCCAGTTCGCGCGCGTACTTCTTCGCCCGCAGTCGCGAGGCCGGGTCGAGCGAGAGTTCGGCCAGCCGTTCCGCGCCGCGCGGATCGCCTCGGCGCGCGAGCGCGGCGGCTGCTTCGGTCTGGATGCGACGATGCGGCAAGAGCAAGGCTTCGCCCAGCGCATCGCGACCTCGCTCGGACTTCATCCACCCGAGCGCGTCGATGAGCGCGACGCAGAGCGCGACCGCGCGTTCGATCTCTCGGGCGCGCGCGGGAGCCTCAGATTCTTCGACCGCTGCGCCGACGAACTCCTGCAGCCGCGCGACGACCGCAGTGAGCGCTTGAGCGAGCGTCGCTTCGCGATCGAGCGCGGGATGTCGATCCAGGTGTCCTGTTCGCGTCGACCAGTTCATCAAGTCGAGCGCTCCGGCCAGAGCTGCCGGATGCGCGAGCGCGGCGGTAAGCTCCGGCACGAACCGCGCGAGATGCTCTTTCGGCAGCGCGAACCACTCGGCGAGCGCCGCATCGACCTGCTCCGGTTGAGCCGGCGGATCGTTCGCGAGTCGATCGACCGTGAAAGCGAGCGCCTCTTCGTCTCGCACTCGCGACGCGAGCCGCAGTACGTGTCCTCGCAGCGGCTGAGCCGCCAGGGAGCGGGCGTACGCTTCGTGCCACAGCGATCCGGACGCTTCGCCCTCGCGCGTGCCGAGATGCCACAGGCGCAACGCCTGCGGGCTCTCGCGAGTCGTCAGCGCGCGCTCGATGGCCGTTTCGAGCAGCGCCGCGACGCGCGAGTTCTCGATCTCGTCGGCAAGTTCGCGCAAGCGGCGCGTCGCGGTCTCGTCATCGACGTCGAGCAGCGCGCGCTGCACGGCGAGCGTCGCCTCGGCGTCGCGCCGCGCTTCGAGCTCGGAGTAACGACGCACCAGTTCTTCGAGAGCAGGGTCCATGGCTTGATCGTAGCGAGGTCGCGACCCGTCCGCAGCGCGCCGCGCGATGCGTTCGCGCGCTGAGCAAGGGGCATTCGGAGAAGCGATGCGCTTGCGCGGAACGAAGTCGAGCCGATGCGCGCGTTCGCGCCGAGAAGCGGCGCGCTTCGTCGAGTCGAAGAGCTTCGCGGATGCGCGCTGAAGACTTTAGTGCAAGAGAAAAAGAGAGGAATTTGTCTTAAAGACAGATAAAACCACTTGACGAAAAGTTGGCAGAGTAATTCAATGCGTCAAGCTAGGCGGTCAGTAAAAGCAGCATGACTTAGCGACTAAGGAGAAGGTCGCTTAGCTAACTCCAGACGCCAGTCTAGGACGGACGTCAGGGAGGCGGCGAACCGAGGGGTCGGAAGCTCGATCGCAGGTCGATCGAAGGACCGGCTGGCCAGCCATGAGGCAGGCCGCAGCGGTTCGCACGTAGGTCGTTTCCGAGGATGGTACGACGACGGGAGACGAGTTCGGCGGGCTCGGAGGGTTAAGAGCGCTCTAAGGAAGGGATGCGGCTCGACCGGCTTCTTTCTTTCGGGGCGACGGCCTTTCCCGCCCGCTCTCTCATGCGATGCCCGGTATGAGACGTCGCGCAATTCGCGCGATCTTATAGCTGCGGCCTGCATCTTCCGCGCGTTCTGGCGTTAGAGCTTCCGGCGTTCACGGCGTTCGGACGGAAAGCTCTGATATTCATTCCGAACGCCGACTCTCGTTCGAGGAGCCATAGGAAATGGCAACCAAGAAGTCGCCTAAGAAGGCCGCCCCGAAGAAGGCTTCCAAGAAGTCGGCGAAGAAGGCCGCTCCGAAGAAGGCCGCGAAGAAGGCTGCTCCGAAGAAGGCCGCGAAGAAGGCCGCTCCGAAGGCTTCCAAGAAGGCTTCGAAGAAGGCTGCTCCGAAGAAGAAGACCGCGAAGGTCAGCTCGTAAGCGCGTCCTGCCGACTGCGACGCGCGGCGAGCGGATAACCTCCGTACGCCGTCGTCGTCGGGCGTCGACGCGATCGCACCAGATCGTCGTCGTCGCTGACGACGTTACGTCGGCTCGATTCGCCTGCTGTGCACCGTGTCGGCACGACGTCGGGCGCGTTCACGCGTCCGGCGCGCTGCCGGCTCAGTGTTCTGGCGCGCTGCCGGCTCGGCATTCATTCGCCAGGTCGCTTCCTGGCCCTCCGTCGCCTCGCTGCGGCATGCGCTTCGCGCATCCAGGGCGACGAACGCTCTCCCGCGCACCTGCATCGCGGTCGGGAAGGGCCCCTTCGTCGATCGAGCTCATCGCGCTCGCGGATGGGCACGTTCGTATGCTTCGAGCAGGTTGGCCGAGCTGACGTGCGTGTAGATCTGCGTCGTCGTCAGCGACTTGTGCCCCAGCAGTTCCTGCACGCTGCGAATGTCCGCGCCTCGATCGAGCAGATGCGTCGCGAAGCTGTGTCGCAACGTGTGCGGCGAAGTGCGCCCGTCGAGGCCGCTCTCTCGAATGTACTTCTCCAGCATGCGTCCGACGCTGCGCGTCGTGAGACGCGTGCCGAAGCGATTGACGAAGACCGGCGTCATGCCATCGACCTCGGCGTCGGCCGCGAGTTCGCGCACGGCCAGCCAGGCTTCGAGCGCGCGGATGGCATACGAACCTAGCGGCGACAGGCGCTCCTTCTTGCCCTTTCCGTAGACGTGCAGCAGACGCTGATCCCAGTCGAGATCGTCGTCGTTGAGGCCCACCGCTTCGCTGACGCGGAGGCCGGCAGAGTACATCGTTTCCAGGATGGCCCGATCGCGGAGTCCTGCCGGTTCGTCCTTCGGCGGCGCTTCGAGCAGGCGCTTGATCTCGTCGCCCGTCAGGAAGTGCGGCAGCTTTCGTTCGCCGCGCGGATTGCGAAGGGGCTTCGCGGGGTTCGAGTCGATGCCCCCCTCGCGCATGACGAACTTGAAGAAGCTCCGCATTGAGGCCAGGCGCCGCGCGACGGTTCCCTTGGCGTAGCCTGCTTCGTGGAGGGCCGCGACGTACGCTCGCAGATCCTGCGGGGTGAGCTTCTTCGGATCGGGCGTGCGACCGAACTGCTGCTCGAACCAGTCGACGAGGAGCGACAGGTCCTCGCGGTACGACTTGATCGTGAGCGGCGAAGCGTTTCGCTCGGCGACGAGATAGCGCAGGAAGCGTCCGATCGCGGCATGCATGAAGCGACGCTCTTGTAGCCTGCCTTACAGGAGTCGGGCGAACTCGACCCGTACGACTCAATCCAGCGGCGGGATGACTTCGACCTTCACGGCGCCGGAGGGGACGTTCCGCATGTGGCGGCGGATCTTGTCGGAGACGATCGCGGCGTCGACCCAGTTGAACGACAGCGCCGGGTCGGACGCGTAGCGTCCCAGTACCTTCAGCGCGTCGGCCATCCGCGAGTCGTCGTAGAGAAAGATGAAACGTTCCTCGCCTTTCGTGAGGGCGATCACGTTCACTTCCTGCGACTGGTCTTCCGCGGAGTCATCCGTCGACACTGCACCGCTCCCGCGACGATCGAACCCTGGAAACGAGCCGCACGCTTCGCGGTCGCGTCGTCCTGTTCATCGACCGGAAGTCGGGGCCTTCGTCGCTGCGGCCGTTCTCTGTCAGTTCGTAACGATCGTGCCGATGGCCCGGCGAGCCGCCCGATGCCGCCTCCGTCGGGGGAGCAGTGTCGAACAGGCGGTCCGGGCGGAATGACTGCCCCTCCCGTAAAATGTCCTCCCTCGAACGGTGCACAAATATTCCGCTAACGGCGAAGCGATCGTCCGGCGTCGATCGGTCGTTCGTAAGCGCTGTCCAAGAAGAGATTTGCGCCACGATGACGTCGCCGGCGGAACGCCTCCTCTAGCCGCGCCTGGGAGAAAAACACGTTGCTCGGAGGAAATTCGCAGATAAAAATCGCGTCCCCATGCGAACCTTTAGTACGGAGGCTCGTCTGAGTCACCGTGAACGGCCACGGTTCGCGCAGGGTTATCCCTGCGTGACGGGGCACGGTTCGCACCTGGAATTCGCGCGTTTCAGCTCCGGTCTCGCATGACCGGCACGCACGATTCCTTTCGGTTCTGCACTCTCTCGAACGGCGCGTCTGCGCCTGGGAGCCGTCGCGATGATTAGCAATTCGATCAACCTCGCCAAGCAAGCTGACGTCAACGCCATTCAGGGCGCCGCCGTCTCGTTCGCTTCGGGTCTGGGTTCGGATTGCCGTCGCGGCTGTCCGGGCACGCACGTACGCGTAACGGGAGGGCGAACGTCCCACGTCGGAACGGGATGGCATCGCTCCGCATCAGGCATGTGCCTGGCAGCGGCGATGCAACGCGACGCGTGGACCTATCAGGCGTATTTCGCGCCTGCCGGGTTCGCGAGTCCGGCAACCCCGCCGAAGGCAGGCAAACCGTCGAAAGACGCCAGCCGCCTTCGGGAAGCGCTAACCCTCGAAGCGCTACCGACCAGACGATCCGCCCCGCAATCCAGGCTCGCAGCCTGAGCCCGTTCGGCTCGCTCCGAAACCGATTGCCGGCAGATCGCTGAGACGGCCTCAGACGAAGGGTCTGAGCGTACGTTCTTAGCCCGATCTGCCTCGCATTCGATCTAGCGGCGATTCGAACTCTCCCGACCGTACCGTTCAACCTTGGGGATCGCTCTCTTCGCGATCGAGCCGAGCCCGCATGCCGCGGCGCCAGGCTCTCGCGAAGACGAACGACTCTCCGATGCCGAGAGAGAGTTATCGCATGACCGCCCTTCAGGAAATTCAGACTGTCGCCGAGCTCGTGCACGAGGCCCGGACCGGTTCGCAGCTCGCCTTCGAGCGGCTCTACGAGCGCTACGTCGCTCGGGTGACCGCGATCGCCCGGCAGTGGCTCAAGAACGACGCCGCCGCCCAGGAACTCGTGCAGGAGGTCTTCCTCCAGGCGTACCTCAAGCTCGACCAGCTCGACACGCCGGAGGCCTTCGGCGGGTGGATCGCGATGATCGCCCGGCGGATGGCGCTCAACTCCCTCGGTCGCCAGAAGCAGGCGATCTCGACGGAGCCGGAGATCCTCGAAGCGACCTGCGTGCAGATCGCTCCCCCGGACGAGGCTGCGATCGCCGACGAGGCGAAGCAGCAGCTCCGGGCGGGGATGTCTCGACTGGGGAAGCTCGACCGGAAGACGCTCGAGGCCTTCTACTTCGAGGGGCAGTCCCTCGTGGAGATGGCCGAGACGTTCGACGCGCCGGTCGGGACGATCAAGCGTCGGCTTCACGTCGCCCGGAAGCGGCTCGCCCAGCAGCTCGAGCCGACGATGAGCGCGTGAAAGTCGTTCGCTGAGCTCTCAGGCATTTCTGAGCGGGGGGGGCGTAAACCCCCCGAGTCCGGAACGGCCGGAGAACTCGCGTCCAAAGAAGAAGCGGGTCGGCGACAATCGCCGGCCCGCTTTTTTGTTATTCACTCCGTCCGACCGATTCTGCCTACCCCGCGAACGTCCGTTCCCGGCTGAGCGTGCAGCTCTTGTCGATGAAGACGTTGCCGGTCATGTAGATCGGCAGCCAACTGTTCGAACTCATCGGCACGCGGATCCGGACTGTCACCTTCTGCGTCGACGCCTGGATCGTGGCGGGGTCGACCGTGACGGTCGCCTGCTTCACGCCGGTGGTTGCCAGCACGGCGTTCACCTTGGTCGTGATCTTCGCCGACGTGGCGCCGGGCAGCACGCTCTGCCGCGCGCCTTCGAAGAGCGCGTCTTCGACCGTGTTACGCACCATGCTCACCCGGGCGAATTCCAGCGCCCCGAACGTGAGCGCGAAGACGATCGGCACGACGAACGCCATTTCGACGGTCGTCGCCCCGCGGCGCGACGTGGCGCGGCGAGTCGATGCGGTTCGGATTCTGAAGTCAGGCATGGCGGAGACTCCGCTTCGGACGGCGGCGCGGAGGATTACTGAATCGTCACGACGGGGAGCATCCGGGCGAGCTCTTCGAACGTGTCGCGGAGCCCGTCGGCGTCGCCGGCGTAGAAGTGACGTCCCTTGCCGATCGCGGCGACTTGTTCCATCGTGCTCGCGCCGCCGTTCGACAGGAACGTCACGCAGTGAATGGTGATTCCTTGATCGGCTATCGCCCGGGCGGTGATCTTCGGGTCGGTCCCCTGATTCCACTGACCGTCGGTCATGACGATCATCACCTTCTTCGAGTACGGCTTGACGTCCGTACCGGTCAGAACCTTTTGGCCTTCGATCATCCCTGCCGAAAGGTTCGTCGAACCGAGCATCGGGAGATCGCCGCGTGCCTGAAGCGAGGTCTGAATCGTCGGGTAGGTCGTCGTCAGCGGCACGTCGATCGACGCCGCAATGGGAGCGTACTTCTTCAGCTTGCTCGAGAGACTCGAGGCGGAGATCGTCGAACTCCACGTCACGAGCGAAACTCGCGGCTTCTCGTCGCAAACTTCCTCCACGGTCGTGAAGAACGTCTGCGTCGCGTCTTCCAGCGCGGCCCAGCGGCTGCCCGGGTTGTAGGGCGGGTATTCCTGGCTCGACGAGTTCCACGGAGCCCCCGACGGATAGTCCCAGTCGTTGCCTGAAAGATCGAAGCACATCGAGTGCGAGCGGTCGATGACCAGGCAGATTTCCTGCTCGTAGAAAGCCGACGTCGAAGCGCGCCCCGGATTGAAAGTGTCCCGACCCAAGAAGCCGCCCAGGAAGAGCGCGACCGACTTGTCGCCGGCGGCCTCCGACAGTTCCTTGTTAATCTGAACGGCGCTGTAGGGGGTGGCGTTCGCGTTGAAGGCGTACGAGCCGTCGGGCTGCCGCGTCACCGATCCGACCTTGATATCCTTATTCTTGAGGTTCAAGGTCCGACCGGCGACGGGGTTGAGCTTCGCGACGCGTTTGGCTTCCTTACGGACATCGGCGATGGTGCCGGACTCCGTCAGGGCGACCACGCCGGCCCGGCTCGACGCGTCGAGCGTGACCTGCAGCTCGGTATTCACCATCTGCATGTAGGCGATGTCGATCGTGAACGCCGCGGCGGCGATCACGACCACCAGCAGAAACGCCAGCAGGGCCATCATGCCGCCCCAGCGCGAGCGGCGGGCGACGATGCGGCGGGAAGCTAGCGAACGAGCGGAGCCGGTGCGGGCGAACATCTCAGGGCCTCGAATCGGCGAACGTGCGAAAGGGAGCGGACCGCCAGGGGCGATCGGATCGGATGCGAAACGGGCGACGTCACTGCTTAACCATCACCACCCGGTAATCGACGGTCGGCAGCGGGAAGAAGTCGCTCTTGGTGATGGAGTTAGACCCCAGCGGCGCGGACACCGTTACGGTGACGTCCGAGCCGCGAGGCGCCGACTCCGCCGGACTGGGCGAGATCGTGATCACGGCGTCTTTGATGTCCGCCCCGGCGAGCATCTCGAGCCCGCGGAGGCGTGCATCGGCTTCCGATCCGCCGTCGGTCGTCGCGATGCGAGCCACGTCGTAGGCGACGCCGCCGACCAGTTGCCGCAGGTGGATACCGTGCGCCGCTTCGATCGAGCCGAACACCAGCGAAATGAGCACGGGCAGCACCAGCGCCGTTTCGACCGTCGCGGTCGCTCGTCGCGAGCTCGCCCTGCGCAGCACGCTACGCCGGGCGGTCGACGTCGGAGACCGACGACCGGGGACGAGGCGTGAAGCTGTCGGCACGATGCGCATGACGGGGAAACGATCGTCGGTACGAATTCGGGACTCGGAAGGGTCGGCACCCGACGGCGCAGACCCTCCCGCGATTGCGAAAACGTAGGTCGAATCCGATCCGGAAGAGGGTCCTTTGGGGGGATCTCCCCGGGAATCCGCAGCGAACTACGGTCCGGCGGCGACTGTCCGTGCGGCCTGTGCCGATTAGCCGGTCGTTTTCTCGCGGCGCCGCTGAGGCGAAAGCGTCCGCCTCGCTCCAAGAACGACCAGCGCCGCACACGCGAGAGCGCCCGTCACGAGATACCAGGGCAGCCTTGAATCGGGCTCCGGCAGCGGCGGATCGGGCGAGTCGACCGTCGCGCGATCGAAGACGGGACCGGCGAACTCGGGGGAAAGGTCGACGGCGTAGTAGCATGTCCCGAACAGGTTCTTGCGGACGACGCCGAGCGTCGATTCGCGGTACGAGAACGAGGCTCCGTCGAACGCCACGCGTCCGTCGCGCGAGGCGAGCGTATGATAGGTCGTCAACTCCCGGCGGTGGCGCCCGCGATAAGACCGCTGCTCGACGCGCCCGCCTCCCAGAGTCACCGGCGTGGGCTTCGTCCGGACGACGATCTCGTCCACGTAGTCGCAGCGTTCGACGGCCCAGTCGAGGTCGGATCTCGCGACGATCGCCCAGGCGACGACGAGGGGCCGTTCGAGCGACGGGTCCTGCTCCGGATCGTGGTCTTCGGCGTTCGAGTAGGGGAATCGCAGGTCGAACCGCACGCGGTCGTCGTCGATCCGCTCCACCGCCGCGATATCTTCGGCCTGAAGACGCGTCAGCGCCTCGTCGAGCGGAGCCGTCCACTTCCACGCGGCGATGCAGGGGGGCAGACAATACGGCGCCCGAGGCAGGCGAGCCTCGGGCACCGTCCGTGCAATCGTCGCCGCCGGATCGGTTAGCGCGCTGGCTGCGCCGTCCCGCGCTCGTTCGTCGACGGAGTCCTCGCTCGCCGGCTCTTCGGCTGCCGCGACGTCCGCCTCGCCGTCGAGCGCGCGTCGAAAGATCAACTCCCAGCGATTTCCGCACTTCGCGAAGCGTCGGCGATAGCGACCGTCCAGGCATTCGGTCCAGGCGGTCCCGGCGATGTAGTCGCCGTTTCGGACGAGGCCCTCGTCGCGAAGGGTCAGGCGTTCGTAAGCGGTGGCGGCGGCGTTGACTCGCTCGACGACGAGATAGGACGTCGGTCGAATCTCCGCGGCCTGCTTCCACGCCCCGATCGCCTCGGCGACGACCCGCTCGCGCGCGGCGCCTTCGAGAGTCGTTTCGGGACTCGGCGCCTGCTGCTGCCCATCGTCCAGCCAGTTCAGAGTGACGAAGTCCGGAACGGCGCCGCCCAGCGCCTCATAATGGTCGTCGAGCGAAGCGCCGTCGTCCGTGAATGGAGGGAGCGGGTCGTCGGACGAGTCCTCGAACGCGTACCCCAGATCGGCATCCTGACGAAGCAGACGCTCCAGCGCGACCGGCGAAACGGGCTGCCGGAACGCGATCTTTCGCAGCGGCGCATCGAGCGGCATCGCATCGGTCGAAACGAACAGCCACGGAAAGCCGGGGGCATCGCGTTCGACCTGAAAGGCCACGCCTTCCCGCGACAGCCCCGCAAGGATCTCGTTCTGTTCCCGCGCATCGTCGAGATAGCCCTTGATCCAGCCCGCGAAGCTGATGACCAGCAGTCCGCAGGCGAGCATCGTCGCGAAGCCGAACCGCAGGCCGAAGCGCCGGCGTTCCTCCGGTCGACCGGCGGGTTCCCGAATGGGTCGACGTCTCAGACTTGAAACGATCCCGCCGCCGATCGCCAGCAGCAGGAACGCGAGTCCGGCAGCGGACAGAACGCGATACGTTCGCCAGACGGGTAGCTCGCCAGACTCAGGCAGGCCGGGGTCGTACGACCGCGGATCGAACACGCATTCGGAATAGAGGGGGTCGAACTCCGTGACGATTCGCGTCCGGACGTATCCGTCGACGTAGCCCGGCAGGAACTCGTCGGACGTTTCGGAAGCGGTCCACCTTTGCGTCCGAAGGGCCTCGGTCACGACCGGTTCGTGTCCCTCCCGCTTCAGTCGCACGACGCCGGCGTGAATCGTCGTCCGGCCCCAGTCGGACTCTTCGGCGAACGCCTGGTAGCGCTCGATGCCGAAATCCAGATCGGAGCGGACGATCGCGGACAACCGGACCACGCGACTGGAGGAAGCATGCCACGGTTTCGTTTCGACGAGCAGGCGGTTCTCGTCGAGGCGATCGATCCGCACGACGTTCTCGCCCTGCGGTCCCAGGAGATCGACGGGCCGATCGCTGAAGTATCCGATCGGAAACTCGTGCGGATCGGAAGCGAATCTCTCGGGCTGTGCGACCTCCGGCTTCCGAGATTCGGCCTCCGGCAAATCGAGATCGCACGCCGCGGCGATGCGCCACACGCCCGCTTCCGACTGCGCGACGTAGAGCGCCTCCTCCGTTCGCAGGAACAGATGCGAAGTGCCCCCGCGCAGGCGTTCCAGGACTCCGGCGGATCCGACGTCGATCCGGCGTTCGCCGTCGTCGAGGACGATCTCCCAATGCGTCGAACCGTAGAAGTCGTCCTGGCCGCCCACTTCGGTCTCGACCCGTTCCAGTCTCGGTCGCGCCGAGGTTTTAGCGCGCCAGTAGCTTTCGATCCGCCGCGCGAGTTCGCGAACTTCCTCCTCTGGAAGCGGATCTCCCTTCGGGAACGGCTCGGACAGGCTCCCGATCGGAATCGTCTCGGGAGGAAGCGTCGGCAGCGGGCGTCCGAACGGCAAATCGTCGGCCGACTGCTCGATCTCCGGGAACCAGTTCCGCGCGTACGGCGTCTCGGGACCGAGGTAGCAACGCACGCCGGGGAGACGCATCGCGCGATCGCGAACGGGCGCGGGAGGAGAAACCGTCGCGAAACCGTTTCGCGCCACGTTCACCGCCTCTACGCGACCGACGAACGGCAGGCTCCATGGGAGGGTTTCGCGTCTCTGCTCCTTCCTCGCGTCGAACTCGTGCGGCGCCGTTTCGCCCTGCCGGCGGTATTCGACGACGCCGTCTTTCCCGGCCAGCGCTTCGATCGCGGCGAGCTCTTCCACGAACGAGTCGCGGTGGAAGCTCCACCAGCCCGCGACGCCCCACGCCAGCAGCACAAGGCCCGCGAGCGCGAGCAGCGAAACGACGGTCGCGCAGAAGAGTCGATTCATGACAGGCGCGGCAGAGACCCCTGCCCACGTTGTAACCGCCCGGGGGGCGTCACGCAGGCGGATTCTCGGAAGGGCCGGTCGAAAACGACGGGCGAAGGCCGTCGTCGGGAACTCGCGAGGACGTTACGCCGCTTTGCGGGCGTTGTAAACGTGCGGGTTCAGCGACGGGTCGTTGTACATCTTGTTCTGGCGATAGGTCTTGTGACGCTTTTCGCCGGCGTAGATGGCGCCGACCAGTCGTTGCAGCGAGCAGGAAAGATCGAGCCGCTGCGTGCGGCAGGTCCGCAGCTTGGCGGCGATCCGCTCGGCCTCTTCGCTGTGCGGTTCGCGACGACCGAGCTCTTCGTCCAGGTGGAAGATCCGCAGGGCGATGATCGACAGGCGATCGATGGCGCTGCCGGGGGTTTCCGTTTCCTGCACCGCGATGGGCGAAGGATGGACGTGCTTCGCGGCCAGATCGGACGTGATCCAGTCGTCCAGCCGTTCGATCCAGTCGTTGCGGCGCTGGTTGAGTCCGTCGATCGCCCGCTTCACGGCGGCGATTTCGCGGTCGGTCGCGACGGGCGAGCGGGCCTTATCCTCTTCGTGCCAGAGCCGAAAGTTGAAGGCATGCTGTTCGGCGACGAGGCGATAGAACCCTTCGCCGCGCTCCTCGATCGGCGCCGCGTGCCATTCCTGAACGAGGGATTCCTGCAGTTCCGTCACCAGGGCAGCGCTGAGCATCTTTCAGACCTTCCTTGATCGATCGTCCGCGTCCGTCGCGAATACGGCCGGGGATCATACTCCTTCGCTTCGGGCAGCCTCAAGATCGTTTTCGAGGACCGGCGGAGCGATGGAACGGGCCATTTTCCTGAGCGGGGGGTCACGCCCCTCGCTCAGATCGAGGCGCCTGGGTCGCTCAGAGCGACGCATGCGACGGGCGCTCCGAGCGAAAGCGATCGTCGCTACTTCTGCGAAGTCGCCTTCTTCACCGGAGCCGAGAGGCGGCGGAGTTCTTTGAGGCTCTTCCAGGCGCGGTAGCCCCAGACGGCGGAGGCGGTCCAGGCGAGCAGTCCGGCGCCGACGACGAGCAGGTTGCCCTCGGCTCCGAACCAGAGCGCCAGCGTTCCCAGGATCGCTGCGACGCCTGACAGGGCCGCGGTGGTGGCCGTCTTGCCGTAGCTCTTTCGCACGGCGCTGCTGAAGATGGCCGACCGGGTCGATTCGATCGCCAGCTCGCGCATCGCCGAAAGCTTGTCGCTCTGCTCGGGCGCTTCGCAGCGCGGCGTGAATTCGCTTTCCGTCAGGGGCACGAACGAGACCGGTTCGACCTCGGCTTCGGGCGCCCGCTTCGGGGTCGGCGCGATCGTGGCCCGACGAACGTCGTGTACGGGCTGCGTCAGTTGCACGGCGGACTCGCCGCGAACGCGTCGCAGCAGGCTCTGCATGTAGTCGTCGATCGAATCCTCTTCCGACTCGGCCGGCGCCGGCGCGAACGAAGCTTGCGGTTCGACCGGCTGCGGCTCAGCGTAAGTATGTCCGCCGAACGCGGGTCGTTCCATTTCGCGGTCGGTAGCTCCGTCGAACGATTCGGTCGACAGATCGTCCGTCTCGTCGATGGTGTGACCCATGCGGGCGAGCAACTCGGCCACGCTGCTGGGCGGAGCTTCTACCTCCGTCGCCGGCGGGAGTTCCATCGAGTCATCGTGCGCGTCGAAGTTCGTTCCGCTTTCGCCTTCGTTTTCGTCGCCGTTCAGGAAGTCGCGCAGGAGGAATCCGGAAGCCGGAGCCTCGTGGGGAGCTTCTTCCTCGCGATCGGCGTCGGCGTCGATTTCGACCGCCGGCTCTTCTTCGAACCGCTCCGGTCGCGGGGCGAAGCGCGACAGGCGATCTTCGGCGATCTGTCGCTGACGCTCCGCCTCGAAGGCGTCGAGGACCTCGCGATCTTCAGCCGGTTCGCCGACGGCCGGCGACGCTTCGCTGGCGGGTTCGTCGAATTCGGTCAAGTCGCCGAAGAAGCGGAAGCCGCCGCGCCGCGGTTCTTCGATCGTCGCTTCGTCGTGCGAGACGTGCGCCGGCTCATCGAACGACGACGACTCTTCGACCGGCGACGCGGTTTCGTACGTCGGTTCGTAAGCCGATTCATAGGTCGGCTCGGCCAGCTCTTCGTCATCCGATTGCAGGTAATCGGCCAGGCCGCCCTGCGGACGAGCGACGTCGCGAAGCGCTTCCTCGCGTTCGCGGGCCAGTTCTTCGCGTTCCCGCTGAATCTCCAGGCGCTGCCGTTCGGCTGCCGCACGCAGACGCTCTTCGACGAGGCGGGTCTTCTCGGCCAGCTCTTCCATCCGGCAACGGGCCAGATCCTCGAACGCGGCCTTCTCTTCTTCCCAGGCCTGGCGATCGACGTCGATGAACGACTGTTCGCTGACGTTCGACGGCGTCGCGTTCGCCGCGGCGGCCAGGCGATCGTGGGCTTCGCTCAGTTCGCGCTGCTTCTCGGCGATCAGCGCCGTCTGCTCCATCGCGAGGCGCTCGTATTCTGCCCGGTCTGCGTCCCAGAGGCGCTGCTGTTCGCGAAACTTCGTCCGTTCAAGTTCAAGTTCGGCCCGCTCGGACGCGAGATCCGTCGACGACGTCGCCGCGAGTTCCGAGCGCAGGCGCTCCTCGGCCTCCTTCACGGCAGACTCGATCGCGATCGCCAGGCGCTCGTTCGCCTCGGCTTCCGCCCGGGCGAGTCGCTCGATGAGATCGTTCGCCTGCTCCTCGAGCGCCGCGGCGCGAGCCTCGGCGGCGGCGAAGCGCTGCGATTCCAGTTCTTCCAGCCGCGAACGCTCCGCGGCGAAGCGTTCGTCCGCTTCGGCCAGCGCGCGGGTCACGGCAGCTAAACGCTGTTCTTCCGCGACTTCTTCGGCACGCTGCACGCGGGCCTCGTAGACCCGACGCATCTGTTCGAGTTCGTCCTGGGCGTCGCCGAGCATGCCGCGCAGCGAATCCATCTCCGCTCGCGTAGCGTCGTCCCGTTCGCGGCCCTGCGCGTCGAGTTCGGCTTCCAGTCGTCGCTGCTCTTCGACCGAGGCGGAAATGCCGTCAGTCGCCTGACGCAGCGCTTCTTCCAGCTCCGCCGCGCGACGATCGAGTTCTTCCCGATCGCGATAGGACGCGGTCAGTCGTTCGTTGAGTCGTTCGGTTTCGGCACGTTCCGATTTGAGGAGCGTACGGAGCGAATCGGCGAGCGGAGATTCCTGTTCGATCAGGTCGCGCGCTTCGGCGGACGACGCAGGCCGTCCGGTCGCGACGCGCAGTTCCTCCTGCAATCGGCGAAGCTCGCCCACCAGCAGGGCGCCGTCCCAGCGAGCGCTTCTCTTCGCTTCGCCGCGAGCGACCGGGCGCGAGGGCCTGGCCGGCATGCGGGGCGATCCCTGTTCCTCGACGACGATTTCGACGTCCTCGACCGAGAGGCGATCGCCCGGGCGAAGGGGGCGTTCGTCGAACGCTTCGCCGTTCAGGCGGACGGACTCGCAGCGACTGCGGACGATCGTTTCATCGGCCGAGCGAACGAGTTCGCAGACGGTTTCCGGCGCCGACGGTCCGAGGCGGAGGTTGCAGTCGCCCGCCGAGCCGACGAGGCAGCTCTCCGAGCGGACCGTGAGCGTGCGCCCGTCGCAACCGCCGCCGCGAACGGTAAGCCGCAGCGGAACGAGAGATTCCGCGATGCCCGACGAATCGAAAGTGGCCGATGCCGACATGTTTCCGCACGCTCCGAAGATGTTCCGAGGCGACGACGTCCTCTGGCGGCCGATGCGTCCGACGAAGGGTCAGAAGCGCGGGCGCAGAAAAACGTGTCGCCAAACGGATACGTCGCCGTTTGCGTACGTCAACATCGCGGTGCGGTTGGGAGGGGCGGGGCGGTTCCGGAAGATCAGGCCGCGGAAACTGCCGCCGTTCTGACGGAAAGATGGGCCCCGTTAGGAGACGGAAGCGTCCCGTGATGCTCCCCAGCCGCTGCGGGGTAGAGCATTTTCTGTTCGACGCGTCAAGTGTCTGGGGGATTTTCCGAGAGGAAAAATTCCCGATGACGACGGGCTCAAAATCGATTCAAAACCCGGCAGGCGCTGCACTTGGAGCGAGTCGGCCGACGGGCTCCCCAGAGCGCAGCGCGGCGACCCGGAAGGACTCTCATTCTCACCGGATCGACGCCTCCTATCATTTTGGGGGAAACGTCGGAACTCGACCGGCGACTGAGACGTATTATCCCGTACCGAGCGAATAGGGTTTCCCGCGCGATCCGGTCTTCGCACGAAGTCCCCGATCCCTCGGCGGCTCCCCCGCAGCAGAGATCGGCGGCGAATCGGGCCGCGGAAGATTCCCGCCTCCCGGACGAATGTCTGGGGGACGAACGGCGCCTCAACGAGGAACGCATCGATGGGTAGAAAGCAACAACTCGAGCAGCTCAAGAAGGTCCTGTTGAAGCGGCGGGACGCGCTGCGCAGGGCGATCGAGGGAGACTGGACGCTGCTCAACGAGCTGCGCGACCAGGGGGGCGATCTGCTGGACCTCGCGCTCGATTCGTCGCAGGGCGAATTGAACAGCGCGCTGATGGAAGCCGAGAGCCGCGAACTGGCCCAGATCGAACGTGCCATCGAACGAATGGAAGACGGCACCTACGGTCTGTGCGAAGTCACCGGCAAGCCGATTCCGCTTGCCCGGCTGCAGGCCCTTCCGTATGCGACGCTCTGCATCGAAGCGCAACGTGCGCTGGAGAAGCGGGGCCATCGCGCCGATCGGAACGGCGACTGGGGCCGAGCGCTCGAATTCAGCGACGAGGAAAAGGAAGAGATCCGCCTCGCCGATCTGGAAGTCGACGCGTAGTCGGCGACCCGAAGCGACCCGGTCGCGGGGATCGACCTCCGTTCGTGCAGGTTCTGCACGACGGCGCGTTTCTTCGCGAAGAAGGGGCACGAGCGCGTGTCGGGATCGGGCGACCTGCTCCGCCGCTTGAGAAATTCCGCGATTCACCAAGCTCGTCTTTCCGAAGAGAAGGACGAGCTTTTTTCGTTTGCGCATTTCCTGTCGGGCTGGCGCCCCCGCCTGCCATCGGACCCTCGCTCGCTTTCCCGGCAGGCGGGGGCGCCAGCCCGACGAGAAGCGGCGAAGGGATGCGGAACTCTCCGCCTCCCGGCGCCGTACAGAGACGCGAACGAAGCTTCCGCGGCATCGGATGCCTGCGACGCGACGAACGGACTCGAACGCTCCGCGTTTCCCGTTACTTCGTGCGAAGGCCCCCTCTTGGTTACGCTCCGCCGCTTCGCCGTCTCGCCCCTCTTCGTGGCGATTGGTTTCGGTTTCGCCCCTGCGTTCGTCGGGCCGACGTCCTCCGCGTTTGCGCAGGGCGATCGCCTCGTCGACCTCGGACGCGATCCGCAACTTCTCGCCGCGCCGGCGACGGCGCTCTCCGCATCGGGCGAGGCGGCGGAACTCCGCCGGCAGATCGCCGAGGACGCCGAATTCGTCGCGCGGCAGAATCGGCTGATCAAGAACGTCTACCGCCTGATCGAACCGTCGGTCGTCCATCTGGAAGCCCGTAAGGCGGGAGCGTCGGGTAAGGGGAGCGCGCTGGAAGAGGCGGGCTCCGGCGTGCTGCTCGAACGGGGCGGAAAGATCTGGGCCCTGACCAATCGTCACGTCATCGACGGCGCGGCGCTGCAGCAGATCCGCGTCGAAACGTCGGACGGCCGCGCCGTGCAGCCGACGCGAGTTTTCTCCGACGTCGATTCGGACATCGCCGTGCTGGAATTGCCGCTCGTCGGGGTGACGCCGGCGACCTTCGGCAACAGCGACGCGATCGAGATCGGCGACTTCGCCCTGGCGGTGGGAAGCCCCTTCGGACTCAGCCGGTCGATCACCTTCGGCATCGTCTCCGCGATCGGTCGGCGCGATCTGCGGCTGGGCACGGGCGAGCTGCGTTTCCAGGACTTCCTGCAGACCGACGCCGCCATCAACCCCGGCAACAGCGGCGGACCGCTGCTGAACCTGCGGGGCGAAGTGGTCGGCATCAACACGGCCATCGCCAGCGCCTCCGGCGGATCCGAAGGGATCGGATTCGCCATCCCCAGCAACATGGCGCTCGCCGTGGCACACCAACTGGTCGATTTCGGCGAGGTCCGTCGGGGCTACCTGGGGGTGCGGCTGGATGCGACGTTCTCCGCCGCTGAGGCGGGGCGACTGGGCGTTCCTTCGAGTTCGGGCGCACGGGTCTCGGGCCTGACGCCTGAATCCCCGGCAGCGATCGCTCAGCTTCGCAAGGGCGACGTGATCGTCAAGTTCGACGGCTCGCCGATTCGCGACGACAACCACCTGATGAATCTGGTCAGCCTGACCCCGGTCGGCAAACGGGTCGGACTGGTCGTGTTTCGCGACGGCAAGCTCTACGACCTGGCGTTGGAATTGGCCGAACGCAACGCGTACGAGGCTCCGTAGCACGATCGTCTCTCCCGATTCGTCTTGTCGGCGGCGGCCCCGTTCGATAGTCTCCCGCGACTTATCCCGGAAGTTTTGACATGACCGGAAACAGGTTCATCGCCATTCTCGCGTCGGGCGGCATCATCGTCGCTCTGGCGAGCGGCTGCGCGAACAATCCCTTCGTGCAGCAGCAGAACTGGGCGGTCGGCGCGAACACCGCTCCGCAGAACCCGGTCGTTTCGCAGCTCGCGGACGTGAACGATCGCGTCCAGCAGCTCGACATGAACAATCAGGACCTGCATACGGAGCTCGCCCGCTCCAAGCAGCAGGTCCAGATCCTGCAGCAGGAAGGCGAGCTGCTTCGCCGGCAATTGACCGACGCCGTCGCTCAGGCGGAGCAAGTGAAGACCGCGAGCGTGCAGGCGACCGGCGACGTGCAGGGGATGTTCGCCTCGGCGACGAAGCGCATCGGCGCGGCGATCGCCCCCGGCGCCAACTGGACCGAGGCCCTGCGCACGATCCAGATCCCGGGCGTCGACGTGCGACAGGAAGGCGACATCCTGCGGATCTCGGTTCCCTCGGATCAGCTCTTCATGCCGGGCACCAGTCAGCTCTCGCCCCAGGCCGGAGCGGTCATGAATCAGGTGGCCGAAGCCGTGCGTCGCGAGTTCCCCAAGAACATCATCGGCATCGAAGGGCACCTCGACGCCGAAACCGCGGCTCCGAACGCCGCCAAGACGCAGCTTTCGACCGAGCAGGCGACCGCCGTGTTCCGCTACCTGGTGGAACAGGGGCGATTGCCCGAGAGCCAGTTCTTCGTCATGGGCCAGGGGCAGAACAAGCCTCTGGTCTCCAACGGAACGCTCGCCGGTCGGATGAAGAACCGCCGGATCGAACTGGCGGTTTATCCCGAGAAGTTCAACTAAGCTTTCCCCGCTCTTGTAGGGCTGGCGCCCCGCCTGCCATGAGGCTGGTACCCGCGGCGATGGCAGGCGGGGCGCCTGCCCTACGGGAAAGCTCAGCAGAACGTTCGCGTCGCTACGCGAACGCGGCGCGCAGCTCGTCGAGGTGCCGCGGAACTTCCTTGCGAGGGTCGCCGGCTTCCTCGAATTCGAGGACGACGTAGCCGCGATAGCCGGAGTCGCGGAGGATCTTCGCGATCAGGGCGTAGTCCGTCGGTTCCTTCTTTTTCGACGGCCCGGAGACGACGACCTTCACCTGTACGTTGACCGCGTAGGGGGCGACCTCGGCGATCTCTTCGTAGATCCGGTCGGAGTGGAAGTTCCCCGTATCGAGGTTCGCCGCGAGCCAGGGACTCTTCACGTCGCGCAGCAGCGACAGCAGGCCCTCCGCCGTCGCGGTCGGCCCGCCATGGTTCTCCAGCGCCAGATAGATCCCCGCGCCCGCGGCATGCTCGCAGCACTCCTCGATCGAGGCGACCATCTGCTTGTGGACGGCCGCGGGATCGGCGCCGTTCGGCACGTGGCCCGCGAAGATGCGGATCGCCGGCGCGCCTAGTACTGCCGCGCGGTCGATCCAGGTCTTCACGTCCTGAATCTCTTTCCGCAGAGCCGCTTCGCCCTGCACGCCGAAGTCGCCGCGAATCGCGGTGCCCGACACGTCGAGCCCCAGATCGAAGCAGAGCTTCTTCAGCCCGATCAGGTACTCGTCGGCAGGCTCGGGCGGAAAGTAGTAGCTCGTCAGCTCCGTCCCCGCGAGGCCGAGCGCGGCGCAGTCGCGGATGAAATCCTCCAGCTTCAGCGGCGGAGCATCGCCGGTCAGCAGACTGCGATAGCTGTACGCCGCCAGGCTGAACTTGAAGAACGATTCGCCCATGCGGGGAATCGGTTCCGCCGCGAAGGCGCTGAACGGGCGCGACGCGGTCGCAGCCAGCAAGAGCCCTGCCGAGCCGAGCAGGAAGCTTCTGCGGGAGTCGCCGGCGCCGATGGGGGAGACTTTCACGTCGGACCTCGTTCAGTTGTGCTCAAGCTGCCGGACGTAGCGGTCGATTCTCTTGGGCAGGTTATGACGATCGTCAAGGTTAGTCCTCGCGTGCGCGGTCCGCAAACTTGGCGGCTCGCGGTTTTCGGCGAGATCGCTGGACCGATCGCAGCGACTGATTAGACTGTAGCGACTTTGCGGATCGTCCGGCCTGATGTCGGTCGCTTCGCTGGGCCGCTTCTCTCCGAGTCCGTTCTGACTGCCCGGCCGTATTCGGCTGCGCGACCTTCTGCAGGACCGAAACGCCTGTGCGCTTCTTCGTCGGATGTCTCCTGCTGGCGCTCGCGACCGGCGTTCCCGTTCAGGGAGCGGAGTGGTTCGTCGACAACGTCGCCGGATCGGACCTGAACGACGGCAGCACCCGGGACAACTCCATCGCGGGAAGCGGACCCTTCCGCACGATCGACCGGGCGATGCGTTCCGCGGGCAAGGCTGATACGGTCGTCCTAGCCAATACGGGCGAACCCTATCGCGAGTCGGTCTCCGTCCAGGGAGGCCGTCACAGCGGCACGGTCGACTTCCCGTTCCGGCTGGTGGGGAACGGGTCCGTGATCGACGGCACGACGCCGGTGCCCCACCTGCAGTGGGAGCATTACCGCGACAACGTGTTCCGCTATCGGCCCTACCGTCTGCATCATCAGGTGCTCTACGACGCGGGCCTGCCGCTTGTGGAGAAAAAGGCCGCGACGCACGGCGCCGTGCCCGAACTGGCTCCGAAGGAATGGGCGATCGTCGGGTCGCATATCTACTTCGCGACCGAGCCTGGGAAGCTTCCGCTCGATTACGACCTGGCCTGCGCGCTCCACCCGGTCGGCATCACGCTTTACGAAGTGCGGAACGTCGAGATCCGCGACGTGATCCTGCAGGGCTTCCAGGTCGACGGCATCAACGTCCACTCGAACGCCTTCGACGTCGCGATCGTCGACGTCACTTCCCGCGGGAACGGTCGCTCCGGCGTCTCGTTCGGCGGAGCCAGTCGCGCTTCGCTGATCGACAGTCTGGTCGGCGACAACCGCGAGGCCCAGATCCGTGCGGAAGGTCAGGCCCGCGTGCTCGTGACGGGCTGCGAAGTTCTCGCCAACACGGCGCCCGCGATCGTCGAAGCGGGGGGCTATATCCGGGTCGAGAAGCCGGTCGGCGAAGCTGCCGCCGTCGCGCCCGCCTCCGCGGAACTGCCGATCGAAGAACCCGTCAGCACGACCCCGTGAGGGATCATGCTTCGGTCTTTAGCCGGCTCGCCAGCAGACCGGTCGCGGCGCTGAGATCGAGGTCCGCGAGGAGCAGGCCCTCCTTTCCGTAGGGCTGCCAGCAGAGCAGCGTGCCGTCGGGGCGTGCGACGGCGGAAGTCGTCGGAGAGCCCTCGCCGGCACAGTTCGCGGTCGCGAACCAGATTGTGTTTTCGGCCGCCCGGCATAACAGCGTCTGTTCGTGAAACGTGTTCGCGGGATCGCCGTAGGTCGTCGGGCGATACGATCCCGCCTCCGCTTCATGAAACTGCGGATGGAAGACGATCTGCGCTCTGCGACGGGCCGCCCAGCGAACGGTCTCCGGATAGCGAAACGCTTCATGACAGATCGCGATGCCGAAAGTGCAGTCGCCTGCGTGAAACAGGCGCCTGCCTGAACCGGGCGAGTAGATGCCCTCCTCGGACGGATCGATCTGGACCTTGTCCTGAAATCCGACCAGCGTTCCCTGATCGTCGATCACCAGGGCGGTCGCCGTCCGCTTGCCGTCGACGAACCGTTCGGTCCCGAGGATGACCGTCACCCGGGCGCGCTTCGCCGCCTCGGCGACGACCGCCCAGGCTCCCTTCAGGAACGCTTCGTCGACCACGGGCACGTTCTTCGACGGCGCCCGATACCCGGGAACGTAACATTCGGGGAAGCAGAGAATCTTCGCCTGATCGCGACCTGCCTGCTCGATGGCCAGCATCGCCCGTTCGACGGAGTCCTGCGGCGAGTCCGGAAACTGGATATTCGCCATCGCGATGCGGAAGAGGCTCATGGCGATCGATTCTGACAGGACTGCAACTCGATAGCGTTAGACTGTTGATTCTACCGGCGATATCGACGCGTTCCCCCTGAGCGGAGGGCGTAAGCCCTCCCAGTCCGCACCGATCGTAACGCCGAACGCTCGGAGGGCTCACGCCCTCCGCTCAGAGAAGTCGCGACCCCGTCGGGCTTTCCCTCGATCGACGCTCTTCGATCGAGTAGGCTGGAGGGTCGTCGGTCGCTGAGCGCCGGCGCATCGCTTTTCGTCGCGTCTCCGCCCCTCCCTCCGCCTGACGCCGCATGTTCCCCCTGCGCCTCCCGTGCCGAGTTTCGGCGCTTCGATGGTCCGTCGGCCTCGCTCTGGTCTTTGCCTTTGCGGGAGCGAATCCGACCAAGGCCGAAGAAGCCGAGCGAATCGTCGTTTACCCGACTACCGCGAAACTGTTCGGTCCCGCGGCGAGTCAGCGCCTGCTGGTGCAGTCCGCTCAAGGGGATGACGTCGGCGCCGCTGTTCCCCAGACGGACGTGCAGGTCGACCTGGCTGATCCGCAGATCGCCCGGGTGGACGGCCTGACCCTTTATCCGCTCGCGAACGGCGAGACGACGGCGACGATCCGTGCGGGCGAGCGGACGGCGACGGTTCCGGTGCGGATAGACGGAATGGGCGAGCCGGCCCAGCGGGAGTTCACGCGGCACGTGTTGCCCGTGCTGTCGAAGCTGGGGTGCAACTCCGGCGCCTGCCACGGCGCGCTCGCGGGGAAGGGCGGGCTGAAGCTTTCGCTTCGCGGGTACGACCCGGCCAGCGATCACTTCGTGTTGACGCAGGAGGCCAACGGTCGCCGGGTGGAACTGGCCGATCCGGGGCGAAGCCTGCTGCTCGCCAAGCCGAGCGGCACGCTCCCGCATAAGGGCGGCCTGAAGCTCGACGTCGACAGCGACGATTACCGCGTCCTCGCCGAGTGGATCAGCCAGGGCGCCCCGGCCCCGCAGGCAGGCGACGCGAAGCTGACGAAGGTGGAGATCTTCCCGCCCGCGGCGCTGCTGTCGAAGGACGACGCCCAGCCGTTCGTCGTCACGGCGACCTACTCCGACGGACGCGTCGAGGACGTGACGCGTCGCACGAAGTTCACCTCCACCAACGAATCCGTCGCGCTGATCGACGATGCCGGCACGGCCGCCGTGATCGGTCACGGCGGCGGGGCGATCAGCGCCTGGTTCTCCAGCCAGCTCGCCGTGGCGGAAGTGACGGTTCCCTATCCGCACGACGTGTCGGAAGCGGTTTACGCGAACGCGCCCAGGCGGAACTTCATCGACGACCTGTCGCTCGCGCGGCTGGAGCGGATGAACCTGGAGCCGTCGCCTCGCTGCGACGACCAGACCTTTCTGCGCCGGGTGACGCTCGACCTGATCGGCATGCAGCCGACGCCGGAGGAGACGATCCGCTTCCTCAACGATCCCGCGCCCGACAAGCGCGACCGCCTGATCGAGGAACTGCTCGCGCGTGACGAGTTCGTCGACTACTGGACGTACAAGTGGTCCGACGTGCTGCTCGTCAACGGGCGTCGCCTGCGGCCCGACGCGGTGAAGGCCTACTACGGCTGGATCCGCGGGCAGGTCGAGCAGGACGTTCCGTGGGACGAGTTCGCGCGGAGGATCGTCACCGCGCAAGGGGAGGCGACCGAGGACGGCGCGACGAACTTCTACGCCCTGCACCAGGATCCGGAGACCGTCAGCGAGAACGTCTCGCAGGCCTTCCTGGGCCTGTCGCTCGCCTGTGCGAAGTGCCACAACCATCCGCTGGAGAAGTGGACCAACGACCAATACTACGCCTTCGCGAACTGCTTCTCCCGCGTCCGCACCAAGGGCTGGGGCGGCGAGTCGCGCAACGGCGACGGCAAGCGGACGCTTTACGTCGCGACCCGCGGCGAACTGATTCAGCCGCTGACGGGCAAGCCGCAGCCTCCCACGCCGCTCGACGGCGAACCGATGGCGTTCGACGATCCCAGCGACCGCCGGGCGGCGCTGGCCGACTGGCTCGTCTCGCCGGAGAACCCTTACTTCGCACGAGCCGCCGCCAATCGCGTCTGGGCGTCGTTCTTCGGCGTGGGGCTCGTGGAGCAGATCGACGACCTCCGCGTCTCGAACCCGGCCAGCGACGAGCCGATGCTCGCCGCCCTCGCGGAGAAACTGGTCGCGCATGACTTCCGCGTGAAAGCGCTGATCCGCGACATCGTCCTATCGGAGACTTACCAGCGAAGCTCCGAGGCCACGGAGTTCAACGCCGGCGACGAACGCTTCTATTCGCGGTTCTATCCCCGGCGGCTTCCGGCAGAGGTGCTGCACGACGTCATCACGCAGGCGACGGGCGTGCCCACGAACTTCGACCAGATCGCGTTCGAAGGCGCCGACAAGCAGAAGACCGATTTCTATCCCGTCGGGACGCGGGCGATCGAGCTCTACGACTCGGCGGTCGAGTCGTACTTCCTGTCGACGTTCGGGCGCAACCCGCGGGACATCACCTGCGAATGCGAACGGTCGAGCGACCCGAGCATGGTGCAGGCCCTGCATCTGATCAACGGCGAGACGCTGAACAAGAAGCTGGCCGACGAAAAGAGCGTCGTCACGCAGGAGCTTGCCGCGTGGGACGACGCCGACGACATCGTCGACCGGGCCTTCCTGCGAACGGTCTGTCGAAAGCCGACCGAACCGGAGCGTGAACAGGCTCGCGAGTTGCTCGGCGACCCGCCGGCCGAAGAGCGCCGCAAGCGGCTGGAAGATCTCTACTGGTCACTGACGTCGAGCCGGGAGTTTCTGTTTCAGAAGTGACGAGACCTACGGCGGACGCGACTCTTAGGGTGGGTCATTGACCCACCTTCCTTGCGGGCCGCGTTGCCGCTTCGGGTAATCGATCGACGCGGAACGTGGATCGATCCGGCAGTGTCGTGAGAACGACAGGTGGGTCAATGACCCACCCTACGAAGAACGATGTTCGAAGCTTGTACGGAACTGAGGCGATGAACGCTTTCTCGATGCGAATGGTTCTGATCGTCGGTCTGACGGCGGCTTCGTCGCTGCTCGCCGCGGAGGAGGCGCCGGACTTTACGAAGGACGTGCTGCCGATCCTCACGGCCAAATGCGGCGGCTGTCACGGCGATCTCGAGACCGAAGGGAAGCTCTCGCTCGCGACGTACGACGACCTGATGCGGGGAGGTGAGCATGGCCCCGCGATTACGCCGGGCGAGTCGGGTTCCAGCCGGCTCTATCTGATGAGCGCCGGGACGATGGACCCGAAGATGCCGCCCGAGGGCGAAGATCCGCTGACCGAGGTCGAGATCGCGACGCTCGCGAAGTGGATCGACGCGGGTGCGAAGGGCCCGACGGGCGAGACGGTTCGCCCCATGCCGACGTTTCCCAAAGTCGCCGCCGCGGAAGGCATGAGCGCGACGACCGCCGTGGCGTGGGCGACCGATGGAAAGAGACTGGCGACGGGCGGCTTCGGCGAGGCTCGGATCGCTCCTCCTGTTTCCGGGCCAGCCGCACGAGAGCAGGACCACGCAGTCATCCCGGGACTTGCGGGCAAGATCAATCGACTGACGTTCTCGTCCGACGGCAAGACGCTCGTCGCCGCCGGCGGCGTCGCAGGAGCGGGCGGCGAAGCGGCGCTGGTCGCCGTCGAAGATCCCGCGCAGGTTCGCAAGTTCGCCGGTCACTCCGACACGCTCTACGACGCCGTCCTCTCTCCCGACGGAACGATCCTCGCCACGGCGGGCTACGACCGCGTGATCCTGCTTCGTGACGCGAAGACGGGCGAGACGCTTCGCACGCTGACGGGTCACAACGGCGCGGTCTTCGATCTGGCGTTCAGCCCGGACGGCACGTGCCTCGTGAGCGCGAGCGCGGACGAAACGGCGAAGGTCTGGTCGGTCGCGACGGGCGAGCGGCTCGACACGCTCAACCAGTGCGAAGCGGAGCAGTGGACGTGCGCGTTCGACCCGACGCTCGACCGGATCTACAGCGCGGGCGCCGATCACCGCATCCGCTGCTGGAACTGGGTCAGCAAGACCGAGGCGAAGATCAACCCGATCCTGTATTCCCGCTTCGCGCACGAAGGTACGGTCACGCACATCGCGCTCGCGGCGAAGCGTCCGATTCTCGCGTCGATCGCCGACGACGGAACGCTGAAGGTCTGGCGGACGAAGGACCTGTCGCTCGCCTGGGTCGGTCCGACGCAGCCCGCGACGCCGACCGGCATCGCCTTCTCGCCCGAGGGCGATCGCTTGGCCGTTTCCCGCATTGACGGCACGATCGAGATCCTCGACCTTCCAGCCATCGATCCCGAAGCGTCCGGCGAGGTCGCCGGCGTTCAGGGCGCCGTCGCCGTCGCTTCGATGGCGGACATGCCGCTGCCCGAACCTGCGGAGGAAGCGGAGCCGAACGACGACCCTGCCGCCGTCACGGTCCGCGAAGCGCCGCTGCGAATGAAAGGCCTCTTCGCGCAGCCCGGCGACGTCGACTGCGTTCGTTTCCGCGCCGAAGCGGGCCAGCGCTGGGTCATCGAAACGAATGCCGCGCGGTCGGGTTCCCCTGCCGATACGTTCGTCGAAGTTCTCTCCGCCGACGGATCGCCGATCCTCCGAACGCGATTGCAGGCGGTGCGCGATTCTTACTTCACGTTCCGCGGCAAAGATTCGAACGTCTCCGACGACTTCCGCGTCCACAACTGGGAAGAGATGGAACTGGACGACCTGCTTTACGCCAACGGAGAGGTCGTGAAGCTCTGGCTCTATCCCCGCGGACCCGATTCCGGCTTCAAGGTCTATCCCGGGTTCGGCAATCGCCGAACCTACTTCGACACCCCTGCCCTGTCGCATGCGCTGGGCGAGCCCTGCTGGATCGTGCGCGAGGTTCCGCCCGGGACGGAGCCGCTGCCGAACGGGCTGCCCGTCTTCGATATCTATTACGAGAACGACGACGACGGCGAGAGGAAGCTGGGCAAGGATTCCAAGCTGCTCTTTTCGCCTGCCGAATCGGGCGAGTACGTCGTGCGGGTGCGCGACGTGCGGGGCGAAGGTTCGGACGCTCATAAGTACGAACTGACCGTGCGACCCGCGCAGCCGGGCTTCTCGGTCAAGGCGAGCGTCACGAAGGCGGACGCCGTCCCCGCGGGCGGCGGACGGGAGATCGAGTTCAGCGCCGATCGGATCGACGGCTTCGAGGGTCAGATCGAACTGGCGATCGAAGGCTTGCCCGCGGGCTGGTCGGTCACGACGCCGATCATCGAAGCGGGCCAGCTCAAGGCCTGGGGAGCGATCTACGCCGCGGCGGATGCGAAGGCTCCGACCGAGGAAGAATGGAAGACCGTCCGCCTTATCGCCCGGGCCGACGTCGACGGTCAGCAGGTGCAGCGCGACGTCGCGGGTCTCGGACTGCCGAAGCTCGCCGGCGCTCCGGCCATCGGCATGACCGTCTCCCGCGTTTCAGGCGAAGCGAGCGTTCCCGCCGCCGACGAACCGACCGGTCCGCTGGAGGTGACGCTGCGTCGGGGCGAGACGATCGAGCTGCGGGTCGACGTCGATCGCAAGGAAGTGAAGAGCCGCATCAGCTTCGGCAACGAGGACTCGGGCCGCAACCTGCCGCACGGCGTCTTCGTCGATAACGTCGGTCTCAACGGTCTTCTGATCGTCGAGGAGAAGTCCGAGCGAACGTTCTTCGTTCGGGCCTCCGCGATCGCCGAGCCGCAGACGCGGCTGTTCCACCTCCGCGCCGATTCCGACGGCGGCCTCGTCAGTCAGCCGATCGTGCTGCGGATCGTGGAGTAGGAGAGGCAGTACGATCGAGCGATCAAAGCTCGATCGGCAGCCGCCGATTCTCGCGGGCGGACTGCTGGCCGGCGAGCACGACGGCGAGGGCGCGGTAGGCGTCTTCGAGGTCGGAGCTGCGCCGCACCAGGCTGGTCACGGCGCGGTGGAACGTCATGAACATCTGCTCGCCGATGGGCCGCTCGCTCTCCAGCGACTCCATGTGCTGGCCCGCCTTGTCGAACCAGACGAGCTGGCTGGGCATGTCGACGAAGGCGATGCCGTTCTCGCAGCAGACTTGCAGCGCCGCAGGCGGACGGAAGGCGATCGCTTCGCTCCATCCCTGCGGCATGTAGCGCCCGCAACTGACGTGGGCGATCGGACCCTTCGCGAACTCGCCAGGTTCGGAGAAGTCCAGGCTCAGCATCTGGTAATCGTCTTCGGCGGCGTCGACGTTCGACTGGTGCCGCACGCCCAGAACGCTGCTCGGGTCGGAACCGACCACGTAACGACACCAGTCGACGAGCTCCATCAGGTGCCGCGTGCTGGAACTCGCGATCGCGCGATGCTTCAGCCGTCCGGTCGGCGGGTCGAACAGCGTTCGCATGTGGCAGAAGAGCAGCCGGGGCCTGCCCAGCTTGGTCGCGATCAGCTCCTTCAGACGGAGCGTCGCAGGCGCCTGCCGGCGGGGGAACTCCGCCATGAAGGCGATGCCGGAGGAGACCACGCGGTCACGGATCGCCCGAGCCTGCACCGGATCGGCGGCGAGTTCCGCGGCGCTGAAGACCGCCTTGCCCGCGTCGCAGGCCGCGAAGATCGGCAGCGAGCCGTACCACTCCGGCGCCAGGGCGAGCACCGCGTCGATGTCGGGCCGGGACACGAGCATGCGATAGCCGTCGGTCGCGACCGCGTGGAACTCGCGCGCGGCTCGTTCGCTCTTCGCCGAAACTTCGCTCGTGACCGCACGGACCTCGAAGCGATCGGAGAGCGCACGGAGCGCCGGCCGATGACGAGATTCCCAGGCATCCCCGATGCCGACCACTCCGACGCGGAGCTTCATGCCGTGCCGTCCTCCGGAAAGAAAGCGAGCTAGTGCGTGTCGCACTCACATGTAGCGTTCCCGGCGATCTAAATCGTCGCGGAAACGGCGCACGGGCCGCTACGGTTTCGCGATAAGCGAGCTAGCCCTGTTTTAACAGAGCGGGGGAAGATTCCATGAAGGAACTCCCGCGGATCGGCCAAACTCCCGCGCGTCCGGGAGGCGCCGCAACTCGCCGTTCACGCCTCGCATCCGGCATGAAACGCGAGGCCGATCGGGCATCGTTCCGGTGACCTGCGGGTCGCAGAAACGGCCTCCGGAAGACCCCCTGTCCCGGGGAGTGACGAGTTTTACACCGAATCGGTGGGGATTTCCCTACCAGGGCGCGGGATAAATTTCCAAGCCCTATTTAGGAGCGTGTGCGGGCGCATCTTGAGCGATAGGGGGACCTTGCGTGCGCGGCGTCAAATTCGATGCGTTCTGCGCAGGTTTTTTAGTTGGCGCTGGCCCCTACGACCGCTAGATTCCTCGCTTCCCCGCCTGGTCGGTCGCGAGACCCGCAAGAGACCGACCGCAAATCCGCATGGCTTTCCCCTGAGTCGTGCCCCCGGAGACGCAGGGACGCGACACGTACGGATACCGCGTCTCCACGAAGCACGGAACGTTTCTTCCCTCCTCACGGAGACGCTTGATGCACGGACTAGCGCTAACGACCGCCCTGCAACTTTGCTCGCTGGTCGCCACCGCTCAGCCTTACGACCAGGCTTACGCCGAAATGGAGAAGTCAGGTCGTCCGCTCCTCGTTCTGGTCACCGCGGAATGGTGCCCTGCCTGCCACGTCATGAAGGATGCGGCGCTGGCGAAGCTCGCCCAGCGCGGAACGCTCTCGAAGGTCGAGTACGCCGAAGTCGATCTCGATCAGGATCCGACGCTCGCACGGAAGCTCATGAAGGGGAAGTCGATTCCCCAACTGATCCTGTTCGCGAAGGCGCGGGCCGGATGGAAGAAGACGAACCTGGTCGGCGTGCAGTCGGAGAACACCGTCGCCTCGCTCGTCGACGCCGCGGTCGCCTCCAGCGAACCCGTCCTGGCTCAGGCGACGCCTGCGGCCGAGACCGAGTCGTCCGGAGTCGTCCCCGCGACGGCCACCGCGGACGAGTGATTTCGCCTTCCGCGATGCCCGCTCGAAGTTGAAACGTCGAAAGCCCTGCACATCTTTCTGTGCGGGGCTTTTTTCGTCTGCAAGTTTCTCGCTCGAAAGTCGGTCGCAGTCCGGGACTTCCCCGATCGGTGCGTCAGCGATCCGGTTCAGCGGCCGCGCAGCGAACGATTCGGACCAAACGGACCCGGCAGTGCTCGCGCGAAGGTCCGACAAGCAAGCGCGGATCGCACGCCCGGCGCTCGGGAATCGGCGGCAAATGGGATCGTCAACGGGGAACAAACCAGCGTCTCGCGATGCAGGGGCTCAAGGACCAGACTGCATCTCGCAAACGCGGCGCCGGCGGTCGGAGTTCTCGTAGGTCAGGCATTGCCTGACAGCTACTTGAAGATGGCTTTGGTGGCGATTTGTTTGCCCGCGGCGCTCGTCAGCCTGGGCGGACGAAGTCGATGAGAGCAACGCGGTAAGCCGCCCGGTCATCATCGATCCGACGCGGCATGGAACTAGCCGTCAGGCAATGCCTGACCTACTAGTCGACCAAGCCTTATTCGTCAGGCGTTGGGGTAGAGATGTTTGAGTTTGACGCGAGCGTCGTCCGTCGTGAAGCGCCAGGTCGCAGCCTGACGCAGGCGGTTGCGTTCGCGCTGCCAGACGGCCATCGCTTCGTCCATCTCGGCCGCGCTTTCGAAGCGTCGCCCGACGCACTGCCGCGTCAGGACGGAAAGCTCGAACTCGGCCATGTTGAGCCAGCTGCCGTTCTTGGGCGTGTAGACGATCCGCAGGCGCTGGGCCAGGCGATGCGCCCGCTCGGCGTCGAAGGCATGGTACAGGCTCGCGACGTCGTGCGTGTTGAGGTTGTCGCAGACCAGCGTGACGAGTTCGGCCCGGGGATAGTCCCGCTCGAGCAGCTCGGCGACTTCTTCGGCCCAGTCGACTCGCGTTCGACCGTCGCGACCGGAGACGCGACGCCAGCCGCCGACGGGATCGAAGAACAAGAAGATCGACCGCACGCCGCGGCGCTCGTAGTGATGGTCCTCGCGGCGGGGCTGGCCCGGCGTCATCGGCAGCGACGGCTCGACGTCGGCCAGGATCTGCTTGGCCGCCTCGTCCATGCAGATCAGCACGTGCTCGTCGTCGAACGATTCGGCGTAGACGTCGAGCAGCTTCTCCATGCGGGCGACGAAGCGGGCGAGATCCTTCTCCGGGATGCAGAAGCGCCGCGTCCGCCAGGGCTGCAGCCTGTTTTTTTGAGCGTCTGGCGAACCGTCTCTTCGGAGACCTTCGTCACGATCGACAGCCGCATCGCCTCGTCGGCCAGAAGCTGCATCGTCCAGGCCTTGCGTCCGCCGGGCGGCGTCGAGCAGGCCAGCAGAACGAGCTTCGCTTCGGAGCGACCGTCGAAGATCGGCTGGACGCCGGGAGCCGAGCGGGCCTTCCGTTCGATCGCCGCGGCGACGTTTCCTTCGCGGACGAAGGCTTGCCGAATCCGGCAGACCTGCCGCTCGGAGAGCCCCACGATCTCGGCGATCGTGCCGTCGGTGCGACGACCGTCGACGTGCTCGCGATCGGACAGGAGCAGGATCCTCGTCCGGCGAACTTTCGCCGCCGGCGAGTCCCCTTTGCGGACGAACGCCGCGAGCTCCGCCCGGGTCTCAGGCGTCAGACGAACTTCCAGCTTTTCGTTCGTTGCCGGCATCCCTGCCTCCGCGAAAATCGAAAACGATCCCTCGACTCCCTCCGCGAAATCAGGTTAACCTCCGCCTGACGAATAAAGCCAGGTCGACTACTACGCGGGGAGTGAACCTTACGCTTCTTTCCGCTCGATGTTCAGCCGGCGGATCTTGCGGTCGAGGGTGGAGCGTTCGATGCCGAGGACCTTGGAGGTGCGGCTCTTGTTCCAGTCGAACCGGTCGAGCGTGCGCTGAATGTGCTCACGCTCCATCGCGTCGAGCGTGCAGGGGCGCCAGACGCCGCTGGCCTCGTCGGAGACGTCGTCCGCGAACGAGAGGGGCGAGAGCGCCAGGTCGACCTCGTCGATCAGATCGTCCTGGGCCAACAGCACTGCCCGCTCGACGACGTTCTTCAGTTCACGGACGTTGCCCGGCCATTCGTACCGGCGGATCCGTTCCATCGCGCTGGGCGTGAAGCCGCGGATCTTGCGACCGGTCTCCTGCTTGAACCGCTCGAGGAAATGGTCGGCCACTTCGACGACGTCTTCGCCCCGGTCGCGGAGGGGCGGGACCAGGATCTCCACCACCCGCAGGCGGAAGTAGAGATCCTTGCGGAAGGTCTTGTCCCGGACGGCCTCTTCCAGGTCGCGGTTCGTGGCCGCGATGACGCGGACGTCGACCTTGATGGGCCGCGCTCCGCCCAGCCGTTCGAAGGGGTGCCCCTCCAGCACGCGGAGGAACTTCGCCTGGACGACGGGGCTCATCTCCCCGATCTCGTCCAGCAGGATCGTTCCCTTGTCGGCCTGTTCGAACTTGCCGATCTTGCGATCGGTCGCGCCGGTGAAGGAGCCCTTCTCGTGGCCGAACAGTTCGCTTTCGAGCAGCGTTTCCGAAAGGGCCGCGCAGTTCAGGCAGACGAAGGGGCCGCCTTTCCGCGGACTCGAATCATGGACGGCCTGCGCTACCAGTTCCTTGCCGACGCCGCTCTCGCCTCGAATCAGGATCGTCGCCTTGCTGGGAGCCGCGCGGCCGATCTGCTGATGCACGGCATGCATCACGGGGCCGCTGCCGACGATCTTGCTTTCGACGCCCAGGCGCTGGCGAAGCTGTTCGACCTGGCTGCGCGTATGCGACAGGTCGGCTTGGAGCGCGGCCTGCCGCTCGATCGAGTCGAGGCCCAGGCTCATGATCTCGGCGACGGCGAGGACGAATTCCAGGTCGTCCGATTCGAGCGTTCGCTCGTCGTCGTTGCAGTAGAGATGCAGCAATCCGACCGGACGCTTCGCCACCCGCAGCGGCGCACAAATCACGCTCGTCGCGGCGAACTCGCCCTGGCTGTCGGGACTGCCGAAAGCGGAGTCGCCCGCGACGTTGCGGGCCATCACCGCTTCGCCGTCGCGAAGAATGGTCTCGGCAAGAAAGCGGCTGAGCGGTCGATAGGACTTTCCGTCCGCGGAGCGCGAACTGAGAAGTTCCAGATCCTCCGGTCGAATCCGTTCCCGCTTCTCGCGCGGGGCGAGCAGCACGGCCCCGGCGCCGGCGGGCACGCCGCGAAACAGGGCTTCGAGGGCCAGACGCGAGAGGGCGTTCGGATCGGTGCGCTCCGCCATCTTGAACGCCAGGCGGCAGAGCAGCATGCCCGCTTCGCCTACCTTCGGCGCAGCGACGGAAAACTCGCCGTCTTCGTCCGGGCCGTCCTGGTGGAGCAGTCGCGAACTCCCCCGGCGATCCATGATCAGCGCGGGGCCGAGGTCGGCGACCGCCGAATCGGCCGACGCTCGCGCGAGTTCCGCGGCGGTCGCGGTGATGGCCGTTTCGTCATGCGCGCCCGCGATCGGGGGCGCGACCGCTACCTCGCGGAACGCGACGGAGAGGTCCTGCACGAATTCCAGTTGCGACTGCGCGATGCGGATGACGTCGCCCGGCGCCAGCTTCCAGTCCTGCACGATTCGCGAACCGGCGACCAGCGTTCCGTTCCGGCTGTCGAGATCGCGGACGGTCCAGCGTCCTTCGGCCTGGAAAATCTCGGCGTGCCGGCGGCTGCATTGCCGGTTCCGGACCACGATCTCGTTCGTCGGCGAGCGCCCGATCGTCACCGAGCGCCCCGGTTCCAGCCGGTAGACGTCGGACCAGTTGGCCCCTTCGCGGATGATGAGATAGGACTGCATGCCGAACGGAGCGGACGCGAAGAGATGAGGCGCGGGGTCGACCGCCGAATCATTCTAACCGCGAGCCGGGGCCGGGACTTGCAGCCGATTCGGCCCATCAGGCGTCGGAGTTCGATGCGACGAACGGGAGAATCGTTGCATTCGGCAGGGCTGTCGGGAATTCCCGAGCGGTGGGCGTGAGCCCTCTGAGTCCCTAACCCGCTCGTGCGAAATAGGATTCGCGGGGGGTCGCACTCCCCGCTCCGAGGCAGGCGATCACGCGGGCTTGCCCCGCATAAGCTACCCTGGCGCGGCCTGAAGGGCGAAACTGCTGACGAGAACGTCGCTTGCAGCCGTCGGGGGGGCCAACTATTTTGAGGACGGGCACACTTTCCGTCCGGACGCCAGGAAACCGAACGCTTCGACTGCGCAGGCCGCAGGCGTTCGGGAGCGCTCTTCATCCTTCGATGACCGGTCGCTCCGACTTTTCTTCCGTTTCGCATCCGACGGTCGCATTTAGACAAGTGGAGGGGCTCCTCTGATGGCGCTTTCCGGTCTGGTTCTCTCGCTCGCGCGTCGCACGGGCTCCGCTACCGCCGTGCTGGGCACGGCGGCGGTCCTCGCTCTGACGGCAGCCCCGGTGCATGCCGGATTCGTTCAACGTGCGGTCGGGGGCGTTTCGGTCGACGCGACCGGCGTCGTGGGACGGATCACCCCGGCCGAGGTGGCGACTCTGCGAGAGTTGATGGCGAAGGAGACGGCCGGCGCGGGCGCCGATCTGGTCCGTCCTGTCGGCATGCGGATGATCTCGCTCAAGGGCCTCGAAGCGGCGATCGAGGACGCGATCAAGAACAACTCGGGCGAGCTTCCTGAAGAAGTTCGCTACATGGCCGGTCTGCAGCGGATCGAGTACGTCTTCGTGCACCCGGAAGAGAACGACATCGTTCTGGCCGGTCCGGGCGAAGGCTGGAAGGTCAACGAACTCGGCGCCGTGGTCGGCGTCACGACCGGACGCCCCGTGCTGCAGCTCGAAGACTTCATCGTCGCGATGCGTGCGGTGGACGATGCCCGCGTCGGCGGCGGCATCACCTGCTCGATCGATCCGACCGAAGAGGGTCGCCGCAGACTGCAGGCCTTCCTGGCGCAGCAGCGCACGGTCAACCCGGCGGTCCTGCAAGGCGTGCAGCAGGCGATGGGCCCGCAGGTGGTCAGCATCACCGGCGTTCCCGGCGACTCGCGCTTCGCCCATGTGCTCGTCGCGGCGGACTTCCGGATGAAGCAGTACGGCATGGGCTTGGAGCCCGCGCCGGTTCGCGACCTGCCGAGCTTCCTGCAGATCCTGCAGCAGCGCGGCGCCAAGCCGAACAACATGACGCCGCGGTGGTGGCTGGCCCCGTCGTACGATCCGATCGCCCGGAGCGAGGACGGCCTGGCCTTCCAGATCAAGGGTCAGGGCGTGAAGGCCATGACTGAGGACGAATTCATCGACGGGGGCGAGGTCAAGGGCGCCGGCAAGGCGAACCCGCTGGCCCAGCGCTGGGCCGATGCCTTCACCGAGAAGTTCGACGAACTCTGCAAGGTCGACCCCGCGTTCGGCGATCTCCGCAACATCATGGACGTGAGCGTCGTCGCCGCCCTGATCAAGCGGGAAGGCATGCTGGAGAAGGCGGGCTGCTCGCTCCCGCTGCTGTCGGGACAGGACGAACGCCTGACTGCTACGGCGCTGCACGCTCCCAAGAGCGTTCCGACCCAGAGCAGCTTCATCCGGATCGGCAACGACTTCGTGATCACCGCCTCGGGCGGCGTGCAGATCGAATCGTGGCAGGTCGCCGAAAAGACGGAGGCCTCCGCCGCCGTCGGCGAAGCTCGTCAGAAGGGCGGCTACGTCGGCACGAAGTGGTGGTGGAACGCGAGCGCGTAACGTCGACTCGCGTCGAGCAAGTACGAACGAAAGCGGACAGCCGAATCGGCCGTCCGCTTTTTTCGTGAATCGAGATCCCGGCGGCTTTCGCTACCTCGCCTGGTACAGAGGCAGGTCGTTCACCGGCACGATGCGGATCGCGGGACGGACCGCCGGCCTGTCGCTGGCGACGCCGCTTGTCGGCTGAACGATGACTCCCGTTCCGACGGGCGAGAACTCTTCCGCGCCGAAGCGGGGAATCTCGGGCCCGGTCGGCAGTCTCTCCGGTGAGCGATCCTGGGTCGTCGGCGTCGCCCGAGGCGCGGGCGCGTCAGACGCAGGCGGGTCGGCGAAGGGATCCGTCGGATCGTAGGGGAGCGAATTCGACAGCGGGCGGGGCGGCGCCAGCCGACGCGGTTCGGGGGTCAGCTTCGCCGCGGAAGGCGTCGCCGGCGCCGGCACGGTCAGCAGGGGCTCGGTCGTCGGCGTCGGGATCGCAGGCTCCGCTTCGGGCAGCGGCGCTTCAGCGGTCGGCGGGACGAATTCTTCGATTGCCGGAGCAGCCGGCGCTTCGAACGCCGGGGCCGCGGGCGCTTCGACGGCCGGAACTGCGGGTTCCTCGACGGTCGGAACTGCGGGTTCCTCAATGACCGGCATCGGAGGCGCGGGCTTCGTCCGGGCCGGGCGAGCCTTCGGCGCCGCCTGCACCGGATCGTACTTCGGGCTCGGCATCGGTTCCGGAACCGGCATTTCCTCCGGCTCCGGCGGAAGCTCCGGCTTCGGCATGGGCGCCGGCTCCTGAACGGGTTCCGGCATCGGTTCCGGAAGCGGCAGCGGCGTCGAGGCGACGGGACCCGAGGCGCTCGGCTCCGGATCGGGCTCGCGGACGAAGGGACTCTTCGCCGGCTTCGAGTTCGCGGACGACGGGGTCAGTTCGCGCTCGACCGTCGGCAGCTTCGGCGCCGGCGGCAGTCGATTCGCGGGCGCGAACGTGCGGTCGACGTTAATCGTCGGATGCGACTGAATCCGCATGCGGATCGGAACATGCCGCTGCCGCGTATGAGGCGCGAAAGCGTCCGATCCGTAAGCGGACGGGATGCTGCCGGCGACGTCGGCGCCGCAGAGCGGTTCGACCCCGCACACGGGTTCCATGCCGCACGTCGGTTCGACGCCGCAGATGGGCTCCGCCTCGCAGGTCGGTTTCGGCGGCGGAACGTAGCTGCCGCAACCGCAGGTCGGGCCGTGGCTCGCCGAACGGGGAGCGGTCAGCGAATCGAGAAACGACGCGACCGCATCCGCGACGCGAGGCTTCTCCGCGCGGAGCGTGACGAGATAGCCTGACGTTCCCGGCAGCGCGAGGGCGGCCGAAACGGCTGCGGCCAAGAATTGCGAACGACGCATGCGATCCTCGATGTCTGGAGAGTCCAGCGGATCAGCAGTCTTCGCCCCTGCGGAACAAACCGCCTGATCCGCAGGTTCTATCGAGCGGGCATGATCGCTAAGGACAGATTTCACGGAGCATTCGGCAGGATCGCCGCATATTCGCCCAGCTGCCTTGCGCCCCTGCGCTTTCTGGACTTCGCAGTTTGCGATAGTTATCCAGTCGATCGTCAAAATAGGCGAAAGAGGAAGGCTGCGATCGTGCGATATCTATAGTGCAACCGACGCGGCTGGTACGACCAGCGGAACCGGCGGTCGCTGAAAGAAGGGCGTGGGGTTCGGTCAGGCGGTTTGCAGTTACGAGACGCTCCGGCAAGCGACGGCTTCCTTGCCGCTGGGGGATGGGTCCTCCCGAGCTTTTCGTGACTGCGGCATGCCCAGCCGAAGCTTTCGCCCTTTTTTCGTAGACTTGCGACAGCCCTTTCGGGGCGCTCTGATCGGCAGCGTGACAGAGACAGACGTTCACCGCGCCATCGACGCGGTCTGGAAGATCGAATCGGCCCGGCTGATCGCCGGCCTGGCGCGTCTCGTGCGCGACGTGGGACTGGCCGAAGAGCTGGCCCAGGACGCGCTCGTCGCAGCGCTGGAACAGTGGCCCGAGTCAGGCGTCCCCCGGAATCCCGGCGCCTGGCTCATGGCCGCGGCGAAGCGTCGGGCCATCGATCGCATCCGCCGGGACCGCCTGTTCGAGCGGAAGCAGGACGACATCGCGCGAAGGCTGGAGGCCGACCCGGCGAACCCGCTGGAGTCGGTCGACGCCCGCCTGGACGATCCCGTCGGCGACGACCTCCTGCGGCTGGTGTTCACCGCCTGTCATCCGGTCCTCTCGACCGAGGCGCGGGTCGCGCTCACGCTGAAGCTGCTCTGCGGTCTGAGCACGGACGAGATCGCCAGGGCCTTCCTCGTTTCGGAATCGACCGTCGCCCAGCGGATCGTGCGGGCGAAGAAGACGCTCGCCGAGAAAGAGGTTCCGTTCGAGACGCCGCGGGGCGAAGAACTCGCGGCCCGGCTCTCCTCCGTGCTGGAGGTGGTTTACCTGGTGTTCAACGAGGGCTACACCGCGACGGCCGGCGACGACTGGATGCGGCCCGCGCTCTGCGAGGAGGCGTTGCGGCTGGGGCGCGTGCTCGCCGGCTTGGCTCCCGATGAGCCGGAGGTTCACGGTCTCGTCGCGCTGATGGAGATTCAGGCGTCGCGGCTCCGCGCGCGGAGAGGACCGCGGGGCGAGCCGGTGCTGCTGCTGGAACAGAACCGTTCCGTGTGGGACCGGATCCTGATTCGCCGCGGACTGGCCGCGCTTGACGAAGCGAACCGCCTGGGAGGAGAGCACGGGATCTACGTCCTGCAGGCCGCGATCGCCGCATGCCATGCGCGGGCGCTCGTGCCCGAGGCGACCGACTGGGCCGAGATCGCCAGGCTTTACAGCGAACTTGCTGCGAGGACGCTGTCGCCCGTCGTGGAGTTGAACCGGGCGGTCGCGGTGGGGATGGCCTTCGGTCCCCGGGCCGGGCTGGCGGTCGTCGACGAACTGCTCGCGTCGACGGCGCTGTCGTCGTACCACCTGCTGCCGAGCGTCCGGGGCGACTTTCTGTTCAAGCTCGGTCGCTTCGTCGAAGCCCGCGTCGAATTCGAACGCGCGGCTTCGCAGACGCGAAACGAACGCGAGCGCGAACTACTCCTCGCCCGCGCTGCGGAATGCGAGAGCGCCTGACCCGCGAAGCTCGTTACGTGCGCTTCGCCGATTTCTTCGCGGCCGCTTCCTTCTTCGCTTTCGGCTGCTCGGCTGCCGCTGCAGGTCGCGGCGTGCCGTACCACCGCTCCGCGATACGGTCGAGTTCGAGGATCGCGGGCTCGAGTTCCAGCGCCCTCTCCGCGAGCGAGTACGTCACCTGCGGCGGAATGGTCGGTTCGTAGGCTCGCTCGATCAGTCCTTCGGCTTCGAGCGTTCTCAGACGCTCGGTCAGCGTCTTGGTGGAGATCGCCCCCAGCCGTCGCCGCAGTTCGCCGAATCGCCGCGGTCCGTCGACGTGCAGTCGATGGAGCAACAGCAGCGTCCAGCGGCTGGCGAGCAGGTCCATCAACCGCGTCAGCGGGGCGTATTCGTAGTCGTCCGAAGCAGGCTCGTTCGGCTCCATGCTTTACTCCGGTGAAGCGGCTTTGCGATGAGAAGCTACTTTACTTAGTAAAGCTAGGCTCGTAAAGTCCAGGGAATCTGATCGCAGGCGATCGGAACGAACGTCGACTCGGAGGCTCGAAACATGCGTTACCGGATATTCGGCAGGCGGACAGGACTGAAGGCGTCGGAGCTGGCGTTGGGGGGCGGCATGTTCGGCACCCGCTGGGGCTACGGCGCCGACGCGCAGGAAGTCGCGGCGATCGTCGAGCGCTATCTCGATGCGGGCGGGAACCTGATCGATACGGCGGACAACTACCAGTTCGGCGAGTCGGAAAGCCTGATCGGCGAGCGCGTCGCCTCGGTCCGCGACGACGTCCTGATCGCGTCAAAGTTCAGCCGCGGCGATTCGCCGAAACCGTCGCTCGGGAACGTCGGCGATCATCGCAAGGCGATGGTTCAATCGGTCGAGCGCAGCCTGAAGCGCCTCGCGACCGACCGGATCGATCTCTACTTCGTCCATATGGACGACGGCGTCACCCCGGTCGACGAGATCATGCGCGGGCTCGACGATCTCGTAAGGCAAGGCAAGATCCTGTACGCCGGCCTATCGAACTTTCCCGCCTGGCGGATCGCCGCCGCCGCGATGACGGCCGATCGCAACGCCTGGGCGCCGGTCGCCGCGATCCAGGTCGAGTACAACCTGCTCCAGCGCACGATCGAACGCGAGATGCTGCCGATGGCGGACGCGTTCGGCCTGGCGACGATGGCGTGGTCGCCGCTGGCCGGCGGACTGCTCACGGGCAAGTATCGCCGGGGCGAGAAGGGTCGGGCGACCGAACTGCAGTCGAGCGTGCTCCACGACGAGGCGGCTCGAAACGCGGGCGTGCTCGACGCGCTCGAAGCGGCGGGTCGCGATCTGGGCGCTCCGCCTTCGCAGCTCGCGATCGCCTGGGCCAGGGCGAAGGGAGTCTTCCCGGTCCTCGGACCGCGCACGCTCGCGCAGTTGGAGGACAATCTCGCCGGCGCCGAAATCGCGCTCGACGCGGAGACGTTCGCGCGGCTCGACCAGGCGAGCGTGACGCCGCTCGGCTACCCGCACGAATTGCTCGCTCACCCCGAACAGCGGAACGTCATGACCGGCGGACGCTGGAGCGCGATCGACTTTCCCCGCACGACCGTCGTCTGAACCTTCACAACACTAGGAGCCGCCGATGCACGCTTACGCCATCTTCATTCGCGAACGGATCCGCGATCCGCAGGAGATCGCGACTTACTCCGCCAAGGCCGGCGCATCTCTCGAAGGCCACGCCTGCAAGGTGCTGGCCGCGTACGGAACGTCAGAAACGCTGGAGGGTCCCGAAGCCGACGGCGTCGTCATCGTCGAGTTCCCGTCCCTCGCGGAGGCGAAGGCCTGGTACGACGGCGAAGCCTATCGCGACGCCAGGAAGCATCGCTTCCTCGGCGCCGACTACCGCGCGATCTTCGTGGAGGGGACGTGAGCGACGCCCTTGCTTGACGGGCGGCGCGTCACTTCGCGGGCTTCGCGTCGTCTTCTTCCATGAAGACCTCGCGGCGCTTGGCGCTGAAGAGCGTGCGGATCAGACCGTCGGCGGAGAACCATCCGGCGCCGGTGAAGATCAGCGCGACGTAGACGATGCCGAAGACTAGCGCGGGCTCCTTGCTGGGCCCGCCTGCCGAGAAGAGGGGATCGTTCAGATGGACCGTGAACGCCGCCACGGCCATCGTGAACGCCAGCGGGATCGAGGCGAACCGCGTCCCGAGGCCGAGCATCACCAGAATCGCGCAGCCGAACTCGGCAGCCGCGGCGAGCGTCAGGCTCGTCTCCGCCCCCAGGCCGATCGGATCGGCGAAGGCGAGGTCCCCCTCGATCACCTTCAGCAGCTTCCCCCAGCCGTGCATCAGCATGAAGCTGCTGACGCCGACGCGCAGGATGAACAGGCCGATCGAGCCGAAGATGCCGGGACCGCGCGCCATGGTCATTGTCGCCTGAATACGAACCGCTGAACGTCGTCGTCTTCCGCCGATTATCGTCCGCCGGCGCCTCGTGCGCCTAGATGGATGATACGTCGACTATTTTCCTGTCGATGAATCAAGGGAGGCGGGCGGGCGTTCGGTTCACCCCGCCAGCAACCTCGGCAGCTCGCCGCGGAGCCAGTCGCGGCCTTCGGCCAGACGTTCCGGCGCGAGGAAGACGTAGCCGAAGTTCGCCTCCGGGACGAGGGTCTTCATCACTTCCGAAGCTTCCCACGATTGCAGGATCCGTCCGTCGCGCGACAGGATCGGGAAATCGGCGCAGCGGGAGTCGCCGTACGCGCGATCCATCAGCACGGCTCGGCGACCGAACCGCGCGATCGCGAGCGCGTAGACCTCCTCGATCAGTCGGGGGTTCTTGGCGTCGTCGAGCGGATTGAGCTCGTACAGCACGCGGAAGTGCTTTCGCCTGAGGATCCGCTCCGCCGAGTCGTGGGCCGGATGGTCCGGATCGCGGAGGGTCGCCCGCATCGCGGCCAGGACTTCGCTGTCGGTCAGCGCGAGCCAGTCGGTCTCTTCGCGAACTTCGCCCCCGCCGCCCCACTCGCGCAGGAACTCCTGCAAGTGGAGGTTGTAGACCCGGCGAACCGGGTGGTGATAGACCTGGCTGTACATGAAGTACCGCGCGAGGGCGAGCGCCTCCGCGCTGCGCAGGCCGCCCGAGACGATGCCGAGCGCGAGCGGCGCGTCGGTCCCTCCCCAGGCGGGCAAGATCCGCATGGTCTCGATCAGGCGGTAATGATCGAATCGCCCGTTGCCGACGCCCGTGTGATGCGAGTCGCGCAGCAGGTAGTCCATCCGGTCGACGCCGAACGCGTCGCCGACGATGATCTCCGACAGCAGCCGCTCCCAGGGGGTGAAGGCGATCTCGCGTCCGGCCGCCTGCGAAGCTTCCTGCGGACCGAGCGAGATCTTGCCGACGATCTCCGGATCGAGCGGCGGGTCGAAGCGACGCCACAAGTCGCACAACTCTTCGCCGTGGATCTGCTTCCAGGTCAGGCGTTCGTGCGTTCGCCCGCCCGACAGCAGCATCTTCTCCGCGGCGTGCGAGAAGGGGAGATGGCCCAGATCGTGGCACAGCGCGGCCATGCGCAGCGACTGCCGCCACCAGGCCAGCTCCTTCGCGGAGGGCAGAAACCCGTCAGGCAGATGCTGCGTATGCGCGGGATCGGTGATCGTCGCGAACGCCCGGTCGGCCAGTTCCATCGTCCCCAGCACGTGCTCGAACCGCGTATGCCGGGCGCCCGGATAGACCAGGAAAGTCAGCGCGAGCTGGTGCACGTACCGCAGACGCTGCACGGCCTCCGAATCGACGACCGCCCGCTCCTGCGAGTTCATATGAATGAACGCGTGGACCGGATCGCGAAACTCATGCGTTCGCGCGACGCTTGCGGGCTCCTCCTCGATCACGTGCGGGCAACTCCCCTGGCTCCTTCGCCCCTGTCGACGGCAACATTGCCGAGAGGCGAGTCGCTCAAGAGTCTACCGTCGCCGGCGCTCGCGCGAAGAAGCGAAGCGAAGTCCGCTCACGCCGATCCCGGAAAGAGTTCCAGATGCGACTCGCCCGTTCGCCCGAGGTAGAGGCACCGCCGGCCGGCGAACGAGACGAGATACCCGACGCAGCCGGCAGCGCGAATCCGCTGCAGGAACTGGGGATAGGCGAGGCGACCCTGTTGCGAGTCGCGGACCGCGGACTCGACCTCGGGGGCCGAGAATCGCTTGGCGACGGGGTCGGCAGCATCGTGCGGCCGGACGACGTGCGAATCGCCGTCAGGCAGATAGTAGATGTGCTCCGCGCGGCAGAGGTCGACGGAGTAGCGCTCGATCCCGGCGTCGAGCAGGCGCTGCACCACCTGGGGAAAGGGCATCCGGCCTTCGAGCGTCAGGCCGACGCAATCTTCGACCGTAGCGATCGTCGTTTCGTTCATGCAGTCGTTCTCCGTGGCGAGTTGGTGTTCGAAGTCCGTCGGATTCCGGCGGGGCGGCATCCGTTCAATCCGTAGGGAGGTTCTTCATGCCGTGCCGGCGGACGATCTCCCGCAACGCTTCGGAGAGTTGCCGTCGGCTGTCGGGATCGAGATGCCCGAAGAACTCCGCGTCGTTGGCATCGGCCAGGCGGGCGAGTCGCGGGACGAGCTTCATGCCCGCGGACGTGATCCGCGCCGAACGATACCGCCGGTCGGAGCCTTCTTCGCCGCGCTCGACGAGTCCCTTCGCGATCAGCCGGTCGACGAGTTTGGAGATCGCCCCCCGGCTCATCCCCAGCCGCTCGGCCAGCGCGCTCGGCGGAACCTCGCCCGCGTCGAACAGTTCGCGCAGGGCGACCCACTCGGCGACCGTCACGCCGAGCGCCTCGACCTTCGCCTGGAACGCGTGCGAGACATGGTTCGATACGAACCGCAGCCAGTAGCCGAGGTGGTCTTCGAGAGCGCTGGTCTCCGCCGCCTGCTTCTTCGCCATCCTCCGCTCCACCGTCCGTCCGGCCATTTGGTTTCCTAGGAAACTATAGGCCGGCGGCGAACCGAGGTCAACGTTCGTTCGGATTCGAAAAACGCCGGAAGAGACCGCTTTGCCCGGCGTCGTGAATCGACGGCGCAGATTGCCGTGTGCCTAACCTGAATCCGGACGTTCCTACGACGAACGAGCCTCCTCGCTCCCCTCGTAGACAGCCAATTCTTCGTGAAGCCTTGCGATCAGCTTCCGGATTCCAGCCTTCGTGAAACCCTTTTCCCCGGCAGGGCGGTCTCGCTGAATCTCGTCCAGGCGATCTTCGAGGCTGCGAAGTTCGGTCTGCGCGGTTTCGTATTCGATCGGCGTCGTGATCACAGTTCGATCTCCACGAGTCCTTTGCGCCGGCCGTCGAGTTCCCGCGTTCGTCCGAAGAATTCTAGCCACGCGTTCCAGTCGCGGCGATCTTCCGCTGCGAGAATCTCTTCAGGATGCCTGGTCACAAGCATGTATTCCAGTTCCATCGCCTCTAAGTTGCCAGAGGCCGCGCGGGTTGCGAAATCTCCTGGCAGCCAGACGACGGCGTCGACGTCATTCGGGTCCGGAATGGACGTAACGAAGCTGCCGTCGATGAACAATCGTAAGGCAGAAACGGCACGCGCGAGTTCGACCCAGCGCCGAAGTCGCAAGGCCAGGCGGCGGCGTACGGGAGAGTCTGTTCCGAAGCGAAGAATCGCCTCAGCCTCCGTGGCGAGGTGCAGCCCCTCCGGCAAATAGCCGTCATCGCGGAAGTCCGGTATCAACGTTCGATCCTCGACGAAGCGTCATCGCGAAACGAAAACGCCGGACGAGGATTCCCTGCCCGGCGTCGCGATCGAATGCAGGTTGCTTGTGCTCGGCGAAGCCTACTTCTCCTGAATCCAGACGTTCTGATAAACGACCGGGTTGCCGTGACCCTGGAGGTAGATGGGGGCGGGCTCGGGGCCTTCGGGCAGCTTGCCGGGCGTGCCGTGCGGAAGCTCGATGTCGTCGTGGATCACGACGCCGTTGTGCTTCATCGTCAGCCGCGCGGGCGCCGTCTTGTTCCCGGCGTCGTCGTACTTCGCCATCGTGAAATCGATGTCGTACGTCTGCCAGGTCAGCGGCGGGAAGCACATATTCACGTCCGGCTTGGCGATGGAGTAGATGCCGCCGCACTCGTTGTTCTCGCCCTTCAGGCCGAACGAATCGAGCACCTGGATCTCGTACCGGCTCGACGCGTAGACGCCCGAGTTGCCGCGGGCCTGACCGCGCGCGGCGGGCTTGAACGGCGTGCGGAACTCGAGGTGCAGCGTGTAGTCCTTGAACTTCCGCTTGGTCGAGGTGTCGGCGGAGAGCAGCTTCTCCTCGGTCATCTTGCCGTTCTCCCACTCGTCGGCGGACGTGCCGTCGAAGAGGACGATCGCCCCCTCGGGCGCCTTCGCCCCGAACGTCGGGCTCTTGCGTTCGACCCGCTTGAGTTCGCCTCGCATCTCGCCGTTGTAGAAGAGCGTCATCGTGTCGCCGACGACTTCGGCCCGGGCTTCGACGTCGTCCTTCTTTTCGACGAAGACGAGCTTGTCGCCTTCCTTCTGACCGGCGATGCGGTGGGGCTCGATCGTCTTGACCCATCCGGCGCCGGGAAGACCGCCCGGGTAGCCGACGGCTTCGAACTTGTCGTCGCCCAGGGCGATGACCTGGCCGCCGATGTCCATCTTCTCTTCGCTGATCGGCTTCTTCATCCAGCCGGCGAACTCGCCCTGCAGTGCATAGCTCTCCGGCGCCTTGGCGACGTCGGTGTAGGTCGCTTCCGGATCGTCGGCAGCGAAGGCGAGGGCGGGAACGAACGCGGTCGCGAACGACGCGAGCGTCCAGAGGGCATAACGAACGGACATGCGAAAACGCTCCGTGACAGGACGTAGGGCTCGACAGGCGGGAAATCGTCGCGGCAGAAAAGCACGAGGGGCCGCGTGACGCCGGCAGAAGCAGGCAGCGGTCATTGTTCCCTCAGCAGTAGGGGGTCGCAAGAGACGCAGCGTCCTCGCGCGACGGGCAGATGCCGCATTTTTCCGGGCGAACGAATTGACCCGCAGAGTCTCCGAGTGTATTTTGCCATACAGTTAAGTAACCGAGTGGTTAAATGAGGACTTGGCGATGCGTGCGGTCAGCCGGTGCAGTTCGGTCGCGCTCTGTGTCTTCTCCAGTCTCTCCGCGGCGCTTACTTCGTCCGCCAACGAGCCCAATTCGCCGAACGCGAAGTTGCCGGCGGTGCAGACCGGCTACGCACCGGTCAACGGCCTGCGGATGTACTACGAGATTCATGGCGCAGGCACGAAAGGCCAGCCGCCGCTCGTGCTGCTGCATGGGGGCGGGGACACGATCGGCACGTCGTTCGGAGAGATCCTGCCCGCGCTCGCGCGCAGCCGGCAGGTCATCGCGTTCGAACAGCAGGGCTACGGCCATACGGCCGACATCGCCGATCGACCCTTCACATTCGAGCAGTCCGCCGACGACACGGCCGCGCTGCTGAAGCATCTGAAGGTCGAGCGGGCCGATCTCTTCGGCTTCAGCAACGGCGGCACGATTGCGATGCAGGTCGCGATCCGGCATCCGAAAGTCGTGCGCAAGCTGGTCGTCGCGTCGGCCTTCTACAGCCGCGAGGGAGCCGACCCCGGTTTCTGGCAGTTCATGAAGACCGCGACCCTGGAGACCATGCCGCAGGAGTTGCAGCAGGCCTATCTGAAGGTCGCGCCGCAGCCCGAGAACCTGCGGCTGTTTCACGACAAGGCGGCCCAGCGGATGCGCGACTTCAAGGACATTCCCGACGCAGCGATGCAACGGATCGCGTCGCCGGCGCTCGTTATCGCAGGCGACGCCGACGTGGTCCGACCCGAACATGCGGTCGCGACGTTCAGGCTCTTGCCGGACGCGAAGCTGGCGATCGTGCCGGGCGCCGATCATGGGCTGCTCGAAACGCACGCGGAGGCGCTGGGTCCGATGATCGTGTCGTTCCTCGACGCCGAGACCGCGAAGCCGTAGCGAAACCGCGAACAGTTCTCTGCCGCATCACGGAGCGAATCAGGCATGGTCGCCGATCAACTGTCCGTCACGTTCGCCGCGCTCGCCGATCCGACGCGAAGGGCGATCCTGTCGCGACTCTCGGAAGGGGAGCGGTCGGTCACGGAACTGGCCGCGCCGTTCGCGATGTCGCTACCCGCGGTGTCGAAGCACCTCAAGGCGCTGGAACGGGCGGGGCTGATCGAACGAAGTCGCAGCGCCCAGTGGCGACCCTGCCGGCTGAAGCCCGAGGCGCTGAAGGGGGCGTCGGACTGGATCGAACAGTATCGCCGTCTCTGGGAAGAGCGGTTCGACCGGCTGGATGCCTACCTTCAGGAAGTGCAAGCGAAGCAGGCGGACGGGACGTCATCCGTTTCGCCTGCTTCCGATGCTGAACCCGAGGAGAAATCAGATGACGACTCGAAGCGATAGTCGAAACGCGAACGAAATCGGCCTGACGATCGAACGGACGTTCGACGCGCCGCGGGAACTGGTCTTCGCGGCGTGGACCGAGCAGGAACGGCTTGCCGCGTGGTGTTATCCGAAGGACTTCGAACCGCTGTTCGGCGAAGGCGACCTGCGACCGGGCGGCAGTTGGCGAGCCGGCATGAAGGCGCCCTGGGGCGAAACCTTCGTCGTCGGCGGCGTCTACCGCGAGATCTCGCCGCCCGAGCGTCTGGTCTTCACGCACGCCTGGGAAGAGGCGGACGGCGACGGGCACGAGACGCTCGTGACGATCACGCTCTTCGACGAAGCCGGCAGGACGCGGATGGTCTTCGAGCAGTTCGGCTTCCTCGACGAAGCGACCCGCGACTCACACCGCGACGGCTGGAACGAAGCGTTCGACCATCTTCAGAATTACGCCGAAGGGATCTGCTTTCCTGAAGGGCAGGCGCCCCGCCTGCCGTCCGAGTCGACGTTCGGTTCATGGCGGGCGGGGCGGCTGCCCTGCAAGAACCTCGAAGAGAAACACGCGATGTCTCAAGTAAGAGTCGAGAGCTTCACGATTTCGCTGGACGGCTTCGGCGCTGGACCGGATCAGAGTCTTCAGAATCCGCTCGGCATCGGCGGGGAGACGCTGCACGGCTGGGCCCTTCCGACCAAGACGTTTCAGCGCGTGCTGTTCGGCAAGGAGGGAGGCACGACCGGAGTCGACGAGGATTACGCCGCCCGCGGCATGCGCAATATGGGGGCGTGGATCCTCGGGCGAAACATGTTCGGACCGATTCGCGGCGACTGGCCAGACGATGCCTGGAAGGGATGGTGGGGCGAGAACCCGCCGTACCATTGTCCGACGTTCGTGCTCACGCATCATCCCCGGGCATCGATCGAGATGGAGGGAGGCACGGTCTTCCATTTCGTCACCGACGGCATTCACGAAGCGCTGCGGCTCGCTCGGGATGCAGCGGGAGAAAAGGACATTCGCATCGGCGGCGGCGCGGCGACGATTCAGCAGTACCTCCGCGCCAGGCTGATCGACGAGATGCACCTGGCCATCGCGCCCGTAATCCTTGGTTCCGGGGAACGGCTCTTCGCGGGGCTGAACCTGGTCGAGTTGGGCTACGAATGCGTCGAGCATGCGGGGACGGAGAACGCCGCGCATGTCGTGATCCGGAAGACGTAGTTCGACGTCTCGCTCTCGTAGGGCAGGCGCCCCGCCTGCCTCGAAGCTTGTACTGAACGCAGATGGCAGGCGGGGCGCCTGCCCTACAAGAAACCTTCGACCTTCTTTCGCACGGAGAATCGACTATGGCGAACGCTGCAACGGATACCTCCGACCGCGAGATCGTGCTGAAGCGAGTCTTCGCCGCACCGCGGGAACTCGTTTACGACGCCTTCTTCGATCGCGAGAACATCGGACGGTGGTGGGGTCCGAACGGGTTCTCCACGACGACGAGCACGATGGACGTTCGGGTCGGCGGCGTCTGGGAGTACGTCATGCACGGTCCCGACGGCACGGACTATCCCAACCGCGTCGTCTATACGAAGCTCGATCGACCCAGCGGCTTCGCGTACGACCATGGCACGAGCGCCGAAGAACCGCGGCTGTTCGTAGCGACGGGGCGGCTGGTCGACCTCGGCGGAGGAAGAACGGAAGTGACGTTGCAGTTGGTCTGGGATACCAGGGAAGAACGCGACTTCATGGAGCAGAAGTACGGCGCCCGCGAAGGGGGCGAACAGATGCTGGAACGGCTGGGGGAGGCGCTGGCGAACGGAAGCTGATTCTTATCGCCCGATCATGCTCTTGTAGGGTGGGTCATTGACCCACCTCTTCCTGACGGATCCTGGCCATCAGGTGGGCCAATGACCCACCCTACGGAAGACACCCATGAACTCCGCTGAAAGTCTCATGCCGACGGATCGCCAGGTCTTCCTCGAACGACTGTTTGACGCGCCGCGTGATCGGGTCTTCGAGGCTTGGGCCGACCCGGCGATTCTGGAACGCTGGTACGCGCCGCACGGCTGCACGATCGCGATCCATGAGTGGGACTTCCGCGAAGGCGGGGCCATCCGCACGGAGATCAGGTCGCCCGACGGCCATGCCTGTCGCTGCGGGGGAGCGTTCGCACGGATCGTCGTGCCGGAGCGGATCGTCTTCGATCTCGGCATCGTGAACGAGCAGGGCGAACCGGCGGAACCGGCCACCCTCGGCATGGATCCCGATTGGCCGCGATCGACGACGATCGACGTGACGTTCGAAGCGGTGGGGGCCCGCACGCGACTGACGCTACGTCAGAACGTGAGCGAAGCGCTCGCGAAGCGAACGGGCGCCTACCCGAGCTGGCTACAGATGTTCGAACGGCTCGAGGTGGAACTTGCGGCGGGCGGATAACCAGGTTCGATGACTGCGAAGCGTTCCCTTGAGCGTAGAATCGAAAGCGCCTGACCGCCCACCCGCTCGAACGAACGAAACGTGCCGCCGACCGAACCGCAAGACGATGCGGACTCCTTCGAAGAGTTCCTGGCCGACTGGCTCGACGCCCGGGCGGAGGGGCGGGAGCGCGATCTCACGGCGGCTCTGACGGAACGTCCCGATTGGGAAGAGCGTCTGCAGGAGTTTCTGGACGATGAGGCGCCGCTCCGGGCGGCGGTCGAACGCTCTTCCGAAGAGAGCCGCAGTCGGGGTCTGGACTCCGCCTTCTTCAGTCGACCCTCGCGTGCCGGCGACGCCCCTTCGCGTCCGCTGATTCCTGCCGACAGATCGCGGCAGGGAAGGAGGCGATCTTCCGCGTCGCGGATCGCCTCGATCGAAGGACTCGTCGGCGAACAGTTCGGCGGGTACATCCTGGAGGAGGCGATCGGGCGGGGCGGCATGGGCGTCGTCTTTCGCGCCCGGCAACTGGAGCCCCGGCGGACCGTCGCGCTCAAGCTGATGCGGGCGGGTGCGCTCGCGGCGCCCGACGAACTGAAGCGGTTCGAGCACGAAGCCCACGCCGTCGCGGCGCTCGATCATCCCGGCATCGTGCCGGTGTTCGAGTACGGCCAGATCGAGGGCATCCGTTACTTCTCGATGCCGTGGGTGCAGGGCGAATCGTTGGAAGCCGTCCTGAAGCAGGGGACGCTGGAGCCGCGCGAGGCCGCGCGCGTCGCGCTGGAGATCGCGGACGCGGTGGCTTATGCGCACGACCGCGGCATCATCCACCGCGATCTCAAGCCTTCGAACATTCTGGTCGATCGCGCGGGAGGCCGGCGTTCCTCCGCCTCATCTTCGCTGGAGAGCGGCGTCGCCAGCACGGTCTGTCTGGGGGGCGACTCTTCGTCGACCGGTTCGAGCCCTCGGTCGCCCGCGTCCGATTCGTCAGGACGCCTGGAACGGACCACGCTGCGCGTCGCGGACTTCGGACTCTCCAAGTCGATCGACAGCGGCGACGACCTGACCCACACGGGGCAGGTGATGGGGACGCCGGGCTATATGGCGCCCGAGCAGGCGTGGGGCGAACAGAGCCGGATCGGCAAGCCGGCGGACGTCTACGCCATCGGGGCCATCCTCTACCGCGCGCTCACGGGCAGGCTGCCGATCGAGGGAGCGAACTTCCTGGAGACGATCCTCAAGACGCGCGACCTGGAACCGACCTCGACGCGGAAGTACGTCCCCGCCGTGCCGCGAGCGCTGGACGCGATCTGCCTGAAGTGCCTGGAACGCGAACCGAGCCGGCGTTATGCGGACGCGGCGGAACTGGCAGCCGACCTGCGGGCGTACCAGCGGGAAGAGCCGACGAAGGCCTCGCGCCCCAACGTCATTCAACGGGTGCGGCGCTGGAACCGGACCTATCCGTTCCTGGCCAGTCACGTCTGGGGGCTGCTGTTTCTGTTCGTGATCGTGCAGCTCAACTGGATCACGATGGGGAGCGACCTGACGTATCACCTGCGGATCAGCGGTATGCTGGTCGCCTGGCTGCTGCTGGCGATCGGCCTGCAGGTCTTCGTCGCGGGCAAGGCGCTCCAGCAGCCGGTCGCGGCGATCTGGCTTGCACTCGACGCGGCGATCATGACGATCTTCTTGCTGGTGACGCAGCACGACCCGTCGCAGCTCTTGATCGGCTACCCGACGCTGACGCTCGCCGCGGCGCTGTTCGAGAAGGTTCGGTCGGTCGCGATGATGACCGGCGTGACGATGCTCGCCCACGCGTCGCTGCTGATCCTGCGTCCCGAGCTTTGCGATCCCTGGTCGCACGCGGTGCTGTTCCAGGCGCTGCTGCTGATCATCGGCTTCCTCGCCGCCTCGCTGGTCCGGCGGATCCAGCAGTACCGAAGGATCTTCGAGGAGCGAAGGTGAACGACGTCGAACTTGGACTTCGCGTTCCCCTCACGGCGATTTGGGCGGCCAGTAGACCGAATTGTCGACCTTCGCGAGAATGCGGCCGCTCGCTCGCGGAGTCGGGCCGTCGCAGAGCAAGAACTCATCCCCTGCTTTTGCGCCGTCCCAATAAGCCGCTGAGTTAATGAATAGCACGACGCACTTCGTGGTCTCGCCGGGCGCCGCTTGATCCCGTTCCAGCCGCACTTCCGTTCCGTAGAAATAGCCTTCAGGCATTTCCGCGTGACGGAGCAGAGGACGCCAGCCTGAATAGACCGGACTTCTGCTTCCGCCCTCGGCGACGGGAATCATGCGGATCTCGGCTTCGAAGGCGTTCATGGTCGTCGTGTGCGATCGGACACTAGAGGCGTTCGATGTGAATTCGAAGGGTCTCTGCCGTTCGGGGCAAGCCTTGCGATGCAAGTTTCGTCAGGAACTGCGAAGCGGTCATCGGAGGATTCTTGAGACCTGAACGCTGGCGTCTGACGGCGCTGCACACATCTTCGAGTCGCGAACCGAGTTGGAGCGTTAAGAAGTCATCCGGACTCTTCGCTTCGATCCCGTAGGGGGTCAACTTCTCGGGCGGGAAGTCGCGGAGATTGAAGGTCAGGATGACGTCTGCCTTTGCGTGGATCGCAGCGGCCAGGACATGTCGATCCTTCTCGTCGGGCAGGTTGAGTTCTTCGATCAGGCGCTCGTAGCCCGTAACCAGGCTGTCACGAACGCTTGCGTCCATGAGCGATCGAGTACGTGCAAGTTGTTCCTTGAGCTCTGGCCGCGTCCGAAGGAGGCTGCCGATCCACTCGTCGTGGATCGCGTCGGTCCAACGAGCGTCGAATACGCCCACGATGGCGAGCCTCATCAGGAAGTCTCGCAATGCGGCGGGATAGAGCACGCACGCGTCGAGTAAGACTTTCGGCGGGATGGGCGATTGATCCATCCCTAATAGCCCATGTCCAACTCTTGAGCCTGAGCGGTCAATTCGTCGAGCGCTTTGTGACGAGCCTCGTCGTCGATGCGCTTGTAGGTAGCGAGGTCCTGAAACAGGATACGGCGGTGACTCCCTACCAGGCGATGCGGGATCTCGCCCTTTTCCAGCAAGCCGATCAGGAAGGGGCGCGAGACGCGCAGCAGGTCGGCCGCCTGCTGGGTGGTCAACTCGGCCGGTAGAGAGACGACTTCGACGGCGTTTCCCTGCGACATCTGATTCAGCGTCGTCTGCAGCAGCCGCAGGGCGGAGGCGGGAACGACCGTCGTGGTTTCGGCGCCTCCCTCGGCGGCGACGACGATGCGAAACGACGACGCGCCGGTCGAAAGCGCTGCGGCGAGCGCCTCGCTGCCTTCGCCCGCCAGGCGAACCTCTTCAGGAGTAGGGGGCGATCCGACGGTCGCGACGCGGGTGATGGCCGACATATCTCGTGTCTCCTTTCAACTGACATTCTGCCACCAATCGCAGCGAAAGCAATAATCGAAATAAACGAAACGGTCGTTCGGCGGGCGGTTCGGCTGCCTGGTCGTTAAAATTGGGCTGCTGCGCGTGCCAACGAACGCGATTCGTGCCTCTTCTTCTCAGGTTCCCCCCCATGACCGCTGATCCTTCCCGCGGATTCTCCCGTCGAGCCCTGCTGCAATCGTCAGCCGTCGCTGCGGCGGCGCTGGCCGCGACGGCGACCCTGACAGGAGACGAACCGGTGCAGAAGAAAGAGCCCGCCGAAGAGTCGGCCAAGCGCATCGGACGCGTGAAGCAATCGTTCGTTCACTGGTGCTGGAGGGACTACTGGGACGTCCCGACGATGTGCGCCCATGCGAAGAAGCTGGGCTGCGAAAGCGTGGAACTGGTCCCCGTCGAGCACTTCAAGACGGTCAAGGAGGCCGGCCTGACCTGCGCAATCGCGAGCAGTCACGGCTTCGTGAAGGGGATGAACGACCCGGGAAACCACGATTACTGCATCGAGAAGCTGACCGCCTCGATCGACGCCTGTGCGGAGTACGGCTTTCCGACCGTCATCACCTTCACCGGCATGGCGCAGAATCTGGACCCGCAGCCGGGCGAACGGACGACGGCCATCGATCCGGAAGAAGGGATCGCCAACTGCGTCGCCGGCTTCAAAAAGATCGTCGGCTACGCGGAGAAGAAGGGGGTGAACCTGTCGCTGGAGATGCTCAACAGCCGGGTCGACGAAAACATGAAGGGCCACCCCGGCTACCAGGGGAACCACGTCGACTACTGCCTGCAAATTCTGAAGCAGGTCGGCTCGCCCCGGCTGGGCCTGCTGTTCGACATCTACCACGTCCAGATCATGGACGGCGACGTCATCCGCCGCATCGGCGAATGCAAGGAGTTCATCAATCACGTCCACACGGCAGGCAACCCGGGACGGTGCGAACTCGACGCCGAGCAGGAGATCAATTACCCGCCGATCATCAAGGCGCTGGCCGAATCAGGCTACCAGGGTTACGTCGGGCACGAATTCATCCCGACCCGCGATCCGTGGGACGGGCTGGAGAAGGCCGTGCGGATGTGCGACGTGTAGGAGCGGCTCTACGCCGCGCGTCGCTCGGCGTCGACCGGGACGCTCTCCTGGCGCCGGAATCTGCCGTCGCGGAGGAACGCCGCCACGTGCCGCGCGGTCTCGGGCGAGAAGAGCATGCCCGTGTGCGTGTTCTGCACGACCACGCGATCGACCATCCGGGGCGCGGTCGAACTGCCGTGACCGACGACGAAGTCGAGCGACGCGGCGATGACGCCGATCTCGGTCTGTTCGGGATAGGCGAGCGAGTGGACGTAGCTCTCCGGGCACGTCCGCATCTGACGAAGGGGCTTGAAGATCGCACCCACCCAGGGGGCGAAGCGATCTGCGGCGAACGAGCCTCCGTTCGGCGGCGCCAGCATGACCATCCGCCGGATCGGCGCCTGCACGCGAGCGAGCGCCTCGCGCGTGACCAGATTCCCCATGCTATGCGCGACGACGTGCACCGCGCGGGGCGACTTCTGATCGTCGGAATTCGCTTCCGAATTATCGGCGGGCGGGCAGGCGACCTCTTCCAGGTAGCGGGCGAAGCGTTCGCCGATGCGGTCGATCGGAAGCGTCAGGCTGGGGTAGCCCCAGACCCGCACGTCGTAGCCCTGCGTCGAAAGCGACGACGCTAAGTATCGCATCCACAGCCGGTTGCCCCCGAAACCGTGCAGCAGCACGACCGTTTCGTTCGGAGTTTTCGGCATGGTCGCTTCGATCCTTGCGGTCTGGCGGGAGCCCCGGGACGTCGCTTCGCAAATCCCATCCTACGCTTGAACGGACCCCGCACGAAGAGCGACTTCGTAACGGCGTTCGCCTCCGAACGTCGCGCCGGTCGCTGCAATTCCCTTCCTTTCAGGTCGGCTAGCGGCGCGAAGCGACTTTCGGACGGCCCGGAACCTGCGAACGGATTGCCGAAACTACGCGTTTTGACGCCCCGATGATCGATCCAAGCCTCCGCATGTCAGCTGCTCGCAGGGCCCGGCGCCCGGCGCTTCGGCGTGCGTTCACGCTGGCGGAAACGCTGATCGCGACGGGAATCGTGGCGATGATGACCGCTGCGCTGGGAACGCTCGTCTACGCCGCGACCGGCGCCGCGACGCACGTAAGCGCGGTGCGACAGACGCAGCATCATGGCCGTCGGAGTACGGAGCGGCTGACGGAACTCGTCCGATCGACCTACAGCAGCCGGTTGTTTCCCGGCGCCGTCGTCGTCACGTCGACCAGTTCGGGCGAGACCTTTTCCGACGTGCTGGCGCTCTGGCTCCCGCTGGGAACGCCGGTCGCTCCGACGGGTCGGCCTCGCGTCAACGAAATCCTGTTCATCGGGCCGTCGCGGACGGAGCCAGGCAAACTGATGCAGTTTCGCCGGGCGAACGACACGGCCGTAGCGCCGGCCTGGAACGGCTCCGCCGCCTGGACGAACCTGGCCAACTCCGTCATGAGTGATTCGACCGCCACGACGGAGGTCTGGACCGATCTGCTTCACTGGAAGGCCTACGGCACGGACAAGCGGGGTAACGCGACGTTCGCCGTGCGGGCGGCGCCCTCCAATGCCGAATGGCAGCAGTACCTCGCCGGAACCCGCACCTGGGCCAACGTGCCGTGGAGCATTCACGGTGGCGGGAGCCTGTCCGGCATCCGCACGGTCGACGTCACGTACGAACTTCAGTTGAAGCCCCCCACCGAACAGGGAGCCTCTCTGAAAGACTTCGACCGGGGCGTCTTCTTCGGCGGCGCAACGTTCAAGACGATCCTGGAGAAATGACGACCCCGGCGTCACTTGCTATGAAGCGACCAGCCTCCCTCCGAACTTCGGTGCGCCGCACGCGGTCGCGACGGCGGGGGTACGCGCTGATCGTCGCGCTCGCGCTGCTCGCGCTGGGGATGGGAACCGCGGTCGTGATGCTGCGAACGAGCGACCTCTCCGTGCGCTCGACGTCGCGGGACAATCTGAAGCGGCGAGCGGACGGAACGGCGCAGTCCTCGCTGGAACTCGGGATCGACGTGATCCGCCGCCGAAGCTGGCCGGGCGTGAACTGGGAGTTCTCGGGATCATGGCTCGACGAAGCGTCGTTCCGTGTCCGCTACCTTCCCGGCGACGCTTCGCTGACCCCGTCGTCGCCCGACTACGCGTATTACCCCTATCGCGTCACGATCGAAGCGACGGCCACGGTGGTCGATCCTTCCGAACCGTCGGCCGTGACGACCTCCGTCGCGACGGCGGTGGTGGAACTGATCCCCAAGAAGCTGCAGGGGACGCTGTCGGGTTATGGCGACCGGAACGACTACGCGTATTACCAGATCGACCGCTTCGGCTCGACGGGCGAGATCATCCTCGAGCCGCCGTTTCAGTTCGTCGGCAAGACCCGGCTGAACGACCCGATCAAGGAGTGGAGCAAGGAGTACTTCGACGACGACGCGCGTCGGCAGCCCTACTTGAGCGGCCTGAAGACGATGGCCCTGTCGGGCACGGAACGGCGCCCCTTCGTGGGGAACGTCGAATACAGGTTCGCCTCGCAGCCGAGCAAGCTGCGCACCGACGTCACGACGCGACTGGGACAGACGGAGGTCAACATCACGCCCGATCTGGAGTGGGCGGTTCCGTCGGCGTCGACCGATTCGTACCAGCTTTACCCGGGCGGGCCGGTCTATGCGATGCCGTCGTTCACGTCGACCTACGGCTCGAGTCCGCAGAACCTGACGATCGCGGCCGATCCGACGACGAACCCGCTGGGACTGCTGCGGCTGAGGTCGAGCGCGACCCTGAGGAACGACGTGAGCATCGCGGGCGCGTTGATCGCGTCGGAATCCTCCGTCTCGCTGACGGTGGAGGGCTCGCGCTGCTCGATCAGCCCGCCCAAGGCGATGAATCTGAACAGCCGGACGCTGGGCCTGGCGATCCCTTCGCTCTGTCTGACGAACGATCTGACGATCAAGAAGTCAGCCGACGACGTCACCCTGCGCGGCGCGGTGATCTGCTGGGACGAATTCCTGATCGAAGACGGAACGTCGTTGCAGGACGTCCTGATCGAGGGGGGGCTGCAGAGCCATCACGCCTTGATCAGGGGACGATCGGATTTCACAAGCTTCGCTTCGTGGAACGGCGCCGTCACTTCGTACGGCGCAAGCGGAACGACTCAGCCCTTCCCGCTCTACCTCGAAACGAACTACGGTCTCCCCAGCGAGCCGTCGATCAAGATCCGAAAGGATGTCACGGGCGCGACCGCGAAGCACGTCTTCGCCCCGTCGCAGCCGCTGTACGACTATCCCGATGCGCAGTCAGGATTGACCTGGCGCGTCGTGCGAATGACGTCGCCCAACTGAGCGGCGTCATCGAGCGAGATCACTTTTTCCTACGCACTTCAGGAGATCGTTCCATGCAGACCCAACGTTCCTTCGCGGCAGGCGCAATTTTCGGCGCGGCGGCGACTGTGATCGTCGGCGCCGCGCTCATGGCGGCAGGCTCGCACGCTCCCGCAGGCGCTGCCGAAACTCCGACGCTTCCCAACGCCGCGGCGCAGCGCAACGAAACGCTCGCCGAACTGAAGGCCATTCGCGAAGCGATCGACAAGCAGACGGCCCTTCTGGACGCGCGCCTCCCGGCGGCGAAGTAGCATGCGTCGAAACTCCTGCGGCTTTTCCCTGATCGAGGTTCTGGTCGTCGTGGCGATTCTCGCCGCGCTCGCCGGGATGGCCGTGTCGCTGACCGAGCCGTCGCCGGCAGCGCGGTTGCAGATGACGGCCGACATGCTGGCCGCCGATCTGGAACGGGCGCAGGAACTATCCCTGTCGCGCGGGGCGCCCCATCGCATCACGTTCGAAGGCGCCGAGCGCCGGTTCGTTCTGAAGCACGTCGGAACGAACGCAGCGTTCGACGAGCTGCCGATGTACGTTCAGACGAGGTCCTCCGAATCGCGAACGCAGGCGACGTACGCGCTCAGCGAGCGCTCCGGGTACGGAAAGTACGTCAGCATCGCCGGGTTCGAGCCGGCGAATCTGTATGCCGAGGACGAGTTCCCCGTGCAGTTCGCTTCCGACGGCAGCGTCGCGGACGGGCGGACCGTGACGATCTGGCTCTCGTCCTTCGATAACGGCCGAACGTCGTTTCTGCCCGTGCGGATTTACCCGGTCACCGGCGTCGTATCGATCGGAACGACGACCGACGCGCTCCCTCCCGCCGCGGCTGCGGTTCAGGACGAAGGCTGACCGGCCTTCCAAAGCGGCGCGCGGGCGCGAACTGCGTCCTATCTTTTCGGCAGGCTCGTTCTTTCCTGACGGGCTGCTGCGTCAGTCTGCGACATGCCCGCCGATGCTTTCGTCTCTGTTCCAATCCGCCACGGCCTCGACTCGTCTGGGGCTGGTTCTTTCCGGCAACGGCTTTCGCCTGGCGCAAGTCGACCCGGAAGAGCGTCGGATCGTGCGCCGCATCGAGTGGCGCGAGGAGAACAGCCGCACTCCCGAAGGAGCGGCGCCTGATCGGACCGTCGTCGCCGAACTGACTCGCTGGGTCCGTTCGATGAAACTGTCGGGCGCCGAGGTCGTGCTCTGCGTGCGTCCCCCGTTCCTGTCGGTGCAGAATCTGCGCATTCCGCGGCTGAGCGAAGCCGAGTCGCGCACGTTCGTGCTGAAGGAAGTCGAACGCCGCGTTCCCTGGCCGCTCCCGGAGGTCGACCTGCGGCTGTCGCCCGTGGCGGAGATTCGCCATGCGGACAGTCTGGTCAAAGAGCATCTGATCTTCGCCGCCCATCGCCCCTACATCGCGGCGCTGCTGCATGCCGCGGAAGAAGCCGAACTCGTTCCCGCGGCCATCGACGCCGAGCCCTGCGCGCTGCTGCGCGGGATCTCGCAGCAGTTCCGCCGCGACGAGGATCGGGCGAAGCGTCTGCTCGGTTTTTATCTCGGACGCGAATACTCGCTGGTTTTCGTCGGCTCGGGCGAGGAACTGCTCTTCGTCAGGCAACTTCCGATCGGGTCCGATGCCTTGAACAAAGCGACCGCCGACTCGCTGCGGCTGTCGGTCGCCGAGGCTCGCCGCACGCGCTTGTACCAGGGCGACCGGCGGATCGGATCGCGAGACCCCGAACTGACCCGTCTGCTGCAGCGCGCGCTCCGTCCCCTGCTGCAGAAACTGGTCGACGAAATCTCGACCGTCGCGCGTTACCACGGCGTCGCGTTTCGAGGCGAGACGCTCGACCTGGCGGTCACGCTCGGCGACGAAGTCGATGCCGTGACCTACGACGCCGTCGCATCGGCGATCGAATTCCCCTGTGCGCGCAGCGAACCGTTCCGCGGCTGGCGAACGGACTTCGACGGACCTGCCGAAGGGTGGGATCTGGCGATCGGCCTGGCCTCGCGAAGCTTCGATGAGGTCGAGGCATGAAGAAGGCCGTCGATTTTCTGCCTGCCGGCTATCGGGCGCAGCGTCGCCGACGCGGACTTCCCTGGTCCGTCTTCGTCGTCGCCGGCGCGGTGACGCTCGGCATCGTCGGCGGCGCGATCGGACAGTACGTCTACGGCCGAACCGTCGCGGCGAGCATGGACGAAGCGCTGGCGCAAAAGGCGCTCGTCGACGCCGATCTCGTGCGACTGGCCGCAGCGAATGCGGAACGCGATCGCCTCGAAGCGCTCGTGCGGCGGACTTACCTGACCCATCGCCCGGCCCAACTGCCGGCCTTCTTCGCCGAACTGAGTCGTTCGCTGCCGGAGAATTGCCGGATGCTGGAAGTGCTGCGGATCGACGCGGAGCAGACGCTCTCCCGGCCGACCTACGCGCCGCCCGCGGTCGCCGGTGCGGCATCGACGACGACCAGCGGCGATCTCTCCGCGATCGATCGCGACCGGGATCGACTACGTCGAACCAGCGCCTTCGCGGAAACGGAAACCTGGGTCGCCTCCGGCGTCTCGACCGACGTGACCTCGTTGCATCAGTTCGTGGAATCGCTGGATCGGTCGCCGCTCGGACTGTCGGCCCAACTCACCTCGTTCGAGGCCGCGCGGGGCCAGGCCGAGACGGTCCGCTTCTCGCTCACCATTCAACGAAACCGATCCTTTCCGGTCGCCGTCCCGACGCCCGCGGCGTCGTCCGCTCCTGCCGTCACGGCACAGGCGCCGTCGCTGGCGACGCCGACGCTGGCGACGCATCGGACGGAGCGATTCGAGGAGGCTCCGAGATGAGCGGAATGGAAACGCAACTCCTGCTCGAGCGGGTGGGCAAGCATCGCTTGCCGGTCTGCATCGCGCTCGGCGCGGTCGCCGTGGCGTACGCCTTCTTCGTCTTCCGTCCGGCGCAGATCGCGCTAGGCGAGCGGCGGGCGGAGGTCGAACGCGTCCGGCTGGAGACCCTGCAAGGCGCGACGGAAGCGGCTGGGCTCCTGCGGCTGGAAGACGAAATCGCCGTCGCTCAGGCCTTCCTGACGAAGTGCGAAGAACGTGCGTCGACCGAGCGTCGCCGCGGGGAGTTGCTGTCCGGGCTTTCCCGGGCGGCGGAAGAGAGCGGTCTGTCTCTGCGATCCATGCAGCCCGAACAGGGCACGACGTACGAAACGTTCGACACGCTTCTCGTGCGTCTGGAAGCGACAGGTCGGTACGGGAGTTTCGCGGCGTTTCTGGCCAAGGTCCAGCGACTGCCGTTCGCGACGCAGATCCAGGAGTGTCGACTTTCGGCGGCGACGCCGGACGGCGAGGGGCAGAACGCTCCTGGAAATGCGGCAGCGCCGAATGGCGCTCTGGCGGGCAAGGGCGACCTTGCCGGTTCGTTGGTTTTCGTGGTTTTTGCCGGCAGCGCGGGTTAATCCGTTAACGCCGGCGTGCCCCTCGCCGATAGAAGAAAGGCGTCGCTTCACCCGAGGAGCGGCGTGTTCGCATGGCTGATTTAGTACGCCGTCTGAAGACGGAGTTGACGCGAAGTCCGAAAAAGACCGCGATTCTCGCGATCGGTACGGTCGTTGCCGCCGTCTTCTGGGGCCGGATGCTCTGGAAGCCGTCGAAAGACGTCGATCCGACCGTCGAGGCGCGTCCCGCTTCGGCCCAGATCGTCGCTCCCGTCGTCCCCTCGGTCCCGCTCTCGAAATCGCTCCTGTCCGGCGGAAACGCGGGGCTGAGTTCGACGAATTCGGGCGAGCCGAGTTGGGGAGACCTGCTCGTCTGGATGAAGTCCTCGGTCGAGGCTGAGTCCGCCGGCGCTGGCGGCGACATCGCTCGCGATCCTTTCGATGCCAGCGATCCGACGCTGGCCGTCGTTTCATTGACGGAAGAGCCAGAGGCGGAAACGTCGGGCGAAACGCAGTCAGGCGAAGAAGCGGCTCCGGCGCCGGAACCGGGGCGGGAAGCGGCTCAGGCGATGACGTTACAGGGGGTCCTCAAGATCGGCAGCCAGCGCTTCGTCCGCCTCGACGGTCAGACGCTGGCGATGGGAGAAAGCTTCGAAGTCCCGGGCGCGACCGACGCGGAAGGTCAGCCCGAAACGTGGGTAGTTCTGGAAATCGAGAGCGACGGCGTCGCGATCCGCCCCTCGACGGGAGGCGAGCCGGTCCGACTGAATCTTTCGAAAACAAGCTTGTCCGGCGTGCGAACCAGCGTTCCCGAAAGGGAGTGAGGCTTGAGTGAGGATGCGAGGTCCGTCGTTGCTTTCGTAGGGCGGGCATCGACCCGCCGGAACGAGAACCGAAGCGAAGTAGCCGTCAGGCGATGCCTGACCTACTGAAAAACAGCAGGAAGCTGACTCGCGGAGGCGAGCCGTTACGGAAGACCGCATGTCCCGCTCCGTTCGTTTCATCCAGTTCGCCGTCGCCGTAGCGCTCGGACTCGGCCTGATCGCCGCGTTCGCCTTCGCGCTGTTCGGCGATGCGCCGCGAGGAGAGACGCACGCTTCGACTCTGCACGTGTCGCCGCTGCAAGTTACGACCGCACCCTCGTCCGCGCCGCCTGCCCCTCAACTCCCGCGGGCGGCCAGTTCCTCAAAGCAGGACGATGCCTCGGAGCGGCCGCTGACGCGGCACATTCGTCCGGTCGTCTATGAAGAGACCGCCCCGAACCACGAACGGATGGAACGCCTGGAGCGCTCGGTCGGCAGGCTGACCGGCCTGATGGAAGAGCGGGCGGCACAGGCTTCTGCCCCGAGCGTGCCCGAGGCATTCGCCGGTCCCGCCTTCGCTCCGGCTCCCTTTCAAGCTCCCGCGAGGATGGGCGCTCCCGCTAACACGACCGCTGCCGGTCCTGTCGCTCGGTTCGCTCAGGCGGGACCGTTCCCTGGCGATCCGGCGATTCCGCGATTCGGCGATCCGGGGCTGGCTCCTCCCGCGGGCCCGTTCGAATCGTTGCCGGTCCCGGGCGGACCGCCCGCCCCGATCGAACTCGATACGAACCGCGACATTCCGCTGCGCGACCTGATCCATCTGCTCGGCAAGGGCGCCGGGTTCAACGTCGTCGTTTCGCCCTCGGTCGAGGGGACGGTCAGCGCCTCGTTGCGGGACGTCTCCGGGCTCGACGCGCTCACGGCGCTGCTGCGTGCGCATGGATACGTTTCGCGCCGCGACGGAGCGTTCCTGTTCGTCGGTCAGCCGGGCGACTTCTCCGATATGGAGCGGCTCGACGACCGGATGAACCACCGGGTCTATCGCCCGCGGTTCGTGACGGCCATCGAGTTGCAGACGCTGCTGGCGCCGATCCTGTCCGAGACCGGAAGAATGACGGTGACGACCGCCGCGGAAGTCGGCATCGCGACGAACGGCGATCAGGCCGGCGGCGACGCCTATGCGGGCGAAGAGATTCTGCTGATTCGCGATTGGGAAACGACGCTGCTCGAGACGGATGCCGTCGTGGCGAGCGTCGATCAGATGCCGCTGCAGGCCTCGATCGAAGCGGTCATCCTGAGCGTCGAACTCGACGACGAGCATCGCTGCGGCATCAACCTGGAACTGCTGAGGGCGAGCGATCACGCCCGGATCGTCAGCGGCACGCCGACGACCACGCTGGCCGCGATGGACTTCACCGACGGCGGATTGAACATCGGCTTCCTGAGCGCCCACGTCGGCGCGTTCGTGGAAGCGCTCGAAGAGATCGGCGACACGCAGGTCGTCGCGCGACCCCGGCTGACCTGCGTCAACAAGCAGCGGGCCGAGATTCTGATCGGCGACCAGATCGGCTACCTCAGCACCACGCAGACGGAAACCGCGACCACGCAGACGGTCGAGTTCCTCGACGTCGGAACGCAACTGCGGATCCGCCCCTTCATCGCGCCCGAGGGGGTGATCCGGCTGGAGGTCCATCCCGAACTCAGCTCGGGCCAGGTCCGACTGGTCGGCGATACGCCCCTGCCGGAGAAATCCACCACGCAGGTCACGACGAATATTCTCTGCCGCGACGGCGCGACGGTCGTCATCGGCGGCCTGATCCGCGAGGAGACCGTCGCTCAGACGGGCCAGGTGCCGATCATCGGCGACGTTCCGTACTTGGGAGTCCTGTTCCGGCACACCACGGAAACGGTCCGGCGAACGGAATTGATCGTGCTGATCACGCCGCGGATCCTCCGCGATCCGCTCGACGGCAGCGAGCCGCGTGCGACCTGGGACGGCCTGCCCGAACGCCAGATCGCGCAGTTTCAAGGCAAGAAGTATCACTGGCTCGCCAACCAGCGCCACGCGCAGCAGTACGGTCGCCTGGCACAGACGGCTTACATCGCCGCGAATTACGAGCGGGCCTATCGCTACGCGATGATCGCGCTGCAGTTCGAACCGAAGAACGACACGGCGTTGAACATTCTCGCGAGATTGAACATGGAGGCGCCCGCTGCGTGCGGACCGCTGCCCGCCGACGCGTTCGTTCCGACGAACGCCGGGACGCCGCCCGCCGACGAAGCGCCCGTTCCGCAGTCGACGTCCGCGGGAGCGACCTACGCACCCGCGGCGGGTCCTCCGCTCGGGGCCTATCCTGCCGGGCCCCCGCCGCGGGTCTATCCAGAAGGAGCGCCGCGGGTCGAGGCTTATCCCTACGCGACGGATTCGCGGCAAGCGCCGATGACTCCGCCGATCGTCGACGTCGTTCCGCCTCCGCCTCGGGAGTACCTTCCCTGATGAGACAGCAGCGAGATTGCGGACTCCTGTCTCTGGCGAGTCGCTTCGCCCTGGCGGCGACGCTCGCCGGCGGATGCGCCTCGGTCCCGACGTTCCCCGCGTGGCAGAATATCTCCGCCGAGCGGGAGACCAGGAAGCAGGAGACGTTGCAGCACATCGATCGCACGCGCGGCCAAGCCGCGAAGATCGAAGAGGCCTCGTTCTCGAAGGAACGGGATCCTCGATCCGTCGTTCCGCCCGACCGCGCGCCCAATCGCTTGTCGCCGGTCGGCGAAGGCGTTCCGGGTATGGCCGTCGATCCGACGCTGACGCCTGACCTTATGATGCCGACGGTCGATCAGGAACTGCGCTCCGAGGCTGATCGGGCGGTCGCGATGGGCGATCTGGACGAAGCGATCGGTCTCTATCGCGAGCTGATCGCGAAGCAGCCCGGCGATGCGCAGTTGCATCACGCGCTCGCCCTCGTGGCGGAGCAGATGAACCTGCACGAGGAAGCGTCGCGGCACTACCTGGAAGCCCTGCGCCTCGCCCCCGGCGAAGCGCTTTATCGCCTCTGCTACGAGGCCCACGCCGACCGCCTCGCCAGCGAGCGTCCGAGCGGCCCGGTCGTTCGATAGCTTATGGCGGTCCTGATAGCGTTCAGCGTCGATGCTTGCGGGACCGACTGCGGCGTCCTTCGAATGGGCTAGCGGGGGACGGAAGTCCCCCGAGTCTGGATCGCGGTCGAAGACTGCGATCGCCCGATGCTCGGCGACAGGATCGCTCGACCGTCGCTCTGCTCGGTCGACGGACTCGGGGGACTTCCGTCCCCCGCTAGTCGATGCCTGACCTGCGAAATGGCGCCCCTCCGCGCCCGGTTCGCGCGCCCGGTAGAATGACGACCCCCTCTCGATCACGTTCTTCGTCGCGAGAAAGTCGTCTGATGCCGGTCGTTTCCGCTCCCGAGAATCCGCTCGATTTCGAAGGCTCCGCGATCGCGGTCGGCCACTACGCCAACAGCGATCAGACGTCGTGGCTGACGAAGCTTGACCAGGGCCTCGGCGGGACGATCTCCCAACTGCGCTCCGCCGGCGAGTTCAAGGGCGCGCTGGGCGAACTGGTGACGCTCTTTCATCCGCAGGGCAAGACGAAGCGAATCCTCCTCTTCGGCCTCGGCGAACGGAGCGACGCGACGACGACCCGCGCGTTCCAGGCCTGCGCCGGCGCCGCGAAGGAACTGGCAGGGAAGGATCGCCCCCGGGTCGCGATCTACGCCGAGCCGACCTGGAGCCCCGCCCTGCAGGCGAGCGGTCTCGCCGGGGCGCTGGTCGGGTCGGTAGGTCAGGATCTCTACCGCAAGGAAAAGAAGCGCTTCCCCTTCGAGCAGCTTGCGTGGGCGGGCGGTTCCGACGCGACGCTCGCGCGGGGGCAGGCGCTCGCCAGCGGCATGAACCTGACCCGCCGACTGGTGAACGAACCGCCGGATAAGATCTATCCGGAGGCGTTCGCCGACCGCGCGGTCGAGGCGGGCAAGGAAGCTGGCTTCACGGTCGAGGTTTGGGACGAGAAGCGCCTCGCGAAGGAGCGCTGCGGGTCGCTGCTCGGCGTCGGACAGGGTTCGGACAAACCCTCCCGGATGGTGATCATGGAGTACCGCGGTCGCGGCGACGGACCGTGGGATGTGACGCTCGTCGGGAAGGGGGTCACCTTCGACTCGGGCGGCTACTCCATCAAGCCGACCGACGGCATGAAGACGATGAAGTGCGACATGGCGGGGGGCGCGGCCGTCGTCGGCGCCATGCACGCCATCGCCAGCGAGAAGCTGCCGGTCAACGTGATCGGCCTCGTCGGGCTGGTGGAGAATCTCATCAGCGGATCGGCGTTTAAGCTGGGCGACGTGTTGACCGCGCGCAGCGGCAAGACGATCGAGATCCACAACACCGACGCCGAAGGGCGTCTGGTCCTGGCCGACGTACTGGACGTCGCCGTCGAACGGGGAGCGGAGCGGATCGTCGATCTGGCCACGCTGACCGGCGCCTGCGTCGTCGCGCTCGGCACGGACATTACCGGTGCCATGACCAACGACGAAGCGTGGTACGGAGAGGTCAAGGCCGCCGCCGACGCCGCGGGCGAGTGGATCTGGCCCCTGCCCATGTTCAAGGAATTCGGCGAGCAGATCCGCAGCGAAGTGGCGGACATCAAGAACGTCGGCGAAGGTCGCTGGGGGGGCGCCATCACCGCGGCGAAGTTCCTCGAAGAGTTCGTGCAGGGCAAGCCCTGGGTTCACCTCGACATCGCCGGCCCTTCGTTTCTCGACGCCCCCAAGCCCTGGCTCGACGCCGGCGGCACCGGATGCATGGTCAGGACGCTGTTTCAGTTGGCGGAGAAGCTCGGGCAATCGAAGGTTTGAGCGACGCGCGGCCCCATGCGGAACTCTCCGCTGGACAAACTCCGGCGTCCGCCTATCGAGTCTGAAACGTTCCGCGGGAGAGCGTTCCCGCAGTCGGGAGTCGTCGCGGCGAGAGGAAGTAACGGGATGCATCGGAATCAGACGCTCGCCGCGTTTTGCCTGGCGGCGACGCTCCTATCGCAGTCGGGATGCTGCTGCTGCGTGACGATCCCGGTCGGACCTGACGGCGGCGAAGGCGCCGAATTCGGCGAGTTCCTTCCGCCCGAAGGCTTCGACGCGGAGGCGGAGGATTCGCCGGCGGCGCCTGAACTCGACGAAGTCCAGTCCGAAGGGGACGAAGCCGACGAGGACCGGGAAGACGCGGGCGACTGAGCCCCGGAGGAGCGGGGGCGAAGGCGGCGACGATGGCCTTTGACCCCTACGACCCCTATATTGGGCTTCCCCCGTTCGGAAGCCCGTATGTCTGTCCGCTTGTTCGCCGCCTGTTTCGTGGCCCTGCTCGCCAGCGCCGCCGCGGTCGCGGAAGCGCGTCAGCCGAACGTGGTGATGATTCTGGCCGACGATCTCGGCTGGGCCGATACGTCGCTGTACGGCCCGCACGAACTGCATCGAACGCCGCATCTCGATCGCCTGGCGTTCCGCGGCATGCGGTTCACGAACGCCTACGCGGCCAGTCCGGTCTGCTCGCCCACGCGAAACAGCCTGTTGACGGGTCTCAGTCCGGCCCGGACCGGGATGCTGACCGCGCACGGCAGCCGGATCGCGGCCCTGCTGTCCGCCCGGCTCGATCGCGACGTGACGCGGAACGAAGAGCTGATGCTTCCGATCAGCGCCACGCGCATCCGGCCCGCATTCGTCACGCTCGCCGAGCGTCTGAAGAGCGAAGGCTACGCGACGGGGCACTTCGGCAAGTGGCATATCGGGCGCCCCCCCTACGTGCCGACGACCAACGGTTTCGACGTCGATGCGCCCGAAGCCTGGAGCGCGGCGGCGCCGGGCGGCTACTTCAACGAGCAGGGGCAGCATATCGACGATCTCGCGGCGATCTCCGCCGTCGAGTTCATTCGCAAGAACAAGTCGCGTCCGTTCTTTCTGAACTACTGGTCGTTCTCGGTCCATGCGCCCTACCAGGCGAAGCCTCAGCTCGTCGCGGCCAACGCGAAGACCGCCCTCGCGACGGGATCGTTCCGCAGCCCGACTTACGCTGCGATGGTGCAGACGCTCGACGCCAACGTGGGGCGCCTGCTGAGCGCGATCGACCGGTTCGGTCTCGCCGGCGACACGATCGTGATCTTCGCGTCCGACAACGGCGGGACCGTGCATCAGTTCATGGACGGGGTGCCCGTCACCTCGAACGCGCCGCTTCGCAGCGGCAAGGGGACGCTGTACGAGGGGGGCATCCGCGTCCCGTTCGTCGTGTTCTGGCCCGGAGTCATCGAGGCGAACTCCGTCAGCGACTCGCTCGTGCAGACGACGGACATCTATCCGACGCTGCTCGAACTGCTCGGGCTGGCCCCTCGGCCGAACCAGATCTTCGACGGCGTCAGCTTCGCCCCCGCGCTTGCCGGGCTTCCGTTTTCGCGGCAGGTCATCTTTTCGTACTTTCCGTACGAGAGCCGGGGCGTCCCGGACCGCACGTCCCCCTCGGTCTGCGTCCGCGTGGACGACCTGAAGCTGATTCGGTTCTTCTACGCGGGCATCGACGGCGCGCATCGCTACGAGTTGTACGACCTGGCCGCCGATCCGGGCGAGACGACCGATCTGTCGAGCGAGATGCCGCTGGTCGTCTCCTCGCTCGACTCGTTGATCGAGGGCTATCTCGCCGACGCCCGCGCCGTCGTACCGAAGCCGAATCCGGAATTCGTGCTGCCGAGTCTGTAACGAGAGCTTCGCTTCGTCGACGACCGGAATTCGATCGCACGCCAGACTTCGACTCGGTCAGGACGAGCAGGTCGCTGTGGAATTCGTCGACCTGCGCATGATCGTGCTCGCGGCGTTGGCCGGGCTGGCAGCGTTCGGAATCTTTCGCACATGGCGGCGAATGTCCGGCATGGTTACGGCCGTCAAAGAAACGTTCGCACCCTCGCGGGAGTTCATCGTCGAAGCGCTGGAAGCGATTCGCACGACGCAGCGGGAAGCTGCGGAAAACGTCGTCTTCAGCTCGACCGCGGCGAGCGCTTCGCCGGCGGAGGCTCTCGCACGACTTCCGCGGGCTACTCGGGACCGGCAGACGCGAACGATCGCGGATGCGGCGGTTCTGCTCTATGCGATGGAATGGAGTCGTTACGGCTATTTGCACGTCGTCACGATGCGACGTCTCGACCGGGCTGATTCCGAGCGGAATTATGCTGCCGCGTCGGCTGCGCACCTCGCGAGCCTGATCCTGATGCAGCAATTGGAAGACGCCGGAATCGATCCGGAGAAGCTGGATCGATACGACGCGGTCGATGCCGATTCAACCGCGACGTTCAGCCGAGAATCCCGGAAGGAGAAGCTCGCGTCGACCCTTGCGTTCCGACTGACCCCGTCGGAGCATGACGCTCTCCTGGCCGTCGATCCGCCGTGGCCGCCCGGGGTTCCCGACCGGTGACGTGGTGCGATCCCGTTCGCCGCGTTCGAGTCCAGTCCTCCCCCTTTCGTTAACCCTCCCGGCGCCTTTCGGTTCGACCGGGTAGGATGACGGATTCGTTCCGATCCGTCGAAACCGACCTTTCCGACCGAAGACCCTCTCATGCCCTGGATTTCCGAAACGGCCGATACGCTCACGCGCGAGCATATCCTGGACCTGGTCAAGCAGTCGATCGCGACCGCCCGGCAGAAGCTGGGGCCGAACCCGAAGCGGGTGCTGCTGCTGCCGCCCGACATCACGAGGATGCACTCCGGTTCGGGCTGGATCACCGAGGCCTATTACGAAGCGCTGAAGGACGAGGCCGACATCCACGTGATCCCGACGCTGGGCCAGCACGAACCGCATACGCCCGAGCAGAACCGCCAGATGTTCGGGTCGATCCCGAACGAGCGGATCCACGCCCACGACTGGCGCGACGGATGCGTGAAGATCGGCGAACTCTCGGCTGACTTCGTCGAGCGGACGACCGAGGGAGCCGCGAACTGGTCCATGCCGCTCTGGCTGAACACGATGCTGATGGAGCAGCCCTGGGACTGGATCATCAACGTCGGCTGCGTCGTCCCGCACGAGGTGCTCGGCTTCGCCAACCACAACAAGAACTACTTCATCGGCGTCGCTGGCAAGGACCTGATCTGCGCGTCGCACATGGCTGCCGCGGCCTGCGGCATCGAGAACAATCTCGGCAACCTGATCACGCCCGTGCGGGCCTGCTTCAACAAGGCCGAGGACGACTACCTGGGCCACCTGCCCGACTTCTACGTGCAGGTCGTGATGGCCCGGAACGCCGAGGGCGACCTGGTCCACACGGGCGTGCACATCGGCGACGATCTGGACACCTACCTCGCCGCGGCGAAGCAGTCGCGTCAGCAAAACATCACCGTCCTCGACGAGCCGCTGACCAAGGTCGTCTGCGTCATGCAGGGGGACGAGTTCTTCTCCACCTGGGTGGCGAACAAGGCCGTCTATCGCACGCGGATGGCGATCGCCGACGGCGGGGAGCTGCTGGTCATCGCGCCCGGCCTGAAGCGCTTCGGCGAGCAGCCCGACGTCGACGCCCTGATCCGCAAGTACGGCTACTGCGGCACGCCGCGGGTGAAGGAGCTCTACCGCGAAAACGAGGACATGCAGGACCTGGGCCACGCCACGGCCCACCTGATCCATGGCTCGTCGGAGGGCCGCTTCAAGATCACCTACGCTCCCGGCCACCTCGGCAAGGAGGACATCGAGCAGGTGAACTTCGAGTACGCCGACATCAACGAGCAACTCGCGAAGTACCCGATCGACAAGCTCCGCGAAGGCTTCCACACGATGCCGGACGGCGAGCGGATCTACTTCATTCCAACTCCTTCCGCCGGCCTGTGGGCCACCCGCGAGAAGCTCTACAACCGCAAGTCGGGCTTCGCGATGACGTAGGGGCGAAGCGAACGAGGGCGAAGTATGTGCAACCGGGTCCGCCGCGGGTCGATCGATCGAACGCGGCTCGCCACGATGGTCGAGGAGTTTTCGATCTTCTCGACCTACGACGGCGACGACTTCCCCGCGAAGTGGAACGTCGCGCCGACCGATCCGCTGCTGATCGTCCGGAACCAGGGGAGCGAACCGCAGCGCGAGTTCGCCGTCGCTCGCTGGGGCCTCGTTCCCTTCTGGGCGAAGGACGCGAAGATCGGGCGGACGATGACCAACGCCCGGGCGGAGACGATCTCGGACAAGCCGGCCTGGCGGGAACCGTTCCGCAAGCGGCGCTGCGTCGTGCTGGTAGAAGGTTACTACGAGGCGAAGTCCGTCCCCGGTCGTCAGGGGAAGCTGTTCTACGACTTCAGCCTGAAGTCGGGCGGCACGTTCGCGCTGGCTGGGTTGTGGGACCGGTGCGACAAGGCGGGCGCTCCGCTGGAGACGGCGACCGTCGTGACGACGACGCCCAATTCGCTCGCGGCCCAGGTCCATGATCGGATGCCGGCGATCCTGTCGCCTGAGGCGATCGATCTCTGGCTCGATCCGTCGGTCGAGGATCCGCGGCGGCTGCTCCCCCTGCTCGCGCCGTTCGACGCGGCGAAGATGCTGGCCAAGCCGCTGGCCGGGTACGTCAACAGGGTTGGCAACGAAGGCCCGCAGTGCCTCGAACCGGCCGACGATCCGACCGGCGAACTGGTTCTCGTCTGACGAAACGAGCGGACGGGAACGCCGCATCAGGCTCGTTGCGCCCATACGCCGCGGCGGAAAACGGTTACGCCCGGGCCGCGGAGACAGTCGATCCCCTTGGTATAACGCGTTTCGATGCATCCAGATCGCGGGCGGCGGGCGAGGCCGATCGCCCTCCCGCGGCTGCGCGACGCTTCGGAAGCTGCCGACGGGGGTCGAGATGCCGGGCGTCTATTTCTGCGGAGCGGCGGCGCTGACCGCGATCTTCGCGCTCGGCTGGCTTCTCTTTCCGCGACGCCGCCCCGGCGCCCTGCTTTCCGCCGCGGCGCTCGCTCCATTCGGCTTCCTGGGCTACGTCTTCGTGCCTGGCTATTGGGAGCCCGACCACCTGGTGCAGTTCGTGCGCGGCGTCGGGATCGAAGACTTCCTGATCTGCTTCAGTGAAGGGGGACTCGCCTGGTTGCTGGCCGGGTACGGTCTTCGGCAGACGGAGCCGCAGCCCCTGCATAGCAAGGCGGGAACGGAACGACGACCGGCACGGCTCAAGTTCGCGCGGCCGCTCCTTCGCTTCGCACTGATTACCGGCGCGGGCGGCGGACTGTCGCTTCTGGGTGCGTTGCTCGGCCTGGAGGTGATGACCGCGATCGTCGTCGGCTTCACGCTGGTCGGAGCGGCGGTCGGCGCGGGGCGGAGCGAACTGCTGCCGGGGGCGCTGGTGGCCGGACCGAGTTTCGCCGCCCTGCATGTCGGAGTCGGCGCCGTCGTGCTGGCGATCTGGCCCGAAGCTGCCGAGTTCTGGAGCGTCCGGATTCTCGCGGGCGTCCGGACCTTCGGTCTGCCGGTCGAGGAGTTCGCCTGGGCGCTGACGTTCGGCGCCTGCTGGCCGCTGTTCGTGCAGGTCGCGTTCTTCGACGTCTCCCGCGAGCGGAGACGGACCGGCCGTTCGACGAAGCAGCGGCTGACCGGATCGACGCGATCCGACCCGCCCCTCGCGACGCGGTGAACGGGCCATTCGGCAATTCGGCGACGCGAAAAGCCTCTCCGCAGCGTGGCGAAGAGGCTTTTCGGTATTTCGATTGTCCGGCGGGCAGTCGAAGGCAGTCTCGACCGGCAGCGCGCAGACTCGCGGGAAAGAACCCGGGAGACGAAACGGAAGAAGACTACTTCTTCTTCTTCTTTTCGTCCTTCTCTTCGGTCTTTTCCTTCTTCTTCTTCTTCATCGAGATCTTCACCACGCGGACCTTCGGCATGCCGAGGATGGCGTTGCCGTCCTCCCACTTGCCGAGTTCCTTCAGGCGGTTGATCCGCTCGACGCGCGTCATCACGCTCTTGTTGGCGACGCCGCCCTTCTTGACTTTCAGGCTCTTGTCGATGGTCATGCGTTCGATCCCGGCAAGCGTCGAGCCGGAGCGTTTCACGGACGAAATCAGGCGATGCGAGCGAATGGCGTCGCATCGGGAATCGGGTAATGTATCGCAGGTCGCCCCGCCTCGCAACGGGCTTTCGGGCGCGATTCCACGTTCGCCGTGCGGGCGCCCCGACGGCCCTAAGCGCTTCACGCGTCCGCCTTTACCACGTCTTGTGCCATGGAACTCGTAACCCGCGACGGGACCCGGATTCGCGTCCGCGACGCGGTCGATGCCGATCTGCCGCGGATCGTGGAGATCTATAACGAGTCGATCCCGGGCGGCTGGTCCACGGCCGACACCCGCCCGGTGACGCTCGAATCGCGCATCGCCTGGTTCGCCGAGCGCGATCCGAACCGGCGTCCGATCTGGGTGGCGGAGGTCGAGGCTCCCGCTGCCGAAACGGATCCCGCGGGAAACGGCGATTCGGGCGGAAGCCTGATCGTCGGGTGGATCTCGCTGACCTCGTTCTATCGCGGCAGGCCTGCCTACGACGCCACGGCGGAAATCAGCGTCTACCTGGCCGACGCCTGGCAGCGCCGGGGCATCGGGAAGCGGCTGAAGCAGGCGATGATCGCCCGCTGTCCGGCGCTCGGCGTGACGACGCTGGTCAGCATGCACTTCGACCACAATCCGGCGACCGAGCGGCTGAACCGGGAACTCGGTTTCGTCAGGGCAGGGCACCTCGAAGAAATCGCCGTCGTGCGAGGAGAGAAACGGGGGCTCGTCCTGTCGCTGCTCCGCGTTCCGCAGAACGATCCAGGCATCCCGGAGTGAACCCGCACGCACGAGTCGTGTCTGGTCGGGGAGCGAATCCGTCGATCCAGGCAGAGCGACATCGCGCATTTGCGCCGGGTCGTCGCTCGTATTTACACAGGGCGACCTTTCGCGTCATACTGGAAAGAACTTCGCCGGTTCGGGCGCGCGGATTCGCGCGCCGGGACGTCGAAACGATCCACCCAGAACGAATCGGCGGCCTTCCCGCGAGGGAAGGTCGCTTTCTTTTTGACCTCTGCGAGAAGCTCGCGGGGTCGAGCGTATTGCGACAGGCGGCTTGATCATGACCGAATACGTTCCGATGACCCGCGAGGGTTACGACAAGCTCAAGGCCGAACTCGACCAGATGGAATCGGTCGACATGCCGCAGATTCTGGAGCGCCTGGCGACCGCCCGGTCCGAAGGGGACCTCCGCGAAAACGCCGAATACCACGGCCAGCGCGAGGCCCAGGGTCTGCTTCAGGCGAAGATCAACGAGCGCCGTTCGATCCTCAGCCGAGCGCAGATCATCGACCCCAGCACGATCGACCAGAGCAAGATCGGGCTCGGCGCCACGATCGTCGTGAAGGATCTCGACACGGACGACGACGAAGAGCTGTCGCTCGTCGGCAAGGGCGAAGACGATATCTTCGAGAACAAGTACCTCGTCACCAGTCCGATCGGCCAGGGCCTGCTGGGCCGCAAGGTCGGCGACAAGGTTGAGATCGCCGTCCCGCGCGGCAAGCTCCGCTACAAGATCCTCACGATCAAGTACGGCGCCTGAAGACGCTCCCGGGCGAGCGGAGGGTGTAAGCCCTCCGTCTCCTCGCAACGGAGTAGCGGTCAACCCAGCATGATCGCTCAGGTCCGCCTTGCCTTCGGCGATGTGGGCATGGCACAGGCGCTTCATCGCGAATCTGACCTGCGGCTAAGCGCCTCGCGGCACCAGGCGGGGGGATCGAATCCGGCGGCGGATGCGGCGGCGAGGTAGGCTTCCGCGTCGTCCCAATCGCCGGGCGCCCGGTCGGTCGGGATCGTCTCCGCCCCGTCGCCCAGCGAATCGAGGAAGGCGTGCATGGACGTGACGCCGCGGCGACGCTGCCCGGCGATCGATCGCAGCGCCGCGGCGGAATAGTACCCGGGGAAGGGCTGGCGACGCTCGCCGTCGAAGAAGATCCGCGACTTCCCGCCGACCGCGACACCGTCGAGCAGGGCGTCCGCCGCCGCGCGCAGCGACTCCGGGGACTGGTCGCACGTCGCGACGATCGCTCCCGCGAACGCGTCGTCATCGAGCGCCCGGCAGGCGCCGGCCAGCGCGGCGAGCGGTCCGCCCTCTTTCTCTTCGTCGTCGACGATCCGCCACGACTGCGGGATGGCGGGCAGGCTCTGCCCCGGCGCTCGGGACAGCAGCAGGGGCTCGCAACGCTCGGCCAGCACGCGGCCGATCTCCGCCAGGGCCCAGCGTTCGTGCCAGGGGAGCCAAGCCTTGCTCATTCCCATCCGCCGGCTGCGCCCGCCGCAGAGGAGGACGCCCGCGACTGTTCCCGGTTCGTACGATCGGTTAGAAGAAGCGCTGCCGGTCATCGAAAGTTCCGATCGTTCATCCCGCGACGCCGCAATGCCTCTGACGCTGACGGTCAAGACGCCGCTGACGCTGGCCGTGGAAGCGGAAACGCTTTCGCCGGCGACGCTGGCGGGACTGTCAGTATCCCAGATCGAGCGCCTGCCGCTGCAACGCGGGCGACGCAGCGTCCCGCTGGGAGAGTTTTTCTCCGTCAGCGGAGCGGCCGACGACGAACTCCGACTCGTGGGCGATCTGTCGCGCCTGCATCGGCTGGGCGAGAAGCTGACCGGCGGGCGAATCCTGGTCGAAGGGCCCGTCGGGCGACATGCCGGATCGCAGATGTCCGGGGGCGAACTGATCGTTCGCGGCGACGCGGGCGACTGGCTCGGCGCCGAGATGCGCGGCGGCAGGATCAGCGTCTCCGGGAACGCGGGCGATCGCGCGGGCGGCGCCTACGTCGGCAGCGTCGTCGGTATGCGCGGCGGGACGATCGTCGTCCACGGAAGCGTCGGCGTCGCCTCGGGTCAGGCCATGCGACGGGGACAGCTGCTGATCCTGGGCGACGCGGGCGAGACGCTGGGATACGCCATACGGGCGGGCACCATCGTCGTCGGCGGCGATCCAGGCGAACGCGTCGGCGCGGGGATGATTCGCGGGACGATCGTCGCGCTCTCCGGCCTCGTCCACGATCCGCTGCCGACGTTCGAGCGATCCTGCACGTTCGCTCCGCCCGCCTGGCCGCTTGTCAGAAAGCATCTCCTCGACGCGGGGCGCCTCGACGCGAAGGAGTTGCCCGATCGCCTGACCGTCGACCTCTGGCACGGCGATTTTCTGGAAGCGGGGAGGGGGGAGTTGTGGGCAGCGGTTTGAGGAATGGGACGGCCGCTCGGGTCCTGTAGGGCTGGCGCCCTCGCCTGCCACGAAGCTGGTACCCGCTGCAATGGCAGGCGAGGGCGCCAGCCCTACAAAACGATCGCCCGCGAACTTCGGATGGCTCGCGGCCTTCCTCCCGCATACGATGAAGGACCGTCGCCTGCGAAGGATGAGCCTGATGGAATTGCGCCGCTCGCTGCTGTGGATCACGTCCGTCGCGCTGCTCGCGGCGGGGCTCTCGCCGGTTCGTTCGACGCAGGCGCTCGACGTCGTGTACTCGAAAGCGGCGCCGGACCTGAGGCAGGTGGGGCGCGTGCTGGTCGAGGCTCAGGACGGCGGGATTCTGTTTCAGGATCGCACCGGCGCGATCGCGACGTACCAGCCGGACGAGATCGATCGCCGCGAGACGACGCCCGATCCGTTCGAGCCGCTCGACGCCGACACGATCGGTCAGGCGCTGGTCGAGGAGTTCGGCCCGGCCTTTCGCGTTCATAAGACCGGGCATTACGTCGTCGTCTACGACACGCATCCGGTCTACGCGAAGTGGACGGCAGGGACGCTCGAAAAGCTGCACGGCGCTTTCTACGCCTTCTGGAAGCGCGAGAAGGTCGAGCTGTCGCCGCCCGAGTTTCCGCTGCCCGTGCTGCTCTTTCGCGACAAGCCGTCGTATACCGAGGGGACACGAGCCGAGTTGGGCGAGGATGCCGGCAAGCTGGTCAGCTTCTACAGCCTGAAGACCAACCGGGTCTACGCGTACGACGTGACGGAGACCTCCGCGCGAACAGGCCTGCAATTCGACGTCCGGTTGCTGCGTCAGCCGGCGATGCTCAACAACGTCACGAACATCGTTCACGAGTCGACGCACCAGGTCGCGTTCAACAGCGGCTTGCAGCGCCGCTTCGCCGGTCATCCGCTCTGGTGGAGCGAAGGGCTCGCGACCTATTTCGAGGCGCCTGACTTTTCCACGGGTCGCGGCTGGCGAACGGTCGGCACGCCGAACCTGCCCCGGCTGATCGAGTTCCGCAAGGCGCTTCCGGGTCTGCCCGCCGGCACGCTGGAGGAAATGCTGAAGTCGGACGCGTCGTTTCGCGATCCCGCCGTGGCGGCCCAGATGTACGCGCAGGCGTGGACCTTCATCTACTGGGCGTTCAAGCATCGCTCGGCGGAGATGACCGCCTTCGCACAATCGCAGCAGGAACTGCCGTCGCTCTCCGATCCGACGCCTGACGATCGCATCGCGGCGTTCGAGCAGGCGTTCGGCAAGACGGTCGCCGAAGTGGAGCAGGCGTTTCTCAGCGACGCGGGCCGTATTCGCTGATTCCGCTCATCGAGTTTCTGTTTCCGGTAAACTGGAATCACTGGCTGATTCGGGGTTCCGGTCGGTTATCATGGTCGACGCGTCGCTTCGGCGACGGATCGCGCGGATGCAGCCGAGGGCCTGCGGCGCGGTCGTCCTCTCCTCTCGCCCCTGAAGAGAGCTGGAGTCGGACGCGAGATTCGCTCCGCGTCGACTCGGTTCGCCATCCCGCCTCGCGAAAGGATCTGTGCATGTCGAAGTCGAAGTCGAGCGTCCCGTCGCGCCGCACGTTTCTCCAGGATGCCGGCGTCGCCGCCGCGGGCGCCGCGGCGCTCGGTTCGCTGTCGCTCAAGGCGTCGCCGCCGACGCCGAAGGTCGTCGAACCCAAGCCGCAGGGCTTTTTCGTCAGCGTCGATCACACGCTCCGGGTGGGCCTGGTCGGATGCGGCGGTCGCGGCACGGGCGCCGCGGTCAACGCGATGAACGCCGACAAGAACGCGAAGATCATCGCGCTCGCCGACGCGTTCCCCGATCGCATCGCGAACGTCAGGAAGCAGCTCGAAAAAGAGATCCCGACCCAGTACGCGGTCGACGACGATCACTGCTTCACGGGCCTGATGTGCCATGAAGCGATGGCCCAGTCGGAAGTCGACGTCGTGCTGCTCGCGACGCCCCCTCACTTCCGCCCGATGCAGCTCGCCGCGTGCGTGGAAGCGGGCAAGCACATCTTCTGCGAGAAGCCCGTCGCGGTCGACGGACCGGGCTGCAAGAGCGTCCTGGAATCCGCCGCCAAGGCGAAGGAGAAGGGGCTGAACCTGGTCTCCGGACTCTGCTGGCGTTACGACGTCGGCATGCGGGAGACGATGGACCGCGTGCTGTCGGGCGCGATCGGCGACATCGTAGCCGTGCAGACGAACTATCTGGCCGGGACGCTCTGGCATCGCGGCCAGAAGCCCGAATGGTCGGAGATGGAGTACCAGCTTCGCAACTGGCTCTACTTCACCTGGCTTTCGGGCGATCACATCGTGGAGCAGAACGTCCACAGCATCGACAAGGCGTTGTGGCTTAACGGCGACAAGCTGCCGACCAGTTGCTTCGGTATGGGGGGGCGCCAGCAGCGCACGGAAGAGATGTTCGGCAACATCTACGACCATCATGCGGTCTGCTATGAGTGGGCCGACACGGGCGTGAAGGGTTTCAACTACACCCGTCAGATGGCCCGGACCTTCAACGATACCGAAGACTACGTGCTCGGCACGAAGGGGAGGGCCCAACTGATCCGGCACGAGATCAACGGCCCGGACGGAACGTGGAAGTACGCCGGTCCCACGCCGAGCATGTACGACGTCGAGCACGAGCATCTCTTCGGCGCGATCCGCCGGGGCGACGTGATCAACAACGGCGAGTACATGACCTACAGCACGCTGATGGCCATCATGGGCCGCGAAGCGTGCTACACGGGCGAAGTGATCAAGCCGGATGATCTGCTCAACAGCCCCGTCAGCCTTAAGCCCGAGGCCTACGTCATGGGCCCCGCGCCGCAGTACCCCGTCGCCGTTCCGGCGTTCGCGAAGGTGGGTTGAGCGACGCTACGGACTAGATGACTTAAGAACGAGGAGCGGACGGCATTGCTGTCCGCTCCTCGCTTTGCGCTCTGCAGGCAGCGATAATATCCAATGTCTCTTTCGCGGGTTACGTCATGAAATGGCAAGATCGGATTACCGTCGACCCGCAAATATGCCACGGGGTGGCATGCATTAGGGGGACTCGCGTTCCCGCCTCCGTCGTCCTCGACAATCTGGCCGAGGGATTAAGCCGCGAGGAGATCCTCTCGGAGTATCCGTCGCTTACCTCCGAAGACGTCGACGCGGCGCTCGCCTACGCGGCTGACTTAGCGCGCGATCGTTTCATAACCTTCTCTTGAGCTTCAACGATGAAGTTCAAGTTGGACGAGAACCTGCCGCGAGCGGCCATCTCGCTTCTGCGCGCCGCCGGGCACGACGCTCTGTCGGTGCATGATCAGGGGCTCGCCGGGGAGCCCGATCCGAAGCTGGCCGACGTCTGTCGAATGGAACGTCGATGCCTGATCACGGTCGACAAGGGATTCACGGATCTGCGCAAGTACCCGCTCGTCCCGGGTTGGTCGGTAATCGTGTTTCGATCGAAGGGTGCAGGTCGAGGATCCGTCTGTTCCTTGATGGAGAAGGTTCTTCAAGTGATCGAAGTCGTATCGCCTGAAGACTCTCTGTGGATCGTCAGCGAAACCGGAATCCGCGTTCGCAAACTCGGCGAGTAGCTCAAGCATGACTACTTTCGCCTACCGCCGTCTCTGCCGGACGTGGCGGGAATAGTCTTCGAGGATCTTGCGCTCGCGGGGGGTCAGGCTGCTTTCGCCGAACTCCTTGAGCTTGGCGAGCGTGGCGTCGGCTTGGCGTTCGAGGGCCTCGAAGTCGCGCTCGGCCTTGTTCTCCTGCTCCTGGTAGACGCGCAGTTTGCGGGAGCGCCACCAGCGTCGGGGCGAGAAGCTCAGCGCCCTCTGCAGTTCGGGCAGGAACCGGGGCGAGAGGATCGCGAACGCGAAGCCGAACGCGGCGCCGCCCAGATGGGCCTGCCAGGCGATGCGGCCCATGACTTCCGACTTGTCGCTGAGCGCGTTCATCAGGTCGAGCCCGACCAGGACGCCGGCATACGCCCACGCCGGAAAGTTGAACAGACCGAAGAACGAAAGCTGTCGGTTCGGCCAGAGCGTGCAGTAGGCGACCGCGACCGCGACGACCCCGCCCGAGGCGCCGATGGCGGAACTGCGGAGGTCGCCGAACGCCGTCGTCCAGCCGAGCCAGGCGAGCCCCGAGAGAAAGATCGCGGCCAGGTAGAAGCCGAGAAACACCGGCTGACCGAACCGACGCTGCACGTCCCGTCCGAACATGTACAGGATGTACATGTTGAACAGGATGTGAAGAATCGCGGCGTCGCCCTGCGTGCTGTGAACGAACCCGTACGTAAGCAGGCCGTACAGCTTCCACGGCTGCGAGAAGGCGTCGCCCTGGAGCGCGAGGGCGTCGTTCAGCTCGTTCGTCTGGTTCGTGAGCAGGAAGTTCAGAACGTAGACGGCGATGTTGACGACGATCAGCGCAACGAGCACCGTCGGCGGCCCGATCCGCTGGCCCCGCTCGTCGTCTTCCCGGTAGTAATCGCGATCGTGAACTCCCATCGCTCCGTCCGCTAGCTGCGCTGGGCGCGTCCGAAGTACGCGCCCAAGAAGGCGTTTCGACCGCTCATCCTACGCGACGGCGCGCCTCCCGACGAGGCGTTCGGTGGCGGGACGCTTCAGGCGCGGCGTTCGCCCTGACCGATGCCCAGATGTCCGGCCAGGGTCGCCAGCAGGGCGCCGCGATCGATCGGCTTGACGACGTAGTCCGTGCAGCCCGCGCGGAGGCATCGTTCCCGATCGCCTTCCATCGCCGCGGCGGTGAGCGCGACGATCGGCGCGGCGAAGCCTCTCCGCCGGAGTTCCGCCGTCGCCTCGAATCCGTCGATGCCGGGCATCTGCATGTCCATCAGCACGAGATCGAAGCGACAGTTCCCGTCGTCGGTCGGGATCTTCGCGATCGCCTGCTGGCCATCCTCGACGAAGGTGAGCTCCGCGCCCGTCGGCTGCAGCAGCCTGCGGATCAGGAAGCGGTTCGCCGGCGTATCTTCGGCGACGAGGATCTGCTTCCCCTGCCAGTTATCCGCCGCGCCGTCGATCGCGTGGCTGCGCTGGAAACGCGGATCGGAGGCGCCGTCGAGTTCCACGGTTGGCGTCCGCTCCGCTTCCGCGACGCCGGCGGCGATCATCAGTTCGAAGCGACTCCCCGAGCCCTGCAGGGAGGTCACCGAAAGATCGCCGCCCAGCGCCTGAGCCAGGGCCCGGCTGATCGCGAGGCCCAGTCCGACGCCTCCCGAAGCGCGGCGATCGTTCCGCGAGACCTGCACGAAGGGCTCGAAGATGCGGACGAGCTGTTCTTCTTCGATGCCGATGCCGGAGTCTTCGACGACGATCCGCAGCATCGGCTCTCCCTCCGCCTCGACCATCGAAGCGCAGACGCCGATCCCGCCCTCGGGCGTGAATTTGATCCCGTTCGAGAGCAGGTTCATCAGGATCTGCCGCAGCCGAACCGCATCGGTCCGGATCCGCGGGGGAAGGTCGCTGTCGAACCGCACGTCGAGCGACAGGCCGTGATCCTTGGCGCGAAAACGAATGAGCCCGCACAGGTCTTCGATCAGCTTCCGGGGGTCGCAGTCGGCGACGTCGATCTCCAGCCCTCCCGCCTCGATGCGGGCGAGGTCCAGCAGATCGTTGAGCAGTTCGGCGAGATGCTGTCCGTTCGCCCGCACCATCTCCAGCATCTGCCTGGCGTCGGGCGAATCGGGATTTTCCAGCAGCAGTTCGGTGAGGCCCAGCACGGCGGTCAACGGCGTGCGCAGTTCGTGGCTCATACTGGCCAGGAACATCGACTTCGCGCGACTGGCGTCTTCCGCCCGCAGGCGCGCGGAGCGGGCTTCGTTCTCGCTGGCGACCAGCCGGCGAATCAGCCGGAAGCGGTCCATCGCGTTGCGCGCGACTCGCGGCAGCAGTCCGGGGGCGATCGCACGCTTGTCGAAGAAGTCCTGCACGCCCTCGGTCAGAGCGTCCTCCACCGCGACGGCCTGAGGGTGCGCGAACGAGCCCGTCAGAAGGACGACAGGAAACGGGGGAAGCTGTTCCCCCTTTCGCAGACGGCGTACGACTTCGAGCCCGTCGATTCCGGGCAGACAGAAGTCGCAGATCGCGAGGTCGGGCAATTCGCCCCGCGCGACGGCCTCGAGGGCCGCTTCGCCGCACTCGAATTCGGTGATGCGGTAGCGGAACGACGCTTCGTGCCGGAGGGCCCGTCGAATGGCTTCGCGGTCCGCCGGACTGTCGTCGACGATGAAGACGTGAACCGTAGGGAGCATCGAGCCGTCGGCGAAATCCTGGTCAGCGAGTCGCGAGCGATGTGTCGAAGGTCGCTCACGCACGCATGCCCACGGGCCGACGGACGAAGAGCGCGGGAACGGGTCAGGTCAGCGCCGTGCGCGCGAAATCCTGAACGGTGCGGATGTACTCGCGAACGTCGAGCGGCTTGACCCGATAGTCGGCTGCCCCCGCCTTATGGGCGAAGCGGACGTGCTCCGGATTCGACGACGAAGTGAAGACGACGATCGGCACGTTCCGGAATTTGTCCAGCGAACGTAAGGCCGTGATCGCCTCCAGGCCGTTCCCGTCGGGAAGCCGGATGTCGATCACGAGCAGCCTCGGAACGTCCTTGCCGCTGGTCGCGAACTCGTTCAGGTCGCGACGCGTTTCGAACCGACGGCAAACCACCCCGGGGGCGAGGCCCCGGATGCCATGTACGGCCAGTTCGAAGTCGGTTTCGGAGTCTTCCAGGAAGACGATGCCGGCTTTTTCAGCGACCATCTTCCACATCTCCTGCCGTCAGATAGAAAGTCGATCCCATACCCGGTTCCGATCGGACCCACAGAGCGCCGCCGTGGCGCTCGAGGATCTTCCGCGCGATGGTCAGGCCCGCGCCTGCTCCGCCTCCGTAAGCCTGTCTGCCGTGAAGTCTTTGAAAGATCGAAAAGACCCGCTCCCAGTGTTCCTGTGCAATTCCTATGCCGTTGTCCTGCACGAAAACGGCCGTCTCGCCCGTCGCTTCTTCGGGAACGTCGCTCAGCGAATCGAGCTTGACCGTGCCGATGCGGATCCGCTTCACCTCGGAATCGTTGTATTTCGTCGCGTTCTGCAGCAGGTTCGTGAAGGCCTCGCGCAGCACCATGAAGTCCGCCGACCAGACGGGCAGTTCCTCGATCGACAACTGCACGTCCGTGCGCGAGTCGCCCAGGACCAGATCGGCGGCTTCCTGGACGACTTCGGCCAGCGGAATGGCCTCTCGATGTAGATCGGCCCGGCCCACCCGCGACATGCGAAGAATGGCCTCGATCAATTCGTCCATCTGCCGCGAGATGCGACGCATCGAATCGATCCGACGGCTGATCTCCTCCAGGTCGCCCGATTCGACGGCCTGTTCGAGGAAGAAGATCGTTTGATGGATGCTCCGGACGGGCTCCTTCAGATCGTGAGAGACCGAGAACGCGAACGTATTCAGATCCGCGTTCATGCGCGCCAGTTCGTCGTTCACCCGCAGGATCTCGGCGACCCGCCGGGCTGACAGGACCGCGAGGCCGGCGAACATCTCCCTGGCGATCTGCAGGTCGGTCGTGGTCCAGTCCTTCGATCGCAGGCGGGCCGTCTGCCGCCAGGTCGCGAACGACTTTCGCGGAGAGAGCCGGTAGCCGTCCTCTGTCGCTTCGACGGACTTCTCCGGATCGCCGGCCCAGTTGACGATCTGTGCGTATTCCCGGCGGAAGAAGATCAGTGCGTCGTCCGGCTCGGGTCCCGAGCGGAGGAGCAGGGCGCCGCTCGCGGACTCAGCGTAAGCCTCCGCGCCGGCGACCTTCTCGGCGAGCGATTCGACCGCGATGACTTCTTCGCCGGGCGCCAGCAGGGCCTCGCGAATCGCCGCGATCGCTGCGTGAGGCGGCGTGAGTCCGACGAGCGTCGTGCGCTCGTCGCAGATCGCCAGGCCGTCCGCTCCCAGAGCGACCATCAGATCGTTCGCGGCGCTCTTGATGCCCGAACGGTAGGTTTCTCCCGCCGCGATGACGCCGGCGGCTTCCGCCAGACTGACGCGTCGGGCCGTCTTTTCGTCCGCTTCTTCCGCAAGATTCCGCGCAGTGACGAACGATCCCGCCGCGGCCCCGAGCAACTCGCACGCCGCACGGACCTCCAGCGGGACGTATCGCGGCGCGTAGTGATGGCACGCGATGAGACCCCAGAGTTCGCCTCGATAGAGGATCGAGATCGACATGGAGGCCGCGACCCCCATGTTGCGCAGGTACTCCAGGTGAATGGGCGACACGCTGCGGAAGACGCTGTGCGTCAGGTCGAGGGGACGGTCGGCGTAAGCCGGATCGGCGAGGATCGGAACCGACGGCGCGTTCACGTCCGCGATCAGCCGCAGAGTGTTCAGCACGTAAAGCCTGCGCGCCTGCTGCGGGATGTCGGTCGCGGGATAGTGCAGGCCCAGATAGGACTCTAACCCTGCGCGGGCCGCTTCTCCCACGACGGCGCCGTGGCCGCCGCGCAGAAAGCGATAGACCATCACGCGATCGAAGCCGTTGAGGTCGCGAACCTCTTCCGCGATCGTGCGGTAAAGCGCCTCCATCGAGCCGCAAGACTCGATCCGCGCGGTCGATCGACGGATCTTGCGCACGGTCGGTTCGAGCGAGCGCTTCTGCGACGAGGTCGTATCGGATTCGAGTTCCGCTTCCAGCAGCGCGATGCCGTCGTGAAAGCTGACCATCCCCATCCGTCGGCGATCGGAGCTCTCGCCCAGGACGCGGACGCTGACCGGCGCCGTGAAGCCGGGCGTCGCGCGTGCGGCGGCGTCGCGGAGCACGTCGGTCGAGTCGCCGTTCACCAGTTCGTCGACGGACCGGCCGATAAGCGTCGCCGCCGAGTCGGCTCGGGCGATCGACGCGAAGTTCTCGCTGACGTACGCCAGGCGCAGCGAAGCGGGATCGAAGCCGAGCAGAACCCCGTGCGGCTGAATCGCGCCGGGGATGTGAATCGGCTCGCGATCGCAGTTCGTCAGATCGACGTCGCTCGCGTCGTACGTACCCGACGCGTGTTTCGAACGCCGGGCGACAGTTCCGTCAGTCATACGAGAGAGTCGCTAGCCTTTCCTGGAATCGTTCGAACGCCGATCCGGCTGCCGCAGCCGCGGCTTCCGCGCCGGCGTGATCCATTTGCAGCGAGTCGAGCCACGCCAGGAACCGCCGCCAGCGTGCGGAGGTTTCGACGCCGTGGCCGAAGAAGTAGCGCCCGCCGTCGCCCGGTCCGATGCCGAACGCCTCGCCCAGCCGCTTGGAGATGACCAGCCCGCCGAGAGCTGACCCCTCCAGGACGTACAGCGTCCCCGCAGCCGCGAAGGGCGAGTCGCCCGCGATCTGGCCCATCAGGGCGTCATCGGCCACGAGCGGAGGCTGCGACTTCGCGAGCGAACGTCGATCCGATTCGAGCCAGTCGGAACGGGTCGCGGGAGAGAAGCCTTCGGGCGCCCTTCCGCCGAGCGTGCCTGCGATCGCCGCATCGGCGGGTCGCACGAGCGACAGCAGGCCGTCCAGCAGCGCTGTATAGGCGGAGCGGTCCGAGAACGCCGCTTCCCAGATCGAAAGCTCTTCCAGACTACGATGGACGTCCCGCGTGCGCAGACGGACGCGTTCGAGAACGTTCGCCGTCGCGGCAACTGATTCGCCGCGGCGCTCCTGCTTTACTTCTGCCCGATCCATATCCGCGACTATAGGCGCGGCCTCGGCCCGGGAAAAGTTGGGGGCGCCGGCTCTGGGCAGGGATTCTTTCTCGAATCTAAACGCCGGCAGAGAATGGCTTTAGCGGATCCAAGAAATCGCGCGACAGGCGTCCCGCGCGGTCGCGTGACGGACGCCACTGAAGGGTGGAATCTGGCGATGCGGCGGGGCGGGCAATTTGCCGCTGGTCGCTCTTCTGCCAGGGCGGTCGCTGCGAGACCAGCGGTCAGAGAGCCACGGTTTCCCGGAGCGACTGCGGCACCTGCATAGCCGTCTCTTCGCTCAGCGCTTCGGCGATGTCCAGGAACTCCCGCTCCGCGTCGAGAAAGGCGTCGAGCACGACCGGGTCGAAGTGAGCGCTCCGTTCCGCCATCATCGTCTGCTTGGCGGCGAGGTGCGTGAACGCCTCCTTGTAGATCCGCTTCGAGGTCAGCGCGTCGTAGACGTCGGCGACCGCCACGACGCGCGCGGCGAGCGGAATCGCTTCTCCGGCTAGGCCGTACGGATAGCCCTTCCCGTTGAAGCGTTCGTGGTGAGCCAGAGCGATGTCGCGTGCGATCTCCAGGAACCGGGCGCCCGGCGCATGTTCCAGCGCCGTCTCCAGCGTCTCGGCGCCGATGGTCGTGTGGGTCTTCATGACCTCGAACTCGGCAGGCGACAGTCGACCCGGCTTGAGCAGGATGCTGTCCGGGATCCCCACCTTGCCGATGTCATGCAGGGCGCTCGTCTGAAAAACCAGGCCGGCGAAGTCGGGCTCGATGCGGCTCGCATAGACCGAATCCGCGACCAGGCGCTTCACCAGCGCGCGGCTGTAACGCTGCACCCGTTCGAGATGCCGGCCCGTATCCGGATCGCGAGACTCGGCCAGCTTCGCCAGAGCGAAGATCGCAGCCTCGCGCGTTTCCAGCGACAGGATCCGCTGACCGGCGCGCAGACGGACGCGCAGCTCTTCTGCGTCGAACGGCTTCACGATGAAGTCGTCGGCGCCGGCCGACATCCCCTCGACGATCTCTTCGGATCGTCCGCGGGAAGTCAGCACGATGACGTAGACGTAGCCGCATTCGGACCGCCGGCGAAGCTCCCGGCAGAACTGCAGGCCCGACGCCCGCGGCATCTCCCAGTCGGTGATCACCAGCCGATAGCGATCAGCGTCGAACAGCCGGAGCGCCTCTTCGCCGTTCTCGGCCGCCGTGACGTCATATCCCCACGACCGCAACGCATTGCAGAGGATCTCGCGAGCGACGAAATCGTCTTCCGCAACGAGAACTTTCATGGGCGTCATAATCAACCTTTTCTCTGCGTATTCCGTCAGGTGGCAAGAGCGTCCGAAAGGGTCGCATCGGCACGCCGGCACGAATCGGAGACGATCTGCCGACGACAGCGATCGAGTTCGCCGACCAGTCGCTCGACCGCCGCGACGCCGTCGTCACGAACGCCTGAACGACAGGCGGCCTCTAGCGAAGCGGCAGCGTCCCGGATCGATTCGGCCGAGAGGTTCGCCGCGCTTCCCTTGAGCGAGTGGGCTTCGCGAGCGAGGTCCGAGAGATCGCCCCGGTCCGCTGCGGTCCGAAGACGTTGAATGGAATCGTCCGTTCCCGCCGCGAAGCGATCGAGCAGCGAGATCGCGAAATCAAGATTGCCCAGGCACCGCGCCGACAGCGAACCGAGATCGTACGCGGGCCCTGCTTCAACCATCGCGAGCGTGTCAGGTTCGACAGGCACGACCGGTTCGATCGGCGAGACGCGGGGCGCCGGCTGAACGACCGGCGATTTCTTCGACTGTCCGATCAGCGTCGCCAGCGTCGCGAGCAGCAGTTCCCGATCGATCGGCTTGGTCAGGTATTCGGTCATGCCCGCGGCGAGGCACCGTTCGCGATCCCCCTGGATCGCCTGGGCCGTCAGCGCGATCACGGGGAGCGGTTGCAGGCCCTGACGCAAAGCGCCGGCGCTCTCCAGACGGCGAATCTCCGCGGCGGCAGTGAAGCCGTCCATCACCGGCATCTCGCAGTCCATCAGGACGGCGGCGAAGTCGTTCGCTTGCAGCGCCTCGACGGCCAGGCGACCGTTGGCGACCTGCATCGACGCGTAACCTGCCGTGGCGAGAATCTCCGCCGCGACCAGACGGTTGATCTCGTTATCGTCCGCGATCAGGATCCGCCCCGACTTCGGAGCGATCGCCTTCGCAGGAACCGGCTTGGCTTCGGGCCTGGACGACCCGGCGGTGAGGCGTGCGGCGACGCCGGCTGCCGCGACCGCGTCGTAGAGTCGCGAGCTGCGGATCGGCTTGCTGAGCGTGCGCAGCCGCAGGCGTTCGGACGTCTTCTGATCGATGCCGCTGTCGAGCGACGTGAGCATGAGCAGCGGCAGAGCGGCGAACCGCTCGTCGTCGCGAATGTGCTGAGCCAGTTCCACGCCGTTCATGCCGGGCATGACGCAGTCGAGGATCGCCAGGTCGAAGCGCTCGCGACGCTCCGCGCGGCGGCGCATGATTTCGAGAGCCTCCTGCCCGCTGGAAGCGGAGAGAACCTCCATCCCCCACTCGCGAAGCTGGTCGGCCAGGATCTCGACGTTGGTCGCGTTGTCGTCGACGACCAGGGCCGTCGCTCCTGCAGCGGAGCGGGGCGCTTTCTGCGAAGCTTCCGGCGCTTCTGACGCCTGAAGCGGAATCTCGACCCAGAAGGTCGAACCCTCGCCGGCGACGCTCTGCACGCCGATCTGTCCGCCCATCGCCTCGGCGAGTTGCTTGCAGATCGCCAGGCCCAGGCCCGTACCGCCGAAGCGACGGGTCGTCGACGCGTCGACCTGCGTGAACGATTGAAACAGGCGCTGGATGCGGTCGGGGGGAATGCCGATCCCTGTGTCGCGAACTTCGAAGCGTACGCCGGTCCCGCCCGTCGCTTCCGTCCGGACGGCCCGCAGCGAAACCTCGCCCCGGTCGGTGAACTTCACGGCGTTGCCGAACAGGTTCACCAGGATCTGGCGCAGTCGCTCGGGATCGCCGACCGCCATCCGCGGCACGTCGGGTCGAACCAGGCACGTCACCTCCAGACCCTTCGCGGAGGCGCGATGGGCGAACATCTCCGGCACGCCCTCGAGCATCTCGGGCAGATCGAAGACGACGCTTTCGAGTTCGAGCTTGCCGGCCTCGATCTTGGAGAAGTCGAGGATGTCGTTGATCAGGCTGAGCAGGCAGTCCGCCGAGGACTTGGCGATGTCGACGTAGCGACGCTGCGGGGCGTCCAGTTCGGTCTTCGAGACCAGATCGAGCATCCCGATCACGCCGTTCAGCGGCGTGCGGATCTCGTGACTCATGTTGGCCAGGAAGGCGCTCTTCGCGCGATTGGCGGCTTCCGCTTCCTGCTTCTGGGCGAGAAGTTCTTCCGATCGCTTGCGCTGCGTGATGTCGGCGACCGAGCCTTCGTAGTACAGCACTTCGCCTTCGGCGTTCCGGCACGCCCGGGCGCACTCGGAGATCCAGATGATCTCGCCGTCGAGGCGACGGACCTGCGACTCCAAGCCATTGACGATGTCGCTCTCTTCCAGCAGGCGGACGAACTCGTCGCGGCGCGTCGGGTCGACGTAGAGCTCTCCGGCGATGTCCTGCATGCCGGCGACCAGAGCTTCGACGCTCGGATAGCCGTAGATCTGCGCCAGCGCCGGATTCGCGCTCAGGTACCTGCCGTCGGGGGTCGTCTGGAAGATGCCTTCGATGGCGTTGTCGAAGATGTCGCGGAACTTCAGTTCCGCCGCTTCGCGATCGCGAATCTCTTCGGAGACGCAAGTCAGGACGCGGTTGTACTCCGCGGCGATCTGCCCGACTTCGGTGTGCGGTTCGACGAACACGTGCCGGTCGAAGTTTCCTTCCAGGCGATGCGATTCCATTTCGTCGAGCAGGTCGATCAGGTCAGTGCAGGCGCCATGCTCGCTGATGTTGAGTCCGCGGATCTCCTCCTGACGCGTCACTCGCATCGGCAGTAGCTTGTTCAACGCCCAGAGCAGGGCGAAGCCGCCGCCGAACGCCCAGATCGCACAGGCTCCGATTCCTTCCAGTTGGACGAAGATCTGCTCGGTCCTCGTCAGGCCGGTCCCCAGCAATTCGGTCGAACCGAACAGGCCGACGGCCAGCGTGCCCCACATGCCGCCCACGCCGTGAACGGGGAAGGCCGAGACGACGTCGTCGATCTTCAGCCGTTCCATCGCGCAGGTCGCGCTTACGGCGAGTCCGCTGGCGAGCAAGCCGACCAGAGCCGCCGCCGCAGGAGAAAGGCAGTGGCAGCCCGCCGTGACCGCGACGAGTCCGGCGAGAACGCCGTTGATCACGTGCTGGATCGAGGGGCGCCGCTCCAGCAGATACGCGAGCGCGAGCCCTCCGATGCCGCCGAACGCGGCGCCCAGGTTGGTGTTGACCAGAATCCGCGGGATGGCGTCCGAGAGACCGAGCGTGCTGCCCGCGTTGAAGCCGAACCACCCGAACCAGAGCAGCATGGTCCCGAAGACCGTCGCCGGCAGATCGTGTCCGTGGACCTTGCGCTTGTCGCCGAAGCGCCCCAGCCGCGGACCGATCAGCAGCACCGCCGCGAGCGCCGTCCATCCGCCGAGCGAATGCACGACGGTCGAGCCCGCGAAGTCGACGAAGCCGCGCGCGTTGAGCCAGCCGGTCGCTTCGCCCGCGTCGGCGCCGTTCCAGGCCCAGTGCGCGAAGAGCGGATAGATGAAACCCGAGACCAGCACGCTCACGAGCATGTAGGCCCGGAACTGCATCCGCTCGGCCACGGCGCCCGAAATGATGGTCGTCGCCGTCCCGCAGAACATCATCTGAAACAGAAAGAACGTCAGCAGCGAGGGGCTGGAGTCTTCGCCGAGCAGGAAGCCCGTGCAGCCGACGAAGCCGGCGACGCTGCCGCCGAACGCGAGGGCGAAGCCGAAGGCCCAGAACGTGACGCTCGCCACGCAGAAGTCGGCGAGGTTCTTGATCGCGACGTTGATGCTGTTCTTCGCCCGCGCGAGTCCGCTTTCGAGAAAGCAGAACCCGCCCTGCATGATCATCACCAGGGCCGCGCAGATGGCGACCCAGGCGATATCGACGGCGGAATAATCGGCGGACATAACCAGACGGACGAAGTAAGGGAGGGCGACGCTTGCCACACGGCGCGCCGGCGCATGCTGAACCGGATTCCAGTTCGGGCCAGCAAAGATAGATCCCTGCTGAGGCGCCCCCCGGAAAAGCGCTGGGGGAAAGGCCCCTTCCGAGCGGAGGCGCCTGCCGAAGAGTGCGACTGAGCGGGTTAAGCCGCCGCTCTTGCAGCGCCAAGCGGCGTCGCTACGGGAGATGACCCTCCCCTAGCCGGTCCGGCGGCGCCCTCGTGGGGCAGCCGCGGTGCGCCGCCGACGGAACGTCGCCGACGCTACGGTCGCTAGATCCGCTCCAGCCAGAGGAACTCGTACGGGGCGAGTTCGATGTCGGCGGAGGCGCTGAACGTCTTCTCGGAATAGAGGTCGCGGAAGCGGCGACCGAGCCCCCGGGTGCGGAGCGCGTTGCCGAGCGCGCGCTGCGGATACTCGGAGAAGTTGGCCAACGCGAGCAGCCGCATCCCGTCATGGTTGCGGAGATAGCCCAGCACATGGGCGTTCTCCATATCGATCAGTTCCATCTCCAGCCCCGCCAGCGCCGGGGACTGGCTGCGCAGCAGGATCAGACGCTGGATCGACTGAAACAGCCGCCGGCGGATCGAGTTCTCGACCTGCAGTTCTTCGAGGAACTCCCACCGCATCTTGGGCCGATGGATCCACCGCGTGTCGCCCGCCTTCGCCGGATCGGTGACGAAGTCGTAATCGTTCAGCGTCCCCCATTCTTCGCCCAGGTAGAGCAGCGGAATGCCGCCGATGCTGAGCGTCACCGCGTGCAGCAGCAGGATCCGGCGGATCGCCATTTCCTTGTGGGCTTCGTTCTCTTCCTCGATCGCCTGTTCCAGGCCGGCCAGCGACGCGAGCGTCCCCGAGATCCGCATGTCGCCCGTCTCGGGATTGTGCTGGAAGGGCACCCCGCGGGCGAACGAGCCGGGAAACTGGCCGGTATAGAAGGCGTTCAGAAACTGACGATGGCTGTACGCTTCGATCCCGACGGAGGCGGCGTCGCGATCGTCGAAGGTCCATCCGATGTCGTCATGGCAGCGGAGATAATTCACCCACGTCGTTCCCGTCGGCAGGCGATGACGGTGCATGAGCGACTTCCTCAGCAGCGTCACCTTCCGCGTCGCGAGCGACTCCCACAGCAGCGCCATCAGCGTGGGGTTGTACGAAACCTGGCACTCGTCGCGACCGATGTAGCGCACGACCTCGTCGGGATGGACGATGGCCTCGCTCTTGAACAGCAGCCCGGGGGCCGCGATCCGCGCCACCGCGTTGAACGCCTTGATCAGCGTATGCGCCTGCGGCAGGTTCTCGCAGACGGTGCCCATCTCCTTCCAGATGAAGGCGACCGCATCCAGGCGGAGCATGTCCACGCCCAGGTTCGCCAGGAACAGCATCTCGTCCGCCATCGCGCAGAAGACGGCGGGGTTCTCGTAATTGAGATCCCACTGGAAGCTGTTGAACGTGGTCCAGACCCACTTCTGCATTCCGTCGTGCCAGGTGAAGTTGCCCCGGCGAACGGTGGGGAAAATCTCCCGCAGCGTCCGTTCGTACTGATCCGGAATCGTGCGGTCGGGATAGATGCGATAGAAATCCTGGTGCTCCGCGTCGCCCGCCTGGGCCTGCATGGCCCAGTAGTGATCGTCGGAGGTGTGATTGAAGACGAAGTCGAGCACCAGCGTGATGCCCGCCGCGCGAAGGTCCTCCGCCAGCGTCCGCAGGTCGTCGATCGTTCCGATGCGCGGATCGACCGAGCGATAGTTGCTGATGGCGTAGCCGCCGTCGCTGTTGCCGGGCCGCACGGCGAAGAGCGGCATCAGGTGGAGGTACGTGACGCCGAGCTTCGTGAAGTAGGGGATCGTCTCCCGAAGCTTGCCGAGGTTCTCGCTGAACAGGTCGACGTACAGCGCGCCGCCGACCACCTTCTGCGACAGGAACCAGTCCGGATCGTTGATCCGGTGCATGTCGAGGCGCTTGATGTCGCTCGGCCGCGCCATCCACGCGCGGGACATCAACACCAGGATCTGTTCCAGGTGGTAGAAGAAGTCCCACCGCGTGCCGTACAGCGATCGCAGATGGCTGAACAGCGTCGGCCAGAACTCGGCGAGGCGTCGCTCGAACGCCTGGACGTCATGTTCGTTCGCGCCGCCTGCCGCCCACTCGTCGTCGAGACGGGAACGGAGTCTTCGCAACGCCAGGTCCGCTTCGTAGCGAAGGCGGTCCTGGCCGACGGGAGCGATCTGTCCGCTGGGCAAGATCATCGGCCGCAAAGAAAGGTAAGCGCCGCGAGGGCAAGTTCAGCGTCGCCAGGAAGGTTCGGCGCCGCTAGGACAGGTCGTTGGGAATCCGGATCGCCTGCATGAAACCGTAGTACTCGACGCCTTCCAGTATCCCCCGCGCGTGCTTTCCCTCGGCGAAGTAGATCCGCGGCATCTTTTTCAGACGATTCAACTCGGGCCCGTGGTTCCCCACGACGACGCCGAGCGTTCGTCCCTTCAACATCTCTTCGTCGGTGCCCGAGTCGCCCGCGACCAGGACATGTTCGGGCGAGAAGCCCCACTTATAAAGCAGATGCCGCAGCGCGAGCCCGGTCCCCGCCCGCTGCGGAATCGCGTCGAGGTACATCCCGAGCGACAGGACCAGCTTCACCCGAAGTCCCTTCTCCCGCAGAATCTTGCGAAGCCGGGCCAGTTTGGGAGCGATCTCCGGATCGACGGTGTAGCTGATCTTGAACTTCGACTGCTCCGCCTCGGGCTGACGGTACAGCCCCTGGATCTCGTCGAGCGCCGCGTAGATTTCGTCGGGCTTCCACTGAAAGCCCATCTGTTTCTGCCAGCTCGCGTCGCGCGTCAGCTTCGTACCGTAGTAAAGCTCAGTCCCGGCGGAAGTCAAAAGAACGTCCGGCGTCGGCAGATCGAGATTCCGCATAATCCGCTGCGCGTCGTCGAGCTTTCTGCCCGTGACGATGCCGAACCCGACGTCGGACGAGCGGTTGATCATTTCGCTGAGATCGTGCAACGCCGGATCGTCGCCGGCGAGCGTGTTGTCGAGGTCCGCGATCAGCAGGCGCTCGAACTCCGGACGACGGGCCGGACGCCCCCCCTCCGCTAGCACGGGCGTCTGCCATCGCTCGAACGTCTCGGTGATCTCCTGCAGGTAGCGATCGACGTGGGCGGCCCACGAATAGTGCTTCCTCGCGCCGGAGAGCCCGCTGTCGGACCACTCCTGCCACTGATCGGGTTCCGTCAGCCCGCGCAGGATCGCCCGTTCGATGGCCCCCGGATCGTGGGGGTCGATCAGCAGGCCGTTGCGGCAGTTCGCGACGATATCGCGAGGTCCGCCGTCATGCGTGGCGACGATAGGGAGTCCGCTGCCGGCGGCTTCCAGCAGCGTCAGGCCGAAGGGCTCCGTCAGCGCCGGGTTGACGAACACTCCGCGGGTCATCGCCGCGAGTCGGAACAGCCCCCCTCCCAGGGTGGGGTTCACGCCCTTGGGATAGGCGACCTTGCCGTACAGGTCGTAAACGTCGATCAACGTCAGCGCTTCGAGCAGCGCCTCGCGCTGCGCCCGGGGAAACTTGCGAAGGTCTTCGCGCGTCCCCATCACGACGACCAGGTTCGCCAGCCGTTGCAGGTCGGGGCTTTCGCCGTAGACGCGAAAGAGCATCCCCAGATTCTTGCGCTCGTCGGGGCGAGCCATCGCCATGATGATCGGCTTCTCCGGCTCGCGCAGGAACGGCGCGAGCGCGGCGCGGATCTCGGAGAAGTCTTCGTTCGGTTGAGCCGGTCGGAACAGGTCCAGGTCGACTCCGGGAGGAATGACCTCCATCCGTTCGGGCGCGTAGTGGTCGTACCGCTGGTACTGGTCCTCGATTTCCTGATGCGTGCTGGCGACGACGAGCGACGCGGTCTCCAGCGAAAGTTCCTCCGCCTCGATCCGCTCGCGGAAGCGATACTTTTTTTCGAGCGCCTGCGGTTCGGCCGCGCCATGCGTCAGGCGTTCCCGCTTCACGCGACCGAGCGAGTGGCCGGTGAAGACGTACGGCACATGCAGCAGCCGCGCTAGCTGCGCCCCCGCGTAGCCGGCGTCGGCGTAGTGCCCGTGAATGACGTCCGGGAGTCCGTTGCGACGGAAGAAGGTCACCGCCTGATCGACGAACAGATCGACGTAGGGCCAGAGCGCCTCTTTCTTCAGGTAACGCTTCGGCCCGAACGGAATGCGGACGATGCGAGCCTTCTCGCCGATCGGCTCTTCGACCTGCGCATAGTCGGGACCGACGCGGTCGTCGATGATCTGACGCGTGATCAGGTCGACTTGCTCGACCTCGGGTCGCCGACCCAGTTCGGCGGCCAGTTCCAGGACGTACTTCACCTGCCCGCCGGTATCGGCGTCCCGGCCCAGTTCCGGCTCGCGCGTTCGGATCAGGCCGTGCAGACTGACGAAGGCGATTCGGAGCCCTCTCTTTCCTTCGGATTTTGCGATCATCTACCGTTCCGTCGCGACGACTTCGTCGCTCGCGTAAAAGTCAGGATCTTCGCTAACAGCTCCGGCGTTGCCGCAAACTTTGGCAGCGAAGCGAACGGCGCGCCGAAGCGTGATCGCAGGGTCTTCCTTGCGAAGGACCCCCGCGATGGCGACGGCGCTGAAGGCGTCGCCTGCGCCGATCGTGTCGACCAACCGCGTCACGGGCGGAGCCGCCGCGTGAGTCGTTCGTTTGCCGCCCTGCTCGTCGAGCGTAAATGCGTAAGCTCCCTGTTCGGCGCAGGTGAGCCAGACGTTGCGGCATCCGAAGCGCTCCCGCAGCGCGTCGACGGCGGCTTCGATCGCCTCCTCGTCGACGAGGTCCCGAACTGCGATGCGCGAGAGCTCTTCGCGATTGAGCTTCGCCCACTCCGCTCCGCCGAGAAGCTCAGGCAGCCAGCTCTCGTCGAAGCAGCCCTTCCGAATGTTGACGTCGACGAAGACCGGCACGTGCAGCGACGCGCGGGTCTCGCGAATCGCCTGGCGCGTCGTCTCGCTCCGCCAGGCCAGACTGCCGTGGTAGAGCAGGGCGACGTCCGTGCGACGGGAGACGTCGGCAGGCGTCTGGAGGAAGTCGTACGCCCGATCGCGAAGAATCTCGTACGTCGGTTCGCCGCCTCGTAAGGTGACCTGAACTTCTCCCGTGATCTTTCCGGAAACGGTCTGGAACCAGGACTGATCGACGCCCCAGGAACGCAGACGCTGTTTGATCTCGGTTCCCTCGGCATCGTCGCCGACCGCGCTCAGAAAGAGCGGATCGAAGCCCATGCCGCGGAGGTTCCAGGCGACGTTGAACGGAGCGCCTCCGAGCGCGCGACGACCATCGGAGAACTTGTCGAACAAAGTCTCGCCGATGATCGCAGGTCGCCCGGGAGACGAAGGCGCCGAGGACGTCGACATCGACTTGTTCCCGCAATTTAGAGACAGAGGCAGCCCCCCCACCTTTGTCGATCGAGGCGCCTTCGGCAACCCCCTCGATGTCGTTGCCCTGCCCTGCGATGAGCCCTAGCATGACATCGAAACGACTCTTTCCGCCGTCCGAAACGCGCCTGTCGATGCCTCTCCCGAACGATGATTCCGACCCGACCGACCGCTCGCAGGCCGAGCCGCTCGTACTGGCCACGGACCTCGACGGGACGCTGATTCCGCTCGACGATTCGCCGGAACATCGCAGCGATTTAGCGATGCTCGAACGCGAGCTCGCCGAACGAGACGCGGCGCTGGTGTTCGTGACGGGGCGGCATCTGGGATCGGTGCGAAAAGTCCTCCGGCACGTGCCGCTCCCCTCGCCGACCTGGATCCTGTGCGACGTCGGCACGACGATCTGCCGCGTCGAGGAGGGCCGCACGATCCCCTCGCACGACTACGCGCAGGCCCTGTCGGAGATTTCCGGAAGCGTCCCGCTGGAGTCGCTGCGTCCCGATCTGGAACGGATCGAGGGACTGCGCGTGCAGGAGGCGGAGAAGCTGGGGCCGTTCAAGCTCAGCTTCTACTGCGACGGAACTCTCGTGCAGGAGTTCACCGAGCGCGTCGAGGCGAGACTCGCCGACGCGGACGTCCCCTACTCCGTCGTTTCGAGCGTCGATCCCTTCAACGGCGACGGGCTGGTCGACGTGCTGCCCCGCGGCGTGAACAAGGCCTTCGCCTTGAAGTGGTGGCGCGAGAGCCAGGGACTGGGCGAGACGTCCGTCATCTACGCGGGCGACTCCGGCAACGACTGGGACGCGCTGGTCGCGGGCTACCGCGCCATCCTCGTCGGCAACGCCTGCCGGAAGCTGGCGCAGCGGGTCGAAGCGCGTCACGCGGCCAACGGCTGGTCCGACCGGCTGTATCTCGCCGAGAAGTCAGCCACGAGCGGCGTGCTCGAAGGCTGGCGTGCCTTTCGCGATCGCGGTTAGACAAGCGGCGCGATCGCGCCGCTTGACGCTTCGGCAAACGACCTCAGATATGCCGTCGGCGACGGGGTACGACGGTGGCGCGGGGTTGCTCGGGCTGCTGCGGCTGTGCCTGACCCGGCCCCTCGGGACGGCTTCGGTCGAGAGCTTCTTCGTCGCAATTGAGCGCTGCCGCCTTAGCCATTCGCTCCAGATGGGCGTCCGCCGCGGGGACGGCGATCTTCGCGACCGGCCCGAGGTCGACCGGGTCGACGCACAGCCGGCGGAAGAAGGTCCGCATGACGTGGTTGACGCCCACTTCGGTGACCGAGCGAAGATCGTCCTCGAAGTACGCTCCCCGCGCGAAGGTCCCCGTGACGATCTCGTACGAGGGGAAGTAAAGGACGTCCGGTCGCGCCGCGACCGCCTGCTCCGCCGCGACTCGCAGGACGGCCTTCGAATAGGTCGTGGCGGTCAGCACGTGCTGGTCGGTCGCCGTCGCCATCAGCGGCACGGGCGACACGGTCAGGACGATCCGGACGCCCGGGTTCACGCGGCGCAGATCGTCGATGAAGCGGAGCACGTCGACCGTGACTTCCGCTGCGGTGAAGTTGTGGAAGCCATGGCGCGCCTCGTCGAACGTTCCGCCCGCGACGCCGGGACAGAGCGGATAGACGGCGCCGTCGTCCTTCGACATCCAGGCTTCGGTCAGGCCGAGCGTGAACACGAAGACGTCGGCCGTCTCGAACGCCTCCCGCACCGCGCGAAGGTGCTTCGCGCGATCGATATCGTATTCCAGCTGCGTCTGGAATCCGCCCGGCTGAATCTGCGGCCGAAACGGATCAATCAGGCTTCCGTCCTCGCCTCTCCAGACGTCTTCGGTCGGCTGAAACGTGCCGTACGCCCGCTCGAACAACTGCACCAGTTGCCGGGCAGTGTAGACGTTCCCGTAGCGCGCGGTGAAGACTCCGTAGTTGAACTCCTGCGCGACCTCGGGATCGGCGATCGGATGGGCCGGCTCGGTCACTAGAAACGTATAACCGCTGGCGCTCAGCCGGCGGGAGATATGCTGCGCGAAGCAGCTTCCCGCGGTCGCGACCTTGTCGGTCCGGGCGATCCGGAACGGCACGTCGCCGACCGGATCGATCTTACGCGGCCCGATCGCAGCGACGGATCGCTTCCAAAATGCGCGATCGGGAAGCGACTTGTAAGGATGCTCGCTCATAGTGCGCTCGTCTTCCTCTTGCAGCCAGCCGATCCTCGACTTGGGCGCCCCAAAGGCAGCGTTCGTAATCTGTGCGATCGCCCTGGGGCGGCGAAATTCGATCGGGGGCGATGCCGTGTCTATCTCGATCGAGCCGCGCCCGTTTATAGTCCAGAAAATCGACGCTCGACGATCATTAGCAACTGCCGATACATCTGTTCTCCATAGACTTCATTGGCATGGGTCGGGTCGTTGCGCCAAGCCTCCGGCGCAAGCATTCCTCGTTCATCCTGCATCGCTTTCGGCACCGGCAGAAACTTGAATCCTTCGCGGTCGCAGACTTCGCGGAATATCGCAGAATGCACACGCCATAGCTTGTAGCGAAAGGAGGCGGGAGCTACGCCGTATTTCGAAATCAGTTCTGCGAACGCGTCAGGGTTTTCTCGAATGTAATCTTCGGAAGGAATCGGCGCAGGCGATTCGAAGTGATACAGCGGCGCTGACGTGGAGCGCTTCAGCAGAGGCATGTACACGAGCGACTCTTCCATTCGCTTCCGCAGCGCTCTCCTGACAAGTTCTAGCGGCACGATTTCCGCGTCTTCCTGCAATGGAAGATCGGGGGCTTCGGGAAGTATGAAATCGAACTTTACCGGATGATTGACCAGCCCGAGGAGGTTGTGGTGGTTCCCGCCCAGCGTCGACACGACCAGGCGAACGGCATCCCCCTGTAATTCATCGCGTATAGCTGGCTGAAACTCGCCTCCGACGAGAATCGGCTTGTACGTCTCGAGGTGAAAGGGGATGAACCGAAGCTCCAAACCTTCCGCTCGACCGTCCCTCTCTCGGGTTTCGTAGGCGAATTTCAGTACCGTTTGATGGGAGTTGCCGATTACGACGATTCTGAAACGCTGATCGGGCTTCGTCATTTCGGATGAACGAACGGGCATCGATTATGGAGGCGGATCGACCTTCGCTAAAATCGATTCTAGCGTCTAGATGAAGTCAGGTATCGGCGGCGATTCGCCAGGCTGCGGTCGCTTTCGAATCGTAAGACGTCATGCTTATTTTCACGACGAGAAAGTCAGCCTCGCTCCGCCGTGAGTCTTCGAATCACTGGACGCAGACAAATCCGTTTAGATGCGAAAACGAACGTACTCAATGCAGGAGTTCGTCGGGGCAACTAAGCGAGTCGGAAAGACTTTCGAAGGACGGCGATCGACGGCTGTAGCGGCTGTGCCGAAGACTCCAGCTTGCCTCACGAGCCTTCGAGCGGCGTTCGACATGCGAATTGCAGGACCTATACTCCTTTGGTTCGATTCACTTGTCCAGCGTCCATCGTGAATCCCGCGGCTGGCCGAGGTCGTTCGAGTCGTTCTGCGACCTTCGTAAGCGATTCTCGACATGCCGTCGGCTGCGTGACTCGCCTTCCTTCTCATTCAGTTCGCGATTACATGTCGGACTCAACCGAATTCGCCTCGAACGAATCTCCTTCGATAACGGCTGTCGAGAGGCCGTTCACAGCCGAGGAAATCCGTGAGTTGCACGGCATTCCCCTGTTCGACGTCAGCGGCTTCGGCGTCCATGCCGGCTTCCTCGAGATCAAAGGCTTCGTACTTCCGGTCGACGGCAATCCCGCGACGGTGGAGTTCAGCGCCGACCCGGGGATCGAATTCACGGTCGAGTACCCGCTTCCCTATGCGGCCGTCGCCGAATATTTCTGGTATTGGCCGGGAGCGGAACAAAGCGCGTTTCTATTGCGAGTGGATCTGGCAGCCTCGCGCACGGACGAAGAACACTATCGATTTCGGATTCATTTCGCAGGGCGAGAAAACGCCAGGCTGGAGTCCGTCCGCACGACCATCCTGGTTCCGAAGCATCTCAAACTGCTGGAGAACTATCCGACGCAAACGGCGTTGCGCCGCGTGCAGTCGTTCGATACGGTCAACATCGTCGCCTTGAAGGGCCTTACGGACGCATGGCGGATCTGCGAAGCGGCGCGGGCCTACGGATGGGACGGAACGGGGGACGTCCTCGACTGGGGCGTCGGACATGGACGAGTCGCCCGCCATATCGGACGCTTTTCGGAAGCGTCCGTGCGGGGCATCGATATCGACGCCGACAATATCGCCTGGGCGGCCGAGCGCCTTCCTTCCTTGTCAGTCTCGGTCGGGCCGTTGATGCCTCCCACTTCGTACGCCGACGACCAGTTTTCGCTGGTTTACGGCATCTCCGTGATGACGCACCTGGAACGCAGCGTTCAGGAAGCCTGGCTCGAGGAGATCAAGCGTATTCTCCGCCCGGGCGGAATCGCGTTGCTCACTTTCGCGGGCGACGCGGCGGTTGCGTTCATGTCTAAAGGACTCGATCGCGCCTTTCTCGATACCTATCTTCGGACCGGCTTCGGGCCGCATCAGATCAACAACGATCTCGTCGGCGCAATCGATACGCCGGAGTACTACAAAGACGTCATGCAAACGGTCGGTAGGGCGAAGGAGATCTGCAACGGTTTTCTGAAAGTCGTCGGCGCCCACAAGTGCATGTTCGGTTATCAGGACTTGCTCGTCTTGCGGAAGCCCGCTCCTGCCGGCTCCCGACGGTTCAAGAGCCTCGAATCCAGTCGGCGCGGAGCGCCTTCGACGGATGACCCGACGCTTCCCGACAGGATTCGGCAGGCATTCGAACGCAACCCGAATGTTTCGACGCGCGAACTTCGAAAAGAGGTGGGCGCCGTGGGGCCTGGGTTCGCGCAGGCTTTGCGAGCCAGCGGAATCAAGATCGGAACGCGTGCGACGACGGCTCTCGAAGGGAGCAGTTCCGCAGAGCCGCTGAGCGAGGAAGACGAACGCCGCGTTCGAGCGGAACTCGCGACGAATCCGGAAATCGAACTGCGAGCGCTGGCGAGCCTGCTCGGGGTCGATCGACGAACGCTTGCAAGGTCGCTTCGAAAATCAGGTTTGACCGTAAATCGCGGGAAAAGGCCCCAATAGGCTTCGGAAAGCCTTCTCGCTGGAATCACGATCGAGACTCCGACTGCTCGGGTATACAGATCGAAGACGTCTTCGTGACGGACTGGCTGCGCGTCTTCGGGACTGAACCGGCGCCTGACAAGAGATGCGGGCAAGCTCACGCCCCGGCGGCGAAGCCTTCGGACGCGAGCGGCAGCCGGTAACGTCGCGCCAACTCTTCAACCTCCCGAATCGCGTCGTCGAGCCTGCGCTTTCCGCGGTCTTTGACGATTCGGACGGCCTGCAGCTTGGGATTCTCCGGCGGAGGGCAACGCAGCAGCGCGAGCAGGGCATAGGCCTCCAGCGCCAGTTCGTCCGGCACGAGGTTGCGAAAGCAGATCCGCTGCATCGCTTCGAGCGCCTGGCGCCACGGAAGCTCCGCCGCGAAGACGAAGCCCTCGACTGCGGCGACGACGTCCCGCTGTTCCAGTTGCCGCAGGAAATCCTGCTCGTAACGGCCCGCCTTGGACTCCACGAGGGCGTCGTGGTCGGCGCGGAACTTTTCGTGTTCCTGCAGAAAGAGTTCGAACAGTCGGGACCAGAACGCCTCGACCCCCTCTTCGCCGGCGTCGAGATAGACGTCGTCGGAGAAGTCGCGGAGGACGCCGATCCACTCCTCCGCCTTCTGGTTTCCGCGTTCCCGCATCGACATGGTTCGTTCCGACTATCTCTCAGGCATTCGTGAGCAGGCTGGTGGTCGCCTGAAGCATTTTAACCGCAGCCGTCGCCGGGCCTATCTCGGTTCGGCTGACGGCTTCGCACGGTCGGGCTCCTGCTGCTCATCCGCATCGACGGTTTCGCCTGTCGCTTCCGGCTTCGCGAGCGCTCGCGCGACGAACGGCTGCGCGATCGACAGCAGCGCCGTGGCGAGAATCGTTCCGTACGCGAACCTGCGGAGCGTCTTCTTCGAGATCCACCGGGAGACGTACAGCCCCAGCAGCATGCCCGCTGCCGAGAGGGGAACCCCGAGCGCCCCGAAAGCGAACGCACGCGCCAAATCGGCCCCCCATACGAAGGCGATGATGCCGAGTTGCGGCAGCAGATTCGCGGCGTAGACGGCGAATAGAAAGCCGCGGGTCTTCGTCGCGCTCCAGTCGTGGGCCAGCGTCCAGACGACCAGCGTCGGCCCCCCCATGCCGCAGAAGCCGACCAGGAAGCCGCTGACCGAGCAGGTCAGCACCTCCCACTTCAGCGGGAACTCCGGCTTGTGCTCCGGATGGACGAACAGCAGCAGCCCCAGCATCGCCAGCATCACGACGCCGACTGCCGGGTCGATCGTCCACCGGAGACTCTCGTCGAGCGAGTGCAGCGCCAGAATGCCCAGCGGAAGAAAGAGCGTGCGGATCGCGATCGGTCGCGCCGTGCGCCCCCAGGGAATCTCTTTCCTGAGTTGCCAGCAGCCGGTCAGGTTCTGCGGGATGCCGCAGAAGATGCTCACGGCGACCGCCTCGGGCAGCGTCAGCCCGGCCATCGACAGCAGCGGAATGCCGATCAGTCCGCCGGCGAACGCGACGCTCCCCTGCACGATCCCCATGACGAGGATCACGCCCATCACGGCGAGCAGCGTGTCGGTATCGGCGAACAGTTCCTCGAAAAAGGTCACCGCCCGCCGGCCTTCTTGCCCGAGCCGCACGGCAGGCCGAACGTTTCGGCGACCGCGGCGTTCTGGACTTCGCCGTTGCGGATATTGAGCGCCGAAGCGAGGGGCGCCGACCGGGCGATCGCGTCGTCGAGGCCTGCGTTCGCCAGCCTCAGCACCCAGGGCAAGGTGACGTTGCAGAGAGCGTACGTGCTGGTCCGACCGACCGCGCCCGGCATGTTCGCGACGCAGTAATGGACCACGTCGTCGATGATGTAGGTCGGGTCGCTGTGCGTGGTGGGCCGGGTCGTCTCGACGCAGCCCCCCTGATCGACGGCGACGTCGATGATCACCGCGCCCGGCTTCATCCGCTTGAGGTCGTCGCGACGGATCAGGCTAGGCGCCTTGGCTCCCGGGATCAGCACGGCCCCGATGACCAGGTCCGCCAGCGCGAGCTGCTCCCGGATGACGTGCTTGTCCGAGAAGAGGACGTTCACGTTGGGCGGCATCACGTCATCGAGATACCGCAGGCGATCCATGTTCACGTCGAGGATGTTGACATCGGCGTTGAAGCCGGCGGCGATCTTGGCCGCGTTCGCACCGACGACGCCGCCCCCCATGATCGTGATGTGCGCAGGCTGCACGCCGGGCACGCCGCCCAGCAGGATGCCGCGACCCATCTGGGGCCGTTCCAGGTACTTGGCCCCCTCCTGGATGCTCATCCGCCCTGCGACTTCGCTCATCGGCGTCAGCAGGGGGAGCCGACCCTTGTCGTCGGTCAGCGTCTCGTACGCCAGGCAGGCCGCGCCCGAGGTCAGCATGGCCTCCGTCAGGCCCCGATCGGCGGCGAAGTGGAAGTAGGTGAACAGCGTCTGCCCCGCACGGATCAGGCCGTACTCGCTCGGCTGGGGCTCCTTCACCTTCACGATCAGATCGGCGGCGCCGAAGATCTCCTCGGGCCCGTCGATCAGCTCGGCCCCGGCGGCGGAATACTCCTCGTCATGGAGCCCTGACCCGAGGCCAGCCCCCTTCTCGACGAGCACCCGATGGCCCGCGGTGACGAGCTCCTCCACGCCGACGGGGAGCATGCCGACGCGGTATTCGTCCCGCTTGATTTCCTTGGGAAGACCGACGATCACGCGGCGCAGCTCCTGACAGGGTTGGGATCGCCGCCATTCTACGGCGAATCCTCGCCCTGAAGGGCGGGCGCCTACGGATCGATCTTCCAGAGTCCGTCGACCTTCTTCAGCGGGATCGTTCCCTGCTGGCCGCCGGGAGCGGAGAAGGTCGCCGCGGCCATGTTGCCGTCGGTCTGCCACTGCACCGACTCGATGGGGGGGAGTTCCGCGAACCCTTCGGGCTCGGTTCGCTTCATCACCTCCGCGACGAAGAAGCTGGGGCTGGCGAAGTAGCCGAGGATCTTGGTGTGGGCCGCCGAGTCGTCGTTGGCGGCGTCCACCTCCTCCGCGCTGATGCCCTGCTCGTCGAGGACGGCCTTGATGATCTCGACCCGCTCGGCGAAATCGGGACCCGCGGTCACGCCTCGCGGCGGGCGACCGGTCGCGGCGGCCTCGATGAAGTGGCGGGCCATTGTCTCGATGGAAGAGGACGTCAGATACGTCAGGTAGAGCGGCCACTTCCCTTCCACGGAGGCTTGCCGGGCGGCGACGAAGACGCCCTGCGGCGAGTCGGGATAGTCGATCCCCGAGGCCGACAACTCCCGTTCGAGTTCCTCGCTCGCTGCCGCCGTCCCCTCCTTCACCGCCGCCTGACCCTGCACGACTCCCTCGGCGACGGCTTTCTCGCTCGATTCGAGGGCCTGCTGTCCCTGCTCCATCAGCTTCTCCTGATCGATCGCGTCGCAGCCGAAGGAGAAAGGGAGGATCGTCAGCAGCGCCGCGAACGAGGGGAAAAGCGCTCTCCGGCAGAAATGGCCGAACATGAAAACGACTCCGAAAGGCGATCACGAAAAGATGAATGCGACCGACGCGGATTATAGGCCTGGCGCGGTGCGATCGCGAATATGCGTTGCGTGAGCGGCCCGTGTGCCATGGCTGGCTTGCCCAGCCGCGCAGGGGAGCGGGTCACGGTCGCCCGACTCGGATAGGCCGGCAGCATCTGATTCGCCTTCCGAAGCTCTCCCGCTGACAGGACGATGCGAGGGACGGCACGGCTGGGCAAGCCAGCCATGGCACACGCGATTTCGTCGAGCTACCGCGCACGAAAAAGGGCGACCGAAGTTCTCCGGCCGCCCGTCGGAAGATCGCTCTCTCGATCGCGATGCGACCTACTTCGCGGGAACGAACTTGAAGATCTCGTGCGACGAGGTCGTGAAGTAGACCTCGCCCGCTTCGTCTTCGCCGTAGGTGATCACGGGGAGCGACGAGGCTTCGTGCTCGATCTTGTAGTTGCCGAGAACCTTCTTCGCCTCCTGGTCGTAGTCGAGCGCCCAGACGCGGTTGGTGACGTAGTCGGCATAGAGATACTTGCCGACCAGCTCGGGCACCTTCTTGCCGCGGTAGACGTAACCGCCCGTGATCGACTTGCCGACTTCGTGCGGGTACTCCCAGATCGGCTCGACCAGATCCGCCCGGGGTCCGACCCCCTTCTCGCCGAAGGCGTGGAAACCTTCGCGGAGGTTCCAGCCGAGGTTATCCCCCTTGTTCACGACGTCGATCTCTTCCCATAGATCCTGACCGACGTCGGCGGCGAACAGGGCGCCCGTCTTGCGGTCGAACGAGAGGCGCCAGATGTTCCGCACGCCCAGGGCGTAGATCTCGGGACGGGCGCCTGCCTTGCCGACGAAGGGGTTGTCCTTCGGGATGGCGTAGGCGAGACCTTCGTCCTGGTTGTCGACGTCGATGCGGAGGATCTTGCCCAGGACCGTGCCCAGGTTCTGGCCGTTGCCGTGCGGATCGCGACCGCTGCCGCCGTCGCCCAGGCCGACGTAGAGATAGCCGTCGGGTCCGAATTCGAGCGTGCCGCCGTTGTGATTCCAGTAAGGCTGAGGGATCTTCATCAGGATCTCCTCGCTGGCAGGATCGGCCTTGTTCGGGTCGTCCTGCGACCGCTTGAATCGCGAGATGTGCGAGACGTGCGGCTCGGCGCTGGTCGTGTAGTAGACGAAGAACTCGCCGTTCTCCGCGTACTTCGGATGGAAGGCCAGGCCGAGGAAGCCCTCCTCGTTCTCGCGGTCCTTGTAGGTGACCTTGTCCTCCATGTCGAGGAAGACCGACGGCTCGGTCACGCTCTCGTCGTTGGGCATGACGAGAATGCTGCCGTACTGCGTGGCGACGACCAGGCGATCGGAACCGTCGCCGAAGTTGGTCAGCACGATCGGTCGCTGAATCTTCAGCTTGGGAAAGGCCCGCACCGCCTTCACGGCGATCGGCTGCCCTTCATAGTCGAGCTTGGGCGCTCCGTCGGGAGTTTTTTCCTGAGCGGTCAGCGCCGCGGGCGAGACGCCCATCATCGCGGGCGAAATGCCCAGCGCGAGCGTGATCGCCGCCGCAGCGGGAACGGTCGAGAACTTCATAGGTGGCCGGCACGGAGGGAGGTTGGGCTTCGCGGCCCGAAAGACGAGTCCGCAGAGCCCTCCATTGTGGAACCGCCCGGCGCCGATGCAAGCGGCGAAGCGAGCCGTTCCTTGGTCCGTCCGCCACCGCGAAGGATTCTCCCTTCAGGTCACCTTGCCGGCTTTACGGGGCAGACTTCCCGTTCCGCCAGATACTCCGGGCGGGGCGGCTGATCGCCGAACGGCGATGTGCAGGCGTTGTCGACGCTGTTGAAGACGACGAAGAAGTTCGTCCTGGGCCAGGGGCTCAGGTTGCCGACGGAGCCATGCATCAGGTTGCAATCGAAATAGACCGCCGATCCCGCCGGGCCGGTCGGCGCCGCCAGCCCGCCCGCGTCGATCAGTTCCCGCAACGCCTCCTGGGTCGGCACCCCGTAGCGCTGACGCTTCAGCGATTGCTCGTAATGGCGTTCCGGCGTCGCGCCCTCGCACCGAACGTACGACGTGTGCGAGCCGGGGGCGACGATCAGCGGGCCGTTGAACGGCGTGCTCTCGGTCAGGAATAGCGAGAAGCTGACCGCGCGCATTCGCGGCATGCCGTCTTCGATATGCCACGTTTCGAAATCGGAATGCCAGAAGAACTCCTTCCCGTCGAACGCCGGCTTGTAGTTGATCCGCGTCTGATGGACGTAAACTTCCGATCCGAGAATCTGCCGCGCGACGTCGACCAGACGGGGATCGCGACAGACCTCTCGAAAGAGTTCGTTCGTCCGGTGGAGTCGAAACAGCGAACGGACCACGTCGCTTCCCGGCTCGGTGACGACCCCTTCCGCGCGGCGGTCGGCTTCGGCGGCGAGACGATCGGCCTCGGCGCTGAGTCGCGAGATCTCCTCGGAATCGAAGAGCTGCGGCGCGAAGCGATAGCCGTCGCGTTCGAACTGTTGAAGCTCTTCGCGCGAAAGCGGTCCGGAGCCGTCGCCCCACAGAACGGGATCGACCCGGGGAACGGTCTCCCAGGCGTCGACGCGCGAGGCGTAGGGATCAGTCGCAACGGACGAAGCGGCGACAGACATAACGGAGACTCCTTGAACGGAAGGAAGCTTCAGCGCACGAAGGCGCTGAAGCAAGGTTGATTCAGGGCGACGCAGCGAACCGGTCGCAGGCCGCCGGCTGACGAACGCTGGCCGTCAGCTCGCGGTCGCCGGGTAGGCGCCGGACGCATCGTGAACCTCGTCGCCGACGACAGGCGGATTGAAGACGCAGACCATTCGCAGTTCGGTCTCCGCCTCCAGCACGTGACGGTCGTGCGCATTGAGCGCGTAGATCGTCCCGGGTCCGACCGGCCACGTTTCGCCGGTCGCGAGCGCGCGGAGCGTCCCGGTCCCGGCGATGCAGTAAACCGCTTCCAGATGGTTGCGATACTCCATCTCCAGCGCGGCGCCGGCATGGATTAGCGTGTCATGCAGGGAGAATCCCATGCCGTCGTCTCGCAACAGCAGGCGCCGGCTGGTCCAGCCGTTCGAATGGACTTCGCGCGGGGTTCCCACGCAATCATCGAGCTTTCTGACGATCATGCGGCGCCTGCCTTTCCGTCTTCCTGAAGGTCGGTCGCGGAACCATGCAATCCGACCGCCGCCAGAGGCGAATTCGACGCTGCCGCGGCGACCGCGTCTTCGAGAATCTCCAGACCGAGCGACAGTTCGCGTTCGCTGATCGTCAGCGGCGCCAGGCACTTCAGCACCTCGTCGCGCGGACCGCTGGTTTCGATCACCAGGCCCCGTTCGAAGGCTTCGCGGGAGACACGCTGGGCGAGGGTCGCGTCCTCGAACGCGATCCCCTGGATCATGCCGCGGCCCCGGACTTCTCCGCCGTAGGTCGCAGCGAAGCGATCGAGCGTCGAAGCGATGCGCTCGCCGTCGCGTTCCGTCTTCTTCGAGAGCGAGTCCGTTTTCCACCAGGTCTCGAGCGCCGCCACCGTGGAGACGAAAGCGAAGTTGTGCCCGCGGAACGTGCCGTTGTGCTCGCCGGGCGAGAAGACGTCCAGTTCCGGCCGCAGCAGCGTCAACGCGAACGGCAGGCCGTAGCCAGAGAGCGACTTCGACAGGCAGACCACGTCGGGCACGATGCCGGCCGGCTCGAAGCTGAAGAAGGGTCCCGTGCGACCGCACCCGACCTGGATGTCGTCGACGATCAGCAGGATCTCGTACCGCTTCGCCAGATCCGCCAGCTTGCGCAGCCAGGAAGCCGAGGCGACGTTGACGCCACCTTCCGCCTGGACGGTTTCCACGATGAACGCCGCGGGAAGGTCCAGGCCGCTGCTCGAATCGGCGAGGTAACGCTCGACCGACGCCAGGCTGTCGCCGTCGTCGCCCAGGTAGTCGCAGAACGGCATGTGCGTCACGTTCTGCAGCGGAACGCCGGCGCCCGCGCGTTTACCGCCGTTGCCGGTCAGCGCGAGCGCGCCTAGCGTCATGCCGTGAAAGGCGTTGGTGAACGCGACGACGTTATGCCGCCCCGTGACCTTGCGCACCAGCTTCAGCGCCGCCTCGACGGCGTTCGTTCCGGTCGGTCCGGGAAAGAGAATCTTGTAGTCGAGGTTCCGCGGACGAAGCAGAACTTCGTCGATCGTTTCCAGCAGCGTCCGCTTGGCCGACGTCGACATGTCGAGCGCGTGGAAGATGCCGTCGCTCTTCAGATAGTCGATGAGCTTGTCCTGGATCTCGCTGGGGTTGTGCCCGTAGTTGAGCGATCCGGCGCCCGCGAAGAAGTCGACGTATTCGGCGCCTGCCTCGTCGACGAGCGTGGAGCCCTTGGCGCTTTCGAAGATGGTCGGAAAGCTGCGCGAGTAGCTGCGTACGTTCGATTCGAGTCGTTCGAAAATGGTCATCAGACTTCCTTCGGGGGAGAGGAGATCGGACCGACCCGCACGAGTTTTTCCTCCTCGTGCGCTTCGGTCCCGAAGTCGACGCTGCGAAATCCCTCCTGAATTTCGAGGGCAGCGCCGAATTCTTTCGCCAGCGAGGCGAAGGTCCGATTCGAGGCGACGTTCGACGGGCTCACGTTCGCTTCGACGTAGCGGACGCCTGCGCATGCGGGCGACGCGAGCGCATGCAGGAGCATTCGCTTCGCGAGTCCCTGGCCCCGCGCCTCGGGCGCGACGCCGATCTGCCAGACGAACAGCGTCTCAGGACGTTCGGGAGGGCGAAACGCCGTCACGAACCCTTGCAGATCGCGATCGTCGTCGCGTGCGTTCGTCGCGACCGCGCAGGTCGCCGCGAAGTCTCTGCACAACAGCAGATACAGGTACGTCGCGTACGAATCGAGACCGCCGGCGGCTAACTGCGCCAAGCGGCGCATCGCGGGCGCATCCGACAACGTCGGAATGCGAAGACGCATCGCGTCTTCAGCCGGTATGGGAGAGGACATTCGCTTCGTTCAGGACCGAAACCGCATCGCGAACGACGGCGGATCCGGTCTTGCGGAGACGATCGCCGGCGCGTCGCCTCCTGGTCATCGGACCTACCGACTATAGGCCCGATGCCCCTGCGGTTCAACCGCGGTCCTCGTCGCAGAGAAAGGTCCGTCATGCATGTGGCCGCGTTCGTCGAGCGCTGGCAAAGGGGTTGGGTCAGGCGAGCTCGCACGTTAGGGTAGGGACCCGACCCGCCTGTCGACGAACGCCGCGTGCGTTCTCCCTCGTCCCGCAGGATTCATGCTTGTCGTCATCCTGAGCTTCGCCTGTTTTCTCGTCCTGTTCGTCTCGATCGGCGCCGCCGCGGCGTTCGTTCGGCGGAGCGACAACGCCGACTACCTCATCGCGGGGCGCAGCGTCCCCCCCTGGCTCGCCGCGCTCTCGGCCGTCGCGTCGAACAACTCCGGCTTCATGTTCCTGGGGCTGATCGGCTACGCCTATCGCGACGGCATCGAAGCGATCTGGATGATGGTCGGATGGGTCGTCGGCGACCTGATCGCGTGGCTCTTCGTCCATCCGCGAGTGCGCAAACGTTCCGAGGAAGTCGACGCGACGACCGTCCCGTCGCTGATGGGAGCGACCGACGGCGGCACGCAGCGTCCCGTCGTCGTCGTCGCGGGCATCCTGTCGTTCGTCCTGCTGGGGGTCTACGCCGCGGCGCAGCTCAAGGCGGGCAGCCTGGCGCTCCACTCGCTGTTCGGGTGGGATCTCTCGGCAGGAGCCATCCTCGGGGCCGTCATCGCCGCGATCTACTGCTTCTCCGGCGGCATCCGCGCGTCGATCTGGACCGACGCCGCGCAGTCCATCGTGATGATCGTCGCCATGGGCGCGCTGCTGGTCGCCGCGATGGCCGAGATCGGTTCGCCGGCGGCGCTGATCGCGAACCTTCGCGAGCAGGATCCGACGCTGCTCCACTGGATTCCCAAGAATCTGGCGTTCGGCTTCGGTCTCTACCTGCTCGGCATGATCTCGGGCGGCTTCGGCGCCGTGGGGCAGCCGCACATCCTCGTGCGGTTCATGGCGATCCGATCCGTGGAGGAGATTCCCCGGGCGAGGCTCATCTACTTCGCGTGGTTCGTCCCCTTCTTCGCCGCCGGCATCGCGGTCGGTCTCTATGCGAGAGCCGCGTTGCCGAACCTGGTCGCGCAGGGAGCCGCGGCAGGTCTCGACGCCTCGGCGGCCACCGAACTGGCGATGCCCGAACTCGCGCAGGCGCTCCTTCCGTCCGTGCTGGTGGGTCTCGTCCTGGCGGGGCTTTTCTCCGCGACGATGTCGACCGCCGACTCGCAGATTCTGGTCTGCTCCGGCGCCGTGACGCAGGACATCTTTCCGCGCTGGAAGGAGAGCTACCTGGCGACGAAGCTCGCGACGCTGGCCGTGACCGGCCTTGCGCTCTGCATCGCGCTGTTCGCACACCAGGGCGTCTTCGCGCTCGTGCTGGTCGCCTGGTCGGCCATGGGGGCGGGATTGGGGCCGGCGCTGATTCTTCGGCTGGTGGGCGCCCGACTTACCGCGCCCGTGGCGGTGACGATGATGGCGGTCGGCGTCGGCACGGTCGTCGCCTGGCAGATCGCCAGGTTGGACGGCCACGTCTTCAAGCTGTTGCCGGGGCTGATCGCGTCGTTCTCCGTCTGGGTCGTCGTCGAAGGCTGGCGTCGGATGTTCTCGCCCGGCGACCGATCTGACGACGCGGCGGCCCGACTGGCGACCAGCGAGGAGTGAGCGCTGCCTCGACGAAGGTTCGCCCGCTACGGCGATTCTTCGCTCAGCAGACCGTCGACGACCGCCTCGATCGTTTCGTCAGCCGTGGCGCCTTTCCAGTTCAGTTCGCCCTGCCACCAGTGCCGGATGTATCCCTGCTTGTCGACGACATAGACGGTGGGCCACATCGTGTTGCCCCAGGCGTTCCAGTTCTTCGATTCGAGATCGACGAGGATGGGGAACTCCAGCTTGCGTTCGATCGCCGCGGCCTTGACCGCCTTCGGATCGCGCTCGGCGCTCGTCTCAGGGGTCTGGATTCCGACGACGACCACGCCCTTGTCGGTCAGTTCCTTGTGCCAGCGCTGATAGATGGCGAAGTTCGCGTGGCAGTTGTGACATTGGAACGCGTAGAAGTGAACGAGCATGACCTTGCCGCGCAGCTCGCTCGACCTCAGCGGATCGGAGTTGAGCCAGATCCCTCCCTGGGCGAACTCGGGCGCCATCGCGTAGATCCGCTTGAGCCCGCTCGGATCGAAGGACGGACCCAGCAGCGCCGTCAGCTTTTCGCGCTGCTCGGGTCGCAAGACCTTCGTCAGGGCGGCGCGCTCCGCCGTGGCGGCTTCGGCGAACGTCTTTTGAAGCGCCTCGATATTCGCGTCGCCGAACTGCGCCTGAGACAGTTTCCGCTGCGCGTCCTCCGTCGCTTGCGCGAGCTGGGCCAACTCGGATCGTTGCGACGGATTCAATCCGATTCGCTTGCCGATGTCCTCCCGCAGCAGACAGCGACCCCCCTGGGCGTAGCATTCGAGCTGTTCCAGTCGCTCTCGCTGCGAACGGGAGGCGTTCGCTTCGAACCAGGCGAGCGCCTTCCGCTCGAGCGCTTCGATCATGGCCCGTCGCTCGTCCGCGGGCAGGATGCGGGCGGGAAACCACTTCGCGTCGATCTCGCGGAAAAGCGATTCCAGCCCGGCGACCTGCTCGCGCGTGAGCTTCAGTTCCGCGTGCGTCTCGGGAGCGTGAATCAGCCCCAGCAGATGCCGCGGCACGAGCGCCTCGCGCGCAGCGGTCGATCCGGCGGAGCCCTTGATCTCCTGGCTCTTGGTCTCCTGAGCGACCGCTGCACAGGCGACCGAAAGCAGGAAACAGGCCGCAGCAGATTTCAGCGAACGTCGAGCCATCGCGAAGTTTCCGTCACGAGCGAACGCGGGAGATTCCTGGGACACCGAGGATCGACAGGCGGGACGGGCGAAGGGTCCGGAACCTTACGCGAAAACCCGTTATCTTGGGGCCGATTCTATCCCCCGATTTCCGTCTGGACGCGAGCGCGGCATGCCTTCTCCCTACGAACTCGACATCGACTCGGTCAAACTCCGCCAGCGACGCCTCATCGAGGCAATGGACGCGATGAGTCTCGACTGGGTCGTCCTGACGCAGATTCCGCACGTCTACTGGCTCACCGGCGCCCGGTTCAAATGGACCTTCGAGCCGGCGGTCGCCATTTCGAAGCAGGGCCATGTTCTGCTGGTCGGACCGAAGAAGCAGCCGGAGGAGGCGGTCTGCGACGAGCGCGAGGCGTACGACGCGCAGTGGCTTTCCACGATGCGGAACGACCAGCGGGCGGCGTCGAGCGAGGTCTTCCTGAAACTCTTCAGCGCCCACGACCCGGGCAAGCGGATCGGCGTCGAGTTCTCTTCCTTCTCCCAGCACCTCGCCGGACCGCTCAGGGCGAAGGGCGTCGAACTGCTTGATATCGAGACCACGATGTATGGCCTTCGTCGCCGAAAGGGCGCTGACGAACTGGCCAAGATCCGGAAGGCGATCGAGGGCACCCGCGTCATGTACGAGCGGGCGCGGCAGATCATCCAGCCGGGCGTCTCCGAGATCGAGGTCTACAACGAGTTGCAGTCCGTCTGCATCGAGGAGTTCGGCGAACCCTGGACCGAGACGGGGAACGACTACCGCTGCGGCGCTCGCGGCGGCAGTCCTCGCAACGGAAGGCTCTGCGAAGCGGGCGAGCTGTACATTCTCGACCTCGGCCCCGCGTTTCGCGGCTACTTCGCCGATAACAGCCGGGCGATCGCCGTGACCGAGGTTTCCAAAGAGCAACAGGCGGCGTGGGAAGTCCTCCAGCAGTCGTTCCGCCACATCGAAGCGACCGTGAAGCCCGGCAAGAGCTGCAAGGAACTCTTCGCCGAAGTCGACGCGATGGTGAACGGTCCCGACGTCGGCGTCTTTAACCACCATCTCGGCCACGGCATCGGCCTGTTCCCGCACGAGGGGCCGCATCTGAACCCGAACTGGGACGACACGTTCGAGATCGGCGACGTCTTCACCTGCGAGCCCGGCCTCTACTCCGACGCCATGCGTCAAGGCATGCGACTGGAGAACGACTACCTCGTCACCGAAACCGGCATCGAGAATTTGAGTCCGTTCCCGATGGAGCTGCGCTAAGTCAAGTAACGCTTCGCCCGGGACGCTTCGCTACTAAGAGCCGTTCGCCGTCGTGCTCTACCCAGTCGCATTCCACGACGCTTCCGGGGACGAATCGCCAATGCTCGTCCTCTGGGTTGTAGTCGTGCGTCGACATAACCCTGAACAGTCCATCGCCAAGCAGTTCGGCAGAGGTAGGACGGAGTACGAAGGTTCCCTCGTCCAGCAGTTCGACGTAGATCGTCCTCGTTCGAGATTGATCGTGCAGCATCGATTTCGCTCGAGAACCCTTTCCGCAGTTCGTTCCCGATGGAGTTGAAGCTGTGATCAGAAGGGTCTTCGTTCCGCAAGGCGAGCCGAGAGCACAAGCCTTTTGAATCCAGCGGTTGGCCCAAGTCAGCAAGAGCCCTGGGCCGCCAGCGAAAAAGCTGCTTATCGATCTTCGGGATAAGTTCTGGAAGTTCAGGAAGAGCGTTCGGAAGTTCTTCACTAGGTAGCAAATGCCTTCGCGCTGGGCGGTGCCAACCGACTCCTCCGCCACGCTTCGTTAAGTCGCATCAGCAGTCCAGCTGTGCAATTGCTCGCGTACGACAGGCGCCAACTGCTCTTGCGCGACTCCCTGTTCGATCCAGCCCTTGAGTACTTGCACGAATTCGCGTTGTTGCGATAGCCATAGTGGGGCCGGATCGAATCCAAGAGCTCGCGCCCGCGGTTCGTGTTCGCCAATCCAGCGAAGCGCCGAGTCGTCTTTTCCTAAGAAGGCATTAGCACATGCCAGTGCATATACTTGTGACGCTGAAGGAGAAATCTCGCGTTCGCAGTCGCGAAGGCACCCTGACTCATCCAGCGGTCGGTCGATCGGCGGAACGAAGGTCCGGTGCATCTCCGACAGAATTACTTCGAACATCTGTCGGTGCTTCGACGATGAGGCAGAACGCAAGATGGGCGTGACAAAGAATTGGGGCGCGCCCCTGTCTCCAGGGCCAGGAGCTGGGAGCCATTGTAGGAAGCACATCGGACGGTAGTCACCGCTGCGCAGCGTGTGCCAGCTTATTCCTTGCAAGACGCAACCTGACACTCGGAAGAGTGACCGATCGCCGTCGTAACGCCAGCCGGAAAGCTGAGCTAGATAGTCTCCGACAATCCGCTGAAGCTGGCTTCGATTCCTGCTTGTCATGGTCGCACTTCGATACCCGGAACGCTTGGCTGAAGGCCCGCAACACGGCGAATCCTCGCGATGCGTCCCTGAGTTTATGCGGCCTTTCCGAACTTGTAGTTTCGTAGGGTGCGTCTTGACGCACCTGTCGCGGACACGATTTTTCGATTCGGAGTCGCTGTCGATTCTGTGCCGGATCGACAGCGACTCGTCATCGAAGGCAGCGAGAATGACAGGGTGGGTCAAGACCCACCCTGCGACTACGAAGAACGCGACCGCGACGTAATCAACTCCGCCGCCTGCAGCGTGTTGTGCATCAGCATGGCGATCGTCATCGGCCCGACGCCCCTGGGCACCGGCGTGATCGCGCGGCAGATGGGGGCGACGGCTTCGTAATCGACGTCGCCGACCAGCTTGTCGCCCACGCGGTTGATGCCGACGTCGAGCACGATGGCGCCTTCCTTGACCATCTCCCGCGTGACGAACTTCGCCTTGCCGATCGCCGCGATCAGCACGTCGGCCTGCCGGGTCATCTCGGCCAGGTTCGGCGTCCGGCTGTGGCAGATGGTGACCGTGGCGTTGGCGAACGCGGGTCCCAGCCGGGAATCCCGCTGGAGCAGCATCAGGCCGATCGGCTTGCCGACGATGTCGCTGCGACCGAGCACGACGACGTGCTTGTCCGCGATCGGCAGGTCGTACCGCGCGAGCAGCGTCTGCATCCCGAACGGCGTGCAGGGGAGATACCGCGGACGCCCCTGACAGAGCAGGCCGACGTTCTCCGGATGGAAGCAGTCGACGTCCTTCAGCGGATGGACCAGGTCCAGAATCCGCGACGAGTCGATGTGCCTGGGCAGCGGTAACTGCACCAGGATGCCATGCACGGACGGATCGTCGTTCAGCGCCCCGACCCGATCGACCAGTTCCTGCTCGCTGACCGACTCGGGCAACCGATCGACGCCGCCCGCCATGCCCGCCGCTTCGCTGGCCTTCTGCTTGTTGCCGACGTAGACCTGGCTCGCCGGATCGTCCCCCACGAGCACTGCCGCCAGCTTCGGCTGCACGCCCGTCTTCTCGCGGAACGCGGCGACCTGCTCGCGGAGTTCTTCTCGAAGCGTCGCAGAGGTCGCTCGTCCGTCGAGAACGATGGTCATAGGTCGATATCTGGCAGGCGGCGGATCGATGAACGCGGTCGCATCGCGAAGGGCTCGTCATTCTATCGCGATGCCTGCGGACCGAAACCGGCGCCTCCCGCGACGCAGCGTTCGGAGATCGCGACGAGAATCGATAGGATGTCCGACGCGTTCCCTGCTACCGCGAACGAAAGCGATCATGCGTCGTCCTCGATTCCTGCGCTTCGGCCTGCTGGCTAGCTTCGCTGCGATGCTGATCGTCATCAGCGGCGCCGGCTGGCTGCGTTCGGAGCTCGATCTTTACCGCGAAGAGCAGGCGCTCCTCGCCGAGTTCGCCGAAGCCGGATGCACCGCATCGGCGGCCCGGGGGGAGATTGATTATTCCCTGCCCAAGCCGATTCGACCGCCTGGATGGATGTCGCACGCGCCGAAATGGCTGCGACGCGTGAACTGGATCTCCGTCACCGGCGATCCCCCGGATGCACTTCGCGGCCGTGCGCTGGCATTGCCGACGCTCAAGAGCTTCGACGTTCAGGTTGAGAGAGGCCAGCTGTGGCGTTTCATGCGCACGCCGCTTCCGACGTTTCCGCCCTCGGAGTCGCTGCTCGACCGGAGGCTGCCGGAGTTTCGCGAACCGATCATCGATCGAGAAACCCTCGCGGCTCCGTTGCCCGACGGCGAGACGATCGAGGAGCCCGAACGCGGACAGATACTGACCGCCGTGCGGGAGGCGTGGCTCGTCGACGCGATTCAGGCGCCGACGCGGTACGTGAAGCGAATCGAGACGTCCATCGTCCAGGCGATGACGGTCGATCTGGTCCGCGACGGAGAATCCTTCTGGTGCGTGCAAGGCGGCCCGCACGTCGCGACCGAGGAGCGGCGGCTCCTCACCCTGTGCGACTCCCGTGACGAATTCGGCCTCGCCTACGAAAACGAGCGGTGGCGGATCGAGCGGCAGTCCGATGCCGCTTTTCATCCCCTCTGGCGCCTGCGCAGCGCCGCGGCGTTCTCGAAAACCGGACTCCCCCGCGCTGCCTGGGACGAGCGACCTCTCGAGGAAGCGATCCTTTCGCATGTCGCGCGCGTCGCGCGGATCGACGGCGATCGGGTACGGATCGAGGCGAGCCCGTTCGAGCTCGACTACAGCTTTCCTTCGGTTCGTCAGGAGAGCGTCGCGATCGAGGCGATGACGTTGATCCTCCGAGAGGACATGGACTGGGCGGTCTGCTCGGAGCGGACCAGATTCGTGCCGACGAACTCCAACGTTCCGGGAGCGGCGAAGCGATTCGAAATCGAACGGGTCTATGAGCGTCGCGAGGGATTCGTCTTGCCGATCGAGGAGCTCGGTGGCGTCCTCTTCCCTCCCAAGCGGACTCGCTACGCGTGGGAGCTGAACCCCACGATCGATCCCGCGATCTTCCACCCCAATCGCTACCTCGCCGAACCGCTGCCGCCGCGGACAAGAGCGTTTCCGTGGTGGTTCGTCACGTTCGCGCTGGGGTGCCTGTTCGGAGCCTATCTGATCCTGCGGAAGATCGTCTCCGCATTCGGCAGGCGAGAACGATCCGCTGCGCGCGTCGAGCCAGCCACGGGAGCCTGAGCGACGCAAGCGGCGGCGAGCCTGACTGCGGTTCACGGTTTGCGCGATCCTCGTTCTGGGCGGCCCAGGTTGCTCGCCAACCTGGGTCGAACGAAGTTCGACAAGAGGAGCGGCAGCCGGAAGATTCGGCGATATCGAACGACGTGGCGAACGTTTCGTCGATCTTCTTGCGGCTGACGCCGCCCAGGTTGACGAGCAACCTGAGCCACCCAGACCTTAAAAACGACTACGGCGGTCGCTCTGGCCTCGGCCGATCCAATCGCGGTACGATTCGGCGTCTGCTGCATTCGGGCCTCGCTAGGGATCCTTCGATTGGCTGATCAGGACTTTCGCGTCGATCTCGACGTCTATCGCGGGCCGCTGGACCTGCTGCTTTATCTCGTGCGCAAGCACGAAGTGGAGCTGACGGAGATCCCGCTGGCGAAGATCGCCGATCAGTACCTGGCCCATCTGGAAACGCTGCAACTGCTGGAGATCGACGACGTCGGCGATTTTCTGGAGATCGCCAGTCTGCTGCTGGAGATCAAGAGTCGCCAGGCGCTCCCCCGGCAGACCGAGGAGGTCGAAGAGCAGGTCGACGAGGCAAAGCAGGATCTTGTTCAGCGGCTGCTGGAATACAAGCGTTTCAAGGATGCCGCCGTCATTCTGGAAGAACGCAGTCGCGAGTGGGGCCGCCGGGTCGGAAGGCAGTCGAACGACTTCCCCGATCGCGAACTCGATCTGGCCGAGCAGCCGATCGGCGACGTCGAATTGTGGGACCTGGTCAGCGCGTTCGGGCGGATCATCCGCGAACAGCAGGAACTCGATCCGACCAGCATCGTCTACGACGACACGCCGATCGACGTCTACATGCGGCAGATCCACCAGCAACTGGTCCGCAGCGGTTCGATGGCCTTCACCGAGGTCTTCGAATCGGGCATGCACAAGTCGGCGATGATCGGCGTCTTCCTGGCCGTGCTGGAACTCTCCCGGCGGTACAACGTCCTGCTCGACCAGGGCGAGCCGCACGGCGAGATCGTGCTCAAGCCCGGCCCCGGCTTCGACCCCGTGTTCAGGAAGTTCGGCGAAGGGATCGACGAGGAGACCGGAGACGCCGGACAAGTCTCGGAAGAACCCGGTCCCATGCGGACCGTCGACGCTTCGGTCGAGGCCGAGACGGATGCGGACGATTCTGGCGAGGCGAGTTCCTCGTACGATCCGTGGGGGATCGACGAAGCGGAAGCGGGTGAAACAGAGGCCGACGACTGAGGAACCGCCCGTGTGCCATGGCTGGCTTGCCCAGCCGTGCCGTCGCTCAGGGAAGACTCGGCCCCTCTTGCCGCTTGCTGCTGGTTCGAACTGCCGCCTCGTGACGATCGGCATCGTCTGCTCGATTTCGCGTTGCGGGGACACGGCTGGGCAAGCCAGCCATGGCACACGGATGCGACTGAGCTTCGTTCGCCCTTCCTGTCGCGGAGCGAAGCTTCCGCGAACCCCGGCGCTTCGCCCGGTGTCGCGAAACGGGGAGACGTTCTACACTCGGGACCTTCCTGGCGCCGGAGACTTTGCTCGCGACGGCGGCGTCGATTCCTTTCGTCCGCCCGCGGTCATGCTCGACAACGCCCCGTTTCTGACGTTCCCCGGCGAAACGTGCTCGGTCGAGGGCTACTCCCGCGCGGCGGTGCAGACCTACTGGCGGATCCCCGAACTGAAGATCGGCTTCGATCTGGGGGGCCATCCCTGGGACTTCATGGGGACGCCGACCTGGTTCATCACGCACACCCATCTGGATCACATCGCCGCGCTGCCGGTCTACGTCGCACGCCGGCGGATGATGAAGATGGAGCCCCCCACGATCTACCTGCCGGCCGACGCGGTCGAGCCGGTCGATCGGCTACTGAAGACGGTCTCCAGGCTTGATCGCGGACGACTTCCCTGCGTGCTGAAGGGGATGGAACCGGGCGACGAGGCGACGCTGTCGAAGGAACTGGTCGTCACCGCCCATAAGACGACGCACACGGTGCCGTCGCTGGGGTACGTCGTCTGGCAGCGGCGCCAGAAGCTCCGGGCGGAATTTCAGGGGCTGCCCGGCGACAAGATCCGCGACCTGCGACAGGCCGGAACCGAAGTGACCGAAGAGCGGCGAATGCCGATCGTGGCCTACCTGGGCGACAGTTCCCCGCCCGGTCTGGACGACAACCCCGCGTTCTACGAGGCGGAGACGCTGATCGCGGAGATGACCTTCTGCTCGTCGGCCCACCGCAAGGAGAAGATCCACAAGCATGGTCACATGCATCTTGACGACTGGGTCGAGCGGCAGGACCGCTTCCAGAACAAGCGGATCGTGGCCGGCCACTTCAGCGTCCGCTACAGCGTGCCGCGGATTCGGCGTCTCGTGGAAAAGCGGCTGCCCGGGATGCTCGACGGACGGCTGACGCTGGCGATTGCGTAGTTCTCGTAACCGCTCAGGATCCACCAGAAAACAAGCGTCGCCACCACGGCGCTCGAACTGTCGACGATTCGCGCAGGCGGGCGCCCGCGGACTCGTCGTAAATCTCGCCGTCGTCGCCGACCACGAATGCATCGAGCGCGGCGGCGATCTGCAGCATCTTGCCGAGGATCTCGGCGTCCGGGTTCTTCACGACGACGCAGCCGTCGCGGCAATCGAACCAGACCGGATCGTCGGCCGCGCGAGGCTGCGAGTACGCGGTCCAGACGGCGAGGCCCCGGCTCTCGTACCGCATCTCCAATCCGTCAACGAGGCCTACCGCGGCCTGGCCGTCGAGGCGCATCTCCGGATCCGCGCTGACGTAGGCGAGCCATTCATCGAGCGAGATCGGATCGGATTCGCTATCCGTCCACTCCTCGGTACGCGAGATATGGACGTCGTATCCCATCGGTCGCTCCGCGCGCTACGGCGTCTCGACGAGGTTCCCTTCGAGCGTACGCTTCGCCCAGGCGGCGGCGCCGAGGCAGGCGGCGTCGTCTTGAAGCGACGCGGCGACGATCTTGTAGCTGCCGCGATAGGCCGGCATCACGCGCTCGTCGAGACGCTTCTTGACCTGCTCGACGAACAGGTCCGGCATCGCTTCGACCAGTCCGCCCCCCATGACGATCACGTCGGGGCAGAGCAGGGCGACGACGCCAGCGAGGACTTCGCCGATGCGATGGCACGCCGCGAGGAGGATCTCCGCCACGGCAGCGTCCTGCGTCGAAGCCTCCTTCAGGGCGCCGCTGCGTACGTCCTCCAGCGACAGGCCCGTGTTCTTCAGCAGGAACTTCGCCTGGCCGCGATAGGCGGCGCGGGTCGCTTCCGAAGCGATCGCGAGGCGACTGGCGACGGATTCCAAGCAGCCATGCTGACCGCAGCCGCACAGCGGGCCGTGCGGTACGAGCGGAACGTGGCCGATCTCCATGCAGGAAAGCCGCAGCCCGCGGAAGATCTCCCCGCGGTGGATCATCCCGCCGCCGATGCCGGTGCCGGGGAAGACGCCGATGGCCGTATAAGCTCCTTGCGCGGCGCCGAAGCGGTACTCGCCGTAGATGCCGGCGTCGACGTCGTTGAGCGCCACGACCGGGACGCCCAGCCGATCGGAGAGCCGCTTCCCGAGCGGAGTCTGATCCCAGCCGATGTTGGGGCCGTCGAGCAGAGTCCCCTTCTTCAGGTCGATCGGTCCGGGGCAGCCGATGCCGACGCCGCGAACGTCGGCGAGCGTAATCTTCGCCTCGTCGAGCGCGCCGAGAATGGCTCTCTCGATCCGCTCGAGACCGGAGTCGGCGCCCTCGAAGCCCTTGGTCTTGACCCGCTTGCGACCGCGAATCTGGAAGTTGTCGTCGATCGCTGCGGCCAGCATCTTGGTGCCGCCGAGATCGAAGCCCACCCAGTGGCCGCCCTGGCTACCCGTCGTCATGCGGTCGTCGATGGAGAGTATCGAAGCGTCAGCCTTCGCCCCTCGTTCGGCCGCTCGAAAGCGAAAGCGAGGTATTGGAAGGCAATGCGGTAGCATACCACGTCGGGCCGATCGTCGAAGTCGACGCAAGCGATCGACCAACCTTCTCTGCGTACCATGGCTGGCTTGTTCAGCCGTGCCGAACGGAGCTCAGACGCGCACGGCTGGACGAGCCAGCCATGGCACACGATACGGCAGACGTAATTCGTCTAGCGGGAGAGATCGCCGTAGCCGATCCCAGGCAACGTCAGCTTTCCGGAGGCGACGCGGCCTGCGACCGGCTGCATCAGATCGGGGAAGGCCGATGCCCAGGCCTCGTTCCCTTGCGGGCAGTATTGCCGACCGTTCCCTTCGATCGCGGCGACCGTCGGCAGATGCGCGGCCAGCGCGATCGACTGCAGCAGCGAACGCCCGACGCAGGTGAGGTCCTGCACGCACAGGAACATGCCGTACTTCTGAGCGGCCGACGCCAGCAGGATCGACTCCGCCAGCCCCTTGCACGCCTTGAGCGCGACGCCGGAATAGCCCTGCTCCCGCGCCAGCAACAGGCTTTCGTAGTCGACCAGCGACTCGTCGATCACGACCGGCTTGATCGCCGCAGCGGCGTGCATCGATGCGCCGAAGCGCTTCAGATCGCGATGCGTCGGCTGTTCGAGGTACTGCGTCCTCGCGAAGGCGGCGGGGGAGCGTTCTTCCACCTGTCGCAGAAAGGCCAGCACGTAGTCGACGTTCTCGCACCGCTCGTTGAAGTCGAGCGAGTAACGAAGCGCATCGCGCCGGTCGGACGCGCTTTCGTTCGCGACCCGGTCGACGGCGATCGTCCGCTCGACGTCCCAGGCCAGGTCGTCGCCGGCCAGCTTGATCTTCAGATGCGTGAGTCCGTCGCGAGCGATCCACTGGCCCAGCGTCAGGGGCAGGTCGTCGCCCGGCTGCGTCGTCACGTCGGAAGCAACCAGCGGATCGAGCGCCCCCACCAGGTGATACAGGGGGAGCGACTCCCGCGGCTGGCCCGTCACGTACTGCGCCGGCGTTTCCCCTGCGAACGAAGCGTCGAGGTGCGAGGCGAGCCACTCCGCCGGCGCCGCATCGGCGACCAGGGCGAAGGTCGACCTTCCACGCAGCTTTCCGTAGGCGTCGAGCAGGGCCGCGTCGAAGGGGCTGTACGCCACCATCGCGGCCAGTTCCGGCATCGGCTCCGCGAGACGGCGTTCCTGCACGAGATCGCTCGCCCACGCGACGAGTTGCGATCGGACGAACAGGCTGGTCTCCAGCGGATGGCCGACCCACTGTTCGTCGCTCGCCTTCTGGGCGACTCGTTCGCCCAAGGCGACCATGGCGGCGGTCGTTTCGTCCGAGGAGAGCGTCTTGCTCGGCCAGGCCCAGGCGGAGCCGACCGTCATGCTTCCCTGACCCCAGGCGCTGCGCCCGGCGCGGTCTTCAAGTCGAACTTCGCAGTTCAGCACGACTACGTCGGTCACGACCCGGCCGCCGAACTTCATCGGCGTGCGGTAGGCGTAGCGTTCGGTGGTCGCGCGGGCCTCGCGCACGGCGAGAGCGTCGTCGTCGGACACGAGGCGTTCCTGAGAGGGCGGATCGAACGCTTCGGCGAGTCGCGGAAGCCCGCTCGTTCTACTCAACCGGCGGCCCGTCAGCGAGGCGCCGGGAGGAAGGACCTGTGACGAAAGCAGGGTCCGGAAACGAAAAAAGCTGCCGGACGGTGGGGCAGATACCGTCCGGCAGCCAAAGCTCCCTGCCGAAGCAGGGATCTTATGCGTTTTGATTTTTCGAGCGACGCATGGAGCCGCGGAGTCGATCCGCGCAGCGACTCCGGCAATCGGCTCACTGGGAGTGTTGCATGCTTATCGACGCTCCCCGGCGGATACTTCAGCAGGTGACTGTGTCGGTTTATTGCCGCGCCGCACCATTAAGGGCCTTCAGTGCGCGTTCAAGTTCCTTTAAGTGCCTCCCTTAAGAGGCGCTTATCGGTTCGAAGTCGCCCTCGGTCGTATTTGCAAGTTGAGATTTCGTATCGAGTTACCGCGCGCGGGTTCCGCCGTTGGCGGCAGGCGACTCGCCGCTGCCCCCCACCGGAGGGAATCAGGAGAAGAATTAGTAAAAATTCCGGTAGGTGTGATGGTGCGATCAGGAGTCGGTGAAGTTGCTACTCAGGGCGGCGATTTCGGCATAGAATTCGGCTTTGACCGTTCTCCGCCGCTCTGCCCTCGATGCTGCATTACTCCACTGCCGGCGAATCCCACGGCAAGACGCTCATCGCCCTGATCGATGGGGCGCCGGCGGGTCTGACGCTCGAAACCGACTCGATCGACCGCGAACTGAAACGTCGTCAGGGCGGATACGGTCGCGGCGGGCGGCAGCGGATCGAAACCGACGTCGTCGAGCTCCTGACCGGCGTCTGGCGGAACGTCACGATCGGCAGCCCGATCGCCCTGCAGGTCGTGAACCGCGACTACAAGCTGGAGCGGCTGGAGGATCTCGACCGTCCCCGTCCGGGTCATGGCGACCTGACCGGGGCGGTGAAGTACCTCGGCTCCGTTCGGGGCATCCTCGAGCGGGCCAGCGCTCGGGAAACCGCCGTTCGCGTCGCCGCGGGCGCTCTCGCCAAGCAGATTCTGCGTCCCTTCGGGATCGAGGCGTTCGGCTACGTCGTCGAACTGGGCGGCGTCGATCTTTCGGCCGACGAAGCGACGCACCAGAAGAGCGCCGCGGAGCGGATCGCGCTTCGCGACTCCAGCATCGTCTACTCGTTGCGGCCCGACCGGGACGAAGAGATCAAGCGCCTGATCGACGAGACACGCAAGGCCGGCGATACGCTCGGCGGCGTGATGGAAGTCCGCGTCGAAGGGCTCCCCTTCGGCCTCGGCACGCATGCACAGTGGGATCAGAAGCTGGACGGTCGACTCGCTCAGGCGGTGATGGCCGTCCAGGCGATCAAGGGCGTCGAAATCGGGCTCGGCTTCGAGGCCGCCCGGCGGAAGGGCTCCCAGGTTCACGATCCCATCGTCTACGACGCCTCGCAGAAAGAGACGCCGACGCTCGGATACTCCCGGCCCTCCAATGGCGCCGGCGGACTCGAGGCGGGCATGACCAATGGTATGCCGCTGGTGATTCGCGCGGCCAAGAAGCCGATCAGCACGCTGGCCAAGCCGCTCGCTTCGATCGATCTGTCGACGAAGGAGGCGAACACGGCGGCGTACGAGCGGAGCGACGTCTGCGCCGTCTCCGCAGCCAGCGTCATCGTCGAGAACGTCGTCGCCTTCGAGATCGCCCGGGCGTTCCTGGAAAAGTTCGGCTCCGACAGCATGCAGGAGATCGAAGCCCGCTACCGGCTGTTCCAGGAACTGGCTCAGAAACGGTAGTCTGGCGGAAGGCCGCGTCCGGGGGCCTGCGCCTCTCGCGGCTGCATGAATGAGTTTCATGTCAGGCTGCGTCCGGCCGACCTTCGCAAACCTTCGACCGCCGGTAGACTGAACCGTTCGTTCCGCGGCCCCGTCTTTTCGAACATGCGGGGCGCCTGCCCTGCTCAAGATCCCTGTTCTGCCTATTACTGGGCACGAGCTTCTCATGAACTTCCTGCAATCGACCGATCCCGAAGTCTGGTCCGCTGTCGCCGCCGAGATGGAGCGCCAGCAGGACGGACTGGAGATGATCGCCAGCGAGAACTACACCAGCCCCGCCGTCATGCAGGCGGTCGGCAGCGTGCTGACGAACAAGTACGCCGAGGGGTATCCCGGAAAGCGCTACTACGGCGGCTGCGAGTGCGTCGACGTCGCGGAAAGCCTGGCCATCTCGCGAGCGAAGGAACTGTTCGGCGCGGAGCACGTCAACGTTCAGCCTCATTCCGGATCGCAGGCGAACCAGGCCGTCTACCTGTCGCTGCTCCAGACGGGCGACAAGGTTCTGGCGCTCGACCTGGCGCACGGCGGGCACCTGACGCACGGCATGAAGCTGAACTCGTCGGGCATCCTCTACAACTTCGTCCATTACGGCGTTCGCAAGAGCGACGAGCGGATCGATCTCGATCAGGTCGCCGCGCTCGCCCGGGAGCATAAGCCGAAACTCGTCGTCGCCGGCGCCAGCGCTTATCCCCGCACGATGCCCCATGCGGAGATCAAGGCGATCGCCGACGAAGTGGGGGCCAAGTTCATGGTCGACATGGCCCACTACGCCGGTCTCGTCGCGGGCGGCGCGCATCACAACCCGGTCGAAGTCGCCGACTACGTCACCACCACGACCCACAAGACCCTCCGCGGTCCCCGCGCCGGCATGGTGATGTGCCGCGAAGAGTTCGCCAAGGACGTCAACCGCAGCGTCTTCCCCGGCCTGCAGGGGGGGCCGATGATGCACGCCATCGCGGGCAAGGCGGTCTGCTTCGGCGAGGCGCTGAAGCCCGACTTCAAGGTCTACGCCCGGAACATCGTCGCGAACGCCAAGACCCTCGCCCAGACGCTCGTCTCAGGCGGACTGCGTCTCTGCACGGGCGGCACGGACAACCACCTGATGCTGGTCGACGTCACGTCGCTCGGCTTCGGCGGCAAGACGGCGGAGGCCGCGCTCGCCCGCTGCGGCGTCACGATCAACATGAACCTGATCCCGTTCGACGAGCGCAAGCCGACCGACCCCTCCGGCGTCCGGATCGGCACGCCCGCCCTGACCACCCGCGGCATGGGCGTCGACGAAATGAAGCAGATCGGCGAGTGGATCCTCGACGCGCTGAAGCATGCCGACGACGTCAGCCGGCACGCGAAGATCCGCGGCGAAGTGAGCGAGCTCTGCAAGAGCTTTCCCGTCCCCGCCGCCGCGCTGGACAGCGAAGTCGTGGCGTAAGGCTGGCCGTCATTCTCGTAGGGCAGGCGCCCCGCCTGCCATCGCAGCGTGCGATCGGTTCATGGCAGGCAGGGCGCCTGCCCTACAAGAAGCGAAGCGGGAGAACCTCCTCCCGCTTTTTTCGTAGCCGAGCGGGTATACTGAACATAAGAGCATTATCGCTTCCCGCTTCCCCTCTCGACGAGTCGACGATGAAACGCCACGGTTCGCGCATCGATCCGCCGAACCGTTTCGAGGCGGTGCATCGGGAGGAAGACTACGCCGACTTCGAGCACGACCCGGAGGAGGTCGCGGGTCGGCAGGAGCGGGCGATCGAGTACCTGATCGACGAGACGCAGTCGTTCGTCACCTCCAACGACTCGCCCGATATCGCCTTCAACTACAGCGCCAATCCCTACCGCGGCTGCGCTCACGGCTGCTCGTACTGCTACGCCCGGCCGACGCACGAGTACCTGGGGATGAACGCGGGGCTCGACTTCGAGACCCGCATCATGGTGAAAGCGAAGGCGCCGGCGCTCTTTCGGGAGTTCCTCGGCAAGAAGAGCTGGCGCTGCGAGCAGATCGTCTTCTCCGGCGTGACCGACTGCTACCAACCGGCGGAGCGGAAGTTCCGGCTGACCCGCGGCTGCCTGGAAGTCGCCAGCGAAGCGAACCAGCCGATCGGCATCATTACCAAGAACGCGCTCGTCGCGCGGGACGTCGACTTGCTCGCGTCGATGGCCGAGCGGAGCCTGGTTCACGTCAACGTCTCGGTCACGACGCTCGACCCGGCGCTCGCCGCGTCGATGGAGCCTCGGACCAGCGTGCCTGCGGCGAAGCTGCGCGCGATCCGAACATTATCGGAAGCCGGCGTTCCCGTCCGCGTGATGGTCGCCCCCGTCGTGCCCGGCCTGACCGATTCGGAGATTCCGAAGATACTTGCAGCCGTCAGCGAGGCGGGCGCGAAGTGCGCCGGGTACGTGATGCTGCGGCTGCCTCTCACGGTCGAGCCCGTCTTCTTCGAGTGGCTTCGCCGCGAACGACCCCTGGAGGCGGAAAAGGTCGAAAACAATCTCCTCTCCGCAGGCGGCGGGCGCCTCTACAACTCCGATTACGGCAAGCGTCAAGTCGGCGCGGGTCCCGTCGCCGACCGCATCCGCCAGGTCTTCGACCTGTTCAAGCGCCAGCACGGCCTGACCGGTCTGCCGCCGCTCGTTACGACCAACTTTCGCCCGCCGAAGTCAGCGAGCGGGCAGGGGACGTTGTTCTGAGCGACCGACCTCGAGCGTCGTCCTCAGAATCCTCCATCGACTTCATCATCCACCAGCGAAGGCGGAACGATCAGGGGGAGCGCGCCGGGCAACACGCGGAACTCGATGGGACCGTCAGTGACCAGGTCGCCGTCGATGGTGACCGCGATCGGCTCGTCGCCGCGGACGGTGAAGCGCTCGACCGTGCGCTGCTCGATCAGATCGTTGTCGACGAACGCCTGCATCAGGTAGTCGGCGGTCAGGCCGACGATCTCCCCCGCGGCGCCGGCGCGGACGAGCGTCGCCGTCATGAAGCCGTCGAACAGCGACTCGTGAGGCGCGACGACCATGCCGCCGCCCGACGTCTTTCCGTTGGCGACGAAGAAGTTGAACATGTCGACGTCCATCGACTCGTCGTCGAACGTCACGGTCGCGGGAAACGACCGGAGATCGCGGATCACGTCGACCAGGCCGCGGAGATAGACCAGGGGTCCCCAGGCCTTCTTGGTCTGGTCGTCGAGGCGCTCCAGGAACTGCCCCGTGTTGCCGCCGGTCGCCATGTTCGCGACGATCCGGTCGCCCCCCTCCCAGGTCGCGAGAATCGCGTCGCCGGGGCGGATCGGACCGGTGAGGATGGTGTTCGTCGCGTCCGGATCGTCGAACATGCCGAGCGTCCTCGCGAAGTCGTTCCCGCTTCCGAAGGGGAGCACGCCGAACGCGGGAGGCGCTTCGCCGCCGTGGCGAAACAGGGCGTTCACGACGTTGTTGATCGATCCATCGCCTCCCGCGGCGACGATCCGCTCGACCTTCGCTTCGCACGCCTTCCGGACGGTCTCCTCGGCATGCTCGAGCGACGTGGTCTCGACCACGAGGACGTCGGGGTGTTCGTCGAGAACTTTCCTCGCCGCGGCCGCCGCTTCGATCGTGCCGGCGCCCGGATTCCAGATGACGACCGCCCGCATTCCCTGGAACTTCATCGCTCGCCGCCGTCCGATTGCGCTTGCCGCTGAAGAGCGTGCGTGCGAACCGCGTCTTTACCGGACGCCTTCCGCCCCGCCGCCGAACTCTGGATGCGAATCCTACCCCATCGCATCGGGAATTCGATTCTTGGGCGCGGAACGATTTCGGGAAGAGCCCGTGGCGAACGTCTCAGCTCGATTCGTCCGCCGCTTTCCGTCGGATCCGGCTGCGGTACCAGTAGAAGAGGGCGACGAGCAGGATGCCCGCGACGCATCCGCCGGCGAGGCCCTGGCCCATGCCGATGATCATGGCGTTCGGGACGGCAGCGTATTCGTATTCCGAATAGACGCTCGGCGCGACCTTGCCGCCGACGTAGCCCGACCCCACGCCGATCCAGCAACCGCCGAACGTCGTCAGCCCCACTGCCGCGACGCTCGCGAAGAGCGTGCGAGCGCCGGGGAGTTTGTGCGGAGGCGGTTCGCCGTCAGCGTTCGGCGAGGAGTAAGGGTTGGTCTGCGACATGGACGATGACTCACACTTGCCGAAGGTGACTATTCGCCGATCGCACGACTCGCCGTCGAAGCTTCGTGTTCGCGACTCGCGAGCGAATAGCGGACAGCAAAGACGAGGAGCGCGAGTCCGAGCATGGTCAATCCGATTAAACCGGCTCCGATCCAGACGAACGTCTCGCCTGCGATGAAGCCCGTCGAAACGCCTTCTTTCGTCCCGTTCGCACCGAATCGGAACGAGTAGAAGTCGCTGGAATCGCTGGCGAGTCCCATAACGAGAAGCACGCCGCCGAGCAGAATCGATAATCCAGCGGCGACGAACGCGGTCGCGATCAGCGCGAGCTTCCAATACGCGGGCCGACGAGAGGCCTCGTGCTCAGGCGATCGGTAGGGATCTTCGTCAGGCGATCGTTCGATGGCGGCGACTCCTTACCTAAGGCTTACTATCCCGCTTCTTCAACTCCTCCAGCGCCGCGTTCGCCTGGGCGAGTTGGGCGCGGGCGTCGTCGAGGCTGGCGCGAAGCTGGGCGACGACTTCGGCAGGAGCCCGGCTGACGAAGGCTTCGTTCGCGAGCTGCCGTTCCTTCGAACCGATCGTCTTGGTCAGGTTCTCGGCCAGTTTCACGTTCCGCACGATCTCGGCCGGCACGTCGATGAAGTCCTTGAGATCGACGTAGACCTCGACCGCCGCGGGGGCGCCGGCGATGGTCAGGCCGGTCAGCGAAACGTTCGCCGACGTCGCGGGCGGCTTCACCCCGGGGCCCCATTCGGCGACGTTCGCCGACGCCAGGCGATGGAAGTAGGGCCGCATCGGCTCCAGCAGCTCGACCGCCGCGGGCGTGCAGTTCAGCGAGAACTCCAGCTCCTTGCGCGGCGGAATGTTCTGCCGGCTGCGGATCTCGCGCAGCGCGCCGATCGTCTGCTGGAACAGGGCGAACTGCTCTTCGATCGACCGGTCGATCAGGTTCTCGTCCGCGACCGGCCAGGGAGCGAGCATGATCGTATCGCCCGCCTGCTTCGGCTGCGGATAGCCGCGGACCGGCGCGACCTGCGACAGCAGGCTCCAGATCTCCTCCGTGATGAAGGGCATCATCGGATGGAGCAGCCGCAGGAGCTGATCGAGAGCGTGCGCGACCATCGTCTGGGCGACCCGTCGCGAGGCGGCGCCCCCCTCGGCCTGTAACTGTTCGTCGGCGAGGCGTTCCTTCAGGATCTCCAGATAGAACGAGCAGAACTCGTCCCACGCGAAGGCGTATAGCACCCGCGCCGCCTCGGCGTAGCGGAACGTTTCGAGCGCCTCGGTCGTCTCCCGCGTGACCGTCTGCAACCGGCTCAGCATCCACCGGTCGCCCACCCGCAGCTCTTCCACGGGAACGATCGTCGGCTCGAAATCGTTCAGGTTCAGCAGGATCAGCCGCGCGGCGTTCCAGAGCTTGTTGGTGAAGTTCCGGCACTGCTCGAAGCGCTCGCTGACGACGGCCGCGCGGGGCAGGGCGAGGTCTTCTTCCTTGCGGGCCCACTGCGTGGAGAACTCCTTGCCGCACTTGGGGCAGGCGACGCGGGGCTTCTCGCGATTCTCCTTGGTCTGATCGACCAGCGTCTCGCAGTGGGGGCATTCGAACTGCACCGGCAGGCGGACGTCCTGCGTCTCGGTGGTGAGCCGGGCCATGCCGAAGCGGAGCGCGTCGGCGCCGAACTTGGCGATCACGTCGAGCGGATCGATGCCGTTGCCCTTGGACTTGGACATGGTCTCGCCGTAGCCGTCGAGGATCTTCGGATGGATGAAGACCTCGCGGAACGGAATCTCGCCCTCGCCTTTTTCATTCTTCACGTTGTTCAGGCTCATCAGCGCCATCCGGGCGACCCAGAGGGTGATGATGTCCCGGCTCGTGATGAGCACGCTGGTCGGATAGTAGTAGGCCAGCTCCGCCGTCTTCTCCGGCCAGCCCAGCGTCGAGTGGGGCCAGAGCGCCGAGCTGAACCACGTATCGAGCACGTCGTCTTCGCGGACGAAGCCCATCTCCTCCAGCGCCGTCCCCGCGGAGGCGTCCAGCGACTCGCCCTCCAGGCAGACATGCACCACCGCATGGGGCAGCGCCTCGCGCGTCACAAGTCCGCCGCCGAGGGCTTCGTTCTGCTCCGCGGGCGACTCGACCTGAAAGACGGCGTGACCCGTGCGGAAGGCGTCGAGCTCTTCCAGTTCGGCGACGATCTCGCTCGTCTCCGCCGGCGTGGCGCAGACGAGCGACCAGACCGGGATACGATGCCCCCACCAGAGCTGCCGCGACACGGGCCAGTCGCGTTTCTCCGCCAGCCAGTCGCTGTAGCTGGTCGCATACCGCGGCGGGACGATCTTGATTCGACCGTCGGCCACGGCGTCGATCGCCGATTGGGCCAGGCGGTCCATCTTCACGAACCACTGGTCGGCCAGGAACGGCTCGATCGGCGTCTTCGACCGGTCCGAGTGAGGCAGCTCGATCTCGCGATCCTCGACCTCGACAAGGTAGCCCTGATCGTCGAGATCCTTCACGACGGCCTTCCGCGCGGCCTGCATCGACAGGCCGGCGTACGCCCCGGCGTTCTCGTTCAGCGTGCCGTCGGCCTTCAGGATGTTGATCATCGGCAGGCGCTGCCGCTTGCCGACTTCGAAGTCGTTCGGATCGTGAGCCGGCGTGATCTTCACGCAGCCGCTGCCCAGTTCGGGCTTGGCCCATTCGTCGGCGACCAGCGGGATCTCGCGATTCTGCAGCGGGAGCGTCAGCTTACGACCGGCCTTCGCCATCTTCGCGAGCAGTTCGAGCGCCGGCAGCATCTCCGCGCGTCGCTCGACGATGGCGTCGATCTGTTTCTGGATCGCGGGCTTCTCCTTGGCCGGCGCCTTGTCGAGGCGTTCCTTCAGCTCGGCTTCGACCTTGTCGAGCGCCTTCGCGGGATCGGGATGCACGGCGACCGCCGTATCGCCCAGCATCGTCTCCGGGCGCGTGGTGGCGACGATCACATGCGTCGGCTCGCCCGGCTGGGGCGAGATGACCGGATAGCGGAGATGCCAGAAGCTCCCCTTGACCGCGAGGGGGAAGACTTCGTCGTCGCTGACGGCGGTCTGCAAGTGGGTGTCCCAGTTCACCAGCCGCTTGCCGCGGTAAATGAGCTGCTTGCGGAAGAGGTCGAAGAACGTGCTGCGGACCGCCCGGGCGCACATCGGATCGAGCGTGAACCGCGTGCGGTCCCAGTCGCAACTCGCCCCCATCTGGCGAAGCTGGCCCAGGATGCGGGTTTCGTACTCGTCCTTCCACTTCCAGATCCGCTCGACGAGCTTCTCGCGGCCCAGGTCATGCCGCGTGAGGTTCTCCTGTTCTTTCAGGCGCTTCTCGACGACCGCCTGCGTGGCGATGCCGGCGTGGTCGGTGCCCGGCATCCAGAGCGTTTCGAACCCCTGCATCCGCTTCATGCGGACGAGGATGTCCTGCAGCGTGTTGTTGAGCCCGTGCCCGAGATGCAGCGCGCCCGTGACGTTCGGCGGCGGGATGACGATCGAGAAGGGTTTCTTCTGCGGATTCGGTTCGCTGTGATACGCCTTCTTCGCGTCCCAGAACGCGATCAGTCGCGGCTCCGCGGATTGAAAGTCGAAGCGGTTCGGCAGTTCGTCGGGAGTGAAGCCCATGTATGTTCCAGATCCGTCAGAACGTCATTCTGCGAAAGATGAAGGTTCTACTGCGTCGGCTAGCGGGGGACGGAAGTCCCCCGAGTTCGGCTAGCGGTCGAAGACTGCTAGCGTGGTTCGTCGAGCCGGATAGCTGCTCGGCTTTCGCTTCGCTAAGCCGACGGACTCGGGGGACTTCCGTCCCCCGCTGGCCCCCGGAAAGGAACGCCGCGAAAGCTTGTAACTCACGTCGCGGCGGCGACTTGAGAAGCGACGAGGGGCGCCCCGTCGTGCTTGGTGAGCTTGTACTCCAGCGCATCGCGCAGGGCAAGCCAACTGGCTTCGATGATGTTCTCGCTGACGCCGACCGTGCCCCAGGTTTCGTGCTCGTCGGCGCTCTCCACGATGACGCGGATGCGCGCGGCGGTCGCCGCTTCGTAGTTCACGACGCGGACCTTGTAATCGACCAGCCGCATCCCGGCGAGCTGCGGGAAGTCGCCGCGAAGCGCCTTCCGCACGGCGTTGTTCAGCGCGTCGACCGGACCGTCTCCTTCCGCCGCCTCGAACCGGTCCTCCCCGTTCACGCGGAGCTTCACCAGCGCCTCCGCGAAGGGGGCGTGCGACTCGGCGTTCCGGTCGCCCGCGACGACGCGGTACTTGATCACCTCGAAATGGGGTCGATCGATCCCCGCCTGGCGTCGGACGAGCAGGTCGAAGGAGCCGCCCGCCGCTTCGAACTGGTAGCCCTGCGCTTCCTTTCGGACGACCTCGGCGAGGATGCGATCCATCAGCTCGCGATCGTCCTGCAGATCGAACTTCTGCGTCATCGCGACGATATTCGAGCGGCCCGAGAGTTCGCTGACCAGGATCCGCCGCTCGTTACCGACCAGCGCCGGATCGAGATGTTCGTACGACGCTGCTGCGCGGTTGACCGCGTGGACGTGCATGCCTCCCTTGTGAGCGAAGGCGCTGTGGCCGACGAAGGGCTGGCTGTTGCGAAGGTGGACGTTCGCCGTTTCGTAGACGAAGCGGGAGAGTTCCGTCAGCCGGTCGAGCGGTCGCCCGCCCAGCACGCGGTAGCCCTGCTTCAGGCCGAGGTTCGCCATCACGCTGATCAGATCGGCGTTGCCGCAGCGTTCGCCGAAGCCGTTGATCGTCCCCTGCACCTGCACGGCGCCGGCGTCGACCGCGGCGAGCGAATTGGCCACCGCCAGATCGCCGTCGTTATGCGTATGGATGCCGATCTCCGCGGCGTGCCCCGCGTCCGCCAGCGCCTTGCGGGCTTCGCGCACGATCCGGGCGATCTCCTCGGGCAGGCTTCCGCCGTTGGTGTCGCACATGGCGATCCGCTTCGCGCCGCCCTGCGCTGCGGCCAGGATCGTCTGCACGGCGTACTCGGGGTTTTCTTTCCAGCCGTCGAAGCAATGCTCCGCGTCGTAGACGACCTCCCGTCCGCTCTCGACGAGGAAGCCGACGCTCTCGGCGATCATGTCGAGGTTCTCCTGCCGGCTGACGCGGAGGATCTCGTCGACGTGGAACGCGGACGTCTTGCCCACGACCGTGCAGACGGGCGCCTCGGATTCCACGAGCGCCCGCATGCCGACGTCTTCGGACGCCTTGACGCCCCGGCGGCGGGTCATCCCGAAGGCGCAGATCTTCGCGCTCGTGAGCCCCAACGTGCGGACGCGGCGGAAGAACTCCACGTCCTTCTCGTTCGAGAGGGGGTAGCCTCCCTCGATGTAGTCGACGCCGATCTCGTCCAGCCGCTGGGCGATGCGGAGCTTGTCGTGCAGCGAGAGCGAAATGCCCTCCCCCTGCGTCCCGTCGCGAAGCGTCGTGTCGTAGATCTCGATCGTGCGCTGGCCGGTCGTCATAGGAAGCTCAAGTCGAAACGGGATCGCGTCCGCCGGGAAATGAAAAAACCCTGATCCTCGGGAGGAGGGTCAGGGTCGGCGAATCGTCGGTGTGCGAACTGCGACAGCCCCGGACCTCCTGTTCAGGAGTCGGTAATGACGATCGTAATGATCGGTCGTACGGGCGTCATCGGCAGGGCGCGGTAGTCGTTCAGGTCGCGGAACGGGTCAATTATGCCCGATTCCCGCGGAGGTGCAAGTTATCGCGTAGGGCGTCGGACCCGCGGATCAGCCGCCGAGCTGCAGGGCGTTCACGATCGAATCGACGATGGACGTCGAAACGGTGTACTCGCCCTGGTAATCCCACATGTTCAGGATCAGGTCGGTCATGAAGATCAGACCGGGCGTCATGAACATCAGCACCAGCAGCAGGCCCAGCACGCTCCAGATCGAGTAGGGCTTTTCCTGGACGGGGACGGTGACGACCTGGACCGCGGGGGCGCCGCTGACGCCCATGCCCATGTCGCCGCCCATTCCCATACCGGCGCCGCCGCCGTCGAAGCCGAATCCGCCGGCTCCGCCCAGATCGTCGCCGAATCCGCCGAGCTGCGTCGCGTCGCCCATGTCGGCATAGGCGTCGTCGCTCAGGACCGGAATGACCTGCGATTCGGACTCGTCGTCCATTTCCGCGCCGGCGGGCGATTCGAGATCGAAATCGTCGCCCCGGCCCCGCTTGAGCTGCGTCGCCGCCGACTGGCTGTAGGGATCGGCGTCGTCGAGCGGAACGATGTCGCTGTCGTCGGCCGAGGCGTTCGTGCTCATGTCGAGCCCGCTGCCGCCGGACGCCAGGTCGAGACCGCTCGATTCGAGCGACAGCCCGCTGTCGTCGGGATTCAGCTTCACGCCGCTGTCGGACGGAGACAGTACCGATGCGTCGTCGTCGAAGGCGTTCCCCCCGTCGAGCGCCAGGTCGTCGTCGCCCGAGCCGGAGATGGCCGAACCGGATCCCTTACGCGGCGCCGCTTCGGCGAGGGCCAGGTCGTCGGCCTGGAGCGCGAGCGACGAACCGCCGGGCGCCTCTTCCGCGCCGGCAAGTTCCAGGGCCGAGGGCGAACCGTCGAAGCCCATCGAATCGCCGGTCGTCACGAACGAACCGCCCGAGGAACCGCCGCCGGTCTGATCGTCGGAACCGAAGCCCGACAGGCCGAGGCTGGCCGAGCCGCCCAGTTCGAGTTCGTCATCGCCCAGCGACAGCGAATCGCTCGGCGACGCAGCGTCCGTGAGCGTGATCTGCTGTTCGTCGGCGAAGCGCTCGACTTCTTCGCGCTTGAATTGCAGACCGGCTCCGCCGCGAACGGGGAAGATCTCCCCCCGCTCCTGCATGCTCTTGAGCTGCGCGGGCGTCATCTTGAGCAGGGCCGCGGCTTCTTCGAGGCTGAGCAGACCGGACATGCAGCGAACGCTCCAGAAAAGATGAACTCGCGAGGTTTCGCGGCGAACTCTTCTCTGACAGAGCGTTCGCGGGGCCGGGGAGGCCTCGCGAGCGGTCGCTCGTCAGCGATTGAGCATCGCCTTGATGTCGCGGGGGGACGGACTCGACGTGCCGAATTCGTCCATCTCGAGATCGTATCGAAAGTTCCGCACCGACTTGAGCGAAATCTCGCCCGTGGTCGGGTGGATGTGGTACACGCTCACGACCCGGCGTTCCCCGTCGATCAGCAGCGTCTGCTGCTTACCGTCGGGCAGCGTCGAGACGATCGCCGCGATGGTCGACCCCGGCACCGCCTGGGCGGTCGCCGAGGAGGAAATCGCGTCTGCCGACGTCGCCCCCGCCGAATTCGTCCGAACGGGACGCCCCTGCGAGTAGGTGGCGGCCGGCGTCGTCGAAGCCGGAAGTTGCGAAAGGGACGAGGGTTGGGCGCGACTCGCCATCGGAACGCCGGCCATCAGCCCCGCCCCGAGCGCAAGTCCCGCCGCCATCGCCATTCGGATCGTCACGTGCGGCATCGTCGAACCCTCCCTGATTCGGCAACGGACCGTGTCATCGCTATTCTAAAAGCGGCAGGCGGCGATTCAAGAAAAACCGGAACCGTCCGCGCGAAAAGCTAGGAAGCCTGCGGCGCCTGCGCGGATCGTACCGAAAACCCTTCCCCCGCCGCAAGATCGGCGTCCGCCGCTCGATCCTCCCGACGCATCGACCGCCGATTCCTCCCTACGACGCCGATTCTTCGCTCGATCGCACCGGCGCTTCGGAAAGATAGTTCCGGATCGCGGAGCGGATTTCGTCGCGGACCCGGCGGAATTCGGCCATTCGCTGTTCGTCCGTCCCGACGGCGTGGGCCGGATCGTCGAACGGCCAGTGGAGCGTCAGGTCGGCCCCGGGGAAGATCGGGCACGCCTCGCGAGCGTTGTCGCAGACCGTCACCACCACGTCGAAGCGCTGGTCGGCGAACGGTTCGACCGACTTGCTCGTTCCGCTCGATAGGTCGATCCCGATCTCCGCCATCGCCTGGACCGCGAGCGGATGGACGTACCCCGCCGGCTTCGATCCGGCGGAGACGGCCTCCCATTCGCCGGCGCCCAGTTCGCGCCACAGCCCCTCCGCCATCTGCGAGCGGCAGGAATTTCCCGTACAGAGAATCAGGACACGCTTCATCGATCGCATTCAGGTTGAAGGACGACGTCGTTCGGTCGGACAGGCGCCGCTACGAAGCGGCTGATCGGCACGGCCAGCAGGGCTCCGATCGTCGGGGCGGCGAGATAGATCCAGAGGTGGCTGAGTTCCCCGCTCACCAGCGCGGGCGCCAGCGATCGGACGGGATTCATCGAAGCGCCCGAGATCGGCCCGGCGAACATCGCCTCGAGCGCGACGACTCCGCCGATCGCGACGCCCGCCAGGATGCCCTTCTCCTTCGAGCCGCACGAGACGTTCAGGATCACCAGAGCGAGCAGAAACGTCAGGACGATTTCCAGGACGAAGGATTGCGACGAGGAGCCCGCGGGAATCGTCGCGCCGAGCGTTTCGTGACCGGGGAACAGCGCCAGGATCAGGAGACTCGCGACGATCGCGCCGACGCCTTGCGACAGGGCGTAGGGAACGACCTCCGATCCGGGAAACTTCCGCGCGGCCCAGAAGGCGAGCGTCACCGCCGGATTCAGATGGGCGCCGGAGACGTCGCCGAAGGCGTGAATCATCGCCATCACGATCAGTCCGAACGTCAGTCCCACGCCGACCGAGGTCACGCCGCCGCCCGAGACGTCGTCGATGACGATCGCTCCCGTCCCGGCGAAAACGAGCGCGAAGGTTCCGACGCTTTCGGCGACGTACTTTCTCACGCGTTGCCTCGATCGGCAGACTCCGCGAGTGCGGCGGATTCGAGGAAAGGCGCCTCGGCGAGCCAGTCTTCGATCCGGGCGTCGATCGCGTCGCGAACCCGTCGAAAGGATTGCAGCTGTTCGTCCTCGCTCGCTTCGACCGCGGCGGGATCGGCGAAGGGCCAGCAGGCCGTACGAATCGCGAAGGGCCAGATCCGCGGACAGGCTCGCTCCGCATTCTCGCAGACGAAGATCACGTGGTGCGCCGAGATCTTGCCGAGGAACTCGCTCAGAGGCTTCGACCGGTGGCCTTCGAGCGAGATGCCGATCTCCTGCATGACGCGGTGCGTCAGCGGATGAATGCCGTTCGGTTCCAGGCCGGCGCTGCGGACCTCGAAGCGATCGCCTGCGCGACGGCGCAGCAGGGCTTCCGCCATCTGACTTCGGGCGGAGTTGGCCGTGCAGAGGAAGAGCACGATCGGCTTGTTCATCAGCTTGGCTCTTTCATCGACGGGCATGTCCCTGGCCGTATGCCCGCGGCGCCGTGATCGAACGAAAATTCGCTCACTTCACGGCCTCCCGGCGATCGGCGACGTCAGCTTTGACCACTGATTCCAGGCAGCAGAAGAATTCGCCCAGGCAGTCGCAGCAGACTCGGAAATAACTCATCGCGCCTTCTTTTCGGACGGTCACCAGGCCCGCCTCCCTGAGGACGGCCAGATGCTTCGAGACCGTCGACTGGTCGGCGCCCACCTTCGCCGTGAGATCGCCGACGCAGCATTCGCCTACCCTGAGCAGGTCCAGCAAATAGAGACGGCTGGGATGCGCGAGAGCCTTGGCGACCTTCGCCCGGGCCGCGTAGCGCTTCTGGTCTCTTTCGCTCATGGCCATATTGCCATGTTCGCCTGAACGAAGGCGCTGCGTCAAGCGGAGGTTTCGAAGGCACGCCGCGTCGCAAAGAGACGCCGTTTCGCCCGAATCGCTTCACAAAGATCGGGGCGCGATCCTACGCCCACGGATCGCGTGTCGGTCGATCGAGCATCGCGTTCGCCTCGGCGTGGTCGAGGAACTTCTCAGACTGCGGGTCCCAGCGGAGGTTCTCCGAGCCCGCGGTCGGAAAGCGGCGGATCACGACGTTCGCCAGATGACAGAGCGTCGCGGAGGCGTGGCCGACTTCGACCGGCGCCCGGGGCTCTTCGCCCGACTTCGCGCAGGCGACGAAGTTCGCCAGGTGCGCCGCGTGCGGATCGAGCCCGTTCTCGTTCTTCTCCGGCAGACCTTCGAGCAGTTCGGGATCCGACGCCGTCGTCCCTTTGTAGCCCGTCTGCATCCAGCCGTCGGATCCTTCGAAGCGGGTCTGCACCTGCTCGGGTCCGCTTTCGCAGAGCAGTTCGACGCCGCTGGCGTACTTGCACAGGAACGTCGTCTCGGTCGCCGTGTTGAACAGGCTTCCCTCGGGCAGGAACTTCGCGTCCAGGCAGCGAATCTCGGTCGGGCCGCCCAGGTCTTCGCCCATGCCCCAGTGGGCCATGTCGTTGCAGTGGGCGCCGAAGTTCGTGATCTGCCCGCCCGAGTAATCGTAGTGAAAGCGGAAGCGGTACAGGCACCGGTCATGGTGATACGGCGCCTCGGGAGCGGGGCCGAGCCACGTGGCGTAGTCGAAGCCTTCCGGCACGGGCTCCGGCTTCCAACCGGGACCGGGGCCGACCTTGTTGTTGTAGCCGACCTTCGTGACCACACGTTTCAGGTCGCCGATCGCGCCCGCCTTGACCTTCTCGCAGACGAAGCGGCTGATCGGGTTCGAGCGTTCGTGGCTGCCCGTCTGCAGGAGGACCTTCGAGTCGCGGACGGCCTTGATCATGTCGCGACCCTCCGCCTGCGTCAGCGTCAGCGGCTTCTCGCAGTAGATCGCCTTCCCCGCCTTGGCCGCCGCGATCGTCAGCGCCGCATGCCAGTGATCGGGCACCACGATCACGACCGCGTCGATGTCCTTGCGATCGAGAACCTCCCGGGCGTCGGCATATCCGGCGCACGCCCGCATCTTCTTGCCGCGGGTCTTGCCGTAGGTTTCGTCGACCAGCTTCTGGGCCGGCTCGCGACCGTAGAAGTGGGATTCTTCCTTGTAGCCGTAGCTTCCCTTATTCACGTCGCAGACTGCCAGCACGTCGGCCAGATCGTGATCGAGCACCCGCTTCAGCAGGCCCATCCCCTGGTTGCCCGTGCCGATGAAGGCGATCCGCAACCGTTCGCTCGGCGCCTCCGCTCCGAACAGCCGCGACGAAAGAACCAGCGGCGCCGCAGCCGCCGCGCCGGCGAGCAGCGTACGACGGGAGATCGAGAGAGGAGGCATGCGAGAGGAGAGAGCCTAGAGGAGGGGTGCAGCGACGAAGCGACGCTACTTCAGCTATCAGCAACCATCTAACACTAAGACTGGCCCGTGTGCCACGGCTAGCTCGTCCAGCCGTGAGACCGGTCGGAGATCTGGAACGACGCCTGCGATCCGGCGCCCGTTCTACCCGATCTGTCGTGATGATTCCTGCGGGATGGAGAAGCCGTCCCAGGGTTCCGACGGCTGGGCAAGCCAGCAGTGGCACACGGTTCGATTGCAGAGCCCGGCCCGTCGATCTACTCCGGCGCGATGAACGCGGCTTCCCACTTGCCGTCGCCGAGGTACTTCAGGCTGACGTGCTCTTGCCGGGGAGGCGAGTCGTAGTTCGCGATCGCGACTTCCGTTTCCGTCCAGACAGGCTCTGCGGGAATATCGCCCGATTCCGGAGCCGGTTCGACCACGCGCCAGACGACGGTCAGCGTCTCGGGAACCTCCTGCACGCCCATGTGCCCGCCGGCGAACTGGCCCGGCTCGATCGTCCCGCCGGGCGGCGGATCGTCCAGCGGAGCGAGGCGGTCGACGACGATCGTTTCGTCGTCGCTGGCGTTTTCGAACTCGAACGCCGTCCACTTCTGCCCGCAGCCGGACAGCAGGACGAAGAGCGTCAGAAGCAGGCCGCCGAACAGTCGATCGTTGACCATCATGTTCCGCTCTTCTCGGGTGGCGCTGGCTCCGCCAGTGGAGCAGCTCGATCCGCCCGTCCATAGGGGCTGCCCGCGTTAAGGGGACACTGGCAGAGCCAGCGCCACCCGAAGGAACCAAGGGCACTCGAAGCTGGTCGGTCCGCTACGCCTGCGGCTCCGTCATCCGCATGGCGTCAAGAGCTTCCTTCAGCGTGTCGGTCGGCAGGATGCCTTCCTCTTCGCAGAGCTGGCGGATCGTCTTGCCGGAGGCGAAGGCGGTCTTGGTCAGCCGGGCGGCCTCTTCGTAGCCGATCAGCGGATTGAGGCTGGTCGCCATGGAAAGGCTGCGCTCGACGCCGTCGTTGCAGGCCTGGACGTTGGCTTCCAGGCCGTCGATGCAGAAGTCGACGAATGCGTCGGCGGAGTTCGCCAGCAACGCCACGCTCTCCAGCGTCGTCAGGCCCATCACCGGCATCATGATGTTGAGCTGAAACTGGCCGCCGCTCGCGCCGCAGACGCTGATCGTGGCGTCGTTCCCCATCACGCGGGCCATCGCCTGCATCATGCTTTCGCACATCACCGGGTTGACCTTGCCCGGCATGATGGAGCTGCCCGGCTGACGATCGGGCAGGATCACCTCGAAGAAGCCGCACCGCGGGCCCGAACCGAGCCAGCGGATGTTGTTGGCGACGTTGAACAGCGTGGTCGCGATCGTCTTCAGTTGGCCGTGGCACTCGACCAGGCCGTCCCGCTGGGCGTTGGCTTCGAAGTGGTTCGCCGCCTCGACGAACGTGACGCCCGTCTCCTGAGTCAGCGCCTCGGCGACGCGTCGGCCGAATTCGGGATGGGTGTTGATGCCCGTGCCGACCGCCGTCCCGCCGACGGCAAGTTCCCGCACCGCGTCGAGCGCCCGTTCCGCCCGCTGGCAGGAGAGTTCGATCTGCCGCGCGAAGCCGCCGAACTCCTGCCCCAGCCGCAGGGGCGTGGCGTCCATCAGGTGGGTGCGACCGATCTTGAGGATCTGGTCCCATTCGCCCGCCTTCTTAGCCAGTTCGCCGTGCAGACGCTGCAGGGCGGGCAGCAGCTTGCCGGCGATCTCGACGCCGACGGCGACATGGATGGCGGTCGGGAAGGTGTCGTTGGTGCTCTGCCCCATGTTGACGTGGTCGTTGGGGTGGACGTCCTTCGCTTTGTCGAAGCGGTCGCCGCCGAGGATCTCGATCGCCCGGTTGGCGACGACCTCGTTGACGTTCATGTTGCTCGACGTGCCGCTGCCGGTCTGGTAGACGTCGATCGGGAACTGGTCGTCGAACTTCCCTTCGAAGACCTCCCGGGCGGCGCGGAGCATGGCGTCGACCTGTTCGTCGGTGAGCGTCTTCTTGCCCGTGCCGGTCAGCTTGCCCAGTTCCCGGTTGGCGACGCCGCAGGCGTACTTCACCAGGCCCATCGCCCTGACCAGCGGCGTCGGCAGCCGCTGCCCCGAGATGGGGAAGTTCTCGACCGCCCTCTGCGTCTGGGCGCCGTAGTACGCCTGGGCCGGCACCTGCACCTCGCCCATCGAGTCTTTTTCGGTACGGAAGTCGGTCATCGGACAGTTCTAGCGCCAGATTTCGCTGTCAAGAGGGAAAGGCCGGAACGTTCTCGCGGTGGCGAGAGACGAATGCAGTTCGCTACTCGCTAAGCATATACAATTTCTATCGGACCGCGATCTCTCGGTTCCGATTGGCTCGAAGTGCCCAAACAACAAACCAAGTCCGATCGTGCCGAACAGATAGTGCCGTGGTCAGCCGGCGACCATTCCAGGGCCTCAGGCTTCACTCAGGGGAACGACCGGAATGCACACTTGGGCCTCGCGAATCAATTGAGAAGCCTTGGAGACACATTCCTCAGGAACGACCACCCTTCGTACAAAGTTTATAAAACGAGTTCCTTCATAGCCCCGAAGAAAGCGGCACTGATCGACGACGCGATAATCTCCGGTCGGAAAGCGAGCGGTTCTGGCAAAAAACTCCTCATCAAGTGCCACTAAGTCATCCTTTTCCCGCTCGATCGGCACTGACTCCGCACCCGGTTGATCCTTTAAGAAGGCGCTGAGTATCCTCCATTCCCGTTGTCGATAGTACGACAGATGCTCGGAACTGTCATTTCGTTCGGTAGGATAGAACAATCCTGCTAGAGCGTGAATTGCATTGAGCAACTGCTCTAGAGGCTGCGTCTGATGCGTCACCACTGCGACTAGGTCTTGTGCCGCGGCCATAGTGCACCTTGTATCAGGAAGTTGAACCCCATTCACCACCGGCGCCAGTAGTCGGTATGGATTCGGCTCGGACCGCGCAAGTCTTTCAATTTCCCCCAATCGAGAAATCACTGCTTGGGAGTCTGCTAATCTGGCGACCAGGGCCGTCTCCGCACCGTCAAGTGCGGAGACGGCTCCTCCGCCTCTAGGAAAATAAGCGACCGGCATTCCTCCAAGACGACGGAGGACTTGGATATCAAACTCGATCGCGAAATCCCCAAAGGTGCTTGCGTGTTCAGCGAGCTCGCTCGGTTTCAGCTCGGTGAAACAGGCCCGTTTTTGGAAGACTTCTATTGGCTTCTTTGAGCCGTCGCTCATCGTCACATGCCAGACGATTCTCTCCGGCGTTAGCAATAGTCCGCTATTCAAAATGCAACGCAGAATGGCTAAGCCTTTAGCCGATCCGTTTTCTCCTTTTCGACGAGGGAAGCTGTGATAAAAGTACCTATTATCCATGCAGTCTGACCTGAAGGCATGAGCTCTGCGGCGGCTTTGGAGAAAACCTGTAACGTCTCAGAAGTATGACGCCTGCCGTAAGAAACTAACCGTGCAGCCGTTAGCATCGGCGCCTAGAGTCCGATCGGCAATGCCTCTGTCGCCTCGCGTTCCCCCCTCATCACCTTCGTCCCCTCTCCCGTCAGCCGCAGATAGAAATCCGACGGTAACCCGTCGAGAGTCTCGAAGCGGGGCGTCGTGGGCGGGGAGTTGGTGACCTTGAAGATGGCGGTCGCTTCGTCGACTTCGTCGAACATGGCGACGTAGGCCATCGTGGCGCCGGCACGTTTCGCGGCGACGAACTGCTCCCAGTAGAAGTCGCCGCCGCGGCGGGGGATCGTGTCGCGGTCGGAGCCGGGGCCCTTGAGATTGGTCCAGCCGAAGCCGGGATAGAGCACGGGCAGGAACTCGGCGCCGTGGCGCTCGGCCTCTTCCCGGTCGGCCTGCCAGCGATCGGTCGCGGCGACCTTCCGGTCCTCCTGCAGGGCGACGTTGCCGACGTTCCAGGGGCTGATGACGTCCAGCCGGCGGAAGGCTCTGGCCCACTCGGCGTCGCGTTCGGTTCGCCACTCCCACTGGCATCCGCCGACCAGCGTCACCGCGTAGCGGTCATCGCCGGTCAGCGCGTCGATCAGGCGATGGGCGACCGCGGCGTCGAAGCGGTCGCTGAAGAAGCCCCAGACGAACAGGACCGGCTTGCCCTCGTGGCGGAGATAGCGACCGTCTTCGAGGATCTTCTGCTCGTCGACCAGCCGCTTCCAGTCGCTGACGAGTTGATCGACCAGCCGGTCCTCGCGAGCGCCGGAGAGGTCGTAGCAGACGGCGTAGGTTCTGCCCGAGCGTCCGGCGGACTTGCGGACGTTCTCGAGCACGCGATCGAACGAGGGCTGGCGCAGGTTGACGAGGAACCGCTGCACGAAGACGCCGTCGAGGCCGTACTGCCGCATCCACTCGAAATGGCGATCGACGGTCGCCGGATTCGCCGAGCTGAACAGCTCCGCCGGTCGACCGTCGGGATACGTGAACCCCGGCGCGGGATAGCGTTCGCCTTCGCCGACCTCCGACAGGTCGGGCCACATCTCGAACGTGACCGACTCGGGCGAGAGCCTTCGCGAATCGCGGCTCCAGTGGAGCCACCCCGAATCGGTCCCGTCGCCCGGGCAGCGGAACCAGCCCTGATAGCCGCACAGAACCTTGCCCGTCATCGTCGAAGCGTCGACGACGACGGCAGGTCTCTCTTCAGGTTCGTCGGCGCTCGCGACTGAGAGCGCGAGCGTCGCGAACGTCAGAGCGACGAAACAGAAGAGGGTTCGTTCGGTCATCAGGCTCTCGACGCCAGACTACGGCTTCAGCTGATGCTTGCCGTCGGCGAACTTGGTGTGGCAGGCGTTGCAGCTGACGAGCATCGCTTCGTAATGCTTCCGGGCGCCGGCGTAGTCGCTGGCCTTCGCGGCCTTGTAAAGCTCGCCGCCGTGCTGACGCGTTTCGACGCTGTACTTCGCCCACTGGGCGGCGTCGGCTTCGGGCTCCCGCAGCAACAGCAGGTTGCCCCCTTCGGCCAGGATGAGCGAGTCGGACTTCACGCTCTTCCAGCCCGCGCGGTCGGCCGGGGCCTCGGCCAGCGACGCCTTGAGCCGCAGGTAGACGGGCTGGAACTGGTACTCCATGAACTCGTGCATGTCGGACTCGACCGGTTCCGGCTGAGCCCCTTCAGCCGCCGGTTCGGCCGCCGCGAGTCGCCCGACGGCTGGGCGTTGCAGCAGCAGGGCGCCGGAAAGGGTCGCGACGGCGACGCAGGCGAGAACGAACGCGGATCGAAAGCGGGTCTTCATGGCGGAGGGATCCTTGCGGTTTCAGGAGGCGAATCAGAGGCGGACGGCTTAACGCCCCGAGATCATTTCAATCGGCAGGAAGACATTGTCGTTGGCGAACTCGTCGATTTCGCAAATTTCGCGTCGATACGCCAATCTGCACAATCCGAGTCCGATCGTGCATACGAAGTAATCAGGATCGATTCGCTTCGGATTGGATGCGGCTTCCTTTCGGTGCCACTGCAAGTAGTCGCGCAGCCCGTGCTTGAAACCTTGAGAATCCCTTCGACCGAGCGCCTGCAGCATGGACGCCTGGTAGCCGATCGCGGCGTCTCTCCCGATCCTCAGACCGCTCAGTTCCCTTTGCATCGCATCGAGCGTTCCGTGAATCAATTCGCGGAACGCGTACGCCAGACGCTGGTCGTTGGGCGCACAGAAGGATTGCGGTCCGATGTACGATGCCTCGGGCGGATCCCAGATGAGCCCGGCGATCTCCTCGGCTAAAGCGTCCTCGCGAGAAGCATACGCTTCGCAGGCTGCGACGTAACCGTACCGAGAGTTCGCAAGCGAATGATCGACCTTGCCCTTCGGCGTCAATCTCTCGACGCTTGCCGAAGCCTCGGGAGAGCCCGCCGGATGCGTCGAATCATACGTCAGATGGTATGCGGGAAACGCCGGCTCCGTTCCCCGAGACTGCAAGACCACCAGCCAAGCGCGGGCAGCGTTCGCGAATGCCTCTCTGACTCGATCGATCGGATAGCCCAACGCGTAGGAGAATCTCGCGATCCTGCGGTAGCTTCCTGCAAGACTGGAATGCCGCGTCGAAACAAGCTTCGTCGGCTCTGCGGCCATCATCGCCGACAGTTTTGAAATATGTTCCTTGGCACTCGCGAGTATCAGTGCTTCGCTGTCAACATTCAGGTTTTGAAACCGCGGGAGAAGGTTTTGACTCACCGTCAGGCTCCCCATGACGTCCCTAAAGATGCGCCTGTTCGCATAGTTCGCGCGAGACGATCCGCGACCGCCGTCACGCTTCCTCGTCCGCCTCCGCTTTCTCGGGAAGCCTGGTGACCAGGCAGACTTCGACGCCGTGCCCGGCGACTTCGGCGACTTCGAAACGGAGGCCTTCGTACTCGACGGCGTCGCCCGGCGTGGCGGGACGACCCAGCAGCAGCAGCACCAGGCCGCTGACGCTGTCGACCTCGTCGTGTTCCAGATCGACGCCCAGATGCTCTCCCACCTCGGGCAATCGCACTTCGCCGGGGACGTGCAGCGTTCCCTGCTCGTCGAGGTAGAGATCGGGCTCGTGGTCGATTCCGCCCGGTTCGTCGATTTCGCCGACGATCTCTTCGAGCAGTTCCTCCATGGTGATGATTCCCGCGGTGCCGCCATGCTCGTCCATGACGACGGCCATCTGCACGCCCGACGAACGCATCGATTCGAGCGCCTTGTCGAGGGTGAGTCCCTCGGGGATGCGCGGCATCGGTCGGACGATCGCCTCCGGAAGCGACGACCCGGCGAGCAGGGTGCGAAGCAGGTCCTTCAGATGGACGACGCCGAGGATGTGATCGAGGTCGCGCTCGTAGACCGGATAACGCGTGTGCCGGGAGGTTTGGATGACGCGCTTGATCTCGTCGGGCGAAGCGCCCGCGGGCAGGCCCACCGCTTTGACGCGCGGCACCATCACGGCGCCGGAGGTGATCTCCCCGAATTCGAGCAGATCCTGCAGCACCTGCCCCGATTCGGCGCGCAACAGGCCCCCCTGCTGACTTTCGGCGACGACGAACTGCAACTCTTCCGGGGTGTAGCTGCGCTCGTGCCCGGAGGATTGCCGGCGAACGCCGAACAGCCGCAGCGTCAGGTTTCCCAGACCCGCCAGCAGAATGACGAGCGGAAAGCCGAGAAGCTGGGCCCACTGCACGGGCCGGATCAGCAGGAGGGCCGACGCTTCCGGACGCTGCAGGGCCAGCGATTTGGGCACCATTTCGCCGACGACGATATGGAAGTAGGTCAGGACGGCGATCGAAAGAAAGCTCGCGGCCGCATGGGCGCCGACCCAGCTCGCGGCGCCGATCCGTTCGAGGCCGTGATAGATCCACTCGGCCAGGACGTGTTCGCCGTACATGCCGAGGCCCAGGCTTGCCAGCGTGATGCCGAGCTGCGCCGTGGCGATCGCCCGATCCTGCACCAGCGCTTCGGAGAGCACCCGCTTGAGCGCCGCCGCGCGTCGGCTGCCCGCGGCAGCGCGTTGCTCGATCGCGGTTCGCGGCGCCATCACGAGCGCGAATTCCGCCGCGACGAAGAGGCCGTTGACGAGGATCAGTACCGCGATGACGGCGATCGGAACGACGATTTCCCAGATCATGAGCGATCGCCCTCCAGGTCTTCGGTCACGATCTCGGACGGCGGAATCTTCCGGAGCAGGGCCCAGGCGACGGCGCGGTCCTTGAGCGATTCGACCTCGATCTCGATGCCGTCCAGCAGGAGCTTTTCGCCCGCCTCAGGCAGGCGTCCCAGCGTGTAGAGCGCGACCCCTCCGAGGGTGCTCGCGTCGCCCCCGTCCAGCTTCGTGCCGAGCAGCCCTTCCAGTTCGTCCAGTCGCGTCAGGCCCGAGGCGCGGATGCGTCCGTCGGGCAGGACCTTCGGCTGGAGATCAGGCTTCTTGAACTCGTCGCCGAAGTGGCCGAACACCTCGGACAGGATATCTTCCAGCGTGACGAGCCCTTCGACGCGGCCGTATTCGTCGATGAGCGCCGCCTGCTGGCAACGATGCTCGCGAAACAGCGTGAGCAGGCGATCCGCCGTGACGTTCCGCGGAACCGTCAGAAGCGACCGCATCATCTGGGGAATCGGCGGAACGCGACCCTGGTCGATGAACCGCGCGATGACGTCCTTGGTGTAGAGCACGCCGACGACGTCGTCATTCGCGCCGCGCACCACCGGCAGGCGGGAGAAGGGGCTTTCCGCCACTCGCCGCAGCGTCACGTCGGGCGGCGTCGACGCGTCGATCGTGACCATCTTGGGCCGGGGAACCATCAACTGATGCGCCGGGCGTCGGCTGAGCCGCAGCGCTCGATGCAGACGGCGCTGTTCCTCCGGTTCCAGCAGGCCGCCGTCGCGACTGTCGACGATCAGCAGTTCGATCTCGTCGGGAGAATGAATGTGCCGATGCCCCTCTCCGTGGACGCCGAAGAGCCGCAACAGCGCCGTTCCGCTGCCGTTGAGCACGACGATGAAGGGGGCCAGAACCCTCAGCGACCAGGTCATCGGCAGCACAGTCGCCAGCGCCGTCTGCGTCGGGTACTGCAACGCGAGCGACTTGGGCACCAGTTCGCCGAGAACCATCTGCGCGGCGGTAAGGCCCAGCAGCACGGCGACCGCCGACGTCGACAGGGCGGCTGCAGGCTGAATCGCGGTCCAGTCCTGCAGCAGCTTCGACAGCGGCAGCGTGAGCGTCGCCTGACCGACGGCGCCCAGCAGCAGGCTGGAAAGCGTGATTCCGACCTGGCAGCAGGCGACGTAGCGGTCCTGTCCCGCCGGACTCCCGATTCGCTTCAGCAGGAGCTGCGCGAAGGAGTTGCCCTCCTCGCCCAGCGCCCGGATGCGACTGTGCCGCACGCTCACCGCGGCGAATTCCGCGGCCACGAAGAGTGCGTTAGCCGCGATCATCACGACGATCAGAACCGCGGCAAGAAGTACCATCAGGACGCTCAGTGTCTCCGGGAACGGCGTTTAACGAGTCGTTTCGACTACCGAGCTTTATAGCGTCGAACCCGCCGCCGCGTACCGCCCGGTAAGTCGCGAAGCGCGACCGAGGGGGATCATTCTTCCCGATGGACCGTCCCGGGCCGGAACGCGGGGAGGCAGACGGCGACGTATTCGCAGCCGTCGGCGAACGGCGTGGAATAGCGAACCCACTCGCCCGCGTCGACGATCATCGCTTCGCCCGCCCCGACGACGTAGGTCGCGGTCTTCGTTTCGACCTGCAACTCGCCGCGGACGACGATCGTGTATTCGCGGAATTCGGGAACCTGGCCCGGTTCCGACCAGCCGCAGGGGCTTTTCATGCGGGCGATGCTGAGGTCGTCGAACAGTTCGGTCGCGGCGCCGACGAACTCCTCGATCACCTTCGGCGGCTGACCCGCCGCCTCGATCCGCTTCGGTTCCAGAACGTGCTTCGCCACGGCAGGGTCCAGTCGATAGGAAGGGAGCGGACTTGAGATCTGATGGTTATCGAGCGGCGTACGGGTCGCCGCAAGCTATTCGGCGAGCGGCTGCAAACTGATCATTGGGTGGCCGCGATTGCTTTGCAATCGGGGCGGCGCAGCCGCAAGAGGAGGGCGCTCGGGCGAAATCGTCGACGCTCACCTGGCGATTCGGTCGATTCCTCTTGTCGCCTTCGGCGACCCCGATTGCAAAGCAATCGCGGCCACCCCAGACAGGACCTTCCCTTCGTCGCTCTCCCTGGAAGGGCGACCTCCCCTTGGAACGGCCGGTCGAATCGCGAATAGTTGAGGACGCCAGTCTGTTGTGTGGCGAGTTTCGCCATCGTGGCGAAGCTCGCCCTCGCCAGATTCGAAGCGAAGCTTCTCACCGCTCGCGAAACTGCAGACAGTTTCGCCGTCGCATCCTGCGACGCTCCGGAGCCCGTCGGCAGCCGACAGGCTCCTGTTCGCACGTCAGCCGCCGAGACCGTTCGTGAGTTCTAACGCCGTCGAAACGGTCCGCGAGCGAGAGGAGGCGGAACGTCGCGCTCCCGGCTGGCGCGTCACGGAGTCGGGCGGCGTCTGGCGCCCGATGGCGTGGCTGGCGGGGCCCGTCCTGCTGGAGCAGATCCTGATCCTGATGGTCGGCATGGTCGACCTGTGGCTGGCGGGAAAGTTCCTGTTGCAGCCCCACCTGGCCGCGATCGGCCTGATGTCGTACCTGCTGTGGGTGATCCCCGCGCTCTTCTCGGCGATCTCCATAGGGGCCACGGCGCTGATCGCCCGCTTCTCCGGAGGCGGGAACTTCTCCGACGCGCGGCGCGCCACGAATCAGGCGCTGCTGCTGGGGACCGTTCTTTCCTTCGTGACCATGATCGGCTTCTATCTCGGAGCCGAGTCGCTCGTCGCGGCGATGCAGTTCGAGGGGGAGCCCGCGCGGCTCGTGCTGCAGTATCTCTGGATCGTGATCCCGTTCATCCCCGCGATGATGATCGAGCAGGTCGGCATCGCCTGCCTGCGCGGCGCCGGGAATACGATCTCGGGCTTCGTCGCGATGGGGATGGTGAACGTGCTGAACACGACGATCGGCGCGGGGCTGGTCACCGGCTGGGGGCCCTTCCCCGAGATGGGCTGGACCGGCCTCGCCTGGGGAACGGCAGCCGGTTACGCGGCGGGAGCGATCGCCATCCTGACGATGATCTCGCTCGGCGTCGGAGGCCTGTCGCTCGACCGCTCGGCGCTCCGGCCCGATCCGCCGATCCTGAGAAGACTGCTCAAGGTCGGTCTGCCGGGCGGGCTCGATATGCTGCTGCTCGTCGGTTGCCATCTCTGGTTTCTCGGCATCGTCAACGCGCTCGGCGAGTTGCAGGCCGCGGCGCACGGGCTGGCGGTTCGGATCGAGGGGCTCGCCTACGTCCCGGGCGTCGCGTTCCAGGTCGCCGCCTCCACGATGGCGGGTCAGTACCTCGGCGCCGGCGACGTGAAACGAGCGAGGCAGTCGGTCTTCGCCAACTGCCTCGTCGCCGGACTGCTGATGAGCGCCGCGGGCCTGTTGTTCTTCCTGTTCCCCGGGCCGCTGACGAGCCTGTTCCTGGGGCCGGGCAAGGAGCAGGTCGCGGAGACGTCGATACCCCTGCTGCGGATCGTCTCGCTGTCGATGCCGTTCCTCGCCATCGCGATGGTGGCGTCCGGCGCTCTCCGCGGATCGGGCGACACTCGCGTGCCGCTCCTGATCACGCTGTTCGGGTTTCTCGCGGTGCGGATTCCACTCGCCTACTGGCTCGCCTGGGCGGAGGTTCCGCTTCCCTTCGGCCTGAGCGTCGAAGGCTGGGGGCTCGCCGCCGTCGGCGCCTGGTACGCGATGGTCGCCGACCTGATGGTCCGCGGAACGCTGCTCGCGGCGCGGTTTCTGGAAGGAAGCTGGAGTAGGGTCGAGGTGTAGTGGTCCGTCTATCGTTTTCTGTGAGGTTAATCGAAGACTTTCGGGTGCCACTGGCTCCGCCAGTGCTGCAGCTTGAAAGGTCGCCTAACACGAGCGATCCGGCCTCCGGAAAAGCACTGGCGGAGCCAGTGGCACCCGGAGGAGAAGCTGACGTTTAGCGATAGACGGACCAGTAGGCGACGCGTCCCGGGTCATGTTCCCGGGTGGCGCCGGTTGACTCAACCGGCGCGGGCGCAGCCCGTCGGAGGCCTTCGATCGCGCTCTCACCAACTCGCCGGCATCCATTCCGACTTGCTCAGAGGCAGAAGGGCTCCTGCTGTCCGGCGTGCTCCTGGGGCCTCCGATCCGCTGTGCGGACGCTGGTTGGGACAACCAGCGCCACCCAGATGCGTTTCGCCGCCGCTCTCCCTCGCTACTTCTCTTCCGGCGCTCCGCGGGTCGTGCCCTGCACGATGTCGGAAAAGAAGTCGAGCAGCTTCCACTCGAAGAAGAGCATCAGGATCGGCAGCAGGAACTGCACCGACTGGCCGACCCGCTGGGTACGCAGCGCGGGGATCGCCTCTGCGAGGCCGCCGAAGGCCATGCTCACGACGACGCCGTTCACGACGAGGAACGCGCCGCTGATGAGGAGCGTCATCACGCTGAAGAAACAGCCGTCGAGCCAATAACGTCGCTTCGCCAACGGCCTCTCCGCTCCCGCGCCCTTCCGAGCGCGACTCCCGCGAAACGTCGCGGACCTTACCGCCCTTCCGTCAGTTTAGCGGGACCAGCCAGGCGCCGAGGAGGGTGAACAGAAAGCTGGTGACGCCGAGCACGATCAGCGCGGTCGTCCAGGACCGAAGCGCTTCGCCCTCGGTCAAACCGCTCATCTTGGCGAAGATCCAGAAGCCGCTGTCGTTCATCCACGACCCGACCAGCGAGCCGCCGCCGATGGCGACGCCGAGATAGACCGGATGAAACCCGAGCGTCTCGGGACTGGCGACGCCGGCCAGCATGCTCGACGCCGTGATCATCGCCACGGTGCTGGACCCCTGGGCGATCTTGAGCAGGCTCGAAATGCCGAAGCCGAGCAGCAGGAAGGTCAGGCCGAGCTCCGCTCCCTCCTCGATCGAGAAGAGTCCCTGAATGGCCGATCCGACCGACGCGAGCGTCAGCATGTTGCCGAACGCTCCGCCCGCCGCGGTGATCAGGATGATCACGCCCGCGCTCATGAGCGACGTCTCGACCATGTTCGCCGCGTCCTTCCGCGTCATCTTGCGCTTCGTAATCGCCGTCGCAAGGGCGATCACCATCGAAAATAAAAGCGCCAGGTTCGCGTTGCCGAACAGGCCGGTCCAGTCGGCGGCCTCCCGCATAGGCGACGACCACTCATGTCGGCGGAGCATCGAATCGGGATAAGCTGCCTCCAGGATCGAACGGTTCAGTCGCTCGACCGTGGCGGTCGCCATTCGCGTCCGGTTCTGCTTCAGCAGGTTGCGCACGGTCGGTCCGAGATCGACCATTCGGAATGCCGACTCTTCGTCGCCGCGGTGGAACGAACGACTGCCCAGGACGTACGCGTTCAGCCCCGCGGCCAGCCGCGCCGTCTCCTCCGCATCGAGCGGATCCGGAGCGCGCAGCAGGTCGAGCGTCTCCTGCGGCGTGGGAGCGCCGTCGACCGGTCGCAGCTTCGGCGCGCTCAGGACTTCGACGATGCGGCTTCCGGGCGAGGGCTCGACCGAGGCGATCACTTGCCCGCGAAAGGCGTCGACGTCCGCGAAGTCCGCCGCCGTCAGCGCCGCCCGATGTTCGTTGTCGGCCAGCGTCGTGCAGACGGTGTTGGCCGAGATCAGAAGCACGGGCAGGACGACCGGCGCGAGCGACAGCCACAGCGGGGGCAGTTCCGCATCGGGAAGAGCCTCGACATCCTTGCGCCCTTCGACCTGCCGCATCGGGGTCGGCATCCATCGGTCCAGAAGCGACGCGTACGTCATCGCGACGACCGCCGTAGGGCCGGAGATCGCCAGTCCGACGAGGATCATGTAGCCGACGTCGAATCCCAGGTTCGACGCCAGCAGCAGCGGCCCCGGCGTCGGCGGGACGAGCGTGTGCGTGATCGCGCCGCCCACCGCGATAGAGAGCACGTAGAAGAGATACCGCTCGCCCGTGCGGCGGTAGAGCGTCCGCGCGAGAGGCACGAGCAGGTAGAAGACCGTGTCGAAGAAGACCGGGATGGCCAGCAGATAGCCGCTTCCCAGGAGCGCGATCGGCGCCCGCTTCTCGCCGACGGCGTTCGTGAACGCCCGGACGATCCGGTCGGCAGCGCCGGAGAGCAGCATGCACTCGCCGATGACGGCCGCGAAGGCGATGACGATGCCGATGCCGCCCGCGTGACTGCCGAAGGCTTCCGCGACGCGGCTCACCTTCACGTCGACGCTTCCCGGCGCGAGGATGCTGACCGCCAGCGCGGCCACGATCAGCGCGACGAAGGCATTGATCTTCAGCCCGATGATCATGCCCAGAACGATCGCGATGCCGATTCCCAGGACCAGCAGCGGGTAGCCGACCTTGTCGTCGAACGGAAACGCAGACTCGGCGGGTTCGTCCGCGAGGGTCTCGGCGTCGGCGTCCGTCCCGCTCGCCTGATCCAGTTGCGGCGGATCGGCGTCGTCGACGGCGTTGGTTCCCTCCGTCTCGGTCGCGGGAGCATCCTCTCCAGACGCCGGGTCGGTCGAAACCGCGGCGGAGTTCTCCGGCCCTCCGTCTTCGTCTTGTCCCAGCGCCGACCAGCCGCCGACGAGGATCGAAACGGCGACGACCGCAAGGAGCGCCTTGCCCAAGATTCCGTAGGCCGCGGGAGTGCGGAGGGACGACGGCATGGCGGGAAGGCGTGCGAGAGGAGCAGGCGGAAGAGAGCGACGGAATCGGCTCGTTATCCGAACGCGACAAGTCGCTAGTTTCGCTGGATTCGCTCGCGGCGCTACCGCCTTCTTGCGCCCCTTCCGGACACTTGTCGCTGGCCGGCCGAACGTAGCTCTCTGCTTGGGGAAGCGAATTTTTCGCTAAAGGTCGGCTGAACTTTCTAAGGGGGCGTTCGACGCCAGAGACGGGTAAATGCAGCATCCTGGCGGATTGTGCCGATCGGAGCGCCGGCAGGGATTGCGCCTGCCAGGAAAAGAGTAACCCGATTTCTGGTTGAACCGAATCAGCCAGCCGGGATACTTAACTGCGCCTAAAGTTGTGGAATCGGGGCTTCCCTCCTGCCTGCCGACGCCTACCTATCAGGCTCTCCGGATCCGTCGACTCCGGCGCTCGGTCGTTTCCGCTCTCCGGGGCGGTCGATCCGCCGTTCGGCGTCCGACTTTCGCAGTCCCGGTCGTCGGGAAGTTCCCCGCATTCGTTCTCGAGGTTCATCGCCCATGATTCGCAGTTTCCCGTCGGCAGCCGTGCATGCCGCGCTCTGGACGCTCGTCGCATTCGCGACGTGCGGATTCGCGACCTCCGCCTTCGCGGCGGATGAGGCCGCTCCGAAGTGGAAGGCTATCCTCGGCGATAAGTCGAAGACGCTCGAAGGGATGCTCACCGTTCACAAGAACGACGAGAAGGTCTTCTTCGAACTGACCGCCGGCGACTATTCGAGCGAGTACATCGTCCTGATCTCGATCGCCAAGGGGATCGGCGTCGAGCCGCTGTACGGCGGCATGAGCTGGGGTTTCGGCGACGACTGGGTCTGGCAGTTCCGCAAGATCGGCGACCGGGTGCTGGTCGTCCGGAAGAACGTTCGCTTCAAGGCGAAGGCCGGCACCCCCGAAGCAGGCGCCGTGAGCCGGGCCTATTCGGACAGCGTGCTCTTCAGCCTGCCGGTGACCGAGAAGGGTCCCAAGGGGGGCGACCTGGTCGACGTGACGTCGATCTTCATGAGCGACCTGCCGCAGATTCAGGAAGTCCTGAAGGGCTTCGCGTTCAGCGGCGCCAAGTCGACCTGGGCCGACGTGAAGACGTTCCCCGATAACGTCGAACTGGAAGTCGCGGCCACCTACGCCTCGAACGGAACGGAAGAGTTCGACACGGTTCCCGATTCGCGCGGCGTGACGCTGAACGTCCACTACAGCGTCAGCAAGGTTCCTTCGACCGAGTACAAGCCCCGCGTCGCGGACGACCGCGTCGGGTACTTCATGACCGCGGTGAAGGACTTCACCGCTGACGGTCGCAAGGATGACTTTCTCCGCTACGTCAACCGCTGGAACCTGCAGAAGGCCGATCCGTCCAAGGACAAGTCGCCGCCCAAGAAGCCGATCGTCTTCTGGGTCGAGAACACCGTTCCGTTCCAGTACCGCAAGACCGTCGCGGACGGCATCGCGGAGTGGAACAAGGCCTTCGAAGCGGCCGGCTTCCTGAACGCGATCGAAGTTCGCCAGCAGCCGGAGAACGCCGACTGGGATCCGGAAGACGTCAACTACAACACGTTCCGCTGGATCACGTCGGACGCCGGCTTCGCCATGGGCCCGTCGCGCGTCAATCCGTACACGGGACAGATCCTCGACGCGGACATCATCTTCGACGCCGGCTTTCTTCAGAGTTGGAAGCAGGAATTCGAAACGCTGACCCCGCAGAGCATCGCTGCCATGACGGGCGGAGATCTCGATTCGCGGCCCGAGATGTCCGACCCGAATCGCTTCGACCCGCGCCGCGCCACGGCGGCGAGCCACTCGTTCTACCGTGCGGAGTTCGCCCGGCAGCTCGCCTTCGGCGGCGCCGCCCTCGCTGCCGCCGCGGCCGATCCAAAGGTTCGCGAGGCGGAGATGGAGAAGCTGATCCAGCAGGGGCTCAAGGACGTCGTCATGCACGAGGTCGGGCACACGCTCGGCCTGCGGCATAACTTCAAGGCCAGCAAGTATCTCACCATCGACGCGGCCAACGACCCGAACGCGCCGACGGAAGTCCTGACCGCCTCGGTGATGGATTACACCCCGGTCAACGTCTCGCCCGACGGCGTCCACCAGGGGCAGTACTACCAGACGACGCTCGGCCCCTACGACCTGTGGGCGATCGAGTACGGCTACCGCGAGTTCCCCGCCAACGAGAAGGAAGGGCTGACCAAGATCGCCGCCCGCAGCGGCGAGCCGGAGCTCCTCTTCTCGACCGACGAGGACACTCTCGGCATCGATCCCGATCCGGATTCGAACCGCTTCGACTTCGGCAAGGACCCCGTCGCCTTCGCCGAGCGCCGCCTGCAGATCGCCAAGCAGACGATCCCCACGATCGTCGATCGCCTGGTCGAAGAGGGCGACGATTACTCCGACGCGCGGAAGGCGTTCAACGTCCTGCTGTCTCAGCAGGGGACGAGCTGCTACTTCGTGTCGCGGTACGTCGGCGGCTTCGAAACGAGCCGCAGCCACAAGGGCGACGCGAACGGCAAGCCGCCGATTCAGCCGGTCGACGTGAAGACGCAGCGGGACGCGCTGGCCTTCCTCGAACGGACGATCCTGGCCGACGAACCGTTCCAGTTCCCGAAGGAAATCTACCCCTACCTCGGCGTCTCCCGCTGGAGTCACTGGGGGAACAGCGCCGCTCGCGGCAAAGAGCTGCCGCTGCACGACACGGTCCTGAGCTTTCAGGATCGCGTCTTCGCTCAGCTTCTTTCGCCGATCACGCTGACGCGGATCCACGACGGCGAACTGCAGGTGAAGCCCGATCAGGACTACCTGACGTCGGCCGAACTGATCGACCGCCTGACGAAGGCGACGTTCAAGGAGGTTCTGGAGAACAAGCTCGGCGACAAGCAGTTCACCGAGCGCGAGCCTGCCGTCTCCAGCCTGCGTCGCAACCTGCAACGCAAGTACGTCGAACGCCTGGGCAACCTGGCGCTTAGTCGGACCGGCGCGCCGGAGGATTGCGTCACGATCGCCTACGCCCAGCTCGACGGGCTGAAGTCGAAGATCGACGAAGCGAAGAAGAACGACAAGCTCGACGCCTACACCAAGGCCCACCTGCTGGAGACCGGGAAGACCATCGAGCGCATCCTCGACGCGAAGATCGCCCTGTAAGGCCCTTCGCGAAAGAGCAGAACGAAAACCCACGACGGGGCGTCCTTCGGGACGCCCCGTTTTTCGTTGGGAATCGCGACGAGAGGCAAATCTTCGAACTGAATCGGGGCGACGCGGAACCAATTCCAAGCGAACTTCGTCGATGGGACGAAGGCTTTTTCAGAGTCCTTCCAATCCATGCGTTTCCCGAGGAGGCGAACCATGACCGTCCGATCGTCGCTGCTCGCTTTCGCAGCCCTCGCCGTCGCGACATCGATCGCATTCGCCGAGCCGGCCGCGAAGCGTCCGCCCGCGGAGCGCCCTGACCGGGAGGTCGAGAATCCGGCCGCTGTCGAACGGCCGCTGCCTGCCTCCATCGATCTATCCGGCGAGTGGCGGATGTTTCTACCGGCCGGCTGGGAACGGAACGTCCGCATCGAACGGCTGGGCGAGAATCGGTACTACGTTCACCCGCCCTACGTGATGAAGGGAACCTACGAGATTCGGGGTCGGGCGATGACGTTCGTCAGCGAAGTTCGGCTGGACGGCGACGCCGCTCCTGAATCGGAGAAGGAAGCGAAGACCGCGAGGCCCGCCCGCGAACCCTTCGTCTGGACGGTTCGAACGCCGTACCTGATGACGCTGACGGGCGGCGCCGACGATTACCGCGACGCCGTCCTGTTCCGATCCAACGGACGCGAGATTCAGGACCGGAAGATCCCGAAGGACGACGCAGCGTCGCCGGCGGAAGGCGCTTCGCCGGCGCGGCCGGCTGACGCTTCCCCGCTCGCGGTCGACGTGCCCCCGACGAAGCTGGAAGTGAAGCTGACTCCCGGCGAGCGGGGAACGATGTTCGACGACGGAGATCTCGTTTTTCCGGTCACGATTCGCAACGACTCGAAACAGCCGATCCAGTTGAGGCTCCCCGTCAATCGCGAAGCCGAAAGCTCGCTCGCAGCGCTTGTCCGTCTGGTCGAGCCGGCGCATGTCGAAAAGCGGGAGCGCCCCCCTCTTGCGAAGCAGGTCTTCCGCGAAAGCGACGAGGCGATCGAGCCGGACGTGACGATTCTTCCGGGCGAGAGCCTGGAATTCGACGCCAGGCTGAACCTGCTCGGCGAGGACGAACCGCAGAAGCGACTCGAACCCCGGCGGAAGTACGAGATCCGGCTGACGTTGACGTTCTCGGTGCGGGGAAAGCTGCAGCACGTCGCCGGTCAACGCGGAAGCGTCGTGACGTTCGATCCGGCTCCGCGGGCCCGCTGAGGCGTCGTCAGCGCGATGACCATCCACCGCGTGCGTCCTTCGATGCCGTTCGGTATCACGACGAGACTCGTCCGCGTTTCGATTTCGCCACGCGTGAGGCGCCCGGTCTCCGATCGCTTTGCGCGGATGTTCCTTCGCCGCAACGTCTGGGAATCTCGGCAGATGCGGCGTTTTTTCTTCCCGCATCCAGGGAGTCGCCGCGATTGCGTGTCCTAGGTTTCGGTGTGAACCTGACGCCTGCTCAGGCCTCTCGCCTTTCGCGGATCGCCGCGAAGGGAGGCCGATTTCCGCCGGCGTTTCCCGTACCGATCCGCCTGGCGGACGATCGGCCATGCGAAAGAAAGTTGTTCTCATCTGCGACCGTGACCGTGCGACGGTCCGTTCGCTGTCGGCAGAGTTCCAGCTTGCCGGGCTGAACGTCGAGACGGCGTTCGACCTGGAGAGCGCGTTCGGTCAGATGGATCAGCGACTGCCGGACCTGCTCTGCGTCGATCTGGAACTGTCGAGTCCGGAGGGCCTGTCGGTCTTTCAGATGCTCTCGACCGATCAGCTCGCGGCCCGGGTGCCCGGGATCGCGCTCGTGCGGAGCGTCGACGAGAACGTCGCGCTGCGGACGGCCGGCATGTGCGTCTATCCCGTCGCACGCGACGCGAACGCGAAGCGCTGGGTCGAGTGCCTGACGGAGGAACTTCTCGGCGCCTCGCGCCGCGACGTCGCCCGCCGCACGGCGGACGACGAAGGCTTCGAAGCTTCCCGCGGCTGATCGTCAGGCGACGGTCGACTGCTGAAACGAGCGAAGTCTTTCCTTCGCTCGCTCCCGATCTCGGTCACTCAGAACCTTCAAGCTTCACGAGCTTGTTGTAGAGGCCGAGGATCAGGAAGGTGGGCGCCCACTGCCCGACGAACAGGGCGGTGTGGTTGTGGCCCGACATCTTCAGGGCCAGCGAGCCCGCGATCGCGGCTCCCGCCGCGAAGAGAAACAGATCCGAAGGCAGATTCGTCGTCTGCTCCTCGATCATCCGCGTAAGCGGACCCTCGCCGCGTTCGGACGGATGGACCCCCGCGCGATGGCTTAAACCGGCGTACGACATCAGTTGCTCCTTCGTTTCGATCGGAAGCGGATAGGCACGATCACGCCTTGCCTCACCGGCAAACCGGGCGCCTGATCCACGCCGCCAGCGCTGCATGCCGCGCGCGACGACTCGCAGCGAGCGACTTCGCGAAACCTTTTCCAGCCGCGGATGTTCGCGGAAACGCCGTCGCTGTCGAGCCTATCGACATGGAGCGCGAGGCCACCGCCTTCGCGTCTCGGTCGAACCAGATTCTTGCTGGTTAACTTCGATCGACGAATACGGACGCCCCAGGCGCCCGCCTCACGGCGTCGGCCCGGTCGTTCGCCGGTCAGCCGGCGACAGCCGGAGGCGGCAGGCGGCAGAACGCGTTACTTCTTCGGCGCCGTGGCCGGCGAGAGCTCGGCGAAGCCGTTGGGCAGGATCGCTTCGTAGCTGCCGTCCTCTTTCCTCTGAACGAAGACGCGAACCTTGGCCTTCGGATCGGATTTCGGCAGGCGGTGCCCGTTGCCGTGCGGAGGGACCTGCCCCGGCGGACCGACCCAGCTTTTGGTCCAGAAGCCGATCTTCATCTGATCGCCCGGCTGAACCTTATCGCCCTTCTCGACTTTCTCGACCAGGAACAGGGCGTGTCCCGTCTGGTCGTCCCAGAGTTCGTCCGTCGTGCGCTGCGAGCGGATCTCCTGAACCGTGCCGACGACGATCACGTCGGCGTCCTGCTGCAACTGTTCCGGAGTCCGGTTCGGAATCGCCGCGAACGCCCCGGTCGCTCCCGCGATCGCGAGGCAGAACGTAAGAACGATTCGGGAACGCAGGCGGCGATTCATGCGGGTATCCGACGGTAGGCTGGGTCCGTGCGAGGTTCGACGAGTCTTCGCTCAGCGATCCTCGAGCTTGCGGATCTCCTCGGTCATCGTCACGAATTCCTGCCGATAGCCGAGCGGGTCGTTCGCCAGGCCCGGCTTCGCCAGATCCAGGATCAGGTCGAAGTCGTTCTCCCCCTGACGCGTCGACTCCCGCAGTCGCATGCCGAGGGCGGCGACGGCGGCGGCGAAGCGGAAGTCCGACGACGCTTCGTCCAGGCTCCGTCCGTCGTCGGTGACGGCGACCGTCAGCGGCTGGCTCACGTCGCTGTCGGGCTGCTTATAGCGTAGCCGCACGGTCAGCAGTTCGTCGCTTTCGACCAGCGCCGCGGCCTCGACCGGAGGTTCGGTTTGAACGTACTTCGACGGATCGACGCCGACGTCCGGCAGAGGCAGGCCGGCGGGGACGATCTCGTACAGCGCCGTCACGGTGTGGCCCGCGCCGATGTCGCCGGCGTCTTTGGCGTCGTCCTTGAAGTCTTCGCTGGCGAGCATGCGGTTCTCGTAGCCGACCAGACGATAGGCGGCGACCTTGCCCGGGTTGAAGTCGACCTGGATCTTTACGTCCTTGGCGATCGTGATCAGCGTGCCGCTCATCTGTTCGACGAACGTCTTCCTGGCTTCGCTGGTGTTGTCGATGTAGGCGTACGCCCCGTTCCCCTGGTCGGCCAGCTTCTCGAGCGTGGCGTCCTTGTAGTTGCCCATGCCGAAGCCGAGCACGCTGAGGAAGACGCCGCTCTTCGCCTGCTGACCGATCAGCTCGGTTAGTTCCTCGTGATTGGTCGTGCCGACGTTGAAGTCGCCGTCGGTGCAGAGGATCACGCGATTGACGCCGCCGGCGATGAAGTTTTCGCTCGCCAGCCGATAGGCGTCGCGGATGCCTGCCGAACCGTGCGTCGAGCCGCCCGACTGGAGGCCTTCGACCGTCGTGAGAATCTGCTGCTGGCGATCGGCGGACGTGGACGGCAGCGCCACGCTGGAATTGCCCGCGTAGACGACGATGGCGATTCGGTCCCGCGCGTCGAGCTGTTCGACCAGCATCCTCAGCGCCGTCTTCACCAGCGGCAGCTTGTTGAAGTCGCTCATCGATCCCGAGACGTCGACCAGGAAGACCAGGTTGCTGGGCGGACGGCTCTCCCGCGCGATCTCCCGACCGGCGAGGCCGATCCGGGCGAGTCGGTGCTCCGGCTTCCAGGGGCAGGCGGCGACCTCGACGTCGACGGCGAACGGCACGTCGCCGTCAGGCCGCGGATAGTCGTAGCCGAAGTAGTTGACCATCTCCTCGATCCGCACCGCATCCGCCGGCGGGATCCGGCCCTGCGAAACGAAGCGCCGGATGTTGGAGTAGGACGCCGTATCGACGTCGATCGAGAAGGTCGACAACGGCTCCTTCGCCGCCGCGACGAAGCCGTTCTCCCGCATCCCTTCGTAGAGTTCCGCGTTCGGTTCTTCAGCGAGCGGAATCGCCATTTCCGCCCCCATCGGCGCCATCGCGAAGTCTTCGTTCGAGCCCGTCATCATGGGCATGTCCCACTCGACCGTCGCGTCGCTCTCCGCAGCGTGGTACTGGACGTCGTCCGACGCGTAGTGCGGGGTCGGAGTCGACGAAGTCTGGGGAGCGGTCTGTCCCGCCTGTCTCGCGGCAGGCGCACGCCCGGCATCGCAGCCGACGAAGGCCGCGACTCCCGTCGCCAGAAAAGCCGCATAAGCGAGCGACGAGGGCGCATAGGGAAAGCGCGACATGAGCGGACCTCCTGAGGGCACGCTGGCAGCGCAGCGGCGCCAGCACGATCGCGAATCGCCGAAGACGGGCGTCGAGACGAGAGCGTCGAAATGAGAAGAACGCGGCGCTACTTGAAAGAGCCTGACGCCGCTCGCGTAGAGATAGACGCGCGCCGCCGGGAATCTATTCCGTCGAATCCGCCGAAATATCGAAGGAATTCGAGGAAAGAAAAGCAGAGAGCGAAGTTCGACCGTGGAGAGCGGTCCCTCGCGCTTTGCGATCGGCACGAAAGTTCGCCGAACCAACGCTGGAATTGTCGCGCCGGGGTGGCGCTGGTTGTCTCAACCAGCGTCCGCGCAGCGGATCGGAGGCCTCAATGGCTGGTCGGAATCCTCGCAGCCGGGTTCGTCGAACCGTTGTCTCGAAGTCGGACAGCGACCTTGCGCTGAATTCGCTCCGAGGCCTCCGACGGGCTGCGCCCGCGCCGGTTGAGACAACCGGCGCCACCCAGCAAGGATCGCCAACCGCAAGCTGCATCGGAAAGTCGACGGAGAAGAGCGAGTTCGCCCGTCTCCTCTACTCTCTCCTTACTCCGCTCGCCTCTCTAGCTTCTCTTCTCGACTGTCGTCGAGAAGAGAAGCTTCCGGTCGGCTTCCAGGAACTCGAGTTTCCGGAAGAGGCCGGTCTGCGCCTCGTCGGCGGCGTCGATTTGCACTTCGACCTCGCCGGCGCCCTCCTTCTTGAGCCGCGAAAGCGTTTCGCCCAGCAGGTGCGTCGCCATGCCCTTGCGGAGCAGGCTCTCCTCGATCCGCAGGTTGGTCAGTCCGTAACAGGGACCCGGCCAGGTCGAAACCGTCGGAGGGGGCGCCCAGGCGTCGACCGATCCGCGGGGCTCGCCGGTCTTGCGCTGCACGATGGAAAAACGCCGGCGCTGCTGCGGCATCTCCGCGCAGCCCGTGTACCAGCCGTCGGCGTCGGCGGGATCGTCGATCGTGACGTCGTGCTCGCGCTTGATCTGAATCTGAAGGCGATTGACGACCGTGCTGAAGGTCCTCAGCGATCGCCGCATCACGATCCGCTCCTCGATCAGGCGGAAGCCGGCGTCCTCCAGCCAGCGCCGACGCAGCGAGTCCGAAGCATAGAGTCCGACCGCGCGACTGCCGCCGTAGAGTGCGACGTAAAAGGGGCAGTTGGGTCGAGCGCCGAGGGCGGCGATCTCCGTCGCGCCCTTATTCGCGAGATCCTCCCGGCAGCGACGCAGCAGCTCGGCGGCGATCGTGTTCCGTTCTTCGGCCGTCGATCGCCGAGCGACCAGGATTTGCGACAGGACGCCCTTCTGCGGATCGAGGTCGTCGCCCCTGGTGTCGGGGCCGAAGCCGAAGTGCAGGAGCCCGATGACGTTATCGTCTTCGCAGGCGAGGATCAGATCCTCCTGCTGAAACCAGGGCTTCGCGAGCGCGGTCTCTTCCCAGGCGGCGACCCGGGCGTCGAGGGCCAGTCCCGGCACGTCCGAAAGCGTTCGCCAGAACGCCTTCAGCCTCGGAACGTCGTCGTTCTGAAAGCAGCGATACTCGATCACGGGGCTCGACCGCGGATTCGCTCGTTCCGGCGCATGCGACCCGCGCCCGGGTCCATTCTACTGAAAGCGAGACGATCGACCACGCTGGCAGGCGCAGGAGAATCCGGCGCCCGCTCCGTCAGTTCGCGATGACTCAAGACTCGTCCGGCAACTCGACTTCGACCCAGCCCTCGATCACGCGGCAAGGGAACGACGGCTGCACGACAGAAGGGATGACCGTGTGGCGACCCGTGCGGACGTCGTACTGCCAGCCGTGCCAGGGGCAGGTCGCCACGAAGCCGCAAAGCGGAGCTTTTCCCAGCGGTCCCCCCTGATGGCAGCAGAGGCCGTCCAGCACGTAGGGCTCCCCCTGGATGCGGAAGATCGCCAGCATCCGCCCCTCGGCGACGACTTCCGTTCCCCGGTCGTCGGTCAAATCTTCCACGCGAACGGTGCGGATCCAGCGGGGCATGCAGCGACGAACCAGAACGGAGGAGGATGTTTCGCAGGACAGATTTCAGGTAACGTCGCGACAAGTTCGCCGCTTCTGCGGTTGGTTAGCGCGTGTCGCACTCACATGTAGCGTTCCCGGCGATCTGAATCGTCGCGTAAACGGCACACAGGCCGCTACAGTTTCGCAAGACGCGCTCGAGACAGGAATCTCTCGCCGCCGGCGGGCCAGATTCAGGTTCGCCGAGCGAATCTCTGGAAACCGGACGCCCTTCGCCGCCGTCGCGACGAGACTTTCCGTTACGTCCGTCGGAGAAGAATCGCGGAAGCGCTCACTTTTCGACCGGCTTCTTTTTGCAGCCTCGTCTCGAACCGGAGATAATGCCGTGGCCCGCGCGCTGCTGTAAGTGGCCTCTCGCGGGCAGGCGGCTCGACGTTTTCCGAACGTCGATTATCGTTTGACGACTCTATGCGTGCCTAATGGATCGATCCATCTCCAGCGACGACATGAGCGCCGCCGAATCGATCGTTCGGAATCCCCTGCCCGACGTCATTCTCTTTCCCACTTACGCCGTTTACGAGGCGTCGACGGGAAAGTGGAAGGTCATCGTGCGGGGAATCGCGTTTCATCTGGTTCCGTACAACCTCCGCCATCGCATGGCCCTGTGGGGTCTGCTGCGATACATGCGGGAGCGACCGGGCGAGGAATCGCTGACGCTGTTCGAGGAACGGATCCGCTGGTTCGCCAGCGTTCCCGGGAACAGCGATTCGATCGTCATCCGCATCGGCGAGCGACTCTTTCCGCTCGACGAACTGTCGCACGCCCGCGGACAATTCGCCGGGACGATCGAACTCTCCCAGCAGGAAGTCGACGGACTGCAGGCTCCCCGGCCAGGCAGCGATGGATGGCTCACGATCGCCGCGGTGCGCCGACACGATCCGACGGTCGAGCTCAGTCGTTCTCTGGCGCAGCTCGTCTCGCCGCAGGGGACGTCGGTCATCACCGACATCGACGACACGATCAAGCGGACCTGCGTGCTCGATCGTAAGTTAATGCTGGTCAACACGTTCCTCCGGGCGTTCGAGCCCATCGAGGGGATGGCGAAGGCCCTGGCCGAGTGGTCCGACGACGGCCTGCCGATTCACTACGTCTCCTCCAGCCCCTGGCAGCTTTACGGCGCTCTGAAACGGTTCCACGGGGACGAAGGCTTTCCGGAAGGTTCCATCCATTTACGGACCTTCCGCCTCCGCGATCAGATGGTGCGGAAGATGCTTTTCCTTCCTCGGGGGGACAAGGCGCCGACGATCCGGAACCTGCTTAAGCTCTTTCCCCAGCGGCAGTTCTTGCTGGTCGGCGACTCGGGGGAGCGGGATCCGGAGATCTACGGCGCCCTCGCGCGAAAGTTTCCCTCCCAGATCGCGCGGATTTACATCCGCTCGGTGCCGGAGCGCCCGGTCGACGATCTTCGCAAGCTCCGGGCGTTTCGCGATCTTCCCCGGGAATCGGTCGTGCTGTTCGACGATCCTGCCGAGATTCGCGACCGCGTCGTCGCCGAATTCGCGCCCAGCGGCTCCTGAAGTCGGCGTCGATCGCCGGCGTTTTTCCCTGGCAGCGCCTTGAGGGATCGCCCGGTCTCTGGCAGAATCGTGCGATTCAGGACCGTCGTCCGGTCCGCCTGTGGGCGGACTGTCGACCAGGTCGGTCCTCTTCACGACATCGAGCTTCGCCGGTTTCGAAGCGACGATCGAACTGTCCGCCGCGGCGGAAGATCGCTCGCATAGGCGGCCGAGGCCCACACCCACGTAACGGAAGCGGATTCTGCATGTCGAGGTACACGGGCGCCAAGGCGCGAATCAATCGCCGCCTGAGCACGATGCTGTTCGAGAACTCGGGCGCCACGCGCGCGTTCGAGCGTCGTGATTCACCCCCCGGCATGCACACCCGCCGCGGTCGCCCGACCAACTACGGCACGGGTTTGGCCGAGAAGCAGAAGATCAAGTACTATTACGGCCTGCATGAGCGTCAGCTCCGCCGCTTTTACGATGCGGTCGCCCATAAGAAGGGCAACACGGGCGAACTGCTGCTGCTGATGTGCGAGCGCCGTCTGGACAACATCGTCCGTCGCGCCGGCTTCGCCCGCAGCCGTCCCCAGGCTCGTCAGGCGGTCGCTCACGGCCACTTCAGCATCAACGGTCACAAGGTCAACACGCCCTCGTACATCTGCCGCCCCGGCGACGTGATCGAGGTGCGGGACAGCGACAAGCTGAAGTCCAACTACCAGCTCGTCCTGACCGAGAACCTGACCCAGCCGCTCGACTGGATCACGGTCGATCCGGCGAACCTGTCGATCACGATGCAGGGCCTGCCGGGACCGGGCGACATCAGCCTGCCGGTCGACGGCAACCTCGTCGTCGAGTTCCTGTCTCGCTAACGCCCACGGAACTGCACGAGAGCTTGCAGTTTCGCAGCGGCCCGCACAGCCCGTCGAGAGTCTCGACGGGCTGTCGTCTTTTACTCCTGCCCGCAAAATCGAACGATGCGAACCTCTCTTTGCGTGCTGGGCGGCGGACCTGGCGGTTACGCCGCGGCTTTCCTGGCGGCTGACGAAGGAATCGAAACCACCATCGTCGAGCAGGAGCCTAACCTCGGAGGCACCTGCCTGCTCCGCGGCTGCATCCCGTCGAAGGCCCTGCTCCACGTCGCCCGCGTGATCGCGGAAACGGAAGAGCTGTCGCACGACTGGGGCGTCGGCTTCGGCACGCCCTCGGTCGAGATCGACAAGCTCCGCGCGCGGAAGGAGAAGGTCATCTCCGGCCTGACCGGCGGCCTGAAGCAACTCGCCAAGCGTCGCAACGTCCGCGTGATTCACGCCAAGGGCGTGCTCGAAAACGCCAACACGCTGCGGCTGGAAGGCACCCACGAATCGATCCCCGAGGGAGGCAAGCTCGAATTCGAGAACCTGATCCTTGCGACCGGTTCCGTCCCGGCGATGCCCAAGGCGTTCGACCTCGGCTCCGACCGAGTGATGGACTCGACCGGCGCGCTCAATCTGCTGGATGTGCCGGAGTCGCTGCTGGTCATCGGCGGCGGGTACATCGGCCTGGAGATGGGATCGGTCTACGCCCAGCTCGGCTCGAAGGTGAGCGTCGTCGAGCTGCTCGACGGCCTGCTCATGGGCGCCGATCGCGACCTGGTCAAGCCGCTGGAGAAGCGACTGAAGACGCTGTTCGAGGATCGCATCTTCCTGAAGACCAAGGTCGGCTCGCTCTCCCTGGTCGAGAACGGCAAGAAGGTGAACGTCACCTTCGAAGGGCCCGGCAAGTTCGGCAGCGAGAACTACGACCGCGTGCTGGTCTGCGTCGGGCGGCGTCCGATCAGCCAGGGCCTGGGGCTGGAGAACACGAAGGTCAAGGTCACCGACAAGGGCTTCGTCGAACACGACGCCTCGATGCGGACCGCGGAGCCGAACATCTTCGTCATCGGCGATCTGGCCGGCGAACCGATGCTCGCCCACAAGGCGACGCACGAGGGACGCCTCGCCGCCGAGGTGATCCTGGGCAAAGAGACGACCTGGGACAAGCGTTCGATCCCGGCGGTCGTCTTCACCGATCCCGAGATCGCCTGGACCGGCCTGACCGAGGATCAGGCGAAGAAGGAAGGCGTCGCCTACGAAGTCGCCGTCTATCCCTGGGCGGCCAGCGGTCGGGCAATGGCGCTCGGTCGGACCGAGGGTCTGACCAAGTGGATCATCGAGCCGGAGACCGAGCGCGTCCTCGGCTGCGGCATGGTCGGCGCAGGCGCCGGCGAGCTGATCGCCGAAGCCGCGCTCGCGATCGAGATGGGCTGCGAAGTCCGCGACCTGGCGGAGACCATCCATCCCCACCCGACGCTGAGCGAAACCGTCATGAACGCCGCCGAGGTCTTCTTCGGCACCGCGACCGAGATCTACAAGCCGAAGAAGCACGCGGAGAAGTAAGCTTCTCGATATCTGAGCGGGGGACGACAGTCCCCCGAGCCGTGACGTTCGACGGAGACGCAACTCGGGGGACTGTCGTCCCCCGCTCAGACAATCCCTTGCGCCGCGCATGCCATTGCGCTATGCTGGCGCGAGTCGTAGACTTTCGCTCTCCGGCTCGCACGCACAGGAATCGCGGACGATGGCTTCCCGCGTCACGGATCTTCGCCAGCCGCTGAAGTGGCACGGCGGCAAGCACTATCTGGCGCGGACGATCCTCGATCTGATGCCCGACCACGTTCATTACGTGGAGCCCTTTTTCGGGGGCGGATCGGTCCTGCTGCAGAAGTCGAGCGAAGGCGTCAGCGAAGTCGTCAACGACGTCCACCTGGAACTGACGAACTTCTGGCGCGTCCTGCAAAACAAGGAAGCCTTCGCGGAGTTCATCAGCTTCGTCGAGCGAATTCCCTTCTCGCAGATCGAATGGGAACGGGCCAAGCGGCGGGTCGAGCGACGCGTGGCGACCTGGGACGCGACCTTCGCGGGCGACCCGAGCCGGGTCGACGACGAGCCGCCGAACGTCGCCCGGGCGGTCGACTTCTTCGTCGTCGCGCGGCAGTCGCGGGCGGGGAAGATGGACTCCTTCGCCACGATGAGCCGCAACCGCACGCGACGCTCGATGAACGAGCAGGCGGCCTCGTGGATCGGCGCCGTCGAAGGCCTGCCCGCGGTGGCGGAGCGTCTGCGACGCGTCGTCATCTTCTGCAAGGACGCGGCGAAGCTGATCAAGAGCGAGGACGGGCCGAACACGCTCTTCTACCTCGATCCGCCCTACCTGCACGAGACGCGGCGGACGATCGCGGATTACGACTTCGAGATGTCGGTCGCCCAGCACGAGCGCCTGCTCGACATTCTGCTTTCCTGCGAAGGAAAAGTTCTGCTCTCCGGCTACCCCAGCGAGCTCTACACCCGCCGCCTCGCCGACTGGCGGATCGTCGACGTCGCCATCGACAACAAAGCCTCCAGCGCCAAGAGTAAGCCGCGCATGATCGAGCGGATCTGGATGAATTATTAGTCGGGCGTCGCGTTCGGAATTCGGAAGCAAGCGTCATGAGTTACGAAGAGTTGTCCGACGCTCAGGATTCGAAGGCGAGGGATCCGCTTCTGGTCCTGGCTGCTTATGAGCGAGGCGCGCTCAACGAACAGACTGCGTTTCTGCTCGCCTTGCAATCGGTCGACGAGTCGAACGTGGCACGCTTCGTCGTCGCGCTTTCGCAGTATCTGAGCGACGCCTTGCGGGACTTCGTAGAGCAGTTGCCTGATGACGAGGACGACGAAACATGGAGTCGCTTGCGCGTCCTCGTTATCGGAATGTTCGATCGAGATGCGAACACGGGCCTGGCAGACGAGCGCACTTCGGTCGCTCATCTTCGTCGGGGCGTCTTCTGGATCCGGTCGAACCTCGCCTTCGAGGCGACGAATCTCCGCGGCAAATGCCGGCAGATTTCTGAACTGATCGAACGACTCGACCTACCGTCCCGTGGTTGGGAGATCATCGACTATTGGGAACCGGATCTTTGCGCGACCGGCATTCGCGTCATCGGCGGAGGCGATCATCTGGTCTACATCTCGGTCTTCGGTAAGCACGACGGCCGTTACGGATTCGAATGCGAGATTCCGACCGAAGATGCGCCGCTCGGCTACGTTCTCGGCGAAAAAGCCAGCGACGTATCGTTCGAAGAATTGCTGGCGGCGATGCGGCGGCATCTTGAAAGCGATTGCGACTGATTCAGTCTCGTAGGGTGCGTCTTGACGCACCTGTCGTTCCACGCTGCGATCGATATTGAGACTGAGCTGTTTCGTCACTGCCGACAAGCGTCCGAGCGAGACTTGTTCGCTCGCCTACTAAGACTCGTCGCTCTGCATCCATCCGCGAGGCTGGTCGCGCGTTTCGCGAATCAACTGGACGGCGATATTGAGCATCCCATGCTTACGGTAGATAGCCTCGGTGACTCTCTCCGCGCGAGCTTCCACTCGATCGATGACGGTTCGATCGGGCCTCCGACCTTCGGAGATCGCAGAGCAGATTTCTCGTAGGTCGGCGTAAGCTTCTTCGTCGATCGACATCGTACGACCTGACGCATGTTGGAGGTCGGTTCTCACGGAGGATCGACAGCAACTCGCCATCGAACGTCGTGAGAACGACAGGTGCGTCAGGACGCACCCTACGACAAGAGCCGCTCGCTCGCCGAAGGGTTCACTCCACGAACCCGCGCTTCTTCAGCATCTCCACCACCGCATCCACCTGCTTGGCCAGGTCGACCTTCGACGTGTCGAGGGTGAGGTCGGCGTTCGCAGGTTCTTCGTAGGCGAACTCGTCCGCGTCGGTCGCGTCGTCGGCACGGCGTTCTTTCACGCGCTCGTCGCGGACCGCGGCAGGCGCGGTCATGTGGACGACCAGGAACCGCTCGGCGCCAATCAGGTCCCGCGCCTTCTCGCGAACTTCCTCCTGCGGCGAAGCGAAGGGCGCCAGGCAGAGGAGGCCGGCCTGGTTAAGGATCCGCGCGATCTCGGCGCCGCGGCGAAGGTTCTCCGACCGGTCCTCGGGCGAGAACTCCAGATCCTTCGAGATGCCCAGTCGCAGCGTCTTTCCTTCCAGCACGGCGACGGCGCGGCCGTCGTCGAACAGGCGGCGTTCGACCGCGTAGGCGAGCTTCGACTTGCCGGCGCCGCTGGGGCCGGTGAAGAGGATCGTCGCCCCCTTCTGGCCGAAGCGAGCCTGGCGTTCGCTCTCGGTGACGTCGCTCACGCCCGCCTGCAGGGTCGCGGTGGCGGGCTCGTCGTCCCAGTGCTCGTGGCTCTCTTCGCCCGTCCGGCGATCCATGATCATGCCGGCGCCGACCGTCGCGTTGCTGATCCGGTCGACGATGATGAAGGCGCCCGTCACGCGGTTGCGACGGTAGTCGTCGGCCATGATCGGCGACGAGAGGTGGATCGAGCAGCGACCGATCTCGTTGAGTTGCAGCGACGGCGCCGGCTGGCGATGCAGCGTGTTCACGTCGACGCGATATCGCAGCGACTGGATCGTGCCCGGCACGGTCTTCGTGGTCTGCTTGAACAGATACTGCTTGCCGGGCTGCATCGCGTCCTGATGCATCCAGACGACCGTCGCGTCGAACTTCTGCGTCACGCTCGGCACGTTGCCCGGCCGGACGAGCATGTCGCCGCGGCTGACGTCGATTTCGTCTTCCAGCGTGAGCGTCACCGAGAGCGGGCCGAACGCTTCGTCGAGGTCGCCGTCGAAGGTGACGATCGACTTCACCCGCGACGTCTTGCGCGAGGGGAGGGCCATCACCTCGTCGCCCTTGCGGACGATGCCCGAGGCGATCGTCCCGGCGAAGCCGCGGAAGTCGAGGTTCGGCCGGCTGACCCACTGCACGGGAAAGCGGAAGTCTTCGAGGTTCCGGTCGGAGCCGATGTAGACCGACTCCAGGAAGCTCATGATCGTGGCCCCGTCGTACCACGGCATGTTCGCGCTGCGGTCGACGACGTTGTCGCCCAGCTTGGCCGACAGGGGAATGAAGTGCAGGTCGGGAATGTTCAGGCGGACGGCGAACTGCTGGTAGTCGGCGACGATCTCGCGAAAGCGCTCCTGCGACCAGTCGACGAGGTCCATCTTGTTGACCGCGACGACGATGTGCTTGATCCCCAGCAGCGACGTGATGAAGCTGTGGCGCCGGGTCTGTTCGCGGACCCCGTGCCGCGCGTCGACCAGAATCACCGCCAGATCGGCGGTCGAAGCGCCGGTCGCCATGTTCCGCGTGTATTGCACGTGGCCCGGCGTGTCGGCGATGATGAACTTCCGCTTCGCCGTCGAGAAGTAGCGATAGGCGACGTCGATCGTGATCCCCTGCTCGCGCTCCTCCTTCAGGCCGTCCATCAGCAGCGCGGGATCGAAGTCGCTGCCGGTCGTGCCGTAGCGCTTCGTATCCTTCTTAATCGCCGCGATCGTGTCCTCGTAGATCATCTTCGAGTCGTAGAGCAGCCGCCCGATGAGCGTGCTCTTGCCGTCGTCGACGTTCCCGCAGGTGATGAAGCGGAGGAGTTCCTTCCGCTCATGCTCGGCGAGATAGGCCTCGATGTCGGTAGCGATCAGCTCGGATTGGTGCGACATGCGTACGTGCTGTTCGAGATTCTCGTCTCTTCGGGTGGCGCTGGCTCTGCCAGTGCGATCGAAGCAGAAGACTGTCCGGCAGGGCCTAATTGCCCAACGGACATTGCTGAAATGCGGCGCTTATCGAGGTTCGGCGCTGGCAGAGCCAGTGGCGCCCGAAGGAGCGGGAAGGACAAGTCGGTTTAGAAGTAGCCTTCCTTCTTCTTGTCTTCCATCGTCCCTTCGTCGTCGTCGTCGACCTTGCGGCCCTGCCGTTCGGAGGTCGTCGTCAGGAGCATCTCCTGAATGATGTCGGGCAACGTCACGGCGGTCGATTCCACGGCGCCCGTCAGCGGGTAGCAGCCGAGCGTGCGGAAGCGGACCACCTTCTGCTCCACCTTCTCGCCGGGGAGCAGCTTCATCCGGTCGTCGTCGACCATCAGCAGCGTGCCGTTCCGCTTCACGACCGGGCGCTCCGCGGCGTAGTACAGCGGCACCAGGCGGATGTTCTCCAGATGGATGTACTGCCAGACGTCGAGCTCGGTCCAGTTCGAGATCGGGAAGACGCGGATCGACTCGCCCGGGTTGACGCGGGTGTTGTACAGGCTCCAGATCTCGGGACGCTGATTCTTCGGATCCCAGCGATGATGTTCGTCGCGGAACGAGAAGACGCGCTCCTTCGCGCGGGACTTCTCTTCGTCGCGGCGGGCGCCGCCGAAGGCCGCGTCGAACTTGTACTTATCGAGCGCCTGCTTCAGTCCCTCGGTCTTCATGACCGTGGTGTGCTTGCCGCCTTGCGTGAAGGGATCGAGGCCCAGCTTCACGCCCTCCTCGTTCACGTAGCGGATCAGGTCCAGGCCCAGCTCCTTGGCGACGTATCCATCGCGGAGCTCGTACATGTCCCGGAACTTCCACGTCGTATCGACGTGGAGCAGCGGGAAGGGGGGCTTCGCGGGGTAGAACGCCTTGAGGGCGAGCTGCAGCATCACCGCGGAGTCTTTCCCGATCGAGTAGAGCATGACCGGGTTTTTGAACTCGGACGCCACCTCGCGGATGATGTGGATGCTCTCGGCTTCGAGCTGCCGGAGGTGCGTGAGGTTGTAGCTGCTGATCATGATCCGTCGGGAAACGCGGTTCGCCGCGAAGAAACTCGGCTTCGTCGAAGAGATCGCGGATCGCATCGCGATCCGCGGCGACGGAAGCCTTCGCAGGCGGGGAGAGCTTGCGCCCGCGGTCGGTTCGGGGAGATCCGGGCGGCGCAAGAAGCGTCAAGAGCCGCCAGTATAAGTAGGGTCCGCCGGACCCGCCAATGCCGCCCCATCGGCAAGGTCGCCGTCGCGACCCTTCCGCCCCGCCATAAAGGCGCTTTGGGGGAATCGTAGCGATTGGGCGAATGCCCGCGGAGTCAGTTCAAAGGCCGAACGGCGCCGGAATCCTTTTCGGGCTCCGGGGATTCGGGCGCTTTCGCCGGCAGCGTGCGGCGGAAGAACTCCGTCACCTTCCCCGGCAGAGCCTCGTCGCGGAAGCCGCCATGGCCGCCTCCCTTCACGACGTAGAGCTCGCTCGGGACGCCCGCCTTCGTCAGGGCCTCGTGGAAGGACGTTCCCTGTCGAACCGGGACGACCGGGTCGCTGTCGCCGTGAACGGTAAGGACCGGTGGATCGTCTTTCGAGATATGCGTCATGGGACTCGCGAGCCGGGCGATCTCCTTCCTTTCCTGAACCGGTCCGCCGAGCAGCTTGCTTTCCGGACTGTTCGGCGAGTCGTGATCGATGCGGGATGATTCGCCCGACTGCTCGCCCATCTTGAGAAGGTCCGTCGGACCGTAGTAGTTGCAGACCGCCTGGACGCGGCTCGACTGATCGCGGTAGAGATCGGGGCCCTCCAGATCGGCGACGTCGCCGCTGGTCCCCAGGAGCGAGACGAGGTGGCCCCCTGCGGACGAACCCCAGACGCCGATGCGGTCGGGATCGAGGCCGTATTTCTCCGCGTTCGCACGCAGGAAGCGGAGGGCCGCCTTGCAGTCGTGGATCTGCGCGGGAAACGGCGCGTGGCCGCTCAGTCGATAGTTCACGCTCGCCACGGCGAAGCCTTCGCCCGTGAGATAGCGGGCGGGGCAGCCTTCCTTCGAGCCGCCTTGCCAGCCGCCGCCATGAATCCAGACGACCAGCGGCAGCTTCGCATCCTCGTCGGCTCGTTCCGGCAGGTAGAGATCGAGCTTCTGGCGTTCGTGACCCTCCGGCACGTAGGGGAGATCGCGCAGCGCCTTCACGTTCTCCGATAGATCGCGGCCCGGTCCTCCTCCTCCGCCCTGGCGTTGCCTCGCGGCGGCGACTTCGGCGGGCGTCACCTTGCCGTCGCCGTTCGCGTCGACGCGATCGAAGCGCTCCTTCAGGAAGGGGGGAGCCTCTTCGCGGGAGAGCGCTCCGTCGCCGTCCTTATCGAACTGCCGCAGGACGGGCGGACGCTGCGGCGCCTCGGGCGGCTGCGCATGCACGGCAGCCTGACCGATGAGCGACGCGCCGAACAATGCGATGCCGAGACGCAGGGACATGGAACGCTTTTCGATTCGAATTCTCTTCCGACTTACTTCGACGGAGCGCCCTCTTCAGCCAGCGTGCGCTGGAAGAAGGCGAAGACCTTCGCGCGGGAGACGGGGTCGCCGAACATCTCGTGGCCGCGGCCCTTCATCACGATCAGTTCGTTCTCGACGCCAACCTGCTCCAGCGCTTCGTGCAGGGCCTCGGCCTGACCGAGCGGAACGAGCGCGTCCTTATCGCCGTGGAACGTGAGGAACGGGGGATCGTCCTTCGTGACGTAGGCGATGGGGCTGGCCGTCTTCGCCAAATCCTGCCGATCGGCGAGCGGGCCGCCCAGCAGATGGGCGACCAGGCTGTCGGGGCCCTTCCAGTCGAGGGTGACGACCGGCGTCATGTGATCTTCGATGTTCACGAAGTCCGTGGGGCCGAAGTAGTTGCAGACGGCCTGCACCCGGCTCGACTGGTCGGCGTACAGATCGGGCCCCTCCAGTTCCTTCGCGTCGCCGGCGGTTCCGAGCAGGGAGACGAGATGCCCGCCTGCGGAGGCGCCCCAGACGCCGATCTTGCTGGCGTCGTAGCCGTACTCGTCCGCCTTCGCGCGCAGGAAGCGGATCGCCGTTTTGCAGTCCTCGATCTGGGCGGGGAAGATCGCGTGCTCGCTGAAGCGATAGTTCACGCTCGCGACCGCGTAGCCTTCGTTCAGAAGATAGAGCGCGGGCGGATTCGACTTGTCGCCGGCCTTCCAGCCGCCGCCGTGAATCCAGACGATCAGCTTCGGCTTCGTCTTTTCGCCCTTCGCGCGAGGGGGCACGTAGACGTCCAGCTTCTGCCGTTCATGGCCACCGTCGACGTAGGCGACGTTCAGGAACTTCTGCGTTCCCTCTGCCGGATCGGAGTTGCCGGCGAGCTGCTGGAGCTTCTTCAGGACGGCGTCGGTCTCGGCGATCGAGATCTTGCCGTCCTTGTCGGTATCCGCGGCGTCGTAGTTCGGCTGCCACGCGGGGGGCGCCTCCTCGCGGCTGACGAACCCGTCGCCGTCGTTATCGAACAGCTTGACGAGATTCGCGCCCGTCTGCGGCCCGCCCATGAGCTTCACTACGGCGTCGACTTCCGCTTCGGAGATCTTGCCGTCGTCGTCGGTGTCAGCCGCGTCGAAGTTGCGATTCCACTCCGCGGGCGCCTCTTCGCGACTGACGTAGCCGTCGCCGTTCCGGTCGTACTTCCTGACCTCGCCGTCGCCGATCTGTGCCCGGGCCGTCACGGGACCGCAGCCGATCAGCCCGCCGAGGAGAAGCAGAACGGCGAAGCGGGAAACGAAGCGATGCATGGCGGCGAACTCGCGGAGAAGCGAAAGCGGAGACGAAGCGAAGGAGAGGCAAGCAAAGAGAAACCCCCGCGCCCGGGTGAAAGTTTCACCGAACGCGAGGGCGATCGCAATCTTCTTGTCGTTTCGGTAGTGGGCTAGTTTGCCGGTCAAGTCTGGTCACGGGGTAGAATCGGCGGCATGTCGAACCCGTACCAGCCGCCCGGCCATGAAAGCGACTCGCAACGGCCAGAGCCGCCCGAACGAACGCGGTTGTACGCGGTGGGCTGCTTTAGTCTCATCGCAGCCTACGTCCTGGCGTTGACCATCTACCTCATCGCGCGGTCCTAGTTTGACCGGCGACTCAGTCAGGGCTGCGGCCCGACCCTGCTTGCCGCACGCTGCGGCCCCTTGCGGTCAAGAGTCTCATCCTGAGATTAGCCGCTATCGGAGGCGATAGATGCTAACGCGTGCAATAGGGCCAACCCGACGCGACTTGCGTTCGAATGCGGCCCTTGGGGTCGGGATGTTCCTCGCGTACTACAACTTCGTCTGGCGTACGCGGAACACCGACAAGAGCGGCATGGCCGGGAAGCTACGTCCGACGGCTGCGATGATGGCCGGGGTGACGGATCGGCTCTGGAAGTTCGACGATCTATACTCAGAGGCGATAAACTACGGCTGAGGCCCGGGAAACAGCTTCAACGCCACCGAATAGATGCCGACGATGGTGCAGAACAGCCCCAACCCAATTACCGCCACGGCGGCGAACAATTCCCCGCTCCTGTCGGGCGGCAGCTTCCGTGGAGGAACATTCGTTTGATCGAAGGGGTTGGTCATGCTTCTAGCCTAGCGTGACCTAACGCGACATTCAAACTTAGCCCACTACCGTCGTTTCGCTCGTTCGCCGTCAGTTCGACGAAAGCTCCGGCAGTTCCATTTCGGGCATCTCGATCGCCGGCGTTTCGACGGGAGCTGCTTCGACCGATTCGGCGCCCAGCGTCGGCAGTTCCATCTTCGGCTCGATCTGCGATGCAGGCTGCGAATCGGCGGCCTTTCGGAGCGAATCCTGCACCGGAGCGGTCTCCGGTTCCTCGATCCGTCCGTCGACGATCGGGCCGGCGGGATGAATGACGGGCTGCTGCACGTCATCGATTTCGGAGCCGTTCCGCTGGCCGCCGCCGAGCGCCTTGATCGCGGCGTTCACGAAGAAGAAGGGCGTTTCGACGCTCTTGCTCTGCGAGTCGTTCGATTCGGCGGCAGATTCCGCAGGCGCAAGTATCGGCGGGAGGAAGGTCTTCGTCTGACAAGACTTCGCCGACGTCTGCTTCGACGCGAAAGTAGCGCTCGACTGCTCACGGAGCTTGCCTGCGGCAGCGTCGGCGAGAGCTTCCGAAAGCCAGGCCGGGGAAGCGGGAATGTCGCCGTCCGCATGCACGGCGGCGGTCGCTTCGCGGTACCACTCCGCCGCCTGTTCCTGGCGAACAGTCAGATCGTCTTCGTTCGTCGCGGCCAAACCGATGCGGAGATCGTCGTCGGCTGCGCGAAGCTGCTGGTACCGCTCGCGGTCTTCGCGGCAGCGGTTGTACGACTCGATGCGGAACGCCCGGGCGGCGGCTTCGACTTCGGCGCCTTGCGAGGGAGCGATCGGCGACGCGGCGACGACGCAGAGAGAAAGAACGAAAGCGAAGTGCATGGCGGGACCGTGACTCGGAGAAGCGCCGGCCGGGGCCGACGCGAGATCAGGGCGGACCTCGACCGCGAGGATCCGCTCGTCTCAACCGATAGGTCACGCGGGGACGGGGTCAAACCGCGGCGTCCGGCGACGCATGGCGGGAGACGAGTGCGCCGGTCCGGGCCGCTCGAAAATGACGATCGTGCGGCCTGCGCCGCCCGAAGGAACGCCCCAATCAGCCCCCGCCTTCCGCGAAGATCTCCCGCGTCCGCTGCTCGCGAAAGTCGAAGATTCGCTGCAGGGTCCGGCGGATGAACGCCCGGTGGAGGACCCCGCCGAGGGGGCCGTAACCGATGGCGTACTCCACCCGATCCCGCATGAGCGTCTGACGCGGGCCGGTCTCTTCGAACGTGTGTTCGTGCCGCCACAGGGCGTACGGTCCGCGAAGCTGCAGGTCGACGAAGCGGTGCGGCGGGTCGTACAGGCTGATCTCCGTCTTCCAAGTCATTGGCGCCCCGAACAGCCGGATGCGGTAGTCGATGACCGCCCCCTGCCGCATCTCGATCGGCAGCGGGGTCAGAATCTGGAATCGCAGAAACTCGGGCACCAGTTCCTTCAGATTCGCCGCGTCCTGAAAGAACGGAAAGACCTCCGCCAGCGGTCGGTCGATCGTCTGCTCCCGTTCCAGCAGATAGGTCTTCATCGATGGCTTCCCGTTCGATCAGCGTTTTGGTCGATGCTGTGTCGAAGTACCGCGAACGACGTTCCCTCCGTCACGGCGACGCATGGCCTGTATGGCCGAAGCCCTGCCTACATCGGCGCCGGCTGCCGGAATAGGATGAGACGTCCCCGTTCGCGAACCAGAGCTCGCCGACCCGTATGCACGAACCGACGCCCATTCAGGCCCGACAGATCGAAGGGAACGCGATCCGGGCGACGCTGGCCATTCGCATCGTGCGGTCGGAGGGAACGGCGCCGACGGGGCGACGTTATCGGGGAGAAGTTTACGGACCGCTGGCGAGCGACCGGACGACGTTGCCCGCGAGCTATCGCGTGCCGGAGTTTTCCGACGAAGAAGAGGCGCGGGCGGTCGTCACCGATCCCTGCTTCTGGTCGCCCGCCGCGCCGCTGGAATACGAGATCGTCCTGACGCCGATCGGCGACGACGGCGAAGCGAGCGACACGCTCCGTCGTATGATTCGCCTTCGCCCGCGAAGCGAGCTGACATGATCCCGTAGGGCTGACGCCCTCGCCTGCCACGATACCGGCAACCAGCTTCGATGGCAGGCGAGGGCGCCAGCCCTACATATTTCGAATCCGTTCCCATGACCGATTCTTCCGAACGCCATTCACGACAGGTCCGCTTCGCTCCGATCGGCGAAGCGGGGCAGCGGCGACTCGCGGCCGCGCGGGTGACGCTGGTGGGAGCGGGCGCGCTGGGGTCGGTACTGGCCAACGTGCTCGTCCGCGCGGGGGTCGGCTACCTGCGGCTGATCGACCGGGACTTTCTCGACCTGTCGAATCTGCAGCGGCAGGTTCTGTACGACGAAGCTGACGTCGCGAGCGGCCTGCCCAAGGCTGTCGTCGCCGCGAACAAGCTCCGCGCGATCGACTCCTCGGTCACGATCGATCCACACGTGAAGGACGTCGACGCGACGAACGTCGAGGCCTTCGTCGAAGGCGCCGACCTGATCCTCGACGGAACGGATAACTTCGAGATCCGTTACCTGCTCAACGACGTCGCCGTGAAACGGGGCGTGCCGTGGGTCTTCGCCGGATGCCTCGGCGCGTCGGGGCAGGGGATGGTGGTGCGACCGGGTCAGACGCCCTGCCTGCGATGCGTGCTGCCCGATCCGCCGGAAGCCGGCGCGGGAGAGACCTGCGACTCGGCGGGTATCCTCGCGACGGCCATCCAGTTCGTCGCGGCCTGGCAGGCGAACGAGGCGCTGAAGATCCTTTCCGGCAACGCCGCGGCCTGCTCGCCCGATCTGTTCACGTTCGACCTGTGGGACAACCGCGTCCACTCGATGCGCGTCGCGCATCTGCTGGGCCAGGTCGATTGTCCCTGCTGTCAGCGGAAGCAGTTCGACTGGCTCGCCGGCGATCGGACCAGTCACGCCGCGATCCTCTGCGGTCGCAACGCCGTGCAACTGAACTTCGCCGGCAAGGCGAATCTGTCGCTGGCCGATCTCGCCGCGCGGCTGGCCCCGCTCGGAGAAGTCCGCTCGAACCCCTACCTGCTGCGTTTCACCGTCAGCGACCGGACGCTCACCCTCTTCCCTGACGGCCGCGCCATCGTGCAGGGAACGGAGGATCCCGCGGAAGCGCGGACGCTGTATGCGAGGTATGTGGGAGCGTGAGGTTTCTCGGGTCTAGAGTTCAGGCACGGCTTCTTCGGGTGGCACTGGCTCTGCCAGTGTGCATCGGGAAGAGGCCGCTCCCGATAGTCCAATCGAGCGAGGATTCGACACTGGCAGAGCCAGTGCCACCCGAAGGAGCATCCGACCACGACGACGGGGCGAACCCAAAGAAGAGACATCAGCCGAGTCGCTTCTCCCATACGCCCCACTGCTCGTGGTTCTCGTCGACCTTCACGACGAGGGAGGCGGGTTGCCAGTTCATCTCGGCCTGCCACTGCGCGAGGAGCCGTTCGCCGATCCACTTGGCGAGCAGCTCGGCGGTGGTCTGCTGGAGGTCCATCAGGACGCAGTCGTCGATCGGGAAGACCCACCGGCGGCCCTCGAACCGGGCGACGATTTCGCCGTTCTCCTGGGCGACGTGGATCATCGGATGCTGCGTCGGCAGCAGGACGTGATGGTCAAGCTCGACGAGGATCTTCTTCAGCCCGTCACGCAGGGCGATGAAGTCGACGACGTAGGCGTTCTCGTCCAGCGGCCCTTCGACCGTCACGCGGACGCGATAGTTGTGGCCGTGAATCCGCTCGCAGATGTTCTTGTTGAACGTGATGAAGTGCGCGGCTGCGAAGACATGGTCTTCCTTGCCGAGTTCCACGAAGAAGCGTTCGGACATGAGGGACGGGGGGAAAGAGGTTCCGGCCTGGTCACGGAGAGAGTCCGTGTGCCATGGCTGGCTTGTCCAGCCGTGCTTCGAAGCGAGGTCAAAGCAGGATCATCATTCGATCGTACATGATCTCGCGGCGCCGCTTCGTACGACGAGCCCGTCACGAATCGAAACCATTCGAGGAGTCCGGCACGGCTGGGCAAGCCAGCCATGGCACACGGGTCAAATGTGCCGCGGTCTTCGAACTCGATGGTCGAGTCGCTCAATGCCAGGGGGGCGGGATCAGGCCGTCGCGAAGGCCGGCGAACAGGCTGGCCGCGACTAGGTCGGCGGTCGTGCCGGGGTTGCGGCGGTTGTCGTGGCTGCGCATCCAGAAGTCGAGGTCGTGGATCGCGCGATGATACGCTTCTCCGCCGATCGGGTCGGCGTCGATGGCTCGCCGCGCGATGATCTTCGCCTTCTCCGACGTCTCGACGCCCGCTTTCCGCGCGATGAGCGAGTCGCCCCGTTTCGAGATCGACGCCACATGGGCATGCACGATGCGGTCGGTCAGGCGAAACGATTCGGGTAGACCGTCGCCGATCAGGTCGGGCAGCAACTCGTCGAAAACGGTCTCGTATCCGTGGGCGTACTGGTAGGCGATCGCATCGCGATCGGCGGCAGCTTCCATCGCGTCGAGCAATCGCGGCGGCGCCGCTTCGTGCACGTCGAACTCGTCGACGCGACCGATTCCGCCCGGTTCGACCAGCCGGATCGCCTCGTAGATCAGCCGGCTGTCGTCCGCCGTCAGGTTCGCGAGGATCGTCTGCACGCCTTCGCGCAGCGGCTGGCCGCGCGGGACGGCGGCGAGCGGCGCGAGCAGCAGGATGATGCCCAGGTTCGCGTTCGTCCGGACGCAGCCGCGGGTCGCGTGGACGGCGGCCTGCACGGCTCCGCCGACTCCGTCCGAGGCGTAGGCGAGAGGTTCCGAGATCGCGACCGCCGAGGCGAGAAAGTCGACGAACGAGAGATCCTCGAAGTCGCTGCCGCGGTGGACGTTGCCCGGCTTCGGCGCCGTGCATTCCAAAATGCAGGCGAGCGTCACGCACTGCCGCAGCGACAGATGCGGCGAATCGCCGTTCGAGGGACCATGCGTCGTTTCGATCATCGTCATCAGGCGCTCGCTCCCGCGGTCGGGGCACGCTCGCCCGGGAGCGGATGCCGTTCGATGAACGATTGCAGGAACTCGAGCGTCGCGTCGCGGCCTTCTTCCATGACGTAGTGCCCGACGTCGCTGAGCGGCAGCGTTTCGGCGTGCGGCCAGGCCTGCTGAAACCGCGACAGGCACTCGGGCGTGAAGCACCAGTCCCGCATGCCCCAGATGAGCCCGATCGGCTTGTCCTTGAGCGTGACGAGGTCCCGTTCGAGCTGCGTCAACGTCGCATGCGTCGGATGCGATGGCGACATCGGGATATCCTTCACGAAGCCGACGATCCCGACGCGATTGCCGGGCGAATCGTACGGCGCGAGCAGCCCCGCCTTCGCCGCGGGCGTGAGGGACCCGGCGCGCTCGACCGCCATCCGCGTCGCGGCGACGGCGAACAGGTTCAGATGCCGCATGCCCCAGCTTCCCAGGATGGGAAAGCGACACATCCGGATCCGCAGCGGCACGTAGGGAGGCGGAAAAGCGCCCGTGTTCAGCAGTACGATCCGTGCGAAGCGATCAGGCGCGGCGACGGCGGCGGAGAGACCGATCGCGCCTCCCCAGTCATGCGCGACGAGCGTAATCCCGCGGAGGTCGAGTCGCTCGATCAGATCAAGCAGGTTGTCGCGATGCCGCGCGAGCGTGTAATCGTACTGCTGCGGCTTGTCCGAAAGCCCCATCCCGAGATGATCGGGCACGACCACGCGATGCGACTCGCGAAAGCGGCTGACGATCGACCGCCAGTAGAAGGACCACGTCGGGTTGCCGTGAACGGCCAGAATCGGCGGGCCCGACTCGCTCGGCGCGTGCTCAGAATCCGACGAAGGTCGCTGGAACTCGTCGAGGTAATGCAGGCGATGCGTCCCCAGGTCGAGCCAGTTCGACGCGAAGGGATACTCGCTCTTCCAACGCGAACTCTCAGGCATCCCGAATCCCGACGGCGTGCGAAAGCGCCGTTCCGGCAATCGATTCCGGGGTCAGCGGCGACGCGTCAATCGTACGCGCCCGCCGGTCATGTGGCGAGCGGGGGAGGTTAATCCCCCCGGTTCTTGTAGGGCAGGCGCCCCGCCTGCCATCGGAGCGGCAAGAAGCGTCATGGCAGGCGGGGCGCCTGCCCTACGGGAATCCTGCCGTCGCGCCGGAAACACGGAGTGCTTACACCCTCCGCTCGCCGTTCGAAACTCTGAGATCGACTTCGCGACTACCGCTCCGGCTTGAACATCACCAGTCCGAGCGGGGGGAGCGAAAACTCGAGCGAGTGTTCACGACCGTGCCAGGGGAGCGGCTGCGAATCGCGTGCGCCGGCGTTGCCGACGTTCGACCCGTCATAGTGGTGCGAATCGCTGTTGAAGATCTCGCGATAGCGGCCTGCCGCGGGCAGACCGATGCGATGGTTCAGCCGGGGGACCGGCGTGAAGTTCGCACAGACGATCACGAAGTCGTCGGGGTTCTTCGCCTTCCGCATCCAGGCCAGGGAGCTCTCCTCCCAGTTCATGCAGTCGATCCACTCGAAGCCCTGGCCCTTGAAGTCGACCTCGTGCAGGGCGGGCTCAGCGCGATAGACCTTGTTGAGATCGGCGCAGAGACTCTGGATGCCGCGGTGGGTCGGCCACTCCAGCAGGTTCCACTCGATTTCGCTCTCTTCGCTCCACTCCCGCCACATCCCGATCTCGTTCCCCATGAAGTGGAGCTTCTTCCCGGGGTGGGCCCACATGTACGAATAGAGCAGGCGGAGATTGGCGAACTTCTGCCAGAGGTCGCCCGGCATCTGGTCGAGGAGCGACTTCTTGCCGTGCACGACTTCGTCATGCGACAGCGGCAGCATGAAGTTCTCGGAGAAGGCGTAGATCAGGCTGAACGTCAGCGAGTTCTGGTGGTAGCGGCGATGGATCGGATCCTCCGCGAAGTACCGCAGGGTGTCGTTCATCCACCCCATGTTCCACTTGATCGAGAAGCCCAGCCCGCCGTGGCTGGTCATCCGCGTGACGCCGTCCCACGACGTCGATTCCTCGGCGATCGTGAGCGTGCCGGGGAAGTGGGCGTGCGTCTGTTCGTTGAACTGGCGGAGGAAATGGATCGCCTCCATGTTCTCCCGACCGCCATGTTCGTTCGGGATCCACTCGTCGTGCTTGCGCGAGTAATCGAGGTAGAGCATCGAGGCGACCGCGTCGACGCGGAGGCCGTCGATGTGGTACTTCTCGATCCAGAACAGAGCGTTCGAGACCAGGAAGTTACGGACCTCGTTGCGTCCGTAGTTGAAGATCATCGTCCCCCAGTCGGGGTGCTCGCCCTTGCGGGGATCTTCGTGCTCGTAGAGGCCCGTGCCGTCGAAGCGTCGCAGGCCGTGGGCGTCCTTCGGGAAGTGCGCGGGCACCCAGTCGACGATCACGCCGATGCCGTTCTGATGGCAGTGATCGACGAAGAATTTGAAGTCGTCCGGCGAGCCGTACCGCGACGTCGCGGCGTAATAGCCAACCGTCTGATAGCCCCAGCTTCCCGTGAAGGGATGCTCGCTGACGGGCATCAGTTCCAGGTGGGTGTAGCCCATCCGCTTGCAGTAATCGACGAGCTGCCGGGCCAGTTCGCGATAGTCGATCCAGCCGTTCTCGCGCTCCCAGTCCTTCTTCCAGCTTCCGAGGTGAACCTCGTAGACGCTGATCGGCTTGTCGAGCGCCTGACGCTCGGCCCGGTTGTCGACCCAGTCGCCGTCGTTCCACTGGTATTGCTCGTGATCCCAGACGATCGACGCCGTGCGCGGGGGCAGCTCCGCGGCGAAGCCGTAGGGGTCGGACTTCTCGACCGTTTCGCCCCACGCGGTCCGGACGGCGAACTTGTACTTCGCGCCCGCCTTCATTTCAGGAATGAAGATTTCCCAGACGCCGCTGGGGACCCGCTTCTGCAGGGGATGCGCGAGCGGGTTCCAGCCGTTGAAGTCGCCGACGACGGAGACGCCCGCTGCGTTCGGCGCCCAGGTGGCGAAGTTGACGCCCGGGACGCCGTCGACGACGCGGAGCTGAGCGCCCAGCTTGTCGTAGATGCGCCAGTGCTGGCCTTCGCCGAACAGGTAGAGATCGTATTCAGTCAGCATCGGTGCGAAGGCGTAGGGGTCGCGAACCTGCCGCGTCTTGCCGGACTCTCCGGCGACGCGAAGCTGGTAATCGGCAGCGGTACGAATCATGGCGGGACAAAGAGCCTCGAAGAGGCCGGCTGGATGGATGCGACGCATCGGACGTCGGGCCTCGCCCGGGCTTTCGACCCAGGCTTGTCCGACGCCCGGCAGCCAGGCGCGAACGGCGACCGCCGCGTCTGAATCGTCGCCGGACTTGCTGGACTCGCCGCGCGACGATCTCTGAAGAGGATGAACGCCCAGGACGTCATGCGGACGCTCGCAGACGCCTTCGATCAACGCTCCCACGCTCTGCAGCCGGACTTGCGTTCGCACTTCGCTTCTCTCCCCGCTGGACGATCCCGACCTCGCTGAGCCCTGATGACGGGACGGGCTCTTGCGACCGAATGACGCTTCGCTCCGTGCAGCGACGTCAGTCGCGTGCGGAACGGAACTTAGATCGACCGGTCGCGGACGGGACGCGGCAAGGGCAGAGGAGATTTCGCATCGTGCAGACTCTGCGGCTTCTGTGGCAGTTTAACGGACGAAGCGGGTCAGCCAAGCGTTTCGACTGGAGAGAAACGCGCTCTCGCTCCGGCGTCGGGATCCCTTTCTTCGAACGACGTGAAGTACGGCTCGCGAAGGAACCTACGCCCGCTTCCGTCGCGGCGGATCGACGGGGGCGCCGTCCTCCGCCGGAGCGGTCACGAGGGATCGCATTCGCTCCCAATAACTCGGCGACTCCGGCGCTTCCGCTTCGACCGGCTTCGTCGCCGCCGCGGACGCCGGGGACGCCGCGGTCGCGATGCGGGCCGCCATGCGGGGTTGCTTGCGCTTCAGGAACTGCGGCGCCCGGACGGCGGCTCGATACGGATCGACTTCTGGCGTTTTCGGCGCGACGAATGTCGATGCGAAGCCCGTCGACGCCGCGTTCGTCGCCGAAGCGACGGGGACCGCGATGTGGGGAGCGGGCGCTTCGCTCGCGTCGAGGCGCCAGGTCCGGCACTGCACGATATGAAACTGCAACGCCCGGTCGACGCGGCGCCAGAGATCTTCGTTCGTGACGCTGGTCATCTGGCCGAACGTCTCCCAGCGCCAGTTATTCTGGCGCCAGAGTTCGAGCCCCTCGGAGAATCCCCGGCGGACGTACCAACTCATCGTGAGCAGCGTCACCCGCGAAGGACCCTCCAGCGCCTCCAGGCCGCGAACGACGGCCAGCAGGTTCAGCCGGTCGAGCCGCGCGTCGTCGTCGACGTCTTCGGCTTCGATCCGGTCGGCGCCGTCGAGCGATTCCAGAGCGAAGCGCCAGCGACCCGCGCCGCAGCGAACGTGCTCTTCGACGTTGGCCTCCGCGAACAGCAGATAATGGGGTCGCTCCATGGTCGGCCTCCCGCTGATCCTCGAATTGCGAACGTGACGCGTCACTCTCCGACGCGTGTTTCTCGACTGGGCAATTCTGCGCGTGCTGGCGGGTCGTGCGGCAAGTCCTGCCGGAAAGCTTTCCGGAATCCGTCGAATCTGCTACGAAGACGGAAAGATTCGCCGGTCGCGTCGAGCGGAACGCATCGCGATTTTTTCCTCAAGTTCCCGTCGCTTCGACGAAGATAAAGCGCCCCCGGCGGACGACCGTCGTTCGTCGGACACTCTTCTCGGCCGCAGTCTGCGACTCACCGTCGACGCTCTTCGATCTCCCATCGTCATGTCTTTCTCCAGCGATCCGCCGAACGAACGGAACGACGACGACGTTCCGGCGATGTGGATCGAACGGACGGAAGAGCCGCCGGTTCGGGAGGCGATTCCGCATGACGTTCCGCCCCGGTCCGGAACGCTGGAACCCGGACTCGCGACCGACCTGAAGGAAGAGTTCGCGGCGCTCTGCCAGGGTTTCGCCCGGATGACGGGGCGTTCGACCGCCGAGTATCAGGTCCCCAAGCGTTTCGGCATGGGGCCCCTGATGGGGATGATGCTCCTCTATTCCCTGATCTTCGCCGGCTTGCGGTGGATCGACGCCTACCACTGGGTCTATCTGTTCCTGGGACTGCTCGGCGTGGTGATCGGCTTCGGCCAGATGCAGGGCGAATCGAGTCCCCGCTTCAGTTCCATCCTGACCGGCGCGCTCGCGCTGCCTGGCTGTCTGCTCGCCTTCTTCGCGTTCCTCGGATACATGCAGGGGGGCGTCGGGTTCTGGGATCTGCTCGGCGCGGCCTGCGTGGCGTTCGCGGCGTTCTTCGTCGGCGGATTCGTCGGCTACATCGTCGGGACGGTGCTCGCAGGCGTCTTCCTCGTCGGCGATCAGGCGGAACAGGCCTTCTATCGCTGGACCGGACAGACGACCGCCGACGTCAGCGACAACGACGCTTCGCACGGAGCCCCGGCGTAGACAGGGACCATCGGCATGAGCGAGCGAAGCGTCGAGGGGATCGATCGTGAGGAACTTGACGCCTCGATCGCGCCGCCGGCGGATGGCAGAGACGGCGGATCGTTCGCCGGATGCCTGATCGTGTCGCTCGTGATCCTTCTGCCGGCGCTGCTTTACTTCGGCTTCTTCGGAATCCTGCTGCTCGACGCGTTCGTATTGAATACGAACTACTTCACGCCAGAGCACGTCTCTGCCGAGGTTATCTACGGAATTGAAGTGGTCTATGCGCCGCTGATTTACCTGGTGCGATGGGCGATGGAAATGTAGCGAGCCGGCGACATGCATGGCGCCGGCGTAAGCAGGAATGAAGTTCATGAGCGAGCGAAACGTCGACCGTCTCGATCGCGAGGAACTTGACGCCTCGATCGCGCCGCCGGCGGATGGCAGAGACGGCGGATCGCTCGCCGGATGCCTGGTCGTCTCGCTCGTGCTGGTCCTGCCGGCGTTGCTTTACTTCGGGCTGTTCGGGGCGATCCTGCTCGACGAACTCGTCTTCGAGGCGAACTTGTTCATGGAGAACGTACCGGAGGAGGGCATCGAGGTCCTGCGCGTCATCTACGCGCCCCTCATCTGGCTGTTCGACCAGTTCGACGGCTGACGGAGAACCGCCGATGCCCCGTGCGCCGAGTCAACCTTCTTCCGAATCGCCGGACGACCTCCAGGTTCTTTCCGACGCTCGGCGAAGCGCCGGAAAGAACGACGCGACTGGTTGTCTGTTCGTCGCGATCCTACTCATCCTGCCGGCGGTTCTTTACTTCGGCTTCTTCGCCGTGGTCGTGCTTGAGGAAATGTTCGTCGGTTCGGGATGGTTTCGGGAGAATCTGCCCAAGCCGGCCGGTCGATTCCTGCAGACGATGTATACGCCTCTGTTCTGGCTGATGGATCAAGTCGACGGGTGATGGAGTAGCGGCCTATGTCCGAACCGCCTGTCGAGTCGTCGTCTCACTATCCGTCCGACGTCGAGGTTCCCGCGGCGATCCGCCGAACAGGATCAGAAACGAAGTACGCGACGGGCTGTCTCCTCGCGGCGATCTTCCTCCTCGGTCCCGCGCTCGCTTATTTCGGGTTCTTCGGGCTGATTCTGATCGACGAGCTGGTTCTGAATACGCGATACCTGAGCCAGGAGAACCTGCCGCCGCAGGTGGTCGACGGGCTCGTGATCATCTACGCGCCGCTGATCTATCTGACCCGCTGCGCGCTCGGCATCGAATGAAAAGTCGAAGCGACTCTCGAACTCTTCGCGATCGATCTGCTTGACGGTCGCGTAACGGAGGGGCATAGTTCAGGCGGCCGTCTGCCGCCGACATGATCGTCAGCGGCGGACGCCTCTCCCCCGCCCGCTTCGCTGACCGACGCTTTCGGAAGGATTCCAGAAGCCGTGCCACAAGTCGCCGCGCTCGTCGTTCGTCAGAGTTCGTCCCGCTGCCAGGCTGCCGCGGAGGAACTGCGCGCCTGCGGATTCGACGCGACGGAGGCGCTCTCGATCGAGGCGGGGCTCGCGCTGCTCGCGGAGCGGTCGTTCGACCTGGTCCTGTGCGACGCCGAAGAGCGTTCCGCTGCTCAGCGGCCCGTCTGGCAATGCGTGCTGGCGACGACTGTTCGCCGGGAGACGATCGTGGCCCTGCTCGGCCCGACCAACTCGCACCTCGAAATGCTCGCCGCCTGCGAGGGTTCCCGCCTCGCGATTCTCTCCTCCGGGGAATCGGAAAGCCTCTCGCGCCGAGCCAGCGACATCCTGCTCCAGCGCAGCGGCCTGGTCGCGACGCTGCACGACGTCGAAGGCCTCGCCGCGCCCCGCTTCGCGGAGAGCCGCGTTCACGACCGCGAGTTCGCGAACTGAACTCGCCGCGGAAGGGGACGCCCCTCCGTCACGCGTTCGCCGGAACTGCGGGCGGCGCCAATCTTCGCGATCTATGAGGCCTTCGTGAGAATTCGCATAGATCGAAACGAAGACTCTTCCGGTCGTCCTGCTCCCGTCATGCGGCGTGTGGCCGTTGTTCCAACACTCATCTCCGAGAATGCTGACGCCGTTCGAGGAACTGTCGATCGTCGTCGGATAGCTTGGTGATGGGCACGTTGACTACATCTCCGTCAGCCTTTCTGAGCACGACGCTATCGGCTACCACGCCAACTAACTCTGCTTGAACGCTAAATTGCCCGTCGGCACTCATCCACCTGCGACTTGCAGAAGCATCAGTATGGGCGTGAGTTGGTGTCGGGACTTTCTCGGCAGAGACAAGGGTTTCGCGGACGGTATCAAGTTCGTCACGAGCACCTTCAAGCTGTGCTCGTATCTCGTTTCGCCATGTCTCCACCCCCTTGTCATTTCCGTCGACAAGATCGCTAAACATATTCCACGTGTATCCGCAAGCGGTGCCGAGATGCAGCTTAAGCGGACTGACCGGCAGGCTGCCGATGAAGGACGACTGATATAGAGCCTTTTGATCTTCGTTGAACTGCCTGGCGAACTCTCCCCACCGACGCATACTTGGAATGTCTTCGGCGTTCGGAGATAGCTTATGGCCAGCATCGTCAAGGCGCCGGACGAGCGATTCGACTTCGCGGATATAGTTCTCAGAACGCTCGATAATCTGCAACTGTCTCGACCGATGCTCCGAAAGGGCGCCTTCACCACCCACAGTGAATCGGACAGACTTGGACGCTGTTCTGCCTAGCGCGCCGTCGCGGACCAAATCTCCGCTCATCCATTCGCCGTTATCCCCCAAGCGCCGGCGAACGCTTTCAGGTTGAACCTTCGCAATGGGAACAGTCACGTCGGCTTCGTAAGAGCCTACTGGCAATCCAGCCGCTGGCCCGAACTTCCCTGATTTGAATGCGCCGACTTTATCGACGGAGCATTTGGACTGGCCAATAAAGCCAACTGGCGATTCTTCGGTAACTGAAAGCATCAGTTCCGTGCCAGGAGGAAGATTCGTCGTGCCTGATAGCCATGCACGATTGTCCGAATCAACAGTCGCGTTCAGCTCGATCGTGACGGCGAAGGATGTGCTTGGCAGGGCGCGGGCTTCAGCAGGCGGCAAACCGTTGGAGGCTTCATCAAGTCCGCTTTCACTATCTTCGGTGGGCTCTATAAGGATTGGCTTCGGTGCGGCCGTGACAGCAGGAGCAGGAGATGGCCTTCGGATCGGACGATCCGAAGGAACAAGAGCTGTCGGAACTACACAAAACCCGCAACAGCACAGGATACAGACGCCTGCTACTGCGATCATCGCTAATAGCCACGCAACGCCCTTCTTCATTTCTTCACTCTCGTCTCATGAAAACAGCTACGCAGTTTCCAGCGTGACGTTCGTCGCGGATGGAGCGGCCTCTTCGCGGTCGAGGACCGTGTCGACGAGGTAGTAGAGGAGCGCGCGGAGGTCTTCGGAGGCGAGCTCGTCGGCGATGGCTTCGGCCCGCTCCTGGTGCTTGTCGACGAGGGCTTGGGCCTTCTCGATGACGCCGGCCTGGCGATAGAGCGCTTGGGCGCGAGAGAGCCGGCTGGCGATCGAGCCGCTGGCAGGGTCGGCCAGCGAGAGAAGTTCCGCCTGCTCCGCGGGGGGAAGGGCTTCGAGGGCGAGCGCCCACAGGACGGTCGGTCGACCGCCGAGCAGATCGCCCCCCTTCTCGACCTTGTTCGTCAGATCGCCGCGGCAGTCCTTCAAGTCGTTCAGAATCTGGAACGCGATGCCCAGGTTCCGCGCGAACTTGCGCAGGGGAGCGTCGAGCTGATCGAGCGGACCGGCCAGACGCGCTCCGACCAGCAGCGCGGCTTCGAACGCGGGCGCCGTCTTCAGGGCGTAGATCTTGAGCGCGTCGAGCGGCGTCAGGCGCTTCTCCAGCGAGTCGCGCCAGACGAGTTCGGCGCCCTGGCCTTCCGACAGCCGGACGTGCGACTCGGCCAGCAGGTCGAGGATCTCCGCCGACATGTCGGGACCGAGCGCCGCGGCTTCGCGACTGACCAGCCGATAGCCCAGGCCGATCAGGTAGTCGCCGACGTTGATCGCGGTGGGGATGCCGAAGCGCCGGTGCATCGTCTCGGCGCCGTAGCGATAGGCGTCGTCGTCTTCGATGTCGTCGTGTACGAGCGAGGCCTTGTGGAACGTCTCGATCGCCAGGGCCGCGCGCTTCGCCGCGTCAGGGAGGTCGCTCAGCGCCTCGGCGCCGTTCGATGACGCGCCCGCTCCGCCGGTCAGCGCGTCGCGCACCGCCAGCGTGATGAAGGGCCGGGCGTACTTGCCCCCTCGCGCGAGGAAGTCGTACGCGATCGCTTCAGTGGCCGCGATCGGATCGAGGGCCGAGAGCCCCTTGCCGTTGACTTCCGAGAGTCGTTTGCCGCCGCGGATTCGCGGAGCGAGCCGGTCGAGTTCTTCGACGTCGAACATGCCGCTGGCCGCGCGCATGAGCGAGAGATAGCTCTTCGTGCGGACGGTGTTCTCGCGCGGCTGGATCTGGATCATCTCCGAGACCCAGTGTTCGTCGACGGACGTGTTCCGGCAGTCGCTCGACAGCAGCGGCACGGCCATGCAGGGGATGCCGGCCAGCAGAATCTTGTCGATCGCCTTTTCGAGCACGTTCAGGCAGGCGACGCCGACGATCGCGTCGACGTAGCCGCTCACGATGATCTTCAGCACGACGGGCGAGCCTTCGGCGACCAGCACCTTGTAGCCCATCTCTTCCGCCATCGTGCGGAAGTCGGCGATGCTGCACGCGCCGCAGGTTTTGCAGTCGAGCCCGAACTGGTCGTAATCCGCCGGGCACCCCTCCGCATGCTTCAGGCAGTGCGGCAGGAGGAACAATCGTCGCGAGGGCGGGATCGACGCGACCTGGTCCTCCCAGAAGGCGGTCGCGAACATCACCATCGTCCAGCCGACGAAGCCCTCGGGCTGACCCTCGCGAGCGAGCAGGTCGCGCACGTGGCGCTCCATCTCGTCCTTGGAGAGGACGCGGGACTTGTCGAGTCCGGCGGCCGTCTCGCGGCACGCGGCGCGCAGGCGCTCGCGCAGGGCGAGCGTGTCGGGGACGAGCTTCAGATGCGACGTCTTGCGGCGACGGGAGACCCGCTTGCCGCTCTTCTCGCCTGTCAGCGTCTCTTCGGTGGATCCCAAGGCCAACGAATCGTCCTCTTGCGTCGATCGAAGAAGCGCCGGTCGTTCAGCGCCTCGAAAGAGGCGCCGGGCCATCCGGGCGCCGCGGACAGGGTTGCATCGAGTCGCCGTCAGGCGGTCGGACCGGCCGGCGAGGAAGGAAAAGCGGCGGGCGTCTCCGCCGACGTTGCGAGCGCCGCCCGCAGTGCGGAGGCGGTCAGGATCGGCGGATAGAGGCTCTCATCATACCATAAACGGGCGAAGTAAAACCCGATCGGGCTCGTCCGTCGGTAACGGCCCGTCGCCGCCAGTTCCGTCAAAAGCGCCGTTCCCGACCGCAGCGACGCCCGGGATTCGGCGTGTCGGGGAAAGGAGGACAGCGCCTCGACCGCCAGCGCGGTCTCTTCGACGCTGCCGACGCAGGGCCATTCGGCGGCGCTCGCCGGTTCGTCTCCCGACCCGTCAGCCACCTGGAGCGACTCCGGTCGAAAGGCGAGCCGCATCGATTCGCCGCCCCCCCAGGAACCATCCGAATGCTGGGAGTCGACGAGGAAGCGAATCGCCCGCGACGCTTCCGGCGCCTGCGCTCTTCCGGCGTCGCGGTAAGCGAGGAGGACCTTCGCCGTGCCGTAGATCGGGTTCTCTTCGTCGGTCCGATCCTGATTGCCGAACCAGAGAGGCGCCCAACTGCCGTCGGCACGCTGCGTCTTCCGCAGGTAGTCCCAGCCGCGTCCGATCGCTGATTCGCGAAACGTCTCCGGCAGCACGTCCCGCCAGGCGTGGAACGCCCGAATCGCGTGAGCGGTCAGGTCCGATCCGCTGCGATCGAAGGGGAGCTTCGTCCAGCCGCGGCAGAACGTCGGCCAGCCGCCGTCGCGGTTCTGCAGTTCGGCCAGCCACTTCAGCCCGGCGGACGCCGCTTCGCGGATTCGCACCCGGTCGGCTTCCTCGATGCGAGAACTGTCGTGGAAGATCTTCAGCGCGAGAAGCGCCGCGGGCGTGTCGTCGGCATCGGGGACGGCGCCCGAGAGATTGGTCCAGCCCCAACCGCCGGGGTCCGCGCCGGTGAAGGGGTGACGTTCGCGATGCTGGCAGGAGAGGATCCAGTCGAGCGTCCGCTTCGGGTCGGTCAGTCCGTCGACGTCCCCCAGCGCCACGATCGCCTGCGTGGTGTTCCACGTCGCCAGGTCGGAATCGATGGGCCAGGTCCCCTCCTCGCGGAACGTCGCGTGCAGGAAGCGGATCCCGGCCAGCGTCACAGGATGATCGGCGCGACCCGTCGCGGCGAGGCTCATCGCGACGAAGCTGGTGAGCGGGATCGCCTCCAGGTAGCCGCCGCTGGCCGGCTGCATCTTCAGCAGGACGCGCAGCGACGGCTCGATCGATCGCTGCCGAATCCACCGCAGGAGCGGGTTCGCCGGCGGCCGATTCAGAAAGACTGCCTGTCCGATCGCCACCAGCGCCGGCACGGCGTAGCTAACTACGGGCAGCTTGGCGAAGCGGTACCAGCGCTGCGGGATGCAGGCCGCTTCGAACGGAAGGGGAGCGACCTCCTTCCAGTCCACGAGTCCCGCGATGGCCGCGTTCGTCAGGATCGGCACGGCGAAGGTTTTGTCCTTGCCGTAGCGTCGGCGGATCCCCTCCGGTCCGCCGCGTTCCTTGACGAAGGCTTCCGCCCGATCCATCGCGTCGCGGTGAGCGTCAGCCTTTCCCGCAATCTCGAAGGCGGAGCGGACGAGCATGGCGGTCGATATGTTCGACCGGGCGTCGGGGCAGTCTCCCCAGCCGCCGTCCTGATTCTGCTGGGCCAGAAGCCACGCGATCGCCTGCTCGACGAGGCTTCGCCCCGCGAGTTTCAACTGCCCAACGCCTTCCTCGGCGTCGGACGCGTGCTTATCGAACAGCGTCAGGGCGCTGACGGCGGTCGCCGTCGCGAGGGCGCTGCTGGAGAGCCGACCCTCGAAATAGCCCCGATCGTTCGCCTCGGCCAGAAGTTGCTGCCGGACGATGCGTCCGGCGGCGGCGAGGTCGACGGTCTCGGGCGCTGCGGTCATACGGAGGGGAGCCAGAGGGTTCGGGCGGGCGGAAGCTGCGGCAGAGCCTCAGTTTACCGCCGCCATGGCCCGTCGAGTTCGTCCCCTCTTCACGGTTGTCGCGGAAAGCGATACCTCAATCGGTGTACGAAAAAGGGCGACGTCGCCTGGCAGGGGCGCGCGGTCGTCGTGGGCCTGTCGCGAGTCGAGGAGCCTAGGATTTCGACTTCGACGCCTGGGCCGGCGCTTATCCCCGCCAGATGAACGATACGCGTGTCCAGGTTCAGGAGGCGACACTTTTCTTTCCGCGCCCGCTCGCCAGAGGCCACGCACTCCTCGGCCGCGCTTCGAGTGCACTTTGCGGTTTGCGATCGCTCCAGGGTGGCGCCGGTTGCCTCAACCGGCGCGGGCGCAGCCCGTCGGAGGCCTCGGAGCGAATTCGGCGCAATATCGCCGGCCAGCTCCGGGAATACGCTTCGACGAGCCCGACTGCGAGGATTCCGACGCGCCACTGAGGCCTCCGATCCGCTGCGCGGACGCTGGTTGAGACAACCAGCGCCACCCTTTCGCCGACGATTTCCGTATCCGTTCGGCGACCTTTCGTGCCGATCTTAGGTCGTAAGGTTCGCACCCCTGTCGAATCGGGGCGATCGTCGCTTGGCAGACCGCCCGGCTGCCGTTAGACTCTTCGATTCGTCGCAATTTCCCCGCGATTTTTGCCGGCGACCGTCTCGTTTCGCGGGACGGGGAGCCGTATTTCGTTTTCAGGAGTCCGTCGCCGTGGCCGGCAGCGAACGTCAGCGTGAGATCCGTCGTCGTCGTCATCGCAAGCAGAAGCTCGGCGTGTTCAAGCGCCGCGCGGAAGGCGCTTCCGAGAGCGAAAAGAAGGTCATGGCGCAGAAGATCCGCAACCTCACGCCGGGCGGCGAGGTCGTGATCGCGAATCTCGGCCTGGAAGGCTGAGACCGTTTCGCGCTGTCTCGAACGCAGCCGCACGCGACGACGCTTCGCGTGCCATTCTCTCGACCGCGTTCGATACTTCTCCGCTCGCCAGCCGATAACTCAGGCGGCGAGCTTCGCCGGAACGCGCGCTACGCGTTCGCCGGGCGTCTTTTCGCGTCGCCAGGACGTATCGCTTCGCAGTGGCGTTCCGCCTAGCAGGGAAGATCGCGGTGGCGAAGAAGAAGAACAAGCAAACGACGCCGACCCTCCTGGCGAAAGATGACGCCGTTTCCGCGTCGGTCTGGAGCACGCGGTTCCCCTTCTTCTACGGCATCTACCTGTTCGTGCGCGCCCGGATCGTGCAGGGGATCTTCCTGATCCTGCCGATCGCGGTGACGTTCTGGATCCTGCACTGGCTCTACAGCGTGTCGCGGGACTACGTGATCGATCCGATCGCGTACTTCGTGACGGTCTACCTGCTGGGCCAGCCGATCTTCCACGCGGCGCCCTCTACCGACGGAGGCGTCGTTACCCGAACGACCGGCCCCGCCACGGGCGACTTCGCGATCACGGCGGGCCAGACGACGCAGGTCGTCACCGATTCGGGCCTGCCGGTCTGGATGGAGAACTTCGTCGCGCCGCTGATCGCGCTCGCGATCGTGTTCTCGGCGCTCTACTTTCTCGGCATGTTCTTTCAGTCGCGACTGCATCAGGCCGTCGACTGGATCCTGCTTCGCGTGCCGGTCGTCACCACGATCTATTCCGCCGTACGGAACGTCGTGGAATCGCTGCAGCAGTCCAAGGGCGATCCGAACACGCGCTTTCAGCGAATCGTGCTCGTCACGTTTCCGCATCCCGGCATCCGCGTCCCGGCGTTCGTGACGTCGAGCTGCATCGACGTGGAAACGGGCAAGACCATCCTCTGCGTCTACGCACCGACGACGCCTCTGCCGACGGCTGGCTACCTGCTGATGGTGCCGGAGGAGGACGTCACCGACCTCGACTGGGACGTGAACGAAACCCTGGCGGCGATCGTATCGGGCGGCATCACCGTGCCGAAGCAGATCCGCTACTGGAGCGCGGAAGAGGTCGCCGCCCAGCGCCGCGCCGCGAACGAGTCGATCGCCCCCCGCCGCGTCATTCAGGGCTCGACCCCTCGTCCCGCCGCTCCGCACGGTCCGAAGCCTACGGACGAGTGAGCGCGAACTACTCCTTCGCCAGCGTCAGCTTCCCGTCGTCGAAGCGGAGGGAGCGGGCGCCGCGAAGCTGATCGTAGAGGACGTGCATCTCCGTAATCGAGTCGAACCAGCCGATCGCGTAGGCGGCCTGGATCTTGTCGCCGGCGGCGTAGGTTCGCCCGCCGATCTCCTGGATCATGCAGACGTAGCCGCGTTCGTGGCACCAGCCTTCGTAAACGTCGGTCGAATCGAGCGTCATACCGGCCAGCCACGGGCCCTGCTCTCCCGACTTCGCATCGCGGGTGCGATAGGCCCGGATCATGCGAGCGGGGATCTGCGACGCATCGGCTGGCCGGCGGTAATGGAATTTCGCCTGCGGCGCGAAGTCCTCGCCTGCGAACTCGCGGGAGGGAACCGGCTCCTTCAGATAGCTCAGGTAGATCTCGCTGAACGTGTCGCCCTGCTTGTGCTTGATATGGCCGGGGAGGTCGGTGCGGAGGAACAGCTCTTCGCCCCCTTCGACCAGCGTGACCTCGTCGCAGGAGAGTACGTACCGTGCGTCGGGCAGGAAGACGATCCGCTGCTTCCAGACGGAGCCCGGCTGGCGACCCGGCGCGGCGACGTTGTAGGCGAACTCCTGTTCGATCGCGACGAAACCTTCGGCTCGGATCACCTTCGGCGAGAGCGCCTCGGCCTCGGTACAGATCTGCGGCCCGTCCATGCAGCGCTTCGGATCGTCGCCGTGCCACGCGTTGCCGGTCTCGTAGATCATCCGCTTGGGGAGCTTGTCGCGATAGGCTTCGTCGCTGCCGGGCGCCATGACCCAGTCGACGATGTCGAGTCCGAAGCCGAGATCGGCCTGGCCCGTCTTCTTGTCGACGAACGTTCCGCCCGCGATGCCGGAGACGTATCCCTTCTTCCGGATCGTCGCCTTCAGCGCGTTCGTTTCGATGCGGATCGCATCGGCGTCTTCTTCGACGCGAATGGCGTCCGCGTCGGGGGGATCGGCGGCGCAAACAACTCCTTCGGAACTCATCCAAATGCCGACGGTCACGCATGACCAAGCGAAGAGACGCACGAAAAGGCGGTTCGGAGATCGTTCGCCGCAATCAAAAAACTGAACTTCAGGAGGGGTGCCACTGGCTCTGCCAGTGCCCGGCCCGATGTCTCGGTCAGCCATGTTGGATGATCCATTCAGCTCCGGCACTGGCGGAGCCAGTGGCACCCGAACATCTTCGGTCATCCGGTCTGCTGAATCGAGTTGGCGGAAAGCGAGGGTCACGAGGCGGGCTCCGGTTGCGAAAAGATTGCGGAAGGCGGATGCTGGGGAGGTTGGCGGTTCCGTTATAGACCCGGTTTTGCGTCCGTTGCGAGCGAAAAGCGGAGCCGTCGATGTCCGACAAATTCGACGCCTTCGACGAAGCCCAGGTCGCGCGGCTGTGCGAGACGTTCGTTCCCGCGCTGCCGAATCTCGCGGAGGACGCCCCGCGGACGCATGCGTTTTCGAGCCGCGACGTCCATCTCGATCGCGAACTGCTGGCCGCGCTCGACCGGGCGGCCTCCCCCATGGCCGTTCGCCGGCTGAAACGCTTTTTCCACGGCATCGAACAGCCCTGGGTCAGCAAGGCGATGGGCGGCCCGTGGAAGGCCTTCTCCGCGATGACGCAGGAGGAACGCGAACGGCTGCTCGTCGCGTTCTCCCACAGTCGGCTGCCCGTCGCGCGGCGACTGTTTCAGGGGCTGAAGCGGCTGTCGCTGTTCCTCGCGTATGGCCTGCCTGAAGAGGGCGCGCCCCATCCGCTTTGGCCGGCGTTCGACTATCCCGGACCGCGTCTGCCGGCGAAGGATGCCTGGGGCGTCGATCCGCGATCGGAAGCGCCCGGTCGAGAGCCGGAGAATCCCACGCCGGTCTGGACGCCGGAGGAGCGGGGCGAGCTCACGGCGGACGTCGTCATCGTCGGCTCAGGCGCGGGGGGCGGCGTCGTCGCCGCGCAGCTCGCGCAGGCCGGCCTCGACGTGCTGGTGATCGAGAAGGGCGAGGCGGCGACCGCCGAGACGTTCCGCGTCCGCGAACTGGCCGGCATGCGGCGCTTCTTCGAAAAGCAGGGCTCGCTGACGACCGGCGATCTGGGGTTGATCGTCCTCGCGGGAAGCGTCCTCGGCGGAGGGACGACCGTCAACTGGCAGACCTCGCTGGCGCCGCCCGATCCGGTGCGCAAGCAATGGGCGACGGAGTACGGATTCGAGGAGGCGATCGACGGCAGGCTCGACGCATCGATCGCCGCCGTGCGCGAGCGGTTGAACATTCAGACGGACGAGAGCCCCGCGAACCGGCAGAACGCCCTGCTCGAAGCGGGCTGCCAGGCGCTCGGGTATCGCTGCGAAGTCATTCCGCGAAACGCGCTGGGATGCCTCGGAGCGAACGGCGACACGCGGGCGAAGTGCGACTTCTGCGGTTTTGGCTGCCCGCATGGCGCCAAGCAGGATACTCGCGTCACGTATCTCGCCGACGCGGTCGCCGCCGGGGCGAGGATCCTCTGCCGGACCGAGGCCGAGCGCCTGCGCTTCGAAGGGAAACGCGCAACGGGTCTCGACGTCGTGATCCATGACGAGTCGGGGAGGCACGTCCGCCGCACGATCCGTGCGAAGTCGTTCGTGCTCTCGGCGGGATCGCTGCATACGCCGACGATCCTCATGCGCAGCGGCTACGCCCATCCGCATCTCGGGACGCTCTATCTTCATCCCACGACCGCCGTGTTCGGTCGCTACGCCGAACCGGTGAAGGCGTGGGAGGGCGTCCCGCAGTCGCGCGTCTGCAACGAGTTCGACGACCTCGACGGTTCCGGCTACGGAGCGCGGATCGAGTGCGCCCCGGCTCACCCCGGTCTGTGGGGCATGAACCTGCCGTGGGAGTCGGCGGCGGCCCATCGACGCCTGATGGAGCAGCTTCCCTACCTCGGCAACCTGATCGTGCTCGGTCGGGACAAGCGGCCCGGGCGCGTCACGCTGGGCGAGGATGGCCAGCCGCTGATCGAGTACCGCCTGCATCGCGACGATGCGCAGACGCTGATGGCGGGCGTCGCCGGCGCGCTCAAGATCAAGCGCGCGGCAGGCGCCGTGGAGGTCTTCGGCCCGCAGGTGAATTGCGGGTCGTACCATCCTTCGACCTCTTCAGGCGAGGAAGCCGGTTTCCAGAGTTACCTCGATCGCGTGCAATCGATCGGCCTGCCGCTCAACGCCTGCGGACTCTACAGCGCCCATCAGATGGGAACCTGTCGGCTGGCTGCCAGTCGCAGCGACGGCCCCGTGCGGCTCGACGGTCGCATGCACGACTTGGCCGACGTCTTCGTGGCGGACGGCTCCCTCCTGCCTACGCCGCCCGGGGTGAACCCGATGCTCTCGATTCTCGGCGTCTCGCACCTGCTCGCCGAGCGTATCGCCGAGAAGCTGCTGGCGCGGCAGCCGGCGACGCGGTGACGCATGCGACGTAAGGCTCGCCTTCGAGGCTGAGAGGTCTTCAGGGGTGGCGCCGGTTGTCTCAACCGGCGCGGGCGCAGCCCGTCGGAGGCCTCAGGAGGCGTTCGTCACGACGCCGTAGCCGTGGATTCCGAATGACGCAGAATAGAACCGGCCGCGGACGAGGAACGTTCGGAGCGAGGCCTCCGATCCGCTTCGCGGACGCCGGTTGAGACAACCGGCGCCACCCGAGACATGCGTTCTCTATCGCATGAGCGAAGGAGCATTTCGATCGATCGAACGGTAGAACGCTTGCGCGATCTTAACGTTCGGTTGGTAGAGTGTGCGGGCTGCCGTTAGCCACCTACCTTTCGTCGTCAAGGAACCTCGATGACCGTTCATCGAACTCCGTTCGCCCGCTTCCTGACAGCGGGCTGCTTCGCCGCTTCGCTCTTCGCGGGGATCGCCTTCGCCCAGGATCCGATCTCGCCGGAAACGCCGTTTCTGATCCACGATCGGCACATGCACTCGCACAACGCGCCGCATCCGACGCAGCCGCAGACGGAGAAGCGCTTCTTCACCACGCGGTCGAGCGACGTGCTGCTGCCGCTGACGGAGGAGGAAGACGCCTTCACGTTCGCCGTGTTCGGCGACCGGACTGGCGGACCGCCTGAGGGGGTGAACATTCTCGCCGACGCGGTTCGCGACACGAACCTGGTCGAGCCCGACATGGTGATGACGGTCGGCGACCTGATCAACGGCTACAACGGTCGCGAAGAGTGGCTCGTCCAGGCTCGCGAATTCAAGGCCATCATGGGCGAGCTCCTCTGCCCCTGGTTTCCGACGTCGGGCAACCACGACATCTACTGGCGCCCGCTGAACGATCCGGACCGCCCCGCGACGGGCGAGCACGAGACCGATTACGAGACCCACTTCGGGCCGCTGTGGTACTCGTTCACGCACAAGAACTGCAACTTCATCGTTCTCTACTCCGACGAGAGCGATCCGGAGACGGGCGAGAAGAACTTCAGCAAGCCGAGCGCTCAGAAGGTCAGCCCCGAGCAGTTCGCCTTCCTGAAGGAAGCGCTCGTTCGCGGGAAGGACTGCGACCACCAGTTCCTGTTCCTGCACCATCCCCGCTGGCTGGCGGGCGGCTACGGGAACGACTGGAACGACAAGGTCCATCCGCTGCTGAAGGAGACCGGCAACGTCACCGCCGTCTTCGCAGGCCATATCCACCACATGCGGTACGATCCGCAGGACGGCATCGAGTACGTGACGCTGGCGACCGTCGGCGGCGGGCAGAGCGGCATCGCTCCGCAGGCCGGCTTCCTGCATCACTGGAACCTGGTCACCGTCCGCAAGAACCAGGTCGCGATGGCCGCCTTCCCCGTCGGCGCCGCGATGAACGTGCGCGAGATCACCGGCAAGCTGCAGGAAGAAGCGGCCGTGCTGGCCAAGTCCAAGCCGAAGATCTACGGCAAGGTGATGATCGGCGAACAGGGCCCCGAGGCGACGACGCTCAAGGTCGAAGTCACCAATCCGAGCAGCCGCCCGATCGACTTCACGCTCACCGCGGGGAGCCGCGACAATCGCTGGACCGTCTCGCCCGATCATCTGCACGGTCGGATTCTGCCGGGCGAGAAGCAGACGCTGGAGTTCGCCGTCGATTATCTGCGCGGCACGGAGTTCGGCGTCGCGTACGACGATCTGATCGTCTCGCTCGGTCAGGATCTGATCGCCGAAACGGCGCGCTACGCGATTCCCGCGACGGAGACCCCTGTCGAAGTCGACTGGAAGTCGATGCCCGCCGCGACGACGACGGGCGGCGTCGACCGGGCGCTGCGGCTGGACGGGATCGACGACGCGCTCCCCGTGCCGTCGAAGGCGTTCGAGCTGCCGCAGGGCCCTTTCACGCTGGAAGCCTGGTTCAAAGCCGACAATTACGGCAATCGCGTCGGCCTGGTCTCCAAGATGGAAGGAAGCGACTACGGCATCTTCGTCTCGCAGGGAACTCCCACGACCAGCGTGCATCTGGGCGACGCCTATCGCTCGGTCGACGGCAAGATCGAAGTTCCGAAAGGCGAGTGGCATCACGTCGCCAGCGTCTACGACGGGCAGTCGGTGGCGCTGTTTCTGGACGGGAAGCTCGTCGACCGCACGAAGGTCGATTCGGGACTGACGCGGACGACGAACGACTTTCCGCTCGTCATCGGCGGCGACACGGCCCGCGACGGGGCGAACTCGTACTTCACCGGTCTGATCGACGAAGTGCGGCTCTCCTCCGATGCTCTGTATGCGGAAGCCTTCTCGCCCGAGCGTCGGCTGACGACGAACGAATCGACCGTGCTGCACTACGACTTCGACGCGTCGCTGGGCAGCCTGACCTTCGATCGCAGCAAGAGCGGAGCCCACGCCAAGCTGATCGGCGGCGCTCGGCTGGTTCCGGTCGAATAGGTTCGAGCATTCTCCGGTAGGCCTGCAGGGTGGGTCATTGACCCACCTTCTCCCTTGCCAGGTCGTAGCCAGGGAAAGGACGAGGCGGGTCAATGACCCGCCCTACGAAGACGCGACCGCGTGCCTAGAATGCGCCGTTGCGTACGTAGGACGTCGCGCGACGGATCGTCCCGCCTCGATTGCATGGCATGTCGAAGCTCGCCGTGATGGGCCGCGCTCTGGTCCATCGCAATTTCCGACTCTACGAATTCGGCCAGGCCGTTTCGTTCGTCGGCACCTGGATGCAGCAGATCGCCCTCGCGTGGCTGGTCTTCGCGCTGACCGAATCGCCCCTGCTGCTCGGCGCGGTCAGCTTCGTCGGTCAGATTCCGACCTTCTTCGTCGCCCCGCTCGGCGGCGTCTTCACCGATCGGCTGGATCGCCGGACGACGCTCTACGTCACGCAGTCCTGTGCGATGCTTCTATCCCTCGTGCTCTTCGCGCTTTCGCTGTCGAACTGGATCCAGGTCTGGCACGTCTTCGTGCTGGCCGCGCTGCAGGGGTTGGTCAACGCGTTCGACATGCCGAACCGCCAGGCCTTCCTGGCCGAAATGCTTCCGAATCGGAAGGACCTGCCCAACGCGATCGCGCTGAACTCGACGGTCGTGAACGGGAGTCGCATGATCGGGCCGTTCCTGGCCGGGCTGGTCATCGCGCTCTGGGGACCGACCGTCTGCTTCGGGATCAACGCGGCGTCGTTCTCAGCCACGATCGGGGCCGCGCTGCTGATGCGGGATCTGCCGGGGCGTCGGATCGTGCCCGGCCTTTCAGTCGGACGGGGGCTGATCGAGGGGTTTCAGTACGCCTTCGGCTTTCGTCCGATCCGCACGATCCTGCTGATGATCGCGCTGGTCAGCATGATGGGCATGCCCCTGTCGACGCTGCTGCCGGTTTATGCGGAGGACATCCTGCAAGGCGGACCGTCGCTGTTCGGCTTCCTCGCGGGCGCGTCGGGCCTGGGGGCGCTGGGAAGCGCGATCTATCTCACATCGCGCGAAAGCGTGCTGGGCCTGGGCTCCAAGATCGTTCGCGCGACGGCGGCGCTCGGCCTGCTGATGATCCTCTTCGCCTGGTCGCAGTGGACGGCGGTCTCGCTGGCGCTGCTCGTCGGGACCGGCTTCTGCATGATGTTTCAGATGGCGGCCAACGCGACGCTGCTGCAGACGATCGTCGACGAAGACAAGCGCGGTCGCGTGATGAGTTTGTACACGACCGCGTTCATGGGGACCGCCCCGATCGGCAGCCTGCTGGCGGGCGCGATCGCGGAACGCTTCGGAGCGCCCTTCGCGCTCACCTTCGGAGGCGTCGCCTGCCTGCTCGGCGCCGCGTATCTGCATCGCGAGCTGCCCGCGATTCGCGAGCAGGTGATGCCGATCTACGCACGCCTGGGCATCGTCCCGCTCCCCATCGCCGTCGGCGCCGAGACCGCCGCGGAGTTGAGCTCCCCGCCGCAGCGGGCTAGTTAGTGCGTGTCGCACTCACCTGTAGCGTTCCCGGCGATCTGAATCGCCGCGTAACCAGCGCACAGGCCGCTACCGTTTCGCGAGACGCGATCTTGAGGCGAGCGACTACTTCCCCGTCAATTCGCCCCAGACCTTCTGTTGCGGGACCGGCTTGATGCCGGCCAGATCGAGCGCCGGGACGGACTCCGCGAGGTAACGGTCGTACCGGGCGACCAGGTCGGCGACGATCTTCGGATGCTGGTCGGCGACGTTCACCTTCTCGCCGACGTCGCTCGCCAGGTCGTAGAGCTCGAGGCGGCGACCGTCGGAGGGGGCTGCGTTCGGCTGACCTGCTTGTCGCCCCGGCCGGTTCGCTCCCCCTCGTCCGCGTCGCGGCCCGTTCGCGGGTTCATAGACGATCAACTTCCAGTCGTCCTTCCGCAGGGCGCCGCGGTCCTTTTCCGCGTTGATCAGGATCACTTCGTGGGGCGAGGCCGCGTGCTCCGCGATGCAGGGCCAGACGTCGCGACCATCCAGCGGTAGCTGGCGTGCGCCAGTCGGCAGCTTCTGTTCGACGTTTCCGCCCGCGAGTTTCAGCAGCGTGGGATAGAGATCGACGACGTGCATCGGGGCGGCGACGCGCGTGCCTGGCTCGACCTGCCCCTTCCAACTGATCGCGGCGCACGACCGGACGCCCCCTTCGTAGAGCGTCCCCTTCCCCGCCCGGAACTGGCCGTTGTCGGTTACGTTGCCCGGGTTCGGTCCGCCGTTATCGGTCGAGAAGAGATAGATCACGTTCTGATCGAAGCCGCGCTGGGCGAAGGCCTCTCGAACGCGACCGATCGACTCGTCCACCACGTCGAGCATGGCCGCCATCTTCGCGCGGCCGGGCGGCTTGAGATGGGCATACTTCGCCAGCCGGTCCTCCGGCGCCTGCATCGGCGAGTGGACGCCGTTGAACGGCAGATACAGAAACAGCGGCTTCGACGCGTCGGCCTTCTCGACGATCCGCACGGCTTCGTCCGCGAGGAGGGTCGTGGCGTAGCCTTCGTCCCGGCTGGTCTTTTCGTCGCGGTGCCAGTCGAAGCCGCCGTCACGTTCGTGCGTGAAGTAATCGAGGGCGCCGTTGTAGTGACCGTAGTGCGTGTCGAACCCGCGCCGCGTCGGCAGCCACTGCGGATCATGGAAGCCGAGATGCCACTTGCCGACGATGGCCGTGGCGTAGCCGAGCTCCTTCAGCGCCTGGGCGAGCGTCTTCTCCTCGACCGGCAGGCTGAACGGCTCGGTCGGATTGATGACGCCCGTCTGCAGGCCGTAGCGAATCGGATAACGCCCCGTCAAAAACGCCGCCCGCGTCGGGGTGCAGACCGGCATGACGTAGAACTGCTCCAGGATCGCCCCCTCCTTCGCGATCGCGTCGATGTTCGGCGTCGCGATCTGCGTCCCGCCCGTGAACCCGACGTCATGCGAGCCCAGGTCGTCGACCAGGAAGAAGCAGATATGCGGCGGCTTCGATTCTGCGGCGAATACGTGGAACGCCAGAGCGAGCGATGCGACGAGAGACAGGACCAAAGCAGCGGGCATTCGAGACATGGCACGGTCCGGCGAAGAAGGGAAAGGCGGCGTCCTCACCAGTCTAAGTCAATGCTGTCATCGGCGATCAGCATCAAGTGTCGTAGACGAGGAGCGTCGCGACTTTCGCCGCTTTGGGACCGACAGGCGCAAAGCGCTTCGCTGTGGCCGCCAACGATCCCTTCGGAGCTCGAAAAGTCGTGACTACGGTGGCGCCGATTTCCTCGGCCAGCACGTTTGCCGCGTTGCGGAAGCTCCCGCCGGTTCCTGGTTCCTGCCAATGAGTCGCCATCAGAACGTACTCCGGCGTCGGTGCAGTCGTCGCCACCTGGCGCAAATGCTCTCGAACTGCGATTCTAATTTCGTCGCGGAGGTTCGCGAACGACCGTTGAGAAAAGGGGACGGCGTCGGCACAGACGAGGCCGAGGAAGGCTCCTACTGAAGTCGAGGCCAGGCGACCCGTAGCAAGTTCGGGAGGCACCGCTCCGCGGAGCGCGCATAGCCTTGAGCCGACCAACGTCCCCGCCTCACCCGGAGCGGGATAGAGTTTGACTGCGGTGTTGGCGACTGAAAGCTGAGTCTCGCCCTGATGGTGGACGACCGTCTGTAGCGGCGTCGACTCACCAGGTACGCATCCGTCGATCCCCACGAGCCACTCGCGGTCGCTTGGACTGCACTGCGAGAGCGCCGCTTGGAGTTTCGCGAGGCCTTGTTGGAGCGAGGACAACTCCGCTTCCAATGATTCGACGTAGGTCGTGATGGTTCCGGCAGGACTAACGATGACTGCGGGAGACGGTCCGATGAAGGCCTCTACCTCTCGGAAAAAGTCGCGTTGATAGCGGAAGTTCGACCAGTGTTCGCAACTACCGCGATCGCCGTCGAGCACGATCCGAACTACGTCCGCGGACTCGACGGTCTGCTCGTCGCCGTCAAGCCATTGGCACCGAATGGGTCTCGGCGACCAGCCATGGAAGGGATCGTCGTCGCGAGGCTCTTGGTGCTGAACGAGTGCACTCGCGTTGCCTGTCGTCTTAGCCATCGTTCGAACGTCCTCCGCTACGTCTACGCAACCATCGTCTGTCTCAGCTTCCTTACTTCTTCTCGTCGATCTTCTCGCCGAAGAACCCGGTCTGGGGCCGCGCATGCCGATTGCGGTCGACCTTGGCGAGGATCTCTTTCTTGAGACGCGAGAGGACTCCGGCACGGTCGGTCTGGTCGAGGATCCGGCGGACGGTCGCCTTGGGGCCTTCCGCGCCCCAATCGCCGCCATGCTCGAAGTATTCCTTCGCGGCCTGGCCGACGATGTAGGAGCTGAACGCGGCGATGGCGCCCTGAGGCGCGGCGGTGAAGGGCGTGGCCCAGCCGAGCGTCGTCGCCTTGAGCAGGCCGATCGCGATGTGCGAGGCGATCTCGCTCGCGGTCACGGCGCCGACCGCGACGCTCAGGCTGGCGACCAGCTTCTGCGCGTTCTTCAGATTCATCGGCAGGCCGTAGATCCGGCTCAGCCAGACGATCATCGTGGCGTCGACGCCGACGCCGGCGATGATGTCGACGCCCGGCACCGGGTTGAAGGCGACCGCGGCGCCCTTGGTGACGGCGCAGCTCCAGATCGCCGCGTTCGCGCGGGTCTCCCGCAGGCGGACCTTCGTCGCCGTGATCCGATCGTCATGGTCGGAGGCGTACATCGCCGCGTTGACCGCGATCAGCGCCTTCCCTTCGCGTTCCAGGATTTCCAGGATCCGCCGCTTGAGTTCGACGATCTGCGGCTGGGGCTTGCGCCACTCGCTCCGTTCGCTGCCGTCGGGCGCCTGGATGACGTACTCCTTCTCCCGCGGGTCGGCGGAGCAGAGGAGAAAATCCTCCGGCCCGATCAGCTCCTTCAGCCGATCGTCGCGGAGCGTTTCGATCAGCCGTTCGAGCTGCTTGGGCGAGTAGAGATCGACCTTGTTCAGGACGAACAGCACGGGCTTCGACGCGCTGACGATTTCCAGCAGCGCGTTCCACTCCACGTCGTTCAAATCGGAGTCGCTGACGAACAGGACGATGTCGGCGCGGGCGACCGCCTCGACGGCCATGTCGCCGCGACTGGCGCCGCGGACCTCGTTCAGCCCGGGCGTATCGACCAGTACCAGTTCGGACGTTCCGAGACCCGGGACGCGATAGCCGACGCCGTCCCAGGCGACGCCCCAGACTTCCTTGGTCCAGCCGCCGCGAACGTCGACGGAGGTGACTTCGCGACCGATCAGGGCGTTGATGAGCGCCGACTTGCCGGTCGAGATCTCTCCGAAGACGGCGATTTCGACGCGGCCCGTCTCGAGCTTTTTGATCATCTGCTCGATCTTGCCGAAGCTGTCGAGCAGGGCCTCGCGTTCCGCGTCGCTGCAGCCGCGCAGATTCGACAGCGTCTTCTTCAGCGCCTTGTTCGCGTCGCGGAACCCCGGATCGTCCGAGACGATTTTCGGATCGACGATCGGCTCGTCGAGCGCAACCGGGCGATCGGCGTCCGGGTCGGTAGATTCTTCGGAGAGGGTCATGCGCGGTTCGTATCAGTCCTGTAGGTCAGGCATCGCCTGACGGCTACTTCAGTAAGTCTTGCAGTCTTGTAAATCAGGCATCGCCTGGCAGCGAAGCATGGTCGGACATTCAGGCGAAGTTCCACAGGATGACCACCAGCCCGACGCACACGACCACCGCGATAACGATGCTGACCGCGAAGATAACCGCGATTTCGCCGCCGGTGCGGGTCGCCATGTAGCGTCCGCAGTGGGGGCAGATCGAGAAGGCTTTCCCCTGCATCGAACGTCCGCAGCCGAGGCAGTTTTCGCCCGCCATCGCTCAGGCCTCCGTCTTCTGGGTCGGAAGCTTTTCGCGCGCGACGGTCCAGAGTTTCCTGAGTTCGGCGACGGTGGTGAGCTTCTCCCATTCCTTTCGGGCGATGCCGGCGAGGCCTCCCTCGGGCAGCTTCATCTTGTGCTTGAAGTACTCGATCAGGACGTAGCCGACCCAGCGGGTGACCAGCGCGTTGGCGAGGAACTGCAGCGAGGCGCCGGCGACGGTGCCGACGCCGGGGACAGTCTTGAACATCGAGCCGACGGCGCTCGCCGCGATCGGGGCGCCAGCGGAGAGACCCAGATTCAGGATCAGGATCTTCCCCATCTGGGTCAGCAGGCGCTTGGCGTCTTCGTAGTCGAATTTCTGGTCGTACAGCTTGGCCAGTTCCATCGCCATCCGCACGTTGATCGCGGCGCCGGCGACCAGATCGAGCGCGGGCGAAGGGACCGCCGCGGCCGCGCTCGCCGCGCCCCACATGTGCATGTCGACGATCCGCCGGGCCTTCTTGTCGAGGGCGAGTTCGGCTTCGACCTCCGCCTCCTGCACGAGACGCCGAGACTGACCGAGCACGTTCTCCGTGCGCAGGCGCTCGCCGTCCTCGCGGACGATTCGCTCCAGCCGCTTCGTCAGCGCGGCGATGTCGGGCGCCACGACGACCTGTTCGTCGATTTCGGATCCGTCGGCCAGCAGTCGCGTACGCGTGCGATTCGTCGGCTGCGAGCGGACGAAGAGGATCTCCCCCGGCTTCACGGTCTGGCCCGACTGCTCGGCGATCTGGCTCCTGAGTTTTTCCTGGTCGGAGGGCGAGTACCAGTCGGACTTGTTCACGCAGACGAGGATCCGCTTCTCCATCTCCGCCAGGCGCTCGCTCAGGCGGACCTCCGTCTGCCGGAGCGGTCCGTCGACGACCAGCAGGACGACGTCGGCGTTCTTCGCCGCCTCGGTCGAATGACGGACATGAGCCGCGCCGTCGATCTCTCCCAGGCCGGGCGTATCGACGAGCCAGGTCTCCGCGACGCCGGGCAGAGGGATCTCGTTCCGCGTGACGGTCGTTCCGCCCCGGGCGTCGACTGCGAAGAGGTCCTTCCCCGCGAGGAGATTCAAAAGCGACGACTTGCCGCTGCTGATCGAACCGAACGCGACGATCTCCAGCTTCTTCAGTTCCCGCCGGCTCGCGAGCGCCTTTTCCTTTTCCGCCACGACGGCGAGCGTCTTTTCGTCGAGGGCCTTCTTCTCGCGCAGGGCCGTCATGCGGCGTTCGTTGTCGTCGATCTGGCGATTCAGTTCGTCGAGCGACAGAGCGCTCGGGTTCTGATTCTGCTGTTCCCGGCGGAGGTTCCCCTCCCGGCTGCGGGCCAGCAGCTTCCACAGAAGGGCGGTGACGCCGCCGACGAGAGCGCCTGCCGCGACGATCAGGGCGACGACGTACGACCAGAACCAGCCCGGCCCCAGTTCCCGCGCCCGGTCGAGGCTCTCCACCAGCGCGGGCAACTGCCAGAGCGCAAGCCCCCCCGCCAGCGCCGCCAGGACGCATGCGACGATCGAGATTTCGAGACGGGGGTAACGCATCAAGGGACCAGATCGGGGACCGGCGAAGAGGGCGGCCACTTCTCCGTTCGCGGCGGACGCCCATTTATTCTAGGCGGCCCGCTGGATCCTGAAATGAAGCGACCTCCCGGCGAAAGTTCGCAGGAGGTCGTTCGAGGGCCGAAAAGGCCGGATGGGGCGAGCGATCCGAAGATCACTCCTTGTTCGCGGGCTTCTTCTTCAGCGAGGCGAGCTGCTCGGGCGTCAGCAGGGCCCGGAACTTTTCGCGGAAATCGTTCGTGATCGCGGTCTGCTTCTCCATCGCGGCCTTCTGCTCGGCGGTGAGCTTCAGCGCTTCCTGCACGGCCTTGGCCGCCTTGTCGCCCTTCAGACCGTCAGCCTTGGCCTTCGCCTGGGCCGCCTTACGGGCTTCCTGCTGCTCCGGGGTGAGCTTCACGCCCTGCATGGCTTCGCGATACTTCGGCTGCAGTTCGGCGACGAGCGCGTCGACTTTGGCCTTCTGATCGGCGGTCAGGTCGACCTTCGATTCGATCGGCTTGACGACGCCGCGAAGCTGCGGACCCTTCGTCAGGTCGGCTTCTTTCTTCTTCTTGGCCGGCTTGTCGCCCTCCTTAGCCTTGGCGGCCGGTTTGTCGCCCTCCTTTTTGGGAGCGGCGGGGTCGTCCGCCAGAACCGGAAGGGCGAAGGCGAAGGCGAGCGAGATCGAGAGCAGCGTGCGAATCATAGCGAGCGAAACTCCGAGAAGCGGAAACCTGCTTCGGCGGTCGGTCCCTTGCCGACGAAGCTTGCGTGGAGAGATGACGAACAGGTCGGACGACCGTCATGGACGTCCGGATGCGTGCGGGATAGTCAGCTACTAGCTGAAGAGTTGATTCAGGACCTTGCCGTCGCGGACCAGGGTGATCGGACGACCCGATTCGGTCTGGTACTCGGTCGACGGATCGATGCCGAGGTTGGCGTAGAACGTCGCGGCGACGTCGTCGGGCGTGATCGCCTCGTGACGCGGCATCGAGGCGTTGTCGTCGCTTTCGCCGACGACCTGGCCGCCGCGGACTCGCCCGCCGGCCGCCAACATGAACATACATCGCGGATAGTGATCGCGCCCCCCTTCGGCGCTGCGCGTGTTGATTTTGGGGGTTCGTCCGAATTCGCCGGTCACGAGGACCGCCGTCTCCGACAGCAGGCCCCGCTCTTCCAGCCCGGTGAAGAGTCCCGCGAGACCGGCGTCGAGCTTCGGCAGCAGGTTGGTCTTCAGCCGCGTCCAGTTGTCCTGGTGAGTGTCCCAGCCGCCGAGGTTGAGCGTCACGAACTTCACGCCTGCCTCGACCAGCCGGATGGCGAGCATGCAGGAGAGGCCGAACGAGTCGGTCCCGAACCGTTGGGCGAACGCGGGCGATTCCTTGCTCACGTCGAACGCCTCGCGTGCGGCGCTGGAGGTCAGGATCTCGTTCGCCTGCTGCGAGAACCGGTCGAGGCCCGTCAGCAGCGAATCCTGCTTCTCCGCCTGGGCGAAGGTCTGATCCAGCTTCTGCAGGAGCGACGTGCGGCGCTCGATCTCTTCGACGGTCAGCGACTTCGACAGCGAGATGCCGCGTACCGAGAAGGGCTGGCCCGCGCGGGGCGCCGAGTTCGTGTTGAAGGGAGCGTATTGGATGCCGAGGAAACCCGACTTCTGCGGACTGCTCGGAATCGCCACGAACGGGGGCAGGTCGGTCGGCGGCGTGGTCTCCTTCGTGAAGACGGCGCCGTAGCCGGGGTATTCGAGGGAGGCGAGCGGACGGCTGCCCGTGTTGACGTACTCCGATCCCAACGCATGCGCGGCGAGCGTATGCGAGACGCCGCGAAGGATGGCGTACTTGTCGGCGCACTTCGCCAGGTTCGGCAGGTGCTCGCTGATCCGGATGCCTGGGACGTTGGTGTCGATCGGGTTGAACGAGCCGCGATATTCGGCCGCGGCTTCGGGCTTCAGGTCGAACGTATCGAGGTGGCTGGGACCGCCGGCGAGGTTGATGAAGATGCCCGCCTTGGCGCCGCGGTCGTTCGTCTCGCCCGCATGGGACATGCGGAGGTAGCTGGCCAGCGACAGTCCGCCGACGCCCAGAGCGCCCGCTCGAAGAAAGTCGCGACGGGTCGCTCCGTCGCACGTGCGGTTGGTCGCCATCGTATTCGTCCTTGTGAAGCGTTCGGCTGAGAAGGTGACGGAGTGCGTCGAAGCGATTCGTCGCGTCAGGTCTGGCTCTTCCCGGGTGGCACTGGCTCTGCCAGTGTCGAACCCTGGATTTGCTGTCTAAGTAGGCGGATCGAAATCAGATTCCTCACTGGCAGAGCCAGCGCCACCCGAAGGAGCGGATGAAGTCGATCGACCGGACGTTTCGTTCCGTCGTCAATGATTGACGATGAATTCCTTGGTGTTGATCAGGGCCCAGAGCAGGCCGCGGACGCCTTCGCCCGGGTTGGCGGACTCGGCGATGTACTCGCGAGAGACCGTCCGCTCGTCGTCGCTGGGGTAGCGGCTGAGCGTGCGGAGATAGGCGACTTCAATCGTCCGTTCGAGCTCGTCCGCGACGGTCGACTTCGCCGCTTCGGTCTGCTGCTGTCGGCTGGCCCCGAGCGCCGCGATCTGATCCTCGCAGCGTTCGACCTGAGCGCGAGCGCGTTTGATCTTGGCCGGCTCGTTCTGGCGTTGAGCCGCACGCAGCGCCTTCTTCGCCTTGTCGAGTTGCGTCTCGAAGTTCGCGAGTTTTCGACGTTCGCCCGCGCGGGCGCCTTCGTCGGCGCTGGCGATGCCCCAGCGCTTTTCGAGTTCGCTGATCCAGCCCCCCTTCTGATCGATCATGGCCAGGGCTTCCTGATCGTTCTGCAGGAAGCAGGTCTGGAGCAGGTTCGGTTCGGCCGAGCGATCGCAGTCGCAGTTCTGTTCGCGGAGCGACTTGCCGAAGACGGAGAGCGCGAACGCGCTCGCCTTCGAGTCGCCGCCGTTCTGAACGCCGGCGAAGGAGATCGCCCGCTTATCGAGATCCTGCGCCGTTTCGTTCCGCACGTCGTCGCTGAGCGAGGCGAGATAGACCGCGTCGTACGCCGCTTCGGCCGGCAGGCGTCGCAGGACGGCATGGCTGAAGTTGCGTTCGTCCAGCAGGTTGGTCTCGTTCGTTTCCCAGCTTCGCTGGTAGGTGTCCGAGTTGCAGATCTCCCGGTGGAGCCACTTCAGGTCGAAGGCGTTCTGCACGAACCCCGTCGCCAGGTGATCGAGGATCGCCGCGTTGCTCGGCGGATTGGCCAGGTTCAGATCGTCCGCCGGTTCGACCAGCCCGCGGTGGAAGTAGTTCGCCCAGATGCGGTTGGCGATCGACTTGGCGAAGTAGGGGTTCGCCGGATCGCGAAGCCATTCCATCACCGGCTGCCGGGGGTCGTCGACCTTGTCCAGATCGATGACTTCGCCGCCGAGCATTCGCGCCTGCGACAGCTTCGGATCGGGCTTCCGTTCGCGAACGTTCTTTCCCTTCTTGTCCTTGCGGGAAGCGGTCACCTGCTTGATCGGATCGATGCCGATGTAGGGAATCGGAACCACGTTCCCCGCGGCGAGCGCTTCGGGGAGCTTCTTCTGCAGTTCGTTCCCCCGGAGCTTTCCGGGCTCGAAGCCGGCTTCCGTCAGGATCTCTTCGTAGACCGGCTTGAGAGGGCCAGCGCCGCTGGTGCGGTAGTTCACTCGCTCGAAGAACTTCGTGAATTCCTCGAAGTCGTCCTTCGACCACTGGTCGAACGGATGCTTGTGGCACTGGGCGCACTGGATGCGGATGCCGAGGAACGAGTAGGCGACGGCGATCGTCTTGTCCTCTTTCGCCCGGACGTTCTGCCGCGCCCAGAAGTAGGGCATCGACTCCTGGTCTTCGAAGCTCGATTGAGGATCGTCGCGATAGAGCGCGCTCGCGTCGGCGCACCAGTCGCGGTATTCCTGTTCGCCGTCGATGGCGTCGGCGACCAGGATCTCTTCGACCATCCGATCGTACGGAGCGTTCTCCCGCAGCCGCGCGGCGAGCCAGTCGTACCATTCCTTCGACGACTTCGCGCGCTGCAGGGTGTTGTTGAGCTGCCGATCGTTGTTGCCGGTCCAGTCGGAGAACTTCGTCGCCCACCAGGCGGCGTACTCCGGCGTCTCCAGCAGTTCGTCGATCTTCTTCTGACGCTTGTCAGAGGACGCGTCGGCGAGGAACGTTTCCACCTCGGAGGTCGACGGCAGGGTGCCCGTCAGGTCGAGCCGCACGCGGCGCAGGAACGTCGCGTCGTCGCAGACGTCAGAGGGGACGACGCCGACCTTCTTCAGTTTCTCGATCGCCAGTTCGTCGATCTTGGTGCTCGCGGCGACCTCAGGATACTTTTCGCCGACGAGGTCGCTCATCGCCATCATCGTGGGGATCGGGACGACTGCCTTGTCGTAGAACACGACCACATGCGTATCGCCCTTGCCGGCGCTGGTCACGGCGCCCTGGGCGTCGATCGTCGCGACCGATTCGTCGTTGGTCTGGAAGCGGCAGAGCGCGGTGACGTCTTCCCGCGAACCGTCTTCCCAGACGGCGACCGCCTTGAGCGATCGGGTTTCGCCCGGCTGGTCGAAGATCAGTTCCGGCGGCTCGACGGTCAGTTCGACGAGCTTCTCGACGTCGTCCTTGTCGAAGGGAGCGCCTCCTTCGATCCAGCGGAGCAGCACGCGCTGTTCCCAGCCGCCCGCTTCGAAGCGCTTGCCCCCTTCGTGCAGGCTTTCGTCGGTCGGCTTGGTGACGATCAGGCTCTCTTCGGGCAGATCGACGAGGACGCGACCCGCGTTGTCGTCCATCAGCGCCGAATGGTCGGCCTGGAAGTCATAGCCGAACAGGGAGAGCTGGAATCCGCCGCGACCCTGGAACGAGCCGTGACAGGCGCGTCCGTTGCAGCCCAGGCGTCCCATCATCGGCAGCACGTGGCGCTGCATGCTGGGGACTTCGTCGACGTCCTCGGCGGCGAACCGTTCGTAGATCGGCGCCAGGATTTCGGCGTTCTCGTCGGCCTGAACCGAGCGAAAGACGCTCGGCCCGACGACGGCGAAGGCGAGCAGGGCGGCGAGAGCGGCGAGTTTTCGGGTCACGTTCGGCGAGCCTCCATGAAACGCAGAAGCGTTCAATCGGTGGGCGGTCAGGCAGTGGGGTCGTTGCAAGTCTTCAGTTCTTCGGCTTCGTCTTCAGGACCGAGGCGGGAACCTTCGGCAGGCGCTCGATCTGGCGGTCGATCATCGCGGAGCCTTTCTCGTCCAGCTCGCGCAGTTCCCGGTCGAGTTGTTCCAGGCGCTTCTCGGCCCGTTCGCGGTCGAACGCGAGCAGCTCGCGCTTGGCCTGAAGTTCGTCCTGCATCAACTGGCGGAGAGAACTCTCGAGGGCGGCGTCGGGGGAGACGCGATACTCGGCGGAGACGACATGGACTCGCGACCGGGTCTTCCAGACTTTCAGTTCCCGTGCGTAGCGCTCGTCGTCGCGTTCTTTCAGAGCATTCAGGCGATCGGCCGCTCGCGCGACGTCGCGAACCGCGGCCTGGTAAGCCTGCGGATGCATCTTCTCCAGCGTTCGCAGAAGCGACGCGAGCTCGGGGTGATGCTCTTCCGCGAACGCCTTCGCGACGACCTCGCGATCGGACTTGCGGTCCTCGGCCTTCTTCGGCGTCGGGCGGTCGGCATGGGGCTTCTTCTCGTCCGGCTTCGCGTCGTCGGACTTCTTTTCGACCGACGGCTTCTCGACCGGACGCTTTGCCGGCGATTTCTTCTCAGGCGGGTTCGCCGACGGATCGTCCTGCTTCTCCGCGCGAGAGGGGTTTTGTGCGGACGGCTTTTCGGCGGGCTGGGCGTGCAGCGAAGCGACGCTCAGAAAGGCTAACGCCGCCAGGGTCGCGAGGGCGGGAGAGAGGTGGCGGAATGAGCGGAGCAGGCAACTCACGGGGCGGCCTCCTCGACGACGTCGGCGGAGAGTTCGGCCTTGTGAGCGATCGCGAGCACGAGCCACTCGGGCGTCTCTTCGAAGTCGAAGGTATCGACCGCAGGATCCGCGTCGAATTCGGTCTCTTGGGGCGTCGCGACGTCGCGCAGCGGAGCCTCGTCGAGCAGGGCGATCCACTCCTCGGCCAGGCGTTCGGCGGAAGCGACCTCCGCATTCGCGGCGCCGACGCCCGTTCCGTCGTCGCCGAGGAACAGGGTCGATGCGACGACCGCGACGGAAGCCAGCGTGACGATCGACAGGGCGGCGAGCCAGCCGTATTGCCTGCGCGAAGGGCGAGCGACGTTGTCACAGGGCTCCCGTGCGGCCAGTTCGACCATCGCGGGCTGAAGCGTAACGGGCTCGACCGAGGGCTGGCGAACGGCCAGCAGCGACTCGTGCAGCCGATCCGCGGCCAGGAGATCTTCGGCCGTGAGATCGTCCTCGCGCTCGAAAGCCGCAAGATTCGCCGCGTCGGCGTCGATCTCGCCCGAAGCGATCAGTTCGCGAAGTTCGTCGTCGAACCCGGCCGCCTGCGCGAACGCCTGCCAGAACCGGTCGTCGGCCGGCGAAGCTTCTTCTTGGTCTCGATCGGGTCGATTCATTCGCTGTCATCCAGTTCGCGCCGGAGCCGCAACGTCGCGGCTCGCACGCGGGCGAGCGCCGTTCCGAGGGGGATGCCGAGTCGTTCGGCGATTTCCCGGAACGTGAACTCTTCGTAAATCTTCAGTTCCAGTGCCTGTCGCTGGCTTTCCGGCAGGCCGTCGATCGCCTTTCGGAGGCGAGCGAGTCGTTCCTGCCGGATCATCTGTATCTCGGGCCGGTCGTCGACCGGCGTCGCGTTCGCATTCTGGATCAGCCGGTCCTGGGCGTTCTGTCGCGTCTTCGCCTTCCGGCGAAGGAGCATGGCCTCGCGATAGGCGACCTGGAACAGCCACGACCGGCGACGATCGACCGACGATTCATGCCCCCGTTCGAGGAGCCGGGCGTACGTCGTCTGGAGCGCGTCGGCGGCGAGCGAGTCGTCCCGCAGCAGCGCGCGGAGGAACTGCCGCAACTCCTCCCCGTGCAGGGAGTAGAGCGTCGCGATCTCCTCCGGAGCTAACCGCTTCGCGTCCGCCAACCGTCGCTCCGAGCGTCTTCGTCCGCTACGTCGATGCGCAGCAGGGGGAGATTATTTGAAGAGGATCGCAAGAAATATGGAATCGAGATCCAACTCCGATTCGCCTTGGTGTGCCACTGCTGGCTTGTCCAGCAGTGCAGGGCCCCGGAAGGGATTTCGACTTCGCGAGCGGATCCATCACGAAATCGACGCTCGAAAATCGAGACCATTCATTCGGGAAACGACGACGGGGATGGACGAACGAAACGCCGCCCGCTGCACTGCTGGACAAGCCAGCAGTGGCACATGGGTCAATGCACGGTCCGTACCCAACAGGATTCGGGCGAGCCAGCAGCGGTACAGGTCGCAGTCGAAGCTTACGCCAGGGCTCATTCTGCTCCGAATTCCACGGTTTGCGGCGCCCGTCTACAATGCGGCCTCGGCTGAAGGCGTTTCGCACGCTCCGTTTCGGCCTTTCGGTATCTCTCGCGACGCGCGGCGCCCAAGGCGAAGAACGCGGCTCATGCTCGGTCCTGTCTTTTTCCGGGAGGTGACGGTCACCCCCCGGCGGCCGCGGTTCTATTTCTTTCGCGCCGTCTACGTCGGCGCGCTGATCATTCTGCTCTGCACGGCCTGGCTGCTGATCACCGGGACGCAGGCGTTGCAGAACGTGGGCGACTTGTCGCGATTCAGCGCCGTGCTGTTTCAGATGCTGGCCCCGCTGCAACTGGCGCTGTTCGCGTTTCTGTCGGCGATGCAGGCGGCCAGTTCCGTCGCGCAAGAGAAGGATAAGCAGACGATCCTGTTGTTGCTTCTCACGCGGATGAGCAACGCCGAACTGGTGCTCGGCAAGCTTTCCGCCAGCATGGTGATCGGTCTGTCGCTGCTCGCGGCGGGATTTCCCGTGCTGCTTTCGCTGACGCTGATGGGCGGCGTGTCGCTGGCCCAGGTGATCGCCGTCTACTGGGTCACGCTCGCCACGATGGCGGTGACCGGATCGATCGGCGGAGCGCTCGCTTTCTGGCGAGAGAAAACCTTCCAGACGCTCGCCCTGGCGGCGATCGGCATCGTGATCTGGGTCGCGCTGGGCGAAGCCGTCTACGCCGGAGCGCTGGGGGAATCGTGGTTCGGCCTTCCGACGGAGCGGATCGCCGTCTGGTTCGATCCGCTGCGGGCGATCCTGGCGGCGGCCGCGCCGTCGTTCGTCGGGGAAAGCCTCTTTCCGATCGACCCGGATGCGTTCGCGTACGGCCTGGTCGCGATCGTCGCGGCGATCGTGCTCAACGGCATCGCGGTCGCCCGGGTGCGAGCCTGGAATCCGACCCGCGAAGTCCGCATTCGCCACGTCCAGGAGAACTCCGCGGACAGCATCTTCGACGCGGAGAGCGAAGGCTCGAAGTTCATCACCGCGGAAGGAACCGCCCGGGTCGCCGCGGCTGCGAAGACGCCTGCGAAACGGCGCGAGGTCTGGAAGAACCCCGTCCTGTGGCGGGAGGTCTGCACCTGGGCCTACGGCAAGAAGATCCTGGCGATCCGCGCGACCTACGTGCTGCTCGCCCTCGCGACGCTGGCGGCCGTCCATTCCCTGACGCAGAACGTCGTCGCGGTCGCTGACGACGGTTTCGCCGCGACGCTCGCTCCGTCGGTGAAGGCGCTCGTTCCGTTCTTTCTCTTGAGCCTGGTGATCGTCAACTCGCTGGCCGTGACGTCGATCACGAACGAGCGCGACGTGAAGGCGCTCGACCTGCTGCTGGCGACCGATCTGAAGCCGCGGGAGTTCATGCTCGGCAAGCTGCTGGGCGTGCTCTGGACCACGAAGGAGATGGTCCTGCTGCCGCTGGTCTGCTGCCTTTATCTCTACGTGCGGGGCGGCCTGACGACGGAGGATCTCTTCTTCCTGCTTGGCGGCCTGCTGACGCTGGACGTCTTCGTCGCCGTGCTGGGCATTCACTGCGGCATGGCTTACGCGAATTCGCGGTCGGCGATCGGCGTCAGCCTCGGGACGGTCTTCTTCCTGTTCCTGGGCGTGCTGACCTGCATGTTCCTGATGATCTCGCTGTCGGGATCGTTCCAGACGCAGCTCGCGCCGTTCCTGGCGTTGATCCTGGGAGGCGGCATCGGCCTGTTCCTGGCGCTGGGGCATCGCAATCCGTCGCCGGCGATCGGGCTGGCGTCGATGCTGCTTCCGTTCGCGACCTTTTACGCCATCACCAGCTTTCTCCTGCGGCAGAACCTGGCCGTCTTTCTGGTCTCGACGATCGTGTACGGCTTCACCGCGTGCGCTATGCTGATACCGGCGCTGAACGAGTTCGACATCGCCTCCGGCGGGCGTTCGCCGGCCCAGGGCGAGGAGTGAACGAGAAGCAGGCGAGCGGAGGGCGTCAGCCCTCCGTGGTTTTCCCGGCGATCATCCAGACAGACACGGAAGGCTGACGCCCTCCGCTCGCCAGAAGGCTCTATCGAGAGAGACGTTGTACGAGATCGCTCTGGAGTCGCTCCCGTCCGCGTTCGGCATGCTCGCGTTGCTGGCGTTCTCCGCCTTTTTCTCGGCGAGCGAGGTCGCCTACTTCTCGCTCCGACCGACCGATCGCAAGGCGCTGCGGGAACGGGGAGCGCTGGGCCGCCGGGCGGACGCCCTGCTCGACGATCCGGATCGGATACTGTCGGCCATCCTGTTCTGGAACCTGTTCGTCAACATCGGCTACTTCGCCCTCTCGGGGATGATCTCCCTGAGGTTGGAAAGAGCCGAGGAGACGCTGCCCGGGGCGGACGCCTGGGCCTTCGGCTTCGGCGCCTTGTCGCTGCTGCTGATCATCTTCTTCGGAGAGCTCGCCCCCAAGAGCGTGGCCGCGCTCCGGGCGCAGACCCTGGCGTCGCTCGCCGCCGTCCCGCTGACGATCGCGATCAAGGCGCTCGTCCCGGTCATGCCGATCATCCGCGCGGTCCGGATCATGTCGCAGCGGCTCTTCTGGCCTTCGTTTTCGCCGGAACCCTACCTCGAACTGGGCGACCTCGAACGGTTGATGGAGAAGTCGACCACCGACGAGCGCTTCCGCGACGTCCATCAGTCGCTGCTCCGGAACGTGGTGATGCTCTCCGACATTCAGGTCGAGGAGTGGATGCGCCCGCGGAGCCAGTTCCCGACGCTGCAGCCGCCCGTCTCGAAGAAGGACATCCAGGACCTGGAGGCTCCGTTCAGCTACGTCTTCATCTCCGAGCCGGGCTCCGACGTCATCGCCCGATCGCTCTACCTGCCGGAGCTGATCGACGTTCCGGACGAGCGCCTGGAGCGCATCGCCCAGCCGGTGGTGTACGTCCCGTGGTGCGCGACGGTGGCCGACGCGCTCGAAAAGATGCGCGTCCGCGAGCGCGAGGCGGCGATCGTGAACGAGTTCGGCGAAACGATCGGCATCCTGACGTTCGAGGATCTGCTCGACACGATCCTGAACTTGGCGCCCAGTCGCAGCAAGATCATGCTCGACGCGAAGCCGATTCACGTCCTGTCGGAGAACGAATGGCTTGTCTCCAGCGTGACGAGCCTGCGCCGGCTGCATAAGTTTCTCGATCGGGAGCTGCCCGAGAGCCGCTCGGTCACGATCGCCGGCGTCGTGCAGGAGAAACTGCACCGCCTGCTCCAGGCCGGCGACGTCGTCGGCTGGGGACCGTTCGAGATCACCGTGGTCGAGGCTCCGCAACGAGGCCACGCCCTGCTCAAGCTCGCCCTGATCGAGCGGGAGGACGAAGCGTGATCGTCGCGGCGCTCCTGATCGTGGGGCTCTTTTTCAGCGCACTGTTCAGCGGATCGGAGACGGGATTCTTCCGCGCTTCGCGACTGCGCCTGCTCGGCGAGACGCTGCACGGGTCGAGTCTGGCGCGCAGGCTGCTCTGGCTGGTCGACCGTCCGTCATTCTTCGTCGGAACGGCGCTGCTGGGGAACAACGTCGCGAACTACGCGATCTCGTTCGGCATCGTGCTGGCTTCCCGACAGTGGCTTCCGCCGTACGAAGGGATCGAGTTGGCCGTCACGCTGGCGACGACGCCGCTCCTGTTTCTGTACGGCGAGTTGCTCCCGAAGCAAATGTTCTTCGAGGCGCCCAATCGATTGCTGAAGATCACGGGGCCGATCTTCCTGGTCTGCTTCGTATTGTTCCTGCCGGTGACCGCCGTCGTGTTCGCGATGAGCCGGCTGCTCGAACGGATCTTCGGACGCGATCCGCAGAACGTGCGCAAGCAGATCGCCTCGATGGAACTGGAAAGCGCCATCGTCGAGGGGCACGAACTGGGCGTCCTGCGCCGCGTGCAGCGCGATCTGGCCAGTCATCTGCTGTCGGTCGTGAATCAGCCGGCGGCGTCGGTCTGCGTCCCAGTGCAGCGAATGGTTTCGATTCCGCTCGGCATGCCGACGTCGGAGGTACAGCGCCTGGCGCGGCGGCATCGCTGGACCGAGGCGCCCGTCCTCGACGAACGCCGGCAGTTCATCGGCTACGTCCGCGTGGTCGACCTGGTTCTGTCCGGCGACGAGCGGGTCGACCGGAAGCGTCTCCGCCCGCTTCCCACGGTGCTGGATGGATATACCTACGTGAAGGCGGTGACCGAGTTGCAGAACGCGCGGGCCGACATGGGACGCGTCGTCGACGGCGCCGGGAAGACGATCGGCTTCCTGCAACTGGAAGCGCTCACACGACCGCTCCTGAAGCTCGATTCCTGAGCGCTCTTTCCAGGCGAGCGGAGGGCGCGAATCCTCCGTGCCTTCGAAAATTGCCTGGCGGCGGCGCGCGGGAAGCGGGAGGATGAAGCGACCGAAGGCACGATTCGTCTTCATCTCTCGGTCGAGTCAGTCTGCTAACTCCCCTTCCAGGACGTGGCCCATGCGGACGCTCCTTCCTCTGACGCTCCTCGTGCTGCTTTCCGCGTCGCCTGCCGATTCGCTTTCGGCGGAGAGCCGCGAGATTCAGGACGCCATCGACGCGCGGGTCGTGCAGGTCGAACTGCCGCTGGATCACGTCGGCGTCCAGTACGTCGAAGGACCGGGCGGGATGGTCGTCCAGCTGAACGCGGGGACGGCGAAGGTCAGCGGGACGAAGTTCTATGTCGGCGACGGCAAGATCGCGCTGGAACTGAAGGTCGAGCATCCCCGCGGCATCGTCTTTCAGGGGCGCGAAGACTGGATCGGGCACGGCAGTCGATTCGAGAAATACTCCGTCATCGAGGTCCTGCCCGGCTACCGGCAGGCGTCCGAGCTTCGCCCGGGCGACGTCTACGTCACGCTTCGCGGCATGAACTGGAAGCTGCCGGACGCGGCGGGAGTTAAGTAGAAGGGTACGGCGTCGCGCCCCCGCCCGCGATTCTGGAAAGGCGTGCATCGATGGCGCTCCGCTATACGCCCCGTCAGCAGGGGATGCACGCGGGACTTTGGATGCTTCAGGCGATCTGTCGTTGACCGGCGCTGCTGGCGGTCGAAAAAGGCGAACGATGCGCGTCTTCTTGTCGCCCAAGTGCCGCACTTGCGCGAAGTTGGCGCGAAACGTCGGCATTCGGGCAGGATTTCGCCTCGACGGGCTTGCCTGATACCGATTATGGTGGGGAATTCGTCGTTGGCGCCGGGGATCGCCGTATTACGGTTCGGCCCGGTTCTGACGGAGATTCGGGTCGGGAAGCGCTCATCGGAAGGGCGAGACCGAATCGACGATCGACCTCCCGCCTGCGTTCGACCGCGATTCCCGGCGTCGAAGCGATCTAATCGAGGGCTCCTGAAGCTCCCGCTTTTCGAGGCTTGGTTTTTCGAGCGCTGTCCGAACGCAGTCGAAGCTGGATCAACGAGCGCACGCCGTAGAGCGCTCCCCACCGTTCCTACGGCTCGCATATCTTTAAGGAAGGCGCCCCGCCGGGGCAGAGTCTATGAGTCAGGTTTCTGAAATGCCCGTCGAGTTTGACGGTACGCTCCGTCGCGACGATATCCGCAATATCGTCATCATCGCGCACGTCGATCACGGCAAGACGACGCTCGTCGATTGCCTGCTCAAGCAGAGCGGCCAGTATCGCGAAGGCGAACTGAAGGAAACGCACCTGGACAGCAACGACCAGGAGCGCGAGCGCGGCATCACCATCCTGGCCAAGAACATCGCCGTCCCCTTCAAGGGGAAGAAGATCAACATCATCGACACGCCGGGCCACGCCGACTTCGGCGGCGAGGTCGAGCGAGTCGTGAGCATGGCCGACGGCGCCATCCTGCTGGTCGACGCCGCCGAGGGTCCGCTGCCGCAGACGCGGTTCGTGCTGACCAAGGCCCTCGAACGGGGCCTGCGTCCGATCGTGCTGATCAACAAGGTCGACCGTCCCGACGCGCGGCCGCTCCAGGTGCTCGACGAGGCGCTGGAACTGATCATGGAACTGGGCGGGGAAGAAGTCCTCGACCAAACCCGCTACCTGTTCGCTTCGTCGAAGATGGGCTTCGCCAGCACCGATCCGGACGTTCGCGAAGGAACGATGGAGCCGCTGCTGGACCTGGTCGTCGAACGCGTGCCGGGCCCGGAGATTCGCGAGGACGGCCCGCTGCAGATGCTGGTGACGACCCTCGACTGGTCGAACTACGTCGGGCGGATCTCGATCGGGCGGATCTACTCCGGCACCGTCAAGCCGGGCCAGACCGTCTCGATTTCGAAGAAGGACGGCTCGTTCATCGACGCGAAGATCGTGGACGTCATGGTCTTCGAGAACCTGGGACGCGTCTCGGTCGAAGAAGCGTCGGCGGGCGACGTCTGCGCCCTGGTCGGTCTCGAGAAGGCTGAAATCGGCGACACGCTGACCGATCCGAACTTCCGCCAGGCGCTCTCGCGCGTCGAGGTCGACGAACCGACGGTCGAGATGGTCTTCTCGATCAACAGCTCCCCCTTCGCCGGTAAGGAAGGGAAGTACGTCACGGGGCGTCAGCTTCGCGAGCGACTGATGAAGGAACTCGAACGGAACGTGGCGCTCCGCGTCCGACCGGTCGAGAACTCCGACGCCTTCGCCGTCTGCGGACGCGGCGTGCTCCACCTGTCGGTCCTGATCGAAACGATGCGCCGCGAAGGGTTCGAACTCTCCGTCGGCAAGCCGCAGGTCATCCTCCGGAAGACCGAGAACGGCAACGAAGAGCCCTACGAGCGCCTGATCGTCGAGACGCCGAGCGATCGCGTCGGACCGGTCATGGAACTGGTCGGCGCCCGGCGCGGCGAGATGCAGAAGATGTCCAGCCGCGGCGACTTCACGCACGTCGAGTTCGTGATTCCCGCCCGCGGCCTGATCGGCATGCGGACGCGGCTGCTGAACTCGACGGGCGGCATGGCCATCCTGCATCACCGGTTCGATTCGTACAAACCGGCTCAAGGCGAGATCCCGCACCGCGCCAACGGCGTGCTGATCTCGATGGTTCAGGGTCGCGCCAACGCCTTCGGCCTGGACGGACTGCAGGAGCGGGCGGAACTCTTCGTCGGCCACGGCGAAGACGTCTACGAAGGGATGGTCGTCGGCGAAAACGCGCGGGATAACGACCTCGTCGTGAACCCGACGAAGGAAAAGAAGCTGACCAACATGCGGGCGAGCGGCAACGACGAGAACATTCAGCTCAAGCCGCCCCGCAAGTTCACGCTCGAAGCGGCCCTCGAGTACATCGAGGACGACGAACTGGTCGAGATCACGCCGACCCAGATTCGTATGCGGAAGGCGTTCCTGAAGGAAACCGACCGCAAACGCGGCAAGCTGCGGGGCTGAGCCCTTCGGCGAGTCCGATCGAACTTAACGAAAGGCGCTGCGTCCCATGACGCGGCGCCTTTTTTTCGTATGGATTCGCGTATTCAGGTCACGGAGGGCAACTACGTTCACGGGCGTTCCCTTGAAGCGATTCTGCGGGCCAGGGAGTGACAGTTTTCGGCGTACCGAATCATGTTTCGCTGATCCGCGATAAATATCACGTCCGATAGGAGGTTTGCACGACGGTCTTTTCCCCGAGGGGCTGCTCTTCTGATGGTTGTTACGACGGCAGTCTCCGCAACGGTCGGCCTCGCCGCGTTCGCACTCGGGTTCGCGCTGGCCTGGCTGCGGAAATCGAGCGACAAATCGCCTCCCCCCTCCACGTTGGCGCTGGAGTCGATCGCGAGGACGCTGGCCGCGGACGTTCGCGATCACGCGGGAAGCGTCCGATCGGCGGAATCGGCGCTGACTCACGGCTCGGACGAATCGGTCCGCGACTGCGTGCGTCGGATTCTGGAAGCCGGAACGCGATTGCAGGCCCGCCTGCAGGATGCCGAGGATCGGCTCGCGGCTCAGGCGGTCGCGTTGGAACAGAGCGCCCGGGCGTCGCAGATCGACGCTCTGACGCAGGCGTTCAATCGGGGCGCCCTGGACGAACGCCTGTCGTTGGCGTTCCAGGGGCAGCAGGAACGCGGACGGGCGAGCGCCTTGCTGATGCTCGACGTCGATCACTTCAAGCGAGTCAACGACCGCTTCGGCCACCCGGCAGGCGACGTCGTCCTCAAGACGGTCGCGAAACGAATTCAGAACGCCGCGCCGAGCGGTTCCTTCGTCGCCCGCTACGGCGGCGAAGAGTTCGCGGTGCTTTTCGAGGGATCGACGGCCGAGGAATGCCGTCAGGCGTCCGAAGCGATCCGCGCCGCGATCGGAAGCGGGGACGTGATCGCCGGCGAACGGACGATCACGATTTCTTCGAGCGCGGGGCTGGGAGATACGTCGGGCGCTGCGTCGCTCGAAGCCTGGATCGAGCGCTCCGACTCGGCGCTTTACTTCGCCAAAAACGCGGGCCGCGATCGCGGGTTCCTCCGCGTCGGCGAAGAGTTCCGCGAATTCGTCTCCGCTCCTGATTCGACCGCCGCCGGCGCCGCGTCCCAGGACAAGATCACGGGGCTGCTTACGCGAGACGCCTTCGCCTCCGCGATCGATCAGGCGATCGCGGAAGATCGGCGGGGCGCCATCGTCGTCGCGCGACTCGACGGGTATAGCGAGCTGATCGAACGCCGGGGTTTCCGGGCTGCCGAAGGGGCGCTGAAGTCGATCGCCGCCGCGCTTCGCTCGAGCGTGCGAGAGAAGGATCCGGCAGGCCGCATCGGTCGCTCGACGTTCGCGGTGCTGCTCCCCGACGCCGCGCCAGTTCATGCGCAGCGATCGATCGACCGTCTGCAAGCGACGTTCGCGTCGACGGTTTCCCCGGACGACGGTCTCGCGCTGACGACGGCGCAGTCGGAGTTGGCGAAGGATTCCGACGGGAAGACGCAGGTCGCGAAATGCATCGCGACCATGGCGAGCGGCTGGTTCCCCACCGCGCCCTGACGCCGGCAAGCGACGGGGCTGAACGCCGCTTCGCTTCGGCGAACGAAATCGGGTATCACAGAAGGCGCCGCGCTTCTCGCGCGGCGCCTTTTTCCGTTGAAGGGTTGGGGCGTGCCCGTCGCACGCCGGGCGTTTGCGAGTTTAGGTATGGTACGGAAGCTGAAGCTGCTATCGCGTCTGGTTCCGCAGTTCGGACTGCTGTGGACGGTCGCCGCGATGCTGCTCTTCATCAGCGGCGCCGGGTGGTGGAAGTTCCACCGCGATCTGTACGTGGAAGAACGCGAGGCGATCGAAGGATTGAAGAACCTTGGCGCTCGGATCGGCACTCACCGCGGCTACAGTCCTTTCCTCGCAATGTTTCCCGAGGAAGCGGATACGGTTCCTTGGAACGCCCCGTTTCTTAAGCCGGTTCGGCAACTGGTCGTGCAGGGCGAGATTGCCACGGAGGCACGCAACGAGGCTCTGCGGCTGCCGCGACTGACCACCTATCACGTTTTGCATTCGCCGTCGCAAGGTGGAACTCGGGCGCCTCTCGGTATCGCGCCTGCTCATAGCTGGCCGGGAATCGAAGCCTACCTGGGGCGTCCGCTGCTCACGTATTCGGATCGGGAGCTCCACTACGACCTGCTCAATCGACCGTTGTCGAAAGGCGAGGCGGTCCACGAAGAAGAAGCGAAGCGCCTGATCGCGGCGATCGGCGCCGCCTGGGGCGCTTCCGACGCTACGCTGCCCCCGCAACTTTTCGTGAGCGAAACACGACACGACGGGGCTACGCCGTACCAAAACCGTTCGGCGATCAGCGTCGAACTGGTCGAATCCGATCGCAGTTTTCGTTACTCCGCGTGGACGACGCCCAACTCCTATACCAACAGCGTTCTTCGTTACCCGGCGGCGCCGCGGATGTCGGATGAAAGCGCTGGAGTCTCCTCCGAAGGTGTGTCGTCGGGCTTCGAGCGGGGCTGGAACGAGCACTGGAAACGGAAGTCGCGAACCATGGCGATCGATCGAGTCGCCGATCGAATTCGGTCGGGTCCGACGTTGCGTGAGGAGTATCCCTTCTTCGTGTCCGACTTCGACGAAGAGCGGGCCTTCGCCGAGGCGATGCGGGACCTCACGGCGGGTAAGCTCTTGCTCATCGCGAAGATCGATGACGTCCGCTACCGCATCGACTTCGCCCCTTTCAGCGTTCCGCTGGACGAGCTCAGCACGGTGGTTAATTCGAAACCTCCGCAGGTCCAAGAGTGGAACTGCGTCGTACGGTCTGATCTCGACTGGGCGCCGGAAGAGTACTCGCTCGTGCTATTGAAGACGCAGAGAGGCGGCGCCGCGGTTCGTCAGGAACGGCGGGTCGTCCAGCGGCTGAGCCGCGAGAACGGTTATGTGACCCTCAAGGAGCGAGTGACGCGCGAAAGTTCGGGTACGCCCGCGACGCCGACGAACCCCGGCCTTCCCACGTGGACGCACGCTCGCTTCGCGCGGGAACTCGATCCCGCCTACGAAGAGCGGGTATTCGATCCGCTTTCGCTCGACCCGGACCCGTGGCCGGAGCGGAGTGAACTCCCTTGGTTGCGGTGGTACCGCGTAACGTTCGTGCTGGGATTCTCGCTGGGGGTGTTTCTCGTCGGGCGAAAGCTGAGGCCTCGTGGAAAGTCACCGGATTCAGCCGACCATGAGATGACCGTGAACGGCGAATCTTTGCCGGTCAACTAAACCTCCTCCGTCGGATCCGCGCTCCTTACTTCCGCCAGCGTCCACTTCCCGTCGGAGGCGCGGCAGATGACGAAGTACTCGTCGCGGCCATGCAGGGCGGGGACGTCGAGGCCGAAGCTCCAGTAAGGTGCGTCGGCTCGCTGGGCGATGACGCTCAGCGAGAAGGGTTTCACGTCCACGGCGCCGAGCGGGCTCGCGTGCTTCGTCGGAAGACGCTTCGAGGAGACCATCTCCTCCCAGGCGATCTGGCAGAACTCCGAATGGAGTCGGGGCCAGGCGGCAACCGTCTCGTCCGCGATCCGACGAAGTTCGTCGACGTCGGTCGGGCCGTCAGTATCGTCGAGGTAGACGTCGACCGGGCAACCGTCGAGCCGGCACGACGAGATGTAGTTCTCCCGTTCGAGGTCGTAGCTCAGCCGAGCCAGACCCTTCTGCGACCGCTTCTTGGCGGTACGAATCTTCGCCGGCTTCTTCGCAGCTTTCTTCGCGGCCTTCCTAGCGACTTTGCTGGGGTCTTTCTTTTTGGCCATCGCCGGATCGGGGGAAGCGGGAAATCGGTCGTCCGACTTCGTTATAGTTCCGCCCGCGAGGCGTTTCATGGATCGGTAAGCGTCGATGCAGCGACTGAATTTATTCAGATGTTCAGTGCAGTCGCATCCGTCCCAAGCTTACCGGCGGCTTCCGCTCCCGTCGCCGAAATCGCCCGTGAAGGGTGTTCGGCTGCAAGCCTCGCCGGGCAGACCAGATGCGTCGTATCGAAGCTGGCCGACCGTCGGCACGTGAACATCCTTGCACGCACTTGCGTCATTCGATCGCAGGTGGAGAGACCGACGAGCGCCCGCAGAAAATTAATGCATTTCCCGGCTCGAAACGGTCATTTGACGGCCAGAACCACGACGCCGGCGGCGACGAGGGCGATGCCGATCCAGTGGTGCAGGCCGGGCCGCTCGCCGAGGAAAGCGACCGCGAAGAGCGCGACGAGGACCACGCTAAGCTTGTCGACCGGCGCCACTTTCGAAGCTTCTCCGATCTGCAGCGCGCGGAAGTAACAAAGCCACGAGGCGCCGGTCGCGAGGCCCGAAAGGATGAGGAAGGTCAGCGTTCGCGAAGGGAGGGTGAGCGGGTTCTGCCACTTGCCGGTCGCGGCGATCAACAAGCAGAGCACGGTCATGATCACGAACGTGCGAACCAGCGTCGCGTAGTCCGAGTCGACGCCTTTCAAACCGATCTTGGCGAAGATCGCCGAGAGCAGCGCCCAGCCGATCCACTCGCTCGTTCCGTTCATCGAATGTCCTCGGTGGGCGTCGCTTCCGGTTGTAACTCACGTTAGGCGGTCGCGAGCGCCGCTCCAACGAAAAACGGCGTCCGCTCGGCAAGAGCGGACGCCGGATGCGGCGTTCAGAAGATGTGACTCAGGTTCGGAACGAGCGATTCGAAGGCGAGACGGCTACTGACCGATCGGGTAGACGACGGCGGGGGCGAAGTAGACCGCCGGGCCCTGATGCGGAGCCCAGGAGTAGCCGCCGTAAGGATCGATGGGCTCGCCGATGAACGCCGTGACGGAGACGTTCGGCCGCAGGCCGGAGATCCCGTACCACTCGCGGGCGTTGAGCAGGGCCCGACGTTCCGCCGCCTGTTGCATGGCGACGTAGTTCACCATCGTGAGTTGCTTCTGAGGCGTGAGCGGAACGAACTGTTCGCTCAGAGGCGCCAGTCGGACGCCTTCCTGCTGCTGCTGAGCAGGGGCCACGAGCAGTTCGGGAGCGGCTTGCCCGTCGTCGACTTGCTGGCCGAGCGCCGGCGAAGTCAGGGCGAGCGAAGCGACGACCGCCAGGCCGGCGCCGAGCGCTAGGAAGATCGGTTTCATCAGGAGGTTCCTCGAAAGGAAAAGGATCGGTGCGACAGAGGAGCCGAAGCGAAGTGGGAGGCTGGCGGATCGATCGACGAGGGGAGCGTCGGTCGACGTTCGCTAGCGGCGCTGGCGGCTTCCGACCGATTCATCGTCGCGCCGGCTCGCCGCGGTCGACGTTGATCGTTTGAAACTTCAGGGAAATCCTCAGTCGCCCGCACGCGGCGCTCTCTGCGTTCGCTTTTCCCGCACTGCGGAACAGGCCGCGTTTTTTGCCCGCTCCGATTGGGGAAAGTCTGGCGGCGGATGCTCGGGTAGAAACAGAAAGAGCGAAGCCGCAGGGCTCCGCTCTTCGAAGTTCGAGTTCAGCTTCGTCGCGACGGATCGCTACCGAGGAGCTCGGCGAACTTCTACGTCGCTGCGCTCGCGATCCTCGGCGGAGAGGTTCCGATCGTCCTTCTCGTGATCGTGATCGTCGCGGGGCTCGACGAAATGCTTCGGCGATCCGACCGCTCCGCCGCCGACGGCCGCGACCATTCCGAGCAGCATCACCGCGAAGCTCCACATCGCAGCCGTGCCGATCGCGTCGGAAGCTTCGTCGCCGGCGACGCGGACGTTCCGTTCGACCTGCTGCATGGTCTGTTCGACCTCCTGCGAAAGCTGACCTTCGCGGCGGTCGAAATACTGCTTCGTCTGGGCGTACTGGTTCTGCCAGCGGTCGACGACGCGACTCGCTTCCTCTTCGCTCATGTCGGTATTCGCGGCCAGCGCGCTGACGGCGGCCTCCTGATCGGCGGCCTGACCCACCTCCTGATAGTGGGTATAGAACGCGTCCATCACCCGGTCGAGCTGATGATCGGCTTCTCCCGGGTTACGCGCGGCGGTCGCTGCCGCATCCCGCGCTGTCGCCACAAGCTGGTCGGCACGCTGCTGGAGCTGGTCGGGCTGAAGCGCGGGAGTATCCGTTTCCCGAAGCGTCTCGGCGAGCCGGTTCCCCAGCTGTTCGTAGTTGACGTTCGCGTTCGGAGCGTCGACGTTGCTGGCGACGGCCTGCCCGGCATCGACGGCTGCCCCGGCGACGGCGCCGACGCCCTGCGACGCGGCGGAGATGCCCTGTCCCAGCGTCCAGGCGGTCGCATTGAGAACGGCGCCGACGGTGGTCGTGAGCATCCAGAACGAGAACAGCGTCACGAGTCCCCAGGTCACCAGGCCGTGAATCGCGCCGTCGAGACGCTGCGGAACGCCGGCGAGACGCCCCGCGACCCAGCCGCCGAGGAACAGCGAGAGGATGCCCGTCACGACCCACCAGATTCCCGCCCCCATGCCGAGACCGGAGAAGGGATTCTCCTCCGTCACGGGAGAGAAGGCCCATGCGCCTATCGCCAGTCCCAGCACGCTGAGCAGGATCTGCGTCGCGAGCGCTACGACGAGACCGGCGATGACGGCCCCCAGGGAGACCCGGCGAACGCGGTTGGTCCAGCCGGCAGCCTGGGGGACGAGGCGTTCCTCGATGCTGAGATGCGTCGATTCGATCCGCGGCGCGGGATGTAAAGTGGTCGACATGGGGAGCGGTCTTCCTCGTAAAGTAGGGTGCGGGTCAGGTGGAGCGCCCGTTTGGCTGTCGGATCAGACATCCGGCGCGACGCGGAACGTTCGTCCGCGAAATCCGACGAAGCCCCGGTAGAGGCGTTCGCCGGCAGCGGGTAGCGAGGACCCGTCTTTCGTGTCGCACGCTTTCGCGCGGTCGCATGTCGCGAGCGTCATGCGACCGGCTTCGTCAGGTCGGATAGACCAGGTGAGCGTCGAACGACGCGCAACTCACGGAGCGGGCGTCTCTTCGATCGCGTCGTCCGGCTGGAGGAGAGGCTCGTCCGCAGGAGCGCTCTCCGTGTTTGCACCCGGGGCCGGCGCGGGATCCGCTGTACCGGGTTCCGGAGCCGCAGTCCCGAAGCCAGATTCCGGAGCGGGGGTCACGATGACCGCGTCGACCTCATCGGTCGCCGGGGCGTCCGTCCAGGCAGGATCAGTCGTCGTCGTCGTGGAATCGACGGTGACGGGATCGACGACCGGAACGGGATCGACGGGATCTACCATCGGTTCTGCAGGCTCGCAGCCGACGAGCCCGACGGCGAGCGCCGTCAGCAGGGCGGAGGACATCTTCAAGTAGCGCATGACAATCGCTCCCTTTCTTGTGTTCGGATTTCGAAGCGGGAGATCGCTTCGGAGTGAAAAAGGCGGGGCCTGATCGGCCCCGCCCACGGAATAACAGCTCCGATGTCAGCGGGAACCGTTACTCTTCCTTGAACAGCGTCGTCGGCTCCGCGGCGGTGACGCCGTCGGCGCTCTTGTCGCTGGTCACGTCGATGTCGAAGCGGACGTTGCCCGCTTCCTTCGCCATGACGACGACGCGCCACTCGACCTTGGCGCCCGGCTCGAGCGTTTCGACCGGGGCGAACGTCAGGTTTCCGCCTTCGCTCGTGACTTCGCTCTGACCGTCGGCTTCGACGAACTCCAGGTTCGACGGCAGCTTCGCCGTCACCTGGACGTTCTGGTCAGGCGCCGTCCCTTCGTTCTCGACGGCGACGAGATACGTCACGTGCTTGCCGACGGGAACCGGATCCTGCTCGTCAGCCACGCCGATCGCGATCGCCGCGAGGGAGAGGACTTCGACCTGCGTCCGGGCGATCGCCTGCGAACGGTTCTCTTCGTCTTCGCCGCACACGCTCGTCGCGACGACCTGCACCGGGAACGTGTCCGCCTCGGTCGCACGGACGACGAATCCGACCTGTCGGGTTTCGCCAGGCGCGAGATCGCCGATCTCGATCGTCTGCGCCGCGGCAAGTTCCGGAGACTCCGGCTGGTTCCTGTCCGCGTTCGGCTGAGCGTTCTGCTGCGCGGCGTTTTCCGCAAGCGTCGGCTGCGCTTCGCGCGGCTGGTTCTGCACGCCGGTCGGGAACTGATGTTCCGACCGTCGCACCGAGCCCATGTCGATCATGCGCAGGTTCTGCTGCGGAAGATGAATAGCCAGGGTCGCAGCGCGGGCAGGAGCGTCGCCCGCGTTGTGGACGAAGGCGGTGTAGGTCAGGTTGCGATTGATGTACGTCTGCGTCGGTCCCTCGATCTGCACCGCGAGGTCGGACGCGATGACGGACGTCGAAACGTCGGCGGAGCGGGCCTGCAGGTTCTCCCCGGCGATCGCTTCAGCCCGGCTGCCATAGTCGCCCGGACGATCGGCCACGACGCGTGCGACGAAGCTGCGGGAATCGCCCGCCTTGAGACCGTCGACGTCGAACGAAATTTCCGGCTTCTCGTCGATCAGTCGCAGCCCTTCCGGCAACGGGTCGCGAAGCGTGAACGCCTCGATATCGCCGGTGCCCGGGTTGGTGACCGTGTACTCGATCTCGAAGGGTTCGCAGAGCGAGGCTTCCTTCGGAGCGTTCTTCGTGATCTGAATCTCCGGCTTGGTGACTTCCGTCATCAGGCAGATCGCCGGCTGGAACGACTTGACCGTCAGGCAGGTCGTCGCCGGACCTTCCTGACTCGCAGAGGCCGTCACGACGATCGTCTTCGACTGGCCCGGACCGAGCATATCGATGGTCCAAGTTCCGTCGCCCGAAGAGGTCAGCCCCTGCGAGCGCCCCTCCGCATTCTGGTTCTGTCGGGCCTGGCGGTTCTGACCCTGCCGGTTCGGGTTCTGGTTCGGGCGGGCCTGACGGTTCTGCACCGCCTGTTGATCGTCGCCTTGATCGTTCTGATTCTGTGCATTCTGGTCCTGCCGGTTCTGGTTCTCGCGCTGGTTCCGCGGACGTCGAGCTGCGTCGCCCTCGCCTTCCAGCGTGACCGATTCGATCTTCGCGTTTCCGGACTTGGCCTCCGCCAGCACGATCTCGTGCAGCATCAGGTTGTCCGTGACGTTACGCACGCGAATGCGATACTCGATGTCGCTGTTGACGCGAGCTTCCGCGGGCGCCTCGGCGGTAATCTCGATCGCTCCGTCGGCGGGAGGCAGCGTCATCGTGAAGCCGCCCGGCTGGGCGGCCGCCCGAGCCTGAGGGTCGCCTTCTCGCTGGGCATTCGCCTGGCGCTGCGCCTCGGTCTGTCGTTGCTCGGCTTGTCGCTGAGCGTTCGCAGAGCGGCCCGGCTGCTCCGCTTGTGCCCGTGCTTCGCAGGCTGTCAGCGCCAGTCCGACGCAACACGTCGCCCCGAGCAAGTACTTCAAGTTCATCAGCTTCTTCATGGGTCTTCTCCGAGGGTCAAGGTCGCAGACCGCATTGCGGTCCTGGGAGCTCCAACCGGTCGCTTACCGGCGAGTCGCCTGCTGCCCGTGGCCGCAACGAACGTGCCCCTTGAGCGCTATGTCCGAACTTCGCGCGGTCTCACGCCCGAAGGCTCTTCGTCAACGGCGCGCGGAAGCTGCGCAAAGAAGCGACCTCATATCGACGCTCTCATGCACCTTACGAGAAGCCGTCGAAGCGCGCGCAGGCGGCGTCTCGCCTGGCATGAGCGACCGAAACAAATTTCGGAGAAGGGCTCGCCGCGCGCCTGGACCTTCGAGCGCCTGGCCTGGCGATCGGGACGGATCTCGGCCGGCGCGCTCGCCGCGCGTTCGTTCGGGGAGCAGCGGCGCCCCGGCGCTTAACTTCGAGCTCGCTTCGCAGAGGAAGCGAGCGAGCTTCGGCCTTCAGGAACTTCGCCGGTTACGCGACCGGACGAAGGTTGGGCCTGACATCGGACTTAGCCGGGGGTTCCGAGCGCGGCGAAGCGCTTCGCCGCGTAAGCCTCGATCGCGTGCGCCGAAGGCACGCAAGCAATCAGTCGCTTCAGTTTGCCGGCGGAGCGAGGAACTTGAACGGCTCGGCCTTCTGGAAGTTCGCCGTCTGATCGCCGCCCAGGTCGGGGTTCCCGACGAGCGTCAATTTCCGCGTGCCGGAGCCGGCGGCGAAGTCGATCCCGTCGAGCTTGACCCACAGAGCGCCCGGACCGGCGGTGCTCTCGAAGTAATAGACGCGGTTCTTCTGATCGCTGACCACGCGCCAGAGCGTCGAGGCGATGTTGGGCTGGTCGGGCGTGCTGATGCCGCGGGGAACGCTGACGTTGCGCATCACGCTGAAGACGCTGGCGACCGCCTCTCGCGGGTCGGCGGACTGCTTGCAGGCGTTGACGTAGAACGAGGTCCTCGCGAAGCGGTCCGCTGCGCGGTTCGTGCCGGGGAGCATCACCGTGCCGCCGATCTGCTTCCAGTACGCGTCGAGCGCCAGTTGCTGCTCGAAAATGGGCGAGTTCGTCATCGTCTGGTACTGCCGACCGTGATGGACGACCAGCTTGCCGTCGATGTACTCGAAGATCGCCGAATCGCCGCTCGGGTCGGAGATCGCCAGGTGGACCGTCCCCTCGGCGCCGTTGGGGGCGACGACGGGAACCATGCGGAACTCGTCCTTCTCCAGCGCTTCCACCGCTTCCGCGACGGACCCGAAGCTGTCGAGGACGTACTGCGCCCAAGCCGTAATGCAGATCGTGGGTCGGTCGTCGTCCGCGGGCGGATACTGCGATTCGGACAGATAGAGCAGGTTCGCGACCAAGCCCTTCTCGTTCATGCCGTCCGCCGTGCCCCCTTCATAGACCGAAGCGACGAGGCTGCCGTACTTGCTCGTCCATTCGAGCGATCCCTTGCCTAGACCGCCGTCGCGGGCCATCCCGCGAGGAAAGATCCAGAGGTTGGTGTGCAGGTCCTCGATCCAGTCCATCGTCCGGCCCGTGACGGTCTGGCCCTCCTTGCCGAAATAGACCGCCCGGGAGCAGGCATCCGCCTGCGGGCCGGCGAAGGCAGCGATCAGGAGGCCCGACGCCGCCAGAAAGGCAGTCGCGCGGCGGAGGAAAAGACGAGGCATGGTATCGACCGATCGAAAAACGGGACGAAGCGACGGCGCGGCGACCGCCCTACGGAGGGAGGATAGGTCGCTCACGCCGTTTCGTCATACCGCATCAGGATGTCCGCGGGGACGATGTCGCTGAGGCCGGGGAAGCCGGAGGAGACGATCCGGGCGCCGAGGTCGTGCGCGGCGCGGTACTCGCGGTCGGAGGGCCGACGGCCGGTCAGCTCCCGGCGGAGGTCGCCGCAGATCTGCGCCGCGGCGAGACGCACCGTCTCGTCCGACTGTTTGGCCGCGAACAGGGCCGTGCAGAGGATGATCGTCATCTTCTGGACCCGCGAAGAGAGCTCGGCCATGCGGAGCTGCCGGTCGGCCAGCTTGAGCTGATGCTTCCGCATGGCGCCGCTGATCTCGACAGACGAATCCTGCAACGCATCGCAGGCGAAGGCGGCATGCTCCCGCAGCGGCTCGGGCAGCCGCGACAGGTCAGGCGACGAGTTCGGCGAAAGGTACCTGCTCGCCATCCATCCGGCATAAGGTCCCATGGCGTTCTTCAGCGCCCACAGGTGGGCCGGATTCGCCATGTTGGGCTGCTTGATGCCGGCGGCCTGGAGGGCCTTGCCGACCGGTTCGAAGTATTTGACGCCGTGGCTCTTCACCAGCGACTTGAAGAAGGCCATGGCGAGCATTTCGCCTTCGCCTTCGTAGATGCAGGGGGCGAGGTACTCATGGACGTGGTCGCCGAACATGTGCCCGTGCAGGAACGATCGCCCGCCGTGCGTCTTCATGAACAGCTCGATCGCGGCTTCCTTCTGAGCTTCGCTCCCGAAGATTTTGGCGACGATGCATTCCATCTCGCCCCGGAAGCCCGAATCGAGCAGCGTGCTCCCCCAAGCCGTGAGCGCGTCCGCCGCGGTGATCAGGCCCGCGATCCGCGCGACCCGGCGGAGCACCAGTTCCCGCTTGTCGATCGAGGCGCCGTAGGTGATGCGGTACTTCGACCAGGGGAGCATGCTCGCCAGCATCATCCGCATCGTGCCGGCGGCGTTCGCACAGAGCGCGATCCGTCCGCGGTTCAGACCGTGGTAGGCGATGGTGAGCCCGTTGCCTGCCGTCGGCAGGAGCAGGTTTTCCTTCGACACGGGGAAGTCTTCGAAGATCAGCCCCCGGTTCCAGGTGTGCTTGAGGGCGTGCAACCCATAGGGTCGGAAGCGGAAGTTGTCGCTTTCCGCATCGGGCAGATCGACGATCAGGACGGCGGGCTTCCCCTCGATCAGGCAGACCAGGCCGATCGTCCGTCCCCACGTCGCGTTCGTGATGAACAGCTTTTCGCCCGTCACGAGGTACTGGTCGCCGACCAGTCGGGCCGTGGTCTTGAGCGCGGTCAGGTCGGAGCCCGCGCCTGGTTCGGTCAGCGCGAAGGCCGACAGCCGTTCGCCCGAGGCCAGCTTGGGCAGATACTTTGCCTTCTGGTCTTCGTTGCCGAAGGCCTGAATCGGGTCGACGGCGCCAATGCACCCATGCACGCTGGCGAGACCAGCGATCGTGGGATTGACCGTCGCCATGCGCGTCAGGAAGGCGGCGAAGGAGCGGAAGTCGGCGCCGCTGCCGCCGTACTTCCGGTCGACGAGCAGGCCCCAGTAGCCGACGGCGGAGAGTCGCTGCAGGGCCTCTTCGCGGATTTTGCCCTGCTCGTCGAGCAGCGTCTTGCTCTGATGCAGATCGCGCACGACGGCGATCGAATCGTCCATCACCTTCTGGACGTCGGCCGGCGTCTCCGTCGGCTGCGGCTCGAACTCGTCGAGCGCGATCTTGCGATCCCAGACGGCGACGTGGATCGGACTGGCCGAGGTGCGATAGCGTTCCTCGAACAGCGATTCGACCTGATCGTCGGCCTTGTCGATGGCGCCGGTCCGCTTCGCCTCGTCGACCGACTTGCCCCCCATGGTGAGCGCGGTCTCGGCGAAGGAGGCCGTCTCCTTCTCGTTTCCGCTCGTCTCGGGAGTCGAGGACCGGGTTTCGAGAGACATCAGAGCAACTCCTGGAGAGGGCGTTCGACGTTCGCTCAATTCTACGCCGCTCGTCTCCGTACGTCGGCTGGGCGAATTCTCCCGGAAGGCGCTCGCGGCTAACCTGCTGCAGGCGGACGCTGACCGGGGCGGCCCCGATCGCCGGCCCGGGTCGCCGGCCTGCGATAGTTATCCGGGACCTGACACCAAGGAACGGCTGATGTATGACGCGTTACCGATCGCCTGCCTCGTCCGTCATGGGGAAACGGAATGGAGCGCCGCGGGCAGACATACCGGCCGGACCGACATTCCGCTGACGCCGCGCGGGGAAGAGCAGGCGCGAAGGCTGGGAGTCCGACTGGCGGGTCGCGAGTTTTCCGTCGTCTGGACGAGCCCCCTGCAGCGCGCGGCGGAGACCTGTCGGCTGGCGGGATTCAGCGAGCGGGCGGTGACGTTGCCCGATCTTTATGAATGGGACTACGGCGAATACGAGGGACAGTTCGGCGCCGACATCCGCGCTGCGCGTCCCGGATGGAGCCTGTTTCGGGACGGAGCGCCCGGCGGAGAATCGCCCGCCGACGTCGCCGCCCGGGCGGATCGCGTGCTCGATCGGTTCCGTCGGCTGGACGGGGACGTGTTGATCTTCTCCAGCGGGCACTTTCTGCGCGCCCTCGCGGGGCGTTTTCTGGGGCAGGGGGCGGAGGCGGGCCGGCTGTTCCGTCTCGATACGGCCTCGATTTCCTGCCTGGGCTACGACCACGATCGCTCGGAGCCGGCGATTCGCTTCTGGAACGCGACCGAGGCGCCGCACTGAGCGGGCGAGGCGTCAGCCCTCCGAGAGAAATGCCGGCGTGACCGTCGTATTCCGTTCGATAGGCGTCCTCGGAGGGCTCACGCCCTCCGCTCAGACCTTGCCGACGATCAATTTGCCCAGCTTTCGCGACCGGCAGATTCGATTCGTTCGGCGGCAGACTACAATTTCCGGCGACAGCACGCTCCGGAGGAGCGGGAAACTCGAAGGGAATCGGATTCGTTCGGTCGCCCCGAGGATTCAGCAACCATGTCGTTCGTCTCCCGTTCCGCGGTCGCTCTGGCGGCTGCGATGCTCCTGTCGTTCGCCGGCTCGGCGGAAGCAGGATGGTGGCATCGTCACCACGCGTGTGCCCGGTACCTGCACCATTGCCATTGGCACGCACCGGTCTGCGCGCCGCTGTGCATCTCGCCCGCGGCGCCGGAAGTCTGCGCTCCGTGCGTGGCGAAGTCGTATCGCTGCGAGCCGGTCTACCAGAGCGTTCCGCGGACCTGCTGGACCACGCACTACGACATCGTGCAGGAGACCGTCGCCAGGACGTGCTACCGCCAGGAAACCCGGCAGCGCGAGGTGACGACCTATCGCACGATCGCCGAGCCCCGCCAGGTGACGCGCTCCTTCACCGTGTCGATTCCCGAAGTAAGGACCGCGGTTCGTAACGTGCCGGTCGTTCGAACGCATACCGAGTACGTGACGCAGCCCTATACCGTCGCCATTCCGCAAACCGAGATGCGGACCGGCTATCGCACCGCCGTTCGGACGCACGTCGACATGGTGGAGAAGATGGTCTGTCGCACGACGGGCCACTGGGAGGAATCGCAGGAGTACGTCTCCCGCACGGTCTATAAGACGCGCATCGTGCCGACCTGCGGCGTCGGCTGCGCGGACGTCGCGTACGCCACCACCTGCGGACGCCCCTGCGGCCACTTCGGTTGCCGGCTGGGCTGGCGCCACGCGTGCGGATGGCATTCGCATCACTGCCATGCCCCCTGCTGCACGCCTTGCGTGACGACGTGCAAGGTCGTCTGCGAACCGGTCGAGTGCGGCGAGTGGGTCACGCGGCGCTGCTGGGTTCCGCAGACGATCTGGGAACCGATTCAGGTCCCGGTCTGCCGGTACGAGTCGTACCAGGTTCCGTACCAGTACCCTGTCACGACCTGCCGTTACGAAACGCGGACGCGTGAGGTTCCTGTCGTCCGGGCGACGACGCACTACGTCCCGCAGACGTACAGCTACACCACCTATCGCCCTGAGGTTCGCACGCGGGTCGAGACCCACATGACCTATCGTCAGGTTCCCGAGACGACCCTGCAGACGTATACGGTCAGCGTGCCCTACGTCGTCAACGAAACGGTCGACCGGATCGTCTGCCGCAGCGAGCCGCACACGACGTACGAATGCGTTCTGACCGGCTACCGCATGGTCGAGTGCGAAGTTCCGGCCACGACCTGCGCGACGTGCGACTGATCCCGACGATTCGGGAACGATGTCGGTAACCATCGAAAGAGCCGGTCGGGAACGACCGGCTCTTTTCGTTTGTTCTCAGGCCAGCGGGGGACGACAGTCCTCCGAGTCCGGCAAGCGACCGCAGGCCGCGAACATCCGTACGACGTCGCTCAACTTCGAATCCGACCGCTGGGCCGACGCGGCGCGCAAAAGCGCTCGATCGTCGCTGCGCTTGATCGACGGACTCGGGGGACTTCCGTCCCCCGCTAGCCTGCTTCACGTCAGAACGCCGGCTACAGCGAAGCGTCAGATCCATTCCGCCGGCGGGTCGGGTTGCTGCCAGGCGGACATGCCGCCGTCGACGAAGATCATCTGGCCGCGAACGTGCCAGGCGTCGTCGGAGAGGAGAAACTCCACGGTCGAGGCGCAGGCTTCGGGGCCGGGGACTTCGCCGCTGGGCGTATGGTGCTTCATCCACTGCAGGAACCGCGGGTCGTCGAGGGCCGGCGACGTCAGCGGCGTATAGAGCAGCCCGGGCGCCATGCCATTGACGCGGATGCCGTGCGGAGCGAGCGACACGGCCAGGCTTCGGACCATCGCCTCGACCGCGCCCTTGCTGGCGTCGTAGGCGACATGCTTGTCCTCGGCCAGCCTTCCGTTGATCGACCCGACGAGGACGATCCGCCCCAGCGTGCCGGCGGAGACCCAGCGCTTCGCGATCTCCTGAACGGTCAGGAAGTAGGCATAGACGTTCAAGCGGAGCGTCAGGTCGAGCTTCTGGTAGCTCATCTCCAGAAACGCGTCGTCGATGTAGGTGCCTGCGTTGCAGACCAGCAGATCGACCGGCCCCTCCTGCCAGACCCGCTCGACGATCTCGGCGATGTTGCCCGGCTGACCCTGCGCCAGATCGCCGCCGACGAAGCGTGCCTTCGCCCCCGTCGCGCTGACTCGCGCGAGCGCGTCGTCGGCCTTAGCCTCTTCCAGTCCATGCAGGACGACCTCCGCGCCCGCCTTGCCCAGGCGTTCCGCGATCGCCAGCCCGATACCCTGCACCGAGCCGGTGATGAAGACGGATTTCTCGCGGAAGGTCACAGGGGCTCCTGAACAATCGAGGCGAGCGGAGGACGGAAGGGTTGTTGCGGTTCGACCGAAGTCTCAAACGTGCTGTGTGCCATGCCCACATCGCGCAGCAGGGTGGGCATGTTAGGTTCGGGCGGCCCTTTGCATGCCCACCCTGCCTTCGGCGATGTGGGCATGGCACACAGAGCCATCGAGCCTGACGAACGAGGGCGGGTTCGACGACGACACGAAGTTCGATCGACGAACTCCGGGGACTTCCGTCCCCCGCTAGCCGAGCCCGTTCCCTCAAGGGATCGTTACCCCTCCAGCTTCACCCGGTGCCAGGCGTTGTACATGTAACCCTTGGCGTTCCAGGGAGAGATCAGGGGCTGGCGGCCGCCGGCGGAGTCGATGGCCCGCACGACCAGCGTCGGGTTCTCGGCGGAGACCTCGATCTCGGCCCGCCAGAGGGCCCAGCAGAACTCCTTCTCCGCGTGGCGCAGCGCGGCCCGACGCCAGGTCTTGCCGTCGTCGCCGGAGACATGCACTTCGGAGACCGTCACGCCGGGGTCGCCGGGCGGCAGAGCGTAGCCGGCGACGCGGATTCTCCGGACTTCGCCCAACTTGGCGCCGTCGGGAGGGAAGCAGATCGCCGCGTTGAGCGGAATGTTGTACAGGATGCCCGCCTCGGCCCAGGCGAGCGGTTCGTCCCGCGCGACCAGCCGGTAAGCGTCGGCGACGTAGTGATTCGGCGAAGGCCGATTCGCGAGCGTGATCTTCCCCAGCCACTTCACCGACCGGGCGCCGATGTAGCCCGGGACGATGCCGCGGATCGGGGCGCCGTGATCGACGTTCAGCGGCTGGCCGTTCATCTGCGTCGCGAGCAGGCAGTAGTGTTCTTCGGTTTCGGCGAAGGCCTTCTCGATCGGAATCGACCCGCCGAAGACGGTCTCGTGACCATGCGCGTCGTGGGTGTCGACGCCGTCGAACCAGACATGCTTCGCCTCGGGCTTCACCCCCGCGGCCTTGAGGACGTCGATCAGTTTGACGCCGGTCCAGGTCGCGTTGCCGATGGCGCCCTCGCGCCACTGGACGCCGCCGACGGGCTTCGTCTTGCTGTGCTCGTATCGGCGGTTGCCGGCGCAGGTGAGCGTGCAGGTCGTCTCTGCCGCGGGGAACTTCTCGAGGAGTTCGTCGACCGAGAAGGAGAGTTCGTTCTCCACCAGTCCGCCGACGGCGACGCGATGGGCCTTCGCGTCGATCGTGGGGTTCGGTCCGTGGCTGCGAATGAAGAACTTCTCGACTGGAGTGATCCACTCCTCGATGAGGCCGGGCAGCTTCGGCTCGGCGTTGTGGGGGACCTCGCTATGGACGATCCAGTCGGCGCCTCCCGCCTGGGCGACCTCCGCCTCGGCGGCGCCTTCTTGTCCGAAAACGCGCGGACCCCAGGTAAGCACGAGCGGCGCGGCGCCCGCTCCGGCGGCCATCTGCTGCAGGAAGGTTCTTCGTCGCATCGCATCTCCTCGTTCGCGGCAAGGGAGGGAGGGGTTCCGCGGGCGGGTCCGTCGAAAGAACATTATGGTCCGAAGCTTCGGGCTTGTGGGCAGGCGATGGCGTGTCGCTAACGTGCAGACGAAGAGCGATCGCAGAAGCCGGGTGGCGCTGGTTGTCTCAACCAGCGTCCGCGCAGCGGATCGGAGGCCACAGGGTCCGTTCGGCACGATACCTTCGGCGTCCACTCCGTTCGTCCTCCGGGATGGTCAGCTGCGACTCGACGCTGCCGGCGCAGCGAGGCCTCCGACGGGCTGCGCCCGCGCCGGTTGAGACAACCGGCGCCACCCTGCTGGTTAACGATCTGGCGGGAATCGCCTCCTCGCTCGGCTTACAATCAGCTTCCCTCCTGCCGCTTCCCTGCCGGAACTTTTCGCCATGCGGATTCCTCCCTCGATCGTCCGGGCGTCGCTCGGTTCGCTGCTGCTCGGGCTGGCGTCGCTCTCGCCTGCGGTCCTGCACGGACAAACGAAGGAAGGCACTGCGCAGCGACTCGGAACGGTCGAGCCGCAGCGGTACGGCGACGACTCGCTGGTCGTCGATCTGGGCGTGGGGCTCTGGGCGTGGCCGATGCCGATGGACTGGGACGGCGACGGCGATGACGACCTGGTCGTGTCGTGCCCCGACGTGCCGCAGAACGGCACGTTCGTGTTCGAGAATCCGTCGCAGCCGGGCGAGAAGTTCCCCGTCTTCCGACCGGGCGTGCGTGTCGGTCCCGCGCTGAAGAACGTCCAGGCGTCGTACGTGGACGGACTTCCGACCGCGCTGCTGACGCCGGGACGCGAATGGTTCGTCGCGCCGGGAGGCATCATTCCTGATGACGGAAGCCGCCCGCTGCCTGCGTCGGCGAAGGTTCCGACCGAGGGGATGAAGCTCCGCGCGAACCAGTGGCGCCGGCTCGATTACGACGGCGACGGCGACGACGACCTGATCGTCGGGATCGAGGACTGGAGCGACTACGGCTGGGACGACGCTTACGACGATCAGGGGAACTGGACCAACGGCCCGCTGCACGGCTACGTCTTTCTGCTGACGAACGTCGGCACGGAGGAGGAGCCTGAGTACGCCGAAGCGCAGAAGGTTCTCGCGAACGGCCAGCCGATCGATACCTACGGCATGCCGTCGCCCAGCTTCGCGGACTTCGACGGCGACGGCGATCTGGACCTGCTCTGCGGCGAATTCCTCGACGGCTTCACCTACTTCGCCAACGAAGGGACGCGCAAGGAGCCGAAGTACGCGGCAGGCGTCCGGCTGAAGGACCAGTCCGGCGTGCCGCTGGCCATGAACGTCCAGATGATCACGCCGACCGCGTTCGACTGGGATCGCGACGGCGACATGGACCTGATCGTCGGCGACGAGGACGGACGCATCGCGCTGGTGGAACACACGGGCAAGGTCGAAGGGGGCGTGCCCATCTTCCGGCAGCCGGTCTACTTTCAGCAGCAGGCCGACGAGGTGAAGTTCGGCGCGCTCGTCACCCCGGTCAGCGTCGACTGGGACGGCGACGGCGACGAGGACCTGATCTGCGGCAACACCGCCGGGCATATCGGCTTCATCGAGAACCTGGATGGCGGCGATCCGCCGAAGTGGGCGCCGCCGAAGCTGCTCGAAGCGGACGGCAAGACGCTCCGCATCGAAGCCGGCAGCAACGGATCGATTCAGGGCCCTGCCGAGGCGAAGTGGGGCTACACGGTCCTCGACGTCGCCGACTGGGACGGCGACGGGGCGCTCGACCTGATCGTGAACTCGATCCATGGCCGAATCGAGTGGTACCGCGGCACGGGCTCCCCGCCGACTCTCGCGGCCGCGCGGCCGGTGGAAGTCGCCTGGCCGGGAGAGCCGCCCTATCCGGAATGGAACTGGAAGAAGCCGGAACCGCGGGAGCTGGTCACGCAGTGGCGGACCTCGCCGATCGCGACCGACCTGGACGACGACGGCCTGGTCGATCTGGTCGTGCTCGATCACGAGGGCTATCTCGCCTGGTTCCGACGATTCCGCGACGAAGCGTCGGGCAAGCTCCTGCTCGCGCCGGGCGAGCGGGTCTTCCAGAACGACCAGGGCGAGCCGCTGCGGCTGAACGATCAGCGGGCGGGGAAGAGCGGCCGGCGGAAGCTCTGCTTCGTCGATTACGACGGCGACGGCAAGGGCGACCTGATCGTCAACGACGCCAACGCCAGGCTGCTGAGGAACGTCACGCCGGACGATGCGACCGGCGTCGCCATGAAGTTCCAGGACGCCGGACCGCTCGCGGGTCGGAAACTGGCAGGCCACACCACCTGCCCCACGTCGGTCGACTGGGACGGCGACGGCCTCCGGGAGGTCCTTCTGGGGGGCGAAGACGGTCGCCTTTATCTCATTCGCCGGACCGAAACGCCCTGAACCGGCGGATTGCGGGCGCCGAGGAATCGAAACCGGAGCGATAATGGACGAACGTGCGGCGGAGCGTCCAGGAGTTTTTCCGGTAGGCCGATCGAACGCCGTGTTCCGGATTGGAGTTCCCCGCCGTCGACGCGAAAATCGACTCCCTCGCGTCATGACCCATTCCGACTCCAGCCTTACCGATCCCGCACGTCCCGGCGACATGGAAGCCCTATCGCAACCTCGGAGCGCTCCCGATCCGACTGATCGGTTCCGCGGTCTCGATTTCCAGGGCACGCCCTGTACGCCTCGGGACGATGCAACCTTCGTCGCGCGTGCTCCTGCCGTTCCGCCGTGGGGAGCCGTTCCTCCTGCGGGAGCGGAACCGGGAACGCCGGAGGAGCACGCCTTTCTGGAGTTCGCGCTCGCTCGGGGGCGGCAATGCGTCGGCAACTATCGACTGGCGCCGCTGCTTCGTCGCCTGCCAGCCTGTCTGCGGATGCTGAAGGTCGAATCCCTCACGGACGCCCGGCGGCTGCTGGAACAGCGTCCCGAGTTGACGGCGAAGGTTCTCGATTCGCTCCTCATCGGAGCGACCAGTTTCTACCGTGACGCGCCGGTCTTCGATTACCTCCGCGAGACCGTGCTGCCCCGCCTGCTTCTGTCCGATGAACGCGTCCGCGTGCTCAGCGCTGCCTGCTCCGACGGGGCCGAGCTTTACACCGTCGCCGCGCTGCTCGATCAGACGGGGCGCCTAAGCGACGCGGACCTGTGGGGTATCGACTGCCGGGAATCGGCGCTCGAAAAGGCCCGCCAGGGGCGCTTCGCCGAAGGTTCAATGGCGCAGTTTCCGCAGTCGCTGCGGGACGCCTACCTGACGCCGGTCGACGGCCGCCTGCAGGTCCGCGAAGATCTGCTCGCGGCGACGAACTGGGCGGTCGGAAACGCACTTTTTCCGTCGCAGCAAGGAAATTGGAACCTGATTCTCTGCCGGAACCTGGCTATCTATCTAAGGGCGGCGACCTGTGCCCTGCTCTGGCGCAATCTGGCGCTGGCTCTCGAACCGGGCGGTTATCTGGTCGTCGGACGTGCGGAGAAACCCCACCTCGCCGGCCTGACTCTCGTCGGGCCCTGCACCTATCGCAAAGATTCCTGACCGGCGCCTTCCTGAACGCTCCCGCTGCCGCCGCATGACCCCCGGCAGACGGACGAATGAACCCCGTCTTCGGACGACCTGCCCATGAACGCACCGGCATCCTGGATCAAGTCGCCGCCCCCCTGGCTGATCTGGGGCGTGGCGATCCTGGCGATCGTCCTGATGGCGGCGCTGCGCCTGTACATCTTTCCGTCGAAGGTGGTCGCGCTGACCTATGCGCTGCCGCTGATGATCGTGCTCTGGACGCGGGACGTGAGGTCGCTCTACGCGATGAGCGGCGCCTTCACGTTCATCGCGTCGCTGAAGGCGTTCTGGCTCGTCCCGTTCGGCGCCGACACGTTCTACGAGGCCGTGACGTTCGCGATGCAGATCGGCAACATCTGGGTCGCCGCGCTCGCGATCCACTTCCTGCTGGTCGTGCGCAAGCGCCTCGAAGTCAAGTCGACCGAACTCGCCGAGTCGAACCGGCATCTCGACGCGACGAACTCCGAACTCACGGCGGCGAACGAAGAACTGGCCGCGCGGGAGGAGGAAATTCTCAGCCAGAACGAGGAACTGCAAACGCAGGCTGAAGAACTCGAACAGCAGTCGGAAGAGCTCCGCCAGCAGGCCGAAGAGACCGAGCAGCAGGCCGCCGAGGTCAATGACCTGAACCAGGAACTGGCCCGCCGCGAGAAGGGGATGCAGACCCTGCTGGAGTCGGCACGGTGGATGCGGAACGACCTCGACGAGCGGGCCGTGATGGACGCCGTCTGCCAGGCGGCGGTGCAGGTGATCGGCGACGCCGCGCAGGCAGCCGCCGTGCTGCGCGAGGACAAGGGCTTTCTCTCGGTCCGGGGTCACGTCGGATTCGGAATCACCGGCGCCGTGCAGCGTACGGTCGAGTACGGTCGGTCGTTCTCGACGCTCGTCGCCGAGAGCGGCCAGACGGCGGCGCTGCACGACGTCTCGGTCCGCCCCGATCTGGAACTGCCGCAGCCTTCGGCCGGACGACCCTTCCGCTCGGCGATCGGCACGCCGATCTGGCTCGAGGGACGCCCCGTCGCCACGCTGGAGGTCTACAGCCATCAGCCGCGGGAGTGGAGCGAAGAGCATTTCCGCGTCGTGGAGTGGCTCGCCGCGCAGACCGCGCTCGCGATGCAGGCCCTGCAGTCGCAGAAGGAGCTCGACGTCCGGCGTCGCGACGCGGAGGAAGCGTCGCAGCAGAAGACCCGCTTCCTGGCCGCGGTCTCGCACGACGTCCGCACGCCGACGAACGCGATCTCGCTGCTGGCCGACCTGATCGAGCTGACCTCGCAGGAGGCGCAGGACGTCGCCGAGATCAAGCAGATGGCCGCCGACCTGAAGAGCAACGCCAAGTCGCTGGTCGAACTGGTCAGCGACGTGCTCGATCTGACGCGGTTCGATACCGGTCGCTTCGACGTCGAGAGCAGCGAATTCTCGCTCGCGGCGCTGCTGGAATCGGAGGCCCGCGTCGCCTCGCCGGCCGCGAAGGCGAAGGGCATCGACCTGCGACAGCGCTGCGAGATCGAGGACGTCTGGCTCAAGACCGACCGCCTGAAACTGGCCCGGATCGTCGGCAATCTCGTCGGGAACGCCATCAAGTTCACCAGCGTCGGCGAAGTCGTCATCGTCTGCGAAAAGAACCCCAACGACGGCATCGACGTCCGGGTGATCGACACGGGCTGCGGCATTCCGTCGGAGAACCTGGCGCGGGTCTTCGACGAATTCTTTCAACTACGGAATCCCGAACGCGACCGCACGAAAGGGACCGGCCTGGGCCTGGCCATCTGCAAGCGCCTGGCCGACGGTCTGGGGTGCAGCATCTCGGTCACCAGCCTCGCCGGCTGCGGCTCCACGTTCGCGATCCACCTCCCCTCGGAGATGATCGTCTCCGATCCGGAAAGCTGCCGCGCCGGCGACCAGGGCGAGGGGCGTATCGCCGCGACGCTCGTCGGACGCAACGTGCTGCTGATCGAAGATCACGACGTCACGCGCAGGACCGTCTCGCAGCTTCTCGCCGCGCAAGGCGCCGCGGTGCGCGAAGCCCGCCTGGGCCGCGAAGGGATGCGGCTGATCGGCGAAGGAACTCACGACGCGATCGTACTCGACCTGATGCTGCCCGACGTCGACGGGACGGAGATTCTGAAGCTGATCCGGGCCGACCGGCCCGCGCGCTTGAAGTGCGTCCTCGTCGTCTCGGGCGACGTCCGCGACGCGCGAATCGACGAGGTCAAACGTCTCGGCGCCGACGATCTCCTCCCCAAGCCGCTCAGCATCGAGCGCCTGCTCGCCGCGCTGCAGCTTCACCTGCACGACAAGCAGCCGACAGCTTCGCCAGCCGGCGACCAGAAGGTCGATCGACGTTCGGAGGCTGCGACGCCGGGCGAGGCGTGACGGGTGGCCTAGATTGCTCGTACTTGCGTACACCTTGCAGATTGCGGTCGGCGACCGCTCCAGGGTGGCGCCGGTTGTCTCAACCGGCGCGGGCGCAGCCCGTCGGAGGCCTCGGAGCGAATTCGGCGCAAGCTCGCCGGCCAACTTCGAGAACACGCTTAGACTGAACTCGGCAGCGAGGATTCCGACGCGCCATTGAGGCCTCCGATCCGCTGCGCGGACGCTGGTTGAGACAACCAGCGCCACCCACTCGCCGACGATTCCCTTATCCGTTCGGCGAGCCTTCAGGCTGCTCGCGAACCGAAAGGTGCGCTCGCGAGCTTTCGCGGAACGGTTCGCCGTTGCCGCGAGGGGAAGCGGCAGACACAATGGGCCGGTCCGTGCCCTGCTGTCCGCTTCTTCAGTAGCCCCATGCTCGATCCGATTCAATCGCTCAGGGAGGCGATCGCCTCTTCGCCCGAGAGCGCCCCGCTGTGGAAGTCGCTCGGGGATCTGTGCCTCGCGAGCGGCAGGGCGGACGAAGCGGAGGCCGCCTATCGCAAGGCCCTGGCGCTCTCCCCCGCCGCGGCCCCGATCAAGCTGGGCCTCTCGCGGGCCTTTCATCGGCAGGGCAAACGGAACGAGGCGCTCGTCCTGCTCGAAGAACTCGTGAGGGCGCCGCAGGCGTTGCCCGAGGCCCGTGTCCTGATCGCCCGGCTGATGCTCGAACGGGGGGAGATCGAGAACGCCGTCGCGCAGTACAAGGCCGCGATCGAGGAGAAGCCCGAACTGGCCGACGAAGAGCTGGGCGAGCGGCTCGGCGTGTCGACGACCCCGGAGGCGCCTGCCGAGAGCGAAGTCTTCGAAGGGAAGATGCGAGCCGGCTGGGAAGGTCAGGAAGGGAGCGAACTGGGCGAAGTCGAGCGTCCGCGGACCGGCTTCGACGACGTCGGCGGCATGGAGGACGTAAAGGAAGAGATCCGCCTGAAGATCGTCTATCCGCTGAAGAACCCTCAGGTCTACGCCGCGTACGGCAAGAAGACCGGCGGCGGCGTGCTGCTGTACGGTCCGCCCGGGTGCGGGAAAACGCATCTCGCACGCGCGACGGCGGGGGAAATCTCCGCGGCGTTCCTGTCGATCGGGATCAACGACATCCTCGACATGTGGATCGGGTCGAGCGAACGGAACCTGCACGAACTGTTCGAGAAGGCCCGCCGGAATCAGCCCTGCGTCCTGTTCATCGACGAGGTCGACGCGCTCGGCGGCAAGCGATCCGATCTGAAACAGTCGGGCGCCCGGTTCCTGATCAACCAGTTCCTGTCGGAACTCGACGGCATCGAGCGTAACAACGACGGGATGCTGGTCCTGGCGGCGACGAACTCTCCCTGGCACATGGACAGCGCGTTCCTGCGACCGGGGCGGTTCGACCGGGTGATCTTCATTCCTCCGCCCGACGCGCCGGCGCGGGAGGCCATCCTGCGGATTCACTGCAAGGGGAAGCCGCTCGCCGACGTCGACTTCGTCCATATCGCGAAGCTGACGGAGAACTTCTCCGGCGCCGACCTGCAATCGCTGATCGACCGGGCGATCGAAGGCAAACTGAAGCAGGCGCTGAAGACGGGCATCCCCTCCCCGCTGACCACGGCCGACTTGAAGGCGGCCGCGAAGGTCGTCAAGCCGACGAGCGCCGACTGGTTCGCGACCGCGAAGAACTTCGCCCTCTACGCGAACCAGTCCGGCCTGTACGACGACATCCTGGCCCACTTGAAGCGATAGCCTTTCTTCGGTTAGCCCCATGACTTCTTCCGAGTCCGCGGAACCGGCTCCAACGGTCCGAGATCCACGCGCTGCGTTCGACTTCTACTTCGAGCGCGAGCGGTTCGATCTGGCCGTCGTCGAAGCGGAGCGGATGATCGCCGCGGAACCCGACTCCGCCGACGCGAAGGCGCTGCTCGGGCTCGCCCTTTCGCGAGCGGGGCGGGAGGAAGAATCGCGAAAGTCGATGCGCGACGCCGTCGGCGCCGATCCGGAGTCGTTTCTGGCGCTGCTGATGTACGCCATGTCCGCACTGCGGGCGGGGAAGCTCGGCGAGGCCGAAGGCGCCGCGAAGGAGGCGCTGCGCGTGGCGCCCTACACTTCGAGCGCGCATCGCCTGATGGCCCGAGTGCTCGCCGAGAAGAAGGAGTGGGTCCCGGCGCTGGACGCGATCGACCGGGCGATCGAGCTCGACCCCGAAGACGAGGGGGCGATGGAGCTTCGCGCCCAGATCCTCGACAAGCTGGGACGTCGGGACGAAGCCCGGCGGCAACTCGACGAGGCGCTGCGCGAAGCGCCCGACGACGCCAGCCTGTACGAAACCCGTGGCTGGCAAGCGTTCTGGGCGAACGACTTCGACGCCGCGGCCGTCGCCTTTCACGAGGCCCTGCGACTCGATCCCACGGACGCTTCGGCCCGCTCGGGCATGAAGTCCGCCCTGCGCGGTCGCAGTCCGTTCTATCGCCTGCTGGCCCGCATCGTTACCTGGGTGGTCGATCGCGGGTGGTCGGGACAGGCCATGCTGATCCTCGCGCCTTTCGCAGCGCTGGTCATGGTCCCCAAAATCGAGCCCTATCTGCCGCACGTCGCCACGACGAACGGGTTCTACGGACCGATCGCGCTTGCCCTGGCGTTCGGCCTTTCTTACCTGCGGCAGTTCACCGAGCTGCATCTGGCGTTCGATCCGCAGGGCAGGGCTCTCGTCTCGCGCGCCTCGCTGATCGCCGCGGCCTTCACGACGTTTCTGTTCGTCGCAGCCCTCTTGGGATACTTCGGCGGCTTCGTATCAAGTCTCTTCGTCGAGTTCGGAAGCGCCACGATGCTGCTCGCGACGCTCGCCTCGCAGACGCACCATTTCAAGGCCCGCGCGAAGCTGGCGATCGTCGCGGCGACCTCGGTTCTCTTCCTGATTCAGCCGATGGTCGTGCTGTCGGTGGTGCGGCTCGGGGTGCCGCCCATCGCCCTCGCCGGCTTCCTGATTCTGGCGCTCGTATGGAAGCCGACGGTCATGCTCTCCTTCTTCAGCCTCCTCATGATCGCGTTCGTCAAGAAGGACGACGAAAACGACGATTCGAGCAGCATCCTGTAACGAGCGTCCGACGAAGCTGCCGCGAATCCTCCGAACGGTCGCTCGTTCGGCCGTCGATTCGGCGCCGTCGCCGCGGATCGCGAATCGTTTCGACCGGCGTCACCGCCGCTGAACTGAAGCGTTCGCTCCTTACGACTTTTCATACCTTCGCATCATCGGCTTCATGGACCGCGAATACGCTTCGATCCAGTTCTATCTCGAACGCGGACGCCTGGAGGAAGGGCTGGCGGAGATTCAGAATCTCCTGGCGTCCCGGCCCGACGACGCGTCGCTGTGGCAGTTGCGCTCGCACGTGCTGCGACAGGCGGACAAGCCCGACGAAGCGATCGAATCGGCCAAGCGGGCGATCGAGCTCGATCCCGAAGACGCCGGACCGTTCGCCGCGCTCGCGCTCGGGCTGCTGGCGAAAAATCGCCCTGCCGATGCGCTGGCCTCGATTCAGGAAGCGATCGAACGCGATCCGGAGGATGCGGGCCACCGCTATATCCAGGGCGCCGCGTTCGCCGCGCAGAAGCGCTGGAAGGAGGCGCTGGAATCGGCCACGCTGGCGACGGAGCTCGATCCCGAGAACGAGCAGGCGCTGAACCTGAAGTCGCACGCGCTCGACCGGCTGGGTCGATCGGCCGAGGCGGACGCTGTGCTGGAGAAGTCGCTGCGGCTCGATCCCGAGAACGCGGGGACCTACACCCATCGCGGGTGGGTCGCCCTGACGCGAGGTCAGCCGCAGGAAGCGCTGGAGAACTTCCGCGAGGCGCTGCGTCTGGACCCCAGCGACGACGCCGCCCGCGCGGGCATCGCCGAAGCGATGCGGAACCGGAACTTCCTCTACCGCATCATCTACAAGTACTACGACTTCATGTCGCGGTTCACCGCGACGTACCAGTGGGCGTTTCTGATCGGGTACCTGGCGCTCGGGCGGGTCCTGCGATCGATGGGCGACACGATTCCGATCCTGGGCCTGATCGCGACGCCGCTGACGACGCTGCTGGCGGTGTTCGCCTTCTCGACCTGGCTCGCGCGGCCGCTGATGAACATGACCCTGTTTTTCGACCGGTACGGGTATCACGCCCTGACGCGACGGGACATCTACGGCGCGTTCCTGACGACCGCGCTGACGATCCTGGCGTTCTGCTTTCTGCCGTTCGCGCTGCTCGATCTCTGGCTGCTCGTGCTACCGACCTGCGCGCTGATGGTGGCCTGCGTCTCGGCGACGATCTTCGTGCCGAAGGGCTGGCGGAGCGCGGCGCTCGGGGCGATCGTGCTGGCCCTGTTCGTCACGCAGCCGGCGGCGCTCATCTTCGCCAGCATCGGAGCGGAGATCCTGGAGATCGAAGCGTTCCCGGATCTGGCCGTGAGGCAGTTCCTCCCCTTCTGGCCGCTTGTCGCGTTCGGCGCGATGTTCGCGGCCAACTGGCTGGTGATGAACGATAAAGATTGACGCACCGACCTCACGCCTTCGCCGGCTTCGCTTCCAGCGGCTGGGGCTTCGGCGTGAGCAGGCTCACGACGATCAGCGTCAGGAAGCCCAGCGGAATCGTGACGATGCCGGGCTGGCTGAAGGGGATGATGGAGTCCTCCGGCTTCAGGCCGTAGACGTCCTTGTACGTATCGCCGGCGAGCAGGATCCAGGCGAGCGAGCTGACCATGCCGACCAGGATGGCGGCCGTGATCCCCTGCTTCGTGGTCCGCTTCCAGAAGAGGAGCATGATCAGCGCCGGCAGGTTGGCCGAGGCCGCGACGCTGAACGCCCAGCCGACCAGGTACGTCACGTTCATCTTCTGGAACAGGATGCCCAGCACGATCGCGATCGCGCCGACGACGACCGAGGCGAACTTCGCCACGCGAACCTTGCCGTGATCGGACATTTCGATCTTCGCCACGCTGCCGACGAGGTCGTGCACCACGGCGCCGCTGGCGGCGATGATCAGGCCGCTGACCGTGCCGAGGACCGTGGTGAAGGCGATGGCGCTGATCGCCGCGAAGAGCCAGGGGCTGAAGCTCTTGGCCAGCAGCGGCGCGGCCATGTTGCTGTCGGTCACGTCGATCGCGCCGCTGGTCATCGCCCCCAAGCCCATGTACAGCGTCAGCACGTAGAACAGCCCGATCGAGCCGATGCCGACGATCGTGCTCTTCCGGGCGGCCGATTCGTCCTTGACGGTGTAATACCGGATCAGGATGTGCGGCAGCGACGCCGTTCCGCAGAAGAGCGCCAGCATCAGCGAGACGAAGTTCAGCCGATCCCAGGGATTGGCGCTGCGCATGCCGCTGAAGTAGTTCCCCGGCGTGAGGACCTGCTCGCCCGACGTCGGCTGAGGATAGTAGACGACCGTGCTGTCGCCGTTCCGCTCCACGATCGGGAGGGGTTCCTTCCGCCAGAGTTCGAACGTGCTGTCGGCGACCGCGCCGAGGTAGCCGAGGGGGCCCTGCGCCGACTCGGCGTCGCTGGGAACGGAGAAGGCGCGCCCGACGGGATGCAGGCCGCCCGATCCGTCGGCGTCCGGCGGCGCGGCGCCGCCGTAGATCTTTTCGCCCTGCGGCGTGGTGGTGACCGTCTTGCAGAGCAGCCGGTACGCGGACGGCGAACCTGCGGCGGAAGCGTCGTCGCGCCAGTCGTCGACGCGAATGGTCGTCAGGATGCGACCCGTCGCGAGTTCCATAAACCGTTCGTACTTCTGCTTCGCGTTCTCCCAGGCGGGATCGTCGGCCAGTCGTCGGTATCCCTCCGGAACGCTGACGTCGCCTTCCGCGACCGGACCGACGAGGGGCGAGTCAGCAGCCGGATCGGAAGAGCTGAGCCCCCGCATCAGGATCAGCACGACGAGGAGCGCGCTGAAGATGACCAGCAGGCCGCCCTTGATGAACTGCACGTAGGTCGTGCTCACCATGCCGGCGGTCACGACGATGAAGATCACGATCGTTCCGACGGTCACCACCCCGACCCAGTGGGGCAGGTTGAACAGCGGCTGCATCAGCACGCCGGCGCCGACCATCTGCGGGATCAGATAGAACAGGCTGACCGCGAGGGCGCTGATCGCGGCGGCGAACTTGATGCCGCTCGACTGGAACTTGCTGTCGAGCGCGTCGGCGAAGGTGTAACGCCCCAGGCGCTTGAGCGGCTCGGCGATGACGAACAGGGCGACGACCCAGCCGGCAAGATAGCCGATCGAGTAGAGGAACCCGTCGTACCCGTAGAAGGCGATCATTCCGCAGATGCCGAGGAACGACGCCGCGGAGAGATAGTCGCCCGCGAAGGCGACGCCGTTGACGAACCAGGGGATGCCGCCCCCCGCGGCGAAGAAGCCGCTGGCGCTGCGTGCCTGGCGTCCGAGATAAAAGCTCAGGCCGACGGTGAAGGCGACGATCACGGCGAAGACGAGCCCGGCCTGAACGTTGACGTCGAAGATCACTTCGCGTCCTCCGTCCGGTCGGTCGAGCGCGACCGGCAGAGGACGCCGTAGACCAGCGCCATCACGAAGGCCGCCCCGATCAGGCCGAACCCGTACCACACGGCCAGGTTCGTGCCGCCGATCGGCATGCTGAGCGTCCCGGCGACGGCGCAGGCGACGAAGCCTGCATAGAGCGCCACGTAGACGAAGAACAGCACGAGGCCGATGCGCGCGTTCCGCGCGGCGATCTCGGGCGAGTCCTGTTTGCCCGACGAAGCGGGACCGTGATCGAGACCGACCATCAGCAGGATGCCAGGGAGGGAGAAGAGACGCCGCGTCGCGACGGAGGGGACAGAATAGTCGCCGCCCCCCCGCTGCCGCAACGGCGGGGGGAGGATGGGCGATAGGCTCGGCTCTTCTCGGGCGGCGCTGGCTATGCCGGTGTCGAAGCGAGAGGAGAGCCGTCCAGGATGGCGAGCCTTGACCAGGGACAGCACTGGCAGAGCCAGTGCCACTCAACGCCGTGCGGAAGAGGGCTCGGGGCGGGTCGGTAAGGCATTGCTCTAGGAAGAGTTGGGGCCTCCGGTCATCATCGGTTCCGCTTAAAGTTCCGATCCGATCGAGAGGCCCCAACATGATTGCATCGTATCCCGAGCGACTGGCCGCGGCGATGCGCGAGGTCCTGCCTGTGCGGCTTTTTCGTCCCTGATCGTCCATGGCGGCTCGGTCTGGACGCCGCATCGTCTGGTCTGGTCGGGCCTGTTCATGGCCTGGGCCGAGCCGAAGGAAGCGGTCGAGCGCTTTCGCGTCGTCGAAACGTTTCTGCGCACGATCCGTCCCGCCTGGCGAAAGGCGAACTCGTACAACGCCTGGATGGACGCCCTGGCTCGTGAAAGGGAGCGTCTCGTGCCTCGCGTCGTCGCCCGCTTGCGCGAGGTCATGCTCGGGATTTCGGACGAAGCAGGCGCTTCGCGAGCCGGTCGTCGGCAGAAACGCTGGGAGCCTTTCGCGGTCGACGGCAGTCGACTCGCCTGTCCTCGCACGCCGGCCAACCAGCGGGCGCTGGGCGACGTCGGAAAGCCCGACGGCATGCCGCAGATGTCGCTGACGGTTCTTTATCATCTGCGGCTGGGACTTCCCTGGGCGTTTCGCACGGGACCGGGGACGGCGGGCGAACGGACGCATCTGCTCGACATGGTCGACGAACTCCCCGGCGATGCGCTCGTCGTCGCCGACGCCGGCTTCGTCGGCTACGACCTCTGCGCCGCGCTGCTGGCGAAGGGACGCCATTTCCTGATGCGGGTCGGCGGCAACGTGCGACTGATCGACGGCCTACGTTATCCGGGCGACGTTCCCGGTCGCACGGTCTATCTCTGGCCTGCCGACAAGCAGGACGCCGGCCTGCCGCCGATCGAGTTGCGTCTGATCGTCGTTCGGAAGCCGGGCAAGCTTCCGATTTATCTCGTGACGAGCGTGCCGGACGACGACCGGGTGTCGGACGCCGAGGCCGAAGCGTTCTACGACCGGCGCTGGGGCGTGGAGGTCTTCTATCGCACGACGAAGCAGACGCTCGAGCGTCGCACGCTGCGCAGCCGCACGCCGTCGCGATGCGAACTGGAACTGACGTGGTGCGTGCTGGGGGTCTGGCTGCTGGGGCTGATGGCGGCCCGCGATCTGTCCGCTGCCGGCGACGATCCCGCGGAAGTCTCTTACGCCGCGGCGATGCAGGTCGTGCGACGCACGTTTCGGGCAGGCTCGCCGCCGAGGAAGCACAAGGCCGCTCCGCCTCGAAGAGCCTGTCGCGATCGCCGAAGCTGCGCGGGCGTCTTCGCCGACTGCAAGAAGGACCGGTACGTCCGGCTGCGCCCGAAAGCGACGCGACCCTACCCGCGAAAGAAACGTCACCGTCCACCTCAGCCGCCTGGAATCCAGCCGCCCAGCGCGAGACAACTTCAACTGGCCACGCGACTAAAGCCGCTCCGCCTACGCATCTGACGCACGGCGTTGAGTGCCACCCGAAGGAGCGAGAGCAGATCGATGTCGCAGGGTGGGCCTCGGCCCGCCCTGCGAAGAAATCGACAGGAGCTACCGCCGTCCGCGTCCGTCGCCGTCGGAACCGCTGGCCGAGTCGGTCGATTCTTCGTAGCGGTCGATGGCAGCGCGGGACTTCTCCAGCAGGCGGATCAGCTCGGTCAGCTCGCCCTTCGAAAAGTCCTTGAGCAGTCGACGATGGGCCATGCGGAGGGGCTCGTCGATCTGGTCGAGCAGTTCGACCGCCTTGGGGGCGAGCTCGACGTAGACGACCCGCCGGTCTTCATGACACCGCCGCCGGACGACGAGGCCGGCAGTCTCCAGCCGGTCGACGAGTCCCGTGATGGCGGGCACGACCTGGATCATCCGCGACGCGATCTCCAGCGAAGGGAGCGGACGCCCCTCCCCGCGAAGGATGCGGAGGATGTTGTACTGCGACGTGGTGAGTCCGTACTCGCGGAGGAAGCGGCCCATCGCGTTGTGCAGCCGGTCGCCCGTCCGCAGCAGGTTGAGCGCGGCCTCCTGTTCGAGCGAATCGAACGGTCCGCGCTTCTTGAGTTCGCTTTGCAACTTGCTCTCCGGCGTCACGTCGTCTTTGGTTTTCCGCCGGTCAGCCATCGGAAGTCGCCTTGCTCAATCAACAGGCCCGATCGTCGTGTTGCCCGATCGCCCTGGCCGAGCCGCGTTCGCGAAGAGAAGCAGAAAAGCCTCGCTTCGTTTCTTTCTACGCGTCGATGATCGACATGACAAGCGATTTTGCGTCGGGCCGCCTGATCCGAAGTCCAGCAATCGGCGTGCGAACGTTCTTAACATGGTTGCGTTTTTCGACGAGTCGCCAAGAATGGTCGTGCGCACCGCAGACGACGTCTTCTGAGATTTTTCTCGCCACCGCCCTGCCGACCGTCCGCCGCAAAGATGGACTACGGGGCCGTCTCCCTCCGAGACGCCGTCTCCTCCTCGTCCGATCGTTTCCATGACGGAAGATACGCTTCGGCTCCCCGCGGACGCGCCGGCGCCGGTCGTTCCGCTTGCCGACGTCGTGATCACGGATCAGTTGTCGCGACGGTCCGCGCGTCAGGCGGACTACGCCGCGGAGGCGCAGACGCTGCACGCGCTCGCCCGCCAGATGGCCGCCGATCCGCAGATCGTGCTGCAGAACCTGACCGAGGCCGCGCTCCGGCTGTGCGACGCCGGCTCCGCAGGCGTCAGCCTGCTGGAACGCTCCCCGGAAGGGGAATCGCGACTGCGCGTCGCCGCCGCCGCGGGCGAGTACGCAAAGTATTCGGGCGCCGTCTACTCGCGCGACGGCTGGCCCTGCGGGCTCTGCCTGGATCAGGGAACGCCGCAGCTTTATTCGCATCCGGTCCGGGCGCTTCCGTCGCTGGCAGCCTTCGCGCCGGGCACCGTCGAGGCGCTGGTCATTCCCTTCGAATGCGAGGGGGAGTTCGTCGGGACCGTCTGGGTCGTGCTGCATGACGACGCCAAACGTTTCGACGCCGAAGACCTGCGGCTGATGACGGCGCTCGCCGAATTCTCCGCCGCGGCTCTGAGAGTCGCGAAGACCGCTTCGGAGCTGCGCGATCGCGAAGAGCGGCTGCGGCTCGCGCTCGAAGCGGGAAAGCTGGGGACGTTCGACTGGGACATGCGGACCGGACGCGTGGAGTGGTCCGAGAACCAGGAGCGTCTCCACGGGCTGGAGCCGGGGACCTTCGACGGCACGTTCGAGTCGTTCGCGAAACTGATTCACCCGGAAGATCTCGCGACCGCGCAGACTCGCATCGAAACGTCGCTGCGCACGGGCGAGCCCTACGAAACGGAGTTCCGCGTCCGACGCCTGGACGGAACGTACGGCTGGCTCGTCGGCACGGGCGTGCCGCGGTACGACGATCAGGGGCGACCGATCGGCATCGCCGGCGTCTGCACCGATACCACCGATCGCGTGCAGGCGGACGAAGCCCTCCGCCGGGCGGAGCGCACCAGCCGCTTCCTCGCCGACGCGAGCGCCGCCTTGGCCGCGTTCGACGACGGGGAGCGGATCCTCGCCAAGGTCGCCCACCTGGCGGTGCCCGACTTCGCCGACTGGTGCGCCGTCGACCTGGTCGAGGGGGACGCGATGCGGCGGCTGGAGGTCGCTCACGTCGATCCGTCGAAGGTCGAGCTCGCGCGGGAGATTCACCGCCGGTACCCGCCCAGCCCCAACGATACCGGCGGCGCCTGGCACGTCGCGCGGACGGGCGATTCGACGATCTACTCGGAGATTACCGACGAACTTCTCGTCGCGACGATCGACGACCCGGTCAAGCTGCAGATCGTTCGCGACCTGGGCCTCACCTCGTTCATCGCCGTGCCGCTGAAGGTTCGGGACCGGGTGCTCGGCGTGCTGACGTTCGCCAGTTCGGACCCGAAGCGGCTGTTCGACGCGACCGACCTCTCCGTCGCGCAGGATCTCGCCCGGCGAGCCGCGGTCGCGGTGGAGAACGTCCGCCTATACGAGGAGGTCGCCCAGACCGCCCGCCGCAAGGACGAATTCCTGGCCATGCTGGGCCACGAACTGCGTAATCCGCTGGCGCCCATTCGGAGCGGGCTCGAACTGCTGGCGCTTTCCGGGACCGACCGCGACGTGGTCGAGCTGATGACCGGGCAGGTCGAGCATCTCGTGCGGCTGGTCGACGACCTGCTCGATGTTTCGCGCATCGTGCGCGGACGGGTCGAACTGAAACGGATCGAGATCGAACTGATCGACGTGGTCCGTCGGGCGGTCGATACCGTTCGCCCGCTCGCGGCCAGGGCAAACCAGGAGGTCCGCGTGGCGCTGCCCGAGCCTTCGCCCGTGCTCGACGCCGACCCCGTTCGACTGACGCAAGTCTTCAGCAACCTGCTCAACAACGCCAGCAAGTACGGCAAGCAGGGGGGGCGGATCCACGTTTCCGCGACCGTCGAAGGGGACGAAGTCCTCGCGAGGGTCAAGGACGACGGGATCGGCATCGACCCCGAGTTGCAGCCCCGGGTTTTCGAGCTCTTCACGCAATCGACGCGGACCATCGATCGGGCGCAGGGGGGCCTCGGCCTCGGCCTGACGATCGTCAAGAACCTTGTCGAAATGCATGGCGGGACGGTCTCGGTGCAGAGCGCCGGACCGGGCCAGGGGAGCGAGTTCACCGTGCGGCTTCCGCTGCTGAAGCGGGCGTCGAAGCCGTCGACCGCCGAGGCCGAGCCGGCGCCCGAGTCCGCCTGCTGCCGCATCCTGGTGGTGGACGACAACGTCCCGGCGGCGAAGCTGCTGGTGCGACTGCTGGGGAAGCTGGGGACGTTCGACGTGGTTACCGCGCATGACGGCGAGTCGGCGCTTTCCGCCGCGGAGGCTTATCGCCCCGACCTGATTCTGCTGGACATCGGGCTGCCCCGCATGGACGGGTACGAGGTCGCCCGGCGACTGCGACGGATCGCGGCGACCCAGGAGACGCTGCTGATCGCGTTGACCGGCTACGGGGCTCCCGAAGATCGTCAGATGGCGCTGGAAGCCGGTTTCGACGAGCACCTCGTCAAGCCGCCCGGGGTCGACATGCTGCGCACGGCTCTCGCCCATCCGAAGCTGAGCGCGCTGTAGGCGAAGCACGCCGTAACGGGGCGCTTTCGTCAGTCTCCGTCCCCCGCTCAGCGGAACGGACGCTCACTCAGCTTTGCGGCGTCGCGGAATACTCGTAACCGACCTTGCGGGCCCGCTCGGGCTTGTCGAGGTCGATGCCGAGGGCGAGGCCCGTCGCGACGAGCAGGTTCCACCCGGCGCAGAGTTCGACGAAGTCGGAATAGCGTCCGGCGTCGGGCACGCGGATCGTCGGGAAGGGCGTCGGTTCGGAGCTGATGGCGACGATCGTGGCGCCGACCCCTTCGACGAGCGTCTTCCGGAACTTCTCGATCGAGTCCGGATAGGGTCGCACCCAGACGATCACGTCGGTCGCACGCATCGCCTCTTCGATCCCGTGGACGGCGTAGGTTCCTTCGAGCCAGTCGGACGGCTTCCGGGCGATCTCGTTCGTCTTGAGCGTCAGCTCTTCCGCGGCGCCGTCGTTGCGACCGGCCCAGAAGATGGTCGTCGCCCCCGCCAGCTTGTCGACGATTTCCGCCGGGATGTCGGTCCGCAAAGCCGCGTCGATCGCCGACGCCAGCGAGTCGCGTGAAGCGGCCAGCTTGCGATCGTTCGCGAGTCCCTCGACCAGCGCCCGCTCAAAGAGCGCCTGCTCCACGACGCTCTTGGTCGCGGCGACGGCGTCTTCCTTGCCGCACCTCAGAACCCAGCCTCGCCTGGCCTCCGCTTCCAGCGGCGAGTTGGCCGACGCGGTGAGGGAGTAGGTCTTCGCGTGGCCGGCAGCACGCAGCTTCTTGAACAGGCCGATCGCCTCGGCGGTCTTGCCCGAGTTCGAGACGCCGACGACCGCCGCGCGGTCGAGCGGGTATTCCTGAGACTGCCGGGCGGCTTCGGTGAAGATCGAGAGGGGATAGCCTTCCCGGCGGGCCTGCGCGATGGCGCTCTTGGCCGGGAAGATGCGGCTCGAGCCTTCGCCTGTCAGCAGGAGCGAATCCGCGTCCCGGATTTCCGACAGCGTCGCCTCGTCGATCTGGTCGACGTCGAACCGACGAACGACGTCGGGCGTCTCGCACATTTCGCGGACGAGGGCGAAGGCGGACTCGCGGGAATCGTCAGGTCGCATGGCGACGTCTTCTCCTGATGCTGTCGGCGGGCTTGCGTTTACGCTTTCGCCGTCTTCGTCGGCGCGGGCTTCGCGAACTTCAGATCGAGCGAACCGTAGCTCGGCAGCTCGCCGACCAGAGGGGCCGCGTAGTCAAGGAAGGCCTTCGTGACGCCCATGCCGTTCTTCGCGATGAACTTGCCGGGCATGGGGCGCTCGTGCAGGGCCACCTTCGCCAGCGGCGTCGAGCCGAAGCCGCTCTGGTAAGGTTCGCCCGGCTTCGAGAGGCGTTCGATGGTCACCATCACGCCCGACTTGCCCGCTTCGGCCAGCCGCACCGCCTCCTTGCCGCAGCCGTAGGCCTCGTCGAAATCGAGCTTCGTCGCACGATCGCCCGCCGCCATGAGCAGCGACTCGGTCACCTGGAACTCGCCCCGCCAGCCGAACTCGTCGGAGATCATGCGGTGGAGCATCATCGCGGCGCTGGTCCCCCCCATGGCGCCGAACTCGACGTTGTTGAACTTATCGCGGGTTTCCGACGCGCTGACGGGGCGTCCCTCCGCGTCGACGATGCCTTCGCCGCAGACGATCGAGGCGAAGCCGTATTTCTTCTCGGCGTTCGCGACCGCGGACAGAAATGCCGCGCGATCGAACGGTCGCTCGGGCAGCAGGATCACGTGCGGCGCGTCGGCCTCTTCCCGCTTCGCGCAGGCGGTCGCGGCAGGGAGCCAGCCGGCGCTTCGACCGACCGTCTGAAAGATCGTGAACTTGTCGACCCGCTGCATGTCCCGCGCGAGCAGGCCGCCCTGCAGGACGGACATCGCCGCGTAGCGGGCCGCGCTCGGGAAGCCGGGCGTGTGATCGGTGCCGGGAAGATCGTTGTCGACCGTCTTGCAGACGCCGACGCCGACCATGTCGTGGCCGTTTTCCCGGGCGTATTCCACGACGCGACGGATCGTGTCCATCGTGTCGTTGCCGCCGATCATGAAGAAGTAACGGATGTCGAACTTCTTCAGCGTCTTCAGGATCGGCTCGAACCGTTCGTCGGTCAGCTTGAGCCGGCTGCTGCCTAGCGCGCTGCTGGGGGTCGTGCGGAGCGCCTTCTTCGTCGCGGCGGTCTGATGCTTCAGATCGACGAGGCGCTCTTCGAGAACGCCCTCGATGCCGAATCGCATGCCGAGGACTTCGCCGATCGACTTCGACGCGCTCGCGGCGTCGACGATTCCCATCAGCGACGCGTTGATGACTGCCGTCGGTCCGCCCGATTGGCCGACGAGCACGTTCCCTTTCGCCATGTCGCGAGTTCCTGGTAGCGGATCGTTCGCGGCGGGGCGTCTTGACGACGGACCGTCGCGATTCCAAGCTCTGTCGCAGGCCGCCCTTGAAGAAGTTCAAGGGTCGCACGCTCGGATGGGAGGTCCGAAACGCTTCGTCGGACGCGTCGGAAGGACGCGATTCCGCACGAAAGGCGGCAGCATAACCAACAGCCCCTAAGGCTTCCATGCCCTCGCGAGCGGTTTATCTCGGCGACGACGATCTCGGCATGGCCGCGTCGTATCTGGCCGGCCTGTTGCATCGCGAAGGCTTCGCGGTCGAGCACGTTTCGAGCAAGGCGTCCGTCGCCCAGGAAGCCTTCGCCGGACCGGTCGATCTGATCATCGTCAGCGATTATCCGGGACGCCTGCTTTCGAACGCTGCCCAGCAGGCGCTCGCCGCGGCGGTTCGTCGCGGGACCGGTCTGCTGACGATCGGCGGGTGGGAGTCGTACTCCGGCGTCGGCGGCGACTGGGAGAAGACGATCCTGGCCGAGCTGCTGCCGGTCAAGATGCTCGGTCGAGACGATCGGGTGCATGTCGACGGGCCCTGCCTGGCGGAACCGGCGCAGAGTCATCCGATCGTCGACGGTCTCCCCTGGTTCGCCCGACCGCCTCTCGTCGGCGGCTACAATCGCCTCGAAGCGAATCCGGACGCGACGGTCGTCCTGCAGGCGACGCTGTACGACGTGGTGATCGGCATGTACGGCGATCGGGCTCTACGACGTCGGATGACCGAACCGCTGCTGATCGTCCGCGATTCGCAGGGGAGCGAAGGTCGCGTCGCGTGTCTGGCGACCGACGTCGCGCCCCACTGGATCGGTCCCTGGGTCGACTGGGGCGACGATCGCGTCGCGGCGCAGGCGCCCGGCGCCGCCGCGGTCGAAGTCGGATCGCTCTACGCGGAGTTCTTCGCCCGGCTCTGTCGCTGGACGGCTCGAGCGGAGTGAATGTGCGAGAGCGTTACGATCCTGTAGGGTGGGTCATCGACCCACCGTGTGCGAATCGAGGAATCCGAGAAACGGTGGGTCAATGACCCACCCTACGAACCCGCTGCCCGAAAACCCTTCCTGCCGATGACTGCTTCCTTCGAATTCACGTGCCGCCGCGACGATGCGGTCACGCCCGCCGGATCCCTGGAAGAGGCGCTCGGCGAGTCGCCGCTGCAAGGGGCGAAGTGGCTCTGGGTCGCTCCGCACGACGACGATCTCTGCATGGGGGGCGGCCTGTTCCTGCAGGCGGCGGCTCAAGCCGGAGTGGACAGTCAGATCGTAGTCGTCACGGACGGGCGCCTCGGCTACTGCCGACCGGAAGACCAGGGCCGCATCGTCGAGATCCGCAAGGAAGAAACCTACCGGTCGTTCGAGATGCTCGGCGTGCCGCGGTCGGCGGTGACGTTCCTCGGCTATCGCGACGGCGACGCCTTCGGCTCGCAGGGTCGCAAGCCCGCTCGCGAAGGCGAGCCGGAGATCGCGGGCTACACGGGAATTCAGAATTCGCTGACCTACTGGCTGCGGAAGGTTCGCCCGACCCGGGTGATCGTGCCGACATCGACGGACCTGCATCCCGATCATCGCATCACGCACAGCGAGCTGATGATCAGCATCTTCCACGCGGGCGGGTCGATCTGGCCCGAACTGGGCGAGCCGATCGAACGCGTGCCGCGGGTGACGGAACTTGCCGTTTACTGCGACTTCGTCGAGCTACCGCAGATTCGCATCCGCGGGAACGACGCCGCGTTCGAGACGAAGCTGAACAGCGTTCTGGAGTACCGTTCGCAGGCGCAGATCGCCTCGGCGATCGAGGCCCTGCGTCGTGCCGGACCGCTGGAATTCCTGCGCGACGTGGAATTCCGCCTCTACTCGCCCGAGAACTATCGCGGCCTGTTCGGCGACTGACGTCTTTGTCTGTCCATCGCTCGATGTCCGGAATGTGTGCCATGCCCACATCTCCGAAGGAAGGGTGGGCATGTAAAGGGCCGGCCGAACACAACATGCCCACGCTGCTTCGCGACGTGGGCATGGCACCCGGTACGCGCTTCGTGGCAGGCTAGGGCGCCAGCCCTGCAGGTCGGGTCGTGCGGACGGCGCCGGTCGTGTTGGGTGCGAAATCGATCGAGACGCGTGCGCCGCGGGTAAGCTACGCTTCTCCGTCGAATCGGCGTCTCCGGAGCGTGGCGATGAAGATCGCGGTAGTGGGAACGGGTTACGTGGGCCTCGTCTCTGGCGTTTGCTTCGCCGACGCCGGCAATGAAGTCGCCTGCATCGACGTCGACGCCGCCAAGATCGCCCGGCTCGAGCGGGGCGAAACGGTCATCTACGAGCCCGGCCTGTCGGACATTCTCGTCCACAATCAGCAGGCGGGGCGTCTGGCGTTCACGACCGACCTAGCGGGCTCCGTGTCGCAGGCCGAGGTCGTTTTTCTCGCGGTCGGAACGCCGCAGGCGCAGGACGGGTCGGCGGATCTGACCTTCCTGTTTCGCGCGGTCGACCAGATCGGTCCCCATCTGCGCCACGACGCGACGCTCGTCACGAAGAGCACCGTTCCCGTCGGCACCTGCTCGGCCATCCGCAACCGCCTGCGTCAGGCCTTCGGTCGCGAAGTCGACGTCGCCAGCAACCCGGAATTTCTGCGCGAAGGTTCGGCCGTCGAGGATTTCAAGAACCCCGATCGCGTCGTCATCGGCACGGTCGGCGAGCGAGCCGCAGCGAAGCTGGCCGAACTGTACCGGCCTTTCGTGCGCGACGATCGACCTCTGCTGGTCATGTCGCCGGAGAGCGCCGAACTGGCCAAGTACGTCGCCAACGCGTTTCTCGCGACGAAGATCAGCTTCATCAACGAGATGGCCAATCTCTGCGAGCGCCTGGGGGGCGACGTCGACGACGTCCGCCAGGGAATCGGCCACGACCGGCGAATCGGCTTTCAGTTCCTCTACCCCGGCATCGGCTACGGCGGAAGCTGCTTCCCGAAGGACGTGAAGGCGCTGTCGCACATCGCCCGGCAGGCCGGATGCGAGTCGCGAATGCTGCACGCGGTCGACGAAGTCAACGACGCCCAGAAGCGGACGCTCTTCGCCAAGATGCGGCAGACGCTGGGCGACCTGTCCGGCAAACGGATCGCGGTCTGGGGACTCGCGTTCAAACCTCGCACGGACGACATCCGCGAAGCGCCGGCGCTGGTCCTGATCGCCGATCTGCTCGCGGCGGGGGCGACCGTCGTGGCGCACGATCCGGAAGCCATGCCGAACGTCCTCGCGGAGTTGGGCAAGACGATCGACTTCGTCGAGCGGCAGTCCGACGCGCTCGACGGGGCGGACGCGCTCGTCGTCTGCACCGAATGGGACGACTATCGTTCGCCCGATTTCAAGGAGATGAAGCGCCGGATGCGGGCGCCCGTTCTATTTGACGGGCGAAACGTTTACGATCCGCAGACGGTCGCCGCCGCAGGATTCCTGTACCGGTCCGTCGGACGTCAGGACGTCGACGGTCGCGCGCCGGAGAAGACGACGCCGGTGCGCTCGTCGTCGCCCGCGAAGGCGGAGATCTGAAGCTCGGGCAGCCGCGCAGGCGCCCCGGTCGGGAGCGTCAGGATGGCGAAGAAACAGGCGAAACGAGCGAGCGTCGCGAAGGCGCCGCTGAAAGAACGAAAGTCGCCCGGACCGCGTAAGGTCGCCGACGTCTCGCAGGAAATCATCAACGCGATCCATCGCGGAGAGCGTTCGACGAGCAACCTGGTCGAGGCCCTCGCCGTCGATCCGTTCATAGTCGCGAAGCTCTTCGTCGCGCGGGCGAAGCGCGAGGATCTGATCCCCTGGTTCGAGCAGACCCGCCTGCTGCGCCCCGACTGGACGATGCCGAAGGCGGTTCTGGCGATCGGCGGCGCGTTCGCGACGCTGCGCGAACTCGACTATCTCGATCAGGCGCTCTTCGACTCGCTCGCACGCGATCGCAGCGACGTCATTCGTTCATTCGCCTGCTTTGCGCTCGCGAACCGCAACGGCGAGAAACTCCCGAAGAAGTTGAAGGCGATCGAGCCGCTCGCGGCGGACGAGCACTTCGGCGTGCGGGAGTTCGCCTGGATGGCGGTGCGACCTCACCTGATTTTGGATCTGGAGACGGGGATTCGGGAACTTACGAAACGGACCCGTCACGCCGATGCCAACGTCCGTCGGTTCGCCAGCGAGTTGACGCGTCCGCGCGGCGTCTGGTGCCAGCACATCGAGGCGCTGAAGCGCGATCCGGCGCCGGCGCTGCAGATACTGGAGCCGCTGCGGGCCGACCAGTCGGAGTACGTTCGCTCGTCCGTCGGCAACTGGCTGAACGACGCGTCGAAGTCCCGACCTGACTTCGTGCGCGAAGTCTGCGAACGCTGGCGTCGCGAAAGCCCTGTCCCCGAAACGACGGCCATCTGCCGGAAGGCGCTCCGAACGCTGGAGAAGGCGTAGCGACGTCTCTCCGTCATGGACGCTTTCCGCTATTCGATCCGAATGACGTGCGCAGTGCAGGATTCGCAGTCGATCAGACCGATCGACGGGGACGACGTGCGGTAGAGCGCGCCGGGATTGAACAGCGTCGTTTCGCCGACCTTTCGCGTTTGGGCGACATGGGTGTGGCCGACGCAGACGAAGTCGAACTCTCCCGACGAGAGAGCTTCTCGCTGGCGGCGTTCGTCGTCGCCGTGGAGCAGGGCGATTCGGAGTCCGCCGAGTTCGAGCGAGGCGAATTCTCCCTGCCAGACCGCGTTTCCGACGCAGGCCGCCGAAAGATCCGCTTCCAGGCCGAAGTCGCAGTTTCCGCGGACGAAATGGGCCGGCCAGCGGGAAAACGCCTCCACGACCGCCGCGCTCCCGACGTCGCCGCAATGCAGCACGACGTCGACCTCCAGGGATTCGAGCATGGTCGCCGCCGGGCGAAGTCGAACTACACTGCCATGCGTGTCGCTCACGACGCCGATCTTCACCGGCCAATCTCCGCGGTTCGCGTCGTTCGGATAAACTGATTCCCCTCCGCCATCGTAGCAGGCTGTCGGGACTGGCAGCCGCGGGGGCAGCCTACGCCTCCTGATTCCACTCTCGCCCTCCTGCTTGATGACTCCGGACGCTCGCGCGTATCTGTTCTTCGCGATCCTGATCGCCCTGGCTCTGGGGACGGTCGCGGCGCGCTTCTGGCGCGGCAGGATGACGCCGCATCAGGCGATGCTGGCGTTCGGGGCGTCGCTGTTTTCGCGGCTGCTCTGGCGGACGAACATTCCGCGTCGAAGGCTCCGTCCGGCCCACGGCCACGGCGCGGTCATCATCAGCAACCATCGCAGCAGCATCGATCCGTTCTTCCTGCAGGCAGCGACGGATGAACAGGTCTCCTGGATGGTGGCGAAAGAGTACGTGCGGCATCCGGCGTTCGGATGGTTCCTGAACGGCGCCGGGGCGATCGCGACGCGACGCAGCGGGACGGACATCGACGCGACGAAAAAGGCGATCGAGCGGGCCGCCTCGGGCCGTATGGTGGGGATGTTTCCCGAGGGACGTATCAATCGCACGGAGGATCTGCTTCTGCCCGTGCGGCCGGGCCCGATTTACGTGGCGCTGAAGGCCCGCGTGCCGATCGTTCCCTGCTGGATCGAAGGGGCGCCCTACGCCGGCACGCCCTGGAGCCCCTTCTTCATGGCCGCCCGCGTCACGATTCGCGTGGGAGAGCCGATCGACTTGTCGCATGCGTACGGTCGCGAGCGGGACGGCAAGGTCGTTCGCGAGTTGCTCGTCCTCTGCGTTCAGGCGATGGCGGAGCTGGCCGGCGAGCGCGACTACCAGCCGACGATCGCGGGTCGCGACTGGATGCCTCCCCCCACGGCGGCGAAAGCGAAGGCTGCCGCGGCTAACGGGCGAAGCTAAAGGGGCGAAGGTTCTTGTTTCGACCATTTCGTAGGTCAGGCATTGCCTGACGGCTACTTCGATCCGGCGACTGACTCGCTTCGACGTTCGCCTTTGCCGTCGTCAGGCAATGCCTGACCTACCGGACTGTCGACCGTGTTCGGACGTCTACAATTCCTCGATCCGCGGTCGATCGGGGAACCGATCCCGAGCGGACTTCGCCGTCGCTGAAAGAAACGAAATGGCCGAGCGTCTCGCGTATCTCGACGGAAAGTTCGTCCCGGACAGCCAACTGGCGATCTCCGTCGATGACGGCGGCTTCATGCAGGGGGTCACCGTCGCCGAGCAGATGCGCACGTTCGCGGGACGCCTGTTCCGGGTCGACGAGCACATCGACAGACTCCAGCGGTCGCTCGATATCGTCGGGTTCGCGTCGCCCGTCCCGCTCGCCAGGTTGCAGGAAGACGCCCAGGAACTGGTCGATCGGAATCGAACGGAACTCGATCCGGCGGACGACTGGAACCTGCAGCTTTTCGTCACGCCCGGGAAGCACAAGCCGTACGGCGGTCCGCCCGAACCGATGGTCGCCATGCTGACGCGACCCTTGCCGTTCGCGAACCTGGCGGGGCTCTACCGGGAGGGGCAACCCCTCGCGATCAGCACGGTGCGGCAGGTCCCCGCTAACTGCTGGCCGCCCGAATTGAAGTGCCGCAGCCGAATGCACTACTACCTGGCGGATCGCGAAGTGCGGAGTCGGGATCCGAAGAGCCGCGCGCTGCTGCTCGACCAGGAGGGCTATCTCTCGGAGGCGACCACGGCGAACGTCGTGCTCTATCGCCGCGACACGGGATTTCTGTCGCCGAAGCGGGAGAAGATTCTTCCCGGGATCAGCGTCGCCGTGCTGCGCGACCTGGCGGAGCAGGTCGGCGTCCCGTTTCGAGAAGCCGACATCGCCCCGGAAGCGATCTACGAGGCGGACGAACTCCTTCTGTGCAGCACCTCCCCCTGCCTGATTCCCTGCACCTCCTGCGACGGGCGACCGATCGGAACCGGGAAGCCGGGCCCCGCGTTCGACCAGTTCCTGTCGCTCTGGAGCGAAACGGTCAGCGTCGATATCCAGGCGCAAGCGACGCGCTTCGCCGACCGGACGCAGAAACCTGCGAAGGCGTAGGAAGCTCGTCGAAGCCGGCGAAAGCGTTACGAGCTGGCCGAAGCGTCGCACGACCGGCACGATTCCTACAGTCGTGCGCCGCGTTTGACGGCTGTTCAGATGCGACCTAGCTTTCGCTGGCGTCGTATCGGTGCGCGAAGAATGCGCAAAGACGCCGGTAGACGAAAGCTCCTCCCGCGTACTTGCGAGTCGCCGCCGTGTCGATCTTTCGACCCGCTCAGTCCGCTCCGCCCGCTGCCGGCGCTCGGCCGGTCGCTCCTCCTGCGAGCAGCGCGCAGACGCCCGTCGCAGCCGTTCCGCCGTTCGCGTCGACCGCGACCCCTGCCATGAGCTCAGCGACTCCGGCATCGGGCGACAAGCTGGCGGAGATGCTGGAGCGAATCAATGCCCTGACGCGCAGCTCCGAAGAAGGGCCCGTGCGCCGTTCGGCGCCGATCGCGCCCCCGCCGATCGTTCCGACGATGGTCACGGGGCCGGCGGTACACGTCCTTCCGCATGCCTCCGCGCCCGAACGCGCTGCCGCCACGAAGGCTCCGCGCGATCGCTTCATTCCGAAGGAGCCGCAGTCGCTTCGCGAGGCGGGGCTCAACGATTCGGAAGTCGAAGGCCTGATCCTGAAGTACCTGCTGGCACGCGGCGAAGGAACGGGCCGCGATCTGTCGAGCCAGTTGCGGCTTCCCTTCACGTGCATCAACGACTTGGTCGTTCTGCTCAAGCAGCGGCATCTCATCGCGTACAAGGGTACGTCGATGATGAACGACTTTCAGTGCGTCCTGTCGGAGCTGGGCCTGGAGCGGGCCCGTCGGCTGGCGGCGCACTGCACCTACTTCGGTTCCGCGCCGGTCAGCCTGGAAGACTACATCGCGAGCGTCAAAGCGCAGACCCTCGAGAACCAGCATCCCACGCCGGAGAATCTGAAGGAGGCCTTCGGCGACCTGCTCATCAACAAGCGGATGTTCGATCGCCTGGGTCCCGCGGTGAACTCGGGTCGCGGCATGTTCCTGTACGGAGCGCCCGGCAACGGCAAGACGGTCATCGCCGAACGCGTCACCGCCGTCTTCGGCGAGACGGTCTGGATCCCGCGCAGCCTGGGCGTCGACGGCGAGATCATCCGGCTGTTCGACCCGATGAACCATGTCGAGGCGCCGCTCGACCAGCTTGGCGCGATCCTCGACGACAAGCAGGTCGATCAGCGCTGGGTCCGTATCAAGCGGCCCACGATCGTGGCGGGCGGCGAACTGACGATGGCCAGCCTGGAGATCAGCGAGAACACCGCGACCGGTATCTGCGAAGCGCCGCTGCAGCTGAAGAGCAACTGCGGCACCTTGGTCATCGACGACTTCGGTCGCCAGCGGATGAGCGTCGACGAGCTGCTCAACCGCTGGATCGTGCCGCTCGAAAAGCGGTACGACTATCTGAACCTGCCCAACGGCAAAAAGGTGCAGGTGCCGTTCGACCAGATGATCGTCTTCTCGACCAACCTGGAGCCGCGGGACCTGGTCGACGACGCGTTCCTTCGCCGCATCCCGTACAAGATCGAAGTCGTCGATCCGACGCCTGCGGAGTTCCACGAACTGTTCCGGATCTTCTGCCCCAAGTTCGGTTTCGCGTACCAGCCGCAGGCGATCGACTACCTGCTGGAGACGCACTACGTCCGGGCGAAGCGGCGGATGAAGAACTGCCACCCCCGCGATCTGATGCTGCAGATCCGCAATCACTGCCGGTACCAGGGCCTGCAACTGGAACTGCGGCCTGATTACTTCGACTTCGCCTGCGAGACGTACTTCTCGATCGTCTGACCTGGCAAGACCGAGGCGAATCGCAGAGGCGCTTCGCTATCTCCAGGTTTCGTCTTCCTGCGCCAGCTCGCGCAGAAAATCGAGCGCGTCGTCCAACTCGGGCGCGGCGGCGCCGGGCTGACGTCCGTCGAGATCGGCTTCGCGCAGAAGCTTCAGATCGTCGAAGTCTTCGTCCGACTCGAGCCGTCGACGGGCACGCGCGCCGAGCGTTCCGTCGAAGTACGCATGCATCGCGGGCATCTTCTCGAGCAGACGCAGCGTTCGCGGCGTGACGATCGGACGGAGTTCTTCGAGCGCGGCGGTCAGCGGATCTTCGTCAGCGAGGCCGGCGCCGACGTCGTGGAGCAGACCCGCGACCAGGAGTTCCTCGTCGTGGGGAGCCGCGGCTCGCAGAAGCTCGAACGTCTGCAGGGCGTGATAGAGCAGGTCGCCTTCGGGATGTTCGCGACGAGGCGGACGGATCTCTTCGAGCGGCAGCAGCAGCGAACGGTAGCGATCGAAGCGATCCGCTCGCGGCGCCGTTTCGCTAGCACGTCCGGACGGGCGCGCGACGGCCAGATCGTCCAGGATCCGGCGGGCTTCCGTCGCGTCGACGCGATGACGCGCGCGATCGTCGTCGCTGATTCCGCCCGCTTCCGCTGCGACGAGGACGTCGACCGTCACTTGCAGGGGGAGCGCCGCGTGGTAGACGCTGCGGCCGTCGACGGTCGTGGCGGAGGTCTCGAAGACGAAGCGACTCCGTCGCAGGGCATCCCAGACGGCCTGCGGATCGTCGGACGGCACGCGCACCGCGATCGGCTCGTCCGCCCGGCGTTTCCAGTCGAGATCCCGCCGGACGACGTAGGCGTCGAACGGCCGGAGCGCCTCGAGCGTTTCCCAGGCGCTCTCCAGCCGCGTCGTCGCCTGTCCGGCCAGCGAGCGGGAGTCGACCAGTTCGTTGTGGGCGTGGATCTCCCGACGAACTTCATGGTTCGACGGAAACGCCTCCTCGCGAACCCACCGCATTCCGATCCGTCGGGCGGCGCGCACCCGGGCCCGATGGAAGTCGGTTTCGATGCCTTGCACGATCAACTTCGCGGCCTCGGAAGCGAGGCGGCGCCGCAGTTTGTCGTTCGAGCTTTCCATGCTTCGCCTCCGCAGTCAGCAGGCAGAGGGACGGTTTCGAGCGGCTCAAGCGTCTCAAGAAGTGAACGCTTTCCAGGCGCTGCGGGGTCGCCGGCAGTCCTAGCGATCGGCGGAACAGCCGTTCGCGCAGCTTACCTGAATTCACTCTGCCGAAATTCTAGCGCAATCGAACTTGAAAAACACGCTGATTCGATGCATGATTGCACCGAAACAAGTGTTTGGAACGTGCGTTTGAAGCGAGCGTTCGCCTAGCGGCGAAGGCGACCTCTCTGCGGGAAACGATGTTCGACGGCGACGATGTCCGCGGGCGGCTGATTCAGGCTGCCGGCCCGATTTTCGCGGAAAAGGGGTTCGCCCAGGCGACCGTGCGGGAGATCTGCGCTTCGGCGGGGGCGAACGTCGCGAGCGTTAATTACTACTTCGGCGACAAGGAAAAGCTCTACTTCGAGACCTTTTCGCACGCGCATCGCTGCCGGGTGCGGCAGACGCCGCTTCCTCCGTTCGAGCCCGATCAACCGCCGGAAGAAAAGCTTCGCGGCTTTCTGCGATCGATGCTCCAGCGCCTGTTCGAGCCGGACGACCGCACGCGGTGGGAGCACGAACTCCTGCTGCGGGAGCTCGTTCAGCCGACCGGGATTATGGAGCCTCTGTTCGAAGAGTTCTTTCGCCCGATGTTCACGCTGCTGACGGGCATCGTGCGGGAATTCGTCGGCGAGAAGCCGTCCGTGGCGGACGTGCATCGCCTGGGTTACAGCATCCTCGGGCAGTGCCTCTTTTATCGTGTGGGCGAGCACATCGTTCGGAAGATGCACGACGAAGCCGAACTGTCGCGTGAGTTCACGTCCGAGCGCGTCGCCGATCACATTTTCGAATTCTCGCGATCGGCCCTGCGCGGATACGCCCTGCCGCCGCCTGAGCAGCACGAGCCCTCTGCGCCTCCGAAACCCTCCGTGGCCGATCCACGGCCGACGGGTCGGGGAGCCGAGGCGTGACATGCGGCAAGCGGTCGCGGTGACTAATTCGCGAACCAGAAGCGCCGACGCGCATCGAACATGGCACGCCGGCGTCCGTGGAACATGGGGCGCCAGCGCCCGGTGAACATGAGACGCCTGACCCTGCGGCGGGAGGTCGCGTGGGGGATTCCCCCTGCTTCCGTTGCCGAAAACGCTGAACATCCTGAACGTCATTCTTCCCGCGGAAGCCGAAGTCGGGTTCGCGGAGAAGACCGAAAGCTCTGAGTCATAGGTTGCGAACGATGGGCGCTCCGGTCGTCGCGAAACGGCTGCTCCAGTTTTTGACTCCGCTCGTAGTCATCGGCGGCGCGTGCGCCCTGGCGTTCTCGCTGTACGCCATGAAGGCGACGCCCGAGACGCTGGATCCGGGGGATCAGACGCCCTCGGTCGAGGTCGCGGCGCTGACGCCTTACGACGGCAGCTTCGATATCGTCGCCGACGGCGTGGTGACGCCGGTGCAGGACATCGCGGTTCCGTCGGAGGTCGCCGGACGCGTCGCGTTCAAGTGCAAGGAATGTCGCGAAGGCTTCCGGGTCGAGAAGGGACAGGTCCTGATCGAGATCGACGACCGCGACTTGCGTCTGGAGGAGCAGCGGGCAGAGTTCGAAATCTCCCAAGCGGATGCGGCGCTCGACGAACTGGCGGTGCAGATTCAGTCGACCGAAGGTCTCGTCCAGATCGCGAAGGACCAGGTCCGGCTAGCGGAGGCGGAACTCGAGCGCTGGCGGCGATCGGGCGTCTCGACGCAAGGCGATATCGACAAGCAGTCGCAGGCGATCAACACGACGAAGAACGCGCATCTGCAACTGGAACAGCAACTGTCGCAGATGAAAGTCCGCCAGCAGAGCGCGAAGTTCGCGAGGGATCTGGCCAAGAGCCGCCTGGAAGACATCGAACTCGATCTGACGCGTACCAAGATCGTCGCGCCGACCACCGGGGTCGTCGTCGAGGATCTGGTCGAGGACAACGCCTACGTCCAGCCCGGAACCAATCTCTTCACCATTCAAGACTCGTCGAAGATGGAGGTCCGCTGCCGGCTGCGGATGGACCAGCTTTTCTGGGTCTGGCAGCAGGCGTCGGGGACCGCGACCGATTCGCCCTTCTCCGCCAGCGTCCCGGCGACGCCCACGACCGTCACGTACGAGTTGATGGGGCGCCGCTTCTCGTGGGAAGGCGTCCTGACCCGTTACGACGGGGCGGGACTGGAGGAGCGCACGCGTACGATTCCCTGCGTCATCGTCGTCGACGATCCCGGCGCCCCGACGAGCGACGCGCCTGACGCCGCTTCCGTCGCGGGACCGCGGGAACTGCTTCGCAACATGTTCGTCGAGGTGCGGATTCACGCGAATCCCGACCTCGAACTCTTTTCGTTGCCGGAACGTGCGATTCAGCCCGGCAAGCGGGTCTGGTTCGTCGAGGAAGGGAAACTGGTTTCCCGCCCGGTGGACGTCGTGCAAGTGCAGGACGGCGTCGCGATCATCGACGGACGGCGCGGCGGCGTCGCCGCGGGCGCTCAGGCGGTCGTCTCTCCCCTGGTCAATCCTGCGGACGGCATGGCCGTCAACGTCGCGCCATGAGAACCATCATCGCCTGGGCGATCAAGAACAACCCCGCGATGAACATCCTGACGATGGGGTTGCTCCTCGTCGGGTTCGCGTCGCTGTATCGCATGCAGCGCGAGGTGTTCCCGGAGTTCGAACTCGAGATCATTCTGGTTTCGGTGCCTTATCCGGGGGCGAGTCCCGCGGAAGTCGAAGACGGCATCGTTCAGAAGATCGAGGAAGCCTGCCGGGGCATCGAGGGGATCAAGAAGCAGACCGCCATCGCCCGCGAGGGCTCCGGCTTCCTCGTGCTCGAATGTCGCGAGCGGACCGACGTTCAGAAGATTCTGGATGACGTCCGCGCTGCGATCGACCGGATCCCGAGCTTTCCGGATCTGGCCGAGGATCCGGAGATCCAGCAGATCATCTTCCGCGAGCCGGCGATTCGCGTCGGCGTCGTGGAGGCGTTCGATCGCACGCCGGACATGGATCCGCTCGACCTGGAACTGCGGCTGCGCGCGGTTTCCGAGCAGATCCGCGAAGAGATCCTGCAACTTCCGTCCGTATCGCAGGCGATCGTCGTCGGCTCGCGAGACTATCAGATCGACGTCGAGATTCCGCAGTCGACGCTCCGCGAGTACGACCTGACGCTGGAAGACGTCGCGCGCACGATCGGGGCGGAGAACCTGGAACTTCCTGGCGGCGCCATCAAGACCGAGTCGCAGGAGATTCTCGTTCGCGGACGGGAGAAGCGAACCGTCGGCTCGGAACTCGAAGAGCTGATGGTTTCCGCGAACGGCGGGGGAGACAAGATCCCGCTGGCGCGACTGGCGAACGTGAAGGACGCCTTCGTCGATTCGACCGCCGTGAGCTACGTCAACGGACGCCCGGGCCTGGTCGTTTCGGTCGACCGGTCGAAGGCCGAAGACCTGATCGAGATGGCGGTCGACGTCCGCGAGTACATCGCGCAGCGGGAGATTCCGGGGTACGAACTGCTGTACTGGCGCGACCAGTCGGTCGACGTGCAGGACCGGCTCGACATGCTCATCTGGAACGGCGCCAGCGGGATGCTTCTGGTCTTCCTGGCGCTCGCGCTCTTTTTGGAATTTCGCCTGGCGTTCTGGGTCGCGCTCGGTATTCCGATCTCGCTGTTCGGAGCGGGCATCGTGATGCTCGGCTTCGGGCAGACGCTGAACATGCTGACGATGTTCTCGTTCCTGATGGCCGTCGGCATCGTCGTCGACGACGCGATCGTCATCGGAGAGAACGTCTATCGTCACCGCGAAATGGGCAAATCGCTCTTCCAGGCGTCGCTCGACGGAGCGGTGGAGGTCGTGCCTTCGATCTGGGCGTCCGTCATGACGACGGTGATCGCCTTCCTGCCGCTCGCGTTCGTTTCGGGCGTGATGGGCAAGTTCATCGCGGTGATGCCGCTGGCGATCATCTCGATGCTGCTGATCTCGCTGGTCGAGGCGTCGGTCATCCTGCCGTGCCATCTCTATCACGCGAAGAACCCGGTCGTCTGGGCGCTGGAGACGGTCCTGTTCCCGCTTAAGTGGCTGATGGACTGGCTACGCCCGCGAGTGACGAAGGCTCTCGACGCGTTCGTCGAATACGTCTACGCGCCGGTTCTCCGGACGAGCCTGAACAACCCGATGACCTTCATGGCAGGTTCGTTCGGCCTGATCGCGATCTGTGCCGGAGTCATCTCCGGCGGCTTCGTCAAGTTCGACGGGTTTCCGAAGCTGGACTCGCAGGTCGTCGAGGCGACGATCGTCTATCCGGACGGAACGCCGGGAGCCTATACGGCCGCAGCGGTCGAGCAGATCGAAGAGGCCTTCTGGCAACTGAACGAGGAACTGCTCGCGCAGAACGACGGGAAGCCGGTCTACGACGTCGTCCATCGCACGGCGGGTTCCGCCGGCGTTTCGTCGCCGGGCGGACCGGCGGAGCAACTGGAAGGCGCCAACACTGGTCGCGTTTCCGTGGAGTTGCGGCCCTCGACCGAGCGGAAGATCTCATCGATGGAGATCGAGCGCCGCTGGCGCGAGATCGCCGGCTCGTTTCCCGGCGCCGAGCGTCTGACGTTCCAGGCGCCGCAGATGGGGCCGCCGGGCGGAGGGATCGAATTCAAGATCCTGGGCGACTCGGAGAACTTCCCCGAGTTGGAGGCCTTCGCCGAAGAGGCCAAGGCCAAGCTGGCGACGTACCCGGGCGTCTTCGACGTGCGCGACGACTCGCGCACCGGGAACTGGGAGTTCCAGATCTCCGTGAAGGATCGGGCCCAGACGCTCGGCATCACGCTGGAGCGGATCGCGCAGACCGTCCGCTCGGCCTATTACGGCGCCGAGGCGAAGCGAATTCAACGCGGTCGCCATGAAGTGAAGATCATGGTTCGTCTGCCGGAGAAGGACCGGGGATCGATCGTGCAACTCAACGAGTTGTACGTCCGAGGCGACGACGGAAGGCAGTATCCGATTTCCGAAGTGGCCGAAGTCGCCGTCGAGCGGGGCTACTCCGAAATCAATCGCCTGAACCAGCGTCGTGCGATCACCGTCTTCGGCGAGATCGATACGAACGAGGCGAACTCCAAGGACGTGATCGACGACTTCAAGGCGAACTGGCTGGCGGACGAACTGGAGAAGCGACCGGGCGTTTCGGCGGAGTGGGGCGGCCAGGCCGAGCAGACCAGCGAGTCGTTCGCGAGCCTCGCGTTCGGGTTCGCCATGGCCTCGCTCGCGATGTACGTCCTGCTCTCGGTGCAGTTCCGATCGTACTTTCAACCGATGATGATCCTGTTCGCGATCCCGTTCGGCATCATCGGCGCGATCCTCGGCCACATGATCATGGGCCTCGATTTCACGATGTTCAGCATGTTCGGGCTGGTCGCGCTGTCGGGCGTCGTGGTCAACGATTCGATCGTGCTGGTCGACTTCATCAACATGAACGTGGCGGAAGGGAAGCCGCTGAAGAAGGCGTTGCTCGATGCGGGCCGCACCCGACTGCGTCCGATCCTGCTGACCAGCTTCACGACGATCGCGGGTCTCGCGCCGATCCTGCTGGAACGCTCGTTCCAGGCCCAACTGGTCATCCCGATGGCGACGAGCCTGGTGTTCGGCCTGATGGTGACGACGGTCCTGTGCCTGCTCCAGGTTCCGGTCGTCTACCTCATCTATGCGGCGGTCTTCATGCGGGATTACCCGTGGGACGAAGGCGATCCGCAGCACGTTCCGACCGAGGAAGAGGTCGACGAAGCGACGTACGGCGGCGGAACGCTGGTCGGCGCGCATGCACCCGAACCTGGCGGAGCGTAGGCGAGCGATCGCCATCGCCGCGTCGCGGTCGCCGTCGCCGGCGATGCGGTCCCTGCGGGGGGCGGCGGGAGTTTCTGTGCAGCGGACGACCGGCACGATCCGAAGCTAAGGGACAGCAGTCGCTGTCCCTTTCTTCGTCGCTGTTCCTATGCGCCGCATCTCCGTCTATCTGGTCGGGCTTTCGCTCGGCGTCTCGCTGGCGGGATGTAAGACTCCGGAAGTCTTCTCCGGATGGAATAGCTACGTGCCCGGCTTCGGCACGACGGCGACCGAGGAGGAACTTCCCTCCCCCGGCGCGACGGTGGAATCCGAAATGCCGCCGGTCGAAGGGGACTGGGACGCTCCATAAGCTCCCCGCAGAGGCTTGGGACACGGAGGGCTTACACCCTCCGCTCGCCGGATATCGCTCAAGATTCCTCCGGTTCCCGTCGATGGGTAACCGAGAGGGGACGTTGCGCTCGCAGGGATCGCGAGCGGTCGCGCCCTGCGAATCGGAAAGACCCGCGATGCCGTTGCCGGAGGATCCAGGAACGTTCTCGCTCCTGCAGCAGTGGATGCAGGACGTGCTGACGTGGATCGGCTTCGGCACGCTCACGGGCCTCTGCGCGAAAGCGATCATGCCGGGTCGCGACCCGGGCGGCGCGCTCGCCACGCTGATGATGGGGATCGGCGGCGCCGTGATCGGCTGCGGCACGCTCTCCTACTTCTCCGAGGGCGCGCGGATCACGCCGATCAGCCCCATCGGCTTCGTCGCCGCGACGATCGGCGCCTTCATCATCCTGTTCTTCTACAAGATGCTGTCGGGCTACTGGTTCGTCGAAGGGGAGACCGGCGGACGCTCCCGTCCCGTGCCGGAGTTTCACCGCGCGCCCCGACGCCGCAGCGGTCGCCGCTATCACGCCGCCGCGTACGACGAGTGAGCCTCCGCATGTAGGGCGACAGCCCTACGGATATGTCTCACGATTCGTAATCGCGAAGCCGGTGAGTCTCCTTGCGGTAACGCACCGACGGGTGAGGGAAGCCGAGCTCCTTATCGACCAGGTTCAGGATCGGTTCGCCGCGCAGGAACCGCTCGAAGTTGTAGAGGAACAGGTCGGTCGCGTCGTCGATGCGTCGCGCGGACTGCGCGCCGACGTGGGGCGTGATCAGAACGTTCGGCATCGCCCAGAGCGGACTCTCCGCGGGCAACGGTTCGACCTCGGCGACGTCGACCCCGGCGCCGGCCAGCTTTCCTGACGCGAGCGCGTCGATCAGCGCCGCTTCGTCGACCACCTGACCCCGGGCGACGTTGACGAAGAAGGCGCCCGGCTTCATCGCCGCGAAATGACCCGCGTCGACGAACTTCTGCGTCCGCTCGTACAGCGGCAGCGTCACGATCACGAGGTCGGCGTCGAACAGCGCTTCGTCCGTCCGCTCGACGGGGAAGAGGGATTCGACGTAATCGGGCTTCTCGACCGGGTAGTAGTCGGTCGCCATGATTCGCACGCGGAACGGCTGCAGCACCTCGGCCAGCCGCCTGCCGTTGCCGCCGAACCCGAGGATCGCCACGGTCTTGCCGTGCAGGTCGGACGTCGGTCGGCGGACGTACTCCCGCGCCTGCTGAGCCCGGAAGAAGACGGGCATCGACCGGATCAGGCCGAGCGCCAACGCGAGCGTCTGCTCCGCTACCTGGTCGGCGAACAGTCCGGAGGCGCTCGCGACGGGAATGTCCGACTCGATCACGCTCGGGACCAGGCAGTGATCGAGGCCCGCGGCGGATGACTGGATCCACCGCAGGCGGCCCTTCGCGACGACGCCTTCCCAGTCGACGGGCACCTTCGCATGACCGAAGAAGACGTCCGCGTCGAACAGCTCGCGGGCGACGCCTTCCTGTCCCGCGTTGACGACTGCGACGTCCGGGAACGCCTCGCGGATGCGGCGACAGTGACGCTCTTCCGCCTGATAACAAAGGACGACGCGCATGGTCCGCAGTTTCGAATTCAGGGGATCGAGGCACAGCCGGCAGCGCGGCGGCTTCGGAGATTTCTCGGGGAAGCTTCCAAAACGCCGGCGATTCCGCTCCTCGGTTCATCTTCGGCAGGGCTCTTAAGGTAGCCGCGCGTCCGGAACGCGAATATGGCGCTCCCTGTCATGGGGGGCTGCCGGGCCCGCGCCGTCCCTACCGCCGGCGTATTCGTTACGTTCGCGGGTCGGTCGGATTCCGGGCGCCGGAAGATTGATGGTCAGGCGGCGCCGGTCCGAATTGCGGGAGGAGAGCGATGTACTTTTCCGCATCGACCTTTTCATTCGGGCGACCTATGCAGTCTCTTCTTTATCTCTCGCTCGGGATTCTGCTGTTCCTGCTCGGCGTCGCCGCGCTGGCGCTGCATCTCCGTTCGCTTCGACTGCAGGTCGCCCAGAAGCGTTCGATCGCTGCTTTGCAGGAACTGGCGACGAAACTCGCCCGCGACGTCGACGAATACGACGGACAGGTCCAGGCGATCTCGGGCGGTCTGGAAGACCGAAAGCCGAACGTCGGCGCCGACGAAGTGCTGGTCGCCGTCGAGCAGATCAGTCGGGTCAGCGACGCGATGCGGACCAAGCTGAAGGACTCCGAGGACAAGCTTCGCCAGCAGTCGGAGGCCCTGGAGGATCATGCCCGGGCCGCGCGAACCGATGCCGTCACGGAGCTACCCAATCGCACCGGGCTCGAGATCGAACTCGAACGGCGCCTCGGCGAACTGCGCGACACGAACGAACCGACCGCCCTGATGAAAATCGAGTTGATCGATCTTCATCGGCTGACTGCCGCGCACGGACCGGCGGCTCACGAGGCCTATCTGCGGGCGGTCGCGAAGGCGATAGGCGTAGGCGACACCGACGAATTCTTCGCCGCGCGGAGCGGAGAGGCGGAGTTCGCCGTCGTCTTTCAAGGCTGGGACGTCGATCGGGCGCGGCTTCGCGCGGAGTGGATTCGCTCGCGAATCGATGCCATTCAGGTCGCGGACGGCCTGCGAACCACGGCGAGCGCCGGCCTGGCCGAGGCGAATCGAACCGACTCGCCCGCGGACTGGCTCCGCCGCGCGGACGATTGCCTGGAGGAGTCCAAGCGACGCGGCCCGAGCGTCGGCGTTCGCCTTCGCAGCGGAGCCTTGCTGACTTTCGACGAAGCGCCGCCGGAACTCCCCGTACAGGTTCGGGCGGCATCCGAGCCGTCGGTCGTCGTCGACGAGTCCGTCGATCCGATCACGGGACTGCCCAACCGCGCGGCGTTCCTCGACGACCTGAAGATTCGCCTGGCGACGCTCCGTTCGAAGCCGGGGACGACCTGCCTGGCGATGCTGCGGATCGATCGCTTCGGCGACATCCTCTCCGAACGCGGCTTTCGGGCGGCGGAGACCGTGCTGCTGCGAAGCGCCGAAAGCCTCAAGGCCGCGATGCGCGGCGGGGATCATGTCGCTCGCTTCGATCGCGATACGTTCGTGCTCTTTCTGACGGACCTCGCGACGGACGACGCGCCAGCCGCGGTCGAACGGCTTCGCGAGAGCCTCTCGCACCCGGTGGAAATCGCCGGTTCGCGGCCGGTCGACGTTACCGCCAGCAGCAGTTTCACGCCGATCGACGGCGGTTCGGAAGCCGCGCAGCTCGTCGCCTGTTGCCGCGGCGCGCTCGCGATCGCGACGACCGGCGAATCGCTCGCCGTCGTCTGAGGCGGCCCGTTTCGCGACGAAGGCTTCGCGAGCGGGAACGGGCCGTGCGCGAACGCGGTCCGGGGGAATCGGGTCCCTCTCTACTGGCAGACGGGACGCGAGCGCGAAACAATGACCGTTTGCGGACGGAGCGCTCTGCGATCGTCGGACTTTGGCCCGGCGGTCTGCGGACCTGACGACGGCTCGTTCCGTCTTGCCCGTCCCAGATCGTGCCGAGCCGGCAGATCGTCAGCGGTCCGACGAATTTCTCGATGATGTCCAGCCCACTCGCGGTCGTTCTCGCAGCCGGCAAGGGAACGCGGATGCGTTCCGAAACGCCGAAGGTGCTGTGCGAGGCGCTCGGGCGTCCGCTGGTCGACTACGTCCTGGACGCTCTCGCTGACGCGGGCGTGGGACAGGCAGCCGTGGTCGTCGGCTATCGCGCAGACGACGTCCGGAAAGCGCTCGCGGGGCGAACGCAGCCCGCCGTGGAAAGCTTTCTGCAGGATCCGCAGCACGGGACCGGCCATGCCGTTCAGTGCGCTCGCGCTGCGATCGAACGGGCCAGCGGCTCGGTCGTGGTCGTCGCAGGCGATTCGCCCATGCTGCAGAGCGAATCGGTCGCCCGGCTGATCGCCGAGCGCGAGCGCCGCGGATTGGCGTGCCTGCTCGGGACGCTCGTGAAGGACGATCCCACAGGGTTGGGGCGGATCGTGCGCGACGACGCGGGGCGATTTCTGGGAATCGTCGAAGAACGCGACGCGACCCCCGAGCAAAGGGCGATCCGGGAGGTCAACATGAGCCTCTACGTCTTCGACGCCCAGCCGCTGCTGTTCGCCCTCGATCAGCTCAAAAACGACAACAGCCAGAGCGAGTACTATGTGACGGACTGCCCCGCCATTCTGCGGGAGGTGGGAGACCAGGTCGACGCGCTCGCCTGCCTGAAGCCGGTCGAAGCGTTCAGCGTCAACACGCCGGAAGAACTCGCGATCGTCGAAGAGCGTCTGCGTGCGGAGGCGAGCGCGTAAGCGGGTCATTCGATCCCGCGAACGCCGGTCGACTCGAAACTTCAAGCTCGGAATCGGCCTGGAGCCCCAGGCGCTAGGTCAGGAAATTCAATGCGCGGTCTCAAGATCTTCAGCGGTCGGGCCAACATCCCCCTGACGAAGAGCATCGCCGCCGAGCTGCATCTCGACATGGGCGACGTCCGTCTGGGCAATCACCCCGACGGCGAGAACTCCTGCAAGATCGAAGACGTCCGCGGACACGACGTCTTCCTGGTGCAGCCGACCTGTCCGCCGGTGAACGATCACCTGATGGAATTGCTGATCATGATCGACACCTGCAAGCGCGCGAGCGCTTCGCGGGTGACGGCGGTGATTCCCTACTTCGGCTACGCCCGGCAGGATCGCAAGGACGAAGGTCGCGTCCCGATCACCGCGAAGCTCGTGTCGAACCTGATCACCCGCGCGGGCGCCGACCGGGTTCTGGCGCTGGACCTGCACGCGGCCCAGATTCAGGGCTTTTTCGACGTTCCGGTCGATCATCTCTACGCGGCGGCCTGCATCGACGAGCACTTCCTGCAGATGAACATCCCGCAGGAGGATCTGGTCATCGTCAGCCCGGACGAGGGGAGCATCAAGCGGACGCTCAAGCACAAGGATCGCCTGGGCGGCGCGCTCGCCATCGTGGACAAGGTCCGCAAGAGCTCGACCGTCATTCAGTCGGAGAACATCATCGGCGGCCCCGTCGAGGGCAAGGTCGCGCTGATCTTCGACGACATGATCAGCACCGCCGGTTCGATCTGCGCGGCCGCGAACATCGTGCACCAGTACGGAGCGCGGGAGATCCACATCGCCGCCACGCACGGGGTGCTCTGCGGCAAGGCCGTGGAGCGCCTGATGGCGGCGCCGGTGCAGAGCATCGTCATCACCGACACGATTCCGCTCTCGCCCGACAAGCGGAACCGGCTGGGCTCGAAGCTGAAGCAGCTCTCGGTCAGCCGCCTGCTGGGCGAGGCGATCCGCCGGATCCACCACGACCTCTCCATCTCGGCCATGTTCAACGAGATGGAAGGGCAGTTGCTGAACCAAGACTAGCGCACGCAGCTTCTCGGCGAGCGCAGTTTCTGGCGAGCGGAGGGCGTGAGCCCTCCGTGTCTCCGACGCGACGATCGAACGGACCATGCAGGGCTTACGCCCTCCGCTCGCCTTGGTCAGTCTTCCATCGTCGCCGGCTTTTCGCGACGAAACACCGCGACGACGTCGTCGACGGGGACGACGAAGAGCTGGTTCTCGTGCTCGAAGTCGACCGGAATCGCGTTCTTCGGGTGGAACAGGATCTTGTCGTACTGACGCAGCGGCACGTCGTCGTCGCGCTCCACCTGGGTCGAAATCGTCACGATCCGTCCCGTGATCGTCGGAATCTCGGCGGCGTCGGGCAGCGCGATGCCCCCCTTCGTCTCCCGCTTCGGCTCGTCCTTACGGACGACGACCCGCATTCCGATCGGCTCGACGTACTCGAAATCGCGGGTTTTCTTGGCCATGGATGCTCGCAGGGGTCGACGTCGAAGCGGCGAATGAACGGTACGGACGCAGGAGCTCGCCGATTCTCGAAACTTACCGAGGGCGCCCGCGACTTGGGGTTGCGGAGTCGCGGTTTCCTGACAAAATGGCGGGTTTTCCGGGTTCACGCCCGGCGGTCGGGAATTCTAAAGCGCCTGAGTAAGGGCGAGAAGGACGGTCGTCCTTCCCGGCGGCCCCTGCTGCCTTACCGCAACCGGCGCCGCCGCCCTACGGCAACTAAAGGCCCCACGGCCACTACAGGAACTGGTCCATGTCCGTCGCGCTGCAGGTTTCGCTCCGCGAGTCGTCCGGTCGTCGTTCTTCGCGGCGCATTCGCAATTCGGGCCAGGTTCCCGCGATTCTTTACGGGCATGGCGAGCCGAACGTTTCGCTCTCCGTCGGCGTCGACGCCCTCCGCGCCGCGCTGAAGAAGCACGCTCACGTCGTGACCCTCACCGGCGGCGTCGATCAGGAAGCCCTGATCAAGGACGTGCAGTACGACTACCTCGGCGTCGAGATCCTGCACATCGACTTCGGTCGCGTCTCCAAGGGCGAGCGGCTGGAGCTGTCCCTTCCCGTGCACATCAAGGGCGAAGCGCCCGCGACTCGCGAAGGCGCCGTGGTGGCCCTCGTTCTGCACGAGATTCAGATCTCCTGTGCCGCGACGAGCGTGCCGGACGATCTGACGATCGACGTCAGCGGTCTGCATATCAATCAGTCGCTGCACGCGTCGGACATCAAGCTGCCGGAGGGCGCTAAGCTCGTGACCGACGCCTCGGCGGTCGTGGTCACCTGCACGGCTCCTGTGGCTGAGGAAGAAGTCGCGACCGGTCCCGCCGAGCCCGAAGTGATCGAAGAGAAGGGCAAGTCGGGCGAGGACGGCGAGGAGTAATCTCGCTTTCGTTCGTTCGCTGGCTTGAGCGGAGGGTATCAGCCCTCCGAGTTTCGGCCGCTGGCGCCTCGCCTCTGCAGCGAGCGAAAGAAAGTGTTTCGCCGGCTGATCGCTGCCTGGTTCCCGCCCGCCGCCAGCGGACCTGCGCCCGTGAAACTGATCGTCGGTCTCGGCAACCCCGGGCTGAAGTACCGCGAAACCCGGCATAACGTCGGGTTCGAGGCGATCGACCTGCTGGTCTCGCAGATGGGGAGTCCCGCTCCCCGCAATAAGTTCGACGGCGATCTCTACGAAGGTCGCCTAGCGGACGCTTCGGTCGCGCTGCTGAAGCCCGGCACCTACATGAACCTGAGCGGGCGCAGCGTTCAGCCCGCGGTCGCGTTCTATAAGCTCGAACTGGCCGACGTCCTGATCGTCTGCGACGACTTCGCCATCCCGCTGGGGACGCTGCGGATTCGTCCCAAGGGATCGTCCGGCGGACAAAACGGGCTGAAGAGCATCTTCGAGAGGCTGGGGACGGATGCGGTTCCGCGCATCCGGATCGGTATCGGTCCTGTTCCCGCCCGCTGGGATCCGGCGGACTTCGTGCTGGGCAAGTTCACGGACGACGAACGCCACATCGCCGCGAAGGCGGTGGCGAGCGCCGCGGATGCGGTCCGCGCCTGGATCGCTGACGGGCTCGATCCGTGCATGAACAAGTTCAACGGGAAAATGGTCGCCGAGGCGCCTTGAAACGCCATCGTCGGCGCCCCCGGAAAAACTCCTTCCTCGCGAACGGAAACGCCTTTCGCGGTCGGGCGAAATCGCTATGATGGTCGGTTTCCCTGAACTTCCGAAAACCCTCTCGGGAGCGCGCGGCCACCGTCAGGCGTCTCGCCTGCCGCCGGCAAAGCGCCGCTCCCGTTCGCATCGGCGATAGCGGCATCTTCGGCCCGCTTTCGCACACGTCCTAAAAGAGCTGTCGAAACGCGACTTCGCGCTCTCGACACGATTATCCTGGAGCGTCGTTTTGGCCGCCAACGTCTACGAGTGCCTGTTCCTGCTCGACTCGAATCACTTTTCGCGTGACCCCCACGGCACGTCGAACAAGATCAACGAGATTATCTCGAGCGCCGGCGGCGAGACGCTGGCCTCGCGTCTCTGGACCGAGCAGAAGCTGGCCTATCCGGTGGACGGCCACCGCAAGGGATCGTACTGGCTCGCCTACTTCCGGATCGAATCGACCAAGCTGGGCGAGTTCGAGCGGGCCTGTCGGCTGAACGAGTCGATCCTGCGTCACCTGACGATCAAGATCGACCCGCGTCTGCAGGACGCCCTGGTCGCCCACGCCCTGGGTCAAACCCTGGGCGAGGAGCAGCCTGCCGAAGCCGCGACCGCCAGTTGATCTGACGGGGCGGGCGCCTGACGTGTCCGGCGGTCGGGCGAGACTGCCGATAGCGGACGGCGTTTCGCTCTTCGACCGCTTTCCGAGCCGGCATCCAAGAGACGCAGCATGGCGAGCTTCAATCGCGTAATCCTCGTCGGGAATCTCACCCGCGATATCGATCTGAAATACACCGGCGGCGGCATGGCCGTCACGGAAATCGGCCTGGCGGTCAACGATCGCCGGAAGAATCAGCAAGGCGAGTGGATCGAGGAGACGACCTTCGTCGACGTGACCCTCTGGGGTCGCACGGCGGAGATCGCCGGCGAGTACCTGAGCAAGGGATCGCCGGTCCTGATCGAGGGGCGTCTCAAGCTCGACACGTGGGAGAAGGACGGCCAGAAGCGCTCCAAACTTCACGTCACCTGCGAACGGATGCAGATGCTCTCCGGTCGCGGCGAAGGCGGCGGCGGGGGAGGCGGAGGCGGCGGAGCGAGAAGGCCCGCTCGTACCAGCGGGGGCGGCGGGGCCGGAGGAGGAGCCGGCGGCGGCTCGAACCAGGGGAACCGCGGCGGCGGCGACGAATACGGCGGCGCACCGGCTTACGACGACGACATCCCGTTCTGATCCGAACTCGCGAGAATCGAATTCCGTCAGGCGATGCCTGACCTACGAAGCAGACGAACATCCTCGCGGCTTCAAGGCCGTCGAGGCGATTACCGGAGAGAGTCATGGCGACCAAGCAACGACCCCAAAAGCGACTGCCGCGCGGACCGCACGGCGGCATTCAACTCCTGCTCGTCCATAACGTCGATCATCTCGGCAAGCAGGGCGAGATCGTCGAAGTGAAGCCGGGCTACGCGAAGAACTTCCTGATTCCGCAGGGTCTCGCGACGCTCGCCACCGACCATCACAAGCGGATGGTGGAGAAGCATCGGGCCAAGCTGCTCGAGATCGAGCGCGACCGCCTGAAGGGCCTCCGCGACACGGCCGAGTCGCTCTCGCGCATCTCGGTCAACATCGAGGCGAACGCCAACGCCGAGGGTTACCTCTACGGCAGCGTCGGTTCGCCTGAAATCATCGCGGGCCTTAAGGAGCAGGGCTTCCATCTCACCCCGGACCAGATCCGGCTCGATGGCGCGCTCAAGCAACTCGGCCTGTACAACGTCCGGATCCACCTGCACCAGGAGATCGAGACGGAACTGAAGGTCTGGGTCGTGCCGAGCGCTCCGACGGACGCCTGAGGCGCTTCGTTCAGGCGTTGCGTCGTTTCCTGGCGAGCGGAGGGTGTCGTCCTTTCGCGATCCGGAACGTCGAAGCCCCATCGGTCGCTGCAAGCGTCGGTCCCGCGACCGACGCTTTTTTCGTGTAGATGCGACGCGGTGCGGCCCGTTCATTCATCGACGAGTTGTCCGCATCCTCCAGCACGAATGGCGACGAATCGACTTGCCGCAAGCGTGCAAGTTCGCGACGCTTAGAGAGAGTCGTCGCAAAACTTCGCGAACTTCGAAGCGCGGAGGAGGGAGGTCGTTAGACTCCAGCCTCCGCAGAAGCCGTCGTCCGCAGATCGACGGCCTCCCCTCTCCGACGCGTAACGGACGGAACCGTCATGGCTGAAGATTCGTCTGATCGCGGCCCTCGCAAGAACGGCAAGAAGCCCGCGTCCGGGGCGACGGGGCCGGCGCTGTTCGATCAGCCGCTGCCGTCGAACCTGGATGCCGAACAGGGCGTGCTGGGCAGCATCATCATCGCGCCGGAAGTCTGCGACGAGGTCGCGCTGATCCTGCGGCCCGAGGACTTCCTCGACGACGCCCACCACAAGCTGTTTCGCACCATCCTCGACATGTACGAGCTGGGGCGGAAGATCGACGTCACGTTGCTCGTCGATCAGCTCAAGAGTTCCAAGCTGTTCGAGGCGGTCGGCGGCGCGGCCTACCTGGCGAAGCTGGCGCGGGCCGTTCCGCATGCGGCTCACGCCGTCTACTACGCCAACATCGTTCGCGAGAAGGCGACCTATCGTTCGCTGATCACGGCGTCGACGGAGATTCTTCGCGACGCTTACGAGGAAAAGGGCGAAGCGAAGGAACTGCTCGCTTCGGCGGAACAGCGGATCTTCTCGATCCTCGACCAGCGGGGCAGCACCTCGGTCGCCAGCATCAAGGACGTCCTGCACGAGGCGATGGACCGCATCGACGCACGCATGCGGGGCGAGCATACCGCCGCCAGCGTCGAGACGGGGTTCAAGGATCTGGACCAGCAACTCGGCGGGCTGCGCAATTCCGAAATGATCGTGCTCGCCGCGCGCCCCAGTATGGGCAAGACCGCCTTCGCGATGAACATCGCGGAGAACGTCGTCCTGCTGCAGAAGGCGCCGGTGCTGTTCGTGTCGCTCGAAATGTCCAGCATCGAACTAGCCGAGCGCATGCTCTGTTCGATCGCGCGGGTGAACGGCCATCGTCTGCGAAACGGGTCGATCTCCAACGACGACCGTCGGCGTCTGAAGGAGAAGGCGGCGGAAGTCAGCCAGGCTCCTTTATTCGTCGACGACAACCCGGGGCGGACGGTCACCGAGATCGCCGCCGCGGCCCGCCGCATCCGCCGTCGCGAGAAATCGCTCGGCCTGATCGTGATCGACTACCTGCAACTGATCGAGCCGGACAATCCGAAGGATCCCCGGCAGGAGCAGGTCGCCCGGATCACGCGACGCCTGAAGGGATTAGCCCGCGAGATGAACGTTCCGGTGCTGGTCCTGGCGCAGCTCAACCGGCAGGCCGAGGCCGGAAAGGAAGGCAACCTTCCGAAGCTCTCCCACCTGCGCGAATCGGGCGCTATCGAGCAGGACGCGGACGTCGTGATGTTCGTCCACCGCGAGGAGTACTACCACCGCGGCGACGACCAGCAGCAGTACGCGGGACAGGCTCAGATCGTCGTGGCCAAGCAGCGCAACGGCCCCGTCGGCGAAGTCGAACTGATCTGGAAGAAAGACTTCACGCGCTTCGAGGACAAGGCGCCGGAGCGTTTCGCCGACTTCGACGACTACAACGCCAGCCCTGTGCAGTACGGCGAATTTTAAGATCGATTCGCCGACGAGCGTCTATCTGAGCGGGGAACGAAAGTTCCCCGAGATTTTCGACGCGATCGTCGTTCAGCGCTTCGGACTCGGGCGACTTTCGTCCCCCGCTTAGACGATGACGTCACTCGCAACGGTCCGCTACGGCGTGCTGAAGGCGGGGTCGCTGCCGAGCACTTTCATCGTGGTGGAGAACCGGGCGGGGAAGACCGAGACCCCGGGGTATTCGACTTCCGCGAAGGTGGCGGCGTAGCCGGACGTCGGACGAGCGAGTTCCACCGTCGCGCCCGCCTCGCCGAATTCGGTGACGTCGACCGACTTCCAGCGTTCGTCGCGGAAATCGCGATCGGTCGACTCGGCCCGCCAGACTCGCACGGCGATCGGCTTGTCCTTCCAGGTCAGTTCGATCGTCGCCTGCTCTTCGGCATCCGCATGCTTCCAGTTCCAGACGGGAAGCTCCGCCGCGCCGCGTGCCGCGCGGTGGAAGGCCAGCACGCCGCCGAAGACGCGCGACGCGTCGCCGTCGATCAGGCCGTGGCCGGCGTTGGGGATGTAGAGCAGGTACTTCGGCCCCTGGAGCGCGTCGAAGTAAAGGTTCGCCGCGTTGACGGGCCAGTAGGGGTCGTTCGTCCCGAGCACGACGAGTTTCGGCTCGGTCAGTTCGTCGATGTAGGCGTACGGATCGACGACCTGCCGGAGCGCGTCGCCCAGTTCGCTTTCGAGGGCCTTCTGCAGTCCGCGGTTCGTGTAGGGCTGAATCATCTGCGAGTATTTGCCCCACGAGTCGATGTGCAGTTTCATCTGCTCCTGCATGTTCAGGACGTCGATCACCATCGGCGCGATATGGGTCGCTCGCTTGTCGGCGGCTCCGGTGAGCCAGGTGGTCCAGCCTCGCTTCGAGGCGCCGGAGACGGTGAACGTTTCGATCTTCAGGTCGCGCGTCGCCGCGTGTTCGATTGTGGCGTCCATCGCCTTGACCGCCGCCTTGGTCATGGGCAGGAGGAGGGGCCAGTCTCCTTCGCGAGTGCGGAGGTACTGCTCGAAGGTGTAGGCGATCAGTTCGTCCTCTTTCTTCCCCTCGTACATCGGTTGAAAGGGAACCTGCATCAGGACGGCGACCGGCGTCTGCATCTCCTCGGCCAGTCGTCCGAACAAGGGAGCCTCTCCGGGCAGTCCTTCGCCGTCGCCGGGAGCTTCGCCGAGGCTGTCCCGCCAGGAGCCGCCGCCGATGAAGAGGAACGCGTGCTTGCAATCGGGCGCGATCGTCGACGGATAGATCACGAACAACTGGTGACGCCACGGCGTGTCGCGCCATGTCTGCGACGTGAGGGCCAGTTCGGCGTAAGCCGTGCCGTTCATCGAACCGCTGCGACGGACCGTCCAGGCGTACGAATCGTCCGCCGCCTCGATATAGGTCTTCAAGGCGTCGCGGGGGTCGGCCGCGATGGGGATCGCCGTTTCGACGGCGAACGCGCCGGAGACGATCGCGAGCGACGCGAACGCCGCGCAGAGCTTCAGGGACGACGGGACACGCATGAGGAGAGCGCCTTTTCGAGACGACGAAGAGCGAGACAGGCGGGACGAACGCGATTCGCGAGCGATCGACCCCGGTTCGATTCTATGCGGACGGGGCGCCGGTCAGAACGCGGATTTCCGGCATCGGAGGAGCGCGGGCGCAGAGTCTCTTCTCTGCCGACCCTGTCGAGTCGCCCCGTACCCCGCGTACTCGCGATGCATCGGCTGGGTTTCGCGAAAGTCCCCCGACGCCTTCAAACTACCTCAGGCGCCCCGGCGGACAGGTCGGAGTGCAGATCCTTCAGATGCGCGTGTAGGTCGTCGAGCGAGTCGCCCTGCGTCCAATAATCCGGATACTCCTGTAGGTAACCCAGCCAGTCGTCGCCTTCCTGCCAGACGACGATCTTCACTGCTTGTATTTCGCTGCCTCCGGCGAGGTCGAGGCTGCTACGGCAGCGGGATGTTCTTCAGTTCGAACGGCAGTTCGCGCCTCACGATCGAGGCGGGGGTGCGGTAGAAGAACTTCGCCCCCTGCGGACCCTTCTCCAGGTCGAAGTAGTAGGCGAGCCCGACGAGGTTCGTGTCCTGCCGCGTCGCCTCGAACGTGAGGGGTTCGAGCTTCGTGCCGTCGGCGGTCTCGATCCAGACCTTGTTTTCGTAGATCCAGCCCTGGTGCGATTCGAGGGCGCCGGAGGCTTCGTCGAATTCGACGCGGATGCGGACCTGGTAGAGCTCCTGATTTTTGCGAACCTGTTCGAGCACGACCTTCACGCCGGCACGCGTCTTCTCCGCCGCACGCGCCTCGGCCAGATCTTCGAACTCGAACTGTTCGACACGACCAGGCAGAGTCGCGATCAGCGTGCCGCGGAGCGTCGCGATCGATTCGACCGATCGGGGGGGCAACTGCATCGGCACGTCCAGGTCGATCGTGGAGACGCCGGAAAGAGCGGGCGCGCCGAGCACGCCTTCGCGGGAGAAGGAGAGTTCCTCGCCGTCTTCGCTCGTGGCGGACATGCGGTCGAGCGGTAGCGAGATCGAGATCGGCTTGAGCCGCGGCTCCCACGCGATCTGGATCGTGGTCCGAAGATTGTCGGCGCCCGGCGCGACGAGGTTTCGCGCCGACTGCACGCGGATCGCCTGGACGCGGAAGATTCCGGCGTACGCCCGGATCGGCGCCAGGTCGCTGGCCTCCTCGAGGACCTGCAGCGAAAGCTCGCCCTCGTAGCCACCGAACGGGTTGATGCTCAGGTCGGCCTGTTCGGTTAGGTCATCGAAGGCGACCCAGAACGGGGTCTTATCCCACTCGACGGTCACCTCGCGCGAGGCCGACTCGCCCAGATCGCGAAGCGCGTTGCCCGTCTGCTTCTGAAGTTCCAGCGCCGCCGCCTCGACGGTCATGGTTCCGGAGAGCGTCACCGGCGACGGCTCGACGAAGCGAGCGACCGCCAGCCGTTCAAGGGCCGTCCGGACGCGGCTGAGTCGTTCCTTGATCTCCGCCGACGTCGCGGGGGTGATCTCGGGCAGATAGTCGAGAGCGCCGGGCCCGAGTTCGATCAGCGCTTTTTCCGCGGCGACGCGATCGGCCAGTTGATCCGCGTCCAGCCGGCGAAGCTGCTTGCGTACGTCCTGCTCGACGTCCTGATTCGAAGCCTTCGGATTCGAAGCCGCGTCGGTCGCGGGGGTTCCTTCGGCGGCAGGTTCCTGCGCGGCCGAACGCCGGTCGAAGGATCCCAGCGACAGCAGGGCCGCGCCGACGAGGAGAGCGATTCCGCTCGGGTACAGCGAGGCGATCCGCATGGGGCGACTCCGCGTCGGAGGATGAGGCGACGAACGTCGTTCGTCGCGCGGGCGCCGATCTGGCGGCTCCCGCAGCGATTCTCCGATTATCGCCTCCCCAGCCGCGTCTGTCGAAGAGCGGAGGAGCATTACCGAGCCAGATCACTCCCGCGACCGGCCTCGCTTGTTGGCGGGCGTCCCTCCGACGGCGCCGCCCGCTCGTCCCGACCGTGGATCGTCGTCGCCGGATTCTTCGTAGGCTTCGTCCAGGTCCGATTCGCCGTTCGCGTGCGCGTTCGAGAGCTCGGCGACGTCGGGATCGCCGCGCCCCACGTTGGTGCCGCCGAGTCCGCCGGACGCGGTCCCGCCGCCTGCCGTGCCGGTCGCGTGGCGATCCGACTGTTCGTCGCGGTCGCGGGATCGCCCCGACATTTCCGAGAAGAGGCTCCCTTCGCGGTCGCCTCGCTCGTTCATCGAGCCTTCCGGCTGCAGCGTGTCCTGGGGGCCATGAGGGCGACCGATGTCGACGTTCGGGCGGATATCCACCTCCTTCTTTGCACACTCGATGCAGAAGCGGGCGGCTGGAATCGCGTCGAGTCGCGCCGAAGCGATCGCCTTGCCGCACGATTCGCAGACGCCGAAGGTTCCCGCGTCGATGCGTCGCAGCGCGGCGAGAGCGTCCTGGAGGAGCTTCGTTTCGTTCTCCAGGTAGGTGGCGTTCAGATCGACCAGCATCTCGTCCGTCGCACGGTCGCCGAGATGAAGCGGCGCATGGCTCAGTTCGCCGGCGTTGTCTCCGCCGCTGGCGCCGCAGGCCTCTTCCTCGATCGAGAGGGCGTCCCGCTGGAGTCGACCGGCGATGTCGCGAAGTCGTTCCCGATACTGGTCGAGTTTTCTGGCGTCCATGATGGGTCCTGAGAAGTTGGCGTCGAAGGAGGTTGGCTCTCGATTCCTCGTGCGTATAAAGCAAACGCTGGACCAACGAACCTGCCGTGATGGATCCGCGTTCGCTTACCCCAAGTTACCCCCTCTTTGGCGACGGCCGCTTCGTTAGGGTAGAATCGTCGAACCCGGACATCCCCTGTCTTCTGCATTCCAGGCTCAGGGAACGCCGGTTTCTTCCGCCGTTCGAGCCGCGCGCGATCAGCGATCCGTCGCAGGCGCTTGCACGGCAAGCACGTTCCCGCCTCCACCGCTCCGGTCTGCCATGAAGTCGCGTTTCCATCGCTGCCGCTTCGCCGCTCTCGGCTCGCTCGTCGTCGTTTGTCTCACGATTTCGACCGCGGCGCCCGTCGGCGGACAAGAACCCGCCGCGTTCGCCGCTCCGCTCGGTCTGCCGCCGATCGTGGAGCCGAAGGACAACCGCCTGACGCCCGAGAAGGTCGAGCTCGGCAAGCTGCTCTACTTCGATCCTCGCCTGTCGGAGGATCGCACGATCTCCTGCGCGAGCTGCCACGACCCGGCCAAGGGCTGGTCCAACGGCGAACGCTTCGCGAGCGGCGTACGCGGCCAGAAGGGCGGGCGCAGCTCCCCGACGATTCTGAACTCAGGCTACTTCACGTTCCAGTTCTGGGACGGACGGGCCCTGCATGTCGAGGGGCAGGCGCTCGGTCCGATTCAGAACACGATCGAAATGAACATGAAGCTGGGCGACGTCGTCGCCCGCCTGGCCGAGACCCCTGAGTACAAAGAACGCTTCGCGGCGGTCTTTCCCGACGGCCTGACCGAGCAGAACATCGCCAAGGCGATCGGGGCGTTCGAGCGCACGATCAATTCAGGCAACGCGCCGTACGATCGCTGGAAGGCGGGCGACAAGTCGGCGCTCTCTCCGGAAGCCGAACGCGGCCGCGCGCTCTTCTTCGGCAAGGCGAACTGCTCGGCCTGTCATTCCGGACCCCACTTTTCCGACGGCGCCTTCCACAACATCGGCGTCGGCATGGACGATCCGAACCCCGACCTCGGACGCTTCGTGGTGTCCAAACTCGGCGGCGATACGGGCGCGTTCAAGACGCCGACGCTGCGGGAAATCGCGCGGACCGCGCCCTACATGCACGACGGTCGCTTCGCCACGCTGGAGGAAGCGGTGCAGCACTACAACAAGGGCGGCACGCCGAACGAGTACCTCGACGAAGAGATCTTCGAACTGAACCTGAGCGATCAGGAAGTCGCCGATCTCGTGACGTTCATGAAAGAGGGGCTCGCGAGCCCTGACTACCCGCTGGTCGAGCCGCCGAAGCTTCCGTAGCGAATCGCGAAGCGACGAGACCGGGCCGGTCGACCGACACGAATCCTCGAACTCCGAAACCAGGGAGAGAATTGATGCTGATCCGAAGAATCGCCGTCGCCTGCTGCGCCGGCGTGATTGCTCTGTCGAGCGTCGCGACTGCGCAGGAACCGAAGGTAGAAACCCTGCTCGAGGGGCTCTCCAACCCCACGGGCCTGGCGTTTCAGCCGGAAACGGGAACGCTTTACGTCGCCGACAGCGGCGCGAGCAAGGTCGTCCGCATCGTCGACGGCAAGGCGGAGGACGTCATCGTCAATTTCGGCGAGGACATCTACGGCAAGGGACCCAAGTACGTCATCGGTCCCCTCGGGCTGCACTTCCTCGACAAGAAGACCCTGGTCGTCGGCGGCGGCGGATATCCCGATCAGCAGGACAAACTCTACGTCTTCGAACTGCCCGACGAGCAGACCGAGCCGCTGAAGGCCGATCAGGCGACGGAAACGTACGAACTGGGCCAGGAAGGCGACGTTCCGCCGGAAGGCAACTACTACGCGCTGGCTGCCGACGCTTCGGGCGTCTACGTCACCGCCAACGGCGACGATACCAAGGGCTGGGTGGGCAAGCTCGCGCTCAACGGCTCGAAGCGGGGCCCGTTCACCCGCTTCATCGCGACGAAGGAAGCGGTCCAGGTCGACGCTCCTGTCGGCATCGCCATCAGCCCGCGCGGCGAGATCGTCGTCGGTCAGATGGGCGAGATCAATCTTCCGAACGATTCGCAGCTCAGCTTCTACAACCCGAAGTCGGGCGAGTTGCTGATGAACCTCGCCAGCGGACTGCATGACATCGCGGGCGTCGCCTACAGCCCGAAGGGTCAGCTTTACGCGGTCGACTTCGCGTGGATGGACGCCAGCCAGGGTGGCCTGTTCCAACTGGTCTCCAAGAACGACGGCGGAGAGCAGTCGATCGAACCGAAGAAGATCGCGGCGATCGACAAGCCGACGGCCCTCGCTTTCGGTCCGGACGGCTCGCTGTACGTCACCGCCATCGGCTCGGCCGCTGAAGGCGCCGAGGGAGCGAAGGAAGGCCTCGAAGCCGCCGGCTCCGGCAAGGTCTTCAAGATCGGCCCCGGCCTCTGATCGGACAGCCTTGGATCGCATCGGCATCCCCGCGACGTCGAAGACATCACGAAAAAAGGGGCGCGGCTATTCCTGCCGCGCCCCTTTTTTAATGTGCAGCCGCGATGATCTCGATGCGCAGGCTCAGGCGAACGTAGCGCCGAGGTACGCACGCAGGCGGCTCAGAATCGGGGGCGCCGAGGAGCGAATTTCGGAAGGTTCGGAATCCCCGACGGCGCGGGCGTCGGAACGGCGCCTTCCGATGCGACCGCAGGCGTCGCCTCGGTTCCTTCGTCGACCAGTTCACCTGCCGGGATTTCTTCGTCCGCCGATACGGTGAAGTCCGGCATCGCAGGTCGCGCCGTCGGAGCGTGAACGGTCGCCTCCGTCTCCTCCGGGACGGACGTTTCCGCACGGGCCGCTGCCTTCGCGGCGCCGGCGTCCTGCATCAGGCGAAACGTCACGTCGCCGATGGTCAGAAGTTGCCCGTACGCAAGCGGCGTCGGTTCCTCGATACGACGGTTGTTGACGAACGTGCCGTTGAGCGATTTGAGGTCCTCGACGAACGCCTTGTCGCCCTCTTCGTACAGCCGGCAGTGCGCGCGGCTCACCAATCGATGGAGCAGCGGGAAGGAAGCCTCCTTTCCGCGTCCGATGACGATAGGAAGCGTGACGGCGAATTCGGAAGGTTTCACCTCTCCGCCGACGACGACCAGTTTGATGCGCATGATTCGAACCGTTAGCTGCCGGACCAGGACGGCATGGCGCGGACTCGTGCGAAAACGACGAGATCAGCGCGAAACGTAGGATAGTTCATTCAGCGGTGTATGGACAGCCTTATCGCGGCCTGTTAGGGCGGCGCCCCCCGCATTAGGCGGATCTTAATTTTGCCGGCGCGAACCCGCGTCCGGCCTTGCATGTCCCTCTGGCATCTCTATAATCACTCCGCAATCGAACGACGCGGGTGTAGCTCAGTTGGTAGAGCACCACGTTGCCAACGTGGTTGTCGTGGGTTCGAATCCCATCACCCGCTCTCGCGAGCGATCGTCCTCCAGGCACGTCCCTGGCCGGACGATCGCTTTTTTCGTGCGCGTCGGCAGCGTGGCGTTCGACGACCGTCGAATTCGGTCGCTCCGTTCCCGCCCGGGGCTTACGCGGCGGGGTCTTCCCCCGTTCGCTTTATTCTAAGCTCCTCCGCAGTCCGACTGCGGCAGGTCGCGCGTACTTGCGGGCCCTTTCAGACGCCCCTATAAAACACCGTTTCCCTCCGACCCGCCCCAGCGGACGGAGTTCGCGGCGTCTTCACGCCGTCGCGACGAATCGCACGCCTTCCAGCGCTTCGTTCGTCGTTGTTCGAAAGATCTGTCAGAACGTAGTCAACGAGCGAACTTCGTCGAGCGTATTCGACAATTCGAGCGTTCCGACAAGTTTCAGGACCTTGAAAACGATTCTCTAGAGAATCGCGGAGTCAGTATGGCTGAGGATCAAGAGGTCATCGGCGACGAGCAGGAATCGGAAGCCGTCGCGAAGCTCGGACTGGACGTTCAAGTCGAGAAGAAGAGCGCCTGCGAACGTCACGTCACGGTCACCATCGCGCGGGAAGACGTCGAGCGATATCTCGACGTCCTGCAGAAGGAAATGATCCCGCGCGCCGAGGTGCCCGGGTTCCGTGCCGGAAAGGCTCCCCGCAAGCTGGTTCAGGCCCGCTTCAAGGACGAGATCGTCGGCCAGGCGAAGAGCCGCCTGTTGATGGACAGCCTGCAGCAGATCAACGAAGAGCAGGCGTTCTCGGCGATCAGCGAGCCGAACTTCGACCTCGACGCCGTGATCCTCCCGGATGACGGACCGATGGTGTTCGAGTTCGACCTGGAGGTCCGACCCGACTTCGATCTGCCCTCCTACAAGGGCCTGAAGATCGAGCGCCCGGTCTGGAGCGAAGAAGAAATCGCCAAGCAGACCGATCGCGCCGTGAAGCGTCTGCTCGCGAAGCGAGGCCTGCTGGCGCCGAAGGACGGCTCGCCCGAGATCGGCGACCGGATCCTGGCCGACGTGCGCTTCACCGCCGAGGGGCAGACCCTCTCGACGCTGGAGCGGGCGCGGATCGAAGTTCGTCCAAAGCTCGCTTTCAGCGACGTTCTGGTCGAAGGTTTCGACAAGCTGGTCGCCGACAAGAAGGCGGGCGACGTCGTCACTGCCGACGTGCAGATCAGCCCCGACGCCGAGAACGCCGCCGTTCGCGCCAAGACCGTCACGATGGAACTGACCATCGTGGAAGTCCTGACCGTACAGGTTCCCGAAGAGTCGGCGGAACTGCTCGAATCGCTGGGCGACTACCAGTCGTTCGACGACGTCCGCGCGGCGGTCGAGAGCGAAATCCGCCGCCAGGTCGCCTACTTCCAGCGCCAGAGCGTCCGCCGGCAGATTTCGGCGTCGTTGACGGCATCGGCGGATTGGGAACTGCCGCCCGATCTGCTGCGACGCCAGTTCCGCCGGGAACTGGAACGCGCGGTTCTGGAACTCCGCTCCAGCGGCTTCTCCGAAGAGGAGATCACCAAGCGCGAGAACGAACTGCGTCGCGAGAGCCTGGCTCACACGCAGGCGTCGCTCAAGGAGCACTTCATCCTCGAGCGGATCGCCGAGGAAGAGAAGATCGAGCCGGAAGCGGAGGACTACGATCGCGAGATTGCGACCATCGCCGCCTCCCGCAAGGAATCGGCTCGCCGCCTGCGTGCCCGGCTGGAAAGCCGCGGCATGATGGACGCCCTGCGGAATCAGATCGTCGAAGGTCGCGTGATCGACCTGATCCAGGAGGAAGCGAAGTTCGTCGACCAGTCGCGTGACTTCGAGGAAGACGACACGAGCGCCGTCGCTCACGCCGTCGCCGGCAGCGAGATCCCGACTGCCGAGCATGACGAAGAATCGGAACTGAAGAAGTAGGTTCCGAGATCTATACGGCAGTAACGCGAAAGAGGCAGATCGATTCGATCTGCCTCTTTGTCGTTGGGATTTGCGGAATCGTCGAAGCGTCTCGCTTCTTCTACTTCGATTCGATTTCCAGATCGATGACGTTCGTGCCGGCTTCGACCGTCTTCTTGAGCTCGCTCTCCGCGTTGTAGCGGGGCGGAATCTGCAGCGGCGGGGCTCCGTCGGTTTCGACGCCTGAGAGACGCACGACGTATTCGCCCGGAGGGGCGCCGGTCTTACCGCCCGGATACTGCAGGGCGTACTTTCCGGTGTCGTCGGTCGTGCCGAGCGCGCTTCCGCCGGCGCCCTCCACGGGATAGAACTCGACCTGAATGCCTGGCTTCGGTTGGCCGTCCATTTTGACCGTGCCCGAGACAGTACCCATCGGTTCGCCGCAGCCGACCAGCGAGGTCAGCAGTCCTGCGAACGCCAGTCCGACGAAGAGGCTTCGTCCCATATCGCTTCCTTGAGGAGATCCGACCGATCCGAAAGAAAGCCCGCGGGATCCGCGGGCTTCAGGCAGCGTGCGACGGACGCGTTACGGCAGCGAATACGCTGTGTTGTCGGCTCGGTTCGTCAGGGGCAGCACGATCGAAGTCGGATTGACCGTCTCCGTCAGGAACCGGACCGATCCGTCGCACAGCAGGATGTTGGTGCCGCCCGGGTGCGAGCTGGCCTGTCCCTTGCCCCAGTTCTGCGGCTGACCGGCGGCTCCGAAGTCGAAGTTGATGCGGAACGTGCCGCGGAAGAGGGTCCGGAGCGTGCCGTTGGCTCCGTAACTGTTGTTGGCGCCGGCGCCGACCCACGTGGCCGCCTTGCTCTCGTAGTTGCGCTCTCCCACCATCTGCGTGTTCGAGAGGCCGTCGATGCAGTCGGCGAAGTTGAGGTAGCTGTTTCCGAAGAACATGCCGAGGGAATCGACCGTATTCACGGGGCACTGCGACGTCGTGGAGGGGCAGCCGGCGTAGCCGACGCAGGCGACGTAGTTCGACTTCGCGACGCGGAAGTGATTGGTGCCGCCGAAATTCTCGCTGTTGGCGAGTTTCTGGCTGACGTCCGAGGGGCAGCGATAGCCTTCGATCACCGTCTGCAGCAACGCCTGATCCGCCGCCGGGGCGCCCGCACGGTAGACCTGGTTCAGACGCAGCGTGTCGGCCCGGAGCGTGTCGTACAGCGGCCCCTCTTCCATGAACGGAAGGATCGCGACCGCCCAGCCCCACTCCGGCTGACCGCCGCCGCTGACGAAGATGTACGCCGGCGGCAGCGCCTTGTACGTATCGTGGTAGTTGTGCATGGCGATGCCGATCTGCTTCAAATTGTTGTTGCAGCTCGACCGGTTCGCGGCTTCGCGGGCCGCCTGGACGGCAGGCAGAAGCAGGGCGACCAGCACGCCGATGATCGCGATCACGACCAGAAGTTCGACGAGGGTGAACCCTCGGCTACGAGGAAGGCGCATAGCGAGGCCTTTCGAGGAGAAGAATGAGGAGGTAGCGAAAAGAGCAGTCTCCGCATGGTAGGAATCCCGCATAGCGCATGCAAGCGCGCTATCGACCCATGGGGGCGCCTTTTCCGGAAATCTAGAGGATTCACCCGGAACTTTTTCTGGCCGCCGCGCCCGTGCGGGCCTAGCGCGTTCGCACCATCCAGAAGCTGCCGCCGCAGTTCTCCCGGCAGAGCGGCATCGCGGCGAAGAGCCGCTCGGGGAAGCGTTCCCACAGCAGGTGGACCCACGCGAGGATCCGGAAGGCGGAGTTGAACTGCAGGAACGATCGCAGCACGTACGCCTCGTTCCAGTAGCGCCCCTCGGCGATCCACTCCCGGGGATACTCGAAGGGGTAGAAGATGTCGTGGACGTGGACGATCACCCCCGGCTTCACCGCGGGCAGGATCTCCGCGAACAGGTACTGCGCGTCGCTGCCAGCCTTCACGACGTGCGAGCAGTCGACGAACAGGATGTCGTTCGGTTCCAGCGACGAGAAGAGTTCCAGGCCGACGGTTTCCAGCGGCCGTTCCACGATCCTGATGCGTTCTTCGTCGCCCGGCTTCAGCTTGCTGCGCAGCGAGTCGGCGTAGGGCTCGACGAACGTCAGGTCGATCGCGTTCTCGAAGAAGAGCTCGTTCACGTCGAGCATACAGGCGGAGGAATTGCCCGAGCCGATTTCCACGATCCGTTTCGGCTTCGCCTTCCGCATCATGCCGTACAGGAAAAAGGCGTCCGAGTATTCGAAGAAGCCGTTCCGCAGGCCGAAGCGTCGGCCGTCCTCCGGCTGCGCAGTGAAGGGCTGTTCCGCGTAGTAGCCGGCGAATTCTTCGACGAGCGCGAGTTGCTCGTCGATCGCCAGATCGACGCCCGGGATCTCTTCTAGCGATCGATCGAACAGCCGCGCGGCGTGCTTCTCGATCTCCAGCGGCGACGGGATGGGCGAATAGAAGTGCCCGGGCGGCGCGAACGCCAGCGTCGGTTCGTCAGGCGAGGGGACGACCGGTTCGCTCAGCTTTCGCGCCAGCCGCTCGCCCTGTTCGGCCGCGGCGATCAACCCGCGCAGCCGCTTCCCGTACACGGGGACATGCAGCGCCGCGCCCAGCAGGAGGGAATCGAGTGCGTTCAGAGGAGCGGCCCTGGCAGGCGAACGGAGCGGGGAAAGTTGTCCAGCCGTCGAACTGCTCCACCTTACTCGCCAGACGCCCGGTCGTCCCGGCCGTCGCGCGACGCGGTTCGCCGAAGCCGCTCCGCCTATCGCGATCGGCGGGAAGGTATCGGTCGTAGGGGCGTCGGGCGCCGTTGACGTTCCTTGAGCGCCGGGATCTTCAGCCGGTCACTCCGGGAGGAGAGCCTGCAGCGCGAGATCCCGTACGCGGGTCATCGGCAGGGAACTCCCCCCCGGCGCCGGACCGTCGCCGATCAGCAGGGGGCGATCGTCCGTCGTGGCGAGACCGTGACTTCCCCGGATCAGCGTCGGGTCGACGGGCACCACGTCGAACAGCGTCCGGAAGCCGAGCTTCTTCTGGATCAAGCGGCGGATCGCACGCCCCTTCGGCCACATCAGTTCCGGATCGAACAGCATCTCGCACGGGTCATAGCCCGGCTTGCGATGGATGTCGATCGTCCTCGCGTAATCGGGCTCGCCCGCCCGATCGAGCCAGAACGGGTACGCGAACCAGGCATCGGGCGCCGCGAGCGCGACGAGCTCCCCCGCACGAGAATGGTCGAGTCCGATCTCCGCTCGTTCGTCGCCGGCATAGACTCTCGCCACGCCCGGCAGCGCGGCGACGGACTCGCGCACGCGTTCGACGTTCTCCGTCGCGTAGACGTGGGCGACCTGGTGATCGCAGACGGCGAACGCCTTGCTGTTGAACGTATCGAGCACGTCGCCGAACGGACCGGGCCGGACGGTCAGCAGTCCCGCCTCGCGCAGCGCCCGGTTGATGAGGATGGGCCGCTTCACGTCGACGAGTCCGTACTCGCTCACGACCCAGACGCGCGCGTCCGCTTTCTTCGCGGCGTCAAGCAGCGGCTCGCAAGCCTGGTCAAGCTGTCCGACGAGCCGAGGCATGTCGGCGCCGGACGGTCCGAACCGTTGCGGGTCGTAGTCGAGGTAGGGGAGATAGACCAGCGACAGATCGGGCCGCTCATTCGAAAGAATGTCCGCCGCGCAGCGTGCGATCCATTCGCTGCTCGCGAGGCCGGCGGTCGGTCCCCAGTAGGTGTGGAACGGGAACTTTCCCAGCGAACGCTCGAGTCGTTCGGTCAGTCCCTCCGGCGTGCCCGTGATGCCGAACGCCTTGCTCCCGTCGGCGCCGTAGTAAGGCTTCGGCGTGACGCTGATCTCCGCGTCCGCGCCCTGATTGAATTGCCAGAAGAGCTTCGCGGCACGGAAGGGTTCGCCTCGCTCCGCGGCGAGTCGCTTCGCGGTCGTGTAGAGCGGCTCGGCCTGCAGGAGCCGATTCGACTGCTGCCAGAAGCGGACCTCCATCGTATCGCGATAGAGCCAGCCGTTGCCGACGACGCCGTGCTCCTGCGGCAGCTTGCCCGTGAGCAGAGTCGCCTGGGCGCTGCACGTCACCGCGGGCAGAACCTCTTCCAGGTCGACGGACCAGCCGCGCTGGGCCAGCGCGTTCAAACGGGGCGCGAAGGGGAGCAGCTTCCGCGTCATCCCGACAGTCAGAAGCAGAATAAGAGGTCGACGATTCATGCCCCGTATCTACCACATGCCGCCCGCGCGCGAGAAGAGCCCTGACGGTTCCGACAGGGCTCCTGCGTCGTATCCGATTCGGCGAGAGAGACCACGTCAGTCGTCAGTCTTCGCCCCCTTCTTCCCCTGCCTGCGCTTCTTCGGCGCCGACTGCTGCGGATCGTTCGGCGTGGGCAGCTTGGCCCCGACGTCCGTTCGCCAGGCGGCGAGCTTCGCCTGAAGTTCCGCCGCTTTGGCCGGTTCTTTTTCGGCGAGGTCGGTCTGTTCGCCGAGGTCATGCTTCAGGTCGTACAACTCCCGGCGTCCGTCCTCGAAAAACTCGATCAGCTTCCAGTCGCCGTCGCGAATCGCGCCGACCGGCGTCGTCCGCCAGGTTCCCTTGCCCGCGCCGAGGTACCCCGGGAAGTGCCAGTAGAGGGGCGCCTGCCGCGGCTGCTCGCTCTCCGGATGGACGACTTGCGAGAGCCAGCTTTCCCCGTCGAGGACGTAGCCCTCGGGTTTTGCGACGCCGGCGATCTCGAGCAGCGTCGGGTAGAGATCGACGGAGTTGATCGGAGCGTCGGAGACGCCGGGAGCGATCTTGCCTGGCCAGCGGACGATGTAGGGGACGCGGATGCCTCCCTCGTACAGCATGCCCTTGCCTCCCTTCAGCGGAGCGTTGTCGGTGATCGATCCCCCCTGGATCCCCTCGCGTTCGTAGCCGCCGACGCCGCCGTTATCGCTGGCGAAGATGACGACCGTGTTCGGCGAGAGCGAGAGTTCGTCGAGCAGGGCGACGATCCGCCCGACGCTTTCGTCGACGCTGGCGATCATCGCGGCGTAGGTCGGATCGTGGTGACCGCCGGCGGCCGGCTTGTCCTGGAAGCCTTCGATCAGCTCGGGCTTCGCCTGGAAGGGCGAGTGAACGCCGAAGTGAGGCAGGTAGAGGAAGAAGGGTCCCTCCTGATGCCGGCGGATGAAGTCCTCCGCCTTGTCGGTCAGGAAGTCCGCGAGATAGGCGCCCTCCGGCACGTCGGTCGGCGGATTCGTCTGGAAGTCGAAGTGCTTCCCTTCGGAGACGAGCGCCTCGTCGAAGCCGCGCTTCGACGGATGGTGGTCGCCGTCGTTGCCGAGGTGCCACTTGCCGAACATGCCCGTCGCGTAGCCGGCGTTCTTCAGCGTCTGGGCGATCGTGATCTTGTCCAGCGGCAGCTTCGCGACGTTGTCGACCGGTCGCAGCGGACGGCTGCGCCAGTCGAAGCGGTCGATGCCCCCCACCGTATAGACGCCCGTCCGCGGGCCGTACTGTCCGCTGAGCAGCGCCGCGCGCGTCGGCTGACAGTTCGGACCGCACGTATAGCCGCTCGTCAGCCTGACCCCTTCTGCCGCCAGTCGATCGACATGCGGCGTCCGGTAATACCCGCTGCCGTAACAGGCGAGATCGGTGTAACCAAGATCGTCCGCGAGGATGACGACGATGTTGGGGCGTGCCGGAGCTTCCTCGGCATGAAGAACGCCGTTGACGACGAGCACCGCAGCAAGGCCCATCGCAGTCCGGAGTAGGAGTCGAATCACGGGAGTCCTTACGGAAACCATGGGGAGAGATCACGAGTCGATGGGTCTGGCCAACCCGCGTGCCGACGCTGAAACGCGAGCTTTTAGCCTGTTCGCCGCGGTTGTTTCGGTCATGGGCCGCACGAAGGCAAGCAGTTCTCACGGAAATTCCGTGGCACTTCAAGGGTATCTGGGTGTGACTGCCCCATTGCAAGCCTCGCCGCCGTTCGAGAGACTCGTACTGGCAGTCCTGATTTCATGCGGCAGCGAGTGCCTCGCATACCGTTCGTTTAAAGCAGTTGATGACTCATGCGGATTCCCCCACGATTGGAAGAGGGGCTGAAAACCTCGAAGCTACGCTCTGCGCTTTTGTCGTCGATTGACGCGTTTGAACCTTGGATTAAAGACAACCGGGTCATTTTCTTCCAAGAGTATACGAAGCACGATATTGGACATATCGAAGACGTACTTGCAACTGCAAGTTCACTTGTCGCAGATGACGCTTGGGAAAGCGTTACGCCCGACGATATCGCCGTCCTGATTGCTGCGACGCTGCTTCATGACTGCGGCATGCACCTTACGGAAGACGGCTTCACAGCGCTCGTCCGACCGGACCTCCCGAACAACGTTGTGCAAGGATTCAGCGACCGTCCTTGGCCCGAATTATGGGCTGAGTTCCAAGCCGAAGCCTCGCGATTTGACGATAAGCGACGCGAGCGGATTTTCGGAAAAGAACGTCCCGTCAGTCGCATCGATCTTGATCGAACCGGTTGGACAAGATCCGAGCAGTTCTTAGTCGGGGAATTTCTTCGTCGCCACCATGCGAGGCTCGCTCACGAGATTGCTATTCGCGGCGTCCCCGGGGCGCCAGCTTCGTCCAGGATACAGCGTATAGAACTCCGAGGTTTTGACCCCGATATTGCTGACCTCATCGGCGTGGTAGCGAGGAGCCACGGACTTCCGCTGCGAAGTGCTATGGATTACCTTAGCCGCAATTTCTTTGGCATCCAGGAATATCAGAATATCCACTCTGTCTTCTTGATGACACTCCTTCGCGTCGCGGACTACCTGCAGATTCAGGCCGAACGCGCTCCTAAGCAAACTCTTGCGGTACGAAGTATTCGGAGTCCACTCTCGCAGGGCGAATGGGACGCGCACGGAGCGGTTAAGAACGTCACGAATGCAGCCGCGGACCCTGAGGCTATACAGATCGACGCCTTGCCTACGAGCGTGAAATCCTACCTCCGGGTCAAAGATTGGCTTAGCGGGATTCAGCACGAGCTGGATGCAAGCTGGGCCGTGCTCGGCGAAGCCTACGGCCGCGTCGGCCGACTAGGGAGGCTAGGCTTAGCCATTCGTCGAGTTCGCTCCAATTTGGACGACGAAGCGGCGTTCCGCAAAAGAGTCTCTTATATCCCCCGTAAAGCGGCATTTGTCACGGCAGACGCAGAGCTGCTCAAGCTGCTAATCGGCCCATTGTACAACCATTCTCCAGCGGTTGGCGTCCGCGAGTTAATGCAGAACGCTTGCGATGCAGTACTTGAGTTGCAGGCTTATTGCAGTACGCGGCCGCGGATAACGCCCTGCGTCGTGCAACAAGAAGGGCTAGTAGTCGTCTCGATCGACGAAACCGACGGCAAATGGATGTTGGTCTGTAGCGATCAGGGCATCGGCATGACGGAGGACGTCGTTTGCGATTACTTTCTGAGAGCAGGGGCCTCGTATCGCGACAGCGACGCGTGGAGGAAAGAGTTTGAGAATGATGATCAACAGTCGACCGTGTTAAGGTCCGGGCGATTCGGAGTTGGAGCACTAGCCGCATTCTTGCTAGGAAAATCCATTGAAGTCGAGACGCGCCATGTCGACTCGCCGAAAGGGCTGAGGTTCACTGCGACCGTCGAAGACGAGGCCATTCAACTAACTCGTGTCGACGGTCCTGTGGGAACGATCATTCGCGTGGAACTCGATGACGATGCTGCCCGAGCCCTAGCTGATCTCTCGAAAGCCGACGAGTGGGATTGGTACTGCCGTGACGACATCTCTGTAGTCAGAAAAGTCCAATCTTCCCCACTAATCCAAAGCCTTCACCTGCCGGATGACGTCGAGGCTGACCATACATGGCTTCGCATCCCCTCCAACGACTACTCAGGGGTCCGCTGGACGCCGCAAGGCGGCAATGTCATTTGCAACGGGATCCGGATTCGTACAACCTTCCCTCGAATCGTGGACTGCGGAATTGAGTTCAGAAGGCCGAGCATCGCCTTCGAAGATCCAGATCGCAATCTCCCGCTGAACCTGCAGCGAAATGCGATTTCATGGGGGCAAACTCCTGTATACAAAGACCTTATAGAGTCTGTTTACAAGAATGTCCTTGCAGAATTACTTGTCGAAGGGCCGACTGGACCTCCGTTTGGGCGTTCTGAAGATTGGTATCGAGGTAGTACATATGGCATCGAAGACAGCGAGCCTTATGATCAAGTCCGAGGTCTAAACACCTGGGTCTTTACCAACGATGGGTTTGCGCCGTTTGCGATCTGGCGATCGGAGACGGAGCTCCGTCGGCTTATTTGTGCGCCATCATTCCGGGATAGTCCGCAGCCATTGGATTCGCTCCCCCCCGATGTCGCCTTGGGCCTCTTGCGAGAGCAGTACGAACCGGAGTCGTGGGAAAGCTCCCATTTTCGGGTCCTAGAGCGCTCGATCTGGGACATACAAGACTGGGCTAGTGCGATCCGCGTTCTGTTTAGATCGGACGCCCGTTCGGCGCAGCGCTTCACATCTCAGTATGGCAAATCTGCCCCAACCGCGAAGACTAGCTCTGGATTCTATGAAGTGTGGGTAGGTAACCTCCTCCATCAAGACAATTCCGACGAAAGCCCACTGGTGCAGTTAGAAGCAGATCGTCTCCGAGTGTTGTGTGAGGTATGGATCGAACCGGCCGCGACTCGACAGCCGCACGGTTTCGCTCACTTATGGCGAGGAATAATTCGCCAGCCCTATATACCCTTCGATCGAGAGGAACGACGTCGCCAGCTGCCGCATGCGTTTGACGCATTGGCAGAGTTCGTCGAATTCCATGAGAGAAGATTGAAGAACGCGACGCGATCGAGTCCTTAATACTCGGAAGAGAATGAAAGAAACCCCGACGTTTCCGCCGGGGCTTCTCGAAACTGTATCACTTGTCGTGGCCTCAGGCTCAGTCCACTTCCTTCGAATCGATCCAGCTCATCAGCTTGCGGAGCTTCTTGCCGACCACTTCGATCGGATGGTTGCGCTCGTGGCGACGGGTGGCCTTGAAGGAGGCGGCGCCGGCACGGTTCTCCAGGATCCAGTCGCGGGCGAACTGGCCCTTCTGGATCTCGGTCAGAATCTTCTTCATCTCCGCCTTGGTCTCGGGCGTGATGATGCGGGGGCCGCGGGTGTAGTCGCCGTACTCTGCGGTGTTCGAGATGCTGTACCGCATGTAGCTGAGGCCGCCCTGATAGAACAGGTCGACGATCAGCTTGAGCTCGTGCATGCACTCGAAGTAGGCCATCTCCGGCTGATAGCCCGCTTCGACGAGCGTCTCGAAGCCGGCCTTGACCAGCTCGCTGACGCCGCCGCAGAGGACGACCTGTTCGCCGAAGAGATCGGTTTCGGTCTCTTCCGCGATGGTCGTTTCGATGACGCCGGCGCGGGCGCCGCCGATGCCCTTGGCGTAGGCGAGGCCGAGCTTACGAGTCTGGTCGCTGGCTCCCGTTCCAAGCGCGATCAGGCACGGCACGCCGCCCCCCTTCACGTACTCGCTGCGAACGAGGTGGCCGGGGCCCTTGGGCGCGACCAGCATGATGTCGGTGCCGGCGGGCGGCTCGACCTGGCCGAAGTGGAAGTTGAACCCGTGCGACGCCATCAGCACGGCGCCCGGCTTCAGGTTCGGCTTGACGTGGGCCTTATAGATGTCGCCCTGCACTTCGTCCGGCAGGAGCATGTTGACCAGGTCGGCCTTCTTCGTCGCTTCTTCGACGGAGACGGGCTCGAACTTGTGGCTCTTGGCCAGGTCGTAGTTTTTGCTGCCGGGGCGCTGGCCGATGATCACGTCGCAGCCGCTGTCGCGGAGGTTCTGCGCCTGGGCGTGACCCTGGGAGCCGTAGCCGAGAATGGCGATCGTCTTCCCTTTGAGGACCGAAAGATCGCAGTCCTGGTCGTAGTAGATTTTCGCGGACATGACTTCAGTTACGAGGGAAAGGGACGATCGTAGTTCGTATTCGAATCACCTGAGCGGGGGACGAGAGTCCTCCGAGGTTTGCGGCGTCGCGAGAGTTCAGGAACTCGGGGGACTCACGTCCCCCGCTCAGATTCGTTGGTTCTGGCGTCACTCCGTCGCTTCGCTGGTCTCGACCGCGGGAGCGTTCGCGGAGTCGTCGGCGACGTACTTGCGGATCGAGCTCCCCTTCAGGGCGAGCGTGTTGCGGTGGTTGGCGCCGCCCGCGCGGACCATCGCGATCCGGCCCGTGCGGACCAGTTCGGCGATGCCGTAGGGTCGCATCTGATCGATGAAGGCCTCGATCTTGCCTTCCTTGCCGCTGATTTCGATCATCAGCTCGTCGGGGCCGACGTCGACGATGTTGCCGCGAAAGATCTCGACCAGTTCGCGGATCTCGGTCCGCTTCTGACCCGGAGGCGCCTTGACCTTGATCAGCATCAGGTCGCGCTCGACGAAGTCCTGGGCGCTGACGTCGACCACCTTGACGACGGTGACGATCTTTTCGAGCTGCTTGCGGACCTGCTCGAGGATGCGGTTGTCGCCGACGACGACGAACGTCATCCGCGACAGGCCCTGCTCCTCGGTTTCGCCGACGGCGAGGGAGTCGATGTTGTAGCCGCGCGAGGCGAGCATCCCGGAGATATGCGCCAGCACGCCGGGGACGTTCTGCACGACGGCGCAGAGCACGTGTCGCATGGGGCGATCCATTGTTTCAGTCCGCGCGTAAGCGGTATCGGTCTCGAGAAACGCCCGGTCGAAGCGACCGTCGGTCTTTCGGGAGTTTCTTGAACGGGGAGGGGGAGCCCGCGGAAAAAGCCGGCAGTTTACTTGCGATGCACCGCCGCGCGAAGGGGCGCGGCACGCATGCGGTACACGTCCGTTCACGTGATCGGCTCACGGAAACGAGCGACCGCCGGCCGACGCGACGGCGAACGCCTGAAGCGGGGTCGCCCTTGACGAGCGAGAGCTTCTCGGACGTTCGCCGTACGCGTCGTTCGCTGGAGTCGGCGGAAAGCGTCTTCGCCGACAGCAAGTCGCCCGATCGTGACGGGCGACGGAGGACCCCACCGTGATTCGCCTTGTGGGCGAAAGGGGCAGGTCGTCGGAAAGTTAGAGAGTTGCCGATGCGGAAGGTTCAGTGTGAGTGGCCAATACTTCCGCTGTTGCGCTCTGAGAGTCGAATCTGTTACGCCGGCAGCGTTCGTACCGTCCCAGGTACCACCGGCTGGTGAATCTCGCCGCTTTGCACGGCGGCGAAGCAGAGGGCGAGGCTTTCGAGGTTGTCCCGGGCGTTGATCGTCGAGGGGCGCTTCTCCTCGATCGCGCAGAGCATCTCGGCCATCGTGCCGTGGAAGCCGTCGGAAAACCACGAACCGTGCAGCGTCGGCGACCAGGCGCCGTCCGGCGTCGCGATGGTGACCGTCTGCACCTTTTCGCTCGGGCCGTCGCTCCGGGCGATCCCCTTCGTGCCGACGATGAACGTGTGATCGAACTTGCCGGCGAGCGTGTCGGCGTCGAACGTCAGCGTCGCCTGCGCGTCGTCGAACTCGATCAGCGCCTGCGCGAGAAGCGCGGGCATGATCTCCTGGCGCGGCGACCGGGCGGTCGAGGCGTAGACCCGCCTAGCCGACTTCCCCGGCAGAAAGGCGCGGAGGATGTCGAACCAGTGGATCGCGTAGTCGTACAGGATCAGGTGCTTAACCTTGGCGAACTCGTAATCCTTCACCCAGGTGTGATCCCAGTGGACGGCCATATGGGCCGCCATCGTCTCGCCTAGCACGCCCTCGACGATCGCCTGCCGCATGTAGCTGAAGTGGGGCGCCCAGCGACCGTTCTGGTTCACGGCCAGGTAGACGCCCATTTTGTCGGCGAGGTCGGCCAGGCGCTCGCCGACGTCCAGATCGAGGACGAACGGCTTCTGGCTGAGCACGTGCTTCCTGGCCAGCAGCGCGGCCTCGATGATGGGGGGACGCGAAGGGGGGTGGACGGTGATGTCGACGACCTCGATGTCGTCCCGCTTCAACAACTCCGTGTAGTCGTCGTAGGTGTCGGCGTCGGGGTAGTACTCCATCCGCCGCATCTCGGCAGCGTCTTTGCGCACGTCGCAGAGCGCGGCGACGTCGTAGTTTCCCTTGCGGTAAGCGATCAGGTGATGCTTCGAGATGCCGCCGCAGCCGATCAGCCCGATCCGCGGACGGTAGCTGACGGGGTCTTTCGGCTGGTAGGGAATGTCGAGATTCATGCGATCCCTTTGCGACGCGATTCGAGGATGCCGTTCCAGGCGATCGAGAGGGAGTCAGTAGCCTGTCAGCATTAGGGTAGGGACTTCGCCGTCTGCGCGAAGCCTGAGCAGCCGGGCCTTTTTCCCTCGTATCCTCGTGCTTTCGGCGATCCGCCGCGCTAACTGACTCGACATCCGTCGATCGACCGACGCCTCCGCCGGGGTTATAGTCGGGCGATACCGCCTTTCGAGCGATCCGAATCGTTTCATCGACGCTTCCGAGCCCAGTCCTCGCGATGCCTTCGCCACTCGGAAATCAGCGCCGGACGGTTCGTCTCGTGCGCGGATGTCTTTTCGCCTGTCTCGGAACGGCGATGACTCTGACGTCGGCCCGACTGCCGGCGCAGGAAAGGCCCGCCGCCGAACTCGTCGCCCGGTACGTCGCGGAGTTGGGCGCCGCATCGTACGAAGCTCGCGAAGAAGCGTTCGATCGCCTGGTCGAGATGGGCGAGCCGGCGATGGCATCGCTGGAGGAAGCGACGCTCTCCCCCGATATCGAGGTCGCGCATCGTGCGCGACGGGCGACGGAGCGGATCCGCTTCCTGACGTTCGAGCGTCGGCTCGGACTTTATCTGGACGGGAAGCCGTCAGCCGGGCGTCCTCTGCTGGGTCAGGCGTCGTACGAGGATCTGTGCGGCAGCGATCCGACCGACCGCGAGTTCTACGTCGCGATGTTGCGATCCGAACAGGAACTGGCGCTCGCGTTCGAGCGGGACCCCGAGCGTTTCCCCGAGACGTTCAAGCGGCGGTTCGAGCAGGTCGTCGGGCACGTCAATTCTCGGGCGCCGCTGCGGTCGCCGCCCCCGGTGGAATCGATCGCGACGCTTCTGCTCGTCCTGGTCGATCCGTCGATCGAACATCCTGCCGGGACGTTCTCCCACAGCGGATGGAGCCTGCTCGCGAATCAGACGTACTTTCAGACTTCGCTCGAGGCGCCCCAGCGTAACGGCGAGCGACTGCGCGCGATCGTCGGACAGTGGATCCTCGCCCCCTCGGCGACGCTCGACGTCTCCGCGAAGTCTCGCATTTCGATCGAGCACGATCTGCCGCAGGGACTCGCCTTCGCGGCGAAGTGCGCCTTCGATGACGACATCCTTCCGAGCGTGCGGCCTTACGCGATGCAGACGCTCGCCGTGCTGGGCGGACGGGACCATGCGGCGAGGCTGCTGCCGCTGCTGGATGACGATGCGATCTGCAACAGTCGGTTCATGCCCGACAAGGCCGGGAACAACGTCCGCATGCACATTCAAATGCGCGACGTCGCCCTGGGCTGGCTACTCTACCTGACGGAGCAGAGCCCCAAGGACTACGGCTATTCGCAACTGGACGCGGTGTTCGAGCGGGTCCGAACCGATCCCGCGAACGTCCACAGTTCGTCGAACTTCTGGTTCGCCAGCCCCGCCGACCGCGACGCCGCGCTCGCGAAGTGGGAGGCGTGGCTGGCGCAGAACCCGTTGCCTGAGCCGCCCGATCTGACGTTCGAGGCGAGGTGAGGGAGAACGGTTCACGGGCCGGCGCCTTCGACGATGGCCCGTGAAGCGCCGATCGTCCTGGCGACCCAGGCCTCCTGCTCGACGCTGATCCGACGATCCAGCGCCGCTCGCGTCTCCTGGCCCGGATAGTACCGCAGCGACCAGGCGGCTGCCTCGCGGATCAGCGGCTCGGCGTCGTCGAGCGCGCGGATCAGCGCCGCAGCGCCGTCGGGTCGAGGGTTGTTTCCCAGCGCGATCGCCGCGTTGCGAAGAAGTCCCCGACGCTTGGCCCGCTTCATCGGCGTGCCGCGAAAGCGTTCTCGAAACCCGGCTTCGTCGAGACCGAGCAGCTCGACCAGATCGACCCGCTCGCGATCGGGCTGCCGCTGAAAGTCCGCCTCGTCGCTGGCGGGCGCCTTGCGATTCCAGGGGCAGACCTCCTGGCAGACGTCGCAGCCGAAGATCCACTCGCCGGTGCTCTCACGATGTTCTTGAGGGATCGGTCCCTTGAGTTCGATCGTGAGGTAGCTGATGCACCTGGTCGCGTCGAGAACGCCCGCCTGAGGAAACGCACCGGTGGGACAGGCGTCGAGGCAGGCGGTGCAGGTCCCGCAGTGCTGGGCATAGTGCGGTTCGTCGGGCGGCAACTCGACATCGGTGAGAAGCGCCGCCAGGAACAGGTAGCTTCCCTGGCGCTTGTCGATCAGCAGCGTGTTCTTCGCCTGCCAGCCGAGGCCGGCCAGTCGCGCGAAGTCGCGTTCCAGCAGCGGCGCCGTATCGACCACGCCGCGAACGCTCGCCCCCGGCGCCTGATCAGCGAGCGTCTTCGCCAGCTCGTTCAGTCGCTCGCGAATCAGGTCGTGATAGTCCCGCGTTCCCCAGCCGTACGAGGCGATGCGACCTTCGCCCGGTCGGGCCGCTTCGGCAGCGCCTTCCGCGTCCCGGTAGGGGAGGCCGAGCATCACGACGCTCCGCACACCGGCCAGCACGGAGTCCGGATGGCGATACGCCTCGCGGCGACGCGGCAGGTAGTCCATCTCCCCGGCGAAGCCCGCCTCCAGCCAATCCTCGAACCGTGCATAGCCGGGCGGAACGACTGCCGGGGCGACGCCGAACGAGGTGAAACCGAGGGCTGCCGCTCGCTCGCGCAAGTCCGACTTCAGCGAAGCGACGTCGATCGGGACGAGCGGTAGGGACATGACGGGAAGCGAACGTCGCGAAATGCCGGTTATGTCGACGCCGATAGGGGGGCCGAGGCGTTTCGGCGACCGCACGAGCGGAAAACGTTGTCCTGACGCTCGCCCCGATTAGCCTGAATCGAAGCGATTCTGCAACGAGGATGAGGCGCCGAGATGAAAAAAATCAACGTTCTGACGGCTGGGGCGGTTCTGCTCGCGGGTTTCTGCGGGGCTGCGACCGCGTCGGCTCAAGGTCCCTGCGGCCCCTTCGCCCCTTACGGCGGATTCTCGTCGTTCGGCGGGCTCTACGGCGGCGCCTGGCAGATGCAGGCGTTCGACCGCGTGCCGTACTTTGCCCTGCATCCGCCCGTCTATTATAGCCACCCCGTCGCGCGGCCCTACGGCTACAGCCCGTTCGCGCTGCCGCCGGGCGTCGCTCCGGTCGAGCCGCAGATGGCTCCCCTGACTCTCGCCCAGGCGGAGACCAATCCCTTCTTCGTTCCGGGCAAGGACGTTCCGGCGCCGGCCGCTCCGACCGAGGATCGTTCGACGAAGACGGCGGTCGTGACGCCGGAGATCAACCCCTTCTTCGTGCAGTCGGCGCCGACCCCGGCGATCCAGAACGTCGCGAAGAGCGGTCGGTGAGACGTAAGGCCCAAGCTGTCTCTGAGCGGGGGACGAAAGTCCCCCGAGTCCGGATCGATCGCGGCGCCGAAACCTCGGGAGACTGATGTCTCGCGCTCGCCATTCATCGTGGTCGTCGTCGACATCGTCCGATATCGATTCGCTAGAATGCCCGCCTGAACGAGCCTGCCTGCCGGCCGCCGAGGTCGGAGGTCGACTAGTTTCCTCGCGCGGTCCGGGGCCTTCTCGATGCGGCGAAACCTGCTTCTAGCGATTGCGTCGCTCTTCGCGTTCGCTGCGTCGAAGGCTAACGGAGAAGAGTCGCAACCGACGCTGCAGGTCGCCCCGGGAGACTGGGGAAGCGGCTCGACCGCGGACATCGCTGCCGTCTGCCGCTCGACTGCCGACGAGTTCTTCTCGACCTTTTCGACGCGGGAATGGCGACCCGTCACGATTTACCGATCGACCGACGGCGTCCCCCGCGTCGCGTACGGGCTCGGCGAAGCAGGCCAGCTGCGCGTGTTTCTGAACTCGCAGGATACGTACTGGGCCCAGTACGCCTTCCAGTTCAGTCACGAGTGTTGTCACATCGCGTGCAACTATCGATCGGGCGACCGCTCGAACCTGTGGTTCGAGGAGTCCCTGTGCGAGACTGCGTCCCTCTTCACGTTGCGACGCATGGCGAAGACCTGGGAAACGCATCCGCCCTATCCCAACTGGAAGGACTTCGGCCCGTCGCTCGCGATTTACGCCGACGATCGAATCGCGGAATGCGAAAAGCTGGGAGCCAGAACGTTCGCCGAATGGTATCGGGAGCACGAGTCGTCCCTGCGAACCAATCCGGTCGATCGCGAGAGGAACGAGGTCGTCGCCGTCGCTCTGCTGCCGCTGCTGGAACGTAATCCGCGACACTGGAACGCGGTCCGTTTCCTCAATCAGGGCGACGCGAATCGGGAGCGATCGTTCGAGCGGTACCTGCGGGACTGGCGCCGTGACGCTCCGGACGAAGAGAAGAAATTCGTCGCGGAAGTCGGCCAGCTGTTCGAGATCGCCGTCGAATAAATCGTCAGGGCGGCGTCGGACCGCGACGGCGACCGACGCGAACGCGATCACTCCTTCTCGTCGCCCGTCTGCATATCGAGCTGCCGCATCTTGCGGTAGAGGTTCGAGCGGTGCAGGCCCAGCCGCTCCGCCGCCTCGGTCATGTTGCCGGCCGAGGCGTCGATGTGGCGGTTTATGTACTCCCGCTGGAAGACCTTCGTCGCGTCGGTCAGCCCCTGGTCGAGCTCGACTCCGGAAGGCTCGTCGACGCCCAGGCCGGTCGCGAACGAGAGATCCTTCTCGTTGATCGTGCCGTCGCCATGCAGGAAGGCGAGCCGCTCCATCAGGTTCCGCAGCTCGCGAACGTTCCCGGGCCAGCGATGATGCACCAAACGCTTCTTCGCGCCCGCCGATAGGACCAGTCGCTTCCTGCCCGCCTTCCGGCAGAACTGCGCCAGGAACGACTCGGCCAGCAGGAGGACGTCCTCCCCCCGGTCGCGCAGCGGCGGCAGATCGAGCGTCGCCACGTTCAGCCGATAGAACAGATCCTCGCGAAAGCGCTTCTCGCGGACCCGCTGGATCAGGTTCTGATTCGTCGCGGCGATCACGCGGACGTCCACGGGAATGTCGACGGCCCCGCCGATACGGCGGATGGTCCGCTCCTCGAGAACCCGGAGGAGCTTCGACTGGCCCGCGAGGCTCATGTCCCCGATCTCGTCCAGGAAGATGGTCCCCTTCGAGGCGATCTCGAACTTGCCCTGTCGGGTTTCGCGGGCGTCGGTGAACGAGCCCCGCTCGTGGCCGAAGAGCTCGGATTCGAGCAGCGTATCGGGCAGCGCGGCGCAATTCACCGCGATCAGGGGCTCGTTCCGCCGGGGACTCTGATAGTGGAGCATCCGGCAGACGACTTCCTTGCCGACGCCGTTTTCACCGAGCGTGAGGACGTTCAGGTCGGTCTCCGCCAGCCGCGCGATGGCGCTGCGCAGGGCGACGATCGCGGCGCACTCTCCGATCAGTTGCACGCTCGACGCGGCTTCGTCGACCACCACCTGCCGCGCCGCGACCAGGCGGCTGCGAACGTCGGCGTTGACGAGCGCCGTCGCGGCCAGTCGCGCGAGATCGTGCAGCGTCGCTTCGTCCGCGTCGCTGAAGTTGCCGGATCGCTTGTTGATGCCTTCGAACGCCCCGACGATCTCGCCGCCCGGGTCGCGCAGAGGCACGCACAGAATCGAACGCGTCTGGAAACCGGTCGCCTGATCGGGGCCACGATGAATTTCCGCCTGTTCGTGCTCGACGTCGACGTCGACCCGCCGCGACTCGCCGGTCCGGACCACCTGCCCGACGATGCCGGCGTCCTCGGGAATGCGCAGCTCGTCGTTCGCCATGCCGAGCGCGGGCCTGCCCACCAGTTCCCGCGTCTGGCGATCTCGCAGAAAGAGACTCGCCCGTTCGCAGTCGAGCAGCGTGCAGGCGGCTTCCGCGATGCGATGGAGCAGGGCAGCGCCGTCGGGCGCTTCGATCCAGCTTTGCAGGAAGCCGAGCGTCTTCTCGAATCGATCGATCCGCGACTTCAGCCGACGGCGTTCGCGTTCGATCCGCCAGGCCGCTTCGAGTTTCTCGCAGAGCGCGAGCGATCGCGAGAGCGCGTCGGAGTCAGGCGGAGCGGAGAAACGCATCGCGACGACGATCGCTCCTTCGCGCGATCCCGCGTCGAGCGGCGCCGCGAGCCACTCCCGCCGCACGATCGGCTTGCCTTCGTCGAGCGCATCGGCGAGCGTCTCCCACGGGAACCGCTCGGTCTCGCCCGCCTTGGCGAGCGTCCGCCAGACTCCCTTCGCGAAGGCGAATGCGCCTGCCTGCGAGACCTTCGCCGTCGATCTCAGTCGCTCGATCGCCTTCTCCGCGAAGTCCGCTCCGCCGACGTCGGGCGTCAGGGAACGGAGCAGAAAATCGGACCAGTCCGGACCGACCGGCGCGGAAGCAGCGGCGCTGGAGAAGGGAGGAGTCATGAACGAGAGGGCAGGATCGCGTCGGCGCGGAGGCTTCGCAAGCCGCGCCGTTCGTGTCGACCGGCGAGTCGGCGGTGCCTTATTGGAGTCCAAGCGATGGCGCGTTCCTAGTGGAGCGTCAGACTCCGCTTCGCCGGGCGACGCGTCGTCGACCGACCCGCGGGTTTCATTCGTCGGCCAGACGAGCCTTCTGCGCCAGCCGTTCGAGGATCGCGACGATCGACGAAACCACGATCAGTCCGACCGCGATCAGGAACATCGCGAAGAAGCGACCCTGCTGGGCCTCGAGCGGGTCCGCAGCCTGACGCCAGTTCTCGCCGACGATCGCGTAGACGGCGAAGGCGACGTAGAACGCGAAGAGGACCAGTCCGCCGAACCGGCTGAGACAGCGCATGCCGTAGAACGACGGAACGCAAGCGAGACCGGAAGCGATCGCAATCGGAAGAGCGAACTCGAACAGGACCGGCGAAACCTCAAGCCCCTCCGGCGACCGTATCGCGGCGAGACCCAGCGCTGCCGTCAGGTTGAACAGGCTGCTGCCGACCGCGACGCCGACGGCGCCCTCGCGATCTCCGCGAAGCGTCAGAGCCAGGCCGGCGATCGCTTCCGGAAGCGTCGTCGCGAGCGCGACGACGGTCAGCCCCCACGTCGACTCGTGCACACGCAGTAAGTCCGTCAGTTCGGTCGCATAGGCGAGGAACCATCTCGCTCCGAGGACGAGAGCTGCAACTCCCACGACGCACGACAAAGCTGCGATCAGCCGAACGTTTTGCGACCGGACGTTCGGGACGGAATCCGAAGGCTGCGGCGCGGTCCGTTTCGGTCGCTCCCGCTTGCGAGGCTTCTGTGCAACGACCTCGCGGCGGTCGAGCAGGATCGTGACGACCGGCCAGGCGAACGCCGCGAAGAGAAGGCAGGCTCCCACGGTCGCGGAGATCTCGCCCGTCCAGGCTGCCGCGAGAGTCGTCAGGGCGCCGGCGATTCCCATCGGAAAGGCGAACCGCAGCAGTCGCGGCGAAACGACGAGCGGCAGAGCGAGCGCCGCGAAGGCGAGCGCCAGCAGATAGTTCGCGATGACGCCGCCGACGACATCGCCCAGCGCCAGGTCAGGCAGATCGAACTTCGCGTCCGTGGCCCAGCCGACTATCGCGAGTTCCGGCAGGCTCGCAGCGAACGCGATCGGGATCAGGCCGCGAGTCAGGGGCGACAACCCGAAGGATTCGGCGAGTCGGCCCGCTCCCCGTACGGCGAGAAACGAACCGCCGAGGAGAAGAGACAGACCGCTAAAAAGCCAAACGAGCGAAAGGATCGACATAAGCGACGGAGCGTGAGAGGGATCGCTTCGCTCATGATAAGCGGCCCCGAAGCGCTCGTCGTGCGCAGCGACCTTCGCGTTCGTGGCCGGGATCGACCTTGGGATCTGCGATCGCGAACGCGTAGAATCGTCGACCAGTACGGAAACGCTCGCGGCATTTCGTGACTCTGCCGCGGCAAGTTCAGGAGGAAACCGTCGTGCGTGCAGCGACTGCCGCGGTCGTGACCATCGCCGTCACCTGCGCCATCGGAGGAATGATCGCCTTCTGCGAGGCGGACGGTCCTTCGTTGACGGCGACCGCGGTCACGGAGAACGTCGGCGAAAAGTCCGATCGGGCCGCGGGCTCTCCCGCAGGCGAGCCGTCGAAGGCCTCGTCCGTCCGGCGCTGGGGCGATCCCGAACCGGAACCGGTTGCGCCGGAATCGCCCGTCGCCGCGGAACTCGCCGAAATTCGCGCCCGGGTCGGATCGACCGTTCCCCAGGACTGGCAGGCCTTCGGCGTCGCAGCCGTCGGCGAAGAACCCGATTTCGAGGATTCGATCGAAGCGCTGGAGTCGGAAGAGGCCCCGACGGAGACGCCGTCGCTCGCCATCGATACCCCGGGCGAAGTCCCGACAGCGGAGATCGAGGAGGAGGCGCCCGAGCTCGGCGGAGATCCCGTTCCCCCCGTGTTAGCGGACTCGCAGTTCGGCGAAGGGCAGGGCATCCCCTTCAAGCCGTCGCCGTTCCAGCCGTACCCGGACGACTGGGAGATGACGCCTCCGCCGGGCCCGTACGAGCCTTCCGGCCCGTTCCCTCCGCCCGACGCATACCTCCCGCCGGATGCGGGCGTTCTGCCGTTCGAGTCGCCGGAAGCGCTCCGCGAACTGACGAAGCTGCTGTCGGCGACCGCCCGCGATCTGGAGCGACTGGCCCACGTCCGCGAGGAACAACGGCGATACGAGGACGCCGATCGGCTGCGACGGCTGGCGATGCAGCTTCGCCGCGAGAACCGCCGCCTGCTGCCCGAGCCGACGCCGAATCCTGCCTATCTGGGGCCTGCCGTCGGCCGACGTTGAAGCGGTCGAGCGGAAGATCGACGAAGCCCGGTGGCGACACGATCGACGCGGATCTTGTCGACGTTCAGGCGAATTCCGGGCCGGCGCCGTGCTTATCCGCTGAAGCCGCTTATAATTGAGATCTTTCGGCGCCCGAATTCCCGACTTCTCTCCGGGCGCCGCAATCAGGGGCGTTCGCCATTCGGATCGAGCCTTCGGGTCCGGGGTTCGCGCTTTCGGTGATCGTCGGCGTTCACGATTCGACGATCTGTCCGAAGCGCATCGACGAGCGGAGCGGTTCGACCGCCGCCGCCGTGCCTGCCGGTTCCGACACGGTCCACACCTTATCACCCTGGAAACTGGGTCCATGATCCAAGGTTTCGCGCAGCTTCTGCTGAAGAACAAGATCATCAGCAACGACCAGCTCAAGGAAGCTGAGGCGTTCTCGCAGAAGCAAAAGGTCGACGTCCCCGAGGCGCTGGTCAAACTTAACTACGCCTCGGCCGAGGACGTGACCAAAGCGGTCGCCAAGGCGGCCCGGGTGGAGTACGTCGACCTCAGTTCCCGGCAGATCCCGGCGGACGTGATCGAGTACGTGCCGCAATCGGTCGCCCGCGAAAATCACGCCGTGCCGATCGGGATCGACGACGATGGATCGCTGAGAGTGGCTGTCGCGAACCCCGACGACGTCGAAACGCTCGAAAAGCTCCGTTTCATTCTGAACAAGCAGGTGCGGATCTCCGTCGCCTCGAAGGGGGCGATTCTGGAGGCGATCAACCGTTACTACGGTCAGATCGAAGGTGAATCCGCGGACACGATGCTCCAGGAATTCACCGATACCGAAATCGACTTCACCCAGACCGACAACGACGAGGACCGCAAGGGGGGCGGGGGCGACGATTCAAATGCCCCGATCGTGCGGCTGGTTCAGGTGATGATCACCGAAGCGATTCAGCTCCGAGCTTCGGATATCCACGTCGAGCCGTTCGAAGACCGCGTTCGGATCCGCTATCGCATCGACGGCGTCCTGCAGGAGCGCGATCAGGTGCCGCGGCGTATGCTCGGCGCCCTGATCTCCCGCATCAAGATCATCGGGAGCATGGACATCGCCGAACGGCGGCGCCCGCAGGACGGACGGATCAAGGTCACGGCGGGGGAGAAGGAACTCGACCTTCGCGTCTCCGTGATTCCCACCAATCACGGCCAGTCGGTCGTGATGCGGCTGCTCGACAAAGACAACATCAAAATCTCCGTCCGGCAGCTCGGTTTCGGGGAAGAGACGTACGCTCAGTTTCAGGGCCTGATCAAGCGTCCGAACGGCATTCTGCTGGTCACGGGTCCGACCGGGTCCGGAAAGACGACGACGCTTTATGCGGCGATGAACGCCCTCAACCGGCCCGACCGCAAAATCATCACCGCCGAAGATCCCGTCGAGTACTACCTCCCCGGCATCAACCAGGTGCAGGTAAGGCACGACATCGGGCTCGACTTCTCGCGGATCATCCGGGCGATGCTGCGTCAGGCGCCGAACGTGATCCTCGTGGGCGAGATGCGGGATTACGAGACCGCATCGATGGGGATTCAGGCGTCTCTTACGGGACACTTGGTCTTCAGTACTCTACATACGAACGATGCGCCCAGCGCTGTGACGCGCCTGTCGGATATGAAAGTGCCCGAATACCTGGTCGCGAGCACGGTCATCGGCATCCTCGCCCAGCGTCTCGTCCGGGTCGTCTGCCCCAAGTGCAAGCAGAAATATACGCCCACGGACGCCGAACTCGCGGAGGCCGGGATCTCTAAGGAACTGGCGAAGAATTCGACATTCGCCCGCGGAAAGGGCTGCGGCTACTGCAATCGTAAGGGCTATCGCGGACGACTTGGCATCTACGAGCTGATGACGATCAACGGCAAGATTCGGCAGGCGATCTTCGATCGCGCAAGCTCCGTCGACCTTCGCCGACTTGCCATAACCAACGGCATGCGAACGCTTTACATGGACGGCATGCACAAGGTGATGAACGGCATCACCACCTTCGACGAGGTCTACCGCACGGCCAAGCGGACCGAGCAGGACGTCATCGGATAGCGTTAGCGGCGGTCGCTCTGCCTTTGCAGATGCGTCACCGAAGTGCTGGCAGCCGCCGTAACTTCTGCACGAGCGGTCGGTTGCCGTCTGGGTCGTTCTGCTGGCGCAAGCGCCCTTGGCGGTTGCAATCCGTCAGGGCCTGTCTTACCCTCGGACGGTAGAGGCGAAATGCCCGAGCGCCGAATCGCCGTTCGCGATGCCGCAGCGCGTACGGCGGTCGCTCGGAGAAAGTTCGGTCCAGAATTCGTCCGGCAGGGGCGAGCCCGGAGATAATGGGACGCAACCAGGAATCCGCAGCGCGTTCGGGCGTCGCCGCTTAGTCATCCCGTTACGACAGTTCTTCTCTCTCGTACTTTTCATTCGCGGCCGCCCGGACGTTCTTGCGTCCTGTTTTCGCGTCCGATCGGGTTCGAAGGAATCCGCTCGAGCGCTCTCTTTTCCGGCGTTTCGACCAAGCCCGCGCACGAGGATCGTCGCGTCCCATGGCCACAATTCTCATCGACAAGCTGCTGTCGGCGGCGATCAAGCAGGGCGCCAGCGACATCCACATCACGACGGGTCAGCCGCCGGTATTCCGGTTGCACGGACGGATGCGGAAGCTCGAGACGAAAACGCTCGAGCCGGAAGACACCGTCGCCCTGATGAAGAGCATCACGCCGTCGCGATGCCAGACGGAGCTTCAGGAGAAGGGCTCGTCCGACTTCGGCTTCGCGTTCGGGGACATGGCCCGCTTTCGCGTGTCGGTGTTCAAGCAGCGCGGGCAGATCGCGATGGTCCTGCGGCAGATCCCGAACAACATGCTCTCCCCCCAGGAACTGGGGCTGCCGGACAACGTCACCGGCCTGGTCGAGCGCCCCCGCGGCCTGTTCCTGGTCACCGGTCCGACGGGTTCGGGCAAGAGCACCACGCTCGCCAGTCTCGTCAACTATCTGAACGAGAACCACGACCACCACATCATCACGATCGAAGACCCGATCGAGTTCTATCACTACCACAAGAAGTCGACGGTCAACCAGCGCGAAGTCGGCGTCGACGTCCCCTCGTTCTCGGAAGCGATCCGGCGAGCGTTGCGACAGGATCCGGACGTGATCCTCGTCGGCGAAATGCGCGACCTGGAAACGATCGAGGCCGCGATCAGCGCCGCCGAAACCGGTCACGTCGTCTTCGGCACGCTCCACACGAACAGCGCCCAGGGAACGATCAACCGCATCATCGACGCGTTCCCCGGGAACCTGCAGGACCAGATCCGCACGCAGCTTTCGACGTCGATCATCGGCGTCGTCGCGCAGACGCTTCTCCCCCGTATTCAGGGCGGACGCGTCGCCGCTTACGAGATCCTGATCGTCACGTCGAGCATCGCGAACCTGATCCGCGAAAACAAGACGTTCCGTATCAACTCCGCGATTCAGACCGGCGCCAAGTACGGCATGCAACTGATGGACGATCACCTCTTCCGGCTGTGGCGCGACAATATCGTCACGCTGGAAGACGTGCTCGCCAAGTCGCAGGCGCCGGACGATCTGGCGGCGCGAATCGCCGAACACAAACGGATGCTGCAACAGCAGGCGGCCAGCGGCGGCGGTCCGGCCGCTCGCTGACGCCTCGAATTACGACCCGCTCGCGGCGCATCGTGCCGTCGGGCGTCCTCCTCTCTCGCACTTATCTTCCTTCGCGTCGCCGCGACGATTTCCCGTGGGGGAAAGCGCTCGGCTTCGCGACCGTACGCGGTTCGTACTGAAAGCGGTCGACCATGGCCTCGGTGCGCAGAATCGGTCAGATCTTCGTCGATCTCGGTTTCATCACCGACGATCAGCGCGATCTTCTGCTCGAAGAGCAGCGCCAGAACCCCGGACAGCTCCTGGGGAAGATCGGCATCGAAATGGGTCTTCTGCAGGAAGACCAGGTCGTCACCGCGCTCTCAGAGCAACTCAATCTGAAGGTCGTCGACCTCGACGACCAGGACATTCCCAAGACGACGCGGGCCCTCGTCAGCAACGCGATGGCCCAGCTCTACCGGGTCGTTCCGGTTCGCTTCGACGAGCCGACCAACACGCTCACCGTCGCGACCTGCGATCCGCAGAACATCCAGATTCAGGACGAACTGCGCACGTTCCTGTCGAAAGAGATCCAACTCGTCATCGCGACCGAGCGCGAGATCGTCGGGTTCATCGACAAGCACTATGCCGACGACAAGGAAACGTTCGAGACGATCATCACGGAGATCGAGAACGATCGGGATCTCAAGAAGGCGATCGCCGAACTCGACAAGGACGGACCGATCGATCTGTCCGATATGCAGGCCCTGGCCGACAGCGCGCCGGTCAAGAAGCTCTTGAACATGGTGCTTCTGCTGGCGATCAAGGACCACGCCAGCGACGTCCACTTCGAACCTTTCGAAGACGAATTCCGCATCCGCATCAAGGCGGACGGCGTCCTCTTCGAAATGGTGCCTCCGCCGCGGCATCTGGCGTTCGCCATCACGACCCGCATCAAGGTCATGGCGAACCTCAACATCGCCGAACGTCGCATGCCGCAGGACGGGCGCATCGAGCTGACCGTCGGCGGTCACCCGGTCGACCTCCGCGTCAGCGTTCTGCCGACGCTGTTCGGCGAGAGCGTCGTCATGCGGGTGCTCGACCGGTCGGTCGTCTCGCTGGACATCCACAAGATCGGGATGAACAAGGAGACGATGGACGGCTTCATGCACGTCATCGATCGTCCGAACGGCATCATCCTGGTCACGGGTCCGACCGGATCGGGCAAGACGACGACCCTGTACAGCGCGCTCAGTTCGCTCAACGACATCGAAGACAAGATCATCACGACCGAGGATCCGGTCGAGTACGACATCGACGGCATTATCCAGATCCCGATCGATCACGACATCGGCGTCACGTTCGCCTCCTGCCTGCGGGCGATTCTGCGGCAGGATCCTGACATCATCCTGGTGGGCGAGATCCGCGACCTGGAGACTGCGGAGATCGCGGTCCAGGCGTCGCTCACGGGGCATCTGGTCTTCAGCACGCTCCACACCAACGACGCCCCCAGCACGGTGACGCGTCTCCGCGACATGGGCGTGGCGCCGTTCATGATCACGGCGACCGTCGAGGCCGTGCTGGCCCAGCGCCTCGTCCGACGGATCTGCAGCCAGTGCCGCGTCGAGGTCGAGCCGGCTCCGGATCTGCTCGCCGACATCGGACTCACTCTGGAGGGCGTCGCCGGGAAGAAGTTCTACCGCGGCGCCGGTTGCGACTTCTGCAACAACACCGGCTACAAGGGCCGCGTCGGCCTGTTCGAGCTGATGGTCATCAACGACGCGCTGCGCCTGATGATCCTCGAAAACAAGGCGACCGACGAAATCCGCGAAGAGGCCCGCAGGAACGGCATGGTGTCGCTCCGCGACGCCGGCATTCAGGGCATCTTCGAAGGGACGACGACGCTGGAAGAGGTCGTCCGCGAAACCGTTCTGGAAGCCTGATCCCGTACCAGATTCTTCACGATTCTTCGACACGATTCTTCACGAGCTTCCGCTCGATTGATCGCGAGCCTTTCGCTCGATCCTGATCACCGCCCATCCGACCGAACCCGCCGCAAGACTGCGTGCGACAGCAAGAGGATCTAGACGATGCCCACCTACGTCTTCGAGGCGATGAACGCCACGGGCGAAGAGATCCAGGACGAGATCGAAGCCGCCACGCAGGACGAGGCCCAGGCGACGATTCGCCAGATGGGCTACTTCATCACGCGCATTCAGGAAAAGAAGGCGCCGACGGCGAAGACGGGCGGCGGCAAAAGCGCGAAGACGAAGTCGTTCTCCCTGGGCGGCGTCAGCGGCAAGCAACTGACGCTGTTCACGCGGCAGCTTTCGATTCTGCAGGACGCGGGCCTGCCGATCCTGCGAAGCCTCCGCATTCTGGAACAGCAGTCGAAGCCCGGTCCGCTGCGGAACGCGCTCATCGACGTCTGCGAAGAAATCGAGGCCGGTTCGACGCTGTCGGAGGCGTTCGCGAAGTGCCCGCGGACGTTCAATCGCCTCTACGTGAACATGGTTCGCGCAGGCGAGGCGGGCGGTTCGCTCGAAATTATTCTCCGGCGCCTGTCGGAGTTCCTCGAACGGTCGCAATCGATCAAGAAGAAGATTACGGGGGCGATGATTTACCCCTGCGTGGTCATCATGGTCGCCATCGGCATTCTCGCGTTCATCATGACGCAGATCGTGCCGGTGTTCGACGAGATGTTCACGGAGTTCGATCTCGACCTCCCCGTTCCCACGTTGATCCTCATCAATACGTCGCGGTCCCTCGGCAAGCTCTGGTTCGTGCCGCCGCTGGTTCCGCTGACGCTGATCATCTTCATCGTCATCGTGAACCAGTTCCGGGCCGGACGGACGGGCTGGCACGGGTTTCTGCTCAAGATCCCCGTCGTCGGCAAGCTGATCGAAAAGGCCATTCTCGCTCGCACGATGCGGACGCTCGGCACCCTGGTCGCCTCCGGCGTGCCGATCCTCGAGGCGCTGACGATCACCCGCGAAACGTCGAATAACGGCGTCTTCGAGAAGATCTTCACCAAGGTCAGCGAAGCCATTCGCGAGGGCGAGACGATCGCCAAGCCTCTGAAGGCGAACTCCAGCGCGGGCTTCCATCCGGTCTCGCTCTTCTTCTGGTTCTGGGCCGGCGCCGTTTGGCCGCTGACGCTCCTGATCGTGATTCCGGAATACTACGCCTTCATCATCGGGGTCGCGTTCGCGTTCGGGGTGATCGCGTCGCTGTACTACGTGATGGTGATGAATCGTCCCGTCATCGACCTGCTCGTCGTCAACATGGTCGACGTCGGCGAAGAGACGGGCGAGCTCGACACGATGCTGTTCAAGGTGTCCGACTACTACGACGAAGAAGTCGCGACCCTGACGGAAGGCCTCCTGAAGCTCATCGAACCGCTGATGATCGTCTTCCTCGGCGGCGCCGTCGGCTTCATCGTGATTTCGCTCTTCATGCCGCTGGTCGCGATGATCACCGGTCTGTCGGGCGGCAAGAAGTAAGCGAATTCGAAACCTGTTCGCAGGGCGGGTCATCCACCCGCCTTGCCGTGCGACGAGTCGGAAAACAAGCAGAAGGCGGGTCCATGACCTGCCCTAAGAGTAACTAAGTCAGGACGCATCCTTATCCGCGTCCCTGGAGCAGAGCCATGATCAAGGCCGGTCGTCCCATCCCAGCCGTTCCGTTCAACCAGCGTCACGATCGGCGGCGATTCGTCGCCCTGATGCGGGCGAAGCGCGGCTTCGCCGTCAGCCGGAAGAAGCGGGGCTTCACGCTCGTCGAACTGCTGGTCGTGATCGCCATCATCGCGATCCTGGCGGCGATCCTGTCGGTCGCCGTCGGCGCGGCGATCGCGACCGTCTACCGGTTCACGATCGCGACGGAAGTCCGAGAACTCGAAATGGCGCTGACGCAGTACGAGGCCAAGTACGGCGCGTATCCGCCGTGTATCGGTACCGTCGCCGACAGCGGGACTCCGAGCGCGTCGACCTACTATTCAAGCTACTTCAAGCGCCACATCGACACGGCGTTTCGCAACAATCGCGAAGCGAGCACGCTCTACGTGACGGGCAGTACGGCGATCCTGGGCGATTCGGCGACGGCCTCCGGGACGTTCGCGAACGCGACGATCGATCGGCTCGACGCATCGGAATCGCTGCCGTTCTTCCTGGGCGGCGCCGCGCAGTACAGCGGGAACGTCCTGGGACTCAAGAAAGACCCGATCCGGCCGCTCACCGGCAGTTCGGCGGGCTCGGCGGAGAGCTTCTACGACTTCAAGCCCGAGCAACTCGTCGATCTCGACGGCGACGGCTTCCCGTCGTACATCCCGAAGGCGGCGGACGGCAGCACGCCGTTCCTCTACTTCGCCGGCTACGCCTACAAGGATCTGCCGGCCGCGTCGACGCCGCCGAATCGCATCGCCCTGTTGAAATGGCCGCCGGATCTCGGCGCCGCAGGCGATCCGGGCAACTACGAGAACTGGATCGCCGGCAGCCCGCCCGTCCCCGCCGACAACGCTCCGGGCGGTTACGACCCCGGCATCGCGCGGCCTTATATCGACGGAAGCCCTGCGACCCCTGCCTGGTACAACACCCAGACGTATCAGCTCCTCTCCGCCGGGCTCGATAACGCCTACGGGTCGGACGGCTTCACGGACGGCGCGGCTGACGCGCTCTATCCGAAGGACATCACTGCGCCGTTCACCACCTACGCAAATTACAAGTTCCTGGCGCCGGCGGGCGACCCGCAAGCGTGGGTCAATATGGATCCCGAAGACGACGACAACGTCGCCAACTTCACGGAAGGCAGCACGTTCGGCGAGATCGGTAGGGAATGACGCCGTCGCGGCATCGTTCTTTCACGTACGTCGATCTCCTTTACGATCGCAGGTCGGATATGAGTTCCCTTCGCTGCAATCCACGATGCTGCTGGTCGCCTTCGGCGAACGGCGACCCGTCGTCGTCGGCGACGCGTAGCGGCGGCCCAGCGTTATCGGCGACGCGCGGCGGCGCTCTGCTGCGTCGCGGCGTGACGCTGACGGAACTGCTGATCGTGATCGGGCTGATGGCGTTCCTGGCAAGCATCGCCCTGATGGGGCTGTGGGAAGCGCAGGAGGTCGCTCGCGAAAGCCGCGCCCGGGCGCAGGTCCAGCGAATCGAAGCCCTGTTGATGGAACGCTGGGACGACTACGCCTCGCGAGCGGTGCCGATCCGGATTAGCCGGATCAGCGTCGCCGCGATGAGCGGTCGTGCGTCGGAGCAGAACCAGGACCGTTTCGGCTACGAGCGAGCCAGGACGAATGCGCTGCGAGAGACGGCTCGCTTCGAGATGCCGGACCGGATCAGCGATGTCGCAGCCGCGAACTATCCGACGTCGACGGTCGCACCCGTCGCGGTGGCGCTCGGTTCGGCGCCGTCTCTTCAGACGGGCTATCGCCGGGCGCTGGACGTCACCAATACGACCGTTCCCTGGACGGCCAAGTTTCAGGGCGCAGAGTGCCTCTACGTGATCCTCGCCGCGACTTATAAGGGCGACGAGAACGGGCTCAGCTTCTTCAAGGCATCCGAGATCGGCGACAAGGACGGCGACGGACGGCCCGAGATCCTCGATCCCTGGGGCAACCCGATCGAGTTCATCCGCTGGGCCCCCGGCCTCGATTCGCCGCTGCACAATCAAAACGAGGTGCAGACGATTTCGATCCTCGGGTCTCCGAACGCCGGGAAGTTCCAACTCTTCTTCTCGAACGCTCCCACGGCGAAGTCGGCGGAGCTTGATTTCGACGCTGATCCGAGCGATGTGGAAACCGCGATCGGAGCGATCTTGGGACCCAATATTCTCGACAGCTCTCCTGGCAACCCGGCAGTGCAGGGTCCGATCGGCGGGCCCTGGACGGTTCGATTCCAGGGTAACGCCGACATGCTGGTAGGGAGCCTCAGCACGACGGACCCGCTCGCAGGCGGCAACGGCTTCGAGTCGGTGCGGGTGACGACCGATTTCGTCGATCCCTTCGATCCGCTCGAAGCGTGGGGCGGCGGACCGCCGCTGCATCCCCTCGTGGTCAGCGCGGGTCGCGACGGCAAGTACGGCATCTTCGGGCTGATCGATCCCGAGGATACGACGTCGACCCCGCCGCCCGTGAACTACAGCACGTACAACCTTCCCGGTCCGCCGACCGATCCTCCGAACAATCCTTATAAGGACATCAGCGGGCGTCTCTTGGGCGAGGCATACGACTACGGCGGAAGCGCCGCAGCCAACCGCGGACCTTCGACGGACAACGTCTCCAACCACCTGAGCGACGCCAGCGCCTAAGCGCTCTCTCGATGCCTTCGCAGGATGGCGCTTGAGCAGACGGATAACGAGACATGCTTGCATTCCGACCCTTTCGAACCCGAGCCGCCCGGCGAGCCTTCACGCTCGTCGAGCTGCTGGTCGCCGTCGCGATCGCCGCGCTGCTGGTCGCGATCGCGATTCCGGCGCTGAAGCTCAACCTGCGCGGACAGTCGGTTCGCGAGGCGGCGCGGCAGATCAACTCGTTTATCGACGAAGCCAGGTCGCAGGCCGCCGGGTCGGGACGCCCCTTCGGCATCGTCATCGAACGGGACGGCAACGGTTCGTTCGGCAATCCCCGCCGGGCCTTCCGCCTGTACCACTGCGAAGTTCCGACGCCCTACACCGGCGATCTGCTCCCCGCGCCGGAAGCGGTCGATCCGCGACTTCGCGCGGGATCGCGGGCTTACATCACTCCCAACACCGGCGCCGGCGGCGCGGAAGAGGCGATCCTGACTTACGCGAGTCTGCGGATGATCATGCCGGGCGACGAAATCGCCTTCGACGGTTCCGCGACGCGGTATCAAGTCCTGAACGCGACGAACATCATTCCGCCGATCGCGACGCCCTCGGCGACGCGTGTGCGCATCGTGTTCAGCTCGGCCACGGCGCCTCCGCCGACGACGGGCCCGGAAGTCCCGCCTGCGGAGACCGGAACGTTTACCGGAACGATGACGCTGGGGCACAGCTTCCGCGTCTATCGCCAGCCGGTGAAGATCGCGTCGAGCGTGCTGGAGCTTCCCCGAAGCGCGGCGATCGATCTCGACTGGAGCGGCTTCGGGGCGAGCGGCGTGCAGTTCTCCGAGTTCAATCAGGTCAGCGGCAATACGCAGCAGTACGCGGTCAACCCGATCGTGATCCTGTTCGAACCCTCCGGCGCGGTGCGGAACGTCCAAGCGCCAGTGCGTACTAGTACATCGCCTCCCCGCTTGAGCCTCACGCCGTTCCGCGTGACCGAGCCGATCTACTTCCTGATCGGTCGCCTGGACCAGGTCGAGGATAGCTTCACCCTTGCCGGCAACTGGAACGATCCGAACGCCGAGATCCTCTCGAACGTGATGGATCCTGACTCGCTGTGGGTCAAGATCGAGCCGTCGAGCGGGGCGACGCTGACGGTCGAAAATATCGGGCCAGGTTCGGCGACCGGCCGGGCTGCCGGCGCGCTGAACGCTCGGGAACTGGCGCGAATGAGCGCGGGAGCGGGCGGATGAGTCACGCACGTATGAACCTCATGAATTACCGTCGTCGCGGCGGCTCGTCGCGGCGGGGCATCACGATTCTGGAAGTGCTCATCGCCGCCGGCGTGCTGTCGATCGGCATGTTCGGCGTGATGGCCATGATTCCGCTGATCGCGATGCGGCTGCGCGAGGGCGAGATCGCCGACCGCTCCGCCATCCTCAGCCGCAACGCAGTGGAAGAGTTCCAGATCCGCCGCTGGACCGAGCCCCGGCAGTGGCGCTGGTACCGGGCGGACGGGACCTATATCGATCCTACGACCGGGGTTCTTGGAAGGACCGAGTGGCAGGATTGGGCGGGTTTGCCTGCGCCGAGCAACCTTCCCGCGACGCCTGCGATCTGCATCGATCCGCAGGGGATCACGGGAATCGACGGGACCCTCCCCAATACGCAGCGTGTTCAGTTTCCGTTCAACGTGATCAATGCTCGCTACGGTATGCAGCGGGTGACGCCGTTTCCGCTGATCAATGCCGCGGCTCCCAACAATCTGACCGACCAGGGAATCGCGGAAGTGGGCGCCGTGGCGGAGGACGATCTGCTGTTCGAGCGGCCCGAGTCGCGGATGGACCTGCCGACCCAGACGTTTCCGAGCATCGCGACCAATACGCCGATCGATCAGACCCGTCGTATGGCGCAGCGGGACTACTCGTACATGGCGACGCTGACGCCGCTCGACAACGTCACCAGTTTCACCGGGCGCGGCAACTATCTCCTCAGCGCGATCGTCTTCTACCAGCGACTGCGGACGTACGAGACGAGCGAGCGAATCGGGTCCATCGACGAAGACGCGTCGGGCGGCTACGGCTTCCGCAGCAGCGGCGTTTCCGGCGGCGACGTGGCGATCAACTGCTCTGCCGATCCGGAGATGCTCAATCTCGCGAAGGGCGACTGGGTCATGTTGACCTATCCCGCTCAAGTCAACGGCAGCGGCGTTGTCACGCAGGCCGCATATCACCGCTGGTATCAGGTTATCGAAGCGGCTCCGTACGATCCGGTCGTCGAGCCGCTCTATCGGTTCGTGACTCTCGCAGGCCCTGACTGGCCGGGGGTGGACAGGCCCGGACTCGATCTTCCCGACGATACGCAGGTCACCTGGCTGCCGGGCGTCGCGTCGGTCAGCGAAAAGACGATCAAGCTGGGCGCCGGCGGCACGTGGGAGTGATCGCGTCGCGGAAGGTCCGTCTCGCGTTCGATCGATCGCGCCCCTCGCGGGCCACAGAGACAGGTCGCCAGCGACTTACAGCGCTCATTGCGAGCGACACGGATAGCGCTCAGTACGAGCGACACGCACATCATCGCCGACCGTTTCCCGCCATTATCTTGGGGGGCGGATCGGCTCCTTTTCGAGCAGGATCGGGTCGCGCTCTCGCGCGGCAGGAGGTTCCTAATGACGCTTCCGCTTCGAGCTTCGACCGACCGTCGACGCGTTCCCGCGCGAGATGCGATCGTGAATCGTGCATCTAACGGCGAGCCTCTCGCCGAACGCCGGTCGACGCTGCGTCGCCGCCGGCGAGCGCCCCGGCGCGGCATCATCCTGTTGATGTCGCTGAGTCTGCTGACGCTGTTTCTGATGATGCTGGTCACGCTGATCGTGATCACGGGTCAGTACCGTCAGTCGGCCCGCGTGCAGGCTCGCGTCGATCGCGTCGGCGATCCCGCGCATAAGATCACCGACCTGGCGATCAAGAACGTCCTCGTCGGCAGCGGCACGGGGGCGAGCGTCGTCGACGGTCACGGACTGATGATCGACCTGTACGGCGGAAGCTGGCGGGGCGTCCTGGGCGTGACGCCGGTAGTCGACACGCTGGCTAATCCCCGCGGCGTGTTCGTCGCCGCGCCTGCGGCCGAGCCGTTGCGATTCAACCCGGGCAGCGCTCCGTCGTTCGTGACGTTCGAGTTTCGGAGGGTCGTGCCCACCTCGGTCGACCCGAGCGGATACCTGAATCTGTTCACGAACACGACCGCGGGAGACTACACGGGCTGCATTCTGACGTTCACCGGGGGGCCGGTGCGCAAGAACGTGAGCGTGCGGATTCTCGAGTACGTTCCGCCGACGAGCTCCGCGGCGCCGGATTGTTTCGTCGGGCGGTTCACGGTCGCCCGATCCAATCCGGACGAGACGGATACGCTTCCGGACGCCGCGACGCTGTCGGCGGCCATCGTGTCAGGAGGTCAGGTCTCGTTCGTCGTGAACGAGCGTCCGTTCTCCGGCTACGGCGCGGGCTACGGCCCCGTCCCGGATCCGGATACGAGCACGCCGCCGAACGGCACCGGGCTGTGGGGATACAACATTTCTCAGGAAGTGCCGTACGTGAGCGAGTGGAGCGGCGGCACTCCCTACGGCTTGCCCGCGGCGCTGCTTCCTAATTATCAGTTCCTGGGAACGAGCGTGCCTGGCTATGACATCGCCTCCGGCGGTCTGAACGAAGATTACGACGCGGTCGATTACCAGAACATGTTTCTCGCCTCGGTGCCGCCGCGTGCCCTGAGGGCGGATCAGATCGTCCCGTCGTTTTGGCGTCCCGAACTGATCAACTACTGGCGTCACTTTCAGGACCCCAACGACAACACGAAATACCCTTGGTACCAGAACGCGTCCAATACGACGTTCGCGCGATACCGAAACGACTTCTACCGTGCGATCTGTCTGCGTCCGCTTCCTACCGACCATCCGGAGTTCTCGGGCAGCAACGCGGACTGGGCGATGGTCGACATTACGCAGCCGTTGCCGTTGCTGACGGGCTCGAATGATACGAATGAAGACGGAATACCCGATGAGCCTCTCGCTCCGTCGGCGACCTGGCCTCCGATGTCGCCGAACTCCCCGACTCCTCTCGTCGACGCGCTGAGCGACCTGAACGGCAACGGCATCGTCGATCAGTGGGACGTCGACAACGACGGCGACGGACTGACGGACAGCATCTGGATCGATATCGGTCTGCCGGTGCAGCGGATGGAGGACGGCAAGCTTTACAAGCCGCTCGTCGCGTTTCTCATTCGCGACCTGGATGGACTGGCGAACGTCAACGCCCATCTGCATCCCGATTTCGCCGCCGCCCAGCAGTCGAATATCACTGGTCCGCTCGCGGGTACAGGCGGCGGCAACCGACCGCGGGGCATGGGTTACGGACCGGCGGAGATCGCGTTTCCGGCGACCGGATTCGGCGCTCCTTCCGCGTCGTACAACGCTCCGTTGTTCACCAACGCGCAGGTCGGCCAGATGCTCGCGGGTCGGTACGGCTACCTCGGCGTGGACGAACGTCCGGGCCGTCCGGGCGTGAACGACCTGATCAGCCGCCTGCGCAGCCCGACGCTGCCCCCCGGCGTCTATAACGCCACGACGATTTCGGAATGGGGCACTCCGCCGGACGCGTGGGGGACGCAGGCGATCGGCCTGGACTATCTGGGGCACCCCTACAATGACAACATCGGCCTGACGGCGCAATTGCGGACGCACATGTCGGCGCCGGCTCCGCCGTTCACGGCGGTCGCGAGTCCTGCCGGACCGACCGAAGGCTCGGACGATCCGTACGAGATCGACTTGTATTCCGCGCACGCCGGGGCGGTGGACGCGACGCTGGGCTACCTGAGTCCGGACGCTCCCTACACGCTGGCGGAACTGGAACGAATCCTGCGCTGGAACGATTCCGACGCGGCCTACCTGCCCAATCGTCTGGCGCAGGCGGTCGATCCGGCGTTCAACGATCCCGACGTGGCCGCCGCGCTGGCTCGCCGTCGCGCGGTCACGACCCTCTCGTCGCATATCCCGGCGGCGCCCTCCGCGGTGCCTTCGGAACGTCGCGTCTCGGACGCCACGGTGACGGGCACGGCGCCGCAACTGGGCAGCCCGAAGAAGTGGTCGCTGTATCACCTTTATTCGCAGAAGCTGATCGCGAACGCGAACTCGCTGACTGGCGCTCCTTTCAACGGGACGAATCACGCGACCCCTAACTGGGATCCGGCGGACGTGGCCCATCGCGCCTGGGTCGATAACGAAGTTCGCAAGATGATGCCGTGGGAGTCGTGGCACGGCATGAAGATGGACCTGAATCGCCGGTGGCAGAACGGGTTCGACGACGACAACGACGGCATCGTGGACGAACCGGACGAAGTGAACGTTCCGGAGACGGTCTTCCCGAACCAGGCGTGGACGAGCGCCTACGGCCTGGGCCAGCTCGCGACGTACAACCAGCAGTTCGATCACCTCGGCGCCGATCCGCAGTTCGCGGCCACCGGCTCGTCGAACGCGGTCGCCCGTCAAATTTACGCCCGGCATCTGTACTGCACGGCGTTGCTCCTGATGGACTACGACCCGAACGGGACGAACGGCTTCGGTCCGCAGGGGATGTTCGACAACGCCGACTACGATCCCGACCTGACGCCGGCGCAGATGGACGAGTTGTTCAAGCGACGGCTCGCGCAGTGGGCGATCAACGTCGTCGACTACCGCGACCCGGACGTGATCTGCACGCCGTTCGAGTACGACGTGAATCCGTACGACGGATGGCAGGCCGATATCGACGGCGATCCGATGACTCCCGTTCCGCCGGCGCCGGCGGGTCAGCGGCGGCTCGTGTGGGGCGTCGAGGCGCCGCACCTGCTGATTTCGGAAACGCTGGCGCTGCACAATCGCCGGGTCGTCGACTCGGCGCTCGACGACGGCAGTCAGCAGAAGCGTGCGGCGGGCGACACGGATCTGGACCAGCACCGCATTCCCCAGGGATCGTTGTTCCTGGAGTTGTACGCGGTCGGACCCCGCGCCGCGAACGACGCCAACGTGCCGGCGGAATTGTACGATCGCACGGACGGGCAACTGGTTCTGAGCAAGGTCACGCCCAACCGGAACGATCCGGTCTGGCGAGTCGCGATTTCGGAGACCCACGACGTCGCGAACGCGGCGGACCAGGCGAAGAGCGCCTTCTTCCGTGCGCGGGAACTGCGTGCGACGGGCGGGCAACGGTTCAATCCGACGTCGTTCGATCCGCTGGATCTGAATCAGTTGACGTTGAGCGAGAGCATGCGCGATCCGAATACGCCTCCCGTCGCTCCGGCGGAACCGGTGGTTCTGGAACGCTTCGTCCATTTCACGAACAGTTTTCCCGTAATGCCCGGCAACCCGGCGACGCGGGACAACACGTTCTATTACCGCGCGGGAACGACGAAGGTGGCGCCCGGACAGTACACGGTCATTGCGCCTCGCGAAAAGACGTACCTGTCGCTGATCGACGACGACAACGATGCGACGCCGCCGGTGTACGTCGACGGAATGAACATCCAGGTCGCGAAGCTGGAAGTCGTGGGGAATCAGTTCTTCTCGTACGACAACTTCCACAATTTACCGAACGTCTATCTGCATCCGAACGCGACTGGCGTTGCGAAGATCGTGCAGCCGCTGGCGATGATCTGCGCTGCCGATCCGCCGGCCGCGAGTTGGCCCACTCCGTACATCGGCCTCAACATTTCCGAACCGCTTCCAACGGCGCCGAACTATTACCTGCCGCCGACGGAAGATCCGACGGGCATCGGATTCGACGACGGCTACGCGCCGGGCGACGGATCCGCGGCTACGCTGCCGGACGTGCCGTTCGATTCGGTAGCGGGAATGCCGTTGGAGGATCTCGCGAGCGCTGCGTCCCGAACTCCGACGCAGACGAAGGAGAACTGGCGGACGGTCTATCTTCAGCGTCTCGCGAATCCCCTGGAAGACTTTCACGCCACGCGGAATCCCTACATCACCGTCGATTTCGCTCCGGTGGATATCAGCGTCTACAACGGCGACGACCACCATCCGACGACCTGGAATCCGCCGTCGATGGGCCCCCAGGAATGGGATCCGCATGACGTCGACTACGACGGCATGCCGGACGTCTTCTCGTTCGAGGCGTTTATGTTCATGTCCCGGGAGCGCGGGATCGAACGGAATCGCACGGCTGACAGTCACGGCACCTATAACGAAGCGGTGACCGCGCTGAACGACGGTCATTTCAACCTCTGGCGACATGACTTCGACGTGTTGCGGACGACCGAACCGACGCCCGACACGGCGGCGGGAATGTCGGCCGGCATGGCCACTCCCGAGGTGCAGTTCCGCCACAACCTGCTTCACACGCTCGGGTACCTGAACGTCACGATGGGGATGGATTCCGATCCGGCCCTGACGGATTACACGCCGCCTCCCCATGCCAACTACCTCGGCGCCCCGCCGGTGAGCGGAGGCACTCAGCGAACGTTCCCCTGGCTCAACTGGGCGGATCGTCCGTTCGCGTCGCCGTACGAACTGCTGGCCATTCCGCACAGTTCTCAAGCGACCTGGTTCGAGGACTGGGCGCGGGACGTCGGCTCGTCCAATCCGGCGCTGAATCCTTACGTGCCGGGAGCCACGGCGCCGGAAAGCGTGGATAACCTCGGCGGCTACTATCCGCACCTCTGGAACTTCTTCCATCGGCCGCTGAACCGGCGAAGTCCGACCGTGACGGCGCAGTCGCCGCAGATGGCCCGGTTGTTCGACTACGTCGAAACGCCGTCGCCTTTCGCGGGATCGCAGGAGTTCTTCAGCACGGGCAACATGAATCTGGCTCCCGGATTCCTGCGAGCCGGGAACAGCGAACTCTCGCGATTCCGAGATCCGGGCAGAGTGAACCTCAACACGATGCCGCACGTGCTGTGGGATTCGTTCAACTACAGCCACGGATCCCTCACGCCGAACAGTCGCCAATTCCGACCGACGGATCCTGGTGACCCGGGCGAGTTCGCGATTACGCGTCGAGGATTCGATCCGTCGCGACCGACCTGGCACTATCCGACCCGGATCGCCAAGCCCTACCGTAGCGCCGGGAAGGCGGATCTTGCGCCGCTACTTCCGGGAGCCGATCCCGAGCGGCTGCGGCAGTTCGACGTCAACGCGACGTTGCTCCGAAGCGACGAGTTCGCCGCGGCCCCCGTCACTCCGCCGCAACCGTTGTTCGCCGGACCTCGGCATGGAGAGCAGTTCCAGCACACGGACAAGAATCCGGCGTTCCGGTACGAGCAACTCGCGCGGCTGCCGAACCTGACGTCGACGCAGTCGAACGTCTATGCCGTCTGGGTCACGGTCGGGTACTTCGAGGCTCATAAGACCTCCCCGGTCACGCGGAATCCGGCGCTCGCTGCGACCTATGCCGGGCAGTCGCTGCCGGACGGGGTCTGGCTGGGGCAGGAGATCGGCGCGGATACGGGGCGCAACCGTCGGCATCGCGGGTTCTACATCATCGACCGGTCGGTTCCCGCCGCCTTCGAGCCGGGCAACGATCACAACGTCGAGAAGACGATCCTGCTACGGCGCTATCTCGACTAAGGAAGATTCCAAACGTTTCTGAGCGGGGGGTATCAACCCCCCGAGTTCGGAACGCGAAATTCCGTCAGAACGTACAGCAGGCGCGAAAGCTCGATGGCGACGGCGCGTCGCGATCAAAGCACGGAGGGCTGACACCCTCCGCTCGCCGAAGAAAACGAACCGCGTCAGGCGAAGGGCGCTTCGCGAGGAAAGCTCGGGGGGCTGACACCCCCCGCTCAGAAGGCCGCATGGAGAGTCGATCGCTATGCGGGCTTCGCGGCGATCTGGCGGAGCCAGGTCTCGCGCGCCTGAACCAGGCGCGTGCGCAGGTCGGAGGCCCGACTTTCGTCGATCACGCGGGCGCCGAAGCGACGCTCGTGATAGAGAGCCAGCGACTCGCCGAACGCCGGCTCCTCCTGCGGCAAGCCGGGGGTCTCGCGCCAGACTCGCTGCGCCCGGTCGATCCATTCGGCCACCGTTTCGCCCGTCTGACGCTCGTCGGCCACCGTTTCCAGCAGATCGGAGAGCGCCGCGAAGAACTTGCCGAGCGGACGCGCCCGGGCTGACGGGTCGAAGTCGGGCAGACGGGCCGCCTTGCGACGCCTGCCGTCCGCATCAGGGCGTCGACGACGATAGAGGTAGAAGAGCGCTCCGCCGATCCCGATGACGAGGGCTCCGACCGGGACGATCGCCGGGCCGGAGCGGACGACGAAGTCGATTCCCGCCCGGATGCGCGCGGCGATGCCCCACTGGTCGACCGCTTCGGAGGCGTTCTCGCTCAAAGGATCGAAGAGTTGCTCCCGCTGCGTTTCCGAGTTCATCGAGATGACGTAGTCGGTCCAGAGCAGTTGGGCGTAGTCGAAGAACTGCAGTCCGCGGTCGATCCAGTCGCTCGTCGCCGTCGTCGAGGCGTCCGACGTCAAGGGAGTGGGATCGAGGCGCAAGTAGGCCCCGATGATCGTGCGGTCGACCGGACGATCTTCCGACGTGATCTCGTGGGGCCAAAGCTGCGCCTCGACCCAGGCGTGGGCGTCGCGCTGGCGCACCTGGAAGTAGTTGCCCAGCGGGTTGAACTCTTCCGGGCGATAGCCGACGACGATTCGCGCGGGGATGCCCTGGCTGCGAAGCATCAGGCAGAGCGCGCCGGCGAAGTACTCGCAGTGACCGCTCTTGTGATTGACGAGAAAGTCCTCGATCGGATCGAGGGTCGGGTCGCGCCGGACTTCGGAGAAGTCGGTCGTGTACGTATATTCGCCGCTCTGCAGAAAGTGGAGCGACAGCGTGCGGGCCTTCTCCTCGGCGAGGCCCCCCTGCATGTTCGCTTCCCGCAGGATCTCGCGGGCCTTCTCGACCAGTCGCGGAAAGCGTTCGAATCCGTCCTGTCGATCGCCGAAGGGCGCGATCAACTCCTTGCGTTCGCGGTGCATGGACAGAATCGCCATCGAACCGGACGACCAACTGACGTCGCTGCGGATGGGACGGATCGGGTCGTGCAGCCCCCGTTCGAAACCGCCGACGCCGAGGACGTACCGAAACGCCTCGACGCGGTCGTCGTCCCGACCCCGACGAAGCAGCGAACCCGTCCGGTCGAGATACTTGACCCTTTCGTCCTCTTCGTCGAGTCGGTAGGGGTCGAAGACGCTGAAGAGCGTGCGGGTCTCGCTCGGCTCCAGCAGGATGTCCTGCCGGACGACCTCCGCTCCGATCGGCGGCAGGGGAAGCTGCTCGCCCTCGCGGGGATTGATGGGCTCGCGCGTGGTCCAGAAGGGTTTGCCGTCGACCCCGTCGAGGTACTTCGTCAGTACGGCGCCGCGAATATAGGGCGCGCCGATGGTCTGATAGGGAGCCCCGGTCTGCGGATCGGAGAACGCGATTCGCATCACCTTCTCGTCGCTGTGCAGCAGGGAACTCATCTCGTCGAGGGTGATCTGATCGGAGAAGCCGATCGACTTGCTCTCGCCCGCGTGTCGTCCCTGCCAGGACTGTCCGGCCATGCGCGGCAGGCTGAAGAAGACGAGCGCGCCGAACGCCAGGCTCGTCGCCGCCATCGCGAAGGCCGGCCGCAGCAGGCGGACGCTCATCAGCCGGGCCTGCACGTCCGCGACGGTCTCCCGACGGACGAGCGCCGCGCCGTCGCCTGCCAGAGCGAACGCTCCGCCCCCGGCGAATTCCCGGGCGGCTCTTCGCGAGGCTGACGCAGGCGCCCCTTCGCCATCGAGACCCTCTCCCTCGCCCGCCAGTCGTAGCGACTCCCGGTAGGCGAAGAAGAAGGCCATCCCGGTCGCGGACAGGATCAGATAGACGACGAGGAGCGCGCCGAATTCAGGGCCCAGGTTCAGCGCCGACGCGACGACGATCTCCAGCAGGCTCAGAACCGCGAGCAGCCAGTATTTGCGGACGTCCTTCTTCTGAAACAGCAGAATGATCTGCAGGTAGATCAGGAGATTCGCGATCGACAGGAGTTGCCGGATCGGATCGAGGCCGCTGGTATACCGGCTGATGAACTCCCACATCCCGTAGCTGAGCGCCACGAGCGCCGCGAGATTGGCGAGCGCCCGATGCAGCCGGAAGATGCCGAGCCAGTCGGTCAGGACGAGCGAGGCGACCGCGCAGACGACGGTGACCAGGCTCTTGGTGATCGTCTGCTGGCCCAGATCGAGAGCGACGCTGCCCGCGACGACGAGGGCGGCCATGTTGGCTTGCAGCCAGGGTTCGACGTTCGGACGCTTCATCGCCGGCCTTTCCCGAAGGCGAGTCGAGAAGTCGGCTCCTCGCGAACCTCGCCGCGGATCATTATAAGAGAGCCGCCCGACGAAGACCTCCTTCGCTCGGCTCCTCGTCCCTGGCGAATCGATCGTGCTCAATCTCGGTTCCGTCGAAATCGACGACACGTTCGCCGAGGCGTTCGGAATGGCCTGGTGCCGGATCGTCGTCACCGCGACGAACGAGCGCTGGCTGGGCCACGCCGAACGAGCGTTCGCCGGCTACGCCTGTTCGGTGATCGCCTGCGACGCCGAGGTCGGTCGCGAGCGGGGCCTCTCCGCCGAGGAGTCTCCCGACGGCAGGCCCGCCGCGGCGATGCTCTGTTTCGGCATGAACGCGGATCGTCTGGCGAAAGCGGTCGTCAACCGGACCGGGCAGTGTCTGATGACATGTCCCACGACTGCCGTCTTCGGCGACTTGTCCGTGGGCGCCGCCGCCGGAAAGCGTTTCTCGATCGGGAAGTCGCTGCGATACTTCGGCGACGGGTTTCAGAAGAGCAAGAAGCTGGGCGATCGCCGCTTCTGGCGCGTCCCCGTTATGGACGGCGAGTTTCTCGTCGAGGAAGCGACCGGCTTCGCGACGGGCGTCGCCGGGGGGAACCTGATCTTCCAGGGTCGCGACGAGGCGTCGGCTCTCGCTGCCGCGGAGCGGGCCGTCGATGCGGTCCGCGATCTGCCGAACGTGATCGCTCCCTTTCCGGGGGGCATCGCCCGCAGCGGCAGCAAAGTCGGTTCGCGGTACAAGGGCCTGGTCGCCTCGACCGCCGACGCCTTCTGCCCGACGCTGCGAGGACGCGTCGAAAGTCGCCTGCATCCCGAGGCGAACTGCGCCTATGAACTGGTCGTGAACGGCATCGACGAAACCGCCGTTCGCGAAGCGATGCGGATCGCCTTGAAGGCGGCTGCCGAGGAACCGATTCTGCGGATCTCCGCCGGGAATTACGGCGGCAAACTCGGGAAGCATCACATCCGCCTTGCCGAATTGCTGGACGGCTGACGCTCTCGCCGCGCCGGTCGCGACGGATGCGCTCGTGATGCGGGCAGGGGAGTCTGTGCGGCCGCACCGCTTTGGCGTCGTTCTTGTTCGCGTCCGCAAGCGCGGAGGTATGCTAAAGGGCTCGACTTACTCCGCCCGAACCTGCGTCCTCCGCGAGCCGAACTCGCGCTCTCCTTCATGTCGGTCCCGTACGACGCCCCCATTTTCGTCGCCGGCCATCGCGGTCTGGTCGGATCGGCGTGCGTGCGCCGGTTTCAGGCCGCCGGCTGCACGAATCTGCTGACGGCGTCGCGGCACGAACTCGATCTGCGGGACGCGACCGCGGTCGCGCGATGGTTCAGCGACAACCGACCCCAGTACGTGCTGCTGGCTGCCGGAACGGTGGGCGGGATCTGGGCCAACGCGAACTACCCGGTCGACTTCCTCCGCGACAACCTGCTGATTCATGCGAACGTCCTGGCGGCGGCGCATGAGGCGGACGTCCGGAAGCTGCTTTATCTCGGCAGTTCGTGCATCTACCCGCGGGAAGCGCCGCAGCCGATGCGCGAGGAGTACCTCCTGACCGGGCCGCTCGAACCGACGAACGAACCGTACGCCATCGCCAAAATCGCGGGCATCAAGCTCTGCGACGCCTACCGCCAGCAATACGGTCGCGACTTTCGATCGGCCATGCCGACGAACCTTTACGGCCCCTTCGACCGCTTCGACGTCGAACGGTCGCACGTCATCCCGGCGCTGATGCTGAAGTTTCATCAGGCTCGCGTCCGCGGCGAGGACCACGTCACGATCTGGGGCACCGGTCGTCCCAGGCGGGAGTTCCTGTACGTCGACGATCTGGCCGACGCCTGCTGGTTCCTGCTCGATCGCGACTTCGACGCGTCGTTCGTGAACGTCGGGGTCGGCGAGGACGTCACGATCCGCGAACTGGCGGAAACGCTGCGCGATCTGATCCATCCCGACGCCGAACTTCGGTTCGACGAATCGAAGCCGGACGGCACGCCGCGGAAACTGCTCGACGTGACGAAGATCCATGACCTCGGCTGGCGACCGAACGTCGGACTGCGCGAAGGACTGACGCGAACGTACGCCTGGTTTCTCGAGAACGTCGCTGGCGGAACCGACTTCGCCGACAGCCCCTCGCCGCTCGCTTCCTCCGGTCCGGATTCGCGATGACCCTAGTCGACTACCCGCCGCGAAACGGCAAACGAGCGCTCGTCACGGGCATCACCGGGCAGGACGGTTCGTACCTGACCGAGTTGCTGCTCGCGAAGGGCTACGAAGTCTTCGGCGTCATCCGCCGGTCGTCGTCGTTCAACACGGGGCGCATCGATCACCTGTATCAGGATCCGCACGAACCCGACGTCCGGCTCAAGCTGCGCTACGGCGACCTGTCCGATTCTTCGGCCTTGTCGGCGGTTCTGCGCGAAGTGCAGCCGCACGAGATCTACAACCTCGGCGCTCAGTCGCACGTGAAGGTGAGCTTCGAACTGCCGGAGTACACGGCGGACGTGACCGGGCTCGGCACGCTGCGACTGCTGCATGCGATGCGGGATATCTGCCCCGAGGCGAAGTTCTATCAGGCTTCGTCGTCGGAACTGTACGGCAAGGTGCGGGAAACGCCGCAGACGGAGACGACGCCGTTCTACCCGCGAAGCCCGTACGCCGTCGCCAAGGCCTTCGCCTTCGACATCGTGCGGAACTATCGCGAGTCGTACGGCCTGTTCGCTTCGAACGGCATTCTGTTCAACCATGAGTCGCCGCGGCGGGGGATCACCTTCGTCACGCGGAAGATCACGCTCGCAGCCGCACGCATCGCGCGGGGCCAGCAGGAGCGGCTCTATCTTGGCAATCTCGACGCCTTTCGCGACTGGGGCTTCGCGGGCGACTACGTCGAAGCCATGTGGGCCATGATGCAGGCGAAGGAAGCCGAGGACTTCGTCATCGCTACCGGCGAGACCCACTCGGTTCGAGAATTCTGCGAGCTCGCGTTCGCCGAAGTCGGACTGCCGTTGAACTGGGAAGGGCAGGGCGAGAGCGAGCGGGGCGTCTGCGCCGACGGACGAACGCTCGTCGCGGTCGACAAGCGCTACTTCCGACCGGCGGAGGTCGACCTGCTCGTGGGCGACGCGACGAAGGCGAAGAACGTCCTCGGCTGGTCCCCCCGGGTGACGTTCGAAGAACTCGTCGCCATGATGGTGCAGGCCGACGTCAAGCTTTGCGAATCCGGCCTGACGCACGAGCGGGTCTGACCGTCGCGCGGCGAACCGTCTGTCTGGCGAGCGGAGGGTGTAAGCCCTCCGTGCTTTTTCGACGAGCGGCTGGGACACGGAGGGCTTACACCCTCCGCTCGCCGGGAAAAGGAAACTAACGTGACCGCAATCGGGTTCGTCGGCGGGGGGCAGATGGCGCGGGCGCTTGCGTCCGGATTCTCGCGCGCGGGAATGCTGTCGGGAACGGACCTGCTTGCGACCGAGCCGTACGACGCCGCGTGGACGTCGTTCGCCGAAGCCGTCCCGTCGGCGCAACGTACCGAATCGAATGGACAACTCGCCTCGCAGGCGGACCAGGTCTGGCTCTGCGTCAAACCTCAGGCGTTCGGCGCCGTCGCGGCTGAGCTTCGCGGCAAACTGAAGCCGGACGCGCTGGTGATTTCCATTCTGGCGGGCGTGTCGCTTGAACGACTGTCGAGCGAACTTGGACATCGAAGAGTCGTCCGCGTGATGCCGAACACTCCGGCACTGGTTCTGGCGGGCGCGTCTGCTTTCTGCGCGACGCCGGAAGTGAGCGCCGAAGAACGTCGCCGCGTGCAGGAGGCCCTCTCTGCGGTCGGCACGGCGTACGAAGTGAGCGAGTCGCAGATGGACGCGGTGACCGGCCTTTCGGGGTCGGGTCCGGCGTTCGTGTTCGTCGCCATCGAAGCGCTCGCCGACGGCGGCGTTCTCGCCGGACTGCCGCGCCCGCTGGCGTTGTCGCTGGCGACGCAGACCGTGTTCGGCGCCGCGAAGCTGGCGTCGGAATCGGGCAAGCATCCCGGTGAACTGAAGGACCAGGTCGCCAGCCCGGGCGGAACGACGATCGCCGGTCTCGCGACGCTCGAGGATCGCGGTTTCCGCGGCGCTCTCATCGCCGCCGTCGCCGCCGCCGCCCGACGCAGCGCCGAACTCGGTTCGAAATGACGCTCGCCGACTCGCCGTCGTTTCGACCGGCGGCTTTCCCGCCGCACCCGGGATCCGTGGACGAGGCGCCTGGGCGATTGCCGGAGGCTGTTCCTGCCCGGACGGCGGTCGTAGACAGCCTGTAGGGGTCGAACTATGATCGAGCCCGAATCGCCGCCGTCAGCCGCTGAAAGCCGCTTGGATGCCGAAGATCTTTTGCCGCGTGGATGACAAGCACGTCCCGCTCTACCGCGTTCTGTGGGTGGGCGACGTGCCGCATTTCTGCGGCGAAGAAGATTGCACTCGCGAAGGCCAGTACGAGATCCGCCTGGAAGCGGACGAGTCCGTCTGGGCCTCCCGACAGGAGCGCGACGAAATGCTCTCCGCTCTCGAAACGTGGGCCGGAGAGCAGTTCGGAAGCGACGAGTACGGGACGTAGCCCGCTCTGCCGCGTTCCGTGCCGCTCGGGCATCCTGAAAGCGATTCTGCCGCCTGAGGTTCGGCGGATTGCCCGGACTTCGTCGATTCGACGCTAGGCGTCGAGGCATTTTCGACGGTAGAATGCCCCTTTATCTTCGGAACTTGCGCGAATAACGCAGCGTTCGGAACCCTCTGTTCAGGTTCCGCTCGTGCGTACGTTCGACGTAACGTTCATCGGCGGCCTACTCGCTTCATCGCCCTTCATTCCGTGGCCGCTGCTCGTTCGCACAGGACCGGATCCATGATGATCTGGATACTGCGCGGCGTCTTCCTGCTCGTTTCGGCGGGCGTGGGCGTGACGCTGGCTCGCAGCAATTCGTTGCCCTCTCTGGGCCCCCTGATGACCTTCATCGGGGTCGTGGGGCTTTCGGTCGTCATCGTCATCGGCGACGTCCTGATCCGACGCAAGCGGATCGACCTGATCAGCGGCATCTACTTCGGCACGCTGATGGGCATCTGCATGACGACGCTCATCACGCTGGCGGTGTCGCCGTGGTTCTCCGAGTCGGAGTGGACCCAGATTCGCGGTCCGGTCACGCTCATCCTGGGAACGTCGCTCGTCTATATCTGCATCTCGATCCTGTTGCAGACGAAGGACGACTTCCGCTTCCTGATTCCCTACGTCGAGTTCCAGAAGGATCTGAAGGGCGCCAAGCCCTATATCCTGGACACCAGCGTCGTCATCGACGGGCGCATCGCCGACATCGTGGAGACCGGCATCGTCGACAACCAGTTGATCATGCCCCGGTTCATCCTGAACGAACTGCAGTCGGTCGCCGATTCGAACGATCGGCTCCGCCGCGCTCGCGGTCGTCGGGGGCTCGACGTGCTCAATCGCCTGCGCGGGAACAAGCAGGTCGAATTGAAGATCTACGAGCGCGAGCATCCGGAGATGGAGGGCCAGCCCGTCGACATGAAGCTGGTCATGCTGGCCAAGGCGCTCGACGGCAAGGTCGTGACGGGCGACTACAACCTGAACAAGGTCGCCCGACTGCAGAACGTCGCTGTCGTGAACCTCAACGACGTCGCCAACTCGCTGAAGCCCGTCTTCCTGCCGGGCGAGGAGTTCGAGGTCCGCATCATCAAGCCGGGCGAGGAGATCAGCCAGGGCGTGGGCTATCTCGACGACGGCACGATGATCGTCGTCGAAGGCGCTCGCGACCGAATCGGCGAGAACATCCGCCTGACCGTGACGAGCGTCCTTCAGACCAGCGCCGGACGGATGATCTTCGGCCGCTTCGTCGGCCCCGTCACTTCGCAGCGGCATTAGGCCGACGGTCTTTGGCGAGCGGAGGGTGTGAGCCCTCTGTGTCTACCCTTCGACACGTGCGCGAGGCGCCTCTCTTAAGACAGGCGCCTCGTGGCCGCTTTAGCGGGTTGACGGTTCGTGGCAGGCGGGGCGCCTGCCTACAAGAATCCCGCCTACATCCGTTCGACGACCTGAATCCCGAGCAGGTCGAGGCCCTTCTTCAGCGTGCGGGCGGTCAGCAGGGCAAGGACGAGACGCCGTTCGCGATCGGCGGAATCGACGTCGGATCGCAGGATCGGGCACTCGTCGTAGAACCGGGCGAACGTCTGGGCCAGCACGTAGAGATAGTTGACCAGCGAGTTCGGATAGTACTCCGCCGTTGCGCTGGCGATCGCTTCGTCGAACCGCAACAGTTCCAGCGCCAGGGGACGCTCCTCCGCCGCGAGCTGCGTCAGGTCGGGCTTCGACGCGGCGACTGTCTCGAGCGAAATACCTCCCTTGCGGAAGATGCTCGCGACGCGGGCGTAGGAATACTGCAGGTAGGTCGCCGTGTTCCCCTGAAAGGCGACCATCTTCTCGGCGTCGTAGACGTAGTCGCTGGTCCGGTTGTGCGACAGGTCGGCGTACTTCACCGCGGCATGGCCGACGGTCCAGGCGACCTGCCGGCGTTCGTCTTCGGATAGCTCCGGACCGTTGGGCTTGGCGTCGTCGTTCTCTTTGACGACGGCGTAGGCCCGTTCGACCGCTTCGTCGAGCAAGCCTTCCAGACCTTCCGCCGTGCCCGATCGCGTCTTGTAGGGTTTGCCGTCCTTGCCCAGCACGGTGCCGAACTTGACGTGGACGTATCGCGGGCGGTCGTAGCCCCAGGCCTTCGCGACCGCGAAGAGCTTGTCGAAGTGCTCGCTCTGCCGGTGGTCGACGACGTACAGGATCTCGTCGGGTCGCCACGTCTCCTCGCGGAACGCGATCGTCGCCAGGTCGGTCGTCGCGTACAGGAACGCCCCGTCCTGCTTGCGGACGATCATCGGAGTCTCGAACTCGTCAAGGAAGACGCACGTCGCCCCCTGACTCGGTCGGGCGAGACCCTTCTGACTGAGCGACTCGACCACTCCTGCCAGGCGATCGTGATAGAAGCTTTCGCCGTACTCGTGGTCGAAGGAGACGCCCAGCCGATCGTAAACGCGGCGGATTTCGTCGCGGCAGTGCGGCAGAAACTGATGCCAGAGCGCGAGGTTCTCCGCGTCGCCTTCGTGCAGCTTGCTCGTTTCTTCGAGAACGGCCTGATCGATCCGCGGATGCTCGGCAGCGAGCTTCGACAGCGTCGCGTCGCTCTCGATATCGGCGATCTTCTTTGCGACCTCGGCCAGATCGGCGCTCGCCTCGTCAAGCTGACGCTTCGCCTTGTCGACGTTCTTCTGCGCCTTCTTCTTTTCCTTTTCGTCGCTCGGACTCGCGACTTCCGCGGTCGCGACGGCAAGAGCTTCCTGGCGACGCGCGACTTCGCGTTCTTTCTCCGGCAGTTCGCGATCGACGGCTTCGCGATAGCCGACCAGCTTGCTGACGAGTTTGTAGAGGCGCGACAGTTCCTGCACCGGCTGCTTCGCGTAGGCTTCGTCGTTACGGAAATGCTTCCACCCGTACAGGATCATCCCGAACTGGGTGCCCCAGTCGCCGAGATGGTTGTCGGTCACGACGCGGTGCCCTTGGAACCGCAGCATCCGCGAGATGGCGTCGCCGATGACGGTCGAGCGAATGTGGCCGACGTGCATCGGCTTGGCGACGTTCGGCGACGAGTAGTCGACGACGACGGTCTTCGGCTGAGCGACCGGTTCGACGCCCAGCCGTTCGTCGGCCTGCATGGCCGACAGTCGCTGCGCGAGAGCTTCAGATTTCAGCCGCAGATTGACGAAGCCGGGGCCGGCGATCTCGGGCGTCTCGCACAGGTCGCCAAGTTCGACGGCGGCGACCAGTTCCTGCGCGATCTCGCGAGGAGGACGCTTCGTCTTGTTGCCCAGGACCAGCGCACAGTTCGCCTGGTAGTCGCCGAACTGCGCGTTTTGCGCAGGGCGAATCATGTCGAGCAGCGCCGGCAGATCCTCGGCAGGCGCCAGACGGGCGAGCGCGGCGGCGAAGCGGTCGCGAAGCGTCTCCAGCAGGCTCATCGGCGTCGTCATTTCGTCGGACCAAGGCGCGGAAAGGGCGTATTCTACGCCGCATAGTCGATGACGACAGGCGCCGCGAGGGGAGACTCGCATCGCCGCCGGTTCGCGTACAGTAGATAGAGAGTCTCCTTCGCTCGCAGTCGCGAACGGTTGCGGGCTCATTCAAGAGAAGCGGAAAACTGCGATGAAGTTCCATCCGTTCGCCTTCTGGCTCGTTCTGGGGATCGCTTGCCTGGGCGCTTCGCTCTCGATGACCGGTCAGGCGGGAATGCTCGCGATCGAGGCGATCGCGTCCGCACAGAAGCCGGACGAATCTCCGCAGGCGGTCGATACGCCGGAAAACGCCGAGGTTCCCGAAGCGACGACTCCGTCCGACGCGTCTGAGCCCGTCGCGGTCGAGCCGGCGGAACCCGCCCCGGCGGTGAACGATCGGGTGGAGGGCGCACTCGACGACGCGGAGAAGCAGGTCGACGCCGTCGCGAAGCAGGTGGACGAAAACGAGACCGCGAAGCAGATCAGCGCCGGAATCCTGCAACCGATCTATGCGTTGGCCGAGCGGATGGCGTTTTCGTGGTTCTACTGGCTCGCGTTCGCGGCGATGGCGACGGGCGTCGTTTCGTACGCGTTGCAGCTCGTACTCGGGAAACTGGTCGTTCTGACGCGCATGAGCTTCAGCCTGACGGAGATCCTGTCGGACACGCTCGGGCTGGCGATCAGCGTGGTGGGACTGGTGCTGACGACGCAGGCCGCGGCGGAGAACTCCGCCTTCACGACCAGTTCGTTCGCCGTGCTCTCGGCGACGCTGGTGGGCATCCTGGCGGGGATCGTCTTCTACCTCTGGGGCCAGTCGCAGGAACTGGCCGCCGCCAAGGGACGCTGGCTATCGGCGGCGGAGGATCGACTGGTCGAGAAGAATAAGCCCGTCTGAGCTCACGAAAAAACCCGCTCGAGCTGCCGGGCAGCGATCGAGCGGGTTTTCGGTGATTTCAGGACGCAGCGGCGTCGCTACTTCAGCCCGGCGAGCGTCTGGGTCAGATCGACGCGTTTGGCGTCGGCCCAGAGATTCTCGAGGCTGTAGAACATCCGCGTCTCTTCGTCGAAGAGGTGAATCACGACGTCGCCGTAGTCGAGGACGATCCAGCGTCCTTCCTGCTTGCCGGCCACGTTCAGGCGCGTGTCGCCCATGTCCTCTTCGAGCTTCCGGTCGATTTCCTCGCTCATCGCGACGACCTGTCGCCGGCTATTTCCCGTCGCGATGACGAGATAGTCGAACAGGTCCGTCAGAGGACGCATGTCGAGGAGAAGAATGTCGGACCCGCGAAGTTCCCCGGCAGTGCGCGCCGCAGCGAGAGCCCGGTCCAGACTGCTGTAGCTCGTTTGACGTTGAGCGGGGGTTCGCAAAGCGACCTGTTCCATTTCGAGTGCCGTATCCGGCGGGAAAGAGCGTGTCTCCAGAGAACATTATCCTCTCTTTGGAGACCGGCGGGAGGCGCCAGGTTCCGCCCGGACGACGGAATTTTCGCGATCTTCCCCGCCCGGAACGTCGGATTCTCCGTCTCGCAGGCGCTTTCCGAAGTTGCCGCCGGGACGCGACGCTCGGTCGAAACGAGTAGAATCCGCGCGATTCGGGCCCTTCCGACAAGTTCACGGAGCGTACGACGACGATGGCTGACTGGATCGAAGAAGGCGCTGCCGCGCCTGAGTTTTCGCTCCCCTCGCAGGACGGGAAGAAGATCTCTCTGAAGGGTCTGCGGGGAAAACCGGTCGTGCTGTACTTCTATCCGAAGGACGACACGCCTGGCTGCACGAAGCAGGCGTGCGCGTTTCGCGACCGCAGCGAAGATTTCAAGGCCCTCGGCGCCGTGGTTCTGGGCGTCAGCGGCGACGACGTCGACAGCCATCGCAAGTTCGCGGGCAAGTTCGAGCTGAACTTTCCGTTGCTCGCCGACGAAGGGTTCGCCGTGTCGGAGAAGTACGGCGCCTACCGCGAAAAGAACATGTACGGCAAAAAGTCGATGGGCATCCAGCGCTCGACGTTTCTGATCGACGCCCAGGGGAAGGTCGCCCGGGTCTGGAAGCGGGTCAGCGTGGACGGCCACGATGAACAGACGCTCGAGGCGCTCCGAAAGCTGACGACAGCGGAGTGAGCCTGACAGCCGCAGAGTAAGCGGGGAGTTTCCGTTTCCCGGGCGTCGTTCGCTTTACGTTCTGCGACCGCGCTTTGCGTCCTGCGACCGCACGGTAGAATCGGCGTGCGCGGTCTCCGGGAGCGGCCCTTCGACCCGCGTTTCGGCTGGCAGAAGAGTTCTGCCATAGACTGCCGGATACAGCGCTCCCAATTGCCGCTTTCGCAACGTCCCGTCGGAGTCGCCCCGTCATGTCGCAGTATCCGTCGAATTTCGGTCAACAGCCGGGCGGGCCGTCTCCGGCGCCAGGTATGCCGAGCGGCTCGCCGTACGCCAACTCCCCGCAACAACCGGCCCCGAAGAAGGGACCGAACTGGCTGCTCATCATCGGCATCATCGTCGGCGTGCTCGCCTTGGGCGGAGCCGGTCTCGGCGTCTGTTGCTGCGGCGGCGGAGCGGCGATGTTCGGCACGGCCATGCAGATGAACGCCGACGCGGTCGCGGCCTCCGTACGAAACGATTCCGTCGTTCAGGAGCACATCGGCGATATCACGTCGATCGAACTGAACTTCGAAGAGTCCGCAGCGGCCAGCGAGAGCGGCCCCCAGCGATTCGCATACGACGTAACAGGCTCGAAGGGGAGCGGCCTGCTCGTCGTCGAAACCAACAATAACGTCGAGAGCATGGAGATTTACTCTGGCGAGCTGAATCTGCCTAACGGCGAAACTCACTACCTCAACGTCCCTGGAAACGACGGCGTCGAGGCATTCGAAACCGGCGACGCCGATATGACGGAAAGCGGCGAAGTCTCGCCGTGACCGTGGATCCGATCTGATTTGTTCGACCGGGAGCGATTGATGAAGGTTTTCGCGGCGGATCGCCCCGACGTGCCGCCGATCGAGATGCCGGACCGTTTCCGGACGGAAATCGTTTACTTCGCGGAAGCGTCCGACGCGGCGCCTCCGCCGCCCCTGACGCCGGGCGAGTATTACGTCCCGCAGGCATCCGCCGCGGAGTTTCTCGACACGCTCGTGATCGAGATCATTTCGCCGCTCGCCGCCTCGTCCGCGGAAGTGGACGTCTCCGAAGACCAGGAGCGGTGGCTCCGCTGGATGCTGGACCATGGGGTAGAGCGCGTCCGCTGCGGCTAGCGGAAGGCCGCTTGGCGAAACGCGTACGCGGATCGGGCTTCGAAGCTTGCAGAGAGAGGTGGTTATGGGTTCGTCGTTCTCCGATCGTCTTGCCGAAGCCGTGCGTCGCACGCGAACGCCGCTCGTCGTCGGAATCGATCCTCGCGCTGATCGCCTGCCGCAGTCGCTCCTGCCGAAAGAGGCATACGGCGATCACGCGGCCGTAGCCGAAGCGTACGCGACCTTCGGCGAAGCGATCGTCGAGATCGCCGCGGGACGCGTTTGCGCGGTGAAGCCTCAACTCGCCTTTTTCGAAGAGTGCGGACCCGCGGGAGCGACGGCGCTGGCGAGAATCGCGAAGGCTGCCCGGGAGCGGGGCGTGCTCGTGATCTTCGACGGCAAACGCAGCGACATCGACAGCACGGCGGAAGGCTACGCCCGGGCCTATCTCGGCGCGAAGAGCGTCTGGGGAGCCGATGCGCTGACGGTGAGTCCCTACCTCGGCGGCGATAGCCTCGACCCCTTCGAACGGGTCGCGGTGGAACAGGACGCCGGCCTGTTCGTCCTGGTGAAGACGTCGAACCCGGGCGGGGCCATGTTCCAGGACCTGCAACTGGGCGAGCGTCGCCTGTACGAACATGTCGCCGCCTACGTCGAGGAACGGGCGAAGGCGACGGCGGGCGATTGCGGCTACGGCGCGATGGGCGCCGTGGTAGGCGCCACCTACCCCGCACAGCTTGAGCAGCTTCGTGGCGAAATGCCGAGCGCCTGGTTCCTCATTCCGGGCTTCGGAGCGCAAGGGGGCGCAGCGAGCGAGATCGTGCCGGCCTGGGACGAGCAGGGCCTGGGAGGCGTCGTGAACAGTTCGCGAAAGATCATTTTCGCCTACCGCGATGCGCCGCACGCCGCGAAGTTCGGCGAAGCGGACTGGAAGGGCGCCGTCTCCGCGGCGATCGACGACGCTCGCGGCGCCTTCTCCGCGGCCCATTCCGCTTTCTCCGCCTGATCCGCCGGGGGGATCGATGACCGAACGACGCGACGGGGACGAATCCATGCCCGACGAACCCCCCGCCGCGACGGGCGACTCTGAGGCGACGATCGCCGAACTTCGCCAGGTCATGCGAACGTTCGTGGCCGAGCGGAACTGGCAGAAGTTCCACGCCCCGAAGAATCTGGCGATGGCGCTGGCGATCGAGGCGGCGGAGCTAATGGAGCGATTCCAGTGGCTCGACGTCGCCGAATCGCGCGCCGTGCCGCCGGATTCGCCCGAGGCGGAAGCCATTCGGGAGGAGGTGGCCGACGTGTTCTGCTACACGCTCGCGATCGCCAACGAGATCGGATTCGACCTCTCGGATGCGTTCGCGCGGAAGATGGAGAAGAACCGTCAGAAGTACCCTGCCGACGAATTCCGCGGTCGTTTCGGGAAAGACGACGCTCGTCCCGTCGAGCCGAAGTCAGACGACGATCCGCGAGGCGCCGGTGCCTAGTTGTTAGGCGCCTCGCCCTGCATAGCTCGAGTGAGGGAAAGCCACTCGAAGATCACTAAGGTGAGATACCGGTCCTTAAAAGGCGTTCTGTGCGTCTTAAAGGTTTTTAGATTTTTATTCCACGTTCGGCGCGCCGTTTCCTATATCTGCTCATCCGACGCCACTGCGGCGGTTGGTTTGACGGTGGGAGAGGACGGCAAATCAAATTTTTCCGCAGTGGCGTCTTTTTCTGACGCTAACGAGGCTCCGGATCTTCGCGATCCGGAGCCTTTTTTCGTTTCTGCGTCCGACGATTCCCGTTCCCCTCCAAAGTCGCCGCGAACGATCTACGTCTCGCCGAGGGTCGCCCGTCTATAATTGGGCGAACGCAGCCATCGAACCGGATGGACGCCGCGAACCGAGCGAACGCGGGATGCGTCTGAGCTGAGGGAAGTTCCGAGCGGGAAGCGCCCCGACTCGTGCAGCACCGGACTCCAGGAGGACATGCCGGCTGGTTGATCGCATTATTTCAGAAGTCCGCCGGACCGCCCGGCGCGTGGACTTTCGCCGTATCGTCGACGAGGAACGCACGCCATGAAGAAGAAGGTCCGCAAACTGCTGAAGGCGTCGCGTGCCGGTCGCGAAGGGGCGTTCGACGAGCTGCTGCTCGAACTGGTCGAAGAGGGCCCGCTGACGCTCGAAGCGCTGGAGGGGCTCAGCCGTTCGCCGGACGATCTGCTGCGTCGGGCAGCGGTGTCGCTCGCCCGGCAACTGGACGACCCGACCGACTTCGTCACGCTGGTCGGCGCCGATCTCGTTCACGATCCGTCGGAAGAGGTTCGCTTCCGCTTCGCTTCGCTCGCCGTTTCGTCGCCCGAAACGCTCCGGCAGTTCCCCAGCTTCGCGAAGGCGATGCTGCTCGACAGCGAATCGCCTCGCGTGCGGTTGGTCGCGATCGAGCCCGCTGCCGAATTGCCCGAGATGATGGAAGACGTGCTGGACCGACTGGAACGCGACGACGCGTGGAAAGTCCGCCAGCAGGCCGCCTGGAGCGCCGCCGCGTATTCTCCCGCCAAGGCGGTCGAGCCGCTGCTGCGCCGGATCGTCGAAGACTCCGACGACGACGTGAAGAAGGCCTGCATCGACACGCTCCGTCGCTATTCCGAATTGCCCGATTCGCCGCTGACGTCGATCGAGCCCGACCTGACGCTGGCCGGGAAGGCGCTGAAGGCGATCGAGGAACTGCTGGAACTTCCGCCGACGCTGGTGCAGAAGTGGCTTCAGGGCCGCTGTGCCGAACAGATCGACCTGTCGGAGGTCCGCAAGTACGGCTACCTGCTGACCGACCCCAAGCGACTCGAAACGGCGCCGCGCGTGCACGGTCGCGAAGAGGCGGTCGACGCCGTCATCAGTCGGCTGTTCGGCGAGACGCCGCGCGCGGTCGTCGTGATCGGGCCGACCGGCAGCGGCAAGACCGCCGTCATTCAGGAGGTCGCCCGGCAGTTGGCGACGCGGGAAGAGAATCCCTGGCACGTCATCGAGATCAAGCCGACCGACTTCCTGACGGGCACCCGTTATCTGGGCGAGTGGGAGACGCGTCTCGATTCCATCGTCAAGGCGATCCGCGATCCCAAGCCGGTCGTGCTCTACGTGCCGAACGTCGAGGAGCTAGTCTGGATCGGGCGATCGAGCTGCTCGGAAAGCAACGTCGCGCATGCTCTCTCCCCGATGATCGAACGGGGCGAGGTCGTCATCCTCGGCGAATCGACCGAGGAGGCGTTCCAGCGCGGCGTCGGCGCCCAGCCCTCGCTCAGACGGCTGTTTCACGCGTACCACCTGCAACCCACGTCGGAGAGCGAAACGAAGACCATCCTGCGTCGCTTCGCCGAGGAGCAGAAGATCGAGTTCGAGGACAACCTGCTCGACCGGGCGCTGGAGTTGTCCCCGCTCTACCGCGTCGGCGCGTCCGAGCCGGGCGCCGCCGTCGATCTGCTGCGAAGCGCGGCCGCTCTCAGGAAGCCGAACGAACGAATCGAGGAGAGTCACCTGCTGTCGGCGATCCAGAAGTCGACCGGCATGCGGACCGAGTTCTTCGACGATAGGGTGTCGATCCGCACCGACGAGGTCCGACACTTCTTCGACGAGCGGATCGTCGGCCAGAACGAGGCGGTCGCCGCGTCGGTCGATCTGGTCACGATGATCAAGGCGGGACTCAACGACCCGCGTCGTCCCTACGGCGCGTTCCTGTTCGTCGGACCGACCGGCGTCGGCAAAACGGAAACGGCGCGGACCCTGGCGGATTATTGCTTCGGTTCGCCCGACCGGATGCTGCGACTCGACATGAGCGAGTACGCGACGTACGACTCGTACGAGCGCCTGATCGGCAAGTTCAATCAGCCCGGCCTCCTGACCGGTCCGATCAAGAACCGGCCCTTCACGCTGGTGCTGCTCGACGAGATCGAGAAGGCCCATTACAACGTCTTCGACCTCTGCCTGCAGATCTTCGACGCCGGTCGCCTGACGGACGTGCAGGGTTCCGTCGCGAACTTCCGCCACACGATGTTCGTGATGACGTCCAACGTCGGCGCGGCCCGGCTGGCCGAGTCGCCGATGGGCTTCGGACCGGAGCAGGTGACGGCCCTCGAAGGCAAGGCGCTCGATAAGGAACTCCGCCGGCACTTTCGTCCGGAGTTTCTCAACCGCCTCGACCGGATCGTGCCGTTCCGCGGACTGTCGGAAGCGTCGGTGCGGGAGATCGCCCGTCGAGAACTGGACAAGTCGATGCTGCGCAGCGGCCTGAAGCGTCGCAAGATGCAGGTCGAGGTGAGCGCCGAGGTGGAGAAACTCCTCTTCGCCGAGGGTTACTCCCCGATGTACGGCGCCCGGGAGATGAAGCGGACGATCGAGAAGCGGGCGCTGCAACCGCTGGCCAAGGCGCTGGCCGAGGGGACGTATCCGCCCGGCGCTTCGCTGAAACTGGTTCTCGACAAGAACGACGTCGTCGTGCGGCAGGTCGAACCGGCGGCTCCTGCCGGCAAATCGGTCTCCGACAAGACGCCCGACGCGAAGCCTGCCGCCGAGAAGGCGCCGCGGGAAAAGGCTTCGCCGCGCAAGTCGGTTGCCTCGGCGACGAAGAAGAAGAAGGCGAAGGGTCAGACGACGTAGTTCGCGGCGCCCGTCGTCGCGGATGAAGCGATCGAGGAGGCGATGACGAAGGTGCGTCCGTTCGGCGATCTGAAGAGCCCCGTCCTGCTGCATCTGAAGGGCTGGCTCTTCTTGGCCCTCGGCGTCATCGCGGCAGGTTTGCTGCTGTACGAGTCGCCCGACCTGCGAACCGTCGCCCTGCTCGCGATCTGCGTCTGGGCGTTTTGTCGGTGGTACTACTTTCTTTTCTACGTCATCGAGCGCTACGCCGGCGGAGAACGCTACGCCGGGCTGTTCGATTACGTGAAACGCACGGCCTTCGCGAAGCGGGTTTCACTCGATCCGCTCGAACAACGTCGCGATGCCTTGCCCTAGACCGATGCACATGGTGGCGATGCCGTAGCGGGCTTTGCGATCGCGCATGGCGTGCAGCAGCGTGCAGGCGATCCGCGCTCCGCTGGCCCCGAGCGGATGTCCGATCGCGATCGACCCGCCGCGGACGTTAATCTTTTCGTCAGGGATCCCCAGTTCCCGCTGGCAGACCAGCGCCTGGACGGCGAAGGCCTCGTTCAGTTCGAACAGGTCGACGTCGTCGATCGAGAGCCCGGCACGGGAGAGAACTTTCTTCACGGCGGGAATCGGTCCGGTTCCCATGACGGACGGAGCCACGCCGACGACGGCGGTCGCGACCACGCGGGCCATCGGCTTCAAGCCCAGGTCGTCCGCCATCGCGCCGGACATCATCAGCAGCGCGGCGGCGCCGTCGTTGATCGGCGAACTGTTCCCCGCGGTGACCGTGCCGTACTTCGGCATGAAGACGGGCGGCAGCGCGGCGAGCGCCTCGAGCGACGTGTCGGAGCGGATGCACTGGTCCCGCGTCGCGACGATCGGGATGCCTTCTTCGTCATGCGCGTCGGTCGGCAGGATCTCCGCGTCGAATTCGCCGGCCTGCGTGGCGGCTTCGGCCTTCTGGTGGCTGGCGAAGGCGAAGGCGTCCTGATCTTCGCGCGAGACGCCCCGAGTCTGGGCCAGGTACTCAGCGGTGACGCCCATCATCAGGGCGCCCTTCGACGTGGCGCGAAAGAGCTTCGGATTGACGTCGATTCCGAAGTCCATCGGGACGTGCTGCATGTGCTCGAGCCCGCCGACGATCTGCACGTCCTCGGCGCCGGCGACGATCGCATGCGACGCCTGGTTGAGCGTCTGCAGACTGCTGCCGCAGAGCCGGTTGACCGTCGTGCCGCCGCAGGTATCGGGCAGTCCCGAGATGAGCGCCGTCGACCGGGCGACGTTCAGCCCCTGCTCGCGAGTCTGCTGCGTATTGCCCAGCAGCAGATCCTCGATCAGGCTCGGGTCGATGCCGGTCCGATCGAGCAGGGCCCTGACGCAGTGCGCGGCCAGGTCGTCGCTGCGGATGAAGCGGTAGTAGCCGCGGTCCGCATGCGCGCGGCCGATCGGCGTTCTGACGGCGTCGACGATGACGGGGGTTTTCATAGCAGAGCGCTTTCGACTCGATGGATCACATCGGTTTGGCGGTCAGTAATGATCGCCTTCTCCGTCGGGTGGCACTGGCTCTGCCAGTGTCGAACCGCAAGTTACGCTGTCCATGATGGTCGGTTCGAACAAGCCGCCGCACTGGCAACGCCAGCGCCACCCGAAGGAGCGGGACCTGACGACTCTCGCGAGACCATCTTCGACGACCAGTCAATCACGACGCCGCCGCGACCGGGGCGTCGGCGTAGAACTTTCTTCCTTCGCGAGCCATCGCGACGAGCGACTCGGGCGGCGCGAACCGCGGACCGCATCGTTCCAGCTTCGCGAGCTTCTTGAGGATGCCGTCCGCTCCGATGGAATCGGCCCAGAAGAGCAGCCCGCCGCGGAAGGGCGGAAAGCCGAGACCGAAGACCATGCCCAGGTCGACGTCGCGCGGATCGCGGACGATGTTCGCGTCGAGCGCCCGGACCGCCTCCAGCAGCATCGGCAGGATCAGCCGGTCGACCAGCGTCTCGCGATCGGGGGGCGGCCCGTTCGGCTTGCGATAGGTATCGAGCAGCTTCTCCGCGTCGGGATCGGGCGCAGGCTTGTTCTTCTTGCCGCTGTAGGCGAAGAAGCCCTTGCCGTTTTTCATGCCGAGGCGCCCCGACTTCACCATCGCAGGCAGGATCGGCGAGAGGACGATCCGGTCGGGGAACGCCTGCCAGACGGTCTTACCGGCGTATAGGGCCGTGTCCAGGCCGACCATGTCGTACAGTTCCAGCGGCCCCATCGGCATGCCGTAGGACTTCGCCGCGCGCTCGATGTCCTTCATCGGCACGCCCTCGGACAACAGTGCCAGCGCTTCGTTCATGTACGGGAACAGCAGCCGGTTGACCAGGAAGCCGGGGCCGTCGTTGACGACGACCGGCATCTTGCCGAGTCGCTTGGCGAAGGCGACCGCCATCGCGATCGCTTCGGGCGACGTCTTCTCTCCGCGGATCACCTCCACCAGCTTCATCCGACGGACCGGGTTGAAGAAGTGAATGCCGACGAACCGCTCGGGTCGCTTGAGAGGCTTCGCGAGTTCCGTGATCGGCAGCGTCGAGGTATTGGAGCCCAGGAAGGCGTTCTCGCCGACGATTTCTTCGAGCTGCGTCAGGAGCGCCTTCTTCGGCTCGCCCGCTTCGACGATCGCCTCGATGACCAGATCGCAATCCCGCAGGCTTTGCACGTCGGCCGCCTGATGCAGATGCGACGCGTGCTCGAGCGCCTTCTGCGGGTCGGGGCCTTTCAGCGTCTTGTCGAACGACGCCTCTTCGATCGCCTGTCGGGCGCCCCGGTCGAGCGACGCTTCCTGAGCGTCGACGACGCTGACCGGCACGCCCCGGCGGAGCGCCGCGCCGCAGATGCCCGACCCCATGATGCCGGCGCCGACGACGCCTAGCCGCTTGATCGCCGGCGGGGCGACGTCGGCTTCGACGCCGCGATCCTTCTTGTTGCGATCGGTCAGAAAGAACAGGTTCAGCAGGGCCCGGTTGACCGGCGAACCGAACAGCCTGGCCATCCCCTGCGCTTCGAGCGTCAGGGCCTCGTCCTCTTCCTGATACGCCGTCTGGCCCATCAGTTCGATCGCGGCGAGCGGCGCAGGATACTGCCCGGCGGTCTTCTCCTGGATGATGGCCGAGAACGTCGCGGCGAGGAACCCGAGTTCCGTTTCGTCGAACTTCAGCGGCGCGGCCCAGCGCTTGCGATCCGCCAGATACTCCTTCGACTCGGCTTCGCGTTCCGCCACGTCGAGCGCGGCCTGCTCCAGCCTCTCGGGCGGACACCGGTGCGTCGCCCAGCCTGACGAGAACGCCTCTTTCCCGGAGATCGATTCGCCGCCCGTGATCATTTCCAGGGCGTTGGACAGACCGACCAGTCTCGGAACGCGGACCGTTCCGCCCCAACCGGGATAGAGGCCGAGCTTCACCTCGGGGAAACCGATCTCCGTTCGTTCGCCGTCGGAGACGACGCGGCGGTCGCACCATGAGGCCATCTCGGCTCCGCCCCCGACGCAGACGCCGTGGATGGCGACGACAGTCGGGAAGGGCGTCTGCGAGAACCGGCGGAACAGGCTCTGCCCTCGCTGGCAGAGCTCGACGATTCGCTCCTGCGGCAGATCGATCTGCTCGGCGAACTCCCGCAAGTCGGCGCCGGCGATAAAGATCTCCGGCTTGGCGGAGATGATCACGAGCCCGCGGACGTCTGTCTTCGCGGTCAGTTCGTCCAGCCGCGATTCGATTTCCGCCAGGACATCCCGCGAAAGGATGTTGGCCGACTTCTCGGGCAGGTCGAGCGTCAGCAGGGCGATGCCGGGCCGTGGAAAGCTGAGTCGCGTCGCAGTCATGATCGTCCCCGGAGAAGCTCCCGCCTCGGGTCGGGCAGGCGCGGAGGTCTCCAGAGAATGCTATCGCTCGTCGCCCGGAGGGGAAAGGCGGCGAATCGGCTTCCGTTCCCTAGGGCGAGCCTCGGCCCGCCTGAGACCGCGCAGGCTCTCGAAGGGGAAGTCACTGGAACGTCCCAGCCCGTACGCATTCAAGACGTCTCGCCTCAGAGAGACCGTCTTCGAGTTTCTCCTGACCTCCGGCCTGCCCTCGTCAGCCGCTTGGTGACGCAGGCGATTACGGCTTCGCAGGATACCTGTAGCCGTGACGCATCGACCTCGCGTTCCTTGCCCTGCGAAGCACGACGAAGTCCCAGCCCTGTTTCGTCGACTCAGGTCATCGCTACGCGCTTTCGAAAGGCGAGCGCGTCATGCCCTTTTTCTTTCGGTCTATCGGAGACGAATCAGTTCCGGAGTCTCGGTCGAGGCTTCGATCGCCTGGATCGTCTCGCGAACAGATTGGGCCTTCATCGCCATCAACTTCTTCGGAAAGTTCGGTTCGTCCTTTTCGAAGTAGTCGGCGAGCTTAGTCAGTTCCGGAATGACCGACCTGGCGTGCGTACCGTAGGAGAGCAAGATCTTCATCAGCTCAGGGGTCCGCTCCTGGCTGTTCCAGGGACTCTGGTCGCGCGCGTACTGCACGCAGGCGTTCATCCCTTCTTCGATCCGATGCTTGGCGAGGAGTCGGAGTCCCTCGACACGGATCGAATCGGCGAACATCTCTCCGCTAGGCGCGGGTTCGATGATCGCTTGATAGATGGACGGCAACAGCGGCTTGATCTTATCCGAGGAGAGATTCCGGTAGACGGAACCGATGCTGCCGCGCGCTCGACCGTCCTGGTTTTCGAGGCCGGACCTCACGGCTTCGTACAGCAACTCGTCGTCCACCCCGTCCAGCGATCGACTGAGCATTCCGTTGCCATTTTCGAACAGGACGAAAGTCAGATACCGCTGCTGCATTCCACGCGGATCGTTCTCCAAGTCGACTCGCGCCAGCAATTGCAGGAGTTCGGGCGCCGCGTGAATCGCGGGTTCGCCGATGCCGGCGAGGGCTTCGGCGGCCTTGATCCGCAGCCAAAGGTCTTCGTCTTTCAGCAGTTTTCGCAATGATTCGACGGCGGGCTCGCCCTTTCCCCGTAAGGCGATCAGCGCCTGACAGGCCCCGTACCGCGATTCGAGATCTGGCGCTTCAAGCATTTGCAGCAGAGACGGGAGCGGGACCTCCTTTCTCCGGACCAGGGCGATCGCCGCTCGTTCGCGAACGACGGGCGACCAACTTGTTAGGCGTTCCAGTAGCTGGTCCTCGGTGAGTTCGTCATAGGCGCTATGCCTGTCCTTGTTGTTCCACCCTCGGCCATCGTCGATCAGCTCATTCGCAGCGACGGCGTCGAGTTGCGGAACGACGCTCGGGCGGCGGCCCGTGAGGTAAATCTTCTTCAGCGGCATTGCATAGGCCAGCAGGTAGCCGCCCGTGCAGTCCCAGCCTGCATAGCTGTCGTTATCGTTTTCAGGCGGCCCCTGATGAGGGAAAGAACCGTCCGGTCGCCGAGCCAGATCGAAGTACCAAGTTCCATACTCATGCATCCAGGCCCCGGTAGCATGGGGGCCCGACAGGGCGACGCCCGGAATCGCCCATAAGATGTTGAAGAAGTTTCCGGTGTGCCCGGTATCGCGCTCTGCCCCGTGGGATGCGACGCTCATGCGCGAGAAGAACTCCGCGCCACGTCTTTCGCCGAGCGAATTGAACAGGACGGCTCCCATCCCGCATTTGCCGTTGTCGTCGTGATTTTCGATCCAGGGGTGGTGGTCCCCGTACGGTATCGCTCCTTTACCGATATAGAAGCGAAGTAAGCGAGAACTACGTTCGATGGCCCGGTCTACTTCCGGTCCGGTCGCGCCGGCCTCTCGAGCCAACGCCAGCGAAATCGTCAGAGGTACGCCAGGAGAGTTCATCATCCCGTAGCCTCCGAGTCTCCCACTCGGCAGCGCGAACCCATGGCCCCACGACCCGACCGCGCTCTGCCCTTCCGCGGCCTCGATCGCGAGTCGTTTCAAACCAGGCATCACCGACTTGTCGTCGGTCGCCATCACATATTCGGATAGCAGAATGATCACATACCCGTAGCGCCAGGACTGCATCGAGTCGGATGAGTAACCCGCCGCCCATTGAGCTTCCTTCCTCACGAGCGGAAGGTAGACAGGATCGCCGCTCGCCAGCAGGGCGAGCGCATTCAGTGAACGCGTGATGGGATCCTGGCTGGGGTAGGCCGGATCGGCCATGCGGGCCGCGATCGTCTGGCACCCGCGCTCCAGGATTCGTTTCGACTTGGGGCAATCGTAGGGCGCCGTGGCGCTGTAATCGCCTAGCACAGGTAGGTGCAGGACGACCTCTTCGGACCTGCCCGCCCGCCAGCGAATGAGCCGGAGCTTTCCGGATCCAGCCGCAGATTCGGCAGCGGTGAGCGCCTTGCCGAATTCGGTGCGGGGGTCGTAGGAGAATGGTCGGCCGTCGACGCCGAGCAGGACGTCGCCCACGGCCAGCGTCCCGTCGGCAGGCGACCCTTGATCGATCCCGGTGATCGCAATCTGACGGGCGTCAGTCGTCACCAAATTGTCGCAATAGATCCACCCTCGGGCGCCGGTGGCGCCGAGGTTCCAGTCATGGCGCGCCCCGTCGGGAATCTTGTCGCCTGCAGTGAAGTCAGGCATCGCGACGGGTGAGGGACCTTTTGCGTTTACGCCGGCGCAGACGCTCAGAACGATCGCCAGCGACGATGCCAGCCAGAACGCTGTGTGAAGTTTCTTCATGAGTTGGATCGCACTTGCGGTGAATCGCCGGCTTGGCGAAAGAGCCGAAACAACGCGTAGACCTTCCCTCGCGACGGAGAATCCCGCGGCAGCATCTTCGTCGGGAGCGGGTGAGGTCGACGCACGGTATCGAGTTCGGGAACGGAAAAGGACACGTCGGTATGCGACCGTCTTCTCTGGCGGACGCAAGAGTCCTATGAGATTCTGCCGACCGCGGTCGAAAATCGCAGGGATATCTGAAATCGTGACGCACGAACGCTGTCGCGATATCTTCCTTCGCATGAGAACCAAGACGCCGGCGGCGAGGCGGTCTCAAGTGCCCTCGCGATCCTCTTCGATCTGCCGGGTCGACTGCGGCGTCGAGTATTGACGTTCCTCAACCCACCTTGGAACTCCGACAGCGATGAACGGCCACCACATACCTCGAATCGCGATCGGGCCCATCAGTGCGGGTACGAATGGCGGCAAGTCCGCGACCGTAACGTCCGCTCTAACAGCCACGTCGTCGAGCTCGTCTGGCAGATACCTTTCGTATCCCAGGAGCTTGATCAGACGTAAAGCATCGTCGACAGATCGAGCCGTCACGCCGAATCCAATCGGGCCGTTCGAGTACGGGCCCTTTATCCAGTAAGGCGTAAGACCCGTGCGTGCCATGGCGTGCCGCCTCGCATGAAGCGATGCCCTACTTCGCTCCGATCGCGTACAGCGAATCGAACGTACGGAGATAGATGCGTCCGTTCGAGATGACCGGCGATGCGGAGAGGGGCTCGCCCATCTGGTTCTCGGAGACGATCTCGAACTCTTTGCCCGCCTTGATCACGGTCACCATCCCCTTACGGGCGGTGACGTAAACATGGCCGTCCGCGTAGACGGGCGACGCGCGATGGCGATCGTCCTGAGTCCGCTCCTCGTAGAAGACTTCGCCCGACTCGGCATCGAGAGCGACGACGACGCCGTTCTCGCGGCAGAGATAAACGATGCCGTCGACGATCAGCGGCGAAGGGACGTCCGGCGTGTTCTCCAACTTCCAGCGATAGGCTCCTTCGTCGTTCGTGACGTCGCCCATCGCATCGCCCTTCAGACCGAAGATCGGGCCATGCTTCGCGCTCGGCACGACGATCAGGCCGGGCGCCGCCGCGGGGGAAGCGACCAGTCGGAGCGTCGGGTTGTAGGACCGTTCCGGATTCAGGTTGCCGCAGCGGAAGATCTCCGTGCCGTCGACGAGCGAATGGCCGACCACGTAGTCGGCGCCATGCGTGACGAGATACTCCCGCTCCGAATCCTGGTACAGGATCGGCGAGGCATAGGAGTGCTCGCATTCAGCGCGGGCGTCGCTGGGACGTTCGACGGCCCAGACCTCCTCGCCCGTCTCGCCCTTCAGCGCCACGACGCGAGCTTCGCGGGTCTTCGGATTTCCGTCGCCGTGAATCAGTTGCAGGTAGAGCACGCCTTCGTGCAGCACGGGCGTCGAGGACATGCCGAACTGGATGTCGAACTTGCCGTAAGCGTCCTGGACGTTCTTCTTCCAGACCTCGACGCCGTCGACGGTGTAGCAGCCGAGATCGCCGGTCCCCATGAACGACCAGACGTACTTACCGTCGGTGCAGGGCGAAGGCGAGGCGGAGTTCCCTTCGTCGTCGCGCGCCGTCTTGTTGCCGTGGCCGACGACCTGCGACCAGAGCGGCTTGCCGTCGGTCGAGACGCACGACAGGATCAGCGAGTCGCCGTCGGCTGCCGTCAGAAAGATGCGGTCGTCCCACACGACGGGCGTCGCGCCTGCCGGTCCCGGCAGGGGCAATTTCCAGACGACGTTCTCGCTCGCCGACCACTTCGTCGGGACGCCGGTTTCGGCGCTGACGCCGTTCCCGAGCGGACCGCGCCACTGCCCCCAGTTTTCCGCCAGAGCCGGCGCGGCGAACGAAAGGGCCAGGCAGGGGAGGGCGAAAGCGAACGCAGATCGGGAGAATCGCATCGGCGGAACTCGGCAGGACGGAGGCGATCGCGCGTCGTGCGCAGAACAGTCGCCGCGGAAGAGGAGGCAGTCGTCGACAAGGTAGCTGCCAGCGGGGAATTTCATCCTACTCGCCGATCCTTGCCGGAGACAACGCTGCGGACGAGAAATGCGAACCCGGAACCGACGGAAGCCTTCCCTTTCAGCGACGATCGAAGTTCTGCTGCCCGCTGTTCCCTGACGTCATCGCCCGATGAACTCTATCCCCCTGTTACAGATCGACGCGTTCGCCGATCGCCCCTTCGCCGGTAATTCCGCGGCAGTTTGCCTGCTCGATCGGGCCGCGCCGGAGAGTTGGATGCAGGCGTTCGCGGCGGAGATGAACCTGGCGGAAACCGCCTACGTCCGACCGCTTCCGCCCGACGAACGCGGCGAGCGATTCGAGCTGCGCTGGTTCACGCCCGAGGTCGAGGTTCCGCTTTGCGGACACGCTACCCTGGCGACGGCTCATGCTCTCTGGTGCGAAGGCCGGGCGACGCAGTGCGCGACGATCCGCTTCGTCACGAAAAGCGGCGAACTGACGGCATCGCAGGATGGCGACTTGATCGAGCTCGACTTTCCCGCCACGCCGGCGGCGCCCTGCGATGCGGATCCGGAGCTCCTCGCGGCGATCGGGATCGAAAAGGTTCTCTTCGCGGGGCGGACGAGCGTCGAGGACACGCTGCTCGTGCTGGACTCGGCCGAACAGGTGCGAGGCCTGCGCCCCGACTTCAGGCAGCTGGCGAAGGTTCCCGGTCGCGGCGTGATGGTAACGGCCCCGGCCGACGAGGCGCCGTACGACTTCGTCTCCCGGTTCTTCGCCCCGGCGGTCGGCATCGACGAAGACCCCGTCACTGGATCGGCCCACTGCTGCCTCGGTCCGTACTGGGCGGAGCGACTGGGCAAACCTTCGCTCGTGGGACGCCAAGTCTCCCGCCGCGGCGGAACCGTACGCGTGCGTCTCGCGGGCGATCGCGTGAAGCTCGGCGGTCGCGCGATCACGATCTTCCGCGGGACCGTCTCGGCGGAGGCCCTCCCGGAGGAAGTCGCATGAGCGGACTGAGCCAGCTAGAGTGAAGAGCCCAGGCGGACGCTTCTCTGTCCCGTTCTCTTGGCCCGCTCTCTCCTCCTCGAAGCTCTTCGCCCTATGAACGCGCGACGGATCCTGTTCGCGGCGTCGGCCCTGCTTGCGACGCTTTCGTTCGCCGTTCCTCAGACGTTCGGCGAAGAAGCGGGAGCAGGAAACGGATCGACGCGTCCGAACTTCGTCGTCGTCATTCTGGACGACGTCTCGCCGGACGACCTCGGCTGCTACGGTCATTCGCATTCGAAGACGCCCCGACTCGACGCGTGGGCGAAGGAGGCGATGCGATTCGACGCCGCCTTCCTGACGTGCAGTTCGTGCAGCCCCAGTCGCTGCAGCATTCTGACCGGCCGTTACCCGCACGCGACGGGCGCCGCCGAACTGCATCAGCCGCTGCCAGCCGATCAGGTGACGATCGCGGGACTGCTGAAGCAGGCGGGTTACTACACGGCCTGTGCCGGCAAGTGGCACCTGGGCGAGCCGGCGAAGAAGGACTTCGACCTGATCGTCGCCGGCGGACCGAGCGGCTGCGAGAACTGGAAGAAGACGCTCGCAGAACGACCGAAAGATCAGCCCTTCTTTCTCTGGCTCGCGGCGCTCGACGCTCATCGTCCCTATCCCGGCGCAGCGATCGACTCGCCGCACACGTCCGAGGACGTGGTCGTTCCGCCCTTTCTGCCGGACAACGCCGAGACGCGCGGCGATCTGGCGCTCTACTACGACGAAATCTCGCGTGCCGACCGGTACTTCGGCGAGGTTCTCGACGAGCTAGAGCGGCAGGGCGCCTACGAGAACACGCTCGTCGTCTTCATGGCCGACAACGGACGGCCCTTTCCGCGTTGCAAGACGACGGTCTATGACTCGGGAGTGCAGACGCCTTTCGTCGTATCGTTTCCGCCGCTGATTGGCGATGGAAGCGTCAATCGTCAACTCGTCAGTTCGGTCGATCTCGGTCCGACGATCGCGGAACTTGCGGGGCTGCCCGCACAGGAGACGTTCCAGGGGAAGTCGCTGACGCCGACGCTGAAGGACGCCCAGACCGGCGTTCGCGACTACGTCTATGCCGAACACAACTGGCATGACTATCGCGCGTTCGAGCGCTCGGTTCGGAACGAGCGCTGGCTCTACGTCGCCAACGCCGCGCCGCATCTCACGGGTAGCCCGCCCGCCGACGCCGTTCGTTCGCCGACGTTCGAAACGATGGTCGCGCTCGAACGGAAAGGCGATTTGCCCGAGTCGCAGCGGGGCTGCTTCGTCGCGCCGCGTCCTGAGGAGGAGTTATACGACGTCGTCGCCGATCCGCATCAGCTCACGAATCTTGCCGGCGATCCGGCTTATGCCCAGACGCTGGCGAAGTTGCGCGGCGTGCAGCGGGAATGGGCCCGCGAGACCGGCGACATACCGATCGACCAGGTCTCGCCCGACGAGCTGACCCCGGACAAGTTCGATCGCCTGACCGGCGAGCCGCTCGCGAAGGGGAAGAAGTGAGTCGAACGCTGATCGCCTTCGCGGCTGCTGCGCTGCTCTTCGCCGGCTTCGCGGCAGGGACTCAGGCCGAGTCAGTCGCTTTCATTCAGACGGCGGCCTCGGACCTGCCCTCCGGAACTCCCGTTCGCATCGACGGAGTAAAGTTCTCCGAATCGTATCCCAACGTCAGCGTGCTGATCCGAAGCGGAGACGCCGCGAGCGAAACTCCGCTTCAGCCCGATCCGCTCGAACCGGAACGAACGAGTTGGTTCCGACTTCCCTTTTCGATCGCGAAAGACGCCGAATTTACTGCGGATGTGTTCTTTCGTAGCGAGCCGTACGCTGCGCCTGCGCCGTCGTTCGGTTGCGATGCGACCGGCCCGGACCTGATCGTCCGTTACGGCGAACGCGAACTGTTGCGGTACGCCATCGCCGAACGTGCGTCCGACGATCCGTCGAGGGACTACCTCACCCGCAGCGGCTATTTCCATCCGGTGACGACGCTGGCCGGAGACGTCGTGACCGACGACTTCTCTCCGGACCATCCGCATCAGCACGGCATCTTCTTCGCCTGGACCGAGTCCCGGTACGGCGAGACGAAGACGGAGTTCTGGAACCAGCATCTCCGCCGCGGCACGATCCGTCATGCGGGAGTCGGCGCTTCCGCCGGCGGCTCCGTCCTCGCCGGCTTCGAGACGACGCAGATCTATCGATTGCCCGAGACGGACCAGCCGATCCTCGAAGAGACCTGGCAGACGCGGTGCTTTGTGATCGACGCCGACGTCTGGCTGCTCGATCTGACGGTCAAGCAGAGGGCGCTGACGGACCAGCCGTTCGTGAATCTGAAGAATCACTACGGCGGTCTGGGCATCCGCGGGGAACGGCAGTGGCGCCCTGACGTCGCGAGCTTTCTCACCAGCGAGGGCAGGGATCGCGTCGCCGGCAACGCTTCGCGTCCGGTCTGGACGGCCCTCTCGGGACCGGTCGGATCGCGACGGCCCCAACTCGCGGTTCTCGATCATCCGTCGAATTTCCGATATCCGCAGCCGGTCCGACTCCACCCGGACATGCCCTACTTCGCGATCTCGCCGATGGTCGCCGGCGAATTCGAGGTCTCGCGGGAGAAGCCTTTCGTCGGTCGCTACGGCATCGTCATCGCGTCCGAGACGCTACCTCCAGAGCGGCTGGACGCTCTCCAGCGGGCGTTCGCCGCGGATGCGACCGTTCGATTCGAATCGGATTCGCAGGATGCTCGCTCCCGGCCCGAGAGCCCTTGATCAGACTGGAATTGCCGGCAGGGAGTCGCGTCCGGAGGCATGCCATTCGCAGCTTACGCCGGTGACGACGCCGGTCGGGCGCTTGCGAGAAGCGAAAACTTGCGACTGCCCGGTCGGGGCACTAAGATACCAACTTCTATTCGAGACGACGCAGACCGGCGGGCTTTCCCAGTCGGCCCTGCCTGCCACGGACTGGCGCTACTCGCTTCTTCGCAGTCCGATCGCGCCCGCCGGTTCGCCTTTCTGGCGACGTCCGCCCCGCGCCTGTTTCCATTCGCAGGAGTTCGACATGAGGTCCGCACGGTTCTGGAGTCTCGTGGTGGCCGCGGGGCTCGCGGCGCCGCTTACGCTTTCGGCGCAGGACGTCCTCGACGACCTCTTCGGCTCGGGCGTCCACGCTTACTACGCGGGCGACCTGGACCAGGCGCTGAAGCGTTTCGACACGGCGATCGACGAAGGTTCGCTCGATCCGAGAACGTACTACTTCCGCGGCGTCGTGCTGGCGAGCCTTAATCGGCATGACGAAGCCGAGGCGGCGTTCCGAAAGGGCGCCGATCTGGAAGCCGAAGGCGCCGGCGCGTCGCTTCCGCTCGGTCGGTCGCTCGCCCGCGTGCAGGGCGATATCCGGCTGAAGCTGGAAGACATTCGCAGTCAGGCCCGGCTCGAGGCTCGATCGAAGCAGGCCGCGTACGAGAAGGCCCGCTACGACCAACTGGAAGCGGCGGAATCGCGCGTGCTAACGCCGCCCGCGAATTCGGCGGCTCCCGTGACGCCTCCGCCGAAGCCGGAGAACTTGCCCGCGGATCCGACCGATCCGTTCAACGACGGCGCGACGGCTCCGACCATTCCCGCCGTTCCGGCCGACCCCGCGGCGACGCCGGTCGAGCCTGCCGCGCCCGTCGAACCGGCCATGCCGGTCGATCCCGCGGTTCCCGCATCGGATCCGTTCGGAGGACCGCCCGCGACGGAAACGCTGCCTTCCGATCCGGCTCCGACCGAACCGACGGTTCCGGCAGACGATCCGTTCGGATCGCCAGCGACCCCGGCGCCGATGCCTGCCGAGCCCGCTCCGACCGAGCCAGGCGTTCCCGCGGACGATCCGTTCGGCGCGCCGGCCCCTGCGGCTCCCGCCATGCCGGCCGACGAACCGTCCGATACCCCTACGGAGCCTGCTCCGGCTGAACCGACGGTTCCGTCCGACGATCCGTTCGGCGCCCCCGCGGCGCCGGAGCCGATGCCCGCGACTCCGGATTCGACCGAGCCCGGCATTCCTGCAGACGATCCGTTCGGCGCTCCGGCGGCCACCGAACCCGCGGCCCCGGCAGCCGACGCCAGCGAGACGGCGCCGGAAGCCGAATCTGGCGGCGGCATCTTCGGCGCGGCGACGCGTGCGCTCGGCGGCGGAATCCCGTCAGTCAAACTTCCCGAAGCAGGCGAGCTTCCCCTGCCGCTTCCGGGCGCTCCCGCTGCCACGGCTCCTGAATCGCCGGCGCCGGGCGTTCCGTCCGACGATCCTTTCGGCGAGCCTGCCGCCCCGGCGCCCGCTACCCCGAGCGACGACCTGTTCGGCGAGCCTGCGACGCCTGCTCCCGCGGTTCCCAGCGACGATCCGTTCGGCGAACCTGCGGCTCCGGCTCCGGCTCCGGCTCCGGTCACACCGGCTCCGGCGACTCCCGCTCCGGCAGGCGATGATCCGTTCGCGGACCCCGCGCCTGCGACGCCGGCTCCGGCAGCGCCTGCGACGGGCGACGATCCGTTCGGCGAACCTGCTCCGGCAGCGCCCGCGACCCCCGCGCCGGCTCCTGCGGACGATCCGTTCGCTGATCCCGCGCCCGCGACGCCTGCCCCGGCGGCTCCTGCGGCGAGCGACGATCCGTTCGCCGATCCGGCTCCTGCGACGCCCGCTCCGTCCGACGATCCGTTCGCGGACCCCGCTCCGGCTCCGTGATCGCCTGAGGCGATATCGAAAAACCGATAACCGTCGCGATTCGTCGCGGCGGGTTTTTCGTTGGGCCGCGGAAGCCTCTGCGACTACACGTGCGAGCCCAGTCGCTCGGCCATCCGCCGCAGGGGCTGACTTGCGTCGCCGACCGGTACGTGGACGTGAATCAGGCTCATGCCGGAACGATCGTCCCACGCCTGCTTCAGCGCCGCGTCGAAGTCTCCCTCGGTGAAGACCTCGTAACCCTTCCCGCCTCCGAGTACCTGGGGCAGCAGGTGATACTTCCAGGAGTGGATCTCGTTGTACTTCCAGTCGCCGGGATGCAGCATGCGCTCCGTGCCGTAACCCTCGTTGTTGACGACGATCACGATCGGAGAGAATCCTCGCCGCACGACGGTCGACAACTCCATTCCGGTCATCTGGAAAGCGCCGTCGCCGCAGATCGCCAACACCCGGCTTTCGGGCCGCGCGACGCATGCGCCGAGCGCGGCCGGGACGGCGAAGCCCATCGACGTATAGTACGCGGGACTGATGAACTCCGTCCGACCCGGGATCTGCAACTCCGTCGCGGCGAACAGCGAATCGCCGATGTCGGCGATGACGATCGTGCGTTCGTCGAGGCTGTCGTTGATCCGCGACATCATGCGGCTCATTTCCATCGCACGATCGGGCTCTACCCGAAACGGTTCGCGACGCCCCTTCAAACTCTCGGGGATCTTCCGCTCCGCGACGTCGAACGAGAACGCGTTCAGCGCCCTTAGGAAAGCTTCGAGCGACACGTTGTGGTAGTGGTGCCGACGGATGCGCAGCTCTTCGCTGGTGACCGAGATGCTGTTGGGGAGATCGAGCTTGGCGGTCCCTCCCCCCAGGTTGATGTCGGTCATGAAGCAGCCGAGCATCAGGATGCAGTCGCTCTCGTCGACGAACCGCGCGGTCGCCTCGTTGCCGACGGCTCCCTCGTAGACGCCGACGTAGAGCGGATGGTTTTCGCGGACGACGCTCTTGGCCAGCACGGTGGCGGCGACCGGGATCTTTCGCGACTCCGCCAGTTCCAGCATCAGGTCCTGCAGGCGAAAGCGATGGAGCTCGATGCCGGCCAGGATCAGGGGGCGCTCCGCGGCGGCCAGCAGATCCGCCGCCTCGCGGGCCGCTTCTTCCGCGGCGGCCTGATCGAACGTCGCATGGCCTGATCGGTAGGCGTGCCCGATGTGCGGCACGACATGCACCATGTCCCGCGGAATGTCGATGTAGACCGGTCGCTTGAAGCGGGCGGCCGCGTCGAGCACGCGGTCGATCTCGCGGAACGCGACGATCGGGTCGGACAACTCCGTCGCCGCGACGCAGAGCTTCTCGAAAACTTCGATCTGCGTGCGGAAGTCGCGAACCTTGTGGTGGAGCAGCGGGTTATTCACCCGCTCCCGCAGCCCGGGCGACCCGGTAATCATCACGACGGGCGACTTCTCCGCGTACGCGCCTGCGATCGAGTTGCAGACGGAAAGCCCTCCGACGCAGTACGTGACGCAGATGGCGCCCATCCCCTGAATGCGGGCGTAGGCGTCCGCGGCGAATCCGGCGCTGTCCTCGCGGGTGCAGCCGACGACGTCGATCGGGCTCTTCTCCAGCATGCCGTACAGCGACAGGACGTAGTCGCCCGGGATGCCGAAGATATGCCCGATGCCGTAATCCTGCAGGCGCTGGATCAGGTACTCGCCGATCGACAGACCGACGTGCGAGCGGGAATCGGGAGTACGTTCAGCGGCGCGAGCAGCGCTCATGCTTCGGTCCCTGATGATCGCGGAAGAAAGCCCGTGATCATCGTATACGTCTTCGGGAACCGCGAGTATCGCGGTGCTCGTCGTTTGGACGTCTTGGACGCCACGGCCAATCTGCTTCAGATGCGGCGACGTTGATCACCGCAGCCCGACGGTCTACTCTAGCGTTCCGACGTTTTGTGTTCGAATGTCAAACCCTTGCTTAGGTAGGCGATGAGCGGCTGGCAGTATCGCAAGGACGGAGTCTTTCAATCCGAAACGGTCGGACCGCTCAGCGACGCAGAGATGCTGCAACTCTGCTCCGCCGGCAAAGTTTCTGGGGAGACCCTTGTCGTCCATCCCGTTCGCACCAAAGGACAGTGGGCGAAGCTTTCTGCGTTCCCAGTCGCGATACAAAAAATCGAGGAAGGTAAACGTAGCCGCGCGGCTATGAAGGAGGCCCAGCGGCAGGCGATCGAGGCGACAAGGGCGGAGCAAACGCGAGTAGCCGCCGAACAGCGGGCATCCGCGTCGTGGGCTCGATTCGTTTTAGACGGGCAGAACGAAGCGGTCGTTCAGAAGATTATGGAACGCGTACAGCAGTTCCTGACGCCGGACGAGCAGATTCAATACATCGCCGTCCAAGCGAAGCCGGTGGCGATCGCCCCTGACTCCGTTGTGTTGACGAGCAGCCGGCTGATGATTTTCAGGCCGAAGATGCTGGGTCAGATGGATTTTCAAGACTTCTGGTGGCTCCACCTCGGAAACGCGCACGTTAAAGAGGGAGTGATGTTTTCCACCTTCTCCGCATCGTGTGCTGACGGCCGCTTTATATCGCTTGACTACCTTCCCAAGGCGCAGGCATCGGCCATCTACCGCATTGCCCAGCAACGTGAACTGGAAGCGTGGGAGCAACGCCGACAGATGGACTTGGAGCGGCAGCGGGCTGGCGCTGCGAACTACTCCGTGAACGTCGCGGGTCATGCTCCTCAACAGCCCGCATCGGCTCCCGCTTCGATCGACGACCCCGTCGCTCGGCTGGGAAAAGCTAAAGCCATGCTCGAGGCCGGACTGATCTCTCAAGACGAGTTCGAGGCGACGAAGGCGAAGATCCTCGGGAGCCTTTAAAGGCGAGGGCGTTTTCGCAGGAAGCTTCAAGAGCCGCCCTGCGATGCACACGATCTATCGCATCAGCGCCGGCTGCATCCCGGGCGCGTACGCGGGCGCCTGGACGGGATAGCCGGGCGCGGCGGGGAGAAGCGCTTGCCTTGCCGTCGCCGGTGCGTAGAGGCCGCGATCGGTGAGGTTCAGCGCGGGGGCGTACGTCCGGCGCTCCTGGCGTTCGTACTCTTCCGCATGTTCCATGAGGATCCGCCGGACCTCCAGGACCGCGAGCGGATGCTGGTGTACGTGCGTGTGATCGGCAGGCACGACGATCTCCGAGGCCGCGTTCTGCACGTGCGCGCTCTCCCGCGAAACGATGCCGTCGCCCTCGCCGGCGAGCGACCCCAGCAGGCCTTCGTTCGGCACGATGCCGAGCACGTTGTGGTAGGTCACCCACGGAGCCTTCGGCGCCGCGAGCATGGCGGGAAAGATCGGCGAGTCCGGCGCCAGCGAATCGATGCTCGTCTCGATCGTGAGCAGCTTCGTATCGCGGAAGAAACCGGGATTGCCGGAGACGAGCGAGCCGCCGCTCTCCGTCAACATGGTCGGCAGACGCAGCAGGTTCTTCCCCAGCCAGCGCGTGGCGGGGTTGGCGAACTCGCTGCCGCGATGGGGCGTGCCGAGCGTCACCACCCGGCGGATCGCGGGATCGGGGCGGAAGAACAGCACGTCGCGGAGATAGTTCTTCGTCGCCTCCTCGGCCTGCAATTCCTCGAACGGCTGATCGCAGACGGTCTTCCAGAAAGCGTCGCCGCTTTCGATGGTCTGCATCTTGGAGACCAGCCCGCCCATGCTGTGGCCGACCAGAACCATTCGCGACAGGTTCGGGTTGGTCTCTCCCGGATCGAAGGTTTCCCGCAGGCCGCGCAGATCCTCGCGCAGTTGCTGTGCGCTGATCCAGAAGGGCTGTCCCGTCGGATAGAGGTAGAACCAGAACTGATACCGCGATCGAATCTCCGGCTGAGCGCGAAGGTCGTTGAACATGTTGGCCCAGGTCACCGGATTCGACCAGAGACCGTGAACCATCAGGACCGGGATGCGATTCGGATCGAACGGCTCCAGCATGTAGAGCCCGCGGAAGTTCTGCGCGTAGTTCGCGTCGATCAACGCGATCGTGGAGAGCGCGGGCGACTTCAGCAGCGGGTCGTTCAGGAAGTAGGCGAGCGGCGTCGAAAGATCGCTCTCGAGCAGGATCCGTTTTCCGCCGACGACGATCTCCGTCGTCTCGCCCGGGTCGATGAAGTTCAGCCGGCAGCGATGCACCAGCGGGCCGGCGTCCGATCGAACGGGCGACGCGACGTGCATGACGGCGGTGACCGGGATGGTCAGGTTTCGCGGATAGTGCGATTCGATCGCCCCGCCCGCGGTATCCTTCTTCCGGATGGCGATCAGCGGCACGCCCAGGCCGTACGTGATGTGATGGTTGTTCAGGCCTGCCAGTTCGTAGTCGCTGACGAACTCGAAGCGGTCGAAATCGTGATCGCTCCAGCGACCGACGGCGGCGAATTCGAGTTCGAGGATCTGGCCGCAGGTTTCGACGCGGAGCGCCTGACCGGGACGCAACTCGCCCCGCTCGCGGACGATCCGCAGGGCGCCCTCCAGCGAGGCGTTGTAAAGGTCGCACGCCGCGCGAAACTGCGGATCGAACGGATTCCTGCGCTCGTCGAACGCCGGATGAACGAGGTACTGCTGCGCATGCACGACGCCGGCGACGTACAGGTCGAACGCCGATTTGTGGTCGTACTGCGCATCGGCCCGTTTGCCGGAGATGTAAGCCAGTTCGGCGAACGAGTAGAGCTTGTCCAGGTCGGGCGCTTCGGCGATCAGCTCCGCCAGCTTCGACAGTCCCGCGACGGGGTCGGCCGCGTACGTTCGCTCGAAGTCGTGCTCGCGGAGAATCTGCAGCGTCCGCGCGGTCGGCTGGGGACCCGATGCGGAGACCAGTTGCAGCGGACCTTCGAGCGGGTTCCGCGGCGTCTTCCGCAGTTTGACGTAGTCGGTCCCGCCCCAGCTCACGATGCGGGCGGCCTGCATGTACGTCGTCTCGGTATAGAACGACGCGCAGCCTGAACCGCAGAGCGACAGAATCGCCAGAGCGAGCCAGGCCGAGGCGCGAGCCTTCTTCACCGACGCATCCGAGAGAGTTCCGCGTCCGCACCGCTGCCTGCGGAGGGCGTGCGGCCGGTGGGTACTCGAAACGGACGCTGGCCGTCAACGGCAGCCGTATCGCGTTCGTCGATCCCGAATCCGCGTCGCCGGGAACGTTCGAAAATCTGCTTGGGGATCGGCGTCGCGATTCGCTAGAATGCGCCGCGACCTGATCGATCTGCGCCGATTCGATCGTTCGGGCCTCTTCTCTACGTGCTGCTGGCGTTCTTTTCTCAGCAGGGGGCGCGATATGTCGTTCGGGGTAGAGGCTGCGCTGAAGAAGGCGCTCCCGCCGTCCGCCGACCGTACCGGGACTTCGTCCGGACGCGTCGCGGCGACGCTGGTTCTCCGCGCGGGCGGAGGAGTTCTGTTCGTGACGACCGTCGTGGCGACAGCGTTCGCGTTCTACTCGTCGGAAACCGAGCAGGCGAAACGCAGCGAGGCGGCGATTCGTCTGGATGCGTCGAGGAACCGAAACGACCGCGAACAGCAGCCGATCGCGATGCCGCCGGTCCCTCAGCCGTCGGAGCCGACATTTCCGGCCGGCTTGCCCGCCGATCCGAGTTTCGAACTGCGAGACGGAGAACCGATCGAGTTCGAAGACCAGTTCTGTCCGACGTTTTTCGAACGTCCGTCAGTTTTTCCCGGCGACTTGTCAGTGTCGTCGGCATCTCCGCGCGGCGAAGCCAGTCGTCCGCCGCTTATCGCGCGCCCGGTCTCGGTGACCTATTCCCGTTCCGCCTCACGTTACTCGCGGATGCGGTCGTCCTCGGAGAGCGCTTCGCAGCCTTCGAGCCTCGAACCGACCGAGGCACGACTGGAACGCCTGCAGGCTCTCTCGCGTTTCCCCGACGCGTTCGCGACGGAGGCGATCTGGTTCGCGCAGCGCAGGGCGTCGCTCTCGGGGGAACTGCTTTTCCGCGTCGAAAGCGTGATCGCGGAATTCATCCTTCAGGGCGACAGTCCCGAAGCGGTTCGTGCGCTGCCGAAGGTTCTCTTCTGGTACGGGCAGCGGAATCTGGATTCGCTGGCGAAGCTTCTCTTACGAGCCGTCGAGCATGACAGCTATGCATCGCCCATGCCGCGGCGTCAGATCCTGATCGGCACGTTCCAGCGCTATCGCACGCTGGACGCGGACTGGCGCGATCCCGCGGCGGGAGACGTGCTGCGAGCGCTGAGCCGATCGACGACGATCTCCTCCCACCTCGTTCCAGCGATCGAGGCGCTGCACCCGCCCTATCCCGCGGCGGTGGAGGACTTCCTGATCGAGTACTCCTTCGCGGCCTCGTGCGAATCGATGTACGCTCAGAAAAAGGCGCTGCTGAACAGCCCGACCTGCGCCCGGCTGCTGGACTCGGCGATCGTAAGGCTGGAATCGACGGAGGCGTCGGAGCGCGAGTCGGCTTACGTCATCCTTGCGGCTGCGACGCCGTCGCCTGAGCGGGCCGACGCGATCCTCGACGCCCTCTGTCACGCCTTCGGCAACGAGACGGTCGAACCAAGTCCTGCCGCGCATGCGGCTCTCGCCCGCTGGATCGATCGGGAGCATGCCGACGACTTCCGAACGTTCTGCGACTGCGAGTGCCCGGTCCGCCGCTATGCCGCACGATCGGCGGTTGCGCGGTTCCCGATGGAAGCGGGGGCTCTCGCGGCGAACGAATGACCGACGGCGTCAGACGCCGTGGGCTTTGCGGAAAGCCTCGATCCGCTCGGGCGCTCCGACGACGATGACGGTGTCGCGCGCCTCGAACGCGTAATCGTCGTCGGGGTTGAAGATCATCTTGCCGTCGCTTCTTTTCACGGCGAGGATCAGGAGCCGATACGCTCGCTCCGGATCGACCTGCCGGACCGGCTTCCCGACCAACGAGGCGCCGGGGGGAATATCGAACTCGTCGAGATCGACGTCCAGTTCGGTCGTCTCCGCGAGCAACTCGATCAGGTCGGCGGTCGACGGGCGCGTCAGCATGCGGACCATCTGCTGGGCCCCGATCGCCGTCGGAAGAACGATCTTGTCCGCTCCCGCCTGGCGCAGTTTCTTGTCGGTCGAGGTCTGTTCCGCGCGTGCGACGATCTGAACGTCGGGAGAGAAGTTCCGCGCGGTCAGCGTGATGAAGACGTTGTCGGCGTCGTTGGGGAGACAGGTCACCAGCGACTTCGCCCGCTTCACGCCCGCCGTCAGCAGCGTCCCGTCATCGGTCGCGTCGCCCGTCAGCACGAAGAATCCGCGGGACTCGGCCAACGCCGCGCGCTCTTCGTCTTTTTCCAGAATCAGAAACGGCTTGCCGCGGCGCTTGAGCGAGTCGGCGAGCGACTGCCCCATGCGACCGAAACCGCAGACGATGACGTGTCCGGAGAGCTTGTCGATGCCGATCGTCATACGCCGTCGCTTGAGAGCGCGTTCGATTTCTCCCTGAGTCATCAGGTTGAGAAGGCCGCCGAACGTGTACGCTGCGGCGCTGATCCCCAGGAGAATGACCGCCACGGTGAAGAGCTGAAACGCCGGGGATCCCTGGCTCCGCTCGCCGTACCCGACGCTCGAAATCGTGATCACCGTCAGCCAGACGGCTTCGACCCAATCGTATCCGAACAGTCGATAGCCGATCACCGCGCCCACGAACACCGCCGAGAGAATCGACAACCCGATGATGATTCGGCGGGCTGACGAGCGGAGTTCGGTGAAGGTCGTGATGGGCACGGAAGGCGCTCGAATAGGTCGTCTCAGCAGCGGCGTCCGGCCTTCGTTTCGAACCTACGTACTATATTCCGAATTGAACCGCACGTACTCTTCGTTGAGATCGCTGGCCCAGAAGCGAGCGGCCGCCGAGCCTTCGCCGAAGACGAGCCGCAGCCGCGTGAGGCGGTTCTCCTTCATGCTCGTCGAAACGGTCTTCGCGTCGAAGGGGAGCGGTCCGCCGTCGCCGAAGATCGCGAGGCCGTTGATTTCCAGTCGTACCTTCTTCGGATCGAACGGCACGCCCGCGTAACCGGCGGCGGAAACGATCCGGCCCCAGTTGGGATCGCCTCCCGCGACGGCGCATTTGACCAGCGGGCTGGCCGCCACGGTCCGTGCGATGCGGTCGGCGTCATCCTTGTTCGCGCAGCCTTCGACCTGCATCTCGATCAGGTGCGTGGCGCCTTCGCCGTCGTCGGGGATCATCTTCGCCAGTTCCTGGCATAGCTCCGTCAACGCCTGACGGAACGACTCCAGCGCCGCGGCGGAGAGGGCCTTCCCGGAAGCTTTGCCCGAGGCGAGCAGCAGCGCCGTGTCGTTGGTGCTGGTATGTCCGTCGACGCTGATGCAGTTGAACGATTCGTTCGTCGCGTCCCGAAGCGCCGCATGGGCTTGTTCCGACGAGAGCCGGGCGTCGGTCATCACGACCGCCAGGAGCGTCGCCATATCGGGACCGATCATCCCTGCGCCCTTCGCCAGTCCCGCGATCCGGACGACGGCGCCGTCGAGCGTGATCTCCCGACAGGCGAGCTTCTGCGTTTTGTCGGTCGTCATCAGTCCGCGCAGACCCAGCAGCAGATGCGACTCGTCGTCGCCCAGGTCCGCGGCAGCGCGCGCGATTCCGGCTTCGACCTTCTCCATGGGCAGGAAGTGGCCGATGATCCCGGTCGACATGACCAGCGCCGAGGACTCGTCGACGGTCTCGGCGATCGCCGTGCCGACAGCAGCGGCGGCGAGTTGCGTCATGCGCCGCGCGTCCTGCTCCCCGCGCTCGCCGGTGCAGGCGTTGGCGTTTCCGGAATTGACGACCAGCACGCGAAAGTTCTCGGTCGGCGTTCGCGAACGATCGAGGGCGACGGGCGCCGCGAAGACGAGATTCTGGGTATAGACGCCCGCGGCGACGGCCGGTTCGTCGGCGACGAAGAGCGCCACGTCGGGCTTGTTCGGATTCCGCTTCAGTCCGGCGTGAACGGCGCCGATCCGAAAGCCCCGCGGTACGAAGTAAGTCGTCATGTGCCGGAAAAAATGGAATGGAGAACGCGCAGGCTCGTCTGCTTCGCGACGCAGCCGCGGCGTTCGCTGCTTCAGGAAAGCGCCAGAATACCGCGTGACGCCGGTGAAGATAATCCCGCGGACCGACTGGTTCACGCAGGCTCTGCTGGCGGCCGGACCGGCAGTGCGGCATCAGCAGTCGACGAAGTTGACCGCGACGTTCACGGCCAGCCCGCCGAGTGACGTTTCCTTGTACTTGGCCTGCATGTCCCGGCCCGTCTGCCGCATCGTTTCGATGACTTTGTCCAGCGAGACGCGATGGCTGCCGTCGCCGTGCAGGGCGAGCCTCGCCGCGTTGATCGCTTTCACCGCGCCCATGGCGTTGCGTTCGATGCAGGGGACCTGCACGAGCCCGGCGATCGGATCGCAGGTCAGGCCCAGGTTGTGCTCCATACCGATCTCGGCGGCGTTCTCGATCTGAGCGGAGCTTCCCCCCATCACGGCCGCAAGACCCGCCGCGGCCATCGAGCAGGCGACGCCGACTTCCCCCTGGCAGCCCATCTCGGCGGCAGAGAGCGAGGCGTTCCGCTTGTAGAGCGCGCCGATCGCCGCGGACGTCAGCAGAAACTCCCGCACGCCTGAATCGTCGATACCCAGAAACCGCACGGCGTAGGCGACGGTCGCGGGAATGACGCCCGCGGCGCCGTTCGTCGGAGCGGTGACGACCCGTCCGCCGGCGGCGTTCTCTTCATTGACGGCCAGCGCGAACAGACTCACCCAGTCGAGGACGTGCAGCGGATCGACGCCGACCGACGCCGCAGGCAGGCTGCGATCGAACCAGCCGTCCGTCGCCGCCTCGTTCGTGAGCCGGCGATAGAGCCCTGCCGCGCGGCGCTGTACCTGAAGGCCTCCCGGCAGGCTGCCTTCCCCCCGGCAGCCCCGTTCGATCGAGGACTTCATCACCGCCCAGATGCGGTCGAGTCCCGCATCGGTCTCGGCGTCGGGGCGCCAGGCGGCTTCGTTCCGACGAACGATGTCGGCGATTTTCAGATCGTTCTGCGTCGCGATCTCCAGCAGTTCCGCCGCCGAAGCGAACTCGAAGGCGACCGGTTCGGGCGGATCGTTCGCTCCGACGCGACCTGCCTCGGCATCGGCTTCGTCGATCACGAATCCGCCGCCGACGGAGTAGTAAGCTTCCGCCGCCAGGATCTCGCCGCGTACGTCGAAGGCGATGCATCGCATCCCGTTCGGATGCCGCGGCAGAGTCTGGTCCCCGAGAAAGATCAGGTCCTGCGATTCGTCGAACGGAATCTCCCGGCTGCCTTCCAGACGGAGCTTCTTCTCCGAACGGACGCGTGCGACGAGCGCATCGGCGCCCTCGGGATCGACGGTCTCGGGACTTTCTCCCGACAGCCCCAGCAGCACGGCCTTGTCGGTCGCGTGTCCGCGCCCCGTCAGCGCGAGCGACCCGTAGAGCTCGATACGGACGCGTTCCGCCTTCGCGAGTCGATCCCCTTCGTGAAGCGTCCGCACGAAGCGTCCCGCGGCCCGCATCGGCCCGACGGTGTGCGAACTGGACGGACCGATGCCGATCTTGAACAGATCGAAGACGCTGAGCGCCAAGGCTTCATTCCTGGATAGCGGAAACGCGTTCCGGGAATTGTATCCGCCTCGACGATTGAGAACCGCGTCGGCCCCGCCGATTCGACTGTCAGAAGGCGACTAAAGCGCCATCGTCTCAGGGTAACCGTACATCAGATTGAAGTTCTGCACCGCGGCGCCGGATGCGCCCTTGATCAGGTTGTCGAGGCAACTGATCGTGATCACGCGGCCGCGGACGACGCGAACGGTGATGTCGCAGAAGTTCGTGTGGGCCGTATCCTTCGTCGCCGGGAGGTGACTCACCACGCGGACGAAGGGCATGTCCGCGTAAAAGTCGCGGAGATGATCGAGCAGCTTGTCCTCCGCGATCGTTTCGCGCGGCACGGAATAGGCCGTCGACAGGATGCCCCGGTCCATCGGCACGAGATGGGGCGTGAAGATCGTCTCCACCGGCGCGTCGGCGCCCGCCGAGAGGAACTGGTCGATCTCCGGCGTGTGACGATGGCGCCCGACGTTGTAGGCGGAGAACGACTCGTTGCACTCCGGATAGTGAAAGTTGAGCTTCGGCGTCCGGCCCGCGCCGCTGATGCCCGACTTCGAATCGACGATGATCCCGTCGGACTTGATCAGCTTGCGCTTCAGCAGCGGATAGAGCGCGAGGATGGCCGACGTCGGATAGCAGCCCGGGTTCGCGACCAGTTGTGCCGACGGAATGTGGTCGGCGAAGAGTTCGGGCAGTCCGTAGACGGTCGAGCCGAGCCGCGAGGGATCGGGATGCTCACCGCCGTACCATTCGGTGTAGGTCTTGGCGTCCTTGAGCCGGTAATCGGCGCTGAAGTCGACGACGCGTGCGCCGGCGTGCAGCACCTGCGAGACGGTCATCGCCGACGCCGCATGCGGCAGGCAACTAAAGACGCAGTCGCACCGCGACGCGATCTCGTTCGGCGTCAGATCCTCCATGTGGAGATCGATCCGACCTGCCAGCGACGGATGGACCAGCGCGACGTGGGGGCGACCCTCCTGGCGGCTCGTCAGCGTGGTGATCTCGGCCTCCGGATGGCGGACGAGAATCTTCATCAATTCGAGGGCGGTGTAACCGGTCGCCCCGAGAATGCCGACTCGGACCATGGGCGCTTCTTGCCGTGAGAATCCTGGTGCGTTGACGTAGCGGCGAAGCGAACGAGACCGCGAGCATGAAGCGAACGCGACCGTAAATCCAGCGACGCCGGACGTCGCGATCTGGGTGGACTGCGACGTCAGCGTAATTTTTACAAGCTTTGCGGGCGGTGTGGCAGCGCAAAGCGGACGAATCCGGAATTTCCGGAGTTCGCCGGCGTCAGGGTCTTCCGAATCCCTACCGCCGTTCCGTCAGAACGGAACGCCCGTCGATTCCCGGGAAATCCGGTATCAGGCCCGCGCCTGCTCGAACGCCGTGATCTTCTCTTCGTGACGGAGCGTCAGCGCGATGTCGTCCCAGCCGTTGAGCATGCATTCGCGTCGAAAGGCGTCGACCTCGAACGGAATCGACAGACCCTGGCCGTCCATGATCGTCTGGTTTTCGAGATCGACGATCAGGCGATAGGGGCCCTTCGCCGCTCGGCCGCGGGCGAAGAGGTCATCGATCTGCGCCTGGTCGAGGCGGATCGGCAGTACGCCGTTCTTGAAGCAGTTGCTGAAGAAGATGTCCGCGAAACTGGGGGCCAGCACGACCCGCAGGCCGTAATCTTCCAGCGCCCAGACGGCGTGTTCCCGGCTGGAACCGCAACCGAAGTTCTGCTGCGCGACGAGAATCTGCGCCCCCTTCGCGTCAGGCTGGTTCAGTTCGAAGTCGGGGCGATCATTTCCCGCATCATCGAAACGCCAGTCGAAGAAGAGGAACTGTCCGAAGCCCGAGCGCTCGATCCGCTTCAGGAACTGCTTCGGAATGATCTGGTCCGTATCGACGTTGGCACGGTCCATGAACCCGACGACGCCGTCGATCTTGGTGAAGGCTTGCATGAGAAGTCAGTTCTTTCGTGTTCGTTTATCTGAGCGGGGGATGAAAATCCCCCGAGCTTTTCAGCGTGACGATGGCGTTCCGAACTCGGGGGACTTTCGTCCCCCGCTCAGGAAATCGGTCTCAACTCGCCGACTTGAAATCCCACTCGCGGATGTCGACGAAGTGACCGGCGACGGCGGCGGCGGCGGCCATCGCGGGAGAGACGAGGTGCGTGCGACCGTTGCGGCCCTGGCGTCCCTCGAAGTTGCGGTTGCTGGTCGAAGCGCAGCGCTCGCCCGGTTCGAGTTTGTCGGGATTCATGGCCAGGCACATGCTGCACCCCGCTTCCCGCCAGTCGAAGCCCGCTTCGCGGAAGACCTGATCGAGTCCTTCCTTCTCCGCCTGGATCTTCACCTGCCCGCTGCCGGGGACGACCATCGCGTTCACCTTGTCGGAGACGTGATAGCCCTTGACCACCTTCGCCGCCTCGCGGAGATCTTCGATCCGGGCGTTCGTGCAGGAGCCGATGAAGACCCGGTCGATCGCGATATCGACGATCGGCTGGCCTTCCTTCAGGCCCATGTATTCCAGCGAGCGGGCGGTCGTCTTGCGATCGACGTCGGTCGAGAAATCGCCGGGCGAAGGAACCTTCGCCGTGATCGGAGCGACCTGCCCCGGATTCGTGCCCCAAGTCACCTGCGGCGCGATGTTCTTCGCGTGGTACTCCCGGCGCGCGTCGAACGTCGCCCCTTCGTCGGTCGGCAGCTGCTTCCACTTGGCGACCGCGGCCTCGTAGTCCTTCGGCGCGAACTCGCGGCCGCGGAGGTAATCGAAGGTCGTCTGATCGGGGGCGATCATCCCGGCCCGGGCGCCTGCCTCGATAGACATGTTGCAGACGGTCATCCGCTGCTCCATCGACAGGCCGCGGATGGCTTCGCCCGAGTACTCGATCACGTACCCGGTCCCGCCATGCATGGTCAGGTCGCCGATCAGGTACAGGATCAGATCCTTCGCCGTCACGCCATGCGCGAGCTTGCCGTCGATGCGCAGTTCCAGCGTCTTGGGCGGCGTCTGCAGCAACGTCTGCGTCGCCATGACATGCTCGACTTCGCTGGTGCCGATGCCGAAGGCGAGCGCTCCGAACGCGCCGTGCGTCGCCGTATGGCTGTCGCCGCAGACGATCGTCATCCCGGGCTGCGTCAGGCCCAGTTCCGGACCGATGACGTGGACGATGCCTTGCTTGACGTCGCCGATGTCGTACAGCTTGACGCCGAAGTCCTTGCAGTTCTGACGGAGCGTCTCGATCTGCTGCTTCGAGATCGGATCCGCGATAGGCAGACTTCGATCGGTAGTCGGAATGTTGTGGTCGGGCGTGGCGACCGTGCGGTCGGGCCGGCGGATCTTCCGCCCCGCGATGCGGAGCCCTTCGAAAGCCTGGGCGCTGGTCACTTCGTGGACCAGTTGCAGATCGATGTACAGAATCGCCGGCTGCGGAAACTCGTGATGGACGACATGCGAGTCCCAGATCTTCTGGAACATCGTGCGAGGCGAGCTGGCGTTCATGCGGCTGGGGGTCGCGGGAAAGGCGGCGGAGCGGGGTTCTGACGGGCCGAAAAGGCGGTCGCTCCGCAATCCGCTGATTATAGAAGGAGTTCCCGATTCGCTAAACTGGCTTTCGACCGTTCGTCGCCGATGGGGACTCTCTCCCTCGCTCCCCGGTTCGCGCCTTCTGATTCGCTGCCGCTGACTCCCCCGGAAGAGAGGTTTTCCCGTGACAAGCGCCCCCTCGGATAATTTTGCACGCGGAACGAACCGCCGCGGCTTTCTCGGAACTTCTCTCGCCCTGGCCGGGGCGGCGCTGACGGGCGGATTCGGCACTTCGACGACGAACGCTCAAGAAGATTCGGGGGACTCAAGCCCCGCGCTCGGGAAGGCGCGGAATCCGATCTGCCTGTCGACGTATTCGATCTGGCGGTTTCAGGACGGCCTGAAGATGCCGATCGAGGAGTGCATTCCGCTGGCGGCGGAGTGGGGCTTCGACGGCCTGGAAATCCTGCACGTCCAGATGGAATCGTACGAGCCGGCTCACCTGCGGAAGCTCAAGCGGCTGTCGCTCGAAAATGGCCTGCCCCTCTGTGGCATGTCGACCCATCAGGGCTTCATCAAGGAAGATCCGGAGGAGCGGAAGAAGAACGTCGAACATACGAACCTGTGCGTCGACCAGGCCTACGAGATGGGGATCCCGACGATCCGCGTGAATACCGGCCGCTGGGGGACGACGAAGACGTTCGACGAACTGATGGCCGCGCGCGGCGTCGAACCGACGCCCGAAGGGAAAACGGACGAGGACGCCTTCAAGTGGGCGATCGATTCGCTCGCGGAGTGCGTCAAGCATGCCGAGAGCCGGGGCGTCGTCCTGGCGCTCGAGAATCACTGGGGGCTCAGCCGGACGCCGGAGGCCATCCTGCGGATCGTCGACGCCATCGACTCGCCCTGGCTGCAGGTCCTGCTTGACACGGGCAACTTCCTGGAAGACCCGTACGACGAACTGGTGAAGATCGCGCCGCGCGCCTGCTTCGTGCAGGCGAAGACCTACTACGGCGGCGGAACGTGGTACACGCTCGACCTCGACTATCCCCGCATCGCGAAGATCCTCGCCGACGCGGACTATCGCGGCTGGGTCTCGCTGGAATTCGAAGGGAAGGAAGACTATCGCACCGCGGTCCCCAAGAGCCTCGCGATGCTGCGGGAGGCGTTTCCGCAGAGTTGATTCATGAACGCTCCTCGCTTCATTATCCAGCGAGTTCGTTGCAGTTGGACGAAGGCGTCTCGCGGCGGCGAGGCAGCGCGCATCCGCAACGCGCTTCCGCGTCAACTCACGCTTCCGCTGGAAGCGTTCGCGGCGCCGGTCACGCTGCATCGAGTCGATTTCGACGAAGCGAAGGATTTCGCGCGATTCGAAATCGTCGAGCGGTTCTCGTCGCTCGTAGACTGGCGGGACAACGAACTCGCGCTGAGGATTGTCGACGGCAAACTCGAGGCGAAGCATCTCCGAAGAGGTTACAACGCTGCTGTTCGGAGCCGCCCCGTTCCGTTCGTCGGGGGCGTCCGAATCGCCGACGGCGAATGGGCAGAATTGCGAGCGAATGGACGCTACGTTGACTACGACACCGGCCACTGGTCGTTCGATGCCACGACGTATAACGTCGGTTTGTTTTCGGACGTCGAGACCGATCGCTTCGCAGTTACAACGCCGGCAAAACGTTACGCCGACCTCGCGAGGCTCTGACGGCGCGACTTCACGATTCCCTCTCGGAACGACTCTGAGACCTCAAGGAACTGAGAGCAGAAAGCGCCATGACCATCCGTGCCTACGCCGCCCATTCCAAGGGCGGAACGCTGGAACCGTTCGAATATGAGCCGGGCGAACTGGCCCACGACGACGTCGAGATCGACGTGGAGTGGTGCGGGCTCTGCCATAGCGATCTCTCCATGCTCCAGAACGACTGGGGGATCAGCGCCTATCCCTTCGTGCCGGGACATGAGGTGGTGGGGCGAATCGGCGCCGTGGGCCCGAACGTCACGCACCTGAGCGTCGGCCAGCAGGTCGGGCTCGGGTGGAACTCGCGAAGCTGCCTGCACTGCGAACAGTGCCTGTCGGGCAACCAGGTTCGGTGTCCGTCGACCGTCGGCACGATCGTCCATCGGCATGGCGGCTTCGCGGAGAAGGTCCGCTGCCAGTCGGTCTGGGCCGTGTCGCTGCCCGAGGGGGTCGATCCCTCGACGGCAGGACCGCTGTTCTGCGGCGGGATCACGGTCTTCAATCCGCTGATGATCAACCAGGTCAGTCCGACCGCGCGGGTCGCCGTCGTCGGCATCGGCGGGCTGGGGCATATGGCCATCGCCTTCGCGAAGGCGTGGGGTTGCGAAGTGACCGCCTTCTCGACCAGCCCCGACAAGGAAGCCGAGGCTCGTGAACTGGGGGCGCATCACTTCCTGGCAACGCGGGATCCGAAGGCTTTGGCCTCGGTCGCCGGTCGGTTCGACATGATTCTCGTGACGGTCAACGTCGATCTCGACTGGGACGCCTACATCGCGGCTCTGGCTCCGGGAGGCAGGCTGCATCTGGTCGGAGCGGCGGAGTCGATCAAGGCGACCGTCTTCCCCTTGATCGGGGGCGAAAAGTCAATCGGCGCCTCGCCTACCGGCAGCCCCGTGCCCGTCGCCAGGATGCTCGAAATGGCGGGCCGTCACGGCGTGCAGCCGATCGTGGAACGCTTTCCGATGTCGGAGATCAACGCCGCCTTCGATCGCCTCAAGAGCGGCAAGGCCCGCTATCGCATCGTGCTGGAGAATGACTTCAAGTAACGGCTGCTTTGACCTCAGCGGGGGACGAAAGTCCCCCGAGGTCGAACCGAATCGCCGCGCCGAAAGACTCGGGGGACTTTCGTCCCCCGCTCAGATAGTTCGAAGAGATTCGCTATGAACGACCGCCACGTGACGACGAACGCGACGATCATTCCGTGCCTCTACTACCGGGACGCGTCGAAGGCGATCGACTGGCTCTGCGACGTCTTCGGCTTCGAGCGGAAGGCGGTCTACAAGAACGACGCGGGCGGCGTCATGCACGCGGAACTGACGTTCGGCGCCGGGATGGTCATGCTCGGCGACAACCGCGAGGGACCCTTCGGTCGCCTGATGAAGCATCCCAGCGACATCGACGGCTGCGAGACGCAGGCGCCCTACGTGATCGTCGCCGACGCGGACGAGGTCTATTCCCGGGTCATCCAGGCGGGCGGCGAGATCCTGCAGCCGATCAAGGACGAAGGGTACGGCGGTCGCGGTTTCATGTGCCGCGACCTGGAGGGACACGTCTGGAGCTTCGGCACCTACGATCCGTGGAACGTCCCGGCGATGTGAGATCGGAAGATGTGAGATCGATCCAGGCCGGGTTGTGGAATCGGGCGCCCCGCCAGATGTGACAGTTCAAGGAAGACGATCGCGGGAAGATGGATCTCCGAACGCCTGCTGCCGCGATCGATCCTCGGCTGGATGGGCGTCGGCGCGGCGGCGGTGGCCCTGGTCATCGTCGTGCGGATGCTTCTCGTCGGAGGCGGCGACGCCGCGCCGGCCGCGAACGCGGACGGTCCCTGGTGGAACGTGGCTCGCAACGGAGCGACGGGCCGCGACGGCGAGATCGGAACGTGGGTCAACGGCCTGTTCGCGCTCGGCGGTACAGTCGCCGGCGCGTTGGCTGGCGCCCTGTCGTCGTGGATGCAGTCGCGGCATCAGTGGCTGCAGGATTCAGGACGCATCCGTCGCGAGAAGATGGAAGAACTCTACACGCTGCTCGACCGTCGATTCGACTGGTACCTGTCGCTCCCGCGAAAGGTCGACTGGCTCGCCAACAACGAATTCGGCTGGGCCGACGCGACGCTCCCCGAGGCTCTGCCGACGGAAACGAAGAACCGCATCTTCATGCTGATGGGGATCTATGCCCCCCAGTTTCTGGGCAGCTTCGTCCAGATTCACGACCGCGAAGTGGCCGTCGCCAATTCGATGCAGGAGATCGGACAGGCGCTGCGGAAAGGTTCGACGCGCGAGGATCGCGCGAACCGGCATGCGAAGCTGGTCGCCGACGTCCAGGCGCTCGTCCCGCTGTTCAAGGACGTGCTCCGCAAGATCGCGACCCAGGCGCGCGAAACGCTGGGGTGAAGCGAAGCTTCGTAGGGTGGGCCTTGGCCTACCTTCCGCTCCAACAGCGCCGACGAAGCGGCCTCGCAACCACTCGCCGCTCTCCGGCGTTCTCACACGGTGGGCCAAGGCCCACCCTACGGAGATTCGTCCCCCGCTCAGGATGCGCCGACTTAAGCCGTCGCTCCCAGCATCTTCAGAAACTCCCGCATCAGCGGCGCGTTGTCGTGCCAGGTGCGGGCGAAGACGAACGGGCCGTCGACGACGGACTCGCGATCGACGTAGGTCGCGCCCCCCTGCTCGACGTCGAGCTTGCACTTGGCCACCGTCGTGGCCGTGCGTCCCGCGATGACGCCGGCGGCGGTCAGGATTTCGACGCCGTGACAGACGCACGCGATCGGCAGGTTCTTCTTCGCCGCGGCGCGGACCAGTTCGAGCAGATGCTGGTCGTACCGCAGGTACTCCGGCGCTCGACCGCCCGAGATGAAGAGCCCGGCGTACTCGTCGATGTTCACGTCGCGAAAGGCGACCGTCGCCTTGATGAAGTAGCCGGGGCGCTCCTGCGTAATGTCCCACGGAATCGACGAGTCGGGCGGGATCTCGTGCAGCACCGTGTGATACAGCCGCGCTTCCGGGCCCGCGACGACGGCGTCGAACCCTGCCTCCTTCAAACGAAAGTAGGGATAAAACGTATCGAGCGCCTCGGTCGCGTCGCCGAGCGGGAGGAGGATCTTTTTCATGTACCGTCGTATCTGAGAAGCCTGAGCGGGGGACGAAAGTCCCCCGAGGAATTGTGCACGTTCTATTCTATTGAGCAGCGTCCTACGACAGATTCTCCAGCGACGAGGCGTCGTTCGTGCCGCACGGGCTCCACTCGCCCATCGCCCATTGCGTCTTCTCGCCTTCGACGATCGCGGCGGCGACGAAGCCTTCGGGAGCGGGAAGACCTCGCAGTCGCCAACGCGCGAAGTCGGCGTCGTCGGCCGCGCGGCAGAGCCGGGCTTCGCCCTTCGGATCGAGCGTCACGTCGAACGAATCGAGCGGCAGCGACAGTCCTCGGCCGCGGGCCTTGATGTAGGCCTCTTTCCGCGTCCACCCGCAATAGAACGCCAGCAGACGCAGATCGTCCGACAGGCTGCCGTACTCCGCCTGTTCCGCCCGCGAGAAGTATCGCCCCGCCAACTGCTCAGTACGACGTTTCTCCGAGATGGCCTCGATGTCGACGCCGATCTCCGCTTCGAGCGTCACGCCGACCAGCGCCCATTCCCGGGAGTGGGACAGGTTGAACCTAAGGCCGGCGTGTCGTTCCGTCAGGAAGGGCTTGCCGTGAACGTTGACGCCGAACCTCAGCATCTCGGGCGGATCGTTCAGATAAGTCGCCAGGATCTCCCGCAGCGCGCCCCGGCTGACGCAGGCGACCCGCTGCCGATCCTCGAAGCGGAAGCGACCGACTCTCTCCCGTTCGTCGTCGTCTAACCAGTCGCTCAGCCGACGATGCACCTCTTCCGGCTGGTCGAGCCGGATTCGCCAGAGGTGGACGTCAGAGGGAGAAAGGTGCATGAGGGCTACGGCGGACGTTTTTCTGAGCGGGGGGTGTAAACCCCCCGAGGTTTCGGCGCTGCTGTCGATCCGGCCTCGGGGGATTAACATCCCCCGCTCAGGAAAGCTCACGACGATCACGCGTTTCGCAGCGCCTGATCGAGATCTTCCTTCAGGTCGTCGACGTCTTCCAGTCCCACGGAGAGTCGCACCAGACTGTCGGAGATGCCGTGCTTCTGGCGGTCGGCGGGATCGTAGCTGGCGTGCGACATCGTGGCCGGCTGTTCGATCAGCGATTCCACCGCGCCCAGGCTCACCGCGAGGGCGAACAGTTTCGTGCTCGCCACCAGCCGCTTCGTCCTCGCGAGGTCGCCGTCGGCTTCGAAACTGATCATGGCGCCGAATCCGCCGTCCATCTGGCGTCTGGCGACGTCGTGCCCCGGATGCCCCGGCAGACCGGGATAGTTCACCTTCGTGACGCGGGGATGCGCGGCGAGGAACTCCGCGATCTCCTGAGCGATGCGGCAATGCTCTCGTACGCGCAGGTCGAGGGTCTTCAGTCCCCGCGAGAGCAGGAAGCATTCCATCGGCCCCTGCACGGCGCCGGTCGCGTTCTGCACGTAGTAGAGCCGGTCGAACAGTTCCTTATTCTTGACGACCAGCGCCCCGCCGAGAACATCGCTGTGACCGCCCAGGTATTTGGTGCTGGAGTGCATCACGATGTCGAGGCCCAGTTCCAGCGGCCGCGTCAGCACGGGCGTCGCGAAGGTGCTGTCCGTTCCGACGAGGGCGCCGCGAGCATGGGCGATCTTCGCACAGGCGGCCAGATCGGTGATCGACAACAGCGGGTTACCCGGCGATTCCAGCCAGACGAGCTTCGTCCGGTCGGTCAGCGCCGCTTCCAGGCGCGCGGGGTCGGTCGTATCGACCAGCTTGACCCCGATGCCCGAGCGGTTGCAAATCTTATGCAGCAGGCGGTAGGCGCCGCCGTAGATGTCGGATCCCGCGACGATCTCGTCGCCCGACGAAAGCAGCATCGTCACGCAGTGGATGGCCGCCATGCCGGAGGCGAACGCGAGCGCTCCGCCGCCGGACTCGAAGCTGGCGCCCTCGAGGTTCGCGAGCGTCGTCTCGAAGTTTCGCCTCGTCGGGTTGCCGCTGCGGGAATAGTCGTACGCCCCCCACTCGCCGGCTCCCTTCTGCACGAAGGTCGAGGCGAAATGAACGGGAGGCACGACCGCCCCCGTCAGCGGATCGGGCTCTTGTCCGACGTGGATGGCTCGCGTGCGGAATTTCATTGGAGACGTAGAAGACCTACCCGAAAATCGGCTACAGTGCCGGACGATGACCGGCAGCTCGTGCCGCGCACAGGTCAAGTAACTGCCTCAGACGCACTCGCAGTCGCTTTTCGCCCGCGAGTAACACAGGAGTCGGAATGCGAATCGACGTCAAGGACCTAGCAACTCATTTCAAAGGTGAAGGAACACGATTCGAGGCACTTGCCTTTGACTTGCTTCGCGCAGTTGGACGTAGGTGCGGAGTTTCGACCAATAGCATCGAGTGGGATTACAGAACCAACGTAGGCGACGGCGGCCGAGATATCGTTATCGCTGTCGGCAGTTCTGTAGAGGCTGAGACCTTCATCCCACGGCAGCCATCAATCTGGTCGTTGAAGTCCGGAGACGATGGCCTCTCGGCCTCATCGCTGCAAAGCGAGATTACCACTCATCCAAGAGTCATTGAGCACTTAGTGGCTGGCCGTGCGTATGTGTGGTGCGCAGTCAACCCGGCCAGCCATGTAAAGAGAGATGAACTGCGAAGCAAAGCAAACGAAGTGGCAGATCAACTCCACGTCAGCCGCGACCTCATCTATTTTTGCTGGCTCGAACAACTTCAAGCTGAAATCAACCGTCACCCAAATCTCATTCCGCTTCACATTCCTTCGCTTGCCTCAGATCTGAGGGAAATAATTACACTTCGGGAATGGAAACGAGAGCTAACGCTGACAGAGACATGGGTTGAATTTGGAGGAAGGGGCCTTATTGCAAAACGCATTCAAGACCATCTGCTTAGTAAAGACGAGAATAACGTCCTACACATTGCCGGATTATCGGGAATAGGAAAGACTCGCACAGCATTAGAGGCGTGCCAGAAGACGGCAGAGCTGCGAGGGATATTCTATGTCCCGAGCTTCGAGCAGGTTACACGCGAATTATACCGATACCTCGAAGACGAAGATCGACAGGTTCAGCTTGTAATCGACGAAACCCCTCTTCATGAAATCGACGCAATCGCTAGCAGAGTCAGGGAGTTTGCCGAGAGAGTACGAATTGTAACCATCGGCCCTGCGGTTCGTCAGTCTAGGACGGTGGGCAGGGACATTTTGATCTTAGCCGAGCCGGAGGAGGAGACGGGCGTTCGCGCAGTGGTGAACGAGGCTGGCCCGGGGTTAGGAGAGACAGTTCGTGCGAGCATTGCTGCGAGATCGGGCCACGATCTTCGGCTGGCGCTGTTGCTCGTTAAAGCAGCACTGACGATTCCTGAGTTCCGGGATGCGCCAGTCGTCGATGCAGATGGTGTTTGGAAGCGATTAATGAAACTATTCGCCGCTCACGTTGGCGATCCTGCCGCATTCCGCGATCACTACGAAGTACTTACTTCGACGCTCGATATAGGCATGTCTGGCGTAGTGGATGGCGAAGTTGCATTCCTTGCGACGCACTTCGAGCGCTCTGCGGAACGGCTACGAGAAGCTGCTCATAGCGCAACTGCATGCGGCCTCGGCATCGCGACGCTTCACTTTTTTGAAGCCACGCCAAGAGCACTTGCAGTATGGCTTTTTGAAACGCGGGTCTGGCCTCGCATCCGAGATCGACTGGAAACGTTTTTCAGCGGCCTATCACCTCGTCAGTCTCGCAAATTTCTGGAACGCTGCCAGGATTGCAGCGCGGATGTTAGAGAGGAGGTTTCAGCCCGCGTGGGCGAGACGTTTCTTGAAATCTTGAAGCCTTATGGCCTGCTGGGACTCACTAGTCGCGAGGCGTCACGACTGTTTCAAGCTTGGGCGGAGTTCGATCCGAGCCGTGGCCTCCAATGGCTAAAAGGCGAAGTGAACAAAGCTGATGCAAGAACGCTTATGGCATTGGACGGAGAGCCCGAGGGCGGTGGCTGGCGGGGCCGGAGGCAGCTTGTCTGGCTCTGCCAAAACCTTGCCAGCTTCTATGAGCATTTCCACGATTGCGAGGCAATTCTTTTTCAGTTCGCACTGAACGAAACGGAACGAGGAATTGGCAATAATAGTACTGTCGTTTGGAGGAGTCTTTTCTGGCCTATTCTTGCTGGCACTGAAACCCCCTTTCGCGAGCGCTTTGAACTGCTCATGAAGCGACTGGGGCGGGCGGACGCCAGTCAGTTGGCACTCCTGCTAGGCGCGGTCCTTGACTGCATCCGACCTCCGCTCGTAGGGCTTCCATTGCCACCACGCGTCGTCGGCGGTCGTGTGGTGCCCTCGATCTGGAGCCCTAGCAGTTCAGTCGAACTGGCAAAACTACGCGTGGGGGCGGGACGCCGGTTACTCGCGGCCACATTGGATATGTCGGGCGAGATGCGTGCGGCATCTCTCGATGCCATCGTGTCCAATCTAGCTGCGTTCGCCGATCTGGGGCTCTTGAACGAGGTCCGTAGCGTCCTATTCTCTACGAAACCCGTTGCCCAACTCCGGCGACGTTTAGTCGGTCAACTTGAGGAGCTCCGGACTTCATTCGACGAAGAGAAGGCGCCCTTTGGTCGCCGTCGCGGCACAGCGCCAGAAGACGTTCAAGCGTGGCTAAAGGAGCTTGCGCCGGATGACCTGCATACCAAAGTACTCGACTTGACGGCACGTGATTACTGGTCAGTTTATACCCAAGAAGACAGGGCCAGGCCGTATGAACTCCTCGCTGAAGAACTGAATAGCCATCTCGATGTCGTCTCGGATCTTGCCGAATGGTTTCAGTCGCCAGAGTCCAAGTCGTCGGATTCGCTTGGATTCTGGATGGGTCGGATGGACTCTAAATCGCGACTGGAGTCGGTGGTTAGCGAGTGGATAGCAGAAGATCGGGCAAGGCCGTATGTAGTTGGGTATCTGAGCGGCTCCGCTGTGAGGGAAGGCCAGCTTTCGAGCAGCTGGGCATCAGTGCTTGACAAACTAGGGCCTGAACGCGCGGAGGTGGCGGTTCAGGCGACTCTAGCAGCAGATGTATCATCCCGAGGCTTTGAGCGATTGCTGCGGTTCCTCCCGGCGTTGGGGCAATCCGGAACCGGATACCTACGGCGACTTGCCGCCGGCGATTGGGTATCAACGCTGGCTTCGCAGCATCGGCTCCGAGCAATAGAGGAATGCCTCCAACGTAACGCCGAAGGCGATCCGGACGCCGCACAGACTGGTTTAGACCTTATTTCGATATGGTCTCACTCAGATAAGTCGATCGACGATTCAACTTTGGCCGACGCCGCGTTACGACTGCTTTCTAGTCCAATCCCTTCGCGGTCGCGTAGGCAGGGACATACTTGGATCCGCGTTGCGGAACTGATCAGCGATATATTCCCCCGCCAAATTGCCGAAATCGTCCTCGGTGGGCTTACGAATCCAGATGACTCGCTTTGGAGACTTCAGCACCCGGAGTCTGCGCTGATTAAGGCAGCAACCAGCGACCCCGGTGGAGTTATGGAAGTTCTGGGGGGAATTATTTTGACTCCGAAGCGACGTCCGTATCTTGGGATCATTAAGCTTCCCGGACTGGCGGATGCACTAGGGGTAAGTGTTATCTCGAGTTGGATCGAGCGCCACGGTTCCGAGCACCTTCGCTGGCTGGTCCGGCATATCACCAGCCCTTCGGTAACAGATGAGGGCGAAGTCGCACTTCCTCCAGTAACAGAATGGTTTTTCACTCACTACGATGAGGACCAGACCGCATTTGAATGGTTTCTAGCTGGGCGACACTACTTTGAATGGAGCAGTCCGTCTGCCGAGACGCTAGAAGCAACGCGCCGTCAGATGTCGCCCCTGCTCAATCATTCCTTGAAACGCGTGCGAGACTGGGCAGCATCTGAAATTAGGGATGCAGAGGTGGAGTGGCGAGCGACTCAGCAGTGGGACGAAGAAGACGAAAGAATGTGATCGCTACTTAACACTTGCGAAGTTGCTCTATAGCCTCCTCCCGGAAGGTAAGATGCTGATCGACCTCCGGTCGGTTGACAGTCCGGTTCATTATGAATCTACCGTGCCGCCTCGAGCGCCCGGTCGAGATCGGCGATCAGGTCTTCGCTGTTCTCGATGCCGCAGGCCAGGCGGATCATGTTGTCGGGAATGCCGAAGCGTTTGCGATCCTCGGGCGTCTGCTTGTAGTAGCTCATCACCAGCGGCTGCTCGATCAGGGACTCGACGCCCCCCAGGCTCGGGGCGATGCGGAAGATCTGCGTCGAATCGACCACGTTCGCCGTCTGACGCCAGTCGGCGTCCTTCACCAGGAACGTCACGAGTCCGCCGAAGCCGCGCATCGTCGCGCGGGCGACGTCGTGATAGGGATGATCGGGCAGGCCCGGGTAGTAAACCTTCTCGACCTTCGGATGCGCGGCGAGGAACTCCGCGACCGCGAGGCCGTTGGCGTTGTGGCGGTCCATCCGGAGCTCGAACGTTTTCAGCCCCCGTTCGAGCAGGTAAATGTTATGCGGCGAGTTGATCGCGCCCAGGATGCCGCGAAGCTTCATCACGGCGTCGAGCTTTTCTTTCGAGCCGATGATCACGCCCGCGAGCAGATCGTTGTGGCCGCCCAGGTACTTGGTCGCGCTGTGCAGGACGTAGTCGACGCCATGCTCCAGCGGGCGCAGGTTGTAGGGCGTCGCCAGCGTCGCGTCGATCAGCGTCTCCACCCCGCGACGCTTTCCGATGTCGGCGAAGCGTTCGAGGTCGATGCACGACAGGTGCGGGTTGGTCGGCGACTCGCTGACCAGCATCCGCGTCTTCGGACCGATGGCGGCCTCCATCGCGTCGTAGTCGCCCGTTTTCGCCTGACGAGTGACGACGCCGAAGCGGGAAAGATGCTTCAGGCAGAACTCCCGGCTGCGATGGTAGCACTCGTCGAAGAAGACGATTTCGTCTCCCTGATTGAGCTTGGCCATCAGCAGGCCGACGATCGCCGCCATCCCGGACGAATAGAGGACGGCCATCTCGCCCCCTTCGAGCGCGGCGAGCTTCCGCTCGACGACCTTCTCGCCCGGGTTGCCGTAGCGTCCGTACTCTTCGCGAGGCTGATCCTGCTCGATGAAGTCGATGATCGACTGCGTGTTCGTGAACGTGTAGGTCGACGCGCAGATGATCGGATCGGTGATCGAATCGGCGAACTTCTGACGCGCCTCGCCTGCATGCACGGCGATCGTCGAAGGACCGTGCGACGGGGTCGACCGGCCGCGAGACGAGTTCGGCTGACCGGGGGTCGCGGGACCGAGAGAGGGGGTCGTATCGGCAGACATCGAAAGCGCTCCGGTTGCTGGATTCGCAGGGAGTCGCGGCGTCGGGAGGATGGCGCTCTCCCGGAAAGCTCTCGCGCTGCGGAATCGACCGGAGTCGCCTCGTGCGTCTGGATCGAACGGACGGGTGCGACCTGCGTCGCGCGACGTCGAACGTTCGCCAGCGAGGCGAAAGCGGTGGCTCTTTAGCAGATCGAAGGCTGCAAGCGGCCGCAAATCCCTTGTCGCGCCCGCGCAGTCCGCGGGACGATTCAGGCGTCCTCCATCTTACTGGAAACGATCCGCTTCGCAATCCGCAGGATCGAGTTCGCCGGGGTCCCCTGATATTCGGGCCCGCCCCGCGAAGCGCCCCGATCTTGGCCGCAGTCGCAGGAAACCGTTCGCCAAGGCCGTTCGGGGCCTTAGAATAGGGCGTAAAGCGGATCCCCCGCCTGCTCGACAGGGCGGAGGTTTCCCGCGGCTGGAAATCCGATCGAATCGTCCGGGGAGTCTTCCGTCGATGAAGCGAGCCGTCATTGCGATCGCGGCGATCGTCTGCGGAACCCTCTTCGCCCAGGCGAGCGTCGCCGCCGATCCGACTCCGGACGAGCTGGTGCAGGCGCTGGGATCGCCCGACTTCAACGAACGCGAGGTCGCGAGCGAACGACTGCTCGCGCTCGGTCTGGACGCGAAGGCTTCGCTTGACGCCGGCGTGAAGTCGACCGACCGGGAGGTCCGTTACCGCTGCCTGCGCATCCTCGCGATCCTGGCAGAAAAGGACTTCGTCCTGCGATTGCAGGCGTTCGAGAACGGCCAGCCGAGTCCCGACGGACAGGAACTGCCCATGTGGTCGGCAGTTCGGGCGCGCTTCGGCGACGACCTTCCGATTCGGAAACTGTTCGTCGAAATGACGCGGGAAGAGCGCGAGCTTCTCGCCGTCGCCGCGGAGGGGGTCGAGGCCCTGGAGCCCGTCTTCGACCAACGTCTGGCCGACGTGCAGTTCGAACTGAACGCGGGGCAGACGCTGAAGCTCGGCACGGCGGCGGCCTTCCTGCTCGCGGCGGACGTCGAGAACTTCAAGCCGAAGCAGTACCACTTCAGCGCGATGAACGCGCTCTGGCACCAGCAGGCGTTCCGCAGCGGAATCGAATCGGGCAAGACCCGCGAAATGCTACGAGAACTGGCGAGCGACTTCATCGTGCAGATGTACGGACCCGACGCCTACATGGGGCTGCACTGGGCCATGCAATGCGAGCTGCCGCGCGGCGTCGAACTGGCGCGGAAGACGCTGGACAATGAACAGAATCCGCAGGAGCACGTCACGCAGCACGCCATGCTGACCCTGGCAAAATTCGGCGACGCGAAGGACATCGTCCATCTGGAGCCTTTCTTCGCCGACGAAGCGACGCTTCATCAGAACGAGGAGAAGGGTCGCAATCGCGAGACGCAGATCCGCGATCTGGCCGCCGTGGTGGCGATCCGACTGCTCGGTCGCCAGCCGGAAGAATTCGGCTTCGGAAAGCCGATCCCTCATCCGACGGTCGTCTTCAATTCTTCCACGATCGGCTTCTTCGATGCGGAAGCGAGGAAGAAGTCGTTCGCCGCCCTGGAGGCGTTCCGCAAGAACGGCACGGAGCCGACAGGTTTCGCGAAGCCGGCGGACAAAGAGGCTGCCGACGCAGCGCCGGCGGAGGAGTCTGCACAAGAAGCCGAGGGCCGCAAGGCACGCGGAGAGACGAAGGAAGCGGGTCGCTGATCCGCGCGGAACGGAGGCATTCCGTGCTCACTCCACCGCGATATAGAGGCTTTTGCGATACGGGTTCAGACGCAGAGCCTTACGCCACGCTCTGCGGGCGGATCAAGCGCGCGTAGTCGTCGGCGTCGCCGCGCACCGCGACGACGTAGAGCTTATCCCCGCGGCGCCACATGCCGATGGCGAAGCCTTCCGACGTCCAGGGGGGACTGGCCGGAGGCGAGGCCGGCAGGTCGCCGGGAAGCGTCGCGGCATCCACGACGAACAGCATCGCGTCCGAGCGCTGTGCCGAACCGAAGCGATAGACGTCGCCCACGAACCGTCGATCGTGCGTGCCGGTGAGGCGATATCGGCCGACCGCTTCCGGAGCCTGACGGATCCACTGGCCCAGCGACCGCTCGGTGCGCGCGGCGTCGATCGGCTTCCAGTCGTCGTGGGCGCCTTCCTCCTGTTCGAGGTAGGTCGTCCAGGCGATGGCCCTTCGCGAAAGGGTTTCCTCGTTCCAGTTCTCGAAGTCGGTCGCCGGCTCGAGCAGCCAGACGCCGATCCCCAGGCTCGCAGCGGTCGCCAGAGCGAGGCCCCCGTAGATCGCGGCGCGACGACTGATGCCGCCGGACTGGACGGGCCGGGGGGCCGCGACCGGCGTCGGAGACTCGCGCTCGAGGGCTTCGTCGGGAATGGTCATCAACCGCGCGAGCATTCCCTGCGGAATCGCCACGTCGAGCAGCGCTCGCTGCACGGAATCATCGAACGCACGCTCTCCCGCCGAACGCGCGCGGACTTCCGCGCCGACCGGCAGGTCGTCGTCGCGTCGCGGCGATGGGGGGCGGCTATCCATGCTTGGCTTGCGTCGGGGACGGGGTGACTGAGGGCCCTTCCAGGGCGCCTCGCATTCGCTCTTTCGCCCGTGCCAGACGGCTCATCACCGTACCGACCGGGACGTCCAGTTGTTCCGCGATCTCGCGGTAGCTCAGATTCTCGAAATAAAACAGAACCAGGGGAAGACGAAACTCTTCCGGCAGATCCGCGAGCGTCGTCTGCACGTCGAGGCGATCCGCCGTGGATTCCGCTCCGGCGCCTCGGTCGGCGATTTCTTCCGCAGGGACCTCCGGGCCGTCTCCTTTCTCGCGCTGGCGCTTCTTCCGCGAGCGAAAGAAGGCATGACGCAAAATCGCCAGGAGCCAGGCCTGGGCCTTCTCCTGGTCGCGAAGCTGGTCCCGACGTTCCCATGCGGCCAGGTACGCCGCCTGAGTCAAATCCTCAGCGTCCGCCGCGGTCCCGCACAGCCGAAAGGCATAGCGGTATGCGACGACGTGCGTCTCTTCCAGGAATTTCGGCCATGTCTCGCGATCGAGACCGCCCGAAGGAAAAGAGTCGCTCAAAGGAGAGGAGTCCGCCAAGGCAGGGAATATTCCGCGATCAGCGTCCGTTTTCTCGAAATCGGACGACCAGCACAATCCGCAGGGCGCTGCGGCCGCGCGGGTATCGACGCCTTTTCGGCGTCCGGCATCTTTCCGGCGCCCGGTGGCAGCACAGCCCGACCGGACCGCTTTCACGCTATTCGATTCTCTCGCGAGGTTCTGGCGGCTCGCGTTCTTCCGAACTTTTTTCTTCACTCGGGGAATAAACCTTCACCGACTTCGCTCTATCCCTGCGTCGACGGCTGATGCGTCGGACCGGAGGGCGCCTGACGCACGCTTTAGTTCGCCTCATCGTCAGAATCCGACAAAGTCGGAGGGAAGTTCGCCCGCCCTCGGGAATATCTGCGGAGCGAGCGAACTCTCTCTTCTCATACTGCCCCGTCACCTGTTCACTCTCTGGAAGGTTTTCCTATGAAGAAGTTCCTGATCCTGCCGGCGTTCGTTCTGACTGCGGTTCTCGTCGGTTGCGAACCGGCCGAACCGGTGGCCCCCGTCACGACCGATTCGACGACGACGACGATCGAGTCGGACACCATGACCGACCCGGTCACGGGCGAAGCCGAAACGACCACGGTCACCGAGACCGAAACCGATTCGACGGCCGTCGAGACCGAGCCCGCCGTCGAGGCTCCGGTCGTCGAAGAAACCCCGGCCCCGTAGTCTGATCCGCTACAGCCGAAGATTCGAAAAACGCCCGCGTCGCATTCGCGCCTGCGGGCGTTTTTCGTGCGCCGACGCCCCAGGCGCGTCGGCCATCGTGCATGCACGCGGGCGATCGGTTAGATTCGCGGAGTGGCGGCTCTCGGCGAACGGACGTCGAGAGGCTTCGCGCCGTCCTCGCTCAGCCGACGGGAGAAACCTATGTCTCACGCGCTTCTCGCTCGTCGACTCGCGTCGCTCGCCACGCTCTCCGGAGCGATCGCGCTGTCTGGATGTCCGGCGACTCCGGAACCTCCTGCAGCAGACTCCGGAGCGCCCACGGCGGAAGTCGATACTGAAACGGTCGACGTCGCTGAAGATGACGAAGCGCTTCCCGGAAGCGATTCTGCTTCGGCCTCGATAGCGAGCGACGGTTCCGCTACGGCGCCGGAGAACGCTTCGCCGGCGGTCGCGACCGAAGCGCCGAGCGACGATGCCGATCCGGCCGTGACGCTGGAACGACCGAAAGACTTTCTGCGGCCGACCCTGTCGGATGCCTCCCTTCGTGCCCGAGCGGAAGGGGAACCGACCGATCCTCCGGAAGCGGTCACCGACCCCAGCGCCGAGGCGGAAGACCCGCAGGTCCTTCCCGGCGGAACGCCCGTCGGCGATCTTTTCGACGGACTGGAAGAGAAACCGAGCGGCGAATCGGACAACTAGACTTTCATCGCCGTCACACAGCGAATTCCCTGAGACTTACATCGCCCGCTTACCTTGCCTACGAGCCTGCCTGTGCTGGAAGAAGAATTCGAGCATCTCGAGAGCCTGATTCTGGAGGTCGTTCGAGAGCAGGCGGGGACGCAAAAGCATGAAGTCGTCAGCCGCATCCGTACGCTCGCGGAAGCGCGCCGGCGCGGACTTCCCGGAGCGGACGACGATCTGAAACGCTTCGTCGCGTCGACCTCCTGGGAGGACGCCAAGACGGTCGCCTGGGCGTACGGCGTGTTTCTCGACCTGGCGAACGTCGCCGAAGAGAACCATCGCATCCGCGTTCTTCGCGATCGGGAGCGCGAGTCCTACCCCCGACCCCGCCCCGAATCGATTCGCGAAGCGATTCGCTTTCTGAAGGCGGGCGGCAAGGACGCGCGGGACATCGACAAGCTCCTCCGCCGGCTGCGGATCGAACTCGTCTTCACCGCCCATCCGACCGAGGCCAAGCGACGCACGATCCGCACCATCCTGCGTCGTATGCGGCGGAGCCTGCGTCAGCAGATGGATCCCGACACCCTTCCCGGCGAGCGGGAGATGCTTCGCCGGCAGATGCTGTCGGACCTGACCGTTCTCTGGCAGACCGACATCCTTCGGCCTGAGCGACCGACCGTGAAGCAGGAGGTCGAACGCGGCCTCTCGTTCGCGCGATCGCTGTGGGACATGGTTCCGCGGATCTATCGCGAGATGCAGGTCTCGGTCGCCGAAGAGTACCCGGGGCACGTGCCGCCGTTGCAGAGATTTCTGCGCTTCGGCTCCTGGATCGGCGGCGATCGCGACGGCCATCCGTTCGTCACCGTCGACGTCACGCGAAAGAGCCTGACGCTCTATCGCCAGGCCGGCATTCGCCAGCATCTGGAACGCTGCCGCGACGCGTCCCGCGCGCTGTCGATGTCGGCGCGGCAGGTGGAGGCGTCGGAGGAAGTTCGAGCGACGCTGCACCGCGCGCTGCGAACGTTTCCCGAACTCGCCGACCGGATCGACGAAATCAGCGAGCCGGAGACGTATCGCAAGTATCTCCGCTGGATCGAATTCCGCCTGCTGCGCTCCGCCGAGAGCGAGTGCGGTCGCGAGGTCGTCCAAGGAGCCTACGCGAGCGCCGACGAGTTCCGCGCCGATCTCGACCGCCTGATCGACAGCGTTCGCGCGCATGGCGGAGAACGGATCGTCGACGGGCATCTCGCGAACTGGCGCATCCAGGCGGAAGTCTTCGGCTTCTACCAGGTCCGCCTGGACGTGCGTCAGGATTCGCTCGTTCATACCGAGGCGCTCGACGCCATCTACCGCCTGCTGGGCGTCTGCAAGAACTATCGCGAACTCTCGGAAGCGGAGCGGCTGAAGGTTCTCCTGTCGCAGCCGATCGACTTCGACGCGGCGGCGCTCGCTGCGCTCGAAGGCGTGACGCGCGACACGGTCGAGCTCTTCCGGCTGATCGCGCAGACGGTCGCTCGCGAAGGTTGGGAACCGTTCGGCGGCCACGTCATCAGCATGACGCATGCGCCGAGCGACGTCCTGGCCGTCTGGCGACTCTGGCGTTCGGCGTGGGAATCGCTGAAGAACGGCGAGTCGCTGCCCCATCTGCCGATCGTTCCGCTGTTCGAGACGATCCGCGATCTGAACGACTCGGGCGACGTGCTTCATGCGACGCTGACGATTCCGGAGTATCGCGATTACCTCGCGATCGAGCCCGATCCGTGGCAGATGGTGATGATCGGGTACTCCGACAGCACCAAGGACGGCGGTTACTTTTCCGCGTGCCGCAACCAGTTCGTCGCTCAGCAGAATCTCGCCCGCGTGGCGGCAGAGCAGGGCGTGCGATTGACGTTGTTCCATGGTCGCGGCGGCGCGCTCGGGCGAGGAGGCGGTCCTGCCGCGCGTGCGATTCTGTCGCTGCCGCCCGAGTCCGTGGACGGAGCGATTCGCGTCACCGAACAGGGCGAAGTGCTCGCCGAGCGCTACGACGAACCGTCGATCGCGCACCGCCATCTGGAGCAGGTGACCTGGTCGACGCTGCTCGTCACGGGCAGTCCGGCGCCGAAGCTCGATCCGCGGTGGGTCGAAGCCGTCGATCGGATCTCCGCGGAATCGTACGCCTACTACCGGCGCTTCGTGGAACAGCCCGGCTTCCTGCAGTACTTCCGCGAAGCGACGCCGATCAGCGAGATCGAAAACCTCCCGATCGGGTCGCGACCCTCGCGTCGTCGGGAAATGAAAGGACTCTCCGACCTCCGGGCGATTCCCTGGACCTTCGCCTGGACACAGAGCCGCAAGATGCTTCCCGCGTGGCTGGGTCTCGGCTACGGAATCGAGGCGTGGATCAAGCAGGGCGGGCAGATGCTCGTGCTGGAGGAGATGTACGAAAGCTGGCCCTTCTTCTCCGCAACGATCGACAACGCCGAACTCGCGCTCGTGAAGTCGGACATGGAGATCGCCCGGCTGTACGAAGGACTGTGCGAGGATCAGAAGATCGGCGACGAGATCGGCGAGCAAGTCCGCGAAGAGTACCGCCGGACCCGGATGCAGATCGTGCAGATCACGCGGCAGACCGATCTGCTGTCGCGGATTCCCTGGCTGCGTCGCTCGATCCGGCTTCGCAATCCGATCATCGACCCGCTGAACTTCCTGCAGGTCGAATGGATCCGGCGCCTCCGCGCGTTGCCCGACTCCGCGACCCCAGCGGAGATCGAGCCCATTCGTGAGCTTCTCCGCATGACGATCCAGGGAATCGCCGCGGGCATGCGCACCACGGGTTAGGCGAGCGCGGGCGGGACTACTTCGCCGGCGCGAGGATCGCCGCGATCAGATCGGCGGAGGGGCCTCCCTTGGAGAAGTAACCCTCCGCGCCGGCTTCGAGAATCGCTTCGGCCATGTCGGATTCCTCGTGCAGCGACAGGCCGATGACGCGCAGGCCCGGAAACGCTGCCGTGAGCCGACGGGTCGCCTCGATGCCGTTCACCTCGGGCATATTGATGTCCATCACGACGACCTGGGGCTGTAACCTGCGCACGGCGTTCACAATTGCGGCGCCGTCGCCCACTTCGCCGACGATCCGAATTCGCGGTTCGCGTTCGAGCAGCCGGGCGAGACCCTCGCGAACGGTCTGATGATCCTCCGCGAGGAGGACTCGCACGACATCGCCGGCCGCGATCGGCGGCAGCGCGGCGGCGCCGAAGTCGGCTTCCGGCGCGCGGTCGGCAATGGGAACGGCGATGGGAAGTTCGGGCGAGGCGGGGACGCGGACGATCGCACGGGAGCCGACTCCCTCGACGCTGGATATCTCCAGATCGCCGCCCAGGTGGCGAAGCCGTTCGCGGGCATGAAACAGGCCGAACGAGTCGCCCTTCGCCCTTTCGGCCGCGACCGGGTCGAAGCCGCATCCCTGATCGCGGACTTCCAGCACGACCTTTTCGTCCGCCCGGGCGAGAAGCACCTCGGCCCGGTCAGTCTTCGCGTGTTTCACGACGTTCAGCAGCAGCTCCCGCACGATCTGAAAGATCTGATCGCGGACGAGCGGCGCGATCGCGTCCGCCCTGGGCTCGGCATCGACGCTCACCTCCAGACGATGCTGCTCGCGCATCCGCTTGGCGAGCCATTCCAGAGCTGCCGTGAGGCCTCGTTCTTCCAGCGCGGGAGGCGCCAGTTCGCCCGCGAGCGTGCGGAGGGTCTGCTGACACTGCTTCAGCAGGACGATCGATTCGTCGAGATCCTTCCGGGCGCTCTGGTCCAGGAGGTCGGTTTCGATCAGGTTCAGGCGCATCTGCGCCGCGATGAGCGTCTGCTGTGCATCGTCGTGCAGCACATGGGCCAGGCGAAGCCGCTCCCGTCGCTCGGCCAGCGAAAGCTCGACCGCGAGCGCGCCGAGACGGCGTTCCCGTTCGCGAAGCTCCGACGTCGGATCCGTTGCCCGCTGCTCCATGCCCGCGGACTCCTCGCTCGGTCCGTCGGCGCACGCATTCGATATTTCCCATTCATCGAAGACGACGAGCAGGAATTCGGAGTGTTCAGCGCTGATGGCGGGACGGACCTGCAAAACGACGCGCCGAAGTTCTCCTTCGATCGAAAGCGTCACGGGGCGCGATCGGGACGGCTTGCCGTGCTCGCGCGCGAGGTGAATCGCAGTCCGGAGTTCCACCCGTAACGGTTCGCGGAGCAGCTTGAAGACGTCGCTGGTGGCTTCGCCCGACGGAACCTCAAGGAAGCGGCCGGCGTTTTCGGAGGCGTGAACGACTTCATGCTCCCGCGTCAGCAGCAGGCTGGGGGGCGCGTACTGCTCGACGATCCTCGCGTACACCGCCATCGCTTTCAATTTCGAGACGGGTTCGTCGTCTTCACGCATCGACGTCCCTTCGTTCGTGGTAGCCGTCAGATCGAGACGCTGCCGATTCCCGACGCGTCGTCTCCTCCCTCGTCATCCTAGGCGTTCGCACGAACGGTAACGTTCGGACCGGCCCGAGAATCTGTCCGATCGCGCGGCTCGACTTTTTGCGAACGAATGTCGAGTCACCAGGCGGCGCCGTGCGTGCTCTGCGGCGCCCGGAACCCCCTAAGAGAAATACGGGGTTGCTCGTGGGCCGTGAGCGCAAAGACTGGTATTGCCACCGGAGAAGGCCCGGAAACGTTTCCATCGGCTCGCCCAGCGGTTTAGGTTGATGTCGTCACCTTCCGGACCCGGGCTTCCTGGGGGGCTCGCAAAGGAGGACCGATGAACGCCATGGAACGACCCTACGACCGCTCAGTCACCTTTCTGCTCGTCGACGATCACGAGATGTACCGAATCGGCATGCGGCGGCTGATCGAGAAGCAGCCCGGCTGGCGAGTGGTCGGCGAAGCGGCGACGCCCCAGGATGCGCTCCGCCTGGCAGGCGACCTGCACCCACAGATCGCGATTATCGACCTGCGCTTGAAGGATGGCGACGGGCTCGAGCTGGTTCGTCAGATGCAGGCAGCGGATCCGGCCGTCAGGGCGCTGATTTCGTCGGTGAACGACGAGGAACTGTTCGCCGATCGGTGCCTGCAGGCCGGAGCCTCCGGATACGTCGCCAAAGGCCAGCCTGCTGAGACGCTCGTCGCGGCCGTCCAGAAGGCGCTCGCGGGGGGGCATCTACCTCAGCGAGGAGATGACCGACCGGATGGTCACGCGGACCGCGGGGAGGCGAAAGGCAGTCTTCCCGCTCGACACGCTCACCCCGCGCGAGCGAGAGGTGTACGTCATGATCGGACGCGGTCTGAGCGTGAAGCAGATCGCCGGCGCGCTTCAGCTAAGCGCGAAGACCGTCGAGTATCACCGGCAGCAGCTCAAGAAGAAGCTGCAACTCTCTTCCAGCGCGGCCCTCGCTCGGCATGCGACCGTCAACCCGCTGCAAGCCGAGAACGCCTAGTCGTGGCGTCGCCTGTTCGCCGCTGGCTCGCCCGCCGCTGCTCGGGCGTCGCGCTCAGATGTAGTACATCGGGTCGGCGTCCGCGCACCGGCGGGCGAGTTCCGACAGCGGCGTCGCGCGCAGCAGATCGCTGACCGAGGCGTCGATCTCCTGCCAGACGCCCGAGAGTGCGATCATCGCCGGGGTCGGACGCTCGCCCGGTTGCCGTAAGGCGGGGCGACCCTCCATCGCCTCGATCACTTCGTCGAGCGTCGTCTCCTCCGGATCGCGGGCGAGAAGGTATCCGCCCGACGCTCCCCGGGCGCTGATGACCAGGCCCGCGCTCTTCAACTGGTGCAGGATCTGGACGAGGAACTTCTCGGGGATCCGCTGCGCCTCCGCGATTTCGCGCACCGGCGCCGGCGCTCGCGAGGCATGTCGCCTCGCAAGTTCCACCAGCGCCAGACAGGCGTATTCGGTTTTCGCGCAGAGATTCACGGGGATTCGTCGTCCGGGCGTCGCGTCAGAGATTCGTGCGGCGGGTCATCGACTTGCCGAGTTTCGATCGTTCGAGGGCCGTCACACGTTGCGTGCCGGGTCCGTTCCCTGCGTGCCTTCGTCGAGCGAGTGCAGCCCGCACTCGGTCTTGGCCGTGCCGCTCCAGCGACCGGCACGTTCGTCCTCGCCGAGTTGGATGGCCCGCGTGCAGGGCCAGCAGCCGACGCTGGGGTAACCATTGTCGTGCAGAGGGTTGTACGGGACGTCGTGGTCGAGGATGAACTTCCAGACCTGACCCTTGCTCCAGTTCGCGAGCGGGCTGATCTTCACCAGGCTGAACTTCTTGTCCCAGCCGATGATCGGGGCCTTCGCCCGGTCGGGGCTCTGATCCCTGCGGATCGCGCTCGCCCAGGCGTGATAGCCGACGACCGCCTTCTCCAGAACGCGAAGCTTGCGATCGAAGCAGCAGCGGTCGGATCCTTCTTTGGTCTTGTACAGCGGGCCGCCGTGCAGGGCTTCGTAGGCGACGACGTCGAGTTCCGGCTTCTTCAGTTCGACCTCGATGCCGTAGCGTTCCTTGACCCGCTCGCGCAGATCGAGCGTCTCCTGGAACTGATAGCCCGTGTCGAGATTGAAGATCGGCGTTTCAGGAGCGACCTCGGCCAGCATGTGGATCAGGCACATTCCTTCGGGTCCGAAAGCGGTCGCCATCGTGAACCGGGGGGCGAAGCGTTCGACCGTCCAGCGCAGGATTTCCTGGGCCGTCGCCGTTTCGAGTTCGGCGCTCTTCGCCGCCATCTCGTCGCGCAACTCGTCCGTCCAGACGAGCGGCTCGACCGGCTGCGAAAGGCTGGCGGCCGAATCGTAGGAAAGTTCGGCTGCAGCGCGGCCCACGGCGACTTCCTCGGAAACGAAAACAAAGTGGTTGATCACGAACCGCGGCGAACCGCGCGTTCTGGCTGCCTTGAATCCTTACTAACTTGACGTATTTAGTCAAGTATGCGGCGGTTCCATCCCATAGAATCGGCAGATCCGGCAGTCCGTCTTCACCTCGTCCGTCGGCGCGATCCGATTCCAACGCGGATCTAGCCGTTCGACAGCGAGTCGAGGCCGGCCAGTGCGCAGAGGTGGGCCTGCTGCACGGGAGCGGGGCAGCTCCAGACCAGGAAAAACATCGCCTCCCGGCACCAGCGACCCGCCGGATGGCCCGAGACGTAGCCCGCGCCCTTCGCCGCGCTGAGCGCCGCCTGCGACGATCGCAGGGCCAGTCCGTTCGCCCGCTGACGGATTTCGGAACTGGAACAGCTTGCCTCGCCGACGCTCGCGGCCAGCAAGTCAGCGAGCAAGGCGTCGGTCTGATTCGCCAGCGCCTCCGCCGGTTCGGCCAGTTCCGTCCGCTGGGCGGCTTCGTTCCGGAGGAAGTCGACCGCAGCTTGCGCCAGTCCGACCGCCAGAGCGCTCGTCTGCAACCCTCCGGTTCCGGCGCCGGCGCCCTGGGAGAGAACGCCGACCGTCGGCCCTGCGAGGACGCGGTCAGACGGAACTCGCACGCTTTCGCAGCGCACCGCGCCGGTGCGACTGCCGGTAAGCGCCATCAGGCTTTGGGGTTCGGCGACCTCGACGCCCTCGAGTTTCGTCTCGACGAGGGCGAGGATCTCTTCGCCGCTCTCGAGCGTCGCGCCCATGACGATCCAGTCGGCCTTCTCCGCGCCGGTGACCCAGGGGCTGTAACCGTCGAGAAAAAACTCGCTTCCGTCCTGCCGGGCCGCGAGCGCCGGTCGCCCCATGTGCCGGCGACTGGTCGTCAAATGCGAGATCCCCACCGTCGCGAACGCCCGCCCGGTCAGCAGATCCTGCAGCAGTTCGTCCTTTCCTGGAAACCCGGGAGCAGCGGCGATCCGCTTGCAGGCGCCGAGAAACTGGGTCAGGACGAACGTCGTCGTCATACAAGCCCCGGCCAGACGGACATACGCTCTCAGCAGGTCGGTCTCCGACCAGCTTCGTCCCCCCTGCGCTTCCGCCAGAAACCATTGCGGGACGCCCGCGCGAACGCAGTCGGCAAGAGATTCCGCCGGCCAGGTTCCGCCCGCATCGACGACGCTTGCGCGGTCCGTCAGGCGCCGCACGAGCGGCTCGAACGCAGGCGAATCGACGTGGACGATCGGCTGAAGCATGGCGGCAGGAATCACAGGACACCGATCGATTCGCAGAGACGACTTCCGACGCGCTGACCGAGGCCGCAAGGGCGGGCTACTTTGCCTACGCGGAATATCTTTGCATTAAGTGGCCGCCCGGGTACTGCAAGGGGGATAACGATTAACAGGTCTTGCAAAGCGAAACGGAGATCGCCACGCTTTGTGCAGCGGACGTCGATTTCGCGTCTTCTCCTTCCGAACCCGGAAAAGTCCGACTTGTTGAGTTCGCGCGTTAATCGTGAATGCCAGCGAGCGTACTTCAGCTAACTCGAACGAAAACGACGACTTGCAGCCCGAACGGTCTCCGTGATCCGTTCAGGCTTCAGCGTATCGTGAGAATAACAAGGGATTGCGATGAACCCGACGGAACTGACCGAGCAACCGAAGGAGAACCCCGTCGTCGAAGTGCTGGCGACGACGCGCCCCATCGAGGCGACCGAGCTGTCGGCGCAGGCGCTTTATGACAAGTGCATGGCGCTGGCGAGCAATCTCTGGTGGTCGTGGCACCCGGAAGTCACGGCCATCTTCCGGGATCTGGATCCGATTCTCTGGCGCCAGCTCGATCATAACCCGATCGCCCTCCTGAAGGAGTTCGAGCCCGAGAAGCTCGCGGCGCGGGCGACGGAGACGGTTCTCTTCAGCCGCATCAATCATGCGTATCGGCTGCTGCGGGTCTATCTGGAGAACAAGCAGACCTGGGGCTATACACACGCCGGCGTCCTCGGCGCGCGCCCGGTGGCATACTTCTCCGCGGAGTTCGGCATTCACGAGTCGCTGCCGATCTATTCGGGCGGCCTCGGCGTGCTCTCCGGCGACCACGTGAAGAGCGCGAGCGGACTCGGCGTGCCGATGGTCGCCGTCGGTCTGTTCTATTCGCAGGGCTACTTCCGCCAGCAGCTCGACGAGAACGGGATGCAGCAGGAGGCCTACGTCAACACGCAGGTCGATAACCTGCCGATTCGCGCCGCGACGGACGCGGACGGCGCCCCCGTGACGATCGAGATTCAGACACGGACCGGGACCCTCAAGGCCAAAGTCTGGCAAATGGACATCGGCCGCGTGCCGCTGTTGCTGCTCGACACGCGGGTCGAGGGCAATTCGCCGGAAGATCGCGAACTGACCAACCGTCTCTACGGCGGCGACGAGCGGGTTCGCATTCGTCAGGAACTGCTCCTCGGCGTCGGCGGCGTCAAGGCGGTCGCGGCGATCGGCTACACGCCGGGCTGCTATCACCTGAACGAAGGTCACAGCGCCTTCGGCCCGCTGGAAGCGATTCGGCAGCGGATGGTCGAGGACGGCCTCACCTTCGACGAGGCGCTTCGCGAAGTCCGGCAGCAGACGATGTTCACGACCCACACGCCGGTGCCGGCAGGGCATGACCGTTTCGCGCCGGAGATGGTCGAAGAGCATCTCGGACCGCTCCGCGATGCGCTGGGAATCTCTTACGAGCAGTTGATGGGCCTCGGCCGCGTCGAGCCGCAGAATCACGGCGAGTCGTTCTGCATGACCGTGCTGGGACTCAAGCTCTCGCGCAGGGCGAACGCCGTCAGCTCGCTGCACGGACACGTGTCGCGGCGGATGTGGTCGAACCTCTGGCCCTGGCGGAGCGAGGAAGAAATTCCGATCGGTCACATCACGAACGGCGTGCATATCCCGAGCTGGCTCGCTCACCAGATGCAGCTCCTGTACGACCGGAATTTTCCGGCGGGCTGGATGAAGGACATGGGGCAGCCGGAGATCTGGCGGCATGTCTACGGCATCGACCCGGGCGAACTGTGGGAGACCCACATCGCGCTGCGAAACCTGCTCCTGGAGTTCGCGCGTCGTCGCCTCTCCCGACAACTCCGCCGACGGAGCGAGGCGGAGGATTCCGTCGAGGCGGCGCGTCACGTCCTCGATCCGCGCATCCTGACGATCGGCTTCGCGCGGCGGTTCGCGACGTACAAGCGGGCGAACCTGCTGCTGCTCGATCTCGACCGGCTCGATTCCATCGTCAACGATCCGCACCGACCGGTGCAGTTCATCTTCGCCGGCAAGGCGCATCCAAAGGACGAGCCGGGCAAGCGCCTGATCCAGCAGATCGCGAATATGCGGAAGGATCCCCGGTTCGCGAATCGCGTCGTGTTCATCGAGGACTACGACATCAACGTCTGCCGGCACATGATTCAGGGGATCGACGTCTGGTTGAACAACCCGCGACGTCCCCTGGAAGCGTCCGGCACGAGCGGTCAGAAGGTCGTTCTCAACGGCGGGCTCAACTGCTCGATCCTCGACGGCTGGTGGGCGGAAGCCTACGACGGCGAGAACGGCTTCGCCATCGGACGCGGCTCGCACCATTCGGACGAGAAGATCACCGACCGGCGGGACGGCGAGGCGCTCTTCGACGTGCTCGAGAATCAGCTCGTTCCGATGTTCTATGACCGCGACGTCGACGGCCTGCCGCAGGCGTGGATCAAGCGGATGATGAACTCGATCGCGAGTCTCGCCTGGCGGTTCAGCGCCCACCGCATGGTGATGGACTATACCCGCGTCGGGTACGTTCCCGCCGCCGGCGGCCTGTCGTGCGAGATGCCGGACTGAGCTGACGCAGGCGGTCTTCGTCTGAGCGGGGGACGACCGTCCCCCGAGCCCTATCGGAAGCGCCGTTCTACGGTTCGACAGCCGTCGCCTTCATGCCGTCGCGGTAGCTGTTCTCCGGCGCGAGGGCGACGAGTTCGCCTTCGGCCAATCCCTCCACGATCTGGGCCGCTTCGTCGGTGAGGATGCCGGTCTTCACCGCCCGCTTGAGCAGGCGTCCGTCGTCGACGACGAAGACCCGTCGGCTGCCGTCCGCTGCGCGGTAGAGAGCCGTTCGCGGAACATAGATTGCGTCGGTCGCGGCCTCGACTTCGATGCGAACGCGGACGGCGTATTCGACGCCGACCTTTCGATCGCGCACCAGCGTCTCTCGCGTCGCTTCGGGAAGCTCGATCGCGACGCGCACCCGCTGCTCCTCCACGCCGAGCGAGCTGACTTCTTCGAAGCCTTCGGGCTCCACCAGTTCGACGGTTCCCGGAAGTCCGTTCCCCGCTTCGCGTCCGACGGCAGGCCCGTAAATCTCCGCCGGCTGACCCGCGCGAAGCTCGACCGCGTCGTCGCTCAACAGGTCGGCTTCGACCCGCAGATCCTCGATCGATCCGACTTCGGCCAGTTCGGCGCCGGCTGCCAGCGCCTGCGGAGAGACGACCGTCCGCTTCAGCAGCACGCCTTCGACCGGGCTGTAGATCGCCCGCCGGCGCCGGCGCAGCAGCGACTCCTCCAGCCGGGCCACCGCTTCCGCCTTCTGCTTTTCGAGCGTCGTCCGGGAGAGTTGCTTGCGGTCGATGTATTGCGCGATCAGTTCGGGCAGCAGCGTCACGGCGGTCTGAATCGCTTCGACACTCTCCTGGGTGAAGACGTCGGTTCGATAAGCCGCCTTGGCCTCCACCGACTGCATGCGGGCCCGCTGCAATTCGTCCTGCGTCGCGCCGCCTGTTCCTGCGACGCTCTCGACGCGGCGCAGGAACGATTCGGCATAGTCGGCGCGAGCTTGCGACGCCTCGGTCTGCGCCTTGGCCGACGCCGTTACCGACTGCGTCGCGTCGACGAACTTCTCGGCCTGACGCTTGGCGGTGGACTCGACGGTCACGTCGTCATTCTCGGCGATCTGCGCGTCGAGCGTTTCGACGACCGCCTGGAGCGCGGCGACTTCGAGGTCGAGATCCTCCGCCGACATTTCCGCGATCACGGGGCCGACGGGAGCAGGCGCGACGAACGTTCCGACGGGCAGCGTCACCCCCTCCGTTCGGCCCGCGTACGGCGTGGAGATCAGATGGCGCTCGCGCAGACGCGTCACGCCCTTCTCGTCGATGAATCGCCGCACGTCGCCTCGCTGCGCCGCGGCGACGACGACCTCCTCGCCCGGCGCCAGCAGCATGGCGCCGACGATGGCCGTTCCGATCAGAACCAGGATCGAGATCGCGATCAGCGTGCGCTTCATTCGCGGGTCTTCAGAGATTCGAGCAGGTTCAAGCGAAAGATCAGTCGCTGCACGACCGCGTGCGCCAGCAGGGTGAAGATGCCTGCCGCGACCAGCGCCCAGGCGATGCGGAGCGGCTCGAACAGGATGGGAAGCCGGAGCACGTCGGTCGCCGCGCCCTCCGCGGCGAGCACGGTCAGCAGGTAGCCGAGCGGCAGGCCGAAGAGGACGCCCAGCGCCTGAACCGTCGCGCTCTCGACGAAGAACTGGTAACCGATCTCCCACGGATCATAACCAAGAGCCCGCCAGGTCGCGGTCTCGCGACGGCGTTCCTCCAGGTTCACCAGCGCCGCATTGAGCGACCCGCCGAAGAAGATCGTCCCCGCGAATCCGACCAGGACGACGACGAATACCGTCTGGTTGCGCAGCAGGGTCTCGTCGAGCAATTCGCCGATCCGGCGGCGGTCGACCGTCGACTCCACTCCCGGTATCGCGGCGATCTGCCGCTTCAGCCGATCCTCTGCGCCCGGCTCGACGGCCAGTTGCACGGACGCCAGGTGCGGCTCCGCCTGAATCATCTCGGCCAGCGATTCGATGCGGGCGTAGGCGGCGGCGCCGAGAAACGTCTCGGTCACGGCCGCGACCGGCGCGACGTACTCGCGTCGCTCGCCCGTCAGCGTGCGAAAGCGGAGCGGTTCGCCCACTTCGACGCCGAGAATGTCCGCCAGGCGGGACGAGAGCACGATGCCTCGCTCCGGCAGTCGAAACTCCTCGCCGTTCGCGTCGTAGAGCCTCGTCAGCATCGCGGTCGACGACAGACCGGAGATCGCCCCTTCGCGCGTCTCGCGACCGAGAAACTCCACCGCAAGGTCGAGCTTCGGCTCGGCCCGATCGACGCCGGACAGTCGCCGGAACGTGTCGAGTTCGTCGAGCGGAGCGACGTCCTTGAGGACTACCTCCAGATCATGTCGCTCCTGTTTCTTGAAGGCGACTTCGATCAGCGCGTCCTGCGAAGAGGTCAGCATAAGACCGCAGACCAGTAGCGCGGTTCCCATCGCGCTCGCGAAGATGCCGATCCCCGCGCGACCCGGCGCGCGAAGCGCGTTTCGCACGCCGATCCGGATCTGCAAGGGAAGCGTCCGCCAGATGGCCCAGGAGGAGACTCCGCGACCGCCGACGACCTCCGGCGCTGCGGGTCGCATCGCCGCGGCAGGCGGCAGCCGCATCGCGCTCCGCGCGGCGAACGTCGCGCCCGTGGCTGCGGCGCCCAGACCGAGCGAAGCTGCTCCGATCAGCGAGACGGCGTTCGGCTCGAACGGCAGCGAAGGAAACTGGTAGTAGACGTCGAACACGAGGACCAGGCCGTACGCCATGGCGAGGCCGAGCGCCACGCCAGCCGCGACGGAGCCGCCTCCCACGATCAGGCCGAACTTCAAAAAGTGAAAGAAGATCGCACCGTCGGAGTATCCGAGCGCCTTGAGCGTGCCGATCACGGTCCGGCGGTTTCGCACCATCCGCTGCAGGAAGACGTTGATCAGCAGCGTGCCGACGATCAGGAAGACCGTGGGCACGACCGCCGACATCGAACCGATCCCTTGAATATCGCCCTCGAGAATCTCGTTCGAGGCCTGACGGGCCAGCGGCGTGACGCGGGTGACGCCTGCGGAATCGAGACGCGATTCGAGCAGCGCGAGAGTCGTCCGGCGCTCGGTTTCGCTGAGCTCTTCGCCGTTCGCGTCATGCACGAACGTGCCGACGATTTCGTTGGACGCTCCTTCCAGGTTCGCGAGGCGCTCGGCGAGCGACTTCCGAACGTAGATCGCTCCGTACGCGGACGGGTCGGGAAGCAGGCTGCCGGGACCGACGAGAAAGGCGAACTCGCTGCTGACCGCGGCGCCGACGACGGTGAACCGCTCTCGTCGGCGATTGACGGTGAGGATCAGTTCGCTGCCGGGATTCAGTCGATGAGCCTGAGCGAACTTGTCAGAGACGATCGCCTCGTTGCGCGACGGATCGGAGAAGTATCCGCCTCGCAGCACGATCAGATCGTTCAGCGTCCGTTCGCGTTCGTCGGGCGCTGAAACCAGGATCGCGTTGACGTTCGTCGCCGCGCCTTCGAGTTCGACTCGGACCGGCAGGCTGATCCGCCCTTGGAGTTCCGCCACTCCCGGGGTCGACGCCGCACGCTGAACTTCCGCGTTCGAAGCCGTCTCGACGCGGATCCAATAGTCCGCCATGCGACACCGGGCGTAGTACGCGTCGCGTGCCTGCAGCAACGTCCGGTGGGCGTTCTGCATCCCGACGAAGCAGCCGAGTCCGACTGCCAGGACGCCGCCGATCGCCAGGATCACGCCCAAGTGGTTCCACAGATCGCGACCGAGCATGCGGTCGAGCTGACTTACCACGCGGCCGCCTCCGGCTCGACGCGGTTCGCGACGCGAGTGACGCTGGCGATGCGACCGTCGCGCATCTGGACGACCCGCTCGCAGACGTCGGCGAGCGCGAGGTTATGCGTGATGATGACGACGGTCGTCCTGAGATCGTGGTTCAGGTCCACGAGCAGGCGCAGCGTCGCCTTGCCGGTTTCCCGATCGAGCGCCCCGGTCGGTTCGTCGCAGAGCAGCAGTTCCGGGTTCTTCGCCGCCGCCCGGGCGATCGCGACTCGCTGTTGCTCGCCGCCCGAGAGCTGCGCGGGGAAATGATGCAGCCGCGCGCCGAGCCCGACCCGTTCGAGCGCTTCCCGGGGGTCGAGCGGATCGGGACTGATCTCGGTGACCGCCTGCACGTTTTCCAGCGCCGTCAGGTTCGGCACCAGGTTGTAGAACTGGAAGACGAAGCCGACTTTCTCCCGGCGGTAGCGAGTCAGTTGTCGAGCGTTCGCTCTGCCGAGGTCGAAGTCGCGATAGCGGACCTCGCCCGACGTCGGCGAATCGAGTCCGCCGGCGAGATTCAGCAGCGTCGTTTTGCCCGAGCCGCTCGGTCCGACGATGCAGAGCATCTCTCCTGCGTCGATATCGAGATCGACGTCCGCGAGAGCGATCGTTTCGACTTCGCCGGAAAGATACTTTCGTCCCGCGCCGCGAAAGCGGAGTAGGACTTCGCGTTCGTCGCTCATGTTCGCGATGAGGCGCTCCTTCCGCAGGTCAGGCATCGCCTGACGGAGACTTCGATCCGGCCGTCGTTCAGCTGCGGACCTTGCAGACGTCGTCGTCAGGCAATGCCTGAACGGCTAGTTGGAACCGTCGTAAATGTCACGTGTGCCATGCCCACATCGCGCCAGCAGGGTGGGCAGGTAAGGTTCGGCCGGCCCTGAAGCATGCCCACCCTTCCTTCGGAGATGTGGGCATGGCACACAGAACCGTCGAGCCTGACGAAAGAGCCCGGGTCGACCTACCGCAAATCACGTGAGGCCGGCCCGTTCCGCGGCGCCGTGGACGCGACGGATGGCGAGCAGATAGGCGGCGTTGCGGAGGCTGATTTCGCGTTCGTGCGCCTCCTGCCAGACCTCTTCGAACGCTCGCGAAAGATACGCGTCGAGCTCCTGCCGGACGCGGGTGAGGTTCCACTTGTAGTACTGCATATTCTGCACCCACTCGAAGTAGCTCACCGTGACGCCGCCCGCGTTGGCGAGAATGTCGGGCAGGACCAGGACGCCCCGGGCGTGCAGCAGATCGTCGGCCTCCGGGGTGACCGGCGCGTTCGCCGCCTCGATGACGATCGGCGCCTGGATGTGCTCGGCGTTCTTCTCGTCGATCACGCCGCCGATCGCCGCGGGAATCAGGACGTCGACCTTCAGCCGCAGGAGGTCCTCGTTCGAGATCCGCTCCGCGTCGGGGTAACCCTTCAGCGACAGACCCTGTTCGACGTAGTAGTGCAGCATGGCCTTGATATCGAGTCCGCCGGCGCGGAAGTAGGCGCCGCTGACGTCGCTTACGGCTACGACGCGATACTCCGATTCATGCAGGTACTTCGCCGCGTGCGACCCGACATTGCCGAATCCTTGAATCGCGACGGTCGTTCCCTGCGGATCGCGACCGAGTCGTTTCAACATCTTGTACGTGAGGATGCCGACGCCTCGCCCCGTCGCCTCCTCGCGGCCTTCGGCGCCGTAGTCCTCGACCGGCTTTCCGGTGACGACGCCCGGGTTGAAGCCGTAGTACTTTTCCCACTGATTGCGGAACCACGCCATTTCCTGGGCCCCGGTCCCCATGTCGGGAGCCGGAATGTCCTTGCGCGGTCCGACGATCTCGTGAATCTGGTCGACGAATTTTCGCGTCAGCCGCTCCCGCTCCTTTTTCGACAGCTTCCCGGCGTCGACGCAGATGCCCCCCTTCGCTCCGCCGTAAGGAAGGTTCACGACGGCGGTCTTCCACGTCATCAGCGACGCCAGGGCCCGGACCTCGTCCAGGTCGACGTGATAGTGGTACCGCAGGCCCCCTTTCATCGGTCCGCGAACGGCGCTGTGCTGCACGCGGTAGCCAGCGAACGTCTCGATTCGCCCGTCGTCCATCTCGATGGACACCTGCACGGTCATCTCGCGCTGGGGCGTCATCAGAAGCTTCCGAACGCTGTCAGGCATTCGAAGCAGGTCCGCCGCTCGGTTAAAATAATTCTGCGTCGCCTCGAAGGCCTTCATGTCGATCTTTCAAGATGGTTCGGGCGCGGCGTCGCTTCGCCCGGTTTTCATCGACGCCATGCCCGCGCTGCGTCGCGACCTGGGCATGGCGCCCAGATTCGTCGCGGGATGCCGATGACGATCGGGCTACTTTTTCAGGAACGTGTCCGCGCATGAACGCCGTGGCTGCCGAGGATTTCTGGTCCCTGCTGCGCCAGAGCCGTCTGTATACCGAGGACGTCTGCGATGCGCTCGAAGCGGAGTTCGAGCGAGCGACCGGCGAGCGGCATCCGGAGGATCTGTCGACGCTCGTCGACTGGCTCGTCGAGCAGAACGCGCTGACGGAATACCAGTCGCTGGTGCTCAAGGCGGGACGTCCCGGACCGTTCTTTTACGGCGATTATAAGGTTTACGATCGCGTAGCGCAGGGCGCGCTCGCGGGGACGTTCCGCGCCGTTCACGTGCCGACCAGCCACCTGGTCGCGCTGCAGTTCCTGCGCGGCGAGGCGCTGACCGACGCGTCGCTCTGGAAGACGATCGTCGACCGGTCGCTCAAGCTCGCAGCGGTGCGGCATCCTTTCGTATTGCCGTTTCTGGAGCCGGTCGATCTCGATTCGTTTCGGTTTCTCGTGTACGAGGATCCGGGCGCGCTGACGGTTCGCGACTGGCTGAAGAACGGCCCGCTGCCGCCGGAAGAGGTCGTGCGCGTCGTGCGCGACGTGGCGATGGGGCTGGAGGCCCTGCACGAGAAGAAAACGACCGCGGCTGACTTCCGCCCGGAGCGGATCTTCGCCACGACGAACGGCGCGGTCCGGCTGCTGGTCGATCCGTCGCAGCGCCGCGGCACCTTCGCCGAGATGGCGGAGGCTTCTCCGGAAGATCTGGAGCGCCGCGCGGATTACCTGGCGCCGGAGTTTCAACTTCCGACGCAGCGCCCGAACCCGCAGACGGACATCTACGCCCTGGGTTGCCTTGCGTTCGAGATGCTGACGGGACGACCGCCGTTCCAGGGAGGCGACGTCGCGACGAAGCTGGCCCGGCATGCCAGCGAGAAGATCGAGAACCTGAAGGCGCTCGGCGTGCCCGAGCCGATCGCGAAGCTCGTCGCCTACATGATGGCGAAGAACCCGGAGGTGCGATTCCAGACCGCGACCGACTTGAAGGAACAGGCCGACTCGCTCCTGCCCCCCAACCTGAAGAAGCCGCGCGTCGCGATGCCGCCCGAGACCGCGGCGCCCTACGAACAGTGGGTCAAGGCGAAGCGCGCCCGGCTCGCCCGCACGCAGCGCGAGAAGGCCCTGAATACCCAGATGGCGGGCGCGGTTCCGGCAGGGCCGGCAGCGATCAATCCTGTCGCGGTGAACCTGGCTCCTGGAGTCGCCGCCGCGAGCGCTCCCGACGGCGCCGCGCCGGGCGAACGAGCCCCGTTCGTCGTCCGGAAGAAGCGCGTCTCGAAGAAGCTGGTTCCTGCCATCGCCGCAGGCGTGTGCGCGGCGCTCTTCGCCGCCGGGGCGATCTATGCGTTCATGACGTACGGCTCGTCAGACGTGGCGACGACGGATCCGAACGGAGCCGGAGCGAACGGGACCGACGCGAACGGTCCGCCTGTGGTCCCGACGTCAGGAACGGGAGGGACGACGGTCCCGCCGGTGAACGGAGCGTCGGCGAACGCCACGGCGACGAACGTCACGGACGATCCGGACGCGCTCTACGTTTCGCCGACTTCGGGAGAGCCCTGGTCGCTCGATCTGGTTCCGCCCGACTCGCAGGTCTTTCTGTTTCTCCGGCCGTCGCAGATCGTCGGCGATCCGCGCAGCGCGGTCCTGTTGGAAAAGGACGCGCTCGGCCCGGACGTCGCCGCCGGCGCCGACTGGATCGAGGAAGCGTCGGGCCTTTCGTGGAGCGAGATCGACCGCCTGGTCGTCGCCATCTTCCCCAACGGAAACGACTTCCCCAGAGTCGCTCTCCGCGTCGACCCCCTGCCGGAGCTGACGCGGGAAGACTTGCTCGCGAAATGGGACATGCCCGACATCACGCTCGAAGAGGGGATGGGTTATTTCGAGCGCGGCGAATCGATGATCGTCCTGCCTGACGACCAGACTCGCTTTCTGGTCGCGACGCCCGACGACGCCCAGGCGACGCTGAAGGTGAAGGGCGCTCCGCCGCTCCTCCGTCGCGAACTGGAGAACCTGCTCGCGACGACCGACAGCGATCGCGACTTCACCGCGATGTTCGCCCCGAACTTCTTCTTCGGGGAAGGTCGTAAGCTGTTCGCCGGCACGCGCGAGAAGCTGGTCGCGCCGCTGGCCAACTTCCTCGGCTCCGGCATTCAGGCGGGCGCGTTCAGCGTGCACCTGGACGATCTTTTCTACCTGGAGATGCGACTCGCTTCGGAAGCGGGCATGAACGATGACGAGGTCGCGTCGGGCATGCGCGACCGACTGGTCGCGCTGCCTGACCAGGTGGAGGAACACGTCCTCCTGCTCGACCCCAATCCGTACTGGAAGAAGCTCGCCCTGCGATACCACCTGATGGTCGCCTTCCTCAGCGATTACACGCGCGTCGGCAGCGATCGGCAGCAGGCGACGCTGAACGCGTACCTTCCCCCGGAAGCCGCGGCTGACCTGGCCGTGGGGACCGAACTCGTCATGCATGCGGCGCCGGGCGCTCGTGCGGTGGCGTCGGCTACCGAGGCGCCGAAGGGCCCGTCGACGATCGAGGAAGCGCTCGAGGAGAAGATCACGCTCAAGTTCGCGTCCGATCAACTCGACTTCGCGGTCGCGAACGTGAAGTCGGCCCTGGAGGCGAAGTATCCGGCGATGCCGCTGAAGCTCAACCTGAAGATCGTCGGCAAACACTTGGAGACGAACGGCATCACGCGGAACCAGCAGGTGCGCGAATTCGACCAGCAGGACAAAACGGTCGCCGAAGTCCTGACCGCCATGATGCAGAAGGCCAATCCTCCGCCGGTCGAGGATCTCACCACGCCCGAGCAGAAGCTCATCTGGGTGGTGGCCAACGATCCAGACTCGGGCGAGAAAAGCATCCTCGTCACCACGCGCGACGCCGCCGAGGCGAACGGCTACGAATTGCCGCCGCCGTTCGCTCCCAAGAAGCCGGAAGAGCCGCCGGCAGAGACCGAGTAGCGGTTCGGGTTATAACGATGCGGCTTCCTCGTTTTCGCCTGCGAGTAGAGGGATCCGACGGCGTTTGGCCGCTTCCCGCGCGCGCTGCTTCGCTTCTGCGCAATGAAAAACCGATCCGTCCACAAAGGGGACGAATCGGTTCGCGAAGTTCAGGCTGTCGGAGCGAAAGGCGCCGCTTAGAACCGGATGCCGATCCCGCCGCGTCCGAGGTAGACTCCCGAGCCGCCGCCGTAGTAACCGCGATTGTTGTATCCGCGATTGTTGTAGAAATTCCGGCCGCCGTAAGCACGGTTGTTGTAGCCGTAGTTGCGGTAACCGCCGTAGGGGTTGCCGTAGTAGCCGCCGCCGCTGTAGACGCGGGGGGCGTAGCCTCCGCCGTAGCTGCGATAGCCCCACTGGGCGTCCGCCGCGCTGGCACCGAGAAAGAGCGATCCGACCCCGAGGGTCAGCATCAGCAGCGTCTTCTTAAACACGTTCATCTTCGCAATCCTCTTATGAAGCCGAATCAGGGCCGCATGCCCTTCGACTCCGAAAGAAGTCGCGCGTTATTTCCCTTCGCGCTTTTGATTAAGACAACTCAGCCGTAGCGGGCGTCACGAGCTTGGATGCCGTGACTACCGAGTTCGCTTCGACTTCGACCGGAAAGTTCTCACGGGATGCCGGGGCCGATGCCCTGGATCGTGATGTCCGGCGTCGGGTCGATGTGGTACGGGTAGTAATTCCCGTACGGTTCCCGAGGCCAGTAGTACGCGCCGTGATACGCGTACGGGTAGACCGCCGTGGTGTTCGGAACGAGCCGCGTACGCGCGTACGGGCTGCCGTACCAGGTCGATCGGTGGTAAGCCCGCCACCCGCCTTGTGCGTGAGCTGCGCTCGAGAAAACGAGCGAACCCCCCGCCAGAGCCAGGATCGCGAGCGTAAGGCGAAACGTCTTCATGCGTTCGTTCCTCTTCGGAAGGTGAGGCCGTTTACGCGATGGAGGGTACACGCGAAAGGCGTGCCGATCCAGAGCGATTTCGCAGGCGGGAACTTCGCGAATCTTTCGCGAACGAGCGGCGAGATTTTTCGGAAGAAGCGGATGGCGCTTTCTCAGGAACCTGATAACTTCCCTTCGCATCCTTGAGGCGAGTTCGTTCCCGCGGAGCGAAGCGCTCCGACACAGCGTCCGTCGCGACAGTTATCGAACGTGTCGCCGATCTTCTCCGATCTCTTCATCTTTCGCGTCGGAAGCGTCGCCCCTCTGCGAGCTTCCCCTGATTACCGATCATCTGACGAAGCACGGATCGCACGCAGGAGTTGCCGTCTCTCGACCATGGATGGCCGAGATGGCGCTGGGCTCCTGGGCAGGGAAGCCTCTTTCGAACAACGATCGACCGCGAGCAGCGTATCGCGACTTGACGGCCCTCGCGAGGAAGCCCGCTGGCGTCGATCGCTGAGCTGAATCGCTCAGGCCGCGTGCGAGTCACGCGCCTTCGAACACGATGCGGGCGCCGATCATCGCGGGACGAATCGCGGCCACGCCCTCACGCGTGACGCGGCTGCCCGTCAACGTCACCAGTTTGAGCGAGGGAAAGCGTCGCAGCTCGGCGAGGCCCGCGTCATCGACCTGCGTTCGACGCAGGTTCAGCGTGGCGAGTTGCGGCATGTCGGGCAGCGTCGCCAGGCCCGACGAAGAAATCGCCGTGTCGTCGAGCGTCAGTTCCCGAAGCTCGATGCAATCGGCGAGTTCCGACGCGCGACGGTCGTCGAAGCTGTCGCCGAGCGGCGAAAGATCGAGCGTCCAGAGCCGCCCCTTCTTCGATCGTTTCAGCGCTGCGCCTTCCGCCGCCCAGCGAGCGGCCTTCTCCGCATCGTCGGTCATGAGGTTCGATCCTCGGCAAGAAAATCGTCGTCCGGCGTCAGGCGAAACGGCGTACCCAGCGCGTCGAGGTCCCACAGATCGCCGTCGAACAGGCTTCGCACGTTCGGCAGCTCGCCGCCGTTCGAGGCCGAAGCAGGCATCCGCTCGGCGATTCGTCGACTCAGTTCGAACGCCAGGCGGTCTTCGTGCAGGTCGGAGATCGTGCGATCGGGATCGTGGTGCGTGAGCAGCACGAGGCCGGGCGGACGCTTCAGGCGAACGAGCGAGTCCGCGACCATCTGCGGCGAGTTATGACCCCAGCCGCGACGGTCCTGCGCGATGCCTCCCAGCGGCGCCGCGCCTGAGTATTCGTCGTCAAGGTATTGAACGTCGACCACGATCACGTCCGCTCCGTCGAAGATCGCGTCGGCTGCGCCGTCCGGCGCCGCATCGATCAGCTCGCAATCGGTCGCGACGGCGACGATCGGCCCCTCCGGCATTTCGATCCGATAACCGACGCAGCCGCCGGGATGCGGAAGCAGGCAAGTCCGGACGGTCCAGCTTCCGAACGTCAGCGTCGTGCCAGGGTCGAAGGCCGAGTGCTCGATTCGGGTACGCGGCGTCAGGACCGGAGTGGGCCAAATTCCGGGCTCGTCCATGCGCTCGATCAGGCGCTCCAGCGGCGACCTGCCGAGATCCGACGCGGCCCTGGAGATTCCGTCCGCGAAGAGGGGCGAGAACGCCTTGCGGGGCAGATCGTCCGGTCCGAGCGGGCGCCGCCACCGCAGGCCGCACCAGTGATCCTCGTGATAATGCGTCAGCGCGAGGAACGTCTCCGCCTGGGGATCGCGAAGCGACAGACGCCGGCAGACTTGCAGCGAGGCTTCGAGGCCCGTTCCCAAATCGATCAGCAGCCGAACGTTCCGGTCCCACAGCAGGAAGCTCGTCGTCGCCTGAACGCCGCGCGCGAGCGCCGCGGCGGGGTCGGCCTTTCCGAGCGGCCGCGCGCCCATGCGTCCGCCGGCAGAGCCTCCGACGAAGAGTCCCCTCGCGGGAAGCGCCGGCGCGGAGGAGCCCTCCTGCGCAGTCACGCCGTTTTCCCGGACGCGAGCGGGAGCGACACGGGCGAATCCTCGCGCAGCACGAGCGCGGCTTCGAAGCGGCCTCGGATTCGCCGACTGAGCGTCAGGTCGAAGACCATCGGAGGGGCGTCTTCCCACTCGACGACGAACGCGGTCGCCGGCGCGGGGCGATCGAGCAGCACGGCGAGTCCCGTCGGCGAAACGTAGAGCACCCGCGCGAGGAACGACTTGCCGGTGCGACGACCGTCGAGGGTTAGCGCGGTGACGGCGACGACGGTGCATTCCAGAGCGTCCGTAGCGCTCGCGCCCTTTCGTCGGCGTCGAACGGCTTCCGCCAGACGGAGCAGGGCCGATCGCGATGCCTGTTCGGCGGATGCGACTCGGCCGATCGGCGCAGAACGGCCGTCCGCGACGTCCATCGACGCTGTCCCGGAGAAGTCACGCGTCGTGTCGTCGGCGACGGATTCGGCGACAGCCATCCAGCATCCTCCTTGCGAATCGCACGATCCGGAAGCGCTTCGCCCCACGACGAGTCCGCGCCGTCAGTATCCCACCCGTCGCGCCGGCGTCAATCTTCGCGTCGGCACATCGCGGTGAAATCCAGCGTCTCGCGGCAGTCGCTGCCGGACGAATCCGCCGATTCCAGCAGATCCCCGACGTCGAGGCTATCCTCGGACCCCCGCTCGTCGGCCAGCACGACCGTCTGGCTCTCGCGTTGCAGGGACCGCAGTTCCGAAAGCACGATCGTCTCGCGATCGAAGGCCAGCGGTTCGTCGAGCGCCGAGACGCCGAACGTCGATTCGTCGTGCGACGGAATCTCCTGGCGTCGCCCGATCGGCAGCACGAGCGTCATCGCCGGGTCGTCCTTCGCCTTCGCGGCGAAGCTCGGAGGAGCGACCAGCGAGGAGGCGTCGAACTTCGGCGGAGCCGTCCCCGGCGAGGTCGCGGCGAGCAGGTTTTCCTGAATGCGATTGATCGCTTCGCCCGACTCGGCCCAGTAGTCGCCCTTGCGGAAATAGATCGGGTCGATCGTCTTGCCGTCGGCCATATCCTGCAGCGCCCGACGGATGCGGAGCGTCGGGCCGACCATGCGGTGGCTCTGACGCAGAATGTCCATCATCACGATCGGCAGCATCATCGCGGCCACGAAAAAGGCCGGCCAGAGCTGGCTCGAGACGCGGGACGCGATCTCCCAGAACTCCGGCGGTCGCTGCGACAGGGCGACTCCGATCGCGTAGGGGGCTCCGACCAGCAGCACCGTCGCCGCCCAGAGCATGGCCATCCAGTAGGCGGCCACGCGGAACATCAGCGGTCCCTGGACCTTCGGCTCGATGAACAGTTTGCGGCGGCGGTTGTGACGGGCCATGGTCGGTTCTCGGGCGGGAAGGGGCCCCTCTCGAATCGCGAAAGACGCGCGAATCGGGAAGACATCTCGCCCTGCGACGCGAGCGGCGACCGTCCCGCGTAGGACGACTCTTCGCCGCGACGCCGCGCAAGGCGACTCCCGGGAGAAGACTAGCCCGCCGATAGGACCCGCGCCGACCGAGAGCACCTGTCTGCCGCGCAGGACCCTGGAGAATGCCGCGGCTCCGCCGTCAAACTCCTCGCGATCGGCACATGCCGACCGGACGCAGGGCCTGAGCGGACCGATCGCCAAGCCTGAGAACGCGGCGCTGAACCGTCAGGGAACGTAGACCGCGTTTCCGTCCGCCTTCATGAGCAGGTAGCGGAACGTCTGTTCGTCGACGCTGTCGCCGTTGAGGAAGCGGACCGACCCGTCCCCCATCGCGACATTGGCGCCTCCCATGTGCTTGCTCGACACGCCGAGTTCGCCGTCGGGCACGTTCAGGTTGAACTGCATCTCGTTGAACGGTATATCGCGAGGTTCCGACCAGGGGACGTGCAGCGAGTCGGACTCCACGATCATGATCGTGTTCGAGGTGCCGTCGGTAACGTCGGCGAAACTGCTCCAGCGATTCGGTGCGAACATCGTCTCGTCGCCGTAGACGACGAAGTAGCTGGTCTCGTTCGAGTTCGGTCCGTGAGCGCTCGACGGACAGGCGTACGCCGGAACGTGGACGTCCGCCAGGGCCCGATTGGCGGGGCTGTTCCAGGGCTCGTTGAAGTTGTACTGCTGATAAAGCGCCTGCTGTTCGATGAACGGCAGGATCGCGACCCGCCAGCTATGCATCGGCTGGCCGTTCTCGTCCAGCACGGCCTGAGCGGGGAGGGCCCGGTAGGTGTCGTGATAGTTGTGCATCGCCAGCGCGATCTGCTTCAGGTTGTTCTGGCATTGCGAGCGGCGTGCCGCTTCGCGGCCGGCCTGCACCGCCGGCAGCAGCAGGGCGACCAGGATTCCGCCGCAGCCGATCAGCACGCAGCCGGACACGCCCAGGACGACCAGCAGCACGGCGCCGATGCCCATACCGGCGGCGGTCGCGTTGGCGCCTCCCTGCGGCGGCAGCGGAGCGTTCGGGTCGGGCGAACCCTTGCCGCACTGGGGACAGGTGACCCACCCGCCCGGCGCCTGGCCGGAAGGTTTGAACTCGGCGCCGCAGTGAGGGCAATGCATGGTTCGTCTCTCTGGTGACGGAACGGCCGCGAACGGGGAACGCACGCCAGGTCAGGGCAAGCTGATATTCTGGCCGTCGTTTCGGATCAGCATATAACGGATCGTCTGTTCGTCTGCCGTTTCGCTGACGAACTTGATCGACCCGTCGCCCAGGACGACCTGAGCGCCGCCTCGGTGATCGCTGGAGAGGCCGACGCCGCTGGGCGGGTTGATCTTGAACTCCATCTGATCGAAGGGGATGTCGACCGGCTCCGACCATTGCACGTTCATCGTGTCGCATTCGACGACCATGATCGTGTTCGAGAGCCCGTCCGGGACGTCGGCGAACTTGGTCCAGCGGTTCGGCGCGAACATCGTCTCGTCGCCGTACACGACGAAGTAGTTCGTCTGGTTCGTCCCCTTCGTCTGATCGCTCGACGGGCACTGAAAGATGGAAAGGGGCTGCTGGCCGACGAGCTGATTGTTCGGGCTGTCCCACGGTTCGTTGAAGTTGTAGCGATCGAACAAGGGGCCCTGTTCGATGAACGGCAGGATCGCGACCCGCCAGCTATGCATCGGTTGGCCGTTCTCGTCGAGCACCGACTGGGCGGGGAGCGCGTTGTAGGTGTCGTGATAGTTGTGCATCGCGAGGCCGATCTGCTTCAGGTTGTTCGAACACGCCATGCGGTTCGCCGCTTCGCGAGCGGCCCCGATCGCGGGCAACAACAGCGCGACCAGGATGCCCACCACGCCCAGCAGGACGCAGACTCCCACCGCACCGACGATCAGCAGGATCCCGCCGATGCCTGCCGCCGCGGCGCCCGAATTCGGAGGCGGAGGATACGACCCGTTGGGGTCGGGAAACCCTTTGCCGCAACTCGGGCACATGACCAGGCCGCCCGGCGCGGCGCCGGTCTGCTTGAATTCGCTTCCGCAGTGGGGGCAATGCATGAGAGGTTCTCGAATAGTTGGAAGCGATCGCGTGCGACTAAGGGAGTCGCACGTTCACGCCGTCGTCGCGAATCAGAGAATAGCGGAAGGTCCGTTCGTCGGTGGCGCCCTCCATGAGAAAACGAACCGAGCCGTCGCCCATCGCGACCTGCACGCCATGGTTGCCGCCGTGACTGCTCGAAACGCCGATCCCGTCCGGAGGATTGATCCGAAACGTCATCCGGTCGAAGGGGATGTCCCGCGGCTCCGCCCACTCGACGCGCATCGATTCGGAGTCGCACTCGACGACCATGATCGTGTTTCGCAGGCCGTCCGTGACGTCGCTGAATTTCGTCCAGCGGTCGGGTGCGAACATCGTCGCGTCGCCGTAGACGACGAAGTAGTTGGTCAGGTTGGAGTTCTCCGTCCCCTCGCTCGACGGGCACAAGTACATCGAGATCGGCTCGCTGCAGACTTCGCGATTGTGCGGACTGTCCCAAGGCTGATCGAAGTCATAGCGATCGTACAAATCACCCTGTTCCATGAACGGAAGGATCGCCGTTCGCCAGCTATGCATGGGTCGACCGTTTCCGTCGGTGATCGACTGCGCGGGAAGCGCCCCGTACGTGTCGTGATAGTTGTGCAACGAGATCGCGATCTGCTTGAGGTTGTTACCGCATGAAGACCGGTTGGCTGCCTCGTATGCAGGACTGAAAGCAGGCAGCAAACAGGCGATGACCAGCAACCCGAACAGGATCGCCGCTCCGATTTTGCAAGCCAGCCAGAACGTACTCCCGAAGCTCGACGTTCCTCTCTTCGGCGGCAGGGGCTCGACGCCGACGGACGGAAGTCCCGCGCCGACGACGCCGCTGCGACAAAGCGGGCAGGGCACGATCTCGCCCGGCTGCGGGCTTTTCGCGCCCAGTTCGTAGCCGCACTTCGAGCAGCGCACGACGTTCCTTTCAGCGGACGAGCGAGAAAAGAAACGGGCGCGACGGCTTGTTCGTCCGCGCCGGATCGATCTTGGCGGAATTGTGCAGGGAATCCCTTTCCCCGCCTCGGCGATCGATCAGGGAACCTGAACCGGGACCCCGTCGTTCCGGATCAGAAGATAGCGGAACGTCGTTTCGTCGAGCGTTTGATCGGAGAAAAGCCGGACCGAACCGTCTCCCAATGCGACATTGACGAGACCCGTGTGCGGCCCCGTAACGCCCACGCCGTCGGGCGGGTTGAGGCGGAAGCTCATTTGATCGAACGGGATATCTCGCGGTTCGGACCACTCGACGCGGAACTCCGAGGAGTCGCATTCGACGACCATGATCGTGTTCGAAAGTCCGTCGGTCACGTCCGAGAAGCTGCGATATTCGTTCGGGGCGAACATCGTCTCCTCGCCGTACACGACGAAGTAGTTCGTCAGGTTCGAATTGACGTCCCGATTACTTCGCGGACAACGGAACGTATTGAGCGGTTGGCGCCCGACCTCGCGGTTGTGCGGACTGTCCCATGGCTGGTCGAAGTCGTACGCCTCGTAAAGTTTCGTCTGCTCCATGAAGGGCAGAATCGCGACTCGCCAGCTATGCATCGGGCGGCCCTCCTCGTCCGTGACGCATTGCGCCGGCAAAGCCTTGTAGGCGTCGTGATAGTTATGCAGGGCGAGGGCGATGTTCTTGAGATTGTATTGACAGGTTACCCTACTCGCTTCGTGGGATCCTCCATCGACGTCAGGCATCAACAACGCGACCAGTACGCCGATGATCAGCAGCACGACGGCGACTTCGATCGCCCTCGATTTCCACCCTTTTCGCGGAGCGGCCTGGAGAGGCGGCAGCGGCTCGACGCCGACGGACTCGATTCCGAAGGAAGCGACGCTGCTGCCGCAGCGCGGACACGAGGCGATCTCGCCCGGCGGGGGACTCTTCGCTCCCAGTTCGTATCCGCAGTTCGAACAGCGCACGCCGGGAGACTCCTTCGAGGCGGAGCATCGCGGGGAGGACGTCGCTCCGATTGTCCGCCGCGGCTGGCTTCAGGATAATCGACGGACGGCTCGCGACGACGCGCAGCCCTGTTCGCCTTCTTTCGTTGCGTACACCGTTCTCGTCGCAGCGCCTGCCGATCGTCCTGCATGTTGAAACGCCCGCCCCGCGATCTGCCGGCGACGCGCCGACCGTTTCCCCGCACGCGCCAGATTCGAATCGCGATCGGGGTCGCCGTCGCTGCAGTCGCGCTGGGCCTCGGCGGGTGGGTCTTTTCCGACTGGTACGTCACGCTGCCGAAGGAGGCCAAGGCCGAGTACGTCGGACGCAACGCCTGCGCGCAGTGTCATCCGGGCGAGACGCACGCCTTCACCGGCTCGCACCACGATCTGGCGATGGACGTCGCCACGCCGCAGACGGTGCTGGGGAACTTCGACGACGCCACGTTCGAGCATCACGGCATCGTCAGCCGGTTCTTCAAGAAGGGCGACGAGTACTGGGTCAACACCGAAGGTCCGACCGGCGCGATGGAAGACTTCCGGATCGACTACGTCTTCGGCGTCGATCCGCTGCAGCAGTACATGGTCGAATTCGATTCGTCAGCCGACGAGCCCGGGCAAGCTGCGAAGCCGCAGGACGCGAAGCCGCGAGACGGAACGTCGGAAGAGGGGCTTCCCCGCGTGCAGGTTCTGCGGATCTCGTGGGACACCAAGAAGCAAGAGTGGTTCTATCTGCCGCCGCCCGACGTGCCGGAGAAGATCGCGCCGGAAGACGATCTGCACTGGACCGGCGTGGCGCAGCGCTGGAACGTCATGTGCGCCGACTGCCACTCGACCAACCTGCACAAGAACTTCGACGACAAAACGCTGCAGTACCACACGACGTTCAGCGAGATCGACGTCTCCTGCGAAGCCTGCCACGGACCGGGCAGCCTGCATGTCGATCTGGCGGAGAACAAGACCTTCTTCTGGGATCGCGAGCGCGGCTACGCCCTGGCGAAGTTGAAGGGGAAAGATGCCGAGCCGCAGATTCAATCCTGCGCGCCGTGCCATTCCCGCCGGCAGGCGATCTGCCCCGACTGGCAGGCGGGGAATAACTACTTCGACTGCTTCGCGAACGAGATGCTGAACGACCGGACGTACCACGCCGACGGCCAGATCGAAGACGAGGTCTACGAGTTCGGCTCGTTCCTGCAGAGCAAGATGTATCACAAGGGGATCCGCTGCACCGACTGCCACGATCCCCACACGGGCAAGCTGAAGCACGAAGGGAACCATCTCTGCACGTCGTGCCATCAGCACCCGGCAGGAAAGTACGACAGCCCGTCGCACCACTTCCACAAGCCCGGCTCGCCCGGCGCCTCGTGCGTCGAGTGCCACATGCCGGAGACGACCTATATGGAGGTCGACCCCCGCCGCGATCACAGCATCCGCGTGCCGCAGCCGGAGCTGTCTCTGGAGTTCGGCACGCCGAACGCATGCTCGCGGTGCCACCTGGAAGAGGAGAAGGTCGCTCCGGCAGCACGCGACGGACTCAAGCAGTACGGCGACTGGGTCGTCGCCGCTCGTGACGGGAACGCGGAAGTCGCTGCCGAACTGAAGCGACTCGACGGCGAGATGGCTGCGGCGGTCGCGAAGTGGTATCCAAAGCCGGACCAGCCTCCGATCCAGCGTCGCATCGCCGAGGCCTTTACGCTCGCCCGGACCGAACAGCCGGGCGCGGAACAGGCGCTGTTCGATCTGGCGGAACGGGCCGAGGCGCCGGCGATCGTCCGCGCGACGGCTCTCTCCCAGGCGGCCTATCTCGCGACGCCGGAACGCCGGGACGAAGTCCGCGACATGCTGAAGTCCTCGGATCCGCAGATCCGTCGCGCCGCGGTCGGCATGTACGAGCCGTGGATCCCGTCGCTGGGAAGTTATCCGCTGGCGCCGGAACAGGCACGCGTGCTTGCCGAGAACCTGCAGCCCCTGGTCGACGATCTCCTGCCGCTGCTGGACGATCCGATCCGATCGGTGCGGATCGAAGCCGCGCGGGTGCTCGCGCGCGTTCCGGCCAGCGTCCGGATGCGCGTCGCCTCGGGTCCCGAGCGTAAGAAACTGACGGACGGCATCGAGGAGTTCCGCCGGGCCATGCTGGTCAACAACGACCGGGCGGGCGCTTTCCTCGCGCTCGGATCGATGGAGGAGCAACTCGGAAACGACGATCAGGCGGCCAAGTACTATCGCACCGCCATGCGGGTCGAACCGACGACGACCGGGCCGAGGGCGAATCTGGCGTCGCTGCTTGAACAGCAGGGCGAAATGGCGGCAGCGGAAGCCCGCCAGGTGCAGCAGCAGGGGAACACGCAGCGGTACGCGGAACTGATGCGGCGTCGCGAGGAACTGATCGCCGAGGCTCAGCCGCTCCGGGCGGAAGAACTGAAACTGCTCGAACGGGACGCGAACCTCGCTCCCGAAATCGGCGCGGTCCAGTATCGCTTCGGCCTGGCGCTCTATCTTGCCGATCGGATGGGGGAGGCGGAGGCAGCGCTGAGGAAGGCGGTCGACCTGGAGCCGCGAAACGCCGCGTTTCTCTCGGCGTTCGCGATGCTCCTCGAACGGCTCGAAAAGTACCAGGAGGCGGCGGACGTCGCGGACCGGCTCGTCGAATTGGCGCCGGAGAACACCGAAAGCGTGGAGATTCGCGACCGGATCCGGGCGCAGCTTAGCGTCGGTCCTCGCAAGTGAACGGACGGTCGCCGGCGCTATGCGGCGTTACGCCCCCTTAACTTGTGCGTACGTAAACGATTGCGTATCGGAGGCCGAATCCGTACGATGAAGGCGGATGTTTTCGCCGATGGGAAGAGCAGGGGCCCCTGATTCGGGCGGCTTCGCTCGCCTTCCAGCGTGCTTCACGAGATTCGACGGCCTTTCGCCGTTCCCGCCTCCTTCGTTCCTTTTCGCCAGGCGACGCCATGTTTCGCGCCCGCCGCTGGACGATCGCGTTCGTCGCGCTCTCGATCGCCTGTGCGATTTCCGCCGCAGGTCGAGCTGCCGAGACGTTCGCGCCCGATGACGTCAAGTTCTTCGAGGAATCGGTCCGTCCGACGCTCGTCAAGAACTGCGTCAGTTGCCACGGACCCGAGAAGCAGGAGGGGAACCTCCGCCTCGATTCCCGCGAGGCGGCGCTCGAAGGAGGCGATTCCGGCGCCGCCGTCGTGCCGGGCGATCTGGAGGAGAGCATCCTCGTCTCGGCGATCCATTACGAACTGTACGAGATGCCGCCGACGGGGCAGCTTCCGGCGGAGACGATCGCCGTCCTGGAACAGTGGGTCGAGCGCGGCGCCCCTTGGGGTCGCAGCGGTCCCTTGCGCCGGCAGGACAAGGTCTCCGACCTGGATCGGAGTCACTGGGCGTTCGTGCCGCTGACCGATCCCGCCGTGCCTGAGGTCGACGGAGACGACTGGTCGCTCAATCCGATCGACAAATTCCTGCTGGCGAAGATGCGATCCGAAGGTCTGCATCCGTCGGAGGACGCTTCTCGCGAAGAGGCCCTGCGGCGGTTGTCGTACGCGCTTCGCGGTCTTCCGCCGAGCGACGCCGAGCGTGCGACCTTTCTCGCGGACACGGCTCCCGACGCGTGGTCTCGGTGGGTCGAACGCTATCTCGCCGATCCGGCGTACGGCGAGAAGCAGGCGGTCGCCTGGCTCGACTTGGTCCGGTACGCCGAATCCGACGGCTGGAGACAGGACGCCTACCGCCCCAATTCGTGGCGCTATCGCGACTACGTCATCGACGCGTTCAACGCCGATCGATCGTGGTTCGACTTCGCGAAGCAGAACCTCGCGGGCGACGAACTCTATCCGGGCGATCCGCAGGCGCTGGTCGCCACGGGTTACCTGCGGCACGGGATGTACGAATACAACCAGGCCGACGTGATGACGCAGTGGGACGAGATCCTCACGGACCTCACCGACACCACGGGCGACGTCTTTCTCGGCATGAGCATGAGCTGCTGCCGATGCCACGATCACAAGTTCGACCCGATTCCGCGGGACGATTATTACCGTCTGCGAGCCTTCTTCGCTGCGGTCCGCTGGGTCGATGACGCGCCCGCCGCGACGCTGGCGGAGATCGAGACTCACCGCGCTGCTGAGCGCGCGTGGGAAGAGGCGACCGCGGAGATTCGTACGAAGCTGGCGGCGATCGAGCAGCCGCACTGGGATAAGGCCAGCGCGAATCGCCTGAAGTTTCTGCCGGACGAGATTCAGGAGATCTTCGCCAAGGCGCCGGAGGATCGTACGCCGTACGAACAGCAACTGGCGGCCCTCGCCGATCGGCAGATGAAAGAGAAGCGAGACGCCGTCGATTTCAGCAAAGCGCTCAAGGACGAAAAGCTCGCCGAATGGAAGACTCTGCACGAAGAGCTGGCGAAGTTCGATTCGCTGAAGCCTGAGCCCCTTCCGAACGCGCCCGCCATCTCCGACATCGGGCAGCACGCCCCGGAGATCTTCGTGCCGGGCCGCGAAGACGAGCCTCAGGAACCAGGGTTCCTGACCGTGCTGACGGGCGAAGACGACAAGGTGCAGCCGCAGACCGCCGATACGCTGCTCGGTCCGACGACCGGACGGCGCTCGGAACTGGCGAAGTGGGTCGCCGATCCGAACAACGCGCTCACGATGCGGGTCGCAGTGAACCGCGTCTGGCAGCGCCATTTCGGCGTCGGCCTGGTTCCCACGGCCAGCGACTTCGGCAACCTCGCCGATCCGCCGAGCCATCCGGAGCTTCTCGACTGGCTCGTCGCACGCTTCGTCGAATCGGGCGGCTGCGTGAAGTCGCTCGATCGGCTGATTCTTGGCTCCCATGCCTGGCAGCAGACGGCGTTCGCCGATCCGCAGCATCCGGGCCTGCTCGTCGACGCCGGCAATCGGCTGTTGTGGCGCATGAACGCCCGGCGGCTCTCCGGCGAGGAGGTTCGCGATACGCTGCTCACGGCGACAGGCGAGCTCGATCGTCGCGGCGGCGGACCGGGCGACGCGCGGGAAACGAACCGCCGGGCCGTCTATCTCCGCGTCATGCGGAACAGCCCGGTCGAGGCGCTCGCCCTGTTCGATCTGGGCGATCGCATCACCAGCCTGTCCGAACGGCAAGTCACGACCACGCCGCTGCAATCGCTCTATCTGCTCAACGCGGAATGGACGCTCGCCCGCGCGCAGAAGCTGGCCGATCGTGCGCGGCGGGAAAGCGCCTCGGACGAAGAGCGACTCGAGCGAACGTTCCAGGCCGCATGGGGTCGCCCCGCGACTGCGGAGGAACTCGACCGGGCGCGAGCGTTCCTTGCCGCCCGTCGGGATCAGCCGAGCTTCTCGCCTGGCATCGAGCTCACGACCGGCGAAGACCAGTCGCGCACGCTCGTCATGGAACCGCGAAGCGGGATGAAGCCGCCGACGGCGCCGGCGACCGATTCGCTGCCCCAAGGCAAGTGGTTCGTCGAGGCCGACGTCTATCTCGACTCGCTCTATGCAGACGCGTCGGTACGAACGATCGCCAGTCAGTGGAACGACGATAAGAATGCCCCGGGCTGGTCGCTCGGCGTCACGAGCGAGAAGTCGAGTTACCAGCCTCGCAACGTCATCCTCCAACTGATCGGCGAAGGCGCCGACGGCAAGATGACGTACGAGGTCGTGCCGTCGAACCTGCGGCTCGAACTGAAGCGCTGGTACCGTGTGCGGGTCGACGTCGATCTGGCCGATCCGACCCCCGCCGGTATCCGGTTCACCGTCCAGTCGCTCGGCGAAGCCGAACCGGGCGAAACGCATCAGGCGGAAGTCGCCCATTCCGTCGTACGCTGGGGCGACGGATCGATGCCGCTGGCCATCGGCGGTCGGAATCAGACGGCCGCGCATCTGTGGGACGGTCAATACCGGCGGCTCCTGATGGGGCGTCGCTGGAATGAAACCGACGCCGAACCGACTTCGGCGGAGTGGGACTTCACCGCGACGGACGATCCGTGGCGCGCCCGCGAAGGCGAGCGCCGCTTCGTTCCCCCCTCGGTCGACGCGGACGATGCCGCGTGGCGGGATCTCGCGCATGTGCTGCTCGGGGCGAACCCGGTCTTCTTCGTCGACTGAACCCGTCGCTCTGCCGCAACGACGATCGCGGGAATCTGAATCATGAACCTGGACAGTCATCGCAATCCGATCCGCACGTCCCGCCGGGATATGTTGCAGAACGCCGGCGCGGGTTTCGGCGCGCTCGCGCTTTCAGGATTGCTCGGCGGATCGTCAGCGCGAGGAAACGAGAGCCCGGCGCCGCCGCTGGGGCAGCCGCATCATCCGCCGCGGGCGGACAGCGTGATCTTCCTCTTCATGGAGGGAGGTCCCAGTCACATCGACCTGTTCGATCCGAAGCCGGAGCTGCGCAAGCTCGCCGGACAGCAGCTTCCCGCCAGCTTCGGCAAGCCGATCACCGCGATGGGCGAGGCCGATTCGCCCCTGCTCGCCGACAAGCGAAAGTGGGCTCAGCACGGGCAGGGGGGGCTCTGGATCTCCGACTGGCTGCCCGAGCACGCCTCGATCGCGGACGACCTCACCGTCATCCGGTCCTGCTGGACCAACGGAATCAATCACTCGGGCGGCGTCTGTCAGATGAACACCGGCTCCGCGCGGGCCGGCAAGCCGTCGCTCGGATCCTGGATCTCGTACGGACTCGGGACCGAGAACGACGATCTGCCCGCGTTCGTGGTGATGGAGGACAGCCCCGGCAAGGTCGTCAACGGGCCGCGGAACTGGGGCACCGCCTTCATGCCGGCCGTGTATCAGGGCGTCGCCTTCGGAAACGGAGAGGCCCCGGTCCGGCATCTCGAAAACCCGAAGGGCGTCGACTCCGCACGGCAGCGGGCGAAGCTCGACCTGCTCTACGATCTGAACCAGGAGCATCGCCGCGGGCGGGAATCGTACGATCCGATCGAAGCGCGGATCGAAACGTTCGAGCTCGCCTATCGCATGCAGGCCGAAGCGCCCGAGGCGGTCGACCTGTCGCAGGAGACGCAGGAGACCAAGACGCTCTACGGCCTGGACGACGAGAAGACCCGTACCTTCGGATCGCAGTGCCTGCTCGCCCGGCGTCTGGTCGAGCGGGGCGTCCGGTTCGTGCAACTCTATCACGGCGCCGGATCGAAATGGGATGCCCACTCCGGCATCGAAGGGAACCACGCGGGCCTCTGCGCCGCGTCGGACAAGCCGGTCGTCGCGCTCGTCAAGGATCTCAAGCGGCGGGGACTGCTCGACCGGACGCTCGTCGTCTGGGGCGGCGAATTCGGTCGCACGCCGATGAGCGAGAAGGGGAACGGTCGCGACCACAACCCCTTCGGCTTCACCATGTGGATGGCGGGCGCGGGGCTCGCCGGGGGCCGGACGATCGGCTCGACCGACGAACTGGGCCTGCGGGCGGTCGACGAACCGCTGCATGTTCACGACCTGCACGCCACGATGCTGCACCTGCTCGGTCTCGACCGGCTCAAGCTGCAGTACGTCCATCAGGGACGCCCCGAACGCCCCACCCAGAACGAGGGCGCCGCCAGCAAGGCCATCCTCGGCTGAGTCGGTCTTGTCAGGCGCTCGCTTCGCGAAGGCCCGCGGGCGGTAGAATCAGCGTTCCGCTGTCGCTCCGTCGGTCGGCGAAGCGCTCCCCTCGTTTCGGCTACGCTTGATGTCCGAGTCGCTGCTGACGCCTGTCTTCCTGTTCCGTTTCGAAGCGCCCTGCTATCGCTACGACGGCGGCTGGGCGCGCGGGGGCGTCGATCTTTCGGAGGCGTACCGGCTTCCCGCGTTTCGCGAACTGGAGGGCAAACCCTCCTACGCCGACGTCCGAGCCGCCTGGAGCGCCGCCGGCTTCTGGTTCCGGGTGCAGATCGCCGGGAAGTCGCAGCTCGCCTGGTGTCGCAAGAACCGGATCGAGGACAGCGAGGGTCTGCAGATCTGGATCGACGTCCGCGATACGCAGGGCGTCCACCGTGCGGGCCGCTACGCCCATCGGTACGTCTTTCTTCCGTTCGGAGACGGTCCGCGATCGGAGGATCCCTGCTGCTCGATGCTGCCGATCAATCGAGCCCGGGAGAATCCGACGTTCGTCGAGCCTTCGCAGTTTCTCGTCCACAGCGAAAAGCGCCCCGACGGTTACGTGCTGCACGCCCACGTTCCGACGGCGACGATGACCGGTTTCGATCCGACGCAGTTTCCGCGGGTGGGTTTCAACTACGCGATTATGGATCGCGAGCACGGCTGGCAGACCTACGGCGTCGGGCCCGAATTCCCGATCACCGAGGATCCGAGTCTGTGGGGGAGCCTGGAACTTCGGAACGAACGGCCCTGACCTGGCGGCTTCCGGCTCGCCGGGCTGCCAGTTGCTGAATCTAAAGGCTTTGGCGCGTTCGGCTTCGGTTCTATCGCCCCCGTTTCGGTCGCATTGACCCCTCATCGGACCGCGTGTACCTTGGCGCTATCACGCACGGGTCGACCGTCAGGAAGGATGCTCTACACGTGAAATACGCCGCCGTCGGTCCGATCGCGATCCATCTGCCGGAGCGCGTGGAGACTAACGAGGATCTGCAAAAGGAGTTCCCCGACTGGGACGTATCCTTAATCGCCTCGAAAACCGGAATCTACGCCCGCCATATCGCGGCGGAAGGCGAAACGGCGGCTGACCTCGGCGTCGCGGCTTGCAAGAAGCTGTTCCGGGAGCATGACGTCGATCCGGCGTCGATCGACTTTCTGCTCTTCTGCACGCAGACGCCCGATTACCCGCTCCCGACGACTGCCTGCCTGATGCAGTCCCGCCTCGGCCTGGGGACGCACGCGGGAGCGCTCGACTTCAATCTGGGCTGTTCGGGGTACGTCTACGGCCTCGCGCTCGCCGACGGCCTGATTCGCTCGGGCAGCGTGAAGCGCGTGCTGCTGGTCACGTCGGAGACGTATTCGAAGTACATCGACTCGGGCGATCGGAGCCTGCGGACGATCTTCGGCGACGGCGCCGCGGCGACCCTGATCGACGCGAACGACGAACCGACCCTGTTCGGCTACCAGTACGGAACCGACGGAACCGGCGCCGACACGCTGATCGTCAACAAGCGCGGCGCCCGGCTCGCGAAGGACGCGATCAAGCCGCGGCATCGCCATCGCTGGGGCAGCGACCTATACATGGACGGGCCGAGCCTGATCAGCTTCACCGTCACGGCGGTGCCGAAGCTGATCGACGACATCCTCGCGGCGTCGGGCCGGACGGCCGATCAGATCCACTCCTACCTGCTGCATCAGGCGACGCTCAAGATGCTGCAACAGTTGCAGCAGCGACTGTCCCTCGACGAGCAGCGGATGCCGATCTACCTGGAACGGATCGGGAATACCGTCTCCTCCACGATTCCGATCCTGATTTCGCAGCTCCGTGCCGAGAATCGCTTGCCCCTGGGAAGCGAACACTTGATGATCGGTTTCGGAGTCGGCTGGTCCTGGGCCGGGTGCGTCTGGAAAGAAGTCTGGCGCGGCTGATTCGTCGGCCGCACCTGCCTCTCTCCAGAAGGTAACGCACGCCGCCGCTCCCTTCCGTTCGTGCGACCGGCTTGCAGCTCCGATGAAACCGTTCGAACCCTGCTTTCTCATCGCGTCGCCCGATCTGCGGGACGAGAACTTCGCGGAGACGGTGGTGTTCCTGATGGAACACAACAAGGAGGGGTCGTTCGGCCTGATCGTGAATCGGCCGACCCCCTACACCGTCGGCGACATCTGGAAGGAACTGACCCAAAAGGAATACCCGATCGAGGACCCGATCTATCTGGGCGGCCCGGTCGAGGGACCCTTGATGGCATTGCACGCTCGGCCCCTCCACTCCGAGCGCGAGATCCTTCCCGGCCTGTTCTGGACCACGCAGAAGCACGACCTCGAATCGCTGGTCGAAACGTACGAGCCGCCGCTGCTACTCTTCAACGGCTACTCCGGCTGGGGGACCGGCCAGCTCGATCACGAGGTCGCGCAGGGGAGCTGGCTGTTCGCTCCCGCGCAGAAGGATGTTCTGTTCGAGGCTAAGCGCGATCTCTGGAAGCGACTGATCGCCGGCGTGGGGGAGTCGTTCATGCGGAACCTGTCGCGAGTGCAGACGCTGCCGCACGATCCTTCGTCGAACTGACGCGGTGCAAGAAGACAGCGTTCGCGGCGAACCCGTAAGATGAAGGGGGTTGCCTCTCTGTCTCATGGATCGCCCGCGATGTCGATTCCTTGCCCGAAGTGCGGAACGCTGCTGCTCGGCAAGGTGAACCGCTGCTGGAAATGCGGGACGCCGCTCGAGGAGGCGGTCGCCGCGCCTGCGGAGAAGTACCCGACCATTCGTCCCGGGGCGCAGCTCGTTCAGCCGTCGCTTGCAACCGCGACGTACGGCGCCGAGGAGTCGCTCGCCGCCTTGCCCGTCGACGAAATGACGGGCGAAGGGGAAGGAGATTCGGCGCCCGCGGAAGCTCCTGCTGAACCGGACCGAGTCGGCTCCCCTTTCGCGGCGGGGCCCGCTCGAAAGGCGAACGCCGGCCGAAACGCTGCGAGCGAGTCGGGTTCGCCTTCCTTGGTTCCGGCTCCTGCGCGTCCGGTAGAGAATCCGAGCGCGACACTCGAGCGGGCGACGCGGCAGCAGATTTCCCGGGCGGGCGCCTACGGCGTCTGGGCGCTGGCGTCGCTGGCGCTGGCGGGAATGTTTTTCACGTCGATCGGCGCCGCCTGCGTCGCCTTTCTCGGTCTGACGTTCGGCCTGTGGGGGCTCTATTCCGATCGCAAGGCGCTGGCCCTCGGCGGCGCCGCGCTCTGTCTGGCCCTGTTTCTGTTCACCGGCTTCTTCGCCGCGACGGATCTCTACATCCACGCCTTCGGTCGTTCCCCCTGGACTCTGCCGCCCGCTCCTTCGGCCGGCCCGTAGATGTCCGTTCAGTAGACGCCGATCGCTCGTTAGGTTGAACCCGGAGGGACGCGGCGCCGATACTGGTCTGGAGCCGCGCCGTCCCATTGCGTACGATCCGCGGCGACTCGCTTAGGGGAAGGAATCCCGGCGAAGCGTATCCGTCCGCCTGCTGAATCGGCGTCGCGGACCGAGAGTCGAAGGAGCGATCCGATGCAATACAACTTCTTTCAGTGGCTGCGGGACGGCGTCCGACAATCCGTTCTGCTGGGCGTCTCCGACGCAGTCGAAGCGATCGGCGTTCCGCACGACGCTAACGAGTCGAACGAGAAGCTCCAGCGGACGCTCGGAATCTCGGCGCTCAACGAGAACGTCGCCCGACTGAGCGGCGAAGCGGCCTCGTCCGCGACCAAGCGCTCGACCGCCACGCCGCGACGCCTGGGCAAGTCGCTCAAGGATCTCGGGACGGTCAACCCGAGCTGAGTCGGTCGTGACTCACGCGTCCGGTCCGTGACTCACGCGTCTGCCCGCTCGTCGCGATCGACGCCTTCCAGGCCGAGAGCGTGGCGTTTGATGAGTCGCCAGACGAAGAGCATGGCGCCCATCAGGAGGACGCATGCGCCGACGGCCTGCGGGATGAAGACGCCCATCCGGAAGAGTTCGCGCGCCCACTCTTCCCAGATCGGGGCCCACCAGATGGCGGCGATCGCGGCGCCGAGGCTCAGGTAGGGGCCGAACGCGATGTCGTTGCGTCGCGTGATCGCGAACTGCACGACCGCGATCACGAGCGCCGCGAACGGAGCGAGGAAGAACGTCACCAGCGTCGGCTGCCACCCGAGCGCGGCGCCGATCATCGCCATCAGCGTGACGTCGCCGAAGCCCATCGCCTCCTTGCCGATCGCCGCGCTGGCGACGATGCGGATCGCCCAGATCAATCCGCCGCCGAACGCCAGGCCGAGCAGCGACGTGAGCAGTCCCTGCCAGGCCGTGCCGCCTCGCCAGTAGACGCCGACGATCGCCGCGCTGCCGACGATCAGAACGCCCAGGCAAATGAACGTCAGCGGTCGCGTCCCGTCCCGCAGCGGCGCCGCGAAGAACCACCGCAACGCACGCCCCGGGTTTCGGCGGAGCGTGCGAAACAGAACCGCAGGACGCAGCCAAGGAATCAGCGCCAGGCACCAGATGCCGAACGCGGCCAGCGCGTACCCGAGTCCCCACCCGCTTTCGAAGCTCGACGGCCAGTTCAGCGGTCGCGACGCGAAGAGGGGCGCGGCATCGACGCCGCCGACGCCGGTCAGCGTCGCGATCGGCGCATGCACGTAGACGAACGGCGACAGCGCGAGGGCGATCAGCGTTCCGAAGACCGTGATCTGGTCCGGAATGATCTGCTCGTCGAAATCGATGAAGGTCGCCGCGCAAAGCGCCGCCAGCAGACCCGCATGAAACGCGAACAGCGTCAGCGCCCAGGGGAGCAGCGCCTCCGCCAGAGGTAGCAGCCTCTCGGGGAACGCGTGCCCCTGCTCGACGTAGCGCCAGAAGAGCCACGGGAGCGCGAGCGCCCACGCGATCTCGATCAGCGCAGGGCGAATCCAGAATCGGGCGCCGTGCTGCGACGCCTCGCGACGAAGACTCCACCAGCCGAGGATCGGCACGAAGTCCGCCGACCGTCGATCCGGAACGCCGTTCTCGCGACTCGCCCAGGGGCCGATGCGACGGCGCCGGTCGTCCCACGCGAAGCCGTAGACCGCCGCGTTGACCAGACTGCCGACGACCGCCCCCAGCAGCGCGAGCGCCGCAAGCTGAAGGGGAAGCGGAAGATCCAGCAGAAAGAACAAAGGGCGGACTGCGAATTCGGAAAGAGTCGCTTGCCGGAGGCGATCGGCGGCGCCGCAGAATCGAAGCGAAGGCGCCGATCCTGTCGCAGCCAGCGTAGTGAATCCGCCGACGATCAGAACGCGTTCGACGTCCGGATTTTTCGAATGTTCCCCATCGGACGCAATCGGCGTCCGCTCGTCTCGCTCTCGACGACGACCGGTCGACTCGCGAAGAGCGACGTCTGCGGGGCGTCCACGCGGATCGAGTCGCCGTTCTCGCGAAGCGTCACGAACTCCTGTGACATTCGCGCGCCGGCCATGCCGAACGCGGTCGGTCGTCGCTTCCCGGCGAGCAGCGCTTCCGAAAGATCGGAGGTTCGGAACGGAGTGGAGAAGTCCGCGACGACGCGGATAGCGCCCGGCGCCGTTTCGTCCAGCAGCGCGTTCAGCCGGTCGAGTCCCCGCTGGCCTCGCTCGTTCCAGACGCGAACCTGCGGCCAGCGACGCATCGCCTCGACTGCCGCGTCGTAGCGGGAGAAGGGCCGGTCGGCCGCCGCCATCGGGACGAGCCACAGGCGAAAGCGGGGCGATGCCTCGGCCAGCATCTCCAGCGCGGTTTCCCAGCGCGCGGCGTCGAAGCGGGCGTCGTCCGTCCAGGGAACGACGCACTCGACGGCCGGCGCCGCGGCTCGGGCGTACAAAGGGCGACTCATGCAGGAGCTTTCGTCGATACGTGCGGAGACGTTCGGAATCGCCTTCGCGCTTCCGAACCGAACCAGGCGCCGAGGGAGGACGCGGCGAAGTCAGTGGGGAGGACTTCGCCGGCTCGAGACCCAGGGCCCGAAGACGTGCAACATCGTCACGAGACGCGCAACGACGTCGCTTGCGACAACGTGCAGATCGGCCTGCCGCGTCGCGGCGCTTCAGCCTCCGCGGAAGTCATGCGACTGCGCCGCCTGTTCGGATCGCGACGGATCGCAGGGATGAATCGACGACGCGCATTCGGTTTGCCTGATCGAGCCCCGGGCGCTTCAATGAACGGGTCGGGGTCGCAGGGAGAGGTCAGGAGAGGACGGATCGTCATGCTCGTTCGTCAGGTCGCCCAGTTCGTCGTCGCGTCGTCGCTCCTCGCGTCAGGAGTCGCATCAGTCGCCACGGCGCAGGTCGTGCAGTTGCCTAGCTACAACTTCACGACCGTCGGAACCACCGTCTCCGTCCCTGACGGAGGGGCCGCCTATCTGGGCGGCATCTACCGGTCGTCGGAGGGCTCGACGACCCGGGGCGTCCCGCTGGTTCCGTTCAAGAACCGCGCGATCAGTCGGTCCGTCGGCGCTTCGACGATGAGCGTGCATGCGACCATCATCGACCACGCGGCGATGGACGAAGCCCTGCTGGCGGAGGCCGCGGCCAGGCGTGCGGCCTCCCCCTACGGACCTTATCGCGTCGACCCCGTCGTCGCCGCCGAAGCGTCCTTTCTGGATGCGCACGTCGGAAGAGCCCCGGGCGTCGCGAGTCGCGCTGCCGACCCCTCCAGCGTGAAAGCACGTGCCGGGGCTTCGCCTCTGACGCCAGCCGCTCCTCACGCCGCAGCGACCGTGCATGCGTCAGCCGCTCAGTCAAGCGACGCGGCAGCTGATCTCGCCGACCGACTATTCAAGTCGGAGGTGCAGTTGGGCCAGGGAACGAGCGAGGAAGCGACCCAGCCGGCGATTCAGCCGTAGGACGGAACGCCGATCGTCACTCGTACGAGTGTTCGGCGTCCGGGTAGGCGCCTCGTCGAACTTCGTCGCAGTAGGCTGCGGTCGCGTCGCGAATGGCCGTCCGGAGGTCGGCGTACTTCTTCACGAACTTCGGCGTCCGCCCGGCGGTCAGCCCGACGAAGTCGTGAAAGACGAGCACCTGCCCGTCGCAATGGGGCCCGGCGCCGATGCCGATCGTGGGAATCGCGAGTTGCGACGTCGTTTCTCGAGCGATCTCCGACGAGACGCATTCCAGCACGATCGAAAAGGCGCCCGCCTGCTCCGCCGCTTTGGCGTCTTCGACGATGTCGTGCGTTCGCTGCACGCGGTAGGAGCCCAGCGAGCGAATGCTCTGCGGCTTCAGGCCGACATGCGCCATGACCGGGATGCCGGCGCCGACGAGGGCCTCGATCGTCTCCATCTGTCGCGGCCCGCTTTCGAGCTTCACCGCGTCGCAGCCCGTCTCTTTCAGGAAGCGGACCGAAGTTTCGATCGCCTGGGCCGGCCCCTGCTGATACGACCCGAAGGGAAGGTCCCCGATCACGAGCGCCCGCTGCGCTCCCCGGCGGACCATCTCCGTGTGGTAAAGCATCTGCTCGACCGTCACCGGAAGGGTCGTTTCGTGGCCCTGCACGACGACCGCCAGACTGTCCCCGACGAGGAGCACGTCGACGCCCGCTTCGTCGGCGATCTGGGCCGTCGGGAAGTCGTAGGCGGTCGCGACGACGATCTTCCGCCCCTCGCGCTTCATGACCTCCAGTTGCGGAACGGTGACGCGAGCGACAGGCGAAGTCATATCGAATCGTGCTGATTGGTTCGGGCGGGCGGAGGAAGCTGGCCCGGTGGACGAGGTTCAGGCTACTTGCCGTGGGACAGGTCTGACAGCCCGGACGCGCCGCCGCGGGGGCAGGTTCGGCATCGACAGCCCCCTTTGCGCGAGCGTTTCGCGTGGATGTTCGGATGGGTCCGTCTGGATCGAAAGGCGGATTCCGCTGGTAACGCCGATTCGCGGGCGGTTATATATTAGGTAAAGGGCGACGCGCGGTGCGCGTCGTGGAACCTTCCCTCCTCTCGGTTCGGGCTTCCAGCCTGCCTGCCCGCCTTCGTAGGAATACGAGAAGATGCTAGCCCGCCTTACATTCTCGCCGCGCGTCCTGACGGCCCTCGTGATCGCCGCAACGGCTGCGTTCGTCGCCTCTTCCGCTCAGGCGCAAAACGACAGGGAAGAACTGGCGACGATCGGTCGCGTGATGGGGATGCAGGGCAACATGCTGCAGGTCGAGGCCCGCGACGGCGTCGTGTGGCTGGTGCAACTGCCCGACCGGATGCGGAACGTCACTTACCGAAACACGGCCGGCGCCAAGTTCCTCGGCCCCGGCGTCTTCGTCAACTTCACCGGAAAGTTCGACAAGCGCGGCAAGATGGAGGGTTCCGTCTCCACGCTGAAGGTCTTCACGCCGCAATCGCCCGATCAACTGGGCGTGTTTCCGGACGCACTCGGCGGAGTCGGGACCGGATTCGTCGCGACTCCCGGTCAACCGCAGCCCAATCAACCGCAATCCGGCCGACCCCAGGCGGGCGCCGGCGATGACGCCGCGAAGTCGTACCAGGTGAGCGGTCGCGTCGCGAAGATCGCACGGAACGGCGACATGACGCTGCTCGCGGGCCAGACTTCGGTCACCGTGCCGATCGATCCCCAGGTTCAAATCGAGGTCGAAGTCGGAACGCTCGACTGGATGCGGCCCGGAGACACGATCAACCTCGACGCGTGGTACTATCCGCAGCGCGTCGGCCAGGCGATGGCGCAGCGGGTCGAAGTGACGGGCGCTCAGCCGCTCGGGGTCGACCCGGTCGCAGGCGCTCCGGCGCCCAAGGGTCCGGATCGACCGGCCTTCACGCCGGGGTTCCCTCCCAACACGACGCCCCAGCCCGGGACGATCCTGCCGAACCCGCCGCAGCCGGGAGCTCCCGTTCCGGGAACGCCTCCGCAGCCGGGAACCATTCTTCCCAATCCGCCCCAGCCGGGAGCTCCCCAGCCTGAGGCTTCTCCGTTCGACCTGAAATGACGTTCGACTCAGCGCCCGCCGGCGCCGCTTCGGCAGTTCCATCCGCGGGCGAAGCGTCTGCGACGCGTCGCTTGCCAGGCAGGGCGGCGACGTCGCTGCTGACGGGAGCGGCGTTCCTCGCCGCGGCGATCGGTTTCTCGCCGACGGCATCGGCGCAGGTCGGTCCGGCCCCGGGCGTCGCCGTCCAGGTCGAAAAGTATTCGGGCGCAGGCGTGGTAGTGGACGCTGCCGGCATGCAGTTCCGCTTCCAGGACGACGCCGGACAGGAATACGCGGTCAGCGCCTCGCCCGAACGCGTTTTCGGCGGAATGCGTTACGGGCAGATCGATCCGCTGGAAGTGCGGATCCGCGGGACGTTCGATGGGGATCGGCTGGAGCCTGGCATGGTCGTCGCGTTCCACGCGATGATGTCCGGCCGACGCGTCGTGGAACCGGTGGAGCGGCTCACGGTCATCACTCCCGGCCCTAACCGTCCGCTCGGTATTCACGATCCTGAGGCGCTGACCGACGGCGCCATCTTCGGGCTCTTTCTCGGCAAACCGCTGAGGGTTGTAGCGACCGACGACGCCGAAAGCGGTAAAGGCTCCGCCGCCCGGGGAAGAAACGACCGCGACGCTCCCTCGCCTAAAGTGGTGATCGGCCAGGTGACGAAGGCGACGGGGCTCGACCGCTTCACGGTCGCAGCCGGCGAGAAGATCGACGTCGGCGCATCGCTTCAGGAGGGCGCTCTGCTGTTCGTCGATTCGGCGTCGATCGCTCATCTGACTGCGGGCGATCCGGTGAAGTTGGAGGGCGCCAAAGTCGCCGATGGTGCCCTGTTCGCGGTGAAGGTCGACGTCGAGCGGGCCGTCCCGCCCGAACTTCTCGCGCGACCAGAAGAGGAAAAGACGGAAGCGGAGACGGCCGGCGAGCCTGCGACGCCCGTCGCTTCGACCCCGGCGACTCCCGCCGGATCGGGTTCAGGCGTCAAACCGCCGGCATCAGGCGTCAAACCGGCAGAATCCGGGGCGACTCCTGCCGTGCGGGGTCGAATCGTCGAAGTGAACTGAGCGACGGTCCGAAAAGTCGGCAGCGTGCCTCCTTCAGGGCGCACGACGTCGCCGCCGGAGCCGGGATCGGAAAAGTCTGCTGCCCTGGGGGCCGATAAGCGAAGAAGGCCCGCTCATGCGCGTCGCGGTCGCTCGGGGCGTTTCCGGCGATCTGAAGCGCCGCGAAACCGCCCCTGCGGAGACGCGATCCGGGAGCGGCGACTCGACGAACCCCGTCAGGGAAAGGACGAAAACATGGCACGCGCACGCTGCGCAGCGATCGTGGGAGGCGCTTTTCTCCTCGCGGGCGGCATAGGTTTCGCCGTTTCGGTCGCCGCCGAGGATGCCCCGAAGAGCGAGATCAAGTACTCGCTCGAAGACGTGATGAAGCAGGGGATGAAAGGGGGCCTCGTCGCGAAAGTCGCCGCCGGGCAGGCCTCGAAGGAGGAGAAGGAGACGCTTCTGCACATGGTTCAGGACATGGCCAGGCAGGAGCCGCACAAGGGCGACGCCGAAAGCTGGAAGACGCTGAACGCGGAACTGGTCGCGGCCGCGGAAGAAGCCGTCGCCGGGAAGCCGACCGCGGGATCGCGACTGAAGCAGGCGGCGAACTGCAAGGGATGCCACGACCTGCATAAGTGATCGCGGACCGAGCGACCCGGAAAAGAGGACGGGTCGTAACGTCTATGCGGAAAAATCCCGCTTCGCAGGCGGACTCGTTTCCGAAGCATGCCGGATCGCGCGGCCGCTGGTTTGCCGCACGCGGCGCCGCGTCGTACGCTTGCGGTGCAGGCGCCCCGAACGTCTGCCGCGATTCGTCTAGCGATTCGCGACGTCGAATGCCCGCGTTCGCCGGCGAACGCATCTCTCCGGAAGCGCCGTCATGTCTCTTCGTCAGTTCTCCAGCCGGATCCGCCGCTTCGTCGTCGCGTCCGACGGCCCGACCGCGGTGGAGTACGCGGTGATGCTCGCCGCGATCCTGCTGGTGGCGCTCGCCGCGATCGGCACTCTGGGAACCGCGGTCGGCGACAGCTTCGGCGACTCGAACGCCAAGATCGCCCCGCACATGACGGGTAGCTGATCCGCTGCGAACCGTACTCGTTCGCCTGTTCAGACGACGCGACTTCTCCCGACGACCACCGCGAGTCGTCGGGGCCTGTGCGCAAAGCCGCTCTTTGCGGACAGGCGCTTTAGTTCGCTGCCGGCAAAGCCGCCGGCGCGACGACTCGCGCCCGAATGCGGGGCACGAGGTTCTCACCGAGCTGGCGTGCCTGCCGCATCGCTTCGGCTTCGATGATCGAGCCCAGTTCGACTTCCTTCTGCGGATGCCGCAGGGAGAACTCGCCGATCCGCGCGGGAGGCGCGGGAGGCCGATCCTCCTCCGTGAATCGCATTTCGAACGTCTTGCTGGGCAGGCGGAGCGTGCCCCGCTGTTCGCCCGGCTTCGCCTCGACTTCGTAGAAGTTCGTCGACGACGCGATCGCCTCGTCGAGGATCGTCCGTCCGTCGCCGCGGTCGATGACGATCGCCTCGGTCGTGATTCGGCGAGGGCCCTTCGAGACGCTCGGAGTGATCTGACGCATGAAGATCAGGAACGGGAGCCCCTGCGGCTGATCCAGCGGAAAGCCGAACTGGTTGACGTGCGCTGCCGTCGGCCAGCGTAGATCGCCGGTCTTCGCGTCGAGCGAATAGACGTAGGCGTTCATCAGCGGCGCTTCGGAGCCCGCCGGCGCCGACATCACGTTGGCGTTCGGTTCCGGTTCGGTCACGGGAACGTTCGCGATGACGATGCGATCCGTTTCCCCCGCCAGGACGTAGACCCCCAGGAGCGAACGCTGCGGATCGAGTTCGCGATCGAGCAGCGGAGCCCCGGCGAGCAGGTCGATCGTCCGGAACCGTCCCTTCGGTTCGTAGATGGCCAGTTCGGTTTCGCTGACCAGCGAGGCCCGCGTGCCGGTTTCGAACGTCTGACGCCAGAGTTCCTTGTCGACCCATCGGCGGTCATCCCCTTCGCCCTCGAACCCGCCGCCCAGCAGGATGAAGGTCTGATCGGCGCCGCGGCGTTCCTCCCAGGCCAGAACGTTCGTGCCGACAGTGACGAAGCGGCGCGACTCCGGCGGAAGAGGCCGCTCGCCGACGACTTCGCCGTCGAAGACGCGGATGATCGTGGCGACGTCGGAACCGGGCGGCGTGACGAAGACGTACTCCGCATCGCCGAACATCGTCGAACCCTCGACCATGTCGCTCCGGCGCCAGTGGGCCTGACCGTTGAGCGGGTCCACGCAGATCAGTTCCTTCAGCCGCAGATAGCAGGCGCCGTTCGGTCCGATGTCCGACACGCTGCCCATGCGACGCCCCTTCACGTCGGTCGCCGCCACTACGTCCGGCCCCCACGGCGTGTCTTCGGAATCGGGCTGAACCTTGAAGGCCTGATTCGGGGGAACGCCCGGCTGGGGCGAGGTGAACTCGTCCCGCCAGAGCACGAGCTGGCTGTTCGACGCGTCCGCCTCCAGCAGGTTACAGCCGACCAACTCGAATCCGTGCGAGAAGAGCGCCAGATGCTCGCGGGAGAAGGTCCGCAGGAAGTCGAAGTTGCCGGAGTAGAAGTTGGCGTTGTCCGTTCGTTGCAGTCCGACCCGCAGGCGAACGGCGCCGAAGGCGTCGCGAAGGGCGAGCGATCGCGAATGCTGTTCGTAGAGAAACTGCGACCTTGGGTCGAGGAACTCCCCGCGGCGGGAACCTTCCAGAACGTATTCCCGCTTGTACTGATTGACGCCCTCGTCGCCCGTGCCGGACGCTTCCACTGCGACCTCGCCGTCGTTCCAGCGAACGCCGTAGGCCCACCGCATCGGTTCATGCGCTTCCAGCCACGCGGCGTAAACTTCGGCGCCGGTCTTGCCGTCGACGACAGGCTGTTCGGCGAACTCTTCGCGAATCGCTTCGGCCAGGAGCCGGGCTTCGTCGAAGCGACCGACGGAGATCAGCAGCTCCGTCTCACGGGCGAGAGCGAACTTCCTCGCTTCGGCGTCGCCGGAGGAAGCCAGATCGGACAGGATCTGCTCCGCTTCGAGCAGCTCGCCGCTCTCGATCAGTCGTACGCTGAGCGCTTCGCGGACCGGCTGAACGGTCGCCGTCAGGAAAGAGAAGAACCGCAGGAACTGTCGGAGCGAATCGGGATCCTTCGCTTCCAGCACCGCGACGCGGCGCGCTTCGATCTTCTCCCGCATCCAGTCCTGCTCGGCGGGCTCGGCCTGTTCGTAGGACGTCCGCAGGCGCGAAGCCACCCAGCGGTCGCGGCTCATCTTCAGTTTGGAATCGACCACGTCGAGCTCCTCGGCAGGGCGCCCGAAGAGACGGAATTCGGTCGTCGGCTGAAGCTCGGCGATCTGCATCAGACGATCGAACGCCTCCCGGCGGCGACCCGTCTCCAGGTAGCCCTGCGCCATAGAGCGCAGGAACGTCGCGCGATGATCTTCGCGTTCGACGAGCGGTTCGAGTTCTTTGGCCATCTCCTCCGTACCGGCGAAATCGGTTTGGAGCGCCGAAAGGAGCGCCTGGACCAGCAGATCGCGAGTCGCTTCCGAGGCCTTCTTTTCGAACGCCTTCCGCAAGCTTCGCAGGGCTTCGTCCTGGTCTCCGTCCCGCAGCAGCATTTCCCCGTGACGTTCCAGGGCCCAGACGTCTTCGGGATCGGCCTTGAGTCGGCGGTCGATCTCCTCGCGCAGCGGCTCGTCCTGATAGAACGCGGTCAACCCGTCGAGCGAGTGCGAGACGATCTGGTCGCGGTAGCAGATCAGGTTGCCGAGCTTGGCGCCCGTCTTGGCGGTGGCGTCGATGCGTCCTTCGACCAGATGAATGCGACGGATCGTCGAGTCGTCGCAAGGGAGGAAGTAGTAGACGTCGGAGAGGAAGCCCTGACCGCTCGGCATCGCGCCGTCGGGGAGCGTCACGTCCCACACCGACTTGCCGTCGGTGGTGCGAACGGCGGAGACGCCGTTTCGTTTGACGATGACCAGCTTGTCTTCGTAGACGCCGCCCAGGTAGAGCCCGTCGCCTCGCGGTTGAGGCGGAAAGGCCGGCTCGCCCGTCAGCAGGTCGAGCGCGAAGAGATAATCCGATTCGACCGGCGTGGCGAACGCTTTGCCGTCCGCCACGAGAACGGTGGAATCGTTCCAGCGGCTGCCGACTTCTCGCGGCGCGTCCATGTTCTGCGGATAACCGTACTGCGACGGCGAAGCGATCGAACGGTACTGGTATCCCCACAGAAGCGACCGGGTCGAGAGATCGACCGCCACGACGGCGCCTGCCGACGTGGGGCAGAGCAGGACGCCGTCCGAGAACGAAGGGGTCGCTCCGGCGAGTCGTCGCTGCTTATCGTCGGCGATGGGCGACGCTTCGACCTGCGCGATCTGCTGGCTCCAGAGCAGCTTGCCGGAGCGCGACTCGAGCGCGTACAGCCGAATCTCGTTCTTGGCTTCGCCGAGTATGTAAAGCTGTCCCTGCAGCGGGAGGGGCGGACCGAGGAAGAAGACGCCCGCGAGCGCCTTTTCGTCTTCGCCGTTCTCTCCGCCGACGATCCAGGTGAGTTTGCCCTCTCGCTTCAGATCGAGGGCGACGAGCTTGTTCTTGTTGCCCGCGATGCCGGGGTTGTCGAAGCCGCGTCCGCCGAACCCGATGATGACGCGTCCGCCCATCATGCCTGAGTCGGAGGCGAAGCCGACCTCGTCCAGCATGTAGACGAACTCTCCGTCGCAGGCGACCTGGCCGAAGGTGTTGTCTTCCAGCAGGCGCTGCTTGAGCCGTTCTTCCGGCGTCGTCGGCTGCCCCCCCACCGCGGCGGCCTGCCGCGCGAGCGCGTCGTCGAAGCGCTCTTCGTTGGTCGAGTACCAGGGGAACTCCCAGATCCGCTTGCCCGTCTCGAAGTCGACCCCCATCACGCGATAGGGAGTCCGCATGATGATGCAGCCGTCGACGGCGAGGGGCTGAACCGTCGGGACCGCGGGCGCTCCCTGGTTCTTCAGCGACTGCTCGATCATCTGCACCGTCGCTTCGTCGCCCGGTTCGTTGACGGTCGGGACCTTCCAGCGAAAGCTGAACAGGGGCATCGCGCCGGAAGCGGCAGCGTTCCGCGAGGGCGACCCGCGGAAGAGGGCCCACTCCGCCTGGAGCATGCCGCTTTCGAGCATTCCGGCGCCGAGCGCGTCCTCCAGCCACTTCACCGCAGCTTTGCGCGCGGCGACCTTGTCGGTCGACGCGGCGAAGATCCGCACCGGCTCGCCCGCGATGCGAATCGACGCAGCGGGATTCTCCTGCTGAAGTTCGACGAGCACGTCTGCGGCTCGTCGTGAATCGCCGGCCAGGTACCACGCGGCCGCGAGCTGGATCGGCAGGTCGATGCCGAAGCGAGCGCGGGCTTCGGGCTGGACGATCAGACGCTGATAGCAGAGAGCGGCCGCGAACGGACGCCCCTGATCCATCTGAACGCGTCCGAGCAGGGCCGCGGCTTCGTATCCCGCCGCGGTGTGAAAGTACATGCGCGTCGCTTCGCTGAGCTTATCGACGTCTCCCCCTTCGACCGCGTCTTCGAGCAGTCGCCGCGCGTCGGCGCCGTAGCGCAGTTCGTAGGCGTCGCGTCCCGCCTTCGGCATGGCGCCGAGCAGGCGCTGGGCCTCGACCTTGACGCTGGTCCGGGCGCCTTCTTCGCCGAGCCTGCCGACGAAGTAATCTTCCGCGTCGCCGCCCGTCAGCAGTTCGCCCAGTTCGATCACCGCTTCGCTGTAGGCGCCGTCGGCGATGGCCGTGCGTGCCCGTTCGAGCTTCTGCAGCAGTTCCCGCGGGGCAGGGAGAAAGACGTCGTCGAACTCCTCCGTCGTGCCGTCGCCGGCCTGTGCGCCGGGCGCTCGGAACTGGCCCAGCGCCTGTGCGGAGAACCGCATCGGCAGGAGCAGCCCGATGAAAACGAGGACGAGACCCGCGAACGCGAGCCGGCAGCGAAACGCCGTCCTGACGGACGACGGGCGGCGCAAGCCGAGCATAGTGAATCCTTCAGGTTCGCGAAGGGCCGGCGCAACATGACCATCGGCGCCGGCTTCAAGCGTACGTGCCGCGAGCGGGACGTCAGTTCATTTTAGGATTCGCTGACGCTCCCAGCAACGAAACCTTCTGTCCTGGCGGAAGTTGGAACGGTTATCCGGCGGCGGTCTGCGTCGTGCGATTCCCGGCGATTTCGGGGCGTTCGACCGCTGAATCAGGCGAGGCCCCGCGATCGTGCAGCGGTTGACCTGAGGGGCTGGAACGGCGCTTACGATCGTTCCACGGCGGCGAAATGGCGAAAAAACCGCGTTTTTTCGCTCTTTTTCGCTTAGGACGGCGTGCGGGGATTTGCATTCAGCGATAGCGACAGGTAAATCTTCCCGTTCATACGAGCGGCGCTTCGCGTTCGCAGGCGGCGCCGGCATCGCTTTCGGCGGTGCGTCCGACTCGTCCTCGACTCATCGATTTTCCGGCGACGGACGCGAGGCGAAATCGCTTCGCAGTCGTTTCTCCGGCGACTTCACGTTCGTTCGCAGGACGCGAACGTCTCTCGAACTGTTTCCGCTGGCGTTCGTCGATGCCCTGGAAGGAACGATTCCTTTCCGGCGTCAGGCGCCGATTTTTCGACCCAGGAGTCCGTTTAGATGGCGAAGAAGGCAGCTGCCCCGGCCGTGAAGCCCCTGACCAAGACCCAGCTCATTGCGAACATCGCGGAGCAGACCGAGCTTACCAAGAAGCAGGTCAGCGCCGTTTTCGATGCTCTCTATGCCGAGATGGAGAAGTCGCTCGAAAAGAAGAAGGGCAGCGGCTCGCTCACTCTGCCCGGCATCGCCAAGATCTACCGCCACACCAAGCCGGCTCAGCCGCCGCGCAAGAACGTGCCGGTTCCGTTCCAACCCGGCGTGTTCAAGGACATGCCCGGCAAGCCCGAATCGGACGTCATCAAGGTCCGCGCGCTGAAGACGCTGAAGGACATGGCGTAAGCCAAGAATGTCGCGTAAGCCGTTCGACCGAAGCGCGTCGATCGCTCGACTCGCTTCGTCACGAGCTTGATGGCCGGCGAAGCGAGCGGAGGGCGTCAGCCCTCCGTGTCGTTTCCGCCCGCGAAGCTGCGGTCCGCATACCGCTCCGGCCCACGCTGGGCCCGCGCATCTGGCACGCCGTCCCTTGCTTATGCGAGGCGCCGATCCGAGGGGCGCCGCGTCTCGCCCCTGCGCGCTCTGGGACGGCGCCGGCTGCGGAAGTACCATGAACGGCTTGTGCATGGTCCTTCCGGACGCCGTCGTTCCCTCGCTCTTCGGCGAAGGGGGGCGATCGCTCGCCGGTTCGCGATAAGCAGTGACGGCTGTCGAAGCGTCGGCCGCCGTCGCCGTACGGGGGAACGGGTTTGACCCAGCGTTCGCTATCGGTGCGCGGCGTTCGCGTACACAACCTCAAAGGGATCGACCTCGACCTCCCCTATCGCGCGCTGATCGGCGTCTGCGGCATGAGCGGCGCCGGCAAGACGAGCCTCGCGATCGATACGCTCTACACGGAAGGTCAGCGCCGGTACATCGAATCGTTCTCCGTCTACGAACGCCGCCGGCTCGAACGGCTCGAGCGACCAGAGGCCGAACGCCTGGAAGGGATCCCGCCGTCGGTGGCGATCACCCGCCGGCAGCTTTCGGCGTCGAGCCGGCACACGATCGCGACGCTGACCGAGACCGACGACTACCTGCAACTCCTCTTCGCGCGGGTCGGCGTGCCCCACTGTCCCGAATGCGGACGGGAGATCGTGCAGGACTCGCCGCAGTCGGTCGCGCGGGCGATGCAGCAGGAACCGCCCGGCAAGCGCTTTCTGGTCACGTTCGAGCGGACGCTGCAGGGGCCCCACCAGGCGACGCTGCTGCGAAAGGAACTGGTCGAAGACGGCTTCGTCCGGGGCATCCTCGCCGGGAAGACCGTGCGGCTGGACGACGATCAGCCCTTCGCGAACCTGGAAGAGAGCCGCTACCCCCTCGCGCTCGACGCGGTCGTCGATCGGCTCGCGACGGGCGCCGTCGATCCGGCTCGCTTGCAGGACTCGCTGGAACTCGCCTTCTCGCGCGGGGACGGGCTCTGCTCGCTGCTGATCTCGTCGGAGGCCTCGGCGGACGCGTCGACCGATCTGCACAGCGTCGACTTCGAATCGCTCGACGGCGAAACTTTCGAGCGTCGGCGCTACGCCAGGCAGCTCGAATGTCCCGAGCGGCACCGGACGCTGCACGAGCCCGAACCGCGGCTCTTTCGCTTTCATGATTCGCTCGGCGCCTGCGCGCGGTGCGAAGGACTCGGCACGGTCGAGGACTGGGACCCGGAACTGATCGTGCCCAACCCGACGCGCTCGCTGCGCGACGGAGCGATCGTCCCCTGGACCGGACCCGAACATGAAGCTGAGCGTCGAGCCTTGCTCTCGTTCGCGCGCGAAGCAGGTTACGCAGCGGACGCGGCGTTTCGCGATCTTGCGCCCGAAGCGCGGCGGGACGTGATGTTCGGCCTGCCGCTCGCCGGCTGGCCCGGCGTCATCCCGGCGCTCCAGATCGCGTACGACGCGGAGTCGAAGAAGAAGCGCCAGGCGACGTTTGAACGCTTCCGCGGTCCGCAGCGGTGCCCCGCCTGTCACGGAGCGCGCCGCACGGTCGACGCTCTCGCGTATCGCGTGGGCGGGAAGAATATCGCGGAGGTTTCCTCGCTTCCCGCCAGCGATGCCGAAGACTTCCTCGCCGGTTTGACGTTCCCCGAGTGGCAGACGCCCATCGCAGAGCCCCTGCTGGAACAGATCCGTTCGCGGCTCGCGTACCTGCGGCAGGCCGGCCTGGGATACCTGCGACTCGATCGATCGCTGGAAACGCTCAGTCGCGGCGAAACGCAGGCGACGCTGCTGACGACCGCGCTCGGGTCGAACCTCGTCAACATGCTGTACGTCCTCGACGAACCGGCGACCGGTCTGCATGCCGAGGACGTCTCGCGACTCGTCGAAGGGCTCCGCCGACTGCGCGACCGCGGCAACACGGTCGTCGTCGTCGAGCATCAGGAGGCCATCCTTCGCGCCTGCGACCACGTCGTCGAACTCGGGCCCCGCGCGGGACGCGACGGCGGCGAGGTGGTCTATTCCGGATCCGCGAACGACTGGTTCGAGCGCGCCGAAACGCTGACGCTCGATCACTTCCGCCACCGGCGCGGCAACTGGGCGCCGAAGAAGCGCCGGGAGACGCGGCACGGGTGGGTCAAGCTGGTCGGCGCTCGCGGCAACTCGCTCAAGAACGTGACGGTCGAGTTTCCCCTCGGCGTGCTCTGCGTCGTCGCCGGCGTAAGCGGGTCAGGTAAAAGTTCGCTCGTCGAGCGCACGCTCTACGGCGCGCTCTGCGCACGAAAGCGCAAGGCCGGCTCGAAGCCGCTTCCGTATGACGACGTCTTCGGCGACGGACAGTTCGACGACGTCGTGCTGATCGACCAGACGCCGCTGGGAGGCTCTTCGCGTTCGAACGCCGCGACGCTGGTGAAGGCGTTCGACGAGATCCGCAACGTCTTCGCCGAAACGACGGCCGCGCGGATGCACAACTATCCGCCGAGCCACTTCAGCTTCAACGTCGACGGCGGGCGCTGCACCGTCTGCAAGGGCGAGGGCGAGATCTCCGTCGATATGCAGTTCCTGGCCGATATCTACATGCGGTGCGCGGCCTGCAACGGGAAGCGTTACCGACCGGAGATCCTGGACGTCACCTATCGCGGCTACGACATTCACGACGTGCTGACGATGACCGTACGCGAGGCGTTCGTCTTCTTTCAGGGACGCGTGAAGGTCCAGACGCGGCTCAAGACGTTGCTCGACGTGGGCCTGGAATACCTGCAACTGGGCCAGCCGACGCACACGCTTTCCAGCGGCGAGTCGCAGCGACTGAAGCTGGCCATGCATCTTGCCGCGCGGCCGAAGGGTCGCATCCTCTACCTGATGGACGAGCCCGCGTCGGGGCTCCATCCGGCGGACCTTTCGCCGCTGCTCGACTGCTTCGATTCGTTGCTTTCCACCGGCGCCTCGATCGTACTGGTCGAGCATCAGATCGGGCTGCTCGCCGCGGCGGACTACGTCATCGAGATGGGCCCCGGCCCGGGCGACGCCGGCGGAAGCATCATCGCGACCGGCCCTCCCGAGCAGATCGCCGAAAACGACACCCCGACCGGCCGCACCCTTCGCCGGTGGTTCGACGCGCGGAAGCGGGCTCTCGCCGAACTCGACGAGCCGGTGGAGAACGCGCGGTAAGTGGAGCTTCTATCGGAAAGCGAAGCCGAACTTCCAACGTCCGAGAAGTCCGGATCCACGCGTCGTTGACATGCGAGGCTACGCGTTCCGTACTGAGACCGAGTTGCCGCATCCTTTGCATCGACATTCGGTCTTGCCGCGCCAAACTCGATTGGTCGCACAACGAGTACAGCGAATTGCAGGGTCGAACTGCGCCAAGCATTCGGCACACTTTCGAACATAGCGCGTCATTCGCTCGTTTCGTTCGAGCCGCGACATGCAGACCGGGCAATTTCCGGACCGCTTACGCTTTGCGTGCCTGTCTGACTTGACGTTCGCCGCTGAACTCTCCGCGACGACGGTCTTCGCGAAGCGGCGAATGCGGCGATTCGATTGCTGTTTCGAGAACGGCGTGGGGCGTTCGCCGTGCTCCTGTTTCTTATGTCTGTTCGTGATAAGGTTCGGCATCGGGTACTGGGCATGCAAGAGTTTTAGCGCGCATGACTGCCGGCTAAGTTCTCCGTCACGAGTTCCGAATCGGAAGCCGAATACGCGGGGTCGCCTTTAGCGATCGATCAACTCCTCCAGCGCCCCCTCGATCTCCGGATGCAGGAACGTGAACCCCGCGGCGAGGGCCTTGGCGGGAATCACGCGCTGAGAGTAGAGGAGCAGGTCGGACATCTCGCCGGCGAGCGCCTTGAGGGCGAACTTCGGAGCGCCGAACAACGTCGGGCGGTGCGTCGCTTCGCCCATCGCCTTCGTGAAATGGGCGTTGGTGACGGGGTTGGGCGACGTCGCGTTGACGGGGCCGGAGAGCGTCTCGTCCGTCGCGGCGAAGTTGAGCAGTCGCACCAGATCCTCGATGTGGATCCAGGGGATGTACTGCTCGCCCGAGCCGAGCTTGCCGCCCGCTCCCCACTTGAAGACGGGCAGCATCTTTTCGAGCGCCCCGCCGTCGCGGCCCAGCACGACTCCCAGCCGGGGCGTGACGACGCGGAGGCCCGCCGCTTCCGCCCGCATCGCCTCCCGTTCCCACTCGACGCAAACCGAGCCGAGGAAGTCGCTCGCCGGCGGTTCGTCTTCCGTCAGCAGGCGATCGCCGCAGTCGCCGTACCAGCCGACGGCCGACGCGCTGACGAGCGTTCGCGGACGAGGTTCGAGAACCGAAATCGCCTCGACCAGTCTGCGCGTGCCGACGACGCGACTGTCGCGAATGCGGCGCTTCTTCTCGTCGGTCCACTTTCCTTCCGCGATCGATTCGCCCGCCAGGTTGAAGACGACGTCGACGCCGTCGAAGGCCGCAGCCGGGATCGGCGCGTCGCCCGTCGAATCCCACGCGAACGCGCGAACGTCGAACTTCGCCAGCGTCCGCTCCGCCTTCGCGGCGTCGCGGGAGAGTACGTGCACCGACCCCGGCAGCTGGGCGAGCAAATGACGACCGACGAACCCGGTCGCCCCGGTGATGAGTGCGCGCATGGTCTCTTTCTTAGAGTCCGTCTATCGTTCTCTGTCACGCTGAACGAAGAGTTTCGGGTGCCACTGGCTCCGCCAGTGCTGCAGCTTGAAAGGTTGCCCAACACGAGCGATCCGGCCTCCGGAAAAGCGCTGGCGGAGCCAGTGGCACCCGGAGGAGAGGATGACATTCAGCGACAGGATGCCGGAATGAAACTGCACGGGCCAGCTCCGCTCGAAGAAGAGGCGGCAAGCAACGACAGGCGGGGCACTAAGTAACCGGCGGCAACTCGTCATCAACAACGACGAAATACTCGCTCGACACCTCGATGGCGAACTCGCCGTCTTCGAACGTCAAGTCGAAGCAATCGATGCCGTAGCGGCTCGGTTGCAATTGGACGTTCGTCTCGTCGCCTCCGTAGAACTCGCGAATCGGCGGATCATGAACTTCTATCGGCCCGAGTTTCAGAGAGTAGGAATGCTCGCGTCCGCCGGCGAATCGGATTCGACGCATGGCTTTCGTTTCTTGCATCATTCAGAGGAGCGGCTACGTGCGTGATTACCTGCGATTCGCGACCAGAACTCTTCTACCGGAATGCTTGGCTCGCTTCCGTCGTCAGACGCCGCGGCACGTCGATCCAACTCAGGTATCCATGCCTCACGCCATTCTTCGGACGTAAGGGCCTCCCCCTCGGAGTGAAGACTCTTGTTCAGACGATCGGCGATCGCCTGGCGATCTTCGTACGGCAGATTCAGCAGCCGCTCGACAAGTTCCTCGGTCAATTGATCGGACATCGATTCGTTCCTGTGCTCGTTCGATGACGTTGCATCGTCACCCTCAGTCCCCCATCAGCATGTTACCCAGGCCGCCGAAATTGTTCAGGACCGATCCTTCGCCCTTGCCGCTATTGGCGCCCGCGAGCATGCGACCGGCCAGTCGCGAGAAGGGAAGCGACTGCAGCCAGATCCGCCCCGGCCCGGTCAGCGTCGCCAGGAACAGACCTTCTCCGCCGAAGAGCGTGTTCTTGACGCCGCCTACCATCTGGATGTCGTAGTTGACCGACGGCTGCAGCGCGACCAGGCAACCCGTATCGAGCCTCAGCGTCTCCCCCGGCTTGAGATCTCGCTCCAGCAGCGTGCCGCCGGCGTGGACGAGCGCGATGCCGTCGCCGGTCAGGCGCTGCATGATGAATCCTTCGCCGCCGAACAGGCCGACGCCGATCTTCTTCTGAAAGGCGATGCCGACGGAGATCCCCCGCGCTCCGCAAAGGAACGAATCCTTCTGGCAGACGATCTCGCCGCCGAGTTCGTCGAGATGCAGCGGGATGATCTTGCCCGGATAGGGCGCGGCGAAGGCGACCTTCTCCCGCCCGCTCGGCAGGCTATTGGCGAACGTCGTCATGAACAGCGACTCGCCGGTCAGCACGCGTTTGCCCGCGCTGGCGAGCTTGCCGAAGAAGGACTGGTTCTGCTGCGAGGGGTCGCCGAAGCTGGTGTCCATCCTGATGCCGGAGGTCATGTACATCATCGCCCCGGCGTCGGCGAGGACCATTTCCTGCGGGTCGAGCGTGACCTCGACGTACTGCATCTCGTTGCCGAAGACTTCGTAGTCGATTTCGTCGGACCTCCGCGTCCGTCCGCTGACGATCTGCGGCATGCCCAGATCGACGGCGCCCAGTTCCTGGGCGAGGAACGTCGCCCCGCAACGGTTGCAGCGAAGCTGCTTCCCCAGGTACGACGGATCGACCTGATAGGGAGCGCGGCACTGGGTACATTCGATGTGCGGCATGGCTTCGTCTCTCGCGGGAAAGTCGCGTAATCGGCGGGCATGAATCGGAAGCATCTCGTCGGCTGCGGATCAAGTTAGCCGATCGCGCTCGCCCACGCATGTCCTTCGTCCCAGCGACCAGCTTCTTCCCGGTCGCCTTACTTTTCCGCGGGCTTCACCGGGCTCGTGGGCGGGGCAGGGATGCCGAGCAAACTGGGCGAGAGCGAACGCTCGAACTCTTCGCGGGTTTCGTTGCCGAGGAATTCGATCTGCGCGTCGGCAAGACGCCGTTCGACGATCCAGCGGAACAGGTCCTCCCGGGCGAAGTCGGCGACCTGTTCGCGAACGTCCTGGTACGTCTTCTTTCCCTGCTCGACCTCGAGGCAGCGGATCAGGGCGACGCCGAACGGCGTCTCGACCGGTTCGCTGATCTCCCCCGCTGCGAGCGCGAAGGCTGCGCGATTGAAGCCGTCCGGCATCGGGCCATCCGCTTCGATCCAGCCGAGAACGCCCCCCTCCTGCGCCGATTCCGCCTGCGAGAACTGACGAACGGCCTCCTCGAAGGTCAGCTCTCCGGCGACGATCTTCGCGCGGATCGCCTCGGCTTCGCGGCGAGCGCGCTCGCGGTCCTGCGGATCGTCCTGCGCTTTGAGCAGCAGATGCGCGACGCGGCGCCGGCTGTCGTCGAAGCGCCAGCGGAAGCGTGCGTAAAACTTCTCGACGTTCGCCTCCGTCAGCGAGCGATCAAGATAGCGGCTCCACGCGATCCGCCAGCGAAAGAGCCGTCGCACCGCGGCTTCGCTGATCTGGGCCTTTCGCAGTTCGTCTTCCCACGATCGCTCGACCGCCGCGAAGGCCTTGCGGCGGCGTTCGATTTCGAGAGCGACCTCCGCCTCGGTCGGTTCGACGTTCTGATCGGCGAGAAAGCCGCTCGCCAGCGCCCGCTGCACCAGGGTGAACAACGTCCGGCGCTGCACGTCGACGGAATCCCGCCGTGCGTCCGCTTCCGGCAGTTGCAGCAGCAGGGCCAGCCGCACGTCCTCGTCGGTAATCGCTTCCCCGTTCACGCGGGCGAGAATCTGCGGCGTCGGAAGAGCGTCGGCGGGGAGAGCCGCTGCCGGTTGAGCATACGCCCAGCCGGCCATCGCGAGAGCGAACGAAACGAACGCGATGAACGCGATCCTCCTGCTCGCCGACCCTCTCGCCGAATGCGGCTTTCTTCGATTCGTCATGCTGCGTCGCTCCCCGCTGCTTTGCCCCATCGGATCTCAGTCTATCCGGACAGCCTGCCGCTGCGACGCTCCGCGGCTTGACAGCCTGCGCGGTCAGCGGGAAGCTTTCGCGGATCGCCCTGCCGCATGAAAGACCGAATCGCGTGACGAAGCCTCAACGCCAATCGACCGGTTTCCTGTTCCTGGACGAAGCGCTGGGAGGGGGCCTGCTGCCGGGAACGCTGACCGTCGTGCTGGGCGCCTCGGGCATCGGCAAGACGCAGCTCGGCGTGTCGTACCTGTTCGGGAATCGGCAGAGCGCTCCGGGCGACGCCGCCTCCGCGGACGGCACGCTGATCGACCTGGCCACGCGGATCGATTCGCAGAACCACGACGACTACGCCGAGCGGCTGGTCGGCAGGAAGTTGCTCGCTGGAGACGCACACCTTCCGCCCGACTTCGCGGAGTTGTTCGACGGATCGCCTTCGTCGTGGAACTATCTCGCGCCGCTGGCGGGGCAGATCAAGAAGGTCACCCGGCGCGACCTGAACGAGGACGAGTGGCACGAGTGGAAGTGCCTGCTGCAACGCCGCCTGCAGGTGACGGGCTCGAGGCTGTACGAGCGCCTTCTTGCGGGCTGCCGGCGCTTCGTCGTCGACGGCGTCGAGCCGGTCGAGCACGTGCAGGACTCCGTCCAGTTCGAGGTCTTCGAGTACCTCTATCGCCAGATCCTTCGGCAGGATCCCATGTGGACCGCGCGGGAAGTCCTCCGCGAAAAATTCCGCACGTTCGAAGCTCAGGCCCAGGCACGCGTCTACGATCCGAAGGACGTCGGCTGCATGATCCTCGTCACGTCGCGGGAGTCGATGCTGGAGGAGTTGATCGAGCGACCGCTCGAAGAAGGCGACCTGCTCGCGAACGCCAACACGCTGATCTACATGGGCAAGATTCGCGAGGGGATGAAGGTCCGCCGGGGCGTCTACGTCGCCAAGCATCGCGGCAGCGCCTGCAGCGACGACGTCCAGTTCTACGAGATCGACGATGCGGGCCTGAAGCCGGCTTGATCGGAGCTCGCCGCATTCTGTTTCTGTGCCATGCCCACATCGCGCAGCAGGGTGGGCATGTTCGGTGGACCTGGCGACGCTGATCGATCTCACAAAAGCAGCAGGTCGGCCGCACGACCGCGTTGCAGGAACGGCTGCGAGCGAAGCAGTTCGCAGGCGCTTCGGCGGAAGCGGTCAACCTGAGCTTCGACTTCAAACCAGTCCGCGTTTGATGGTTCGGTCTGCTCCAGGAACGCGAGGAAACTCTCGTAGCTGCGGCAGAGTTCGCGAGCCGCGTCAGGTTTCGAATCGGCGAACGCAAGAACGCGTTCCAGCGGCGTCAAGTTCCAGAACGGCGTCAGGCTCTCCCCGACGGTTCCGCGATCGATGCCCTGGGCTAACGGCAGAAGCAGGCCGAGGTAATTCAGGAATCTTGTGAAGCGAAGCTTGAGCTTCAGCCGGCGGGTCTTGTCGCTCGCCGGGTTCGGCAGCCACTGCGTCATCGTGCAGAGCGAGCGGTGGTAGCGGACGAGGTCGTTGAAGAGGTAGATGCCTTCGCGACCGTCGCCGATCGCTTCTTTCGCTCGCGTTCGCTGCGTTTCGATGCCGTAGAACCGCAGCGCCGCGGAACGTCCTGCCTCGGGATCGCCCCAGATCGGCTGGGCGTCGAGCAGCAGTTGAATCCGCTTGCCGAATCGGGCAGGCGAATCCGAGAGGGCGCCGCGATATGCCGGATCGGCCAGTTCGCTGGCGGCGATCGGCGTCGCGAAGATCCCGCCCGGTTCGGGTCGCAGGGGACCGACCGGGTCGAGCCTCTCCCAGAGCGAGCGACCGATTTCCTTCAGCCCCTCGACGCGAGACTCGCCCTCGCGACCGATCTCCGCACCCTCCCGGAGAAGGAAGATCAGGTCCCAGTCGGAATCCTCCCGCCCTTCCATCCGTCCCAGCGAACCTGAGATCGCGACGGCAGCGAGAGCCGATTCATAAATCCCGTCGATCCGCGACCGGATCGTCTCGATCGCCGCGGTTGATCGCTCCCACGCCTTGCTCGCGGGCGAAGCGAGGTCCGGGAACCACTTCGCCAAGGGAAACGGACGGCGGAAGGGCAGGTCGAGGGGAAAGGAATGCATCGGAGGCAGAAACGCACCTTACGGTTTGCGATCAGCGTCGAAGTTCGCGCCCAGCACGGAGTCGCTTCACGACGCCTCACCCAGTTTCAGCGAACCGCATGCTCTGGGTGGCCCGGATTGCTCGTCAATCCGGGCGGCGCAGCCGCAAGAGGCCGTCAGCGGCGATCGGAATCAAGCTCCGCGGCCTGCCTTGGATCCTCTTGTCGAACTTCGTTCGACCCGGATTGCAAGCAATCCGGGCCACCCAGGCTCGCTCGCGCAAACCCTGAGTTTCGTCTCGTCGAAGGCTGGCGGGCGAATCGCTCTGGACGCTCGAAAGGCGCCCAGCATACCATCCGGACGAATCTTCTCCGCCGCGACCGTCGCCCGGCGGGCCCGCGTCTTTCGCTGGTTACGCGATGCTGCTGAACGCCGCTTACGCAGCGATGCTGCCGATCGCGCTGAACGTCGCCTACGCCGCGACGCTCGTTCTCGCCCTGCCGTGGCTGCTCTATGCGCGGCTGGCGAAGAAGAAGTACCGCGACGGCTACGGCCAAAAGTTCCTCGGTCGCCTGCGTCGCCGCGAGGGCGATCGCCCCTGCGTCTGGCTGCATGCGGTCAGCGTCGGCGAGGTGAATCTGCTGGCCGGGCTGATCGAGCGCCTGCACCGCGAGCGGCCCGACTGCGACGTCTACGTCACCGTCGGCACCGCGACGGGTCTGGAAGTCGCGAAGAAGAAGTACGCGACCTGCCTGGTCGATTACGCCCCTCTCGATTTCTCCTGGGCAGTGCGCGAGGCGTTCGATCGCATCCGCCCCGACGCGCTGCTGCTGGCCGAACTGGAACTCTGGCCCAACCTGATCCTGGAGGCCGACCGGCGCGGGACGCGGCTGATCCTGTTCAACGCCCGCGTGAGCGAGAAGAGCTTCCGCGGCTACCGTCGCATTCGGCCCCTGCTCGCCTCGCTGCTGCAACGCTTCGACCGGATCCTGGTTCAGAACGACACGTACGCCGAACGATTGCTCGCCCTCGGCGCTCCGGCGGAACGGACGGTCGTCACCGGGTCGCTGAAGTTCGATAACGCACGTCCCGAGAAGCACGCCCGGCAGATCGCCGAGTTCCGCCGACTCTTCGCGACGCCGGAAGGGACGCCGGTCTTCGTCGCCGGCAGCACGCAGGAACCGGAAGAGGCTTTAGCGATCGAAACCTTCGCGTCGCTCGCCCTGTCGCATCCTGATCTGCGGCTGATCCTCGCTCCCCGACATCCCGACCGGGCGGACGCGGTCGCCGCGCTGCTCGACCGGCAGCCTTACGCCTGGGCCCGAAGATCGACCGTGAAGGAGCCGGTCGCCGAGGGGACGCGGATCCTGCTCATCGACGGCGTGGGCGAACTGGCCGCATGGTGGGGCCTGGCGACGGTCGCCTTCGTCGGCGGCAGCATGGGCGCCCGCGGGGGGCAGAACATGCTCGAACCGGCCTCGTACGGCGCCGCCGTCTGCTTCGGCCCGAAAACGCGGAACTTCCGCGACGTGGTGGAGGTTCTACTGGAAGCGGACGCGGCCGAGGTCGTCAGCGACGGCGAAGCTCTAGCGAACTTCGTCCGGCGTTCGCTGGAAGATGTCTCCTTTCGCGAGGCGATCGGAGGGAGTGCCGCCGAGACCGTCAGGTGCCATCAGGGCGCCCTCGCCCGGACGTGGGAGATCGTCGCCGCGATCCTGCCGCATTTCGAGTCAAGCGGACGAAAGGCTGCCTGACTTCGTTCGTAAGGAAAGCGATGGAGAAGCCGCACCCTGCCGAGGGGAAGGATTCGGCGCCGATAGCCATCGAACCGCGTCAGCGCCGCTGGCTGGGACGCCTCGCCCTGTTCATCGCGATCTTGGCGATCTGCGGAATGCTTGCCTGCCCGGCGCTGATCGGGGCGTGGGTTTGGTTCTCGCCCGTGAAGAGCGGCGAGAGCCGCACGTCCCCTGACGATCGATACGAGGCGAGCGTCTACAACGTGCACAGCCACGCAGATCACTACGTCGAGATTGAAGTCGTAGAGATCGCGTCCGGCAGGCAGATCTGGTACGTCGTTCAGCGTTACGCGCCCGACGTCAAAACGATCTCCTATGAGGCACGGGACCTTAAGTTCGCAGATTGGGCTGCCGACTCGAAGTCTGTCAGCATTCCCGTCGCAGGCGGACGGATGATGACCTTCGACGTTCCGTAGCGTCCCGCCCTACTCCCGCCCCTTCGACTTCATCGCTCGGTCGATATCCCGGCGGGCTTCGTTCTTTTTGAGCGTTTCGCGTCGATCGTGGGTCTGCTTGCCCTTGCCCAGGCCGAGCAGGACCTTGGCGATGCCGCGCTCGTTGAAGTAGATCTTCATGGGGGAGAGGGTGAAGCCCTTTTCGAGGGACTTCTCGCCGAACTTGCGGAGCTCCTGTTTCTTGAGGAGCAGCTTCCGCGGACGCTTGGGCTCGTGGTTCCAGAGCGTCGCCTGCTTGTACTCCGGGATGTCGACCTGGAAGAGCCAGAGCTCGCTGCCCCGCAGGCCGGCGTAGCCTTCGGCGAGGGAGACCTTCCCCTCGCGGAGGCTCTTCACCTCGCTGCCCATCAGCATGATGCCGCATTCGAGCGTGTCGAGGATCTCGTACTCGTGGCGAGCCTTGCGGTTCTCCGCGACGAGCTTCTCGTTCGACTTCTCGGTTTTCTTGTTGGCCATCGTCGTTCGAGTCTTGTAGGGCAGGGGCCCCGCCTGCCATCGATCTTTCGGTTGATTCGGACGGCAGGCGGGGCGCCTGCCCTACAAGAGCGGCAAGTCGGGCCGCGGTTCGCGGAGGGAGGGTCGCCGACGGTGGCGATCGCCACCGTCGATCTCTATACTGTCGGGCCTGCCGCCCCTCCCGCCTCTACGAAAAGGGTCTCCGATGTCCGCCGGAACCATCTTATCCCGCTATCGCTACTTTGCGCATGCCGCGATCGCGGTTTCGGCCCTCGCTCTCGGCGGCTGGAAGGTCGCCTCGGTCGACGATCCGGCCGCGAGGATGCAGGGCTCGGCGAACGCCTTCCTCGCCAGTCTCGACGACGACCAGACGAAGGTCGCCCACTACGCCTTCGATTCGACTGAACGGACGACTTGGGCCTTCGTGCCGCTGGACACCCGGAAGGGCCTGCAACTGCGGGACATGAACGAGGAGCAGAAGAAGCTCGCGTTCGACCTGCTGGAGGCCTCGGTCTCCAACGCTGGCCACACGAAGGCGGTCCAGATCATGAAGCTGGAAACGCTGCTCAAGCAGATGCAGAAGGGCGACAGTCCGGTCCGCGATCCGCTGCGGTACTACTTCGCGGTTTACGGCGATCCCGAAAAGGACGCCAGGTGGGGCCTCTCGATCGAGGGCCATCATCTGTCGCTGAACTTCGTCGTGGAAGAGGGCAAGCTGACCGCGACGACGCCGACGTTCTACGCCGCGAATCCCGCGGTCGTGCCCGACGATCTGCCTAAGTCGGTCGAATCGCCCCTTCCGCCGAACACCCGCGTGCTGGGACCGGAGGAACTGCTGGCGATCGAGCTTCGCAAGTCGTTCACCGACGAACAGACGAAGGCCGCGGCGCTGGCGGGCGAGTTCCTGAAGGAACTCCGCGGGCCGAACGATATGCAGCCGCCGCAGGAAGCCCCGGCGGGGATCGCCGTCGACAAGCTGAGCGACGAGCAGGTCGGCACGCTGAAGCAACTCATCGAGGTCTACGCCAAAAACGTGCCCGAGGCGGCGGCGAAGGCCCGTCTGGCGGCGATCGAAGAAGCGGGCTGGGACAAGGTCCGCTTCGCCTGGTCCGGCTCGGTCGAGCAGGGCCAGCCGCGGTACTATCGCGTGCAGGGACCGACCTTCCTGATCGAGTTCGTCAACAGCCAGCCCGACGCCGCCGGCAATCCCGCCAACCACATTCACGCCGTCTGGCGCGACATGCGCGGCGACTTCGGCCTGCCGATCGCGGCGAAGTAGGACGAAATTCGCAATTGCGTCTCGTAGGGTGGGTCATTGACCCACCTTTTTTCGTAACTCGAACGCACTCGTCTGGTTCAGGCCGACCGTCGAGGCCGGTGGGTCAATGACCCACCCTACGGCAACGCATGTTCGTCGGTAGTGGGCTAGTTTGAATGTCGCGTTAGGTCACGCTGACCGATCGCAACTTTTCTTGGGGCGAGACCAGCTTTCCGCCCCGCTCTTGTGTCTTACCTGCGGGCAAGAGCGAGACCCCTTGCCGCTCGCTGCGGTCGGGTGTGGATAACTGAACGCCAGTCAGCGGTTAACCACTGCAAGCCACGTACGTGTAGTCAAATACTACGCGAACGAGACTAGGCGTAAGCTTCGAAGGCCAAATGACTTGCGTTGACGTAAGCCATTCGAAAAAAGTGTGCCAGAGGGCCACTTATGCCTTGAACGCAGACGTGCGCGGCGCTCCAATGCCCCTAGACCAATACGAAGAAAGGCCACAAGCGCTTGCGACGCTTGCAGCCTTTGTCGTTTTGGGCCGGTGGTGTGGCGCCATCGTGGATTCTAAATCCATCGATTCCGGGTTCGAAACCCGGCCGGTCCAGTCTGCGCGCCCGAAAGGGTTTTTCGTGCGCGCTCCTGATACTAGCGCGCGGTCGTCGCGTCTGCAAGAGCACGCCGGGAGAAACCATGAAAAAGGCCACGATCCGCTTCAATGGCGTTCCGGTGAAGTTGGAAGCGTCCAGCATCGCCGAACTTGTCGAACTCGTTGCCGCATTCACCGCGAGCGCAGCCGCCAAGCCGTCGGTAGCGGTCATCGAGCATCCCGGTCTTACTTCGCGATTCAAGCGTTCGGCCAAGTCCGCTGCCGCCGCGGCGCTTGATCCAGCTCGGCTCCCCTTGGTCATCGACGGCGTACTGACCCCGACCGGCGCGTGCCATCTGTCGGAGCAGCTTCGCGGACAAATGGCGGGATCGTTCCTTCGGGCTATCGCCGAATCCGAGGATGAGTGGGTTAGCGATACGGAAATTCGCCAGAAGGCTCCCGAAATCACAAACCTTGGAGCGCCTGTCGCCCACGTGTCTCGCCTCTGCCAAAAGCTCGGCGTGGATTTCTCGGACGTTCTTCAAAAGACGGAACAAAGGGCGGGCGACGGCAAGATTCACTATCACTACCGGCTAAAGCAGTCGATCGCCAATGCGATCCGGCATGAAGTTGAGGCGCCGGAAGCAGGGATTCAAATGGAACGCCCGATTCGCCGATCTGATTTGAAAGAGGAGCAACGACAGGCCGCTGTCGATGCCGACAGGGGCGACTTTACCTTTTGAAGGAGCAGGCTCAATGCAGCACGCATTGATGTAGCGTCGCGAAAGAGGCTTTCGACGCCCGAGGGACGACCCAATAGCGAAGCCGCCCCGGCGTGACCGCGTCAACGGTACACGCCAGGGCGGGGATCGTCGCCAAGTGGGATGTGACCACCCACCCGGCTTAGCCGAGCATTTGCCCGACAGGTAGCATCGTTAGGCGACGCTCGGCGAACGAAGTTGGTTAAATCTCCAACCCCGTTTCGCGAGCAGTGCACCATGCATCAGCTTGAGTTCGATTGGGTCGACGTGTGCGAACACGTTCGACGCCCGCCGTATTCGTACGGTAAGGGACCGAAAACGGTTCCGGTGGTGAAGCACCAACGGCGCTGGCCGTCGTCGCGTCACCGCTGATCGTCTGTCTTGATTCTAGTTCGGCGTAGCAAACGACGCTGCGCCAATCACGAGTCGCGGGTAGCGATTCTGCGCCCGCGACTCCCTTTTTTCAAGTGGCCGGCTTCTGCTTCCGAACTGCTGCTTTCAACAGGACGCCTCGCGCCCATGCAGAGAAGTTGCCGTCCGACGCTTCGTCGAGCACTGCCTTCTCTGCCGCGGTAATACGAATCACGGCGCTCACGGTCTTTCGCTCGTCCTCCGCAACGCTGGGGCGCCCGCGTCCGCGCTTCTCGGCTGCTTTCTTCGCCACGATTCGACCCTGGATTGGGAACGGTCAGCCTGCGAGAAGTATTTTTACTGTTATGCGTAAATTGGTCAAGAGTCTCTTGATACCGGCGAATATCTGCATAACAATAAATGCAGTCGGGAATCGCTCGCCGGAGTCGGGAACGTGGCCAATCGCCTGTCGAATGAGAAGCGCCAACTAGTCCTTCGTCTGCTCTGCGAAGGCAACTCCATCCGCGGCACGAGCCGCGTCACTGGTGCCCACAAGAATACGGTCGGCAGCCTGATACTGGAATTCGGCAACGCTTGCCGCGCGATGCTGGACGACACCCTGCGCGACCTGAAGTTCGCGCACGTCGAAGTCGACGAAATGTGGACGTACGTGGGAAAGAAGCAGGCCCGGCTGACCGTCGAAGAAAAGCAGACGCGGCACGACATCGGCGACGTTTACCTTTGGACCGCGATCGATCAGGACTCCAAGCTGATCGCGTCGCACGTCGTCGGGAAGCGCTCCGCCGACAACGCCCGTCGCTTGATGGTCGATCTGGCTTCGCGGCTCGTCTTTCCGGCTGCCGGCTCTGCGGACGATCGCGACTTCATGAAGCGATCGTATCAGCCCATCGTCCAGATCAGCACGGACGGCTTCGCGGCCTATCCCGAGGCGGTCGATCTGGCGTTCGGGCCGTTCGCGGCGTTCGGCACGATCATAAAGGAGTACCGGAACGGACGAATGCTCTACGACCCGTCGGAAATGATCGGGACGAAGCGGCACAACATCCGCGGGATAATGAACACGCGCTCGATCTGCACTTCGCATATCGAGCGGCACAATCTGACCGTGCGGACGTTCATGAAGCGGTTCAACCGCCTCACGCTCGGCTTCTCCAAGTCGCTCCCGCATCTAGAAGCGGCGGTCGGGATGTTTCTCGCCTACTACAACTTCGTCTGGCGTACGCGGAACACCGACAAGAGCGGATCGCCCGGGAAGCTACGCCCGACGGCTGCGATGATGGCCGGGGTTACAGATCGTCTCTGGAAGTTCGACGACCTGTATTCCGAGGCGATAAACTACGGCTGAAGCATTGACGCGGACGTGGGGGCCTTCGAAGATTTATCGAAGGCCCTTTTCGCATGGAGGACGTGATGACCGCAACGACCACGGAACCGACGGAGGCGAGCGCCCCCGCCACAAGGCGCCAACCCGAGCCCCGCCCCTGCGTGGCGCGAGAGATTCGCCTGGAGCTATCTCGCGTCAATACCGCAGTAGACGAGTGCGTCGAACGCGAAGCGGCGGCGTTCGTCACTTGGTGGAACGAAAGGCAGGAGGCGCGCGAGCGGGGTCGCCGCAGCGCAGGGCTAGTCGACTAGCGTCGCGTTCTTGGACTTGATGTCAGCGACCGCAGCAAGTCGCGTATCCCTGTCGCTCCCAGCCTTCATGAAGAGGAGATGCACGCCCGGTCCCCAGTGGCATCGAATGTCGTCCGGCAGGCTCGTTGCCGACACGAGGCCGCTAAGCCCGTCCGATTCGCCAAACCAGATCGGGGACCAGTCGCCAAACTCGTATCTCGCAACCGTAAAGAGAAACGGCAGCGACTCCTTCGCGTCTGATTTCGGCAAAATCGACGTGAACACGTATCGATCGCCGGACGCCCCGAACCAATCCGCTTCAAGGTTCGCCATTCCCCGCTCCCTACCAAAAGAAAGGACGCCGCTGATTGCGGCGCCCCGATGGTAGCGAGCGCTGATCCCCATTCGAATCGGACGATCGGTCAGCGTGACCTAACGCGACATTCAAACTAGCCCACTACCTGTTCGTCGGATTACGGGACGCGGCCCCGCTTTGGCGATACAATCACCCGATTAGTCGTTTCCGCCTGTCGCGTGCCTTTCGCCTGCGCCTCAGTCTGTCGCTGATCCGATCGCTCCATGTCGCGTCTCCCCCGCATCGTCATCGTCGGCCGTCCGAACGTCGGCAAGTCGAGTCTTCTGAACTGGATCGCCGGCAAGCGCCTGGCGATCGTGGACGACTTCGAGGGGGTGACCCGCGACCGGGTCTCGTTCGTCCTGCCGATCCGCGACCGGTACGTCGAGGTCTACGACACGGGCGGGGTCGGCATCGTCGATTCCGATCAGCTTTCCGACCACGTCGAAGAGCAGATCCGCCTGGCCATGGAGCAGGCCGACGTGCTGCTCTTCGCGCTCGACGCCCGCGTCGGCATGCTGCCGCTGGACGAAGAGGTCGCCCGGCGGCTGCATACGCTGAACAAGCCGACGATCCTGGTGGCGACCAAGGTCGACGATCGGAAGTTCGATTCGCAGGCCGAAGAGTTCCGGCGTCTTATGACGGCGCCGGTCGTCGCGACCAGCGCCCATCAGAACCGGGGCAAGGACGATCTGTTCGGAGAGATCGAAAAGCTGCTGCCGCCCCGCGACGCGATCGAGGACGCGACCGCCGCCACGCTGGCCGAGCCGGAGATGAAGCTCGCCATCGTCGGGCGCCGGAACGTCGGCAAGAGCACGTTCGTTAACACGCTGCTCGACGAGAAGCGGATGATCGTCAGCGAAGTCCCGGGCACCACCCGCGACAGCGTCGACGTTCGCTTCCTGTTCGACGGCAAGCCCATCCTGGCGATCGACACGCCGGGCGTGAAGAAGAAGAAATCGGTCTCGAACGACCTGGAGTTCTACAGCGCCCATCGAGCGGAACGGAGCGTTCGGCGATGCGACGTGGCGCTGATGTTCTTCGACGCCGAGCAGACGATCAGCAAGGTCGACAAGCAGTTCTGTTCGTACATCGAGGAGAACTTCAAGCCCTGCATCCTGGTCGTCAACAAGTGGGACCTGCTCTACGGCAAGGTTTCGACGCAGGAGTGGGCCGACTACCTGCGCGAGACATTCCCTTCGCTGGCGTACATGCCGATCGCGTTCATCACCGGCATGACCGGGAAGAACGTGAAGACCCTGCTCGCCCATGCGAGGATGCTGTTCAAGCAGTCGCGAACGCGAGTCACGACCGGCGAACTCAACCGGGCGATCAAGGCGGCGCTGGAGCGCAATCCGCCCCCGCTGTACGGCGTGAAGACGCCCAAGGTGTTCTACGCGACGCAGATCTCGGAGGCTCCGCCGACGATCGTGCTGATGTGCAACGACGACGAGGGCTTCGCGCCGTCGTATCGGCGCTACCTGCTCAACCAGCTTCGCGACGTCCTCCCTTACGGCGAAGTGCCGATCCGGCTCTTCTTCGAGAAGCGAAACTCCCGCTCGAAGTCCTCGGTCGCCGAGGCTGCCGAAGCCGAAATGGCGAAGGAAGCGGCGAAGGCGGAAGCAGCGCTCGACGACGCTCCGGACCTGATCGACGAGGACGAGGAGTTCGTCGAAGAAGCGTTCGTCGACGATCCGGAAGGCGAGCGGGGGACGTAAGTCCCCCGAGTCTTCCGTAGTGATTTGTCTATCGCTGAATCTCATCCTCTCCTCCGGGTGCCACTGGCTCCGCCAGTGCTTTTCCGGAGGCCGGATCGCTCGTGTTGGACGACCATTCAAGCTTCAGCACTGGCGGAGCCAGTGGCACCCGAAGCTCTTCGCTCAGCCTGACAGAAAACGATCTACGGACCACTAGGAAAAGCTCGACCGACAGACTCGGGGGATTTACATCCTCCGTTCGCCGAAGTTCCTACGGCGACGCGGTCAGCGCGTAGGCGATGACGACCGCGACGATCGCCGCGCCCAGCAGCAGCCCCACGCTGATCGATAGCAGGACCGAATAGCTCGGAAACGCGGGGCCCGCATGCGCGTCGCGCGCGGGCACATGCTGGGGAGCGGCCTTCGCCGCGATCGGCTTCGCAGGCGCGGCCTGCCTCGCGGTCGAAGTCTTCGCCGTAGCGGGTCGGGCGGGCGACACTTTCGCGGCGGGACCGGTTCCGCCCGTGAACTTCGGCGCGGGCATCGCGACCGACTGCGACGTCGCCGCCAGAATGGCCGCCCAGTTCTCTCCCGACGCCCCGCCGATCACGCCGTCGACCGTCGCGCCGGAGCCGCTCGTTTCGACGGACGCGAGATCCAGACCCAGCCGCTCTTCGCCGTCGGCCGACGGTCCGTCGGCTATTTGTCCTTCGGCGAGTCGGGCCGCGGTCGCCGCGTCCAACTTTCGGGCGGCACGCTCGGCGTCGGTCTCGATCGACTCGTCGGCCCTGGTTCGATCCGTCGGCACCGGCCGACGCTTTTTGTCGAGGGACCCGCCGCGGATCCGTTCGACCGGCGTCGGCGCTTCGTCGGGATCGCCGGGGAAGACCAGGCGTTCCGGCGGGAACTGCGACAGGTACTTCGCGCAGTCCTCGGCGATCAGGTCCGCGGAGGCGTAGCGATCCTGCGGCTTCTTCCGCGTCATCTTCTTCCAGAGGCTGTAGACCTCCGGCGGGATGTCGGGGCGGAGCTTCTTCAGGCTCGTCGGCTCCTCGAGCTTGTGCTTGAGCAGCCGCTCCATCGGCGTCCCCTCGCGGAAGGGGGCGTGACCGACGAGCAGAAAGTAGAACGTGCAGCCCAGGCCGTAGATATCGGCGCGGCCGTCGACCTTCGAACTGTCGATCGCCTGCTCCGGCGCGACGTAGTCGACCGTGCCGAGCAGCTTCGTGTCGTCGTGGATGGTGAGCGAGCTGTCGTCGTCCTCGATGCGGGCCAGGCCGAAGTCGAGGACCTTGATCACGCCCAGGTGATCCTTCATCAGGTTCGACGGCTTCACGTCGCGATGGATGCAGCCATGCTCGTGGGCGTAGGCGAGGCCGAGCGCCGCCTGCCGCAGGTATTCGACCGCTTCGGGAAAGTCGAGTGGTCCCTTCCGCTGCACCACCCGTTCGAGGGATTCCCCCTTCATCAGCTCCATGACGAGGTAGGCCGCCTCGTCGAGTCCGTCGTAGTCGAACGTCCTCACGATGTTGGGATGCTGCAACTGCGAGGCCACGCGGGCCTCCCGATCGAAGCGGGCCAGCGCGTTCGCCCGCTTCAGCGCCCGCCGGGCGACGACCTTCAGCGCGACGTCGTTTCCGAGGCGGGTATGCCGCGCCTTGTAGACGCTCCCCATGCCGCCCGTGCCGAGCGGTTCGAGGATGAGGTACTTCCCGAGCACGAACCCGCGGACGCGACCTTCGCCGAGCTTCCGGGCCTGCCACGCGGTGAGCAGGCCGGCGTCGATCAGGGCGTCGCGCAGGTCGTCCCCTCGCAGTCCGTCGTGCTCGAGAAGGAACGCTTCGAGCGTCTCTTCGGGCACGATCCGGCTGATTCGCAGACGGTCGAGAAAGCGATCCGCGCTCGTCGTGGTCATAACGCGGCGGTCAGCGCTCCTTTGCGAACGGGCGGAGCCCCCCGAGGGCTTCAGGTCGGTCCCCCCAGGGCTTCGGGGCGAAGCCCCAATCTGCAAAAGAGCACAGCCCTCATGGTGACGGGCCGAGCCAGATGAGCGACCGGAGCCCCGCGGCGATGGCGAACGGAGCGAGGTCCGAAGGTCAGGCCTCGCCCTGCAATATAGTTACGTATCGGTCGACGGCGTACAAGTTCCGCAACCTCTCCTCAGGGCCGGCGAACGGACGTTCACATCGGGGATCGCGAGGGTTCGAGTTCGTCGCTAACGGAGCGCTTCGCGCAGCCGCCGAAGGACTCTTCGCGAGCGTACGCCGCCCGCTGTCGCATCGGCGCGCCGCGATGACTCTCCCATTACGCTGATCGTCAGGTTCAGCCGATCTTTCGGCAGCAGATCGCCGAAACGCTCGCCCCACTCGACGCAGACGACGTCGTCGCCGGCACACATTTCCTCGATCCCAAGTTCGAGGAAGGCGTCGTCGTCCTCCACGCGATAAGCGTCCAGGTGCTGCAACTCGAGCGGAGCGCCGTCGTTCGGCGAGCGACCCGCATGCTGACGGCAAAGGACGAAGGTGGGCGAGACGATTTCCTCTCGCGGAATGCCGAGCGCTTCGCCGAGCGCCTGCATCAGCCGGGTTTTTCCGGCGCCGAGCGACCCGGTCAAACAGATCGTCGTCCCCGGTTCGACCGCAGCGGCGAGCGCCTGACCCAGCGCATCGGTCGCGGCCAGATCCGGAAGTTCGAGCGACAGCGCGTCATCGTCCGCATCGCTCATCGATCGGCTCCTTCGCCCGAACCGCCATGCTCCCAACCGCGTGGCAGGAGCGGAACGAGCATCGGAGCGTCGTGCGAGACGCTCCAGAGCCCCGGCGCGACGACGAACTCTCCGATCTTGCGAATCGGCGTACCGAGGAGGTCGGAGCGCTCTTTCAGGAAGGCTGCTGCCTCTTGCGGCGCGACCGCGAGCAGCAGTTCGAAATCTTCGCCGTCGCTGAGCGCCCGATCGAGGGGCGAGCGTCCGGTCGAATCGCCGGCTGCCGCGCGCTCGGCGTCGGGAGAGATCGGAATGCGGTCGAGATCGAGCACTACGCCGCAGCCGCTTGCGTCCGCCAGTCGAGCGGCGTCGAGCGACAGACCGTCCGACACGTCGATCGCTGCGCGGACGATCGACGCCTCCCGCAGCGCGAGCGCCTCGCGGACTCGCGGCTGAACGTCGAGATGCCGACCGAGCAGACTGCCGCCGAACGCGCCGGTAGCGAGCAGCCAGTCGCCCGGCTTCGCGCCGCTGCGCTTCCACGCCGAACCTGCCGGCACGACGCCGATCGCGGTGACGCTGATCGCCAGCCTGCCTGGCCAGGTGTTGGTATCGCCTCCGGCGATCTGGCAGTCGAAGCGCTCCGCCAGGGGAAGCATGCCCGCATACAGACCTTCGGCCAGTTCGCGGGCGTCGGCTTGCGGCAGGCAGAGCGACACGAACGCGGCGACAGGCTTCGCGCCCATCGCGGCGAGATCGCTCAGGTTCACCGCGAGCGCCTTGTGGCCGATCCGCTCAGGCGAGACTTCGCCGACGACGAAGTCGACCCCGTCCGAGAGCAGGTCAGTCGTGACGATCAGTACTTCGTTCGCACGACACTGAATCGCCGCGGCGTCATCGCCGACGCCGATCGTGACGGGCGGCCTGGCGATCAGTCGACCGCGCAGCGCTTCGAGCCATTCGCGTTCCATGCCGCGGAACCTGCCTGTTTCGCGGAAGGATGTCAGCCCTGAATGAACGACAGCAGGATGCCGATGAACAGGACCAGCAGAAACGAGCAGACGCCGAAGGCGATGGCGTTGGACAGCGTCCGCCGGCGCTCTTTCTGCTCGGGCGTCCATTCGCGCAGGGCGACGCGATCCTCCCCCTCGCCGACGTAGCGCCGGGGCTTGATCAACTCGACCCGTGTTCCGTCCGGCGCGAGGATCTCGAACCGTTCCGGTTCCTCCTGCTCTTCCAGGCTTTCGACGTCCTGCGGGAGCGCCTTTTGTTCCGGCTCCGTCTCCGCAGCGGTTCCGGCGCCGGGCGCAGCTTCCTTGTCGGCGCCAGGCGGAAGATCGACCGGCGACCTGGCGGGAGCGGTCTCCGCGCCGGGCGGAAGTTCGACGCCCGGGGGCAACTCCACGCCAGGCCTCGACGGCGCCGCCGCGCCGGGAGGCAGCAGGTCGGCGCCCGGCGGCAGGAGATCGAGCTCCGCCTTTCCCGACGTCAGCTTCGAGGCAGCGGCGCCCGGAGGAAGCAGATCGTCGGACGCTCCGTCCGCGGCAGCTTTCGCCGGGGGGGCGTTGGCCTTCTTATCTCGGGCGACCGGAGACGCTGCCGGCGGAAGCAGATCCTCGGCTCCGGGAGGCAGCAGATCGTCCAGAGCCGCGGCCTGCTTCGGAGGCTCCGACGTACGAGGAGGCTCCGCCTTCGCAGGCTTCTTCGACGGCGGCGCCGCGGCAGGTTTCGCCGTTGAAGGCGCTGTCGCAGGCGAGGAGGGCGATTCGGTCTTCGCCGGCTGCACCTTCTCCAACGCCTTCGGCGGAGCGGCGCCGGGCGGGAGAAGATCGTCAGGCGCAGCGGTCGCGACCGGTCTCGCCGGCGGGGCCGACTTCGCGGGCGGTTTGGCGGCGCCCGATGGGGATCCTGCCGATGCTCCTGGCGCCGGACCAACCCTCTTCGGCGGCGGCGCCGGCTTCGAAACAGGCGGTTCCGGCTTTCCGGGCGCCGGCGGCGCGGGCGAGCCAGCGCCAGGCGGCAGAAAGTCATCGATCGCGATCGCCGGCGCGGACCGTTGCGGCGGAGCAGCGGGCTTCGACGGAGGAACGGCGCTCTGCGGGGGACGCTTCGCAGGCGGCGCAGCGGTCGGGTCGAGCTTCCGCGGCGGAGCGGTCGCGGAGGACGGCCCGGCTTTGCGAGGCGGAACGGGAGGATCCTCTTTCCCCGCGGTCTTCGCCGGCGGTTTCGATGCGGAGAGCGTGACCGGCTTGCCGCACTTCGGACAGGCGACCGACCCAGCTTCCGTCAGGTTCGCGGCGAACGGCGCCCGACAGTGCGGACACGTGACGGAGGAGGCCATGCGGTCGGAATCGGCGAAGCGTGATGAGGAGACGAGATCGACCGGGATGCCGCGGTCGCGTCAGGAAGGCGGAAGCGGGCCGAGCGCGAACCGAGGGACGGCAAGCGCCGGGGCCGGACGTCTTCGTCGAGGCCAAGTTATGGTAACAAGAACTTTTGCACGCGCCGACTCGCTCCCGCCGATGCCGGGCGCCGGGGCGGCTTCGATCCGCTTCCGCACTCGCTCTATGACGAACGATCCCGATCTTCCGCCGCGACAACGACTTGCCGCCGCAGGAAAGTGGCCCGTCGTCGGGGAAACGGACTGCCTCCCGTACGACGAACCGTGGCGGCTGAGCCTGGCGGTCGAAGGGCAGTTGGTCGGAAACTGGACGCTCGACGAACTTCGGGAGCTGTCCGCGGAGACCCGTACGCTGGATTTTCACTGCGTCACCCGATGGTCGCGAAAGGAAGTCCGCGTTACCGGGATCGCGCTCGAAAGCCTGATCGCGAAGGCCGGAATCGCGAGCGGGACTGGCTACGTCTCCTGGGTCGCGCGAACCGCTCGGCAGCATTCGAGTTCGCTCCCCCTGGCGGAGGCGCTGCGGCTGGGGGCGATGCTGGTCTGGAACGTCGACGGTCAGCCGTTGACGGGCGAACACGGCGGGCCGCTGCGAAGCGTCGTTCCGGGCAAGTACTTCTACAAGAGCGTGAAGTGGGTCGAGCGCATCGACCTGCTTGCGACCGATCGCCTGGGATACTGGGAGGCCGAGGCGGGGTACCACAACGGCGCCGACCCCAGGCGCGAAGAGCGCTACATCGCCGGCGGCCTCACGCGAGAGGATCTTCGGAACCTCCTGTCGACGCGCGACTGGAGCGGACGCGAGGCGCTGAGCCTGATCGCTGACGGTCGCGACCTGGCCGGACTGATCGCGAGAGGGGCCTTGCTGCGAAACGCCGACTTCAGCCGCGCGATTCTTGCCGGCGCAGCTTTTCGCGAAGCCAATCTCTCCAATGCGTCGTTCGCGGGGGCGAACCTCGCGGGCGCCGATTTCCGAAACGCCGACGTCGAAGGGGCGGAGTTCGACGGCGCCGATCTGTCGGGCGCCGATTTCCGCGGTGCGTCGCTGTTCGGGGCCACGTTCACGGGCGCGACCGTCGATGGGGGAACCCGCTTCGAATCGCGGCAACTCGAGGCGCTGGCCGAGGTGGAGCGGCTATTTCTGGCGGAAGCCCTTCAGCGGGCGGGCGTCGCGGACGATGAAGCGAAGAAGGACCGTCCTTCCGCCTGAGTCGCCCGAAGATGCACGCCAGCCCTTTTCGACGTCGACTGCTCAGGAGCGTAACGCTCGCGCTCGCGACGACGCTGACGGTCGGCATCGTCAGCAGCGCCTCGGCGTCGGATCCGTTTCGCGGATGGGCGCCGCTGAAGACGCGTCCGCTGAAACCGAAGTACGCGGTCCGGCCGTCGACGGCGACGTTTCCGCAGCCGCTCGTGACGATCCCGCCGAATCCGACGCCCTATCCCTACGGCTACTTCGGCGCCGTCGGCCCGCACTCGAGCGTCGAGGCAGGACCGGGAAGTTCGCCCGGCACGCGCGCCTGGTCGTACAGCTTTCGCCGCTGAATCGACGAATCGGCCAAGAGCGAGGCTACGATCGCATGACCAGCGGCAGCCAGTCGGCGCCGGGTTCGACGCGTTCGTCGTACGGCTGCCAGCCGTTGGCGAGGTAGAACCCGATCGCGTTCTCGTTCCGCCGATCGCACTTCAGCCAGGCGGGTCTGGCCACCTGGGCCAGCGCGGCGCGGAGCAACTGCCCGCCGATGCCGGACCGCAGACGATCGGGCGCCACGAACAGGTTGTGGACGAAGCTCTCGGGCGGCCACCACGAGACGAATCCGACGACCTGCTCCTCGATCGTCGCGACCAGCACCGGTTCGCCCTCGGTCGCCCGATCGAAATCTTCCAGCGTCCAGTCGTGCTGCGGACGCCACGGAAACGTCGCCCGGCGCGCGTCCAGAAACAGCGTCCGCAGAGCGGCGAGGTCGGCAGGCGTCGATTCCCGAATCGCGATCGGAGCGAGCGTCGAGGCGGCGATGGCGGTTTCTCGCACGAAGCGGACGGCGAAGTGACGGCACGCAGATCAGAGGGCCGCTCGCCCCCCAAGGTTCGCTTGGCCCTGCGGCAGCGCTAAGTCACGATTCGTCGACCGTCTCGGCGAGATGCACGACCTGGGTGGCCCCGATTGCAAAGCAATCGCGGCCACCCGGAAAAGGTTCGCTTGGCCCTGCGGCAGCGCCTTGACCCGGAAGCCGCCCCTTATCCTCGCAGCAGCGACTGCGCTCCGTCGATCCAGATCGGCGTGCCGGTGATGTGCTTGGCGGCGTCGCTGGCGAGAAACAGCACGAGCTCCGCCGTGTCTTCGATCGAGCCGGGCTCTCCGTGCGTCAGCGGAATCTCGCCTTCGGGGAAGTTGGCCGGTACCTGCGCCTCTTCCAGATCGATTCGCTCCGTCTTGTCATGGATCGGCGTTTCGATGGCGCCGGGACAGATCACGTTGACGCGGATCTTGTGCCTCGCCAGTTCGAGCGCGAGCATCTGTGTCAGCGCCACCTGGCCTGCCTTGGAGCTGGCGTAGGCGGTGGCGCCGCTGTTGGAGAACATCCGCGTCCCGTTCACCGAGGAGGTGACGATGACGGAGCCTCCTCCCTGCTTCTTGAGGTGGGGCACCGCATACTTGATCGTATAGAACGTGCCGGTGAGGTTGATGGCGATCGTCGATTCCCAGTCCTTCGGATCGAGTTCGTCGATCGGCGCCCAGGTTCCGTTGATCCCGGCGTTCGCGAAGACGACGTCGATCCGCCCGAAGCGCTTCGCCGCTTCGTCGATGGCGCGATGGATCTCGTCGGCGTTCGAAATGTCAGCGGTGAAGGCCTCCGCTTCGACGCCTTCGTTGCGGACTTCGGCGACCGCCTTGCGGAGTTCCTCGTCGTCGAGTCCGATCGCCGCGATGCTGGCGCCCGCCCTGGCCAGGCGGATGGCGGCGCCCTTGCCGATGCCGGAGTTGGCGCCGGTGATCAATGCAACGCGATCCTTCAGTTCATACATCTCGAGGGCATTCCTAAGACGGACCATTCGCATCCGGGTGAAGCCGGCGGCACGACCGACCGGGCTTCAGCAGTATGGGGAGCTGGCCGGAGTCGCAAAGGGCCGCGCAGGGGAGTGGTCGTTCGGACGGCGCGTCGTAATCAAAGTGATAGCGTCGCTCGCGGGAAGAAGATCCTGCTCGCACGCATCGGAATGACGGGACGATACGATGCAAAACGTTAAATATCTTGGGCTTATGATTTAGGAACTCCTGTCGAAGGAACTCCGTCGTAGCGATACGGCATGGCAATCGCGAAATGATTGAGGCGTGAACCCGGTCGAGTCGCCGCGAACGCAGATCGTTTGCTGCGTCGGCGTTCTGACCGGTCTGGTTCGCGTTCTCAAGGAGTTTCAGCCATGCGCAAGGTTTTGTTGGGTCTCGTCGCCGCCGTCACCTTGGGCGCGGCGTGCTTCGCACCGCTGTCGCAGGCGAGCGCCCAGTGGGGCATCTACATCGGCAACGGCGGCTACTACGGCGGAGGCCCGAGTTACCGCTCGTTCTACGGCGGTCACACCCGCGGCCATTACGACTATCACCCCGGATCGTACGTGCGGCACGGCTACCACTACGACTACGTGCCGGGTCACTACGATTACCACCGCGGCAGCCACGGTCATGGCCATGGCCACGGACTCGGACACGGCGGCTGGTGATCGCCGTTCCCGCCATCGTCGAATGCGGCCGCTGAATCGCAAGGTTTCGGCGGCTGTTTTCGTTTCCGAGGGGGTAGAGTGCGTTTCGCGAAACTGTAGCGGCCTGTGCGCCGATTACACGGCGAGTCAGATCGCCGGGAACGCTACTTGTGAGTGCGACACGCACTATCCGTCCAGGTGCGGTTCGATCGCGTCAGCTCGCGCGTGCGGCAGCAAATGACGCCGCCCGTATTCGCGAACGGCTTCGATGAGCGCCTCGTTCACCAGACGCTGGTGCGTCGGAACGGCATCGTAGGAGGCGACTTCGATCTGGCGTCTCGCCACGTTGCGATCTACTCCGCAAGCGACAAGGTAAAGCCAGACGATCACCGCGGAGCGGTTCCATCCCGCCATGCAGTGTACGTAGACGTTGCCGCGACATACGAAGCGGTGCAGCGTCGCGAGACATTCGATCGCCTGATCGACCGGCACGATCGTGAGATCGGCGATCGGCACATGGGCCATCGACTCGAACGGCCCTTCATCGCGGCGGAGCTGGCTTTCGACGTCGCTCACGTTGAGCACGCAGGCGATTTCAGCCTGACGCAGGCGTTCGAGCAGTTCGCGGGAGGCGAACCCTCCCTGCCAGATGCAGCGGGCGACGCGGAACAAGCGGGGCTCCTTCGAAGGCCTTCCGACCCTGTGCGGAAGAGCCTTCTCCCAGCTTACAGCTTTCCGATGCCGATGTAGAAGCTGAAGATCTGCGTGTCGTCGTAGTCGGCCTTCGCGACGGGGAAGGCGAAGTCGAACGCCAGCGGCGCGGCGCCGAGCGCCGGGACGTTCAGCCGGAAGCCGAAGCCGGGCGCCACGCGAACTTCGTCCCAGTCGATGCCGGGCTTCTCTTCGACCGTACCGGCGTCGCAGAACACGACGCCCTTGATCATGTCGTCCGCCGTGAGCGGGAAGAAGTATTCCACGCTGGTCAGGACTCGCATCTCGCCGCCGACGGTGACGCCGTTGTTGACCGGCGAGGCGCCGCGGAAGTCGAAGCCGCGAAGCGTCGAGAAACCGCCGGCGAAGTAGTTGTCGTAGAGCGGCGTGTCGGGACCCGTGAAGCCGACGCGGGCGCCCGCGGCGATGGTGTGACGACCCGATCCGTCGGCCCGTTCGTGCAGCAGGAAGTAGCGGCGATAGTCGGCCTCGATCCGCGGATACTCGAAGTCGCCGAAGACCTGCTCGTAGGAGAGTTCCAGGAACTGACCTTCCGTCGGGAAGAACGGGATGTCGCGGGTGTCGTAGGTGATGCTCGCCTGGCCGCTGTAGAGGTCGTTCGAACCGATGACCTCGTCCAGTTCCTGCACGCCGGCGACGCGCGGATTGTCGATCGTGATGTTCTCGATCCGGCTGCCGACGCTGAACGAAAGGTCCTGCGTCAGGCGATACCCGAGCGAGAGTCGACCGCCGACGCGTTCTTCGTCGTAGTCGAAGTAATTCCGCGTGAAGTAGAAGGCGCTGAGGTTCGACGTGACGAGCGTCTCGAACAGGTACGGGTCGGACAAGCTCACCATGTAGCGCTGCACGTTCGTGCCCGGGATCGCTTCCAGGCGGAAGCCCTGACCGCGACCGCGGAACGCGCGACCTTCCGCGAAGTCGGTGAAACTCGTCGGGAAGGCCCAGATGTCGAAGTTCCGTTCGTCGACGATGACCTGACCGGTGACGCCCGCTTCGGAGTTGACGCCGGCGCCGATGATCAGGCGGCCAGTGCGGGCCTCCTCGACGAAGGCGTCGATGTCCGCGAAGTTCGGCGGCATGAACGGCTCCTGGCCGACGATCGTCTGATCGGGCGAAGGAAGACCCGCCGGCGGAATCGTCGTGCCGGGCGGAAACGTCTGACCGGGAGCCTGCACGAAGCCGTTCTGGGCGAGCACCGTCGGCCCCGCGCCCGCTCCGGGCGCGGAAGCGTAAGGATCGATGCCGGACCCTGCCGCCGGGGCAGGGGACCCGTCGTTCAGAAAGCCGGCAGGCGTCGACCAGTTGAGCTGGCCTGGGCCGGAAGCCTGGCCGGGAGCCGACGAGTTGAATCCCTGCCCGCCTGCGACAGGCGTCGCCGGAGCGTCATAGATCGCTCGCGAAGCGGGCGCCGGGGCGTAGCCGCCTGACGGAGCGTAGCTGGGAGCGGGAGCGTAGCCCGGAGTCGGCGCGTACGATCCCGATCCGGCAGCGCTTTGCGAGTTACCCGATCCTGGCGGCAGGCCTTGGCCAGCCGGAGGACCGTAATAGGTCGGCGACTGACCCCGAACGGTGACGCCCTTCTTCTCGGCGACTTTCGGAGAGGACTCTTCGCTTTCGCGCGACGGGGGCGCTTCCTTGACGTTCGGCTTCGATCTCGCCTGGGAGAGCCAGTCTTCGGAGGGCGGCGTCGTCGGCGCCGTCGCGCGGGGCGAGAACCCGGGCAGCGAACATCCGCACGTGCCGGCCGTCGCCAGGGCGAACGCGACGGTCGCGACCGGAAGGATTAGGCTGGCGGGCGTTCGACTCACCGGGGCGATATCCTGCGCGAAGGCGTCTCTCAAGGGGCGAAGCGATTCGTCTCTTCGGTCAGTCGTTACCAGTTCGCGGGCATAGTCGTCTGCGTGGGCATCGTCCGCGGCGGCGCCTGCGTCGGAAGAGCCGGCGCCTGGTCGGTCCCTGCGGGCGGCGTCAGTTCAGGTCGCAGTTCGCCGGAGACGCTCACGTCCGCGTAAACCGTTCCCGTCGAATGCATCGGGGCGGGGGACGACTCGAACGCGACCGGCGGCTTGCGAAGCGCCGTCCCGCTGACGTCCTCCGGAAGCTTCACCGTCACTTGCGGACCGACGCCGCGGGCCGGCTCGTCCACGAAGAGCTGGCTGCTGCGGAGGCGCCGCTCGCTTTCGCGAACCTTGCGGATGTCGATCACGTCGCCGGGCTGAAGGTCGATGCGGTTCCGCACCACGTTCAAACGCGTCGCGCTGTTTCCGTCGATGTGGACGTTGACCCGACCGACGCGGTACTGGGCCCCTTCCTGGATCGTGATGACCAGGTCCAGCAGGCCGTACTCTTCCAGGAAGCGGAACTGCGGCTGAATGTCGGCGGCGATGTAGCCCTGGCTGCCGTAGAGATCGCGGAGCTTGTTGGCGTCCAGTTCGAGCTGGTTCTGATTGACGTAGTCGCCCTGCTTCAGTTCCAGCAGCGATTCGAGCTGGTCCACGGTATAGAGCTGGTTCCCCACGATCTCGACGTTGCGAAGCTTGTACCGCGGACCCTCGTCGATGATGAACTTGACGTAACGCCAGTATTCCGAAGAGCCCGCGGTGACTTCGCGACCGACGCGGGCGCGGAAGTAACCCAAGCCGCGGTAATAGTCGACCAGCTTCTGCACGTCCTGATCGAGCTTGTCCTCGTCGACGATGCCGTAGGCGAGGTACATGAAGTACCCCGGCTTCGATTCGATCAGCGTCTGCAGCCGGGCGTCGCTGGCGATCTCGTTCCCTTCGAACGACGTCTCCCAGATTCGCTGCACGGGACCTTCGGTGATCGTGAAGACGATCCCGGCGTCGTCCGGCGAATCGCCTTCGAGCAGGTCGACCTCGGCGTTGGGAAAGCCCTTGCGCTGGTAGAAGTCGGCGATCGTGTTGAGGTCTTCCCGCAGACGGAAGCGGTCGATCGGATCGCCGGCCTTCGACTGCACTTCCTTCGAGAGCGCGCGGTCGGTGACCCAGCGGTTGCCGACGAACTTCACGTAGTCGGCGGAGGGTTGTTCGGCGACTTCGAACGTCACCACGACGCCGTTGGGCGTTTCGCGGAAGTACGTTTTCACCGTTCGGAAGCGTTCGGACCGCATCAGCGTCCGCACGTCGGCTTCGACCTGATCGGGGTCGAAGTGACGGTCTTTGCGCGTCTTGACGAAGCTCAGCACCTTGTCCGCCGAGAGCTTCTTGTTGCCCACGATCAGGACGTCCGCGATGAGCGGGGCGTCGGTCACTTCGATCTGCGGCGTCAGGTCGCGAGCGGGCTTGGCGAACGGATCGCCTCCGCCGCCGCCCGTCGGAACGTCGAACTGCGCAGAAGCGGACGCGGCGAACGCGGAACCCGCGAGCGCGACGAGGGCGAGTGTCCCGCGGAATGCGCGACGCGGCGAGACGAGAGAAAGCTCGACCAGCGGCATGACGTCCCTGTCATTCGTCGGGCGTTCCGCACGTTCCTGCGATCGCTCGAGGAGCGGACGAAGGAGGCGAAACGCCGGAGTACTGCGTACCGAATCAGAGCGCCGGGAAGGAGATCCGTCTCCTGAAGGCGGCTTGCGGCTAGGAATAGCCGAGCGCCCTTCGCCGCGACAAGGCCGATTCCTCCCTGACGTTCAGGGAAGGAACCGCTGCGGCGGGCGAAGGCTCGATTCTGCGGGCGAAAGCCCGGAGCGTGTACGCTCGTTCGGGCCTGAGGGTTCGGCGAAAAAAGCGAAACGCCGAATCGCTTAGGGCGCCGGCGAGGCGATCTCTTCGCTGCCCGGGTCGACGGACCCCCCGGCTTCCGCGACGTTTACCTCATCCGGCCTCTCCGATGCGGGAGCCGTGCCCGCGACCTCGACGACGAAGCGGTCGAGCGCGGTCAGGAACTGATCGTGCGATTCCCAGTGGCCGAGATGACCGCCCGGCTTCAGCAGGACCAGATCGGCCCGGGGCGCCGCCGCGGCGATGCGCTCGCTCGCTTCGGGCTTGGTAACTCGATCGTTCGCTCCTCCGACCGTCAGGACGGGGACGGAAATCGTGGGCAGCGTTCGCTCCTCGTCGAGCTTCAGCATCGCCAGATTCCCGCGGGCCAGCACGCCCGGCCAGGAGAGCGTCGCCAGGCGGGAGGAATAGTCGACCTGAAAGCCCGTCTGTCGGCCCGCGAAACTGGTAAGGCGACTCGTCAGGTGCATCGACCCGTTGAGATAGCTCTGCCAGTTGGCGAGGTAAGCGAGCGGCGCAATGCCGATCATCAGGTAATTCAGCGGCTCGATCAGCGGCTTCTGCAGAGCGGTCAACAAAGGCGCCGCCAGCATCGTCGTCAGCGGGTTTCGATAGGTCGTGTGAACCAGCGCGACTCCGTGGACCCGCTTGCCCAGCATCTCCGGGTGCAGACGGCAGTACGTCTGGATGATCATGCCGCCGATGCTGTGCCCGACGAGAATCGTAGCCCCTTCGCCCGCGGAGCCGATCAGCGCGTGCAGGTCCTCGGCATACTTCTCGAGCGTGCAGTCGCGGTTCGTTGCGACCTTCGACTTTCCGAGTCCCGGCAGATCCCAGACGACGATGCGGTACCGACTGCCGAAGCGGTCGATCAGGTACATCCAGTCCGTCCGGTCGAGGCTCCAGCCATGCGTGCAGATCAGCGTCGGTCCGGTCGCCGGACCGAAGATCTCCGCATGGATCTCCGAGCCGTCCGGCCGCGTGAGCGAAAGCGGACGTCCCGTCTGTTTATTCGGGTCAGGATCATGCGGACCCCGGCGGCTAAGCAAGCGGATCAGCGGATAGGGCCCGACCGTGCTGAGCAGGATCAGGGCGATGCCGCCCACGAGGGCAGGCCATCCACCGATCCGATCGTCGCCCGCGCTCGCCGGGAGGACCGTCGTCCGTTCGATGTCCCGGTCGCCGTCGACGCCGTTCGGGACCTCGGTCGTCACGACCACGGGTCCGCGCGGCTTGTCGACGCCGTTCGCCCATTCGTAGATCAGGTAGATCCCGAGGCCGAGAACGGCCCAGCCGAGTAGCCCGAGAAAGAATGTGCGTAGTACGCTCGTCGGCATCATGGAACCGCCTCCTGCTAGACCGGCTCCTGACGAATCAATCCAGATCGCGGACGCCCGGGGCATCTTAGGCGCCGAATGCATTCCGGTAATCCGCTACGGGCATCGGCTCTTCGTTCGCGGCGTACCGGCGGAAGAAGGGACCGAACGCCGGGGCCGATTGCCGGGGCGCGGGAGATGGGTAAACTGGCGGGCGAATACGGCTCGGGGCTTCCGGTCCTCGAACTCCGACGAACGCAGCGAAGGAACGGCATGGCGAAGAAAACGATCGAAGACGTCGACGTCCAGGGCAAGATCGTCCTCATGCGGGTCGACTTCAACGTCCCGCTCGACGACGAGAGGAAGATCACCGACGACCTCCGTATCCGGATGGCGCTCCCCTCGATTCAGTCGGTCCTGAATCGAGGTGGCAAGGTGATCCTGATGAGCCACCTCGGTCGTCCCGAATCGGGGCAGGACAACTCCGCCTACAGCCTCGCCCCGGTCGCGACGCGGCTCAGCGAACTGCTGGGCAAGCCCGTCGCTTTCGCGATGGACGTCGTCGGAGCGGATGCGCAGACCAAGGCGGAGGAAGTCCGCTCGGCCAAGCGGCCCGAGGAGATCCTGCTGCTCGAGAACGTCCGCTTCGAAAAGGGCGAGAAGAAGGGCGATGCCGACTTCGCCGCCAAGCTGGCCGCGATGGCCGATATCTACTGCAACGACGCGTTCGGGACCTGCCATCGGACCGACGCCTCGATGTACGCGGTGCCCCAGGCGATGGGCGATCGTCCCAAGGTCGCCGGGCTGCTGGTGATCAAGGAGATCCAGTTCCTCCGCGACGCGATCGAGAAGCCGGAGCGTCCCTTCGTCGCCGTGATGGGGGGCAAGAAGGTCTCCGACAAGATTAAGGTGATCGAGCGGATCCTCGGCATCTGCGATCACGTCCTGATCGGCGGCGCCATGGCCTTCGCCTTCTCCAAGGCCAAGGGGGGCAAAATCGGCAAGTCCTACTGCAAGGACGAAGACATTCCGCTCGCGAAGGACCTGATCGCCAAGGGGGGCTCGAAGCTGCTCCTTCCGACCGACACGCACTGCGGCGACGACTTCTCGTCCGACTGCAACAAGGTCGTCGTCCCGGCGGGCGAGATCCCGGACGAGTTCGAAGGTCTCGACATCGGTCCGGAGACGGCGAAGCGCTACGCGGACATCGTCCGGAACGCCAAGACCGTCGTCTGGAACGGACCGATGGGCGTCTTCGAGATGCCCCCGTTCGATCACGGCACCCGGGCGGTGGCCGAGGCGATGGCGGCCAGTTCGGGAACGACCATCATCGGCGGCGGCGACAGCGCGGCGGCGATCGCGGCCTTCGACCTGCAGGACGAGGTCTCCCATGTCAGCACGGGCGGCGGCGCCAGCCTGACCATGCTGGAAGGCGAACCCTTCCCCGCGGTCGATATCCTCGACGAGAAGTGATGCCCGGCCGCGCTGTCGGACGACGAATTCGAAAGGCTCCCGTTCGATGCGGGAGCCTTTTTTCGTTCCGTCACAAGATCAGGGAGCGACCGGCGAATCTGGCGTAGGGCGTGCCGTTCGTCGTACCTGAAATTCCGAGTCTCCGCATGTCCTACGCCGTCAAGCCAGTTCCGGACGCAAAAGGCCAGGCCGTCGAGGGGAACAACCCGCTCGCCATGATCAGCCTGATTCTGGGTCTGGTCGGGATCGTCACGGGCGGGTGTCCGTTCTCGATCGGCGCGACGATCACCGGCTGGATGGGCATGCAGCGGGAGCCCGTCGGAACGGCGAAGCTCGGCTTCTGGCTCGGCGTCTCCGGCATGATCTTCCAGATGTTTCTCGGGATGTTCATTCTCGTGTCGTTCGGGTTGGGTCTCGGGCTCGGCCTGACGTCGGTGGAGACGACTCCCGGTCCGCTTACTGCTCCCATGGTCGTCGAAGGCGCCCCGGCGGTCGCGGAACCTGCCCCGGCTCTCGAGGCGGAGTCGATTCCGCCTTCGCCCGGCGAAGTTCCTGCGACGGCGCCGTAGACTGAATCGCTGCGAACTGCGGACATCTCGTCGAGGATCGTCATGTCTTACGCCGGCAAACCGTATCAACCCCCTGGTCCGCTCGCTCCTCCGCAGGAAGCGACGAATCCGCTGGGCGTCGTGGCGCTCGTGCTCGGCATCCTGAGCGTCTTCATGGGCTGCCCCCTGGCGATCGGGGCGCTCATCACCGGCTGGGTCGGCATGAAGAAGGAGCCGAGCGGCATGGCCCGCGCCGGCTTCTACATCGGCCTGATCATGACGATCTTCCACGTCGTCGCGGGAGTCGCCGTGCTGATGTTCTTCGTGTTCGTCATCGGGATCGCTGCGATCGCCGAATCGCAGGACCGCGCGACGGCGAACTCCTCCAGCTATCCCGGCTCCAGCTACTCGGAATCGAGCTCGTTCGATAGCTCCTACGGCTCGCCCGACATCGCTCCCTTCCCGGTGTCGATGCCCGAGCCGATGGAAATGCCGAAGATGCCGGACCCCTACGTGCCGCCGTCCATGCCGTCCGGCATCGATCCGGCGTCGTTTCCGCGATCGCCTGATTTCGGCGTTCCGCCCAACTTCGGCCCGGGCGGAATGGGCCCGGGCGGCATCGGCCCGCCGAGCGGCATGGGCCCCGGAGGCCCCGGAGCGGGCTTCCCGCCGGGAGCGTTTCCGCCTGGCGCTTTCCCGTCCGGTCCGGGAGCCTACCCCGGCGCGTTTCCGCCGGGACTTGGGCCGCCGACGACGATGGAAACGCTCACGCCGACGCCGGAAGAACCGGAGTCGGGCTTCGACCCGTAGCGATCGCTGATCAGGCCGCGTTGGCCGTCAGCGTGCGGGGCTTTCGGGCGCTCTCGATCCAGCCGCGAACTTCCGCGAGGTCGGGCTTCGATCCCGATCGAAGCGCGCGTTCGCCCTCAGGCGTTTCGAGATACTCGAGCACATCGGCGAGCAGTTCCTCGGCCTTGGAGGCCGCGATTTCGTCCGGCTCCGTATAGCCGGCGCCGACGAGGAACTGGGCGTCGTGACCGCGCAGGCCGGCGATCCGCAGGACCAGCTTCGTCTGCAGTTGGTACTCCCGCAGCCGCGCCGCGGGCAGATGCTCGGCGTCGATCTTCTTCGCCAGTTGATCGGCGTTCGCGCGCAGAAACTCCGCCACCGTTCGCACGCCTGCCTGCTCCATTCGCTTCGCGGTCTTCGGCCCGATCGAGGGGGCGTCCACGATCGGCGCGTCCAACTCCAGGTAGTACCGCCGCTCGGTCGACGCTGACGATCCTTGTGGACGCGCTCCGCCGGAAGCGACCGTCTTCGGGCTTTCGGCGGCCGCCTTGCGATCGGGAGGGCTCATCGCCCGCAGCGGCATGACCCGCGGTTCTTCCTTCGCGGGCGACTTCTCTTCGGTCTTCGCTGACGCGACCGCCGGCTTCGCGGCGCCCGCGTCGTCCCGGCGGGCCTCCGACCGTTGCGAAAGCGACGGTTCCGCCTTGGTCGCGACGTTCGCGACGGGCGCTGCCTGCGTCCGGGAGGCTGCTTCCGCGGACTTGGACGCGAACGGATTCGCTGCCGCGAGCTTGGCCATCAGTCCGCTCGCGACGCTAGGGGCCTTCTCCGCGGCGACCTTGGTCTCTTCTCGAGAGGCGGCGGCCACGGGCGCAGGGGCGGGCGGCGGTTCGACCCGCGGTTTCGTCTCCGCGATCGGTCGCGGAGGGGCGGGCGCCTCGACGCGACGTTCCGCGACCGGCGCTTCCTTCGCCGCCGGTTCGACGCGCGGAGCCGTTCGCTCGAAAGGCGTCGCTGCCGGCTCGACCTGAACTGGCGCGTACCTGCGCTCGGGCTGAGTCTGCGGCGGAATCGGCTGCGGCTGCGGCGTTTTCGGCGCAGCCGGGTGAGCTTGCGCAGGCCTGGGCGCAACGGTCGCCTTCTTCGCGGGCTCGTCCTTCGACTTCTGCAAACGACGTTCGGCGAAGCGGGAGAGCGGCATCGACGCCAGGCGTTCCTGGGCATGCACCATGTCGATCGCGTGGCATTCCTCCGGCAGGTACCGCGTCAGCGTGCCGGTTCGCTGGATCTCGTCATAGATTGCCATGACGGTCCGCTGTTCTTCGGTCTCGACCAGCTTCTTGACGACCCACGCGATCGGCATCTTGAGCGACGCGACGAGCGCCGGCACGGAGAGATTCACGTCCGGAGGGATCGCCCGGGACTCTTCCCACGCCCGGTCGAGAATGGCGGCGAACGTCGCCGTCGCCTGCGCGATGAGCGTCGCGAACGACTTGGAAAGCGTTTCGTCGAGACCCTCTTCCGGAGTCGCCGATCCCCGTTTCAGGTCGAAGCGCTCGAACGGCAGGGAGTAATCCTGATGCGCCCGTTGCGCCCCGGCGAGGATCGTTTCCTCCAGCCAGTCGCGGCCGTGCGAAAGGTCGATCTTCGGATAGCCGCCCGACGTCGCGATGCGATCGCGAAGCGCGGGAAACGACTTCGCGACCGACCATTCCACGGCCCGGTGATAGTGCGTTTCCTTATCCGAGCTGCCCGTGTGGAAGGGCTGGAACGGGTCGGTGACGTAATGGCTCAAGACCCCGGCGGAGAACGCCGCCTGGTCCCAGTTCTCCCGCTTCAGATCCTCGACCGTCCGGTCGAACCACTCGCGGGCCGCCTGCGGAGCTCCGCCCCAGCAGTTCTCATCCACATGCAGAACGTGATTGCGGAAGTCCTTGAATTCATTGTCCGGCGCCTTGGAGCCCTTCAGGTAGGCTTCGTGCCAGAAGTAGCAGACGTTCCGGCGCAGAAAGGCCTCCGGGCCCGCCATCAACGGCAGCGCATCGAGCGCCATCCGATGGTGGGAACTCGTGCAGTAGGCGGCGTCGAGGACGCGATGCAGCAGGTTCATTCAACGGTCTCGCGAAACAGGTTCGGCGGTCGATCCGATGCGAAGTTCGGTTCGACCGGTTCCGCCGGAGGTCATACGAAATCCGGGGATGTCGAGGGAAGGGGAATCGAGAGCCGGGAAGGCCAGGCGAACGCACCTTGCGATTTGCGATCGGCACGAGAGTTCGCGGAACGGATACGGGAATCGCCGGAGGGTGGGTGGCGCTGGTTGACTCAACCAGCGTCCGCACAGCGGATCGGAGGCCTCAAGGGCGCGGCGGAATCCTCGCAGCTGGGTTCCGTCGAAGCATTTTCTTGAAGCAGGGCGGCGACCTTGCGCCGAATGCGCTTCGAGGCCTCCGACGGGCTGCGCCCGCGCCGGTTGAGCAACCGGCGCCACCCTGGAGCGGGCGCAGTCCGCAAACCGCGAGGTGCGCTCAAGGCAGGCGAACTCTGGGAAGAACGGGACGCGAATCGCGACGAATCTCGTCCTTCCAGGCATCGACTACATTGGAAGCTCCCCCTCTCCCTGTCCGGTTTTGCGGTATGCCCCTCGAAGACGATCGCATCCTGGGGCTCCACCGATTGACGTGGCTCGCCGTCGCCATTCAGGGGGGGCTCGCTCTCGTCGCGCTCGGGTGGGCCGTCTTTCTCGGCCTGGACGTGCAGCGCTGGTTCCGGCTCGAAGCCTGGAGCGGCTCGCAGGCGCTGCTCACGCTCGCGACGACGCTCGCCGCCGCGGCTCCCCCCGTCGCGGCGTTCTTCTGGATGCGAAACTCGCGAGCGGAGTCGGTCGTCCGCTTCCGCGAAGACGTGCGGCAACGCCTGATTCCCCTGTTCGGCGAAACGCGTTTCGTCGACTGGGTCGTGATTTCGTTGACCGCGGGGCTGACGGAGGAACTCGCGTTCCGCGGCGCTCTGCTGGATACGTTCCGCGTCGCGCTCCCGCAGCCCTGGAACCTCGTCGCGGCGATCGTCTTGCCGTCGCTGATCTTCGGGGCCCTGCATGCGCTCAATCGGGTCTACTTTCTGGCCACGACGGCGGCGGGAATCTACTTCTCGATCCTCGTGCTCTGGTCGGGCGACCTCTGGGCCGCGGCGCTCGCGCACTTCCTGTACGATCTGATCGTCTTCGTGGCCGAGGGGCCGTCCGCCGGGCGGGACCTCGCGAACGCCTCTGCGATCGAAGCTCCCGGCGACGGGATCGATCCGATCGAACCGGCTCTCGTACGGAAAGAGCCGACCGTCGACTTCCCCGAAGGAGATTCGCCATGAATTCGCGATCCCTCGTCTTCGTCCTCAGTTTGGCGGCGTCGCTCTCGTCGCTCGCGTTCGGTAGAAACCTGCCTGCCCAGGAACCCCTGCGGATCAAGGTCCTGACCTGGAACATCCGTCATAGCGAAGGGCTCGACAAGACGATCGATCTCGACCGGGTCGCGAAGGCGATCGTCGATGCGCAGCCCGACCTCGTCGCGCTGCAGGAGATCGACGTCGGCGTCCAACGCACTGGCAAGGTCGATCAGGCGGCGCTGCTCGCGAAGGCGACGAAGATGAACTTCGTCTTCGGAAAGGCGATCGACTTCGGCGGAGGGCAGTTCGGCAACGCCGTGCTGTCCCGCTGGCCCATCGCCTTTTCGAAGGTCCGACCGATCCCCGGCCCCGACCGCGGAGAGAAGCGGTCGCTGCTCGTGACGGATATCGATCTTCCCGATCGCGACGAAAACCTGACCCTGATCACGACTCAGTTCGATCACGGCGCCCGCGATAAAGTCCGCATCCTCGCGGCGGAGGACGTCGCCGAGTTCACGTCCTTGCTGGCCGAGGATCCGGCCCTGTTCTGCGTCGATCTGCAATCCCAACTCGATAGCGAGCCGGGCGCCAGACTGGAGAATCTCTGGAGCCCGGCCAACGCCGAGTACGTGCCGACCACGCCGGCGAACGAACCGACGAAGCAGTGGCACTTCGTCATGTACCGACCCGCGGAACGCTTCCGCGTCGTCGAGGTCAAGGTCCTCGAAGTCAAGGACGCCTCGCATCATCGTCCGGTCCTGGCCACGCTGGAACTTCTTCCGCCTGCCCCGTAGGACATCGCACATGCGTTCGATTCTGATCCCGGTCCTGCTGGCGACGACGTTCGCGGCGTGGGCCGCTTCGTCCGTTCATGCGGACGAACCGTCGACCGTCCGGGTCCTCAGCTACAACATTCATCACGGCGAAGGGACCGACGGCGTTCTCGATCTGGAGCGCATCGCGCGCGTCATCGAACAGGCGAAGCCCGACCTCGTCGCGCTTCAGGAAGTCGACGTTCTGGCCGAGCGATCGGGCAAGGTCGATCAGGCGAAAGAACTCGCCCGGCTGACGAAGCTGCACGTCGCGTTCGGGTCTTCGATGGACTTTCAGGGGGGGCAGTACGGCAACGCGGTCCTTTCGCGCTGGCCGATCGCTTCGTCGAAGGTCCACCCGCTGCCCCGCTTCGGCGACGGCGAGCCGCGGTCGGTCTTCGTCTGCGAGATCGACCTGCCCGATCGGAAGGAAGGCCTCAGCTTCTTCGCGACGCACTTAGGCTTCTTCGCCGGAACGGAGGAACGCCTCGCCTCGGTCGCGACGATCGAAGAGATCGCGAAGACGGCGCCGTCGCGACTGGCGATCCTCGCCGGCGACCTGAACGACCTGCCGGAGAGCGAGCCGCTCGAAAAGCTGACGGCGACCTGGAAGCTGACGAGCGAGAAGCCTCTGGCGACGGTTCCCGTGGTTCAGCCGAGCAAGCAGATCGACTTCGTCCTCTCTCGACCGGCCGATCGCTGGCGTGTCGTCGAGACCAAGGTCCTCGACGAATCCGTCGCCTCCGACCACCGCCCGATCCTCGCGGAACTGGAACTGATTCCGGCGAAGTAGGTTCGCATCGCTCCTGTAGGGTGGGGCATCGACCCACCATGAGTTGCAAGTCGAGCCAGACTATAAGTGGGTCAATGACCCACCCTGCGAAGAAGGCCCGTCGCCTACGCGATCAGGTCTTCGAGCACGTGGCCGTGCACGTCGGTCAGGCGCCGGTCGATGCCGTTGCGCAGGACGGTCAGCTTCTCGTGATCGATCCCCAGCAGATGGAGGATCGTCGCGTGAATGTCGTAGACCTGCGTCGGGTTCGCCCGGTCGAGCGGCTTGTAGCCCCATTCGTCGCTCTGGCCATGCGTGGCGCCTCCCTGGATGCCGCCGCCGCAGAGCCAGTTGGTGAAGACGAACGGATTGTGGTCGCGGCCCTTGCCCCCCTGCGTGCTGGGCATGCGACCGAACTCCGTCGTCCAGAGGACGATCGTGTCGTCGAGCAGCCCCGTGGAACGCAGGTCCTCGATCAGCGCCGCGGCGCCGATCGCCATGCCGGTCGCCAGCGGACCGTGATCGCGCTCGACGTCTTCGTGCGAGTCCCAGTTGCGACGCGGAAAGCCGTTGTCGTTGCCCGACCAGACCTGCACGAACCGCACGCCCCGCTCCAGCATCCGCCGCGCGACCAGGCAGCGGCGCCCGAACCGGTCGGCCTCTTCGCGCGCGTTGATCTCGTCCGGCCAGGCCGTCCCCGCCGGCGCGATGCCGTAGCGATCGAGCACGTGCTGCGGCTCTCCTGACAGATCGAGCGCCTCAGGCGCCGAAAGCTGCATCCGCGCCGCTAGTTCATAACTGCGGATGCGGGCCTCCAGCCTCGCGTCGTCTTCTCGCGAGTCCGCGTGCCGCGCGTCGAGCTTCGCCAGGAGCGACCGCGTCGCCGCTTCGCTCTCCGCGCTGACGAAGTCCGCCGCGTCGTGCGGATAGAGGTTCTCGATCGGGTTCTTCGCGCCCGGTTTGATCGCCGTCCCGGAGTGCTGCCCCGGCAGGAACGCCGCGTCCCAGTTCTTGGCCCCGTTCGAGGCGAGCCCCCGCTCGTCAGGCAGAACGACGAACGCCGGCAGATCGTCGTTCAAACTCCCCAGTCCGTAGATCACCCACGAACCCGCGCTGGGATAGCCCGGCGTCTGAAAGCCGGTCGTCTGCAGCAGCGTCGCGGCGCTATGAACGCCCGTCTTGCCGACGACGTCATGTACGAATGCCATCTCGTCCGCGACCCGCCCCAGAGCCGCGACGGGCTCCGCGAGCAGGCGACCCGAGTCGCCGTAGGGGCGAAAGTCCCAGATCGGTTTCTTCCACGGACCGAGGCCGTTCTGAAACGCTTCGACCGGCTCGCCGAAGTCGCTCGGCTGACCGTCCCGCTTCGCCAGTTCGGGCTTGGGATCCCACAGGTCGATATGGCTCGCGGCGCCCGCCATGAAAAGCTGCACCACCCGCTTCGCCCGCGGCGGATCGCCGTTCGACCACTTCGCGTCGAGGGGAAGCGTTCGAGCGCCGGCCGTCTCGTTTCCGAGGGCCCCTTCCGCCTGAAGGAGCGCCAGGAGCGCGAGGGCACCGAAGCCGCTGCCCGACATGCGCAGGAAGTCGCGACGCGTCGTGGGGCGAGGCGCCTGGATTGAATGAAAGGGCGAACGAGAGCTAATCATCGGTTCATTCGAGCACGAGGATCGACCTGTGCTCCAATCTTACGGTCGATGACGTTAGCGTTGCGATCGAAACCGAAGATCGGACTACGGTACAGGTATTGAATTATTCTGTTGACGGGCGTGCTGACTACCTTTATCGTGCTGGTTCGATCAGGCGAAGGTTACCTTCTTCGCCTTCAGTAGATCGGCGCGAGCCCGCGTAGCCATTCCCTCTCCGGCTCCGGGCGGCGATGTTCGAGTTCTCGCGAACCACAGGAGAGGGATATGCTCCGTTCGATCGTATCTTGCGATCGTCGCGGTTTCACGCTGGTGGAACTGCTGGTCGTGATCGCCATTATCGGCGTTCTGGTCGCGCTCCTGCTGCCGGCTGTACAGGCCGCTCGCGAAGCCTCCAATCGATCGTCGTGCCAGAACAACCTTAAGCAGGTCGGTCTGGGACTCCATCTCCACCACGATGCCCAGAAGCAATTTCCGATCGGGCATCGCAATAGCGTGGCGACCGGGAACTGGCGGGTGATGCTGTTCCCGTACATGGAGCAAGGACCGCTCTACGACCAGCTTCCGACCAACGCGTCGGACGTCTACAACGCCGCGGCCCTGAATGGGCTCGTTATCCCGACGTGGCGTTGCCCCTCCAGCGCACAGTCGGAGACGCAACCGCAATCGTGGGTCACCTGGTGGACGAACATGAATCACCAGGTTCCCAGTTATCAGGGGATCATGGGCGCCTATGCCGATCCGGGCGGCGGCACGTCGCACTCCGCTTCCAACTACGGCGGCTGGTGGTGCAACAACGGAATGCTGCTCTGGAATCAGAAGACCCGGTTCGCGAGCTGCACGGACGGGACTTCGAACACGATCATCGTCGCGGAACAGTCAGGTCGGGTGAAGAACGTAACCACGCACGCAGGCGATCTGCGAAACGGCTACTACACGCCGTGGGGAGGCGTCACCAACGGCTCGGCGAGCGGGGTCGCGTCCTGCGGTACGGGTGGATGCGGAGACCTTTGGGGTTCCGGACTGACGTGCAACGCGTATGTCATGAATTCGAAAACCGCCGGGGCAGGAGCCAACGTCGTTTACGGCGGCAACACGATTCTCAACTCAGATCATCCGGGAGGTATCGACGTTCTCCTGACTGACGGCTCGGTTCGCTACTTAGGCGACACGATCGACTTCAACACCTTTCAACGAGCATGCGCACGCAACGACGGCGGATCGATCACGCTCCCCTGACGTTCGCGAAGAGCGCCGTTCATGGGGCGGCGACGCACGATCGATGGTTTCGCCAAGACCGAAGCGAACAGGAGAAAGTCATGCCGACGCTTACCTTTGCGATCCTTCGCCCCGCGCTTCGGGGCTGCTCGATCGCTGTGTGCATGGTCTTCGCAGGATGCGAAAGCGAGACCGAAGGCATCGTGTCCGGTCGCGTGACCTATCGTCAGCAGCCGGTCGGCGGGGGTGTCGTGAATTTCTACGCCGAAGAGAAGGGCGCCGCCGCTCAGGCGTCTCTCGACGAGGCAGGAATGTTTACGATCACCGGTCCCGTGCCGGTCGGCGCTTATAAAGTCTCTGTGCTGCCCCCCATTCCAGAGCAGCTTCCCCCAGGGACTCCGATTCCTTCGACGAAGCCGTTTGCCGTGCCTGCGAAATATCAGGATCCTGCCCGCACTCCTATGACGCGCGAAGTGAAAGCGGGCAAGAACGAGTTCGCCATCGACCTGACGGATTGAAGGCGGGCTCCGCCGACAAGCTTCGCGTAAGCGAGAGCGTTCGACGCTTCGATTCGTTCGTCTTAGTCCGCGAACGCGAACTCGTTGAGGTTGAACAGCAGCCTCGCGAGGTTCGGCAGGCCATGCGCCCGGGCGTAATCGATCAGCGCCGCACGCTCTTCGGCCGTCGGTTCGCGTCCGAGAGCCTCGAGCGCGGCGCGATCGACCTGCGACGAAAGATCGCCGCCCGCCGCAGCGAGTCGTGCCGCGAACGCTTCGGCGGCGACCGCCGTCGTGCCGTCGTTCAAAAGCGCGAGCGCCTGCAGGGGCGTGACGCTCTCGTTCCGCGTCGCCGTCTGGATCGACGGATCGGCGCAGTCGAGCGCGGCCATGAAGGGTTCCGGCTGCGACCGGGCGAGGAAGCGATAGATCGACCGCCGACGCCGTTCGGGCGCCGCCGGGTCGGCCAGATCGTACCGATAATGGGGCGAGTGCTCCGGCTTCTCGACGACGAACTCCTCGAACGGCGGACCGCCTCTACGAAGATCGAGCGTTCCCGCGACCGCCAGCATCGCGTCGCGCAGCGCCTCGGCCTCCAGCTTGCGGCGGTTCATCCGCCAGAGGTAACGGTTCTCCGCGTCGATCGCGCCGGCCGCATCGGCGAGCGAAGGCGAAGACTCCTGCAGATAGGTTTCGCTGAGCGCGATCTGCCGCTGGAGATCCTTGATCGACTGGTTCTCGCGAAGCTCGCACGCGAGCCAGTCGAGCAGTTCCGGATGCGTCGGCTGCGATCCGCCATGACCGAAGTCGCTGGGCGTGTCGACCAGCCCGCGACCGAAGCGATAGCCCCAGATGCGGTTCGCCGCGCTCCGCCAGGCGAGACCCTGCTGCGGATCGGAGAGCCACTGCGCGAGCGCGGCGCGGCGAAGCCCTTCGTCGGCGTCGGCCGGTATTTCGAAGCGCGAGGGGAGCGACGATACGGCCTCGACCGCGCCCGGTCCGACAGCTTCGGCAGGCTGACGAACGTCGCCCCGACGCAGGACGTGAATCGGTCGCGGCTTGCCGCCGTCAGGTCCCGTGCCGCGGAAGGCGCCCGATCCATGATGAACGGTCCCGGCGTAAACCGCCCGCTGCGGCGGAAGCGAACTCAGTTCCCGCTCGATCCTGGTCAGTTCAGTCTCGACGGCGGTCGAGCGACGAAGCAGCTCTTCGTTCGAGGCCAGCGCTTCGGCGAGCAGGCTGTCTCGCTTCGCGATCAGGTCCGCCTCGTTCGCTTTCGCGGCCTCGATCGGCTTGATTCCGTCGGTCAGGTTGGCCCTGCTCCAGCGGGGCGGCGCCTCGATCGAATCGAGCGACGTGACGATCGCGCCTGCCGCGACGTTCCTGCCCGACGCGTCCAGCGCCTCGAACTCCGCGAGCGAGAAGATGAAGTCGTTCTGCCGGGGAGCGAGCTTCGTCGCCGTGACGCGAACGTAGCGCGCGGCGACGCCTGCTGCGTCGAAGCGATGAGGTTTCGTGCCTTGGGCCGCAATGTCGGCGGTCGTGCGATCGGCGACGGTCACGACGCCGGCGGCGAAGGTCGGATCGTCGCTCGCTTCGACCTTGAACCGCACCGGGAAGCCGAACCCGGCGCCGATGCCGGCGAAGTCATCGTAGCAGGGGAAAAGGCTGACGCCGGCGAGTTCGACCGGGGCGCCGAGATCGATCTGCACCCACTTCGCGACGTCGTCCCGAGCGGCGATCTGACTGTGCCAGCCGAACTCCGCTCTCGCATTGCCTCCCGTCTGGCCGTTCTTCGCCGCAGCGATCTGCGCGTCGAGATCCTCCAGTCGCGCGGGGCCAGCGATCTGTCGCACCGCGGCAGCGATCTCCTGCCGCTGAGCTACGTGCGTCGACTGCTGCGCGAGAAGGCCCTTCCGTTTCGCCGCCGTTTCGGGAAGCAGGTCATAGCGCTTGTCCGTCCGGTCGATCGCCGCGAAGACGGCCTGCAGGGAGTAGTAATCCTCCTGCGTGATCGGATCGAGCTTGTGATCGTGACACTGGGCGCACTGCACCGTCAGGCTCGCGAAGGACTGCACCGCCGTCGCCACCATGTCGTCGCGATCGAGGTGACGGGCGATCTTTCCGTCGATCTTGTCTTCGGAAACCTCGGCATGGCTGATGAAGTCCCAGGGCCCGGCCGAGAGAAATCCGAGCGCCTCGATGCCGTCCGGCGTGCCGGGATAGAGGACGTCGCCGGCGAGCTGCTCTTCTACGAAGCGCCGCCAGGGCTTGTCCTCGTCGAAGGCGCGCACCACCCAGTCGCGATAGGGCCAGGCGTTCGGGCGGGGCTTGTCCTTGTCGTAGCCGTGCGAGTCGCCGTAGTGCACGACGTCGAGCCAATGCCGCCCCCAGCGTTCGCCGTAGCGCGGCGAAGCCAGCGTTCGATCGACCAGCCGGGTCCACGCTGCGTCTCCGACGCTCTCGCGAGAGCCCGCTTCCGCTTCGCATTCGCGGAGGAAGCGTTCGATCTCCGCCGGCGTCGGGGGAAGACCGAGCAGGTCGAAGCTCAGGCGGCGGATGAGGGTCCGCGGCGTCGCGCGGGGCGACTGCGGCAGGCCCTGCTCCATCAGCTTCGCCGCGACGAACGCGTCGATCGGTCCGGCGATCCGATAGGCCGCCGCGTCGACCATGGGGACCTGAGGACGTTCGAGCGGACGGAAGGCCCACCAGTTCCGCGGGTCTTCCTCCTGAACGCCGACTTGATCGGGCCATTCGGCGCCTTCATCGATCCAGCGCCGGATCAGGGCGATCTCATCCGCCGAGAGGGGATCTCCCTCGGGCGGCATCTCCAGCCCCGGCTCGTCGCCGGCGATGTACGCGATCAGCGGGCTTTCCGCAGCATTGCCCGGGAGGATCGGACGACCGATTTCTCCTTCGCCCAGCGCGGCGATCTTCGAGTCCAGTCGATAGCCGCTGGTCTTCTTCTTCGCGTCGTGGCAGGCGTGGCACGACTTCGCGAAGAGCGGATAGATCTGCTTCTCGAAGTCGACCTTCGCCGGTTCGTCCGCAGCGGCGATCGGCCCGGCGAATGACGCGAGCGCGAAGCAGGCGAGCGCGACGAGGGGAAGGAAAACTCGTCGGGACATGGCGCATCGGATTCGCCGGGAATCGGACGAGCCTGCTCGATGCGAGGACTTCGCCCGACGCCGAACGGCGAACCCGCCGGAGGGGCAGGGCGTTCAGGGGGAGGCCCCATTATCCCTGCGAGGCGCCGACGCCTGCAAGGAAATTCGCCACGCCCGATCTCCCTGCCCGTTCGCCATGCACCTCTCACGCGGTCAGCTCGCGAGCGATCCCACGCGAGCGCCGGAGGTCGCACGCGCCCGGTCGGGACGGCTGCGCGTCCAGATGTGCAACTCGCGAAGCGCGTCGGCGTCGCAGAGCAGGGACCGACGGCGTTCGACCGACAGGCCGGGCGAGCCGAACTCCTTGAACGCCTGCTCGATCAGCGCCAGTTCCTGCGGATCGATCGAGCGATGCGACTCGGTCGCATGCAGGATGCTGACATGCAGGGCGTGAAACACGGGATCTTCCAGCGCGGCGTCGAACAGTTCCGACCGCTCCATCCGGTCCGCGGCGGCCCGTTCGGCGTCGAGCGCCTTCCGTTGATCGAGCAGCAGTTGGGGCGTCGCCGTTTCTTCCGGGATCAGCAGCAGGCCCGCCTTCGCGAGCTTCCTGCCGACCCACGCGCTGTCCAGCGCCAGCGACAGGGGAATCGACAGCGCCAGGCCGGCGATCAGCGGCGTGAACCAGATCAGCGTCGCCGGCGCGAAGTAGTAGACCGCCGCAGCAAGAGCGATCCCGAGCAGCGTGTGCGGCCAATAAACCGCGACCGCATCGGAGAGCGTGCTGCCGCTTTCGTCGCGGTTCTGCGCGTTCCAGGAGACCTTGCGTCCCAGGAAGGTCGCGACGACGAACTGCGTGTGGAAGAGCATCATCAGCGGGGCGACGGCGATCGAGATCAGGATCTCCAGCAGCACGCTGCCGATCGCGCGTCCCCAGCCGCCGAACGACTGCACCAGCGCTTCGTCGCGAACGAGCGCGATGAGGGCATAGAACTTCGGCAGCAGCAGCATCGTCATCGTCACGCCGAAGATGGCGAGCGCGCTTCCGCCCCACTGCGAACTATCGGTTCCGAAGACCGCGTCGACGCCCATCGCGAGGGCGCTGAGAATCATGAACGAAAGCCACAGCGGACTCGACAGATAAGAGAAGACGCCCATCGCCAGGTGCAGCCGGCTCATGGGGCGAAAGTTTTCGCTGAAGACCAGGCGGATGTGCTGCATGTTCCCCTGGCACCACCGCTGATCGCGCTTGGCGTAATCGAGCAGCGTGGTGGGGCACTCTTCGTAGCTGCCCCCCAGGTCCTGGGCGAGCGCGACCTTCCAGCCGGCGCGGGCCATCAGCGCCGCCTCGACGAAGTCGTGGCTCAGAATCTCTCCGCCCAGGGGAGCGGCGCCGGGAAGGACGGGCAAGCTGCAGCAGCTCGTGAAGGGCTCGACGCGGATGATCGCGTTATGCCCCCAGTAGTTGCCGTCGAAGCGGGCCCAACTGGCGAAGCCCTGGATGAAGACCGGACCGTACAGCCGGCTGGCGAACTGCTGCAGCCGGGCGAACAGCGAGACGCGATTGACCGGCGTGGGGGGAACCTGCAGGATGCCGAGTTGCGGGTCGGCCTCCATCCGGCGGACCATCTCCACGATCGTGTTCCCCGACATGACGCTGTCGGCGTCGAGGACGACCATGTACTTGTAGTGCGAGCCCCAGCGCGTGCAGAAGTCGGCGATGTTGCCGGCCTTGCGGCTGGAGTTCTTCGGTCGCCGGCGATAGAAGACCTGGCAAGCCGGTCCGCGCTCGGCGACGAGGCGGGCCCAGGCGCGTTCTTCCTCCAGCCAGACGTCCGGGTTCGTCGTGTCGCTGAGGATGTAGATCTCGAACGCGTTCGCGCGGCCCGTCTCGGCGAGCGACTTCATCATGGCGCGCACGCCCGCGAAGACGCTGGTCGGCGACTCGTTATAGATCGGCATCAGGATGGCCGTCTGCGGCAGCGGCGGCGCATCGTCCGGGATGCGATCCGCTCCTGCCAGGCCCTCCTGAGGACGTGACAGCACCTCGATCAGACCGAGCGTGGCGGTCCAGAACGAGAAGGCGATCCAGCCGAACAGCAGGCCGAAGATCGGAACGAGCAGCGCCTCGACGACGTTCAGACCCCCCGCGGCGATGGTTCGGATGAAGAACCAGACGCCGACGGTCGTCGTCACGACGGTCAGGATGAACAGAATCGTACGAGCGCCGCGAGCGACCGAAGACACGGTCTTGATCCTTCGAAAAAGCGGCGCCGGTCGTGCCCCTTGGCTTAGTAACCGGGAGCTCGAGGCGCCGCGTGAAACGCGAAGTCAGCGAAATCGTTCGCGCCCGGAACGCATGGCGTTCGAACGCGAAGGCAGTCGGTCCGTCTTACAGACGGGACGAAGGAATCAAGGTCTCTCGACGCCGCATCTGCAGACCGCGGAAAACGGCCTTCCAGTAAACGGCGCGGAAGATCCTCGCGGGACGGGTACGAACCGCGGCGCCCATCTCGCGAACATGCGGCTTGGGGACGACCGGCAGGATGGCCTGCTCCAGATCGGCCAGAGCTCGCGCGGTCGGATGATCCCGCCGCACGACCGCTTCCGGGAACGCGTCGAGCAGTTCCGACAGGCCGGGGGAGAGCGTTCCGCCCAGGGCGAACCGACCCGCCGCGCGGGGCGTGATGCCGCGTGCGATGGTGGCCGACCAGGACTCGATCTCCGCGACGGTGCGCCGAATCGCGGCCTGGCAGAAGGCGTCGCGCTCCGCGTCGGTCATGTCGTCGTAGAGCGGGAACTCGTCGAGGGTGGCCTCGACGATTCGCTTCGACTCCGCGGCGACGAGTTCCGGATCCCGGAGTCCCCAGTCGCGCAGATAGTCCGCGACGAGACGCTTGGCGGTCGCCTGCGGCGAGTGACGCATCGCGCGAAACGAACGTTCGTCCCGATGCGACGGATGGGGCTTCAGCACTTCCAGTACGGCGCTCATAACTACTTCCCGTCCTTCCGGACGACCGGTTCTTCGGACGCAGGCTCGGCGGAAACCGATCCGTCCTTCGCTTCGGGGGCGGCCGCCGCCTCCCCGTCAAGTTCCTTCTGGCGCCACGGCGGAAGCGACGTCGGCGGCGTCTCCACCGCACACAGATAACTCCACGTTTCGGAAATCGTCCGGTCGCCGACGCGCAGCGTCGCTTCCAGGCCGATCGCCGGAACGTCCTCAGGTTGAATCTTGAGGGAGAGCGTTCGCTTACCCTCTTCGCGAACGGAGATCGACGACTCGATCAGGCTGGAAGAGATGGTCAGCAGGTCGGCCCGCAGCTCTTCCCCCTCTTTGATCTGGTCCAGTTCGCCGCCCGCGAAGTCGATTTCCACGACGATCGGTTCGCCCTTCTTGCCGCGCAGGATGCGCGTCTCGGTCGCCTTCGCGACGGTCTGGCTCGGCAGGTCGCCGTCGAAGAACGTGACGCGATACTTCAGCTTCAGCGGCTCGCCCGGGACGACGGGCTTCGAGGGGATCCAGTACGCGACGATGTTGTCGATCCCTTCATGAGGGCTCGCCAGTTCGAAGAGTTCGATCGACCCGCCGTCGAAGCCGGAGATCGGCTGCACCCAGACGCTGGGGCGCTGGTGGTAAAGCGCCTCGTCGTCCTTGAAATGGTCGTAATCGGTATCCCGCTGGATCAGGCCGAAGCCGCGAACGCCGGCGGGGTGATCCCAGCGGACGGACGACGGATAGCTCTGACGGCTCAGGGCGCGCCAGAACCACGATCCGTCGGCCTTCTCCACGAGCAGTCCGTCGGAGTCATGCACGCTCGGGCGATGATCGCCGGCAGGAGCCGCGATGCCGTCGCCCCACATCCACATGCTGGTCATCGGAGCCAGGCCGACCTTGTCCGGCGTGCGTCGGAAGTGGAGCGTCGCCTCGACGTCCATCACGCTACGGTCGGCCAGAGGCGTGAACTCGAAGCGGTAGGCGCCCGTGACGGAGGGGCCGTCCATCTCCGCGAGGGTGACGAACTTCTCGTCGCCCGGCTTGGGTTCCACGATCCAGAATTCGCGGAAGAGCGGGAACTCCTCCGGCTTGTTCATCGCGGCGTCGAGGGCGATGCCCCGGACGGACGTGCCGTACGGGCGATCCTTCACGCGAGCGCGGTAGTAGCTCGCCCCGACGAAGACGAGCATCTCGTTCATCTCGTCTTTGCCGGGATACTTCCCGACCACTCGCATGCCCGCGAAGCCCAGGTCCGCCGGCGGACGCATCCCCTTCAGCGGTCCGCGGAATTGAAACATCTCCGGACGGTAGGGAATCGAAACGGTCGCGTCGCCCGCGATCGCGTTGAATTCGACCTTGTCCGTATGGACGTAACCGCGATGGAACGCTTCCAGCCAGAACGGCTTGTCGGTGGCGTGCCAGACCGATCGGTCGTGCTCGAACGCGATCATCCGGTACTGGTCGTATTCCAGCTTCGCAAGATCTTCCGGCAGCGGCGGCGTCGGCTGAAACGGTTCCGCCGCGACCTTGGCGACTCGCGCCTCGAGATCGGCGAAGGTGCATACCTGCGGGTCGGAATTCTGTGCGCTCGCGGCGCCGCATGCTGCGAGGCAGCCGGTGAACAGGGCGGATCGAATCGACGCTGCCAACTTCACTTCATCATTCCTTCGAGAGATCGCGCCTGCTCGCTGAACAGACTCAGGGCGCAGTTCGCGTCGCGGCCCTTGGGGGCTGCGGGTGAATCTGCAAACGCCGTTCCAAGCCTGGAAAGCGTTAGGGCGCCGAATCGCACTTTCCTACGAACGCGTGACCAGGGCGGTTCGCAAGCTTTATGGTCCGGTCAGCCGGTTCCGTTTCCGGAAACCTCGCGATCAGCTTAATCGCGTGAAAAGGAAAATCGACTAGCGTTCGCCAAAGATTCATTCTACCGATGCGCCGCAAAATAAACCCGTTAAACGGTTTAAAGCCCTCTGCCATCGTTCGGGGAAGGCGCGTGGCGATCTTCAGCGGACTCCATGTCGCTGTCGCCTCGACCACCTGGACGGATCGTTAAGATTCGATCACGACCTTAGTAGATTCTCCGGTGGTCAGCGGCTGTCGTGGCCTTGCGTGAATCAACGCCCCCTAGTCGGTCATTGGCGGACCCTTCTGTGTCGCCGACGTTCCGCAAATTTCATGTTCGGTGAATTCGCATACATCGGTCGGGATGGCACGGAAGAAAAGTCGAGGTGGGAGTCCGTCTTGTCGCAGCAGATCCTTACAGGAGCTCACGGATAATTTCCGGGCCCGCTTCCGAACCGATCGGACACGCTACGAAAAAACCCGCCGACAGCAGGGTGGCTGTTCAGCGGGTTTCGGATCGATCGGACCGGTCGCTCAGCGAGCGCTCGGTCCGCTTTTCAATTTGCAGGCAGCGTCGCGGCTACTTGTTCTGCGCCTCGAGGTACGCGGTCAGGTCGAGCAACTCGCTCGGCGAGATCGAGAAGCCGAGGCCTTCCGGCATCGAGCTGACCGTATCGAGGATGCGTTGCTCGATCTCGTCCTTCGGAAGCTCGCGGACCTTTCCGCCCGCTTCGCGGACCGTGAGGACGTCGTCGGTCTCCTTCTCGATGAACCCGGTCACGACGCGACCGTCCGAGGTAATGATCTTGACAGTGCGATACTTCTCCTGAATCTCGGCGTTGGGCTCGATGATCGAGTGCAGGACGAAGCGACGCAGCTCGGCGCCCCGCTTCTTCCGGTCGATCTGGTCGAGCGCGGGGCCGAAGTTCACCCCCTGCGTCCCCATCGTGTGGCAGACCGAACAGACCCGCTGGTAGACGAGGCCGCCGTTGCGAGCGTCCCCTTCCATGCTGACCAGCGATTGAAGCGCCTTCTCGCGGTTCTCCGCGGGGGCGTCAGGGTTGGCCAGGGTCTGCAGGAACGGAATGGCCTTCACGCTGGGGCCGAGCTTTTCGAGGAACTCCGCGAAGCGCTTCGTCTCCGCGTCCGTTGCGCCCGTCAGGAACTCGCCCTTCACGTGGCTCGGCTCCCAGACGGGACGCATCGCAAGCAGCGTGTGGTGGAGCGTGTAGCCGAGCCAGTCGTCCATCGGCATCGAAACGACCGAGAGCGCGATCCGCGCCGCCTCGGGCGTCTTGAAGAAGCTGATGCCGCGGAGAGCTTCCAGCCGCACGCGGGGATGCTCGTCGCGCAGCGACTGTTCCAGCAGCACGAGCGATCCGTCGATCCGCTCCCACTCGTTCGCCACGACATGCGTCGCCGCGGTCCTGGCATGGAAGTCGGGCGACTTCAGAAGTCGCGCCAGCAGGGCCGGGTCGACCTGTCGGAAGCTCTCCTGAATCCAGAGAGCTTCGCACAGGGCGCGCTGGTGATCGTCGGCCTGCGGATCGAGCTTCGCGACCCAGGCGTCGACCGCGGAGAGAACCTCCGCCATGTCGCGATCGCGCAGCTCCCGTCGGGCGCGGTAGCGCGTCCGCGGTTCGTACTCGCGAAGCTGGTCGAGCAGTTCCGGAATCGACTTCTCCGCCTGCGTCGGCAGATCGAGCAGCGGCTTGTTCTCGTTCGTCAACCGATAGATGCGACCGCGGGTTTTGTCGCGGGCGGGATCGCGCTGCGAGTACTGCATGTGCCCGATCAGCGCGTTGCACCAGTCGCCGAACCAGATCGCTCCGTCGGGTCCGATTTTCGGATCGACGGGACGGAAGACCTTGTCCGTCGACGCGAGCAGATCGGCGACCCGCTTGCCGGTCAGGCCCGCGCTCTTCGGATCGTCGCCGACCGTGAAACGGGGCATGCCGTTCATGTTGATCACGCAGGCGTAGATGAACTGCCCCTGCATCTCGTCGGGCAGGTGCCGCGACGTCAGGAAGTCGCTCCCCACCGCGGGCCGCATCCCCTCGTTGTCGAAGATCGGCTCGGTCGTGGCGCGGGTGATCGGATCGGCGCCGGAGAGAGGGCTCCCCCAATGCTGCTTGGCGTTGGTGCCGTCGCCGACGATCTCCTGACCCCATTCATCGAAGACCATGCACCAGGGGTTGCCGTAGCCCGGCGTCTGGAAGCGACGGACCTTCAGCGTGATCGGATCCCAGACGTAGACGCCCGCGGTGTTGCGGTTGCGGAACGGTCCCCAGGGGGTTTCGACCGTCGTGGAGAGCGATACGCCTTCCAGCATGTAAAGCTGTCCGCCGTGCGACCATTCCCAAGCGCCGACGGTGTGGTGCGTGTCGTCGGTCGCGAAGCCGTCGATGACGTGCGTCACCTCGTCCGCGACGTCGTCGCCGTCGGTGTCCTTCAGGAACAGGATGTGCGGCTCGTCGACGACGAGGACGCCGCCGTTCCAGAATTCGAAACCGGTCGGGCAGATGAGCTTGTCGTAGAAGACCTTCACCTCGTCCGCTTTGCCGTCCTTGTCTGTATCCTCGAAGATCAGCAGCCGGTCGTCCGGCCGGGGATCGCCGGGACGCCACTGCGGATAGTTCGGCATGCAGGCCGCCCACAGGCGTCCCTTCGAGTCGAACTCGATCTGGCACGGCTTGGCCAGTTCCGGGAACTCCAGTTCCGACGCGAAGCAGGTGACCTTCATCCCCTCCGGGACGGTCATCATCGCGATCGCCTCTTCGGGCGTCGGATAGTACAGCTCCTTCGGTTCGGCCCGCGGGAAGTGGCGACCGACGCCCGTCTCCGGAACGATCAGCTCGCCCGTGTTCGAGTCGTCCGGAACCTCGGGCACGGTCTTGCCCTGCGCGATGTCCCAGGTGTAGCGATCGCGAACCGCGGCCATCGCGCGGATCTTTTTGTATTCAAGGGGGAACGTCTCCGTGTCGTACGTCCGGCGACCGCCGTAGACGTACCAGCCGTTGAGCATGCGGTAATCGTTCTCGTGGACCCACGACTTTTCGTTGACTGCGGCGCGAAGCTTCTCGTACGCGTCGCTCCCGATCTCGGCGGGGTTCTCTCCCGCGAACAGCGACGAATCGAGAAGCTGCGCGACGAGCAGATCGCCCGCTTCGTTCAGGTGACAGCCGTCGATCGTGAACTGGGCGCCCGCCTCTTCGGCGAAGAGTTGCAGCGTGGGGTTGTAGAGGTCGACGAAGGGCAGGTTCCGTTCGGCAGCGAACTCCGCGATCGCTTCCGTATAGAGGGCCAGGTTCGCGTTCTCCTGCTCGCCGGTCGGCTGCAGACGGTTGCCCGTCGGCTCGAACGCGATCGGCGAGACGAGCACGAACTGCGGCGCTTTCCCCTCACGCTGAAATCGCTTCGACAGGTCGTCGAGGTAGGCGGCGTATCGCTGCGTGAACAGCGGCACGCCCGCTTCGCCCGCGAACGATTCGTTGAAACCGAAGAAGCAAAGGAACGTCTCCGGCCCGTACACGACCAGCGGATCGTCGATCGTGGTGTAGCTGTTCGGACGCTGTTGATTGCCGACCTCGTCCGCGGGCCAGCCGAAGTTGCGGAAGACGATCTCCTGCTCCGGCATCCGCGAATGGAGCAGCGTTTCGAAGTTGCCGAACAGGCTCATCCGCTGCGCCAGCGCGTTGCCGGTCAGCGCGATCCGTTCGTGCTTCTTCACTTGCAGGGCAGGCGCGGCGGAACTCTCGCCGGCCTCTTGCTCGCCCCCGGCTGCCGTCGCGGGAGTCGCGGCCGGCTCGTCGGCGTGAACGGGATTCGTCGCGGGACGGAGAGCGAACGCGGCGACGGTCAGACCGGCCAGGGCCAGGGCGAAACCGGCGGCGCTCAGCGGATACGCTCGGCGCATCGATTACCTCAGGGAAACGGACAGGCGGGGAGGGGCGGGACGTGATCGCTGCCGCGGCAGCGGTCCTGCACGAGAAGCGCCGGCGTGTGCGGAGAAGATCCTTCCCGCAACCGGCGACCGTGGGCGGCTTCCGTCGCCCAGACGCCGCAATTGTACCACGCGACCGCACGAAAAACCCTTTTCGCGCGAGCCGTTTCCCGGACGGGATCCTCGGCCAACCTCGATCGGTCGGGCGAACTACCGCAGCGTTTCGCCGTCGATCGCGATCGTTCCGAGCGTCGCGCGACGGCCATAGCGGTCGAGATCGGAATCCAGCCCGTCGATTGTCAGGTTCAGCGTGCAGCCAGCGGGCTCGAGCCAAAACAGCCCGATCGGTTCCCAGCGACCCTGTTCGGAATCGTAGATCTCGCCCGCCAGACGGATCTTCAGACCTTTGATCGTCACATTGCGCACGCCCGACTTTCCCCCCTGCCAACTGAAGGGGGCCAAGTTGTATCGCCCCTCCGGATCGACTCCCTCGATGGTCAGGTTTTCGATCGACGCGGTAGCCGTATCGTTCTCGCCGCCCCAGCCGAATTGAATCGGGGCGCCGTTGCGTCGATGACGAATCACGACGTTCGCGATCGTCATAGCGTGATAGATCTTGATCCCGTCGTCGGACGTGCTGATCAAGCTGTCGCGAATGGACGATCCGGCCGACCCGATGAAGCCGTCGCTGTTGTTGTTGTCGCCCGGTCGATCGTCGATCAGGTCGCACTCGCTGACGTGCAGGATCGACTTGTTCGCATAGCCGGAGACATTGTACGCCCGCGGATTGAGCGACGTTAGGTTCGACAGATGGACCGTTGCGTCCTGCATTACGCAGACGGCGCCGTACTTCCACTTCTCGTTATCTCCGATCCCTTGTTTCGCGGACCACGCCTGCTCGTCGGTGCCGTAGATCACGGACGTGCGTCGATCCTCGCCCTCGATCCTGAGCAGATTCGTCGGCTCGCGATACGCGATCCGGAAGGCGCCCGTCATGCGCACCTCCTTCGCGACGACGATCTTCTTCACGTCCGCCGGCACGTTCCAGTAGAACCCCTCCTTCGTCTCCGGCATGGACCCCGACGAAACAAAGGTCAGCGTCCCCGACTCCGGTACCCACTTCGTCTCGCCCGAATACGTCAGCCCCGCCTGCGCGTCCGCCGTCGCGACCGCGACGAGGAAGAGAGACGGCACGCCGACCGCGATCCATCGAAAGTTCATCAAAACAGCCTATCCAGCGCGGTATGCAGACGATGCAGGTCGAGTCGATGAACGGCCCTCAGGACCGGCGGGGAGAGGCGGGACGAAATCGCCGCGGCGGCAGCGATCGTGCACGAGAAGCGCCGGCGTGTGCGGAGAGGTTCCTTCCCGCAACCGGCGACCACGGGCGGCTTCCGTCGCCCAGACGCCGCAATTGTACCGCGGGAACCCCCCGGGGAATGACCTTCGCAGTTCGCGTTAACCCGACGCCCGCGAACCGGTTCTGTCGCGGGGTAACTGCCGGAACTTGCGATGAGCCTGAACAGGCGGCGCCTAATCGCCGATCCAGACGATCTCGCAGTCGCTGTTCTCCAGCCGCGAAAGCTTGCTTCGCAGTTCCTCCGCCAGCCCCTCCAACGTCGGGCGGGAGAGGGCTCCTTCGACGGTCAGGCTCACGTCGGACATTCCCTGCACGAAACGGACCACGACTCCGTCGACGACGATTCGCGTCGTGTCGTAGTCGGCGGCCTCCTCGTCGTTCGGTAGCGGTTCGAACGGAATCGCCGGCTCGTACAGGCGTTCGAACAGTTCCAGATCGGGCGGCATCCCGAACTGTTCCTCCAGCGTCGGCAGCTTCCCGAGGAGGTCGAGCGCCGCCTGCAATTCGGGCATCTGCGCCTCGGGCGGCAGCGCGTCGAGGTAGGAGCACCCCGGGCTCATCCGCATCCGCCAGTAGTCGAACAGATGGAGCATTTCTCCGTCGCGGCGGCGGATTCGCGCGCGGGGCCAGCGTCGCTCCGTCAGTCGCGTCCAGCGCCAGTCGTGGAGGTCGAGCTTCCACTCGTCGATGTTCTCGACGAGGCCCTCCTCCCGATCGACCAGTCCGCCGGCGATCGTCAGGCTATGCCCGTCGGAGGAGAGCGTCGCCTCGTGCCGGTCGATCCAGCCGGGGCCGTCGCCGGTCGCGTCGATCCGCTCGATCGCCAGCGTCCGGGTATCGAGCCGCAGGACCTGCGTCTCGCCGCGACGACGGTCGTCGGGATAGCCCAGGTTTCCGACGATCACGATCGCCCGGTCGTCGTCGACGGCGGTCGCGGTATGGAAGTCGGTCGGCGGAAAGTCCGCCTCGGGCCAGCCGAAGATTTCCACGCGATCGTCGGGATGCCGGATCACGACGTCGTTGTAGATGTAGAAGTCGGGGTCGTAGTAGTCCTCGTGCTCGCCGGCGATCCAGAACTCCCGCCCGTCGGAGAGCCCGGTCGTCGTCTGCCCCATGCGGTTGCCCGCCCAGCGAGGCCGCTCGGGGAACGTCGGCCCGGTTCCGAAGCGCTCGTTCGCCTGGTACGGATCGATCTGACCGCGAAAGAGCCAGACCCAGACCGGATTGGTCAGGTTCTCCGCCGGCCTGGTGCCCCGCTTCGCGTCCTGCCAGCGGGCGAAGAGCTCCTTCGTGATCGCAGGATCGGGCGGCAAGTCCCCCGACGCTTCGTCCGTCATGTCTCTGCCCCTTCTCGAAGGATCCTGCTCGCGCGAATCGACTCGCTACTACCAGTGAGTCGACCGTCCGCGACGTTCAGGGTTCGCTTGCAGGACAGATCCTCGACCGACGGGCGTCCCCACGACGCCCCGCTATTTGAAGATCACTTCCGCGTCCGGCGCCGGTTTGTAGCTGATGGAATGGCCCGGCTTCCACTCGCCGTCGATCAGGTACTGGGCCTCGGTCCGCATCTCCCCGGATTCCAGAACCGTCGCGACGGACTTCACCTTCGTGACGCCGTTCGCGCTGCCGGTCACTTCTTCGACGCTCGTCCAGGTATCGCCGTCGATCTCCAGCGTCCCCTTAGTGAAAAACCCGGCAGTGGTGAAGTACCAGCAGACGAGCCGCTCTTCCTTGGCGTCCCACATGATGATCGATTCGCCGCCGTACTGGCCGTCGTTGACCGAGTGGAGCGTGCGGACCGCCTGACCGTTCAGCGCCCGCTCCCATTTGGAGACGTCGAACACCGGCTTCTCGGGCGTCGAGTTCGCGAACTCGCCCTTATACGTCTTGCCCAGCAGCGGCTCGAAGACCTTCAGCTTCTCGTGCAGCGGCGGAGCGCCTTCCTCGCCCCAGGCGAAGGCCTGAACGGAAAGAGCCATGGCGAAGCCGATCGCCAGCGACAGACGGTTCATGCAGGTTCCTCTCAACGACTCACGCCTTCCGAAACGAAACCGCGGCGGAGAGGACCCGCACGCCGTTCGCCCGCCGCCGGCGCCCCGCTCGGCGAACGTCAGGCAGGCGAACTCGATTCTTTTAGTCGGTCGGGAGGCGGTTGTCGAATTTGCTGCGTTCGCGGCGAGTCGGTTCGTCGGTCGATTGCGAAACGGAGGACGCCCGAGCCTGGCGTCGCAGGCGACGAACGTAGAGGGCGGTTAGCGACATGCCGATGACGGGTGGGCCGACCCAAGGCATCAGGGCCAACGCGCCGGGCAACTGATACTCGAATAGCCGATTCACGCCGAACACCAGAAACGCAGTATGAAAGGCGACGCCCGTGCCGCACAGGTTCCCGACGTGCTGGTAGAGCCATTCGCCGCGCCCCGGCGGCGGGCCGAAGACATAGCGGCGCTGGCCTATTGCGACCGCGACGCCGATTCCGCCGACGGCGATCGGCACGAAGTACGCCGCCCAGGGCATGCCGCCGGTCGAGTCCTTCGTCGCCAGCATCCACGCCCCGAACGCCGCGAGCCCCGCCGCACAGATGCCGGTCAGCGCAATCCAGATCGGAAGGGACGTCCTCCGCAGGGCTTCGTGCCGCGCCCGTTCGCGGACCATCTTCGTCCCGAACAGAGCGCCCGTCATGGTCGCCAGCGCCAGGTAGAGCAGAATGGCGAAGATGAACCGATAGATCTCTCGCAGCGTCGCGCCGTTCGCGGCGTCGGGCGCGATCCGCGCGAAGCTGTCGGGATGAGCGAGCGCCCACGCGCAGCTGACGACCGCCGAACTTCCGACGATCCAGACGATTACCGCGAACGCCTTCCCGCATCGGACATGCGTCCGCGATCCCTTCGGCAGCGCGATGATCACCCAAAAGAGCGCGAGCCCCGCCGATCCGCCGACGATGTGGAGAGTTCGGAGGATGGCGTGGAGGGCGGGAAGGAGGTCGGTCATGGCCGAGATTCTAACTTCGCACGCCGTCGATCAGCCCGGCCAATCTGCGACTGCCGCCGGACGGAGACTTCTACGAGGCGACCGCGCCATCGTCCCGCGGAGGATCCTTCAATCCGTTCTGCGAGTCGGGCCGTACGTTCGGCTTCCACCGCCGTCGACCGACGAGATAGAGACCGAGAACGCATGTCACGGCGAACGTGACGCGATACCACCGCAGCCAGGGAAGCTCTCGGGGCGCCGGCCAGGGATCTGGATCGAGCGAGAGCGGATCGAAGATATGCTCCGCATAGACAGGGTCGCTCTCGCGGGCATAGAGGTAGTGCATTCGCCCGCTCTCCGCGAAACCGGCAGGCGTTTCGACGCCGTCCAGAGCGTGACGTTCCGTCAACAGGGGCGAGCCCCCCTCGACGACGTAGCGCTGGACGACGCGGCGAACGTACTTCGTCGGCGTCGTCGCCGGTGCGTACTGCAATGCCTGGACGATCCTCGACTCCTCGGGCGCCCAACCGAGATCCGATCGCAGCACGCAGGTCCACGCTTCGACCCGTGGATCGGCAGTGAAGTAGCGGTCCCAGCCCTCTTCCTTGCCCAGCGGAGCGACGAAGGGCTCGAAGTCGACCCGGTAACGCACGTCGTCGATTCGAGCGACCCGTTTCAGCTTCAACTCCGGCATCGCCGCGATCGCCTGCGTGACGAGCCGAAACGCGTTGAAATCCACCGCCAGATACGGAAAGTCCTCTTCCGGATAGCGACGCATGGTCTCGTCGAGGTGACGGACGGTCATGCCCGTCTCGCGACTCTGTTTCTGCCAGCTTGGAGCGATGTTATCGACGTCGTAACAGACTCCGTCGGAAAGGACGATCGCGCGCTCGGGATTGTATCGCCGTTCGTCGGCGAACGTGAAATGGAATCGGCGATCGGGCTCGACGACGTGGACGTGCGTGCCTGCCGAAAATCCGAACGGCCTACCGCTGACGTCGCGGCCTCGGCAGAAGAGCAGATAACGAGGGGGCGCCGGATCCCGACTCCACGCTTCGCGAATCGCGGACGCGACGCGATCGGCTTCTGCCGCATCGACCGGTTCGCCTTCCGAAAACGGCGCGTCGACCGCGTCGTGTTCGAGCGTCTCCGGCGGCAACTCCGGCAGGGGACGTCCGAGGTAGGCCTCGAAATCGAAGACGACCGGGGAGACGACTATCGGGGAGACGACTGTATTGGAGTTAAGTCGCGAGAACGACGTCAGACGCGGAAGGGCCAGCACGACGTCGCGAGCTTCTCGCGGAACGTCGCTTTCGACGTAGATCCGGTCGATCGGCGGAAGCAGCGGCGCATTCCACGGAATCGCGTCGGGCTCCTCGTCGACAGCGGTCCAGGGAAGGGTGGACACGCTACGACGTACGGTGACCTTTCCGCCGGCCTCGTTCAGCCTCCGGACTGCGTCGCGCTCTTCGACGTACAGGTCGCGGTGAAACTTCCACCAGCCCGCCGCGCTGATGAACAGCAGCATCCCGACCGCCATCCACAGCATGCCGAACCGAGGCACGAACCACCGCGATTTACGAAGCCAGCGAAGCATATGCGTCCAAGGCAAGAGATCCCATCCAATGAGAACGCGGGGGCGAGCGCCGATCCTACGAAGCTGAACCTGGATCGCCGATGCGGCTCCGACGAGACGCTGGGACGGCGTCGTCCTGCGAAATAACGCACCACCGAGAGAAGCTGTTTCCGCGTTCCGTACTTCGTCGGCCTGAGCCTTTCGGATACAAGCCTGCGGGGACATCGCTTCGCCCGACGGTCGCGTTGAACTGCGTGTAGCCTATCGCCGCGATCGCCGACACTGCGTCATGCGATGCGTAACCGCCGACCGCGATCCAGAGAAGCGCCGCCCGCTCAGTCGGCGAGACGCTACCGGCAAAGTCGCCCAAAATGGATAGATGAGTCGAAGGACTGCCGGTCGCCAGCGAGCCCGTGAAGTCGCCGTCGATCCAGATCTTCGACGATCCGGAAGCGACGATCGTCCCGTGAACCGAACCGCCGACGTAGACATGATGAAAGCCGGATGCCTCGATGGTCGAGGACTTCGGAACATCGCCGCAGATGATCGCTTCGTGATGGCCTCCGATCTTTAGGCCAGCATTCAGGTCGCCGTTAACGTGAACGATCCCTCCCTCGGGTGCGGAGATCGTGGCGTCGCTGTCGGCGTCTATCGACAACGCGTCGCCGCCGCCGATCAGAACCGGTTCAGCCTGCGACCGCCGCTCGATCCATCGGAACCGCGAATCACCGTCGTGCCAATACGAAACCGACATTGGAAAGACCATGCCGCCGACGACGTCCAGATGGGCGACTCGGCGCTGAACGCCTGGTGGAATCATTCTGAGTAGGCTCGTTGAGACGTAAGCTCGAATCGCCATCTCCGCTGCATCGCAGATATAGCAAGCTCGTCGAGTCGTGCGAGTATCTCACGAACTCAGAGATCGATACACGAAAAAAGCCGCCCTCTCATCGAGGACGGCTTTCATGGTTTCAGGTTCGACTTCGCGTCGTGGCAGGCGGGGCGCCTGCCCTACGGGAGGAAGAGCTACTTGCTCTTCTTCGCCTTGATCGCGGCCTGGGCGGCGGCGAGGCGGGCGGTGGGGACGCGGAAGGGGGAGCACGAGACGTAGTCGAGGCCGACCGACTCGCAGAAGGCGACCGAGGCGGGATCGCCGCCGTGCTCGCCGCAGATGCCGACCTTGAGGTCCTTCTTGGTTTTGCGACCCTTCTGGACGCCCATCGCGACGAGCTGGCCCACGCCGCTCTGGTCGAGCGAGGCGAACGGATCCTCGTGCAGCAGATCGAGCTTGCGGTAGCTCGGCAGGAAGCTGTTGATGTCGTCGCGGCTGAAGCCGAACGTCATCTGCGTCAGGTCGTTCGTGCCGAAGCTGAAGAAGTCGGCGTCCTTGGCGATCTCGTCGGCGGTGAGGGCCGCGCGGGGCACCTCGATCATCGTGCCGATCTTGATGTCCAGCTTGCCGTCGTACTTCTTCGCCGCCTTGACGGCGTCGATCGTCTCCTGCGTCTTGCCGCGCAGCAGCGTCAGCTCGGCCCGCGTGCCGACGAGCGGGATCATGATCTCGGGCAGCACTTCGATGCCCTTCTTCTGCATGTTGATCGCCGCCTCGACGATCGCCGTGACCTGCATCACGAGGATCTCGGGATAGCTGACCGACAGGCGGCAACCGCGATGACCGAGCATCGGGTTGGACTCGTGCAGTTGCTTGACGCGAGCCGCGATCTGCTGGGCCTTCACGCCGAGCGTCTCGGCCAGTTCTTTCTGGGCCTTGGCGTCGTGCGGGAGGAATTCGTGGAGGGGCGGATCCAGCAGGCGGATGGTGACGGGCTTGCCGGCCATCGCCTTGAAGATGCCTTCGAAGTCCTTTCGCTGATGGGGCAGCAGCTTGGTCAGCGCCTTCTGACGGTCTTCCAGGTTCTCCGCGAGGATCATCTCCCGCATCGAGCTGATGCGGTCTTCCTCGAAGAACATGTGCTCGGTCCGGCAGAGGCCGATGCCCTCGGCGCCGAACTCGACGGCACGCTTGGCGTCTTCCGGCGTGTCGGCGTTGGTGCGAACGCCCAGGCGGCGGTACTCGTTCGACCAGTCCATGATCTGCTTGAAGTCGCCCGACAGCTTCGGCTCCTTGCGGGGAACCTCGCCGAGCATGACTTCGCCCGTGGCGCCGTCGATGCTGATGACGTCCTTGCCGGTGTAGGACTTGCCGCCGACGGTGAACTTGCCGGCCTTCTCGTCGATGGAGATGTCGCCGGCGCCCGCGACGCAGCAGCGACCCCAACCGCGGGCGACGACCGCCGCGTGGCTGGTCATGCCGCCCGTGCTGGTGAGGATGCCTTCGGCGACGTGCATGCCGTCGATATCTTCAGGGCTCGTTTCGGTGCGGACCAGGATGCACTTGCGGGCCTTGTACTTGGTGCCGCCCTGCGCCGCCTCGTCGACCTTCTTCTGTTCGCCGTCGACGAACTTGACCGCTTCGGCCGCGCTGAAGACGGGGAAGCCGACCGCCGCGCCGGGCGAAGCGGGCAGACCCTTGGCGATGGTCGTCGCCTTCTTCTTGTCGGAGGGTTCGAAGCTGGGGAGCATGCACTGGATCAGGTCGCCCGCGGGAACGCGTAGCAGGGCCGTCTCCTTGTCGATCAGCTTCTCGTTGACCATGTCGACGGCGATCTTCACCGCGGCGATGCCGTTCCGCTTGCCGGAACGGGTCTGCAGCATGAAGAGGACGCCCTTCTCGACGGTGAACTCGATGTCCTGCACGTCCTTGTAGTGGGCTTCCAGCTTGTGCTTGATGTCGATCAGCTCGGCATGGCTCTTCTTGTTCCACTTCGCCATCTGGGCGACGGGGATGCCGGTGCGGATGCCCGCGACGACGTCTTCGCCCTGGGCGTTGACCAGGTACTCGCCCCAGAACTCGTTCTTGCCGGTCGACGGATCGCGGGTGAAGGCGACGCCCGTGGCGCTGTCGTCGCCCATGTTGCCGTAGACCATCGACTGGACGTTGACGGCGGTGCCGAGCAGGCCGCGGATCCCTTCGATCTCGCGATAGCGGACGGCCCGGTTCTGCATCCAGCTCTTGAAGACGGCCTCGATGGCCCGTTCGAGCTGAACCATCGGATCCTGCGGGAAGTCTTCGCCCGTGGCGTGCTTGTAGACCTTCTTATAGGCCTCGCAGAGTTCCTTCATCCCTTCGGTCGGGACGTCGGTATCGACTTCGACCTTGTACTTCTTCTTGATCTTGGCGAACTCGGCCTCGTAGTGATGGTGACCGACTTCCATTACGACGTCGCCGAACATGTTGATCAGGCGGCGATACGAGTCGTAGGCGAAGCGCTCGCCCGCTTCGAACAGACCCTTGACCGACTCGTCCGTCAGGCCGAGGTTCAGGATCGTGTTCATCATGCCCGGCATCGAGACGGCGGCGCCGGAGCGGACCGAAACGAGCAGCGGGCTCTTGGAATCGCCGAACTTCTTGCCCAGTTCCTTTTCGAGGGTCGCGATCTGTTCGGCGACCCCTTCCATCATGCCGGCGGGGAGCTTCTTGCCGTTCTTGTAGTAGGCGTCGCAGACCGTCGTCGGGATCGTGAAGCCCGGAGGCACCGGCAGCCCGATCGACGTCATCTCGGCCAGGTTGAGTCCCTTGCCGCCGAGGATGTCCTTGCCGACGGGCTTGCCGTCGGGTCCGTTGCGATCGGTGCGGGTTTTGCCGAAGTAGTAGAGTTCGACCGAGCTTTTCTTCGCCATGAATGAGCCTTCGAGTGCGGTTCGACCGGTCTGCGAGCGAGGGAGCGGGAGCTTCCTCGAAACGTCCGGAACGAGCATCCGGGCGGAAAAAGGGAGCTGCGGGCGCAGACTTTGCGCGACCGGCTCGCCCGGATGAAACCGCGAAGTCTAAAGCGACCCCCCCGTTGCGTCAACCGATCGACGCGGAGGGCGTCGCGACGCCCTGACGTGCGATGGGAAGGCGGGGAATTCGACCAAGGAATTCCCGCAAAGAGCGAAAACTCACGGAGCTTCGCCCAATCTTCCCGACAGGGCCTCTCGCCGAAGCGAAACGAGGTCGAATTCGTGCGGCACGGCAATGCTCCACTCGTCGACGGTAGAATCGGCGATTCTCGTTAACCTGTCGCCGCCACTGATTCTTTGTGCGGAGCGCTTCCGTGAACGGCATCGTCATGGCGAATTCGTCCCTCCTTCTATGCGTCGTCGCGGCGACGTCGATCGCACCGATTCTCGCGTTCGGCGACGATCTGGAGGTAGGCGACGCGGCTTATCGCGAGTCGGACTGGGACGGCGCGATCGCCGCGTATACGAAATATCTTCAGGGACACCCTAACGACGCGAAGACGTTGGCTTCGCGGGCCATAACGTATTCTTATCGTGCAGGCGATGGCGACCTAGAACGAGCGGAAACCGATGCTGAAAAGGCGAAGCTGCTTGATCCGGAGTCTGCTTGGGTCCGGTCTGTCCGAGGAGACGTGCATCGCGCGAAGAAAGAGTACGACGACGCCGTCGGCGAATTTACGGAGTCGATTCGACTGGACCCTCAGAATGCGATGACTTACGGCAATCGAGGCGGAGCCCGACTCGAAAAAGGCGAGTACGACCTGGCCATCGCGGATTTTGAAGAAGCCGTCCGACTGGCTCCTGGAAATCCGGTCGCTTACTCGGGTCGAGCGATGGCGTTTATCCGCAGGGCTACCAAACCCGGAAGCGAAATCGACGGAAAAGCCGAATCCGCCATTCTCGCCGATTGCGACAAGATGCTCGAACTGGATCCGGAATTCCCGCGCGTACCGTTTTTCCGAGCGTACGCGAAGATGCTCCCGTTCTTGCGACTGGATCAGATCGCGAGAGAGAACGGCGTCAGCGGTCCGGCGCTGGTCGAATATGCGATGGGCGATGACGCCGATCGGCGGATCGCCGAAGTTCTCGCCGAACTGGATGCCGCGATTCGTATCGAGGCGGAGAATTCCGACGCGTATTTTCTGCGAGGAATTCTTCGTGCCCTGAACGACGAAGAGGACGCCGCGATCCGTGATCTAACAGCCCGTTGATTTTCGCCCTGCCTGCGCTATCCTCGCGTGATCTCGACGCGGGGGAGGAATCGCGATGGGCTTGGGCAAGCGGAAGCGGGAGACGCAGGGGACGTTCTGGGTTCCGACGGACAAGCTGGGGAGCGGTCCGCGAAACGTCTTCTACGACCGTCTGAACGGGCTGCTGGCCGAGATCGAATTCGACGGACGGCTCGAAGAGGCGGCCGCTCCGTACTACGAAACGACGGGGCGAAAGAGCCTGGCGCCGGGCGTCTACTTCCGGATGCTGTTCATCGGTTACTTCGAGGGGATCGACAGCCAGCGCGGCATCGCCTGGCGCTGCGACGACAGTCGCTCGCTGGCCCGTTTCCTGGGCTTCGGTCCCGGCGAGGAGACGCCGGACCATTCGACGCTCACGCTGACGCGAAACCGGCTGCCGCTGGAGATCCATCAGCTCGCGTTCGACCTGGTTCTCGGCCTCTGCCACGAGAAGGGTCTGCTCAAGGGCAAAACGCTCGGCGTCGACGCCAGCGATCTCGAAGCGAACGCTTCGATGAAGTCGATCGTCCGCCGGGAGAACGGCGACGACTGGCAGGAGTACGTTCGCAAGCTCTACGAAGCCGAAACGGGCGTAAGCGACCCGGACGACGAGGAGCTGCGCCGCTTCGACAGGAAGCGGAAGGACAAGAAGGTCTCCAACGACGAGTGGGTCAATCCGCACGATCCCGACGCTCGGATCGGGAAGATGAAGGACGGTCGCACGCATCTCAAGTACAAGGTCGAACACGCCGTCGATCTGGAGACGGACGTGATCGTCGCGGCGGAAGTCTACGAAGGGACCGCCGGCGACTGCCGGACGATCGAAGATACCGTGAACGCCGCGCGAACGAACCTGCGCGAGGCGGGCACGGGCTGCGACGTGGAAGAGGTCGCGGCGGACAAGGGCTATCACAGCGAAGAGTCGCTCGACCGGCTGCAGCACGAGACGCACGTGCGGACGTATATTCCGCAGCCGAAGCGAGCGAAGTCTCGGAAGCGAAAACGCAAGCCGCCGAGTCGTCAGGCGGCCTATCGTCGCAATCGCCGGAACGCGCGCGGACGTCGCGGTCGCAGGCTGCAGCGTCTACGAAGCGAGAAGGTCGAGCGGACGTTCGCGCACGTGCTCGAAACGGGCGGCGGCAGGAGAACCTGGCTTCGCGGGCTGGCCAAGATCCGCAAGCGCTACCTCGTCGCCGCCGTCGCTTACAACTTGGGACGGATCCTGCGCCAACTCCTCGGCGCCGGTAAGCCGAAACAGTTCGGAGAACTGGGAGCAGCGCTTTCCGCCGCGTTTGGGCTCTCCAGCTTCGCTGATTTCGCCGTCGGATCGCATCGAGCGATCTTAAGCATCTCGGTCGCCGTCCGGCTCCCGCTCCTGATGCCTCGACGCTCAGCGACCTTTTGAACGCTCAGGCTCTCGCGAACAGGGAAATCAACGGACTGCTAACGGAGGCGGTACGACTCGATCCAACGTCGTATCGCGTTCACGAGCGTCTGGCGAAATTGTATGAATCGAAGCGGCGCTATTACGACGCGTTGGGGTGCTATTCCGCGCTCGTCGCCAAATATCCTGAATCGCAGAAGGCGAAGTCGGATCTAGAGCGTTTATCGAAGCTCGTGCGGGAAACTTGGGACGAGCCTGCGATCGAAGTGGTGGACGTAGCCCTCGATACGGAGATGAAGTCCGTCATCGTGAAAAAGAGCCCGTCCATTTTGATGACGCCGGGGACGGAAAAGGTGGTCGAGGACACCGTTCGCGTACGTCACACGACGTCCGTATCCGACGGATGGACGGCCGGCGTCGAGGTCAAAGGAAAGGTGCACGCGTGGTTCGCGGAAATAGGCGCGGCTGTGCAGGCCGGCATCGAGAAGAAGACGGAACGCACGTTCGGAACCGAGACTGAGACGAAACGCAGCGTAACTCTGAAAGCGAGTTCAGGCGGTCCGAAAGTCCGCGTCGTCTGGGTCGATTACTATCGAACTGGCAAGGCGAAGGTCGATATCGACGGCCAGACCTTCGAGCTTCCGTTCGAGTTCAAAGAGGACTTCGACCTGCTAACTGAGGCCGCCGACTGACGCGGACTCTCGCGCGTCGCGGCGGAGCAATCGTCATTCTTCGAGGAGACGAGCAGGGCAGCCCAGTCGCTCGTCAACCTGAGCTGCCCAGTTTTCCAGGTTTCGTATTGCTTGGCCATCGCCTCTGAAATCCATTGTTCTCGAAGCAGATCTCATCAATTCTTCGCGAAGAACTGCTCGACCGTCGGTTCGCCTTCGAGCCAGCCGAGGGAGGCGAGGAACCGATCGGCGGAGGCGAGCGTCGCCAGGAAGTCCTTGCCGCCCGCGTTTCCGTAGTTGAAGAAGCCGTGCTCGCGACCCTCGTAGAGATCGAGTTCGCACCGCACGCCCGCCGCCTTCATCCGCTGGGCGAACTGGCGGTTTCCCTCGATGAGGAAGTCCTTCGTTCCGATCAGGACGATCGTGGGAGGATCCTTCGCGTCGACGTGATTCGCCGGCGAGAGAGCCGTCGGTTCGACGCCCAGGCGCTTCGCGAGACCGGCCGCCCGTTCGCGGTCCGCCTTGGGAAGGCTCGGGTCGAACGAGACCGCAGGGTTGAACAGGACGAGCGCTTCGGGGCGCGAACTGATGGACGCGTCCTCCTCTGCTTCGTCGAAGCCGTCGATCGTGCCCGTGCAGGCCGCGAGGTGCCCGCCTGCCGATCCGCCGCCGGCGGCGATGCGAGTCGGATCGACGCCCAGTTCGGCGGCGTGAGCGCGGACCCATCGCACCGCCGACTTGGCGTCGCGGACGCAGTCGACGGCCTTGACCTTGTGGCGACTGCCGACGCGATAGTCCGCGGTGATCGCCACCATGCCGCGCGAGGCGAGGTAGCGGCACTGCTGTTCGAACTGTTCCGGCGAGCCGCTCGTCCAGCCGCCGCCGAAGAAGAAGACGATCGCTGGTTTCGCGTCGGTCGGCCGATGGCCTTCCGGCGAGTAGATCCAGAGCTTCAGCTTGACGTCGCCGACGGTCTTATAGACGCGTTCCTGCGCACCCTCCAGCTTCGGCGGATACGCCCGCTGTCCGAACGCCGTGCCGACGAAGCTCAGAAAGAGGAGCGTCGCGACGAGTCGCGCAGCAGAATTCTTCGACGATGCGGCGGACATAGTTTCGAACCTTATAAGACTGCGGATGCGAAGACGTGACATGCGATCCGCGGAGAAGCCGTTCGAGGACAGGACCCCGCCTACGCCAGTTTGCCGCCTGCGTCCGAGCTTCTCAGCGACAGGACGGGGCACTCGGCGTTGCGAACGACGTACTCCGCGGTGCTCCCCATGAGCAGACGGGTCCACCCGCTGCGACCATGCGTCGAAATGACGATCAGGTCGGCCCGCTCGTCGCGCGCGACGTCGATGATCGCCGCGCCCGGATCTCCCTCGACGACGAGCCTCCGGACGCGGGGCCTCGGTTCAGGAATCGGGAATTGCTCGAGGCGTCGTTCGAGTAACTGAAGAGCTTCGTGCTCCTCGATCGCGGGATCTCGATCGTTGCCGATCGCCATCGGGACGTCTGCCGCGTGCAGCAGGATCAACTCGGCTTCGCTTTCGCGAGCGAGCGCCGTCGCCATCTCGACCGCGGCGCGGCTGAAATCGGAGAAGTCGGTGGGGCAGAGGATCTTCGTGAACTTCATGATGGGGGCTTCCGGGAGAAAAGCCTTCGGGGCGGTGGGGGGTCGATCCTGCAAGCGTCGCGCGCGGCGCTTCGCTTCGACAGTCCGCGACAGCCTCTTTTCTACTTCAGCGTGAACGTCTGGTGCGGCGTGGCGTAGAAGCCGTCCATTCGTTTGCCGGCGAACATAGCCTCGACTTCGAGAACCTTCTTCGAGCCGATGAGGCCGATGCCCGGCAGAACGGCCTTCAGTTTGCGATGTCCTTTCAAGCAGGCGAACGCCTCGGGCGGAAGCTTGTAACATTCCATCACGATCAGGTCTTCCAGCGCCGGCGCTTTGTCCAGTCCCTCCAGCGTTTCGAGCCCGTTCATCGTCTCCAGATGAACCCGGCGCAGCTTCTTAAGCATTCCGAGACCGGGCAGTCGCGTGACCTGTTTCAGCCCGTCCAGCAACAGGTACTGCAGCGTCGCGATCGAGGCGACCGGACCGAGGTCGGCCAGCCCGCGGACACGCATCAGACTGAGCGCCTTCAGTTTGGGCAGGTCCGCGACGGGCGAGATGTCCGTCGCGCTGCCGAACTGCAGATGAAATCGCTCCAGCTTCTTCATGCCTGCGAGGATCGACAGATCTGGCGACGACTGGCTGCCGAGCCAGAGTCGCTGGAGTCCGACGAGCTTTCCGATCGTCTCGAAGTTCTTTAGATTCCCGATCAGGCCGAGTTCGCGCAGCTCCGTGAACGATTCGAGGAAGGCGAGCGATGCTTTCTTCGATTTCGTCTCGCCCAGACTGAGCCAATTCAGCGACGAGGCGAAGCGCTCGATCGGGTCGTAAGATAAGACGCCCGGAAGCGAAATCGAAAGGCGCTCGATGTCGCGATAGTGCTTCAGAAAATCGAGATCGTAGACGCCCTCCTGCGACCAGGGCTTCGGCCCCAGGTACGACGCCTCGATCCCGCCAACGCCTTCCCGGTGGAGCTTTTGTCCGAGCGCGCGATGCTGCGCATCGTAGAGTCCCGGCGGAAGTCGATAGAGTTCGACTTCCGAATCGCTGAGTAGATTCATCCGATGAACGCCCCGACGGAAGAGCGCGACGCGAGACGTTCGGATCAGACCGCCCAGGTCCGCGCGGGCCGCGTGCGGAGCAAGTTCGCTTCGTCGTCGTTGACGAACTCTTCTTTGACCGGATCGAGCTCTACCTTCCGACGGAGGATCCAGGCGATCGCGGCGGCGTGCGACGCGATGTGGGATCGGCGCATGACGTCCTGATTGGCGTTCGCCATGCTGCGCGAGCGGATGCAGTCGATCCAGTTCCGCGCGTGGGCGCCGACGTCGAGACCGCGGACCTTCGTCGCCGCGTCGGGGATCTCCTTCTGCAACGCCGGCGTCGACGCGAGAACCTCCCCGCTGTCGCCCGTTTCGACCGAGCCCTCGTCGCCGATGAATCGCACGGGGCAGGTGCCCAGCCGCGTGACGTAATGCGGATCGCGGTTGCCGAAGGGCTCGGGCAGGAAGTCGATGATCAGCTTCACGTCGTTCGCGTAAGTGCAGACGATCTTGTCGCTCTGCGGTTCGTACGCGATCGGCATGGTGTCGTCGGCCTGGTTCGCCCACTGGCACAGATCGAGCGTATGGGCCGTCCAGTCGAGCAGCCGGGCGCCCGAGTCGAAGTCCCAGTGACCGCGCCAGCCGCCGTCGACGTACTTCTGATTGAAGGGTCGCCACGCGGCCGGCCCGAGCCAGAGGTTCCAGTCGCAGGCTTCCTTCGCCGGCTGCGGCTGGGCGGGCAGCCACGTGTTATCGAGCACGGGCATGTAAGCCGAAGCGTGCAGCGTATGGAGCTTGCCGAGCTTTCCGCTCTGGGCGAGCTTCACCGCGGTCTCGAAGTTGGGCACGCTGCGTCGCTGGGTACCGGCCTGGAAGACCCGCTTCTCGCGATGCATCGTGTCGGCGAGCGTCTGGCAGTCGCCGATGGTGATGCCGCAGGGCTTCTCGCTGTAGACGTCCTTGCCGACCTCCGCCGCGAGGATCGACGCCGCCGCGTGCCAGCGATCGCCCGTTGCGATCAGCACGGCGTCGATATCCTTCCGGTCGAGGACCTCGCGAAAGTCGCGATAGAGCTTGCAGTCGCTGTCGCCGTATTTCCCGTCGACCAGCTTCTTCCCCGCGTCGCGGCGGCTGGCCTGCACGTCGGCGATCGCGACGCACCGCAGGTCGGCCATCTCCAGCATCGACGTCAGGTCGTACGTGCAGCGCGGCCCGATGCCGATCACGCCCAGGTTGATCCGCTCGCTCGGCGCCGTGGCTCCGTCTTTGCCCAGAGCGCTGGCCGGGATGATGGTGGGCAGAGCGGCGGCCGCGGCAGCGGCGGTCGCCGTCAGAACGAAGTCGCGACGCGACGGGTTGGAACGCAGATTCATGGCGGGATCCTTTGCGCGGCGGAGAGAGGAGAGTTCGCAGCGAACGCCCACGCAGGCGGGTTCATCGAAATAGTCTAACCGAAGCGAAGCCCGGCGCCGAAAACCCCGCCTTCGCGCATCCGACGACGGGCCGAGCGCGTAGACTTGCGATATGACCGACGAAGCGGAAAAACAGGATGGGGACTCGGAAATCGAGAAGGCGACGGCCTATCACGAGGCAGGGCATGCGGTCCTCGCGCTCTACCTGGGGCGTCCCGTCCATCGCGTGAGCGTCCTCCCAAATCAGCTTCGCCTGGGAGCGGTCGAACTGACTCGCGGCATGGCCCGACCGTCGAAGGACTTCGTCGAGGACGAATCGATCTTTCTGCTCGCCGGGATGGTCGCCGAGGCCCGGCACACCGGCGCCTATTCGCATGGCCACGCAGGCGCCGATCTGCGGGCGGTGCGCGAACTGATCGCGACGCGGGCGGCGACCGAACGGCAGGCCGAAAAGCTGGAACGCCGCTTCCTCGACAAGACCGAGTACCTGCTCGACGACCCCGCGCTCTGGATGGCGGTCGAGCTTCTCGTCGCCGAACTGCTGGCTAAGAAGACGGTAAGCGGCCGGGCCGTGAAGCACTTCTACGAACTGGCCGAGCGGAAGGCCGAGAAGCAGGCTTAAGCGGCGTCTTTTCGATTCGGAACTCCATGGCCTTCGATTCGAGCGACCCCGATCCGGAACGACGCGAACTTCGCGAGTCGATCCGCGAGTATGGCCGCGGCACGGCGGGCGGCCTGCTCTTCAGCATGCCGCTGCTCTATACGGAAGAACTCTGGCATACCGGCTTCCTCGCCGACTCGCCGCGGTTGATCGCCTACGTGGCCGTCAGCTTCTGCCTGTTGCTGGGCTACAACCGCTTCGCGGGCATGCGGCGGGACGCCCGATGGTGGGAGGTCGCGGTCGATTCGATCGAGGAGATGGGGATCGGGCTGGTGATCTCGGCGCTCGTGCTGTTTCTGCTGGCGCAGATCGAGTTCGACATGCCGCTGTCCGAGATCGTAGGCAAGATCGTGATCGCCTCGATGACCGTCGCCGTCGGCGTCTCGGTCGGCACGGCCCAACTCGGCGGAGCGAGCGGGGAGGGCGATGACGGCGGCATGAAGGACGATCCTGCCTCCGAATTGAAATCCGATCCGGACCGGCCCGTCTCCGCGTTCGATCGGCTGGGCCACCTGACGCTCGCCTTCTGCGGCGCCGTGCTGTTCGCGTCGAACATCGGAGCGACGCTGGAGATTCCGCGGCTCGGCATGGAGGCGTCGTCTCCCCGGCTGCTCGGCCTGGTCGCGCTGTCGCTGACGATCGGGACGGTGATCCTGTTCTTCAGCGACTTTCGCGGGTCGGGCCGGCTACTGCCGAAGAAAAGCGTCGCAGGAATCGCCGTCGGTCTCGCCGGCAGTTACGGGGCCGCGCTGGCCGCGTCGGCGATGATGCTCTGGTTCTTCGAACGGCTGGAGGGGAACGCTCCCTTCGAAGCCGTTTCGCAGATCGTCGTGCTGGCCTTCCCCTCTACCCTCGGCGCCTGCGCGGGCCGGCTGCTCATTCAGTCGCAGTGAGCAGTCGCACTCAGGAGCGACACAGTAATAGTGTGCGGCGAAGACGAAACAGGCGCATCGATGAAGAGCGACAAGAACTGGCTTGAATGGCTCGTCTTCGGCGTCGGGGCGCTGCTCGTATCGACGACCGTCGGCTACCTCGCGTACGATGCGATCGCGGTGACGCCGAGCCCTCCGTCGCTCGAAGCGCGGCTCGGCGAACCGGCCCCGGCGCCGGGCGGATTCTCCGTCCCCGTCGTCGTGCATAACCGCGGCACGCAAGCCGCGGCGTCGGTCGTCGTGCGGGTGGAAAAGCGTTCGAGCGACGGCGAAACCGAGTCTGCCGAACTGACGATCGACATGCTTCCGGGCGAAGCGTCGCGCGAGGGCACGGTGGTCTTCTCCGGCGATCCCGGCTCCGCTGAGTTGAGCGCGCTGCCCATCAGCTTTCAGCGACCTTAGCGGGCCGTCGATCAGTACTCGTCAGGATGGATTCTGTCTGGTGTGCCATGCCCACATCGCGAAGCAGGGTGGGCATGCAGGGAGCGGTCGGAGAGCTTTCCTGACGTTGAGCGATGGACGCTCACGGATCGGCCTACCTGGAGCAGCGCCGCATATTTCCTGCTCTCCAGAATCGACGAGCGGTTCCGCTCGCGCGTCCTTAAAGGCGAGGCTTCGCCGACGTCGGACCTCTCAGTCCTGCGCCCGCTTCGCGGCGGCCTTGCGGGTCGCGGCTTTCCGCGTCGGACCTTCGAGGCCTGAATCGACGATTCGGGAGAGCGTGTCGCGTCGCTTGGTGATCCGCTCGGCTTCGACGACGCCGCGGACCTCTTCCTGCGCGATCCAGGCGACCTCGTGGTTCTTCGGTCCTTCGGGCGTCTCGTCGATGTCGAAGAAGCGAAACGCTTTCGCCTTCTCGTCATGACGCCAGTCGTCGCTTTCGACGTTGAACGACGAGCCGTCGCGCATCAGCACGACGAACTGCCCTTTTTCGTACTCGGGCACGATCAGATCCTGGAAGCGTGGGAGATCAGCGAACGACTACGTCGATCGTAGCTTCCCGTGCGTCCCTGCGATCTTCAAGTAGGCCTGCCGCGGCACGATGCGACCGAATGCGAAGCGTCCGCTCCCTCCCCATCGCTACAATCGTCGCGACGGGAATGCTGCCTGCGTGCGAAGTCCGGACCTGCTGTGCGTGGACGGAACGTCCGCGATCAGTGACCCTCGAACCGCGAATCGTCGGGTGCCACTGGCTCCGCCAGTGCCCCGACGGAACCCGGCAACCAGTCTTCCACTTCGATTGACGAAATGGAACCTCGAAAGAAGCTCCGTCGTTACCACGAGCCAGGCCACCTGCACGAGCTGACTTTCTCGTGCTTCCGACGTCTGCCGCTGCTCGACTCCGACGATCGTCGAAGAAAGCTCGCCCGTTGCATCGATGCCGCAGGCGAGGAGACGAACGTCCGATTGCTGGCCTTCGTCTTCATGCCGGAGCACGTTCATCTGCTCGTTCAGCCAGACGATGCGAACCCGCGGCTCGACCTCTACCTCGCCCGGATCAAGCAGCCGTTCTCCGAGCAGATGCACAAAGCTCTCTCTACCGAGAACCCGGAACTGCTCGAACGACTGACCGTGCAGGAACGTCCCGGCAAGAAGACCTTCCGCTTCTGGATGCCTGGCGGCGGCTACGACCGCAACCTATTCACCCCGGAGGCCATCGCCGCCAGCCTCGACTACCTGCACGGCAACCCGGTGAAGCGGGGCCTCTGCGAGCGGGCCATCGAATGGAAGTGGTCGTCGGTTCGCTTCTACTTGGATGCCTTAGCCACCCCCGACTTCGACCTGCCCCGACTTACGCCTTTGCCGATGGGCAGTCTTCACTGACGCCGGGGCACTGGCGGAGCCAGTGGCACCCGGCTCTGCGATCCGATTCTTCCAATCGCCTGAGCAATGGCGAGAGGCTCACTTACTTGAACTCACGCAGGATTAGCTTCGCAGTCACAGCCGCGATTGGATTGTCGTATCCGTCAGCCGCCATACGAATGATGCTTTCACGCAGCCACTCGGCGTCATACAGTTCCCATCCCATTAGTTGAAAGTATGACCTGACCGTCTCACGACTCGAAGGCGCGATCCGTCCGGCTGCGAGGCAAAGCTGCACTTTAGGCGCTTTCCTCACAGACTTCGTTGCCGCCAGTTGAGCGATGAGTCGGTTAAACACGACCCTCCTCGTGACGGGCTCATTGAAGAGTTTGAATCGCTTCGCAAAGCGACTGCTATGATCGAATGCCGCGCGGTTGACGCCGCTGGAGTCCAGATATGACTTGCACTCGACCACACGCAATAGGTTATCGCCGGGCCGATATCCGACGACATCGAGTTCCCAACGAGGCGACGTCGCGCGACCTATGTCTCGCTTTTCCTGCGGCGTCAGGCTCACCTTGAGCGACGTCCGAACCCAAAAGCCGTCGCGTTCCAGAATTGCGGCCACGACGGCTTCGAACGCATCCATTGAATAATCAGACAAGTAGGTTCACGTTGAGTCATCACAGGTCGACTTCAATTCGAACCTACTTCGCCTGCTTGCCGTTCTTGATGCTTTCGAGGGCCTGGGCGGCGACGTTGGCGGGGGTGATCTTGAACTGCTCGTAGAGAGCTTTCATCGGGCCGGAGGCGCCGAAGGTTTCCATGCCGACGAAGCGGCCGCGCTCGCCGAGGAGTTGCTCCCAGCCCTGCATCAGGCCGGCTTCGACCGCGACGCGGGCCTGCACGTTCGGGGGCAGGACGGAGTGACGGTAAGCCTCGTCCTGCTTCTTGAAGAGTTCCATGCAGGGCATGCTCACCATGCGGGCCTTCACGCCCTTCTCGGTCAGCAGCTTATAGCCGTCGAGGGCGATCGCGACCTCGCTGCCGGTCGCCATCAGGATCACCTCGGGCGTCCCTTCGCAGTCGGCCAGGATGTAGCCCCCCTTGGCGGACCCCACGGCGGCGCCGTACTTCGTCCGGTCGAGCGTCGGCAGGTTCTGGCGGGAGAGAACCATGCTGACCGGGTGGTCGTTCATCAGCATGGCCGCCTTGTAGCACTCGGCCGTTTCGTTGGCGTCGCCCGGACGCATCACGAACATGCCGGGGATCGCCCGCATCGCGGCGAGATGCTCGATCGGCTGATGCGTCGGGCCGTCTTCGCCCAGGCCGATCGAATCATGCGTCAGGACGAACAGCGTCGGCTGGTGCATGATGCTGGCCAGCCGCATCGACGGACGCATGTAGTCCGTGAAGACGAAGAACGTCGCCCCGTACGCGCGAATGCCGCAGAGCGACATGCCGTTGCAGGCCGCGGCCATGCCGTGCTCGCGGATGCCCCAGTGAAAGTTGCGGCCCGAGTAGTCGTGCGACGAGAAGCTCTTCTCCCCGTCGAGCAGCGTCATCGTCGAACCGGCGAGATCCGCCGAACCGCCGATCAGCCAGGGGATGTTCTTGGCCAGGCCGTTCAGCACCTTGCCCGAGGAGACGCGGCTGGCGAGGCCCTTCTCGTCGGCCGGGAAGTTCGGCACGTCCTTGTCCCAGCCCTGCGGCAGCTCCCGCTTCCAGATCGACTGGAGTTGCTTGGCTTCGGCCGGAAACTTCTTGGCGTAGTCGTCGAACTTGGCGTACCAGGTCTCGGTCGCTTCGCGGCCCCGGGCGCCGACCGTGCGGTCGAAGTGCTCGCGGACGCCGTCCGGCACGAAGAACTTCTCGTTCTCGGGCCAGCCGTAGGCCTTCTTCGTGAGCTTGATCTCGTCGTCGCCGAGCGGGGCGCCGTGCGCGCCGTGGGTGTTCGCCTTATTGGGCGAGCCCCAGCCGATGACCGACTTCAGGACGATCAGCGTCGGCTTGTCCTGGTTTTCCTGGAAGGACTCGAACGCGCCGTGGATCGCTTCCAGATCGTTGGCGTCGTCGACGTGCAGCACGCGCCAGCCGAGGCCTTCGAAGCGCTTGCCGACGTTCTCGCTGAAGGCGAGTTCGGTTTCGCCTTCGATGGTGATGCCGTTGTCGTCGTAGATCCAGCAGAGGTTGCCGAGTTTCAGATGACCGGCGATCGACGCGGCTTCGGCGCAGATGCCTTCCATGATGTCGCCGTCGCTGCACAGGGCGTAGACGTCGAAGCCGAACAGGTCGTAGCCCGGCTTGTCGTACGTCGCGCTCATCCACTTGGCGGCGATCGCCATACCGACGCTGTTGCCGACGCCCTGACCGAGCGGGCCGGTCGTCGTCTCGATGCCGGCGGCGTAGCTGTACTCGGGGTGTCCCGCGCAGGGACTGTCGAGCTGGCGGAACTTCTTGATGTCGTCCAGCGTGATGGAGGGCCGATCCTCGACGGTTCCGTCCTTCGACAGGCCCTTCACCCCGGCCAGATGGAGCGTCGAGTAGAGCAGCATCGACGCGTGGCCGCACGATAGAATGAATCGATCGCGGGCGGGCCAGTTCGGCAGCGCCGGGTCGTACTTCAGCGTGTCCGACCAGAGCGAGTAGGTGACCGGAGCGAGCGCCATCGGCGTACCCGGATGACCGCTGTTGGCCGCCTGCACGGCGTCCATCGACAGCGTCCGGATGGTGTTGATGGCGAGTTGCTCGATGCTCTGGCTCGAAACGGACATGCGAAGACTCGAAATCGGGGAAGACGGTCGGTCGAAAGGTAGCGGCGACTCGAACGCGGAAAGCGCGAGATGCCGCCGTAATCGCAGGGAACGCAGCCCTGCGGGCAATCTGTCGGAGTTCGTCGATCGCTGGCGATCGTAAAGTCTATCGATCGTGCGCGAAAGGCGTCAATCAGCCGTCGGACGGGCCTTCGCCCGGGACGAATCGCAGGTAGCGCGAAGGACGGACAAGCACGTGTCGCCGCGGGACGAGGACGAGGAGATTCTCTTCATTCGGATCGACCGAATGGAGGAGATCGTCGCCCATATGCAGGAACAGTTCGATCGGCTCGAAGAGGCGCAGCGGGAAATGACCCAGGCGCAACTTACCGGCGAGCGCAGGCTCCAGGCCCTGGAGGCTCGCCTGCAACGTCTGGAGCGGCGGCTGAACGACGGCGGCGAAGCGGACGCGTTCGACGGGGTTTGAATCAGGCGGGAAAGGTCGAATCGGGGACAGATGGGCGAAGAACAGATCCTGGAACCTTTCTCTTACGGATCGCCGGCAGCGATCGCGCTGCTCGCGGCGGTTTCCGCGGCCATGCTGTTCATCGTGGTCGGTACGCACCTGGTCAGCAGCTACCTGCGGATCCAGGCCGAGCGGACCTCGCACTATGTCCCCTGCCTGCGCTGCCGGCGACAGATCCCGCCCGAGAGCGAGGCCTGCCCCCTCTGCGGAAGGCTCAAGCCGACCACCCCGCTGCCGAAACCGCCGCAAGCGGTGACGTGAGGTCTTCGTCGTCGGTAGGTCAGGCATTGCCTGACGGCTATCGATTGACGCCTCCCTCAAAAGGGTTTTCGTCCAGCGAAGCTCACGACGGAACGAACCGAAGTAGTCGTCAGGCGATGCCTGACCTACAAAAGAACATGTCCCTCACGCAGGGGCCGGAGCGCCGGCTCGTCTCTCTTCTTCCGGAATCGGCGGAGAGCTGGCGTACAGGCCGACCCAGTAGAGCAGGGCGACGACGAGCATCGCCAAGCTGACGAGCTGCGAGATCGTCAGCGACGTCCCGAAGTAGCCGCCGACGTCATCGCGAATCGATTCCTCGATGAATCGCGTGATCGGATACAGGATCAGCAGCAGGCCGAAGATCTGCCCCTCGCGTCGGCGGAAGGGATACGCGAACCAGAGCAGCGCGCAGAGCAGGGCAGCGTCGATGGTCGCGAAGATCTGCGTCGGATAAAGGGGCAGACTGGCGCGCGGCAGATCGCTCGCGAGCACTTCGACCGTTCCGCGATCAGGCGTGTCGAACTCCAGCACGGTCGTCTCCTTCGCCACGTCCGGATCGACGAAGGCATCGTTCAATCGGCTGCCGAGACTGGCCATCGCCAGTCGATCCCCCTCGCGAACGCCCGCGCGATCGGCGACTCCGCCGGAGACGACCTGGGCCGCCTGAAAACTCTCGTCGTCGCCGGTTCGCTCCAGCGTCAGGCCGACGAGCTCTCCGCGGTGCAACTGTTCCATATAAGGAACGGAGCCCGCGGGAAACTGGAGCGCCATCCAGGGCTTGTCGCAGACGCCGCCGTAGCAGCATCCGTTGAGCAGGCACCCGATCCGTCCGATCGCCAGGCCGATCATCAGGCTGGGGGCGACGATGTCTCCCGTGCGATAGACGGGCAGGTTATTCCACAACAGGTATCCCAGGATGCCGAGCCCGCCGCCGATGAAGCCGCCGTAAACGACGAGTCCCCCCTGAGTGACGTTGGCGATCGACAGCAGCGTCGCCCAGAGGTCGCCGCCGCGATCGAACTGTTCGTTCCAGAACTGAACGACGTAAAAGAGGCGCGCGCCTCCGATGCCGAAGACGAAGGCGAAGAACGTCATCGTGACGATCGCCTCGGTCGGATAGCCGACCTGCCGCGCGCGATGAACGGCGATGAAGACCGCGGCGACCATCGCGAGCAGCAGCATCACGCCGTAGCCGCGAATGGGTAGCCCGGCGCCGTCGCCCGGGATCTTTTCGACCATCCCCGGCAGGATCTTCCAGACGATCCCCCCCGCGATAGCCATGATCGGCAGCGTCCCCAGCCAGTCGACCGGACGCTTCTTGACGACCAGCGTCCAGACCAAGAAGGCCGCGCAGCCGAGAACCCACAGCGCGAGGGCGATGCCGACGCCGAAAACAGGAACTCCCCCGATCGTGTCGGGGATGTAGAAGAGCGTCTGGCGCATCGCGAACCGGGCGGAGAGTCGAGCAACGACGCCCGCGGCGCCGACGGCTCATTTTACGGGACCGCTTGCGAACGAACTATGCCGACGGGGCATGTAGGGCTGGCGTCCTCGCCTGCCACGACGCTGGTAGCCGCTGCAATGGCAGGCGAGGGCGCCAGCCCTACAAAGAGTCGCCAGCTCTACAGGACGGTTCCGAGGCGACTACCGATACGGCTTCCACTCGGGAGGCTTGAGGTTCGCCCTGGGAGGCGCGGCGGGTTCGATCGGCGTTTCGGCGCCGGCAGGCGCGACGCGACTCTTCGGCGCGGTCCAGATCGAATCCGATTCGTCTCGCCGCAGATCGGCGACCGTGGGGACGGACGACGCCGGCGGAAGATCCGCAGCGGACAGGTGGGGCGGCACGGCATGCCGAGGATCGGCTTTCGCGCCCGCCGCATCGGGCGATCGGGGCGTCCAGCGGGTAGAGCTTTTGCCGGAGACCGCCAGCGTGAGCGCCGCCTGGGCTTCGACCTGTCGTCCGTCGGCGGTCTCGTATCGCACGAACAGGAGCAGATCCTCGTGAGACGGAGGGAGCGCGTTCCAGGGCAACTTCAGATGAATGCCCGGCGCGGTCGGTTCGTCGGTCTTGATGCGACGTCGCACTTCGTCCGCAGGAAGATCCCACCGGGCCACGCGAGCGGCGTCCCCTTCCTGCCGCGGATCGAGCAGAACGAGCGACATGTTTCCGGCCAGCGGGACGAAGACGTCGTCCTGGTTCCGCGGCTCGACCACGACGCTCAGGCCGTCGTCGCCCGGCGCGCCGTTGAAGTCGAGCCCGCCGGTCAGTCGCGGGTTGAGCACGATGTGCGTCACGCGAGCCTCGGTCTGCACGTCGAAGGACTCTTCGTACGACTGCTGTTCGATCTCGCCGAACGAGGGGTCGAATTCGCCCATGTCGATGTTCGGCGCCTCCAGCATCATCGGCTGATCCAGCGATCCGCCCACGCTCGATCGCGAGCCCGACGGAGCGGGGCGGGACAGCGTTCCGTTCGACGAGGAACCGGACGAGAGGGGCACGCCCGCGTCGATCGCGGGGGGAAGCAACTCGGCCTCGACCGGCTCGCGGCTCGATCGTTTCGGTTCGAGAATCGACGGCAGGCTGCGCAGCGGATTGGAACTGCTGCCGCGAACGGTCGATCGCTCGCTGACGACGGCGTCGCGGTTCTCGCAGGCTTGCAGCAGGGCGAGATTCTTTTCGTATTCGGACTCGATCGCGAAGATCTCGTCCTCCAGCATCCGGATCTCGGAGTGGAGCGTCTGGACGTAGGCCTGGTCGACCGGATTGCTGCGGCAGCCGAACGAACCGATCGCCAGCAGCGCCGCGAGGAGCGTAACGGTCGCCGTGCCCGCAAGTCGCAATGCCAGCGCAGCCCCGTGACCGGAGGCGACGTGATTTCGCGGCTGGCGCAGCGGGTCGTCCATGAACGCGCGCGATCGGAATCGGAAACTGGCCCCTGCGCCGAATTGCGCAGCCCGAGCCGGCAGATTTCCTAAAGATTCCGCCTCGCACGCGTCAAGGGAAGTTCTGGCGTCGACGGTTATCAGCCGTCGTCGGCGCGGCTCGAATCTTGTGTGCCATGGCTGGCTTGCCCAGCCGTGCTGCCGGCGAAGGTCCGATCCTGCGATTCAAGACAACTGCAACCGCCGACCCGCGCGAGCCCGTCGATTCCGACTCCGAGTCGACACCGGCGCTCGGCACGGCTGGGCAAGCCAGCCATGGCACACGGACAGGAAGCATGTTTCCGTGTCCGCTTCCAAGGTGCGGCGGGCGATTCATTCGAGTTTCGCTGAATTGCGTCTCGTTCGGTGTGTACGAAAAAGGCCGACGTCGGCTGGCGGGGGCGCGCGGTCGTCGTGGGCCTGTCACGAGTCGAGGAGCCTAGGATTTCGACTGCGACGCCTGGGCCGGCGCTGATCCCCGCCAAGTGAACGATAGGGGGTGTCCACCTGAGAAGGCGACACTTTTCTTTACGCCGTCCGCTTCGCGCGTTTGAGGCGAGCGGGGGATGGCAATCCCCCGAGTCCGACGAACGAGCGCAGCGAGATTCGTATCGGGCAACTCGGCGGAATTAACCATTGCCGTATCGAGACGGCTCTGCGTTCTGCGTTCTGCGACTGCGTCGCGAACCGGACTCGGGGGACTCCCGTCCCCCGCTAGCCAAGACGGCAATCGCGCAGTGCCCCTACGAGCGAAGGTTCGCTCACCCGAACGGGTTCTCGTCGCCCGAGGGTCCGTAGAGCGCCGGCACGGGGGCGTCGTTCATCCGCAGGTAGACCGTCAGGATCGCGCGGTGATGGATCATGTGACTCATCACGAAACCGCGCAGAACGTCTCGCTTCGGTTCGGTGAAGATCACGTTTCCCTGGAACAGGAGCGACCAGGGTTCGGCGAAGGTTTCGTCCTGCGCGGACGCCAGCGCCTGACGGGAGGCGGCGACGTTCCTGTCGAACGCGTCGAGAATCTGCTGCGTCGACCCGGGCGGCGGCGCCGGTTCGCTCGGCGGAGCGCCGGGCGGGTGCAGATGCAGCGAAGGCATCGTCAGCGTCGGGACGACCCAGCCGGCGATGTCGGCGAGATGCGCGCCGACCCAGCCCATCGTGTTCGACTTCGGATGGGCCCGCCAGTCGAGCTTGTCGTCGGGGATCCGCTCCAGCGTGCGGCGCGTCCCCTGCATCTCCTGATCGAACTCCGGCAGCCAGCTTTCCGCGATCGACATAAGCTTCTCGAAGCGACGTGTCGGTTAGAGACGATCGGACGGATTGGCGGGTCCGCCCCCTGTCGACGATCGTAACAACCCTGCAATGCCGACAAAGACCCGTCGCGGCGGAATCGCCGCTCCCGCGAGCGCTCCGACGAGAAGCCAGCCGACCGTGATAATCACGAAGAGACGGAAGTCGACCCGGTATAGCCCGGAGTGGATATCCAGGAACCCCGGCGGAGGCGGGATCCGCAGCGCTTCGACCCAGTGCAACATCAGGGCATCAGGATAAGGAAAAGTCTGCGGCGGGTCCGTCCAATCGCCAGCGCGCCACAGTCGGTGCCGGGCCCAGCCGAACCACCCAGCGATCGCAGCTACCGCGATCGCGCCGGCGAACGAGAAGGCGCGTATTGCCAGGAGATATCGAGCGCGTCGTAGAACGAGGTCGAGGATCGCTCCGCAGACGAGCCAGCCGGCCAGGAATGCGACGACCGCAGTCCCGGGCGACGTGATGATCGTCGTCGCGATTTGGTCAAGCGTCTTCCACAACGCCGGCTCTCCGCCGTTCCGCGCCGCGCGGAACGGGTTGCATTCTCGTCGTCAGCTCTCGTCCCCGTTCGACACGTAGACGCACAGCGTATGGTGCGGCAGCGTCAGGCGGAGCGTCGAGGGGGGCTTCGGTCCGTCGTAATCCGGGAAGACGTCGGACGGCGATGCGGCGGACGTATCCAGGAACAGCCGCCAGGGCTGGCCCTTGGCGATCGGCGGGAAGACGAACTCCCGTCCGACCGGCATGGCGTTGACCATGATCAGGACGTGACGACCCTTCGTCTTGCCCGTCGCTTCGTCGCGCGGAGCGGAGAAGATGCAACTCAGGCTCAGTTCGTCGCTGTTCCAGTCGATCGCCGTGCCGAGGTTCGAGTACCAGCCGACGTCCGGCATCTTCTCGCCTTCGAGCGGCGCGCCGGTCAGGAAGAACTCCTGACGGATGGCCTGGTTCTCGCTGCGGAATTTCGTCAGCGCCTGGACGTAGCGGACGACGTCGGCATGCTTGTCGACGAAGTCCCAGTTCATCCAGGAGATGTCGTTGTCCTGGCAATAGGCGTTGTTATTGCCCTTCTGCGTGCGGCGACATTCGTCGCCCATGACGACCATCGGGACGCCCTGCGACAAAAGGAGCGTGCCCAGCATGTTCTTGATCTGCCGGACGCGGAGCTCCTCGATCATCTTGCGACGCGTCGGCCCTTCGACGCCGTAGTTGTCGCTGTGATTGTTGTTGTCGCCGTCGCGATTGCTCTCGCCGTTGGCGAGATTGTGCTTCTCCCGATAGCTGACCAGGTCGTTCATCGTGAAGCCGTCGTGCGACGTCACGAAGTTGATGCTGCAGTAGGGATGGCGCCCGCCGTACTGGTACAGGTCGCTCGACCCGGCGAGCCGCGTCGCGAACGCGCCGCGCAGTCCCCGGTCGCCCTTCCAGAACCGGCGAACGTCGTCGCGATAACGACCGTTCCACTCGGCCCAGCGGAGATCGCCGAAGCAGCCGACCTGATACGCGCCGGCGGCGTCCCACGCTTCCGCGATGATCTTGGTATCCGCGAGGAGCGGGTCTTCGCCGATGCTTTCCAGCAGCGGGGGGCTCGCGACGAGGTTGCCGTTCCGATCGCGGCTCAGGATCGAAGCCAGGTCGAACCGGAAGCCGTCGATGTGGAAGTTGTGAACCCAGTAGCGCAGGCAGTGGAAGATCATCTCCCGGACGATGGGATGATTTCCGTTGACCGTATTTCCGCAGCCAGAATAGTTGCGGTAATACTTGCCCCCGTCCTGGAGCATGTAATAGACCTGGTTCTCCAGGCCCTTGAAGCTCAGCGTGGGGCCGTGCTCGTTCCCTTCGCAGGTGTGGTTGAAGACGACGTCGAGGATCACCTCCAGCCCCGCCTGGTGCAGGGCCTTCACCATCTCCTTGAACTCATTGACCTGCGCGCCGACTTCCTTGCTCCACGCGTAGCCGCGATGGGGCGAGAAGAAGGCCATCGTGTCGTAGCCCCAGTAGTTGGGCCGTTCCTGCTTGTTCCCCCAGAGGTCCATGATCGGGAATTCATGGACCGGCATTAGCTCGACCGCGGTGACGCCGAGCGACTTGAGATAGGGGATCTTCTCGATCAGGCCCAGGTACGTCCCGGGTCGGGAGACGCCGGAGCTGGCATGCTTCGTGAAGCCCCGGACGTGCATCTCGTAGATGATCGTCTCGGACATCGGACGGCGGAGATGCCGATCGCCGGCCCAGTCGAACGCGTCGTCCACGACCACGCACTTCGGCGGGCGGGGGATGCCGTCCGGCGACTTGAGGTAGGTCCCGGCCAGCGCCTTGGCATAGGGATCGATCAGCCGCGCGCGACCGTCGAAGCGCATGCCGTGATCGGGATCCCAGGGGCCGTCGACCTGATAATGGTAGAGTTGCCCCTGACCGATGCCGGGGACGAAGCGGCTCCAGACGTAGCCCCAGCGATCCGTTTCGAGATCGAGCTCGATCGTCTCCGACGGTTCGAGATCGCCGACTTCGTCATAAAGGAGCAGACGCACGGCGGTCGCGGACCTGCTGAACAGTACGAACTGCACGCCGTGATCGTGCAGCAAGGCCCCGTAGGGCATGCTGTAGTTGAGCTGTAAGACCGGATGTTGGGCGGCAGTCACGGAAGCGGGATCGATTTCCTGAGTGGCGCCGCCAGCGGCGGCGGAGGAGGCCTTGATACCCATCGGAAAGCGAATCATGCGTAGCTCCGTCCAGAATCGATCGCGGTCCGTCAGCGTTCGGCCGGAACGGGCTTTCGAGGAGCCCGTCGCCTCCCTGGTCGCACGGCCGTCGCGCTGATTCCTCTATTATCGGTAGCTCCGGCGCCCTTCGCTTCCTATCCCTGCGAGAGGACGGTCTGCGCCGAACGCGCCGGTCGTGGCCCGATTCGCCGCGAATTCGCCCCGACGGAAGGGCGCTTGTGCCGGCTCGCCGGGACAGGAAACGGATTCGCGGACCACGATGACGCCGCTAGAGCGTAACAGATAGGGGGCGGAGGGTGGAGAAGTAGACCTTGCCGCTTTTGCTGGAAGCGCCGGTTGGGCCTCGCTCAGGCAATCGACCGCGATCCGTGCAGCAGATTTCTCCGATTCGAGCGAACTAATTTCGTGCCGGTGCGCACCGACCGGCATGCCGCGAAAGGTCGCCGGCGAGCGTTCGAGGGACGGAAGGCCGTCCCTGCCGACGCGGAGGCGCCCTGTTTGACGCCCGACGGCGGGGCAGGGAAGATGAACCGGCACGGACGTATTTCGCCGTCGCGACGGTTCAGACGCACGAGATCTCCGGGGGAACGCGGTTCCAGCGGAGCGAGGCGAACCGGTCGCAGGGCCTCTTCTGACGAAGCGGCGGCAGCGAAATTTCTCCGGACCTGCGTCGCGTCCGGAACTTGGGGGCCGAACTTTGCGTCGAAACCAACGATGAGCGCCGACGAGTCCGACGACGGTCGCCTGATCCGCGAAACGCTCCGCGGGGACGCCGACGCTTTCGAGAAGCTGGTCCATCGGCATCAGCAGCGGCTCTTTCATGCGCTGACGCACATGTCGGGCTGCGCCGAGGAAGCCGAGGACGTGCTGCAGGAAACGTTCCTGCAGGCCTACCTGAAACTCGATACGTTTCGCGGCGGCAGCCGGTTCTATACCTGGCTTTACCGCATCGCGATCAACCAGTTCGTCAGTCGCCGCCGACGCGTGCGACCGACCATGTCGCTCGATCGCGGGCCCGACGTCGACGGCGTCGATCCTGCCGATCCGGGCGAACGACCCGAGGGACGCATGCTTCGCGAGGAGCGAGTCGGCCAGGTGCATCAGGCGCTGTCGAATCTCTCCGACGAGCACCGCTCGATCCTCGTTTTGCGGGAGATCGACGGTTTCTGCTACGAGGAGATCTCGGAAATGCTGAACCTGCCGGTCGGAACCGTACGAAGCCGTCTCCACCGGGCCCGTTCGCAACTTCGCGATGCGCTCTCGCACGCCGTCCTCGGCGACGCGGCGCCGTAGTCCATTCTGCTGATCGTTCCTTACCTACCGACATCCGAATTCGCAGCGAACAGTCTGCGACCCTCAGCGTCGCCATTCCTCCCGCGGCGACGCGAACGCGAACGACCCCATGGACCGTCCGTCTAACGACGAATTAATCAGCGCCTACTTCGACGACGAAACGACGCCGGAGGAGAGCGTCGTCGTCGAGCGTCTGCTCGCCGATCCGAAACATCGCCAGGCGCTGGAGGAGTATCGCCACCTGCGGGAAGAACTCCGCGCGCTGCCGGCGCCGAAGCTGGATACCGACTGGAGCGCGCGGCTGAAACAGCGACTCGTCACGGCGCAGCCGGATTGGGCCGGGAAGCCTGACGGGGCGACGAAAGCGCCGGTCGCTACGATCCCGTCGGTCCTTCCCGACGCAGAGACGCCCGCGTCGGGCGCTGCCGGCGGTCCGATGCCCGCTTCGCTCGATCGGTCCCGCGGCGACGGCTACTCGCGGTACCGACACCTCTGGCTGACGGCCGGCGTCGGCGTGGCGGCAGGAACGCTCGGCATCGTGATCGGCTGGTCGGCGCAGATTCTTTCGCCGGCGGACGTCGCCTACGAGCCGGCGGACGTCGCCTACGACGTGGGTGATGCGGCGGCGCCTGTGACCACGAGCTCTCCCGCGGCCAGAAGCTCTGCGGTCTTCGCAACGGACGCGACGACTCTGGAAATGCATGCCGACCAAGCGCCGTCTGCGGGCGCGGGGGTCGAGTTCGCCACGGATGAACGTGCCTCGGATAAGGAGCGCTCCGAAGCCGACGACGCGTACGGCGCCGTGCCGGCGTTCGCGAGTCCGCCGCGCGGCAATGCGGATGCGATGCCGGACTTCGCGTCGAGCGGGTCGGGCGGCGTCGGAGGCGAACCGCGCTTCTCTCGAAGCGGCCCTGTTCCGCCGATCCCGGGCCCGCCGCTCACCACCGCAGGCGTGTCGGACGCGGAAAGCCTGCGGCAGAAGAAGTCGGAGAAACAGGCCGAAGCGGCGAGCGGAGTGGCTCCCGATGTTCGCCTGGAAATCGACCCGTCCGCCGATCGAACGGAGGATGAGACGCTCGCGCGGGAAGGTTCGCTCGAAGCGGATAGCGCTCGCTTCGCCACGTACGTCGGGGTCTGGGATTCGACGAGCGATCGACTTTCGACCGACCAGGTTCTCGGCGTCGTGCGGCAGATGAGCGCCTTCGCGGATCGCCCGGGGTTGCAGGCAGACGGCGCTGAATGGCACGCGATGGACGATTCGTTCGCAGCAGGGAGCGCACCCGCCCTCGTGCTGGAAGGCTCGCCGGAGCATGTCGCCGAGGCGCTGGAAGTTCTGTCGCGCGACCGGTCGCGAGGTCTCGTCCGTCTGGTCGAACGGGTCGATGACGCGACCAGCCGTTCCCACTACGAACGGTCGCGTCGACTGAACGAGGTCGAGTCGCGGATGCAGCGAAAGCTCGTGACCGGCGAGGAGCAGCCTCCCCGTCGCAGCGAAGATCGTAAGGACGACGCTGCACGAGACGATCGCAGTGCGGCGGACGACGCATTGCCGGAGGCGCTCGCGTTGGGAGTTGGCGCGTCGCCGATCGACCGGATCGAGGCGTTCTTCTTCGATGACGGCATGGCGCGTGGCTCGCTCGCGGAAGGCGCTCCGTCGAACGGAATGCTGGCCGGCAGCTTCGGCTCAGGCGGAGGCATGGGAGGCCTAGGCGGCGGCTTCGGCGGCGGAATCGGCGGAGAGGCTTCGCCGTATGGTTCAGCGCCGAGTGGCATGCCGTCGGTGAGAGGTCCGTCCGCCGAGGCTCCGCAGGCTGCGGCCATTCAGGCAGCCGCGTCTCAGGCGGGCCAGCTTGCGCCAGGCGAACCGAGTTCGGAAGCGGCTTCGAACGGAGCGCCCCCCGTGACGATGCCTGCCGCCGGGCCGGCGCCGGCGACCGATCTCGCCCGGGCCCTGGGCGGAGCTTCGCTTGCGGAAGGGGCAGCGGCGCCGCAGAGCGGCCCGATCGGCGCGGAAAGCGAATCGGCCGGCGTCGCCCCGCCTGAGCCGCGACCTGCCGCGCCGATGGCCGGCCGGCCCGATCCTCCTGCCCCCTCGCCTTCGCCAGCGCTTGCAGACGAGTCGACGCCTCCGCCGCCGGCGGAAGCCGCCACGGCGCCTCTCGACCCGGCGCCTCTCGACCCAGTTGCCGCCGACCCATCGATCGCGAACGCAAGCGAAGGGGTGGGCAAGGCGAACCGTATGGAAGAGCTGGCAGAGCAGACCTTCGCGAAGGAGAGCCAGCAGATGGGGACGAACTTCGCCGCTCCGGAAGATCGACCCATGCAGCAGGGGAAGTTCGCGCCCGCGCCGCAGCGCGTGCGGGTGATCCTGTTCGCGGCGGAGCGGCCGCTGACGCGATCTTCGGCCACGCCTGAGATCGAAGCGGTTCCCGCCGACGCCGCGCCCGCTCCCTGATCGATAAGCCCTGCCTTCCGGTAAGCCCGACGGTTGTCGCTCCGCAGCGCCATCGCCATACTACGGGCGAGAAATCTAACTCGCTCGATAGAGCGTTTACCGCGAACCGTAACGGCTTGAGCGCCGTTTTCGCGACGATTCAAGTCGCCGGGCACGCTACACGTGAGTGCGACACGCACTGGGGATGACGCGATGGATGGCGTGACGATTCGATTGCGGGATCATGGCCCGCTCGTGGTGGAAGGTCCCTGCCGGATCATCGATGCGGACGGCGCCGAGTACGTGATCTCCAGCGAGAAGAAGGCCGTCGCCCTCTGCCGTTGCGGTCAGTCGAAGCGGCGCCCGTTCTGCGACGGCACGCACAAGGAATGCGGCTGGTCCGCCGTCGATCGGGTCGTCCCGCCGACGCCGTGAGAGCGGCTCTCCTTTCTACGTTCTGCTCTCTCCTCGCTTCGCACCCTTGGCCGTCGCCTCCCTATCCTGGCTGCACGAACTGGCGAGGCTCTTCGGTCCGGAGCAGACGCTGATCGATCCGTCGCTGCTCGTCGTGTACGAGTGCGACGGCTTCACGCTCGAACGGAACCGGCCTGAAGCGGTCGTCTTTCCGGAATCGACCGCCGACGTCGTGCGACTGGTCGATTTCTGCCGGGAGCGGAAGATCGCCCTCGTGCCGCGCGGCGCCGGGACCAGCCTGTCGGGCGGGACGTTGCCGCTCGGCGGCGGCGTGACGGTCTGCTTCACGCGGATGAAGGCGATCGAAGAGATCCGCGTCGAGGATCGCTTCGCCCGTGTGCAGCCCGGCGTCGTGAACGTCCACCTGACCCAGGCGCTGAAGGGGACCGGGTTTCACTACGCGCCGGATCCTTCCAGCCAGGGCGCCTGCACGGTCGGCGGGAACGTCGCCACGAATTCGGGCGGCCCCCACACGCTGAAGTACGGCGTCACCGCCGATCACGTTCTGGCCGTGGAGATGGTGCTTCCCGACGGCCAGGTCGTCATGATCGGCAGTCCGACGGAGGAGGGCCCCGGCATCGACCTGCTCGGTCCGATCGTCGGCAGCGAGGGGACGCTCGGCATCGTGACGAAGATCTGGGTTCGCCTCACGCCCGATCCGGAATCGTTCCGCACGGCGATGGGGATCTTCGACCGGCTCGACGACGCGACCGAGGCCGTGACCGACGTCATCGCCGAAGGGATGCTGCCCGCGGCGCTGGAGATGATGGACCGCGGCATCATTCGCGCAGTCGAGGAGGCCTTTCATCATGGCTTCCCGCTCGACGCGGAGGCGATCCTGTTCGTCGAAGTCGACGGTCCGTCGGCCAGCCTCGACCGGCAGATGGCCCGCATCGAGGAGATCTTCCGTCGCCGGGGCGTGCGCGAGATACGCACCGCGGTCACGCCGACCGAACGGCAGAAACTCTGGAAGTGTCGCAAGCAGGCCTTCGGCGCGATCGGTCGCCTGAGCCCCAGCTTCTGCACGCAGGACGGCGTCGTTCCCCGAACGAAGCTGCCGCACATCCTGCGGTTCATCGGAGAAGCGGCTCAGCGCTTCGACGTGCGGATCGTGAACGTCTTCCACGCAGGCGACGGCAACATTCACCCGATCCTGCTGTTCGACGATCGCGACGAGTCGGCGATCGAACGGGCGCTCGCCGCCAGCGACGCCATCCTGCGGGAGTGCATCGCCTGCGGCGGCTGCGTAACGGGCGAGCACGGCATCGGCGTCGAGAAGCTGAACCTGATCGCGGCCTCCTTCACGCCGGACGACATCGACGTGATGCGTCGCCTGCGCGACGCCTTCAACCCGTACGGCTCGCTCTCGCCCGGGAAGAAACTGCCCGACCCGAACCTGCCCCACGTCGGTCGCATCCACCCCGGCCGCCGGGCAGCGCTGTAGAGCAGGGGTGCATACTGCCTCGGTTCGGCTCTTCTAGCAGTCCGTTGATTTCCCTGTTCGCGAGAGCCTGAGCGTTCAAAAGGTCGCTGAGCGTCGAGGCATCAGGAGCGGGAGCCGGACGGCGACCGAGATGCTTAAGATCGCTCGATGCGATCCGACGGCGAAATCAGCGAAGCTGGAGAGCCCAAACGCGGCGGAAAGCGCTGCTCCCAGTTCTCCGAACTGTTTCGGCTTACCGGCGCCGAGGAGTTGGCGCAGGATCCGTCCCAAGTTGTAAGCGACGGCGGCGACGAGGTAGCGCTTGCGGATCTTGGCCAGCCCGCGAAGCCAGGTTCTCCTGCCGCCGCCCGTTTCGAGCACGTGCGCGAACGTCCGCTCGACCTTCTCGCTTCGTAGACGCTGCAGCCTGCGACCGCGACGTCCGCGCGCGTTCCGGCGATTGCGACGATAGGCCGCCTGACGACTCGGCGGCTTGCGTTTTCGCTTCCGAGACTTCGCTCGCTTCGGCTGCGGAATATACGTCCGCACGTGCGTCTCGTGCTGCAGCCGGTCGAGCGACTCTTCGCTGTGATAGCCCTTGTCCGCCGCGACCTCTTCCACGTCGCAGCCCGTGCCCGCCTCGCGCAGGTTCGTTCGCGCGGCGTTCACGGTATCTTCGATCGTCCGGCAGTCGCCGGCGGTCCCTTCGTAGACTTCCGCCGCGACGATCACGTCCGTCTCCAGATCGACGGCGTGTTCGACCTTGTACTTGAGATGCGTGCGACCGTCCTTCATCTTCCCGATCCGAGCGTCGGGATCGTGCGGATTGACCCACTCGTCGTTGGAGACCTTCTTGTCCTTCCGCTTCCTGTCGAAGCGGCGCAGCTCCTCGTCGTCCGGGTCGCTTACGCCCGTTTCGGCTTCGTAGAGCTTGCGAACGTACTCCTGCCAGTCGTCGCCGTTCTCCCGGCGGACGATCGACTTCATCGAAGCGTTCGCTTCGAGATCGCTGGCGTCGACGCCGAGCGTTTTGCCCTTGAGCAGACCCTTCTCGTGGCAGAGGCCGAGAACCAGGTCGAACGCGAGCTGATGGATCTCCAGCGGCAGCCGGTTTCGCGTCAGCGTGAGCGTCGAATGGTCCGGCGTCTCCTCGCCGGGACCGAAGCCCAGGAAACGGGCCAGCGAGCGACTGTCGTCGCAGCGCCAGGCGATGCCGCGCTGGCTGTCGATCCCCTCGAAGTAACCGATGAACAGCATCCGGAAGTAGACGCCCGGCGCCAGGCTCTTTCGCCCCGTCGTTTCGTAGTACGGAGCGGCCGCCTCTTCGAGCCGTCCGTCGAATTCGATCTCGGCCAGCAGCCCGTTCAGACGGTCGTAGAAGACGTTTCGCGGACCGCTCCCCAGCTTGTCCGTCGGAACCCAGAACGTCCCCTGCGTCTCCCGCTTCCGCTTGCCCAAGCCCATCGCGATTCCTCCCCCGCGTCGAGATCACGCGAGGATAGCGCAGGCAGGGCGAAAATCAACGGGCTGCTAGGGTGGCGCTGACTCTGCCAGTGTGAAGCGAGAACCAGCCATCCATCTCGCTCGGAATGGAACGACACTGGCAGAGCCAGTGCCACCCGAAGGAGAAAGCGGAAGCTCAAGGCGCTGAACCGTCACTTCTTCATCAGCGCCTTCAGAACCTCGTCGGCGTTCGTTCTTCCGCCGTGGCCGTCGCTGATCCTGGCGAAGACGATCTTGCCGTCGGCGTCGATGACGAAGGTGGAGGGATAGGCCGTCTCGTTCGGCGCGTCCCAGCGCAGGCCGTAGGCGGCCACCATCTCGTAATCAGGATCGATCGCGAAACGGAAGTTCGCGGGGAAGGTCGTTCCCTGCACGAACTCCTGCGCATGCTCGTCGAGGTCCGCGGCCGGTCCGGGGTAGACCATCGCGACGGAAGCGCCCGCCTGCTGGAACTGCTTCGCTTTGCCCAGGAACTCGCCGACCTGTCGGGTGCAGAGCGGGCACTGATAGCCGGGCCAGCCGCGGAGCACGATCAGGACGACAGGGCCTTTCTTTCGAAGCGGGTCGAGCGAGACCTGCTCTCCCTTCAGGTTCTCGAGCGAAAACGCCGGCGCCGGATCGCCGACTTTCACGCGGGCGACTTCCTCGGAAACGGGTTCCGCGGCGACGGCCAGGCAACCGACGGAAAACAGGGCCGCGATCGCGCAGGAGGCAAGCTTCGGGAGAAACATGGTCGGATTCCGGAGGCGAACGGAAGCGTCGACCGCCAGGCGGCGGCTGTCGGGGACTCGACGGAGGGGCGGCGGGATCCTTACGCACGGAACGAAAAATCGCCGGAAGCCATGAAGAGGGGGCCAAAATCGGCGGATCGACTTGTTCGCCTCCCTTCGGCGGGGGAAGATAAGAGTGCGTCATTCTTGTCGCTTTTCATTGCGCGGTACGGCCCGGTTATCGCCGGACGACTCTGCGCCCGCGGTTCTTTTCATCCGGAGCGCGTCCTATGCGTCCCCATTCTGCTCGGTTTTCCGGCGGGTCTGCCCGACTCTCCGGCGGTCGACCCCGTACGCTCGCGCGCGGGGGCTTCACGATCACGGAGCTTCTGATCGCGGCGACGATCTCGCTGATCCTGACCTACGCCGTCGTGCAGATGTTCGACTACGTCGCGTCGGAAGCACGCTTCGGCCGAGCGTCGATCGAACTGGCCGGCCAGCTTCGTAACGCCGCCCGGCGGATCAACACCGACCTCGCCTGCGCCACGGCTCCCGTACGACCCTTCGCCGATCGTCACGGTCAGGGGTACTTCGAGTATCTAGAAGGCCCGGGTACCGACAGCATCGCGATGGTGTACGACTCCGGGGCGAACACCTATAACCCCGTCGTGCGCACTTCCGCGATCGACGGCACTTCGACGGTGCCTGTAGAGACTTCGCTGGGCGGGGACATCGACGACGTCCTGATGTTCACTGCCTACAACCCGGACGAACCCTTTCGCGGACGTTATCGTCCGTCGATCTTCGATTCGACCGCCGGGACTTGGTCGCTCGGCGCGCCGCAGGTGATCGAATCGAAGTACGCGGAAATCGCGATCTGGACGGTTCGCCTGCCGAACGGGCGGGTGAACGTCTATCGCCGGGCACTCCTGATCCGGCCCGACCTTACGCACGGGTTCTTCACGTCGCCGCAGTTCCAGTTTCCTAACACAATGACCTATCCCGCGTACGACGCGTTCACGTACCGGCTGCAGACGTTCTATCAACTGAACGATCTGTCGATTCGCTTCGACAGCACGACTGGCTTCGTAGGCAACACGCTCGCGGACCTGTCGCGGCGCGAGAACCGCTTTGCCCATCTCCGAACGAACATCCCGAACCTGTACCCGATCGATGCGGACAATCTGCAGCAACAGAACCCTGCTATCGACCGTGAACGGCTGCCCGCCTTTCCTGGATGGTTGCTGAACAGCGACCCCAACGATGGCCCCACCCCCGGGCCTGTCTGGCTTCCGCCGACCGATCTCCTGGATGAGAGTTATCTCACCGGAAATGACGTGCTGCTTTCGGAGGTTCTGGCGTTTGACGTCAAGGCCTTCGATCCGCTGGCCAGCGTGCGACTTGACGAGAACTCGTTCGCGATGACGCCCTCGGATCCTGGATACCTGGCGAGCGCGGGACCTGGCGGCGGCGCCGCGGTTTCCGTACAGACAGGCGCCTTCGTCGATCTCGGCTATGACATGACGCTGAACGTACCGCTAAGCGGCACGAATTCGACATGGTTTTCCGGGAACGGCCAGACCAAATCGAAGCTGGTAAGTCCGGCCTACTTCGCATCGGGAGCGCCGCGGTATGCCTATCGCACGTATTGCACGTGGAGTCTGTTCTACGAAATGAACGCGCGGGACGTCGACTCCAACGGGACGATCACCGTCGCCGAAGGGGACGAGAACGGCGACGGGATTCCGGACGGCGGAACGAACGGCATCGACGACAACAATAACGGCGTCGTCGATGAACTCGCCGAATGGGATACGGCGCCTCCCTATCCGTTCCCGATGCGCGGCATTCAGGTGACGCTCCGCGTGATGGAGCCGAACTCGCGACAGATCCGACAAATGTCGGTCGTGCAGAACTTCACGGGCGAGTGACGCGTCCCAGGCATGCCGACGAGCCTTCACGTCATCCGGCTCGCCGGCCTGTGGGAAATCGCGCCGCAGGCCGACGAACCGGCGCAGCATCTCGGCGTCGCGGAGAGTCGTTCGTCGCTGGCGACGGTCGCGTGGACGCGCGTGCGACTCGACCGGCTGGAGACGGAGGATCTGCCGTTCGCTCCCGGCGTCTGCCGGCGCTGCTTCAATCGACCGACGAATCTGGCCGTCGCTCAGCCCGTCTATCTTGAATGGACCGGGCTCCGCTACGCGGGAAGGATTTTCGTCAACGGTCGACTCGCGGCTGAAACTGCGGGCGGCGCCGAAACGGTGCGGCTTCGCATCGACGACCTCCTGACCGAGCGGAACGAGGTCCTGCTCCTGCCGCTCCGCCGGGAGGAAGACATCGCGAACGACAGCGCGACGCCCCTCTGGCCGTTTCGGGAATGCCGCCTGCTCATCGAAGAGCGGTGAGGCTGGGGTTACTCTCGTAGGGTGGGTCATTGACCCACCAGCGGATGATCCGTCCGCGCCTCCGATGGGCCGTCGAATCCGAGAAACGGTGGGTCAATGACCCACCCTACGAAGAAGAGGAGAACGCCCCCGTCTCTTTAGAAGTGATCCCGGTTCGCCTGTTCGCGCTCTTCGTCGCGATGCATGCGGATCTTCCAGCCTGGCTCGCGACCGCAGTCCTGGTGCACGAGCGAGACGTGCTCCCAGTCGGCGAAACTGCTTCGTAGCGCCGAAAGGGCTTCGCGGGCGAGCGTCTCGTCGGGGATGCCCGTGATCTCGATGCCGTAGGTTTCGTGCAGCGCTTCCACCGACGAGAAATCGGCGAGCCAGTAGAAGCCGGCGTCGTCGAGGATGGAGAGCGCGTCCTGCCGGCGCTCGAACAGTTCCGGGAAGAAGCGGAAGTCGTCCATGGTTTTCAAGGCTCTCGCACAACCTTCGAGAACTCGCCGACTCGCTCCGAGGCATTCGCTCGTCGAGCAGCGAGGGTCCGTCGCCTCGTCCTGAACCTGCGCGCTGCCGCCGGGGCAACTCGCCGCGATTCCGTTTCGCGTCGTCGCGTCCGCGATCGGCCCTGACCCCGATCCGGCTGGGGCCTTCGCTCGATCGACGAGTTCAGTCTACTCGACCGGAAGCCGATCGCCACCAGAACGCATTCCGCGCGCCGTCAGGAACGTTCTGCATCGGCAGGCGCGTTTTACGAAGGGCTGACGTACCCCGCTCGCCTGGAATGAGCCCTGGCGAGAATCGAAGACGCGCTCATCCGCCGCAGATCCGACAGGCTCGACCCTCGTCGGCGCCGCAATAACGTCCGTCGCCTGCGGGATCGAAGTAGCGACAGTCCGCGTTATGTCGTACGCCCGAGCGCAGGTTGAGCCAGTAAAGCGCCGGTCCGTCAGCCGCTTCGGCCGGCGCTTCGACGACGGCGCCGACGGTCGCGTCGATCGCCGGCTCCTCAAGCATCGATCGGTCGTCGTCCACGTCGGTCGTTTCGCGATCGACTGCGATCTTGTCAGACGGCGCCTCCTCGACGCGCTCGACCGGGATCTCGACGAGGGTCTCGACCGGCGCCGCCCCGCGCTCCAGGCGCCATACGCGATCTGCGGGAGAGTACCAGGGAGGCAGCGATTCCCATCCGAACGCCAGGAACACGAGCAGCCCCAGGCAGGGAGCCAGCCGCGCGGACCAGAGCCAGATCCGTTCGCCTGCCCCTGCGTTCATCGGTCGCTCCCGAACCCCTGTCACGGAGGGCTGACGCCCCCGCTCGCCGAAGAATCATTCGAAGTCGCCGAGTTCCTGCTGCAGAACGAGCCAGCGCTCCTCGGCCTCGGTAAGCTGCGCCGCGAGGGCCGCGGTCTCCGCATGCAGCTTCGTCGCCACGGCGGCGTCGCGGGTTTCGAGGTACTGTGCTTCGAGCTTTTTCCGCTCGCCGTCGAGCCGGGCGATCGTCCGTTCGACGTTCGACATCTCCTTGCGGATCTCGCGTTCGCTGCGGGCGGGAGCCTTCGCGGCGACCGCTTTCGCAGGTCCCTTCCCGGCAGCGGCAGGGACCTTCGCCAGCTTCGCGTCCCGTTCGCGTTCGCCTTCGGCGATTTCCTTCTCGACAGCGTACAGGTAAGCGTCGTAACCGCCCCGATAGTTGATGACGCCGCCGTCGCGGACCTCGATCACGCACGTGGCGATGGTCTTCACGAAGTGCCGGTCGTGGCTGGTGAAGACCACCGTTCCCTTGTATTCCTTCAGCGCTTCGGAAAGCGCTTCGATCGTATCGACGTCGAGATGGTTGCCCGGTTCGTCGAGCACCAGGACCGTGTACTTGCCGAGCAGCAGCCCGGCCAGGCAGAGTCGGGCCCGCTCGCCGCCGGAGAGGACGGCGATCTTCTTTTTCACCGCGTCGCCGCGGAAGAGCAGCGCCCCCGCCATGTCGAGCACGGCCTGATCGGTCGTGCCCCCTTCGGCCTTGTGATGCAGATAGTCGAGGACCGTGCCCGTTTCGGTCAGGCTCGTATAGACGTGCTGGGCGTAGACGCCGAGGCGGGTGGCGTAGCCCCACTTCGCTTCGCCCGCCAGCGCGGGCAAGCTGTCGACGATCGTGCGCAGGAAGGTCGTCTTGCCCTGGCCGTTATCGCCGACGATCGCCGCGCGGGAGCCATGTTCGATCTCCAGATCGACGCCGCTGGCGATCTTCCGGTCGCCGTAGCCGATCGCGAGGTCGATGCACCGCAGGACCGGGCCCTTTCGCGGCTCGACCTGCGGCGGACGGATCTTCGCCGTCGGCTCGTCCGCGGGAATGTCGAGCAGTTCCAGCTTTTCGAGCTGCTTGCTCTTCGACTTCGCCCGCGTGGCGGTGCTGGCGCGGGCCTTGTTCTTGGCGATGAACTCTTCCAGGTCGCGGCGCTTGGCCAGCGTCGTGGCGTTCACGCGGCGATCGTGCTCGATCCGCTCCTGCTGGTATTCGAGGAACGCGTCGATCGGACCGGGGAAGGTCGTGAGCTTGCCTGCGGAGAGGTCGAGCGTCTTCGTGCAGGTCGATTTCAGGAACGCCCGATCGTGCGAAACGACCATGCAGGCGCTGCGATGTTCCTTCAGAAAGTGCTCCAGCAGAATCTGCGTGCGCAGGTCGAGGAAGTTCGTCGGTTCGTCGAGCAGCAGCAGGTTCGGTTCATGCAGCAACAGCGCCGCCAGCTTCAGACGGGTCTGCCAGCCGCCGGAGAGCGACGCGACGGGGCCCTCCAGGTAGGGGCCCTTCAGTTCGAATTGCCCCGCGACTTCGCCGCACTTCCAGTCGGGCTGCCCGCTGTCCCGCATCAGGAATTCGATCGACGTCTCGCCGGGCACGAACGGATCGTGCTGGCGGAGGTAGCCCAATTGCAGGCGGGGATGGCGGACGATCTCCCCCTTATCGAGTTCCTCGTCGCCGAGCAGGATCTTGAGCAGGGTGCTCTTCCCGGCGCCGTTTCGGCCGACGAAGCCGACCTTTTCGTCGTCGGAAATCGTCGCGTCCGCCCCCTCCAGCAGGACCTGCGTCCCGTAGCTCTTGTAGGCGTTTTTGATCTGCAGCAGGACGGCCATACGGAAGAACTCTGGATCGGCGGGCAGGCGAAGCGATCGACGGTTCGGCGCGAAGGGTCGACGGAACGTCGGCGAAGGATCGACGAATCGTCGCTTTTACCTTGCAGCGTCGCATTCGAGCAAGGGCCGGTCGCGAACCGTTAACGAAGCGGGGGCCGCTGGGGAACCTTGGCGTCGGCGCTTTTCGGGTGGCGCCGGTTGTCTCAACCGGCGCGGGCGCAGCCCGTCGGAGGCCATGTAGCGCGGCCGGCACGATCGAGACATTCTCCATTCGATCAGTCCCGATGGAACCCGGCGCCATCGGTTCGACATGCTCCCGAGGCCTCCGATCCGCTTTGCGGACGCTGGTTAAGTCAACCAGCGCCACCCGGAGAGGATGCCGCTTTTTCGCGTGCGGCGGACCTCCGGGCGCGATATGCTCACACGGCCTCGCTGATCCCTCCTCCGGTCTCCTCCGATCGTCGCCCTCGACTTCGCGAAAGGTCGCCTGATGACGTCCCCTCGTCGTGATTCCCGCCGCTCGTTCCTCGGTCAATCCGCAGCCGGCGCCGCGGCGCTCTGGGCGGCGCCTTCGTGGCTTCGAGCCGCTGGGGCGAACGAACGGCTGAACCTGGCCTTCATCGGCGTCGGCGGAAGGGGCGGATCGAACCTGAACGATATCGCCCGGAACGGTCAGGAGAACGTCGTCGCGATCTGCGACGTGAACGAAAGCGCCCTGAACGCCGCGGCGCAGAAGTACCCGAACGCCCGCAAGTACACCGACTTCCGCAAGCTGCTCGACGACTCGAACGACATCGACTCGGTCGTCGTCAGCACGTGCGAACATACGCACGCCTACGCCACGCTTCCGGCGCTGGAACTGGGGAAGCACGTCTACTGCGAGAAGCCGCTGACGCACAACGTGGTCGAGGCCCGCATGGTCCGGCTGGCCGCGGAGAAGAGCAAGGTCGTCACCCAGATGGGGACGCAGATGCACGCCCAGGACAACTTCCGCCGGGTCGCGGAACTGATCCGCTCTGGCGTCATCGGCGGCGTGACCGAGATTCACGTCTGGGTCTCGCGTGCGTGGGGCCTGCAATCGCAGGAAGACGCGAAGCGCTTCGGCGACATCGTCTACGTCAGCGATCGACCGGCGGAGGCGATGACGCCGCCCGCGAATCTGAAGTGGAATCTCTGGCTCGGGCCGGCTCCCGAGCGTCCCTACCACGACGTCTATTTCCCGGGGCCGAAGTGGTACCGCTGGTGGGACTTCGGCAACGGAACGATGTCCGATCTCGGCAGCCACTGGGTCGACTATCCCTACTTCGCCTGCGAACTCGACGCGCCGAAGACGGTCGAAGCGTTCCACGACGCTCCGCCTCACGCGGAGATCGCCCCCGCGTCGCTGAAGGTCGTCTACGAGTACGGCGCCCGCGGCGACAAGCCGGCGTGCAAACTCACCTGGTACCAGGGACAGCCCAAGCCGACGATCTGGACCGACGGCAAGATTCCGCAGTGGGGCGACGGCATCCTGTTCATCGGCGACAAGGGCATGCTGCTCTCGGACTATACGAAGCACGTGCTGCTGCCCGAGGAACAGTTCGACGGCGCCAAGTTGCCCGACCCGTTCCTGCCCCGCGTCGGCGGCCAGCATCACCAGGAGTGGGTCACCGCGATCAAGACCGGCTCTCCCACGGGGAGCCCCTTCAGCTACGCCGGGATGCTGACCGAGGCCAACCACCTCGGCAACGTCGCCTTCCGCGCGGGCCAGAAACTCGAGTGGGACAGCGCCAACCTGAAGATCCCCAACGCTCCCGACGCCGAACGCTTCCTCACCCGCGAACCGCGATCCGGCTGGTCGAAGATCGGGGTGTGAGGCGACGCCTATGGCAGGCGCCCCGCCTGCCATCGCAGCGGCAGTCAGCTTTGACGACCGTTTCGTAGGGTGCGGCTCGCCGAAAGTCAGCTTCTCCTCCGGGTGCCACTGGCTCCGCCAGTGCTTTTCCGGAGGCGGATCGCTTGTGTTGGATGACCGTTCAAGCTTCGGCACTGGCGGAGCCAGTGCAACAAATTGCACGGGCCGTTTTGGATTCGTCTTGTCCGTAAATGCAGCGATCTTCCAGACTTACCTTTTCTCGTCGCCAAACGAAGAAAGGGGCAGGTCATGGAAGATCGCTTGTGGGAAATCGTCGTGCAGTTCGTGCCGGAAGACAAGTCGCCTTCGTCGTACGTCTACTCCTCGCGAGAGATCGTCGCGGTGATCCTCTGGGCCGTGCTGCACGACCGACCGATGTGCTGGGCCTGCCAGGCGGAGAACTGGCCGAGCGAACGCCGGCCCGCACGCATCCCCGACCCCAGCACGATCAGCCGGCGCTCGCGAAAGCCTGAACTCCTCGCGGCTCGCGAAGCGACCCAGGCCGCGATCGCCGAGCGTCTGGGCGAGCCGACTCCGACGGCCGCGATCGACGGGCAGCCCTTCCGCGTCAGCGACTACAGTCGCGACCGCGACGCCAAGAACGGACGGGCGTATCGCCGCTTCGGACGAGGCTACAAGCTGCATGCCGTCGTCGACGGGCGGGGCGTCGTGCTGCGACATGAAGTGCGACCTCTCAACGAACAGGAGCGAGTCGCGGCCAAGCGTCTGCTGCCTCCGCTCGCTCCGCGCGTGCGACGCGTCTTCGCCGACGGGAACTACGACAGCGGTCCGATCCACGACTGCCTGAAAGGGACCGGCATGAAGTTCTACTGTCCGCTCATCAAGAACTACGTCAGCCCCGGCGGTCACCCTCGGCGGAAGGTCGTGCATCGAATCATGAACCACCCGCTCGGCGAACGGATCCGCGTCGCCCGCGAACATATCGAGCGACAATTCGGGAGGATGACCAACCTCGGCTTCGGCCTGAAGGGCCTGCCCAACTGGGCGCGAAGGCTGCATCGAGTCGATCGCTGGATCAGCCATAAGATCTTGCTCCATCACGCTTACCTGCTCCTGCGAGCCGAAACCGCGTGATGCAATATGCTGCAGTGGCACCCGAAACTCTTCGATCAGCCTGACAGAAAGAGATAGACGGACTAGATGGGTGCGGCTCGCCGCACCTGTCGTTCTCACGACGCTCGACGATGATTCGTTCTCGGCGTCGTCGCGACGTCGGATATAGCGTCGGCGTTTCTTCAGGGTTGCGGCTCGAAACCGCTTCTTGGCAGGCGACGCCCCTGCGCCAGCCCTACGAATCACTTCGCCCGAATCACTTCGCCGCTCGCAGTTTCTGGGCGTGGACTCGCGCGACGTCGTACATGTAGCGGTTGATCGTGCGAGTCTCCGCGTGTTCGTCGGCGGCTTCGAGCAGGTACTTCCGCGCGAGGTCGTGCCGCCCCGCGGCCTCGTGGTACAGGCCGACGTAGAGCCGGGCGTAGAAGAGTCGCCCCGCGAGTTCGGCTTCGTCGGGGTCGCCCGCCCGAGCCGCTTTCAGCACGTCGTCCGGCGTCGCGTCGCCCTTGTACAGGCGATAGATCTCCATCATCGGCACGCGGCGGTCGTTCTCGATCGGCAGCAGCGACGCGCGGGCCTTCTCGATCCCTCCGCCCTTCGCCTCCTCGATACGAGCCACGCACAGATAGCGCCAGGCCGCGTTCTCCACGTCGGCGTTATGGTACGTCTGGTACAGGGCGAACTGCTCGGCGCCCCTGGCGTACTCGCCCGCATAGTAGAGCGCGATGCCGCGCTCCCACTGCCGCGACGCGGCCTGCGGCGTCAATTCGACATAGCGATCGAAGTCGGCGACCGAGCCCTGGAACTGCGCCAGTTTGAACCGCTCTCTTCCGCGGAGGTAATAGGCGGAAGCGAGCGACGCATCGAGTTCGATCGCCTTGGTCGCCGCCTTGACCGCCGCTTCGCTCTCGCCGCGATCGGCGGCAGCATGCGCTTCGCCCAGCAGATCGCGAGCCTTCGTCGCCTCGTCGGCGAACGCGGTCGTGGCGACAGCGAAACCCAAGAGCATCGCGAGCGACAGCTTCGTTCGTCTGAACGTCCCGGTCATGGATTCGGTCCTGGCAGAATGCGATTCGGCATCGGCAATGCGATCTCGGCATCGATGGCCTCCAGCAGCGCCTGAATCGCGGCTTTGGCGACTTCGGCGTCCTGTTCGCCCGTCCCGCCCCCGACGCCGACGCCGCCGATCGACTGGCCTTCGACGAGAATCGCGACGCCGCCCTTGAGCGTGGTCGCCTTCCACCCGCTCGCTGCCGCCGCGTTCTGCACGCTCAGGCTGAGGTGGGCGTCGACTTCGCCTCCGCCCGGCGGCAGCGGGCCCGACTCGGGCCGGAAGGTCGCGGCGCTCGCCGCCTTGGTCATCGCGGTGTAGGCGCTGGCCGCGGGCGCGCCGTCCATGCGGGCGAACGCGAGCGGATGGCCCCCGTCGTCGACGACGGCGATGTTGACCTTCACCCCCATCGACTCGGCCTTCGCCTTGGCCGCCGCGACGATCGTCTCGGCGCCGGCGAGGTTCAGTTCGATCCGCTCCCGCGTGATGAGCGGCGCCGGCTCGGCAGCACGAGTTGAGGGACAGAGGCCCGACGAGAGTAACGCGAAGAACGAAGCGGCGAACAGCGAAGCCTGTTTCATGATCTTCAGCGAGAGAGGCTGGAGGGAGAAGATCGGCGCGCCGAACGGCTCGTCAGGTGCGCCGGGATCATTGTGCCTTGCCTGCCGCGGCATTGCACCCGCAGCGACGCACCCGGGTCGTGAGCCGGAGAACACGGAGGGCTTGCGCCCTCCGCTCGCCTGAATCACTTGCCGACCGCTCTGCACGTCCGATTCACCCTCCGACAGTGACGTCGCACAGCGGCACGATCGGGTCGGTCGACTCGATAAGGCTCTTCAGCGTGACGGCGCGGAACGCCGCCTCGGTCGCCGCGTAGGCCTTGTCGATCTCCTTGTGCAGCGGGCAGAGCGACGTGTGGGAGGGCAGGCCGAGCGGGCAACTCCGGATCCGCTCCACCGGCGCGACGGCGTTCACCACGTCCAGGATCGTCACCTCGGCGATGTCCCGCGCCAGTTCGTAGCCGCCGCCGGGACCGGGCCGGGACTGTACCAGTCCCGCCGCCGCCAGATCCTGGAGCACCCGGTTGAGGTACGACCGGGGCGTCTGCGTCTTCTTCGCGAGCACGTCCGCGGAAGCGGGAAGTCGCGGACCCGCGGCGAGGCAGACCATCGCCCGGAGAGCGTATTCCGCCGTTTTAGAGAGCATGGGATCGGTTCAGCCCGCTGCGAATGAAAACTACACCTTGACGTCCAGGATTAATTCTATACATTGAGGTACAGATTTGACGATACTTGTCTCGTCGCGCCTTCCGTCCGTCTGGGGTCCCCTCCATGATCTCCCCCCGTTCGATCGAAATCATCCAGAGCGTCGCCCCCGCGGTCGCGGCGAACTCCGAAACGCTCACCCGTCGATTCTATCAGCGGATGTTCGCGGAGAACCCGGAGGTGCTGGCCTACTTCAATCCCGCGCACCAGCATTCCGGCGGACAGCAGCGGGCGCTGGCCGGCGCGATCGTCGCTTACTTCTCGCACATCGATAACCCGCAGATCCTCGGTCCGGCGATCGAGATCATCGCGCAGAAGCATTGCTCGCTCGGGATTCAGCCGGAGCACTACCCGATCGTCGGGAAGCACCTGCTCGCCGCCGTGAAAGATATCTTCGGCGATGCCGCGACCGACGAGGTGGTCGGCGCGATCGCGGAAGCGTACGGTTTCCTGGCCCAGATCTGCATCGATCGCGAGGCCGAGATTTACCAGCAGCAGCGCGAAGCGCGCGGCGGCTGGAACGGCTATCGACAGTTTCGCGTCGATCGCAAGGTCCGGGAGAGCGACGTCGTTACGTCGATCTATCTGAAGCCGGCCGACGGCGGCGAACTGCCGACGTTCCAGGCGGGACAGTACCTCACCGTGCGAGTCGAACATCCCGCGACGCCGACTTCGCCCCGCAATTACAGCCTTTCAGACGAGCCGGACGTCGGCCATTACCGCATCAGCGTCAAGCGAGAGTCCGGCGTCGTCGAGGGAGGTCCGGGCGGACTGATCTCCAACTACCTGCATGACGTCGCGCAGCCGGGATCGCTGCTGGAGATCGGCCCTCCGTGCGGCGAGTTTACGCTTTCGCCCGAACACCTGGGCAGCGAATCGTCCGAGGGGGGGCAGCCCCTCGTCTTTCTCGCAGGCGGCATCGGCATCACGCCCCTGCTGTCGATGGCCAAGTCGCTGGTCCGTCAGCGTTACGCGGCGCCGGTGTTGTTCGTGCAGGCGGCGAAGAACGCTCGCGTCCAGGCGTTCGCGAGCGAGTTGGAGGCCCTGCAGACGCAGGCGTCGAACTTCCAGACGCACGTCGTCTACGACGATCCGACGGACGACGATCTGGCTCAGGGCCGTTGTCGCAGCGGCGGCCGCATCGACGAGGAGTTCCTGAAGACGCATACGCCCTACGAGACGGCGGCGTACTACTTCTGCGGTCCGCCCGCCTTTATGCGGTGCATCTACGGCAGCCTGAAGAACCTCGGCGTCGACGACGACCGAATCCGTTTCGAGTTCTTCGGCCCCCGTCAGGAAATCGCTCGCCCCGCCGAAGCGGCAGTCGCCTGACGCTCGCTACGCCCCGTTCTTTCCGGCCTCGCGCCGCGAACGCTCCTTCGACCCTGCGACGCCCCTGCGCCGCAGGGTTTTTTTCGTTTTCGGCAGCCGGGCAAGTCCGCGCTTCGATCTCTGCGTCGAGATTCGACGAGGCGATCCGGCGCTCGAGCCTTCTGCGACCTACGTTTGGTCCGTATTGAATTCGTTCCCAAACCAAGGGGCATGGTTATGAGCGAGAAGGTACTGGTCGTCGACGATTCGGGTGTGATGCGGAAAATCATCATCCGTTCGCTGAACGCGGTCGGGTTCGACGACATCGTCGAAGCGGCCGACGGCGTGGAGGGATTGCGACAGTTCCAGGAGAACGCGATCTCCCTGGTGCTCACCGACTGGAACATGCCGAACAAGTCGGGCATCGAACTCACCCGCGATATCCGCGCGACCGGTTCGACCGTTCCCATCTTCATGATCACGACCGAAGGCGAACGCAGCCGGGTCGTCGAAGCCATTCAGGCAGGGGTCAACGACTACCTGCTCAAGCCGTTCACGCCGGAGCAGGTTCGCGAGAAGCTCGACAAGTACGGCACCCCCGTTTGATTCTGCCGGAAGCTTCCGCGGTTCTCGCTACAGGCGTCGTCGAATGCGTGCAGAACATTTCAATCCTTTCATCTCGGCGACGATCGAGGTCTTTCGCACGATGCTCGGCTGCGAACTGACCCGAGGCCGGCTCGGGCTCAAGAGCGACAGTTCGCCGGCGTTCGAAGTCAGCGGCATGATCGGGATCTCGGGCGGCATGCACGGCATGGTCGTCGTGAGCCTGAGTCGCGAAACGGCCATCAGGGCGACCGAAAGGATGCTGGGCGATCGACCCGAGACGCTGAACGGCGACGTGACCGACGCCGTCGGCGAGATCGCCAACATGATCGCCGGCGCCGCCAAGACGAAGTTCGGCAGCAGCGCCCTGTCGATCGGACTTCCTACCGTCGTCTGCGGCGAGAACCACCTCGTGACGTTCCCCTCGCAGTCGACGCCGATGACGCTTCCCTTCGACTCCGACCTCGGAGCGATCAGCGTCGAAATCGGCCTCGCCGAATCGGCCTGCTGAGCCGACTCGAGCGGGCCGACCAGGCCCTGTCGAGCGACGATCAGCCGTTCGCGTCGCCCTTACTGAACGTGCAAATCGCGAAGAGCCGCCGACGGTCGCTGGACCATCGACGGCTCTTCCATTTTCGCGGGACTTCACGGCGCCTCAGGCAGCCGTTTCACGGAGTGGAGGATAGGGGACTTGAACCCCTGACCTCTTGAATGCCATTCAAGCGCTCTCCCAACTGAGCTAATCCCCCGCGTTCCTTCGACTCCGGGCAAGCTGTCCAATGGACGGCTGGCGGCGAAACCGGAAGGTTCTTAAAGTTAGCAAGGCTCGCCGGGAGCGTCAACGGGATCTCTCTCCGCGACGCGAAACCTGTGCGACCGGTCGTCCAGGAGGCAGGTCGACGACCTCGCGACTTTAGAAACCAGACGCCGATCCCCCAGCTTCGGTTCGCGCTTGAAAATCCAGCGACTACGGGCGTGGGCCGTCTTTCTGGCGAAATACGCCGTTTCGTTCGGCCTGCTCGGCTACCTGGCGTGGCAGGCCTGGAGCGATGATAGCCTGCGCGACCTGCAGTCCCGATCGCTGAACTGGGCCGCGCTGCTGGCGGCGTTCACGATCGGTCTCGCCGCGATGACCCTGACGTTCGTCCGCTGGCGGATCCTGGTGACCGCTCTCGGAATCCCGTTTCGCTTGCGCGACGCGATCGCGCTGGGATTCATCGGCCACCTTTTCACGTTCTTCACCGTCGGCGTAGTCGGCGGCGATTTCGTCAAAGCCTTCTACATCGCCCAGCATCGGCCCGATCGGAAAGCCGAGGCGATCGCGACGGTAATCCTCGACCGGATGGCGGGGCTGCTGGCGCTCTTCTACGTCTCGCTGTTCGGCTACGCCTATCTGCTTCTGTTCGAGCCGGTCGACGTCGACTCGCGAGCGTTCAGGATTCTCCACTCGATCGGCCTGACGAGTTTCGTCGTCTGCGTCGTCGCGACGATCGGCATCGTGGCAGCGATCGGGACGCCGCTGCTTTCCCACCGGGCCCTGGATCGGGTCGAGCGAATTCCTCTCCTCGGCAAGACGGCTCTCGATCTTCTCGGGGCCTTGAGGACGTATCGCTCGAAGCCGGGCGTGGCGATCGCTGTGACCGCGCTGAGTCTCGCGACGCACCTCGGTTTCGCGGCGGCGGTCTGGGCGACGGCCATCGGCCTGTCGTTCGGAAACCACACGTTTCTCGAACACGTGATCGTGGTGCCGACCGCGATGCTGGCCAACAGCGTCCCGCTGCCGGCAGGACTGGGAGCGTTCGAGGCGGCGCTCGCCTACCTCTACCAGGCGTTCGGCGGAGCGGGCGTCAGCTCCCGCGAGGGGATCGTCGTCGCGTTCGCCTATCGCATCATGACGATTCTGTACGCGTTCATCGGGGTCTACTTCTATCTCGCTCGTCGCCGGCAGGTCGATAACCTGCTGCATAATGCCGAGGAGAAACGCGAGGATCTCCACCTCGATCCCGACGAGGTGGAAGAGATCGAGCGGCACGCCGCGAACGAAGCTTGAGACCGTTCGCCGGCTGATCCGGAGCGAACGGGGCGTAGAAGGCGTCCGTCCCTAACGCGAGCGACGCTTGCCGATGTTCGGCAAGCGTCGTGCGGTTTCAGGATCTTCGGGGCTCTTCTTCGGTTAGGCGAAGAGTTCCTTGATGACCTTGCCGGAGTTGGCGATCTTCATCGGGCGACCCGAGAGGCTGGTGAAGGTCGTTTCCAGGGAGATGCCGAGGGCATGGCAGACGCTGGCCATCATGTCCTGGCTGGTGTAGGGCTCGGTGACGACGCTGGTGCCGTCGGCATCGGTTTCGCCGACCGCCTGGCCCCCCTTGATGCCGCCGCCGCCGACGACGACCGACCAGGAGCGAGCCCAGTGGTCGCGACCGGCGTTGCCGTTGATGCGGGGGGTCCGTCCGAACTCGCCCATCCACATGACGACCGTGTCTTCGAGCAGACCGCGCTGGGCGAGGTCCTCGACGAGGGCGCTCATGGCCTGGTCGAGCTCGGGGAGCTTGGTGTTCTGGAGCGTGTTATGGATGCCGTTGTGCATGTCCCAGCCGCCGTTTCCGACTTCGACGAAGGGGACGCCCGTCTCGACCAGGCGGCGGGCCATCAGGCAGCCGCGCCCGAAGGCGTTGTCGCCGTAGCGTTCGAGCATGGCGGGGGCTTCCTGGGCGACCTTGAAGGCGTCCATCTGCTTGCTGGTCATGAGGTTGACCGTCTTCTGCAGGATCTTCATGTGGTCGGCGGCGGCCGATCCGCGGTTCTCCGCGATGAAGCCCTTTTCGACGAGTTCCAGGGCGGCCATGCGCTGGCTCAGGCGGTCGTTCTCCATGTTCATCTGGAGATTGCGGACCTGTCCGTTGGAGTTGACGGAGAAGGGGGCCCAGGCCATGCCGAGGAAGCCCGGTCCGACGCCTCCGCCGCCGATGGAGACGAAGGGGGGGATCTCCAGTTCGGGGCGCTGGTCGATGGTTTCGTGCGATACCACCGCGCCGTAGCTGGGATGCTCGATCGAGGGATTGGGAACGTAGCCGGTCTGCATGTAGTAGCGACCGCGGTCGTGGTCGGCTTCGCGGGTGCTCATGGAGCGGACGACGGCCATGTGCTTCATCTGCTGGGCCATCAGCGGCATGTGCTCGCTGATCTGCAGATCGCCGGTGGTGCTGATGGGGCGGAAGGGACCGCCCGTGGGCGCGCCCGGCTTGAGGTCCCAGATGTCGATCGAGGCCGGTCCGCCGCCCATCCACAGCAGGATCGCGCTCTTACGCTTCTTGGAGAGCTCGTTGGCGTTGGCCAGAACGCTCCCCCCCATCGTCAACGCCGGCACCGTCAGAGCCGAAGCCCCCGCCAGGTGCGACATGAAGTGACGACGAGACATCCCGCTAGGCGTAGTGAACATCGATTTAGGGTCCTGTTGGTCGTCTCAAAAACGCGATTCCGGAGCTGCCTGAGTCACTGCTCAGTGGCCCGCGGCTATCTCCAAACGTGCGGGGCGCCGGAAAGTACCTGCGACCCTGAATGATTTTGATCGAAAAGCGTCAATGGTCCAGAACGAACTCGTTGGAGTTCAAAAGGGCCCACCAAAGGTTCTGCAGGCCCTCTTCCGGTCGATCCGGGTTCGCCTGGAACAGGCGAGCGGCAAGCATACGTTCCTGCGGGTTCGGCATGCGTGCGAACGCCGTCAGGAAGAGGTGTTCGATCTTCGCGGCCGGGGGCGCGGCGCTCTTCGCCAGCCGATCGAGGTAGCTCCCCGACTTGGTTGCGAGAGCGTCCCGGGTCAGGTCGCCGTGCATCATTTCGAGGATCATCCCCGCGGTCGGATCGAACGACTCGACCACGTGCGGATCCTCGTCGGAATCGCGAACGGGACGGAACGCCGCCAGCCATTCCCCCTTCCTGGCGAAGGATTCTTCCGGCTTCGACCGGCTGGCCTGGAACGCGTCGGCGGCGACGAGGAGCGAGTCGTAGATCGTTCCCGGTTCGAGCGGGCGGACGTAGTACCGCGAGAAGTAAGGCTCCGTCCCTTCCTCCGGACGATCCGCGTTCTTCGACCGAGGGAGCGTCGAGCCGCGCTTGAACGGCTCTGAAAGGGCCAGCCAGCGCACCAGATCCTGAAGCTTGCCGCCGTGCGCGGAAGTCTCGTCGGAAAGGAGCGTGACCGCGGCGGGGAACCGGTCCTCGCGATGCGGGCCGAGGTCGTCGACGACCGGGGCGAGCCCGTAGCCGAAGAACCGCTTCCAGACGCGATGCACGAGCGCCCGATAGACCTGGGGCGAGGACGCGACGAGTTCCGACAACTCCTCCCGCCGGCGGACCGTCTCGACGTCGCCGTTGGGGTCGATGCGGAAGTCATGGAACACCGGCAGAACGGCCCTGGTGCGACCCGACGGGTCCGCGAAGAGCATTTCCTGATCGGCCAGATCGCGGTCGACGACCCGCGCCCGACCGCTTTCGATTCCTTCGACGCGGGTCTGCTGGAAGAAGGCGGCGAGCTGCCAGAACCGGTCCTGCTTCCAGTCGTTTTCCGGGTGATCGTGGCACTGCACGCACTGGGCCCGTTCGCCCAGGAACGCCCGGGCGGTGCGACTGGCTGCGAGCACGCCTTCGTCCGGAAGCGGACCCTCCGAAGCGGGAGCGCTCCGGACGGTCGACAGCAGGAAGTTCACGGCGGGGTCGAAGTCCTTCGCCTTCGGATCGTTCGACCCTTCCGCGGCGACGAGTTCGGCCACGATGTCGTGGAACGGAACGCCCGCCCGCAGACGGCCTGCCAGGTGGCGAACGAACTGGTAGCGATCGACCGGGCTGTTCTCGAAATCCGTGACGCCGAGCGCCTCGTCCGCGAGCGTCTCCGCCCAGTAATCGTAGAATTCGTCCCGCTCGGTCAGGGAAATGACGAGCCGCTGACGTTCGAAGGTCGTCAACTTGTCCGACGCTTCGCGCAGTTCGGCGACGGTCGGAATGCGACCGAGCACGCGAAGGTAGACGCGGCGGACCCACAGCAGTTGCGGCGCTTCCGGAGCGGGATCGACCTTGGCCTCGGACCAGATCCTTTCGAATTCTGCATCCAGCAGCGCCAGAACGCGGAAGTCATCGACGTGGGGCAGAGTGGCCAAGGCGCCGATCTTGTCTTCGTCGACGTTCGCGAACGCCTCCTCGTCGAACATACCGCCCGACGCCGCGGGCCCGGCAGCGGCGCCTTCGGCTGCGGAGTCGAGGGCCACCTCCGCTCGTTCGAGGTCGAACGGCGAGGGGAGCAGAATCGGATCGGTCGAGCGAGGAACGCGATTCCGATCGCGAGCAGCCGGCGACGGGGAGAATTCGTCAGGGCCGGAAACCGATGTGCGGGGAGATCCGGCGGCGATCGATCGAGCGTCGGGATTCGCCGGATCGTCCGACGAAGCGACGGCAGGTTCGGCGCCTGAATTCGCGTTCGCCCGGTCGTACAGCAGGAGCGCGACGGCCGCGCTCAAAGCGACGGCGGAAAGACACGCCGCGGTAGCGAGTCGCTGCCAGCGGAGATCCCGATCTGCGCGCCCGACGAGCCGCTCCGCCGCCGGGGCAGGGGCGACACAGGGAAGGGACCCGGGAACACTGGGGAGGGAACGAGCGCCCGTGGGAACAGCCCGGCTCGCGGGGAGCGACCTGGTCGCCGCGACGGCTGCGGCGACTTCGCGGACGAACGTCGGTTGATTGGGGCGTCGTTCGACGGAAGCGACGGCCTTTTGCGGCGTCCCTGCGGCGCCCCGGTTCGAGGCGAGCGGCTTCCCCCCGTTCCCGGCGAGACGCTTGCGTTCCGCCAGCGCAGCGAGAATCCGACCCGACAGATCGGGCGGAGTCTCGGCGCCCAGCGCTTCGCCGAGCATCGATTCGAGGAGGAGGTCTTTACCGTCGGTCGTCATGTAACTTTGTTTCGACGCAGTCGCGAAGGAGAGTCTTCGCACGCTGCATCAGGTTTTTCGCGCCATGTTCCGTAATGCCGAGTCCCTCGGCGATTTCCTGCCGCGACGCCTTGTCGCGGAAGCGACGTTCGAGCGCCCAGCGGGCCCGGTCGGTCAGTCGCGTCAGGCAGTCCCGCAGTGCATCGATCGCCTCTTCGCCGCCGTCCTTCGGCATCCATTCTTCCCACGCCCGGTCGAGCTGTTCCACCTGGTCCGTCAGGACGACGCGTTTGGCGCGCCGTTGATAGGAAATCCAGAGGTTACGCGCGACCGTTCGGAGGTAGGAGGAAGTGGCCGCAGGATCGTAGTCCTGAAACGGCTTCTGAAGCACGATCAGGAACGTCTCCTGCGTCAGATCCTCCGCCAGGGAGGCCTCGCAGCCGAGCGAACGCAGGTAGCGCCAGACGCCGTCCTGGTGCGTACGGATCAGTTCGGCAGGATCATATCCGAACTCTTCCGTCATCAGGGCGAAACCGTCGGCGCTATGAGAAAAACGTGCGGGAGAAGACGGGGTACTCAGGAAATCGAGAAGCCCCTGATTTCGCAACGGCGAAGGATTCGCCGTTAGGTCCGATGTTGCGGGAAGAGACGCCGGCGCCAGTCGCGGGGAGCGCGGTAATCTCCGAAATGAGGCGTTTCCGGCTCGACGAAGCGGGGGGAAAAGGCGGCGGCGCCAGATTCCATCATTCCTCGGGCGGCGAGGAAGCGCCAGAGTCCGGGCGGGCAGGGAGAAATGCGATCGCCCGCGTCGCATGTCCGTCGGCGGGAAGAATGGATCGGGAGGGTCGTAGCGGCCCCGTGCGTCCGTCCCTAACGCGAGCGACGCTTGCCGGTGTTCGGCAAGCGTCGTGCGGTTTCAGGATCTTCGGGGCTCTACTTCGGTTAGGCGAAGAGTTCCTTGATGACCTTGCCGGAGTTGGCGATCTTCATCGGGCGGCCCGAGAGGCTGGTGAAGGTCGTTTCCAGGGAGATGCCGAGGGCATGGCAGACGCTGGCCATCATGTCCTGGCTGGTGTAGGGCTCGGTGACGACGCTGGTGCCGTCGGCGTCGGTTTCGCCGACCGCCTGGCCCCCCTTGATGCCGCCGCCGCCGACGACGACCGACCAGGAGCGGGCCCAGTGGTCGCGACCGGCGTTGCCGTTGATGCGGGGGGTCCGTCCGAACTCGCCCATCCACATGACGACCGTGTCTTCGAGCAGACCGCGCTGGGCGAGGTCCTCGACGAGGGCGCTCATGGCCTGGTCGAGCTCGGGGAGCTTGGTGTTCTGGAGCGTGTTATGGATGCCGTTGTGCATGTCCCAGCCGCCGTTTCCGACTTCGACGAAGGGGACGCCCGTCTCGACCAGGCGGCGGGCCATCAGGCAGCCGCGCCCGAAGGCGTTGTCGCCGTAGCGTTCGAGCATGGCGGGGGCTTCCTGGGCGACCTTGAAGGCGTCCATCTGCTTGCTGGTCATGAGGTTGACCGTCTTCTGCAGGATCTTCATGTGGTCGGCGGCGGCCGATCCGCGGTTTTCCGCGATGAAGCCCTTTTCGACCAGTTCCAGAGCGGCCATGCGCTGGGACAGGCGGTCGTTCTCCATGTTCATCTGGAGATTGCGGACCTGTCCGTTGGAGTTGACGGAGAAGGGGGCCCAGGCCATGCCCAGGAAGCCCGGTCCGACGCCTCCGCCGCCGATGGAGACGAAGGGGGGGATCTCCAGTTCGGGGCGCTGGTCGATGGTTTCGTGGGAGACGACGGCGCCGTAGCTGGGATGCTCGATCGAGGGATTGGGGACGTAGCCGGTCTGCATGTAGTAGCGACCGCGGTCGTGGTCGGCTTCGCGGGTGCTCATGGAGCGGACGACGGCCATGTGCTTCATCTGCTGGGCCATCAGCGGCATGTGCTCGCTGATCTGCAGATCGCCGGTGGTGCTGATGGGGCGGAAGGGACCGCCCGTGGGCGCGCCCGGCTTGAGGTCCCAGATGTCGATCGAGGCCGGTCCGCCGCCCATCCACAGCAGGATCGCGCTCTTGCGCTTCTTGGAGAGCTCGTTGGCGTTCGCCAGAACGCTCCCCCCCATCGTCAACGCCGGCACCGTCAGAGCCGATGCCCCCGCCAGGTGCGACATGAAGTGACGACGAGACATCCCGCTAGGCGTAGTGAACATGGCAGTGGTTCCTGAATCGTGAGGCTGGTTCGAAAGGTGACTGTGCGGCCCGAAGCAGGCTGCGTCGCCTGCCTCGCGATCGGTTCGCGATTTAGTGGTTGAAGATGAACTCGTTGGAGTTCAGCAGGGCCCAGAACATGTCCTGCAGCGCTGCCGTTTCGTCGCCCCGGCGAGCCTTGAGCAGCTCGTTGGCGATGGCGAGTTCCTTGTCGCTCGGCTTGCGGGCAAGACCCGAGAGATAGATGTAGTTGATCTTGTCCCGGCTGCTGAGCTTGCTGCTGGAGATCGTCGTCAGGAAGCTGCCCGGCTCGTTGCTGGTGGCGTCCTTGATCAGGTCGCCGTTGAACATCATCAGCACCTGCGGAATCGTGCCGTTGAACGAGGTCGTTTCGCCGCCTGCGTCGGTGCCGAACGCCTGGACGAACTGGCCGAGCCACTGGGCCTTCTGCGCTTCCTGTTCTTCGTAGCTGCCGCGGGTCTTGTGAGCCTGCGTGGCGACGAGCAGCGATTCGTAAAGCTGTTCGGCTTCCATCTGTCGCAGATAGAAGTGGGTGAACCGCGGCTTCTCGCCCAGAAGCGGATCGTCCGACTGGTTGTCGTCGGTGATCCGGCTGGAGAGCGAATAGGCTTCGCTGAGGGCGATCCAGCGGATCAGCTCCTTGGTGTTGAAGCTGTTCTTGCGGAACTGTTCGGCAAGGTAGTCGAGCAGGATCGGGTTCGACGGCGGGTTGTGGGGACCCATGTCGTCGATCGGCTTGGTGAAGCCGTAGCCCAGGAAGTGCGACCACATCCGGTTCGCCATGGTCTTCTCGAGGTAGTTCGAGTTGACCATGAACTTGCCGAGCTCGTTGCGACGAACGACGTCGCTGACGTAACCGCTCTTCGAGATCTCTTCGCCGTCCACGTAGATGGGGTAGGCGACCTTGAGCAGACCGTTACGCAGCTCGTAGTACAGTTCCGCCTCGACGGGGTTGCCCCCTTCGCCGGCGAAGTCCTGATTGACGAGCTCCGCCGAGGAGACCATGTTGCCGCCCGGCGCGAACGTACGCAGCGCCCGCGACTGGCGGAAGAAGGCGTTCATCTCCCAGAACTTCTGCTGCTTCCACTCGTTGAACGGGTGGTTATGGCACTGCGTGCATTGTACCTGCAGGCCCAGGAAGATCCGGGTGGTGTCAGCGGTCGCGAGCGTGGCGTCTTCTTCGTTGACCTTATCGACGAGGAAGTTGACGGCGCCGTTAAAGCCTTCCGAACCGGGCGTCGTGACGCCGGTCGCGGTAACGAGCTCCTCGACCATTTTGTCGTAGGGCTTGTTCCGCGCGAAACTGTCGCGGAGGTACTTCTGCATCCCGGGGCGGGAGATCAGCGAGTTCTGGTCGTTGCCCCCCGTCCGTCCGATCAGAACCGTGGTCCAGACCGTGGTCCAGTTGCGGGCGTAGTCCTCGACGTAGTCGTCGCTCGACAGGAGCGTGTTGACGAGCTTCGCCTTCTTGTCGGACGACGTGTCGGCGAGGAAGGCGCCCAGTTCCTGAACCGAGGGAACGCGACCGAGCACGTCGAGATAGACGCGGCGGCACCACTCCCCGTCCGAAGCGGGGGGCGAAGGCTTCAGGTCGTAGTCGATCCAGGCCGCGCGGATCTCTTCGTTGATCCTGGCGACCTGAGGGATGCCGTAATCGGGCGCCGGCTTGGGGAGCTTCGCCGCGGGAGGAGCCTTCTCCGGCGCCGCATCTGCTGACGTCGTCTCCGCCGAGGTCGCATCCGTGGAAGTCTGCTGAGCCGGGGTCGTCTCAAGCCCGGTCGGTTGAGCGTGCGCTGCGGAAACGGCGAAGGCCGCTCCGCAAAGCATGGCCGACGCGGCGAACGACCCGCTCCCTCGATTCCACCGAATTCGAATCATCGCGCACTCGCTCCTAACCCGTTACGCCGTCGAAAACGCTCGTTCGCCGCAGCCTGCGGACGAACCGTTTCGAGAGCCCCTGCTGCTGTCACATCGTCAGAACGCGGGCGGCAGGGGAATCGTACTCAGGGGATTATGACGAATCGCGACCCTTAGCGAAACTATTTTCGATGGCTGGCACAGAAATGATTGAGAGGCTCGCAATCGAGCATCCGCATGCGTCGAAGGGCGTCGCGGGCTCTCGACATGAACGAGAAGAGATTTCTGCGGAAAGTCTTTCGCTGTCGATGTTTACCGCGTGGGCAGCCGCCGCCGTCCGCCGTCGCCCTGTGGCGAGGCGATCGGAGCGGAACGACCTTTCGATTCTCGGCCGGCGATGACAAACCTTGCGGGCGCCGGGGCCGTACTGTAAGGACACCGTTCGGGGAGCAGGAGGAATCTGCCCCGCGTTCTGCCGATACGTACAAGCGGCGTGAGCCGCGGGTCGCTACCCCGATCTCGCGATCGTTCGGCATCCGCGCTGACGAAAATTTCCCGACGAAGCGCCTGAAGCCTCCCGAATGTCGCGATTCTTCCCTCTTCTGCTGACGCTCTTGGCGACGCTGATCGGCGGCGGAGGGTGCGCAGGAAGTCTCGGCGGCTTCGTCGTGCAGTCGCCCAACGGCGGAACGCCGAATTCAGCCAGGACGCTGGTCGATCCGGCGGTGCGAGCTCAAAACGGCGTCGATCGGTTTTATCTGCTCGACGTCGGGCCGCCTGTCGCGGAACTGGGCGTGTTGCAGAAGGAGCCGCTGGCGATCTACGGCCAGCCCCGCGGCACGATCCTGGTGCTGCATGGCCTGGGCGGCGAGTCGCTCTGGATGATGCATTTCGCCGACAAGTTCGCGGAGGACGGCTATCGCGTCTTCCTCATCGACTCGCGCGGTCATGGGGCGTCGACCGGCAAACACGTCACCTACGGCGCGCTGGAATCGCAGGACGTGAAGCAGGCTCTCGACGCGCTGTACGCCGCGGACCTGGTCGTCGGAAAGGTCGGCGTCTTCGGCTATTCGCTCGGGGCGAGCAGCGCCATCCTGCATGCGTCGAAGGACGATCGCGTCGAAGCGGTCGTCGCCGTGGCGCCCTTTCGTTCGCTGGAGCATGAGGCCCCTGATTACCTGCGGGGAGCCCTGCCCGGCGTCGGAGCGCTCGTGCCGAAGTCGCTGATCGACGCTTACGTAAAGCAGGGGGCGGAAGTGGCCGGCTTCAGTCCCGATCAGGCGACGCCGGAGCAGGCGATCGCGACCGTCGCGGCGCCGACGCTGCTGCTGCACGGCGAGGACGACACGCTCATTCCCGTCGAACACAGCATCGCCATCGATCGGGCTTCCGGCGGAAAGACGACGCTCGTCACGCTGCCCGGTCGGGGGCACCTGTCGATCTGGGTCGATAAGGAACAGGAAACCAGTCGCTACGCGAGGATCTGGTTCGATCGCTATCTGCCGGCACAGCCCGCGTTTCTCGGCGTTCCGCTGCCGGGCGAACCGGCTGCCGGAGCGCCGCAGTTCGCGCCCACGCCCGCGGGATCTCCTCCGCTGACTTCTCAGGCCCCGTCACTCGATCAGGGGGTCGCGCTGCGGCCCGTCGCGGCGCCGGCGCTTTCGGCTGCCCCGGTTCGCTAGCCGGACGATCGCCACCGCGGTCGACAGGATCAGCACTACGACGGTCGGAATCGCGAGCGTCACCAGGCTGAAGACCGCGACGTCGGTCGATCGGCGTTGCCGCTCTCGTTCGGCAGCCTGCGGATCGACGCTTCCGGTCGCCTTCGCGTTCGATACCTCCGGCGAACGGCGCATCGATTTCGCCAGGTAGAACGCCGACGCTCCGACGAAGCTCGTCAGGAACATCAGCAGGATCAGCGATCCGACGGTGAATCGGCGGGGGAACACGGCGCTGCTTTCGCGAGCTGTCGGAGATGCGATCGGCTTCCGCGACCGACGTTGGGAGCCGCTTCCGGCAAGCTGCCTGTGAAGCCGGATAAGGTTTGACGATTATGCCGCCCGGCCCGGTGAAAACGATTCTTCGACAGGCTCGGAAGAGTCCGAATCGGTGCATTCTCGCATCTGGAACGCCGATCTCAAACCACAGCCATCGATCCGAAGACGGTCGAGGAACCGACTCTTCCCGGATGCGGCCGCGCCTGCGATTCGCCGGACCGGAACGAACGAAAAGGAATTCGCCATGACGCGTGCGTTGTCGGCTCTCGGTCTCGTACTCGGACTCGCGCTGATCGGCACGGGGTGCCAGGCGGCTCGCGTCGGTCACGACCTGGCAGCGCCTCCGGGCCTGCTGCGGTACGACACGATCCAGGCTCACTCCAATTGCCAGAACGCGCGTCCGCAAGTGTTCGGACGGCACGGCGGCCTCCACGCTCGTCGTCATGCCGGCGGCGGCGGGATGGGCCATGCCGCCTACGGTCAGGGCGGCGGACAAGGCGGCTACGGACAAGGCGGGTACTGCCCCGACTGTCAGCCGCCTCTCTCCGTGCACGGTCACCAGGGCTTCGGCGTCGCGGGCTTCCACGGCTCGGCTCACCAGCAGCTCTACACCGACCAGCCGCACGCCGGTCCGAACGGACCGCCGACGGGTCAGTACGCCTACCCGTACTACACGACGCGCGGACCTCGGGACTTCCTGCAGAACAACCCGCCCAGCATCGGGCCCGGATCGAGCAACTACTAATCCGGAGTCGGTCGCGTCGCGATCGCCGAATCGAAACGCCTCTCAGCCGCAGGTTCTCTTCCCGAGAGCGTGCGGCTGAGTTCGTTTTCGGCCGTTCGCGAATAGATCGCGTCTCGCGAAACGGTAGCGGCCCGTGCGGCGATTACGCGGCGAGTCAGATCGCCGGGAACGCCACATGTGAGTGCGACACGCACTAGCAGCCTCGCCAGGTTCGGAACAAGTTCCTCACGGCTCGCGAAAGGGTCGTGAACTCCCCTTTCGTCGTCGCGTCCTGCGACGAATCGCAGGCTGTCTGCCTATTGCAGCAGCCTGCTAGGATGTCGAAGCCGGCCGACTAGCGGAGACGACCATGAGCGACGAAGAACGGACCATCGCAGCCGCGCTGACGATGCTGGTCAGCGAAGCGTTCCTGCGGGCGAGCCCGAACGGAGGCTGGTTTCTGAATCCGGGGCAGCAAGGGTTCGTCGGGGAGTTGGCGAACGTTTCCGCGAAGCAGGCGTCGCTTTCCCCGGCGCCTGGCCGGAAGACGATCGCTTCGCACGCGTCGCATATCAACTACCATCTCTCGCTGCTCAACCGCTTCGCGGCTGGGGAGCCGAATCCGTTCGCGACCGCGGACTGGAAGGAAAGCTGGACCGTGACGTCGGTCTCCGAAGCGGCGTGGGACGACCTGCGAGGAGATTTGAAACGGCACGCCGAAGCATGGCTCGACTTCGTGCGGCAGCCCCGCCCCTGGGGCGAGGTCGAGCTGGCCGGAGCGTTCGCCAGCGCCGCACATGCCGCCTATCATCTGGGAGCGGTGCGGCAGATGATTGCGTGGATCGAGTCGCAGCCGAACGCGAACGTCGAATAGCAGCCCGTTGATTTTTTCGACGGACTGCGTTCGCCGCACGGATGCGGCGTCAAAACAGCGGATTTTCCGCTGTTTTGCGAGGCGTGAGAAACTTGTTTCGAACTTGCCGAGCATGATTTTCGCCACGAAGGCGAAAATCAAAGGGCTGATAGCGCGACGATTCCGACGACGGAAGAGCGACCTCATGCGAGAGGCCCGGGACGACGAATGAAGTGGCTCGCGTACGGCCTGGTCGGCTTCTGCTCCGGCGCCTTCGTCGGATGGGGCGCCTACGTCAGCTTCGTCGAGACGCCCCTCTTCGGCGATTCCGGCGGGACCATCTGGCTGGACCTGCTGGCCGCGTTTCTGGGCTCGGGAATCGGAGCCCTCGCGGCGGTCGCTTTCGGCTGGGCGATCCGCAGCCGCCGGTTCTGAAGCTCTGCCCGAACGACGGGACGGAGTCGCAGGGTGGTCATTGACCCACCCTGCGAGAGACGCGAACCCTATCTCCGAAGGCCCGTGCTTCGTCTCAGCCCGCGTAGCGGCGGGCGATCAGGGCGACGTTCTGACCGCCGAAGCCGAAGCTGTTCGAGAGGGCGACGTCGCACTTCGCCTCGCGAGCTTCGTTCGGGATGTAATCCAGATCGCAGTTCGGATCCGGGTTCTCGTAGTTGATCGTCGGCGGCAGCACGTTGTCGCGGATCGCCATCAGGCAGACGATCAACTCGGTCGCCCCCGCTGCGGCGATCAGGTGGCCCATCATGCTTTTCGTGCTGGAGACGGGAACCTGCTTCGCCCGTTCGCCGAAGACCTGCTTGCAGGCCAGCGTTTCGACCTTGTCGTTGACCGTCGTGCTCGTGCCGTGGGCGTTGATGTAGTCGATGTCCTGGGTGGTCAGCGACGCGTCGGCCAGCGCCATCTTCATCGCCGCGATCGCGCCGTGGCCGTCGGGCGGAATGTCCGTGATGCGATAAGCGTCGGCGGTGGTGCCGTAACCGACGATCTCGCCGAAGATCGGCGCGCCGCGCTTGAGCGCGTGTTCCAGCTCTTCGAGGATGACCATGCTGGACCCTTCGCCGATCACGAAGCCGTCGCGGCGGGCGTCGAACGGGCGGGAAGCCTTGGTCGGATCGGCGTTGTTCGTCGAGAGCGCGGTCAACAGGTTGAAGCCCGTCACGCCGAACGGATGGATCATGGAGTGCGTGCCGCCCGAGATCATGATCGTCGCGTCGCCGCGGCGGATCATCTCGGTCGCTTCGCCGATCGCCTGACTGCTGGCCGCGCAGGCGGTGAGGCAGTTGCTGTTGGGTCCCTGCGCGTCGAACAGGGCGGCGACATGGCCCGCCGGCATGTTCGGTTCCTGCTCCAGTTCGATCGTGGGGTTCAGCGTCTTCAGGCCCTGCTGGCAGAACTTGACCAGGTTCAGCTCGTTCCCCTCCAGCGCCGCGGCCATCATGCCGGCGAACGCGAGGAAGTCCTGGTTGCCTTCGCCGCTCCCCAGGTAGACGCCGACCTCGATCGGGTCGATGCCCGAGTTCATGAAGCCGGAGACTTCGACTGCCTGCTTGGCGGCGCCGATGGCGAAGCGAGTGTGGCGCCCGCGGAGTTCCCAGTCCTTGGGGTTCTCGCCGACCAGTTCGACGCCCCAGTTCTTGACCTCGGCGGCGATCTTCGTGGGGAAATTGCTGGCGTCGAAGATCGTGATCCTGGCGACGCCCGATCGGCTCTCCTTCAGCCCCTTCCAGACGGACTCGACGTCATGGCCCATAGGGTTGACCATGCCGATGCCCGTGACCACGACGCGACGTCTCATGAACCGATAGCCTGTGGAATTGCGAGTCGGACGGCGGAGGATCGAAGCAGGGAGGCGTCGCCGGCGATCCGTGTCGCGAGCGGGGCGGACCCTCGAGTCGAGTCTCCGATGTCTTAGGGGCCCGGGCGAACCAGCCTCGAACTTGTCGAATCGCCGACGATTCCGTTCGCGGGTCTAGCTTCGTCCGAGCTACTTAAGAAAGCAGGGGGATTCCGGTCGCGTCAAGTCTAAGGGAATTCGAAGCAGGGCGGGCGAGGTTCGCGACCCCGTTCGCTAAGTCGTCCGCGCCATGACCCTTCGTTCGGCATCGAGCATCCGCTGCGGCGGCTGCAGCGGATTGCCCTGTTCGTCCTTGCCCACGTCGTACAGGCCGAGCAGACGCATCCAGCGCAGCATATCGGACGGTTCGAACTGCTCGACGCCCTGAAAGTTCTGGTCGTCCAGATGGGCGAACATCAATTCGATGGTCGCCTGCTGGCGATCGCCGACATGCACGGTCCCCTGGACGATGGCGCCGTCCGACTGCAGGCGTTGCACTTCGGCGACGTACCGCAGCGTATCGCCCGGGAAGACCGGGAACGCGAACTCCGCCTTGCCGACCTTCGCGAGCACGACGCGTTCTTCGAAACCGCCGAACTCGCCGACGAGCAGGCCGCCCGTCTGGGCCATCCCCTCGATGATCAGCGAATGGGGCATCGCCGGCCAGGAAGTTACTTGCGAGTGCAGGTGTTCTTCGGCGATCGATACGTTCTTGATCGCAACGGCGCGCTTGCCCCGCTCGAATTCGACGAACCGATCGATCCAAAACCAGCGCATGCGTCGTCGCGTCCCGTGAAAGCGATAACTCGGCGGGTATTTTCGAAAAGCGGAACCGCGAGGCTCGAAGGAACTTGTTCGCGGATTCCCAGGCGAAGCGTCCAGTTCGCGTCGAAGCCCGACGAACAGGCTCCGACGACGATCGCGACGGCGGTCTGGCCGCCGCGGCGACTACTTGTTGACCTTCGTCTTGACGTAGTTGCAGAGATCCTGAACCGTCAGCAGGTTAGGGAACTCGGCGACCTGCGGGTTCTTCTCGAACTTCGACAGGTCCGCGAACGGCATGCGGCGCTTCAGTTCGGCGATACCGACGTCGGTGACTCGACCGTCGCTGACGTACTCGCCGCTGGTCAGAATCTCTTCGGGGAAGAGCTCCGAGCGCGGGATCTCGATGCCGAACGAGTTTTCGAGTCGGAACACGATGTCCAGGAAGTCGATCGACTCCGCGCCGAGATCGCCGACGATCGTCGCCTGCGGCGTCACTTCCTCTTCGTCTACCGCCAGCGCTTCGACGAGAGCCGACTGCACCTTCTCGAACACTTCTTGATCCGTAGGCATTCCGTTGAAATCTCCGTGACGTTTCGTTGTGCGTTCCCGCGGGAAGCGACTTCGCTAACCAGAGTACCGGACTGGAGAGTCGTTTGACTCGACGCCGTACGCCCGCAGGCGAGGAACGGCGAATGAATTCGAACTAGGGCGACGGGTGCGTCGTAGGAAATCAGGAGCGGACGATCCGGGGGCGACCTTCCCCCCTGGCACGACGCATCTCGCGGCGAACGACGAACCTCAGGCCGCGGAGGTCGGAACGGAACCGGCGGAGCGCCCGGACGTGCGGTCAAGCAGCGCGAACAGGTCGCGGCTTTCCGCACGCATCCGCGCGTCCAGCGCCTCCAACTCCGGCCGATCGTCCGCGAGGTTCGCTCGCACGATCGTCAGTCGGGCCATCACGGCGACGCGACCTTCGACGGTCGCCTTCGCCTTGAACGTCACTTCGTGGCCAACCTCCTTGATCAGCTCCGAATGGACCGCGAGCGTTTCGCCGGGTTTGACGAAGTCCGCGTATTTAACGTTTCTGGCGTCTTTTAGCCAGACCGTGGAATAACGGAATTCGTCCGTGACCCGGGAGAGCCACGCGCTCGCTTGGAAGAGGGATTCGAGCATCAGGACGCCCGGCATGACCGGAAATCTCGGGAAATGATCCGCGAGATACTCTTCGGCGATGCTAAGGGCTTTCGTAGCCTGAATTTGCTTACCAACTTCGATTTCGACGATCGTGTCGACCAGCGAAAATCGCATCGGCTACTCCGCAAGCGCGAAGCCTCGACAGGGCCTTAACTTCGGTAAATTGAAGCGGTGAGTATAGCGGGCGCGGTCCAGCGTGACAATCGCGGCTGCGCAGGCTCTGCCGCCGTCCGGCGAACGATTCGGAAGTCCGTTCGCGCCGCGATCCGCATCCGATATAATTGCTCTCCTTGATAGCTCGACGCGCGCTGGATAGGCGTTGCTTTGGTTCGGCGAAGCTAATGCGGGTAGATCGACTTTCCTCGTTCTGTCGCCCTCAGGCTGCCGAACCTTAGTCGCAGGTCCCGGCGGATGATCGCCGTTCGCTCGGCGGATACGAGACGAGTTTGGACCTCCTTCGCGGTCGCGGAAAGCTCGGGTAGTTTCGTTGACCATGCGTAAAGGAATCGCCGTCAGCCCCGGCGTCGCCGTGGGGACGGCGTACTGCATCAACCAGGTCTACGTCTCTCCGACCGCCCAGCGGAAGCTCGCCCACACGGAGATCTCGGCCGAGCTCGCTCGTTACGAGACCGCCCGCGATCTGACCGCTGCGGACCTGCGCGCTTTCGAGCGGAAGGTCGCCAGCCAGGTCGGTCCCGAAGAAGCGGCGATCTTCGCCGTCCACGAATCGATTCTGTGGGACGCCTCGTTCACGAAGAAGATCCGGGCGTGGATCGTCGACGAACGACTCACCGCCCCGGCGGCGCTTTCGCGCCTGATGGACGAATACGCGGAACGGTTCTCCGGCGCGAGCGAGGAGTTCCTGAAGGAACGGCTGAACGACGTTCGCGACGTCGTGATGCGGCTCAGCGCCCATCTGTCCGAGGTGCTCAAGCCGGACGGCGAACCGCTCGAAGGCAACGTGATCGTCGTGGCGGAGGAACTGTTGCCTTCCCAGGCGGTCGCGCTCGGCAACGTCGACGTTCACGGCATCGTCACGCAGACGGGAAGCCAGACTAGCCACGCCGCGATCATCGCGCGCAGCCGCGGCATTCCCGCGGTGTCCGGGGTCGCCGGCATCCTGAAGCAGGTGAAGACCGGCGATCCGATCGTCGTCGACGGTCGGACGGGGCACGTCATCGTCGAGCCTGATTCGGAGGTGCTGACCGCCTACCGGAAGCTCGAACGGGAGTTCGTCAATCTCAAGAACCAGCTCGCGGCGAATCGCGACGAACCGGCGCTTCTGAAAGATGGAACGCCGCTGCACCTGCTCGCCAACATCAACAGCGTGCATGACGCTCAGACAGCCACGGCGATGGGCGCGTCAGGCGTCGGGCTGTTTCGTACGGAGTACCTCTACCTCACGCACCCCGACGTGCCCGACGAGGAGGAGCAGTACTGCGCCTACTGCGATATCTTCGACGCGGCGCCGGGTAAGACCGTGACGGTCCGGACGCTCGACATCGGCGGGGACAAGACGATTCCCTACCTGGGCCATCGGCACCAGGAGGCGAATCCGTTCCTCGGCTGGCGCTCGATTCGGCTCAGCTTCGAGCATCCCGAATTCTTCATGACGCAGATCCGCGCGATCCTGCGCGCGCAGGAACACGCATTGCGCCACGGCGGCACGCTGCGGCTCATGTTCCCGATGATCACGACGCTGGAAGAACTGCTTCGCGTCCGGAAGATCGTCCGACGCTGCTGCCAAAAGCTCGAGGAGATGGGCAAACCGTACGCCCGTCCGCCGCTGGGCATCATGATCGAGGTGCCGGCCGCCGCAGTCACGATCCCGACGATGCTGAAGTACTGCGACTTCGTTTCGGTCGGATCGAACGACCTGGTCCAGTACCTGATGGCGGCGGATCGCGACAATCCGAAGGTGAACCACCTCTGCGACTCGCTGGCGCCGGCGGTTCTGCGAACGCTGCATCGCGTGATCCGCTGCTGCAACCGGTCGAACAAACCGATCACGGTCTGCGGCGAGATGGCCGGGAAGATGAGTTCGTTCGTCCTGCTCAGCGGAATGGGCCTGCGCAGCTTCAGCATGAGCCCCGCGTTCGTGCCGACGATCAAGGATCTCGCTTCGCACCTTTCCGTCGAACATGCGGAGGCCATCTTCCAGAAGGCCTCCCGGATGACGACCACCTCGCGGGTGAAGAACTACCTCCACCAGGAACTGGAGCGGATCGCCCCCGAGCTCGGCGCCCTGCAGACGGATTGACGCAGTTCGCGGGAAAGCGAGTCCCGGACGAGCGCTTCCCAGGCGAGCGGAGGGTGTCAGCCCTCCGTGTCTATCGACGTTCGGACGGCAGTTCCGAGGAACGAAGGCCCATGGACGCGTCGAACGATCCCGGCAGACCCGATCCGCAGGAGACCGCCGCGCGGGAGGTCGTCCCGAAGAAGCGTTCGCGCTGGTCGATCAGCCTCGGCGGTCTGCTGATCTTCGCCGCCGGGATGATGGTCGGCTTCGCGCCGATGCGGGCGTGGATCTTCTTTCGGGACGAGCCGGAAATGGTGGAGATGCGGCTTGTGCTTTTCGAGATCGACGCCGATCAACGCGACAAATTCCACGAGTCGCTCGCCGCGGCGCAATCCGATCCCGATGCCGCGGACATCGATCTGAATCCGATCTTGAACGGATGCGGACAGGTCACCGTTCTTTCCCGTCCCTACATTATGACGCTGATGGGTCACACCGCCGAACTTTCCGTCGGAGGCGAACGCTTCCTCCCCGCAGCCGACGGGTCCGGCGATGCTCCGCGGTTTTTCGGAGTCTCCGCGTCGATCACGCCGAAGCTTCGCCCCTCGGGAAAAGTGGAAGTCGACTACCGGATCGAGAATTCGACGATCGTCGATAGCGACGCCGGCGAACCGGCGCAGTTCGACGAGACCGTGATCGAGTCGTCGGCGATGCTGGAAGCCGGCAAATGGCACGCGGTCGATATGAATCAGCCGAACCAGGCGAACATCCAGAACGGGCGGGTCCGGATCCTCGTACTGCAACCGCATTGGTTTTCGCGACCCCGCTAACATTCGACGATCGACGGAACGCCGGCGTCTGGTCGGGATATGCTGAAGGACGCACGTCGTTCCGAAACGAATCCGGGCGACTGACGTTCCCTGCTCGCCTGACACGAACTTCGTCCGCACATGCCGCGCCTTCTGATCGTCGATGACGAGCCCGCGATCTGCTGGGGGCTGGAGCGGCTGGGCGAGTCGATGGGCCTGGAGGTCGATTCGGCGTCGTCGGCGGAAGAGGGACTGCGGAAGGTCGATGAACAGACCTACGACGTCGTCTTCCTCGACGTGCGGCTGCCCGGGATGGACGGGCTGGAGGCGATGCCGCGTCTGCGTCCGCGACTGGGCGAAGCGCCCCTGGTCGTGATGACCGCTTACGGCGACCTCGCCACCGCCGTCGAAGCGACCCGGCGGGGAGCGTTCGAATACCTCATCAAGCCGTTCGATCTCGATCAGGCGGAGCGCGTGATCCGTCATGCGCTCGCCGCGCGGGAAGCTCCGGCGGCGCCGACGACCGCGAACGAACCGGAGACGATCGACGGCTTCGTCGGACGATCGCCGCGAATGCAGGAGGTCTTCAAACGGATCGCGCTCGCCGCGGCGAGCGACGCGCCGGTATTGCTCTCGGGCGAGAGCGGCACGGGGAAGGAACTCGCCGCGCGAGCCATCCACCGCTACAGCGCTCGCTCGAACGGACCGTTCGTCGCGCTCAACGTCGCGGCCCTCAATCCTTCGCTGGCCGAAAGCGAGCTGTTCGGTCACGCCCGGGGCGCCTTCACCGGCGCGGACGCTCCGCGCACGGGGCTGCTGGAACTCGCAGCCGGAGGGACGCTCTTTCTCGACGAGGTCGCCGACATTCCGCCCTCGCTGCAGGTGAAGCTGCTCCGCTGCCTGGAACTTCAGGAGGTCACGCCGGTCGGCTCGAACCAGTCGCGTAAAACGAACTATCGCATCGTGGCGGCGACGCATCGCGATCTCGGCGAACTGATCCGCGCGGGAGACTTTCGGGAGGATCTTTACTTCCGCCTGAGCGCGCTTCGGATCGAGCTTCCGCCGCTGCGGGAGCGGATCGAGGATCTGCCGGCGCTGGCTGAATCGTTTCTGCGACGAGCGGAGCAGGGATCGACCTGGAGCGGCAGTTCGTTCGACGCCGCGGCGCTCGCCGAGTTGCAGCGTCGAAGCTGGCCCGGGAACGTCCGGGAACTTCGCCACGCCGTCGAATCGGCCCGACTGCTCGCACGGGGCGGGCGCATTCTTCCGATGCATCTGGAGCCGAGCGGTCGACCCACGCCGCGCACTGTCGCGAAAGGCGACGAAGAACCGGACGAGGTTCTGCGGCGACTGCTGCGGGAGTATGCCGCCCGGCTGGCGGAAGAACGACCGGAATCAGGCGACTGGTACGAGCGATTCCTGTCGCTGGTCGAACCGCCGTTTCTGGAGGCGACGCTCGCACGCTACCGTCAACAGTGCGCCGCGGCGGCGAGAGCGCTCGGCATCCACCGCACGACGCTGCGAAAGAAGCTCGACCAGTACGGCATCCAGAACGATTGAACCGTCGTCGCCGAACCGCGAGTGCACCTTGCGGTTTGCGCGCGTAAGACTGGGTGGCACGGATTGCTTGCAATCCGGGTCGAACGAAGTTCGACAAGAGGATCCAAGGCCGGCCGCGGAGCTTGATTCCGACCGCCGCTGACGGCCTCTTGCGGCTGCGCCGCCCGGATTGACGAGCAATCCGGGCCACCCAGACCATGCGGTTCGCTGAAACTGGGTGAGGCGTCGTGAAGCGACTCCGTGCTACACGCGAACTCCGATGGCAGGCGCAAACTGCAACGTGCGCTACGAACCGCGCGCTCACACACTCGCCCCTTCGCGGGACTCCGGCGTCGCTGACGTCGCTTCGGCGCGAGCGTTCTCGGCCTGCTTCTCAGCGGCCTGTCGTTCCGCCGCTTCGCGGTCGACGTGTGCCAGTCGACGGATGACCTGATCGAACTTCTCGACGGCCTCCGTCGCCTTGGAGAAGATGACGTCGGCGCCGTCGCGATCGAACAGTTTGCGCGTCGCGTCCGAGTTCGATTCCTGGAACAGACCAACCAGAATCGGCATCCCAGGCCGCCTGGCACGCAGACGGCGGCAGAGATAGCGCGCGGGCTTCATGCCGGCAGGCGGGACGACGGCGATGACGACCGCGTCGTAATTCTCGCGGTCGATTTCTTCGACCTTTTCGACCGTCAGCAGCTTGCTGGAACTCAACTCGACCTGGCTGCAGGGACTCTCTATCAGCGCCGCGAGCAACTCAGCCGCGACTTCGTCTGCGCGATCTTCCGCCGGGATGACGAGGATGCGGAAGACTGGACGATGCTCGCCCGGCTCGTTCTGCGTCTCGCAGGCGACGGCCCGCTGCTCGGGCGTCGGTTCGGCGGCCTGCGAGGTCGACTTCTTCTTCGAGGCGCTCCGCGTGCGGAGTTCTTCGACCAGGTCTTCCAGACCGTCGAAGACCGAACGCGACTGGGCTTCGTTGAGAACCTCCGCACGCTGATCCCGTTCCGCCGCGGAGAGAGCCGGGATCAACAGTCCGTCGTAGGCCTCGGCGAGGGTGCGATCGTCCAGATACTCGTTCGCGATGTCGACCGCCTCCTCGTAGTCGAAGCCGAGCAGTCGCTGGTAGACGCGCTCATGCGGCGGCATCGGTTCCTCTTCGCCCAGCAAGAGCGTGAGGAAGTTGAGGCAGGGGACGTGCGATCCCGCGACGACCAGGCAGACGGTGAGGGGCATCGCGATGAACAACCCGATCGGACCCCACAGCCACGTCCAGAAAACGGCGGCGACGATGATCCCGACGGAGGTGACCCCCATACTGGCGCCGTAGAGCCAGGGTTCGAGGACCGTGTTGCAGAAAAGTTCGCACAGGACGAACATCGCGATGACGCCGACCGGGACGATCCACCCGTCCTTGGTCGCCAGCGCGAGCAGGACCGGAAGCACCGCGGCCAGCCATCCGCCGACGTAGGGGAGAAATCGCAGCGCGCCGGCAAGCAGACCCAGCACGATCGCGCCCGGCAGACCGAACAGGAAGCATCCGATCCCGATCGCGACGCCGTAGCCTCCGTTGATGACGAGCGTCATCCGCAGGTACCGTCCGACGCGATAAGTCGCGTCGTTCACGGCCGCGGTGGTGGTGTGCAGGTTCGAGGAGCCCAGCAGCAGAATGATGCGGTCGCGGAGGTTCTCGCGACTGAGCAGGATGAAGATCGACAGGACGATCACGATGCCGGCCGTGCCGAGCGGTTCGACGATCGGCGTGAGCAGCGCGCGAGCCTGGTCGAACGGCGATTCGCGGACGCTCACGATTTGAACCGGCACGACCTCGGTTTCTTCCCCTCCGACGCCGGACTCGGAAACAAGAGGCACGTCCGACGAAGGTCGGTCGTCGATGACGGCGCTGCCTATTCCTGCTCCGGCGTCGCCTGCCGACCGCCTGTCCTCCCCCTGCCGATCGACCGTGATGGCGATATCGCCGTCAGCATCGGTCGCCACCCCGGCGCTCGCAGCGCCCTTCGGAGCGACCGTTTCCTGGCTGACCGCTTTCGTGAAGTCCTGATACGACTTCGACAGCGATCCCGCGCCTCCGCCGACGAAAGAGCGAACGCTGCGGACTCGCTCGATCACGCCTTCGCGATACGTCGGAAATTGAGTCGCGATATCGCTGAGCTGAAAGAACGCGATCGCCAGAAAGATCAGGATGATGCCGGCGGCGACGCAGTTGGCGAGTACGACGGAGAGCGCCCGCGGAACGTGCCGACGCTCGAACCAGTCGCAGATCGGCGCGAGGACGAAACTGAGAAACCCGGCGAGCGCGATCGGGACGAGAATGTCCCGCGCGAAGTAAGCCACGCCGATCGCGATCGTGAAAGCGACGAGCTGAAACAGTCGCCACTCCGGGCGCGCCGAAGCTCGTGCAAGAGCCTTCGCTCGGCCTTTGGAACGGATCGAGTCGGTCGGGGAGTCCATTCGCCTTTTCCGGAAAAGCCTGACGGATGACCGCCCGACGTACGTACCTCAGCCTTCGGCCCCGCCGCGAACGATCGTCCGGCTCGAACGGCTTCGAAGCCGGCATCCAGTCGTTTCCGTGCCGGTCGCTTTAGCCCCTGCACACCCGGCGCGTCAGCGTCCAGCGCTTCAGCGACCCGCACGCAGAGCGCTCTTCATCCACTCGATATTGCGAGTCAGTTCCTCGCGGGAGGTGCGGAACAGATTGAGCTTCCGCTTCAGGATCATCCAGCCCACGACGCCGACCGTCGCAGCCAGGAGGGCGCCGATTCCGAACGCGGCGAGGTAAGCCCAGGGGGCATAGCCGCCCTGCCACTCCGCCCACTCGATCAGTCCGTTCGCGATGAAGAATAATAGCAGGGGAAGCGACGCGACGACCGTCATGGCGGCGACGAAGAACAAGACGAGCGGTCCGATCAGACCCAGGACGGCCTGCCGAAGCTCGATCTTGAACAGGTCGAACTGCAACTCGCCCAGTTCGATCGTGTCATGGGCGAGGCTGCCGAGATCACGCGCGACGGCGCCGGGCGGAAACTGTCCTCGAACGTTCGAGGCGCCGTTCGGATGCACATTCGGATGGGGCGGGGCGCTGCTCCCGTTGCGGACGCTCATCGTTTGACCCACCATCCCAGGAGTAGGCCGATCGCAAGACCGGCGCCGACGGCGATCTGAGGATTGTCGCCGATCCAGCGCTGCGCTTCGGCGAGAGCGCCGGAGGCCGATCCGGCGTCGGCACGCAGGCGTGCCAGCTCTCGTGCCCGGCGAGCGTCGTCAGGAGCCATCAACTCTCGAGATTCAGCGACGGGCGCCATCACAGTCCTCCCCGAGAGCGGATATCGGCGAACGGATTCTTCGGATTGCCTGCTTCGTCCGACGTGATGCCCTGCAGCGTTTTGCCGAGTTGCTGTCCTGCGTACGCCATGGCGCTACGCAGGACGGCGCTCATGACGAACGTCAGGGCGGTCGTCACCATCGATGACTGACGTCGTCCGACGGGTTCCGCATTGATGTGCAGACGATCTTCCTTGGCGAGCTTCACGACCTGCTTGTCCGACGGCTGCACGTACTGCTTGTGCACCTTCGTCGGGACGAGGAAAAAGCCGATCCCTGCCGCGACGCCGACGCAGACCCAAGGGTAACGCCGAACGTAGGTCTTCCAGTCGGTCATCTCGCGGGTGGAGAGGACGACCTCGCGCACGTCGCGATGCATATCCGTTCGGAGGCTTTGCATGCGTCCGCGGATCCGCTCCAGGCGAGCGGCTTCGTCTTCGGCCATGAGGCTCTCGCGAAACAGGTCAGACGGTCGAACGGAAAACTCGATTGAGGCGCTTGGAACGCCCTGTCCCTAATCGACGCCGCGGCGACCTGATTGGATCGCCGCCGTGTCGTCCTCGCTGGACTGGCCTGAGCCAGTCTAGTTGCGGCGGAGAACGTGCATCACGCTGTCGACCGCATGCTTGGCGGCTTGCTGCGCGATATTCGCCACGTCGTGCGAAACGTGAGAGGCCTGGCCCATGGCGTTCGAAGCGCGGCCCATCGCCTCCCGGCGATAGCGGCGCGGCCAGGGCTCGGGCGGCTGCTCCTGTTCCATCGAGACCAGGATCGTGGCGAGAAGTCCGAGCCCGACGCCCAGACCGAAGACGGTCAGCGCGGCGGGGAGCGGATTTCGCTCGATCGTATGGACCAGTTCGTCAGCCGACTGCTGTACCGCAGGGGGCATCGACATTCGGTTCGTGGATTCGACCATGACAGCGACTCCTTCATGAAAGCTGAGTCAGAACGGCACAGCGATGGGTCGCATCGCACGCCGACGAATGTTTCGAAGACGGCTCCGGTCGCCGTCCGCGGCGATCAGCGGCGAATCATCAGGCCGACGACGACGCCGGTCAGAATGCCGACGCCGAAGCAGGTCAGCATCGATTCCATCGGACGCTGACGGACGAGTTCCTCGGTGTTCTCGTAGCCCTGGCGGGCCGCATCCATCGCGTACTGCGCCTGCTCGCCGGACGTTTCCGAGGCCTGCTGGGCGTACGTGCGGACGTTTTCCATGACCTGCGCGAGCGTGCCCGCGGAGATGCCGGCGGTCTCCTCCATGAACTTCATGATGGCTTCGCGGCCTTCGCCCGTCTTGCGCTGGATCAGACCGACGAGCCGGTCGACGTCGCCCTTCGCCATGCGGAGGTCGTCGTCGGTGATCTGACCCCACTTCTTCTGGACGCCGCCCTTGATCTCGTTCCAATGCCCTTGGAGAGTCTGTTCGTTCATGTGACTTGTGTCCTCGCTGACGGAAGCCTGCCCTCCCGGCTCTCCCGGGGGCGTGACTGCCGCCGACTATAATCAAACGGCGTGCCAATAACGCCAGGATCGCGACGCAACGGCCTCGGTTCCGCGAATATGCGGCGAAAGACGGGGTCGATGCCTGTCGCGACGGTCGAGCGCCCGGCCGCGGCGCCCGCTGATTCTTCCCTCGGTTCCACCAATAGGGGGCGAAGATCGGTCGCGCAGCGATCAGTTCCCTCGCGCGACGATCGCGCCGCGATGCCGGGCCGGTTCGGCGGCGGGAGGACGAAAACGAAAAAAGGGACAGGCGCGAACGCCTGTCCCTTCAGAATGTTTCTTCCGCGATTCGTGGATCAGCCGACGCGGCGGATGCCCGATTCGCCTTCGTCGAGCGAATCGTTCGCATGCAGTGGGAGGGTCGCCGATCGGGGGATCCGGCGCTCCTGCACGAATCCGCGCTTCCCTTCGACCAGGAACGCGTGGAATGCCGCCGCCGGTCCGGAGGAGAACTGCAGCCGCAGCGCCGAAAGAACGTCCGCCCACTTCAGGCCCGAGCGATAGATCACCCGGTAAGCCTGCTTGAGCTGGGCGATTTCGTCCTCGCGGAAGCCGTTCCGCTTCAGGCCGATCGAGTTCAATCCCACTACCAGGGTCGATTGACCGTCGAGCAGCACGTAGGGGGGTACGTCCTTGGTGAGATGGGCTTGTCCGCCCACCATCGCGTACGACCCGATGCGGCAGAACTGATGCACCGCGACGGCGCCCGACAGGTAGGCCTTGCTGCCGACGGTGACGTGACCGGCCAGCAGGGCGTTGTTCGCCATGATGCACTGATCGCCGATCCGGCAGTCGTGCGCGATGTGCACGCCGATCATCAGCATGTTGCCGGAACCGATCACCGTATCGCTGCCCGGGTGGAGGCCGCGGTGGATGGTGACGTATTCCCGGATGACGTTGCCTTCGCCGACGATCGTCAGACCCAGCTCTTCGGGGCAGCGGGCGTGCTGAGGCTTGCCGCCGACGACCGCGCCGTCATGCAGATGATTGCGATTGCCGAGGCGCGTGCCGGAGCAGACGGTGACCCTCGCCTCGAGTCGACAACCGTCGCCGATCGTGACGTCGTCTTCGATGATGCAGAAGGGGCCGATCGACACGTCCTGTCCGATGACGGCCTGCGGACTGACGATCGCGGTCGGATGAATGCGGCTCACAGGACGACTTCCCTGTCGACACGGGCGAGAGACGGCTGTTTCGGACTGTAGCGAAAGGTCCCAGACGCCGCGACGGCAGTTTTTCGAGAGCGGAATGAACGTCAGGCGACGCGTCGTTGCGGGACGCATGGCCCTATCGTCGATGGCTGGACGTTCCCGTATGCTGAACGTCTGATCGATGCTGCCTCTCATCGTCCGCCATTGCCCGCCGCTGGAGTTTTCCCCATGTCCGACGCGATCGAACTTTGCAATGAAGGCGAACGCCTCAAAGACGCAGGAAAACTGGAAGAAGCGGTCAAGTCCTACGAACAGGCGCTGACCGTGGACGAACGGTGCGTGCTGGCGCACCTGGCGCTGGCGGTTCTATGCGGGCGGCTCAAGAACCACGAAGCCGCGGTCGAACATGCCCAGAAGGCGTGCGAACTGGAGCCTTCCGATCCGTTCAACTACACCGCGATGAGCCTGACGATGCAGCGGGCCTTCGCCGGGACGGGCGATCGCAAGTACATCCAGATGGCCGAAGACGCCATGGCCCGCTCGCATCAGTTGCAGGGTCAGTAATCCGCCGATTCTGTCTCCGATGAATTTCGCCGACGACCGCGACTCGCTGTTCGACGCCGCGCCCGACGACGGCGGGTTGTCGCTGGAAGATCTGTCGCAGGCGTTCGCGGATCTGCTCCGCCAGGGCGACGATCCCTACGAAGATGCGGCGGAGGAAGATGTTTCCGACGTCGACCCGGCGGTCGCGGCAAGCGAGGGGGGCGAGGAAGACGACGAAATTCCGCCCGCGGAAGATACGTCCGTCGTTACGCCCAAGAGCATCCTCGAGGCGATGCTCTTCGTCGGTCATCCGGAGAATCGGGCGCTTTCTGCCGAACGGACGGCGGCGTCGATGCGCGGCGTGCGCCCGGACGAGATCGACGCCTGGGTTGCGGAGCTGAACGAAGAGTACGAGAAGCTGAATTGCCCCTACGCGATCGTCGCGTCGGCGGAGGGCTACCGCATGGTCCTCCGTCCCGATCTGGGCGATCTGCGGGAGCGCTTCCACGGGCGGCTGAAGGAAGTTCGCCTGTCGCAGGCGGCGGTCGATATCCTCGCCATCGTCGCTTACCGGCAGCCCATCGATCGCGAGTCGATCGACCGACTGCGCAGCAAGCCGAGCGGCGCCCTGCTGAATCAACTCGTCCGGCGGAATCTGCTGGCGCTCGATCGGGGCGCCGGGGCGAAGCCCGTCTACCGCACGGCGGACCGCTTTCTCGATTTGTTCGGGCTGGAGAGCCTGAGCGACCTGCCGCAGAGCGTCGACTTCGATCGCGAATAGCGGTCGGCCCAGCTTTGTTCGTCAGGCTCGACGGCTCTGTGTGCCATGCCGACCCTGCCGGTCTGTGTGCCATGGCTGGCTTGTCCAGCCGTGCGTGCGACGTTCTCTCCATTCGGCACGGCTGGACAAGCCAGCCATGGCAAACAAGAGAGGGAGCGTCACGCCGCCCGATCGAGGGGCGGGGCGCTCTCCTGGATGGCGGCGAAGCCGGCCGCCGCGAGTCGAAGATCCTCCACGTCGAACGGCCAGATCAGCGTCGCGTCCGCCTTCATAGGGAAACGCTTCGCTGCGGCGGGCGTCGCGTAGACCGCGATCCAGCGGGCATGCGAGGTCGCGCTCCGCACCTGACCCAGATGGACCCGTTCCTCCCGATTCAGGTCGGCGGTGATCCACGCGACCACTACGTCGGGCGAGAACGGCAGCCCGAACGTGCGGGGCGTAATCAGGGTCGCCTCGTTCGCGACGTTCGACGAATCGGAAGCGAAGACCCGCGGGTCGATGCCGCTGCGCTCCCCTGAAGGCTCCCAGATCAGAACGCGCAGCGGGGGCGACGCGATCGGCGTCGACGAGTGCCTGCTCGCCAGCCGATCGAGCCAGCGGCGAACCGCGAAGGGGCCGACGCTCGTCAGAAAGCCTTGACGGTGCAGGACGTCGAAGGGCGCCCTGGCCGCGACCGCCGCGAAGGGACCGAGCGCGACTCGCCAGCGCGACGCGTCGAGCGCTTCGTTTAATCGCGCCAGCCAGCCGGCCGTCTGCGGTTCGAAGTGGTGAACCCCCAGCACGACGCCGTCAGCGGACTGCAGTTCGCCTGCGACCGATACGACGGGCGCGTCGAGCGATCGGGGAATCAATTCGCTCACGCGCGGATCGCGGGCGATCGCCTCCGCCGTCTGGCGGAAGGTCGGCGTTTCTCGGTCGCCGAGCCAGACGATGCGCATGGTTCAGCCGGAAACGGTGAGAGCGGGAGAGATCGATCGTTCGGCGCGGTCAGACTTCGCCGTCGTCGAACTCGCGAAGGAGGTCCGTAAGTTCCGCGTAGCTCGACGCCTCTCGCAGTCGGGTCAGCCGAGCGGCGTCCGCGACCAGGCGGCTCAAGCGAGCGAGGATCTTCAGGTGAGCCGCGTCGTCGAGGGCGAGAATCAGGAAGAAGCAATCCGTGAGGACGCCTCGCGGACCTCCGAACGGGATCCCCTGCGGCGTCCGTCCGAACGCCAGATATGTGTCGCCGAGGATATGCGGCATCGGCCGGCGAGGGTGAAGAAATGCCACGCCGACGTCAAGAGCGGTCGAATGCAACGTCTCCCGTTCGAGCAGGGCCGCGGTCATCACGTCGGGATCCCACAGCCACCCTGTCTGTGCGGCCAGCTTCGCCATCGCGTCGACGACGCTGCGTCGGGTGCGCGCGTCGAGCGGAATCGCGGTCGCAGCCTCGGGAAGCAGCGCGGCGAGCTTCAGTTCCTCGGCCGCCGGGTGTCGACGCTCCAGCACGGCCTCGACGTCGGCGAGGTTTTCAGCGCCGGAGACTCCCAGCCGCTCTTCCAGCCATTCGTGGATCTGATCGTCGGTGAAGCGCCACTCGCCTGACACCTTCCGGCCCGGAAGCTTCCCCCGTTCCGCCAGTCGCAGCGTTTGTGCGGGAGTCAGATGCAGATAGACCGCGACCTGCTCCAGGGTGAACGTTTCCATAAAAATCGTCCTGCGACAGACGCCCTCAAGGTGCGGGAGAAGCGGGAAGTATGGCCGCTTCTCGGGCCGGGGAAGAGCGGTCGAGAATCGGAATATCCTGAACGAGTTCGCAGGAATATCCCTCGGTCGCTGAAGAATAGGGAATTTGAAGCGATCGTAAGGCTTGGCGAGGCCGCGGTTTCACTATGATCTTGGGAGCGCCCAGCCTTCGCGGTCCACGCCAGCGGCGGCTGATCCTCTTCACACCCTGCGACGACTTCAGGAGTATCCCCCCATGCAAGGTTCGCGACGACGGGCAGTTCGGGGAGTCGTAATTCTTGCGGCTGCTCTCTTTTCGGCCCTCGGCACGGCCAACGCTGTCCGCGCGGACGAGCGGCTCTCCGGCGAACTCGCTTCGCTGGGCGCCTGGCTCGACGGAAGTCCGAACGGCGCCGGCTGGAAGGAGTACCTCGGCTACGACACGCTCGTCGAGGCGGCGAAACAACCTGAGGCGGATCCCGCGATCTTCCAGGATGCGGTAGCTCGCCTTCAGGCATCGGTCCCCGGGCTGGAGAACCGGCGCTTCGTCGCGCTCCGGGAGGCTCTCGACCGCAAGCTCGGCGTGCAGGGACCTTCTCCCGCAGCCGCGCAGACCGCGGGGCTGGTCGATGAAATCCAGGCTGCGAAGGAGAACTTCGTTCCGATTCCCCCCACCGCGATCGAACAGGATCGGCAGCGATTGCTTGCGGCCCTGAGTCGGCTGGAATCGCAGCTTTCCCGAACCTCGGCTGACAAGCGTCAGGGATGGGAAAACTTTCTGAACCTGAAAGAGTTCGCCGAGACGCTCCGCTCGCCCGAGCCGGATCTGACGACGCTTCAGGGGACCGACGCGAAGCTCTACGGACCGCAGGCAGGGCTGGAGTGGGATTCGCTCCTCGAACTTCGCGCGTCGCTACGAGAGTACGGCAGCCGGCTCTACTTCACCCGTCTGAACGAAGGCGAGCTGCAGAAGCAGTACGGTCAGCAACTCGATCGCCTGGCCGAAACGTTGCAGACCTTCGACGGCGACGCCGACGATCAGGCCCTGTCGGAGATCGGACAAATCGTCGGCTGGCTCGAGAGCGCCCAGCAGGCGCCGGGCATCGCTCAGCGAGTCCGCCAGCGGTTCGGTCGACCCAACATCTATATTCGCTCGAACGAGGCGGCGGCTTCGCGACTGGGCGGTCAGCCCGTTTACGACGTTCGCCCCGTGCATGAAGTGATCCTCGGCACCGATATCCACGGCACGGCGACGACCGTCGGATACGCCAGCCTGGACCTGAAGCCGAACCTGAACGGCGCGACGATCTGCGTCGTGGTCGACGCGAACACGACCTCGAACAACGTCGGCACGAACCGCGGCGTCGTGATCTGCTCGATCGGGCATTCGGACGTGTACGCGACGCAGCCCCTGTACTTCAGCGACGGCTACTTCACGACCGGCTCTCCGTCGGCTCACGCGCCGACGGTTTCGACCATCACCGGCGTGCAGGCTAAAGGGCCGCTGATCGAAGCGATCGCTCGCCGTCGGATCGCCCAGCAGAAGGGCGAGGCGGACGCGATCGCCTCCCAGCGGGCGGCGCTCCGTGCGCGGCAGCAGATCCAGGAACGCGTCGGCAGCGCCGCGGCCGAGGCGAACGGTCGCTACGGAGCGGAATTCGTCGCGCCGCTCGAACGGGGCGGACTGTTCCCGCAGGCGATCTCGGTCCAGACGACGGAGCACGAGCTCTTCGGAAACGCGGTCGTCGCCGGTCCGACGCAACTCGGCGTGGAAGCGACTCCGCCCGTCATTCCGGTCGACGGCGATCTACAGGTGACCGTTCACGAGTCGGCGATCGGCAACGTCGCCGAACTCCTGCTCGGCGGCAAAACGATCACGAGCGACCAGATGCGGGAGCAGCTCAAGGGCCTGCCCGCAGGCGTGGCGCTCGATACCGAAGGCCTCGACGAAGAGCCCTGGTCGGTCACGCTTCCCCGCACGCGGCCCATCGCCGTCGAGTTCGCGGACGGACGCGTCACGGTCGTCCTTCGCGGTCGCCGATTCACTCGCGGCGATCAGGAAATCCGTCGATCGATCGACGCCCGGGCGACCTACGAACCGGTCAGCGGTCCGAACGGCGTCGTGCTCCGTCGCGTGGGCGAAGTCGAGATCGTCTTCCCCGGCGCCCAGAACCTCAGCACGTCCGATATCGCTTTCAGGGTCTTCCTGCAGAAGCGTCTGGAACGGGCCTTCCCCGCCGAAGTCGGCGCCGACGGCCTGGCGGTGCCGGGCGAGTCGCGACTCGCCGGTCGCGGACGAATCGAGCAGTTCGTCCCGCAGGACGGATGGCTCGCGCTCGGCCTCTCGGTCCGCTGAGCAGGTTCGCTGAATCGCTTCCCTGAAATCGCGAAAGGCTCTCGATCGAATCTGATCGAGAGCCTTTTTTCATGCGCCGGCGCCACGTCCGACCCTACCGCGGCAGCGTCTGCGGCGTCGTCGTGCTGGGAGGAAGCTTGACCAGGATGATCTTTTCCCGCTTGGCCAGTTCCAGCACGGCCATCTTGAAGTACGGGAAGGGATAGGGCTGCTTCACCCGGGCGTAGAGCATGGCCGAGTTCGGGATCTGCACGGGCAGGACCTTCAGCTTGACCTGCAGCACGACGTAGTCGATGAACGCCATCTCTTCGGGCAGTCGCGGACGAATGTAGAGAACGAGCTGTTCCTTGAGGTACTCGTTCGGATCGCCGATCTGGCCGGGAACGCCTGCCTCGGTCGAGAGCGGCGGCGTGACGAGCTGCGCCTGAGCGCGGCTGACGACGTGGGGGAATGCCTGCGCAGCGGCGCCGACGAGTACCAGCGTCGCCAGCGTCAAGGCGGGACGAGTCATGCGAATCGCGATCATGGCGATGCTCCTACAGGCGTACCGGGACGTGCTGCGAGGGGAGTCCGACTCAGCGCTGCGGCCCGCTCGGGGCCGATCCGCCCAGACGCTGGCCGTTCTGCTGCTGGAGCGCCTGAATCAGATCGGGCGCGGGATTTTGGATGGTGAACGTACGCCCCGGATCGTTCGGACGGTTCCGGTCGCGGAGGATGACCGTCGCTTCGAGATTCGGTTGAGCGGGCTGTTCGATCGGCTGCTGATACCCGAGAGACTGGAGCGGGTTGCCGTCGCCCTGGTCATAACCGACCCCTCGAACGCCTGGCGATTGTCCCGGCACGTTGTTGATCAGCGGCTGAATCACGGGGCCCGCGAGCGCCTGGTTCTTGTAGAGTCCTTCCTGGCCGATCTGGGCGAGTTGCCAGTGGATCAGCGGCAGCGCCGCGTAGATCCCTTCGTCGTCCTGTGCATCCATGGCGTTGCAGATGCCGATCAGGCGACCTTCGGCATCGAACAGGCCGCCGCCGCTGCGACCGAGGGTGGGGGCTCCGCTCGCCTGGATGTTCGGCGGACCGACGTAACGATCGATCGAATTCACCTTGCTCTGCATCACCCGGGCGTCGCCCCCCTGGTCGCAACCGACGGAGAAGACGGCCTGCCCCACGGTCGAACGGTACTGATCGGGAGCGACGGGAACCGGCGTCACGTCGAACGGCAGCATGACGTAGATCGCACCGACGTCAGCGTCGTCGGCGACGAACTGCAGCAGCTTGCCCGGGACGGGGCGGTTGTCCTGCCGCGTCGGAAAGTCGACGGTCAGCGCGGCCTTGCCGTTCGAGTCGCGGAACAGATGACCGCACGTCAGGATCAGCGCCTCGGCTCCGTTGCCGGAGCGGTGCACGTCGACGATGACCCCCGTGCCGTAGGAGACGCTTCCGTCGTCCTCGATCTTGATCCGGACGGTGGCGCCGAGAGCCCGGGCGATCGGATCATTCACGTCGCGACCTTGACCCGCCGACATGCGATCGCCCATCGCGTTCGGATCAGGGAGCGGCGCGGCCGGAAAGCCGGGAAGCTGACGCGGAACGGCGGGCGGCGAATTCTGAGCCATCGATGGCGCCGGGACATCGCCCAGAGCGCCGGGTTCGGGACGCCCGAATTGCGGCGACGAAGCAGGCCCGGCACCCATCTTCGCGGAGCCGGCGAAGGCGACCATCGCTTCGTAGGACTTCGACCCCACCAGGCGGTCGACTTCCTGGCCGTTCTCCATCAGGAGGAACGTCGGGTAGCCGTTGACGCCGAGCTGACGAACGGTCGCAAGGTCCTGATCGCCGTGGACCGTCTGGATCCGATAGCCTTGCTGGGCCATCCGAGCCAGAATCGGCTTCATGACGTCGCAGTGCGGACAATGCGTCGAGGTGACGAAGACCAGCGTCGGGTCCTGGGGCGCTCCCAGCAGCGAAAGACAGAGCGCAATCGTGGAGACGGTCTGCACCGCGAACCCTCCCTGGTAGTTCTTCGCGAGACTCGACCGAAGCGGCGAGCCCCTCGGAATTCGATCCCTGAATTCCGCGTCCGCGTTCAGAACGTCGCCTCCTGCGACATTCCTTCGAACGGACGACCCTCATCTTCACAGGGCTGCGGATTCCGGGGCAAGATCAATTCAAGATTCTTCCCGGCACGGTCGACCGCATGAGGACCCTGCCTCGCTTGTGCCTGACTTTCGAGCGGGGAGAATAACGACTCCTGGCGTCGCTTACGTCGTCGAACCTCTCCTCTGAGCCATCCGCATGAAGATCGCCGAACTTTGCGATTACCTGGGCCAGGTCGCCCCTCTCGGACTCGCCGCGGAGTGGGACAACGTCGGGCTCCTCCTGGGGCGTCGAGATCGCGAGGCGACCAAGGCGCTTTGTTGCCTGACGCTCACGGCGGAGGTCGTGAAGGAAGCGATCGACGGTCAGGCGCAGATCGTGATCACGCACCACCCCTTTCCGTTTCGACCCTTCAAAAGGATTGCGGACGACGATGCGGAGGGGCGGATGCTGCTCGACCTGCTGGAGCACGAAATCGCCGTCTACAGCGCTCACACGGCCTACGACGGGACGTTCCAGGGGATCAATCAGCAGATCGCGCGGATGCTGCGGCTGGAGGCTATCGCTCCGCTCGAAGATAGCGCGGGATTCTCGACGTCGTACGAAGGCTCGGCAGGTGTCGGGAGAATGGGAAGCTGCATCCCGGCAGCCACCCTGGAGGACATGCTTTCGCACTTTCGCGAAAAGTTTCCGCAGGGAACGCTGCGGTTCTGCGGCAACCTGGAAACCACCCACCACAAGGTCGGCATCGCCTGCGGCAGCGGAGGCGACCTGCTGGCGCTCGCGGCGGCTCGCGAATGCAGCCTGTTCGTGACAGGGGAAATGACCTTTCACAACGTACTGAAAGCCCGGGCGATGGGGATCGAAACCATCCTGCTGGGGCATTACGAAAGCGAACGGTTCGGCGTCGAAGCGCTTGCCCGGCAGATCTCCGCCGAGTTGCGGGACGTGAAAGCCTGGGCCAGCCGGACCGAATCGAACCCGCTGATGCTTTACGCGTAGAGGACTCGGCTTACGCATAAGCGACGCAGGCCGGACAGGCGATGCAGCCGCTGCGGACGCTGATCGGTTCGCGAAGGAGCTGACGCGAGAATCCTCGATTTTCCCTGCCGCTGCGGCTATCGTCGAGAACCTGCCGATCGGCGCGTCGTTCGCACGTTTCGCCATGTCGAGGCGACATGGCGAGGTGAAGAGGCGCGACGTCGCTCCGGTTCATCCCGTAACCTCGCGTCCGCCATCGACATCGAAGGTCCGCCAAGGGCGGCGCCGGATGATACGGGTCGTCCTCCGGCGATGGCGTCCAGAAACGCGCAAATTTCGAAGCTCTGACGAAACTGAGTCGACGAGCGGAATCGCCGCCGATACGAACGATCCGCGGCGATTCGCCTCGAGGCCAGGAAGGGTTCCCTATGACCTATCGCGTCCTTACGGCCGTTCCGGTCTACAACGAGCAGAAGTACCTCGAAGGGGTGCTCTCCGAGGTCCGCAAGCACTCCCAAGACGTTCTGGCCGTCGATGACGGATCGAAGGACGCGACGCCCGAGATTCTCGCTCGACTGGCTGCCGCTCCGGCGGGAGAGTTGGGCCGTTTATCCGTCGCGACGCACGTTCAGAATCGTGGATACGGTGCGGCCCTGCTGACCGCGTTCGAGCACGCTATCGACGGCGGCTACGACGTCCTGGTGACGATCGACTGCGACGGCCAGCATCAGCCCAAGCGGATCCCGGAACTCGCTCGGGCGGCGATGGGCGACCTGATCGAGGGCCTCTCCGCCGCGAGTTGCCATTTCACGAAGAAGGGTCCCGGCTGGCGCGACGACTACGCGGGCGCGGACATCGTCTCGGGGAGCCGGTATCTCGTCGATCTGCCCGAAGACGACGATGCGCCTGCCGCGCGGCGACGGATCAACGAAACGATCACGGCGGAACTGAATCAACGGCTGGGACTGCGTCTGACCGACGCGTTCTGCGGCTTCAAGGCCTATCGCACCGGGGCTCTGAAAAAGCTCTCGATCAGCGAGTGGGGCTATGCCATGCCGCTGGAATTTTGGGTCAAAGCGGTCGCTGCGGAACTCTCCGTCGTCGAAGCGCCTGTGCCGCGAATCTACCTCGACGAGAATCGCTCCTTCGGGGGCGCTCTCGACGACTCCGACGTGCGGTTGCAGTATTATCGCCTGGTGATGGAACGGACGATCGACGCCACGCGCCTTCCCCGGCCGGACGTTCTGGCTCGCGATTGCGGTCGCCGCTAGGCATCGTTGCGTTTGGCGTCGTCGCCGCTGGGTTCGTTCCAGGCGAGCGGAGGGTGTAGGCCCTCCGTGCCAGATCGATCACGCGGGGCTCAGCAGATCCGGAGCGAGAACGTCGTGAATCCGAGCGTCGCCGCGTCGAATGCCCGGACTCGCGTGACGGTCGACGATCTGCTCCGCGAGTACCCGCCCGATCCGAAGCTCCGTGCTCCGCGTCTTCCGGGACAGGCTCTGTACGTCGCCAATCGCCGCGAACGCGAGGCGACGGCGATCGAGGCGCCGGCGTTCGACGTCTCCGATTCGCCTTACGCCGCGGAACTGCTGCGATGGCGCCGGCAGGCGCGGGAGCGACTGCTGGCAGAGGCCGTCGCGTGGTCGCAGTCGTATCGCGACGATCTGCCGGTCGTGCCGGAGCGGGCGACGCTGCTCCTCTCGGGACACCAGCCGGAGTTCTTTCACCCGGGCGTCTGGTTCAAGAACTTCGTCCTGTCGGAGGAGGCCCGCACGAGCGAGCGCCCGGTCGTGCCGATCAACGTGCTGATCGACTACGACCTGTGTGCGAAGCGGAGCGTCGTTCACCCGGCGATGACGCCGGCCGGCGTGCGTCAGGAGTCGCTCGACGTCGATCGCCCCGCGCTTCCGCTGCCGTTCGAACGAGCCCCGATCGTCGACCGGTCGTACCTCCAGGCATTTCCCGATCGGCTGATCGCGTTTCGTCAGGAGCATTGGCCCGGCCGTGGCGAACCGATCGCGAAGAATCTGTTCGAAGGAGCCGGCGACCTGATCCATTCGGCGGAGAGCTTCGGGCAGTTCGTCGCCCTCGCCCGGCATCGCTACGAGGGTCGGGTCGGCCTTTCGACGCTGGAGATTCCCTTCTCGAAGCTGGCGGAAGAATCGTCCTTTCGCGAGTTCGCGTCGCTGTTGCTGCAGAACGCGGAAGACTTTCGGCAGCTTTACAACGCGTCGCTGCTGGCCGTCCGGCAGGTGCAGCGACTGCGAAGCAGGACGCACCCGGCGCCCGATCTGGTCGAGCGGGACGGCTGGATCGAAGCGCCCTTCTGGATTTGGACGAAGGACGATGCCCGTCGACGGCGCCTGTTCGTTCGCGGGACCGGCGGAGGCGGGATCGAACTCTCCGACCTCGCAGGGGAGCGCCATTCGATCGATCCGTTCGACGATTTGTCGGAGGGGGCGCTGCGTCTGGAGGCGCTCTCGCGCCGCGGCGTCGCGCTTCGACCGCGGGCGCTCGCAGCGACGATCTGGATGCGAATGATCCTGGGCGACGCGTTCCTCCACGGCATCGGCGGCGCCAAGTACGATCAAGCGGCTGACCTGCTGATGGGCGCCTGGTTCGGCGTCCGCCCGCCGGCGTATCTGATCGCGACCGCGACGTTCAATCTGACGGATCGCACGCCGGAAGCCCTGCAGCGAAGTCTGCGCGAGAAGTCCCTGCTGCTTCGCGATCTGACGCAGCATCCCGAGAGCTACGCTGCAGAGGCGACGGATTCGAAAAGCGAACCGACGCTCGATCGCATCGAGGAGACGCTGCTTCGGATCGGCTCGTCCGGAATCGACGCGGAGCTTCATCGACGCCTGTCAGACGCTCGGGAAGAACTTCGCGGCGGGCTGAGCCAGCGCATCGAGCAGACGCGACAGGAGGTCGCGACGCTAGAACGCGAACTGCGGGACGAACGGGTCCTCGATTCGAGGGAGCGGTCGTTCCTGCTGTTCGACGCGGAAACGCTGCCGGCCCGTCTGCGGACTGCGGCCGAGCGAGCGGTGGCCGAACGGAAACGCGGCGACTCACGCGCGGAGAGTCCGGCAGAGCAAGGCTGATCCGCCTGACGCGAGTTTTCGGCCTTGAACGCGTCTCGCGAAACGGTAGCGGCCTGTACGCCGATTCCACGAGGATTCAAATCGCCGGTAACGCCGCATGTGCGTGCGACACGCACCAGTTTTCGGCGACTCTTTCGCCCTGCGCCGTTGAAGGCCCGCCCAAGCCTGCCATAATCGACGTTCTCCCCCGCCGTCGCCGCCGCGTCTCGCGGACTCTGGCCAACATCGATGGACGACTTCTTCTCCGAGAACACGGTCACCGGCAAACCGCTGGAGATTCTCGTCGTCGAGGATGCGTTGACGCATGCGCAGGCGACGCTCGCGGCGCTGGAGCAATTGCCCTTTCGGCAGCGGGTTTCGCTTGTGCGCAACCGCGCTGCGGCGATGCAGTTCCTGCGGCAGGAGGGGATCTACCGCCGGGCCCCGCGGCCCGAGCTGGTGATGCTAGATTCGAGCCAGCTTTCGCCCTCGGGCGAGGGACCGCTCGACGTGCTTCGATCGACGCCCGACCTCGCCGACGTGCAGGTGATCGTCGTCGCCGACGCCGAGGAGGAGGATCTGGTCGAGCTGCCGTCCTGCGTGCGGCACCTGCTCAGAAAGCCGGTGCAAATCGACAGCTTCCTGGCGGTGATGCGAGCGATCCGCGACGAAGTCCAGCATCAGGGCCGCTTCGGCGCGCTCGATCTGGTCGGGTGAATCGCCGTCCCTGCTTCAGCCTCCCTGGCGAGCGGAGGGTGTAAGCCCTCCGAGGACCAAGCCCGTCAATACTCGCCCCAGGTATCGCCTCCGGCGGGACCGTGAGGAAGGTCCTCCGTCTTGATCGGATCGACCAGACCGCGACCGAGCGTGGCCTTCAACCATTCCCGGTTGAGTTCGATGTAAGCGTCCCGCTCGTCGAGATCGGGCGGATCGCCGTGATCGGCCTTGGCCAGTTCGGCCTTGAAGAGCTTCCCTGCGTAGGCGTCGGCGATCATCTGCTGATACCGCACCGGCACCACGTGGTCCTGCAGGCTGCAGATCCACAGGCCCGGCTTGTCGCACTTGGCGGCGTTCTCCAGGCTGTCCAGAGTCTTCGGTACTGCCCGTCCGACGCCCCGCGAGATGAGCCCCGCATTCCACCAGGCGTGCGTTTCGCCGATCAGTTGCCGCAGCGGCGGCGGATTGCGGAACCAGACGCCCGAGACTTCGGGACGCGTTCCGAGATAGAGCGCCATCGTCGTGCCGAGACTGTTGCCCGACGTCAGAATGGGGCGACCGTTCGCCTCTTCCGCGATGATCTCGATCACGGCATCCGCGGCGGCGGCGAAGTGCCGCATCTTCGCCGGCCCGGCGCTGTTCCCGTAGCCGGGCGGGTTGACGCACCAGACTTCGAACCGGACGTCGGTCGCCAGATCGACCGGGTGGATGGAGCTCCGTTCGGCGCGGCCGCCCGTTCCGGAGAACTTCACCAGATAGGCTTCCGGTTCCAGCGTCGCGTCGCGATAGTTCCGCCGGACGAACAGTTCGACGTCGCCGATGGTCCAGCGAACCCTGCGGCTCGTCCCGTCTTCGTACGGGATCGGATCGACGCTCGGGCGAAGGACGGCCGAGTCCGCGATGTATTCGAATAACCGCCAGATCATGTCGTTCCGCTCCCGCGTTCGTCCGCCGCGTCGCCCCGAGGGGCGGACGACGTCAGTGAACGCGCTGTCCTGGCTTCGCTCCGTCGTCGGGCGAGAGGAGGAAGACCTCTTCGCCGCCCGGACCTGAGGCGACGACCATCCCTTCGGAAATTCCGAAGCGCATTTTTCGCGGCGCAAGGTTGGCGACCATCACCACCAGGCGCCCCACCAGCGCTTCGGCATCGTAGGCCTTCTTGATGCCGGCGAACACATTCCGGCGTTCGTCTCCGCCCAGACTGAGCGTCAAACGCAGGAGCTTGTCCGCCTCGGCGACCGGTTCGGCGGCGATCACCCGGGCGATCCGCAGATCGACCTTGCCGAAATCCTCGATCGAACAGGTTTCGGCCAGCGGTTCCGCCTTGAGCGGTCCGTCGTCATCCGACGAGGCCGGCGCCGCAGCGGGCGAAGCGGTCGCTGCCGCCGCCGCGGGCGCGCCGGTCGCAGCCTCTGCCGAGGCGTTCTCTTCCTTGCTTTCTTCGATCATCGCTTCGAAGTCCTTGGCTTCGATCCGCTTCATCATGTGCTCGAAACGTGCAACCGGCGTGCCGGCGAGTGGGCGATAAACGTCCTCCCACGTCGTCGCCGGAACCGTCAGCAGTCGATCGGTTTGCGATTTCAGCTCCGGCAGGACGGGGCCGAGGTAGGTCGCGATCTGGCGGAACAGGTTCAGCGCGACGGTGCAGACGTCCTGCAGGCGCTGCGCCTGAGCCGGATCCTTCTTCAGCGTCCAGGGCGCCGCGCTCTCCACGTATTCGTTGGCCCGATCGGCCAGTTCCATGATCAGCCGCGTCGCGCGGGCGTAGTCGCAGTTCTCGTACGACTCCGCGATCGAGGCCCCCTGGACGGCGCCGTTCGCGAAGAGTCCGCCGTCTTCCGGGTACTCCTTCGAGAGGCCCGTCGCTTCGGCGAACTTGGCCGTGCGACTGGCGAGGTTCACGACCTTCCCGACGAGATCGCCGTTGGTCTTGGCCAGAAACTCGTCGATCGACAGATCGAGGTTATCGAGCCCCGGTCCCAGCCGCGACGCGAAGTAGTACCGCAGGCAGGCGGCCGGGAAGTGCTTCGAATACGTCGCCGCCTTGATGAACGTGCCGTCCCGCTTCGACATCTTCCGACCGTTGACGGTCAGGAAGCCGTGGACGTGAACCTTCGCCGGCAGGGTGAATCCCGCCGTCTTGAGCATGCTGGGCCAGAAGAGCGTGTGGAAGTAGGCGATGTCCTTGCCGATGAAGTGATGGATCTCGACGTCGGGGGAGAGCCACCAGTCGTCGAGCGATTCGCCGTTTCGCTTGCACCACTGGTGCGTCGAGGCGACGTATCCGATCGGCGCGTCGAACCAGACGAACCAGTAGTTCCCCGGCATGTCGGGAATCTCGAAGCCCCAGTAAGGCGCGGGCCGCGAGACGTCCCAGTCCTTCAGTTCCTTGTCGAGGAACTGGCTCTTGAGGTAGTTAGCGACTTCGGGCTGGAGCCGATTTCCGGTCTGCGTCCAGTCGTCGAGAAAGTCGTGCAGCTTCTCGATCCGGACAAGCGCATGCTCGGCGGAGCGCATCACCGGCGTCGCGCCGGAATAGACGCTGACCGGGTCGATCAGCTCGGCGGCGGAATAGGTCGCGCCGCACCGATCGCAGGAGTCGCCGTACTGGTCCGCGGTCTTGCAGTTGGGGCACGTCCCGCGGACGAACCGGTCGGCCAGGAAGATCCCCGCCTCCGGATCGAATAACTGGTCGACCTGCTTCGACTGAATCAGGTCGGCGTCGCGCAGCGCCTTCCAGAACCGTCCGCAAAGTTCGCGGTTCTCGTCGCTGTGGGTGCTGCCGTAGTTATCGAACTCGACGCCGACGGCGGCGAAGTCGCGAACGTGCTCCTCCCGCATCCGGTCGATCCAGGCCTGCTCCGAGATGCCGGCCTTCTTCGCGCTCATCATGATCGCCGTGCCGTGGGTATCGTCGGCACAGAGAAAGATGCAGCGGTGACCGCGCAGCTTCTGAAAACGGACCCAGATGTCGGTCTGGATGTACTCCACCAGATGGCCGACGTGAATCGGGCCGTTGGCGTACGGCAGAGCCGCGGTGACGAGGATCTTGCGCTGCGGCATGAATCGATCGCGCAGGGGTCGAGACGAAAGGGCGCATTCTACGAGATGGCGCCCGACGCCCGTAGAACCCCTCGCTGCGAACCCCTCGTTGCGAACCCCACCCTGCCGGGGGCGACGGTTAAACGGACGAGCGCGTGAAGGACGTAAAAATCCTGAGGGGAAATCCCTTGCTGCGGTTCCGTCGCGGCCTGAGAATCCGCGAAGCCAGTCTGAGTGCGCCGGCGTCACTTCGAGGAAACGTCGTATGTCGTCGCTGCGGGGGATCCTGTTTTCGCTGGCGCTGCTGGCGGCCGCTTCATCCGCGTTCGCTCAGGAGGTCCTGCCGTTTCCGCCGACGCCTTCGGCTTCGACGGCGGGGCTGACTATTCAGGATTCGACCTACAAGCGACGGGTCCAACCGCAGCGTCTGGCGCCCGACGCGCCGAACGTCCTGATCATCCTGATCGACGACGTCGGACCCGCGACGCCGTCGACCTACGGCGGAGAGATCCAGACGCCCACGCTCAGCCGGGTGGCCCGGTCCGGAATCTCGTTCAACCGGTTTCATTCCACGGCGATGTGTTCGCCGACCCGGGCGGCGCTGCTGACGGGGCGGAATCATACTCGCGTCGGCAACGGGCAGATCTGCGAGTTCGCGAACGACTGGGACGGCTTCAGCGGCACGATTCCGAAGTCCGCCGCGCCGGTGGCCGAGACGTTGAAGAACTACGGCTATTCGACCGCCGCCTGGGGGAAGTGGCACAACACGCCCGCGGAGCAGACGACGTCGAAGGGGCCCTTTCACTACTGGCCGTCCGGATACGGGTTCGATTATTTCTACGGGTTTCTGGCCGGCGAGGCGTCGCAGTACGAACCGAATCTCGTTCGCAACACGAGCCCCGTCGAGAGGCCGCACAAAGAAGGCTACCACCTGACGGAGGACATCGCCGAGGACGCGATTCACTGGTTGCGCGAGCAGCAGTCGTTCGCGCCGGACAAGCCCTTCTTCATGTACTGGGCGCCCGGAGCCTCGCACGGGCCGCATCAGATCATGAAGGAATGGGCCGATCGTTACTCCGGCAAGTTCGACGACGGCTGGGACGCCTATCGCGAGCGGGCCTTCGCACGGCAGAAGGAACTGGGCTGGATCCCGCAGGACGCGAAGCTGACGCCGCGCGACGAGTCGCTGGCCGGATGGGATTCCATTCCGGAAGACGAGCGCGAATTCCAGACGCGACTGATGGAGATCTTCGCCGGCTTCACCGAGCACGCCGACCGGAATGCGGGACGCGTCATCGCCGAGATCGAACGTCAGGGGAAACTCGACAACACGCTGATTTTCTACATCTGGGGCGACAACGGATCGTCCGCCGAGGGGCAGAACGGCACGATCAGCGAACTGCTGGCGCAGAACGGCATCCCGACGACGATCCCCCAGCAGATCAAGGCGCTCGACGGGCTCGGCGGTCTGGACGTGCTCGGCTCTCCGAAGACCGACAACATGTACCACGCCGGCTGGGCCTGGGCGGGGAGCACGCCCTATCGATCGACCAAGCTGGTCGCCGCCCACTTCGGCGGAACCCGTCAGCCGATGGCCGTCTCCTGGCCGAAGAAGATCGCGCCCGACGCGAAACCGCGGGCGCAGTTCCACCATGTGATCGACGTCGCGCCGACGATCTACGAGGTCGTAGGAATCACGCCGCCCGCGGAGGTGAACGGCGTTCCGCAGATCCCGTTCGACGGCGTCAGCATGGCCTATTCGTTCGCCGACGCCGCGGCGGAGGATCATCGCAAGACGCAGTTCTTCGACATCATGGGCAGCCGCGGCGTCTACCACGACGGCTGGTACGCCTGCACGTTCGGCCCGCGGACGCCGTGGCTCCCCGGAGCGCCGAAGGGCATCGCCGAATGGTCGCCCGAGAACGACGTCTGGGAGCTTTACGACCTGAACAAGGACTGGAGTCAGGCGGATGATCTCTCGGCGAAGATGCCGGAGAAGCTGGCCGAGATGAAGAACCTGTTCCTGATCGAGTCGGCGAAGAATCTCAACCTGCCGATCGGCGGCGGGCTGTGGACGATGGTCTATCATCCGGAGGACTTACCCTCCACGCCCTACAAGGACTGGACGTTCACGGGCTCCATCGACCGCATGCCCGAGTTCGCGGCGCCGAAGCTAGGCAATCGGAACAATGTCGTCACGATCCAGGCCGAACTGCCGGAGAACGCCGACGGCGTGCTCTATTCGCTCGGGGCGTTCTCAGGCGGCCTGTCGTGCTGGTTGAAGGAGGGGCGGCTGAACTACGAATACAACCTGTTCCTGATGAATCGGACGCGGATCGCGGGCGAGAAGAAGCTCGCGGCGGGCAAGCACGTCATCGAGATCGAATCGAAGCTGCAATCGCCGAAGCCGGCCAGTCCGCTGGAAGTGACGATCAAGGTCGACGGAGAGCCCTACGCCTCGGGCGTCGTCCCCATGACCGCGGCCATCGCGTTCACGGCGAACGATTGCCTCGACTTCGGCAGCGATCTCGGTTCGCCCGTCGCGCTCGACTACTACGACGCCGCGCCGTTCCGCCTGAACGGGAAGCTCGGCACGTCGACCGTGCGGTACACGAAGTAGGCAGCCGGCTATTCTTCTTCGCGCTGCGGCGTGAAGCGATGATTCAGGACCCGGAGGCCGTCGGTCGCCTCCGCCCTGAGCCAGAGTTCCTTCCCGATCAGGTCTTCGCCGTCGGGAAAGACGTACTCCAGCTTGTAGGACCCGGGACCGACCTCGCGCAACTGCAGCCGTTTCCGCTTGCGGTCGGGCGCGTAGAGGTAGAAGTCGAAGCTGAGCGGCGTCTGTCCGAGGTTGACGAACTCCTGCTCGACGAGCAGCGCCCCCATCGCGTCGATGCCGGAACGAAGGTCGATTCGCACGTCCTTCAGCCCGACGTAAACCTTCTCGTAGGTCGAGAACTTGTAGGGTCGATCGGCGGAGACGTCGAAGTCGATGCGGACCGTCTGCAGGCCGCCGTTGGCCTGCGGACCGAGGCTGAACGTCAGTTCGCCCTGCGTCGCTTCGCCCGGCCCGAGACGGAACGTCGGCGACATCGCGGCGCCGGAGAAGAGCCCGGGCGCATCGACCCGCATCGCCCCGCTGACGCCCTGAGCGAAGGCGTTCTCGCCTTCCCAGAGCAGCTTCTGCGGCTTGCTCGGCACGCTTTCCAGGTCGCGCTGCAGCAGGCGGAACTTCGCCCGCCAGGCGGCGATCTCGGGGTGCAGACCGCTCACGAAAATCGGAACCGGACCGATCGGCAGGACATGCTCCTCGCCGACGGCCTCCAGCGGAACGGGGTTCCCCCAGAGATCGACCGCGGACGGCCGATCGCCCAGGTAGAGCGTCTCCTGCGTCGGTTGGTCGCTCCAGGCGATCAGGAGCGCGTCGTGCTCGCGCAGAAAGACATGGTTGACCGCTTCCGAACGAAGCGACAACTGTCCGATACGTCGCGCCGCGCCGAGCTGCGACGCCGCGGTCCGCCAGGGCAGCAGCATCGGCGTCGGTTCGCCGCTCTCCGTGAAGATGCCGCGGGTCGTAGAGAACGGCTCGGGCAGCAGCGCGGCGAGCGTCCCGTGCCGCCGGGTCTGAATCATCCGTTCCAGCAGGTCGCGTGCGCGGGCCTCGTCGGAGTAGGTTCCCGCGTCCAGCAAACGAAGCTGCACGACCGTACCGAAACGGCTTCCCGCGTTGGCTTCGAGGCAGGCGTCCAACTCGTGAGCCGCTAAAGGCGGGTCGGCCTGGAAGGAGATGAACTGCAATTCGTTCGCGACGTCGGGAGGGAGCTCGTGGATCCAGTTCCAGGCGACGCCGATCTGGACCTGACGGTTGTAGCGCACGAGCTCCGCCCGCACGTCGGCGATCGCCCGCTGACGATCGGGAAAACCGATCAGGCTCAGGTCGTCGTCGGCGCCCAGTTGCCAGCGCTGGATCTTGAGCGCCATCCGCGGCAGGATCGGCGAAAGGGCCGGCTGCCAGAGCGCGGGGTCGGAAATCGCCCGGGCGATGGGAATTTCTTCGTCCGTCGCGAAGCCGGTGCAGAACCTCGACGGAGGTCGATCGAGCGCGCCGATGAACTGCACGCTCTGTTCGCTCAGCCGTTCGAGGAAATCGGCCATCTCGTTTTCGGCGACCTGATCCTCGTGGTCGTACCAGACCGGCAGTCGGATCCACTGCACGCCGAGTTCAGGCGCGAGCTGAGCCATCGCCCGCGGGGTCAGGGGCTGTCGGACCGCGCTGAACGACCAGCCGAACGAACCGCCTCGCGCCAGTTCGATCTTCGGCAACGAGACGAAACGGACGCGACGCTGGAACGTGACGTCCCCCTCCGTCGACGGCCGGACGTTCGCCGGATCGCGGTCGCTCGCCCGGCAGCGCACCACCACTTCGTAGTATCCCGGCCCCGGAAGCTCCGGCGTCCAACTCGCGATCGAACGCAGCACCGCCTGCGCGGGAGCGGCGCCTTCCCCTGAGTGATCGTCGTGTGCAACATGCGTGTGCGAATCGCCGTGTTCTACGGATCCATGCTCCGAAGAACCGTGCGCTGAAGCGCCTTCTTCGCCGTCGTGATGGTCGGAAGAGTCCGACTCAGCCCCCGCATGGTCGCCCTGTTCCGGGGCATGGGCGTCGCTCTTCGGAGCCGCTTCGGCCGCGGGCGCGGGGCCGAACGTCGCTTCGCCGGTGAGAGCGACCGTCTGCTCGTCGACCAGCGCGCCGTGTCGGTCGAAAAGCTGAAAGTCCGCCCAGACGATCGCGGGCCGGTCCGCGGAGACGGCGCAGGTCAGCTTCGGTCGCTCGTCCGGACCGTAAAGGGCGGGAATCCGGTCGGCGGCCAGTTTGATCTGCGGAAACTCGACCAGTCGTACTTCGTCGAAGTCGATCGATCCGCCCGCCGCGAAGCGCCCGAGCGAATCGGTCGTCAGATGCACCCGGACGAAGCGAGTCTGCGAGTCCTCGATCTCGACGTCCGGGAGGGTCAGCGTTCGCCATTCCTCGCTCGGCTGCGGATAGAGAATCGATCGCTGGCTGCCGAGCGATCGCCGATTGGCGTCATAGAACGTGAGCGCGGCGGTCACGACCTTGTCGGACGCCGAGGCGCCGCGGACTCGCAGCGACAGTTCGTACGTCTGAAAACGCTGGACCGGGATGTAGGGACTCATGATCGAAGCGTTCGCGCCGTCCAGTTCCATCCGGAGGACGCGATTGCCGGCCGGCGCGGGGTCGCCGATGCGCTGGCGACCCTGCTCGGGCTGAATGCGCGCCGCGACGTAGGAGGGATAGCGGCGGTCGCGAACGCGGGTCCAATCGTCAGGCCAGAGGTCGTAATCGACGTCGGTCTGCGACTCGAATCCACAGTGGTACGCGACGCGGCGGGCGCGGGTTTCGTCGGCCCGAGCTTCGGCGGCGCCGGTCTCCGCGGTCGGGGACTCGCTGCACGTCCCGGTCGACGCCGATAGAATGAGCGCCGCGGCGATCGTCAGTAGGGTCGCCGCTCGCTGTAGCCTTCGCGAAGTCTGGCCGAACTCCGGAACCGCTCGAGCGTTCCGATTTGCGTTCGCGACCAGGCCGCGATGCCCTCTGACTGGGCCCTGCGAAACGCCGTCAGGGCGTTTCGCAGACTCGCCAGGTTCGGAAACAAGTTCCTCACGGCTCGCGAACGGGTCGTAAACTCCCCATTCGTCGCCGCATCCTTGCGGCGAACGCAAGCTTGCTGCCTTCTGCAGCAGCCCACAAGAGAGCGCGACGTGCTTCCGTTCAAGATCGGTCTTCACTTGCCGAACCTGCGACTCCCCATGCGGCAGGCGCTCGCCGCCGCGGCTCAGATGGGAGCCTCGTACGTCGAACTCGACCTGCGTCGCGACCTTCCGGCGGAGGAGCTTTCTCGAACGGGCGTGCGTCAGATTCGCAAATGGCTGGACGATGCGGGCCTGCGCGTCGTGGCGGACTTCTTCACCAAGTCCGGCTACGACGACCCGGATCGGATCGAAGCCCGCGTCGCCGGAACCAAGAAGGCGATGACCCTGGCCTACGACCTGGGATCGTCCGTGGTCGTCAATCATTTCGGCAAGCTGGAGCCGGAAACTTTACTCGATCCGCAGAGTCCTCTTCGCGACGCGCTCACCGACCTCGCCATTCATGGGCAGCGATGCGGCGTAACGCTCGCGGGGACGACGGTCGGTCTCGCGCCGTCGAAAATGAGCGAAGCCCTGGCGCTGATGCCCGAGGTGGGGCTGGGGGTGAACCTCGACCCGGCCGGGCTGCTGTTGAGCGGCGCCTCCGTCGAATCGGCGCTCGATCTGCTCGGACCCAGGATCTTTCACGTCCACGCCCGCGACGCATCCCGCGACAGCGCGACCGGTCGAAGTTATGAAACCGAACTCGGTCGCGGCAGCGTCGATTTCGCCGCGCTGATCGGACGACTGGAAGAGCTCGGCTACGCGGGCCCGCTGACGATCCGCCAGGATTCGGACGGCGACGTCGAAGCGCTGCGCCGCGCGGTCAGATACCTGACCAATCTGACGACGTAGGCGGATGGCGGCTACAATCGGGACGCATCGCGGGGCTCCTCCTCCGGCCCGCCGCGACCTGACGCCTGCCGACCTCCGGAGAAGCGATGGCTTCCGCGCACGACGACGCCTCTGCGATTGCGCCCCGGCGCGGATTCTTCGAGCGATTCGGATTGCTGTTCATCCTGATCGGCATCGGCCTGGGCGTCGCGGTCGGCATCGGATACGGCCAGACGATGTGGCTCGCCTCGGGCGGTCCCGACCGCAAGCTCGCCGAGTTGCAGGAGATGCTCCGCCAGAAATCTCCTGCCGCGAGGCTGGAGGCGGAGGCCGCGGCTCTCGAAGGTCAGGCCGCCTCGGTGACGGGCGAAGTCGATGAGCTCGCCACTGCGTTTCCCCCCGATTCGCGAACGGACGCCGTCGTCGATACGATCGTCGCGCGTCGGGAGCAAGTCGACGATCTGCTGCGGGAAGCGTCGCTGAAGCGGGAACTGGCCCAGGAGCGGCGCCGAACCGCCAGCGACGAAGAACGGGGCAAGGCCCAGCGTCTGCAAGCGGAGATCGACCGGCTCGAGAAACTGTCCGAGCGTTCCCAGGCGATGCAGGCGAACGGCGAGGCGGGCGTTCCCGCGATGGTGTTCGAGTTCGTCGACTTCGCGGGCGACCTGTTCCTGCAGGTCTTGAAGCTGTTGGTCGTGCCCCTGATCGTGACCAGCATGACGGTCGGCATCACCTCGCTGGGCGATATCCGGAACGTCGGACGGATCGGCGCCTACTCGCTGCTGTTCTATCTGCTCACGACGGCGCTGGCGGTGGCCATCGGCGTGATTCTCGTGGTCACCGTTCGTCCGGGCGAAGGCGGGGACGACGCGTTCACCTACGAAACGGCGAAGATCGCGAGCGCGAAGGAGGCGACGCCTGTGTCGACCCTGCTCGATGTCTTTCGCGGTCGCGAGGGCGAACCCGGCAGCGGCATGTTTCCGTCGAACCTGTTCCTCGCCGCGTCGGATACGAACGTTCTGGCCCTGATCATTTTTTCGATCGTGTTCGGCGGGGCGCTCACGACGCTGGGGCGGATCGGCGAGCCGGTGATCAAGTTCTTCAACGGCGCCAACGAGGCCGTGATGAAGATGGTCCACCTGGTGATGATCTTCGCGCCGATCGGAATCTTCGGCCTGGTCGCGGCGAATATCGCGCGGAACGGCGGCGGCGCCGAATTCCTCGGCGAGTTGTCGCGCCTCGGCTGGTACGTGATGGTGGTCGCGGTCGGCCTTCTGGCACATGCCGCACTGCTGATGGTGGTCATGGCATGTTTCGGGCGCAACCCGTTCACGTACACCGCCGGTCTTTCGCGAGCGTTGTTGACCGCCTGCACGACGTCGAGCTCGAACGCCACGCTGCCGGTGACGATGGAATGCGTGATCGAGAACAACCGCGTCACCGAGAAGACGGCCAGCTTCGTTCTGCCGCTGGGAGCGACGGTGAACATGAACGGCACCGCGCTTTACGAAGCGGTAGCGGCGATCTTCATCGCGCAGTCCCTGGGCATCGAACTGTCGCTCGCTGCGTTGCTGATCATCTTCATCACCGCTTCGCTCGCCGCGATCGGCGCCGCCGGCATTCCGGAGGCGGGTCTCGTCACGCTGGTCATGGTGCTGACGGCCGTCGGTCTGCCTGCAAGCGGAATCGGCATGATCCTGGCGGTCGACTGGTTCCTCGATCGTCTCCGAACGACGGTCAACGTCTACGGCGACGCGGTCGGCGCGGGAGTGATCGATCGACTGATTCCCGAGAGCGAGCCGCTTCGTCCGGCGCCCTAGAGCGCGTCTCGCGAAACTGTAGCGGTCTGAACGCCGGTTTCGTGACGATTCAGATCGCCGGGAACGCTACACGTGAGTGCGACACGCACTAGGGTCGATCGCGACTCGTAACTCTCTCTTCTGCCGACATCGACGGGCATGACTTCACTTCCTTCCGCCGACGCGTCCGGCGAAGTCGCCCCGCAAGCGGCAGGCGAAGGCATCGTCCTTGCGCGGCAGCGACAGGCTCTCGTGCTTGTCGCGTGCGCGATCGGGGCGTCGCTCCTGCTGGCCTGCATAAGGCTCTTCTTCGTGTCGAGCCCGTCGGGCGAAACGCCGTTCCAGAGCGCCAACGACCGGAGTCGCTGGACCGCGGTCCGGGCGCTGGTCGATCACGGAACGTTCGAACTCGATCCGGTCCTGGTCAAGGATCCGAGCGCCACCGTCCGGCGGGAGAAGTACGACCTGGAATGGGAGACGATCGACAAGGTTCGCCATAAAGGATGGGACGGTCGCGAGCATTACTATTCCAGCAAGCCCGTGCTTTCCTATCTGCCGCATGCGGTTATTTACGCCGCGCTCAAGGCGACGACGGGGATCCAGTTCGCGGAGTCTCCGTTCACGGTCGCGCGGATCATCCTCCTGCTGACGCAGATCCTGCCGTTCGGACTGGGGCTGTGGCTCTTCTCGCGATACGTGCTGCGTAAGGCGAGTTCGCCCTGGACGGTCGGCCTGCTGGTCCTGTTCGCCGGCGTCGGGACGCTTCTGTCGCCGTTTCTGGTGACGCTGAACAACCATGTCCCTGCGGCGATCGCGGTGGGGCTCGCGCTGACGTTTCTCTTGCGACGGGAGGACGAAACGACGCCTGGCTGGGGAAGCTTCCTGCTGATGGGGCTCTTCGCGGGGTATGCCGCGGCGAACGAGCTGCCGGCGTTGTCGTTCGCTTGCCTGCTGGGCGGCTACCTGCTTCTGAGGTCGCCGGCGAAGACGCTGCTGGCTTACGTGCCGGGCGCGACGCTCGTGGCGGTCGCGGCGTTCGGCGCCAACTACGTCGCGCACGGCCAGCTTCGCCCCCCCTACGCGATGCGGCAGGACGGACCGCTGATCATGCTGTACGCCGCCGATCGCTCCGGCTTCGAGCAGGGTCAGCTACCGAAAGACTTTCGCGACGAAATGAAGGAGCAGGGCTATACGTTTTCCCCGCGCACGACGGTCGAACGCTCCGAACGACCGGGACGATTCGTGCTGTGGGATCCGGCGACGGCGACGCGTCTGGCCCTCATCGAACGGGAGGACGGCCTCGACGTCCGACAGTGGGGGAACTGGTACGACTATCCCGGCAGCTACTGGTACTACGGTCGCAAGAGCAGCGTCGACCTGGGCGAGCCTTCCCGCGCGGCGTACGCCTTTCACGTTCTGATCGGCCACCACGGGGTCCTTTCGCTGACGCCGATGTGGCTGCTGGCGATCCCGGGCGTGTTGCTGCTCCTGCGTCGCGACTGGCGTCGGCCGCGCACCGCGGTCGCGTGGATGACGCTGATCGTCACCATCGTCTGCATCGGCTTTTACATCCTGCGACCGCTGGAGGACCGCAACTACGGCGGCGTCGCCAGCGGATTGCGGTGGGCCTTCTGGCTCGTTCCGTTCTGGCTGATCGCCGTGGTCGAGCCGACGGCGAAGCTGATGCAGCGCCCGACTGGCGTCGCGACGGTTCTGCTGCTGTTCGCCCTTTCCTGCTTCTCCGCGACCGAGCCCTGGGCGACCCCCTGGCGGCATCCGTGGCTCTATCGCGTGTGGCAGGCGAACGTGGCGGCGCCGGATGCCCCGTCTCCGAAGGACGCTTCCTGAAGCGTTGCGCTTCCAGCGGCGTGTGTGCCATGCCCACATCGCGAAGCAGGGTGGGCATGTTAGGTTCGCGCGGCGCTTTGCATGCCCACCCTTCCTTCGGAGATGTGAGCATGGCACACGAGCGACATCGACCTTCGCGGTGCGTTACGCTTCCAGTCGCTCGAACGCGCGGATGCCGATCCGCATGGGAACGACCGTCGCGAGAACGAACAGTCCGACGGCGATCGACATGCCGATGGCGACGGAACGCATCGATCCGAGCCCGATGAAGTCGTTCCAGAACCAGCCGAGCTGCACCTCGGTCAGCGCGTCGCCGGTGACCAGGAAACAGCTCGGGATGGCCACCACCAGGATGATCGCCAGCAGGTAAGCCGCGCTCGCCAGGAGGTTCATCGTGCCGCCGAAGCCGTTGGCGATCTTCGCGGGCGAGGGCTCCTTCAGGTCGGGAAACTTCGCCCCCAGTCCTACGGCCAGCGCGCACAAGCCGACCACCATCATCACGCACGTGACGAACCGCAACGCCACGAGCAGCGGCTGATCGAACGCGCCGAGCGTCGCGTCGTTGATCAGCGACAGCCCGACGGAAACGGGCAGCGTGCCGATGCAGGCGAACGCGAACTTCGACCAGAGCACGCTGCTGCGTTTGATCGGCAGCGTCCCCAGGATCCAGATGCAGCGTCCCTCCAGGCTGAGGAGCGGGAAGACGAACCGGGTCGTGAACGCCGACAGGATGAGCCCGTTCACCGCCAGATTCAGAAAGCCCAGGATGACCCGCCAGCGATCGAAGCTGAGCCCCAGGTCGAACCGGCGGAGCGTGCCGAAATAAATCACCATCAGCACGAAGAACAGCAGCAACTGGGCCCACTGAATCGGATCCCGCTTGAGCAGCGTCAGATCCTTCATCAGCATCGTTTGCAGCGTCGTCGGGAAAAAGCGGAAGATGCCGCGCAGCGGGGAGTCGAACAGCCCCGCGCCCGCGCGGCGTCGCGGCAGCTCCATTCCGTCGAGTCGACTGACGCTCTTGCGGAACCACCGTTCGCCGACGAACCCGGTCAGTTCCCGCGCGACGAGCGCCGTCGTGGTCACGATCGCGGCGTAGCCAAGCACGTCCCACGGCGTCCGGTCGCGATCGAGATGCGCCGCTTCGAGCAGGCCAGCGCTGAGCCACCAACTGGGGAACAGCCGCTGCTCCGCGAACGTCAAGCGCCGGATCAGTTCCTGGAACCACTCCGTGGTGAGCAGGGCATGCGAGATGCCGCCCAGCAGGAACCAGGCTCCGAAGACGAAGAGAGCGAGGACCGCGACGCCGATGCCGACGAACGTCGCCGTCCGCAATCGGGGCAGGAAGGCCACGACCGCCAGGCACGTCAGCGCCCCCAGACAGACCGGAATCGTCGCGTACGCCAGCATGAAGATCGGGAAGACGGCGTAGTAGATCCCGGGCGCTCCGTTGGCGAGCCCGTACGCCAGGAGCAGCGGCGCCGCGAGCACGAAGAAGCCCCAGTTGCTGAAGAAGAGCGTCTCGGTCAGCTTGTGCAGAATGATCCGCCGGACGCTGACCGGCCGCGACAGCAGGAAGCGGACCTCCGCGTTGCGGTAGAGGCTCACGTACGTCATCAGCGCCGACGACATGAGCAGCATCAGGAACAACGTCAGAAAGAAGACGTTGAACATGAGCTGGACGATCATCGTCCTGGACAACTCTTCGTGGATGACCCGCCGCAGGAAGCGGAAGCCTTCGCCGAAGAGCGCGAACAGCAGCAGCCACAAGAAGGCGCCCGACAGCGCGAGCAGCGTCGCCTGCATCCAGTTCCGCCTCAGCGCCGCCGTCAGGGCATGGACGGTCCGCGTGCGCCGCAGCCGGGAGAAGAGATCGGCCTCGGCGGCCCAGGCGAGAAGCTTCGGTTCGGCCACGTCTTCTCCGGAAGGAGCTTCAAGTTCGAGCGCCCCCTTACCGATAGGGCAGGGGCCGATAGGGCACGGGCCGTACGCGTCCGCGAAGAACAGCGAACGATCGACTTCCCGAGGCCGCCGATGTTTCCGCTCGCGATCGACAGTCTGGCGACGACCGCCGTGCAGGGGCTCGCTGCCGCGTTCGCCCCGCTAGCTCAGCTTACCGGCTCCAACGCAGCGTTCGAAGCGACGCTACGCGGAAGCGAGGGCGTCGGAGCGGAAGCAGGTTCCTCCGAAGCCTCGCCCGAGACGCTGGCGGCGCGGCTTCAGGAGTTGGGGGAGTCGATCCGGTCGACGCTCGAACGGAAGCTGGCCGACGCCGGCGTGGCGCTCGATTCGCCGCTGGAACTGGAACGCAACGCCTTCGGCCAGTGGTCGCTCGTCGACGCCGACTCGGCCGATCGGATCGCGGTCGAGCAGGCGCTCTCCGATCTGCCGCCTGACTTTCTCGACAAGCTGACCGAGTTCCGCCGCGCGGTCGCGGAACAGGAAGAAGCGCAAGGCGGCTTCGGCGGAGCGCTGGCCAACCTGATCGATCCGCGAGACGCCGTGCGATTGACCGTGTCGCGAGACGACCTGGCGATTGGTTAGTCTTTAGCGCGTCGTCTATCGACGCGTTGCGGCGGAGGCGTTCCTGTGTGCCACGGCTGGCTTGTCCAGCCGTGCCGAAACCCGCAAAGCGCTATCACGGCTGGGCAAGCCAGCCATGGCACACGGGATGGATGCCGCCACATCACGATGCGTTTCGCACTACCGCTTTATCGTCGCGGAGATGACGCCTGCGATCGCGATCGCAGCGGTCTCCATCCGCAGGATCGTTCGCCCGACGCCGACAGACTGCCAGTCCGCGAGCTTCGCCTGAGCGAATTCGCCTGAGGTGAACCCGCCCTCGGGCCCCACCAGCACGACGACTTTGGGCGGAGCAGCTCCCGAAAGCGAAGCGCCGCGGCAGGCTTCTCCGGCGACCTGACAGGCAGGCGGCCCCTGAGCGTCGGCGATCCAGCGCACGGCGGCCGGATCCTTCGACAGGATCTCCGCGAAGGGCGTCGGCTCGCCGATTTCGAGCAGGCGATTGCGTCCGCACTGCTTGCAGGCGTCGATCGATCGACGGAGCAGTTTCTCGGGCTTCTCGGCCTTGGCCGAACCGGCGGGAGACGAGAGGCTGCGTTCGGTGACGATCGGCGTCAGTCGCGCGACGCCGAGTTCCGTCAGCTTCTCGATCAGGAAGCCGGCTCGATCTCCCTTGGGGAGCGGCATCGCGAACTCGACGTGAATCGGAAGTTCGCGATCGACGTCGAGAACTTCCAGCGTGCGGGTTTCGACGTCGCTGCGGCCGAGAGCGACGATTTCCGCGACGGCCTCGCATCCCGAGCCGTCAAACAGCGTCACGCGCTCGCCCTGGCGAGCGCGGAGAACATGCAGCAGGTGGTGCGCTTCGACGCCGTCGATCCGCGTCACATCGCGAATCGCGGGAACGAAGAACCGCTCGCTCATTCCGCGGCGGCGTCGCCTTCGGCGGCGTCGCCTTCGGCGGCTTCCGCGGGGGCTTCTTCCGCAGCGGCCGCAGCAGGAGCCTGCTCCGACTGGTAGTAGCTCGGCTGCGGAGCGTGCAGGAACGAATGCTCCGGCATCGGCAGGCCGGCGGCTTCCCAGGCCTTATCGAACGCCATCGTCGTCTCGGCGACGATGTTTTCGCGGGTCATGCCGCGGAACTGCGACGAGTGCGGATACGGGGTGACCGGTCCGTCGTAGCCCTTCTCGAGCAGGATCTTCAGAACCTCGACCGCGTCGACGACGCCGTCCGTGCCGGGGAGCAGCCGGGCGCGGAAGTCGATCTTCGACAGATCGACGCCGCCCGGGACGTCCGCCAGGCGAACCGCGACGATGCGATCGCCGTCGAGGTCGCGGATCTGATCCATGTTGCCGCCGCCGACCCACCAGTGCCATGTGTCGAGCATGACGCCGACATTGCGGGCGGGGATCGCCTTGACCAGCGAGATCAGTTCTTCCGTCTTGCTCAGGAAGGGCGAGGAATCCTCGGGCCGCTTGCTGTTATCGGCCTGGAACGCGACGGCGAGCTTCATCTCGGCTTCGCCGAGCTTCTCGCCCACTTCGGTCAGGCGGGTGCGATGACGCTCGAAATTTTCCTGGAACGAGAGCCCATCGTTCACGGTCTGCGCGAAGACCCAGAACCGATCGGCTTCGATCGCGCGAGCGGCGTCCACGACGGGCTGCAGGCGGGACAGATCCAGGCGATATTCGGCCTCGGTGCCGAAAATCCGGACCGGCAGGGCGCCCCCGCCGATGCGAAGCTTGAAGCGACGCTTGGCGCTCACCAGGAAGCGGGCGCTGTGATCCAGGCTGCGAACTTCGACCCGCTTGCCGAAATCGGCCAGGTCGAGGTCCATCCCGTCGTAGCCGTAGGTCAGGGCCAGTTCGATGATTTCGCTGTGGCGCCCTGAGACGCTCAGCGCGGAGTTGCTGAAATTGCGAAACATCGCTTCTCTCGCGTGGCTTCTTGTCTGCTTCGGAGCGCCGGAATTTCGGGCGTCCGCCCCCGTAGGGGAAACCGCGAATTATGCCAGAAACGCCTCGGGGCGCGAAGGGGGAGCTTCCCGAGTCGTTCGGGCGACGAACGACGGACGCCCCATTCAGGAGATCGCCGGCGCCGCTTCCGTCTCGACCGCCGCGGCGACCATGATCCGCTCTTCGGTCGCTTCCTCGCGAGTGAAATGGGCGGTCAGGCGACCCTCCCGGAGGACGTAGATCCGGTCGCACACCGCCAGAAGCTCCGGCAACTCGCTCGACGTCATCAGCACGGCGAGCCCCTGCCGGCAGAGCCGATCCATCAGTCGATAGAGTTCCGCTTTCGCGCCGACGTCGACCCCGCGGGTCGGATCGTCCAGCAGCAGCGCTTTCGGATTCGTCAGCAGCCAGCGCCCGATGATGCACTTCTGCTGGTTGCCGCCGGACAGGCTGTCGATGGCGGCTTCGGGACCGTCCGTCTTGATGAGCAGCGACTGAATGGTCTCGGTCGTCTTGCCCTGTTCGCGCGCGGGATTGATTACGCCCGCGGTCGCGACCTGTTTCAGCGAGGACAACGTGACGTTCTCGCGCACGTTCATCGTTCGGACGAGGCCGAGCCGCTTGCGATCTTCCGTCACGAGCGCGACGCCCGCCTTCACGGCCTCCCGCGGATGGGCGAAGCGGACCGGCTTATCCGCCAGCAGATATTCGCCCTGGAACGGCATGTCGTTCGCGCCGAACAGGCACTCGAACAGTTCGGTACGCCCCGCTCCCATCAGTCCCGCGAAACCGACGATCTCTCCCGCGCGAACGTGGAACGAGACGTCACGCAGCCGCAATCTTCCGGGGCGACCGGCCCAGGGGAGGGAGAGTTTCTCGACGGAGACGACCGTCTCGCCGGGCGACCGGGGCGAATGGTGCGACGCCTGTTCGATCTCCCGCCCGACCATCAGGTGGGCGATCTCGACGGGATCGGTCTCCTTGCGGTTCAGCGTTCGCACGAATTGCCCGTCGCGAAGCACGGTGATCCGATCGGACAGCCGGAAGATCTCCTCCATCTTGTGGGAGATGTACAGGATCGTGACCCCCTTCTTTCGAAGTTGGGCGATCACCCGATCGAGCCGTTCGACCTCCGACTCCGTCAGCGCGCTGGTCGGTTCGTCCATGATCAGGATGCGGGCGTGGAGCGAGATCGCCTTGGCGATTTCAACCAGTTGCTGATCGCCGACCCGGAGCGATCCGGCCGGATCGTCGGGCGAGAAGTCGGCCTCCAGTTCGCCCAGGAACTTTCCTGCTTCGCGTCGCATGGCCGCGTCGTCGCGCAGAAGAAATGCATTCCGCTTCTCGCGACCGAGGAAGATGTTCGCCGCCGCGGAAAGCTGCTCGACGAGGTTCAGTTCCTGATGAATGATGCTGACGCCGGCCGCTTCGGCGTCGCGCGTGCCGCCGAAGCGCACGAGCTCGCCCGCGACGCGAACTTCTCCGTCGTACTCGCCGATCACGCCGGCGAGGATCTTCATCAGCGTGCTTTTGCCGGCGCCGTTCTCTCCGCAGATGGCGTGGAACTCGCCGGGCTCGACGTCGAACGAAACGTGCGACAGGGCCTGCACCCCGCCGAAGCGCTTGCTCACGTCGCGAACGGAGATGATGGGAGTCGCGGCGGACATGACGGTCGAGAAGAAGGAGGAAGTTACGCCGCCCGCGCCGCCTGCAAGCCCTTGAGCGATCCGAGCGCGACGACCGCGAGCGCCGCGACGATCGCTCCTGCGACCAGGCCCTGCGCCACCGCGGCGATCAGCCCGGCGAAGAACACGACGGCGACGATCGCGAAGACGCCGAGCGCCCCGGGGAAATAACTCCGCCGCTGGGCCGACGCGACGCGAAGCTGGCTGAACGCGACGGCGAACACGACGACGACGCCGACGATCAGCCCCTCGTAGACGTCGGAACCGGTCTTGATGATCTTCGCGACGCCGTCGACGACGGTCCGCAGGAAGAGCGCTCCCAGCACGACGCCGACTACGGTTCCGGCGCCTCCCTGCAAGCTGCATCCGCCGACGACGGCCGAGGCGATCGCGTTCAGTTCGTACCCGCGGCCGAGCATCTGCGGATCGGCGCCCGCCTGGTCGCACAAGTAAAAGATGCCGGCGATCGAGGCGGTCATCGTGCCGATGCAGTAGGCGAGCCACTTGACCGACTCGGTCCGGATGCCCGACAGCCGCGCCGCCTGTTCATTTCCGCCGAGCGCGTAGAGATGGCGCCCGACGACCGTGTAGGCGAGCAGCAGCCAGAGCCCCACGGCAAGCGCCAGGAAGACGACCAGCGGGATCCAGATCGACGTCGCCAGGTAACGGAACGACGAATCGAAGATGTAGATCTGCGTCGTCTTGCTGCCGAACTGGGAGGTGACGAACTCGACCAGCGCGCGGGCCAGACTGCGCAGGCCCACCAGCGTGGCGAGCGTCGCGATGAACGGGGGCAAACCGATCGACGTGATCAGCCAGGTATGCAGCGTCCCGACGAGGAATCCGATGAACAGGGTCCCGACGATCGCGAGCGGTCCGACGTACCAGGGAAGCCCCTCGCTCCCCTCCATCGCTTCGGGCGCGAGGATCTTCATCAGGCAGGCGCAGACCGTCGCGGCGAAGGCGATCATCGATCCGCTCGACAGATCGATCCCGCCCGCGATGATCACGACCGCCGCGCCGAGCGCGAAGATGCCGAGGTAGGTGGTCTGTCGGATGATCTCGATCGAACTTGAGCGGGGATCGACGAGGTACGTGCGGTTCTGATCGAGGACGAGCGTCAGTAACGCCACGATCGCGATCGCCCAGATCAGCCCCTCGGCGTTGTGGTAGCGCTTGCCGAGCAATCGCCGCCGGCCCCACCATCCGAGGAACGCCAGGAAGCCCATGCCGTAGGCGAGCAGGATCCCGATCCGCCCGCGGCCCGGCAGCGAAACGGATTCCGCCTGCGTCCAGTCGAGCCAGGTGACGTACGCGATGCAGAGGGCGGCCGCGGCGACGCCGAAAGCGATCAGCCAGCCGCAGAAAACGGCCGCTGAGGGGCGCGAAACTTCGGCGTCGGAAGTCATGAGCAGCGAATCAGGAGAGAAGAATCGCGAGAGAAGCAGTCGCGTCGGGCGTTCGATCAGGTCGCGATGGGGCGAGAGTTTCCTGACCTCGCCCCTGTACAGATCGCGGCGAGGTCAGACGACCTTCTGCCAGCGAGACGCCTGACCGGCGCGACGATCGATCGCTTCGAGCCGCCGGACGATCAGGACTGCTTGAGTCCGTACTCGTCGAGCCAGGCTTTGAATTCGTCGATGGTCTGCACCTGCACGCCCTCGCCGAACTCGCTCTTGCGAACGTAAATCGGCGAATCGGCGTTCGGCACGACCACCTTCAGATCGGTGTAGTAGATGTTTCCGTCTTCGCCGTCGGGATCGGGGAACATTTCCTGCTCGACCGCTCCGTCCTTCTTCGCCATCGCCTGGAGCAGCCGCACGGTCTGGCGACCCATCTCGAACGGGTTCTGCACCACCAGCACGTCGATGTTGCCCTGGCCCATCTGCTCGATCGTGATCGGCTCGGCGTCGAAGGTGACGACGGCGAACTTGTCGCGGACCTTCTTTTCCACCACGACGTCGGCGAGCGCGGGACCGTTGTAGGACCAGATGCCGACCAGCGCGACGGCGTCCGGATGATTGGAGATCGCGTTGCGGACGTTCTCGCGGGCGCGGGTCTTGTCGGCGTCGTCCGCCATCCGGTCGGCTTCGACGATCGGGGCGATCGCTTCCTTCACGCCGTCCATCCGCTTGACCGCGTTATCGGCGCCGGTCCGTCCGACGAAGGCGACATAGCTTCCTGCGTCGACGTTCTTGTCCTCGAGCAGCATCTTGGTCGCCTGCCCCAGGACCTTCCCCGCCTCGAAGTTCTCGGTGCCGATGTAGTAGCTCCGGACCGAGGCGTCGGTGATGTCGTTATCGACGGTGATGACCGGGATGCCCTTGTCCCGCAGTTTCTGCAGTTCGGCGGCTATCGCGGCGTTCCCCGCGTCGATCGGAGAGATCGCGACCGCGGCGACGTCCGACTGCGAACCGAACTGCCGAAGCTTGTCGATCTGGCCCTGCGGCGTGCCGTCGTTAACTTCCATCACCGCGGTGTAGCCGGAGTCCGCGATCTTGAACTCGGCGGCTCCCTTATCCATGCCCGCGCGATAGGCGTCCCAGTAGGGCGAGTTCGTATTGTTCAGAAAGATGATCCGCTTCGTTTGCGGCGCCGTGTCGCATCCGGCGAGCGTGACGACGGCTGCCGCCACAGCGGTCGAGAAAATGCCGGCGAAGAGTCTGCGGTTCATGAGTCGATCCGGGGAGAAGAAGTGGCGTCGCCCATTATGGCGGCGACGAACTTGTTTTTAAATAGTCTTTATAAAGTGAGTCAGGAACTTCGTCCGGAGTATCCGGGGAAGCCCCTGATGCAGGCCTTCCGACCCTCGCGCTCAGCCGCGCTGTCAACTTGCCGCACCCGGCGAACGATGGCGTAAGGGAAGACTGAGGACCGTCAGCGGACGGCTAAAGGGCCGGCTCGAATTCTAGCCGTCACAAAGGGTTAGCTCAAGCGTTTCCCGATTCTGCACGCATCAAATGCTCCGAAGCCCGCGCACGAACATGCCGATAGGAATGGCAGGGATGCGGGGCTCGAATTCGCCTTCGCGCCGCCCGGCCAGATTCTTAGGCTCGGAACGCCTGTCGGTCCGAACCTGGGGACCGGGCGAACCGATCGCGCTGCGATCGTCCTCCGTGAATTGACGAATGAGTCCGACGAACCCGATTCGACGTATCGATCTCGGTCCTCCGCGAGGAGAAGCGTCTCCGCGCTTCGCCGGCTGGCGGACGCTGTACGCGATGCAGTCCTCGTTCCACCACGCGGTCTACCGCGCTGCCCCTGCCGACAGCGACCAGGCGGAGGCCGATTACGTTCTGAAGACCCTGAGCCGCGAAGGAGCGATGCAGCCCGCCCGTCGGGCGGCATTCCATCGCGAAGCCCTGGCCGCCGGGTCGGTGCAGAATCCGCACCTGATTCCGGTCCTCGACGGCGACCTGCAAGGCGATCGACCGTTCCTGGTCTTCCCGTTTCTGGAAGGCTCGACCCTCCGACAGGCGGTCAGCCATCGCATGCCGCTATCGCTGCCGCAGGCGCTCTGGACCATCCGCCAGGCGGCCGAAGCGCTGACGGCGCTGCACAGCGCCGGCTACGTCCATCTCGACGTGAAGCCGGAAAACCTGCACCTGTCGCCGCGCGGCCACGTCACGCTGCTCGATCTGGGAAGCGCTCAGAGAATGGGCGAGCGTCTGCACGATCTCTCGGGCGACGTCGCCTACTCCGCGCCCGAACTCTGGTCGAGCCCGTTCGTCGCCAGCGGGAGCGCGGACGTCTATTCGCTCGGCCTGACGCTGTTCGAGGCGCTTGTCGGGGCGCCTCCCTGCGATGCGACGAACGCCGAGGAGTGGATCGCCTTCCACAAGCTGGGCGACTCGTCGAAGCTGCGGGAGTCTCTGCCCCACCTGCCGATCGAACTCGCGCAGCTCGTCGAGTCGATGCTCCGCAAGACGCCGGGACGTCGCCCCAGCCTGGCGACGATTCGGGAAGAACTCGTGCGGCTGGAGGTCTCCACCTTCCGCGATCGGCGGTCGCTCCTTCGCCCGTTCGATCCGGACCGTCCGTCCGGCGGAGACGGATCGAGCGCACGAAAAAGCCGACCGCTCACGGAACGGTCGGCTTCGACGAATCGCATCAGCAAGGCCGGCTGACGCTATTTCACAGGGCAGGCGCTTCGCCTGCCAAGCTAGTCCTGCTGCGACAGGTCGATGATCTCGACCTCCTTGAAGCGGACCTTCACGTCCTGGTCGGCGTGGACCTGCAGGGCGATCTTGCCAGACTTGCGGCCGGGATCGTTCTGGATCTCCGCCGACTTCTGGCCGTTGACGTGAACGACGACGCGGTCGCCGATCGCGATGACCGTCATCTCGTTCCATTCGCCCGGCTTGAACCACTTCTTGACGTCTTCGGGCTTGGGCTGCACGACCCAGGCGCGTCCGCCCGATTCGTACAGGCCGCCGGCGTCCTTCTCGGCGTCGATCTCCGCCTGGAAACCTTCGACGCCCAGGTCGCCCTTCTCCTCGACGCGGAAGTAGAGGCCGCTGTTGCCCTGCTCCGCCTTGTAGAGGACCCGGGCCGCGAAGTCGGAATACTCGCCGTCGGCGACGAGATGGCCGAACTCCTTGGTGTCCGGGGTCGCCGTGCCGACGATCGCGCCGTCCTCGACCTTCCACTCGCCTCCGCCGATCGTGCGCCAGCCGCCGAGCGTTTCGCCGTCGAACAGGCTGGTCCACTCGGTCTTGCCGAGATCCTTGATCCGGACGTTACGCCAGCGGATCTGACCTTCCTTGCCGCTATGGACCTGGAGCGCGATCAGCCCTTCGAGCGTCATGGCGTCGAGCAGGTCGGCGCACGGGACGCCGTTGACGAAGGTCTTGATGTGCGGACCGCGGCACTCGATGACGTACTCGTTCCAGTCGTCGACCTTGAACGCCGCCTGCGCTTCGGGATGCCCGGTCAGGGGATAGAGCCAGCCCCGGCGGCTCTCGTCGTAGATACCGCCCGCCCACTTGCGATCGGACGGGTCGACCTCCATCTGGTAGCCGAAGACCTTCCCCTTGTCGTTGATCTCGGAGCGGAACTGCACGCCCGAGTTGCCGGGGATGTCGAGCTTCAGTTCGCACTTGAAGATGAAGTCGCCGTACAGCTTGTCGGTGCAGAGGAACGTGTTCGGCCCCGGCCCGACCTTGCCGACGATCTGGTCGCCCTCGATCTCGTAGGTCGCCTCGCCCCCTTCCTTGTGCCAGCCGGAGAAGTCCTTGCCGTTGAAGAGCGGGACGAAGCCTTCTTCGTCGGCGACCGCGGCAGGAACGGACTTCGATTCCGCCGGCTTATCTTCGGCGAACGCGGGAGAGACGAAGGCGAAAGAACAACCGAGCGAAAGAATCGCCGTCGGCGCGAACGCGGCGAGAGCGCGCTTCATCAGGGGGAACTCCGGACGAGACACAGGGAGGGAACGCGGAAGCAGCCGGTCAGTATAGTCGGCGGAGGCTTCGCTTCACGGCGCTCGGGCTGAAGCTTCTCGAAGGGCTGATGCCCATCAGATATCCAGCTCATCCAGACTGTCGATCAGCCGGTCGAGGTCGTCCTTGGGACCGGCGTCGCGGTCGGACTGGCGCTTGGGAATGCCGACGGAAAGGCCGACGGCGTCGCGGCCGGCGAGGAGCAACTGTTCGTCCCGTTCGCGCGCGGCGACGGCGACGGGGTCTTCCGCGGGACCTCCGCCGAAGAGGAGCGACAGGTCGATCTTCAGCCCCGCGGTCTCGCCTTCGGCGCCGGCGATGGCGGGCGACTTGTGCTGCGGGAAGATGATCGCGTTCTCGGGGCAGACCCGACTGCACGCGGGGCAGCCCTTGCGACAGTTGTCGGGCTGCTCGACGAGGATCGTCTCCGCCGTGTCGACGCCGTAGACGCCGAACAGGCAGAAGTCGATGCACTCCATGCAGTTCGTGCAGCGGCTGTAGTCGATCACCGGGTACCACCGCCGACCGCCCGACCCCTCGATGCGGACGAGCGCCGCGGGAGCGAGAGGCTCCGCCGCCTGTCCGTTCGACTCCACGGTCGGAGCGGAAGGAACGATCCCGAGCGCTTCGGCCGGCGAAGCGCCGCGTGCGATCGCCTCCGCGACCGAACCGTTGCCGGAGCCGGTCGCGTGGCCGTTTCCGTTCGTCGCGGGAGCGCCGTTCTTGTGCGAACCGTTCGACGCGGCAGGCGCTGCCCCGTTCGTCGCGCTCTTCCCGTTCGACTGGCCGAGTCCGCCGCCCAAGTCGATCGCTACGAGCGACGCGGTCAGCTCGCGGAAGATCCGTTTGACCTCGTCGACGTAGGCCTGCGGCTGGTCGCTGGCCTTGAAGTCGATGCAGTAGATGCTCCGCGCGGGAATCTCGCGGGCGTCGAGGACTCGCTTCTTCGATTCGGCAGCGGTCGCCTCGTCTTCCAGTTCGTCGTCGTCCTCGTCGTCATCGGAGGCCTGGACGAGTAACGTCGTACCGGCCTTGCCCTGCACGCCGCGACGATCGAGGGCCCACCGCGCGGCCCGTTCGTAGAGCCAACTGATCAGGACGAAATGTCCCTTCACGCCTTCGAGCGCCAGGATGCCCGCGCTGTCGTCGGCCAGGTCGTAGAGATGGGGGACGACGATGACGTCGATGCCGCTCTCCAGCATCAGCCGGACGATGACGTCCTCTTCCAAGTTCCGCTTGGCGGGACTGGCGCTCTGTCCTTGCGAGATGACGACGGCCAGTCGTTTCGCCATAGGTGATTCGTCAGTCGCTGCAGAGGGAAGGGGAATAGAGGAAACCGGACGCATTCCTCTTGTCGACTTCGTTGACCCCGATTGCAAGCAATCGGGGCCGCCCGGAACTCAGGAACGACTCGCTACGCGTTCGCCTGACCTTTGATCGTCCGCTGGGTCACTTCCCAGACGTCGTCGAGGTGGGCGAGGTAAGCGGAAGGTTCCAGGAGTCCGGAGCCGTCGGTCTCGATCTCGAAGAGCCAGCCGGAGCCGTACTTGTCCACGTTGATGCCGCTGGGGTCCTCCAGCAGGCGGTAGTTGAACCGTACGATCCGGCCCGCGGCGGGAGCGTACAGGGCGCTCTCCGCCTTCTTGCTTTCGATCGAACCGATCTCCTGACGATAGACGACGACCGTTCCCGGGTCGACCGTCCATTCGAGGAAATAGACGTCCTGCAGAAGCCGGACGGCGTAGGCGGCGAGGCCGAACCGGAGGACGGGGCCCTCGCCAAGCGCCCACATGTGGTTCTTCGCGTAGCGACGATTCGTAGGAAACGCCGCCGGGAATTCGCCCATCCGGAAGACCAGTTCGTCGCCTCCTGCCGCGGCGGAGTCGGCGTCGGTCATGTGTAGCGGACTCCCTGATGCTGCGGTTCGAAGAAGGGGGGGAGCAGGGCGTCCGCCCGCAACAGTCCGTCGCGCGTCAACTCCGCCCGGTTCTCGTCGAAGGTCAGATAGCCCTCGTCGCGGTGGGATTCCCAGACGGAGCGCCATTCCTCGAAGACGTCGACGCCGAACTTGTTCTGGAAATAAGCGCCGTCGAGCCAGCCCTTCTTCAGTTGCAGGATCAGTTCGCGGATCAGCGCCTCGCGCGGGGTCGGCCGGTACGCCCGCATCAGCGGAAGCTGGCGTTCGTTCAGGGCGTCCTTGTACTTCGCCATGTCGGCGTGGTTCTGGTAATGGACGCCTGACAGGTGCCCGAAGCTGGCGATCCCGGTCGCGAGCAGGTCCGATCCCTTCCAGAGATTGTCGCGATAGCTGAAGTTGACCTTCGTCGGATCCTTCACGACCGTGTAGGCGCTCGAGACCGAATAGCCGTTGGCGAGAAACTCGTCGAAGGCGTAGCTGACCCAGTCGCGCTTCGTCGGCCAGTCGGCGACCGGCGTTTCGATCTGGTTGCCGAGGATGTCCTGCGAATAGACCGTGTTGAACGGCAACTCCATCTGGTAGATCGTCACGCTCTCAGGCGACAACTCCAGCGTGCGACGGATGTTCTCGCGCCAGTTGTCCCACGTCTCGCCGACCATGCCCGAGATCAGGTCGATGTTGACGTTGGGGAAGTTCGCCTCCTCGATCCACTTCCAGGCCTTATAGACCTCGGGCGACTGGTGCGCGCGGCCGTTCGATTCGAGGATTTCGTCGCTGAAGTTCTCGACCCCCAGGCTCAGTCGCGTCACGCCCAGGTCGCGGAGGCACTTCACCTTCGGCTCCGACAGCGTGCCGGGCTCGCACTCGAACGTGACCTCTTCGGCGTGATCCCAGTTGACGTTCGCCCTCAGCCGATCGACGAGCGACGTGAGCTGCTTGACCGACAGGAACGACGGCGTGCCGCCGCCGAAGTAGACGAAGCGGAAGGGCCGACCCCCCATCGCCGGCTGCTGGCTGACCAGTTCGATCTCGGTCGACAGGGCGGAGACGTACTCTTCGATCTCCGCCGCGCGGACGTCGGTGAAGACCTTGAAGTAGCAGAATTTGCACCGCTTCCGGCAGAACGGAATGTGCAGATAGAGCCCCAGCGGCGTGTCGCGGGGGGGGGACGCCAGCGCGGTCTCGATCTCCCCCAGGCTCTCCTTCGTCCATTGCGAGAAGGGGGGGTAGTTCGAGATGAAGTAACTGCCGACTTCGGTCTTCGTCGTTTCGGTCATGAGGCGTTCGGGCCGATCGTTCGTGCCGGAGGCGGGAGCGAGAGTCGATAGGGCGGGGAGGCGTACGGCGGGTTCGGAAGCGGAAACTACTTGGGCGCGGCGAAGCAGTAAACCTTGCCGTCGTCGTCGGCGATGATCAGCCGACCCTCCGCCACCGCGGGGGATGCGACGATCGAGCCGCCCAGTTCATACTCCCAAACCACCTCCCCCTTGTCCAGCGACAGGGCGAGAACCGTCCCCCCCATCGTGCCCAGAAACGCACGGTTTCCGACCACGACGGGCGAGCCCTCGATCGGGTCGGAGGCCGTCAGGCTCCACTTCGGTTCGCCCGTCAGCCGGTCGAGTCCCAGGATGATCCGGCTGCGGCTGGCTACGACGATCACGTCCTCGGTCGCCGCTGCGCTGTTGCGGAACTCCGCCTTCGATTCGGGCGTATGGCGCCAGACCTGTTCGATCTTTTTCCAGTCGATGGCGAAGACGTCGCCGCCGTGCGTTCCGAAATAGACGACGTCCCCGACCGCGGCGGGCGTCGCGCCAGTCGGCGAGTCGATCGGCACTTCGCCCAGCGATTCGCCCTTCTGCACGTCGACCACGTGCAGCTTGCCGTCGCAGCCGGCGAGGAACGTCCGGGAACCGACGATCGTCGGCGTGCAGCGGATCTGGTCGGCGATCTCGAACTTCCACTTCTCCTCGCCCGACATGGCGTCGAGGGCGTACAGGAAATGGTCCTGCGATCCGATCAGGACGACGTCTTCGTAGAAATTGGCGCCGGAGTTGATTTCCGCCCCGGTCTCGAACGTCCAGAGTTCCTTGCCCGTCTTCGCGTCGAAGCAGAAGACCATCCCGTAGACGCCGCCGACGTAGAGGCGCCCGTCGTAGTAGGCCGGCGAGGCGGTGAAGCTGTCGTCGACCTTGACCTGCCAATGCTCTTCGCCGCTGGTCAGATTCAGGGCGACGAGCCGACCGTCCCAGTCCGCGAGGTAGACGACGTCGTTCGCGATAATCGGCGACGCCTCGAAGCCGCCTTTCTCCAGTTCGTATTCCCACGCGACTTCGAGCTTCTCCGGCAGCGTCGCGGCGGAGACGCCGGTCGAAGAACGGTTGCCGCGGAAGAGCGTCCAGTTCTCGGCAGGCGATTTTTCGAGCGTCGCTTCTCCGGCGCTTCCAGAATCGGAACCCGCCGCGGGCGCAGTGACCGGAGTCGCCTCGGAAGTAGGGTCGTCCGTAGGCCGGATAGCTTTTTGCTCTTCGCTGGTCGAATCGGTTGGATTCGGAGAAGGAGAAGTTTCCGATGTCGGATCCGCCGACTCGCCAGCTTCAGGCTCTCCTGCGACCGGAGTCGTATCCCCAGGCGGCGAAACGCTGGGCGCCGATTCTTGCGAAGCGTCGCAGCCGACCGCCGTCAGGGCGACGACCGCGAACGCCGTCAGAAGCGAAGTGAAAGACTTCGAAAGCAGGCTTCCGAAGCGACGAGAGCGATAGAGCATCGCGGAACCTGCTTCGGTAATGGGAGGGCGGAGGAGGGGCGACTGGGGATTGCCCCTGATGCATCATTCACGCTTAACCGGGCGAATGCAAATCGTTCGCAAGTCGCATCCGGCGGTCCCGATCGCAGAAGAGCGCCGAGCGAACGGGCTCACAGCGCTCGTTCGTAGATCGCTCGACAGTCGGCTGCCGTGACCTCCCGGGGATTGAACGACGCGGTCCACTGCTTCGCGGCATCCTCAGACAATGTCTCGAAATCGGAAGGGACCACGCCCAGTTCGCTCAGTTTCGACTTCAGTCCCGAGGCGGCGAGGAACTCCTCGACGCGCGCGGCGAGCGCTTCGCCCTTCGTATGCTTCCCGTTGGAGGCGCCGAACAGCAGCAGGTCGTACCGGTCGCCGAACTTCTCGCCGTTGAAGCGGATCACATGGGGGAGCATGGCCCCGACCGCCTGGCCATGGACGATGCCGTACTTCGCGGTCAGCGGGTTGGCGAGCGCATGGGCGGCGCCGAGCATGGAGTTCTCGATCGCGAGGCCGGCCAGCGCCGCGCCGAGTTGCATCGATCCCCGCGCCTCCAGATCGCCCGGACGTTCGAGGACCGATAGAAAGCTGCCGCTGAGCAGGGTCCAGGCCTGCCGACTGAATTCCAGCGAGACGACGTTCCGCTTTCGCGTGACGAACGTTTCGATCGCATGGGCGATCGCGTCGACGCCGGTCAGCGCCGTCACGACCGGCGGCTGAGTCACCGTCAGCTCCGGATCGAGCAAAGCGATGCGGCAGGCGGCCTTCTTGTCGCCGCAGGCCATCTTCGCGTGCGTGTCGGCGTCCGAGATCAGGGCGAACGACTGCGTCTCGCTACCCGTGCCCGATGTCGTCGGAACGGCGAACATCGGCAGCATGGGGAGCTTCGCCTTGCCGACGCCCCAGTAATCCTGCATCCGACCGCCGTTGGTCAGGACGAAGTTGATCCCCTTCGCGCAGTCGATCGAGCTTCCCCCGCCGAGGCCGACGATCAGGTCCGGCTTGAACTCTTTCGCGAATGCGACGCCCCCTTCGACATGCGCGGTCGTCGGGTTCTCTTCAATGTCGGCGAACAGGCCGACTTCCAGACCGGCGGCCTCCAGGCTCTCCATGCCCCGGTCGGCGTGGCCGACCTTGACGATGCCCGGATCGCTGACCAGGAGCGCCCGCTTCGCGCCCAGTTCGGTCGCCAGTTCGCCCAGCCGCGCAGCGCTCCCCGGCCCGAAGATCAGGCGGGTTCTCGTTTCGAACTCGAAGGGAGTCAGCATAGAGCGCCGAATAAATGCGCGGTCGGAGCCGTCAGTCTTGTAGGGCTGGCGCCCTCGCCTGCCAGAGAACGAAGTACCAGCTTCGTGGCAGGCGAGGGCGCCAGCCCTACGAGGAAATGCGATACGCCCTACGCGACCGGAACGGCGATCTCTTCAGTTTGATAGGCGCGTGAGCGAAAGAGGAAATCGATGATGTTCCCCTCGTGCGGCTGCAGCCAGTTCAGTCGCGTCGTCGGGACGGGTCCGATATTCAGCCGATCGACATGCACGGCGTCCGTCAGTTGACCGATCCACTTCGGGTCGCTCGTCAGCGCCGTGCAGACCAGCGTGTAGCCGATCTCGGAGAGCATCTTCTCCTGCGGACACTCGACGACCGAAACGAACGGGAACATGAACTCCTTCCGCCCGATCGCCTGCTTCGGCGATGTGCAGTGCGCCACGATCGGTCGCAGGTAGGCGCAGCGTTCCTGCTCGATCAGCCGCGGCCCGTAGGGGGCGGTCATGTGCGTGACGCCCTGTTCCTTCAGGTCCTCTTCGATCATCGACCAGACCGCGGCGCCCATGCCCGGCGTCGTGAACGCGGCGAGACCCGCTTCCGGATCCTGCGGCGGCTTGACCTCGATCGGTCCGAGTCGCTCCGCCAGCGCCTGGGCGATTTCCTTCGTATGCCGCGGGGCGTAGATCGCCGACGCGTTGATGCAGCCGCGACCCGAGTTGGCGTAAACGCTTTCGGCCATCAGATCGACGTAGCGTTCCCAATTGTCGACGACGTCGTCGCCGATGAGGATCTTGGAGAAGCCAGGCCCGTGGACCTGGACCTTGGGGTTCCCCTTGAACTGTTCGACGGTCTTCTCGCTGCCGAAGATCATCGAACGCGAGCAGTCTGACATGATCGCGGAGCCCGCGTCATGATCGCCCGGGTAGAGACTGAACGCCTCCTCGGGGATGCCGGCCTTCATGAAGGCGCTGACGATGCGGTAGGGCGTCCAGGGCTCCGACGTGCCGGGCTTCAGCGCCAGGCCGATCTGCAGCGGAATCGCCGGCAGCCAGAGCGTATGCACGCCCGGCGAGTTCGACGGCAGCACGGCGCCCAGGATCGGCGTCTGCGCCTGGTAGCTGACCGTCACGCCGCGGTCTTCCTGACCGTATCCCCGGGCGAGAATGTTCAGGTCCAGCCCGCGGGTCAGGCAGTCGAGGATGCGGTCCATGTTCCGCAGCACGAACGCGTTCTTGCCGATGTTCGCCCGGCAGAGGCGTTCGGGCAGACCCGTGCTGGCCGACTGCTGATGGACGAAATCGTCCGGCGACTGCTGCCCGTCGCCGAGGGGGAGCGTGTCATTTTCGTAGTAATCCGCCGCCTGCTTCACCTTGTCGAGCAGATCGGCGACCGGGATCGAGCGGAGCGCGTCGCGGGCGTTTTGCGCCTTCTTCAGATCGCGCGAAACGATGCCGCCGTTGGCCTTGCTGACCTTGGCGATCGGTTCGCCGGTCGCGAAGTGAATCACCTCGTACTGTTCGAGGGATTCGTACGGCTTGCCCCAGCGAAGAACGGGAATGTGCAGCACGGCGGAATTGTCTCGTTAGAGTCCGATGCTTCGATTCGTCTCGTAGGGCTGGCGCCCTCGCCTGCCATGAAGCTGGTACCCGGTTCCGTGGCAGGCGAGGGCGCCAGCCCTACGAAAAGGCGAGCCATCATTGGATGCAGGATGCCCTTCGCAGGTTACGCGAACTCGTGACCGACTAATAAACCCCCACCGTCGTCGTCTTGGCGAAGACGTGGAACGGTCGCACGCCGCTGACGCCGTCCCAGGGATACGTATCGAAGGGCGCCTCGCGCTCGCCTTCGTCGCGTTCCATGAAGCCGGGGACGAAGAACTCGTCCGTCAGCGTGGTCAGCTTCACGCGACCCGTCTCGCCGTAGCCGACGACCTGGTTGTAGTCGTCGAAGGTGACGACCTCCGTCACGGCGCGGGGTTGCGGGGCGTAGTAGCTGATCTTGTACTTGTCCGCGGCGGTGACCGGCTTGCTGCAGGCCAGACCCATCAGCGTGTTGCCGTAGGTGGGCGTCATGTAAATGCCGCTCTCCTCGGGCGGTCCGCCGAACAGTTCCTCGACGCAGTACCGCGTCCACTGCGGCGTGAACTCCGTTCCGCCCGAGAAGATGCCGGTGATGCCCTTTTCCTTCAGGCTCGTGCCCTGGTTCTCGAGTTCCAGGCAGAGCCCGTCGAGCAGCTTGGGCGTCGCGAACATGCACTTGATGTCGTGACCGGCGTTCAGAATCGTGATCGCCTGGTCGATGCAGTGCTTCTTGTACGCTTCGGCCTGATCGATCTGGCCCTTCTTCAGGACCTTCACGACCCAGCGGGGATCGAGGTCGATGCAGAAGCAGATGCCGCCGCGGTACTGGCACAGATGCTCCACCGCCAGACGCAGCCGACGCGGACCCGAGGGGCCGAGCATCAGCCAGTTGGCGCCTTTGGGGAAATACTGATCCGGCAGCGTGTGGCTGAAGTTCTCGTAGTCGATGCGAAAGTCGTCGACCACCACGCGGCTTTTCGGGATGCCGGTCGTGCCGCCCGTCTCGAAGACGTAGGTGGGCCGGTCGGTCATGTCCTTCATGACCCAGCGGCGGACCGGTCCGCCGCGGAGCCATTCGTCCTCGAACTCCGGAAACTTCTTCAGGTCGTCGTACGTTTTGACGTCCTTCAGCGGGTCGAAGTTGAGTTCCCGCTTCTTCTCCAGCCAGAACGGGCAACCCGTCGACTCGTGGAAGTGCCGCTGCACGATGCGGTAGGCATGCGCGTCGAGGCGATCCTTGGCCGCCTTGATCTTGGCGTCGAGATCCGCGGCGGGAGCTTCAGCGGACATCAGGCGCTTCTCCTGAGAGCGAACGGGCAGAACGAAAGGGCGGGAACGAACGACCGGCTGCGGCACGTTCAAGCGCCCGACGCTGACAGCGGCGGCGAGCCGAAGGAACGCGATAGCGGTCTGAAGGACAGTGCGAACGCGCAAGGCGGGCGAAGCCGATCGACGCAGCGCGAGGCGCGATCGAACGTTCCCTGGCCGAAGCCTGCGAACTGGCGAGCGTCCGGCGGGCGGGAACCCTGCCAGATTACCGCTGGCCGAAGGCGTTCGCAACCGGATGAAACCTGCGACGACGACGCCTCGCCGGACCGAGAGCGAAAGTCGTCCCGATCGGCTCGACCCTGCGGGCGCCGGATAGAATGGACGCTGTTCGAACGCATCGCTTCGCCTGCCTCCCGTCATGCCGCGACACTACTTCGATAACGCCGCGACCAGCTTCCCCAAGCCGCCGGCAGTGTACGAGGCGGTACGACGCGCGATGGTCGATCTGGGCGCCTCTGCCGGTCGCGGAGTCTATGCCGAAGCGATCACGGTCGAACGGGAGATCCTCGCGACCCGTCGCGCTCTGGCGGAACTCTTCGGCGTCGACGATCCGCACCGCTTCGCCTTCTTTCTGAACGGCACCGACGCGCTGAATCAGGCGCTCTTCGGTTCGCTGAAGCCTGGCGATCGGGTCGTCACGTCGACGCTGGAACATAACTCCGTCCTTCGTCCGCTCGCCCGGCTGCGCGACGTGCAGGGCGTTCAGGTCGACTACGTCGCTCCCGAGGGAGACGGCACGCTCTCCTTCGAATCGCTGAGGAAGACGGTTCCGAAGGAGGCGACGCACCTGGTCGTCACCGCCGTTTCGAACGTCACCGGAGCGATTCAGCCGATCGACGCGATCGCCGAACTGGCGAAGGAGCGAGGGCTGTCGCTGATCGTCGACGCGGCCCAGTCGGCAGGGCACCTGCCGATGCATGCGGGGCGATGGGGCAGGGCGCTCGTCGCCTGCTCCGGACATAAAGGACTGCTCGGGCCGCTCGGAACAGGCGTGCTCTGGGTCTCGCCCGAATGGACTGCACCGCTCTCGCCGCTGCGCCTAGGCGGAAGCGGATTTCGATCGGAGGACGAGCTTCCGCCGGACGAACTTCCTCAGCGGCTGGAGGCGGGCAACCTGAACGTGCCGGGGATTCTCGGACTGGGGGCGGGCGTGCGAAGCGTGCTCGAACGGGGCGTCGCGGCGCTGGCTGAGGAGGAGCGCTCGAAACGCGGGCGACTGGAGGCGGAACTTCTGAAACTTCCCGGAGTTCGACTGTTCGGCAGAAACGCTTCCTTCGGTAGAATCGGCGTCACGAGCCTGACCGTCGAAGGCTTCGCGCCGGAAGAGGCCGCGGCGATCCTCGACAGCCAGTTCGGCGTACAGGTCCGGGCAGGCCTGCACTGCGCACCGCGAACGCACCAGGGATTGGGCACGGCCAACTCTGGCGGCACGATCCGGCTCAGTCTGGGGCCGTTCGTAACGGACGACGACCTCGACGCCGCAATCCGCGCCTTCCACGCGCTGGCCGGATGACCCGCTCGCATCAGGCGTCTTCGACAGATGGCTCGGGTAAATCGCTTACCGTCGTTCCCTTGTTGTCGGGCCGGCTCCCAAAACGTTAGATCGCACGGTCGTCAAATCGCGCCGACCGTCAGGAGACTTTCAGCTTGAGCGAACCCTGGTATGCGGAAGGACTTCGATTCGAGTGCACGCAGTGCGGCGGGTGCTGCACGGGCGCTCCCGGCTACGTCTGGGTGAATCAGGAGGAGATCGCCGCGATCGCCGCCTACCTGGGCGAAGACGATCTCGATGCGTTCCGCGAAAAGTACCTGAAAAAGCACGGCGCTCGAATGAGCTTAAAGGACGTGGAGGAAAGAAATTATGACTGTATTCTGCTCCATCCGACCGAGCGGCGCTGTACCATCTATCCCGTTCGCCCCCGGCAGTGCGGAACGTGGCCCTTCTGGGGCTCGAACGTGAAATCGCCCGAGGCGTGGGAGAACACGTGCGAAGCGTGCCCCGGCAGCGGTAAGGGGCGGCTTTACACCCTGGAGCAGATCGAAGAGCAGAAAGAGAAGATCCGCATCTGAAGACGGACGTCCGGCCGCGGCGACCCCTCCGCGATCGCCGACTCCTTCAGATCCGGCTGCTGCGACGACTGCGGAAACTTGACATTAGTTCTTTACACGTTTAAAGTTGCGGCAGTTCGATCGACTCGCGACCCGTCGCGAGTCAGGGGCCGACCCCTTCCGAAAGGACCCTTTAAAGGTGACGAAAAAAGAGATCGTGAAAACGATTTCGGAAGAAATCGGCATGACGCAGTTGGTGACGAAGGAGATCGTCCAAAAGACGTTCGACGCGATCATCGAAACGCTGGTCGCCGAGGGGCGGATCGAACTCCGCAACTTCGGCGTCTTCGAAGTCAAGAAGCGGAAGTCGCGGAAAGCCCGCAATCCGAAGACGGGCGATCCGGTCGAGGTCTCCGAGAAGTTCGTCGTTACGTTCAAGCCCGGCAAGGAGATGGAGGAGAAGGTCCGCCATCACGGCTCGGTTCCTCCCCCCGAGGCGAACGGCGTCCTTAACCATCAGCCGGCGAGTTCGTATCGCTCGCCCGGTTCGGATGCGCCGGTCGATTCGCATCGCGACGGTCACGCATCGTCGCTTCCGCCGGCGACCGCCCCGGAACCGCCGACGCATCGCGAAGGTCTGCCGCATCGCGACGGCACGCTATCCGCGGACGGTTCGAGCGTCGAGCGTCGCCCCGAGTCGCTCTACTCCGCATCCCGCAGCCCGAGCTGAACCCCCGCCGATTCCGCAGGTCGGACTTCGTCGCCTGCCTTCTGCCGCTGCATTCGATCAAGCCGTCGCACCTCGCGACGGCTTTTTTCGTCGGGATTCGACCGGCGAATGGTCGATTGGTTCCCTCGGGAAACGCGGGTGAAACGGGTTACGCGGAAAAAAGGATTGGATCGGGCGGTTCCGAACTGAACTCCGGAAACGATCACGCCGATAAAAACGGGCAGACCGGTAGGTTCCACCCGGGAACAAGGTTCGCCGCTACGCCGTGGGCGCAAGCGATCGAGCCCGTTCTCTGGAACTTCCGCAGCACCGAACAGCCAGGCCGCACGCGGCATCGTCGCAGAGCGAAGGGATTCGCCTGAGATGGTCGCATGCGAAGCAACCGGATTTCGAGCGCTTTCCGCACGAGATCCCGAACAGGGAAGGGTGAAGATGATCCGTCGGCTGATCCTCGCGAGCTTGCTTTGCACGTTCATCGCGACCAGCACGGGCTGCTTCGTGCCGATCTACTCGGGTGATCCCGTGCGACGGACGCGGCAGCTCATCTTCACGTCGGAAGACCTCCGAACGCTCCTCGACGAATGGGAGCGCTTCTGGTTTCTCGATCAGCCGAGCCATATGAAGCCCTACCGTACGCACGGCGGCATCATCTGATTTTCTCGCCGCCGCGCTTTGGCGCGGCGGGCCGGAAACGCTCCTCAAGATGAGGAGCGGCGAAGCGGGGCGCATGGATGCGCCCCTTTTTTTCGTTTCCCGTCGACAGTCGGAAAAGTTGCTGCGGCATGCGGCGGCGCACATAATCGCGCCGTTCTCCCGCCTCGCATTCTCTTCCGAAAGACTGCCGATGCTGCGTCGCCTCTTTCGCCTTCCGGCGCTGCTGTGCGCCGCGATGTGCTTCGCGGTATCGCTCGCTGGATCCGCCTCGGCTGCCGATCGACCGAACTTCGTGTTCTTCCTCGTCGACGATCTGGGACAGCGGGATCTGGGCGTCTACGGCAGCACGTTCTACGAAACGCCGAACGTCGATCGTCTGGCGGCGACAGGACTCCGATTCACCGACGCCTACGCCGCCTGCCCCGTCTGCAGCCCGACACGGGGAAGCATTCTGACGGGACGCTACTCGACGAGGCTCGGCATCACCGATTACATCGGCTCCGGCAATCAGCCGGAGCAATGGAAGCGGAACACGGTCACGCTCCCGGCCCCCTACGCCGATCGTCTGGCGCTGGAGGAGACGACGATCGCGGAGACGCTGAAGCATGCTGGCTACGCGACCTGCTTCGCGGGGAAGTGGCACCTCGGCGGCGAAGGCTACCTGCCCACCGATCAAGGCTTCGAACTCAACTTCGGAGGGCTCGATCGCGGCGGTCCCTACGGCGGCGACAAGTACTTCTCCCCCTACGGCAACCCGTATCTGAAGGACGGCCCGAAGGGCGAGCACCTGCCCGATCGTCTGGCGACGGAGGTTTCGAACTTCATCGAAGCCAACCGCGAACGACCGTTCCTCGCGTACCTGTCGTTCTATTCCGTCCACACGCCGCTGATGAGCCGCGAGGATTTGCGGGAGAAGTACGCCGAAAAGGCGAAACGGGTCGCCCACGAGGGGCCGCGAACGATTCCCGAGGGCTCCCGCGCGGCCCGGCAAGTGCAGGACCACGCCGTGTACGGCGGCATGGTCGAGGCGATGGATCTCGCTGTCGGAAAGGTTCTCGACACGCTGGATCGACTGGGGCTCGCGGGAAATACCGTCGTCATTTTCATGTCGGACAATGGCGGGCTGTCGACCGCGGAAGGCTCGCCCACCAGCAACCTGCCCCTCCGCGGCGGAAAGGGCTGGCTCTACGAAGGGGGCATTCGGGAGCCGATGATCCTCCGTGCTCCGGGGGCGACGGCCCCCGGCAGCGTCTGCGATGAACCGGTCGTCAGCACGGACTTCTTCCCCACAATCCTCGATCTGGCCGGCATGGAGCTGCGTCCCGACCTGCATCTGGACGGCGTCAGTCTGGTTCCGCTGCTGAAGAACCCCGAGGCGGAACTCGATCGCGACGCGATTTACTGGCACTACCCGCATCACTCGAACCAGGGCGGACCGGCCGGCGGCGCCGTGCGCGCGGGCGACTGGAAGCTGATCGAGCATTACGACGACGAAGGCGTCGAACTCTATCGCCTGGGGGACGACCTCGGCGAGCGACGCGACCTCAGCGAAGCGCATCCTGGGATCGTCGATCGCCTGCAGGCGAAGCTCGCCGACTGGCGGAAGGAGACCGGCGCCAGGATGCCGACGCCCAACCCAGGCTACGATCCCGCCAAGCCGAACCCCAACATATGGAGTTCGACGAAGCGTTGACTCGTCGGCGGCGCTCGTCTGAGTTCCGAACGTGCTTCGCAGCGACGGGCGCTTGACGGTTCGGGCCTGGCGAGTGCATCGTTACGCGAACCGTTCGTCCGCTCCGCTCCGCTTCGCTCCCGCTTTCGATGCCCGATCTCTCCGTCTCGATCGGCCGGCTGCGGCTTCCCAATCCGATCCTGGTCGCGTCCGGAACGTTCGGCTACGCACGCGAGATGGCGGGTCTGGTCGATCTGTCGCGACTCGGCGGAATTCTGCCGAAGACGGTCACGATGGCGCCGCGACCTGGCAACGACCCGTGGCGCACGGTCGAAACGTCGGCCGGGATGCTGAACGCGATCGGCCTCGATAACGACGGCATCGAAACGTTCGTCGAGTCGCATCTCCCCTACCTCGCCACGGTGGGGGCTCCGATCGTCGTCAGCATCGCGGGACGGACGACCGAAGAGTTTCGCGACATGGCGGCGATGCTCTCGGGCAGGAGCGAAGTCGCCGCGATCGAGCTCAATATTTCCTGCCCCAACGTCAGTCACGGTTGCGACTTCGGCGCCGAGCCGGCGCTTTGCGAGCAGGTCGTGCGCGGCGCGCGGGAGGCGACCGACCGCCCCGTCCTGGCGAAGCTGACGCCCAACGTGACGAAGATCGCCGACATCGCTCGCGCGGCCGAAGCGGGCGGCGCCGATGGGCTGAGCCTGATCAACACGGTCCTCGGCATGGCGATCGACTGGCGGACGCGACGCCCCCTGCTCGCCAACGTCGTCGGCGGTCTCTCCGGTCCCGCCATCAAGCCGATCGCGCTCCGCTGCGTTCATCAGGTTCGACAGGCGGTCGGCCTGCCCCTGATCGGAATCGGGGGCATTACGACGATCGACGACGCGATGGAGTTCTTCGTCGCCGGCGCGACGGCGGTGCAGATCGGCACGGCGAACTACTTCGACCCGACGATCTCGATGAAGCTGATCGACGCCCTGCCGCACCTCCTCGCGGAGGCCGGGGTCGAGTCGGTCGGCGAACTCGTCGGGACGCTACAATGTCCCCCTCCCAAGGCCCACTAGTTTTCGGTCCGAGAATTCGGCGTCCCGCCTCTCCTCGGACCCATCGACGGTGCAAAAACGGTTTTCGCACCGTCGTGACGGCCTTCCGTGGCCGTTGCGAGGCTATGTGGATAGCCTCGATTTCGCTCGCCCGACGATCGCTCCTTCGCCCATGCGCGTTCTCTCCGGCATTCAGCCCACCGGTCGCTTCCACTGGGGGAACTACTTCGGCGCCATTCGGCAGTACGTTGCGCTCCAGGAGGAGCATGACGGCTTCTACTTCATCGCCGATTTGCATGCGCTGACGACGATCCGCGAGCCGGCGCTCCTGCGGCAGAACGTCCACGACGCCGCGCTCGATCTGCTGGCGCTGGGCCTCGATCCGGAGAAGGCGACGATCTTCATCCAGTCGGAGGTTCCCGAGGTCACGGAGCTGACCTGGATCCTGCTGACCGGCACGCCGATGGGTCTGCTCGAGCGGTGCCATGCCTACAAGGAAAAGAAGGCCCGCGGTCTGACCGCCGACGCCGGCCTGTTCACGTACCCGACGCTGATGGCGGCGGACATCCTGGCGTACGACAGTCAGACCGTCCCCGTGGGCGAGGACCAGATCCAGCACATCGAAGTGACCCGGGATCTGGCGACCAGCTTCAACCATCACTTCAGCGAGACGTTCGTCCTGCCGACGGCGAAGGTGCTCGACGATTCCCGTCGCGTGCCGGGCACCGACGGCGAGAAGATGTCGAAGAGCTACGACAACACGATCATGATCTTCGAGGAGCCTGGCGCTCAGAAGAAAAAGATCATGCGGATCGCGACCGACTCCCGCCCCATGGAAGACCCCAAGGAGCCGGAAGGCGATCACCTGTACCAGCTCTATTCGCTGTTCGTCGACGACGCGAAGCGCCAGGAGATGGCCGCGGTCTATCGCGCCGGGAACTTCGGCTACGGACAGGTGAAGAAGGCGCTCGCCGAAGCGGCGGAGGCCTACTTCGCCCCCGCCCGCGCGCTGCGGGCGAAGTACGAGTCCGACCCCGCGCTCGTCCGCTCGATCCTCGACCGCGGAGCGAAGCGCGCCCGCGAAACCGCCTCCGCGACGCTCGCGAGGGCGAAGAAGCATTGCGGGCTGGTCTGAAGTCGCAACGTCGCTACGCTTTTCTCCTTCGGGTGGCACTGGCTATGCCAGTGCTGGAGCGGGAAACGGTCGTCCCCGATGGTCGAATTGAACGAGGATTCGACACTGGCGGAGCCAGTGCCACCCGAAGGAGCGGGAACACACACGAGGCGGACCGCACTACCGCCGAAACGCGTCCTGCGGCAGCAAAATCCGCTCGGCGCGGATCTGACCGGAGCCGATCGAGAGGCAGAGCGCGACGCAGCGACCGTCGGTGGCTTCGATGAAGAACCGAGGCGGCGTCGCCTCGACCCAGTCGACCGCCCGGCCCTGCAGCAGGTGGTTCGCCTGTTCGTCGTCCGCCTTCAGAACCGGCACGTCGGGCAGACCGAGCCAGGGCGCCTTCAGCGCGGCGGCGAGTTGCTCGGCATCCAGCGACTCGGGCGAGACGCTCTCCTCCGCGCGGAAAGAGCCGACGGCCAGTCGTCGCAGCGCCGTCATCGCCGCGACCGATCCGACGGCTAGCGCGATGTCGCGGCCCAGACTCCTGACGTAGGTGCCGCTGCCGCAGCGAATGAAGAGCGTCACGTCGGGCGGCTCGTAGGCTTCGACGACCAACTCTTCGATCACGATCTCGCGCGGGGCGAGTTCCGGCATCTCTCCGCGACGGGCCATCGCGTAAGCCCGCTCCCCCTGAACCTTCAAGGCGGAGAACGCGGGCGGGCGCTGCATCTGTCGCCCCAGGAAACGGGGCAGCGCCGCGTCGATCGCCTCGCGGGTCGGGATCGGCAGATCGTCGCGGACCGTCAGGGGCGACTCGATATCTTCGGAGACGCTTTCGACGCCGAAGCGAAACGAGCCGCGATAGGTCTTGGTCTGGGCCTGAACCTCGTCGATCAGTCGCGTGGCCGGTCCGATCGCGACGACCAGCACGCCGGTCGCCAGCGGGTCGAGCGTCCCGGCGTGCCCGACCTTGTTCGGTCGCACCAGTCGCTGCACGCGATTGACCGCCTCGCGCGACGACCAGCCGGCAGGTTTGTCCAGCGAAAGAAACCCGCACGCGAACGACATGAAGCCCAGCCGGCGATGAGGACGGAACCGAGCGTCGAAAGTTAGGCCCCGCCGCCCCTTTCCGCAAGGCGTCGTGATCTGCTCACGATCGCATCCAGTCGATCAGCGCTCCGCCGAGAAGGAACGAGCAGAGATTCGCGGCCACGATCGCCGCCGCGTCGCGAAGCTGGCTCCGCACAGGTAGCGCCGGCGCTAGCGGAAAGGCAAGGCGAAAGACCGCGATCTCCGCCGCGGGGGCGAACGTCTCCGCGACGAGCAGGTAAAGCCGGTAGCGCTCTTCCGCGTCCATCAGCAGCGGCAGGACCAGGACCACGATCGGATAGGTGACCGCGGTCAGCAGGAACGCGGCGGCGACCCGCGTCCTGGCGTCGTGGGCGTTCGCGAGCCCGAACCAGAGGACCGGCGCCTCGAACAGAACCGTCAGCGCGTAGCCGAACGGAAGAAAGGCCCACAGCGACGCGACGTTCAAGCGTCGTTTCCTCGCATCACTTCGTGGCGGTCAGGAAGGCGAACTCGGCGAGAACGTGCACGATCGCGACGGTGAAGTAGACGTCCCGCGTCAGGCCGTAGTTCGCGAAGAAGCAGAGCCAGAGCGCCGCGACCGCGAACGCGCCGCCGTAGACGACGATCCGGAGGGAACGCTTCCACGAGAGGCCGCTCTTCGCCAGCGGCGTCCGGTCGACGTTCCACGGAACCTGTCCGCGAACGACGAACGGCGCCGCGACGATCCAGACGCCGTAGTGCAACAGTTCCAGAAACGCGTGCGAAGTGACGAGGAACCTCGGCGAAACGAACGGCAGATACCCGGCGCCGACCTGGGCAGTAAGTCGATCCGTCATGCTGTCCGTTCCAAGCAGAGGCGGCGACCAGAAAGCGACGAAGGCGAAACCCACGATCGCCAGCGGTACGAGCGCCATCGCTCCGCGCCAGATCGGTCGCCAGTCGGGACGATGGCGCCGCAGCAGCCGGTCGAAGAAGAAGAGCGCGACGCAGGGATGCAGGAAGACCAGCGCCAGTTCGCCGTAGCCGGGAAACAGCCACGCGAAGCCCACGCCGACGAAGGCGAGGCCCGCGATCCATGTCGGATCGCCCTTTCGCTCGCGAACGCGCATCGTACCCAGCGTCGCCAGCCACGCGATCAGACCCGTCATCCAGAAAGAGGACGCGATCGACGCGGCGGTCGGCGTCAGCGAAAGCGCTCGCCCCGCGACGGCGATGCCCACGAACGCCAGCGAGAGCGCGAGGCATCCTGCGAGGGCCGTACGGTAGAAGTTCGTCCGGCTCCCCCACCGCGAGGGCATGCGCGACAGGAAGTACCGAAACTCCATCCAGTTGTGCGGGCCGGCGAACAGCAGCACGGCGAAGATCGAAAGCCCGATCGGCGCAAGACCCGCCAGCGCGGCGGCGGCGACGATCGCGACGATGCAGACGGCGCCGAAAGCCGTCGCCGCGCGAGCGCTCGCGAAATCCGGCGCATCGAGCGCTCGCGCTGGTCGCAGGGCGACGTCGGCGGGCTCTGCCGAGGATACGACTGCCGTGCTCATGGAAAGCGACCTCGCCTCAGCGTGCGGCGTTCACGAGCGATCGCGGGAGCGTCAGTTCGATCGTATCTCCTTCGTCGACGATCACGATCTTCACCTGCGGCGAGTCGGAACCCAACCGAACGATGCGGTCCTCTCGATCGGGAATGGGTCCCAGGGGCCGTCCCGGAATGAGATCCGCGAAGACGAAGCCGGCGCCGACGAAGAGTCCGATAGCGGCGACCGTTCCCGCGACGGCGGTCGACGCCCGACTATTCGAGCGTCGAATCAGATAGATCCCCAGCAGCAGCGCTCCGATCGAGAGCGCCCCGCCCCCTGCGACGGTCGCGACGATCGCGATCAGACTCGAATTCGCGGGAGTCGTAGACGCGGCGCCTGCCGCCGCGACCGCACGCTGGGCGAACTGGCGCGGGATGACCAGCGTCGCCTGGGCGCCGGCCTTTTCGACGATCGTGACCTTGAGCGGAGCGGTCGTTTCGACCGGCGCCGGGGCGGGCGGTCGCGGTTCGACCGGGATGTCCGCCAGGATCGTCGACGACAGGAACGCGATGGACGATGCGGCGATCGCGCCGATCAGGGTCCGACGCAAGCGAATCCCGGGCATGGAAGCATCTCCTGAACGGAGGGACGACGAACGACGAGCGTACGAAAAACGGGACGCCCGAGTCTCTCGGACGCCCCGTCGATCGGAAAAGTTCCACCTCGGCTGACGGCCGATTACGGCTTGGCCTTCAGCGTCTTGAGGTACTCCACCAGGTCGACCAGATCGCCGACCTTCATCTGGGCGTGCAGATCGGCGGGCATCAGCGAGACGTCCGACTTCTTCGACGTTTCGATCTCCGACTTGGGAACCGTCCGGGAGATTCCTTCCGACGTTTTCACCACGACCTCCGCAGCCGTGTCGCTGACCGGGATGCCGGTCACGACGCTGCCGTCGGAGAGGACGTAGGTCCACGTTTCGTAATTGTGGCTGATACCGGCGCTGGGGTAGAGGATCGATTCGTAAAGCGCCTGCGGGCTGAGCTTCGAGCCGATCTCCGACAGGTTGGGGCCGACTTCCTTACCCTGGTCGCCGATCACGTGACACTTCGCGCACTGCGACTTCTCGGCCAGGTAGACCTTCTGCCCGGCGTCGACGTTGCCGTTCCGCTTCAGCAGGTCCGTGACGGGCGGAACCTTTTCGCCCGCGACGGGCTGCGGCACGGGAAAGAACTTGGCCGCGGCGTCGCGAATGCCCGCATCGGTCGACGCATAGAGCGCGGCGCCGGCGGCGACCTTTAACTCCGCATCGATCCGGCCCTTATCCGCATGATCCAGCAGACGCTCGGCGCCCTGCTTCGTGCTGGCCGCGGCACGGACCGCCTGCCGACGGACTTCCAGATCGTTTTCCTTGTCGAGAACGATCGGGATCAGGATCTCCAGGGCCTTCGGGTTCTGCGCCATGCCAAGCGCGCGAACCAGCGGAGCGGCCTGCACAGGATCCAGATTCTCCAGTCCCTCGATGAGCGACTGTTGCTGATTCAGGTCGAGCAGCGCCTGCATGGATTCCGCGGCGGCCTGCGAATCCGGCGCGATGATCGCGGCCTCGATCAGGCGGGGATAGAGTTCCGTCAAGCCGAACCGCTTCACGAGCGAGACGTAGCCCGGATCGACGGGCACGTTCGCGAGCGACGCCAGCAGTTCGCCCCGGCGGTCGCCGATCGCGTCCGACGAGAGGCGAGAGAGCGCTTCCTGGTGAATGAACGCGGCGCGCTTCGCGTCGGCGACGGGGGCGAACGAAAGCGCCAGCAGAGCCGGCTGCACGATCGGGCCGCTCTGGAAGTCGAGCGAGCGGATCAGCCGCGGCAACTCTTCCTCCGGAGTCGAAGGATCGAGGATGATCCCGGTCAGCAGCGTCGGCGTGGCGCCCGCTCGCGAACGCCAGATGATGTCGCGAACCTTCTTGTCCCGCAGGTCAGCGCCGGCGGCGTTCAGGTAAGCGCCGAGGAACTCGTCCCAGCGACCCGTCGCTCCGATGCCGAGGGCTTCGAGGTACCAGCGGTCTTCGCCGTCGTACTGCTGCGCGAGCGCGGCCCACATGTCGGGCGAAGCGGCATCGCCCAGCGTACGTAGCGCGATCAGAGCTTCCCGGCGGACCGCGGGGTCGGCATCCTTCGCCGCGACCTCCACGTAGCCGGCGAGCGTCGGAGCATCCGTTCGATAGACCTGTCGCGCCAGCCGCAGCGCCGCGATTCGGACGTTCGCGTCGTCGTCCTGCTGCGCCGCCGCGATCGTCTTCTTCGCGAGAGCATCGGATCCGACGGGAAGCTTACCGAGGGCGAACATGGCCCGGGCGCGCATCCGCGGATCCTGCGACTCGGCGAACGCCTTCTGCAGCGCGGGCTCCGCCTTCTCGCCCATCTTCATCAGCGCCATGAACGCGAGCGCCCGGGCGGCGGCGTTCGGATTCTCCATCGCCTTCACGGCGCCTTCAGCGGTCGAGAAGTCGAACTTCGGCATCTCGTACTTTTCGTGACCCTCCACCGTCAGGCGAAAGACGCGGCCGCGCTCGGCGTCGACGAAGCGGTGACCGCCCACGCCGGCGTCGTACCAGTCGGCGACCATCACCGATCCGTCCGGCGCGACGCTGACGTCTGCGGGACGGAACCACTTGTCCCGCGTTCCCGTCAGCATGGGGAGCATCTCCGCCGTGTAACCGGCGCCGGAGGGTTCCGCCGGATAAGCGCGAACGATGCTGGGACCAGCGTCGCAGTGGAGGATTTCGCCCTGATAGACCTCGGGCAACAGATCGCCTTCGTAGATCGTGATGCCGGTGGGCGAACCGCCGCCCGTCTGGAGCAGGTTCGGCACGACGCCCGGGTCGTTCAGGTGCCAGTGGCGCAGCGGGATCTCCTGTTCGAGATTCGTGCGCGGCGACTGCCAGCCGGCACCGGTGAATTCGTCGCGATAGCCGAAGTTGCCGAACTCCATCACGTAGTTGATGCGGACGCCGCGGTTGCCGTCGTCGTCATTGTCGGACTGCCACAGGGCGCCGAAGGAGTCGATGCAGACTTCCCAGTTGTTGCGGAAGTTCCAGCCCAGCGTCTCGACGTTCGAGCCGTCGAGGTCGCAGCGGAAGACCATCCCTTCCTGGTACGGCTTGCGGCTGTCGTTGATCTCGTTTCCTGCGAGGTCGACGATCCGCTTGCCGTCTTTGTCGCGAATCTGCTTGCCGGCGTTGCCGAAGTTGAAGTAAAGCTTGCCGTCCGGCCCGAAGACGAAGGCGTGAATGCCGTGATCGTGCTGGGCGCCGGAGATGCCGGAGAACAGAACCTCCTGACGGTCGGCCTTCAGGTCGCCGTTATCGTCGAAGAAGGAGATTACCTTGTCGCCGACGGAGACGATCACGCGATCGCCGAGGTAGCAGATGCCGTGCGGCGAATCTATGTCCTTCCCCTGATAGAAGACGGTCGACTTGTCCGACTTGCCGTCGCCGTTCGTATCTTCCAGGACCAGGATCCGGTCTCCCTGCGAATCGGCCGGGATGATGTCCTTGTTCGCGAAGGGGCGATAGTTGACGATCTCGCAGAGCCAGATCCGCCCCAGATGATCGACGTCGATATTCGACGGCGAATGAATCATCGGCTCGTGGCTGAAGAGCTGGCAGACCAGGTCCTCCGCCACGTCGAGCCCTTCGAGCGCCTGTTCCGGCTCGCGACCGCCCGCCTGCGCGCTCGGCTGAATCACCGTCGCCGCGGGACGCGAATCGAAGACCATGAACTGCACCGTCGTGCCGCAGCCCTGATCGGCGCCGCCGTCGTCGACCGCCGCCTTCGCGACGAACCGCTCGTAACCCTCGGGCAGGTCGTACGCGATCAGCGAGTTGGCGTGCGTACCGATGCCGAATTCCGGCTTCTTGCCGTCGATCGAGATCGAACCGCCGTTGGGGTTGGCGTCGACGCGAACCTCGCCGAAGTCAGTGGCCGCGAACTTCCACTTCAGGTCGGTCAGCTTCTTCTCGCCCGCCGGACCGACCAGCTTGGGCTCGACCCAGGCGGCCCAGTCGCATCCGAAGCCGTCGCCGGCGTCGTTGACGACCAGGAAGAGTTCCTTCCGGCCCTTGATGTTGACGTCGACCGCGACGCCGCGGTCCTTCGTCGACGCGGTCACGACCTCGCTCTTGAACAGGGGCTTCGCGTCCGCGCCGCTCTTCGCGTTAGCCGGCGCCATACCGCCTGAGACCTTGTACTTCTTCTTGAGCTCTTCGGTGTTGAGGTTCTCGGGCTTGGGGTAGTCCTGATTCTCGAGCAGGCGATCGAGACCGACCTTGCCCGACTCGACGCCGTTCTTCGGCACTTCGTCCTTGGCACACCAGACGACGGCGTTGAGGACCGTCTTGCGGAAGTCCGGATTGCCCCAGTTCCAGTGCCAGTGGCCGCCGGTGAAGCCGAAGCCGCGACCTCCGTCGGGTCGCTCGGCCGCCCAGGCGACGTGCTGCGGCTGACCCTTCTTCGCACGGACGTGCGGGTTGCCGCTGTGGGGGCCGTCGGGTCGCGACAGGGTGCTCTCGGGCGGAGTCGCCGTCAGGATGGGGGTGACGCCCTCCATCCCTTCGCGAAACCGCATGTGGTAGTACCACTCGTCATCCGCCGTGAAGGGCTTCACGCCCCGGGCGATCGGGTGATCGGGCAGTTCCTTGAACTCGGCTTCCCAGTGCGGGTTGACCGACCAGTCGGTCTCGAAATAGCCGCCGATCCAGTCGAGGAACGCCTGGCCGGAGTCGCCCTTGGGGACTTCGACTCCGTAGTGGAGGCAGACGACGCCCATGCCGCGCTTGGCCTGTTCGTCGACCTCCTTCAGATGCGAGTTGACGGGATGACCGCCGCCGCCGTCGGAGTACATGACCAGCACGTCGGCGTCGTCGAGCCAGCCCTTCTCGGGCCACTTGCTGCGGACGACGTCGACCTCGTAACCCGGCATTCCCTCTTCGAGCGACTTCGCGAGAAGCACGCAGCCGGCGTAGTGCTCGTGCGAGCCGTAGCCGTGGCTGGGAGGGCCGGCGAAGAAGACGATCTTCTTCTTTTCAGCGGCGTGGAGGCCGTTCGCCGAAGCGACCGCGACCAGCGCGACGAAGAGGAACTTCAAGACCAGGCGCGTGGGAATCATGGGCTCGGAAGCTCGACAGGAAGAGGAGAGGCGGGGGGCGACTGCCCGACGATGCTGGGGCGGCCGACGAGGCGGTCCGACGCCGCAGCAGGTGACGATCCGTCAGTCTATCGAGTCGATTGATCGGATGAAAGCGACAGAGCGCCCGCTAAGATCGGTCTTGCGGGGACGAATGCTCCGCTAGCAGTCCGTTGATTTCCCTGTTCGCGAGAGCCTGAGCGTTCAAAAGGTCGCTGAGCGTCGAGGCATCAGGAGCGGGAGCCGGACGGCGACCGAGATGCTTAAGATCGCTCGATGCGATCCGACGGCGAAATCAGCGAAGCTGGAGAGCCCAAACGCGGCGGAAAGCGCTGCTCCCAGTTCTCCGAACTGTTTCGGCTTACCGGCGCCGAGGAGTTGGCGCAGGATCCGTCCCAAGTTGTAAGCGACGGCGGCGACGAGGTAGCGCTTGCGGATCTTGGCCAGCCCGCGAAGCCAGGTTCTCCTGCCGCCGCCCGTTTCGAGCACGTGCGCGAACGTCCGCTCGACCTTCTCGCTTCGTAGACGCTGCAGCCTGCGACCGCGACGTCCGCGCGCGTTCCGGCGATTGCGACGATAGGCCGCCTGACGACTCGGCGGCTTGCGTTTTCGCTTCCGAGACTTCGCTCGCTTCGGCTGCGGAATATACGTCCGCACGTGCGTCTCGTGCTGCAGCCGGTCGAGCGACTCTTCGCTGTGATAGCCCTTGTCCGCCGCGACCTCTTCCACGTCGCAGCCCGTGCCCGCCTCGCGCAGGTTCGTTCGCGCGGCGTTCACGGTATCTTCGATCGTCCGGCAGTCGCCGGCGGTCCCTTCGTAGACTTCCGCCGCGACGATCACGTCCGTCTCCAGATCGACGGCGTGTTCGACCTTGTACTTGAGATGCGTGCGACCGTCCTTCATCTTCCCGATCCGAGCGTCGGGATCGTGCGGATTGACCCACTCGTCGTTGGAGACCTTCTTGTCCTTCCGCTTCCTGTCGAAGCGGCGCAGCTCCTCGTCGTCCGGGTCGCTTACGCCCGTTTCGGCTTCGTAGAGCTTGCGAACGTACTCCTGCCAGTCGTCGCCGTTCTCCCGGCGGACGATCGACTTCATCGAAGCGTTCGCTTCGAGATCGCTGGCGTCGACGCCGAGCGTTTTGCCCTTGAGCAGACCCTTCTCGTGGCAGAGGCCGAGAACCAGGTCGAACGCGAGCTGATGGATCTCCAGCGGCAGCCGGTTTCGCGTCAGCGTGAGCGTCGAATGGTCCGGCGTCTCCTCGCCGGGACCGAAGCCCAGGAAACGGGCCAGCGAGCGACTGTCGTCGCAGCGCCAGGCGATGCCGCGCTGGCTGTCGATCCCCTCGAAGTAACCGATGAACAGCATCCGGAAGTAGACGCCCGGCGCCAGGCTCTTTCGCCCCGTCGTTTCGTAGTACGGAGCGGCCGCCTCTTCGAGCCGTCCGTCGAATTCGATCTCGGCCAGCAGCCCGTTCAGACGGTCGTAGAAGACGTTTCGCGGACCGCTCCCCAGCTTGTCCGTCGGAACCCAGAACGTCCCCTGCGTCTCCCGCTTCCGCTTGCCCAAGCCCATCGCGATTCCTCCCCCGCGTCGAGATCACGCGAGGATAGCGCAGGCAGGGCGAAAATCAACGGGCTGCTAGCTGTCCGCCTCGCGCTTCGGACCCCACTGGGCACACGCACCAGACATCTGCGGCATTCTGATAGGGGCGGGGTCTTAAGACCCTCGCCCAGCACGTGGTGAGCCGCCAATGAGTACGCCCAACCGACTATCGTAGCACTCGACGAATCGCTCCTTCGAACCTGTATTATCCGCGAGGTTCGAGCATCACGTCCTGAAGGCTCACGTCCTGTCGTACGATCTGCCGCGAAAGCCGAAGCGAAAGAATGGCAAGAAGCGAAAGAGTTGAGATGGGCGTAAGAATCGTCGAATACGATCGCTCCTCACCAAGAGTCGGCGATCTTCGCTGTTCGAAATGCGATGAGTTGACGCCCGTATGGCGATCGAGCGGGATGAGCGACTGTTTCCCGCACTTCTTTTGCGATCGTTGCTCCAACGTCCTGCATCGTGATTATGACCAGTATCTGGTCTGGCACGGCGCCACGCAGAAGCTGCTCGACGAAATATCAGCCACGTTGCCGGACTGCCCCTGCGGCGGGCGCTTCGCCCCAGGCGGCGGTCCTAAGTGCAGGGGTTGCGGCACCCAGTTCGAGAATCGGGCGGACCCGATTCAGCGTCTGCTCGACCCGTTCATGCTCGTCACTGACGGAGCGTGCGTCTTCGGCGACGCCGGCGAATTCTATCGGGTGAAGATTCGCGAATGACGATCGCTCGGAGGAGACAACTGAGTATGGAACATCGACGCGAAAGACTTTTGCCTCGCCCGCTGCATCGGTTTCACTCCGGCCCGTAGGAGGACGACGAGCGCGAGGAGCAGACGACGGCCGACGAAGAAAGCCCGCGAGACGTTTCCGTCTCGCGGGCTTCGCTCATCAGTCTCTAAAAGTAGTGGTCGCGATTGACGCCGTCAAAAGCGACCCTTCTTCAGGCAGCAGTTCCTGAAGAGCCGGGCGGATCCGCAGGGGCAGAGGTCGTTGCGGCCCAGCTTCTCCTCGAGTTCCTTATCGCCGTGGACGAAGCGCCGGCCGCGCTTTACCTGCGTCTCAGACGGGAACCCCCGACGCCGTTTGCTCATCGGCTCGAAAGCAGGACGATTCGTCGAACGTCATCTCTTCGTCGCGTCGCATGGGACACCTCCTCTCGTGAAAGGATCTTCTTTCGGAGGAGACTCCAACGCGAAGAAGGTTCGCTTTTTCCGTTCGGCGGTCGAGCGTCGGAAGCAGTTCAAGATTGCGGCGTTTCGCCGGCGGGAACCGGTTCACTCTCAGGCGTCACCGATTCGGCGGCAGGCTCGGCAGGCATCTCGCTCGGCGCGGGAGCCTCCGGCGCCGGCGACTGCGGCGCCGGTTCGGTTGCGTCTGCATCCTTTTCCACGGCTTCGCCTTCTTTCGGAGCTGCCGGATTCGGAACCGGGCGGAGCACCACGCGAACCGGCGTGTTGCGGGGAGGGATGCGGCTCTCGAAGGCCTCGAACAGCAGCGAGTCGTTCGCCTGACTGCTCTGGATCGGCAGGTCGATCATCGCCGTCGGAAAGTTGGAGACGCAGATCGCCTCGCCCCCGTCGGCGTAGTAATACTCGATGCCGTCGGACGGGTCGGTCCAGAAGCCGCTGCCGGCGAAGATGAAGTCGGTCTTCATCTCCTCGTTCGTCTTGGCGTCGCGGATCCACGACTGCGCGCGAACCTGATGCGGCTTGCCCTCGGCGTCCTTCCACAGGACGTAAATCTCGATCACGTCGCCGTGGGCCGGGGCGTAGACCGGATCCCACTTCACGACCGCGCCGGGTCGGGCTCCGACCGCCAGCAGGCCCGCGTGAATCGTCTTCGAATCGGAGAGCAGGGCGACGACCGATTCGTGCTCCTTCGTGCCGGCAGGGCAGGCGAACATTTCAAGCTGCCCCGCACGCAGCGCGATCCGACCGTCGATCACGACCAGCTTCCGCTTGCGATCGATCTTGACCGTCCCCTTGCGATTGAGCGGAACGAGATCGCCCGCGGCAGGCGCCGCCCCCTCGGCCGCCTCAGTCGGTTCGGTCGCTTCGGCAGGCGCCGGAGCCTCGGTCGTTTCTGGCGTCGCGGCAGCTTCCGGAGCGGCGGCAGCGTCAGGCGGATCCTGCGGCTGAACGACGGCGTCAGTCGCGGGAGCGTCTTCCTGGGCGTGCGAAACCGCGGCGAACGGCCCGACGGCCGCCAGAAGCAGAAGGCTTAACCAGAAGCGAGCGAGCATGCGCGAACGATTCATGAAAGAGATCCTTGCGAACAGGTCGCGGGTCGGGACGATCGATTTCGGAAGGCCAGGGACTCCGACGCGAGACCGTCAGGCGAATCGAGGCGCCGCTATTCCCGATAGTTGCCCTGTGCTAAAAGGGGACGCCGCCCGCGACCCGTGCATCTTATCGCCGAGCGGGCCGCCCCGGAATCGCTTTCCCGCTGCCGTCTCTCTCGCAAGTCGTTCATGGGTCTCCGCTCGACGCCGCCGCACAAGTCGAAGTCGCGTTTCCGCCTGAAGAGCTGGCCGGAGTGGTTCGCGTCGGTCGCGAAGCGTCGCAAGTCGTCGCCTGAGACTCCGCCGCTGGCGGCGTACCGCGTCGACCTGCTGCTGTCGGACGACCGCCGCGAACGCTGGCTCGAAGCGTCGCCCCTCGCCCGCTTCGTCGCTGAGCGTCCGAAGGTCCATGCGGAAGCGGTCAAGAGCGAACTAAGCGAGTTGCCGGCTCTGCAGACGCTGGCCGATGCGACGCCCGCGACCGAGGCCCGCCTCCTCGAGTCGCTCTCGGCGCTCCTCACGCTGCTCGCGCTTCCCGCGTTCGACGACGATTCGCGGAACGAGCGGCTGAGCGCGATTCTGGCCGCGGCCCGCCGGCACGATTTCTCGCTCGAACCGGAGAGTCCGCTGGCTGCGGCGCAAGCCGTGCTGCTCGGCATCGAACTGCCCCTGCTCGCGGCAGCGATGTTTCCGGAAGCGTCGCAGGCGAAGGAACTCGGCGAACTGGGGGCCGGGAACGCGGGCACGCTCTTCGACGAGCGGTTCGACGGCGACGGCTTGATCGGCGGGCCGCTCGCGGCCGAGTATCCCGCGATCGCGGCGAGCCTGCTGCGATCCGCGGCCGTCGCCCTTAACTATCCGTCGTCTCGCCCGGAGCGTGGCTGGCTGAATTCGGAGCGTCGCCATCAGCTCGAGATGCTTGCGTGGCATCTCTGGCGAATGGTCAGGGCGGACGGCACGCTCGCGCTGCCCGAACTGTACGGACGCGTCGCCGTCGGGGACGCCATCGACTTTGCGGCGCCCCTGGTGCGGGACAGCGAGGAGGCCGACGCGCTCCACCGGATCGCGACTCGCATCCGCAAGCGCAAGCTCGAAAAGCGCACCGGCTCGCTGATCGTCGACCCGATGAGCTACTCCGGCTGGGCCGAGCAGGGCGTGCTGCGGGCGAGCGAAAAGCTCGCGGCGCCGCGGCTGGTTCTGAACTTCGCGAACAGGCGGTACGTCGCCGAATTGCTCGACCGGGGCGAGCCGATCCTCACCGGCGACGTCGAAACGACGCTCACCATCGACGGCCAGCCGGCGCCGCAGGAAGGCGCCTGGCAGGAGGTCTGCTGGCACTCCGACGACGAGGGCGACTACCTCGAACTCGAAGCCGCGTTCGCGGGCGGCGTTCGCATCCAGCGGCAGGTTTTCCTCGATCGTCAGGAGCAGATCTTTCTCCTCTCCGACTCGCTGCTGCTCGAACGGTCTGCCGAGATCGTGCACGAGATGCGGTGGACCTGCGCTCCGAAGATCCTGGCCCAGGCGACGGCCGAGACGAACGAACTGCTGCTCGACGGTCCGGCGACAGCGACGACTCTCTTTCCGCTCGCAGCGGCCGAGTGGCGCGAGGCGCCGTCGGCCTGTCGCGTCTCCGTCGAAACGCGGGAGGGTCGCGACTCGCTGCGAATGGTTTACCGCGGCACGGGGGAAGGGGCGTTCGTCCCCTGGTGCTTCCACTTCACCGGCTCGAAGCGGGGCATCCCTGTCACCTGGCGCCGACTGACCGTGGCGGAGAATCGCGAGGTCATCCCCGCCGATCAGGCCGCGGGCTACCGCGTGCAGGTCGGCGACGATCAGTGGATCGTCTATCGTTCGCTCGACGGCCCGGCCAACCGCACGTTGCTCGGCCAGAACCTCGTCTCGGAGTTCTACCTCGCGCGGTTCCTGGAAGACGGCTCCGTCGAGAAGATCCTCGAGCTTCAGCCGGACGACGAAGAGGCGTCCGAATAGCGTGCGGCGATCTCGCGAATCGCCAACAGCGCTCCGACCGCCAGGCTGATTCCGTCGCCGGGCGCTTCCGGATCGCGCGGATTGACGCGGATCAGTCGCCCCGCGCGACGCTCGCATTCATACCGAACGGTCGGCACGGCGAGCCCGGCGCCGAACTCCATCGCAACCAGACGCTCCCGGGAAATGCGAGCCAGCCAGCGACCGTACCGCGACGCCTGTTCTTCCGTCCGATCGCCGATCCAGCGATCGTCGTCGAACATCAGAATGTTCGGTCGCGCGACGGCTCCGCAGCGGGGACATCGCGGAAGCTCGCCCGACGCCCGGCAGCGTTCTTCGTCGACCTCCAGTTCGACTTCGTCGGCGGGCCAGATCGCTCTGGTGCAGGGGACGCTGCACTGCAGATGATGGATCGAGCCATGGCATTCGACGACGCGACCAGGATCGAAGCCCGCCCGTTCGAAGTGGCCGTCGACGTTGCTGGTGAACGCGAACGCGCCCGACGGCAGGCGCTCGCCCAAGTCGCGCAGCAGGCCGAAGCCGTCGTGCGGCTCGATCTTCCGGTAGAGCGCCAGCCGATGGCCGTAAAATCCCCAGGCCTGGGCCGGATCGCGATCGAACCAGCTTGGATTGGCCATGTCTTCGAACGATAGTCCGCGATCTAGAAAAGCCGGATAGGCCTTCCAGAAACCGTCGTTCCCGCGAAAGTCCGGCAATCCGGAATCAACGCCCATGCCCGCTCCGGCGCCGATCAGCAGGCCATGTGCGGATCGAATCGCCGCCGCGGCTCGATCGAAATGCGTTTCAGCGGGCGTCATGGCGAACTCGCACCGTCGGGGTCGAAATCAGAAACGGCGATCGAGTTTACGATGATCGCCCCGATGCGAGGTTCGACCGGTGAATAGAATTCGAAGCTATGACGATCGACGATGAACTGCGTAGCGAGCGCCTCCGAAAGAACGCCGCGGTCATCCGCGAGAAGGTCGCCGCCGCCGCACGCCGCTCGGGCCGCGCTGCCGACGCGGTGACCGTCGTCGCGGTCAGCAAGTACTCCGATCTGCAAGAAACGCGGGCGCTGTTCGACGCCGGCTTTCCCGACCTCGGCGAAAGCCGGCCCCAGAAACTCCGGGAGAAGGCCGACCTACTGCTGGACCTTCCAATCCGCTGGCACCTGATCGGCCCGCTCCAGCGGAACAAGATCAGGAAGATCCTCGGGGTCGTCGAACTGGTCCATTCCGGCGATCGACTGGAATTGCTGCAGGACCTCGACGCCGAAGCGAAAGCGCTCGATCAGCCGCTGCGCGTTCTGCTGCAGGTCAACTGCTCGGGCGAATCGCAGAAGGGGGGCTTCGAGCCGGAGGAGCTCGCTCCGGTCCTTCCGCGTATCGCCGAGTTGACCCACCTTCGCGTCGAAGGGCTGATGACGATGGCCGGACTCGAAGGGGGCGTCGATCGTGCGCGGCAGGACTTCGAGAAGCTTCGCGAGCTGCGCGATTCGCTCCTCCCTGACGTGCCGCCCGGCATCTCGCTGGCCGAGCTTTCGATGGGGATGAGCGGCGACTACGAAGCGGCCATAGAAGAGGGCGCCACCATCGTCCGCATCGGCTCGGCGTTCTTCGAGGGGATCGACAAGACCGCGTAGCCGCCTTCTGAGCGGAGGGTGTCAACCCTCCGAGTCCGGATCGCTGGTCGTGCAGAAGACACGGAGGGCTGACACCCTCCGCTCGCCGGGGAACGACTCCGTTCGCCTACTGCTTGATCAGCTCCACCGTCGCTTCGGCGAACTTGCCGCCGAGATCGATATAGCCTGCGCTGTCGTAATGCCAGGGATCGCTGTAGCCGTAGTCGTCGGTCGAGGTCACGAGCGCGGCGTGGCCATCTTCATTCGCGAAGGACGCCTGGGCTTCGCGAACGACGTCGCCGAACTGCCAGACCTTGCCTGACGGGTTGTTGCCTGAGTCGGAAATGCGGCCGACGACGACCGGCAGATCGTCGTAACGGAACGCCGCGCGGATCAGGTTCATCAGTTCGCCGAGGTTCTCGCGATAGGCATTTGCGGAGGCTTCGTTGACGCCGTCGCTTTCGCCCTGCATCCAGAGAATGCCCTTGGGGACGAGCGTGTCGGGTTCGCCGTCGCCGTCGATGTCCCCCGCGGCGTAGGCGTTGCGGACCGCGGCAAGGAAATGATCGTACTGATTGACGCCCTTGCCCGCGCCTTCGCCTCCGACGAACTGCGGATCCCAGCTTCCGAAGACGCCGGCAGCGGCCTCGTCGATCGACGTTCCGCCGCGGGAATACTTCAGCAGGGCGATCTTCTTGTCCGGGAACGCCTCGCGGAGCTTCTGCGCAAAGGTCAACTCCACGCCGAAGCGCTGGCCATAGGTTGCCTGCCCGTTCTGATAGCGGTAGTCCATGCCGTAGCCCGGCTTGAGCTCCGCCCACTCGCCGTTGCCGTCGACGGGCTGGCCGTCGGCGCTGTGGTTGCCGAGGAAGATCCGCACGCCCTCGATCGGCTTCTGCAATTCGGGCGGAAGCTCGCGGTTCTGGCCGTAGCCGTCCATGTTCGACTGGCCCCCCAGGTAGAAGAGCCAGTACTCGGCAGCCGACGCCGAACCGGCGCCGCCGAGGAGCATCGACAGCAGCGCCATCGCGAAAAGACGCATGGAAAAGAACCCTTCCGAGAAGCGGCGGAAAACGAGCGAACGCGTCGCCCCATGGTAGCTCCGCAGCGACCCGGCTTCACGCGGCGCTGGATGGTCGGGAGCCGCTAAACTACCCTGAACGAACGCTCGTTTCGCCTGCGGGCGAGGCGCTTCTCTACGGACTCCCCTTCGCATCCTCCGCACGAAAGGCTTGACGCTCGTGGCCAAGCACGATTTCACGCGTCGCTCGTTCCTGACGACGACCGCGACGACGGGCGCCGCGCTCTTCGCCGCTCCCTACTTCGTTCCGTCGAAGGCGTTCGGCGCCAACGATCGCATCCGCACCGGCCATATCGGCGTCGGCGGTCAGGGGAAGGGCAACCTGAACGCGTTCAAGTCGCACGCCGTGGCGGTCTGCGACGTCGATTCGACCCGCGCCGCCGCTGCGGCGAAGATCGTGGAAGAGGCAGGCAACGACTGCGAGGTCTTCGGCGACTATCGCCAGATGCTCGATCGCAAGGATATCGACGCAGTCGTCATCACCACGCCCGATCACTGGCACGCCCTGCAGACGATCCACGCCTGCCAGGCGGGCAAGCACGTCTACGTAGAGAAGCCGCTGACGCTCTTCATCGACGAAGGTCGCAAGATGGTCGAAGCGGCGCGGAAGTACAACGTCGTCGTGCAGACCGGCTCCCAGCAGCGGAGCGACGACAAGTTCCGCCAGGCCTGCGAACTGGTCCAGTCGGGCGCGCTGGGCAAGATCAAGCAGGTCCGCGTCGGCCTGCCCAAGTCGAACCATCCGGGCAAGCCCGTTCCCGACAGCGCCCCGCCGGCGGAACTCGATTACGCGACGTGGCTCGGGCCGGCTCCGGAGCGGCCCTACAACAAGAACCGGGTCCATTACAACTTCCGGTTCTTCTGGGACTACTCGGGCGGCCAGATGACGAACTTCGGCGCCCACCATATCGACATCGCGCAGTGGGCGCTCGGTCGCGACGAATCGGGTCCGATCGAAACGAAGGTTCTCTACGCCAAGTTCCATCCGGAGATGTGGCACGAGGTGACGGAGTCTTTCCGCCTGGTCCACACCTACGACGACGGCATCGAACTGGTCGTCGGCCAGCAGGAGAAGGACTGCCCCGTCGGCGCCACCTTCGTCGGCGAAAAGGGCGAGATGTTCGTCACCCGCGGCAAGATCACGGCCAATCCGCCGGAGATCCTGGAAGTCGAGCGGACGGTCAAGCTCTACGAGAGCAAGAACCACCACAAGAACTTCCTGGAGTGCATCGTGTCGGGCGAGAAGCCGATCTGCGACGTCGAGATCGGCCACCGGAGCGCGACCGTCTGCCACCTCGGCAACATCGCCGCCCGGTTGGGCAAGACGATCCAGTGGGATCCGAAGACCGAGAAGCTCGCCGGCGACGCCGCCCCCTGGCAGACGCGTCCCTATCGCTCGCCGTGGGAACTGCCGGAGCAGGTTTGATTCGGTCGCCTGACAGTCCACTCTGAGCGGGGGACGAAAGTCCCCCGAGGCGTTGGCGTAAATCTGAGCCCACCAGAGCTTCTCGATAACGAGCTGGACTTGAAGTCCCGCTCCTTCGGGTGGCACTGGCTCTGCCAGTGCGATAACGATTCGCCGGTCCGAAGCGAGTTCGCCCATGGACGACCATAAACGCCTCGTCCGTTACCACGAGCCCGGGCATCTCCACGAGTTCACCTTCTCTTGCTATCGCCAGTTGCCGTTGCTAGACGAAGAATCGCGACGCAGAACCCTTGCCCGCTGCATCGACGCGGCCGGCGATGAGACAGGCATCGTACTAACCGCCTTCGTCTTCATGCCCGAGCACGTTCACTTGCTGGCGTACTCGCCGGAGAAGATCCCCGACCTCAGCCGCTATCTCGCCCGAATCAAGCAGCCGTTCTCGAAGCAAATGAAGGAGGAGATTTCAAGAAGCGATCCGACGCTCGCAGCTCGCCTGACCGTAACCGAACGCCCTGGCAAAAGCTGCTTTCGCTTCTGGCAGGCGGGCGCCGGCTATGATCGGAACCTCTACTCCCCTCAAGCGATCTCCGCTGCGCTCGATTACCTTCACGCTAATCCCGTCAAACGCGGACTCTGCGAACGGGCGATCGACTGGAAGTCGTCGTCGGCTCGATACTATCTGATCGATGATTCGACGATCGACCCTGACCTGCTTCGCGTCGAACCGTTGCCGATGGGAAGTCTGCACTAGCTGTCCGAAACACTGGCGGAGCCAGTGCCACCCGAAGGAGCGCCGCTGACGCGGCATGTCGGTAGTCCCGCGACGAAACGGATTCGGAAGTTTGTCTTCGATAACGATCGTCGGTCTCGAATGGATTTCGCTCCTCCGACGGTCCCGGCGCCTTTGCGATTCGGTTAATGGATATCGTTTTCTTCGTACTTATCGCTGTGGTCACGTCGCTCGTTCCGATCGGAATCTGGATCGCGGCAGAGAGCAGCGGCAAGCCCTGGCAGCGATATGTCGCCGGACTCGGGATGGCGTTATGGTTCGCCGCGTGCGGAGCATTCGTCACGGGCTCACACCTGACGTTAAAGGCGTACGCCGAGGATCTCGAGACGAACTACCGGCTGAACAATGCGTCTCAAGAGATGCTGATCGCCGCGATTCGTCGAATGGAGGCGGGCGAATGCGAAGAGTTGATCGGCGAGTTTCGGTGGATGTGGCATAAGATCGGGCACCCGAAAACGGATCGTCCGATGATCGAAGAACCATTCACGGCCTTCGCTGAAGGAAGGGCAAGCGACTTCCCGTGACGAAACGGATTCTTCACATCATCCCGACGATGGATCGGGGCGGGGCCGAGAAGCAGCTCGTCCTGCTCGCGAAGGGGCTGCCGCGGGAGGAATTCGACGTACACGTCGCGCTCCTCACTCGCGGCGGACCGCGGGAGAAGGAACTGCTCGCCGCGGGCATCCCCGTCCACCGGATCGACAAGAAGCTCAAGATCGATCCGCTCGCTTACCGCCGGCTGAGTCGACTGATCGCGAAGCTTCAGCCCGACGTGGTGCAGACCTGGCTCTTCGCCGCGAACGCTTACGGTCGCGCGGCGGCGTTCGCCAACCGCGTGCCGCACGTCATCGGCAGCGAGCGCTCCGTCGATCCCTGGAAGCGGGGCTACGAACTGGCGATCGACCGCAGTCTCGCCAGGAAGAGCGACTGCATCGTCGTCAACAGCCTCGGCACGCAGGCCTTCTATGAAAAGGCCGGCATCCCGCGGGCGAAGTTCCGCGTGATCCCCAACGGCGTCGAACCCTTCGCCGCCGTCGGCAGCCCGTCGCGGGAAGCGTTTTTGAAGTCGCTCGGACTGCCGCCCGATGCGAGGCTGATCGGCGCGATCGGCAGGCTCTGGCCGCAGAAGCGGGTGAAGGATCTGATCTGGGCGACGGAGCTGCTGAACAACGTTCATAAGAACGCCTACCTGATCGTGATCGGCGACGGCCCGCAGCGGCATTCGCTGGAGCGCTATCGCTTCCTCGTGCGGATCGAGGAGAACGTCCGCTTCCTCGGAGAGCGCAGCGACGTGCCGGCGATCCTGCCGCACCTCGATATGGTCTGCCTCGCCAGTTCGTACGAAGGCCAGTCGAACGCCGTGATGGAAGGCATGTCGGCCGGTCTGCCCGTCGTCGCCAGCGATATCCCCGGCAACCGCGAACTGGTCGTCGAAGGGGTCACCGGGTTTCTCGTCCCGGTCGGCGACCGCGGAGAGTTCGCCCGGCGGATGAACCGCCTGCTCGGCGATCCCGCGCTCGCCCGCAGCTTGGGCGCCGCCGGCTGCGAACGCATGCGCGAGGAATTCTCCGTCGCGAAGATGGTCGAACGGTACGCGACGCTCTACCGCGAAGTCATCGGGCGGTGAACCGAATTCGCAGGGTGGGGCATCGATCCGCCGTCAGTGCATGCCGACGTACAGGGAAAGGTGGGTCAATGACCCACCCTACTACAGCGACTCGCTTAAACGTGTGGGTCGCCGAAGGGGACCGGGTGCCACTGGCTCAGCCAGTGCCGCGTCTGGATCGATCGTCCAACATGTCCGACCGAGTCCTTCGTTCCAGCACTGGCAAAGCCAGTGGCACCCTCTTGAGACTCACGATTTGAAGCGAGTGGCTGTACTACAGAGGAAGCGTTCCATCTCCCCGCTCGCCCGGGAAGAGCGAGCAGAAAGAAAAGTGTCGCCTTCTCAAGTGGACAGCGCCTATCGTTCATCTGGCGGGAATGCGGGGCCCAGGTGGCGCAGTCGGAATTCTAGATACCCGGCTCCGCCTTGCCCACGACGACCCTCAGCGCCCGTCAGGCGACGTCGCCATTTTTCGTACACCCGGAGTTGCGGAATCGAAGAACGACGAGTTTCGTAGGGTGGGCCTTGGCCCACCTTGAGCATCGATCAGCGACAGAGCGAACAGCGCGATTCTTTAAGTCAGGTGGGCCAAGGCCCACCGCTCGAGCGATCCGCTACGATCTGGTCGTCGCCTGATTCACGGCGAAGCCTCTCGTGGAGCGGAGGAATGGACGATCCCTCTTTGATCACGCATTGGTGGGGAAAGGATCGCATCTTTCACTACCCGATGTATCCGTATTCGGTCGAGAACGTAGCCAGATTTCCGAAAGGTCCGGCGTTCTACGTCTACGCCAAGGAAGTGGAAAAAGGCTGGGTTCCGATCTACTACGGGGAAACAGACGATCTCTCGTCGCTTCCGCAGACATGCCCAATGTGGGATCGGGCAATCAACGAGTTTAAGGCGACCTACGTCTTCCAGCATCCAGGCCCGACCGAACGCGAGTATCGCCAGAAGATCGTGGCTGATTTGCGGAAGGGTCGTAAAGCGATTGCTGACGACTAGTCCATCAGCGACAGAGCGAACAGCGGGATCTATTGGATGGCGTTCAAGTCAGGTGGGCCAAGGCCCACCCTACAGAAACTGACGGGACTGCCTGTTACAGCCCCCACTTCTCCAGCCAGAGTTCGAGCACGAGCAGCGCCCACAGGCGATAGTCGTGATCGAACCGGCCGGAGAGGTGTTCTTCCCACAGACGCCGGATCGTTCGCTCCTCGAACCAGCCGCGGGCGACCGCGCGACTGTTCAGCAATTTGCTCTCGGCCAGTCCGCGGAGTTCTTTCCGGAACCACGGACCGATCGGCACGCCGAAGCCCATCTTCGGACGATGCCAGACTTCCTCCGGGATCGCGTCGCGGAAAGCGAGGTACAACAGCCGCTTCTGGCGCTTCCCCTGCATCTTCAGCGACAGGGGGAGCGAGATGGCGAACTCGATCAGCCGGTAATCGAGAAACGGTTGCCGGCACTCGAGGCTGTGCGCCATCGACGCCATATCGACCTTCGTCATCAGGTCGCACGGCAGGTAGGTCATCAGATCGGTCAGCGTCGCCGACGTGACCGGGTCGCGCTTCGTCGTGCGGTTCCATGCCCGCTGCAGAAAGCCGTACGGATCGGAGTCGCCCAGCTTGTCGACGAAGGCGTCGGTGTAAAGCTCCGCGCGCTGACTCTCCTGAAAGATGGAGACCCAGTCGAAGTACCGCCGCGCGGGAGGGCGACCCAGCGACGCGCTGAAGCGCTTGAATTTTCGGACGAGGTCCCGCCGGTTCGACGTCGACGGGATCTTCTGCCAGAAGGGCGCCGCCGCGAAGTCCTTCAGCGGACCCAGCCGATCGAGCCGCCGGCTGAGCTGCAGCGCCCGGTAACGCCGATAGCCTCCGAACAGTTCGTCGCCGCCGTCCCCGGTGAGCGCGACCGTCACCTCTTCCCGCGTCCGCTTGCAGAGATGCCAGGTCGGAATGGCCGAACTGTCCGCGAACGGCTCGTCATAGTGAGCGACCAGTTCGGGCAGGATCTGTAAATCGTCCGGCGTGACGTCGAACGTGCGATGATCGGTCTTGAGGAATGCCGCGGTCCGCTCGGCCTGGTCGCTCTCGTCGTACGCCTTGATCGGAAAGCGAATGCTGAAGGTCTGAGTCGCGCGACCTGAAAGCTGCTGCATCATCGCCACGGTCAGCGACGAATCGATGCCGCCGGAGAGAAACGCCCCCAGCGGCACGTCGCTCTGCATCCGCAGTTCGACCGACGATCGAAAGAGTTCGCGTACGCGATCGATCGCCTCGGCTTCGCTGGTCGGTCGCTCTTCGTTCCAGTCAGGGCTCCAGTACCGCTCGACCGTCAGCCTGCCGTTTTCATAGATGGCCAGGCAGCCGGGCGGGAGCTTCTTGACGTGCTTGAAGATCGTGTTGGGGTAGGGAACGTACTGATACGTCAGGTACTCGTCGACCGCCCGCTCGTCGACCTCCATCGGAACGTTCGGCGCCTGCGCAAGGCTTTTCAGTTCGCTGGCGAAGTAGAGCCGCTCGGAATCTGCGTAGTAATAGAGCGGCTTCTTCCCCATCCGGTCGCGGGCGAGAATCATCCGCCGCTTCGGGGCGTCCCAGGCGCCGATCGCGAACATGCCGTTCATCGATCCGAACGCTGCCGTCCCTTCGTCGAGCAGCAGCCGCACGACGCTCTCGGTGTCGCTGTCGGTCGAGAAGGCGTGGCCCGATCCTTCCAGCCGCCGGCGGATCGATCGGTAGTTGTAGACCTCTCCGTTGAAGACGATGACCATCCGATCGTCGGACGCGGCGAACGGCTGATGCCCGCCTGCCAGATCGATGATCGACAGACGCCGAAAGCCGAGCGCGACGCCGGGCGTGCGCCCGTAGACCGGATCGTCCCTCAGCGGCGACTCGAAATAGCCCTCGTCGTCCGGCCCGCGATGGGCCAGGCAGCGCGTCATGCGCTCCAGCGCATCGCGCGGAAGCGCGTGACGCGGGTCGTTCCAGACGGCTCCGGCGATGCCGCACATGCAGTGGGTCGAGTCCTGTCGAGGCGAAGCGGCCCGCGAAGCGAACGATCGGTTCAGTCCTCGCGGCGCCGGTGGTCGCATTGTACGGTCGAGGAAGCGACGGCGGTCCCCTCGATTGCAATCGGCTGCCGCGGGAAGAACAATTGGCTCCGACTGTCCGCCGAGCGACCTCCGTTCGACCCCTCCTCTCCGCCCGTCCTCCTGCGACGCCGCTTTATGTCTTCGCTTCCCAATCGTCGCGACTGTCTCCTCGGTCTGGCCGCAGGCGCCGGGGTTCTTGCCGCGGGTTCGACCGCCGCGAAATCGACCCGGGCCGCGGAGCAGCCGACCTCGCAGGCGACGCCCGGCGTGCGCTATTGCCTCAACACGAGCACGATTCGCCATGAATCGCTGAAGCTGGTCGACCGGATCGAGATCGCGGCGAAGGCGGGCTACGACGCGATCGAACCCTGGATTCGCGAAATCGACGAGTACACGCAGGGGGGCGGCAAGCTTTCCGATCTCGATAAGCGGCTGAAGGATCTGGGGCTGACCGTCGAAAGCGCGATCGGCTTCGCGGCCTGGATCGTTGATGACGAGGCCGAGCGCAAGGCCGGCCTCGAAACGGCGAAGCGGGACATGGACCTGCTCGCCCAGATCGGCGGCAAGCGGATCGCGGCGCCCCCCGTGAACGCGACGAAGGAACGGATGACGAACTTCGACGCCATTGCCGAACGTTACCGGGCGCTGCTCGAAGTGGGCGACGTAACGGGCGTCACGCCGCAGATCGAAGTCTGGGGCTTTTCCGCCACGCTCTCGAAACTGTCGGAGTGCCTGTACGTCGCCATCGCCGCGAATCATCCCAAGGCGTGCGTGCTGGCCGACGTCTACCACCTCTATAAGGGCGGCAACGACTTCGACGCGGTGCGGTTCATCAGCGGCGCGGCGATGCACAACTTTCACATGAACGACTATCCCGATATCGCGCGGGAGACCATCGGCGACGCCGACCGGGTCTATTGCGGCGACGGCGTCGCGCCCGTGCCGCAGATCCTGGCGACCCTGTTCGCCAACGGCTTCAGCGGCTCGCTCTCGCTGGAACTGTTCAACCCGAACTACTGGAAGCAGGACCCCCTCGCCGTCGCGACGAAGGGCCTGGAGTCGATGAAAGCCTCGGTCGCCGCGGCGAAGCAATTGAAGGCGTAGTCCGCGGTTCGTCGACAGGAGACAGGCAGGAATATGCCCCGCTCGCGCATCCACTGTTCCTGCGGAGCGAGGCTGACCGAGCCGTTGCCGAAGGTCTGTCCCGCGTGCGGGGGCGAGATCGCCCGAGTGCGGAGAAACGTCTGGAGACCCATCCTGTCGCTGCTGTTCATCGGGGCTCTCGCGGCGGCCTGCCTCGCTTACGGCTGGTGGCTGCTCTCGTAGGCGACCGAAAACGAAAGAGGGCGTCGATCGACTGACCGACGCCCTCGCGAGCTTTCAGGATGTAGGGATCTGTTTCAGAAACTCGATCAGTTCTTGAACAGGTCGCCGGGGTTGATCTTCGCGTTCTTGATCGGGAACTTCGGCAGGTCGATGCCCGGACCGGGCTTCGGATCGACCTGCGGCTTGGGGAACTTGATCACCGGGCCCGGCTTGGGCATCGGCTTCGGATCGACCTGCGGCTTGGGGAACTTGATCACCGGGCCCGGCTTCGGGAAGGGGAAGGGCTTCACGACCGGGGGCTCGGGTTGAGGGAGAGGCATCGGCTTGGGCATGGGCTTCGGTCCCGGCAGGCCGATCTTGCCGCCTTGGAACATCAGCTTGGCGCCCGGCTTCTCCGATTCGAGGAAGAACTTCGCCTTCAACTTCGGCTGGGCCATCATGGCGATCCCTTCCTGCGAGTAGGCCATCACTCCGCCCCCGATCGGCTGGAACTCGACCCAGGCGTACATCAGGCCGACCCCGGGACGGAAGAACTCGATCGCCGCGGGCATGTTCGGACCGATCTGGTCCTTCGCCCATTCGATCTCGTCCATCGTCTTGATGCAGTAGACGTCGACGCCGTCGGTCGTCGCCTGGAGCAGCACGTCGTTCGGAAACAGTCGGCCATGGGCAGAGTAGCCGGGGATCGTGCCGGTCACCCGCAGGCCCTGCCAGTTCTCGAAGGCGTAGACGCCCAGGAGCATGCCGGAGGGGTTGTTCGCGTTCGCGACCGAGCCGACGGCGGAAGCGGCGAGCAGCGCCGCGGTGACGAACGAGAAGCGGAGAAGAGTCAGACGAGCGAGCATCTCAGGATTCCTTCGCGTCAGAGTGATGGGCTTCGCAAGCGGCGAAGCGTGGTTGACGCAGAATCGTTAATGCTCGGCTCGTGCCGGAACTAGCTCCGATGGGTGGGTGTAGCGGCCATAAGCTGCTTATGCGAAATAGCTTAAGGTCGATGTAAAACGATTCGGCATGCCCGGCATACGAACGAAAAATGAAGTCATTTCGATGTCTATTTTAGATTCGATCTGACTACGCATCGCGGATGAACCTTGCGGCGTATGACCGAATCTCTTTGCCGTTCAGGACGTGGAAGTAGCGGAGCTGCTCGATCGTCGATCCGCTGAACTTGGCGAGCGGCACGTGGATCAGTCGCTTGCGGTACCGGCGGGCCAGCTTTCTCCAGCCGGCGCCGGGGATGGCGTCGCTGACGACGGCCACGTGCGGCGCCTTGGCGTAGTAGCAGGCCGCGGCGAGGAGGCGTTCCTCTAGCGTCGTGGTGAAGTCGAACGTCCGGTCGGTCCAGATGTCCCGAATCGCGATCGGCGGGAACAGGAACAGCGACCCGCCGTAGAACGCCTGGCAGACTCCGGGTCCGACCGGCTTCTTGCGGAAGTCGGACGCGAAGAAGGCGAGCGTCGATTCCTCGTCGTGCTCGGCGAACCAGGTCGATCGCCAGGGATAGTCCCGCGGATCGGCCGGCACGTCGAACAGCATCACCGCCGCGTCGAGAAAGCCCCGATTCGGCGGCAGGACCTTCACGTAGATCTGATTCTCGTACCAGTGCCTCAGCGTGTCGCGGATGTCGATGCCGTCCATCACGCTGGTCGTGAACTTCTCGGTCCGCGCGAGGTCCAGTCCCGCCGTCTCCAGCGCCCGTTGGAAGACGCTGGCGCGAAACGTTTCGATCCGGTCGTCTTCAGGCGGCCAACTGCACTGGCGAAAAGGATTCCAGCGCTGGGTCCAGCGTTCCTCGTCCTGTTTGTCGGGTCGACGCCGAAGCTGGATCGAGCGCCACTGAGACCCCGAGTGAGGCAATCGCGAATACGTCCGGCGCTTGTCGCCTTCCGGCAGAACGCATGCGTCGGTGCCCCATGCGATCGTCGGCTCGGACGTCTCCCCTGCGTAGGGATAGGTCCGGATCGTTTCGGCGATATGAAGCGCGAAGGAGTCGCCGAAGACTTGCTGCGCTGCGAGCACGATCGTGTACATATCGGGCGCCAGACGCCGGTCGAGCAGCGTCAGGTTCCGGATGTACTTCAGGCACGTTCGCAAGAGCTGCGGCGTGATCTTCCTGGCCCGCTTGCCGAAGTCGGCGTAGTAAGCGCCCCGGGCCGCGATCAGCACTTCCTTCACGCCGTCGACGCCGAGCCGCTCGTCGTCGGTCCATTCCCGACGCGCCCGTTCGTACAGACCGGCGATGAAGGGCATCTCGCCCAGTAGAAAGATGAGCTGCTTCGGATCGACGTGAAAGCGTTCGGCGACGAGCGGTTCCTCGTCGGGCTCGGCAGGCGTCTGATCGAACCAGGCCTTCCGGAGCCAGACCCACTCCGGAAAGGAACAGATCGCCAGGATGCGGGAGTGATCGCGTTCCAGATGCCGCAGTCGCTGCGCCATGTAGGCCAGGCGCCGTCGCTGCGAAGGAAGCACCGGGCGCTCGACCGCCGGAAGAAGCGTCGCGGCCAGCCGCGCGGGCGAGGCCTTCTTCAGCGCGAAGGCGTCGGCGTAGGGCGTCTCGAACGGAACGTAGTCTTCCTGTTCCCGCTCCAGGAAAAGCCGCGGCAGCCGCTCCTGCATGGCCGTCCGCAGGCAGGCGATGACGGGCTGACAGGGATCGATGCCGACGTAGGCGACGAAGGGTTTGCGGCGGGGGCTTCGCTCTTCGTCGGTTTCGTATTCCGAGAAGCCTTCGAAGGCCGGCTCATGATGTCGCTGGATCACCACGCTCGGATGCGGGAGTTCCGCGATCCCTTCTTCGACCAGCCGCTGCATCGACGGGGGCAGCGGCACGGCCAGCGCGTCCCAGTCGCCGTCCAGCAGATACGCCCGCGCCGCGAGCGCGTAATCGCCGCTTCCGTGCAGCACGGGAAAGAGCGTAATGCGGTCGGTCAGACGAAACGGATCGGCAGCGACGGACATGGTTCAGGTTCTTCCGTCGATGATCACCGTCGTGACGGTAGAGGCATGCAGCGAGTCGTTCCCGTAGGGCTGGCGCCCTCGCCTGCCGTCACAGCGGCAATCGGGTTCATGGCAGGCGAGGGCGCCAGCCCTACAGGGGCGTCAGCGATCGTCCGCGTCCGATCGAACGCATTAGCGATCGTCAGATTCATCATCCAGATCGTCGAGCTCGTCGTCAAAGTCGTCATCCAGTTCGTCGTCCAGATCCTCGTCGTCGTCGTGATCGGGATGGAGCGGATGATCGGCGTCGAAGAACAGGTCGCCCAGTCCGAGCGGCGTCGATTCGCCTCCCAGCGCCCGGCGGCGACGTTCCGCCGCGGCCTGCAGATCGAGCGCTTCGTCGCCCAGGCAACGTTCCAGCGCCTCGCGCCAGGCGACGTCGATCGACAGCGGGTGATCGGGATCCTGGCGGATTCGCTTCATCGCGAAGCGCAGCAGGTTGATCCCGTCGCGCGGCGAGTAGTCGAGCTGCATCTGATGCGACTGCTGCAGGAAGTCCAGCGTCAGCGCCAGCAACTCGTTCTCGGCGAAGGGGAGGTGATACTGCAGGATGGCCATCTCGTCGTCGCGCGACGGATAGCCGAGCGGCAATCCCGGCTGCAACCGGCTGAGGATGTAATCCGGAATCTCGAACGTCGAGTCGTCCTGGTTCATCGTGACGCACGCCCGGAAGTCGGGATGCGCGCTGATGGTTACGCCGGCGACGATCGATTCGACGTAGCGCCGGTGATCGAACAGCGGGGCCAGGCTGGCCCACGACTTTTCGTTCATCCGGTTCCCTTCGTCGAGGACGCAGACGCCCCCGCGAAGCATGGCCGTCACGACCGGCGAGGCGTGGTAGGCGATCTTTCCCGACTCGGCCAGCACGGGCGTCACCAGCAGATCTTCCGGACGCGTGTCGGCGGTGCACTGGTAGATGTAGAGCTCCTGCTTGCGGGCCTGCGCGGCTGCGATGGCGAGCGCCGTCTTCCCGATGCCCGGAGCGCCGATCAGGCGGGGCGTCAGGGGGAGATCCTTGACGTCGACCGTCAGCCAGCAGGCGAGCAGCTGCCGCAGGATCTCCCGCTGGCCGATCCATTCCTGCGTCGGAACGTGGGCCGGACTGAGCTTCAGCCGAACGCCGTCGATCTCGACGGAGACGGCGTTCGACGCGCCGGGCGCTGGAGAGTTCATAAGCGGAATCGCGAGGTCGCTATCGAGTTTCGGGCGCGTCCGACACGAGGAGCGAACCCGCGTCGGTCGCCTGCATTGTATCGCAATCAGCCGACCGCCCGTTCGGTCGTGACGATCCTGCGGATGAGAACGATCGAGGTCGACCCGTCGGACCAGGCTGAACGCGACTTCGCGGGAGGCGGTCCGCGAACGAGGGGTAGAGTTGCCGGGCATTCCGCGCGCTGACATTTCGGCGCCGTCGTTTCTTCCGGCCAGACTTCTGCCGATCCGCCATGGCTGCGCCGAGCTTACTCGCCGGACTCTTCGCGCCGTTCCGCACGCTTGCGGCAGAGCGGTCGCCGGAAGCGTCGTCGAAGGACGTCCGCGGCTGGACGGCGATTCGCGCCGGCCTGTTCGTGCTGGTCGTCTGGTGCGGCGCCGCGATGATGTGCCCGCCGCCTGCCGACCCCGATCTGTGGGGCCACGTGCAGTTCGGTCGCGACGCGCTTCGCGATGGACTGGAACGCGAAACGACCTACGCCTACACGGTCGAAAACTTTCCCTGGATCAATCACGAGAACCTGACCGAACTGGCGCTCGCCTCCACGATCGATTCGGTCGGGCCCGTCGGTCTGCTGATCGGCAAGTTCCTGCTGGGCGCCCTCTTGCTGCTCGTGATCGCCCGGGGCTGCTTTCGCGCGGGCGCGGGACTGGTCGTCACGTCGACGATCGTTCTGCTCGTCGCGTGGAACATGGCCCCCTTCTGGAGCCCCCGTCCGCAGCTCGCGACGTTCCTCTGTTTCACCGCCGCGCTCGGCGTGCTGCAGTACGCGTTCGCGGGATGGGAAGGGAAGTGGCATCTCCGCTGGCCTGATCTGCGCAAACGCGAGAGCGTCGGCACGGAAGCCGATCCCCTGACGTACGACTCGCAGCGACTGCGGGCCCTCTGGGCGTTGCCGGTCATCATGGTCGTCTGGACCAATTCGCACGGCGGATGGGTCGCGGGTTGCTGCATTCTGATCGCGTACCTGTCGCTGCGCACGGTCGAGGCTGTCTGTCGCAAGGGGCGTGACGCGGGCGGCCTGGTGCGACGCTTCGCCCTGATGATCGCCGCGGTCGCGGTCGCGACGCTGATCAATCCGTACAGCTACGAACTGCACGGCTGGTTCGTCGGCTGGCTCGGTCGCTCGCGGGGCGAGATCGTCGAGTGGCTTCCGCCGTCGATGTTCGACCGGGACTTTCTGCCGTTCTTTCTGACGCTTCCTGTCTTCGCCACGGCGTTGCTGTTCAGTCGCAAGTCGCGCGACTTCACGCACGTCGTGATCCTGCTGATCATTCTCTGGCAGGCCGTCGAACACCTGCGGCACATTCCGTTCTTCGCGCTCGCGCTGGCGTTCTGGATGCCGGGGCATGTGCAGGACGTGCTCGACCGGGCGACCGCCGGCGCCTTTCGCCTGACGCAGACGCCGACCGTTTCGCGACGCTTCGGCGCGCTCGTCGCGTGCGGCTTTCTGTTCGTCGTCGGCGTGCTGGGGTGGAAGACTTACGAACGCGTCGGTCGGCTCTCTGTGCCGCGATCGCACTATCCGGTCTCCGCATTCGAGTTCATGGAGCGGCACGATCTCGGCGGCAAGCTGATCGTCACCTACAACTGGTCGCAGTACGCCATCGCCGCCTTCTGCGTCCCGCGCGAAGACTTCCCGGAAAGTCGCGTCCAGTTCGACGGACGTCTCTGCACGTGCTATCCGCAGGAAGTGATCGACCTCCATTACGACCTGATCCTCGGTCCGCCTACGCCCGATCGGACGCGCAGCGAAGCGGTGCCCGAATACGCGCCGGATCTCGCGCTCGCCTACCGTTCGCCCGATCTGGTCCTGCTCAACCGGGGCCAGGCCGACTCGGTAAGGAACCTGGAGGCTCGCGCCGACGATTGGGCGCTCCTGTATCAGGACGAACTGGCGCAGCTCTGGGGCCGCCGGACGGTCTTCGACGATCCCGCTTCGCCGCGATATCTCGCGCCCGACCTGCGCTCGGTCACCGACGCGAAGCAGACGGGCAGCGTCGCCTGGCCCGCGCTTCCCAGGAATCTGGCGCAGGACGAGCCGCAGTTCGTCGAGAGCGCCTCCCCCGTCATGACGCCGCCGATCGCGGTCGCGAACCCTCGCTGAATTTCCCGACCATGAACGATCCAGCCGATTCGTCCGATTCGAAACCCCTCGCGTCGATCGTCATGCACGGAGCCGAAGGCGAAGTCGGTCCGCCGTCGCCTCCCTCGCCGCGATCGGTGACGGGGCAGTGGCGCGCCGTAGATTCGACGTTCGATCGGCTGAAGAACGAGCTGGCCGAAGCGCTGGGCCATAACGAACAGGCCGCCGCGGCCGCGCGGTATCCGCAGGGCTTCGTGCTGAGCGTGCTGATCCCGGTCTACAACGAGGAGCGTTCGCTCCCCACGCTGCTCAGCAAGTTGCTGGCGGTGCCCGTGCCGATGGAGATCGTCCTCGTCGACGACGGCAGCACGGATCGTTCGCGGCAGATTCTTTCCCGGCTCGACGGCGTGTCGCCGTTCAAGGTCGTTCTGAAGGAGAAGAACGCGGGCAAGGGCGCCGCGCTTCGCACCGCCTTCGAGCGATCGACCGGCAGCGTCGTGATGATTCAGGACGCCGACCTGGAATACGATCCGTCGGACATTCCGGGGCTGCTCGGTCCGATCCTCGAAGGCTGGGCCGACGTCGTCTACGGTTCGCGGTTTCTCGACGCGAAGCGACCGCAGACGTCGCTGCTCCATCGCTGCGGCAACGGGGCGCTGACGCACCTGTCGAACTTCTTCACCGGCCTGCACCTGACCGACATGGAGACCTGCTACAAGGTCTTCCGCCGGGAGACCCTCGCCGGCGTGAACTGGGAGCAGGATCGCTTCGGCTTCGAGCCGGAGATCACCGCGCGTCTCGCGCGGAAGAAGGCCCGCTTCGCCGAAGCGCCGATCCGCTACTCGCCCCGCTCGTACGCCGAAGGGAAGAAGATCGGCTGGCGCGACCTGCTCGCCACGCTCGGCTGCATCGTGAAGTACCGGTACTTCACGGAGTGAAGCGCATGAAGCTACGCCGGCGCCTTTCGTAGGGTGCGGCGAGCGGCGCCTGACGTTCTCACTGCCCTCGTAATCGCTTAGCGGACGAATCGGCACGGGCGTACGCCGTGTCGACTAAGGCGCGACGGGGGATCATGATCGACTGTCGTGTGCGCGGCTACGTTCTGAACTCCGGAAGTTGAACGGCGTGCTTCACCAGACGTTGCACAGGTTCACTCAAGGCCAGGTGAAGATGCTTGATGTCTCTCGGGAAGATCTGTAGGTGATCGTCGACAATGACGATCTCGTGCTCCCTTTCGCGACCTTCTAGTGGCTTGGTGACACGCCCGCCTGCATGAACGATTGAGTTGCGGATCTCGCGTGCCAAGTAGATCTGAGGCGTGCTCCAGCAGTGCGAGAGAAGGTTTTCGCCGAAGGCCTCCCGAAATCGTTTCGGCCAATCTTGGTTTGTGGCGCGAAGCCTCTCGCCTGGTATTCGAACCTGCGCACACTTCACGAGAAAGTGCTCGTAGGCGTAATACACCGAGGCGTAGGTCAGCCTCTCCGAGGCCCAGACGCTCAACGCAAATTCCCGACCCTCGTCGCACTGATCGTGAATGAACGCGTCCCACATGTCCTCACGAGGGAACGGCACCTCTGCGTCTCGCGAAAGCCATTCGTTGTAGAGGTTGGCGAGTACTTGCTGAAGGTCGGCGGTCGTCTTCGAATCGAGGACGACGTGGTTGCTCAGGTGCGCCATCAGGTACTTGACCAATCGCACCTGCGGTTGACTCTGAAGTCGGGTCTCCTTGAGCGACTTAACGAAAGTTTCGGCGATCAGCACTCCGTAGTAAGGAAGAGACACTACATGCGCGGCGCTGACCCATTCAAGCCAAAGGTCCGAAATGAATCTGGACAAGAGGGGCGACTGAGCGGCGATCTCCTCCGTCTCAATCATTTTGGCCTTGTCGAGGCTTGGCCGATAGCTCTCCAGCCGTGGGTCAATCCGTAGAGTTCGGATGATTTCTGGCTATCCAACTTACTCCTCCTCGTGAACGAGTCACTCGTCGCACTCTTCGACGTCCATTCGCTGACGACTCGACGCAAGCGGACGCCATGTTGGTTCCGGTTCGATAGCGGATCATTATCGACTGTCGTACCAGCGACAGGTGCGGCGAGCCGCACCCTACGGTCGTTTCCGATCGCCGCAGGTCAGCGTCGTTCGCTACGATATTCCCTCCGCCGTCGCGCGTTTCGGCGGGTTCGACGATCCTCCGACGTTCAGGTATTGGTTTGTCCGGTTCCGAAGTCCAGACGCCCAAGTTCACCCGCAACATGACCGATCGCTTCCTTCCCAGTTGGGAGGCGGCCCTGGGGGATCGGACGACGCTGCCGACGAAGGCGATGGAGATCGGCGTCTTCGAGGGTCGCTCGACGCTGGCCTTCATCGAGCGGTTTCTGCAGCATCCGGAATCGACGATGGTCGCCGTCGACCGCTTCGACGACGTCTGGCAGGATCAGTTCTTTCACGCGAACCTCGGGCATCTGATCGCGACGCCGGAACGACCGAACAAGGTTCACGTCCGAAAGGGCGACTCGTTCGACGTCCTGACGGCCCTGTACGTCGAGATGGTCCGCGACGGCTTGGAACCGTTCGACTTCATCTACGTCGACGCCAGCCACTACACGTGGGACGTCTTCTCCGATCTGGCGCTGACGTTCCGGCTGCTGAAGGTCGGTGGCGTGATGATCTGCGACGACTACGATTACGCGCCTTATCCGAAGGCTCCCCGCGTCGAATGGATCGTGCCGAAGCGGGCGATCGACGCGTTCGAGTCGTGCTACGGCCCCAAGGTCGAACGGCTGGAGTCGCACGAACGGCAGCGCATCTTCCGGCGGGTGGAGTAGGCGGCCGCTCCGTTCTGCCTGCGTGCAACGGTCCTTTCGGCTGCCTAGAATAGACTCCGTTCTCGCCCGCCTGAGATTCCCGCCCCTTCGAAAAGGTCTGCACCATGCGCGTCGCGACGCTCGCCGCCTCGTTTCTGTTCGCCGTCAGTTCGACGATCGCCTTCGCCGAAGAGACGAAGCTCAACACGCCGCCTGAGGGATTCACGCTCCTCTTCAACGGCAAGGACCTGACGAACTGGCAGGGGATGCTGCTCGACGGCAATCCCTACAAGATCGCCGAACTCTCGAAGGAAGAACGTGCCAAGCTGCAGGCCGAGGCCGACGAAGCGGCGAAGCAGGACTGGCAGGTCAAGGACGGCATCCTCGTCTTCGACGGATCGGGCAAGAGCCTCGTCACGGCGAAGGACTACGGCGACTTCGAGTTCTACGTCGACTTCAAGATCGAGCCCAAGGGGGACAGCGGCATCTACCTCCGCGGCACGCCGCAGGTGCAGATCTGGGATCCGGCGCTGAATAACATCGGCTCGGGCGGTCTCTACAACAATCAGAAGAACCCCAGCAAGCCGCTCGGCGAGATCGCGGACAACCCCGTCGGCGAGTGGAACACCTTCTACATCAAGATGGTCGGCGACAAGGTGACGGTGAAGCTGAACGGCAAGACCGTCGTCGACGAGACGCCGCTGGAGAACTACTGGAAGCGGGGCGAGCCGCTGCTCGAGAAGGGCACCATCGAACTGCAGAACCACGGCAACACGCTTTACTTCCGCAATATTTACGTGCGGGAGCTTTAGTAGACCGACCAGCGTCGGATGTCATTCGCTCCTTCGGGTGGCGCTGGCTCTGCCAGTGCTGTCCCCGGAGCAGTTCGACTATCGGGGACGGCTGTTTCCCGCTTCACACTGGCGGAGCCAGCGCCACCCGAACGAGCCGGACTTGATGCGGTCCGACTCGTTCATTTTTTCGACCCCAGCATGTCCCCTCTCGCCAGCGAGCGCGATCCTCGCTCCCCTCGCGTCGCGATTCTCGGCGGAGGAATCTCCGGGCTGGCGGCGGCGTTCGAGCTGCATAAGGCGAACGGGCAGGCGTCGGGGGAAGCTGTCGCCTTCGACCTGTTCGACGCCGGCGACGAACTGGGCGGCATCCTGCAGACGGAGCAACGCGACGCGTTCCTGATCGAACGCGCGGCAGACATGTTCTCCGTCCGCGAGCCGTGGGCCCGCGATCTTTGCCGGGATCTGGGGCTCGAGAGCGAACTGGTCGGAACGAACGAACGGTTTCGCCGGGCGTTCGTCGTGCGGGGCGGGAAGCTTTATCCGGTGCCGGAAGGCTTCACGCTGCTGGCGCCGTCGAAGTGGTGGCCGATCGCGAAGTCGCCCCTGCTGAGCATCCCGGGCAAGCTGCGCATGGCGCGGGAGCGCTTCGTCCGGCGACGCGAGTCGGACGACGACGAAAGCCTGGCCTCCTTCACGCGGCGACGCTTCGGAAAGGAAGCCTACGAGCGACTGATTCAGCCCTTGATCGGCGGCATCTACACCGCCGACCCGGAGAAGCTGAGCATGCAGGCGACGCTCCCGCAATTCCTGGAGATGGAGCGGACGCACGGCAGCATCGTCGCCGCGACCCTGGCGAAGCCGAAGCATGCGGCAAGCGGCGCTGGTACGAACGAAAGCGGCGCCCGGTACGGCGGCTTCGTCGCGCCGAAGGGCGGGATGCGGGAGCTGATCTGCCGGATCGCGGCGGCGCTGCCGGCGGAAGCCATGCATCGACGAACCTCCGTCTCCGCCATCGAGCAGGGCGACGACGGAACCTGGTCGATCGAGCTGGCTGACGGACGGCGGGAGACGTACGACGCAGTCGTGATCGCGACCCCTTCGCATGTCGCCGCGAAGCTGCTGGCGGGCGCGAAGCCGAAACTTTCATCCGCGATCAATGAGATCACGCACGCCAGCGCAGCGATCGTCGTCGCGGGCTACAAGAAAGCGCAGATCGCCCGTTCGCTCGACGGATTCGGCCTCGTCGTGCCGCACGTCGAGGGGCGAAAGATCCTGGCCGGAAGCTTCGCCAGCGTGAAGTTCCCGGGCAGGGCGCCGGCAGATTCCGTCCTGACGCGGACGTTCGTCGGCGGAGCGCTTCAGCCCGAACTGCTCGAACGCGACGACGCGGAACTCGCGGAACTGGTCAGGGGGGAGCTGACCCAGCTACTCGGCATCCAGGGCGAGCCGATCTTCGCCGAGGTCGTGCGGTGGAATCGCACGATGCCGCAGTATCACGTCGGCCACCTCGATCGTGTCGCTGCGATCGAGCGGCTGGTCGAAGCGTCGCCCGGTCTCGCGATCGCGGGGAACGCCTACCGCGGCGTCGGCATCCCGTTCTGCATCCGCTCGGGCCAGCAAGCCGCGACGAGAGTTCGCGAGGCGGCGCTAGCTCGGCGAGACGCATCCCGCGCGGATAGGTAGCGCAGAGCGTGCGTCTCCTTCGGGTGGCACTGGCTCTGCCAGTGTTGGCCCCGGTCGAGATCGGCTTCGATGGACAGCGCTAACCCCGTATCGACACTGGCGAAGCCAGTGCCACCCGGAGCGAGCGGAACATCGAGCTTGCCCAGCCGTGCCGAATGGGGAACGTCGCTCGCACGGCTGGACAAGCCAGCCGTGGCACGCGCGTGACGCTCTCGATACGACCGGACGTCAGCGCAAAAAAGGGGCCACGCCGGTCCCGCTCCCTCGGTACGGCGTGGCCATTGCGAGTCAGGAACCTCCTGCTGTCCCTGTCCCGACGGTGTCGCAACCTAGGTATCGGTTCGCCCTCGGACGCCGCTTGATCCGATTCGTCCTGATCGTCCGCGGGGACCAGGGGATCCGGAAGATCCGTGCGAAGCGAAGGTCCTGCCGAGCCGAAGTTTACGAACGGCGATTCACGCTTTCGAACCAACGAAAAAACCTCGCCGCTGATGAGCGACGAGGTTCGTTGGTTTTCGAGTTTCGAACGGAGCGGGCCTGATCAGTCGACCCGATCGATTCAGTTCCCGCAGGAGGAGCAACCCTCTTCCATGACGCCGACGCCGTGATGGCCATGTCCCATGAAGCCGTGACCGACATGGCCGACGCCGACTCCGCCGCCGAAGCAGGCGCGATGAGCACAGCAGCCGCCGGTCCAGTTCAACTGGGGAAGGAAGTTGCGGTGGCCGCAACCATGTCCGCAGGGCTCGCAGCCGCAATCTTCCTGGACGACTTCTTCCGCACAGCCGCATCCGGCGCCGTGGCCGAGATGACCCAGTCCGAGGCCGTGACCGTGGCCTCCGAACAGGCCGTGTCCGCCGATGCCCGCTCCGCAGCAATCGCCGCCGACGCCGACGCCGGCGCCGAAGCAGGCACGGTGAGCGCAGCAGCCGCCGGTCCAGTTCAGTTGCGGCAGCAGGCCGTGGTGACCGCAGCCGTGACCCTTCTGGCACCAGTGACGCTTGGCGCTCCAGTAGCCGTCCCACAGGCCGCCGGCGCAGGGGTCGGTCGGTTCGCAGCAGCCTTCGCCGCCGTAGCCGCCGCCGATATAGCCGGGGGCCGCGCCGTTTGCGTACACGTTCTGTTCGTAGCCGATCGGGCCGGCCGACATCGGCATTCCCGGTTCGCCCGACATGACCGACCGGTCCGCGGCGACCGGTTCCGGCAGAGCGTCTTCCAGCGCCGGCGGGGCCGGCATGGGATCCTGATTCGCGTAGGCGACGCGGTAGGTGTTTCCGAAGGCGGGGCCGTTCCACTGCGCGCAACAGATGGCGCCCGACACGCCGAGCCAGAGGCCGGCGAATTGCATTACGATCCGTTTCATTGTTCCGTCCTTAACGTTGTGCGGCTCGACGCGATGACCCGCGCGACAGCATTCCATGGCGGAGATCCGCGAAGCGGCGGAAGGCGGCGGCGATTCCTCGGCGAGGCCTCGTTCGGCGCGTTTCCGGAACTTCCTGTCGCTTGCAGGAAACGTGCGCTACGTTCCGCGGCGCGGCAAACGCGACTTGTCGAAAAAAAGCCACGTCGGTCAGCCGAAGGTCCCCCGGCGAGGGTCGGGGTCGCCTTGCAGGGCGGGCAAGCCGTTCGGGCTCTGCCGGATCTTCGGAACGAATCGCCTCTGCCGGTCGCGTCGATCGCGACGGTCCTGACGATTCATCGGACGAACCGTCGTCGAGAATGCAGAAGAGTTCGATCGTAACGTCGTGCAGCGGCCCCTGAAGTTCGCCAGTTTGCCCGACCGGACCGGTCGGCGGGGCAAGGAGCGGCTAGCTGCAAGGAGCGTCGCCGCTCCCGTCGATGGGGCGAAAAGGCTACGCCCGCGCGCCTACGGCGCGGCCGTCTTCTGACGCGGGGCGAGCGTCAGGTTGCGAAATTGCATCAGCTCGGGGCCGACGACGTCGAGCGGCTCGATCTTCAGCGTCACCGGTCCCCGTTTTTCGATCTTCAGAAAGAAGACGTCGCGATACGTTCCGTCCGCGTAGGCTCCCGCCCCGACAGTTCGCGTCGACGCGGCCGATCCGGCCGTGATCTTCAAGCGGTTGCCTTCGCTCTCGGGCGTCATTCCGTACTCGAGCGTCGCCTGGTAGATCGCCGCGCTGGGCGATTCGAATTCCCATTCGATCGCGTCGGACGAAGTCCAGTTTTCGATCCGCGGCGGATTCTCCGCGCCGTCCAGCCGAATCGTCGGCCCGATCAACCTGGCGTTCGTCGGCGTCAACACGATGCGGTCGCTGGCGTCGGCGCGAATGAAGGTCGCCTCCGGCGCCTCGTCGATTTCCTCCACGACGCTCGCCGGAGCCGCTTCCACGACCGGCGCGTCGGTCGCCGTCGGAGCGTCGCCGTCCGGTCCGCTCAGCGCCCAGAGAACCCCAAAGCAGATCGCGAACGCGAGGATCGTCGCCGCGGCGAGCGCCCCTCCCAGGACCGGGAGCGACAGCCAGAAGGAGGGCGACGCGTCCTGTTCGTCCTGATCGTCCGGCGCGATCGTCGTCGCGCTGGCCGGCGGCGCCGTCGCGGCTCTCGTCGTGGTTACCTGCTTCGACGGGCCAGGCGTCGCTTTCGCAGGAGTTGCTGCAGCAACCGGAGCCGCGGGAGGGATCGACCGAGCGACCGGTTTCTGAGCAGCGTCTTTCGCCGCGACGGGGTTCGGTCCGCTCGCACGGTGCCGGTCGTATTCTGCCCGGCGATCGGCCGGGAGGAGCCAGCGCTTCGCCTGGAGCAGCAGAGCCCGCTGCCGGGAGAGTTCCGTCAGCGTCAGGCCATGCTTTCCCGAAAGACGCTGCTCGGTCTGCGCGATCCGCTCGCGGACGGCGTCGGGTTCGGCTGTCGGCGGCAGCTTCAGAAACGCGTAGAGATCGTCGGCAGGCGGATTCATACGATCACGCTTCCAGCAGTCGCAGAATGGCTTCGGCGTCTTCGAGCGAGGGAAGGGCCGCATCGGGGCGAAGCTGAGCCAGCTCTTCCAGCGGCGTCGCGCCGGTCGCCACCGCGATGACCCGCGCGCCGATCGCCCGGGCGCAGCGAATGTCGTTCGGCGTGTCGCCGATCACCCAGACGCGATCGGCGCAGTCCGATTCGCCGAACTGTCGGCTGAGGCCGGCATGCGCCGCGCGAGCGACGTCGTCGCGCTCGGGATGCTCGTCGCCGAAGCCGCCCCAGATCTCTGCCTGATGCCGGTCGAAGAAGTGCGTCAGGCCGTAGCGGTCGAGCTTGAGCCGGGCGCCCTGCCGGACGTTTCCCGTGAGGAGCCCCAGCCCGTACCCTTCGCGATCGACCAACTGTTCGAGCAGCGTCGGCACGCCGGCCAGCGCGGTTCCGTCGCACGTCGTCAGGATCGAAGCGAGCTGCGTCAGGTAGGCGTCGCGAAAGCGTTCCCATGCCGGCGCGTCGTCGACCAGACGGTGAGCCTCGAACAGGTCCCGCGCGATGCCGCGATCGGTGCTGCCGTGAATGGGAACGTCGGCGGCTTCCGGAATGTCGAAGGCCTCGCGCATGGCGATCTGGATCGCCCGTCTGCCGGCGCCTCCGGTCAGAAGCAACGTTCCGTCGATGTCGAACAGCAGTACGCGACGCAAGGATGATTCTCCTTCTCGACCCGGTCGTCCCCGGTTCGGCAGGGACGACGTCTGAATCGTTTCTATCGTACGCGCGATCGACGGACAGAAAGCGAAGGCGGATTCGATCGATCCGCTTTTCTCGGCACGCGCCGTCTGTTACCGTGATCCGACCCCGCTGATCGAGGGGATAGGTCGCCATTCGCGCAGTCCGTTTCGCTCGATCCTTCTCGCGTCTCGCCTCTCGTTTCGCCCGCCACGTTTCCGGAGCCCTCCGGTCGATGCATGACTTCCTGCGCACGCTGACGCCGGTCCGAATTCTCGACGGAGCCAAGCTGGCTTTCGCTGGATTCGCGCTCGCGAGTTCCGTCGCCCTCGGCGCCGATCCGGCCAGTCCGGGTCCCGTGATCCCGTCCGTCGAACGTTTCTACGAATCGGCCGAGAATCTCTCGGATGACGCGACCGTCGAGGGGGGCGACCTGCTGGTGCAGGAACTCAACTGCGTCGCCTGCCATAAGGCGGTGGGCGAGTTCGCTGCCGGGCTGAACGTCAGGACGGCGCCGAACCTCGATTCCGTCGGCGCTCGCGTTCGGCCCGAGTGGCTGCGGGAGTATCTCTCCGCGCCGCACGCGGCCAAGCCGGGCGCGGTGATGCCCGACATGTTCGCCGGCGTCGACGAGGCGACGAAGAAGGACGAGGTCGAAGCGCTTACGCACTTCTTGGCCAGCAAGGGGACGCTCGCCCACGGCAGCCCCACGCCTTCCGGCATCGCCCGCGGCGAACAGATCTTCCATCGCGTCGGCTGCGTCGCCTGCCATGACCCGATGAGTGTCGAGCAGGAGCTGGCGCATAGCGTGCCGCTGCCGCAACCGCTTTCCGCCAAGTACACCGTCGCCTCGCTGAACGCGTTCCTGAAGGATCCGCACGGCGCACGTCCCTCGGGTCGGATGCCGAGCCTGAATCTGGATGACGCGGAGGCCTCGGACCTCGCCAGCTACCTGCTGCGGGATATGAAGGTCGCCTCGAACCTGACGGCGGAGATCTTCAAGGGATCGTTCAACTCGCTCGCCGAGCTCCGCGCCGCGAAGTCGGAGGCGACCGTTCCGGCGTTCGGATTTTCGATCGAAATCGCCGGTCAGAAGGACGCCTTCGGCCTGCGGTTCGACGGCCAGATCAAGATCTCGAAGGCCGGCAAATACGAATTCATGCTCGCCTCCGACGACGGATCGGCGCTCTGGATCGATGGCAAGGAGATCGTCAGCATCGACGGGATCCATCCCCGCAGCGAGAAGCGAGCGAGCGTCGACCTGAAGGAAGGACTCCACGCCGTCACCGTCGAATACTTCGAGCAGGCGGGCGAGGAAGCGCTGGAAGTCCGCGTGAAGGGTCCCGGACTCACGGAGACGGGACTCGACGCGCTGCTGTATGTCGAAGAGACGAAGCCAGAGTCGGACGACGACACGCCTGAGTTCGTGCTCGACCCGGCGCTTGCCGCGCGCGGCGCCGAGGTCTTCGCGAAGCGGAACTGCGTCGCCTGCCATGCCGCGAAGGACGCCGCCGGGAAGGATCTCGCGTCGAACGCTTCCATCAAGAAGCTGTTCGACCTGAAGGCCGAGGGGGGATGCCTGGCCGAACAGCCGGCGGCGGGCCTGCCCGATTACGACCTGAGACCCGCGCAGCGAAAATTGCTGTCCGCGGCGCTCAAGACGGCGAAGGCTCGCGCGAACGAGCGACCCCAGGGCGAGGAAGCCATTCATCGCAAGTTCGTCGCGCTCAACTGCTATGCCTGCCACCAGCGCGGCAAGGCGGGAGGCGTCGAGACGGCGCGCCTGGAATGGTTCATCACCGATCAGCCGGAGATGGGCGACGAAGGACGCGTGCCGCCCCTGCTGACCGGCACGGGCGACAAGCTGAAGCCCGAGTGGCTGAAGGAAGTCCTCGAAAAGGGTTCCAAGGAACGGCCCTACATGATGACGCGGATGCCGAAGTTCGGCAGCGCGGCGCTGGGCGATCTGGCGGACCAGCTCACGACCCTCGACGAGCAGAGCCTGCTGACGGAACCGGCGATCGATCTTCAGGCCGGACAGATCACGTCGATCGGGCGCCACCTGGTCGGCGGCAAGGCGCTCTCCTGCATCAAGTGCCACACCTTCGCGGACAAGAAGGCGACCGGCATCCAGGCGATCAGCCTGACGACGATGCACAAGCGTCTCCGCCGCGACTGGTTCGAGCGTTATCTGCTCGACCCGCAGCAGTACCGCCCCGGCACGCGCATGCCGGCGCCCTGGCCGAACGGGCAGAGCTTCTTTCCCGACACGCTCGGCGGCGACACCCGGCAGCAGATCCAGGCCGTCTGGCAGTACCTCTCCTACGGTCCCAGCGCCTCGATCCCGCTGGGCCTGGAGGAAGACGCGATCGAACTGGTCGCCACGAAGCGTCCCGTGATCTATCGCAACTTCATCGAGGGGGCGGGCGTGCGCGCGATCGGCGTCGGCTATCCGGAGCACGCGAATCTCGCCTTCGATGCCGACAGCCTGGGCATCCGTCTGTTGTGGCAGAACGCCTTCATCGACGCGTCGAGGCACTGGACCAACCGCGGCGTCGGCTTTCAGGGCCCGCTCGGCGATTCGATCCTGAAGTTCGAGACCGGCGTTCCCGCGACGACGCTGACCGATCCGAGCATCGCCTGGCCGAAGGAGACCGCGAAGGAACTCGGCTGGTCGTTCCAGGGTTATCGCCTGAACAAGAGCGGTCAGCCGACGTTCCTCTACTCCGGGCCTTCCGTCACGTTCGCCGACTTCCCCGAGCCGGTGAAAGGGGAGCAGTTCCCCTCCTTGAAGCGGACGATCGAAGTCGACAACGCGGGGCAGTCGGCGCTGACCTACCGCGTTCTGAGGGCTCCGAAGATCGAGCCGCAGGCTGACGGGACCTATCGCATCGACGACGCCTGGACGCTGGCGATCGAATCGTCCGACCCGCCGACGGTTCGCGATTCGGAAGGTCAGAAAGAACTGCTGATTCCGCTGGCAGAAGGCAAGTCGAAGGTCCTTCTGCATTATCGCTGGTAAGCAGCCGTTCTTCGCCTGACCGACCGGTACGACACGCACGCAGGACGAGAGCTATCTCGGAGACATATGATGGGTTCGCTTCGCTCGCGTACTTGGGGAATCCCGACGCTTCTGCTCGCCGCCGTCGCGTGCGGCGCGTTCGCTTCGCTCGCGACTGCCGACGAAAACGATTATTACCCCATCACGCGGCTTCCGATCCCGGAAGACGTCGTGCTGGAAGCGGGCGCGATCGAGCTGCTCCCCGGCGGCGAACTGGCCGTGTCGAGCCGTCGCGGGGACATCTATCTCTTCAGCGACCCCTTCGCGAAGAACCCCGACGACATCGACGCCGACCTCTGGGCGAGCGGCCTGCATGAGGTGCTGGGTCTGACTTATCGCGACGGCTGGGTCTACGCGACGCAGCGGGGCGAGCTGACGCGGATCAAGGATTCGGACGACGACGGTCTGGCCGACTTGTTCGAAACCGTCTCGGACGGATGGGGCATCTCGGGCGACTATCACGAGTACGCGTTCGGCTCCCCCTTCGATCGCGACGGCAACATCTGGGTCGTCCTCTGCCTGACCGGGTCGTTCAGCAGCCAGGTGCCGTTCCGCGGCTGGTGCCTGCGGGTGAACGAAGAGGGCGTGACGATCCCCACGTGCAGCGGCATCCGCTCGCCGGGCGGCATCGGCATGAACGCCGAGGGGGAGGTCTTCTACACCGACAACCAGGGACCCTGGAACGGAACGTGCAGCCTGAAGTGGCTTCGCCCCGGCTCGTTTCAGGGGCATCCCGACGGCAACAAGTGGTACGCTGACGCGACGAACCTGGGCGCGGTTCCGCAGACGCCGGAAAGCGGCAGCCGGATCATGACCGAGGCCGCGAAGATCCCGGAATACGAACCCCCCTGCGTGCTGTTCCCCTACGCGAAGATGGGCCAGTCCGCGTCCGGCATCGCCTGCGACGTCTCGGAAGGCAAGTTCGGACCGTTCGCCGGGCAGATGTTCGTCGGCGACCAGACGTTCTCCACGGTGATGCGGGTCTTCCTCGAGAAGATCGACGGCCATTACCAGGGCGCCTGCTTTCCCTTCCGCGAAGGTCTCGGCTCCGGAACCTTGGCGCTCCTGTCGACGAAGGAGGGCCCGATGTTCGTGGGCGGAACGAACCGCGGCTGGGGCTCACGCGGGACGCTGCCGTTCGCGCTGGAACGTCTCGACTGGTCGGGCAAGACGCCGTTCGAGGTCCACGAAATGCGGGCCAAGCCGGACGGCTTCGAACTGACGTTCACGAAACCCGTCGACAAGGCGACGGCAGGCGACCCGGCGTCGTATCGGATGCCGACCTACACCTATATCTTCCAGGCGAGCTACGGCAGCCCCATCGTCGACGAGACCGTCGCGACGATCGAACGGGCCGTGGTGGCAGAGGACGGGATGTCGGTGCGGCTGATCGTGAAGGGGCTGGAAATCGGCCACGTCCACGAGCTTCACCTCGACGGCGTCCGCTCGACGGAGAACGAGCCGCTGCTTCATCGCGAGGCGTACTACACGCTGAACTACCTGCCGAAGGAGTGAGTCGCCCTCGAAAGGGGGGCGTTACGAGGCTTCTCGAAAAGGACCAGGCTCCTATTTTTCCCTGGTAGCCCGATTCTCTTCAAGAACGCCTTTTCGGAAACGAAAACGGCGTCAGGAGACGTTCTTCGTTTCGCGCATCGCGTCGAAGAACGAGCGATCGGGCCTGTCAGATAAACGGGCCTCGTAACGAGGCTCGGGTAGTCGAAGCCTCGCGAAGAGGCTCCGGCGCTTCAGGAGCCTGATCGTGAAAACGTTCTCTTGTCCGAAATGCGGACACAATATGGAGGTTGCGCCGGAAATCGTCGGCGCGCCTGCGACTTGTCCCAATTGCGGCAACGCCGTCACCGTGCGGCTGAACCAGCCGAGCAAAGCCAATCAGACCGGAACCGACGCCGGTCGACCGAACCCGATCGTGTTCCTGGTCGTGGCGGCGGTGATCGTCGTGTTCGCGGCGGTGGGGCTCGCCGCGCTGACGGGAATTTTGCCGTTCGGCGGACCGCCTTCGGAGAATTCGACGACCGACTTGCAGAACGAAACGCCGACGCCTCAGCAGAAGATCGACGCCAACGTTCCCTCGGAGCGAACCGAACCGAATCAGGAGCCGGACGACAATCAGCCGAGCCTCGATCCCCGACCCGACAGCGACGGGTCCGAGTCTGGCGCGGAAGTCGTACCGCCGATAGCGAACTAAGCCCCGCCCGATCGCCCGGGGCATGAAGATAAGGCGGTCGCGTCTCTTCGCGCCACCGCCATGATCGACGTCCGCTGTCCCGCTTGCGGTTTCTCGACGCGAGTCTCTCCGCAATTCGCGGGCAAGACCGCTGGCTGTCAGAACTGCGGCCAGCCGATCCAGATCGGCCTGCCCAAGAGCGATTTTTCGCCCGCTCCGCCCTCTCGCGGCGGCGGAAGCGCCCTCCTGGTGATCCTCGCCTGCGTGCTGGTGACGGTTCTCTGCGTGCTGCCGATCGGCGGCCTGGTGATCGGCCTGCTGGCTTTCCGGACCCAGGTCGTCGTTCCGGCCATGGCCCAGGTCCAGGGCGCCGCGATGCAGGCTCAGTCGGACAATAACCTGCGGCAGATCGGGCTCGCCTTTCACAACTATCACGATACCTACGGCTCGTTTCCGCCGACCTACGCAGCGGACGACAACGGCACGCCCCTTTATAGCTGGCGCGTGTCGCTGCTTCCCTTCCTGGAGCAATCCGCCGCGTACGAGGCCTTCGACAAGGACGCCTCCTGGGACAGTCCGCAGAACGCGGTGATCTCCAGCACGACGATTCCGGCGTACACGCATCCCGACGATATGTCCACGATGACCAGCTACTTCATGCCGACCGGCGTAGGGCTGATCGCGGAGCCGGGGAAGGCGATCAAGCTGGTCGACGTCACCGACGGCACGTCGAACACGGTCCTGCTGGTCGACGCAGGCTATCCCATCGGACCCTGGGCGGCGCCGACCGATTTCGATCTCTCGCCCGGCGCGTACACCATCGGCGTCGGCGGAACGATCCAGCCTCGCAACGGTCAGGTCACCGTGCTCTTCGCGGACGGTTCGACCCAGTCGTACGATGTCGCCTCGTTCCCGCTGATGCAGCTACAATCGATGTTCACCCGCGCCGGCGGCGAGGTCGTGAACCGTTACTGACGCGGGACGTATTTGACCCGCGAATCGGAACGCGCGAACGACCGCCGCATGCATCCCTGCGGCGCGGCCGACCGTTCGCTCGCCTTGTCCATGCTCCCGACTCGTCATCCCGGCGTCCGCGACGCCGTGCCCGTCGAACGTTTTCTCGACTGCATCCACTGCGGTCTCTGCACGTCGTCGTGTCCCACCTATCTGGAGACCGGCGACGAGAACCAGGGGCCGCGCGGTCGCATCTACCTGATGCGGGCCGTGTCGGAGGGGCGGCTCGAACTCGACGACGCGGTCAGGAAGCCCCTCGAAACGTGCCTCGACTGTCGTGCCTGCGAGACGGCCTGTCCGTCAGGCGTCCAGTACGGGCGAATCATCGAACCGTTCCGCGTGGCGATGGAGGAGAGCGCCCACATTCCGTCGCGGTTTCAGGCCGACGAAGGGGCGCCGCTCGCCGCGAAGGCTGAAGCGAACGACTGGTTCCGCCGGTGGATCCTTTTTCGCCTGTTTCCGTACCCGAACCGGCTCGGCTGGAGCCTGTTTCCCGCGCGCCTGCTCAAGCGAGTCGGCCTGTTCGACGTCATGTCGCGTCCGATCGCTGCCGTCGCGCCGCAGCGCGTCCGCCGGCTGATGGAACTGCTTCCGCGCGAACTGCCGAGCGAACCGGCGCTGCCCGAACGCTTGCCGGCGATCGGCCCCCGGCGGGCGAAGGTGGCGCTCTTTCGCGGCTGCGCGGCGGACGCCCTGTTCCGTCAGGTCCACTGGGCGACCGCCCGGGTGTTGCAGGCGAACGGATGCGAGGTCTGGATCCCGCGCGATCAGGCCTGCTGCGGCGCGATTCATTATCACGCCGGAAGCTCCGATCCCGCCCGCGCCTTCGCCGACGCCAACGTCGCCGCGTTCCGTCGAGAGGCCGTCGACGCCGTGGTGGTGAACGTCGCCGGCTGCGGTTCGATGCTGAAGGATTACGGCCATCACTGGGAAGACGAAGGGACGCCGGAGCGCGAAGCCCTGGCGGCGAAGATCCGCGACGTGCAGGAATTTCTCGACGAGCTCGGCCTGATCGCTCCGACCGGACCAGTCGAACTGACGGCGACCTATCACGACGCCTGTCACCTGGCTCATGCGCAGAAGATTCGCGAAGCGCCTCGCAACCTGCTGTCGAAGATTCCGGGCCTGAAGCTCGTGCCGCTGCCCGAGTCGGAAATCTGCTGCGGCGCGGCGGGAACGTACAACCTGACGCAGCCGGAGATGTCCGACCGCCTCGGTCGCCGGAAGCGCGAGAACATCGCGAAGACCGGCGCCGAAGTCGTCGTCAGCGCGAACGCCGGCTGCACGCTGCAGATCGCGAAAAGGCTCTCGCCGACCGACCGTCCGTTGCCGGTCCTGCATCCGATGGAACTGCTCGACCGCAGTTATCGCGCGGGCGGAGCTTACGATCGTTCGAAGGGTTCGCCGAACGGAACGTCCGGCGCCTACGAGGCCGGTTCGTGACGCGGCTGCGCGTGCTGTTCGCGCTCGGATCGCTCGGCGCCGGCGGAAGCGAACGCCAGACGATCCACCTCCTGCGGCATCTCGACCGGGACCGGTTCGATCCCTCGCTCTATCTGCTCCGCCGCGAAGGCGAACTGCTGAGCGAAGTTCCCCCCGACGTGCCGGTCGCGGCGTTCACGGACGAGCATCGCCCGTCGAGAATTCGTCTGCCGGGAAGCGTTCGCCGGGACCAGATTGCCCGCTTAGAAGCGTTCCTGAAAAAAAATCGCCCCGACGTCATTTGCGAGCGGATGCTGGTGACGACGCTGGTGACGGCGCCGGCGGCGAAGCGGACGGGGATCCCGCGCGTCGCGACGTTCGCCGCGGACCCTGACTTCGACCTGGCCGACCAGGCGAAGCGTTTTCGCTGGTTCAAGCAGCGCGTCCTGCGGACGGCCTATCACGATGCAGCTCAGCTTATCGCCGTCTCGTCGGGCGTCGCCCGACGAGCTGCGGAGCTTTACTGCATCGACGCCGATCGCATTCGCGTGATCCTGAATCCGGTCGACCTGGAGCGAATCGATCGGCTGGCCGCGGAGTCGCCGAATCCCTATCCCGCCGACGGCGCCTTTCGCGTCGTGTCGGTCGGGCGACTGATCCCGGAGAAGGGCGTCGACCATCTGATTCGCGCCGTCGCCGCGCTGATCCGCGATCGGAATCTATCTGAGCTCCGCCTGCACATCGTCGGACAGGGGCCGGAAGAACCCGCGCTCCGATCGCTCGCCGGGGAACTGGGCATCGAGTGGCACGTCGTCTTCGAAGGCTACGCCGCGAACCCCTATCCCTTTCTGCGGCACGCGAAGCTGTTCTGTCTTTCTTCGCAGACGGAGGGGATGCCGAACGTGCTGCTCGAGGCGATGGCAAGTCGGGTTCCGGTCGTTTCGACCGACTGCGTCAGCGGCCCGCGGGAGATTCTCGACGGCGGACGCTTCGGCAGACTGGTTCCGCCCCGCGATCCGCAGGCGCTGGCGGCGGCGATCGACGACGCGATTTCCGATTATTCCGCGTGGCAGGAGCGGGTCGAACCGGCTCGTCGGCGGATGGAGACCGATTTCTCCGTCGCTGCGGCGACGCGGGCGTACGAGGAACGTCTCGTCGCTGCCGCGGAATCCGCCGCTCGCGAACGTCGGCGTCGCGGCTTTCCAGCGCCCGGCGCCCGCGTACCGGAAACGCCGGGCGACGGATAGAATCGACGGCGCTTCGCGAAGCGTTCCGCAATCGCCGCGAATCCCGCATTTCCCGCCGACAGCCGGGCCCGAATGAGCAAGTTGACCTACAAGAGCGCCGGCGTCGATCTGGACGTCTACGCCGAGTCGATGTCGCGGATCCCCGCGCTCCTGCATCGGACCTATTCGCCGAGGACGCTGAAGCTCGACGGCGGTTTCGCGGGGCTGTTCCAACTCGACTTTCCGGGAAAGCTCTTTTCGCGGAACTACCGCGACCCGGTGCTCGTCTCGTGCACCGACGGCGTCGGAACGAAGCTCAAGGTCGCCCAGCTTTGTGACAAGCACGACACGGTCGGCATCGACCTGGTCGCGATGAGCGTCAACGACGCCCTCTGCTGCGGGGCCGAGCCGCTCTTTTTCCTCGATTACGTGGCGATGTCCCACGACGATCCCGACCGGCTGGAACAGATCGTTCAGGGGGTCAGCGACGGGTGCGTGCAGGCCGATTGCTCGCTCCTGGGGGGCGAGACGGCGATCATGCCCGATCTGTACGCCCGGGGCGATTACGATCTGGCCGGGTTCTGCGTCGGCGTGGTCGAACGGGACCGGGTCATCGACGGCAAGGCGATCGCGGACGGCGACGTCCTGATCGGCGCCGCGTCGAGCGGGTTTCACTCCAACGGCTACAGCCTGCTGCGAAAGGCCGTCTTCGAAGTGGGCGGCTTCAGCCCGACCGATTACGTCGAGGAACTCGGCAAGACCGTCGGCGACGTCCTGATCGAGCCGACGCGAATCTACGCCCAGCCGGTGCGGAAGATCCTGCGGCACTACGCGGTCAAGCAGCCGGTCCACGGCATCGCCCACATCACGGGGGGCGGCATCGCGGAGAACTTCCACCGTCTGCTGCCGCCCGGCGTGCGGGCCGTGTTTCAGCGGGAAAGCTGGCCCGTGCCGCCTGCGTTCCGCTGGGTGCAGGGTCTGGGCCAGATCGACGAAGACGAGATGGACCGCGTCTTCAACATGGGGATCGGCCTGATCTTCTCGGTCAGCCCCTACTACGCCAACACCGTGCAGGAACTCCTCGCCGGCTGCGAGATCGACTCCTGGAAGATCGGCAAGATCGTCGCCGGCGAGCGCGGCTGCGAATGGACGAACGAGACGCTGTTCCCGGCGAACGCGTAAGCTCGTCGTTCGAGCGTAGCGTGCGTCCCTGGCGAGCGGAGAACGTCAGCCCTCCATGTCCGAAGCTGCCCGATCGCGTGTCCGTGCAGGATGCACGACCGTTCGAAGCATCGTCGCCTTTCACCCGATGCCGAAATCCCGGCGGGAACCGGGCATCAGCAGGCCGCACATGCCGAGGGCGCCGATCGGCAGGAAGAGCGAGGGGAGGTAGAGCCCGAACATGACGAGGCCCGCGAACCAGGCCCACTTGTGCCGCAGGTGCATCCCGATCGTGACGATCTCCGCAACAAGCGCCAGGCCGCCGCACATGGCAGCGAGAATGGCGAAGATCACCGCAGCCGCGGCGGCGTCTTCGTCGGTCGGCGCTTCGGCGGCAGCGAAGACGACGATGATCAGCAGGACCGCCGCGCAGGCCAGGTAGGCGGCCGCCCCCAGATGCCCGCCCAGCAGCGCGAGCCAGACCCAGCTCTTTCCCGGCGGCGGCTGGTATTGATAGTGGTAGGGCGTCGGCGCCGTGGGAGCCGGCTTCGCGACCGACTCGCCGTAAGGATTCTGCAGACCCGGCTGGTACGGCGAGTTCATGGCGGCGAACGTCCCTTCGCGCTGCGTCAGTTTCAGCGAGCCTTTTCGATCGAAGTCATCACGGCGACGGTTTTCGCTTCTTCGGCAGAGTCGGCGGCCTGAGCGACGCCAGCCGATGCGCCCGCCTTCTCGAGTTCGGCGAGAAGCGTCTCCCTCGTGTAGCCGCCCGACAAGACGATCGGGTCGTGGTGCCTTCCGGCAGGATAGATGGCCACAACCGGAATCAGGTCGGAGCCGGTCAGCTTAATCAGCAGTTCCTCGATCTCTTTCGGCTTGGCGGTGTAATCCGCGGAGAGCGCCACGGCGCCCAGCGCCTCGACCATTTCCTTGACCGGCTTCGTGTTGAGAACGAGCGCTTCCTGCGACTTGATGCAAACGCACCAGTCGGCGGTGAAGTTGACGACGACCGTCTTTTCCTGCGAAGCGAGAGCCTGCAATCGAACGTCCGAGAACGGTTGCCAGTCGAGTTCGAACTTCTCCTCCTCGACGACCGCAACCGCTCGATCCGGTGCCGAAGCGCCTGCCTTATCGAGCTCCGCCAGCAGCGTCGCGGTGGTATAGCCGCCGGTCAGTACGATCGGCTCTTGCGGTTTGCCGGCGGGGAAGATGGCCAGGACCGGGATCAGGTCGGAACCGGTCAGTCGCGTCAGCAGTTCGTGGATCTCTTTCGGACGGTCGGTGTAGTCGGCGACCAGCGTGACGACCCCCTGCGAATCGACCTTCTCCCTGATCGGCTTCGTGTTGAGGACCGTGGCCTCCAGCACCTTGCAGTTGGGGCACCAGTCGGCGGTGAAGTCGACGACGACCGTCTTGTTCTGGCCGGCCAGCTCCTGAAGGCGAGCGAACGTGAAGGGCTCCCACGGAAGTTCGAAGCCTTCCTGTCGGACGGCTCCGTTCGCGCCGCGGTCCTGATTCGCGACCTGAGTGACGAGGCCGGAGCCGTCGACCGCCGGGATTCGCGCCTGGGCGATCTTCTCCTCGACGCGGTGGGTCGTGACGCCGTGCACGCCGTAGGAGGAGAAGGCGGCGAAGCCCGCGGCGGCGATGATCAATCCCGAGGCCGCGTAAATGCCGACCATCCGTTCGAAACCGTAGTAGTGATGCTGGGCCGTGCCGACGATCCAGCAGGCGAGCCAGATGCCGAACACGAACACGAGCGACGGCAGGGCCAGCGCCACGTCCAGCGTCGAGACCAGCCAGGCGACCGTCCCCAGGAGCAGGAACGCGAGCGCCTGCTTGAAGACGATCATCCACGCTCCCGGCCTCGGCAGGACCCTGGCGATGATCTGCGGATTAAGGGCAATGATGAAGTAGGGGAACGCCATCCCGATGCCGATGCAGGTGAAGATCAGGTAGACCTCCAGCGGGCTGCGTCCGAAGATCTGCGTCAGGGCCAGCGACATGAGCGGAGCGCCGCAAGGGGTCGCCAGGATCGTCGCGATGACGCCCTTGAAGAAGGCGCCCCAGAGGCTTTCCTTGTCGGCCAGCTTGCCGATCTTCGACGTGCCGGAGAAGCCGGGGATCGGGATCTCCCACAGTCCAAGGAACGACAGCGCCATGGCGAAGACGATGCCGATCATCGCCAGCGTCAGCGTCGCGTTGCCGGCGAACAGCGACACGGTCTGAAACAGAATCGCGACCGTCCCCAGCGCCCAGAAGACGACCAGCAGGCCGAAGATGTACGCGACGTTGTGCCAGAAGACCTTCGCGCGGCTCTCGCCCGCCATCTCGACGAAGGAGTAAACCTTCAGCCCGAGCACGGGCAGTACGCAGGGCATGACGTTTAGAATCAGCCCGCCCAGAAAGGCCCAGCCGAGGGCCATCCAGAGCGAGGAGCCTTCCGCCGGCTTGATGTTATTCAGTTGCAGCGCGCCGGCGTTCGCAGACGCTCCAGACGCAGGGGCGTCCTGCGGCGCGGCAGCGAGCTTCGCGACGGTCGAGTAAGACGTCGCTTCGACCGCGATCGCCTTGGCTGCGGCATCGGCGCCGGCGGATCCGACGGCGAACTGCGTGGAGAACTTCAGGCCCAGCGGCGGCTGGCAGATGTCGTCCATGCAGGTCTGGTAGCCGACGAGCCCGACGATCGGCGTGACGCCCGGATCGGCGTTTTCAGGCACGGTCCAGGTCCAGTTCCACGTCACCTCGTCGTGGTACTTCTGGTCGGGTTGCCCCGCGACCTGGGCTTTTTTGAACGTCGGCTCTTCCGACGCGACCGGGGCGCCAGTCATCCAGGGCTGAGGATTCTCGACGACGATCAGCGTCGGCTTGGGACCCTTCTTGGGATCTTTCGCCTCCAGGGCGTAGACGTGCCAGTCCTTATCGGCGACCGCCTTGACCGAGAGCGTGACCTGTTCGCCCGGCTGGACGACGCGGGGAGAAATCGAAATTTCGATCGCGGCGGACGAACCCTCCGCGCGATAAGGCTTCGCCGTCGTGACGGCATCCTGGGACGCGGCGGGCGCGGGGGAAGCCGTGAACGCGGCGCCTGCGACCGGGGGCGTCTGCGGAGCACGGGTGAGCATGCCCTGGAACGTCGCCTCGATCGGCTCGTCCTTGATCGGCATGCACGTGCCGCCCTCGCCGTTCGCGTCCGCATCCCGGCAGATCTGCCCGTCGTAGGAGAGACGGATCGGCAGGCCGTTCAGTTCGACGCCGTCCGCGACCCGAAACGGGATCGACCACTCGACCTTCTCGGAGTGTTCTTCGACGGGAACCTTGCTCCCGGGCAGGACGACCTCATGGGGCGAAGGGGTCGCGACGAAGCCGCGGGGATCGAGTTCGACGACGTCCTTCGATACTAGCGTCAGCGTCGACTTCATCGCCGGAGCGCCGGGCTTCTGCGTCAGCGAGTAGATGTGGTAGCGCGAAGGGATCTCTGCCGTCACCGTCAGGATGCCGCTGCGTTCATCCGGGGCGAGCCGATAGCCGCCGGAGAGTTCGACCGACGCGGAGGTCGCGCCAGGCGACGCTTCGAAGCCTTGCAAGAAATCCGGGAGCGCCGGCGCCGCAGCATCCGACGAAGGCGTGAAGGCGCTCTCGCCGAAGGCTGACTGGCCGAAGTTCGCTTGACCGTGGGCCGTCGCGCCAACCGAGACGGTCAGGACGAGCAGAGAAACGAAAAAGCGCAGGGGTCGCATCATGTTCGACCTGACGTGTCGCTGAATGCTGTTCGAAAGGAGCGTCCGGCGGAGCCTGCGACGCCTGTCCAAAGAACGCCCCTTCGATCGTCGAAGGAACGCCCGAACTGTCGATCCGTAGTTGCTTTAGGATACCGGCTCGACGCGAGACTCGCCAACACGACTGCCGCGTTCCGGACGAAAGGATCCGGCTGCACGGACCCGGCGAATCCCGCCAGGGGAGTTCGCTGGGGAACGATCTCTCTTGAACGACGGACCGACCGGCTTCTCCTTACGCTTCGCCGATCGAGAAGGGTCGGAGAATCGCAAGATGAAGGGTTTCCCGCAATCTGGAGAAGGCGGCGGGCGGGTCGTCGAACGATCTTTCTTCGACCAGCAGCCACTTCAGCCAGTTGAGCGGCGGGAGCCAGACCTGCGTCGCCAGGATCGGACGAAGCGCGGCAGACTCCCAGGCAGTCCATCGTTCTATCGGCGATTCGGGGTCGAGAAGGGAGACGATCAGGTTCTCCGCCTCGTCCGCCTCCAGACCGAAGGAGGCGGAAAGTCGGGCGAAATCTCCCACCCGCCGGTCGAATCGCAGGGCGTCCCAGTCGAAGAACTCCCGGGCGACCTCGCTTCGGTACGCGATATTGTTTCGATGCGAGTCCCGGAGACAAAGGCACAACCCGGGAGAACTGCCGGGCAGAGAACTTAGGGAAGCCGCGATCCGGCGCTCCTCCGCCGGCAGTCGCGACAGGTAACTTCGGGCCGGCTCGCGGAGGTCGAGCGGTAGCCGGTCCGTCGCCGCCTCGATCGCGGCCGGATTCGTGCTCGCGGCCAGGCGCCATTCCTGTACGTAGCGCTCCGGAAGCGGCGTCGCCGGCTGGAGATACGTCCGATCGCGGTCCGTCAGAACGACCCGGCGAGCGGCTTGGTGATACCGGGCGAGCAGTTCGAACGCCGAGGCGATCAGGGCGTCCGAGTCGCGGCGCGCGGGGGTCACAGTAGGCCGATCGAGAAGGGCAGCGCCTTCGCTCCCCGCGCCCTTATTCTCCAGCCAGTCGCGGGCTTCGACCACGAACGCCTGGGACACCGCCGTAAACGACCCGACCGTCGCTCCGGAAGCGTCGCGTTCGAGACGGGGAAAGAGGGGCTGGATTCGGTCGGCTGCGAGGAGGGCGGCGATCTGTTCGATCACGCGATGTCGGGCGGCGGTCGCTTCCGGCAGGTTTCCTGCTGCCGGCGAAAGTTTCACCGCGAACGACCCGGCCTCGCTCGCCACGCGAAAGAGACTCGCCCCGCTGAAGCCGCCAGCGATCGGGTCGATTTGTCGGAGCGCGCCCCAGCGCGGAAAACGCCGGGGAAGCTCGTCCGCCAGCAGTCGGGCGAGCGTTCGGCTTAGCGTCGTCGCGTGCGAGGCAGGCATGAGGCACGAAATGAAGGAACGTTAGCGCGAAAACGTTGTCGAAACGGATGGCGAATCGATAAGATAGAACTCTCGGCCCTTCGCCCATCCGGGGAACAGAGGCCTTCCTGCCGCGACGCCAGCCTTTCGATCTTCCTGCCCCGTCCGCCCGTCGGACCGTTCGACCGAGGGAAACGAGCTGCCGATGGACGTAAGCGAGGCCCTTCCCGTGCGGCGGTCGCAGCCGGAACTCGATACGCTGCTCCAGCTATTTTACGAGGATTCGGCGCAGCTCGGCGAATTCGCTCCCGCGGCGCTCGGGTCGCTTCCCGCGCCTTACGGTTCGCTGCTCGACCATGACGAGCACATGACCGTGACGGTCGAGCGATTTCACGGCTGTCCTGTCGAGGTCGAGGTGCTGGACCGCCAGGCGACGCCGACGCACTATTCGCGGAAGATTCTCCTCCGCCGATCGACCGACGGCGCCGTCGTGCAGTTCGGCCTGGTCCGGCTGACCAGGAGCGTGCTCTCGCCCGCGGTGCAGGCGGAAATCGAATCGGAACGAACGCCGCTGGGTCGCGTGCTGATCGAGAACGGGGTGCTGCGCAACGTTTTGCTCGTTTCGCTCTGGAAGGTGGAACCAGGCCCAGAACTGCAATCGCTGTTCGGGATCGCTCCGGAAGCGACCTGCTACGGGCGATCGGCATTCATTTACTGCGACGGACTTCCTGGCGTGGAATTGCTGGAAATCGTCGCGCCGGCGCCTGCAGCCGCGTGAATTCGGCGATGGGGCGGACGGCATGCGCGAGCATCCGGGACTCCCCACCTGAAAATCCCGGCGACGCCTTGAGTTTCGCCCGACCTTCGGTAAACTGACCCGCTTCCCCCGAACCGACCCGCTCGACCCTTTTCGAGCTTCGCCCGCCGCACCGACGGACAGGCGTCGGGGATCCCTGCTTCTTTCGCGTCAGCTATGCCCCCGTTCAAGCGCGGCGGAAAAAACGCCAAAAGCAATCGTCAGAAGCGTCGTACGCGAGTCAAGACGAAGACGGTCCGCAAGGATCCGCTCTTCGTCGACGGCGAACGCCCGCGTCCGCTGTTCGTCGATTACAAGGACACCGAGTTTCTGAAGAAGCTCGTCAATCGTCACGGCAAGATCGTGGGCCGTCGCAAGACGGGCTGCACCGCCGCCAGCCAGCACGCGGTCGCCTCGGCCATCAAGCGCGCCCGGTTCATGGCGCTGATGCCGTACGTCGGCGAGTAACTCGTCCAGCCATCGAGATTTCAAGCGGCGGATCGTCCGTACGGTCTGCCGCTTTTTCGTGCGCGGATCGGCGGGTTCGCGCCTTCGTGTGCCACGGCTGGCTTTTCCAGCCGTGCATGCGACGCTCACCATTCGGCACGGCTGGACAAGCCAGCCATGGCACACATACTCCAGGCGAACGAGCGTCAGCCCTCGAACGTCGCGATCAGGCCTGCTGCCGGATCGATCAGCCGAGCGCCCGTTCCGGTCGAGTCGGGAGCGTCCGCTTCCGGAAACGTCGCGATCCCTTTGTCGACGCGGACGCCTTCCGCGGGATCTTCGGCCAGAAGATAGGCGCCGTCGAGGTCGACGTAGTCGAGCCACGGCAAGAGCTGGGCGAGCGCCGAAATTCCGACGCTGCTCTCGGTCATGCAGCCCGCCATGACAGAGAGGCCGCGGGCTCTGGCCCGTTCGATCAGGCGCCGCGCTGGCGTTAGACCGCCGCACTTCACCAGCTTCAGGTTCACGCCTGCGAAACCGGCGTCGGCGCAGCGATCGACGTCGGCCACGACCCGGCAGCTTTCGTCCGCGAACAGGGGCAGGGGAGAGAGCTTCGCCAACTCCGCGATGCGGTCGTCATCCTCGACGGAGAGGGGCTGTTCGATCAGTTCGACGCCGAACCGCGTGAGAGCCTCGACCATTTCGCAGGCCCGGTCGAACGACCAGCCGGCGTTGGCGTCGACGCGGAAGGGAACGTCGGTCTCCGCCCGGAGCGCGGCGAGAATCTCCAGGTCGTCTTCGCGCCCCAGCTTGATCTTGTAGCGGGGCCAGCCGGCGTTCTCGCGCAGGTTCTCCACCATCGCCGGAATCGCGTCGAGAGCGACGGTGTAGTTCGAGACCGGCACGTCGCTCAGGTCGCCGCCCCACCTGCGGTAAAGCGGCTGGCCCTGCAGCTTGCCCCACAGATCGTGCATCGCCTGATCGATGGCACAGAGCGCGAAGCGTCGCTCGCCCGATTCCGACGCGCTGCCGGCGAGCAGAGGTTCGATGGCGTCGAACAATTCTTCGGGCGGACCGGGCGGCCAGGTCTGCAGGATGGGAGCGACCGCCGTCACGGCCGCGACCAGCCCCGTATCGCTGACGCCGTAGTAGTCGTTGGTCGTCGCCTCCCCGTGACCGACGACGTCGCCTGCCGCGAGGCTGACGAGGATCGTTCGCTGCGAGAGGCTCGTCCCGCGCGAGATGCCGAAGGGACGCTTGAGCGGCAGGTCGAACCGGCGGATCTCGATGCGCATCGTGCGCCTTTCGCGTGGCGGTCGTTCAGGGACGAGCCGCCATGATACGCGTTCGCGACCTCGCCGGCGTCCTACTTCTTCCCGCTCGCTTCCTTCGCCGCCGGCAGCTCGGGATCGACTCGGCCGAGAGCGCCTTTGCCGTCCGAGATTCGGCTGTCGACGTCGTCCTGAATGTCGGCGATGCCCGCTTCCCAGTAGCGTTCCTTCGCCGGCGCGTCGGCGGGAGGATTCAGCGGACGGATGATTCGCATTCCGACGCCCAGCGTCGGCGACTCCGTCAGCCACCAGGGCGACTGCGGGTAGTTCGGATCGCTCGTTCTCCACTCATCGTCATCGCTGCCCCAGCGGCTGGCGCTGCGCAGCTGATTCGCCTCCATCGCGTAGGAGCCGCCGCGCAGCGTGCGGGGATACCGCGTCGTGGGCCACTGCAGAACTTCGGCGGCCGTATCGCCCCGCACTTTCGCCTTCGCGTACCCATCTTCGGTATACGCATCGAGCGTCCACTCCGCGACGTTGCCGTAGATGTCGTAGAGTCCCCACGGACTCGGCCGCTTCTGGCCGACCGGGTGGGTCGCGTCTTCCGAGTTCGCTTCGTACCAGGCGTAGTCGCCGAGCTTCGACGTATCGTCGCCGAAGAAGTAGGGATCCTCCGAACCGGCTCGCGCGGCGTATTCCCATTCGGCCTCGCTCGGCAACCGATAGAACTCGCCAGTGAGGAGGCTCAGCCACTTCGTATACTGCCGAGCCGCGAACTGGCTCATCGTCGCTGCCGGGAGATTCGCCTCCTGGCCGTTGACGTAAGTGAAGCTCGGTTCGTAGAGGTTCGACGGCGACGAAATCACGTCCGCCGCCTGCGGATCGTCGACGGGGCGGACCTTCTGAACGGCGAAATCGACGAAGACGTCCGTCATCGCCATGAAGGTCTGGTACTCGGCCCAGGTCACTTCCTTGTCGGCGATCCAGAAGGGTTCGACCTTCACTTCGAACGCAGGGCCCTCGGAGGCGTCGCGACCCGGTTCGTTATCCGGGCTGCCGAAGCGGAACGTGCCGCCGGGGATCGGGACCATCGTGAAGGTAGGCTCGGTCTCGCCTGCTTTCAGCGGCAGCCTCACGGTGTAGGGCACCATGAAGCCGCGGTCGGTCTCGACGAAACGGCCCTCCGTCGGCCGATCCTTCACCAGACCCAGCGTCTCGGCGGGCTCTGGCGTCGAGGCAGGAGGCTCGTCCGCCAGCAGGGCGAACGGCATGAGAAGCAACATCGCGACGGGGCTGAACGCGAACCTCATCAGGCGCTCCTTCTTACGAGGATCAGGCAGCCGTAGCGGGGCGAGAAGCGACCTACTTCTTCTCGACTTCGGCCTTCGCGGCGGGCAGGTTCTGGTCGATCCAGCCGTAGGCGCCGCGGCCTTCGGCGTCGATGCGGTAGTCGACGTCTTCCTGGATCTCCTCGACGTCGGCCTTCCAGAACTTCTCCTTGCCTTCGACGTCGGTCGGCGGATTCAGCGGGCGGATGATCCGCATGCCGACGCCGAGCGCGTCCTCCTGCGTGAACCACCAGGGCGACTTCGGAATGTTCGGATCTTCTTCCCGCCAGTCGTCGTCGCTGCTGGCCCAGCGGCTGGCGCTGCGGAGCTGATTGGCGTTCATCGCGTACGATCCGCCGCGGAGCGTGCGGGGATAGCGGGTCGTCGGCCACTGAATGACGGCGGCGGCCGTATCGCCCTGTTCCTTCGCCTTGGCGTAGCCCTCTTCCGTGTAGGCGTCGAGCGTCCACTCCGCTGCGTTGCCGTAGATGTCGTAGAGTCCCCAGGGATTAGGCTTCTTTTCGCCGACGGGATGCGTGGCGCCGTCGGAGTTGTTCGCGTACCAGGCGTATTCGTCGAGCATCGCGGCGTCGTCGCCGAAGAAGTAGGGACCGTCGGACCCCGCCCGGGCGGCGTACTCCCATTCGGCTTCGCTGGGGAGGCGATAGAACTGGCCCGTCAGCAGGCTGAGCCACTTCGTGTACTGCTTGGCCGCGTACTGGCTCATCGTCACCGCGGGCAGCGTCGGCTCGTCGCCGTTGCCGTAGGTGAAGCTGGGGTCGTACAGGTTCGACGGGGCCGAAACGACGTCGGCGGCATGTTCATCATCGAGCGGGCGGACCTCCGCCACGGCGAACTTCACGAACAGATCGCTCATCGCCATGTAGGCCTGGTACTCGGCCCAGGAGACCTCCTTGTCGGCGATCCAGAAAGGCTCGATCTTCACCTCGAAGGCGGGGCCCTCGACGGCGTCGCGTCCCTGTTCGCTCTCGGGGCTGCCGAAGCGGAACGTGCCGCCCGGAACGGGAACCATGGTGACCGTTCCCTTGTCGCTGCCGATGTGGATCGGCAGATCGAAGGTATAGGGCACCATGAAGCCCTTGTCGGTCTCGACGTACCGACCGTCCGCCGGCTTCTCCTTGACGAGTCCTAAACCAGCGCCTGCCGGTTCGTCGCCGTGCAGGGCGGCGACGGACAGAAAGAGCGCCGCGAGACAGAAACGTGCGAAACGCATCGATCGAACCTTGGGAATCGTGTAACGAATTACGCGAGTCGACCGATCGAGCGGTCGACCCCGGCGCGCAGGGAGGCGGGGGAGAATCGACGCCGCGGGCGTCGCTGCGCGTGGCACCGTCAGTATAACTGACGAAACTTCTGGGGGCAGAAGTTGCCCGGAGCTGCGAGCACCCCGGAACTGCGACGGGGCGAGCGACGCAATCGGAGCTATGTGCCGGCGCTTAACGAACCGCTCTCGCGAACGCATCCTGGCGCGCAGCGCACGCCCCGCCGTGAAAGCAGGGCGGGGGCGACAGGCGACGCCGAAGCAGGCAGTCGCCGCAAAGCGAGCCGCGGTAACTACTTACCGGGCAACGCGTTGGCGCAGGCGCACTTGGGGCAGCGCGTCAGCTTGTTGTTGAGCTTCGCGTTGCACTTGCTGCAGCGACGATTGCGCAGCTTCTTCTTGTAGGCGGTGCGAGGTCGCAGAACCATGACGCGCTCCGGCGCGAGAGCCAGCTAGGGTGACATGCGGGAAAGCTCGCCAACATACCGCCGCTTCCGGCATTCCGTCAAGCGGCGAGGCGTCGTGGTAGTGGGCTAGTTTGGGCATCACGTCTGGCCAGGGTAGGCTGATCGGATGGCCAATCCTTACAAACCGCCGCAAAGCTCGTCTAATTCCTTCGCCTCAATCGATGACAGGCCCCCCTTGAGCGTTGCACTGCGAGCGGTTCTGGTCGTCGTCATTCTGGCGCTTTGTCTAGCGATCGCTTGGCTAACGGCGCTTCTGATCGAGTTCTCGGATCGTATTGGGGCGGACGACGTTCAATCGGGGCCGCCGGACAGTTCAATGCCTCAGCCGTAGTTTGCTGCCCCCCGAGTAGAGATCGTCGAACTTACAGAAACGATCCGTCGCCCTGGCCATCATCGCTGCTGTCGGGCGTAGCTTCCCCGGCGCTCTGCTCTTGTCGGTGTTCCGCGGGTGCCAGACGAAATTGTCGCCCCGACGACCGATATCGGCGCCTAGATTTTTCCGTGGGGAATAGCGACGCTGCCGATGGTCGCCGACCCCGCATCTTCTACACTGTCGCGGCGCCGGGCGAGTCCTCTCTCGCAGGCGCGGCCGTTTCCTTCGACGAACGAACGGGCTCGTGTCCAGGGACGTTCCACTTAGCCTTCACTCGTACGACGATCGCTGGCGTCAGGAATTCGAACAGGCGCGGTCGTTGATCCTCTTCGCTGCCGAGGGAGCGATCGGAGCGGTCGAGCATGTCGGCGCGACGTCCGTGCCGGGGATGAGCTCGCTTCCCTGCATCGATATGATCGCGGCGGTCGACGACGCGGACGAGATCGAGCGGACGCTACCCTATCTCCGCGGCCTCGATTACTGCCCCCAGCCGGCGCCGTTCGACGATCCGGACGGCGCGATCTATCTGCTCAAGCCGAAGGGGCTCATCGCGGCGTTTTCGGTGACGCTGGTCGAACTCGGCGGAGAAGCGTGGTCGCGGCGGCTGCTGATCCGCGACTGGCTCCGCACCCGCGAGGAAGCGGCGGAGAGTTACCTGCGACTGCGTCGTCAGCGACTCTCCGCGGCGCCGGACGATCGCGAAGGGTACGAACGGGCGAAGGCGAGCTTCCTGCAGCATATCGTCGACCAGGCGGACGCCCACTTTCGGGATTCGACCTGAGAGCGGTCAGTCCAGCAGCGCCAGCCGGTCGCAGATCTCTTCGCCGATGCGAAGGGACGCGGTCGCGGCGGGCGAGGGGGCGTTCGCCACGTGCACCATCCGCCCGTGCGCGACGACCAGGAAGTCATCGACCAAGGCTCCCGCGCGGGTCAGCGCCTGCGCTCGCACGCCGGCGTTCGCGGGAACGAGTTGCTCTCCGCGGATCTCGGGCACGAGATTCTGAAGGGCCCGCACGAACGCCGACTTGCTGAGCGAACGCTGCATCTCGCCGAGGCCGGGGCGGAGATTGCCTGCCGCCAGTCGAAGGAAGCCTGGAAAGGTAAGCGACTCGAACAGGTCGCCCAGCCGCACGTTTCGCCAGGCGTACCCTTCGCGAGCGAGGGCGAGCACGGCGTTCGGTCCGCATTCGACGCTGCCGTCGACCCGGCGCGTGAAGTGCACGCCCAGGAAAGGGAAGCGTCCGTCCGGAACGGGATAGATCAGGTTTCGACAGAGCTGCCGCGCGGCGGGGACGAGGTCGTAGTATTCGCCGCGGAAGGGGACGATCCGGGCGTCGACGTCGACGCCGCTGGCCCTCGCGACGCGATCGCTGAACAGGCCCGTGCAGTTGACGATGCGTCGTCCGCGGATCGGCGCCGCATCCGTCTGCACGATCGCGGGATCGAGCGTCGCCTCGACGCGCACGACGCGGGTTCCGAACCGCAGGTCCGCGCCTGCCGCGCGGAGTGACTTCGCCAGTTCCTGGCAGACCGCGGGGTAGTCGACGATCCCCGCTTCAGGAACGTGGATCGCTTCGACCCCACACGCGTGCGGTTCGAGTTCGGCGAGGCGTTCAGGTCCGATCCGCTCGCAGGCGACGCCGTTCGCCCGGCCTCGTTCGAAGATCCGGTCGAGCGCCGGCCGTTCGCTCTCGTCGACCGCGACGATGACCTTGCCGCAGAGTTCGTAGCGGATGCCGCGTTCCTGGCAGAACGCTTCCAACATTCGCTTGCCCGCGCGACAGTCTTCCGCGCGACGGGAGCCCGGCTTGTAGTAGATGCCGGAGTGCAGGACGCCGGAGTTCCGACCCGACTGATGAAGCGCGACGTCACGCTCCTTCTCGACCAGACAGATCGCGTCGCCCGGTCGACGAAGCGACCAGCGCCAGGCGGTCGCCAGGCCGATGATCCCTCCTCCGAGAACGACCAGGTCGTAGGTCATCGCTGTTCATCGAGCCGGCAGGGCTCTTGCGCATGAAAAGAAGGTCGCCGACGACGTCGGCGACCTTCCTAGCATCTGTCAGAGAACGCTGTATCGCCAGAGCGGGTCTACGCGTTCTTGAAGTTCGACAGTTCGGCTTCGACGCTGGAACCGTCCGGCGTCGCGGGATCGTTGATGTCGAACCACTCCGGCTTGAACTCGATGAAGCCGCCCTTCCCCTTCTGACCCTGGGAGACGGCGTACTTCGCGGTCAGCGCGGCGACGGCGTCGGCGGTGGCGACTTCCGGATAGCAGCGGGGACGATTCTCCGGCGAACGATTCCGGATGCACCAGGCCCAGTGCTCGATCTCTTCGCGGTAGCCGCGGCTGACGTCTTCGGGCTGGGCCGCCTGGGCGACCGCGGCGGGAGGTCCGCCGGACGCCTGCGTATCCATCGTCGGTCCGCCGGCGCCGGCCTTCACGCCGATCTTGGTGGCGGTGTCGTTGGTCTTGTAGAGCATGACCTCCTTCTCCTTGTCGAGAACGAGGGTGCCCTTGGTTCCCATCACCGTCTCGCCGTAGCCGCCCCATCCGTTGCCGTTGATGGTCGAGTAGGAGTAGACGATCTTGTGATTCGGGTTCTCCGCGTAGGCCTCGATGCCGTCCTTCGGCGGGTAGTTCGTGACGACGTCCTTGTATCCGACGTCGATCGACGGCTCGTAGTGCGGTCCGGGGAACTCGAACGTGCAATAGACGTGGTCGTCCGCGTCGCGATCGTTCGGGAAGACGTGACGACCGCCGACGGCGTGAACGGACAGCGGATGGACGTGAGCCTCCTCGCCCGTCTCGGCGGAGTGCAGGGCGCTGACGAACAGACTGGCCGCATCGAGCTGATGGCTCCCCAGTTCGGCCATCAGGCCGCCGCCCGTCCGCTCCCAGATGCGCCAGCGAACGAGTTCTTCCATCGCCGACCGGGGCGCGCCGCTGGGATACTTGGCATCCATGTAGCCATACTCTTCCGCCGCGACGTTCTTGTCGCGATCCCAGGCGGCCCACTGGGCGACTTTCTTGCGCAGCAGTTCGGCGGCGGCGGGATCGGACTCTCCCGCGAGTGCGCTTTCGAACCGCTTCAGCTCCTTAGCGATGTCGTCGATGACCTTCTCGGAGCCCCAGATCTTCTCGCCGCCCGGGATGGGCTGAGCCCAGCTATCCTTGCCCGGCAGGTTTCCGCGGTGCCACTGCGCCTGGATAAAGTGAATCTGACCCAGCAGGCCCCACTTCAGCAGGTTCTTGGCGTTTTCGTACAGCACATTGTAGTGCCGCTGGTGGCCGGTCGCGAGCAGCACTTCCTGCTGGTAGCTGATCTGGCTGATCGCCTTGCACTGGGCCACGTTGTGGGCCATCAGCTTTTCGGTCAGGACGTGCAGTCCCTTCTTCATCGCCGCAGCCGCGACCGGGGCGTGCAGATGCAGCGGCAGGCCGATGACGACCCCTTCGATGTCCTTGTGGGCGAGCAGGTCCTGGTAGCGATCGTAGACCGCGACGTGCTTGCGGGCTTCCTCTTCGGTGTTCCAGCCGTAGACCTTCATCAGGCCGGGCCGCGCCGCAAGGGCCGCAGGCGACGCCCAGTCGCCATGGAAGGCGCGGTGAATGCTCGACGGGCGAATGTCGCAGATCGCGACGACCTCGACATAGTCGGGATTGCATGCGCCGAGCAGGACGTTCCCTTCGTCGCCCGTCCCGATGACGCCGATGCGGACCGGATTGGCCGGTTTGTCGTAGTTGAAGTAGAGCGCGCCGAGACCGATGCCGCCGACGGCGCCGAGGCCGATCACGTCCCGCAGGAAGCCGCGGCGCGTCGTTTCTTCGCGTGCGCCGACCGCCTCGAAATAATTGGCGCGTCCGACTTCACGTTCTTCCGGGGTCAGGTTCATCCGTCCGATCCTCGATATTTCAGGCGGGTCTTGGTCGTTCGATGAGCAGGAGGGTCGCGAGCCGACGAAGGCAGGCTCGACGCATGTACGGACTGCCGTTCATTCTACGCTCGGCAGTCCGAATCGTCCCGAATCCTTCGTCGATCCGGGACGAGAGTCGGCGACGCATCAGACCGCGGCCGGCGTCGCGGCGGCGCCTTCGCGCCGGGCGGTCAGCCGCAGGTACAACGATCGCAGCAGCCCGTCGAGGCCGAGAAACTGGCCGGACGGAAAGGCCATCAGGCAGAGCGCGGCCGCGAATTCGACGAACTGGTAATACACGGGAGCGGCGCCCTCGGCCCAGGGCCACTGGCTCAGGACGACCATCGCGAGGAAGCCCGCCGCGAAGAAGGCCGCTCCCCGAGAAAACAGACCCAGGATCAGCAGCGCGCCGATCGCCAGGTCGAAGTAGGGGATGAAGCTGTCGATCCAGGTCGTGTTCGGTCGGGCCAGCCAGGGGCGCTGCAGGCTCAGCGGTCCGCCGGCGGTTTCGATCTGCGAAGGCGAAGCGAGACTGTTGATTTCCGCTTCGTAGTCGTCCCACATCCGATCGACCGACTTCAGCCAGGGGGTCGCCTTCTTCTTGGCGTCGCCGGCGATCTTGTCGACCTGACCGCGCAGCGAATCCGTCCCGGTCCAGGAGGGGTCCTGGCGATAGGCGGCAACGCGATCGAGATCGCGGTAATAGGTCTGAAGGTCTTCCTCGTTGACGAGAATCAGATAGTCGAACTGGTCGCGATAACGAGCGAGGATGCGGTCCGCCTTGCGCCGCTGATCGGCCAGGCGAGCGATCGCGTCGTTCGTGCGGTCGAGTTCGAATCGCAGTTCCGACGCCCGAACGGCGTTCTTCGACTCCTGCGCCTGCTTCAGTTCCGCTTCGAGCGCCGCCTTCCGCGACTTTTCGACCTCGATCCATTTCTTGTCGCCGATGCCGTAAGCGGCGACGGCACGCTGATGGAACGCGGTCCACGAATCCTTCGTCGGCGAAAGGACGTCGCCCTTCTCGTTCTTGGAATAAACGAGACGTTCGCGACCCTCCCGATCGGGCGTCATCGCATGGAACGCCGGCGCGAAGGGTCCGACCGCGGCGCCGAAGAAGCCGGCCGACGTGAAGCCGTCTTCGACTTTCGTCCAGCCTTCGCGAAAAAAGTGAAAACCGACCGCCAGACGCAGGACGAAGACCGCGACCAGCACGTACACCGGATACTTCCAGTACGACGACAACGATTCCGCTCCGTGTGGGCGCGATGGACGAGCGAGGCAGGGCGGGAGCTGCCGAGCGAGGCAGCCGAATTCAGGCGGGAGCGGCGAATAGCAGCTTCGCCGCAAGCCCCTCATTTAACTGCGCAAACTCCCAAAAGACAACGGTCGCGTTTCGGATCGCGCTCACCTCCGATTCGCCCCGACTTCGATTTGCGAAGTGTCCTTCGGGTTAATGCGTCTTCTGCCGACGACTAAGCGCTCGTGGCAGACACGTTCGCGGAGCTTAGTCCCTCAACTCTTACCGCCGGCCAGCGTTCCGACCCTAAGCCACTGCGTAAGATAATTGGGCGTATCCATTTAGGAGCTTTCGATCAGTCGTTTCGCTCTGCGTGCAGATGCTGTATGACAGCTTCGCGGATTCTCGGGATGCGATAGCGCCCCCCGAATTAGCCGCACGGATTGAATCGGAGTTTGCTGATTTAAGGTTGGAGGGGATAAGATGCAGTGCTGGGAATCTCCACGAGAGGGATATCCCTCACTTTTCGCCTGCACGTCCACGTTACACTCATGACCACGTCTGTCGACTCGCTTCGACTCGCTCAGGCGTTCGAACTAGATCCGAACGTCTCGGCGATCCTGTTGGAGGCCGACGGCTCGCTGGTGTACGTCAATCGCGCGGCACGTTCGGTCTACAGCGCTCATGGCGAACCGGAGGTCGACCGGACCGGGCAGAAGCTACAGGACTTCTTGCCGGCGGAGTGGGTCGAAGAACGGCTCGCCTGGTTTCGGAAGGCGCTCGCCTCCGAGCGTCCGATCGCGGTCCAGCACCTTTACCGGGGCCAGTTGCTCTCGGTCACGATCTATCCGCTCTTCGACAAATCTTCCGGCTGGCGGATCCTCGCGATCTCCCGGCGGACGACTGCCGGCGAGTCCGATCCCTCCTCGATCGACTTCGATCGGGAGGAAACGAAGTTCGTGGAACTCGGCGTGTTTGGCGCCCTGACTCCCCGAGAACTTGAGGTGTTCGTGCTTCTGGGGACGGGCATCTCCGCCCCCGAAGCTGCGGCCAGCCTGCACCGTAGTCCCAAGACGATTGAGCGTCATAAATCTGCGATCGGGCGTAAGCTCGGCGCCTCGACCATGGCGAGCATCGCCACGCTCGCCGCGAAGTCCGGGATTCAGGAACGCCACCTGGCGCTCCGCCGCGTCGTCGTTCCCCCGACCGTCGCTGAACCCGCTGCGCCTCCCCAGCGCAGCGTCTCCTCCGACTGATTCTCCCGCCCTTTCCCTTATCGAATTTGATCAGGCGACTCCTACCGAGACGCCTGCGACTATCGGACGAGGCTCGCCTGACGAGCCGACGGCGATCGTTCGCGCCTGTCGCCAGCCCCGTGCGCAAGCCAGCCAAACAGCCAGCCAAAGGACGTTCGATGAGCGATCCGTTCGCCAGTCGAGAATTCCAGGACATATTCCGCGAGCTTCCAGGCATCGCGACGATGATCGTGAGCGCCGACGGTACGTTCGAGTACGTCAACGACGCCGTCAGCGCCATCTACGAGCTTCCCGCGGCGACGACGCTCGTGGGCAAGAGACTCTCCGACCTGCTCAATCCTGAGTTCGTCGCGGAGCGCCTGGAGCTGATGGAGCGGACGCTCGCGACGCGCAAGCCGCTGATCGTCGACCATCTCTATCGCGGTCGCCCCATCACGGCGACGTTCTTCCCGCTCTACGACGACGACGGCGTCGGGCGGGTGATGATCGTCTCCCGGCATCGAAGTCCGCATGACGTCGACCCGGGCTCGTTCGAGCGAATCCGCTCGCGCGTGATGGACCTGGGGGTTCTGTCGAAGCTCTCTCAGCGCGAGCTGGAAGTCTTCGTGCTGCTCGGCCACGGCATGAGCGTTCCCGAAGTCGCCGCGCGGCTAAAACGGAGCCCCAAGACCATCGAGCAGCATAAAGCCGCGATCGGAAGGAAGCTGGGCGATTCGACGCTTAGCGGCATCGCCCGCGCGGTCGCCGAGATCGGCATCGACGAGGAGCACCTCCGCGCTCATGCGATCGACGTCTTCCGCACCGCCAGCGGCGACGCCTGAACGCAGCCGACGCTCGCGGCGGCGGCCCGGCGCTGCATTGCGGAAAAGCGCTGACGCGCGCGGCGCGGTCGCTGGACATTTGGGCTAATCTGAAGCGAGCATGCGCCGGCGACGGCGCCTCTTTTCGCTCTTCAGGTCGCCGCCCGTCGCTATGTCCGCCAACTTGCGCGAAGCCTTCCAGCGCCTGCAGAACGTCACCCGCGCTCTGACGGCGAACGTCGAGCAGGTCGTGCTCGGCAAGCGCCCGCAGATCACCCTCGCGCTGGTCGGCTGGCTGACGGAGGGGCATCTTCTGCTCGAAGACGTCCCGGGCGTCGCGAAGACGATGCTCGCCCGGGCGATGGCGCAGAGCGTCGGCTGCGCATTCAAGCGCATTCAGTGCACGCCCGATCTGCTCCCGACGGACGTAACCGGCGGGTCGATCTACAACCAGAAGAAGGGCGAATTCGAATTTCGCCCCGGCCCGATCTTCTCGCAGATCGTGCTGGCCGACGAAATCAACCGCGCGACGCCCCGCACGCAATCGGCCCTGCTCGAAGCGATGGCCGAGTCCCGCGTGACCATCGACGGCGTGACCCACGATCTGAAGAAGCCCTTCCTGCTGATCGCGACGCAGAACCCGATCGACCATGAGGGAACGTTCCCGCTGCCCGAGGCGCAGCTCGACCGGTTCCTGATGAAGTTCTCGATCGGCTATCCCAGCGCCGAAGAGGAGTTCAATCTGCTGGAGAAGCTGCAGCTTCGGCACCCGATCGAATCGCTCTCGCCGGTCGCCACCGCCGAGGATTTGATCGTCTGCCAGGAGGTGGTGAGGCGCACGTTCGTCGATCCCAAGATCCGCCGGTACATCACGGAGATCGTCCAGCGCACGCGCCGCCACGAAGATCTCGCGCTCGGCGGTTCGCCCCGCGCGTCGCTCGCTCTGTTTCGCGCATCGCAGGCGGTCGCCGCGATCCGGGGGCGCAACTTCGTGCTGCCTGACGACGTCAAGAAGATCGCCCAGCCCGTCCTCGCGCATCGCCTGATCCTCAAGCCCGAGAGCCGGCTGCGCAAAATCACCAGCGCGCAAATCGTCGACCATCTGCTCGAGGAGATCCCGACGCCTCAGATCGCCGTCGCCCAGGGGACGGCTCCATGACCTGGGTTCTGATGCTCCTGGCGACTTGGATCGTCGGGATGCTCTTTCAGCTCGACGCCCTCGTCTACGGCGCTTACGTGCTGGGCGCCGTGCTGCTGATCAACGGCTGGCTCGCCCGCAGCGCGGCGGAGAACCTCGTCGTGCGGCGCTCGGTATCGATCACCGAGGGGAACGTCGGCGACACGGTCACGGTGCTGCTGGAGGTCGAGAACCGGGGCCGCATGCCCGCGCTCTGGTTCCTGCTGGAAGACATGATTCCGCCCGAGGCGACGCAGCCGGGGCAGGCGCTGATCGCCACGGGTCAGCGCCTGCTGCTTGCGGGACTACGGGGCGGAAAGAAGCGGACTGTCTTCTACCAGCTCAAGTGCGAACGTCGCGGCTACTTTCAGATCGGGCCCGCGCTGCTGGAGACGGGCGACCTGTTCGGCCTGTTTCGGAAGTACTCGATCGCGGCGGAACCGAATTACGTCCTGATCCTGCCGCGACCCTTGCCGCTGGAACGTTACGAGATCGCCTCGCGACGACCGATGGGCGAGGTCCGGCTCACGCATCGGCTGTTCGAGGATCCGACGCGGATCGCCGGCCTCCGCGATTATCGCGCGGGCGATCGGCTGAACCAGATCCACTGGATGGCGTCGGCCCGCCTGGGGTCGCTGCAGAGCAAGTACTACGAATCGACGTCGATGGCCGGGGCGACGTTCCTGCTCGACCTGCACGTCGAGCACGCGAACGCGTCGGAGATCGACTATCGCACGGAACTCGCCGTGCTGACGGTCGCTTCCGTCGCGCATCTCGTCTTTCTCGAACGTCAGCAGATCGGCCTGGTCACCAACGGGCGCGACGCCGCCGATCGGGTGCGGACCGAAGGCTTTCGCCTCGTCGGCAGGTCACGCCATGCCATGCATGCGGCGATCGCGAAGCCGTCCGACAACGCCCGGCGTCAACCGATCGTCGTGCCGACGCGCCGGGGAGAGCAGACCTACCAGGAGCTGCTGCTGCAACTCGCCCGGCTGGAGCGCAACGACGGGCTCGACTTCGCGGAACTGGTGACCGAGACGCTCGATCGCATTCCTGCCGACGCGACGGCCATCGCGATCGTCTCCCGATTGTCGGACGACGTGCTCGTGGCGCTCTCGCTGCTGAAGCGGATGGGCCGCGCGGTCGTGGTGTTCGCGAACGTCTACGAGCCGACCGACTTCATCGCCATCGCCGGACCCCTGATGGCCGTCGGAATCGAATCCCGCCACCTTCGCGACGAAGAAGCCCTCCGCACGCTCTGCAATCGGCAGGAGTCGGTGACGCTGATAGCGTGAAGGTAGAGGACTTCGTCACGCGGCGATACGATGCTTACTTCAGGACGGGGCCACTCTCTCATCGGACGACTGCGTATGGAAACGCGAAGCTCGCGATTTGCCGTCGTCGATGTCGAAACGACAGGCTTTGCAGGGACTGACCGGATCGTCGAGATCGCGGTCGTCGAACTGGACGCCGAGGGCGACGTCGTCGATGAGTACGACACGCTCGTCAACCCTATGCGCAGCGTCGGTCCCACCCATGTGCATGGCGTCACGACGGCGATGGTCGCCGCGGCTCCGACGTTCGATGAAATCGCCGCCGCGGTTGCGATGCGTATCGACGGCGCGGCGTTGGTCGCACACAACCTTTCGTTCGACGCGCGCTTCCTTCGCCAGGAGTTCGTCCGCATCGACGCCGAACTCGATCCTGGAGCGGGGCTTTGTACCTATCGACTGACGGGTGCCAAGCTCGCGTTGGCCTGTCGGCAGTTCGGCGTACGATTGGAGAATCACCACCGTGCCCTCGCCGACGCTCGAGCGACAGCATGCCTGTTAAAGAAGGTCCTCCGCCGAACGACGACCCGAGTTCCCGTTGCCATCCGGAAGCTCCGGCATGCGTTCCTTCCGCGCACGCTCCGTCGAGAAGCTGCGGATGACACGAACGTCGTTTGCCGACTGGCGAACAAGATCGTGCGATCGTTCCGCGAATCGGCCGACGCCGACGAGTTGCGCTATCTCGTCGCCGTCGATCGGGCATTCAACGATCGGACGCTGACGATGCAGGAAGCGTCAGAGTTGCGGCTGCTCGCGGCAGAACTCGGTTTCGACGCCGAGCGCGTCGCACAAGCCCACCGTCGCTACCTTGCGATGCTGGTCTCAGCCTCCCTCCGCGATGGAATCGTCACACCGACGGAGCATCGCCTGCTCCGCCGCGCGGCGGACGCCTTCGGCCTTCACGACGCCGCGATTCCAGAGATTACCCGCTAATCTGTCCCGAATGTATCCTTGCGGAGGAACGCCTGTCGAATGCAGCGCCTCGGGTCGCAGGAAAGTAGCATGTAAGCCTGCACTTCGCCTTCCTCCTCCGGGCATCCTTCCGCCATGTCGACGTTTCTTCGTACGACGCTCGCCTTTTCGTTTCTGATCGCCGGGTCTCTGTTGCTCTCAGCGTGCGTCGCTGCCGCGGAGTGGAAGACGATCCCGCTCTGGGAGGGCGACGCTCCCGGCGCCGTCGGCAAGGAGGAGAAGGATCGCCCCAAGATCCACGTCAGCCTGCCGGAAGAGGGCAAGGCGACGGGCGCCGCGGTGCTGGTCTGCCCGGGCGGCGGATACGGCGGACTGGCGATGGGGCATGAAGGGCAGGAGATCGCCGACTGGTTGAACGCGAACGGCATCGCCTCGTTCGTGCTCGACTATCGCCATCGGGGCAAGGGCTACGGCCACCCGGCGCCGCTGACCGACGCGCAGCGCGGCATGCGATGGATTCGTGAGCATGCGGAGGAGTATGGCGTCGATCCGAAACGAATCGGCGTGATGGGCTTCTCCGCGGGCGGGCACCTGGCGTCGACCCTTTCCACGCACTTCGACGCGGGGCAGGAGGGCGCCGCCGACGCGATCGACCGGCAGAGCTGCCGGCCCGACTTCGCGATCCTGTGCTATCCCGTGATTCAGTTCGACGCGGCTTCGACGCATCGCGGCAGCCAGAACAACCTGCTGGGCGAGAACCCCGATCCGGCGCTCGTCGCGAGCCTGTCGAACGAGAAGCAGGTGACCGAAGCGACGCCGCCGACGTTCCTGTTCGCGACCGACGAGGACGTCCCCGTTCCTGCCGAGAACTCCGTCTCTTACTACCTCGCCTGCCGGGCAGCGAAGGTTCCCGCAGAGCTGCACATCTTCAAGACCGGCCAGCATGGCGTGGGCCTGGCGAAGAATATCGAAGGCGTCTCGCAGTGGCCCGACCTCTGCCTCGCTTGGCTGAACCGCCAGAGCCTGCTCGCCGCGAAGGCGAAGTGATGGCGTAAGCGGCTTGCGACCGCGTTCCGATGGGGGTGGCCCAGGTTGCTCGTCAACCTGGGTCGACGAAGTCGACAAGAGAAGCGGCAGCCGGACCGTTCGGCGATATCGAACGACGCGGAGAACGCACCGTCGATACTCTTGCGGCTGACGCCGCCCGGATTGGCAAGCAATCCGGGCCAACCACGCCCAATCTTTTCGTCGCATATTCTGTCGGCCACGTTTCCCTTCCGCCTCCTCGCGATCTCCCGCCATGACTTCCTCGACTGGCCTCCGTGCCACGCTCTTCGCATCATTCGCACTCACCCTTGCGTTCGTCCTCGTACCGTGGGGATCCGCGGAGGAGCCGGCGCCGTTCGCGCTGCAGGAGGGCGATCGCGTCGTCTTCCTAGGCGACAGCAATACGCAGGCAGGCACGTACGTCGTCTATCTGGAGGCGTACGTCCGGACCCACTTCCCAGAGCGGAAGATCGAGCTGATCAATCACGGCCTGAGCAGCGAGACGATCAACGGCATGTCGGAAGACGATCACCCGGGCAGGCGACCGTGGGTGCATGACCGTCTGGAGCGCGACGCCCTGAAGTGGCAGCCGGACGTCCTCTCCGTCTGCTACGGGATGAACGACGGCAACTACTTTCCGATGCACCCGGAGCGGTTCGAGAAGTTCAAGGAAGGCTACTCGCGGTTCTTCGAGATCGTCGATCAGGCGAAGATTTCGCGGGTGACCGTCCTGACGCCGCCGCCGTTCGACGCCTACCGTCGCAAGGCGGGCGACGAGAAGCCGCTCGACTACGGTTACAAGTTTCCCGCGGTCGATTACGACCGGACGCTGGCGGCTTACTCCGAGTGGCTGATTTCGCAGCGCGACGTCTGGGCGAAGAAGTTCGCCGACACGCAGACGACGTACGTCGACCTGCATGGCGCTCTGAACGAACTGCTGCGCCAGCGACGCGAGGGCGACGTCAACTACAGCTTCTCCGGCGACGCGGTCCATCCCGATTCGACCGGGCATCTGCTGATCGCGATGCAGATCCTGAAGGGGTGGAACGGACCCTCGCTCGGCTCCGTTACGGTCGACGTCGACGGCGCCGACGGCAAGTCAGCCAGCGCGACGGCGACGATCCCGCTTCCCATGCCGCGCGACCCGCGGTGGGACGAACGGATGGTCGAACTGTGCGGCTGGACCGACGCGCTGACGACGTTCCGCGTCGTCTCGCCTGCCCGGGAGGGAAAGTGGAAGCTGACGATCTCGGGTCGTCCGGAAGGGGACGCCAGCGAGTCGCAGGCGCTCTTCGCGGGCGAGTTCACCGGCGAGCAGCTCGCGGAGGGCGTGAATCTCAATGCCGACGCGTGGGCGCCGATGCAGGAGCCCAGGGCGAAGGTTCTGGCGAACGTGCAGAAGCGGTGCGACCTGGTCTATCGCGCGTGGCGGAAGGATCTCGAAGCGGGCGGCGACGGCCAGTCCTCGGTCAAGTTGCCGGAACTCGCACAGCTCGATGAGGCGATCGCCCGCGACGCTCGACCGTGGAGCGTCGTCGTGGAGATCGAGCGGCTGGACTAGCTTCGACGCGTGCACGGTCCGTGTGCCATGCCCACATCTCCGAAGGAAGGGTGGGCATGCTGAAGGCCGGCCGATCCTGCCATGCCCACGCTGTTTCGCGACGTGGGCATGGCACACAGAGTCGTCGCCTCGAGCTCAAGCCGTCGCGCTGTTTTTAGTGCGCGTGGTCGTGCGAATCTTTCGCGTGCGACTTCTCGCCGTGCGCGTCCGATCCATGAGGCGTGGAGATGGGTACTCCATGGCCGTCGTGGCTGTCATGTTCCTCGTGACCATGGTCGCCGTGCTCGTCCGCCGCGTCAGGCTCTTCCTTCTCGATCATGCTTTCGAAGCGGGCGGCGCGTTCGTCGGGCGTGCCGACCAGATCCTCGGTCAGCTCCGCCATCAGGACGACTTCGACGCGACCGTTGCGCGCCCGCGCTTCAGGATCGCCCTTGATCGTCAACGGTTCGAAGACGCCTGACTGGGCCAGTCGCATCCGGTTCGGCTCGACGCCCTGTGCCTTGAGGCGTTCCATCACGGCCAGGCAACGTTCGTAAGAGAGCCTCCAACTATCGGAGGCCTGCTCGGCGGATTCGGCGGGACCATGCGCGGCGTGACCCCGGACCTCGATCTTCTGCGGCATGCCGCTCAACTTCGGCGCCAGCCGATCGAGCCGGGCGATGGCTTCCTCGTCCAACGTGGCGTCGTGCCCCTGGAAGAAGACTACCGCTCCGACCGCCGTGACCTCTGCGCCATGCAGCGCGAGAAGCCGCGGGTTCTTGTTCTCCGGATCGTTGGGATCGTCGGAGAAGGTATTGCTGTGGCGCTGCATATCCCCTTTGCCGCGCATCTTCGTCGGCTCAGGGGGCTCGTCCATCGAGCCGATGCGATTCTTCGAGTCGGCGTAGGGATCGGTGAAGTAGCCGGCGATGGCCGCCTTCGTCTCCGGTTTCTGGCCGACCAGCCACATGACCATGAAGAAGGCCATCATCGCCGTCACGAAGTCGGCGTAAGCCACCTTCCAGGCGCCGCCCCCTTTGCCGCCAGCCATGGTTCGCCTTTCGTGCGATCGATTCGCGTCCGATCGTTCGCGATCGGGGAAGCATGCCACGGAGGGCTGACGCCCTCCGCTCGTCTAGTAATCGCTTCGCCTAACGTGCTGCCGTGTCGATCGCCTTGAACATCTCTTCGAGCTGCTCGCGCGAGCACTTCAGGTGACTCGGGAGGCCGCGGCGTCCCTGCTCGATCGCGATCCGCGGAGGAAGGTCCGTCACGTAGCCCATCACGACGACCGCGATGGTGCGGAAGAAGACCATCTCTTCCTGGCCCAGGAATTCGAGCTTCGTCGCCATCGGCGCGAGGAAGCCGTACGACGCCAGAATCCCGAGGAACGTTCCGACGAGCGCGGCGCCGACCTTGTGGCCGATCTCTTCCACGGGGCCGTCGATGTGACCCATCGTGATGACGATGCCGAGCACCGCCGCGACGATTCCGAAGCCGGGGAGCGCGTCCGCCGTCTTGTTCAGCACGCCGAGCGGCCCGTGATGCTCTTCCTCGATCGCCCGGATTTCCGTTTCCAGAAGTTCGGGCAGGCGCTCGGGCTTGATCGTTCCGTCGACGACCGGGGCGAGGGCGCCGACGAGGAAGTCGGTCGCGTGGTGGTTCTTCGAGATCGTCGGATAGCGGTTGAAGATCTCGCTTTCGTGCGGATCGGCGAGATGCGGTTCAAGCGCGAGCAGCCCCTCCTTCCGCGCCAGGCGGAAGAGCTCGTACTGCAACTGGAACAGTTCGTCGTAGGACTTCCTGGTGAAGGGGGAGCCCTTGACCGCCTGGATGCACCCCTTCATCAGGTCGATCAGCTTCTTCTTGGAGGCCATGACGACCATCGCGCCGGCCGCGGCCCCGCCGATCACGAGGATTTCCGACGGGTGAATGAGCGCGCCGACGTGCCCGCCGGCCCACATGAAGCCGCCCAGCACGGAGCCGATGACGACGAGAAATCCTACGATCACCAACATGGGGACGTCCGCGGCGGACCCGCGTCTTTCGAGCCGAACCAGCGCCGGTCGCCCGCCCCGCCGGATAGTCCTGCGGAGGCGGATCGCTCAGCGGCGCGTGACGATCCTCGTCCCGACCGGCCGCTCGAAACTTCGGAAGAGAGTTTCAGCGCGAGCCGGGGCGAGTCACCTTCGAAGATCGGGCGCCGCTGCCGTGCGGGTCGACAGATCCTGAAGATGGACCGGTTAATCGCGTCCTGCCGCGGGATCGAATCGCCCGGGAAGGAACGGACTTTCCGGATCTGACGGGTCGACGGGCCGAGCGACGATTCGGGGGCGAATCCGCGGCGACATTGACCGGCGGAGCCTGCGGGCTTAGGCTGCCATCAGATCGTCGTCATCCGCCCCGCGTTTACGGAGCGGAACGCGACCATCTCCCCGCCTCTGCCTGCCCCGCCCGCCTTCCTCTTGGTCACGATGATCGACGGCTCGTCCCTTCGACGAACCGCTTCGGCGGCTATCGCGTTCCTGGCGCTCGTTAGCCTGTTCTTTGCAGGAAGCGGAGCGAACGCTGCGGACGAAGAGCGCTGGAAGCAGCGCTTCGCCGACGACATCGTGCCGATCCTGAAGAGTCGCTGCGTCGACTGTCACGGGAAGGACGAGCCCGAAGGGGGGCTCGATCTGGTCAAGTTCCTCGAGGGCGCCGATCCGCTATCGGCCATGGACGTGTGGGAACGCGTCGGGCCGCGAATCCGCCAGAACGAGATGCCGCCCGAGGGAAGCCCCGGTCTGAACGACGACCAGAAGGGAAAGTTCAACGGCTGGCTCGATGCGCGGCCGCAGGAGGATAACTGCAACCAGCTCGCCTCCGACGAAACGACGAGCTGGTACCGCGGCTACGTCATGAGCCGGCGCCTGACGCGAACCGAGTTCGGTAACGCCGTACGCGATCTGTTCGGCGTCGATCTGGACGCGGAGGCGGACGTTCCGTCGGACGGCGCGGGAGGCGAAGGCTTCGACACGACCGGCGATGCGCTCTTCACGTCGCCGATTCACCTGGAGAAGTACGTCGCCGCCGCCGACCGGGTCGTTCGGACCGTGCTGCCTGAGAACGCGGAAAGCTTGCCGCCCGAACTAATCGCGGCGCGCGAGCGACTGCTGGTCGCTCAGCCCTCCGATTCGCTTGCTCCGCGCGACGCGGCAAGCCAGGTGATCGCGGCGTATGCGAAGCGGGCCTGGCGACGACCGGTCGAAGCGGAAGAGATCGAGCGGTTGCTGGTCCTGTTTGACAGAGCGACCGAGCGCAGCGAACCGTACGAACAGGCGCTGCGTCAACCGCTGGCGGCGGCGCTCCTTTCGCCTCACTTTCTGTTCGTCGTCGAGACCGAACCGGAAGAGGGGGGCGTGCATCGGCTCTCGCCACATCAACTGGCGATGCGGGTGTCGCTCTTCCTGTGGTCATCGATTCCGGACGATCGCCTGCTGGAGCTCGCGGATACGGGCGCCATTTATGACGAGGCGACGCTGCAGGAAGAGCTTCGCCGGATGGTGGCCGATCCGAAGGCCAAGGCGCTGGGCGAGAACTTCGGCATGCAGTGGCTCGGGCTGACCGCGCTGGGCGAGTCGGCGAAGCCAGACGCGGAGAAGTTTCCGGAGTTCGACGCCGAGCTGGCTGCCGCGATGCGGGAGGAGCCGATCCGGCTGATCCAGCGAGTCTTCGCGGAGAATCGCGACCTGCTCGAACTGATCGACGCGGACTACGTCCCCGCGAACGGACGCCTCGCGCGGCATTATGGAATGGAGCCGCCCGCGGGCGACGACTGGGGCTACGTCAGCGCGTCGGGCGGACGGGGCGGCGTGGTGACCAGCGCCGCGGTCCTGACGTCGACCAGCTATCCATTACGGACGAGCCCCGTTCTGCGCGGTCGCTGGGTCCTGGAAGAGATCCTGGGATCGCGGGTTCCTCCGCCGCCGCCCGGCGTGCCGGCGCTCGAAGCGACGAAGGGCGAAGGGGATAAGCCGCTCTCGCTGCGCGAGCGACTGGAACTCCATCGCAAGAATCCGGACTGCGCCTCGTGTCACGCCAGGATGGACCCGATCGGTTTCGGGCTGGAGAATTACGACGTGCTCGGACGCTGGCGTGCCGACGATGAGGGTCACGCGATCGACGCGTCCGGAAAGCTCCCCTCGGGCGAGACGTTCTCCGGACCGGACGAAATGAAGGCGCTGATCCTGAAGCGGAAGGACGAGTTCCTCAAGCACTTCGTCCGGAAGATGCTCGGCTTCGCGCTGGGTCGGGACCTCAACCGCTTCGACGATTGCGTGGTCGAAGCCGCGCTGAAGCGACTGAACGAAAACGAGCGCCGGGCCCAGGGCCTGCTCGAAGAGATCGTGCTGAGCTATCCGTTCCAGCATCGCTACTTCAAGGCGAAGTGACGAAGCGAAGAGGGTTGTTTCAGGCAGAACGACCGCTGCATCAGGAGAACGCGAACATGACGTCGCCGAATCGATCCTTCGCCATGCGTCGGCGCTTCCTGCAGGGAGCGGGGGCGACGCTCGCGCTGCCGTTCCTTACTTCGCTGGCGCCGAAGCTGGGGCGTGCAAGCGAAGCGAACGAATCGGCGCCGATTCGCGCGGCGTTCGTCTACTTTCCGAACGGCGTCTGGGAGAAGGGCTGGGTCCCGGAGAAGCGGGGCGCCGACTACGAGTTGCCCTTCGCGCTCGAGCCGCTGGCGGAGGTGAAGGCCGACGTCACCGTCCTGTCGGGGCTCGACAAGAAGCACAGTCACGGCGGCGACGGGCATTACGCCAAGACGGCCAACTTCCTGACCGGCATGCCGGTGACGAAGACGACCGGCAAGGATATCTCCTCGGGCGGCATCTCCGTCGATCAGCTCGCGGCCCAGCATCTGGCGGGTCAGACGCCGCTGCCGTCGCTGGAACTGGGGACCGAGCCCGTGATCTCGGGCATCGACAGCAACGTCGGCTACACCCGGCTGTACGGTTCGCACATCTCCTGGCAGTCGCCGACGCGTCCGGTCGCGAAGGAGATCAACCCGCGTCTCGTTTACGAGCGCCTGTTCGGTCGCGGCCTGTCAGCGGCAGAGAACCCCGACGACTACAGCAACCTGCTGGACTATGTTCTCGAAGACGCGAAGCGACTGCGCGGCCGGCTGGGGCGCGACGACCAGTTCAAGATGGACGAGTATCTCGATTCGGTTCGCGCGGTGGAGAAGCGGATCGAGTTCGCGACGCGAAACGCGAGCAGCACGCGAAACGCGGGAGCCGACAGCGACCCGGCGCTCGATCCGGATCAGCTCGCGCAGCGACGCCCCGGCGTTCCGGGCGACTTCCGCGAGCATATCGACGTGATGCTGGATCTGATCGCGCTCGCGTTTCAGACCGACTCGACGCGGATCTGTTCGTTCATGTTCGCCAACGACGTCTCGGGTCGGAACTTCTCGTTCCTCGACGGCGTGCAGGGGGGCCACCACGAACTGTCGCACCACGAGAACAACGAAGAGAAGATCGCCCAGTACCAGCGGATCAACCGCTGGCACGTGGAGCAGTTCGTCCGGCTCACGGCGAAGCTGAAGAGCGTTCGCGAGGGCGAAGGGACGCTGCTCGATAACTGCATGATCCTGATGGGATCGAGCTTCAGCGACGGCAACCGCCACGATCCCGATAACCTGCCGCTGCTCCTGGCCGGGAAGGGGGGCGGGACGATCCAGCCGGGGCGCCACCTCGCTGCGGAGGGACAGGTTCCCCTCTGCAATCTCTACCTGAGCATGCTCCGCGGGCTCGGGATGGAGATCGAATCCTTCGGCGACAGCGAAAGCCCGCTGAAGGGCCTGGCGGGCTAAAGGAGCTGGCTCGTCGCTGGCGAAGAGCCTCATGCAATTCAAATAGAACGAGCGCTGCCGCCGCCCCAGCGACGAACGCGAGACAGCCCCGGGAGTCCGCGGAAACAGATTCCCAGAGACCTGGCTCGCGTCCGTCACATGGTGTGGAGCCGACTTAAGCCGAGAAGCTAAGAACGGAACGCCGCGCCTACGCAATTCAACAGGGAAGGTCGTCGCCTGGAGTACGACGGACTTCGCTGTAGAAACGTCGACTGCTAAACCCGTGTACTCTCCGATTTTTCCTTAGCCCGGAAATTTCTAAAGAGCGTTTCGTTCGGCGAAATCGGCTTCGGTTTAGCGAGGGAATGCCTTCGCGAGCGGGGGGGCGTCGAGGTCCAGTCGGTACATGATCTGGTTGTATTCGTACCGAGGCGTCGCCGGCGAAGAGGTGAAGCTGTTGGTGTAGGTCCCCTCGAAGTAAATCGTCCGCCCGCCGTCGGCGTCGAAGAACGCGTGGTGGCAGGGGTTATAGAACGACTGCTTGTCGTGCGTGACGATCTTCACCGTCGTTTCGAACGGACCCTGCGGCGATGCGGCTTCGCTGTACCACGTCTCTCCTAATAGCGAGGGCGCGTCGCCCGACCGGGCAATCTGACTGGCGATCGCGATCCATTTTTTGCGGAATGGATTCCAGTTCACGGTTCCCGCGTGAAACTCGATCCGCTTGCCGGGATTCGCCGCGTCCGCGGGCAGAAACCGCAGTTCGTCCGCCTGAACGAGACCGTTCTTCAGCCAGCGGGCCTCGATCTCGGGCGTGACCGGCGGACCCGCCTGCCAACGCCAATCGAGCTTTCCTGTCTCGTCCCGCCGCGGAGTCGGCAGTTTTCGGATCGGCGTCCAGGGGCAGGCAGGAGAACGACTCGTAGGATTCCGGGGATAGCGCCGCGGCGAGCGTCGCCTTGGTCCTGGTCGCCGGGAAGCAGAGGCCGCTGCCGGCGTACTCCTCGCCCCCCTCCTTGAAGCGAACCGGATGGGCGCTGAGGTGGCGCCAGGTCTCATCGAGCGGCAGGTCGGTCGCCTTCGTGAAGATCTCGCGTCCGTCGTCATAGACCGACATGCCGTGCTCGTACTGCTCGCCGAGCCCCTCGCGACGCGAGTGGTGGCCGACCAATCGCTCCCGTCCCGATTCGTCCGGCAGAACGCAGACGCCGTCGATCCAAATCACCCCCTTCGGATCAGGAAGCTCCGACATCGCCCGGGCGAAGCCTTCGTCGCTGACGAAGTAGTCGAGCCGAACTCCGTCGTCTGGCGACAGGCCGCTCTCGCCAGGCACTGGCGACGTCGCGCCTGCCATGCGGAAGAGACCCAAGGGATACGACAGCCGGGCCGTGTCGCCCCAGAACCAATAGATCCGGTCTCGGTACGGTACGCCGAACACCGAGTCCTGCCCCGCGACCATGCCCGAACGCGACTCGTCCGGGATCGGCGCTTCATGGCCGAGCAGCAGCGAGTCGCGATAGATGTCCTGGCCCGTGATGCGGTAAAGCCGCTCGGCGACGTTGATCCGCTCGAGTTCGAATTCCTGCTCGCCGCCCGGCTCGACCTTGCAGCGCACGCCTTCGATGCCGAAGCCGTCCTTCGGCGCGCGGTAACCATGGGCCTTGACGCTGAAGAAGATCGTCTCGCCCGCCCGGTCCGGCTCGTCGTAGGCGACGCGGCCCGCGCTATCAGTGACGTAGGGGACGTGGTGGACCGTCTTCAGCTCGACCAGCGGGATGCCCCGCCCGGTCTCCGCATCGACGAAGCGGATCTCGAACGGACGCGTCTCTTCGGCGGCGACCGATCCTGCCGTCAGCGCGCCGCCGAGCAGGATCGTCGCTGCCGCGAATTTGAGTGGTAGAAGCGCCGAAGGCAGCGGTCGAATCACGACGAACTCCGGGAGGAGGAGCGGAGGCAGCGTTCGCAGGCGAGAACTCCTGATTGTCGTCGATCGCCATGGCTGCGGCACCTGCCTTTCCGATTCCGTAGCTTGGGCGAACTGGCGAGCGGGCGACGGCTCGTCAGAATCGAATCGCCCGGGAGGATCCGGACGATCGACATACAAGGGAGCGACGGCTCTGCCGTCGGCGCGCAAGTTCCTGACCCGGCGAGTAGCGATGTTACGCAATCTGCGACGAAATGCGACGGATGCGGTCGGCCTGACGCTCGTCGTCGGTACGGCGCTCGTCGCGTTCGCGTGCCCGTCGCCGACCGCTGCGAAGGCTCAGTCGCCGGAGACCGCCCGCTGGGGCCAGTCGCTCTCCCGGGCGAGCGCCTTCCCGGCATCGAACGCTTCCCCGTATCGAGTCGCCCAGGAGGATCCGTCCCGGCGGCTTCCGCCCGCCGTGACGCTGGAAGAACAGGGGCCCCCTGAGATCGTCTCGCCCTCCGATCGCGGCGTTCCTCAATCGCAGCCGAGAGCTCCTCAGCCGCGGCAAATGACCGCGACGCAATCCGGTCCGGCGTGGTCGCTCGAAACGCTGGAGAGCGTCTCCCTCCAGCGCAATCCGGCGATCGACGAAGCGGCCGCTCGCGTCGAAGCGGCGCGGGGACGCTGGATCCAAGCGGGGCTGCCGCCGAACCTGGTGGCCGGATACGCCGGGACCGAAATCGGTAACGACGGACGAGCCGGCCAGCAGGGAATCTATCTCGCGCAGGAGTTCGTGCGCGGAAATAAACTCGGTCTTGCGCAGCAGGTCGCCGCTCAGGAATATATGCAGGCCCGCTGCGAACTGGAGGCCATGCGGTGGCGCGTGCTGACCGACGTTCGCCGGGCGTTCTATGTCTATCGCATCGCGATCCGCCGCCTGGACGTCGCCCAGCGTCTGATCGACGTCAGCTCCCGGAGCGCCGAACTGACCCAAAGCCTGGTGGACGGGGGCGAGCTTCGCGGCGTCGACGCTCTCCAGACGGAGACCGATCTCGCGCGGGCGGAGGTAACGAAGGCGCGCCTCGACGTGACGGTCGAAACCCGGCTGCGGGAACTGGAAGCCGTACTCGGCGCTCCGCTCGGCGCCGCGGTCGCCGTCGACGGAGAACTGACGCCGCCCCCCGCGATCGAATGGGACGCGACGCTGGCGCGGATCGAACGCGAGAGCCCGCTGATGTCCGCCGCGGCGGCCAACGTCGAACGCGCGGGCTGGACGATTCAGTACGAACAGGCTCAGGTCGTGCCGAACCTCGACGCCCAGGTCCAGGTGCAGCATGACTACGCGACAGGCTTCGACATCGCGAGCGTCCAACTCTCCGGGCCGATCCCGATCTGGAATCAGAATCAGGGGAGCGTCCGCCGGGCCTTCGCGGAGCGCCGCGAAGCACAGCAGGCGATGGAACGGCTGCGGCAGTCGCTGGCCCAGACGCTGGCCGGCGAGTTCCGCCAGTACGAGTCGTCGCGAATACTCGTAGAACGCTACGACCGGGACGTGCTGCCCAAGACCGAGCGGACGATCGACCTCGCCCGACAGGCGCTCGCGGGCGGCGAAGGGAGCTTCCTGGAACTGCTCACCGCCCAGCGAACCTACTTCCAGACGACGCTGGAGTATCTCGACTCGCTGGAAGAGATGTGGATCGCCTATGCGCGGATCGACGGCTTCCTGCTGGACGACAGCCTGACCGCCCAGCGGTAGCTCTCCGTCGGTCGGTCGGGCGAAGCGACGCTACCGCTTCGGATAGTTGTACTCTTCGTTCTCGGCCTTGAAGTCTTCGTCGGTCAGGCCGACGTTGAGCTTCAGGTCGAGGTAGGTGTACTGCTCCAGGATCTGATCTTCGCCCGGCTTCTCGCCCCAGCCGTAGCCGGCGTAGCGGATCGGAATCTGCAGTTCCTCGTCGACGAAGATCTCCGCCAGGGAGAACTCCAGCCCGGGCCGCTGCTCCGGATGCCGCACGCGAATGACCCGGCAGGATCGCCCGTTGAGATCGACGCCGTGCTCTTCGGTCACGATACAGTTGGCGGGATCGGTTTCGCGTTCGCGTTCGCCCCGTTCGATCAGCTTCCCGACCAGGTTCCGCAGGCCGATGTCGTAGATCGGATAGCGGCTGGCGATCATGGCCAGTTCGCCCTTCGGATCGAGGTAGACCTTCATCACGTTCAGCAGGCCCGTCTCGTGCGCGACGAGATTGTCCTTATGCCAGCCGCGGACCCAGATCGCCTCGCGACCCTTGAACCGGGGCGGCCCGTCGTAGCGGAGGTAGATGCTGAAGGGGAGCGTCACGTCGTCAGTCACCTGGCGCTCGTGCCGGATCTTGCAGAAGACCTCCGATTCGGGAAGCAGCTTGCCCCCCACTTTTTCCTGCATGACCACCTTGGCGGTGTAGTCCTGGATCTCGTTATCGATCCGCTCCAGAGCCTCCCGGGCCATCTCCAGCGCCGGGTCGAGCGGATGCTCGGGCGCCGTCGCGGCGGTTGGCTCCGTTTCCTGTTCGGTCGCCGGGGCAGGAACTGCGATCGGCGTTTCGGCGGCTGACGGACCGGGGGAGGGGCGCGACGACGAAATGGCGATCCGCCGGCCAGCTTCCGGGTCGAAGGCATCGGTCCGCGTCGTCCACCAGATCGCGACGGCCAGGCCGATGAAGGCGCCGACGAAGGTCACCAGCCAGCGCGCGATCGTTCGCGAGCCCGACCGCTCGCCCGTCGCCGTTCGCGGGGTCTTCGCTTCCGGCGCCGCAGCGTCGACGGCGTCCGTTCGAGAGTTCTTTTCCGAAATGCCAGGCATAACTATTCCACGACGCCCGAAGGCGGGGCGAGTTCTCGTCTGCGACGAATCGATAATCGACAGCCGCTCATTGTAGGTCGGTCGCGCCAATTCGACCAAGCGTCAGGGTTTTCGCGACCCGCAACGTCCGCCCGTAGAGGGGGGCAACCTTCGAGAAGCCTTTTGTCTCTCAGGTAACGTCGATAAAGGCTGGAGCGCCCAAGGCTTGAATTCGCGCCCCAGCGGGCGGATACTGCCGACCGAACTTCCTTCGGAGCGCCCGCCATGACTTCGCGACCCCTGACTCGTCTCTCGATCCTACTTCGATCCGCTGCCTTCGGTTTCGCCGGACTCTCGCTCGTCGCGCCGGCGTCCGCTCAGGAAGGGGCAGCTGAAGCCCCGACGATTCAGTTTCGGGAGATCGAGTTGCCCGAGCGGCTGACGGTCGGGTATGCGGTCCGGCTGCTCGATATGAACGGCGACGACCGGCTCGATATCGTCGTGCTCGACAGCAAGCGCCTGATCTGGATGGCGAACCCGAACTGGGACGTCCATACGATCTATTCGGCGCCGGAGAAGGCCGACAACGTCACCTTCGCCCCCTGCGATATCGACGGCGACGGACGGCTCGACTTCGCCCTCGGCGCCGACTGGACGCTGAACACGAAGCAGGGCGGGACGATCCAGTGGCTCAGGCAGCCCGAGGATCCGGCTCAGCCCTGGGAGTTGTTCCCGATCGGGACCGAGCCGACGGTTCATCGGATCAACTTCGGCGACCTGGATCATGACGGCAAGCAGGAACTGCTCGTCCTGCCGCTGATGGGGCGGAACTCCACGGCGCCGGAGTTCGCCGAGTCGGGCGTGCGGTTCCTGCGGTACGTGCTGCCGGAGAATCCGACGGACCCGGAGGCGTGGAAGCCGGAGGTTCTCACCGATCAGCTGCACGTTTCGCACAACTTTCAGGTCACCGACCTCGATCACGACGGCGTCGAGGACGTGGTCGTCGTCGCCTTCGAGGGGGTCCACTCGATCCGCCGCGGAGATGAGAACGGTTGGAAGATGACGCGGATCGGCGAAGGGGATCAGCAGAGCAAGCCCCGCCGAGGAGCGAGCGAGATCCGCCGGGGCCTGCTGGGCGATCAGCCGACGGACGACTATCTCGCCACGATCGAGCCCTGGCACGGCGATAAGGTGGTGGTCTACCTGCCGCCTTCTGTCTTCGGCAACGACGGCGAAGCGGGGCGATACAGCAGTCTCTGGAGACGGGTCGTCATCGACGACGAGCTGCAGTGGGGGCACGCGGTGAAGACGGCGGACCTCGACGGCGATCGGCAGCAGGAACTGATCGTCGGCGTGCGCGATTCGCTCTCTGCCGAGCGAACGTTCGGCGTCCGCGTCTATGATCCGAAGGACGCGACCGGCGCCGAGTGGACCCGCACCTTCGTCGACCCGGGCGGCGTCGCCGTCGAAGACCTCGACGTCGGCGACCTCGACAACGACGGCAAGACCGACATCGTCGCCGTCGGTCGCAAGACCGGGAACATCAAGATCTATCTGAACGAGACGGGCGACGACGCGAAGTAAGCGCGGTCGCTTCCTGCCCGGGGCTAGCGGGGGACGGCAGTCCCCCGAGTCCGTCGACCGAGCGTAGCGATGGTCGAGCGAGTCCCGCCTCGCGAACGTCGAACAAGCCCAGCGGCCGCGCGGAAGCCAGCGATCGCAGTCTTCGACCGCGATCCAGACTCGGGGTACTGCCGTCCCCCGCTGGCCGTCGCCGTGATTGAGACGTTCGTCTTTTCGCTACCCCTTCTTCGCCGCTTGCAGCGCGTTATAGCTGCTCATCAGGTTGCGATAGTTCGGCAGGTGGTTCGACAGCAGGGCGCCGAGGCCCTCCATGTCGTTCCGCCAGTCGCGATGGAGTTCGCAGGCGACCGCGAACCAGTTCACGAGCTGGCATCCCGCGGCGGCCATCCGCGCCCAGGCGGCCTGCTGCACGGTCTTGTTGAAAGTGCCCGAGGCATCGGTCACGACGAAAACGTCGTACCCCGCTTCGATGGCCGACAGCGCGACGAACGAGACGCAGACGTCGGTCACCACGCCCGCGACGATCAACTGCTTGCGACCGGTCGCTTTGATCGCGGCGACGAAGTCCTCGTTGTCCCAGGCGTTGATCTGCCCCGGTCGCTGAATGAACGGCGCGTCGGGGAACATCGCGGCCAGTTCGGGCACGATCGGTCCGTTCGGCCCCTGATCGAAGCTGGTCGTCAGGATCGTCGGCAGGTCGAAGAACTTGCCGATGTCGGCCAGCGCCAGGACGCTGTTCTTGAAGTCGTCGGGCGAGAAGTCCTGCACCAGCGAGATCAGCCCCGACTGGTGATCGACCAGCAGCAGCGCCGCGTCGTCCTTCGAGAGCTTCACGTACTTGGCAGCCATGGGCGTTATTTCTCCAAAGTGGTAGCGATTCGCTGTCGTACGCGTGGATAAGGCAGTAGCCAGCGTCGTTCAGCGAAACTCGACGCTCCGTAGGATCGCGTCGAACATCTCTTCGCCGGACGCATCCGGCTCGTCGGTTACCAGCACCAGTTGCAAACAGGTCTCGCCGCGAACGAGATTCGCGTAGAAATGGCGAACGCCGCTTCGCGTCGGGGTGTCGCCGGAGACGACGCACACCGCGGCAGTCTCCGAGTCGATCTCGATCGTTTCGACACGTTCGACGACTTTGTTCGTCAGCGCATTTTGGGCAGCTATGGCCTCCCCGAACTGTTGAAAGTCGATCGTCTTCGCATCGATCCCCGGCGTCGCGCTCGCGAGCACGAGCAGAAGGTCCGGAATTCCGGAGCCCTGAGTCGGACCGACGGCGACTGCAACGGCATTCGGGTCGGCCTTCTTCGCGTCCTGTCCGACATTCACCACCCAGTACTGCGCGGGTTGGTTCAGTACGAGGCCCGTGGACTCATGCACGAACGGCCAAGGGACGGATTTTTCGACCATCGCGAGGCGCATGCCTCCGGCGAGGAACTGAGCCAATACAAGCACGGACGTCAGCAGGAAACAGATGGCCGCGCCGATGCCTCCCTGGAGTCGATCGTTCTTCGCGCTCGGATTGCCGAGACCGAATAGCGCGAGCACGCCGTAAACGACTCCTGCGAACCCGACGGCGCCGCAGACGGCGAGCGCTGCGAGTCCGAAGATGAAGGCAACGTTCGCGTCGATGGCCTCATCACGATTCACGGACCTTACGACCATGCCGGAGACCCAGCCGACCAGCATGAAGATGCCCAGGAGTACGAGCGACGTTTCCCCGAACCTGCCGAAGAAGAGTCGCGTGGGCGAAGCAGCGGGCGCTTGGAACTCTTGGTTCGACGGTTGCGACATTATCACGCAGCGGTTTAAGAACGAAAACGAACGCCGTCAGCTATTCCCCATGACCTCGAACGGCAGATACGGCTTCAGCGCCTCGGGCACCTTCACCGTCTTGTCGGCCTGCTGGTAGTTCTCCAGGACGGAGATCAGCGCGCGGGAGAGGGCGATGGCGGTGCCGTTCAGGGTATGGACGAAGCGGGTCCCCTTTTCGCCTTCCTTCTTGTAGCGGACGTTGAGACGCCGGGCCTGGTAGTCGGTGCAGTTGGACGTGCTGGTCACTTCGCCGTACTCGCCCTCTTCGCCGCGACCCGGCATCCAGGCTTCCAGGTCGTACTTGCGATAAGCCGGCCCGCCCAGGTCGCCCGTCGCCGTGTCGACCACGCGATAGGGAATGCCGAGGGCGTCGAACAGGTCGCACTCGATCTCCAGCAGTTCCTCGTGGATGGCGTCCGACTGCTCGGGCAGCGTGTACGCGAACATCTCCACCTTCGTGAACTGGTGCACGCGGTAGAGCCCGCGCGAGGCGCGACCCGCGGCGCCTGCCTCGGTGCGGTAGCAGTGGCTGATGCCGCACAGCCGCAGGGGAAGCTCGCTCTCTTCGAACGTCTTGCCGGCATAGAGGCCGCCGAGGGTGATCTCCGCCGTGCCGATCAGCGAGAGGTCCATGTTTTCCAGGCTATAGATCTGCGTCGACTCGCCCCTCGGGATGAAGCCGATCCCTTCCAGGATGCTGTCCTTCGCCAGGTCGGGCGTCATCGTCGGGATGAAGCCGCGCTTCACGAGCTGGTTGACCGCGAACTGCTGCAGGGCGAGGTCCAGCAGGACGATCTCCCCCTTCAGAAAGTAGAAGCCGTGCCCCGTCGTCCGGGCGCCCCCCTCGAAGTCGATCCAGTCGTGATGCTCGCCCAGGACGAGGTGATCGAGGGGCTTGAACTCGAACTTCGGAATCGGCGTTTTGCCGTGCCGGATTTCGAGATTCGACTGGTCGTCGTGGCCGATCGGCGCGTCGGGGTGGGCCAGGTTCGGGATGTGGAGCTGGATCGCGAGGATCTCCTTCTCCAGGTCGTCATGCCGGCGCTGGGCGTCGTCCTTGGCGGCGCGAAGCTGGCGTCCCTTCTCGACGATCGCGGCCCGCTCGTCGCCCGTCGCCTTGCCGATGCCCTTGGCCGTGGCGTTGGACTCCGCGTTGAGCCGTTCGACCTCCTGCAGCAGCTCCCGGCGCTCCTTTTCCTTCGCGACGAGGCCGGTCACGTCGGCGGGAACGCCCCGGCGCTGGCAGTTTTCGAGGACTTGGTCAGCGTGGTCGAGAATGTATTTGCGGTCGAGCATCGCAGGCAGCCGGCGCGGGGCAAGGTCATCGAATCCGGGAGGGGCGGGCGAACGCTCACGTTCGCGCTTTCCCGCATCTTCCGGAAACGCATGAAGTTACCGCAGGCGGCGGCAGGGCGGTAGCTAGCCGACGCGGACCGGGACAACGAAGCCTTGTCGCTCCTTCGGGTGGCACTGGCTCCGCCAGTGCGAGCGCTGGTGCGACTCTGCCTTTGGAAGAGCTAAGACCCTGAGGTCTAGCCTGTTCCAGGGACAGCACTGGCAAAGCCAATGCCACCCGAAGGAGTTAGGTCTCCGTCTTTCCCGGAGTCACCTTCGCCAGTTCGCTCCAGAGGGTCGTGCTGGCGCGGATGCCGCGGTAGAAGTCGGCGAGGTGGAATTTCTCGTTGGGGCCGTGGGTGTTGTCGTCGTCGAGGCCCCAGCCGAGGAGAAGCGTGTCCATGCCGAGACGCTGCTTGAAGGCGCCGACGATGGGGATCGAACCCCCTTCGCGGATGAAGACCGCCCGCTTGCCGAAGCCGGTCTCGATCGCGGCCCGCGCGGCGCTCATGTAGGGGCTGTCGATCGGCACGACGCAGCCCGGCGCTCCGTGCATGTCGATCAGTTCCATGCGGATGCCGGGCGGCAAGATCGACCGCAGGAACTGTTCGAGACTGGCCGAGATCTTGTGCGGGTCCTGGTTCGGCACCAGGCGGAAGCTGAACTTGGCGCCTGCCTTCGCAGGCAAGACCGTCTTGGCGCCTTCCTTCTGGTAGCCGCCCCACAGTCCATGCACGTCGCAGCTCGGGCGAGCCCAGCGACGTTCGAGCGTGGTGAAACCTTCCTCGCCCGTCGTCGCTTCGACGTCCAGTTGCTTCCGGAACTTCTCTTCGGAGAAGTCGAGCGAGGCGAACTCCTGCCGCTCCGCGTCCGACAGCGGCAGCACGTCGTCGTAGAAACCGGGGACCATGACGCGGCCCCGCTCGTCCTTCAGCGCGGCCAGCATCTGTGCCAGCGCCAGGCAGGGATTCGTGACCGCTCCGCCGAAGACGCCGGAGTGCAGATCCTGCTTCGGCCCGGTCAGCCGCAATTCGTAGTAGGCGATGCCGCGCAGGCCGTAGGTGACCGCCGGCACGCCCGGCGCGAACTGCGACGAATCGCTGATCACGGCGACGTCGCACTTCATCCATTCGGCGACAGTCATTCCGTCGACGACGCGTTCCGTCGAATCGAGGGCGTGGTAGAGCGACTCGCTGCCGACCTCTTCTTCGCCTTCGATGCAGAACTTTAACTGTACGGGCAGTTGCATGCCCGACTGGAGCCAGGCCTCCGCCGAGAGGAGGTGCGTCAGCATCTGGCCTTTGTCGTCGGTCGCGCCGCGAGCGACGACGTTGCCGTCGCGGATCGCGGGCTCGAACGGCGGCGTGATCCACTCGTCGAGCGGATCGGGAGGCTGCACGTCGTAGTGACCATAGACCAGAACGGTCGGCTTCCCCGGCACGGGCGGCGAGGAGGCGAAGACCAGCGGATGACGCTCGGTCGGAACGACCGTCACCGTCAGGCCCATGCCGCGGAACTTCGCCGCGACCCAGTCCGCCGCCCGGCTAACTTCGGCCTTGTAGTCCGGATCGGCGCTGACGCTGGCGATGCGCAGCAGTTCGAGTAAATCGGCCAGGTGCCGGTCGCGAAGGTCGTCCAGTCGGTTGAGCGCTTCCTGCACGCGGCGATTCCAGTTCGATAGTCAGAGGGATTCGGACGAATCGGCGGATCGGGAGACGCGGGGCCGGCGCAAGAGCGTCGATCGCTCTGTCCGAATCTGGATTTCCCGATCGGATTCGACTCACTGAGCGAATTCGGGAAAAAGTATAATCGATCCGCTCGCGCGGTCGGGCAGATCCGCATCGCGTCCGGGACGCTGTCATTGAATTGGCTATCGCCCGAAGGAAACTCCCTTGCAAGTCATTAAGCGGATCGGCGTCATTTCCCTCGCGAAGATCATGGGCGCGATGGGACTGCTCATCGGATTGCTCGTCGGCGTACAGATGGGTTTGTTCATGTTGCTCATGAGTCTGGTCGGCGGCGCCGCAGCGGTATCCTCCGGCGATGAAGCCGCGACTGGCGGCATGATCGGCGCGGGCGCGGGCGTCGGCATGGCGCTGTTCATGATGGTCGGCGTCCCGCTGACGTACGGCGCGATGAGCTTCCTGTTCGGATTGATCTACGGCCTGATCATCAACCTCGTCTTCAGTATGGCGGGCGGACTCGAGCTCGAAATCGAGAATCAGAAGGCGTACTGATCGCCTCTTCCGCCGCGTCGATGCGCGGCAGATCCCATCTTCTGCGCCGTAGCAGGGTCGGCGACGATGACGGACGAAGAACGAACCGCGGTCCTGGACCGTCCCGAGACGGAGCGTCGCGTCCGGACCGACGCGCGGCCGAAGAAGCAGCCCCGCTACCACGTCGTGCTGTGGGACGACGACGACCATTCGTATCCCTACGTGATCCGCATGATGCGGGACCTGTTCGGGCACTCGTTCGAACGGGGCTACGCGATCGCCAAGGAGGTGGATACGGGGGGCAAGGCCATCGTCCTGACGACGACGCGGGAGCACGCCGAGTTGAAGCGGGATCAGATCAAAGCCTTCGGCGCCGACGCCGCCATCGCATCGTCCGTCGGCTCGATGCGGGCGTCGATCGAAGCCGAGCCGAGTTGAGCATAAGACGAAGTCCGGCAATAGCTTCGTTCGGAAGCGCCGTCGCGAGGCGTCCATGAGCGTACCGCTCTTCCCTCCCCGTTTTGACGCTTTCACGATTCGCCGGTAGAGTAAGCGGCGAACCGCGGACGCCTTGCGGCGGTCGTGTTCTCCGGATGGGTGGCCGAGCGGTTTAAGGCAGCAGTCTTGAAAACTGCCGTACGGGTAACCGTACCGCGGGTTCGAATCCCGCCCCATCCGCTAAGGCCTTACCGCTCAAGGACTTGCGATTTTCGTCAAACGTCGCAACTTGCGGCAGCGGTTCGTGTTTCGCCTTTCGGCTTCGCGTCGTCGGATGTTTCGCTTTTGCCGTGCGCGGCACATTGCGAGGGGTTCCGGACGGTTGCTGCACCGCTTTCTGCACCGCTTTTTCAGCCTGCATATCCGGCGGCTTCGCGATGCCCGCGGCCCGGGCGAAATGGTCGTCGGTGACTTGGCAGTAATGCTTCACCGCGACGTCGACCGAATGCCCCATCCACGCGGCGACGACCGGCAGCGGATACTGCTCGACGAGTTCCGTTTCGCGCGACGATCGCAGGTTGTGAAAGATCCGCGTCCACGGCTCGACGTCAGCGACGGCCAGGATGCGCTTCATCTGCGTCCCGAGATTGATGTTCCGCCAGCCCTGCTTGCCGATCGCCGCCTTCCGGTGTCGCTCGTCGACGACGTACACCGCTTCAGGATCTGCCGCATAGGATTCGTTCAGGTAGGGGAGCAGTTCCGGGAACAGCGGCAGCGCCCGCGACTCTTTCCCCGGATGATGTTCCGTCTTCGGGCTCTGCACCTGGATCACCCGGCGAACCCAGTCGACGTCCTGCCAGCGGAGCGACAGAACCTCGCTCGGGCACCGCAGGCCGCCGTACCGCGCCAGCGCGACGATCAGGCGCCAGTGATGGTCCGGGCACGCGTCGAGAACCTTTTGAATCGTCTCCCGGCTGACGAACGATTTTCGGTCCGACATCGCCGCCTTCACCTGGACGTCGGCGAAGGGATTCTCGGCGATCAACTTCGATCGCACCGCCGCTCGAAAGATCGTCTTCGCGAACTGCAGCCGCTTCCGAATCGTCATCGGGCGAAGCTTCTTCCCGATCAGATGGAGCTTGTAATCGTCAGCGTCCCGCGGCGTGATTTCTCGCATCGGGCGAACGGCGCCGTAGAACTCGACTAGCCCTTTCTCGCCCTGTCGCCAGATTTCTTTCGTCGCCGGCTTCACGTCCACGCGGCCCGCGACGTATTCGGCGATGAACCCGCCGAGCGCCTGCTTGGACCGCGGAACCCGCGAATCAATCAGTCCGACTTCCGCAAGACGCTCCGTCATGTTCGGTTCTAAGCCCGTGAGCCACCCCGCGGTCTCGGCGTCCAGCGGATGACCCGTCAGCTTGTACGCGAGCAGTCGCTCGACGTGCCGACAGAACGTCTCCGCCGCCTTCTGCGGAACCTTGCCGAGCCGGATCTTCGGGCGCTTCCCGTCGCCGCTGACGAACTGAATCGTCCTCCGTCCGTTCGGCTCTCGGATGATGCTCGCCATTAGTTCCCGCCTTTCGTCTGGTTCGTTTGGATCGCCTGGAGCGTCAGCCCGAGCAGTTTGCAGAGCTTGTCGACCGAGTCGAGCGACAGGCCCCGTTCGCCCGCGACGAACTTCGCCAGCGAACTGTCGTCGATCCCCGTCTCGCGAGCGATGCGATACCGCGACAGCGGCGACGCCTCGATCGCTCGGCGGAGCAGATCAGATACTTTCACGCTTCGATTCTTCGCCATCGCCGTTCCTAACGAGTAACGGGCGCTCTGCCCATTATGCACGAATAGCCTTTGCAGGAAAGAAACTCAATCGACAATGCCGCCCGTTCGCGTTGGGACGGCGCCGGCCGAGCCTGCGGAAGGACCCGGGACTCGTTCGTTTCAGTTCTCACTTACCGACCTTTCGCGTCGTCTGTATGTAAAAAACGTGCCACCCCGGCTACGCCGCACTGCACTCATCGCGAGCAAAGGACCCAGGCGTTTGATTCGCTCACGTCGCCCTGCGGCTTTTCGCGATTCGACCTGCGTCGAAATATCGCCAAAAAATGTGAGCGAGAGCTGGCTCGGTCTACGTGGCTCGATCGCCAGATTCTGAGCCCCCTCGCGTACGTCCCGCCGTACCTCGCTGCCGAAAGGCCAGTTCCGCCCGGATGCGCGCCGCCGCTTCCGCCATGCGACGAGAGGCGACCGGAGGATCGCAGTTGGAACAGCGCCAGACTCCCGGCGAGCGTCCGAAGCGGTCGCCCGTGGCGGAAAGCCACTGGTCGAGGGTCCCGCATCCGGGGCAGGGCGTCAGGTCGCCAGGGTCGATGCACTCGACGTCGCCGAAGGTCGGATTCAGAGCGCCGTCGTCCGTCACCTCGTCGCTCAACAGCCGCAAGAGATCCGGCTTGTGCCTTTGCAGGCGATCGAGCAGGTCACGAGTCAGTGCATCCTTGGGAGCGTCCACCGTCAGATTGCCGTCGCCGCCGACCTCGATTCGCACGTCACGCGACCGGCAGTCTTCGAGCAGGAGTTCGATCGAGTTCATAGCGTCACCCTCACTCGCTCGTCGCGGTGAAGAGCGCCCGCGGCGTTCCCAGTATTCCCGCAATCGCCGCTTTGACGGTTTCCCGCCAGGTTTCGGGAATTGTGGGAGCGCGGGTCTGCCGTTCCGAACGCTGTAGGATTCAATTCGTACGACGGCGACGGCGGACGTCCGGGACCCTCCGACTTTTGCACCCGCAGTCGGATGTATCCTCGTCGAACGAGTTCGGCGAGCGGATCGTCCAGGTCATCGGCTCGGGCGAAACGTCGCTTGCCGTGCTGATGGGCGTCTCGCTTCGTGAATTCGCGTAGGTCGTGCCTGCGAATCCACTTCAGCACATATTGAGCATCGGCGTTCTGCGAATCGTCCTTCGCTTGCATCAGTTGCAGCACGGCTTCAGCGTGCGGGATCAGGTAGCGTCCGATCTCGACTGCGGCCTCGATCGTCGACGCCTCGATGGTCCCCGCGTTCCCTCGCTCGACGCAGTGCAGAACGGCCGCGATCCGCACGGTCGCGCCGGCGAGCTTTGCGCCCCAGTCCCGCAACGTCTCCAGATCGCCGCCGTCGTCGAGCATCGACTCGATTTCGGCTTCCCAGCGAATCAGTACGGCAGCAGCTTCCGGCGACAGTCGCAGCGTTCGCTCGTCGACGTTCTCCGCCAGCCTGCGAACGGCGCTGCGATAGGCGGCGATGGTCGAAGCCGGGACCGGGGCGGGGGCGATCGCCCGCTCGCCGATCCAACTGTCGGGCGCTGCGTACAAAAAGCGGCCGAGCAGGCCGCGACCGCGAAAAGCAGGATTCCCGGCGAGTCCTTCGATGACGGTCGGCTGGATCGCGTAGGCGCACGTAATCGCCGGTCGCTCGACCCGAACCGATTTCCGACCGACTCGGTCGGTAATCAACTCGTCTCCGGAATGGCCTTTCAGGTAGACGTCGAACTGCGGCACGCCGCTCTTGGAATACATGCCCGCCATCAGGTCGAACACGCTTCCCTCGGGCGACATGCTGGCGATCCGACCGCCTTGCTCCGCGAGCATCATGCCGAGCTTTTCGCTCGTCGCGTCGTCGACGATCAGGCGCGGCAGAACCGGTTCCGCGGTCGCGGCAATCTCCGTCGCGAGTCTCGCTGCCTCGTCTCTCGCTTCGGCGTCGTCCGATTCGACCGCCCGCTTCTCCAGCCTCCGCAGGGACGCTTCGCGCTGTCTCGCTCTCGACTGCTCCTGCGCGACGAACGGCTCGGCTTCCACGATCATCTCTCGTTCGATCTCCCTCAGCGGTCGCGTCGCGTCAGAGAAAACCGCCGACTTCCTATTGCCGGGACCGAGCAGAACCGCGACGTACAGATTCGACGGCTCGATCCAGCCGGTACGCACTTCTACCGTCACGCGGCGTGCGATCGTCGCCGAGCAGACCGCCAGGGCCAGCGACGCTGCCAGCTCTTTCGGCGTCTGCGTCGCGTGAGACTCCGCCTCGGCCCAGTTCCGGAGGGGCGGCGGCAGGACGTGCGTCGGAAACGCCGGCAGATCCCACGCGTCGAACAATTCAATCTCCGGCCAGGGCTCTGCGTCCGGCGTCCACTCCGGCGCCTGCTCGATCAGTCGACGAAGCGCTTCCTTCGTGCCGCCCGCCTCGATCCAGTCGCTCACGTCGCCTTTCTCCGGCAGATCCGGAAGGTCGACGATGCGGACCGCGCTGGCGACGCCGTGGAGCGTTGCCGCGACCTGCCTTGCGTGGTCGCGTCCCGGCGCGTCGTTATCGACAAGCACGATTACCTGACGACCCTTCAGGAACACGGCGTGCTCGGCAGTCCATTTGCCCGCCCCGCCCGCGTTGCAGGTGGCGATCACGCCGAGCTTCGCGAGGTTGTCGACGTCCTTTTCGCCCTCGACGACGAAGACGATTCGCTTCGGGTTGGCGAGTAGTTCCGGGAGACGGTAGGGCAGGGCAGGAAGGCCTTTGACCTTCCAGATCCATCCGCCTTTCCCGTCCGGTCGGCGCTGCCGAAACGACTTCGGATCGAGTCGCTGCACCTGGAAGACGAGCTCGCCCTGCTCGTCGCGGTAGTCGTACGTCGCCACGACGCGGGCCGCAGCGCCGCTCGCCCCCTTCCTGTCGACCGGCGAAGCGAAGTCATCTCCGCGCGGCATCAATTCCGTCACCTTCATGCCGAGAGCAGCGCAAACGGCGTCGACCTTGCACCCGGCGTGGCAACAAAGAAGCGCCCGTCCGTCGTCGCCTTCGCTGACGCTGAGACTCGGACTACTGTCGTCATGCGCAGGACAACGCGCCGACCATCCGTCGCCCGACGGCGTCGCGCCCGGCAGCTTTTCGAGAACGCGTTCGATCGGCTTGGTCATTCGCCGCTTCCTCCCGCCGCCGCGGCCTTGCGCGACAGCCACTCGCGGAGTTGGGCGACGGGGTAGAGCAGCGTCCCGCCGATTTTCACGTGCGGAACGGTCCCTTCCTTCGTCCAGGCCCACAACGTCCGTTCGGAAACGCCGAGCGCCTTGGCGGCCTCCCTCGGACGGAGCGACAGCGGTTCCGGGCCGACTTCATTCTGCAGTTTCGCGTGGAGCATCTTCCTACCTTGGGGAAACGAAAGCGCCCCCGTGGAGTCGGACCGGCGAAGGTTCTCCACGGGGGCGCCGCGTCACCCTTTCGGGTGGAAGGCTCTTGGATTTAGCCGGTCCGCGCCTTCTACAGACGAGGCGCTACATCCGGCGTCTCAGGCGCTACTTCTCGCGTAGCGCCGCAGTATTTCGCGAATCCGAGACATGCCAGTCGATGGGCTCTCGGGGGTCGTAGCACGGTGCGTAGCCTTGCCGAAGAACAGGTGGCCTTAAATGAGCGGCCAGTTCGGGAAGGTCCTTGGCGATCTCCTTCACCGCGCGGCGGATAGCGATCGTAACTCGCTGTCTCGCTTTCTCGCGCTCGTCGGAGAATCGTCGAAGCGCTCCGCCGTGGATCGCTTTTTCGATCTCCGCACTGATCGTCTCGATCTGCCCGGCCAAGTGGACAACCTCCATATCGTCGCCCTGTTTCTCGGCACGCGCAAGTTCAATACGAAGCTCTTCTCGTGTCTTGGCGTATTCAGCCAAGGCATCGCGGTCAGTCACTTCTCCGCCGGGATTCGAGGGCAACGCAGGAGCGCCGACGTTCACTTCGCGATCCAGGTCTTCGACCGTCATCGCCTGTCCTGGTCGCGTTAGCAAATGGATCAAGTAATCGATTCCGAGCGAGTGCCGGACCAGCAGCGCGGAACCGCCGTTAAATCGCACGATCCAGTGGGTGCCGACGCGGCGGAACAGATTTGTCTCAGCCGCCATTTCCGCGGGAAGCAGCGATGCCGCGTCCGCTGCCGGTTGCGCTGCCGGTGTGGTGTAACTCGCGCAAAGCAGTCCGATCAGCGACGTCGGCTCAAGATTGAGTTTGCGGAAAGCCCGTCCGCTCCCCTCGAATGCACGTTCCACGACGCCGTTGACTTGCTTCGCATGCCGCTTGAAGAGATCGTAGATTTCCATCGCGGCGCGCTCAGCACCGCCGTTCAGATAGGGAAGCGCCCGAGTAACTTCGCCGAACTCAGCGAAGAAGCTTTCGGGGCTCATCTGCTCGATCCGATGCGCCGTGTTCACGTACCCGAGCAGCATCGCTCGCGACTCTTCGCTGTCGCGGGGACCGGTAATAAGATCCACGGCATAGCGCTCCCGCGGATCGTTCGCCTCTTGTCTCGCCGCGAGCGTAGCGAATCGGCGGTCGATGCACTGCGAACAGGTTCCGCAATGCGGGTGTTCGATCGTCGCCTGGATGGTGTGCGCGCAGCTGCGGGTGCCAGCGATCAGATCCGCGCAGCCCGCGTCAGCTATCGACTGAACGACGTCCGTCTTCGTCAGCCGGAAGAACGGAGTCTCGACCGCAAACGGCCTCTCAGCGACGAGCGAGAAGAGTTCCTGAAACCCGTTCAGGACGCGAGGGTGCGTCGTGCGCGTTGCACGCGCGCCGACGACTTGCGGCGAGATCGGCAGATTGAGGCTAACGACGCCGTTTTCATAGAAGCGGATGCGGGGACGCCCTAGAGTCGCGGCGACGGTCGCGGCCAGCGAAGCGAACAAGAAGGATCTAGTTCGCTGGCTGAACTCCCTGCCGAGTTCTTCGTCCTTATTGACCCGGAAAGGGAGATGCACTGGCGGTCGAGCGGCGCGAGCAGACAAGCCCTCGACGAGGGCTTCGCTGATTCCCGACGTCTTGGAAGTCGAGCGATGCCCTACGAGCGCGACTTCCCTTCCGTCGACGACGGCTTCTTTCACGGCGCCGGCGAGCGAGTCCAGCCCGCCGGAGAAGAGCATCACTTCCTCGATCCGCCCGTCGAAGGGCTTTTCGCCGAACTCCAGATAGTGCTGAAGCGTCTTCGGACCGTCGCCGAACGGCTCGAACTCGAAGGAATAGTCGTCGTCGGAAAGGAATCCGAGCGTACCGCATAGAGCAGCCTGGACCGCTGGAGACTGCCAGAGCTCCGGGCTTCTCACCGCGATCCTAAAATGCAGCCGGCGACGCCATCCGTCGCCGATTTGTCCGCGCTTCTTATTACCTCCGTCCGGATCTCCGCCTCTCCTTCGTCTGATCGCTCCGTCTGCCGAGTAGACGTACGTGGCGATGTCGAGGAGGTCTAGCAGTCCGTTGATTTCCCTGTTCGCGAGAGCCTGAGCGTTCAAAAGGTCGCTGAGCGTCGAGGCATCAGGAGCGGGAGCCGGACGGCGACCGAGATGCTTAAGATCGCTCGATGCGATCCGACGGCGAAATCAGCGAAGCTGGAGAGCCCAAACGCGGCGGAAAGCGCTGCTCCCAGTTCTCCGAACTGTTTCGGCTTACCGGCGCCGAGGAGTTGGCGCAGGATCCGTCCCAAGTTGTAAGCGACGGCGGCGACGAGGTAGCGCTTGCGGATCTTGGCCAGCCCGCGAAGCCAGGTTCTCCTGCCGCCGCCCGTTTCGAGCACGTGCGCGAACGTCCGCTCGACCTTCTCGCTTCGTAGACGCTGCAGCCTGCGACCGCGACGTCCGCGCGCGTTCCGGCGATTGCGACGATAGGCCGCCTGACGACTCGGCGGCTTGCGTTTTCGCTTCCGAGACTTCGCTCGCTTCGGCTGCGGAATATACGTCCGCACGTGCGTCTCGTGCTGCAGCCGGTCGAGCGACTCTTCGCTGTGATAGCCCTTGTCCGCCGCGACCTCTTCCACGTCGCAGCCCGTGCCCGCCTCGCGCAGGTTCGTTCGCGCGGCGTTCACGGTATCTTCGATCGTCCGGCAGTCGCCGGCGGTCCCTTCGTAGACTTCCGCCGCGACGATCACGTCCGTCTCCAGATCGACGGCGTGTTCGACCTTGTACTTGAGATGCGTGCGACCGTCCTTCATCTTCCCGATCCGAGCGTCGGGATCGTGCGGATTGACCCACTCGTCGTTGGAGACCTTCTTGTCCTTCCGCTTCCTGTCGAAGCGGCGCAGCTCCTCGTCGTCCGGGTCGCTTACGCCCGTTTCGGCTTCGTAGAGCTTGCGAACGTACTCCTGCCAGTCGTCGCCGTTCTCCCGGCGGACGATCGACTTCATCGAAGCGTTCGCTTCGAGATCGCTGGCGTCGACGCCGAGCGTTTTGCCCTTGAGCAGACCCTTCTCGTGGCAGAGGCCGAGAACCAGGTCGAACGCGAGCTGATGGATCTCCAGCGGCAGCCGGTTTCGCGTCAGCGTGAGCGTCGAATGGTCCGGCGTCTCCTCGCCGGGACCGAAGCCCAGGAAACGGGCCAGCGAGCGACTGTCGTCGCAGCGCCAGGCGATGCCGCGCTGGCTGTCGATCCCCTCGAAGTAACCGATGAACAGCATCCGGAAGTAGACGCCCGGCGCCAGGCTCTTTCGCCCCGTCGTTTCGTAGTACGGAGCGGCCGCCTCTTCGAGCCGTCCGTCGAATTCGATCTCGGCCAGCAGCCCGTTCAGACGGTCGTAGAAGACGTTTCGCGGACCGCTCCCCAGCTTGTCCGTCGGAACCCAGAACGTCCCCTGCGTCTCCCGCTTCCGCTTGCCCAAGCCCATCGCGATTCCTCCCCCGCGTCGAGATCACGCGAGGATAGCGCAGGCAGGGCGAAAATCAACGGGCTGCTAGGAACGCCGGATTGACGTTCTGCTCCATCGACTCCCGAAAGCGCTCGATTCTGAGATTTACGTTCGCGTGGTCGCCCCACATTCGGAGCCGCAACGGCTCGCGAGTTCGGGCTGGAAGCCGTCGATCGCTGACGCCCCCGCATAGAATGACGCGTTCACCGGCCATCGGCGCTCGCCCCCTCTTCCAGCTCGGCGAGCAGCTTCTTCATTCCGTAACCGACGAACCGCTTCGTGTCCTCGCGCGTAATCGCTCCGTCCGTCTCCCAGTTTCGCTTCGATTTCCAGCGACCTGAGTACCGTTCGACGATGGTCGACGCTTCGCGGCAGTGGCGATCCAGTGCGTCGGTGAACGATCGCTGTTGCAGGAGACTCGCGAAGCGCTTCCCTTCGCCGACGTGCTCTGGGAGCGTCTTGCTTAGAAAGTAGCTGAGGGCGCGGTAGAAGAACCGCCCGTAGAACGCCTTCGCAAGCAGGCCGAACTCTTTCACAGTCGAACAGTCGGCGAAGTGCCGCTGGACGTCCTCCGGCGTCGTCCCGAACAGCGACTGCGTTCGGGCGCCCATGTATGCAGTGAGCGTCTCGGCAGCGGCCGCCTGCGCCATCTCGCCGAGAACCGTGCGGCTCCTCGTCTCGATTCGCGTCGTGTCGAGCCGTTCGCTGACCGCTCCGACGATCTCCATCAGCGAAGGCCGTTCGCCGATCCGAAGTTCGCAGTCGCGTAAGGCGCTTGCGAAGTCCTCTTTTCGGGCCGCGAGCGGAATCTGGATCATCAGCCAGAACGCTTCGACGACTCCTGCGTCGTTCGCGGCTTTGGCGAGTCCTTTCTCCGCCGCCCGAATGGTCGCTGCGGCGACCTGTCCCGCCCCTGCGCCGGCGCCGATCAGACCGACGACTTCCTGCCATTTACGCGTCCGCGGCAGCGGACCGAGCAATACGTGTCCCATAGCCTGTCGCTCCCTGATTGTGGGAATTGCGAGAACGGAGAACCGCAGTCCTCAGGCTGGGAACGAGGCGTGACACGGGAGGACAGCGACTGCCGGCACGTAATTCGCCGACGTAATGCAGGGCAGTCTGGAACGGCCATAAAGGCAGGCACGGACGGCGTTTCCTCACCATTTCCTACGCAAAGAGCTTAACGATGGATCGCCCGCTCCGCGCGGTTTTTACCTGCAAAACCGTCGTCCGTACCGATCTCCCCGCGCGCACCTTCAGCCGGTGCGGCGAACGACTTCCGCTGACCGAGTTCCGGCTCCGGGCAGCGAATACGACGATCCGCGACGGTCGCTGTCGCGAATGCTACAACGCCTACATGCGGGAGTACCGTAGCCGCAGGCGAGCGGCGAAGGTGGGGCAGTTCGTCACGACCCTGGATCGGGCGCAGAGCCTCGACCGGGCCGCCGTCGTCTGCAAAGCGATGCTCGACGCCTACGGCGGAGTAGACGGACTAGCTCGCGCGTGGCACGACTACGTCCTGCAGGTCGCGACTGAACGTCCCGGTTCCCCGCGAGCGCTCCAGGCGATGCAGGCGACGCTGAATCTGCTCGCGCTCGCTGAGGGAAAGTCGGTAAGCTAGAGAGGCACAGGCGCTCGGTCGCACAGAAATGGCGACGAACCAATTGTTTTTGGCAGCCTCACGAGACTTCGCCAGGGAGGGCGACGCATGAAAGGCCGCAAAACGCGGGTGGAAGAGTGCTGGGTACTCGCGCCGAAGGACTTCGCCGGCGCTGACGTTGACGCTCTTCCCTCAAATGATTCGCGGCGGATCGCGTTCAGGGCGAAGCATCGGACGCACTTCGTAACTCCCGTGACGCTCGCTTTTCGCTGCCGTCGCGTCGACGCGAAGGCGGGACCGCAGTTCGTGCTGCAGCGGTTCATCGCCTACCCTTCGGCCCGGACCGTGCCGCAGGTGCAAACGGTCGGCATCGCGGAGACGAATCCGCACCTGGGCGGAACGCGAACGTGGCTCGTCTGCGACTGCGGTCGCCGCGTCCAGAAGCTCTATCTGCCGCACGAGGACGAGGCGCGGCAAACGTCGAAGTTCGCCTGCCGGCTCTGCCTCGACCTGTCCTACCGTTCGGCGCAGGAAGCGCACGAGTACGAACGGCGGGAGCGGCGATTCGCCAAGATCCACGAGCAGTACGAGGAACTCGTCCGGAGAGAGCCGCACCTCGCGATCGAGAAGCGCCCGCCGACCGCTTTCGAGCGAGCGATCTCCCAGGTTGCCGTGGCCGCCGGCGAACCGGCGCGACGTCCGTCCTGATGTCCGTGCCGTAGCGGTTACGCCACAAAACGACACGGCATAAAAGAGGCTCAAGGCAATCCTGCGCGTACCTTCCCCTTGCGACGGTAGATATGCTTGGACCCGGCGCCCGGGCAACGTGCGGATCGGGGTGTCGCTGCCGGTCGTTTACCGTTGCTTGGAATAGGTGAGCCGTGACGAAGCAGGGAATGCCGAAGTCGCTCGATTCGATCGTTTCGGAGTTCGGGCGCCAGGCGAAGGCGAAGCTTTCCAACGCCGCCGCGTGCGGCGAACCGGAAGATCAGTTGCGGGCGCCGCTCGAAACGCTTGTCGGCGACGTCGCTGAACTGATCGGCTTCGCATCGGAGCAGGTATCGCTCGTCGGCGAGTCGTCGCTTTCCGACCTGAAGACGCGTCCCGACTACGCCGTAACGCAACGGAACGCGCTCGTCGGCTTTATCGAAGTGAAGGCGCCCGGGAAGGGCGCCGATCCCCGCAAGTTCAAGGGCCACGACCGCGAGCAGTGGGACAAGCTGAAGTCGCTCCCGAACCTGCTCTACACCGACGGGAACGCGTTCAGCGTCTGGCGCGGCGGCGAACTCGTCGAGTCGATCGTCCGCCTGGAGGGCGACGTCGAATCGTCCGGCGACGCACTATCGGCCCCGCCGAGCCTGCTCCGCCTGCTCGACGACTTTCTCCGCTGGCAACCGATCCCGCCCCGCAACGCCAAACAGCTTGCCGAGCAGAGCGCCCGTCTCTGCCGCCTGCTTCGCGACGAAGTGACGGAGCAGCTGGCGCTCGGCAGCGAAGCGCTGACCGGCCTCGCGCATGACTGGCGAAAGCTGCTCTTTCCCGAAGCCAATGATGCCGAGTTCGCGAACGGCTATGCGCAGGCCGTGACGTTCGGTCTGCTTATGGCCCGCGCTCGCGGCATCCGTCTCGCCGACGGCATGGATCGCGTCGCGAAGGAACTCGGCAAGTCGAATTCGCTGATCGGCGCGGCGCTCCGCCTGCTTACTGACGAAGCCGAAAACCAGCGGACGCTGGAGACTTCGCTCGGCACGCTGACGCGAGTTCTCGACGTCGTCGACTGGCAGACGATCAGCAAGGGCGACGCCGACGCGTGGCTCTACTTCTATGAAGACTTTCTGGAGGTTTACGACAGCAAGCTTCGCAAGCTGACTGGATCGTATTACACCCCGCCGGAAGTCGTCGAATCGATGGTTCGGCTTGTCGACGAAGCGATCCAGGACCGCTTCGGACAGCCCGCGGGCCTCGCGTCTCCCGCGGTCACCGTCGCCGATCCCGCCGTCGGAACGGGAACCTTCGTTCTCGGTCTGCTCCGCCGCATCGCGGAACGGGTCGCCGCCGACGAAGGCGAAGGCGCCGTCGCCGGCCAACTCGACGCCGCGGTTCAGCGAATCGTCGCTTTCGAGATGCAGCTCGGGCCGTTCGCCGTCGCGCAGCTACGCATCCTCGCGGAGCTTGTCGACCTATCGGGCCAGACGCCGCAGCATTCCGTCCGGATGTTCGTAACCGATACGCTCGCGGACCCGGACGTAGAAGACGTCTACCTGCCGCAGATGCTCAAAAGCATCGCCGATTCGCGGCTCCAGGCCGCGAGAGTCAAACGCGAGGAACGGATCACCGTCGTCATCGGAAACCCGCCCTATAAGGATAGGGCAGGGGGAAGCGGGGGATGGATCGAAAGCGGACGGCAGGGGGGCGAAGTTCCGCTCGACGCGTGGCAACCGCCGAAGGAATGGGGCGTCGGCGCGCACTCAAGGCATCTGCGGAACCTGTACGTCTACTTCTGGCGCTGGGCGACGTGGAAGGTATTCGACCACCGCACCGCGGGACCGGAAGGCATCGTCTGTTTCATCACCGTCGCCGGCTTTCTGAACGGCCCCGGTTTTCAGCGGATGCGGGACTATCTGCGGCGGACCTGTAGCGACATTTGGGTCATCGACTGCTCGCCGGAGGGCCATCAGCCCGACGTGCCGACGCGGATCTTTCAGGGCGTACAACAGTCCGTCTGCATCGTTCTCGCGGCGAAATCGGCCAAGGCGTCGCCCGACAAACCCGCGACCGTACGATTTCAGGCGCTCCCCAAGGGGAAACGCGAGGCGAAGTTCGCGGCGCTGAAGAAACTCCGGCTGACCGGGAAGAACTGGGAAACCTGTTCCAGCGATTGGCGGGCGCCGTTCTTACCGAAGCGAACAGGCGATTGGGCCTCATTCCCTGCACTTGAGAGCTTGTTTCTCTACAACGGTACCGGCGTAATGGCCGGGCGGACTTGGCCGACCTCCCCGGACCCGGAATCACTCGTCGAACGTTGGAAACAGCTGATTGCCGCTCCAATCGGGCGAAAGGAACTGTTGTTTCATCCGCACCTTCGGGACGGCGAGCCAGGCGATAAACACGCGCACAAAGTTGTATCCACGCCTCTTCCTGGTTTTCCGCCTCGCCCTCAGTCGATTGCGCAGGAGGCTTGTGAATGCTTGCCACCTATCCCTTTCGGATACCGATCGTTCGATCGCCAGTGGATCATTCCAGATGCCCGAGTCATCAACCAAGCAAATCCCGAACTCTGGCGTAGTCGCTCGGACAAGCAGGTCTACCTGACAGCCTTCATACAGCACTCGCCGTCGTCAGGCCCGGCCTGCTCATTCACTGGGTACGTTCCCGACGTCCATCACTACAAAGGATCGTTCGGCGGCCGTGTTTTTCCGCTCTATTCTGACGACGCGTTGTCGCCGAACGTGTCGCCGGCGCTGCTCGCGGAACTTCGCAACGTCGTCGGCAAGATCGCGAACGCCGAAGCGCTGACCGCCTATGTCGCCGCGGTCGCCGCGCATCCGGCTTACACGAAACGATTCGCCGACGATCTTTCGCAACCCGGTCTGCGAATTCCGCTGACGAAGGACGCGCAGTTATTCGCCGAAGCCGTGAAACTCGGCAGCGAAGTCATTTGGCTTCAGACGTTCGGCGAGCGCTTCGTCGATGCGAAGGCAGGCCGTCCGGCGAAGGCGCCCCGCCTGGAGACGCCGCCCCGCATTCCGAAGGACGGGGCCATACCACAGACGCCGGAAGCCTTTCCCGACGTGATGGAATACGACGCGGCGCAGCGTCGCCTGATCGTCGGCTCGGGCTATATCGAGAACGTCCCGCCCGAAGTCTGGAGTTACGACGTCTCGGGTAAGCAGATCCTTCGCCAGTGGTTCAGCTATCGCAAAAAGGACCGGACGCGGCCGATCATGGGCGACCGTCGCCCGCCGTCGCCGCTCGGCGACATTCAGCCCGACCATTGGCTCCCGGAATACACGACGGAGCTTCTGAACGTCATCAACGTTCTCGGGCGACTCGTCGAACTGGAGCCGCGGCAAGCCGACCTGCTTGATCGCATCTGCGCCGGACCGACGATCACCGACGACGAACTCCGCGCCGCCGGCGCCTACGAAAGGCCGAAGCCGACGACGAAGAAACGCGCCGACAAGCGCCAGCCCTCGCTCGGATTCGGCGAAGAGAGCGAATAGTCGGGAAGCACCCCGCGTTTTCCTGACGGCGATCGGGGAGACAGAGGCGCCGTTGTTTCGCAGAACGAAGCTCGCGGGCCACTTGCACTAAACTTCGCAACGCTTCAGCTGCATCGGAGCTGTGCTTATAGACCGGTGCCCCGTCGGAAGGACCCGGCCCGAGTTTCAGTAGGCAGGCTCTCGGCTCTGCAGGTGGCATTAGGGGAGCGTGCTGGTGGGGACCTGCCCCCTTCTTGCTCGAAGTGGTGCCTTCGGAGCGCCATTTGAGCAATCGAAACGGGATGGACTCGATCTGGATAAAGAGAACCCCTTTGCGGCTATCGGCCAGTTTCGCGACCACTAGAATCAGGGCTAACACGAAACTGGCAAAGAGGCCGGACACGATGAACGAGTTCGCAGTATCCGAAGAGCCCACCCATGGCAGCGGCTCGTTAAAACATCCGGCTTCTGACGTAACTTGTCCCGTCTCGTCGATGCTTCCAAGCGCCGAACGATTGAACTTGGACTTGTGCCAGACGCTGGAGGGCGCGGGATGCCCATTGGCCCGGGAAACTCAGCGGCGTCTGGAGTTCGAAACCCTGCTGACGGAACTCTCGACTCGGTTCGTCAACGTTCCGGCGGGCGAGGTCGATTCACAGATCGAAGGGGGCTTGCGACGGATCGTGGAAGTGCTCGGGATCGACCGCTGCGGTTTCGGCGAGGTGTCGGCAGACGGCAAGCAATTCGTAGTGACGCATTCGTACCAACTGCCGACCGTCCCCACCTGTTTGGGCCTCGTTTTGCAGGCGCAGTTTCCCACGTACGCCAGGATGGTCCGCCAAGGGACGGTCGTCCGCTTGCCAGAAGACTTGCCCCCTGGCGCGGTCCTGGAGCGAGAGTACATGGCTCAATCGGGATTGAAATCCAGCCTGACCATTCCCCTCACCGTGATGGGATCTGTCGTCGGCGCGATCGGCCTCGCAAGCTTCCGAACGAAACTGACGTGGCCGGACGAACTGCTGAGCCGTATTCGTCTGGTGGGCGACATCTTCACCAATGCCCTGGCACGAAAACGCGCCGATGAAGCGATATGTGCCAAAGAGGTTTCGCTCCGACAGAGTGAGGAGGGGCTTCGGCAGCTGGCAGCACGGCTCCTGCATGCCCAAGAAGAGGAACGCCGCCGGATCGCCCGAGAGATGCACGATGACTGGACGCAGCGGCTAGCGAGTTTGGGGATCGAAGCAGCCAAACTTGAGCGGCACTTCGATGCTCCAGAGATAGGCTTGACAATACTCCACGGCATTCAGCATCAGTTGATGGCGCTGTCCGAAGACATGCATTCCCTCTCACGTCAGCTGCACCCCTCCATTTTGGATGATCTGGGCCTGGTCGAGGCCCTTCGTTCGGAGTGTGCAGCATTCGCGCGGCGCGAAGAGATTGAGGTCTATTACTGCCCGGACGAACTGCCGACGCCCGTGCCGACTGAAGCGGCTCTATGTCTCTATCGAGTGGCGCAGGAAGCTCTCAGAAATGTAGCGAAGCACGCGGCTGCCGCCGAAGTGATCGTAACGCTGAATGTCGTAGGATCGGACATCGTCTTGCGAATCGAGGATCATGGCGTCGGTTTTGACCCGGAGAATGAGCGCAATCAACCCGGCCTGGGCCTCTCCAGCATGGCGGAACGCGTGGCGTTAGTTCAGGGACACATCTCGGTAGTTTCGGCTGTTGGTCGAGGAACGACAGTCGAGGTGCGCGCGCCCTTGACGGAATGCGTTCGATGAGCCGATCACGCGTCTTGATCGCTGATGACCATCAAATTCTCGCCGAGGGTATCCGCAGCCTTCTCGAACCTGAGTTCGAGGTCGTGGCGGTCGTCTCCGATGGCCGCGAACTGATCGCCGCGGCTAGAGAGCTTCGACCTGAAGTGATCGTGACCGACATCAGCATGGCATCGCTCAACGGCATCGAGGCTGCTGCGCTGGTGCGATCGGCGGGCCTGTCAGCCAAGGTCGTTTTTCTAACCATGCACCGCGACGTCGCATACGCACGTCGTGCCCTCGAAGCCGGGGCAGCAGGTTACGTGCTCAAGCATTCCGTCTCTTCGGAGCTGGTGACCGCCATTCGTGAGGCGCTCCAAGGGAAGACCTATATCACCCCCTTGCTCGCCGGGGAACTGCTGCAGTCCTATCGCGAAGGCGAAGCGCGATCGAGCGATTCGGCGACGCGACTCACGGCGCGTCAGCGCGAAGTGCTGCAGCTCATTGCTGAAGGGCGTTCCGCGAAGGGAATCGCGGCCGCGCTGCAGATTTCCGTCCGGACGGCGGAAGCTCACAAGGCCCGCATCCTGGAGTCGCTGGGCCTGCAGAGCACGGCCGAACTGGTCCAGTTCGCCATTCGCACCGGGATCATCTCGATCGAGTAACCCGCTTCAGACGCGACCTCGTGCACGACGGCGCGTTGCGCAAAGCGCAATGCCCCTGTCGTAGTTTTGCGAATGGCAGTCTCCCTCCGCCATTTCCACAATGGCGGCTTCTGGGCAAACGAGCTGCCCGCCACGGCGCCAACTCTGTCCAGGCGACCGGTCCTGGCTTTGAACAAATCGCCTTCGCCGCGTATTCGTTTCGGCACAAGACGGAGTCATCGAATGCACAAGAAATTGATGGAGATGCACCCGGTGGACGACATCGTCACACAAAACACCCCGGGCCTCAAGATCTGGGAGGAGAACTGGGGCGGCATGCAGTGCGCCTACCACGTCTTTGCCCCGGGTACCGACTTCACAGAAATTCTGAAGGGGAAGGGGTTAGCGCACGATCTGTGCGGAGTCGAACACTGGGCCTACGTTTTGAAGGGCACGCTCGAGGTCATCTACGTCGACGGGACCATCGACGTATGCACCGCTGGGGAATGCTGCTATTGGCCAGCCCCGCACAACTTCAAGTCGAAAGAAGGGGCCGAGATCCTCCAGTTCAGCACCGCCGGCGGGTTGGCTGCTCAAGCCAAGGTGATCCAAGAGCATTTCGCGAAGCAGGCGAAGAAGTAGGTGCCGATGCGGTAGCTGCCCGAAGCCGGCAGATACCACCCCAACCCGCCCGGGCGGCAACACGCCCAAAGAATGGAGAACTCCGATGAAACTCAGAATCGAATTGCACGGCGATCGCCGCACCGCCAAGAACACGCGCGGACGGCCCTTCTGCGGGCTCGGCGCCTTCGTCGGCGTCGGCCCGACCATGCGGGCCCATGTCTACACGGCGGCCAATCTCGACGAGATCACCGTAGATAGCCACAAGAAGATGGACGGGACCCGACTGGCCAAGCAGTTCGAGGTCGACATGTGCATGGTCAACGGTGGCCGCTACTGGCTGATGGACGAGCAGGATGTCCAGGGCGGTGACGTCGTGAACTTCGATGGCGTCAATCTGCTCTACGGCGGCGAGATGACCGGGGCCGAGATGACGGCCCAGATGCAGACGCCGTATGCGCCCAATCTGATCTACCGCAACACCAACTGGGTCTGGCACGCCGGCAAGCCGGTGCACCTGCTTCGCGAGCCGAACGGCACGGTGTGGGTGATGCAGGAGTACACGAAGGACGTCGACCCGAGCCTGACGCTCGAAAACCTGGACCAGGTGGGCAGCAAGCTGAAGGGGCTGCCCAACGGTTGGGTCTTCGAGACCAAGGTGCTGACCAAGGAGCTGTCGCTCAACACGGACCGCTGCGACGGCTGGGCGGCCATCCTCCGCGACGAACTGCATTGCACCTACCAGGGATGCGGCTACGGCAAAGACACCAGCGCCAACTACGTGCCGTAGATAGAGAATCAGTGAGCGAAGGGGGACTCGTGATGTTAAACCTAGCCGGTTGCACCAGAATCTCGACATCGTTCCTCGTAGCCGGGATTCTCATTGCCTCTGCGGCAAGCTCTGTTAGCGCTCAGGTAGATAATCCAGCTGCCGCCGACGGTCCCGTAGGTGCAGTCGATGCCAGCCAGCTTCCGAAGGCAAAGCAGACGACTCTCGGTCTCTATATGACTGCGGCGCAGGCATACGAAATGTGGAAGGCGGCACCTGACAAAATCAAAGTCATCGACGTGCGGACCCCGGAGGAGTTTGCGTTTGTCGGACACCCCGAGATGGCTTGGAACATCCCCATTGCGTTCGTTTCGTATCAGCGAAAGGATCGCAGGTTCGAGTACAAAGCAGAACCCAACAAGGCCTTTGTGGCTCTGGTCAAAGAGGTCGCCGAGCCGACCGATGTTCTGCTGCTTACATGCCGCTCCGGCGGCCGAAGTGCAATGGCCGTGAACCAGCTTGCGGAAGCTGGATTCACGCGGTCCTACAACATTGTCGACGGAGTGGAAGGGGATCTCGTTCAGGATTCCGGGAGCGTCTTTAACGGAAAGCGGATGAAGAACGGCTGGAAGAACTCAGCTCCATGGGTCTACAGCATTGATCCCGAGAAAGTCATCCTCGAAGAAGCCGACTCCGAAAGACCCTAGTGACTGACCAAGACGCGAAAGAAGGTGCGGCGATGAGCACGAAATCTCCTGACCAGATCAGCGAACAAAGTTCCGCCGATTCCCCATCGCCGCAGAAACGAGAAGCGACGACCGCCGCCGGTGACTCACCGACGAAGAGCAAGTCGCTCGCGCCGCCAACTCCCTTCGCCAAAGTGAAGCGGACGCTCACCGCCGAAAATATTTTCAGGACGGTTGCGGAGGTCGTAGCTTCGAGCCCGGTTCTGTTCGAAGCGACGCTTCATCCGAAAATCGCCGGGGCTCTGAGAGAGAAGCTGTTCCTCGCAGTGAGCTCGATCAACGACTGTCGCTACTGCAAATGGGGACATACCCATTGGGCGATGGCTCAGGGAGTGCCGCTGGAGGAGGTCAACCAGATCCTCGGCCACCAGGCCGAGTCATTGGAGGCCAAGAATCCCAGCGAGGCTGCGGCGATCCTGTTTGCACAGCACTACGCGGAGCAGCTTGACCAGTTCGATCCAGAGTCGATCGAGAACCTGCGTCAGCACTATAGCGATGCGGAGGTGGCCGAGATCCTGGCATACGTGCGGTTCATCACGCTGACCAACTTGACTGGCAACACGGTGGATGCGTTCTTGACCGGTGCTACCGGCAAAGGGAAGGACGGCAACTCCGTCGAAGCCGCGGTGGCTGCGGCCGCGTCGCCTCTGGCGCTGCTGCTAACCCAACTGGCCAAGTTCGATTCCAAAGTCGGGATGGAAGAACTACGGTCTGGACCAAAAGCGACTGCCCCGTCGGATTCAGATGCCAAACAAGTACCACGCTAAGGGTTCCGAAGTGAATCGCCATAAGCTCCGTCAACGTTGAGCTGCGGAAGTCCAACGCGGTTCAACCGCAAGTCCAGGTCAGTGTCTAAGAGGAGAGACTAGGTGGCGCTACGTAAGCTAAGGGAAAAACACGATTCTCTGGCGAGCACAAACCTGCCCCCGGAAGAAGTGGCGACGCTACTAGAAAGCGGTGCGCTCTTAGTCGACGTCCGAACGAAGCTGGAGGCGAAGATGGGCATCGCTCCTGGCGCGACGCATATTTCCCTGTTTACGCTTAGGCGACATCTGGATGAACTGCCGCGTGACCGGGTCATCGTCCTTTATTGCGGTACGGGCGCTAGAGCCGGCATGGCCCAGAAGGTTCTGGAGGCTGCAGGCTTCAAAGCAGTCAACGGCGGAGGCTATAACGCGATCCTGAAGATTCTCGAAAGTGAATAGTCATTCGGCTCGATCATGCGTCGACCGCTTGGAAGATTTCCGTCCGCTCCGTGTCGTATGAGCGAGACGCCGAGGTTTGAACGGCTGAGACGGCGCGAGCGATAGGTGAACGATGCGCGCGGGTCTATCGGAAACATGGAAAGACTCAGACGTGACGTCGCTTCACACGTCGACTGACTTCTCCCTTGTGGCCGGCGGACCACTTTACCAACTTGTTCGTCGCGGGCGGCTGTCCGGGGATGCGATGGAGTTGGCTTGGCGGCGCGTGCTCGTGTTGGTCGCGCTGACGTGGACGCCCCTCCTGGCATTGTCCCTTCTCGAAGGACATGCATGGGACAGCAGCCTCGCTTTGCCGTTCCTGAAGGATATTGAAACGAATCTGCGCCTATTGATCGCCGCGCCGCTGCTGATATTTGCGGAGGTCATCGTTCACCGAAAGCTGCCCCCGATTGTGCGCCGATTCGTGGAAAACGGCCTGATACGCGACGAAGGGCGGTCCCAGTTCGAAGCGGCCGTTGATTCGGCTCATCGGCTACGTAATTCCATTGTGGTCGAGGTCGTGCTGATCATATTCGTGTACGGTGTGGGCATTCCGTTCGTCTGGCGCGATCTCATTGCGCTCGACGTGAACAGCTGGTATTCCGTCTCGGCGGACGGAGGCATGCAGCTATCGTACGCTGGCTGGTGGTTTGTCCTCGTGAGCATGCCCTTACTACAGTTTCTAGTGTTGCGATGGTTTTTCAGGTTCTTCATCTGGGCGCGATTCCTGTGGCAAGTGGCGCGCACAGAGCTGAACTTGGAACCGACTCATCCTGACGGCGCTGCTGGACTGCACTTCCTCACGCACTCCAGCCGCGCTTTCGTTTTCGTGTCGCTTGCAGCAGGGACGATGGCTTCCGGGGTGCTCGCCAACAGGCTTTTTTACACCGGGGCGAAGCTGCTCGATTTCAAGGTCGAGATCTTCGGCACCGCGGCGCTGCTGGTGTTTCTTATACTCGGACCCCTGATGGTCTTCTGTCCGCAGCTATGGGCAGCCCGGCGCAAGGGATTAGAGGAATTCAGCGCGCTGGGACAGGTCTATGCAAGCGAGTTCAATCGCAAGTGGATGCGCTGTCCCCGCGTAACCGACGAACCGCTGCTGGGCAGCCCGGACATTCAGTCACTGGCCGACCTGCACAATAGCTTTGAGACTGTCCGGGGTATCCAGTCGGTCCCGTTCACGATGAAGAACGTGGCATTCGTCGCGGTGCCTGCCCTTTTGCCGATCGCGCCGCTTTTGCTGACGACCTTCTCCGTCGACCAACTGATTGAGCGCGTGCTGAAAGTTCTGATATGAAGTCGGCGATCGCGGAAGTTTCGCTATCGAGCGCTTCACGCTCGTAAAGGCGACAGGCTGTTAAAGAATCTGATTCAGATTCCCTTGATTCTCGAGACTTTCCGTTGGAATTGGGCCTCGTTGACGACCGTGGTTTCAGATGCCCCAGGTCGTGCTGCGGCGCTGTGTCCGCCCGCGCAATAGGCGCTGGATGGCGTCAGCATCGTAGTTCTATTCGCGGCGCCGGGCATGCACTGCCCCCTGTCGGGACACTCGGTTTGGCAGCCCTCGTGGGGACGAAGAAAGCCCCCTCCAGGCGTGCGAGCCCCTGAACATGTCGTCCAGACGACCCGGAGCATCCCATGAAAGTCATCATCGTTGGCGGAGTGGCTGGCGGAGCGTCGTGTGCCGCGCGCCTGCGTCGTTTGGATGAACAGGCCGAGATTCTGATGGTGGAACGCGGGCCGTACGTCTCGTATGCAAACTGCGGACTCCCCTACCATGTCGGAGGCGTCATCGAGAAGGAGTCCAGCCTGCTCGTCGCGACCGAGCAGACATTTCGCGACATGTTCGGCGTGATCGTGCGTACTCGCTGCGAAGCGATCGCCATCTCGCCGAAGAATAAGACCGTCGATCTGCGCAACGTCGCGACCGGCGAGGTGTCGACCGAGTCCTACGACAAACTGGTGCTGTCCCCGGGCGCCGCCCCGATCCGCCCGCCGCTCCCCGGCATCGACCTTCCAGGAATTTTTTCGGTCAGGACAGTCCCGGACGCTCGCATCATTCGCGAATGGCTGCAACGAGGTTCCGAGCCACGGACCGGGCTCGACTCGTACACGGGCTTACAAGTCGTGACCAAGCCGAAGCGCGCGGTGGTCGTCGGAGGCGGGTTCATCGGGTTGGAGATGGTGGAAAACCTGTCCCATCTCGGGCTGGAGGTGACACTGATCGAGAAGTTGAAACAGGTGATGCCTCCGCTAGATTCAGAGATGGCGCGGCTTGTCGAGTTCTACCTGATCAAGCACGGCGTCCGACTCGAACTCAATGACGGCGTGGCCGGGTTTCGACAAGTCGCCGATGGATCGCTGGAGGTGCTTACAAGTTCCGGCAAGGCGCATCCTGCGGACGTCGTGATTCTGGCGATCGGCGTGCGGCCGGAGACAGCGCTCGCGAAGCCCGCCGGGATCGAGATTGGCCCGCGTGGGGGAATCCGCGTCGACGAACACATGCGGACCAGCGATCCCGACATCTTCGCCGTGGGCGACGCTGTTGAGGTAAAGGACTACGTCACCGGCGAGTGGACGCTGATCCCCCTCGCCGGCCCAGCTAACCGGCAGGGACGGATCGCGGCGGATGTTATTGCCGGACGCGATTCGCGCTATCGAGGCACGCAGGGGACTTCGATCTGCCAAGTGTTCGAGGCCGCGATCGGCCAGACAGGCGCTAGCGAGAAGACCTTGGTGCAACTCGGAGGCACGGATTTCGAGAAGATCTACCTCTATCCGAACTCGCACGCCGGATACTACCCGGACGCCAAAATGATGGCGATCAAGGTCCTGTTTCGCAAATCCGACGGGCTACTTCTGGGCGCGCAGGCGCTCGCGGAAGACGGCGTCGCCAAACGGATCGATGCCTTCGCCATGGCAATCCAGATGAAGGCGACGATCTACGACCTAGAGGAGGCCGAGTTGTGCTATGCGCCGCCGTTCGGCAGCGCAAAAGACCCCGTCAACTTTGCCGGAATGGTTGCGGCCAATGTGCTCCGCAGTGACATGCCGATTAGCCACTGGAGTTCGCTAGACGGCGCATTCGTGCTCGACGTACGCAATCCTTCGGAACTAGAAGTCGAGTCGGTTCCAGGGGCGCTCAACATCCCCTTGCCGCAGCTTCGCCGCCGTCTCGAAGAGCTCCCCCGCGACCGGGAAATTCACGTCATCTGTCGCTCCGGTGGGCGCGCCTACTACGCGACGCGCATCCTGCTCCAGAACGGGTTCCAAGCCCGGAACATTTCGGGCGGTATGCTCTCGCGGTCTCACGCAATGTCATCACGGTAAGACGGATAACCAATGCGTGGATGATCCCTGCCAAAGCTGTTAGCTTCGGTTCTCATTCGGCACAGCCAGGCGGACGATCGCTTGAATCTCTCGCTTCGCAGCTGGGCACAATCCGGGCCATGCTGAGACGACCGCCCGCAGATCGTCATTGCCTTCTTCAAGCAAGGCTTTCGCATCGACTGCACCGGATTTTGCACCGCGCGAAATAAGGATGTTTCCGCAACATCCGAATCCATCGCCGCTTGCGTCAGTCGCGTCGAATCCCGCCCCATCCGCTGTTCGCTTCGGCGGAATTGACTCGGTCGCGTCGCGAGGGAGCGCGGCTATCCTGCCGCCGGGGTGCGATCGCTGCTTGCGCAGTCTTCCGATGCGATCAGGTCGCTTCCACCGGCCAGCCGATGGCGCGGTGGAGGCGGAACTGGGCGCGGTTGTAGTCGGCGACGGTGCGGGCGTACTGACGCTGAGCGGCGTCGAGCGCCTGAAGCGCCTGCAGGGTCTCTATGGGCAGGCCTTGCGCCTCCTGGATGCGGACGACGTTGCGGTCGTAGGAGGACTTCGCCGCTTCGACGCCGTCCTGGGCGAGTGCCACCTGTTCGACGCGCTCGGTCACTTGTGCGTGGGCTTCGACGATCTCCGACGCGACCTGATCCATCAGTTGGACCTGGCGCCACTTCGCCTGTTCGACGCGCGAGTTCGCTTCGTTCTGAGCCCAGCGTTCGCCGGCTCCGAGGTTGCGGATCTCCCAGAAGGCGGCGGCGTCGAGATCGACGCGGTCGCCGAAGTTGTCGAGGTCGCTCCCCAGTCCGCCCGCGTTGCCGCCGTAACTGGCGCCGAGAAGAACGCTCGGAAGCAGGGGTGCGTACTGTTCGCGACGCAGGATCTCGACCGCCTCGCCGACGAGGTAGCGGTTCTGCGAAAGCTCGGGCCGGTTCGACAGACCGATCGAGACCAGTTCCTGCGGCGACGTTCCCGGCGGCGTCAGATCGAGCGGAACGAGCGTCGGCTCCATCGGCACGAGGGGCGTCGTCGGATCGACGCTGAGCAGCCTGGCGAGGCGGGTCGCGGCGACGCGAGACCCCTCCGCGGTACGACGGGCTTCGATCCGGCGCGCGGCGAGTTCGGCGTCCGCACGGTCGGCGTCGCTGCGCAGACCCTGTCCGACTTCGGCGAAGGATCCCGTCAGTTCGGCCAGGCGCTCCGCATGGCCGAGCGTCTCCTGCGCGACGGCTTCCGTCTGAAGGGCTTCGAGCAGATCGACGTAGGCGACTGCGGCGTTCGTCAGCACGTCGTTCGCCACAGCGCGGCTCTCGAACCGCCGGGCGCACATAGTCTGCTCGGCGATGCGCGGCTGAAAGACGGCGTCGCGGACGGCGACGTTGACGGAGACTCCGGGGACAGCGGGCGAGCCGGCGCCGACCGCCTGGGCGCCGAGACCGCCGTAGACGGAACTGCGGCTGGTCTCGATCATGTTGCCGGCGACGTCCTGAATGCGACCGTCGTGATGATTCCAGTTCGCGCCCGCACGGATCGAGGGAAGCCACATCACTACCGCGCGACGGACGCGGGCATACGCCTCGTTCACCCGTTGCCGCGCGAAGCCTACCTCCGGATTCTGACCTGCCGCGATTTCGAGAGCCGACGCCAGATCGATCGAAACGGGAGCGGCAGCGCTGCCGAACGGAACGTTCTGCAGCGGAGCCGAAAGCCTCGAATCCAGCGAAGGGGCGCCCTGCGGCGTCGCGGCGATGGCCGCCGACGAGGATTCTTCCAGCAGAGGAGGAGCGAGCGGCAGTCGCGCGGAAGCATCCGTCGAGTCGACGCTCGAAGCTGCTCCGCCTGCCCTCGCTTGTTCGGTCGCGACGAAAGCGACCGTTCGCACCGACGTCGCGGTTCCCGGCGCCGAACGGTCAACCGATCCGTCTCCGGCGGTTTCCGCGAGGCGCGTCCCTGCCTCGTGCGCTTGCTCGACCGGCGTCCGGCCCTTGCTGCGCGCGATCATCGCCTTCCAGTCGGCGATCGCGGGATGCTCCGCTTTCGCCGCCGAAGCGGTACCCGTCGAGGCAGGCGGTCGTCCGTCCCAGTCGCGGCGAGGCGTGGCGGAGCAGCCGACCGATGCCGCCGCTGCCAGGAGGCAACTGCGAGAGACGAGTCGGCGGAGGCACTCGATCCGCATCGTACTGGGATTCCGTTCGGTGAAAGCGCTTCGATTCGGAGGAAGATCGAAACTCGCTCGTCGCTGCGCCCCGCCTTTCCTAACCGCTACGTCCGCTCCGGTCTTCCATGCATCTGATCGTCTCCGCGCTCCGGCGGCCCTTTACGGTGATGGTCGCGATCCTCGCGATCGCCGCCGCCAGCTTCCTCGCTATCGGGAAACCGCTCTTCGAGCAGGTCGGCATTCCGTATCCCCAGGGTCTGCCCAAGGGGATGGAAGTCGATATCTTCCCGAGCCTGAACCTGCCGGTGATTTACGTCTGCCAGCCGTACGGCGGCATGGACCCGGCGCAGATGGAAGGCTTCCTCACCAACTACTACGAGTACCACTTCCTCTACATCAGCGGCATCCATCACGTCGAATCCCGCAACGTGCAGGGAACGGCGCTGATGAAGCTCTACTTCCATCCCGGCACCGACATGGCGCAGGCGATGGCGGAGACGATCAACTACGTCAACCGGTCGCAGGCCTTCATGCCCCCCGGGACGGTCTCGCCCTTCGTGATGCGGTTCGACACAGGGAGCGTTCCTGTCGGTTACCTGGTCCTGTCGAGCGACACGCGATCGATCTCGGAGATTCAGGACCTGGCGCTCTTCCGCGTGCGGCCGATGTTCTCGAGCCTGCCGGGCGTGTCGGCGCCGCCCCCCCTTCGGCGGAAGCGCGCGCTCGATCGTCGTGACGGTCGACCCCCAGCGTTTGCAGTCGTACGGCATGTCGCCCGACGAAGTGATCGACGCGCTCGTCAAGGGCAACGCCATCAGCCCCTCGGGCAACGTCCCGGTCGGCGACATGTACCCGATGGTGCCGGTGAACTCGGTCGTTCGCGAGGCGAAGCAGCTTGAAACGATTCCGATCCGCGGCGGCGCGTCGCCGGTTTACATTCGCGACATCGGGTTCGTACAGGACAGCGCCGACGCGCCGGCGGGTTACGCGCTGGTCAACGGTCGCCGGGCCGTTTACATCCTGGCGACGAAGCGCTCCGACGCTTCGACAATGAGCGTCATTCACGAGATCAAGACCGCGCTTCCCAAGATGAAGGAAGCCCTCGGCGCGGAAGGCGAAGGGATCGACGTCCGCTTCGAATTCGACCAGTCGCCCTACGTCACGCGGGCGGTCGAGAGCGTCGTGCTGGAAGGCGCTCTCGGCGCGCTCCTGGTCGGCCTGATGATTCTCGTGTTCCTGCGCGACTGGCGAAGCGCCCTGATCGTGGCGCTGAACATTCCGCTGGCGCTGATGGCGGCTGTGGTCGCGCTCTGGATCACCGACCAGACGATCAACCTGATGACGCTGGGGGGGCTGGCGCTCGCGATCGGCATCCTCGTCGACGAAGCGACGGTCGCGATCGAGAACATTCACGCCCACCTCGATCGCGGCGAGCCGGTCGCGGTCGCGGTGAAAAAGGGCTCGGCGGAGACGGCCGTTCCGCGACTGCTCGCGATGCTCTGCATCTTGGCCGTATTCGTTTCGTCGTTCTTCATGCAGGGAGCGGCGAAAGGGCTGTTCGTGCCGCTCTCGCTGGCAGTCGGCTTCGCCATGATCGCCTCGTACATTCTTTCCAGCACGTTCGTGCCGGTGCTTTCCGTCTGGCTGCTGAAGCGCGGGTCGCATGGTCACGGGGAGGGCCGGCGACCCGGAATGTTCGATCGGATGAGGACAGCTTATGAAGGGACCGTCGCCGGCCTCGTGCGCCTCCGATGGGCGGTCGTGGTCGTTTATCTGGTCGCCAGCGTGGCGATCGTCGTCCTGGTCGGTTCGCAGCTCGGTCGCTCGATCTTCCCGGTCGCCGATGCGGGCCAGTTCCGCCTCCGGATGCGGGCGCCCGACGGCACGCACATCGTTCGGAGCGAGGCCTACGCGAAACAGGCGCTCGACATCATCGGCGACGAACTCGGGCCGGAGAACGTCGAACTGACGCTCGGCTACGTCGGGATGATCCACTCCAACTTTCCGGTCAACGCCGTCTATCAGTGGTCGCGCGGACCGGAGGAAGCGATTCTGTACGTCGATCTCGCTGACGATCTGCACGAGAGCGACGAGGCTCTGAAGGAACGCCTGCGCGAACGCCTGGCGAAGGAACTTCCGAACGTTCGCTTCTCGTTCGAGCCCTCCGACATCGTCAACGAAGTGATGAGCTTCGGATCGCCCACGCCGGTCGAGATCGCGATCAGCGGTCCCGCCTTCGCCGACAACCGTGCCCATGCGGAGAAGATCCGGACCGAGCTGACCGAGATCGATTCGCTCCGCGATCTGCAGGTCGGTCAGTCGCTCGATTACCCGACGATCGAAGTGAACGTCGACCGCGAGAAGGCGGGTATGGCAGGGCTCACGCCGGTCGACGTCTCGCGAGCGCTGGTGACCGCGACGTCGTCCAGCCGCTTCGTCGTGCCGAACTACTGGGCCGATCCGAAGAGCGGAATCGCGTATCAGGTGCAGGTCGAGATCCCGCGCTCGGTCGTACGCAATACGGGAGACTTCGACGCAGTCGACAGCGCGGAGGATCTCGGGCGGATTCCGCTCAGGCGGCTCGACGATCGGCAGCTTCTCCTGCGCGACGTGGCGGACCTGAAAACCGGAACGATGCCGGGACAATACGACCGGTACAACATGCGGCGCCAGATCACGCTCACGGCGAACGTCGCCGGCGCCGACCTCGGAAGCGTGGCGGGCGAGATCCGAGACGCGCTGAAGCGCGCGGGCGATCCGCCCTCCGGCGTGCAGGTGGAACTTCGCGGCCAGGTCCCGCCGATGGTCGAGATGCAGTCGGGGCTGACGATCGGCCTGCTCCTCGCGATCGCGGCGGTCTTCCTGCTGCTGACCGCGAACTTTCAATCGATTCGCCTCGCGCTGGTTGCGACGTCTACGATTCCGGCGGTCGTCGCCGGCGTCGTGCTGATGCTCTGGCTGACCGGAACGACGCTGAACATTCAGTCGTTCATCGGCGCCATCATGGCGGTCGGCGTGGCGATGGCGAACGCGATCCTGCTGGTCACGTTCGCGGAGCAGCGCCGCCGCGAAGGCCTCTCCTCGACCGACGCCGCAGTGACGGGCGCCGGAAGCCGGCTGCGCGCGATCCTGATGACGAGCTGCGCGATGGTGGCCGGCATGCTGCCGATGGCGCTGGCTCTCGGCGAGGCAGGCGCTCAGAACGCGCCGCTCGGACGCGCCGTCATCGGCGGACTGATCGCGGCCACGGCGGCGACGCTGCTGATTCTTCCCTGTGTCTTCGCATCGCTGCAGGGGCGAGCGTCGACTGCCTCCCCCTCGCTCGATCCCGACGATCCGGCGGCCGACGCGGTTCCGGCGACCGAATGAATGACGACGATCTCCCCGACCGTGACTTCGCGACTGACGTGAAAACCATGATCTCTCGATTCTGCAAAGCAGCCTTTTCGCTCGGAGCGTCGGCCTGCCTCGTCGCTTTCATCGGCTGCGAGAACGCCGCCGTCGCCGTCGACGGTAAGGGATCGAACGCCGCGGCGTCTTCGGCGGGCGGTTCGTTGCCTCGCGTCACGGTCGTGCGTGCAGAACGGAAGACGCTGTCGCGCTCGACGGTCCAGCCGGCGAGAATCGAGGCGTACGAAGCGGCGCCGCTGTACGCGAAGCTCCCCGGCTACGTCGGCAGCGTTTCGGTCGACATCGGCGACGTCGTGGCGAAGGGTCAGGCGTTGATCGAACTCGACGTACCCGAACTGGCCGATGACGTCGCTCAGAAGGAAGCGCTGGTCGATCGGGCCGCCGCGGACGTGAATGCGGCCAGCGCCATGATCGTCTCCGCAGAATCGGCGGTGCAGGCGGCCGACGCTCGCGTCGCCGCGGCGAAGGCCGGCATCGATCGGTCGGCGAGCGATCTGGAACGCTGGCGACTCGAAACCGATCGCATCGTGCGACTCGCCCAGTCCGGTTCGGTCACCGAGAAGGTGGCCGACGAGACCCGCAATCAGCTTCGCTCCGCAGAGGCTGCGCAGCAGGAATCGAACGCTGCCGTCGCCGTCGCCGAGGCTGACGGGAGTCAGGCCCGCGCTGCGCTGGAGCAGGCCAAAGCCGACCTCGCCGTCGCGAAGGCGAAAGCACGCGTCGCCCAAGCCGATCTCGCGCGGGCGAAGACCATGCAGGGATACGCTTCGATCAAGTCGCCCTTCGACGGCATCGTGACGACTCGCTCGGTCGATCCGGGCGCCTTCGTCCAGCCGCCGGGCGCCCAGTCGGAGCCCTGCCTGACCGTGGTTCGCAGCGACCGCGTGCGGGTCTATCTGGACGTACCCGAGATGGAGGCTGCGCTGGTGGACGCCGGCGAGAACGGCGATTCGGCGACGATCCGCGTCCAGGCGCTCGGCGATCGTACGTTCGACGGACGGGTCGCTCGAACCTCGTGGGCGCTCGACCGGGCGAACCGGACGCTCCGCGTCGAGATCGAGGCATCGGACGAAGAAAAGCAGCTTCGCCCCGGCGCCTATGCGACCGTGACGATTCTGCTCGATGAGCGAAGCGACGTTCTGGCGCTGCCTGCGACCGCGGTTTTCTACGAAGGGGGCGCCGCTTACTGCGCCGCCGTCGAAGCGGGCAAGATCGTCCGCAAGCCGCTGAAGGTCGGGCTCAAGAGCGGAACCGACGTCGAGATCGCGGAAGGACTTTCCGGATCGGAACAGATCGTCCTCAAGGACGGCGGATCGCTCTCCGCCGGCCAGGCCGTCGAGGCGGTCGCCCTTCCAGCCCCGAAGTGATCATGCCGTCCTGGAGACGCCTCCTCGCGACTCAGGCACCGGCCTCGGTTCTGCTGATCCGGCTGGCGGTCGGTCTGACGTTCCTGTCGGAAGGCGTGCAGAGGTTTCTCTTTCCGGGCGACCGCGGCGCGGGCCGGTTCGAGAAGATCGGACTCCCCGAGCCGGAACTACTCGGCTGGATCGTCGGCTCGTTCGAGACCGTCTGCGGCGCGCTGATCGTGCTGGGTTCGCTGACGCGACTCGCCGTCTTTCCGACGATCACGATCATGCTCGTGGCGATCGCGACGACGAAGATCCCCATCCTGCAGAACGAAGGCATCTGGGAGATGGCTCACGACGCCCGCACGGACTTCGCGATGCTGACCGGCTCGCTCTTCCTGCTGATCGTCGGCGCGGGCAAGCTCTCGATCGACCGAGCGCTCTCGACGATGCCTGGGGAAAGCGACTGACGCAATCGGCGGACGGTAGACGCCGATGCGGAAGCATGTCTATCACGTGCGGGTCGTCGTCAAGCTCCGCAAACCACGAATTTACGCTGACTGCACCGAATTCTGCAAAGCGCCCGCCTCTGCCGACGGCTCCGCGACGAAGTCACCGAACAACTGGCGCTCGGCAGCGAAGCGCTGACCGGCCTCGCGAGGGACTGGCGCAAGCTTCTTTTTCCCGAAGCGAACGATGCCGAGTTCGCCAACGGCTACGCGCCGATCGTGACTTTCGATCACGCCCAATCGGGTTGATTGTGCGAGTCACAGGGGAGGCGCATCTATTCCGGATGAAGCGACGACGCTGCAGGCGAGATTTTCAGGATTACGGCGTTCAGCTTTCGACAATTGGAATAGACTCACCTAGCAGTCCGTCGATTTTCTTGCCGGACTGCCAGGACTCTTCAAGTCAATTCTGCTAGCCCGCGGCGCTCGATTTCCCGCCGCTCGCCCTCCGGCCGATGCTTACTTCCGCCTCCAAGGATCGGTACGACGTTCTTGTCGTCGGAGGCGGCTTTTTCGGCCTCTATATCGCGGCCTACTTCGCCCGCCTGGGCCGCAGCGTCCTGACGGTCGAGGCTGAGCCTGCTGCGATGTCGCGGGCTTCGTTCTCCAATCAGGCTCGCGTACACAATGGCTACCACTATCCGCGCAGCGTTCTTACGGCCCTGCGCGCCAGAACGTCTTTTCCCCGCTTCGTAGCGGAGTTCTCTGACTGCATCGTCGACGACTACGAAAGTCTGTACGCCGTCGGGAGCGTCCTCGGCAATCTGACGGCTAAGCAGTTCAAGCTGTTTTGCGACCGGATCGGAGCCCGTTGCGATCGTGCCAGCGGCGATCTGAAGCGGCATTTCAGCGATCGCCTGATCGAAGAAGTCTTCTCGACGACGGAACATGCTTTCAACGCCGAGAAGCTGCGCGAAAGGATGCTCCACCGGCTAAAGGACGAAGGCGCCCATCTCTGGACGTCCACGTCGGCTCAACGAGTGGAACGTCTTCCAGACGATCGTCTGGAAGTTCGCCTGGAGACGAGCGAGGGTCCTCGGACGGTCATCGCGAACGAGATCTATAACTGTGCTTACGCCGGGATCAATACGCTGCTTCGCCGGTCGGAACTTCCGACGATCCCGCTAAAGCACGAGCTGGCTGAGATGTGCCTAATGCATATTCCTGAGAGCTTGAAATCGATCGGCGTGACCGTGATGTGCGGACCCTTCTTCTCGTTCTTGCCGTTTCCAGCGAGACAGGCGCATACGCTCAGTCACGTACGCTACACGCCCCACTTCGCGTGGCTGGACCGCGGGCCGGAAGGCGTCGACCCGGCGACCGTCCTGCGCTCGCCGCTTCGCCGCTCGAACTGGCGTCGAATGATCAGGGACGCGACTCGCTACATGCCATCGCTGGAGTCCGCGAAGTACGTAGATTCGCTCTGGGAAATCAAAACGGTTCTGCCGGCGAGCGAAGCGAACGACAGCCGTCCGATCCTCCTTCGCCGCGACCAGGGCCTGGCCAACCTGCACTGCGTGCTTGGAGCGAAGATAGACAGCGTCTACGACGTGGTCGAGGCAATCCAAGCGGATCAGCGCTTGCCTAGCGCACCGGGCGTCTAATCAGGTCGGTCCAATGAAGCTATCGGATTGCTTTCTATCGGCGGTGCTGCCCACTCGAGACGAAGGTCACGAGTTCGCCGACTTCGTGCGCGCCCTTTCCGCCATATTGCAGGAGACGTTCGACGATTACGAAATCGTGATCGTCGACGCCTCGATCGGGGAGACGTCCGAGTCGAAGCTGCAGTCGATCGTGGACGAGAATCCTTGCGTCCGCGTCATTGAATTGTTCGAGGCGCCTGATCGCGAACTGCAGTGCGCGGCGGGTCTGGAAAACGCGATAGGCGACGTCGTCGTCGTGATGGATCCTCGCACCGACCCGCCGAGCGTCGTTCCGGAGATCGCGAGGAACGCGCTTCAAGGCAACGATCTGGTCGTCGGAGTCTGCCGATCGTCGCGTAGTCTCGTCTATCTGCCGTTCAGCGTCGGGTTCCGAACGGTCGTTCGAGCGTTCGTGCCCTATCGCGTCCCCAAGCACGCGACCATGCTGAGGGCGATCAGCCGCCGCGGCGTCAATCTTCTGATGTCGCGACGTCGCCGGATCAAGCTGCTCTTCGTCGATATGTCCCGGGCGCTCGCGCGATCCGACGTGCATGTCTACTCGTTCGCGCCGGGAACTCGTCACCGCAAGAGCCTTCTCAAAGGAGCGAGAGAAGCGGCGACGATCGTCGTTCACTACTCGCTCGCGCCGCTTCGCATCGTGGGGCTGACCGGCCTGCTGGCTAGCCTTCTGAGCGTGGCCATTTCCGTTTACGCGCTCGGCCTTCGGCTGTTCAACGACGACGTGATCGAAGGGTGGACCTCGTTGAGCGTGTTCATGTCGTGCCAGTTCACGCTCCTGTTTCTCATCCTGACGGTCTATAGCGAGTACATGGTCAGGATCGCGGAAGACCGCGAGGGCATTCGCGAATACGACGTCGCGCGCGAGTTTCACAGCTCCGTCATGATCGACGAACGGCGCCGAAACGTGACCAGCGAAGCGGAACTTCCGAAGCCGGGAGAGCGATGAGCGAAGGGGAGCACGCCGACCCTCAGCGGAAGGGCCTGCACCCCTTGAACTGACCCGCGCGGCGTGAGGGTTCTGGTCCGATAGAATCGGCGAGAGGACTCTCGATCACGAAGCGACGAGAACTGCATTCCCCGGCGCAGATCGTGGCGAAGCTCCGCGATGCGGAATGCGGACGAAGAACTCGCCGATGTGCCTCAGGGGCTGGAGATCAGCGAAGCGACCTGCTTCCGCTGGCGGAACGGGTACCGACGCGAATATCGTCTCGGCGGCATGAGGTCGGAGGAGGCCAAGCGGCTCAAGCAGTCGGAGATCGAGAAGGCCCGGCTCAAGAAGCTGCTGGCCGAGGCGGAAGTCGACAAGGCGATTCTTAAGGGAGTCGCCTTGGGGAACTTCTGAGCCCCGTCGCCCGCTGGGCGCTCAGCCTGGTCTCGGAAGCGCCAGGCCGTGCGATACGTTCAGGAGAAGGTCCGCGTGTCGCAGCGGCAGGCGTGTCGAGTCCTCGGTCAGCATCGCGCCAGTGGTAACGCGAGCGGCTTCAGGCGCCCTGCAAAGGTCGCTCGGCGGGGGCAGGTTCCGTGATGCCGGCCAGCGCACGGGACGTGGCCTGCAGGTAGGCGGAGCCATGCCGTTGATCCGGCTCAAGGTAGGTTCCCTCGGCCCACTCGTTCCAGGCGTTGATGAAGACCAGCGGGCTTTCGGCGCCGGGACGCTCCCGCACCTGACGCACGACGCCCGCGAGCCAGCGCTCGTAGGTTTCCGGCGTGCAGCCATGCGCGATGTGCGAATCGAGCCCCATACGGGCGGTGTTGTCCCAGCCCAGCATGACCCCGCGGTGGACGAAGGAGTGATCCTCCGTCTCGCCGCGAGCCAGATCGCCCTCGACGACCGTCGCGTAGTCGTAAATCTTCCCGCGGAAGGCGGGATCGAGGCCTTCGATCTCGGGCGTCAGTTCCTTCCACGAGACGCCGAACGGCGGGAAGTTCACGACCGAGTCGAAGCCGGCGTTCCTGCAGTCGGCATCGGGGTAGTGCGGCTTTCGCACGGCGGCCAGATGGACGTCGCGCAGGCCGCGACGCTTGCATGCCTTCCGCCATGTGTCGGTGACGCTGGCGATTTCCGGAATGGAGAGCGCGTCGTAGACCAGCAGGATGGGCTTGCCTTCGAATTGCAGGTAGCGCGGATCTTCGAGGAACGGCAGGATGTCTTCGATGAACCGCGAGGCGAAGCCGGGCTGGTACGTCTGCGGGATCAGGATCTCGCGATCGCCGCCGTTCCAGCGACGGGTCCAGTTCTCGTTCGCCCAGCAGAGGCAGAACGGAAAGTTCGGCGTCCCCGTCTTCAGCATCGCGTCGAGCGGACGGTGGAGCAGACGCTTGCCGTTGAACCAGTAGTAATAGTGGCAGAAGGCGTGAACGCCGTGGTATTCGGCCAGTTCGGCCTGGGCGTCGCGCGTCTCGTCGTTGCGCAGGTCGTAGAAGCCCAGATCCGCCGGAAGCCGGGGCTGTTCATGTCCGGGGAAGTGCGCCGTTCCTTTGATGACGTTGGTCCACTCGGTGAAGCCCTTGCCCCACCACTTGTCGTTCTCGGGGATGGGGTGGAACTGCGGCAGGTGGAACGCGACGAGGCGCACGTCCGCGCCGGGCAGCGGACGCCCTAGTTCCGCCGGCTGGAAGCAGTGCGGCCAGAGTCCGTCCGGGAAGCCCTCGTTGATCAGGAACTGGTAGCCCGCCTTGTAGTCCCGGCTCTCGATGCGCTCGGTCACCTCCGGATGGGCGGCGACGTAGCGCTCTTCGTCGAACAGACCGGGCGGATGCGAGCTGATTCCGAGCGAGCGATAACCCTGCGCCATCGCGGCGCGCGAGAAGAGTCGCTCCATCGCATGGGCGAGCGTGCCGTCAAGCTGGCCCGCTTCTTCGGGGAAGTCCTCGAACTTGAGATCGAGTCGACGGAGCAGCTCGAACGCCGCGGGTCGGAACCAGAACATCGACCCGGCGAAGAAGCGCAGCGAATCCTCTTCGCCCAGATGCAGACGCGTCGCGAGATCGTCGAAGATCTGCCGATTATCGCCCCAGCGGTCTTTACGGCTGAAACACATCGCCGCGGGACCGACCACGCCCAGGTCGTTGATCCGGCGAAACGAGTCGATGACGTAGTCGATGCGGCCGGACGAACCGAGAAGTTCGTCCATCAACATCCGGCGCCAGTCGTCCCCGTCCCAGCGATGCGGGCTCTTCTTCGTATGGATCTTGCAGACGCAGAGGTATCGATCGAGCTTGCCCTGCGTCAGAAAGTGGTTGAAGGGCGCGATGTCGCGTCCGCGGTTTTCCAGCGTCGCGACGTCGGCGTCGGGGTACTTCTCCCGGATGCGACCGAGCACGTTGCCGGCGGTCGACGAGCAGAGCGAGATGTGCAGACCGAACGGCTGCCGGACGTTCGCCAGATAGTCGGCGATCTCGTCCCACATGTCGGGGTAGTACAGGTGGACCACGACGCCGCACTCCGGCGCCGACCGGGGCGCGGTGCGCGGCTTCCAGTCAGCGAACGGGTCGATGAAGCGGCCCGATGCATCGACCTGCACGGGCGGAACGGGCGCGCGGCGCGAGAAGACCCTCTTTACCGAATCGGCGACGCCCTGCAGCATGCCGCTCGACTTCGGTGGGGACGGTCTTCCGTTCTGGGTCATTACGCACTGCCTCTGAATGCAACTCGCCTGGGACGCGCCTCGCGCTTTCGCGGAGGCGGGATAACGCGGGGATCGCGACGCGACGACTGGGAAAAGTATTGCGTCCCCGGACCGTGTACCCACCCTGCGGTTTTAGCCTAGCACGCGGATCGAGGCGTCACTTTCTCTTCGCGAACGTAGTCCGCAATCTTCGGCCTAGATCCCTTCAGCGATCGCAGCGGATCGGACCGGACAAGGAGAAAATGCGTCGCCCGTCCGCCGGATTATTCCTAACGAGGGGAGGATCGGCGTACGTGTCATAACCGGCGGACGCAAGGGGAAAGGACGTACCTCTACGTTAATAGCGAGATCGCGAACCAGCAACCGCGACGTGCCTGATTCAGCCCTGCAATCGTTACCGGGGGAACCGGAAGTCGATCGACGCAACTCCCGCCGGACTCGTCGCTTGACGGGTTCGGATGGGAGGGTAGCATTGCGAGGCTCTGTCGTCTGGCCGGACGGTGGGGCTCTCGCGGGAATCGCGTCGGGAGCGGCCATCCTCCAGGTTCAGCGATGACGACGGCGATAATCCACCTCGGGCTTCCCAAGACGGGCACCACCTCGCTGCAGGTCGCGTGCGCCAAAGGAAGCGAGGCGCTCCTCGAAAAGGGGATCCTCTACCCGCGGGACGAGTACCTCACCTACGGCGCCATCCAGCATCAGGCCCTCGCCGTCGGCGTCGGGTCCGAAAGTATCGACTGGATCGATCAGACCGTTCGCCGGCTGCGTCAAACCGCCGGGGATCATCCGATTCTGCTGATCTCGTCGGAGCGTTTCGCCGCGCTGCTCCACGATCCGAAGACGTTCGACCGGATGCGGGCGTTCCGGGACGCGCTCAACCGGGAGTTCGAGCGGGTCGAGTTCATCTGCACGATTCGTTCCGAGCGCTCCCTGCTGACTTCGACGATCAGGACCAAGCTCGACGGTCACGGGATGCCGCTCGACGGCGCCGCGTTCATTCGGAACGAAGTCGCCGGCTTCTTCGAGATGAACCGGGCGATCGCGGAGATCTTCGCCGGTCAGCTTCGCGTGCTGCGGTTCGAGGACCTGGTCGCGCAGCCGTTTCCGACGAGCCTGCTCAAGGCCTGCACGGGGATCCAGCACGATCTTCCCGACCTGAAGCGGAACACCAGCGAGGATAAGGACGCTCGGCGCTTCCTGATGAGCAACGTGCGGATGCTCCTGTTCAACTACACAGGCGAGCCTTCGCCTCATACGCCGAAGATTCATGAAGCCTATCGGCGGATCTTCGCCGGCATCGATCTCGATCCGGAAATCGACGACGAGATCACGGGCATGCTGACCGAATGGATCGACGTCCAACTGGATGCGGCGCTGCGGGCCCATCCCGGTTCGCTCGATTCGATCTACGGCCTTTCGGCGACGGCGACCTGAGCGAGCGGCGAAAACCAGAACATGCCTACCGCCGTCGTTCACATAGGTCTTCCGAAGACTGGCACGACGTCGTTTCAACTGGCGTGCATGCAGGGTCGCGATGCGCTCGCGAAGCAGGGCGTCCTCTACCCGACCGACGACTGGGCCATGTTCCCCGGCGCCGCATTGCACCAGGCGCTGGCTCTGCGGGTGGCCAGCGGTACGCCGGAATCGATCGACCAGGACGTCGCGCGACTGCGTCTGGCGGCTGACGGCTATCGGACGCTGCTGCTCTCCGCCGAGCGCTTCGCGGTGATGCTGAACAATCCGAAGAACGTCGCGGCGATGCAACTCTTTCGCGACGCGCTCGGACGCCGGTTCGACGGCGTCGAATTCGTTTGCGTCGTGCGTACGGACCGGGCGCTGCTTCGTTCGGCGCTGCGGGAAAAGATCGAAGGTCGGGGCATGCCGCTGGACGGCGCCGATTACGTTCGCAAGCACGTCGAGAACTTCTATCGCATGAATCGCGCGATCGTCGAAGCGCTGACTGGGCGGCTCCGAGCGCTGCGGTTCGAGGACCTGGTCGCCGAACCGTTTCCTGCGAGTCTGCTCAAGGTCTGCACCGGCATCGAGGCGGGACTTCCCGACCTGAAGACCAACGCCAGCGAGCAGAAGGACGCCCGGCGCTTCCTGATGAGCGCCGTGCGGATGGCGGTCTTCAACGTGCTCGGCGAATCGACGCCCTACGCACCGCGGGTGGAAACGGCGTATCAGCGAATCTTCGCGGGGCTGCACCTCGATCGGGCGACGGACGAAGAGATCTCGCGGATGCTCGACGAGTGGATGGATCGCCAGTTGAACGAGACGCTCGCGACGAACGCCGACACGCTCGAGTCGATCTACGGACTGAACTCGCTCTCTTCCTCCGGTTCGGGGATTAGTCGACCATGACCTCAGCGGTCGTTCATATCGGTCTCCCGAAGACTGGCACGACGTCGTTTCAATCCGCCTGTCGCAGTCATGCCGACGCGCTCGCCGATGCGGGCGTGCTCTACCCGCTCGACGACTGGCTGACGTTCGGCGACGCGCTGCAGCATCAGGCGCTGGCGGTGCGCCTGTCACGCGGCACGCCCGAGTCGATCGACGAAGACGTCCGGCAGCTCCGCGAGATGGCGGAAGGCTACGACACGCTGCTGCTCTCGGCGGAACGGATGGCCGCGCTCCTGCACGAGCCGGCGAACGCACCGCGGATGCGGGCGTTTCGCGAATCGCTCAACCGCAACTTCGATCGCGTCGAGTTCGTCGCTGCGATTCGATCCGACCGGTCGATCCTGAAATCGACGTTGAAGACCAAGATCGACGGGCAAGGGATGCGGGCGGACGGCGCGGCCCAGATCCGCCGGGAGATCGCGGGCTTCTATTTCATGAACCGGGCGATCGTCGAAACGTTCGGCGATCAACTGAAGGTTCTGCGATTCGAGGATCTGGTCGCCGATCGATTCCCGCGGAGCCTGTTTCGCGCCTGCGTCGGGTTCGACCTCGATCTGCCCGAAGAGCGGCGGAACTCCAGCGACAAGAAGGACGCCACGCGGTTCCTGCTCAGCAATATTCGATTGCTGCTGGTCCAGGTGCTGGGCGAACCGACGCCCAACACGCCGAAGGTCAACCGCGCGACGCGGGAGTTCGAGCAGGGGATCGCCATCTCGCCCGAGGTTCACTCGCGACTGCGCGAGATGATCGACGGCTGGATCGAGAAGGAAGTCGACGCCGCGCTGCAGGACAACCAGGAATCGCTCGAAGCGATCTACGCTCCGTACCTGACTCCCGCAGCGAAGGGTTAAGCCCGATGCCCTTCGATCAGGCGAACGTTTCTGCGTTCGCGAGCGTCTGGCCGAGCGCGTCCTTCGGCGAGACGAGCGGTTCGGACGTCGGCCATTCGATGCCGAGCGCGGGGTCGTTCCAAATCAGCGTTCGCTCGTGCGGCGGGCTGTACAAGTCCGTGCACTTGTACATCACGACGTTCTCCTCCGCGAGCGTCAGAAAGCCGTGCGCGAAGCCGGGCGGCACGTAAAGCTGCCGGCGATTCTCTTCGCTCAGTTCGAAGCTGTCGAACTCGCCGAACGTGGGCGACGATCGTCGCAGATCGACGACGACGTCGAGCACCGCGCCGCGCAGCACGGTCACGAGCTTTCCCTGCGGCTGCACGATTTGATAGTGCAGGCCGCGCAGGACGTGTCGCTTGGAGACGGAGAAGTTGTCCTGCACGAAGGGCAGGGGGACGCCGATCTCCCGGTAGCGATCCTCGCGATAGAGTTCCATGAAGCGCCCGCGATCGTCCGCGAAGCTTCGCAGTTCGATCTCGACGACCCCTTCCAGACGACTCTGACGAACGCTCATGATCTGGATTGACGCCTTCGGCGAGTAGGAATGCTCGTGACCGGCTTTACGTTACTCGCTCCGTGCGGGCCGGCAATCGCGAGGCATGCAGACCAGCAGCAGGAGCGCGGGAATCAGGGAGCGTCGCGTCGAATGCGCGGAAGTTGCGGGCGTCGCTGCCTAGGACGCCCGTAAGCGACGAACGGGCGACGCCGGTAGTGAGGGCGATCCGGACAGCATTCACCGCTTCCGAATCGCCTGGACGGCGAACGACAGCGACTCGTCTGGTCCGGGCAGATCGAGCCGGACGAAAGATGCTGTCGGGGAAAGCGATGAAACGACGGGACGATAGGCGCGTTCGGCGGCTTCGTCCGCGAACAGGATCAGCTCGTCGCGCGATCCTCGCTCCTGCAGGATCGCCGACAGGGCTTCGGACGACGTCTGCGGATGCAGCTCGATCGAGTCCTCGAAGTCCGCCCGCTCCGTCGCGCCGTCGGATGATCCGTCCGGCGCGACGATCGTCACCCGGCAGCCCGCCTGGATCAGGTCGGAGGCCGCTTCGCGAACGCGTCGACCGGCTTCGCAACCGCTCGGGCACGCGAACTTCGAGACGAAGATCATCGCGCGCGGCCTGTCGCGATCCGGCTGATAGACGGCGCTCGATCGGCAGTCGTACCTCGCCGGGTCGAACTCGACCTGATCCAGTTCCGGATGCTTGGAGCGATAGAACTCGCGATTACGAAAGTAGAGCTTCCACCGCTCTTCGTGCGTGGTCGACGCGTTCTCCATGTGCAGGACGGCGATCGACGGGTCGTACACGACGCGTCGTCCCGCCTTCCAGATGCACGTGCAGAGATCCGTATCTTCGTAATAGGCGGGGGCGTAGGCGTCGTCGAACCCGCCGAGTTTTCGGAACAGGGCCGTGTCGACCGCCAGGAAGACCGCCGAGGCGTAGTCGATCTCTCGCACGTGTCGGTGCCGCGGCGTTTCGATCGGCAGCAGGCGACCGACGCCTTCCGTGCCGGCCTGATCCAGAACCTTGCAACCCGCTTCCTGAAGGGTTCCGTCGAGCAGGTGGATCCGTCCTCCCACGGCGCCGATCGAGTGATCGGAGTCGAGTCGCTTGAGAGCGTTTCCGACCGCGTCGTTCACCAGGGCGCAGTCGTTGTTCATGATGACCAGCGCACGGCCCCGCGCAAGCTGGGCAGCCCGATTGATCGCCGGACCGAAGCCTTCGTTCGTCTCGTTGCGAACGTACCGGATGCCGTCGATTCGCTCCGCCATGAGCGCCGTGCCGTCGTCAGGCGAGTTGTCGATCACGATGACTTCCGTCGGCACGGTCATGGTCGAACGAATCGACTGAAGCGCCGCGAAGGTCAGTTGCTCCCGCTTGTAGGCGGGGATGATGATCGAGACTTCCGGAGCGTCGGGCAGTTCGAAGACCAGTCGGGCGCCCGAGGCGAGGAACGATCGATAGGCGACCGCGTTCGTCCGCTCGTATTCCGTCTTGAAGTCCGGAATGACTTCAACCCAGACGTAGAAGTCGACGCCGAGGACGGACCCGTCGCGCAGCTCGGCTTCCAGGCGGATCTTGTTCACCCCGGGCGGAATCGGCCGTGCGAGCCGGTAGGTTTCCGCGAAGCCGCACCGTTCCGGCGGCTTCTCGTCAGGGCGCAGATCGCGAACGTCAGGGCGCCAGGCGTCGAGCTGGGCGTAGCCGAGCGGGTCGCCGTTCAGCAGAATCCGGACGCGGGAGAGGCGCTCTCCCGGCACGAACGCCCAGCCGTCGATGCTGAGGAGGTAGGGATCGCGGACGATCGTCGTTTCGCCCGGTGCGTCGAGCGCCGCGTGCAGAACGCGGGCGCGGCGGAAGGGCGCGGAGACGAACTGGACGATCCGACCGATCACGAAATCCGCCTGCCGAGGTCGTTCCCCGAAAGATGACGTTCTGAAAAGCTCTGACGGAGCCGCTCAGCGCCGTCAGGAGAGAAACTTGCGACGCAGCGACTGTAAGGTCCGCGTTAGAAACCCGGACTTGGCGCCCGCGTACGAGAGCGCCCGGGCATCGGCCGCGGCTGCTGACGCCGCATGCGTCTGCGCTTCGAGCTTGTCGATCTTCGCCTGCAGCGTTTCGACCTGCTCGTTCAGCGTCATGAACATCCGCATGAAAATCGGCGCTGCCCTGGCGAGATCGACGCCCTCGAACGGCATCCAGGGATCGGTCTCCTTCGGCCACGGCTCGTAGAAGAGCCGTCCGTCCGCTCGTCCCAGATAATCGCGGGCGAGCTTCTGGTTCGACTCTTCCCAGCGTTGCAGGATGTCGATCCGCTGGGCCGGCGACAGCAGGCTGTACGTTTCGAACTCGCGCTTCTTGAACGAATCGTCGAGCAGCGACCCCAGCATGTGGAACACGCCATGATCGTGCCGGCCCGCGCTGAGTCCGCGGCAATGCGTCAGCAGGGCCATCACGTCGCGGCTGAAGCCGACGTTCGACGAGGCGTTGTCCTTGCCCGCAGGCGCCAGCGTATCGACGACGTCGGCGCTGATTCCGACGGCGTCGAAGAAGTCCTTGACCAGACCTCCCTTGAGCTGTTGCTTTTCATAGACGCGGAGCGTGATGTTCTCGCGTCCGAAGTAGGATGCCCAGCGCTCGGTCTGCGCGTACCAGTCGCCGTCCGCTTCGAGCGCGTACTGGGAAATCGTCGGATCCTCAGGCAGCTTGTTGAACCACTGCTTCCAGGCCGATTCGATCCAGTAATCTTGCCGCCGGTGGTACACGAGGATCCGCGTCCGCATGCCGAGTTCCGGCGCGATGGTCCGCATCTCCTCCATCCAGCGAAGATCGCTGAACCGTTCCCAACTGATCAGAACCTTCGTCAGATTCTGCGCGTCGCAGAATTCGCGCAGCTTGACGAAGTACTGGCGGATCTCCGCCGAGTCTTTCCAGACCTCCGGCGAGTGCCAGAAAATGAACTGGTGATTCGGACGGGTGACGCCGAGAAAGTCGGATTCCGTCGCGGGATAGAGGAGCCCGTGCTGCTTGGCCAGAACGCGCCGATTCGCAGCGCACGTCGCCTGGATGACGCTTGTGCCGGTCTTCGGGTAGCCGGGGTGAAGGATTAACTCGATCTCAGCCACGAGTCACCTGACGTAACGTGAAAAGTCGCAGCGGGGCGGGACGTCGGTAAAGTACGAACGAGACGAGGGGGGCGGTCGAAGTTCGATCAAGTCGGGTTCTCATCGCGAACCGTTCGCGAAGCCGCGCGATGGCGCGAAGTCCGCGACTTTCCGGTTCGCAGCTCTTCGAGCGACTGACGGACGGCGGCGAGATCCTCTCTCATCGATTCCAACCGACGCCTAGTCTCCGCTTCGAAGGCTTCCGACGCCGGGACGCTGCCGTGCGAAGTCGGACCGGCAACCTTACCTTGCGAAATCGGCGCGACCGCGTCCTTCGTCGAAGGCTGCCTCGCTTCTAGAGATTCTACTCGCGTGCGATCGATCAGCGCCTGTTTCGCTTCGCGCCGAGCGGCATGCATCTTGGCGCGGAGCAGCGCTTCCCGTTCAGCCGCATCTTCCTGCAGAATCCGCAGATTGCGCTTCGCCGACAGGTCCCCGACTTCCCCTCCGAGCCGCTCGTACAGCCGCTGCGCCGCATGCGCGACGTACGCCGCCCGGTGATGGCGCTCGTGGGGATCGACCACCCGGGCAGCGATCTCGGGAGACCATTCCAGACCGCAAAGCGTCGCCGCCGTCTCCAGATCATCGACGTAGTGCGGCGTGCCGAAGCGCACCAGGGCCGAGTCTCCGGTCCATGCCTGCTGAATGCGGAGCATCTGCCGCAAGTGGGCCGAGCAGGCGGAGAGCGCTCGTTCGTAGGGAATCTCGCCCGCGCTTCGCATGAAGACGCTCATCGCGACTTCGTGAGGCGAACGCACGAGAAACAACGTCACGACCCGCACGTCGGTTCGTTCCGCGATCAGACGCCGCCAGAAGGGCCAGATCAGCGGGACGCGGGGATCCTTGAATCCTGCGACGGCGCCCGAGGCGAGCAGATGATCCAGGAACTCTCTTCCGCGGTCGAGCCAGTCCTTTCGGACGCGGCGTCCGGTCCATCGGCCGCGCGAGCGTTCGAGCCGACGCATCAGGTCGGGCGCGTTGTAGACCTCTTCGTCGGCGTAACCGTGCGCCTCCCGGTGTATCTCCCGGTCGAGGGCGACCAGCGGTTCGGACTCGAAGTGGCCGTACTTGTTGAAGGGCGTCGCGCCGAGCAGGTCGAACGGACCCAGCGACATCCCCAACTCATGCAGCACGTTCGTCGTGACGCTCGAACCGCTGCGGTGCATCGAGAGGATCGCGACCAGCGTCTTTCGCCTGGTCCCGAACGAGGTCGCGGCGCCGCGGACCGTCGAAACGGCTCCCGCCCGCGCGGCTGCGCCCGCGCGCCGCGTTCGACTCGGAACCTTTCGAGCGGCGCCCAGGCAGCGATCGATCGTCAGCAGGCGACGCTGCCGCAGCGGGTGAATGGGTCGGGATCGCGTCATCGGTGCAGCGAACCGGAAGCGCCGGCGCTTAAATACAAAAAGCGACGGCGCGAGCGAGTCTCGCGCCGTCGGCGTATCTCTCGGTGAATCAGGCGTCGGCGCTTACAGGCCGCGCATCGCCGCGGCGTATTGAGCCGCCGGCTTCGACAGCGTCCGGTGGTCGTCGGCGATCTGGCGGATGTAGCGACCGTAGTCGCTCTTGTAGCCTTCGGCCAGTTTGTAGAGCTGGTCGAGGGTGATGAAGTCCATCAGATACGCGACCTCTTCCAGGCACGCGATCTTGAGTCCCTGACGGCTCTCGATCATCTGCACGAAGGTCGAAGCGTCCGCCAGCGAATCGGGCGTGCCCGTGTCGAGCCAGGCGACGCCGCGTCCGAGACGTTCGACGTGCAGGCGACCCCATTCGAGATAGACGCGATTGACGTCGGTGATCTCCAGTTCGCCGCGGGGCGAAGGCTTCAGATCGGCGACGACGTCGACGACGTCCGAGTCGTAGAAGTAAAGCCCTGGAACCGCGAGGTGCGACTTCGGATTCTTCGGCTTCTCGACCAGCGAGATAGGCCGGTCGTCGGCGTCGAGTTCGACGATGCCGTAGCGTTCCGGATCCTGCACCGAGTAGGCGAAGATGGTGGCGCCGTCATCACGCGACGAGGCGCGACGCAGCATGTCGCACATGCCGTGGGCATGAAACAGGTTGTCGCCCAGGATCAGAACCGACGGCGATCGATCGATGAATTCGGCGCCGACGCGGTACGCATCCGCCAGTCCGCGGGGCTGGTCCTGCTGGACGTAGCTCAGGCTGATCCCGAGTTGCGACCCGTCGCCGAGGATCCTCTGGAAGCACTCGAGGTCTTCGGGATTGGTGATGATCAGGATATCCCGCACGCCCGACAGCATCAGCGTCGACAGCGGGTAATAGATCATCGGCTTGTCGTAGACCGGCAGAAGCTGCTTGCAGACGACGCGCGTCAGCGGTTCCAGCCGGGTGCCGCGACCGCCGGCGAGGATGATTCCCTTGCGGTCGAAGCCGGCGCTAGCGGAGCCGTTAAGGTCGGAGGAATGAGACGAAGTCACGAGGCGACCTCCGAATTCTTAGCGAGAATGCCCAGACGCTCGCGACGGTAGGTTCCGTCGAGAACGCGCTGAACCCAGGGTTGATTGTCCACGTACCAGCGAACGGTCTTGCGCAGGCCTTCGTCCAGGTCGTACTTACGACGCCAGCCGAGTTCCTGTTCGATGCGCGTGCAGTCGATCGCGTACCGGCGATCGTGACCCGGGCGATCGGTGACGAAGCGGATCAGGTTCTCCGCGGGCCGCACCGGCAGCGAGGGAACCGCCTCCTCCGCGAGTTTGCAGAGGGTCTTCACCAGATCGAGATTCGTACGCTCCGCGCGACCGCCGACGAGGTAGATCTCGCCCGGCTTGCCCGCCTCGAAAGCCTTGAGGATGGCCCGGCAGTGATCTTCGACGTAAAGCCAGTCGCGGATCTGGGCGCCGTCGCCGTAAACGGGGATCGGCTTCCCTTCCAGAATGTTCTGGATGACCAGCGGAATGAGCTTCTCGGGAAACTGGCTCGGTCCGTAGTTGTTCGAGCAGTTCGTCGTGACCGTCGGCAGGCCGAACGTGTGGTAGTAGGCCCGGACGAAGTGATCCGACGAGGCTTTCGACGCCGAATAGGGCGAGTTCGGCTCGTAACGGGAGTCTTCGCTGAAGAGCCCCTCGGCGCCGAGGCTGCCGAATACTTCGTCGGTCGAGATATGGACGAAGCGGAATCGCTGCTGGTCGTCGGCCTCCAGCGTTCGCCAGTACTGCAGCGAAGCCTGGAGCAGTTCGAACGTGCCGACCACGTTGGTCAGGACGAACTCGCGGGGGCCGTCGATCGATCGGTCGACGTGCGATTCCGCGGCCAAGTGCAGAATGCCGGCGGGCTGGTGCGCCTCGATCAGATCGAGCAGCGGTTCGCGGATACAGCGCTGAACGAACTCGTGCCGCGGGTGCCCCATGACGTCCGCCAGCGACTCCTGATTACCGGCATACGTCAGCTTGTCGATATTGACGACGTGCCAGTCCGTCTCCTGAAGCAGCAGACGCACCAGGTTGGAACCGATGAATCCGGCGCCGCCGGTGACGAGAAGCGTGCGATTCATATCCGATGGGCGGCGGGGTGGACGGGTGCCGGAACGCAAGGTCCCGGGGGCGATGGCGGGAATCGGGAGGAACTTCGCGGCGATTCCTCCCGCGCCGACAGGAACTGACGGTCGCGGAAGAAGCTCCTTCAGGGGCAGCTTCCACAGGCCAACGATAGTTCCGATCCGAGAAGAGAGCAACGATCGAAGGGTCGCTTTCTGGAATTCGGGACGCGAGCTAAGTCGCCGAGGGAGAAGACCTTACCTTTCGAGGGGTGCGGTCGTAGCGCCGATGCGACGTTTGAGGGGTTTAAGGCCGCCTTGCCCGTTCCAATCGATTTTCCCGGCAGCATGAACGACCCAACAGAAAATTCTGTTGTACGCCGCCGTCCGGGACCTCCGTCGCATTGGGACCGGATGCTCGGGAAGCGTTCTCCCGTTTAGAATCATCGCGGATTTACAGACGACGATGTCGGGTCGCTCCGACCGTTCGCATGTTTACCTGTTCGCCTCATCGCTCTCTTCATTGATACGACTTATGACGCGAAAGCTTCGCTGGGGGATCGTCAGCACGGCCAACATCGGGACCATGAAGGTCATCCCCGCCATGCAGCGAGGCGCCCGGACGGAGGTCGTCGCGATCGCGTCGCGGGATCTGGCCAAGGCTCAGGCCGCCGCGTCGCGGCTCGGCATTCCCCGCGCGTACGGGAGCTACGAAGATCTGTTCGCCGACCCTGAGGTCGACGCGATCTACAACCCGCTGCCCAATCACCTCCACGTTCCCGTCTCGATTCAGGCGTTGCAGGCGGGCAAACACGTCCTGTGCGAGAAGCCGATCGGTCTGTCGGCGGAGGAAGGGCGTCGACTGGCTGCCGCGGGGAAGGAGCATCCCCGGCTGAAGCTGATGGAGGCGTTCATGTACCGCCACCATCCGCAGTGGATCGAAGCGAAGCGCCTCTCGACGAACGGGTCGATCGGCGCCCTGAAGACGATCTCGACCCTGTTCTCCTACTTCAACGACGACGGAACCGATATCCGGAATCAGGCCGGCATGGGCGGCGGCGGGCTGATGGATATCGGCTGCTACCCGATCTCGCTCAGTCGCTTCATTTTCGGCGGCGAACCGAAGCGAGTTTTCGGCTGCGTCGAAATCGACCCCCGCTTCGGCGTCGACCGGATCGCCTCGGCGATTTTGGAATTCGAGGGGGGCACGTCGACGTTCACCTGCTCGACGCAACTCGTTCCTTACCAGCGGGTCCACCTGCTGGGCGAGCGCGGCCGGGTCGAGATCGAAATCCCGTTCAACGCGCCGCCCGATAAGCCTTGCCGGCTTTGGCATGAGAGCGACGGGCGGACGAACGAGATTCTTTGTGACGTCGCGGACCAGTACACGATCCAGGGCGACCTGTTCGCCGAGGCCGTCCTCGACGACAAGCCCGTGCCTACCCCCATCGAGGACGCCGTCGCGAATATGGTCGTGATCGAGGCGATCTTCGCCAGCGGTCGCTCAGGACGCTGGGAGTCGATCGAGTCGTGAGACGGTTCCTGGGAGGATCCGGCGACCGCGCGAACTGACGTTCACGCTTCGGGCTCTCTTTGCTAGAACCCGCTCGCCTCTCCCGGCGAAACCTCCGCATTACCGGGCGACGGCATGTCGTCGGACCGATCGATGAATCTGCCTACCCAGCTCTCCGGCCCCGTCGCGGTCATCGGCGACGTGCATGGGCAACTCGAAAAGCTCGATCGGCTGCTGGAGAAACTCTTCCAGACGCCGCTCGCGCTGCGACGAACCATCGCCTTCGCGGGAGACCTGGTCGACCGCGGTCCGGATCCTCGCGGCGTGCTCGAACGGTTCCTGCAGCTTCGTCGGGTGCACCAGAAGACGACCGCCGTGGCGGGAAACCACGACTACGCGATGGCCGCCGCGCTCGACCTCGTGCCGACGCCGTCGGCCTGTGACTGGCGATCTCGCTGGCTGGCGCATTACGACTCGAAAACGACGTTCGCTTCCTACGATGTCGAGTACGGCGACCTGGCCGAACTCGCCTGCGTCGTCCCCCGGACGCACCAGGATCTTCTCGCCAGCTTGCCGTGGATGGCGGAGCACGACGAATTCCTGCTCGTCCACGCGGGACTCTCGAACCGAATGCCGCTGGACACCCAACTCGCGGTTCTGCGCGAACGCGATTTCACGCTACATCGCCCCGAGTGGCTCTGCGAACGCGAACTCGCTTTCGAGGATCCGCCGGAGGATTGCGACCGCGCGGTGATTTCGGGCCACGTGTACGTCGAGCGGGTCGAGTTCCGCGAGCGACGTATTCTGTGCGATACGACCGCCGGCGTCGCAGGCGAATTGAGCGCGGTGCTGCTGCCGGAACGACGCGTCATCACGTCGTCGCCCGAACTCGACTGGGAACAAGAGTGGCACGCCACTGCGCCTCGCGGACGGGGCTTTCTGGGACGCATCCTGGCCGGGAAACGGGGCTGAGCCGTCCCTAGCTCGATCGAAGCGAACGAATGCGGGCCCGATCTCTACCATTATTCAGAATGGATTCCCTCAAATTGGAGAGTTCTGTCCGGAATTGTCTTGCTTCGAACGCCTCTGAATGAAACGATCGAGGACTGTAATTAGCTGTGCGGGTTATCCTCCCTAACCCAGCCGGCTAACGGTTCTAAGGGCGGCCGCTGCGCCGTCGGCATCGTGCACGCAAGTGCGGGGGAGGGGTCTGGAATGGGTCGTCGCAAGGGGTTTACGCTCGTCGAGCTCTTGGTGGTCATCGCCATCATCGGCGTTCTCGTGGCGCTGCTGCTTCCTGCGGTGCAGGCGGCTCGCGAAGCGGCCAACCGCATGTCCTGCGGCAATAATCTGAAGCAGTTGGGCCTGGCGACCCACAACTATCACGACACGTACAAGCGGTTTCCGCTCAATTACGCGTCGGCGACGGCGACCTCCGGCAGTCGCGCTTACAACAGTTGGATGGTCGGCATTCTGCCGTTCATCGAACAGGGCTCGCTGTACGACACGATCAACGTCAACTTCAGCCTGACGAACGATCCGGAGAACGTCGGCGGCACGACCGCGCCGACCGCCGGAAGCAATCCGTTCGTCGCCCAGCAGATCCTGGAAGCCTACTTCTGTCCCAGCGACGGATCGAGCCGGGAACTGTTCACCGATCGGCTGAACCTGACGAGCGTTCCGGTGGCGGGGACGAACTACAAGGGCTGCTCGGGCTCCAACTGGAACCTCGGAACGCACACCACCGCCGCGATCCCGCCGTTCAACACGCCGAACGCGGACGGTCTGGCTCGACCGAACGGCTTCTTCGGTCGCGGGCTGGCGCCGAATCCGGCGGTCTGCACGAAGATGGCCTCCTGCACGGACGGACTCAGCAACACGATTCTGATCGGCGAGACCATTCCGGTGCACAACACGAATTCGGCCTGGTTCTGGTACGACGGAACCTGGGCCACGACGGCCATCCCGCTCAACGCCAAGGCCGTGTGCAGCGGCGTCACCGGCAACAAGGAGCAGGACCGCATCCTCTGCAAGGCCGACTTCAACAACAACAACGGCTTCATGAGTCGCCATTCGGGAGGAGCCCAGGTCACGCTCGGCGACGCCAGCGTGCGCTTCCTCGGCGATACGATCGACCTGGTCGTCTATCGCGGCGGCGGGACCATGAACGGCGGCGAGCAGACGCAGCTTCCGTAAGCGGTTCGACGTCGCTCGTTATTGGATGCGGAAGGGCCTGCCATGTGCAGGCCCTTTTTCGTTGACGCAATCGCCGCGTTTCATGGCAACTCGCTCGCGTCGATCGGAGGCAGGCTCCAGTCGATCGGCGAACGACGCGCTGCGACGAGCGCGGCATTCGCGCGCGAGAAAGGCTTGCTGCCGAAGAATCCGTTCCGCGCAGCGAGCGGCGACGGATGGGCCGAGGCGAGCACGACGTGCGGCTCGCGCTCGACCAGCGCTCGCTTCGTCTGGGCCGGCTTTCCCCAAAGCAGAAAGACGACCCGCTCTTCTTTCGCGGCGACGGCGCGCAGAACAGCGTCGGTGAAGCGTTCCCATCCCCGCTTCGCATGCGACTGCGGCTCTCCCGCACGTACGGTCAGGACGGCATTCGCCAGCAGAACGCCTTGCCTGGCCCAGGAGAGCAGGCAGCCATGATCCGGCGGGTCGATCCCCAGATCGTCTTTCAATTCGCGAAAGATGTTCCTCAGCGACGGCGGCGTCGCGACGCCCGGGGCGACGGAGAAGCAGAGGCCATGCGCCTGGCCTGCGCCGTGATAGGGATCCTGGCCGACGATCGCCACGCGAACGTCCGCCAGCGGCGCCGCTTTCAGCGCTGCGAACATCCGCTCCCGCGGCGGATAGACGTCGCCCGCCGCGTACTCCGCTTCGACGAACGCTTCCAGTTCGGGCGTGATCGGGTCAGGGCAAACTCGTTCCAGCGCAGCGCGCCAGTCATTCGGCAATGCGGCAAGCAGACGGCTCATCCTTCCTCCTGTCGCATTCGGCACCTGCTGCGGCGGAGACTACTGAACCGTCAAGCAAGACGTCGCTGGCAGGCTGCTTGTGCCAGCGCTTCCAGCAGTTCGTGCGTGAGTATCATGCCCGCTGCGCAGCGACGGACGGGGTTCAAGTTCGCCTTCGGCGGAGAGAAACTTCGCTTAACCGAACGATTTCCGAAAGAGTTTTATTGATTGCGTGCTAAGCAAGTCGCTAAACTGACGATGGGAACTGCTGTTTCCCCTCTTATCCTGTTTTTCTCGTTTTTCGCGACGCTCGGCTACCCTCGCTCGGTTCATTCGATCGTCGGCCCTGTATCCGCTCTTATCTCGAAGGGTTCGTTCATGCGCATGCGTTCGGCGTTCACGCTCGTTGAATTGCTGGTAGTCATTGCAATCATCGGCGTGCTGGTGGCTCTGCTCCTGCCGGCCGTTCAGGCTGCTCGCGAAGCGGCCAACCGCATGTCCTGCGGCAACAATCTGAAGCAGCTCGGCATCGGCTGCCACAACTACCACGACACGCACAAGAAGCTGCCGCTGAATTACATGAACGGCGCGTTCGGTTCCTCGACTCCGCAGACCAGTTGGCTGCTGTCGGTCCTGCCGTTCATCGAACAGACGCCGCTTTACGATGTCTACGACTTTCGATACGGAATCAACAACGATCCGCGTAACCCCAATCAACCAAGCAATCTGTGGGTCGCTGGACGACCGCTCTCGCCATTCACGTGTCCCTCTGACGGAACGAACGAGGGATTTCGCACCGATGCGGCCAACCTCGAAGGCCTGACGATCGGCACGACCAATTACAAAGGCGTCTGCGGAGCGAACTGGGATTCGGGCTGGGGAAGCGCGTTCGGGACGAACGGAACTCCTTTCGCGACGCCTAATCCCAATGGCCTGGACGATTCGAACGGTCTGTTCGGTCGCGGATTCGGGAAGGCGAAGTCCGAGAAATTCGCCAAGTGCACGGACGGGCTGAGCAATACGCTCATGATCGGCGAAGCGATTCCGACCCATTGCACGCACACCGCCTGGCCCTGGTTCAACGGCGTCACCGGCACGTGCGCTGTTCCGCTCAACGCTAAGGCCGTCTCCCCCAATACGGGGAACAAGGAAGCGGATCGCGTCGCGGCAGCAGGATCCTGGCCAAACAACTATTCGTTCATGGCGCGCCACCCCGGCGGCGGCCAATTCTGTCTTGGCGACGGAAGCGTTCGCTTCGTGGCCGACCAGATCGACCTTGCCGTCTATCGCGGCGCCGGAACTTGCTACAACGGCGAAGCGACGCAACTGCCATAAGTCGAGCGTCGCTTGAGAATCTTAAATAAGCGCCCGCCGTGCGTCCTTACGCCGGCGGACGGGAGGCTGGGCATGCTGCTGCGCTCCTTCTGGGCGCCCGGATACTTTGGGAGAAGCGATATGTCGTTGCGCAAGGCCTTCACGCTCGTCGAACTTCTGGTCGTCATCGCCATCATCGGGGTGCTCGTCGCTCTGTTGCTTCCGGCGGTCCAGGCGGCTCGCGAGGCGGCGAACCGGATGTCGTGCGGCAACAACCTGAAAAACCTCGGGATCGCCTGCCACAACTATCACGACGTCCATAAGAAGCTGCCGACGAACTTCGCGTTCGGGAGCGCGCCGTTCAACTTCCCGTCGCCTGCAGACGTGAGGATGACGAGTTGGATGACGCAGGCGCTCCCGTTCATGGAGCAGGGGCCGCTCTATGACATGATCGACTTCACCTACACCGACTCGAACGACCCTCGAAACGGCGGCAACTACAACACGCCCAACAATCCCAGCAACGCCTTCGCCGCGCGCACCGTGATCGCGTCCTATCTCTGTCCCAGCTCGGGAACGGAAGAACGAATGAGCGGACGGCACAATCACGGCGGAACCGGGGCGCCGACCGAACTGGCGATGAACAACTACCGCGGCGTCTGCGGATCGAATTGGACGTGGGGGAACTTCCAGACGGTTCAGACTCCCTGGGGAAACAGCGCCTGGGCCACGAACGGCGACGGGCTCAATGCCGGAAACGGCTTCTTCTTTCGCGGTCACGGGCGAGCCTGTTCGACCCGCTTCGCTCAGGCGACCGACGGGCTGAGCAACACTTTTATGGTCGGCGAAGGACTGCCGCAGCACGACAACCATTCGGGCTGGTTCTTCTTCAACTACGTCACCGGCACCTGCGCCGTCCCGCTCAACGCCCGGGCTCAATGTCAGAACACGGGCAACAAGGAATCCGACGCCGTCGCCTGCGCGCACGACTGGCCGAACAACTACTCCTTTCAGAGCCGTCATTCGGGCGGAGGCCAGTTTTGTCTCGGCGACGGACACGTCATCTTCGTGTCGCAGACCATCGCCCTCGACGTCTATCGCAGCCTCGGCACGATGGACCGCGGCGAAACGGCACAGGCGCCGTAGCTCGTCGCGTTCGCGCTGTCGTCACCTTCCGATATTCTCCCTGCCATCGTTTCGCCACCGGAGTGCATTGCTGCATGAATCGTCTCGTCTGCTGTCTGGTCCTGTCGGCGTCGGCCTTGATTCTCGGGTGCGGACCTGCGATGAACGAAGTGACGGGCACCGTCACCTCCGCCGGCAAGCCGGTCCCTGACGTGCAGGTCGTCTTTCTCGGAACCACCGGGGAGACGGCGCTCGCCAAGACGGATGCGAGCGGGGCGTATAAGGTCTCGGCGCTTCCGGGGAAGTACCAGGTTTCCGTGACGCTTCCTCCGGACCCGGCCAACATCCCGGACTCGGCCAACCCGATGGCGATGCCGAAGCTTCCGTTTCCGCAGAAGTACTCTGCCGCCGGCACCTCCGGTCTGACCTACGACGTCAGCGGACCAGGCACCTACGATATCAAGCTGGACTGAGCCCTCGACGAATCGCTCGCACGCCCGCGGCTCAGGTCGCTGCCAGTCGGGCGAGGAACGCTTCGCCGGAGAGCGCTTCTCCGGCGGAAGGTAGAAACACCACGACGCCTTCGGCTCCGCGCGGCGAGAGGGCGTCGAAGATCGTCTGCCAGAGCGCGGCGACGGCAGGACCTCGCACGTCGACGTGATGGACGCGGCTGCCGACGCCGGGCGCGACGAAGTCGTAGACTTCGCCGTCGATGCGGATGTCGGCGGACGCTTCCGCTTCGCTCTCCGCGTGCAGCGAGAACGACCCGTCCGGCTCGACATAGCCCCGCGGCTGCCGCTCGATCGCTTCGAGCGCCTCTTCCAGCGTCGTCTCGAACGGAGCGCCGAGTCGGCGATCCTCGATCGGCGGCGGATCGCCTTCGGAACTGGTTCCCTGCGGCGCCGCGTAAAGGATCGCCAGGATCGTCGGACCGACGGTCATACGTCGCCGTTCATGAAGGGGCTCGCTGCGGCGCCGACTTGTTCATCCACGCCAGGTAGTCGCTCGTGACGTGCGAGATCGGCACGGCCAGGATCTCCGGCGTGCGGTAGGGATGCTTCTCCCGCACGACCGCCGCGGCGTCCTCGAACAGGTCGCCGAAGGTCTTCGCCAGGACGATCCGCTCGCGGGCCATGTCCAGTTTCTCGTTCCACCAGAAGAAGCTCGTGATCGCGGACGAGACCTGCGCGCAGGCCGCGACGTGCCGCTCGACGAGAAGCTGCGCGATCGCGTCCGCCGCCTCTTCCGAGGGAACGGTGACGAATATTTGAATCGGCTGTCGCATCGCGGTTCCAACTCGTGAGGGTCCCGGACGACGACGAAGCTGAGCCGACCGCGGAGAAAGCGCGCAGCCTATAATGCGGCAACGCCCCGGCAGTCGTCAACGGCGTGCCCGAAGCGACCCCAATCGATCGTCGCAGCCGCATCCGCTCGTCCAAGGCGCGTCGGATCGACGGAAACACGGAGGGCTGACGCCTTCCGCTCGCGAGAAATGAACTTGCGACGAGAACGAAAGACGCTCTAGATCCGATGTCGGACACGATCGCCGAACCAGACGCTGACGCTTCGGCGCAGGACGGGATCACGCCCCATGGCGCCGATCCTGTCTCGGCGGACGTCGGGGTAGAAAGCACGGCACAGCGCCGTCGCCAGGCGCTGCGTCGGCTCGACCTGCAATCGCAATGGACGATGTTGATCGCGTCGTCGGTCGTACTGGGCCTGGCCCTGCTGCTCAGCGTTCCCGGAACGGCGCGCGAGGAGGCAGTGATCGTCCCGATCCTGAATCAGCCCCTGCCGCCGCTCTGTTCGTCGAAGATCCTGTTCGACCGCGAGTGTCCCGGCTGCGGTTTGACGCGGTGCTTCATCAGCATGGCGCAGGGCGACCTCGCGCGAGCGTGGCTCTTCAATCCCGCGGGCGTCTACTTTTTCCTGCTCGTCGTCGCTCAAATCCCCTACCGTACCTGGCAGTTATCGCGGATCTACCGCGGCAAGGAAAGCTATCGGAACCATCATCTGTTCGTGTTCCTGTACGTCCTGATGGCGCTGATGCTGGTACAGTTTTTCGCCATGACGTTCTTCGGAAGTTGGGACGTCTAACGTCGCGGTGTTCGCAGATCGAGAGAAGGATCGACGTGCCGAGTTTCGCCGCTGAAGGATTCACGCAGAACTATCGCGACGCGGGGCAGGGCGTCCCGATCGTGGCGGTTCATGCCTTTCCGCTCGACGGAGCGATGTGGCGCTACCAGGTCGAAGGGTTGCACGACGTCGCACGCTGGATCGTGCCCGATCTCCGCGGCTTCGGCGGAAGCCTTTCGATCGAGGAGAATCCGACCGGCGGAGCCCTTCCCCCGGCCAGAACGCCGGCTCTGTTCGCCGATGATCTGGCGAAGTTACTCGATCATGCGGAGGTCGATCGAGCCGTGCTCTGCGGCGCTTCGATGGGCGGGTACGTGGCGTTCGAGTTCGAGCGTCGCCATCGCGACCGCCTGCTCGGTCTGATTCTGTGCGGCACGCGCGCCGACGCAGATTCCGCCGCGAAAGTCGCCGACCGCCGGAAACTGGCGGAGGAGACCATGCAACGCGGATCGCAGGTCGTCGCGGACGCCTTCTCGCCCAAGCTGCTCGCGAAGCAGACCCGCGACGCGCAGTGGAACAAAGAGGCGGAAATCGTGAAGACGCTGCGTCGGCAGGACGCGACGTCGATCGCGGCGACGTCGCTGGGGCTGGGCGAGCGGGCGGATATGACGTCGCGGCTCGCGTCGATCGACGTGCCGACGCTCGTCGTCAGCGGCGAAGAAGATCTGCTGACTCCGCCCGACGTGATGCGCGCGATGGCGAGCGCCATTCCTGGCGCGGAGTTCGTTTCGATACCTGACGCCGGGCATCTGGCGCCGTTCGAGCAGCCCGAGCCCGTCAACGCGGCGATTCGCCTTTTCCTGAGCGATCGCTTTCCCGCGGCGTCGACGCCTCGCCCTCCCTTCGATGCATCGAGCCAGCCATGAGCGTCCCTCCCGACGAACGTTCCTCCGCCGAAAGCGTCCGCACCGGGACCGTGGAGCCCGCGCGCGACGAGGCTTCGCGATCGATGGTCGGAACAGTCGTCGCGGTCGCCTTCGCGGCGCTTTGCGGGGTCTACCTGGCGAACCCGACCCTGGGCGTGTTCGAACTGATTCCCGACAATCTGCCGTTCGTCGGCAATCTCGACGAGGCGACCGCAACGGCGATCCTGATCTCTTGCCTCGGATACCTCGGCATCCGCCTGCCGTTTCTCTCGGCGCGAGGGAAATCGGAGAAGCGATGAACGGTTCGCCGGTTCGCTAGGGCCGTTGATCGTTCCCCCGGCGCGGGGGAAGATAGGCGCTGTGTCGACGACTCTCGGCGAACGAAGTCGGCGGCGTCGGTACGATCTCCCTCCTGATTCTCTCTCTCCGTCATGAACGACGACGTTCTGAAGCGACGCGGCCTGGCGCTCGAAGAAGCCTTTTTCGCTAAACGCGATCAGGAGCTCATCGCCGGCATGTGGGAGCGGGTCGTCCGCGACGATCTCCAGGCGGCGATGCGCGAGTCCGGAGGAGCCGTCGACGAACAGACGCTCGACTACCTCGTCAAAAACGGAATCGGACCGAAAACGCTCGCGGCGCTGAAACTCGTCCCGCTCGTGATCGTCTGCTGGGCCAACGGAGTCGTCGAGCCTGAGGAGCGCGAACTGGTCATGCAGTCCGCGGCGAAGAACGGACTCCAGCCCGGAATGCCGGGTTACGATCTGCTGCAGGGCTGGCTGGAGCATCGGCCCGACCCGGAACTCTTCGAATCCTGGAAGAGCTACGTCCACGCAATGGCTTCCATGGCCGACCCCGCGACGAGGGCTTCGCTGAAGCAGGAAATTCTCGCGACGAGCCGTGCGGTCGCGGAAGCGGCGGGCAAGATCTTCGGTTACTTCCTGGGCACCTCCGCCGAAGAGAAGGCCGTGCTCCACGAGATCGAACAGGCGTTCGATCACGCGGCTTGATCGGGTAAGCGGCGAAGTGCGACCTGCCGTCGAAGCCACAGGCAGACCGGGCGAAGCTGCGGGACATTCGTCTCGCGGCATGGCATAATGCGAACGCTCTTCCCTCCGCAGCGTTCGCCTCTCCTCCGTCCGGCGAGATTCCTCCATGCCTCGCGCGCAGCTTCTGTGGATCCCCGCGTTGTCGCTCGTCACGGCGCTCGGTTGCGGCGGCGAAACGCCCGTCGCCCAGGCTCCGGCGCCATCGGCTCCGCCGACATCGGCTCCGGCTCCGATGCCGATGCCGTCCTCCGATACGGCGGCGATGCCGGCGCCTGATTCGTCGACGGCGAATCCGTCCGTTCCGCCGTCGGAAGGGGCGACCGTTCCTGTGACGTCGGCGGATCCTGGCGCCGCGCAGCCATCCGCTGCGGCTCCTTCCGCACCCGCCGCCCAGACGACGGAGGGGCAGCCGGTCACGCCCGATTACTCGGTTCCGGCTCCCGCCGGCGCGGTCGGCGCGCCGGCGATCCCCGATAACACCGCTCCGCCGTTGGATAACTCGGGCGCAATGCCGCCGCCGGACTATTCGATTCCTCCTTCGGCAGGGATTTCTCCGATGCCCGGAATGCCGGTGGGGGGAGTTCCGAGTCCCGGCCAACCCGGTCCCGGGCAACCTGGATCTGAACTATCCGGTCCCGGACAACCTGGCGTCGCGGCCGCTCCTCCGGAGAAGTCGTTCGAGGACATGACGCTCGCCGAGCGTGCCGAGTCCTGCTTCGCGAAGGGGGAAGAGACCGAGGGCTTCCGCTGGCTTTACGCTCATGCGATCGCCAGCGAGTTGGACCAGGCGGGCGAAACGTTGGACAAGCTTCGCTGGATGCCGGGTCCGAAGCGCCCGTCGCTGGCGACCCGTTTCGGCGTCGCGGTGAAGTTCGACTCTCCCGTTCCGCTGCTGGCCCTCGCGACGGCGATGCCTGCGATCGGCGATCCGGTGCCTGGACTGATCCGAGGCAGAGAAGGGCAGACGCCGGCGGGCGGAGATGTCTCCGGCGCCGCATCGGGGCGACCGAAGGGGATCCCGACCACGGCTCCCGAGACGCTGCGGTTCTTCGCCGGCGATCTCGGTCTGAAGTTCCTCGAACGCTTCGAGACCAGCCGCACCGAAAAGGACTGGGGCGAAGTTCTGAGCGAACTGGAGGGGGGCGGTTCGCTCCTCGCGACCGCAGTCGACACGAATAATCCGTACGGCGCCGAGGGCTTCGCGATGCCGAGTCCCGTGGCGTCGCCGTCGCCGGGGGGGGAATCGAACGCGTCCGATCGCGATCGGAAAAAGATCACCCCGGAGCTCGCCTTGCAGGGCGGAGGTCAGATCTCGCCCGGCATGGTCTGGCTCGGCTTCGAGCCCTCGTCGAGCGCTGCCGTACGCAAGGCGGCGCCGTTGGGGATCGATTGCGTGCTGCTGGTGGACATCGATATCCAGATTGGTCGCAACGCTCCGCCGCGGAACAAGACGAAGGTGGTCGCCACCGACGTCGCGTCGGCGAAGGTGGTCGCGTCCGCCGTGCTCGACCAGTTCGACGTCTACGAAATGCGCGAGTTGCGACCGAACGCTCCGGATCCTGTCGATCAGGCCGTCGAGACCATCTTCGAGAAGCTGGCGCCCGTCTACACGATGCAGGCGATGCCGGAAATCGCAGCCGAGTCGGCGCTCAATCGGGCGCGGCAACTGATCGGCGCTCCGCCTGCCGACCCCCTGACGGCGCTGGCGGAGATGCGCTACTATCTGCACAAGGGCCTGATGGACGACGCGCAGTACGCGATCGCCTGCAAGAACCTGGCCGGCGATCCGCTCGTGGGCGAAAAGCTCGCCTCGGAAAGCGAAGAAGATCGCATCGCCGCCGTAGAGACGCTCGTGAAATCGCTCAGCGGCGACGAAACGGCTTCTACGGAAGGCCCTGAGGCCGCGCCCAAGTCGGACGGCGACGCCTCGAAGGCCGAAGGCGAGGCGGAAGCAGAGACCGAGACCGAAACGCCGGGCGCCGCAGGTTCTCCGGCGGCGTCGATCGGGGGAGCGCCCGTCGTTCCCTGACCCTGTTCGCGAAGAAGCGCCGCGTTCGAACGAGCCGATGGATCCACTTCATTTCTGCGTCGCGATCGCCCCTCTGGCGGCCTACTTGTGCCTCCTGGGCGTGATTCATCTGTCGGTTCGCCCGTTCGTGACGAACGGCGCCCGCGATACTGCGGCGCTCGGCGTGGCGCTGCTCGGTTTCGCCGTGGTCGGTCCGATGGACCTGTTCATGCCGCAGGAACTGGTCTACCGCTGGGGACCGTACGCGTGGGCCCTGCTGCTGATCTTTTACGGCCTCTGCCTGACGCTGGCCGTCCTTATGGGCCGGCCGCGTATCCTGATTTACAACGTCACGTCGGATCAGCTTCGCCCGACGCTGGCGGACGTGGTCAGCGAACTGGACAAGGGAGCCCGCTGGGCCGGAACGAGCCTGGCGTTGCCCGACTTGGGCGTGCAGCTTCATTTCGAGTCGAACGACGCGATGCGCATCGCGCAGCTATCTTCGTCCGGACCGAAACAGAACGCCCTCGGCTGGCGGACGCTCGAGCGGGAACTGCGGAAGGCGCTCGCCCAGACCAGGTCGCAGCCGAACCCCTACGGTCTGGCCCTGCTTTCCGGCGCCGCGATCTGCGTGTTCGCCGCGTCGATCTGGCTCCTGGCGGACGGCGAGAACCTGTCCGATTCGCTGGTCGAGCTGATCTACCGCGTCTGACCGCGCTACACGCGCTGATGCGGCTCGATCACGCGCTGGCCGTTACGTGCAGGCTTCGCAGTGGCCGCGAACGACGACCTGGGTGATGTCGGCCACCGTCTTCGACGGAAACTGGCGGCGATCGATCTTGAACGCCTCGGTCGGCAGGCAAACGATCTTGCCGCAGTCGATGCACAGGAAGTGCGGATGCTCGCTCGCATCCTCCGCGGTCTGCTCCCGCCGCAGCTCGAACCGTTTGACGTCGTCCCCTAGATCGAGCCGGGAAAGCGTTCCCTGCTCGGCCAGTTCGTGCAGCGCGCGATAGATCGTCGACTGGTCGAACCCGTGATCGGCGAGCTGCGTCGTCACCTCCGCGTGGCTGAGCGGCCGCGGAGAATCGGCCACCCGCTGAAGCACGGCGATCCGGGCTGCAGTGCAGCGGAGCGACGCCTGTTTGAGCAGCGCCCGGGCGTTCTCGTCAGAAAAAGGAGCAGGTTCGGACGGCAAGAGCGTAGTCGCAGAAGCGGTGAAGGCGGATCCACGGACGAATCGATGACCGGGTTCGTCATTGTAGGGCGACCCGACGCCTGAAGAAACGGCTTCGCTCAGCCGACGCAGGCCGAAACGCTGATACAAATCGGGGCTCGCCTATGGCGTTCCGGCGTTCAAAGCCTGAAGACGCACCTCGACCTCTCCTCGCTGATCGTCGTCGGTCGCGGCCCGCAGGGCCTGATCCAGGTAGGCCCTGGCGAGCTTACTTTTTCCGGCCCTGAGCGCCGATTCCGCCCGGACCAGAGCCTGCCGGAACCGTTCATTCCCGGCGAGACTATCGCGATTCGCTTCGGCGAGATAGGCCGCCCGCTGCACGGCGACTCCGGCGGCAGCGACTTCCGCCGACGAACGCGACGCGGGAAGCGAAGCCGGCGGCTCGCTCGCGTCGCCCGGTCGCCCGGCGAAACTCGCCTGGCGGAATGCCTGCTCTCGCTCAGGCTTCAGCGGAGTCGGGCGTTCGCCCGCCGGCATAAAGGGGCGTTCGCCTGCTTGCAGGCGGGACATTCGATCCTGAAGCATCGTCGATCCGCCGCCGTAGACGCCTCCATCGGCTCCCACGATCGGAACGAAGCCGGTCACGAAGGGCGTGACCGACCCGCTGAAGATGCTCCCGTACCCGCCGTTGGGGACGGTCACCATCGGCGTCTGCGAGGAGGAGAAGCGGCTGCTTCCCTGCCCGGCGGTGAACCCGAGGTTGAGCCCGCCGGCGCTGAATCCGAAGCGGGCGTCGCCGTTCGGGTCGTAGCCTCCGTAGGGCGGGATCGCCCCGCCCCCGCCCCAGTTGAAGAAGGCGTTGCCGTTCGACCAGGACCCGGAGGCGCCGGAATGCTCGTAGAAGCTGTCGCCGACGTTGTTGAACGGCGTGCCGATCACGACGTTCTGACCCCGCGCGGCGAGCGGACAGGCCGAAACCGTCGCCGTCAGAACGAGCGCGCCGACAAAGTGCGTGAAGCGACGCATGCGACAACCTCCGTGAGCGGGGCCCTGTCCGATGCGGTCGTCGGCAGACTCCCCGCTGAGACGACCCCCTTCGCCCGATTCTAAGGGCGCCGATCGAGGGGCGTCAAACTTCGTGCGTCGTTCGGGGTCGGTAAAGACGCTGTGTGCCATGCCCACATCTCCGAAGGAAGGGTGGGCATGTTCAGGGCCAGCCGAACTTCGCATGCCCACCCTGCTGGCGCGATGTGGGCATGGCACACAGGGCGGCGAAGCGTGGTCCGATTACCGCTCTTGGACCGCTGGTCAGTGCGCTAACGTCCGCCGCCGGCACAGGCGCACGCACACGCGCACCCCGCACAAGCGCAGGCACAACCTCCGCCCCCACCGCCGCTGCCTCCCTTGCCTGAGGCGAGCGCTTCGAAAACGTCGGACGTGACCTTATCGAGCCCCGTAAGATCGACCAGACCGCCACCGCCCTCCGAACCGCCCAGCGAGAGGGGTTCGATCGAGGAGACCAGGCTGCCCGCCTGCTTCTCCATCCAGCCGGTGAAGGAGCCCGCGACGTCGCCCGCGCTGACGTCCGCCGGGGCGGCCGGCGCCGGAGAAGGGCCGCCGGACATCGGGCCCGAGGGAATAATTACCGGACGATACCAGGGGGGATGGTAGCGATACCCGCCGCCCGAGCGTCCCATGCGCCCGATCCAGTCGGTATCCATCGCCATCCACTCGAAGTTCCGGTCGATGGCCTCGCGCTTCTGCTTGAGTTCGCCCAGCGACTCCGCTTCCTTCCACGCCCGGTCGACGATCTTCTGATAGTAGTCCTTCGTCTGATTCAGATCGAAGCCCTTGAGCTGCGCCGCGAGCCCTTCCAGTAGGCGCTTCAGCGGCTCGCGCAGGTCGGCTGAGGGAAGCGGGCCCTCGTGCGTCTGCAGGATGTCGAGGAAGGGCTGTTCGTAGTCGTGCAGGGCGATGCCCTTCTTCGACGCGGCGGAGAGCCGGGCTTTACGCGAGACGCGAAACGGTTCCGTCACGCGCACCGTCGGGGGCTCCGTCGCGGTCAGTTCCAGAACCCCCTTCTTGAGCAGGCCGAACGTCACCAGCGTCGCGACGATTCCGAGCGGCTTCTCCAATACCGCGGCGGCGAGCGGAGCGGGCAAGCCGCGCTTGATCCCGCCCCCTTCGACGGTCGCGATCGCCGGCATGTACGTCCGCTGCGACTTGAGCGTCAGGATGGCCCACTCGTTGAGCGCGCAGAGGCAACCCAGAATCGGGTACATGATCAGGTGCCAGGCGGGACTGGAGATGAATATCCAGATCAGCAGCGCCGTCACGATGACGCCGAGGATCCAGCCGGAGCCCCGCGCGAAACGGAAGTAGATGAACCACCAGAACAGCACGAGAAACGTGCCGGAGATCCACTGGGCCGTACTGCTCGACTTCCACCAGAGCCACGCCAGATCGAGCGCCGACTGCTCGATCACGCGATCGACGGTTCGCTTGGGGAAGGAAACGCCGACCAACGGGTTCGACGGTCCGAGAGAGATCTGCGGATAGTCCCAGTACGCGACCAGGTGGACGTCGTCCCCTTCGCCGGCGAGCAGGACCTGCTGGTAACGCGTCTCTTCGTTCTGGTACTTCAGTTCCTCCTGCTTCACGCCCGGCGGCAGACTGACCGCCAGTTGCAGGTGCGTGGGACCGACGGTCGACTGCGGATCGAACCAGGTCGGTCGGATCCGGAACGACGCGAGCGCGTCCTCCGTCGTGTCTTGGTACACCATGTCCGGCATGGTACAGGAGAACTTGAACGTGCCGCTCTCGCCTGGCTGAATCGGGTTCGAGAGCTGGCACTCGACGCCCGTGTCGATGTAGGTCGACGTCTGGATCGAACCGACCGGTACTCCGTCGCGCGACGCGCTCATCGTCGACAGGTCGTAGTTCCCGTGCGGAAGTCCGACGTCGACGATGTCGATCGGGTGTGCCCCGGGCTGATTCGCGAAGGCGATCGTATAGTCCAGCCGGGCCGAGCCGTCCTTCTGAATCGTCGCCTCGAGATTCAGCGAGTCGACGGAGAAGCGGTAGTCCTGACCGATCGCGGAAGAGGCGCCGACGAAGGCGCTCAGCAGGCACGCGGCCAGCAGGGCAGCGCGGAACGCAAGAACGTCAGCCTGCTTTCGCATTCGGACTCGCCCTTTCCCTCAGGCAGAAGCAGCATTGCGGAAGCGCGCCGAGCGGACGAATCGCTCGCTCGGTCGAATCTACGGCTTCGTCGCGGTCGGCGTCGCGAGCTTTTCGATCGCGGCTTCCGCTTCGGCGATCAGCGGATCGAACTGCGGGATCTCGACCGCGTTGTTCCCCTGCTCATGCTTGCGAAACAGGAACAGGTAGGTCTCGTTCTGCGGACGATGGCGCTGGAAGAAGAGGAAGTTCTTCTGCTGAATCGCCGCCTGCAATTCCTCGATCTGCGCCTTGGAATATCCCAGCGGAACTTCGGCCCCCGACGCCCAGTCGTCGGCCGTCGCCGGGGCGACGGCATCGGCGATTTCGTGACCGAGCGTCCGGTAAGCTTCGCGCGTCAGCTTCTGTCCGTCGATCGTCCAAGACGGCGGATCAGCGGCTGCCGTCGATGCGGCATCGAGCGAAGCTCGCATGGTATCGAGCGACGCGAGCGTGATCTCCAGCACGGGCAACTTGCGACGCTCCGCCAACTCGACGACGGCGATCGCGTACGCAGCGAGATCCATGTTGTACGCGGCGATGCGATCCTTCAGAGCGCCGGTCGGCTCCATCGGCGGCGGAGTGACCAGGACGACCTTGCGTCCCGCTCGCTCCATATCGTCGATCAGACGCTCGTACCGTTCGAGGAAGACCGCCTTGCCCGCGGCGCCGTCGAACGCTTCGTTGGCGCCGTAACCCAGAAGGACGACGTCCGGCGCCGCGATGTCCAGGTCGGACAGCAGCCGCTTGTACCCGTCGTCCGGAGCGCCGAAGACCGCCCGGCTCTCGCCGCGAACGGTATCGCCTCCCCAGCCGAGGTTGCGAAAGGTCGGCTTGGCCGCATGCCAGCGGACGGTCAGGCAGAGTTCCAAGTCGTCATGTTCCTGCATCCGCTCGATCCACGAGCCGCCGACCCACGCGTACGAGGTTCCCGAATCGAGCGGGAACTCGCCGATCAGGCGACAGCGGAGCGGAACGGCCGATACGGCTTCGGCCGGCTCGTTCGCGGCAGGCGGTTCTTTCGCTGCGGAGAGTCCGGGAGCCGAAGTCGCGGCAGTCGCGAACATCAACCAGAGCGCCGCGAGCCACGAGCTTCCGCCGCGACGGCGAACGAGCGATGCGACGGACGAAACGCTGGAAAGGAGCACGGGCGGGAGTCCGGCGAAGCGGTCGAAGCAGGAACGACGAGCGGCGCGGTTTCGACGGTCAGCGCCGCCGACGTTTGTACCCCGCTGCGCGCTCCGCCGCAACGAGCGACGCCTGTATCGCTGCTGCTGGACGACGGCGGGAACTGCATGGCACACGACTCCCTTCGGCCGTCAAGGCTCCGATCGTCGCGGTTGAAACGATCCTTCCGCGCAGCCAGGTCTTCGTCCGCGGTTTTGACGAAGGGGAGAGCGTGACCTACGTTTGCCCGGCGGGTTCTCCGTGCGGAACGAAGCTTTCCCGCCGAATGCGGGCCCTCCTCTTCAACGCTTTCTGCGAACGATGTCCGACGATTCCTCCGATCCCCGCTGCCGTCGTATCCGCGAAGCGCTCGCGGAATGGTCGACGCTCTGCGCGGAGGGAGATCAGTCGGTCGAGCGACTGATCGCTGACGGTCGCGCGGCGATCGCCGAGGCGCCGGTCGGTCAAACGATCATGATCGACCGAAACGCCGACGCCGGCGAATGGTCGAAGATGATCGAAGAGCTGGAATCCCGTCTCGCCGGCTCCGCGGCAGCCGAACGCGCCGCCCGCGAAGAGGCGAAGCGATTCGAGACGGAGATCCAGGAACTTCGCCGGGCGAAGCGCGATCTCGAACGCGACAGCCGCAACGCGCGGCACGAGCTCGAAAACCTGAAGGCTTCGCTCGACGAAGACGCGGAGGAACGCGAGTTCGCGCGGCGGCAACTCGAATCGCGGGTGGCCGAACTCGAGGCCGAGAACCAGCGCCTGCTGTCGGCGCGCTCGACCGCTTCCGAAGTCGCAGTTCCGCCTCTTCCTGCCCAGCCGGCGGTCGAACCCGAGGCGAATGACGACTCGCCAGTCCGCCGTGCGCTCAAGTCGCTCGGCAAGAAGCGCAGCAGCTAATCCGGCGTCAAGCCTTTCGCGCTTCGACCAGGAAGTCGTCCGTCGACGAAAAAAGCGGCGGACTTTCGCCCGCCGCTTCGTGTCCGTCGTTCGGCGTACGGTGGCTTACGCCTGCATCGGCCCTTCGGCGCCGCCCGTGTACTCCTCGCCCTTTTCGTCTGCCGTGTGCAGGTGCTCCTGCTTGTAGCCGCCGGTCGCGGCGAAGTAGAGCAAGAGCAGGAGGTAGCCGCCCGCCATGCAGGCCGGAACGATCGAGGTCCAGCGGAGGGCCACGCGACCGCCATGTTCATCGGCCTTGGAGACGAGGGGCCGATCGCCCGTCGCGTTGGGGGCTCCCGTATCCTGCCACCAGGCGAGCAGCGCCTGGATCGGGTTGCCTTCGAAGTCGTCGACTCGCTTCAGGTTCTCGACGTCGCGTTCGAGCGTCTTGGCGGGCGGGTTGTCGAGGATCACGCCCTTCCTGGCGCCGTCGAGGCCGGTCACGCTGACCAGGCCGTACAGCGAGTTGGGCTGCTCCGCGACGTAACGAGCATGCGTTTCCGTATTGAGTTCGCGAAGCTTCTCGCTGGCGTAAAAGTCCTGCTGGAAGCCGATGATCGGCCCGCCGAGGGCGCCCGCGGAGAGCATACCCAGGCCGCCTGTAATGCCCATCGCGAGCGAGCCACCCTTGGGATAACGCTCGCCGATGACGCCCAGCATGGTCGGCCAGAGGAAGGTCTTGCCGATGCCGTAGACCGTCACCGCCATCCAGATCCACCACCATTGGTCGCCGATGCTGATCAGGTACAGACCGACGCAGCCGCAGATGGCGCTGACCAGCAGCAGACCGATCGGGTTGATCCGTTCGACGATCGGTCCGGCGAAGAACCGCAGGACGAACATGATCGCCGAGGCGTAGATGAACAGGAACAGTCCCTGACCGGCGAGGATCTTGCCCGTGATGCTCGAGATCCAGCTATCGGTTCCGAGTTCGACGTAACCGACCGCCGCATGAAGCACGAACAGGAAGAGCAGGATCGGCGAAGCCAGCGTCAGGAACATCTCGCCGATCGGAACGCCGGCGGCACGCGATTCAGGTTCCGGAAAGCGCTGGGTCACGGTGATGATGCCGTAGATCAGCGTCGGTACGAGGAACAGGCCGAGCAGAATCTCCCACTGCACCATGCCCGAGGCCAGAGCGCACAGAGCGCCGATGATCAATCCGGCAGGCCATCCGGCGTGCAGGATATTGAGGTAGTGCGTCTTTTTGGTGGGATAGAGCGTCGCGACCAGCGGGTTGATCGAGGCTTCGCACAGGCCGTTGCCGATCGCGAAGAGCCACATGCCGGCGGACAGGCAGTAGAACGTCGCGTCCTTGCCGTAGGCGTTGAAGACCGGCGTCGCCGCGAACGTGAGAATCGCCGACAGGATATGGGCGACGAAAGCGGCGAGCAGCAGGGGCTTGTAGCCGATCACGTCGACGAACAGGCAGACGAGGAGGATGATCACGCCGAAGCCGATCAACCCGCCGCCTGTGATGAGCCCGAGTTCTGTCTGCGTGAAGCCGTACTGCTGCCCCCAGACGCCGAGGAGCCCGCCGCGGATCGCGAAGCCCATACCCGCGGCGATGAGCGTCATGAAGCTCGCGAGGAAGATCAGAAATCGATTATTGCCCATGCGTGGTCGGCCTTCGGCAGCGTGGAAGAGGGGAGAAGTCAGCCACGAAAAGGACCGCGGAGCGACCGGACGAACGTCCGTCGTGAGGTAGGCGCAACTTCCGGCCTTTACCGCGGTCGATAGGGCCGGCGACGGACCAGAGTGTAGTCGGCGCAAGCGCCTTTCGCCACGGCGCCTAAACGACGTTTCTCCCCCTTTTTCCGCGCCGCCGATAAGCTGCCGCGGTCGGGAAAACAGCGCCGGCTCTTGAGAGAAGAGAGCGCAGAAAGTCGAAGAGAGCGGCTATTTCGCGTAGCCGGTCGGATGGGCCTGGAACCAGCGCCAGGCCGTTTCGACGATCGCGTCGAGCGAGTCGTACTTCGGCGACCAGCCCAGTTCGCTGCGGAGCTTGTCGCCGCTGGCCCAGAGTTCCGCCGGATCGCCGGCCCGACGGGCGCCGACCTTCGCGGGCAGTGGATGGCCGGTCACGCGGCGGACGGCGTCCAGAACCTCCTGCACCGAATAGCCGCGACCGATCCCGACGTTGAAGACCGCCCCGCCCGGCGTATCGAGCCGCTCGAGCGCCAGCAGATGCGCGTCGATCAGGTCCTCGACGTGAACGTAGTCGCGGATGCAGGTGCCGTCCGGCGTCGGATAGTCCTCGCCGAAGATCGTCATCGCCTCGCGTTGTCCCAGCGCGACCTGCAGGGCGATCGGCACCAGATGGGTCTCCGGCTTGTGGTCCTCGCCGATCGAGCCGTCCGCCGCGCAGCCCGCGACGTTGAAGTAGCGCAGGGCGACGTAGGAAAAGTCCGGATCCGCCTTGGCGACGTCCGCCAGAATCTGCTCGACGAAGAGCTTCGAGCGTCCGTACGGATTGATCGGGTTCTGCTCGGCGATCTCGACGATGGGCGAAGCGACGGCGTCGCCGTAGGTCGCCGCCGTGGAACTGAAGACCAGCTTCCTGACGCCCGCCAGCTTCATCGCCTGGAGCAGACTCACGGCGCCGGCCGTGTTGTTCCAGTAGTATCGCAGCGGATCTTCGACCGATTCCCCCACGGACGTGAGCGCCGCGAAGTGCAGCACGCGGTCGACCTTGTATTCCCGCAGCGCCGCGGCGATAGCGTCGGTCTCGATCAGGTCGAGTTCGAGCAGCGTCGCGTCGGGATGAACCGCCGCCCGATGACCGCGACAGAGATTGTCGAGCACGACGACGCGTTTGCCCGCGCCGACGAGCGCTCGCACGGCGTGCGAACCGATGTAGCCCGCGCCGCCGGTGATGAGGATCGACGATTTCACGATCGGTCCGTTCTGCTGGCGTAAGAGAATCCGCAGCAGCGGGATTCTACTTAGCGCCGATGCGGGAGAGAACCTGATCGAGGGTCTGCTTCAGAACCGAAGCGCTCTGCTTCAGGCCCTGAATCTCCTTCGGCCAGAGTTCGATCTCGTGCCGCGCGAGCACGCCCTTGCGACCTACCTCGGTCGGAACCGAAAAGGCGACGTCGCGAATGCCGTACGCTCCGCCGACCTGAATCGTGGAGACCGGCAGGATCCGCCGCTGGTCGAGGGCGATGCACTCGATGACGTCGCGAATGGCGATGCCGACGGCGAACCCGGCGCCCCCCTTCTTCTTGATGACCTCGGCGCCGGAGCCCTTGGTCCGCGTGAAGATCTGGCTCGCGACGTTCGCGTTCCAGCCGGGCAGCTTGTCCAGCGGCAGACCGGCGACGTTCGCGGTCGACCAGATCGGCACCATCGAGTCGCCATGTTCGCCCAGAATCAGGGCGTTGACCTGCGTCGGCGGGGCGTCGAGGTGGTCCGCGATCAGGGCGCGGAAGCGGATCGTATCGAGCTGCGTCCCCAGACCGATCACCCGCTCGGGCGGCAGCCCCAGTCGCTTCGCCGCGACGTAGGTGAGGATGTCGACCGGGTTCGAGACGACGTGCACGATCGCGCCGTCCTTCAGGCCCGCCTTCTTGATCTCGTCGAGGATGCCGACGAACAGATCGGTGTTGCGGTTGATCAGGTCCAGGCGGCTCTCGTCCGGCTTGCGACGCAGGCCGGCGGTGATGCAGATCACGTCGCTGGACGGGATGTGCTCGTAGCCGCCCGAAACGATCTTCTGATCCGCGACGCTGGGGGCGCCGTGCAGCAGGTCGAGCGCGTGCCCGCCCGCCAGGTCGGCGTTGACGTCGAGGATCGCGATCTCGCGGACGATCTTGCCGGTCTGCAGCGCGAACGCCGCGCAGGAACCGACCAGACCGCCGCCGCCGATGATGCTGACTTTCATGGGTTCGATCTCAGGCGAGCGGGGGACTTAGATCCCCCGAGGTTCGTAGTCTGTAGGTCAGGCATCGCCTGACGGAAAGCTGGAGCGAGCCGGACGGTAGAGACGAGCCGAACCGAAGTAGCCGTCAGGCGATGCCTGACCTACAGGATTCGACGCGAGACCTACTTCGCGTTCGCGAGCGCGGCCATGACGCGGTCGGTGATCATCTTCACCAGGGCGTCCTGATCGACGCCAGCGACCATGTTCGCCGCGGTGGCATTGGCGGCGGCGTTCTCGCCGACGCGAACCGGGCCCGCTTCGACCAGCTTCGCCGCTTCGGCTTCGACCTTTTCGCGGCTCGCGGCGGGCTTCATCGGGGGCGGAGCGTCGAAGGCTCGACGATCCACGCCCGACTGCTTCCAGCTATCGCGGAAGACGTCGTTGGCGCAGATGTCGCAGTTCTTGTATTCCTCGGTCAGGCGCGGGTCGGACCAGCCCCACTTCTGCTTCAGTTCGAGCAGTTCCTGGCTCTTCTCGTGACTGAGATAGTTCACGTGGCCGAGCTGCCGCGCGAGCATCAGCATCCGGCAGTAGGCGTCGAGAATCTCGGTCCACCAGTACGCCCGCTCGACGTTTTCGCCGTAGCTGACCGTCCCGTGGTTCGCCAGGATGATGACGTTGGTCTTGTCGACGAACGGCAGCACCGTCTCGGCGAAGGCCTTGCCGCCCGGCGTTTCGTACATCGTGATCGGCGTATCGCCGAGGAACACTTCGACCTCGGGCAGAACGCACTGCGGGATCGGTTCCCGAGCGATCGCGAAGGCCGTCGCATGAGGCGGATGGCAGTGGACGACGCTCTTCACGTCGGCCCGCTTCTTGTAGATCTCCAGGTGGAGCAGGGCCTCGCTGGAACGCGGCTTCGATCCCGAGATCTGCTTGCCGGTCATGTCGACAGTCGAGATGTCCTCCGGCTTCAGGAAGCCCTTGGAGTGCATCGTCGGCGTGCAGAGGACTTCGTTGTCGCTGATCCGGACGGTGATATTCCCGTCGTTCGCGGCGGCGAAGCCCTTGTTGTAGAGGCGCCTGCCGATCTCGCAGATGTCTTGCTTGATCTTGTGGACGTTGGCCATGGTTCAGATCGCTTCGGGATCAGGGAATGTCGTCGTTTAGTTCTGAGCGAGTTCTTACGAATTCGGATCGATCTCGATCGTGTCGATCAGCGCCGTGACGTAGGCGTCGACCGCTTTCGGTTCGGGGCGGAAGGGTTGCGACGCCTCGGGCCCTTCCGCGAGCGCGACCAGTTGGCCGATCCCGGCGCCGAGATCGTCCCACGCGACGAGGCCTTCGCCTTTCGCTTCGGAGGTCAGGCTCGCCGGGTCGCAGATCTTCAGTTCGTTCCAGTCCAGCGGCACGACGACCTTCAGCCGGCTTCCCTTGAACGAAGGGTGCAGGCGACTGAGCGTCACGGTGCCGACGGTCTTGGCGATACGCATATGCGGAGTCCGGCCTTTCTCGATCAGGCGAGGGCAGGGGAGCAAGTCCAGGCCGCAACGACCTGCCTGACCTGCCAACTGCTGAATCGGGCCGGGGGGAGAATCAACACGTTCGGACGAAGCGCCGCGACGTTGCGGCCCGCCTCTTCAGGATCGTTCGCCCACGTCGCGCGGACATGGGCGTGACGGTTCGCATGACAGACGGCTTCCGCCATCCGGTCGGTAAACCAGAGTCGCAGCGTTCGTCCTGCCGGCTTCGCGGCGAAGAGCTGGCTCAGCGCCGAGAAGCCCTGATCCAGCAGCGACCGCTCGGCGAGGAATTCCTGCTCGACGTCTTTGACCAGGCCGCGAACGTGATGCGGATGGGCCTCGAACGTCTCGCGATCGCAGCCGACCCACAGGACGGTCGCGTCAGCGCCCGACGTGCGAGTCGAGGCCTGCGCTTGTTTCGATGCGCCGGGCCGGACGACTTCCACGCGGATGCGACGTTCCTTGAGCAGGTCGCGAACCAGCGGAGTCACCACGGCGTTCGGGAGCACCTCGATCGTCTTCACGCCGACGAGCCGGTCTTCCAGCGTCCGCCAGGCGATCATCCGCTCGGTCAGTCGCAGCGTTTCGCGCGAGTCGGCTTTCGCGAGCTCGCTCACCCCGCTCAGCGCAGGCGCCGGCAATCGCGCAGCCGTCGGCAACGGCGCAGCCATCGGCATCGAGACGTCGAGAGCGGCGAGCCGCTTGACGACCTCCTGCACGATGCGATCGATGGCTGCGGGATCGAGGTTCATGAATCAGGATCGGTTCGCGGAAGGGTCGACGATGCCGACGACCGACCAGCGAATGGGGTTGTGTTCGATGTTCAGCGCCTGTCGGACCGAGGCGCCGTCGCTGCTGAGGATCACGTCGTCGCCGACGCCCGCCCCGATCAGGTCGATGGTGATGATCGGTTCGCCGTCGATGCGTACGCCGTCCGCCATCAGCGGCTTGACGATCAGCAGCTTCAGGCGGTCGAGCGAGTAGTGCTTGACCGTAGCGGTCGCACGACCGACGACGCGGGCGACTTGCATGCGACTATTCTTTCCCGACGATCCAGAGATCGTCGACCAACGAGCAGCGACGCTCGCGGGTGAACGTGAGCGGCGTGGTGACGCCTTCGCCGGTCGGTCCCGCGATCGAGAAGGAGAGATACCCTTCGCCGCCCAGCCCGAGAGCCGCCATGCAGGGACCGTTCTTGACGAACAGCGTCACGTCCAGGATCCGTCCCATGCGGGTCATGTTCCGGACGTTGTGCGAGTGGATGATCGCCGTATGACGAAAGCCATGTTCGGCCTCTTTCGCCTTGGCGATGGCGTCGTCGACGTTCTTGCAACGGACGAACGGCAGGAACGGCATCATCTGCTCGACGGGGACGAACGGGTTCGATTCGTCCGTTTCGCCGAAGAGGAGTTCGCACTTCGGATCGACCGAGATGCCGGCGCCCTTGGCGAGGACCGCCGCGTCCTTGCCCAGGAAGTCCTTCGACGGAACGTCGTGCTTGTCGTCCCCTTCGCCGACGGAGATGATCGCCGCCTTCGTGAGCTTGTCCACCTGCGACGCGTTCAGACGGACCGCGCCCGCACGCTCCATCGCCTGTATCATGGCGTCGAAGACCTTCTCCACGACGAAGACTTCCTTCTCCGCGATGCAGAGCAGGTTGTTGTCGAACGAGGCGCCCTGGATGATGGCCTTCGCGGCGCGATCGAGATCGGCGGTCTCGTCGACGACGACCGGCGGATTGCCGGGACCGGCAACGACCGCGCGTTTTCCTGCACGCAGAGCGGCTCGCGCGACGGCGGGACCGCCCGTCACGCAGATCATGTTGACGTCGCGGCTCTTGAAGATCGTGTCCGCCGATTCCAGCGTCGGCTCGACGATGACGCAGATCAGATTGTCGATGCCGACTTCGCGACGGATCGCGGCGTTGTAACGCTTGACCCCTTCGGCGGCGACCCGCTTGCCCGACGGATGCGGATTCACGACGAGCGTGTTGCCGCCGGCGATCATGTTGATCGCGTTGCCGCTGATCGTCGGCAGCGAGTGCGTGACCGGCGTGATGGCGCCGATGACGCCGAACGGAGCGTGTTCGATCACGGCCAGGCCATGATCGCCGCTGTAGCATTGGGTCGTCAGGAACTCGGTCCCGGGCGCCAGCGTTCCGAGAACCTTAAGCTTCTCGATCTTGTGTTCCAGGCGACCGACCTTGGTCTCTTCCATCTCCATGCGACCGAGTTCGCCGCAGGAGTCGACCGCGATCCGACGGATGATGTCGATCGCCTGCTTCCGCGCGGCCATCCCCTTGGACGAGAGCTTGTCGAAGGCTTCGCGAGCTGCGGCGATCGCTTCGAGGGGATCCTCGAACAAGCCGAGTCGCCCGTCGTAGGACTTCGGCGCGACGACGCCAGCCTTCGCGCCGTTCGACGACGCGGGCATCGACGGGATGCGACCGACTTCGGCCAGCACCTGGGCTACGACGTTGCGGATGAGATCTTCGCTGAGTTGCATGTGCGGTTACTCGTTCTCGACGGAGAGAGGAATCGTTTCGGCGAACGCTACGCGGTCTGGTCTTCGCGGGAGAAGACGCACGCGCGGTCGATGTGGACCTGGTCCACGATGCCGATGATCACGCAATCGACGGGGAGCTTGAGGGTTTCGGGAGTCATCCGGGCGCTGGAGCCCTGAGTGATGAGGACGTACTCGCCTTCGCCGGCGCCGACCGTGTCGACGGCGACGAACGTGCGGCCCGTCGTGACGAGCGACTTGCGTGCGTCCGCCTCGAGGCGATACGGCTCGACGATGAGCAGCTTATGCCCGACCATCGACGCCGTTTTCTGCGTCGAGACGATCGAGCCGGTGACTTTGGCGACGAACATGTTTCGCTTTCGCCCTTCGACGTCGGACGTCGTGGGGATTCGTTACGCGGCCTGAAGGAGGTCGCGGGTTTGTCGCGCGACGACCAGCTCTTCGTTGGTCGGCACGATCCAGATTTCGGTTCGGCTGTCGGCGGCGTGAATGGCGCCTTCGCCCTTGGCGGCGGCGTTCTTCGCTTCGTCGAGTCGGATGCCCAGTTCGCCGAGGCTCTCGCAGACCGCGCGGCGGATGCCGACGCCGTTCTCGCCGATGCCGCCGGTGAAGACGATGACGTCGATGCCGCCCATCTCCACGAGCATGCCGCCGAGGTTGCGTCGAATCTCCGAGACGTAGACGTCGAGCGCGAGTTGTGCCCGGTCGTTGCCCTCCTTCGCGGCAGCTTCCAGATCGCGGATGTCGCCGCTGACGCCGGAGACGCCGAGCAGCCCTCCCTTCGATCCGAGGTCCGTCAGGATCTGTTCCAGACTCTTGCCCGTTCGCTCCATCAGGATCGGCAGGGCGTACAGGTCGAAGTCGCCGACGCGATTGTTCTGCGGCAGACCCGATTGAGGACTCATCCCCATCGTGGTCATGACGCTCTTCCCGTCCCGAATCGCAGTGAGCGAACTCGACCCGCCGAGGTGGCACGAGACGACGCGTCCCTTGCCCTTCTCGGTCAGTTCGGCGATCCGCTGCGAAATGAAACGGTGACTCGCGCCGTGGAAACCCCAGCGCTCGATCTTGAACTCCTGCGCCCACTCTTCCGGAATGGCGTACCGTCGCAGACGCGGCGGAATCGTCAGATGGAAGCCCGTCTCGAACGCCGCGACCAGCGGAATCTCCGGCAGCTTTTCGCCGAGGAGCTTCATCGCCGCGATGTAGGGCGGGTTGTGCGCGGGCGCCGTGGCGTTCATCTCCGCCATCGCGTCGAGCACGTCAGGCGTGACTCGCTGGACGCCGGAGACGCGACCGCCATGCACGGCCTTGAACCCGATCGCGCTGACCTCGGAAGGATCCGAAAGGCAGCCGAAGCCGGGCTCGCAGAGTCGTTCGAGGGCTTCGCGAACGGCGGCTGCATGGTCAGGCAGGTGCGCAACGGTATCCCGACGCTTGCCGCCGATTTCGACGAAGCAGGCGCTTTCCGACGATCCGATGCGTTCCGCCCCTCCTCGCGCGATCTGCTTCTCGTCGGTCATGTCGAACAACCGATACTTGAAGCTCGTCGAGCCGAGGTTGGCCACCAGCACGTACATCTCGCGATTCCTTTCGAATGACGATCCCTTCCCGACGTCACGACCCCCGCTGGCAGAGCCAGCGGATCGCGACTAGTCGAGGTAAGCGGCCATCACGCCGTCGGCCGGACGGGGGATGATGTGGCTGCCGACGAGCTCGCCGACCTGGGTCGCCGCGGCGGCGCCCGCCTCGACGGCAGCGCGGACCGAGCCGACGTCGCCCGAGACGACGGTCGCGACCAGTCCGCCGCCGATGCTGATGCGCTTCACGATGCGGACGTTGGCGGCCTTGGCCATGGCGTCGGTCGCTTCGACCAGCCCGACCAGACCCTTCGTTTCGATCAAACCGATAGCGGTATTCACAGCAGGATTTCCTTTGAGACGTTGTGCGATATCAGGTACAGCCGGGGCAGGCGACGGGAGCGTCGGCACGGGCTGGGGCTCGGCGTTCGCAGCGGAACTCGACGACGACTTCGCCGCGCGCTTCTTCGGCGCGATCGGACGAACTTCGGCGACGAGGTCTTTCTTGCGAGCCATGACGGTTCTCTTCGGTCAGCGACGCATCGCGCGAACGACGCGCGATCGCAGGTCGGCGATCACTCGGCAGCGGAAGCGACCTTCTTGCCGGCGCTCGGCAGGATCAGGCCGATGTCTTCGTGCGGACGGGGGATGACCTGCACGCTGACGACTTCGCCCAGACGACTCGCGGCGGCGGCGCCGGCGTCGGTGGCGGCTTTGACGGCGGCGACGTCGCCGGTGACGAAGACCGTCACCAGGCCGCTGCCGACCTTGTCCCAGCCGGCGAACTCGACGTTCGCCGCTTTCATCATCGCGTCCGTCGCTTCGACGAGGGCGATGAAGCCCTTCGTCTCGATCATGCCCAGGGCTTCGTTAGGTCTCGCCATGAAAAAACTCTCCGGGGGAAGTGGAATCGGGGCGTTCGCCGGTCCGGCGGACCGGGATCGTGTATCGATCAGTTCGCGACGCGCTCACGCGCAGCGAGCGGGAACTCAGTGCTTGCACTTGCAGTCGGACTTCAGCAGTTCGACCTTCTCGGCGAAGTCGAGCATGCAGGCGTTGCCTTCGTCGGTATCGAGATGGACTTCGATCTTGGCCTTCTCGTCGGCACGCACGAGCAGGTCTTCGAACGTGACCGAGTTCTGCGGCGACTGCACGCGGAGCTTCATCACGTCGCCGTTCTTGACGCCGTAATACTCCGCGTCGCGGAAGTTCATATGAACGTGACGCGCGGCGCGGATGACGCCCTGCTTCAGTTCGACGACGCCTTCCGGACCGACCAGGACGCAGCCGGGCGTCCCTTCGATATTGCCCGAGTGCCGCACCGGCGCCTCGATGCCGAGCGAGATCGCGTCGGTGTAGGCAAGTTCGACCTGGCTGAAGTTGCGGGTCGGGCCCAGCACGCGAACGTTCGGCAGCATCCGGCGCCGCGGGCCGACGACCATCACGGTCTCCGCCGCAGCGTAGAAGCCGTCCTGGTACAGCGGCTTCTCGGGATGCAGAACCTGCCCCTTGCCGAAAAGAATCTCGACATGTTCGTCCGTCAGATGGACGTGACGAGCTGAGATGCTGACCGTCAGCTTCGGAACGTAGCCGCCGGACGAATTCGAACCGTTCGACGCCTGCGCCGGGCTCGAGCGCGCGACGAGCAACTCGCGCACGATCCGCTCGATCGACTGTCTATCGACGCCGGGCGACGTGCTTTCGACGTCGTTCGCGGATCCGCTCGAGGGCGGAGGAGAAGTGATCATGGGGGAGAGGTTCCTGCGCTTGGTGCGCTCAGTGCGATCCGTTCGCCGTTCGTCCGTCAGCCGTGGTAGGCGAAACGTCGTCGGCAGGCTCCGTAGCGGTCGTCGGGGCGATCGCGAGGATGGCCTCGACGCCCGCCGCTTTCAAAGTCTCTTTCCAGTCGTCGCTCAGCCCGTCATCGACGACCAGCCGAGGGATTTCGCCGAGATCGCACAGGTGCGCCAGGCTGCGGCGTCCGAACTTGGTCGAATCAGCGACCACGATCGTTTCAGCCGCGGCCCGCATCATGGCCCGCTCGGTCTCGACGAGCAGTAAGTTGCTGTTGAACCAGCCTCGTTCGTTGGCGCTCGCGACGCTCAGGAAGGCCTTCTGGACCTCCAGCGTCGTGAGCATCTGATTGGCGTAGGGACCGAGGGTGACCCCGGTCCTCGCGTGAACCGTTCCGCCGATCAGAACCAGATCGACTTCGCTGGACGAAGCGAACAGGTTCGCGACGGGTAGTGAGTTGGTGACGATCTGAAGAGGCCTGCCGACGAGTTCCCGGGCCAGTTCGTAGGTCGTGCTGCCGCCGTCGAGCAGGAGGGTCTCTCCGTCCTCGACGAGCTTCGCCGCACGCGTCGCGATCCGACGTTTCCGTTCCCATTCCGTCGACTGCCGCACGTCGAAGTGCGACAGCTTCGGGGAGGGGCCCGTGTAAAAGACGCCGCCGTGCGTTCGCCGCGCGGCGCCGATCTCCTCCAGAGCGTCCAGATCCCGACGGATGGTCGAATCGGAAACGTCGAAGTCGCTGGCCAGGTCGGGCAGGGACGCGAAGCCGCGAAGCCGAATCATTTCGAGCAGCCGCGAGCGTCGTTCTTCCGCCGAAACTGCCACCGGATCGGTTTTCCTGGCCCTACTTCCTCCGCAGACGACCTCAATTATCGCACGAATGCGCAGCTCTGCAAGATTTCTTGCATGAACATGCGCAGAATCTTTCACATATGAGCGGCTAGGCTTCAGTTCTCGCCGCTGGCCCGTATAGTCAGGTCCTTACCGGCGGGAGGACCCCCGTTCATCGCCTGGTGGTCTGGCGAGATTGCGCAGACTTTGCCGGACGCTGCCGAAAGATACCTTGCATAGGACGTCCCGGCGGGACATCGGGCAGAGATTGCCGGAAATGTCGACGAGCCAGCGACAGCCGACGCCTTTCCGAAGCAGATTTCGTGAAATGCGGGCGCACGAGCCGTGACAAGAGTCGGCAGATCGTCGACATTAACCCCGCTCACGAGGGTAGCCTCTCGCGTCGGCGACGGATTCGTCCCTAGCCAGTTCTCCGACCGCCGCTTCGCTATCGGACCGGGACCGCCGGCTCGAATCGCTCATGCCCAGCACGGAAGATTACGAAGAACTGATCGCAAGGATGACGGAGTTTCCGTCAAGTCGCGAAGAGCAGGTTCCGGAGTCGGCGACGCGGCGCTGGAAGGCCGCGGCGGTCGCATGGCTGACGCAGTTCCGCTTCGCGCCGCAAAGCGACGGCGCCCAGCTACTGATTTGGTCCGCGGGCGTCACGCTGGCGAGCGCCGCCATCGGAACCTTCAGCGGCTGGCTGATGGGAGCGCTGATGGGAGGCTTCAACCCCGGCTACTACGTCGCAATCTTCGGAGCTGAGCGAACTCCTGGCTTCGACCCGTACGAGGTCGCGGTCGGCCTCGGGATTACGCAGGGCGCCGGCGCGGGACTGGGCGTCGGACTCGCTCTGGTGGCGATGCATTACGCCTATCGATACTTCGCGCGGCGTCCGACGATGCGGCAGCTCGATGCCGGCTGACCACGGTCGACGACATCAGGAGCCGTCGTTCAACGAGTCAGCCATGGTCGCCAGCGCTTCGTAGTTGGCTCGCATCGTCGAGAGAAAGTCGCCCTCTGCGGGCCGATTGCCGGCAGGACGCACGACGACCCAGCGAACCTCGCGCTCCTCGAGCGCGTTGCGGATCGGCTCGATCGGCTCGTCCTCCCACAGCATCCAATGCGCGGCGGACTTTTCGCGGATCGCGTCGAGCTTGCCCCATTCACGTTCGCCCGGCATCTGGTGCGGCTCCCAGTGGAGGCTTCGCAGGTCCCACTCCGCGGCGTGGGCCAGATAGTCGTACACCGGATGCGAAGCGATCAGCGGCAGGCCGGTGGTCGTCTGCTTCAACGTCTCCAGGCGAGCTTCCAGATCGCTCAGGTCCGTTTGCAGCTCGGCGTAACGGCGGTCGACGGCCTCTTTCTGTTCGGGGAGTAGCTTGGCAACCGCGTCCCGCACTGCCTCCGCCTGCAAGAGTGCGAGCTTCGGATCGAGCCACGTATGGAGCGCGTAGGCGGCGTGCGAGTGCTCTCCCTCGTCGCCATGCGAGTGGACGATCGCGTCTTCCGATTCGACCAGCGACCCGGGCGGAAACCCGGCGGTCGTGTCGACGACTTGCTTCGGCGGCAGCGAGGCTCTGCTCGTCCAGTCGGCGTAGTGCGAGCCGCTCAGCAGAACGAAATCGGCGCTCTGGTACTCGCGCAGGATCTCGTCCGACGGCTTCCAGTGGGCCGGATCGACGTCGGCAGGCGCAGGGAAGACGACCTCTGCGCCGTCGCCCGTCAGGCGATCGGCGAAGTAGGCGAGCGGGTAACTGTCGACGTAGATCGTCGGTTTGCCGGTCGGAGCGTCCGACGCCGGCTTGCACCCGAGAACCAGGAAGGCTGCGGCGCCTAGAGCGACGGTCAGCAAGGATCGGATCGCGAACGCATGCATCAGAAACGATCTCGAACGAAACGGAGGGACTCAGGCTGGATTCAAGCCTAACGCCATCCGTTCGATCAGGGGAGCAGCCAGCCAGTCCGCGGCGAACACGAGCAGAGTCGCCAGAATCAGCGCCAGAACCGTCATCCCCAAGGCCTCGCAGGCGATCTGCATCGCGATCGTTCCGCGCGACGCGCCGATCTCGGTCAGCGTCTCGAACTCCCGCCGGCGCATCCGCAGCGACAGCGCGAACGCGAAACCCATGCAGGCGAGCGCAATCGCCGACAGCGTCGCCGTCATCGCCGTGAGCAGTCCCTGCACGCGGAAGACCGTCGAGACGAGCCGGTCGATCACCTCCCTCGTCCTGATGGCTTGCACGTCCTCGCGACCCTGGTAACGCCCCAGCAGGAGCGTCTCCGCCCGGTCGTCGCGAGGAAAAACCAGCAGGCAGGTGAGCGGTCGATCCCCTTCGTCGCCGTGGAAGTGGAAGGAGTCGACGTTCTCGTCGGTGATCTCGACATAGGACGTGACGTCCGCGCCGACGGCGACGGCGTTTCCTTCGCGCGAAAGGATATCGTCGGGATGGACCTGAGTCGCGTCCTGGTGGCCATGCCCGATGCCGGCGACGATCCAGGCCGTCGACAGATCGACGAAAACGGCCTCGTCGTCGGGTCCGCCGGTCGGCCGCAGCACGCCGACGACGCGCATCGCGAGCGGGTAATCGCCGGCGATATCGAAGCGGTTCTCCGCATCGGAAAGGATCCGTCCGCCGACCGACAGGTTTAGTCGCGCGGCGACTGCCGCCCCGATCACGCAGTCGCCCCAGCGCAGGAAGTCGTCCCCTTCGGCGAACGCCAGGTTCCGCTGCTCGAAGTAGTCGAGCGAAGTCCCGATCAGCGGAGCCCCCCGCGCGGTCGCGACGCCGTAGACCGGTATGACTAGCGCATCGAGGCCCTCGCTCGCGGCGTCTGCCTCGCGAAAGGCGATTATTCGCGAAGGAGCGGCCTGAAAGTAAAGCGCATGCAGGGTGACGTCGAACTCGCTCGCGGAGGGGCCGACGACGACGGGCGTTCGCTCCGCGCGCTCGGTCAGTCGCTCGGCGATCGATCGGGTCTGCAACGCCGTCGTCGCCGGAATCGCGACCGCCAGCGCCAGACATGCCGCCAGGAGCGTCGTTCGCACGCGGTCGTGCGCGAGCTGCCGCACGGCGAGAAGCAGCGGACCTGTCACGACGCCTCCGCTGGCGAAGGGACGTCGATCCGCGCACAGTCCTCGATCTCGACCGTCCGGTCGAACGCGTCGAGCACGTCCCGGTCATGCGTCACGACGAGCAGCGCTCCGCCGTGCGAGCGGACCTCCCGAACGGCCAACGCTATCGCCGTACGCTTCCAGGTCGGATCGAGACTGGCGGTCGGTTCGTCCAGCAGAACCAGCGGCCTGGGCAGCGCGAGCGCCCGGCAGAGCGCCACTCGCTGCCGCTCGCCATGCGAGAGCTTCGCCGGTTTTCGCTTCGCGTAGCGAACGACGCCTAGCTCCTGTAGCAGCCGGCGCCCGTTCTCTCGGAGCGTCGCCCGATCTTCGGAAGGAGCGCCGACGAGCGTCGGCAGCAGCACGTTCTCCTCCACGTCCAGCGCTTCGAGCAGCGTGAACGGCTGCAGCGAGATGCCCAGGCGCTCTCGCCGGAATCGTCTTCGCTCGGCGTCCGACAGCGACGAGACCCGCTCTCCTAAAACCGTCAGTTCGCCCACGGCGTCCAGCAGCCCCGCGATCGCCCGCAGCATCGTCGACTTGCCCGATCCGCTGGGGCCGACGAGGGCGACGCATTCGCCCGCGGCGACGACGAAGCTATCGATCCGCAGGCGAAAATCGCTGCCGGGGTACCCGACGCGAGCGGCAGCGAAGCGAACGGGGTCGAGCGACTGCACGGCAGAACAGATGAAGGAACGGCGACACAGGGTTCATAGGGCTGGTGCCCTCGCCTGCCAGAATCCTCATTTTCGCTTGGATGGCAGACAAAGGGGCGCCAGCCCAACAAAAAGCGATCCCGTGATTCTCTTTCAAGACGTCCGCGTGCGACAGCCGCGAACCGGTTCCGAAGAGAAGTTCGGGCGGCGGGCCGTCGAATTCCTTACAATCGATAAGGTTCGATCGCACATTCCCCGGAACCGCGGAAAACGAGCGATCCTGACGGCATGCGACCGCGAAAGCTAAGCGGCGCGGTACATCGCTAGGGACGGATCGCTGCGCCTGTTTCGCCGTTCCGACCAGTCGATCGCCGTCAAGAAGTTTCCCGCTGCGACGAATTGCTAGTGCGTGTCGCACGGACAGATAGCGTGCGAAACGCTCCGAATCAGAGCGTGTTCGGCGATCGAACGGTTACGGTTGCGCGATACGCGATCTAGGGACGATTCGGCGCTGCGACGCGTTCGCCGGGCGCCGCCGAACCTGCGACGAAAGGGACCTTCGCATGCTGACGCTGTTCACGTTCTTTCTCCTTTGCGCGATCGCCGGCGGCGCCGTGCTGCTCGTGCAATTGCTGGGGACCGTGCTCGGTCTGGGCGGCGATGAGTTCGACGGCGGAGACTTCGACGTCGATGCGGGCGACGACTCCCAGTCGGGCATCCTGTTCGGGCTGATCTCGTTTCGCACGATGATCGCTGCCCTGACGTTTTTCGGTCTGTTCGGACTGCTGGGAAACACGCTCGAACTGCCGCCCATCGTGCAGGTCGGCATGGGTTCGGCGGGCGGAACCGTGGCGCTGCTGATCGTCTGGTGGTTGATGCGGACCCTCCGCCAGTTGGGCCAGGATTCCACGATTCGTCTGGAACGAGCGATCGGCAGCGAAGCGACGGTCTACACGACGATCCCCGCCGCCGGTCGCGGCGCCGGCAAGGTGATGCTGAACTTCCACGGTCGCGTCGAAGAATACGCCGCCATGACGGAATACCCCGAAGCGCTCTCCTCCGGGACGCGCGTTCGCGTAGTGAACGTTCACGCGGGGAGCACGCTCGCGGTCGAGCCGGTCGTCGTCGGCGAGACCGTTCGGGTCGCTACCGCATGACCCGTCGTCGCCGATCGCTCTTCTTCAACGTCTAAGCGCCAATGTCTTTCGTCACGGGATACGGTCTGGCCATGTCTTCGCTTCCGCTCGCTCAACTCGACCAGCTTCAGCAGCTTTCCGGCCCGGCGCTCGTCGTCGGCGCCATCGTGATCGCCTGCGTGGTCGTGATGCTCATCGTCTTCGGCATCGTCTCGAAGTGGTACAAACGGTGCCCTTCGAACCGGGTGCTGGTGATCTTCGGCAAGACCGGCACGGACGGAGCCGCCAAGACGATTCACGGCGGCGCCGCGTTCGTCTGGCCGCTGATCCAGGACTACGCCTATCTCAGTCTGGAACCGATCCAGATCGATATTCCGCTGCGAGGCGCGCTCTCCAGCGAGAACATCCGCGTCAACGTGCCGAGCTGCTTCACGGTCGCCATCGACACCAAGCCGCAGGTCATGCAAAACGCGGCGGTGCGCCTCCTGGGCCTGTCGACGCCGGAGATCCGCAAGCAGGCGGAAGAGTTGATCTTCGGCCAGTTGCGACAGGTCATCGCCTCGATGGGGATCGAGGAGATCAACCGCGACCGCGAGATGTTCCTGGAGCATATCCAGCGCTCGCTGGAACCGGAACTGAACAAGATCGGTCTGCAACTGATCAACGTCAACATCACCGACATCACCGACGAGTCGGGCTACATCGACGCCATCGGTCAGAAGGCGGCGTCCGCCGCGATTCAGAACGCCCGCGGCGACGTGGCCGAGAACGAGCGGATGGGCGAGACCCGTGTCGCCGGCGCCGACCGCGACAAGTCGATCGAAGTGGCGAACGCCCGTCGTGAGATGGCGATCGGTACTCGCACCGCCGAACGCGACCAGACGGTCCGCATCGCTCAGCTTCAGAAGGAACAGACGATCGGCGAAGAGCAGGCCGCGTTCGAACGCCAGGCCGAAGTGAAGGCTGCCGAACGTCAGATGCGTATCCAGGTTTCGGAAGCCGACGCCGCCGCGATCCAAGGCGAAAACCTCGCTCAGGCGACGATCGCCGCGTCGCAGGCGGAACTCGCCGTGAAGCGGGCCGAGGCCTACCAGACGGGCGAAAGCCGCAAGCGTCAGGCCGAAGCCGCCGTTCTGGAGGTTCAGAACCGCGCGATGGCGAAGGCTGCGCTCGCCGAGGCCGAACGCGTCGAAGCCGAACAGCGGGCCAAGCTCGAAGCGACCGCGAAGGCTCAGAAGGCCAAGGCCATCGTCGACGCCGAAGCCTCCGCCGAGCAGGTTCGCATCGCCGCCAAGGCCGAGGCCGACTCGATCTTCCTGCGACTCGAAGCCGAGGCGAACGGTCAGTACGAGATCCTCGCCAAGAAGGGCGCCGGTCTCAAGGCCATCGTCGACGCCTGCGGCGGCAGCAAGGAAGCTTTCCAGATGCTGCTGCTCGAACACCTCGACAATCTCGCCGACAGCTCCGCCAAGGCGATCTCGAACATCAAGTTCGATAAGGTCGTCGTCTGGGAGAACGGCAACGGGAACGGCAAGAGCTCGACCGCGGACTTCCTGTCGGGGATGGCCCGTTCGCTCCCCCCGATGCTTCAAGTGATGAAGGACATCGGCGGCGTCGAGCTGCCCGAGAGCCTGGTGAAGTTCACCGGCTCGGAAACGACGAGCGACGACGCGATGCACGCCAACGGCCGCAAGCCCGCGACCGTCGGCGCCGACGACGGAACGAAGTAGCGACGCGCGATCTCGTATGCGGCGAGCGGGGGGCGTGAGCCCCCCGCGTTCGTTTTCGCTCGTTCGAACCTCGCGGACATGGAGGGCTTACGTCCTGCGCTCGCCTGAAGCGATCAATCCGCGTAGCGATCGCCGCGGTTCTCGGGCGTGAACACGAGGATGTTCATCCCGAGCTGCTCGAACACGCGCTCGTGACGATGGCCTTCGGGAAGCTCGGCTCGAATCCGTGGAATGTCGGGCGAGTCGGTCGCGAGATGCCCCAGATGGACCACGGCGTCGCCCGGTCCGATCGCCGGCAGCGTCGTCATACCGAGCACGATCCCGGCGAAGGGCGCCGTGAGCAGGCTATGTTCCGTGCCCGTGATGCTGGTGTTCGTCGCCAGCGGCTGATCCTTCGCGACGACATCGCCGGGTCGAACGTGGAAGCGCAGGAAGCCGCCCCGCTCGGCACGGATCCATTTCGTCTTCTCGACCAGAACGCGGAACGGCGGAATCTGGGCTTTCCCGTCGATCATGCCCAGTTCGATCATCACGTTCGTGACGCCATGCACGGCGTACTCGACGACCGCCGGCTCGACCTTCCAGACTTCGCCCGCCTCGAACACGATCGTGGGACAGTTGACCGCGCAGGCCTCGCGGCGGAACGAGCCGTCCGGTCCTTTGCCTGACAAAATCGTTTCGCAGCCGAACGCCATCGCCAGCCGGCGGACCTCCGGGATCGAAACGTCCGCCCTGAGATTGGGAAAGTTCGTCCGCTTCACCGCCGCCGTATGCAGGTCGATGCCGCAGTCGCACCGGCTGACGATCTCGTCGAAGACCAGCCGCGCCATCCGTGCCGCGACGCTCCCCTTTCGCGACCCGGGGAAGCAGCGATTCAGATCCCGGCGGTCGGGCAGATAGCGGGAATGCCGATCGAACCCGAGGATGTTGATTACCGGCGCCAGGATGAGCGTTCCCCGCTTCGGCAGCAGGCTCTCCTCCTGAATCATTCTCCGGACTGCGCCGGTGCCGTTGATCTCGTCGCCGTGGATGGCCGCCGTGACGAACAGCGAGGGGCCCGGCTCGAGTCCCCGGCGGACGATGAGCGGGATCGGGATCGTCAGGCTGGAATAGCTCTGCGTCACGGCGAGCGAGACTTCCCGCGTCTCGCCCGGCTGAACTTCGACGTCTCCCCAGATGTGGGCAGGCTTGCGTTCCCGGACCTTCACGATCGGCTGGTTTCTCGCGGCAGAAGTCGAAGCGTTCGGAGGGCTTCGATTCTACGCGAGGAGGCTCGTCCGCGCAGAGACCGATCTGTACCGTCGGCCGCGGCGAGGCGGCGATCGATTAGGTTTTGACTTCGACCGGCGGCGGGGGAGAAGCGGGGACGACGGCCGGCGCCGCGCCCTGGGCATCGCGCAGCGTCTTCACTCGGGGACGCCTGGCGCGGCGGACCGGCCCGGGGACCAGTTCCCGCATGGCGTCAAGCTTTCCGAAGCAGAGCAGCCGGTCGCCCGCTTCCATCACTCGATTCGATTTCGGATTCGGAACGACCGACGTCCCGTGGTAGAGCGTCAGGATGTTGACGTCCTTGTCCCGCAGACCTGATTCGCCGATGGTCAGCCCGGCGTATTCCGATCCTTCGCGAACGAACAACTCGGCGACGCCGTAGCCCCGACTGACGGTCAGACGCTGCCGGACGTCGAGTTCCGGGAAGTTGACGAACGCGGCGGCGTAATCGACGACGGCGCCGGCGACGTCCAGGCCGGTCGCCCCTTCGATCCCTTCCAGCCCGGGAGAGGAATTGACCTCCATCACCAGCGGGCCGTCCGCTCCCTCGAGCATATCGACGCCGGCGACGCGCAGACCCATGATCTGGGCCGCCCGCACGGCGGTTTCGCGGTAGGTATCGTCCAGAAAGACCTGCTCGGTCGTGCCGCCGCGGTGGACGTTGCTGCGGAACTCGGTCCCCTGCGCGGTGCGACGCATCGACGCCACGACCCGGTCGCCCACGACGAATGCCCGGATATCGCGCCCCCGGCTTTCGGCGACGAAGCGCTGCACTAGCACGTTTTGTCGGGCGCTGTGCAGGGTCTCGATGATCGCTTCGGCGACCTTCACGGAATCCGCGAGGATGACGCCGACCCCCTGCGTCCCTTCGAGCAATTTGATCACGACCGGCGCCCCGCCGATCCGTTCGATCGCGGGGAGCACGTCGGCCCGGTCGCGGACGAAGGTCGTTTCCGGAATGCCGATCTGATGCTTGCTCAGGATCTGCAGCGCGCGGAGCTTGTCGCGGGAGTTAACGATCCCGATGGACGAATTCGCGCAGAAGACGTCCATCTGCTCGAACTGGCGCACGACGGCGGTGCCGAAGTAAGTGATCGACGCGCCGATCCGCGGCACGATCGCTTCGTAATTCGTTAGCCGCTTTCCCCGGTAATACAGTTCGGGGTCGCCCGACGAAACGTCGATGGCGAACTTCAGCGTATCGAGCACCTTCACTTCGCAGCCGCGCTGCGTCGCCGCGGCCTTGAGCCGGCGGGTGCTGTAGCAGTTGGGCGAGCAGGAAAGAATCGCCAGTTTCACGTTCACGCTCGCCGGGCCAGGAATCGGGTAGGGAAGTGTAGCCAGCCGAGCGATTCCGGAGAAGAAGCGCCGGACCGCTGTCGAAGATCGTTCGCCGACGCAGCAGCGCTGCCGCAGCGACTACGGGCGCTTCCTTCTTCGGACGATTCGCTTCCCGGATTTACTCGGAGGTCTGCCGCCTCGGAAGGACCGTCCCGGGTCGATGCAGAACCGCCGGCGAAAGGCTTCCCGTCCTAGCAGCATCCGAAATCCCATGTGGCTGCGGTCGGCCAGCGTCAGTTCCACAGGAAAAGCTTGCCCATTGATCGAGAGCGTCGTCACGATCACGGGGCGTCGGCTGAGCAGGCCGTTGGAACTGCGAATCTCGCGATATTCCTGGACCGCAGCTTCGCAGACCACGCTGGCGAGGTCGTTCCGCTGATTGGGGAAGATGCGAAACCGCACGATCTGTACGCCGTCCCGCTCGTCCAGTTCGAGATCGACGGCATGAATCGACGACGATCGGGCGCCGGTGTCGACCTTGGCCTTGATCCACGCGACGCCGAGATCCGGCAGCGCGATCCACTCCCGCCAACCGATAAGCGGGCGCGAGTGGACGCTGCGATCGGGCGGCGGGGAGTCAGGTTGGCCTTCCTGCTTCATGGATCGCGGATTCGAGGCGCCGGACGGAATAGGCTAGGGAAGGTCGTCCGTTCGGCAACTGCGGTCTGTCCTACAACCCCGGCTTCGGCGGTGCGAAGGGCGCCTCGGCGGGGTGAAAGCCCTTGGCCTTGATCTTGCGCGCGTAGACCCCTTCGCCGCAAGTCGCATACAGAATGTCGAAGTCGGGGCCGCCGATGCAGACGTTGGAAAGCCATCCGTCGCCCGGCTTGTCGATGATCAGGTTCACCCGCCCCGGCTGGTCGAGAACCTGCACCCCCATCCGGGTCGTGACGTAGATCCGCCCGTCGCGGTCGACGGACATGCCGTCCGCGCCGCTCTGCGAGGTGGCGTCGGGCGTATGAAGCCAGCCGTAGGTCTGCTTGTGGGCCAGCTTCCCGTCGGGCTGGATCTGGAAGGAATAGGTGAACCGCCCGGTCGTGTCGGCGACGGTGAGCAGAGTTCGGTCCGACGACGCGACGATGCCGTTGGGCCGATCGATGCCTTCGTCGACGACTTCCGTCTGGCCGTCGAACGTGAAGCGATGGACCTTCTTGTTCCCCGGATCGGTGAAGTAACCCGACTCGCCCACCAGGACCAGGTCATTGCTCTCGACCCCTTCGACGACGACCTCCATCTGACCGTCCGTCGTGTAACGCACGATCTGCTTGTCCTTATTGCGGCAGGCGTAGAGCTTGCCGTCTTCGCCGAACATCAGACCGTTCGCCCCGCCCGTGTTCTCGGCGAAGAGTTCGACCGTGCCGTCCTTCGTGACGCGGTGAATCTTGTCGTTCGGGATGTCGGTGAAGTAGAGCTCGCCTGTCTTCGTGACGGCGGGACCTTCGGTAAACTTGTGGCCGTCGGAGAGCAGCTTCCACTCCTCGCCCGGGATCAGCAGGTCGACGCGGCGGTTTGGAGCGACGCCCTTCTCGATCGGCTTGCCGTGGTCGCGCCAGAGCCACTTCATCGCCTGGGGCATGATCTCCGCGGAGTGCTTACTGTCGTGGCCGCCCCCCTCGCCCCAGGCGTGATCGACGTCGTAACCGGCGTACTTCAGCGCCGAGAGCATGTCCTGGTTCGCCATGTACCAGTCGCCGGCGTAAATATCGAGATCCTTCGTCCCGTCCTGCAGGAAGACGCGAAGCGGCTTGTTCTCGCACTTGCGGATCAGCGTCGGATAAGCGTCGCCGCCGCGGAGGCCGACGTACGTTCCGATCGTGCTCAGCACTCGGCGGAACTGGTCGGGCCGTTCCCATGCCGCCGTGAAGGCGCAGATGGCGCCCGAGCTGGCCCCCGCGATCATCCGGTCGTCCGGGGTATCGCTCAGTTTGTAGGTCTTGCCGACCTCCGGCAGGATCTCTTCGATCAGGAACCGCGCGTAGCGATCGCCGACGCCGTCGTATTCGAAGCTGCGATTGAACCGCGGCTGGGCGTTTTCGTGCGGGGCGGGAACGACGCCCGGGTCGATGAAGATGCCGATCGTCACCGGCATCTCCTTTTTGTGAATCAGGTTGTCCATCACCGTCGGCAGGTTCCAGCCCTTCGCCCGTCCCAGGCCGTCCTGCACGATCGCGACGCAAGCGGGTTCGCTGCCGTCGTACTGCTTCGGCACGTAGATCCAGTAGTTGCGAACGGTGCCCGGGAAGATCTCGCTTTTCCACTCGAAAGGGCCCTTAATCTCGCCCTGCGGCACGCCTTCCTGCGGCAGCGAATCGGGCGACAGATTCGGCTGCTGGGCGAGGACGTAATTCACGCCGAGCAGCGTAGACAGCATCGCGATCGAAAGGGCGAACTGGCGCAGAGAAGCGAGGAGAAGCATGAAAAGCGTTCCGACGCGGACGGGAGAAGGAGGGTGGACGCATTGGACCGAAGCGATCACCCCGTCGCAAGCGGCGACCTGGATCGCGTTCAAACCCCGCGTCCTGCTCCGAACCACTCGATGTGCTTCCGCGGACAGAAGACGAACCCTCGCTCGGCGCAGAACGGCTCCAGCCACTCGGCGACGCCCGACAGCGTCGCGAGGTCGGTTCCCTGCGGCATAAAGAGAGTCCGCTCAGGCGCGGCGCCGCCGAGACGCGAAAGGTAGTTCGTCACCTCCTCCGCGTCGCTCGGCTGACCGACGACGAATTTGAGCTGATACGGATAGTCCTGCATCAGCTGCCGGACGACCGCCAGATTCTCGCGGCGTTCGCGGTGCCTTGCCGCCCAAGTACCTGCGCGAGCTTCGACGGGGTCGGAGTTCGATAGTTTGGGGCTGATGGACATCAGGTCGCAGAGAACGGGCTGCGTCCGTGTCCCCGCCGTCTCGATCGTGACGTGCCGGTCGTGCTCCTTCAGCAGTCGGCAGAGCTCAGCAATCTCCGGAAAGATCATCGGTTCGCCGCCGGTGAGGACGACGTGCCGCGGCTCCAGGGCGAGCACCTCCCGCGCGACCTGCTCGACCGGGCGATGGTCGCCTTCCGGCTGCCAGGAGGCGTACGGCGTGTCGCAGAAGACGCACCGCAGGTTGCAGCCCGAAACGCGCACGAAGACGCTCGGCGTTCCGACGAGCAGGCCCTCCCCTTGCAGGGAGGCATAGAGCTCGCTAATCCTGAGCATGAAGCTGATCGGCGCAGGCGCTTCTCGGCGCGACGTCGTTACGAACCATCACCATCGCGGTCGCTCATTATCCGCCGGGCGTCCGCGTCCGACGAGGGGCGCCTGCCTTGGCCGATTCCTTCCGCGACAAGCTCGAAACGTTCGAGAATCAGTTCCCCCAGCGCGACTACCTGATCGAGATCGTCGCGCCGGAGTTCACGTCGGTCTGTCCCAAGACCGGGCACCCCGACTTCGGCACGATCACCCTCACTTACACGCCGCAGGACCGGTGCGTGGAGCTGAAGAGCTTCAAGCTCTACCTCCAGGCCTTCCGGAACGAGGGGATCTTCTACGAGAACGCGACCAACCGCATCTTCGACGATCTGGTCGCGGTCCTCGAGCCGCGGTTCCTGCAGCTCAAGGCGACCTTCACCGCCCGGGGCGGGATCACGACGTCGGTCGCGGTCGAGCACTTCGCCGATCTTCCGGGCGAGTTCGACGAGGAGGACGACGACGACGATTCGGTCGCCGGAGGCGATTATCCCTTCGCGAAGTGATCCGTCGGCGTGCTCGGCGCCGTGACGACCGACCTGCTTCGAACCCGCTGCCGAAAGCGAACAGAGCGTGCGAATCCGAATACTGAAGGACTCGGAAGAACTGGGCGTCGCCGCTGCCGCGGAAGGGGCGAAGGCCATTCGCGAGGCGTTGAAGGAGCGGGGCACGGCGCGGATCATTCTGGCGACCGGCGCTTCGCAGTTCGACATGCTCGGCGCGCTGGTGTCGGAGCGAGGCATCTCCTGGCCGGACGTCGAGTGCTTCCATCTCGACGAGTACGTCGGGATTCCGGCGACGCATCCCGCCTCGTTCCGCAGGTACCTGCTGGAGCGGTTCGTGAACCGGCTTCCCGAAGGGGTGAAGTCGTTCCGCTTCCTCGATACGGAGCGTCCGCTGGACGAACTTCGCCAGGAGGTCGGCGCGGCGGTCGCGGCGGCGCCGATCGACGTCGCCTTCATCGGCATCGGCGAGAACGCGCACCTCGCCTTCAACGATCCGCCGGCGGACTTCGAAACGGAAGAGCCCTACCTCGTCGTCGAACTGGACGAGGCCTGTCGCCGCCAGCAGCAGGGCGAAGGCTGGTTCCCTAAGCTGGAAGACGTCCCGAAGCAGGCGGTTTCGATGTCCGCCCGCCAGATTCTGAAGGCCAGCAAGATCGTCTGCAGCGTCCCTGAGGAGCGCAAGGCTCGCGCGGTCCGCGAAAGCCTGGAGGAAGAGGTCGATCCACGAGTTCCCGCGTCGATCCTGCGCACGCACGGCGACGTGACGCTCTTTCTGGATCGAGAGAGCGCCTCGCAGCTTGCGCGCGAAACGATCGACGCCGCCAAGTAGGGTTCCTGGCGGCGTCTGTCGGGTTTACGAACTCGGCGCAGGCGAATGCGGCGTGCGCGTCACTCGCCGATGGCGGGATTGGCGGAGGACGATTCCTGCCGCATGGTCGCCATCTTCTCGCTGGCCGCGTGCTTGGCCTGGCGCATCAGTTCCTGGCTTCGGCCCGACAGGTCCTGCGTCAGATCGCGCAGGCCGTTTTCGACGCCGTTCATCATCCGCAGGCGCCGGGCGCGGCCATGCTGCGGGTCCAGGAAGTACATCGCGGCGAGGCCCAGGCCCAAACCCTTCAAAAACGAAATCGTCTGCATCTCGTCGCTCCTTTCGCGGGATCACAACGTCCCGGCTGGTTCTTGCCGGCAGTTCGAAGGCGGCGGCATTCGCTCTGGCCGTCGGAGCGTTCTCCGACAGCCGTTCGCCATTCTGACAGCAATCGGCGTACCGAAGCCATCCTTCCGCGGGATTCCTGCGAAACTGTAGGGCCTGGCGGCGGACTTGCACGGCCTGTTCGGCCAGAAGGTCCCGCGCTAGGCAATCGCAGGGGAGCGTGTTAGGCTTCCCGCCGACCCGACCGATCGCGCAGACGGCGAGATCCGTCCCCGCCGCGGTCACGCTTTTCGCACGTTCGAGACGCTGCCATGACTGACGCCCCTGCCGTAATTCTCTCTGGCTTTGCCGACGAGACCTGCTCCGACAAGGATCTGGAGAAGCAGTTCACCGCGTTCGCCGCGCTCGGCCTGGAGTACTACTCCATCCGGTTCGTGAACCTGGGCGACGGCGTCAAAAACGTCATGAAGCTGACCACCGACGAGATCGCCCAGATCCGTCGCATGGAGGCGGAATACGACCTGAACGTCGCCTCGATCGGTTCGCCGATCGGGAAGGTCAAGCTGCTCGACGTCGAGGACGGCACGTCCAACCGTTTCGTGCCGTTCGACAAATACCTGACCGACGAGGTCGAGCACGCCTGCAAGCTGGCCCACCTGTTCGAGACCAAGCTGATTCGCGGCTTCTCTTTCTATCATCCTCGCGGGACCGACCCGGAGGATCACCTCGAACAGACGATCGACCAGCTCGGACGCATCGCCGAGAAGTGCCACCGCGACGACCTGACGTTCGGCCTGGAAGTCGAGGCTAACCTCGTCGGACAGAACGGCCATCTGCTGCGGCGGATCTGGGAAGGGGTCTCCCATCCGGCGATGATGCTGATTTTCGACTCGGCCAACCTCGTCTGTCAGGGCTACTCTTCGGAGGAGGTCTACGACCAGTACGAGGCCATGCGACCCGGTCTCGGGTGGATGCACATCAAGGACTACCGCCGACCCCGGGCCGCCACGCGTGGCGGACACGTCGACGAAGAGTCGCTCAGGAACTTCGTTCCCGCGGATCTCGGCGACGGCGCTCACGAGCGGATCTTGCGCGACTTCAAGACGCGGATTCCCGAACTGTCCCGCGAGCTGAACGACCGGGGCATCCCCGGAGTTTTCCTCGATCTGGAACCGCACGTTCGCGGCGGCGGACAGTTCGGCGGCTTCAGCGGACCCGACGGATTCGGCGTCGCGCTGCGGGGTCTTTGCCGGGTACTGGATTACGTCCAGATCGACTATCGCCTTCGCGATTTCGAGGACCTGCTCGCCTCTCGCGATCGGGTGGCGGACGGCGACTGAACGTCCCGTCGTCTCCTCCGTATCACAGGCCGGGACCATTCGTCTTGTCCGCCCTATAGCGAAGGGCTAAGATCGTTCAATGCCGAAGTTTGCGCAGATCGGTCGATCGTGCGCGGACGGAATCGCGACGCTCTGCCGCGACTCGTACTGACGGTTTTCTCTGAAGCGAAAAGGATGCAGCATGCGGCTCGTGCGCGCTCGCATGGATCGGTTGGGAGCCGCGGCCGGACTCGGCCTGGCCGTCCTCCTCTTCTTCGGAGCCTGCGCTCCGGCCTCTGCGGAGACGCTCTCGGGACCTCGTCCCAGCGACCGCCGGGTGGTGATGTCGGTCGTCGCGCTCCTGCAGAAGGAGCACCTGACCCGCCATCCGCTCGACGATGAAATCTCCGAACGGGGGCTGACGAACTATCTGAAGATGCTCGACCCGATGAAGCTCTACTTCACGCAGGCCGACGTCGCGGAGTTCCTGGAGAAGTACAAGACGCAGATCGACGACGATCTGAAGAAGAGCGACATCTCTGTCGCGTACGCCGTCTTTGAACGGTTCCTGACCCGGATCGACGAACGCCTGGCGTCGATCGAGTCTCTGCTGGAAAAGAACGAGTTCGACTTCACCGCCAACGAGGAGATGCTGATCGACCGCGATCTGCTCCGGTACCCGGTCGACGCCGCCGAGGCGGAAGATCGCTGGCGCAAGCGGCTGAAGTACGACCTGCTGTCGCTCAAGTCGGAAAAGACCGAAGGCAAGGAGGCGATCGAGCGCCTGCAGCGCCGGTATCGCACGTTCGCCAAGCGGATGCACCAGACCGACGGCGACGAACTGCTGGAGATGTTCCTGACCGCGATCATCTCCACGCTCGATCCGCACACGACGTACATGTCCCCGTCGACGCTGGAAAATTTCCGCATCACGATGGGACTGAGCCTGGAAGGGATCGGCGCCTCGCTGCAGTCGGTCGACGGCGTCACGAAGATCATGAACGTCATCCCCGGGGGCGCCGCCGACAAGCACGGCAAGCTCCAGGAAGAGGATCAGATCGTCAGCGTCGGGGAAGGCGAAGGGGGCGAGATGATCGACGTCCGCGACGAAAAGCTGGATGACGTCGTCGGTCGGATTCGCGGGAAGGCCGGAACCATCGTCCGGCTCGGCGTGCTTCGCCCGGGCGAGACGGAGACGATGATCTTCGACATCACCCGCGCGAAAGTCGAACTGGAAGACAGCGCCGCCCGGGCCGAGATCGTCGAGGTCGGCGAAGGCGAGGCGAAGCAGCAGATCGGATTCATCAATCTGCCCAGCTTTTACATGGACATGAAGGCAGCGCAGTCGGGCAACGCGAACTTCCGAAGCACGACCCGCGACGTCCGCAAGATCCTGCTCGACTTCAAGGAAAAGGGCGTCGACGCCGTCGTGCTGGACCTCCGTCGCAACGGCGGCGGAAGCCTGACCGAGGCGATCAACCTCACCGGCCTGTTCATCGAGGAAGGACCCGTCGTCCAGGTGAAGGATCCCAGCGGGCGCATCCAGCACTATGACGACGAAGACCCGGCGATCGTGTGGGACGGCCCGCTGGTCGTGATGACCAGCAAGCTGAGCGCGAGCGCCAGCGAGATCTTCGCCGGCGCCATCCAGGACTATCGCCGCGGCCTGATCGTGGGCGATTTGGCGACGCACGGCAAAGGCACCGTCCAGAGCCTGCTCGACCTGGGATCGGAACTGTTCCAGATCGCCAACCCGCCGAATCTCGGCGCGCTCAAGATCACGATGCAGCAGTTCTATCGTCCCAAGGGCGACAGCACGCAGAAGAAGGGCGTCCTGGCGGACATCACGATCCCGTCGCTCACCACGCACATGGACGTCGGCGAGGCCGACCTCGACTTCGCGGTCGAATTCGACCGGGTGCCGCCGGCGAAGCTCGAAGAATTCGGGCTCGTGAACGCCGAGACGATCTCTAAGCTGCGTCAGGCGTCGGAAGAGCGTCGCGGGGCGAACGAGAAGTTCCAAGAGCTCGCCAAGAACATCGAAACGTTCCGCGAACAGAAGGAACGCAAGTCCGTCTCGCTGAACGAGAAGGTCTTCTTCGAACGCCAGAACGAACTCGACGCCGAAAAGGCCGAAGAGGAAGAAATCCTCGGCACCGAAGAGGATCAGGACAAGAAGGAGATCGTCAAGAAGGACTTCTACTTCGACGAAGTTATCGCGATCACGCAGGATTACCTTGAGGCGCTCGATTCGTCGGAAGGGAAGCTCGGCCTGCGGCAGTAAGCTCCCGCCCGGAACTCTCCAAGCGAGGCAGGCGACTGGCCGGCCTCGGTCCGGAAACAGCGAGCGTCAACGAAGAAGGGCCGGCTGCATTGAGCAGCCGGCCCTTCTTCGTTATTCGCGTGATCGAGTCGCCGCAACTCAGTCCCAGAGGACGGTAGCGTCGTCGCCGAAGTCTTCCTCGATGTTGTACGGGTAGAACATTCGGGAGATCTTGCCGGCGGTGAACGTGAGGAACTTCAGCTCGAACCGGGCCGGCGTCGTTTCGCTGACGTGCTGGCCGCTGTTCTTGGGATACGAGAAGTCCATCATTTCCTGATGGAACACCTCGTCCTTCGACTCGACGTCCCAGACGAAAACGTCGATGTTGGCAGTTCCCTTGAACAGGGTCGGATCCTCGTTCAGGGCGTAGCTTGAGATTTCTACGACCAGCACCTTGTCGGCGCCGACGGCCTGGCCGATGTCGACGTACTCCTGCGTGCCGTCGCCCCGTTCGATCCAGGATTCGATCTCGGACCGACGGACGAACTCGATGCCGTCGACCTCTTTCTTGAGGAATAGGGTCAGCCGGTCAGCCAGCAGATCGCATTCGGGAGCGGCGCCCGACATGGCGTCCAGCGAACGCACGACGAGCGCGACCTTCTGGTCCTCGAGCCCGTCGTACTTGGCCGGCAGCTTATGGCCGCCGTTGACCATGTACATGAATTGCGCGAGCGCGCCGACGCAGCCGGTCTGTCCGACTGGAAGCGACGCCGCGAGGCACGCCAGGGCGATTCGCAGGATCGCCCCTCGCCAGGATCGTACGCGCATGGATTCCGTTCCGTTTCCGAGGTTCCGGTCGCAGCCGAGACTGAAGTCGGATTCGACCGGAGCTCTATTGCCCGGCCGACGCTGAATCGACGAGGCGATCGCCTGCGATCCGAACGACGACGCGAGGTTCGAACTTTCCTTGAAGACCGCGATCCTTCGCGGTCCATGGGACGACTAACGCAGCAGGACGCGGAAGGTCCAGTCGATCAGCGTCGTCCCCAGGACGGTCGCGCCGACGAACAGAACCGCCCACTCGTTGGGCCGGCGCCAGATCCACCTTCCGGTCAATCCGCTCCCCAGGAAATAGGGGGCGAGGAAGATGGAATAGATGCCGAACAACGCGCCTCCCGAGTTCATGGCGAACGCCTGGAAAACCCGCCCTTTGGTCAGGCAGGCCCAGGACGTCGTCATCCCGCAGGAGGGGCAACGCATGCCGATCGTCTGCACGAGCGTGCAGGGCGGAAGGCCGAGTTGCCGATGGGTTCCGAATCCTCTCTCTGCCGGATCGAGCGTGAACGCCGTGAACAGCAGCGTTGCGAGGATCGCCCCGCCGGTCACGAGAAAACCTCGCAACCACCAGGGAATCGCGCGCGGGTCGCCGTACGCGGAGGGCGCTCCTTCCGGATCGGGCGGAACCGTAGCGAACGGGGGCGGAGCCGACAAGATCGATTCGATGGATGCGTAGGAGCGGATAGATCGGGCGGGCCGATCAGCCATGCCGATCGACCGGGCAGCCGAAGCTGGCGCCGCGTCACTTCTCGAGGCGGACCATGATCCGTTCGAGCGAGAGCGCCTTCCCCGTTTCAGGCGACGCCTCCACGATCGTACCGCACAGCCGAACGTCGTCGCAAGCGACCGGAAAGGGCCGCGGCGTCTGCGTGATCGCGAACTGCACCACCGGTTCGACCCGCCGGCCCAGCACGCTTTCGAACGGCCCCGTCATGCCGACGTCGCATTGAAATCCCGTTCCGCCGGGAAGGATCTGCTCGTCGGCCGTCGCGACGTGCGTATGCGTCCCGAGGACAGCCGTCGCCCTTCCGTCCAGGTACCGGGCGAGCGCCTGTTTCTCGCCCGTCGCTTCCGCGTGGTAGTCGAAGAAGATCAGCTTCGCCCGGGGACTCAACTCGGCGAGAATCGCGTCGGCCGCGCGAAGGGGACAATCGACCGGCTTCATGTAGAGCCTGCCGAGAAGCGATCCGACGCCGATCGGGATTCCCCCTGCGCTTTCGAGCAGCGTCCATCCGCGCCCGGGCGAATCGGGGGAGAGGTTCGCGGGCTTGAGGATCCGGTCGCTCCGCTGGAGGAACGGGATCACGTCCGCCCGGCGGAAGACGTGGTCCCCCAGCGTAATGCAGTCGACGCCCGCCTTGAGCATCTCCCTGGCGATCGCCGTCGAAATGCCCGAGCCGCCGTCGGCGTTCTCGCCGTTGGCGATGACGAAGTCGATGCGGCGCTCTTCCCGGATCTTCGGCACCAGGACGCGTATCGCTTCGCAGCCCGGCTTGCCGACGACGTCGCCGATCATCAGTACCCGCATGCGAACTCCGTGCTCACGTATCGCTCTTCGTGTGGCACGGCTGGCTCGTCCAGCCGTGCTTGCTGCACGCACCGTTCGCCACGGCTGGGCAAGCCAGCCGCGGCACAGAGGAAACCCTCGCCGAGCCTACCGGGCGACTTCCGTGAACCGGGACTCGCGAACGACGGTGACCTTGATCTCGCCCGGGTAGGTGAGCTGTTCCTCGAAAGCCTTCGCGATGTCGCGGGAGAGCTTCGCCGCCGAGCTGTCGTCGACCTGCGACGAGTTCACCAGCACGCGCAGTTCCCGGCCCGCCTGGATCGCGAACGCCTGGGAGACGCCGCGGAATGCGGTCGCGATCGATTCCAGCTCTTCCATCCGCTTGATGTAACGCTCCAGCGATTCCCGCCGGGCGCCGGGTCGCGACGCGCTGCAGGCGTCGGCGGATCCGACGATCATCGTGTACGGCTTGTCCGTGACGAGCTCGTCGTGGTGACCGAGCGCGGCGTGCACGATCTCTGCCTTTTCGCCGTGCCGCTTGAGCAGATCGGCGCCGATCTTGGGATGGCCCCCTTCCAGTTCGTGGTCCGCCGCCTTGCCGATGTCGTGCAGCAGACCGCAGCGCCGGGCGAGGCGACCGTCCATGCCGATCATCTCGGCGATCATGCCGGAGAGGAACGCCACCTCGACGCTGTGCCGCAGGACGTTCTGGCTGTAGCTCGTGCGGAAGTGCAGGCGCCCCAGCATGTAGATCACGCGCTCGTGCAGGCCCTGCACGTCGACTTCTTGAGCCGCTTCTTCGCCCTTCCGGCGGATCAGCGCCTCGATCTCCTTTTCGGTTTCGCGGACGATGTCCTCGATGCGCGTCGTGTGGATACGTCCGTCGGCGATCAGCTTGGCCAGCGACAGCTTCGCGATCTCCCGGCGAACCGGGTCGAAGCAACTGACGATCACCACGCCCGGCGTGTCGTCGATGATGACGTCGACGCCGGTTTCCTTCTCGAAGGTGCGGATATTGCGCCCTTCGCGGCCGATGATGCGGCCCTTCATGTCGTCGCTGGGGATGGCGACCGTGCTGGTCGTCGATTCGGCCGTGTGCGAAGCGCCATAGCGGCACATCGCCGTGAGCAGCACTTCGCGCGACTTCGCCTGGGCGAGCTCGTTCATCGCCTTTTCGTGCTTGATGATCCGGGCGCCCGCTTCGTGCGCGAGTTCCTGATCGAGCCGATCGAGCAGCGCCTGCCGGGCCTCCTCCTCGCGCAGGCCGGAGATTTCCATCAGCCGCTTCCGCTGCTCGGCCAGATTCTGCGCCAGCTCTTCCCGCTGACGATTGATCTCGTCGATGCGCTCGGCGAAGCGACGCTGGTTCTGTTCGACGAGTTCTTCCTGGCGGCGAAGCTGTTCGTCGCGAAGCTGCTGCGTCTCCTGGCGCTTGTCGAGGGACTGCTCCCTGCGCCGGTGCTCTTCGCGGATCTTGGCGACTTCATCGTCGGCGGCGACTTTCCGCTTCAGCGCCGCCTCTTTCGCTTCCAGGTCCGCCGATTTGATGCGATCGGCGGCCTCGCGCTCGGCGCGGGCCAGGATCTCCTTAGCCTGCGACTCGGCTCCGCCGGTCCGGGCGCGGTTCAACATCCAGGTAATCGCGACCGCGGCGACTCCGACGACGATCGCTGTAACGATCGCCGTAATCACGTATTCCATCGCCGCCCCTGATCCTTTCAACGGGCGTCAGACGAACGTGCGAGCTGCGACCCGTCGCTCGGCAAGCTTCGATCTGGAACCCCGGCGTCCTACCGCAGCGCGGTCCGACGAACGTTCGAGGAATCAGCCGGCCTGCGCGAAGGCGATCGCAAAACCTCCGACGGAGTCGGTCCCGAAAGCGGACCGAACGTCGTAAGGAGAGCGGGGAAAGGAGAGGCGAACGAAGAGCGGTGCGAGGCGTCGGTGTCGAACCAGGTCGATCGTGACGCCGCCGAATCGAGAACATCGAGTCGACGGCCACGTTCCAGCGAAAGTTCGGAGGGGCGTCTCTCGCGCGCCTGTCGCCCGCGGCGGCGAACCGCCCTCGACGAACCCGCCTCGGCAGGAAACGCCTTGCGGCGCCTGCACGATTCGGCTCTCCGCGTTCGGACGAACGACCTCGCGGATCCGTTCGACGATCCGGGGCAGGGCCCCGTCAGTCGCGACGGAAACGCAGAGGGCGACGCATCGCCGAAGGAGAAGAGAGATCGCGAAGAAGAGACTGATCATGCCGGCGCCTGAATCGCCCTCGAAAGTTCGAGTCGAAACGTCTCGTCGGTCGGAACGTGCAATCGGTTCCGCCCGTCGATGGCGTTTTGACGGAGCTTAAGAGCGACTCGCCGAGAAGGCCGCAGCTTTTCGTCCGCCAGACCGAATCCGCCGACGGCTCGCCGTCTTCGTTTTCGCTGACGCGAATGCTCGGAAACTGCTCCCGCTCGTCGCGGGATGCAGGGGTCAATGTAGCCGATCGATACGCGCCTTCAAGACGACATGCCGCCTGCGGCGACTGCGCTTGAGGCTGTTCCCTCGCTCGCACGCCGAGCGAACGGCGACCATCCGTTCGAGCAATGTGATGAAATGATTAAGGGATGCATCGCATGCATTCCAGTCGCGTACGTTAATTTTGTGCGCATTTAGTTGCCGTTGGCAATCGCTGCGTTATAACCCGGGGGCGTCATCTCGACGAAGCTTCTACCTTCCGTATCGCGATGCAGCGCGACATGGACTTCGTGAAGGGAACGACCCCATGCTTAGATTCCGCCGCTCCCGTTCGAGAGCCTTCACGCTCGTCGAACTCCTCGTCGTGATCGCGATTATCGGCGTCCTGGTCGCCTTGCTGCTTCCGGCGGTCCAGGCCGCTCGCGCTGCCGCTCGTCGCATCGAAAGCAGCAACAAACTGAAGCAGATGTCGCTGGCGACGCACAACTTTCACGACACGCAGCGGCGTCTGCCGACGGCTCTGCAGGACTGGGATTCCAACTGGGATCCGAAACACTACAACTTCGCCGGCTCGACCCATTACTACATTCTGCCGTACATCGAACAGCAGGCGCTCGCCGACAAGACCCCGCAGTATTTCTGGACCGTCTACACGAACAATGCGGTCAGCGCGTTCGTGAATCCCGACGATCCGTCGGACGAAGTCGGAGGGCTTTTCAACGACTCCGGCTGGGGGAATTACGGCGTCACCGGCTACGCGGCCAACTTCCAGGCTCTGGGAAGCGTCATCAGCGACAAGCCTTCTTTCAAAAAGATGGCTTCGATCACCGACGGAACGTCGAACACGATCTTCTTCGCGGAAAAGACCGCGGTTTGCCAGCGTACGACGGCCGTTCCGGGCAACGCAGGCGGCCCCTACTACAACATCTGGGCGTACGCGCGCACGGCGTGGAAGGGCTGGAATCCGGTTTTCGCGTACGAGGTGACCGGCCCGGGGTCGAAGTTCCAGGCGAGCCCGACGTTCCAGGGCTCGACTGCGACTTGCGATCCCCGCCTGGCGAGCGCTCCTCGGTCGTCCGGAATTCTCGTTGGCCTCGGCGACGGAAGCGTCCGCCTCGTGACCGCGACGGTCGCTCCCGACACCTGGTGGGCCGCCTGCACGCCCAACGGGGGCGAAATCCTGGGGACGGACTGGTAAGGCCTGCGATTCGACGATTTTCGATCTTCGCGGCGACGAACAGGCCGTCGCCGACGCATCGGATACCGCCGCCGAACGAACGGGGTCTTCCGCGCCTTCGCGGACGAACCCACGGGATCGGACGAATCGGCGGGATTGCCAGTTTTTCAGTGCGGGGAGATGCGATGCGGCGAGCGGCGATGTCGGCGATTCTGGTCTGGGCGGTCCTCGTGGCCGGCTGCATGGACTTCCCCCGCGGCGACGTCCGCGGCAAGGTGACCTATCAGGGCGAGCCGATCAGTCTCGCGACGCTGATGTTCGTCACGGTCGACAATCAGGTCTACCGCGCTGACCTCAGCGAAGACGGCTCCTACGCCATCCCCGGCGTTCCGCTCGGCAAGGTTCGCGTCGCCGTTCAGCAAGCCCTGCCGATGGTGAAGCCCCGACCCGACCCCGTCGGACCTGGAGTTGCCGCGGGGCCCGGCGGTCAGGAGTTCATTCCAGGCAACTTGTCTACGGACATGGTTCCGCTGCCCGAGAAGTACGGACATCCCGATCAGTCGGGGCTTGAATTCGAACTGACCCTGACGGAGCAGGAATGGTCCGTCGATTTGCAATGAGGAATCGATCGATGTCCCTGTCCAGACGCGACCTGTTCGCCGTCGGCGCCGCAGGCGCCGCCGGTCTGATGGCTTCCGGCCCGCTCGGCGCCGCGCGGGCGAACGAACGCGAACCGGCGATCCGGGCAGCGCATATCACCGACGTCCATATCACGGACGGCCGCGACGCTCCCGGCGGCGTCGCGAAAATGTTCGAACACATGCTCGGGCAAGCCGACTGGCGACCTGAGCTCGTGTTGAACTCCGGCGACACCGTCATGGCGGTCGACGGCAGAACTTCGGGCGCCAGGGCCGCTGAGCAGATCGCCTTGTGGAAAGCGGCCGTGAAGGCATGTCCGGCGCCGATCTGGTCGTGCCTCGGCAATCACGACGTATGGAACGGCGACGAACCGACCCATTCCGTGCCGATCGAAAAGAAGGGGTTCGGCCTGCTGACGGAAGCGCTGGGAATGCCGGCGCCGTACTACAGTTTCGATCAGGGAGGCTGGCACTTCGTCAGTCTCAACAGTATGTGCAACTGGCCGAAGTACGCCTCGCTCAGCGAAGAGCACTTCGACTGGCTGAAGGACGACCTGGCTAAGAACAATCTGCCGACCGTCGTCTTCAGTCACGTCCCCATTTTGAGCGTCACGTCGCAGGTCTACGGCGATGAGATCCGCAGAGGGAACGACAACGTCGTCCCCGGAACGTGGCATCACGCGGACTGCTGGGCGATCAGCGAGGTCTTCCGCAGTTATCCGGAGGTGAAGCTCTGCCTCAGCGGACACATGCATACGCAGGACCGCTGCGAATATCGCGGGGTGACCTACATCTGCGGCGGAGCCGCCAGCGGCGCCTGGTGGGGGGGCAGCGAGTACGGTTTCCCCCCCTGCTACGGCCGGATCGACCTGTTCGACGACGGCACGTTCGCGTACGAGTTCGTCGACTACGGCTGGTCTGCCAGGGCGTGGAGCGGCAAGCAACTGCCGGTCTAGCCAGACCGTCGTCGACGTTCATCTTTCAGGCGAGCGGGGGAGTGTGTACCTCCCGAGTACAGTTCGCGACCGCTGAATGCGTCGGGGCGAGTTCGAACTGTCGACGCTCGCCGGTCGGTCGATGAACGGCAAGTCGCGGTCGACGAAGTCACCAGATGACTTCGCCGTCCTTCGCCAGATGCATCGTCGGACGTACCTCCACCGTCCAGCGTTCCGCCGCCGGAATCCGCGCGGCGATCTGTAGCGCCTCGGACAAGTCCTTCGCCTCGATCAGAAAGAATCCGCCGACGACTTCCTTCGTTTCCGCGAAGGGTCCGTCTACCATGGCCGCGCGACCGTCGCGGACGCGGACGCATGCGGAATGCGTGGACGGTGACAGCGGCTCCGCTTCGATCAGATGGCCGCTCGCTTGAAGCTCCCGAGCGACGGCGACGTGCTGCTCATTCAGTACGCCGAGTTCCGCCTCAGGCAGCGCTGCGAGTTCCGCTTCGTTCAGATGAATCAGGCAGAGGAATCTCACGGCCCGCTACTCCTCCGAACGGACGATTTACATCGATCGCGCGGGCGCCATGCCCACGCTGCTAACGCGGCGTGGGCACGGACATGGACAATCAAGTTCGAAAAGCGATCACGGCGCCAGCAGCAGACGCCCGGGCGCTTCCAGGAAGCCGATCACGTCGTTCAGGAACCGGGCCGCCTTTCCGCCGTCGACCAGACGATGGTCGTACGAGATGCTCAGCGGCATCATCAGCCGGGCGGCAATCGAGTCGTCCTTCATCACGACGGGCAGCTTTCGCGACCGACCGATGAGCAGGATCGCGACTTCGGGAACGTTCACGATCGGCGTCGAGTAGGTGCCGCCGATCGCGCCCAGGTTGCTGATGGTGAACGTGCTGCCGCGGAGGTCTTCGGTCGAGAAGGCGTTCGTCCGCGCGGCGTCCGCGATTCCCGAGAGCTTCCTCGCGATTTCCGGAATCGAGAGCTGATCGGCGAAGCGGAGCGACGGCACGACCAGACCCCGGTCGGTGTCGACGGCGATGCCGATGCTGACGTATTCCTTGTAGACGACCTGGTCGTTCGCGCCGTCGATCGAAGCGTTGATCGCCGGATGGTTCCTCAGCGCCATCGCGACGGCCTTGATCACGAACGGCATCGTCGTGAGCTTGATCCCCTTCGCGGCGTAGTCGTCCTTGCTGCTCTGCCGAATCTTTTCGAGTTCGGTGATGTCGGCGTCGTCGAAGTTCGTGACCCGCGGGACGGTCGACCACGAATCGTGCATCCGCGCGGCGATCGTCTTGCGGATGCGCGACATCTTCTCGACACGGACGGGGCCGTAAGCATCCTGCGACAGCTCGCCAGGAACTTCGACCGTGCGCTCGGGCGCGGGGGAGGAGCCGCGCTGCGGCGACTTGGCCGCCGGCGCGGACGCCTGGCTCGCCTGACGGAGCGACGCGATCACGTCCTCCCGGCTGATCCGTCCGCCCTGACCGGTCCCTTTGACGTTTTTCAGTTCAACGCCCAATTCGCGGGCGAAACGACGGACGCCAGGACCGGCAGGGATCTGAGCTCCGTCCTGGCCTTGTTCGTCCTCTTCGATCGGGAACGGCTGATCGCCGATCTCGAGGCCCGAATCTTCGGGGTCGGTCTCATCCGACGTGCGAGGAGCGGTCGACGTCGCCCGCGTGGGCGGCTCTTCCTTCTTCGGGGCAGGCTTCGATTCGGCCTTCGCCGGCGCCTTCTTTTCGGGAGCGGCCTTCGGCTCCTCTTTCTTGGATTCTTCCTTCTTGGCGGGCGCTTTCTTGGTTTCCGCCTTCGCTTCGCCGCCGCCCGCTTCGGGCTCGAGCGTGACGAGCACGCCGCCGACCGGAACCGTGTCGCCCTTGGAGACGTGGATTTTCACGACCTTCCCGGCGTGCGAACTCGGCACGTTCATCGTCGCCTTGTCGGTCTCCATCTCGACGATGTCCTGGTCCTTCTTGATGACGTCCCCTTCGCTGACCAGGATGTCGAGCACGTCGCCGGACTCGATGTCGGGGCCGATTTCGGGAAGCTTCACCTCGATAGCCATATCGATTCCGATACCTGAGCGAACGTCTCGGGGAACGCGAAGAGGACGAGCGACCGCCTGCAGGGCGGCGCGAACTTCCGGACCCGCCGACTGGCGAGAATCGGAACATTGTAAACGCGACCGCTCGACATGGGGACATGCCCAGCGCCGGAGCGATCGGGGCCGTGCGCCCGACGAACGGCGCCGTACGGCCAATCAAAAAGGGATGACGGCCGGGCCGCCATCCCTTCGGAATTCCAGCGACTCGCGACTAGCAGCCCGTCGATTTTCTCGACGGGCTGCTAGTCGCGGCAGGATGCCGCGACGAAAACGCGGAAAATCCGCGGTTTCGCGAGCCGCGAAGAACTTGTTCTGAGTTTGGCGAGCTTGATTTTCGCCAGGATGGCGAAAATCAACGGGCAGCTACGCGAAGTAGGGGTCGATCTTGTTCGGATCGATGCCCAGGTCCTTCACCGCGGCGGCGGCCTTCTCGACGGGGAATTCGCCCCGGCGGCTGAGCCGGTAGAGCGTCGCGAGAACGATCGATTCGGCATCGACCTCGAAGTGCCGGCGAAGAACCTTGCGGCTCTCGCTGCGACCCATTCCGTCGGTCCCGAGGACGTAGTAATCGCCCGGCACGAACGGCTTGATCTGCTCGCCCAGCGCCCGGACGTAGTCCGACGCCGAGACGAACAGGCGACCCGCGTCGGCCTCGAAGCATTCCTCGACGTAGCTCTTCCTCGGCGTCTCGGCCGGGTGGAGCATGTTCCAGCGCTCCGCCTGGTGAGCGTCGCGGCGAAGCTCGGTGTAGCTCGGCACGCTCCAGACGTCGCTGGAGATGCCGTACGTCTCGGCGAGCATGCTCTGCGCCTTGAGGACGCAGTTCATGATCGCTCCGCTGCCGAGCAGGACGACCTTGGTCGCCTTCTTGCCGGCTTCGACCGTTCGGAACTTGTAGAGCCCGCGGACGATCCCTTCCTCGATGCCCTGCGGCATCTCGAATTGTTCGTACGGCTCGTTGCCGACCATCAGGTAGTAGATGGCCGTCTCGCCTTCGGCGTACAGCTTCTTGAGACCGTCCATGATGATGACGGTCGTCTCGTAGTTGAACGCCGGGTCGTACGCACGAACCGTCGGGAAGGCGATCGCGTTCAGCAGGCTGTGGCCGTCCTGATGCTGGAGACCTTCGCCGTTAAGCGTCGTCCGCCCCGCGGTTCCGCCCAGCAGGAAGCCCTTCGCCCGAGCGTCGGCGGCGGCCCAGATCAGGTCGCCGACGCGCTGGAAGCCGAACATCGAGTAGTAGATATAGAACGGAATCATGTTCACGCCGTGGGCGCTATATGCGGTGCCCGCGGCGATGAACGAGGCCATCGAACCGGCCTCGTTGATCCCTTCTTCCAGTATCTGACCGTCCTGCGCTTCCTTGTAGTATTGAAGCTGATCCGCGTCGACCGGCTCGTAGAGCTGCCCCGCGTGGGCGTAGATGCCGATCTCGCGGAACATGCCCTCCATACCGAAGGTGCGCGACTCGTCGGGCACGATCGGCACGACGTTCTTGCCGATCTTCTTGTCCTTGACGAGCTTGCGCAGCAGCTCGACGAAGCCGAAGGTCGTCGAGACTTCGCGTCCCTTGCTGCCGGCCAGGTAGCGGGAGTACTCCGCCAGAGTCGGCACGTCGGTCTTCGGCGATTCGGTCGGACGCGTCGGAACGTATCCGCCCAGCGCCTCGCGACGGGAGCGGAGATACTTCATCTCCGGGCTCGACTCGGGCGGCTTATACAGCGCCGGAAGAGACGCCTGTTCGTCGCTTAGCGGAATGCCGAAGCGGTTCCGCATCGCGATCAGGTCTTCCTTCTCCAGCTTCTTCTTGTTGTGGGCGACGTTCTGACCTTCGGCCGAATCGCCCAGGCCGTAGCCCTTGATCGTCTTCGCGAGGATGACGGTCGGACGTCCGTTCGAGCGCGCGGCGCGCTCGAACGCGGCGTAGACCTTCTGAGGATCGTGACCGCCCCGGCGGAGGCGTTCGATGTCCTCGTCGGTGTAATCCTTCACCAGTTCGAGGAGTTCCGGATACTTCCCGAAGAAGTGCTCCCGGATGTAGGACCCCGGCATCAGCGTGTACTTCTGGTACTCGCCGTCGACGACTTCGCCCATCCGCTTCAGCAGCAGGCCGGACTTGTCGCGCTCGAGCAGTTCGTCCCAAGACGAGCCCCAGACGCACTTGATCACGTTCCAGCCGGCGCCGCGGAAGAGAGATTCCAGTTCCTGGATGATCTTGCCGTTGCCGCGAACCGGACCGTCGAGCCGCTGCAAATTGCAGTTAATGACGAAAATCAGGTTCTCCAGGCGCTCTCGCGAAGCGAGCGTGATGGCGCCGAGCGTTTCCGGCTCGTCGCATTCGCCGTCGCCGAGGAAGGCCCAGACCTTCTGCTTGGCCGTATCCTTGATTCCCCGGTCGCGAAGGTATTCGTTGAACCGGGCCTGGTAGATCGCCATGATCGGCGCAAGGCCCATCGAGACGCTGGGGTACTCCCAGAAGTAGGGCATCAGCCAGGGATGCGGATAGGACGACAGGCCCGGATGGTCCTGCAGTTCCCGCCGGAAATTGAACAGGTGATCGTTCGAGAGCCGTCCTTCGATGAACGCCCGCGCGTAGATGCCGGGGGAGGCGTGCCCCTGGTAATAGATCTGATCGCCGTCGTAGCCCGACTCGCCGCGTCCGCGGAAGAAGTGGTTGAAGCAGATTTCGTACAGCGTCGCCGACGAAGCGAACGTCGAGAGATGCCCGCCGACGCCGTCGCCCCGGTTGTTGCCGGCGACGACCATCGCCATGGCGTTCCAGCGGACGATGCTCTTGATCCGGCGCTCCATCTCCCGGTCGCCCGGGAACTGCGGCTCTTCGTCCGGCGCGATCGTGTTCTTGTAGAGCGAGGTATTCGTGAAGGCGAAATCGACGCCGCGCTTCTTGGCGTGATGCTGCAGCGCTTCGAGCAGCAACTGGGCCCGTTCATCGCCCTTGCTGGCGAGCACCCAGTCGAGTGCGTCGAGCCATTCGGCGGTTTCGGCAGGATCCTGGTCGGGTCGGATCGCCGGTACGAACGGATCGTCGGGTAGCTCCGCCGAGTCCGGTCGCTCGGTGACGTTCGACATGAAACTTCCTTCGCGTGGGTAACGAGGAGCGAGCGAAAGTCAGTCGTTCCAGGCGGTCGGCCCGGCAGCGACGTAATCGCCTGCGATATAGTGAGTTCGCGTTGTATTTCGCAGAGAAATCCTACTCTTCGGGGCCCTCTCGTGGAATAGGATGGCCCCCGCACGCCTGCCGCAACCGGCAAAAGTTCGCGCAGCAAGGCGAGCATCGTCCGGAACGGGCCGAACCTGAAGCGAAAGCCCTCCGCGCCGGCGAACGTGGGTCGTAAGTCATTGTCCGGGTAGGCCTTGCGGAACGCATTGCGACTCCGTCTCCGCCGCGGTTCAGCGGCGATCGGCAGCCTTTCGCCGCGCTGACGCCTCCGTCCAGCGCTCGTATGCGGCGGTCGTCATCGCGTCGAGCGCCGGCATCTGGCCGACCGCGACCCGCGGAAAAAAGTCGAGGCAGTGGCTCCAATCGTTGGAGCGCGGATCGGGGACGATCCAGCAGCGGTAGCCGCGCGCTTTCCAGTCGAGAGCGGGGTCGGCGTTGACGAATCGCAGCAGCGCCTCGCCAACCGCTTCGCCCCAGGCGGTCGCCTCGGCTTCGTCGAACGCCTCGACGAAAAGGCCCGTGCTGCTCTCGTAATCCTCGATCGATCCTTCCAGCCAGAACTGGTGCGGAACCGGTTCGTGATAGAGGATTCCGACGAGGAACGTAGGCACTTGCGACCTGCTGGCGGCGATCAGTCGCTTTCGCGATCTTCGCGAGCGGGCGCGGGTCGAGCCGGATCCTCCGCTTCCGACTCCGGTCGTGCATGCGGCGGGCGGAGCGGTTCGGCCTCCCGCTGCAACGAGGCGCCCTTGGGAAAGGGAGGATGCCCCGTGTCCTGGCGCGGCTCCGCTTCACCGAATTCGTAGTCGTAGTCGTGATCGTCGTACCGGGAGACGTAGCCCGGCAGCTTGGCCCGTTCCTTCTCCGACTGGAACTCGACGATGACGGCGGACTGAATCATCTCGCGGCACTCGACGTTGATCGGGTGAGCGATGTCGGCGTACATCCGCTGGCGACCGTCGGGATCCCGTGCCACCTTCGCGGGCGGGAGCCGCTTGCCGCACAGGTTGCAGTACGACGCCCTCAGATGATTCTTGCAGCCGCAGCCCGGGCACTTCGCCGTCAATTTGCGGCTGGGCATGGCGACGAACGGGCCGGACGATCCTTCGATGATCTTCAGGTCGCGAATGACGAAGGCGTTGTCGAACGTAATCGAGCAGAAGGCCTGCAAGCGATCGTCGCCCTCTTCCATGAGCTTGATGCGGACCTCGGTGATCTGCATGCTTGCCCTCCCTAGGTGGCCCCTGTCCCCGATCCGTCCTCGTCGCGCTCCGTCAGCGCCCGTTTCACGCCACTCGCGCGGGTCATGCGGCGCTGACGTATCCCGGCGACCAGGGACGTGCGAGCGCCGTCCAGCCGCCGAAGATCTGTCGCAATCGCCGATGATGCCGCCGCGCGGTCGCAGCCTCCCCGTACATCGCGAAGCGTGCGCTGCCGCTTCCCGTTAACGCATGAATCGACGCGCCCTCCTGTCGAAACCGCTCCGCCGTCGCCTCGATCGCCGGAACGAGACGGCGTGCGGCGTCGTCCAGACGATTGAACGCCGACCGAGCCATTTCGTCGCGATTTCCCTGTCGCAAGGCCCGCCGAAACTCTTCGACGGAGCGTGGCGAGACGGGTAGATCGCAGGCCGCGAAGGCGTCACGCGTCGAAACGCCTTCGGGCGGTTTGGCAGTCAGAAACGTCATCCGGGACAGCATATGTCGCTCGCCGGAATCGACAGCCTCCAAACGTTCGCCCCGACCCCGGGCGATCGCCGGAACGCAGTCGATGAAAAAAGGAACGTCGGACCCCAACTCCGCTGCGAGCAACAGCATTTCCTCTCGATCGACCCGGCGATCGAACAGCGCGGCCATCCCCAGCAGCGTCGCCGCCGCGTCGCTCGACCCGCCCCCCATCCCTGCCTGCATGGGGATCCGCTTGCGGAGATCCAGATGGACTCCGCGCGAGATCCCGAACCGCTCGCGAAACAGTTCCGCCCCCCGGAAGCAAAGATTCTTCTCCGCACGAGGGAACCCGCCGTCCCGCTGATCGGTAACTCCCGCTCGCTGCGCGTCGACCGGATCGACCCAGTCGCAGGCGAGCGTCACGCGTTCGTCGTCTCGCAGCGTCAGTCGCAACTCGTCCCGAATCGCGATCGGGACCATCAGCGTTTCCAGGTCGTGATATCCGTCGGCCCGTTTCCCGAGAACCTCGAGAAACAGATTCAGCTTCGCCGGCGTCTCGACCTCGACGCAGCCTTCGCGACGACGGATCCTCATTCGACTCAATCCCTCCTGAGGCGCCAGCAGCGGCGTCAGCCGTCGCGACTGCACGCTGGATTCTATAGAACGCCGGTAGCGGGTCAAACGAATACGCTCCCGCCCGCGGAACGGGGTCCGATGCCTCGCAGCTCCCCTAACCGTTCGCTTCGCCCGTTCGCGTCTGGCGCTCCTCACGACTTCAAGTCATCCCGGCGTCCCGTTCGCCCGAGCGTTCAGCGGCGAAAGAAAAGTGTCGCCTTCTGCGTTCGTCCGCGCGTATCGTTCTCTTGGCGGGAATGCCGGCCCCAGGTGGCGCAGTCGAATCCTAGGCTCTCGACTCCGTCTTGCCCACGACGAGCGAACTAGGCGCCCGCCAGGCGACGTCGCCATTTTTCGTACACCTTCGGAGCGAGACCTCCAAGCAGTAGTTGGCGAGCGGAGGGTGTGAGCCCTCCGTGTTTTCGACGCTGGCGACCGATGCAGAGACACGGAGGGCTCACACCCTCCGCTCGCCGTGAAGACTGCCGCCCAGCGAGTCCGCGACCTTCGATTCGCCTTGACCCGCTTCGACGCCGTTTCCGACAATGGCGGCCATCGAATCTGCCGGTGGGATGCGAAAGCGTTCCCGGCAGACAAAAGCCCCCGTTCGCGAATGGAGTCGCCGTGGCGCTTCGTATTTCAGATCTACGACCCTGGTCGATCGCTTCGTCTCTCGGCATCGCGACGGCGGTCGGTTCGTTGTCGCTCGTTCCCGCCGCTTCGGCCCAGGGGCCGACGGTCGCGCAGGCTTTCGGGCTCAAGCCATTGCAGGCGGACGTCCGCTACGACGTTCCTACCGAAGAGGAAATCGCCGGCTGCAACATCGAATCGGCCAAGCTCAAACGCGGCAGCGAATGGGTCGTTCGCGACGCGGCCGGTCGCGTCTGGCGCCGGTTCCAGGACACGAACGCCGATAATCGCCTGGACCAGTGGTGCTATTTCAAGGACGGCATCGAGGTCTATCGCGATATCGATTCGGACTTCGACGGCAACGTCGACCGCTATCGCTGGGCCGGAGCCGAAGGGATCCGCCTCGGGATGGACGCCGACGAAGACGGCCTGATCGACCGCTGGGAACGGATCAGCATCGAAGAGTCGGCGTATGAACTGGTCGAGGCCATTCGCACGAAAGACGCCGCTCGCATCGACGCGCTTCTTCCCACGGAAGAGGAGGTCAAGTCGCTAGGCCTCGACGCGGGGAAGACGAACGAACTGCTGGCGCGCGTCGCCGAAGCGCGATCGACCTTCAAAGAAGTCGCCGAGGCGCAGACCCTGCTGAAGGAAACGACCAAGTTCGTGCAGTTCGGCGCCAGTCGCCCGAACCTGATTCCGGCCGAAACCGCCGGCTTCCAGAAGGACGTCTACGTCTACGACCAGGCGACCGCCATCGTCGAAAACGAAGGGCGTCATAACCAGGTGATGCTCGGCGCAATGGCGCTCTTCGGCGAAGCCTGGAAGCCGATGGATCTGCCGCAGAACCTTGTCGAAGGCGCGACCGCCACGTCGTCGGCCAGCCTGATGTTCGAGCTCGCCTTCACGGGCAACGCTGTCGCGGGCGCCGATCAGGCGAACATCGGCGAGGATCTGCAGAAGCTCATCGCTCAGCTCGACGCGCTCGACAAGAAGCTCGAAGCCGCTCCCTCTCCTGAAGCGATGGGCGCCATCCACCGCGACCGGGCGAAGATCCTGGTCGATATCATCGAGAAAACGCCGGTCCCCGCGGATCGCGAGAACTGGGTCAAGCAGTACGCGGAGAGCATCGCCGCCGCGACGCAGACGGCGGGCTTCGCCGATGGACCGTCGCTGCTCGCGCAGCTCGAAAACCGACTGGTCACCGATTCTGCGCCCGCGGGGTGGGTCGCCTTCGTGCAGTACCGCCGCCTGCAGGCGCAGTACCACCTCGACGTGCAGAAGCCGGACGCCGACTTCCCGAAGATTCAGGAAGCCTGGCTCGCGAATCTGGCGACCTTCGTGGAGGAGTTTCCGCAGTCGACCGACGCGGCCGACGCCATGCTGAACCTGGCGATTTCCGAGGAACTCGCCGACAAGACCGACGAAGCGCTCGGCTGGTACCGGAAGATCGTCGAGGCCTTCCCCAGCGAACCGATCAGCCGGAAGGCTCAGGGCGCCGTGCGGCGTCTCGATTCGGAAGGCAAGCCGATGGTCTTCGCCGGCAAGACGACGGACGGTCGCGAATTCCGCAGCGACGCGCTCCGCGGCAAGGTCGTCCTCGTCCACTACTGGGCGACGTGGTGCAAGCCCTGCCTGGAAGACATGAAGGCGATCCGCGACCTGCAGGCCAAGTACGGTCAGTACGGCTTCGTGCCGGTGGGGATCAATCTGGATTCGGAACCCGAGACGCTGGCCGCGTTCCTGAAGGAAAATCGTCTCCCGTGGACGCAGATCTACGAACCGGGCGGAACCGAGGGTCGGCTCGCGATCGAACTGGGCGTGTCCAGTCTGCCGACGATGGTGATGATCGACGCCCAGGGCAACATGCTCGGTCGCGGCGTCAGCATCGGCACGGTCGACGAAACGCTTCGCAAGAACCTGCGGGCGGACGCGTCTCCGGGAACCTCGGCGGCTCCCGCGCCGACGGCGTCGCTGCCTCGCGCAGGCGCGGTCGGTCCCGCGGCAGCCGGACCGGTTCCCCGCGGCGGCACGGCCGCTCCGCGTCCCGGCGCTCCTCGACCTGGCGCCGCAGCGCCTCGCGTCGGCGGTCGATGATTTCCGGCTGAACGCATCCGTGTGGCCTCCTACATGCCCACTCTTCGTTCGGAGAGTGGGCATGGCTCACGTAACGAGCCGTACGGCGTGCGACTTCCGCAGCAGAGCTACGCGATCTCCAGGCCGCGCATCGTGGTCGTACCGGTGGCGAACCGGTCGACCTCCATCCCGAGCGACTGCATCAGGCTGACGTAGAGATTGGGCAGGGCGTAGTTGTTCTTGGCGTCGAAGGCCAGGTGCTGACCGTGGCGGAACGATCCGCCTCCCAGCACTACCGGCAGGTTGCGATTGTCGTGCGACGACGCGTTGCCGAGATTGCTGGTCAGCAGGACCGCCGTCGAGTCGAGCAGGCTGCGACCTGATTCGTCGACTTCCGCGAGCGACCTGAGGAAGTCTCCCCAGGCGCCGACGATGGCTTCCTCGACCAGGGCGAGCTGATCGAGCTTCTCGTCGTCCCGTCCGTGGTGGCTGAGCGAGTGATACCCTTCGTCGACTCCCTCCAGCGGCACGACGCTGCCTGATCCGCCGAGCTGGTAGGCGACGAAGCGCGTCGAGTCGGTCTGCAGCGCGAGCTTGATCATGTGCGACATCAGGCGCTGCTTGCCGATGAAGTCGGCTGCGTCGGCGACGTCGACAGGCTTCGTCACGTCGACCTTCGGCTTGGGTCGCAGCGCCCAGGCCTGCGACTCCGCTAGGCGAAGTTCCAATTCGCGAACGCTGCCGTAGTATTCGTCCAGCTTGCGTCGGTCGCCCGGGCCGACCTGTCGCGACAGGCGCTTCGCGTCGTCATGCACCAGGTCCATGATGCTCCGGCCATGCCGGAGGCGGTCCGCGTGGCGCTCGCGCTCGGTTGGCGAATCGTCGACGAACAGCCGCTCGAAGAGCTTCGACGGACTATCCTCGGCCGGGATCATCGAACCCGATTCGGTGTAGCAGGGGCTGGCCGATCCCTCGCGGGCGAGCACGAGCGACGGGAACCGCGTCTCGCCTCCCAGGTGTTTCGCCATGTACTGGTCGAGCGAGATGGTGTTCTTCGCGCGACCGCTGCTGCCTGCCGGGTTGCAGGTGAGGATCGCCGCCTCGGCGCTATGTCCGCCGGCGACGCCCGGATGCGAACTTCCGCTGACGAGCGTCAGCTTGCTGCGCAGGTCGTCGAGCGACTTGAGATACCGGCTCGGCGACCAGTCGCGGCCCGCTTCCTTCGGATAGAGATTCTCTCCCAGCAGCCCCAGCCCCAGCGTCATCGCGACGAACCGCTTCGGCGCCTGCTTTCCGCCGCCTGCTGTTTCATTTCCGCGAGCGAAGGCGGGCTCCATCGCCCCGAGCAGCGGCAGCGCCATCGAGACGCCCGCGCCGCGCAGGAACGTCCGGCGGTCGAGTCGGCGAAGGGTCAGTCCGCGAAGCATGGCTCAGTCCTTTCGAGGGATCGCCCGGCGCTCCGGCCGATCGGTCACGTTCATTTGCGGCGGAAGATCGGGCTCTGCACGACTTCGTGCAACAGCGTGCGAAATCCGTAATCCGAGGCGGCGGCGTTCTCGACGAGGCGGTCGAATTCGTCCCGATCGGAGAAGGCGACCGGCCCGCCCGTGCCGTAGGCGATCAGGTGCGAAGCGAGGTTGCGGGCGAGGGCGTCCTGCTTCGACGACGCGATCTTCTGGAACTCCGCGACGTCGTCGAACGGTTCCCCCTCAGGCGTCTCGAAGCTGGCGTCGATCGGCAGCCCCTTCTCGCGATTGCCGTTCTTCGCGTAGCGATCGCGCCAGCGACCGCCCGGGTCGAAGTTCTCCAGCGCGAAGCCGGGCGGGTCGACCTTCACGTGGCAACTGGCGCAGTTCGCGTCGGACTTGTGCAGTTCGAGCTGCTCGCGAATGGTCGTCGCGCCGCGGACGTCGGGCTCGACCGCCGGCACATTCTGCGGCGGGGGCGGGACGTGGATCCCTAACAGCCGTTCCGACACCCACACGCCGCGAAGCACGGGCGAAGTCGTCGTGCCGTTGGCCGTCACCTTCAGGATCGCCCCCTGCGTGAGCAGCCCGCCGCGGGGCGAATCCGCAGCGAGCGGAACGCGCTGCAACGCATCGCCTTTCACGCCTTCGATGCCGTAGTAATCGGCCAGGCGTTCGTTCAGAAAGCAGAAGTCGGAGTCGATTACGTGCGAAACGCTCAGGTCTTCGTCCAGCATCGTCTGCAGATACGCGCGCGTCTCGGCCAGCATCGACTGCTGCACGATCAGATCGAAACCCGGGACCAGTTTGCGATCGGGCTGCGTGAAGTCGATCTGGCTCAGGTCGAGCCACTGCCGTGCGAAGTCGGCGACGAAGCGCTGGCCCCGCTCGTCCTGCAGCATCCGCTCCACTTGCGTCTGCAGCGCTTCCGACTGGCGAAGCTCGCCCGCGTCCGCGAGTTTCCGAAGCGCTTCGTCGGGCGGGGCGTTCCAGAGGAAGTAGCTCAGCCGGGCCGCCAGCGCGTGGTCGTCCAGTTCGCCCGGCTCTTCCTGCAGGTAGACGAATCGGGGCGCACACAGAAGCGAACGATAACCCTCGCACAGCGTCGTGAGCAGGGAATCCGGATCGCTCTCATCAAGTTGCGACTGGGCCAGATCGACGTAGCGCTGGATCTCTTCCTTCGTGACCGGTCGGCGGAAGGCGCTCGACGCGAAGCGTCGCATCAGTCGGGCCAGGTCGCCGCGCGGGTCGTCAGAGAGAAGCGTCGCCTTCGTCGCGCCCTTCTTGCCTTGTTCGATCTTCAGCGTCAGATCGCCGAACAGCAGTTCGCGCACGCCGTCGTCCTCCGGACCGCGATGAATCCGGGCGAGCGTCGCCGAGTGCAGGCCCATCCCGGGCACGTTCTGCGGCTGCATCTCACCGGCGCCGACCTGACCGCCCGGCGTCTGACCCCGTTTGAGCCTCGCGTCGTAGGGGCGGATCTCGAACATCTGTCCCGGTTCTAGCCACGCTTCGACGGTGACCGTCTTCGGTTCGTCCGTCGCCAGGAAGGTCGCGATCTCCGTCATCAGCGGCGCCGACGACTTGCAGTAGCCGGTGCGAACGGTGCACCAGGCTCCATCCTCGGCCTTGAGCGACGAGACCTGAAACGTCAGACGATACCACCCGGGCTGCTTGGCGGTCGTTTCGGAGACGCGTCCGTAGAAGGCGAGTCCGGCCGACCAGATGACGGCCATCCCTTCGTGGAACTCCGGATCCCGGCAGCGTTGCTTCGGGTTGTCGCGGCAGAGTTCGTGGGCGGTGAGGTCGCGCGACCATTCGTCCGGCTGGGTCGTCGCCCGGCGGAACGCTTCCTCGAGCGCGGCGTCGACCACGATCAGATGATTCTCCAGGTCGAAGTGCGAGAACGACTGATCCCGCGCCAGCGTATCGAATCCGCCGTTCCGCGGCGGCTCCGGCACCAGTCGCGCGAGCGGAACGTCGACGCCCAGCAGATCGTGCAGCGATCGTTCGAGTTGGACTGCCGTCAGCCGGCGTGCGGGAACGCGACCCTCCCGGGCGACTCGCGCTTCCGAAAACTCGTTCAGCCACGCGCCCGCCTGGGCCACGAAGCGATCCCGTTCCTCCGGCTCGACCGTCGACGCATCGGGCGGAGGCATCTCGCCGTCCGCGACGCGGTCGAACAGGTAGGCCCAATCGTCGAAGACCGCGTCGTCGTTCAGATCGTCCGAGAAAGAGGTCAGATCGAGGCCTCCCTCCGCGGTCGACTCCGAATGACAGTCGGTGCAATGCCTTTCGACGAAGGCCTTCGCCCCTTCCGGCAGCGCAGCGTGCAACGAACACGCCGCGAACAGCGAAAGCGCAAGGAGAACCGGCGAGAGAAACGCTCGCATCGTGATCCGTCGAACTTGCAGGCGGGACCGGAACGCGAAGGGTCGCGCGACCGGCGAAGTCGGAGAGAGTGCGGGCGGGAGCCCCGGGGTTCTGAATTAGAACCCGGCGAGAGGCACGAATCAAACCGCTCGATTGCGGCAGATCGAGCCTGGCGCCTGGGGATCGTCGTACGCGTACGACGATGCGCGAGACGGGAAGGTTATTGACCCGTACGAGCTTTTTTTCTTCGCGATAACACCGCGACGTTTCGCTAGCCGCGCCGGACGGCTCCGTTTGACCGGCAGGCGCTCAGTCGGGACAATCGGGACCGACGCTCTCGCAGGGTCTGTATACCTCGCGAGTCGGCCCGCTCCCGCCTCTTCTCGATCGGACTCATGAAGCCTCTCGCCCTGCTTCTCTTCATCGCAGCCGCCTCGCTCGGATCCGTTTCGCTCTGCCAGGCGGAGGACGCCGCGCAACCGAAGAAGCCCCGCAACGTCGTCTTCATTCTGGCGGACGATCATCGCTACGACGCGATGGGCTTTCTGGGACATCCGTTCCTGAAGACCCCCCATCTGGATCGGATGGCCAAGAGCGGCGTTCATATGAAGAACGCCTTCGTCACGACGTCGCTCTGCTCGCCCAGCCGGGCTTCGATCCTGACCGGCCAGTACATGCACAATCACCGGGTCATGGACAACAACAACCCAGCGCCGGAAGGCACGACCTACTTTCCGCAGTACCTGCAAGAGGCCGGCTACCGCACCGCCTTCATCGGCAAGTGGCACATGGGGGGCGAAGGCGACGATCCGCAGCCCGGCTTCGATCGCTGGGTCTCGTTCCGCGGCCAGGGGAACTATCTCTCGCCCGGGCCGAAGTACACGCTGAACGTCGATGGCGAACGCGTGCCGCAGAAGGGCTACATCACCGACGAACTGACCGACTACGCCATCGACTGGCTCGACGGCCTGGGCGGGGAGGAGCCCTTCTTCCTGTACCTGTCGCACAAGGCCGTGCATGCGGAGTTCGTGCCGGCGGATCGTCACAAGGCTCTCTACGCCGACGCGGAGATCCAGCTGCCGGAAGCGGCGACGGCGGAGATCACGGACCCGAACGTGCCGCTGTGGGTGAAGAACCAGCGGAACAGCTGGCACGGCGTCGACTTTCCGTACCACAGCGAACTCGACGTGGCGGAGTACTATCGCGATTACTGCCGCGCGCTGGCCGGCGTCGACGACAGCGTCGGGCGCGTGCTCGACTGGCTGGAAGCGAAGGGCCTCGCCGATGAGACGCTCGTCATCTACATGGGCGACAACGGCTTTCTCTTCGGCGAGCATGGCCTGATCGACAAGCGGAACGCGTACGAGGAATCGATGCGGGTTCCGATGCTGGTCCGCTGCCCGGAGCTCATCGGCAAGAGTAGGACCAGCGAGGCCGTCGTCGCCAACATCGACATCGCCGCCACGGTCCTCGAAGCCGCAGGCGTCGAGTCGCCCGAGCATTTCGACGGCGAGAGCTTCCTCGGCCTGCTTTCCGGGACGCGCGATCCGCAGACCTGGCGGAAGGGCCTGCTCTACGAGTACTACTGGGAGTGGAATTTCCCGCACACGCCGACGGTCCTGGCCTTCCGCGGCGAACGTTACAAGTTCATCCAGTACCTCGGCGTCTGGGACACCGACGAACTGTACGACCTGCAGACCGACCCGACCGAGTCGCGGAACCTGATCCGCGATCCGGAGCAGAAGGAGCGCGTCGTGCAGATGCGGAACGCCCTCTGGAAGGCGCTCGAAGAGACGGGCGGCATGCAGATTCCGCTCAGCCCCAAGCGCGGCGACGGCGCCAACCTCCGCAGCGCCGACGGCAGCGAAGCCGCGGAGTTCCCGGAGTATCTGCTGCGGAAGGCGAAGTAGCGATTGCGCAGTTGCCCGCGCGTCTTGTGTGCCATGCCCACATCGCCGAAGGCAGGGTGGGCATGCAAAGCGCCGGCCGAACCTAACATGCCCACGCTGCTATCGCGACGTGGGCATGGCACACAGGATTGGTCCTCGATCCCTGCCAAGGAGGATCGTTACGCCGTCGCCGAACGTGCCAGCGCCAGCCCCGCGATCGCCGGGACGCCGATCAGCTTCCCTTCTTCCATCTGCTCGTCGAACCAGCCTTCGGCGTCGTCGAGCGGGATGAGATGCACGGCGATCTTCTCGTCGCCGTGGCCGCCGCCGTTCGTCACCCGGGTCAGGCCGGTCGCGAGCAGGAAGATCATCAGTTCGTCCGTCAGACCGGGCGTCGGCGGCGAGGCGATGAGCGTCTTCCAATGCTTCGCTTCGTAGCCCGTCTCTTCCAGCAGCTCCCGCTTTGCGCCTTCCAGCGGCGACTCGTCCCGGCTCTCGGGCTGATCGCCCACGAGGCCCGCGGGCAACTCGATGACGAGCTTGCCGACCGGGGGGCGGAACTGCTCGACGAAGACCAGCTTCCGGTCGTCGGTCACCGCCGCGATCATCACCACCGCGGACGAGTTGGGCCGCGTCGCGAACTCCCATCCGTCGCGGTCGACCAGGTGAAGATGTCGACCCGCGAAGAGCGTGCGGAGGGAATCTTCAGCCATGTCAGGTCCGGAGGAGTCGGGCGGACGTCGGGTTTCACGGGCGCCGCATCATGCGCCGCGGCCTCGACAGGGTCAATCGGACTCTCGCATCTCGCGATTCGCGACTGGGGCTGCGTTTCGTCCCGGGACCGCTTTCGCTTGGCAGTCGGGCGGTCGTGCGTGTTAGAATCCTCTTGCTTCGGCTGCCCCGCGACGTCGATCTGCCTGGCTGCCGAAGACCGTTCCCCTCCTGCCTGATCTCCCGCCCGATCCATCGAGCTGAAGTCGTCGTCTGACGACGCGGTTCGTACCCTCGAAAGGACGCGTGCATGCGCTCCGTTCGACGTTCGACGCGACGCTCCTTCGCGCGGCAAGCCGCGGTAGCGATCGCCTCCCTGTTCGCGGCGCTCTCGCTGGCGACCGTCTCGTTCGCCGAGGATCCGGCCGCCGCTCCCGTGGAACTCGATGCAGCATCCGTCGAGTTCTTCGAGAAGCAGGTCCGCCCGATCCTGGTCGCACGCTGCTACGAATGCCACTCGGCGGAGGATCCCAACGGGGGACTGGCTCTCGATTCGAAAGCCGGCGTCGCCGCAGGGGGCGACACAGGCGCCTCGATCGTACCGGGCGATCCGGAGAAGAGCCGGCTGGTCGAGGCCATTCGTTACGCGAATCGCGACCTGCAGATGCCGCCGCAGAACAAGCTTCCTGACGCGGAGATCGCGACGCTGGAACAGTGGATCGCGAAGGGGGCGCCCGATCCGCGAGAGGGCGCTCCCGTCGCTGCCGAAGCGAAGTCGACGGCGATGACCGTCGCGGAGGGACGTTCCTTTCGTTCGTTCGTCCCGCCGGTCGAGCCCCCGCTGCCGAGCGTGCAGAATATCGAATGGGCCCGAACGCCGATCGACCGGTATATTCTCTCGAAGCTGGAAGAGCAGGGGCTGACCCCGGGGCCGGAAGCCGACCGACAGACGCTGATTCGCCGGCTGACCTACGATCTGACCGGTCTGCCGCCGACGTCGGAGGAAGTCGAGCGGTTCGTCGCCGACGATTCGCCCGACGCGTACGAACGTCTGGTCGATCGTCTGCTGGCTTCGCCGCGATACGGCGTGCGATGGGGGCGTAAGTGGCTCGACGTCGCGCGGTACGCCGACTCGAACGGTCTCGACGAGAACCTCGCCTTCGGCAACGCCTGGCGCTATCGCGACTACGTCGTCGATTCGTTCAACGACGACAAGCCGTACGACGAATTCCTGGTCGAACAGCTCGCCGGCGACTTGCTGCCCGAGCCGGATCACGAGGCGCTGATCGCCACGGGCTTCCTCGTGCTCGGCGCCAAGGTGCTGGCGGAGCCCGATCGGGCGAAGCTGGAGATGGACGTCATCGACGAGCAGATCGACACGGTCGGCAAAGCGTTCCTCGGCCTGACGCTCGGCTGCGCCCGCTGCCACGACCATAAGTTCGACCCCGTCCTCCAGTCCGACTACTACTCCCTCGCGGCGATCTTCAAGAGCACGAAGTCGTTCGGCGACGGCAACACCGGCGCGATCAAGCACTGGTTCGAGCGGTCGTTCGCTTCCGAAGAAGAACTCGCCGCGATCAAGGAAGTCGACGCCCGCATCGCGGAGAAGAAAGCCGCGGCTGCGTCGTTCAAGAGCGCCGCCGTCGCGAAGCTGCGCACCGACGCGCGAGCGAAGGCGGCGGAATATCTCGCCGCGGCCGCGCGGTTCGAGCCGAGCGCGTCGCTGACGGAGATCGCCCTGATCGCGGAACCGCAGGACCTGCATCCGCGGATCCTGCATCACTGCCGGCTGCATCTGGAATACGGTCGCGACGATCCGCTGTTTCGGACCTGGCATGAGTTGAAGAACGTCGGCGACGAAGCGGCCGCTGCCGCCGCGTTAGCGGACCATTACCGCCGGCTCTTCGCCGAGATCGAACCGGCGCTCGCTGTCGCGAAGCAGAAGGACCCGGCGGCGACGACCGTTCCCGACGAACGCCTGGAACGGGCGCGCCTGGCGCTGAACGACGCGGCGGGCTTTCTGGCCGTGCCTGACGCTCCGGAGTCGGCGTTCGATGCCGCGACGCTCGCGGAGTATCACCGTCTGCTGGAAGAAGCCCGCCTGGTCGAAAGCGCCGCGCCCGACGTTTCTGCCGCGATGGGCGTCGCGGAGGGAACGGTCGCGGCGGAGATTCCGATCCACATCCGCGGCAGCCACCTGAATCTCGGCGAGCCGGTTCCGCGCGGCTTTCCCGTCGTTCTGCGAAAGGAAGGCGAATCGGTCGAACTCCCGACAGGCGCCAGCGGCAGGCTGGAACTCGCACGCTGGATGGCGGGCGACGAACATCCGCTGACGTACCGCGTATTCATCAACCGCGTCTGGCGGGGACACTTCGGCGTCGGCCTGGTCGCGTCGACGGAGAACTTCGGCGCGCTGGGGGACGTTCCTTCGCATCCGGAACTGCTCGACTGGCTCGCGATCCGCTCCGTGCAGTCGGGCAAGTCGACGAAGGAACTCCACCGGCTGATCGTCACGTCGAACGTCTACCGTACGGCCTCGATTCGGCCGAACGACGACGCGGGCTTCGCGGTCGATCCGGAGAACCGCCTGCTGCGAAAGTTCCCGATGCAGCGCCTGGAAGCGGAGCAGATCCGCGACGCGATCCTGGCCGTGTCGGAGCGCCTGGACGAATCGCTCGGCGGCAAGACGATCCCGCTGAGAAACATGCAGTTCGTCTTCGATCACACGTCGATCGACCATACGAAGTACGACAGCGTCCGGCGGTCGATCTATCTGCCGATCGTGCGGAACAATGTCTACTCGCTGTTCGAGCAGTTCGACTTCCCGGACCCGGCGACGCCGACCGGTAGTCGCAACTCGACGGTCGTCGCCCCGCAGGCGCTGCTGCTGATGAACTCCGATCTTGCGATGGAGTCCGCCCAGGCGATGGCGACGCAACTGCTATCGGAGCCGGGCGACGACGCCGCGCGCATCGATCGGGCCTACCGCATCGCCTTCGCGCGAGCCGCGACCGAGCGTGAGCAAGAGCGGGCCCAGGCATTCCTCGCCGAAGCGGTTGCGATCGGGGGAGAACCAGACGCCGACGCGGAAGAGACGACGCGTCGCGCCTGGGCGCTCTTCTGCCAGAGCCTGTTCGCGGCGAACGAATTTATCTACGTGAGGTGACCATGCTGCTTCCTTCGCGAAGGGAATCTCGTCGGGACGTCCTGAAAACCGCGGCGGTCGGGTTCGGGCATCTCGCGTTCGCTTCGCTGCTGGGGCGAACGTCTGCCGCGGCGGCGACGGCTGGCGGTCCGCTCGCGGCGAAAGAACCTCATCTGGCGCCCCGTGCGAAGCGGATCGTCTTCCTGTTCATGAAGGGGGGGCCGTCGCATGTCGACACGTTCGATCCCAAGCCCCTGCTCGACAAGGAACATGGCAAGCCGTTTCCGCTCGGACTGCCGCGGGTGACGTTCGCCGCGCAGGGGAACCTGCTCAAGTCGCCTTGGAAGTTCAAGCAGTACGGCGAGAGCGGCCTGCCGGTCAGCGAGCTCTTTCCGCACGTCGCGCAGCATGTCGACCGGCTTTGCGTGCTGCGGTCGGTGCATGGCACCAACCCGGCGCATGGCGGAGCCCTGCTGAAGATGCATACGGGCAGCGACCAGTTCGTTCGCCCTAGCCTCGGCTCCTGGGTGACGTACGGCTTGGGGACGGAGAACGAGGATCTGCCCGCGTTCGTGACGATCTGCCCCACGCTCGCGCACGGCGGGGTCAACAACTGGGGCTCCGCGTTCTTGCCCGCGCATTGCCAGGGGACGCCGATCGGCAACGCCAGTCAGAAGGCGGCGAGCGCCCGGGTGCGGCACATCGAGAACCCGCACCTCGACGCGGCGACGCAGCGGCGGCAGCTCGACCTGCTCGCCGAGATGAACCGAGAGCATCTGGTCGGCGACGAAACGGACGCGGCTCTGGAAGGACGCTTGAACTCGTTCGAACTCGCCTTCCGGATGCAGAGTTCGCTTCCGGAGATTCAGGATCTGTCGCGCGAGACCGCGGACTGCCGGTCGCTCTACGGCATCGACGATCCCGTGACGGAAAATTTCGGACGCCAGTGCCTGCTCGCCCGGCGATTTCTCGAACGGGGCGTGCGGTTCGTGCAGGTGACCCACAGCGACGGCGAAGTGCAGTGGGACCAGCACGGCGATCTCTATCGCGGCCATACGAAGAACGCCGCCGAGGTCGACAAGCCGATCGCTGGCTTCCTGACGGATCTGGCCCAGCGGGGCCTTCTCGAAGATACGCTCGTCCTGTGGGGCGGAGAGTTCGGTCGCACCCCGACGGCCCAGGGAACCGACGGTCGCGACCATAATCCGCACGGCTTCACCATGTGGATGGCAGGGGGCGGCGTGAACGGGGGCTTCGCCTACGGCGCCACCGACGATTTCGGCTACTACGCCGCCGAGAACAAGATGCACGTGCACGATCTGCACGCGACGATCCTGCATCTGCTGGGACTCGATCACGAACGCCTGACGTATCGCTATGCCGGTCGCGACTTCCGCCTGACCGACGTCGCCGGCGTCGTGGCGAAGGATATTCTCGCGTAGACGCAGCGACTCAGATCGCCTCGCCGTCATGCACGAAGATGCGGGCGGACTTGGGTCGGACGTAGACGCTGTCGTTCGTACGCAGGCCCAGATCCCGCAGACGGTCGAGCGTCAGTTCCACCTGAAGCTCGTGACCGTCGGCGGTGACGGTGGAGATCTTCGCGGTCGAGCCGGCTTCATGGATGCGGGTGATCGTCGCTTCCAGCGACGGGACGCCGTTCTTGTCGCGTTCGATCTCCAGTTCGTGCGGACGCATGTAGATCGCGGCCCTCGCCTCTTCGCCGGCGTATTCGGGATAAGCCAGCGACAGGTTCGCCGCGACCGCTTCGCCCCGGCGGACGCGGCCGTGGAAGACGTTGGTCTGGCCCAGGAACTTCATGACGAATTCGCTGGCAGGCGAATGGAACACCTCCGACGGCGTACCGACCTGTTCGATCTTCGCCCGGTTCATCACGACGACACGGTCGGCGACTTCCAGCGCCTCTTCCTGGTCGTGCGTGACGAGCACCGTGGTCAAGTGAATCTCTTCGTGCAGGCGTCGCAGCCAGTCGCGAAGTCCCTTACGCACTTGGGCGTCGAGCGCGCCGAAGGGTTCGTCCAGCAGCAGAACTTTCGGCTGCACCGCCAGCGCGCGAGCGAGCGCGACGCGCTGCCGCTGACCGCCGGAGAGCTGTGACGGGAAGCGATCGCCGAAAGCGTCGAGCTGAATCAGCCGGAGCAGTTCCATCACCCGATCGTGGATCTCGGCGTTCGATGGACGGTCGCGACGAGGTCGGACGCGCAGTCCGAACGCGACGTTCTCGAAGACCGACATGTGCCGGAACAGGGCGTAGTGCTGGAACACGAATCCGACGCGGCGCTTGCCGACGGGGCTGCCCGCGACGTCGGCGTCATGCAGGCGGATCTCCGTCCTGGGATCGGGATCGGAAACCTCGAGCCCCGCGATGATCCGCAGCAGGGTCGTCTTGCCCGAACCCGACGGGCCGAGCAACGCGACCAGTTCGCCGTCTTCGATCTTCAGACTCACGTCCTCCAGAGCCCGATAGGAACCGAAGGATCGCGAGACGTGTTTGACTTCGATGCTCATGACGTTCGCCTTCTATTGTCTAGCGTCGACTGACGCTTCGTCGTTTCGTTATTCGCGAGCCAGATCGCCGGGCATGTTCAGCGGCGTCTTGCCGGGTTCGACGACGTCGTCGTCCGGCGTGTCGTTCAGCGCCTTGCGTTCCGCCCGCAGGCGATACTCGGCGACCGTCTTGAGAACCAGGGTGATCAGTCCGACGAGCGTGAGCAGCGACGCGATCGCGAAGGCCGCGGCGAACTTGCCCTCGTTGTAGAGCAGCTCCACGTAGAGCGGCATCGTGTTGGTGCGACCGCGGTTGCCCGCGACGACGGCGACGGCGCCGAACTCGCCCATCGCCCGGGCGGTGCAGAGCACGGTGCCGTAGACGAGGGCCCAGCGGATGTTGGGGAGCGTCACGCGGAAGAACGTCTGCCAGCCGCTGGCGCCGAGAACGATCGCAGCCTCTTCCTCTTCGCTTCCCTGCTCCTGCATCAGCGGGATCAGCTCCCGCGCGACGAACGGGAACGTCACGAACAGCGTCGCCAGGATCACGCCCGGCATGGCGAAGATGACGTCGAAGCCGACGGCGCTGAGCGACTCGCCGAACCAGCCGCGAACGCCGAAGACCAGCACGAACACGAGGCCGGCGATGACCGGCGAGACCGCGAACGGCAGGTCGATCAGCGTGATGAGGAAGCTCTTGCCGCGGAATTCGAACTTGGCGATCGCCCAGGCGGCGCACAGGCCGAACGCGACGTTGGTCGGTACGCAGATAGCGGTCGCGATCAGCGTCATCCGCATCGCGGCCAGCGCCTCGGGATGGACGAGACTCGCGAAGTAAACGCCCGCCCCGCGGCGGAACGCCTCGAAGAAGATGGCGCCGAGCGGCAGAAACAGGAACAGACCGAGAAACGTCAGCGTTCCCAGGACCAGCGCGATCTTCGCGATCAGCGGATCATCCGTCGCGGAGCGCACGGGCGCGACGCGGCGGACCTTCGGAGCGGGAAGCAGCGGCGAATCGGAGGCGACGGCGCTCATGCGATGCCTCGCTGCCGGGCGCCGAAGCGCCACTGCAAGGCGTTGACGAACAGGAGAATGGCGAACGACGCCAGCAGCGTCACCAGCGCGATCGCTGTTGCGCCCGCGGTGTCGTACTCGTCGAGCTTCATGACGATCAGGTTGGAGACCACTTCCGTTCGCATCGGAATGTTGGCGGAGATGAAGACGATCGAACCGTACTCGCCGATGGCCCGCGCGAAGGAGAGCGAGAAGCCGGTCAGGATCGCCGGGATCAGAGCCGGTACGATGACCTTGCGAAACGCGGCCAGTCGCGTCGCGCCGAGGCTGGCGGCGGCTTCTTCGCTCTCGCGTTCAAGCTCTTCGATCGCCGGCTGCAGCGTCCGGATCACGAACGGCAACCCGATGAAGACCAGCGCGATCGTGACGCCGAGCTGCGAGTACGCCGACTCGATGCCGAGCGGATAGAGAAACTGACCGATGACGCCGTTCTGCGAGTAGACCGTGGCGAGCGCGATGCCCGAGACGGCGGTCGGAATCGCGAAGGGGAGGTCGATCGCGGCGTCGAAGAACGTGCTCCCCCAGAATCGGTAGCGGACCAGCGTCCAGGCGACGATCAGGCCGAAGACCGTGTTCACGATCGCCGCGATCAGCGACGCGCCGAACGTCAGGCGATAGGCTGCCGCGGCGCGAGGGCTGCTGACGATGGCCCAGAATTCGGAGAAGTTCAGCTCCGCGCTTTTGACCGCCAGGGCGGACAGCGGTATCAGGACCAGCAGCGCCAGGTAGACCAGCGTGAACCCGAGGGTCACGCCGAATCCTGGCAGGATGGTGTTTTTCTTCATGACGACGTTCCTTTCGCTTCGCGATCCGAAGCCTGGCGTTCAGCTACGGGACGCGAACAGCGAGTCGAACACGCCACCTTCGTCGAAGTGCTTCTTCTGGGCTTCCTGCCAGCCGCCGAAGAGCTCGTCGATCGTGAAGAGTTCGACCTCCGGGAAGCGGGCGAGGTCGGCTTCGTCTGCATGTTCAGGCGAGACGGGGCGGAAGTAGTGCTTCGCGATGATCCGCTGCCCCTCGGGCGTGTAGAGATGTTCGAGGTAAGCCTGCGAGACTTCGAGCGTCCCGTGCTTCTCAGCGTTTTTGGTGACGACCGTGACGGGAGGTTGAGCCAGGATGCTTCGGGGCGGCACGACGATTTCGAGCCCTTCGCCGCCGAGTTCTTCGATCGCGAGGAAAGCCTCGTTCTCCCACGTGAGAAGGACGTCGCCGATGCCGCGCTGCACGAAGGTCGTCGTCGATCCCCGGGCGCCCGTGTCGAGCACCGGCACGTTCGCGATCATCTTGCCGACGAACTCCTTCGCCGCGATTTCGTCGCCTCCCTTCTTCAGCACGTCGCCCCATGCGGCGAGGTAGATCCAGCGGGCGCCGCCTGAGGACTTCGGATTGGGCATGATGACCTCGACGTCATCGCGAACGAGGTCATTCCAATCCTTGACGTTCTCCGGATTCCCTTTCCGCACGAGAAAGACGATCGTCGAGGTGTAAGGCGAGCTGTCGTGAGGCAGCTTGCTCTGCCAGTCCGACTCGATGAGGCCCGTCTTCTCGCCGATGGCGTCGATGTCGTACGACAGGGCAAGCGTCACGACGTCCGCTTCCAGTCCGTCGATGACCGCCCGGGCCTGCTTGCCCGCTCCGCCGTGCGACTGTTCGATCTCGACGTCCAGCCCCGTCTTCGCCTTCCAGGCCGCGCGGAAGGACTCGTTGAAGTCGTCGTACAGTTCGCGCGTCGGATCGTAGGAGACGTTCAGGATCTGAACCGAACCCTCTCCGCCCGAACCGTCGCATCCGACCAGGACGAGCGAGGCGACGAGAAGGAAGGAAACGACTGCGAAACGTGCGACCATGGCCTCTGCCGTTCTCGATTCTGCGACTGCGAGCGGGGTCAGACGCAGAAGGAGCGTCGGAGCGACTCGATGGCGAGCACCGTCCTTCGCTAACGACGTGCCGGTCGAGAATTTCCGCTGATTCCGAACTGAGAGCCGCGAATTTCCGTCCTTCCGCCGCTGCCGGCCATCAGGAAGTGTTCGATAATCACGGGATGCCGTGATATAGTACGGTTTCCTGTGTGGTGTTCTGGCCGGGTTTCCACGTGGCGGTCCGTCATGGCTATCCAGGTTCGCAAAAACGTCTGCCTCGTTCACGAACGCACACGCGTTTCCCTCTCGTTGCAGGATGTGGCACGCCGTTTGACTGGGGACGACGCTGGCAGCGCTGGACGCGGACTCTCCGCGAAGGATGGCGCTGACCCGAGCGTTCGGAGCGGATGGCCGTGCTTTCTTCCAGCGATCCCCGTGAATCTGTCCGCCCCCACGCGAAATCGCATATGGACCCGCAGCGCTCTCGGCAGGCCCTCTTAAGCGTCTGGCGAGAGGCGTGCCGGCATATCGAGATCGCCGAGGCGTCGGAAACGATCGCCGGCATGCTCGCGGACTTCCTCCCGCTCGAGCGATTGTTCGTCCGCGCGTTCGACGCTGAGCATGGAGATCTCCTTACCGTCGCCGTCGCGCCGGCGGAAACGGATCGAGCGCTGGGCGAGGAGCGCCGGCATTTCGAAGGCGAAGACCTGCGGCAGACGCGGCGATGGTGCGTGAGCGATCGCCTGCTTCGACGGGGTAAGCGACTGACGGGGACGCTCGGGCTGCTGCTGCCGCATGAACTGGAGAACGACCTGATCGCGGTGCCCCTGTCCGTGCGGGACGAACCGCTCGGCGCGCTGATCCTGGTCGCCGGTCGCGGTCGCGAGTTCGACGATGATCACGCCGAAATGGCGGCTGCGCTACGGGAACCCTTCTCCGTCGCGCTCGACAACGATCGGCGCCTGCACGAGGTGACGCGGCTGCGCGAAGCGGCGGTCGCCGAAAGCAAAGCCCTCCTGCGCCGCTTGGGGCGGACCGACGTCAGCGACGTCGTCGTCGGCGAACAGTCGGGTCTGCGGCACGTGATGGAACGAGTCAATCTCGTCACCAGTTCCGACGTGCCGGTGCTGATCCTCGGCGAGACAGGCACCGGCAAGGAAGTCGTCGCGCGAGCGATTCACAACCGCGGGCCTCGCCGGGAAGGACCCTTCATTCGCGTGAACTGCGGCGCCATTCCTTCCGAACTGATCGACTCGCAACTCTTCGGACACGAGAAAGGAAGCTTCACCGGCGCCGACGCCGCCCGGGAAGGCTGGTTCGAACGAGCGCACGGCGGAACGCTGTTTCTGGACGAGATCGGCGAGTTGCCGCTCGACGCGCAGGTTCGCTTTCTCCGCGTGCTGCAGGACGGCTTCGTGGAACGCGTCGGCGGAGTCAAGCCGATCCATGTCGATGTCCGCATCGTCGCCGCCACCCATCGCGACCTGGCGACGATGGTGCGGGAAAGGACGTTCCGCGAAGACCTGTGGTATCGCGTCGCGGTTTTTCCCGTGCTGCTTCCTCCGCTTCGCGAGCGGAAGGACGATATCGACGAGTTCGCGCGGCATCTGGCCGAGCGGGCCGCCGTGCGATTCGGACTGCCCCACGTTCCGCCGACGTCTGCGGATATTCACGTCCTGCGATCGTACGACTGGCCCGGCAACATTCGCGAACTGGGCGCGGTCATCGACCGGGCGGCGATTCTGGGGAACGGCATGAGCCTGGAGGTCGCCAAGGCGCTCGGCATCGGCGACGACCACCGTCTGGACGCCAGTCGCCGTCCGACTCCCGAGGCCGCCCCTGCGATGGCTTCGTCGCCCACGGATCGTTCGACCTTTCCGACCCTCGACGAAGCGATGCGGCGACATATCGAATCGGCGCTCGCGCTCACGCGAGGCAAGATCGAAGGGCGTCGCGGCGCGGCCGATCTGCTTAAGATCAATCCGCATACGCTGCGGGCCAGGATGCGGCGCCTGAAGATCGACTGGGGCGTCTACCGCGAGATGTAGACCGCACCGGTCCTGCAACTAACGAGATCTCCGCCTGCTCTGCCCGCCCCTGCGCCCCACTCGCAGGGGCGGTTTCGTTTCGTCTTCAGCGTTCGCGGAGGTCACGGGATCGTTCCCCTGCCGATCCGCTGGCCGAAAGGTCGTATCGGCTACCGTCTTGCGCGTTTTTCCGCGCAGCGGCGCAGGGCTTGTAAGTATGCAGCCGGGATTCCTGAAGCATGGCAAAGTCCGACTAAGCGGACCGTCTTACTAGAAGGCCAGCACATAGCACAGCTCTCAATCTCATGTCATGGCCGGTAAGGAAGGAAAAGAGAGTGCGGTCTGCGGAATCGGCCCGAGGCGAAAAATAAAAGAATTCATAATTGTATGCGGGATATAGAGTTACGCGATTTTTCGCATCGAAAATCACCTGGCCGATGCAGATCCGGCGCCGCCGCTGCTTTAGTGGGTGCCAGACGACCGCCGAGGGTTCCGGCGGAGTCTCAGTCCCACCTCCCGAGGCATCGCATGGTCGCGCTTCCTGAAAGCGTCGTTCGCTCGATCCGTCGTTCCGTACACCTTGCGGCGTTCGGAGGCGCGGCCCTAGCGGGCGCTCTGTTCGTCGGATGCGACTCGGGATTCGTCGCTCCCGTCGAGACGTTCAAGACCGCCGGCAAGGCGACGTTCAAGGGCCAGCCGATCGAGGGAGCGACCCTGATCCTGCACCGCCAGGGCGAGCCGCTGGTCGACGTTCCCGCCCCTTCGGCACGGGTCAACGCGGACGGCTCATTCGCGACGACCACGTTCGCGGCGGAAGACGGCGCCCCGGCAGGCGAGTACGTCGCCACCGTCGAGTGGCGCAAGCAGGTGCAGATCCGAGGCGACTGGTCGCACGGGCCGAACCTGCTGCCGGCGGCTTACGCCGATCCGGGCAAGTCGCCTCTGAAGATCACGATCGCGGAAGGGGAGAACGTCCTGCCGCCGATCGAGATCCGCTGAACCTCCGGCCCCCCGAACGCTTCCTCTCGCATCGTCATCGACGGACGAGCGAGTCCCGCATAACTGTCCGTACTATCCGCATTCGTCCGAAGGGAAATCGCATGTCCATCCGTTACGTTCGCAGACCTGGTTTCACGCTGGTGGAACTGCTCGTGGTGATCGCCATCATTGGCGTCCTGGTGGCGCTCCTTCTGCCTGCGGTGCAGGCCGCTCGCGAAGCGGCGAATCGGTCGAGCTGCTCGAACAACCTGAAGCAGCTCGCGCTCGGCGCCCACAACTTCAACGACACGTACAAGAAACTTCCCTCCAGCGTTCGCCCCGCCGGCGTGACGCCGCTGCCGCGCATCGCAGGCCTGACGTTCATCCTTCCGTTCATCGAGCAGGGTCCGTCGTACGACCGATACGACCAGACGGTGAACTGGAGCCATGCCAACAACCTGCCGGTGACGAGCAAGCGGATCGCTCCGTATCAGTGCCCTTCGTCGCCGGAGCCGTCGCGTCTCGACGGCGACCCGCAGCCCCCTTCGACCTGGTCGCCGATCGTCGCGGTTTCTGACTACGCGGCGACCGTGGGCGTCTCTCCCTACGAGATCGCCGCCGGAACGCCCGGACCGTCCGTCGATCTGAAGGCGCTGGGTCTGATTGACGAAGCGGGCCTCGGCGCCCTGCCGAAGTTCGGCGATCCGCGGCTGGCGGACATCACCGACGGTCTGTCGAACACGATCCTCTACACCGAATCGGCGGGGCGCCCGAACGTCTATCGCGTCGGCAAGAAGCTGACCACGCCGACGGGCGCCCGGACGAACGCCGGCGGCTGGTCGCGTCCGGCGAGCGACATCAGCATCGAAGGTTCGACCGTCGACGGCGTCTCGACCCCCGGGCCGTGCGCGATCAACTGCACCAACGGCGTCGAGATCAGCGGATCGAGCTTCCCCTATCCGGTCTACGGCTCGGAAGGGACTTCCGAGCCCTACGCCTTCCATCCGGGCGTCGCGAACTTCGCGCTGGCCGACGGATCGGTCCGCTCGCTCTCCAAGACGATCAACATTCGGGAATTCGCCCGGCTGGTGACCCGCAGCGGCGGCGAAGTTTCGCCCGGTCCGTGATCTTTTTCGAGGCCGGCGGAAGGACGCTTTCGCTACCTTCACGCGCCGTCGCGAGTCGATCTCGCGGCGGCGCTTTCGTTGCGGCGTAGTGGCCGATCAGCGCTACCGCGCGGTCCAGCCGCCGTCGACGACGAGCATGCTGCCGGTGGTGTAGCTCGACGCTTCGCTGGCGAGGTAGAGGGCGGATCCCTGGATCTCGCGAAGTTCGCCCCAGCGTCCGAGCGCGGTGGCGCCGACGATGAACTTCTTTCCTTCTTCCGTCTCGGCGATGGGCGTGTTCATGTCGGTCAGGAAGGGGCCGGGGCAGATGGCGTTGACCGTGATGCCGGTTCCGGCGAGTTCGAGCGCCAGCGCCCGCGTCATCTGCACGACGGCGCCCTTGCTCGAAGCGTAGGGCGTGCGGTTGGCGAGTCCGACGAGGCCGAGCGCGCTGGCGAGGTTGACGATGCGACCCCACCCGTGACGCTTCATCAGCGGAACGGCGGCCCGACTGCAGAGCCACGAGCCGGTGACGTTGATCGCCATCACCTTTTCGAAATCCGCCAGCGAAAGATCGCCGATCGCGCCGCGGATATTGATGCCCGCGCTGTTGAGCAGAATGTCGGTCCGACCGAACTCGCCGTCGATCGCCTCGAACAGCGTGGCGACCTGGGCCTCGTTCGCGACGTCCGCCGCGAAGCCGCGAGCACGCACGCCGAATTCGGCGGCGATGGCGCCGGCAGCGGCGGACGCCTCTTCCAGGTTGCGACTGACCAGCAGCACGTCGGCGCCGGCGGACGCGAGACCCTCAGCCATCGTGCGGCCGAGCCCCTTGGAACCGCCTGTCACGACGGCGACGCGTCCGTCGAGCCGGAACTGATCGAGTACGTTCGCCATACGGAACCTTCGCCGGAAGAGCGCGAGAAGAGGAAAGGGCCAGTCTACCGGACACGCTGCGGAAGGGCTCTTCAGCAGCGGTATCGCCAGATCCACGAAAAACGGGCGGCAGCCGATGTCGACTGCCGCCCCTGTTCAAAACTCATCGTCGGTCGGACGATCGGACTCAGTCGTCCAGGTCAGCCTGGCCGTAGTACTCCGCCGCAGCGGCATGGTAGTAGCCGTCGCTGGCGCCGCTGCCGAGGTAGGCGTACACCGCGGCGTTGGAGCTGAAGTAGACCTGGTAGTTCCGCAGCGACAGGTAGACGCCCGTCTGCGAGCCGAGCTTGCCGTCGCGATAACGGACCTGATTCGCGGCCTGATCGTAGACCTTCGCGTACTCGGCGAAAGCTGCCGCGTAGACGAGCGCGTCGCTCGACGGGTTCTGCGTGGCGTAGGCACCGAGCGTCGAGACGCTGGCGTCGACGTACGGAGTCACGTACCCGCTGAACGGTCGCGTGTCAGCGACGAGCTTCTGATCGAACGAGACGATCACGGTCACAGTGTCCGTCGACTTGGCGCCGACTTCGTCCGTCACGACCACGCGGGCAACCGTCCTGCCGACCGGGAACTTCCCGATCGGACGAACCGACGTCCGATTGCTGAAGTTGACGCCGTTCGCGGTCCACGAGAAGGTCAGCTTATGGCCGTCCTCGTCGAACGAATCGCGACCGTCCAGACGGACGCGGGCGCCCGACTTCGAGGTGGCGTCGACGCGGATGAGCGACCCTGCGTCAGCCTCCGGAGCGACGTTCTTCACCAGAACGACCTGCGTTCGCACGGCGAAGTTGCCTGCCGCATCGGTAGCGGTCCAGTTGACCTGCGTGCTTCCGACCGGGAAGCGCCGGGGCGCGTCGTTCGTCAGGGATACGACTTCGACGTTGTCGGTGACGGTCGGTTCGTCGAGTTCAAACTTCGCGAAGACGCTGCCCTGATCGACCGAGGTGACGATCCTCGGCGTGGCGCCGATTTGGGGCGATTCGCGATCTTCGACGGTCACCGTCTGGGTCGCCGTCGTGACGTTGCCCGAGGCGTCGGTCGCGGTCCAGGTGACGATCGTGTTACCGAGAGGGAACTGGGCCGGCGCGTCGTTGGCGAGCGTCGAATCGCCGTCGAAGGCGTCGACGACCGTCGGTTCGGTCAGGACCACGCCGGTGGCGAAGTCCTGGCCGGGGTCGGTCGGAACGACGACGTTCGCCGCGACGACGACGACCGGTCCGACCGCGTCGCTGACGCTGACGGTGGTGTTCGCGCTGACGGTGTTCGAAGGATCGCTCACCTCGACCGAGACGTCGCTGGAACCGAGCGGGAAGTCGAACGTGAATTCGACGTTGCTGCCCGTGGTGACGCCGGCGACGGACTGTTCGACGACGCCGTCGACCTTCCATTCGACCAGCAGCGGATCGGAATCCGGATCCTGGACGATCGTGAACAGGGTGACGCGGTTGAAGCCTTGGCCCGGTTCGACCGTCTTGACGCCGATCGGATCGACGGTCGGCAGGCCCGAACTATCGTCCGTGACGTCGACGCGAATCTTGACTTCGAGCGATTCGGCCTGGAACGTCGTCGGGACGAGCGTGAGCGTCAGGAAGTAATCCTTCTCCAGATTGAAGTCGAACGGCGTGGCCGGGTCCTGACCGAAAACCGGGTTCTGCGACGTCTGGAAGAGGACGGCGCCCGGTCCGCCGACCGGGAAGTTCTCTTCGAGCTTCCGCGGCACGGGCTGCCCGAAGAGCGGGTTGCCGATGTCGGTGTCGAAGATCAGGTCGTAATCGTCGAGCGTCTTGCCTTCATAAACGCCGGTCGCGTTGCGGAGGTCGGCATGGATCTCGTAGTTCCACGAGGCCCGGTTCGTCGCGACCGGGATGTTCTGATCGAAGCCGACGTCCGCAAGGTAAACGCCGATTTCGCTGTCGCGATAGGTCGGCGTCGCATTCGGAACCGAGCGCCGCTTCGACGCGCGAAGACCGATCTGCACGCCGCTCTTCTGCTCGACCACGAAGTTGCCGTTGACCTGTCCGCCGCCCAAGATCGGGTAGATACCGTTGGCGGGATCAGCCGCCGTGGACGAGTTCCATTCGGAGACGTCGACGAAGTAGCCTTTGAAATCGGGCTGCGGAGCGTTCTGCTTGCGGGACTCGTCGAAGAAGAGCTTGTCGCCGAAGCCGTTCTGAGCGAACCAACCGTAGCGGTTTCCGCCGACGGTGACGCCGATAACGTCGGTAGGTTGGCTGAGCGTCCACGAGGCGACTTCCGCGCCGAGAGAGTCCATGATCGCCAGGCGGACCGTCAGGACGTCAGCGTCCGTTTTGCGGAACTCGTGCTTGAACGTGTACCAGCCAGCCGCCGAAATCGCGATCGGGTTTTGAGCAGGATTTCGCGGGTTCACGAACGCGTTGTTGCTGGCGGTCACAATGAAGCGATTCGTGTTCGCTCCCGGTCCGTCGGCGTCGTTGTAGAAGCCGATATTGAATACGAAGTCCCTGCGAAACATGTTCTGCGGCGTGTTGACCGCAACGGTGTAATCCAGTTCCGCCTCGTTGGCGAAGCCCGCGCTCGGATTCAGGTAGACGTCGACCGAGGTGTCGAAGCCGTGACTCGGGAAGGCGGCGTTGTAGCCTCCGAGCCGAGTAAAGGTCATCGGGGCGCCGGGGGTCGGCGTGCCGTAGAACGCGCCCGCGGAGGCGGCGACGCCGTTCGTGCCCGTGGCGACGCGATCGGCGCCGACCCAAGTCGTCGGGTCCTCTTCGAACCCGTCGAAATAGGTCTGTGCGGACGCGGTCGACGCGGTGGCGGCGATCGCGAACGCAGCGCAGGCCAAAGCCTTCTGCGCGAACTTCTCAAACAACTTCATTCAATCACTCCGAAACCGAGGGGGAATGGACGGCGGGCGTCGTCGAGGCGGGGCCGTACAGGAAGGCAGGCCGTACACAAAGCTTGTGCGGCAGAGTTCGCCTTCGCGGCAAAAGCGACCCGAGTGGCACAAAGTACCTATAAAGCCTTTCGTCTACAAGATTTTTATGCCTGATCCGTTCCTTGCAATGCGTCTTAAGTGCATTTAAGCAAACACGTTATGGACATTGAGAATATATGTACAAAATAGTGAACGTCGATGTAATTGGTCGTCGCCTATGTATCGAAATATTCATATTCCTATGAAAGACGAAATCGTTGACCCCCCATAGGTGGCTAATTCGTCGCTGATTGCTCCCGACGGCTGCCTCCGCTAATCTTTTCGCTCGTCGCAGAGGCGTGAAAGCGTGAGCTCGGCGACGTTTAGGGCGAGCGTATGCAGAGTTCGACCGGTCGAGGATCCAACGGGGGCGGAGCAGCGAATGACGGAACCGGTGAAGTTGCGGCTGGGCGTCAAAACCGACCCGATCGAGTACCGCTATTCGCACGAATGGCTCTTCCGACTGATGGCGGAAGAGGGCGTTCATTACGTCCAGCTCGGGACGCATTTCGAGCTCTACCAGTTCCCTGACGAGTTCTTCCTGGAATTGCGTCAACAGGCCGCCGACGCCGGCGTCACGATCGACAGCACGTTCACGGCACACCGCGAGTTGGGAGGCTTCTTCCGCGAAGAGCCGGGCTACGAATCGGTCGCGCGCAAGAACTTCGAGCGCTACATCCAGATCGGCGGGCTGCTCGGCGCGAAGAGCGTCGGCAGCAACCCGGGCGCGGTCCTCCGCGATCGCATGGGCTACAAGGCGGCGGGGACGGCCTGCTACGTCCGGCACATGAAGGAGCTGCTGCACTGGGCGAAGGAGTGCGGCGTCGACTGGCTTACCATCGAGCCGATGTCCTGCCTGGCCGAGCCGCCGACGTTGCCCGAAGAGATCCAGGCGATGGCGGACGAGCTGACGGACTACGTCGATTCGCAGGCCGGCGTCGCGGCGAGGATCGGATTCTGCACCGATATCGCGCATGGGTACCTCGACCGGCAGGAACACGTGATCCACGATCACTTCGCCCTGTTCGACGCGACGATCCCGTGGCTGTACGAGGTGCATCTCAAGAACACCGACGCCAAGTACAACTCCACGTTCGGCTTCACCGACGCGGAACGTTCCCGCGGCATCATCGACGTCGGCGCCTTCCGTCAGCGGATCCTCAAGGCGTCCGATCGCCTGCCGGTGAAGGAGCTCGCCGGCTACCTGGAGATCGGCGGCCCGAAGCTGGGCCGGGACTACAGCGACGGGAAGCTGGAAGATTCGCTCCGCGAGTCCCTGCGGTATCTGAAGAGGGCCTTCCTCGAAGCGAACGACGACGCGGCGGAAGAGGATGCCTCGGCGCCCTCGGTCGTATCGTTCCGCGAGGCGAGCGAGGCCGTTCAGCGCGAAAAGGACGAGATCTCGCACCACACCGTGCTGGTGTCGCCGTCGATGATGTGCGTCGACCCGCTGAACTTCGAAGCCGCGCTGCGGCGAGTCGAAGCGGCGGGCGTCGACATGCTCCACCTGGACGTGATGGACGGGCACTTCGTCCCGAACATGCCGATGGGGCTCGGCGTGGTCGAGGCGCTGCGAGCGAAGACGTCGCTGCCGCTCGACGTCCACCTGATGGTCGAGGACAACGACTTCTATATCGAGCTGCTATCGAAGATGGGTGTCGATCGGATCTCCGTACATGTCGAATCGTGCGTTCATCTCGATCGGACGCTCGCCCGGATTCGCGAGATCGGCGCCCAGGCCGGCGCGGCGCTCAATCCGGGAACGTCGCTCGAGTCGATCGAGTACGTGCTGGAACGCCTCGACTACGTCCTGGTGATGACGGTGAACCCGGGCTACGCGGGGCAGAAGATGACGCCCGCGTCGATCCGCAAGATCGCGGACTGCCGGGAGTTTCTCGCGATGGGGGGCTACTCCTCGCTGCCGATCCAGGTCGACGGCAACGTCAGCTTCGAGACGATCCCCGACATGGTCGCCGCGGGAGCGACGAACCTGGTCGCCGGCACGAGCTCCATCTTCCGCCGGGGCGGGTCCGTCGCGGAGAATATGACCCAGGTTCGCGCCGCGATCGACCGCGGACTGGCCCTCGTCTGAAAAGCTCTGGACCATGCCTGCTGAAACGATGGAAGCGATCGTCCTCCACGCCGTGGGCGATCTGCGCTACGAACGAATCCCCGCCCCGCCCATCGAAGCGGGCAAGGCCCGCGTCCGGATCGGGTTCTGCGGCGTCTGCGGATCCGACATTCCGCGATGTTTCAGCAAGGGGACGTACAGCTTTCCGACCGTCTGCGGGCATGAGTTCGCCGGAACGATCGAGGCGGTGGGCGAAGGGGTGAGCAAGTTCGCCGTCGGCGATCGAGTCGCCGTTTTCCCGCTCCTGTGGAACGACGATCACCCCGCCTGCGAAGAGGGGAAGTACGCCCAGTCGGAAGGGTACGACTATCTTGGTTCGCGCAGCGACGGCGCCTTCTCGGAGTACGTTCTCGCGCCGGAGCGGAACCTGATCCGCGTACCGGACAACGTCTCGCTGGAAGAGGCGGCGATGACCGAGCCGGCCGCCGTCGCGCTGCATGCAGTGCGCCGCGCGCGTCTGCGGCTGGGCGATACGGTCGCGATCTTCGGCCTCGGCCCCATCGGTCTGATGGTCGCGCAGTGGGCCCGCTCGATGGGCGGGTCGAAGGTCGCCCTCTTCGACGTGCTGCCGGCGAAGCTCGACCTGGCGAGGTCGCTGGGGTTCACCGACGTGTTCGATTCATCGAAGGTCGACCCGGTGCAGGCCACGAACGATCTGACCGGCGGGCGAGGCGTCCATGTCTCGATCGAAGCTGCAGGCGTGCCTCCGACGATGACGGCCGCTCTTCAGGTCGCACGTCGGGCGGGGCGCGTCGTGCTGCTGGGAAACCCGGCGAAGGACGTCACGCTCTCGGCGACGCTCCTCTCGCAGTGCATGCGGCGGGAGATCGACATCCTCGGCACGTGGAATTCGGACTACAGCGTCCACGGCGATGACGACGACTGGCGGACGGTTCTCGCCGCGATGGCGAGCGGCGCGCTCGATCTCAAACCGCTCATCACGCACCGCGTTCCGCTTTCCGAAGGGATCACGGCGCTGGAGATGATGCGCGATCAGTCGGCGTTCTACGAAAAAGTTCTTCTCCACCCTAGCGACGCTCGCCCTTCCGCCTCATGAACAGCGCCGTTTATTACCTCGACAAGCCGGGCGGAACGTTTTCGCCGGTCAACGAATCGATCGGCGCTCCCGGCCCGGGCGAGATCCGCATCAAGACCAGCCGCACGTCGGTCTGCCAGTCGGACGTCGTGATCTACAAGGTCGGTCTGCCGCGGATCAAGCGCTGGCCGGCGATCGTGCTGCACGAGGTCGCCGCCTACGTCGACGCGGTCGGCGACGGCGTGGAGAAGTTTCAGGTCGGCGACCTGGTCGGCATCGGCTGCGACATCCCGTGCGGCGACGAAGCCTGCATTTACTGCGGCGAGCACGGGACCGGCGACTGGACCAGTTGCCCGAAGACGCATGCGACGGGGCATGAGTTTCCCGGCTTCGCGCGGGAGTTCGCCATCCTGCCCGACTGGTTCGTGAAGTACGGACCGATCGTCAAGTTCGCGCCGGGCTTCGATCCGGATCAGGCCTGCCAACTCGAACCGCTGGCGTGTTGCCTGGAAGGCATGACGCGAGTCAACAACTGCATCGAGAACCGCGTCGTCGTGCTGATCGGCGCCGGTTCGCAGAGCACGTACGCATTGCAGTGCGCCCAGGGCATGGGAGCGCGGAAAATCATCGTGGTCAATCGCGGAATGGAGCGACTCGAGCGGGTGCTGCGCGATTTCGGCGACGAACGGACCGTCGGCGTGCGGTGGGACGAGCGCGTCGTCGAGAACGTGCTCGCCCATTGTCGACCGTTCAACGAGCCGCACTTCGTGATGGTCAACGCGCCCGTGCGCGAGGCCTACGAGCTGGCGCCGAAGCTGATGGGCTACGGCACGGTCCTCGACGGGCACGCCGGCGTGAAGGGAGCCGGGGGCAAGCCGCGAATCCCGCTCGAGGTCGACCTCAACAACGACATCCACTACCGGCTGCAGTGCTACCAGGCGACGCACGGTTCGAGCATGCACGGCATCAACCTCGCCCACCGCATGCTTAGCGAGGGCCGCCTTCCCAAGATCGGCCTGATGACCAACGACACCGAACGCTTCCGCCCCGACCGGATGCTCGACGCCATCAGCCGGGCTGGCGATTCGGACAGTCTGAAGGTGATCGTGGATTGGGATTAGCAGCCCGTTGATTTTCGCCCTGCCTGCGCTATCCTCGCGTGATCTCGACGCGGGGGAGGAATCGCGATGGGCTTGGGCAAGCGGAAGCGGGAGACGCAGGGGACGTTCTGGGTTCCGACGGACAAGCTGGGGAGCGGTCCGCGAAACGTCTTCTACGACCGTCTGAACGGGCTGCTGGCCGAGATCGAATTCGACGGACGGCTCGAAGAGGCGGCCGCTCCGTACTACGAAACGACGGGGCGAAAGAGCCTGGCGCCGGGCGTCTACTTCCGGATGCTGTTCATCGGTTACTTCGAGGGGATCGACAGCCAGCGCGGCATCGCCTGGCGCTGCGACGACAGTCGCTCGCTGGCCCGTTTCCTGGGCTTCGGTCCCGGCGAGGAGACGCCGGACCATTCGACGCTCACGCTGACGCGAAACCGGCTGCCGCTGGAGATCCATCAGCTCGCGTTCGACCTGGTTCTCGGCCTCTGCCACGAGAAGGGTCTGCTCAAGGGCAAAACGCTCGGCGTCGACGCCAGCGATCTCGAAGCGAACGCTTCGATGAAGTCGATCGTCCGCCGGGAGAACGGCGACGACTGGCAGGAGTACGTTCGCAAGCTCTACGAAGCCGAAACGGGCGTAAGCGACCCGGACGACGAGGAGCTGCGCCGCTTCGACAGGAAGCGGAAGGACAAGAAGGTCTCCAACGACGAGTGGGTCAATCCGCACGATCCCGACGCTCGGATCGGGAAGATGAAGGACGGTCGCACGCATCTCAAGTACAAGGTCGAACACGCCGTCGATCTGGAGACGGACGTGATCGTCGCGGCGGAAGTCTACGAAGGGACCGCCGGCGACTGCCGGACGATCGAAGATACCGTGAACGCCGCGCGAACGAACCTGCGCGAGGCGGGCACGGGCTGCGACGTGGAAGAGGTCGCGGCGGACAAGGGCTATCACAGCGAAGAGTCGCTCGACCGGCTGCAGCACGAGACGCACGTGCGGACGTATATTCCGCAGCCGAAGCGAGCGAAGTCTCGGAAGCGAAAACGCAAGCCGCCGAGTCGTCAGGCGGCCTATCGTCGCAATCGCCGGAACGCGCGCGGACGTCGCGGTCGCAGGCTGCAGCGTCTACGAAGCGAGAAGGTCGAGCGGACGTTCGCGCACGTGCTCGAAACGGGCGGCGGCAGGAGAACCTGGCTTCGCGGGCTGGCCAAGATCCGCAAGCGCTACCTCGTCGCCGCCGTCGCTTACAACTTGGGACGGATCCTGCGCCAACTCCTCGGCGCCGGTAAGCCGAAACAGTTCGGAGAACTGGGAGCAGCGCTTTCCGCCGCGTTTGGGCTCTCCAGCTTCGCTGATTTCGCCGTCGGATCGCATCGAGCGATCTTAAGCATCTCGGTCGCCGTCCGGCTCCCGCTCCTGATGCCTCGACGCTCAGCGACCTTTTGAACGCTCAGGCTCTCGCGAACAGGGAAATCAACGGACTGTTAGGGTGCGGATCGTCTCGCGTCCCATTCGAAGGACATCAGACGTCGGCATGTCATTGAACCTGAACGAATACGATTGCGAGCTCGTCGCCTACCCTCATTTGAAGTTCGAGTCGGTCTGGCAGACTTTCCGACAGGAGGATCTCGCGACGACATACTTCGTGTTTTCCGATCGCGCGTTCAGAGACAACGGCCTCTGGTTGCAGGAGGTCATCGAGATCCCGCCGAATGCGACGCGATTATCGTTCCGCGAGGACTACGCGAATCACGACTTCGATCATCCGCCCGATCGATTCCAAGGGGAGTCAATCGCGCACCTCGCGACAGGCGATTGCGGGGATGATTTCTTCGTCTTCTTGAACGGCGGTCATCTTATTCAATTGGGAGTCTACGCCTACTTCGGTTGCGCAGACTTCGAGGATCCGCTCGATGGCATGTATTCGGTTACACGATTCATGGACGACGCCGAACGCTGCGACTGGCCGACCGAATTCACACTTGCCGACTTGCAGCCGGCGTTGATTCGGTTCCTGAGCGATTCGGTCTGAAGCGATGCGGAAACTGACGTGGCGGCGAGTTCTTGAAATGGCCACCCCGCCTGTCCCGAAGAATGCGAACTCGCGCCGTGATCGTCCGCTTCGGGCTGATTGCGGGTCTGTCGGGGGGCCGCGTATAATCCGCCCTTCCGCTGACCGCGGAGGGAGCATCCCGCCGGAGCCGCCATGAAGATTCACGAGTACCAGGGGAAGCAACTCTTTCGTCAGGCTGGCGTTAGCGTCCTGGAAGGACATCTCGCCCGCACGCCCGACGAGGCGGCGGAAGCCTACCGCAAGCTCGGCGGCGCCATCGCCGTCGTCAAGGCGCAGATCCACGCCGGCGGACGCGGCAAGGGTACGATCAAGGACCTTCCCGATCAGCGGGGCGTGCAGCTCGTCAAGACTGCCGAGGATGCCAAGACCGTCGCCGGTCGCCTGCTCGGTCACGAGTTGATCACGATCCAGACCGGGCCCGAGGGCCAGCGAATCGGCCAGGTGCTGGTCGAGGCAGGCTGCGACATCGATCGCGAACTCTACGCGGCGATCGTGCTTGACCGGGCGATCGCGAAGCCGGTGATCATGGTGTCGCCCGCGGGCGGCATGGACATCGAAAAGGTCGCCGAAGAGACGCCGGAGAAGCTCTTTCACGAGCCCTTCTCGCCGTCGCTCGGCCTGATGGGTTACCAGGTTCGCAAACTGTGCGACTTCCTCGGTCTGTCGGGGACGTCCGCCAAACAGGCGGACAAGTTCTTCAAGGCGCTCTGCAAGCTCTTCGTCGAGAAGGATTGCAGCATGGTCGAGGTCAACCCGCTGGTAGTGACCAAGTCGGGCGAACTGATCGCGCTCGACGCGAAGCTGACCTTCGACGACAACGCCCTGTTCCGCCATCCCGACGTCAAGGCGATGGAGGATCTGGCCGAAGAAGAACCGCTCGAAGTCCAGGCGACGGCCAAGGGGCTGAATTACGTCAAGCTCGACGGCGAAATCGCCTGCCTGGTGAACGGCGCCGGGCTGGCCATGGCCACCATGGACATCATCAAGCACCACGGCGGATCGCCGGCCAACTTCCTCGACGTCGGCGGCGGCGCCAACGAAGAGCAGGTGACCGAAGCGTTCCGGATCATCTTGTCGGATCCCAACGTCAAGGCCGTGCTGGTCAACATCTTCGGCGGCATCATGCGGTGCACGACGATCGCCGCCGCCCTGATCGCCGCGTACAAGACCGTCGGTTTCAACGTTCCGCTGGTCGTGCGACTGGAAGGGACTGAGGTCGAAGCCGGCAAGAAGATGCTCGCCGAAAGCGGCATCAAGGTCATCGTCGGCGACGATCTGGCCGACGCTGCGAAGAAGGTCGTCGCGTCCCTGAAGAAGTAATCGAAGAAGCGCCTGTCGCGAGCGGGAATCGACTCGCTCGCGGCGTCCGTCTCGCCTGTTCGCCTCCTGACTCGTCCGTTCGGCAGCCCATCGATGAGCATCCTGGTCGACAAGAACACGAAGGTCATCTGCCAGGGAATCACCGGCAAGTCCGGCGCGCTGCATACGAAGGGGTGCCTGGAATACGGCACGAAGATGGTCGGCGGCGTCACGCCCGGGAAGGGCGGCACGACAGCGGAGGGTCTGCCCGTCTTCGATACGGTGCAGCAGGCGGTGCGCGAAACCGGCGCGAACGCGACGATGATCTTCGTCCCCGCGCCCTTCACAGCTGACGCCATCTTCGAGGCGCTCGACGCCGGCATCGAAGTCATCGTCGCCATCACCGAGGGCGTGCCCGTCCTGGACATGGTGCCGGTGTACGAAGCGGTGCGGCGCAGCTCGTCGGTCCTGATCGGCCCCAACTGTCCGGGCATCATCACCGCCGGCGAGTGCAAGATCGGCATCATGCCGGGCTACATTCACCAGCCGGGCAAGGTCGGCATCGTCAGCCGCTCGGGAACGCTCACCTACGAAGCGGTCTGGCAGACCTCGAACGTCAAGCTGGGCCAGACGACCTGCGTCGGCATCGGCGGCGATCCGATCGTGGGCACGAACTTCATCGACGTGCTTCGGCGCTTCCAGGACGACGACCAGACCGAGGCGATCCTGATGATCGGCGAAATCGGCGGATCGGCGGAAGAGGAGGCCGCCGCCTTCGTCAAGGAATACGTGAAGAAGCCGGTCGCCGCGTTCATCGCGGGACGGACCGCCCCTCCCGGCAAGCGCATGGGCCACGCAGGCGCCATCATCTCGGGCGGCAAGGGAACGGCGACGGAGAAGGTCGCGGCGCTGAAGGACGCCGGCATCGTGGTCGCGGACTCTCCCGCCGACATGGGCGACGCCGTCAAGCGAGCCATCGCCGCGTGGAAGGGCTGAGCGGAATTCCGCAGCCGGGATCGCTCGTTCGCCGCGGACTCTGCCGCCGAAGTTTCAGGTCCGCCCCTCGTGCGACCTGATTTTTCGTCAGGATCGGTCGTTTCCCGCAGAAGGCACGCTGCTCGCATCGGCGGCGAGGGCGCCTTTCATCCTTGGTCTTTCGAGACGTGGGGGGAATAATGTAGGGCCGACGCGACCTTCCGGGGTTTCGCCGGCAGCCGACTCCCTCCGACGGGGCTGGCCCCGACTCGCGACTGGCGAAGTCCGGGGCGCCGTTCGTCCGCCCGAGACCGCCGAATGCCCGACTTCGAGGATCTCTTCGCCGTACCGGCGCAGTTCTCCGGCTACGCCCGCCTGTTTCCCGTTCCGAATCTCGTAATGTTCCCCGCGGTACTGCAACCGCTGAACGTTTTCGAGCTCCGTTATCGGGAAATGGTGAAGGAGGCGCTGGAAACGGACATGTTGATCGCGATGGCGAATCTGAAGGACGGGTGGGAGAACGATTACGAGGGACGCCCGCCGGTCCATTCGATCGCCTGCCTGGGCAAGATCGTGATGCATACGCGGTTGCCCGACGGTCGGTACAACCTGCTGCTGCAAGGTCTCCGGCGAATCAAGATCGTGCGGGAGACGCCGCCGATCCGCCCGTTCCGCATCGCGGAAGTCGAAATTCTCGACGACGAATTCGACGCCGCCGCCGACTCCAGCCGAGCGGAGATGCATCGTGAACTGCTCGATCTGTTCGGGATCTGGGCCGGCCGGTCGGATTTCTCGCCCGAGCAGTTCCGGCAGATCTTCTCGATGAGCATGCCGCTCGGCGCGCTGGCAGACATCGTGGGCTACACGATTCCGTTCAGCGACGCGACGCGGCGAAAACTGCTGGCCGAAACGTGCGTCGACCGCCGCGCCGCGATGCTGCTCAAGCGACTCCGCAAGCGACTGGAGTCGAGCGAGTCGCTCGAAGAAGAGGAAGGGACGCTCGAGCCGGCGATCGCTTCCGTGCTGTTCCCGCCGCCGTTCAGCGTGAACTGAGACGCTCCTGAATCAGCCGTTCGATCTGCGGAAAGATCGACGGCAGATCCGCGACCGAATCGATGAGGAAGTCGGGCCGCGACTTCTGCAGCGTCGCGTGAGCCGCGTCGCGACGCGTCGCGAGTTCCGTCGGCGAGAGCGCCTGATATTCCTCGAGTCCCAGGCCCAGCGCGTTGCCGGAGAGAGCGACCCCGACGGCGACGGCGCCCGCGTGCTTCGCCGCTTCGATGCCGACGCATGTGTCGTCCACCGCCACGACGCCGGCGATCGGAAAGGCGTTCAGCCGTTCCGCGCTTCGCAGCAGCATCCACGGCGCAGGGCGCCCCTCCGGGACGTCGTCGATGCAAATGACGTGATCGACTTCCAGGCCGTTCTCCCGCGCTGACGGGATGAGTACGTCCATGAGCGCCCGCGTGTACCCGGTCGTCGAACCGATCGCGATTCCGCGGCCCTTCAGAAACTCGATCGTTTCCAGAACGCCGGGCACCAGGTCGGCGTGCCGCGCGAGAACCGCCATCTGAATCGGCAGGAAGGCGTCGTACATCGTCTGCACGTCGACGTCGTTCGGCGCGGTTCCGTGTCGCTGCATCCAGGCTGCGGCGACGCGCGGCATACGCGTGATCGTCGCGATGTGATCGAACTTGCCGCGACCCATCGGCTCGCGGGCTTCGGCCTCGGTGATCTCGACCCCAGAGCCGCGAAAGATCTCCAGAAAGGCGGTGACCGGACCCCGGCTGCCGAAATCGACCATCGTTCCGGCCCAGTCGAACGCCACCGCGCGAACGGCGTTCGAATCTACTTCACGCATGCGCCAATCCTTCATTCAGTCGGTCAGTCCAGAAACGCTCGGCGAGCCCGAGCGATAACGTCATGCCGGCGCCGCCCAGTCCGGTCAGAATGTCCACGCCCGGCGCCGGCTGCGCATGGAAGTACGCGTCGGTCGAAGGCTTGACGTAGATGCCGTCCCAACGCTCCGCGACGGTCCAGTCAGGAAGCGTCGCGATCTTCCGCAGCTCCCGCAGGATCAGGTCGTCGATCTCCGCCTTGCCGAACGGATCGATCTCGTCGCCGTATTCATGCGAGTCGCCGAGGATCGCCTCGCCCGTCTGATTCTGGGAGATCATGACGTGGATGCCGAAGCGATCGAGTTCGGGCGTCTCTTCCGCGACCCGTCGTTTCAGCGCCTCGATCCCGGGACAGTCTGCGAAGCTGCGATAGTGTCGCAGCGTCAGCCCGCTCGCCAGGTGCGGGCCCAGTCTCCATCCGCCGGGCTGCGGGACGGTTTTCAGCATCTGCAGCTTGCAGCGTCGTAATCCGGAGGCGGCGAGCGTCTCGGGAAAGAGCGCCGCGACCTCCGCGCCGCTCGCGACGACGATGCGATCGAAGCGCGAGCGCTCGCCGGTCGCGGTCTGGACCGTCTGATCTTCGAGCGCGACGACCGGCGCGTTCCAGCGAAACTGCACCTGGAAACGCTCGGCAAGATACGCGGCGACGCGGGCCGGAACCTTCCGCGGATCGACGGCCAGTTCGGTCGGGCTCCAGAGTCCGCCGCGCAGTCCCGTCGGATTCGCCGCAGGCATCTTCGCGAGCGTTTCGTCAGCGGAAAGCAGGTCGCAGTCGACGCCGCTACGCACGGCCAGATCGCGGAACTCGTGCAGGACTTGCCATTCATCGTCGCGATGCGCGAGATGGACGGAGCCGCACTCGGCGAGCCAGAACTTCGCTTCGCGGGCCAGTTCGACCCACAGATCGCGGCTGCGTCGCGCGAGATCGTACGGCGGTCCGAACGGCTGACCGATCGGCCAGATCATGCCGAAGTTGCGGACGGTCGCTTCCTCGGTCCGCGATCGGCGCTCGAAGACCGTCACGCGGCGCCCCGATCGGACGGCCATCCACGCCACCGCCAGGCCGACGATGCCCGCGCCGACGACGGCTACCGACTCCGCGGATCCCGGCTGATCTTCGCTGTTCAAGAATCCTGACCTCTACGGCAGTAGACCCGAAACGTTCAGTAGACCGACCGCAGAAGCTCGACCAGCTCTTCCTGGTCGATCCGCCGCGGGTTGTTCGCCAGTCGTTCGACGTTGACGTCGTCCGCCAGCGACGAAAGATCGTCGGGCGTGACGCCGATCTCGCGCAGTCGCGTCGGCGCTCCGAGTCGTCGCAGGAACTCCTCCCACAACCGGCAGGCCTCGTCGATCGAATCGGCGCCCAGATGCGACTTGATCGACGCGATGCGCTGCCGGACATTCTCGGCGCCGCGCGGGTCGGTGCAATCGCTTTCGCTCGTCGCGCCGTTCCACTTCAGGAAGGGACCCAGCGTCAGCGCCACGGCCAGCCCGTGAGGCGTTCCGTACCGGCTCGTCAGCGAGTAACTGCACGCATGCGGCGCGGTCGTTTTCGTCACGTCGATCGCGCGACCCGACAGATGGGCGGCGCGAAGCATCGCGCTGCGGCTGATTGGATCGGGATCGCTCGCCGCGGCGGGCAGATGACGAAGCGCCAGTTCAAGGGCGACGTACGCGTGCTCCAGCGATCGCTCGGTCGCGCCGACCGACCAGATCGATTCGATCGCCTGGCACGCGGCGTCCAGACCCGACGCGACGGTCGCCCCTCTCGGCAGGCTATACGTCAACGTCGGATCGAGCACGGCATAAGCCGGTCGCATCAGCGGATGCGCAAGCGAATGTTTCTTGCCGTCGACGTAGACGACCGCGAAGTGCGTCGCCTCGCTGCCCGTCCCGGCAGTGGTCGGAATGGCGATCGTCAGGGGAGGAGCGTTCGCGATCGGCGCGATTCCCAAGGCGACGTCGAGCGGTGAAGCGTCCTGAACCCCGCAGGCGCCGATCAGCTTCGCCATGTCGATCGCCGAGCCCCCGCCGACGGCCACGATCGCGTCCGGACGGCGTTCCTGGAACGTTACGACCCCGCGCTCGACGTCTTCCAGCTTCGGATTGAGCTCGAATTCGTCGAAGGTCGTCGCCTCGAACTGACGCCGAACGTCGCTAAACGCCGCTTCGGCGCCCGACGCTCGGTAGGCTCCCCGGTCCGTGACGAACAGGATCTTTCGGCTGCCCAGGTCCGACAGAATCTTTGCGACGATGCCCGCCGCATCGGCGTCTTCGCAGATGACCTGCTTCGGCGGGGACTGATTCTCGGGGGAGGACATCGCAGCGCACATGGGAACGGTCGGACGAACTGACTTGGACCGGCGATTCAGGACGGCAGGCGCGTCGCTACGGTGCCGAACTCGGAAGGGGCTCCGCGCGGGTGACGCCTTCGTTGCGAAAGTACCAGGCGCAGCAGAGCAGCCCGACGAGAGAGATCGTCGAAACGGCGATGCAGAGCCCGGCGAACGCGCTGAGCAGGTTTCCCTTCACGATCGGCAGACCTTCGACGAGCATCGCCAGAACGAACGCCGCGTATCCGCAGGCGTCGGCGACGTACATCAGAAAGCCGACGTTCCCGCGCTGGCGGGTCATCGCGATCAGACGCTCGAAGACGGTCGTGTGCACCGCCACATACGGAAGGTACAGACCGAGTCCGATCGACACCATCAGGGGGAAGGCGCCGATCGAACCGCGCGCGAACAGGGCCCAGGCGATCAGGACGAGCGCGAACCCGGTGCCGCAGATCGCCAGCGAGGCGAAGAACGCCTTGCGATTGTCCCGGATCAGGAACGCAGCCCCATTCACCGCCACCACGCCGGCGGCGACCCAGAGTTCGGACGTGGTGAAGATGCTCGGCGTCGCGGCGAAGCTCAGGCTCTTCCAGATCTCCGGCGCCAGGTCCGCGCGAATGCCGCGAAGCACCGTGAGCAGGACGTAGACGAACACGATCGCGGAGAGTCCGAACGCGAATCGCGAGAGGAACGCCCGGCGTTCGGCAGCCGTCATCGCGGGGCGTTCGCTGCGCAGTTTCTCGTCCAGTTCGCTGGGAGGGGCGATGCGGCTCAGCATCCAGGCGAACGCGAGCGTCGGCGGAAGGAACGCCGCTCCCGCGACGGCGGGCATCCACGTCGCCGAAATGCCGGAGTCGAGCAACGCCGTGCCGAGGGACTTCATCGCGCCGTCCGCGACGATGAAGCTGGCGCAGAGCCCGGCGATTAACGCTTCGCTGACGCGGCGACCTTCCAGAAATCCCAGCACCAGGCCGAACACCATCCCCAACGACAGGCCGTTGAGAAACATCAACGGAAAATTCCAGGGCGCCGGGGTGAGCGCGAGCAGAACGAGCGTCGACTCCGCGGCGAGGATCAGCGTCACGACGCCGATCGCGCGTCGCGACCTGGGCAACTCGGAGACGACCTTGATGCCGATGAACTTCGACGTCAGGTATCCCAGCGTCTGGGCGACGATCAGCAGGTTCTTGTAGTCGATGCCGCCGAGCGACAGTTCGCCGAAGTCGAGAGCCGTCGCCGCCGTGTACGGCTTGCGAAAGGCGTACATGCAGAAGTACGCACCGAACGCGGCAGCGACAGCCCAGAAGGCAGTCGCCCACAGCCGCGCGTTGCCGTCGCCGTGGCCTCCTATGCCGCCGTCGACGCGTTTAGTAGCGGCGCTCTCCATCGATCGGCGTCATCGCTCGCCAGGGTTCGGATTCGCCTGGACGAGCGCTTGCAGGAAGCGACGATTCGGCACGAAGCCCGAGTCTAACGGGGCCTTCGCGCTCGTCGATTCGACTTCCCGAAATCTTCACGGTCGAAGCGGAAGTTCGGCATCGGTCAACGCTCGAAACCCTTCGTCGACGTCTCGATCCGGCAGAGGTAGTCGTCGACCGTCATGTAGAGGGTCGTGCCGTTCGGGCCGCCGAAGGTGCAGTTGCTCGTCCGTTCGCCGGTGAAGATGCGACCGAGCGGCTTGCCCGCGGGATCGAAGATCCACACGCCGCCCGGGCCCGTGGCCCAGACGTTCCCCTTGGCGTCGACCGCCATACCGTCGGGCAGGCCCGGGTTCTCCGCGTTGACCTTATCGGTGGAGTCGAACATCAGTTCGCCTTCGCCGAGCGTGCCGTCGTCTTTCACGGGAAAGCGCTTCCAGATGGCCGCCGCGGGGTCGGACTGTGCGACGTAGAGCGTCTTGAAATCGGGCGAGAAGGCGATGCCGTTGGGCCGCGTCATCTCCTTCGTGAGGAGGGTCAGCTTGCCGTCGGCGCCGAGGCGATAGACGCCGCAGAAGTCGAGCTCACGGCCCGGATCTTCCCAGCCCTTGGGCATGCCGTAGGGCGGATCGGTGAAGTAAAGTTCGCCCGCCTGATTGAAGTCGAGATCGTTCGGGCTGTTGAGACGCTTTCCTTCATACTCGCTGACCAGCGTCTCAAGCGAGCCGTCGGCGTTCAGCCGCTTCACGCACCGGTCGCCGTGGCAGCACATCGTCAGGCGACCCTGCGGATCGAGCATCAGGCCGTTCGTGCCCGGTTCCTCGCCCAGGAACGGTTCCTTGCCGGTGTAGCCGGCCTCCTTCTTGAAGACGCTGACCGGCTGACCCTCCTGCCACTTGAAGATCACGTTCCGCGGAATGTCGGAGAAGATCAGCGCCTTCTCCTGGGGCAGCCATTCGGGACCCTCAGTCCAGACGAAACCGCCCGCCAAAACCTCCGTCTTGGCGTCCGCGGGAAGCAGGGCGTCCAGCGCCGGATCGAGCCGCTCGATCTTGCCGAGCGTCGCGGGCAGACCGTCCGCGGTCGGATCGGCATCCTGGGCGAAGACGGTCGTCGCGGAGACACCGAAAACCGTCGCGGTCAGCACGAAGGAGAAAAGCGCTTTCATCGATTAGTCTCGTGGGGAGGGAAGCGGAGGAGCCGGTGTCGCCGAAGCGAGCCGAACCTATCGTAAGTCCGCGTGTGGGCGGTCTCAACGCGGCGGGACGCTCTCGCGAGGGAAAAGCCGGCGCACGAAAAAAGCCGGCGTCGGGGGACGTCGGCTTTCGCGTTCGAATCGCAGAACCTTCCGCAGAAGGTCGCTTACTCCAGGATCATGTCGTCCGCGGTCTGGCCCGACGGGATCATCGGGAGGACGTGTTCGACGTAAGGGACCTGCACGTCGAGGACGTAGGGCCCCTTGTACGAGAGCATTTCCTTCATCGCGGGAAGCAGATCGGCCTTCTTGACGATCGTCGCGGCGCCGCAGCCGTAGCCCTTGGCGATCTGGACGAAGTCAGGGTAGCGATCGCCGACGAAGGCGTGCTTCTCCACCGAGCCCTTGCCGCGAGCTTCTTCGTGATGGACCGGGCCGAGGTAAGTATGGGCCCGGTTGCTCTGCATGAAGCGGTCTTCCCACTGCACGACCATGCCGAGGTGCTGGTTATTGAGCAGCAGCACCTTCACCGGCAGATCTTCGCAGTAGCAGGTGGCGAGTTCCTGGATGTTCATCTGGAAACTGCCGTCGCCGTCGATGTCGATGACCAGAGCGTCCGGATGAGCCGCCTGGACTCCCATGGCCGACGGCAGACCGAAGCCCATCGTCCCCAGGCCCGAGCTGGAGAGCCACGTGCGGGGACGCTTGAACTGGACGAACTGGGCCGCCCACATCTGGTGCTGACCGACGCCGACGGTGACGTAGGCGTCGCGCTCCTGAATCAGCTCCGACAGGGTGCGGATCGCGTGCTGCTGCAGGATGCCGTCGTACTTGTCGTCGTAGCGGAACGGATACTTCTTCTTCAGGTCGGCGCAGTTCTTGACCCACTCGCTGATGTCGGTCGGCTTCTCGACGATCTTGTTCAGTTCCTGCAGGGCGAACTTGACGTCGGAGACGACGGGGAAGTGGGCTTCCTTGTTCTTGTTGATCTCCGACGGATCGACGTCGATGTGGACGATCTTGGCGTGCTTGGCGAACTCGGCGAGCTTGCCCGTCACGCGGTCGTCGAATCGCACGCCGAGCGCGATCAACAGGTCGCAGTCGCGCACGGCATAGTTCGCGTACGCGCTGCCGTGCATGCCGAGCATGTCCAGGCTGAGCGGTTCGGCGTTCGGATAAGCGCCGAGGCCCATGACGGTCATCGTCGTCGGGATGCCCGTCTTCTTGATCAGCTCGCGCAGCTCTTCGGAAGCGCCTGCGGCGATGATGCCGCCGCCGACGTAGAGAATCGGACGCTTGGCGAGCTTGATCGCAGCCGCGATCTGGCGGATCTGCTCGGGGCGGGCCCGACGATGATCGACGCGATACCCGGGCAGGTTCATCGCCGGGTCCGGATCGTACGCGCAGGTATCTTCCTGGATGTCCTTCGGAAGGTCGACCAGCACCGGGCCAGGGCGTCCGGTCGTGGCGATGTGGAAGGCCTCCTTCATCACCCGCGCGACGTCGCGGACGTCGGTCACCAGGTAGTGATGCTTGGTGATGCCGCGACAGACCTCGACGATCGGCGTCTCCTGGAAGGCGTCGCTGCCGATGACGGGGGTCTTCACCTGGCCGGTGAGGACGATCAGCGGAATGCTGTCGAGCTTGGCGTCGGCGATCGCGGTGACGAGATTCGTCGCCCCCGGACCGCTGGTCGCCATCACGACGCCCGGTCGGCCCGTGCTGCGGGCGTAGCCCTGGGCGGCGAACGCGCCCCCCTGCTCATGGCGGGGAAGGATCGTGCGAAGTTGGTCCTCGAACCGCGTGAGCGACTGGTGCAGGGGCATGCTCGCCCCGCCCGGGTAGGCGAAGATTACCTCGACCCCGTGATCCACCAGCGATTTGACGACGATGTCGGATCCGGTCATCACCTGCGTGGATGGGGTCGTAGCCGTAGACACTAGGGAACCTCCGCGAGCGCTGAGATAGCGGCGAGCGAGAAAACGAACAACGTTAACCGCCGTCAGCCTCAAGGCTTAACTGCGGCATCGACGTTGTGGGAACCATGCGTTTTCGGAATCGGCCCCGAAAGGACCGGCACCCCGAAAACGCCGTCGAAACCGACGCTCCGGCGTCGTTCGAAGACCGTTCATCCTACGCGTGCAGGCCCGAAAACGCAAAGGGTTCGCTCCCTTGCGGAGAGCCTGGGAAGGCGTCGCACGACGGTCCGGACGTCTGGACCGACCGGGGCAGGGCGGCGTTCGCGCGATTCGCCCGATCTTGCCTCAGAACCGGTCCGCTGCCGGCGAAATCGGTCGAAACGGTCGTGCGGGACCGGGACTTTTTAGAAGCGGGGAAAGCTGTGCCGCCCGACGCGGGAATGCGAGCTACGTTTCCCCTAACGGCTCGCTCCCGCCCTTGTTCGGCCAGCCGCGCTTTCCCCATCGGCGCAGGTTGCGCTTTCGGAAACGGACAGTCTCATGACCGGACTCCTGCGACTGCTCCCGCCACGACTCCTCGGTCAGCGATCGGAGCCGACCGGCTCCCTGGTCGTCCGCTGGTTGGGCGGGGAATCGGACCATGAAGGCCTGCCTGCCCGGACGTTGGCCCTCGGCGAAACGAACGCCACGATCGAGGTCGCCTCCGACGAGGAATTGCCGGAAGCGGGCGCTTTGGAACTCGCCTGCGGCTCGCCGTCGATGCTCGTTCGCATTCCCGCTCGCGTGCGGCATCAGCACGTCAGCTCCGAGCCGGGACGTCGTGAGGCGACGATCGAGTTCGTCCGGCGGGTCGGTCCCGATCTGCTGCAAAAGCTGGCCGTCGCGGGTCTGATCGACCGGCGGTCGTATCCGCGGTCGCCGATCTCGATTGCCTGCGAGGCGCGACCGGCGGAAGGGCCCGAGCGTCCGGTCAGCGTGCGGATACTCGACTATTCGGCCAGCGGCGTTCGCGCGATGAGCCCCCTGCCGCTGGAGATCGGAACGCAGCTCTTCGTCTGCCCGGGCGGAGCCTGTCCGCTGGGGGTCGGCGCGATCACGCTCCGCGTCGTGCGTCGCCAGTCGCAGAACGAGGAGCATCTCCTCGGGTGCGTCTTCGAGAATCGGACCGGCTTCTTCCGGTTCAAGAATCTCGTCGACGAGGAGAACTCTCCGCCGACCGTCGACCGCGGTCGCGACTGGTCCCGCTTCATGGGCCGCGGCTGACCGATTGTGCGATCAGCGACCCGACGGAACGTTCGCCCGCTTCCACTCGCGAAGCTCGCGCAGCTCCCGCTCGTAGCCGCCCGATAGGATCGGGAAGCGGCACCACGTCTTGGGATCGAGATTCTCGTCGTCGAGATGAAACGACGGGGCGTACCGCTCCCGCTTCCACTGGTTCTGGCACCACTTGCGGAAGAACCGCTCGATCCAGAGGAGCAGGTCGTCCGCCGTGTACTGCGGATACTCTTCCAGCAGGCGCTCGTACGCCTCGACCGGGATCAGCTTGTCCCGAATCGCCAGGCGCTCGATGCGGTCGAGGAGGTCGTAGGGCATCAGATCGCCCTCGTCGGTCTGATGCCGATCGAGAGGTCGCAGCTCCGCGGTCGGCTGCTGCACGTTGATCAGCCGCAGCGCCGTCATCGGGGCGTAACCCGGCGGGCCGTTCGCCTCCAGCCAGCGCAGCCAGCGACGTAGGAATGCCTTGTCGATGCCGGCGATCGGGGAGAGCCCGCCCGCGCAGTCGCCGTCCATGGTGGTGTAGCCGACGGCGGCCTCGCTGCGGTTGCTCGTAGCGAGGAGCAGCGCGCTGCGCAGGTTCGCCAGCATCCAGAGACCGGGCACGCGAACGCGGGCCTGGATGTTCTGCAGCGCGACGTCGTCCCGTTCCCAGGTCAGTTCGCGATCGATCGCCTGCTCGACGACCGCACGATAGTTCTCGACCGCCGCGTCGACGTCGAAAACCAGATGGTCGGCGCCGATCGCCTCCGCTGTCGCCTCTGCCGCGTTTCGCGTGACGTCAGAACTGTTCCGCGTCGCCTGATAGACCGTCTGCAGAATGACCGGCCCCCACGCGCCCAGACGCGCGGCGATCTCCGTTTCCGAATTCTCGCCCGCTCGTTCGCCCGGCTTCGCGCCTTGCAATTCCTTCCAATAGGCCAGCTTCCGAAGCGTCTCCTTCGTTCCTAACTCATCGAGCGCGTAGGCGACGGAGAGCGACGAGAGCGTCGCGCAGGCTGCCGAGTCGGCGCCGCCCGAGAGCGAGACGACGAAGCCCTTCGAGCGGCTCTTTCTCGCATAGTCGAACAGGGCGAGCGAGACGGCCCGCGTGAACTCGACCTCCTTGCGACCGTCGGACGCTTCCCACGGCGCCGCTTCCTGATCCCGGGTCGGTTCGGGCCTCCCGGGGAATTCGAAGGGGCCGCGAACGACAGCGCCGGTTTCGGATCCCAGCGCGGGACGGAAGCTGCTCGATCGCGAGCGACCCAGGCGGTTCTCGTCGATGTCGACGATCGCGTCGAGCACGCTGACGTCGCGATAGGAAAACCGTTTGCCGTTGGCGAGCAGCCGTCCGCCCGAGGCGATCATGGCGTCGCCGTCGAAGATCGCGCGACCCGACTCGTTGCCGACGAGGTTGGCGTAAACGTACGCGGCCTGAAACGCCCGGGAACCCTCCAGCACGAACCGACGACGGATGTCGTACTTATCGAACGCGAAGTGACTGGCGCTGGGGTTCAGGATCACGTCGACGCCGCGGGTGGCGAGCTTCGCGCCGGGACGCTGTCCGACCCAGGCGTCCTCGCAGACTTCGAAGCCGATTCGGATGCCGCCGACGTCGAAGATCAGATCGCCGACCGGCACGTCAGCGCCCTGAAACGGCAGCGTCGTCGCGACCCCTTCGGGCCACGGTTTGAACCACCGCGGCTCGTAGTGAATGCCGTCGCCGGCGAGATTCTGCTTGCCGGCCATCCCCAGCAGGACGCCGTCGGCAGCCAGGCAGGCGAAGTTGAAGATGCCGCCCGAGCGATAGGCCGGCACGCCGAGCGAGACGACGATCCCCTTCGTATGCGGCAGGATCTCGCCGAGCGATTCGAGCGCCGTTTCCACGACGCCCGGCGAGTGAAACATGTCCTCGCAGCCGTAACCGGTGACGCAGAGTTCCGGCAGGCAAAGGATCGAGGCGCCCCGCTCGCGGGCCAGACCGATCGCCTCCACGATGCGGTCGCGGTTGCCGTCCCAGTCGAGCGGCGTCTGATTCAGCACGCCGGCGGCGACCTTGATCCGCTTCATAGAACGACTGGATCGTTTTGCATGGGCGTAGCGTACTCAGTTCCACGGAGGGCTTACGCCCTCCGCTCGCCGGGGACTGACGCTACGTGCGAATCGAATAGCCTTACGCCAGATCCCGGTTCTCGAACGACGTCAGGGCGAGGAGCATGGCGATCGTCGCGTAGATCACCATGTAGACGCCCGAGATGGCCAGGTAATCCCAGCCGATCACGACGTCCTTCATGATGGCGCCGTCGATCTTGAAGTGATCGAGCGCGGGGAAGATGGTCGCGATCAGGCGTCCGAAGAAGGCCACGATCTCGAACCGTCCGACCGACGACTGCACGATCAGCGGCGTCAGGTGCCCGAGAACGTAGATGGCGCCGCAGATAGTGAAGTTCGCGAGGAACGGCAGCCGGGTCGAAATGGCGACCGAGATGCTCGCCATGACGATCGTTTCCATGAAGGCCAGGAAGATGCCGGGCGCGACCTGCGCCATTTCCTGCCAGGCGACGAGCGCCGACGCTTCGACCGCCGCGTTCTCGCCGCTCTCGTGGATCGGCTTGTAAGCGACCACCGCCAGGAAGACGAGCCCCAGGCAGAGGAACAGCAGGCCGGTCGTCCAGACGATCCCCGAGAGCTTGCCCACGATGAACGACGCGCGACTGATGGGCTTCGACAGCACGGTGAGCGCGGTCTTGCCGTCGACTTCTTCGGCGACGGACTGGCTCGCCGACCAGAGCGCCTGCAGGATGCCGAGCACCATGATCAGCGTCAGGCCGCACTCCTTCAGCATCTTGATGTCGTAGCCGAACGTGTAGAACGGCATGTACAGGAACGTCACGAGCCCCACGCTTCCCAGGCCGATCAGCAGCCAGAAGAAGGCAGTCGACGTTTCGCTCTTGAACGTGGCGAGCGCTACGGCGCTCAGCTTCGGGAAGAGCAAAGCCTGCAGGAAGTAGATCGCGTAGATCGCCAGCACGAAGAGCGCCGTGACCGGAATCGAGGTCGCTTCCGGATGGGCCAGTCGCGTCTGAAACGTCAGCGCCAGCGTGCCGTCGCGGGTGCCGAGGTTCTTGACGTACAGCGTCTCGACGCGGGCCTCGTCGAACAGCGGCGCCTGGCCGATGACGTCCGAGTTCTTGCCCCAGACCTTTTCTTCGTTGGCGCGAACGCGCATCGCGGCGGGCGAGCCGAGCGGCAGTTCGGGCGTCGCGGCGAGGTCGATCTCGGTCGAACTCTCCGCCCGCATCGAGACGATCTCGGCGCGTCGGACGTCGATCGCGACCGGCTGATCCTGCGGAGCCTGATCCAGCGGGGTCGCGGCGATCTCGAACGTGACGGTCTCCGTCCCGACGGCATTCAGCCGGCGAAGCGAGTCGACGACCGCGTCAGGGTTCTCGACGAAGCCCAGGCCGACATAACTGAAGATGGCGAACGCTCCGAAAATGATCGAGGCGTAAAAGAGGGGGCCCTGGAACAGCGAATCGACCAGCATCTCCCGCCGGCGCTCGAACTTTGGCGAGACGCGGGCCAGGCCGGTCAAAATCAGGTAGAGCAGTCCGAACAGCAGCCCGGCCAGGAGCAGTCCCAGCAGCATGCCGACGGCCAACACCCAGAGCGGCGTGAGCCACGTGATCCGGGTCGGATCCGTGTCCTCGAACAGCCGAATCGTACGCAGGATTTCCATGCCGAAACGCGTGCGGAAGATGTCGAAGAGACGGTGCGAGCAGGTTGCCGCCCCCGGGCAGTCAACCGATCCGCAGAAACAGCCAGAAGAGCAGACTAAATCAAGACTTTCGCCCGAACCAGCGCCGGTCGCCCGCAATTCACGGAAGGGGCGAACAATGAAGTGAATGATACGGATTGCGCGGGCAAAAGGCCCGTCGATTATTCGCCACTGCTATTCGCGACCGTGTCGAAGATCGACGTCGCCAGGCTAAGTACGAACTCCTCGCGGCTGGCGAACACGCGGGGAAAGGCGTTTTCGCTGCGGCAGGGTCCCGCGTCCGCCTGCCCTCGCACGATCGACCTCGATGAAGAAGCCACCTCAGCGGGTTGCAATCGCGGGACGATTAGTAAGACTCGATAGCTGCCCATCGAACGGTCACGATATTCGAACCGCGGGAGATCGAGCGGATGGATGAGGCGACAGAAACGCCCGCCGACGCCTTGATCGGCGACGATGGCGATGCCGGTCCCGTCGCGGCCGAGCGACTGCTGCCGGTCGTCTATGACGAACTACGACGGTTGGCCGCCTTCCATCTCGCGGTCGAAGGTTCGGGACAGACGCTCCAGCCGACGGCGCTCGTTCATGAAGTTTACCTGCGGCTGGCGCGGGGCGATTCCTCCGACTGGAACGGGCGCGGACACTTTTTCGGCGCGGCGTCACTCGCCATTCAGCGCATTCTCGTCGAGCATGCCCGACGGCGAAAATCGCTGAAGCGGGGCGGAGCGTTCGTTCGGCAGGAGTTCGACGAAAACGAAATCGCGATGCCGCAGCCCCGCGAGGATCTGATCTCCCTCGCGGAGGCGCTCGAAAAGCTCGATGCGCTGCACCCGCAGCACGCGGAACTCGTTCGCCTGCGCTATTTTTCCGGTCGCACGCACGCCGAAGCGGCGGAAGATCTCGGCGTTTCGAGCAGCACGGCGACCCGCATGTGGAAGTACGCGAAGGCGTGGCTGTACGCCGAGATGACGAGCGAGGAGGAATACTCCGAAAATTCATGACGAGAATCCTGCGCGGTTTTCGCACGGAAGGATGTGGGGCGCTTCCGCGCCAAGGACATCCGCACCGGCGACGTCATGAACGAGCAGGAAGTTTTCTTCGCCGCCCTGGACCTTGAGGGCGCCGCCGAGCGCGAGACCTACCTGGACTCGGCATGTCTCGGGGATTCGGCGATGCGCCGCCGGGTCGAGCGACTGATCCGATCGCACGAGCGAAGCGAAGCGTTCCTGGAAACTCCGGTCCTGGAACAGATCGCCGCGGACGAAACCGTGGGACCGGGAGCCGCGCTTCGGGCTCTTGCCACGGCGCCTGCTTCGCCGGACGGGTCCGTCATGGCCCTGCTGCAACGTTCGGACCGGGTCGCATCGCTGGGGCGACTGGAACGCTACGAAGTCGAGGCCGTGATCGGCCGCGGGAGTTGCGGCGTCGTCCTGCTGGCCGACGACGAAAAGCTCAAGCGTCGCGTCGCGATCAAGACGATGACGCCTGAACTCGCGTCGGTCGCTCCGGCTCGCCTGCGGTTTCTGCGCGAGGCGAGCGCCGCGGCGCCGATCCAGCACGAGAACGTCGCGAGAGTCTTCGACGTTCAGGAATGGCCCATTCCGTACTTCGTCATGGAGTACGTCGACGGAGAAACGCTTCAGGCCTACGTCGATCGGGAAGGCCCGCTGGAGCCTGCGGAGGTCCTGCGGATCGGCATGCAGATCGCCGCCGGGCTGGCAGCCGCGCACGACCAGGGGCTGGTCCATCGCGACGTGAAGCCCTGCAACATCCTGCTTTCGCGGGACGCAGGAACCGCCAAGCTCGTCGACTTCGGCATCGCGAGAATCGTCGACGACGCAAGTCTGACCTATCCCGGGATGGTCGCCGGTACGCCTCGCTACATGTCGCCGGAGCAGGTCCAGGGCCAGTCGGTCGACGCACGTTCCGACCTCTTCAGCCTCGGCAGCGTGCTGTACTTCATGCGTACGGGGGCGCCTCCGTTCGACGCCTCGTCGTCGCTAGCCGCGATGCGGTCGGTCGTCGAGACCGTTCCTCCGCACCTGCGGTCGATCGATCGTACGACGCCCGCCTGCCTGTCGGCGATCGTGGCGAAGTTGCTGGAGAAGAATCCCGACGCGCGCTTCCGCTCGGCAGAGCAGGTTCGCGAGGCGCTCGTCGACTGTCTGTCCCGCGTACAGCGGGGCGAAGACGATCCGACGCCGATGCGTGCGCTGCGTCCCGCAACGCGGATCGTCGTCGTCGGACTCTTCATTGCGCTGGCGACGTTCGGCCTGACGGAATCGCTCGGGGTGACGGGCCTGTTCGCGACGGCGCTGCGAATCGCTTCGCCGCACGGCACGTTGATCGTCGAGACGGACGATCCGGATATCGGCATTCGCATCGACGGCGAGGAACTGGTCCTGACCGGGACCGGCGTCGCGGAGATCCGTCTGAAGCCGGGAGCCCACGAATTCGTCGCCGCGAAGGACGACGAGATCCTGAAGCGGGAACTCATCTCCGTCGAACGGGACGGCAGGCGAACGGTTCGCGTCAGCGCCGAACCGCGACCTGCCGCTCAGGCGGAGGTCGCGCCCGCGGTGAAGCCTCCCGCAGCGAAGCCTCCCGCAGCGAAGCCTCCGGCTGACGATCCGCCCGCCGACGAAGCCTCCGGCGACGAATCTCTTCCCGATGCGATTCCTGCCGACGATGCCGCTGCCGCGCGGGTCGCGGCGATGTTCGACTCGCCCGGAGTATGGAAGGGGACGCGAACGTATCGCCGGGGATTGTTCGCGGGCATCACCGTTCCGTACTCCGTCCATTTCCGCAAGCGGACGGGAACGACGCTGGCCGGCGACAAGTTCGACAACGGGCCGCAACGGAACTTCGCCGTCGTGACCGGCGAACTGAACGGCGCCGAGTTGACCTGGCATGAGCAGGCGCCGCGGGGCGACTCCTTCGACGTGAAGGGCGAACTGATCGGCGACGAGATCCGCTTGACGTTTAGCGGTACCTATCCCAACGGAGCGCCGACCGAGGGGGACGGAGTCCTGAAACGCGCAGCGCCTCCGCCCCGTTGAGTTCCGGTCGCGCGGCACGCCGGTCGACGGCCCGACCCGCTGCAGCCCTCGAGATTTCTGCCTGAACGGCTCCCATCTGACTCCTTCCCGATCCCGAACGCGAGGTGAACGACATGCTACTGACGAGAATTCTCAGCGCCCTTTTAGCGGCGGCGCTCGGCGCCCTCTGCTTCGGCCCCGAAGTTCATGGAGCCGAACGGTTCGTCGTCGTAGAAGCCGATCTCGACTTGACCTGTATCGCAGCGGGAACCGGCGACGTCGTCTTCGGCACATTCGAACAGGCCGGAATCGTGAAGTCCGCGCGGTGGAGCGAGGCCGACGGCTTGACCGTCATCGCCGACGGGGCGAACGACACGCACGTCGTCGCCTGCAGCGCCGACGGATCGGTCGCCGTGGGTTACCTGGTTCGATTGGGCAAGAACCGTCCCTTCCGCTGGACCGAGCCGAATGACATCGTGGAATTCACTTTTGCGGGGGCCGACGGCGGCGAAGCGCGAGGGTGCAGCGCCGACGGATCGTCCGTCGTCGGGTATTTCGACATGACCGGCGGCTACGTCCTGGCCAAACGCGCGTTTCAATGGACGCAATCGGCAAACGTGACCCTGATCCCGACGATCGTGAAACCGACCGAAACATATAACGCAGCGACTTCGTGTTCAGACGCGGGCGTAGCCTTTGGCTGGAGCGGCGGCAACGGGGGCGGCGAGCCGTTTAGGTATTCGACGATCGCGGGACTTTCGATTCTCGCCGCGACTGGAGACATGCCAAGAGCCCCGGTCACGAACGTGATCGCTTCGTCCGACGGGACGGCCGCCGCCGTGAACGAGTCGTTCTTTATCGCCGCGGGATCGAAGACCGCAGTCTGGCGACAAGGCGTCGGATACAAGAACCTGCCGTTGCTATCGACGGACTATAGCGCGCAGACCATCGCACTGTGCATCAGCGCCGACGGAAGCGTCGTCGCTGGTGAAGCGAGCGTTCCCCTGACCGCGTCGATGCATGCGTTCCGGTGGTCGCCGACGACTGGAGTCGTGGACATGGGTACGCTCGGCGGCCCTTCGTCCCGCGCGACCGCCGTGACGGGCGACGGAGAATACCTCTTCGGAACGGCGGACTCGCTCGAAGGAAACGAAGCGTTCGTCTGGGAAAGGACCGGCGGCATGCGGTCGTTGAAGTCGTATGCGCAAGGCCGCCTGCCTGCCGAGACCGAGATCGCGAACTGGCGCTTCGGCGAGATGGTCGTCTCCCGCGACGGTCGCCGGATGTTCGTCGAAGGGACGCGAACGGATAACCAGACGCGAGTTCTGTTTCTGGATCTCGAGCCGCCGGTCAATACGCCGCCGTCGATCGATCCGATCGCGCCGGTCGTGCTCGAGATCGTCGACCGGCAGCGCGTCGTCAGCCTGAACTCCCTGGTCGACGACGTCGACGGTCAGGCGATGACCGTCCGCTGGAAGGTCAACGGCGTCGTGCGAAAGACGACTTCGAACGTCGCCCCGGGAAGCCCGATCGAGTTCACCTTCAGCTACGGATACGGCACGCACGACGTCGTCGTCGAAGCGACGGACGGCTTCGACACGACGACGGCGGGTACGATAGTCTCCGTGGAGGATACGGTTTCCCCCACGATCGTCGTCGCCGCCGACATGGTCGTGCCGACCGATCCGGGCAAGGCGTTCGCGACCGGAGTGACCCTCACGCCGCCTACTGCGCAGGATGCGTCCGGCCATACCGTCACGTTGACCAACGACGCTCCGACGGTCTATTGGCTGGGGTATACGATCGTTACCTGGACCGGCCGGGACATCGGCGGCAACACGGTGACCGGGACGCAGAAAGTGACGGTCCAGGATCGCGAAGCGCCGACGATCGCAGCTCCTGCGAACCTGACGAGGTTCTGCGATCCGGGCAAGCTCTTTGCGACCGTCCCGATTCCCGTTCCCCCGGCGACGGACAACGTCAGCGTCGGCGTTCAGGTGACAGGCGATCCGCGGGGCAGCTATCCGATCGGCACGACGCGCGTGACGTGGACCGCCGTCGACGCGGCGGGAAATATGGCCAGGCAGACGACGGACGTCGTCGTGGTCAATCGCGCTCCCCGCGCGAACGCGGGCAAGAACATCGTCGTCACGACGAAGAGCGAAAAGGGCGCCCGCGTGCGGCTCGACGGACGGAAGTCTTCCGACCCGGACAAGCATGCTCTCAAGTACCGCTGGATCGCTCCTCGCGTGAAGCTCGCAGGACGTTCGGCGAGAAGGGCTTCCGGCTTGTTTCCCGTCGGAACCACGAACGTGAAGCTCTTCGTGACCGACGCCGCCGGCGCCCGGCACGTCGATACGGTTCGCGTTACGGTCAAGCGGAAGAACTCCCGGCGCCGACCGCGCGGGACGCAGGCGAACGACGCGTTCGCCCGTGCCGCGAACTCGTCCGAAGGCGTCGTCGCCCGGGCTGATCGTCCGGCGAAGGCGTTCGCCGCTTACGAGTACGCTCGAACCGCGCAGGGATTGGGCGTCGCGGCGGGAGACCTGATCGCGTGGAACGAAGGTCAGTCGCCGCAAGACGCCGCGTTCGCATACGCCGAGCTGCGACAGTTGCAGCGACGGTACGGCGAACGCGCGGTTCGCGAATTCGTTGCCGCGTATGCCGAGTCAGGCGACGAGCAAGCGCTGGCCGCGGCGATCGACGCCTGGCTCGGAACGCTCTATGCCGGCGCTGATCTGAGCGAAGAGTGAGTTCGCTCCCGGCGCCTGTTCGACCGGCCGTCGGAAGCGACGACGGCCGGTCATGAAGGCAGAACGTCGAAATCGTTCAGGGAATCGTCGGAAGTCGCTGGCTGGCGATCTTCGTGCCGAATCTTTCCTTCGTAGCGCGCCGCCAGATCGGCCAGAAACGTGGTGACGACGCTCGCGGCGCCCTGCACGAACAGTTCGACCGACCCGTCCGGCAGGTTCCGGACGTTGCCGGTCAGGCCGTACTCCTTCGCGAACTCCCGGGCGGTCGCACGAAAGAAGACTCCCTGCACCTGGCCGGAGTAGCGGACGCGGTAGGCGATCATGGGTGGCGCCTCGTGAGGCTGGTCGTAGGGAAAAAGCGGGTCGTCAGGGCGGACAGGGCCGCGTTCCTCCGAAAGAAATCGACGTTCGACGTCGGGGGCAACGAATTGTCGCCGGAAGGGCGGGCAGCGAAAGCTATCTTTGCGCCGAACCGTCGTTCCGATCGACACTTCCCGCGGTCCCATGACGCCGATCGAGACATTTCGATACCTGCTGGTAATGATGGTGGTCGCGAACTGGCTTTGCGGCTTCGCGGCGTCGTGCGCGATCGGAATCGGACCTGACTGGGAATCGACCAGGCAACTCGGAAGACTCGGTCCGGCGCTCTGGGAACGGTTGCTGGAAGCTTGCGAACTGGGAGCGCGTCGCGCTGCCCGGCTCGTGCGTCGCGGCTCGCTCTGGTTCGAGTCCTTCCGACGACGATGCAAGCCTTCCCTGCGCGGAATGGAACATTCTCCCGCGAAGGCCAAGGGGGCGCTGGAGGCTCTTGCGGAGCCGGCTCCCGACCGGCGGTCGTCCGAGGCCGGCATTCTGCTGGGCGAACTGCTTGCCGCGAATAAGGTCTGGAACGCGTGGTCCGCCCGTCGCCGCAGTACGGCTGTGGAACTCGATCGCCTGGCGGTCGAGTCGGAAGTCGACCTGAAGTCGCTGCGTCGCAGCGCGGAACGTCTCCGCGGCACGATGGGCGAATCGGACGTCGAGTGGAACTCGATCTTCGATCGCCTGAAGTCGTTCGGCGACGTCGAGGATCGGCGACCGCTGCGCGACGTGCTCGGTACCTATCGCCGCGACGCGAAACTCCTCGGCGCGGCCGTCTGGGCGTCTGCCGCGGGCATGGACGCGACGCGGATCGATAAAGGACGAAGGAAGATCCGCGAGGCGCTCAGCCAGGAAGCGGCGACGCTCGATCGCATCTGCCGGGCGACCTTCCTCGAGACGGCGAAGCTGCTCGAACCGGTGAAGGCCCGGGATGTGGGTCGTTCGCTCGAAGCGGCAGACCCGTCCAAGTCAGCCGTCGAAGCCTGCATCTGGACGAGTCAGAACCTGGGGCCGACGTACTCCGTCGCGATCCTGGAACCGTTGAACGAAAGCGAACCTCCGACGGCGCTTCATCGCGTCGAGCGATCGGAGCGCCTGCGGGCCGAGCTTCGCGACGCGCTGGGCGTGGACGAGATCCTCGTCAAGGGAACCGAACCTTTCGTCGTCCTGCTCTCGCCCGCGAACGCCGGACGCGCTCTGGCGACGCGACTGGAGACGCTTCGGGCATCGTGGACCGCGCGACTGGCGACCGGTTCGGCGGCCATTCAGGACGAAGCGTTCGTCGGCTCGGTCCACGCTACGGTCACCTCGCCCCTTCCGGACGAGGACGTCTTCGCCCTGTTCGCGCGGCTGGTCGCCTCGCACGAGCGGACGTCGAAAGAACAGGCGGGCCGCGTCGTGCTTTCCGAGAACGGACTGCTGACCGTTCTCGAACAGCGGACGCATCCAGCCGTGGCAAGCGAAGTCGACCCTCCGGCGCCGCGTGAGATTTCTCGCGACGAAGTCGACGCTGGCCTCGCGGTGGCCGTCGGTTCGTGAACGACGCGGGACTTCGACGCTCCTGAGCGAGACCCGTCGTGTGCCATGGCTGGCTTGTCCAGCCGTACGACTTGCGTATCGACGATCCAATCAGAGGCGTTCTCCTCGCCTCAGCACGGCTGGACAAGCCAGCCATGGCACACGGGGCCGTTCGCGAATCCTCTGCTTCTGAGAGCTTCGACCCGACGTTCACGCCGCCTGACGGAGCGGGCCTTTCGGCGTTCGCAGGTTGAACAGGCCGAAGAGGTCGTCGGCGGAGAGCATCGACTTCGCGCTCGGATCGTCGCTTTCGAAGATCGTGGCGAAGAGCGCCCGCTTCTCTTCGAGCACGTCGTGGATCCGCTCCTCGATCGTGCCCAGAGCGTTCATCCGCGTGACGGTCACCGAGCCTGCCGCGCCGATGCGATGAGCCCGGTTGATCGCCTGATCCTCGATCGCCGGGTTCCACCATCGGTCGAACAGGAACACGTACCGGCAGAACTGCAGGTTGAGCCCCACGGCGCCGGCGCCGTAGCTCATCAGGATGACGCTCTTCGACGGGTCCTCCTTGAAGCGCTGAATCACGCCGTCGCGTTTCGCGCTGGGGACGCGTCCGTGAAATTCGAGCGGTCCGAAGCGTTCGAGGTGGGGGCGCATCTTCGTCAGCGTCTCGACCCACTGGCTGAAGACGATCGCCTTCTGTCCGCTGGCGTGAACCTCTTCCATGTCCGCGACCAGGCGTTCCAGCTTGCAACTGGCGCCGGTCAGCGGATCGAAGTTGCAGATCTGCTTCAGACGCAGGACCAGTTCGAAGACGTGCTGCACGGTCAGCTTGTCGCCCATCTCGTTGAGATGGATGACCCCTTCCGATTCGGCCATTTCGTAAGTCGCCTGCTGCTCGGGAGCGAGCGCTAGCGTCTCGTCGCGGAACAGCTTGGGCGGCATGTCGGTCATGACCATTTCCTTCGTCCTGCGCATGACGAAGTCGCTGACCTGCGCGCCGATCTCCCGCGGCGAGAGCCCCTGCCGGAGATAGCCGGGGGCGAGATATTCGAAGATGCCCACCAGGTCGTCGGGGCTGTTCTCGACGGGGGTTCCCGTCAGCGCCCAGCGCCGGGGCGCGGGGATGGAGCAGACCAGCTTGCTCGTGGCGTTCGCCCGGTTCTTGATTCGCTGCGCTTCGTCGAGCACGACCAGATCGAACTTCAGGTTCTCCTCCTCGATTCGCGGAGCAACGTCGCGGGGGAGAATCTCGTAGTTGGCGATCTTGACCGGCGAATCCTGGTCCCACTGAAAATTGCGGCGGGCCTGATCGCCTTCGATGATGGCGATCGGAATCTCCGGCGCCCAGAGCGCGAACTCCCGCTTCCAGTTGCTGACCAGCGGCTTGGGGCAGATCAGCAGCACGCTGCGCACTTCGCCCGCGTTCAGCAGCAGGCGGATCGTGCTGATCGCCTGCATGGTCTTCCCCAGCCCCATCTCGTCGGCCAGGATCGCTTCGCGTCGCGGGTAGAGAAAGCCGATCCCTTCGAGCTGATAGGGGAACGGTTCGAACGGCAGCTCCAATTCCTCGACCTGAACGATCTGCTCCAACGACGGCTGAAGCAAGTAATACAGTCGGTCCTCTAGCTTCACGCAGTCGCGAGGCGGCTTGAGGCGCGTCCGCTTCTTCGGCTTCGGCGGTTCGGCGTCCGCATCGTCAGGCGCAGCCGTCTGCCCGGCGACGGCCTGCTCCGTCGAAGCTGCGGAAGGTCCGACCGCCAGCTTCGCCATGAAGGCCGGTCGAAACCCCGGCGAATCAGGGAACGCGAAGCCGACCACGCGAACGCTCGGATCCTTCACCGGTCCGCCGACGATGCGAACTTCCGTTCGCGGCAGCGTCCAGGTATCGATCTCGGGCCCTGCGCTCCCGAGTCCGTCGCCGAACCGGATACGCTCGATCGCGGCGGGCGGAAGGGCCAGCGCCTTCGCATCGACTGACGAGGCCATCGTCATCGAAGGCGGCGTCGCGTTCCCTGCGACGGCTGGTTGTTCGGCGATCGCATCCATTCGATCGACTTTCTACGGAACGTGAGAAGGAAGGCTCTCAGGCCGCGCGGGCGCCGCGGTGGGCTTCCTCCAGAGCTTCGCGAATCCGCTGGAACGGTTCGGACAGTTCCCACGACGGACTCAGGCGCTGCCAGATCGACTCGACTGCAGAGCGATGATGCGCGGCAGCGGCGTCGAGATACGCCTCCTGCTTGCGGAACGCGACGCCGATCAGATCGTCGGGCCGGCGGACGTCCTCCTCGGACTCTTCCGGCACGTAAAGGACCGGCGGGTCGATCAGCGCTCCCAGCGAGAGCGCGGCCGGACGATTCACCAGGATCAGCGAGGGTCGCAGCGATCCCTTGAGGTTCTCGACGAGCCGCTTTCCGATCTGCTCGGCGACCAGATAGCTTTCCAGCGTCGGCCCGTACAGGATTTCCTGCGTGCGGGAGGCCTTCAGCGGCGCGGAGCAGTGAAACTCCAGCGGCCGTCCCAGGAGATTGAGCGCGAGGTAACCTCCGTACCACCCACGCTCCGGATGTCGGAACGAGGCATAGAAGCCCAGCGCCAGCGAACTCTCCGCGCCGCCCGCCGCCATAGAAATCCTCGCCGAGGGTAGATCGTCAGCCGCTCGCGAGCGTTCGTCCCTGAACGTCGCGACCCACCGGAAGGATCGGGCGCCGGGGCGGTCCGGCTTGATCAGCTCTGTTAAAACCGATTCAACGCGTCGCAAGCCGCCGGAATCGAGCCGAAATCCGCAACTTCGGCAGAACTTTTCGCCCCTCCGGATCGCCGGGCCGTTCGGCTACGATGCGTTTCTGCTGGCATGCCGCCGCCTGCTCCCGCCTTCGCCGTCCACCCTCTCGATCTTTCGAATGCTCGTCGATCTCGTTCGTACGACGTCGCCCGACGGTTTGCGGCTGGACGGCGCTCTGCTGGAACCAGGGAAGCCGGGGGAGGGCGCCGGCGCTGGTACGGCGGTCCTCTGCCTGCATGGCGTCGGGAGCTCCTTCTACGGGTCGAACCTGTTCGAGGCCGTCTCGCCCGCTCTAACGCAGCGGGGCTTCGCCGTTCTCTGGGCGAACACCCGCGGGCATGACGGTCTGATCACGTCGATCACGACCGGCAAGCGTCGACATTTCGGCGCCGCGGCGGAGATCGTCGACGAATGCCGGCTCGACATCGCGGCCTGGACGTCGTTCCTTCGCGAGAGGGGCTACGAGCGCATCGCCCTGCTGGGTCATAGCCTCGGCGCGGTGAAGGCCCTATACGCGGTCGCGAACGACGCTCCGGCGGAGTTCGTCATCGCGGCCTCGCCCCCTTCGCTGTCGTATCGCCGGCTACTGGCGGGCAAAGACGGCGAATCGTTCCGCCGCTGGATCGACGAGGCGAAGCACCTGATCGACTCCGGCGCCGGCGATCGACTGTTCGAGCCGAACGTGCCGTTTCCGCTCGTGATTTCTGCCCGCACGTACTGGGACAAGTACGGAGCCGAGGAACGCTACGAATTTCTCAAGCTTCTGGGCCAGATCGACCGACCGACGCTCTTCACGTACGGAGAGTTGGAGCTTCGTGGCGATGGGACGCCTTTTACAGGGCTGCCCGAGCGGATTCGGGAACTCGCCGGCGAGGGAAGCCGCATCGCGGTGCAGACGATCTCCGGCGCCGATCACTCCTACCGCGGCGTCGCCGAGGTCTGGTCCGCGGCAGTCGCGAAGTGGATCGACGAATTGCCGCGGAGCTGATCGGCCGAACGAAAACGGGCGAAGCCAATAGACTTCGCCCGTCCGAGTTTCGTGTGAGCAGCGAATCGATCGATCAGTTGCTCGAATCGCCGCCGCTGGCCGAGACGGCGATGGCGGTACCCGCCGTAGCGCCGACGATCCCGACGCCGACCAGATTATCGGCCAGGAAATTCCCGATGCCGCCCGGCCCCTGGCTGCGAACGACCTGGCCTTCCGCGAGGACGAGTCCTTCCGCCGCCGCTTCCGGCGCCGCATCGGCGGTCCACAGGCGGACGATTTCCTGCTTGCCGTCGGACTGGACGACGTGCGTGCCGCCGCGGAGCCCCTTCACGGCGAAGACGCCGTCGTGGTTCGTCGTCGCTTCGGCGATCGTCTGACCCTGGAAGGAGACCGCGACCTTGACGTTTTCGCGGGCCGCGCCCTGGCTCGTCACGGCCCGACCGACGAGCAGTCCCTGCTCCTGCAGGCGGACGTCCTGCACGGCGATCGCGGGCTTCGGCGCCGATTCCGCGGCGAACGCGGGAATGACCAGACCGCAACCGACGCCGCAGAACGCGAGGTTGAACAGGATCCGCTTCATAACTCGCTAATCCGTCCGTGGGATTCGCTGCAGGGGCGCAATGTTCCGACGACGTCGCCCTAGGCGTCGCTTGTCTGACCTAGAAATCGGCCGTTCCCGCCATCCAATCAAGGAAAACTGCGGAAAGCGGGGGCCCCCGCACGTGCAGGCGCTCGGATCGGAAGCGCTGTTCGGGTCAGGCAAGACCGACAGGCCGCCGGTCGAGACTCTTTCCCTTGCTTCCGGGCCCAGCCTTCGGGCCCTGCTTCCGGGGAGCGATCTCTGGTCAGGCGGAAGGACTTACTACAATGCCGCCGCGCGGAACAAGAGCTGTATCGTTCCACGTCGCCCTCGATCAGGAGTTTCGCCTCGCGTGTCCGCGTTCGCTTCTCTCGCGATTCTGCACTTTCATCTCCAGCCGGGCGGCGTCACGCAGGTCGTCCGGAATCACCTGCTGGCGTGGAACGCGGCGTGGAAGGACGATCGCCCGTTGCCGGTCGTCGTTCTGCATGGTGGGCGATCAGGCGGATGGGACGAGAGTCTTTCGACGAAGCTGGCGAGGCTGAACGTGCGGCTCGTCGCGGTGCCGGAGCTGGAATACGACGACCTCCGCGACGATCGTCCCGGCGACGGCGAACGACTCGCGGAGGCCATCGAACGGGCGCTCTCGCGGTCAGACTTCGCTTCGGAGGCGACGCTGCTCCATTGGCACAACCATTCCATCGGGAAGAACGCCGCGGCTCCCCCCGCGATCGCGCGGCTGGCGGAGCGTGGCTTCCGGCAACTGCTTCAGATCCACGACTTCGCGGAGGACGCTCGACCCGCGAATTACGCCCACCTTCGTGCGTCGCTAATTGTCGGAACAGAGGAGGCCGAATCGCTCCCGCTTTATCCCCTGGCCGAGTCGATTCGCTACGCCACGCTGACGGGACGAGATCGGGCGTTCCTGATCGACGCGGGAATGCCGTCCGTTGCGGTCTCGGTTCTGCCGAATCCCGTGCATGCCGTCAGCGCCGCGCCCGATGCCGCCGCTGCGAGGGCGAAGGTTCTCGCTTCGATCGGACGACCGGACCTTCGCCGGTGGGGGCTCTATCCCGTTCGCGGCATTCGGCGGAAGAACCTCGGCGAGCTGCTCCTCTGGGCCGCGTTCGCCCCGTCCGACGTCGCCTACGGCATCACGCTCCGCCCGGAGACGCCCGCAGAAGCGGTCTCCTATGTCGCGTGGAAGCGAATCGCCGAAGAGTTGCATTTGAGCGTCGCGTTCGACGTCGGAGCGCTTCCGGGCGTCGACTTCGCGACGAACGTCGCCGCCGCCGACGGACTGTTCACGACCAGCGTCGCGGAAGGCTTCGGCATGGCGTTTCTGGAAACGGCGCTCGCGAAGAAGCCCCTGCTGGGACGCGACCTGCCCGAGATCACGGCCGACTTCCGCAAACAGGGGGTCGAGTTTTCGGGGCTGGTCAGCTCGATCGACGTGCCGATTCCCTGGATCGGCGACGCGGGTCTGGCGCGTTTGCGAGCCGCCTATCTCGACCAGTGCGCGACCTACGCGCTGGACGAGGATTTCGGCGACGCATGGGCCCGGTATGCGTCGTCGCTCCGCCAGCAGGGCTCGATCGACTTCGGGGCGATCCTTCCCGATCAGCAGCGCGTCGTGCTGACGAAAGTCGTCCGCGAGGCGTCGGCGCGGAAGGAACTCGATCGAGCCAATCCGCAGTGGGCGAGCCTTCGCGAAGCGTGGGAGCGGGGCGAGGGCGACGCCGTCGCGGCGGAGTCGGCTGAGCTACCTCCGGGGCTCGACTCGTATTCGATCGAACGGCTGGGCGACCGATTGCGCGAGACGGCGCAGTCGCTCTTCGATTGGGCCTCGTTCGACGGCTTCCTGCCGGGCGCCGATTCGAAGAAGCTGGCGCGGAAGTTTCTCGCGCCGGAACGCTTCCGACCGGTTCGTTACGTCGAATTCGATGGTTCCTGACGAGCGGTCGAACGGCGGTTCCCGGTCGGGAGGAGCGTGCTATGATGCCTCCCGATTCAGTTTTCAGCCCCCCGGCGCCGATTCGCCGGCAGAGTCGACCTCGCGTCGCTCCGCCTGGAGCGACGGTCTCTTGCGGGGCGGGAGTCGCAACGTGAGCAGCGCCATGGAGGAGCGGCTGGAAGACCTCGTTCGGAAGCGTCTTCGTCCGCTCGCCCCTCGACCGACCGCAGAAGCGCTGCGCCTTCCTGCGCTTCCAGGGATTCGCGCCTTCGTCTTCGACGTCTACGGCACGCTGGTCATCAGCGCGAGCGGCGACGTCGGTCTGCAGCCGGACGACGTGCCGGCGCCGGCTCTCGCGTTTCGCGAAGCCGCGGAGTCGATCGGACTGTCGGTCCCCGACCCCGAATTTGCGATTCGCGAATACCGCGAGGCGATCGACCGATCGCACGCGAAGTCCAGAGCGTCCGGCGTGGCCTATCCTGAAGTCGATGCGCTCGCGATCTGGCGCGAGACGTTCGATCGACTGGGCGCGGCAGCCGCTGTGCAGGAGAAAGCCGCGCTCCGGCGGTTCTCGCTGGAATACGAACTCCGGGCCAATCCGATCTGGCCCATGCCGCACTGCCGCGAGACGCTCGCGGCGATCCGCAATGCGGGGTTGCCGCTCGGCATCGTCAGCAACGCTCAGTTCTACACGCCGATTACGCTGGCGGCCGTTCTCGATGCGAGCCTGTCGGACGTGGGCTTCGAGGAAGGGCTCTGCTTTTACTCGTTTGAACATGGCCAGGCGAAGCCGGGAACGTACCTGTACGAACTCGCTGCGCAGGCGTTCGAGAGACGCGGCATCGCTCCGGCCGAGATCCTGTACGTCGGGAACGATCTGCTGAAGGATGCCTGGCCGGCATCGCAGGTCGGCTTCCGCACGGCCCTGTTCGCTGGCGACGCCCGAAGTTTGCGCAAGCGCGAAGGCGACGAACGCGTGCGCGATTTTCAGGCCGACGTCGTGGTCACCGATCTGTCGCAGTTGCTGACGTACCTTCCTGTCTCGGAACGCTAGTGCATCATCGGCGTCGAGAATATGGGTTCCGCGCTATCATCGATGCACTCGTTGCACCTTGCCGCCGAATCACTTCGTGATCGGGTGACGTTCCGCGTCACCCGACGAAGTCGGGTTTGACGCTCCACCAAGGCTCTCGAAGATATGCCTGCCCGGATCGGATTCGTATCGACGCGCTTCGCCGGCACCGACGGCGTCTCCCTGGAGGCGACGAAGTGGGCGCAGGTTCTGTCCCAGCGTCAGCATCTGAGCTACTGGTTCGCGGGCAAGAACGATCGCTCGCCCGCGATCTGCACCACCGTTCCCGAGGCCTACTTCGGCCATCCGGACATCGAGTGGGTCAACGAGCGGGTCTTCGGCGTTTCGCACCGGAGCGCCGAAGCGACGCGCGTGATCTACCAGTTGGCGGAGAAGCTTAAGCATGAGCTTTACGAGTTCGTTCGCAAGTTCGAAATCGATCTGATGATCGTGCAGAACGCGTCGGCGATTCCCATGAACGTGCCGCTGGGAATCGCGATCGCTCACTTCATCGCGGAGACAGGCTTTCCGACGATCGCCCATCATCACGACTTTTACTGGGAACGGGACCGGTTCACGATCAACGGCATCGCCGACATCCTCGGCATGGCCTTCCCGCCCGCGCTTCCGACGATCCAGCACGCGACGATCAACACCCCGGCGCAAAGCGCGCTGGCGCGCCGAACCGGGGTGTCGTCGACGCTGATTCCGAACGTCCTCGACTTCGCGAACGCACCTCCGTCGCTGGACGATTATTCGAGCGACTTCCGCCAGTCGATCGGGCTCGAAGCGGACGACATCCTCTTTCTGCAGCCGACGCGCGTCGTCCCCCGGAAGGGCATCGAACACGCGATTCAACTCGTCGCCGCGGTCAAGAACCCGCGATGCAAGCTGGTGATCTCGCACGAGTCGGGCGACGAGGGGCATGCCTATCTATCAGCGCTGTACGAGATGGCGGCGCAGCAGGGCGTCGACATGCGCGTCATCGCGACGAAGGTGAGCGACAATCGCGCGACCGACGATTCAGGATCCAAGATCTATACCCTGGCGGACGCCTATTCCCACGCGGACTTCATCACCTATCCCAGCCTGTACGAGGGCTTCGGCAACGCTCTGCTCGAAGCGTTCTATTTCAAGAAGCCCGTGCTGGTGAACCGCTACTCGATCTACATCTCCGACATCGAGCCCAAGGGATTCGACGTCATTTCGATGAGCGGTTACATCACGAAGGACACCGTCGAGCACGTTCGCAAAGTCATCCGCGACGACGATTACCGCCAGCGGATGGTCGAACACAATTACGAGGTAGCGAAGAAGTTCTTCAGCTACGAGGTCCTTCGCCGGAAGCTTCAGGCGCTGATCGCGAACCTGACCGGTAGCGATCTCTGGTAACTGCGGCGGACTGCCGTTCCTCCTGTCGCCGCGAGTCCCTGATGAACGAGTCGAAGCGAACTTACTCGCCCTCTGCCGCTCTGGAACGGCTGCGCCTCGTTCTGGCAGAACGATTGACGGCGATCTACGCGGACGAGCCGGTCGATCGCGAGCGTCTGCTGGAACGGCTGGTCGAACGAACGGCGAAGACGGCCGAAAGCCTCGCCTCTTCGACTTCCGGCGAACAAGCCGAATCCGGCGGCCTCTGGAGCGAACGGGACGTCCTGCTCATCACGTACGGGGACCAGGTGCAGGCGCCGGATCGCCCCGCGATGGCGGCGCTGGCTGAGTTTCTCGAGCGTTACGACCTGCAGGAAGTTCTGAGGTACGTCCACCTGCTGCCGTTTTATCCCTACTCGTCGGACGACGGCTTTTCGGTCATCGACTACCGACAGGTCGAACCGACGATGGGGGACTGGCCCGACGTCGAGCGGCTGGGGGAGAACTTTCGCCTGACGTTCGATCTGGTCCTGAATCACTGCTCCGCGAAGAGCGACTGGTTCCGCAGGTTCCTGGCGAGCGAGTCGCCTTACGACGATTACTTCGTGACCGCCGACCCGGCCAGCGATCTGTCGCAGGTCGTTCGCCCGCGTAGCCTGCCGCTGCTGACGGAGTTCGAGACCGCGAAGGGTCCGCGGCACGTCTGGACGACATTCAGCGCCGATCAGGTCGACCTCAATTTCCGGTCGCCCGACGTGCTGCTGGAGATGGTCGACATCCTGCTCGGCTACGTCGAGCGCGGCGCCCGGATGATTCGCCTCGACGCGATCGCCTACCTCTGGAAGGAGGTCGGTACGAGCTGCATCCATCTTCCTCAGACGCACGCGGTCGTGAAGCTGCTTCGCGACGTCGTGGACGCGCTGCCGGTCAACGTGCTGCTGCTGTCGGAGACGAACGTTCCGCATCGCGAGAACCTGTCCTACTTCGGCGCGGGCGACGAAGCGCATATCGTCTACCAGTTCAGTCTGCCGCCGCTGTTGCTCGACGCGTCGCTGAGCGAGGACGCGACGTTCCTGTACGCCTGGCTGCACGGCCTGGGGCAGGCGCCGGAGAACGCGACCTTCCTGAACTTCACCGCCTCGCATGACGGCATCGGCGTGCGTCCGCTCGAAGGCCTCGTCCCCGACGAACGCATCGACCGGCTGGGTCAGGCCGTCCTCGCGCGAGGCGGGCGCATCAATACGCGCCGGCGACCCGACGGCCGCGATACGCCCTACGAACTGAACATCACCTATTTCGACGCGCTGAACGCGGAACCCTCGCTGCCGCCGGAACTGCATGTGCGAAGGTTTCTGACGACGCAGGCGATCATGCTGGCGCTCAAGGGTTTGCCTGCGGTCTACTTTCAGAGCCTGATCGGCGGAAGGAACGACTACGAAGGTCTCGAGCGGAGCGGTCACAATCGGCGGATCAACCGCCGGAAGTTCGACTACGGCGAACTTTGCGAAACGCTCGACGACGCGACGTCCATGCAGCGGGCCGTCTTTTCGCAGTACCGACAGATGCTCGCCCGGCGAAAGACGCTCGCACCGCTGCATCCCGACGGCGCTCAGCGTCCGATCGAACTCGGTTCGCCGAAGCTCCTGGGCGTGGAACGAACGAGCGTCGAGGGAACCTCCCGGCTGCTCCTGCTGGCGAACTTCGCGGGCGAACCGATCGAGGCGACGCTTCCGCTCGACCTGCGAGACGGCGGCTGGCAGGACGCTCTGGACGGAACGACGCACGGGCGATCGCAAGGCGTTCCGCTGGAACCGTTCGGATTTCGCTGGCTGATCGAAAAATGACGCCCTGACTTGCCGCCAGTTCGCGAGATCCAAGAATGCGGCGACCGAATCTTGCCCCGTTTGCCGCTCGCCCTTCTGACTGGGACCTCGTATGCCCGATTTCGTTCAGCACGGTCAGGTCACGACCCTTCACGATCTGGGCACGACCGACGCCGAGCATCTGGAGAACGTGCTGACGAAGGCGACGCGGCGATTCAAGATCGGCCTGGTGCTGCCCGTCACGGAAGGCGATATGCGGGCCGACCCGTTCCGCAATATCGTCACGAAATTGAAGGGCGTCCCCTTCATCGATACGGTCTGCGTCGTCCTCAACCGGGCTCCCGAGGTGGACGCCTACCGCGAAGCGCGCGAGATGGTCGCGCAGATCGGTCCTCGGGCGGAGGTGGTCTGGGGCGACGGTCCGCGGGTGACGGCGCTTTACCAGCAACTCATCGATGCGGGGCTCGCCTGCGGCGCGCCTGGCAAGGGACGCGCCGTCTGGACGGCGTTCGGCTACCTGATGGCCGACCCGGCGATCAAGGCCTTCGCGCTGCACGACTGCGACATCGTGAATTATGAGCGCTCGATCCTGGCCCGGCTCTGTCTGCCGATGGCGCACCCCGCGCTCGACTTCGAATTCAGCAAGGCCTTCTACGCCCGCGTCACCGACCGCATGCACGGGCGCGTCGTGCGGCTGCTCGTCGCGCCGCTGGTGCGGGCTCTGATGGCGGTGTTCGGGTACGACCCGTTTCTGACGTTTCTGGACGGCTTTCGTTATCCGCTGTCGGGCGAATTCGCGATCACCGAACGGCTCGCCCGGTCGAACCGCATTCCGAGCGACTGGGGTCTGGAAGTCGGCACGCTGGCGGAAGTGTTTCGCAACACGTCGGTGAAGCGGGTCTGTCAGGTCGACCTGGGCATTCCGTACGAGCACAAACACCAGACCCTGTCGCTGAACGATCCGCAGCAGGGGTTGCTGAAGATGGCGACCGATATCCTGACCAGCATCTTTCGGACGCTGTCGAGCCGCGGAACGGTGATCAGCCCGGCCCACGTGCTGACGATTCGATCCGCCTACGTGCGTGCCGCGCAGGACGCGATCCGGCAATACCACGCCGACGCGGTCTTCAACGGCCTCGCCTACGATCGGCATTCCGAAGAGCAGGCCGTCGAAGGCTTCGCGGACCAGGTCACCGCCGCGGGCGAAGCGATTCAGAAGGATCCCGCCGGCGCGGAAGCCATTCCGACCTGGAGCCGCGTCCTGGCGGCAGCGCCGGAGTTTCCCGCGCTGCTGCGCGACGCCGCCCGGGACGACGCTCGGGAATATTGCGGCGCAGAGTCGGCGCTGTAGCAGATCTCGACATGAACGGCTGCGAGCCTCGCTCGGGTGGCATGCCCACGTCGCGATAGCAGCGTGGGCATGTCAGGTTCGGCCGGCCCTCAGCATGCCCACCCTTCCTGCGGAGATGTGGGCATGGCACACGAGCGAACCGTCCGACCTGACAAGGGCGCTGGTCCGGAAGGGCGTGAGCGGATTCAATGTCGGCTCGACCGCATGCTTCCGTTCGCTCAAGGATCCCGACGATGTCGTTCGACGCCCGCCTCGCCGAACTCGGCCTGTCGCTGCCGCCGCTCCCCAAGCCCGCCGGAGTCTACAAGCCGGCCGTCACCGTCGACCGCTGCGTCTATCTTTCCGGGCATGGCCCGCTGCTCGACGACGGCACCCTGATCAAGGGTCGCCTCGGCGCCGATCTGGACGTCGATGCCGGCAAGAACGCCGCGCGGCAGACGGGTCTGGCGATGCTGGCCACGCTCAAGGCCCATCTCGGCAGCCTCGACCGGGTCGACCGCGTCGTGAAGGTCCTGGGCATGGTGCAGTGCACGCCCGAGTTCGGTCAGCAGCCCGCCGTGATCAACGGCTGCAGCGAGCTCTTCCGCGAAGTCTTCGGCGAAGAGCTCGGCGTCGGCGCCCGCAGCGCCGTCGGCTTCAGCGCTCTTCCAGGCGGCATGGCGATCGAGATCGAAGCCATCTTCTCGCTGAAGAGCTGAATCCGGTTCGATGCATCGCCCTTTCGTGTGCCACGGCTGGCTTGGCCGGCTGTGCCGAAATGGCGTACGTCGCAAGCACGGCTGGCCAAGCCAGCCGTGGCACACAACCTTGTGAGCTTAGGCGTCGCGAGACGTGCAGCGAAAAGCAATCACGCGATCTCGACCGACCGGTTCTCTCGCACCGAAACGGTCTGTGCTTCGCAGAGTTTCACCGCGTCGCGGGCGAGGTCGCCGTCGAGGATGGGCGAAGCGTCCGCTGCGGCGAGCGCCCGTTCGACTTCGCGAATCTCGGCCTCGAACGAGCTGACTTCGTCGCCTCCGCCGAAGCTCGGCCGTTCGACCGAGCCGTCGGCGTGGAGGACCTTCATCCCCATCGTCTCGTTTTCGTCGACCAGCGCGGCGAACTCGAAGTGGAGCGTCGCCTTTTCGAAGTGGATCTCGTATCCGTGCGTGAAGGGGCGCCCCTGCTGGTCGATGACGCCGCTCGCCGCCTGCACGACGGGTCCGCCGGCGCCGTAGTCGAAGAACGTCTGGCAGTAGCTCACGACTTCTCCGCGAATCCGGCCTTTGCTGAGCACGCTCTCCGGCATGCCGAACAGCAGGCGGATGAAGTGGGCGTCATGCACGTGCAAGTCGATCAGCGGTCCGCCGGCGCCCTGAGGATCGTAGAAGTCCTTCAGCCAGAGCGGGTCGGAGATGACTCGCTTGAACGATCCGCCCAGCAGCTTCCCGAAGCGTCCGTCGCGTGCGGCGGCGAGAGCGTAGGCGTACTCCGGAAAGAACGGCAGAACGTGCCCGACGAAGAGCCGCTTGCCTGAGGCGTTCGCCGCGTCGACCAGCGTTTCGCAGTCGGCGGCCGTGAGCGCGAGCGGCTTCTCGCAGAAGACATGCTTTCCCGCCTTCAGCGCGGCCAGCGTCGACGCCACGTGCAGATTCGGCGGCAGGCACAGATCGACCAGATCGATCTCGGGATCGGCCAGAGCTTCGTCGAGCGTGGCGTAGGCCTTCACCCCGGTCAGATCGACCTGCCGGCCCGGCGGTCCGAAGTTCCCCTGGATGCCGGTCCAGTCGCCCGAGCGCTTCTTCGCGTCCCGCGTGACGATGGCGGCCAGCTTGCAGGACGACGACAGGCGTTCGTAGGCCAGGTAGTGAATCCAGCCCATGAAGCCGACGCCGACCAATCCGATCCTGAGCATGAAGGCGATCTCGCTGCGGTTCTGCGGAGGGCGATGGAGGAGGCGTAAGTTTACGACGGATGAACGCGGACGTGCTCGGACCGCCGAACGTCAGGAGCCAAGTCTTTCAGACCGCGACCCAGTCGAAGAAGCCGAGACGTTCCAGGTCGCCGCGAAGCTGAAGCTGCCGCTCGGGCGAAAGGCTCGCATTCGGCAGACGGGGCGAGCCGACGTCGACGCCGAGGAAGCCCATCGTCGCCTTCGCCGCGGCCATGTAGCCGTAGCGTGCCAGCGTTTCGATGAGTTGAACCGATCGAAACTGTTCCTGCCGCGCGGTCGCCAGGTCGCCCCGTTCGAACGCCGCGATAATGCGATTCGAGATCGGCGCCGCGACGTTGTAGCTGCTCCCGACGGCGCCGGTCGCGCCCAGCGCGAGCGCGGCCAGCAGCATCTCGTCCATGCCGAACGGCATGTCGAAGCGTCCCCCCTCCGCGTGCAGGCAACGCTGATACGCGGCCAGGTCGGCGTTCGTGAACTTGATCCCTGCCAGCGTCGGGATCTTCGGCCCGGCGGCTTCGAGGAACGCCGGAGAGGTGAGCGTCACGCCGGTCATCGACGGAATGTCGTAGTAATAGAACGGCAGACCGGGCGCCGCAGACGCGATCTCGGCGTTGCACGCGACGAGCGCGTCCATCGAAGCGGGCTTGAAGTAGCTGGGGCAGACGGCAGCGATCGCCGAGGCGCCGAGCGACTGTCCCTGCGAGGCGAGCGTCTTCGCGTCGGCGATGGAGTTCGCCCCGACGTGAACGACGACCTGCAGCGGCGCCTGCGTCGCGATCTCGGTCCAGCGTTGTGCCAGGGCGAGGCGCTCTTCGACGGAGAGCGAGCTGCTCTCGCCCGTCGTTCCGCCGATGAAGACGGTCGAGACGCCCGTTCGCAGCAGATGCTCCGCCTGTCTCTCGACCGCGGCGAGGTTCAGGCTGCCGTCCGCATGGAAGGGGGTGTGCGTGGCGGCGACGAGACCTGTCAGCTTCATGCTCATGCGGAGGGTTTCTCGGTCGCGAGTTCGGGGCGAGGACGAATCAGCAGCACGGTCACGATCGAAAGCAGCGCGACGCAGGCGAAGATGCCGAACGAGACGTTCAACGGCGTCTTCAGGTCTTCCAGGCGTCCGAAGCCCCAGTCGGCGAGGCCGCCGCAACTGATGCTGACGAAGTTCATGATCCCGTAGCCGGTCGCCCGCAGATTGGGACGCACGATCTGGGAGAGGATCGGCATGTTGTTGCAGTCGAAAAAGCCCCAGCCGAGCCCGAACAGGATCAGGAACAGCACGGCGACCCACAGCATACCGGAGTTGCCGACGCCGAAGATGGCAGGCGCGATCAGGCCGACCCCGATCGCGCTAACGTAGATCCGTGCGCGAGAATTCGTGCGGCTCCAGCGGTCGGCTAGGTAGCCTCCGGCCGCGGCGCCTCCGATCGCGGCGAGTTGCCAGGGGAGCGTCGCCGCGACGCCCGCGAAGCCTTCGCCCAACTCGAACCGCTTCCGCAGAATGGCCGGCATCCAGTCGCGCACGATCCATGCCGCCATCGCCGGCAGCGTGAAGTACAACACGAGCAGCAGGAACGACGGGTTCGTCAGCAGCGCCCGGAGGCTGGCGAGGGGCGAGCCGGGCCGCTCCTTCAGGCCTGCCGTCGAGGACCGATCGTCGCGGAGAAACGCGACCAGCGGGATCGCGTAGAGCATTCCGAAGATGCCGCACGCGACGAACGCGGAGCGCCATCCGAGGTAAGGCGAGGCCGCGACGTACCCGCCGAACCCGCCCGCGATGACGCCCAGATAGATGGCCGTCTGGTGCAGGCCCACGGCGAAGGATCGCGTCCCCTGCGTGTGCCGGTCCGCAATCAGCGCGAGCGCCGCGGGAATATAGAACGCCTCGGAGAGACCCATCAGCGACCGGGCCCAGATCAGTTCGTCGTAAGTGGTGACCTGGCCCGTCCACCACGTCACGCCCGACCAGACGAACAGGCTGCCGCAGATGGTCAGGCGCCGGCTGAAGCGGTCCGCGACGTACCCGCCGATCAGGCTGAAGACGGCGTAGACCCACTTGAACTGGCCGAGCATGAAGCCCCACAGTTCCTGGGAGTTCTCCGCCTGGCCCAGCGTGGAAATGTCGGCCATGACCGAGGCCTGCATCGACGCCAGCATCTGCCGGTCGAGATAGTTGAGCAGCGCCACGGGCATCAGCAGGCCGACGGCGATCCAGGCAGACGCGGGGACCGAATGGCGATCTTCCAGCATCGCCTTCATCGGTCACTCTCCGTCGTGAACGACCAGACCTCGGGCGAGCGAACGCCGGGATGCATCTCGCCGCTGGGGACGATCCAGCCACCGAAGCCGAAGACGGAGGGAACGGTCACGCGCGGCGCGGGGATCTCGCCCGCAGCCGTCCAGGAATCGTCGCTTGCGTCGTATCGCAGGATCCTCTTGCTGAAGCCTGCATGGGCAGCGGGAGCGACGCCGATCTGCGAACCGTCATCGCCGCCGAGCACGTAAAAGCCTCGTACATCCGCGGGAGCGGGCGACGGCGCCGCGACGGAAGGGGAAGGCAAATCGGCAACTCGCGTCCAGCCGGCTCCGGGATCGTAGCGCCAGGCATCGGACAGATAGCGTCGAGCGACCGAGCCGTCGTTTCCTTCCGCCAGCGCGGCGCCGCCCGCGATCCAGAAAGCTCCGTTGGAACTCGCTGCGACGGCGAGCATCCGCCCATCGCCCGGTAGATCGTCGAGCCGCTTCCAGACGAGCGGCTCGGCAGGCAGATCGAGCGACCAGAGCGTCTTGAGCGCGACGCGCGAGTCAGGGCGTTCCTGTCCGCCGGCGACGTAGAGCGTCTCGCCGACCAGTGCGCCGCACGCGTTGGCGACCCTCGTCGGCAGGGAGGGAAGGTCGGTCGTGACGAGCTTCCCTTCCGACCAGTCGAGTCGAAACGCGTCCGCGTAATGCTGCGTCGCGTCGCTCCCTCCGACGCAGACGACGCCCCCTGCGTGGGTGACGCTTACGCCGTAACCGAGCGGTCGCGGAAGCTTCCCGGCGAGTCGCCATTCTGCCTGCGGCCCGTCGAGGATGAAGACCTGGTCGTACCAGACCTTCGTTCCGCCCTCCCACGGCTTTTTGCCGGGGAAGTTGGCGCCCCCCGCGACGATCAGCGCTCCGCCGCTCATGCCGGCGAAGGACCCGGCGAAGCCTTCGTCATCGGGGAGCGCTGGAAGCCGCTTCCACTCGTCGCCGCACGCGACCGCGCCGAAGCCAAGCGCCAGGAACGTCGTCAGACAGCGGAAGACTCGGGCAGCGAGGCGAACGTCGCTTCTCATCGCGCCTCCTCCGCTTCGACCCGTCGATTGTTTCAGCGAACGCCCATCGCCAGCAGCGCCTCGAATCGCCCGTAGGCCTGGTCCCAGGGATCGGAGGGGCCGGGCAGGTATTCTTTGACGTCGAAGCTGCGACGAATGACCTCGCGAGCCTCGGCGATCGAGCCGAACGAACCGTCGGCGATCGCCTGTACCATCACGACGCCCAGGGCCGTCGCTTCTACGGGACCGGCCAGCACGCGGCGGCCGCAGGCGTCTGCGGTCATTTGACACAGAGCCTCGTTCAGGCAGCCTCCGCCGACGATGTGGATCGTCTCCAGTCGCTTGCCGACGAGCGATTCGAGCATCGTCAGCACCATGCGGTAACGCAGCGCCAGGCTTTCCAGGATGCAGCGAATCATCTCGCCGCGGTGCTCAGGCGGCGCCTGATTCGTCTGGCGACAGTAGGACTGGATCTCCTCCGGCATGTTCCAGGGCGCCGTGAATCGCGGCGCGTCGGGATCGACGAAGCTGCGCAGCGGCGGCGACTCCATCGCCCGGGCGACCAGTTCGTCCCAGGAGAGGTCGATGCCGGCGTTGCTCCAGATACGGCGGCATTCCTGCACGAGCCACAGCCCGCCGATGTTCTTGAGCAGCCGGGTCGTGCCGCCGACGCCCGCTTCGTTGGTGAAGTTGAGCTTCAGGCACTCCTCGTTGACGACCGGATGAGGCATCTCGACCCCCATCAGCGACCAGGTGCCGGAGCTGAGGAAGGCCCAGTTCGGAATCTCGCCCGGCGAACTGGCGGCAGGCGCCGCGAGGACGGCGCTGGCCGTATCATGCGATCCGGGAATGACGACCGTCGCGTTCTTCAGGCCCGTTTCGGTCGCGACCGATGCACGCAGCTTTCCGAGCTTGGCGCCCGGCTGAGCCAGCTCGCACAGGATGTCGCCCGGCAGGTCGAACGCCTGAAGGAGTTCCGCGGACCAGCTTTGAGTCAGCGGGTTGTAGAGCTGCGTGGTCGAGGCGTCGGTGACTTCGTTGACCTTCTCGCCCGTCATCCAGAAGTGGAACAGGTCGGGCATCATCAGGAACGTGCGGGCCGACTCCAGTTGCACGGAGTTCGCCCGCTTCATCGCGAAGAGCTGGTAGAGCGTGTTGAACTCCATGAACTGGAGCCCCGTCTCGGCGAAAATCTCTTCCCGGGACCGGATCGCGAAGGCGTCGGGCAGGATGCCTTTCGTCCGGGCGTCGCGGTAGTGAAAGGGTTCGCCCAGCATGTCGCCGTCGCGATCGAGCAGCGCGAAGTCGACGCCCCAGGTATCGACGCCCAGGCTGATTACGCGTTCGCCGTACGTGCGATGGGCGAGCCGCATCCCCTCCAGAATGTTGCTCCAGAGCGTCAGCGCTCCCCAGTGCAGACGCTCGTTCGCGAGAATGCCGCCGTTGAAGAAGCGGTGGACTTCCTCGAACCGCACGCGCGTCCCATCGAACAGGCCGGCCGTGACGCGTCCGCTGGAAGCTCCCAGATCGATCGCGAGGTAGACCTTCTCGGCAGAGCCGGACATGCGGGAACTTTCGGCAGAAAAGCGATGAGCGGGGGAGGGAAGCGGCGCCAGGCAGTCGGCTGCAGGACGCAGCCAGCCTGCGGCAGCCGTTTCGCGAGTCCGCCGCATGGTGACCCGTCCCCCCCGGTGCGTCAAGTCGCCGACCGGAACGGGCGTTCCTGATCTGTCGGCATCCCCGAAATAGGCAGGTTTCGGCGCCGGGGGTTGTCGCGGCTTCGAAGACCGGCAAGATGGTCGGGAACGGGAGCGAAACAATGTCGTCGCTCCTGCCCCGTACCGATCGCGTCCGAGGAAGAGTCATGCCGCCCGAACCGCGCCTGCGCGTCACCGTCTGGAACGAGTACCGGCACGAGAAGGAGAACGCGCGGGTATCCGACGTTTATCCCGACGGCATCCACGCGGTCATCGCGGACGGCCTGTGCGAGAAGCTCCGCGAAGGCGTGCAGGTGCGGACCGCCACGCTCGACGAGCCCGAGCATGGATTGACGGACGAAGCGCTCGCCCAGACGGACGTGCTCTTCTGGTGGGGGCACAAGGCCCATGACCAGGTGCAGGACGCGATCGTCGAAAAGGTCCGGCAGCGGGTGCTGGAGGGGATGGGTCTCGTCGTCCTCCACAGTGGGCATTACTCGAAGATCTTCCGTCGACTGATGGGGACCGAGTGCATGCTCCGCTGGAGAGAGGCGGGCGAGAAAGAACGCCTCTGGATCACGTCGCCGGGGCATCCGATCCTGCAGGGGATCGACGGCGAATACTTCGAGCTCGAGCATACCGAGATGTACGGCGAGTTCTTCGACGTCCCGCAACCCGACGAACTGCTGCTGATCAGTTGGTTTCAGGGGGGCGAGGTTTTCCGCAGCGGCATGACCTGGCGGCGCGGGCAGGGAAAGGTCTTTTACTTCCGCCCCGGACACGAGACGTACCCGATTTACTACGACCGGAACGTGAAGACCGTTCTCGCCAATGCGGCGAAGTGGGCGGCGCCGACGCCGGGATCGTACAGCTTCACGGCCCGCCACGTCGATCAGCCGATCGAACCGCTTCCGAAATACGAGGGGTAATCTCTCGTAGGGTGGGTCATTGACCCACCTGTATTCGGTGAGGCGGTTGACGACGGGTCACGCCCTGGCGGCATATCTCGGACCGTTCAGCACGGCTTCGGGAGACGGTGGGTCAATGACCCAACCTACGGAAGAGCAAGCGGGGCGCCTGCCCTACGGGAAGCGGCGTGCTATAAGAACTTCCATCGCTCCCTCCTGCTTTCTTTGCCGGCCCGTTCATGTCTGACGCTCCTGTCCATGTGGTGTGGCATCGTCGTACGGTCGAGCGGCCGCGCGGCAGGGTTCTATGGTTCACCGGACTCTCCGGCAGCGGCAAGAGCACGGTCGCGAACGAGGTCGAGAAGCGCCTCGCCGAACGGGGCGTGCTGACCTATCTGCTCGACGGGGACAACCTGCGGCACGGCATCAACGCCAGCCCGGCGCTGTTGCGAGAGGAGTTCGGCGAAGAGCACGCCCAGCGCTTCGGCCTGGGCTTCGGCGAGACCGACCGCAGGGAAAATATCCGTCGGGGAGGCGAGGTGGCGGAACTCTTCTGCGCCGCGGGCTTTACCGTCCTGGCGGCGTTCGTGAGCCCCTATCGCCGCGACCGCGACGCCGTCCGCCGACGCATCGAAGGGCAGGGCGCCGCGGGCGACTTCGTGGAGATATTCGTCGACGCGTCGCTCGCCACGTGCGAGTCCCGCGATCCGAAGGGCCTGTATAAGAAGGCGCGAGCAGGCGAGATCTCCGGCTTCACCGGCATCGACGCACCGTACGAAGCGCCCGAGCGGGCGGAGATTCGCCTCGCCGCATCGGATCAAGCGCCTGGAACGCTGGCGGAAGAAGTGCTCCGCTATCTGGATGAGGCGAGCCCGTCGCGCTGAGGCAGATCGTCAGCGCGGCGGAACAGCGGCGGAAACCGACGGCTTCTCCGAGGCAGGTTCGGAGGCCGCGTCGCCGACGATGGAAGCCTTCGTTCCGATGGGTTCCCGCCCGAACTTCCCGTCCGGCGGAATCATGAACCAGCAGACGCCCGCGACGAGAATCGTTCCGGCCAGATTCAGCCACAGTCCGGGCCGGGCCATCTGAGCGGTCGTCAGCCGCTCGGCCCCGAAGACGATCGCGTTCGGCGGCGTCGCGATCGGCAGCATGAAGGCGCAGCTCGCCGAGATCGCAGCAGGCAACATCAGCATCGCCGGGTCGACGCCGGCTCCGATCGCTGCCGCGGCGAGCGCCGGCATCAGCAGCGATGTGGTCGCGGTGTTCGAGGTGAACTCCGTCAGGAAGGTGACCGTCAGCCCGACGACGGCGATCAGGACGATCGGCGGCACGCCCTGCAGGCGACCCAGTTCGCTGCCGACGATCGACGAGAGTCCGGTCTCCTTGAACGCCGCCGCGATGGCCAGCCCGCCTCCGAAGAGCAGCAGCACGCCCCAGGGAATGCGCACAGCCGTCGGCCAGTCGAGCAGTCGGGTCGCTCGGCCTTCCTTGTCGCGTTCTCCGCTGGGGATGAGGAACATAACGATCACTGCGGCGAGACCGACCGTGGCGTCATGCACGTTCGGCAGATCGAGCCACTCCGACCAGCCGCCGAACGGAGCGCTGCGCGTGATCCAGAGCAGGGCCGTCGTCGCGAAGACGAGGAAGACCAGCGTTTGCCCTGTGGTCCAGGGTTCGGTCGAGTCGAACGCCGCCTTCGCAGGTCCCGAGAGTCTCCAGGTCAGGACGACCGCGGTAACGACGAAGAGCCCCGCCGCGACCGGCGCACCGACGGTGAACCAGGAGACGAAGTCCACGCCGCGTCCCGTCGCCTCGGCATACGCCGCGGCGAAGATGCCGTTGGGGGGCGAACCGATCAGCGTGACGATCCCGCCCACCGAGGATCCGTAGGCGACCGAGAGCAGCAGCGGAGCGTCGAGCCGACGGTCGCCCTGGCGCTCCAGCACCGCGATCGCGACGGGAAGCAGAATCAGCGCCGTGGCCGTGTTCGAGATCCACATGCTGCAGAATGCGGACGCCGCCAGAAAGCCCAGGACGATACGACGCATCGAACCGTCGCCGACCAGGCGCATCATTCCGCGCGCGACCTGCAGATGCGTCCGCGACTTCTCCGCCGCTTTCGAGAGCATGAAGCCCGCGAGAAAGAGCAGCACGAAAGGATCGCCGTAGGCGGCCGCGAGGTGCGACTGCGTGAGCACGCCGCCGATCGGGAAGACGACGAACGGAATCAGCGCCGTCGCGGGAATCGGCAGCGCCTCGCTGCACCACCAGATGGCGCACAGAGCGGTCGTCGCCGCGACCAGCGACTGCTTCTCGTCCAAGCCGATATTCCGGCACAGCAGCCACGCGACAATCGCCGCGATCGCTCCGCCGAGGGTCGCTATCCAACGCCAGCCGTCGTTCATTCGGGGCAGTATAGTCGCGAGCGGCGCGAGCGAGGCCGGGCGACCGACTAGGCGGCGCGTCGCGACTCGCGGTCAGCCTGCGCTGCGGCGAACTCCGCTTCGCAATCAGGCTGGGGCAACGCTTCGCAGAGCTCCCACAGCCGGGCCTGCTTCAGGAAGGAGTAATACCCCGCGAGCGCGGCGAGCTGCATCCCGACCATGCCGTCCAGAAAGCCGAGCTGAAACACGTAGCACCGTAGCGCCCGGAGCGGTCCGTTCGTGAGCAGCTTCAGCGCGCTGGGTCGCTTCCCCGCGTCGCGCCACTGCTCTGCCTGGATTCGGGCGTAGCGATCGAGCTTCTTCACGTACTGGTCGTAGGACCAGAGCGTGTAGTGCAGCATCTTCTGCTTCAGGCGCCCGACGCGACCCGTAGAGACGACGATCTCGCCATGATCGCTCGGTCCGACGTAGCGTCCCCGATCGCGATGAAACAGCCGGATGCAGGCGTCGTTCCGCCAGCCGGAGAAGCGGACACGGCGGCCCATGAAGTAGTTCTCGCGACCGATCCAGTAACCGTCGGCGTCCGGGCCCTGTGCTTTGATTCGGCGAATCTCCTCGGCCAGCGCGGGCGTCACCCGTTCGTCGGCGTCGAGGAGCAGGACCCACTCGTGCGTCGCCTGCGGGATGGCCCAGTTCTTGAAGTCGCCGGAAAAGACGTACTCCCGCTCCACGACCCGGCAGCCGAGCGATCTGGCGATCTCGATCGTACCGTCGGTCGATCCGGAATCGGCGACCAGCATCTCGTCCGTCAGATCGCGGAAGCTCTCGATGCACGCGCGCAGATTCTTCCGCTCGTTCTTGCAGGGAATCAGGCCGGTGATGCGGATCGCGGACATGGTCGAAAGCCGGTATTGAAGGCGCCGCTCAGGCGACGTGGCGGTCGGCGTCTTCGAGCAGACGCTTCGCCTGCCGAAGAATGCTGGCCGGCGTGAGTTGGACGAGGCAGTCGTGATGCGCGAGGGGGCACCTGGACTTCCAGCAGGGCCGGCAGCCGAGTTCCAGTTCGGCGTACGTTTCCAGGCCGCTGTCGTTGCTGGTCCACGACGGATCGGTCGACCCGAAGATCGAGATCGTCGGCCGGTTCAGCGCGACCGCGACGTGGCGCGGTCCTGAATCGGTACTGATGACCAGATCGGCCCGTGCGATCAGCGCCTTGGTCAGCCCGATCGGAAGGTCCTTCGCGAATCCCATGCTGGCGACGCGGGCGTCGTCGATTCGCTCGACGAGCGCGTTCGTCGCCTCCCGTTCGCCCGGGCCGCAATGAAAGAGGACGCGGCAGTCGTGCTCGCGAACGAGCTTCCGCGCGAGTCTCGCGGCGTGATCTTCGGGCCAGACGCGGCTCGGCGAAGTCGCAGCCGCGTTGTTGATCAGGACCAGCGGATAACGCGAACTGAATCCGACCCGAGAGAGCAGGGCTTCCGGGAGCTCTCGCTCGGCTTCGGTGACCGTGAGCGACATCGAACGATCGTGCGTCTCCGCTCCGAGCGCGCTGGCCAGGCCGAGGTAGTAATCGATCGCCGGGATGGGCAACCATTTTCCCGCGGCACGCGGCGCCGAAAGGCGATCGGTCAACAGCCAGCTTCGGCCATCTCTTGCATAGCCGATTCGCCGCTTCGCGCCGCTGAAGCAGGCCTGCGCCGCGACGGAGAACGAATTCGGAAAGAGAACGGCGACGTCGAGGCGCCGGGCGAGCCGTCGACGCAGCGTCCAGAAGTTCGCAGCGGGATCGTTCGCCTTCGCCCGCTTCTTGAACGGGAGAAACTCGTCGAAGAAGTCGCTGCCTGCGAACAGGTCGGCCAGAACCGGTTTTCCGACCGCGACGATCCGTTCGCCGGCGAAGCGTCGGCGGATCGCGCGCAGAGCCGGCGTCGCCATCACGGCGTCGCCGATCCAGTTCGGCAGAAAGAGCCCGATTTCCATGCGGCCGTTTTAGCCGAACGGCCTCTTTCGCCGGAAGGTCGGTTCCTCTCCGTCTTGGAGGATGGGCGTTCCAGGAGCCTCCTAGTGGCCGCAGGAGGTGCAGCGGGGGGTGTAGGCTCGACCGACGGAGTGGGAATGCGAGCCGTAAGAGACCGGCATGCCGCCGCCGCATCCGCAGCTCCCCGCGGATTCGCCGCAGACGCTGCATCCGCCGTGCTTCATCACGCCGCAGCCGGGACCGCAGTTGTTGTTGCAGCCCCTGGTAGCGCAACTGCCGTTGCGGTAGCCCCACGGAACGAAGCGGCTATACCGCATCCATTCGGGGCAGCATTGCTCGCCGACGTAGTTGCCGCACTGATCGCAGGGGTCGCAGGCGTCAGGCGGATCGCTGATCCATTCGCCCCAGTAGACTTCGCCGCATCCGGCGCCGCAGCCGCCGAACAGGCCGCAAAGATGATCGCCGGGACCGGTCGGAACGCAGTAGGTGCGTTCGAACGGACCTCCCGAGCGGAGCGGTCCGCAAGGACCGGCGGCGCCGCAGGGATCGCACCCGCCGGCGGATCGCCACCCTCCGGGCATAGCGCATTCGCCGCATTGGGACATGGCGCAGCCGCCGCAGTCCGACATGGCGCGATAGCCCGAACACCCCGAGAGGGCGACGGCCACCGCGGTCAGCGCCAGCGCCGATAGCGTCGAACGAAACATGGCGAGGTCCTTCTTGCCGAGTCGTCGATCGCGACTGTCGCAGCGAACAAGCTCCGCGACGTCACGTAACGGAGCCTCCTCTGCCGGTCGCACGCGAGAAGTCTCGCGTACGGTCGGTCCAGAGGGAACGAGCCCCGGTGGGGACTATCGTCCGCCTCCGGCCTTTCCTTCCGAAATTCCGCGCAATCCGATAGAGCTTGCCGAGCCTGCGGCAGTTCCGCCGTCCATCGCTAAGGCGGGTCAGCATTTAGCCCGTGTGGGCCATGGCTGGGTTGCCCAGCCGTGCGACCCTTGTGGGCGAGGCTCCGGTCGCCGAGTCTCGTCATGACGCATGCGCGTTCGAAGCGTCCTGGCATGGACGAGCGTGTCCACGCTTAGGCACGGCTGGACAAGCCAGCGATGGCACACGAACGATATCCACTTCGACGGATGGCGTTGTTTCGGAGGAACCGGGCGCTTACCATCGGGACGCGATCCTGACCGTCAGCTTGGAACTTCCGTCGTATGGCTCCGATTCCTCTCGCGTTTCTGCACCATATCGCGCGGGCGACGGCGGACGTCGAACGGTGTCGCGACTTCTACGTACAGATGCTCGGGTTTCGCGAGTTGCCGCGGCCGCCGTTCTCTTTCCGCGGAGCCTGGCTGTTCGGGTACGGGTTCCAGATTCACGTGATCGAGAATCCGGATCTCGCGCCCGGCGCTTCGGAAGAGATTCATTCCCGGGGCGAACACCTGGCGTTCGCGACGACCGATCCAGCGGCCGTACGCGAGCGACTTCAGGAGGCGGGGGTCCGCTTCCTCGAACGGACGAACGCGGGCGGCGCCCAGCAGATTTTCTTTCAGGATCCGGACGGCTACCACATCGAAGTCGCCGCGTACGGCGACCCCGCGGTCGGCTACGAAGGCCGTCCGATGACTCCGTGACCTGACGCGTTTCCCCGTGACTGCCAGAGAAGGATTTCGGCGATGACGTTTCGTTCGTTCGCTCCGTTGATCGCGACGCTGCTCGTCGCCGCATTCTGCACCGGCTGCGCTCCGTCGGTCGAGTCGCAACTCGTCGGCAAATGGAAGCCGGAAGCGGAGATGCCGATGATGACCGACGTCCAACTGAACATGACGGCCGATCGTCGGTTCGAGGTGACGCTCGCCTCGCTGATCGGCACGAAGAAAATCGTCGGCGACTGGGAGTACCTGCGCCCGGAGGGGGAGGCGCACCTGCTGAGCGTTCGGGTCGACGGCGCCTCGTCGTTCGACGAGCGGACGTTCACCATGCCGACGAGCGATTCGCTCGTCATCAACCTCGATCCGCTGGGCGGAGTGCGGCTTGTAAGGGTCGTCGAGGGTCGCTGACGACCGGTACGACCGGTTCGATCGTCAGAGTCGACGTCGGCGCCGGGCGCGTCCCTTACGACCGTCGGCGACTCCGCCCGTTCACTAGTTCGAAGAGCGGTCGACGGCGGCGCGGCAAGTCCCGGCAAGGTAGAATGCCGAGTCACGATTCGTTCCCGCGGAAGTCTGTCTATGTTCGCCCGCTCGAACCAGCGTCGCTCGTTCCCCGCCCTTTCGCTTGCCCTGGCGGTCGTCGCCGCGGCTCTCGTCATGACAACCGGTTGCTCGCCCTCCACGGACGATCGGCTGGTCGGCACGTGGGTCGGTCAGAACGTCGACCCCCAGACGAACAAGCCCGGCAAGACCACGATCACCTACACCTTCCGCAAGGACGGCAACCTCGACGTGCAGATGTCGGCGGCCGATACGCCGTATCCTTCGCAATGGTCGGTCCTCTCCTGGGAGGGCGACCTGGTCACGATCCAGATGCTGAACTACCAGCAGGAATGGGTCGTGCGCAAGGTGAAGATGAACGGTACGGACGAGTTCGAAATGCGGGACGACGCCGACGAACTGGTCGGCACGTTCAAGCGGAACCCCTGATCGATCGCGTTCCGGTCAGTCTCGCCAATACGGCGGAAGCAGGTCCAGCGGCTCGGCGTGCCAGCGCCGAAGACTGCTGACGAACCGCGACCCGCGGAGAAAGAACCGCAGCGGTCGCTCGCTTGCCCGCGTGATCCCGACGCGGGGAGAGACGGCGATCCGGTTCTCTTCCTGCATCGGTTCGTCCGGCGCAGCGATCCAGAGGGGTCCGCTTTCGTCGAACGGCACGTGGTTAAACGTCCGGTCGACGGCCATCGCCCGACAGAGACGGGCGGGTCCGCGGAGCCAGTCGAACCGCGAAAGGCCCGGCGATCGGGCGGCGAAGAACGCTTCGCCCCGCATTGGTTCGGCAGCCCGGATCAGCACCCCGGTGCCGCTCCCCTCGCGTTCGGTGACCGCGTTCAGGCACCACTTCGCGTGGATCGGATAGACGTATGCGCGGCCAGGCGGACCGAACATGGCCGCGTTCTTGTTATTGGGCCCTCGGTACGCATGGCTGGCAGGGTCTTCGGGGCCGAGATAGGCCTCGGTCTCGACGATCCGGGCGGCCAGCAGTTCTTCCGCGACGCGGCGAAACAGAATCGCGCCGATAAGCTGCGGCGCGACCAGGTCAGGACGACGATCGAAGAACGAAGCCGCCAGCGCTTCTCCCGGGGCAGGGCGCTCTCCGTCGGGCAGACTCGGTCGCTTCGTCGTTTTGGCCATGCTGTACGGGAGCTAAACGAAAAACCCCGACGAGCGACGCTCGCCGGGGTCTTGTTTGGGAAGCAGGCTTCGGATCGCCGCTCGCGTCAGTCGGTGCTCTAGTTGGCGGCGACGAGTTGAGCCGCCTTCTTAGCTTCGATGATGTCCTTCTGGATGTTCGACGGAGTCTTCCCGTAATGGGCGAACTCCATCTCGAACGACCCCTGACCCTGGGTCATGTTGCGGAGCTCTCCCGAGTAGGAGAAGAGTTCCGCCAGGGGCACCTCGAACGTCGCCCGGGCGATGCCGTCCGAACCGGTCTCCGACGAGACGACGAGGCCTCGCTTCGAGATGATGTGGCCGGTGACGGCGCCCTGGAAGTGCTCGGGGCACTCCACGGTCACCTTCATGATCGGCTCCAGGATCGAAGGAGAGGACTGCGGGAAGTACTCCCGGAAGCACTCCTGCGACGTGAGCTGGAACGCCATGTCGGACGAGTCGACGTCGTGATACGAACCGTCTTCGATCACCACGCGAAGCTTGACGACCGGGAATTCCGCGAGGGGTCCCTTGTCGATGATGGCCCGGAAGCCCTTCTCGATCGAGGGGATGTATTCCTTCGGAATGCGTCCCTGAACGACCTTGCTCTCGAAGATGAAGTTTTCCTCGACGCCGTCCTCGATCGGTTCCATATAGCCCTTGATGTGGCCGTACTGACCCGATCCGCCCGTCTGCTTTTTGCGCTTGTGATCGAAGTTGACCCGCTTGGTCGCGCTCTCGCGGTAGCTCACCTTCGGATCGCCGACTTCCAGATCCACCTTGTATTCGCGGCGGATGCGTTCGACGTAGATTTCCAGGTGGAGCTGACCCATGCCCGCGATGATGACCTCGTTCGTTTCCGAGTCGGTGAAGACCTGGAACGTGGGGTCTTCCTTGCGGAAGCGCTGGAGCGCCTTGGCGAGTTTGTCCGCGTTGGCCCGGTCGGCAGGAATGACCGCCTGCTTGATGACCGGGTCGGGCACGAACATGTTCTCCAGCGAGCAGTAATTCTGCTCCGAGGAGAACGTGTCGCCGGAGGCGCAGTCGATGCCCATGACGGCGATGATGTCGCCGGCGTCGGCCGAGTCGATTTCTTCGCGCTTGTCGGAGTGCATCCGGACGAGGCGGCTGAAACGTTCCCGCTTGCCCGTACGCTGGTTGTAGTACAGCTCGCCCTTCTTGATGCGGCCCTGATAGACGCGAGTGTAGGTGAGCTGACCGAACGGATCGTCCATGATCTTGAAGGCCATGCCGACGAACGGCTTGGTCGGATCAGGAACGAGCGGGAACGACTCTTCCGGGTTGTCGAACTTCTTCGCCTTGATCTCGCGATCGAGGGGCGACGGAAGGTAAGCGACGACCGCGTCTAGGAGAAGTTGCACGCCCTTGTTCTTGAACGCGGAGCCCATGAAGACGGGCGTCGCGTTCGATTCGATGCAGGCGCTGCGCGTGACCTTCACGATCAGCTCCTGGCTGATTTCCTCTTCGGCCAGCAGCAGTTCCATCAGCTCGTCGGAGTACATCGCGAGCGCTTCCAGCATTTCCTGGCGCGCGGTCTTGGCGTCGTCGAGCAATTCGGCGGGGACTTCCGCTTCGCGGATTTCATCGCCTTCCTTGCCTTCGAAGTAATACGCCTTCATCTTGACCAGGTCGATGACGCCGACGTGGTTGATCTCCTGGCCGATCGGGATCTGCATCACGACGATGTCGGCCTTGAGCTTCACCTTCAGGTCGTTGCAGACCTTCTTGTAGTTGGCGCCCGTGCGGTCGAGCTTGTTGATGAACGCCAGGCGCGGCACGTGGTAGCGCTTCATCTGACGGTCGACCGTCAGCGACTGCGATTGCACGCCGCCGACGCCGCACAGCACGAGCACGGCGCCGTCGAGCACGCGGAGCGAACGTTCGACTTCGATCGTGAAGTCGACGTGGCCCGGCGTGTCGATCAGATTGATGTGGTGGCCGAGCCACTGCAGGGACGTGGCGGCTGACGCGATCGTGATGCCGCGCTCGCGCTCCAGGTCCATGTTGTCCATGAACGCGCCGTCGCCGTCGCCCTTCACGTCGTTGATTCGGTGAATGCGACCGGCGTAGAAAAGAATCCGCTCGCTCAGGGTCGTCTTACCGGAGTCGATGTGGGCGGAGATGCCGATGTTGCGGACTTGCTCGAGATTCATGCCTGAACACGTACCGTAGCTAGAGAATGAGCGTCTGAACGGAGTCAGTCCGCCCGGACGAACAGGCCCGGCGCGAAGCGTCTCCCCGGACCGTGATCCGGGGCGCAAACTCTGCGCCCGAGCGAACCGCACGCGCGATCCGGTAAATCGACGTCAGCGGAATTCTCCGCATGATAAATTTTTTTCGCAACCGGGAAAGGCCAAATCCTTCCCCCGTCGCAGACACTAAGCTCCGCCGCCTGATGAAGATTCGCCGTAGATGACGCCGCGAAGCGACAGGTCGGCGAGTCGGCGATCGCGAAGCTAGAGGCGCGGAATCCGTCCTTCAGCCGGAAGGACACGACCCGCCGTCGATCGTTCCGAGACGCGTGCAGCGATTTGGATGCGCGGCGGAAGCGACGGGTTCAACTCTTTCCACGCATTCCGCTTAGGTTTTCCCGCGGCGGCGCGACGGCCCTGCGAGGAGCCTATAATCGGGCTTCGCCGGCGAGGGACGCCGGAGCCGCTTCTTATCTGCCCGCCGCCTTTCCTCCGCTTCCGCCCATGTCGACTGCTGCCGACCGTTTCGACACGCTGCGCAACGAACTTGACCGGGCAGGAATCGACGCTCTGCTCGATCGACTGATCGAGGAATTACGCAAGGATCAGGACTTCCCTGCCCTGTACCAGTCGTTGCAGATGCGACTTCGGCGGTCCCTGGGGCTGCCGATGCTCACGCCGACGCCTGCCGACCGACTTGACGAGGAGACGCAGCGGAAGCTGGAACTGGGCCTCGTCGAAGCATGCAAGGAGGTCGGCATCGGCCTCATCCGATCGGGATCGATCCGGGAGGGATTCCTCTATCTTCGCCCGGTCGGCGATCGGTCCCTGGTCCGGGGCGAACTCGACCGGGTGACGCCGGACGACGAGAATTCGGAGGACCTGATCGAGATCCTGTTGGGCGAAGGGATCGACGTCGGACGCGGGATGCGTCTGCTCATCGATCGCATGGGAACCTGCCAGGGGATCACCGCGATGGAGAGCGAACTGGCCCAGCGCAGCCGGGAAGATCAGGCCGCCGCGGCGACGGCGCTGGTGGAGAACCTGCACGCGGAACTGATGGCGACGCTGACGGGGGAAATCGCCGCGAAAGAGGGCGAGCGACCGACCGACAAGTCGCTGCGAGGCCTGGTCGCCGACCGCGAGTGGCTCTTCGACGACAACAACTACCACACGGATACGACCCACCTGTCGGCGGTCGTCCGTTTCGCGCGGGTGGTCAGCGACCGGCAGGTTCTGGCCAAGGCGATCGACCTGACGCATTACGGCGCGGCGCTCGCTCCGATGCTGCAGTACGCGGGCGACGAACCCTTCGCGGACCAGTATCCGTCGCATCGCCTGTTCTTCGAGGCTCTCGTCGGGAAGCGCCAGGACGAGGCGGCGAAGTTCTTCGCCGATAAGGCGGAGGCGCTGCGGGATTCGAACTTCGGAGCCTACGCAGCCGAGACGCTGGTCGATCTGCTCGACCGGATGGATCGGTCGCAAGAGGCGCTCGCCGCCTACGAACGCTTCGTCGATCCGCGACGGCCGTCGCTGGGCATCGCTCCCGATCTAATCGAGCTGTCGCGGAAGGCGAGCAACTTCGACATGGCGCTCGCTCAGGCGACGCAGCGAGGGGGAGCGTTCGAGCTGGCCCGCGTCCTGCTCGCCGCGAAGGGCGAACGCTAGCAGCCCGTCGATCTTCTCGACCGGCTGCTACTTGCGGCAGGGATGCCGCGACGAAAACGCGGTTTTCCTGCGTTTTCGCGAGCCGCGAGGAACGTGTTCTGAGCTTGGCGAGGTCGATGTTCGCCACGAAGGCGAATATCTACTGGCTGCTGAGCGGACGGGTTCGACGCGCGCACGAAAAAAGGGCGACTCGTTTCCGAGCCGCCCTTCTTCTTTATCGATCAGCCGTGAAGTCGTTCGCTAGAAAACTAGCGGGCGATGATCAGGCCGGTCTGAGCGTAGTTGCCGCGACCCGGGACGAAAGCCTGGGGGTCGACGACGGGGGCCGGCGGCATCGGGGGCATATCGCCAGCAGCCGGGGTCGGAGCCTGAGCAGGAGCCGGGGTGACCGGAGCCGCGTAGCCCGTGCCGCAAGCCGGGGTTTCGCAACCGCAGACCGGGGCTTCGCAGCCGCAAGCGGGATCTTCGCAGCCGCAGGTCGGCTCATGGCAGCACGAGACGGGCTCGTGGCAGCACGAGGGTTCTTCGCAGCAGCCCTTGCTTCCGCAACCGTGTCCGCCGAACAGTCCGCCGAGCAGGCCCTTGTGTCCGCAGCCGCAGCAATCGCCAGCCGGGATCAGGTACTTGTGCTTCGGGCAGATCTTGTTGCAGCAGAAGATCCGGCTCAGCAGGCCGCGGTGACCGCAGCTGCTTCCGCAGCCGCAAGCGTTGCCGCAGCTCGGGGCACAGGACGTCGCACAGGAATTCTGGTGGCAGCCATGACCGCGATGGTTATGGAGCAGTCCGCCCAGGACGCTGTGCTTGCCGTGACCGCTGTGGCAAGCTTGTCCGCCGCACGACGTGTCAGCGCCGCAAGCGGGCTCGACGCCGCAGGCCGGTTCGTGGCAGCACGAAACGGGTTCTTCGCAGCACGAGGGAGCTTCGCAGCAGGCCGGAGCCTCGCAGCAGCCGCTCTTCGCATGCACGCCGCAGAGGCGGTCGAGCAGCGAACGACGATGTCCATGTCCGCTATGGCAGGCGTTTCCGCCGCAGGCGACGTCAGCGCCGCACGCGGGTTCGACGCCGCAGGCGGGCTCTTCGCAGCACGAGGGGGCTTCGCAGCAGCTAGCATGGCCGCCGAGCATCCGGTCGAGCAAGTCGCCGCCGAAAGCATTCGCGCCCATGCTGACGCTCATGACGAGCGAAGCGATGGTCAATTGCCACTTCATCGATCCACATCTCCTAAATTTAGGAACTGACGTTCCGCGAGCGTCCTTGCCAGCCGGCATGCGACGGCGATCGTTCGTCCGTTTTTGTCTCTCGTGCATGCCTGACCGAGAGCTGCTCCGATGCCTCGCCTTTCTGGTTCGCAATTCGCTGCCGCGTGGGCAGAGGTCGCGATCGGAAGGGCAGGGCGCCAGGGCGCGGGCGATTTCGCTTCGCGCTGGTGGAGCGTTCGCTTCCCGCAGTTCGAGTGGTGCGTCCTTCGGGCCCGGCGGAGCCATTCCTTGACTCCCTTCGCCGCCCGGGGTCCCGACGACCGATCCGTTCGTGGCCCGAACGTCTCAGTCGCTTGTGACACCCTGAGTATCGGATGGCCGCTTCGCACGCCTTGAGAGGCCTGGACCAGTTTTCTCTAGTCGTTCCAGAGTGACGAATTAGCCGAGTTTGACGGCTGCGTAAGCAGTCCGTTGGCGGCCCCTTCCGCGCTGCCCGCAAGGTCGCCGCAGCTTCCGCCGACGGGTCGTTCGGGAGCTGAACAAGTAGGCCATCCCTCCAACTCGCCGGGCGATGAACCGCCCGAAAGTCGCCATCTTTTTTCTTGCCCGAGCGGCGTTCTCCCCTCCTGAGAGGCTTCGTCATGAACGATTTGGATGCGATCGTCCACCTTCCGGCGGTCGCCGCCGTTCCTTGCCCGTGCGGTTGGGCGAAGCGGGCGTTCGCGGACGCCCCGGACGCTCCGGCGTCGCTCCATCTGACGCGGATCGACGCCGTCGCAGCGCTGCACTACCACCGCGTGCATACGGAGACGTACTACGTCCTCGAATGCGAAGCGGGAGCCGCGATCGAACTCGACGGCGTCGTCCGTCCGGTCCGCGTCGGCGACGCGATCCAGATCCGGCCGGGCGTCCGCCACCGCGCGATCGGGCCGATGACGATCCTCAACTTCGTCGTCCCGGCGTTCGACCCGGAGGACGAAACGATCGTGGACGAATGAGGACGCGACCGACGCTCGTGGCCCGCTCGATTCGGCGATGGAATCTCTTTGAAAACGAGCCTTTCCTGCAGGTAGATTGGCGGCGCTCGCAATCTCTGCGACTTCTCGTCCTGGCTTCTCCTCACTCAGCCGTCTGATGATCACCTCCGCCGACTACTCGGACTGGCTCGACCAGTCGGGCCTCTACCTGGGCAACTACTCGCATGCCGAGCGGTATCAGACGTTCGAGAAGCACGTCTCGCCGGAAGGTCTCAACGTTCGGATCGCGTTCGACTTCCTGCACCAGAACCGCGACGGCGTCGACGTTCAGGCGTGGCGGAACTACCACGTCTACGAGAGCGACGGCGGACTGCGGTACCGCATCGAACGAACGGCCGACGCGTTGGCGGCTATCGGCGCTGCCGGCGCTTCGGAGGCCGTCCGGACGTCGCAGAACAATACGCTGCTGGGGCAAATGACGTCCGGCTTTCTCGCCGGCGGGAATCCCTTCGCGATGCAGGGGAACGTCGATCTCGGCGCCATGATGCAGGAACTTCAGCGTTCGGCCGCCGCGGCGCTGGGAGGGGGCGGCGAGTTCGTCCTGGACGAAGAGACCCAGGAACTCGTTCCGCGTTCGACTCGTCGGCCGCGCGTCGAATCTCGCGACGAAATCGCGGGCCTGCTGCGGACGTACTTGGAGAGTCATGCAGCGACCCTGCAGGCGGACATCGACCGCCACGGCGATGTTCGAAAGGAGCTGGGGTTCGATCCGGCTCGTCGTCAGGCCGAACTGGAGGAGACGCAACGTCGTGAGAGCGACCGCGAAATGCAACGGGATACGGTCGCCAAGATGCGCGCCCAGATGGAGCAGTTTGAGAAGGGACTCGCGAAGCATGGGGAGAACGCGCCTCGCAAGCTTCGTTCGACCCGCAGAAAACTGCTCGAAGGGCGCCGGCAGTTCGTGACCCGACCGCCCGACCAGTTGCTGCCGGAGATGCGGGCCTGGCTGGAAGAGTTCGAGAGCTTCGCCGAACGCTACGCGAGCATCTTCCGACCCGCTCCCGTCGACGATCCGGCCCTGCTCGAACGGCTCGCCTCGCTCGGCGGCTACGAATACGACGTGCAGGAATTCGGCGCCTCGCTTTCCTGGTCGGCGCCGCGAGGATTCGATCTCGATTGGCCTCGCGTCAGTCTGTCGATCCTCTATCCGGAGGCGAACGCGGAGACTCTCGCGGAAACTCTCGACGTGATCGACGAATTGCGTCGGGACTTTCCCTGGGTCGCCGCGAGACTCAGGGCGGAGGTTCTCTCCGGCTTTCGCGATTACGTCCTCTGCATGGGAGGGCTCGAGGGCGTCGCCGCGTGGATCGACGTCGCGCGGGACGAGAACGGCGACGTCCCGGAGGCCGAGATCCTTCGCCTGGCAGGCGAGGCGACGCTGAACGTCGAGTCGCACCGGCAGTACGGCCAGGGCGTCACCGCCATCGCTTGGTTCCCCGCAGAATGGGACGAGGAACACGGTCTGGAGATTCCGCTCGTCGGCGGCGACGGATTCGACGACGAGAACGAGAATGAGTGAACACGCGAGGAAGCGACGCTAGCCGAACGTCGGCTGCATCCTGGCGGACGTTCCCTCGACGTTCGTGAGGCCCCACTGCGCGACGGCAGTCAGAACGGGGCCCAGCGTCTTCCCCTTTTCGGTCAGACGGTAGGCTTCTCGCCCCGGCTGGTCAGGGTCGGCGTACTTCTCGACCAGCCCGTGCCGGACCAGGCGATCCAGGCGATCGGCCAGAATGTTGGTCGCGATCCCCTCGGGCGATTTGTGAAGCTCGTTGAACCGTCGCTTTCCGCAGGCCAGGTCGCGCACGACGAGCAGCGTCCATTTGTCGCCGATCAGATCGAGCGTACACGCGACCGGACAGACGGATCGTTTCTCGGCTTTCATTCGACGTTCTCCCCCTCCCGATCCTCTCGCTTGACTTTAGGAGCGAAGCTTGCAAAATGCAAGTTACCGCTTGCGAAATGCAAGCGATCGTCGCCGGGTCGGAGGTGCGGGATGGCGGGATTGGACGAGCATCCGACCGTTCAGGCGTTTCGATCGCGAGCGCCGGAACCGCCGCCGCAGGAACCCCTCGACGCGGTATGGCTCAGGCAGCTCTGTCTCGACGCCGGGGCCGATGACGTCGGCTTCGTCGAAATCGAGCGGCCGGAGCTGACGGACGAGCGAAAGTACGTCTCGGCGCTCTTTCCCGAGACGCGCACGCTGGTCAGCATCGTCTGCCGGATGAATCGCGAGCCCGTACGAAGGGTGCAGCGGTCGGTCGCCAATGCGGAGTTCCACAACGTCGGCGACGAGGTCAATCAGATCGCGCGGCGGATCGTGACGACGCTGGAGCGTCTCGGCCTGCGTGCCGTCAATCCGCCGATGGCGTTTCCGATGGAGGTCGATCGCTGGCCCGAGCGCACCTGGGTCGTGTCGCACAAGCCGGTCGCCGTCGCCGCTGGCATGGGGATGATGGGCATCCACCGAAACGTCATTCATCCGAAGTTCGGGAACTTCATCCTGCTGGGAACGATCCTGCTCGAGTCCGCGATCACGGAATGCTCTCGTCCGCTCGCGTACAACCCTTGCCTGGGATGCCGACTCTGCGTCGCGGCCTGCCCGGTCGGAGCGATCAAATCGGACGGCGAGTTCGATCTGACGTCGTGCTATACGCACAACTACCGCGAGTTCATGGGCGGGTTCGGCGACTGGGCGGAGCATATCGCCGACGCCCGGGACGGTCACGACCTGCGGAAACGCGTTACGCCTGCCGAGCATGTCTCGATGTGGCAGAGCGTCGCCTTCGGCCCGAACTACAAGTCGGGATACTGCATCGCCGTCTGTCCCGCGGGCGAAGATGTGATCGGCCCCTTCCTCGCCGATCGGGGCGCCTTCGTCCGCGACGTCGTCAAGCCGCTGCAGCGTAACGAGGAGACGGTCTACGTCGTTCCGCGGTCGGATGCCGAGGAATACGCGGCGAAGCGCTTTCCGCATAAGCGCCTCCGCCAGGTCCGCGGGAGCCTGCTGCCTTCAACGATTCCGGCGTTTCTGTTCGGCATCGGGATCACCTTCCAGCGCGAGCAGTCCGCAGGGCTGAACGCGGTCTATCACTTCTCGTTCACCGGATCGGACGAAACGCAGGCGACCGTGACGATTCGCGAAAAGTCGATCGAAGTTCAGCCGGGACTGGTCGGCGAATCGGACTGCGCGGTGACCGCCGACGCGGAAACCTGGCTCGGGTTTCTACGCAAGGAAAAGAGCATCGTGTGGGCTCTTTTGCGGCGAAAGGTGCGGGTCCGCGGGCGCCTGAGCCTGCTTTCGGCATTCGGCCGATGTTTCCCGACGTGACCTCTTCGATCCCTCGAACGACCCGTTACGTAGAAGGGAGTTGACGGAGATGCGCCGCCTCGATTCCAGGCGTCCGCGACAAACTCGGCTTGATTCTTCAGCCTCGATTTAGAGAATCGGAAAAGCCTGAACGGAAGCGAACGAGACGCCTGATCGCAGGAGCGTGACAGCGTTTCGGATTTCGCGCCGATCGGCGACGAACTGCGTGGAGAGGGTCACGGAAGGCCGAACTCCCGCATGCCTTGCGTCTTCGACCGAAGGCTTGGATTCCATGGACGGAATCGTGCCGGGGAATTTCCCCCGCTCTGCGCAGCAGCTCTTTCCGGAAGCCTACGCCGTCTCGGAGACGGATTGCTGGTTCCGGTCGGTCTCGGATCATCCGCTGCGGTGCCAGCCGGGCGATCTCTTCTTCGCCTCGGAGACCCGCAGCCGCGACGGTCACGACTACGTCGACCGGGCGCTGGCACGCGGCGCCTGCGGCGTCATCGCCGAACGTCTCGTTCCTGCCGACGCGCCGGTCTTCATCGTCGAGAACGTTCGCGAAGCCTACGCCATGGCCTGCCAGGAACTGGCCGGGCGACCGGCGCAGCGCCTCGCGACGACGGCGGTGCTCGCTCCGTACGATCCTTCGAGCCTGTTCGACGCCTTTCACGCGACGCATCGCACGTCGGGCCTTCGCAGCGGACTGCTGTCGAAGGACCTCTTCTCCGTGCCCGGCTTCAAGGCCCGCACGGAAGGGAAACCCCTGCGAGCCATTCACTACGCCGATTGCCTCGGTCAGTTTCTGGAAGCGGGCTGCCGGCATGCGTTCGTCGAGACCGGCGCCGCGTCGCTGGCCGAAGGCGAGACGAGCGGCATGGAGTTCGACAGCGCTCTGATCCTGCCCGATCCGCTCGCGGGTCGACGCCCGACGCGACGCTATCGCCGCGCGATCGAGCGTCTGCTGGAACAACTGCGACCCGGGGCGCTGGTCGTCTGCCACGCTCGCGACGCTTACGCGGTCGAGCGGCTGGAACGCTTCGACGGTTCGTATCTCGCCGTCGGCAGCTCCGACGACGACGGTCCGGAAATCTCGCTTCGCTCCGGCGACGACGGCGAGCGATCCGCGACGCTGCGAATCGGCAGGAGCACGGCCATCTTCCGCCCGACCGGCGTTTCCGGCGACGAACTCGACGCGTACCTGTTCGCCGCGACGGCCGGTCATCTGCGCGGCCTTTCGCTGGCGGAGTTGACCCGCGGACTCGAACGCGTGCGACGGGCGCCGGGACGCCTGGAGCTTGTCCAGGCGGGACAGCCGTTCTCCGTCTTCGTCGACGAATCGCAGAGCGGTCGGGCGCTGCAATCGACGCTGCGTCAGCTCCGCTCGCGCACGCGCGGTCGTCTGATCGGCGTCCTGGCCGCCAGCGAAAGCGAACGGTCGGAGAACCGCGCTCTCGCGGGACGCATCCTGGAGCGCTACTGCCATCGGACGATCTTCTCCCGCCGCGGCGACAGCGCCGACCTGTCCCTCGATCCCCTGCACGACTTCCTCGACGGCATGCTGCGGCCCGAGCGGGCGAAGCTGATCCCGCGTCGCGAAGTCGCCCTGGCCCAGGCCTTCGACGAAGCGAAGGCGGGCGACGTGGTCGTGCTCCTCGGCGGCAGCGTCGGCGACGGCGACGTTTCCGAAGAGGTCGAATCGGCGAAGCATCTGCTCGGCGAACTCGACGCCCCCGCGATCCTGCCGTTCCGTCCGCGGTCGATCTATCGTGCCGACCGACTGTTCGACGGCGCGAACTGAGCCGTTGAGCACGTGACGGTGTGCCATGGCTGGCTTGTCCAGCCGTGTCTAGACCGCGTCTCGCGATGCTGTAGCGGCCTGTGCGCCGATTCCGTAACGATTCAGATCGCCGGGAACGCTACATGTGAGCGCGACGCGCACTAGGATAGGCGGTCGATCGCTGTCGACTTGCCTCTCCTGAATCGCTCGCTCCGCCATGTCGCCCCAGCCTTCTGACGCATCCGCGCCTCACGCACCGATGCCCGTCGCGGTCGTGACCGGCGCCTCGCGCGGCATCGGCGCCGCGATCCTGCGGGAACTCGCGGGCGCGGGATACGCCGTCGTTTGCAACTACGCCCGTTCGCGCGAAGCTGCCGACGCGATCGTTACGGAACTGACTGGCCAGGGGCATAGGGCCGTCGCCGTGCAGGGGGACGTGAGTCTCGCCGCGGATCGCGAGCGAATTCTCGATGCGGCGACCGAAACTTTCGGCCGGATCGACGTGCTGGTCAACAACGCCGGCATCACGTCGCCGGGCCGGAAGGATCTGCTGGAAGTGACCGAGGCGGGCTTCGACGAAGTTCTGGGGGTCAACCTCAAGGGGCCCTTCTTCCTGGCACAGTCGGCCGCCCGACGAATGCTGGGGCAGCAGCCTCTGCCCGATCGGCCTGCCGGGACGCTGCTTTTCGTCTCTTCGATTTCGGCCTACGCCGTGTCGACCGACCGGGCGGATTACTGCATCGCCAAGTCGGCGATCGGCATGATGACCCGGCTCTTCGCCTCGCGAATGGCGGACGCGGGCGTCTTCGCGTACGAAATCAGCCCCGGCGTGATCGAAAGCGATATGACGGCGCCGGTGAAGGCGAAGTACGACTCGCTCATCGCCGGCGGACTCACGCCCATCCGGCGCTGGGGCAAGCCGAAGGACGTGGCGAACCTCGTGCGCCTGCTTGCGGCAGGAGAGTTCGCCTTTTCGACCGGCGACTGCTTTCACGTCGACGGCGGCTTCCACGTTCGGCGACTCTAGCGCGTTCGCGGCAGGAAGTCCGTGTAAGGTAGCGGTCGCGCGGACTGTAGCGATTGCGTCAAGTTTCAGGACCGGTCGAGTCGATTACCTGTCTGGGAATCAGCGCGCCCGTCTGCGGAGGAATCGCGGATCGGAAGCGAGCGCTGCATCCCGCAGGAGCTTCGTCTTGTCGGCTCGTTCAGGCATCTGGATGCTAGCGGCGCTGGCGCCTGTCGTCGCGGGTTGCGGCGTGGCGAAGCATCTTCTGCCAGGCGGCACGCGGATCGACGGGGCTTCGCACACGAACAGCGAAAGCTGCCTTCTTCCGCCCGACGCAGAACTCTCCTGCATCGAATTCGTCCACGAAGGATCCGCCGCGTCTCCGCCGATTTTTCCGGACGAGACTTTGGAAGAGCTGCCGGTAGATAGGGCGACGGAGGCCGATCTGCTTCCGCTGACGGCGCCAGGCGAGGAAGGCCCGATCGAGCCGGCCCGGTCCGTTCTGACGTCGTCGCCGACGACGGCATCCGTCGGTTACGACCTGCCGGCGCCGGTGATCGTCGAGACCGAGGAGGAGGCGCGGCAGTCGCTCGCGCTTGAAGCCGCTTCGCTCGCCGTTGCCCCGCGAAGGATTTCCACCGACGTCGCGGTCGGGCCGCTGAAGGATCCGATCGAACGCGACCCCTCTTCGCTTCTGTCCCCGGCGCCCTTACCGCCGCAGCCGCCTGAACTGCCGCTCGTTCCGCCCGCGCCGCGAACGCTGGCGGAGGGGCAACCGGTTCGAGCTGACTACGTCAACGCTCCGCTCGCCAAGGTCGCTCGCCATCTGCACCTGCCGCATCGTCGGCTCGGGGAGGGCGTCATGGCGCGACCCGGTTCGATCGCCGGACTGCATGGTCGGTTCGCCGGTCATCGCGAACCGCCTGAGGCCGTGCCGTTCGTGGTATACGAACGCGTGGCGCCGCGGTTTCTGCCGGTGCCGACGCGTCCCGCGTTCGAATCGGCGACGGCGGTTTACGCTGTCGACTCTTCGCCGCCCGCCGCGCCAGGGATCTCGATCCGGCCGCCGCTTAGCGTGCCCCCTCGGCCCCGCGGCGAACTGCCCGGTCCGATGGTCGAAGACCTTTCGCCGAGGCAGGGTGCGGCAGCGCCGCCGATGCCGGAGGAGACGCTTCCGCGATCGTTACCGTCGATGGAGGCGTTACCCCTTCCGCAGCCGGAAATGATCCTGCCGCCGGCCCCCCGCATTGACGACTTCTGATTCCTCGGGCGACCGTTTTCGCAGATTCCCTTCAAGTCGACCCGCTCGTTCGCGAGCGATTCCTTCGGGCCTGAGAAAGTTTTCCGATTCCTCGACGCAGACCGAACGTTCATGTTCCGGCTGGTCGATCTACGGGAGGATCGACGCCGCGGCGACGAGCGACCCTTCGGTGGATTGCCTCGTCAAAAACTTCGCAGCGTCGAAATTGTTCGAAGCCGACCCGGGCGAGACTGGCCTTCAGAGCGTGACGACGAATCCTCTTCGACCGAGTCGCGAACTGAGCGACTCCTCGACGATCCGAGTCGTCCGGTCGCTTACTCAGCCCCTAACGCCCGCCTACCGACGGAAGCGATGAATCGACTTCGGAAAGCTTCGTCGTTCCTGAAAGCGTCGCTCGCGCTCGGCATCCTGGCCGGCGGCGACCTGCTCGGCGGCGGACTCATTGGCGGCGAACTCTTCTGCGGCGCGGCGACGGCTTCGGAACTCCGTCGCACTGCGATCGTGGACGCGGTCGCGGGCGCTCGCGGCGCCGTGGTCAACATCCACGGTCGCAAAACCGTCCGTGACGAAGGCCCCGAGATCGGCGGCGCCTGGAAGCAGGTCAACGGCATGGGGACGGGCGTCACGCTCGACCCTCGCGGTTACGTCCTGACCAACTTCCACGTCGTCGACGGCGTGAAGACGATCCAGGTCTCCACTTCCGAAGAAAAGTCGTACGTCGCGCGGCTCGTTGCGCATGACGCCGCGACCGACCTCGCGCTCATCAAGATCGATCCCGAGGAAGCGCTGGAGACGATCCGCCTGGGCAGGTCGAGCGACCTGATGCAGGGCGAGCCCGTCATCGCGGTCGGCAACGCCTTCGGATATTCCCACACGGTCAGCATCGGCGTCATCAGCGCCCTGCATCGCACCGTGCCGGTCAACGAGACGCAGCAGTATCGCGATCTGATCCAGACCGACGCCAGCATCAACCCCGGCAACTCCGGCGGGCCGCTGCTCAACATCGACGGCGAAATGATCGGCCTGAACGTCGCCGTTCGCGTCGGCGCCCAGGGTATCGGCTTCGCGATTCCGATCGATCAGGCGCTCGACGTCGCCGGACGACTGATGCAGCAGGCGGGGAGCGAACGCTACCACGGTCTGCAGGTGAAGACGGTCTACAAGGCGGGCAAGCCGGTCTGCGTCATCGACTCGGTCGAGCCGTCCAGTCCTGCCGAAACGGCGGGCTTCATTCCTGGCGACGTACTCGAACAGGCCGGCGACCTGGAACTGTCGCGGGCTCTCGACTGGCAACGCGTGTTCCTGGCGGCGACGCCGCTCGATCAGGTCACCTGCTCGATCAGGCGGGAAGACGAAACCAAGAGTCTGTCGCTGAAGTTCGAGGCGTCGCGTCCCGTGCAGGTCGCCTTCAACGAAGCGTCGCTCGAACAGGCGATCTGGGAGACGCTCGGCCTGAAGTTGCAGCCGCTGGACGGGAACTCGGTTCAGACGTTGAACCAGCGCTTCCGCGGCGGGTTCCAGATCGCCGACGTCCGACCGGGCAGTTCCGCCGCAGGCCAGTACCTGCAGCGGGGCGACGTCCTCGTCGGGATGCACATCTGGGAGACGGCCAACCGGGACAACCTGGCCTTCATCCTGAGCCAGCCCGAGATGCAGTCGGCGGAGACGATCCGCGTGCTGGTCCTCCGCGGCGACAAGACGTATTACGCCTACATTCAGCCGGCCAGCGCCGCCGGCGTCGCCGCCTACCGCGAGCAAAGCAGCCGGCGGTAGTTCTCTCGATCGGAACGCTCTTTCCCTGGTGAGCGGAGGGTGTCAGCCCTCCGTGGGAACGACCTGCGATCCGCGGCCGAACGACACAGAGGGCTCGCGCCGCTCCGCTCGCCTGACGAGCCGGTCGCTTAACGCCAGCGCCTGGCGTACTCGCTCTTCATGAAGGCGAGACCTTCCGACGCGAGCGTCAACTCGTCGGAGTACATCTTGCGCCAGATCTTGGTCGCCGCGGCGATCTCGGGGAGCGCCAGACCGAAGGCCTCGATCATGAGCCAGCCGTCGTAGCCGACCGCCTTCAGCGTGTCGAACGTCTCGGTCCAGTTGACGTGGCCGGTGCCCGGGATGCTCCGATCGTTCTCGGAGATATGGACGTGGCAGAGCATGTCGCCGCAGTCGCGGATGCCCTGGGCGAACGTCTTCTCTTCGATGTTGCAGTGGAAAGTGTCGAACATGCAGCGGCAGTTCTCGCTTCCCACTTCGCGAGCGAAGCGTGCGGCGTCGCGGTGCGTGTTGAGCAGATAACACTCGAACCGGTTCAACGCCTCGACGCCGAGGATCACGCCCGCGGATTCTGCATGGTCGGCGACCTGCCGCATCGAATCGACTCCCCAGTTCCATTCGTCGGTCGTCGGTCCGCTGCCCGAGAAGTGCCCGATCGCCGAATGGTACGGGCCGATCAGGTGCGTCGCGCCGAGCGCGTCGCAGCAGTCGATCGCCTTCTTGTTGAGCGCGACGCCCCGGTCGCGGACGCTCTTCTCAGGCGAGATCGGGTTGTCGTCGAGGTTGCGCACGGTCACCGCGGTCACGCCCATACCCATCGCAGCCAGACGCTCGCCCCAGGGGGCGAAGTCGACGTCGTAGTCGAAGAGCGGCACCTCGACGCCGTCGTAGCCCATCTCCTTGAGCGACTCGATCACGGGAACGAGTTCTTCGTTCAGGCCGCCCGACCAGAGCAGCAGGTTCATGCCGAATCGCATCGCGGAGTCTTTCTGAAGAGGTCGCTTCGGAAGGGAGAGCTGAGCTGACCAGGCGGGTCAGCCTCTAGCCGTCGAGGCCGCAACGTTCGCCGTAGGCTTCGCGGTCGTGAAGATGCACGAGCAGCTCGCCCTGATGCAGGCGAACCTGTTCCCGGGCGAAAGCCAGCGTCGGCAGGGCCTCCTCCGGCAGCGGCGTCGAACGTACCCGCAAAAGTACATGGTTGAGCCGGCGAAACAATCCCGGGTCGTCCAGATAGTCGTACAGAAAACGCTCTTCGAGAAACCGCCCGATCCAGATACCGAGAACCTCGGTCGGCTTCGGCGCCATGCGATTGACGAAGGCCTCGACCTCGCCGGCGTCGATCGCCGCGATCGTTTCGTAATAGCGATCCAGCAGGCCGGGGCTCTGCTCGGCGACGATCGCGTCGAGCAGCATCTCGACCAGCACGTGCACCGCGAACGAGGGCCGGAAGCTGCGATCGTCGGGGAGGACCTGCTTCAGCTCGGCGCCGATGTCGAACTGAATCTGTGCGAACCGGTGCGTCGCGTGGAACCAGTCGTCGTCGTGGTGATGCTGGACGATGCCGCGGGCGAACTGGGCCAGCCGCTCGTCAGGATCCCGCACGAACTCGCACGCCCGACGCGACCTGACGCGGGCCGGACGATCGACCGCGCCGAGCCAGTCCGGCGTCGCGGTTCCTGCCGCGAACCAGGGCCGGTCGAGCCAAAGATGGGCGTGACAGAGATAGTTCAACGTCGCGCCCGCCTGGCCGATCGCCTCTTGTGTGCCATGGCTGGCTTGTCCAGCCGATATTTCGGCCGGAACGTTTCTTCGACGCCGGACGCCGAAGAGGCGTTGAACCCGCGCTCGCAATCGACCCCACCCCGCACGGCTGGACAAGCCAGCCGTGGCACACGGCAACATGCTGAGCGCAGGGTCAGCGCTCGCGCCATCGTGGGCGGCGAACGCCTTCCTTCTCAGTCGGCGACCTTCTCCCACGCGCCGTTCTTGCCGGACTTGAGCACGGCGTCGCAGATCTTCTGCGTCTCGAGGGCCGTGCGGAAGTCGGGATCGCACTTCTCGCCCGTCTCCAGGCTCTTCAGGAAGTCGGCGACCTGGTGGATGAACGTGTGTTCGTACCCGATCTGCAAACCGGGCACCCACCAGTTCTTCATGTAGGGCATGTCGCCGTCGCTGACGTGAACGCTCCGCCAGCCGCGGACGATCGAATCGTCGGAATGGTCGAAGTAGTTCAGCCGATGCAGGTCGTGCAGGTCCCACGAGATCGAAGCGTTCTCGCCGTTGATCTCGAACGTGTAGAGCGCCTTGTGGCCGCGGGCGTAACGCGTCGATTCGAACACGGCGAGCGAGCCGTTGTCGAACCGGGCGAGGAACGCGCAGGCGTCGTCGATGCCGACCTTCTGCATCTTGCCCGTCTCGGCGTGCTTGCGTTCCTTGACGAACGTTTCGGTCATGGCGGAGACCGTATCGACGCCGCCGTTGAGCCAGATGGCCGTGTCGATGCAGTGCGCGAGCAGGTCGCCCGTCACGCCCGAGCCCGCCGCTTCCACGTCGAGGCGCCAGGTCGCGGCGCCTCCCTGCGGAACGTCGGCGTTGATGGTCCAGTCCTGCAGGAAGACCGACCGGTAGTGGAAGATCCGCCCCAGGCGCCCTTCGTCGATGAGCTGCTTGGCCAGCGTCACGGCCGGAGCGCGGCGGTAGTTGTACCAGACGGTATTTTTGACCCCCGCCTTCTCGACGGCCTGGCACATCTTCTCGCCTTCGGCGGCGTCCATCGCGAGCGGCTTCTCGCAGAGGATCATCTTGCCCGCTTCGGCCGCGGCGATGGCGATCTCCGCATGCAGGTTGTTCGGCGTGCAGATGTCGACGGCGTCGATGTCGTCTCGCTTGAGGACCTCCCGCCAGTCGGTTTCGATCGACTGGTAACCCCAGTTGTCGGCGAAGGACTTGGCCTTGTCCTTGTTGCGAGCGCAGAGCGCCTTGAGGACCGGTTCGTACTCCAAGTCGAAGAAATGATTGGCCTGGGCGTAGGCGTTCGAATGGGCCTTGCCCATGAAGCCGTAGCCGATCATCGCCACGTTCAGCGGCTTCTTTTTCATCGCGACGGGGTTCCTGAATCGGAGAGGATTCGCGTTCGTTGTTCGTGTTCTCTGAGCGGGGGACGTGAGTCCCCCGAGGTTTCCGACGCTCGAACCGCTGCGCCTCGGGAGACTCACGTCCCCCGCTCAGACGGGAGCGACAGATCTCAATCCCAGCCGTGCGCGTTCTTCACGGCGACCATCGAGGCGAGGATCTTGTTCCAGGTCTCGGGCTTCTGCATCACGTCGTTGGGGAACATACAGCCGTCCCAGCAGATGTGCTGGAAGCGTCGCGTCGGCTCGCCGGACGGTCCCTTGAGCCAGTAGCCGGCGTCGTGAGCGATGTCGAGCTTCGCCCCCGGAGCGTCGGGCAGGCAGTGGCGACCCGTCTTGTCGTGCGAGCCGGAGCCGAACACCGTGCCGTCGTTCTGGGCGACGTGGAAGTCGATCGTCCAGGGACGCAGTGCGTCGGTCAGCTTCTTGAGCGCCTCGTTCTTCGCGGCCTTGTCCGACCAGTCGAAGTCGGGGGGCAGAATCGCGTCATCGGGCGCGTTGTAGCCCATCAGGTAGAGCAGGGTGTGCGCCATGTCGGCCTGGAAACCGACGACCTCGGGCCGGCCGACCATCTCCAGCAGTTCGACCATCCGCTTCCAGGAGTGCATGCCTCCCCAGCAGATCTCGCCTTCCGCGGCGAGCTTCTCTCCGTCCGCCGCGGCGATGTCGGCTGCGGCGCGGAACGTCTCGGCGATCTTCTTCTGGCTTTCGTGAGGATCAGCGGACCAGTCATGAACGCCCGCAGCGGAGTCGATGCGAACGACGCCGTACGGTCGCACGCCCATCTCGCGGAGCTTGCGTGCGATCGCGCAGCCCTTCCGAACCTGCGTCAGGAAGTTCGCACGCTCTTCCTGCGAGCCCATCGCCGATCCGCCGCCGGTCGGAGGCCAGACGGGCGCCACGACCGAACCGATGACGAGGCCGCGCGAAGTGACCTTGTCGGCCAGCCGCTTCAGATCGTCGTCGGTCGAATCGATGCTGACATGCGGGTCGAACAGGAACAGGTCGACGCCGTCGAACTTCTGCCCGTCCACCTCCGCCGCGGCGGTCAGGTCGAGCATCGTGTCGAGCGCGATGAACGGCTCGCCCCCTTCGCTTCCCTTGCCGACGACGCCCGGCCAGGCAGCGTTGTGAAGCTTCGGGTAAGTATGAGTCGCGGTTGCGGCGCTCATGGCGTTATCCAGCAGGAGAGAGATTCGATGAGTCAGGCGAATCAGCGTCCTCCGTAGGTCAGGCATCGCCTGACGACGGCAGATCGCCGGTCGGGTGGTCCGCTCGCGCGGTCTGCGCGAACGGATAGCTCTTTACGCGGAGGACGCTCGTTCGAAGTAGCCGTCAGGCAATGCCTGACCTAACGGAGCGACGCTCGGCCCTACTTCTTCTTATGATCGCCGACGCTGGGCACCTTGCCGAAGGCGTCCGGGCCGAAGTAACGCAGGCCGACGAGCGGCTCGCTGCCGTCGTTCGTGATCTTCACGCCGCGGGTCGCCGCTTCGTGGCTGATGAAAACCTCGTCCTCGGTCGTCGCGCCGAAGCGGATCATGGCCGGCGTCTGCAGGGGCAGGTTGCCGATGCGACCCTTGCCCTGGACGGTGATCCAGCCCGAGGCGGCAGCGTCCTTGATCGTGCACGAGGCGCCCGGTTCCAGGGTCAGCTCCTTCGCGCTGAAGAGCTGATCGCCGTCGACCTTGCCGTAGACGATCCACTTGTCGACCCAGCCGTCGCCCGAGTCGGCGGCGATCGGTTCGAGATAGTTGTTGTCCATGAAGTTCGGATCGACGTTCTTCTCCCAGTCGAGCTGGCCGATGATGAAGTCGAGATCCTGATGCTTGTCGGCGGGCATGTCCTTGACCAGCAGCGACCAGGGGACGCTGCGGCCTTCGACGAGCGACTGGAACATGCCGAAGACGTCGCTGCCCCACTGCGGTTCGTAGGTGCAGAGCGAACCGGGAGCGTGCAGCACGCCGGGCGGGATGAGCCAGCCCGTGCCGCGCTTCAGGCGATAGGCCTTCGACAGGTAGAGAATGCCGTTGTCGCCCTTGTTCCAGGCTTCCAGGCACTTCTTCAGGTCGTCCTTCGTCGTGCCGGGCTCGAGGCCCATGAACGTGTAGGGGAAGTTGTTGTCGCAGTTGTTGTACTGGGGCGGAAAGTAGTAGCTCTCCGGCTTCCCTTCCTGGCCGACCAGCTTGGCGTCGGCCATCGACTGATGCATGTGATGGGGGATCGGCCCCATGTTGTCGAAGAACTTCGAATAGACCGGCCAGCGGTCGTACTTCGAAAACATCTTATCGCCGATGAGGCGCTTGCCCATCTCGGCGACAGCGTCCTTCAGCAGGAAGGTTTTCCCTTCGTGCAGGCAGAAGCTGAGCCCTTCGTGCCAGACGCGGCCCTCGTTCGCGGCCTCGGTGGTGCTGGCGAACCAGCGTTCGTCGATGCCGCCCCGTTCCTTGCCGTAGGCGTACCAGTCGTCCGGATGGAGCTTGATCCGCTTGCCCGGATGGAGAAAGCTGCGCGGCACCCACGTCGGCGTCAGGCGGAGCAGGCCTTCGCCGGCGTCGAGCGCGCTTTCAAGAATCGGCTGAACGTTGTCTTTGACGATCGTGGCGGTGGACATGGAGAAGTCGGTTAAGCGATCGTGAATGGTCCGGTAACCGGACGCAACAAGGCGTCAGTGGGAAAGAACGCTCCCGCGACGTGCAATGACGCCCCGTTTTAATCCGTGCTCACCGGGCGCACAAGCAAGCACGCGGGAAAGGACTCGACCACTTCCGTTCGACTCGGGCGAATGCCTTCCCGGCGTAGTCGATCGAACCGCACGCCTGATTGGAAACGTCGTCGCGGCGCCGTAAGGTGGCCGGAAATCGCCGCCGCCGGATGCGCCGGTCGCGGCGCTCCTCTCTGCCGGACGACGAAGATGCAGGACCGCTGGACGCTGCTCGACACCGAGAACCGTGTCTATCAGGAAGCCGTGTCGCGTCACGGCGACTCTTTCTCCCCGGCGCTGGCGGGGCGCGAGGGAGCGTCGGAACTCGGCTTTCGCTGGACCCGTCTGGCGGGCGGGCTTTCCGACGGCGTCGATCTGCTGGAAGTCGATAACGGTCCCTGGACCGTTTTCATCCTGCCCACGCGCGGGATGAGCGTCTGGCGGATCGAAGGCGAAATGAGCCTCGGATGGCGCTCGCCCGTTCGCGGACCGGTGAACCCTGCGTTCGTGCCGCTCATGGATCCGGGCGGACTGGGGTGGCTCGAAGGTTTCGACGAGCTCTTCGTCCGTTGCGGACTGGACAGCAACGGTCCGCCGCTGTTCGACGCGCAGGGCCGGCTTTCCGCGCCGCTGCATGGCCGTATCGGCAATCGGCCCGCGCACTTCGTCGGCGTGCGATTTGACGCCGCGACGGACGAAATCGTCATCGACGGACTCGTCAGCGAGACGCGGTGTCTTATCCGCGATCTTGCGCTGCATGTGGAGTATCGGCTGCCGATCGGCGAGCGGACGTTGAGGGTTCGCGACCGCGTCGCCAACCGCTCGGGCAAGCCGGCGGAGATGCAGATGCTTTACCACGTCAACGTCGGCTCGCCGATTCTGGCCGACGGAGCGAGGCTGCACGTTCCGGCCGTCCAGTCGGCGCCGCGGGATTCGCGTGCCGCCGAAGACGCTCGCGGCTGGGCGACTTACGCCGGTCCGGAGCCGGGCTATGCGGAGCAGGTCTATTTCTTCGAACTCGCCTCCGACGCCGAAAGCATGACCGAGGCGCTGCTCGCGTCGCCGGGCGGCGAGCGCGGTTTCGGCCTGGCCTGGAATCGCGAGGAACTTCCCTGCTTCGCCCAGTGGAAGAACACGGCCTCGCTGGACGAGGGCTACGTGACCGGCCTGGAGCCCGGGACGAATTACCCCAATCCGAAGCCGTACGAGCGCGAGCGGGGCAGGGTCCGAACGCTTGCGCCGGGTGAGTCGGTCGCGTTCGAGCTGGAACTGCGGGAGTACGTGAACCGCGAAGAAATCGACGAAGCGGCCGCGCGGATCGTCGACCTGACGCCGGGCGACCCGCTCGTGCATACCGAGCCGCAGCGGGACTGGTCGATCTGATTCGCGGGCCGCGCTCGTTTCCTTGACGGCGGCGCAGGGCGATAATCGTTCCGTCGCTCGCTGGAGCGGCGATTCGATCGAACTGCGACTGGCGAGGCGTCCGTGATCCAGATGACGGAAACGAAACTCTCGGCGGCCGAAGTCGCTTTCCCCCATCTCGACGATGGCCAGCTTGAGTGCGTCGCGGATTTGGCGACGCTGCGTCGCTTCCAGGACGGCGAAGCGCTGTTCGAGACGGGCGACAGGAACTATTCCTTCTTCGTCGTGAAGTCGGGCGAAGTCGCCATCCGCGAATGTTCCTCCGGCGAAGTGCGCGAGGTCGCCACGCATCGCGAGCGGGAGTTCACCGGCGACGTCGATCTGCTCACGGGGCGTCCGGCGATCGTCTCCGCGTTCGCGAAGGGAGAATGCGAGGCGTACGAACTCTCGGCCCGGGCTCTGCGGCGCCTGCTGGGCGAGGCGCCGTCGCTCAGCGACATGCTGCTCGAAGCGTTTCAGAAACGACGCGAGCTGCTGCGGCGTTCAGGCTTCGTCGGCGTGCGGCTGATCGGCGAATCGAACTCTAAGGAAATCGAGGACCTGCGGGAGTTCTTCCGCAAGAACTTCGTGCCGCACACCTTCTACGACGTGGAGGAAGCGGACGGAGAGGAACTGCTGCGATCGCTCGGGCATGAACGGGCCGACGCGCCGGTCATCGCCTGCAACAAGCACATCGTCAGCAAGCCGTCGCTGGGCAAGATCGCCGAATGCCTCGGCATCTCCCGCACGATCCGCAACGAACTCTACGACGTCGCCATCGTCGGCGCGGGTCCGTCCGGACTGGCCGCGGCGGTGTATGCCGGGAGCGAAGGCTTGCGCACCTTGGTTCTCGACCGCGTCGGACCCGGGGGGCAGGCCGGGCAAAGCTCGAAGATCGAGAACTACCTCGGATTTCCCTCGGGTCTGTCCGGCGAAGAACTGGCCAACCGGGGCTATCTTCAGGCGCTGAAGTTCGGGGTGGAGTTCACGTCGCCCGTCGGCGTGCGGTCGATCGATTCTGCGGGCGACGAGCTACGGCTCTCGCTCTGCACGGAAGGAATCGTCCGGGCCAAGTCGGTCATCGTTTCGACGGGCGTGTCGTATCGTCGCCTGCCGATCGAAAACTGCAGCCGGTTCGAAGGGGCCGGGATTCACTATTCCGCCACTTCCGTTCAGGCCCGCGGATGCAGTCGATCGACCGCCATCGTCGTAGGAGGCGGTAACTCCGCAGGTCAGGCGGCGATGTTCCTGTCGGAGTTCGCCGATCGCGTGCTCGTCGTCATTCGGGGAGACGACTTGCGCAAGAGCATGTCGGAATACCTCGCCAAACGGATCGACCTGACGGCCAACGTCGAGGTCCTGTCGCACTGCGAGGTGGAAGGCCTGGAAGGCGATGATCGCCTGCGCGAGACGACGATCCGGAATCGCGAGACCGGCGAAATCCGCCGCGAGGGGTGCGCGTCCGTCTTCGTCTTCATCGGGGCGAAGCCGCACACAGAGTGGCTGCCGCCGACGGTTCTTCGGGACGACCGCGGCTACGTCGTGACCGGCCCTGGCCTGCGTCGGGCGCCGGAGTGGACCCTCGATCGGGATCCGTGCGAACTCGAGACATCGCTGCCCGGCGTGTTCGCGTCAGGCGACTGCCGCTCCGGAACGACGAAGCGCTGCGCCTTCGCGGTGGGCGACGGCGCGCTCGCCGTCACCTGCGTCCACCAGCGTCTCGCGGCGCTCGCCGCAGGCGGCTGAAGCCCGACCGATCAGCGCACCTGTAGCCGCTGCGGCCGGTAGATCCGCAGCGGCGATCGGACGCTCCTCCTGACGGCCGGTCAGTAGAGGTACGCGTAGTAGCTGTACAGGTACGCGTAGTAGTTGTAGTACGACGCGTAGTACGAGTACGTCCCTCCATAGGCGCTGTAGAGCCAGTCGGAGTAGAGATACGCGTAGTAGTGGTACGTCGACGCGTCGTAGAAATAGTAGTCGTCGTAGTTCTGGTACGCGTACGAGGCGTAGACGTTGCCGTAATAACCCCAGTAGTACGACTCGTAATAGTAGTCGTCCGCGTAATAGTACTCGTAGTTGTAGGCGTAGTAGCTGTACAGGTAGCCGTAGTAGGAGTAGAGGTCCGCCTCGTACTCGTAGACGGCCTCTGCACGAGAGGAGAACGAGAAGAGGCTGGCGACCGCGATCGCGGCAGCCAGGAACCCGGAACGACAGAGGGCGCGAGCGGAAGTCATGATCGTCACTCCATTAGAAGCCGCGAGCGAAACCCGTTACCTCGCTGATTAGGCCACCTGAGGGGAGGGGAGTCAACAGTTTTCTTTGATTTTTCATTTTGCGGGTTCGAGGCGGGCTCGCGGACCCGGTTTCCGAACGAAAACGGCGGCTCGCGGAAGAGTTCGCGAGCCGCCGTCGAAGGTCGTTCTGGCCATGGCGCGTCGGTCAGGTCACGAACGCGTAGTAGCTGTAGTAATACGCGTAGTAGTTGTAAAGCAGGGCGTAGTACGTGTACGTTCCGCCGTAGACCGAGTAGAGGTAGTCGAAATAGTAGTACGCGTAGTAGTGGTTGACGTACGCGTCGTAGAAGTAGGTGTCGGCGAAGTTCGAGTAAGCGATCCCGGAGTAGTACTCGCCGTAGTACGCATAGAGAAACCCGTCGTAGTACGTCGAGTAGTCCGGGAAGCCTTCGTACGCGTAAGCGTAATAGGAGTAGTCGTACGCGTAGCTCGAGTAGAGCGCGGCTTCGTACTCGTACGCGGCTTCGGCCTGCGGCGCCGAGGCGAAGAAGGCGGCGGCGGAGAAGAGGGCGAGGGCGATGCCTCCGCGGCGAACCGCGTCGAGAGCTCGCATCATGGCGGGTGACTCCTGGGAAACCGAATCGATTCTGCCGGCGGCACAGCGCCGGCCGCTACGGTTTCTTAGGAGCCTTGAGCGGCGTGACAACCAGCCGCGGGGGCCGTACTTCGGACGGTTGACGTCAGGGCCGGGGGTCGGGGTCGGCGATCCGCCGCAGATACTCCGCCAGGCGGGACTGCACGTCCAGCAGTTCCTGCCACTGACGCGCATCGAGCTGGATCTTTTCCGATCCAGGCAATCCGTTGGCCGATTTCGCCAATCGACGCATGCGAATGTGAAAATACTCAAGCACTTCCGCCACCTGAGCGGACTGGGCCGGCGAAAGCCGCTCCGGGAGGGGCGGCGGATGGAGCGCCTGGAGCGCCGCCTGCACTTCGGCACGAACCGCTGCGGGCGAAGAGTCGCCTCCCTTGGCCGCTTTGAGGTAGGACCCGAGCTGGGACGGAACGTCATCGGGCGAGATCCGCGCCAGCCGTTCCGCGATCTCTTCCCGCGACCCGTACAGCAACGAGGTCTTGCCGATCGAGACGACGTCTCCGAACCGGAGGATGCGGATCTGCGTCTCTTCCCCGTTAACCTTCGTGCCGTTCGTGCTCTCCAGATCGGTCAGGATCAACTTGTCCTGATCGCACTGGATTTTGGCGTGAAAGCGACTGACCCGCTCGTCGTTGAGCTGGATCGTGTTCCCTTCCTCGCGACCGATCGTGATCGGCGTGCGGAGTCCGGCGTGAACCTTGCCGCGATCGGCGCCGTCGAGGACTCGCAACGTGACGCTCGTCATCGAGAGCCGCTCATCGATCATCGGAATCGTGGAGAAGAGGAGGAGCGTGCGACCTGCCGGGATTTTGACTTCCGCCCGGGGTACTACGGTTTCGCGTAGGTTAGGTTCCGCGAAGGCGATCTGCGGTCTCGGCTCTTCCTTGGTTATAGGTCCGAGCTGGGGGCGCTTCAAGAGTTCCGATTCTCTCCCCGACCCCTCTCCCGCAGGAGCGGTCGTCCCAGCGGGCCCGCGACCGACTCCTTTTTCGACCGCCGCGAGATTGACCGCCGGTCTTGCGACGGCGACGCCCTGCCGGAATAATGCCGAGGTGATTGCGGTTCGGCGACCTGTCCAACTGCATCGAGACGCACCCGTAGCTCAATCGGATAGAGCATCGGTCTTCGGAACCGAGGGTTAGAGGTTCGAATCCTCTCGGGTGTACTTCCCTAACTTCGTTCCCAGCAAGCAATTGCCTCGCGAGCCGTACTCGCGAGAACGTTCCGCTTCCCGCAAGTCTGTACTACCAAGTACTACTTTTACGGGCGTGGATCGGTCTCGCGATGTCTCGCCGAACGAAGAAGCCGCCCGGCTATCGTCACTTCAAGTCGTGGAATCACGCGGTTGTCCGCATCGCCGGACGGGAGCTCTACCTTGGCCCGTACGGCTCCGCTGAGAGCCACGCGGCCTATCTCCGCCTGCTCGCGGAACACTCGCTATGCGATCCGACTGCAGTCGCTTCGCGGAAGCCTTCCTTGCAGATCGACTTCAGCGAATCGACCGGACGATCGATCTCTCGTGTTCTCGTAGAGTTCCTCGCGACGGGGCTCGCCCGGCGGATCGCGTTCGGCGACTCGATAGGGCGATACGAGGCCGTCGGCGCCGAGATCTAGGGCCAGGTCGCAGCGCTTCGGCGGTACTTCCTCTGCTCCGACTGCGACACCGCGTTCCGCCTACCCGACGAGGAGGTCGCCGCTGAAGTGCAGACTTCGTTCGGATTCGTCGACGAAGCAGTTTCCAAGGGCCGCTACCGGGACTGCTGCGACGGCTCGAAGATTTGGACGCCGCCGATTCGATCGTCCGGGGAGAGTTCAGCGCCCAGAGCCTGCGAGTCCCGCGAGGGGCTGAGGCGATGGCGTTCGTGGATGAACGCAAGTTCTTCCGCGAACTCGATAAGTTTCGATGAAGTCACGAAACGGCTCTTGAGCGGAAGCGTCCGCCACTTACAATCGACTTGCATAAGGCAAATCGATGTTCTTCCCGGCAGCCATCCGATCGGTCCTCACGCTCGCCGCCCTCGCGGCGATCGGGATCCCGACGTTTCTGCCGGCGCTGCATCTCCTGCCGGGGATGTCCCACGGCGACTGCGGTTGCGGCGGCCATCTCACCGTCGGCGATCCCGTCTACGACCGCGCGTCGTCGATCGCCTCGCAAAGCGACGTGTGCGGCGGCTGCGAACACGGGACCTGCGTCACGTCCGTCGACGAATGCGTCGCGGGACCTGTCGCCCGGGAAGGCCGGTGCGAACTGCGGACGGCCGCCGATTCGGACTGCCTGCTTTGCGCTCTGTTCGCGAGTTTCGTGCTGTCGCAGCCGGAACAGGGCTGCGTTCTCCCGACGATCGACGTCGTCGCCGTGCAGGAACTTCCTGCGTCGGCGCCGGTCGAATTCGCTCTTCGCTCGGCCGCCTGCCGCGGACCGCCCGCCGTCGTCTGATTCCGCTATGCGGATGACGAACTGCGCCGCCTGACCGTCGGATCGCTTCCGAGTCCCGGTCGCTTGCCCCTCGCCCGCGTCTCGACTTCGTTACCTCGACGGCTCTTTTTTGAGCGTCGATGAACGACGAGCGAGCGCCGTGCGATGCCCGCGACGCTGCGTAGTTCGCGTCCGATTCGTCCGGAACTTCGACGATCGACGGGAACGTTCCATGAGCCTGCACTCAATTGCCCGCACGCTGCGCCGGGCGCTCACGGAGGACCATACTCCGTGGGCGAATCGCTACGTCTACTGGATCAAGACGCCGCTCGGCGTGCTGATCCTCGCTACGGTTCTCGCGTGCCTTTGCGGCATCGCGGTAGCTCCGCAAGGCTTCGCGCTGGCGGCGGTGGGCGTCGCGACGATCGCGCTGGGCATCCTGTGGCCCTGGCTGGGGATGCGGGGCATCGACGCGACTCTTCAATTCGGAACGGATCTCGTCCGCGAGGAGGAGCCGGTCGAGGTCCGCTTCGAGATCGTGAACCGCTGGCCCTTTCCCGTGTGGGGGCTGTTCCTCGCGGGCGAGGAACTGAGCGGTCTCTCTTCGGAGCAGGAGGGTCCCACGCTGGCAGTCTCTGCCGTGTCGGGCTGGTCGAAGATGATCGTGAAGACGTCGTGGACGCCGACGGCCCGAGGCGTCTATCCGGCCAAGTCGCTGGCCATTCGCACCGCCTTCCCGTTCGGACTGTGGACCTGCGGCAAGCCGGTGGCGGTCGACGCCCAGCTGCATGTGGCTCCGGCGACGATGACTCTGGCGCCCTGTCCCCTGCCGGGCGGAGCGTCTTGGACGCAAGCCGATCCGAGCTCGTCGAAAGCGGGCGACGAGGGCGAACGGGAATCGGTGCGGCCTTATCGCCGCGGCGACTCGCTCAAGCAGATTCACTGGTCCCTGACGGCCAAGCACGATCGGTTCGTCGTCTGCGAACGGCAGAGCCCCGCGGCTGCACGCGCGACCGTCGCCATCGATCCGCTGGCGCTGAGTTCGGATGGCATCGACCGGGATTCGACTCGCGAATGGAGTCTCCGCATCGCGTGCAGCGCGGCGGAGACGTTGCTCCGACAGAACGCGACGGTCGACTTCCGTCTGGGCGACGAAGCGAGCTTCACCCTACGCCCTGGAAGAAGCTTGACGGGGTTCTACAAGACGCTGGCGGCGTGGAAGCCGTGCTGTCGCGGAAGCCGCGCGGCTTCCGCGAGTTCGCAGCGTTCCCGCGAGGCGACCTCGAAAGATTCGATGTCGCTTCAGATCGGTCTTCGATCGGAAGGGCGGTCGCAAAGTCGCTCGCAGCGAGCGCGGGGATTCGACGTCGTGCTGTCGGAGGACGAGGCGACCGACCTAGATCTGGCGTCGACGGTCGTCGCGGCGCGATGCCTGAGCGTGGTCGGACTCCCGGCGCTTCAGGAACGATTTCCGCAGGCGTGGAGCCGGCTGATGCAGGAGAGCTGGCGTCATGCGTGAAATGAAATCCTCCGTCGACAGCCGCGCGATGATTCTGCTCACTCGCGCGCTCTGCTTCGTCGCGACCGCCGCGATGCTGGTCTCCTTCTGGGACGGACTGGCGATGCCGCGGCTGTACCTCGCGGAGACGCTGATGACAGCGATCATCGCGTGGGGTCTCGGCCGCTACCTGCAGAGAAATGCGGCTCCGCGGCAACTATTCTCCGGAACCGAGACGGCTGCCGTGTTCGCGATGGCCGCGCTGCCGATCGCGGGCGAAGGCATCGCTCGCCTCCTCGGCTGGGGACTTCCGGCGGAAGTCCTGCTCGTCACGGCGCTGCGAAACGCCATGCTGACGCTCGCCTTTCTGCCGCACGTGCGAGTGGCGGCGCCCGCTGCGGCCGTCAGCAGCCTGGCCCTGACCGCGATGGCGTTCCTGGTCCTCTGGAAGTGGCCGGTCGCGATCATCACCGGGGTCTATTGCTTTCTGGGCGTCTGGTGGCTCGTCGCTTACTCCTGGGATCGATTGCAGACCTACCGGGGCGAAGAACAGCCGCTCTCCGTACCGTGGCGAGCGACGTCGATGGCCGTCGCTGTCGTGGCCCTCGTCGCGGTCGGCGGGGCGCTGATCGCGACCCGTTCCAGCGCCGCCGGCACGCTGGGCGAACTCTTCCCCAGCTCGGGAGGAACGACGTGGTCCGACTCGCAGGCGTGGGGCGGCGTGCATGACGGCGACCAGGCCGTCGGCGCGACCGACGAAGCGATGAGCTTCGCCCCGGTCGAGACGGACTTGTTCCTGGAGTCGGAGGAACCGTCGCTCTACGACATGTTCAACGACACCTATCAGGAGCCGGCGAAGAAAAAGAAGGACAAGAAGCAACATCGCGCGATCTCGCTCGGCCCGATGCTGGAAGAGCGGGAGCACGTCCATCGCTCGAAGGCCGAAACGCCTTCCCGCGAGTTCGATTCGATTCGCGAACGGGCGCAGACCCCGAAGACGATCCCGCCCGAGAAGAAGTCGCGGGCCGTGCTGCATTTCGTCGGACGTACGCCGGCTCACCTGCGGTTGGAGTCGTTCAACCATTGGGACGGGCGTTCGCTGACGCATCAGGCGGACGAGAACTCGGAGTCGCATCCGCCCCTGCGACTCGAACAGGTCGGCGGAAAACCCTGGCTCGCGTGGACCCCCGGTTCCGTTCCGGAAACCGAATCGGACTGGAGCGAACGGAGCGGCGTCCGCGTCGTGCGGCTGGCGACGAATCGCGTTCCGACGCCGGAAGGGATCGAGAGCCTGCATCTCAAGCTGCTCGATTCGCCTGACCTGTTCGTCTGGACCGACTGCGGTCAGCTGCGACTGGACCAGAAGGCCGAGGTTCCGCAATTCACCATCTTCGAGTGCGATGCGCGCCTTCGCGACGTCTCGAGATATTCCCGTTCCGGAACGACTCCGCCGCCCGAGCCAGCGCGGCTCGACGATCAGTCGGCGTCTCCGGCGATCGCGGAACAGGCCGCCGCCTGGAGCGATGGCTCCGAACCTGGCTGGGAAGAAGTCGAGCGAATCGTCGACGGAGTGCGAACGACCTGCTCGCACGCGCCGGGCGTCGTCGTGCCGGAACACGCGGAGGATGCGGCCGAACACTTTCTGTTCGCGTCGAAGCAGGGGCCCGACTACCTGTTCGCCATTTCGACGGCGCTGCTGCTGCGGGCGCGCGGGTACGACGTCCGCGTCGCGAGCGGCATGTACGCTCGCCGGGAGAACTACGACCGCGAATCGGAATGCACGCTCGTGCTGCCGGAAGACGTTCACTTCTGGACGGAGATCCGGACAGCGGAGGGCGACTGGGTCGTCCTGGAGCCGACGCCGGGCTACGAACGACTGGCGCCGCCGACGAGCTTCGTCCGCGCCCTGTACGAAGCCGCGCTCGTCGTCTTCGACGTTCTTCGAGCTCGCCCGATCACGGCGCTCGTCGTGCTGATCGGACTTACGCTCGTCTTGATCTTGCGTCGGGAGACGCTGGCGCTCGCCCATTTCGCTTTCTGGCTCGCGAAGAGCTTCGCGGCTCCTCGTAAGCGCCTGATCGCGACGCGGAAACTGCTCGACCGGATCGGTGGGCTATCGGGTTTCCGCCGAGCGCCGTCCGAAACGCTTCGACAGTGGCTCACAGCGCTCTCGCAGGATTGGCCGATCGAGGCGCGCTGGGACGCAGAGGATTGGCTCGCCCTCTATCACGCCGGCGCCTACTCGACGCGTTCGCAGGCTTCGCTGGACCGCGAGACGGTCGAGCGACTGAACCGACGCCTCATCTTCGCTTCGCTCCGTCGGACGGTTCGCGACCGTCGCGACCGCTGGGCTCAGCGGCTGCGCTTCGCTCTCGCCCACATGCCGCGAATTCGACCCGTCGCGGTTCCCCGCGCGGCGAACGGCTGATTCCTTCTATTCAATCGACCTATGACCCTGCTCACGACGTCGGAAACTCACCGAGCGAAGCGTTCCGCGTGCCCGCATCAGTCGACGATCGATGCGATCCGCGAACGCCTGAACCAGACCATTCTGGGAAAGGAGCGGGCGATCGAACTGGCGCTGGCCTGCCTGCTCGCGCGCGGTCACCTGCTGCTGGAGGACATGCCGGGCTTGGGCAAGACGACGCTGGCCAAGGCTCTCGCCGCGGCGGTCGGCGGACGCTTCGCACGCGTGCAGTGCACGCCCGATCTGCTGCCGAGCGACGTCACCGGTTTTCGCATGTTCGACCAGAAGACGCGGGAGTTCGAGTTCGTCGAAGGACCGGTCTTTTGCGACGTGCTGCTGGCGGACGAGATCAACCGCGCGACGCCGCGGAGTCAGAGTTCCCTGTTCGAGGCGATGGCGGAACGTCAGGTCACGATCGATCGCGAATGCCATCGCCTTTCGCCGACCTTCTTCGTCATCGCGACGCAGAACCCGATCGAGAGCTACGGGGCCTATCCGCTTCCCGAGGCGCAGCTCGACCGCTTTGCGATGAAGCTTTCGCTCGGCTACCCCGATCGGGCGACGGAGGTCGACATGCTGGGTGAGGCGATCGGATCGAATCGGGAAGAGCGCGTCTCGCAAACGCCGATCGTCCACCCCGGTCAGCTCCAGGAATTGCAGCGACACGTCGCCTCGGTCGAGTTCCATCCGAAGCTTCGCGAGTACCTGGTCGATCTGGGGGCGGCGACCCGTAAGCATCCGTCGGTCCGGCTGGGGCTCAGCCCCCGCGGACTTCTGACCTGGATGCGGCTTGCCCAGGCGCGAGCCCATCTCTCGGGGCGCGACTTCGTCATCCCCGATGACGTTCTCGACGTCGCCGAGCCGACGCTGGCCGTGCGCCTATCCGGCGAGTTCGACGATCCCGCCGCGACGATCGCGGAGATTCTTTCGCAAGTGAAGGTGCCGACCGATGCTTGACGCCGCCCAACGATCGTTCGACGCCGCGGTCGGAGCTATCTGCATCCTCCTGCTCGCGCTTTCGCTGTTCGCCGGCTGCTCGCCTGACGTCGTAGGCGTCAGCGGCGACGAGCATGACCACGAAGCGGAGCATCACGTACCGCACCACTTCCCGAAAGACGCGGTCGCAGCGATCGCACGTTTGCAAGCTCTCTGCGGTCCGAACGCAACCCACGATCACGGACATGATCATCATCACGACGTGACTCCACGCCAGGAAGTGTACGACCTCGCCCGCTGGCTGCCTGAACTGGCCGCCGAGACCGAACTCGACGAAGCCGCATGGAACCGGGTCCGCGACGCGAGCCGCACGCTGGAGCGAGCTGCCGATTCCGCGTCCGGAGATGCGGCGCCGACCGGAGCCGAGGTCGCGGCAGCCGTGCGGGTACTCGCACGCATGCCGCAGGCGATCCGGGACGCCGACGTCGCGTATCGCCTGAAACGAGGCCTGGATCCTCCTGCGGAACTCGCGAGCGACGAGGCGGCGGGCATGGATCCCTCGACCGAAGGACCCGAGTCATGATCGAGACGATTCTTCTAGGCGGCGCGCTGCGAGTCTTCGAAGCGTTTCTCTCCGCGACGCCGACGCTGTTGTGCGGCTTCCTGACGGTCGCCGTGTTCCGGGTCTTTCTCGGCCCGAAGGGCGTGCAGTCGCTTTACAACGGCTCCAACGGATGGGGGCTGATCAAGTCCTGGGGCATGGGAATGCTGCTCCCCGTCTGCTCGCTCGGGACGCTGCCCATTCTCCGGGAACTTCGCCGAAGCCAGGTGACGACCGGCAGCATTCTCGCGTTCGCGTTGACCGAGCCCCTCTTCAACCCGCTGTCGCTGATCTACGGTCTGACGCTGGCCGAGCCGTGGGCCGTCATCCTCTTCGCCGCCGCGACGTTCGTCGTCGTGACGGTCATCGGCTTCTTCTGGGACTGGGCATTTCCGCTCGTCCCGCAAGAGCTTCCCGACGAGCCGCAACCTCCCGCCGGCGCGAAGCGCCTGACGCTGACGTTGGTGACCGCGCTCGACCAGGCGTGCGACTGGCGGAACTGGATCTGGATCGGGCTCGGGCTTTCCGGCTCGCTCTTCGTCAGTTCGATCTTTCCGCACGGAAGTCTTCAGGGCGAGGCGATGCCCGATAACCCGGTCGCCCCCGCGCGGATGGCGTTCCTGGCGTTCTGGGTCTTCTCGACTCCGCTGGCCGTCATGGGCCAGCTCGCGTCGATGCTGCAGCATGGCAATTCGATCGGCGCCGCGTTCGTTCTGTTCGTCTTCGGTACCGGCATCCAGCCGGGAACGATCGGCTGGCTGATATCGGATATGGGCGTCCGCAAGACGCTCCTCTGGGCGGCGATGTTGATCTCTGTCACGCTCGGACTCGCGTACGCGATCGACAAGCCGCTGACGCCGCGAGACGTCGAGCCTGCGAATCACACCCACGCGTTCGACGGTTACTCGAATCCCTTTTCGTCCGGCGGCTATATGGCCTACGGCGCCTTCGCCGGCAAGCTGCAGGACGCCTGGACGCCTGACGTTCGCGTCTGCTTCTACCTGCTTCTCGCCCTCGTCGCCTCCGGCGCGATCGGGCGCATGACGGGCCTGTCGAATCGCCTGCGGAACTGGGCGCTGACGCCCAACGAGCCTGCCGCTTCGCGTTCGAAGCTCGATGTGTCGCTTCCGAACTGGGCGGTCGGTCTGGCCAGCATCGGCGGCCTCGTCGCATTCAGCGTGGTCGGCTGCTACATCTACTATCCCGACTCGGAAACGATGTTCGCGAACATGGTCAGGACGAAGACCGAGGTCGTCGCGACGGCACGCACCGAGGACTGGGAACTGACCGAGAAGTTCATCCCGATCATGGAGAGCGAAGTGCGCGACCTTCTGATCGGGGTCTACCTTCGCGAGTTCACGCTCAGCGACTACCGCCGCATGAAAGCGAGGGTGTTGCTCCACAAACTCGAACTGCTGGAGCACGCCGTCGAAGACGGACATCGCGACGAGGTCGATGCATACACCCGCGACGTCGAGACCGCCTACCGCCGGCTACGAGACGCGTTTACGGCGCCGACGGATTCGCTCGCTCATCATTCTCGTTAGATGATGAAGGCGGCGCTCATACCCACGAGGGACGGTCGAACTCGCCTTCGGGTGGGGAGCATTGCGCGCCATTGAACCGGACCGCTGCAAGACGGCGATCAGTCGGCCTCGTCCGAATTCGCTTCGGCCCAGGCGCGATATTCGTCGAGCGTGTAGAAGGTCGCGTGGCGGTAGAGTCGCCCGCCCTCTTCGACCAACTCGGACGAGTTGAAGTTCCAGTCGTCGCCGTGACGCTTCATGAGCGTGGTCAACTGCCGGTCGAGTTCTCGCTGGAGGTCCGCGTGCTCGGGATCGGCGACGAGGTTTTGCATCTCTGCGGGATCATGCGTCCGGTCGAACAGCGCCCAGGGTTCGCGCTCGAACCGGGCGTAGGTGTGCCGCGCCGTGACGATGCCGCGCCATGGCTGGGCGACCTGATCCGGGTTGTACGGGACGAAGATCTGCAGCAGGACGGCGTCCGGGCCGTCGGTCGTCTCGCCCAGCGCGACTCGCGAGAGATCGGCGCCTTGCATGTTCTCCGGCACGGGCAAACCGGCCAGCGCGAGGAGCGTCGGCGGCATGTCCACGTGACTGAAGAGCGTCTCGACGACGCGGCCTTTCGGAATGCGAGCCGGCCAGCGGACGATTCCCGGGACGCGGGCGGATTCGTCGTGCGGCTTCCGCTTGCGGCGCATCCCGTGCGATCCGAGCATGTCGCCGTGATCCGAGGTGAACAGCACGATCGTGTTTTCGTCGAGACCCGTTTCGCGAAGCGTCTCCATCAGGCGACCGATCTGGTCGTCGATGGCCGTGATCGCCGCGTAGTAGGCTGCGATCTCTTCCAGCCCGCCGAGCGGCACGAAACGCTCGAACGCTGCGCCCGCTCCTTTCTTGCCTGGCGGCGCGGGTCGCGTTTCGCTTCCCGGACGCCAGTTCTTCGGCGGCGTGATCCGTTCCGGGATGTACTGTCGCAGGTACTCGTCCGGCGCCCCATAGGGATCATGCGGCGGCCCCATCTGCACCGTGAGGAAGAAGGGGCGGTCCTTCGGCTGCGACTCGAGGAACTCGACGGCGAAGTCGCAAGACGCCTCCGGCTCGAACTTTCGAGCGGTGATGATTTCGGGCGTGTCACGAAAGTAGGTCGGCGCGAAATGCTTGTGATGGCATTGATAGGCCGCCCAGAACTCGAATCCCTGCCGCCGCGGCCCGGGCGGCACGAATCCGGGGTCGCGCGGCCCGCCGTCCAGATGCCACTTGCCGATGAAGCCCGTGCGATATCCGGCCTGCGCGAAGATCTCCGCGATCGTCACCTGATCCTCGTGCAGTCGCAGATCGTTGGCGACCATCCCGTTGACGTGCGGGTACGTCCCGGTCATTAAGATCGCCCGCGCCGGACAGCAGACCGGCACGTTGGCGTACGTCCGGTGGAACTGGATGCCCTCGGCGGCCAGACGGTCGATGTTCGGCGTCTTAACCTCGGCGTTCCCGTCGCAACCCATCGCGCTGGCCCGCATCTGGTCGGGCAGGATCAGCAGAACGTTGGGACGCTCCGAAGCCAGCGCCGGGCCGGCGAGCGATTCGAGGCAAGCGATCGAGAGCGCCAGAACGACGACCCATCTCTTCATCGGTTCGCCCTTTCGAGATCTTCCATGGGTCGCTTCACTTCGTGGCGGAAACAGCGGGCGCTTCGTTCAGCCGCGCGAGCAGGTCCGCGACGACTTTCGGATGCGCCGAAGCGTGGTTGCGCGTTTCGTCGGGATCGGTCTCGTAATCGAACAACTCGATCTGCGGCTCTTCCGCGCCCTTCACAGGATGCACGATGAGCCGCCAGCGATCGGTTCGGACTGTCCGCTGGCCGCCGGTCCAGAAGCTGAGCGCTGGCTTGGCGGACGGCGCGTCGGGGTCATTCAATTTGGGACGCAGGCTTTGTCCGTCGAGCGACGCCGGAGCCTGCAGTCCGCACAGATCGGTCAGCGTGGGAAACAGGTCCACCGTCTCGACCGTGGCCTGGCTCACGCGGCCCGGCTGCTGCAGTCCGGGGTAGCGGATCATGAGCGGCGAGCGAACCGCCTGCTCGAAGAGGCAGTGCTTGCCCCAGATGGCGTGCTCGCCGAGCAGGAAACCGTGGTCGCTCCACACGACGACGACGGTGTTGTCTTCGAGGCCGAGTCGGTGCAGTTCCTCCAGCACGCGGCCGACCTGCGCGTCCATATAGCTGACGCTCGCGGCGTAGGCACGACGCATCAGCCTCGCGTAGTCGGCGTCCTCGTTCGGATCGCGTCCGGCGTGACCGTAGTTGCCGCGAAACTCGCCGCTCCCGTGCCAGCCTGAGGGCCACGAGGGTTTCTCCGCCGCCTCCGGTTTCACTTCCGGCACGCCCGCGGCATGCAGATCGTGCCAGCGCTGCGGCGCGGCGAAGGGGAGATGCGGCTTGAAGAAACCGACGCCGAAAAGCCACGGTTCCTTTTGCGCAGCGAGTTCGCCCAGCGTCTTCACAGCGTCTGCCGCGACCCACGCGTCAGGATAAGCCTCGTCCGGGCCGTCGTGCGCCTCCCACGGCGGCGACTTGCCGGGCTGGCGCGCGACGCCGTCGGCATAGCCGTGCATGATCGCCTGCGCGTTCTTCCAAGGCCCGTCCGGGATCCACGCGAGGTCCCACGCGCCGGGCAGTTCCTCCGGCCCCCCGGCCCAGCCCTTGCCGGTGCGCCCGCCGGGATAGTGCGTCATTTTTCCCACCGCCAGCGTGCGATAGCCCGCCGCGCGGAACACCGCCGGCAGACTCTGCTCGCCCCACTCCGCGTGCGTTCGCAGAATGCCGTCGTTTCCCACATGCGCCGGCGTCGTCGGATAGCGCCCGCGCATCAGCGCGCACCGCGACGCCCCGCAGGTCGGCGCCTGCACGTAGTGCTGCGTGAAGACGCGCGCCGACGCCGCGAACGCGTCGAGTTGCGGCGTCTTCGCATGCGAGACGCCGAGGGCTCCGACGTCGCAGCGCAGATCGTCGATGGCGATGAAGAGAACGTTTGGCTTCGCCTGGGCGACAGACTGGCCGCAGGTCAGCGCCAGAAGCCACGCCAGCGTGAGGACAGGCGTCAGCGTGGTTCGCGAGGGAGAAGCCATTTCACGTTTCCCTTTTCGCGCGTGCGTTTCGGTCGAACGCCGCGATCGACCTGCGTCATGACGCAGGGTAAGGCCTCGACTCCAAGAGGATCTCCGCCCGCTCGGTGAGCGGCGTGGCAGCGAGATCGCTGTCCGTAGGTTCGGCGAGACTATCGTAAACCATGCCGTAGGGGGTTTGACGGTCCAGGCTCGTGTCGAGCTCCGTACGCTTGTTCCTGTTTTTGAAGTGCTCTCCGATGATCGCGGCGGTCTGCCCTCCCTCCTGAAGTCGGGCTCGTTACAGGCCTCCTGTGGATTGCGTCCAGCCTCGTTGCGACTCGGCAATCTCGCACAGGGTTCCCTTGCCGGCGCCGGAACCTCCAGTACGAATGAAGGCTCGTGCATGAAAGCTCGCGTTTCGGGAAATCCGGATCCCGAGCAGGATCCCCGTCGAACTCCCCTCGTGCCGATGAGGCTGAACGCCCGAGACACTGGATCGAGTCGCGCGGGCGGCGCCCGGGCGCTATGCTGCGGCTTCGTCTGACGGATTTCTCTCTTCTCCGAAGTCTCTCGTCATGCCGTACATCCTTGCGCTCGACCAGGGAACGACCAGTTCGCGGGCGATTCTGTTCAATCGGGACGGGCGACCGGTCGCGACCGCTCAACGGGAATTCCGGCAGATCTTTCCGCAGCCGGGCTGGGTCGAGCACGATCCGACGGAGATCTGGTCGACGCAGGCAGGCGTCGCCGCGGAGGCGCTCGCCCGGGCGAGCATTCATCCGCGTGACGTCGCCGCGATCGGCATCACCAACCAGCGCGAAACGGTCGTCGTCTGGGATCGGAAGACGGGACAGCCCGTCTGCAACGCGATCGTCTGGCAGGATCGCCGAACCGCGGGCTTCTGCGATCGCCTGCGGAAGGAGGGACTCGCGGAACTGTTCCGTAAAAAGACGGGGCTGGTGCTCGACGCTTATTTCTCCGGGACCAAGGTTCGCTGGATCCTCGACAACGTCGAGGGAGCGAGAGCGCGGGCCGAAGCGGGAGATCTGGCGTTCGGCACCGTCGATTCGTGGCTGGTCTGGAAGATGACCGGCGGTCGCCTGCACCTGACCGACGTCACGAACGCCTCGCGGACGCTGCTGTTCGACATCCACAAGTGCGAGTGGGATGACGAGCTTCTGGCCGCCCTCGACGTGCCGCGGTCGATGCTGCCCGAGGTGCGATCCTCCAGCGAGGTCTACGGCGAGACGTCGTCGGAACTCCTCTCGCATCCTGCCCCCATCGCCGGCATCGCGGGCGACCAGCAGGCGGCGCTCTTCGGTCAGGCCTGCGTCGAAGCCGGGATGGGCAAGAACACCTACGGCACCGGCGCCTTCCTGCTGATGAACACAGGGGAGAAGGCCGTCGCGTCGCAGAACAACCTGGTTTCCACTGTCGCGTGGCGGATCGGAAAGGGACGCCCGTCCTATGCGCTCGAAGGGAGCATCTTCATCGCCGGCGCCGTCGTGCAGTGGCTCCGCGACGGGCTCGGCATCATCCGGACCTCGGCAGAGGTCGAGGGACTGGCCCGGCGGGTGGAAAGCACGGACGGCGTCTACTTCGTGCCGGCGTTCGTCGGCCTGGGGGCGCCTCACTGGGATCCGTACGCCCGGGCGACGATGGTGGGCGCGACGCGCGGCACGACCGGCGCTCATCTCGCCAGGGCGGCGCTCGAAAGCATCGCCTTCCAGACGGTCGACGTCGTGCGGGCTCAGGAAGCGGACGCCGGCATCGCGCTGAAGGAACTTCGCGTCGACGGCGGCGCCGCGGCGAACGATCTGCTGATGCAGATTCAGGCCGACCTGCTCGGCGTGCCGGTCGTCCGTCCGCAGGTGACGGAGACGACGGCGCAGGGCGCCGCTTACCTCGCCGGTCTCGCCGTCGGCTTCTGGAGCGGCCTTGACGAGATCAACGCCCAGTGGGCCGTCGATCGACGGTTCGAGCCGCAGATTCCGCGCGTGGAGGCGGACGAACGCCTGCGGCAGTGGAGACGCGCGGTCGAACGTTCCAGGGGCTGGGTCGAGCCGGAGTCCGTATGAGCGACGCATCGACTTCAGGAAGGGCGCCGTCCATGAATCGCGACGCGATGCTCGCCGCAGCGCGGGCGGGCGGAGATCCGTGGGATCTGGTCATCATCGGCGGAGGGGCGACCGGGCTCGGCAGCGCCGTCGATGCCGCAGCGCGCGGCTATCGCACGCTGCTGCTGGAACGGAGCGACTTCGCGCAGGGGACGTCGTCGCGCAGCACCAAGCTGGTTCACGGCGGCGTGCGCTACCTGAAGCAGGGGAACGTCTCGCTCGTGACGGAGGCCCTGCTAGAGCGAGGCAGGCTGCTCGCGAACGCTCCGCACCTGGTCCACGACACGCCGTTCGTGATCCCGAGCTATCGCTGGACGGACCGGCCCTTCTACGGCATCGGCCTGAAGCTGTACGACCTTCTCGCGGGGCGCTCCGGGTTCGGGCGATCGCGGTTTCTGTCGAAGGAACAGGCGCTGGAACTGGCGCCGACGCTGAACCCGGACGGGCTCAACGGCGGCGTCGTCTATCACGACGGGCAGTTCGACGATACGCGCCTGGCGATCAACCTCGCCCAGACAGCGGCGGAGCGGGGAGCGATCCTGCTCAACTACGCTCGCGTCGTAGGGCTCATCAAGTCGGACGGCAAGGTGTGCGGCGTTCGCGCCGTCGACGAAGAGACGGGCGAAGCCTTCGACGTTCAGGCACGCGCCGTCGTCAACGCGACCGGCGTCTTCACCGACGCCGTGAGGCGCATGGACGAACCTGACGCGCGGGCGATGGTCTCGCCCAGCCAGGGCGTCCATATCGTGCTCGACCGGTCGTTCCTGCCGGGCGACGCGGCGATCATGGTGCCCAAGACCGACGACGGGCGAGTGCTGTTCGCCGTGCCGTGGCATGGCGTCGTGCTCGTCGGGACGACCGACACGCCCGTGCAGGAGATCTCGCCCGAGCCGCGGGCGCTGCAGGAAGAACTTCGCTTCCTGATCGACCACGCCGGCAGGTACCTGTCGAAGCGACCCTTCCCGAAGGACGTGCTCAGCGTCTTCGTCGGGCTTCGTCCGCTCGTGTCGAACGCAGCCGCGAGCGGGAATACCGCGAAGCTGGCTCGCGATCACACGCTGGCGGTGTCCGACGCCGGGCTCGTCACGATCACCGGAGGAAAGTGGACGACCTACCGGCGGATGGCTGAGGATACGGTCAACCGCGCAGCGACCGTCGCGGGTCTGGACGCTCGTCCCTGCGTCACGCAGGACCTGCGGATTCATGGACACGCCGCCGATGCAGCGAAGAAGGGCGATCTATCCGTCTACGGAGCCGACGCGGCAGCGATCGAGGCTCTGATGCGAGAGCGACCCGAGTACGCCGAGCGTCTGCATGAGCGCCTTCCGGTCAGCGTCGCCCAGGTCGTCTGGGCCGTGCGATACGAGTTGGCGCGAACGGTCGAGGACGTTCTGTCGCGGAGAACTCGCTGCCTGATTCTGAACGCCGCCGCCAGCATCGAGGCCGCTCCGCGCGTGGCGGAAATCATGGCCAGCGAACTCCATCGCGACGAGGCTTGGAAGCGTGCGCAGGTCGATGTCTATTCCGCCCTCGCTCGCGGGTATCTGATGCCCTCGCTGGAAGACGCCGGCGCCCGCTTCGGGTAGAAAACCGGCAAGTGAGCTATCGACAGGAGGGCGTAGGTTCCTACCTGCCGACGATTTGGAATCGCCTGCGCGACCGCGTGAGCCACGGCATTCTCGTCAAGCAGTACGGCAACGATCCGAAGGGCGACGGCCCGCGAAGGTACAGCCCGGCGGCGATAATGGCCATCATCAAGAAAGAGGCGTTCGGCAGCCCGGATCAGAAGCGGATCTGCACTTCGCACGTCGAACGTGGCAATCTGAACGTGCGGATGCACTGCCGTCGCATGACGCGGCTCACGAACGCCTTCAGCAAGAAGTTCGAGAACCATTACGCTATGCTCGCGATCTACTTCGCGTGGCACAACTTCGTCCGTCCGCATATGTCGCTAAAGACGACTCCGGCAGTCGCTCACGGCATCGCGACCGAACCGTGGACGATCGAGAAGCTGCTGAACGAAGCGGCAAGTTACGCGAGCGCGGCGTAGAATGCGACTCGCCCGGTCAGGGGGGCGATGGCGGCCCCTTGGCTTGAAATGGCGGCTGCCTTTCACCGACGATAGAGAGGGCCTTCGATGGAAGAAGAGGACGAGCTTAGGCGCACCGCCGAATCATTCATCCGTGACCTTTGCGCCGAAAAAGATGGCTGGGAATATAGCGGAATGGAATCGCTCGTCGAAGATCCTTGGAGGGCGGACTGTTTTTTGATGTTCAATCGGGAGGATTACGTAGTTTGCTACGTCGGTTTCCGCGATGGCCGGCCGCTTTACGTCTTGCAGCGAATTGAATAGCCAGAGTCAGCAACACACTAACCGGACACTACCCGGGGTTTCAGCCTTTGCTGTTCGACCGGCGAGTTGGCTCTCTAATGGCTGTCTTCACGTCCCTGCAACGCACTTCTAAGTTCAGTGAAGAAGCTCCATATTGTCTCAGCATGACTGGAAAGGCGTTGATGGACTGGATGCCGAGCGCCTTCGGATTAGTGGTGAACCCTGGCTTCTCCGTGGGATTCGAGCTTCCTGCGAGCGGCGTGATTGAAATCAGGAGAGACTTTGGAACTCGGCGCTAACTCTTCACGCAGATTTAGACGCTCGGCTTCGTCGTGAATGTCGTACTGAAGAAGTCTGCGCTCGCCCCGGGTCTCCCGGCCCCGCCGCTTCGTATGACCGGAGGTCTCCTGATCTGGTAGTGCCTCTCAGGACGGCCCGTCGAAAGAGTCGCACCGAACGATTAGACAAGTAACCCATTCTCCTCGTACCGCTTCTCAGGATTCCGGCATGTCTCCGTTCGTCGCCGAAATTGTCGGCACCGCGCTGCTGTTGACGCTCGGCGGCGGCGTCGTCGCGAACGTCGTGCTCAAGCAGACGAAGGGCGAGGGCACGGGCCTGATCGTGATCGCCTGGGGCTGGGCGATCGCGGTGTTCGTCGGCGTGTTCGTCACCGCTCGATTCGGTCAGGGGCATCTCAATCCCGCCGTCACCCTCGGTCTGGCGACGGCGGGCAAGTTTCCGTGGGAGCAGGTTCCCGTGTACTTCGCCGCGCAGATGATCGGAGCGATGATCGGCGCGTCGATCATCCGGCTCTTCTATCACTCGCACTTCGCCGTCACGGAAAATCAGGACGCCAAGCTCGCCGTCTTCTGCACGAGCCCAGCGATCAGGAACGTTCCGCTGAATCTGTTTTCCGAAGCCGTCGCGACGTTCGTGCTCGTGTTCGGGGCGCTCTATCTCGCCGCGCCCGACGTGGCAGGATCGAAGGGCGCCGCCGGCGGGCTGGGCGCGATCGACGCGTTCCCCGTCGCGCTGCTGGTGCTGGGCATCGGTCTGTCGCTGGGAGGGACGACCGGCTACGCGATCAACCCCGCTCGCGATCTCGGGCCGCGTCTGATTCATGCGCTGCTGCCCATGCCGGGCGGGAAGCGGGACAGCGACTGGACCTACGCCTGGATCCCCGTGCTCGGCCCGCTGCTGGGCGCCGTCGTCGCGGCAGGCGCTTACCTCGCGCTCGGCGCCGGCGAACTGCCGCTGCCTGCGGTGAAGTAGTCGTCGCATAGCGATCATGCGTGCCGAGCATCTTGGTCGCGCTTGAGGCGCGCCACGTCGCGTTGACGCGAAGCCTCGCTCGGGTAGGATTGAACCTCGGCTTGCCAATCCCTGCGGCTCCCGTCTCGTCGCCGTTCATCTCATCCGACCGACGCATCCTCGCGACTTATGGCTATCGAAGACTTCCTGCGCGAACTCGACGCCCGGCTCGATCCGATCCTCGCAGAGAAGCTTGCCGAGCGAGAGGCCCGCCGTCGCGAAGAGGAAGCGAACGGAGCCGACCGGGCCCGCATCGCCGCGGTCAGCAATTTCGGCAAACAGCGAATCCTGCCGCTGTTCGAGGCCGCTGCGAAGAAGCTGGAGTGGCACGACGCGAAGTCGGAAGAGATCAGCCCCGGCTCGTTCAAGGCTTCGTCGGAAGATCAGAGCGGCACGCTCTCCATCGAGATCGTTCCCCGGCCCGGCGAGTCGGGCTTCGCTGTCAAAGCGATCGCCATGGGGCAGGGCGTCAATCCGTACGATCTGACGAACGAGGTGCTGAACGCGACGACGACCTTCCGCGACGACGAACTCGACACGGAGTCGAACCGTCAGTGGATCGAAGGCGCCGTCCTGAAGATGGCGGAGAACATCGTCCGGGCGCGTAGCTGACGGGCTTCAGGCCACGGGCGCCAATCGCTGGGAATTGTGTGCCATGGCTGGCTTGTCCTGCCGTGCCGAAGCAGGGGCACGTTCGTCCAATATCGGGCGTTATCCTGTGTGCCGAACTCACCAGTCTGAGCGTCAATGCATGGTCGCACGGCTGGACGAGCCAGCCATGGCACACGGGATGATTCGCGCATTCCGGGTGTCTGCTCACCCGCCCCATCCGGGCGAGCGCTACGTCGCCCGTTTGCCCGGCGGGGGCGTGCAAGGCACAATGGCTGCGTCGCGCCGTCGCTCCAGCGTTTCGACGGGCAGGCTCTCCCGGCCCGCTCGACTCGTCTCTTGCCTTCTCTCCCCTCCGCCATGATTCGCTCTTACGCCCGCTTCGCGATGCGCAGCTTCGCGCTCGCGCTTCCGCTCTGTTCGCTCGGCGTTATTTCCGCGTTCGCGGCGGAAAGTGACGAACCGATTCCGCGGGGCCAGTCGGCGCCTCCCGGTCCGGCGCTGACGCCGGAGCAGGCGATCGCGAAGATGACCGTGCCGGAGGGCTTCAGCGTCGAACTGGTCGCCTCCGAGCCGCAGATCATGAACCCCGTCGCGATGGCGTTCGACGCCCGCGGACGGATCTGGGTCACCGAGAGCTTCGAGTACCCGCGCAAGGAAGCCGGCGAGGGCCGCGACCGGATCAAGATCCTGGAAGATACCGACGGCGACGGGCGCGTCGACAGCGTCAAGATCTTCGCGGAAGGCCTCAACATTCCCTCCGGCATCGCGATCGGTTACGGCGGCGTCTGGGTCGCCAACTCGCCCGACATCCTGTTCCTCAGGGATACGAACGGCGACGACGTAGCCGACGAGCGCGAGGTCGTCGTCACCGGGTTCGGACGCGACGATACGCACGAGCTGCCTAATTCGCTCACCTGGGGGCCGGATGGCTATCTGTACGGACTGAACGGCGTCTTCAATGCGTCGCACGTCGAGAGCGACGGCAAGACGTACGACTTCACCTGCGCGCTCTTCCGCATCGATCCCCGCACGCGGAAGTTCGAACTCTTCGCCGAGGGCACCAGCAACCCCTGGGGCGTGGCGTGGGATCATCGCGGCAGCGCTTTTTTGAGCGCGTGCGTGATCGATCACCTCTGGCATCTGACGGAGACGGGCTACTACCATCGCCAGGGCGGACCCTATCCGCCGAACACGTGGAAGATCGAGTCAATCGTCGACTTCAAGCATCAGCAGGCAGCGTATTGCGGGATTCATTACTTCGACAGCGACGCCTATCCAGAAGAGTATCGCGACCGCCTCTACATGGGGAACATCCACGGCGGCTGCATCAACGTCGACACGATCGCGAAGCATGGCTCGACCTATCGTGCCGGCGACGCGCCCGACTTTCTTTCGGCCCATGACGCCTGGTTCATGCCGGTCGTGCAGAAGACGGGTCCCGACGGCTGCCTGTGGGTTCTGGACTGGTACGACCGTTACCACTGCTATCAGGACGCCCAGCGCGACCCGCAGGGGATCGACCGCGGTAACGGGCGCCTCTACCGCGTTCGTTATCGCGACACGCCTCGCACGGCGGCGTTCAATCTGGAAAGCGAATCGGACGACGAACTGATCGCGCGGCTGCAGAGTCCGAACGTCTTCTACCGCGACCTCGCGCAGCGGATCCTCGCCGAGCGGGGAAGCGCGGACCAGAAGATCGGCAACCGCCGGACGGACATGAAGCTGGAGGCGCTGGCGCTCGACGCGTCGCAGCCGCTGAAGTTCCGCATGCACGCGCTCTGGTCCCGGGTTTCGGGCGCCCCGGTCTCGGAGGCGTTCCTGAACTCCCTGCTCGATGACGCCGACGAAACCGTTCGCGCCTGGGGCGTGCGTACCGCCGGCGATCATGCGAGGCGGTACGGCGTCTCGACGCCCGCGCTCGCGAAGCGGGTCGCTGCGGCGGCTACCGACCCGGCAGCGGACGTTCGTCTGCAATCAATCATCGCAGCGCCCAAGATCGACGGCGTCGACCCGGTACAGGTCGCGCTCGCCGCGGCGCAGGCTTCGCCGGATGACGTCCTGATCCCGCACATCGCCTGGAACGCGCTCAAGCCCCGCCTGCAGTCGGATCCTGGTTCGTTCGCAGCCGCTTTCCGAAAGATCGAGCAGCCGACCAAGGCGCTCAACGAAGAACTGCTTCCGCGGGCGATGGAGATCGCCGTGACGTCGGCAGGCGGTTCGGTCCAGGCGCTGGCCGATCTCTTCGCGATCGGGTGGGAGAGCCCTGCCGCGCGACCCGCGGCGGAGCGTTGCCTGTCGCTGATCGCGCAGAAGCTTCAGTCAGGCGAGATTCGCGGCGAGACCGCGAAGCAGGTGCGTGCGGCATTCGAGGAGCCGGTGAAGAAGATTCTGGCGTCGAAGGACGTTTCGGAGAATCTGATCGCGGAAGCGACGCTGCTGGCCGCGACCTGGGGCGATGCGACCGCCGTCGAGCGGACCGTGCAGTGGGCGACCGATGACGCGGCGCCGCGCGATCGGCAGCGTGCGGCGATGTTCGCTCTTTCGACGGTCGACGATGCAGCGCAGACCGAACGTCTGAAGAATTGGGCCATCGATCCGAAGCGTCAGGCATGGTTCCGCCAGGAATCGGCCAACCTGCTGGCCGAACGAGACGATCCCTCGATCGCGGATTTTCTAGTCGAGCATCTTTCGAAACAATCGCCCGAGGTACAGGTTCGCTGGGTCGATCTGTTGACGCGACGTCCCGAATGGATCGCCACGCTGGTCGACGCGATCGAAGCAGAGGAGGCGCCGAAAGAGCTCGTCAGCCAAACGCAGCTCCTGCAGATCCGGGCGATCGCGTCGCCGGAACTGGCGAAGCGGGTCGAGGGGCTCTGGGGCACGATCCGCGACAGTCGCGATCCGGCCCGTGAACTGGTCATTGCGAAGATGCGGCGGGAACTGCGGGCCCAGACGGGCGACCCCCACAAGGGTCAGGCGATCTTCACGAAGGTCTGCGGACAGTGCCATAAGATCCACGGTCAGGGCGAAGAAGTCGGCCCTGACGTCACCCGCAATGGTCGCGCCTCGTTCGACCAGTTGCTCTCCAACGTCTTCGACCCGTCGCTGGTCATCGGCCCCGGGTATCAGTCGGTGACTGTGCTGACCTCCGACGGTCGAGCGCTCACGGGCCTCGTCGTCGAAGAGAGCCCGCAGCGGATCGTCCTCAAGCAGCAGGGGGGCAAGCAGGCGATCATCCCGGCGGAGGATATCGAGACGGTGAAGAAGAGCGAGCTGTCGCTCATGCCGCAGAACCTGGACGAGCAGATTACGCCCGAGGAGATGCAGGATCTGTTCGCGTTCCTATCGCTCGATCGTCCGCCTGGCGATCCGCAGGCGACCTGGATCCCGGACGCGGAGCCGAAGGACCTCGCGAAGCTGCTGCTGCCCGCGCGGGCGACGAACGCGCTCGCGACGGCGAAGCTCGATTCCAACGTCGACGAATTCGGACCGGGCACGCGCGGCAAGGCTCGCGATCTGGTCTATCTCCCCGGCGAAGGCCGTTTCGCCGAGGAATCGCAGTGGCACGAATGGGGAACTCCTTCGCAGAGCGACCTGGGCGTCCGCAGCGATGCCGATCCGATCTATCTGGAGGCGAGCTGGGACCAGCCGGTCGCGATCGACACGATCGTGCTGTCGGGTTGTTATCCCAATCAGCCTCAGCCGAACACAGCCTGGAAGGTCGAGGTTCTGACGGCGGACGGGCCGAAGGTTCTCGACCAGGGGGTCGGCGGCTGGGTCGACTCCGGGCGGTTCCTGTGGGGCGGCCCGACGAACACGCCGATCCAAGTTCGCGGCCTGCGCGTCAGCCTCTTTAGCGGTCCCGACGGCGAACCGGTGAAGAGCCTCCATTTCCGCGGCGATCCGGGCGTTTCCTGGTTCGCGGGCGAGATTCCCGAAACGGAGACGCTCTTTCCCAAGAGCGCTGCGCCGTCCGAGGCGGAGACCTCCGCAGAGAAATAAGGATAAGAAGCAGCGAACCGGAGGATCGCTTGTCCCCTCCCTGTTCGACAGAGGATCGCCCTCTCGTCGGGACGATCCGATCGTGCGACGTACGCGGAAAATGAGGGCCGCAGAGACGGTCAGGCCTGCGCTCCAACCCCGTTGACCGGGCGGGGAACGACGTTACATTTACTACTCCTCACTGCTCATGCGGGCGTGGCGGAATTGGCAGACGCGCATGGTTGAGGGCCATGTGACTTCGGTCGTGGAGGTTCAAATCCTCTCGCCCGCACTGAAACGAAAAACGGCAGGGAAACCTGCCGTTTTTTCGTGCGCTGCAAGGCCAGATGGATCGAGACGGAACGGCTGTCGCCAGTTCGGACCTCGGACGCAGTCGCTCGACCTGCACTCGACGACATTCGCCTGCCCCGCGCTGTCGTCTCTTTCGAGCGGTCGTTCTTTCTCCGCGCATTCGTTGGGGAGTAAGATGGGGACATGATCGCGAAACTGAGTAAGGAAGTGACGGACGCTCTGCACGCCGCCGGCGCCAGCGAACTTAAAGTCGTGGATCCGGAGACGCAGCGAACTTACTTTGTCGTCGACGCCGACACGCATCGACAGGCGATGGAAGCGCTACGTCGGCAGCAAGACCGAGAAGCCATCGCTCAGGGAATTGCAGAAATGGAGGCCGGGCAAGGCAAGCCGCTCGATCAGGCGTTCGCCGAAATGCGAGCGAGACTTGGGTTTCCGCAGGCGAAACGGTGACGTTTCGGGTGATCGTTCTCGGTCAAGCGGAAGCGGACATTGAGGCGAATGCTCGCTGGTGGGCGACGCACTATTCTGTCGAACAGGCAGCAACCTGGTTTGACGCCGTGCACGAGCAATTGAGGTCGCTCGAACGCTTTCCGGAAAGCCACGTCTTGTCGCCAGAGAACGGCGACTTTCCTTACGAGATTCGGGACGCACTTCTCGGACTCGGTTCGCGACGAAGCTATCGCGCCGTCTTCACGATCAGAAACGAAACGGTCTATGTGCTGGCCGTCCGTCGCGGCGCTCAGGATGCATTACAGCCGAGCGACGTCGAGTCGCCGCCATCTGAGTAATCGTTGCGCCCGGCCAGGCCACTTCTCGTTCTCGGTGTACGAATCGTTTTTCTCGTGCGCCGATCGCTGGCCCGAATGAGCTTCGATCAGATCGCCGCCGTCGTCGACGAATGACGGCGGGAGAAGACGAGGTTCTTGTACCGCTCGTACAGACCGCGGGAGATCCAGGCCAGGTAGCAGTTCAGGCCGACCGACAGGAACAGGATGACCGCGGTCAGGAAGAGCGGCCCCCAGGGTCGCCCGTTCTGGTCGAACGATCCGCCCCAGTTCCAGGCGTGCGCCGATCCCGGACCGCCCGCATGCGTCACCTCGAGCGTCGACGGGCCGTCGAGCAGGTCGGACGAGAAGTCGGGCCGAATCGGCACCGCCGCGTAGGGGAGCGTCCGGCGATCCTTGGCGACCTCCGTGCGGGCGACGATCGGCACGCCGAACGGATTGTCGTCGTCCGGACGCGAACCTCCGATCTGCGGCACGCCGAAGGGCTGGTCGCCCGGAAGCGTCGAAGGCCCGCCGAGCGATCCGCCGAGAGAGCCTCCGCCTAGCGAACCGCCGCCGAGAGAACCGTTCCCTCCGAGCGAGCCGCCGCCGCCTGCGAGCGAACCGGGACCGCCGCCCAGTCCGCCTCCGCCGCCGAGCGATCCGCCGAGATCGCTTCCCAGGCCGCCGGATCCGAGACCGCCGGAGGGCGGGCCGCCGAGACTTCCGCCCACGCTGGCTCCCGGGCCGGATCCGAGCGACGATCCGCCGCCGAGCGAACCGCCGTCCAGACTTCCTCCCAGCGGAGGAGCCGATCCGAGCCCCGAGCCCGCGAGCGGCGGCGAATCGAGCGACGAACCGCCGCCCAGTCCGCTGCCGTCGAGCGAGTTTCCGCCAGGAAGGGGACCTCCCGCAAGCGGACTTCCGCCCAGGCCGTTGTTCGGGAACGCTCCGCCGAGGGGAGGCGCTGAAGTGCCGAGCGGGGGAACGTTCGCTGCCGGGGCCGTATTGAAGGCCGGAGCGGAGGCGAAGTCGCGGGGCGCTGCGCCGAAGTCATTCGCATTCGCGGCAGGCGGCGCGAACGAAGGTCCGGCAGGCATGCCCAGTCCGCTCGCTCCTGCGGCGTTTGCCGGAGGTGCGGCCATCGGTTGAGCCGAAGCGGGCGCGCCGGTGAAGGCCCTGCCCGTGCTGCCCACCGGCGAATTCGGCGCCGCCGGATTCTGGGATCGCGTTATCTCGGTTCCGGTCCAGGCGCCGACGGTGCGGTTCGCTTCGTCCGCGAGCCGGTTATTGAACTGGTCGATGGCGGCGCCGACGCTGGAGTTCCATCCCTGCTGGAGACGCTCCTCCGTCTGCGGCACGATCTGCCGAGGATCGACGCCCGTTCGATCGGAGAGCGTCTGCGAAGCCTGATTCCAGGCGTTTTCGAGGGGAGCCGCGAGGTTACCGGGGAGTTCGGCGATCCCCTCCTGAAAGCCCGGAGGGAGCGTCAGCGGCGGGGCGCCGGCGCCCGCTGTTCCCGCCGGCGACGAGGCGCCGGAGAGATAGTCCCGGCCGAGCTGACTCCACGAGTAAAGGCTGTCCTTGGTGACCGCCTGATCGCTCCAGACGGGCGTCTGCAACGCAGGCGGCAGGTAACCGTTGACGACGCCGTACGGGTCGTTGGGCGGGACGGCCTGATTGAGGTACTGCGTCCCCGACGCGCCGGCGGGCTCGACGTACTGGCTCCACTGGGCCTGCACCGCCGCGTGCGGCGATCCGACGCGCGGAACGGGACCCCGTCCGACGTAGATCTTGAACCGACGGACGCCGCGCAGATCGTCGGGAATGACGCTCTCGATGGCGAAGCCGGGCTGGCTCAGTTCGTCGACCAGTTCGGGCTCGACCTGAATCAGGTAGGTCAGCGAACCGTCGGCGGCGGGTTGCCAGCCGTAGTCGACTCCGGTCGCCAGAGACAGGAGCACGCAGAACGCCCCCATCGGGAACTCCTTTTCCTCGCCGGTCGGCGACAACTCGCTTCGTCGCGGCGTCGCCGAAAGGCTCGGCGGTTCGCGGCGAAAGCGTCGGGGTCGGTCGTACGGCCGCGCGATCCTGCGGGCCGTGGGTCAGGTGGACCGCTGGCGATTATAAGACTTGAGGGGTTCTCCAGAGAATCCGAATATTTTCGCCGTTGCGGCGGAGCGAGGAAATTCGCTAGCGACGAGGGTTAGCGGGTGGCGCTGGTTGTCTCAACCAGCGTCCGCGCAGCGGATCGGAGGCCTCAGAAGCCCGTCGGACGCATCGCAGCCGGGTTCCGTCAAAGCGCTCTCTCGAAGCAGATCGGCGATCTTACGCCGGATTCGCTCGGAGTCCTCCGACGGGCTGCGCCCGCGCCGGTTGAATCAACCGGCGCCACCCTGGAAGGGTCGCCGACCGCAAAGTCCACTCCGCAGCGCACCGGCGCGTCGGATCGGGCTCAGGACGCCGAACCGACTCCTCTTGTCGACTTCGTCGACCCCGATAGCAGAGCTATCGGGGCCACCCGGGCCTGCCGCCGAGCGTCGAATCGACGTTCGCGGCCTCGTTGCTTACCGTCCCGAGCGGGGATCGCGGCTGCTGCGATAGGAACCGCCGTAGCCGCTGCGGCCCGAATAGCGCGGGTCGTAGCCGCGCGACGACGTGGGCGCGGGCGGCTGGGGGCTCAGCGGGGTCTCCACGGTCGTGACCGTCACGTTGGGCGAGATCGACTGCAGAACCTGCAGCACGGCCTGCGACTCCGCCGGGAAACTCTGCGGCAGGCGGACGATGTCGACGCTTTCGCGGGTGTCGCGGGCGATCAGATCCCGGCTCTCCACGAAGGCGGAAATCTCGCGGAACAGGGGCTCGTCGCAGGAGACGATCAGCTCGCGGGCGATCGGGTCGACGGCGACCGTGAGCGCCGGGCCCGAGGGCTGCGAACGGGCGCCGCGAGGTTGCGGGCGAGCCTCCTGCTGTCGGCGGCGATCCTCCTCCTCGCGGTTCTGGTTTCCTCCCCGATCGCGGCCGTCGCCGTTCTGCTGTCGTCGGGCTTCTTCTTCGCGCTGGGCCGCGGCCGGATCGGTCATGCGGTCCTTGTACAGGGTCTGCACCAGCACGGCGATCTGATTCACGTCCGCGTACCGCACGGGAATCGATCGGGGCGTGCGAGCGACCAGCGACGGCGGAACGTCGACCGTATCGAGGATTTCCAGAAGCTGCTCGACCCGCTGGATTTGAGCGACCGTGCCGCTGACGAACAGGGCGTTCGTGCGGGGCTCGGCCACGACGTCGAACGACGCCGGCGTCGACCCGGCGGCGGCAGCGTCGTACGGCGAAGGGCCGTAGAGCGAACTGATCAGCGCGTCGGGCATCAGCGAGTACAGGATCGACGCCGTCTGGGAAGCGTCCGCCGCTCGCAGGTAGAAGACCGTCCAGTTCGTGCGCGTCGGCATCGTCCGGGCGAGTTCCCGGACGATCTCCTCGACCTCGTCCAGCGCCCTCAGGTCGGACGAGTAAAGCTGGATCTTGCCGTCGCGCACGACCGCCTGCACGCGCGGCGGGCCGTCGGAACCCGGCTGAGCGGCGTCATCATCGACCGCATCGTCCGTTCGCGGCGCTTCGTCCTCAGGCGCGTCGCCTTCCGAAGGTTCATCCGTTTGAACGTCCTGAGCGGGCTCCTCGACGGACTTCGTCGTCGTCGCTACCGGCGCTTCCATGGCGATCGTGCGAATGTACGGGAAGGAGACGTTTCGATGCACCGCCGACGGGGTCGCGTCCTCCGCGGAGCGTGAGCTGACGTATGCCGCGTCAGGAATCGCCGAGGCGATGACCGGCGCCGCCGCGGGATGGCCCAGATCGATGCGTCGCACGGCGGAGACTTCGTCGTCGTTCGAGGCGTCGTCGTCGTCCCGCGGCAGGCGAACCTTCGGCTCGCCGTCGTTTACGGCGTTCGGTACCACGACGCGCAGACCGGCGTCGCGACCCGGCGTCTCGGCGAGGATCCGTTCCGCCGTACGGACGATGCTCTCCGCGTCGTCGGCATGGACTTCGATCGTGCGGAACCGGGAGCCGATCGGCGCCGAGGCCTGGTCGGTCTGACCTTCGCCGTAGGCTGCGAGAGCGGAACGGACCTGCTCGACTTGCTGCGAGGTCCCGCGAACGACGAGCGTGCGTGATGCCGGTTCCGGCTGAATGATCGGACGTTCGTCGCGGTCCTCGTTGTCGAACATGCCGCCCAGCAGCTCGCTCATCGCGAACGGGTCGTACTTCCTGAGCGGGATGACCGCGACGGTGCGGCCCCCCTGTCCGCCGCCGTCGAGCGTGCGGATCAGTTCGGCGACTTCGAGGTGCTCCTCCGCGGTCGCGAAGATATGGAGCGTATCCTGCCGGCGATCTTCGTTCACGAGCACGCCCGGCATGAGGACGTCGAGGGTCTTCGCCACTTCCTCGACGCTCGCCTCGTCAGTCAGATAGACGCGCAAGAACTTTTCCGTCGCGGCGAGTCCGCCGCCGTCGCCTCGCGGCAGGTCGATCGACGTGATCACGTTCTCGATCAGCGCGAGACCTTCCTCCGTCGACGTGACGAGCAGGTTGTTCGTCGAAGCGAGGGAAGAAATCTGCGTGTTGACCGTCACCTGGGCGAGCAGGCGATCGTTCGAGGGGCGTTGCTCCCGATTTTCGTCGTCGCGGCCGCGACGATCGCCGGAGTAGTTTCGGTAGCGCATTTCGCGCTCCATTTCGGTCCGGGCGCCGCTGACGTTGACCGCGCCGGAGCCGAGGCCGAACAGTTCGCGCACATGCTTCTCCGCATCCGCAGCCGCGATGTGACGCAGCGGGAACGATTTGAATTCGAGCTTGTCCGGCTTCGCGGGCGGAGCGACGCCGTCGATCACGGCGACCGCGTCGCGAAGACTTCGTCCGAAGCCCTGCACGATGACGGCCTGCAGATTGCGGAGCGGCTTCGCCGAACCGTGCTGACCGAGCAGTTGCGCGATCTCCAGGGCTGCCGCTTCGGGTTCAACGCTGGGGGTCCGGACGACGACGCGAACGAGTTCCTGTTCGCCCCGCGTCGCCAGATCGTCGATCGAGACCGTCGGAATCAGGTCGGCGATCTGCGGACTGTCGGTCCGGACGCAGACGAGAAAATTGTGCCGCCGGATCACTACATAGCCCCGGGGCAGCAGGTAACCGTTGAGCACGTCGACCGCTTCCGCCGGCGTGCGCGGCGCGTCGTCGAAGTAAGTGAACGAGCCGGGGGGCGTATCGGACAGATCGAGCGAGAGCTTCTCCCAGCGTGCGAACTGTTCGAGCACGACCGGCCAGGGAGTCTCCTGAAAGCCGAAGCGGACCTTCTCCGGCTGCGCGGCGTCGGTCGGCGCCACGAACTCGAATCCTCCCTCGCCGCCCGCCCAGCGGATGATCTGCGGCGGAGGCTCGACCGGCGGCGTCACGGCCCCGGCTTCAGTGCCCGGAACGAATGCCCCTGGAACGAAGGTCTGAGCGCCGGGATCCGCAGGGATCGACCCATCGGCGGGCGGGGGCGTCGCGGGACTCGGCGTACCGTCAGGCGAAGGGCCTGCGGGCGAAGAACCTTCGGGACTCTGTCCCGGCGTCGCGATGCCGTTCTCGGACGGCGCGTTCGGCTGCGGGATCGACGGCGCCTGTTCGGGAGTTGTGGTAGCCCCTTCCGCCTGCGGCTGCGCCGCATCGGGCAGCGGAGCCTGGATCGGCACGACGATCGGCGCAGGAGCGGCGACTTCGTTCGCCTCCGCCGCGGCGATGACCAGTCGCGGCGCTCCGAATGCCGAGGCGGTCAGCACGAGCGCTGCCGGGGCGAATAAGCAGGCGCTTGCGAGCCGGTTCGAGCGGCGGCGTGATTCATTCATGGCGAACCGGTGGGGCGGGAGGAGGGCCGATCCCGCGAGGTCGCGATTCGGCTCCGGGAAGGAGTCGCGACGGATCGGGATCGAACCTGGTCAGCCGGCGATTCGCCTCGTCGCGATCGTTCCGGCAGCGGTCGGGCAGGCGGCGTAACAGGGAGGAATCATGCCCCGAGGGGCAAGAGGATCCGCAGCGGGCGAGAATTAGGCGGGAACCTGCCGCGGATAACCTTCTTTTTAAACCCGGAAGCCGCCGACGGCAACGAATCTTTTCCCGCGACGGCGGCAGGTTGCGTAACGCCGAAACGAATTACGGCATTTCGCTGCGGAGCGTTGGCTGCTTCGTCAGGCGTCGACGGGGCGGAGGTCCGTACGAGCGGCGGAAGGCGGGGGAGCGTCGTCGTTCCTCCGCGCTCGGACGTCCTCGGTTCGCGGCATCCATCGACGTCAGTTCCCGCTGCAGAATCCGCAACATCGTCGACAGGTAAACGACGACCAGCGGACCGACCAGGATGCCGACGGGCCCCAGCGCCTTCACGCCCCCCAGAATGCTCAGCAGCGCGAGCAGCGGGTTGATGTTCGACTGACCATGCAGAATGAAAGGTTTGATGACGTTATCCACGGTCGACACGATCGTCAGGCCGTACACCGCCAGTAGCGCCGCCGCGATCGGTTCGTTCTCGACGAAGAAGAGATAGGCACAGACCGAGAAGAAGACCGACCCCGCGCCGAAGAAGGGAACCATCGACATCACGAACGTCACGACGGTCAGGATGAAGAGGTTGGGCACTCCCGCGAGCCAGTACCCCAGCGCCGCGGTCGTCGCCTGCGCGGCCGCTGCCAGAATCGTCGCCATGAAGACGGCGCGGCTGACGCGGCTGAACTCTTCGAAAAGTTCCCGGACGTACGACTCGTCCAGCGGAATCAGGCGGATCGCTCCCTGCACCATGTAGGGACCGTCCGCGAAGAAGAAGAACGTCGCGACGATCAGGATCACCAGGCCGACGATGAACTCGATCAGCTTCACGCCGGCCGAGCCGGTGAACGACACGAGCGAGCTTTGGACTTCGGCGAGCGCCCGTTCGAAGAACTCCCGAAGCTGAGCCTCCGACGGGTTCGCCACGGTCTTCAGCAGGGCCATCGTCGATCCGCCGTAGATCGCCGTGCGGAGCTCCCCGAAGCGGTCCGTCGCTGCGGCGACCGTATCGCGGTAGGCCCGCGACCCCGGCTGATCGATCGGAACCTGTTCGAGCGATTCGGCGAACTCGGTCAGGGCGAGTTCCGATTCGGCCAGGGACTCTTCATCGAGCGCAGTTCGCAGCGCTTCGGCGTCTTCGCGCAGATCCTCGATCCGCCGGGCGACGATTTCCGGAGTCGCCGAACCTTCCGTGGAGAGTTCGTCGAGCGACTCCTCCATCGAACGCAGCCGCTCCGCATCGGGGGCCGACAGGCCCAGGCGCTGCCGCAGGTCGATCAGGTTGCGATTGAGCGATTCGGAGTTGACGGTTCGTGCGAAGCGGACCCCCTCGATGCTCGCCATGGTGACGATCACGCCGACCGGCAGCAGCGTCAGAAGCAGCGCCGCCGTGGTCGAAAGGACCGCGGCCAGACGCTGGCGTCCGTTGAATCGCGCGGCGAGCCAGTCCTGCATCGGTCGGAAAATCACCGTGATCACCGCCGCCACGAAGAGCGGGATCAGGAAGCTCGACATGAACCAGTAGAAGAGGATGCCGACGCCTACGATCGAGGCGAGCAGCGCGATCAGCGAAATGATGCGGGCCATGGAACAACGGGCAGAAAGAACGAAGCGAACGTGCTTCGGGCGGCGTCGAAGCGATGCGAGCGGCGAACAGGCGGCGCCGCGGGCCGTCATTCTATCGATAGCGGATGCCGGGTTCGGAAGTCTCCCCCGAATCGGGCGCTGCGGCGGGCATGTTGCGCTTTACAGTCGGCGACGGTTCCTGAGTGGCCTCGGGGGCGCTGCGATTGACGTGCAAGTCGCTCCTGAACTACCGTCCGCGACCCGTGCTCGATCAATTGCATGAAGCGTCGTCTGACTCTCTTCGCGCAGCGCCTGCTCGTCGCGTTCCTTCTCGGGAGCGCCGCGACCGCCAGCGCACAGCAACTGTCGAGCTTTCGATCGCTGAGCGTCCTGTCCGAACCGCAACCGTCGGGCGAATCGGCAGACTCGTCCGACCCGATTCGGCGAAGAGGCTCCGCGGAGGAAACGGACGAGACGGAATCCGACGCAGAGGACGACCCGGCTCTCCCTGCTGTTCGTTCCGCCGCGATCGATCTGGAGACGTCTTCCGCGAATTCAGGCACGACGGCGAAGCGACCGCGCGGTAAAGGAGCGATGCCGGGCGGCGAATCGCCGATGGGAGTTTCCGCATTCTGGAGTCCCGCGCAGAACGTTCGCGGCGGCGGCGACTTCGCCCTGAGCGGTCAGGAGGCGAAGCTCGGCTTTCCGATCTCGATGGTCGAAGGCCACGGCGCCTGGATCGCCATCGCGAACATCACGCGACTGGAGATCTCGACCTCGGAGATTTTGCCGCAATCGGGGCTCGCCGTTCCGAACGAGCTCTGGTCGATTCAGGCCGGGGCGCTGCATGTCCGCGAGTTAGGCGACGGCTGGTCCGTCGGCGGGATGCTGATGGTCGGCTCGGCAAGCGACGCGCCCTTCGAGGACGGACGCGACCTGACGCTGACGGCGGTCGGATTCCTGAACGTGCCCAGCTACGACCAGAACGAATGGCGCTTCAGCATGTTCTATTCGCCGACCAGCCAGTTGCCCTATCCGCTACCGGGCGTGGCCTACGTCTGGCGACCCGATGAGCGCTGGGACGTCTCGATCGGCATGCCGATGTCGGTGACGTATCGCCCGACAGACCGTCTGATCCTGCAGGCGGCGTGGCGACCGCTGACCAATATCGACGCCACAGCGACGCAGGAACTGGGAGACGGCTGGAGGCTTTCGGGCGGGTACCGCACCCACACCGATACGTTTTTCCTCTCGCAGCGCGCGAACGACGACGACCGGCTGTTCCTGTTCGACCAGCGACTCTTCGTCGGCGTCGGTCGGGATCTCTTCCCGGGCGCTCGGCTGGAAGTCTCCGGCGCCTATCTGTTCGACCGCCGATTGTTCCAGGCGGAGGACTTCACCGGCTCGCGAGCCGACGGCTTCGGCATCGAGCCCGGCTTTCTCGGCACGGTGCAGCTCACGTTCGTCCGCTGAACGAGCGCGCAGGCGAAATGGTCGGACGAAGCCGCGTCGCTCTGTCGCCGAGCGCCCTCGCACTCGCAAAAAGTGTTGCGAGGAGCGGGGGGGATCGCCTACGATAACGGTTGCCTGACGCCGTTTCGTCCGGGCCTCCTCCCGCAAGTTTCAGGGTCGCAATTCCCGCGCGATCCGAGACGAGCGACCGTTCGACTCCTTCTCTCCAGGAACGCGCATGCGCGGAAACGTTCTTCGCGTCAGCCTTTCTGTGCTTCTTTCGCTCGCGCTCGGCTGGCACGTCGCGCCGCGAATCTTCGCCGCGGAAGAGGCTCCCGCTGCGGCGGCCAGTCCGTTCGCAGCCGCGGTTGCCGAAGATAAGCCCGCCCTTCATCTCGACTTCGCAGCGCCCGATCGCCTCGGCGCCGTGTTGCCCGAAGGGGTCGCGGTCGTGCCCGGCGCGAAGAAGAACGTCGCCGCGGCGCCAGGTCCGACGGCGCCCCGTTTCCCGCGGATGAGTTCGCAGAACGGAGCGGCGACGTTCGCGGCAGGGAGTTTCCTGAAGCTCGAAAATTCGATCGACCGTCTGCGGATCGGGCAGGGGGGGCAGATCACCATCGAAGCCTGGGTCCGACCGACCCTGCTGGGCGACGACTCGAATCGCTACATCATCGGCAAGGGACGCACCAGCGCCGACGCCTCCGATCAGAACTGGGCCCTCCGCCTGCGAGGGGAAGGGGGTCGCGCGAAGGCGAGCTTCCTGTTCCGTTCCGCCGACGGCGAGACGCCCGGGAACTGGCATCGGTGGACCTCGGATGACGGATTCCCCGTCGACGGTTCCTGGCATCACGTCGCGGTTTCTTACGTCTTCGGTCAGCCTGACAGCGTCCGCGGCTACATCGACGGTCGTCCCCTTCCCGGAACATGGGATATGGGCGGACCGACGACGAATGCGCCGGTCGTCGATGCAGGAGAAATCTGGGTCGGGTCCGCCCTAAGCGGGTCGGCGGGGAACACGTTCGTCGGCGATCTGGACGAAATCGCCGTTTATGAAACCGCGCTCTCCGCCGAGCGGATCGCCTCCCGCTTCGAGGAGGACGTCCCCGATCCCGCCGAGGAACAGCTCGCCCGGATGGCGAGCCTGCAACCGGGCGTCGTTCGGATGGCGATCCTGGAGGCCTATCCTGCCGGCGATCCGTGGTCGGCGAAGGGGAACGCGAACAGCGACATTCTGACGCTCGACCGGCTCTGCATCACGGAAGAACCGCGGAAGTACGGCCCGGAGGGAGCCGTTCTCGCGCGGCCCAATCCGCACGTGGTGCGATTCGCCGTGAAGCGACGCCTGCCGGCGGGCGATTACGAGTTCGTCCTGCGCGCTCGCGGCATGTCGCGGATGATTCTCGACGGCGTCGTCTACGAAGGGACGCCGCCCGTGAAGGGTGGCAACTCCGACGGCTACGACAAGGTTTATCCGCTCAAGGATCCGCTCGTTCCCGGCATGCACCTGCTCCCGTTCGGAACGCAGGAAGCGGTCGTAAAGGCGCGGCTCGAAGAGGGCGAGCATTCGCTCGAATTCGAAACGCTCGTCGGCGGCAAGAGCCAGCGCGTCGAACTCGGCGAAACGCTGATCGCCTACCGCGGCGATGACGGGCCGTATCGCGTGCTGGCTGCCGATCCGGCGGACGACGTCGAGTTGACCGAATCGTGGTGGCTCGCTTCCTCCGGCGAGCGTCACGAGTTGAACAAGCGGCTGAACGCGTCGCTCCGCAGGCAGGTCGCCGCGGGATCCGACTCCTACTGGCGCGACCGGCACGACTGGGCGGCCGGCGTCATCGAAGAGCTTCCTGCGTTCGACGTTCCGGCAGTCGACGGCGTCGCTCACCCGATCGACCGGTTCCTCGCCCAGAAGATGCACGAGCGGGGGCAGGAGCCTGCCGCGATTGCCGACGACGCGGTCTTCGTCCGGCGGGCGACGATCGACGTGCTGGGTCGCAATCCGACTTCTGACGAGATCCGCCGGTTCGAGGCGCTGCCGGCTGACGATCGCCGTCCGCTCTACATCGACGAACTCCTGTCGCACGACGAGTGGGCGGACAACTGGGTCCCTTACTGGCAGGACGTGCTGGCGGAGAACCCGGGCCTGCTCAAGCCCGAACTGAACAACACGGGGCCCTTCCGCTACTGGCTCTACGAAGCGGCGCTCGACAACCTGCCGATGGATCGCTTCGCGACGGAACTGCTCGCCATGCAGGGCGATCGCCTGACCGGCGGACCGGGCGGCTTCGCGATGGCCAGCCAGAACGACATTCCGATGGCGTCGAAGGCCCACATCGCTGCCCAGGCGTTCCTGGCCGTCGACATGCAGTGCGCCCGCTGCCACGACGCGCCGTATCACCCCTGGAAGCAGGAGCAGCTTCTCTCGCTCGCGGCCATGCTGGAACGCAAGCCGATCACTCTCCCCGCGACGAGCACCGTCCCGCCGCTGCCGGGCGGACGCGTTCCCGCGATCGAGATGACGCTCGCTCCGGGCGACAAGGTCGATCCGACGTGGCAGTTCGACGAGATTCCCGTTTCGACGCCGGCTCAGCACGTGCGAAAGAGCGACGATACGCGGGAACTCGCCGCGTTCATCATCACCTCGCCCGAGAACGAACGCTTCGCGCAGACGATCGTCAACCGTGCCTGGAAGCGTCTGATGGGGCAGGGCATCGTCGAACCGGTCGACGACTGGACGCAGGAGGAGCCGTCGCATCCGGAACTGCTCGCCTGGCTCGGTCGCGAATTCGTCCGCGACGGCTACGACCTGAAGGCGCTCTACCGCCGCATCCTGACGTCGGACGCCTACCAGCGCGTCGCGACGACGCCGACGACGTTTCCTGAACCTGCCGAGGAACGCTCCTTCGCCGCCCAGACCCGGCGGCGGCTGAGCGCGGAGAACCTGCTCGACTCGCTCTTCACGATGGCGGGCAAGGAGTTCCACTCCGAGCCGATCACGATGGAGCAGGAGGGGCGCCGCCCGATCGACACGTTCCTCCACTTCGGTCGTCCGCGCAAGGCCTGGGAGTTCGTCAGCCCCTCCGGGGAGCGCGACCGCCCGGCGCTGATCCTTCCCGGCACGCAAACGCTGGTGGACGTCCTCGGCGCCTACGGATGGCGCGATTCGCGTCCGAGTCCGATCTCCGTTCGCGACGAAGAGCCGAATGTGGTGCAGCCCCTCGCGCTCGCCAACGGGCTCGTGCCGCAGCGACTCTTCACCCTGTCGGACGATCATTCCCTGACGGCGATCGCCCTCTCCGACGTCTCGCCCGAAGGTCTGGCCGAAGAGATGGCTCTGCGCGTCTGGGGACGTCATCCCGATGCGATGGAACGCGAGGCCCTGCTCGAAATGGTCAGCCCCGGATTCGAGTCGCGGCGACGACTGGACCAGCCGGTCACCCCCTCGCCGATCGCCTCGCTCAGGTCGCCCGTCTCGTGGTCGAATCATCTCATCCCTGACGCGACGACGACGATGCTCGAGATCGAGAAGGTCGTCATGGCGGGGGATCCGCCGACGAAGCGTCTCGATCCCGAGTGGCGCATGCGGGTCGAGGACCTGCTCTGGGCGATGACGAACTCGCCGGAGTACGTCTTCGTTCCCTGACCGCACGAAGCGCCGCTCGACGAACTGACTCACTTCTCCTGCTGACGGTCCCCCTTCGATGAACGATTTCCCCCTCTTCGGCGGCGACGTCTCCCGGCGTCGATTCCTGCAGGCCTCCACGCTCGCCGGCGCGGGACTGGCCGCCGGATCGCTCGGGCTGGCGCGCGGCGCGCGGGGAGAAGCGTCCGGCGCGAAGCTGGGCCAGGCGGATAGCTGCATCTTCATCTGGCTGGGGGGAGGCCAGTCGCAGATCGATACGTGGGACCCGAAGCGTCTGAGCAAGGGGAAGACCGATCCGGGGTCGTACTATCCCGCGATCGATACCTCCGTCCCCGGCATCCAGGTCTGCGAGCACCTGCCGGGGTGCGCGAAGCGGATGGAGCATTTCACGCTGCTACGCGCCGTGCATCACGAGGTCATCGACGAACATGCCGCGGCGACGCATCGCGTGCATACGGGTCGCCCCACGACGGCGACGACGACCTACCCCTCGATCGGCTCGATCGTCGCCAGTCAGAAGGGCGGACGCGTCGAAGGGGTACCCCCCTACCTGTTGATCGGGTATCCCAGCCCCAGCCGCGGACCGGGATTCCTCGGCGCCAAAAACTCCTACGTCTACCTTGTCGATACCGAGCAGGGGCCCGCCGGGCTGAAGCGCGATCCGGCGGTGAGCGACCTGCGCCAAGCCCGCCGGGAAGAGTTGCTCGCGAGGTTCCGTCAGGACTTCGTCAACGAACATCCCAGCGATCGCCGCATCGCCGAATATGCGGACGCGACCGTCGAAGGGCTGAAGCTCGCGGGGCCGAAGTTTCTGTCGGTCTTCGATCTAGCGTCGGAACCGGCGAGCCTGCGCGAATCGTACGGCGGCGAGTTCGGCCAGCGTTGCCTGCTGGCCCGGCGTCTGACGGAGGAGGGCGCCGCGTTCGTCGAGGTCTCGTTCAATCTCAACTTCATCAACGGAACGGGCTGGGACTCGCACAACAGCGGTCAGGCCAACCTGCACCTACTCATTCAGGATCTCGACAAGGCCCTTTCGGCGCTGATCGACGATCTGAAGAATCGCGATCGCCTCGACAAGACGCTGATCGTGGTGGCGACCGAATTCGGGCGTCCGCCGGAGTTCGACGGCGGCGGCGGTCGCGGTCACCAGGGAAGCGCCTTCTCCATCGTCCTCGCAGGCGGCGGACTCGCTGGCGGCAAGGCGATCGGCGTGACCGACGACCTGAGCAAGAATCCTGTCGACCGCCCGATGTCGGTGCCCGACATGCACGCGACGATCCTCGCAACGCTCGGCATCGACCCGCACCTCGAACTCTACGACGGCGACCGCCCCGTCCCCGTCACCGACTTCGGAACCGCCGCGCCGGAAGCCTTCGCGTAAGGACGTGGATCCGGCCTACGCGCGGGTTCGCTCTTCGCCTCGTCGAACGAACCCTCGTCGAGCGAACCCTCGTCGAGCGAACCCTCGTCGAGCGAACCATCGTCGAACGACCAGTTCGCCCGTGTGCCATGGCTGGCTTGTCCAGCCGTGCTGAGGGCAGCGGAAGCGACGTCGAATTCGTCTGTCTTTCGGATGCGTGCAGTTCTGCTCACCTAGGCGAGCGAAGGCAGGGACACGCTCGGCTGGACAAGCCAGCCATGGCACACCGAGTAGACCGTAGGTCAGGCAGCCCCTCGTCGGGCGGTTGACGACGGGCGAAGCGACGTTTAGCGTTCGACGGTCGCGGCGACGCGACTCCCGATCGATCCGCTTCTCCCCCCTGCGAAGCCTGCCATGAAGTACGCGATCTGCAACGAAACCTTCGGCGACTGGCCGCACGACAAGGCCTTCGCCTACGCTCGCGAAGCGGGCTATGATGGCGTCGAGATCGCTCCCTTCACGCTCGGCGCCGACGCCTGTTCGATCAGCGAACCGACGAAGGCGGAGATCCGCCGGATAGCGGCCGCCGAAGGAGTCGAGGTCATCGGCCTGCACTGGCTGCTCGCCAAGACCGAGGGCTACTACCTGACTTCGCCCGACGAAGCGCTGCAGCGCAAAACGGGCGAGTACCTCGCGGAACTCGCCCGGCTCTGCCGCGAGTTGGGCGGACATCTGATGGTGCTCGGTTCGCCGCAGCAGCGGAACCTGCTTCCCGGCGTCACGCATGCCCAGGCGCTGGAGTACGCCGCGCGGACGATCGGCTACGCCGTGCCGGAGTTCGAACGTTGCGACGTGACGCTCGCCGTCGAGCCGCTCGGTCCCGCGGAGGGAGACTTCCTGCTCACGGCGGATGCAGGCGAGGAGCTGCTGGACCTCATCGGTTCGCCGAGGTGCGGTCTGCATCTCGACGTGAAGGCCATGTCCAGCGAGAGAGAGCCGATCGATAAGGTCATAAGGCGTCACGCCGAACGGCTGGTCCACTTCCACGCCAACGACCCCAATCGTCGGGGACCGGGCATGGGAGAAGTCGACTTCGTGCCGATCTTCGCGGCGCTGCAGGCGATCGGCTACGACGACTGGATCTCGGTCGAGCCTTTCGACTACTCGCCCGGCGTCGACGCGCTCGTCCGCGGCAGCCGCGAGTATCTCGCGAAGTGCGAAGCGGCCGCGCGGGCGCTCTGAACGAGAAAAGGCCGTCGCGGCAGGAGCGACGGCCTTTCGATAGCTTCGCCTTCGTCGCGCGATTCGCGCGACGAGTCGCGGAAGCGCCGCTTATGCCAGTTCCGTGCGAGTCCGCTCGGCGACCGTCTCGGGCGAATCGTCCGTCATCGGATCGAGCGCCGAGAGCAGTTGCTGCGCGTGCTTGAACCGTTCCGGCTGCAGCCGATAGAAGTTGTGCTTCCCGTCGCGACGGGAATCGAGCAGACGGGCCTTACGCATCAGCGCCAAGTGGTGGCTGACCGCGGGCTGCGACTGCTTCAGCGCTTCGCAGAGCGTCCGGACGTTGATCTCTTCCTTCTGAATCAGAAAGTAGAGGATCTTCACCCGCGTCGGATCGGCGAAGAGCTTGAACAGCGACGAAATTTCTCGAGTCGCTTCGGGCGAAAGCGTTTCCAAATTCGCGTCCACAGGGGACCTCGTTTCGGCGACCGCGTGCGACGAAGCGTAATCGCGAGCGTCGGCGCCGTCGTGATGGGGCATCGAATCGATCAACATGGCAAATCGACTTCCATAAAGGGCGGACTGCACGAATCCTCTCCCGAAGGAACAGGCTTCGCGTCGCCGCGCCCGAATCGCTTCGACAGGGAAGCGAGGGCGCCGCGAATATGACCGATCGCTCGTGTGCGATGGAACCGCGAGAGACAACTTCGCCGCAACATCCGATCTGCGGGTTCCGTTGCTTCAGCGGCTAACGTTCGTCACGAAGAACATCGAGCGATCAGCCGAATCGATGGACTATTTTATGCATCGATATCGATCGGGCCAGCCTTCCAGCCCCGTATTCCGGAGACTAAGGCGGTTTTAAACTTCCTTACGTGGGTAAATCCCCTACCAGAGAAACATCCAGACGCTCTGATAAGTGTCGATTTTCGGCGTTTTTCCTTACATTGATACTGCGCTAACAGCCTGAAGGAGTCGAGAAAAATTTACGGAATTCTTGTCCGGTCGGGCTGTCCGCTCGCGTCAGGATGCCTTTTCGTCAGTCGTTGTCCAGCATCCGCCGCTTCCTTACGATTACGCCGGAGCCAGCGCGCGGGCCGCGCACGCTGCCCGTAGTCGACCGGGGACGAGGCACATGATTCTGCTGCGACGAATCTTTCCGTGGCTCGCGCTGAGCCTCGGAGTCTGCGCTGTCGCCTGGGCGTTCGCCTTCGGTTCGATGGAGCCGGCGGACTTCACTTTCAACAACGCGACGGAGATCGAAACCGTCGATCCGCCGAAGGCGACCGGACAGCCCGAAGGTCGCGTCATCGACGCCCTCTTCCAGGGGCTGATGCAGAACCTGCCGATCCCCGGCGCCGTGCCGAACGAGAGCGGCATCACGCCGACGCAGCCTACTCCCGCGGTCGCCGAATCGGTGGAGATCTCCGAAGACGGCAGGACGTATACGTTCAAGATTCGCCCCACGGCGAAGTGGTCCGACGGGCGCCCCCTCAAGAGCGAAGACTTCCGCTGGTCCTGGCAGCGGATGCTGCATCCGGAGACGGCGGCACAGTACGCCATGCAACTCTACTACGCTCGCGGCGGGGAGGCGTACAACTTGCAGATCGTCGCGCCCGGCGATCCCGTCGAAGTGGAGTTCACGGAAGGCCGGGCGCTGGAGGGCCAGAACTTTCCGCGCGGAAAGATCCTGCGCGGAACGCTGAAGGAAGTTCTGGAACCGGCCCTGTCCCAGGCGGCGGAAGAAAAGAACGCCGCCGATCCCGATCATTTCGACGCCACCGACGTGCGGATCTACGTCGTCGAAGCGTTCTCCGAAGAACTAAGCGGCGAGGTCACGACCTTTCCGCCTCGCATCGAGCGTTTCTGTCGCAAGCCGCAACTGCTCGCCGAGCCGCCGACCGATACGCGCCCGATGGCGTACGTGCTGCCCGACTTCGAAAAGACGGTCGGCATTCGAACGCCGGACGATCGAATGCTGGTCGTCGAACTCAACAACAGCACGCCGTTCTTCCTGAGCCTGTGCGCGTTCTACCCGCTCTACCCGACGCAGCGGGAATGCGTGGAGAAGTACGGTTCGCCCGACTGGACGAAGGCGGAGAACCTCGTCTGCAACGGGCCCTTCACGATGGAGTTCCGCGCGATCCGCGATCGCATCCGCCTGCGGAAGAATCCCGAGTTCTGGAACGCCGATCAGGTCTCGCTGGAGACGGTCGACGTCCTGGGCGTGCAGTCGGCGACGACGTCGCTCAATCTGTACGAGACGGGCGAACTCGACTGGAACACGTCCGCCGGCGTGCCGCTGCCGGCGATTCCGATTCTGCAGGGGCGCCCCGATTTTCATGTCGCGCCGCAGCTTTCGGTCTACTTCTATCGCATCAACGTCACGCGCAAACCGTACGACGACGTCCGCGTCCGCCGCGCGCTGAACATGGCGATCGACAAGCAGAACATCTGCGACAACGTCGCCAAGGCGGGGCAGACTCCCGCGACGGGCGTCGTTCCCCCCTCGTTTCCGAATTACCAGTCGCCACCCGGGGATGAATTCAATCCCAAGGAGGCTCGCCGCCTGATCGACGAGGTCCGGGCGGAGTACGCCGCGCGGGGCGAGAAGATGCCGACGCTGGAAATCCTGTACAACTCCAACGACGCGCATCAGGCCATCGCGCAGGTGATCCAGAACGACTGGAAGATCCACCTCGGCCTGTCGACCGAACTGCGCGGGCTGGAATGGGCGTCGTACCTGGCCGAGCAGCGGGCGATGACCTACCAGGTCTCCCGGTCCGGGTGGATCGCCGATTACCCTGATCCGAACACGTTCCTCGACATGTGGCTCACCGGCGGCGGCAACAACATGACCGGCTTCAGCGACAAGCGCTTCGACGAGCTGATCAAGCTTGCGGGCGAAGAACGCGATCCGGCGAAGCGGATGGATCTCTTCAGTCAGGCCGAGGCGATCCTGAACGAGCAGGTGCCGATCATTCCGATTTACTACTACGTCTCGATGAACCAGGTGAAACCCCACGTGAAGGGCTTCTACGGCGACGTCGAAGATCGGCACCCGCTCCACCTGATGAGCGTGGAAGAGTAAGCTTCGTTTTCCCGCAGCGCGCCGGCCCTGCGACGCTGCGAAGTCAGACGGGACGCCTGCCCTACCCGAGCGCGCAGAGAGGATCGCTAGTTGGCCAGTCCGACGGACGTCGAATCGAGCGACCTGACGGCGCCGCCGGATCTGAACGATCCGGCGAAGACAGCCGCGCCGGGCGAGCCTCCCCGCCCCGCGAAGAGCAAACCGCTGACGGCGTTCCTGCTGGCCCTGGGCAAGCGGATGCTTTGGAACGTCTTCGTCCTGTGGGTGATCTTCACGGCGTCGTTCGTGCTCATGCGGGCCATGCCGGGAAGTCCGCTTTCGCGGGAGCGCAGTCTGCACCCCGCGATCGAGCGGGCGATGCAGGCGCGGATCGGCCTCGACCGGCCGATTTACGAGCAGTACTTCTCGACGCTCTTCAGCTACGCCCGGTTCGATTTCCTGCCGAGCATGAAGCTGGTCGATTTTCACGTCAACGAAATCGTCGGAGCCAGCCTGCCCATTTCGATGTCGCTCGGCATCGTCGCGCTCGCGTTCGCGCTCGTTCTTGGGCTGTCCGCGGGCGTCGTCTCCGCGATACGAAGGAAGAGCGTGCTCGACCGCGGATCGATGGCCCTCGCGCTGCTCGGCATTTCGATTCCGAACTTCGTGCTCGCGGCTCTGCTGATCATCGTCTTCTGCTTTTTGATCCCGATCTTCCCGGTCGCGGGCTGGGGAACGCCGATGCAGATGATCCTGCCGGCGCTTTGTCTGGCGGCGCCCTACGCCGGGTACATCGCCCGGCTGACGCGCACCGGACTGATGGAGACGCTGAACCTGGATTACGTCCGTACGGCGAAAGCCAAGGGGCTCCGCGAGCGGACGGTGATCCTGAAGCACGCCATGCGCGGGGCGATCACGCCGGTGGTTTCCTTCCTCGGTCCCGCCACCGCCGGCATCCTGACCGGCAGCGTCGTCGTCGAGAAGATCTTCTACATCCCGGGTCTCGGCAACCACTTCATCGAGGGCGTGATGATGCGCGACTACAACGTCGCCATGGCCTGCGTCATGATTTACGCCGTCGTCCTGCTGGCGGCGAACACGCTGGTCGACCTCGCGTACTCGCTGATCGATCCGCGCGTGAAATTCGAAGGCTGAGTCCGGATCCGCTTCGTTACCTGCTTCCTGTTCACGGGGCCGCATGACGACTGCCGACGAATCGCGATCCTCGCTTCCGCATTCGGCGAACGCCGGACGCGCGGCGAATCCCTCTTCGGGAACGAGCCAGGACGCGAAGCGCGACTACGGCAAGTACGAACGGCTGCTCGACGAGGCGAAGCGTCTGAAGGGGACGTCGCTCTGGCAGGACGCATGGCGTCGGCTGAAGAAGAACCGCGTCGCGATGGCGTCGCTCTGGTTCCTGATCGCGATGTCGGCGCTGACGTTCTTCACGCCCCTGCTGCCGCTGCAGTCGCCGGTTCGGCAGGACGCGCAGAACCGGGCGTACCTTCGCCCTTCGCTGACGACCGCGGGTCTCGGCTGGAGCGAGTTCAAGGCTCGCCGGACCGAGCTGCGCGAGGAACTTTCCTCGGTCGAAGCGTCCGGAGGATCGACCGAGGCGGTCGAACTGGCCGAGCGGAACCTCGCCAACTACGAAGAGCAGGAGCACCCGATCCAGAAGCAGTACCACAAGCCCGGTCTGCTCGCGCAACTGATGATCTCCGCGAGGTTGGCCATCTTCGGCGACTGGTCGATCCCTTCGCTGTTCGGAACGGACAGCCTGGGCCGGGATCTGTTGTCGCGGGTCTTTTGGGGCGCCCGTGTGTCGCTCAGCGTCGGGTACTTCGCCGCGCTCGTGTCGCTCGTGATCGGCGTGACGTACGGCGCCGTGTCAGGCTACTTCGGGCGTTCGATCGACGCCGTGATGATGCGGGTGGTCGACGTGATGTACGCCGTGCCGTTCCTGTTCATCGTGATCTTCGTCGTGATGATCATCTCGGAAGAAACGACGGCGGCCGCGCTGGCGGAGTACGGCATCGACCGGACGGTCGTCTTCTACTTTCTGATCGGCGCCATCTACTGGCTCACGATGGCCCGCGTCGTCCGCGGACAGGTGCTGACGCTGAAGAACGAGCAGTTCGTGCAGGCCGCCAGGTCCATCGGGGCGAGCGACTTCCGCATCATCTTCCAGCACCTGATCCCGAACCTGTTCGGCATCGCGGTCGTGTACCTGACGCTGACGATTCCGTCGGTGATGCTGTTCGAGGCGTTCCTGTCGTTCCTGGGCGTCGGTATCCGTCCGCCCGACGTCTCGTGGGGCCTGCTGATGCAGGACGCCGTAGGCGGCATCACCAAGGTGCAGATCCTATGGTGGCTCGCGCTCTTCCCAGGCCTCGCCATGTCGCTGACGCTCTTCGCGCTCAACTTCCTCGGCGATGGCCTTCGCGACGTGCTCGACCCCCGGCTGAAGAACCGGGAGTAGGGGCTTCATCTCGTTCGCCTGGCTCTCGCTTCTCTGCCAAGAGAGGTTCTTCGGCCGATCCGACTGAGCGTCGCGGGCGCCTGATACAGCCCAACGCGCTCCGTCCTATCAGCAGCGCGAAGATCGCGAGGCTGATCGCGAACGTCACGCGGTACCAGCGCCAGAAAGGCAAGTCGCGTCGAGTTGGGACCGGAGGTTCGAAGTAGTTTTCGAGCGAGAACGTTCCGGGTTCGAACTGGGGTTCGATCGACCAAGCGACGCGGGTCCGGAAATCGCTTGTAACCGCTTCGACGGGCAGGACGTAGCCGCCTACGCGCGCGAAGCGGTACTCGCAAGATACGGGGCGGGAACGATTGATTTCGCGGAGCAAGACGGGCGACCAGTCGAGACCGCCGTCGAGAACGAGCGACTGCTCCTCGACCGGAATCGCTAATCCCGGAAGGTCGGGTAGGCGACGGACGTAAGGCTCGAACAGTAGCCTCACGCGGGCTCCGTCCAATTGCTGCGCCGAGGAGACGTGGTCGAGGTCGCCGGGATTCAGCGAGAACTTCGGTTTGACGTAATCGTCGGGCGACGGCGGTGGATAACGCTTCCAGTCGGGTATTTCCGCTGTCATCCGACTGAGGACCCGCCAGCCGTCTTCGGTCGGCTCGAGGGCGTGCGAGCTTTCGCCGTCGGCGACATGAAGCTGGGGTCGTATGGGGCCTCGCAGATGGGCCGGCTCCAGATCTTCGCAGATGAGAAAGGCCTCGCCGTCGCGGGCGTGAACGATTCGCAAAAGCCCCCAACCGAATTCGTCGTACTCTTCGATCCGGGCGAACCGTTCCGGCGTCTTACGTTCCGACCAGGCCTCCCGAATTTCGGCAATCAGTTCGACAAGCTCCTGATCCGAGAGCTTCGTTCCTTCGGGGTGCGGCTCGTCGGCCGTCGCGGGTTCGAGTTGAGGTCGCTCGAACTGCGGCGTCGCCTCGCCCAGGAGTTTCTCAGGCGGAGGGAGCGGCGGGACGGGCCTCGGCGGTTTTCCCTCGGTCCGTTCGTAGATCTGTAATTGCTCCAGTTGCGGCAACTCGGCGATCCGCCGGCGCAGTTCCGACGCAGGGTCACCGGTGACGGCGAGGACCCGGATCCGAACGAGGTATTCGTGCCAGAAAGCCGGTTCGGACGCCGTGGGCGGCGTCGCGGGAGGCTCCTCCGGCGGGAGCTCGCGTCTCACGTAGACGTCGCAACCTGATTGGGCGAGCGCCGCGAGAACAGCCTGCTCTTCGAGAAAGAGATCCCGGTGAAACTTCCACCACCCCGCGCCGCTGACGACGAGGAGCATGGTCGCGAAGAGCGAAAGCATTCCGAAGCGAGGACGGCGAAACATCGAGGCGCCTTCGGAACTAGACAAGTAACGGGACCAGTCGCGCGCTCAAGAAGCTCTGCGCGACTTCCAGCTTACCGAGGGGGTCGGTACGAAGGGCGACCGTTCGCCGCATGCCGGCGTCTCCTGGATGCTGACGGAACGTCCATAATGCCCAGGGTGGCGAACCGCTCGTTCGCATGCGCTACCTCGGCCAGACAGGGCACGAGCATGGACGTGGAATTCCTCAGCCGGCTGCAGTTCGCCGGCACGATCATGTTCCACTACCTGTTCCCGCCGTTAAGCATCGGGCTGGGATTGCTGCTGGTGCTGATGGAGGGATTCTTCCTCGCCACGCGGAACCCGGTCTGGGAGGCGGCGGCACGCTTCTGGACGAAGATCTTCGCGCTCAACTTCGCCGTGGGCGTGGCGACCGGCATCGTGATGGAGTTCGAGTTCGGCACGAACTGGGCCGCCTACTCGCGGTTCGTCGGCGACGTCTTCGGATCGGCGCTGGCCGCGGAAGGGATCTTCGCCTTCTTCCTGGAGTCGGGCTTCCTGGCGGTGCTCGTCTTCGGCTGGGACCGCGTGGGGCCGAAGACGCACTTCTTCGCCACCTGCATGGTCGCGCTCGGATCGATCTTCAGCGCGGTCTGGATCGTCGTCGCCAACAGCTGGCAGCAGACCCCGGCAGGCTTCAAGATCGTCCAGTACGAACTGATGGGGAAGATGCAGGAGCGGGCGGAGATCACCGACTTCTGGGCGATGGTTTTCAACCCGTCGTCGATGGACCGGCTCTCGCACACGCTGATCGGCTGCTTCGTGCTGGGCGCCTTCTTCGTCATGTCGGTCAGCGCTTACTACCTGCTGAAGGGTCGCCATCTGCAGGTGGCGGGGCGATGCTTCAAGACGGCGCTCGTCGTCGGGACGATCTCGACGCTGCTGGCGGGGGCGACAGGGCATTCCTCGGCGGTCACCGTCGCGAAGATGCAGCCGGCGAAGCTCGCCGCGATGGAGGGGCACTTCGTACAGAACGGGAAGGGAGCCGACCTGCACGTCTTCGGCATTCCCGATCCTGCCAATCAAACGGTTCATCTGCCGATCAAGCTGCCCGGCATGCTGAGCTTCCTGATCTATGGCGACCTTTCGACGCCCGTCACCGCGCTGGAGGAGATCCCGGAGAACGAACGTCCGCCGGTCCATATACCGTTCTTCATGTTTCACCTGATGGTGGGACTCGGGACGCTGATGATCGCGCTCTGCGTCACGGCGGTCGGGTTCTGGATCGCGGGCAGGCTCGAGCAGCAGCGCTGGCTGCTTTGGATCTTCGTCTTCGCGGTCTTCGCGCCGTACGTCGCCAACCAGGCGGGCTGGATCACGGCGGAAGTCGGTCGCCAGCCCTGGATCGTCTATCCGTCGGTGCAGAACGGCGTCGCGATGCGCGGCCTGAAGACCAGCGAGGGGCTCAGCGAATCGGTGAAGGCCGAGCAGGTGCTCAGTTCGATCATCGCGTTCGCGGCCATCTACGCCCTGCTGTTCGGGCTGTGGGTCTTCGTGCTGACCACCAAGATCATGCATGGCCCCGAAGAGCCCGAGCTGGCCGAGCAGCGGATCGCCAGGCAGGGGAGGGGAGGCCTCTTTCGCGTGGCGGGCGACAAGACCGATCCTTCCCGCGGGGCCCTGCTGACCGCGTCGCTCAAGCCGGGCGAGAACGACGCGGAACCGACGGGCAGCGGCGAACGCGATCGATCGAAGCAGGAGGACGCGCGATGACGCAGGAATCGCTCGCGTTTCTGTGGTTCGTTCTGCTAGGCGTGCTGCTGTCGGGCTACGCCGTGCTGGACGGATTCGATCTGGGGGTCGGCATCCTCCATCCGCTCGCGAAGGGCGATCGCGAACGCCGCACGATGCTCAATTCGATCGGCCCGCTGTGGGACGGGAACGAGGTCTGGCTCGTCACGTTCGGCGGAGCCCTGTTCGCGGCGTTCCCGGTCGCGTACGCCACCGTCTTCAGCGCGTTCTACGACGCGTTCATGCTGCTGCTGGTCTGCCTGATCTTTCGCGCGGTCAGCATCGAGTTTCGATCGAAGGTCCATTCGACGCGGTGGCGGGCCGTGTGGGATACGGGCTTCTTCCTGTCGTCGCTGGTCGCGGCGTTCCTGTACGGAGTGGCGGCAGGGAACGTGCTGGCCGGGATGCCGATCGAGGCGACGGCCGAAGGGGCGCCGATCTATACCGGGACGTTCCTCAGTCAGCTGCGTCCCTTCCCGCTGCTCTCGGGCGTGCTGACGGTGACCCTGTTCGCGATGCACGGCGCGATCTACGTCTATCTGAAGACCGAGGACGAACTGCAACGCCGCGCCCGGCGCTGGATGTGGGGAACGTTCTTCGCGTTCCTGGCGGCGTTTCTGATCGTGACGGCCTACGCGGTGATCCTCGTGCCGAAGGCCAGCGACCAGTTGCGGACGCACCCGTGGCTCTGGTTCATTCCGGCGATCAACGCGCTGGCGATCGCGAACATTCCCCGGGTGATCTATCAGGGTCGGCCGGGCGACGCGTTCCTGTCGTCCTGTTTCGCGATCGTCGCGTTCGCGTCGCTCTTCAGCGTGGAGATCTTCCCGTCGCTGATCGAATCGAGCGTCGACCCCGCCTTCGACATCACGATCTACAACGCCAGCTCGTCGGCGTCGACGCTCGCCCTGATGGCGCTGATCGCCCTGATCGGAATGCCGTTCGTCATGTCGTACACGATCACCATCTACTGGCTGTTTCGGGGGAAAGTCCGACTCGACTCGTCCAGTTATTGAGCCGCCGTCGCCGGGGCGCCGTTACGACCCGCGTCGTCGTTTCTCTCGTCCTGATCGCACCTTAAGGAAGGCGAACGCCGGACGGTCCCCCTCCTGGGAGGACGATCCTGCGCTGAACCTGCGAGAGCGATCTGCTATCGTAAGAGGACGCCGCCGCGCTTCGTCTGACCGCTGGCGAGCGCTCCTCGAGTCGGTTCCGAAGGACGTTCGGTGGCTCCCTTCTCCGTCGTCTGCCCCACCTGCGGGGCGAAGCTGGTCGTCACGAGCGCCGAGCGGATCGGCGACGTCGAGCTTTGCCCGTCGTGTCGCAGCATGGTGCTGATCGAGCCGCCGACGGTTCCGGATCCACGCGCCGCTTCGGCGCCGACTCCGCCGCTCGGTCCGAACTTCCTGGGCTCGGACGGCGAAGAGGCGACCGAGACGAATTCGCTGCTATCCAGTTCGCTCGACGACGGCGTGACCGAATCGGTCGACGTCAGTCGGGCGGAAGCGGTCGAGGCCGATCGGTCGCGGGGAAAGCGATCCCGCTTCCTGGTCGATGAGGCCGTTCCGCCGCCAACGTCCGATTCGGGGCGAAACGACGCTCCGCGACATGATTCTCCGCCCGGCGGCATCCCCTTTCCGCCCGCAGTTCCGACCGATCGTTCCGAGCCGCCGCGCAGGCTGCAGCACGCGCTGACGCTCGCGGCGGCGACGGTGACGGGCATCGGCGTCGCGGCGATTCTGTTCGTGATCGTCGTCATCGCGACCCGTTCGCGACCTCAGGAGGTCGCGACGAACCCGTCCGATCCCCCCGTCGCTCCCGCGATCGACGACGTCGGCGACACTCCGGACGTCGAACCCGTTCGGCCGCCGGACGAGGGCGACGTTCCTGTCGATCCCGAGGACGCCTTGGCGGATCCTCCCGCGGCCGGGGAAGTCGATCCCCCGGCGACGGAAGGCGACGACCCAGCGCCCGGGGAGAGCGCGATGGAGGATCCGGCCCCTGACGCTGACGACGCAACGCCGGCTGCCGATCCGGTCGACGAAGGAATGCCGCCGGCAGTCCCTGCTCCCGGGGACGACGCTCCGCCTGCCGCCCCGGGGACGGGCGAGGCGCCGCCGATCTTCGGCGCGGACGACGCGACGGTGCTTCCTCCCGCGCCGGCGGATCGCGAGGCGGCGGAGTTGGCCGAACTGCTCGAGCGGATCGCGCCCGGTTCTTCCCGCGATCCGTTCGGGGCCGAGGATCCAGCCGCCGAGGCGACCGCACGGGAACGGGAGGACGATCTGGCTTCGCTCCGCGCGGTGATGATCGAACTCGTGAACGCAGGCGGAGAAGAGGTCGAACGACCGCCGCTGCGGGCAGTCGACGTCGAAGAGCGGCTGGCCGACCGAATCGTCCGCGTTCGCCTGACCGAGAGTTCGATCGACCTGTTTCTCCATCAGATCACGGCCATCTCCGCCATTCCGCTGCAATGGGATCCTGACGTGCGACGCCTCGCACGCCTGAAGGGCGACGCGCGCATTACCGTTCGCATGGACGAAGCGACGACCGTCGGGGCGCTGCTCGACGCGGGGCTCAGTCCGCTCGGCTTCGGCGCCGTGCCGCGCGAGGGCTACGTCGAGATCCTGAAGGGCGAGAATCCGCTGGAGCTTCGTGAAGTCACGATTCCCTGGGAGGAGGTTCCGATTCCGGCAGCCCTTCGCGAAGAGTTCGTCGCGAAGCTGCGGACATGGATCGACGCGACCGGCTGGAGCGAAGACCCCGCGGGCCGCACCCTCGCCGCGACGGAGAAGGGGATCGCGGTTCGCCAGATCGAGACCGAGTTGTTCAAGATCGATCTGCTGATCGATCGACTGAGGCTGACGATGGGGCTGGAGCCCGCCCGGGGAACGCCGACCGAACTGCTCGACCCGCAGCCGGCTCATCTGCGCGGGACGGCGATTCTGGAACGACCGGCGGAACTGGTCGCGCTGCGGCCCATTCCGCTGGAACAGGCGCTGTTCGACCTGTCGCAGAGTTCGGGGCTCGCGATCGCGGTCGACTGGAACGGGCTGCTCGCGTCGGGCTGGGGTCCGATGTCGGAGACGACGTTCGAGGCGCCGAAGGCGCCCCTGCGCGAGACGCTGGCCGCGTCGCTGCGAAAGCTGGGACTCGGCTACCGCACGGTCGACGAAGCGACGATTCAGATCCTCGGTCCCGAAGCGCTGGCCCTCGGCGCCGAGATCGAGATCTACCGCCTCGACGAATCGCTCGTGGAGGGCGACCCGGCGATGTTCGTGCAGACGCTCGCGTCGGATCTGAACGCCGCGCTCGGCGAGGAGTTCAACGCGGGGCAGGGACTATGGATCTCGCCCGGCGATCGGCTGCTCGTCGCCGCCCTGCCGCGACCCGCCCAGGTCTGGCTGCATCGCCGACTGAATCCCGCGGCGAAGACGGCGTCGCGCTGAACGCGGACTGCGAGTTTCTCTTCGGTAGTAGTCGACCTGGCTTTATTCGTCAGGCGGAGGTTAACCTGATTTCGCGGAGGGAGTCGAGGGATCGTTTTCGATTTTCGCGGAGGCAGGGATGCCGGCAACGAACGAAAAGCTGGAAGTTCGTCTGACGCCTGAGACCCGGGCGGAGCTCGCGGCGTTCGTCCGCAAAGGGGACTCGCCGGCGGCGAAAGTTCGCCGGACGAGGATCCTGCTCCTGTCCGATCGCGAGCACGTCGACGGTCGTCGCACCGACGGCACGATCGCCGAGATCGTGGGGCTCTCCGAGCGGCAGGTCTGCCGGATTCGGCAAGCCTTCGTCCGCGAAGGAAACGTCGCCGCGGCGATCGAACGGAAGGCCCGCTCGGCTCCCGGCGTCCAGCCGATCTTCGACGGTCGCTCCGAAGCGAAGCTCGTTCTGCTGGCCTGCTCGACGCCGCCCGGCGGACGCAAGGCCTGGACGATGCAGCTTCTGGCCGACGAGGCGATGCGGCTGTCGATCGTGACGAAGGTCTCCGAAGAGACGGTTCGCCAGACGCTCAAAAAAACAGGCTGCAGCCCTGGCGGACGCGGCGCTTCTGCATCCCGGAGAAGGATCTCGCCCGCTTCGTCGCCCGCATGGAGAAGCTGCTCGACGTCTACGCCGAATCGTTCGACGACGAGCACGTGCTGATCTGCATGGACGAGGCGGCCAAGCAGATCCTGGCCGACGTCGAGCCGTCGCTGCCGATGACGCCGGGCCAGCCCCGCCGCGAGGACCATCACTACGAGCGCCGCGGCGTGCGGTCGATCTTCTTGTTCTTCGATCCCGTCGGCGGCTGGCGTCGCGTCTCCGGTCGCGACGGTCGAACGCGAGTCGACTGGGCCGAAGAAGTCGCCGAGCTGCTCGAGCGGGACTATCCCCGGGCCGAACTCGTCACGCTGGTCTGCGACAACCTCAACACGCACGACGTCGCGAGCCTGTACCATGCCTTCGACGCCGAGCGGGCGCATCGCCTGGCCCAGCGCCTGCGGATCGTCTACACGCCCAAGAACGGCAGCTGGCTCAACATGGCCGAGTTCGAGCTTTCCGTCCTGACGCGGCAGTGCGTCGGGCGACGCTTCGAAAGCGCGGCCGAGATGGACGAAGCGATGGCCGTCTGGCAGCGCGAACGCAACCGCCTGCGTCAGGCTGCGACCTGGCGCTTCACGACGGACGACGCTCGCGTCAAACTCAAACATCTCTACCCCAACGCCTGACGAATAAGGCTTGGTCGACTAGTAGGTCAGGCCGTGCCTGACGATGCGGAGAAACTGCTCAGCAGGGTGTGTAATCTCTCCGCGGAAAGTCCGTTCGCCCCGACCGGCGACGACAGGTCTCTGCCGTCATGAAGTAGCCGTCAGGCACGGCCTGAGCTGCGAAACTTGAAGGATCTCAAATAGTCACCGTCAACTCGGCGAGAAGGAATTCTGGAACGGCCCTGGGTTCCTATTCAGCACGCAGGAATATCCATGCAGTATGGCCGGGCAGCCGTGCTGGCACATCGATACGGTTGACGATGAACTGGACCGTTTTGATGTCGAGGAAGTCTGTAGCGACCTCGGTCGATGCGACGCTCATGCGTTCCTTGTCATCGTCACCGACTTCGCCATCGAAGTAGCAATACACCCGAATTTCTGACTCATCCCAGTCCGTAGCGACTGCCCGAAGGTTGGGAGTGACGGCTCCCAATAGGGATCGCAGCACGGAGAGGACAATGTTCCATCTCTCTGTGTGATCGATCACAGTACTCGCTTGGATGGCGGGAGCTCGCCAGAGGCCGTTGTCCCTCTGGCGAGTCGAGGAAGGAGCACGAACTAGAACCCATGCCCATGCTGCGGACGTGCCGTGGGTATGGCACACCGACGAGCCCGTGCTTTGGTTTACGCAATGACCGGTTCGGCAGCGCCGAACGTGCGGTCCATCGCTTCGGCCAGACGTCGGCAGCGGACCATCATCGCCTCGAACGTCGGGAAGTCGAGCGACTGGTAGCCGTCCGAGAGCGCCCGTTCCGGATCGGGATGAACCTCCACGATCAGGCCGTCGGCGCCGGCTGCGACGCTCGCCGCCGCGAGGTCGGGCACCATGTAGGCGTGGCCCGTGCCGTGCGACGGGTCGATGATCACCGGCAGATGGGTCTTCTTGTGGAGGAACGGGATCGACGCCAGCGGCAGCGTGAATCGCGTGTGGCTCTCGTAGGTCTTGATGCCCCGTTCGCACAGGATGACGTTCGGGTTGCCCGCGTCCAGGATGTACTCCGCGGCCAGCAGCAACTCGTCCATCGTCGCCGCCGGTCCGCGTTTGAGCAGCACGGCCCGGTGCGTCTTGCCGACCGCTTCCAGCAGGCGGTAGTTCTGCATGTTCCGCGCGCCGATCTGGAGCACGTCGGAGTACTTCGCGACCAGTTCGACGTCCTCGGAAGCGACGACCTCCGTCACGATGGCGAGGCCGGTCTCTTCGCGCGCGGCCGCCAGCAGCTTGAGCCCCTCTTCCTTCAGACCCTGGAAGCTGTAGGGGCTCGTGCGGGGCTTGAACGCGCCGCCGCGGAGAGCGGTCGCGCCGGCCTTCTTCACCGCACGGGCGGAGAGGAGGATCTGTTCCTCGGTCTCGACGGAGCAGGGGCCGGCGATCACGCCGACGACTCCCGCGCCGACGATCAGGCTGCCGGCGCGGATCTGCGTCGGTTCGGGCTTCACCTCGCGGCTGGCTACCTTGTAGGGCGCCAGGATCGGCACGACCTCCGCGACGCCGGGCCCGGATTCGAGCGACTCCTTCGTCTGCGCCCGTTTCTCGCCGATGGCGGCGATGACCGTTCGCTCGGTTCCGACGATCTTGTGAGCCTTCAGGCCGAGCGATTCGACCCGCTCCACCATGTGGGCGATCTGGGCCTGGGACGCGTTCTTCTCCATCACGACGATCATCGAAAACGACTCCCGCGGGGCGGCTAAAGGCAGTTCGGCGACAGACATCGTCAGCTTCTTCTTCGAGAGACGGGCTCCGGAGGTCAGCGACCCGCGGAGAAAGTCGTCATCGGTAGAAGCCGAAACGAAAAAACCCCGAGGGCCTGGTAGAGCCTTCGGGGCGGAGACGTTGTGCGGTTAAGCGACTTGCAGACGTTCCCGGCGCCCCTAGGCGATAGGGGTAAAGTAATAGCGCCAGGTAAAGTAGCTGCGAGTCGTCATAACTCGAATTATCGACCGGCCTCGCGGAGACGCAAGCGACGTTCGCCGAATTTTTTCGATGAATCGCTCGCGCGTAACTCGTTCAGCCCTCGTCGCCCGAGCGCATGACCGGGGTGAGCAGGGTGTCCCAGGGGCAGATCTCGTTCGGCTGGAAGTAGAGATCGATCTCCCGCTTCGCAGCGTCCTCGCCGTCGGATGCGTGGACCAGGTTCATCTGCCGGCTGCTGCTGTAATCGCCGCGGATCGTGCCGGGATTCGCCTTCAGGCCGTTCGTCGCGCCGAGCATGTCGCGGACGACGCGGATCGCCTCCAGCCCCTCGACGACAAGCGCCACGATCGGCGAGCTGACGATGAACTCTTCCAGGCCGGGGTAAAACGGCTTGGAGACGTGCTCGGCGTAATGCTGCTTGGACAGCTCGGGCGTCACGCGGAGCATTTTCATCGCGACGATCTGCAGGCCCTTGGCCTCGAACCGGGCGAGAACCTCGCCGACGAGGCGACGCTGGACGCAATCGGGCTTCAGCAAGACGAGCGTTTTCTGCATCGACGGACTTTCGTGACGGCGGCGGGTAAGGAGCGGGGCTGGGCGCGATACGAAAAAAGAGCGCCTGCACAGGCAGACGCCCCTCATGTATCCGGCGATCGGGAAACGTGCAAGTCCCTGAAGCGTTGGGGGCGAGCTAGTTTCCCCGCCTCGTGAATGGCGCGCCTCGGCTCGAACGAGAATCTGCAACCGACCGAAGGCCCATGATTCGAAGCCGAATCGATGAAAGCGCTTGCCTCGGGTCGGACTATGAGCCGCGAGCGATCAGACGGAGGGCCTCTACTTCTTTACCTTAGAGAGTTTCATCTCCCAGATGGCCGAGTCGCTCGCGGTGAAAGTTCCGGACCATTCGCCGACCTTGTTCATCTTGAGGATCGCTACGCCATCGAGTCGAGTCCCATTTCCTTCTCCGTCGAAGACGCGAAGGTCCTCGAACTCGGTGCGCGTATCGTTCCCGTCCGGTTTGTTGACGCCGACCTTCCGGTCAAATTCGGAATCCTTCGGCTTCGTCTTCTGATAGAGGACGTCTTTGAACATCCGCAGCCGGCCTTGAACCGTCGACGGTTTACGGCCTTTCTTCGTCATGTCGAACTGCCAGATGGCCCCTTCGACGAAGTTGCCGTCTTGAGCATGAATCGGACCTCGGTGAAAGGTCAGCGACGCGACTGCTGCGATGACGCACACAAGCGCCAGCCTTCGACATCCGACAGCACACATGACGAACCTCTCTGAAGTGTCCGAACATCCGACGGTGTATCGGATTGTCCAGCGGGACCGCATGGGACCTGCCGGCGCCGACAAGAGTAACCGTCGCCGCACAAAAACGCAATCAAGCTGACGAATGCGTCGCGAATCTGAACGTTTTCTAAAGATCGGAAACTTCGAGAAGAAGCTGAGCTTAGGCGCTTCGGAAATCGTTACGGTTGGCGGTGCAGGAGGAAACCTACTTCGTCGAGTCAGCCTTCTTCTCGACCTTCTCGCCGCGCAGGGTGACGTCGTCCCAGGCGGTCGTATCGTCGAAGGAACCCAGACCGATCTGCCCCCAGGCGAAGCGGTCGTCCTTGGCCGTCATGGCCGGGTTTTCCATGTCGTCGAAGTAGACGGCGATCTCGCCCGACTTGGCGTCGCGCGTGATCCGGACGTGGTGCCACTCGTCGTTCCAGGGCGTGCCGTCGGTCGTCTTCGTGCTGATCTTGGTCCGGTCGGCGGAGTCGACGACGAAGATCTGATTGGCGTGATCGTCCATCGCCTTGCCGAGATGGACGTAGTAGAACTTCGCCGGCCCCTGCCAGCCGAAGAAGAGGCACGCGTCGCGATGACCGTAGTCGGGATGCGTGCTCTTCACCTTCGCGTCGAACTGGAAGCTGCCGACGACGTGGTCCTGCAGCAGCGAGATGTTGTAGGGGCTGCGGTAGGGCGGGTTATAGTCGCTCTTCTTCGCCGTCTGATGGTAGGCCGCGTCGCCGTCGGTCGTCTCGATCTTCCAGGTCTTGGCGTCGGTCGGCTTCCAGTCGTCGGCGCCCTTTTCGAAGTCGGTCTGGTAGACGACCGGCAGCTCTTCGGCAGCCAGCATCGAGGCGCCGCCGACGGTCGTCAGCGAAAGGCCGGCGGCGACCGCGACCGCTCGAGCGGACAAGGCGAGGTCGAAGCGGAAGGGGCGGAGCATAAGACCGTCCTCTAGGAGCGTTGTGGAGAGACGAGGGGCGGGAGAGAATCGGCCTCTCGCCGCGAGGGGAACGTCATTGTAGTCGAGCCGCATGCACGATTCGGAACGGAAGGAACCAGGCGCGAGCCCATGAGAAGCTGGATCTCGCGAACGTGGTTTCTGGCGCTGCTGCTGGTCGCCCTGATCGTCGGCTCGCTGGCGGGCGAGGAGCTGAGCTTCCTGGGCGAGCATGCCTGGATTCGACGGACGATTCTGTTCTCCGTGCTCTTTCTGATGGCGTTGCCGGTGGAGCCGCGGGCGTTCGGCGCCGTCTGGATCCGCCCCGCTGCGCCGCTGCTCGGTATCGCGGCGAACGTCATGCTGGTGCCCGTGCTGGGGATCGGCGCCGCCTGGGCGCTGTCGACGAGCGGGCTCGACGGCGGCGGACGCTTTCCCGGCGGTCTCCTGATCGCATGCATCATTCCCTGCACCCTCGCCTCGGCCAGCGTCTGGACACGCCGCGCGGGCGGCAATGACCTGATCGCGATGGCGGTGATGCTGGTCACGAACGGGCTCTGCTTCGCGATCATTCCGGCATGGCTGTCGATCCTGCCCCCGTCGCTGCTGAACGGCGGCGGCGTGACGGTCGAGATTCCCATTCTGCAGACGGTCCTGGAACTGATCCTGTTCGTCGTGCTGCCGATGGCGCTCGCGCAGGCGACAAGATTTCTGCCGGGCGTGAAGCCGTTCGTCGCGAGCAAGCGAACCATCCTGAGCGTCGCGACCCAGTGCGGCGTGCTGTCGATGGTTCTGATCGGCATGGTGCAGACGGGCCAGCACGAAGGGAGCCAGTCCGGCTCGGGTCAGATCGTCGCCGAGCGGACGCTGCTCGATCTGCTGGCGATGGGCTTGGCGACGGTGGCCGTTCACGTTTCGGCGCTCGGCGCCGGGTGGTACGGCTCCGGCTCGCTCGGATTTCGGCGGGAGGATCGAATCGCCGTGGCTATCTCCGGCAGCCAGAAGACGCTCATGATCGGCCTCGATCTGGCGGCGACGTTCGGGTTCTCGATCCTGCCGATGATCACCTACCACGCGGGGCAACTGATCCTCGACACGCTGTTCGTCGAACGCCTGGTCGCGACGGCGCCGAGGTCCGCGCATGATCCCGGCAGCGTTTCAGAAGCAGAGAGCGTTCCTGATTCGGCATCGCCCGGGGCCGAAGCACGCTGAGCCGCGTCGGACGGATCGCCGGCGATCGATTCGATTCCTCCGGTCCTGACGTCCGGATTGCCGGAGTTCGCCGTTTGACCCGAGGTCGTTCCTGACCTATCTATTGCGGTCCGTCGATTCCTGCTGCCTCTCGTCTGCGACCTGGCATGGACCGCGCCCGTCGTTCCTCCCTGCGCGAATCTCCCGATCGGACCCCCGGGTTCGAGGGGTGGATCGAGGCGTGCGCGGAGATCGAGGCCGATCTGCCGATCCGCAGCGAAAGCTTCGATCGCCTGCGAAAGACGATCGAATCCGAACTCGACGCGTTGCAATCGGCGCTCGCGGAAGAACGCGAACGGCGCCAGACGCTCGAACAGGAACTGGAAGCCGAGCAGACGCGCCCCCGCGGCGGCGGCGCCGAACTCGAAGCCGAGCGCAAGCGCCTGCGCGACGAACTGGATCGCTCCGACGAGCAACGTCGCCGACTGGCGAAGCGGCTCACCGAATGGCGCAGCCAGATCGGCAAGTCCGTCCACCACGAAGTCGACGGCGCCTTGAAGCGGGCCGAAGCTCGCGAAGCTGCCTGCCGCGAAGAGCTGACGGCGCTTCAGGAAGAGACCGCGCGGACTCGCAAGGAACACGAACGGCACGTCAGGACGTTCGCCCAGCGGATCGCCGAACTCGAATCGTCGCTCGCCGCCGCGGAATCCTCCGCGTCGAAGGGGCGTTTCGACGACGACCTTCTGCTGCGAAGCGAAGCCAGCGAACGTCGCTGCGTCGAACTGGAAGCCGAACTGGTCTCGCTCCGCGCCGCGGCGGCGGCTCGCGAAGGCGATCTGACCCACGACGACGAAGTCCGCGAACTGCGCGTCGAACTGGAACTCTATCGCGAAAGCGAAGCCGCGCTCCGCAAGGAGACGGCGGAGCTGCGCGAGCGTCTGGAACGAACGCAAGCCTCGTCCGAGGATATCGCGGAGAACGAAGAGCGTCTCGCCGCGTTCGCTCTCGCCAGCGCCGATCGGATCGCCGACGACGAACGCCGCGATTCGCAACTCGAAGAGCTTCGCCAGGAACTGGCGGAAGTCGAACGCGAACTTGCCCAGGAACGAGAGATTCGTCTTTCGCTGGAAGAAGAACGCGAAGCCGCGGAAGGAGCTGCGTCCACGGGCGGAAGCGATCTTCAGCGACGTTACGAATTCGCGATGGAGGACGTCCGGTCGCTCAAGCGCCGCGTGCTCGATCTCGAGGACGAAGTTCGTCGCGCGAAGTCGTCGGGCGGCGCGAGCGCCTCCGCGGCCTCGGGCGGCGGGCTCGACTGGGAATCGCAGAAGCGTCGTCTGCTCGAGCAACTCTCCGAGGAATCGGACGACTCGCTCGACGCCGAAGAGCGGACCGCGATCGAGAACGCGATCAAGGTCACCGACGAAGTCATCGCGGAGAAGGAAGCCGAACTGGAAGAGCTGCGGCGCCTGCTCGAGTATCGGGCGTCCATGATTCCTGACGCCGCCGTCGGGGCCGCTGCGCTCGGCGCGATCCTCGACGCCGACGAACTGATCGTCGAGGAACGCGAGCGCCTGAAGCTGCTGCAAACGGAGTGGGAAGAAAAGCTTCGCAGCGCCGAGGTCGATCTGTCGCTCGAACGGGCCCGGCTGTCGCGGGAGCGGCTGGAACTCGACGACGCGCGCCGGGAGATCGACGAGTTCCGCAAGGAATTCGCCGCCGCCAGCAAGCGACCGGGCTCGAAGACCGAGCCGGGCAGCCCGAAGCGCCGCTGGATGTTCCGTCTGGGACTGAGCGACGAAGAATAGTGCGTGTCGCACTCACATGTAGCGTTCCCGGCGATCTGAATCGTCGCGTAACCGGCGCATAGGCCGCTACAGTTTCGCGAGACGCGATCTAGGTCGCCCGCGACGGATCGGAATTCCGGTGGGGAAAGCGCTTCCGGGCGGTTGGATTCATTCTCGCTGCGGACGAGAATATCGCTCGCGGATCGGCGAATGACTGGCGGCGATCGGATCGCCGCGAAGCCTGCCGCCCGTCGCTCCTGCCGAGCCGCTTCCTCCCGGCTGCCGGTTTCGTCTGCCCGTTCCTCGGTCGTCTGCCTGCGAGAACGCTGCGTGATCGAATTTCGATGCAGCAAGTGCGATGGCGTAGTGCGCGCCCCGGAAGCCCATGCGGGCAAGAAGGGGCGTTGTCCCACGTGCCAGGAGGTCGTCCCGATTCCGGAGAAGTCGGAACGACTGGAGCCGGTCGAGTTTCCGTGCGAAAAGTGCGGACACGGAATGAAGGCGCCGGGGAAGTTCGTCGGGCGCCAGGGGAAGTGCGCGAAGTGCGGTCACCTGATGACGATCCCCGCGGAATCCGTTCCGCATGGCGGGCCGCTTCCGGTGGCGAAGCCGGTCGCCAGGGCGCCGAGCGCAGCGCCGACGAATACCGTGCAGGCGAAGCCCGTCCAGGCGACGCCCGTGCAGCCGGCGGTCGCGAAGCCCGCTCAGCCGGCGACTCCGAAGCCTGCTCAGCCGGCAGCAGCTAAACCGTCGCAAGGCGCCGCCGCTCCCAATCCGTTCGCGCAGCCCCAAGCCGCGGCGCCGAATCCCTTCGCCCAACCGCATGCCGCGGCGCCGGGTCCTGCCGCCCGGCCCCTTCCGGTCGCCCAGCCTCAGCCGAACGCGTTCGCGCAGCCGCAGGCCGCGGCGAAACCGCGTCCGGTCGTACCTGCGAGCGATCCGTTCGCGGACCTCGGCAACCTCGGGGCTCCGGCGATGGCGCCGATGCCGATGCCGATGTCGCCGGCGATGCCTGCTCACGGCGCTTATGCGGCGCCCGCGCACTACGGGGTGCCTCGTCCGAGCGGCGGCTCGGCCGACGTGCCGGGCATCATCAGCATGATCCTCGGGATCGTGAGCATTCTGCTGATGATGGGGGGATGCGTTTTGAGCTGCATCCCGATCATCGGCGGCCTGTTCAATCTCCTGGCGTTCCTCACTTCCGCGGGCGGCCTGATCACGGGTTTCTTCGGCAAGTCCGGATTTCGCGTGGCGGGCATCATCATGAACGCGATCGTGCTGTTCCTCCTCGTGATGCTGTTCGTGATCGGCATCATCCTCGTGCTGACCGTCGGGCTCTCGGAACTCGGCAACCAGGGGATGCAGCCCGATCCGTGGGCGGACTCCTACGAGCCGGACTTCGGCAACGACTTCTGAGCGTCATGCTTCGCACGCAGAGGGAGACGAGTCATGTCGGCTCCTGACGACGAGGAAGTCGGCGCTTCGTCGGGCGAACCGACTTCGTCGAGCGGCGACGAGTCGGGGGAGGCAGCCACCGTTCCTGACGCGGCGAGCGCCGGCGAAGCGAGCGTTCCCCAGGAGGTCGCAGCGGCGCCGGAACCGCCCCGACCGTTCGTCGTCCGGTGTGCAGCCTGCGGCGCGGAGACGACGGTCACGACCGATCAGGCGGGAAAGCGCGGACGCTGCGGCGTCTGCGGCGGAACGTTCCTGATCCTGCCGCCGCCCGGGTTCGGTCCGCTGCCTGCGACAGACGCCGAGGCGCCGGAGCTTCCGCCGTTCGACGGCCCGCCCCATCGGGCGCAGAAGGTTCTGGGTTTCGGCTTGGCGGCGATGCTCGCCCTGGCGCTGGCCGTGGTCTTCACCTCCTGCTGTCCCTACGTGCCCGTCGATCTGGTCGGCGTCGGGATCGGGATCGCGGCGTTCGTAATGGGACGCCGCGACCTGAAGGCGATGGATCGCGGCGCGATGGACCCTGCGGGAAGGGAGAAGACCCGCCTCGGCTACGCGCTCGGCATCTGCGCCGCGGCGATGGGCCTGTTCCTTGTCGTGCTGCGGTTCGCGATTTTCGCGATCGTGATCGCCGCGATGCTGACGACCGCGGCGTTCAAGCCCGCTCCTCCGGGAGGCTTCGTTCCGCCTCCGCCGCCGACCACGGTTCCGCAGCCGACGACTTCGAGCGAGGACGCGTCGAAAGAAGACGCGTCGAACGAGCCGGTCGTGCCGCCTGATGTTCAGGGGCTGGACCGCTGACCCGATCGCCACGTCGCATGTCTTCAGGAAGGCGTCGTCAGGAGGGGTAGGGCTTCGACGCGACGACGCCCGCTTCGGGACTGCTGGCCGAGGCGTAGAGACGCTTCGGGATGCGTCCTGCCAGGAAGCTGTCGCGACCGGCCATGGCGGCCAGCCGCATCGCTCTCGCCATGCGCAGCGGATCGCGGGCATGCGCGATCGCCGTATTGAGCAGCACGCCGTCGACGCCCAGTTCCATCGCCGCGGCGACGTCGCTCGCGGCGCCGACGCCGGCGTCGACGATCACGGGATAGTCGGGGTCGTCCGCCTTCAGGTATTCCAGAATGATCCGCAGGTTGTTCGGATTCAGGATGCCCTGGCCCGAGCCGATCGGACTTCCCGCCGGCATCACCGCGGCGACGCCGAGATCCTTGAGGCGCCGGGCGACGACCGGATCGTCGCTGGTGTAGCAAAGCACCTTGAACCCTTCGGCCACGAGTTCCTTCGCCGCGGCGAGCGTCTCGACGGGATCGGGAAGAAGGGTCTTGGCGTCGCCGAGCGCTTCCAGCTTGACCCAGTCCGCGACGGACGGATCGAGTTGCCGCAGGATCTCCCGCCCCATCTTGGCGACGCGCACGACGTCCCGCGCGTTATAGCAGCCCGCCGTGTTCGGCAGCAGCTTGAAGCGTTCCGGGTCGAGGAAGTCGAGGATGTTCCGTCCCTGGCGGTCGTGCTGGCGTTCGCGCCGCACGGCGACCGTGACGCAGTCGGCGCCGGAGAGTTCGATCGCCTTCCGCATCACGTCGAAATCGTCGTAGCGACCGGTGCCGACGATGAGCCGGCTCTGCAGCACGTAGGGGCCGATCCTGAGCGGCACCTCTTCGAGCGCAGGCGCGGCCGTCAGCGACGGAAGATCGGAATCGGCGACGCGAGAATGCATGAGCGACAGCGGCGACGGAATGGCAAGGCGACGGAGGAGCGCGCGGCGGCGAGGTTTCGAAGCCCGAGCGCCGAACGAATCAGCCGCCGCCGACGAAGGTGACGATTTCCACTTCGTCGTTCTCGGAGAGCGGCGTTTCGGCCAGACGTTCGCGGGGCGTGAGCGACGCGTTGAGTTCGACGGCGATCGGACGACCTTCGAGGCCGCGCTCCTGCACCAGCCAAGCGAGCGTGGCGCCAGGCGAGACTTCGACGGTCTCGCCGTTGACGAGGATTTTCATTCCGGGCAGTCGCCTTCCGAATCACCGAACCGACGAGGAACCGCGATTGCGCTTTCGGCTCCGTGCGCGACGTGACCGCTACTTGCGGATCGCCGCCTTGCGTCCCTGGAACATGCCGATGCGCAGGAACGTCGCCTGCTGCGGCGCGCCCTGGGCCGAAAGCGTGCGATCCCAGGGAATGACGTAGGCGGCGACGCGGCCCGTGTTGGAATCCGCGACGTAGACGATGCTGTTAGCGAAGGTCGCCTGACCGCCAGGTCCCCGCATCTCGGCCTGGCCGGTGACCATCGCGTACGACGGGGACTTGCCCGCTTCCGACTGCAGGTCGGCGGCGACGTTGTAGGGGCCGTACTGCGCGCCGAACTGGCCGACGCGGGGATAGTAAACCCAGGCGTACAGGTCGCCGGTCAGGAAGTCGAGGGCGTAGACCGCCTCCGATTCGCCGTCGACGGGACCCGTCGACATGGCGAACGATTCGCCCGAAGAGGAGCCGAGCGCCCTCAGCGGCATGCCCTGAAACATCGGGCCGTCCGACGGGTCGACCGTGCGGTCGCCGCCGGCGGTCAGGCCGATCGCAAGTCCGATCGCAAGCGCGAGACCGGGCACGAAGCCGGTCAGCATCCAGAGCCACGGACGAAGCAAGCGACGTTTCATCTTTGAAACACCTGCCGAGCGAGCGGAAGAGAAGAGGGACGCCAGAATCGACGCCCCGATTCGATTCTAGGGAGCCCGCCCCGCCGTCGCAAGCGCAGGAGGCGTAAGCAGCTCGCGCCGCACGCAACCGGCGAACGTCAGGCTTCGTCGTACGGTTCGCAGTCGGCCTGAAAAACGTATCCGAGCGCTTTCACGATATCGCGGTAAGCGAGATCGTCGAGTTTGGCGACGGGGCCGTCGAGGATCTCCCGGTCGATGAGTTGCACTGCCTCGCACCGGGCGACCGTCGGACGCGTGAAACAGTACTCGCCGGCGGCGAAAGAAACGCAGTTCGGGAACGTCGATCGCTTCTCGATCTGCTGCGAGGTACAGAGGACGGCGACGACGTCCCGCCCTCGGTTGAGTCGCTCGCGCGATACAACGATCGCGAAATGCCTGCCCGCTTCCTCCAGATCGGCGACGTAGATCTCCCCCGGATTCATTCGTCGTCCGGCGCTCCTTCCTCAAGACGCCTGACGATCGCTCGGCGCCCGACTCGCTTCCAGGCCCGGTTGACGATTTCTTCTTCGATCTCGTCGTGGAGCCTATCGCTGGGCGTGCGGTTCTTCAGGTGGTCTTCGACCAGCGTCGCCACCAGCCGTACGAACCGACTTTGCTGCATGAGGACGAGACGATCGTCCGATTCGGGCAGGCGAACCGAAACCGGTTCGCCTTCGTCGACGGCTCGCCTTTGCTCTTTCGTTAGCTCAAGCGACATGGGGTTTCTTAGAAGGGCGTGCCTTCCGTTCCTTAGCCTTCCAGGCCCTTCAGCGGACCCGTGCCGTCGCTGAATTCCGAACCGGCGACGCCCATGCGATTCATCGTCGAGACGTAGAGGTTGCAGAGCGGCGTGTCGCGGTCGTAGACGAGGTGACGGCCCGTCTTGATCGTACCGTTCGCCCCGCCGACCTGCAGGATGGGCAGATCCTCGTGGTTGTGGCGATCGCCGTCGGAGAGGCCCGATCCGTAGACCAGCAGCGAATGATCCAGGAGCGAGCCGTCTCCTTCCCGCGTCTCCTGCAGCTTGCCGATGAAGCGGGCGAAGAGATCGATGTGGAAGCGATTGATCTTGGAGATCTTCGTCTGCTTCTCGTCGCTGCGACCGTGATGGGAAAGGTTGTGGTGGCCGTCGCCGATGTCGAGGTTCTTGTAGCTCCGGTTGCTGCCGGCGTTGGCGTACATGAAGGTGACCACCCGCGTGCTGTCGGTCTTCCAGGCCAGCACGATCAGGTCGAGCAACTGTGCGATATGCTCTTCGTACTCGCGCGGCACGCCCTTGGGCCGGGGATAGTCCGACAGGTCTTCGGCGATGTCGACCAGCTTGTCGGGCGAGGCGATGCGGCGTTCGACGTCGCGCACGGCATAGAGATACTCTTCCAGCTTCTGACGATCCTTCGCGCCGAGATCCTTCTGCAGCGACGCCGCATCTTCGCGGACGAAGTCCAGCACGCTCTTGCGGCGCTCCGTCACGGCTGCGCGGGTCTTGGCGAAGTCCTTCGGATCGCCGGCGCCGAACAGGCGTTCGAAGACGGCGGCGGGATCGTTCTCCTTCGCGACGGGCGAGGTCGGCGTCCGCCATGCCAGGTTCGACACGTAGGCGCAGCTATACCCCGAATCGCAGCGTCCCGCCTGCGAGCTGCCCTCGCTGCCGAGTTCGAGCGAGGGGAGCCGCGTCGCGCTGCCGACCCGTTCGGCGATGACCTGGTCGATCGAGGCGCCGTTGAAGATGTCGGCGCCGTCGGTCTTCTTCGGATGAGCGCCGGTCAGGAACGACGCCGCGGCGCGAGCGTGATCGCCCGGTCCGTCGCCGAGGGCGCGACCGCCGTTCAGCGTCAGCCCGGTCAGGACGTTGACGTGGCTCTTGTACTTTTCCAGCGGCTCGAGAGTCTTCGGCAGCTTCGTCAGCGCCCCTTCGTTCTCGGGCCGCCAGTCCTGCATGTGCATGCCGTTGGGCACGAAGAAGTAACCGACGCGCAGCGGGTGGCGGCTGACCGCCTCGGCCGCGAAGAGCGAGCGCGCTCCGCGGGGAAGCATCGCCTCCAGCAGCGGCAGACCGATCGCGACGCCGGCGGCGCCTCGCAGAACCGTTCGTCGAGAGAGTTGCCGGGGTGATACTCGATTGGCGCTCATGGGGTTCCTTCTCCTCGGCGTTTCTGGAACGGGTCGCTTTTCACGACGCCGAGCACGATCGCTCCGACGCGTGCATCTTCGGCGACAGCCTGACGATAGATCTCGTCGATCGAGCACTGGTCGTAATATTCTACCCCTCTGCCGAGGGAATACGTCAGCATCTTCTCGATCATGCAGCGGAGGAACGCCTCGCGCTGCGACTTGGCGAGGATCTTCTGCAACTCGACGGCGTTCCCGAAGGATTCGCCCGACGGCAATTCCGCCTGGGCGACGATCGTCAGGCCTTCGTCCTCGGTTCTCCAGCGGCCGCTGGCGTCGTAGTTCTCCAGCGCGAAGCCGAGCGGGTCCATCTTTTCGTGGCAGGTCGCGCAGTTCGGATTCGAGCGATGCTGCTCCATCCGTTCCCGCAGCGTTCCCTTGAGTTCCGTCTGGCGTTCCAGCGTCGGAACGTCGGGCGCGGGCGGGGGCGGGGGCGAGTTGAGCAGGTTTTCGAGAATCCACTTGCCGCGCTTCACGGGCGAAGTGCGCGACGGGTTGCTGGTGACGGTCAGCACGCTCGCCTGCGTGAGCAGGCCGCCGCGACCGTACTGGGCGACGTCCATCCGGCGGAATTCGTCCCCCTTCACGTCGGGGATGCCGTAGTGCTCGGCCAGTTCCTCGTTGACGTAGGTGTAGTCCGCGGACAGGAGGTCGGTCGCGGGACGGTCTTCGCGGAAGATCGATTCGACGAACAGACGCGTCTCTTCCTTCATCGACTTCTTCAGCTCTTCGTCAAAGCCGGGGAAAAGGTCGTTGTCCAGGCTCATCTCGTCGAGCGGTCGCAGGTTGAGCCACTGGAACGCGAACTGTTCGACGAGCGCGTCGGCCTTGGGATCGGCCAGCATCCGGCGGACCTGTTTGTCGAGGTTGTCCCCCTTCCGCAGCGTCCCCTGGAACGCGTGGTACAGCAGCTCGTCGTCCGGCATCGAACTCCAGAGGAAGTACGACAGGTTGACCGCCATCTCGTAATCGTTGAGCGTTCGCGTCTCCCCCGGCGCCGCCGGCTGTTCCAGCTTGTACAGGAAGTGGGGGGAGACCAGGATCGCCTGCATGGCCAGACGCACGCCGGCCTCGAACGAACCTTCGCGTTCGGCTTCCGCCAGGCAGAGCTGCGCCAGGCGACGCAGTTCGTTCTCCGCTACGGGACGGCGATAGGCCCGGCTGGCGAGTCGACGCAGTACCTGCGCCGCCGCCTGGACGTCAGTCAGTTCCTTGCCGGGCCGCACGAAGAGGATCTTCGCGTGCGAGTCCGGAAGCTTCGCCGGCATCGCCGGTTCGAGCGTGACGAGTTCGGCGCCCAGCACATGCAGGTTGCGATCGTGCGATTTGCCGTCGGCGCCCTTCTCTTCGTAGAAGTCGTTGGAGAAGCCGATCGTGACGCGGAACTTTCCGGCAGGCGCCGCCCACTGCTTGGAGTAATAGTCCGGCGCGTCTTCCTCCGCCTTCACGGAGAAGTTGGCGAAATCGCGGTCGGCGACCTTCACCTCCAGCTTCGGCGCTTCTTCGCCGGCCTGATCGCCGTAAGCGCGAAAGCGAAGTTCGTACTTCCCCTTCGCGGGAATCTCGAATTCGTAGCTGGCGCTTCCGGAGGAGGCGAAGACGATGCCGCCGTCGTCGCGGCGCGAGCCTCCCTTGCCGCGAAAGTCCTTGCCGGGAACGCGGACGACGGGCGTTCCGGGCGCAAGCGGAACGGCGATCGCCCGTTCGGAGATATCCTGCGCGGCGGAGAGGTACTTCTCGAGCAGCAGCGGCGGCAGCGACAGGACGTCGCCGATGTTGTCGAATCCGTAGCCGACGTCGTCGCCCGGGAAATCGTCGGCAGGCTGATAATCGACGCCGACCAGATCGCGAACGGTGTTCTTGTACTCGGTCCGGTTCAGCCGCCGAATCGTGACCGAGCCCGGATTGGGATCGCCCGAGCAGTCGATCCGCTGGGCCGCTTCGTGCATCAGTTCCATCATCGTCATCCGCTCGTCGGATGACGGTTGCAACCCGTCCTCGGGCGGCATCTCTTCCTTGCGCAGCGCGTCGACGGCGCGCATGAAGAGCTTGCGGTCCTTCAGAATCGATTCGGCGTCGTCGTACTTGGCGAAGTTGACGCCCGCGGTCGATTCGGCCTCCGAGTGGCAGTCGACGCAGTAGGCCTTCACCAGCGGAAAGAGCTTCTCGCTCAGACGCTTCTCGAACGCGGCGTCCGCGTCGGCGGCGAAGGTCGGACCGGCAGCGCAGGCGAAGCCTGCCAGCGCGCAGGCGCCTACGATCAGCGGAAAGTTCGTCGTCCGGACGAGCATGCAGGATTTCGGGCAGGCGGGGGAGATGCGATCGGATCGCGGCGGGACCCACGCAGAGCTACGCTTCAACACCGACCGGGCGGCCGAGTCGCGGAGTAACTCCCCGTGCGGGCCCCTGATTCTAACGTCGGAGGCGGCCCCCGGCAAAGCAGGAATCAGGCGTAGCCGCCGCCCTACTTAGATGATCCGGGCAAGCGGATGCGTTACGGATTCTCTGCCGCGGACCCCGGGAAATCGCGGCAGACGCGGGCGATCGCGTCGTTCAGCCGCATAAAAGTCGTCGCGTCGGCGTCGCGTTCCGCGGAGGCGTGGAACGATTGAGCGTCGATTCCGGCCTCTCGGGCGTAAAGCGCCGCCTGCCAGGCCATTTCGGTCCGATCGATTCCGCGGACGAATTTGGCCTCGGGCGACTCCTGGCGCTCGTACGTTTCCCAGAGATCGAGCCACCGCTGGCCGTTCGGCAGAGATCTGCAGAGGGCGACCATCGCCGACCGTTCGCGCTCGATTTTCTCGGACCGCGGGCAGTCGCTCGGGGTCAGGTCGCCGACGACCGTTTCGGCCAGATCGTGGACGATCGCCATTTCGAGAACCGTCGCCCGATCGAGCGAATCGTCGGCGAGCATCGCCGCGAACAGCACGACGTAGAAGGCGTGGTCGGCGACGCTCTCGCAGTTCTGCGGCTCGACGCCCGCTCGCAACCAACCGGTCCGCTTCGTCGTCTTCAGAGCGAGCAGTTGCTTCAGGCCGGCGAGCCGCTGCGCGTCGAGGTTTCGATAGGGAGCAGGACCGTCGCCCTCGCTCGCTTCGCGTTCCGCGGCGTCGCTCACGAAGCAGGCTTTCGCAGCGACTTCGTCTCGCCCGGTTCGACGGTCAACTTCGTGCCGTCGGAGAAGGTGACCGTGCGGGCAGAGGGAGCCGGATTCGATGCGGCGTAGGTGCGAACGTCGTTCTTGAGGAACACCGCGTGCCAGGGCCAGTCGGCGGTCAGCGAAGCGTCGACGCGGCCCAGATCGGAGAGCGACGCGATCCAGTGAGCCAGGTTCGCCGCGGAGTTCCCTGCCTCGAGCGCGGGAGCAGGACCGGCCGCCTGGTACTGTCCCCGCGCATCGTCGGCGTCAGAGAGCGCGCGGTACATCCAGATGACGTCCTGCCAGGCGCTCCAGTCGGCTCCGCCGTTCTCGGAAAGGAGCGCCTGATAGTTCTTCTCCGCGTAGTCGGGCACGCGACCGAGATAGAGCGATCCCGCATGGACGGGAAGCCAGTTGATGCCGTGGATCATCTCCGGATCGCCGGAGAACCACGTTCCGTTCGCTCCTTTACCGCCCCACACCATGGTGACCACGGAGGGGCGATAAGCGGTCGGATGATTGCGATTGCGGACGTCGAACCAGTACTCCTCGATCGCCGTCGCCTCGGTCGTGAAGAGCCAGGCGCCGAGATCGCGAAGTTCGCGATTTCCTGTCGCTTCGCCCCATAGCATCAGGCCGTACCACGCGTTCATCGCTTCCGACGACGACTCGTTGTTGTTGCCGTCGCCGAACTTGGCGTGTCCCGACGCCCAGGTATGTCCGGCGTAGGGATCGAAGTTTCGCAGGAACGGAAAGAGCGGGTCCTCTCGATCCGTCGAGGCGACGTCGCGAATCAGCAGCTTGACCATGCCGCCCCACGCCGACTCTTCCGCCCAGGCTCGATCATGCCGCGCGACTTCGCCGGCCGCGCGGAGGAAATAACCGTAGTGAAAGTGATGGTCGTTGAGGTCGGCGTCGGAGCCGTAACTGGCCGGGTAGCCGATCAGCGTCCCCCAGCGCTCGTCGTAGCGAAAGAGGGCCTTGTCTTTCTCGCCGGCGGCCAACCACTCTTCCAGTCGACGCTTCAGCCGTGCGACCGCTTCGTCGGCGATCTGCTCTTCGCCGAAGGCCTCCGCGATCGGAACGACGGTCGCCAGCTTGCCGAGGTCCTTGCCCTCCCAGTAAGTATCCTTCGTCGGCGATTCGGGGATCGCCAGTTCCTGCCGCAGCAGCTTCGCCATGCGGAGCGCGTCGGCGCTCTCCGTCCGGGGCAAGGCAAGCAGCGCGCCGGGGAACGCTCGTCGCGTGCGGAAGCCGGTCCCTTCGACCAGCGGCATCGGACCGCGGACGGAGGCGTAAGCCTGACCGGTCAACGCCGCGCGGAGCGACTCGTCGGACGGCGCCTCGTCGAGGTAATGCGCCTGATGCGGATAGATCGCGAAGAGCGTCTTCGCTTCGGAGCCTTCGAGCGATTCGAGGTCGTAGCGGAACTCGGTCGCGACCTCGCCCGTCGCGTCGTCGTACGACCAGGCGACGCGGGTATCCTTCGGTCGGACGTGTGCGTACCGGGCGAAGCGGGCGAGCGTTTCGGGCGCGTCGTCCGGCAGCACGGCGACGGCGAAGTAATCCCTCGGCGAATCGAGCGTCAGCGTCGCGTCATCGGCGCGAGTCCACTTCGATCCGGCCGGACCGAACAGACCGTAATGCCGGCCCGAGATGGTGACGCCCAGAACGGCGGAGTTCTCTGACGACCAGACCTTCGGAGGCGCGGGGAAGCGAATCGTTCCCTGACCGCCGCTGGCGGTCGCATAGACGTAGGGCGAACCATGCCCGTAGAGCACGTCCAGCCGCGCATCGTTCTGCTCGAAGCGGAGCGTCACGAACCAGTCGCTGAAATCCGCGACCTTCGCGGCGGCGAACTTCTCGCAGGCGCTGTGTCCGATGGTCAGATCGTCGGGCCGGTTCGGCTCCATGAAGCCGAAGATGGCGGAGTCGTTCGCGTGGATCGACGGACCCGGGTAATAGATACGGAGTCCGCCGGGCTCGGCCTGCACAGCGAGCGGGTGGGGATACTGCCGCTCGGAGAAGGGCATCCACGCCGCGCTGCTCCACCAGTCGTTCGTCGGCATCGGGCCGGTCAGCGAATCGACGCGGGAGATCTCCGCAGGCGGACGAACCGTTCCAGTCGGAAACGACGAGGCGTACGAGCCGGCGCCGACGGCGACGATCTCGTCCGCCGATACGGTCCCGACGAAGACGAAGGCGGCGGAAGCCAGCGACAGGACGACGCTCGCGCGGAGGCCCAGCGATCGAAGATTCATGCGTAGCCGAAACGAGAAACGTGCGAGAAGCGTCGACGAAGCGACGGGCGGTCGCGAGAGGAGTGGTCACGACCCGGCGCCGGCGTTACCGCGAGCCGGCCGCGACGCCCCGCCAGTTTAGTCAGCCGACCGGCGATCGGCGTCGGAAACCGTCGCCGCGGCCGCTGGCGACGGCGCGCGGAGGGTCATTCCTTTGGCACGTACCGCTGCGCCACGGCGCCCGAGGCGAACTCCCGCCGGCTGACGAGCTTCAGGTCGACGTACTTCGACAGCCCCGCAAACAGCGTCGGCCCATGCCCGGCCAGCCGGGGATGGACGACGAACTCGTATTCGTCGATCAGTCCCAGTTCCGCAAGCGTCAGCGGGAGCGTCACGCCTCCGACGAACAGTCTCTTGCCCGGCTCCCGCTTGAGTCGTTGAACGGCCTCGCCCAGGTCGCCGCGCAGGAGTTCCGCGTTCCAGTCGACCCGGTCGAGGGTATTCGATACGACGTACTTCTTCGCCGCGTCGATCGTCCGGGCGAAGGGAATCATCCAGTCGGCCATCCATTCGGGCATCGCTCCCGTCGCCGACGGGCGCCAGGCCGACTCCATCATCTCGTAGGTGACGCGGCCGAAGAGCAGGGCATCGGCCTCTGCGAGCTGCTCGGCCCAGTAACGATGCAGCTCGTCGTCCGTCGAGCCTGCCCGATGATCGCAGCAGCCGTCCAGCGTGACGTTGATGGAGTATCGAAGGGGTCGCAACGGACGCTCCCGAATCGGGCGAACGATCAATCGGACGCGGAGTCTTCAATCCGACGCATGGCCATCGTCGTCGGAGGACTCCTCCGGGGAATCGTCCGCCGGGCCGACGCTTTCGACCGGCTGTTTCGGCGCGGCCGCCTGATTCAGCGCCGCGACCTCGTCGAGCAGCTCGCCGATCCGCCGGACCGCGGCGACGAGCGAAGTGCGAGACATCTGGAAGCTGGTGTGGCCGGAGATCTCCGGCTGAACCTCTTCCCACAGCTCGGTCGCCTTACGGAGTTTGGCGTACTTCTTCTTCGCGAGCTTGAAGAGCGTCGGCCAGTCGCGGTTCTCCCGCGGAGCGCCGAGCGCGTGCATGTAGTCGTAGAGCGTCCGGTGGACGTCGCACAGATCCTCGTCCTCTTCCGCCTCTTCCGAATGCTTCAGGAACGTGCGCACCATCCAGACGTGTGCGATCTGCTCGTCCAGCGCGAGGGCGATACGTTCCAGCGGATCGGACATGGCGACGCTCTCTTCGGTCCCGGCGTTACCGGGACTCCCCCAGCGCTCGTTCGAACCGCTCGCGGCCCGTCAGCGGCTCGTCGTCCTTGGGCAGGTCACGATCGTCCGAAGGCTTGTCGCCGCCGCCGTGACCATGCGGCTTGCCGGGCCGGGGGGCGAACCAGAGGACGGCCACGGCGCCGATGACGACCAGCGCGAGGCTCGCGAAGAACAGCACGTTCAGGTCGGGCCGGTCGCCGCGCAGGTAAGCGGGTACGAGCGTGGCGAAGGTGTTCACCACGGGCGCCATGCCGAAGATCAGCGGCATCACGAAGATCGGTTTGCCGCCGAACGTGAACGCCAGAATGATGCCGAGCGCTCCGATCGCGCCTGCCGCGCCGGCGCCGAGCGACCAGACCGTTCCTGGGAAGGTCCAGGCGCCCTGTTCGCCGACCGTCTGCAGATACAGAACGGGCGGAACGACCGCGATCGCGAAGTAGGCGAGGCCCACGCACAGCAGCGGACGCAGCCGGCTGCCGGCCATAAAGCTCTGACCCTTATGCAGGACGGGTCCGTACGCCCCCCAGCAGAGTGCGGTCAGTCCGATGGAGAGCAGCACCAGTGCGAACTGGCTCGCGGTCATCTTCGGCTTGGCGTTCTCCTTCGCGATGTAGGCCTGATAAATGGCCCAGTCGTCCTGGTTCTCGCGAAGCCGGTCGAGCGTTTCGTATTTGGTGTCCGTCTCTTCGGATTTGCCGGACGTTTCGACGACTCGACGGATCCGGATCTCGCCGTCGTCGGCGACGGTGACGCGCGGGTCGTGGTTGACCGTCGGTTTGAAGTACATCACCCCCGCGGCGCCGAGAGCGACCAGCAGGATGGCCGCATAGAACATCGGCCCCGACTCGCGAAAGCTTCGCGTGAGGATCGCGTTGACGATGGTGTTGACGACCGGGGCGCCGCCGAAGACCAGCGGCATGACGTAGACCGGACTGCCGCCGAACTTGAACGCCAGAATGATTCCGAGCGCTCCGACGGCGCCTGCGATTCCGGATCCCAGCGACCAGAGGGCGCCCGACATCGTCCAATGCCCCTTCTCCCCCCTCGTGAAGAGGACGGCGAGCGGAGCGATCACGGCGATCACGAAGTAGGCGATGCCGACGCAGACGAACGGTCGAAGACTGCTGTACTGATGATTCGCGTCGACCATGGCGTGCTGGCCCTGATGCAGGACCGGGCCGTACAGCCCCCAGCACAGAAACGTGAGCGCGACGAAGATCAGCGAAAGCGCGAACGATTTCATGGCCGGGCGGGTAGAGGGTCGAAGGCGCGAACGGGAACCGAAATCGGCTCTTGCTCGCTAGTCGCCGGCGAAAGCAGGGCCGCCGGCGACGGACGTACTGTACGGCGGTCGCGACGGCGTCGCAAGTTGCGCTGGTTTCGGGCTTTCGGGCAAAACTTGACGAATGGGTGAGGGCCTCCGACGTCGCCGAATCGGCAGGGTCGGCCTGAATGGACTGATCCGGCTTCGGAAATCGGACGAAAGCTGCCTCGGGACCGAACCTTCGAGCGCCCGATCCGTTCCAAGTACATCGGTAGACGTAACTTTCACGTTTCTCGCGCCGTTCCGGATCCGTTTCTATGCTGCCTGAAGCTGCCTGCCTCTTCGTCGCGGACCGTCGAAACGTGCGGGCGTTCGTCGCCCCGGAATCGGCTTCCTCGATCTTGAGACTGGCTTTCTGGGACTGGCAGGGAACGCTGGACGCGACGAACGGCTTGACGGAGATCGACGCCGACGTCGCGCTCGCCCAGTCGTGGGACGCCGCCGCCGTGATCGAGCCGGCCCGTCAGCGGGCGGGACTCTTCGCGTGGGGAGAGTTCGGCGAAAGTCGCGCGTTGCAGAACGCCTATTGCTCCCTGTTCGACGCCCGGCATCCCGAATGGAACGTGCGATGGCTCGCCCGCGGGATGGAGGACGTCCGCGGATCGCTCGGCGCAACCGAACGCCTGACCGACGAAGTCTGCCTGCTCGAACATCCGTCGTGGAATCTGCTGGCGCCCGACGATGAGGATCCGTACTGGAACGATTGCTGGGTGACGCTTCGCGACGGAGTGGGACAGATCCGGCACCTGACGCTCTCCTCGCTCAACGGCGGCGCGGCCCTTCTCCGCCCGCAGCACCTCCCCCTGATGCGACGTTTCTCCGAGTCGATGCCCCAGGAAGAGGCGATCCGCAGCGGCGCCTGGATCGACCTCACGACGCAGGAGATTCTGTTGTGGGACGTGCAGCCGCAGGGCTATCTGGAAGACCATCTGCGACCCTTCTGGCACGGCTGGCAGGTCGAGCGGCAGATGGACGGCTGGCGCCTGCAGGCGGAACTGGCGGGACAACGCGTTCCGAAGCGACGACTCGAACGGGATGACGTGGAACTCGCGGCGGAATTGCTCGCCGCTCCGGCGCTCGGCGAAGCGACGCCAGCCGCTTTACGAGCCGCAGTCGGCGCCTCGCCGCGAAACTCCGCCGACGTCTCTTCGCGGTGGAACTCCTGGAGCGCTTCAGTCGCTCCCGACCTGAAAGCGCTCCCCTCGGTCGTCTCGACCGCTCTCTCGCGACGCTAACGCCTGTCGCACGCTCCCGCAACGCTGCGGTCGAGCGAGTCTCAACCAAAAACATTCGCCAAGTTCGGCTCTCGTCGGGCGGCGCTGGCTCTGCCAGTGTTTTCCCTTGGAAGAGTCGACCATGATCGGTAGCTAGATCCGGCTTCGACACTGGCAGAGCCAGCGCCACCCGAAGGAGCGGATGTCGTCCCTCCAATAATGAACCATTCAGACGTTCAACTTCCTTAACCGGTCGAACGTCTGCACGATGTCGGCCAGCATGCCGGGCCCGTCGCGAATCACGTCGGAGACGGGCAGATCCAGTTGGTCCGTCACGCGACGCTTCTCCTCTTCCGCTTCATGCTCGGATAGGTAGCGACCGTTCATCGCGACGGCGATCACGGGGCAGGGCTCGAACACGCCGCCCAGCGATTCGTTTAACTCGCGAATCATCGCGAGGGGCGGCATCGGCAGATCGGGGAAGCCGCCGATATGCGATCGGCCCGCCTCGTAGCAGAGGATCAGGCCGTGCGGCGACGATCCATGCAGCAGGCCGAGCGTCACGCCCGAGTACGAGGGATGGACCAGGCTGCCCTGGCCCTCGATCAGCAGGATGCGACGTTCCTGCTTGCGGAGAATGAGTTGTTCGATCGCGCCGGCGATGAAGTCCGCGCCGACCGCGTCGACCGGCACGCCGTCGCCGGCCAGCAGGATGCCGGTCTGCCCGGTCGCGAGGAAGTCGGCCTCCTTCCCCCGGCGGACCAGTTCCTGGGCGACCTCCAGCGCGACGACCATCTTGCCGACGTTGCAGTCGTGGCCGACGGTCAGGATGCGCAGGCCGTCTTCCCGCAGGCCCTGCCGCCGGGCGACGTCGCGGGCGTTCGACTTCCGCAGGTCGGAGATCGTCGCGCCGCTGCTCTTCGCGGCGGCGGAGAACTCAGGATCGTCGCCGAGGAACTCGTGCAGGCCGCTGATGACGTCCAGGCCGCGACGAAGGGCTTCGAGAATCGTCGCTCGCCACGCGGCAGGAACTTTGCCGCCCGGAGGAGCGATCCCGATCAGGAGGCCCGTCGCCTCCTTCGCCTCGGCCAGGGTGGCGACCACGGGAATGCTGCCGCCGATGCCGAACAGATCGTGCGAAGTCTTTCCCGCCTGGGTCGAATCGAGGATGCAGGAAACCTCGTCGGGGCGATAGCGGATCAGGTTATTGGCGGTCTTCGCCCGGCGGGGTTCGGAGAAGCCTTCCGTCAACAGTACGAGCTTGCGAGACATGGGCGGGGTCGAGGGAGCGAACGGCGCTTGCTGCCGACAGTCAGCGACTGACGGGATTCGAACCCGATCAGTTTAAGGTTCTGACGCGATCGGGGGAGCAGCCTCCAGCCCCGACAGATCGACCGACAGCCCGGGCGACGCCAGCGCAGCGGGCGGCAGCGCGGACGCGGCAGGCGGAAGCGACGCGGCGGCGGCTGGAAGCGAGAGCGCCGCCGGGGGAAGCGACATCGCGGGAACGGTCGTCCGGGCGCGAATCTTCTGCGAGAAGTCGGGCGCCTCGCGGTACTGATCGGCGAGGTCGTTGATCCGCGCCCGGCGCTTGGTCTCCACGAACGGGAGCGTCCGATCGATCAGACCCATATCGTAGGCGTACTGATCGGCCAGGCCGGGGAGCATTACCCGCACGTCCGCCGGCGCCCGGCCTGCGGCCAAACGATTGATGTGGTCGACGATGTTCGTGGTGCAGTTGTTCGTGATCGTGTCGTAGAACTCGGGCTGCCGGGCCAGGCCGTTCACGCGGGCCAGCATGTCCTTGAGCATAGCCTGAGACTGCGCAGGCGAAGCGGTCGAACGATAGAGATAGACGTCGACCTTGCGATGGGCCGTCCGCAATAGCACGACGTCGCGCTCGTCCGCCACCACGTAGGTGATCTCGAACTGCCGCATCGCGCCCAGGAGCGGGTCGTACTGCGCTCCTTCCTCCAGGCGGACCTCGACTGAGATGGCGAGGTAGGTGCCGTCCGCGAGGCCGAAGCTGAGCATCGTGTGGGCGAGAATCTCCGCGCCGGTGAAGGGGACGACGAAGAAGTCGACCGTGCGAACGTCGGAAAGACGGAACGTTCGGTCGTAGTGGCGCAGGATGAAGTCTTCGTCCGTCACCCACAGGCAGTTTCGGACGTTCTTGATCTGCACCACGTCGTCGGCGAGCGTCGCCTCGGGCAACGTCGCGAACTCGGCTTTCCAGTTGCGGTAGTTCGACGGCGCGGTCTTCGTCGGAATCGAAGAGCCGTTCATCGCCGCACACCCCGATCCGGCAGTCAGAACGAAGATCCCCGCGCACGCGACGACGACGGCGCGTAAAGCGCCGGTCCGCGTCGATCGGCCTCGCGTCGGATCGTCCATCGTCTCTCGCCGGAGCGCCGGTGCAGGCGCGAAGGTTCCGCGGCGGAATCGATAGCGAAACCAGGCGAAAGGGGCAAGAGCGACCGCCGTTTCCGCGAGGGCCAGCCGTGGCCCGGACTGCCGGGTGGCCGCGATTGCTTCGCAATCGGGGCGGCGTCAGCCGCAAGAGGAATGCGGCCGGACGTCGCTTACGTCACGTTCACTTGATCGTCGGTCGGTTCCTCTTGTCGCCTTCGGCGACCCCGATTGCGAAGCAATCGCGGCCACCCGGAGAAGGCTCGCCCGCCGCAAGGTGCGCTCGCGGACAGGTCGAATGGAAACGCGTCTACTCAAATCAGTTCAGGGTCACGATCTCGCTTGGGTGTACGAAAAAGGCCGACGTCGGCTGGCGGGGGCGCGCGGTCGTCGTGGGCCTGTCACGAGTCGAGGAGCCTAGGATTTCGACTGCGACGCCTGGGCCGGCGCTTATCCCCGCCAGATGAACGATAGGCGCTGTCCACCTGAGAAGGCGACACTTTTCTTTACGCCGCCGATGCGACGTCATCGCCCGCCAGATACTTCAGCTACTGCCGCGAAGCGATCGCTACAGAATCAGGCTCTCCAGCAGCAGACGCATCTTGCGCATCTCGCTGGAGAAGTCGATGTCGGGAAGCTGCTGCATGTGGACGACCAGCGCCCGGTCGTAGTGGACCTTCTCCAGAAGCTGGATGATCCGCCCGAAGTCGGCCTCGCCCTGTCCGACGAGCACCTGCAACTGCGAGGGACTGGTATCCCGCAGGTGGACGGAGTGGACGTACTTCATCAGCTTGTCGTAGTTCCGTCCGGCGAACGGTCCGCAGATGTAATGGCTGGGATCGAGGGTCAGGCCGAGCCCGGGCGCGTTGTCGCAGAGAACGGTCACCGTGTCGGGGTCTTCCGACAGGCAGCCGGCCATCGTCTTGATGGAGACGCGGACGCCTTCGTTCTGGGCGATGCCGACCAGCTTGCGAAGGCGTTCGACCTCCTCATTGAAGGGGGTGCCGCGCTCGGACGATTCGACGATGACGTTGACGACCTTCGTCCCCTTGGCCAGCTTGCAGCAGGCTTCGAAATGGTCGAAGTAGGTCGGGTCGGCGGGGTCGAAGATGATTTCGTACCCGACGACGTCCATCCGCAGCGTCGACTGGCAGATCGCGATCGAGTGGTGAACGTCCGCCAGAACTTCGGAAGGCTTGAGATGGCCTCCCTGCTCGTTGAGCTGGATCTCGACGCGCGAGTATTCCAGGTCGTTGAGCCGCTCCAGGACCTGGTGCAGCGTCAATTCGGGGAAACAGGCTGTCGAAGCGGCGACCAGCACGGGGCAGACTCCTTCGCGATACGTCCCGAATCCGTCGTTCGGCGAAGGTGAATCTTCGTGATTCCCCTCCGACTCGGCAATACCCCGGCGACCCGTACGTTCGACGCCCCGGCGCTCCCCAAAGCCGACGCCCCGGCGACCGGCTGATTCGTACCGTCGCGAGTCGTTGCCGCCGGAGCCCCGCCCCGACAGAATGAGGCGGCGCCTCCTTGCTCGCCGAAGCTCCCCCCTTCCTCCTGTGAACGACGGACCGTCCGATGGCGACCGATAGAACTCCCGCCGTGCCCGAAGCGGCCGAACGTGCCGCCTCGCTTCCGCCGCGGGTCGAGGTGGTGATCCGCCGCTCGCGGTTTTCCCTCTTCGCCGGCTGGACGGGCTGGCTGCTCGCCCTGGGACTGGCGATCGGTCTCTTGTCGCTCTGGACGGCGACGAAGGATTATTTCGACACGACCGAGGGGATCGCGGAGAAGCACTTTTCCGGCGACGAGGACGCGGACGACAAGATCGCCATCATCTCGCTCGACGGCGTCATCATGGGGGGCGACGGTCACGTCAAACGGCAGATCGACCGCGTTCGCGAGGACGAAAACGTCAAGGCGATCGTTCTGCGGATCGACTCGCCCGGCGGCACCGTGACGGGGAGCGATTACCTGTTCCATCACCTCCGGCGGCTGCGCGATGAGCGGAAGCTGCCCGTCGTGGTCAGCATGGGCGGCATGGCGACCAGCGGCGGCTACTACGTCGCGATGGCGGTCGGATCGGTCGAGCGGACGATCTTCGCCGAACCGACCACCACCACGGGCAGCATCGGCGTGATCGTGCCGCATTACGACGTCAGCGGCCTGCTCGCGGAACACAAGATCAAGGACGACTCGGTCGCGACGCACCCGCGAAAGCAGATGCTCAGCATGACGCGGCCCATGAGCGAAGAGGACCGCAAGCTGGTCGAAAGCTACATCGGCGACTCGTTCGATCGCTTCAAGGCGATCGTTCGCGAGGGGCGGCCCGCGTATCAGAAGGATCCGCAGAAGCTCGACGAACTGGCGACCGGCCAGATCTTCACGGCCACACAGGCCAAGGCGAACGGCCTGGTCGACGAAATCGGCTTCGTGGAGGAGGCGATCGAGCGTGCGGCGGAACTCGCGAAGCTGCCGGCGAATCTGGAGGACGTCCGCGTCGTCGAGTACGAGCGTCCCTTCAACCTCGGGAGCGAACTGGGACTGTCGCAGAGCCGCTCCGCCGATCCGCTTTCGGCGATGCTCGACCTCTCGGCGCCCCGGGCGTACTACCTGACGAGCACGCTGCCGCACCTGGCCGCGACGCGAAGGGCGGATTGAAGCAGACTGTCTTCCGACCCAGTTCTATCTCGAGCAAGAGAATCGACGCGTGACCGAATCCTCTCCTGTCGTCTGGCTGATTTCGGACGATCTGTTTTTCCTGCCGACCGTCGAAGGGCACGCGCAGCGAGCGGGCCTGCGGTGCGAACTGGTCTCGCGCCTGGAGGAGAAGGCGTTGCCCGAGAATTTCCGCGGGGCGCTGATCGACCTGCAGTCGCCCGTCGATTGGAAGCCGTTCGTGGCGAAGACCCTTGCCGAGCGGCCGGGCGTCAAGTTCGTCGCCTTCGGTCCGCACGTCGCGGCGCAGCTCCTGCAGGATGCCGCCGCTGCCGGTTGCTCCGCCGTGGTGACGAAGGGCCAGCTTCACCGCGACGGCACGGCGCTGCTGGCGAGCTTCGCCTAGCAAGAGAGATCGCGAAATGACGTTACGCGGGTGGCCCCGATTGCTCGTCAATCGGGGCGGCGCAGCCGCAAGAGGAAGGCGGCCGGCTTCCTGACTAGTGCGCTGCGGTCGGATCTCGCGTCGATTCCTCTCGTCGCCTTCGGCGACCCCGATAGCGGAGCTATCGGGGCCACCGGGGAGTCAGGGTCCGTCGCAAACGAACGCAGGCGACTCGCCTGAGGGGCGCGTCGCCTGAGACGACTTCCTGATCGATCGTGCCGCCGTAGCGGGCAGCCTTCGCTCAGCCGAACCAGCCCTTCTTTTCGAAGGAGGCGAGCGCCTTCGGTTCGTCCTTGTAAAGCTCGAGGGCCTTGTGCAGCCGCATCAGCTTGAAGACCTCCATCACGTTGTCGGAGATCGCGCAGAGCTTGAGCTTGATGTCGTCGCCGCACTTCTTCTTGAGCTGGATGATCTTGCCGATCATCGCCGAAGACATGAAGGAGACGTTCTCGAAGTTCAGGAGCAGCTTGCCGTTGGGCACCACGCCGGCGATTTCGATCAGCTCCTTGCCGATCTGCTGGATCTTGGCTTCGTCCAGGATCTTGTTGTCGGCAAACTTGACGACAAGCACTTCGCCTTTCATTTCGCGGGTGAGGGACGACACGCTACGGCGCTCCTGTCGAAGGCGGGAATCTGAGGTCGGCGCCAGTATAACAGCGGAAACGGGCGAGAATAGAGGCGCAGAACCCGCACAAGCGAATGGACTTCGGCGCAGCGATCGATAGCGTCCGATCGAACCGAAAGCGCCGGATTTAGGGCGGAACGGGGCGCGTCCGCCGCGCGGGGGCGCTGGTTTCCGCGGAGTCCCGTGGATCCAATAGGCCCGCCTCTCCCCCCTCGTTTCACGCTCGTTTCGCCCCCTTTCCGCGAGTCTGCCGCGTGGATTCGTCAGCGTCGCCGAAAGCCGGACTGCCGTGGAAGGGGATCGCGAAGTGGGCTTTTCGGCTGGTCGTGCTGACCGTCGTCGCCCTCTTCGGCTGGCGGGCGTTCGAGAAGGCGCAGTCCGACTTCGCAGCCCAGCAGGCCCAGCTGCAACAGGAGATCGCGAAGCTCGACGCCCAATCGGAGGCGCCCGGGCTCTCGCCGGAACAGCGCCGTTCGTTGGACGCTCAGGTCGCCGCGCTCGAGGCCCAGCGTTTCGGTCTCGACCGCATTAACTACGGCTGGATGTTCGCGTCGGCGGGACTGTTCGTGCTGGGCATGTCGCCCGCGTGGCTCGTCTGGCGGCAGTCGCTGCGCGAGATGGGCGAGCCGGCGCCGATCTATCCGACGCTTCGCGCTTACTACGTCAGCCAGGTCGGGAAGTACGTTCCCGGCAAGGCGCTGGTGGTGGTGCTGCGCGCGGCGCTGATCCGTCCGTTCGGCGTGGGCATCGTTCCGTCGGTGATCGCCAGCTTCGTCGAAACGCTGGGCCTGATGGCGGCGGGCGCCGCTTGGGCGGGGGCGCTGATCCTGCTCATCGCGCCGGGAAACTGGCCGCTCGCGCTCCTCGCGGTCGGGCTGATGCTCGGGACGGGCGTTCCGACGCTCCCCCCCATCTTCCGGCGGATCGTCGGTTTTCTGCTGCGCGCACGACCGGAGGCGGAAACGGCGCCCTATCTCGCGGGGATCGACTACCGCCTGATGGCGACCAGTTGGCTGTCGTTCACGGTGACCTGGTTCGCGCTCGGGGCGAGCATGGGGGCGCTGCTGCTCGCATTTCCTGGTTCGCCTGCGACGCTGGGCGAGGTCGCTCGCCTGATGCCGTTGCTCGTCGCGACGACGGCGCTCGCTCTGGTCGCCGGCTTTCTGTCGCTCCTTCCGGGAGGAGCGCTCGTGCGGGAACTGATCGTGATCGCGCTGCTCGGTTCGGCGATCGGAGAGTTCAAGGCCGTCTGCGTCGCGATCGCCATGCGGATCGTCTGGCTCGCGACGGAGTTTTTCGTCGCAGGCGCGCTCTACGCGATACCTTTGGGAAGACCGGCGCGAGCCGCTGCGACGTCAGAGCTTCCCGATCCGACTCCGTCGTGAGCGACGCCGTTCGATCCAGGCTCCGCTTAAGATAGGGGGGTCGAAGCGCCGACCCGCGCCGTTCGTCCTTCCGTCTTGAAAGTCTGGTCATCGGATGCAGCGTCTGAGCTTCGTCATCCCCTGCTACAACGAGTCCGAGTCGCTGCCGCAGTTGCACGAGGAGTTGCATCGCGTCTGCGCGGCGAACGGCTACGTTGCGCAGATCGTCTTCGTCGACGACGGTTCGACCGACGCCTCGTGGGAGACGATCTGTCGGCTGGCCGAGTCGGATAAGGAGATCGAGGCGATCCGCTTCCGCCGGAATTTCGGCAAGGCGGCGGCGCTTGACGCGGGATTCGCCGCCGCGACGGGCGAGATCGTCTTCACGCTCGACGCCGATCTGCAGGACGATCCGAAGGAGATCCCCCGGTTTCTCGCGAAGCTGGACGAGGGATTCGAGGTCGTCAGCGGCTGGAAGCAGACGCGCCACGATCCTTGGCACAAGGTGATTCCGTCGCGGTTCTTCAACGCGCTCGTCAGCGGCCTGACCGGCGTGACGCTGCACGATCACAACTGCGGCTTCAAGTGCTACCGCCGGGAGATCTTCGACGAGGTGCAGCTTTACGGCGAACTGCATCGCTTCGTACCCGTGCTCGCCGCCGCGCGGGGCTGGAAGGTGAGCGAGATCGTCGTCGAACATCGCGCGCGGCAGTTCGGGCGATCGAAGTACGGCGTCCGTCGTTTCGTGAAGGGCTTTCTGGATCTGCTGACGGTTTACATGCTGACCAGCTTCAATCAGCGACCGCAGCATCTGCTCGGGACGATCGGGCTGATCGCGTTTCTGCTGGGGGGGCTCGCGTCGTTCCTGCTGGCCCTGACCTGGGTCGTGAACACGCTGTTCGATCTGGGGTGGGAACCGCTGCATCAGCGCCCCGCGGTGATCTACTCGATCGGGCTGATGCTGCTGGGGAGCCAGTTCCTGCTGGCCGGGTTTCTTGCCGAATTGATGACGGCGAACTTCCGCCGGGGGACCAGGCCCTACTCTGTGCGGGAACGTCTGGTGCGACCCGCCTCGGCGGTCGCGGCATCGTTGCCCGCCGAGATCCCCGGCGTCGAGTCGGGCGGCTGACGCGGGCCTGACCGTCGCCCTGTTCGCGAGCGGGTCGCGCGCAACAATCTCCTGCCCTCCCTCGGAAGAACCGGCGGTCGTAAAGGCGGCGACTCGCGCGGCCTGCCGCCTTAGATCCGTCGGGCGGCAGGGAGTCCGATATGACTTCGCCCGCCGATGCTGCGCGCGAGGATCTGAGACCGTTTCTGGTCCGAACGGTGATCGTCGTCGGCGTCGTGCTGTCCGCGATCGTTCTGGTCGGCGGTCTGATCCTGCTGGCGGACATCGCGCTTCTTACCTTCGGCGCGATCCTGGTCGCGACGACCCTTCGTCATGGCGGTGCGTGGGTCGCGCGGTGGACGCCGTTGTCGCCGTTCTGGGGCTTCGTCACGCTGACGGCGATGATCCTGCTGGCGGCGATGCTTCTGGGCGTTTTCGCCGGTCCCGCGATCGTCACGCAGGCGCAGGAGTTCGCCCCCGAGTTCATGGAGCAGGTGGGCCATCTCCGCGCGCGCGCGGAGCAGGTGCACTGGGCCCGGCCGATCGCTCAGAAGCTCGCGACCGGCGACATCGAAGCTTCGCGAATCCTCAGCGGCGGATTCGTGTCCAGCGCGATCGGGTCGCTCTTTTCGACCGCGAATGGCATCCTGATCGCGATTCTGGTGGTGTTCGGCGCCGGCGTCTTCATGGGCTTCGATCCGCAGGCCTACCGCGAACCGGTCGTCAGGCTCTTCCCGCCGAACCGCCGCGACCGCATTCGCGAGACGCTCGACGACACGGGGCAGGTCCTGGCCCGGTGGTTCGTGGGGCGACTGATGACGATGATCTTCAACGGCGGCGTTGTGGCGCTCACGCTGTGGTATCTCGGCGTTCCGATGCCCTGGCTGCTGGGACTGATCACCGGCATCTTCACGTTCGTTCCGATGCTCGGGTCCTGGCTGGCGATCGTCCCGGCGGTGATTTTCGCCGCGCCGCAGGGGATCGACGCGATGATCACGATCGTGGTGGCTTACACGATCACCCAGCAGATCGAAAACCTGGTCGTCGAGCCGCTGGTCATGCAGCAGGCGATCAAGATGCCGCCGGCGTACGTGCTGCTCTCGCAACTGGCGTTGGGAGCGCTGACAGGGGCGGCAGGCGTCGCGTTCGCGGTGCCGCTGCTCGCGGCAGTGACGGTGATCGTCCGGCGGCTGTACGTCGAGGACATCCTGGGCGAATCGCGCGCGGACGATGCGGATGAGAGAACGCCGGGCGGCGAACCCCGGCGATGGCACGACGAACGTTCCTCCGAAAGTTCAGCAGCGAAGGAAGCGGACGAAGCATGAAAGGCCCGGATGAATTCGCGTGGTGGCAGAAGCGGACGATGTACGAGGTCTACGTCCCTTCGTTCGCCGATTCGAACGACGACGGTTGGGGCGATCTCGACGGAGTCACGTCGAAGCTCGATTACCTGAAGGATCTGGGCGTCGGAATCCTCTGGCTGACGCCGTTCTTCCGGTCGCCCTTCGTCGACTGCGGCTACGACATTTCGGACTATCGCGACGTCGACCCGAAGTTCGGCACGCTCGCCTCGTTCGATCGTCTGCTGGCGGAGGCCCATCGCCGCGATCTGAAGCTGCTCATCGACCTTGTGCCCAATCACACGTCGGACCGGCACCCCTGGTTCCTGCAGTCACGATCCAGTCGTGACAACCCCTATCGCGACTGGTACTGGTGGCGCGACGCCAGGCCCGATGGCGGGCCGCCGAACAACTGGATCGATCGCTTCGGCGAGAGCGGCTGGACGTGGGACGAGACGACGGAGCAGTACTACCTGCGAAGCTTCACCCCCGAGCAGCCCGACCTGAACTGGCGGAATCCCGAGGTTCGCGAGGCCATGCTCGACAACCTGCGGTTCTGGCTCGACCGCGGAGTGGACGGCGTTCGCATCGACGCCCCGGCGTACATGGGCAAGGATCAGCATCTGCGGGACGATCCGCAGAATCCGAAGTACACGGAGGAGATGGAACCGAACACGAAGCAGACGCCGTACTACTCCCAGGACGGGAACTTCGTCTTCGATGTCCTAAAGGAAATGCGCGCGGTCGTCGACGAGTACGAAGGCGAGCGAATCCTCTATGCCGAGGGCTACGTCGAGGTCCCGCGGATCTACGACTACTGCCAGGCCGGCGTGCACCTGATGCTGAACGCCTTCCTGCAAAGGACGCCCTACGAGGCCGTGCCGCTGCGGCATCACGTCGACGCGATCGAGCGCTTCCTCGGGCTCGCCTGGCCCAACTGGGCGGCAGGAAATCATGACCTCCACCGACTGGCGTCGCGGATCGTCGAACGGGGACTGCGGATCGCCGCGCTGATCCAGATGACGCTGCGCGGCACGCCGACGATCTACTACGGCGACGAGATCGGCATGGAGGACGGCGACGTGCCTCATAAGGCGATGTACGATCCCTCAGGCATCAAGCGCCCTCGCTTCAGCCGGGATAACTACCGCGCTCCCATGCAATGGTCCGGCGAGAAGTACGCTGGCTTCTCGAATGAGAAGCCCTGGCTTCCCGTGGCGAAGAGTTATCGCAAAATCAACGTCGCCGCGCAGCAGAAGGATCCCGATTCGCTCCTCAGTTTTTACAAGCGACTGCTTGCGGTGCGGAATCAGGAGTCGGCGTTGCAGACGAGCCTCTATCGACCGATCGCCGCGCCCGACGATCTGTGGGTGTTTCAGCGGGAGATGGAAGGCGACCGCTTTCTGATCGCCGCGAACTTTCATCCGCGAAAGAAGCAGGCGTTCGACGTATCGAACTTCGTTCCCAACCCCGTCGGCGAGATCGTCCTCTCGACGCTCCGGCGAAACGAGGGCGAGCCGTTCGAGCGAACGCTGAAACTCGATCGCGAAGAGGGACTGCTCATCCGCCTGAAGCCGGCGTAGCGGCGGGCCGCCTGGATCGAGGGCGAAGCGGAATTCGCTTGAAGCGGGGGAGAGGCGGCGTTACCACCAGAGCGTCGCGGGCGAAGGCGCTCGCGATTCCCTCCTCCGCGGTCCTTCTCCATGGCTCGCTTCCGCCTGCATCGCCCGCACGCTCTGCGCATATTCGCCCGTATCTCGATGGCTGTCGCCGTCGGCTGCCTACTCTTCGCTGGCGCAGGGAAGCTGCGGGCGGACGATGCGGAGCTTGCCGCCTTTCGATCGCAGGTTCTCGCGCTGCTGGCAACGTTCGAAACTTCATCCGAATCGGAAGCGGTCGCGAAGGCCGTCGCTTCGGCGACGACGTTTCGCGACGTCGATGCCGCGGCCGCGCCGCTCACGCTGGCGACGATCGGCATCAATCCGGAGGCCCGGGTGAAGATTGCATCGGCCCACGATCGGATCGATCTGGTCGCCGGTCAGCCCCGGCGATTTCTCGTGCGGGTCGAGAACCTTGCCGGCGTCACGGCGCCGCTGCGCCTCCGCGGGCTCGATCTGGCGGCGTCGGACGCTGACGAAGCGACCTGGTGGCGGTTGCGGTTCGTCGATGCGCGATCGAACGCGACCCAGGCTTCGGCGCCGCTGGAAGGGTCGGTGGAAGAATACCTGGCCGTCGAGATCCTGATCGAAGAGTCGGGCGTTCGCGAAGTTCGGCTCGTCGCCGACGCGGGGCAGGGGACGCAGGATCTCGGCTTTCGTGCGACGGCGGACGTACAGGTACGAACCCGTTCCGCCGATCCGACGCCTTGAGGCTCGCACGCTCCGATCTCCTCGCTTTCGACCTTCGCCCTCTTCCCTTCCGCGAAGTTCATCTCATGAACGCTCCTCCGCGCACGATCCGGTCGTTCTCTGTAACGGCGACGCTTCTCGGCACGGTCGCGTCGCTGTTTGCGGCGTCTCCTTCTTCGTTCGGCAATCAGACGGCGCCGCTACCGCAGGCGGAGCAGGTCGATCGACAGCCCCTGCTGGCCCAGGTGCAGCGCGTGGCGGAGACACTCGACCAACTCGGGTCGCCTCTCTCGAACGAAGCGCTGGCGGAACTCGCAGCGATCAAGGAACTGCAGGATGACGCCGAAGCGACGCGACGCGTGCAGGCGCTGCTCGACCCGCTCTGCCTGGCGGCGGTCGAGCTCGCACCCGAAGGCGCTCCCCAGGCGACGCCGGGCCCGGCGGATCGCAGGCTCGGCGACCAGAGCTGGCGGACGTACCTGGTGAAGATCGTGAACGCGGAGGGACTCGACGGACCGCTGGTCGTTTCCAGCCCCAACGCTCAGCCGATTCCCCGTTCGCCGGCCGAGGAAGTCGCGTCGCGATGGATGGACCTGACGCCGGTCGAGAAGCAGCCGATGAAGCGGAACCTGGGCGGCCTGCCGCTCGAATATCGCGTCGTGCAGATCGCCGGCTACTCGGTGGGGAAACGCGTCGGCGAGTTCGTCTTCGTCGCGGGCGAGGGGGAGGCGGCTTCTCCGCCCGGCAAGCTCTCGCTCGATTTCGAGATCGCGCCCGCGGCGGAGGTTCGGTTCCGCGTCAGCGACGAAAAGGGGCAGCCCACGATCGCCTGCTTCGAGATCCGCGACGCCTTAGGCGCCATCTACCCCGCGCAGTCGAAGCGTCTGGCCCCCGACTTCTTCTTTCAGCGGCAGACCTATCGCAAGGACGGCGAGACGCTGGCGCTCCCCGTGGGCAAGTATTCGGTCGTCTGCTCCCGCGGGCCGGAGTCGATCCCGGAGACTCGGGAACTGACCGTGCGCGAGGGGATCAACGAGTTCGCCTACAAGGTCGAGCGGTGGATCGATCCGTCGGTGCGGCATTATTGGTCGGGCGACCATCACATTCACGCCGCCGGCTGCGCGCATTACGAGAACCCGACGCAGGGCGTCCAGCCGGAGGACATGTTCCGGCATATCGTCGGCGAAGACCTGAAGGTCGGCTGCTGTCTGACGTGGGGGCCCTGCTTCGACTTTCAGAAGCGCTTCTTCACCGGCGCCGTCGCGGAGCAGTCGCAGTATCCCTATCTGCTGCGGTACGACGTGGAGGTCTCCGGCTTCGGTTCGCACCAGTCGGGACACCTGAACCTGCTCAAGCTGCAGGAGCAGATCTATCCGGGCGGCGAATCGAAAGATCACTGGCCCACGCTGGGGCTCAATACGCTGCGGTGGGCCAAGCGGCAGGGCGCCGTCTGCGGACCGGCTCACTCGGCGAACGGTCTCACCCGCACCGTCGGCCGCGCGCCGGATACGGAGGGGCTCGACGGCCCGGGAGGATTGCCTTCGTTCGACGTGCCGGCCTACGACGGCATCGGGGCGAACGAGTTCGTCGTCGACGTCACGCATGAGGTGGAAGGGCCCGACGGTTCGCTCGTCCCGGCGGTCGACTTCATCTCCGCGATGGATACCGACCGCAAGGCGGAGTGGAACATGTGGTACCACGTCCTGAACTGCGGCTACCGCGTCGCCGTCAGCGGCGAGACCGACTTTCCCTGCATCTACGGCGAACGCGTCGGCATCGGGCGGGTCTACGCCCGGGTCGACGGAGAGTTGACCTTCGACGCCTGGGTCGACGCTCTCGGTCGGGGGGAAAGCTACGTCAGCGACGGAAGCTGCCACCTGATGGACTTTCAGGTGACGACCGACGCAAACGACAGCGCTTCGACTTCTTCGGGCGGAGAGACCGCGGCGCTGGAGCGAGGCAATGCTTACGTCACGGTCATCGTCGCCGCGCGTCGTGAAGGGGCTCCGGAGCTTCCGGTGGAATTGATCGTCAACGGCTATCCTGTCGCGGAGCAGATGATTCCTGCCGATGGAGAGGAGCGAACGCTGAAGTTCGAAACGAAGCTCGACCGGAGTTCCTGGCTCGCCGTCCGCGTCACGCCTCACGCCCACACGAACCCCGTGTACGTCCTCGTCGACGGCAAGCCGATCCGGGCGAACGCCGCGAGCGCGCGATGGTGCCTGGCCGGCGTCGAACAGTGCTGGCTTACGAAGCAGAAGACTTACGCCGAAGCGGAGCAGGCCGACGCCTCCGCCGCCTACGAGCATGCCCGGCAGGCGTATCGCCGGATCCTGGCGGAGCATGGGGAGGAGTAGCGGAGGGCCTCGGCGCGTGCAATCGGCGGCGACAGTCGTCATGATGGGGAAGCCTGCCTGCGTCTCCCTCCTCTGAAACTCCTCCCGCATGAACCTTCCGCGCCTTGCGCATCGGTCGCACGCCCGGTATGTCGCGGCATGGCTGGGCCTGTCGCTCGGCGCCGCGACTCTCGCGCTGAGCGAAGAACCGCAGGGAGACGTCGCCAGGCGGGAGTTCTTCGAGAACCGTATTCGCCCGGTCCTCGTCGAGTCGTGCTACGAGTGCCACAACAGCGCGACGGCACAGGAAGGGGGCCTCGCCCTCGACCATCGCGCGGCGCTGCTGGCCGGGGGAGATAACGGCGTGGCGGTCGTGCCGGGCAAACCGGATGAGAGTCGCCTGCTGAAGACGCTGCGGCATGAGTTGTCCGGCCTCGAGATGCCGCAGGGAAGCGACAAGCTCGACGCGCAGGCGATCGCCGACTTCGAGAAGTGGATCCGCGACGGCGCGTTCGATCCCCGCGACGAAGCGCCGGCGGAAGAACTGGCCCAGGCGACTTCGTGGGAGAAGGTCTTCGCCAGGCGGAAGGAGAGCTGGCGATTCATGTCGCCGGTCGCATCGCCCGAACCGGCCGTCGCTCGCGCGGACTGGCCGGCAGGATCGATCGACCGGTTCCTGCTGGCGAAGATGGAACAGGCGGGGCTCGAACCGAGCGAGGAGACCGACCGCCGGACGCTGCTTCGCCGGTGGTCGTACGTGTTGACCGGGCTTCCGCCGACGCGGGAAGAGATCGCCGCGTTCCTTGCCGACGAAGCGCCGGACGCCTACGAGCGGCAGGTCGATCGGCTGCTCGATTCGAAGAGCTTCGGCGAGCGCTGGGCACGCCACTGGATGGACTGGCTGCGCTACGCGGAGACGCATGGCAGCGAAGGCGATCCCGCCGTTCCCTTCGCGTGGCGCTTTCGCGACTGGCTGATCCAGTCGCTGAACGACGACGTGCCGGTCGATCGGCTGATCGCGGAGACCGTCGCCGGCGACCTGCTGCCTCATCCGCGGATCGACGAAGCGGCCGGCATCAATCTCTCGGCGATCGGCCCGGCGCAGTTTCGCTTCGTGCAGCACGGCTTCGCTCCGACCGACGCGCTCGACGAGAAGGTGCGGTTCACCGACAACCAGGTCGACGTCGTGACCAAGGCCTACCTGGGCCTGACCGTCGCGTGCGCCCGATGCCACGACCACAAGTTCGACGCCATCTCGCAGGCCGACTATTACGCGCTGTTCGGCATCGCCGCGAATTGCCGACCCGCGACGATCACGATCGATACGCCAGATAAGGGTCGAGCCGTTCGCGAAGAGCTGTCGCAACTCAAGCAGAAAGTCCGCGCCGCGCTGGCGGAGGACTGGCTCGCCGCGGCGGAGGCAGTTCCGGAAGCGTTGCAAAACGCGGCGGAGCGTCCCGCATGGCAGACTTCCATCGAAGCGGCGAAAGCGCCGATCGAACCGCTGCATATCTGGCGAGAGTGCGGACCGCTCGAGGGCGATGCGCTCGCGGCCAGGTGGAAGTCGCTGGCCGAAGGCTTCGCCGCCAGTCGCGAGCGATTAGCGTCTGTCGAAGCGAGCGAGCCGGGAACCGACAACTTCCGCCATTGGTCGCTGGGAAAAGCGAAAGACTTCTCCGCGTGGATCCGCCATGGCACGGGTCTCGCGAACCAGACTCCTGCGCCTGCCGGCGATTTCTTCGTCAGCCCGGACGGCGAGCGTGCAATCGACGGTCCGTATCCTGCCGGGCTCTATTCGCATTCGCTTTCGAGCAAGGAGAGCGGCGTCGCCGGTTCGCCGCGCTTCGAATTCGACCGGCGATGGATCTACCTCAGGACGATCGGCGACGGCGATGCCCGGGCACGCTACGTCGTTCAGAACTATCCGCGGAACGGCACGGTCTATCCGGTCGAATCGCTCAAAGGGGGCGACCTTCGCTGGATCCGCTGGGAGGTCGACTACTGGGCGGGCGACGAAGGTTATCTGGAGGTTTCGACCGCCGCGGATCAGCCGGTCGTCGGCGATCCGAAGCGCGATCGTAGCTGGTTCGGCGTCGTCGAAACCCGCTTCGTCAGCGACGAAGAAATCGCCGCCGGCCAGGAGCCGCGCGACGAGATGGCCGAGTTCGTCGCGCCGTTGTTCGACGACCGCGCCGGGCCGACGGATGCAGCCGAGCTCAGCCGTCGCTACGGCCAAGCGCTGGAAGCCTGCGTCCGGGCGTTCGCCGAAGATCGTATGACCGACGAGCAGGCGCTCTTCCTGCGATCCTTCGTCCGCGCGGGGCTGTTGCCGTCGAAGCCGGAAGAGTTGTCGAAGGCGGGCGAACTGATCGCGCGGTATCGCGAGGTCGAGGCGACGCTGCCCGTGCCGGTAAGGGCGCCCGGCGTGCTGGAAGGGGAGTCGCGCGATCAGCCGCTGCTCGTTCGCGGCGATCATAAGCAGCCGGCGGATCCGGTCGAACGTCGCTTCGTCTCGGCGATCGACGCTTCGCCCTATCAGTCCCCCGGCAGCGGACGCCTGGAACTTGCGCGAAGCCTGATTGACCCCGCCAATCCGCTCACGGCGCGGGTGATGGCGAACCGGGTCTGGCAGCACGTCTTCGGACGGGGCATCGTCGCGACGCCCGATAACTTCGGCGTGCTGGGCGAACAGCCGACGCATCCCGAGCTGCTCGATACGCTGGCCGTGCGCTTCGCTCAGGAGGGCTGGTCGCTGAAGCGGCTCGTGCGGGAGATGGTCCTGTCGCGAGCCTTTCGCCAGAGGAGCGTCGCCTCGGAATCAGCCATACGACTCGATCCGGAGAATCGGCTCCTGTCCCACATGCCCGTGCGCCGGCTGGAAGCGGAAGCGGTTCGCGACGCGCTGCTGGCGACGTCGGGGCGACTCGATGCGACTCCGTTCGGCGAACCGTCGGCAGAAAACTCCGGCAGGCGGAGCGTCTACGTCGATCAGCGTCGGACGGCCATGCCGCCGTTGCTTTCCGCGTTCGACGCCCCGGCGCCTTTCTCGACCGTCGGACGCCGCGACGTCACGAACGTGCCCGCGCAATCGCTGGCGTTGCTGAATGACCCCTACGTGATCGGGCTGGCGACTGCCTTGGCGGAGCGACTGATCCCGGACCCGCCGGCTCTGAACGGCGAATCGCGAGCCGCGGCGATCGACGCCGCGTTCGAAACCGCCTTCGGTCGCCTGCCGCAGCAGGATGAACGGGAGGCGCTGCTCGCTTACGTCGCATCGTGCGAAGCGGCAGCGAAAGAGACGCAGCAGCGAGCGAAGGATCTTCAGGCCGAGCTTGCCCGGCTGCGAAGCGATCGGGAGGCGTTGCTGGCTCCCGCGAGAGCGTCGCTCGCCGGCGCTTCCGCGGAGACGTCGCAACCGGCGGCGTCTTCGCTTCGCCCGATCGGGCTGTGGGAGTTCGACGTCGACGGACGGGATTCGGTAGGCCCGCTGCATGCGAAGCTGCACGGAGCCAAGGTCGTGGAGGGCACTCTGACGCTGGACGGGAACTCGTACGCGAGCGCGGGCCCGCTTCCTGAAACGCTGGGGGCGAAGACGCTCGAAGCGTGGGTGACGCTGGCCGATCTCGATCAGCAGGGCGGGGGCGTACTGTCCGTGCAGACGAAGGGGGGCGAATCGTTCGACGCCATCGTCTTCGGCGAACAGCAGCCGCGGCGATGGCTCGCCGGCAGCGATTTCTTCCGACGCACCAAGTCCTTCGACGGGCCCGACGAAGCGGAGGCGGAAGAACGGCCGGTCCATCTGGCGATCGCTTACTCCGCGGACGGGACGATCGTCGCGTATCGTGACGGGAAGCCTTACGGCAAACCGTACAAGTCCGAGCAACCGCTCCAGTTCGAGGCGAACCAGGCGGAGGTCCTGTTCGGCCTGCGTCATGGCCCGCCCGGCGGCAACCGCATGCTGAAGGGGCGAATCCTTCGCGCCGCGCTGTACGACCGGGCGCTAAGCCTGGAGGAAGTCGCGCTCGCGGCTAAAGCGATGCCCGCGTTCGTTTCCGAGGCGGCAGCGCTCGCGTCGCTCTCCGAAGATCAGCGCCGGCGAATCGCGGATCTCGATCGACGGCTGGCCGAGGCGTCGAAATCGCTGGAGGCGATCCCGCTGCGCGATCGGACGCCCGATCCGCGAAGAGCCTGGGCCGACCTCGCCCTCGCGCTGTTCAACCTCAAGGAGTTCGTCTACCTGCGATGACGCGACCAGAAGCCAGATACGTGACTCGCCGACAGATGCTGGCGCGCGCTTCGACCGGCTTCGGCCTCGCCGCGCTGGCAGGGCTGGTCGGCGCTTCGTCGCGCTCCGCTCTGCATGCCGCCGATCGGGTCGCGAAGGCGAAGCACGTCATCTTCCTGTACATGTCGGGCGGCGTGTCGCATGTCGACTCGTTCGATCCGAAGCCCCGGCTGAACGCCGATCACGGCAAGCCGATGCCGCTGCCGCTGGAGCGGACGCAGTTCGACAACGTCGGCACGATCTTCGGCAGTCCGTTCGAGTTTCGCAGGCACGGCCAGAGCGGCATCGAGATCAGTTCGATGTTTCCGGAGGTCACACGGCATGCCGACGACCTGACCGTGATTCGTTCGATGACCAGTTCGGTCAACGAGCATGCGCAGGGCAACTACTTCTTCCATACCGGCTTTCCGTTTCAGGGGCACCCCAGCGCGGGCGCGTGGATCGGATACGGCTTGGGAACGGAGAACGAGAATCTGCCCGGGTTCGTGGTTCTGCAGAGCGGCGACGCGAGCGTGCCGCACGGCGGCGTGGGTCTCTACAGCAGCGGCTATCTGCCTGCCGAGCGACAGGCGTCGCTACTCAGGATCGACGAAGCGGAGCCGGTGCGGAACATTCGTCCGCGGGAGAGTGACGCGGCGCAGCGCCGGCGGCTCGACCTGATCAACGGCTTCGATCAGGCGTACGCGGAAGAGACCGGCGACGCCCAGGTCGAAGCGGCGATCCGTAACTACGAAACGGCCTATCGCATGCAGACCGCGGCGCCGGAGGTCTGCGACCTGTCAGGCGAGAGCGAAGCGACGGAGCGGGCATACGGTCTCGACTCGTCGGATCCGAAGCAGGCGGCGTACGGTCGGCAGTGCCTGCTCGCGAGGCGACTCGTCGAGCGGGGCGTGCGGTTCGTGGAACTCTCGTGCCTGACGTACGGCATCGGCGCCGGCAACGGACCCAATCCCTGGGACCAGCATGGCTCGCTGAAGGAGGGGCACGCGAAGATGGCGTCGCAGGTCGACCGTCCGATCGCGGCGCTGCTGGCCGACCTGAAGCAGCGAGGGTTGCTGGACGAGACGCTGGTCATCTGGGCCGGCGAGTTCGGTCGAACGCCCTTCTCGCAGGGGAGCGACGGCCGCGACCACAACCCGCAGGGCTTCAGCGTCTGGCTCGCCGGCGGCGGCATGCGAGGCGGCACGGTCCTCGGCGGAACGGACGAGTTCGGCTACCGCGCGATCGAGAACCCCTGCACCGTTTACGACCTGTGGGCGACGGTTCTGCATCAGATGGGCGTCGACCACGAGAAGCTGACCTACCGCTACGGCGGCCGCGACTTTCGCCTGACCGACGTGCATGGCCGCGTGCTGCGCGATGCGATCGCCTGATCGGCGGGCGCGATCGCGTGAACGGCGCGGCGATCCACTGCGCGGCGTGTTCATGCCCGACGAACGATGATTCTCGCCTTGAAACGCAGGAGGAGCGCTCATGCTCATCGCACGACTGATGGAGAGTAGACGGTCTGGCGCAACCTCGAAGACGTCCAGATCGAAGCGGAAGGCGCTTCGAGCGATCCGATGCGTCGCCGCTTCTGCCGCGTTAGCCGCGGGAACCGTCGTGTCCGCTTCCGCCTTCGGGGCCGATCCGGCAGGTCTGCGTGCCGGCGCCGCGGCGGTCGACGTCACGCCGCAGCAGTTCCCGATCAACATGCCGGGCGGGTTCGGCGACAACCCGGCGCAGTCCGCCCACGATCCGCTGCACGCCCGGGCTCTGGTCCTCGCGAGCGGCGAGACGACCGTCGCCATCGTCGTGGTCGACAACCTCGGGCTCGCTCGCGAAACGGTCGAAGAGGCGAAGGCTCTGGCGTCCGAGCGCTGCGGCATCCCGCCCGAGCGCATGCTGATTTCCGCCACGCATACCCATAGCGGTCCCCCCTCGAACGTGAAGGAGGGGCCCGAGCCGGCAGTCGCTTATCGGTCGCGGCTCGTCGACGGCATCGCCGAATCGATCGTCGCAGCGCACGAGAACCTGCGACCCGCCGAGGTGGGCGCGGGGGTCGAACCGCTGGCGGAGGAAGTCTTCAATCGTCGCTGGTTCGTGAAGCCGGGCGAGATGAACCCCAATCCGTTCGGCGGCGTCGACCTCGTGAAGATGAATCCCGGAACGGCTCCGGCAGGGCTCCTCGCGCCTGCCGGTCCGACCGACCCCGACGTGACGGTTCTGGCCGTCGACGACGCCGAGACGCACAAGCCGCTCGCCCTGTACGCGAATTACTCGCTGCATTACGTCGGCGGAACGCCGGCGTCGCAGGTCTCCGCGGACTACTTCGGGGAATTCGCGCGGCTCATGCCGTCGCGGCTGGGAGCGGGCGAAGGATTCGTCGCGATGCTCTCCAACGGAGCCTCAGGCGACATCAACAACATCCCCTTCGGCGTCGGTCGGGCGCCGCGAGAACCGTTCGAGCAGATCCGTCTGGTCGCGATGAAGACCGCCGACGCCGCCTGGAGGGCCGATCGTTCGATCGGACGGCTCGACCCGAACGCGACGATCGACATGATCGAGCGGACGGTCACGCTCAAGACGCGAAAGCCGTCGGCGGAAGAGATCGACCGGGCGAAGCGGATCCTCGCGATCGAAGACGAGGCGGAGAAGGCCGCGCTGCCTCGCCTGGCGGACGTCTATGCTCGCCGCACGCTGGGCATGGCCGAGGGGCCGGAGACCGTCGACGCGAAGGTGCAGGCGATCCGCATCGGCGACGTCGCGGTGTGCGGGCTGCCGTTCGAGACGTTCTGCGAGATCGGCCTGGAAGCGAAACGCCGCAGTCCGTTCCCGACGACGATCGTGGTCGGCATCGCCAACGGCTACGAAGGCTACCTGCCGACGCCCGAGCAGCACCGACTGGGCGGCTACGAGACGTGGCTCGGGACGAATCGCGTGCAGCTCGACGCCTCCGTTCTGCTGACGGAAGCGATAACCGGCATGCTCGACGAACTGGCCGAGCGACAGAAGCAGGCGGCGGCGAAGTAACCGGGGCGCCGGCGATAGAAGGAACGAGAGCCTACGAAAAGAGCCGCGACCGGCGAAGGGTCGCGGCTCTTTTTCTACGCTTCGTCGGCGCTCCGGAAGAAGCGCCTTGAACGGGGTTCCGCGAGCTTACTTCGCGAGTTCGATATCGAGAGTCTGGGAACCGCCCTTGATGTCGATCTCGTTCGTGGAGACCTTCAGTCCTTCCCACTCCGAAGGCGTCGGCAGGTCGCCTGGCTTGGGCTCCATGCCGGCTGGATAGGCGGCGGGCGGCGCCATGTAGGTGACGGAGTTCTTGCCGATGGGCACGCCGTCACCGGAAAGGTCGTAAGTGCCGTCCGACTTGACGGCGGTCATCGCCGGCTTCGATCCGCCGCCGATCGGGGCGAAGCTGAGCGTTCCCGCGGTGACAGGAGCGCCGTTCGCCGTCACCTTGCCGGTGACCGAGGCGCGGTTGGAGTCGCCGCAGCCGAGGACGGCCACCAGCGTTCCTGCCGCGAGCGCTACGGCGCCGAAATTCCAGTTGCCGATCCCTGCATGTCGAGTGTTCATGACGATCCGCGTAAGAGAGGTTGCGAACTCTGTGATTTGAAAGAATCGACGCCGCGTCAGACGCGGCGTCGATACGATTCGCGACGAGCGCGAGAGTCAGGTTATCCGACGGCGTGCGCCGATGCACGAGCTTCCGTCAGCTTACGGGAGCTGCAGCGACTCGCCGCCGCCCCGGGTGCCGGCTGCACGATAGGTGAGGACGTCGACCGTCTCGGCGACGAATCGAACGCTGCCGTCGCCCATCGCGAACTGGCTTCCGCCCGGGTGCTTGCTGCCGAAGCAGGCGTCGGCGGGCAGCGGCTGGTCGCCGGCGCCGGCGGTCGGGTTCGTGATCTGCGAGTTGATCGGATAGAACCGGTCGACGAACCGGAACACGCCGGCGCCGCCGTTCATGCCGCTGCAACCGGCTCCGTTGTTGCCGGACGCCCAGATCGGGAACTGTCCGCTGTTGACCTGATTGGAGCGGTTGACGTTACCGTTCGTGACCTCGCCGAACATGATCGTATTGCTGGTGCCGTCGAACATGTCCGCCAGGCGGGTGGCCCAGTTGGTGTCGTTGTCGTTGGAGTAGGTGAAGGCGCCCTGCTGGGTCGAACCCTTCCACTGAGCGCAGCCGAAGATCGTACCGATCTGCGTGCTGGAGGTCGTCGGCAGGTCGTCCGACGGCCCGATGCTGGCGCAGTAGTTCGACTTGCCGTAACGGTTGTCGTCGAAGCGGGGAAGTCCGTCCGAGGGGCAGATCCACATCGGGATCACCGTCTGAGCGGCGGTCCGGATCGGCCCGGCGGAACCGCCGTTGATGTCGTGGCAGACCGGCGGCGGGCCGGTGGAGTTGTAACCGTCGATGTTGGAGCTGGCGCCGAGCGGCGGCGGAGCGATGTTCGGACCGCTGCCGTTGTTGGCCGGGACGTACATGCCGTTGGCGACGAACAGGTCGTAGGTCGGCCCCTGCTCGACGAACGGCATCATGAACGTACGCCAGCAGAAGTTGGCGCCGTCGTCGTCGTACATGCCCAGCGGCAGGTTCTTGTACGTGTCGTAGTGGTTGTGGGCTCCGATGCCGAGCTGCTTGAGATTGTTCGAGCAGGAGGAACGGTTGGCTGCTTCACGAGCCGCCTGGACGGCGGGCAGCAGCAGCGCGACCAGCACGCCGATGATGGCGATAACCACCAGCAATTCGACGAGCGTGAACGCGGGACGAGGAACGCGATGCACCATACGGGATCTCCTCACAGAAAGGCGTCGCTCGGACCCGGCGGATAGAACGGAATAGAAAAATTCCCTGGGGTTCGCCGAACCCAGCAGCGACAGAGACGAAGACGAGAGCGGAGTCCGAACGAGCCGGAATCCGACTAGTAACATGAGCGAGACAAGCGAACGCGCGTGAGGGCGACTGACGCCCCCGTGTTCCACGGAATTCTTATCGACGTTTCAATATTATGCAAAGGCTGGACGAGTCGAGAATGCGTCGAATTCAGGCGCTGATTGTGAGGTAAGGCCGGATGCCGATCGCTAACGCCATCGAGCCGGCGAATGATGGCGAACTCCCTGCCGTTGTCGCATTTTGGGATCGTCCGCCGAATTTCTTCGGCGTAATCGAATGTGCGCCTCGCAAAGCGTTACCGCGTCTACGGGGCGGAAGAAACTTGCGAAGCGGCGGAGCGGCCCGCTGATAAGTCGGAAAAGTGTGCAAGCTCCGTCCGGCGCTGCATGGTCTGCCGGCGCCGGACGGTCGATGGACGAGGAGCGTGACTACGGCAGTTGCAGCGCTTCGCCGCCGCCACGCGTGCCCGCGGCACGATAGACGAGGACGTCGATCGTCTCGGCGACGAACCGGACGCTGCCGTCGCCCATGACGAACTGGCTTCCGCCGGAGTGCCTGCTGCCGAAGCAGCCGTCGGCGGCCAGCGGGTTATCGTCGATACCCGCGGTCGCATTGGTGATCTGCGAGTTGATCGGATAGAACCGATCGACGAAGCGGAAGACGCTGACCGCCGAACGCATACCGTCGCAGTTCGCGTTGTTGTTGCCCGAGGCCCAGATCGGGAACTGTCGCGAATTGACCTGATTCGGCCGATTGACGTTGCCGTTGGTGACCTCGCCGATCATGAACGTGTTGCTCGTGCCGTCGAACATGTCCGCCAGGCGGGTGGCCCAGTTCGTGTTGTCGTCGCTCGAGTAGGTGAAGGATCCCTGCTGGACCGAGCCCTTCCATCCGCCGCAGCCGAAGAGGTTCGCCACCTGGACGCTCGAAGTCGTCGGCAGATCGTCCGACGGCCCGATGCTGGCGCAGTAGTTCGACTTGCCGTAGCGGTCGTTGTCGAAGCGGGGAAGGCCGTCCGACGGGCAGATCCAGACCGGAACCACGGTCTGAGCCGCAGTGCGAATGGGAGCCGCAGACGTGCCGTTGATGTCGTGGCAGACCGGCGGCGGGCCGGTGACGTTATACGTATCGATGTTCGTGCTGGCCGCGACGGGCGGAGGAGCGACGTTCGGGCCGCTGCCGTTGTTGGCCGGGACGTACATGCCGTTCGTGACGAACAGGTCGTAGGTCGGACCCTGTTCGATGAACGGCATCATGAACGTCCGCCACGTGAAGTTCGTGCCGTCGTTGTCGTACATGCCCAGCGGCAGGTTCTTGTACGTGTCGTAGTGGTTGTGGGAGCCGATGCCGAGCTGCTTCAGATTATTCGAGCAGGAGGAACGGTTGGCCGCTTCACGCGCCGCCTGCACGGCAGGCAGCAGCAGCGCGACGAGCACGCCGATGATCGCAATGACCACCAGAAGTTCGACAAGCGTGAACGCTCGTCGAGGAGAGTAACCGAAACGCATCGAAAACCTCGGGGAAGACACAGGCGGGAAAGGAAGTCGGCATTACTCTAAATGAGCGCCGGATTACCGCAAGAGGAAACTAGGGCTCGTAAGATCCCTTTACGATTTTTCATCAAAGGAAACAGGTGCGTTCGGCTCCGAACGTCCCTGCCCTTCGTCATCGCGTTTGGATAGCTGAAGTCGGAGAGTCTAAGGCTGAATCCCGTCGCTAGACTCTTTCAACCATCTGGATCAGCGAATGGGCTCGCGCAATTTGGAAACTCGCAGGTTTCTTTAGCCTGTTCACGAATCGGAGAGCAGGACGTCGCTTTCTGCCTGCCGCGTCCGAACGATCCGGGCCGCTAGAATGCCCCGCTCAGAGGGAGAATGTCGGCCTCGACGGAGCAGGGCGCTGTGTTTCGCGTAAGAAAAGTCGCTGACGACGTACTTCCCGCCAACAGGTGGGCGATCGAGGAGGTCAAGGCGATTTACCGCCAGCGCTTCGCCGGCGCTCCGACGGAGGACGTCGACAAGCTCGGCGAGCGCTTGCGCGATCCGTTCGATCGCCGCTTCCGCACGAGTCTCTTCGTCGCCGAGAAGGGGCGCAAGCGACTGAGCGGCTTCGCGATCGTGCTCGACGAGCCGACGCTGCGGTTCGCCTATCTCGACTACATCGCGACGGAGAGCGCGACCGTCGGACGGGGCGTCGGGGCCGCGCTGTACGAACATGTCCGCGACGACGCCGTGACGCTCGGCTGCCAGGGACTGTTCCTGGAGTGCCTGCCGGAGGATGCGGGGCAATGCCGCGACGAACTGCTGGCGGAGAACGCGTCCCGACTGCGATTTTACGAACGCTACGGCGCGCGTCCGATCGTCGGTACGGCGTACCGGACCCCGGTTCCGGGGGGAAGTTCCGACTGCCTCCCGTACCTGGTTTTCGACGATCTCGACCGGGGCGAGGGACTTCCTCGTGATTTCGCCCGCGAGGCGGTGCGTGCGATTCTCGAGCGCAAGTACGGCTATCTCTGTCCGCCGGAGTACGTCGAGCGCGTCGTCGAATCGTTCGCCGACGATCCGATCCGGATCCGTCCGCCCCGTTACACGAAGAAGATCCCGGCGCATCCGATGGCGGAGCCGCATACGCCGCCGATCGCGATGACGGTCAACGACCGGCACGACATCCACCACATTCGCGAGCGGGGCTACGTCGAGTCGCCCGTGCGTATTCCGCGGATCGAGAGCGAACTGGCGCGGACGGACATCTTCGAGCGCCTGCCGCCGAAGGAGTATCCGCTCGACCCGATCCTGGCCGTGCATGACCGGGACCTGGTCGACTACCTGCAGCGAGCCTGTGCGGAGACGCCGATGGGGAAGTCGGTCTATCCGTATGTCTTCCCGCTGAGAAACGCCACGAGGAAGCCGGTCGAACTGTCGGTGCTGGCCGGGTACTACTGCATCGACACGTTCACGCCGATTCACCGCAACGCCTTCCTCGCCGCCAAGCGGGCGGTCGACTGCACGCTGACGCTCGCGGACGAGGTCCTGGCAGGGCGGCGCTTCGCCTACTCGCTCGTACGGCCGCCGGGCCATCACGCGGAGAGTCGCGTCTTCGGCGGGTTCTGCTACTTCAACAACGCCGCCGTCGCCGCGCAGCGAATGGTCGCGCACGGCAAGGTCGCGATCCTCGACGTCGACTATCACCACGGCAACGGCCAGCAGGAGATCTTCTACTCCCGGTCGGACGTGCTGACGGTTTCGATCCACGGCGACCCGTCGTTCGCGTATCCCTACTTCACCGGCTTCGCGGACGAACGGGGCGCCGGCGAGGGGGAAGGCTTCAATCTCAACCTGCCGCAACCCGAGACCCTCGACGGGGCAGGTTATCGGAAGGAACTCGCGACGGCTCTCGACGCCGTGCGCGCGTTCGGGCCGAAGTACCTCGTGGTTTCGCTGGGCCTCGATCCGGCGCAGGGCGATCCGACAGGAACGTGGTCGCTCCGCGGATCGGACTTCGAAGCCAACGGACGGATGATCGCCTCGCTCGGACTGCCGACGCTGGTCGTCCAGGAGGGAGGCTATCGCACGCGAACGCTGGGCGCCAACGCCCGACGCTTCTTCGAGGGCCTCTACTACGCCCCGCGCGGGAAGGCCGTGCCCGCCCGCGAGGCGGCACGCGTGCCTGGCGACGAGTCGCTAAAATCGTGAGTTGGTTGGTATACCTGACTCGACGGAGCTGCGGACCACATGCTGACGACCCTGTTCCTCTGCGCGGCTCTTGCCGCTGATCCATCTGCCGCGACCAGCGACGCCGCAGCGTCGGTTCCGCAGTGGCCCGCCTTCCTGGGCGTCGGCGCGAGCGAGTTCGATCCGGAATCGCTTCCCGTCGAGTGGTCGCCGGAAAAGAACGTCGCCTGGCAGGCGGAAATCCCCGGACATGGCCAGTCAAGCCCCGTCATCCGGGGCGACCGGGTCTTCGTCACGTCGGTCGAGGGGCCGAACAAGGAGACGCTGCACGTCGTCTGCTACTCGCTGGCGGACGGCAAGCTGCTCTGGGACGCGAAGCATGACTCGACCGCGCCGCAGAAGAACAGCCTCTACATCAGCCGTGCGGCGCCGACGCCGGTGATCGGCGAGGATCGCATTTACGCCTACTTCGAAAGCGGCGACGTGATCGCGCTCGACTTCGAAGGCAAAGAGATCTGGTCGAAGTCGCTCTCCAAGGAATACGGCGAGCCGAAAAACGAGTTCGGCCTGGCGGCGTCGCCCCTGCTGACGGACGACGCGGTCGTGATCCTCGTTGACGACCTTGGCCCCAGCTATCTGGTTGCGCTCGATCTCGCGACGGGCGAACCGAAGTGGCGGACCGAGCGAACCAGCCGATCGAGCTGGAGTTCGCCGATGCTGGTCCCGATCGCGGGCGAAACGCATCTCGTCGTCAGCTCCGCCGGCAGCGTCGACGGCTACGATCCGAAGACAGGCGAACTGCTCTGGTCGGTCGCGGGAACGATCGGCGGCAACACCTCCTCTTCGCCGAAACCGATCGGGCAGGGCCAGTTCCTGGTCGGCGCCTCGGTCGGTCGCGAAGCGGAGAACGCCGAAGGCGCGCGGCAGTCGAACGGCGTCGTGCAGATCGCCAAGGGGAACGACGGCTGGACCGCGAACTTCCTCTGGCGGACCGCCGACGCTCAGCCGACGTTCGCTTCGCCGATGGTCTACAACGGCTACGCCTACTGGATTAACCGCGTCGGCGCCGTCTATTGCTATGACGTCGCGAACGGCAAGGAGCAGTACGTCGAACGGTTGGGCGAATCGAGCTGGGCGACGCCGCTGGGCGTGGGCGATCGCGTCTACTTCTTCGGCAAGAACGGGGTGACGACCGTCATCAAGGCGGGACCCGAGTTCGAGAAGCTGGCCGAGAATCGCCTCTGGCCGACGGACGCTCCGCCGAAGGACGACAGCCTGGCCGAGGTCGAAGAAACCGATCCGCAGCGCCAGGCAGGCGCCGCGACGTTCTCCGGCACGACGCAGTACGGCATCGCCGCCGTCGACGGCAGTTTGCTCGTCCGCACGGGAACGATGCTGTATTGCGTGCGGAAGGAATAAGCTCTTCTTGTAGGGCAGGCGCCCCGCCTGCCTCTGCGACGGAAGGCGGTATAGGGCGATGTTCTGGCCCTTCCTTCTAGCCCTTCGGCTGGAGCGCCAGCATCGCCAAGCAGCCCGTCGTCAATCGACGGGCTGCTGACCTAGCGAGCAGTAATTCTCCAGGCGCCTACGCCTTGCTCCCGAAGGCCATCTGGCCGACGTGCTTCCCTTCGGCGAACTCTTCGACCGCCTTCGCGCAGAAGGCGTCGAGGTCGTCAGGCTTGCGACTGGTGACCAGGCCGTTGTCGACGTGGCACTCCTCGTCGACCCAATTACCCTTCGCGTTGATCACGTCGGTCCTCAGGCTGGGCCACGAGGTGACCGTGCGATGCTTCACGACGTCGGCCTCGACCAGCAGCCAGATGGCGTGGCAGATCGCGGCGACCGGCTTGTGCTCCTCGAAGAACGCCCGAATGAACTGCACGGCGTCATCGTTCATTCGTAGCGTGTCGGGATTCGCCAGACCGCCCGGCAGGCAGAGCCCGTCGAAATCCTCGGGCCTGGCCGAGCCGATGACCTGGTCCACGTCGAACTGGTCCCCCTTCTCGAAGTGATGCATCCCCAGAATCTTGCCTGGCTTCAGCGAGACCAGGACGGGCGTTCCGCCGGCAGCTTTGACCGCGTCCCAGGGCCGCGTCAGTTCCACCTGTTCGAATCCGTCCGTCGCCAGAAACGCGATTCGTTTGTTGTTCAGTTCGCGAGACATCGCAGCTTTCCTCCGTTCAAGAGTTCGAATGCGAACGTTTACGGCGGAGGAAATGCCGCAATCGGCGCGCCCGACGAGATCTACCTCGCCAGCTCAGGCGTCTTGAACGGAAAGACGGTCTTCCAGTTCTCCTTCATGCCGACGACGATCCAGCCGCGGTCGTGGGCCGCGTCGAGGGCGCGGGCGAGCTTGCCGATCTTCGATTCGCGATCGTAGGCGAATTCGCGCGCAGCGTCGTCGTGGTGGACGATCAGGCCCAGCCGCAGGCCCTCGCTGGACGTGACGTATTCCAGCATCTCGAAGTCGCCGTCCGAGTTGCCGAACGCGAGAAGGGGCCGGCGACCGATCGACCTGGCGATGCCGACCGGTTTGCCCGGGCCGTCGTCCATCAGATCGAGCGCGGGCTCGACGACGATCGACGACTTTCCGGCCTGATAGGCGTACTTCGCCTTGAAGGTCGTACCGACGACCTGCTCGGGCGGAATGCCGTAGACCGTTTCCGCGAAAGGGCGCATGAAGTTCGAGGTTCCGCCGGACACGATGAACGTCTTGAACCCGTTCGCCCGCAGGTACGCGAGCAGTTCGAGCATCGGCACGTAGACGCACTCGGTGTAGGGCTTGCCGAACTTCGGATGCTTCGCCGTGGCGAGCCACTCTTTGGCGGTCGCCTCGAACTGTTCGATCGTCAGTCCCGCGTGCGTCGCGGCGATGATCTCCGAAAGCCCCTTCTTTCCCGACGCCGCGAGCGCGGCGCGATCGCCATCGAGGACCGCCTGAAAGGGCTGCGTCGTTTTCCACTCGGGATGCTCGGGCGCGAGCGCCTTGACGCGATCGAACGCGAAGGCGAACTCGACGTAGATCGGCTGCTCGCACCAGAGCGTGCCGTCGTTATCGAAGACCGCGATTCGCTGCTCGACCGGAACGAAGTCCGGGCTCCCCTCCGTCGTCGTTTTCGCGACGAATCCCGTGATCGCCGCCTTGGCCGGACCCTCGTTCCACGAAGGCAACGCGTCGTCGGCGAATGCGCCGCGCGCGACGAGCGCCATGAGGAGGATCGCGAACGCTTTGAAGTGCAGAGACATCGTTTCGCCTTGGAGCGATAAGAAGAGACGCGAGCGAGCGGTCGGCAGAACGTCCGGGCTACGACTGAGCGAACGTCAATCGCCGGAAGATGCCGTCGGAAATGGCCAGGCGTGAAACTTCCTTCACGCGTTCCGCTCCATGCTAGCTAATGGTTTCCCTTCAGGGGTAGACTCTCGTTGCGGTCAGGGACCGACCGCTCTTTTCAAATCGCGAAGTTGGAATCGCGTTTCATTCTCTTTGCCCCGTCGACTGTTCGCGTTCCGCAGGCGTTCCCTCAGGCGCCTGTCACGGTAGACCGCAGCGCCTGAGTCCGACGCTGCGCACTTTTGCAGGAGACCGCTCCCATGATCGTCCGCTGGTATCGATTGTCTCTGGCCGCCGTTGCGTGCAGCCTGCTCATGATGGCCGCGCCGGCCGTCGCTCAACAGGCGAACGGCAAGAAGCCGAACATCCTGTTCATCGTCTCGGACGACACGGGTTACGGCGATCTCGGTCCGTACGGCGGAGGCGAAGGGCGCGGCATGCCGACGCCCAACATCGATCGCCTGGCGCGTGAGGGGATGACGTTCTTCTCGTTCTACGCCCAGCCGAGCTGCACGCCGGGTCGCGCCGCGATGCAGACGGGTCGCATCCCGAATCGCAGCGGCATGACGACCGTCGCGTTTCAGGGCGAGGGGGGCGGTCTGCCCGCCGCGGAATGGACGCTCGCCTCGGTTCTGAAGACGGGCGGCTACAAGACCTACTTCACCGGCAAGTGGCATCTGGGCGAAGCCGATTACGCGCTGCCGATCGCCCAGGGCTATGACGTGATGAAGTACTGCGGCCTGTACCACCTCAACGCGTATACCTACGCCGACCCGACGTGGTTCCCGGACATGGATCCGGAGCTGCGCGAGATGTTCGAGCGGGTCACCAAAGGATCGCTCTCCGGCAAGGCTGGCGAGAAGGCGACCGAGGACTTCAAGATCAACGGCCAGTACGTCGACACGCCGGACAAGGGCGTCGTCGGTATTCCTTACTTCGACGGCTACGTGGAAAAGGCGGCGCTGGAGTTCCTCGACGACGCGGCGAAGTCGGACGATCCGTTCTTCATCAACGTCAACTTCATGAAGGTCCATCAGCCGAACATGCCGCACCCCGACTTCGAGCATAAGTCGATGTCGAAGTCGAAGTACGCGGATTCGGTCGTCGAACTCGACGCTCGGATCGGAGCCATCCTTGACAAGCTCCGCGAGCTGAAGCTCGACCAGAACACGCTCGTCTTCTACACGACCGACAACGGCGCCTGGCAGGACGTCTATCCCGACGCCGGATACACGCCGTTCCGGGGCACCAAGGGCACCGTCCGCGAAGGTGGCAACCGCGTTCCCGCCATCGCCTCGTTCCCCGGCAAGATCCCGGCAGCGTCGAAGAATCACGAAATCGTCGGCGGGCTCGATCTGATGGCGACGTTCGCCGCCGTCGCGGGCGTGGAACTGCCCAAGGTCGATCGCGAAGGAGAGCCGATCATCTTCGACAGCTACGACTTGACGCCCGTTCTGCTGGGCGAAGGAAAGTCGCCGCGAAAGGAGTGGTTCTACTTCACCGAGAACGAACTCTCTCCCGGCGCCGCACGCGTCGGCAACTACAAGGCCGTCTTCAACATCCGCGGCGATAACGGCCAGGCGACGGGCGGTCTGGCCGTCGATTCGAACCTCGGCTGGAAGGGGCCGGAGAAGTACGTGGCGACCGTGCCGCAGGTCTTCGATCTCTGGCAGGATCCGCAGGAACGGTACGACATCTTCATGAACAACTACACCGAGCGGACCTGGACGATGGTCACCATCAGCGCCTCGATCGAGAAGCTGATGAAGACCTACATCGCGCACCCGCCCAGGAAGTTGCAAAGCGGAGTCTATACCGGCCCCATCACGATCACGCAGTTCCAACGACTGCAGTACGTTCGGGAGGCGCTGCAGAAGGAAGGGCTCAACATCCCGCTGCCGACGGGGAACTGAGCGAACCTTTCGACTGGCGATTCCTAAGTCGCGCGCGGCGCCTGGTCCTCGCGCGCGACTTATCGCCCACTCGTCCCGCCCGAAGCGACGCTCGCCGGGCGGGGAGGCGACCGGCAGGTCGCACGAGCCTTCCCATCGCTCCAGCCTGCCTGAATCCGATATTCGGCTGATCGAACGGGCGCCGCCGAGGAAGCGACTCAGATACCGCCGTTTTCGCGGCGGCGCTGATCGAAGCCGGTCAAGCTTTCCTGATCGATACGTAGGTCGCCGCAACTCGCGAATCGACGCCCAACACGGGGGGTTTGCTGGGACGAACACAGGATAGCGTCCGATGAGTGCAGGCAGCGACTTCCATGGAGGGAACGCCCATGTCGATGCACAAACGCGGATTGCATGCGCTGGCCTGGCTGTCATGTGCGACAGTCACCGTGGCGAGCGAGCCTCTCGATTACTTCGGTCCGTCGAAGTGGAACGCGGATGCCGTCGCGTTCGCGGACGACGGCGTCGTTTCGCCGTCGGACAGGCCCGCGCCCGCTTACGAGCCGGGACAGGTTCCGACGCCGGCTCCGATGCCCGCTCCCGCGCCGGTTCCGACGCCGGCGCCCGCCGCGCTTCCCGCGTTCGATTACGTCGCGCCAACGTACGCCTGTCCTCCGGTGACGCACGACTCGCTGTGCGAACGTGCGACGCTGCTCGGCGACTGGTGCGGCACGCGTCCGGCCATGGCGGAGAGCGGCATCGTCTTTCAGGCCGACGTCACGCAGTTCTATTACGGCGTCGCGTCGGGCGGACTCGATCGCGAGTTTCGCTACGGCGGGCACGGCGACTACGTCGCGAACATCGACGGCGGGAAACTGATCGGCGCCGAGGGATTGTTCGTCAAGATTCGGGCGGAGCACCGCTACGGCGAATCGCTCGCCGGCGCGACGGGCGCGCTGCTTCCTTCGAACGTGCTGGCCGATCTGCCCTCGCCCGCTAGCGAGAATCTCTACCTCACCGATTTCCTGTTCACGCAGGCGCTGTCGGAGAACTTCGCCCTGTATGCGGGCAAGCTTGACACGTTCGACGGCGATCAGAACGCCTTCGCCAGCGGTCGCGGCAAGACGCAGTTTTCCAACGTCGGCTTCGTCGTCAATCCGGCGCTCTTCAGAACCGTTCCCTACTCGACGCTCGGCGCCGGTTTCGTCATCCTCGACGAAGGGGCGCCGGTCTTCAACTTCGGCGTCCTGAGTCCGACGGAGGCGACCAAGGGATCGGGCTTCGACTCCCTCTACGAAGAGGGCGTCTTGCTGACCGCCGAACTGCGCCGGTCGTCGAACCTGCTCGGCTTCGCGGGCCATCAACTGATCGGGGGAACCTGGAGCAATCGGGACTTCGTCTCGCTGAATCAGGATCCGCGCATCGTGCTGCCGAACGTGCCGGTCGCTCGGCAGTCAGGATCCTGGGCGCTCTATTCGAACTTCGATCAGTACCTGGTTCATTACGACGACGAGGGTAAGACCGGGTGGGGCGTCTTCGGCAGGGCCGCGATCGCCGATGAGCAGACGAACCCGATCGGCTACTTTCTGAGCGCGGGCATCGGCGGCAACAGTCCCATCTGCGGGCGGCAGGCCGATACGTTCGGCGCCGGGTATTACTATTCCGGGACCAGTTCCGACGTGGGACCGATTCTGGAAGCGGGTCTCGGCCCGATCGGCGACGGACAGGCGGTCGAGATTTTCTACAACGCTCAGGTCACTCCCTGGCTGCACGTGACGCCTGACTTTCAGGTCGTCATGCCCGCTCGCGAAAGCGTCGACACCGCGCTGGTCGCGGGCATTCGGGCGAACGTGGCGTTCTAACGAATGCGAGCGCTTATCGCCGCATCACGAAGCGGAGCAGCACGACGCCGATGGCGCCGAGCGCCAGGTTCGCCGCCCAGATGGCGATCGGCGGCATGTCGCCTGACTTCGCCAGATTCAGCCCGAACATGAAGAACGGGTAATAGATCAGCAGGATCGGCAGAAAGCAGATGAAGAAGCTCGAAACGAAGTCGCCGTTTCGAAGCCAGAGCGCGAGCGGGGCGCCCATCATCGCGAAGAACAGGCAGCCGAAGCCGGTCGCGGTCCGTCGCTGCGGTTCCAGTCGCAGTCGGGCGAGGCGGTTCTCCATGTTGTCGACGGTGGCTTGAATCGCGGCGCCGTCTTCTTCGACCAGCGCTCCGAAGTTGCCCGTCAGCGTTTCGAACGCGATCTCGGCGGCGACGACGGCTTCGAGCTGGGTGATCGCGACCTTCTGATCGACGATATCCTGCGGGATCGACGCCAGCGGTCGATGGGCCGGGTTGTCGGAGATGTAGGCGCCGTCCTCGAACGACGCGCCCAGCGAGATCGGCTGGCTGATCTTGTCGAAGATCAGCGAGTCGCCCTTCGACGTGGTCATCTCGCCGTTGACGCAGTCGACGATCAGGGCGTTGCTCTCCTTATCGAGCGTCAGTTCCGCCGATTCCGCGACGATGCTGATCGTCGGGGCGTCGCCGCTGCCGAAGATCGTGAAGACGGGGTCGATCATCTTGCGACCCTCGACCTCGAGCACGGCGACGGAGAAGCGGTCGAGCGTGACCGAGCGGTTCTTCCTGAGGGCTCCGTAGGCGATCTCGTCGACGGCGTGCAGGATGATCTGCTGCGTTCCGTTGTAGCCCCAGGTGGCGCCCAGTTCGTAAATCCCGACGTTCACGAACGACAGGATCAGGCCCAGCACGTACACCGGCAGCAGGCACTTCCAGGGACTGATCCCGGCGGCCTTCATCCGGAGCGCTTCGTTGTCCGCCGAAAGGCGCCCGTACACGGCGCTGACCGCCCAGAGCCAGGTGGCAGGAATCGCGTAAACCAGAGCGTTCGGCAGCACGTAGGGAATGAGCTGCAGCACGTGCCCCGGCCCGAGTCCCTCCTGAATCGCTTCCTGCGCAAGTCCGACCAGCAGGAAGATGCCCGACAGTACGAACAGCACCACGAGGAAGCTGCGGAGCAGTTCCCAGAGGAGATACCTGGTGATGATGCCGGGAATCATGGCCGGTCGCGTCGCGGAAGGTCGTTCGGTTTCGCTCTTTACGCATTTCCCCGTTCCGCTGTAAATACCGCTTCGCGACGAAGGACTGTCGTGGGCTGAGGAAATGCCAGGAGGGCGAGGCGGCATGGCGACCGGGGATCGGGGGAAGCGTCGTCCAGCGACGCAAAAGGGCCAGCTCACGCTCGTGCTCGAGGAGACGCGGCCGCTCGCTGACGAGGAACGCGACAAGATCGAGAAGGCCGTCCGGAACAAGCGGAAAGACGTCGCGATCTCCGCCGTCTACTTCGTCTGCGAGCGCGTTCCGAAAAAGAAAAAGGACGAGGAGGGCGCCGAAGCCGCGCCGGAAACTCCCGTCACCAAGGGCGGGGCCAAGATCCTCTACGGCTCGCTCGGCGAATCGCTCAATCGCATCGTGGAAGAAGCGCCCGGCGAACGGGTCTTCTGGGCTCCCGCGTCGACCTCGGAAGAAGCCATCGCGCAGTACGACCGTCTGCTGGCGATGTCCGCCGCGGACGTTTTCGTCGCCGGCACGCAGCGTCGCTGGGAACTCTCCGGCTTCGAGCGTGCGAAGCGCGGCGTCGCCAACGGTCTCTATCGCATTTTCTGGGGCGTCCCGCACCGGGATCCTTCGGCCAGGATCGCGCTGTTCGACCGCGACTCGGCGATCGAATGGGGACCGCGGCTCGACTCGGCTCTGCCGCTCGCACAGCTTTCGGCGAACCTGGAAACCGCCGATCAGCCGGTCAGCGAAGTCGAACTGTCGCTGACGAAATCGGCGGCCAGGCGTCGCGGAGGCATCCTCCGTTCCTACCGTCGCTTCGCCGAGTTCTGCCGGACCTTCTGGTCGGAACGCCGGTTCCCGGGCGGCGAACAGCGCGATCACGAAGAACCGACGACCGCGAAGGCGACGGCCATTCATCTGGTCGTGCTCACGCTGGTCGCCGCGGCGCTCTTCTTCACGAACCTCTCGCACGCGCTGGTCGAACCCGACGAGACGCGGTACGCGCAGGTTCCGTACGAAATGGTTCAGACGGGCGACTGGCTCGTCCCGAAGCGTCAGGGCCAGCCGTTCCTCGATAAGCCGCCGCTCGTCTACTGGATGACCGCGGCCTGCTACGCCGTGCTGGGAACGCATGAGTTGTCGGCCCGGCTGCCGATCGCGATCAGCGCTCTGGCCTGCGTGCTCGCCTGTTACGGCTTCGGTCGATCGCTGGTCGGATCGCGTGCGGCGTTCATCGGGGCGCTGGCTCTCTGCCTGTGCGGCGGATTCGTCATCGCGGGGCGCTACGTGTTGACCGACATGACGCTGACGGCGTGTGCGTCGATCGCGTTCTGGAGCCTGATCGTCGCCTGCCGGCGCGAGAAGTTCTCCTGGGCCCTGTTCGCCGTCTGCATCGTCGCGGCCGCGCTGGCCGTCCTGACGAAGGGACCGATCGGGCTGGTGCTGACGCTGCCGCCCGCGTTTCTGCACTTCTGGCTGACCCCGACGCCGAATCGTCTGCGGTTCTTCGGCTGGTCGATTCTGCTCGTCGGCGTGGCCGCGATCGCGGCGCCCTGGTTCGTCCTTTCCACGATGAACCTGGAGGGCTTCGGCGTCTATTTCTGGTGGAAGCAGCACTTCGTTCGCTATACGAACGCCTTCGATCATCAGGAACCGTGGTGGTACTACGGCCCTGCGCTGCTCGTGGGCACGTTCCCCGCGAGCCTGCTGCTGCCCGGGACGCTCTACTGGCTGCTTACGCAGCGGAGCGCCTATCGCTGGTCGCGCACGTGGGAGATGGGGGCGCTCGCCCTGTATGCGGGGTGGGTCTTCCTGTTCTTCTCCGCGTCGAGTTGCAAGCTGCCGACCTACCTGCTGCCGGCGGTGCCGTCGCTCGCGCTCCTGATCGGATCGTTCGTCGATCGGGCCATTCTGCCGAAGGAAGGCTTCCAGATTGAAGGATCGCACTGGTACCTGCGGCACGTCCTGCGCGACGTCCCCTGGATCGCTGCCCTCGTGGCGCTCTCCGCCGGCGGCGCGATGGCCTACGCCCTGTACGTGATGGAGCCCGAGAATCGGACGTCGCTGATCGCGGTCGCGTCGGGCATCGGGGGCGCCGTGGTCGTCTCGCTGATCGTTTCGTTCGCGTTCAAGGCGAAGACCGTCAAGTGGAGCAGCGCCTTCGCGGTCGCCGCCGCCGTGTCGATCGTCGCCTTCGGTTACGTCTATCCGAAGGGCGCTGAGTATCGCAGCTACGTCCGGTTCGCTCACGCGGAACGCGAGGCGCTGGAGCTGAAGCTCGGCACGGAGGGCATCCCGGTCGTCTTCGTCGGGACGCAGCTCGACGGCGCCGGATTCACGCTGCCCGAAGGAACTTACGGCGCCGTACCTCCGACCGACCCGGCGTTCCTGATCGAACTGCTTCAGCACTGGGGCGAAGTCGTAATGGTCGCCCCGCCGGCCCGACTGGAAGAGTTGCAGGCCCACGCGCCTGCCATGCTCGCCATCGAAAGCCTGGGCGAGCGGAAGTTCGTCCACCGCGTGCGCCTGGGCGGAGCCGTCTCGAACGTCGCCGCGAACTGGCAGGGAGCGTCGCCCGGCTACGCGACGCCCGCGGGATACGCCGCTCCTCCTGCGCCATACGGGCAACCCGGCGTGCCGACGTACTACGGCCAGTCCCAGGCTCTTCCGCCCGGAATGCCGGCGACGCAAGGCTATCCGACGTACCAGGGCCAGCCGCAGAACGTCGGTCCCGCGACCGTGCCGTGGCAGGCAGCCGGACCCGGCGGATCGTTCCCACGGTAGAGGGTCAGCCCTTCAACCAGTCGATCACGATCGTGACCGGAAGCGCGACCAGGACGACAGCCGCCAGTATCACGTATCCCAGCAGGAGCAAGAATACCGTCCACAAGCCCGTCTCGTACCAGGCGTCGCGTGCGCGATCGGCGCCTCCGAACGGTCGCACCATGGCATACGCGAGCGAGGCGGTCGCATACGGAGTCGCGAACCACAGAAGTCCGGCGGTCAGGCCGGCAAGCGGGGCGACGGCAACGCCGGCGAGCCAATTCCATTCAGCGGAGGCGACGATGCCGCCGCTGATAGCGGCTGCGAGAATCGTCCCAGCGCTGAAGACGAGGAAGATGCCTCCCGCCAAGCTGAATCCCCCGCGGCGAGACGAAGGAGCGGCGCCCCCTAGTCGCTTCATGGCTTTCGCACCTCCGCTTCGCTCGCCTCCACCGACTGGCGGTGAGCGACGAACAGCGAGACGGCGAGCGCGTGACTGAGTCCGCCTGCCATGGCGCCGAGAAAGCCGAAGGCGGCGAGACCGATCGCCGGAACGAACAGGCTCGACGAGCTTGCATCAGGCATTCGGGTGTCGGCCACGAACGACCAGCCGCAGGCGACGCCGATGCAGGCGCCCAAGGCCAGGACGGCCATCCACGAAGCGAGCGAGGCGATCGACCGTCGCTCGCGAAGTTCGCCTCGGTCGGATTCGACCGGCGGCGACGCTCCCGCTCGGAACGATAGCGACGGCGAAGGTTCGGCCCGAGCGTTGGCGGCCCGCTGACGCTTCGCGCGTTCGTCCGGTCGCGACGCACGCAGCCTGCTCCCCAGCGTCGTGCTGAAGAGATGCAGGGCGACGAGCCCGCCGGAGAAGACGATCGACAGCACGATCGCGACCGGCAGCCAGCGGGAGAGAGCGAACGTCAGCGAGACGGCGACCAGCGAAAGCCCGAGCGCCCTGAGCCCGAACTGCGGTCGCAATGCAGGCGCGAGCGGTTCCGGTTCGTCGCGGTTCGGTTCGCTCACGACGTCGCTCCGATCGCTTATTTCTTCGGCTTGGGGACACGCGCGGCGCCCCCCTTGGGAATGCCGCGGCGGCGACCCTTTCCGTCGGAGCGATCCTGCTTCATGTTGCGCTCGACGGAGGACTTCTTCTGGCCGACGGCGTCCTGGTACTTCACGATCCGGTCGCGAATCTGGGCCGCCCGTTCAAACTCCAGATTCTTCGCGGCTTCGAGCATCTCGGCTTCGAGTTCCTGCACGTACTCCAGCGTAATGATTTCCGCGTCGTCGGTGCGACCGACCGCTTCGTTGGCCGCCTTGTGGGCGTCCGCCGCGGCGACGATGCCCGCGTGCACGCTTCGCTTGACCGACTCGGGCGTGATGCCGTGCTCTTCGTTGTAGCGCTGCTGGATCTCGCGACGACGACGGGTTTCGTCGATCGCCTTCTGCATCGAATCGGTGATCCTGTCGGCGTACAGAATCACCCGCGCGTTGACGTTACGGGCGGAGCGTCCGATCGTCTGGATCAGCGACGTTTCGTTCCGCAGAAAGCCTTCCTTGTCGGCGTCCAGAATCGCGACCAGCGAAACCTCCGGCAAGTCCAGCCCTTCGCGCAGCAAGTTGACGCCGATCAGCGCGTCGAACTTGCCCGCCCGGAGATCCTGCAGCGTTTCCACGCGTTCGAACGCGTCGAGTTCGCTGTGCAGCCACTTGCACGCGATCCCCTGTTCGCCGAGATACCGCGCCAGGTCCTCGGAAAACTTCTTCGTGAGCGTCGTCACCAGGACGCGCTCGCCGGCCGCAGCCCGTTCGTTGATCTTGCCGACGAGATCCGTCACCTGCGTCGATGCCGGCAGCAGGTCGATCACGGGATCCAATAGGCCGGTGGGACGAATGATCTGTTCGACGACTTCGCCTTCGGACCGCTCGAGTTCGTAATCGTTCGGCGTCGCCGAAACGTAGACGACCTCGTTCACTCGCTTTTCCCACTCCTCGAACTTCATCGGGCGATTGTCGAGCGCGCTGGGAAGCCGGAAGCCGTGATCGACCAGCGTCGTCTTGCGACTCCGGTCGCCCGCGTACATCGCGCGGATCTGCGGGATCGTGACGTGCGACTCGTCGATGAAGAGGAGGAAGTCCTTCGGGAAATAGTCGTACAGCGTCTCGGGCGGATCGCCCGGGTTGCGGCCTGCGAGCAGCCGGCTGTAGTTTTCGATACCGGGGCAGGTGCCGATTTCCTGCATCATCTCGATATCGAAGCGGGTCCGCGCGTTGAGGCGCTGCGCTTCGAGCAGCTTGCCTTCCCGTTCGAACTTCGCGAGTTGCTCGGCCAGTTCCCCGCGCATCGCGTCGACCGCCCGCGCGATGCGGTCCTCCGGCATGACGAAGTGCTTGGCCGGATAGATGAAGATCTGCTCCTCGGTCGAAATGACCTCGCCGCTGGTGGGATCGATGATCGAGCAGTTGTCGATCTCGTCCCCCCAGAACTCGATGCGGTAGGCGTACTCTTCGTAGGCGGGCCAGACTTCGACGCAGTCGCCGCGAACGCGGAACTTCGCCCGTTCGAAGGCGACGTCGTTGCGACCGTAGAGGATGTTGACCAGCTTCATCAGCATCTCGTCCCGATCGACGGACTCGCCCTTGCGGACGGAGACCATCATCGCCTGGTAATCCTTCGGCGATCCGAGGCCGTAGATGCTGGAGACGCTGGCGACGATGATCACGTCCTTGCGACTGACCAGCGAGCTGGTACTGGCGAGGCGCAGGCGGTCGATCTCGTCGTTGATCGAGGCGTCCTTCTCGATGTAGATGTCCCGCTGCGGGATGTAGGCTTCCGGCTGGTAATAGTCGTAGTAGCTGACGAAGTAGTGGACCGCGTTCCGCGGAAAGAAGGCCTTGAACTCCGCGTAGAGCTGCGCCGCGAGCGTCTTGTTGTGGGAGATGACCAGCGTCGGCTTCTGGATGTGCTGGATGACGTTCGCCATGGTGAACGTCTTGCCCGAGCCGGTGACGCCGAGCAGCGTTTGCTTCGCGTGTCCGGCGCGCAATCCGGCGACGAGTTGTTCGATCGCCTTGGGCTGGTCGCCGGCAGGAGCGTAGGGCGCTTTCAGATCGAATTGCACGCGCGACTTTCAGCGGTCTTGGGACGGGACAGAGAGCTGGCCGAGGGGCGACCTTCGCGGACGGATCCGCTCGGCATTCCGATCGAGGCGCGTCACCGCACGCCCGAACCGCCTGTCCGCGAAATCTCCGCATTATAGGGAGGCGGGAAAGGGTTCGTCGCGTCGATTCAGATCATCCGTCGCCGACGTTTGCTCGAGATTTATTACGGTGTCTAAAGGAGGACCTGCCAAGGGTGGCGCTGGTTGTCCCAACCAGCGCGGGCGCAGCCCGTCGGAGGCCTTCGAACGCGTTCGGCGAAAGTTGGCCAGCTTCGATCAGGAAAAACGCACAGGATCGTCCGGCATCGTCGGTCCGGCCGGCCCCGAAGGCCTCCGATCCGCTTCGCGGACGCTGGTTGAGGCAACCAGCGCCACCCCGCGCGTCTTATCGCTCCGGAAACTGGAGAAACGGCTCGATCCGCTGCCAGGTCTTCGGACCGACGCCGCGGACGGCCTCGAACGTCTCGGGGCTGAGATCGTTTCCGGCGGCATCGCGGGCGACGACCATCCGCTGGGCGAGCGTGCGACCCACGCCGGGCAGCATGGCGAAGTCGGTCCACGCGGCGGAGCGGACGTCGACCACCAGGCGGGGCGTCCCCCTCGATTCGACGGCGACCGATCCGTAGCCTTCGACGTGACGGGAACTGATCGTGGCGACGAACGCGATGAACGAGAGAAGTCCGACGATCCAGGTCAGCGCCGTGCCCTGTCCGGCGTCGAGAGCGAACGGGCTCCCGCGACGACGGACATAGGCGGCAACCCCTTCCAGCGACGAAGGTGCGTCGGCGACGGCGGGGAGGTTTTCGGAGCGCTGACCGTCGGACGAACCCGTTACGCCGACGACCGCTCGTGCATCGATAGTCTCCGCCCGAACCGTCTGCGGACGGTCGACGTTAGAATTCGCGTTCGCTTCCGATTCCTGCATCGTCTGATCGCGAACTTTCGGTCGGGTCGTCGCCTCTCTTCGCTAGAGCCGTGAAACGAGATTACCTTCAGATCGAATGGGATGAAAGCGTCGCCGAGGCGGCGCGCAAGCTGATTCGTCTCGCTTTGGAGGAGGATCTGGGCGAGCGGGGCGACGTCACGGCGCAGGCGACCATTCCGCCCGGTTCGCACGGAACGGTTCGCTTCGTCGCACGAACTTCGGGCGTCCTGGCCGGTCTGCCGGTCGCGCGGCTGGTTCTGGAAGCGATGGGCGTCGGCTTTGAATGGAAGTCGCATCTCGAGGACGGTTCGCCGATCGAACGGGGCACGATCCTCGCGACTGTGAGCGGCGAAGTGCGGGATCTGCTGGCTGCCGAGCGGACGATGCTGAACCTGCTCTCGCGTCTCTGCGGCGTGGCGACGCTGACGCGGCGCTACGTCGAAGCCGCCGCGGGAGGGAAGGCCCGCATCTACGACACGCGAAAGACGACGCCCGGCTGGCGACTGCTGGAGAAGTACGCGGTTCACTGCGGCGGCGGGCGGAATCATCGCCTAGCGCTCTTCGATTCGATCCTGATCAAGGACAACCACCTCGCGGCGATCGGCGGCGACGATCCGGCGACCGCCGTCAGCAAAGCGCTGCGTGCGGCGAACGAGTCGCTCGACTCGTTCGGAGAGGATCGTCGGAAGCACGCCCTCGTCGAGATCGAGGTCGACACGTTCGAGCAGCTTCAGGCCGCGCTGGAAGCGGGCGGCGTCGACGTCATCCTGCTCGACAACATGGACGACGATCAGCTTCGCCTCGCCTCGGAACTGCGTGATCGCGTCGCACCGGACGTGGAGTTGGAAGCCTCGGGCGGCATGACGCTCGATCGGATACCCTCTGCCGCGCGTACCGGCGTCGATCGCATCAGCGTCGGAGCCCTGACGCATCAGGCCCAGTCGCTCGACATCGGGCTGGACTGGGTCGCGTAAGCGTTCGGGCGTCGCGGCGGCTCGTGTGCCATGGCCGAATCGTCCAGCGTCGACGCTGACCGATACGAAGAATGCACTGAGATGTGTGCCGCTTCTGGCTTGTCCAGCAGTGCGGCGGGCGGCGGTTCGTTCGCCAATTTCAAACGACGTTTCCCGAAGGAAATCGTCGAGATTCGAGCGGCGATTTCGTGAGGGATCGACTCGCGAGGTCGAAGTACCTTCCAGCGCCCCTCACGGCTGGACAAGCCAGCCGTGGCACACGCGGCATCCGGGAGGCGCCGTTCAGCCCTTGTCGAACGCGGCGTCGAAGGCCCGTCCGCTGGGGGTGAAGTCCATGCTCTTGACGAACTGGGCCGCGTCGCGGGCGCCGTACTCGCGGTCCATGCCGCTGTCTTCCCATTCCACCGACAGGGGTCCCTGATACCCGATCTCGTTCAACGCCCGGATGATCTCTTCGAAGTCGACGGCGCCATGTCCGGGCGAGCGGAAGTCCCAGCCGCGGCGGGAATCGCCGAAGTTCAGGTGCGACGCCAGAATGCCGGACCGTCCGTTCAGCGTCGTGATCGCGTCCTTGATGTGGACGTGATAGATCCGATCCGGGAACGCGCGGATGAACTCGACCGGGTCGACCCCCTGCCAGATCAGATGGCTCGGATCGAAGTTGAAGCCGAACTCCTCGCGATGATCGAGCGCTTCGAGCGCCCGCTGCGCCGTGTAGAGGTCGAACGCGATTTCGGTCGGGTGGACTTCCAGGGCGAACTTCACCCCGCACTCGCCGAAGACGTCGAGAATCGGGTTGAAGCGTTCGGCCAGCAGATCGAAGCCCGCGTCGATCATCTTCGGCGGAACCGGCGGGAACGAGTAGAGCAGCGGCCAGATGCTCGATCCGGTGAAGCCGTTGACGACCTCGACGCCGAATTTCTGCGCCGCCCGGGCGGTGTTCTTCAGTTCTTCGATCGCCCTTTCGTTGACGCCGGCAGGATCGCCGTCGCCCCAGACGTACGGCGGCAGAATCGACTTATGCCGCTCGTCGATCGTGTCGAGAACGGCCTGACCGACCAGATGGGCGCTGATCGCGCGGCATTCCAGGCCGATCTTTTCCAGGGCCTCCCGCTTCTTCGCGCAGTACCCGTCGTCGGAGAGCGCCTTGTCGACCTCGAAGTGGTCGCCCCAGCAGGCGAGTTCGATTCCGTCGTAGCCGAACTCCTTGGTCATCCGGGCCATGTCGGCGAACGGCAGATCGGCCCATTGCCCGGTGAACAGCGTGACCAGACGGCTCATGAAGCAGGCTCCGAGGAGAGGAGTCGACGAATCGGAAGGGGGCATTCTGACGCTCGCTCACGCCCTTTTCAACCGGCGGGGGCAGGCTGAGGACGCCCTTCTCGACCGGCCGCCGCGCGAGTGATACCGATCGTTCCGGAACGCCCTATAATTTCCTGCTGTCCTGCCCGTGCGGCGGCGCCCTACGTGGCGACGCTTCTTCACCCGTCGATCTGCCGAACCGTCGATGAAGCATGCGTTGACGATTCCGGTCCTCGTCGGGCTGGCCAAGTTCTTCAGCGGCGCGACCGTCCGCTGGGTCGATTGCCAGCCGGAGCCGTGTCAGCGCATCTACTTCGCCAACCACACCAGCCATCTCGATCCGCTGGTGATCTGGGCGTCGCTGCCGTGGGATCTCCGGGCCCTGACCCGCCCCGCCGCGGCGCGGGATTACTGGGAAAAGGGTTGGCTCCGCCAGCACATCGCGGGCGCCTTCAACGCGATCCTGATCGACCGTCAGGAGATTAAGGTTCACGCCAGTCCGATCACCCAGATCCTCAACGAGATCGGGGATAAGTACTCGCTGATCATCTTTCCCGAAGGGGGACGCAGCCCCGACGGCGAGATGCACGAATTCAAGAGCGGACTGTTTCACCTGGCCAGGAAGCGTCCCGACGTGGAACTGATGCCGGTCTATCTAGAGAACATGAACCGGGTGCTGCCTCGCGGCGAGGTCTTCCCGGTCCCCCTGCTGACGAGCATCACGATCGGTCCCCCCATCTGGCTCGAACGGGGCGAGACGAAGGTCGATTTTCTCGTCCGTGCTCGAAGCTCGATCGTCCGCCTGCGCGATCGGTCGTAGAACGCGAAACGCCGCCCCCGCACTCCTGACAGGAGCCGCCCGGTATCGAGCTTTCGGCGCGATCTGTTACGATCAGCGCCGCAGAAAGACGAGACTCTCCGGTCAGCGCCGGTCGCCGTTTCTGCGCCTTCGACGGGTCGTTCGCTCGTGGATTTCTTCGCGATGCCGGCAGTCACGGACGTCTACGACCGTGTCCGCCTCTTCGACGATCGCTACACGCTCGCGCTGCTGGCCGGCGTCTTCACGCTGCTCGCGGTCGGCGGGTTCGTCGGCTGGCTGCTGCGTCGCCAGCCCGACACCTCGATCAACCCCGCGCTGATCAAGCTGTTCAATCAGCGGATCGTCGCCTGGTGGGCCATGTTCGCGACGCTGATCTTCAGCGTCGTGGTCGGGCGCCCCATGATCGTGATCCTGTTCTTTCTGGTCTCGTTCTGGGCGCTGCGCGAATTCATCACGATGACGCCGACGCGGCTGGCGGATCATCGGACGCTCTTCTGGACCTTCTTCGTCATCACGCCGCTGCAGTACTTCTTCGTCTTCGTCGGCAACACGTACGCGTGGTGGTTCGACCTCGGACCGGGCGGCGATCTGTACGGCCTCTACAGCATCTTCATCCCGGTTTACTGTTCGCTGCTGATCCCGGCGCGGATGGCTCTGGCCGGAGATCCGAAACGGTTCCTCGAACGCTTCGCCAAAGTGCAGTCGGGCCTGATGATCTGCGTCTATGCGCTGTCGCACGCGCCGGCGCTGCTGGACCTGCACCTAGTGACGTGGAACTCCGAATCGGGCGCTTACGTGAAGTACGAGGGAAGCCCGTCCGGCTTGCTCTTCTACTTCATCATCCTGGTGCAGGTCTCGGACGTCTGCCATTACCTCGCCAACAAGATCTTCACGCGACACGTCATCGCCCCCGCCATCAACGGGAGCCGCACGTGGGAAGGCCTGCTCGTGGGGACGCTGGCGACGGCGCTGGCCGGACTTTCGCTCTGGTGGGTCACGCCCTTCACGCTGGCGGGCAGCGCCTGCATGGCGCTGATCATCTCGCTGATGGGCTTCTGCGGCACGATGGTGATGTCCGCCGTGAAACGGGATCGCGGCGTGCGCGATTACGGCACGCTGGTGCGGGGACACGTCGGGATTCTCGACCGGATCGATTCGCTCTGCTTCGCGGCGCCAGTCTTCTATCACCTGACGCGATTTTTCCTGAGCCCCTCCGCCGGGATGCTGCAGCGGTCGGCGCCCCCTGTCGTTCCGCCCCTTCCGCCTGCCGCGGAAGAATCGGCGATCAGCTCGCTCACGTTGCTGATGCAGACGCTCTGCTGATGGACCGCCTATGCGGCCGGTCGCGAACGCATGCTTTCGGCCGGCGTCGTGTGCCGGCGCTGGCTCGTCCCGATACCGTCCGGGAAGAAGTTTGCACGGTCCGTGTGCCACTGCTGGCTTGCCCAGCAGTGCAGTGAGCGGCGATTCGTTCGTCCATTCGGGTCGTCGTTTCCCGAACGAACGCCAGCGATTTCCGATCGGCGACGTCGTGATGAATCCTCTCGCGAAGTCCAACTCGGTTCGAGGGGCGCTGCACTGCTGGGCAAGCCAGCCGTGGCACGATCCGGCAGCATTCGCAGGGACCTACGAAAAAAGCCGCGTCGTGATTCGACGCGGCTTTTTCGATCGGTCGCTTACGCGAAGGACAGCCTGTCTCGATTAGCGAAGGACGCTGCCGTTCGAGCCGCCGGCGTACGGATAGGTCGGCGGGGAATCGATCGGAACGAGGCCGGGCTGCGGAGCCGTTACGGTTCCCGGAACGGGACGGGCGTCAGCTGACAGCGTGCGGGGTCCGTTCGCAGCGATGCCAGCGGCGGGACCGGCGTCGTTCGGGCCGACCCAGACGTCCGGGTTAACGACCTGGACCTGACCCTGCGTCGGCGGCAGGTTCGGCGGAAGTGCGTTGCCGGCGTTGCCCGTCATCGCGTTGCCTGCCATCGCATTCGGAGCGGCAGCCAGGGGCTGCTGCGGACGGCGGTTGTCCGGAATCGGATCGGCGCCCAGGCGGCTGCGTTCTTGCCGCTTCGACTCGTACCAGTTCAGCGTCGATCCGTTCTGGCCGCGAGTGATCGTGCCGCCGTCGTCGCTAACCACATCGAGGTGGGACGGGCGGGCGAAGGTCGAGGGGCCGGTCGGATCGGCCGGAGCCGGCTGGGAGACGGGCGGCGGAAAGGACTCGGTTCGGGGAGCGCCGTTATCGGCGAGCGCGATCGCGGCTCGCGGCTGCATTTCCTGCGGGCTGCCGACGCGAACCCATTCGAGCCAGGTCACCTGGAGATCCGACAGATCGGAGTAGCCGTAGTGCTTGTCGATCGCGGCGTTCCAGTTGTTCCAGGCCATGCCGTCTTCGAGGAACTTGACGTACTTCTGGCGACCGCCCTGGAGGATCAGGTACCGGGCGAGCGAGTAACCCTGGGCGTACAGCGGCAGGATGTCGGAGGGGTACTGCTTCATCACGAACATCTTGTTGAACGCGATGCCGCGATCGGACTTCAGGTAGCGGACGAGGTTGTGCTCGTGCTTGATCCGCTCGCTGGCGTGTTCGACCGTCGTGCAGGCGCCCTCGTCAGCCCAGCGGGGAAGCGGACGACCGAAGTGCGTCGCGAAGATCGTATGCGTGATCTCATGGGGCAGAACGGCGTCGAGCACGCGTTCCTGCGAGCCGATGACCGTCATCGACCAGCGACCCGGCATGCCGCGTCCGTCGAAGACGAAGCTCGTCTCGCCCTGGGCCGCCTTGCTGGGGCCCGCATCGACGCGGATGGGGCAGGGATCGCGCCAGGGAGGCAGTTCCGCGCCGAGCCATTCCAGGGCCAGTTCCCGGCGGTACTTTTCCGCCCACTGGGCGGTCAACTCGGCGAACTGCTGCGTGTCCGCCTCGATGATGAAATTCTGGGTGCGAACGCTCGCGGCGAACGCTTCCGCGCAGAATCCCGACGCCACGATCGCGACCACGGTCGCGATTCGGTACAGACGTGCCTCCATGCCTCGATCCGCTCCTTCCTGGGGCGTGCGTCGCCGTCATTCCATGACGGCGTCATCGAGCGAGATCCGCACAGGAGCCGCGTCTGCCGGCCGGCAGGCGCAACTTCCCCTACGGGTGTATCGACCGGCGTAGTGATCAGAACCAGTCGGCGCGATCTTGCGCCGAAAGTTTCGCTGCTTCGCCGATCCGCGCCGCCTGCCGGGAGACTCCGTTTCCCGCAGTCGGAGGGCGTCAAAACCGCGGCAAAAGCCGCATACTGCGGCAACCGCGTCTCCTTCGCCCCATCGCGTCGCTCAAGGATAGACACAGCCTACGAATCGCGCGAAAGCGAGGCCATATCAGTCCGGCTCTGGTACGTCGCGATTCCGAGGAAAGTTCTAAAAAACTTCGCCTCCGACCCCCAAAAGGAGCAGGAGCCTTTCCCGGGATTCATGCATTCCGCAGGAAAGGCTCAAGTTCTTACGCGAAGTGGCCGGGCTCACGCCTTGGACTTCTTCACCGCGTCGGCCGCGACGGCTTCCATCAGGGTCTTGGTGGGAGCGCCCATGATGTTGTAGCCGGCGTCGACGTGCAGAATCTCGCCGGTGATCGCCTGCGAAAGATCCGACAGCAGGAAGAGCGCCGCCTTGCCGACCTCCTGGTGCTCGATGTTGCGTCCCAGGGGAGCCATGAGCGCGTTCATCGGCATCATTTCCTTGGCGCCGACTGCCGAGCTGGCGAGCGTCTTGAGCGGCCCGGCGCTGATCGCGTTGACGCGGATCGACTTGGGGCCCAAGTCGAAGGCCGCGTACTTCACGCACGAATCGAGCGCCGCCTTGCAGACGCCCATCACGTTGTAGCCCGGCACGCACTTCTCGCCGCCGTAGTAGGTCATGGCGAGAATCGAACCGTTCGGATTCATCAGCGGCGCGAACGCGTGCGACAGCGCGAGCAGCGAGTAGGCGCTGATCTCCATCGCCATCGCGAAGCCTTCGCGGCTCGTGGCGACGGTGTCCTTCTTCAGATCGTCGAGGCTCGCGAAGGCCATCGAATGGACAAGGAAGTCGATCGTGCCGAATTCCTGCTTCGTCGTTTCGACCAGTTTCGCGATGTCCGCATCGCTGCGAACGTCGAGCGGCACGAGGAACTTGGCCGTCTCCGGATACTCGCTCGTCAGCTTCTGAACGCGGTTCCAGCTTTTGCGGCGATCGTCTTCCGGCGGGTCCGGCAGATGCGTGAATCCGCAGAGAGCGCCCTCCTTCATCACCTCTTCGGCGATCGCCCAGGCGATCGAGAAATTGTTGGCGACCCCGAGGATCAGACCCTTCTTGCCGTCCATCAAGCCCATGACGGTAGTCCTTCAGAATGCGAAGCCGGGGCGGAATTCCCGCGAATGGCCGGCGGCGCGATGCCGATCGAAAGCGGACGTTCGACCTCGGGAGCGGAAGGGCTCCCTCGGTCCCTGTCGCGACACGCCACGTTGTAGCGCCCGTTCGGAACGCCGAAAACGGGGCCGGTCTACGAAAGGAGCCCGGAACGCTCCGGGCTCTGCGCCTCGTCGACGGATCGCGCTCACGCTCCGGCGAGCGGCGCCTTCTTCTCGAGAATCGGCGGGCTGACCGCGGACATCGTCGCGTTCAGTTCCTTGTACGCGGCCCATTCCTCGGGCAGATCCTCTTCGTAGAAGATCGCTTCGACCGGGCACTCGGGAACGCAGGCTTCGCAGTCGATGCATTCCTCCGGATCGATGTAAAGCATCTGCTCGCCCTCGTGGAAGCAGTCGCACGGACAGACCACCACGCAGTCGGTGTACTTGCACCCGGAGCAGGGCTGCGCGACGACGAACGGCATGGTCGTATCCTTTCAGGAGGGAATCGGAGCGGAAGGATCCTTCTTCGCGGAGAGCCCGGCGCCGCGAGAAGTTCGCCCCTGCCCAGCCATCGGGATACGAAAAAACCCGGCTGGGTCAGCCGGGTTCGTCCGTACGTTCGATCCGTCTTGCGACGGTCGCGCGCTGGCTCAGCTATCAGCCAGCGGTTCTTTCTTTTCGGTGATGACCGGCGTCTGCGTCGCCATTTCGGCGTTCAATTCCTTGAAGGAAGCCCATTCCTCGGGCAGGTTGTCTTCATGGAAGATCGCTTCGACGGGGCATTCCGGCACGCACGCCTCGCAGTCGATGCACTCATCCGGATGGATGTAGAGCATCTGCTCGCCCTCGTAGAAGCACTCGACGGGGCAGACGACGACGCAGTCGGTGTATTTGCACCCGAAGCAGGGCTGGGCGACGATGTGGGTCATGAATGGGGCCTCTTTCCGGTCGAGGAATCGATTCCTGTTCGAGGGGGCGAAATCGACGCGAGGCAGCTCGCATCGACGGGGGCCAGCTCGCGCCGGCGCCGCTTCCAGTATCTTTCGCGCCTCGAACTCCGACAGGAGCTTCCATCGTGCCGAGGCGGCGGAAATTTCACGAATTTCGGGATTCTAGCGGATAGAGAAACTCCTCGTCATGGGGAGGCAGCCCGCCTTCGCTGTCAAAGCAGTCGAAAGCATGAACGGAGAGGAGGTTCGGGCGTCGCCGCGGGGCTCTACGATCGGTTCGACGCCGAACGCTCTGCGGAGAGTTTATCAGGCTGCTGCAAAAGGCAGCGAGCCTGCTATTCGTCGCAGGAAGCGACGACGAAAGGGGAGTTCACGACCCCTTTCGCGAGCCGTGAGGAACTTGTTCCGAACCGGGCGAGGCTGCGAAACGCCACGAAGGCCTTTCGCAGCAGCCTGCTAGAATCTCGACCTGACGCCCTGCTGTTTCGCGGCGCCTCCTTCTCCCTCTCGGAATCGCGAATCCATGAAACGGATCTCGTTCCTGCCTGCGGCGTTCGCCGCTGCGGCGATCGGCTTTTCGACCGGTTGCGAACCGGCCAAAGTCACCATGCCCTCCCAGACGACGACGGTCGCATCGACCGACGAAGAACCCTCTCCGTCGGAACCGGCGCCCAGCGAAGTTCCTCCTGCCGAGCCCCCCTCCGCCGAGCCCGTGGGCGAAACCGACGCATCCGAAACTTCCGCCATGAAACTGACCGAAGAGAATTTCGGCACGGCGCCCGCCGGCGAAGTCACGAAATACACCATCGAGAACTCGCACGGTCTGTCGATCGGACTGATCGATTACGGCGCCACGCTGATCTCGGTGAAGACGCCGGACAATACCGGCAAGATCGCGGAGATCACGCAGGGCTTCCCCACGCTGGAAGGCTATCTGCAGCGGCACCCCTACTTCGGATCGACCGTCGGACGATTCTGCAACCGGATCGCCCAGGGCAAGTTCACGATCGACGGCGAGGAATACACGCTCGCGACCAACAACGCGCCGAACCATCTGCATGGCGGCGAGAAGGGCTTCGACCAGAAGCTCTGGAAGGCCGAGACGTTCAAGAAGTCGGACGAGGCGGGCGTGAAGTTCACCTACGTCAGCCCGGACGGCGAAGAAGGCTATCCCGGCGAGGTCACGGCGACCGCGACCTACTCCCTGAACGAGCAGAACGAACTGGCGTTCACCTTCGAGGCGACGTCCGACGCCGCGACGCACGTCAACCTGACCAATCACGCCTACTGGAATCTCGCCGGCGCCGGCAGCGGCACCGTTCTGGATCACGAAGTCACCATCGCCGCGGAGCAGTACCTGCCGGTCGACGAGACGGCGATCCCGACCGGCGAACTGGCGGGCGTCAGCGGAACCCCTTTCGACTTCACGAGCCCGAAGAAAATCGGCGCCCAGTGGGACGAACTCTCGGGCGAGCCGAAGGGGTACGACCACTGCTTCGTGCTGGAAGACTCGGCAGAGCTTCACCCTGCCGCAATCGTCGTCGAGCCGACGTCAGGCCGCGTGATGGAAATCCAGACGACGCAGCCCGGCGTGCAGTTCTACACCGGCAACTTCCTGGACGGATCGGAAGGGAACGGCGGCTTCGAGAAGAACCAGGCGTTCTGCCTGGAGACGCAGCATTTCCCCGACGCGCCGAATCAGCCGAAGTTCGCTTCGACGCTGCTCAAGCCGGGCGACACGTTCCGTCAGACGACGGTCCACCGCTTCCGCGTCGAGAAGTAAGCGCAAGCGTCTGAACGCTTCAATGCCTTAGGCGAGCGGGGGGTGTGAACCCCCCGAGGCCGGTTCGCGATCTTCGGTCGCGAACGCGGCACGCGCCGAGGGACGAACTTCGCATCTTCGACGGTCGATGTTCGCTGCGCTTCAGCGACGAACTCGGGGGATTCACATCCCCCGCTCGCCTGCCGAACGATGAATAGTGGTCGTCGTCGATAAGTGTCGCTTGAGTTCGAAGACGGTTGGTTACGCAGCCATCTGCGTATCCGCCGCGACCGGTCGTTTCGCCGAGGCTCGCGGCGCGCGGATGACGGACAGGGCGATCCGGTCTTCCAGGTTAGGACGGAAGAAAGTCAGGATCAGCAGCGGCAGGTACCACGCGATGTAGGTGCCGCCGCCGAAGCCATGCCAGAACTGCACGGCGGTCATCACCAGCGCCGAGCAGGAGATCAGCGTCCCGAGGTTCTTCTGCGTCGGCCAGAGCGCGAGGCCCCCGCTAATCGCCACGAACGCCGTCAGCGCCGAAACGCGATAGGCGGGCGCGAGGACCAGATCCCAGAAGCCTTCGAGCCCCTCGAGCTGCGGCGCCCAGAGCCCGAACATGCGCCGCAGTTGCCAGACGAAGTCGTCGAAGTCGGCAGACGTGAAGATCAGCGAAAAGACGATCGTTCCCAGCGAAATTCCGACGCCGATCGCGAACTTCGCCCAGCCGCGCTGCCGGTAGAAGCTGATCCAGAGCGGCAACAGGAACAGCGGATAATAAACCGTTCCGATCGCGGCGCCGAGGAACACTCCGGCCAGCATCGGGCGCCGGTAGAACACGAACGCCCAGACGAGCATCGCCGCGGGCAGGAAGTGAATGACCCTCCCCGTCATGATCGCCGTGTACGGGAGCATCAGATAGAGCGCCGCCATCCCCACGCTGGTCGTGGGATTGTTGAAGTGGCGCCACCCGATCACGACCAGCCCCGCCACGATCGCCAGATGGGCCAGAATGGCCATGATCCGGGAGGCGATCGCGTGAGCCTGGTAGCTTTGCGTCGGCGAATTCGGATCGTTCTCAGACTCGGTCGGGTACGTCGGAAGCGTCGGCAGCAGGTAAACGACCGCGAGCCCCGGGCCGAACTTCAGCGGCTCCTCCTGCTTTTCGGTCGCTTCGCGCTGGAACAGTTTCGACGCGAGCTTCGGTCCCTGCAGATCGTCTTCGCTGGGCGGACTGGTCACCACGTTCGCCATCAGGAAGACGAACAGCGAACAGCCCAGGAAGATCAGTCCGCCGGGCGACAGGTTCGGCTCCAGCAACGGCCGGCGAACCATCAGCGGATCGATGATCAGGCGGATGAAGTAGAGCGCCGTCGCCGCGAAGAGCCAGACGTAGGCGATCGTGAGCAGCGTCCGACTGCGGCCGAGCATCCGCCGGCTTTCTTCCTCGGGCCCGGCGACGGCGGCTTCGTAACCGTCGTCGTCGACTGAAATCTCCAGCGTCGCGCCGTCTGCCGCGATCGGCCCTGGCTCGTCCGTCCCGTCCGTCGTCGGAGAGGTCGCGATCGGCGAGGGGGCGACCGGTCGGGCGCGATCAGGGCGCGATCCGGAGAGCCCTGCCCGATCGTCGGACGCGGCGGCCGGCGTCGAGGGAGAAGCCGCTTCGTCCGCGTCCTCTTCCGTTCCGTCCCGCAGCGATTCCCGATCGGTCGAAGTCGATCCTTCGACTGGCTCGGCGGGCGCCGCTGCCTGCGGATCGCCGCTCATCGCCACCTGGCGGAGCGCGTCGATCTGGAGCTGCGAACCCCAGTGGTAGAACAGCAGTCCAGGCGCGACGGCGATCAACAGGATCAGATCGAGATTCCGCAAGCTCCAATACCGGCTGAACTTGAAGTACAGCGCAAGCATCAGCAGCGACGACAGGTAAACCCAGGTCGCCGGCGCGATTTTCTCGTAACCGATGAAGAATTCGCTCATGCGGCGCGGGCGCGTCTTAGTGGGCGGCTGCACAAGGCAGCCAGCCCGCGTTCGCCGCATGGATGCGGCGACGAATGGGGAGTTCACGACCCTTTCGCGAGCCGTGAGGAACTTGTTCCGAACCTGGCGAGGCTGCGAAACGCCACGATGGCGTTTTGCAGCAACCTGTTAGTGGGCGGCGGGCCGTCGGCGATCCGGCAAGTCGGCGCCGTCGCTCTTCGAAAACTCGTGCGAACGTGTCGGCGGGCTAGTCCGCCGCTCCGTTGCGGGTAGCGAAGGGCGGGTGCGAGGCAATTCGTCCTTATAAACCACGCTGAGGGCGACGAACAGTCTCAGCCGGCGGACAGCGCAAGTCGGGCTCGGCGCCGAACGCATTCGTCTTCTGATCGGCGCCGCGGCGTCGCTTCGACAGTTCTTTAGTCGAAAATGGTGCCGAGGCCGCAAAAGGTTACACGGGCGTGCGGCTTGTAGGGCCTGCCCGGCGTCCGGCTGCGGGGCGAGCTTAACCCGTCTCGCCCGCTCGTGCCGGCGTGCGCGGCGCTAACCGGTCGGCGACCTCATCCGCCCAGGGGCTTTCCGGGGCGAGGCTCAGGAACGATTCGAGGTGAGCGCGACCCTGTTCGACCTGGCCCTGATCGAGCAGAAGCTGCCCCAGGTGGTAGTGGACGTCGGCGTACTCCGGATAGAGCGCCAGCGCTCCCTCGAACGCTGCGATGGCGTGCTCATGGTCCGAAAGTTCCGCCAGCAGGCAGCCGAGGTTCGCCCGCGCTTCGACGAAGTCTTCGTCGAGTTCGATCGCGACGTAATAGCGCTCACGCGCTGCGGCATAGTCGCCAGCCCGGTAGAGCGCGTCGGCCAGCCGAAAATTGACGGCGGGACTCGGCCCTTCGACGGCGAGCAGCGCGCGGTAAGCCTCGACCGCCCGCTGGTAGTCCCCGTCGTCTTCGGCCTCCTGCGCTTCGGTTTCGAGCGCCGCAGCCGTCGGCGCCGAAGATCCGCCGCGATCCGGCAGGAGCAGCGTCGCTTCCGTTTCCTCGTCGGCGGCCTCGTCGTGAGTCGTCCGTTCGAAGTCGATCCGAAGCTGGCCGTTCGCCTCGAAGACGGCGTCGCCGCGACGCAGCAGCAGGCGCTTCCCTTCCAGCAGCACGTGCAACTGATTCAGCGAACGATCGGCGTCCGGCACAAACCGCGACCACTCGGAGAGCGACTTCCTGAGCTTGTCGGCGGAGACGCCTGATTCGAGCAGTTGATGAATCCGCCGGGCGGACGCCGCTTCGGCGTAGGCGAAGTAAGGCAGCCGGTGGATAACCCGTTCCGGGCGAATCAGGCCCATGCGGTGCCACTGTCGAATCTTCGCGACGTCGACCTCCAGCAGGTCGGCGAGCATCGCCGGCGTGTAGAGCGACCGGACGAGGTGATCTTCGTCCGCCAGGCCGAGGCGTTCCCAGAACGACGTCTCGCCCAGCAGTTCGACGTCGCCCGCTTTCGCCGCTTCGCGGAGCGCTTTCGGAACGGTCTCGTCGGCGTCGTCCAGCGGAAACTCGTCGGCGCCCAGAATCACCAGGTCGACGTCAGGCGGATCGGCCTCCAGATCGACCGACTTCACCGGATGCGCGCCGAGTCGAATGACCAGTTGCCGCGCCTCCTTCTTCGTGACGCCCCCCGCCTTGCCGAGGAAAAAGACTCGTTTCCCGACGAGCCAGTCGAGCGATCCGTCGGAGCCGTTCATAGTTCCAGGCGCGCATGCGATTCGGGCGGGTAGCGGCGCGGCGTCCGAGCCGTCGCGAGGCGTTCATTGGAACGAGCGCGACGCCGACCGAAAAGGGGCGTCGCGGGCCCCATCATGCAAAGAGCCGCCCGACGAAACGAAGGGCGGCTCTGCGATGATTTCGAGGCTAACGACTTCGAACTCTAGAGTTCGATAATCTCGCGAGGAGCGCCGCGGGCGTTGCGGGGAGATCCCAGTTCGAGAATCGACCGGTCCTGCACGTCATCCTGCGTCGGTTCGACTTCCACTTCGACGCCCGGCTCGACTTCGATCTTCACGTCCGGCTCGTCGTCGAGCGGACGGAGTCGCGATTCGACCTCGTCCAGGCTGTTGTCTAGTTCGCGAAGCTCCGGCAGCGAGGGCTTCTGGAACGAATTCGTTCCGCCTTGCAGCGAGGGCCGTTCGTCCGCGGGCTCGGCAGCCGGAGTCGGCTCGGCGACGATATCCGATTCGGACGAAGCCGCCTCTTCGACGACTTCGACGTCCGCGGCACAGTAATCGTCTGCTTCGATCGTCTCGACCCGGGTCGGGGCGCGGAAGCTGACCGACTCGCAGCACTCGTCGATCGGCGCCCGCATCATGAAGGTGCGCGTGACCGGTCGCTGAACGGTGTAGGGAACGAGCTTCCGCACGGTTCGCTGAACTTCGACCGTCTTCGTTTCGGGGACCGTCTTGCAGACCGAGACCGGAACGCGGCGGACGCGTTCTTCGTACTCGTACCGGACGCTCTCGACCGGCACGCGACGGACCATTTCCTGTTCCTCAAAGCGGGTCACCTGGATCGGCACGCGGAACGTCTGACGCTCGACGCGGGGCTTCTGCACCGTGACGGGCACCTGGCGGACCTGGATCTCTTCCTCAACGCGGCAGACTTCGACCGGCACGCGGCGGGTCATCATCTGATTTTCCATCCGCGTCACCTGAACGGGACGTTCGCCGGTGTTGACCCGGGCGACCATCGTCGTTTCGGGACGCTGCACGGTGACCGGGTTCGGCACCCAGACGCGCTGCGTGGTGACCTGCGGCGTGTTGACCCAGTACAGACCGGGTCGCTGGGCGTAGGTCTGACCGTTGACCGGGTTCACGAAGTTCGTCTGCGGAAGCATCGTGACGTTCGGGAAGGCCGGCTGCTGAACGACCTGCTGTTCCTGGAAGCAACCCTGATCGACGACCTCCGCCCGCATGGTCGTAACCGGTTCCATGGTCGTGAACTGGAACTGCTGCATCTGCGTCTCGGTGACCGGACGCTGCACGCAGAACTGCTCTTCGCGGAACTGCGTCTCCGTCACGGGACGCTGCACGCGGATGCGTTCTTCGCGCATCTGCGTCTCGGTCTCGAACACGACCTTGTCGACGCAGCGCTCTTCGTACTTCGTCTCCTGAACGGGACGACGCACGGTGTAGCGCTCTTCGCGAAAGCTGGTTTCGCGAACGGGCTTGGCCACGCGGTAGCGCTCTTCGCGAAAGCTGGTCTCCACCACCTGGCGGTAGCTGGTGACCTCGCGGGGCTCGCATACCGTCTCGTATTCGACGCGGAAGCGAGTTTCCGGAACGGTCTCGCAGACCGTGACCGGCTGCAGACGGCTTTCGCCGCAACAGGCCTGGCCATAGACGGTCGACAGTCCTGAGCCATTCGGCGCCAGGATACCGCCGACGGCCGTCGTCGCCAGGGCGAACATGATACGGGTCAGGTTCATCGTACCGATTCCATTCGCGGCCGGATCGGCCGCACCTCGAAGGAGCGTCCCAACGTGAAACGTCCCGCGGCCTCCATGCGCCGGGGAGCGGGAAACGGCGTCGCGCTCGACGCTCGTCACCGCAAAGGTAGTTTGTCGATTGAGTACAGGTCGTTCAAACGGAATTCGAACTTCTTCTCTCAAGTACAGAATGCAAGACGAGCAGGAAAGAACAGTTACCTTTCGCCAGATTTTTTCTAAAGGTTTTCAGGCCCTCCGACCGAAGAGAGCGCTCTCGGTACGTCCTACGCAACCGCTTGATATTTCGTTCGTTACGCTGACGGAATATTCGCGCCTCAGGGCTTTCGCAGACGCTAGAGTCGCGGCAGGCTATGACGATCCGGCAAGCGATTCGCTTGTCTTGCAAGACCTGGAAAAAAGGTCGAAGCGGATGCCCCTATAAACCTGCCCTTCAGCATAATCCGACGTTTTCAGAAAGCCTGACTTGCTTCGCGTCGACGTCCAAGGGCTTTCTCCCGTCGAGGAACTGGCCTGCGAAGAGGCCCTCCTGCTGGCGCTCGACGCCGGCCATCGAGACGAGTTTCTGAGAATCTGGGAATTCGAAGCGCCGGTGGTCGTGCTGGGTCGGGCTAGCCGACGGGAGGGGGAGGCGAACGTCCCCCAATGCTTAGCTCAGGGCGTCCCGATTCTCAGGCGCTGCAGCGGCGGAACGGCCATCCTGGGCGGCCCCGGATGCCTGATGTACACGGTCGGCTTCTCGCTGCGCGACCGGCCTTCGTTGCGATCCGTCGAAGAAGCCCATCGCTTCGTGCTGGATCCGCTCGCGGCGGCGCTCGCCCGGCGACTGGACGGAGTCACGCGGCAAGGCATCTGCGATGTCGCCTGGAACGACCGCAAGATCTCGGGCAACTGCCTGCGGATGCTGAAAGAGGCGGTCCTCTACCACGGGACGCTGCTCTACGATCTGTCGCCCGAGCGGATCGAAGCGTTTCTCAACCCCGATCCGCCCCGTCAGCCGGAATACCGCCGCGGGCGTCGTCACGAAGAGTTCGTCGCGACGCTCCCCCTCTCGCGCGAACCGCTCATCGCCGCGATCGAGGAGGCCTTCCCGACGCAGGGCGAATACGGTCCCCTGCCTCGCGACTGGTTCGAGAAGGCGATGACCGAACGTTACTCGCGTCCCGAGTGGCACGAGCGGATCTGAGGCTTACCGCCTGCGTCGGCGTACGAAAAAGGGACGCGTCGAATGACGCGTCCCTCTTGTGTTTCCGGACTCGGGCGATCGCTTACTTATCCGCGAGCAGCCGGCCCGCGATGAGTTCCAAGAACTCTTTGTTCGTCTTCCGCTTGCCGAGTTGCTTGGTGAGCTCCTCCATCGCTTCGATGGGGTTCATCGTGGCGAGCGTTCGTCGCAACGCGGTGACCGAGTGGAGCGTGTCGGGATCGAGCAGCAGCTCCTCGCGACGCGTGCCCGACTGGGCGATGTCGAGCGCGGGATAGATGCGGCGATCGGAGAGACGCCGATCGAGCACCATTTCCATGTTGCCCGTCCCTTTGAACTCCTGAAAGATCAGCTCGTCCATGCGGCTGCCCGTGTCGACGAGCGCGGTGCCGACGACGGTGAGCGAGCCCCCCTCTTCGAACGCACGCGCGGTCGCGAAGAGCTTCTTGGGGATGTCCATCGCCTTGATGTCGATGCCGCCCGTCATGGTCCGACCCGAGTCGCCGACCCACTTGTTGAACGCGCGGGCGAGACGGGTAATCGAGTCGAGCAGCACGAAGACGTCCTGGCCCATCTCGGCAAGGCGCTTGGCACGCTCGATGACGATCTGAGCCAGGCGGACGTGATTCTCGACGTCTTCGTCGAGGCTGCTGGCGACGACTTCGCCGCTGACGTTCCGCTTCATGTCCGTGACTTCTTCCGGACGTTCGTCGATCAGCAGGACGAAGATCTTGACGTCGGGGAAGTTCGCGGCGACGCCCTGAGCGATGTGCTGCATCAGGATCGTCTTGCCGGAGCGCGGCGGAGCGACGATCAGCGCCCGTTGGCCTTTTCCGAGCGGGCAGAGCAGATCGACGACTCGCGTCGACAGGGGCGTCGGGCCCGTTTCGAGCTGAAGCCACTGATTGGGGTTGATCGGCGTGAGCTGGTCGAACGCCTTAACCTTCGAGTAGTCCTCCGGGTTCATTCCGTCGACGTCGACGATCTCCTTCACCCGGGGGCCCTGCTGACGCCGCCCGCTATGCACCATGGCGCGGATCATCACGCCAGGTCGCAGCGAATAACGCTCGACCATCGTCCCGGGAACGAATGGATCGTCCTTTTCGCGGGAGTAGGTCGTCGTGGGGCTTCGCAGGAAGCCGTACCCGTTGGGGTGCAGTTCCAGCATGCCGAGGAATTCTTCGACCGTATCGTCCGGCGATTCGGGACCCCCTTCGCCTTCGGGTCGCGGACCGGAAGGTCGTCGCGGCTGAAAGCCTTCGCCCGGTCCGCCCGGTCCGCCCTGTCCCGGAGGACGACGTCGTCGGCGACGTCCGCCCTGTCCGCCCTGACCGCCGCCCGGAGGACCGCCGTAGCCTCCTCCGCCACCGCCGCCGTCGGGACGTCCGCCTCGGGGTTGACTGGGGCCGCCCGAGCGGGGACGAAACTTCTTCTTAGCCATTGCGAATCCTGAGCGCGCGTGAAGTCGTAGCGGACTTCCGGAGAGTGGTTGGTGGAAAGCGGAGTCGATGGGCGATCCGGCGAACCGTCCGGGCAGAAAGGCCGAGAACCGTTCGGTACGAACCGCGTGTCGACAGAGGTTCGAAGATTCCTGAATAAGCCGCGGAGAACGCGACGAGAGCCAGGATGGCATCCGGCTCGAACGTCGCGACCGTATCCGCGGGCGCTGCGAGAACCAGGCGATCCGTCGCCCTGCAGGCGCTCTTCGCAGGACGGACATGCCGCCGGCGCGAAGAACCCCTCTCGAAAATGGAGCGCGACGCCCGGACCTGAAAGTCCGCGGAGTCACGCGTGACGTGCATGATCGCCGGACGCCCCGAAAACTTCGGAAGCGCACGCGGCGCCCGGCAAGAGCCGGCGAAGACCGTTCGCCGATCCGTTCCGTGCGATCGCACTAAGCGAGCCGAACGTGACGGCGACCCGCGCGACTGACGCCCCTGTTTTCCTGGCAGGAGTTCGATCGCGAAAGGACGGTCCGAGAGATGGCGTCGACACCGCGAGCGTCAGCGCCCGCAAGGTTTCGCTCGTTAATTCGATTCTGACCGAACTGGAAATGACAGACCGACAGGCGGCCCGGCACGAACGACCCCATACCGCGCATCCAGCACGGCGACGAGTCTGCCGAACCACCCGGAGGAAGACATGGACCGACGGGGCGATTGCCAGCATCAGGCGATCCGAAGAACGCGAGCCGGACAAGCATCGCCGCAGGCGGACGCCGATTACCGCTGGCAGATGCCGGTGTCGCTCGGCGGATGCCAGCGCCACATGGCGGATGCCAATGTCGCAGACAGAGGTCCGTGTTACAGAAATCCTGTCACAGGAGACCACTGCCGCAGGCGGAAGTCCCACACTTACCAGTAGGCCGCGCGGGGTCGCGAAAACATTCGCGACGAGCGACCGGGGCGTCCCGACCGACATCGCCGACGGCGGCGGTATAGCCGAAGGCTACACAGCACGTCGAAGCCGAGCGGCACAGCGAAGGCTGATGAACAGCCGCGAGCCGCCTGGTTGCCGAACGCCGTCATCAAAAGAAACGACGGCTTGTCGAGAACTCCCTCAAGCTGATGGGAGTATTACCCTTCGCAAAAAGCCTGTCAAGATCCTATCGGACCCCGTCACCGCAAAATCCGGTGCAGGCCCTCCCCCTTCTCCGTCCCCCGCCGTCGACAGCGGGTCGCCGATTGGCGTCCGTCGGATCGAAGTCGGCGACCGGCTTCGACGCACGTTCCGCAGCCGGGGCCAATGCGTCAGCGCCGGCGAAAGACGAAGCCTCGCTCCAGTTTGCCGATACTCGTTCCTTCGGGCGTTCGCGTCGAAAACGTTCGAGAATCTCTTCGCCCCGGCAGAGTTTTTGTATTCCGAAGCGACTCCGGAATCGATATTCCCGGAAGCCGCCGTCGGCAGCCGATGCGCCCGCTCTCCTTTTCAGGCTGAGCGTCGGGCGCCTCGCACGACGTGCGATCGGTCCACGTCACGGAAGACGAACGATGAACCGCTTTCATGCCAAGCTGGCGATCGTCAGCCTCTCCCTTCTGACCCTCGTCGCCGGACGGACCGCGTTCGCCGCAGAGATCCGCTGGGCCACCGACCTGGGCGCGGCCCAGCGTCAGGCGACGCAGGAGGGGAAGCTGCTGCTGCTCCATTTCCAGTCGAGGAATTGTCCCCCCTGCCAGAATCTCGAATCGACCGTCTACGTCGACGAAAAGGTCGTCGCCGCCGTCCACGACATGTACGTTCCCGTGCGGGTCGACGTGGACGAGTTGCCGGAACTCGCCGCTCAGTTCCAGGTGAAAAGCTGGCCGACCGACGTGATCGTCACCGCCGAAGGCCAGCAACTCTATCGCGGGCAATGTCCTGCGAATCCGAACGTCTATCGCACGCAGATCGAGACGATCGCGCAGCTCAGCGAGCCGACGGAAGGCTCCGCTGACGATGCCTACGCCAGCTACGATCGCTCGACCTCCCAGCCCAGCCAGAGCGCCAGCTTCGCGACAGCCGGCTCCGCGAACGATCCCTACACGCAGCCGTCGACCTACGCCGCCCCGGAGTACCGACAGCCCGGCTACGGCACGCCTTCCTTCGAACCGGACGCCGCCGAATACGCTTCTTCCCCGGAAATGGCCGCGTACGCGCCTCCGAAGGAAGAAGTCTGGGCGCCGTCGAACAGTGCGCCGGGGAACGACCCGTACGGCGCTACGCCGCCGGAAGTCTCGCTAGCTACTTCGCCGCGGGATCCGACGTCCTACGGCAGGCCCGACGGCGCGCTGGGTGCGACGCCGCAATTCGACGCGCCCACGCCCTCCGCCGCGACGTACCCCTCGGCCAGCTACGATCCGGCTGCGAGCGTCCCCTCCGCGAATCCTTACCAGCAGGTCGCCTACGGCGGCGCCGACGCTGCGTCGACGCCCTCCGCCGGCATTCCGGCTACGCCCGCCAGCTTCGCCCGTCCGAGTTCGGCCGCGCCGTCGACCGGTCTGAAGCTGGGTCTGGACGGCAACTGCCCCGTGACGCTGATCGTTCGGCAGGCCTGGGCCCAGGGCGATCCGCAAATCGGCGCCCGGCATCGCGGCGTCGTCTATCTCTTCGCGGACGCGGCCTCCCGCGACATGTTCTTGAGCGATCCCGACTCGTTCGCCCTTGAATGGCAGGGACTCGACGCCGTGGAACTGGTCGACCACGGTCGAATGGTCTTCGGGCAAGGCGAGCTCGGCTGCCTCCCCGACAGCGGCAAGTCGCTGTTCCACGGAATCGCCCACTTCCACAGCCAAGAGAATCTGAACAAGTTCGGCGCCGACAAAGCTTCGGAAGATTACTACGTCCAGAAGATGGAAGAACTTCTGCGACAACGGGCGAACGTCGCGGCAGGCGCCGCCGCCCCGCAGCGCTGAGCGTTCGCGAAACGCGTCGGACCACGAGCAGTCGATCGAGTCTGATTCGGCTGGTTCGATGGTTCGCTGTGCCATGCCCACCTCTCCGAAGGAAGGGTGGGCATGCTACAGGGCCGGCCGAACCTTGCATGCCCACCCTGCTGGCGCGATGTGGGCATGGCACACATGCCTTTTCGGCATCTCCGACAGACCCGCCGCGGAACGCCCGCGGCAGATCCCAGGCGGATCGGGCCCAGCTACTTACGCTCGCGAAGGGAGTTTCTAGAATGGGCGGCTTGCCCGTTCCCCCTCTCGCGACGCCCGTAGCTCCGCCATGGCCGACGAACTCGTTACCTTCGGACCGTTGCAGTGCCGCCTGGCGAACCATCGCACGGCCGCGTCCTCGCCCCGCCGGATGGCCGTTCTGAGCCACGGATTCGGGGCGCCGGGCAACGATCTGTACCCGCTCGCCGTGCAGATGACGGACGCGTATCCCGACCTGTCGGATACGGTCTTCGTCTTCCCGGAAGGGCCGCTGGCCCTCGATCAGTACGGCATCCCGGGCGGTCGCGCCTGGTGGATGATCGACCGTCGCTTCTTTCAGCAGCTCGACGATTTCGGGCAGGTCCGCGACGACAGCCTGCTCTATCCGCCCGAGCTGGTTACGGTTCGCGACCAGTATCTGGAATGCGTGAACGCGGCGCTGGAGCATTTCCAGCTCGACATGGAACGCTGCGTTCTGGGCGGGTTCTCGCAGGGCGCAATGGTCGCCACCGACGCGGCCCTGCGCGGACCGATTGCCCCCGCGGGACTCTGCATCTGGTCGTCGACCTTCCTCTATCCGAAGGAATGGACGGCCGCGATCGCGGAGCGGAAGTACGTCTCGATCTTCCAGAGCCACGGCTACCACGATCCGCTGCTCCCCTTCGCGATCGCCCGCAAGATGCACGAGACGTTCGTGTCGAAGGGCGCCGACGCCGAGTTCGTCGAATTCGTCGGCGAGCACTCGATCCCTGCCGATGCGACGCAGGGACTGGCAGCGCTGTTGCGGCGGATTTAGCGATCCTGCCGCGGCATCGTTCGCTGTAGGGCTCGCGCCCTCGCCTGTCAGAACGCAGGTACCCGCTCCGATGGCAGGCGAGGGCGCCGGCCCTACGAAAGCAATGGCGTTTTCCCGAGGATCACGGAGGGCTGACACCCTCCGCTCGCCGGGAGAATGCTACTCGCCTACCGACTCAAATAGCTGCTGGCGAGGGAGCGCTTGGGGACTTCCATCGGCCAGGGCTGAATGTCGAAGGCGATGCCCTTCATCTGCTTGGGCATCATGGCGCCCGCGACGCCCGACGAAGCCGGCTTGAAGACCTCGATGACGCGATAGATGTCGTCGTTCATCTCGGTCTGCTGTCCGCCCGGCAGGGGCTTGCCGACTTCCTGGTAGGCGCCGACGGTCACGATGCTCTTGGTTTCATCGTGGAATTCGTACGCTTCGACACCCTGGCGGCGAAGTTCCGTGGTCAGTTCGTGGGCCTTCATCGCCGCTTCGTGCAGCGAGTCGCTCACGTCCTGCTTCATCAGCTTTTCGTAGTCCTTCTCCAGGCTGACGGCCCGCTTCCCCTGGAAGGTGGCGACGCGAACGGTCCAGAGCCCGGGATTGTCGAGCAGGCTGTACTCCACGTCCGCGTTCATCTTCTCGACGAGGGAGGAGACGCCCTTGGTGGCGAAGTACGACTCGGGCAGCAGCGGGTTACGCGTCTTGAACGCGGCACGCAGCGGCCCCTTCACTTCGGCGGAGAGGTTCAGCTTGTCCCGAATCGCCCGCAGATCGAAGTAAGTCTTCGTCGTCGTTTCGCCTTCCTTCAGCTTCAGGCATTCGGGGTGAAGGTGCTTGATCTTCGTCAGCGTGGCTTCGATGCGCGGATCTTCCAGCGACGCGAAGCCGCCGATCATGACGGCGTATTCCTCGATTTTTTCGTCGTTCAGATGTCGCATCCGCCGGGGCCTGGGCGTTCCGTCGGAATTGAATTCGTCGTTGAACCCGAGGCCTTCCTGCGTCCCGCCGTAATCGAACTCGACCTTGTAGAGATACGATTCGAGCGCGTGCTTGGAGCGGAACTCGTGGAGCAGTTCCAGCGCGTCCTCGCGCGACCCTTCGCCTGCGAACGAGCCGGCGAAGATCAGCCAGTCGCCGCTGCGATCGGTCAGTTCGTACGCCTTGTCGGGGTTCGCCTCGACCTTTTGACCTCCGGTCAGCCCGAAGATGTCCCACGGCGCTCCGGCGTAAACGGCGATGGGAGCCGTTCCCAGAGAGAGCGCGACGGCGACGGATGAAGTCGCGACCAGCGAGCCGCGAAGGCGACGAATCTGCATGACGGTCTCCTGCCCCGAAACGTGCGGGCGATTCGTTCCTGAAACGGACGGTACCCGGCAGCCTGAATAATCGACCGCAAGAACGACCGACAAGAGCGATTCGTCGCCTCGCGAACGCCGGAATCCCCTTCCGCACGCGTCGTTCGTCTTGACGCGCGGGCTGCGGATCGCCTATTCCCCCACCGCAACCCGTTCAGGGACCTGCGCCCGCCGCGCGTCCTTTCCGCCTATCAGCGCCCCGATGTCCCGCGCGTCCTCATCCCGAGCGACGATCGCGAACGCCGCCCCCCCGGGCGACGCGACGGCGGAAGCGCGCGCTCCGGAACGCGTCTTCGCTCAGAGACGAAGTCGCCGGCGCTTCCTGGCAGGCGGACTGGCGTTGCTCTCCCTGCTCCCCGGCACGTCGGCCTGCACGCTGTTCCGCGATCAGACGGGTTCGGACAAGAAGAAGGAGCTGCCGCCCGCTCCGGTCTCTCCCGATTCGGCGACCCTGGAAATCGCGTTCGTGCGGATCCGGCCCGAGGAAGAAGCGAACTGGAACGCCCAGTGGCGGGCCATGGACGAGCAGATCGTCGATTACGACACGCGTGCCGCGCTCCAGGCGAACGGCTTCCGCGTCGGCCTCGTCGGTCAGCAGCTGCCCCCCTTCCTGCGAACGCTGCTCGAACGTCAGAAAGAGGACGTCGCCGAACAACTCCAGGGCGACGCTGCCGAGCAGTCCGGCGTCCGACTGAACCAGGCGGGCGAGGGGCGCCGGCGAGAGATCGTCACCACGCCTGTCCGCGACGAGATCGTCGTGCTGACCCACGAAAGCGGTTCGCTGAAGGGCGACTCCTACCTGACAGCCCAGTGCGTCTTCGAGGCGAAGACCTACGTCGAGCCGGACGGACGGACGCGGCTGGAACTGGTTCCCGAAGTCCATTACGGGGAACTGCGAACCCAGTATGTGGGCCATAACGGCTCCTATGTCATGGAACCGCGGCGCGAGCGCCTTCCCTTCCGGCTGCTGCGAACGGAGGTGATCCTCAGCCCGGGCCAGACGCTGGTCGTTTCGGCGACGCCCGAGCCGATCGGCCTGGGGAAAAACTTCTTCGTACAGCCTCCGCAGGAAGGCGACACGAGGAAGATCCTGCTGATCCGCCTGGCCGTGTCGCCCGAAGACCCGCTCTTCCAGGAATCGTCCAAGGGCGAGCCGGTCGAGACGCCGTCGAAGAAGTGACCGCCGCCGCGGCGCCGAACGTCCCGCCGTCACGGGGACGGTTCAGGCGTCGCCGATGCCTGCGACGCCCTTGCGCGGGCCGATCGCCCCGGGTATCATTCTGCGTAACGAACGCATTTTTCCCTTCGCACGAGGCTTTCGCGATGGCGCTTGTCAACCTCCGCACGCTCCTGGATCACGCCGCCGAGAACAGCTACGGCGTGGCGGCGTTCAACGTGAACAACATGGAGCAGATCCAGTCGATCATGGAGGCTGCCCAGGAGACCGATTCTCCGGTCATCATCCAGGCCTCCCGCGGCGCCCGGAAGTATTCGCAGGACGCCTACCTGCGGCACCTGATGCTGGCCGCGGTCGAGCTCTATCCGCACATCCCGGTCTGCATGCACCAGGATCACGGCAACTCGGTCGAGACCTGCCTGTCCGCGATCGAGAACAACTTCACCAGCGTCATGATGGACGGCTCGCTGAAGGAAGACGGCAAGACCCCCGCGGACTTCGATTACAACGTCCGCGTCACCCGCGAAGTGGTGAATCTCGCTCACGCGAAGAACGTCTCGGTCGAGGGCGAACTCGGCTGCCTGGGCTCGCTCGAGTCGGGCCACGGCGAACAGGAAGACGGCCACGGCGCCGAGGGCGAACTGTCGCATGACCAGCTTCTGACCGACCCGGAAGAGGCCGAACGTTTCGTCGCCGAGACGGGCGTCGACGCTCTCGCGGTCGCCATCGGCACCAGCCACGGCGCCTACAAGTTCACGAAGAAGCCGACCGGCGAAACGCTGGCCATGAGCCGCATCGAAGAGATCCACCGCCGCCTGCCGAACACGCATCTGGTCATGCACGGCAGCTCCTCGGTTCCCCAGGAACTGCAGGACGTCATCAACAAGTACGGCGGCAAGATCACGCAGACCTGGGGCGTGCCCGTCGAAGAGATCCAGCGCGGCATCAAGCACGGCGTCCGGAAGATCAACGTCGACACCGACAACCGCCTCGCCATCACGGGCGCCATTCGCAAGGTGCTCTGGTCGTCGCCGGAGAAGTTCGACCCCCGCGACTACCTCAAGCCGGCCCGCGACGCGATGAAGGAAGTCTGCGTCGCTCGCATGACCCAGTTCGGTCAGGCCGGCCAGGCGTCGAAGATGCGCGAACTGGTCGCGTGACGACGGCGGGCGGGTGATTCTCCTCGGCGCCGCTCGGTTTGACCGGGGCGCCAGCGGGTGTTACAACGTCGACCGTCGCATCGAAGATCGCCAGCGCTAACCGAGGAGTCGCCGTCGTGCCGCAGGGAAAAGAAGTCTTCGCCGGTCTGAATCAAAACGGCGTGATCCTGTTCGTCGTGCTGCTGCTGATCACGGGCCCATGCCTCTGCTGGCTGCCGTGGGTCCTCGACGGAATGAAGGCGGACAAGTCGCTGTAAGACTTTCGACTTCTGAACAGACGCGATCGCAAGCGACGGGAGAAATCTCGTCGCTTTTTTCGTGCGCGACCCGCGTTCACCACGACTCGCCATGATCGGGCAGCGACGAGACGTCGGCGTCGAAGAAGTAGGCCTCGACCCTGAGATCGTCATGCGGCGGAGCCATCTCGATCGAGCCGCGACGATAGTACGCGTCGGCGACCGATTCGATCTCGTCGAGCAGCGCCAGGCAGGCCGCGTCGACTTCCCATAGTTCGCCTGCGATCGCTGATGCTCCCCCTTCGATCAGCGCCGGGTAGCTCCCCAGGTTGACCATGCGATAACGCGGTCGCGTCCTCGCGTCGCCGACGAGGCGCTGCCCTTTCAGAGCGAAGTGCCGAACCTGCCCGCGCTTCAGCGTTCCGTACACGAAGACCAGCGTGCGAGTCGGCAACCGGGAGCCGGGGGGATCGTCTGCGGGTTCCATGCAATCTCTGGTTAGTACCTGGCGTCGCTTGTGTGCCATGGCTGGCTTGCCCAGCCGTGCGGAAGGCGGCGGTTGCTCATCCATTCAGATTGCGCTTCGCGAAGAGTTCGAGCGACCTACGTAAATCGTCGCGTTGCGAGCTCCAGGTCGAACGCTCTTGCGATATCGAGGTCGGTTCTCGCTGCACGGCACGGCTGGACAAGCCAGCCATGGCACACAGGTCGTTCGTTTCCAGACGACCATGCCACGAGCCGTCGTTACGAGACGGTTACGGCAGTCGTCAGGCGACGTTCGGTATCCTAGCGGATGTATCGCCGCGGCGTCCGTCCGGATGCGGGCCGCGACGCGGCGAACGTCTTCTCCCTGCACGCTCTGTCGACGGAGTCGCTCCATGCGCCGTATAGCGTCTTGCCTCGCGTTCCCGTTCGCCTTCATGGCGGCCCTCGCTATCGCTCAGGAACCGGCGCCCGATCCTTCGTCGTCGCCCGCCGAGCCGCCCGCCGCGACGGCGTCGGCAGACGCTCCTCCTGCTGGCGAAGCTGCAGCCGAGGCGAATCCCGTTCCGCAGCTTGCGGGCAAGGTCACCAGCGTCACGCTCTACCGCGGGCAGGCGATGGTGACGCGAACGATTCCGATCGATCTCGCCGCCGGCGCGCATGAGATCGTCGTGCCGAATCTTCCGCCGCAGGTGCAGCCCGATTCGCTCTTCGCCGAAGGGACCGACGCCATCGAAGTCCGCGCAGTCCGCTATCGCGAGCGGGCGGCGATGGACTCGACCGACGCGAAGGTCAAAGCCCTTCAGGCGGAGATCGAGGATCTGAACCGAACCCGCCGGGAGTGCGAGATGCAGGTCCAGATCGCGCAGCGCAAGCTCGCTTATCTCGATTCGATGTCGACCTTCGCGACGCAGAAGGCCAACGAGAACCTGGAAGCGGGCAAGCTGGACGTGCAGGCGCTGACCCAGCTTTCGACGTTCGCCTTCGAGCAGCGCGACCAGGCGATGGCGAAGGAACTGGAGCTGCAGTTCCAGATCGAGGAGACGCAAAAGCAGATCGAGCTGGCTTCGCGAAAGCTGGGCGAAGTCGCCTCCGCCGGGACGAACTCCGTCCGCGAGGCCGTGCTGTTCGTGCAGAAGGCGAACGAAGCCGAGGGCGAACTTCGCTTGAGTTATCTCGTGTCGGCCTGCGGCTGGTCGCCTTCGTACGTGGTCCGAAGCGCGGATGCTGCGGCTGAAAACGCCGCTGAGAACGACGCCGACGCGGCTGAGGACCCCGCGCCGAAAGGCTCCGTCGAACTGGAATACAGCGCCCTCATTCATCAAACGACGGGCGAGGACTGGAACGACGTCGATCTGACGCTTTCGACCGCGACGCCCGCGCTCAGCAGCGCCTCGCCCGGTCTGGCGCCGTTCCGCGTGACGCTGGTTTCCCGCGGCGCTCCCAATGCAGAGGCCCAGGCCGCCGAGAAGCCGATGGGCAAGGCGATCGCGCAGCAGTTCCGCGACCTGAACATTCAGCAGCAGGTGCAGGTCGACGCCTACGCGAACTCGGTGACGCTCGGCACGAACATCGACGCCAACTGGCGGGTGAACGATCTTGCGAACAGCGTCCAGTGCCTGGAACTGACCGCCGACCAGAAGTCGCTGGCCCTGCTCCGCCAGGCATCGGATGAAACGGCGGACGGACCGAGCTTGAGCTATACGCTCGCGACGCCGGTCAGCCTCGCCAGCCGCAGCGATCAGCAGATGGTCCGCATCCAGGAGGCCGAACTCGAAGCGACGCTCTACTACGTCGCCAACCCGGTGCTGTCGAATTATGTCTATCGCGAGGCCGACGTGCTGAACACCAGCGCCGTCGACCTCCTGAGCGGCCCGGTCAGCGTCTACCTGGGCGGGAAGTTCGTCGGCAAGACGGAACTCCCGACCGTCGCCCGGGGCCAGGCCTTCGTCGTCGGCTTCGGCATCGATCCGCAACTGCGAACGAAGCGCGAACTCGTCGAAAAGACTGAATCGGTCCAGGGGGGCAACGAAGAGCAGGAGTTGAATTACCGCATCACGCTGGAAAACTTCAAAGGCGCCGGCGCCACGGTTCGGGTCTACGACCGGATCCCGACCAGCGACGACACGATGGAGCTGCGCGTCACGCTCGGGGAGGTCTCGCAGCCGATCAGCGCCGCGCCGCTCTACGTTCGCGAAGAACGTCCTCGCGGCATCCTGCGATGGGACATCGACGTACCCGCCCGCCAGTTCGGCGAGAACGCGACGACGATCGAGTACAGCTATCGCCTGGAGTTCGACCGGAGCCTGATGATCAGCGCTGAGATCGAAGCCGAGCGTCAGCGCCAGGAGTTCGAGGAACTCCAGCGCGGCCGGCTGCGGCGATAGTCGCGCGATCGCGAAGCTCGTTCGCAAATGCGAGAGAAGCCCGCACTGCGATGGCAGCGCGGGCTTCGTTGATTTCGCTGGTCCTGGCGAGCGGAGGGTGTCAGCCCTCCGTGCAACGCTTAGCAGCCCGTTGATTTTCGCCCTGCCTGCGCTATCCTCGCGTGATCTCGACGCGGGGAGAAATCGCGATGGGCCTGGGTAAACGCAAGCGTGAGACGCAGGGGACGTTCTGGGTTGCGACGGACAAGCTGGGGAGCGGTCCGCGAAACGTCTTCTACGATCGGCTGAACGGGCTGCTGGCCGAGATCGACTTCGACGGGCGGCTGGAAGCGGCCGCGGCGCCCTACTACGAGACGACCGGACGAAAGGGTCTCGCGCCGGGCGTCTACTTCCGGATGCTGTTCATCGGCTACTTCGAGGGGATCGACAGCCAGCGCGGCATCGCCTGGCGCTGCGACGACAGTCGCTCGCTGGCCCGCTTCCTGGGCTACGGCCCTGGCGAAGAGACGCCGGACCATTCGACGCTCACGCTGACGCGGAACCGTCTGCCGCTGGATATCCACCAGCTCGCGTTCGAACTGGTCCTCGCCCTTTGTCACGAGAAGGGACTGCTGAAGGGCAAGACGCTCGGCGTCGACGCCAGCGATCTCGAAGCGAACGCTGCGATGAAGTCGATCGTCCGGCGCGACTCCGGCGACGACTGGCGGGAGTACGTTCGCAAGCTGTACGAAGCCCAGACGGGCGTGAGCGACCCGGACGACGAGGAGCTTCGTCGCTTCGACAAGAAGCGGACGGACAAGAAGGTCTCCAACGACGACTGGGTCAACCCGCACGATCCCGACGCCCGCATCGGGAAGATGAAGGACGGGCGGACGCATCTGAAGTACAAGGTCGAGCACGCCGTCGATCTGGAGACCGACGTGATCGTCGCGGCGGAGGTCTACGAAGGGACCGCGGGCGACTGCCAGACCATCGAGGACACCGTGAACGCGGCGCGGACGAACCTGCGCGAAGCGGGCACGGGCTGCGACGTGGAAGAGGTGGCGGCGGACAAGGGCTATCACAGCGAAGAGTCGCTCGACCGGCTGCAGCACGAGACGCACGTGCGGACGTATATTCCGCAGCCGAAGCGAGCGAAGTCTCGGAAGCGAAAACGCAAGCCGCCTCGTCGTCAGGCGGCCTATCGTCGCAATCGCCGGAACGCGCGCGGGCGCCGCGGTCGCAGGCTGCAGCGTCTACGAAGCGAGAAGGTCGAGCGGACGTTCGCGCACGTGCTCGAGACCGGCGGATCGCGTCGGACCTGGCTTCGCGGGCTCGCGAAGATCCGCAAGCGCTATCTCGTCGCCGCCGTCGCCTACAACCTCGGACGGATCCTGCGGCGACTGCTCGGAGCGGGCAAGCCGAAACAGTTCGGAGACCTGTGCGAGGCGCTTTCTGCCACTTTTCGACTCTCCAGCTTCGCCCATTTCGCCGCCAGATCGCATCGAGCGATCCTCAGCATCTCGATCGCCGTCCGGCTCCCGCTCCTGATGCCTCGACGCTCAGCGACCTTTTGAACGCTCAAGCTCTCGCGACCAGGGAAATCAACGGACTGTTAGGTCGATGCCGAACGCTCTAGAACCGCATGTTGAAGTTCGACGGAGCTTCGTTGTACTGCGGACCCGCCGGTTTCGACGTCGCAGGGGGCGAGGTCGTCGCGGGGACGAAGCTGGACGAAGACCCGGCGCCGCCGGCAGGAGCGAAGTCGCCGCCGTGAGCCGGCTGGAAATCGTTCGAGCCGCTGAACGACTGCGAAGCCGGCGGAGCCGCCGCGGTGTAAGCCGTCGGTCCGCCAGCGGGAACGAACTCCGCCGAGGCCGGCGCCTTGGCCGCGCTGGTCGTCGGGGTCGAAGTCGGGTAGGACGTCTGATAGCCGTAGGAAGACGAGTTCGCTGCCGCGCCGGTCGTGCTCGGCTTGCCCGCTTCCAGACGATCGAGCGACAGGCCGGTGCGACCGGTGCTGCCCGGCGTCCAAGGACCGCTCGGCGTTGCAGGCGCCGTCGAACTGGTCGTCGTCGAACCGACGCCTCCCGTCGCATAGGGAGCGGCCCCGGTCGGGTAGCTCGTCGCGTTCGTCGAGGTCTGATACGTGGCGCCGCTGTCAGGCGTGTACGACGAACTGGGGTAGCTCGAAGGATACTGCGAGGTCGGTGCGGGCGATCCGGTCGAAGCGGGGTAGCCGCCCGTGGCGCCGGACGGATAGCCGGACGCGGGGGCATAACCGCCCGACGTCGGAGCGTAGCCGCCGGTCGGATAGTTCGACGTCGGCGGAGTCGTTCCGTACGGATTGCTGGTCGCGGGATAGCCCGCCGCACCGGTCGAGGTCGGATAAGCCGAGCCGCCGTAGCCGCCGCCCGCGGGAGCGCCTGTAGCCTGATAACCGGCCGCCGGATAACCCGAGCCCTGATATCCCGAAGCTGGGTAGCCGGAAGCGGGATAGCCCTGATTCGGATATGCGGCGTTGGCAGCGGGGTAGCCGCCCGTGCGGCTGGGGGGAGCGACGTCCATCACCGGCGCCGGCTGCTGTCCGTATCCGCTCGCTGCGCCGGGGTAGGCGGAGCCTGCGTAAGGGTTCGATTGCGGCGGGGCGGTCCCGCCCGCGGAGGTGCGTGCCGCGGCTCCCGGGTAATCCTGAGCGTAGAAGCCGTTCTGGGCTCCCCCGCCCGCGGCGCCGATCGATCCTTCCGACGTGTAACCGACCGGCTGAGCCCCGTACGAGGCGCTCGGAACGTTGGCGCCGGACGCGCTCGGCGACTTGGCTCCCGATGCGTCGGCGACTTCGGAGGAAGGCCCCGTTTCGCCCATCGAGATGGTGGGGCTGGTCGTCTTGCCCTGGGCGACCGCCGGCGTGGTGACCGCTTTCGGCGTCGCCGCGATCGAGGGCGGATCGGGATAGTTTCCGCTCTTCTGCGCGAGGCTCGAAGAGCTGGAGTTCCACGCGAGCGGGTTCCAGCCCGACTTCGACGAGAAGCAACCCGTCGACGTGACGAGCACGCAGCCGCCGCCGCAGGAAAGAAGCACGATCTGCCGGAGGGCCGACTTCATCGGATGAATCCCTTCAACTGGAGCGGAGACTCATTCTCCGCGTACGCGGCGTCGCTACCTCGACGATCGCGTCGAGGTACAAGCCCGTTGGCGTCTCGAACGCTACGCGCATCCTGCCCCCGCTATCGATCGCATCGTCCGCGAACGCAGGCGAATCGAGCCGATCCGTCAGGAAACAGGGAAAGATTTTCGGGTCGTGCCGACGCGAAGACCCTCGGTCGGCGGCGGATAGTAGGAGCCGCTCGATCCGAACGTCAAGAGAGACTTCGCGACGGGAACGACCCGAAAGACGCTACGCGGCGAGATGCCCGTCGGTTCGCCGCAAAGGCTCATCCATGTGCCATGGCTGGCTTGTCCAGCCGTGCAGGGCGCTGGCGACAGTCGATCGATTCAGGCAGTCGCTCTAGGCAAAAGCCGCCGGGTTTCCAGACGCAAAGTCGTGTCGAGCGCTTTCCGGGAGGCGAAGTCGGCGCTCGCTGTCAGGCTTGGCTGGACAAGCCAGCCGTGGCACACAAGCTCGACGAAGTGCAGGGCGGAATCCGATGGTCGTGCGAAGCGTCGGTGAACGCGAACCGGCCAGCAGTGCCGCAAAGAACGCAGGCGAGCGAAACAAATCGCTTGCCTCGACGCGCTGTCCGGTGGATATGATGTATCCGGTGACAGGGGCGTCACGCCGGCGGCCGCAGAGCGCGCCGGACCTATTCAATCGATGCGACCCGCGCGATCCGTCGCCTCCGCCCCTGCATGCCTTGCGGCGGCGACTCTATTCTTTCACGTTCGCTTCCGTCGCCGGTCGATCCTGCGATTAGCCGATCCTGCGCGATCGGATGTCGGACGGACGACTCGCGAAGCGACCAGGTCCCGCGTTCCTCTCGGAAGGGACGTCCGTCGCATAGAATCTACTTTGGCCGTCCATCGAGACGCCTCGCTCCGGCGCCGACTCCCGCAAGACTCGATTCACGGACGGATGAGCAGCGTTTCCCGCATTTCAACGAACGCCCATCGGCCCGGCTGCGTCCGTCGTTTTCGGCTGTCGCGGCGCGGGCTGCGGCTCGTCGTCGCTCTGGCGCTGCTGGGCTTCGCCGCTCCGGCGTTCGCCGATCGGATCATCCTGCGCAATTTGACCGTCCTGAACGACGTGACGGTCGAGAGCTTCGATCTCGACGGCGTGCGGCTCGGGGACGGTCGCACTTTCGGCTGGGATGAAATCGAACGCGGACAGATCGCCGCCGATCGCCAGGCCGAATTCAATCAGGCGCTGGGCGAACTCGGCATTCCGCTGCTCCGCATTCGTCAGAACCTGGAAAGCGGGGCGGACGGTCGACTGGCCGAAGTCGCGGAACCCGTTCTGGAGAAGTATCGCGACCGACGCGGACCGACCGCGTTCCTCGTGAACCAGGCCGCCATGTGGGGGCGGCTCAAGCAGGGGCGTCGCGAAGAGGCGATCGTCTCGTATCTGCGGTGTCTGGCGCTGTTGAGCGAAGACCCGACGGTGGCCGATCGCCTGCCTGGGAAGCGCCGGATGGAGATCGATCTTGCGACGGGCCTCGTCCGCGAGATTTCGCCCATCTTCTTCGACGCGATCGCCGCGCGTCAGGCCTACGCCGACGTCGTGGCGACGATCCGCGAGCGGCAACTCAGGCAGCCCGGTCTGTACGCGTACGCCGCGGCGCTCGCGATCGCTTCCGGCGATCTGGACGTCGCGCAGAACATTCAGGCTTCGCTTCAGGGCGAGGCGAAGGCGATCGTCGCGCTTCGCGATCTGATCGGCATGCAACTGGCGCTGGCGAAGCGGAGCCCGGACGTTCCCGCGGCGCAGAAGAACTTCCCGCGGTGGACGGAATTGACGCCCTCGCTTCAGCCGGCGTGGATCTACGCCAGCGGAGCGGCCATCGCTTCGTCCGACGACGCGGCGATTCGCGACGAAGGCATTGCGGCGATGCTGCACGTTCCCGTGCTGTTCAGCGCGTCGGAACCTGTCGTCGCCGCGGCCTCGCTGTCCGAAGCGGCGAACGCTCTCGAACGCGCGGGCGACACGAGGGGAGCGGCTCGCCTGCGGGCGGAACTCTCCGCCCGATTCCCGGAGACCTCCTTCGCACGCGGCGGGGCAGGGCCTCCGCCGGCAAGCTGATCCGATCGGTTCGTCGCCCTCACGTCAGCCATCCCTGAAATCACGAGTCTTCGCCCTGAGCGACAGAAAGCAGGACATGCCCTTCACCTCCTCCAACTCCGGCACGCGAGCTTCGGCCGGTCTGGCCTCTTCAGGTCTGTCCTCGCTGGCGACCCGTGCGCGGGCGTTCCGTTGGATCGCGACGGGCGTGCTCCTGCTGACGCTCGGATTCTTCGCTCCGACGAACTGGCCTACCGCGTTCGCGCAGGAAGAGGCCGATCCGGCCGCATTCGACGCCGAATCGGCTGCTCCGCCGGCGGGAAGGGCTTCCGATAGCGACGGAGGCGATGAGCAGCCGAACCTCCTGGTGAAGAACCTCTACGCTGCGGGGTGGATCGGAGCGCTGATCGGCGTGGCGTCGCTGGTCGCGGTCGGGTTCATCATCGAGCACTTCGTCACGATCCGTCGCGCTCGGCTGATGCCCGAGGACGTTCTGATCGATCTGGAGCAGATGATTCAGGAAGGTCGCCTGGACGACGCGATCGCCTACTGCGAACAGCCGCAAGCCGATTCGCTGGCGGCGCATGTCGTTCAGGCCGGCCTGGAACGCTTCCGCAGCAGCGAGTTCGGCTTCGCCGACTACAAATACGCCGTCGAGGAAGCGGGCGAGGACGAAACGGCGCGGCTCTATCGAAAGACCGAAGTGCTCGGCGTCATCGGCGCGATCGCTCCGATGCTGGGGCTGCTCGGAACGGTCGCCGGTATGATCTCCGCGTTCAACGTCATCGCGGAAAAGGAAGGCGCCGCGCGGCCCGACGAACTGGCCGGCTCGATCGGTCAGGCGCTCGTCACGACGTTCCTCGGACTCATCGTCGCGATTCCCTGCACGATCTTCTTCAGCTACTTCCGGAATCGCATCGACTCGATCGTCGCGGAAGCGGGAAAGCGCGTCGAGCGCGTCCTCTCGCCGCTCGGACGTCAGCGGTAGGGTCTGCGGCCTCGACGGAATCGAATCGATACGGCATCACATTATCGACACGTCGATTTTCGCCTTCGTGGCGAAAATCACGCTCGGCAAGTTCGAAACAAGTTTCTCACGCCTCGCGAAACAACGGAACTTCCGCTGTTTCGACGCCGCATCCGTGCGGCGAACGCAGGTCGTTGAGAAGATCAACGGCCTGCTATGCGACTGACCAAACACAAGCGTTCGACGATGACGTCGATGGACATGACGCCGATGATCGACGTCGTGTTCCTGCTGTTGATCTTTTTCATGACGGTCTCGCAGGTCTCGAACGTCAATCGCGAACAGCTCGAACTTCCCAAGCTCGAAGGAACGAAGGACCAGCAGGAGGGACCGCTGGTCGTCAACGTCGACGCCGCCGGTCAGATCATCGTCCAGGGACAGGCGGTCACATCGCCGCAACTCGCGGTCTGGATGGACCGGGAGATCGCCCGGCGGGGTCAGGATCCTTCGTCGATGAAGGTGACCGTGCGAGGCGACGCCGCCGGCGACGCCCGGGCGGTGAACGAGGTGGTCCGGACGCTCAATCGGCTGGGCGTCTTGCAGATCCGCATGGCCGTTCAGAAGCCGCAGTAATGATCCTCCAGTTGCGTAAAGTCATCTTCTCCTCCGGGTGCCACTGGCTTCGCCAGCGCTTTCCCGGAGGCAGGGCCAACTCTGTTTGACGATCCTTCGAGCTTCGGCACTGGCGGAGCCAGTGGCACCCGAACCACTTCGATCAAGCTAACGGATAACGATAGACGAGTCGGTAGCAGTCACACGACGTCGTACGCTCGCGAAGCGATCATGAAGCTCAGTTCCCGGAAAATCTCGCGCAGACGCATGATCGCGCTCGACATGACGCCGATGATCGACGTCGTGTTTCTGCTGCTGATTTTCTTCCTGATCACGACGAGCTTCGTGCAGACCGAGCGTGAACTCGATCCGGCCACACGCGTCGAAGAAGCGAGCGCCACGGCGAGCGCCGCCGACTTCGAACCCGCGATCGTGGAGGTCACCTCCGGCGCGGGCGGCTTCGTCTATCGACTGGGCGGTCGGGACTTCGTCGACCCCCGGGAACTCACGGTCACCCTGAGCCAGTTCCCGGACAAGTCGACCGGAGCCTTCGTTCGCGTCAGCGACTCGGCTCCGTTCGGGATGGGGGCGACCGCCGTCCAGGCGGCGCGCGACGCGGGCTTCGCCGTCGTTTCCTACATTCCGACGGGAGGCGCGCCGTGATCGGACGACGCTTCCTCCCGACGGTTCTCTCCATCATGCTGCTGGCCGCGATCTCTTCGGCGACAGCAGCGCGTCTCGCGGCCCAGGCGCCGGCGGGGAACGATCCCGGTACGCAGGTCCTCCAGTATCTGAAGGGCCTGGGACTCGATCGGGTCGCGGCCGTTCATCTGGAAAACGAACTCCGACGCACGAAAGACGACGCGCGCGGCAAGCGGCTCGCGCGGGAGCTGGCCGACCTGTACGCGGCGCTTCTGACGGAGCCGGGGATCGACGAGCAGGAATTCGCGCGGCGGTCGGAGACGCTCGACCGGCTGGTGAAGGAGTTCCCAGCCGTCGATTCGCCGTCGCTCGCGATCATTCGTTTGCAGGGGGAATTCCTCCGCGGCGAAGCGGTGCTGAACCTGTGGCTAGCCGACGCGAACGACCAGAAGTCGTACGACCTGGCGAAGGCGACTTTCCCCCGCATCGGGCCGACGCTGGTCGAAGCCTCGCTGCGACTCGACGAAGAGCGGAAAGCGGTTCAGACGCAGGTCGACGACGCCGATACCGCTTCGCCCGAACTCGATCGGCGACTGGCGAGCGTCATCGAGGCGTGGAACCGGGCGCACTTCTTCGCGGGCTGGGCCGAGTACTACCGCTGGCTGGTGACCGAGCGGGCCGACCGTCCGGCGCTGGAGGCTTCGATCGGCGCGTTCGAACGATACCTCGGCGTCGCAGGCGAAAGCTACCCCGACGTCCGGCCCGACTGGCTTGCGCTGGAGGTCAGATATCGATCGCTGGCGGCGATCGGCCTGGAACTTTCGCTGCTCGCGCTCGGCGACACGACGCGCGCCGACATGGTGCATCAGTGGCTGCAGCACTTCTCCGTGCCGGCTAGCGTGCGGGACGAACTGCCCAACTGGCGCCTGTCGGGCCTCCTGAACGCCCACCTCTGGAAGGAAGCGATCGCCTTCGCCCGGACGACGATCGCCGCCTTCACGCCCGAACCGACGCAGGGGAAGGTGAACTTCTGCGTCACGCTCGTTCGCCGCGCGTTCGCTTCGCCGGACGTTCCTCCCGCGGAGAAAGCCCAGCTTGCCGAACTCGGCGTCGGGCGGCTCGTGCGGATGCGGGTGTTCAACGTGCTCGACGAACTGGTCGAGCGCTACGAAATCGGCGACGAAGCGCTCGGCGACGGGTTCTACGTCCAGTACCTCGCCGCGGAACGTGCTTTCGCCGCGGCGGAGAAGTCGAAGGATCCGGCTGACTTCGATCGTGCCATCGCGGGATACGAAGCGGCGCTCGCGCGACCCGAGGCGAACGAGGACCCGGGACTCCGCGGGGAAGCGCTCTATCGGCTGGGGCATGCGCTCTACGGCAGAGAGCGCTTGAAGGATGCCGCGGAGCGATTCGAGGCGGCGTGGAAGGCCTTGAAGGACGCCGGTCGCGCTTCTGCTGGCGAAGCGGCCTGGATGGCGTTCGTCGCCTACTACAAGCTGGGCGAGACCGAGAAGTCTTACTACGATGCCGCCCTCTCGGCGCTCGAGCGAATCGTCGCCGAGATGCCCGATACGGAGATCGGAAAGCGGGCCCGCGACGCGCTGCCGCGACTGCGCTCGAAGGCCAGCCCGCCCCAGGACGCGCTCGCCGTCTGGCAGCGAGTTCCGGTCGGCGATCCCAAGTTCGACGAAGCCCAGCGCGAGATCGCCAGGCTGTACGGCCGGATGTCGGACGAAGCTCGGGACGCTGCCGCGCGCGGACGGATCTTCGGCGACGCGAGCGCCTTCGTCTCCGCGACGCTCGACTCGAAAGCGTCGCCCGAGACGAAGCTCGAGGTCGCCTTGCTCGGCGCGCGCCTTTCCGCGAGGACGTCGAAGCCCGACTGGAGCGCGGTCGGAGCGCTGCTCGATCGAACGGCGGGGACTTTGGCGGCGGCGCCTGCCGATTCGCCGAACGTGCGGGAGTGGCATTCCCTGCGGATGCATGCCGCGGCGAACGGCGACGACCTCGAACGTGCTCGCGAGGAGGCGGAATGGCTTTCGCAGAATGCAGCCGGGACGCCGCAGGAGCGGGACGCGCTGACGCTTCAGGCGATCAATGCCGCGAAGTGGAACGTCTCTCCCGAGCGGCTGGAAGAGATCTACGCGCGAATCGCCGACAGCGCGACGCCCGAGTCGCTGGCGAGCGACAAGAATGCGCGGGCCGCGCACTATCGTCTCGCCGTAAAGGCTCGCGAGTCGGGCGATCTGGAGGATGCCGAGCGGCGGCTGGCGCTCCTCCTGAGAGCGCAGCCGAACGAGCTGAACTACCTGCTGCTGCAGGCCCAGGTGCTGTTCGCGCGGCAGAAGTACGTCAACGCGCGGGACCTGGCCTTGAAGGTTCTGCGGGGGCTGAGCGCCGAGGACAAGCGCTGGTGGGAGGCGAAGTACCTGCAGATCGCCTCGCTAGCCCAGACCGACCCGCCCGGGGCCGAGAAGGTCTACCGTCAGTTTCGCCTGCTTTATCCGGAAATCGACGATCCGGCGACGCGAGAGCGTTTCGAATCGCTCGCCGCGAATTGGAAGTCGCCGTAACCCCGATTGACCGAACTCTATAATGAACGCGATGTCGGGAACGGAGTCGGGGAGTTCGCGGGGCTTCGATCGGACGGAAACGGTCGGCTGAACAGGCGGAAGGCGGGAGGACGTTCGACTATGGCCGACCGAATGTCGCCCCCGATGCCGCCGCAGTTTCAGTTCCCGGCCGCGGATAGCGCGGTCGCGCCGACGGACGAAGAAGCCGCCTTCGCGCGGTTCCTCCAGGAAGCGCCGCTGATCCTCGCACGCGAGCGGGGCCTGAATGCGCGGAGCCTGGCGCTTCTCGACGCGCACGCCCGGCGGATGGGCCTCTCCGCGGAAGACGCTGCCGCCGCGGTTCGACTGCTCCGCTCCGATTCCGACGGCGCGCCTCCGCCCGCGCCGGCAGTCGGCGGCGGTTCGTCGTCGCCTCCCGCGATCCGGGGAGGAAAGCCGGGGCTGCCCCCGACCCCTCCGCCTCCGCCCCCCGGGCAATCGGCGCCCAGGCAACCGGAGTTGGTGCAACCGGCGGAAGAGCGGGCGTTCGAGGCGTGGCTGGTCTGCAACGCGAAACGCATCCCGGACGGTATCTTTCGCCCCTACCTGGAACGCCGCGCCCGATCGATCGCGGTCGAGCGCTTCGGCGTCGAACCGACGCGGCTGGACGACGTGCTCGATCGCACGCTCGCCGCCGTCGGGATGAAACGATTTACGGCGGAGGAATCGCGTCGTCACTTTCGAGCGTATCTGGCCCAGCGCCTCTCGCAGAGCGATCGCATCGGCAGGTCCGATCTCGAAGAGTTCTATCGCCACGGGGAATCGTGGGGGTATTCGAATTCGGAGACGGACGACGAGCTCTTCAGCGTCCGCAGAACGCTCGCCCACGCCGACGAGCGGGATCGCTCGATGGGCGCCCGGTACGCCGCGCTGGCGATCGGCGCGGTCCTGATGACGGGCGGATTTCTCGCGGCCCTCTTTCTCTTTCCCGACTACCTCGACTTCGGTCCCCGTTCTGCCGTCAAGGATCCGTCGACCACGAACGGCGACGAAGCCGTCGCGTCGGGGGGCTCCCGGGTCGCCGTTCCGCCTGTCGATGCGCTTCCGGACTGGTGGAACTCCGAGGCGGCTCTGGCACACTCGCAACTGGCGCGCGAGCGGTCCGGCGCGCCGTGGGTCGACGCCGTCCGCTCGTCAGATCCCGTGCAGCGTTCCCGCGCCTACGACGGAATGGCGAGCGAGCTGAAGGCCGGCGCCACCTCGCCGGTCGTGCGGCAGGCGCTGGAACGGCTCTGGCAGGAACTGGTCCTGATCGAACCCGACGCGAAAGCGTCGGAAACGTTGAGGCGGGAAACCTTCGCGCTCATCATGCCGGAGGCGAACTCGCCGGGTTCGTCGCAGGAGTACACGATCTCGTTCGCGACGCTGCAGGCGATCGGCAGGGCGCTCAGTCGATTCGACGCTCCGCCCGAGCGGGTCGAAGACTGGAAGCGTGCGCTCGCGGCGGAACTGAAGCTTTCGCCCGGTCGACTGGAAGAAGAGGACTGGCTCTCTGCCTGCTTCGCCGCGACCGGGGCCCTCTGGCTGGATCGACTCGCCGCGTCGGACCTGACCCTCGCCGACGTGACGGAGCGCCGCAATGTTCTGCAGCGAATGCTGGAACGTTTCGTCCCCGCGCGGAAGGAGACCGATCGAGTCGAAGCGCAGTTCGTGCGGGACTATCTGCTGAAGCATCCGGGCGACTGGGCCACGTTCCAGACGTCGCTCAACCTGCTGTCGATGTCGACGTCGACCCAGGCGGTCGCCGCGCTGATCGACCTGATGGAGGAGACGACCGACGCCGAATTGCAGGAAGCTCTGGCGTCGTCCCTGCGCCTGCGCTACGACCGACCGTCGAGCGAGCCGCCGGACGAACTGGCTGCCAACCTCCGCGGGGCGCTCGGCATCGCGGTGGACAGCGACTTCGAACGACGTCGTCGTCTGAACGCGTTTCGACTCAAGGCCGAGCCCTGGGTCGCGACGGATCGCTTCGTGATCAGCACGCCGAAGAATGCGCTGCTCGATCTGGAGCAGTTGTCGCGGCTGACGACGCAGGCCTGGGCTCTCGAAAGCGAAGGCCGCCATGCGATCTTCGATGAGTTGGCTGAAGCGCCCGCGGTTGAAGAAGCGATCGATGAAGCGGAAGCGCCTGCCTTCGCAGGCGGGAGCAGCTTCGTCGAGATCGCGCCCGAGAAGCTGACGGACATGCGCGCCGACGCCGCGAAGCTGGAGAACGCGAAGGCGACGCCGGCCCGAGTTCGAATCGACACGCTCAGGCGGATCACTCGCTTCTTCGCAGAGGGTTCCGACGTTCCGTACGACGTCGCCGACGGCATCCTCGACTACGCCGCCGGCGAATTCGTCACCCTGCAGGAGGCCGGCATCGTCGCGACGGAGATGGCGAAGATCTCGGAGTGGCCGACCGTGACGCTGGCGCTGGTCGACGCGATCGGCGTCTGGCCCGAAGCAGCTCCCAGCGAACCGCGGCGCCAGTTGATTCGCGCCTTCCTCGGCCCCGGCTGGACGCCCGCGGATAAGGACTGGAAGATCGCTGCGACCGACGCCTTGCTGGAGAAGGCCTCCCGACGGTTGAGCGAAATCGGCAGCGGCAGCGGCGGCGCCTCGCCCGAGCTGCTGGACGTCGCCGGTCGCATCGCGGAGCTGATCGACTATCGACGAGCGATGCTCGCGCCGGGAAACGCTTCGCCGTCAGGGTCGATCGGACAGGCTTATCAGTCGCTCGCGCAGGTCGCGATGGCGTCGGTCGAAACGGCGCAGCCCGATTCCAGGGCGCTCGCGGACGCGCGGCCCCTCTTCCCGGCGGTCGAGCGACTGGCGTCCGGCGATCTGCAGCGCGCGGCGCTCTATCAGCGACTGGTCGTCCGACTCGAGGCGGAACGAGCTGCACGCGAGACGCCCGCGTTCGCCGATCAGTCGCGGCGGCTCGTCGAAACGCTCGCGACGAACGACGCCGAGTGTGAGGACGTCCTGCAGCAGTTGCTTTTCGGCGAGCGGACGCTGTTCCTGCTGGCCATGCGCGGCGAGGAGACGAAGAAGTGAGCGCCCGCTCCCGCAGCCGATTCGAACGCATGCGAACGACCGCGACGCTCTGCTGCTGCGTCCTGGCGTTGAGCCTCGCGGCGACTTCGTTCGTCCGCGCCGCGGCGGTCTTCCTGGTCGGCGAGGACGAGCCGGTCTACGGCTATCTCATCTCCGCCGACGCGTCGACGGTAGTGCTCGACGTGCCGCAGGCGAACGGCACGGTGAAGCGGACGACGTTCCTGCGCGACCGGATCGAGGACCTGGTCGTCACGGTCGATCCCGAACGTCTGGCCGGACTTTCGCCCGACGATCCGCTGGGCTACCTGCAATACGCCGAAGAACTCTCGATCAAGAAGCAGGATCCCGAGGCCCGCGACGCCGCCCGGCGGATGTTCCTGATCGCGGGAAGTCTGGCGCCGCAGGTACACGGCCGGCAGGCTGCGCTGGGACTCGCGAACGTCGCAGCGACCTCCGACGAAGCGCGAAAGGCACGGACCATGGCGTCGCTGGTCGATCCTTCCGGACCCGCAGCGGAAGGGGTCGTCGCGAAGCCGACCGCTCCGAAGATCGACGCCGGACGCGCGCGCATACTGACGGCCGGGATCCAGGCTTACCGCCGCGGAGAGGTCGCGACCGCGCGTCGCGCCTTCGAGGATCGCGACATCGCGACGCTGCTCGCTTCGCTCGATCCTCCCGTTCCGATGGAAGCGCTCAAGGCGAGTCTCGCGGAGCGGATCTTCCGCCCCGATTACGATGTTCTCGCGGTTCTCGTGCCGCTCGAGCGGTCGCTGCGGGCCGAAGGCACCCTCGCCGGTTCCGCGAAGTCGGCGGACGACGATCCGTTCTCGGCGGAAAACCGTGCTCCTGTCGCCTGGCCGACGTGGAGCAACGTCACTCCCTTCGATCCTGCCGAGACGGTCTTCCGCGACGGCAAGTGGCAGCGACCTTAGCCCGCTCCGCTACGCAGCCGGATCAGAGGCCGCCGGATCGGGGCTCGTCCGTGCGAGCGGCTTTCGCCCGTAACGCAGTTCGTCGCGAAGGTAGAGCGCTCCGAAGATCGCGATCAGCGCGGGGCAGGCGAGCTGGTACGCCGTGAAGCCGAGAAAGACTTCAGGCTCGGGGCGGAGCCACTCGGTGACGAAGCGATAGGCGAGGTAGGCGATCAGATAAAGCTTGATCCGCTGACCCGTGAACCAGTCGCGTCGCTCGCAGACGAGGAAGAAGCCTGCCGCCGCGGCGTGGAACAGAGCCTCGTAGAGCTGCGTCGGATGCCGCAGCAGCGTTCCTCCGTCGGAGGCGAGCGGAAACTGCATCCCCCACGGCGCCTCGGTCGGAACGCCGAAGCAGCAGCCCCCGACGAAACACGCCAGGCGTCCGACGGCGACGGCGACGGCGACCGGGACGACGTAGGTATCGCCCGTTCGGACGCGGACGTCGAGCGCGAACTTCATCAGCTCGATGCCGAGGTAGCCGCCGACGATGCCCCCCAGGATGGTCTTGCCGCTGGCGAGCCAGACCCAGCTCGAAACGCCCTCGGTCGACGCCGCCTCCCCGATTACGGCGTTCCAGATCCAGAACGGAAGCTTCGCTCCCAGTGCGGCGCCGACCAGACCCCCCAGCGCCAGGCCCAGTTTCTCGAACGGACTGATCGCGAGCTTCGTCTGCCGGCGGCGAAGCAGGGCGGTCAGCAGGAGCAGGCTCGCCCCCATCAGCACGGGATAGGCCCACGGTACGGCAGATCCGAACAAACGTGCGCTCCGCTCGGCTGTCGCAGGCAATCTTCGATGGGGCTTCGCCGCGCTGGCCCCCCCGGAAGGTATCTTACCGGGAACGGGACTTGGCGCGACGCGTCGCAGGGAGGCGGTCTCCTCCGCCGCGACGCGTCCGGGCAAGATCGGGTCCCGGAGAGCGAATAGCTCCTCGATTCTGTCTCGCCCCTGATCGTCGCACCTGTCGCTTTCCGGAGTCTCGCTGCATGGTCGAACTGCTGCTCGGATTGGGATGCCTCGCCGCTCTGGTCGTGGTTCCGCTGCTGTTCGTGGCGTTCGCCTACAACACGCTCGTCGGCAAGCGGAACCAGGTCGACAACGCCTTCGCGTCGATGGACGTGCAACTCAAGAAGCGGTACGACCTGATTCCGAACCTCGTCGCGACGGTGCAGCAGTACACCAAGCACGAAAGCGAGACGCTGACGAAGATCACCGAGCTTCGCGCCCGGGCGACCTCTCCGGCGACCTCTCCCGAGGAGGCGGTTCACCTCAACAACGAACTGAACCGTGCGATGGGGCGCCTGATGGTGCAGGTCGAGGCGTATCCCGACTTGAAGGCGAGCGAGAACTTCAACCAACTTCAGCGATCGCTCAACGAGGTCGAGGAGCAGCTCTCCGCCAGTCGCCGCGCGTTCAACGCCTCGGTCACCGACTACAACGACTCGGTGCAGATGGTGCCCACGAACATGGTCGCCGGCATGTTCGGCTTCCGTCCGCGGGAGGTCTTCGAGATCGCGGAGAAGGAACGCCAGAACGTCGACGTGAAGCAGCTCTTCAACAATTGATCGTTTCGGCGATCGAGTTCCCGCTGTGTGCCATGCCCACGTCGCGAAGCAGCGTGGGCATGTTCGGTTCGGCCGAGCGTTTACATGCCCGCCCTTCCTTCGAAGAGGCAGGCATGGCGCCCAGGACGGTGGCCGATCGACAGATCGCTTCGCCGTTCGAATGAGCGGATTTCCCGCCTCCACGTCCCGCCTGACTTCGAAGCCCGGCCCCCATGCGCACTCCTGACGAAGTTCGTGCGTTCTTCCAGTCGGACCTCCGTCCCGAACTGGAAATCCTGGACGCCGAACGTAAGAAAATCCTGTTCCGCTTGATGCTCGCGGGCGGAATTCTCGCGCTGATCGTGATCGCGATCACGATCTACTTCATGCACTTCGTCGCTCTGATCGTAGGAGGCATCGTCGGCGCCCTCCTTTGGGTCCTGCTCGGCGTCTGGTTTCAGGGCGACTACCCGCTTCGGTTCAAGCGAACGGTGGTCGACCGGCTGGTGAAGTTTCTCGATCCGACGCTGCACTACTCGCCGACCGACTGTATCGGTCAGCATGAGTTCCAGGCGAGCCAACTCTTCCTGAGGGGGATCGATCGTTACAAGGGCGAGGACTGCGTCACCGGCACGCTCGACAAGACGGCGATCCGCTTCTCGGAGGTTCACGCCGAATACAAGACGACGTCGACCGACAGCAAGGGCCGCCGCAAGACGACCTGGCATACGATCTTCAAGGGCCTCTTCTTCGTCGCCGACTTCAACAAGGACTTCCGCGGCGTCACCGTGGTGCTGCCCGACACGGCGGAGAAGGTGTTCGGCAAGTGGTTCGGGCAAGCGCTTCAGGGGATGAACATGGTTCGCCCCGGACTGGTGAAGCTGGAAGACCCCGATTTCGAGACGCATTTCGCCGTGCATGCCGACGACCAGGTCGAGGCGCGATACATCCTTTCGCCCGCGCTGATGCGGCGGTTGCTCGACTTCCGCGCGAAGACGGGCTCGGACGTCTACGTTTCGTTCGCCGATTCGCGGGTCTACGTCGCGCTGCCGCTGACGAAGAACCTGTTCGAGCCGCGGCTCGTCAAGAGCCTGGTCGACGTGAAGATGATCGAGGAGTTCTTCGCCGACCTCGTTCTCGCCACGGGGATCGTCGAGGATCTGAACCTCAATACGCGGATCTGGACCAAGGAGTGAGCGAGGCAGGGCGCCGGTAGGGACCGAAACTGTGGAACCGCGCCGTCGCAGAGGATAGGCTAACCTCCGCCCGCCGACGGGTCCCGCCTTCGACATCTCGCTACGTGCCGCTCATGATCAAGCTTCGCGCGCTCGCTGAACTCGGTCCGGCGATCGTCGTCGCGGCGGTCGTGCTCGGCCCGGGCAGCATCCTGACCAGTTCCAAGGTCGGCGCCTCGTTCGGGCCGCTGGGCGCGCTCGTCGTGCTGGGCGCCGCGGGCCTGATGATCGGATCGGTCGCGCTCGCCGCGCGGATCGGCGTCCTGTTTCCGAACAGTCCCTGCCAGGAGATCCGCGCCCGGCTCGGCGCGCCGGTCGCGATCGCCGTCGGCCTGATCCTGTTCGGGCTGGTCGCGATCTTTCAGTGGAGCAATAACGTCGCCGTCATCGCCGGCGTCGAGTCGATCGTCGGATCGTCCGAAACGTCGCCGGGAACGAAGTGGGTCGCGCCGACGCTGCTCGTCGCGCTGAATATCGCCGTGATCGTCTGCCTCTTCGTCTCGCGAGGGCTGTACGGACACGTCGAGCGACTGATGAAGTGGCTCGTGCTGCTGATGATCCTGGCCTTCGTCACCAACTTCGTCGTCGCTCTCGTCGTCGCCCCCCGAGTCGCGGACGAAACGATCGGCTCCGGAGCGGCCCCGAAGCTCGACTGGTTCGCGTTCCTCGGCATGGTCGGAACGACGTTCTCGATCGGCGGCGCCTTCTATCAGGCTTACCTGGTGAAGGAGCGGGGGTGGGGGCCGAAGGATCTGAAGCGGGGGCTCGTCGATTCGATCGTCGGTATCTCCACCCTGGGCGGAATCACGGCGATCGTTCTGCTGACCGCGTCGCTCGTCTTTTACGGACGGCTTTCGCCGGAGACGATCAAGGAGATGCAGGTCGCCGACGTCGCGCGGGCGCTGGAACCTCTTTTCGGCGACGGCGCCCGGATCGTCTTCGGCGTCGGGCTGCTCGCGGGCGCTTTCAGTTCGTTCCTGGTCAACGCGATGGTCGGCGGAACGATTCTCTCCGACAGCCTCGGCTGGGGGAGCCGCATCTCCGAACGGGGTCCGAAGATCCTGACGACCGCGGCGCTGCTGGTCGGCATGAGCGTCGCCGTGATCGCGCTCGTCGACCCGACCGGCGACAAGCAGGGCACCGCGAACCTGATCACGTTCGCCCAGTCGCTGACCGTCGTCGGACTTCCCGCGCTGGCGCTCGCCTTGCTCTATCTCGGTTCTCTGCATCGTGCCGACGGCGAGGGTCGCGTGGCGACGCTGTGGCTGATGGTTATGGCCGTTCTGGGACTGATCGTCTCGTGCGCCCTCGCGGGAAAGCTGGCCTACGACGTGATCGGAAAGCTCCTCGCGGCATCGTGAACCCTGCGACGATCGTAACGAAGCGATGAACGAATCGTCCGACGCCATCGACCCTTCCCGCTGCGCCCTGTGCCAGCGCGTCGTGCCGGTCAGCGCCCATCATCTGATCCCGCGGGCGATGCATGGCAAGAAGCGATTTCGCGAGCGCTTCGGCATCGACGAAATGCGCTCGCGCAAGATCCCGCTCTGCCGGCATTGCCACCGCGCGGTCCACGAACTGATCCCGCAGGAGCGCGACCTGGCCGAGTCGTATAATACGCTCGCCTCGCTCCGCGCTCATCCCGGAATCGCGCGGCACGTCGAGTGGGCGAAGAAGCAGAAACGTTGAGTTCCATGTCCGATAACGTTCGCGTCAGCAAGTACCTGAGCTACGTCCTTCGTCATCGCCCCGACGCGATCGGTCTGGCGCTCGATGAGCAGGGTTGGGCGAACGTGGAGGATCTGCTCGCCCGGTCCGCCGAGCAGGGCGAAGCGCTCGATCGGGCGACGCTGGAAGAGATCGTGCGGACTTGCCCCAAGCGTCGCTACGCCTTCAGCGAGGACGGCGGTCGTATTCGTGCGAACCAGGGTCATTCGCTGAAGGTCGATCTGGCTCTGGCATCGCAGTCGCCGCCCGAGACGCTGTACCACGGCACCGCGACGCGCTTCCTCGAAGGCATCCTGCGGGACGGCCTGCGAGCGATGAATCGGACGCACGTGCATCTCTCCGCCGACGTCGAAACGGCGATCACGGTCGGCAAGCGGCACGGCAAGCCGATCGTCCTCGAGGTCGCCGCGACGCGAATGGCGAACGAAGGGCATCTCTTTTACCTGTCGGAGAATTCGGTCTGGCTCGCGGAAAGCGTGCCGCCGCGCTACCTGAGGCAGGTCGATGGCTGAGTAGCGGACGGCTGGACAAGCTGGGGCGCGTCTCGATACGATTCCTCGCCGATCGAATCGATCGCTCACGTCCCGTCACGAAAGAACGAGAGATGGAAGCGTTGCCGCCGCAGGATCAGATGAACCGGATGCTGACCGGGTACTGGATCAGCCAGACGCTTTATGTCGTCGCGAAGCTGGGCATCGCCGATCTGCTGGTCGACGTCCCCCGTTCGGCGGACGATCTCGCGGCGGTCACGAAGACGCACGCTCCTTCGCTTTACCGACTGTTGCGGGCCGCGGCCAGCGTGGGCGTGTTCGCAGAGGACGGGGAGCGGCGATTCTCGCTGACTCCGCTGGCCGAATGCCTCCGCAGCGACGTGCCCCAGTCGCAGCGCGGGCTCGCGATCATGAACGGCGAGGAGCATTACCGTGCGTGGGGCGAACTCCTCTACAGTGTGCAGACCGGAAAGCCTTCGTTCGATCATCTCTACGGCATGCCGTGCTTCGACTATCTCTCGGAGAACCCGGAGCCTGCTGCGGTCTTCGACGAAGCGATGGTCGGCGTCCACGGGCGCGAGACTGCCGCGATGCTCGAAGCGTACGACTTCAGCGGCATCGGCAAGCTGGCCGACATCGGCGGCGGCAACGGCAGCCTGCTGACCTCCGTGCTGCGGAAGTACCCTTCGATGCGGGGGCTGCTGTTCGACCTGGAAGGGGTCACGGGCCGCGCGAAAGAGCGCGTCCGCGCTGCCGGCCTCGCCGATCGCTGCGACATCGCGTCCGGCAGCTTCTTCGAGTCGATTCCAAGCGGCGCTGACGCCTACCTGATGCGGCACATCATCCACGACTGGGACGACGAGCGGGCTGCGACGATCCTGAAGAACGTCCACCGGGCGATGGAACCCGACAGCCGGCTGCTGCTCGTGGAGATGATCATTCCGCCCGGCAACGAGCCCTCGTTCGGCAAGCTGCTCGACCTGACGATGCTCGTCCTTCCCGGGGGCAAGGAGCGGACGGAGGAAGAGTATCGCCGCCTCTTCGCCGACTGCGGCTTCGAACTGGCACGCGTCGTCCCGACCGACTCCGAGATCAGCGTGATCGAAGGCAGGAAGGTTTAGCGTCCTTCGCGATCCTGCGAACGCAACCCGTTAAACGTTGGTCGGTACGGCGGACCTCTGCAGCGAACGTTCCCGTTCGACTTTCGGAGACGGAGAGTCGAGGGCCAGGACGTTGCGCTCGATCGTCGCGCTGATGTCGTCCAGCGGCAGATGGCTCAGGCGAGACTTCGAGAACGGGTTCTCGAGCTCGATGCCGATCTGATCCAGCGACAATAGCGGGTAAGCGACGAGGATCGTCAGAATGGGCGTGAGGTAACCGGAGCGATCGACGACCGCCAGCGGAATGAGGAGCAGGTACAGGAATAGAAAGCGCCGGATCTTGATCGACACGACCTTCGCGAGCGGCGTCTTAAGGATTCGCTCGCAGGCGCCGATGTGATCGATCAGTTGCGAACGCTGGTCGTCTCCGCGCAAAAATTCGAACCCGTCGAGTTCGCCCCGTTCCTTGGCCCGCCGCAAAAGCTTCGCGATCTGCTGCGACGCATGCATCGGCATGTGATCGCAGCGTCGCAGTTCGCGAACTTCGTCGGCGCGGAGGAGTCCGTCGAGCGCTTCGATGTCGCGTTCGCCGCGGAGGTTGTGTCGCGCCAGATGAGGGAACGCTGCGGTCCAGCGCAGAAAGGCGCTTCGCCACTCGTCGTCGGCAGGACCGTAGGTCGCTCCGATCAGTCCGAGATTCCGCGACTGGTTGACGATGCCGCCCCACAGCTTTCGCCCTTCGTACCACCGGTCGTACCCGGAGTTGGTCCGAAGGACGAGCAGCAGCGCGAGCACGACGCCGATGATCTCGTACGGCGCGACGCCGAACCCGGTCCGGAAGTGGAAGAAGGTCGCCGACAGCCAGACGGCCGTCCCCCATAGGCCGAAGAACAAAACTCTGCGCTGGACGAACGGGGAGACGGAGCCGTTGACGGTGAGGACCTCTTTCCAGAAGTCTCGGCGTTCGATGTTCATGACGGACGAACCCTTAAGGTCCGATCCGTTCGCGCTCGGAGAGCCGAAGTTCATTCAGGACCACGCGTAGATCGAACAGTTCGTGCGTCGCAGGATTTCGCGCACGGTCTCTCCGAAAAAGTACCTGACCACCGGCGGGGAGCGACGCGCCCCGATCACGACGAGATCCGCCTGCCAGCGTTCGGCATACTGCGCCGCCAGGCGCTTCGAAGACCCGGCGATGTATCCCCATTCGCAGTCCGGGTATTTGCCTCGCAAGACGTCCGACTGTTCGCGCAGGATCGACTGGGCCTCTCCCGCGTCGCGAGCGATCGCGAGGAAGCGGATCGCAGACAACTCGAACAGGTTCTGATCGAGAAAGGCACGCACCGTTCGAGTGCTGGCGGGCGAGCCGTCGAGAACGACCAGCGCCCGCGTCGGCGTTCCGGCGCCTTCGCGCAGCGCCAGGGTCGGCGTCGTCCCCTCGATCAGCAGTTGTACCGCGTCCGATACGCAGAATTCGCCGACCGACCGCTTTCGCCCTGCGGCGAAAGAAAAGGCGAACAGATCATGGAAGCGGGATTCGACCGGCATGAGGTCCATTACGTCGCCCGAGATTCGCCGCATGTCGAAGTCGAGTCCGGCAGCAAGGCACGCCTGAGAGAAGTAGGACCGGACTTCGTCGCGTCGCGCCTCCTGATCATCGAGACGATTGGTCGCGTAAATGAGATGGGCCGCCGAAGGGCACTCGATTGCGAGGCGTTGCAGTTCGGACGTGTCGACCGCGGTGATCCCGCGCAGCCGGGCTCCGCAGCGCCTGGCGATCGCGACCAGCGTCTTCACCGCGCGTTCGGCGCCGGGCGACTCAGGAAGTCGGAGAACGGCACGGGACAGCGTCGAACGAGGACGGTCGCGAGGCGCGAATCGAAAGGCGGTCGAGTTCATCGGGCGGGCTTCATGCTCCTGAGCGTCGGAATCGACGCACGCCGTAGCGACGGTGTGTCGATCCCATGCCTTCGCAACCGCTATGCCGAACGGTGCCCGTTTCGCCTGCCGCTGCGGCGCATCGTCGCCGAATAGGCGGAGAATTATTCGGACAAGGCTTCACATCGAAGAAGGCGGACCTCTTCGAGCGAGTCGCCTGTCGGAATTCGAGACAGGCTGTCTGAAACTCGCCGACGGAACTCGACCAGCGCAGGCAGGTTCGCCCGTGACTTCAGGAGACGGCAGCCGCGTCGTCCTTCAGATCGCCTTCCATCTCCAGTTCGCTCAGTCGATTCCGCAGCGTGGAGCGAGCGATGCCCAAAGCCTGGGCGGCGCGGACCTGGCTCGAATCGGCGTACTCCAGAGCCTTCTTGAGCAGCACTCGATCGACCGTCGAATGGACGTTGCGATACGTCTTCCCGTCGCCGTGAGCGAGCTGCGTTTCGATCCACCTCGCCAGAACGCCTTCGACGTCGTCTGACGACTCGATCGACGCCGTCGACGCGGTCGGTCGCGTGACGGAAGAGGGTAGCGAACCGGACGTTATCGTGTCGCCGACGGCGTGGAGGATCGCATAGCGGACGGTAATCTGAAGCTCCCGCACGTTCCCTGGCCAGCGATGCATCTCAAGCAGGCGCAGCGCCTCCGGAGTGACGACGCGAACGTGTCGCCCAAGATCGTCGTTGAAGCGACGCAGAAAACTGGACATCAGCAATTCGAGATCGCCGGGCCGTTCACGCAGCGGCGGGACATGAATCACGAATCCGCGGAGCCGATAGAACAGGTCTTCGCGAAACGTTCCCTCGGCCACCATCTCTTCCAGATCGCGATTCGTCGCCGCCAGAATCCGGACGTTGCAGCGCTGCGTCTCGTTTCCGCCGACGCGCTGGAACGTGCCGTCCTGAAGCAGACGAAGAACTTTCGCCTGCGTCGCGGGAGACATATCGCCGACTTCGTCCAGAAAGAGCGTCCCGCCGTCGACCTGCTCGAACTTGCCGATGCGGAGTTTCTCGGCGCCGGTGAACGCCCCGCGCTCGTGCCCGAACAGCTCGCTCTCCAGGATCGTTTCCTGAAGCGCCGCACAATTCACCGCCAGAAAGGGCGCCGACGATCGCGTGCTGTGGCGATAGATCGCGTCGGCGATCAGTTCCTTCCCGCTGCCGCTCTCGCCCTGGATCAGGACGGTGATGTCCTGGCGGGCGATGCGGCCTATGGACTTGAACACCTCCTGCATCGCCGGACAGCGACCGACGATCTGCTGTTCGTGGCCATGCTCTCGCGTTTCGGCCACGAGCGCCGTCGACGAATCGACGGTCGCGATTTCCAGCGCCCGATCGACCTTCTCCCGCAGTTCGTCCAGTTCGATCGGCTTGAGAAGGTACTCGTACGCGCCCCGCTTCATCGCTTCGACCGCCGTTTCCATGCTGGAAAACGCGGTGACCACGATCACCGGAAGTCGCGGGTCGATCGCGAAAATCTGGTCGAGGAAGTCGAGCCCGTGACCGTCCGGCAGACGAACGTCCAGGATCACGGCGTCCGGCCGGTTCGTACGGATCGCTGCGATCCCTTGAGCCCCGGTCTCGACTGTTTCGACCTCGAGCCCCTCCCGGCGCAAGGCCTTGCGCATGGAGTAGAGCACGTTCGGTTCGTCATCGATGATCAGCAACTTCCGCATGCGTGCTCCGTGCATAGGCGAAGCGTCCGTCTGCAAGTATCGTTCCATAAATCAGACGTCCGAGGTCGGAAGCGTCACCAGGAACTGCGACCCGCCGTGGGAGGAAGTCGCCGTCAGCGTGCCGCCGTGCGACTCGACGATCCGACGGCTCATGGGGAGCCCCAGTCCCAGGCCCGTCTCCTTGGTGCTGAAGAAGGGTTCGAACAGCCGGGGCTCGGCGATCTCGTCGATGCCCGGCCCTTCGTCCTCGATCAGGATCTGCATCGACGCTCCCGACGCGTCGGCAAGAACAGCCACCTTCACGGTCTTGCCGTGCGGCGTCTCCTCGATGCCGTTCATCAGCAGGTTCAGCAGCACTTGCCGCATCCGGGCCGAGTCGAGCGGAACGAGCGCCGGTTCCGTCGGCAGTCGGCATTCGATCTGAACGTTCCGCGCGTCCGCCAGACGCTGCACCGCCGCGACGGCGCCTTCGACGGCGACCCGCACGTCGATGACGGTCTTCGTGAGCGGTCGGGGGCGGGCGAAGTCGAGGAACTCTTCCATCAGCGCCTCCAGGCGGCGAATCTCTTCGTCGAGAATCGCCAGGTCCTGCGGCTCGAGCGTGGCGTCCCCGTGACGCGTCGCCTGAATGAGCATCTTCATGGCGGTCAGCGGATTGCGTATTTCGTGAGCAAGGCCTGCCGCAAGTTGCCCCATCGCGGCCAGTCGCTCGGCCCGTCGAATCTCCTCGTGCCGTCGCTGAAGCTCTTCCACGACCGCCGACACTTCGGAGGAGACGCGCGCGAAGGCGGGTCCCAGGTCGTCGAGGTCGAGTTTCGTCGATACGACCACGTCGCCGGCGACTTCGCTCAGCTTGCCCGCGACCGACTGCATCGGGATTCGCAATTCGAGCAGCGAATGACTGATCGACCTTGCCAGGCTGTACCCCGCGATCGACGCGGCGACCGCGCCGACGACGCCGAGCGAAAGCAGGGCGAACGCCGACCGATCGGCTTGCGTCGCGGCGTTTTGTCGGCTCGCTTCGAGCAGCGTCTCGTCCAGCAGCAGGTACGCGCGCGCCGGAGCGATGACCTCTTCCTCCAGCCGACCTCCGCGGCCCGGGCCAGTTCCCCCTTCGCTTCCGCCGGCATGCTCGGGGAAAGGCGCGCCACGCGATCGAAGAAGTCGTTCAGGCCCGCCCGGATTCGGTCGACGTACCGCAGCTCCGTATCGGTATGAGCGGTCGCGCGCGTCCGGTCGAGCCAATGCTCGATTTGCTCGCGACTGACCTTCATGGACTCGACGTCGGACGGGCCGGGCGGCGGCGCTTCGTCGTCGAGCCGCGCGTAGCGTTCGATCTGACGTCGCAATTCCTGGCTGTGCAGTTCGAGCTCGACCGCCGCGCGAACGCTTTGGACGTTCGTCGAAAGGGCCGCTTCCGAGAGCGACTGCGATCGCCGGACGACCCAGGCCGCCAGTCCCGCGACGATCACCAGCAGCAGGCTAGTCGAGAGCATCAGCGCGGTCAGGCGATCGGCGGTGCGCAGCCGCTTCCCGAAAGTCTTGAGAGCATGCCTCATCGGGACAGGTCGGGCGAACGAGGGGGCAGGATGAAACCGCCCCGTCAACCATACCGCCGCGGCGAGCTTCCGTTAACCCGCCGCCGCGTCAGCTTGCGGCCCGCTGTCCATCTGCTCACAATAACGCGGCTTTCGCCGGGCGATTCCGCCCGATTCCGTCGTTCGACCGGTCGCATATCTGCGTTGCGGATCTGCGAGGCCACATCGCGCATCCGCTTCGTATGCTCGCCAAGCTCAAGACGTTCTCCCTCTTCGGCATCGACGCGCTCGACGTCGAAGTTGAGGTCGACGTCTCGACCGGCGCGCTGCCCAAGACCGTCGTCGTCGGCCTGCCCGAAGGGGCCGTGAAGGAGTCGATCCATCGCGTCGAACGGGCGATCGTCAACTCCGGCTTCGAGCGACCGCACCACCGGATCGTGATCAACCTGGCGCCGGCCAGATTCCTTCTGGATACATGCGGAACGATTCGCCGCCGACGGGGAACACTTCGACCGCCGCAACTTCGACCTTCTTTCCCGTTGTGTCGTAGCTGCACACGATGCGATCGATAACTTGGCTGGCGAGTTGGGCCTTCCGGCGGTAGGCGGATTCGCTTCGCCCCGTTTGGGTCGCCTCTTGAATCGCCGCTTTCCTCGCCTCCAAGTCGCCAAGCAGCGCCGCTTCTCGCCCTTCAAGGTCTTCTAGTTCACGGCGAGCGTCGGCCATCTTCTGTTCGCAGGCGACAAGGCGAGCGTTCGTCTTAGCGATGGCTTCCGTCGCCTTCTTGTCGATCGTTAGCACACGTTCAAGCAGTTCGTTGTGCTCCCGATCGAGTTCGGCGAGCATTGCCGTTACCTGCTCCCGTCGCTCCTGAGCGTACGTGCGAATCTTCGTTGTCCGATCCTTTGACGCTTTCAGGTAGCGTACGGTCCGTTCGTCTAGCGGTTCGTCGCCGAACCGACTGGCCAAGAGCACGGCGTGTGCGTCGGCGACGTTCATTCCATAGACGGCCGTTTCGTAGGTCAGTTCCCTTTGCCTTCGCCGGAACGAAAGGTTGAACAGATCGCTCCGCAGCGCCTTCGTTTCCCTTTCCATCGAAGCGAGCAGGGTCGGCATCGTGTCGTCGGAATCGAGCATGACGAGAAGTTGCCGGTGCGATTCGGCAAGGTAGCGGTCAATGACGCCTTCCAACGTTTCCGCTTTGATCCGGTGGGCACCGCAGCCGGTCGGGTTCTTCGGTCCGAACGTGCCGTACGTCGAACAGAAGTAGCTTCGGTAGTTCGCCTCGCCGTTCTTCGTCGGTCGGCGATTGTTGCCGACCCGCAAAGGCTTTCCGCACTTGTGACAGACCACCAAGTTCCGAAGCCAGAAGTCGGCGACTTGCGGCGCCTTCCGACCCGGCTTCGTGTGAAGATCGCTGCTCGCCTTTAGCTTTGCCTGCACACGGTCGAAGCGATCCGGAGGCACAATCGGGTCGAACACCGGGGCGGAAGGCATGAACCAATCCGACTTGTCCCGAATGCGACCCGCCTTCGTCGTGCCTTCAAACTGAGGAACTTCCCGTTCTACCCCGCCGACGAATTCCTTGAGCCGTCCGCTGCCTCGCTTGTTCACGGCAGGCAAGCCGACGTAAGCAGGGTTCTGTAAGATCGCCTTTACCCGCTGCTTTTCCCAAGCTTCACAGTAGACCGGATCGACGTTTGCTTCCGTCAATCGAGTTGCGATACGGGCGGGGCTGATCTTTTCCAGATCGTACCAAGCGAACATCTGCTGAGCCGCTTCGACACGCTCCAGCCGGATGCTTGGAGCGAGCACAAGTCGGTCGTTCGGGTCGTGTGCCGGAACGTTGCTTTTGCCGTCGTAGGCCGTTTCCGTGCCGTCGAGTTCAATTTTGAGTCTGGCGTATCGACCGACCCACACCAATCGCCACTTTTCTTGATTCGTCGGGTCGAGACAACGAACGTCGCATCCGAAGGGTGGATAGCCCCCGCCGTACTCGCCCCGATAGGCCAGCTTCTGGCGTCCCTTCACGCCCCGATGACCCTTCGCTAGCTGCTCTTCTCGGCTTGCCGCTGCTGCGACGGTCGCTTGAATGATCTTGCCGGTATCGTTACTTGAGATGTGCCCCTGAATGACCGACCACAAGTGACACCCTCGCTCAAGAAGGTAAGTCACCATGCTTCCAAGCTGCCAAGGACCGCTTGTCCCGAAGCGGTCTTGAGTATCGACGACGACGATATTGAACTGGCGCCGGTCGATCGCTTTCAGCATCGCTTGGAACTGCACTCGCTTGTGCGGCTGATCCCTTGGATTCCTGCCTTGGTCGTCGATGAACCATTGGGCGATCGTCAGCCCTTGCAACTTCGCCCAAGCTTCGATCACGACTCGCTGACCGGATGCGTCTTGCTCGCCTTTGCTTACCCTCAAGTAAGCGGCGATGGTCTTCCCCTGTAGTTCGTGCGTCATGTGTTCAAGCGTCCGTTCTCTGTAAGACCCGCAGCACTTGCGAGGCGTTCCAAGCTTTGCCCCGGCGGGTCGTGTGCCCCTGAATGTTCAGTTCGGCGGCGATGGTCCTAAGACTCGCCCCCTGCTCCCTTCGCTCCCGAATGAGCGGCAAGAGATCGACGTAGGCTTCGTTTGCGGCGAGGCGATGGGCGAGGGCGGCGATGGCTGCCCCTGCCGTCGCTCCGCGACGGCGAGCCGCTTCGTTGCCGGTCCAATGCCCAGGTCGGGCCGATCCAAGAAGCGTCCCCCTCGCCTTTGCCGCTTGAAGGGCCGCCTTGGTCCGTTCGGAAATCTGCCGGGCTTCGTGTTCGGCGACGGCGGCGAGGATGTGTATCGTGAATCGGTTCGCATGGGGGTTATCGCAAGCGACAAAGTCAGCCCCGCTTTCGAGCAGCGCCGACAGGAAGGCGACGTTACGGGAAAGCCGGTCAAGCTTGGCGACCACAAGGGTCGCCTTGCTCCGCTTCGCATGGGCGAGGGCCTTCCTCAGTTCCGGACGATCCTTCCTCTTGCCGCTTTCGACTTCCTTGTATTCGGCGAGGCACTTCGCTCCGACGATGCGAGCGTAGTCGGCGACCGCCGATCGCTGCCCCTCCAAGCCAAGACCCGATCGCCCCTGCTTCCTTGTGGAAACCCTGAGATAGGCGACAAGCCGGGCCGTCATAGGGTCGCTCCAAGCCGGGAACAGAAGGCGATTGCCGCCGACTTCCCGAGTGTAGCAATACCCTTGTCGGACGTCAAAGATTTTGCGACGGAAACCGCCGCCCTGTTTTTGAGTCTCGCTTGCTCCGGAAAAGGACGGGGATAAAGTAGTGGCTTCGCACGGGCGCCCTAACTTAGAAGGAACACCGATGTGGTTTACAGTGTGGGTCTCTGACCCGGTCACGCTGGGCGTCATAGCGTTCGGAGTCGCCGTAGTATCGCTGCCTTTCCTGCTCTTGATCGTCCTAGCCAATCGAGCATCCACCGGTAAGAAGCGACGCAAGGTCGGCTTGATCGAGTGTAAACGCTGCGGGTACGTGGGGCGGCCAAAGCAGTCGTCTGGCGTGTTTAGCGGAAAGCTCATTTGCCCGAACTGTTCCGGAGAGGACTGGGTAGCTTCTCGCAAGCAGATCCAAGCACCGGCAATCGGCACTCCCGCAGGCGCCGATTGGGATTGAAAGGGTCGAAGATCGGCTTAGAGGCGATGCGACGGCCCGCTAGCGCGGGCGTCGCGAAGCGCCGACCGCCGGGCCGAATGACGCTTGGAGCGAGAAGCAGGGGCTGCCGTCGTGTGCTGAGCGAGGCACGGCGACGGCGACAGGCGGCGAGTCGTTCCCGATTCGCAGAGACTACCCCGAGAATTTCAGCGCTTGTCCCGACACGGCTGAGAAGGCGAACGGCTGCTCAAAACTTCGGCCTTCGTGCTGCCGTCGAATAACCCGGTTATTGGATAAGAAAACAGGGTCGATTTTGCCTTGAAAAAGTCGGTATCTCTGCTCAGGGGGGTTGGCGTCGAACCAGACTTAGAAAAACGGAGGGGCTGCCGGGGCGTTCTTTCTTTCCTCGCAAGCCAGCGGGCGTCCTGCTCGCTCAGGCGAGGCGTTACGTCGGCGGTGGCATCCTCAGAATCGCCCGAAAGAAGTGCGTCCGGGAACGGAACGGGCGCCCCTTGGTAGGAAGCGAGGCAGACCCTCAGAATTCCGACCCGCTATCGCCTCGCCGGGAACGCTGAGCAGCGACCGCAAGACGACAGGGCGTCCGGGTCGATCCGATTCGACTCCCCCGTTCGATTCGTAGCGCCGAAGAAAACTGCCCACTAGCACACGATCGACAGCCTTCCGAAGGAAAGTGGCTTGCCGGATAGGGGTGCGACTCTGACTCTTACCCCCTCTGCCGGGAACGAGGCGAGACGCTTTCGGAACGTCCGGGACAGGTAAGACAGGTATTTTCTATCCTTATCTCTACTCTCTTTAAGCGTAAGGAAAACAATAGGAAATACCTGTCTTACCTGTCCCGGCTGCCTGTTTCGCCGACGCATCGCCCCCGTTCCCGGCTTAGGACGAAGGGGCGAACACGAAGAAAGCCGGAAGGGTTAGCTTCCGGCTTCGTGAAGTCGCTTTCAGAGACTGCCCCTCTGACGCTTCGCGTCAGAGGGCTGCCTTTCAGTCGCCTTAGAGCGACAGGCCGATGCCCCGGTAGACTCGCTCGCCGTCCGCCTTGCCCTCGCCCAAGCCGGGAACAAGCGTCCTAAGATCACGGGCAAACCATACCGGGTTAGCTTCTCTCCCCTGTTCGGTACACCAAGCGTCGTAGGCATGGGCGAGATGCTTCCGGGTGACGGTCTGAGGATCGTCTGACAGGCGAACGTCGGGCAAGTTGCCGGGCGACAGGCGACGCTCCAAGACGACCTTGTCTTGCAAGAAAGCGAACGTCGGCGAGTTCTCCCGGCGAAACTGAACGGTAAGGGTTTCGCTGGCCTTGGGCCTAGTGAACTTGCCGTTCTTCCGAAGCCGCTCCAGTCCCCCCAGCGCCCAATTGCAGATCCCCGAGAGTTCGCCACCAAGGCGGTCGCCAAGACTTCTGTCTTCACGTTCGACGAAGGACTTGTCGAAGGGGAGAATCAACATTCTCGCCGACAAGGCGCCCGACGGATCGACGAAGGTCGGGAGTTCGTTGCAAGAGATGTTGAACCTTGTCGGCAAGACGACGGAATGCGAAACGGGCGAATACTTCGTTTCGATACATTGGGCGTCGCCGCCGACGATGCTGTTCAGCTTCTCCAAGATCAAGTGCTTGTCCCGAGACGATGCAAGGTTTGCCTCGCCGATGAAAGCGGCGTACTTGCCGACAAGCGTCGATGTGCCGAACCTTTCGGCGAGGGAGTGAAGGGAAAAGCCGGTGGTGTTTTCCTTCCCCAGGAGCGCCGTCAAAACATTGTCGATCGTTCCCTTGCCCGCTCTTGGCGGACCGTGCTTGACCAAGAACTTGTGATGCGACGTGTTCGGGAGAAGGCAGTATCCGAACCATTCTTGAAGAAGGTCCGTTCGATCGTCGCCGAAGATCGAAGCCAAGAAAGCTTCCCATTCGGGACAAGTCGCCGATTGATCGAAGTCGTAGGGAAGACAGACCGTGCTCACCCAAGAGGGCGTGTGCTGAACGATCACGGAATCGCCGCCTTCGACGAACGTCCGAGCGTCAAGCAGACCATTCTTGAAGGCGATGATGTTCTCCGGCTTCGGGAAACGTTCGTTCTTCCCGCAGTAGAAAGGCATCTGAGGATAGGACTGGAGAGCCTTCGACGTCAGCGCCTCAATGTCTTTCATCACGTTGCCGCAAAACGAGTTGTCGTGCTTGATCGAGTGCTGAATGAGCCATCGCCGCACTTGGGGCGGAAAATCGAATGTTTCGACGTAGCGTCGCCCGTCGTGGGTGAAGGTTTTTCCGGCCCAAGTCACGACGGTAGCGTTGTCGCTCAGGTAAGCGATTGTCGCCTTGTACGACTCGCTACGATTGGTTTGCGTTTCCGGTGCGAAAGCCTCTTCAGTTGAGACCATAGAAATTCTCCTGCTCAGGGGAGAGAGTAAAGCGGGCCATGATCCCGGCGCCGTAACCGTCGCTCACGAGAGCGGCAGCGGCTTTCGAGAAGTTCCCGCCGTGTTCGATGTGGGCATACGCTCCAAACTTGGAAAAGCCCGTTCCGGCGTCGAAGCCGGGAATGTTTGTGCTGAAGATGAACAAGCGATCGTCGCCGCCGTGGTTCGTCGTCGCATGATGTTCGTCGCCGTCGCTGCCGGGCTTTCGCCAATAGCCGACCCCGGCACGTTGCCGAAGCAGCGTCCAGCCATGCGGTTCTAAGACTTCGCTCCAAGTCGCCCGCTGGTTGAAATCGTCGCCGGGGCGGTCTGTTCTCGGCTCGCCTGCTTCCCGTCGGCAAGTCGGCGCTTTCGGGGCCTTCTCAGTCGCTGCTCGCGGCGTAGCCGCGACAAACGACGTCGTGTGCCTGTTCAGCGCCCTCGCCGCCGCAATCAGCTTCTCCCGATCTTCCGGGGCGATCGTCGGCACGCTGCACAAGTCGCCTTGGAGTAGCGAATAGGGGGCGTTCTTAGGGTGTGCCCAAGGCGGCGTGCCGGGAGCGAGCACGTAGCCGCCTTGCCCCCGAGTCTCGATAAGCGTCTTCTCGCCGCCTTCGTCCATGGCCAACTTCACGTTGCCTTGAAACACGGTGGAGCGAAGGTAGACGTGCCGGCCGCCGCCTCTTGGAGTTGCGACGATTGGAAGCGAGGCGAGCAGATCGGCGGGAACCGTCGGCGACCACAAGTCGAACATCGACGGGTCGTCGAAGTCGATCACTTCTAAGCCGCCGCTTGTTTGTCCGCAGACAATGGCGATGCCGTTCGGTCTGCCGAGACTAGACCAGTAGTGCCCGGCGATGTACCAAGGGAAACGCTGTTCTATGTACCGGGACCAAGCGATAGCCGGACGCTTCGACCCGTCGCACAGAACGGGAATGACGTTCAATCCGCCGTCGAAATACCGCTTGGCGGTCAAGAGATTACCGGTCCACTCCGAATACATACTTTGGGCCTTCTTGCTCAGGGGGCTTGCTCAATCGGTCTTAAGGGCGGTCGGCGTTTACTTCGCCGGTCGCCCTTTTTCTTGCCGTTCTACGACGCTCGCCCGGTCGCAACAGCCGAACTAGAATCGGCGGCGTCCCGTTCGGCGAACAGTGTTCGCAGGGTCGCTAGGTCGGCCTCGCTCAGGATGCGAGAGCGGCCTGCCTTCAGCGGGCTGACTCGCCCGGTGACGACGGCATAGTGAACCCTTCCGTAGGGAATGCCGAGCACGTCGGCGGCTTCCGGAAGCGAATAGGTCTTGGTCATAGGACGCTTTCTCCAAGGGCTGCGACTTGCTGCCCCGGAAGTAGATAAGCGCCGGGCTTTCCGTTCTGAGAGACTTTCTGAAAGCTTTTTCGAGATGGCCGAATCGCTGACCCCGCTGCTAGACAGGTTTGTTTCCAAGAAGCGGCGTCCTAGTGTGCTGTTTCACTACTGCTCAGTCGCTGGCTTCAAGTCGATTATGGAGACCCGAACGATTCGGTTTGGACTTCTTACGTCGATGAACGACTCGCAAGAATTTCAGTGGCTAGAGAATCTGGTCTTTAGAGCGATAGAGAACAGGGTTGAGGAAATCGAAGGCACTACGGCGGCGGCTTTCACAATTGCCCGCCATCAAACAGATAGCCGACTGTTGCTGTTCTTTCGACACTTGGAACAGCAATGGGAAAAAATGAAGGCCCAGCGAGACACGTTCTGTGCTTGCTTTTCCCAAGAGGATGACTCCCTAAGTCAGTGGCGGGCGTATGCCGACGATGGAGCAGGCTACGCAATAGGCTTCGACCGAAAATGGCTTGAGTCGATCGAAGGGCTTCGGCTAAGCCAAGTCTGTTACGACGTGCGAGTGCATGCCGAAGTTGTCGCCCGTTCTCTGGCAGCGGCAGAATCGCAGGTCGAGCAAGGAAACCAATCGCTTGAAGAAATCGCCTCTCAGATGATCCGGTCCTTGGCTCCGTATTCGGTCTACTGCAAGAACCCTAGGTTCAGCGTAGAGAAAGAATGGCGGCTCTACAGCCTCGAAGACATTGAAGGAAAAGGCGAGTTCACGCCCAATCCCCTGACGAACGGCTTCCGACTTCGGGGGACTGACTTGCTTCATTTTCAGGCGCTCGACTTCAAGAACCGTCCAGACGTCGTGAAGGTTATTTCGCTAGGACCGAAGAACACGGCAATGGTGCATGCGGCCTCCTTTCTGGCCTTTCTTACGATTCACAAGTACGACGACGTTCTGATCCGGAATTCGACGGCGACCTACCGCTAACTCGCCGCCTTCTCGCCGTCGCTCTTTCTCTGGCGACGTTCGGCGGCGCTCCGCTTCCGTGCTTCGACGGCTTTGGCGATACTTTCCGTCCATGGTCGCCCCCGCATCGCCTCTATTTCCGCAGCGTCGTAGCGTCGCCCGAACAGGCGTATCCAGACGGGATCTGGCCCCGGCGGACCTGCCGAAGCAGGCAGCGTCTTTCGACCTGCCGATCACGCTGGGGATTCTCGCCGGCAGCGGGCAGTTCACGAGCGAGCGGTTCGACTCCTACGCCGTCGTCGGCGAACTGGCGCTCGAGGGGGCGACGCGTCCGATCAAGGGCGCTCTCTCCATGGCGATGGCGGCCGCCAAGGCGGGCGTGCGGGGGATCCTGGTTCCTGCCGCGAATGCTGCCGAGGCCGCGGTCGTCGAGAACCTGGAGGTGATCCCCGTCGCCAGCCTCGCGCAGGCCGTCGGCTTCATGGCGGGCGAACTCGATATCGAGCCGCAGCCATCGCGCGTGGACGAGATCTTCGACGTCCACTCCGCCTACGACGAGGACTACGCCGACGTCCGCGGTCAGGAGATGGCCAAGCGTGCGATGACCATCGCCGCGGCGGGCGCTCATAATCTTTTGATGCTCGGCCCGCCTGGTTCCGGCAAGACGATGCTGGCGAAGCGGATGCCGACGATCCTGCCGCCGCTGACGCCGTCGGAATCGCTGGAGACGTCGCGAATCTACAGCGCGCTCGGTCGCCTGCCCGACAATACGCCGCTGCTGGCGAAGCGTCCGTTTCGCTCGCCCCATCACACGATCAGCGACGCGGGCCTCGTCGGCGGGGGAAGCATTCCGACGCCGGGCGAGATCTCGCTCGCCCATCATGGCTGCCTATTCCTCGACGAACTGCCGGAGTTCAACCGCCGCACGCTGGAGGTCCTGCGTCAGCCGCTGGAAGATCGCTGGGTCACCATCGCCCGCGCGGTCAGCAGCACGACGTTCCCCGCGGACTTCATGCTGGTCGCGGCCTTGAATCCCTGTCCGTGCGGCTATCGCAACGATCCCCGTCGGCAGTGCCACTGCTCCGTGCCGCAGATCGAGCGGTATATGGGAAAGATCTCGGCACCGCTGCTCGACCGGATCGACATCCATATCGAAGTCCCCGGCGTCGCCTACAAGGAACTGGCCGACCGCCAGCCGGGGACGTCGAGCGCCGAACTGCGCGAGCAGGTGATCCGCGCCCGGGACATTCAGGCGCAGCGGCTGGCCGGGACGGGCAAGCGGTGCAACGCGCAGATGTCGTCGCGGGCGCTGCGGCAGTTCTGCAAGGTGGACGACGCGGCCCAGCAGATCCTCAAGCTGAGTATGCAGGAGCTCGGCCTTTCCGCCCGGGCGCACGACAAGATCCTCCGCGTCGCCCGGACCATCGCCGACCTCGAGAACGAACCCTCCATCCGCGCCCACCACGTCAGCGAAGCGGTGAATTACCGGTTGCTGGATCGGAAGCTGTGGACGTGAGGCGTGCGACAGATGGGCAATTGTTCGTAAGTCCGTCGCATATGCTCGGCGGTTACATTTGAGGACTACGCATGAGTAAGCATGGAATCTGGATGGTTCGTAGCGGACGAGATGCTGCTTTTGCGTCGGACTTTCTCGAAGGCAACTTCGTAGGAATCGGCTTTCCGGAGGCCGGCGTCGTTTCGCCTCCGGTCGACAAGTCAGCGCTCAGGCAGAAGATCAAGAACTCCAATCCAAGCTTGTCGGCTGGAAAAGTTGATAATGTCGCATCGCAGATCAAGCGCTTCTTAGATGACGTAGCGATCGGCGACAACGTAATGACGTATGATGCTTCCCGCAGGCTTTATTACTTTGGTTCTATCCAAAGCGGCGTTAAGCATCGCGAGCATCATTTGCGTCGAACGCGTGATGTTAAGTGGACGCGACAGGTCGCGCGCGATGCTTTGTCGCAATCAACGCGTAACGTACTAGGAGCGGTCCTATCGCTCTTTCTCGTGCAGGAGGACGCAGCTGCGGAGGTGACAACGAAGTTGGCGGCACTCGGCAGCGACGTCACCGCCGTAGTTGGGGAGCCGTCTGTCGAGATTAGCGAGGAACTCCACGACACGATCGAGGACCGCGAGGAAGAAGCAGACGAACTTCTTGATGACAAGATCGCTAGCCTCTCGTGGGAAGAGATGCAGGAGCTTGTTGCGGAGCTTCTGCGTTCAATGGGATTCCGGGCCGAAGTCTCGCCGAAGGGAGGCGATCAGGGGGTAGACATTTTTGCGTCGCCGGACGGACTTGGATTGCATGAACCTCGAATCTTCGTAGAGGTCAAGCACCGCACCGGAACAAAGATCGGCGCCGAGCAGATCCGTTCGTTTCTAGGCGGACGTCACGCCGGGGATCGTTGCCTCTATGTGAGTACCGGTGGCTTCAGCAAGGAGGCCGCGTACGAGGCGGCCCGCTCTGCGAGGCCTTGCACGCTGATTGACCTTCCTAAGCTGAGGAACCTTATTAAGGAGAACTACACGCGATTCACGCCCGAGGGGCTCGCGCTATTGCCGCTCCGAAGAATCTATCTTCCGGCCAATTGAACAAGAGGCCACTCGCTCAGCATCGTTCGCAACGAATTTGAATACGCATCCCGCACGCTCTGACATGGACGTCGTCGAACTTTTCGCGGGCATCGGAGGTTTTCGCATCGCGGCGGATGGGCTGGGGATGCGGACGGTGTGGGCGAACGAGATTGCAAGTAAGCCGTGTAAGGTTTACCGGGATCGGTTCGGGGCAGGGGAACTGGTCGAGGGGGATCTGAGGGAATTGGCGGGGCAGGTTCCGCCGCATGAGGTTCTGACGGCGGGGTTTCCCTGTCAGCCCTTTTCGAGCGCGGGGAAGAAGCGGGGGGTGAAGGATCCGCGGGGAACGCTGTTCCAGTCGATCGTGGAGATCGTCGACGGCCGCCGGCCTCGCGTCTTCGTGCTGGAGAACGTCAAGCGGCTGCTCTCCATGGAAGGGGGATCGCACTTCGCGACGATCCTCGCGGCCTTGGGCCATCTCGACTATGCCATCGAGTGGCGACTGCTCAACGCCTGCCGCTTCGGCCTGCCGCAGAACCGCCAGCGAGTCCTCATCGTCGGGCGACGGATCGAGAAGAACGGTCGGAAGAAGCAGGAGGCAACGGGTGCGGTCCATGGCGCCATCAAGGGCGTGGCGCTCGCTTCGGCGGAGGATCTGCAGGCGAGTAAGGCCTTCGCGGATCGCGAGCGGCTGCTCGATCCGTCGCGGTGGACGCCGATCGAGGAGCATGGCATCCGCTTTCCGACATGGGGCCTCGTGCGGCAGGGCCGCTTCTTCGGCGCCGACCTGACCAGCTTCAGCGAGGCTCGGCCGCCCGCGCTGCTGAAGTCGGTCCTGCAGCGAAAGGTCGCCGACGGGTTCGACTTCACCGAATCGACGAGGACCCGGATCGCGTCGAGCGAGGCGGTGGGTCGTTATGTCGAGGGGGTCGAGATCCTGTCCAATCAGGCGGGCGGCGCCAGAATGGGCTATACCGTCTTCGGCACGGGCGGCCTGGCCCCGACGCTGACCTCGACGGCGAGTCGGCATTACGAACGCTATCGCGTGGGCGATCGCTACCGGCGGCTGACGAACGTGGAGTACGCACGCATCCAGGGCTTCCCCGACGAACATTGCCGGGCGGTCAGCGTCTATGCCCAGTACGCCCTGTTCGGCGCCGCCGTCCCGCCGTCGATGGCCGAGTGGGCGCTGCGGCGGGCGACGGGGGAGTGGCCGGCGATCGTCGTGCCGGAGGTTGAGAAGAAGCCGCAGCGTCGCGTTCGGGCGTAGGATGGGATTCGTTGCCCCGGGTGACCCCGATTGCGAGCAATCGGGGCCACCCAAAACGACTGCCCCGTCCGGACATTTCTTTCTGACGAAGACTGAGCGCCCAGGCATGACGATCGCGGATAAGGCCAAGGTGGCGGAGGCGCTGACGCATCTGAAGAAGCGGGATCCGATCCTGCGGAAGACGATCCAGTCGGCGGGGGACTTTACGCTCAAGCCCGATCGCGACCGGTTCGGCATGCTGGTCAGGTCGATCCTGGGGCAGCAGATCTCCGTCGCGGCGGCCCGCTCCATTCGCCTGAAGCTGGAAACGCTGGCCGGGCCTGCGGGTCTGACGCCGGCGCGGCTGGCGGAGCTTTCGCATGAAGAGCTGCGCGGCGCGGGGCTTTCGACGGCGAAGGCGAACTACGTCCATGACCTGGCCGAGAAGGCGACCGACGGGACGATCCGCTTCGACCGCATCGCGAGGCGATCGGACGAGGAGGTGATCGCCGAGCTGGTTCAGGTGAAGGGGGTCGGCGTCTGGACGGCGCAGATGTTTCTGATCTTCTCGCTGGGTCGCATGGACGTGCTTCCGCACGACGATCTGGGCGTCCGCATGGCGATCCGCGATCTGTACGGGCTCGACGAGCTGCCGACGAAAGCGAAGTCGCACGAGATCGCCGCGCCCTGGCGACCCTACGCGACGATCGCGAGTTGGTACTGCTGGCGAAGTTTGGAAGTCGCCAAGGCGGCGAAAGCGGGGAAGGTTCCGAACGCGTAGCGGATCGGACAACGCAATCTTGTAGGGCAGGCGCCCCGCCTGCCGCGAACCGGGTACACGCTCCAAGTGGCAGGCGGGGCGCCTGCCCTACGGGAAGAGACGAACGATGACGATGGCGTGGGTTTATCTGATCCTGGCGGGGCTGCTGGAGATCGGCTGGGCGATCGGAATGAAGTACTCGCATGGCTTTACGAAGCCGCTGCCGACGCTGATCACGATCGCGACGATGATCGTCAGTTTCGCCCTGCTGGCGCTGGCGCTGAGGACGATCCCCGTCGGCACGGGCTACGCCGTCTGGACCGGCATCGGCGCCGTCGGCACGGCGATCCTGGGGATGGCGCTGTTCCATGAGTCCACCAATCCGGCGAGGCTCTTCTTTCTGGCCCTGATTCTGGTGGGGATCATCGGGCTGAAGTTCTTCGCCGGGTCGCATGCGGAACCGACGGCGGAGAATTCGAAGGCGGGAGCGTTGCAGGAGCTCGACGCGGAGCAGGCGGCGTAGAGCCAGCGCTGAGGTCGAACTGCCGTGAGCGTGCTTGCAAAAGGCGCCGGCGCTTGAGCGACTCGTGCGCGAAGCGGTCGCCGAATCAGCTGTCGGTGCGCGAGGACACGGAGGGCTGACACCCTCCGCTCGCCGAAATGAGCAGTGCCAGCGCTGCTAGCGTGGCCCGCGTCCCTGCGGGGACGCCGTTTCGGTCGGATGCGGACGGCGGTTGAGCCGCGGTTCGGAGAATCCTGAACTTTTTCAGCGCTTCTGGAAGAGTCTGCCGGTTGGGCGGCCGATAGCGTGTTTCGACCGAGGCGCTCGGGCCATCTTCGGACGGTCCGGGGGCTTCGGTAGGGGGGCCGATACAACGATTTCTCGGACGTCGGGTCGCGCCGATGTCCGCGTTCCGTTCAACCTGCCGGCGGCGCTGTCGCGCTAGCCGGCCTCCTTGGAACGGTGGGTCGATGACTCGGCTGAATCACGGAATTTCCTGGTCGCTCTCCCTCCTGGCGGGCGCCGCGCTGATGACGGGATGTCATCCGACGCAACCGTTCTATCTCGGCGAAGACGGCGACCTCTCGCATTACCTCGAGACCGCCACGGAGCTGGAGCATCCGGACGTGGCGATCGCGGCTGCGACCGAGGCGACGCAGGCGACTTCGCCGCTGCTCGTCGACGATCCCGATACCGCCGAGCGGTGGGAACTGTCGCTCGAGGACGTCGTGCAGATCTCTCTGCAGAACACCTCGGTCATTCGCGGCGGTTCGACCCCTCCGACGCTGGTCGGCAGCCGGGTGATCTCGCCGGCGAACGATTCGCTGACGATCGCGGTGCTGCCCGGTTCGGGCGTCTCCTTCCGCACGGTCTACGGGCCGGCGATTCAGGAGTCGTCCCCCGGCGTCGCCAACGACGGTCGCCGGATCGAGGAGCCGCAAGGCGTGGAGGCCGCGCTCTCCGCGTTCGACGCGCAGTTCTCTTCGAGCCTGTTCTACAGCAACAACGACCGTCCGCTGAACGTGGCGGGGGGAGCTGGGGACTTTCCGCAGATCCTGACGCAGAACCTGGCCAATTTCGAGGCCGAGATCCGCAAGAAGTCCGCGGAAGGGACGGAGCTCTTCTTCCGCAACGTGACGGGGTACGACCGGGGTAACGGTCAGGGCGCCAACACGGCTCTCGACAGCTTTTATACGACCGCCTTCGAGATGGGCGGACGTCAGCCCCTGCTCCGCGGAGCGGGCGCCCAGGTCAATCGCATGCCGGTGATCCTGGCCCGCATCGAGACGGACAAGGAACTGGCCACGCTGGAAGGTCACCTGAACAACATGCTGGCGAACGTCGAAGTTCGCTACTGGGATCTCTACAACGCCTATCGGACGTTCGAAGAGACGAAGGTCGCCTACCAGCAGTCGCTGGCCATCTGGAACGAGATCAAGACGCTCGACCCGGCCAGCTCGGAAGAAGCCCAGGCCCGCGAATCGGTGTTCGCCCTGCAGACCGAACTGAAGGCCGCCAAGCACGATCTGTACGTGCAGGAGACCAACCTTCGCTGGCTGATGGGCATCGCCCCGACGGACTGCCGGCTGATCCTGCCGACCGACATGCCGACGACCGCGGAGCTGACCTACGACTGGTGCTCGCTGCAATGCGAGACGCTGGTTCGCCGTCCTGAAATCCGCATCGAACAGTGGGAGATCAAGCGTCGGGAGATGGACCTGATCCTCGCCCGGAACCAGCTCCTCCCGCAGCTCGACGCGGTCGCCCTGTATCGCTGGCTCGGTCGCGGAGAAAACCTGTTCGGCGAGAGCGACGCGAACTTCGTCGCTCCCGGCTCGACTGCCTTCGACTCTCTGACCGGCGGAGACTTCCAGGAGTTCAACGTCGGACTGGAGATGGACTTCGCGATCGGCTTCCGCCGGGAACTGGCCGGGGTGCGGTTCGCGCAGCTCAGCCTGTCCCGCGAGAAGAAGGTGCTGGAAGACCTGGAACTGGACGTAATTCGCGAACTGACCCAGATGGTCCGCTCGATCGAAGACTTCCGGACCCAGATCCAGACGCAGCACAACCGACGGATCGCGGCCCAGGAAGACGTCGAGCGGACGCTCGAACTGGTCGAAGCGGAACGGGGCGGCCAGACGGGCGTCCTGCTGCGACTGCTGCAAGCTTACCAGCGCCACTTCCGGGCGGCGGTCGCGATGCAGTCGACGGTCACCGAATACAACAAGGCCCTGTGCGTCCTGCACAACCGCAAGGGAACGAGCCTGGCCTACAACGGCGTGCTGATGGGCGAAGGTCCCTGGCCCGAGAAGGCTTACTTCGACGCCCTGGGCCAGGCCCGGAAGCGTGACGCGGGTCTCTTCATCGACTACGGGTGGACTCGCCCGAAGGTGATCAGCCAGGGCTCGGTCGACCAGATGACCGGAGTAGACGGAGGATTCCTCAAAGACGGAGCGGTCAGCGAGACGATGATCGAAGGTGAGTACCCGCAGGACGGCATGATCTACGAGGGGGGACCGGCGTACGGCGAACCGACGCCCGCCCCGCTTCCCGGATCGTCGCCGACTCCGGCCAGCCCCTTCCGTCGGGAGGAGACGCTGCCGGGCGGAGACCGAACCACGATGCAATGGGGCGGGGGACGGACCAGGACGGTCGCTTCTTCCCCGGTCGGATACGGCGTCGCACCGGCGTCCCACATCCGACGATAGACCTGACGCCGCAGTGACATCGCTCGGCTTCAGGCAGAGACTCCGGAAGCTGTGCATCCCTCGTCGCGAAAGCGGCAGAGGGATGTGCTCCGTTTCGGAACCGACGACCGTGCGGAGCGCCGAACCGGCAGCGCTCCGGGAACCGCGTCAGGGAAGACGACGGATGAACGACATCGCGAAGAACGCCTCGAACCGATCCAGCTCACTCGTTAGCGGGCTCATGATCAGGGGTCGAGCGAGGCGAGGCCTTCGGCGCGCCGCCGGATTCGTCTGGCGTTGCCTGCCAGGCGCAGCGCTCGCACAGATCGGCGCAGCGGCGCTCCTGGCCGCGCTCGGCTGCCGGCCGACGCAGCCGATGTACCTGGGCCACACCGACGACGCGCTGGCCCACTACGTCGATACGGCGACCGCTATCGAGTACCCGGATCATCAGGAGCCGGCGTCGTCGGAGGCGCTCCACGCGACGCCCCCGATCACGATGAGCGATCCGAGCGTCATGCAGTACTGGGAGTTGTCGCTGGAAGACTGCGTCAACATCTCGCTGCAGAATTCCAAGATCCTGACGACGCTGTCGGGCGTCAGCGCCTCGGGGCAGGGGCCGATCAACGCCGTGATGCGCACGCCGGAAGGGTTTTCCAGCGTCTACGATCCGGCGGTTCTGGAGTCCGATCCCGACTTCGGCGTCGAGGCGGCGCTCTCGGCGTTCGATGCGCAGTTCAATTCGACGTTCAACTACGGCACGACCGACCGGCCGCAGAACTTCGGCTTTTTCCAGCCGTTCGTGGTGCAACGCCAGGCGAACTTCGTGGCCGAGCTCAGCAAGCGCTCGGCGACCGGCACGCAAACGTATTTGCGAACGACCACCGACTACCTGTGGGCCAATAATCCCGCTCAGTCGGTTCCGTCGGCCTACACGACCACGCTCGAGATGGGCGTGCGGCAACCCTTGCTGCGCGGCGCCGGGACGCAGATCAATCGCGCGCCGGTGATCATCGCCCGTCTGCAGTACGACCAGACGCTGGCCGACTTCGAAAACGCGGTCCGCGATCACGTCTACTCCGTCGAGACGACTTACTGGAACCTCTATCAGACGTATCGCATCTTCGAAACCGCGAAGACGGCCAGCGAGAGCGTGCTCGCGTCATGGCAGGTGGTCAATGCAAGGTACCGGGCGGAACTCGAACCCGATCGGACCGAGGCCCAGGCCCAGAGCCAGTACTTCAACTTCCGCGCTCAACTCGAGAACGCTCACCGCGAGCTCCTCAACGAGGAATCGCGACTGCGGCTGTTGATGGGCATCGCCCCCAATGACGGTCGCGTGATCCGACCTGTCGACGTGCCGCCGCAGGTGTACGTCTCGTTCGACTGGGATACGTCGCGCAGCGAAGCTCTCGTCCGTCTCGCCGAACTTCGCCGAACCAAGTGGGCGATCCAGCAGCGGGAACTGGAACTGGTCGTCGCTCGGAACCAGCTTCTGCCGAACCTGGACGCGACCGCGCTCTACCGCTGGGTCGGCGTCGGCGACGAGTTGATCCGGTCCAACTCTTCAGGCGTCCGGTTCCCTGCTGCGGGCTCGAACGCGGTGGAAGAGTTGCTGATCGGCGACTTCCAGGAATTCGGCGTCGGAGCGGAATTCAACTTCGCCGTCGGGTTCCGTCGCGAACTCGCCGGCGTGCGGAACGCGCAGCTCGAACTGGCCCGCGCGAAGGCACGACTGGAAGTGCAGGAGCTGGCCGCGGTCCAGTCGCTGTCGCTCTCGATCCGGAACCTGGATACGCAGTATCAGATGATGCAGACCCTGTACAACCAGGTGATCGCCGCCGACCGCGAACTCGAATCGGCCAAGCGTTACTTCGCGGCGGAACTTCCGCCCGACCAGTTGGGCGTGCGGACGACGATCGACCTGGTGCTCGACGCGGAGCGTCGTCGTGCGGAGGCGCTGCGTGCCTTCTATCAGACGCAGGCGGAGTATGCCCGTGCGATCGCGGGCGTTCATTACGCGAAGGGATCGCTGCTCGAGTACGACAACATCGCGCTGTCGGAAGGGCCCTGGCCCCGCAAGGCTTATTGGGACGCCTGGGGACAGGCTCGCAAGCGTGCCGCCGCGCATTACATCGACTACGGATGGACGCGCCCCGGCGTCGTGAGCGAAGGCGAGATGCCGCAGAAGCTCGGCACGACCGCGGCGATTCCTGATCCGGGCCAGCAGCGCCCCGCGAGCGCGACGCCTGCGAACGGTTCGCCGACCGATGCGACGCCGCCCGGCGTAGAAGCCGCGCCCGGCAGCGGACCCGCTCCGTCGAACGGCGGCAGCGTTCTCGATCGCGGCGTTCCTCCGGTGAGGGAGTTCGACCCGATGACCAACCATCGCCTGCGTCGTCTGCCGTCGACGCAGGGCCCGGGCCAGCCTCAGGCTCAGCTCGCCGGCGTTCCGTTCCTGCCGTCGCGGTTCGCGCCGCCGCAGCAGGCGCCCGCCCAGACGCCTTCTCCCTTCGCAGCGTCTTCGGGCGCAGGAGCGTCGTCGGGCTATCCGGTGCAGCCGGTGGGCTACTCGGCGCAGCCGGTCGGGTGGGAGCAGAAGTCCGAACCGTCTCGCGGACCGTCGTACGGTGGACCGGCGTTCGGCGCCTCAGCCCCGGGCATCACGCCGTCCGTTAATCCGTCGATCACTCCGTCGCCGGCCGTGAATCCGTCGGCAGTCGCGGCTCCGCCCGCGGAGCGTCGCCGGGACACCGTCGGCCCCTCGTCGAACAGCCGCTGGTCGCGTTACCTGAACGACGAGCCGCTCCCGCTGCGGAACGGCGGTCTGATGCTGGACTGATCGACGAACGCGACGAACGCCCGATCCGGCGAGGCTCTCTGATCGCCGGATCGGATAGATTGGACGGACTTTCGAACCGTCGGTCGTGGAGCGAGGAGCACGCTGCTTCCTCGTTCGCGGTTCAAGTCTTGGATTAAGCCGTAGAGATTCGCTTTGAACGACGTAGACGATGCGGCGCGCGCAGGAAAGCGCATGCCGCGCGCGGAACGCCTGCTGCATATCCTGCTCACCCTGCAGTCGACGGAGCCTCACGACGTCGAAAAGCTGGCCAGGGCCTGCGGCGTCTCCGGGCGGGGCATCCTGCGCGACATTCGCTCGCTCCGGGCCCGCGGTTTCTCGATCGCCTACGATCGGCAGTCGCGGCAGTACGTTCTGACCGACGCCTCGCTGCCGGTCGCGAAGGATCTCGAATTCGAGGAGGCCACGGCGATCGCCGTCCTCTGCCGAGAGATCGGTCGCCGATGCCAGCTCCCGTTTTACGAGATGGCGTATCGAGGCGCCGAGAAGATCGTCGCCAGCCTCGAACCCGACGCGCGGCGGCGGCTGCAGGAAATCGCCTCGATCGTGCGAATCGATCTGGAGGCGGTCAACCCGCTCGCCCATCGCAAGGCGATCTACGACCGACTGATGCAGGCGATCCTCGATCGCAAGCAGGTTCGCCTGCACTACCAGAGTTTCACCGAAGAACGCGCCATCGACACGCGGCTTTCGCCGTACCGTCTGCTGTTTCAGCGACGAAGCTGGTACGTCGTCGGCAAATCGAGCCTCCACAAAGAGGTTCGGACGTTCAACGTCGGGCGAATCCTGAAGCTCAAGGAACTCGACCGCCCGGCGAAGATCCCGAAGTCGTTTCGCCTGTCGGAGCACCTGCGAAACGCCTGGCGGATTCTGCCGGAGCAGGGCGACGACTCCACGGTGATCCTGAAGTTCCGTAAGATGGTGGCCGGAAACGTCGAGGAGGTCCGCTGGCATCCGACGCAGGAAGTGCGGCGCCTCGCCGACGGCGGAGCGCTCTTCAAGGTCCGCGTCTCGGGCCTGGAAGAGATCTCGTGGTGGATTCTCGGCTACGGTCCCGAGGTCGAAGCGATTGAACCGCCCGAGCTTCGACAGCGAATCGCCGATCGTATCGAAGCGATGCGTGCGATCTACGCGAAGCAGCCGTCGCGCGAAGCGCTGACCTACGGATCGACCGAACGCGACTCCCTGGACGACCCGCCCGCCTGAGCGTCTGAAATGTTCATCTGCTTCGATGGAATCGACGGCTCGGGCAAGACGACGCAGGTCCGCCTGTTCTGCGAGTGGCTGGCGTCGCTGCGGTTCGCGTTCCAACTGGTCCGCGACCCGGGGACCACGCCGCTGGGCGAACGCCTGCGAGCGATTCTGCTCCAGTCGAAGAAAACGGACGACCCGGTCGAGACCGCGGAGATCGCCATCGGCGCCCGAGCCGAGACGCTGCTCTATATGGCCGCCCGCGCGCAGCTCGTCGAGGAAGCCGTGCTGCCTGCGAAGGCGCGCCGCGAGATCGTCGTCGCCGATCGGTTTCTCCTCGCGAACCTTGCCTACCAGGGGCATGGGCGCGGCGCCGATCTCGATACGATGCGTCAAGTCGGCGCCTGGGTCGTCGGCGACGGCTGGCCCGACGTGACGTTCCTGCTCGATATGCCCGCCGACCGTGCGCTCGCGCGGATCGAACGAAAGCACGATCGAATCGAATCGGAAGGCCCGGAGTTTCTGGAACGGGTGCGACAGGGGTTTCTCGAAGAGTCCCGTCGCTATCCGGGCCGGGTAGAGATCATTGACGCCGACGACTCGCCGGACGAGATGCAGACCCGTATCCGCACGATCGCCAAAGAACTTCTGGGCGTTTAGCGCCGATCGAACGAACGCATGAGCTGGCTCGGCATCCGCGGACAGGACGAAGTCGTAGATCGCTTCCGCACGAGCCTGCGCCGCGGACGCCTCGGCCAGGCCTATCTCTTCGTCGGCCCCGAAGGATCGGGCAAACTCGCCTTCGCCAGGGCGCTCGCCATGACGCTCTTCTGCCCCCGGTCGAAGCCCGAGGCGATGCAGCCCTGCGGCGAGTGTCCCTCGTGCCAGCAGGTCAAAGCGGAAACGCATCCGGACCTGGTCGTCGTGCGGAAGCCGAAGGATAAGAACATCCTTCCGCTCGAACTGCTGATCGGCCCTGACGAGAATCGCATGCGAGAAGGGTTCTGCTACGACCTGTCGTTCCGACCGGTCGTCGCTTCACGGCGCGTCGGAGTCGTCGAAGACGCCGATTCGCTCAACGACATCGGTGCGAACTCGCTGCTGAAGACGCTGGAAGAACCTCCTCGTCACGCCACGATCATCCTGCTGGCCGAGAACGAGCAGCGTCAGCTTCCCACGATCCGCTCGCGGTGCCAGATCGTCCGCTTCCGCGAACTGACGGCTGCCGAGAAAGTCGCAGCGCTCGTCGATCAGGGCGTCGCTCCGACGGAGCAGGAGGCCCTGCGAATGGTCCGCGCTACGGAGATCTTCGGCAGCGCCGACGCCGCGGAAGACGAACGCTGGAAGGAGTTCCGCGAGGAGTACCTGGGCCTGCTGGCCGATCTTCGCGACTGGCGCACGCTCGGGGAATCGGTCCGACGCTTCACCGACGGCATCAGCAAAGAAGCTTCCGATCGACGCGAAGCCCTCCGTCGGATCGGCGACTGGACCGTCGCGTTCTTTCGCGGACGATTGCGTCAGCGGATCGGCGGCGCCTTCGAGCCGGCTGACGAGGCGCTCCAGGCGACGATCGAGCGCTCGATGCAGCAGCGCCCGCTGGACGAGGAGTTCGACTCCGCGATTCTGGTGTCGACCCTGCGACTGCTCCAGGACGTCGATCGGAACGCGAATCTGGGGACGCTGATCGACGCGTGGGTCGACGAAATCCGCGAATGCGACCTCGGCGCGGCACGCTAAATCGTTCCGCTTCCTGAGCGGGGGGTGTTAACCCCCCGAGTGAACAGCCCGGTGAGTCGCCAATTCTCCCGCCATCCGAGCGCCGTCCCTCGATCGAACGCAAGCGCTGCTTGCTGTCAGGCGGCGATCGTGATAAACCGTCCCCTCCGGCCGTTCGTGCGCCCCGGTCCGTCGTCGTTTCGCCAGTTTCCGCCTGAACTTTCCTGAGAACCCGCATGCTCGAACTGCACGATCAGATTCAGGCTTCGGTCGCCGCGATCCGCACGCGCTGGAGCCGCGCTCCGCACGCCGGGATCATCCTCGGGACCGGACTGGGCAGTCTGACGCAGAAGATGAATATCGAGGTGGAAATCCCTTACGAGGAGATTCCGCACTTCGTGAAGTCGACGGTCGTCAGCCACGCGGGCAAGCTCGTCTGCGGCGAGTTGAAAGGCGTCCCCGTCGTCGCCATGCAGGGCCGCTTTCATATGTACGAGGGTTATCCCCTTCAGCAGATCACCTTCCCCGTGCGGGTGATGAAGGCGCTCGGGGCGGGCCTGCTCGTCGTGTCGAACGCCAGCGGCGGCATGAACCCGTACTACCGCTCGGGCGACCTGGTGGTCATCGAAGATCATATCAACCTGCTCGGCGACAACCCGCTGATCGGGGTGAACGACGATCGCCTGGGGCCGCGCTTCCCCGACATGAGTCAGCCGTACACGTTCGATCTGGTCGATCGGGCGCTCGCCGTGGCGCGTCGCAACGACATCGTCGCGCACAAGGGCGTCTTCGTCGCGGTCGCGGGGCCGAACCTGGAGACCCGGGCGGAATATCGCTTCCTCCGCGGCATCGGCGCGGATATCGTCGGCATGTCGACCGTGCCGGAAGTGATCGTCGCCGTCCATGCGGGAATGCGGGTGCTCGGTCTGTCGATCGTGACCGATATGTGCCTGCCCGACGCGCTCGAACCGGCGAACGTCGAGAAGATCATCGCCTGCGCCGCGGACGCCGAACCCCGCCTGACGAAGGTCCTCCTCGGCGTGCTGAAGGAAGAACAGGTCGCTGCGTGATCGTCTCGTCGTAGGGTGGGTCATCGGCCCGCCTGCGTAGGCAAGACGAGTGGAACAGGTGGGTCGATGGCCCACCCAACCGGTCTGCCTATCGTTGGATGTCAGGCCGATCGAAGAGTTTCGGGTGCCACTGGCTCCGCCAGTGCTGAAGCTTGAAAGGTTCGTCGAACACGAGCGATCCGGCCTCCGGGTGCCACTGGCGGAGGCAGTGGCACCCGGAGGAAAATCTGATATTGAACGATTGTCGGACCACCACCCGAAGAGCCTTCGATAGTCTCGCCACGCCTTCGAGCCCGGAATGTTTCGTTCGCCTTCCGCGGCTTTCGTGCCTGATCCCTGCCGGGTCCGCGCGCTTCGGGATTTCCTGCGGCGGGAGGACGTGCCGGCGGCGCAGGTCGCCGTGACGCTCGGCACCGGCATGCAGGACCTCGCCGCGACGTTGCGGGTCGAGCGGGAGCTTCCGTTCGCGTCGCTCCCCGGCTTTCCGCAGGCGACGGCGCCGTCGCATCGCGGCGTCGTGCAGTGGGGAACCTGGCACGGCGTGCCGACCGTCGTGTTCGTCGGTCGCCTGCATCTCTACGAAGGCTGCGCCCCCTCCGCCGTGACGCTCTGCTGTTCGGTCGCCGAGTCGATCGGGGCGAAGGCGCTGATCCTGACCAACGCGGCGGGCGGCCTGCGGTCCGACATGCAGGTGGGCGACCTGATGGCGCTCGACGATCATTTGAACGGCCAGGGGCTGTTCTGCTGCCGTCCCCAGGCCGAGCCGGACACGAAGTCCTGCGAAGAATTGCCTGGCGCAGCGAACGCTTCGCCTCTGCCTCGCTGCGGCTACGCGGCGGTTTACTCGCGCCTGCTCGTCGAACGGACGCTGAAGACGGCCGACCGCGTCGGCGTCGGGCTCCATCGGGGCGTCTATCTCGGCGTGCCGGGGCCGACCTACGAAACGCGTGCGGAGTATCGCGCCTTTCGACGCATCGGCGCCGACGCCGTCGGCATGTCGACGACGCTGGAAGCCTCGGCCGCCCGGTCGTGCGGCATGCACGTGCTCGGCTTCTCGATGATCACCAACGTCGCGCGTCCTGACGTCGTGCAGAAGGTCGCCGGCGAGGACGTCGTCGCCGCGGCGCAGGCCAGCGTGCCGCGCCTCCGCGCGATCCTGGACGAGCTCTTCCGTGAGCGGGCGTTCGACGACCTCGGCGAGCTGCCGGCGCTGTCGAAGTCATGCTGAACGATGCGTTCGCGTCGTAGCGGCGCTGAAGAAACGCTGGCGCCGGCCACGCATCGTTGCCTCTCGATCGGCCCGCCTTCGCTATTTTTTCGCCAGACCGTTCCTTCGGTTCGACGCGGGCGAAACTTCACCTCTTCTGAGGCCATCTTCGCGAATCGCTGCCAACTTTTCCGCGTCCGGTGCGTATAGAGAGATGCGTGCCTGCATTTCCGGGAAAGGAAAAGCCATGAGGGTCTTGGGAGCGTTCGTGATCACGGGTCTGCTGTTCGTCACGTCGCTGCACGGCCAGACGGTCCGCAGCCACTCGAGCTTGCGGATTCCGACGCCTGCCATCGACGACTCGGAAGCCCTGTCGCCCCCGGGCCGCGCTTCGGCAGCGAGTCGATCGGGCGCAGTCCCCGCCCGCGAAGCGTCGCATCAGCGCGACGTCGAGAGCGGCTCGCGCGTTCCGGTCGAAGATTCGCGCCCCAGGCTCGTGCCGCTGGACGATTCCGCGCTCGTGAACACGCAGGACGGGTCCGTCTCGGCCCGGAACGTTTCGGCGACGACCGCGCTGATGCCGATCTCGTCGGCGCCCGTCGGCACGGGAGTGCAGTACTACGGCCCGTCGGCGGGTTCTGCGCCAGTGATGCGCCCGGCGGTCTCGCCCACGGGCTACGCGACGCAGGCGAACTACGGCGCCGCGGCTTCGCCGACGGTGACCTACTCGCAGCCGACCGTCGTGCCGTCGAGCTATCCGCCCGCGTCCGGCGCGACGACCTCCTACAGCGTGCCGGCCTCCGGCGTATCTCAAACCAGTTTCAGTCAGCCCAGCTTCGCGACGCCGACGAGCTTCGCCGCCCCGACGACCGGCGCCTGCTGCGGCGGCGCGGGAACCGGCACAGTCGTGACCGGTATGCAGCCGACGTTTCCAACCGCGAGTATTCCCGCGACGAGCTTTCCCGTGACGAACGCTCCGGCAATGTCGTATCCCGGCGCGGCTTACCCGACGGGTTCCTATCCGACGACGACGGTGTTCTCGCCGTCGGTCTCGGACGCGGCCTCGTTCGCACCGACGTTGAATGGCAGCACGATTCCCGGAGCCGGCTTTCCGGGAGCCGGCGGGCCGTCGGGCACGGCAGTACCGTTTCTGATCAATCCCGTCGCGGTGAACGTTCCCGCCGTGCCGGTCGACGAAAGTCGCCTGCAGCCGATCCTCGCTCTGCGTCCGACGGTCCCCGAGGAGAGCTACGCCGGACGCGGCATCCTGGGGCAGCCCGAACTCTACGTCCGGGGCCAGCACGTTCGCAACGTCTTGCGATACATCACGCTCTGGTAGTCGAGCCGTCGCTCCGGTCGATCGCCTCAGTCGCCGTTCGACCGAAGTGATTCGCCCCCCCAGCCCAGCGAACCCATTCGCCCTCGCTGTCGTCCATTCGGTCGGCGGCGCGGCTTGCGGTTCTTGCGACTCCGCGGCCCGTTCGCTACAAAGCTACCGCATGCCAGAGTGGCGGAATCGGCAGACGCGCTGGACTCAAAATCCAGTTCCCGCAAGGGAGTGAGGGTTCGACCCCCTCCTCTGGTACTCTCAGTTCTGGCGTCAATCGATGCCAACCGACGTCTAGGCAGCGACTTACGGTCGCTGCCTTTTTTCGTGGTCGCATCGGCGATTGTGTCATCCGATGCCTCGTTTTGCCCCTCCGGGACCGGCCCGTCTGTACAAGTTTCTGTACATCGATCGGGTAGCTTCGGGACGGCCGGTAGCCTCGTCAAAGCGTCGCTTACGTCGCCGGGACGGAGCTTGCTGTAGACGTCGCCGGTCAGCGTGATCGTCGAATGCCTCGCGAGCGTCTGGACCGTCTTCATCGGGACGCCGGCCTGCGCCAGAGACGAGATATAGGTAACTCTGAGGCCGTGAAAATCGCAGACGGCGCCCGATGCGTCCGCGACAAGAATGCCCGCTCGCTCCAGGTCGCCGCGCAGCATTTCGGCGGCTCGTCTATACCACGTTCCCGGCCATAGCTGACCAGTTCGACCGGGAAGCCAGCCGCGCAGAAACGCGACCAGATCGCCGGGAAGCGGCACGCGATCCTTCCGGCGACGTTTGGAGTACGCCGCCGCGACCGTGACCGCCGTGCCGTCCAGGTCAAACGATTCCGGCGTCAGAGAGAAAAGTTCCGACGCTCGCAATCCGCTGAATGCGGCAACGAGATAAATCGCGACGCGATCGGGACCGCTGATATTGCGGAACGCGGGCGCCTCTTGCGTCGCCTGAATGAGCTTGTCGAACTCGCCTGACGAGAGCGCGCGGCGACCGGGGCCGTCGTCGGTGACGCTCAGATTCTCGAATCGGTCCAGCGGGTTCTTCTCCGCTCGCCCCTCTTGCACGCAAAACGTCAGGAACGACTTGAACTCGCGAGCGTAATAGTTGCTCGTCCTCAAACCGAACGCCCCGGCCTTGCGCTGACTCGCGAGCCATCTTTCGAGCGTCGGCAAGTTCACGTCGCGAAGGTAGACGAACTCGCACCCGTTCAGAATCGCCGTGACGCGACTTTGAACGACGTTGACGTGAAGTTCAGTTCGTTCTTTCGATCGAAGGTTCTCCAGGTAGACGTCCAGGCTTTCCGAGAGGGGCGTTTTCGCGTGGAGAAGATGCGAAGCGGCGGCGGCATCCGTTTCGAGCTTCACGCCTAACTGAAACGAGCGGCTTTTGTCCGTGAAGGCCGTGACTCGCTTCCGCTCGCCCGATCCAGTCCGATACTCGACGGTCCATTTACGGGCCGGCTTTCCGTTGACCTTGCGTTTGAACAGACTCGGCATCGTTCCTAGCTCCCGTTGCTCGTCAGAGTCGCCAGCATGGTTTCCAGGTCCGACCGTTTCCAGCGGGTCGAGCCTAGAACCTTGACGGGCGCCGGAATCTCGCCAGCCGAAACGCCCCGCCATACCGTCCGCACGGACAGCCCCAAGAGGCGACCGACTTCAGAAACGGTCAGTAGCTCTGACCGATCGCGTCGTTCAGTCCAGGCCAGCAAGCCTCCAAGCGTCGCCAGAGCCTCGCGGGGCGTCGCCGATGGCTTCTCCGGTTCAACCGGCGCCCCGAAGCGTGCAGCGAAGCGGTTTGCTTGTTCGACCGTCTCCGCAATAGCGACTTGATCGAAGAAATCCGGCTCGCCAAGTTCGGCGATGGCGTCCATTTCGGAGAATCGAGCCTTTAGCCAGCGGGCGAAGGCGGGAGCGGTTTGCGGCATCTTCATGCGTTTCCTCACGTCAGGGGGTGACAGCGAGGTTACGCCGAAAAGCCGGCGGCGGTTTTGCTCCAAGCGACACACCAGTTGCGGCGGGCGCGTAAAGTCCGGTAGCGGGCCGGACCTCCTCACCGAAGCCTCTCGAATTGGTAAACTCAACGACTACACGCCGAACGTGATCGATCTACTTTTGACCCACTGTCCGTTTGGAACCTCGATGGATAGAGCAATCGCCAAAAGAATGACCGAGGAACTGGTTGGCGGAGAAGTCAACGGTTGGCTTATTCAGTCCTATCTCGGCGCAGGAAAGTCTGCACTTGTCTTGAAGGCCAGGAAGGACGGCGTAGAAGCTGCGCTTAAGGTCTTCGACCCGGATCTCGTTGAACGATATGGCGAGTCGATGCAACTCGCCAGGATCGACCGCGAACTCTCGCTAGTTGGCGAAAGGCATCCAAACCTCGTTCAGATCTTCGATGGGGGTAAGTGCAACAGCACGAACAAGCTTTTCGTTGTCATGGAATGCGTGCCCTCCCGAGATCTCGCAGAGCTACTCCCCAGCGTGCCCCCGGACCGAGTTCCAGGCCTAATTGCACAACTAGCCGACGCAGCTAGCTTCCTGGAAGGAAAGGGCCTTGCACATCGCGATATAAAGCCAAGTAACATTGCAGTAAGCGATGACTACGAACATCTGACTCTACTTGACCTGGGCGTGATAAAGCCGTTCAACGCAACGACGCTCACCGATGTTGAAGGCCAGCAGTTTGTAGGCACTTTGCAATACAGTTCGCCGGAGTTTTTGCTGAGGGACGAAGAGCAAACAATGGAAGGGTTTCGCGCCCTAACCTTCTACCAAATAGGAGCCGTCCTCCACGACCTCTTGACCCGCAAGCCGATTTTCCACGATTTTTGCAATCCCTATGCAAGGCTAGTCCGTGCCGTCCAAGACGAAGAGCCGGATTTCGCTGCGGACGGAGCAGACGCGGACCTCGTTGCCCTTTCGAGAAGCTGCTTAGTTAAAAACCCTGAACTCAGGCTTAAGCTCATCGATTGGGATAGCTTCAAGCCTAAGCCGCCCAAGCCCTCTCTTGCGACTTTGAGACAGCGGATCAGACGGCGACAAGCGTCGACTATGTCGGCGGAGGAATTTGACACCCCAGCGTCGCGCGCGATCCAACTGGCTCTAAATGATGCGTTAAGTCGACTTACGTCCATCATCCGAAACGAATGCACCAGTAATACTGAAGTCCTGCCAGCGTTTGAGATCTACGAACGAGCGACCGAGGATTCCGAAGGCGCGGTAGTTATAGTCGCCTTCGGCAAATCTCAGTCGCACAGCATCTCGTCGCCATTTGCGATTGGACTACGCGTTTCGCTGCTCAGTACGGACGCTCAGGTTGTCGCCATCCATTCTTGGGGCGCGGCTGCCGTCGACATTGACGAACTGATTGCTTGCGAACTCCCGCCAAACAAGATCGTTTATGAGGGCCCATTTGAGGATGATGTAGTGGCTGCGGGAATCAGCGAACATCTCTATCGCTTTCTCGCTTCAGCACTGGAGCGAGGCGAGGTCGTCGGCGGCATTGAGCCTTTGTCTTTCACAGCAGAATAAAGGGTGACTTACGATGCCTGGTTCTTGGTGGCTGGGGGAAGGCGAGCTTGACGACGATCAGCGCGACGTTATCAGCATCGCGACCAGCGGCAATCATCTTGTAATTGGCCCGCCCGGGTCAGGCAAGACAAACATACTACTGCTTCGAGCGCAGCATTTAGCGATGTCTGGCAAGCCCAACATCGCCATTGTGGTGTTTACGAAGACTCTAAGGAAGTACATTGCATCGGGCGGGAGTGAATATGCCTTCCCGTCTGATAAGATCGTTACGCACACCAAGTTCTTCAGAGACGTCTTGTATCATTACGGGGTCATTGTCACGCCGCCAAGCGACTTTCGTAAGCAAAGAGCCTTCTTGCTAGAAAAGGTGAAAGAACTGATCGAGATCCGCAAGATCAAAGGGGCATTCGAGGCGATTCTGCTTGACGAGGCGCAAGACTACTCGGCGGAAGAGATTGACGTATTTGCTCGGCTCTCAGATCAGCTATTTGCGGTTGCCGACAGTCGACAGCAAATATATGAGTCGACGGAACCAGGGAAAGAGCCGCTTTCCGCTATTCGGAAAGCTGTTGGCAAGGTGCATGAGCTTCGCCGCCACTATCGAAATGGCCTAGAGATCTGCAAGCTTGCAGACCTGATGTCAAAAGATTCACAGGGCGCCAAGTCGTTGGCAGCAACCTCGAATTACAAAGAATCCGTGAGTCCGTCGACAGTGACTGTCGTACATGCTGCGTTCGACGATCAGTGTCGTGCAGTCGCCAAGAGCCTTAAGTCGCAGCTAAAGACGTTTCCCGGCGAATATCTAGGTGTCGTGTGCCCTAAGCGTGAACAAGTCGGAAAGATCTTTCAATACCTCCAGACGGAGGCGGAGCTGAAGGCGAAAGTTAGTCTTATAGACGACGATGACGACGCATTTGATGCGAAAAAGCCGATATGCGTCAGTACGGTTCATGGCGCGAAGGGCCTTGAAGTGCGCGCGTTGCATTTTGCTGCTGCGGAGACGGTGAAGGAACACCCAAACCAGCGCAATCTGGGATTCACCGCAGTCACTCGGGCGAAGACATCGCTCACGCTGTATCACGAAGGTAGTTTTGGCGGTTGGTTTGAGTCGGCCATTGAAGGCCTGTCCGCGCCGAAGGGGCCACCGCCGTTGTCGGCACTGTTCAAGGGTAAGTCTTGATGTGGACGCTGCCGGTTACTCGGCGAGATCTCACGGAAGTACTCTCGCCGAGACAGGATGCCAAGCCGCTCCGTGTTGTGCAGTCGGGCCTTTCAGCCTTTGAACAGGCTTGGGGGGAGACTGCCGTTGCAGCGTGGCCGGATCGGCCCGCTCAGAGCGGGCCAGTTCCCGCGTTAATCGTTGTACCAAACGGGTCACTACGCGATTGGCTCGCTTGGTTTGCAGCGTATGTGAGAGACTATCGACCTTTCACCGCATTTTGCCGGGTAATCGAACGACAAACTGCGGATCGCGCTTTCGAGCGGCGAGACATTCCTTCGTTAGGAGACAAGGAGGGCGTTGCTTCCGGACTGGTGCTTGGAGAGTCGCTAGCGCACTCCTATAGCCGGGCTTCGCTCTTTAGTTTCCCTACCAGTGCCTTTTCGGCAACGTTGTCATTTTGCCTGTGTAGGCAGTTCGCAATATCGGGCGATGCTGCTCTTCCTGTGGACTTGGTGAAGCTTTGGGGAGAAGCACGGTCAGTGACGGGCCAAGAGACTCTATCGCTCGCTACGAGCGAAATAGTCAAGGCTTGGGCCATCGCGTTTAGAGCTTCCAGCAAGGGCGGTAGGAAGGATTTGTTTTCGGAGGCCGACGTCGTCGAATCAGCGTGGAGTGAATTGTCGTCCTCAGGATCGGTGCGACCGGCGACGTGGAGGCATCTGCTAGGCGGTTCGCTCGAAGTCTCGGATCCGTCGTCGATACTTGCTCTTCCACGGGAGCAGCGTTTTCATATCATCGATGCCGCTCTGAAAGAGCTTTCTCGAAGGACTTTTCGGGACGACAGCCGCGTAGGCTTCATTGCGGGGTATCTCGCAAGTCTGCTTTCGCCTGGATCGATTGACCATGCGGAATTGCTGAGTTCATTGGCTATTAGTAGTCCGGCCGTGTTCTTATGGTACGGACTTTGCGCAAGCGTGAATAGCAATGGGTTTGCACTGCCTGCTGGGAATCCTTTGGCAAGGCGAATTGTGCGGGACCTCACTTTGTCGGATCGATTGACTGACCGCCCCCGCTGTGATATTTCCGTAGATGAATTACTGATTCTTGGAATGAGGGACGGATTGCTTCTTCCACAGTCTCGGTCGAGTCGACTGGATGTCGATCTTGCTCCAGGCGTTACCATGGCTCTTCGGTTGCCGAAAAAGGAAGAGCGGTTTGAAAGTGACGTCTCGCTTAAGGCAGCGCAGGAAGTCCAGGAACTGTTCAGCGAGGCCCAAGACATTGCGACGCGGTGGCGTTCACTTGCAGAGAAGTTTGATGCAATCGCAAAACGTAAGGATGTCGCAGCGCCTCGATCTAGACGTAAGAAAGGTGGCGCAGGAGGTACTTAGGTCGATGCAATTTCCTTCGCTTCGGGAATGCGCCTTCAAGTCGAGCGTATCGCTTTCAGGTCGCCATAGCTGAATAACGGATCCTAGGTGCGGCGATGCGGCGTCGATCGTCTCGAAAGTAGCCATCGGCGGGGTTCTACTACGAAGTTTAAGCAAGCGAAAACGCGATATTTCGTTGCACCACAATAGACGGTGGTGAGTCTGTAGCGGTTCTGAGGGGATCGGAAGCGATTTCTCAAAGATTAGCGGAAAGAGGTCTATCGGCCGCGCGCGGTTCGGCAATCAGGCTGGAAGTATCGGCTAGGCTTCAACCCTGAGAGACAACATGAACGAACGATTGATCGCTGCCGTCGCCACGCTCCGCCAGGAGGACCGCGAAGCCTTTGAGGTTCTGAGGGGGAGCAACAGTTGGAAGGAAGCCGCTGCGAAGCTCGGCATCCCGCTCGGAACGCTCAAAACAAGAATTCATCGCGGAGGAAGGACGCTGCGGGAAATGGGCGCGATCTGAGCCTGCATCGGCTGGCGCACGAAAAAGGGCCGCCCCGATACGGGCGGCCCTTTGTGTTTCGTCAGCGTCCGTGAAGCATGTCGCAAACCTGCTTGAAGCGAACGACATCATCGACGCCGACGGCATCGCGCGAGCCGCGCGAACCGAAGATCGTAAGGACGTTTCCGTCTTGCGAGAGGGAGGTTCGCGTCCCGCGAGGCGGCGCACAACTCGCCCGCGCCATCAATCGCGCGGTCGCCGCGTACTTCGCCGGGGCATCGGGATTGAACCGAATCCGGCGCCCCGTCTCGCGGCTTTCGTAGAAGTTCTCGCGCGTGTCGGGATCGTAGAACATCGGGAAGCCGTCGCCCGCATCCTGCATGATGATTGGTTGACTCATTCGGCGACCTCCAGGTTCTCCGCATCGACCGACGGCGGAGCGTCGTTCTTCACTTCGCGCCGGAACTCGTTGGCCTTCTCGCGAACGGCCTTCGCTTCGTCGTCAAGAATGCGGAGCTTGTGATCGAGCGCGGCTTGCCGCTCGTCTTCCCAAGCGTACGTTTCCGCATTGAATCCCTCCACGTCCAGGTCTGACTGGAGACGCGCGAGCCGGTCCTTTGCGCCCTGAACCCATTCTTGCGGAACGGTCGCGTCCATCTTCAGACGAAGCAACCACGCTTCGCCGTAGGTCACTGCCGTTTTGTAGTCGATCGTTTCAGTGATCGCTTCGCGTTCCTTTCGCGACTGGATTTCCGCATCCTTCGCGGCGACCTGCGGCGCGATCATGTGGATACGTCGCTCCAGGGCGGCGCGCTTCTCGTTGACTTTGTATCCCGTGCGCGGGAGGTCTGCGAGTTCGGTGCGGAGTTCGGCGAGCGTAGGCGCCAGCGCGTTATCGTTCTCGTCGCGCGTCGGTTGCCGGAACGTGTTCGCGGCTTCAATCCGCTCGCGGGTCGATCGTGAATCCTGGACGGCCGCGCCGCCCTGCATTAGTTCGCGGACCGTGAGCTTCCGGCCAGCCCTCGTTTCGGCAGCTTCGGTGTACGTCGCTTGGTGTCTTTCGAGTTCCGCGCGCGCCGTTCGGGCGGTCGATCGATCCGCGCTGTAGGCGTAGGGGAAGGTCTGGCCAGTGAAAGCGCAGCGGAAGTAGCCAGCGCGGTGCGTCTTAGCTTCGTGGTGATCGTGCATTGTCTACTTTGTGATTGGTGGGATGGTCGGTCGCCGGCTTCGGCGGCGGTGCCGGAAGAGACTTTGAGGAGAAGTTGCGGAGATCGTCGGCGCTCGCGAGCTTGATCGCCTCGCGGTGTTGTTTGCGTTGCTTAGAGGTCGCCATAGTGCGGCCTCCAATCAATCGCGGTCGGGTCGGCTGGCTCGGATCGGAGAGCTTCCGCGCGGTCGCATCGGACTAGCTCCAGGACGATCTTGTATTGATTGTTCGAGTCCCGACGAAGCGGGTAGAAGTTGCCCCATTCGCGGTCGAGAAGGCCGAAGCGTCCAGCTTCGGAATGACCGACGACGCCACGGGGCGGATACTTGCCAGTCGCCATGATGTAGCGACAGACCCGGCGATGCGGTTCCGTCGCGAAGTAGAGCCGCCGGTCGCGGTATTGGTAGTAGGTGCCCCGTTCCGGGTCTGTCAGGATCGGCGGGTCGCTCGGCTGTAGCCGCGAGCGCGCTCGCGGGGCGAAAAGGGAGCGAAGGTAACGGAGAAGGTTCATCGTGCATCCACGCGCAAGAGAAGAGAGGCCGGCAGCGTAGCCGGCGCAGAAGAGAGTCAGGAATCAGGCGGCGAGCTTCGCGACGGTAAGTTCCTGCCCCGCATTCGTGCGGGTCCAGGTAGTCGCGAGGCCGTTGTGTCGCAGGTAGGCGGCGGCGCTCTGTAGCTCACGCTTGGCGACGCGAGCGTCGGTAGGCCAATCGCCTTCGCCAAGCAGTTCGGGAAGTGACTTCGCGACCCCTGCCCAAGAATCGCGATCCGCCATAGCGGCGACGATGGCTTGTGCGAGGTCCGACACGCTGGCGAGCGCGGCCCGTTCCTTCGCTGCCGTGCGGATGGCCGGGAGTCGCAAGCGACCGTCCGGCGTCGGCAGCGGAAGATCCATGATCGATCGCATGAATGCCGGCGCCTCTTCCTTCAGCCGCTCGATTAGCAACGGCTTCGGAATCTCTTGCTCCAGCGGTCCGACGTGCATCATGGTTATGCGCGTGTCGCCGAAGTCTGAGGGGCAAGCGTCGAATTCGTTGGCGCACTGGACGAAGTGAAGCGAATTCGGCTGACGGTAGGCGTCGGTCCGCATCCGTCGAATCGTCAGCGTCGGCGACGTGACCCAATCCTTTAGCTTCGCGTAGGCGCCCGGCGACGTGGCGACGTTCTTCTCTTCCACGTATGCGAGAACCGCGTTCGCGAGTTCGCCGTTGAAGTCATTCGAGTTCGTCAGCGCGCGGTCGGCAGCGGCGACGCCCTTCGTCATCAAAAGCGCGAGGGATTCGTGAAAGATGCTCTTTCCGCTGTTTTGCGGCCCGTAGAAGAACAGATAGGGAAGCGGCTCGAACGGGAATCGAAAGAGGTTCGCGATCCACGCCAGCGCGTACTTGGCGCCTGAGTCGATGCCGTTTCGCTGCGCCCATTCGTCGGCGCGGAGCGCTTCGTCCAGTTCGCCGGCGCAATGCTCCAGGATCGCGTCCCAATGGGGAGTCGGTCCACGTTCCGCGCTCGGCTCGAATCGGAGTTGCGGAGCGCCAAGATTCCATTGGCGGTCGCCGGGATACTCGGGACCGAAAGGAACGTGGACCCGACGAAAGGCGCAATCGACCGTCAAGCCGATCAGTGCATCGACTTCGCCTCTTGGGAAGCCTTTCGCAAGTAGGTGACATCGCACGTCGCCCGGCGAGCATTGAACCCAATCGTTCGTCCAGTCGCGGACGACGCGCCTAGCGATCTGCGACCCGTTTTGCCCTTCCTCAACGATCGTTCGCGCGTGCGGATCGACGGGGGCGACTCGCTCCAGCGACGAGCGTCGATCGGCCTGGACGCCTAGCGGGAGCGTCCATTTCTTCCGGGACGGTGTAGCGCCGGGGAATGAGTCGCCGTCTCGGCGCTCGAATTCCGCGACAACCTTACCCTTTCGCGTCGCACGGAATGCGATCGATCGATCGTCGGGAAGCGAGGCAGTCGAGTCGAGTTCGCGGGCGGCGTTCACGGCGTCGCACGGATCGTTGAACAGAAAGGTTGCGTCGCGGTCGGGATCTTCAATCCCGTTATGCGAGAGGGCGACATCGCGCAGGGGGAGCGCGACGCTCGAAGGCGTTTGCATGGGTATCCGCTCGATCCCGCTCGTGAGAAGAGAAAAGGCCCGCCGCGCGCGAGCGGACGCGCGGCGGGCGAGAGACGGTTGCAAAACGTCTCTTGGTGGGTTGGCTTATTGTTTGACTAGACGGCCGTCGTCGTTCACGACGTAGGCGATGGGAAGCGAGAGACCGGCGACCGTGTCCACGCCGTGAACGTCGCCGATCGCGAAGCCATGCGCCGCGAGTTCGGCAACGAAGCGGCTTCGCGTCCAGGTGCGGCGTTCTTCGGGCGGAAGTGCCTCGCGGAAGGACGCGAGCAAGTCTTTGACTTTGACGCTTCCGGTCCGCGCGCACTTACAGACGAGAAATTGGGCGAGCATTGGGGAACCTCAGAGAAGAACGGGGCGGGATAAGCGGCGGGCGCGAGAAGGGTCGATTACAGTAACGGGCGAATCGACCGCTCGATTCAGAATCCGAGCGGATTCTGGCAAGAATGTTTTGTCATAACAGTATCGCGGGAAATGGCCTCTCGATTCAGATTCCGCGCGGATTGGAAGGGAAAAGATCGGACATAACAGTAGCGGGGGAAACGGCCCTGGACTTCAGGATCGCAGGCGATTTCGGCAACATTTTTCGCCTACTACAGTAAGCCGGAAAACACCCTCTCAATTCAGAATCGAAACGGAATCTGACAGAAAGGTTTCGGCGATACAGTAGTGGGGCGGAACGGCCTCGGAATTCAGAATCGAAAGCGATTCTGGCAAGATTCTTCAGCCACTAGGAGTAAACCGGAAACGACGATCGATTTTCAAGGAATCCGCTGATCGAACCGGATTTCTTCGGCGGCAGTATCGTCTCGTCACCCTGATATACAACTCCTGCGCATCGTCACTCGCTCAAGTGCCGTGTTTCACGGGGGCAGAGCGTGATTCGTGACGTTATGGACGTTAGGCTCTGTTTGAGAACTGCACTTTCCTGATCCCGATCGCTCGTCGCAAGATAGTTCTTTCGACGGACGTGGACTGGCCAGGAGGGCGCGGCGATGGTCGACGAGCGTTTGACGGACGACGAATGGGAGCTGCTCGCGGACGTCTTTCCGCCGCCGGCGAAGACGGGCCGTCCGCGATCGAACTGGCGGCAGGCGCTCGACGGCATGCTGTGGATCGCTCGGGCGGGCTGTCGCTGGCGCGATCTGCCGGAATCGGACTTCGGGCCGTGGGAGACGGTCTACGGACTGTTCAACCAATGGAACTCCGACGGCACGCTCGACGAGATCGTGCGACGTCTGCAGGCCGCTCACGTCGACGTCGGGAACCTGGCGCTCGACCTCTGGTGCGTCGACGGGACGATCGTGCGTGCTCATCGCTGCGCCGCGGGCGGCGGAAAAAAACGGACGCGCGCGAGCCTCGCGACCACGCGTTAGGCCGCTCTCGCGGCGGGTTCTCCACGAAGATTCACGTTCTCTGCGACGGTCGCGGGTTGCCGCTGCACTTCCACCTGACGGCAGGACAGGCTCACGAGACGACGGCGTTCGAGGACTTGCTGGCCGGCGCCGACGAGCGGCTGGTCGACGACGAAGGGACGCCGGTCGCCTGGCCTGTCGCGATCGCCGGCGACAAGGGCTACCGCGCCGACTGGATCGACGCCTGTCTGCTCGAAACGGGCATCCGTCCGGTCGTGCCGTCGAAGAAGAACGAGGATCTCGACGCGCGGCCGGTCGAGTTCGACCGCGAAGCCTATCGTCGCCGCAACGTCGTCGAGCGGCTGATCGGCTGGCTGAAGGAGTTCCGCCGGGTCTTCTCGCGATTCGACAAGACGGCCGTCAACTTCGGCGGCATGATCAAACTCGCCTTCCTCAGAAGACTGCTGCGACTCGCCATCCCTCGCACGAATTGAGGCGTTTCAAAACAGAGCCTAGTGACCTCTTTTCAGGTATCTCCTATAGGGAGCTTTATCTGAGTGTCTAAAGTGGTTGCTCTAATCAATGTCTTAAATAACTTCACTATCGTCACTAACGTCACTTTGACTTCGCAAACCCCGTGAAATGCGAGACTTGCGAAAACGCGGTTCGGTGACGATGCGCCGGAAATGTATCCTGGAGTGACGTTGCCGTTACTGGATGCGGCGTTGTTACAAGTTTGGCGGGGCGTAGTTACAACCCTGAAAGCGCGGTTACAAGCCGCGCGGCGGCAAACTGCGCCCGATCGCGCGTTCCGGTTACAATGCGCGCAATGCTAGGTTTATGACCGCACAGCCGCGTCAATCGGCATATCCCGATCAATCGTTCCATTCCGCACGATCGACAGGACTGATCCAGCCCTGGCGACCGTGCCAGCCGTCACCACCCGCCCCGCACGACCGCATAGACGGTGGGACGCGAGACGCCGGTCGATCGGGCAATCTCGCTGACGCTCTTCCCGGCGGCGTGAAGCGTGCGAATCGCGTCCGCCTTCTCGCTAACCGCCTTCGTAACGGTCCCGGCCTTGCGACCGCCCCAAGTCTTCCCGGCCTCGCGTGCGGCGGCTTGCCCTGCCAGGACGCGCTCGGCTCGGCATTCCGTCTCGAATTGCGCGATCGACGCGAGGACGTTCGCGAGCATCCGACCCGCTGGCGTCGAAAGGTCGATGCCGTCCTTTAGCGAGACGAGATTGACGCCCCGCTCCTGGAGGTCGGCGAATAGAGCGGTCAGCCCCTTCGCCGTTCGGCCAAGTCGGTCAAGGCGCCAGCAAACGACCGTCGAAACGTCGCCCCGGTCGATTGCCGCCTGGAGCTTGCTCCAGCCCGGTCGGTCCATCGTCTTCCCGGTGAACGTGTCCCGGTAGAACGTGACCTCTCCATCCTGCGCTTCAGCCCAGCGCTTCAGGTCCGGTAACTGGGAAGCGAGCTTCTGCTTGCGGCTCGACACGCGAACATAGACGGCGATGTGTTTCATGCTTCAACTATGCTTCGATGCCGGCCTGTTGTCAAACTTGATCTAAAAACGTAGCGCTACAGTTCTGCGCTTGCGAAAGTCCCGTGAATTCGGCCCGTATCGCGACGGATTCGGGCGGATACTGAAGTTTGACAACTAGGGCGACCCGGCGCCGCGCTGCGCTTACTGCCGGCGAGCCGCGCTTGCGAGGTTTTCCAGGCGACCCGCAGGGAGGCGCTGGCGACCCGCTCCGAGCGACGGGAGTTGCCGACCTTTTAGGGGGCGACCGCTGAAGTGAGACGCGAGAGATGCAAGTGGCGACGCTCCAGGCTTCGCTCCGCGAGGTCTCCGCGATCCGTTGCCAGCCGCGAACCGCTAGACGCTGAAGGCATCGCCGAACGAAGGCCAGCCGATCCGCCGCGAGGTCGCCCGTCGCTGGCGCCTAGACGCTTGGAGGTCGCCATCGCGAACCGCGAGAGCTTGCCGTGAGCGTCCCGACGAGCGGATGCCCGATGCTGGAGGATCGCCCGCGAGACGATCGACGAGCGATGCCGCGACGCCCCGCCCCGAACACTCCAGACCATAGTGCGGCGACCGCTCGCGACACTATGCGGCGAGCGTCCTGGAGCAACGGGGGCGGCGAATCGCATAGGGCGCCCCTGGAGCTTCTGGGATCGCGTCTCGCGGCCTCACGCTGACGACGTGAGACGATAGCCGTTCGTCGAATGGATGCGGGAGAAGGCGCCAGCGGCGACGTGGCGAGCAATCAGGAATCGGGAGTCGAGACGCCATAGGCTGATTGCCTGGAGCTTCGCCCGTGCGGCGACCTCCAGGATTCCAACTTCTCGATCGCTGATTCCTCAGTCGGTTTCACGCCTTGTTAGGGCCGAGCCGGCGGCGTAGCGATTGTGCCGGTGGTGCGGGTCGTGCGGGTGGTAGGGGGTGGGTCAATTGCGAGGGGTCTGGTGGTCGTGCCGGTCGCGCGGATCGCTCCGCCCTATCTGCCCCCGCCGCTCCAGAATCGTGCGTCACTGCCGCGTCGAAACAGACCCGCCCGAACCGCCGAAGCAATCCGGGCGGGTCACACCTGGAGAGTGTCAGGCGGTCGCCAGCGACTTCGCGACGTGATCGCGGACCCATTCGCCGACCTGATCGAAGCGGACGCGCCCAAGCGCCCGGAGCGCCAATAGCGCCACGAAGTTCCCCGGCGTGATCTCGCGGTATGCCTCGCGGTCAGGACCGAACGGGCCGATCTTCATTTCTTCCCAAGCATCGGCGTCGCCGTGTTCGGTGCGGAAGCCGTCGTTCGCGAGTTCCAGGATTGTCGGGCGCAGCTTCTCGCCGACGAGCTTGTTTAGCAGCTTCTCGCGATAACGCTTGTTGCCGGCCTTCGGGTCGGTCGCGGCTTCGGCTTCGGCCTCCGCGCAGACCCGCTCCAAGAGTCCCGGTTCGACGTACTCGTTGTGACAAAGGTATCGGGCGCAGTGGGCAAGTTCAAAAGTCAGCATCGTTGCGTTCTCCAGGTGGTGTGATCGCCGGTCGTTCGGCGACGCGATGGTTACGCCGCCGAAGCGTCGGCGGTTTCGGTTCGCTCGGCAGAGTCATCGGTGTGCGAGACGTCTCTGTCGGCCTCTTGCGTCAGGTGGGCAAACAGATCCGGCCGTTCGTTCATCGCTTTGGCGAGTCCCGGAATGTGTTTCTGAATCCATTGAGAGCTAGGGAGCGTCATCGTTGCGTTCTCCAAAGGTTTGAGGTCGCCGGTCGAACGACCGTTCATACGATGGTTACGCCGAAGGCCGATCGGCGGTTTTGCAGGCGCCGAGAAATCAGTCGATCAGCGCGAGAATCGCGCGGCGGACGTTCGCGGGGAGCGCTCCCCAAGCAGCGACAACCTTTCTGAGGTCGTCTGTACAACCGTCTGTACAAGCAGGGCAAAAGTCGCCGTTTTCACGGCCTTTTTGCGTCTCTGCGCTGGACTCAAAATCCAGTGCCCGCAAGGGCGTGAGGGTTCGACCCCCTCCTCTGGTACTTCAATAATGGCAAGGGCTTGTGCGGAAACGTGCGAGCCCTTGTTTGTTTGGGGACGTCGGCTTCGTGCGACATCGCCAAGTCGAAGGGGAGGGTCACGCGAGATGGCGATTGACCGCGGCGGCGGCCATCTGCTGCAGCGCCGCACGGTCGACCTTTCCGACGGCGTTGAGCGGCAGGGCGTCGAGCACGACGATTTCGTCGGGAGCCTTATAGCCGACGCGAGCGCGCGAGAACTGGATCAAGTCGGCCGAGTTCGGGCGTTCGGCGTCGGGCCGGAAGGCGACGTACGCACGCACGTTCTCTCCATGCACGAGGTCGTGGATGCCGACCACGCCCGCGCTGGCGACCGCCTCGCATTCAAGCAGCGAGTCTTCCACTTCCTGAGGGCAGATGTTGGAGCCGTCGTGGATGATGATCTGCTTCTTTCGCCCGCGAAACCACAGGTAGCCCTCCGCGTCAGCAGACACCAGGTCGCCCGTGTCGAGCCAGCCTTCGACGATCGTTTCCGCGGTCGCATCGGGTCGGTTCCAGTAGCCGATCATGGCACTCGCGGACCGCACCCAGAGCCGTCCCGGCGTTCCGGCAGGCGTCTCCGCGCCCTCGTCGTCGCGGATTGACGCCTCGAATCCGGACGCCGTCTGGCCGATCGACCCGATCCGGTTGCCGCCCGCCGTCGGGTTGTAGGTGACCGTCCCGGCCTCGGTCATTCCGTAAAGTTCCTCGATCGAAGAGCCGGTCAGCGCCGCGTATTCGCGCTGCAACTCCGCCGAGATCTTGTCGCCGCCGGAGACGCACCGCCGCAGCGATCGGAAGTCCGCCCCAGATGCGCCCGGATCGCGGACCAGGGCGAACAGCGGGGCCGGCAGCATGCACAGCAGCGTCGGCCGCGAGGTGCGAAGCAGCGGCAGCAACTCTCCGCCGTCAAATGTTCGAGCGATCGCGACGCGAGCCCCGGCAGCCAGCCCGGCGAAGGAAAACGAGGACGCTGCCACGTGAGAGGCGGATGTAGCCGGAAGGAAGACGTCGGAGGGCGTCAGCCCGAGACCGGCTACGGCGCTGGCGACCATCCAGCCGAACGTGCGTTGCGAATGGGTCACGCCTTTCGGCTTTCCCGTGCTTCCTGACGTGAAGAAAATGAACGCGGTAGCTTCGGGCGAAGGGCTGGGCAGATCGGGCATCGGTCCGTCCGCCGTCATGAGTTCTTCGAGGCGGCGATGTACGCTCCCTTCGGCGCCGTAACTGATGCGTCCGAGCTTGAGTCCCGCGACCCGTTCACTTGCGGCGAGCGTGTCCTCGCGCTCTGCGTGAGCGACCAGAAGCGAGGCGCCGCTGACTTCGAGTGCGTGATCGATCTCCGGCGACTGGTAGCGGTAATTGAGCGGCGTCGCTGCAAGCCCTGCCTTCACGCAAGCGAGATAATGAACCAGCAGCGCCCCGCGATTCGGCATCAATGACGCCACGCGGTCGCCTGGCGATAGACCCAGCGCCAGATACTGCCCGGCGAGCCGCGTCGTAGCCTGCTCCAGTTCCGACCAGGACCATGTTCGTTCCAGGGAGATCAACGCTGTAGCGTCGGGCGTGGCCTTCAAGCCGACCTCAAGCAGCCTGCTTAGTTCGATCGGCCGATCCAAGGTCGCTCCTGCTAGCGCCACGAAACTTCCTTCGCGTAAGAGCCAAAGATGCGACCGAGGGGTTCGGCAGCGTCGCCGGTTATCTTACGCGAACGCAAGTCAAGCCAGCGTCGATTGGCATTGGTGACGCTCGATCGATCGTTCAAACTGTCGGCGTTCGTGAGAGGAACGCGTCGATCGGGGAGCATGGGCCATGGCGGGCAAGCGGTTCGAAGCGGCATCGGCAGCGCTGGCGATGACGCTACTCGGGCTGACGGGCGGATGCGATCGGTTCTGGCAGACTCCGTTCACGCCGGCGCCGCCGATTGCGTTCCCGACCGGCGACTTCGTCATCGCGACGACCGCGGATGCGGAAGGCGGTGGGGGCGACGTTTCGTCGACGACGTACGACCTCTCGGAACTGCTGGTCGAACGCGACGACGCGGCAGGCGAAGAGACGCGGCGGGAACTTCTCGCGACGATCCGGCAATGCCTGCCGTCGGAGCGGACGATCGAACTCGTCGGCGAGGAACTGACCGCGAAATTGACGGAGGGGGAGCATTCCGACCTGGCCCGGATGCTCGAGGACTGGCGTCGCGGCGGCGCCTGTCAGATCGTCGTGGAATCGCGGTTCATCAGTCCCGCCGTCGCTGCCGTGACTCCGATCGCCTGGAAGCCCGTGCCGCTCCGAACCGACGGTCACTTCGGCCTTCCGATCTTCGGCGCCCGCATCACGGAACCGCAGCTCGTGCAGTTGCTGACCGATGTGCAGAACGACCCGAACTCCGAGTATCTGTACGCTCCTAAGTTCACGCTATTCAACGGGCAGAGCCTGACCCTATCGGACGTCGTCGCCCGGCCCTTCGTGACGTCGGTGACTCCGCTGCCGAACGGCGCAATGCAACCCGTCATCACGACGGTCGACGAAGGGTTCAAGATCGCGATCCGGCCCTCGACGAGCGGCGACGGACAGGTCGATCTGTCGGTCGATTTCTACTTCGCCGAGATCGGCGAGGTCGCGGAGGTCCCGCTTCCGTTCCGGCACCCCAGCGGTCCGCCGATTCCGATTACGGTTCAGGCGCCAGCCGTGACGACGACGTCCGCCGCGGCCTCGGTTCGCCTGGCGGCCGGCGAGAGCTATCTGATCTGCGTCCCCGGCGCTCCCGACCCGAAGCATCCCAAGGCTCCGACGCTCTCGAACTTCGTCGTTCTGACGCCTCGCCTGCTCTCCGAGCCGACGAACAGCGCCTCCGCCGCCTCGCCGAGCGTTCGACGTTAGTCGGCGAGCGTCCCCAGGATGCTCACTTAAGCAGCGATCGACGTCGAGAGATACCTGCCTCGATATCGTTCCGGTCGCCAGCTTTGCCTACCGACAGCCGGAAGCATGTCGAGTCACATCGTATCGATATGCTCGGCGTCGAGGATCGGCTGTCCGACCTTCGGCGCGGCGCTTCGGGGCAGGCGGATGGTGAACGCCGTGCCCTCCCCGGCGGTCGAGGTCACGTCGATCCGCCCGCCGTGCGACTTGGCGACTTCGCGGGCGATGTACAGCCCCATGCCGATGCTGCCGGGCCGGTTGCTTCTCGGATGTTCGGCGCTGGAACCGCGGATCAGCGGATCGAAAATTCTCGGAAGTTCGCCTTGCGGGATCGGATCCCCGCCGTTTCGAACCTCGATGAAGACGTTCGACGTTTCGCCTCGAAGCGAAAGCGTGACCGGGAATTCGGGCGAGCCGTGCTGAAGAGCGTTGCCCATCAGATTGGACATCGCCTGGCGGACGCGGTCGGAATCCCACCGTCCGTTCAGATCGCCGTCGACGCTGAACTCGATCGTGCGATCAGGGCGAGCCGTGCGATATTCCGTGATCAGCTCTCGGGCGAGCAGGGCCAGGTCGAACGGCGCCGGGTTGACGGGCATGCCGGCGCCCAGGCGGGTGCGCGTGTAGTCGAGCAGATCGCTGATCATTCGCTCCATCACGGAGACGCTGCTCGAGATCTGATGGCTGCACTCGACGAGTTCATTCGGATCATTCACGACGAGCGGCACCAGGTGCGCTGTCATGCTGATCGAGCTGAGCGGGTTCCGCAGATCATGACTGAGGATAGCCAGGAACATATCGCGGGCCTGATCGACCCGCTTCGTGTAGCTCGCGACGGATTTGGAAAGCGACTGGTCGATCGATTCGTTGAAGCGAGTCAGATCCTCGACGTCGCGATCGTCGGCAGCGGGCGCGCTGTCATGCCAGAGCTGGAGTACGCTGGCGCGCAGCGCCCGGTACTCGCTCATCACCTCCAGCATGTCGAACCCCAGACCCAGGCGATCGACTGCATGCGCATCGGCCGCTCCGTCGAGCGCGTCGTTCTCCTGAGGGCGATCCTGGCCCTTGGATTTTTTCGCCCGCTCGGCGACTGTCTGGGGCGACTTCATATCCCGCGCGGTGGCCTCCAGGATCTGCCCCGCATGGTCGCGTAGCGCGAGTTTGTCCAGATGCTCGCCCGCGCCGATGCTCCGCGCGAAGATCTCCCACTCGGCCAGAATGGGCTCTACATTCGCGAGAATGAAATCAGCGAGACGCATACGCAGCTCCAGTAGAGTTTCATTCTTCTTCGAGCCCCGCGTACGTGCGTCATCTTGGATCGATCGCGCACGTTAACCTGCCGGGACCGATCTGCCCAGCTTGAGACGTGTCGCACGACTGACGCCGACGGCTCTGGCGCCCGCTGAACTACGTCTGCAAACCCGTCGTAAATCGCACTTCCCCGCCCGCACGCTGACGCCACGGGCCTCTGCGCGATCGACGTCCACGTTCGTCGCGTTCGTCCGATGTCCGGCGATTCGCCGTTGCGGCGAAGGGCGGATCCCAGTACCCTTCCGCGTCGCGCTGGGATCCAGGGAGCGGGGACGCCTGCTTCTCAATCACGGCGTCGGTCGACGGCGGATGCGGGCGCGTCGACCGCTGACCTTCACGACGATCCTGCCGCCGGCGACCAGGGAGGGCCGCGGATGGCGACGCTTTCGGCCATGCTCTGCCGCCTGATCTTTATGGTCGGCTGCGCCGGATCGACGTCGGTCGTCGCGTACGCGTGCCTGTTCGGGACGGTCGACCCGACCGAGATCCAGAGCCGCTTCGCCTCCGCGTCGGGCTACTCGCTCGCCTTCGATGCGCTGTCGGAGCCGCGACCTGGCTGCGTGCTGCTCTCCTCGGTGCAGCTGCTCGACCCCGAGACGGGCGACGTCGCGCTTTCCGCGCGGACTGCAGAAATCGAATCGAACGGAACGGACGTCGGCGTCGTCCTGTCGGACGCTACGTTCGAATCCCCCCGCCTGCGCGATTTCCGGAAGCTGTCGGAGGAACTCCTCTCCCGCTTCGCCGGCGACGTCCCGGGAACCGTCTGGATCGAACTGGGCAGCGTCTCATTCGATGCGGTCGAGCGCGAAGGCGCGATCGACCTTCCCGCGGAAACCTTCCGCGACGTGTCTGTTCGTTTGCGAAGGACGGGAGCGACCGAGGCGGGCCGCCAGTGCGATCTGCGAATCGAGTTCCGCCGCAGCGATCGACCCGAGGCCGAACGGGCGGAGATCTCGCTCGAACGGCATAGCGAGAGCGGCGTCGTTCAGTCGCTCTGGCGGATCGATACGAAGCAGGACGGCTTGCCCTGCACGTTTCTCGCACGCTGGATGCCCGAACTTACGACGCTGGGACCCGATGCCGTGTTCCGCGGCAAGGCGACGTTCGCCGACGAGGGCGAAGGGCTCGCGGGCGAAGCGGGCGGCGTCTTTCGGCAGGTCGATCTGCACTCGCTGGTGACGGCGCGGTTTCCCCACAAGCTGGCCGGTCAGGCCGAGGTGACGGTCCATTCCTGCCGGTGGAAGTCAGGCCGGCTGGAAAGTCTCGCCGCCGGTATCGCCGCGGGGGAGGGCGTGATCGGTCGCAGCCTGGTCGAATCGTTCCGCGACTCGCTCGGCTGCCGCATGCCGCCGAACGCCGGACTGTCGGAGGTTTCCCCCTACTTCAGCTTCCGCGAACTGAAAGTCGGAATCGAACTGACCGCCGAGGGCAGGTTGCGGCTCGCCGGCCTGTTGCAGCCGACGGGAACCATCCTGCAGGGCGAAGAGGGGCCGATCCTTTCCGAAGGGAAGCGGGATTACGTACCTGTTTCGCGGCTGGTCTACGCCCTCGCACCCCAGAGCGACGTCCAGGTGCCGGCCACCGACGCGACGCGGACGCTGATCGACTGGCTGCCCCTTCCCAAGGCAGCCTATTCGGACGCGAACGCCGAGCCCCGGGCGGTCGTGCGGATGCAGGAATAGCCGACCCTCCCGGCCATCTCTCCGCCCAGAATCCGCGGCCTTCGCTGACCGCACGTGTCACGCGGGTCGCCTAGTCTCTTCCGGGGCTCCTGTCTGCCCGGTTGACGCACGGTCAGGCGCTCTCCCAGAATCGCGGGTGGTTCCGATCCGGCGTCATGCTCGTCGGCGGGCCCTCTGCGACATCTTCGCCGCGCTCGCGCTCAGGGACGACTCTCCATGCGGTTTCTGCACGTCGCGGACATCCACCTCGACAGCCCGATGCGGCATCTCCGCCGCATGGACGACGAAGCGCACGACGATCTGATCCGCTGCACCCGCCGGGCGCTCGTGAATCTCGTGCAGTTCGCGATCGATCCGGCGAACGCCATCGATTTCGTCGTGATCGCCGGCGACGTGTTCGACGGCGAATGGCGGGACTTTCAGACCGGCCTCTTCTTTCAGAAGCAGATGCTGCAGCTGAAGGAAGCCGGCATCCCGGTCGTCGCCATCCGCGGGAATCACGACGCCCAGAGCAAGATGATTCGCGACCTGACCGACTGGCGCGACTCGATCCGCTTCCTCGACGCCGATCGTCCGCAGACGCTCTCCGGGCGGGATCTCGGTCTGGATTGCGACGTCCTGATCCACGGGCAAAGCTTTCGCGAAGGAGCCGTGCCCGACAACCTGGCCGCGACTTATCCGGCGGGCGATCGCGGCACGTTCAATCTGGGACTGCTGCACACGTCGTTCGCGGGCTTCGAGGGGCACGACGTCTACGCCCCCTGCGTACTCGACGACCTGAAACGCAAGGAATACGGCTACTGGGCGCTGGGGCACATTCACCTGCGGCAGTCGCTCGACGGCGCCGCGGAGGAAGATTCCTGCATCCGGTACGCCGGCAACCTTCAGGGCCGCCACGTCAAGGAAGAGGGGCCCAAGGGAGCGATCGTCGTCGACGTCGACGCCCGGCAGCGGGTCACGTCAAGATTCGTCCCGTTCGACGTCCTCCGCTGGAAGCGCCTGATCGTGACGGTGGAACCCGACTGGTCGCGGGCGAAGTGTCTCGACGCAGTCGAAACGGCGATCAAGGAAGCCGTCGCCGCGCGCGACGGGCGAGATCTGGCGCTGCGGATCACGATCGCGGGTCGCTCGGCCGCGCATGGAGAGTTCTCGCGCGACGCCGAGAAGGCGACGGCCGAGATCGCGGAACTGGCGTACTACGTCGAACGCGAGGCGCTCTGGATTGAGAGCGTCCGGATAAGGACGAAGGGAGCCTACGATCGCGAGAAGCTCGCTCGCGACGACGGTCCCGCGGGCGAGATCGTTCGCTGGTTCGACGAAGCCGCAGGCGACGCAGCCTTCTCGCTCGAAGACGATGCGCTGGCCCAGTTGCTGAAGAAGCTGCCGCGGGATCTAAGGGAAGCCTCGGTCGCGGAGGACGACGCCGACGAGTTCCTTTCACCGGAGCGACTCAAGCAGTTGCTGCCGCAGGCGGAGGCGCTGCTGCTCGACGCGATCCTCGGCGACGGCGGCGATCGCTGAGACGCCCGATCGCTAAGGCTGACCGCTTCAATCTTTTCTCTCGCGACGCTCGCCCATCATGCGTTTGCTCTCCCTGCATCTTCAAGCGTTCGGTCCTTTCGACGACGCGATCCTGTCGCTCGACGACGAAGACGCGGCGGAGCCCCGGCTGACGATCGTCTACGGACCGAACGAAGCGGGGAAAAGCACGGCGCTGCGCGCGGTGCGGCACCTCCTGTTCGGCGCAGGCGCGTCGAAAGATTCCTATCGCGTCGGCAGCCAGCGCGTGAAGGTCGGCGGACGCATCCGCACGGATGACGGCGTCGTGCGAGAGATTCTGCGGAAGGGGATCACGGGGAAGAAGCTATTCGCGCTGGACGGCAAAGCGTCCGCGGACGAAGGGCCGCTCGACGCCGCGCTGGGGGATCTGGACGCGGCTTCGTACGAGTCGAAGTTCGGCCTCCATCACGAGGATCTGGAGGCCGGAGCACGCGCGGTCCTGGAATCGTCCGGCAGTTTGAACTCCGCGCTCTTCGCCGCGACCGCGAAGACGAAGAGCCTGCAGAAGCTCCAGCAGGATCTGCTCGACCGGGCGGAGAAGCTGTTCAAGCCGCGCGCGACGACGGGGAGCAAGATCACGAACGTGCTGGGAGAGTTCAAGAAACTCGACGACGATGCGCTCCGTGCCGAGCGGGCAGGGGACGTCGAAATCTACCGGACTGTCTGCCGCGGCATCGCCGATCAGAAGGCGAAGATCGAGACCCTGCGCGAGCAGAAGGCCGCTCGCCAACGCGAGGCCCGCAGCCTGCGACTGCTGGCTGAGTCGCTGATTCCGCATCGCAAGCGGCGGGAGATCGCGTCCGAACTGGCGAGCCTGCGGGACGTTCCCACGCCGGAGGAAGATTACGAGCCCCTTAGGCAGAAGCTCGACGGCGAACGCATCGCGCTCGAAGAACGCCGGAGACGATCGCAGAAGGCTCTTCAGGACGCCGAGGCCTCGCTCGCCGAACTCGGTTCCCCGTCGCCTCTGCTGGCGCATGCCGACGAAGTCGAGCGGCTCGTACGCGAAGCGGCCGTCGTGGCGGAAGAACGCCGCCGAGCGGAGGGTCTTGCCGCGGATCGCGAGCGCCTGGCCCGGGAGGCGGGCGAAGCGCTTGCCCGTATCGGAAGCGCGGCCGTCGAGGCCGACCTGGAAAGTCTCAGCCTGCCCGACGATTTCGCCGCCTCGCTGCTGAAGTCGATCGAACTAAGGACCAAGTACGAACAGCAGCGGTCGGATCTCGACGAACGACGCCGAGACATGTCCACGCGACTGAACGAGTTGGACGCGACGCAGAACGCGACCGTCGCGCCTGGTTCGCCGGTCGCTCTGGCCGAGGCGCTGACGGCCGCGAAGGTCGCCGCGGGCTCCGTCGCCGAACGCGACCGCCTGCATGCGGAGGCGCAAGCGAAACAGGCCGAGGCGCTCGCGTGGATCTCCCGCCGGATGACGCGACCGGTCGAGGTTGCGGACCTCGCGGCGCTTCCCGTGCCGTCCGTCGCCACGATCGAGGAAGAGAGCGCCGCGCACGACCGGCGCCTCGACGCGGAGGCGAAGCTCGTTCAGGAACGCGACGGCTGGTCGCTCAAGCGGGCCGATCTGCAGGCCGATCTTCGCAGCGACGACATGCAGGGGCTGCCGTCGGGAGACGATCTGCGTGCAGCGCGGGCCGCTCGTGATGCAGCGGTTCATGCGCTGGCCGAGGATCTGATCGCGCCGACGCCGGCGGCGGGCGGACTGTTCGACGCGGCTGATCGCGAAGCGCGCCAGGCGAAACTCGACGAGGTGACGCGGCGGATCGACGAAGCCGACGGCATCGTCGACGTCCTGCGACGCGAGGCCGACCGGGTCGTGCGGTTGGAGCGAGCGCTGCGGGAAGAACGGGCCTGCGCCGAGAAGATCGCCTATCTCGAATCGCGGCTGACGGAACAGGCGGCGACGCGAGACGCGGCCCAGGCCGCGTGGGCGGAGCGCTGGATCGAACTGGGCGTTCGACCCGACTCGCCCCGGGCGGCGCTCGCCTGGCGTGCCGAATGGGAGCGGACCGTCGCCGCCGTTCAGGAAGCCCGGGAGTCGGACCGCCGCGCGGCAGAGATGACGCGGCGGATCGACGACGTTCGGGATGCGTTGTCGAAACTGCTGGGATTCGAAGCCGGCGAAGAACCGCGGTCGATCGAGGAAGCGATTCTTCTCGGCGAGCGTCGCAAGCGGGAGTGGGATGCGGCGGAACGCGCGGCCATCGAGTTCGCCAGCGAACGAAAGCGAATCGGGGAGCACCTTCGCGAGGTCGAGCGAAAGTTCGAGCGGCTGGAGGAATCGCTCCGGGCGTGGGACACCGACTGGGAGCGAAAGCTGAAGTCGTTGCCGTCGTCCGCCGACCGCCGGCCCGACGGCGCGCTGGAGTTTCTGAAGCGATTCGAGGAATGGCGCGGACGCCGGAAGGAACTTTCCAAGATCGACCGCGAACTCCAGGCGATCGCCCGTCGACAGGCGACGTTCGCGGAAGACGTCGCGGCGCTCTCGATGCGGCTCGCGACGACCGATGCGGAGCGCTCGTCCGCCAGCGATCCTGCCGGCGAACTGAGAGGCCGGCAGGCGGCGCTCGCCCAGGAACTTCGCCGCGAGGACGAGCGGCGCCGCTTGCGCCAGGAGGCCGCGAAAGCCTCGACCGAGATCGCCAACGCCGAAGAACGGCTGGCCGTCGTCGTCGGAGAGCTTGCGCGAATCTGCGAGGCAGTCGGCGCGGAGAAGTGCGCCGACCTCGTCGAACGGCTCGGGGCCGTCTCGAAGAAAAAACGGGCGCTCGCCGCGGCGCGCGAGCTGGACGAGCAACTTGCTTCGCGAATGCCGGACGCGGATTGGGACGCCGTCGGGAAGGAGTTGGCGCGGTGGACGCTCGATTCGCTCGGCGAAGCCGCGGGCGAGGCTGACGAGGCGGTCGATCGGCTGGACGAACAGCTTCAGGAATCGACGCAGCGCCTCGGCGAGATGGAACGCGAACGCGACGCCTGGAACGGCGAGTCGCAGGCGGCGGATCTCGTGCAGCGCAAACAGAAGCATATCGCCGACCTCCAGGCGAACGCCGAACTATACGCGGTCTATCGACTTGCCTCCGCGGCCCTCGAACGGTCGATCGAACGCTATCGCGAGAAGAACAAGAGCCCGATCCTCGAGAAGGCAGGCAAGTACTTTTCCCTGCTCACCTGCGGCGCCTTCCGCGGTCTGGAGCCCTCGTCGGACGAAGATGGCGTCTCCGTCGTCGGGCTGCGCGGAGAAGAGGACGCGGGCGAAGCGCTTGTCTCCGGCATGAGTCGCGGGACGTGCGACCAGCTCTACCTGGCCTTTCGCATGGCGCTCTGGGAAGAGCGGCTGGAGAAGGGGTCGCCGCTGCCGATCGTGCTCGACGACGTACTGGTCCACTTCGATGACGAACGGGCGGCGGCGACGCTCAAAGCGTTCGACGAACTCGCGAAGCGGACGCAGATCGTTTACTTCACCCACCACCAGCATCTGGTCGACCTGGCGAAGCGGACGCTGCCTGCCGATCGTCTGCTCGTACGAGAACTGCTGCCGTCGGGCGTTCGGAATTGACGGGTCCGGAGAGAAAAGGAAGTTTTCGAGCAGTTCGGAGTCGACGATGCATCGCGCGGATGGCAATGATCGTTTTAGTCCGAGTGTTGCCGCTCAATTGCGCAAGTCGGGGTGGCAAGAAGGTCGCGACGTACGGGCATGGCTAGCCCTGCCGCCCATATACTCGCTCTTCCCCGCCGCAGAACGAGCGTTGGCTGAATTCGGCGGGTTGCACTTCGGAACGACAGGGCCAGGGATCGACTGCGCCACGAGCGACGTCGAGATCGACACGTCAGCCACGGTTCATTTGATCGATGACATAACTCGCTATCAATGCGAACTTGGCACGCAACTCTATCCGCTGGGCCAAGTACATCTGAGGCACGCATATTTGCTCATTGACGAGCAAGGACGCGTGTATCTTATGAATGACGAGCTATTGCCGGTCGCGAAGTCGTTCGACGAAGGATTGGAGAAGCTTCTCTTGGGATTGAAGCGCGGATTCGACGAATGACGGTCGCAATGAATGACAGCGACTTTTCGCTGTCGCATCCATAGAACACAGCGATCCTGCCGAACTCCGTCAATCCCGCACCGACACCGGCACGTTGACGATCGCGGTCTTGTAGACGGTGCGGGCGACTTCGAAGCCGACGCGGCGATAGAGCTTCACCGCCGAGGAGTTGGCGGAAGTGACTTCCAGCGAGGCCGTGCGGCAGCCGACGCGTTTGAACCCGTCGATCGCCTTGCGCAAGAGAAGTTCGCCCAGGCGTTTGCCCTGGCGGTCCGGCGTCACGCCCAGGTTCTGAATCAGGCCGGTCATCCGCGGGTCTTCGATTCCCTGTACGGTACCCACGGGTCGCCATTCGCCGGTCGCATCCTGGGGTTCGACGGCCAGCCACGTCGCCTCGGGCACGAAGCCCTGTCGCCGGACGATCTCGGCCATCAGGCGGCCGCACCCGTCGCGCTCGCCCAGGCAGGCGAAGACGGTCGAGTCCATCTGGCCCACGAAGCTCCGCCACTTCGCCTCGGCGTGGGCCTCGAGCAGTTCGGGCTTCCAGGGGAGCAATCGAAAGGGGAGCGACGCTTCTAGAGCCGCGGTCTCCGCGTCGCTCCAGACAGCGAGCGGAATCTCCATCCGATACCGGCGGACGTAGAGATAGGTCATCGGTCGGAGCGGCGATTCCGAAGCTGTGCGTGCAATTCGAACCCGTCGTGCGGACGCCTTCGCGACGACGGCATGCGTACGTTCAGCATAATCGGTACGGGACGCCTCAGGCGGCGACGAAGAAGGGTCGCGCGCTCACGCTTATCGCGATCGTGCCGAGGCACGGCCTAGAGTTGCGATGGTCGACCCTTCCCTCGCGACGCCACGATCTCGCATGTCCCTTCTCGAAGCCTGTCATCGCCTGCGCCGGAGTTTCCTCGCGATGCCGGCGCTCGCGGCGCTGCTCGTGGCGTCGATCGCCGCAGGGGGCGAGAACTGGACCATGCAGATTCGCGTCGACGGCCAGGCCTACGAAGGGCGACTCGTCGGACGGGACGCCTCGCGACTGATGTTTCAGGAGCGGGACGGCGCCTTGCAGACGTTCGACCTCGACCGGGTTTCGGACTGGAAGAAGACCTCCGCCTCTTTCGCCGCCAAGACTTATCGCGAACTGCGGGGGGACCTGCAAGCGGAGTTCGGACGCGACTTCGTCGTCACCGGCGCGTCGCAGTACGTCGTCGTCCATCCGCGCGGCGGCGAAATCTGGGCGAAGCGCTTCGACGACATCTACCGTTCGTTCTTTCGCTTCTTCGAATTGCGCGGGCTGACGCTGAACGCGCCCGAGTTTCCGCTGATCGCGGTGGTCTTTCCCGACAAACCGGCGTTCGACGTCTATGCACGCGAGCACGGATTCAAGTTGTCGCCTAAGGTCTACGGCTTCTACGCGCCGTCGACGAACCGCGTCTACCTGTTCGACCGTCCGACGCCGGGCGCGACGCACGGCTCCTGGGAGTTGGGCCGCCAGATCGTCTACCACGAGGCGTCGCATCAGATCGCCTACAACGCGGGCCTGCACTCCCGGACGGGGCAGATGCCGCAGTGGCTGGTCGAAGGACTCGGGACCTACTTCGAGACGAAGTCCGTCTGGGGTCGCGAGCCGTCGACGACGAAGACCCGGCTGCATCCGGATCAGGCGGCGACCTATCTCGAATTCGTCGCGAAGCAGCGGGGGCCCTACCTGAAGAACTTCGTGACCAGCGACGCGATGTTCCAGAGCGCGGCGCTCGACGCGTACGCTCTCTCGTGGGCGTTGACCTACTACCTGACCGAGCAGACCGGCCCGGCCTACCTGCGATACATGCAGCAGATCGCCTCGCTTCCCCCGGGCGCGACGTACGACGCGAAGCAGCGCCTCACCGACTTCGAACGAACGTTCGGCGACGACTGGGGGCTGCTCGAAGCGAACGTCGCGCGTCTGATCAGACAGCACGCGAAGTAGCGCGCCGGCGGGCAACTCTCGCTCGCGAGGCTACAGCCCCATCTCTTCGGCGACGGCGTAGATCTCTTCGGCGTCGAAGACCTGGTCGTTGCGATCGAAGAGCTTCTTCACGATCGCCTTGTGCAGCTTCATCTTGTCGCCGCCGATGCCGATGGCGCCGTAGCAGACGCGTCCTTCCCGCTCGGCCGCGCGATCGAGAATCTCGACCCCTTCGACTCCCACGGGCGGAACGGCGTTCAGGTCGACGATCAGCTTCAGGTCGTCGATCGCCTTCCACTGGTTCTTCGAAATCAGTTCCACGCCGGCGGCTCCCGCCGAGATCAGGGCGTCGCAACCGTCGACCGTCGCCTGCAGATCGCGGGCGGTGGAGATGGTCGTCGGTTCGATGGACGCATGCGGATATCGTTCCAGCAGCGACTCCGCGAGTTTCCGCGAACGATCGGCGCTGCGCGAGGCCACGCGCAACTTCGCGCCGCGCGCCGCGAGAAGTCTCGCCGCGCGACTGCCGACGGGGCCGGTCGCGCCGAGAATGGCGACGCGAGCCTCGGCGAACTTCACGTGCCGCGACGCAGCCCGCACCGCGGCAGCCGCGGTGGTATTGGCGCCGTTGGCGTCGAACATGATCGAGACGCGGAACGGACCGTTGAAGCAGCCGCGTACGGTCTCCAGCAGACGCTCGCCCGCGGCGACGTCGGCTCCGCCGATGAAGATGGCGGTCGACTTCAGATCCTGCGGCCCGCGGGTGTACATCGCCCCGAAGACCAGATCGCGGGCCTTCGTCGGTTCGACGCTGGCGTACTGCAAGAGCCGGTCGACGCCCGAATCGACCGCGACCACCGCGTCGAAGACGCTGGCGTGATCGTCGCTGTCGAGTTGGACGAGGATCTTCGGCTTCGTCATGGCACGCAGGCGTCGCGACGCAGAGCGGGAGCCGCGGAGGTCAGCGCCTCGCGCGGTGCGGGAAGGAGCGACGCGAACGATCGCTTCTCATACAGCGGTCGCAGCGAACGATACGCCGCCGCGACCGCGGAAGGACCGACCCTGCGACGTCAGCTTAGAAGCCGCGGAACGGATGGCTGTTGTCATCCTTGTGCGCGAGCATCTCGTCGGCCGACGGCTTGCCGGCCATCGCGCTGGCGATCGCCATCTTGGTCGCTTCGTAGTTGTAGTCGTAGATCTTCTTGTTGTCTTCGGCGAGCCAGTGGATGAAGACGCCACAGACGATGCAGAGGTCTTCGCACTGGTCCTTCGGGATGACGCCCGCGGCGACGGAGTCGGCGACCGCCTTGGCGACCGCTTCCTGGGCCGGGCCGAACATCTGGGCCGCCTGCTTGCCGCCCTTGATGGTGACCTTGGTGATCATGACCGTGGCCGGCTTGACCGCGACGTTCGGCGTGAGGACCGCCAGCAGGTTGCTGTGGCCTTCGCTCTGACGCGAAAGGGCATTGGCGAAGGCGTGTCCGACCGGACCGTCCTTGCTGCCGATCATCAGGTCGATGTGCGAGACTTCGTTGCCTTCGCCGACGAGAGCTTCACCGATGTAGAACGACATGCGCGGCGCTCCGAGAGGAGATAGTTAGGTAAGCGGTCGCCGCGAATGCGGCAGCCTGCGTTCGTCGCAGGGCTCGCGAAAGAAGTCCTGACCGAGCGACGGCGCAGGTTCTTCGCGAAAACAAGCCGTGAGGATAGCGAACTGCGTTCGCATTTCAAGCGGACGATCCGCGGGCGAAGCGACGCCGGGTTTTCGCGACGCGCCGCAAAATTAGAAGTGCGGCAGAGCGGGGACGCGACGGCGGCGTCTCTCTACCGGCGTTCCAGATACTCGATCAGCTTCAGTCGCGGGATCTCGAGGTCATAATCGACGTAGCTCCCGAGCGCGCCGATCTTCTGCGACATCTGCCGGATCGCGACGGTGGTGCCCGTCCCCATGCCCGTCAGCTTCTCTTCTTCCTTGTCCAGTTTTTTGAGGTCGTCGTCGATCCGCCGGAGCCCCCGCTGCAGTTCGTTGACCTTCTGGGCGTGGAAGGCGTTCTTCTCCGCGATCTCGCGATTGATGTTGACGAGCGCCGACGACGCCTGGGCGAAGTTTCGCTCGGCGAGCTGGATCTGCGCCTCCATCGCCGCGGCCTGCTGCTGGGCGACCTGAAGTTCGCTCTGGAGGAGCTGCTGGACGCCGAGGTCGGTGAACGGGACCGCAATCAGGCTGCGGCGGATCCGTTCGATGTTCTCCAACTGTCGCTGGTACTGCTGCCGACCGGGTCCGAGCTGGTTCGTCATCACGCCGACGGCCTGCCGGGCCTGCAGCTGCGCGCCGGCCAGATTGCCGACTTCGTTCTTCGCCGTCTCGAGCGCCGAGGTGAGTTGGCCGTCGATGTCGATGCGGCGTTCCTGCAACTGCGTCCGTCGCTCCTGCAATTCCGACAGGCCCTCGGCCGCCGCTTCGTCGGCCGCCTCGGCGAGATCCGCGACCGCCGCGTCTTTTTCGGCGATCAGCGCGTCGTGGCGCTCCGACGCGACGCGTTCGGCCGTCTCGAACAGCCGCAGATCCTCGACCGCGAGACCGCCCGCGACGTCGTCGCGCAGCTTCTCGAAGGACTCCGGCTCCGTCACTCGCTCCGCCGCGGTCGCGAGGTAGCCGTGAACCTGGCCCAGGAACCGCAGGTCGTCCGCACGGACCGACGCGGGACGCGGGCTCTCCTTTCCATCCGCTCCCTCCGCGAACAGAACTTCCTGGAATTTCGTCATCGCGACGAGCGCCTGGTCGTACCGCTTCCGCGTGAGCGCGACCCAGATGCGGGTCTTGAGAAACATCGGATCCTGCGGACTGCGCTCCAGCGCCCGATCGATCGCGGCTTCGGCTTCGTCGTACTGGTTGTGCTTGAAGCGAACGAGGCCGTACAGATAGTCATCCGCCGGCACGGTCGTCGCGCCGCTCTTCAGCGCCGCGTAGAGCAGGGGAGCCCGCTCGCGATTCTCCGCCGTGCTCGACCAGCGGTCGCGCAGGAGTTCCAGGCGAAGCGTCGTCGGATTCGACGAAATCGTCGCCGCCGGAAGGGCAGCCGCCGGGACGGCGGGCGCAGCCGCGGACGGCGCGGGCGCCGCCGGAATGGGCAGCGGGGCAGCAACTTCCTGTGCCGTCACGACGCCGCACGCGATCGCACAGGCGAAAGCCGCGGATGCGCCGGCGAAAGCCGCTGACGCGTGTGCGATTCGATCTGCGAGCCTGGTGACCATCGTCCTTACTTCCTGAAGCGGGCCTTCCCGGACCCGGCGTCGACCTCCTCGGCGGAGCGCGACGCTGTTATTCCTTTGATGCTACGTTCGGCCCGATCGCGGCTCAATCGAATACGGCCTGCGGGCTTAACGTTTGCCGAGCGCCGCGAGCGCCGCTTTCCGCGGTACTTCCAGCGAAAAGTCGACGTAGGTCGAAAGCTCCGTCAGCGCTCGCTCGCTTTCGCGCATTTCGAGCGACCGCCGACGCTTCGGGTCTGCGATCCCCTGGGCTTGTCGATCGAGCAGTTGCAGTTCGCGTTCGATCTTCGCCTCGTCCCACGCGAGCTTGGCGACATTCCGCTGGAGTTCTGCCTCGCGAGTCGCCCGCTGCTGGCGGATCTGCTGAAAATTGAAGTTGAGCTGTGCGTGATCGCGCTGCAGGGCGTCCATCTGCGCCTCCAGACCGCTCAATGCCGTCCAGGCGAGAGCGATCCGGTCCTGGAAGAAGATCGCGTCTGGGCGTAGTCGGGGATCGGTACCCGAGTCGGGCGGACCTTCCTCCCGGCTCCTCCGCAGGGCGTACAGAAATCGCAGATTATCGAGCACGCCTTCGTACTCGATGCGGAGCGCCGTTGCCTGCCGCTGGGCCGTTTGGACGGACGAAGCCGCGAGAGCTTCAGCCTCCGTCAACGCTCCGAGCGCTTCCCGGGAGGCGTCGTTCACTCGCGATCGCAGAGGATCGATCTTCGACTTATCCTCCTGCAACTCTTCCTGGCGCGTCTTGAGCTCGGCCAGCTTGGCTTCGGCCTCGGCCTGCATTTCCTCGCGTTCCTCAGCCGCCAGCCGTTCCAGTTCGTTCGCGGCGGTCTCGTATCGCTCTCCGACCGAACGTTCCGCCGCTTCGAAGACGCTGAGGGCGCTCAGCGGCAGTTCGGCTGCGACCTCGTCGCGCAGCGAAAGCAGCAGGCGCTCGCTTTCGAGGCCGCCGTACGGACCGGCCAGATAACCATGGAGCTGGCCCAAAAAGACCACGTCGT
>NZ_CM151415.1:3672500-6307160 GCF_056501455.1 Lignipirellula cremea
GCTCAAGAAGGGGGACCGCGTCGTCGTTCCTTTCACGATCTCGTGCGGTCACTGCTGGTTCTGCGAAAAGCAGCTTTACTCCTGCTGCGACGTCTCGAATCCGAACGCCGAGATGGCGAAGAAGATGATGGGGCATTCGCCTGCAGGGATGTTCGGCTATTCCCATCTCACGGGCGGCTTCGCCGGCGGTCAGGCGGAGTACCTTCGCGTCCCCTACGCCGACGTCGGACCGCTCAAGATCGAATCCGATCTGCCCGACGAGAAGGTCCTGTTTCTGTCGGACATCTTCCCGACCGGCTACATGGCGGCGGAAAACGCCGAGATCGAGCCGGGCGATACGGTCGCCGTCTGGGGACTGGGGCCGGTAGGTCTCTTCGCGATCCAGAGCGCCTGGATGCTCGGCGCGGGACGCGTGATCGGCATCGACCGCGTGCCCGAGCGACTGGAGAAGGCGCGCAACCAGTGCCGCGCGGAGACGATCGACTTTTCCGAAACGAGCGTCTACGAAGCGCTGATGGAAATGACGAACGGGCGCGGGCCCGACCGGTGCATCGACGCGGTCGGGTGCGAGGCGCACGGAACGGGTACGCTCGACAGCGTCTACGATCGCGTCAAGAACGCGATGATGCTGACGACCGACCGGGTGCACGTCCTGCGCGAAGCCATCTTCTGCTGTCGCAAGGGAGGCACGATTTCCGTGCCGGGCGTCTACGTCGGCTTTCCCGACAAGTTCCCGATGGGGGCGTTCATGAACAAGGGTCTGACGATGAAGTCGGGTCAGACCCACATGCACAAGTACATGCCGCCGCTGCTGGCGAAGATCGAGGCGGGCGAAATCGATCCTTCGTTCGTCATCACGCACACCGTCTCGCTGGAGGAAGGCCCCTCCATGTACAAGACCTTCCGCGCCAAGAAGGACGGCTGCGTCAAAGTCGTCATCCAGCCTTAACTGCATCACCCGTTTCGAAGCGGGAGGTCTGTCGATCCATCGGTGGATCTCCCGCTCGTCGAGGCGTCGCCCCGAACGACCTACGCGCGAGCCTTGGCGTTCGCGGGTGCGGAGTTCGTCTGCCGGGCGCCGGACGAGACCGCCTGGCGAACGCCCTTCACGAACTCCTCGAAGATGCCGATGTCGAGCGCGGAGGCGCTCTCGGCTTCCGGATGGAACTGCGTGCCGACGGCGAACCAGTCGTGCATCTCGGACTCGATCGCTTCGATCACGCCGTCCGGGCAGCGGGCGGTGACGCGGAAGCCGGGGGCGAGTTCGTCGATCGCCATGTGGTGCGAGCTATTGACGCGGACCTCGCCGTCGCCGTAAACGCGTTCCATCAGCGTGCCGGGAACGACGTCCAGGCCGTGACGATGGTTGCGATCCTGCGAATCGCGGTGGGGCAGGGCTTCCGGCATGTCTTCCGGCAGATGGTAGAACAGGTTGCCCCCCTGCGAGATGTTCAGGAGCTGCATGCCGACGCCGATGGCCAGCACCGGAATGCGACGCTCGGCGAGGCAGTCGATCAGCATGCGATCGAAGCTCTCGCGACGGGGGTTCATCGGGCGAACCGCCGGGTGCATCAGATAGCCGTCGCGGCGCGGATCGAGGTCGCCGCCTCCGATCATCACGAAGGCGTCCAGCCGATCGAGCGTCGCATGGAGTTCGTCTTCGTCCTCGAACTGAGGGATGACGACGGGCACGCCTTCCGCAGCGCTGATGCAGTCGATGTAGCGAGCGGGCAGGTAAGAAATCGCCGGCGCCGAATCCGTGGCGGGGCGATAATCCATGTTCACGCCGATGATGGGCTTGCACGACATAGCGAACGATCCCTCGTTTTAGGGCCAGAGTTGGACCGCTCCGTCGCAGGGCAGAAGCGTACCCGGGATCCTCGAAAGAGGCGTTCCGTCGCCGAACAGGTCGGAGGGACGAGTCAAAGAGGGAGCGAGCGAGAGCGCCGAAGCTGGCGTCTCGTACCCGGTCGTCCCTGACCGTCGGCGATGCGGAGCTATCCGGAGACTTCGTGCAGTGTGCGTCGAAGCGGGCCGAGAAACAGACAATCCCTTCTGCGTTCGCCTTCGAGGCTGTTCGAGCGCTGCGTCGCGGATCGAAGTCGGGCGAACCCGGCGGCGATTCGAATCGCTGTGTCGGCGGCTCTCCTCAGCGAGCGAGCGTGGTTTTAGCCCTGTCGCTCCGGACGCCCAATAGGGACGCATCATGTCGTGGGTACGACACGAGATGCGCCGCCTCCTAGCGCTAGCAGGCACATGCTGTCGCGATGACGGCAGGCCCCTCCGCCGATGCGTTCGTAGTTCTTAAAGAGCCCTTAAACTCAAAGCGTCGCGGGATTTATCCTCTCCGGTGACCCCCTCAATCACGGCAGGGACTTCTTCTAGTGCTATACAAAAAGCCATGCCCTTAAAATTCTGAAAATCCGAAGAAAACCTCAAGACGTTAATAAGCCCCTAATCGGAAGGGGTTTACGAAAGTGGGTTACCGGACCTCATGAATCGATGTGGCCTTTTCCATTCGCCCGCTCTGCACGTTGCGCCGTTGACGCTTATCGCGATCTCGGCGAACGAAGACTCGTCTAGGTCCGTAGTAGGGCGTGCGGTAGAGTGACCGCCGTTGGGTTTCGCATCGCGCGGCGTCGCGGAGCCTGAAATAGTCGATCAGGGATGTCTCGAAGCAGCGGAGGCTGTCATGCGACTCGCCGCCTTTCTCGTCGGTCTTCTCGTCATCGCTTCGGCGTCGGCTGCGCCCGCCGTCGCACAGACCGTCGAGCCCGCTTCGTTCGTCAAACAGATTCACCAGCGCTATCTCGGTCGCGATCCGTCGTCCGACGAGTTGCGGTACTGGATCGATCAACTGAACCGCGGCGCCCCAGCCAACGACGTGCAAGCGGGCGTTCTCGGCAGCGAGGCCTATTTCAATCGCCATAAGCGCGACGCCGCCGCCTGGATCGACGGCGCCTACGCGATGGTGCAGAACCGCACGCCTTCCGAGGCGGAGCGAAACGCCTGGCTCGTCCGGCTGACGCAGCTCGGCAACGACCGCATTCGCTGGTCGAAGGAATTCCTGACCGCTTCGGGCGCTTCGGTCCCGTCGAACTCGCCTTCGGTGCCGGTTAACAGCGGCATGGCGACTCTCGCGAACCGGCTAGTGACGACCACGAAGCTGCTATCGGAATCTGTTTCGACGGAACTGCCCGGAACGCGTAACTGGCTCGTGAAGGTGCAGGCGACCAACCTGGAAGCGTCGGCCGCATCCTACCGCGGCGTGCTTTCCGACCCCGCGCGAGATCCCGCAGGCGCGCTGGCCGCGCAGCAGAATCTCGTGAAATCCGCCGATTCGCTCCGAGGAGCGCTGACTTCTTCGCAAGCGACGGCGCCGAGTTCCGGCTATTACCTGTCCCAGGCGGAAGAGCTGATTCGCTCGATCGGTTCCTCGCTGTCGGGCGGTCCGGTCGCGAAGCCTCCGCTCGTGCCGATCGTCAACGGCTACGATTCCCAGACAGTCATGCGGATCGATCAGGGGCTCGAACACTTGGCCAGCCATGCACGGGAGACGGCGCTGATCGCCCGCACGTCGGGGCTCCGCGATTACGAATTCGTCCGCGTGCAAAACGATCTCGACGCCTTCGCCGTGCAGACGGACGCCGCGAGGACGAGGCTGCGGACCAGCGCCGCCCGGGCGGACGTTCAGGCGGATCTGGCGTCGCTCCGAACGCAGGGCTCGGTCGTAACCGCGGGTCTGCAACGCAGCGCCGTCGACTCCCGCATCACGAACTCCTGGTACCACACGGTGCAGTCGCTCGATGCGGTTCTGTCCGTCGCTGGCGTCAGCGCTCCCTTCGTTCCGTCGCAACCTCCCGTGATTCAGCCGGTCGACTGGTCGAGCCCGACGCAGACCGACTGGACGAAGACCCAGCGCATCCGCGACGCGGTCGCCGCCGTCCAGGCCGAGTGCGACGCGCTCGTCGCGGCGGTCGGTCCCTACGCGTTCTACTCGTTCCACGTGCAGAGCATGCAGGACGAACTCCGTTCGCTGCGCAGCGCCATGGACGCCGTGAACCAGACCTCGCTCGCGGGCGGAACGGCTCAGCAACTATGGGAGCGGATCGCCGACTCCAACGGCGACTACGCCCAGGCGAAGTCGTACTGGAGGAAGGCTCAAAGCACGGCGGGATTGCAGAACCTGCCGACGCTCGACCGACTGAGCCAGGCGCTCAGCCGGCTCAACGCGGCAGCGGCAGGGGGCTGAGTTTCCGCTTCACGCGTCGGTTCGTTCGACCGACGCTCCCGCCGCCGAAGATTCGTTCGTCTGTTCGAGGATTCCCGCCATGCGCCGCCTGTCGATCTTCGCCCTGTCTTTGTCGGTCCTGAGCGCCTCATCCGGCGTCGCGATCTCCCAACAGGGGCCCGCGCTCGTCCAGGTCGAGGCGAGTACCGTACCGTCAGGCGCCGCGGACGGACTGGGCCGCTTCGAGGCCACGCTCCGGGCGTTCGGACAGACGCTCGCCGAAGCGCCTGCGTACGAAGTCGCGGCTGAAACTCGCTGGGCTGCCGAGCAGCAGGGGCAGACGAGCGAAGGCGCGACGACCGCGCGACTGGTGATGCAGAATCCGAACTGGCTCGCCCTCTCGATCGCCGCGCAGGGGGGAGAGGGAGCGAACTACCGCGTCATCGCAAACGGTTCCTACATCCTCCGCGAACTCGGCGGTCGAAAGGCTTACAGTCTCGACGCGGTCGCGGGCGATCCCCGTGCCGGCATCGAAGCCGACGGAGTGACGCTTCCCGCGCTGCGCTCCGCCGGGATCGACTTCCTCCTGCGCTCCGATCTGCACGGCGCGCTCGCGGCGCAGGCGCTCAGCGCGGTCGAAGGACCGGTGGTCGAGCAAGACGGTCAGAAACTGCAAACCTGGACGCTGACGCTGGCTGACGGCTCGCTGGTGGAACTCTTCGTCACCTCCGGCCCGCGCGTCGTGCCGGTCGCCCGCAACAGCGTCGTCAACGTGCCCCTGGCAGGAGGCGGCGCCTTCACGATGCGAACGTCGACGAGCCTGCGCTGGAACTTCGATGCGCGTCCGGCGCCGGAAACTTTCACGACGGCGCCCACCCCGGGATTCGAACGCGTCTTCGACCTGACGGGCCGCACCGCGCCGGGCGGAGATCGTCTGACCGGCCAAGCCGCTCCCGGCGCTGCGTGGCAGGCGATGGACGGCTCGGTCGTCTCGCTCGGCGAACTCAAGGGCAAGACGCCGGTCGTGCTGCTCTTCTGGGCCACTTGGGCGGCGCCGAGCGCGGAAGCGATGCCCGACCTGCGGAACTACGCCGCCGAGTTCGGAAAGAAGGGCGTGCGGATCGTGGCGCTGAACGTCGGCGAAACCCAGGATCAGATCGACGCCTTCGCGAAGCGGATCGGCTACGACGGCGAACTGGGACTCGATCCGCGTGCGGAAACGATGGCCGCCTTCGGCCTGGAATCGACCCCCTCGGTCGTCCTGATCGATCGCCAGGGCGTCGTCCGCGGCGTCTGGCAGGGCCTCGAAGGCGACGCGAAGAAACGGATCTTCGAGGCGACCGTCGGTATGCTGCAACAGGACGCCGCCGCTCAGGGTCGATAAGTACGTTGCCGCCGAACGTCGAGAATTCTTCGTGTGCCATGGCTGGCTCGCCCAGCCGTGAGGGCGCCCGCGATAGTTCGTCCCTTCAGATCGTCGCTTCCTGAAGCATTCCGTCTCCGTCGAAGAGACGGATTCGAGCCGAACTCGCTTTCCGGGTTGAATCGGTTTTCGCTGCATTGCACGGCTGGACCAGCCAGCCATGGCGCTCGGACCATTCGACGGCTAGACGCGCGAGCTGCGGCACGCCGACCGGCGACGCGTGCTTGATCTTTCGGCACGTTCCGACAAACTAGGGCGACTTCTCGTCCGGTCCGTCGGCGATGCAGGCGCTCCGTCCGGTCGGGGTTCGCCGGCGGCGTTTCGCGCGAGAGCAGCGGCTCCCGCGCCGCAGTCGCCTCGTTCGCCCTCGTCTCTGCCGCGCTCGCAACCGCGTCGATCCGACGTCCGCCATGGCTATTCAAGTCATCTGCACGGGGTGCAAAACCCGCTTCAAGGTCAGCGAGCAGTTCGCCGGTCGCAAAGGGCCGTGCCCCAAGTGCAAGGCGGTCATCCAGATCCCCACGAAGGAGCAGGAGGTCGTCATCCATGGCGCCCCTGGCGCCGGAGCCGTCGAAGGGACGAATGCCCCTGGCGGCTATCGTGCGATTCCGCAGCCGATCTTCCGCGAGGACAAGGGCGTCTCGCCGCTCGCGATCGGTATCGGCGTCGGATCGTTCGTCGCGATCCTGGTCGGTGCGCTTGTGCTGCGGTTCGCCGTGCTGGACATGGACGTCGATTCGCGGGGACGCGAGATCGGCCTGACGTTGCCCTCGCTGATGGCGCTGGCGATCGGGGCGTTCCTCGTCGGCATCCCCGCGTCGTACTACGGCTTCCGGGCGCTGGAGACCGCCGACATCGAGAAGATGCCGGTCCGCGAGGCGCTGCTCCGCTCGCTCATCTGCGCTGCCTGCTATACGGCGCTGTGGGGGCTCGTGTGGGTGTTCAAGGTCTTCGTCTTCGAGCACGGTCCGGGGAACCCGCTCGCCCTGTACGAGATCGCGATCTATGCCCCCGTGATGATCCTCGTCGCCGGCGTCGCGGCCACGGCCAGCTTCAATCTGGATTACGTGAAGGGCCTGCTGCACGGCGGACTCTACATCGCGCTCTGCGTCGCGATGCGACTGATCATGGGTCTGGACGCGTTCTAGTCCTCCCAGGCGAGCGGAGGGCGTCAGCCCTCCGTGTCCCTGCACGAACGGAATATCTCGATCTCGGGGGACTGTCGTCCCCCGCTCAGGGGCGGAAGCGAACGGACGGCATGCATTCCATCCCTGAAGTCGCCGCGTTCGACGGTCCGATCTCCAAGGTCCGTATCCCCGACCAGCTCGACGTTCCGTTCACCGACCGCGTTCGGGCGATCGTCGATTCGCCGCCGTTCCGCCGACTGGCGAAGGTTTCGCAGACGGGCCTCGTCGGGCTCGTCTTTCCCGGCGCGACGCACACGCGGTTCGAGCATTCGCTGGGCGTCCTTCGCAACGCGTCGCTCTTTCTCCGGCAACTTTCGCTGCAAGGGGAGTTCGCCGAGCGCGTCACGCGCGAGGGCGCCGAACGGTTCCTCGTCGCGGCGCTGCTGCATGACGTAGGACACTGGCCCTTCTGCCATCCCATCGAAGACATGCGCCTGCCCGGTTCGCCGCGGCACGAGGCGCTCGCGAAGGAGCGGCTTCTCGACGAGGACCTGTCGAGGGCCCTTCGCCGCGACTGGGGCGTGGAGACCGAGGACGTCGCCCGGCTGCTCGAGAATCGGGGCGAGTCGGTCGAGGAAAAGGTGCTGCAGAGCCTGCTTTCCGGGCCGGTCGACGTCGACAAGATGGACTATCTGTACCGAGATTCGCTGCACGCCGGCGTTCCCTACGGAAGGAACTTCGACGCCCAGCGGCTGATCGGCAGCCTGATTTTGAATCCGGCCGACTCGCGGCTGGCCATCACGCCGAAGGGTCGCACCGCCGCGGAGATGATGGTCTTCGCGCGGTACGTAATGTTCAGCGAAGTCTACTGGCATCACGCAGTCCGGTCCGCGACCGCCATGCTGCAACGGCTGGTCTATGCGCTGGCCCAGGTCGGACCGCTGGACGAATCGCTGACGGCCACGGATCGTCAGTTCGAAGAGCAGGCGCTTCGCGGCGCCGCTCCCCTCGGCGTCGCGCCGCTGGCGGAGGGACTGTTCGGCGATCGACGGCGACTGTTCAAACGCGTCGGCGAATTTTCGTATCGCGACGGACAGGAGGTCTACGACGCGATCGCTCGCCGACCGTTCGCATGGATCGTGCGCTGCAGCGAGCGCTTTCAAGAACTTTGGGAAGCGGACGCGGGCACGAAGCTTCCGCCCGCCGCGCTGTTGATCGATGCGCCGCCGCAGAAGCTGGAGGTGCAGTTCGCGATCGACGTCGGCAGCCCCGATCGCGGCTTTCGACCGCTGGCCGATTCGTCGCCCGTCGTCGAGACGCTCGCCCGGGAGCAGTTCGACCGGTACGTGAAGAAGGTCCGCATCTTCCTGCACCCCGACTTCGCCGGCACGCGGCGTCCCGTCGAACGCTGGCTGCCCCTGCTGATGCGGGCGGTGGAAGAGACGGCGTCGTAGCCGTCGCTCGCAGCCGAATCGAAAAAGGCTCCGGCGCGGAACGCGCGCCGAAGCCTTGCAGGCGAGTCGGGGAGAGATTCGCCTCGGACGGTCTATTCGAAGAAACGCTCGACTTCCGTTTCGGCGACGTCGGCCATTTCTCGATTGGAGAGATCGGCCTGCGAGTAGGCGGCGCCGCTGTAGGCGTACATGCTCGCGGTGAGCGCGTACTGATCGCCGCCGAGCGCGTAGGCTTCGGCGAAGCGTTCGTGCGCCAGGCTCGAGAGCTGCGACTGTCGCAGGCGGAGCGCGAGGTAGTCGCCCGTCGCGTCGGCGGATCCGTCGTCGCCAGCGAGCGTCCCCAGGAAGTAAGCCGCCGCGGCGTAGCTCATGCCCGCGGCGGCGACCGAACCGCCCTGGCCCCTGGCGACGCTCGCAGCGGCGTTGACGTACGATTCGCGAAGCGCGGCGTCGGCGACCATCGCGGAGGGTCGCTTCTTGACCAGCTTCTTCACGTTGACGATCAGCGTGTCGACCGAGACGGCGCCCGCTTCGTCGGTGATCGTCAGCTTGACCTTCGTCCTCTTGCCGACCTTGAACAGACCGCTGGTCTTGCCGGCGGCGGGAGCGGCGAAGCGTACGCCCGGCGCGGACCAGGCGTACGTCAGCGTGTGCCCGTCCGGATCGCTCGAACGAAGTCCGCTGACCGCGACGCGCAGCTTGGGCTTTTTGCTCTTCCGCACCAGGTCGCGACCTGCGCTGGCGAGCGGAGGCGCGTTGACGACGGTGACTCGCTGCGTCGAGGTCGCGACGTTGTTCGCCTTGTCGCGCACGGTCCAGAGGACGTTCGTCGTCCCGAGCGGGAACTTCGCAGGAGCGTCGTTGGTCACCGCGGGCGCAGGATCGACGACGTCGGTGACGCTCGGCGGCGCCAGCGCGACCGTCGCGAAAAGCTCGCCCGGGTCGACCTTCGCGACGAGGTCGGCGGCGACGATGACGATCGGCGATTTAGTGTCGCTGACCGTGACGGTCGTGCTCGCTTCGCCGTTCGCCTTGCCGTCGCTGACGACCACGCGGACAAGGCTCGCGCCGGCGGGATAGCTGAAGACGAAGTCGGAGGCCGAGCCGGGGACAACGTTCGTAACCGTCTGCCGTAGCGTCTCTCCCACGAACCAATGCACCGTCAGACGATCGGCGGCGTCCGGATCGTTCGCGATCGCCGTCAGTAGCACGTTCGTGACCGCGCCGCTCCCTTCGACGGACCTGGCTGCGAGGCCCGCGACCGTCGGCGCCCTGTTCGGCACCAGGACGATACGGAAGGCGGCCTCGTGTCCGGCGGAGGTCGTGCCCGTGCCGACGAGGACACGCCCGTCGTCGGAGCAGTCGTTAATTAAGTCGAACGACGTCCAAGCCGACAGATCGGCGCCGTAGACGGTCTTGAGCAGGTCGTACAGTTGCCGCGGCTGTCGGTTCAGCCAGATGGCGGCGGTTCCGCCCGGTCGCGAATTATTATCGCTCGCTCCGACGATCGTGCTGCCGTTCGCGGAGACGGCGTTGGCGTATGCGGTTCCGACGTTGTCCACGGGCGTCAGGCCCTTCATCCCCTCCGCCTGCGTCCAGACGAACGCGCTGTTCGTGCTCGTAAGTTCGACTTGGGAGTAGCCGACGACGATGTTGCCGTCGGTGGAAACGTCCTGAGCCTGACTATACGTATCGGAGACATTCAAGACCCCTAGGTCGTGTACCGGAACGCCCGGACCGCGGAAGATGCAGGCATGCCCTTCGCTGCCGTTGAACGAAGCCCCGACGATCACCGAGCCGTTCCCTGAAATGGCGGTCGCAGCGCTATTGCCGACGGCGTCGGAAATCGTCCCCAGATCGGTCGGCGTGACCCCGTTCCAGAGGATCGCGTGATTATCTACGAAAGGCGCTCGGCCGAAACCGACGACGATCGTCCCGGAGTCGGACACGTCAGTCGGCCTAGCGACTCCGTCGATGCCGCTCAAAGCCGGTAAAATCACCGATCCGGAGGAGGGGTCGCTACGAAACGCCCTCCAATCGTCGATGCCTGAAGCCTCTCCCCAGCCGATGACCACGGAACCATTGGGCGAGAGACCGGTCCCTTCGGCATAGCGATCCGGAACCGACGCAGCGGCAACGCCGCCGAGATCGACCATTCCGGACGCCGCCGTCCACCAGAAAACGTGCCGGCGCAAAGGGGCGGTGTTCGTCTGATTCGACTGCCCGGTAACGGTCGAACCGTCGTCGGATACGGCGACTCCGGTCGACCGGGGATCCGTCGGATCGAGCACGCCGAGGTTCTGCACGACGGCCGTTTGAGCGAAGAGCGAACTCGTCCAACAACCAGCCAGTCCCAGCATGATCCCTGCAAAGCGCCGCTGCATCTCGCTGACTCCCGCCATCCAGATCGTCGACCACGGAACGGACGAGGAAATTCGCCCCCCAGAAGCCGTAGGCTTGACCGTCAGAGTCTAGCCCTTCGGTAATCCGAAAACCGCGTTCTAATCCGCAAATTCATCTAATTCGTTAGATGAGGCTTCAGCGCGAAGCAGCGCCGCGCGACGTCCCGTCGAACGCTGGCTGCCCCTGCCGATGCGGGCGGTCGAAGAGACGGCGCAGGGCACGACTGTCCGACTACGCGTCGGTCAGCATCCACAGCGGGCGACGCGGCAAAGGGGCGCCCCGTCGTTCGCTGCGGGAGCTTCAACCATTGCTGTCGTCTCAACCAGTAGCCGGTCGCGACGATGACTCCGGGCTTCCGCACAGGGCCGGAACGGTTCCTAAGAAAGCATGCCGTTCGAGGATCAGCGCGGGCGCGGAACGCGTCGATGAGGAGAGCGAGCGCAGGGATTCGTGGCCGTCAGGCCGACCTGCGGCGTCTTCGAACCGCGAAGGGAACGATGCGAATCAGGAACATGGCGAAGCTTGTCGCGGGCGCCGGATTGCTCGCGGCGGTCATTTTCGGAATGACGCAGGCGGGATCGTCGACCAGGCGTCCCGACGGCGTCATCCTGGATGAGGGGGACGACTCGGGACCGATCGACGATCGTCAGCAAGTCGGAGATGCCAGGCAGACCCTGGAATCAGAAAAAAGCCGGCTTAGCGTGCCGCTTTCCTGAAGCGACGAATGGACGGCGGATCCGTGAGGACCTTACCTTGCCGCCAGTCGCCGAAGCGACAGCGAGCTCCTGGCACGGAGCCGCGGGTCGAAACTCGAAGCGGAGTTTCCCCGCAATGCGTCAGCGCCTGGAATCGGCGGAAATCGTGCTGACGATCTGGTCGAACTGGCCGCGAATTCCCGCGTTTTCCCGCTGATCGACGAGAAAAGAGTGGGCATTACAGGACTCGAACCTGTGACCCCCGCCGTGTGAAGGCGGTGCTCTAACCAACTGAGCTAAATGCCCGCGCTTGAATCCGAGAGGCGAGGCGCCTCTTCGATCCAGAGCAGGAAAGATTAGCCGACGTTCGCGCTTTTCGTCAAGCGACGGACGCCTTCGCGGATCGAGAACCGATCGGCGTTCTCCCGCCGGGAACGCGCTCTATTCGACGCCGCCGCCGCCCTGTTTCGCCTCGCGACGACGCTCCCGGGCGAGGCGGAGCCGCTCGGCGATCTCGCGTTCCTTGCCGCGATCGGTGGGGCGATAGTATTCCCGCTCGACGCCGAGGTAATCCTGCGTCCCGATCGCGTCGGGCTCGTCATGCGAATACCGGTAGCCTACGCCGTGGCCGAGCCCCTTCGCCCCGCCGTAATGAGCGTCGCGCAGGAACTTGGGCACGGGCAGCAGTTTGCCCTCGCGGACGTCGTGCCGGGCTTCGCCGATGGCCAGCGTCGCGGCGTTCGATTTCGGCGCGCAAGCGAGGTAAGTGACGGCCTGCGAGAGCGTGAGCTGGCATTCGGGAAGCCCGATCGTTTCGCACGCCTGGAACGTCGCCATCGCCAGGGGTAGCGCCTGCGGATCGGCGTTGCCGACATCCTCGCTGGCGAAGATGACCAGCCGCCGGCAGAGGAAGCGAAGGTCTTCGCCCCCCTCCAGCATGCGGGCGAGCCAGTAGAGCGCCGCGTCGGGATCGCTGCCGCGAAGGCTCTTGATCAGGGCGCTCGAAAGGTCGTAGTGCTGGTCGCCGTCCGCGTCGTAGGGAATCGTCTTCCTGCCTAGCGACTCCGCGGCGGAGGCGATCGTGATCGGCGCCGGCGTGGCGTCCGATCCCAGGACGCACAGTTCCAGCGTCGCCAGCGCCCGCCGCGCGTCGCCTTCGGACTTCTCTGCGATGAAGCGCAAGGCTCCCGGCTCGACCTGCGTGCGGATGCGTCCGAGCCCCCGCTCCCGATCGGCCAGCGCCCGCTCGAGCAGCCGCTCCAGCGTTTCGGTCGCCAGCGACTCCAGCGCGAAGATCTGGCTCCGCGAGACGAGCGCGCCCGTCACCGCGAAGAAGGGATTCGACGTCGTCGCCCCGATGAAGGTGACGATGCCGTCCTCGACCGCGGGCAGCATCGCGTCCTGCTGCGTCTTGGAGAAGCGGTGGATCTCGTCGATGAACAGCAGCGTCTTGCCGCCTGTCGCTTCCAGGCGGTTCGTCGCGTCGGCGATCGTCTCGCGGAGTTCCTTCACCGTCGCGGCGACCGCGTTGAGGGCGACGAACTTTCGCTTCGTCTCGGTCGCGATCAGTCGGGCGAGCGTCGTCTTCCCCGTGCCGGGCGGACCGAAGAAGATCGCCGAGCCGACGCGATCGGCCTGAATCAGCCGCCGCAGGATCTTTCCGTTTCCGAGCAGGTGCTCTTGGCCCGAGAATTCGTCCAGCGTGCGCGGGCGCATCCGCGCGGCCAAGGGCATGGCCGATTCGCGACGATCCCGTTCTTCGGACTCGAACAGCGACAAGTGCAGGCGCTTTCAATAACAGGCGAATTCGGGATCCGCAGAGACGCGGACGTCTGGATCGAAACTCAATCGCGGGGCAGATGCTCTTCGAGAACGAACTTCGGTCGCGGCTGGGAATCGACGTAGGCGGCGATATCGAGCGCGTCCTGTTCGGAGAGGCTGGGATCGCCGAGCGGCATGGCGACCTTGAGCCAGGCGGCCAGCTTCTCGGCATGGGCCAGTCCGGCGCCGTCGTTATACGATTTTTCGCCCCACACCGGCGGACCGTCGTCCGTCCCCAGTCCCTCGTCTCCGTGACAGGAGGCGCAGGATTCTTGATACAAGGTTCGTCCACGCTCTGCGTCTGCCTTGGACGGATCGACGTTAAGGGGCGGGACTCGCCGCGGTCCGAGGGGCGCCTCGGCATTCATGCCGATCTTTTCGTTCGTGGAGAGCCACGTGATATAGCTCGCCACGGCGACCGAGACTTCGCTGCCGCTTTTGGGGCGCGTTCCGTTCATGCTCCGCATGAAGCAGTTCGCGATACGGTCTTCGAGCGTGATCACCTGCTTTTCCCGCGGCGACCATGCCGGGTACGCGGTCGCCGTGCCGAGAAAGGTCGCGGCGTTCGCGTTCGTACCGGCGTCGAGGTGACACGAACTGCAGGTGAGCGAGTTCCCGACGTACGGCTTCGATAGCGGGTGCTCGTTCGTCGACTCCACGATCGAACGGCCAAGCTCCACCGCCTTGCCGAGTTCTCCCGGCGGCAGTCGCGTCGACCGCTCCGCTACCGCGGGATCTTCGGCCTTCGCTCGCGGAGACAAGAAGCAGATCGCCGCCGACGCTGCCGCACCGCAGGCCAGCAGGATGAAGATGCGGCGCTGGACGACGCTTATCCGACGTATGCAGATCATCGACTGCTCGAGTTCGAAGGAATGGGAATCGGCAGATTATTGGCGGATGACCCGATTCAGCGTAGCGTGTTCGTTCGGGAGCGGGCGTTGCGCCACGGGCTGCCGTGGGAACGCGTCGCTGACTAAACTGAGCCAGGCCGGTCGTTATGTGCCGCGAATCGAAGCGGGGCCATGTCTGGCCAGTCGTTCGATCGGTCATTCGAAGCATCGCCGCTCCCGTTCGCTGAATCGCCGTGCGTTCTCTCCCGCCTCTGCTCGCCGCGGTCGACCTGGGCAACTCTGCCGCGAAGGTCGCGATCGCTGCGCCCGATGCGGGACCGGCCGGCTGGCGCTGGACCGGCGAGGTGCAGCGGATCGGGAACTTTCAGCCGTGGGAAGACCTGGCGCTCCCGACCGAATCGATCGTATGGGCCGTCAGCAGCGTCCATGGGCCGAGACTGGCGAACCTGCGCGACTGGCTGGCCCTGCATCGTCCTGACGATACCCGGTTGGAACTGACCTGGCGGGACGTGCCGCTGGATCACGACGTAAGGTCGCCCGAGCGCGTCGGGATGGATCGCTGGATGGGCGTCGTCGCCGCGGCGAAGCGCTGGGGGCCGCGGGCGAGCGGTCTGGTCGTACTTGCCGGAACGGCGATCACGGTGAACCTGCTTCGCGAGGGCGTCTTCGCCGGCGGAGCCATCTTGCCCGGCTTCGACATGGCGCTCGGTTCCTTACATCACGGAACGGATCGTCTGCCCGATCTGGCGGGGCGACTCGATCGGCTGGAGCCGCTGCCCGGTCGCGATACCGCATGCGCCATCTACGCCGGCGTCGGATGGGGGACCGTCGGCGCCGTGCGCGAGATCGGGCGGCGGCTAACGCAGGGGTTGCCAGAGCCTCGCTGGATTCTCTCGGGCGGCAATGCCGAGATGCTTGCGGAAGGTCTCGAAAGCGACGCGGAGGTCGTGCAGACGCTGACGCTCGAAGGGGTCGTCGAAACGTTTCTCGCCAGCGATCGCGAGCCCGATGCGGTTCGTCTGATCGAGCAGGACGACGAGCGATGAGCGCCGTCGAGGTCGATCGATCTCAGGGCGACGACTTGCCGAAGCTGGTTCGCCTGACGGCGCGCGGTCGCGGCGCCGTCGCAGCGCTGAAGCTGGAAGGGGAGGGCGCCGTCGCCGCGGTAGAGCCGTTCTTCCGGCGTCTCGACGGAGAGGCGTCCGCGGCGGAAGGTCTTCGCGAGATCGGCCGCGTCCGGTACGGGCGCTGGCGTCGTACGCCCGGCGAAGGGAGCGCTCTCGCGGAGGATGTCGTTCTCTGTCAGGTCGAGCCCGGCGTGGTGGAGATCCACTGTCATGGCGGCGAACAGGCTCCCACGGCGATCGTCGAAAGCCTCGTCGAGAGCGGTCGCGCGATCCTGATCGAACCCCTTGCGGAGATCGAGCGTCGGTTCCCGGAAGCATGGCGACGCGAGGCGTTCGTGCAGTTGCAACTCGCGACCGCTCCGCTCGCGGCGCGGATTCTGTGGGATCAGTTCCAGGGCGCCTGGCCGCGGCTGCTGAATGACCTTGCGTCGATCGCTTCCGCTGCCGGTTCGCCGGAAGAAGCGATCGATTCCGTGCGCAGCTTGATTGAGCGGGCGCTCTCGTTCGAGAAGCTGGGATCGCGACTCGTCGAGCCGTGGCGGATCGTCCTCGCGGGACCGCCGAACGTCGGCAAGAGCAGCCTGGTCAATCGGCTGGTCGGCTACGAGCGCTCGATCGCGTACGACCAGCCCGGCACGACTCGCGATGTGCTGCTCGTTCGCAGCGTGCTGGCGGGACTGCCGGTCGAGTTCAGCGATACCGCCGGCCTGCGCGACGCCGCCGACGACCTGGAAGCAGAAGGGATCGAGAGAACGCGCCGGGCGATGGCTTCAGCGGACCTCGTGCTGCTGCTGGCCGATGCGAGCGAGCCGTGGCTGTCCGAGTACGACGAGCTGCTCGCGTCATCGCCTGCGGCGATCGTCGTTCATCACAAGAGCGATCTGGCCTTAACTGATTCGGGCGATCGACCAGCGGGACTGGCCGTGAGTTCGCTTACTAACGCAGGCGTCGAGGACCTACTTCGCGAGATCGAGCGCAGTATCGTTCCGACGATGCCCGAGCCTGGCGAGGTCGTGCCGATCAGCGAGGAACAACTCGCGGCGCTGAAGGGGTTGCGCGTGGCATGCGAGGGTGGCGTCGATGCAGTTCAGCAGGAACTACGAGCGCTCAGCGCCGACGGGCCGATGAACGGCGGCGACCTGCTGTAGCCCTGAGCGGAGGGCGTGAGCCCTCCGAGTTTCGATGGATCGTCGTGGCTAAGACTCGGAGGGCTCACGCCCTCCGCTCAGAAGAACTGCTTCTGGCGATGTTCAATCCTCGATGCCCACCGCTGCCCGACGAAAGCGCTTGCCGAGCTTGAGGAAGTCGATGCCGTCGAAACGCGGCTGGCTGCCGTAGCGGACGTCGGCGAGCAGCGGCGGAACGCAGTACTTCTTCAGGTCGGCGGCGTTCGTGCTGATCGAGGCGTCGTCGTCCGCGGCGGGGCGAGGCTGATTGAGCACGATGCCGGCGATCTCGATGCTCTCCTGAAACGCGCTGGCCGCGATCAGCGTCTGCAGCGCCTGGTTGATCGCGCCGAGCCGATTCTCCACCACGACCAGCAGGGGGAGGCCCAGATCGTAGGCGACGTCGGCGTTGAACTCCTCTTCGGCGAGCGGCGACATCAGGCCGCCCGCGCCTTCGACGATGACGAAGTCGCTGTCGGCTTCGATTCGCGCCAGGCCCTCCCGCAGGAGCGCCGCGTCGACCTGCTTCTTCTCCGCCGCGGCCGCGCGGGGGGGCGAGAGGGGGGCGAGGAAGACCTGCGGGCAAACGTCGGAAAGCGTATGCCTGGCGCCGGCGGCTTCGTGCAGGATCTTCGCGTCCTCGGCGATGCGGTTTCCGTTCGCATCGTCGACGGCGCCGCTGGCGACCGGCTTGTAGACGCCGACGCGATGACCCTGCGTCACGAGCGCCCGGGCGATGGCTGCCGCGACGAAGGTCTTGCCGACGCCGGTGTCGGTCCCGGTGACGAAGATTCCGCGAGTGCGTGCCGGTTTGCGTGTCGTCGTCATCGTTGCGTCGCTTCCTTCATCGTTCTAGGATGGCCGAGCCTTCCCGAAGAGATCTTCTTCGATTCTTCCCGCCCGTTCGCCCTGCTTCTTCGCACGAGAAGGACGCCTGCCATGTCCGAGTCGCGTCAATCTAATCGTCGTACGTTTCTCGTGACAGCCGGCGCTCTTTCGGCGGTCGCGCTCGGGCCGAAGTCGCTCTTCGGGCAGAACAGCGCGGCCGAATCGCTGACCGTCGCGGTGATGGGCTGCAACGGACGCGGCACGGCGCTGGCGACCGCCTTCGCGGGTCAGCCCAACGTGCGGATCAAGACGATCTGCGACGCCGACGAACGCGTGCTGGCCAAGCGTCAGTCGGAGGTGGCGAAGGTCGCGCCCGACGTGCAGACGACGTTCGACTATCGCCGCGTACTGGACGACAAGGACATCGACGTGCTGGTCGTCGCGACGCCCGACCACTGGCACGTTCCCGCGACGATCCTGGGCTGCCAGGCGGGGAAGCACGTCTACGTCGAGAAGCCGCTCGCCCATAACGTTCGCGAGGCGGAATGGGTCGAGTCGGCCGCGCGGAAGTACGACCGGGTCGTGCAGGTCGGCACCCAGCGGCGGAGCTTTCCCGCCATTCAGGAAGGGATGCAGCGCCTGCTCGATGGGGAGTTCGGCAAGATCCGTTACACCCGCGGCTGGTACAACAACCGCCGGCCTTCGATCGGACAGGGCCAGGCGGCGGAGGTTCCCGCGGGACTGCATTACGATCTGTGGCAGGGACCGGCGGACGTGGCCGACTACCGCGACAACTACCTGCATTACAACTGGCACTGGTTCTGGCGCTGGGGCACGGGCGAGCTCGGGAACAACGGCATTCACGCGCTCGACCTCTGCCGCTGGGGACTGGGCGTCGAGACGCCGACCGAGGTGACGAGCGCGGGCGAGAAGCTGCGCTGGGACGACGACCAGGAGACGCCGGACACGCACCTGATTACGTGGAAGTTCGACGACGGCAAGATGATGCACTGGGAGTGCCTGAGCTGGTCGGCGCTCGGCTTCGAGCACAGCCAGTTCGGCGCCAGCTTCCACGGCGAAGGGCCGACGATGGTCGTCGACGGCTCGGGCTATACCCTCTTCGACGAGCGGAATCAGCAGATCGAAAAGAAGGGGGGACCGGGAGGCGATAACCTCCACGTCGCCGACTTCCTCGCCGCCGTCCGCGAGAATCGCCGGCCCAACGCCGACGTCTCGATCGGACGCCGCTCGACCGAACTCTGCCTGTGGGGCAACGTCGCCCACCGCGCTGCCCGCGCCATCAAGCCCGCCGACGATCGCGCCGCCGCCGACCTGCAACCGTTCATCGGTCGCGAGTATGCGAAGGGTTGGGAGAAGAAGCTGTCGGATGCGGCGACTTGAGCGAGTCCGATTATCCGCCCGCGGTCGAACCTCTCTCGTTCGTCGACGAGGAGCTCCCGGACGATTCGCTGTCGCCGATCAGGACGCGGCATCGCGAGGAGACGTTCCGGCTTCGCGACGCGCTGATTGCGCTCGCCGTGGGGATCGGCTCCTTCGCCGGCGTCTGGGCCTTGTGGAGCTACGGCCCCGTTCCGGAGATCCTGCTCGAGCGCTTCGACTTGGGCTACGCGCTAGCGAACGTCCTCATCGCGGCAACGGTTCTGATCCTCGCGCGACGTCGCAAGCTGCGGATCGGCGAACTCTTCGTCGCCGGGCGCTGGTACGTCGAGTCGTTCTGGGGCGTAGCGGCGTTCCTCGGCATCTTGATCGGGTTCGAGTTCGCGTCATGGCTGGGTTACCGTCCCGTCGATCCGCTAGCCCAGGAACTCGCTCGCTCCGATCTGCTGACGCGCTGGGAGTTCCTGTTCGTCGCGACCCTGCTCGCGCCGCTGGCGGAAGAACTGGTCTTCCGCGGCGCCATCCAAGGGAGCCTCTATCCGCGGGCGGGCGCGTTCATGGCCTGCCTGTTCCAGGCGACGCTCTTCGGGGCGGTGCATCTGCGCGGCTGGGACGTCGCTATCTCGACAGCCGCGGTCGGGCTCTGTCTGGGAGCGCTGGCGCTCTGGCGGGGGTCGCTGCTCGCCCCGATGGTGGCTCATGGCGTGTGGAACGGAGTCTTCGCTACGTGGCTGATCGTCGCGTATCACCTCACGTATCATGTGCCCGCGGCCACCATGGACGAAGCACGCGTTCCGCCAGCCTGGGCGCACCAGCCGATGACCTTCGGAGTGGCGCTGCATTACTCGGCGGAGGATCAGTTTTTCGCCGCTCAGGAAACGTACGGCGTCCGCGGCTGGATGCTGCCTAAGGACGAAGTTCGCGCGCTGCGTCTGGTTGCAAAGCGCTTCCCCGACGACGAGTTCGTCGGCTGGGCCGGTCAGCGGATCGCGGAGGTCTATCTTGAAGAGCTACGCGATCCCCGCCGCGCGATCGCGATTGGCGAGGAGATACTGCGGCAGCATCCGGAACACGAAGAGATTCAGGCAGCTACGCTCTGGACCCTGATCACCGCCCACGTCGACCTGAACGACAAGGCAGCAGCGGAAGAGCATCTCGCCCGACTCGAGAGCGAGTTCTCGGACGTGGGGGGGATTGCGGACGGCATCACTGAACTTCGAGTCTGGATGGAGGAGACGCTCCCCGAGTGAGCGTCGGCGTTCGCTCACGCGTCACCGAAGATGCCGGTGCCGAGGATGAGGCCGACGAGGAACCCGGCGGCAGCGCCCGCGACGACGCCGACGAGGACGATGTCGCCGGGAAAGCCGAAGAGCGTCGTATTCCGCAGCAGGGCTCGCGATCCGGTCCAGGCGCCGAGAAAGGCGCCGACCAGCATGCATTTCGCCGCACGTTCCAGATCCAGCGCCATCCGCTTCCTCTTCGTCGCCGGGCCGAGCGGAATGCTCGACGGGGCTACGTAGAATTCGCGACGCTTGCGGCGTTCTTAGGCGAAACCGCTTGCGGATTCGGCGCGTAGTCCCGTAGGTCAGGCATTGCCTGACGACGCGGAAGAAGCGTCCGGCGGGACGGTTCGGTCCGTGGGAGGGCGACCCGCGCCGTGCGGGCTTCCCGAAGTAGCCGTCAGGCGATGCCTGACCTACTGGTCGACCAAGCCTTATTCGTCATTTTGAACGAAGAGTTTCGGGTGCCACTGGCTCCGCCAGTGCTGTATCTGGAAAGGTCGTCCAACACGAGCGATGCGGCCTCCGGAAAAGCACTGGCGGAGCCAGTGGCACCCGGAGGAGAGGATGACATTCAGCGATAGACAGAACGGTAGGTCAGGCATTGCCTGACGACGCGGAAGAAGCGTCCGGCGGGACGGTTCGGTCCGTGGGAGGACGACCCGCGCCGTGCGGGCTTCCCGAAGTAGCCGTCAGGCGATGCCTGACCTACAGAAAGTCGATCGCCTACGCTCCCTGCTTTCGCAGGGCGTCGACGATGCGGCTGACGATCGAATCGATCTCGCCGTTCGGCAGGGAAGGCATGTCGGAGACCTTGCAGCCGCCGATGGGCTGGTCGACGAAGCCTTCCTGCGCGAGCAGGCACTGCAGCTCGCGACTGAGGACTTCCAGGCGCTCCTTCTGCACCGTCGCCTGGGGCTGACGGCCTTCGCCGGTGCGGATGCCGCGGAGGCGCAGCGCCGCGCGGAAGCCCTCGGGAAACTCCGACGACAGGATCATCGCGTCGAACAGACGGAGCAGGCGGTACTGCAAGTCTTTTGCTGCGTCGAAGTCGCGGGCGAGCGTCAGCTCGTACAGCCTCCGCGTGATCTCCGGCACGATGCCCGAGGTGGCGTTGGTGCCGCCGTCGCAGCCGATGAGCAGCATCGGCATCAGCGCCGCGTCCCAGCCGGTCAGGAAGGCGAAGTCGGGGCGATGGGGGCGGATCGCGTCGATCATCCGCATCATGTGCGGCAGGTCGCCGGAGGAGTCCTTGATCGCGACGACCTTCTCGCACTCGTCGGCCAGGCGCTGCACCACCTTCACTGTGATCGGCGAGGCGAACATCGGAATGTTGTAAAGCGTGACGTCGATCGGCGAGCGGTCGGCGATCTCCTTGAAGTAGGCGTACACGCCCTCTTCGGAGAGCTTGTAATAGAAGGGCGCCACGATCGCGACCGCCCGGCAACCCAGTTCGTGATACCGCTCGCAGGCGCGGAGCGTCTCGCGGACGTTCGCCTCCGCGGCGCCGGCGAGGATGGGGACGCGACCGTTCACCTGATCGGCGATGATCTCGATCGTGCGGATTCGCTCTTCGAAGGTGAATCGCGTGAACTCGCCGGTCGAGCCGTTCGGATACAGGCCGTGTACGCCGCGGTCGATCAGCCAGTCGACGTAGCGCCGCAGCTCGGCCTCGTTGATTTCGCTGTCGCGATCGAGGGGGACGACGTTGGGCGTGAAGATGCCGGCGAGACGGGCGGCAGGCATAGGATCGTCGGGAAGGAGAGAGGGGGAAGCGACTGTCGCGGCCAGTGTGCGATCCGCGACGGGCGGCGTATTCTGAGGCCCTGTGGATCGCGAAACCGTCGCGGTTCGAGCATCCGAAGGAAGGACGCGTTTGTCTCGCAAGGCGAAACCGAAACCGCACCGTCCGCAGGCGCCTGCTTCGCAGCCGACCGGGCCGCAGCCGGGCTTGCAGCCGAACGCTTCGGCCGCGCAGCCGAAACCGGTTTCGTCGGCGGCGTTCAACTATAGCTGGCGAACCGGCGCCACGCTCGCGGCGTTGACGCTGACTTTGACGATCTTTCTGGCTTTGCCGTTTCGTACGGACGTCGAGGGGCTGGCGATTCCGCGATGGGTCTTCTCCGCCATCGCGATGGGGAATCTTCCCGCGACGCTCGGAGGGGCCCTGAACGCGAACGGAGGCTGGCCGGCGCTTTCGGAACGACTGTTCCTCGCGGGGCACGTGCTGGTCGCATTGACGTTCGCGGGGAGCGTCGGCCTGGGCGCTCTGATGTTCGGATTTCGTCGCCGGGAGCTGGGCGAGGTCGAAACCTGTTCGCTGGCGATGGTTCTGGGGCTGGCGACGCTTTCGCTGGTCACTTTTCTGTCGACCCTGCTCGGCGCGGTGGGCCAGCCGGGGTGGAGCTTCGTTCTGACGCTGGGCCTGCTGCCATTTTCGGTGGCCGCGTCGATCGCAGGGATGCGGAAGCGCTTTCGCGAGCGACCTCCGCAGAGCCCGCCGACGCGACCGGAGTTCCCCGTCAGTCTGTGGTTGACCCTGGGGCTGCCGGCGACGGTTCTCGCGCTGCTGCTCGGCGCGTTGCCGCCGTACGAGTTCGACGTGCTCGAGTACCACTTCCCGATTCCGAATGCGTGGCATGCCGAAGGGATGGGCCGCACGGACGGCAATATCTACGGCGCCATGCCGCAAGGCGCCGAGATGTTCGTGCTGTGGGGAATGGACTCCGGCGGCATGGATTCATCCGGCGGCGAAGGAGGATGGTGGCGCGGAGCGCTGGTCGGGAAATCGATCCTGGCTCTGTTCATTCCGCTGGCCAGTCTGCTGGCCGCATCGATCGCGGGACGTCTCGCAGGAAGAGGGGCAGGGCTCTTCGCCGGTTGGACCGCGCTCGCCGTTCCGTGGCTCTGGTCCGTCGGGACGAGCGGCCTGGTCGATCATGTCTGGGGGGTCTACTTTCTGGCCGCGGCGTGGGCCGCGTTTCGGACGTGGTTCGAAGATGCGGATAAGGACGCCGAGCGCCTCCCTTCCGCCGTGGGACTGTGGCATCTGCGGGCGACGCCTGCGCTGCGCTGGGCGGCTGTGACGGGCGCGTTCTTCGGCGCGGCGTGCGCCTGCAAGTATCCCGCGCTGCCGCTGATCGGCGGACCGCTGCTCGTGCTGCACGTCGTCTGCTTCGTGATCGCAACGCGACGGAGGAGGGAAGCTGGTTCGACCGCTGTCGAACCCGAAGGATTGAAATCGACGACCGAATCGCAGGTTCCGGAAAGCACGGCTGGACAAGCCAGCCATGGCACACGGGCAGAATCCGACGCCGGGGGAAGGCTGATTTCCCAACGTACAAACTTCTGGAAGGCGACAGCGATCGCGTGCGTCGTCGCGTTGATCTTCGGCGGGGGATGGTACGTCAAGAACGCGGCGCTCTACGGGAATCCCGTCTTCCCCCTGGCGACGTCGGTCTTCGGCGATGCAGGCTGGCGAGAGGATCTGCAAGTGAACTGGGCGCGGGCGCATCGCGTGCCGGGCGAGACGGCGTGGCAGCGCTGGTCGCCGCTGAGTCTCGCCGCGTCGGCCTGGCCCTGGCTGATGGCGACTTCGGGCGCGAGCCCCCTCGTGCCGCTGGGGCTCGTCGCGCTGGCTCTCGCGAAGCGTCCGCCGAGACCGGTCTGGATCTTCGCGGCGCTGGCGGGCGGGTTCTTCCTGCTCTTCTGGCTGATGACGCATCGGATCGAGCGTTTCTTCGTGCCGACGTATCCGCTGCTCGCTGTCACGGCCGGGGTCGGCTTCGCCGCCGGACGGTCGTCGATTCAACGGTCGATCCGGCAGGTCGCGTTCTGGCTCGGTCTCGCCTGGTGCCTGGTCGTGATCGGGTTCAGCTTCGTCGACGAGCGCCTTCTGCAACCGCTCGATCGGCTTCGCGTCGGCGACCGGATCGAAGGCGTTGAGCCCCGCATTCCGCCGGCGGTGCAGTGGTTGAACGCCAACGTGAAGGAAGGCACGGCGCTCGCGATCGGCGACGCCCGGGCGTTCGACTATACGGTTCCCGTCGTCTATCACACCTGCTTCGATGAGTGCCCGCTGCAGGTCTGGCTTGACGAGGCGAACGGCGATACCGAGGCGCTGCGAATGAAGCTGAACGCCGAGGGGATCGCGTACGTTTACGTCCATTGGGGCGAGATCGAACGGTACCGCTCGCCCGGCAATTACGGCTTTCCGTTTCCGATCGTCACGCGGGAGAACTTCGCCTTCCTGATGGAGGGGGGCGTTCTCTCGCCGCCGGCGGTCGTCGGCCCGCCGATGGGCGAACAGGGTCAGCCCGCGTGGGAAATCTATCCGGTGGTTCCTGCTTCGCCGGACGATACGCCCCCTTCGACCGACCGGGCGCCGTGAGATAACATCGCGAGTCGATGTTCCTTTCGCACGTTCGCTGATTCGCTGACGCATGGCTATCGAACCCCCGGCGAGATTCGCCGTCATCGGCGCGGGCCCTATCGGACTCGAAGCCGCGCTCTACGCACGCTATCTGGGTTTCGAGGTCGCGATCTACGACCAGGGCGAGATCTGCGAACACGTTCGCCGGTGGAGCCACGTCGAACTCGTGACGCCGTTCGGCGAGAACTCCACGCCGCTGGGCAGGCAGGCGTTGCGAGCGCACGACGAAAACGTCGAACTGCCGACGCCGGAGGCGATGCATACGGCACAGGAGTGGCTCGATCAGTATCTCGTTCCGCTGGCCAGCAGCGATCTGCTGGTCGACTGCTTTCGTCTGCGGACGCGAGTCACCGACGTCTCCCGACTCACGTACATCAAGACCGACGTCGAAGGCCTGCAGATCGACTTCGACGGCGACGAAGAGCGCCGCGACGAGCCGCTGCGGGTGGTGGCGATCGACGCCGAGGGGAAGGAAAGCGTCGATTACTTCGACGCCGTGATCGACGCGTCCGGCGTGCTGTCGCAGCCGCTCGGCATCGGTCCGGGCGGAGCGCCGGCGATCGGCGAACGTGCGGCGGCGGATCGCATCGGTCGGATGATTCTGAGCGACGAGGAACTGACGGCCCTGCCGCGCGGGACGAACGTGCTGCTGATCGGGACGGAGCTTTCTGCCGCGCGCCAGATCGCGAAGCTGGCCGAAGTCGCGGCTCTCGATCCGGAGTTTCGCTGCGTCTGGATCGCGCGCGGCGGACCGCTGTCGATCCGGTCCGATGACTCCCGCGAACCTTACCGTCTCGTCCCCAGCGACATGGAGGGTCCGCGAGGCGAGATCCTTTCGCGGGCGAACGAACTGGCGAAGTCGGCGCCCTGGCTCTCGTTCGTTTCCGACATCGCGGTCGAAGAAATCCGCTTGGGCGAGGAGGGTCGACTGAACCTTCGCTTCGTCGGACGTCATGCGTTTCCGGAACGCTTCGAAGAGCGTCGGTCGTTCGATGTCGTGCTCGCCTTCGTCGGTTATCGCCCCGACTGGTCGTTCGCTGGCGAGTGTCAATTGAAACTCGACACGGCGACGGACGGCCCGACGCGGCTTGCGGCGTCGCTGCTCGACGGCCTGGCGAACACGTACGAGAGCAGACTTCGGTTCTGCGAAAGCGATGCCCTGCTTCATCCGGAGGCCGACTTCTACGTCGTCGGCGCGAAATCGTTCGGCAGGCTCTCGGGCTTTCTGCTGTCTTACGGGTACGGGCAGATCCGCGAAATCTTCGCCTACGTCAACGAGCGACCCGATCTCGACCTCTACGCCCGCGCGGCGAAGGAAGAGGGGCCCGGGCGGAAGGGCGCTTCGACGGGCTGACCGTCCGGACGCGAGAAGCTAGAATCCCGCGTTCTCCCGCTCAACTCGAAAGGACCGCGACGGTGGCCGAAAAGAACTATCGCTCCCAGGTGGACAAGGCGACCGAGGACGTCGACTTCGACGCCCAGACCTATCAGATCTCGCTCGAGACCAATCAGGGCACGATCCTGTGCGATCTCTATCCCGACGTCGCGCCGGGACACTGCCTGAACATCATCGGCCTGACCCGGTCGGGCTTCTACGACGGGATCATCTTTCACCGCGTGATCAAGCGGTTTATGGTCCAGGTCGGCTGCCCGCAGGGGCGCGGCACGGGCGGTCCCGGCTACGAAATCGACGCCGAGTTCAACAGCAAGCCGCACGAACCGGGCACGCTGTCGATGGCCCGCACGAGCGACCCGAACTCCGCGGGGTCGCAGTTCTTCCTCTGCCTGGAGCGCGTGCCGCACCTCGACCGGCAGTACACGGTCTTCGGCAAGACGGCGAACGAAGAGAGCCTGGCCGTGGTGAAGAAGATCGGCGAACTGCCGACCGACGCCAACGATCGTCCGCGTCAGGAAGCGAAGATCGTCAAGGCGACGGTCATCGTCAAGCCGAAGTAAGTCCGGCACGATCCGAGCGCGCTGACGCCGCGACTATCTCGCCGTCAGCGACGAATCGGGTCGCTTTCTCTTTCGGGCGAGCGGGGGACGCCAGTCCCCCGAGTTCGGATAGCGGACTTCAGGCCGCTATCGTTTCCGAAGTACCCCGAACTGCCTCGCTCGCTCTTCGCTCGATCGACGGACTCGGAGGACTGACGTCCCCCGCTCGCCATTCAGTAGCAGGTCTGTCGTTCGCTTAGGTGTACGAAAAAAAGGGCGACGTCGCCTGGCGGGGGCGCGCGGTCGTCGTGGGCCTGTCGAGAGTCGAGGAGCCTAGGATTTCGACTTCGACGCCTGGGCCGGCGATTATCCCCGCCGAATGAACGATAGGCGCTGTCCACTCAGGAAGGCGACACTTTTCTTTCGCCGTGGGCGTGAGCTTGCTTCGCCCATTCGTAGGGCTGGCGCCCTCGCCTGCCATCGCAGCGGAAACCAGCGTCCGTGGCAGGCGAGGGCGCCAGCCCTACGAGCGTCGACGCCCTGTCGATCAGCAGCGCCGCCGGGTTAGTTACCCGACGATCAGGCTCTCGCCGGTCATCTCGGCGGGCTTGGGCAGGCCGAGCAGATCGAGCAGCGTCGGGGCGACATCGGCCAGACGGCCTCCCTCGCGGAGCTTCTTCCCCTTGCTCGCCGCGTCGACGACGATCAGGTCGACGTCGAACGTCGTGTGCGCCGTGTGCGGGAGCTGCGTCGCGGGGTCGATCATCTGTTCGGCGTTGCCGTGATCGGCGGTCACCAGCGCCGCCCCGCCCCGGGCGAGGACGTCGTCGACCAGCAGGCCGACGCAGCGATCGACGGTCTCCACCGCCTTGACCGTCGCCTCGATCGAGCCGGTGTGACCGACCATGTCGCCGTTGGCGAAGTTGACGATGTAGACGTCCTGGCGATCGACCTGCAGTTCCGCCAGCACGGCCTCGGTCACGGCGTCGGCCGACATTTCCGGCTTCTTGTCGTACGTCGGCACTTCCTTCGGCGAAGGGATTTCGAGCTGCGTCTCGCCCGGGAAGGCGCCCTGGATCGGTTCGTCCGCGCGGGTCGGCCCCTCGGGGCTTTCGCGATAGTCGTTGAAGAAGAACGTGACGTGCGGCGCCTTCTCCGATTCGGCGCAGCGGAACTGTTGCAGGCCCTGGTTCGCGAGGTACTCGCCCAGGATGTTGGCCATCTTCGGCGGACGACGAAAGGCGACGTGAACGTCCAGATCCTTCTCATATTCCGCCATCGTGGCGAAGTAGAGATTGTCCAGTCGTTCGCCGCGATCGAAGCCGCCGTTCTTGATCTCCTTCCACTCTTCGTCGGACAGGACGAAGGCCTTGATGATCTCGCGCGGGCGATCGCCGCGGACGTTGAAGAAGAAGACCGAGTCGCCCGGGCGGATCGTTTGCGCCGGATCCAGCTCCCCGTTGGGACAGATGCTGGTCGGCAGCACGAACTCGTCGCCGTTGCGGCTGGTGTCCGTCGGCGCGTCGTAGTAGGCCTGGATCGCTTCGCGGGGCGTCTTCGCCGTTCGCGAAGAACCTTGCGTGAAGAGGCGATAGGCCTGCTCGACGCGTTCCCAGCGATAGTCGCGGTCCATGGCGTAGAAGCGACCGATCACGTCGGCGACGCGTCCGACGCCCGCCTCCTTCAGGCGCTGCTCGATCTGCTCAATGAAACCGATGCCGCCGAAGGGAGATGTATCGCGCCCGTCGAGAATCGCATGGACGAAGAAGCGATCGCCCGGGAAGCCGGCTTCCTTGACCAGATCGATGACCGCGAACGCATGTTCCAGGTCGCTATGAACGCGCCCGTCGGAGAAGAGCCCCATCAGGTGGAAGGAGCCCCCCGTCCGCGCGGCGTGTTCCAGCGCGCCCATCAGCGCTTCGTTCGTGAAGAACGAACCGTCGCGGATCGTTCGCGTGACTCGCATGATCTCCTGATCGACGATCCGGCCTGCCCCGATGTTCTGATGGCCGACCTCGCTGTTGCCCATCACGCCGACCGGCAGGCCGACGTCTTCGCCCGAGGTATGGATCTGAACCCAGGGAAATTCGGCCCGGAGGCGTTCGTCGACCGGCTTGTTCGCCAGATGGACGGCGTTCGCGCGGTCCCATTCATGCGAGGGATTGTGCCCCCAACCGTCGCGAACGATGAGCATCACAGGTCGCTTCGCCGGTCGGTTCATCGTGCTCGCACATCCTTCAGGAGCGGGGGGGCTTCAGAAGCCAGCGGCTTTCGAAGCGCGGCTTTAGAAGCGAAGGGGCCGCGACGCTCGTCAGCTCTGACGAAAACGGCATCGACGAGGCGAGAGCGCCGAACGATTCGGCGAACGACTGCGGTCTCGTCCGGCCCTTGAAACGGCGTTCAAACTATCGGTCCCCTGAGGGAGCGTCAACCAGATGCCGCCGCACGGTCGCTCCCTCGGTCGTCCGAAGCCGGCGAAGATGAAGGTTTCGCAAGCGGGCGAAGCTTTAACGGGAAGGGTTGCCCCGTTAATTGAGTCTGAAGCGAAAGCCGGAAGCCTTTCCGCTTGCGATCGGCGACGATCAATGGAATCATGAAGATCTGTCGGCGCTCTCAGGGAGGTTCGCTTGGGTTCCAAGAAGCTGCAATCGCCTGTCACCGTTCGACTTTCCGTGGTTTCAGCCCGGAAGGTTCCGTGGTCGATCTGCGCCCGTTTCGCGGCCGCGGCGCTGCTGTGGGGCGCAGTCGCTCCGTCGATCGGCGCCGAGCCAGCGGAGACTGAACCTGGAAAAATCGACGCCGCCGAACAGGCGTTCTTCGAGAAGACGATCCAGCCGCTGCTGGTCGCGCACTGCTACGAGTGCCACAGTCACGAGTCGGGCGAAGCGAGCGGTGGCCTGGTCCTCGATTCGCGAAGCGGCTGGGCGGTCGGCGGAGACTCGGGACCGACGATCGTCGCGGGCAAACCCGAAGAGAGCCTGTTCGTCCGCGCGATCGAGTACGACGAGCCTGATCTGCAGATGCCGCCCGACGGCAAGCTCGACGACGCCGCGATCGCCTCGCTGACGGACTGGATCCGCCGGGGCGCCGTCGATCCGCGGGTCGGCTCAGGCGGAACGCCGCAGGCGGCGACCATCGATCTGGAAGCGGGACGAAACTTCTGGTCGTACCGTCCGATCGTCGATCCGCCTCCTCCCGACGTTCAGCGCGTCGACTGGCCCGCGACGAGCATCGACCGCTTCGTCCTGTCCCGGCTGGAGCAGGAGGGCATCGCGCCCGCGGAGGAGGCCGACCGCGCGACGCTGATCCGCCGGCTCTCGCTCGATCTGACCGGCCTGCCGCCGACGCCCGAAGAGATCGACGCGTTCGTGGCCGACGAAGCTCCCGACGCGTGGGAGCGGCTGGTCGATCGTCTGCTCGCCTCGCCTGCCTACGGAGAGCGTTTCGCCAGGCGCTGGCTCGACGTCGTGCGCTACGGCGAATCGATGACGCTCCGCGGCCTGGTCTTTCACGAAGCCTGGCGCTTTCGCGATTACGTGATCGAATCCTACGACGAAGATCGCTCCTGGAATCGCGTGCTTGCGGAGCATGTCGCCGGCGATCTGATGCCCGCTGATACGCTCGCAGAAAGGCGGCGGCGCCAGATCGCGACGTCGTTCCTGGTGATGGGGAACAAGAACCTCGAAGAGCAGGATAAGAAGGCCCTCGATCTCGACGCGGCGGACGAGCAGGTCGACACGCTCGGCAAGGCGTTTCTCGGCCAGACGATCGGCTGCGCCCGGTGCCACGATCATAAATTCGACCCGATCCCGACGCACGATTACTACGCGATGGCGGGCATCCTGCTCAACACGCAGACGCTGGTCCATTCCAACGTTTCGGGCTGGACGGAGAACCCGCTCCCGCTGCCCGCGGAAGACGAGGCCCGCTTCGCCGCTCATGAGGCGGAGACGAAGCGCCTCCAGTCGCTCGTCGACGACGCGAAAAAACAGTTAGCGGCGCTGACGAAAGGCGCTCGGCCTTCGGACGGCAACCTCTCGCCTGGCGCTCTCGCGGGGGTGGTCATCGACGACGTCTCGGCGAAGCAGGTCGGCATCTGGACGTCGTCGAGCTATTCGAAGCCTTACGTCGGCGAGGGGTATCTGCACGACGAGAACGTCGGCAAGGGCGAGAAGACGCTGACGCTGACTGCGAAGCTGCCGACGCCCGGCCACTACGAAGTCCGGCTGGCCTATACCACCGGTCCGAACCGCGCGACGAACGTTCCAGTGACCGTGTTCAGCGCGGAGGGCGAGAAGACGATCCTGGTCGACCAGCGTCGCGATCCGCCGCTCGACGGCGCGTTCGTCTCGCTCGGAACGTTCCGCTTCGAGAAGGACGGCCAGAGCTTCGTGCTCGTCTCGAACGAGGCGACCGACGGCCACGTCGTCGTCGACGCGGTGCAGTTTCTGCCGCTCGACTCGAGCTCCGATATCGCACCGGCGCCCGAAGCCGACACGGCGGCCGCACAGGCTCAACAGGAAGCGGCGGAACTCCGCGCGACGCTGAAACAGCATGAGGCGAATCTGAAGGCTCATCAGACTTCGCTGCCGAAGCGTCCGATCGCGATGTCGGTCCGCGAGTTCCCGAGCGACAAGATCGGCGACGCGCGTATCCGCGTTCGCGGCATGCCGCACAACCTGGGAGAGGTGGCGCCCCGGGGCTTCCTGCAGGTCGCCACGAGCGGCCCGATGCCGGAATTTCCGAAGGATCAGAGCGGGCGCCGCGAACTGGGCGAGTGGCTGGCGTCCGACGCGAATCCGCTTCCCGCTCGGGTCTATGCCAATCGGGTCTGGTTCTGGCTGATCGGCGAAGGCATCGTCGCCAGTCCCGACAACTTCGGCGCCTCCGGCGAGCTGCCGAGCCATCCCGAACTGCTCGACTACCTCGCGAGCCGACTGCACGAAAGCGACTGGTCGACGAAGGAACTCGTGCGGGAGATCGTCCTGTCGCGAACGTATCGCATGAGCAGCGCGGTCGACCCCGCTGCCGAAGCCGCCGATCCAGAGAATCGCCTGATTCGTCGGGCGAACCTGAAGCGGACCGATGCCGAGACGCTTCGCGATTCGATGCTCTTCGTCGCAGGTCGGCTGGATCGCGCCCGCTTCGGGACCGAGCTCCGGCCCAATGTTTCCGCGGACTACGATTACGTCGCCGTGAGCGACCGCCGCACGATCTACCTGCCGCAGCTTCGCAATTCGACGCCGGAGATCGTGAAGATCTTCGACGGCGCGGATCCCAGCGCGGTGACCGGGCGAAGATCCAAGAGCGCCTCCGCGGCGCAGGCGCTCTACCTGCTCAACGACGAGTTCGTCGCCCAGCAGGCGCAGGCGACGGCCAAACGGCTCGTGACGGACGCGACCGGATTCGACGCTCGATTGGAAGGCCTCTATCGGAGCGCTCTCGGACGAAGCCCGCTGGAGGCGGAAGCCTCTGCCGCGCGGTCGTTCGTCGGCGTCGGAACCGAAACCGAAACCGAAACCTCCCGCGCTGAAGATGTCGCCCGGTGGACGACCTTCTGCCGGGCGCTCTTCGCCAGCGCCGACTTCCGCCGGACCTACTAACTTCGAACGCCCGCCCGCCCCGAAATCCCGCCCGACATCGCTTCAGGAATCTCGCCATGAACGGCTATCCCACGCTCTCCCGTCGCGAGGCGTTGAGTCGATCGGCCTGCGGATTCGGCTGGCTCGCCGCGTCGGCCCTGGCGGCGCAGAACCGTGGCGCAGTCGCGAACGAAGCGACCTCGTCCGTCCGTGAGGCGCTCCCCCTGCCGCACTTCGCCCCGAAGGCGAAGCGGGTGATCTTTATCTTTATGCAGGGGGGGCCGAGCCACGTCGATTCGTTCGACTACAAGCCTACCCTGATCGAACGCGACGGACAGAAGCACAGCTTCTTCGACTCCCGCCAGATCGCCAACAAGGGGGAGGTCGTCGCCAGCGAACAGCGGATCATGAAACCGCAGTGGGACTTCCGCCAGCACGGTCAGAGCGGCGCGTGGGTCAGCGATCTGTTCCCGGAGATTCGCGAGCATGCCGACGATCTTTGCTTTCTGAAGGGGATGCATACCGAAGGCGTCGCGCATGGCCCGGCGACCCTGTTTCTGCATTGCGGTTCGACGCAGTTCGTCCGACCGTCGATCGGATCTTGGATCTACTACGGCCTCGGGACCGAGAACGAAAACCTCCCCGGCTTCGTCAGCATCGCCCCCTCGGGCGGCAACGGCGGGCCGCGGAACTACGGCAACGCCTTCCTGCCGCCGACCTACCAGGGCGAGGCGCTCGGAAAGGCAGGCGCTCCGGCCGCGAAGGACGCCATCGCCAATCTCGCGGCCAGGCATGCCGCCGACCCGTCGCGGCAGGAAGAGCTCGAGCTGCTTCAGGAACTCAATCGGGCGCAGCTCGCCGCGCGACCGGGCGACCGGGAGATCGAGGCCGTGATCGAGTCGTACGATCTGGCCTGGCGTATGCAGTCGCACGCGCCGGAGATTTTCGACTTCGCGGACGAGTCGGAAGAGACGCTCGGCCTCTACGGCATCGGCACGAAAGAGACCGACAACTTCGGTCGTCGCTGCCTGCTCGCCCGGCGGCTCGCCGAGTCAGGGGTGCGATATATCCAGGTCACGTACGGCGACGATTCGGCGAATCCTGCCTGGGATCAGCATTCCAACCTGCCGAAGCACGCCGACCATGCCAAGGCCGTCGATCGCCCGGTCGCCGGACTGCTCGCCGATCTGAAGCGTCGCGGACTGCTGGACGACACGCTCATCTGGTGGGGCGGCGAATTCGGCCGAACGCCCTACTCCCAGTCGAACGGAACGGGCCGGGATCACAATCCGGAAGGCTTCACCACCTGGCTCGCCGGCGCCGGGGTCAAGCCGGGCTTCTCCTTCGGCCAGACCGACGAGTTCGGCCATCGTGCGATCCAGGGGAAGGTCCACATGCACGATCTGCATGCGACGATCCTCCACCTGCTCGGCCTCGATCATGAGCGCCTGACCTATCGCTACGCCGGACGCGATTTCCGCCTGACCGACGTCTACGGACGCGTCGTGAAAGAGATCCTCGCGTAGGATTTCGGTCCCGGACGGAACCCGCTTCGCTGGCCGATATCGCTGGTCGCAACCGACACGCTGGCCCTAGCGGCTACCGGTTTCCCCAAGGATCCGGTCCGGTCGCGAGGTTCGCGATAATAAAGCATCGGCGCCTGCTTCGCCGGATTGATGTTCTTGGATGCGTCGCTACGCTCAGGACGCTTCGCGGTCGCTATCGCGGCCACGGCAGTTCGTTCGGAGCGCTGGAAGATGATCACGACGAGAACTGGGCGCAGGACCGCGCTCGTTTCAGGGCTGACCGCGGCGGCGCTCCTTTGGGCCGTGGCGCCGGCGGGGGCGCAGGATTACCGACCTGGCGAAACCATCGAATACAAGGTCGGCGGCTCCGTTCCGGTCGCCTGGGAACGCGGAATCGTGATTCGCCGGCTAGGCGAAGGCAAACAGATTCTCATTCACGAGAAGCCCAGCCAGTTTTTTCCCGAAGGACCTGAGATCGCTTACGCTCTGTCGGATCTGCGTCGACCGCAGGCGACGCCCCTGCCTTCGCCGAACGTACCCTCTTCGCCGGACGGTCCGCCGAAGCCGGGACCCGCGACGCCGCCGCCCGGGCTAGGCGGAAAGCCGATCGCCGTCGGGACGGGCCTGCTGTCGAAGGAGGACGTGCTGGCCTACGCGAAGCGCGCGTTCGGCGACGGCGATCCGTTCGCCCGTCCGGATCGCGACGCCGTGCTGGCTTCGATTCGTGACCACGTCAAATCGCGCGGGACGAACTTTCTTTCCGACCTCGAGTTCTCGAATCAGTTGCACGCGATCGGGGCGTACTCCGTGCACATCGCTTCGGCCATCGAGGCGAACTACGGACCGCCGCCGAAGGCGGAGGATTACTTCGGAACGTTCCTGTTGCGTTCGGCGAACCGCGGCTCGCGCACGCAGACGACCGACGGCTCCCGCGTCGTCATTCGAACCGAAGACGCTCAGTTCGAGTCGGGATCGCTTACGATCGACGAGGACGGGACTTACCTCTGGAAGGTCGCCCGCGATGACGCGCCCGAGAAATGGTTGAGGGGGACCTGGCGGCTCGCGAAGCCGGAGGAGGTCGCCGCATGGGAAGGCGGGCCCGCGCTTTGGCTGGAGAAGGCGCGTCAGGGCGAGGAGTATCAGGTACGTGCCTGTCGCGTTCCGGGCTGGCTCGACTGGATCGACGTCGGCATGGGCCCGGGCCGGACCCCCATCGAGTACGGCCGCCCCGAGTGACCTCGGCCCTGCCGCGATCACGAACGTCGCACGAAAAAACCCGTCGAAACGGATGCTTCGACGGGTCGCAGGAATGGGCGGTACAAGACTCGAACTTGTGACCTCCACGATGTCAACGTGGCGCTCTAACCAACTGAGCTAACCGCCCGAGAATCGTCGCGAACGAGGTGGCGCCGCCGATTTCGAGGGAACCGCTGCCGCGAGCCGGCAGAGAAGGTTTCGTCGAATTCGGGCGACAGAATCGAACTTTTAACACATTTTTCCGGTTTCGCAAGGCGTCGGAAAAGCGACCGCGACCGGGAAAATCTGCCGCCTGCGGGATCGGCCCGAGGAAGCGAACTCGTGCGGGAAAGCGAACGAAAAAAAGCCCGCCGCGTTCAGGACGCGACGGGCTTCGATCAGGTTCGCGTCGACGGGCAGGACGGGGCGAAATCAATCGTTCGCGGTTCTGAGCGCCATGCCCACCTCTTCGAAGGAAGCGTGGGCATGTTCAGGGCCGGCCCAACTTTACACGCCCAACCTGCTGGCGCGACGTGGCATGGCACAGATGACGATGAAGACTGGACCGATCGTTACAGCTTCTTCAGCGTGATGTTGCGCCAGCGGACTTCGTAGGGTCCCTGGCCCTTGCCGATGCCGTGGACCTGCAGGCCGATGAAGCCGGTCTCGTGGCCCGACTTTTCGTCGACCAGGTCGGCGACGGGAACGTCGTTGATCCAGGTCTTGATCGACTTGCCGTCGGCGACGACGCGGTACTTGTTCCATTCGCCCTTCTTTAAGGCCGCCCGCTTCGTTTCGTCCTTCATGTCGCCGTTTTCGTCGGTCAGCCAGCCGGTTCCGAGAGCTTCGCCGTAGATGAAGCCGGCGGTGCCGTTGGTGGCGATTTCGACCTGCGGGCCGTGGACGCGACCGTTGTCCTTGTCAGGCAGGCTGCGCGAGCGAATCTGAACGCCGGAATTCAGCGCGTCGTCGACCTTCACCTCGAAGGTCAGGTCGAAGTTCGCGTATTCCTCGTTCGTGCAGAGGAACGAGTTCGGGCTCCCCTCGTTCGTGGTGCCGAGGACGGCGCCTTCTTCCACCTTGTAAGTGGCGGTGCCGTTCTTCTGCGTCCAGCCTGAGAGATCCTTGCCGTTGAAGAGCTGGATCGTTTCCGACTCGGCGGCGACGACGGGCGATCCGGTCACGAGGAGGGCGGCGACTGCTGCGCTCGCAAGCGCGGCGAAGGGGCGATTCATCAGGAGCGACTCCAGGGGAGGGAATGGGCGAAGGGTAGATCGCGAGCCGCAAAAGGCGCCGCGGCGGAGACGCCATCATCCTTCGGCTTCGGACGCGTTGCAATCCGCTCGAACGGTTCGACGCGTCCGATCGAACAGCGAGAATCGATCGAAAGCGGTCGCCGCCTGCTATGCTGAAACGAATCCGACGGAGGCGACCAACTGGTACAGCTCGCCGTCGTTCTTTTCTGGCTGAGCCTTCTTCTCCCGGCCACCCGCTCTCCCGCCGTTCTCGCTTCGAGGATCCGCATGCTCCGGATCGTTCCGTTTTCCGCTGACTTGCCGGTTCAAGAGAAGCGGTCGGCGTTCGCCTTCGCGGCGGGGCGCCTCCTTCTCGTGGCGGCTTGCTGTTTCGGCTCCGCGGAAGCGTCGGGAGGCGAGGGGATCGACTTCGACGCGCAGGTGGCCCCGATCCTGTCGCAGCATTGTCTGGAATGTCACGGCGGCGCGACGCAGGAAGGGAAGCTCGACCTGTCGCAGAAGGCGACGGCCTATGCGGGCGAAAGCGGAGACGTCCTGGTCGCCGGCGATCCGGACGGCAGCCTGGTCTGGCAGAACGTCGAATCGGACGAGATGCCGAAGGATCGCCCGGCGCTGTCCGACGAGGAGAAGAGGACGCTTCGCGCCTGGATCGAACAGGGGGCGAAGTGGGGCGGCAAGTCGATCGATCCCTTCGCCCAGACGACTGATCGCCGCGCGGGGTACGACTGGCGCTTTCTGCAACCGATCGAGCGACCCGCGCCGCCGACGGTCCGGCAGACCGACTGGACGCGAAACGCGATCGATCGCTTCACGCTCGCGAAACTCGAAGAGCGGGGCCTGGCTCCCGCGCCGGAGGCCGATCGTCGGACGCTCATCCGCCGGCTTTCGTTCGATCTGACAGGCCTGCCGCCGGATGCGAGCGACGTCGCTCGCTTCGTCGCGGACGATTCGGTCGACGCGTATGAACGGCTGGTCGAACGACTGCTCGCGTCGCCCCGCTACGGCGAACGCTGGGCCCGGCATTGGCTCGACGTCGTCCGCTTCGGCGAGTCGCAGGGCTTCGAACGCAACCGCATCCGCGAGAACGCCTGGCGCTACCGCGACTGGACCGTCAGCGCGTTCAACCGCGACCTGCCTTACGACGAATTCGCGAAGCGTCAGATCGCGGGCGACGTCCTGTATCCCGGCGACTTCGACGCCCTCGTCGCGACGGGCTACCACGTCGTCGGAACCTGGGACCAGGTCGGTCACTACGAAGGATCGCCGCCGATGCGCGTCGCGGCGCGTTGGGATCATCTGGAAGATCTGGTCGGCACGTTCGGTCAGGCTTACCTCGGCCTGACGATCAATTGCGCTCGTTGCCACGACCACAAGTTCGACCCCATCGCGCAGGAAGATTACTACCGCGTCGCTGCGCTGCTGGGGGGCGTGCATCAGGAACTCGAAGAGCGGGGCGTCGGCTCGATGGCGCTCGACGCCGACGAACTGGCCGAGATACAGAAACAGTTGCAGCCGGCACGCGACGAGGTCGCGAAACTCGAGCGCGAGCTTCGCGAAAAGTATGCGAAGGAACCTGCGGCGACGCTCGACCCTGCGCTGCTGGCGCTCTACCGGTTCGAAGGAGATGCCTCGGGCACGGTGGCCGATCTGTCGAAGGGGGGCGCTCCGCTGGCGACCGGCGACGCGAAGCCGCGGTACGCGACCGCGGAACCTCCCGCGAAGTTCGTCGCCGCGGCGAAGCGGGCGAACGCCTTCACGCTGGAGGCCTGGATCGAGCCGGCGAAGACGAACCAGAGCGGACCGGCGCGAATCGTGACGCTCTCAGCCGACTCAGGTCGCCGGAACTTCACGCTCGGCCAGGAGGGCGACAAGTTCGACGTGCGCCTGCGAACGACGAAAACCGACGGGAACGGCCTGCCTTCGCTCACTTCGCCGGGCGGCGGCGTGAAGGAGCGGCGAACGCACGTCGTCTTCGTTTTTGCGGGAGGCGTCGGTCGAATCTACGTCGACGGCGTCCAGGTTGCGGAGAAGCGGTTCGACGGGGACCTGTCGAACTGGGACGACAGCTTTCGTCTGGGCCTCGGCGACGAGTTCAGCGGCGACCGGAAGTGGGAAGGAAAGTTCGGCCTCGTCGCGCTCTACGCCCGGGCCCTGTCGGCGGAGGAGATCGCGGGGAACTTCCGCAGCGAATCGAAATCGGTCGGCGGCGGAGAACCGATCGAGGCGCTGCTCGACCGCGCCTCGAAGGAGGAACGAACGGCTTTCGAGCATGCGCTAGATCGCCAGAACCGTCTTCACGCCCGGGCGGAACGGCTGACCTTCTCCGGCAAGCTGCACGTTCCCGCTCTGAAGCAGCCGGACGTTTTTCATGTCCTCGCGCGCGGCGACCATCGGACGCCGACGAAGAAGGTCATGCCAAGCGGACTGTCCGCGTTCGCGCACGTCGGCCTGTCGGACGAGTTCGATCTGCCCGGGAACGCGCCGGAGAACGAGCGCCGGGCGAAGTTGGCCGAGTGGCTGGTCGATCCGCGAAATCCTCTGACGGCACGGGTCTTCGTGAATCGCGTGTGGGGCTATCACTTCGGGCGCGGCATCGTCGCCACGCCGAGCGACTTCGGGTTCAACGGGGCGGAGCCGAGCCATCCGGAACTGCTCGACTGGCTCGCGGCACGATTCCGAGACGACGGCTGGGACGTGAAGGATCTTCACCGGCTGATCGTCACGTCGGCGACGTACCGTCAGGCGTCGAACGTAAGAAGCGAATCGGCGCAGAAGATCGATCCAGCGAACTCGCTGCTCTGGCGCTTCCGTTCGCGCCCGCTCGAAGGGGAGGAGGTGCGCGACGCGTCGCTGCTGGTCGCCGGGGCGCTGAACCTGCGCATCGGCGGAGAGTCGTATCGCGACGTGAAGATCAACGTCGCCGCCAACACCGAGTTCACGAATCCCACCGGCGAGTTCGGCCCCGCCGTCAATCGCCGGACGATCTATCGCCTCTGGGCGAGGTCGGGCAACCATCCGCTGCTCTTGTCGCTCGACTGCCCCGAGCCGAGCGTGATGGCGCCGGTGCGGTCGAAGACGGTGACGCCCCTGCAGGCGCTCTCGTTGTTCAACGATCCGGCGGTCGAACAATGCGGCGAGGCGTTCGCCGAACGGATTCGCAGCGAAGCGGGCGACGATCCGACTCGTCAGGTCGAGACGGCCTATCGTCTGGCGCTCGCTCGCGCGCCGTCGCCGGAGGAAGCGAAGCTGGCCCGGGAGTTCGTCTCCGAGGGCGGACTGGCTCAGTTCTGCCTGACGCTGTTCAACACGAACGAGTTTCTCTACGTCGACTGACGCCGGACTGCGGCCATGAATATTCGGAATTCGAACGAAACCGGCGTCGTCCGCCGCGACTTCCTGAAGGACGCCGCGATGGGCGTCGGCGCGATGGCGCTGTCGGGCTTGTTCGCGCGCGACGGACTGCTGGCCGACGATTCGTCAGGCGCCTCGGCCTTTGCCGGACTGCATCATCCGGCGACGGCGAAGCAGATCATCCACATCTTCCTGGGCGGGGGACTGAGCCACATCGACTCGTTCGATCGCAAGCCCGAGCTGACGAAGTTCCATGACAAGGAGATGCCGCAAAGCTTCGGCAAGGCCGACCCCTTCATGGGCAAGGCGGGGCGGCTGCATAAGCCCCACTATGAATTTAAGCAGCGCGGGCAGAGCGGGCTGTGGATCTCCGAACTCTTCCCGGAACTGGCGACCGTCGCGGACGAACTGACGGTGGTGCGCTCGATGGTCGCCGAAAGCGCGAACCACATCCCCGCGATTTTTCAGGCGAACACCGGATTCCGGCAGATGGGCTTCGCCACGATGGGAGCGTGGCTCTCCTACGGCCTGGGATCGGAGAACGAAAGCCTGCCCAGCTTCGTCGTATTGCCCGACGTCCGCGGCATCCCGAACGCTGCGGGCGGCGCGTTTAACTGGACCAACGGCTTCCTCCCCGCCGAGCACCAGGGCGTGCCGTTCGACACCCGGGGCGAGACGCCGATTCACGATCTGCGCCCGTCGAAGAACGTCAGCGAAGCGACCCAGCGGGCACGACTGGATCTGCTCAAGAAGCTGAACGAGCAGCATCTGGCCGAGCAGGTCGAGACCGATCCGCTGGTGGCGCGGATTCGCAGCTACGAGTTGGCCGCGCGGATGCAGCAGGCGATTCCCGAGGCGATGGATCTCGCCTCCGAGCCGGAGCACGTGCAGAAGCTTTACGGGCTCGATCGGACGGAGACGCAGGACGTGGGGCGGAACTGTCTCGCCGCGCGGCGGCTGATCGAGCGGGGCGTGCGGACGGTGCAGATCTGGACCGGCGACGGCGTCTCCTGGGACGCCCATGAGAACATCCTCGGGAACGGCTACAAGAGCCACACGGGCGAGGCCCTTCGCGTCGACCGACCGCTGACCGGATTGATCAGCGATCTGAAGGCCCGCGGCCTGCTCGACTCCACGATCGTGATGCTGACGACGGAGTTCGGCCGAACGCCCTACGCCCAGGCGAGCAGCGGCACGCTCAGCCGGGGGCGCGACCATCATCCGCAGGGGTTCACGAACGTCCTCGTCGGCGCGGGGCTGAAGCCGGGCTTCGCCTACGGAGAGACGGACGAAATCGGCTACGCCGCGATCGTCAACCCGGTCACGACCTACGACATGCACGCCACGATCCTGCACCTGCTGGGGATCGATCACGAACGCCTGACGTTCTATCACGACGGCATCCAGCGCCGCCTGACGAACGTGCATGGGCATGTGGTGAAGGACCTGCTGGCGTAGGGATGATCTGTAGGGCTGGCGCCTTCGCCTGCCTAGCGGCGGCTCCCCAGTTCTTGGCAGGCGAGGGCGCCAGCCCTACAGTTCGGCAGTCGACCCCTCCCGGAGCCGCCCATGCGCTACGTGATGAAGCAGCATTTCGTGTCGTTCGGCGACGACTTCACGATCAAGGACGAGTCGGGACAGGAGCGCTTCTTCGCCGACGGGCACGCCTTCTCGATCGGCGACGCGCTGACCTTCAAGGACATGCAGGGGAACGTCCTGGCCGAGGTCAGGCAGAAGCTGCTTGCGATCGGCAAGACGTTCGACATCTATCGCGGCGGAACCCGAGTCGCGACGGTCAAGAAGCGGATCTTCACCCTCTTCCGCGACGCGTTCGACGTCGTCGACGAGACGCAGGGGGACTTCGATGCCGAAGGGAACTTCTTCGACCTCGACTACCGCATAACCCGCGACGGGCGCGTCGTCGCGACGATCTCCAAGAAGCTCCTGTCGCTGCGCGATTCGTACACGATCGACGTCGCCGAAGGAGAAGACGACGTCCTGATCCTCTGCCTCGCGACCGTCATCGACATGTGCAGCCACGACGGCGATTGAGCGGGGCGAGCTTGCGGCGGAGGGCGGCGCTTAGGATTCCGAGGGGAACTTTTCGGTCCATCTCTGCGTCCGATACGCCGGTTCCCCGCGGCAGCGGGAACGCGATCACCTAGCCCCGAGGAGCTCGATGCGTACGTACATGAAGCCCATCCTCCTCGCCGGACTGACGTTCGGCTTCGCACTTCTTCCTGCGTCGAGCGCAGAGCGAGAACCCGTCCTTCGCGACGCCGCCGTCGAAGATACGATGCCGGCATCGACGGCGAAACTCTCGGATGCGCTGTCGATCGGGCTGCATCTCGGTCGTGCCGAGCGCATCGCGAGGAATGACGGCGCGCTGTGCGAATTGATCGAAGAGTTGCGAGCCGCCCGATCGATCGCCGCGGAGCGGACGAGCCTGCCGGTCGAGCGTTTCGACGCGATCGTGGCCGGTTTGAACGAGGCCAGCGGTGCCCGCGAAGCGGTCGAGCCGATTCTGGAATTGGAGGAATTCGTCCTGTCGCGATTCCGCACGGACGGCGATTCGCGAAACCCCGTCCGCGACGTCGCCGCCGAATCGTGGATCGGCGAATGGGATACTACCTACGGCACGCTCGTCCTCGCACAGGACGGCAAGCAAACGTTCAGGGGATACTACGGCCCGCTGAAGCATGCCGTGCAAGGTCGACTCACGACCGACGATCCCTCGGTTCTTACCGGAGTTTGGCAGCACACTGACAGCGACTGGACCGGCCGGTTCGAGTTTCGGCTGCTGAGGGAGGACGAGTGGGAGGGTGCGTGGACGTCCGGCGAGGCGGATCCGGCCCTGTCTTCGGTCAACTGGCGAGCGACTCGAAACGACGGTCGCGAGTAACCGCCGACCGTCATTCGACGTCTCGCGGAGTAGCGGACCGCTGATCGACGATTCTTCCGTTCCGTAGTGGTTCGTTTATCGTTGTCTGTCACGTTGAACAGAGGGTTTCGAGCGCCACTTGCTCCGCCAGCGCCGAAGGTCTGCCGATCGCCAAACGCGAGCGATCCGGTCTCCGGAAAAGCGCTGGCGAAGCCAGTCGCGCCCGGAGGAGAGGATGACGAATAACGATGGTCGGACCAGTAGCGTGAACCCGGGCACACCGGTCCGGACTTCTGACGAGCGGCCATGCTGCAGGTCTGTCGCAGGCCGCAAAGAGGGGGGGGCCGAGGCCCACCCTACTAGAAAGCGAGCAAGTCGAAACTCTCACCCCGACGAGCGATCCGCGTCGTGCATGCCCGGGTCGATCTCGACGATGTCGATGGGGTGGCGGTGGGACGATTCGGTGCCGGGCACGACCAGCGGGCCGGGCAGGTTCGCGTCCATGATCCGCTTGAGCTCGTCCGAATCGACGGTTTCGATCTCGACCAGGCGAGCGGTCAACGCGTCGAGGGCGATGCGGCGCATGCGGATGATCTTGCGGACCCGTTCGACCCCTTCGTCGATCATCCGGCGGATCTCTTCGTCGATCTCGCGCGCGGTCTGCTGACTGATCGACCGCATCGCTTCGCGACCGCCGCCGCCGGCGAGGAACGGCGACGTGTTCTGGTCGGAGTAGTTCACCCGACCCAGCCGGCTCATGCCGTACTCGGCGACCATGCGATGGGCCAGATCGGTCGCCCGTTCGAGGTCGTTCTGGGCGCCGGTCGAGACGTCGGCGTAGACGATCTCCTCCGCGACGGTTCCGCCGAGCAGCACCTGGATCGAACTTTCCAGTTCGCTCTTGGTCATCAGGTAGCGGTCGCCCTCGGGGCGCTGCATCGTGTAGCCGCCCGCCGCGACGCCGCGGGGAATGATCGAAACCTTATGCACGGGCGGCGTGTTCGGCAGGCAGTAGGCGACGAGCGCGTGTCCCGCCTCGTGACAGGCGACGCGCTGCTTGACCTCTTCGTCGATGTGCCGCTGCTTCTTTTCGAGACCGGCGGTGACGCGTTCGACCCCTTCGTTGAACTCCGCCATCGAGACCTGCTCTTTTCCCTTGCGGGCGGCGAGCAGGGTCGCTTCATTGACGAGGCTCTCCAGGTCGGCGCCGGCGAAGCCGGGCGTGATCTGAGCGATGTGCCGCAGTTCGACGTCGGGCGCCAGCTTCACGTTCTTGACGTGAACCTTCAGAACCAGCTCGCGTCCCCGCACGTCGGGGCGGTCGACCAGCACGTGCCGATCGAAGCGACCCGGGCGGAGCAGGGCGGGGTCGAGAATCTCCGGACGGTTGGTCGCCGCGATGACGATAATGCCGGCGTTCGAATTGAACCCGTCCATCTCGACCAGCAGCGCGTTGAGCGTCTGTTCGCGTTCGTCGTGGCTGTCGAAGCGGGGGCCGCTGCGGCTCTTGCCGAGCGCGTCGAGCTCGTCGATGAAGAGAATGCAGGGCGCCTTGGCTTCCGCCTGCTGGAACATGTCGCGGACGCGTGCGGCGCCGACGCCGACGAACATCTCGACGAAGTCGCTGCCCGACAGGGAGAAGAAGGGAACCCCCGCTTCGCCCGCGATGGCCTTGGCGAGCAGGGTCTTGCCCGTGCCCGGAGGGCCGACGAGAAGCACGCCCTTGGGAATGCGTCCGCCCAGTTTCTGGTACTTCTCGGGAAACTTCAGGAAGTCGACGATCTCGCGAACCTCTTCGACCGCTTCGTCGACGCCGGCGACGTCGTTGAAGGTGACGGTCAGGTCTTCCTGCGCGTAGAGCTTGCCGCGCGACCGCGCGAACTGCATCGGGGAACCCGCGCCCCCCAGCCGACGAATCATGAAGATGAACAGGCCGACGAAGACCGCCGTCATGAGCAGCATCGGCCCGTAGGAACTCCACGGACTGGGGCCGTCGTCCCAGCGCCAGTCGGAGAAGTTGGCGGCTTCGAACTTCGATTGCAGTTCGCGATCGACGCCGTCCGCGTCGGACTTGGCCGTGACGAAGGCGACGTTCTTCTGATCGACGAGCGTCCCTTCCTTCGGTTCGATCTGCGTGCGATCGACGACGCCAGTAATCGATCGGTCGCCGACCACGACGTCACGAAGATCGGAATACCGGACCTTCCGCTCGCCCAGCGCGTCCTTGAGTTCGACGACCAGTTGCCCGTCGGCGCCCGGCGCGTATTCGCCCGTCTCGGTGCGAGCCGATGCGGAGATCAGTCGGGCCAGGTCGGGATACGCGATCGTCTCCCGGCGGAACGGCAGAAAAAAGAGGGCGACCGAGACCGCCGCAAGCGCCGCGAGCGCGCCGATCCAGATGGCCGACTGAAAATTGAAGGGTCGCTTCGGTTCGCGCGGGCGACGGGGCTCTTCAGAATCGCTGCTCATGCGTCAGGCAATTTCCAGTACGTTCTGTACGTCACAGGCGCCGACATCGATGCTCTTAGAACGTCAGCGGGAAGGCGCGGCACGCTCCGGGCGGATCGGCTCGAATCCGCATCGACAGATTCCCGTCCGGGAACGGTATGATTGTACGGCGCGAAGCGAGTCCAGATCCATCCGCATCGGTATTCGACCCGCGATCGTCTCGTCCCGGTTCACGAATCGCCTTTTCCGAACAGGTCTCAAGCGTGGAGGGTCGTCCGCACGTTCCAGGAGCCGCTCCCGTCGATTCTCCTTCGACGGATTCTTCGACCAGCGGTCGGGCGGCTCCGCGGGGGCTCGCTATTCTCGGATCGACCGGCAGCATCGGGCGGAATTGCCTGGAAATCGTCGCCGCGCACCCGGACCGCTTCCGCGTCGTGGCGCTTAGCGGCCACCGGAATCTGGACCTGCTGAGGAAGCAGGCCGAAGCCTTTCGCCCGAAATACGTCATCCTGACGGACGGTCAGCCGGCCGACGTCGGCGGCTTTCCTGCGTCAACGCAGGCGCTTCGGGGGGACGAGGGGATTCGGCGCGCGATCGAAGATCCCGAGGTCGACCTGACTGTCGGGGCGATCGTCGGCTCGGCGGGACTTTCCGGAGCGCTCGCTACCGTCGAATTGGGAAAACCGCTCGCTCTGGCCAATAAAGAGACGCTCGTCGTCGCCGGTTCGATCGTCATGCGGACCGCGAAGCGGACGGGCGCGGCCATTCTGCCCGTCGACAGCGAGCACAGCGCCATCTTTCAGGCGGCGCTCGCGGGCAAGCCGAGCGAGATCCGGAAGGCCATTCTCACCGCCAGCGGCGGCCCGTTTCGCGATCTTCCCGCGTCGTCGTTTTCGGACGTCACGCCCGAGCAGGCGCTCGCCCATCCCAACTGGGATATGGGGGCGAAGGTCACCATCGACTCCGCGACGATGATGAACAAGGCGCTGGAGACGATCGAGGCGAAGTGGCTGTTCGACCTGACGGCGGACCAGATCGCGGTGACCGTCCATCCGCAGTCGATCGTGCATAGTCTGGTGGAATTCTGCGACGGTTCGGTCATCGCGCAGCTCAGCCCGCCCGACATGCGATTGCCCATCCAATACGCGCTCGGCTATCCTGAACGGCTTGCCGGATGCGTCCGTCCGATCGACTGGACCGACGTGCTGCGCCTGGACTTCCGACCGCCCGATCGGGAAAAATTCCCGTCGCTCGCGCTAGGAGAGGAAGTTCTTCGGCTCGGGGGCACTACGGGCGTCGTGCTTAACGCCGCCAACGAGACGGCGGTCGCCGCGTTTCTCGATCGGCGACTGACCTTCGATCGCATCCCGGCAGTCAGCCGGGCGATCCTGGACGTTCATCATTACGAGGCCGAGCCGACGCTCGAGACGCTGACCGCTCTCGATCGCTGGGCTCGCGCGGAGGCTGCGAAGTGGATCTGTTCTTGAGCGGACTCGGGCTTCTCGACTCGTTTCCCGCCGTCTCGGCGTTCGCCGGGATGAACCTGCTCGCGGCGATGGATCTTCTCGACCCGGCGTTCTGGATCAGCGCGCTGCAGGTAGCGATCGGCCTGGGCTTCGTGATCTTCGTACACGAACTTGGGCACTTCATGGTCGCCAAGGCCTGCGGCGTGAAGTGCGAGAAGTTCTACATCGGGTTCGACTTCTTCGATCTGAAGATCGGCAACGTCGTCATCCTGCCCCGCGCCCTCTTCAAGTATCAATGGGGCGAGACGGAGTACGGCCTGGGGATCATCCCGCTGGGCGGTTACGTCAAGATGCTGGGTCAGGACGACAACCCCGCGAACGCCGAACGCGAAACCGAGCGTACGCGCGTCTACAAAGACGGCGCTTCCGGCGACGACGAGTCGCACATTCCGTCCGGCGATCTGCCGCCCGAACCGACGTCCGACACGCCGCCCGCTTATCAGCTCGACCCGCGGAGCTACACCGCGAAGACCGTTCCGCAGAGGATGGCGATCATCTCCGCTGGCGTGATCATGAACCTGATCTTCGCCGTGATCTTCGCGGCGATCGCGTACGGTCCCGGCGTGCAGTACACGCCGACGATCGTCGGCGCCGTCCAGCCGGGGAGCCCCGCGTTCACGTCCGGCATTCAGCCGGGCGACTACATCATCAGCCTCAACGGCGGCGAGCGTTCGCGGCAGCTTCGCTGGGAACGCGAGCTGCGCATGGCGTTCGCGCTTTCCAGCGGCGAAAAGATCCCGGTCACCGTCGGTCGCGGCGTCGGCACGGGAGACGACGACTTCGCCGAAGAGATCGACCTGATTCTCGTGCCGGAGAAGGCCGATCCGGAAATGCCGGTCGCCACCATCGGCGTGCTTCCGGCGACCGATCTGGTCATCTCCCCGTACACGCTCAAGGGCGGCTCGAACCCGTCGACGGAGCAGGCCGGATTCCAGGCAGGCGATCGCATCGTTCGCGTGACCGGGCCGTTCGGCGAACTCGTACCGAAGACCGGCATCGACGTCCAGCGTCTGATGGCGAACCATCCGGACCAGACGTTGACCGTGGTCGTGAGTCGGATGCCGGAAGACTCGGCGAACGACGATCAGGCGAGGCCCGTCGAGGTCGAGGTCGTTCTGCCGCCGACGCCGCTCAGGACGCTCGGCCTGCAGATGAAGATGCTGCCCCTCGACGGCGTGCAGAAGGATTCGCCCGCCGCCGTCGCCGGCGTGAGGGAAGGCGACGTTCTGATCTCCTTCGACGGTCAGCCGATCGTCGACCCCACGTCGCTCGACGACGCGGCGCTCGCGCTCGCCCAGTCGAATCCGGGGCAGGCGGCGACGCTCGAAGTCGAACGGGGCGGCAAGCGGGAGACGCTGAACATCGTTCCCCGCGAGCGAACGCAGCGAAACGTCATCTCCATGCCGACGATCTCGTCGGGCATCGATTCGCTGGGGATCTCCGTTCCCGTCGATCAGGAAGTCGTCGCCGTCGATCCGGCAGGACCCGCCGCGGAGGTCGACCTGCAGCCGGGCGACCGGATCGTGGCGTTCGCCTTCGAGATCGACGAAGCGACGCAGAAGAAATACGCGGCGAACGACGTCGAGTTTGATCTGAAGAAGCGCGACCTCGACTATCCCAACTCTTGGACCTTCATCGACGCCGTCGTGCAGGAGCAAATGGCGCCGGAAGTTCGGCTCAAGCTGTGGCGCAAGCGGGGCGACGCGGTCGCCGAAGTGACGCTCCAGCCCTCGATCGTCGAGGGGCGCTTCCAGGGCAATCGGGGCGTCGCGCTGGAAGCGCTGGAGCGCCTTCGAGTCGCCGACGGTCCGATCGACGCGATCCGGCTCGGCGTTCGCGAAACGTGGGACGGCATCGTAATGGTCGCCGTCACGCTCAAGAAACTGGCGACGGGCGGCGTCTCCGTCACGGCGCTGGGGGGACCGCTGACCATCGTGCATGCGGCCAAGTCGCAGGCCGATCAGGGCCTTCCGCGGTTCCTGATCTTCCTGACGCTGCTCAGCGCGAACCTCGCGGTCATGAACTTTCTGCCGATCCCCGTCCTCGACGGCGGGCACATGATGTTCCTGATCTTCGAAGGCATTCGCGGCAAGCCGTTGAACGAGAAGTGGCAGATGGGATTGACCGTCGCGGGCCTGTTCATGGTGATGGGGCTGATGGTCGGCGTCATGGCGCTCGACCTCACGCGGTACTACACGTTCTGGACCTCGTGAGCACGTCGCCTCTTCGCCGCTCGTTCGTCGCCTCCGCGTCTCGCTCGGCATGAGCGAGGCGCCGCGGGGAATCGTCTTCGATGCGGTCGGCACGCTTTTCTATGCCGACCCTCCGGTCGCCGAGGTCTACGCCTCCGTCGCGGGACGCTTCGGCGTCGCGATCGACGTGCTGCACGCCCGGCAGCGGTTCAAGATCGCGCTCGCGACGATCGGATCGACCGGGCCGCTAAGCGACGCGGTCGAACGGCTCCGGTGGATCGAACGCGTGCGGTTCGTCTTCGCGGAGAGCTTGCCGGAAAGCGATTCGACGCTGTTCGATGAACTGTTCGAGGCGCTCTGGAACCGCTTCGCGCAGCCGGGCGTCTGGCGGCTGTACGACGACGTCGAGGACGCGCTCGGCCTGGCGCGCCGTCGCGGGTTTCGCCTGTCGGTCGGGTCGAACTTCGACTCGCGGCTGCACTCGGTCGTGGAGGGCCTTCTGCCGGGGCGATTCGATGAGGTGGCGCCTGCCACGGCGCTCGGCGCGGCGAAGCCCGATCTGCGGTTCTTTCGCGGCGTCGAGGCGAAACTCGGCCTGCGTCCGAGCGAACTCACGATGATCGGCGACGAAGTACGGGACGACGCCGCAGGGGCGACCGTCGCCGGCTGGTCCTATCGACTCCTCACCGCCGATCCAGCGTCGAGGACGAGCCGCTCGCCTGGCTCGATGATCGCGATCGTCCGCGAGTTGCCGGCGATACGCCGCGAATAGCGAGACCGCCCTACGAGCCCTGCGAGCCGCCTGTCGGTTCGATCAGTCGGTCGAGGATCTTCATCACGACGGCGCGGTAGACGCTTTCGAGCAGGGGGTACTTCTTGATCGTCTGCATGACGTCGTAGGCCGCCTTGCCGCTCTCGGCGTCCATCTCCTGCTCGATCGACGTGCCGTGTCGGTCGACCAGCGTCGCGACGTAACGCTCGGAGCCGTTCGCCTCGTCGGTTTCCAGGCGGACGTCATGCAGTTGGGCGCTGGAGGTTTCGAACTTGCGTGCGGTCGGCTCCGCCGCCGGGACAGTCGCCCGTTCGTCGAGCTTCATCGCCCGGGAAAGCACGCCGCCGATATCGCCGACAGCCTCTTCCGAAGAGACGGTCGTCAATCGTCCAGCCAGTTCCTCAAGCTGGTCGAGATTCTGATCGCTCGATCGGGCGCGGCTCTGATCGGTCGCCTGATCGACCCACTTCGCGGCGATCGACTCCTCGGGCAACGGAGCTTCGGCAGCGCGGTCGAGCAGCGCTTCGTCGATCAGATCGAACGACCAGTCGTCTCCCCGGGCGACGTGCTCGGCCAGCAGCCTGTCCGGCGTGAATTCGTTCTCCGCCGCCTCGATCGTGACCGTGATCGGTTCGACCCGCTCTGCGACGCCGGCGACGATCAGCACGCGAGGTTCCGGATTCGACGACAGCCAGAGCAGATCCAGCAAACCGAGCAGCGTCAGGCCGACGAGCAGGCTCGCCAGAAAGTGGATCGCGAAGCTCGAACCGACGCCGACGAGCGCGTGTCGAATGCGTCGCCGGGCGCCTGACGGGAAGTCGGCGTCGCTGACCGCGTCGATTGCGACCGCCGGGGCAGTCATCGCGAAGGTTCCGATCTGCGGCGCCTGATCGCCGTCTATGGCACCACCCTGCCTGCGCCCGCCGCGCGAGCGTCAGCCCTGCATCGCCTGAAGCGCCGCGACGATCTCCACTTCCGCCGCCTCCGGATTCGCCGCGTTCACGCGAATCCACGGGGCGGGCGCGTACGACCGGAGAATCTTCGCCCAGCGCGCCGCGAGCGAAGGATCCTCGTCCGGGAGGTAGAGATCGATCAGCAGCCTGGGCGCCGGTTGGTCGGCGACTAGGCTCGAGTCTGCTTCGCCGCGCGACGTCTCCGCCCTCCAGAGTAATGACTCGCCTGGCCAGAAGTCCAGAACGACGACGAGCGGCGGGCCGGCGCCGGACCCCTCAGCAGCCTTCGCGAAGGCCGCTGAGATCGCATCGATGCGCCCGCGAGGATGGTCGCTGGAGGGACCTGCCGAGGCTCGAATCGCGAGCGTGTCGTCGCTCCGGCCCGCCAGGTTTTCCGCGATTCGCGACGCGTCGACGCTCGAAATTCCGGTCAGCATCGCCACGTTCGGCGCTTCTCGCAGATGCCGGGCCATGTTCCCGATCGTCCAGCCGGTTATCGGGTGAATCATGTCGGCGGCGATCTCGGCTGCCGGATCGAGCACGAAGCGCCGGCTCGCCATTCGCGGATGCGGGATCTCGACTCCCTGTTCCCGGCAGACGGCGTCGCCGTAGAGGAGCAGATCGAGATCGAGCTTCCTCGCCTCCCACCGCGTCCGGCGGGTTCTTCCGAGCGACGCTTCGATTTCGAGCAGGGTCCGGATCGTCTCCCGGGGCGACCGGTCCGTCCGGATCGTCGCGCAGGCGTTGAGAAACGTCCCCTGACCGACGGGTCCGCCGATCGGCCTGGTCTCCAGAAACGAGGAGGCCGCGACGAGTTCGATCGCCGCATGACCGGCCAGCGCATCGAGCGCCGAGGTCAGCGTCTCTGCCGGCTCGCCCAGGTTGGCGCCCATCCCGATCAGGCAAAACGGCATCGGCGAACAGGGAAGGGGAGGGAGATGCGAGGCGCGATCGCCGCGGCGGCGTCAGCATTCTGCCCTCCGATCTCGTTGCGGCAAAGGGCCTGCGCGATCGTCGCGATCCCTGCGACCGGCGCCGACGTCGACGAATCGCGACCCGGGGCGTTGCGGAAAGTCACCGAAAATTTGCCGATGCGTTACGGGAGCGTAGCGTTTTCGCAGCGTACGTCTCCGCGCGCTCTGCGGAGAACCGAAAAGCGAAAGATGCCACGATGAAGACGCCAGCCGATCGACTGCTCGAACTGCAAGACGATGGTCCGCGTCGCCGGCGAGCCCGTCGCCGCTCCGAAGAAGAGCGGCGCGCGACGGGGTACGGATTCGGTACCGGCGTCGATCGACCGACCCTCTACCGGATCGATTCGACCGCTTCGGACGCCTCGACCGACGATTCGCCGGCGAACTTCGCGGAACGGGAACGCCGTCGCACGTTGCAGATCGCGGCGCGACTCGCCGGGGGAGAGATCCAGACGCGACTGCGACGGGTCTCCCTGTCGGGATTGCTGGAGGGCCTGCGCCGCCGGTTTCTTTCCTACGCCCTGTCGCGGCGGATCGCGTTCTCGGTCGCCGTGCCGGAGTTCCCCGTCAGTTGCCTGGCCTCGGACGAACTGCTGGAGGCCATGTCGCGGGCGCTGATATGGAACGCCCTCGAATGCGTCCCCCCGGGCGCCGTCGTCCGCGTCGCGACCACGGTCGATCAGGCATCGCAGACCGCGAAGATCGAGATTCGCGATAACGGACCGCTGCTCGCGCCCGAAGAGTGGGAGAGCTTTCGCGCGCAGCTTCACCGGGTCGCTCGACCGAGCGAATTGTTCGAGATGCCTCGCCCGGAGTTCGCGCTGGCGATGCAACTGGCGGAGATGTCGGGCGTGTCGCTCTCCCGGCGCGACCGACTGGCCACGAATATCGTCGAGGCGACCCTTCCGCTGCGCCCCGGCGCGGACGTCCTTTCCCGACTCGCCCGCCGCTCCCATGCCGGCGGCGCCGAGATGCTTTCGGCGTTCTCGCTCGAAGCGATCGGCGTTTCGGCGGAGGATGCGATCGCCGTCGAAGAGATCGCCCTCGGGTCGCTGCCCCCCAACTCGATGGTGTGGCGCACGCGAGTCGACGGCTGGTTCGCCGTCGCGCCGGCGACTCCGCTGGAGTGGTTCGACTGGTATCGCCGGTTCGCCGCCGCGCTGCATCTGGAGGGAATCCGTACGGGTCGCAGGCTTCCGACGCCTGACTGGACCTATCACGGCGCGTGGCCGGCGAAGTCCGACGAATCGGCGCTCGCTTCGCTGATGGGCGTCTTGTCCGAAGAATCTCGCGCCGTCGCAGGCGAATCGCGGCCCAGCCGCACGGCTCCGGCGGTGACCGTTCCGATGCCCGAGTTCTGCCGCGTGGACGAGGCTCAGGACGCTCTCCGACTGCTCGGCTATCGCCGCTTCCGCCAGGAATCGAGCGAGTGGGGCGAAGTCCGCATCGTCGCGGAACGGAGCTGAGCGCGAGGCGTCGCCCCCATCCAGGGCCTCCCGCGAACGGCGATTTCGTCGCGTTCCCTGTGCATTCGACCTGCCGGTCTGCGCATAATGAGCAGGCGTCAGGCGACCTGTGATTTCGTCGCCTGGCCGTCGCTTCCACTTGGCAGGGCCGGATGACCACGCTTCTCGCGCAGGCAGATATTCCGCAGTGGCAGATTCTGTCCGGCTTCTTTCTGGTCGGACTGATCTTCGTCGTCGGGCTGATCGTGCTCGGCGTCTTCGCGCGCTACTTCCGGCTGTACATCCAGTCGTTCATGTCGCGTGCCGGGATCGGCATCTGGGATCTCGTGGGCATGACCTTCCGCAAGGTCCGGCCCGAGGTGATCGTCCAGGCGAAGATCATGGCCGTGCAGGCGGGCCTGGTCGAAGAGCAGGGGATCTCCACCCGCGCGCTGGAGGCCCATTACCTGGCGGGCGGCAACGTGCTGATCGTGGTCAGGGCGCTGATCGCGGCCAGCAAGGCCAAGATCATTCAACTCAGCTTCCGCGAAGCGACGGCGATCGATCTCGCCGGACGCAACGTGCTGGAAGCGGTGCAGACGAGCGTCTATCCGAAGGTGATCGACTGCCCGCCGCGATCGTCGGGGAAGGAATTCCTCGAGGCGGCGGCGAGCGACGGCATTCAGCTTAAGGTGAAAGCCCGCGTCACCGTTCGCACGAACCTGCAGCAGCTCATCGGCGGAGCGACGGAGGAGACGATCGTCGCCCGCGTCGGCGAAGGGATCGTGGCCGCCATCGGCGCGACCGACCACAACCTCGTGCTCGAAAATCCGGACGTCATCTCGAAGCGCGTGCTCGCCCGCGGACTGGACGCCTCGACCGCGTTCGAGATCGTGTCGATCGATATCGCTGACATCGACGTGGGCGAGAACGTCGCCGCCCGACTGCTCGCCGATACGGCCGAGTCGGATACGGCGGTCGCCCAGGCGCTGGCCGAAGGGCGTCGCGCCCGCGCGGTCGCGAAGGAACAGCAGAACGTCGCGATGATCGAAGAGGCCCGCGGCAAGCTGGTCGAATCGGAGGCCGCGGTGCCTCAGGCGATCGCCGACGCATTCAGCGCCGGTCGCATCGGCATCATGGAGTATTACCGCCTTCGCAACGTGCAGGCCGACACCGACATGCGAAATGCCATCGCCGGGCAGGGAACCGCGGCGCCGATGATCGGCAAGTCCGCGTAAAGATCCTCGCCCGAAAGCAGCCAGAGCGACATGTCCGACGATCTAGGCGATTTCCTGAAAGAAGCGGCGCGACGTCGCAAGGAGCGTCGCGAGCGCCAGGAAGGGGCGAAGCCTCGTTCGCGCCCCGTCGAACTGGAGCAGCCCTCCGCCCGGGAGTTGAGCCAGGGAGAGACCGAGGTTCGCCAGACCCTTTCCGATCGATCGCAGTTCGGCAAAGAACAGGCGATGGGGGAGCGCGAAGCGGCTCGCTACGCCGCTCGCGAAAAGCGCCAGGAACGCGTCGGATTCGCCGATCTCTCGGCGGCGGAGAAGAAGCCGCAGGCTGCGTCCCATCCGGGACTTTCCGCGGGTCCCTCGCCCGTGCCCGGGGCGTTCGCTCAGCCGCAGCCGGCCGTGCGAGCGATCGACGTCGCGCGGGAGACCGAAGCCCAGGCCCTGCTGCGCCTGTTGCGTTCCCCCAGCGGCATGCGGCAGGCCTTCCTGATGGCCGAGATCCTTCGCCCGAAGCATCTGGACGGTTAGAGCGCTGCTGTTCCCTGCGGCGCGAATTCGGGCGACATGTCCGGCGTGTCTCAAGGCTGTCCGGTTGGAGCCGTACCTTCGAGCCATGTGCCACGGCAGCCGTGGCACGCAGCCTTTTCACCCGCGAAGTCTCGTCAACGCCGCTTTACAGCACCGGCAGTTCGAACTGCGCCGCGCCGGCGCTCGTCTTCGCGCGGGAGACTTCCTTCGCGACGGCGTAGGCGACCCGCTCGAGATAGGGCGCGATCTGCGGATCGTCGAACGCCGCGGGCGACGTGCCGGCGTCTCCATGCTCCCGCAGCGGGATGTGAATCGGCACTTCGCCCAGGAAGGGGATGCCGAGTTCTTCCGCTGCCGTGCGGGCGCCGCCGTGACCGAAGATGTCGTAGCGCTTGCCGTTGTCGGGGCAGAGAAAGAAACTCATGTTCTCGACCATGCCTAGGATGGGGATCTCGACCTTGCGGAACATCGAGATCGCCTTCACCGCGTCGAGCAGCGCCACTTTCTGCGGCGTGCAGACGGCGACCGCGCCGGTGATCGGCAGCATCTGCGACAGCGTAAGCGGAATGTCGCCCGTGCCCGGCGGCATGTCGATGATCAGGTAATCGAGGTCGCCCCATTCGGTGACCGCGAGGAACTGGGCGATCGCCTTGTGAACCATCGGCCCGCGCCAGACGACCGCCTGGTCGGTCGGAACGAGCAGGCCCATCGACATCACGGGGACGCCATCGACGCGGATCGGCTCGACCTTGTTCTGTTCGTTCGCGTGCGCCATCTCCCGCACGCCGAGTAGCTGCGGCGCGCTGGGCCCGTAGACGTCCGCGTCCAGCAGACCGACCTTCGCCCCGGTGCGATGCAGACCGAACGCGATGGCGGCGGCGATGGTGCTCTTGCCGACGCCTCCCTTGCCCGAGCCGACGGCGACGACGCTCTTCGCCCTCAGTTGCACCTGACCGAGCGGCGTCGGTCGCGACGGGTGCTCGAGCAGGCCGATCTTGACTTCGCGGATCGCCGGGTCAATCGCCTTCAGGCGTTCCTCGATCGCTTCGAGCGTCTCCCGCCAGAGGGGCGCGGCGTGCGTCGTGAGCGCCAGATCGAAGCGGACGACGCCGTTCTCGATCGACAGCTTGCGTACCTGCCCCGTCCCGAAGAGCCCTGCTCCCGTTTCGGGATCGGGGTAATCGGAAAGGACGCGTTCGACCTGCGTGCGGAGTTCGGCTTCGTTCATGTCAGCGTTCGGTTGGTTCGACAGGCGCCTCGGCGTGCGACGGCCAGGGAAGCGCGCGGAGAATCTCGGTCAGCGGATCGACGGCGTCGGAAGGCAACTGGTCCAGAACGCGGCGGCGGAGTCGCCACAGACGGTCGCAACAGGCGATCGACGCCGCCGTGTCGGACCATGTCCAGTCGATCGCATAATGCGCCGGGCGCCTACCCTCCGTACCGAGCCGAATCCAGGTCGCTCGGGAGTTCTCGACGACGCTTCGCATCGCGAAGTCGAGGAAGTCGGCTTCGGACAGGGCCTCGCATTCGACGGCGACGACGCTGGCGGGAGCGGCCGCGAGCGCCGCCTCCAGTTCGGACAGCGTCTCGCACCGCCTGAGCCGATCGCGCGACCGCTGGGCCGGCATGGCGCCCCGGGAGGGCTCGTGCAGTCCGACTGCGGCGCGTCGAAGGGCGTCGCTCCACCGGCTGCCGCGCTCGAACGTCAGAAAGTCGCAGTCGCGGCGGGAGAATCGGACCATGGTCAGTCGGTCTCGCCCTTCCGCAACTCCGTGCTGAGCAGGGCCCATCCGCCCGCGATCAGCAGCAACGCACCGACGGCGAGCATGACGAGGCTGACGACGATCGCGGAGCCCATCGTCGCGTGCTGCTCGCGACTCTGAATCGTCGGCGGCGTCATGCGGGGTTCTTCGTTCAGTTCACGATCGCGGACGAGCTCCCACATGCGGTAGGCGTCGGCGGCCGGCATCTCCCGGACGAACTCGAACTCGGCGTCGAGAGCTTCCTGACTGACTTCGTAGATCTCGATCCGCTCCCGGACGTACCAGAACGTTAGCGCTCCGCCGCCGCCGAGCAGCAGCATCAGCAGGCCGATCGTGAACAGCCCGGCGCCCCAGCCACGTCGGCTGCGAGCGCGGTCGATCTGCCTGGGATCGGCGGCATGCGAAGCGCGAGCGTCGGCCGGCTCGAGCCGCCTGATCTGCATCAGCGTCGGAAGCGACGCCTTGGCGCCGCATTCAGCGCATCGCGACTCGGCGCCTGCCTGATCTTCGGAGACGATCGCGACGTTCCCGCACTGCGGGCAGGGAAAGCGGTATTTCGCCATAGCGATGCGTCGTCACGTTGCGAAGGGAATCAAGCGGAGCGTAGGAACGCGACGGCGATCAGCCGGGCGCGGCCGACCCTCGCGAAGCCCACCAGGGAAGCGTAATTCCGCCGTCGATGAGCAGCGTGCTGCCGGTGACGTAGTCGCTGGCCGGATCGGCGAAGAACATCACGCCGCGGGCCATCTCTTCCGGGGTGCCCAGCCGTCCCAGCGGGATCTTCGAACCGCCGACCTGGAGGGTATCTTCGCTGGCGAACTTGCGCTCGCCCGGCGTGTCGGTCCAGCCCGGCTGCACGACGTTGATGCGGATGCGGTGCTCGGCCGTTTCGATGGCCGCGGTACGAGCCATATGCTCGATCGCCGCCTTCGACATGTTGTAAGCCATCGCCCGGGGCGCGGGGATGTAGGCGTGAGGCGAGCTGACGATCACGATCGAGCCGCCGTGCCCCTGGGCGATCATCTGCTTCGTCGACGCGAGCAGCGTATGGAACGCGCCCCACATGGTCACGTCGATCGTGCGCCGGAAGCCCTTCATGTCGGCTTTGAAGAAGATCTCGCGATCGCTGTAGACCGCGTTCGATACGGCGATGTCGAGCTTCCCGAAGCGCTCGACCGCTTCGGCGACCATGGCCTCGACCGCTGCCAGATCGGAGACGTCGCCCTTGCGCGCGAACGCGTCGCCGCCGGACGCCTTGATCTTCTCGACGACCTCGGCGGCGTCCTTTTCGCTTGAGTGGTAGTTGACGACGACGTTCGCCCCTTCGGCGCCGAAGCCCTCGGCGATCGCTCGCCCGATGCCGAGGCTCGCGCCGGTGACCAGAACGGTAAGTCCCTTGAACCTGTCGGGCATAAGGAGCTGCTGCGAGAAGGGAGTGGGTCCTCGTCCGCTGCCGCATTCAGGCGAATCAAGGACGCGGAAAGCCTTCAGGTCGCGACGAATCGCGATCCCAGGTGTCGCGTCGAAGACGGCATCGGGCGTGCGGGAGCTTCCGCATCGGCGGTTATGTTAGCCCCCTCATTCGCCAGCCACAAGAAACCGTGCTGACAGCGCGAGCAGCGATGCGCAGCCTTCGAAAACTTGTGGGGAACCCCTCGGGCGCCTTTCCTAATTTACCCATTCGCCGCAATTAGTGCGTCGATACTCGGCCGCGTTGACAAGTCCGGGCGGAAGGCGTGGTTCTTCCCCCATAAAATTTGTAGACGCTCCTTAAAGGTTCGTTACAATACCGACGACATTCAGAACTTCGCGGACGGGGCTCGAAACGGTCCCGCCACAAATGGCCCTTCGGGGCACGGCCTGTCAGGACGACGAGTCCTGACAGTCGAAGAGCGTCAGGTCGCGGCAACGAGCGGCGTCGGTCGCAAGACGATCGATCGGTCCGACTCTCCAGCAGGCACGATCTGACTTCGGGGCAGCACTACCAAAGTCTGTCGACATCGGCGGTCGACAGCGAATCTGTAAGGATGCGCGCAGCTTCGTTTCGCTTTCCACCTTGTTCGTCGTCAGGCGTTCTCGCGACGACGACGGCTTTCGCATCAGGACGTTTTTCGAACGTCCAGTGCGAACGGATGCGGTGACGATTCGGACTAACGCGACCTGACGGATTCGACGCGAAAAAGACGCGGCGGTTTCGGGACTTTCGGCAAGGTTCCCGCCTCCCTTTCGTCGGCTTCGATGCGTACTTGCGGCAGGATGTCATTCTCTTTCCAAATGGGCACGTAACCCGGCCGGGAAGAGGTTTAGCGATTAGACTACTGAGTAGCCACGAGTAGCCCGTCGACCATGCCTGCGAAGCATCCAGCGCCGGGAACAGCAGCGTTCGATCGATGCGTCTCGATCGACGTTCGTGAACCGAATCGCTCATCTCGCGTAAGAAGTTCCGTCACGCCCGCCCGACTTTCCGGATCGCGCCGCGGTCCGATCGTTCGAGGGGGCTATTTCACGTTATCGCCGACGCCTTCGTAGCCTGACGCCGCGAAGACGCCCCGCCTGTCCGAGAACACGTTCGCGATCTGTCCGACCGGGAATCCGACGCCGACCGCCGTCGCTCCCCCTCGTCTTCGCGACCCACCGCCCAATTCGATTCGTTGCAGGAGCGCCCCCTTGTTCGACGCGTTGATCGATGACTTCGACGACGATACCGCCCGTGTCCACGAAGAAGACGATGCCTTCGTTTCGGACACCATCGTTCAGGATCGCCTTGACGACGACGACGAGGTCATGCTCGTCGATGCGTCCGACGACGACGCCGAAGTCGCCAAGAAGAAGCCGCGCGACGAAGAAGAGGAAGAAGAGTCGCTGCTGATCGACGACGGAGAGTCCTGGTCGGACGACCCGGTCCGGATGTATCTCACCCAGATGGGCGAGATCCCGCTCCTGACGCGGTACGAAGAAATCCAGCTCGCCAAGAAGATCGAGTACACCCGCCGGCGGTTCCGGACCAAGCTGCTCGAATGCGACTACGTCCTGCGCGCCGCGTACAAGGTGCTGAAACGCGTTCATGACGGCGAGCTGCCGTTCGACCGGACGGTCCAGGTATCTGTCACCGACGCCCTGGAAAAAAACCAGATCCTCGGTCGACTTCCCGGCAATCTGAAGACGCTGGCCGTCCTGCTCAAGCGGAATCGCCGCGACTATCGCATCGCCCTGTCGAAGGGCGAATCGATGGACCGTCGTCAGGCCGCCTGGCGTCGCCTGTCGTCGAGCCGCCGCCGCGCCGTTCGCCTGGTCGAGGAACTCGGTCTGCGTACGCAGCGGATCGAAACCAACATCCGCAGCCTGGAAGAGTTCGCCCGTCGCATCGAGTGGCTCCGTCGCCAGATCTCGAACGCCGCCCAGGAAAAGGCGTCCGATCGCGAGCTTCGCAAATGGAAGCGGGAGTACCGCTCGATCCTCCTGGCCACCCAGGAGACGCCCCAGAGTCTCTCGAACCGCGTCCGGTTTCTGAAGTCGGTCTACGGCGAGTACCAGCAGGCCAAACGCGAACTGTCGGAAGGTAACCTCCGCCTGGTCGTCTCGATCGCCAAGAAGTACCGCAACCGCGGCCTGTCGTTCCTGGACCTGATCCAGGAAGGGAACGCCGGCCTGATGCGGGCGGTCGACAAGTTCGAATATCGCCGCGGGTTCAAGTTCTGCACCTACGCGACGTGGTGGATTCGCCAGGCGATCACCCGCGCCGTCGCAGATCAGAGCCGCACGATCCGCATCCCGGTCCACATGGTGGAGACGATCTCCCGCGTGCGGAACGTATCGCGGCAACTGCTGCAGGAACTCGGTCGCGAGCCGACCATCGACGAAACCGCCAAGCGGGCCAAGACCACGGTCGACGAAGCCCGCCGCGTTCTGACGATGAGCCGCTTCCCGATCAGCCTGGATCGGCCGGTCGGCAACAGCGAAGACAGCCAGTTCGGCGACCTGATCCCCGACTCTCAGGCGGACAACCCCAGCAGCGGCGCCTCGCAGGAGATGCTCCGCAGCCGGATCGACCGCGTGCTGAAGTCGCTCAGCTATCGCGAACGGGAAATCATCAAGCTCCGCTACGGTCTGGGCGACGGCTACAGCTACACGCTGGAAGAAGTCGGCCACATCTTCAAGGTGACCCGCGAGCGTATCCGCCAGATCGAAGCCAAGGCCGTCCGCAAGCTGCAGCAACCCAGCCGCAGCCAGGAACTGGTCGGCTTCCTCGATTAGTTCGCCGGTCCGTGGCGACGATCAAAATCCGAAGGGCCGCGATCCTGTTCAGATCGCGGCCCTTTTTCGTTTCAATGCGAATCCGTGCTTCGAGACTCTTCGTCCGCCCGAAGCGTCCGCCCGAAGCGCCTGACTACTTCTTCCGCCCCTTCCAGTCGACGTTCGACAGCGTCGCGAGGGCGAGGTGCAGGGCGTGCGTGCCGAGGCGACCGTGGCCCTGGGCCTTCACGGCGATGTAGAGCTGGTGCGCCAGCGCGAGACCCGGCAGCGACAGGTTCATCCGCTTCGCCTCTTCGAGCGCGATGCCCATGTCCTTGATGAAGTGCTCGACCATGAAGCCGGGGTCGAAGTTGTCCTTCAGAATCCGGGGCGCCAGGTTCGACAGCGACCAGCTTCCCGCGGCGCCGCTCGACACCGATTGCAGCACGGTCTCCAGGTCGAGCCCCGCGCGGTGCGCGTACAGCAGCGCTTCGCAGACGCCGATCATCCCGGTCGCGATCAGGATCTGATTGGTCATCTTGGCGTGCTGACCGGCGCCGGGGCCCCCCTGGCGGACGATGGTCTTCCCCATCGCCTCCCAGCAGGGACGCAGCGCTTCGACGACCTGCTCGTCGCCGCCGATCATGATCGAGAGTCGCGCTTCCTTCGCGCCGACGTCGCCGCCCGAGACGGGCGCGTCGACGGCATGCACGCCCTTCGCCTTCGCCGCCTTCGCGATCTCCTCGGCCAGCGTCGGTCGGCTGGTCGTCATGTCGACGATGATCGCTCCTTCGCGACAGCCGGCGAGGATCCCCTCCTCGCCCAGCGTGACCCGCCGCACGTCTTCCGGAAAGCCGACGATCGAGAAGATCACGTCGGAACCGTCCGCGACCGCCTGCGGAGTGTCCGCCCACTTGGCGCCCTGGTCGAGCAGGCCCTTCGCCTTTTCTTTCGTGCGGTTATAAACCGTCGCGGAGAAGCCCTTGGCGATCAGGTGGCCGCACATGCTCGACCCCATGACGCCGGTTCCGATCCAGCCGATGCGGGTCTTGCCCGGTTCGACGACTAGGGCCATCGCGAGTTCCTTCGATCAAGCGGGGAGAGACGATCCAGCAGGGAGCGTCGCAGCATAACCAATCGCGCCGAAGCGCGTCACGCCCCCTGCACCGTCACCAAACGCCCGCTTGTCCCGCGGCGCCGCACAGAGAATTTCGCACGTCCGCTCGGCAAGCCCAGCGCTTTCCGGTACGGGATCGGCTGTACGGCGATCTCCCGGCGGGCGGCGATCGAAATCCGGGTTCGAATCGCGAGAGGACGGCGTGCCTCTACTGGGTTGTCCAGCCGTGCAGAGCCCCGAAAACGATTTCGACGTTGCGAGAGGATCCGTCACGAAGTCGCCGCATCGAAAGCGAACGGCCGTCTCCCGGAATACGACGATGTAGGTAGATGAACGAACCGCCGCCCGCTGCGCTGCTGGGCGAGCCAGCCGGGGCACGCCGGGGCGTGACGACGTAGTCACGTCGACTTCTTCAGCGTCCGATCGATCAGGTCCTTCAACTCGTCGTGGTCGAAGCCGAGGTTCGCGGCGAGGTCGGAGAAGATCAGCTTCTCCATGTCGTGCAGTTCGCCGTCGGCGGCCATGATCTTCAGAAGTTCGCTGAGCAGGCGTTCGGCCTCTTCGGGCGTCTCGGGCTTGGGCGAGGGATAGGCCGGATCGGCGGCGTCGGCCAGCGCCTGTTCCACGTCCTGGGCCGAGAGGCCCGACTTGTCGGCGAACGAGAGCAGCCGGCGGACTTCCTCGTCCGAGAACTTGCCGTCCGAGCCTGCCATGAAGATCAGGATCGAGAGAAAATCGCGCTTGTCCATGCGGGTCCGTCGAGTGGCGAGCGGAGGGCGTCAGCCGTCCGTGGAAAAACTGGGCGCTACGTCTCGATGCCAGGGTTACATCGGCGCCGGCAGATCGCGTACGTGGAAACGCCAGGCCCCCATTATGTAACCGGCCAGACCGATCGATAGCAGAATCGCGTCGAATCCCAGCGGTCCCAGGCCGTTCGTCCCGTCCATCGACGAATCGACGCGCACCGCCCAGAGAAGCTGCGGCGCGTCGGAGACGATCTTCACCAGCAGCTTCGGTTCGTAGGCGCTGAAGACGGAGAAGTATCCCAGCCACTCCGTCGTTTCGCTCGCCAGGCCGAAGGTCTTCAGCATCAGCGAGACGATGTAGGCCGACACGACGATTCCCAGCGTCCGCCAGCGATAGCGATCGAACGCCGAGACCGCCGCCGTGACGCCGGCCAGCATGAACCCCAGCGCCGCGAAGTTCCGGGCGCCGACGAAATAGTCCGTCGGGTCGACTTCGTCGCGGAGCGGGATCGTGACCTCCTCGACCCGGTCGAACGGCGTCGGAAAGGGAAGCTGGATCGGCAGCGGCGAGACGTTCCGCTTCTCCTGAACGCTGAACGACTCGATCCCGGCAGTCGTCCCCGCCAACGTCAGCCCGGCGAGCAGCGCCGTGCCGACCGTCGTGACCAGGGCGTGCGTGAAGAAGATCTGCATCCGGCTGACCGGCTGCGCGAGGAGCATTTCCATCGTGCCGCGGTTCAGTTCGCCGCTGACGACGTCCGACCCGCGGGCGATGGCCCAGATCGACAGGCAGAGCACGACGCCCGGCTCGTCGAAGACCAGCGAGATGCGACCCGTGTAGGTGATCAGCCACTCGAAGTCGACCGACGAAAACCGGCGCCAGTCGTTGGGCAGCAGCTCGATGATCTGTTGGAAGCGGGTCATCTCGACCCGACTGACGAACCAGACGCGGATCCAGCTGATCGCGAACAAGGCGATCGCGCAACCGCCCCAGAGGAGCGCCGAATCGCGGACGTTCTTTCGCAGCAGCGCGAAGTGGATCATGACGCCCCGCTCTGGGCGAGGTCGACCGCTTCGCCCGATGCTGCGGTCGCTGCGGCGCCGGCGATCGCGCTCTTACGCTGATGAAAGCGTTCGTAGACCGTATGCAGTCCGACCGGCTCGACCCGCACGTCGTCCGGCGAGAGCGTCGCCAGCCAGGGGAGCACGCGATTCAGTTCGACCGACGTTTCGAAGGCCAGGCTGTGCGGTCCTTCCGTCGGTAGCGGAATCGGATCGAACTCGCCGGGGATCGAGGGGAGGGGACCGGCGACGGAGAGCTTGATGCGGTGACGCGTGGCGAGTTCCGGCATCGACTGAACGTGAACGATCTCTCCGGCTCGCAGGATGGCCGCGCGGTCGCAGGCTTCTTCCACTTCAGACAGGACGTGCGAAGAGAAGACGACCGTCGTACCTGCCTGCTTCGCCTCGCGAACGATGTCCAGCATCTCGCCGCGAACGTTGGGATCGAGGTTCGCCGTCGGTTCGTCCAGCATGATGAGCGGCACCTTCATCGACAGGGCGATCGTCAGCGCCAGTTTTTGCCGCATGCCGGTCGACATGAACCCGACCATTCGCGACAGATCGAGATCGAGCCTTTCCGCGATCTGGTTCGCGCGCGAAAAATCCCCCTCCGCCCGCATACCAGAGAAGAATCTCAGGCACTCTTTCCCGCGCATGGAGCGATAGAGTCGCGCGTCGCCGGGCAGGTAGCTCAGCTTCCGCCGGACGGAGACCGACTGCGTGACGCAGTCGAGACCGAGGATTTTCGCCGTTCCGCTCGTGGGGCGAATGAACCCGAGCAGCATTCTGAGGAACGTCGACTTGCCGGCGCCGTTTGGCCCCAGCAATCCGAAGACTTCCCCTTCGCGCACGGAGAGCGTGCAACTTCGCAGAGCCTGGAAGTCGCCGTAGCGTTTCGCGAGTTCGATCGTTTCGACGACCAACGATTCTCCGCTTTAATGTCACAGGCGGCGCCGGGCTCCGCCATTCTTGAACCGCCGACGCTTCCTAACAATCCCCGGTCGCTGCGAGAGAATCGAGGAACGACCCTGAAGAAACCGCCATCGCCGCCGTCACGTCACGGGGAGCGAAGAGAACGCTTGCCCGGGTACGGTTCTCACGCAGGCTTGGCCGGACCTTTGCCTTTGGTGTTCAGCATCTCGTCGGGAATGTGCAGATCCTCGATCGTCTGGCCGTGCAGGATCGTCCGCTCGACGATGCGGGGAACGTCCTCCGGCGTAACGTGACCGTACCAGATCGCCTGCGGATAGATCACGACCGCCGGGCCCAGTTCGCACTGTTCCAGGCAACCGGCGGAATTGGCCCTGACCTCGGCCTTCAGACCCTGGCGTTCGATCTCCCGCTTGAACGCCTCGCGCAGGCGCTGCGAACCGTCGGGATCGCAGCAGCCGCGGGTATGCCCCGGCGCTCGCTGATTGCAGCAGACGAAGATGTGATGCGTGAAGGGAGCCATGCAGGTCGCAGTCCGAGGTCGTACGAAAGGTTCGCGAAGTCGGACGTCACGCTACCCCGCGGACGATTCTTCGACCAGCGCCGGGGCGGATTCGGGAACGACCGGCGCGGGACGCGAGTAAATCTCCTGCATTCGCTCGACCATCTCCCGGGCGGCGTCCCGGCAGGAGGCGGGTTCCAGTATCTCCGCCTCCCCGCCGAGAGCGAGGGCCTTGGGAATGATCTCCAGGTCGTGTCCCGCCTGCACGCGCAGCAGCACGCTGCCGTCGGGCAATTCCTCTGTCTTCTGGTCGGCCCGCCAGGGATCTTCGAGCACCCAGGGCGCCGCGCGCTTGCTAATCTTCAGCACGTATTCCCGCATCTCGGGAGCGCTGAAGATCCCCAGCCGCGAGCGGACGTACTCGTCGATCTCCTCGTGCGACCGCGGCTTGTACCACTGGTCTAGCGCCGTCGCCTTCTGGAACCGGTCGAGCTTCAGATTCACCATCGGCGCGGGCGTTCCGTCGGGAGTCGGATAGCCGCAGATGATGTAGAGCGACGACTGATACAGCGCGACGGCGTAGGGCTCGATCAGCTTCGTCGCGAGGGGCTTGCCGATCGCCTGATAATCGATCTCCACGACGCGGTGTTCGAGGATCGCCCGATTGATCGTCTTGATGATTCCCTGCTGCTCGGTATACGTCTTCGCGGGCGTGCCGAGGACGTACAGCACCTGGCGGTATTTCTGGTAGTGCTCCCAGACCGGCTCGGTCAGCTCTTCCTGGATGTTCTTCCAGAACGTTTCGATCCCCTGCCAGAAGACCGTCCCCATCAGCGGCGTGAGGAGATCGCGTCCGAGCGAGAGGGCGATCAACTCCGTCGCGGAGGCCGTGATCTTGTGGACGCCCTTGGTGCCGGGGCCGAGCTTCCAGATCTTGCCGCGCTGGCTGTCGTGCGAATCGACGTCGATGCCCGCCGCCTGGAGGGCCTCCAGATCGCGACGCACCGTCCGGTCGGACAGGCCCGACAGGCCCAGGTCATCGACGAGATCGTCGACCAGTTCCTGCAGCGTCTTGCCGAAGCGGGCCCGCTCCAGCAGTTGCAGGATCTTGTGCTGTCGAATCAGTTGCTCGTTGCGAGCCATGCGTCGGTTCCTTTTTCGCTCAGTCGAAACTCGAATCGACGAGACGATCGAGTATCCCAAAGAATCGGAAACTCGTGTCGCCGCATGCTCCACCAGCCGCGACAGCGTTCCGGCGCCGGCGCTCCGCTAGCGCCTGCGACCGAGAGACAGGATCGCGAGCGTCGATGACACGGGAGGTCGATGCGTGTACGGATAATCAGTAAATTCGTTCGAGACCGATCTTACCCGAAACAGGCGGCGAGAAGGGCTTCAGCGAAGAACCCGCAGCGGCGACCGACCGGCAGGGACGAGTCCCGCCGCGACCGCCAGGCGGTTCATTTCGGCGATCGCCCGTTCGCCTTCCTCGCCCAGATCGAGCGTCGCGTCGTTCACGTAGAGATCGACGTGAGCCCAGATCACGTCGTCGTCCAGTTCCTGCGCGAAGCGGCGCATCGAGGCGAGCGTTTCCTCGCGATGCGTCTGGGCGTGCTCGACCGACCGGCGGATGGCGTTCTGCACGCCGGACAGGATCTCCGGCGGCAGATCGAGCCGACCGAAGATGCCGCCGAGCGGAAGGGGCAGCTTCGTCTTCGCGTGCCACAGCGTGCCGAGATCGGCGATGCAGACCAGTTCCTGCTCGTGCCAGGTGAAGCGTCCCTCGTGAATGCAGACGCCGAGGTCGACGCGGCCGTCGCGAAGCGCCGGCAGGATCTCTGAAAAGACCGCCTGCCTCGGGTGATCGAGATCAGGGAACGCCGTCCGGAACAGGAACGTCGCCGTCGTGTAACGCCCCGGGCAAAGCGTTCGGGCCGAGCCCGGCAACGGCGTCGCGATCAGTTGCGGCGCCGCGTCGAACAACGGCGTCCGAAGAGCCAGATGCCGGGCGAGCAGTTCGTCGGAACTCTCGATCGTCGACGACGGCGATCGGGCAACCGATCCGAGCCATCGCTTCGCGAGATCGGGCGTCGCCAGGAGCAGCGGACCGTTGCCGTGCCCGAGCGCCGATCCTGAGGCGAAGACGCCGTATCGATCGGAGAGGTGCAGAGCCGCGTGGAAGCTTCCCTTGGCGACGTCGTATTCGCCGCGGAAGAGCCCCTCGTTGAGCTGCTCGACGTCGAGATAGTCGAAGTCCCATTCCAGCCCCGGCGTCTCGATCCGCCCCTCCATCAGCGCGTGGAAGGCGAACGTGTCGTTGGGGCAGGTGGAGATGCCGATCTTCAGTCGTCGCGTCACGAAGCGGTCCGTTGAAATGCGAAAGGGGAGGCAGCGTCGGAAGCGCCGGCGTCGATGCCCACGGCTTCGTGAACGTTCGCGAAGCCGTCGCGGCGCAGAAGTCTCGCCAGTTCCTCGGCGATGCGCCGGGTGACGCCGGGGCCTTCGTAAACGAGAGCTGTGTAGATCTGCACGAGCGACGCGCCCAGGCGGATCTTGCGGTAGGCGTCCTCGCCGGTGAAGACTCCGCCTGCCGCGATGAGGGCATACCGGCCGCGCGGCATGCGGCGATAGAGTCGTCGCACGCAATCGTCGATTCGGGCGGCGACCGGCCTGCCCGCGACGGCGCCCGGCCATGCTTTCCACACTCGCTCTGGCGTGGAGAGCTTCAGATCGGGCGGCTTTCCCGTCGGCAGATTGAAGCCGAACCCGTGGACGAACGGGAACGGATCGACCTCTTCCAGCAGCCGGTCGAGCGTCGCGTCGTCGGCGACCGGCGGAAGCTTCAGGAAGACCGGGCAGGCGACGCCGAGCGCCAGAAGGCGTTCCAGCAATCGCGTCAGCGGGCCGCGCTCGCCGAACAGATCCTTTCCGCCGACGGCATTCGGACAACTCAGGTTCAGCGTCAGGTAATCCGCCCGGGCGTGCAGCAGGGCGGCGCTCCGTTCGAAGTCGTGGAGAATTGTCGCTTCGTCGGCAGGAGGAGCGTCGGCGCCGCGGTTCGTGTTCACCAGGTTGATACCGAGCGGCAGGCACGGCTGATAACGGTCGATGCGGCTGGCGACCGCTACGGCGCCGTCGTTCGGCAGGCCGTAGTTCACGACGATCGCCTCGTCCTCCGGCAGGCGGAACAGGCGAGGCCTGGGATTGCCGGTCGATGCGTCGGCAGAGACCGATCCGATCTCCGCGAATCCGAAGCCGAGCGCCTCGAGCATCCGCAGCGCCCGACCGCTCTTATCCCAGCCTGCCGCCAGGCCGATCGGATGTTCGAACGAAAGGCCCGCCGCCTTGCAGGCGAGTTCGGGCGCCGAGCAGGCGAGACTCCGTTCGAGCAACGCCGGCACGAGGGGAAGGCGTCCCGCGACGCGACAGGCTTCGATCGTCAGCGCATGCGCCCGCTCCGGATCCATGCGGAACAGCAGCGGTCGAATCAGGGATCGGTAGAGGTTCGCCGGCACGACGCGCAGGTTTCCTAAGACTTGGCGTCGATTGAGCGGAAGAACGTCAGGATCTCGTGGCGTACCGCCTCCAGCGCCTCGTCGATTCGCCAGGCGCTGACATGCCGGTCGCCTGCGACGTTCGAGATGCCGCGGACCATCGCGAACTCCGATCCGAACAGTCGCGCGGAGAGAGCGACGCCGTAGCCTTCCATCTCTTCGATCGCCGCCCCGGGGTGAGCCTCCCGGCGACGCTTCGCGTGGGCCGCATCGCCCGACGCCGCGCAGACCGTTAGAGCCGCGATCCGCGAGACGTTCCCGTTTCCCTCGGTATCGGCCGCATGCAGCGTCCGCGCAGGAAGCGTCGTGCCGATCGAGTCGCCTTCGTCGTCCTGAACGATCGGAAAGCCGAGCTGTTCGACGGAGATGAAGGCGGCGCCTTCGCCCGCGCCGACGCCGTCGAGCGTCACCGCGTCGCACCAGTGCGCCGAACCGATCGGCACGATCCGCTCGTCGTAGTACGCGCCTGCGATCCCGGCCAGCAGCGCCAGATCGGCGCCGTCGCGTGCGAGAAGCTGCGCCGTGCGTGCGGCCGCCGCGACGGGGCCGAAGCCGCAGATCTCCGCCCGCTCCTGAATGTCGGGCGGCAGCGCCAGCCGGGCGAGTTCCATCCGCGTCGGCACGAGCAACAGAACGTCCATCGACGCGAACGGTTCGTGGGAGAGGCATCCTCGCGGAAAGCGCCGCCGAATTTTAACATGGGCGAAGTCATCCGTCGGTTCGGACGAGTTCGCCCCCGCGACTCCGCATGCCCATGCTTCATCTTCAGTCCGATACGTCCGAGCGCTGGCTGCGGCAGGTCGACGAGAATCTCGACGACGTGCTGATCGATCATGCGCACTGCGAAAAGAAGGCGGCGGCCTGTGCGCTTCAGCTTCTGAACGACTACATCACCGACCGGGCGCTCTGCGACGCGATGTCGGAGATCGTCAACGAAGAGCTGGAGCATTTCGGCCAGGTGCTCGACCTGCTCGAAAAACGAGAGGTCCGTTTCCGGATCATCCCGCCCAGCTCGTACGGCAAGCGGCTGCACGCGCTGATCCGCAAGGAAGAGCCGGGACGCGCGATCGACCGGCTGCTCGTCGCGGGCCTGATCGAGGCGAGGTCGTGCGAGCGGTTCTCGCGACTGCGGGAACATATTCAGGACCGGGAGCTGGCCGAGTTTTACGGTTCGCTGTTCGAGAGCGAAGCCCGGCACCACAGCGCCTACGTCCGACTCGCCAAACGCTTCGGTTCGGATGAAGAGGTCCGCGCCCGGCTGGACGAACTTTCGCGCGAAGAAGCGCGGATCATCGAGCAGGGCGACCCGTTCGCCCGGATGCATAGCTGAGCGACGGCTCCGGTGCGTGGCGTGCGTGCTATACGGTTTGCGATCGGCGCGAACGTTCGCCGAATCGATGCGAGAACCGCTGCGACTGGGGTGGCGCTGGTTGTCTCAACCAGCGTCCGCTCCGCGGATCGGAGGCCCCCGGGGCGCGTCGGAATCCTCGCAGCCGGGTTCGTCGAAGCTTTTTCTCGAAGTAGGACGGCGACCTTGTGCCAAATTCGTTCCAAGGAAACCGACGGGCTGCGCCCGCGCCGGTTGAGACAACCGGCGCCACCCAGGATTCGTCGCGTACCGCAAGTCGCCAGGTGATCTGGCCCCCGTGCTGCGACGCCTTTGAGAGGTCGTTCGCGATCCGTCCGATCCGCCTAACCCGCAAGGTCGGAACGCCTCGCCGGTCTCGTTCGACGATGGACGGAACGGCGTAAACGCGTCCAGCGTGGAGTCGACTAGAATCGTCGAATCTGCGTCCCCTCGCTTCTGAATATCCGCCGCCGTGTCGCATTCCGAGATCGATCTTGCCGTGGTTCCGGTGGCGGGCCTGGGCACCCGTCTGCTGCCGGCGACGAAAAGTCAGCCGAAGGAGATGCTCCCCGTCGGACGCAAGCCCGTCGTGCAATACGTCGCGGAGGAACTCGCGCTGTCGGGGATCCGGCGGCTGCTGTTCGTGACCGGCGCCCGAAAGACGCAGATCGAGAACCACTTCGACGAAGACGGCGAGCTGCTGCGGCTGCTTCGTACGACCGGCAAGGAAGAACAGCTTGCCGAGCTGTCGTTCGAGCGGATGAAGATGGAATACTTCTACACGCGTCAGCGCCGGCAGCTCGGCCTCGGCGACGCGATCCGCTGCGCAGAACCGCTCGTCGTGGATCAGCCGTTCGTGGTCGCGCTGGGCGATTCCATCATCGGCCTGCATGCGAAGTCGGACATCGTCCGCCGGATGCGGGAACTCTTCGTGCAGGAGAAGGCGGGCGCGATCGTCGCGTTCGAGCAGGTTCCGCGGAACGAAGTCGATCGCTACGGCGTCGCGGCGCCGAAGGGCGCAGCGGGGGACGTCTTCGAGCTGGCCCGGATCGTGGAGAAGCCCTCCGTCGCGGACGCTCCGAGCGATCTGGCCGTCGCCGCACGGTACGTCTTCGATGCCGAGATCTTCGAGCACCTGCGCTCGTTGCCGCCCGGCAAGAACGGCGAGATTCAGCTCACCGACGCGATCCAGCGCCTGATCGAAAGCGGACGCAAGGTTCTGGGCGTGCGGCTAGGACCCGAAGAGCGTCGCTTCGATATCGGCAACTACGAAAGCTACTTTGAAGCCTTCCTCGAGTTCGCGCTGACCGATCCCAAGCAGGGGAAGAGCCTGCGAAGCTTCGTCCGCCGCTGGCTCGAAGAACACGGCGACGATTGAGGCAACGTTCTTCCTCGCTCCTTCCACGCTCGCAACGCCTCGTCCGCCGCTCGGCCCGCTGATCTATGGATATCGTCCGCGAATACGGTTATGCCAGGCTCGGCCTGCTCGGCAATCCGTCGGACGGTTACGGCGGCAAGACGATCTCGCTGCTGATTCGCGACTACTTCGCGCAGGTCATCCTGTACGAGTGGGAAGAGTTCGAACTGGTCCTCAGCCAGCAGGACCACTGCCGCTTCGATTCCATCGACGGCCTGATCCAGGACGTCCGCACGCAGGGCTACTACGGCGGCATCCGCCTGGTGAAGGCGGCGGTCAAGAAGTTCTTCGACTTCTGCCGCAGGATGAGCGCGGAGGGCGTGGCCGGGTACGAACTGCACGATCGGAAGTTCTCCGTCCGGTACGAGTCGAACATTCCCCGCGCGGTCGGCCTCGCCGGTTCGAGCGCTATCATCGTGGCGACGATGCGGGCGCTGATGCGGTTCTACGGCGTGTCGATCCCGCTGCCGCTCTTGCCGACGTTGATTCTGAGCGTCGAGACGGAAGAGCTGCGGATCGCCGCGGGCCTGCAGGACCGCGTGATCCAGTCGTACGGCGGACTGGTCTACATGGACTTTCATCCCCGGTCGCAGAAGTTCCTGCACGGCATGACGCACGGGCTGTACGAGCCGCTGCCGCTGGATCGGACGCCGCCGCTGTACGTGGCGTTCGCCGCCGACGCGGGCGAGCCGACGGAGATCTTCCACAACAACTTGCGGGCGCGGTACGAGCTGAAGGATCGCGAAGTCGTCGACGCGATGGTGAAGTTCGCCCGCTTCGCGGAAGAAGGTCGCACGGCCATTCTGAACGGCGACCACGTCCGCCTGCACGCGCTCATGAACGAGAACTTCGACGTGCGGCGCTCGCTGGTGAAGCTCCCTCCGCGACATGTCGCGATGGTGGAGGCCGCTCGCGCCGTCGGCGTCAGCGCGAAATTCGCCGGCTCGGGCGGCGCCATCGTCGGGACGTACCCGGACGAGGAGACGTTCCTCGCGCTGAAGGAACGTCTCGCCGCGCTACCCGGGTGTCCCTGCCGGGTCTTCAAGCCGACCCCGGCGACGCTGGAGTCGCTGTAGCGCTCGGCACGACCGGCGCGCGTGGCTACTCCGACGCTTTCAGCTTCTCCAGCGTCTCGAGAAGCAAGACGCTCCGCACTGCGGTCGCGAGTCCGAGGGGCGTGTGCGTGGTCCGCTCTTCGAACTCCGACTCGATCTTGTTCATCTGCCGGATCATGGCAGTGGCGACGCCGACGATCATCGGTTCGCCGTCGACGATCGCCGTGACGGGCGCGCCGCTGTCGCCGCCGAAGTGGGAGTAGTCGATCAGGATCGAGCCGCCCACGGTCGGACGGTTCAGCGGATAGCTCGCGATCGACCCCTTGCGCAGGATCGGAAAGCCCGCGTCGTTCGATTCCACCTTCGCGGGAAAGCAGGGGACTTAGACGTCCTGGCCGACGCGAATCCGCTTCGAGTCGAACAGCGCTTCGCTGGCGATTCGGTCGATCTCGAACGGCGCGACGTCGACATTCTCCGGAAGCTCGACGAACATCGCCGCGACGTCGGCGGTCGGATGCCGGACCCAGAGCGGATCGTCATCGTCGCGAATCTTCAGTTCGGTCTCGCGTCGCGAAAAGCCTCCCTCCTCGGTCTCCACGCGAAAGTGCAGCGCGCAGGTCGCTCCGTCCATTTCCTGAAAGACGTGTGCCGCGGTGACGAGGGCGAAGCGTCTGTTCCGTTCGGCCTGATCGTCGCCCAGATCGACGAAGAACGCCGTCGCGGACGAAGAGCCTTCCGCGATGCGAACGGTTCCCCGCAGGGCGTCTTCGAGCGGTTTTTCCGCCTCGACGCTTCCGACGCATACCAATGTCGCCGCAAGGACGCTGAAAAGCGTCCAGCGAAACCAAACGCGTCGGGGATGGTTCGGTCCGCTCATTCTTCGGGTCCCAGCGGCAGGATCTCCTGCTGCACGCCGCCGGTGACGTGAACGTGGGAGTTGCGATCGACGAAGACGTTGATCTCGCTGCGGATGCCGAACTCGGGCAGATAGATGCCTGGCTCGATCGAGAAGAGCGCGCCCGGCATCACGGTACGATCCTCGACCGTCTCCAGATGATCCATGTGGGCGCCGTTGCCGTGCGTGCTGGCGCCGATGCTATGGCCCGTGCGGTGGACGAACGCGTCTCCGTAGCCGGCGGCGACGATCACGTTCCGGGCGGCGTCATCGACCTCCCACCCCTTGAGCGTCTCGCCCCGGGCGAAGCGATCCCGCACGAGTTCGATCGCCGCGTCCCGCGCGGCGGCGACGATCCCGAAGACGGTCGCGTACTTTTCCGGAACCTCGGAGCCTACGTAGCCCATCTTGGTCAAGTCGCTGAAGACAGCGCCCTCGCGATCGAGCTTGCACCAGAGATCGACCAGCACGAGACTTCCCTCGCGGATCTCGCGATCGAAGCCCGGCTTCGGATCGTAGTGCGGATCGCCGGAGTTCGGCCCCTCGCCGATGATCGGCGCGTGCTCGGTGACGCAGCCGTGCGCCTTGAAGTGGTCCAGGATCGCCTGCTGCACCTCCGATTCGCGGATGCTGCCGCGCTCGCTGACGCCGGAGACGATCGCGTCCCAGGCGACTTCGAAGGCGGACTGCGTGACCCGGTCGGCCTGGAAGTGGGAGTCCCGCTGCTCGTCGGTCAGCAGGGCCTCGAAGAGCTGGATCAGATCGCCGGAGGAGACGACCTCCTTCCCCAGCCGACGGACCAGTTCGATCGTGCCGGCGTCGACGCGACTGACGTAGGGATTGCCGCCGAAGGGGGAGTACTCCATCGCGACGACTTGCTGCCCCTCGGTCAGCCAGGCGAGGCCTTCCTCGAACTGCTGCCAGGTGCGGTAGAGCTTCCGCTCGCCTGGCAGATGAGCCAGAACCTCCGGCTCGATCTGCTGGTTGAGCTTCTTCGGCTGGCCCTGCGCCGGAATCGCGTACGCCCAGCGGCGGGAGGTATGGGCGCTGGCCGGGATCGAGAGGACATTCCGCGCGAGGGGGTTCAGTCCGCGGAAGTCGTACAGGAGCCAGCCGTCGAGGCCCCGATCGCGAAGGGCCTGCTGCACGGCGGGAAGATCGAACGGCATCGGAGCGAACGCGAGGAGGCAGGAAGCTGTCGCCAGGATCGGCGGGGTCAGCATAGCCTCGGGCACGCACGCCGTAAACTCGCGTGCTACGCAAGCAATTCCGTCACGGCGCGTCCCTCGGCCAGCTTGATGGGGCGTCCGTCTTCGGAATCGTTCTCCAGATCAGGATCGATGCCGAGCGCCGTGCAGAGCGTGGAGTGAAGATCGGCGGCGTTCATCTGGCCGTCGACGACGGTCGTCCCGTCCTCGCTGGTCTTGCCGTAGACCTGGCCCGTCTTGATGCCGGCGCCGGCGAAGGCGACGCTCCAGGCGTCGGGAAAGTGGTCGCGGCCCGCCATATCGTTGATTCTGGGGGTCCGTCCGAACTCGCCCATCCAGACGATCGTGGTCGTTTCCAGCAGCCCCCGCTCGGCCAGATCGTCGATCAGCGCCGACATGCCGCGATCGAGATCGCCGCAGAGCGGTTCCAGCGCCGGCTTGTGCTGGGCGTGCGTATCCCAGCCGAGCCCGCCGCCCCCGTGCGCGACCTCGATGAACGGCACGCCCGTCTCGACCAGCCGCCTGGCCATCAGGCAGCCCTGGCCGAACAGGCTGGAACCGTACCGTTCCCGAGCGGCCTGGGGCTCCTTCGAAATATCGAACGCGTCGCTGGCCGAGCTGCGCATCAGGCGGATCGCCTTGTCGACGATCGTCCTTTGCGCAAGCGCGGCTTCCTGGGCGTACTGCTCCGCGAAAGACTGCTGCATGGAGTTCAGCAACGCGAGCCGCTTCTCCCGTCGATCGAGCGGCACGGAACCGTCGGGCAGCAGGTCTTCCACGCGCAGTCGCGGCGCGGGCGCGGCGCCGGCTTCCCCTTCGCCTTCAGGAGCGGACCCTCCCGAGGCGGCGACCGAAAGCGGAGCGTATCGCGGACCGAGGAATCCGGGGCCGAACGCTGCGGGGCTGAGACCGACCGCGGGCGTCACGGTCACGAAAGAAGGAAGGTCGCTGTCGGGCGAACCGAGCGCCTTCGACAGGTAAGCGCCGAGCGAGGGATAGCGAACCGGACCCCCCGGGACTCGCCCGACGTGCATCAGGTAGGTGCCGCGATCGTGGTCGCCCTCGCGCGTATTCATGCCGCGCGCAATGGCCAGCTTGTCGCCGCGCTTCGCCATTTCCGGCAGCAGCGAGCTGATCCGCATGCCGGGCACGTTGGTTTCGATGGCGCCGATGTCGCCGCCGTTCGCGTGTTCGGGCTTCGGATCCCAGGTTTCGAACTGGCTCGGTCCGCCCGCCATCCAGAGCAGGATGCAGGACCGCTTCCTCTGGGCGACTTCGTCCCCACGGACCGCCGCCAGGCGGGAGAACCAGGGAGAGACGCCGGCGCCGAGGAGGCTCGCCGTGGTCAGTCGCAGGACGTCACGTCGCCGCAGGTTCATCGCGAAGTCTCCTGACGAAAAGGAGCGGGGTCGGGAAACCCGCGCCTGGCGCGTATTCGGCCGCTGTTTCCGGATCTTAAGACTTTTCACCGTCGATTGCGAATTTGCGTACCTGCGTCGACGAAGCGCCTGGCGTTCTTGCCGGTACGTCAGGGGTCTGCGAACATAGCGGGTCTTCGATCCAACGCCTCCGCCGTCTTCCTCTCCCAGGACGATTCGCCGTGCCGACGCCCGCGCTCGCCGACATTCCGAAGATCAAGTACGAAGGGCCCAAGAGCAAGAATCCGCTCGCCTTCCGCTGGTACGACGAGAACGAAGTCGTCGAGGGGAAGACGATGAAGGACCACCTGCGGTTCAGCGTCGTCTACTGGCACACGCTCCGCGGGACGGGCAGCGATCCCTTCGGCCCCGGCACGATGGTCCGACCGTGGGACGACGGCAGCGACTCGGTCGAGAACGCCTGCAACCGGGCCCGCGTCTGCTTCGAACTGATCGAGAAGCTCGGCGCTCCCTATTACGCGTTCCACGATCGGGACGTGGCGCCGGAAGGTTCGTCGCTGCGGCAGTCGAACAAGAACTTCGACGCCGTCGCCAAAGTCCTGAAGGAAGAGCAGGAACGCACCGGCGTCAAGCTACTGTGGGGCACGGCGAACATGTTCTCCAACCCCCGCTTCATGCACGGCGCCGCGACGACCTGCAACGCCGAGGTCTACGCCTACGCCGCGGCGCAGGTGAAGAAGGCGATGGAAGTCACCAAGGAACTGGGGGGCGAGAACTACGTCTTCTGGGGAGGACGCGAGGGTTACCAGACGCTCCTCAACACGGACATGAAGCGGGAGCTCGACCACCTCGGTCGCTTCTTCCACATGGCGGTCGACTACGCCAAGGAGATCGGCTTCACGGGCCAGTTCCTGATCGAGCCCAAGCCGAAGGAACCGACCAAGCACCAGTACGACAGCGACGCCGCGGCCTGCATCAACTTCCTCCGGGCGTACGATCTGCTCGACCATTTCAAGCTCAACATCGAGACCAACCACGCCACGCTGGCGGGTCACGAGATGATGCACGAGCTGGAATACGCCGGCATGCAGGGGGCGCTCGGTTCGATCGACGCCAACACGGGCGACCTGCTGCTCGGCTGGGACACCGATCAGTTCCCGACCGACTATTACCTGACCGCGAAGACGATGCTCGTGCTGCTGAAGTACGGGCTCGCGCCGGGCGGCGTGAACTTCGACGCGAAGGTCCGCCGGGAAAGCTTCGAGCCGCTCGACCTGATCTATGCCCACGTCGGCGGCATGGACGCGTTCGCCCGGGGGCTGAAGATCGCCGCCGCGATCCGCGAGGACGGCGAGCTCGAAGGCTTCGTGCAGCAGCGCTACGCGTCGTGGGATTCCGGCATCGGCGCCGAGATCGAGCAGGGGAAGGCGAACTTCGCGTCGCTGGAGAAGTTCATGCTCGAGAAGGGCGAACCCGCCGCCAACGCCAGCGGGCGTCAGGAGATGCTCGAGAACCTGATCAATCGCTATCTCTAAGCGATCGATCTAGTCCTGAGCGGGGGATGAAAGTCCCCCGAGGTTTCGGTAACGCCGCGCCTATACGCCGACGGTCTCTTCGGCCGCGGCGGAGGTCGCCAGGTCGAAGATCTTGCGACCGTCGTGGACGACGGAGACGTCGCCCCGCAGGCCGGTCGACTCGAGCGCTTCGCGGCAACGGTCCATCGGACTGGCGCCCTGATCGTTCAGCAGGATCGGCGTGATCGCGCAGCTGATCGTGAAGCTGACCGAGCTCTTGCCCAGCACGACGCTGCATCCGCCGATGGCGACGCGGAGCCGTTCGGCGACGCGCTCGGCGTCTTCCAGGGTCGAATCCTGCAGCGCCAGGGCGAACGTGTCTTGCCCGTAGCGCCCGATGCGATCGGTGTCCCGCATCGTCGCCTTGAGGAACTGCGTCGTGGTCTTGAGCGCGACCTCGGCGGCGCGGAACCCGCAGGTCTCCACGAGCTTGGAGAAGCCGTCGAGGCGGATCGCCATCGCGGCGCCGCTTTGGCCCTTCGCGGCGACGGAGCTGACGATCGCCGCGAGGGCGGAGTCGAACCCCTCCTTGTTCTGCAGGCCGGTGATCGGATCGGAGCCGCGTCCGCTATCGCTTTCCTGGCGGGGCCTCTCGCTGCGGCTGCGCGACTCGGCACGCTCGGCGACGAAGGGGACGAACTGGTCGCCCGAGCGCCAGTGGCCCTGGTCGCGGCCGCGCTTCTTCGATTCGTAGAGAGCCTCGTCGGCCCGGCGGAGCCATTCCGCGACGCTCTCCCCGGGGCGAAGCTGGGCGAGTCCCGCGCTCGCCGTGACGGTCAGCATCGTATCGCCGTGCCGGACCGGCATCTGACGGACGTTCGCCCGAATGAGTTCCGCGGCCGAGCGGGACGATTCCGCCGACTGGCAAGGAAAGACGACCGCGAATTCTTCGCCGCCGTATCGGGCCACGAACGCGTCGCCTGCGGCGACGGAGAGCGCCTGCGCGACCATCTTCAGCGCGTCGTCGCCGACGAGATGACCATGCTGGTCGTTGAACTTCTTGAAATGGTCGACGTCGAGCAGCATCAGGCTGCTCGGTTCGTTCTTCTGTTTGAGCGCTTCGAGCCGCGCCTGCAGGCGTTCATCGAGAGCCCGGCGGTTCGGAACCTGGGTCAGGACGTCGGTGCGCGCCGCCCGGGATTGTTCCTGCAGGAGTTCGGCTTGCTCGTCCAGACGCTTCTCCGCGTCGCCGAGGCGCCGCTTGAGCTGGTCGCTGGCTTCCAGGATCTCGCGAACGGCGAGCAGAACGTCGGTCGATTCGGCGAGCTCCTTCTCCATCAGGACGTCCGCGATCTGCTGCATCCGCTCGTTATGGTCGCCCACGTCGGTCGCCAGCGACTTCGCGACGGTCTGCAACCGGGCCAGCGTCTCTCGCTGCACCTGCGGCGAGATTTCCGGACGCCGACGCACGAGCCTGGCGACCAGAAGTCCGATCGCTGCGCCCGCGAGCCCGGCTCCGACGAGATAGAGGTATTCCATGGCCGGCCGCGATCATTCGAGGGTCTTGAGGCGCGCCTATTCCCAGCGGACGAATCCGCCAGCGCGTCTCACTCGAATACCTAGGTCGCCTGCGGGGAGGGGTCAACGAACGACCGCCCATTTTCGACCGGAGCAGCCCGAAGAGTGCGCGGACGCAGCGATCGACCGGAGGAATCGTCGGAACCGGCACGATCCCGACCGCCGTCGCTGCGGCATCGGTGCAGGAGCGGATCGGCGACGGGAAAAGGCGACGAGACGCGACGAACTCAGGCGACGGAGTCTTCCTCGACGTCGCTCCCGCGCTCGCGACAGCCTTCGGTGCGCCGCGAGCAGGACATGCAGACCGAATCGCCGTTCGCATCCTTCATGCCCGCCAGGCCGCCGCACGAGCCCTTGATCTGCTTGCCGGAGACGATGACGCCGACCGCCATCGCGAGCGCCGCGAGCGCGAAGACGACGAACGCGATGAGAATGGTGGAGAGCATGTCAGGGTCCTCGGTCGGGCTGTACTGCGTGCGCTCGTCGATCCAAGTCGTCGGAGCGTTTCAGGGGCCGACGACGCGTTCCTCGAAACCGGAAGTCTGCCTCGTGCGGAAGGACGCTCCTTCTCGGAGGATCAGCATGGCCTCGATTCCGGCGCTTTCCGCCAGACGCATGCCCCGTTCTTCGCCCAGCACGGAGAGCGCCGTGGCGTAACCGTCCGCGTCGGCGCAATTCTTCGCCAGGACGCTGACCGAAGCAAGCGACGCATCGACGGGGCGTCCCGTTACGGGATCGATCGTATGCGAGTAGCGAACGCCGTCGACCTCGTAAAAATTGCGATAGTCACCGGAGGTGGCGAGCGCCTCGCCGACGACTCGCACGAACGTTCCGGCGCTGCGACCTTGTTCGGACGGCGTCTCGATTCCCAGGATCCAAGGAGCGCCGTCGGGCTTGGAGCCGGAGGTCAGGACTTCGCCGCCGATCTCGACGTACCAGGATTCCACGCCCGCGCTTCGCAGCGCTTCGCCGACGCGGTCGACGCCGTGTCCCTTGGCGATCGCGGAGAGATCCACTTCGACCTGCGGGTCCGTTTTCCGGAGCGCCGGGGGATCGGGTCGGGTCGAGACCAGGGCGTAGCCGACGTGAGCCTTCGCCGCCGCGATCGCCTCGTCGCTAGGGAACTCCGGCTGCTTCTCTTTATCGGGTCCGAATCGCCACAGGCGAACCAGCGGCATCACCGTGGGGTCGAACGCTCCGTCGCTCTCCGCGGCGATCTCCAGCGATCGTCGGACGACCTGTTCGGTCTCGGCGGAAACGGGGAACCAGTCGGTCGAATCGCTCGCGTTGAAGCGGGAGATTTCCGAGTCGGGCAGATAGGTCGACATCTGCCGGTTGACCTCTTCCAGCTCGGCCTCGATCGCCTCGCCGAGGGAGGCTATTCCCTCGTCAGTCTCGACGCCGAAGAACTTCGCCTCGTACGTCGTCCCCATCGTGCTGCCGGACAGCGCGACAGGTTCCGGCTTCGGAGGGTCGCCGCAGCCCGGGAAGGCCGCGAACGATGCAAGCAGGATCGCGGCGGCCGCGACAGGAAGCGGTCGAGATCGGGAACTCTGACCGGCGCCGGGGGGAAGGAGCATGACGGACCGGATCAACCGCCGAAGTCGTCGTAGGCGATGTTCTCTTTCTCGACGCCGAGTTCGTCCAGCATCTTGAAGACAGCCGCGTTCATCATCGGCGGACCGCAGATGTAGTACTCGATATCTTCGGGCGCCGGATGATTCTTCAGGTAGTTCTCCAGCAGCACCTGGTGGATGAACCCCTTGTACCCGGTCCAGTTATCTTCCGGCTGCGGTTCCGACAGGGCGATGTTGAACTGGAAGTTGGGGAACTCCTGCTCGATCTTGCGGAACTGATCGACGTAGAAGAGCTCCCGCGACGAACGACCGCCGTACCAGAAGGAGACCTTTCGCTTGGTCTTGCGATTGAAGAAGAGTTCGAAGATGTGACTGCGGAGGGGGGCCATACCGGCGCCGCCGCCGATGTAGACCATCTCGGCGTCGGTATCCTTGATGAAGAACTCGCCGTAGGGGCCGGAGATCGTGACCTTGTCGCCCGGCTTCAGGTTGAAGATGTACGACGACACCTTCCCCGGCGGGATGCCGTCGGGAGCGCGGGGGGGCGGGCTCGCGATGCGGACGTTGAGCATGATGATGCCCTTTTCGCCCGGCCAGTTCGCCATGGAATACGCGCGAATGACGGTCTCGTCGACCTTGGAGATATAGCGCCAGAGGTTGAATTTGTCCCAGTCGCCGCGGAAGCGCTCGTGAACCTCGAAGCCCTTGTACTCCACCACGTGGGGCGGGACTTCGATCTGGATGTAGCCGCCCGCCTTGAAGCCGACTTCCTCTCCCTTGGGGAGTTCGAGGACCAGCTCCTTGATGAAGGTGGCGACGTTGTCGTTGCTGCGAACGGTGCAGACCCACTTCTTCGTTTCGAAGACCTCGGGCGGCACCTCGATCTTGAGGCTCTGCTTGACCGCGACCTGGCACGACAGGCGCCAGCCCTCCTTTTCGGCCCGCTTGTTGATGTGGTTCTTCTCGGTGGCGAGGATCTCTCCGCCCCCTTCGAAGATCTTCACCTTGCACTGGGCACAGGTGCCGCCGCCGCCGCAGGCGGAGGAGACGAAGATGCCGTTATCCGCGAGCACGCCGAGCAGTTTGCCGCCCGCCGGGACGGTGAGCTGCTTCTGGTCGTTGACCACGATGTTGACGTCGCCGGTCGCAACCAGTTGCGACCGCGCGGCGAGGATCAGCGCGACGAGAGCGATCACCACCACGGTGAACATGCCGACGCCGAATCCGACCTGATAGAGAATCTGCGAAAGGTCCATGGTCGGTCGATTGAACGCGGAGTGAACCGGACGAACGGAAGGAGCGCTTGGAGGGGGCCGCTCCTTCGGGGTCGTGCTCTTACAGGCTGATGCCGCCGAACGCCATAAAGGCGATCGCCATCAGCCCGACGGTGATGAACGTGATGCCGAGTCCGCGGAGCGGTCCGGGCACGTCGCTGTACTTCATCTTTTCGCGAATGCCGGCAAGCGCGACGATCGCCAGGGCCCAGCCCGTGCCGGTGCCGACGCCGTAGACGCAGCTTTCGACGAAGTTGTAGTCCCGTTCCACCATGAAGAGCGTGCCCCCCAGGATGGCGCAGTTGACCGTGATCAGCGGCAGGAAGATGCCGAGCGCCACGTAAAGCGCCGGGACGAACCGATCGAGCGTCATCTCCAGGATCTGCACCATCGCGGCGATGATGCCGATGTAGCTGATGAGCCCGAGAAAGCTCAGGTCGAGGCTGGCGTAGTCCTCCCCCAGCCAGGCGAGAGCGCCCGGTTTCAGCAGGTACTGGAAGACGAGGTTGTTCGCCGGCAGCGTGATGCCCTGGATCACGATCACCGCGACGCCGAGTCCCAGCGCGGTCTTTACGTTCTTCGAGACGGCGAGAAACGTGCACATCCCGAGAAAGAACGCCAGCGCCAGGTTCTCGATGAAGACCGCCTTCACGAACAGGCTGATCAGGTGTTCGAACATCTTCGCGATCTCTGGTGGGGGCTAGCTTCCGTCATTTCGCAAGAAAGGTTCCGCGGGAAGGATCAACCTTCCTGCTCGATCTGGTCTCGCTTCACGCTGCGCAGGATCCAGATCAGGATTCCGATCAGAATGAACGCGCTGGGGGAGAGCAGCATCAGGCCGTTGGGCGTGTACCAGCCGGTGGCCGACTCGCCGATGACTTGCGGCGCGGCGTAGATCGGCAGGATCTGGAAGCCGAGGAGCTTGCCCGATCCGAGCAGTTCCCGCACGAAGCCGACGACGAGGAGCACGAAGCTGTAGCCGAGTCCGTTTCCGATTCCGTCGACGAAGCTGATGAGCGGGGGATTCTTCATCGCGAAGCCTTCCGCCCGCCCCATCACGATGCAGTTCGTGATGATCAGCCCGACGAAGACCGACATGGTCCGGCTGATCTCCGGCTGATATGCCGCGAGGAGCTGGTCGACCAGGATCACGAGCGAGGCGATCACGGTCATCTGGACGATGATGCGGATGCTCGACGGGATGTAGTTGCGAATCGACGAGATCGCGAGGTTGGAGAACCCCGTGACCAGCGTCACCGCGATACACATGACGATCGTCGTCTTGAGCTGCGTGGTGACCGCGAGCGCGGAGCAGATCCCGAGGATCTGCAGCGCGATCGGATTGTTGTTGAAAATCGGGTCCAGCAGGACGCCGGATAGTTTCGGAGCGGCCATCGGTGTCAGCCTCCGTTCGCCGGATTGGCGGGCGAGTCGATCGGTTTGCCGGGATCGGCAGGAGGTTCAGCGGAATCGCCGGATCCGTCGGATCCCGCGTTCGGAGCGTGCTTCGCGATGAAGGGTCCGAACCCGTCGGGACCGAACCAGTACCGCATCGTGTTCGTGACGCCGTTCGCCGTGATCGTCGCGCCGGAGATGCCGTCGACGTGGTACTCGTGTCCCGGCTCGGCGTTCCCCTTGATGACGCGAACTTCGACGTTGCCGAACTCTTCGTCCTCGACGAAGCCTTCCGGGCCGTAGATGCTCTTGCCCGGCCATTCGTCCATGAACCACTGGGAGCTGATTTCGCCGCCCAGGCCCGGCGTTTCGCCCTGCTTGTACCAGGTGATGCCGTTCACGGTGCGAAGGTCCGGCTCGACAGCCAGGAAGCCGTACATGGTCGACCAGAGCCCCTTCCCCTTGATCGGGAAGACGTACTGCATCAGGTCGCCGTTCTCGTCGCTGATCAGGTAGATCGCGGCGAGCTTCGAGCGGCGCTTGATCCCGGCGAGGTCCTCCTCGGGCGCGATGGCCTTTCCGGTCTCGTCCTTCTTGGCGTCCTGCTCGGCGTCGAACGTCGCGGCGTCGCCTTCGACGAAATCGCCCGACTCCAGATCGACGAGACGGGTCTCGACCTGCTTGAAGAGTTCCTCGATGTCGCGCTTGGCCGGATCGTCGGCGTCGTACAGTCCCGCGGCGAGCAGGATGTTCCGTCGACGTTCCAGTTCAGCGTTCTTCGCCTGGATCGGCCGCAGCGCGACGGCAGCCGTCGAAACGACGGTCGCACAGACCAGGCTCAGGACCAGCGCGACGACGATCGTGCCGAATACGGAATCACGATTCATAGCGCAGCGCCCTCCGCTTGACGTTGGCCTGGACGACGAAGTAGTCGATCACGGGAGCGAAGACGTTGCCCAGCAGGATCGCGAGCATGATTCCCTCGGGATAGGCGGGGTTCACGACGCGTATCACGATCGTCAGCGCGCCGATGAGTATCCCGTAGATCCATTTTCCGCCTCGCGTCATGGAGGCCGAGACGGGATCCGTGGCCATGTAGACCGTGCCGAACGCGAAGCCGCCCGCGACGAGGTGCCACCAGGGGGGCATCTGGAACATCGACACGGTTTCGCTGCCCAGCCACCAGAACAGAGCGCTCAGTCCGACTGCCCCGATCGTGGTGGCGGCCATGATCCTCCACGATCCGACGCCGGTCAGGATCAGGATCGCCGCGCCGATCAGGCACGCGAGCGTCGACGTTTCGCCCATCGATCCCGGCTCCCAGCCGAGGAACGAATCCATCCACGAGATGCTGTTGACGAAGGGGCCGTCGGCTCCCGGAATCGGCTTGCCCTGATAGAGCTGCGGAATGCGGTTCAGAACGTCCATCGACTGGCCCGCCTGAGACGCGACCGCTCCCAGGATCGTGGCGCCGCTGTAACCGTCCGCCGCGGTCCAGACCTTGTCGCCCGAGAGTTCCTGAGCGTGGGCGAAGTAGAGATAGGCTCGGGCGGTCAGCGCCGGGTTGAGGAAGTTCTTTCCGGTTCCGCCGAAGACTTCCTTCCCGATCACGACGCCGAAAATAATCCCGATCGCGACCTGCCAGAGCGGAATCGTCGGCGGCAGCGTCAACGGAAAGAGCATGCTCGTGACGAGGAAGCCTTCGTTGATTTCGTGCTTGCGCAGGATCGAGAAGATCGCCTCGCACGTTCCGCCCGCCGCGACGGTCACGAAGTAGACCGGCACGAAGAAGATGGCGCCGTAGAGCAGGTTCGAGATCGGACTGCTCGGGTCGAACCCGACCCCGGTCATCGCCATCACGTCGCCCTGCCAGCCGTACGCGACGGAGGCCTTGTCCGATTCGGAGACCAGCCCCGAGTCGACGACGCGTTCGATGGCGAGATTCGCCTGGTAGCCCGTGTTGTACAGGGCCATGAAGATCGTCGGCACCAGCGCCACGACGACGATCGTCATCAGGCGCTTGAGGTCGATCGCGTCCCGGATGTGGGTCCTGCCGTGCGTGACCTCGCCGGGCGTGTAGAGAAACGTGTCGAGCGCCTCGTACGCCGGGTAGGCCCACGCGAACTTGCCGCCCTCGCTGAAGAGCGGATGCATCCGGTCCAGCAGGCTGCGAAGGGGCTTCATGAACGATTCCTGGTTCCGGGTCGTGAGCGATCGAAGAGCGAGCGATGCGACGCCTGCGTCAGTCGATCAGCCTTCGAGTTCGATTCGCGTCAGATTCTCGCGGAGCAACGCGGTGTAGTCGTATTTGCCGGGACAGACGAACGTGCAGAGCGCGACGTCCTCCTCGTCCAGTTCGAGACACCCCAGGTCCTGCGCGGACTGCGTGTCGCCGATGATCAGCGACCTGAGCAACTGCGTCGGCAGCAGGTCGAGCGGCATCACCTGTTCATAAGACTCGACGGGCACCATCGCCCGCTTGCTGCCCTGGGTCGACGTCGTGAGCGGAAAACGCTTCGCCGCGCCCAGAACCGTTCCGAGGTAGATCGGCTTGATCGAGTACTTGTCCAGGCCCGGCATCTGCCAGCCGAGAAACTCGCGAGCGTACCCTTCGAGCAACGCCGTGACCTGGTAGCTGTACCGGGCGAGAAAGTGCTCCGGCTGCTGCACGGTGCGACCGAACAGGGCGGAACCTGCGACCAGACGGACGCCTTCGGTTTCGACCTCGCCGGCGCAAAGCTGCAGCAAGTCGGCGCCGAGGGGAACGCGAACCAGTCGCGGGCGAATCGCTCGCGGACCGCAGAGCGGCACGACGCGTTCCGTCGACAGCCGACCTTCCAGGAACAGGCGTCCGATCGCGACGACGTCCTGGTAGTGCAGGAACCAGTTCGTCCGCTTGGGCGATGCCGGCGCCAGGAAGTGCATGTGCGTGCCGGGCAGACCCGCGGGATGCGGCCCGACGAATTCGTGGTACTCGATCCGCTTGTCGAGCGAGGCATCCCGCGTGACGGCGAAGTTCGAGCCGTGACAGACGTAGACCTTCCCGACGGTCAGTTGACTGAGCGCGATCAGTCCCGCACGGAAGGCGTCGTGCTGGCCCTCGAGGACGACGTTCGCTTCCGCGGCGAGCGGCTGCGTTTCGAGCGCCTGCACGAAGATCGCGTGGGGCTGCGTCCCCGGAACGGGAACCTTGTTGAACGGTCGCGTTCGGAGCGCCGTCCAGAGCCCTGATTGCAGCAGTCCCTGCGTGACGAGTTTGCCCGGGAGCGACGCGACGTCGCCGCGGTATTCCGTGAAATCGACCTCGTCATCGCCTTCGCGTTCGATGGCCAGCGATTGAAAGCGGCGCTTCGCCCCGCGATTGACCCCGACGACCTTGCCGGCGACGGGCGACGTGTAGCGAACGTCCGGGTTCTTCTTATCCGTAAAGAGGGTCTGCCCCCGGCGGACCCGATCGCCCTCCGCGACTTCGATCGTCGGCTTCAGGCCGAGATAGTCCGACCCGACGAGCCCGAACTGGGCCACTTTCGGAGCGTCGGAGATCGTCTGTTCGGGAGCGCCCGCGAGCGGGACGTTCAGACCGCGACGAATTCGGATCATGGGCGACTTTTTTGCGGGCGGCGGATGCGCTGCCCACGGAAAGGCGGAGGAGAAAGATCGTGAAAAACTTCACGATCTCGGCTTGGTCAATTCGATAGTCGAGTTCTCAGGGCGTCCGTAACGAGCCGTTCGGGCGGGAAAGGCGAACGGCAGAGCCGCGCGGAGGGCGGACCGCGAAGAGACGACGTGCGGAAACGTCGTTCTTATCCGCCGTGACGCCCTACCGCGAGGGGGAGCCGATCCTGGCGCCCTCGCCGCGCAGGCGTAACCGCAAGTGCCAGCATATCCCGACTCTTCGGACCGATGAAAGAGGACCATCCAAGGTTTCGCACCATTTTCGCGGAGAGGGCGACCTACGCTTGTCGCGCTGCGACGACGCCCCGCCTCTCGACCTGACGATCCGACGATGACCTCCCTCGAGACCCGCCTTCCCGTTCGCGTCCGCGACGCTGCGCTCGCCTTGCAGAAACGCTGGCGGTGGATCGTCGTTTCGGCAGTCGTCTGCGGCGCCGTCGGTCTGGCTTACGCGGCGACGCGCAAACCGGTCTGGGAATCGACCCAGGCGACGGCACTGCGAGACGAAGCGATCGGGGAACTGACCCGGCAGGGTCGCTTCGAAAGCGCCGACGCGCTGAAGAGCGCCCAGGAAACGGCGCTGCAAGTGGCGCGACAGCGCGAAACGGTCGCTGCCGCGCTCGCCGAAGTCGGTCCTCCGCCGGCCTACTTCCGCTTCGACGAGTTCCCCAACGACGGCGAAATCGACGCGTTCCTCAAGGACGTGAGCGTGTCGGCGCCGAAGGGTCTGGAGTTCGGAAAGTCGGAGGTGATGTACGTCACCGTGCGGGCGCCGAACGCCGTTCGCGCGTCGAAGCTGGTGGCCGCGCTCTGCGATCAGGTCGATCTTCATCTCCGTCAGCTTCGCCGCGAACGTGCGAGCGAAGTCATCGCCGAAATGGCGCGGACCGTCGAACTGGCTCAGGCCGAATTGAAACAGGCGACCGAGAAGCTGCACGACGTCGAGCGCCAGGTCGGCAGCGACCTCGGCGAGCTGCGAGTCCTCAACGAATCGGGCGGCGGAGAAAGCAATCTCCGCACGACGCTGAACCAGATCCGGGCCGAGGTCCGACTGCTCGAAGCCGACCGAACCGAAAAGGAAGAGCTTCGGAAGATTCTCCTGGCCGCCAAGGCGGAGCCGGAGCGCTTCGTCGCGACGCCGAATCGTCTGCTCGAAGCGCAGCCCGCACTGCGACGGCTGAAGGACGGTCTCGTCGATGCACAGCTCCGCCGCGCGACGCTGGTGGGCAAGTTGAATCCCGGGCATCCGGAACTTCTCTCCGCGATCGCCACGGAGAATGAGACCAGGCGGAACGTCCTGCGCGAGCTGGAAGGCGCGATGCTGGGCCTCGAAGACGAAATCCGCGTCGTCCAGGCGAGCCTCGGCGATCTCCAGCGACAGCAGGGAGAGGTCGAAGATCGACTGGTTCGACTCGCCGGCATGCGGGCCGACTACGGGAACCTCGTCGCGATCGTCACGCAGCGCAGCGAAGCGCTGCAACTGGCGGACAAGAAACTTTCGGACGCGAAGGCCAGCTACGAAGCGGCCAGTTCGGCGCGTCTGCTCACGACGATGGGTCCGCCCGTTCCCAGCGACGGCCCGGTCGGTCCGGGGAAGATGCAGATCGTGCTGGCCGCCGGCCTGCTGGGCGCCTTCGGATGCGCCGGCGCGATCGTTCTCGCCATGCCGCTGCAACGGGAACGGGGACGTCGCGTGACCGACTATCTGCCGCCCCATCTGCGACCCGCCGATCGCAACTCGGGCCGACGCGGCGTCGATCGCATCGCCGATCCGGCACAACTCGCCGTTCTCTCGCAGACCCCGGCGACGCCGATCCTACCCGTACCGAATCTCGCTCCGCAAACGGCTGCGGCGCATGCGCCGACCGGACGCGGCCGCCGGGCGACAGACGCTCCCGAGACTTACGCGGGGCCGAATCGCCGCCTCGGGGATCGTCGCAGTCCGGCGGTGGAGCAGCCGAGTTCAGGCGCGGTCGACTCGCCGCTTGAAGCAGTCACTTCGCCTTCCGAATCGCGGCTCGAAGCGGCTTCAGAACCGGCGTCTTCGCCGATCGCGTCTCCCGGAGTTGGCACGTCGACCGTCGATTCGGCCCGCAAGGAGGAAGTCGGCGACGAAGGAGGCGAATCGTCGATTCTTGACAATCTCCGCCGGCAGATCGATCTGCTGCGACAGTCGACCGTTCGCGCGGAAAGCCCCAGCGAAACTCGCCGCTGATCGGTCGGCGTTACTCAGGCGCTTCGCCGCACGATTTCCCGCAGAACGTGCGGCTTCGACGAGGCGATTACGGAGAGGGCAGTCGTCGCGGCGAAGGCTTCGTACTTCGGTAGCAGCCGCGACGGATCGCCGTCGCCGCGATGCATCCAGAGAAGGTAACGCAGCGTCAGCGGTCGCTCCGGCCCGAGTGCAAGCGGCCCGTTGCGATTGAACGACGGACCCATCCACCCGTCTGACCGGACGTGCCAGTTCGCCGGCGAGCCATGGTTCTGCGGGTGGTCGAAGAAGGCGATCCCCTCCTTCTCGAAATCGACGCCGGCCTGCGCGGGTACGGGACCGGAATAGTCCATCCAACGACTCGGCTTTCCGAACAGCGCCGCCTCGCCCTGGGCTCCGGTCTCCCCGGTCATGACGCCGCTGCCGAACTGTTCCGACAGATGCTTCGCGACCCGCACGGCCAGAAAGCCGAAGTTCGTTTTGGCTAACTCCGTCGCGCCGGGAGCGGTCCAGGTCGACTGCAATTCGAGCGTCCACTCGCCCCCCTCGTGCAGCCGGGCCGAGGCGATCATCTCCTGCCGCAGCAACGGCGCGGGATCGTGACCGTCGAGCCAGTCGAGAGCGACGGCGAAGCGGGTCTCCTCTTCGCCGTCTTCGATCGCGAGCCATTCCCGCTGACGAATCCGCGGCGTCTTTCCCTCGGACCAGAAGTCGACGCCTGCGACTGCGTTGTGGGCCCACCACACGGAGCGATGGTGGTCGTGGTTCGGAGCGCCCGGGTGACCCATGCGAGTCAGGCAGGTTCCCGAAGGTCCCGCGATCGGAAAGAAGCAGGGCCGCGGCGTCTCGTCGTCGAAGCGCCATCGCGTCCGTTCCCGATCGCCCAGCAGGATCGCGAACTGACGCCCCGGCAGGGGTTCCGTTCGACAGGCAGGCAAGATCATAGATTTCCCTTGGCTGGGGCGCCATCAATGCGGCGTTTCGTCCGGGCCGTAACGAGCAAGGTACTCTTTGACCGGGAGCTTGCGGGCGGTGTTCTCGGAAGACATGTAGCGGATCTTGCCGAAGATCGGTCGCTCCGGACCCCACGCCCGATCGTACCTGCCCAGGACCCAGAAGATGCCGGAGTAGGAATTGGGGTTGCGACCGTCGAGGGCGTACTTGTTGTTGAGTTCGATCATGAACTCCAGCGCCTGCTCGGGCGACTCGGTCCATTCCAGGATCTTCTTGCCCCACAGCATTCGCAGGTAATTGTGAATCCGCCCCTCGCGGATGAGTTGCCGCTGCGAAGCGTTCCAAAGCGGATCGTACGTTCGCGCCCGCTCCAGTTCTTCCAGCGTGTACGTCGGGTTCCGCCGGTCGCGACCATGCTCGGTCAGCGTCTTCCTGGCCCAGTCCGGCAGGGACTCGAACCGTTCTTCGTCGCCTTCGCCTTCTGTCCCCGCCAGGGCGCTGCGATTGAACCCGATCTCCCGCCAGGTGATCAGTTCGTCGAGGAAGGCTTCGACCGGCTCGCTCATCCCCCACCAGCCTTCGCGCTTCGCGGTCGCTTTCGGGGCAAGCTTCTCCGGCGTCCAGTTCTCTCTCCGGATCAGGTCGTGGAACGCCTGATGCACGCTGAAGAAGCCGAAGTGGAGGTAGGGCGACAGCTCGCTCGCGCCGCGGCGGTCCGGCGCGTTGCGATCCTCGCCGTACCGGTCGAGCCGAGCGTCGAGGAAACGCTTCCACTTGCGTTTCGCCTCAACGGAACCTCCCGGTTCGTCGACGGCCTCGACGGAGTGGTCGATCGGGAACTGCGAGAGGTCCCAGTCTTCGCCTTCCAGTCGCTCGCCGAACGAAGGCCACTTCTTCGCGATCGTCGCGGGCAACTCTTTCAATTGCGGCAGGGCGGCGCCGAAGGGTCGCTCCCGCGGATGCGTCTCGAGATGCGGGGGCAGCGTCTTCTGTAGAAACCGACGGAAGTCGACCGCGCGGGAGAAGATCCGATCGGTCGCACGCAGCGGCAGCAGCCCGTTGGAGTCGATGGCGTAAAGCGGCACGTCGATCTGATCGGCTGCCGCCTTCAGCATCTTCGGCAGGAAGAACGACGGGAAGTCGTCGCCGACGACCAGGCACGCCTCCGCCGCCAGCGCGGCCAGCAGGCCCTTCCCCTGACCGCGTCGCTCTTCGACGAAGGGAAAGTAGGCGACGTCCGCCGCGCGGGCCGCTTTCAGGTTGTCGCGCATCCCCTGCAGCACGAACTGATGGAAGCGATCGCTGGCCCAGCGATAGTCCGTACGGAGGGCCTCGAACACGAGCAGCGGGCGATTCAGCTCGCGCGCCCAGTCGACGGCCAGATCCAGACTGAAGTTCCAGTCCATCCGGCGAAAGGCGGTCATCCAGTACAGGACATACTTCCCCTCCTCCCGAATCGCCTGGTCGTTGAGGCGGCGCACCCGGATCGCGGGCGTCCGGCTGTTCGCAGGAAGCGTCTGCGATGAATCGTGCGATGAATCGGTAGGGGAGCGATCGACCATGAGGATCAGGCAAGAGAGGGAGCGAACGGCATCCGAGCGATTCTCTGGGGCGGAACCGCAACCGTCGAAGCAGCGCAACCTCTTTCCAGCAGACGTCGCGATCGCGTCGCAACCTTCCGCCTCGCTCGCGGTTAAGGAAGAAGCAGGCAGCGAATCCGCGACGGCTCCCGCGTCGGGGGACGCGTTATGATAGGAAGCGGCGGCGTACGTCGATCGGTCTGATCCCTGCGACGCATGCCGTCAGGACTCGGTCGACCATTCGACTGCGATGAATCGGCCCTTCGGCCAGCGTGAATCGGATCGTTCGCGAGCGGACTTTTGACGTTGGTATTCCCGAATCCGTCTCCGAGCGGAATGACCCCGACGCCGAGCGGCGTCGTCGACAGACCGTCCGATGAATTGACGCCGTCCGGCGCCTCGCCGATCGAGTCGGCGATCGATCCGGACGCCCGGTTGATGCTGCGCGTGCGGGACGACGACGCTTTCGCTTTCGAAGAGCTCGTCCGGCGCTATCAGAATCGATTGTTGACCGTCCTCGAACATACCGGCAACGGGCGCGATCAGGCGGAGGATCTGGTCCAGGAGACGTTCCTCCGCGTCTTTCGCGCCCGGAAGACCTACCGCGCGGACGCGAAATTTTCGACGTGGGTCTTCACCATCGCACACAACGTCGCGAAGAACGCGATTCGGCGTCGCTCGCGTCGTAAAGAGGTCTCGGCAGAACGGGATTCCTCCACCGATTCGGCGCCCGGCGGCATCGAGGGGCTCGCCCAGGCGAACAGCGGCTGGATGCCCGCGCGTCGGCTCGATAAGGCCGAGGCGGGGCAGATGGTCCGCCTGGCCCTCGACTCGCTCAGCGAGCGGCAGCGCGTGGCGCTGTTGCTGACGAAGTTCGAAAACATGAGTTACCAGGACGTCGCCGACACGATGGGCCTTTCGGTCCAGGCCGTGAAGTCGCTCCTGTTTCGTGCGCGTCTCAATCTGAAGGCGATGCTCGAACCGTACGTCGAACAGGGTCGACGTCCGCACGCCGCTCCGCCTGACGATGCCGACTGAAGCCTTCGACGCATGAATACCGCTTCGCTTACCGATGACGATCGCCGCGACCTGGTCGCGTATCTAGACGGGGAACTCCCGGCCGAAGAGGCAGCGCGCGTCGAGGCACGCATGCTTTCCGACGACCTCTACCGCGCGGAGATGCAGGCCTTGCAGGGGACGTTCGATCTGCTCGAAGATCTGCCGATCTCGACGGTCCGTCCCGACTTCGCCCGCACGACGGTCGAGATCGCCGCGATCGACTACCGCCGGCGCCCGGACGCCGGTTCGTTCGACTTCCGACGGCTGCTGCCTGCGGCGCTGATGCTCGTCTGCCTGATCGCCGCCGGCGCTTTCGGCTTCGCCTGGCAGCGGAATCGCCAGTCGCTTCCCGAACGGGAGGCGATTCGCGAGTTCCCGATTCTGGAGAACTACGACGCCTACGACTGGGCGGGCGACATCGATTTCCTGCGTCAGCTTCGTAACGAGGGCACCTTCGACGGAACGACCTTCGCCGCCTTCGCCCCGAGCGATGCCTCGACGCCGGAAGAAGAGGCCGCCGTCGATCCGACCGAGGAACTGACGGGCCCAGACCTGGCGCCGATCGGATCCCTGACGCCCGAGCAGGTCCAGGCGCGGATCGACCGGATGTCGGCGCCGGAGCGCGAGGATCTTTCCTCCCGCATGAGCCGCTTCGAGGCGCTGCCGCAGGAGGATCGCGCGCGACTGCGCGATCTGCACCAGGCGCTGCTCGTCGATCTGGAGGGCGAAGATCTGCTCCGCGTCGCCCGGCAGTACCGGCAATGGGTCAGCACGCTTACTCCCGAAGATCGGGCGACCCTCCAGACGCTCGCATCGGAGCCGGACGAACTGCTGGCGAAGGTCCGCGAACTGATGAAGTCGGAAGAGGCCCGACAGTTCGCGCGACTCGTCAGCGTGGAAGTGACGCCGGAGGATCACCAGGCGATCGTGACCTGGCTGCGCGACTACGTTTACGAGGAGGAGAACGAACAGCGGTTCCGCGCGCGGATCTCTCCCGACGCCTGGTCGCGGCTGCAGCGAATGGGTCGCGACGATCGCTGGATCTGGACGATCGTGACCTACCGCCGCTACTCCGAAGGCAACGACGGTCTGCCGATCCCCGCCCCCTCGGACGAAGACCTGGCTCGGCTGTCGAAATCGCTGACGAAGACCACGCGCGCGGCGTTCGAGCAGGCGGGCGAGCCCGCGACGAAGCTGCGGCTGCTCGACGAATGGATGCGCGCGGCCGTCACCGCGCGGATGAGCCCCAGCGTCGATCGATCGAAGCTGGAGGCGTTCTACCGCGACCGACTCACCGCCCGGGTGCGTGCGGAACTCGACAAGCTGCCGCCGGAAGAGCTTCATCGCCGGCTGGAGTTCATCTATTTAGCGAATGAGCGCCGGCTGCGGGACGACGAACAACTCGACGTGGACGACCTGCGCGGTTACCTCGGACCGCAGCCGAACCTGCCGTTCCCGTCGATGCGGCGGGAAGGAGGCTCCGGCCTGGATCGCTTCGGACGGGGGCGCGGCCCGTTCGAGCCTCCCTCGTTCCCTCCGCCCCCGCCGCGTCGTCCGGATGACGAAGCGCGAGGCCCCGACGATCGCCCTCCCGGTCCGCGCAGCGGTCCCCCGCTGTCCGACCGCAGCGCTCCCGGCAGCGACGGCGAGGACGACCGTCTCTTCGAGCGAGATTGACGCACGGGCGTTCGCTGCCCGTACTTCCAAGCCTGCCGCGCGTCGAAGCCTGCCCGGTCGCGTTCGTTCCTCGTGTTGTCGGCGTAGGGAGCGATCGGTACGATGCGACGCTCGCACGCCTGCGGCAGGCCGGAACGTCTTATCGCGACTCCTGCCGCGCTGCGTCGCGAACCTGCGAGCGCCCATTCCGGGTCTCGTCTCTTATCCGTCGCGGCTGCACCTCGCGACGAATCGCCGGCCGAGTGGCGGAATTGGCAGACGCAAGGGACTTAAAATCCCTCGTTCCGTAAGGAGCATGCGGGTTCGAGTCCCGCCTCGGCTACTTATCTACCAAAGACTTACGTCGATCAACACAGGTTGCTGCGTCGACCGTCCCACTACGACTCCAACATCGGCGATACGCAAGGTCTGCTGTGTCGGCTACTGATCCGAAGGAAGGCTTGCCCATCGCTCAAAATCCAGGTCCCTAATCTCCACGATTCCACCCTCTCCTGTCCAAACTGAATACGGTGGCGCGAGAGACTGATCATGACGCGACCAGTCGAGCGAAGCGAATATCTTTCCCAGCCGGCGGAAGCGCCTGCCGCCTTCGCAGCGCGTCGCCAGTGCCGTTAGCAGTCCGTTGATTTCCCTGTTCGCGAGAGCCTGAGCGTTCAAAAGGTCGCTGAGCGTCGAGGCATCAGGAGCGGGAGCCGGACGGCGACCGAGATGCTTAAGATCGCTCGATGCGATCCGACGGCGAAATCAGCGAAGCTGGAGAGCCCAAACGCGGCGGAAAGCGCTGCTCCCAGTTCTCCGAACTGTTTCGGCTTACCGGCGCCGAGGAGTTGGCGCAGGATCCGTCCCAAGTTGTAAGCGACGGCGGCGACGAGGTAGCGCTTGCGGATCTTGGCCAGCCCGCGAAGCCAGGTTCTCCTGCCGCCGCCCGTTTCGAGCACGTGCGCGAACGTCCGCTCGACCTTCTCGCTTCGTAGACGCTGCAGCCTGCGACCGCGACGTCCGCGCGCGTTCCGGCGATTGCGACGATAGGCCGCCTGACGACTCGGCGGCTTGCGTTTTCGCTTCCGAGACTTCGCTCGCTTCGGCTGCGGAATATACGTCCGCACGTGCGTCTCGTGCTGCAGCCGGTCGAGCGACTCTTCGCTGTGATAGCCCTTGTCCGCCGCGACCTCTTCCACGTCGCAGCCCGTGCCCGCCTCGCGCAGGTTCGTTCGCGCGGCGTTCACGGTATCTTCGATCGTCCGGCAGTCGCCGGCGGTCCCTTCGTAGACTTCCGCCGCGACGATCACGTCCGTCTCCAGATCGACGGCGTGTTCGACCTTGTACTTGAGATGCGTGCGACCGTCCTTCATCTTCCCGATCCGAGCGTCGGGATCGTGCGGATTGACCCACTCGTCGTTGGAGACCTTCTTGTCCTTCCGCTTCCTGTCGAAGCGGCGCAGCTCCTCGTCGTCCGGGTCGCTTACGCCCGTTTCGGCTTCGTAGAGCTTGCGAACGTACTCCTGCCAGTCGTCGCCGTTCTCCCGGCGGACGATCGACTTCATCGAAGCGTTCGCTTCGAGATCGCTGGCGTCGACGCCGAGCGTTTTGCCCTTGAGCAGACCCTTCTCGTGGCAGAGGCCGAGAACCAGGTCGAACGCGAGCTGATGGATCTCCAGCGGCAGCCGGTTTCGCGTCAGCGTGAGCGTCGAATGGTCCGGCGTCTCCTCGCCGGGACCGAAGCCCAGGAAACGGGCCAGCGAGCGACTGTCGTCGCAGCGCCAGGCGATGCCGCGCTGGCTGTCGATCCCCTCGAAGTAACCGATGAACAGCATCCGGAAGTAGACGCCCGGCGCCAGGCTCTTTCGCCCCGTCGTTTCGTAGTACGGAGCGGCCGCCTCTTCGAGCCGTCCGTCGAATTCGATCTCGGCCAGCAGCCCGTTCAGACGGTCGTAGAAGACGTTTCGCGGACCGCTCCCCAGCTTGTCCGTCGGAACCCAGAACGTCCCCTGCGTCTCCCGCTTCCGCTTGCCCAAGCCCATCGCGATTCCTCCCCCGCGTCGAGATCACGCGAGGATAGCGCAGGCAGGGCGAAAATCAACGGGCTGTTAGGCACTCTTTGTCACTGAGCATCCAGACCGCACTGGCACAAAAATGTTGGAAGTCCGAGCAGTCTCGATACTTAGTGTGCTGGAACTCCTGTACGAACCTTACCAACGGGTGCTCGCGGTTTGCGCTTCGGAAGCTTCCTTGCACAGAGACTAATCCCTCTGCCTTTCCTGTGTAGCTGACCACAGGCACGTAGGACATTCGACGTTCTTCGATCCCCAAGTCCGATTCGTTGATCTCAGCTACTCGCGGGCGCACGATAGACACTCGCGGTTTATCTGCGACCAGGTCAATTTCTGCGAACCGTAGCAGGAGCCGTGCGACCTTTGTTTCTATGTCTCCGTACCCAGCGCCTAGCCATCGGCTTACGCTCGTTCCGAACGCGATCCTCATCCCCATCCTGTTTCTAAATATCAATTCACGGTGGTTCCGATCTCCGTCAACGCTGGCTTCTACTTCCCCTATCGCTGATAGCGGTAGCCAAGTCGCTTCCGCATCGCTCTCGGACTCGAGGATTGACACATGGAGGTAGTCCCATAGGTCCGTTCCTCGCATGAGATGCACGGGTGCACGGTGCATCATCGACAAACGCCAGAAATCCTCCTGCGATAGTCCCGTACGCGTCGCATGCAATACCGGAAGCCATGCCTTTGCGTGTGCCAATCGGAGAAGGTCACTAACTTTGGTCCAGGTGGAATCGCTGTGCCAGCTTCGGTCGGGAGGGGTCCGGGAGGGCGTGAGCACCGGTTTTAGGTCACCGCGAATGTCTACCACGAACGGATCGCCCAGATGGAGCGGGCTTCCGCCCCAACCTAGGCTATACGCCAGTTCGTCACTGTCGTCTTCGCGTCCTGGCTGTCCGCATACGAGTATGCCATCCATACACGTCGCCGACTCCCGGTGCGAACTCTGATACTCAGTGCTCTTGTCCCCGATCGTCAAGAAAAGCTTATGCTCCTTGCCCTTTTCTTTCACCTCAAAAGCTGCTTCGGAGTTTTTGATTGCCGGATTTCCTTTGTCATCCTTGAGAAGCCCGATCCGTATAGTTCCGCCGAGTCTCGGATCGGCCTCGCTTAAGGCGTATTCGATCAGCTTTATGCTCGTAACGCCCGCTTCCTCGAGTCCTGTCTTTCTGTATGCCGGCTTGATCGGAATTTCTACATCGTTGGCGATTTCCTCCACGGAAGTCTTGGCGGCGATCGGGAATTCTGTTGCTAACGCATATCCCCGGGCCACCGCGCAAAGCATTACCTCATCTGCCTGCTCGTCGAGGAAGGTAGGCTTTCGAGGTCCCGTAGCCTCAACCGCAGTCCCGACCGGCTGTTCAGGATGGCCGTCGCGAATAACTAGCAGGCCTCCAAGGCCGTTGATCTCGATTTCCAACGGGTCTCCGTACCCTCTGCCGGGTCCGTAGTCTCGGCGCGTTTTTATCCCAATTCGATCACCGAACATGAAGCACGACATGAAACCGATGCCGAACTGCGAGCAGGGATCGAAATCGACGCCGTTCGCTCGAAACGCAATCCGCTGCTGCGCAAACTCCGGCGAACGATAGTAACTTCGTCCTGCATTGGTCAAGAAGTTGCGCACGATCGACTCATCCATGCCAATGCCATTGTCAGTACAACGCACAACCTGATGACCAGATGAGTCGATGAAGTGTTGAAGCTCAACTCGCCCTCCTTCCCAGTCCGGATGCCCCTTTCCATGTGTGGCGACCCTGTGCCGCAAGGCATCTAGCAGCCCGTTGATTTTCGCCCTGCCTGCGCTATCCTCGCGTGATCTCGACGCGGGGGAGGAATCGCGATGGGCTTGGGCAAGCGGAAGCGGGAGACGCAGGGGACGTTCTGGGTTCCGACGGACAAGCTGGGGAGCGGTCCGCGAAACGTCTTCTACGACCGTCTGAACGGGCTGCTGGCCGAGATCGAATTCGACGGACGGCTCGAAGAGGCGGCCGCTCCGTACTACGAAACGACGGGGCGAAAGAGCCTGGCGCCGGGCGTCTACTTCCGGATGCTGTTCATCGGTTACTTCGAGGGGATCGACAGCCAGCGCGGCATCGCCTGGCGCTGCGACGACAGTCGCTCGCTGGCCCGTTTCCTGGGCTTCGGTCCCGGCGAGGAGACGCCGGACCATTCGACGCTCACGCTGACGCGAAACCGGCTGCCGCTGGAGATCCATCAGCTCGCGTTCGACCTGGTTCTCGGCCTCTGCCACGAGAAGGGTCTGCTCAAGGGCAAAACGCTCGGCGTCGACGCCAGCGATCTCGAAGCGAACGCTTCGATGAAGTCGATCGTCCGCCGGGAGAACGGCGACGACTGGCAGGAGTACGTTCGCAAGCTCTACGAAGCCGAAACGGGCGTAAGCGACCCGGACGACGAGGAGCTGCGCCGCTTCGACAGGAAGCGGAAGGACAAGAAGGTCTCCAACGACGAGTGGGTCAATCCGCACGATCCCGACGCTCGGATCGGGAAGATGAAGGACGGTCGCACGCATCTCAAGTACAAGGTCGAACACGCCGTCGATCTGGAGACGGACGTGATCGTCGCGGCGGAAGTCTACGAAGGGACCGCCGGCGACTGCCGGACGATCGAAGATACCGTGAACGCCGCGCGAACGAACCTGCGCGAGGCGGGCACGGGCTGCGACGTGGAAGAGGTCGCGGCGGACAAGGGCTATCACAGCGAAGAGTCGCTCGACCGGCTGCAGCACGAGACGCACGTGCGGACGTATATTCCGCAGCCGAAGCGAGCGAAGTCTCGGAAGCGAAAACGCAAGCCGCCGAGTCGTCAGGCGGCCTATCGTCGCAATCGCCGGAACGCGCGCGGACGTCGCGGTCGCAGGCTGCAGCGTCTACGAAGCGAGAAGGTCGAGCGGACGTTCGCGCACGTGCTCGAAACGGGCGGCGGCAGGAGAACCTGGCTTCGCGGGCTGGCCAAGATCCGCAAGCGCTACCTCGTCGCCGCCGTCGCTTACAACTTGGGACGGATCCTGCGCCAACTCCTCGGCGCCGGTAAGCCGAAACAGTTCGGAGAACTGGGAGCAGCGCTTTCCGCCGCGTTTGGGCTCTCCAGCTTCGCTGATTTCGCCGTCGGATCGCATCGAGCGATCTTAAGCATCTCGGTCGCCGTCCGGCTCCCGCTCCTGATGCCTCGACGCTCAGCGACCTTTTGAACGCTCAGGCTCTCGCGAACAGGGAAATCAACGGACTGCTAGGCTGTTCTGGATCAGCTCTCGGACAAATAGCGAGTTCATTCTGTAGAGCTTGTCTGTCATAAGCAGCTTCACGACCTCATCTCGCGATAACCCGAATTCTAGATCGGCGTAGCGGTACGAGCTATTTCGCGGGCCGATACGATCGCGGTCGACTTTGCGCGGCAACGAAAGTCGGTAGTGGATAGGTGTATCGCGAGGGAACTCGTCTACGACGCGATGCGACTCGCCAAGCTCAAAGTCGATTGCGTCCATGAATTCATATGCCGCCTTTTGATATGCAGGATGCTCGCAGGCGAGCGTAAAGCGGACTCGCTTTGACGAGATCTCCCAGCCCTCGACTGACCGATGCTTCGACCATTCCAGCAGGCTAACGGCACTGGAAAAGCTTATTGTTCGGAGTAAAGGAGTTGGGGTCCTGTCTCGGTCGAAATCCAAAATGTCTGCGAGACGTAGTATCAACGCGAGGAAGCGGACATTGACCCTATGGCGTCCTATTGCGGCGTCGAGTCGAAATCCATTCTCGTCCGTTAGCCTCGCGGCGGGCATTACGTGCGAAACGCAGAGGCGACCCAGCAAATAAGCCAAGCTTGTGCCTGCCACCGATAGATCGCTGCCGGCCGCGTAGAGACTCTGAACGAGTTGTTCGGCGCGCTCGCCGTGCGTAACCCGAAGGAAGTGCGTGCGGTGCGCGTCGAGGTGCTGCTGCAACTTTGCCGACAAGCCCTGCTTTTCTTGCGAGGTAAACCGAGGGTCGTCGAGTTGACGGCGAATCTCGCGCAGATTCGGATGGTCGATCTCCCACCGGTCAAATGACAATCGGTACTCCGACGAGTCTTGGATCCTCGTCCACTCTTCGGCCTCGGGCACCATGCCCTGATCGTGGAAGAACGCGGACAGGATAAGCAACGAGACTTCTATCGCGTTCAGTTTCTCCAAGTCATCGCCCAAGATTATCGCCATCAGTTCCGTCACTCGGAGGAGATGATCTCGATCGTGAACAGTAAACTCCGGATGGAAATAGGCGAATGGTTTAATTCGTTCAGATGCCGTTCTGCAGGCCTCGCGCACTTTCGTCGTTAGCTCCGACGCTACATCGCGATGCTCCGTCTCGGCGAATCCAGAGGAGAGACGCTTCCAAAGCATTGTGTCTGTGAGCGAGTCGAGTGCTAGGACTGGCATCAGAAACTCCTTCCGGATTGATCAATAGCGGTAGATTAGCTCAGCGACGTCCTGAGCTCGCAGCTGCGGGTGGTGCTTCCGGATGGCGTCATGGGACTCGTGCCGCATGAGCATCATCAGGACGTTCTCCGGAACTCGCATCGCCCAGCGCAATCCGAATGATCGCCTGAAATAGCGGAGACTCGCAGGGCTCGGGGGATCGTCCAGGCGTTTCGGTTCTGAGAAAACGCCGGCGTGACGCGCGATTCTCGTTGCGATGCGCCCAATCGTCTCGCCCTTGGGACGCCTCGTTCAGAACGAGGGGACCGGAACACGTTGCCGCTTCGCTCGAAGGGAGGGGTGAGCGTTAGCAGTGTCGCAAAGTCGCGGGTCAGAGGGTAGATCCGATGCTTCCCGCCCTTTTCCAGAGCGGCGTCGATCGCCGTCACCGGGAACGGCCCGGAGAAATCCAGATAGATGCGATCCTTTCGGTCCCAATAGAGGTTCATCGCCTCGTTCGTCCGAAGGCCGGAAAGCCACATTCCGCTCAGAAACGCCCGTCGTTGATCCAATCGGCGGCAGTTCGTCGGTCTTCGATTCGGAATTCAAACGCCGGTTCGATTGACGGCGCTTGGTCGCGTGTTCGGGATCGATGCACGTTGGGGTTGTCGTTCGCGGCGGCTTTTGCGTAAAAGCTCGCGGGCCTGCGAGTCCCGCTGCGTCGGCGCCGCCTCGCATCGCGGCAAGGATTGCGCGCAAGGTTTGGCGCGTCCTCGCGGGCGAAACAGGGATGTTTCGCGGCCTTGCGCTGCTCGTCGAGCCGCCGACGCGTTCGGCTCAGACTTGATTATCGCGTCGGTTGAATCATGCGGCTGCTTGCCATTTACCGCCACTACTGGCCCGATACGACGCCTTACGCGCTCTTGCTCAAGGCGATTCTTGAGCACGCCGTGGTCGAGGGGCACGAGGTGACCGTGGTGACGGCGCAGCCGAGCTACAACGGCGTGCGTTGCGACCGGCAACCGTGGGAAGAGCAGGTCGGCGGCGTCCATGTGCGGCGCGTGCCGCTGATGAACGAGCGCAAGGGGCAGCGGCTTCGGCGGCTGTCGAACTCGCTCTGGTTCGTGCTCCGCGGCATGCTGCATGCGATGTTCCGCCGGCGCTACGACCTGGTGATCGCCAACGGCCACCCGCCGATCTTGATGGGGCTCGCGCTTTGTACGCTGCGAGCGCTGACGGGCACGCGGTACGTGCTGCATTTACAGGACATTCACCCCGAGTCGCTAAGAGCGGTGGGGAGCATGCGTTCCGGGGCGCTCTTCGCCGCGGCCCGCTGGCTCGACACGCTCGCCTGCCGACATGCGGAGCGGATCGTCACGCTTTCGGAAGATATGGCGGACTCGCTCGCTCGGCGCGGATTCGCGCGTGAGAAGGTGACGCTCATTCAAAATGCGCCGCTGTGCGTGGAGGACGACCGACGAAGCGAGACCGCATCGACGTCCAGTCCCATCGCGCGTCTCGACGATCGCCCCTTGTTTCTGTTCGCGGGCAACCTGGGCAATTTTCAGGCGCTCGATCTGGTCGTCGCCGCTGCGCGTCAGGTCGCCCGGGAGCGACCGCTGCGACTGGCATTCTTGGGGACCGGCGCGGCGAAGGCGCGGCTGACCGAGTTGGCCGGCGCGGAACTGTGGCGTTCGATCGAGTTTCACGACCACGTCCCCACTGCCGAGGCTTTCGCGGCGATGCAGGCCGCCGATTTCGGCGTCGTGTCGCTCCACCGTGACGTATTCCGCTACGCCCTTCCCAGCAAGACCATGACCTACCTCGCGGCGGGGTGTCCGGTGTTGGCCGTCGTCGAGCCGGAAAGCGAACTCGCCCGCATCGTCCATCAAGAAGAGCTCGGCTTCGTGGCCGGCAACGATTCGATCGACGCGGTCGCCGAAGCGATGCACCGCGCATGCGAGCGACGTGCTGCTTTCACTCCTGAGCGTCGGCGAAGTTTGCAGCGTCGCGGGGTGCAGCTGTTCGGCCAGGCGCGAATGCTCGCCGCGTGGTCGAAGCTGCTGACGGAGCTTTCGCCCGAGTCGCCTTTGAAACTTGTCACGCTCGTCGATGCCGTCGCTGTCTCGGAAGCCGACGACGCTGACGCCCGCGCCGCTTGAACCTTCCGCTTCCAGCGAACGATTCCGGACCATGCAACCGCTCGCTTGCCGCCCTTTGGTGATCATCGGCGCCCCGCGCTCCGGGACGAACATGCTGCGCGACCTGCTGGTCGAGTTCGCGGGCGTGAGCACCTGGCCGTGCGACGAGATCAACTTTCTGTGGCGGCGCTACAACGCCGGTCATCCCACCGACGAGCTGCGGCGGGAACATGCCCGGCCGCGCGTGATCAGCTATATGCGGCGGCAGTTCGCCAGCCTCGCGCGCGGCGCCGGCGCGACGACGGTGGTCGAGAAGACATGCGCCAACTCGCTGCGGGTCGAGTTCGTCGATGCGATCCTTCCCGAGGCACAGTACATCTTCCTGTCGCGTGACGGTCGCGACGCGGTCGCTTCCGCGATCGAACGGTGGCGGGGACGCGTCGAGCCGGCTTATGTGTTACAGAAGGCGCGGTACGTTCCGCTGACCGATCTGCCGCGGTATGCATGGCGCTTCGCGACGAGTCGCGTCCATCGGCTGATCAGCCGCGATAAGCGGCTCTCGACGTGGGGACCCCGCTACGCCGGAATGGAACAGACGCTCGTCGAACAGGGACTGGCTGCGGCGTGCGCCGAGCAATGGACGCGGTGCCAGACATCCGCGGCTGCGGCGCTGGCCGAGCTGCCCTCCGATCGCGTGGCGAGCGTTCGCTATGAGGAATTCGTCCAGCGGCCCGCGGTGGAACTTGCCCGGCTGCTGAAGTTCGCGGAGATCGAATTCGACAGGGAGAAGGTCGCTCGCGTCGTCGCGGGGGTATCGACCCGCAGCGTCGGGAACTGGCGCTACGCCGGTTTACCGGAGAGCGTTCTCGCCCGGCTGGAGACGCGTCAAGCTGCCTGAATCCGTTCGCCACATTCCGCTCCCGTGGAGCCGTTTCGCCTCGATGCTCACTCGCCGCCAACAGTTCGCGAAGCGCGCGTTCGACGTGACGCTGGCCCTCGCGGGATTGATCGCGACCGGGTGGCTGATCGCGCTGTGCGTGCTCACCATCCGCGTAGCGACCGGCGACGGCGGGATCTTTCGCCAGGAGCGGATCGGTCGCGGCGGTCGCTCCTTCACGATCTTCAAGCTGCGCACGATGCGGCGCAGCTCGTTGACCGCAACGTGCGTGACCACCAGCGCCGACCCCCGGATTACGCCGCTGGGACGGTTCCTGCGACGGACCAAGCTCGACGAACTGCCGCAGTTGTGGAACGTGCTCGTGGGCGACATGAGTTTCGTCGGACCGCGGCCCGACGTCCCGGCGATGGCGCCGCTTATGCGACGGCACGCGCCGCAACTGCTGGACGTGCGGCCGGGGATCACCAGCCCTGCGTCGCTGAAGTACCGCGACGAAGAGACGCTGCTCGCCCGCCAGGCCGACCCGGAGGCTTACAACGCGGCGGTCGTTTTCCCGGACAAGCTGCGGATCAACGTCCGCTACTTCGCCACGTACCGGTTCCGAAATGACCTGATCTGCATCTGGCAGACCGTCGTCGGCGGCACGCTGGCCGAGTACGACGACGTTGCCGAAACCGCCACGCCTTCTAACCACGAAAACGTTCGGATCGCTATGAGCACGCCCGTCGCCAACGATTCGCCCTGGCCAGCGTTCGACGAGGAGATGGTCGAGGCGGTCGCTCGAGTCTTGCGCTCCGGTCGCGTGAACTACTGGACCGGCGAGGAGGGGCGACTTTTCGAGGCAGAGTACGCCGCTCACGTCGGCTGCCGGCATGCGATCGCGATGGCCAACGGCACGGTGGCGTTGGAGCTGGCGCTGCTCGTGCTGGACGTTGGTCCCGGCGACGAGGTGATCGTCCCCAGCCGCACTTTCATCGCGACGGCCAGTTGCGTGGTCGCCCGCGGCGCCCGGCCGGTGTGCGCCGACGTCGACCGGGAGAGCCAGAACCTGACCGTCGACACAGTGGCGCCGTTGGTGACGCCGCGGACAAAAGCGATCATCGCCGTTCATCTCGCCGGTTGGCCGTGCGACATACCGTCGCTCGTGCAGTTCGCTCGGCCGCGCGGAATCGCCGTCGTGGAAGATTGCGCGCAAGCCCATGGGGCTGAATGGAACGGGCGCCCCGTCGGTTCGCTGGGGGACGTCGGTTGCTTCTCCTTCTGCCAGGACAAAATTCTTACCACTGCCGGGGAAGGCGGGATGCTGGTCACCGACCGCGACGACCTCTGGCAGCGGGCGTGGGAGTACAAGGACCACGGCAAGCGGATCGAGACCTTTTACTCTCCGCAGCCCCCGTCGACTCAGTTCCGCTGGCTGCACGACAGCTTCGGATCGAACTATCGCCTCTCGGAAGTCCAGTCCGCCGTCGGGCGGATCATGTTGCGTCGGCTTCCCGAGTGGCGCGCCGCTCGGACCAGGCATGCCGAAGAGTTGCAAGACGTCTGCGCGAGTTTGCCCGCGCTGCGCACGCCGCGACCCCCTGAGGGCGCGCGGCACGCCTACTACAAGTTCTACGCGTTCGTCCGGCCTGAACGACTGGCCGCTGGCTGGTCGCGGGATCGGATCGTGGCGACGCTTCGCGAGCGGGACGTCGCCTGCTTTTCCGGATCTTGCAGCGAGATCTACCGCGAGGCGGCGTTTCCCGCCGCCTGGCGTCCGGCGACGCGGCACGCCGTCGCCAAAGAGCTAGGCGAAACCAGCCTGATGTTCCTGGTGCATCCGACGCTCACGGAAGCGACGCGAAGCCGGACGCTCGCCTCGCTTCGTGAAACGATGGTCGAGGCGACCGCAATTGCAGGGGAAGCTTATGACAGCGCTGCGGCCTAGGTCCGTGCGCCGGCGGACTTCGTCAGGCGTCGGGCTTTTCTTCCAGGAGCAGCAGGTCCTTCATCTCGCGGACGGCCTGAGTCAGGCCGACGAAGATGCTGCGGCTGACGATGCTGTGGCCGATATTCAGTTCCAGCATGCGCGGAATCGCGGCGACGGGGCGGACGTTGCGGTAGTTCAGGCCGTGCCCCGCATGCAGTCGGACGCCGGCGGCGACGATGCTCTCGCCGGCCTGCACGAGCCGGACGAGTTCCCGTTCGACGGCTTCGCCCTTCGCCAATGCGTACTGGCCGGTATGCAGCTCGATCGCCTCGACGCCGAGGCCGAAGGCGATCTCCAGTTGGCGCGGATCGGGGTCGAGGAAAAGGCTGACGACGACGCCCGCGTCGCGCAGCGCGCCGATCGAGCGCTTCGCCGGTTCAAGCTGACCGACCAGGTCGAGGCCCCCCTCGGTCGTCACCTCCTCGCGGCGTTCGGGAACGAGCGTCGCCTGCTCGGGCTTCGTTTCGCAGGCGATCTGCACCACGCCCGCATCGCAGGCGAGTTCCAGGTTGAGCTTGCAGGCGACGGTCTCCTTCAGCAGTCGCAGGTCGCGATCCTGGATATGCCGGCGGTCTTCCCGCAGGTGGACAGTAATGCCGTCCGCTCCGCCGAGTTCCGCCGCGGCCGCCGCCCAGACGGGGTCCGGTTCGTACGTCCGGCGAGCCTGCCGCAGCGTCGCGACGTGGTCGATGTTGACGCCCAGTTCGATCAGTCGATGCATGGAAGGAAGTCGGTCGAAGCAGGATCGTGGAAGTTCGCGAGGCGAGGACAGCCACACGAGGCGTAGGGTTCGCAGCGCGGATTCTATCCGGCTTCGACGGATAGCGCAGAGCGAGCGCTCCCGGCAGGCTCACCCTCCGAAGAACTCTTTATCCGCCCAAGAGACGATCGCGCCGAGGATGGCGATGAGAATCACTGCGCCCAACGCGAGGACGATCAACGTCATCAGCACCGAGGCCGTTTTCTGGGCGACGACGTTAGGCGGCGCTTCGGAACCGGCCTCGTCGGCTTCCTGCGCGGCTCGAATGGACGCGAGAACTTGAGTCGCTTCCGCGAACGAATCGGCGCTGACGTCGAGCGCGTGATAATGGCGGCCGCCTTCGAGGTGGTAAAGGCTCGAATGGGCGATGTCGATGGTCGAGATCTCCGCGCGGAGTCGCGCAGGAATTCCCCGTGCGATCAACTCGTCGCAGACGAGCGACGCTTCGCCGAAGCTTTCATACCGCGATGCTTCCCTCCACTCAGCGATCTTCGACGAATGGTGGAGCAGACTGCCGCAGTAGGGGCAGTACTGCCAGTCGAGGTCAGGTGCGAGGGGCCTCGCGCATTCCGGACAGGGAAACTTCATGCGGAGGCTCGGAGGGTAGTAATCGGATCTCGGAAGAAACGCCGGGGACGATTCGCACGCCCGACGGGCTCGGAACGCCGATCGTGACGTCGACGTTTGCGGCCTGGTGTTCGATGCGAAGTTCGCCGGCGAGCGCTTCGGCGGCGTCAGGGTCGGGCGCCGCGACCCACAGGGTCGGCCCCCAGGAAGATTGACCGATGCCGCGCACGCCGCGAGCGCGGAGCGACGCGACCAGTCGCTCGGCGAATTCGCTGGCGTACGTTCCCGCTTGAGCGCCCCGGAACAACTCGCCCGACTCGCGACCGAAACGGTAGGCCGACTCGGCGAAGGCCTCGAAGTCCGCAGCTTCGACCGCGGGCACGAGCTCGTCGAACAGTCGCCTTCGCATCTGCTCCGTCACCTCCGGCGGCGTCGGCGGCAGAGCGCGGAAGAATCGATCCTCCGAGGCGCCGTGCGCGCCCGCTTCGCCGAGTTGACGGACGAGCACGAAGCGCCACGAATCAGGAAAGGGCAAGCGTCGTCGCAACGGAGCCAAGGCTTCGCCGTCGCGTTTTTCGTCTTCGGCCAGGAAGCCGCCCAAAAAGAATCCGCGAACGCCGATTCCCGATCGACCGCCGCGTCCGACGAGCGACGCCAGCGCCTGCGGATCGGAGCGCTCCTGACCGATAACCTGATCGAGGGCGAGAGCCGTCGCCAGCGCGAGCTGCGTTCCCAGTCCCAAGCCGACATGCTGTTCCGGGGCCGACTCGCCGCGAATCTCGACCTTAGGGAGCGCTTCCCCGCGTCCGGCGGTCCAGCGACCGGCGAAGGCGGCGATGCGGTCCGCGTGCAGGCCCGAGGGGGCGAAACGATCTGCCGGTCGCACATGCAGGACCAGGCTCGGCTGCTGCAGCATCGCGCCCGCGCCGCCCGACGCGCCGGCTCCCTCGCCGATGGCGAGCAGTCCGAAGTGAAGCCTCGTCGGAGCGACGACGCGAAACTCGCTCGACGGAGTCATGTAGCCGGCGGACAGGGCGAGACAGGTGAAGGGTCGCCCGATTATATCGACCGACGTTCTTTTGTGGCTGCCGGGGAGGGAAGCGCCGCGACCGGGGCGGGGCGAAGCGGCTTGAGGGAGTTCATCTTGCTGGGCCCGCCTACCACGGGGGGTTGCTGGAAGGTTGCCTCGGATTATCCCGGTAACGGGACCGGAAATCGGCACAGCTCATGCCTCGGCCGCAACAGGGGTACAGTTCATCACTCTCTCGTTGAAGCGTCGTGCTGGAAGCGGCTTTACGATGGAACGATCGAACCGAGTGACGGAGAGCCCCATGGTCCATTGCACGCGGGTACTGATCGTCGACGACAACGTCGGAATCCGGACGACCCTGTTTCGCCTGCTCTCGAAGCGACCGGAGTTGCAGGTCGTCGGAATCGTCGGAACGGGCGAGGAAGCCTGCTATCTCACGGCGACCGAGGATCCGGACATCGTCGTGATGGACGTTCAGATGCCGGGCATGGGGGGCGTGGAAGCGACGCGGTGGATTCACTCGCACGTTCCCCGCGCTCGCGTGCTGGGAGTCTCCGCTGCCGACGAAGCGATCGTCGGGATCGACATGAGAATGGCCGGCGCCGTCCGCTTCATCTCGAAGATCGCGGGCATGAGCCAGATCGTCGACGCCGTCAGCGCCGTCGCCTGCGAAGCGAACGGCGATAGGCCTGAACAGGCCTGAACGCCGCGTCCGTTCTTCGGATCGTTCGCCGGGGCGGAAGTTCGACCTTGCCGCTCTTTGTGGTCGCTATCCAATCGCGCCTGATACTGCGCGACACCCCGCGAAGCGGTGGGATGCGCGACCAGGCGTCGACTTGCTCGCGGTTGCAGGTCAGGAATGCGCCGGATCCCCTCGCTCAAGGATGGAATTCCGTCGTCCGGGCGCGTCGCTTGCCCGACTCCTGTTCGGGCTTCGTCGCGTCGACGGCCCGGCAACTACCGCTACGAAGGAGACCTACCATGCCTCAAGACGACTTCGGCCCCTGCATCGAGGCGTGCATTCGCTGTGCTCAAGCGTGCGAGCGCTGTGCGGACGCCTGTCTGAGCGAGAAAGACGTGAAGGCGATGGCCGAGTGCATTCGCCTGGACCGGGATTGTGCAGAACTTTGCTGGACGTCAGCCGCGTTCATGAGCCGCGGATCGCAGTTCGCCCAGGAACTCTGTCGCGTCTGCGCGGACGTCTGCGAAGCCTGCGGCGCCGAATGCGGCAAGCATCAGCACGATCACTGCCGCCGATGTGCGGAAGAGTGTCGGCAGTGCGCCGAGGAATGCCGTAACATGGCGGGCGCGTCCGTTTAGCAGGCTGCTGCAAATGGCAGCGAGCCGTGAGGAACTTGTTCCGAACTTGGCGAGACTGCGAAACGCCTGGAAGGCGTTTTGCAGCAGCCTGTTAGTGCGTGTCGCACAGACCTGTAGCGTACGCGGCGCTCTGAATCGGAGCGTATTCGGCGAACGATCCGCTACAGTTGCGCGATAAGCGCTTTAGCCGATCGCATCGCAGGTAGATGGAATGCTCGAGAAAGCCGCGGTCACGTTCTGCGGAGCTCTCGCGCTGGCCCTGATCCACCTCTTCGCCGCGAGACTCCGTTTTCTGGACGTCGTCCCTCGCAGTCGCTGGCTCTCGCTGGCCGGCGGCGTCTCGGTGGCGTATGCGATCGTACATCTGCTGCCGGATCTGGAGGAACGCCGCCGCACGATCGCCGAGTCCGGCGATTCGCGTTTCCTGGAGCATCTCCTCTACCTGATCGTGCTCGCAGGGCTGGTCTGCTTCTACGGCATGGAGAAGCTGGCGCAGCGTCAGCGCCCGCGCTCGGACCGGGAAATTCAGAACTCGAAGCGCCGCTCGTCGGAGCGCGACGAACCGACGCCGGACGCATTGTTCTGGATCCACGTCGGCTCGTTCGCGGTTTACAACGCGCTCATCGGGTACGCGCTCGTGAAGGAGGATCGGGACCTTCGAACGCTGGCGCTCTACGTCGTCGCGATCGGGTTCCACTTTCTGGTGAACGATCATGGACTTCGCAAGCGGCACCGGCGGCAGTACGAGATCTTCGGCCGCTGGGCGCTGTCGGGAGCGGTCATGGCCGGCTGGGCGCTCGGGCTCTCTCTCGACGTCTGGCCCGTGATCACCGCGGCGATCCTCGGCTTCCTGGCGGGCGGCATCCTGCTGAACACGTTCAAGGAGGAACTTCCCGAGGAACAGGAGAGCCGTTTCTGGGTCTTCAGCGCCGGAGCGGCCGTCTACTCCGCCGCGCTTCTTTGGACGTGAGTGCGAGGAGAATGAGCCGACGCGGCTGCTGCTAGTTCTCTTTCTTTCCTTCGGTCATGCTGGCCAGGGACGATCTCTGCGGCGAATCGCCGGACTTCAGAACCGAGAACGAACCGTCGGTTTCCAGAACGACGCCCTCTACGTTCTCGACTGCAAGGAATCCCTGCGCGCGGATCGCCTGCAGGACTTCCGACTCCGTCACTCGTTCGGCGTTCATCGCATCGTCCAGATACTCGCCCTGGTAGAAGAGCAGCCGCGGTTCCGATCGCACCATTCGGCGGACGAGCCGGACGCGAACCGACGACCAGGTCACCAGAAACTGCAGCGCGATCAACAGCGCGAGCGCCGTCAAGCCCTCGGCGAGCGCGACGTCCTTCGACAGCAGGACCGTGGCCAGCGTCGACCCGAGCGCGACGGTCACGATCAGGTCGAAAGAGTTCATCTTCCCCAGCGTCCGCTTTCCCGAGATGCGGAGCATGAGCACGAGCGAAACGTAGGCGAGCGCGCCGATCAGGAGCGTTCGCCCCAGGCTGGCCCAGCCGTTGAAGAACATATCGGCGTCCATGTCGGTTTCCTTATGCGATGTTCGCCCTTGGGGGCTGAAGGAAGCGTTCGATTCCCGGGCGAAGGGTCAGTCCGATCTCGCCGGGAGGTCGCGATCGAGTCGGTCGATGAGCCGGGCGAGTTCCGATCGCAGCGCGGCGATCTCGCGTGCCTGTTCGTCGGAACCCTCCGGCTGAATACGGTCCTGTCCGACGAGGAGGCTGGCGAGCGTCGCCGTGACGTATCCGAAGATCGCGAAGGCATAAAGGGCGATCAGGAAGCAGAGGATGCGTCCCTCTAACGTCTTGGGCCAGTACTCCGAACCGCTCGTGGTGACGAGCATGCCGGTGAACCAGAGGGCATCGCCGAACGTTTCGAGCCCTCCCTCCGCCTGGCGCTCGAACGCGAACATGCCGCCCGCTCCGAGCAGCGTCACCAGAACCGTCAGCCCCAGCACGTAGCCGAAGCCGAAACGGCCCAGGTTGGCCTTGAGCGTACGCAGTCCGCGGCTGAACGCCGTCAGCACCCGCGCGAGCGTCAGCCCGCGGATGGCGCGACCGTACCGCAGCACGCGGACGACTTTCGCCACGCGAAACACGCGCAGCGCCGGCAGCAGGAGCGCGAAGACGCTGAGCCAGTTCTTCTGCAGAAATCGCAGGCGATTCGGGGCGATGACGAACTTGAAGACGAACTCGACGACGAACGCCGCCCAGATCCACGTGACGAGCGCCTACATCCGCGGGCCGATTCCCCAGACCAGTTCGACGACCAGCAGCGTGACCCAGAGCAGGCTGAGCACGAGCATCGGCGCTTCGAGCCAATCCTCGAGTTGCCGGAGCACCGCGAACTGCTCGCGTCGTTCCGTTCTCTCGATAAGCGGGTCGGCGCCCGAGGTCGCATCGTTCCGGCGCATCCAGGCTCCCGCAGCCAAGGCATCGACGGGGCCGTCTGTTCGGTCGGAGAACGTCGTTCCTCGCCGCTGGACCCTCCGAAGGTAGCTATAGGACGAGACCCGCCGGCTGGCGCCCCCGCGAAGCGGCTCAATGCGCTTGCCGCCCGCCCTGAACCGACCACTTTTGGCAACCGGGGCGCTGCCGTATCATTGACGCGTTCTGGAAATCCGTCCTTCGGTCCGTCCTGCTCGTTTTTCGCCCATGACGCGTAGAGGTTCCGCCTTCGCCGGCGTTTCGGTCGCCATCGTCACGCCCTTTCGCGACGACGCGGTAGACCTGGCGAAACTGCGGGAGCAGATCGAGTTCCAGATCGCCGCCGGCGTGACCTGCGTCGTTCCGGTCGGCACCACGGGCGAGAGTCCCACGCTCGACCGCGAGGAGCGGAAGACCGTCATCGCCGAGACGATTCAGATCGTCGCGGGTCGGATCAAGGTCATGGCCGGGACGGGGTCGAATTCGACCCGCGAAGCGGTCGCGATGACCGAATGGGCCGCGAAGCAGGGCGCCGACGCCACGCTGCAGGTCGGTCCCTACTACAACAAGCCGATGGCCGAGGGCTTCTACCGGCACTTCCGCGCCGCCGCGGAGGCGAGCCCGCTTCCCGTGTGCGTCTACAACGTCCCAGGCAGGACGTCGAAGAACATCGAACCGGAAACGATCATCCGGCTGGCCGAGCTATCGAACATTACGATGGTGAAGGAGGCTTCCGGCTCGATCGATCAGTCGTCGCAGATCCTCGCGGCGACCGATTTGACGGTCCTCTCGGGCGACGACAGCCTGACGCTGCCCATTCTCGCGATCGGGGGCGAGGGGATCGTCTCCGTCGCGGCGAACGTCGTTCCCGAGCGCTTCGTGGAACTCTGCAAGGCCTTCGCGGCGGGCGACGTGAAGCGGGCCCAGGCGCTCCACCTGGAACTCTTCCCGCTCTGCCGGAACATGCTTGGCCTGGCCAGCAATCCGATCCCGGTCAAGACGGCGATGAAGCTGCAAGGCCGCGACTCGGGCGAGCTGCGCCTGCCGATGTGGCCGATGGACGAGGACGGCGTCGCGAAGCTGACGCAGACGCTGAAGCAGGCGAAGGTTCTGTAGTCTTGTAGGGCAGGCGCCCCGCCTGCCGTGCAGCTTCGTCGAGTTGCGGATGGCAGGCGAGGCGCCTGCCCTACAGGAGGGGCGACGGATCGATGTGGAAGGTCACGCTGATCACGGCGATTGGACTCGCCTTCTCCAACGTTTTCATGACCTTCGCGTGGTACGCCCACCTGAAGGATATGAAGACCTGGCCCTGGTTCGCGGCGGCGTTCGCGAGCTGGGGCGTCGCCTTCTTCGAGTACCTGATCCAGGTGCCCGCGAACCGCTACGGCGACGCGGGCGGACTGACGCTGCCGCAACTGAAGATCATGCAGGAGGCGATCGCGCTGGCGGTCTTCGTGCCGTTCGTGCTGCTCTACATGAAGCAGCCGCTGAAGCTCGATTACCTCTGGGCCTGCCTCTGCCTGGTCGGCGCCGTCTTCTTCATCTTTCGCAGCAAGTAGAAGGCGGTATCGGCGAAACCTATCGCTTCGGGACTGATGCCCAGGCGATGTCGAGCCGCGTGATTTCGTCTTCGATCGCTTCCAGCAGATGCTGCATCCGCTGATGCCGGCGCTTCTGAACCTGCACGCGGTCCTGCCGTTCCCGATCGAGTTCCGCCCTTAGCGTTCGCAGTTCGGCCAGCGCCGCGCCGCCGTCGACCTTCTGGTCGCGCTGCAGTCGCTCTTCGATCCAGGTCATTCGCAATTCGACGAACGCCTTCCGCTCCCGTTCGAGCTTTCGCGCTTCGTCGGCCAGGAACCGCTCGCGATCGAGCAGCGCCTCATGCAGGCGGATCAGGTCATGCGACGGGGGAGTCGGCGCCGAAGTCGTCGAGCGCGGTTCGACACGGGCAGCAGGCGCCGCGGATGCTGAAACCGGACGGGACGCTTCCTCGGCGCCGAGGCGATCGGCGTCGGAGCGAACGATGCGAAACGTCGTCGCGCCGGCCAGCTCGCGCATGAGAGCGTGGGCCTCGCTGGTCCGCGCGGCGGAGGCTTCTCCCGGACGACGTCCAGGGGGGAGGGCTTCGACGGGCGGTTGGCCGTCCGAATCGAATCGTCGCATCGTGACCTCGCAACGTCGTTGAAGTTCTTCGATCTTCGCCTGGGTCCGTTCGAGCGCCGCGTAGGCGCTCTGCAGCGTCTCTTCCCGGCGGTCGAGTTCCCGGCGCCGGTCGCTCGCTTCCGCGTCGCGCCGATTCGAGCGCTCTTCCAGTTCTGCGCGCTGCCCGGCGAGAGCGGACCGCTCCCCCTGACTCCAGAGTTCCAACTCGCGACGCATCGACTCCAGACCGGCGAGTTGCGCGTGAATGTCCGCTTCGCGGCGATCGATTTCCGCCTGTCGCGAAATCAGCGCTTCGCCCAGGGATCGGGCGTGCGCGTCGAGTTGTTCCCGCAGCGTCGATTCCGTCGGGACGGATCCGGGCATCTCTCCCGACGAGGCGGTCGCCGCTTGCGCGACGGCGGAAGCGCTCTGCAGGTAGTCCGTCGCGCAGCGTTCCGCCCTGCGACGTCGCGTGCGACGCCCCTGAACGAGTTCCGGCGGGTCGATCCGCCGGGACTTTTCGGGTTGGGCGAAACCTTCCGTCATGGGGGCTCGGTCGACGACTCGTGCGGTCGGCTGGCGACGCCCCGCCCGCGCGGAACGTCCCGGCTTCTGATATCGACGGACCGGGGACGTCGTCGTCGCTGGCGAGGGGCGGCCCATTTCCACCGGCGCTGTCGCGCCAGCCGGCGTCTTCGCGCCAATGCATGCGAGCGGAACGTCTTCCCCGGACGGAGCCTCCGCTCCCTCCGCGACTGGCCCGGTCGAACGTTCGCCGGTTAAGATGGAGGAGCGTCGCCTTAGTAGCACGGGCCAAGGGGCGACGAAGAACACTCGAAGGGCATAGACGAAATGATCAGTTTTGGCTTCCGAAGCTGGGCTCGAACGACCGCGGTCGCGGCGGCGGTCTGCGCCGCTGCCGGAGGGATCGGTCTCGATCGGGCATCCGCCGCGGATCAGAGCGCGGCCCGCACTGCGACCGTGCAGAAGGGCGTCGAATTCCTGAAGTCGCGTCAGGACGAGAGCGGCGCCTGGAGCGCGTCGGTCAGTCCCGCGGTCACGGCGCTCGTGCTTTATTCCATGCTGGAGAACGGCGTTTCGGCTCAGGATCCGGCCGTGCAGCGGGCGGTCAAGTTTCTCGAAGGCTTCCAGCAGGAGGACGGCGGCTACTACGCTTCTGACTCGAAGGTGAAGAACTACGAAACGGCCGTCATGGTGCTCGCGTTGACGCGCCTCAACGAGGACGGTCGATACGACGAAGCCATCAAGAAGGCGGACGCGTTCGTTCGCGGCCTGCAGTGGGACGAGAACGAGCAGAAGGATCGCGACGATCCGTTCTACGGCGGCGCCGGTTACGGCGGCCACTCGCGACCCGACCTGTCGAACACGTCGTTCATGCTCGACGCCCTGAAGGCCGCGGGAGCGGGCGAGGACGATCCGGCCATTCAGAAGGCGCTGGTCTTCGTCAGCCGGACGCAAAACCTGGAGTCGCAGTTCAACACCACGCCCTTCTCGGCGAAGGTCAACGACGGCGGCTTCTATTACACGCCCGCCGCGGGCGGAACGAGCCAGGCGGGCACGACCGAGAACGGCGGCCTGCGCAGCTACGGCTCGATGACCTACGCCGGGCTCAAGAGCATGATCTACGCCGGCGTCGACGAGAACGATCCGCGGGTGAAGGCGGCCCTCAACTGGCTGAAGTCGAACTACACGCTGGAAGAGAACCCGAACATGGGTCAGACCGGCGTCTACTACTACTTCAACACCTTCGCCAAGGCGCTCGACGCGATGGGCGAAGAGGTCTTCGTCTCCGCCGACGGAACGGAGCATCGCTGGAAGGACGAACTCGTCGCCGAACTGGCCAAGCGTCAGAAGCCGGACGGCTCCTGGAGCAACGAGGCCGAGCGCTGGTATGAGGGCGATCCGAACCTCGCGACGGCCTATTCGCTGCTCGCGCTGTCGTACGCCGACTGACGTCGCGTACTTCCCGCTGTCGCAGTCCTCTGCCGACGGACTTCGCCCGCTCCCGCCGATGCGACGTATCGGCTAAGTTCTGACAGAGTTAAAAGGCCCCGCCGGTCTGTTCGCGGCGGGGCCTTTTTTCTGGCCGGCTCCCGCTCCACCGCTGTTCCACGCGATGCCCCTCCACGCCGTCCGTACGCTCCGGCTGCCGCTGATCCTGTTCGTAGCGACGTGCGGCCTGACCTTTCTGGCGGGGGCCACGCGATGGAACCTGCACGAGTACCTGTTCGTTCCCTCGACCTGGAGCGGGTTGCCGGTCCGGGCCACGATCCTCGAGAACTGGCAGAACGGGCTCATCTACTCGATCTGCGTGATGACGATCCTGCTCTGCCATGAGATGGGGCATTACGTCACGTCGAAGATCCACCGCGTTCCGGCTTCGCTCCCCTATTTCCTTCCAGTCCCGAACTTCTTCGGCACGATGGGCGCCGTGATCCGCATGGACGGCCTGAAGGCCGACCGGCGGGAGATCTTCGACATCGGCCTGGCGGGACCGATCGCGGGGCTGATCGCGATCGCGCCGGTGGTCTACCTGGGCGTGCGATCGCTCGATCTGACGCTCCCCGCGCAGGGGGCGCTGTCGTTCGATATGCCCCTGCTGCTCCGCGCCTGGTTCTGGATCGAGCCGCCGGTCGGGTATCAGGAGGGGCAGTTCGTCGCGCTCTCGCAGATGAATCCGTACTTCATGGCCGCGTGGATGGGCCTGCTCGTCACGGGGCTGAACATGATCCCGGTCAGCCAACTCGACGGCGGTCACGTCACCCATGCGCTGTTCGGCCCCAAGGCGAAGTGGATCGGCAGGGCGCTTCTCGCGATCGCGCCGATCTACGCCCTCTATTTTCAGTCGACCTGGACGATCTCCTGGATGATCATGATCGGGCTGTTGCTGCTGATCGGCATCGACCATCCGCCGACCCGCGACGACACGGCTAAGATCGGTCCCGTCCGCTGGACGATCGGCTTCCTCTGCCTCGCGATTCCGATTCTCTGCTTCCCGCTGGGCGGCGTGATCGTGAAGTGACTTCTGCCGCTCCGCGGAGCGCACGACGCCCATGCGATTCGGTCCTTTCGAACTTCGCCCGGCACGATCGATCGCTCGCCGGGTGATGGGATTCCTGGCCCTCGCGATCGGAGTGCCGGCCGCGATCCTGTTCTGCTGCGTCTGCGGCCCGATCATCGGGTTCTTCGTCGAGTCGGATCTCGAGCGCGCCGAAAAGCTCTGGAGCGCCGGGAATCAGGCCGAAGCGGTCGAACTCTACTCCGTCGCGCTGCCCAACGCGATGCGTCCGAACGCGCTCGCGCTCAAGCGGACGATCGAATGGCACTGGACTCACGACGACCAGGCCCAGGCGATCCGCTTCTGCGAACTGGCAGCCGAGAAGGAGATCAAGCTCTCGCTCACCCCCGCCGAGCTGCATGAGCGTTACGAAGAGGCCCGCCGGCGCTTCGAGCGGTCGGAAGAAAAACGCGCGGCCGAAGAGGCACGCCTGCGACAGGCTCGTTCCGCCGAATCGACCGCGGACGTCGACTACGTCGGAGCCTGGATCGCGGCGCAGCGCTACGTCGAGGGGCGTATCGAGCGGGGCGCCGTCGCTGATTTCGGCGACGTGGGTCGCGATTATCAGAACCCTGAGGACAATGTCCGATCGATCGGCAAGGATCGCTTCCGGGCCGTCGGATGGGTCGACGTCACCGACGCCGCCGGCGAGACGGTTCGTTCCGACTTCGAGGTCGATCTGAAGTGGGATCGGTTCGATCGCTCCTGGAGTCTCGACGGCGAGCCGCTTCTAATGCCTCGCGATCCGCCGAACGTCGATCAGGCGTCCGCCGCGGAGCAGGGCGGGCAGGAATCGCCGCCCGACGCCGACTCCACGACGACGATCAAGTAATCTAGTAGCTCGGTCGACTAGGGTCTGCGCGCCGACTGCGCGCGCCGGCTCAAATCCGCCGACGGCCCCTTCTCCCTCATCCTCCCGCATTCCCGCCATGAACCTAGCGACTCTGCGCCGCCGGTCGGCTCTGCTTCTGAGCCTCGCTCTCCTCGCGCCTGCTTCGTCCCTTTTCGCGCAGGAGCCGCACGTTCAGGAGACCGAGCCGCTCACCCCGGCGGAGGCGCTCAAGTCGTTTCATCTGCCGGAGGGGTTCACGATCGAACTGGTCGCGTCGGAGCCGCTGATCGCCAAGCCGATCAACCTCCAGTTCGACGCGAAGGGGCGTCTGCTCGTCACGACGACGAGCGACTATCCCTACGCCCAGATCGACAAGCCGGGCGATCAGTTGCAGATCCTGGAGGATCGCGACGCCGACGGCACGTTCGAGGCGGCGGCGGGCGAAGTTCCGGACCTGTCCATTCCGATCGGGGTCACGCCGGTCGGTCGCGACCTCGTCGTGTACGGCATTCCGAACATCTACCGCGCGAGCGATCCCGACGGCGACGTCGTCTTTCAGGAGAAGCAGGTTCTATTCGGCCCGCTCGGTTACGACGACACCCACGGCATGCAGAACGGCTTCGTCCGCTGGTACGACGGCTGGATCTACGCCTGTCACGGCTTTCGAAACGATTCGAAGTTCGTCGCGTCCGACGGCAGCCAGATCGAACTGAACTCCGGCAACACCTATCGCTTCCGCCCCGACGGCTCGCGGGTGGAGGTCGTCTCCCGCGGGCAGGTCAATCCGTTCGGCCTGGCATTCGATGACTGGGGTAACCAGTACACCGCCGACTGCCACAGTCAGCCGCTCTACCAGATCATCCCGGGCGCTCATTACCCCAGCTTCGGCAAGCCGCACGACGGGCTCGGCTTCGGTCCGACGATCGTCGAACATAGCCACGGCTCGACCGGCATCGCGGGCGTCGCGTTCTACGACGATCCGAATGCACCGGAGGAGTTCCGCGGCGACGCGTTCATCTGCAATCCGATCACGCACCGCGTGAACCGCGATAACGTCGTCCGAACGGGCGCGAGCTTCCGCGGCGAAGAAATGCCCGACTTCCTGACGTGCGACGACCCGTGGTTCCGCCCCGTCGACATAAAGCTGGGCCCCGACGGCTGCCTTTACGTCGCCGACTTTTACAACCGGATCATCGGTCATTACGAAGTGCCGCTCGATCACCCGGGCCGCGACAAGACCAGCGGACGGATCTGGCGGATCTCCTACGGCGCTCCGAAGGATCGCCAGCAGACCGACTTCACGCAGCTTTCGCTCGAAGAGCTCTGGAACGAACTCGACTCGGCCAACTCGACCCGCCGACTGATCGCGACGCACGAACTGGTCGACCGGTTCGGCGACGAGGCGGGAGCGATGGTCTCCGAATCGTTCGAGAACGCGAGCGATCGCCAGAAGGTCGCCGCGATCTGGATCCTGCATCGCACGACCGGCATGGACGAGCAACTCGTCTCGGCGGCCGCGAAGCTATCCCCTGTCGTTCGCGGCCACCTGGTCACGGCCCTGCGCGATCGGTCGGAGGAAGACTGGCAGTCGCAGCCCTGGATCGCGGAGTTCGTCGTCGGCGCCCTTGCCGACGAAGAGCCGATGGTCCGGCGCCTCGCCGCGCAGGCCCTCGCGTATCGACCGCGAGGCGAGTGGTTCGATCCGTTGATGGAATGCTGGAAGTCAGCCCAGGAGGACGCGTACTTGGGTCATGCGCTCAAGATCGCTGTCCGTAACTCGCTCGCGGCGCCCGGCGGGTTCGATGCGGCGCGCAGATTTCGCACGACCGCTGCGGCGAGCGAGCTGCCGACGCGACGGTTCCTGATCGACGCGGCGCTCGGCGTCGACGACGCCTCGGCGGCGGAGTTCCTGCTCGAGCATGGTCAGGCGACGCAAATCGACGACGCCCAGATCGGCGCCGTCGGGGTCAAGATCGGTCGCTGGCTGCCGGCTGGCCGCGACGCCGAAACCGAAGCCTGGCTCGCCGGGTTCGACCAGAAGATCCCCCGCGATTGGCCCAACGCCATTCAATCGGTCGCACGCGGCGCCCAGATGCGCGGGCAATCGCTGCCTGATTCGCTGTCGCAGTACGGCAAGGAAGTCTGCGAGACCCGACTCGCGAGCGACGACGGATCGCTCGCGACGCCGTTGCTCGACACGGCGATCCAGTTCGGCTGGAAGCTCGACAGCGCTTCTGTAGCTAAGCTGCTCGCGGATGATCGACCGATCGACGTGCGCGAGAAGGCCTGCACGCTCCTCGCCCGTTCGGATGCGACGGCGTACAAGCTGATGGCGGCGTACGCGCTGTCGAACCCGGATCTCGCTCCCGCGTTGCGGAAGCGATTCGCCGTGACGCTGGCCACGCTCGACGACGCGGAGAGTCGCGAACTGTTCGCCGCCGGCCTGGCCGCCATGCCCTATAGCCTTGCTCACGAGACGATCAGAGAGACCGGCTACTCAGCGGACCGCGTGAAGTTTCTCGTCGCTTCGATGCAGGCGGGCAAGCTGCCGGACGGACTGCTGCGCGAGAAGGACGTGCAGGAAGGGATTCGCCAGAGCGGCGTCGCGGAGGCGATCGCCTTCCTCGACGAGCGCCTGCCGAAGTTGCCGCCGCTCGATCAGGAACTCGACCGCCGAATCGCGACGCTCGCTGAACGGTCGGTCTATGACGGCCAGCCGATCGAGAAGGGGGCGCTTCTGTTCGAGCAGAAGTGCGGCAAGTGCCATCAACTCGCCGGCAAGGGGGAGAAGATCGGGCCGCAGCTCGACGGCGTCGGGCATCGCGGTTCGCTGCGATTGCTCGAGGACATTCTCGACCCCAACCGCAACGTCGACCCCGCTTTCCGTTCGACCACGTTCGTGATGTCCGACGGTCAGGTGAAGTCGGCGCTCGTTCTCAAGGAAGAGGGGGAGACGATCACCCTCGCCGATCCGGAAGGGAAGCTCTCGACGATCTCGGCTGGCGACGTCGAACAGCGTCGCACGTCGACGCTTTCCCCCATGCCCGCGAACTGGCGGGAGGTCCTGAGCGACGACGATCTGGTCGAACTGACGCGGTTCCTCGCGTCGCAGCGCCCGCGTTGAACGTCGCGCTGACGATCGCTCGACGCCCTGAAAAGAAAAGTTTTGGGATCTTCCCGAACTGCCGTTGCGGCGAAATCGCCGCGTCGGCTATCGTCCCCCCACGCGAGCGACGGAACGCCTTCGGGCGAACCAGTCGACTTGGAAGCGGTCGCGCGACCCGCTTCCGAGCCGAACGCTCGCGTGAATCTGGATTGCCGAGCGGCCTTGAATGACAGGATGTCGTTCGCCGTTTCGACAGGGCGGAACGCTTCTTCATGGACGAAGAACGCTTCGCATCATCCAATCGCTCCTGGCGCCGAAACCGAATCTCCAGCCCCCCTGGGATCCGCGGACGCGCCGGAGCTTTTTTTATGCGCTGACGGCTCGAACAGGCGCCCGACCGCGGACCGCCGGTTCGCCTTCACGAAGAATTCTTCGGTCTCCTTCGACACCTTTTCGATCGGGAAAGGTTATCTAGAGAGGACGGAATTCTCATTCGGCGGCGACGAGGGGGAGCGATGGGACGCCTGCTCGCGATTCTGGCTCCAGTTTTTCGTTCGTTCGCGATCGCCGCCGGCGTCGCTGGAGCGGGAGCGAGCGGAGCTTCGCTGCTTGCCCAATCGCCCGCTGAACTCTCCCGTCGCGTCGATCGGACGCTGGCTGACGAACTCGGTCTCTCCGAAGAGGCTCTCGCCCCCTTCGCGGGCGACGCGACGCTGATCCGCCGGCTGCGCCTCGACACGGTCGGCGTTCCGCCGACGCGAGAAGAAATCTCCGCCGACTTGAAACGCCTGCGCGAAGACGACCTGGCGGGGCATGTCCAGGACTTGCTCGCCAGCGACGCCTTCGCGACGAACTGGGCCCGGTACTGGCGCGACGCGATTCTCTACCGCCGCACGGAGGATCGCGCGCTACTCGCTTCGCGGCCCCTCGAAGAGTTTCTGACGAAGCAGTTCGCCGAGAATCGTCCCTGGAGCGAGACGGCGACCGCCTTCATCGTCGCCGAAGGGGACGTCTACGACGACGGACGCACGGCGCTGATTTTCGCGCAGCAGGGCCGGCCGGAAGAGACCGCCGCCGAGGTTTCGCGACTCTTCCTCGGCATACAGATCCAGTGCGCGCAGTGCCACGATCATCCCACCGATTCGTGGAAGCGGGAACAGTTTCACGAACTTGCCGCGTTCTTTCCGCGCGTGTCGGCGCGCCCGAACCTTCGCGGCGAAACGCCCAGCTTCACCGTCTCCGGCGACGACGTTTTCTTCGGCGCGCGAATGAGCGGGGACAACCGCTTCCGGGGCACGGCTGAGCATAAGATGCCCGACCTCGATCGACCGGAGGACCCGGGCACGACGATGACTCCGAAGTTCTTCGTGTCGGGCGACTCGGTGAAGGCCGGCACGAAAGACGACGACCGCCGCGCGGCGCTCGCCGCGTGGGTCGCGTCGCCGAACAACGAATGGTTCGCGAAGGCTTTCGTGAACCGCACCTGGACGGAACTGGTCGGCTGGGGCTTTTACGATTCCGTCGACGACCTCGGGCCGGAACGCGCCTGCGCAGCGCCGGAGACGCTCGATCTGCTCGCCCGGGATTTCGTCGAGTCGGACTACGACGTGCGGCGACTCTTCGAGACGATCCTGCTGACGGAGACGTATCGACGCGAGTCCCGGCCTCTCGCGTCCGGCGACGTCGAGCCCTATGCGTCGACCGCGATCCAGCCCCTCCGCGGCGATCAACTCTACGATTCGATCCTGCAGGCGCTCGCGCTGCCTGACGAGTTCGCACGCGGGCGAGGCCCGGGCATGGGGTCCGAGATGCCGATGATGCAGCGTTTCGCCCGATCGCCGCGTGCCTTCGTGAACGCCGCCTTCGGCTACGATCCGAGCGTGGCGCGAGACGAGGTGCAGACGACGATTCCGCAAGCGCTCGCGCTGATGAACTCCCCGATCGTGAACATGGCCGTCTCAGCCTATCGCCGCCAGGGAACGAGCGCCCTGATCCGCGCGACGCCGGACGACGAGCGCCTGACGAGCGAGCTCTACCTGCGGGCGCTCAACCGCCTGCCGACCGACGACGAACAGGCGCTCGTCGCCGAGTACGTCGCGAGCGTTCGCAGTCGCGACGAAGCTTACGAGGATCTGCTCTGGGCTCTGCTCAACACCGCGGAATTCGCTCAGAAGAAGTGACGACCGGCTCGACCGAGCGGACAGGGAAACGAATCATGAACGCCTTCGATACCGCGCTCCGCCGCCGCGACTTCCTGCGCCTGTCGAGCGTCGGAGTCGCCTCCGCGCTTGGGTGGACGGGCGAACTCGCGCTGCGTGCCGAAGAGATCAAGCGCTCGGGCAAGGCGTGCATCCTGCTCTGGATGGACGGCGGCCCCAGCCAGTTCGAAACCTTCGATCCCAAGCCCGGCACGCGCACGGGAGGACCGACCGAGGCGATCGAGACTTCCGTTCCAGGGATCCGCATATCGCGGAACCTTCCCGAACTCTCGAAACAGGCGGAAAAGCTCTGCGTCGTGCGCTCGATGACGGCCAAGGAAGGGAGCCATCCGCGGGCGACCTACTTTTCGCAGACAGGCTACCTCCCCACGGCGGCGCTGAAGCATCCCGCGCTCGGATCGCACGTCGCCATGCAGATCGGCGACCTGGAGGCCGAACTTCCGAGTTTCGTCTCGATCGGCGGAGGAGGCCGAACGGGCGGAAGCGCCGGCGGCGGCTACCTGGGCGTCGACTATGCCCCGTTCTCCGTCGCGTCCGCGTCGCGGCCTCCCGAGAACGCGACGATTCCGACGCGCAAGGACCGTTTCGAACGTCGCCTGGGCCTGCTCTCCCGACTCGACGGAGAATTCGAGGCGAACGGCGGGGGCGAAGTCGCGGCGGAGCATCGCAAGATTTACGAATCCGCGGCTCGCATGATCCTCAGCCCCGGGATGGAGGCTTTCGACGCGTCGAACGAGCCGGAGTCGATCCGCGAGGCGTACGGCTCGAGCGAGTTCGGCGTCGGATGTCTCGTGGCCAGGCGGCTGCTGGAGGCAGGCGTTTCGTTCGTGCAGGTCAGTCTTCGCGGCTGGGATACGCACGCCGACAATTTCGAGCAGTGCGCTTCGCTCTGCGGGCCGATGGACCGCGCCTACGCGGCGCTTCTGACGGATCTCGACCGTCGCGGGATGCTCGACTCGACTCTCGTGCTCTGGATGGGCGAGTTCGGGCGTACGCCGACGATCAACGCCCGCGACGGACGCGACCACTTTCCGCGTGCCTACAGCGCGGCCCTGTCCGGCTGCGGCGTCAAAGCGGGGCAGGTCATCGGCTCGACCGACGATCGCGGCTCGGAAGTCGACGAGCGCCCGATCACCGTGCCCGACCTCCTGCGCACGGCCATGACGGCGCTCGGCGTCGACCCCGACCTCGAACACGTCGCCGCTGGACGTCCCATCTGGACCGTCGAAGGGGGGAGCGTCGTCGCCGAAGCGCTCAACTGAGCGGAACGGCGGTATTGCCGTTCCCGCAAGCAAGTCAGACGCCGCGGCGACGTTCCGCCGCCCGGCGCGCAACGAAAAAGCCCTCGCGAACAGGCGTTCGCGAGGGCTTTCGATTTCTCAGGAACCGCGTTCAGAGACTCACTCGGACTTGGGAGCGTCTTCCTCGTCCTTGTTCGCGCTGAACGAGGCGCTGAAGAGGGGTCCGCCGCCGCCGAGGCCGCCCTTGAGCTCGACCTTCTGCGAGGCCTTGACCTCTTCTTCGGCCTGGGCCTTCTTCTCGTCCTCTTCCGACCATTCGAGACGACGACGCGACAGGCCGATCTTCCGCTCTTCGGTGTCGACGCGGAGGATCTTCACTTCGATGTCGTCGCCGACCTTCACCAGCTGGTTCGGGTCTTCGATCTTGTCGTCGGAAAGCTCCGAGATGTGGAGCAGGCCCTCGAGGCCTTCGTCGAGACCGACGAAGACGCCGAACGTGGTGATCTTGGTCACCTTGCCCTGCACGACCTGACCCGGGCGATACCGGGCCGGGATGTCCGTGGTCCAGGGATCGTCCTCGAGCTGCTTCAGGCCCAGCGCAATGCGGCGACGTTCCTGATCGACGGCCAGGATCTTGCAGGTGACCTCCTGACCCTTCTCCAGCGCTTCGCTGGGGTGGCTGACCTTGCGGATCCACGACATGTCGCTGACGTGGAGCAGGCCGTCGACCCCTTCGTCGAGCTCGACGAACGCGCCGTAGTTGGTCAGGTTGCGAACCTTGCCCGTGACGGTCAGGCCGACCGGGAAGCGGTCGATGACCTTGTCCCAGGGGTTCTTCTGGGTCTGCTTCATGCCCAGGGAGAGCTGCTGGCCCTCCTTGTCGATGTTCAGGATCATCACGTCGACTTCGTCGCCGATTTCGACCAGTTCGCTCGGATGATTGATCCGGCGGATCCAGGACATCTCGGAGATGTGAACGAGGCCTTCGATGCCCTTTTCGAGCTTCACGAAGGCGCCGTAGGACATGATGTTGACCACCGTGCCCTTGACCGTGTCGTTCACCTTGTACTTGGTGTCGATCTTGTCCCACGGGTTAGGCAGCATCTGCTTCAACCCGAGCGCGATCTTCTGCTTCTCGCGGTCGATGTGCAGGACCATGACCTCGATCTCCTGATCGATGTTGACCATTTCCGACGGGTGCCGGATCCGGTCGTGCGTCATGTCCGTGATGTGCAGCAGGCCGTCGATGCCGCCGAGGTCGACGAACGCGCCGAAGTCGGCGATGTTCTTCACGACGCCCTTGCGGATCTGACCCTCTTCGAGGATCTGGAGGAGCGAAACGCGATCTTCTTCGCGCTGCTTCTCGATCAGCGAACGACGGCTGACGACGATGTTGCGTCGGCCTTCGTCGATCTTCAGCACCTCGCACTGCACGATGCGATTGATGTAGTCGCCGATGTCGCCCGGACGGCGGATGTCGACCTGGCTGGCGGGGAGGAAGACCGACACGCCGATGTCGACCAGCAGACCGCCCTTGATCTTCTTGGTGACCAGGCCGGTGACGACCATCCCTTCGCGGACGGACTCCAGCATCCGTTCCCACTCGATGATCTTGAGCGCCCGCTTGTAGCTCAGGCGGATCATCCCCTGGGGATCTTCGATGCCGGTCTCGTCTTCCAGATCCTCGATCAGGACCTGCAGGATGTCGCCCGGAACCGGCTTGACCGGTTCGTCGTCCCACTCGTTGAGCGGGATCGAGCCTTCGCTCTTGAAGCCGACGTCGATCAGGACGAATTCGTCGTCGACTCGAAGGACCTTGCCCGTAACGATCTTGTTGACGTCGTAGTCGGCCTCTTCGATCGGATACCAGTTTCCGTCGTCGATGAGGTCGTCAGTCTCGGGGAAGAACCCTTCGAACTGCGAAAGAACGTCGTCGTCTTCGAGGCTGCGTAGAAGATTGCGATTGACCATGAAAACCTGATGGTTGCGCTTGAGAGGACCGGGAAGCGCCCCCCGGATTCGCCGCGCGGTCGAACGAGATGACTCGCGCCCTGTCTGCGGGCGGTCGTCAGTCTCGCGAGACGCTGCCGTGCCAGCGAAACAAAACGTTAAAGTTGCCTATGCGCGAACGTCCGATCCCGTCTCGATCGGAATGCGCGCGAAGCTAATGACAGTATCGTTTTTTCCGATACACGGCAAGGGGATCGCGTCGGCAACTCCCGCTGAGGGAGGGCCTTAACACCCCCGCCAGACGCTCCGCTCGCAGACGCCGGCGTCGAGCAGCAGGTCGCGGATCGCTTCGAAGAACCGACGCGCGTCGCCCGGATAGCCGGCGGTCGGTCGCAACTCGGGTCGTCGCGCCAGCCAGTGCGCGTTCCAGGCGGCCATGCAGAGTTCGCGGAGGTACTTCGCCGACATCGACGCGAGCGCCGTCGGAACGTAGGAATCGCCCTCCACGCGGAATTCGCACTCGACCGGGGCCCCGTCGCGAAACCAGCGGTAGCGGCTCAGCGTCGGCGATTCGTCGACCGTCATGACGAGCGAATCGGGGAACGCCTCCTGCAGCGGATCGCGGTACCACTTTCGGCCCCCGTGACGGTCCGCCGACCAGAAGACGCAGGCGCCGGACGGCAATTCCGCGACGATCTCCGCGACGAGCGCCAGCGTCGCCTGCGTGAGGAGGGACGCCTTGTTCCCCGCCTGGGCGACGCCGCCGTTGAACGATTCGGGAAACAGCGCCGTCGCCCGGGCGAACTGAAACGAGACGGTCGGCGCGACAGGCTTCCGCCGGCGCTTCCTGGGAACGGTAGCGACGTTCGACCCTTCGTCCGCCTCTTCCCTGGGCGCTACCGGCAGCGAATCGGCGAACTCCCGCAGCCAGAAGAGTTCGTCCCACGCGTCGACGTCCCCCCGGCGAACGACCGACCGCCAGAACTGGCGGAGCGAAAGCCCCGGCGCTTCCGCCACGGCGACGGACGCCTCGCACGAGTTTCCTTTCTGAGCGGGGGACGACAGTCCCCCGAGGCCGACCTGTACGAACGCTTCATCAGCCGAGGGCGCTTTCCCCGCAAGACCGGACCGCGGATCCGCGACCGGCGCCAGCATGGCCAGCGTCGCACGCTCCAAAGCGCAGAGACCGCCGCGACCGTAAACCGCCTTCGAATCGTCGATCAGCGGTCGGTCATCCGCTGCCTCGGCTGCCCTGCGTGCGAAGCGGCGGAAGGGATCCTCCTTGGTTCGCGGCTTCAGCGGTCCTTCGACCCGCCACACCGTCGCCGCGATCGTCAGCGGACCGAGGTTCGGGCCGTAGCCCGCTTCGTCGGTGCCGATGACGTAGGTCTCCGTCCCCTCGCCGCTCATCGCTGGTCCGTCCCTGGCACGTCAGTTCTTGAGACCGAGGCTCGCGCGATAAGCCTGAATCTGCGACTCCCGTCCGATCTCGTCCGTAATCTTTTCCCAGGCCGCGGCAGCGTCGGCGAGGGCGGCGTCCGGCGCTTTCTCGCCTGTCAGCGCCAGGCGAACCTCTTCGCCCAGCGTCTTCAGATAGCGCTCCCGTCCGGGAAAGCGGGGGAGCAGCAGGTGCTCCGGCGACCCCTGGAGTTCCTCAATCGCCTGGGAGTACTGGGCGTTCGCGGGAAGCGTCTCGGGCAGTCGCGTCCAGGAGGCGTTCGATCCCAACTGCGACTTGCGGAACGGCGCGGTTCCCCTTGCGGAGATAGAGACCGGCGTGCCGATCTCGGCGCCGACGATCGAATCGAGCGCCCGCAGCGCCCGATTCCGATCGGCAACGGAGCGTCCGATGCCGATCATCAATCCGAAATCGCCCCAGACCGGGACGCTTTCCGCCGCCGCGCGACGTTCCCAGGACTCGCCCCGGGGCTGCCAGAACTCGACGGAACCCGGAACGGGAGCGACGGCGACCAGCGCCGCTCGTTCGAGCTCCTCTTCCGTCTCCAAAACGGACGCTTCGAGCAGGAAGGTTACGCCGAGCGCCGTTTCGCCGCTCAGCAGTCGCCGAGATGCCGAGGCGTAATCGACCGGCTCGCCTGCCGACGTCTGCTCGCTGAGCGCGTCGCGATACTCTTCAAGAGCTTTTACGAACGCAGGCGACGTCAGTTCCGGCTTCATGGAAGTGAATTCGAACAGTCCGGAGTAGCGCCCCTGCACGCGGACGTAGGCGGCGGCCCGCACGAGGAACTGTCGCGCCGCGTCCAGCGTTTCGGTCGGTTCCAGAACGGCGTCATCGACCCCGGCCGGCAGCGTTCCCGCCGCGGCGGCTTGGCGGATCTTCTTCGCGGCGGAAGCGTACTCCACCCAGGTTTTCGGCGGAGCGAGCTTTAGCGTCTCGAAGACGTCTGAGCGATAAACCATCGCCGGCATCGCGCTTCCCAGCGGCAGCGCCAGCGTTTCGCCGGCCCAGTTCCCCTCGTATTGGCGGGCGAGCGGCAGCAGATCGGTCTGGTCGAAGGCATCCCGCTCCGACAGTTCTTCGTCCAGCGGGAGGAGTGCGTCGGCCTCCGCGAGTTCGCCCAGCAGACCGGTCGGGAAGAGCACGAGATCGGAGTTCAGCCTCGCCTCGTTCGCCGCCCGCGCCGGTTCGACCGCGCGCACGGTCACTTCCGAATCGGATCGGGCGGACCATTCGCGTTTCAGGACGTCCGCGGTTTCCTGACTGCCGACGACGGTGATCAGCAGCGGCTCGCCGGTCGAAGCGTTCGCCGCGTCGCCATCGACGGGCGGAGGCGCCTCGCTCGTTCCGAAACAGCCGACGAAGAGCGCGACGCAAGCGACGGCGCTGCCGAAGAAACCGAACTGCCAGGATCGACGGTTCACGCGCGCGCTCCGTCGGTCAGGGAGTCGCTGTTCGACGCGTCACGCTTCGACGAGCCGCCGAGAGGGGGACTTTCGGTGAGCAGCGGGAAGAAGCGCCCCTCCATTTTGGTTCCCTTGGGCACGACGATGTCGGGGTCGAGCAGCTTCTCGTCGGAGTCCGACCGCACGCCGTCGGCGAACATGTTCACCACCGTCGCCCGTCGCGGAATGTCAGTGCTGTTTTCGTAGCTGCCGTGAATGAGCAGCGGATGATGGAACGAGCAGCAGCCGCGGGGAAGCTCGATCGCGACGGGCTGCCTGAACGCGGCCCATTGCTCGTCGCTCAGGACTTCCTTAATCGCTTCCATGTTCCCGGCGAGTCCCGTGATCGGCAGCAGGTCCCACGTGTGACTCTTCGGAACGTACTGCAGGCAGCCGTTCTCCCGCGTCGCCGGATCGAGCCCGATCCAGCAGGTCAGGTGGGACATCGGTTTGGTGCGGGTCCAGTACGAATAGTCCTGGTGCCAGGCGACGACGCCGCCATGATGCGCCGGCTTGCAGAAGAGCTGGTCATGCCAGAATCGTACGGGTCCGCCCAGAAGCTGGCTCGCCGGAATCGTCAGCGCCCGATGCCAGAGCAGGTCGTGGAACGCCTTGCCGATGCGCCAGGCGCCGAGGGCGTGAAAGAGCACCCGCGAGGGATCGGCCGACTCGTTCGAGTTGTACTCGTACCAGAGGTCGGCGCCGTGGTGAGCGGGATCGAAAAATGCGGTCAGTTCCTCGCAGAGCGCATCCGCCTGCGTTTCGTCCAGGATGCGGACGCCGCTAAGATAGCCCTGCTCGTGAAAGAAGCTGACCTGCTCGTCCGACAGTCGGTAACGATCCCAGTCGTCCGCGGAGGGCGGGGGAAAGAGGTCCGTCACCAGTTCGTGAATCTTCGACAGATCCTGGGCCATATCGCGACGCCTGCGTCAGAGCGTTCCGTATCGTGAGCGACTGAACGGGACATTCTACTGATTTCGATCCAGAGCGCATGAGCGACCGCGACGAGGCCCTGAAGCAGAACCGCCGCGCGTGGGACGCGCTGGTGTCGAAAAAGGATCGATTCACCCGTCCGGTCAAGGATGAGGACCTGCACGATCCGCTGGCGACGATCGACGGGATCGGCTGGCTGGGCGGATCGCTCGCGGGGAAGGACGTGCTCTGCCTGGCGGCGGGAGGGGGCAAGCACTCCGCGCTCTACGCACAAGCCGGGGCGAACGTCACGGTGGTCGATCTCAGCCCCGCGATGCTGGTGCTCGATCGCGAGGTCGCGGCGGAACGCGGACTTCCCGTTCGTGCCGTCGAAGCGTCAATGGACGACCTGTCGGCGCTCGACAGCGCCTCGTTCGACGTCGTGATTCATCCGGTCAGCACGTGCTACCTGCCGGGCATCGCGGCGACGTATGCGGAAGTCGCCCGCGTCACGCGTCCTGACGGCGTCTACGTCAGCCAGCACAAGCAGCCGACGAGTCTCCAGACGAGCCAGCGTCCCGACGGCGGCGCCTATCGGCTGGAGACGCCGTACTACACGACCGATCCGCTGCCGAACGTCGTGGGAAGTCGCCTGCGGGAGGAGGGGACGCGGGAGTTCCTGCACCGCTGGGAGGACCTGATCGGCGGGCTCTGTCGGGCGGGCTTCTGGATCGAGGATCTGATCGAGCCCCTTCACGCCCGCCCGGACGCAGCGCCGGGGGAGTTCGGCCATCGTTGTCGCTACGCCGCGCCTTACGTCCGGATCAAGGCCCGCCGCCGCTCGGACGTCGCGGCGAAACCGAGTGTCCGGACGCTGTGGCTGCCGGAATGAGCTCCCGTGCCCGCGGATCGCGAGCGATCGGTTCGGCCCCGGCGGCGCCGCGATCTAACCGTCCGCACGGGGGAGAAGCGGCGGGCCGATTTTTCGTCACAAACCGCACAGCCCGTTCTCATTTCCCGCCGCAAAGCCTGTAATAGGTGGAGGCGATCGACGAGCGTCGTCGCCGCCGACCACATCCGGGAGTCGCCGCACATGTTTCCCCCCCGCTTCGCTTCGCTCGCAATCCTGACTGCCGCGACGCTCGCCGTCGGCGCTTCGTCGCGGGCCGACACGTTCCGTCGACTGCCTGGCGACGTCGTCAGCGTCGTCGACTGCGTCTCGTCCGCGGATGTCGTGGTCGGCGACGTGGAATATCCGCAGTCGGTCCGGGCGTATCGCTGGTCCGTCCAGGAAGGCCTCACCGTCGTCGGCACGCGCGGCACGTCGAGCCATGCCGCCGCCGTCAGTGCAGACGGCCTGACCGTCGTCGGTTCGTTCGTGAAGAACGGCCAGACCTCGGCTTTCGTCTGGAAGAAGCCGACGGGTTGTCTGGATATCGGGGGGCTGGGCGGCTCCTACGCGGTCGCGAACGACGTCTCCGCAGCCGGGACCGCGATCGTCGGAACCGCGGAGACGGTCGACGGCGCGCTGCACGCGTTTCGCGCGACGTTCTCGCAGGCGAAGCTGCAGAACCTGACCGATCTCGGAACGCTCGGCGGAGTCGCGTCGGAAGCGCTGCTGGTCTCCGCCGACGGACAGACCGTGATCGGTCGCTCCCAAGTTGTCGGCGGAGCATGGCATCTGTTCGTCTGGACCGAAGCACGCGGCATGATCGACCTGGGAGCGTTCGAGGGCAGGAATCTCAACGTCGAGGACGCGACGGACGACGCTTCCGTCATCGTCGGCAGCGCGCAGAACGCCGACGGCGTCTTCGTGCCGTTCATCGCGACGCCCTCGACTCGCGTCACCCGCATCTACAACGTCGGCGACTTCCCGGGCAGCGCCGATCTGGTCAGCTCCGATGGGGCGTTCATCTTCGGAGAGGTCAGCGTCCGGGGCTTGACGCCTCGCCAGGCGTTCCGCTCGCGACTTCCGAGCCTGTCCGTCCTGAACCTCGGCGGCCTGACCAATGTCCGCAGCTCGTTCGTCAGCTCCGCGAGCGACGACGGGCAAGTCATCGGCGGAGAAGCTCAAAACCGAAAGGGGAGGCTCGAAGGCTTCCTCCGCGTGCAGGGGATGGAGCAGGGCAAGCTCACGTCCGTCGATCGGGCGCTCAACAAGGTCTTCGAGAACGGCGCGCTGCCGAAGCTGCACTTCGTCGACGTTCCCTGCATATCGGCAGACGGAAAGACGATCGTCGCGAAGGCCAGCGTCAAAGGATCGACGAAGGTCTCGTTCGTGCATGCCCAGATCGACGCCTATCCCTCGGTCATCGACGAGCGTTACTTCTACACGCGTCCCTGGAGCGGGGAGATCGCCGCATACGTCGAACTGGCGTTCATCTACGCCGACGCGCTCAATCAGACGTACGGCCCGGTCGGTCCGGTTTATTACTCGTACGTCTACGCCGAGTACGCCCGCCAGTACCAGGCGCTCTGCACCGCGCTGATTGCGGACGGCATCGACGATGCGGCGACCGTCGGTCAGTACATCGAGTACCGCGCGGCCGGGACCGCGTACAGCTACTACAACTTTTACTTCGCCTACTACGACATCTACCTGGCGACGGGCGGGTCCGCGGTTTACTCCGACGAAGCCGCGGCGAACGCCTACGCGGCGTACTACTACCAGCAGGCCGATCTGGACGACCTGACCGACGACGAATAAGCGGATCCGTTCGCTCAGTCGCTATCCATCAACCCACCGAAGAGCCCGAGACGCCGTGCGTCTCGGGCTTTTGCTTGCGCATTGCTTCACACGGGCTTTTCGCGATCCCGTTCGAGACATCGGCGCTCCCTTTGCACGACGATTCAGGCGAAGGGTTCGTCCTCTTCTGGCTCGTATCGTCGAAAGGAGAACGTCATGCCGGCTGCCTGGTCGAAAAAAGATGAACGGATGTACGAACACGTCAAGGAAAGTTCGAGGGACCGCGGCGCCTCGAACGACCGCGCTGAGGAGATCGCCGGGCGCACGGTCAACAAGCATCGCCGCGAAGAGGGCCGCAAGCCGAACAAGACGACGCAGGGGACCGGCAATCCGAACCGTCCGCTCGAGGAGCGATCGAAGCAGGAACTCTACAACCGGGCCAAATCGCTCGACATCGCCGGCCGCAGCAAGATGAGCAAGGGCGAACTGGCCGAGGCGATCCGCGGCAAGCGGTGAGTTCGCTGATTCCCGAGCAAGCGGAAGGTGATAGCCCTCCGAGGCACGTCCGCCCGGTCGTAAATTCTCAGTCGCTTCCTGCCGGTCGTGCTGGTCGTGTCGAACGCGCTGTCGAGGAGGCCTGCCGATCGGGAAGAGAGCGCCGCCTGCGCTTCCGAGGCGCCGCGGAGCGGACTACCTTGAAAGCGACGCTTGCCCCGCCCTGATTCGAGGGGCCCTGATTCGCAGGGCCCCGATTCGAAGGGCCCGGACGGAGAATCCGGACGGTACGGAAGGGGCGAGACGGTTTCGAATCCGCGGAGCGCGTGCCGATGATCTTCCCCTGGCGTCTCCGGCCTCGCCGACCGGTGTGGCTCGACGAGATCGAATCGGCCCCGCTCGAGAATTATCAGAAGACCCAGCTCAAGGTCACTCTCGAAGAGATCGAGCGGCTCTTTCCCGATCCCGTCCAGCGGGCGAAGGTCCGCGTCCTCGACATCGGGTGCAACCCGCTGCAGGATCGCCTGCTGTCGAAGTACGTCGGCCACGTCACCGGCACCAACCTCGGCGGCATGGAGACCGAGGCCTCGGACGAGCGCACCAGCTTCCTCAACAGCGCCGAGCGGGAACTGCCGCTGGTGGAGGGGTCGGTCGACTTCGCCTTCTCGCTCAACATCATGGAGCATCTCGCCGACACCCGGGCGATGATCGCGGAGCATGTCCGCGTCGTGAAGCCTGGCGGCTACGGCTTCATCGACTGGGCCTGCAGTTGGGGAAGCCCCAGCGGCCACCATATCTTCGAAGCGATGGTCCGCTACTGGGAGACCGTTTTCGAGATGCCGCAGACCGCGTTCAAGGACGGCGGCGAATTCGTTCCCGACTGGGGCCATCTGCTCCTGACGCCCGACGAAATGCGGGCGCACGTCCAGAAGCGGCTCGGCCCCGGGACCGAGAAGCTGGTCGATTACATCGTTTTCTCGATCTACGACCGGGTCGATCAGTACGGCCTGTCGCGGCTCTTCCTGGACGACGTGATGGAGATCATCCGTTCGTTCGACGTCGAGATCGTCGAGGTCAAGAACGAATCGATGCCGGCGCCGAAGCCGCTCAAGCTCGCGCTCGAAACGATCCACGGCGAACACGACTTCGAGACGTATCACACCACCGTCACGTTCCGCAAACCGGCCAGCGACGTCGCCGCCGCGCGGAAGGCCGCCGACCGCATGGTCGCGACGTCGTGACGCTCGCCTGACAGACCTCTCGCACGAACGCTTCCCGATGCTGTTTCGCCGTCAACCGAAGAACGTCGCGCCGCCCCGTCCGGTCTGGATGGACCAGATCGACGCCGCGGATCTCTACGAGTTCCAGCGGGTTCAGCTCGCCGGCACGATCAAGGTGCTGGAGGAGCTCTATCCCAAGGCCGGCGATCGCGAGCGCGTGGAAGCCCTCGACATCGGGTGCAATCCGACGCAGGATCGCATCCTGTCGCAGTTCGTCAAGCACGTCACCGGCTGCAACGTCGGCGGGATGGAGAACGTCCCGGGCGACGCCAAAACCGCCTTCGTCAACAGCGGCGAGGTCGAGCTTCCGTTTCCGGACGACACGTTCGACTTCGCTTACTCGCTTTCGGTGATGGAGCACCTCAAGGACACGCGGGCCGTCATGGCCGAGCATGTCCGCGTGCTCAAGCCGGGCGGCTACGGCTACGTCGAGTGGTGCTGCCAGTGGGGCTGCTACGCGGGGCACCACATCTTCGCCATCCTGGTGCGCGACTGGGAAAAGCATCTCAAGCTGCCACAGTCGCCCTTCGAGGACGGCGGCGACTTCGTCCCCGACTGGGGGCATCTCCTGCTGACGCCCGACGAGATGCGCAAGCTGCTCTGCAGGAAGCTCGGCGCCGGGTACGAGAAGCTGGCCGACCTGATCGTGGACGTGATTTACTTCCGCACCGACGAGCATGGCCTGGCGCGACTCTACCTGGGCGAGGTGATGGACATCATCCGCTCCTTCGACGTCGAGATCGTCGAATTCACGCGGCAGGAAGTGAAGGCGCCCAAGGCCGTAAAGGAGATCCTTCGCGCCAAGCACGGCGACCACGACTACGACGCCCACTACGCCAAGGTCATCTTCCGCAAGCGGGGCGGCGGCGAGAAGTCAGGCGAACAGAAGGCTACCGCCCACCGCGTCGCGGAAGTCGCCAACTGATCGTGCGATCGCGAACCTCAGTGGTCGCTCACTATCGAACGAGCAGTACCTAAACGAACATGCCCACGTTGCTGACGCGACGTGGGCATGACGCACTGTTAGGTGGCGCGAACACGGAGGGCTTATACCCTCCGCTCGCCTGTTGCAGACTTGATCACGCGCCCGACGGACGGGGACGATTGCTGCGAGGGCGTCCGCTGTTGGAAGACGCGCCGCCGCCGTATCCGCCCTGAGGCTTCGGGCCGCCGCTGCTCGCGCCGGAGCGCTTGGCGGCCTTCCTGGCCCGGGGACGCGAACTGCCGTAGACGCCGTCCCCCGCAGCGGCAGGAGCGCCGGAGGTCGCCGCGACGGGACGCGGCTTGGCCGCGGGCTTCTTGCCGAAGGCACGCTTGCCGTTGGGAGTCGTCGGTTCGCTGAAGGCACGCGGAGCGCGACCTTCGCCCGACTGACCCGCGGAGGAGCCGCCGTTCATCGTCGCCGCCTGCATTTCGCGACGACCGCCGGTGAAGCCGCTCTTCCGACGGACGCCCTGGAAGTTCTTCGGACGAACCTCGGCCTGGCGAACCTGCACGGCCGGGGCCTCGAAGCCTTCGACCTGCTGCACGAGGACCCGCTTGCCCAGGAAGCGCTCGATGTCCATCAGCGCCTTACGCTCGTCGGGAGCGCAGAAGGCGATCGCCTTGCCCGTCGCTCCGGCCCGGCCCGTGCGTCCGATGCGATGGACGTACGTTTCCGGTTCCGTCGGCAGGTCGTAATTGAAGACGTGCGAAACGTCTTCGACGTCCAGCCCGCGGGCGGCCAGGTCGGTCGCGACCAGAACCGGAGGCCGGTTCGAACGGAACGCGTCGAGCGTCCGCTGCCGGGCGTTCTGGCTCTTGTTACCGTGCATCGCCTCGGCCGGGATGCCGGCTTTGACGAGTTGCTTGGCGACGCGATCGGCGCCGTGCTTGGTGCGGGTGAAGACGACCGCGCGGGAGACCGCCTCGTTCTGGATCATCGAAACGATCAGATCGGGCTTTTCCTGCTGATGGACATGCACGACCGACGTTTCGACCAGCGGCTCGCGATGCTTCTGCGGCTCGATCCGAATCCGGACCGGCTTGTGCAGCAGCGTGTTGGCCAGCTTCTCGATCGGGCCCGGCATCGTGGCCGAGAACATCGCCGTCTGGCGCTGCTCGGGCAGCCAGCTCGCGATCCGCTGCACCTCGGGCAGGAAGCCCATGTCCAGCATGCGGTCGGCCTCGTCGACGACGAAGATTTCGACCCGACTGAAGTCGACCAGGCCCTGATTCTTCAGGTCGGCCAGACGTCCCGGCGTGGCGACGAGGATATCGACGCCCTGTTGCAGGGCGCGAACCTGATTGCCCTGTCCGACGCCGCCCATCACGACCGCGCTGCGCAGGTGAACGCCGCCGCCGTAGGTCGTGAAACTGTCGCGGATCTGGATCGCCAGCTCGCGCGTCGGCGCAAGAATCAGCGCCCGAATGAACCGCTTCCCATGGCGCGGGGGAACGCCCCCCTCGATCAGGCGATGGAGCACCGGCAGCGCGAACGCGGCGGTCTTGCCCGTACCCGTCTGGGCACAGCCCAGCAGGTCGGCGCCTTGCACGAGCGGCAGAATGGCCTGCGCCTGAATCGGCGTGGGCGTTTCGTAACCTTCGGCGGTAACGGCACGAAGGAGAGGCTCGGCCAAGCCGAGCGAAGCGAACGTCGTCAAAATTCTGGTCCTAGAGGTCGCGGCCCCAGGCTTCGGACCGGCTGGGCCTTAGAGGCTGCCGATGCGTCGCAAGTTACGTGGCGACCGAGAGTTCCAGGACCGAATTAGCGGGACGCGACCTCGCGTCCTCCGAAAAAGCCATTGGACCTGGCGATAATCCGCAGGCTCAGACGGCCAGGAGGATCAACGGCGAAATCTTAACCGCAGCGGACAAGTTCGTCCAGCCTGACGTTTTCGGATAGCGCCGCTTCCGAATCTGCAAGATCGCGGAGCGTAAGCCGATTCGCCATGTGTTTAGGCGTCGTCGGGTACCTCTGGCCAGCTTCGCGCCTACCCTGCCTGCGGAGAATGGTTTCCCTTCCGCCCGACCCTGAGGCTCGATGTCGCCCGCTGACGAACCGCTTACCCCGGCTTATTTGAATCGAACGCTCTGGGCGGTCGGCATCGCGACGGCGATTCTCCTGGCAGTCGCGCTGGGGGTTACGTCGTTCGTTTACGCGACCCAGCTTTTCTTTCTGCTCTTCACTTCGATCCTGTTCGCGATCGTGCTGAACCGGATTAGCTTCTGGGTCGCCTCGGTCACCCCGCTCTCGCGCGGCTGGGCGCTCGGCCTGGTTCTGACGATTCTGCTGGCGGCGTTCGTCGGAGGCGGCATCTTCTTCGGGATGCAGATCCGGGAGCAAGTCGTCCAGGCGTCGAAGCAATTCGACGAAGCCGCAGCGAAGGCGGACGAACTGCTCCGAAAGCGGCCCCTGCTTCGCTCCATCGCGACGTCGCTTCCGCTCGTCGGGCCGACGCTCGAACAGGGCCAGGCGGTCCTTCCGCCCTCCCTGGGAGGGACCTCGGCGACGTCGCCTTCAGCGGACGATTCCGGCAATCCGGTCGGCGAAGAGGGCAGCGACGGGGGCGAGGACGAGAACGGCAGGAATCAGAGCGACCCGGTCGAAGAAACCGGCGGACAGCCACGTGAAGGCGCTTCCGCCGACGAAGAGCCTGCCGCCGCAGCGACCGGCGGCCGAGCCGAGGGGGACGGGTCCGACAGAGGCGACGACGAGCAGGCGTCCTCTCCCGAGTGGATGCCGAGCGTAGGCAGAGTGACGGCCGCGGTGATGCAGACGTTCTCGACCGCGTTCGGGATCGGGTTGAACCTGTTGATCGTGCTCGCGGTGACGGTCTTCCTCGCGACCGATCCCAAGCTCTACCGATTCGGCCTGATTCGCCTGTTTCCGAAGTCGCGTCGCCCGCGATTCGGTGACTTACTCGATCGGCTGGAGTCGACGCTCTGGAGTTGGGCGCTGGGGCGAATGGCGACGATGGCGATCACCGGGTCCGCGACCGGGGCCATTCTGTGGATCCTGGGCGTCCCGCTCCCCTTCATGATGGGCCTGATTACCGGGCTGCTGGCGTTCATCCCGAACATCGGCGGCCTGATCGCGGTGACGCTCGCGTCGCTGCTGGCGCTGCCGCAGGGACTTTCGACCGTCGCGTGGGTGATCGGCCTCTACTGCGCGATGCAGCTTGTCGAGAGCTACGTCCTCACGCCGCTGATCCAGAAGCGGCAGGTCTCGCTGCCGCCCGCGCTGCTGATCGCGTTTCAGGCGTTCATGGGCCTGATCTTCGGCTTCCTCGGCCTGATGGTCGCTTCGCCGCTGCTCGCCGTCGGCATGGTCGTCGTGAACCAGCTTTACGTGAAAGACGCCCTCGGCGACGAGGACGCGCCGGAGATTTCGGGTTAGGTGCGCTCGGCGATTCGTCGGGGGCGGACGAGCGTTCGGTCGACCTCAGAAGTGATGAACTCCAACGAGACAGCTGCCGGGATGCCGCACGGCGGTCGCTAACCACCCGCGGATATCTGCGAGAGCTTCGGCGACTTCGGGGTCGGTCTCTCCGGCGAACCAGCGTCGAACGAGGCCGAACCGCGTTTCGAGCGCGTGGTGCGACTGGGCGATCGTGCCGGGCGGCCACCAGCCGGGCGAAGGAAAGCAGTCGACGATCGGTACGGGAAAGACGGGGCCGCCGCAGGTCAGCCGATCGAGGGTCGCGGTCGCGTGATGCGAGGTAAGCGCGGCGTCGAGCTTCGCGAAGTAAGCCTCGGATTCGGCGATCGGCGACCAGTTTCCGCAGCGCTCGAACGCCAGGGCGCCGCAGATCAGTTCGTAAGCGTGGACATAGACCTGCCCGACCTCCCGGTCGAGCGGAGCGCCCTCGACGATCTGCCGCACCGCGTCCGCCGCCGGCAGGAAGTAAGGATAAACCTCGTCCTCGACGCACTGATGCGAGGCCGCGTCGATTTCCGCCATCGCGCGCGAAGATCCGTCCGCGATCCGCTGCAGCAACGCCGCATCGCCCGAGCCGGGAACCCGCTTCAGCGCTTCGAGCGGGACGCAATAAACGTGCAGTGACGTGCTCACCCGAATGACTCCGCCGCCGCTCGCGATCCGACTCCAGCGGCTCGCAGGATAGCGGATCGCGTCGCTCGCATCGACATCGCATCGACAAGGTCCGGCTCTCCCGGCCCGCCAACTTCCGGCGATTGGAGCGTCCGGCTAAAATCGCTCCCTTTCCCCCGGCCCTCCCGCAGGGGGCGCGAACCGCGGGGCGATTCAGGCCGTCCGGTCGAGCGAACCGCTCCCGTGACGACCGCCGTCGCCTCTCCCCGTCGCCCCCTTCAGCGTCAGCACGCTCTCCGCCACATGACCTCCATTCTGAACAAGTACAGCCGTCGGATCACGCAGCCCAAGAGCCAGGGGGCGTCGCAGGCGATGCTCTACGGCACGGGCATGACCGAAGAGGATATGCAGAAGCCGCAGGTCGGCATCGCCAGCGTCTGGTACGAGGGCAACACCTGCAACATGCACCTCAACAAGCTGGCCGAGTACGTCAAGGAGGGCGTCGTCGGCGCCGGCATGGTCGGGATGCGGTTCAACACCGTCGGCGTCAGCGACGGCATCTCGATGGGCACCGAGGGGATGAGTTTCTCCCTGCAGTCCCGCGACCTGATCGCCGACTCGATCGAAACCGTCATGGGAGGGCAGTGGTACGATGCCCTCGTCGCGCTTCCAGGCTGCGACAAGAACATGCCCGGCTGCCTGATGGCGATGGGGCGCCTGAATCGCCCCGCGATCATGGTCTACGGCGGGACGATCCGCGCCGGCAAGCGAGCGGGCGACGACAAGCTCGACATCGTCTCCGCCTTCCAGTGCTACGGTCAGGCTTTGGCCGGGACGATCGACGAAACGACCCGCCAGGCGATCGTGCGGCACTCCTGTCCCGGCGCCGGCGCCTGCGGCGGGATGTATACCGCGAACACCATGGCCAGCGCGATCGAAGCGCTCGGCATGTCGCTGCCCTATAGCTCCTCGATTCCGGCGGAAGATCTCGACAAGATCAAGGAGTGCCGCGAAGCGGGCGCCCAGATCCTGAAGCTGCTGGAAGTGGACCTCAAGCCGCGGGACATCATGACCCGCGCTGCGTTCGAGAACGCGATGGTCACCGTCATGGCGCTGGGCGGTTCGACGAACGCCGTGCTGCACCTGATCGCGATGGCCCGCGCGGTCGACGTCTCGGTCACGATCGACGACTTCCAGTCGGTCAGCGATCGCGTGCCGTTCCTCGCCGATCTCAAGCCGAGCGGCAAGTTCGTGCAGGAAGACCTCCACGCCGTCGGCGGCACGCCCGCGGTGATGAAGTACCTGCTCGAAAAGGGGATGCTCGACGGTTCCTGCATGACCGTCACGGGCAAGACGATCGCCGAGAACCTGGCCGAGCTACCCGGCTTCGCCAAGGGGCAGAAGGTCTTCCACGGGATCGAGAACCCGATCAAGCCGACCGGTCACATCACGATCCTGCGCGGCAATCTCGCCCCCGAGGGCGCCGTCGCGAAGATCACCGGCAAGGAGGGCCTGGTCTTCACCGGTCGCGCCAACGTCTTCGACAGCGAAGAGGATATGCTCCACGCGTTGGAGGACGGCAAGATCCTCAAGGGGGATGTCGTGATCATCCGCTACGAAGGTCCCAAGGGCGGACCCGGCATGCCGGAGATGCTTACGCCCACCTCGGCGATCATGGGCGCGGGCCTGGGCGCCGACGTCGCGCTGCTCACGGACGGGCGCTTCTCGGGCGGTTCGCACGGCTTCATCGTCGGCCACATCGCGCCGGAGGCCCAGGAGGGCGGTCCGATCGCGCTCGTTCAGACGGGCGACAAGATCACGATCGACGCGCAGAAGCTGGCCATCGACGCGGACGTTTCCGCCGACGAGTTCCAGCGCCGCAAGGGCGCTTGGAAAGCGCCCGCCTACAAGGCGACCCGCGGCACGCTCTACAAGTACATCAAGAACGTGAAGAGCGCGTCCGAAGGCTGCGTCACGGACGAGTGACAGGAGACTCGGTTCGTTCGTGTGCATTCCCACAGCTCCGCGGGAACGGTGGGCATGTTACGGGCCGGCCGAACCGAGCATGCCCACGCTGCGTCGCGACGTGGGCATGGTACGCCGGATAAGTACGGAAGCTCCGCGAATCTCTACGCCAGGCGATCCCGCACGGCGTTCATCTTCGCCAGCCAGGCTTCCCGGTCGAGTTCCCACCAGTCGGGCTGCACCGCGAGGCAGGGACTAACCTCGCCGGAGAGCCACTCGCGGAGCAGCGGCTGCATCGCTTTGCGGCCGGGCGAGTCGGGCTCGTCGTCCGATCGCTTGCCTCGCATGATCCCGTGGACGAACTGGAAAACTTCGTCCAGCAGCGTGCAATCCGCCGCGGTCGCGAGCCAGTGCCGGATCGGCCTTTCGTGCCGCGCCACGGCGATGCGAAAGCCATGCTCGTGATAGTCCTCGGGCAACGGCTCCGCGGTCCCTTCGAACATCATTTCGTAGTCGTCGAAGAGATAGAACAAGTCCTCGGCGACGATGAACTGCACGCGCGAGACCGGATCCTCGTAAAGCGCGTCGATGAGAATGTCGAACGTCAGTTCGCCGGTCTGCTTGGTTCGAAGTTCCCGGCGAAGATCGTCACGATCCGTAAGCGATGCGACGTCGTCGAACGCCTCGTCCCCCACCATCGTGCCGCGAGCGTTGAAGGCCGTGTCGACCGCTGCGTACCGCGCTTGCCAATGAGGACTCTTCGCCCACTTCGCGATCAGGCGGGGAAGATCCGAGCGATACTCCAGCAGGATCGCCGCGACCGATGCCGCCGTCTCGACGACCTCCCAGCAGGGATGGAGCACGAACGGGGAGAGATACTCGGCGATCTCTTCGTACGATCTGGGTAGAAGTTCGCTCGTCGTCTTTCTCAGCGCCCGGTTCAGTTCCGCGGGTCGCTGCCACTCCGAGAGCGGAAGGCCGAGCGCCGACTTCCGGTCGTACTTTTCCTTGAGCTGCGCGAGCTGAGACTTCGCGTCGTCCAGTCGCGACTGAACGACGTCGATCTCCGCCCGCAGCTCCGCCGCATCGCCGAGCCACGAAAGGGCTGGGTCGCCCCGTCGCTCGCACTGGGCGGCGAACTCCAGCATGTCGAGCCGCAGGTAGGGCCATCGCGGATCGCGGAACGTCTCGGCGATCGACGCGAGCGGAAGCTTTTTCGGCAGCAGTTCGCCGGTGAGAGCCCCTTCCAGCAGGCACTCCCACAGGATCATGTGGTCGTTGTAGTCAGGGCTTCGGCTGAGCGTGGCCATCCCCTCGGCGAGATGGGCCCTGGCGTCCCGATCGACGCCCGGTTGCGACACGAGAAAGCGCCAGGCGTATCGCGCCCACTGTCGCAGGTTGTACGCGGCCATCGCTGCGTCTTCGTCGCGGTCGGCTTCGTCCGCCGACGCCGCGTCCTCTTCGGCCGAGCTGAAGCAGGAGACGATCTCGTGCCAGAGATCCGACCGACGGGGGTCGCGCGGCCGCGTCTTCAGGTAGGAATCGGCGATCGCGCGGCCCAGGACGTATCGCACGAGCAGATCGTCTGCATCGACTAGTTCCTGCCGGAGCTCGGGCCATAGTTCCAGGCGATGATCGAACAGGATTCGCGCGGGTCCGTAGAAGGCGGGGATCTCGCCGCAGCCGCGCTGCATGATCTTCGCCAGGCGCCGGGGATCGACGTTCAGCGCCATCTCGACGTCGCTCTCGCGCACGCGTTCGAGCGCGTAGAAGACGTTCTTGATCATCTGCTGCAGGCCGAGCGTGGTCTCCTCTTCCTTCTCTTCGTCGACGAACGTCTCGAGCACGTCGATCGCCAGGTCGAGGCGACCGGCGAGCAGCAGGTGCTGCAAACCGAACTCGCGAAGGTAAGGCACGCGGAGCGACTTCGCCCGGTGCAGTTCCGACTGAATCGCGCTGGCGATGCCGGCGTCCCCTTCGCTTTCGTCGATCTGGAACTCGCCCGCCTGGCGGAGCCACTTCCGCACGCCGTTGTGGAAGAAGTCGGTTCGTTCGACGCTGGAGAACGCTCCGCCGGTTCGCTGGGGCGGGATGGTCTGGAGGATGCCTTCGAGATTGCGTTTAATCTCCTGAAGAACCTTCGGCTCGAGCCCGGCCAGCGCCGAAAGCTCCGCATCCGAGAGGGGCCGCTTGGCGGCGGTCAGAACGGCGAGGAACCGCGACGCCGCGCGCCACGCCGGATCCTGCGGATTGCCGAAGCGACGACGCAGACGCTTCACGACGTAGTCGCCGATCGGCGGCGGATTTCGGATCATCTCCCGGAACGCGGCGGGATCGAGAGCCTCCGCTCCGACGTTCTCCGCTCCGGATGCTGATTCGAGGCGCCACGTCTGCCAGCTTTGCGAGAGCGTCCTCAGCATCCAGGCTGCGACCAGGAAGTTGCCTGCCGCGATCTGCATCACCGCATCGGTCGCCTCTTCCGGCGACGCCCCTGTCAGTCGAAAGAGTTCTGCATACGCGGGGTCGTGGAATCCAGGTTCGATGTACGACCTGAGGTCCGCCTGATGAGCCGGATCGCGAGGATCGATTTCCAGTTCGGTCCAACCCTGCAGCTTCAGATCGCTTCTCACGTAGTGCGTCTGCGCGGTCGCGACGACCCGCAGCCAGGGCGGAAAATCGTCGTGGCAGAGCCGAAGCAATTCCGGAATCGTCAGGCGCTCGTCGGAGAATTCCGGCGCCTCGTCCAGACCGTCTACCAGCAGAAACAGCGGCTCGGGCGGAGGGGGAAGAGCGGCCAGCGGCACGAGGACCGCCCGCTTGAAGATGCCGCCCGGATCGTCGATCGCCGCGTCGCGATGCTGAAAGAGCGACTTGATCTCCCGCCGGGAATCGATCGCCTTGCGATACTCGGGCAGTTCGGCGAACAGTTGAATCGCTACCGCGCGGACGAACTGGGCGACGTCCCAGGTCGCAGGAAACTCCCGAACGCAACGCCAGCAGGCCGCGACGCGCCGTCCGCTGTCGCGCACGATCCACTGGAGCAGCGACGTTTTGCCGATGCCGCCGACCCCATGGACGACCAGCCCGCAGTGAGCCGAAGAGCGTTCCTGGATCGTCTGCCACGCGGAGGGACGCGGTTGCAGAGGCGCCCCTTCCGCAGGCAGGAACTGCGACCGGTAAGCCCGCGCGTCCTCGACGATGAAGAGTTCCCGCCGCTCGAACGGCTTTCCTGCGAGCCCCTGCAGGATCTGCGGTCGCAACCGTTCCCACGCCGTGCGAAAGCGATGCTCCGCCTGGACGTCGTCGGGCGCAGGCGGAACGTCGGACCGCGTGCCGCCCTCCGGCGTGGGCCAGCAGGCGGAGAAGTCGACGAAGTCGATTCGCTCCAACTCCCGGACCGCTCGCTTGTGCTCGTTGTCGAACCGGACCTTCGACAACTCGTCGGCGTAGCGATCGTCCGCGACGACGGGGAGAATCTTCAGGCCGTGGGCCTGCGCATGAAGCAATTCCTTGAGGCACGTCCCGTCGAAACGGACCGCCTTCGGCGACAACAGGAAGATCGCGAACTTGCTGCCGTCGATGGCGTCTTCGATGACACGCAGGAAGTTCTCGCCCGGCGCGATGTTGGGGCGCCCCTCCTCGACCTCCTTGTCCCACCAGAGTTCGACGTCCAGCCCCTGCTCGTCGGCCAGTTCGCGAATCGCGTTGCGCAGACGATGCAGCAGCCAGGCGCCGTCGACGCGGGCGTAGCTGAAGAAGACCTTGGAACGGCGTTCCCGGGCGGCGGGCATCACGCAATCTCCCTGCGTTCGACGGACCTCCCATCGACGGAGACGATTGTATACTGCCTCGCGCACGAAAAAACGCCGACGACTGCGGGGAGTCGTCGGCGTTCGTATGTTTCGTGGATCTCGCGAGAACCGCGAGAGCGCCTACGCCACGTGGATCGACACGATGTCGGCAGCCTTTTCCGACTTGCCCAGCCAGGGTTCCCAGGGGCGGTCGAAGCGGGTTTCCCAGCGTGCGTCCGTGACGGTTCGCTTGCCGTTCGATTCGCCGGCAGGGGGCACAGCCACGCGGAACGGATGGGGCGTGCGGAAGTAGGCCCGCTCGTAGCGCTTGTCGTAACGCTGCGGCGCGGTCGCGCGTTCCTGATCCACCACGTGAATCGGACGATCTTCGCCGACGGCCTCCATGGCCCAGCGTCGCAGCAGGGCGGTGATCGCCTCGAAAGGCGTGCCGCCGGTCGCGTCGCGGACGACGTGCTTGGCCCGGCTCCAGATTTCGTCGCTGCGGGTCAGTTCCAGCAGTTCGTGACCCTTCCAGGTCAGACGAATGCAGACGTCTCCGTCGCTGGAGGCGCCGACGCACCGGGCGAGGCCGGCGTCGACGATCAGCCGGAGGTGGTACTGCACCTCGCGGGAGAAGACGTCCAGTTGATGATTCTCGTAGGCCTTGCCCTGGTCGGCGGCCTCGACGACCCGGAGCAGCGTCCGGACCAGATCCATGTCGCGTTTCATGATCGCGTTCCTTCGCGAAAACGGGAGTTCGACTCCTTTGGCAGAATCTTCCCCGAAGCGGCGGTCGGGGGTCAAGCCGAGTTTCGCACCGACTAGACGTCGAGCGCAGTTCGCGGTTCGCGATCGGCACGATGGTTCACGACGCGGCCGACGTGATCTCACCAAGCGGTTCTAGATTCGGCGAACGGCATGGTCTGGGTGGCCCGGATTGCTTGCTATCCCTGAAAGGTTTTAGCTCAGCGAGTGCTTCGTCTCGACGGGCGTCTGCCTCGCGGATCGCCAGGTCGAAGGCGCTCTGCGCGGCGAACGCATCTGCGTTGGCGAACTTCGACAGGTAGTCAGGGACGAAACGCCCGTCGCGAACTGCGCCTCCGAAATCGACGTTCCCGCGAAACGTGACGAGCGTTCGTCCCTTCTCGTCCCCACTGACGAAAAGTCCGGTGTTGGACTTCGGCGTCGTCACCCCGAAAAGGTGAACGAGAAACCGCTTGATCTCGTCGGGAGTCAGTTCCCGCCAGTCGCGTCGCTGTACGCTCAGCAGAAGCAGAAGCCTCGTCCGCTGGGCATCCGCCGCAATGTCCGCTGGCGAAGGCATGTCGGCGATCGACGCGTCGATTGCGCTCAACCGTTCGCTCAGAACAGTTAACTCTCTCTTGAATTCAATCTGCTTGGAGATCAGCAGCGAGGGATCTGCCCCTTCTGCAATTGCGTTGGCGAAGTTGTCGATTTTTCGCCTCATCGCCGAGAGACGATCGGCGACCTTTCTCCGCTCGGTTTGCAGTTCTTCACGACGTTCCGCTGGAGGCATTGCTTTCTCGACCGCTGCGTTGAACGCCGGCTCGTCGAGGAATTGCCCGTAGAGGAAGTCGAGCGTGGCTTGTTCGACGCGATCGGCTCGAACGCTTTTGATCGAGCATGACGTCGGAGTTCTGTGTCGATAGCAGACTCGCCCTCGATCCGTCTGAGCGGTCAGAGCTTTTCCGCAGTCCGAGCAACGGATGAATCCCGAAAGCGGGTACTTCGTGACATCCGAGCGATTGAACGTGCGGTTGTGCGCAAGTTGCTTCTTCGCTTGGGCGAGCAAGCGAGCCGTGACGATGTTCGGGATCGCTTCGACTTCGACGTCCTCGGCGAGACCGATGTCGGGGCTGCGGAACTTGGCGATGTAGGTTCCGGCGAGTTGCCCGTGAAGGACCCACTCGGAGATTCTCTTTCGGTCGCCCAGACCGAGCTCGGTGCAAAGTTCGGTAAGGCCCTCGCCGCCGACGTTTCGCCGGAGAGCTTCGGCGATAGCTCGTCCTTTGTCAGTGACGTACCAACTTCCATTCGCCTTGTCGTAGCCGCGACCGATCGGTCGTTTCGGCGACCACGGCTTGCCCTCTCTGGCTCGGGCAATGCGTCCACGGTTCGTCCGTTCGAGGATACTGAGGCGTTCGTGTTCGGCGACGCCTGCGCCGACGAAGTTCGTCAGCGTGCGCGACCGATCGCCGCTATCGAACATCCCTCGCGTATCGACGACCTGAACGCCGAACGCGCGTTTCAGCGTCTTCGCCGATTCGATGATGTCTCCGCCATCGCGTCCGAACCGCGTAGTGTCGTAGACGACCACGACCGAGAATTCGCCGTTCGCCGCGTCGCGCATCATCAGCTGGAATTCGTCGCGACCCTCGATCTTGCTGCCCGACTTGCATTCGTCGATGTACCAGCGATCGACGGTCCAGCCCCGCGACTTCGCGAACCGTTCGATGTCTTCGCGCTGGCGGGGAATCGACGTGTTATCCCGCTGACCTTCGCTAGACGTGCGGCAGTAGCCCGCGACGTGAATGCTCGTCAGCAGGCCCGTTTGAAGGGCGTTCTCTAGCGCCATAGTCCTGACCTCTCCTGACCGTCGATCGAAGCGAAAAACGGAGGGCGACGCGGCCTATCTCGGTCAGGAGAAAGAACGGCCTGCGGCTCGGGTAGCTACTCCCGATCCGTGTCGCCCTCCGAAAGAATGAGAACGCCCGCTGCGGACGCTCGCAAATCCCCGTACGGACGTTTTCGTCAGCGAAACGCTAAATCCCGCGTCTTGCGTCGTGCCGAATCCGAACGGCCCGATCGTCGTCGGGACCGCTCAGAACGCGGCAACGGCCATTTCTCGCGGTCAGAACGCCATCTCCGGCAGACTGAGCGTGGCGCCCGCGAGCGAGTTACGCAGCAGGCCCGCTCCGTCAGCGATCGAACAGGCTCCGATCTGGTCAGGCAGTACGGCGAGATGATCGGGAACGAGCGACGCGGCGACGACGGAGTAAGGCTTGTTTCCGAACGTTCCTTCCGTCGGCTCACCGTTCACGATGAGCCCGGTGGATACTTCGGTCATGCGATTCGCCCGAATCGCGTCGAGGACTCGCCGATCGACTCGTTCGACGCGAGCCGTCTCGATCCATGCTTCTGCCTTCAGCCGATTTCCATCGAAAATCGTCCCAAAAATCGTCCCGATCTTTTGGCGATTGAAGACTTGCGGATTGCCCGCGAAGCCGTCGCCGTAGAGATCGGGATGGTAGACCACGATCGGCTTCCCGTTCCAAAGTGGAACCGATCGCCGAAGAACGTCAGCAGGGTAATAGATCGGTCCCTGCGAACCGTTCGCGACCCCGGCCGTGATCATGATGACGGGGACCACAATATGCTCGCGTCCCTCAAGCTCGCGAAGCGATACCGACATCGATCGTCTCCTTATTTCCAGAAGTCGAACGACGGAAGCGGCAGGCCGCTAACCCTGCCGCTGTCCGTCGCCGACTCGGCAGCAGACTCCGCCGACGCGCGCACCCTCGCGTCATTGGCGACAGCCTGACTGCCGGAGCCGTCGCGTCGCTCAAAAGTCTCCGGAAGGAACAACGGAGTCTCCTGACGCGGCGCGACGTTGAATACGGTGAGCGTGACCATCATTCGTTCCTCCGGCGACTGCCGGCTATAGCAGGTTCTAAATCTTGAGGTTCACCACGTCGGCGATGAACTTCTCGTCGCCTCCGTCGTCCTCGAACTCCTCCTCGACCTCGAGTTCTTCCTCTGGCGTGACCTTTTCGAGCGCCTTCTGCGCCGCAGCGAGCTTGCGCCGTCGCTTCGTCACCTCGGCCTTCAGGGCCTTCAGTCCGTCGAGCGCGTCCTGGTCTTCGGCGCCGTAGCCCGCGTTCTGCTGCGCAATCGCCCACGCCAGAACTTGATCCTTCTTGTCGACGAACGCCTTCTCCGCTCGCCTGACGTACTCCTCGTGGTATCTCACGACGAGCTTCGCGCATGCGTACTCGTCGTCCGGGGGCTCAACCCACTTCCCGTGCATGGCGTGCTCGCGCAGCGCCCCATTGGAATAGAGGTGCCAATTCCCCAACTTGAGGCAGTCGGCTCCCTGTCGTTCGTGAAATTCCTTCGCCGATTCGACCATCGTTCCTTGCTCCCTTCAAAAGAGACTGCTTGCGACCTTCTTCTTGGTTGCGGTAAGTTCGACCACGCCGGCCAGAACGTTGGCGAGGTCGTCGTGCCCGCCAGTCGGATGATCGATCACGTCCCGTCCGCCGCTTCGCGTTCGGCGTTCAAGGCTCGCCAGTTGGTCGATCAGCTTTGGGTTGTCGAGGAGTTCCACTTCGCCCGAGCAAAGCACCGGAAGAATCTCCGCGTATAGCTGGGCCTTGGGCTTCTTGGCCTTCGCGAAACGGACGCTGAGTGACTGAAAGCCGCGAGCGACGAAGTCCGCCGCGTAGTTGTCACCAGTGACGCGGCTAACCCCGAAACCGTTGAGCACGCCCGACATGTCGCGCAAGACGCGATGCGGGTTGAACGGAGCCTTCCAAAATCGCAGAGCGTCGATAACGGTCGTCCGTCCCTCGCGATGGGCGATAGCGAGAGCCGCGTCGTCTGAGCGACCGCCGCTGAGGTCAGCGAAGGCGAAGTAGCGGAGCTTCGCGCTGGGCGAGAGTTCGGTTCTGCCTTTGACGACGAGTCCTTCGACTAGCTCTCGCGAGACGAACGCCCCGATGTCATCCCTGAATTCGCCGAGATACTCGGACTTCGCAGCTTGGAGATCCTCGGCGATCGCTTCGTCCACGACTGACTGCGGCAGCGTTGGATTCATCGTTCTCGACGGAGCGTTCCAGACGAGAGTTCGCCCGTCGTCGTTCCCGAAGTGCTTTCGATACTGCTCGAAACACCATCCGCGCCGAGCGTAGGGCGACGAGATGCAGACGAGCTTCCCGCCGACTGTCGCGAGACTGGGCTTGATCGCACGCACTAGCTCAGTGTCGCTGCGGATTTTGCTCTCGGCCTCGTAGCCAAAGAAACAAGCCTCATCCACGACAGCGGCGAGCAGCGTAAAACCGCGAACGGTTCGCCAGTCGCCCGCGAGAATCTCGATCCGCGTTCCGTTCGTTAGCTCGAAACCGGCTTGCGTCTCTGCCGCGACTTCCGCCGCAAGCATCGGCGTTTCAAAAATGGCTCGCAGGTAGTCGCGAACGATTCTGCCTTGATGCTTCGTCGGAGCGACGATTGCGACGACGCCGCGCTCGCCCTTCGCGAGCTTCGATTCGTGCCCGGCGAGAGCGGCTTCGTACGCGCCGATGATGGCCGAGATGCGAGACTTCCCGCTGCGGCGTCCGGTCAGGAACAGAGCCGTCTTAAAACCCTTGCTGGGCATTCGCGTCGGATCGCGTCCCGTGCAAGTCCGCACGATCTCCTGCCCACGCGAGACGACGTGCAGACCGTAAAGCGTCCGCAGAGCCGTTAGCCATGGGCGCCACGACGCGAGTTCGTCGCCGAGAAATGGGCGAAAGAGATGCTCGTCAGAAATGGCCGCGAGGATGTCCATCAGGCACGCTCCTCGACGTATGCCTTGAGCGAAGGCGTCCGTTTCGCCTTGCGGTCGAGGCCGATCGTCTTCGCGAGCCCCTGGAGCGAGTTCAGCGCCTGGACCCAGCGGGAGAGCAGTTCAGCGGAGCCCTTGGGATTCGTCGCGATCTCCGCTTCCCACGTTTGCAGAACTGCTTCGAGGAAGACGAAGCGTTCGACGAGCGAGCGTCGCGCGTGGGTGAGATTGTCGATGCCGCCAGCGTCGCTGACGATCGCGTCGAACGCTGCCTTCAGACGCTGGTAAACGTCAGTCCGCCGGTCGAGCGTCCGCAGGAATCCAGCTTCGTAGCGTTCGGGTAGCTGCGTTCGCTTTGCGGGTTTCTTGGGCATCGGACAGACGTCGCGAGGAAAGACCCTTTGGGTCACGTCTCGCGAAATCTCTCGTTAGCACGGTAAGGCGTCAAGATTCGTTTGGAATTGAATCTTCGCGTCAGCAGGCTCGCGAGTAGAGGGCTTGTTTGAAAGTCACGGTTGATCAGGAGTGATTCCGAACCACCAGTTGAATAGCATGATTATCGCGCTGATCGCAAAGAGTATTGCGATCATGATCGACCCGCCGACTATCGGCAGCGCATGACCGCAGTTCGGACACCACAACTGCCACGGCCAGAATCGCGTTCGGCAGCGTTTGCATTCGCTAATCATCCGCAACTCTCCCCTCTTTCTCAGCCGTAGTTTATCGCCTCCGTGTAAAGATCATCGAACTTCCGTTATCGGGCTCGTCGCTTCGCGGGCTTCGCAGCGTCAGCGAGAACGCTGTAGATCGTCGGACGCGAGAGCTTCACGACGCGAGAGATGGCGACGATCTTCTCGCCTGCTGCTTTCATCCTGACGATCGTTCGCTCTTGCTCGGGCGTCACTTTCTTCCTTACGCCCGGCAGCGATCCGCCCCAAGTCTTGCCCGCAGCGCGAGCCGCCGCTTGCCCAGCCGCGACACGCTCGCCGCGTAGCTCGGTCTCGAATTGGGCTGCGCTTGCGAGGACGTTTGCGAGCATACGACCCGCTGGCGTCGAAAGGTCGATACCGTCCTTCACGCTGACGAGCCCGATCTTCTGCTCTCGCAGGAAGTCGAACAATTTGGACAGTCCCGACACCGTTCGCCCGAGTCGATCGATGCGCCAGACGACCACGCGCGAGACTTCGCGACGATTCATCGCGGTCTCTAGCCTGCCCCACGCTGGGCGATCCATCGAAAGCCCGCTCGCTTTGTCCGTGTACCACTTCACGGGCTCGTCCTGCGACGCCTCCCAGCGTTTCAAGTCAGGCTCTTGGGATCGCGTCTTTTGCGACTTGGACGAGACGCGGACATAGATCGCGACGTGCTTGCTCTTGCTCACTTGGGCTCCCCGCTTGCTGATCGTTCCGAACCGAGACGATCGTAAGCGCCGCCGATCGGGACTGTAAAGCGTCGATTTTGCTTCACCCGTGACAACTATTACGCGACGCGGGTAACCGCGAATCCCGCGAGTCGATGGGGTTCGCAGGCTACGTTCGGGCGAATACCGAAACTTTACGATCGCAAGTCGCGGCTATCTGCGGGCGATCGATTCGCGCCAATAACGTGGTCCCATCGTCGCGAGCGGGCGACGAGCTTCGGCGAGCGTCGCCGAGGGTAGCGGTGCAGCGGATGCAGATGCGGGACAAGCGACACAGCCTCGGGTAGAAATACCGATCTGGGAAGCAATCCTCGCGCGGTTTTGGTTCGGGAGAAGCGGCGATGCCCAACGACGATGATCACTTTGGGGAATTCGACGACCCCCATTGGCGCTTGTTCTCAGAACTGTCGGATTACGAGTTCGATGATCGCACGGAGCACGACCGACTTTTCAATGACTCGTACCTCGTTTGCGACGATGCTGCGGAGAATGCGTTGCGGCACGCAATCGACAGTGCTTTTGTCGATAGCCTTCGCGGAACGATCTGCATTCGCACGGACGGACAAGGCCTCTATGAAGACGAATACCCGACGATCAAAGAACTCGCTGCTCGACTAGGCGAAATCTATCGAGAGGCTTGGTTTGCGAACACGATTCGCGGCGAGTCGGCGTTTGAGCCCGACGTTCTCGGCGCAGTCAACGCCGCTTTAGACGGCACTGACTTTGAGCAATTCTTCTACGACAACTGGAGGCCGAGCGAGGCAACGGAGGCGTTGTTCACAACAAAAAACGCCGTGTTGCCGAAGCACTCCCGCGCTCTTCAGATTCGCTTCGCCGACATCAATGACGAGTTGGTCGCGCATTTTCAGACGTACCCGGAAAGACTTCGCAAGATAAAGCCCCGCGAGTTTGAGCTCTTGATGGCAGCCGTTTTCAGGAACCACGGCTTCGACGTCACGTTAACCCCAGAATCAAAAGATGGGGGCTTCGATTTGATTCTCCTTAGGCACAACATCTGGGGGCCGTCGATGACGCTCGTGGAGTGCAAAAGGTACGCTGAGGATCGTCCCGTCGGTGCTGAAATCGTTCGCGGTCTTTACGGGGTAGTCGAGCAGCGACGCGCGACCAGTGGCCTGATCGTCGCGACATCTCGCTTCACGAAGGGAGCGATCGAGGAACGCGACAGATGTCGCTATCGCATCGAGTTAGCCGACTACGAACGCTTGAAGTCCTTCTTGGCGTCGTGGAAGAAAGGCTAGTTCGCGTCCGACGATCACGCTGCGTTCGGATCGTCGGACGTGAGTTCGACGACTTCGCCCGATCGCTTGATTAGCTGGTAGCGTCGGTTCCCGCGAGGACTGACGCTTTCGCCCGCTGGCGTTCGTAGTCGCTTCGTAATCGGCACCCACTCGTCCGACTCGGTGAGCGTTCCTCCCATCCGGTTGTACGGCTGAAGGAGGAGGATTGTGTACGCCTTTCCGTCGGCGTCCTTCCCTACGAACGAACCGATCTGCTTAATCATCTCGCCGCTCCCTCGGAACCCGGTGACGTCGCGAGCGTGCGACTTGCAACGCTCCACGAGCCATTCTCGGCGCGTCGCTGTCACGTTAGGTCAATCGCCGCGCGAAGCAGCCGACTTCCTCGACCCAAAGCTGAATGCGGATAGAATCTCCAAGTTCTCCCCGTCATTTTTTCTGAAGGCGAGCGTTGTGCTAAGAAAGATTCGCGACCTCGTCATCGATCCCAGTGGCGATCTCAGCACAGCCTTGCGGATGTTGAAAGTCTTCACCGCGAGAGCGGGTAGCCGACCGCTCAACGCATGGGTGACGCACGAATTGAATCGATATCCTCCCGATGTCGAGTTGCCCTTCTATCGGCTTTTTCAGCTGTCACTGAAGGGAAACTTCATCGCCTTCACCGGACAACCGCTCCATAACCAGCCCATCCCGCTGGTGCTGATTCCAGAGAACCTCCGAGACTTCTATTCCATCTATCCGTGCCGAGAGAGCGTCGCGACTATTCAGTCCGTCGACACGAGCAAGGGCAGCGTCGATATTCCCTTCAATGACTTGGTGCCGCTAATCGGCTCGCACTCGCTTCAGGGCCTCAACTGCATGACGGCGAAGGGCACGTTCGGAACCCGATGCTACGTCGAAGTCCTTAATCTCGTCAGGAATCGGGTACTCGACCTCGTGCTCGCGCTGGAAGACGAGTACGGGGATCGCGAAGCGGAGGAGTTGGCTGATCGCGTCGACTCGGCTCGCGTAACGTCCATCTTCGTTCATATTCAGGGAAACAATTACGGCGCGATCCAAGCAGGAACGGACGGCAGTACGCAGACGCTGGCGCATCTTGACTCGGAAGTCGAGCGAACAGTCCAGACTCTCAAGGATATGGTGTCGGCGTCGGACTTGGGTGAACTCGACCGTGAGGAACTAGCCCACGCCCTCGACCGGATTCGCGCACTCGATCGGAAGCGTGCGGAGCCTGGGGCGACGGAGCGGATTCACGAGAAAATTGACTTCGTCCGAGAAATGATTCTTACGAGTGACGCTCTCGCGCCTAACAGTCCGTTGATTTCCCTGTTCGCGAGAGCCTGAGCGTTCAAAAGGTCGCTGAGCGTCGAGGCATCAGGAGCGGGAGCCGGACGGCGACCGAGATGCTTAAGATCGCTCGATGCGATCCGACGGCGAAATCAGCGAAGCTGGAGAGCCCAAACGCGGCGGAAAGCGCTGCTCCCAGTTCTCCGAACTGTTTCGGCTTACCGGCGCCGAGGAGTTGGCGCAGGATCCGTCCCAAGTTGTAAGCGACGGCGGCGACGAGGTAGCGCTTGCGGATCTTGGCCAGCCCGCGAAGCCAGGTTCTCCTGCCGCCGCCCGTTTCGAGCACGTGCGCGAACGTCCGCTCGACCTTCTCGCTTCGTAGACGCTGCAGCCTGCGACCGCGACGTCCGCGCGCGTTCCGGCGATTGCGACGATAGGCCGCCTGACGACTCGGCGGCTTGCGTTTTCGCTTCCGAGACTTCGCTCGCTTCGGCTGCGGAATATACGTCCGCACGTGCGTCTCGTGCTGCAGCCGGTCGAGCGACTCTTCGCTGTGATAGCCCTTGTCCGCCGCGACCTCTTCCACGTCGCAGCCCGTGCCCGCCTCGCGCAGGTTCGTTCGCGCGGCGTTCACGGTATCTTCGATCGTCCGGCAGTCGCCGGCGGTCCCTTCGTAGACTTCCGCCGCGACGATCACGTCCGTCTCCAGATCGACGGCGTGTTCGACCTTGTACTTGAGATGCGTGCGACCGTCCTTCATCTTCCCGATCCGAGCGTCGGGATCGTGCGGATTGACCCACTCGTCGTTGGAGACCTTCTTGTCCTTCCGCTTCCTGTCGAAGCGGCGCAGCTCCTCGTCGTCCGGGTCGCTTACGCCCGTTTCGGCTTCGTAGAGCTTGCGAACGTACTCCTGCCAGTCGTCGCCGTTCTCCCGGCGGACGATCGACTTCATCGAAGCGTTCGCTTCGAGATCGCTGGCGTCGACGCCGAGCGTTTTGCCCTTGAGCAGACCCTTCTCGTGGCAGAGGCCGAGAACCAGGTCGAACGCGAGCTGATGGATCTCCAGCGGCAGCCGGTTTCGCGTCAGCGTGAGCGTCGAATGGTCCGGCGTCTCCTCGCCGGGACCGAAGCCCAGGAAACGGGCCAGCGAGCGACTGTCGTCGCAGCGCCAGGCGATGCCGCGCTGGCTGTCGATCCCCTCGAAGTAACCGATGAACAGCATCCGGAAGTAGACGCCCGGCGCCAGGCTCTTTCGCCCCGTCGTTTCGTAGTACGGAGCGGCCGCCTCTTCGAGCCGTCCGTCGAATTCGATCTCGGCCAGCAGCCCGTTCAGACGGTCGTAGAAGACGTTTCGCGGACCGCTCCCCAGCTTGTCCGTCGGAACCCAGAACGTCCCCTGCGTCTCCCGCTTCCGCTTGCCCAAGCCCATCGCGATTCCTCCCCCGCGTCGAGATCACGCGAGGATAGCGCAGGCAGGGCGAAAATCAACGGGCTGCTAGCTCGCTGTACCACATGCGCGCAGCCGACGCTTTTTCGCATGGCGCAAGCGAAGCCGAACGGTTCCGGTTCCGCGTTTTACGGCGGGTCTGGGTACGTTCCGTTGGGTTTCAGCTTCGATGTTTTTGAGTCAGTCTGGCCTGAGTCGGCTGCCCTTCATTCCTCCGTTCCGGATCGAATTCGAGCGAACTACGTAGAAGCGGTGTCGGTCAAGGGGCGGGCACCAAACTTGTTCGCGACTGCGATAGGTCGCTGCCTGGAATCGGTTTGCAAGCAGCAAGGGACATGGACCGGGAACCTTTCGAGGAGCTTGGAAGATCTGAAGTCGCAAGGCGTGCTTCCGCAGAACTTGGCAGGTATGACGGACGTTCTGCGGCAACTACGAAACGCCGGTGCCCATGATGACGACGATGCGCCGATTCGTCCCGAGTACGTCGAGGTAATCGATGAGTTCTTTCGAGCCGTCGTCGAATACGTCTACGTGGCGCCGCATAAGGTCGCCGAGTTCACGGCGCGACTTGCTGCGGCCAAGAAGGCTACCGGCGAAACGGCTGATCCGGCGAGCCCGTAATCCTGCGTCGAACGAACGGAACGTAGCGCCGATTCTGAGCCCGCTGCCGCTCGCGTAGAGGCGATGCCGAACCGCTCCTGAATCCTGAGCGGTTTCGCGTCGGCGTCTGCTCTGCGACCGTCTGTCGCTAGGCCAGTTGCGAATACGCTTCCTCAAGTATCTGTCGCAGCACCTTCCGGTGCTCTTGGATCGACGCGGCGTCGAGCTTGGCCGTGTAGCGTCCGTATCGCTGGTCGTAGTCGAAAAGACCCGGCGCCGCGGCTTCCAGTCCGCCGTTTAGCTCGTCAGTCTGCGGCAGCCAGACTTCGAGGCGAAGCGCCGACTTTTGAGGTTTGAAAGTCGCGAAGTTGCGAGCCCGGCCCTCTAGTTTGAAGCCGATGTAGTGCTTGTTGTAGCTATGCTCGGCGTGAGGGGCGAACTCCTTAACGATACCGACGACGGTATCGACCAGCTTTACCGTCGCCGGCGTGCCCCGCGACTCCCAATAGGCACGATCGACGGGCTCGACTTCCTCTGTATCGTCGTCGAGGCCGAGCCGCACCGTGTCGAGAACGCGCGTGAACTGAAGCCCGATGCCCTCGGGCGTCTCGATAGCCGTCACCTTCACGGCCATCAACGGGATGAAGCCGTTGAATAGGCTGATCACGTTGAGGAAGCGAGAGGTGATGTCTTCGGCGATGATGACGGCGGTGTGGTCGTACTGCGGGTAGCGTCGCCGCTCGATGTCCCAGTATTCGAGCGTTCGGATGATGTGCGTCTCGTCTGTCGCTCCGAGCTGAATCTCGACTTCGTAGCGACTCGGGCCGTCGGCGTCTTGGAGAAGCAGGTCGAGCCGTCCCGCGCCGCGATGAATACGCTCGCGATCCTTCACGACGAGGTCGCCGAGGCCAAGGATCGTCGGATCGTTGCAGATCGCGTCATGGAGCCACTTCTCGTCGAGGCGAGGGTCGAGACGCATACTTACGGGCTGAAGGCGAACGTGCTTCATCGACGAGGACAACCTAAAGAGGCAACGCGAGTCCGACCGCAAGCAGCCACTTTAGCTACGCGATTGCCACGAGCGGACACGATCAGAGAAAAGCAGCGAAAGCGCTCGCCCCGCCACCGACCGAACAGGCGTCTCGGGCAACGTAGGTTCAGCGAACGCGACGGCGACGTTCGCGGACAGACAAGAGAGGGCGGGCCACGTGAGCAAGCTCACGAAAAGCAGGTAGCCGAGAGAGCAGATTCAACGAAACGACGTACTACGCTCGCGCTTCGTCGCGCGACCCACTGTCAACGCCTGAGACCCCGCGTTTATCGAGCCCGGTGGCGTTCGCTCGCCTACTCGACGTCTGAAAAATGCGCGCAGTTGAAATCGGGCCGTTTCAGCCAGCCGCGAATCGTCGAATCGCGGCGCACGCCGAGTGCCTGCGCGATCTTGCGCGGCCCTACGCCGATGCTCGCAAGTCGCATAGCGATCGGCGCGTAATACTCGCGGAAGGCAATCGTGTGTCCTGCTGACTGATCCTTCGCGAGCTTTAGGCGTTTCTTCTCCTCGGCGAAGTCCCACGATGGTGCCGCGTCCGGTTCGTCGATCGTCGCCGCGATGACGCCATCGAGTAGCTCGGCGAACATCTTGAACTCGGCGATCGTCGGGGTTCCGACAAGTTCCGCGTTGCTACGGTCGCCGTCGTCGGATGCTCCGTAGTAAGCCTCGCCTCGGATGAACCGTGACCGATTGGGTGCGACGAGCCATGCGCCCTTCTTCTTCGCGAACTGGACGGCTTTCTCGAATCTGCTCCATCCGTGCTCCCGACGTCCTGATCGACTCCACTGCGGCTCGTCATGGATGCTGGCGTGACCGACGAACTCGAAAGCGCCGACAATCGGAAGCCGTTGCAGGAGTAGCGCGACTCTCAGTTGCCGAACTTGGTCCAGCAGATTCCTCCTTTGACGTTCCGTCGAAACGCGGTTCCACAGCACGACTGGATGTGGGCCGTGCTCGGCGACGAGGTCGCTCAGCTTTCGGATGACATCGCTTGCGAAGCCCGGCGTCCAACGCTGGGCGCAGTATCGGCGTCCGCTCGTAGATTCGACGAACGCCTCGTCGGGATGTCTCGGCGCCTGCGAACGCAGCGGTGTGGAGTTGCTCGTGCTCAACGCGCGAGCGTGGGCGAGCCTTCGTTCCCGGACCCTTCGGTTTCGATTCATTTCGCGCCGCCTCCTGTCGCGGCTGTTCCTGCAAAAGAGACGAGGGGCAGACGGGGCAGGATCACCCGCTTTTCCGGTCGCGACTCCGTAGCCCCTCGTCGTTCGCTTGGCAGCGGCTGTTTGCCGTTGCCCCCTCCTTATTCTTCGTTTCAGCGATCGGGTTTCGGCTGCAACCGCTCGCTTGGCGGCGCCTGCTTGTCGCGGTCGCTTGTCGCCTCGGTCGATAGAAGCACCTAGCGGCCCTTCGCCCCGACGTCGCCATCTGTCGTTCGTTCTGCCGCGTGCCGATGCCCGACTTCGCGTTCCTGTCGGTCTACGAAAAAAGCCCAACGGCGACCGCCGCTGAGCTTTGCGTTCCTTCGCCTACGCCGCGTCGAGGTAGACTTGGCAGACGAACGGGAGCGTTCTAAGACCTTTCTGGGATTGCTTGCCAATTCGGGCGGGCGCAGCCCGCAAGAGCATCGACAGTTCGTTCGCCACGGCTTTCGATCTGGTCGAACGTTCCGGCTGCCGCTGCTCTTGTCGACTTCGTCGACCCGGATTGGCAAGCAATCCGGGCCACCCGGGAGACGTATGCGCAGGCCGCGAACAGCGCTCCGTGACGTTCTACGCGAACTCGCAGGCGTCAAAACTGCGGCTCTTTCGCCCACAACAGGCGGATGCCGTTGAGGATGACGAGGACGGTGCTTCCTTCGTGACCGAGCACGCCGAGCCAGAGGGGGAGATCGAAGAACGACGCCAGGATCAACGTGGCGATCATCCCGAACGCGAAGATCAGGTTCTGCCGTACGCGGCGGCGAGCCAGCCTGCTGATCCAGACCGCGAAGGGGAGGGCACGCAGATCGTCCCGCATCAGCGCGACATCCGCGACCTCCAAAGCGACGTCGACGCCGCCCGAGCCCATGGCGATCCCGACGTGAGCCGCCGCCAGCGCCGGGGCGTCGTTCACGCCGTCGCCGGTCATCGCCGTCCGCTCGACGGTACCGCTCAGGCGCTTGATCTCGCGGACCTTCTGATCGGGCATCAGGCCAGCGAGCGTTTCGTCCGCGCCTACCTGCTTCGCGACCTCGTCCGCGACAAGCTGATTGTCTCCCGTCAGGATCGTGACGCGCGAGATGCCGAGACGCTTCAGCGACGCGATAGCCGATGCGGCCTCGGGACGGATCCGGTCGGCGACGCCGATGGCGCCGCCCCCCTGATCGGTGCGCACGATCAACGCCGTCTTGCCTGCCCGGCGGAGCGCGGCCGCCGCATCGCGCGTCGCCTGCGGCACGGTCAGGTCGTGCGTCTCGAACAGATCCTCCCGCCCCACGCCGATCCAGAGCCCGTCGACCCGGGCATGGACGCCTCTTCCCGTGTGACTGTGAAACTCCTGCAAAGGCGAGTTCGAGAGCGTCACGCCGCGGCGCGTCGCTTCGTCGACCACGGCGCCGGCGAGCGGGTGTTCGCTCGACCGCTCGACGGTCGCCGCCCACCGGAGCAGATCGTTCGCGTCGACGCCCTCGTCCGGGATCAGATCGGTGACGCCTGGCTTTCCGACGGTGATCGTGCCCGTCTTGTCGAGCGCCATGATCGTCGCGTCGCCCAAGTCTTCCAGCGCGGCGCCTCCTTTGAAGAGCACTCCCCCGCGTGCCGCGCGTGCGATCGCCGAGAGTACCACGGCGGGCGAACTGATCACGACTGCACAGGGCGACGCGGCGACCAGCAGCGTCATCGCATGATAGAAGGCGTCGTACCAGTCCTCCGTATGGACGAGTCTCGCCCCGACGAAGACGGCTGCCGAAGCGGCCAGAACTCCGATCACGTAAGGCTGTTGCCAAGACTCGACGAAGCGCTGCGTCGGGGTCTTCTGCGACTGGGCCTCCTCCACCAATCGCACGATTCGCGAGATGGCCGAGTCGGCGGCGACCCGGGAGACCTCCGCGATTACGGCGCCGCTGCCGTTGATGGTGCCGGCGTAGATCTCCGAACCGACGGGCTTAGGCACAGGGACGCTTTCGCCCGTCAGCGTCGATTCGTCCGCCCAGGTCTCGCCTTCGCGGACGACGGCGTCGGCGGGAAAGCGTTCGCCCGGACGAATCCGCAGCCGATCGCCGATCTTCAGCGACTCGACCGCGACGCGGCGTTCGCCCTCGGCGTCGAGGATCGTCGCCTCCAAGGGGCGCAGTCGCATCAGCGCGCGGATGGAGTTCGTCGTCCGCCCCATCGCGAAGGATTCGAGCGCCCCGCTGAGCGAAAACAGGAAGAGCAGGACCGTCCCTTCGCCCCAGTCGCCGATCGAGGCCGCTCCCACCGCCGCGATGATCATCAGCAGATCGACGTTCAGCTTCCCCCGGAACAGCGAGGCGAGGGCCGTCTGCAACGGGAACGCGCCCCCCGCGACGTAAGCCGCGACGAAGCAGCCGATCGACCACGCTTCGGCGCCGGCGAACTCCAGATACGAGAGGCCGAGACCCGCGATCCCGAACGCCGCACAGGCGCCGACCGCCGCGGCCTCCCACGTGGAGAGCGATTCGACGACCGGAGGCGCCGCGGTTGACGATGCTCTCACGGCGATATCGCTCGGAAGGAGATGCGGGATGCGAAAAAACGAGAATGGCTCCGTGCCCGCCTCAGTAGGTCTAAACCTCCCCCATCGCCGCTTCGATCGCGTTCAGCGTGAACGCGACGTCGTCCTCCGACAACGCGTCGGTGACGAACAGGGCTTCGTACTGGCTGCACGGCAGGTAGACGCCGCGGTTCATCATGGCCCAGAAGAACCTTGCGTAGGCGGCCGTGTCGAGGGTCGCGGCGACGTCCCAGTCGGTGACCTTCGCATCGGTGCCGAAGAAAAGCGTCATCATCGAGCCCATCCGCGCGACCGAGTGAGGCAGCCCGCGGTCTGTCGCCGCGCGATCGAGGGCCTCGGCGATCCGGGCGGAGTTCGCTTCCAGTCGCTCGTAGGGCGGATCCTTCTTCAGAGCGGTCAGCGTCGCGCGACCGGCGGCGACGGCGACCGGGTTCCCGCTCAGGGTGCCTGCCTGGAACACCTTCCCCGCGGGCAGCACGCGCTGCATGATCTCGCGGCGGCCGCCGTAAGCCGCCAGCGGGAATCCGCCGCCGACGATCTTACCCAGCGTGGTCAGGTCGGGCGTGATGCCGGACCGCTCCTGCACGCCGCCGTACGCGACGCGGAAGCCGGTCATCACCTCGTCGAACAGCAGGACGGTACCCTCGCGCTCCGTCAGTTCGCGAAGGCCTTCGAGAAATCCGGGCTCGGGCAGGACGCAGCCCATGTTGCCGACGACCGGCTCCAGGATCACGCAGGCGATCTGGCCGGGAAACGCCTCGAACGCCTGCTTCACGTGATCGAGATCGTTGTAGCGGACCACGATCGTGTCCCGCGAAGCGCCGGCGGTCACCCCTGGGGAGTTCGGCGCCCCCAGCGTCGCGGCCGCGCTGCCCGCGGCGACCAGCAGGCTATCGGCGTGACCGTGATAGTTGCCGGCGAACTTGACGATCTTGTCCCTCCCCGTGAAGCCCCGGGCGAGGCGGATCGCGCTCATCGTCGCTTCCGTGCCGGAGTTCACCAGGCGAACCATCTCGATCGACGGCACGGCGTCGATGATCAGTTCCGCCAGCAGGTTCTCCCCCTCGGTCGGAGCGCCGTACGATGTTCCCCGGCGGACCGCTTCGATCGCCGCCTGTTCCACCGCGGGAAAACGATGGCCCAGGATCATGGGTCCCCACGAACCGATGAAATCGACGTAGCGGTTGCCGTCGACGTCGAACAGGTAAGGGCCGTCGGCGTGGGCGATGACGATCGGCTCGCCGCCGACGCCGCCGAAGGCTCGCGCGGGACTGTTCACCCCGCCCGGCATCAGCTCCTGGGCCCGATGAAAGATCTGGCTGCTGCGGCTGCGGTTTACGGCGGCGGAGGACATAGGTACGTCTCTTTCGACGTCGAAATCGGGCTTCGGCGTCGGCGGCTATGGCGATTCGACCTTGGGAAGGTCGAGGAGATTTAAGTAAGCTAGCGATTGTATCGCGATTCCCGGCCGCCGATATTCCGGGGCGAGTCCTTCGCGGCGCCCACCTTCGCCGCTTGTCTTCGCGCGGCCTCTCGCGAACGATGCGGCGACCGCGACCTTTCCACTTCTGCTGACGAGAGTTCCGTGAACGCTTCCTTCCGTTCCCTGCGGCGAGCGTTCGCCGCGGGCGCTCTCGCGACGCTGGCGATCTCCGCTGGCGGTTGCTTCACGGTCGAGGAAGTCGCCGAGAAACCGCAGTCGGGCGAAGGCGCGACCGGCGAGCCGGCGCTCGACATCGCGATGGGCGACGAAGCAGGACCGCTGGACCTGAACGTCGACGCCACGCTGGGCGAAGTCTCGGCTGCCGACGTCGCGAGCAGCTTCGCAAGGAACGACGAAGTCCCCGGCGTTCCCGCGGAACGTTCGCCGAACCAGATCCCGGCGGCGCCGTCATTTCCGCCGGAGCCTGTCGCTTCGTCCCCGATCGAGCCGAAGTCGTCGCCTGCCGAGCCGGAAGCGTTCGAGCCGAGTCCATCCGCGTTCTCGCCGAGCGGCAACGACTTCTCGGCCACGCCTGCGCCCGCCGGCGACCTCTCGGCGCCTGCATTCGAGGGGGCAGAGGGTCCGACCGCTCCTGCGCTCGGGCAAGCCTTCACGCCGCCGGAGAACGCCGGAGAGTTTCAGCCGCCGTCGACTGACGCCGCCGGTCTGAACCCGCTCGCTGACCCGGCCGCTGGGGCCGCCGTCGAGCCGATGAACGATCCGGAGACGGCGTTGGCCGAGAGCGCTCCGCCGCCGCTCGAGTTTTCGCCCTCGCTTTCGCCGGGCGTCGCGGGAGGCGGACCTCAACCCTCGTTCGATTCGGCGCCGTCGGGAGAGCCCGCCCCGTTCTCGGAAGCTGCGCCAGAGATCGCGGCGACTGAATCGCCCGGCCCGGTCGGCGAAGAAATCGTCGGGGCCGAGATCGTCGGAGCGCCCGATCTCGCTGTCCAGCCGCCTGCGCCGCTCGCGAACGCGGATTTCGCTCCGTCCGTCGGCGAACTGACGCCGCCCGAATTCTCGCCCGGGCCGGAGAGCCTCGGCGAAGCGCCTACGCTGCGCGACGCGATCGGAGCGGTCCCGGTCGAAGAGGAAACTTCGCCCGAAGGGACTGATCTCGCCGAAGCGATGCAGCCCGCGGGATCGCCGTTCGCGGAGGAGGACTTCGCGCCTCGCTTCGGACCGGGACGCCACCTGGCCGGCGCCCCGTCTGCCGTCGGCGCTCCGGAGACGATCGCGACGCCGGGAGCCGCGCTGTTCTCCGGCGAAGAGGAGGAACCGCTCTCCGACGTGCTGGCGCAGGAGTCTTCGAGCCCCCGGCCCGACGCGCTCGCGATGCAGATCGTCGACCCCGCGGCGCCTCCCCCCGCGTCGCTTCGTCCGACGGCAGGTCCGAATGCGAACCTTCCCGCGTTCGATCCGACCATCGGCGAACGGCTGAGCCCGCCTGCCGTCGGGGGCGTCGACGACTACACGCCCACGCCCCCGGGCGAAGAGGATCCAGCGACCGGTCCGGGAGCTGCCGCGAGTCCTGCTCCGGAGACGATTTCTCCCGCGCCTCGCGATCTGCCCATGCCAGGCCCCGCTCGCGACGATGCGGAAAATGAGGCGGTTCCCGCGCCGCCCGCGGGAACGCCGTCGGGCGTACGCGACTCGCAGCCGAAGAACGCTTCGACGACAGCGGAGATCGCCGAAGCCTCCCGCGACTGGACCGACGCCAGCGGCTCGCACACGCTGAAGGCGGCGATCCTGGAATACGATCAGGGCGAGGTCCGGCTCGAAACGCCGAAGGGCGAGCGCTACGTCGTCACGCTCTCGGCGCTCTCGCGTTACGACCAGGGGTACGTGAAGGGTCTCGCCGAGGGAACGCTCGGCAAGCCGCCCGTCGAGCGCACCTGGACCGATAAGAGCGAAGAGTTCACGCTCGTCGGCGAATTCGTCGAAGACGCCGGCGACGCCGTTCGCATCGCTCGCGGCGAAGGCAAGACGTTCCGCATCGCGAAGGACGAACTCGCCGACTACGATCGCGGCTACGTCGACGGACTGAACGACGCGAAGCAGCAGTGAGCGTCGCGGCATCCGTCTGAGCGGAGCCTCTTGTAGGGCAGGCGCCCCGCCTGCCACGAACCGGGTAAACGCTGCAGATGGCAGGCGGGGCGCCTGCCCTACGGGAGTCCACTCAGAGAAGCGGTCTGGCTACTTCAGCCAGTGCGAGAACGCGGTCCAGAGACCGGTGATCAGCATCCCGGCGAACGAGAGCCAGAGGAGCGCATCCCAGGCCCGGCTCCTGGGGCGGATCCGCTCGTCGGTCTTGCGATAGCGGAAGTAGACCGCCGCGCCGGCCAGCATCGGCAGCATCAGTCCCTGCACGACGCCGGAGAGCAGCACCAGCGCTCGCGGCTCGGGCAGGAACAGGTAGATCGTCAGACAGAGCAGCGGAAAGAGCCCACTGAACAGTCGGATGAAGTACGTCCGCGTACGGTGCGTGTCGGGCACGAACGACATCACCCGCAGCGCGTCGGAAAAGACCCGCGCGTGGCTGGCATTCGCGACGAAGAAGGTCGAGTAGAGCACGGCGAACGCGCCGAACAGAAACACGCCCTGCGTCAGCTCGCCGAAGACGGGCCGGTACATGGCCGAGAGCTGCCGGATCAGTTCCGATCCCTTCGGATCCAGGCCGAGCGGAAACAGGATCGCGGCGCCCAGCAGGTAGAACGCGATCGTCGCGAAGGTGTAGACGACCGCGGAGCCCCAGGCGTCGAACTGCATCACGCGGATCCAGCCGCGGGCGCGCTCCGCCCACTCGGGCTTGTCGCTGCGAGGACCGGCGAAGCGCCCGTAACCCTTCTCCAGGCACCAGTAGGGATAGGTGACCAGCTCCGACGCGCCGACGCCGATGATGCCGAACGTCGCGAGCGCGGTGAACACCGGGTTCACGCCGGGCGAGCCGGCCGGCAACTGAAACGACAGACCCGCGACGATATCGCTCCAGGAGACGCTCCACGTCGGGTGGAACTGTAACAGGATCACGTTCACCAGCGTCATGAACGTGAAGCCGGCCACCAGCAGCGTCGAAAAGTGCTGGATCAGGGCGTAGCGACCGATCACCAGCAGGATCATGGTGACGACCGTCGTGAGCGCGGCCCAGATCCGGTCGTCGCGATTCACCATGCGACTCTTCACGTCGTCAGGCAGCGTGTCGATCTCGAAGTACGACTCCGCCAGGCCGTCGAAACCTTGCTCGGCGGCCATCCCTTCGAGCCGCGCGATCGCCGGCAGCGCATCGGCCCCGCTCGCGTCCCGCGACATCAGCGCGGACGCCTCCGAGAGTTCCAGCAGATACGCCGCGAGCGCATCGGTTTGCGAGCCGATCCGCTCCCCCAGCACGCGCGTCGTTTCGAGCCGCAGCGTCTCCGACGCTTCGCGCACGTAGACGTACTGGGCGGCGTTCTCTGCGTCGTGCTTTTCGTAGAAGGCGAGCGCAGAGCTCGCGGCGGCGGCCCGGGTCGCTTCCGCTTCGACGAGCTTCTGCAGCAGTTCGCTGCGCTCGGGCGAGTCGGCGTCCGATTTCTTCAGGCGCTGCCGCGCGATCTTGAGTTCGGTCTCGCGGAAGGCGAGTTCGTTCAGCACGCGACCGGTCTCGGTCAGCGGCACGCTGATCGCCAGCGACTGACCGACCGAGCCGACGATGCCGCCGAGCTGCGCGATGCTGGCCACGAACATCGCGAGCCAGTACCAGACGAGCCAGTTGCCCCGGCGGGGGATCGAGGGGCCGGGGACCTCGGCCATCGCCTCCATCGTCGTCTTGCCGGACGAGATGGAGTAACGCCCCAGTTCGACCTGCGCGAAGACCTTGATCACGCAGCCCAGCACGATCAGCCAGAGCAGCGTGAAGCCGGCCTGCGCTCCCGTCGACGTCGTCGCGATCAGCTCGCCCGATCCGACGATCGAGCCCGCGACGATCATGCCCGGCCCCATCCGGGCGGCGATGCCGAGCCAGCTTCGCGGCGGCTGTTCGACCATCGAAACGGTCGATCCGGCTCGCTCGTCAGAAGGAGCGCTCGTCGACGAGTCTTGCGGCTCGAGCGAGCCGTCGTCGGAACTCATCGACATGGAAAGGCCTTTCGCGGGAGAACGAAAGGCATACCTTAATCGGGAGCCGGCAACGAGAAAAGAATGCCGACCGTTCGGTATCGACTAGCGGAGGAGAACCCGCCGTCTTTGGCCTACCGCCGCGGCGCGGACTTGGCGCGGGCTTCTTCCTGGAACGGGCTCGTGCGCCCGCTGGGGGGCGGAGTCGGCACCGAATCCTGGTAGTACTCGTACGGCTGGCCCTGCGGCGAGCCTTCGTAGATCACTTCGCCGGACTGTGCCATGCTGCCGTCGTAAATCACTTCTCCGCTGACGCCCCCCTGCGCGGGGTGGAAGGCGGAACCGACACGTCCGTTGTACATGTCCGCCCGCTGCCACTTCCCGCCGTAAGCGGAGTAGGCGTCGTCGTAGGGGGAACAGCACATCGCGCAGCCGCTTGCGGCGGCGCCGGCGACGACGAGGAACGCTAACGCGAAGCAGCGCTTCATGGCGGCTCTTCCCTTCCCTGGGCAGCGCCCGAACCTGTGGATCTTCGGCTTCATGCCGACGCGCCTGCCCGTTCGGAAAACGGCGTGGACGCGGAAATGCTCTTTTCGTTATCGCCGCCCCCCGCCGGGAACTTCAGCCGAATCGCCCCGCCGTGCGAGACTTTGCCGGTCGCGCGGTCTTTGCGGCTCGTCCGCGCAGCGTCTCGTCGGCGGAAGCGAGCGTCTACCGCCGGTCGGTCGTGCGATGAACCTGCAGCGGCAGGGGCGTTCGTTCTTCGCGGCGAAATGCGGCGAGATCTTCTCGCGCGGGACCGACGCCGAGGGCGACGCGACCCGTCCAGTCGAGCCGCAGCGTCATCGGATCGGGCATCGCTTCGTCGGCGAGCGATCCGGGCGTCGGGACGATTGCCCTGAGCGTCCGGGTCTCGTTCCAGACGAGTCCCTCGAACGATCCGATCCACGCGACGGAGAGCCGGCGACCGGGGCTGTCGAGATCGCCGATCAGCGCCTGCCAGCGCCGACCCGGCTCGAACCGGTAGAGATAATCCCGTAGCGACCAGAGCCGCTCGGCGGGGTCGAGCGCCTCGATATCGACCGACTGGAACCAGCTCAGAATCTGTGCGGCGCCGGGATCGCGAGCGGAACCGTTCTCGTCTCGCAGAAGCAGGAAGCTCCAGACGTCGCTCGCCGACCAGCGCCAGTCCCACGCCACATCGCCGCGCTCGGGCGCCGGAAACTGAAACAGATGATCGTCTAGCCGCGGCCCGTGCTGGGGCAGCCGTGCGGCGAACCAGTCGGCGTCGCCGCTCGTCGGACGTGCGGCATTCGCGGCGGGCTTCTGCGACGAAGTCGTCCGCCGACGCGGAGCGCTCCGTGCAGGACGTTCTTCATCGACGCCTGGAAACGGCAGCGTGAAGCACGATACGGAATCGTCGAGTGTAGCGGCGTCGCTCATCGGTCTCGTCTGCGACGATGCTGGCGGCAGACCCGTTGGAACAGCGGAACGTTCAGGCAGTCAGGATCATCGGCGGGAACTTTGCCGGCGGCGAAGACCTTGCCGAAGATCTCTGTCTCTTTCGGATATGCCCCGGGAACCGGCTTCGCGGATCGTGCCGAAGAAAGCGGATCCGCAGGCGCGCGGAAGGCGCCTCAAACCCGCGATGCGGATCGCTACAATGCGCCGGTCGATGCTGACTGTCATACGGGAGCCGGGTCATGCGGGTCGCCAGGGTCGAGACTGCTTCAGGCCGTTCGCGGGAGTCGCGCGTCGTCTCGACGCAGCGCTGTGCGCTGAAGTTGCACTATGCCGCGTTCGTGCTTCTTGCGACGTCGATTACGGCGAACGTCGCGTTCGCCGACGAGGCGTTCGATCAGGCGCTCGCCAAGGTCGTCGCGGTCGGCAAGCTGGGCGAGGGGCAGGCCGCCGCCGCGGAAGCGGTGGGGGTTCTCAACGAAGCGGGACCCGACCAGATTCTTCCCTTGCTTCAGGCGATGCCGAGCGACAACCCGCTGGCCGAGAACTGGCTCCGCGGCGCGATCGAGAACGCCGCTGCGAAGGCCGAGGGCGGGGCCGTGAAGCTTCCGCTCGACGAACTGGAAGCGTTCGTCGAGGACACGCAGCAGAACCCCCGCGCCCGGCGTCTGGCGTTCGAGCTGCTCGTGAAGGAGAAGCCCGGAGTTCGGGAAGCTCTGCTCGGCAGCATGACCCAGGACCCGAGCCTCGAACTCAGGCGCGACGCGCTGGAACTCGTCATCGGCCGCGCGGACAAGGCGCTGGCCGAGGAACGGAAGGACGAAGCGATCGGCCTCTATCGCCGGACCATCGTGGACGCCCGCGATATCGACCAGATTCAGATGCTGGAGAAGAAGCTCAGCGATCTGGGCCAGAAGGTCGACCTCGCGGAGCTGTTCGGCTTCATCATGCAATGGCAGGTCGCCGGACCGTTCGACAACGTCGGCGAAGCGGGCTTCGTACGAGCCATGGGCCCCGAGCTCGAGGCGACGAAGAACGCCGGAGGCTTCGTCGACGTCGCCGCCGAATATGACGGCAAGCACGGCAGGGTCCGCTGGCAGGCGATCAAAACCGACGACAATTACGGCAAGCTCGACCTGAACGAACCCTTCGCTAAGGAGAAGGGCGTCTGCGTCTACGCCTATGCAGAGTTCGTTTCGCCCGAGGAGCGCGACGCGCAGCTTCGGCTCGGCTGCATCAACGCGAACAAGGCCTGGGTGAACGGCGAGGAAGTCCTCGTCAATGACGTCTACCACACCGGCACGAGCGTCGATCAGTACGTCGGAAAGTTCCGCCTGAAGCAGGGCAAGAACGCGATCCTGCTGAAGATCTGCCAGAACGAGCAGACCGAGAACTGGGCCGAGGCGTTCGCCTTCCAGTGCCGAGTCAGCGATCCCACCGGCGCCGCGATTCACTCGCAGGACCGACCCGCGCCCGACGCCGTCGCGGCCCCGGCGAACGTTCCGGCGGTCGCTTCGCGGTAGAAGCCTCCGGCCTCAGACAAGTCGACAGTCAGTACGAATCGAAGGCGATGCGATGATGCAGAAAACGATGCTCGGCGGCCTGGCGCTCTCGGCGGCCTGCTGCCTGTCGGCGAACGCGGACTGGCCTTCGTTTCGCGGCGGTCCCGATCTGGGAATCGTTCAGGATTCCAAGCTGCCGAAGGAACTGAACGCGGAGAGCAATCCGCTCTGGTCGGCGGAACTTCCGGGGCGCGGACCGTCGAGTCCCATCGTCGTCGGCGACAAGGTCATCGTGACCGCGTCGAGCGGCGCCAAGCAGGATCGCCTGCATGTGCTCGCTTTCGACGCGAAGACTGGCGACCGACTCTGGGAGCGGCAGTTCTGGGCGACGGGCCGCACGGCCACGCATCCGACCAGCGCGGTCGCCGCGAACACCCCGTGCAGCGACGGCGAACGGATCTTCGCGTTCTATTCTTCGAACGATCTGATCTGCCTGGATCTCGACGGGAAGCTGCTGTGGTACCGCGGGCTGGCGTACGATTATCCCCACGTCGGCAACGACGCGGGCATGGCCTCGTCGCCGCTGGTCGTCGGCCCCTGCGTCGTCGTGCAGATCGAATCGCAAGGCGAATCGTTCGTCGCCTCGATCGATCGCGCGACGGGCGAGACGCTCTGGCGGGTCGAGCGCCCGCGAGAGGCGAGCTGGTCCAGTCCGACCGCGATCGTCGACGACCAGGGCGCCGTCGCGGCGGTCCTGGTGCAGTCCAAGAATCGCCTGAGCGCGCTCGATCCCGCGAACGGCGAGGAGTTCTGGTCGCTCGAAGGGGGCGTCGATCTGATTCCCTCAGCCGTTCAGCAGGGGAATCTTCTCGCCGTGCCGTTCGACGGCCTGACCATGTTCCGGCTCGCCTCCGACCGGACCAAGGCGCCGGAGAAACTCTGGTCATCCAACAAGCTCAAGCCGGGCGCCGCCAGCCCGTTGATCGCGGGCGGCAAGGTTCTCGCGCTCAATCGCGGCGGGGTGCTGGCGGCGGGTCTGCCTGATTCGGGCGAGGTCGAGTGGCAGGTGCGCCTGGAAGGCTCGTTCTGGTCCACGCCCGTAATATCCGGCGACCGGCTCTACGGCGCGAGCGACGACGGCGTCCTGCAGATCGTTCCGCTGGAAGGCGACCGGGAGCAGATCAGCTCCCTGCAACTCGGCGAATCGGTGCAGGGCTCGCCCGCGATCGCGGACGGCGCGCTCTACGTCCGCTCCGATCGTCACCTGTTCAAGATCGGCGACCCGGCGGGCAAGTGAGCGCCATTCGCGTCACTTCGCACGTTGCATCACCCGGCCACGTCGACGTAATCGACGCAGCTGCTTGGCGAAGGGGCCGCGAGTCCGTCGTCTCGAAGGCCTTCGAGATGAAAGACGATCGCTTCGCGGATCTGCTCCTCGACCTCGCCCAGCGTGCTGCCGGTCGCGACGCAGCCGGGAAGATCCGGCAGGTAGGCTGAGTAGTTGGCCTCAGCCTGCTCGATGACGATCGCGTATCGCATGCGCGTCACTCCTTAAGAGCGGCCTGCTTGAGGATGCTGTTCAGCGAGCCTGGCGCAAAGTCGTCGGTCTGCTTCCCCGGCCCATTGATCGCCTCGCCGCTCCGACGCCGGGTTGGGTTCGACGGGAGCCGCCGGTCTACATGTAGTCGAAGTAATTGACGATATCCGGCTCCTTGGAATCGTCGAATCCTGCTTTGCGCAATTCTTCCGAAGTTACGATGCGATCGCATTCGCCGTAAATCGCTCTGAACAATGCATACCGGATCTCGCGATGAGCCGCACTACTCGCTCGATTCGCTTCGCCAATCGCAGCGCTGGCGCTTTCGACGACGCGCCCCGGTTCGCCGCTCTGCCGCAGCTTGATGACAAGCAAACCGGCTTCAAGGTATCCGTCCCAGGGACTAGCGATCTGCCCCAACGACCGCACAGTGTTTACGAAGAGACTCCATAAAACTCTTTCGGTGGAGGACATGCCGTCGGACGACAGCCGAATGCCGAAGCGGTTCTGCAGCGCTTCCAGCAGGGCCGCGTAGTACTTCTCGAAGTCCGAATGAACGAAGTCCTTACGCTGGGCGTAAATGTACGCCTCGATAAGCGTGCGATAGTCGTACGGTCGTTTCAGGCGATCGACGTGGTATCCCATTCTCGACTCCGATCGCCGTTCGTCGGGCTCGGTTCGATGCTGTCGCGAAGGCGCTCGTCCCGTCGATGGCCGTCACTTTCGAGCGTAACGTGTTTTACCTTGAAAGGGCGACTGCGTCTCGCGTCGCTCTCGCGCCTGCGAAGTCGATTAAGATGGGCCGCTTCGCTTTTACCTTCCGACGCGGCCGGCATGCACGCTTTTCCGCCTGAACTGACGGTTCCTGTTTCCGGTCCGATGAACGCCCGCGTTCGTCCGCCCGGGTCGAAGAGCGTCACGAATCGTGCGCTGATCTGCGCGGCGATGGCCGAAGGATCGAGCGTCCTGGAAGGCGCTCTGGAATCCGAAGATACGATCGTCATGCAGGAGTCGCTGGCGCGGCTCGGCGTGAAGGTCGAGGCGAAGCGCGACGCCGCGGGGAACGCTTCGACGCTGATCGTCGAGGGCTCGGGCGGCGACTGGCCGGTCCGCGAGGCGGAACTCTATCTCGCCAACAGCGGCACCAGCATCCGCTTTCTGACCGCGGCGCTCGCCGCGGGGCACGGCAAGTTCCGGCTGGACGGCATCGAGCGGATGCGTCAGCGCCCGATCGGCGACCTGCTCGAACCGCTCCGCCGACTCGGCGCGACGGCGACCTGTCCGCTCGGATCGAATTGTCCGCCGGTCGAACTCATCGCGGAGGGACTCTCTGGCGGAGAAGCGCTCGTCTCCGGCGAGATTTCGAGCCAGTACCTGAGCGGCCTGCTGATGGCGGCGCCCTACGCGAAGGGCGACGTCACGATCGCCGTGGAAGGGCGACTGGTTTCGGTCCCCTACGTCGAGATGACCTGCCGCGTGATGGAAGCGTTCGGCGTGATGGTCGAGCGCGGCGATTTCTCCCGCTTCCGCGTGCCGGCGCCGCAGCGGTACCAGGGTACGCGCTACGCCGTCGAGCCCGACGCCTCGGCGGCGAGCTACTTCTGGGCCGCTGCCGCCGTCACGCGCGGAAGCGTCCTGGTGGAGGGGCTGCGGTTCGACGCGCTCCAGGGAGACGTCGAATTCTGCCGGCGGCTGGAGGCGATGGGCTGCCGCGTCGAAGAGACCGCCGAAGGGATCCGCGTCGCCGGCGCCGACCGCCTGCGCGGGATCGAGACCGATATGAACGCGATCAGCGACACGGTGCAGACCCTGGCGGTCGTGTCGCTCTTCGCGGAGGGTCCGACGGAGATTCGCGGCGTGGAGCATATCCGCCACAAGGAGACCGACCGGATCGGCGACCTCGCGCGGGAACTGCGGAAGTTCGGCGCCAAGGTCGTCGAGTTTCAGGACGGCCTGCGGATCGAGCCCGGTCCGCTGCATGCCGCCGCGGTCGATACCTACAACGACCATCGGATGGCGATGAGCTTCGCCGTCGCGGGGCTCCGGATCCCCGGCGTGGTCCTGCGGAATCCGGCGTGCGTGACGAAGACCTATCCCTGGTTCTTCGAGGATCTGGCCCGGATCGCGACGCCCGTTAGCTGACGTCGCGTGCTGACTTCACGATGTCGGCTCGATCCCGGCGGCAAGCGGCCGGGAGAGCGCGAACGCCGCCGCTCAGCGCGGAAGCACGGGGGACTCACCGCGGAAGCACCGGGAGTTCGTCTTCCAGGCGCTCGCTGGAACGCCTCTCGCTCGCCAGATCCGAAGTCGTCGTCGGAAACGCGTCGGACTCGATTCGCGAACGGAAGCTTCCGCCGCAATGCGTGCACTGAACGCGACGTCCGACGAAGTGCATCCGGATCTGCAGGCGTCGGCCGCAGATGGGGCAACCCTGAACGACGAAGGTCTGCGACATCTCGGCGTGTCCTTCTACCGATGGGGAATCCCCGTGAACGTCACGCAGCATAAATTTATCGACCGCTAGAGTCAAGCGAAGGCAGAGAAAGTCGCATTGATGGGAGAGGAAGCTTCCGTGCGTCAGGTCAGGCCATGATAGAGACCGCCTCCCGGGTAGCAAGGGTTCGCGCGTGAAACCAGCGCAAAGATTGGAAGCGCTTATCGCGCGCAGTCGCAACTGCGAGATTTCATAATCGCACGGCCTGCTGACACGGCAGGACCGATCGCCGGAAATCCTCTCCTGGGAGAGGCCGGCGACACGACGTAAGAAGAGCTGCGAGAAGAGTTTGAGGAATAGCGGGCGCACGAATTTCGACGATCGTGCGCCGTTCTTTGCCGCCGCGCGGCGACCGGCTTTAGTACCGGAGCACGCCTAACGCTTCGATCTGCGCCAGATCCGAAGGAATCTTCTCGAATTCCCCCGTCGACGTAGTCGGCGATGCGGCTATCGCATCCAAAATATCAAGTCCGTTCACGACGCGTCCGAAGACGCAGTAGCCCTCGCCAGCCTGGGAGGCGTCGAAGTCGGGATTGTCGTTCAGGTTGAAAAAGAACTGCGACGTGGCGGAGTTCACGTCGTCCGGCAGACGGATCATGGCGACCGTTCCCTTGACGTTCTTTCGGTCGGGCGAGGATTCGTTCGGAATCGGGTCGCCGGCGTAGACCGGTCGGAGCTCGGAGTCGTAGCCTCCCGCGATGGCGATGAACCCGGCATCGACATGGTGGAAGACCGTGTGCGAGTAGAGGCCGTTCTCGACGTAGGTCTCCAGGAAGTTCTTGACCGTCTGCGGGGCTTCGTCGCGGAACAGCTCGATCGTCACCGGACCGCGGCTGGTGTGCAGCACGATCTGCGGACGGGCGCTCGGCGTGCGATCGACGACCGGCGTCTCCGCGGCGACGAACTCCGAGTCGACCGGCGGGGCAGGGGGCAGGCCGCGGGCGGTCGACGCCTTCGCGACGGTGGTCGCAGCCGCCGAGTCATTCGCAGCGGCGTTGGCCGGGGCGGACGTTCCCTGGGCGGTAGGGACTTCAGAGGAACCGCAACCCGCGACCGTCAGGGCGAGCGCGCCCGCGATCGAGGAAACGGACCAGGAAACGGTCGAATGAATGTGGCGCATCGTGGCCTCCCTGCGACGAAACGTGAGCTTCGTCAGTCGACTGCCGAAAAGGTTCGAACGCGTTTCGCCGCTCGGCGACTGCTCGAGGGCTCCGCGCGTCGTATCGGCCGCACGAGGGCATCTTGCCTTCGTACGGCGTCTGTACGCGAGCGATCCGCCCGCGGTTCGCGAGCGGACCAGAAAACTTATTCTTCGCGGGCGTATCCGAATCGCTCGAGATACTTGCCGCAGCGTTCGCCGATCTTCCGGCGAAGTTCGGCGTCCGGTTCGTGCTTGTTCGGACGGTAATCCTTGCGCGATTCCAGGTACTCGACGATCTTCGGGCGCACGGCGTCGAAGCCGGGAAGCTCGAGCTGTCGGTAGACCTGTTCCAGCGTTTCGAGCGGCGCCTTGACCAGGTCCTCGTAACGCATCTCGCAGAGGGTCTTCTCGTCGAAGCCGTGTCGCTGCGACTCGTACGCGTCGAAGAGGCGATCGAACGTGTCGAAGACGTAGTTCTCCAAGTTCCGATGCTTCGGAAACTGGAACCCCTGCGCCGCGTCGAGCGCCCGCCAGAGGCGATCGGTCGACGGGATCACCCGGTAGGGCGACCGGGCGATGTAGATGAACTTCGCGCCCGGGAAGAGCCGGGAGAGGAATTCCAGCCGTCCGCAGTGGGGCGGCGACTTGAGCACCAGGCGCTTCGGATTCTTGACCGTCAGGGCCTTGAAGAACCACTTCAGCGACTTGCCGAATCGCTCTTCCAGTTCGGGCTCTTCGCCCGACATGGAGTACAGCGATTCGTACGGCGCGGGCTCGTTCGGGAAGGCCATCCGCAGGTAGGGCGTCGGCGTTCCGAGTCCCAGCAGGGCGAATTCGTCTTCCTGCGGCAGATCGAACGCCGTCGCCATGTCGTCCATCGGACGCTTGCTCGGCATCAGGAACCAGATCAACTTCGGCAGCCAGCTTCCGGTCGCCAGGAAGTGATTCGGCGCGAAGCAGTCGTAGGTTTCCGAGAAAGCGAATTGCTCGTCCTTCACCATCATCTCGTGCAGCATCGTCGTGCCCGAACGCCAGTGCCCGACGATGAACACGGGCGGGGCGACGAGCTCGGTCTCTTCGATCCGCTTCGCGTAGAACAGGTTCTGCACGCGATAGAAGAGCGAATTGACGCCCGCGACCGGAACCAGCAGCACGGCCATCGGCCACCGCAGCGGGTGCATGCGAAAGCGATTGCGGGCCCACAGCGCGAACAGCGCGCGGAACCGCATCCCGTGCCAGAACCGGGGGCTGTAGAACGGGTAGGCGTTGAGCGGGGCGGGCTTCGTTCGCTCGGCGGTCGGCATGCGCGGCGGGCTGCGGAAAAAGCGACGAACGCCGCTGACGGAGTGGGGAACGTTCACCGGCGAATCCAGGCGCTTCGGTAGCAGACGCGTCGCGATCGGAGGTGCGATCGTCCGAGCCGTTGTACCGAATCGCCATTTTCGGGCATAGACGAGCTTACCCGGCGTTCGGGATCCGATGAACCCGGCGTCGCCTCCGCTTCGCTGCTTCAACGGACGAAGGGCGAAGGACGCGTCTGGACGCGGCGCAGGGGAATCGGATATAAGCCCCCGCCGATCCTGCGCCTTGGCGTCCGCTCTTCGACGCCGCGACGCAGCGTGCCTCCGTCTTCTTCCGCTCGGCGACCGCTGATGCACCGCCTCGCCAACTTGCTGACGTCGCTGGCTCTCGCGTCGCTCGTCTGCCTCGGATTCGGCAGCGCGGCGCTGGCGATCGACGCGGAATCGGCTGGCCTGCGACAGGACGCGACGCTGCGCGACGTGACGTTCCTCAATACCGAGGATGGCTGGGCGGTCGGCGATGCGGGAACCGTTCTCCGCACCACCGACGGCGGGGAGACCTGGATCCAGGCGGCAGTCGATTCGACCGCCATGCTGACGGGCGTCGCGTTCGCCGATCGCGAACGGGGGTTGATCGTCGGCTGGAAGCTCTCCCCCTACACGCATCGGGCGTCGGCCGAGGTCCTGTCGACCGCGGACGGCGGAGAGACCTGGATCCGTCAGACGAACGAATCCCGCAATCCGACGGCTCAGGCAGCCCGCTTGCAGCCCGGTTTTCTCGGACTGGCCGTGGGCGAAGAGGAACTTACCGCCTACGGCTACGTCAACCTGCATGCACGCACCGGCCTCGCTCCCTGGAGCGGGCCGACCATGGGTTTTCGCCGCGAGGGAATCGATCGCCGTGCCCCCATCACGGCGGCGACTCGGGCCGACGCGGGAACGTGGCTGTTCGTCGATGCACTAGGAGCGGTGAGCCGGGTTCGGGAAGGGACGCTGGAATCGGTGAAGTTTCCGGAGGCGAACCAGCCGGTCGTGAAGGCCCTGTCGCATGACGGTCCGATCGTCGCGGCAGCGGGGGCGGACGCTTTCGCCGCGGTCTCGACCGACTCGGGCGCGACGTTTCAGGTCGTTCGTCCGCTGCCGACGGAACTGAGCCGGATCGTCCATTGGAAGAGCGTCGCCGTCCGCGGGACGTCGATCTGGCTCGCCGGTTCGCCCGGTTCGATCGTCGCCGAATCGGACGACGTCGGCGCGACCTGGAAGTTTCATACGAATCTCGATCCGTTGCCGATCGAGCGAATCTTCTTCCTCGACCGCGGTCGAGGCTGGGCCGTCGGCGCGCTCGGAACGATCCGTCGGACGCTCGACGGCGGAAAGTCCTGGCAGGTGACCCGCGGCACCGGAAGAGCGGCAGCGCTCGCGACGTTCTCCGCCTCGCCGCACGATGCGCCGCTGGAGCCGCTTGCGAAGCATGCTACGGTCGACGGTTACCGCGCGGTGAACTGGACGCTGGCCGACGTCGACGACGAAGGCGCCTGGTCGGGACCGACCGCCGGCGCGAGACTCGCCTTCGCCAGCGCCGAGTGCGGAGGAGGATCGGTCGAGAACCTGACCGGTCGCGTCCTTCCGCCCGGGGCGCTGGAAGATATGAACGCCGCTCTCGGAAAGATGGCTCGCGAGGGCGTCGGCTCCGAGGAGGCGGCGATCGGGCGGCTGGCAGCCTGGATTCGAGTCTGGCGACCCGAAGCGGCGCTGATCCCTGCGCCTCCCTCGCTGGGCGGCACGCCGGCGGACGAGCAGGCACATCGCTTCGCCCTGGCGGCGTTCGATCGGGCTGCCGATCCTCAGTTCGAATACTCGGCGATGCGGACGCTCGGCCTGGAGCCCTGGCAACCCAAGCGGATCGCGTCGCCAACTTCCAGTCCGGACGTATCTCTCCGCACGGACGGCGCCGACTATGTCGCGGCCGCGCGACTTTCCCTGGTCGAGTACGCCCTGGTTCTGAACGCCTACCTCGAAACGGCGCCGGCACTGAAGTGGAAGGACGTCATCCGCTACGCGGAGATCCGTCGGAACCTGCCGCGCGGCGGTGCGAATGAACTGTTCGCCGATATCAGCGCCTCGGCAGGTTCGGCCCGCAGGCGCGAGAAGACGCCGCCCGACGCTTCTCGGCTGCGCGAGCATACGGAGGCTCTTCCCTGGCGCCGTTCCTTCGAGACGCTGGCTCATCCGGAGACGCAGGGAGAAAGCTTCGTCGCCCGGTTCGAGGACGCCGTCCGCCGCACGGCGACGTTCGGACCTCCGGCGGCGAGCGCGGCGTTGCATTCGTGCGCCTGCCTCGCGAGCGCTCGCGGGCGTGACGACCTGGCGGAGGTCGCGTGGCGAACGCTGGTCGACCGTGATCCGCAGGGAACGCTGGCCGAATACGCGTCGCTGCGGCTGGCGACGGCTGCTGCCAGCAAAGAAATTCGAGCGGCGAAAGATCGCGTGGCCGAAGCGCGAGCGGAAGCCAGGGAGCGGGAGACCGTATCGCTGCTACCTGGAGTGCAATCGTTCGAACTGCCGAAGCAAGCCTCGGATCCGAGCGGAGCGTCGGTTCGGAAGGACGACCTGGAGTATCGCGCGGTCGAGATCGAACCGGGCGCCATCGCGTTCGGCCCGGTTCCGAAGGCCGTGGCGGAACAGTTGAACGAAGTCGAACTGGGCATCGCGAAAGCGGACGACGTCGAAAGTCCGATCTCGCGCATCGATCGCATGAATCGCGCGGCGCCCTGGACGCTCGCATGGCCGCGACCGCAATTCGCCGCCTGGGCGATCGGACAGTCGCAGGGGGGAGCCGTCATTTCAGGGACGAATCCAGCTCAGCTCATCGCGACGCTTCCGCCGTCGCTCGCGGCGCTGATCGACGGAACCGTCGCCGGTTCGAGCGCCTCGCTGGTGCAGATCGTCCGCATGAGCGACAAACCTTACCTCGACGGTCGTCCGGACGAACCTGCCTGGATCGACGCCGCTTTGGCGGACCGACGCGACGGCGAACGTCTGGCGATCGGCTTCGACGACGACTTTCTCTTCGTCTTCTATCAGACGCCTAAGCTGTCGCCCGCACAGCGGGATGCCGGGCAGGCGCTGCCCGCTCGCAGAATTCCGGCGGCATCGGCACGTCGCGACGCCGCAGTGCTGGGAACCGAGCGCCTGGCCCTGGTCCTCGACGCCGACGGCGACGCGCTGACGTCGATGCGGTTCGAGGTCGATCGGTTCGGTCGCTGTCGCGAATCGATGATCGGCGACGCCAGCTTCAGTCCCACGTGGTACGCCGCGACGACCAGCGCGGGAGATTCGTGGAGCGTCGAAATCGCCATCCCGCGTACGTCGGAATGGGCCGGCAAGAAGGTCGCTCCGATCGTCGCGGCGCTCGGCGTCTACCGGATCGTGCCAGGCGAGGGGACGTTCGACGTTCTGTCGGGCCAGCCGGCTGACGATCCCAGCTTGCCCGTTCGCCGGACGCTCTGGATGGACGGAGGTCCGATGGGCGTCGCCGATTCGCCCGTAGCCGACTCGATGGGCGTCGACAGTGCGCCAGGCGTAGCCGGTCCGGTCGTCGAGAGTCTGCCAGAAGCGCCCTTCGCCCCGGGAGCGAGCGAAGCGCCTGTCGCCGCGGCGCCGGCATTCGAGCGACCTGCTTCGCTACCGAGCGCGGCGCTTCAGTTCGACGAGTCGCCGAACCAGCCCCTCCGACCGACGCGATTACCGAAGATGCGATAGAGGCGCTCCCCGCTTCGCGCGGAGGGCCTGCTTTCGAGCGTCGTGCCGGGGACGTATATTCCGACCTGCCCGTCGCCGCTGGTCCCTCTGCATCCCGGCGAACGCTGCCGATCGTCTTCCTGCCCGCGTTTCGCTGGATTCCATGGATCTGAAGAAGTACCTCCGCGACATCCCGGACTTCCCGCAGCCCGGCATTCTGTTCCGGGACATCACGCCGCTGCTCAAGCATCCGCCGGCGTTCCGCGAAGCGATCGACCAGTTCAAGCGGGTCTATCAGGACCAGCAGATCGACGCGATCGTCGCCGCCGAAGCGCGTGGCTTCATCTTCGGCGCTCCGCTGGCGCTCGAACTGGGCGTCTCGTTCGTGCCGGTGCGAAAGCCGGGGAAGCTTCCCTTCCAGACGATCGCCCACGAGTACGAACTGGAATACGGACACGACAAGCTGGAGGTCCACGTCGACGGCATCGAGGCGGGGCAGCGGGTGCTGATCGTCGACGATCTGCTGGCGACCGGCGGCACGGTCGAAGCCTGCTGCCGGCTGCTCGAACAGACGCAGGCCCAGATCGTCGGCTGCGCCTTCGTGATCGAACTGCGATCGCTTAAGGGGGCGGCCAAGCTTTCGCCCCACCCGATCCATTCTCTGGTGGTGTACGACTGAGCTCGGAGCGGAGCGCTCGAATCATGACGCCGTCGGATGAGAAAGCTCCAGCGTTCGACGGCGCAGAACCTGAAATCCCTGCCATGCATCGGCAGGGACCGACCGCGAGGACGCAGACGATCGGATGCCTGCTGGCGGCGTTCTTCGTCGTCCTTCCGGCGCTGGCGTATTTCGGGCTCTTCGCGGTTTTGGTGGTCGACTCGCTGTTCTTCGACGACCGGCTGTTCTTCTCCCTGCCGGACGGCATGGAGTCATTTCTGATCCAGGCGTACTCGCCGGTCACCTACTTTCTGCGACCCTTCCTGGCCGCCCTCTAGATCGCCGCCGGCATCGCGGTCGTTCGATAGCCCGGGCCTGCGATCGGCATCGAACCTGCCCTTCATCGCCGTCGAAACGCGATAGGCTACCGCTGGCGGGTTCGATAGAATGACGAAGAGAGGAAGAGTCGAGGGGCTCCGTCGTCGTTGCGGAATAGAACGGCGTCGAGGCGCTCTTCGCCTTCTCGCGACCTTCCGAATCGCTCTCCCCGACGCCCGTTCAGCGAACCCGCGGGACGCCAGCGCTTCGGCTGCACGCTCACCTTCCGACGAAAGGCGAACCTATGGCCTTGTCACGCTTTCAGGCCGGCGCTCCGCAATCTCTGGCTGTCGCCCGGCGATCTTGGACGACCGTCAGGCGATTCTGTTCGGCTGCGACGCTTGCCGCCTGTCTCCTGGGCGGCGCTTCCGTCCATGCGCAGGAGGGTCAGGCCGATCTCGACGCGGCCACCCAGCAGAAGATCACCGCCCGAACCGGCGACGACCTGAAGAAGGTCGTCGAACTGGTCGAGTCGGCGATGAAGAAGGGACTCGACGAAGAGAACACGGCCTTCGCGAAGCAACTCCTGACGTCGTCGCTGTACCAGCAGGCGGAGGAGATGGCCAATCGCATCACCGAGCAGTCGCCTCCTCCGCAGGAGTGGCCCCGGCTGCGTCGCGAATCGCTCAAGCTGCTCGTGCGGGCGATCGAGGTCGACAAGGACCAATACGACGCCCATCTGCTGATCGCGAAGTTGAACGCGCTTCCGCGCGGAGATCGCGAAGAGGGGCTCGTGTCGGTCGACGAAGCGGTCCGGCTCGCGAAGGACGATACGCAGAAGCTGGTCGAAGCCCTTCTCGTCCGCATCGCGCTCGCCGAAGAGGATGACCAGCGCATCGCCGATCTGAACCAGATCCTGGCCATCGACGACAGCAACGCCAAGGCGCTGCTGATGCGCGGAATGCTGCTCGCGCAGTCGGAAGAGTTCGAGAAGTCGCTGGCCGACTTCCAGAAGGTGCTCGAATCGGACGCGGACAACTTGCCCGCGCTGCAGGCCTCGATCGAGGCGCTGTTCCAGCTCGAACGGTTCGACGAAGCCGAATCGGTCCTGCAGAAGGTGATCGACAAGGCGCCGCAGAGCCCCGAACTGCAGATCATGCGGGCGAAGCTGCTGCTCGCGCAGGACAAAAAGGACGAAGCCAAGGCCGCGATGGACAAGGCGGTCGAACTGGCGCCCGACGCGCTCCTCCCCCGGCTGACGCGGGCGGAGATGTCGATCCAGCAGGAACGCTACGCCGAAGCGGAAGCCGACCTGAGCAAGCTGCTGACCGCGCAGCCCGGTCTCGTGCAGGCGCTCCTGCTTCGCAGCATCGCGAACGCCGGTCAGGAGAAGTGGGACGCTGCGATCATCGACATGAAGAAGCTGGTCGATTCGGCGCCGGGCGAAATCAGTTGGAAGATGCAGCTTGGGCTCTACTACAACGCTTCGGATCGGCCGCGGAAGGCGATCGAACTCTTCACCGAAGCGCTGGAACTCGAACCGGGCAGCATCGAAGCGCTGCGCGGACGGGCCGACGCCTACCTGAGCATCGGCGAGCAAGAGAAGGCGCTGCCCGATTACGAAAAGATCCTGGAGCAGGATCCGAAGCACGAAGGGGCGCTGAACAACTACGCCTGGGTGCTGGCCACCTCGCCGAAGGACGAAATCCGGGACGCGAAAAAGTCGCTGGAATTCGCGCTCAAGGCGGTCGAAGTCACCGAAGGTAAGAAGCCCCACATCCTGAGCACGCTCGGCGCCGCTTACGCGGAGAACGGCGACTGGGAGAAGGCGCTCGAGTGGTCGAAGAAGGCCGTCGAGATGGCCGAAGACGACGAGATGCGGTCGCAGCTCCAGAAGGAAGTCGACTCCTACGAAAAGAAGGAGCCGGTCCGCGAGCTTCAGCAGACCGAAGAGAAGCCCGACGTCGAGATCCCGGGCGAAGACGACTTCGACCTGTAAGCGCCGACGCCGAACGCATCGCGAAAACGAACAAAGGGAGAGCGAATCGTCGCTCTCCCTTTTTCGTTACGCGTTTATGTGACCCGGTCTCGTGCCCGCACGACATTCAGTCGTGGAACGCCTTACTGGCCCTGGGCCTTCTGTCCCCAGGTGGAGAGCTTCGTTCCGGCGGCGTTCGCCTGTTCGCGGAACTGTTCCAGCTTGGCCAGGTTCTTCTTCTCGATCCCTTCGCGGCCGACGACGATCGCCGCCTGCATCTCGTTGATGCCCTCTTCCAGGTAATCGTGATAGCTCGGCGGCGAGTCCGGGTACTCCGATTCGATGGCCGTCAGCATCGCGTCGACCTCGTCCAGCTTGGCGAGCGCCGCCTTCTGCGAAGCGGGAGCGCCGAAGAACGCGGCAGGCTTCGACGCCATGACCTGCACCTCCTGCAGCTTGGTCGCGGCCTCCTGAATCTTCGGCCCCCATTCGGAAGCCTGGAGCGAATAGCCCATGCCGCAGCCGGCGAGGAGCGTCGCCCCTGCCGCGAGCAGCGAACCGATGCAGAAGCGAAGCGGACGACTGAGCATGACGGAGAGGATCGTGAGCGAAACGAAGGAACGAAGTCGAAAGAGCCGGAGAGCGATCGACCCCTGCCTCAGCGAGGCGAGACGGGTTCCGCCTGCGATGCGGCGCCGATCGCGACGTCCGGCGCGGCCGATCCAGCGGCGACGCGCTCGGGAAGCTTGCCCGCGTCGGCCGAACCGAACCAGATGTTCCAGAGCAGGCCGCTGAAGCGTGGAAGGTCGGCGACGAACGTGGCGTAGCGCCAGCCGACGCCCTTTTTCCGCAGACCGCGAGGTCCCAGGATGTAGTTCGCCGCGCAGCCCACCGCCAGGTTGCGTCCGCCGGCGAGGCGGCGGTTGGACTCCGCCTCGGTTCCGCCGACGTAGGCCTCCTTGCGTCCGCCGGTCAGATGGGCGTAGTCGTGATTGTGGTGAACGGCGAGCGCTCGGCGGGTGATGTCGATCACCGGGAGTTCGCGCTCGTGCGCCGAGGCGACGACCCAGTTGTCCCAGTTAGCCCTTCCGATCGCGAACGCGGGAATCTCTTCGTACGGTCCCCGCGGGAAGACGAAGTAATCCTTGCAGACGGCCGGCGCGAGCGACCCGGTCTTCCTTGCGATGGAAATCAGGTCCTCCCGCTCCTCGGTCTTGCGGCAGTCGAGCGGAACCTCGATATCGACGTCGGTTCGGCGACCGATCGCCAGGAACGGCTCCTGCATCAGTTCGTCGAGCGCCGCGAGCGTCTCGACGAAGTCGTCGAACAGGGCGATGTCGGCGTTGACGTAAACGAGGTACTTTCCCCGTCCGCGCTGGTGGGCTTTGCGGAACAGGTCGTCGAGCAGGGGGGTGCCCTTCTCGTTCCGCGCGATGTCGGGGTGGTGGGTCACGCCGAACTCGGCGGCGGCCTCGGCGGTGCCCTCGTCGTCGCCGAACAGCAGCGGCTCGACCTGCGGACCCAGCGCGGCCCAACTGCTCACGGCGTTTCGCTGGATCGTCCCGACGTGACCATGGAAGGCCTTCGGCAGGGCGAACAGCGTCGCGAGCGGCGTCTCGCCCCGTTCGGAGCTCGACGCGGCGGCCTGATTCGGAGCGTCAGCGGACAAAAACGGGCCTCGCGTCGTCAGGCGGAGTTGCGGATCGTCGGCGAGCCGCGAGTTCCAGGTCGGAGGAGACAAGTCGCCCGATTATAATCTGGCGTCCGGAGCGTCCCGGCGGCATTCTTTCTTGAGTCCGATTTCCCGCAAGTCAGGCGTCCGACTCGCTGGATGTAGGGATCCTGCGTAAGACGCCGCCTGGACCGGCTGCTCGCGACTCGGCTTGCCCCGAATCTCCCCGGCGCGGTATCTCGGTCGAAGTACTCTGGACGCGGGGCGCTAAGGCTCCCGCCGCGTTCGGATTCGCAGAAAACAGGAGCGCCCGACCTCCGGGGAAGCGCCCTGTGCCCGGGAGAACCGCCGCCTTGTCCGCGATTTCCGAATCCTTCGAGTCGGGATCGAAAAGCCGATCCGACCGCGCCAGCCGCCCGCTTCTGCCCGTAGGCCGAGACTCGCGAAACGGTAGCGGCTTGTGCGCTGTTTCCGCAACGATTCAAGACGCCGGGAACGCTACATTGTCAGTGCGACACGCACTCGCGACCGAAACGCTCATGCCTGCCGCCACCGACCGCGAATCGACCCTGCAGGCGATCCGCTCGGCCATCCTCGCCGAACGGGACGGATTGCAGCGCCTGCATGACGGGGTCGGCGAACCTGCCTTCCGCGCGGTCGAAACGCTCGATGCCTGCCGCGGTCGCCTGATCGTCGCGGGAATGGGCAAAATGGGCTGGATCGGTCGCAAGATCTCCGCCACGTTCTGCAGCATCGGGCTCCCTTCGGTTTTCCTCCATCCGGCGGAGGCTATTCACGGCGACCTCGGCATCCTCGGCGACGGCGACGTCCTGCTGGCCCTCTCCAACAGCGGCGAGACCGAAGAAGTCGTCGTGCTGATGGAGCACGTCAAACGCTTCGGGATTCCTGTCGTATCGCTGACTGGCAACGCGGCCAGCTCGCTCGCGCGTTACAGCGATGTCGTGATCGACATTAGCGTCGAACGCGAGGCCGATCCGCTGAATCTGCTTCCCACCGCCAGCGCGGCCGCGTGCCTGGCCATGGGCGATGCGCTCGCCTCGGCGATCGTCGCCCGGCGGGGCTTCAGCCGGGAGCAGTTCGCGCTGTTTCATCCGGGCGGGAACCTGGGGCGGAAGCTGCTCTGGACCGTGGCGGACCTGATGCATCGCGGCGACCGCATTCCGGCGGTGCGTCCCGGGGCGCTCCTGAAGCAGGCGCTGGTCGTGATGACGAGCAAGACGCTCGGGGCCGCGTTCGTGGTGAACGAGGACCAGACGCTCGCGGGCGTCTACACCGACGGCGACTTGCGGCGAACGCTGGAGCGGGACTGCTCGGCCCTCGAGCAGCCGATCGACGACGTGATGACTCGCTCGCCCCGCACGATCCAGGCCGATGCGCTGGCCGCCGAAGCGCTCCACCTGATGGAGTCGAAGAAGATCACCGTGCTGCCGGCGCTCGACGAGGCGGATCGCGTCGTCGGCGCGATTCATCTGCACGATCTCGTCCGGGCGGGACTGGCGTGACGCCCGAGTCGCCGACCGAAGCGTCTGAGCATCCGATCGTTGCGCCCGAATCGCCGGTCGCTGTGCTCCTTGCGACGAGCGTTCCGTTCTGGCGACTGGAGCGCGGATCGCACCGCCGGATCGAGGCGATGGTTCGCTCGCTGGCGAACTCCGGCGTGCAGTGGAGCCTGGCCTACCTGGCGGACGACCCCTTTCCCGCCGACTTCGCGCCCTTCGGCATCGTCGAAGCGAGGCGCCTGCCGCATACGCCGGGACCGACGCCGCGAGGGCTCTCCGGCTTCCTGTCGAAGCATTGGAAAGGGACGGCGAACGCACTGAACATCGCCGCAGCCAGGGTTCGCGGGTCGATCGCGTCAGCGACGGGGTCGACCGCGTCAGCCTCGGGGTCGACTCCGAAGAAACTCGCCGACTTCTACTCGGGCGAAGCGGTCGAAGCGCTGGCCGAGTGGATGAACGAAAAGCGCTTTCATGGGGCGCTCGTCGAATACGTTCATCTGGCCTACCTGCAGCAGGCCGATGCGCTGCTGTCCGCGGAGCGACGTCCGACCTGGCTGATCGATACGCATGACGTCATGTGGCAGCGGGCCGAGCGCCATGCCCAGGCGGGCGCCTCGCATTGGCTCGCCATCGATCGCCAGGAAGAGTCGCAGGCGCTGACGCCCTTCGATGCGACGCTGGCCATTCAGCCGGTCGAACGGGAGACGTTGCAGGCCATGCTGCCCGGTCGACGCGTGCTGCTCGCGCCGCATGCGGTCGAGCTGCCTGAGGGCGTTGCGAATATTAGTCCGTCGCTTCCCGCGGCGTTCGACGCGTTGCGTCCGCTCTGCGTCGGATTCATCGGTTCGGGCGGGGCGATGAACCTCGATTCGGCGAAGGTTCTGCTCGAAGAGATCTGGCCGCGGATTGAAGCGGCGTGCGGCGACGCGGTCCGTCTGGTTCTCGCCGGCGAAGCGACGGAAGGCTTTCGCGAGTCGCACCGCTCTTCGCGCACGACGTTCCTGGGCCGCGTCGCGAACCTGAGCGAGTTCTATTCCCGCATCGACGTTTCCGCGAACCCCGTCCGCTTCGGCGCCGGGCTCAAGATCAAGAACGTCGAAGCGCTCGCCTACGGCAAGAGCCTCGTCACGACCACGGTCGGCGCCGCCGGAATGGAAGCAGGCAGCGGCGCCGCGTTCGTCGTCGCGGACGAGCCAGATCGCTTCGCCGAAGCGATCGTGAGTTGGTCGAGCGATCCCGCAGCGCTTAACGCGTTCGCGCGCGCGGGCCGCGACTTCGCGCGGAAGACGTTCTCTCCGGAGGCCGCGTACGGCGAAGTTCTCTCGCTGCTTCGCGAGGCGGCGAAGCGATAGCGTTTTCGAAGAGCGTTTCGTCAGTCGGCATCGTTCGTGTGCCACGGCTGGCTCGTCCAGCCGTGCGTGCGACGTGCTCCATTCGGCACGGCTGGCATGCCAGCCGCGGACCACGAATCAATCTGGCAGTTCGACTTCTCAGAGGTGTACGAAAAAGGCCGACGTCGGCTGGCGGGGGCGCGCGGTCGTCGTGGGCCAGTCGAGGGTCGAGTATCTAGAATTTCGACCGCGACGCCTGGGCCGGCGCTTATCCCCGCCGACAGAACGATACGCGCTGTCCACCTGAGAAGGCGACACTTTTCTTTCGCGCCCTGCGTAGCGAGCGGCGTCAGAAGTCCCAGGCGAGCGGAGGGTGTCAGCACTCCGTGTCTTGGAAGCTGATGCTCAGCGTCGTTCCAGCGCCGCCGAAGCGGGCGTCGCGACCGATTCCTTGCTAACCGCCGTCATCTCGGACTCGATCGGAGTGCGCTTCTGGGCCTTCGCCCAGACGCGGCGGGTCGCCCGTTCGACCCGGAGGCAGAACTGCAGGAACCAGTACTTCCGCGTCTGCTTGATGCTCGGCGTGGGACGCCAGCCGGCCCAGGCGGTCCGGTCGAGCGTCTCGAAGAACTTCTCGCGGAACGGGTGCCGGCAAGTGGCATGCCACGGTTTGATCCCGGTCGTGAAGTGCACGATCGCGGGATCATGCTTCAGCGACTCGAACGGCTCGGCCTCGAACGGGCTGAAGGTCCAGTCGGGAATGTCGTAAACGATCGAGCCCTGATTCCACCGCAACGGCAGCGGGCGCCAGCGCCCGGTCAGCGCGACGTTGAGCGCGTACTGGTCCCAGCACCAGGCGTGGCGACCATGCTCGTCGAGGATCTTCAGCATGCGCTCGGCCAGCCGCTGCTCGCGGAACGCGCTGAGGTTCAGGACGAGAACGCCCGAGTTGAAGTAGGGCGCCGCGGGATCGATCTCGAACGTGCGATAGTTCGGGACGGGAAACAGGCTGGCCATGTAGGGCGCCGCGCGGCGCCAGCGGGGCAGCGTCAGCGTGGCGTCCATCACCGGGGCGGAGGTCTCGGGCACGGCGAGCGCCCAGTCGTCGCCGACCGGTTCGTCCCACAACTTGCCGAGATCGTCCACGATCAGCAGATCGGAATCGAGATAGATCGCCCGCTCGATCGAAGGCGGGAGCACCTCCCCCGAGAGGATCCGCAGGTACATGCAGTGGTTGGCATGGTGCGAGATCGGCAGCTTCGCGAGCCGGGAACGGTCGATCGCGACGAACTCCAGGCTGGCGCGATCCGCCGGGAGCGACCGGCGCAGTTTCTCCTTGCTGGCGTCCGAGATGCCGCCGTCGAGGACGTAAGCGAACGCTCTTCGTTCCGGATCCAGTCGTTCGACCGCGGAGCGCAGCGTGACCGCCATCCCCATCACGTAATTGTCGTCGCCGGCCACGACGATGCGCGGGTCTTGCGGACGCGGGAGAGGAGGGGCGGCGTTCATCAGGCGGTTCGTTCGAGGCGTCGCGGCGATCGCAGTCGATGGCTCAGCGTTTTCGGAAGACGCGGTTCAGGACCTGGCCCGCTTTGAAGAACGTTCCCGTAATCGGGTGGGTCTGCAGTCCGTGGAGGATGGCGTGGGCCTGGGCCAGTTCGCCCCGGACGAGTTTCAGTTCCCGCCGGGCCTGGGCCAGATCGGCCTGCAGGGCGAGAACCTCGGGCGACGCCGTCGTGTCGCCGGCGTTCTTCGCGAAGGCAAGCGACGCGGCGGAGATCGTCGGCGTCGTCGATTCTTCGCCGTCCAGCACCCGGGCGGGGAAGACCGGCGGACGATTCGCGTCGGCGGCGGATTGAGCCTCGCGGCCCATCGCCAGAAGAAGATCGACCATCCGGTCGGTCGCGCTCGACTCCGATTGCAGGGCGTCGGCGAGCAGGAACCGCTGCAGGTCCCTCTTCTCCGGCGGCGGAGACATCAGTTCCCGCATCGTGCGCGGCAACGCCTCGCGGGAGGCGATCGTCCATGCGGCGGGGACGTAGATGGGGCAATGGTGATAGTCGAGCAGCGCGACCGGGACGCCTTGCAGCATCCCCTCGAGCATGGCCGTCGAGGCGGTCGTGACCACGGCGTCGACGTTGGCCAGCGCGGTCGCGAGATCCTTCCCCGTCAGGTCGCGGAGGTCGTTCCGCACGCCGAGGGTCTCTTCCAGGCTGTGCGTGATCCGCCAGACCGGCTCGATCGCGACGCCGTCGATCCGCGGGTTCTCGTCGAACCAGGTCTTCAGGTCGGCGAGCGACTTCAGCGTCCGTTCCATCTGCGACGGCGTGAACGCGGGAAATTTCGCGGTCATCACCAGCACGCGGAACGGGTCGCCGGGCGAACGTTCGCGCGGGCGCCGATCGCGGAGCGCGTCGAAACGGGGGATGCCGACGAGTTCGCACTTGCCGCCGTTCCCCCAACTCTCGAGGACGCGCACCTGGCTTCTGCCGATGCAGGCGACCTTATGGCTGAGGATCGGACGCATCGTCCAGGGGCACGAGAGCGAATCCGGGTTCAGCTCCCAGGTATTGCGCCACTCGAGGATGCCGTCCATCGCGTAGAGCGTGGCGACGCCCCGGTTCTTCAGTTCGCCGACCGCTTCGCGGAAGCGGTCGAAGTGCTCGGAGAAAAAGAGGCAGACGTCGCCTGGTCGAGCGAGTTCCAGAATTCGCGCGGGTTCTTCCACGCGAACGTCCAGGCGGCTCTGCAGCGGGGCCGCGTGGTGAGCGACTTCCGCGGCCGTGCCGGCGTAGTAGACCTGGCCGCGGTTGTCGGTCATGGCTCGTCGTATCGGTCGAACGGCGCTCCCGGAAAGCGGCGTGCGGATCAGAAGTTGTCGACCGGCTTGCCGTCGTCGCGGACGCTCAGGCGATGGAGCGTGTGGGCGTCGATCGTGTTCATGATCGGGCGGACGCTGCCGTCGCCGAGCGTGAACTGGCAGACGCCGGGGTGGACGCTGCCCCAGATCGGGAAGGTACCCGGGCCGGGCGGGGGAAGGCGAATCGACTTGGCGATCGTGCCGAAGAGGTGCCCGCCGGTGCGAACGGTGTAGGCCGGCGAGTTGCCGTTCCAGATCGAGCCGTCGCCTTCGCCGCCTGCCTGATTGATCGATTCGATGCTGACGGCTTTTTCGCCGATCATGAGCACGTTCGACAGACCGTCCGAGACGCTGGCGAAGTTATGGCGGTGCTTGATTTCTTTCAGGCGAAACGTGGAGGGGTCGTAGCCTAGCGTGCCGTCGCCGAACATGCCGTTATCGTTCGGGCCGGTCGCCCAGTCGGGATTGTCTCCGGCGTTGCCGCCGTAATCGCCGGTGGCGCCGTCCGGAGCGCCGGCGGCTTCGAGCGGTTCGCCGATGCTGATGGCGGGGGTCGCGCGTCGCGAAGGACAGACGAACGCCTCGACGTTTCGCTCGATCGCCGCCTGCGGCTGAGCGGCGTAAGGCAGGAAGATGTCGAACTGATCGTAGAGCGGCTGCTGCTCCATCTGGGGCAGGATCAGCACGCACCAGGTCAGATAGCCGTCACGGAGTCGCGCCGACGGGATCGCTTTGTGGGTGTCGTGAAAGTTGTGAACGGCCAGCCCGACCTGCTTGAGGTTGTTCGAGCAGCTCATACGGTTAGCCGATTCGCGCGCCATCTGCACGGCGGGAAGCAGCAGCGCGACGAGCACGCCGATGATCGCGATGACGACCAGCAATTCGACCAGCGTGAAACCGGCTTGACGACGAGCGGTCATGGGTTCGGACTCTCCTGAGAAACGACGTCGCCGGGTATGAACCGAGATTCCGGCGAACGGACGTCCGACCTCAAATGATAAAGGCCGGACGCAGAATGCGTTACGGCTTCGTCGCGCGAAAAAGTTCCTGAGCGGGCGATGTTAATCCCCCGAGGTCCGGCCCCCGACGTATGCCAGGAGCGTGAAGACCGGAAACTTCGATCGCGAGCGAAGCCGCTGTATCTTAGGGCGCCGTTCCGTGGCGTGCGAATTTTTCGTCTGGGTAGCGGCGGCCGACTGGATCAGGTTTGACGGCCAGCCGATTCCTCGGCCAGCGGGGCGAACTCGTCCGCGTCGAGGGCCAGCACGTACTCGCAGGAAGCCGTGAGGCCCGGTTCCCAGCGGACGCAGCGACCCTTGTCGAACTCGACCGTCCACTGACCGCCGCCCGGGCCGCAGACGTCGAGGCCGACGACGCCGCCATGCGAGAGCGTGCCGTTCAGGCGGCGACCGAGCGTGGCGTGCCAGGGCTGATCGAGCTTGCGGCGAACCGAATCGTCGATCCACTGCTGAATCCAGCGTGAAATCTTCGTCGGCTTCGCGCGGCGGCGGCCCCACTTGTCCTCTTCGCCGAACTTCAGATAGCGATGAATCATCGCTTCGTCGATGTCGGGACAGGGGAGGTGCCCGGCGAGCCGGTGCAACGTCGTGCAGTCGAACGTCGGGTCGAGCCGCTCGTAGGGAGCGTAGTGCCACATCCCCGAATAGAACCGCTTTTCGAATTCGGTCTGGTCCTCGGGCATCGGCAGGTTGCCGCAGCCGATGTACTCCACGCCGGTCGAATTGAAGTAGCTGTACGCCGCGTCGATGATGCGCCGCGGGGTGAGGGGCTCGTCCGGGGCGAGGTGGAAGGTCTCGCCGTTCGATTTCGGCGAATCGCTGAGGGACGTGATGACCTGCGAGACCCAGTCGACCGGCACGACGTTGCGGCGCTCTTCGCCGGTCATCGGCAGGCGGATCGGCGTGAAACGGCGACCGGCAGCGTTCTTCGGCTGCGACGGCACCAGCATCGCCATCAGGCGAAGGTACAGGTACAGGCCGTGGTAGGTGCTCGTGTAGCCGGTGACTGAATCGCCCGCGATGACGGCGGGTCGGTAGATCGCCAGGCGATCCCAGCATCCCGCGTTGCGGATGATGTTCTCGCCCGAGTGCTTGGACTTTTCGTAGTCGTTCTTGAAGTCCTGACCTTCGTTCAGGTCCCGCTCGTGAATGACGCCTTCGCGGTCGCCGCAGACGTAGGCGGTCGAGACGTAGTCCATCTCGCGAATATCGGATTCGCGGCAGAAATGAATGAACGCCTCGACGCCGTTGACGTTGGTGCGCCAGGGCTCGCCGGCAGGATCCGTGCCGTGGAAATGCAGGACCGCGGCGTTATGCAGGGCGCCGATGACGTTGCGGCGGACCCAGGAGCGTGCGTCGCCGCTGAGGCCCAGGCCCCGTTCGGCGAGGTCGCCTTCCAGCACCACGGGCCGGTTCAGGCGGACGCCCATCTCCTCTTCCCAGTGGACGAGGATCGACTCGATCCGCTCGGCCGCCGACTGCTTGTCGGTCGAACGCGCCATCACCGCGATGTGACGACCGTCCAGCAGGAGGTCGCGGAGGAGATAACGCCCGACCAAACCGGTCGCGCCCGTCAACAGCAGATAGTTCTTCACGGCGCTCACTCGTACTGGCGTCTCTTGATCCCAAGGTGCTGATGCCGCGTCGCTGTCAGTGTAATTCGCACCGTTTTCTCAACGAGCAAATTCTGACGACTCGAGCCATTTTCGCCGCGACCCGAACGATCGCGCGGAGCTTCCCGGTTAGGGGAAATGCGCAGCTCGCCGGAGGGGCAGAGTTGAACTTTAGTTCGCGAGAATAGGGAAAGGCGGGGGATTCGGCGGGCAACTGATAAGTGTGAGCGTAAACTAGCCGGAACCGCTTTCGCAATCAGTAACCGCGCTCCGCTATGTTTCACTGGCAAGCTTTGATGGGATTTGCGATCGCCGCGGGCGCCTTTTTGGCCGTGCAGTGGGCGCTCGTGGAGCGGTTCGGGGGCATTCTCCGTCATTCGTCTACCGATCGAAATGAAGGGGAAATTTCCCTAAACGCTGTCGTCGTCATGTGTCTGAGGGGTTCGGACCCCTTTCTGAAGCGCACGCTGGAGGCGCTCGCGACGCAGTCCCATCAACCCGTCGCCATCCGCCTGATCGTCGATCACGCCTCGGATCCGGCTGCTTCGGAGGTCCGAAGCGGACTTACCGAGTCGCTGGAGCACGGGCGAGCGCATCTGACATTCCTTCAAAATCCGCTTTCCGGCTGTTCGCTGAAGTGCAGCAGCCTGGTTCAGGCTTGCCGCGATCTGCCTGAAGAGGCCGAGGTCGTCGCTTTCCTGGATGCCGATACGCTGCCCGACTCGGAATGGCTCGCGCGATTATGCCGACCGTTCGAGGACGAATCGGTCGCCGTCGTCACCGGGAACCGCTGGTTCGATCCGCCCCGTTCGTCGTTCGGAGCCGTCGCCCGGCAGGTCTGGAACGCCGCGGCGATCGTGCAGATGTCCGAATACGGCATCCCGTGGGGCGGAACGCTTTGCGTGCGCCGCAGCTTCCTCGAAGAAGCGAACCTGCCGGAGAAGTGGGGCCGGGCGTTCTGCGAAGACACGATGCTTCGCCGGGAAGCGGGACGCCTCAAGAAGAAGGTGGTCTTCGAGCCGACGCTGCTGATCCCGAACGGCGAGGACTGCACGCCCGGCGATTTCCTGAGCTGGTGCTCCCGGCAACTGCTCACGGCCCGGCTGTATCACCCCGCCTGGATGCTGGTGAGCGGTCACGCGCTTCTGGCCGCCGGTCTGCCGGCGGCGGCGATCGTCGCGGCGGTCGTTTACGCGATCTTCGGCGAGTGGACGATCGCGGGCGGATACGTCCTGGCGCTCGCGTTCCTCGTGCTGGGGAACGCCGTGCTGGTCGAGCGGATCTACGGACTGGTCGCCAGGCTGTTCCGTCGGATGGGTCGTCCGCTACGCGAACGGACCCTGGGCGAGGCGCTGTTTCAGGGGTGCGTGACCGGGGTCAGTCCGTTTCTGTACCTGATCGCCTACCTGCAGTCGCTGTTCGTCCGCCGCGTCCGCTGGCGGGGCATCGACTACGACATTCACGGTCCGTGGGACGTGCGGATGCTGGGCTATCGCCCCTACGCGCCGCGTTCGACAGGCGACGAGATGTCGCTCTGAGCTTCCTGTCTGCTGCGGTCGACGCGTTCATCTGACGTCTGAGCGATCGCTTTACACAGCCTTCGATCTCGCGGTAGCCGTTCAGGAGGGTTCGAACTGGCTTCGCGGCGCGGTAGGCTCCGCGAAGATCGGTCGGAAGCGACAAGCGGAGCGTCACGTGCCGAAGTTCACCAGGAATCCGAAACGGATCGCGGAGCTCAAGCGTCTGCGCGACCAGATCGAAGACGAGCAGCGGGAGCGGACGCGCGAGCAGTCCGAGATGGACTCCTTCCGCATGAGCGAGGTGACGATCTGGTTGCGGATGCGCGACGGCTCCTTCGTTCAGGGATGGCTGCTGCAGGTGCAACTCGACTGGCAGGAGGAATGGCGATCCCAGCGTCCGACCGCCCGCGGATCGGTCTACCTGCTCAAGCTTCGCGGCGGCACGCCGTTCTGGGTCGACCTGCTCGAAGTCAAGGAAGCTCTCTTCCGAAAGCCGGCGGACTACGTTCCGTCCGGCCATCCGTTCGGCTAGAGCGAGGGGCGGCTGCGGCCATCTTTCCGTCGAAAGCGGTCCCTCGATCGACTACCTGGCTTCGGAAGAATCCGGAAGCTCGCGCAGTCGGGCGTTGCGGATCTGGACGCCGAAGTCGTCCCGGCTGAGGTTCTGGAACCCGAGATGTCCCCGCCGGGGACGGTCCTTCAGGGGCGGAGCGGGCGATCCATCGTGTCGCTGCGGGATCTTTGCCTGAGACGCCAGATCGACGTCCTGCACCGGGACGCCGTTCACTGCTGCGACGAGGCGACTTCCGTCGAGCCGAATCCGCACTACGTTCCATTCGGTCGGACGATAAACCTGCCGCGTCGGCGCGAGCGCCCTGTAGATGCCGCCCGTGATCTCCGAATCGAACGCGTCCGGGTTGTATCGCAGATCGGCCATCTGGAACTCCATGCCGTCGAAGGCTGGATCGCCGGCCAGCGGAGCGCGCAGCGCCAGACCGCTATTCCCTCGCGGTCCCAGACGGAACTCGTAGACGAGCTCGAAGTTTTCGTACTCTCGGTCGCTGACGAGCCAGTTGCCCCGCTCTGGACCGGAAGCGAGGACGCCGTCCTGCACCGTCCACGCCGCCTTCGCGCCGTGAACCTGCTGGGCCAGATCGTTCCAGGCGCGGACGCTCCATCCCGCGGGAGCGCCCTGCTCGGGAAAGAGCGAGGCGAAACCTTCTTCGTCGGCGCGAAGTCCGGCGGCGAGCGTCAGACCGACCGCAAGAACCGTGAGGGTGACCTTCATGGCTCGGCGTCCGCGTGGGAAGCGAAAGTCCGCCGTCACTTCTCGATCGGCACGAACTGCACGGCGTCGACGATGACGTGGCCGTCGGTTCCGGCGTTGCCGATCGTGACCGCGGTCGTTCCGCCGCAGTGGAAGACGCCGAGCGATTTCGCGGGCTGCTCCGCCGAAGTCCCCTGACGCTGGTCGACGACGAGCTTCTTTCCTTCGCGACCGAAATCGAGCTCGACCGGGACGTTCGAGGCGCGGTTCGACGAACTGCTGTAGTAGACGAAGACTTCGTACTTCCCGGGATCGAGTTCGGCCTCGAAGCGGGCGGTCAGTTCCCCCTTCGCGGTGTCGTTGTCGTGCAGGTAGCCGGCGCCGACGTAAGGCTTGATCGAAGCGGAGGAGGCCCAGGCGCCCGTCGTTTTCGCCTGGCGATCGTCGACGACGATGCCCGGGAGCTTGCTGGGGATCAGGCTCTTGCCGCTCTCGTGTTCCAGGACCTGCCCGTCGGCGATCAGCCGTTCGCGCAGATGGTCGTACGGGACGTCCTGCACGTCGAGCTTTCCGTCGATGGCCATCGCGGCCGCCGTCGCCGCCGATTGGCCGAGGATCATGAAGACGGGCTCCATGCGGATCGAGCCGTACGCGATGTGGCTCGACGAGACGGCGACCGGGACGAAGAGGTTGGTGCAGTCTGCCTTCTTCGGCACGATGGCGCCGTAGGCGATGCGGTAGGGGCCGGGCGTGCCGACGCCGATATCCCCCTCGTTCTGGACGTAGCCGTCCGGCTTCACGTAACGCTGGACGTTGTGCGAATCGATCGTGTAGGAGCCCATGCCGACCGAATCGGGAATGTCGGTCGTCAGCAGGCAGTCATGCTCCGTCATCACGTACTCGCCGATCATCCGCCGAGCTTCGCGGACGTAGATCTGATGGGGCCAGCCGCCGTTGTCGGTGAATTCGTCCTTCGCGAGGCCCCACTTCGACATCTTCGCCCGGACGTCCTCGGGCACACGGGGATCGTACGCGAGGAAGTGCAGCAGGCCCTGCTGGTACCGGACGTGATCCTCGATGATCTCCGCGCGGCGGTCGTAGGTCGCTTCGGGGTAGTCGTAGTTGAAGCCGATGTGGTCGAAGCTGAAGGGGCCGTGGTTGTTGGTATCGGTCTTGCGATTCGGGATCCGGTCGAACTTCTGGAACGCTTCGCGCCAGCCCGTTTCGAGCACGCGCAGCGCCAGTTCGTACTTCGCCGGGTCGTAGCCTTCGGGCTTCGGGAAGGGAATGCGGTTGTCCGGATCGTCGGTCAGACAGGTGCGGAAGCAGTAAGCCTGCACCCGATGATCCGCCTCTCCGTATTCGCCAGGGGGCTCGGCGCTGATGAACGGGAGCAGTCCGCTCGACGGGTCGCCCGGCGTCACGTAGGGATCGACCGGCTTCTTGAAGTGGTGGCCGTGATGCAGAACGCCGACCTGCACGCCGTTCCATTTCTCGCCGTAGGTCGCGTTCGCTTCGCGGCCGACGTGGAAGGCGACGCCCGCCTCGGCCAGCAGATCGCCCTCGTAGGTAGCGTCCATGAACATCTTGCCGCGGAAGGTTTTGCCGCTCTCGGTCGTCAGGGCGACGAGGCGATCCTCCTGCATCTCGACGCCGCGTCCTGCGTCGCGCTTCAGCCGTTCTTCGCGGACGAGGGGGATCTTCTCTTCGGCGATGAAGTCCTCGAAGACGGCCTCGGCAATGTGCGGTTCGAAGACCCACATCGCGGGCGATCCGCCTTCCTTCAGGGGCGGGCTGACGTGCGAGTCGCCGTATTGCTTCGCCGTTTCCTGGGTCCAGGCGTCGTCGGACTGGTACTTCTTCCAGACCCGTTCGTAGAACTCGCGACTGACGCCGCCGATGACCGCCTTGCTGCCGGTGTCGGTCCAGCCCAGGCCGCCCGCGCTCAGGCCCCCCAGATGTTTATCGGGCGAGACGATCACGACCGACTTGCCCATCCGCATCGCCTGGACCGCGGCGACGACCGCGCCGCTGGTGCCGCCGTAGATGACCAGGTCGTAGGTCTGGTTCTGGTCGGGCGCGACGTCCGCGGCCATCGCAGACGTCGGCGAACCGACATGACAGGCAGCGAGCAGGGCGACGCTCGCGACGAAGCGAGCGGACGATCGAAACAGAGACATACGGCGCCTGGAGGAGGAAAGCGTCGAGGCGGAAAAGAGCAGGTTCGTCCGATTGTCGTTCGGCATCGGCGACGGAACAACCGCCTTTCGGGCCCGGGTCACCATCGGCGGACGTCGCGACCTGCCGGAGCTTGCCGCGATAGAATCGAGCCCTCCCGTTCCGGCGTCCTGCGCTCTCACCCTATTCCGCCCCGTGAATCTGGAACTTCAGGATCGCGTCGCGGTCGTTTTCGGCGGCGCCCGGGGCATCGGTCGGGCGATCGCGGAGGGTTTCGCCGCGGAAGGAGCGCGTGTCGTCGTCTGCGACATCGCGCGGGAGACGGCGGATCTGGAAGCGAGTTCGGGGGCGCCCGGCCGGCGACCGCTGGCCGGCATGATCGTCGATGCCACGAAGCTGCCCGAGGTGGAGAGCGCCGCCCGGTCGATCGCGGAGCGCTTCGGACGCTGCGACGCGGTCGTCTACGCCGCGGGGATCGGGTCGGGGCAGTTCGGCTTTCCGTTCTGGAACGTCGACCCGTCCCGCTGGCCGCGCGTGTTCGAGGTGAACCTGTACGGCGCCGTCCACGTCGCTCATGCGTTCCGCGAAGGGCTGATCGCGTCGCAGGGGTCGCTGCTGTTTCTGTCGTCGGTTGCGGGGCAGATGGGCTCGCAGACCGATCCGCCCTACAGCGCGGCGAAGGCTGCCGTGCTGAACTTCATGCAGTGTTCCGCGAAGGACTTCGCCCCGTTCGGCGTGCGAGTCAACGCGATCTGCCCCGGCATGGTGAAGACCGACCTCAACCGCAGCGTCTACGAAGCCTGGGCAGACGGGCAGCCGGCCGACGCCACGGTTCCCTCGTACGAAGCCTGGGCGGAAGAGAAGATCCGCCGGGTCGTGCCGCTGGCTCGCTGGCAGACGGCCGAGGACATCGCCGCCGCGGCGCTCTTTCTCTCCTCGCCACGCGCCGCGAACGTCACCGGTCAGCAGTTCAACGTCGACGGCGGCTTCGTGATGAAGTGAAGCGAATGAATATTGAAAACAAACGCCTCGTGTTGGCCCGGCGCCTCGCCGAATTCCGAACGTGGTCTTACGAAGCGCTCGTCGCGAAGATCGAGTACACGCTGATCTGCGACTGTCTCGCGCACTTCGAGGAAACGTTTTCCGACGGCACGGGCTACCAGATGGAGTTCAACGTTTATTGGGACGACGAAGAGGGTGACAACGTCCGCGTCCTCGGCTCGTTGGACGCCGACCCTCACCTGCCGATTCCCGGCACGAGCGTTTACATGTCTCAGGTCACCGATTCGTTCATCATGGCGCCCGACGGCAGCTTCGTCGGCGAATGATCGGCTGCAACTCTCCGATCATTCGACGGAGCTAGCGGTTCACGGCGAAGAAACGTCGGCAGCCGGCGAGGCAGGGCCTTCGCCCTTGAGGTAGGCGAGCAGGTCGGCGAACTCCTTCTCCGTGACGGTCTTCTCGAAGCCGCTCGGCATCAGCGAGTTCTTGCTCGCGACGAAGAGTTCGATCTCCGATCGCAGGAAGCTCTCCTCTTTCCCCTGCGGCATGCGGAGCGTCACCGAGGTGGGCGAATCGGCGGCGAGCAGGCCGACGAAGGAGCGACCGTCGTCGGTGACGACCTGATACGCCCCGAAGCCCGCGGTGATCTCGTGATCGGGCGCGAGGATGTGCAGCAGGACCGCCGCCTTCGGCTGGTTGCGGATGCCGAACAGGTCGGGTCCGACGGCGTAGCCTTCCCGGTCGAGACGATGACAGGTCGCGCACTCGCGGCGGAAGGCGACGCGACCCTGCTCCGCGTCGCCGGGCGCGTCGGCGGCAGACTTCAGTCGCTCGTAGACTGCTGCCCGATCGCCTGAGACGGCGCCGAAGAGCTTCTCCGCCCGCGCCTTGATGGCTTCGTCCCGCACGCCGGCGAGTCTGCGCCGGCGAGTCGAATCGATCGAAGCGACCGGCACGGCGCCAGCTTCCAGCGCCTCGACTAGCGCGGCCGTCAGCGCGGCGTCCGAAAGCGCCGCGTCGAGAATTTCGTCGCGAAGCGTCGGGGCGTACGAGGCGAAGCGGGATTGATCGAACAGAATCTCGCCCGCTCGCGGATCGCCGAATGATGTCAGCGTCTTGGCCGCGGCGCTCTGGATGGCGGCGGGGTTGGAGGCGGCGAGAGCGTTCGTCAACGCTTCGGCGGATGCGTCGTACGAACCCAGCCCGACCGCTCGCAGAGCGATCTCTCGCGCGTCGGCGTCGAGCATACCGTCCTTCGCAACCTTCGTCGCGCGGTTGACGAGATCGGCGAGACGGTCGGCTGACGCCTCGTCCTCCAGCCCGAAGGCGACGGCGGCGGGAAGGGGATGCGCCGGATCCTTCGCGCGGACGTCGCGGATCGACGAACGGACAGAGTCGCCGAACCCGACGAGGAAGGCGAGGGCGTCCGAATTCTTTGACCAGCGTGATTCGAGAGCGAGTCGAGCCGCGGGTCGGCGTTCAGTCATGGGGAGTGCATTGCCGAGAAAGCGACCGACTTCGAGCCAGGCGATCGTCGCGCGTCCGGGCGTTTCAGCGGTATCGCGCAAAAGGTCTCGGAGAAACGCGATCTCCTGCCCGGAGAGACCGCTCAGGACAGCGGCCTGCGTCCAGGCGTCGTAGCCAGCCGTGGCGTAAATCGCCGCAAGGCGCGCGACGGCCCGATCGTTCACTGCAGTTTCGGTTCTGGCGACCTCGCCTAGCGCGACCGCGAGCACGAACCGAGTGCGCGGGTCGAGAGTTGAAGGATCGATCCCAACCAGCGCCTTTGCGATCTGCTCATCCTTGCCTACTGCCGGGGTAAGCAGTCGAATCGCGACCTCACGGACGCCGTTCGAAGGGCGATCGAGCGCGGTGAGAAGCGCTTCGGTGGTCTCTGGCGCCGCCGGGTCAAGCAGTTCCAGCGCCTGCGCCGCGGCGGCGGGATGCTGCGCCTCTGCGGCGATTCGTGTCAGCGACGCGATCGTCGCTTGGTCGAGGTCTCGCTCGCGCAGCAGCCGATGCGCCGTATCGCGGCGCCAGCCTTCCGGCGCATCGAGCGCGGCGACGAGCGCTTCGTCGTCGGCGTCTTGAGGGATCAGGCTGTCGGCGAAACGACGGGCCCGCTCTTCCGTCGACAGGCGTTCGTCGACCACCCGCCAGAGGCGGCCCATCCCCTTGCCGGAGTCGAAATCGGTCCGCTTGCGGATTTCGACCGGCAGGTAGTCCGGGTGCTCGATCGTCCGGCGGTACATGTCCGCGACGTAGAGCGCGCCGTCGGGCCCCGTCGTGACGAAGACGGGACGGAACCATCCGTCGCTCGAGCGGAGGAATTCGGTCTCCTTGGCGGTGCGTCTCGCCGCGAAGGTCGCGCCGTTCGGTTCGAGCGCATCGAAGTGAACGAGGTTCGCCGTCGGATCGCAGGAGAAGACGCCGCCGCGATAGACTTCCGGCAGACCGGCGCCTCGATAGACGTGCACCCCGCAGGCAGCGGTGAAGGCGCCGGCGTGGGAGTCGGCAGTCGTCACGTTCGCGCTGATCGGGAAGAGTCGGGCCGCCGCGCCGTGACCCTTCAGCGGTTCGCCCAGCATCTCGGAAGGGCAGTCGTGCACGGTCTTGGAGAAGGCGAGCTTCGGATGCCGGGCGAGCGTCGCTTCCGACAATACGACGTGCTGTACCTGCACGCGGTTGTAGCAGATGAATCGACGTCCGAAATCGTCGAACGTCATGCCGAACTGCGACCCGCCTCCCGCGGGTTCGCAGACGAGATCGCCGAAGCGAAATCGCAGATCCGTCCGCTTGATCGCGACCGGCGGTCGCTCGGGATGTTCGGGGCAGGTGATTTCTCCGCCCGTGAGACCGCTGGTGAGATAGATCCACCCGTCGGGCCCCAGCGTCGGATGACTGACGCGAAGCTGAGTGCTGCCCGAGGTGGCGAAGCCCGTGAGCAGCACGCGGCGCTCTTCCGCTACGCCGTCACCGTTTCGATCGGCGAAGAACAGCACGTCAGGCGCGCAGGTGACGATCAGGCCGCCCGCGTAGGGCAGGATGCCGTTGGGAAAGGTGAGACCGGTCGCGAAGTCCTGCCTTCGATCGGCGACGCCGTCGCCGTCGTCATCGATAAGTTCGACGATCCGACCGCCCGGACCTTCGCCCTCTTTGGGACCGGTGGGATAGTCGCGGTTCTCCGCGACGAACAGGCGCCCTCGTTCGTCGAACGCCATCGCGACGGGACTGTCGACCAGCGGCTCTCCCGCGACCAGTTCGACGCGCAGACCCGGTTCGAGCTCGAACGAGTCCGGCGCCTGCTGCGGCGTCAGCGGTCCGTCGATCGTCGGATGAGACGGACGTTCTTCGGCGACGACTGCGCCGAGAATCAGGCATGTCAAAAGCGCCGTCAGGGTCGCGATTCCGCTCCGCATCTGCCTCTCCGTCATGGTTGCTTCGCCGCGGGAATCGTTAGTCGACCGTCGGCTCATCGGTTCGTACGCCGACGCACTTCTCCAGTTCGAGCACGCCCCGCTCGCCCGTCTCGCGATCGTCGGCGAGCAGGCATCCGCTGACCCGGCTGTCGGTCACCTCGCGAAGCAGCAGTTCCGGCCCGTCGCAGTCGAGAACCGTGCAGCCGGTGACGTTCATGCGGCTGGAGCGTTCGATGAGCAGGCCGGCGTCGGCAGCGACGCCCTGGATGTGCAGACCCTGCAACGTGCAATCCCGGCAGTCGCGAAAGATCACGGCGTTCTTCGTCGTCGTCGCGTTCCCGTAGTCGTATGCAGGGTTCCGCTCGAAGGCGTTCGCTCCGACGACGATCTGCGTCGAGTTCTCGACCAGCAGATTCTCGTCGTATCCCATCCAGAACGTGTTCCCCTGCAGCGTGACGCCCCGGGCGCCGTCGAGATGAACGTTGGTTCGCACGTCGGAGAAGACGTTCCCGATGATCGTCACGTGCCCCCAGCGACGCCCTTGCTGCTGCGAAAGGGGTCCCGGGGATTCCCCTTCCGCCGGATCGGTGACGCCGCGGCCCAGGATGCGGACGTTCGCGGACTGTGGCGCCTTCGACTGGTGCTGGATGGTGCAGCCGACGATGGCGACCTCGGCGGTTCCGTTCCGCGACGTCCGGCAGTCGATCAGCACGTTCGCGGTCGGCTCGCCGTCGGCGGAGTGGTTCGACTCGAGATCGCACGTACCGATGTGAATGTTCCGGACGTCGCCGCCGCGGGAGACGATCCCTCCGCCGCCGCAGTAGCTGATGTGGCAGCCGACGATGTTCGACTGATGGAGCGAGACTTCGTCGTAGAAGATGCCGATCCCGCGGTTCTTGTAGAAGTGGCAGTCGCTGACTAGCAGGTTGCGATTGCGCTCCACCAGATGCACGCCGTGCCGGCACTCCGTGACCCGGCAGCGCGTGAGCGTCAGTTGCATCGTGCCCTTCGCTTCGATCGCGTCCGCCTCTTCGTGGGACCCGACGAACTCCACGCCGTCGACCGTCGGCATGCGCTCCGTTTCGAGCACGCCGGGATCGAACGAACCGGGATCCGCCGAACCCTTCAGATGCGACCCGACGAAGCGGAAGGCCGGCCCGGCGCCCGCCATCAGGATGCGACCGACGCCGGAGCCTTCGATGGCGATCGGCCCCGTCTTCGCGAGGTCGATCTCGACGGTGCGCTCCAGACGGAATGTTCCCTTCGGCACGCGGACGACGCCGATGCCGGACGCGATCGCTCTCTCGAAGGCGGCAGTGCAGTCAGCCTTTAAGTCGCCGACGGCGCCGTAAGCTCTGATGTCGGCGAACGCAGGTGGCGTTTCCTCGGGCGACGCGGGTGGCGTTGACTCTGCCGTCGGCGCCTGAGCGCGGGCGAACGGAGCGAGTTGCGCGGAACAGGCGGCGATCGTCAGACAGACGATCGTGCCCAGGCGGACGCTTCGCACGTAGGACGCCTCCGAAAGGAACGCGAGGCGCCGGCCGACATCGGGGAGGGAAAAAGGTCGGCAGGCGAAAGGGCGGGATGGAGGTTATCGTAAGAACCCGGGACGCGCGAAGCAATCTTCCGTCGCGTAAGCTGGAGGCGCTCGCGGTTCCGCTCTTCGATCTCGCCTCCGCTCTTCCAGCGCCGACTTCATGATCTCTCCTCATCGCTTTCGCCTCGCGTTCAGCGCCGCGTCGATCGCCGCGGCCTATCTCACTTCGTCAGCTCTCGCCCAGGTCGGCGATCCGACGCTCAGAACGGACCATCCGCATTACGCGGGCGAAGGAGCTTTCCAGACGGCGGCCGACTGCGTGGCGTTCGCGACGGAGGGAAAGAGTTCGCCGCAGGATCAGGCGATCGGGCTCTACCTCTGGATGCTGACGCATCAGTGGCATCTGGCTTCGCCGCAGGAACCGGGGCCGCGCGGCGTCGCCGATACTGCCGCGGGGAGCGACGATCTGATCGTGTACGACGCCGCGAGGTCTCGCTTCAGCTACGGCTACGGTCTGTGCGGAACGGTTCACGCGTGGAACGAACCCTACTGGCGGGAACTGGGGATGAACGCCCGGCGTCGAGGCTTCCCCGGCCATACGAACAGCGAAGTCTGGTACGACGGTTCGTGGCATGCGTTCGACACCGACATGGCGGGGCTGATCTTCCGGCCCGACGGCGTCGTCGCGGGATACGACGACGTGATCGCGGACCCGGCGCTCGCGAACGCGTACAAGCCGCCTCTGCCGCACTATCCCTTCGCCTGGCCGGGCGACGAGAAGGCGATGCGGGCGGGCTGGCAGGAGGTCGCGAAGAAGAAGGATTGGGACAGCCTCTACGCTGGCGGCTACGAGGCCCACCCGGGCATCGTGAATCTGCGACCGGGCGAGTCGTTCACGCGGTTTTTCGATCCCGATTCCTTCGGCGGTCCGACGAAACGCCGTTTCTGGCACCATCAGAAGAACGGTCCGCAACGGGACTGGACCTTCGCCAACAACGGCGTCCCGCGGCACGACGGCCCCGACTCGAACGCGCGCGGCTACGCCTCCTACTGCAATGGCCTGTTCGAGTACGAGCCGAAGATTGCGGAAGCGCTGCTCAAATCTCCTGAGGTCGAAGCGAGCGCTAACGTCGTCGTCGACGAAAAGACGTCGAGCCTGCGCACCAGGGACGGCCAGCCGGCGAGCGTCACGTTCCGTCACTTCTCGCCCTACGTCATCTGCGGCGATCCGACCGACGACGCCAACCCGATGACGGGGGCGGCGACGGACGGCCTGGTCATCTCGGGCGAGGTCGAAGGCGACGTCACGATCGAGGTCTCGGCCGACGAAGGTCAGACCTGGACGCCGCATGCGGGCCGATCGCTGCCGCTCGACGCGACGGACCTCGTCAAGGGGCGATACGGCTGGAAGGTGCGTCTCTCCTGGGAAGGCGAGGCGCGGGTGCACGGCGTCAAGTTCGCGACCACGACGCAGGTCTGCCAAGCGATCTATCCCCGGCTGAAGGCGAACGGCAGCGAGGTCGCTTATCGCGCCGCGGACCGGGCGGTCGTCGCGAAGCTTCCCAACTTCTCGCTGGCGGAGAGCGACGCGAACCTCTTCGAAGACGTCAGCAGCCGCAGCGCGAACGTCGCTTACCGCGGACGGAGCGCCTCCTCGCGGAACGCCTACGAGACGACCGACAACAAGCCCGGCACGATCGTCTTTCCGATCGAGGCGCCAGGGGAACTGTTGGAAGTGCGTGCGGCGATGCGCTACTCCGTCCGCGTTCCGCAGCCGGAGAATTGCGACTATCGCCTGGAGGTCTCGACCGACGACGGCGCGACTTGGTCGCCGCTCGCGAAGGCGGACCTGGCGCCCGACAACGACTTCTCCAGCGGCTGGACCTACGGCAGCGCGGACGTCGCGAAAGCCCAGACGAGCAAGGCGCTCGTCCGCGCGACGATCTACGCCGGCGGTTATCGCACGGGCCTCATCGACATACAACTCTACGGCATCTACGACGCTCCCTCGGTTGACGCGGTCGAGGTCGAATACGGCTGGCGCGAGGGCGACGCGAAGAAGAGCGAAACTCGCGCGATCGCCGCCGGCGTCCGCGAAGATCGCTGGACCGTTCCCACCGGCGCCGAAGTCCTCGACGACTACGTCCGCATCGTCGCGGGCGCGGGAAATTGAACCGAGCGAACGCCGGATGACGCCGAGACCCTGATCTCCGAAAGGCAAGCGTATGACGCCGAACGACGCCCGTGCTCTGGCGCTTCAGGAATCGCTCGGAGAGGCAGGCGTCGTCGTCGCCTTGCGAATCGGAAAGGACCCCGGCGCCGAGCGCATGGCCCGGCTGCTCTCGGCGCTCGAAGTGCTCTTCGAGGAACTGCGGGGCAAGCCGACGCTCGACCGGCAGTTGGCGGCGGCCCTGCATCAACTTTCCATGCAGATCGAGTCGCAGGCGAGCTCCTGGGAAGTGCGAGGTCGGACCTGGCGCGAGGAACTGATCGACGAGGAAGTGCCGAATCTGGCGCTTGCGGTCGAGTCGCTGTTCGAGGATGACTGGCTCGGCGATTGAGCGAGGGGAACTTTCGCATGCTGAGAGCGCACCCTTGCGGTGTGCACGTCTTCTCCGGGTGGCCGCGATTGCTGTGCCATCGGGGATAGGTCTTAACTCCCTTCCCTTCGTCTGCCGCGTCGTTCTGAACTCGGCGTGAGTCGAGTCCCTTCGCGGCCCGTCGGCAATCGCTGGCGGGCCGTGTTCGTTTCCCCAGGGCGACGAATCGACGCCGAGAAATCGCCCCTGTAGCGAATGCGAAGGGGACCCAGCATGGCGAAGCGAGGAGCAGCAGGGACGACAGGGACGCGAAGTTCCTTCCGTCCGAGGACGTCATCCAGAAAAGGGCCGAGACGATCTTCTAGCTGCGAGAGCATGGATTCGACCGTCAGTTCATCGAGACCATGATGCAGCATGATTTCGAGAACGCGCTGCCGCAGCGCCGACGCATGGCCGAGCGGAACGGAAAGAGCGTCGAGCGAATCGAACTCCTCTACTATTTCCTGCTGGACGACTGACGCCGCCGGCCCAGGGCGTCAGTCCGCGTGATCGGCGTCGCTCGTCTGATCCGTTCCTCGCCGAGTCGAGTTCCCCAGCGAGTCGATCGCCAGTCCGTTCCCTCGCTTCGAGGAACGCCCCGTACCGCACGTCCAAGGGACAGGGCGACCGGGAAGCGGTCGGGACAAAAGACGTCGTCTATCGATGGCCGTCGTCGTGCCGCTCAAGTCGCCCGTTGCTGCGGTCTCAAGGAGGAGGCAGGACACACACCGAAGATCGCCAACGATTACAGACGCTGACCCTTGATCACTTGGCTGAACGGCATCGATAGAATGGAGGAGGTTGCAACCTCCTCTCTGTCCACTCGTGCTATGTCCAACCACGATCCGGATGCTGCGCTGGCGAGCCTTAAGAAAATCGCCGCCGATTTCCAAAGCTTCTTGGCCGATCACGGTCGTGCGTCCGAAGCAGACACTCGCGCGAAAGTGATCACGCTCGTCCTGCGGGATGTTCTGTACTGGCCAGAAGGAGAACTGGATCGCGAGCCGTACACGGATTCGGGCCGGATGGACTATCGGCTCAAGGTGCGCGGCAAACCGTTTGTCGTCGTAGAGGCGAAAGCCGAGGGCATAGCGTTCACTCTCCCTGCGGACACCGGTAAGCAACGGATGTACGCCCTTGATGGCACCCTCGTTACGGATGCTGAAGTCAAGGCGGCGATCAATCAAGTTCGAAGCTATTGCGATGACGAGGGCATTCGCTACGCGATCGCGACAAACGGAGATGCGTGGATCGTCTTTCGGGCGATCCGAGACGACAACACTGGATGGAAAAGGGGCAAGGCCCGTGTATTCCCAAGTACCGAATACATCATTCAGAACTTTACGGAGTTCTGGAACTTGCTTGCATACCCAGCGATTTGCAACGACTCGCTCAATGCGCTCTTCTCAACTTCGTTGCGAACTTCACGCGAGATGCATCGAGTTGTAGCGAATCACTTCAACGCCGAACTTCCCCTGCGACGGAATAGGCTGGCGACGCACATTCAGCCGTTAATCAGGCTCGTCTTCGAGGACATCGCAGACCAAGAAGAACTAGAGGTTCTCAAGTCTTGTTATATTCACACGGGATCGCTGAAGCAGGCCGCTAACGACCTTAACACGGTCATCACCGAGTCTATCCCTAAGTTTCTTGCGGACGAGGGGACCGTTCCGGTCGGCGCGGACCACGATCGCAAAGGCTTTCTGCGCAGCATTAAGGACTCAGTGAATGTCACGCGAGGAGATCTCTTCCTCGTGCTTGGCGCTATCGGATCTGGGAAGTCCACATTTCTAAAGCGCTTTCGTCGATCTTCCGGCCAGCCTCAACTCGATGAGACGTCTCTATGGTTTGCTGTTGATTTCCTTCGTCCGCCGCAAAGAGACCAACTTCAAATCTTCGTCTGGAGAGCAATCCTCAAATCGATTCGGTCCAAGTATGCGCATTTCGACCTTGAAAGCCGAGAACACCTGGTCGAGGTGTTCGAGAAGGAAATTGCTGTCTTAGCAAACACAAAGCTAAGCGGACTCAAGCCCGGGCAGACGCGATACGAATATGTACTTTCTGCCGCTCTAGAAAACTGGCGGTCGGATGAAGCCGAATACGTCCCCAAGCTGATTCGAGCGTCTTGCATTCGACTCGGTCTCAAGCCCGTACTGTTCATAGACAACGTCGACCAACTCTCTCCAGACTATCAGCGAGACATCTTTCTTTTCGCCCAGCACGTCACGGGAGAGCTGTCGTCTGTCACTGTCGTCGCGCTTCGTGAGGAGTCGTATTACTCCGCCAGCATCAAGAAAACCTTCACGGCGTACAGCAGCCGAAAGTTTCATATTGCCCCGCCGCTGGTCCGTAAGCTTCTCGATAGCCGAATTACGTACGCGGTCAAACGCCTCGAAGAATCTCGCGAGGGGGATTCAGTTACGCCTCAGGAAGGTGCGCTGCGCGACCAGATCAGCGGGTTCCTCGCCCTCGTGCACGGTGCGCTTGATGAGAACCATCAGATAAAGGCGTTCATCAAGACAATTTGCTACGGCAACATGCGTTTTGCGCTTGAAATGTTTTGCACCTTCCTCGTCTCCGGGGTTACGGATGTCGAGAAGATGCTGCGCATTTATCGACGAGACGGATGGTACACCATTGCGTATCACGAGTTTGTGAAAGCCATCATGCTGGGGGACCAATCGCTTTATAAGGAAGAGCACAGTCCCGTCTGTAACATGTTCAACGCAGGTCCTGAGCCCAATTCGAGCCATTTCACGTCGTGTCGAATTATCTCGACGCTCATGAAGCACCGTGGTGAAACAACCCGAGAGGGTCGAGGGTACGTGGATCTTGCGAAACTCTTTACGGAGTTTGAAAGCGTCTTCGACAACACGGAGGACTTATTAGCCACCCTTAATCGGCTCGTGAGTCGGCATCTCGTGGAAGCAAATAGCCGCTCGACTGAGACCGTCGAGGGTGCCAGTCATGTGCGGGTAACGTCCGCCGGCTGGTTTTTCTATCGATACTTAGTGGAGACGTTCGCTTACCTCGATCTTGTCCTTCAGGACACGCCGTTGAATGACGCTCAAGTTGAGGGCAAGCTTCGGCAGTCGATCTATGACGTCAACAATCTCCCCGACGACGACGACCTGAAAATTGCGAGGACGGAGGTGCGGTTTAGGCGGGTGGAAACGTTCCTCGAATACCTTGAAGCGGAAGAGAAGCAAGAGCGAACTCGGTTCAAACTCGACGAGATTAACTCGCCCATTGCGGAGCCTGTCGTTTCGCGCATCCGAGCCCGGTTCGAGGACGAGCGGAAATGGATTTCCAAGCGATTGAGGGAAAATCGCGAGAAGTATCGCGAGGACTACACCTATCGAGCACCTAGTGAAGAGGATTTGGAGTTTCTGCAAGATTCAGACGACTAGCCGCATCGTTTGTAAATAAGCGGGCGGGTCAGATCCCGGCTCGCGTGCCCCCTACGGTCGCCGCAACGATCTACCCAAGAACGACCGAGACTGCCGGCGTCCCTCGTTCCGGATACGGCGCCGGCGATCCGAGGACGCGACGCATCTTACCGGTGGAAAAGATCGCTAACGACTGGCGACGCTGCGTATCGCCCTCGCATCACGAACTCCGCGACGGCCGGAGTCTGTAGCGTTTCGTCTTTAGTTCACCCTGTCCACGCCCACGGGATTGCACAGCAATCCGGGCCACCCCGTTCGTGCACCTCGCCGACAGTCTCGTTGACCGAACGCGGAGGGGGCGGGATGATTCCACGCTGCCTCTCGCGCTCGCGCGTCGCGATCCCCGCACGCGGACGAGGCTCGTTCTCAGCACGCTTCTGCCGCATGTTTTTCTCCTGGTTCACGCGTCGCCGTCGTCGCAAACTGCTCGCCGAGCCGTGGCCGAACGCTTCGCGCGATTGTCTGGCCGAGAGCGTCTGGCAGTACGCGCATCTCGATCCGAGCGCTCAGCGAAAGCTCGAGGACACGACTCGGGTGCTCGTCGCGGAGAAGAACTGGGAAGGGTGCAACGGTTTCGACCTGACCGAGGAGGCGAAGATCGGCGTCGCGGGTCAGGCGGCTCTGACGACGCTCGGTTTTCCGGAGGAGCGCTTCGACCGGGTGCAGTCGGTCCTGATTTATCCCGACGCCTTCGTCATGCCGCGGCGTTCGCCCGTGGGGGGCGGTCTGGTCATCGAAGAAGAGCAGGAACTCGAAGGCGAGGCCTGGTACCGCGGGCCGGTGATCCTCTCCTGGCAGGATGCCCACGCGGGAGGGCGCGACCCCAATGACGGGCGGAACGTCGTGATTCACGAGTTCGCTCATCAACTGGATATGCTGACCGGCGAAGCGAACGGCACGCCGCCGATGTCGGGCGGAGAGCGCCTGCGCGATTGGACGAGCGTGACCGGCGACGAGTTCAAGCGACTCGTCCGCGACTGCCGGCGAAACGACTATCCTCTGCTCGACTGCTACGGCGCCCAGAGTCCGACGGAATTCTTCGCCGTGGCCAGCGAGGCCTTCTTTCAATTGCCGCAGTATCTTCGTCGCGAGGCGCCCGATCTGTTCCGCGTCTTCAGCGACTACTACCGGCAGGATCCGTCCTGGTCGGAAGAGGGTTACTTCAGTTGAGCCGCACGCGGCGAACGTGCCTGGCCGACTCGCTCCAGCAGCAGAGGCGCCAGATCCTCCGGCGCTCCGAACGAACGCAGGATCAGCCGTTCGATCGCTTCGAGAACTTCCCGATCGGGAGGCTGCCCGCCGGATGCGGCCTCTTCCGCGAGCGCAGCCTGACGCTCGATCTGCTCCGCCAGCGACGACGATGCGGCCGCGTTATCGACGATCGGCGGCAGGGGAAGATTCTGCAGCGCGCGGACCTTCACCTGCGGAAAACTCTTCTGCGACGCGTCGCCTGACGACCGGCGGTGCAGCATCGCGTAGAGCGCCGAGTTCAGGTAGGCGACCAGCGTCAGGTCGGAGATGCCTTCGACGCCCCGGCAGGCGAGCAGGCTGTTGCGGAAGTAGGTCGGTTCAAGGTGACGCGCCGCGGTCGGGCGGTCGGCCGTCTGGCGAAGAAGTATGGGGGTCTCGAGGAAGCGTTCGAGTCGCCCGACCCGGCAGTACTCGCCCCGTTCCAGCGGAAGCGAAGTTTGCACTCCCCGTCGCGGCGCGAGGCAGGCGAACGGAATGACGTCGCGACCCTCCCGGACCGGGCTCGCGTCGGCGTGAGGCGCTTCCACGATCAGCTTGGCCGCTACGTTTCCCGAGTGAACGCCAGGGTCGCCGAACGTTCGCGGCGGGAACTTCGGCAGCCGCTCGATCCCGGCGAACATCGTCTCGATTCGATCGTCTTCTGCTGCGCCGTGCGTTAGCGACCTGCGAACGGCGCGGCGACCTTCGATCGGCCACGGATCGCCGTTCGCAAGGGAGCCGTCCGGATCCGCGCGGAACACGAAGAGCCCTGCCGGCTGAACGACGTCCTGGAAGGCGGACTCTCCCGCATCCATGACGGGGCGATCGAGCCGCAACCGTGTCGCGAGGGCGGTTCGCAGATCGGCGTAGGCGTCAAGGTCCGCCATCCGCAGCGGCAGAACCAGTCCCACGCGTCCGCCCTCGCGCACGATCTTCGCGGAGAGCGCCAGCAGCGCGGAGTGAAGCGCGGGCCAGCGTGCGATCTCGGGAAAGCGATCGACGAGGCTCGCGATCGCTCCGTCGTTCGCTTGGCCGCGATGCCTGCCGGAGTAGGACGTCCAGGGCGGGTTGCCGATCACGAGATCGAAGCCGCCGCGGCGCTCTGGCCAGTTCTTGACGAGCATGTTCGAGTCGAGGGCGGAGAGCGCGTCGCCGCAGAACGCGCGGTCGTCGATTGCAGGGGGCGCACGGTCCGCCGTTCGTGCCGCTCGTCGCAGGCGAAATCGCAGAGCATCGATCGCGAGCGGATCGATATCCACGCCGTAGATGCAGCGCTCGATCACGTCCGCCCGGGCGGCGTTCGGGTCGCAGGCCGGATCGCCCCGTTCGGTTCGCGCCTGCACGAGTCGGACGGCGACTCGATCGACGGCGGCGAGCAGGAACCTTCCGCTCCCGCAAGCAGGATCGACGACCGCGAGGTTCAGCAGCGCGTTCTCTCGCTCTGCCGGGTCGTCGCGGCGGGCGATCTCGTCGAGCAGCGGCTCGAGCGTCGCATCGAGCAGTCGCTCCACGATCGGGGGCGGGGTGAAGAAGCTGCCGCCTGCGCGTCGGGCCCGCGCTTCTTCGTGGTCGCGGACGGCGGGATGCCGGACGAACGGCGTCGTGGAGAGTCTCGCGAGCGCTTCGCCGAGAATGTCCTGATCGAATTCGAGCGGCGACAGATTACGCAGAACCTGCGTCAGTCGCTCGACGGCGGGCCTTCGCGTTTCGCCTGCTTCGGCGAGGAGAGCGTCGCCGGCCGGGTCAGCCTCTTCCACGATCGCGTAGGCGATGCGAAACGCGGCGGCGATCGCCTGACGCGCGAGATCCGCGGGGGCGAGCGTCCCCGCGTCGAGGCAGCGCTTAAGCGCGCTGTCGGCGCCGGGAGCGTCTTCGACCGCTTCGCCGATCAGAACGTCGACCAGTTCGCCGAGCGTTCGACTCAGAACGTCGAGCGGTACGCGTCGACGGTCGAAGCGGCGTTTCAACCTTCGCTGATCTCGTCCGCGTCGCTCTTCTGAACGGGACGCGCGGGTCGGCTCGGCACATAACCGCGAGCGGCGCCGCGACGGACGGGGCGGCCCCCTTCGCGACGACGACCGACGCCGCGTCCGCGACGTTTGGCCGTGTCGCCGCTAAGCTCGACCCACTTCGCCCGCTGCGGTTCAGTCAGCGTGCCGAGGATTTTGTCGAGCGAATCGCGACGGCGGGTGCGTCGCGCTTCCTGATCTTCGGCGCTCTCGCCCGCGGCGCGACGACCGGAGGCGGGAAGTTCGCTGATGAGGTTCTGGATCGTCGCGGTCTGTTCCGGCGACAGTTCCAGGGCCGCGATCAGGCCGGGATCGGAGAAGGCCTGCACGCCCTGGCGCTTGTAGCAGAGTTGCCGGAGCGTCTCCATCTGCTGCGGCGTCAGGACGTTGTCGCGCTCGACGGCGTACATGACCTGGACGGCGGTCTTTTGCAGCAGGGCGGGGCCCCGCCGCGTCAGATCCGCGGAAGCGGCGCCGTCGGCAGCCGGTACGTCGGCCTTGAGCGTCTTTCGCGACTCATGGACGTAGCGTTCGATCGCGGAGCGCTGCTCGACGCCGAGGATCATGCGCGACTGCACCCGATCCTGTCGCAACAGGCGGAACGCCATCAGCGCTCGGCGCTCTTCGGCTTCGTTCGCCGGCGTCTGGGAGAAGAGCTTCATGAAAGCCTTCAGCATGGCATCGCTCCGTAGTCTTGCAGCGGAGTCCGTCGTCCAGGGTTGGGTGGGCAGGAACGCGAAAGGTCGCGGTCGTTAAAAACGAGCGGCCCCGGCCGGGAGGGGATGGCCTTTGGCGCTCATCGGAAGGATAGCTTGTACGCGGTTCTCTTCGTCCACGAACACGACGATCGGCTTGTGGGAATCGAGTTCGGACTCTTCGACTTCGACGAACGTCATAATGATGAGCAGATCGCCGCGAAGACAGAGTCGGGCCGCGGCGCCGTTGACTTCGACGGTTCCGCTGCCCGGTTCGCCTTCGATAGCGTAGGTTTCGAATCGCTCGCCGTTGTTGAGATTGACCACCTGGACCCGTTCATGGGGCCGGATGTCCGCCTGACGAAGAAGATCGGGGTCGATCGTGATCGAGCCCACATAGTCCAGATTCGCCCCGGTCGTGACGCACCGGTGAATCTTGGAATGGAGCATGAAGCGTTTCATAACGGTATTCTAGCCGTCGCACGCATTCGATCGATCCGGGATCGCGTCGCGTCGACGGGCGTCAGTCAGAGCGAAAAACAGGCGAATTCGATCGCTGCGTCGCTCTAATCTTCGCCCAGACGACTCTTTACGGCTAGTGGAAACGCTCGATCCTCCGCGCGTCGAAGGTTTGATTCGGCTCCGCCAGCCGCGGAAATGAGCCGGCGAACGGAGTTCCCGCGGCAGGGAACGCCCTTTTCGGCAAGCTGGCAGGCTGCTGCAAATGGCAGCGAGCCTGCGAATCGTCGCAGGATGCGACGACGAAAGGGGAGTTTACGACCCTTTCGCGAGCCGTGAGGAACTTGTTCCGAACTTGGCGAGACTGCGAAACGCCAGGAAGGCGTTTTGCAGCGGCCTGATAGAGCAGGATTCTGATGAGCCGGTCAGGGCAAGTCAACGATTCGCTCCCCCCCAAACAGGCGAAGCGAAACATCCCGTCGGATGGCGCCGGTCGCTCCGGCGACGCCGAATGCAGCGGTCGTCACGACCTCCCGAAAACCGCGAACCGGGAAGCGAGGGGATCCCTCCGTTCTGAACGACAAATCAAGGCGAATCGACCCGTCAGTAAACACAGCGACGTCCTCGGCGTCGGAAGGAGCCCCCGATGAATTCTCGAAAACTGCGCGAAGCGGGCGTTCCGCAGGAGCACGTCGGTCTGGCCGTTCAGGCGGTGCAGGCGCTGGCGGAGCGGAACCGCGAACTGCCGAAGGAGGCGCGGGTCAAGCCGGACGATCTGCTGCGCGAGGTCATGGACCAGCCGCAGAACTTCCTGGGCGATGCGATCTTCGGCGCCCTGGCGGAAGCGATCGATCGCGACGGCAAGTTCGTGCGCCCCGAACCGATCGGCTACCGTACCTGGGGAGCCGATATCGACGAAGAGTCGCATAAGCAGATGCGCCAGGCCTGCGCGCTTCCGATGGCGGCGGGCGCGGCGCTGATGCCGGACGCGCACGTCGGGTACGGCCTGCCGATCGGGGGAGTGCTCGCGCTGGAGGACGCCGTCGTTCCGTACGCGGTCGGCGTCGATATCGCGTGCCGCATGAAGCTCTCCGTGTTCGACCTGCGCCCCGAGGATCTCGACCGGCGTCGGGCGACGTTCCGCGATGCGCTGGTCAACGGCTCGGTGTTCGGCGTCGGCCGCGGACAGGAAAAGCGCGTCGACCACCCGGTCATGGACGCCGACTGGTCGATCACGCGCGTGACCCGCGAGAAGAAGGACGTCGCCTGGAAGCAGCTCGGAACCTCGGGCAGCGGCAACCACTTCGTCGAGTTCGGGACGCTGACCGTCGCGGACGATCAGGAAGATCTGGGGCTGAAGGCGGGCGAGTACGTCGCGCTGCTCAGCCATAGCGGTTCGCGAGGAGCGGGCGCCGCGGTGTGCGATACGTACAGCGCGATCGCGCGGGCGCGGATGCCGTCGCGGTACGCCGATCTCGGTCGCCTGGCCTGGCTCGACATGACGAGCGAGGCGGGACAGGAATACTGGGCCGCGATGAACCTGATGGGAGAGTATGCCGCCGCGAATCACGCGGTCATTCATCGCCAGGTCGCGAAGCTGATCGGAGAGAAGCCGATCGCCGGGGTCGAGAACCACCACAACTTCTGCTGGCTCGAAGAGATCGACGGGAAGCCGCTCTACGTCCATCGCAAGGGCGCGACGCCGGCGGGCGAGGGCGTGCTCGGCGTGATTCCGGGTTCCATGGCCGACCCGGCGTACGTCGTGCGAGGCAAGGGCGAGGTCGCGAGCCTGAACTCCGCATCGCACGGAGCGGGGCGCGCGATGTCCCGCACCCAGGCGAAGTCGAAGTTCAACTGGAACGCGACGCAGAAGAATCTCGCCGAGCGCGGCGTCGAGGTGATCAGCGCGGGAGCGGACGAAGTGCCGGGCGTCTACAAGCGGATCGACGACGTCATGGCGGCGCAGACCGATCTGGTGGAGAAGGTCGCCCGGTTCGATCCGAAGATCGTCCGCATGTGCGGCGACGACTCCCGCGCGGAGGATTGACCAAAACGAACGCGAGGCGGCGCAGGTTCTGCGCCGCCTCGCGTTCATTCGGCACTCTGATCTCGGATCAGGTCACCGCAGCGGCAGCGCCGCCGACCAGCCACATGATCAGGACGATCACGAAGATCACCAGGAAGATCGCGAACAGTACCTTGGCGATCATGCCCGCGCCTCTCGCGACGCCGCCGAACCCGAGACCGCCTGCGATCAGCGCGATCACCAGCGCCACAATCGCCCAGATAAGTAAGTTGTCCATCTCGTCCGCCTCCGCGCCATCGAATTGAATCTACCCGGCGGCATGGTAGGAGCGACTCCATGAAAGAGAATCGTCCGATTCGATTTATCGTCGGCGGATGTCGCAGCGGAGTCGCCTGGAGGCATATCCTGAGACTTCTGCGGACTCGGTTTCTTGTCGGCAAGCGAGATGAACGATGACGCCTAAGTCGTTAGTCACGACCGCGGCCTTGCTGGCCCTGCTCGGTTTCGTAGCGGCTGCACCGGCGGCCGAACGAGAGCCGCTGGTGCAGAGGAATTTGGAGTACGCACGCGTCGGCGATTCGTCGCTCAAGCTCGACTTCTATCATCCGGAATACGACGGCGGTTCGAGCGGAACCCGCGAGGCGTCGCCCGGCGTTCCATTGATCGTGTGGGTTCACGGCGGAGCCTGGCGGTCGGGCAGCAAAGCCGACGTGCCGATTCTGCCGCTCATGGAGCGCGGCTTCGCGATCGCCAGCGTCGACTACCGCCTGTCGCCCGTCGCGAAGTTCCCCGCGCAAGCGCTGGATCTGCACGCAGCCATCCGATTCCTGCACGCCAACGCGGACGCTTACGGTATCGATCCCGAGCGAATCGCGATCGCCGGCTCCTCCGCGGGCGGACACCTCGCGGCGCTGGTCGGCGTCAGCGGCGACGTCGAGGAACTGACCGGTCAGCCCGAGGAGACGAAGGACGCCGGGCCTGAGGTCAGGGCGGTCGTTTGCTTCTACGGCGCGTCGAACCTGGAAACGATTCTCGACCAGTCGACCGAGCACGGGCTCTCGGTGCGCATTCCGGCGCTCAAGCTGTTGCTCGGCGGGCTGCCGGACGAGGAACCGGGCCTCGCCCGCCTGGCCAGTCCCGTCGCGCACGTCGATGCCGACGATCCGCCGCTGCTATGGATCCATGGCGACGCGGATCCGCAGATGCCGTTCGCCCAAGGGATCGAGATGCGCGACGCGTATGCGAAGCGCTCTCTGCCGGTCGAACTCGTGACCGTGAAGGACGGCCAGCATGGCGGGAAGGGCTTTTACGAGAAAGCCATGCTGAAGCGTGTGGCGGACTTCCTCGACCGATGCCTGAAGGGGACAGCCGAGCGTTGATCGCATGTCAGTTCCAGCTCGCGACGGGGAACGCTCAGGTCGGCGAAGATCCGACGGGCTGCTTCGCCGCGACGCGGCTGGCGATGCGGAGGCTGTCGGCGCCGAGCTTTTCGAACGAGGTCATCATCTCGACGTACGGGACGTCGATTCGTTCGACCCGTTCGGCAGCGACCATCGCGACGGTGCCCGACCAGGGATCGGGCGAACTGGGGAGATAGACGGTCACCAGTCCCTCCGCCGATCGTTCGACCTCCAGGCCCAGTCGCGTACAGTCGACGAAGGCGATCTTCACCGGCTTGAGCCGCCCCTCCGCGACGTCGCCGCCGATGTTGCCGATGATCTGGTCCTTGTAGATCGCGTAGCGCGGATAGAGGAGCGTCAAATTTCGCTCGGTCTGTTCGGACAGCCACTGGCCCAGCGAATGCCGCGCGACCAGTCCCGCGGCGAAGCAGCCGCCGATCACGATGCCGAGCGCTGCGCTGACGAGAATCGCGTAGGTGTACGGCGAGTCGAACGACAGGACTCCGCCGATCGCCTGAGCGATGGCGAACACCACCTGGCCGACCTGCCCCAGCAGGATGCCGACGACGATCAGCGGGAGCAGAAAGAGGATGCCCCCGAGGAGCGTCGTGCGCAGGAATCCGTAGGAGCGAAAGATATGTTCACGCATCGCTGTCCTCGCGTCGTCATGTCGTTCTGCAGGCGCGGAATTCTAACCGAGCGCGGGGTCGGCGCCGGAGAGCGATGCGCAAGCCTGCGTCGGCCGTACGGCGAAGCTATAACGGGAACCGGACCGGAAGCGATCGGCGAACGGGAAGGCCGCCCGAACCTGCCATGCTCACCCTGCTTCGCGATGTGAGCATGGCACAGCAGACAGAATCGACCCGACAGAAAACGCTCGACGGACCAGCAGTTCGAACAAGGGGAAGAGCATGACGGGGACCGTGCGAATCCTGGGGGCGCTGCTCGCGCTCGCGACGGCGTCGACGCTGATCGCGGACGAACCGTCGAAGCGGGATGCGCGGCAGGTTCTGTCGCCTTACTTCGATCCGCCGGCGGAGTTCGAAGATGACTTCGGCGAGTATCGTTCGCCGCTGCGGTTCGCCGACGGGAGCGTCGCGCGAACGCCGGAAGAGTGGCAGCGTCGTCGGACGGAGCTTCGCGAAGAGTGGACGACTCTCCTGGGCGCCTGGCCGCCGCTGATCGAGAAGCCGCAGGTCGAGATCCTGGAGACCGTCCGCCGGGAGAACTTCGACCAGCATCGCATTCGCTTCGAGTGGCTCCCCGGGCAGAAGACGACGGGGTACCTGCTCATCCCCCGCGAAGATGGATCGGAAGGCGAACTGCCTGAAGGGAAGGGGCCGCGGCCGGCGGTCGTGACGGTCTTCTACGAGCCCGAGACGGCGATCGGTCTGAAGGGCGAGCATCGCGACTTCGCCTATCAACTGGCGAAACGGGGCTTCGTCACGCTATCGATCGGAACGACCGAGACGACGGCGAACCAGACGTACTCGCTCTACTGGCCCGGCGTGGACGACGCGAAGCTGCAGCCCCTTTCCGCGCTCGCGTGCGCCGCGGCGAACGCGTGGTACGTCCTCGCAAATCGACCCGAAGTCGATCCTGAGCGAATCGGCATCGTCGGCCATTCGTACGGCGGCAAGTGGGCGCTCTTCGCCGGGTGCCTGTTCGACAAGTACGCCGCCGTCGCGGTTTCGGATCCGGGCATCATGTTCGGCGACGATCCGAACGTGAACTACTGGGAGCCGTGGTATCTCGGCTGGCATCCGCGGCCTTGGCGCAAGCGGGGCGTACCGACGGAGGAGAACCCCGCGCGGGGCCTCTATCCCGAGCTGCTCGAACAGGGACGCGATCTGCACGAGCTGCAGGCGCTGCTCGCGCCGCGACCCTTCTTCGTCTCGGGCGGCGCCGTCGATCCGCCATCGCGCTGGCAGGCGCTGAACCACCTGAGGAAGATCGACGCAATGCTGGGCTATGACCATCGCGTCGGTATGACGAACCGACCGGAGCATAGTCCGAACGCGGAGTCCAACGCCGTGCTGTACGCCTTCTTCGAGGCGTTCCTGAACGAGCCTCGGGACCCTCGCGAATCGGGCGAATGAATGTCGGATCTCTTCTTCAGGGGAGATTCAGCCGCCAGATCGCGAAGTTCAGCGCCCCGGCGAACGTGACCCACGCGAGGTAAGGCGTCATCATCCAGCCGGCCAGAAGCGAATGCCGGAAGAACAGGACGATCGTCGCGACGATCGCGAGCCAGAGCGCGACGATCTCGATCGCCGCCCAGCCCGGACTTCGCATGCCGAAGAAGATCCACGACCACGCGACGTTCAGCCCCAGTTGCACGACGAACATAACGAGCGCGGGCGCCACGCTTCGGGCGTTCGCGGGAGCGGCAGGATCCTCATCAGCGCGTCTCACGGCGCCCTGGGTTCGCCACACGAGCCAAGCCGCGACGGCCATCATCAGGTAGAGGGTCGTCCAGACCGGTCCGAAGACGGCATTGGGCGGCGACCACTCGGGCTTGGCGAGCGTCCGATACCAGCCGCCAATCTCCGGCGCCGTCGCGATCGAACCGAGCGCCGCAGCGCCGAAGCAGAGCACGATCCAGGCGAGCAGAACGAGGACGCTGCGGAGTTTGTTCACCGAGGATCTTTCGCAGATCGCGGAATAAGTCTGTCGAGATGGATCCTACACGAGCGACAGCGGCTCATGCGTTTCGGTCGTCGTCGCGCGCGTGGACCGCACCTTGCAGTTTGCGCGCATGAGCCTGGGTGGCCCGGACTGCTAGCAATCCGGGTCGAACGAAGTTCGACAAGAGGATCCAAGGCAAGCCGCGGAGCTTGGTTCCGCCCGCCGCTGACGGCCTCTTGCGGCTGGCCCTTTATCTTCAGGCAAGGGCCGGATTAACGAGCAATCCGGGCCACCCAGACCATGGAGTTCGCCGAAACTGACGACGCATCTTGAAGTGACTTCGAAATGCACGCGAGTTCCAATGCCAGTCACAATCCGCACAATGCACTCGCGCGCGTCTCGAACGAGAAAAGCCGGAGAGCCGCCTCCCCGGCTTAGTACCGTGCGGCGGGTTCCGCCGCAACGCGCGAGTTCCCGTCGAATCACTTCGGACGCGAGATGCCTTCGACGGCGTCGGCCGTATCTTCGTCCGAGGCGGTCAACGCGAGGTCGGCGACGGCGATGATGCCGATCAGGTTCTTGTCGCCGTCCAGCACGGGCAGGCGCCGGACCTGATGCTGTCGCATGAGCTGCGAAACCTCGTCGACATTCTGCTCCTCGAAGCAGAAGATCAGATCCTCGGACATCACGTCGCGGACAGCCGTCCTGTTCGGATCTTCGCCGTCGGCGACGCAGCGAATCGCGATATCCCGATCGGTCAGCATGCCGACCAGGCGTCCGCTTTCGCAGACGGGAAACGAGCCGACGTCCATGTCACGCATCTTTACGGCGACGTCGCGCAGCTTCTCTTCGGGGCGGACGCATTCGACGCCGCGAGTCATCAATTCTCGTGCAAGCATGGATCTCTCCTCCTGCGAGGTCAGAACTTCATGGTCGAACGAGATAGCCGTGCATAAGGTGTGCCCGGAACGGTCGATCCGGCGGAAGTGAAACCTTACCTTGTGCGGCAGAAATCGCCAGCGTGGCGAGGGGCTGCGAACAGAGCCTGGTTTTTCGGGGCTTTTTTTTCCTGTCCAGAAAGCTAAAAAAGCCTAACAGCGGGGACTCGCTTCACTGCCGGCGCTCGGCGCAGTGTGGGCAGAGTTACGAGGTGGCAGAGCGAGCGACGGTCGTCGATACGTCTCGCTCCCGCTGCCCCCCCGCGTCGATCGATATTGGTTGGCTGCTGCGAACGCGGGACGGGGATTCCGCGATCGTTCGAACTCCTTTGGAGCAGGTCGTTGACGATGACAGCAGAGAGGACGGCTGTCCTGACCCGAATTCTGATCGTGGACGATCACGAACTCATTCGATTCGGTCTGGCACGCGCGATCGAGAGTCAGCCTGGCTGGTCCCTGGTCGGCGAAGCGTCGGATACCGCGGAGGCGTTGCAGATCGTCCGCCGCGAGAAACCGGAGCTGGCCATCGTCGACCTTCGATTGCAGCAGGGAGACGGGCTCGAACTCGTTCGCCAGATCGGGACGTCTTCTCCCGACACCAAGGTGCTCGTCTACTCCATGCATGACGAGCAGCTCTACGCCGATCGCTGCCTGCGCGCCGGAGCGGCAGGCTTCGTCGGCAAGCAGGAGCCGGCCGACGCGCTGCTGGTCGCGATTCGTCGCGTCCTCGAAGGGGGGCGTTATCTGAGCGCCGCTATGACCGATCGGATTCTCGGACAGAATTCGGGGCGCTCGCCCGCCAATCAGTCGCCGCTCGATTCGCTGTCCGACCGGGAAATGGAAGTTTACGAGCTCATCGGCGCCGGCCTGAGCGTCAAGGAGATCGCGCGGCATCTCCACCTGAGCCCCAAGACGATCGAGTACCACCGGCAGCACATCAAGGAGAAGCTGCAGCTTCCCTCCAGCGCGGCGCTCGCTCGTCACGCGACGGCGCACGCGCTCGATCGCAGTTAGCAGCCCGTCGATCTATTCGACGGCTTCGCTCCGGGTACGGCATTTGCGGCGATCGATGACACGTCGATCGCCCTTTGCCGTCAGAGTCCGGAGACGAACATGTCCGCCAAATCGCGCACGCCCGAGCCCCCCTTTCCGCGGCAGCCGATCGCTCCGCCAGGCGACGAGCATGCGATGCATCCGCGCCCGAAGTACTCGGCGCCGAACTATCGCGGCTCGGACAAGCTCTCCGGCAAGGTCGCGCTCATCACCGGAGGCGACTCCGGCATCGGCCGCTCGGTCGCGGTGTTGTTCGCACGCGAAGGCGCCGACTGCGCGATCGTTTATCTCTCCGAACGCGAAGACGCCGAAGAGACGCAGCGGGCGGTGGAGAAGGAGGGACGCCGCGCGCTGTTGATCGAAGGGGACGTGCGAGAGTCCGCGTTCTGTCGCCAGGCCGTGCAGCGCACCGTCGAAGAGTTCGGCCAGCTCGACATCCTGGTGAACAATGCCGCTTACCAGCAGCACACGGGCGGACTGGACGAGATCGACGAAGAGCAGTTCGATCGCACGTTCAAGACGAATATCTACGGCTATTTCTACATGGCCAAGGCGGCGCTGCCGCACCTGAAGCAGGGGGCGTCGATCCTGAATACGGGGTCGATCACCGGCCTGGAGGGGAGCAAGGGCCTGATCGATTACTCCGCGACCAAGGGCGCGATCCACGCGTTCACGAAGTCGCTGGCCCAGAGCCTGGTCGAGAAGGGGATCCGCGTGAACTGCGTGGCGCCGGGGCCGGTCTGGACGCCGCTCAATCCGGCGGAACGCGACTACGACGACTACAAGACGTTCGGCCAGGAGACGCCGCTGGGTCGTCCCGCTCAGCCGGAGGAGATCGCGCCCGCCTACGTCTTCTTCGCCTCGAACGTCGATTCGAGTTACGTCTCGGGCGAGGTGCTTACGCTGCTCGGCGGCGCGACGACCGCGGGCTGAGGGAAATCGACTGAAACGACTTGCCGAAGGATCATGCGATGACCGCCGCCGTGCAGACGAGTTCGCTCTGGAGTTCGACCGCCTCGATCACGCCCCGTCCCAGGCTGACGGATTCGCTCAATGCGGACGTCTGCGTGGTCGGTGCGGGCATCGCGGGGCTGACGACCGCCTACCTGCTCGCTCGCGAAGGACAGCGGGTGATCGTGCTCGACATGCTGTCCGTCGGGGCCGGGATGACGCGGTACACGTCGGCCCATTTGTCGAACGTCATCGACGACGGCATCTACGAAACCGAACAGCTTCACGGAGCCCATAACGCGAGGCTCGCCGTCGAAAGTCACGGCGCCGCGATCGACCTGATCGAGGAGATCTCCCGCCACGAGGGGATCGACTGCGACTTTCGCCGGGTGGACGGCTATCTGTTCCTTGGCGAGGGGGATGACGAATCGACGTTGAACGACGAACTGGCCGCGGCACATCGGGCCGGTCTGACGTCGAGCGAGAAGGTCGTCCAGGCTCCTGTCATGCAGGGCCAGTCAGGTCCGGCGCTGCGTTTCCTCGACCAGGCGGAGTTTCACCCGCTGAAGTACCTGGCCGGTCTCGCCGATGCCATCGAGCGCCTGGGCGGTTCGATCTTCGCCGATTCGAAGACCGAGTCGATCGAGGACGGAACGCCGGCCCGCGTCAGGTCGGGCGGGCATGCAATTCACTGCGATTCGATCGTCGTGGCGACGAATACGCCGGTCAACGATCGCTTCGCGATGCATACCAAGATCGCGGCTTACGCGACCTACGTCATCGCCGCAGAGATGCCCTCCGGCACGCCGCACGCGCTGCTGTGGGACACGCACGATCCCTACCGCTACGTCCGCCTGCAGACGGTCGAGGACCAGCGCGGGCGCCGCGAAGTGCTGATCGTCGGCGGGGCCGATCATAAGTCGGGGCAGGCTCGCGAGGACGAACGCGAACGCTACGGCGAACTCGAAGCCTGGGCCCGCGAGCGCTTTCCGCAGATGGGCGCCGTCGAGCAGCGCTGGACCGGCATGTACTTCGAAACGATCGACGGGCTCGGTTTCCTGGGGCGCAACCCGGAAGGCCAGAACGTTTACATCGTGACGGGCGACTCCGGCATGGGCCTCACGCACGGAACCATCGCCGGGATGATCATCCGCGATCAGATCCTGGGGCGGGAGAACCCGTACGAGGCGCTGTACGATCCGGCGCGGAAGAACGTGCGAGGCTTGCCGGCATGGCTCAAGCAGCAGGCGAACGTCGCGGCGCAGTACCTCGACCTGGTCACGGGAGGCGACGTCGCGTCAGCCGATCAGATCCCGCCGGGGCAGGGCGCGGTCCTTCGCGAAGGCGTCAAGAAGGTCGCGTGCTACCGCGATGCCAGCGGCGCCGCGCACCGTATGACGGCCGTTTGCCCTCATCTGGGATGCATCGTCCACTGGGACGCGGCTGCCTCGACCTGGGATTGTCCCTGCCACGGATCGCGATTCGATCCGTACGGGAAGGTTCTTAACGGTCCTACGATTTCCGATCTGACGCCGGAGCCGGAGTGAGCGGGATCTACTTCGCCCTTACTTGGCGGCAGGCTGCTGAAGCCTCCAGGAAATTCTCCGGTAGTTGCCCTGCTGGGGTTCCCGGTCAGGTTTGGGAGACTATACCGCGTAGGGCGACCGTAACGACGGCGCGTTCTCGGCAAAATATTCCGATGCGACTCGTCAGGCGGCGAGTCGCTTGCCGGGAATGAGCAGCGCGGCGATTCATGCGTGGCGTCGGCTCCCTTGCACCTCTCTCAACGGAGTACCAGCTCATGGGGAATGGATGGAAGTCGGCTGCCGTGTGCGGCCTCGCGATCGTCGGACTGTTCGCTTTCGCCAGCGACGCCGACGCGTTCTGGGGCCGCAAGCATCGCTGCGGTCACCAGAGCCACGGCTGCCACACGAGCCACGTCGCTGCCTGCGCGCCTGCCGCGTCTTGCTGCGATTCGGCGCCGGTCGTCGCAGCCGCGCCCTGCTGCGACAGCGCACCGGTCGCTCACGCGGCTCCCTGCTGCGACAGCGCGCCGGTTCATCACGTCAGCCACGTCGCGTCGAGCGGTTGTTGCGGCGGCGGCCACGCCGGTCATCATCGCCGCCATCGCGGCGGATGCTTCGGCGGCGGACAGGTCGCTCATCATGGCGGCTACGCTTCGCAGGGCGGATGCTGCGGAAGCGGCGGCCATCAGTCGGCTCCCGTTTATGCTCAGCCGACGAGCGGATGCACGAACTGCCAGGCTCCCTGGTGAATCGAGTCACGTCCTGGTTCCTGATCAGGAACCAGCGATTTCGAAAAGGCCGGCCGCCTCTGTCGCGAGCCGGTCTTTTTTATTGCGCCGACGGACCGTCGGCGAATGTCGCTCCGCCGGTCGACTTGCAACGCGATAGACTGAAGTGGGAAGAGGCGACGTGATCGGCCTCGCGCCTCCTCGCCTTTCTCCTCTAACTTGGACTCTCCTTATGCCTGCCGTCGAAGTCGGACAACCTGCGCCCCCGTTCGAAGCGATCGGCTCCAACGGCGAGACGGTCCGGCTCGCCGACTATCGGGGGCAGCGGTCGGTCGTGCTCTTCTTCTATCCCATGGATGGCACGCCGACCTGCACGAAAGAGGCCTGCGCGTTTCGCGATTCTTACGAAGACTTCGTAGAGGCAGGCGCGGTCGTCATCGGCGTCAGCGGCGACTCCGACGCCCGACACCAGAAGTTCGCGGAGCGGAACCGACTCCCGTTCGTGCTGGTGAGCGATCGCGACGGAAAGCTCCGCGAGGCGTTCGGCATCTCCAATACGCTGGGGCTCATTCCCAAGCGGGTCACGTTCGTGATCGATAAGGAAGGGATCGTGCAGATGGCGTTCTCCGCCGTCTGGATCGCGGACGAGCATGTCGAACGGGCGCTGGAAGTCGTCAGGTCGCAGGCGCTGTAACGAGCGCTGCGGAGAGGCGGTAGTTCGTCGCGTGGCTCCTGCACGGGGGGTAGAATGCGGGTCCGCCTCCGCTGCCGCTTGCCTCCCGCCCTGTTGCGTCCCGCCCCCTTCGGGAGCCTCGCATGTCGACGTGCTACGACCGGATGCTGCGCTTCCGCAGTTCCTTGCCGCGAGGCGCCGCCAATCGCGTAGTCGGGACGCTTCGCATCCCCGGCGCCCTGTTCGCCGTCGTGGCGACGCTTTTCCCGCTGGGGCTTTCGGCCGAAGATCCTTCAAACGCGTTTCCCCCTCCGCTCTCTCCCAACGAAGGGCTGGCTTCGATCGACGTCCCCGAAGGGCTGCGCGTCGAACTCGTCGCAGCGGAACCGCTGGTCTTCGACCCGGTCGCGTTCGACTGGGGAACGGACGGCGAACTCTGGGTCGTCGAGATGGCCGACTACCCCAGCGGCGAAGGGGGGCGCGTGGTGCGTCTGACCGACTCGAACGACGACGGGCGTTTCGACCGGCGTGACGTGTTCCTCGAGAAGCTGCCGCTGGCGAACGGCGTGATGGCCTGGCGAGACGGAATTCTGGTAAGCGCCTCGCCCGAGATTTTCTACGCGGAGGATACGGACGGCGACGGACGCTGCGACCTGCGGCGGACGCTCTTTAACGGCTTCACCCGCGCGAACCCGCAGCATCTGATGAACGGCTTCGTCTGGGGCCTCGACGGCTGGGTGCATGCCGGCGGCGAAGAAGGTCAGGCGGAAGTCTCTGTCGAAGGCAGCGAGCCGGTTCGCATCCGAGGCGACTTCCGATTCGATCCGGAGACGTTGCGGATCGAACAGGAGAGCGGTCGTACGCAATTCGGGCGCGCGCGAAACGACTTCGACGACTGGTTCGGCACGACCAACAGCGATCCCGGCTTCCAGGTCACGCTTCCGGAGCGTTACCTGCTGCGAAATCCCCATCTGGCGGCGCCGTCGCCGCAGGCTCCCATTTCTGAAACGCCCGGCGCTTCGCGGGTCTATCCGAGCAGCCCGACGCTGGAGCGCTTCAACGATCTGAACAAGGCGAACCGCTTCACCTCGGCCTGCGGACTGTCGATCTACCGCGACGACCTGCTGGGCGAGGCCTACCGCGGCGCTTCGTTCGTCGCCGAGCCGGTCCATAACCTGGTCCATCGCGAGGTCATGACCCTGGACGGCGCACGATGGAGCAGCCGGCGTGCGGCAGAGGAGGAGGCGACGGAGTTCTTTCGTTCGTCGGATCCGTGGTGTCGCCCTGCCATGACGCGGACAGGACCCGACGGCGCGATCTGGATCGCCGACATGTACCGGGCGGTGATCGAGCATCCGGAATGGATCCCCGACGAACGCGAGGCTCAGCTCGACGTACGCGCCGGACACGAACGGGGGCGAATCTATCGCGTCGTGCCTGCCGATCGACCGCTGCGAGAGATTCCGCGAACGAAGGCCAAGTCGACGGACGAACTGGTCCGCGCGCTCGACAGCCCGAACGGAACGGCCCGCGACAGGGCGCACATGGCGCTCGCCTGGCGGGGCGACAAGGACGCGGCGCCTGCGCTGGAAGATCTGGTCCGCGATGCCGATGCGCCGGCGGTGCGGATTCAGGCGCTGGGCGCGCTCCAGTCGATAGAAGCGTTGAGCGACACGACCATCGCGGCGGCGATGCAGGATCGCGACGCGGAGGTCCGACGCTTCGCCGCTCGACTGGCCGAGCCCCGGCTGCGGGATTCGGCAGAGCTGCGTGCGGCGCTGGCGCAACTGATCGCGAGCCCTGCGGAGCGAGTTCGGATGCAGGTCGCCTTCTCGCTGGGCGAGATGCCGGAAGGCGAAGGAGGCGAACTGCTGGCCGAGATCGCGCTGCGCCATGGGGACGACGCGTACCTTCGCGCTGCCGTGTTCAGCTCGGCGACGAACGACGTCGAAGGCTTCGTGCAGCGTCTCATCGAACCAAGCGACGAACTGCCCGCGGAGGTTTTGACGGAGGCGCTCGGCCTGGCGGCCGCTCTCGGCGACGCGGAGTCGATGCGGGCGCTTCTGGCGGCGATCCTCCCGACGGAAGCATCGAGGCTCGACCGGTCGCGGCAGGTCAGAATGCTGGTCGAGCTGGACGCCGCCTTGCGAAGGCGATCCTCGTCTCTCGCCAAATTTCGCGACGATGCCGACGAGGATCTGGGGCGGCTCCTCGGCGCTATTGACGGCGTCGTCGCGTTCGCGAGACGCTGCGTGTCCGAAGAAAAATGGCCGATCGCCGAGCGAACGCAGGCCTTGCGGTTGATCGCGACGCTGGCGCAGGGGGAAGACCTCGACCGGTTCGCGGCGCTCCTTGCGACAGGCGTTCCGGCAGAGTTGCAGATCGCGGCGATCGACGCGGCGCTCCTCGCGAATCCCGCCGAGGCGCCCGAGCATATCGTCGGAGCCTGGAAGCATCTCGCGCCCGCGGCGCGAGCGACGGCCCTCGATCGGCTGGCGTCGGTCCGGACATGGCGAGTCAGTCTGCTCCAGGCGATCGCATCGGGGGCGATCCCGGCCTCGGCCCTCGACGCGGGGCGCCGGCAGTCGCTGCTGACCGATGACGACGAAGAGATTCGCGAACTCGCGGCCGTTGCGCTCGGAGGTCCGTCGGACGAAGAGCGGGGGCGGGTGATCGAAGGCTATCGCGCATCGCTCGGGCTCGCTGCCGAAGCGGAACGGGGCGCGGCTCTGTTCGACCGGCATTGTGCGACCTGTCATCGGTTGAGGGATCGCGGGCACGACGTCGGGCCCGATCTCGCGGCGCTGAGCGACCGGTCGCCCGAGGCGATGCTCGTCGCGATCCTCGATCCGAATCGAGCGGTCGAAACGAAGTTCATGGGCTACCTCGCTGTCGGTTCGGACGGGCGGACGCATCAGGGGCTGCTCGCTTCCGAAGCGGGGGATGCGGTGGAGCTGCTCGCTGCCGACGGGAAGCGGACGAAGCTGCTCGCATCGGAGATCGAAACGATCAAGAGTTCCGGCGTCTCGCTCATGCCGGTCGGATTCGAGAAGGACCTGACGCCGCAGCAGATGGCCGATCTGATCGCGTACCTCCGCGAGTCCCGCGCTGAACGAAAGTCGTTCGTCGGCAACGAGCCGAAAGCGGTCGAACCCGAGGGCCTCCGCGGCGAGTTCTGGCTGCTGGCTCCCGACGCGGAAATCTACGGGCCGACGCTGACGTTTCGTACCGAGCGGAACGATCTCGTCGCGTGGAAGAGCGACGCCGACTCCGTCGCCTGGACGGTCGACGTCCGGCGCGCCGCGACTTATCGACTCTCGATCGAGTACGGACGCGTCGCCACGACGGGCGGCGCCGTCGCGACGGTCGAGATCGACGGCCAGCCGCGGACGATCGAACTCTCGGGCACGGGCGGCGAAGAGATTTTCGTCGAACGGACCATCGCCGACGTACGTCTGGAGCCGGGTCGACGTCGCGTGACGGTTCGTGCGACCTCGACCGTCGAGGAAGAGATCTGGCGCCTCGAAGCCGTTCGCCTTCGTCCGATCGACTGAGCTGTCGTGAGTTCCCGCCTTCTACGCTCCTCGCTTTCCGCTCTCGCCCTGGAGGACTCCTGATGTCGCACCTCAGTTTTCGCGCCGTGCGTTCGCCCCTCGCATGGTTCTTTCTTGCGATCATTGCCGCGCTGGCGTGCTTCGGAGATTCCGCTTCCGCGGCGGAAATGAAGTTCGGGTTCGCCCGGGTCGACGTCACGCCGACCGAACCGGTGCGACTGAGCGGATACGGCAATCGTGCGACCCCGACCTCCACGATCGTCCATCGGTTGTACGCCCGCGCGATGGCGCTGAAGCCGGCAGGCGGCGAGGCGAGCGTTCTGGTCGCCGTCGATTCCATCGGATGCCCGGCGGTCTTCACGGAGAAGATCGCGGAGCGCCTGAAGCAGGAATGCGGCATCGCGCGGGAACGCTTCGTCCTGTCGACGACGCACAGCCACACGACGCCCCATCTGGTCGGCGGGCTGGGCAACCTCTTCGCCGCGGAACTGACCGAAGAAGAAAGCGCCGCGGCGGAACGGTACACGGCCTCGCTGGCTGACGCGATCGTCAAGGTTGCGGGCGAAGCCGTCGAAGACCTGTCGCTGGGAACGCTGGCGTTCGGGCAGGGCGAGGTCGATTTCGCAGTCAATCGCCGCGCCATTCAGGACGGCAAGTGGACCGGATTCGGCGAGACGGAGAACGGCTCGGTCGACCGGTCGGTGCCGATGCTCCGCGTCCTTTCGCCCGACGGAGAACTTCGCGGCCTGGTCTGCAACTACGCCTGCCATTGCACGACGCTCGGCCCGGCGGACGAGGTCTGCGGCGACTGGGCCGGCTACGCCGCGAGCTTCCTGGAAACCGATCGCCCCGGGACGGTCGCGCTCGTGACGGTCGGCTGCGGAGCGGACGCCAACCCCCGCGTACGCGGCGCGCGCGAGACGGCCGTGAAGTACGGTCGTTCGCTGGCGGACGAGGCCCTGCGACTGCTCGAGACCGAGCTCGATCCGATCGAATCGGCCCCAAGCGCGGCGTTCGACCACGTCGACCTGCCGATCGAAGTCCCGACGGAAGAGGCGGTGCGCGAACTGGCCAAGAGCGACAACGTTCAGACCCGGCGACACGGCGAGCAGATGCTCGCCACGCTCGAAGCCGGCGGAAAGCTTCGCGACTCCTATCCGGTGCCGGTGCAGACCTGGCGATTCGGCGACGAACTGGCGATGGTCTTTCTGGCGGGCGAAGTCGTATCCGACTACTCGCTCCGTTTGAAGCGCGACATCGACGACGCGAAGCACGTCTGGGTCACCGCGTACGCGAACGACGTGATGGCCTACGTGGTCTCCAAGCGCCTGCGGCCGGAGGGTGGATACGAGGTCGACTTCTCCATGATCTACTACGGACTGCCCGGTCGCTGGGCGGAGAACGCCGAGGAACTGCTCATCGGCAAGGTCCTGGAACTGGTCGACGCGAAGTAAGGTCCCGCGCCGACATTCTAAGGCTGGTCCTTTTCGGCGGGCGGAGCGAACTCGGCGAGAAGCTTGCCGGAGCGGTCCCAGACGCGAAGCGTTCCGTCCTGTCCGCCGGCGACGACGAACCTGCCGTCGGCGGTCGAGCGGACGACGTAGACGAAGTCGCTCGGCGTCGCGTACGCGGCGCCGGCTCCGCCGCCGACGTTGCGATTGACGACCTGCGCATCGCCGACCGCGACGGCGAATTCGTCCGTCGCGCCGAGGAAGCGGAGAGCGTTCGCTTCCTTCGCGAGACCCTGAATGGTGCGGATCTGCTCGCCCAGCTTCACGTCCCAGATCTTGATCGTCTGGTCGGCGGAGCCCGTCGCGAGGAGTCGATCGTCCGCCCTCCAGTCGACCGACAGAACGTGGTGCGTATGCCCTTCGAGCGAGCGAAGCGGCTCCCCCTTCGCGAGGTCGAACGTCTTCACGAAGCGATCGGCGCCGCATGACGCGAGCTGCGACCCGTCGCTCGAAAACGAAACGTCGAAGACCGTGTCGCTATGAGCGCCGGCGAAGTCGCGCACGAGCTCGCCCGACTCGACGTTCCAGAGCTTGAGTTCGCCCGACCGCGAGGGCTCGCCTCCTCCCGTCGCCAGCAGCGTCCCGGACGGATCGAACTCGAGAGCGACGACCCGATCGGCGAACGCGACGCTCGCATCGGGAGCGCCGATCGTCCGTTCCAGCCGCCAGACCGGGTCGCTCTCGAACGTCCGCAGCGACCCGTCGGCGGACGCCAGCGTCAGCCGATCGTCGGCATCGAAGGCGACTGCCAGAGGGCCCGAACCCTCGACCTCGAAACGCATCAGCGGCTCGCCGGTCTCGACGTGGAAGGTCGCGACCCCGCCAGCTTCGTCGACGATCACCGCTCGATCGCCGGACTTTGAGAACGCGACGTCGCGCAGGGAGGGTCGCTCCGCCGACTGCGCCTGCCGCGCCGAAGCGAGTACGAGATCGACGGTCGCGAGCGCGCCTCGCGGGCCGCTTGCCGCTTCGCCTTCGGCGAGGGCCGCGGCATGAGCCGTCGCGTACGCCGTCTTCGCTTCGGCAAGCGCGGCAGTCGCTTCTTGGACGAGGCGAGTCTTCTCCGCGTTCGCGGCTTCTGCCAGCCGTTCTTCTTCGACCTTCCGGACCTCGGCGGCGGTCCGGGCGTCTGAAGCCTCCGAGAATGACTCGGCTGCGGAAGTCGCGTTCCGCTGGGCGATCGTCACGGCGAGCTGTCGGAGTTCCTTATCGTCATCGGTCATCGCGGCGGAGAGTTTGGATTGCGCGTCGGCGAGCGCCTGGTCGGCGGCGTCCTTCCGCGCCGTCGCCGCCTGGACCAACTCGTTCGCACGGCTGAGCGCTTCTTCGGCGTTACGCTTCGCCGCCGTTCCTTGATCGAAGCTGGTCCGCTTGTCGACGGAGGCTTTCCAGGCCGCCTGAAGGCGCTCTTCCAGCGAGATCGCGGCTGCTTGAAGCTCGGCGTCCGCTTTCGCCTTCGCTGCCGCGACTTCGGCGGACGGCTCAGCCGGCGGATCGGTCATGGCGCGAACTCGCTGCCGAAGCGTCGCCGCTTCGCGCAGCGTGCTCGTGAGGAACGCCGTTCGTTCGCGCCGCCGTTCGGTCCGCGCTTCGGCCTGAGCGAGGAACGTCGCCAATTCAGCCTCCCGAGAACGTCTTTCCCCGACCTTTCGCATCCATTCTTCTTCGACAGCAGGCAGACTCGCGAGGGTCGCGGCGGCGATCTGGCGAGCGACTTCCGCTTCGCGTGCGGCAGTGCGTGCGCCTCCCTCGGCGACCGTTCGTTCGTCGATCGCTTTCTGCGCGATCGGTCGCAGGCGGTCGGCTTCCCGCTTGGCGTCGTCCCGCTTCTTCGTCGTCTCGGCGACGGCGGCGACGGCCTGCTTTTCCGCCTCGACGGCCACTTTCTCCCGCTCCTCCGCCGCTTTCAGCGTCGCCTCGTCGACTGCGCCCGATTCGCGCTGCGTGCGGGCCGTCGCAAGCGAAGCTGTCGCTTCGACCTTCGACGTTTCCGCGGAAGTCTTCGCCGCGATTGCCGCGTCCAGCGCCGCCTGAGCTTCATTCACAGCCTTCTCCGCCGCATCCTTCTCGGCAATCGGCTTCTCGGCGTCGGTCGCCTTTCGTTTCGCGGCCAGTCGCGTCTCGGCGGCGAAGAGTTCCCTGACATCGGAAACATCGGACTCGGCGCGCTCGCGTTTCAGGACCGTATCCAGATCGGATTTCGCCGTCCGCTCGAAGAGCTTCGCGACTTCGATCGCATGGCGCAGTTCGCCGTCGCGGAACTTATCCTCCGAGTCTCGCGAAACCTGCGCGATCCTGGCTCCCGACTCGACGTCCCAAATGGTCGCAGTGCCGTCGACGCCGGCTGTGGCGAGGCGCTTTCCGTCGGGGCTGATCGCGAGAGCGGTCAGCGGAGCGCCGTGATCGAACTGCCGCGTCTGGCTCTTCGTCGACAGATTCCAGAGCCGAGCCGTTCCGTCGATGCCGGCGGAGACGATCGCGTTCGCGTCCGCGGGAAGAGCAGCGACGGCGACGACGGCGCCCTGGTGTTCCGCAAGCTCGTTCGGCGTCGCGTTCTCGGGAGCAGCGGAAGTTGCGTAGACGCGAAGCATGCCGTCGGCCCCTCCAAGGACGATCGAGCTTCCGTCCGCGCTGAACGCAGCGGCTTCGGTCGAGGATGGGGTCGACAGCTTGCCCAGTTCGGATCCGTCGGCGACCGAGAACAAGACTCCTCCCTCGCTCGATCCGGCGAAGAGTCGCGTTCCGTCCGGCGAGAACGCGACGCATGCGACATCGAGCGCCTTCGTGCCGAACGCGGAACGAAACTCGTTCGTTCGGAGATCGAACAAACGGAGCGTGCCTTCTTCTCCGACGATCGCCGCAAGCGAACGATCGGACGAGTAAGCGATCGCGCGGGCGGGCAGCGCCTCCCCAGCGAACGTTCGGACGGGAGCGCCTTCGTCGCGTTTCCAGATGCGGACGGTGCGGAATCCGCCGGTCGCGATACGCTGGCCGTCGCGACTGAAGGCGAGCGACTGCACCGCGTCGAGATCGGCGACGCCGGCGCCGCGGTAGAGATCGCTATCGGCCAGCGACGGATCGACCAGTCTGCCGATCTCGCGCTTCGAGACCAGGTCGAACAGCATCGCCCGGTTTGCGCGAGCGGCGGCGGCGTAGCGCCCGTCGGAAGAAATGTCGGCCGCGTAGATGGGCCCGTATGACGCGTCGAGCGCCTGCCAGGCGACGGCGTCGCCCGCCGCGGGGTCGCCCTGTTTCGCCCCCTGATCGATCCACGCCTGGAGCAGGCCCAACTCTTCCGGCGAAAGATTCGCCGCGTTCGCGTCGTTCTCCGCCGGCGGCATGACGGGCTCTTCGCGATGCGCGGCGAGGCGAAAGAGCAGCGACTCGTTCGCCTTGCCGGTCACGACGGCGGGACCCGACGCTCCGCCCTTCAGAATTGCCTCGTGCGACTCGAGCGACAGGTCTCCCTCCTGAATGCTTGCGCTGTGACACGCGACGCAGCGCTTCTTGAGCAGGGGCAGAACGTGGCGGCCGAAGTCGACCTGCAGATCCGCTGCCGGGGCGACGAACGGCAGTCCGGGCTCGTCGCCGGCGAGGGCGCCGCTCAGCAGCGCCGCGGCGACTACGCACAGCGACGCGAGCGTTCGAGGCGGATGAAAGGATGGCGTCATGGCATCGCCGCAACGGGCGGCCCGATCGAGAGAGTGACAGGCCGTTCGATCTGCAGGCGCGTCCCCTCGTACGTCGCGCTTCCCCGCAGGGTCAGCTTCAGTTCGCCAGCGGGTCCCTCGGGCATAGTCTTGACGACGAGCTTCGCCTGCGTCGCTTCGGGCGAAACGACGACCTTGTCGACGGCGACTCCTGCGAAGTCGGCGGGGATGACCGCCTCCAGTTCCACGGCGTCCGCGAAGCCGAACGAGCGGGCGACGTCGACGACGAATTCCGCGTCGCTGCCCCGCGCGATCGCCGTCGCGGGCGGAGTCGCCGTGATCTCGAAGGACGCCTCGGCGATGGTGACCGTGACCGGCAGGGAATGCGCGACGACGGCGATCTCCTTCGGCTCGGCAGCCTTGGCCAAATCCTGCGCACGCTTTTCCAGGACCTTTCGCTCTTCGCCCGCCGCCTTGAGAGTTTCTGGATCGGCGTTCTCCGCCGTGAGCCTCGCGATCATGGCATCGAGCGCGGCCAGCTTCTCCGCGGCAGCGACGGCGGCCTGCGGATCTCTCGCGTAAGCGACCTGCGACTTCGCCGTGAGCACGAACGGAATCGGGCCGAGCGGCGCCTTGGGATCGAGCTTCAACTCGAGCGTCGCGTCGGTCGTTCCCTCCGGGGCCGAGAGGGCCGTTGCGACGATCTCCGCAGGAGCGCCGTCGATGGCGATTTCGACCGCCCGTTCGGCGCCTGCATGCCGGACGATGCGAACAGGGATCGTGACCTTGCCCGCACGCGAGGCCGAGAGGCTCGTTTCGCCAGCGATTTCCAGGGAGAGCGGCGTTTCTTCAGCGATCACGGATAGCGAAGCGTTGGCCGTGAGACGGGTTGCGGCGTTCGTGGTGCGCCCGACCTTTTCCCGAACGATCAGGGCGCCGATCGCGGCGCGTCGGACGGAGGCGCCGTCGATCAGGGCTTCTCCGACGATGCGGATCGGCGCCTGCGAAACGGCGGCGTCCGGCGCGGCCGCGAAGGCGAGCATCGCCAGAGTGCGCGCCGGTCCCACGGTCACCGGCGGCGACGTGACGCCTGAGGGAAGATCCGTCGCGGTGAGGGTCACGGCGCCGTCGAATCCGTCGCGGCGGATCACCTGCACGGCGATGACGGCGGTTCCGCCTCGCCTCAGGACGGTCGCGCTTGCGGTCTCGCCCATCGCGACCGGTTCCGCGAAATTCTTCACCGTCGCGACCAGGCGAAAGTCCGGCGCGGGGGGCCGAATCGCGAGAGCGTAGACTCTTCTGGGATCGGGCGTCGTCCCGCCCGCCAGATCGCGAACGCTGACCCGATACTCTCCGTCGACGTCGGCGACGAACACGAGCGCCGGATCGCGCATCGGGCGATCGAAGGGCGGATTGGCGATCGCCTTGTCGACGTCGTCCGCCGCGGCGACCTCCCGCGTCGTCACGATGCCGGTCGGGTCCGTCACGAGCTGCTCGACGACCAGTTCCAGGTCCGTCGGCTGACCCAGTCGCTGCGAAACGGCCTCGACGGCGAAGCGCTCGCCTGACTTCGCACGAAAAACGAAGCGATCGCGGTCGAGGGCCGTCGGCAGCGTTCCGACGATTTCGCACGGCGCTTCGACCGGCTGAGCGGCATCGGACGTTTCGCCCGCTTCGATCTCTCGAACGTTCGGCGCCGTCGCATAGCCGAGAAAGAAGGGTTCGCTCGATCCGACAGGCGTTTCGATCCGGTGAACGAAGCCGGAGAGATCTGCCGAGGAAACGTCGAACAGGCTGCTCAGCGCGGCGATGTCGGGATCGTCTCCGAGAACGGGCGCTGCGATCTCGACGTCGATCCGTTCGAGCGGTCGGCTGAACTCTGCAGTTCGCTGAGCCGGCGTTGCGCCAGGCAGCCCGCGACCGAGGATCTCGAACGGCGCCGCGGCGCCCGGCGTCGCGATCGGCGGAAAGACGGATTCGATGCGAGGGAGAGCCGCGACGGTCAGGCGATAGGCATACTCGTCCCCGCCTCGGTACAGAGCGTCGAAAAGCTTCACGACGAATTCGCCGTCCGAGGGAATCTGAAAGTCGAGCGTCGCGTCGCCCGGCGACTCGCCCCGGCTCACGGCCAGCAGAGTGCCGGTCGCGTCGAGCAGTTCCAGCCGCGGCATCACGGGCGAGTCGATCCGCGCCGCCTCGCATCGCAGAGAGACCGGCTCACCTGCCTTCGCAGGAAAGCGGAAGTAGTCGTACGCCTCGCTCCCGGTTCGTCCGTTGACGACCGAGCCGAAGGCGATCGGCATCGCCGTTTCGAGCGACTGCGGATTGCCGGTTTCGACCGTCTCTGGAAGCAGACCGACGGCGAACGAGCGCGGCGTCGACAGCCCGAACCGGCCCAGAGCACGGACCTCGTACAGCCCGGGCGGCACATCGCCTGCGATGCGGATCAGAAATCGATCAGGGACGACCCGCGGCTCCGTCTCGAAAGCGCGAGGCGGTTCCGTCTTCGTTACCGCGACGATGCCGGGGTGAGTGAAGGCGAGCGACGCTGCCTCGTCGAGATCGGTTCCCGAGATCGTCGCCTCGACCTCCGAACCGCGCGCTCCGCCCGGAGGGAAAATCGACTTCAGCCGGGGATCGGGCAGTTGCGCGCAGACGCTCGCCGATAGAAGCGCGGAGAGCGCAGCGACGACCGGGAAACGACGCAGGAAACAGATCATCGGAGGCGGGACGGGCGTTCGACGCGGGCGTAACTTCGATCGCGCGGCGAACGGCGGAACAGGAGGGGATGGCTGGGCTGCGACGCAGTCGCGTCAGCGCGTGAAGAGAAATTCCTTCGAGTTGACGAGCGACCAGACGACGTCCTCGAACGCCTTCTTCGCATCGTAGTTCGGCTCGCTCGACTTCCGCTGCACGTAGTCGTAGACCAGCGCTTCTTCTTCCGCCGTCGGCGGACGCGAGACGGCCTGCAGGTAGATGCGGCGGATCTTCGCGCGAAGCTCCGTCTCGCCGTCAGCCGAAAGCTTCGCGGCCAGTCCGCCGCCCGCGGAGAGCTTGTTCAGCGTCTCGTCGGAGTTGATCAGATGGAGCGCCTGGGCGAGGTTCGCGTCGCTGGTCCGTTCGCACTCGCAGGCGCTTTCTCCCTCGGGCCGTCCGAAGGTCGTCAGGAAGTACGAATTGAAGGCCGAGTCGGGAAGCTGCACCGCGCGGACACCTGCCGGGACGCCGGAGAATCGCGACGGCGATCCGGTGGCGCCGTCGACCGCGTCGAGCAGGATCTCCGCCGGAAGCCTTCGAGGGTAGTGACGCGAGTAGGCCTGGCTGTCGTCGACGTTGAATTCGTTCGGCGTCGAACTGAGCTGGTACGTCGTCGAGCGGCAGATCGTCCGGCAAAGCTCCTTCAGGTCGTAGCCGCTGTCGACGAACTGTTTCGCGAGCGCGTCGAGCAGTTCGGGGTTCGTCGGCGGGTTGGTCTCCCGCAGATCATCCTCGGGGTCGATCAGGCCGCGCCCGAAGAAGTGTTTCCAGTAGCGATTAGCGAGCGCCTTCGCGAAGAAGGGATTCGCCGGATCGGTCATCCAGTCGACCAGAAGATGCCGCGGATCCTGGTCCGCGGGAATCGTCAGCGGCTCGCCGCCGAGTCCCGCCGGCGTGACGGGCTGCTTCGTCTTGCTGTCGACCGTCGTCGCCACGCCGCGCTTGTGGAAGATACGTTCTTCGCCCGGGAGCGAGCCGGGTTTGCGACCGACCTGCGCGAAGAAGGCGGTGAATCGCCAGTAGTCCTCCTGGCTCCAGCGTTCGAACGGATGGTGGTGGCACTGGGCGCACTGCAGGCGAATGCCGAGGAAGAGCTGCGCGGCGTCCTCGGCCTGGACCTTCTGTTCGGGAACTTCGCGATACCAGATGACGCCAGGACTTTCTGCGGGTTCGCCGGAGGCGGCGATCACTTCGCGGACGAACCGATCGTACGGGGAGTTTTCGTGGAGCGACTTGCGGACCCAGGCATGAAACGCGAACGACCCGTGCTTTTCCTCTTCGGCCTCGCGCTTGTTGCGAAGGATGGCCGTCCACTTCTTCGCGAACCAGTCGGCGTAGTCGGCGCTTGCGAGGAGCGAGTCGATCTTCGCATCTCGCTTGGCCGGATCGGCATCGGCGAGGAACGCCTCGATCTCCTCCGGCGTGGGCAGACGACCGGCCAAATCGATCGTGACGCGACGGACGAACGTCGCGTCGTCGCAGACATCCGACGGCGGCAGACCGAGCGTCGTCAGCTTCGCGAAGGCCAGTTCGTCGACGAAGTTCTTCGCCGGGGGAAGCGAAGGCATCGGAGCGCCGAGCGGCACCGTCGCGCGGAACGTGGCGACTTTCGACTGGTAACGCACCATCACGGCGACGTCGCCCGCGCGATCGGTCGTGCGGACCAGGCCCCTGGCGTCGACCTCCGCCATCTCGGGAGCGTTGGCTTCGTACTGCGCCTCGGCGGTGACGTCGACCGTCGTGCCGTCGGTGTAGGTCGCGATCACGATCAGTTGCTGTTCGCTCTCGGGCGTCATCGTCCGCGTCGACGGATGGACGGAGATACTTTCGACGCGGGCGGCTGCCGGGTCGCCGAACGTAGCGCCTTCCGCGATCCAGCGGCGGAGCACGCGATAGTTCGTCGAGTCCGCCGCGATCAACGGTCCGCCGCCGTGCGGCAGGCCGCCGGACGCCTTCTGCAAGAGCAGGCTTCGCTCGGGCGACGCGGGGCTCAAGCGCCTGCCGCGCGATTCGCGGGCGAGGTGTTCGTAGTCTTCCTGCGGCTCGAACCCGAGGAGCGATAGGCGAAAGCCGTTCTGCCCGCCCGCTTTGCCGTGGCAACCGCCCGAGTTGCAGAGCTTCTTGGTCAGGATGGGCACGACTTCGTTCGTGAAGTTGACCGGCGGGTCGTGCTCGAACGAACGGACCTCGACGGATAGCGTGGCCGTCAGTCCCGCTTCCGAAGTCGCCACGACGGTCGCGACGCCGTCACTGAGCGGCGTGACGAAGCCGGACGGAGAGACTTCGACGACGCCTGCCGGGTCGGTCGACCAGGCGACGGTGCGGGTCAGATCCCGCGGCTTTCCGGAGGCGTCGGTCCCGGTCGCGATTAACTGGCGTCGCCGCTCGCTGCCGACGAGAACGACGGGAACTCCCGGCGTCGTGCCGGCGTTCAACGCGATCGAAACCGGAACGAATTCCGCTGACGACGCGGGTTCTTCTGCGGCGGCGAACGGAATCGCGAAGCAGGAGACCGCCAGCCATGCAAACGCGAAGGTCGACCAGGCGCCGAAGCGGCTGCGCGCAGAGTTCACCGACGGCATCGACGTTCGCATGCAGGAACTGACAGGGCGGGAGGAAGGCAGGGCAGGCAAGACGGCACACGAGCTTCGCGGGCAGCTTCGTCCCGGCTGAAGGTCGGCGTTAGATGAGCTCGCGAATCGGCTCGCCGTAAGGCAGGATGGGCATGGGGCGCCCGCTGAAGTCGGGGAAGGCGACGTTCCAGTCGATGCCGAGGTGGCGATAGACCGTGGCCCAGAAGTCGTTCGGCGTGAGGGGGCGATCCTTGGGCGCTTCGCCCTTGGCGTCGGTCGAGCCGACCACCTGGCCGGTCCGCATGCCGCCGCCGCAGACGAGGACCGACATCGCGCCGGGCCAGTGATCGCGACCGGGCTGCATCACTTTCGTCTGCGTGCCGATCTGGTTGCTGATCCGGGGGGTCCGACCGAACTCGCCGGTGACGACCACCATCACCTTCTTGTCGAGGCCGCGAGCGTAAATATCCTCCACGAGCGCGGTCACCGCCTGATCGTAGATCGGCATGCGGAACCGGGCGTCGTCGAAGATGTGGCCGTTGACGGCGTGCGAGTCCCAGTTGTAGATGACGCCGTCCGGGAACTGCTGGCCGGTCTTGAGCGGGTTCTCCATCACAACGGTGACGAAGCTGCTTCCCGCCTCGACGAGGCGCCGGGCCATGAGCGCCCGCTGTCCCCAGGGATGCATACCGTATCGTTCGCGCAGCTTCGGATCCTCGCGCGTCAGGTCGAAGGCGACGCGCGCCTCCTCGCTGGTGAGCAGTTCGAACGCCTTCCGCTCGAACTTGTCCATCGCCTCCATCGAACCTGAGCGGTCGATGTCCCGGCGGATCGTATCGAGGCTCGCCAGTAGCGACCGGCGGTCGTCGAGCCGCGATTCCATCTCGGTGGAGAGCGCCAGGTTCTTCACCTGGAATTCAGGCTGGCTCGGATCGCCCGGAACGTTGAACGGCGCGTACGCGGGGCCGAGGTAAGCGGCGCCGAAGCTGTAGGTATCGACCCCTGCGCGGCCGGCGTGCGTCGTCGAGACGTAGTTCGGCACGCCCCGCTGTACGTCCTCCCGCATCTTCGCCACGATCGACCCGACGGCGGGGGCATCGTTCACGAAGCCGGTCGGCGTCTTCGGGTGTCGCCCCGTGAGAAAGCGCTTATGGCCGCCGCCGTGGTCGGCGAACTCGTGCGCGATCGACCGGATGAGGGTGTAACGGTCCGCGCACTTCGCATGCAGAGGGAGCAGTTCGCTGACGTCGATCCCCGGAACGTTCGTCGGGATCGGTTTGAATTCGCCGCGATAATCCGCCGGAGCGTCCGGCTTCATATCGTAGGTCTCCATGTGCGGCGGACCGCCAGGGAGCCAGACGAAGATGACCGAAGTATCGGGCGCGGGCGCCGCCGGCGACGCGGAAGCTTCCCTCAGCCGGAGCAGGTCCGAGAGGCACATTCCGCCGACGCCGAGAGCGCCGATGCGCAATACGTCGCGGCGACGAACGGGACCGGGACAACGAGGGGCACGTCGATCCATCGAACCGTTCCAGGCGGGGATAAGTGGCGGGAAGACGCCGCGAACTCCGGACGATTCGATCCTCGAATCAGGCCCGGAGCGCTAGCGCCTGAAGTCAGTGTCCCTGTTCGTCATCGGATGTCAACGAGATTTTATGCAACTTTCAGGAGGCGGTAGGGGCTAAGGCGCGCCGCGCAGCCCGTCCGCGACTAGCTCCTGATCAGCCCGGAGATCACGTCGCCGTAGACGTCCGTAAGGCGAAAGTCCCGGCCTGCGAAGCGGTAAGTCAGCTTCGTGTGGTCGAGCCCGAGCAGGTGGAGCATCGTCGCGTGCAGGTCGTGCAGGTGGACCTTGTCCTCGACGGCGTAGTAGCCGTACTCGTCGGTCTGGCCGTAGAGCGTGCCGGGGCGCGAACCGCCGCCCGCCATCCACATGGTGTAGCCGTGCGGATTGTGATCGCGCCCGTCGCCGCCTTGCGCGACCGGCGTGCGTCCGAATTCGCCTCCCCACAGGACGAGCGTCTCGTCGAGCAGACCGCGCTGCTTCAAATCCTTGATCAGCGCGGCGATCGGCTTGTCGACCTGATTGGCCAGCTTGGCGTGCTCCGCCCTCAGGTTGCCGTGCGAATCCCAGTAGCCGTGACTGCACTGCACGAAGCGAACGCCCCGTTCGACGAAGCGGCGGGCCATCAGGCACTGCCGACCGAAACCTTCCGTTTCCGGATTATCGAGGCCGTAGTCGGAGAGCGTCTCCGCCGTTTCGCCGCTGACGTCCTGCAATTCCGGCGCGGCAGCCTGCATGCGATACGCAAGTTCGAAGCTGTTGATCCGCGCTTCCAGCGAATCGTCCGGCCCGACCTCGGCCAGCCTTTCGCGATTCAATTCCTGAAGCAGATCGAGCTCCATCCGCTGCAACTCTCGCGGCAGACCGTCGGCGTTCTCGACGAACGGAATCTTCGCCTCCTTCGAAGAGAGGGAGGAGTTGCCGATCGCCGTCCCCTGATAATCCGCCGGCAGGAACGCCGAGCCGTAGAGGTTGGCGCCGCCGTGACTCTGCGAGGGGCAGAACGTCACGAAGCCGGGCAGGTCTTCGCTCTCGCTCCCCAGGCCGTACGTGATCCAGGAGCCCATGCTGGGGCGGACGAACGTGTCGCTGCCCGTCTGCAGTTCCAGCATCGCGGCGCCGTGCCGCGAGTTCGAGCCGTTCATCGAGCGGATGATGCAGAGATCGTCGACGATCTTCGACATCTCGGGCAGCAGTTCGCTGACCCACGCGCCGCTCTGGCCATGCTGCGCGAACTTCCAGGGCGACGCGAGCAGTTCGCCCGTGGCGCTCGAAACCACTCGGGGCTTGGGGAACGGGAGAGGCTTGCCCGTGTCGCGATCGAGCTGCGGCTTGTGATCGAACAAATCGATATGCGACGGACCGCCGTGCATGAAGAGGAAGATGACCCGCTTTGCCTTCGCCGGGAAGTGAGTCGGCTTGGGAGAGAGCGGCCCGCCGAACGCCGGCTGCGACATCAGTCCCGCGAGCGCGACCGATCCGAAACCGGCGGCGATCTGGCCTAATGCCCGACGGCGGGAAACTCGCGCGAAGGCGTAATCGTCGCGTCGCATGAAACCTTCCGCTCAATCGAGGTAGACGTATTCGCTCGTCGCCAGCGTCGCGCGGCAGAGACTCTTCCACGCCCGGCGCTCCGCCTGGTCGGCCTCCTCGGGCTTCGTCTCTCGCCAGCGGATCTGGTACCGGTCCAGATAGGCGAGGGCGCGCTCGATCTGCTGCGGTTCGGGCGGTCGTCCGTAAACGAGGCGATAGAGCCGGTCGACGCGAGCGGCGTCGTCATCGAACTCGGCAAGCAGCGTCCCCGCTAACGCGTCGCTCCGATCGGCCACGAAGTCGCTGTTCATCGCGAAGAGCGCCTGGGGCGCGACGACCGTCGCATCCCGCTTCCCGGTGAGAGCGCTGGGGTCGGCGAAGTCGAACGCGGAGAACGCGTCGTACAGTCCGCTCCGCACGATCGGCAGATAGACGGAGCGTCGGCGCGTGTCGTACATCTTCGAGCGGAAGGCGGTCGACCCGTTGAGATATTTGCGGTTCTCGGCGTCGAGCGTTTTGCCGCCGACCGCGCGGTCGAGTTCCCCCGAGATCGCGAGCATGCCGTCGCGCATCGCTTCGACGTCGAGTCGCCTCCGCTCGCGGCGGTGGAGGAGCAGGTTCTCCGGATCGGCGACTTCGGACTGCGGGTCGCCCGCGACGCTCATTTGCCAGGTCGAGGAGAGCAGGATCTCGCGGTGCAGGTTCTTGAGCTGCCAGCCGTCGGCGACGAGCTGCGTCGCGAGCCAGTCGAGCAGTTCCGGATACGTCGGCGCGTCGCCCAGCTTTCCGAAATTGTCGGGCGAGCGGACGATCCCTTCGCCGAAATGCCACGTCCAGAGGCGATTGGCGATCACGCGCGCGGTCAGCGGATTCTGCGGCGACGTGAGCCAGTCGGTCAGTTCCTTCCGCCCGCTGCCGGATTCGATCGGCGGCGACGATTCGCTGCGCAGCACGACCGGGAAACCCCGCGGCACGACGGGCCCGAGCGTCAGGTGACTCCCCCGGTAGTGAATCGCGGCGTCCGTCGGGGCCGCGTCGATCACCGACATGGCCGACGGGATGAGGGGAACCTCGGCGGCCAGCTTCTGCTCCTCGGCCCGCAGCGCGGCGATGTCGGCCTTGCGGGACTCCTCCGTTCCCTCGGTCGACTTTTCCAAGGCGGCGATTTTCTCGCGAACCGGGGCCAGCTTCGCGCTGGCCTGATCGCGGGCGGCGAGAGAGTCGGGCGGAGCAATCTCCCGCTCGTGCCATTCGGCGACGACGGTGAGCTTGTCCATCGTCTGCGTGCTTTTGAAGATCCCGGCGAGAGCGTAATAGTCCGCGGCGCTGATGGGATCGAACTTATGGTCGTGGCACCGGGCGCAGCCGAGCGTCAGGCCGAGAAACGCGCGGCCAATGGTGTCGATCTGTTCGTCGACGATGTCCATCTGCAGCTTGACCGGGTCGTCCTCCGCCAGCATCTTCGATCCGATGCTGAGGAAGCCCGTCGCGATCACCGGCTCGAAGGCGTCTTCATCCGCGGCATCGGGAGACTCGACGAGCAGGTCGCCGGCGATCTGCTCGCGCAGGAACTGATCGAAAGGCTTGTCGTCGTCGAACGAGCGAACGACGTAGTCGCGATAGCGCCAGGCATTGGCATAGACGATGTTCTCGTCGAGGCCGTTCGTGTCGGCGTACCGAGCCACGTCGAGCCAGTGCCGGCCCCAGCGTTCGCCGTAGGCGGGCGACGCGAGCAGCCGATCGACCGTCCGCTCGAACGCGTCGGGCGATTCGTCGGCGAGGAAGGCTTCCACCTCTTCAGGCGTCGGCGGCAGTCCCGTCAATTCAAACGTCGCCCGGCGCAGCAGGGTCCGACGATCCGCTTGCGGGGCCGGGCGGATTCCGGCATGTTCGAGCTTCGCCAGAACGAACCGGTCGATGGGCGACTGCACCCACGCGACGTCGGCGACGTCCGGCGGCGTCGCTGCGAGGGGCGGCTGAAAGGCCCAGAACGACTTCGCCTCGTCGAGCATCGCGCTCTCGGCCTCGGCGGTGGTCGCCGGAGCGGTCGCCGGCGGAGCCTCTTCTCCCGGCCAGTAGGCGCCCTCGGCGATCCAGGCGGCGAGATGGGCGATCTCCTCCGTCGCCAGTTTCGACTTCGGCGGCATCTGCAGCGTCGCTTCGCTATGTCGCACCGCATGCATGAGGAGACTCGCCTCAGGCTGGCCCGGAACGATCGCGGGGCCGCGGGCTCCTCCCCTCAGCAGACCGGCGAGCGAGTCGACCGCCAGGTCGCTTTCCGCCCCGGCTTCGCTGTGGCATTCGGCGCAGCTCTCCAGCAGCAGCGGCCGGACATGCTTCTCGAACCGCGACGCACGCTCGTCCTCCGCGGCGAAGGCGACGCCGACGAACGACAAACCTGCGGCGATCGCGATCGCGAATCGCAGGGACATATTTTCGGAAGATGCGAGGCGGGAATGAGCGGCCCGAAGTGGCATCCGGCCGCGGCGAGTCTTATTTGCGAGGGCGCTTCGAGCCCCCCGCAATGAGTAACTTAATGGAACGCGTTGGCGAGAGCGAATCCTTTTTCGCATCCCGGCGAAATCCCGGTCGCGCCATCGCGAGGCGCTCCGCCGACCAGACAGCCGGCGAGACGATTCGTCGAATCTGGAGCAATCGCGCACGGGTACGTCGCCATGCGGCTCCAGAACGAAGACGGCAGGGAGGACCGCGCGAGAAGCACGAAGCTTGCGATCCGCGAGACCGGAGCACGACGATGCTCGTCCGCAAGCGACTCGATATTTCGTGGACCGAGCTGCTTCGTGCGGGGCTGGGCGCCTGCTCTGCGGTTGAATCGGGTTCTCGACGGGCGACCGATTCGATCGAAGCAGCGTTCGGAAGCGAAATCTTCGCGTGGCCCTGTCTGTCGGTACGGACGGGCTTTGACGCGACGCTTGCGGCGCTGAGGTTGCCGCCCGGCAGCGAGGTTCTGACGTCGGCGGTCACGATCCCGGGCATGCTGCGGATCCTGCACGAGCATGGCCTCGTGCCCGTGCCGGTCGAGGTCGATCCGTTCGAAGCCGCCGCGTCGCTCGCCTCCGCCGAGCGCTCGCTGGCTTCGCGAACCCGCGTTTTCCTCTCGGCGTCGCTGTTCGGCAGTCGGCAGAACCTGGCGACGATGGCCGACTGGTCGCACGACCGCGGGCTGATCTTCGTCGCGGACGAGGCGCAGGCGTTCGACGGTCCTGCGTCGTATGCCGCTTCGCCCGCCGACGTGACGCTGCTCAGTTTCGGCCCGATCAAGACCTGCACGGCGCTCGCTGGCGGAGCGCTGTTGTTTCGCGATCAGGCCCTGCGCGACGCAGCACGCGCGGTGACGACCGGCTATCCGCAGCAGAGGAACCGCAATTTCGCCGGTCGAGCGCTCCGCTTCGCCGCGATCAAGGCGCTCGGCTACGGTCCCGTCGCCGACCTGGCGGCATGCTCCCTCCGAATGATCGGTCGGGATCCGGATGCGTTCGCCGCGCAGGCGGCTCAGTCGTTCCCGGGCGACGACTTCTTCCGCAAGATCAGGAGGCGTCCGGCGCCGGCGTTGCTGACCACGCTCGCTCGCCGGCTGGCGACCTTCGACGCTGACCGTATCGCGGCGCGGGCGGTCGCAGGGAATCGCCTTCGCGAGCGGATCGGATCCGATTTCGTCGTCGTCGGGGCGGAAGATCCGGGTATGACGTACTGGACGTTTCCGGTTCTCGTCGAGGATCCTTGGGTGACGGCGGTAGCGCTTCGACGACGCGGTTACGACGCGACGGCGCGGAGCAGTCTGACGGTGGTCGAGGCGCCCGCGGGAAACGACTCTTATGCGACCGATCGGACCCGGGCATGGTTCGACCGCCTGATTTTTCTGCCGTTCGACGTCAGCTATTCCTCCCGCCGACTCGATCGATTGGCGGCAGAGTTTCTCCGCGTCGCCCGTCCATTTCGACCGGAGCGTTCGGAATCGGCTGCCCGGCGGGCGCGGCGACCGATTGCGACGTCAGCTTCAGCCGCGTCCTGACGCCGCAGGCGCTCGCCCGATTTCGCCTTTCGGTATGCTCAGGTACACTCGGTCGCTCGCTTTACGTTCGGCTCGGACGCGTGCATGACGGCCTATCGACACGTCGCCCTGATTGGGGTCGGTCTGCTCGGCGGATCGATCGGATCGGCGCTGCGCCGCGGGGGACTGGCCGAACGCGTCGTCGGATATGCTCGGAAGCGGGAGACCCTCGCTCTGGCCGTGCAGCAGGGCGCCTGCGATCAGGCGACGACCGATTTCGAGGCCGCCGTTCGCGGGGCCGACGTCGTCGTCGTCTGTACTCCCGTTCAGACGGTCGCGAAGCTGGCCCTCGCCGCGGAAGGGCTCCTCGCAGAGGGGGGCTTCGTCACCGACGTCGGCAGCGTGAAGGCGTCGATCGTCGCGGAAATCGAGGCGAACGGCGGACGCCGATTCGTCGGCAGTCACCCGATGGCGGGCAGCGAAAAGACCGGCGTCGAACATTCCCGGCCGGATCTGTTCGCGAACGCTCTGACCTTCGTGACGCCGACGTCGGCGAGCGATCCCGCGCTGGTCCAGAAGACGGTCGAGTTCTGGTCGCGACTGGGTTGTCGGGTGAAACAGATGTCGCCGGAAGCGCATGACGTCTGCGTCGCGGCGACCAGTCACGTTCCGCACCTGGTGGCGTCCTTGCTGGCGGCGTCGACGCCGGAGGACGTGCTGGACTGCGTGGCGGGGGGCTGGAAAGATTCGACGCGGGTCGCCGCCGGCGACATTGAAATGTGGCGACAGATCGTCTGCGAGAACCGGGCCGCCGCCGTCGCCGGGCTCGATCGGTTTCTCGCCGCTGCCGATACGATGCGTCGGTCGCTCGCCTCGGGCGACGACGACGTCTGGATACGAATTCTCGAGGAAGGGAAACGTCGCCGTGACGCTGTGGGAAGTTGATCTGCATCCTCGTCCCGGCTTCGTCGATCGCCGCGCGCTCGATGCGCTCGCTCAGGCCCGCGACGTCGGCGTCGGAGGATCGATTTCCGTTCGTTCCGCGCATGGATATCTGCTCGAAGGCGAACTGACGGCGGAGCAGGTCGAGAGCGCCTCGCAGCGGTTGCTCTGCGACGCGGTCGTGGAGATGTCCGTGATCGGTCGCTCGGGCGACGAGGCGCTGGTCGCGCTTCCCGCGGAGCGTCTCGACGGCCAGGCGACGACCGGCGCCACGCTGGTGCAGATCCTGCCCAAGCCGGGCGTGACCGACGCGGTCGCGGAGACGGCGCTTCGCTCCCTGCAGGATCTCGGCCTGCCGATCGAAGAGGTCCGCACGATCCGGAAGTACTGGCTCTTCGGCCTGGGCGAAGCCGACGCCCGACGCTTCGCGACCAAGGCGCTCGCCAACGAATCGATCGAGCAGATCGTCGTCGGTCCGCTGGCTCTCGAGTCGCTGCACGTCGGGGCGCCTTACGCGTTCCACAAAATCGTCGTGCGAATGCTGGGCGCGAATCCGGAACGGCTCGACCGGATCAGCCGCGACGGGCAGCTCAGCCTGACCCGCGAAGAAATGCTGACGATCCAGGCTCACTATCGCGAGACGGGTCGCGATCCGACCGACGTGGAACTGGAGACGATCGCTCAGACGTGGAGCGAGCATTGCAGCCACAAGACTCTGAAGGGTCGCATCCGCTACCGCGACGAGCGGGGCGAGCGACTGTTCGAGAACATGCTGCGCGAGACGATCTTCGAGGCGACGCAGCAGGTCCGCCGGGATTTGGGCGACCAGGACTGGTGCGTCAGCGTCTTCAAAGACAACGCCGGCGTCGTCACGTTCGCTGAAGAAGCGCACGTCACGATCAAGGTCGAAACGCATAACCGTCCCTCCGCGATCGAACCCTACGGCGGCGCGAATACGGGCCTGGGAGGCGTGATCCGCGATACGCTCGGCACGGGCCTCGGCGCCAAGCCGATCGCCAGCACGGACGTCTTCTGCTTCGCCCCGCCCGACATGGCGCCGGAGGACGTTCCGCCCGGGGCGCTCCATCCCCGCCGGATCATGAACGGCGTCGTCGCGGGCGTCCGCGACTACGGCAACCGGATGGGCATCCCGACCGTCAACGGCGCCCTCTACTTCGATCGCCGATACGTCGGCAATCCGCTGGTCTTCTGCGGCAGCGTCGGACTGCTGCCGAAGGACAAGGCTTTCAAGTCGGTCGAGGCGGGCGATCTGATCGTCGCGATCGGCGGACGAACGGGACGCGACGGCATTCACGGCGCCACGTTCAGCTCCGTCGAACTGACCAGCGAAAGCGAAACGGTCTCCAGCGGCGCCGTCCAGATCGGCCACGCGGTGACGGAGAAGATGGCGATGGACGTGCTGCTTGCGGCGCGCGATCGCGGCCTCTTCCGCGCCGTGACCGACTGCGGGGCAGGGGGCTTCAGCAGCGCCGTCGGCGAAATGGGCGAGGGGCTCGGCGCGGAGGTGCATCTTGACCGGGCGCCGCTGAAGTACGCCGGCCTGTCGTACGCGGAGATCTGGATCAGCGAAGCGCAGGAGCGCATGGTCTTCGCGGTGCCGCCCGAGAATTGGGAGGAGATGTCCGCGCTCTGCCGGAGCGAAGGGGTCGAGGCGACGGTCCTCGGCACGTTCAAGGCGACGGGACGGCTGCAGCTTTACTTCCAGGGGGCGGAAGTCGGCGACCTGTCGATGGACTTCCTCCACGACGGACGCCCCCCCATCGTCCGCGAGGCGACCTACTCCCCCCCTGAGCCGTCGGCGCCGACGCCCGCGCTCACGAAGCCTGAGGCTGGTCAACCGCTCGGAAAGAGCGAGCGTTTCGACGCCGATCTGTTGGCGATCCTCGCCGCGCCGAACGTGGCGAGCAAGGAATCGATCATCCGTCAGTACGATCACGAGGTGCTCGCCGGTTCGGTGATCAAGCCGCTGGTCGGAGCGCAGAACGACGGCCCCTCCGACGCGGCGGTAATCCGTCCGATCCTGTCGTCCCGCCGGGGGCTCGTCGTCGCCTGCGGCATGAATCCGCGTCTGGGGGATTTCGACGCCTACTGGATGGCGGCCAGCGGAATCGACGAAGCGGTGCGCAACTGCGTCGCGGTCGGCGCCGATCCGAACAAGATCGCCCTGCTGGATAATTTCTGCTGGGGACGGATCGACCGGCCCGAGACGCTCGGCTCGCTGGTTCGGGCGGCGCTCGCGTGCCAGGATCTGTCGGTCGCGTGGAAGACGCCGTTCATCAGCGGCAAGGACAGCCTGAACAACGAATTCCGCTACGACGGCCCGGACGGACCGACGACGCTGGTCATTCCGCCGACGCTGCTGATCACCGCGCTGGGGCAGGTGGAAAACGTCGCCCGGTGCGTGACGATGGACCTCAAGCAGCCGGGGAACGCGATTTACCTGATCGGTCGCACCTGGCCCGAGACGGCGGGGTCGCACTTCCATCTGGTTCGCGGTCTCGACGGCGGACTCGTGCCGCAGGTGCGGACGGCCGAGGCGATGGCGACGTTCCAGGGAGTGCATCGTGCGATCGCGGGCGGTTTCATCCGAAGCTGCCACGATCTGAGCGAAGGGGGCCTCGCCGTCGCGCTCGCCGAGATGGCGTTCGCGGGCGGGTTCGGCGCGGAGGCGGATCTCGACGAAGCGATCGCCCGGGGACTGGCGACGAGCGATTACGACGCGGATCAGAAGTCCGCCGGCGAGGCGCTCGGACCGGTCGCGACGGTTCTCTTCGCGGAGTCGAACAGCCGCTTCCTCGTCGAAGTCGCTCCCGATAAGGAAGCCGCCTTCCGGGACGCGCTCGGCGACGTCGCCTGCCTCCTCATCGGAACCGTGACGGACGCTCCGCAGCTCACGATTCGAGCGAACGGCGAAGCGAGCGTCGATTCGTCGCTCGCGGAGTTGAAGGAAGCCTGGCAGAAGCCGCTTCGATTCTGAGCCCGGACGTTTTGCTGACGCGAGCGACCGGCGAACGATTACTGACCGCGCGGCCTTCTACCGCCGCGAATCCTCGAACCGACCTGCATCGAATTCATGGCTCGACCCCGCGTTCTGATCCTGCGAGCGCCCGGCACGAACTGCGACGAAGAGACGGCGTACGCGTTCGAGGTCGCCGGCGCCGAGAGCCGGCGCATGCACGTCATGGAGCTTCTGCGCTCGCCCGCGTCGCTGGACGACTATCAGATTCTTTGCATCCCGGGGGGCTTCTCCTTCGGCGACGACATCGGCGCGGGGAAGGTCTTCGCCGGGCGCCTGCAACAGCATCTGGGCGAGGAACTGGCTCGCTTCCGCGACGCCGACAAGCTGACGCTCGGCATCTGCAACGGGTTTCAGGCACTGATCAAGTCGGGCATGCTGACGACGTCGAAGGGATCGCCGCTGGTCGAAGAAGGGACGCCGCCCGCGACGCTCTTCTGGAACGACTCGGGACGCTACGAAGATCGCTGGGTAGACGTCGCCGCCTGCGGCGACAAGTGCGTGTTCCTCCGTGGGATCGAGCGGATGTACCTCCCGATCGCGCACGCGGAAGGAAAGTTCGTCGCCCGGGACGCCGCGACGCTCGCGGAACTGGAATCGTCGGGCCGCCTGGCGCTGCGGTACGTCGACGAACGCTGCGATCCGAAGGCGGAGGTCTGCTATCCCTGCAATCCGAACGGTTCGCAGGCGAACGTCGCCGGACTATGCGACGAGTCGGGTCGGATCTTCGGCCTGATGCCTCACCCGGAGCGGCATCTCGATCCGACCAACCATCCTCGCTGGACCCGCGGCGAAGCAGGCGAAACCGGCGACGGACTGGCTCTCTTCATTAACGCCGTCCGCTACTTCGGCTGATCGGTCTCGTCGGAGGCGGCTGGCGGCTCGGACGTCGAATCGACCGCCGCTTCTTCAGGCGGATCGGCGTCGGACGGATCATCGTCCGACTTGGGCGTCGGTCCTTCCGGCCAGATCCGGACGAACGGCTCTTCCGGAGAGAACTTGGCCTTCGCACGGACGAGGGTCCAGACTTCGTCGACGAACGAGGCGTCGTACTCGATCGTCGCCGTTCCCTTGGGGCCGGTGACGTCGTACCGGACGGCGGCGTAGCGAACCTTGTCCTCGTAGACGATTTGCGCCTCGGTCCAGTAGGCCGGCTCGATCGGCGTCCCGAGGGCCTGCTGCACTTCGCTCGACGACCGAACGGCTTCCAGCGAGTCGCGGTACGCGGACGATTCTTTCACGTCAGCGTTCAGGCGGTACATCAGGATCAGCGGACCGGCGATGACGCCGACGAGCGGCGGCAGACCGACGACCGCGAACAGCAGCAGGCGCGCCCAGAGGTTAGCGCCGAAGAACGCCGAGAGCCGCGCGCCGATCGAGGGAGAGGAATCTTTCATCCGGAGTCCGCGGAACAGGAGCCGCCGGCGGGGCGTGCGATCGGCCCGGGACGCGCGGCAGAGAGCCTATTCTCGCCTGAACGAGCGTCCGCGAGTATGGCCCGCGTCGGTCGGTCGCAGGCGCGGCGCTCGTGAGGCGAATCGCAGCGCAGGCCCCGCTCAGCCAGCCGGATCTTCCACGGCGGGTTGCCCCGGATCGGGCGGAACGTCGGCGGAAGCGTTTCCGTTCTTATTTTCCAAATGCCCGAACGGATCGGCCGCGGCCGCCGGATCGGCGGGGGGCGCCTCGGGCGAGCCGTTCCGCGGGCGGTCGAGGTGGGCGAAAGGATCCGCTGCCGCTGCCGAGGCGTAACGCTGCGGATGGAGTTCCTTTTCGTCCTGCTCGACGCGAACGGGCGCTTCTTCGCGTTCGGCGAGGATCTCGTCCAGGCTGGTGAAGACGTTCAGCAGCGCCATGAGGACGCTGAACGCGAGGAGCGCGAGAATCACGATGAAGCCGCCGCCCGAGAGGCCGTCGCCGGGAAGAATCGACGCGTCGAAGAACTCGCCGTCGATGATCCGGTAGTAGGTCCAGAAGGGATTGCTCGCCTGGAGGGCGCTGTACTCGTACGCGAACGACGGACCCAGAAGGGCCTGAAGGGCCCAGGGAACGATCGAACCGACGACCAGCACGACGATTCCCAGGAAAAACGACAGCAGGATCCCGAGCGGCAGCAGCCGATTCAGTCCCTGGGCGAACAGCCGGACGAACCCGAGATAGCTGGCCGCGTAGAGCGGCGTGACGATGCAGATGGCGTACGTCTCTTCGGAGAATGCAGAACCGTCGGCGTCGAACAGGTCCGACGCCGCGTAGAGGGCGGCCGCGAAGATCGAGACGCCGATGACGTTGGCCACGACGAAGAAATAGCCGGCGCCCGAACCGGGGCAGAACCACGCGAGAAAGACGCGTCCGATCGTCGATCGAGGCAGCGACCTGCGCACTCGCGGCGAGAGCGCGCCGCGCTCGCCGACGATGAACGCCCCCATCAGCCCCCAGTAGCAGAGGGCGAAGATCGGGATCGCCGCGATGACTTCCGCCTGCTGATAGTTGATCGCGGGAAAGCACCACCAGCCGACGATCATCGCGCCGATGACGAGCATGATCGCCCGCAGACGCGTGGAGCGGTTCTCGCTGGCGAAGGTGATGCTCGCGGCGGCGGCGTTCACCAGCAGGACGATCGTCGCGATCGAGAAGCTGATGAGCGCCAGCATGGCGGCCCAGAATCCGGCGTCGTCGTAAGGAGGCTGCTCCGACAGCATCATGAGCTGCCAGAACGTCACGATCCCGCCGCCGATGAGGAGCGCGATCACCGTCAGCACGGAGAGCAGCACCATCACCAGCTTGGACCGCGACGCCGTTCCGACGAGCAGGCCCGCCGACGAAAACGCGACCGACGCCAGGAACAGCAGTCCGATCGTCAGACCGATCGTCAGGATGTCGATGCCGCTGAGCAGGTAGGTGAACGCGATGCAAGGGGCGATGGCGCAGAAGTAGACCAGCGTCTGGATGACCGCGCTTCCGAGCTTGCCGTAGACGATCTGACGCGAGGTCATCGTCGTGATGCTGAGCAGTTCGAACGTGCCGTCTTCGCGCTCGCCCGCCAGCGAGCGGAACGCCATGAACGGCACCACGACCAGCGCCGGAATCGCGAGGACGAGGTAGTACCCGATCAGGAAGCCGCGCCCCGCGGGCAGGTAGTAAATGCCGGGCGAGTTCGACGCGACGCCGAGCAGCGTCCAGATCCAGGCGCAGAAGAGGACCAGCATGAACGTCACGACGAAGTGACGACTCTTCAGCGCCTGACGCCCCTCCTTGACGAGAATCGGATTGAGATATTCCGACCCGCGCTCGCCCCAGATGCTGAGGCGATCGAGCCAGGAGTGCGGAAGCTGGACCGTTTCGGTCGAGGAGATCACGTCGGCGCCCGTGGCTTCTGCTGCGCTCATTGAACGGCTCCCCGCGTCACCTTCAGGAAGACGTCCTCGAGGGACGACTCCCGACTGACGAACTCCGCGACCTCGAACCCGGCGACGACCAGTTCCCGCAGCGTGCGCGCTTCGTCCGAACGATCGCCCGTGTGGCTATAGAAGACCAGGCTCCCGCTGTAGCGGACGTTCTCCACGTCGGGCCGCGCCTTCAGCCACTCCATGCACCCTTCGCTATCGGTCATGACGCGCACCTGGACGGTCGCGACATGCTTTTCCTTGGCCGTCAGGCGGCGACGAATGTCGTCCACCGACCCCGTGGCCAGGAGCCTGCCCCGTTCGATGATCCCGATCCGGTCGCTCATCTCGGCGAGTTCGGTCAGGATATGGGAACTGACGAGAATCGACTTCCCGTCGCCGGCGAGTCGTCCGATCATCTCGCGGAGTTCGATCCGGGCGCGGGGATCGAGGCCGGCAGCCGGCTCGTCCATGATCAGCACGGCGGGATCGTGAATCATCGAGCGCCCCAGGCAGAGGCGCTGCTTCATCCCTTTCGACAGGCCGCTGATCGGCTTCTCCGCCAGCACGTCGAGGCCGGTGAATTCCATCGTGCGACGCAAGGCGCGATGACGGTCGCGACCGATCAGGCCGTAGCTGCGGGCGAAGAAGTCGAGGTATTCCACGCAGTTGACGTCGTGGTAGGTGCCGAAGCTGTCGGGCATGTAGCCCAGGCGTCGCCGCACGCGATCGGGATCGTTGACGGAAGAGAAACCGTCGACGTACGCGTCTCCGTACGTCGGCAAGTCGAGCGTCGAAAGGATCCGCATGCTCGTCGTCTTGCCGGCGCCGTTCGGTCCGATGTAGCCGAACACGGCTCCCTTCGGCACCTCGAACGAGACGTCGTTAACCGCCCAGGTCGGTCCGAACGCCCGGTAGAGACGCCGCAGCTCGATCATCGGGGACTGGCCCTGATGGTAGCCGGCAGGCGTTTTGACTTGCTGTTCGGCGATCGCCATATCGGATGCCTGAATCCGTCCGTTCGGAGATGGATGCGGGAAAGGGTTCCCGGCGTGCGACGCGTTCTTGGGTCTCGATCAGTAGCGACCGAACACGACGTCGAGGTTCATTTCGCGGCTATGCCGATCGACCGCGTACGGAAGCCAGGGGGGCGCGTCGGCGAGCGCGAAAAAGGTTCCGGGCTCCAACTGCGGGACGTTCCGCTCGAGCGAGGTCCTCGCCCTCTGGATTCCCTGCTCGAACTTGGTCTCGTTCACGTTGAGGGGCGCCGAGCCGGAGTTTCCGTAGTAGTAGCTGTCGAAGCCGGTCAGCCATCCGAAGAACCCGCTGCGGTACTGGCTGCTGCGGAGGGCTTCGGCGTCGACGCCTTCAGGAATCTCCAGCGGCGAATCCTTGATCGCCTGGTCGAAGACCTTCGCCACCTCCGCCGGGTCGACCTTCACGAGTTTGGCGGTCGCTTCCTTCGCGACGTCGCCGGGCGCGGAGTAGAGCGTGCCGTCGGGTCCGACGCAGACGAGGAAGGAGAGATCGGTTCCGAGAAGGTTCTCGATCTCGGGAGCGCCGCCGTCCTTGGGAAAACGAACCGCGAGCGAGTATTTTCCTTCGCGCACGCCGTTGGCGACGAACTGCGACATGGTCCGCGAGGGGAGGTATCCCCGGGCCAGACGCTGCGTGCCGCCGTTCCAGTCGAGTTCGAAGCGTCCGCGCGTGTTGATCGTGCTGGTCGGGTCGAAGTAGAGGGGCGCCATGTAGCTCGACTCATCGAGCACGATGCCCTGCGACGGCGCGATGCCGGCGAAGTACGTCTGCCAGGACCAGGAGTAGGTCCGTTCCGCGTCGCTGTCGACGATCGAGTAGCTGCGGATGCGCGACCGCGTGCCGAGGCCGTCATTGAAGAAGGCGTAGGCGAACAGACCGAGGATCACGGCGAACGAGCCGATCGGCACCGTCAGGAGGAGAAGCGCCAGCCGCCGACGCTTCGCGAGGTAGAAGTAATTCGCCGGCCCGATCAGGACGACGAAGGCCGTGATCAGCGCGAGGAAGGTCCAGACCGGCGCGACGCCGACGCCCGGGATGCGATGACGCCAGAAGGGGACGTTCACGTCGGCGTACGACATGCCGTGCTTCTGCGTCCAGCTCAGGTGGTGGGGGGGGACCGAGTTGAACGCCCAGCGCCAGTCGTCCGTCGATCCGGCGAAGGCGTCCTCGTTTCCGATCCCGACGACGTAGCCGAAGTTGCAGCGGCGGGTCGCGATCACGAATTCCTGCGGCTGCGAAGATGCGTCGACCGGGGGAGCCGCGCCCTCGGCCGGCATTCCGTTCGCAGTCGTCGTAGAGGTCGTGTATGACGACCCTCGATAGCCCTGCGTGCTCGACCAGAGGCCGACCGCCTGGTTACGGAGCGTACGCGCGGGGCGAACCCATCCGCTGGCGAGCGGATTGCCCGGTTCGATGCTCTCGATCGGCGTCTCGTCCTTCGGCCACTCCGTCCGATCGACTTCCAGCAGATCCTCCAGCCGCGGCAACTGCTGCAGTTCCATGCCGACGTCGTAAACCATCAGCGTCCGACCCGCGAGCATCCAGTCGCGCAGCGCGGCGAATGCCTCCGGCCGGTTCGTCTTGAGCGTGTTCAGATCCGACCAGCTCAGCACGACGACTTCGTAGCAGGTCAGGTCGATCCAGCGTTCGGGCAGATCGTCCGGATGAAGCACGCAGAGCTGCGTGTTGGACGTATGCAGGTACGTCAGATAGTCGATCGTCTTCGCGTTGCCGCTAGCGTAGAAGGGTTCGTAGTAGTTGCCGGTGGCGACGTTCGAAATGGGCCCGATGTTCGGAATCTCAAACTCGTCGAACGCCGTGCTGCCGAAGCGGCTGGTCATGTTCGTGCGGTTGAACTGCTCCCGCGTCGGCGCCTGCGGTCCCACGACCAGAACGGACGGAAGCGATTCCTCGAAGCCATGCACCCGCGCGTAGTAGCCGGAGTTTTCGAATTCGCGCAGCGATTTCCCGTCCTCGTACACCTCCGAGGCCATGTAGGAAAGCTGCTGATTGATCGGGATCGAGATGGTGTCTTCGACCGACGTCGCGCCCTTGGCGAGCGTGAGCGTCTTCCGCACGATGATGGGGCCCGACGCACCGCTGTAGCTGTACGGGTAAAGGCGAACGTCGAGTTCTCGTTCGCTGGGGCTGGCGGCGCCGTTCGCGGTGTAGATCCGGACGCGGACCGGCTGGTAGCCGGGATGGCGCGGGCCGTACCAGTCGAGCTGCATCCGCAGTCCGGACCGATTGATCCGTCCGGTCGGCAGATCGACGTAGGGAGCGTCCAGCCATGCCGCTGAAGCGGAAGGCGCTCCCCACGCGGCGATCAGCGCCAGCGTCGCGACGAGCACGAACGGGCGCGTTCGCCCGGGAATCGTTCGCGGCTGGCGGCGGGAGAAGATCATAAGGCGACGCCTGCGGCAGAAGAGCGAACGAGCGGCGACGATGTTCAGGCTTCGAGCGGTTTACTGGAAATCGACCGGCGGCTCGATCTGCCGAGGCGACGGTTGAGCGCTGGTCGCGAACGGAGAGATGACCTGCTTCTTCCGACGAAAGAGGTCGGCGAACGCGGCCAGCGTGTAGGCGGCGCCGAAAATGAGCACCATCGCCGTCCAGACGAGCACGATCGACGCCTCGCCCAGCGAGACGCAGATCGCCCAGGTCTGCCCGGTCGCGGCGCTCGCCCAGATCATGCTGTTGAGCGCCAGCACGACGCAGACGACGATCCACGTCCTGAGCGAAAACCGGGGCAGAAAGGCGGTCGGCATACCTGCGACCCCTCCGCGGCGAAAGAATAGAATCGGTCAGGGAATAGACGGACGCCCGCGATCATGCCGGCATCCCGTCGCGGCGAACCAGCGACCGCCTCGCGGGAGCAGCCTGTCGGCGACTCGCCGAGTAGGGTAAACCATCGATGGGCGCGCTGCCAGCCGTACGGGATGTTCGTCAGCCGTGCTTCGTTCTTACCAGGAGAGAGCCGTAATCGATCGGAATTCTTCGGACGCGTCGCAGCAGGCGGCGTCCCCCTTCGTTCTCTCCCGGCGGTCCCTCTCCCGATGAGCGACCTGGATTCGCTGCGCAGCGCGTTCGGGCCGTCGATCGGCGTGCCGGAACGTGAATGGAATGATTTCGCCGCTGCGCTGCGGCAGTTCCCGCCCCTCTGCGTGCGCCTTCGGCCCGACGCGTCGCCAGGCGCCCGGGATTGGCTGGGCGACGCTCCGGCGGTTCCGTGGCATCCACGAGGTCGGCTGGTTTCGCCGACGGTTCGCCCGACGCGTTCTCCGTTCTACGGTGCCGGCGAATGGTACGTGCAGGACGCCGGCTCGCTGCTGGCCGATGAGCTGCTGGAAGTCGTGCCCGGAGAGAGCGTGCTGGATCTCTGCGCTTCGCCCGGCGGAAAAACGACGGCGATCGCGGAGCGCCTGGGCGCCACGGGCTTCCTGGTCGCCAACGAACCGGTCGCAGGTCGGCTCGACGCGCTCCGGTTCAACCTCGCGCGGCACGGATCGGCACGTCACGTGGTGGCCTCCGCCGATCCCGAGACGCTGGCCGAACGGTATCCGGCGCGATTCGACGCCGTGCTGGTCGACGCGCCCTGTTCGGGGCAGTCGCTCGTCGTACGAGGAAAGCAGGCGCTGTCGGCTTTCGGATCAGCGGCGGTCGAGCTCAACGCCGAACGACAGACGCGAATCCTGAACGCTGCCGCGAAGCTCGTCCGTCCGGGCGGACGAATGGTCTACGCCACCTGCACGTTCGCCCGGGAGGAGAACGAAGATCAGATCGCAGAGTTCCTCGAACGGCATCCGGAATGGGGCGTCGCGCCCCGCAGCGGTTTCGAGCCGTTCGAGAGCGAACTGCTTCCGGGGACTTATCGCTTGCTGCCCCATCGTCATCCCACCGCCGGCGCGTTCGCCGTCTGCCTTAGACGAAGTGATGAGACGACCGCAACCGACGGCGAAGACTCCGATCGCCGCGGAAGGTCGTCGGATCGAAAGCGTTCACGAGATAAGTCCCGCCCCGGGATGACCCGCGCGGCAGAGGCGGAGGCGAGGGCGGAGTTGTCGAACTTCGTCGAGGCCGGCGAATTCCGTCTGGTCGCCCGCGGACCGAGCGTCTTCGCATTCCCCGCCGACGTTCCGGACGACTTCGACGACCTGATGGCGGGCGGACCGGAGGCGCTCTTCGTGAAGGGGAGAACGTACTTTCCGTCTTATGCCCTTGCGATGCGTCGCGATGCGGAGGCGTCGCCGCGGTCGACGGTCGAAGTCGACGAAGAGGACGCCCGGCGGTATCTGCGCGGCGAATCGTTCGCCTCGTCCGCCCGCGGTTGGGGAGCGGTCGCGTATCGCGGCCTGTCGCTCGGTTGGTGCAAATCGGACGGTCGCGTGGCGAAGAACCACCTTCCCAAGCCGGGGCGACTGGGCGAATCGGAACCCTCGCTCTGACGGCTCGCGACCGGTCTGGACGATCGCAACTTCAGGAAGCCTCGTTCGCTTCGCTGGCTGCTTCTTCGCGGTGGGGCCAGGGGTTGGGCCAGTCGCCCCACTTCGTGAGGTAGCGGGCGAAGGCTTCGCTGGACGCTGCCCGCTCTTCGATCCATCCCTTCGCCTGACGGACGAGTTCCTGCTCACGCCCCAGATCGATCCATCCGACGAGAGCCGCGGTCCGCAGGAAGACGAAGTAGGTGTCGAGCACGTCGCAGCGGCAATAGTCGTGGATCTGCTGCGTATCGCCGGCCTGAAAGCGATCCTGGACGTCGGAACCGTGCAGAGTCATCTTGCCCGGCTTTCCGAGCAGATTCGCCGCCAGGTTCAGGCCGCCGGTGAAGCGGGCGCTTCCGAAGTTGGTGAGCACCTCGTGCAGATCGAAGTGGCTCTCCAGACGATAGCGATGCCGCGGCTGCTCGAAGCTTCGCGATTCCAGCGCGAACCAGCCGGGGATCGAGATGCCGTAGCGAAACGCCGCCAGTTCCATCAGCGGGATATCGAACGTGCGTCCGTTGAAGCTGACCAGCGTCGGGCGCCGGTAACGCTCCCAGCCCCGCCAGAAGTTCTCCGTGATGACGTGCGGACGATGCTCCGGCTCGTCCAGGGAGACGAGATCGATCAGCGAGTAGTCGGGGCCGATCTTCGCGGCGGCGAGGGAGATCGGAATCTGAAACGTGTAGGGGATGAAGTCCGACTCGTACTTCTCCATCAGCTCCGCGCGGTAGCGAGCGATCGCCTCTTCCGCGGAGAGCCCGGCGCCCGGGTAGCGGATGCGAGAGACGAGATCGCCGTCGGCGACGCTTTCGACGTCGAAGGCGAGGAAACTGACTTCGCGCTCGGACACGAACGACCTCGCTGCGGATTCGAGAGGCGACTCGCGGCCCCTACCAGCCGCGACGGACCGTATTCTATCGATTCTCGACCGGTCGTCGTCCGACCGCCGCATCTTCGCCTCCGTCAGGATGGCGCCCTCTTCAGGAAGCAGCCCCGCAGTGAGCCGCGAACGCCTGCTGAACCGATTTCTCGATTACGTCCGCGTCGATACCCAGGCCGGCTTCGACTCGGCGACCGTTCCGACGACGCCCGGGCAGCTTCTCCTCGGCGCGCAAATCGTCGAGGAACTTCGTGCGATGGGCCTCGTCGACGTCGAGCAGGACGCGACCGGAACGGTTTATGGAACCGTCCCCGCGACTCCGGGTTACGAATCGGCCCCCGTCGTGGCGTTCAACGCCCACCTGGATACGTCGCCTGAAACGAGCGGAAAGGGCGTGAAGCCGCGGGCGTTCGTCTACGAAGGAGGCGACGTACCGCTCGCCGGCGATCCGACGAAGATCCTTCGCGCGGCCGAGAATCCCGATCTGGCGAACTGCGTCGGGAAGACGATCGTCGTCACCGACGGGACGACGCTGCTCGGTTCCGACGATAAGTCCGGCGTCGCGGTCATCGTGGAAGCGGCAGCGCGGCTCATGGAGCGACGAGAGCTTGCGCACGGCCCCGTACGCATCTTCTTCACCTGCGACGAAGAGATCGGACGCGGCGTCGAGTATGTCGACCTCGCGAAGGTGAACGCCGTCGCGGCCTATACGCTGGACGGCGATGGGGCCGGCGCGATCGACGACGAAACCTTCGACGCGATGAAGGCGGTCGTCACCTTTCACGGCGTCAACATCCATCCCTCCATCGCGAAGGGGCGCATGACGAACGCCATTCGGGCGCTCGGCTTTTTTCTGGAGCGCCTGCCGCGAAACGAACGCTCCCCCGAGACGACGGACGGGCGCGACGGTTTCATTCATCCGGTCCGCATCCTCGAATCGGGCGTCGATCGAGCGGCGGTCGAGATGATCCTGCGGGACTTCGACCGGAAGAAGCTGGAGTCGCACCTGGAACTGGTCCGCGAGGCTGCCGCGGCGACGTGCGCCGAGTTCCCGGGCCTGACGACGGAGGTCGAAGCGACCGAACAATATGCGAACCTGGGCGCCGCTCTCGCGCAGCAGCCGCATATCGTGGAATACGCTGAGGAAGCCTATCGCCGTATCGGAATCACGCCCCGCCGCACGATTATCCGCGGAGGGACCGACGGGTCGTTTCTGACCGCCCGCGGCCTGCTCACGCCTAACCTCTCGACAGGCGAGCACAACCCGCACAGTCCTCTGGAATGGACGTGCCTGGAGGAGATGGAAACGGCGGTGCAGACGATCGTCGAACTGGTTAAGATCTGGGCAGAACGGGGAAACCGCTGAGCGTTCGTGCGGCATGCTCTGCCGGTCGCGAAGAATAGGGGATATGCGTCGAATGTTACGCAGGCTCAGGCACGCATCATCGGGGCGTTCAGGCCGGACGAATTAAGGAGGAGGAGGAAACCTGCGACGCGCAGAACCGTCACGACGACGGTGTCGGCCGCCGTATCCTCCGACTGCTCTGAGTGTCTGTCCGGAAAGTCGGCATCCTGCCTCCTTTCGGACGTTTCGACTTCGCAAAGATCGACTTTGCGGAGTCGTAGCGACCTTCTGTGGTCGCCGACGAGGCTATCCGGATAGCCTCTCAACGCCGCCAGCTCTCAAGGAAGACCAGCCGTGCTGCGGGTGTCGATCCTTCTCCCGTTCGTGGAGCCCTGCGAGCAGTTCGAACGAACGCTTGCGTCGGTGCTCGCCCATCAGCCCGTCGGCGCCGAGACGATCGTCGCTCTCTCCCAGGACTACGAAGACCCCTTCGGTCTGTCCGGGGAAATCGAGATCCTGAAGGCGGCGACGCTCAAAACGCGCGTCGACCTCGCGAACTTCGCCGCATTGCATGCCACGGGCGACGTCATCGCCGTGGTGTCGGGCCCCGTCGAAGTCGAAGCGGGCTGGTGCGAGGCCGCGCTGTCGCAGTTCGAGGCGTCTTCGGACGTCTTCTCCGTCTCTCCGACGATTCTGGACGGCCAGCGTCGCGACCGGGTCGCGTCTGCCGGCATCGAGTATCGCGCCAGCGGCTACCGCGGCGAATATGCCTGCGGGAAGCGGTTCGACCGCTCGGCCTTCCGCAGCTCGGCCTTCGTCGGTCCCTCGCTCGCGGCGGGGTTCTATCGACGCAAGGGATTTCTGCGGCTGGGCGGCTTCAATCCCCATTGGGGCGACGCCGCGGCCGACCTCGATCTGTCCCTCCGGGCGGCGGATCTCGGAATGATTTCGGCGCTCGAACCGAACTGCCGCGCGGTCGCGTTCGAGCGTCTGCGAAAGGTGTCGGCTTTCGAAGAAGGCCGGGTGACCGAGGAACTCTTCCGGCGCCGGCTGGAACTTGCGCCGTCGACGCTCACGACCCTGCGGCATCGGGCGCTCCTCGCGCATGAATGTCTGACGGGATTCGCCGCGCCCCGGCGCTGGCTGAGCCTCGTCGGTCGGATGAGCGCCAAGCGGACCGTCACGGTTCCTCAGGCGGAAGTCGCCGCGACCGCCGAGAAGCCGGCGAAGCGGACGCAGAAGCAGGGGGCGACCGTCCTGCGGATCGACGCCGCGCACACTCCTGAACAGACGGCTCAGCCGCTCGCCCCGCGCTCGCGCAGCGAGAGGATCCGGCTTGCGGTCCGGAGCGCGGAACGCCGGGCGGCTTGACAGGTTTCGCGAAGGCGTGTCGATTCGCAGCTACTCCGTGCGGTTCCGTAAAGACGCCGGAGACTCGAGACTCTACGAGAACGTCGCGGGAGGCCGCGGCGTCGCAGAGTCGCCGACCTGCAAGCTGACGCGGAATGGCTGTCGATCGTTCGGACTGCTGGTGCATCGTCGGGGCCGGTCCGTGCGGCCTGGCGGCGCAGAAGAACTTCCGGCAGGCCGGCATTCCGTACGTCGCGTTCGAACGGGACGACGACGTCGGCGGCGCCTGGAACGGGGCGGCGAAATCAGCACGGGTTTATGATTCGGCCCATCTGATCTCGTCGAAGCGGCTGACGGAATACGTCGACTTCCCGATGCCGGACGACTATCCGGCCTACCCGAGCGCGAAGCAGGCGCACGCCTACCTGCGGTCGTATGCCGACGCGTTCGAACTGCGGGCTTCGATCGAATTTCAGACCAGCGTCCTCTCCGCCGTGCGGACGGACGGAGGCTGGCTCGTTCGCACCGACCGCGATTCAGAGCCGATTCGCTTCGCCGGCCTGGTCGTCGCGAACGGCCATCACTGGGATCCGCTGATTCCCCAGTGGCCTGGAGCGTTCTCCGGCGAAATTTTCCACTCCCGCGACTACCGCGCGCCGTCGAAGTTCGTCGACAAACGCGTCCTCGTCGTCGGAGCGGGAAACTCGGGCTGCGACGTCGCCGTGGAAGCCTGCCAGGTCGCCGAACGCGTCGTGCATAGTCTGCGTCGCGGCTATCACGTGCTGCCCAAGTTTCTGCTCGGCAAGCCGATCGATCTCTGCGGAGAGCGGCTGCTGCGCTGGCGGCTCCCCCTGTGGTTGAGGCGTCGCATCGCGAGCGCCGCGTCGCGGATCTGCCTGGGCTCTGCCGCGCGCTACGGAGCGCCGACGCCCGATCATGCCCTGTTCGAAACGCATCCGATCGTCAACTCGCAGTGGCTCTATTTCCTAGGGCACGGGCGAATCGCGGTGAAGCCGCAGATCGAGCGATTCATCGGCGATCGCGTGCGATTCGCGGACGGTTCGGAGGAAGCGATCGATACGGTCGTCCTCGCTACCGGCTACCGCGTCAGCTTCCCGTTTCTGGACGATGAGGAACTGCCGCGCCCGAACGGCGCGCCCGACCTTTATCTGAACGCGTTCGACCGGATTCGCGACGATCTGCTCGTCATCGGGATGATCCAGCCTGACAGCGGCCTGTGGGGGCTCGCGGACTTGCAGAGCCGTCTGGCGGTCGAGTACCTCGGCGCCGTACGCGACGGCGACGAAGCGACCTCGACGGCGTTTCGCGAGGAGAAGGCGACCGCGCGGCCCGACCTGGGCTTCGGGGTGCGCTACCTCGATACGCCCCGGCATCGACTGGAGGTCGAGCACTTCGCCTACCGCCGACTGCTGGAGAAGAAGATCGCGAAGCTGCAGGCGAGCCGGAGCAGGGCAGGGCGTCGCCGCAAGGAACCGTCGGTCGCGACGCAATCCCATTAGACGTGCGAGCCTTATCGAAATCGAAACCGGAAGTTCGTTCCGGAGAGGTTGACCCAGAGAATGCCGACTTCGCCGTTTCGCCTTCGGGGCATCGTGCTTTCGCTCGCAGTCGCGGCCGCCGGTTGCGAATCGGAAGCGCCTGCTCCCGCGCCGCCATCGGTTGCGGCGCCTGCTCCGCCGCCGACCGCACCCGCGGACCCGCCCGAACCTGAGCGTCCTCCCCTCGTGCTGACGTCCGTCGATCAGGCGCTCGACGAGATGATCGCCGCGGTCGAAGAGCGACGCTCGAAGGACTATCAGGCGGCGAGCGATTACCTCCGCGCTCAGGGCGACGACGTGATCGCGGCGGTCGAGTCCCGGCTGGCGAACGGCGAGCTTTCGACGGCGGGGGAAACTGCGCTCGTGCGCCAACTCGGCATGACGGGCGAGGCCGCGCTGCCCCTGCTGGAGAAGCTGTCCGAACCTTCCCGGAAAGAGACCGTTCGTCTGAACGCGATCGATCAGATCGGCAGCGTTCGCCCCGTGACTCCCCGCGCGACGGAGTTCCTTCGTGCGCGACTGCGCGAAGGCGAACTTCGCGATCGCACCAGGGCACTCGATTCGCTCGACAAGCAGGGAGCGAACTCGCCGGAATTCGCGGACGAGCTACGTCAGATCATGGATTCCGACGCGCCCGAGACGCTTCGCGTGAAGGCGAAAAAGTCGCTGGACCGCGTCGATCCCCGGCGAACTTTCGAGGATCGAAGGTGAACGACGGGATTCCCGCGAAGTCCGTGACTCAAGGAGCAGGTCGGGTCGTACCGATCGTAGGGCTTCTTTCGCCAGGGGATCCATCCTGATAGGCCCCGCGACGGTGGGGGAACGAGCGTCGGATCGGCGTTTCTCGCATTTCCGGAACGTTTTCCCCGTCGTTTCCGCGCGGTAAGCGCTGAATCGGTCGGCCCTTGGAGCGGTCCCGGCCTATTCTTGTTCGCCGCTGACGGGACGGGACTGTGCCGCTCTCTGTCCGCGTGCGTCGCGTCTGGGGGCTGACAGAGTGACGAACACGCTCGAACCGCAAACCGAAGAGCGCCGCGACAGTTTCCGCGCCGGCGTCGGTCCGGAACGTCAACTTGCCGTCGTTCGCAAAGGGAAGCGCGAGTTCACGGTCTGGATCCGCAACGTCTCTGCCGGCGGCATCGGCTTCGCGATCAAGTCCTCCGCCAGGTTCAAAGTCGACGACAAGATCGTCGTCGTAACGAACTCGGGCACCTTCGAGGGGCGCATCGCCCACCTCACCCCGGCCGAACCCGGGATGCTGCTGGTCGGCGTGCAGCGAATGAAAATTCTGGAGAAGCTGCACGCACAGATCGTGGAACGAGGCGATCTGCCCAGGACGGCGGCCTGGATTCCGTCGTTAGCCGGTTGGACCGCGACCAGCGCCCTGGTCTGCGCGGGCCTGTTCTTCCTGGAAACCTCCGGCGCGCTCGAAACGTGGGGCGTTCGCTCGTCCTTCGCGGCGCCGGTCGCCGTCGAAGATTCGATCCCCGTCAAAGAGCAGGAGATCGCCCGACGGTTTCATCGAATCGACGCCTTACGCAGCGAACCGGCTCGTCGGCGACTCGCGCTATCGTTCCGTCAGGAGCGACACGTCGTCGTGATCGCCGAACAGACGGCCATGACGCTCGCTTCGATCTTCGTCACGGAAGGCGAAGCCGATCGCGTCGCCCGCGTCCGTCGCGGCAGCGAGGCCCTTGCGAGCGCGGAAGGCAGGATCGAAGAACTGCTCGAGGCGGATCAGGTCCAGCTCTGGCGCTCGCTTGCGCCTGCGATCATCGCCGACTGAGACGCGTGCCTCCTGAGGCGAACGTCGAACGGGGTCAGCGTCTGTCGTCGGACGCCTCCGCGTCGGTCTCCTGCAATCGATCGGCCGGAAGTCGCTTCATCACTTCCTCGAGGCTGGTCTCGCCGCGCGCGACCTTGATCAGCGCCGACTTGCGGAAGCTGATCAGGCCATGCTTGAGCCCTTCCTCATAGATCTGACGGCTCGTCTTGCCTTCGGCGATCAGATCGCGAACCTGAGGACCGACCGGCAGCGTTTCGAAAAGGCCGGTGAAGTTCGCGTACCCTTCGCCCAGGCAGAGTTCGCACCCGCCCGGTTTTTGCCCGTACATGACGCCCCGTTCCTCGGGCGTCAGCAGGTGGCGGATTTCCGCGAAGGTCGATTCCAGATCGGGCGATTCGTACTTGATGCGACAGTGCGCGCAGAGCGTCCTGACCAGTCGTTGCGAAATGACCGCACGCAGCGCCATCGACAGAAAGTAAGGATGGACGTTGAGCGACCGCATACTTTGCACGGCGTCGGGAGCCGTCGAAGCATGCAACGTCGCTAAGACCAGATGCCCGCTGTTCGCGGCCCGAACGGCCGTTTCGGCGGTCTCTTCGTCGCGGATCTCTCCGATCATGATGACGTCCGGCCCCTGCCGCAGGACGTTGCGGAGCATCTTCGGAAAGTCGAGCTCCGCACGGTAATCGACCTGCGATTGCCGCACGCCCGGGAGCGCGTATTCGATCGGGTCTTCGAGCGTATTGATCTTGCGCTTGCCGTCCGCCAGTTGCCGGAGGATCGCGTACAGCGTGGTCGTTTTTCCTACGCCCGTCGGACCGGTCACCGCGACGAGTCCGCTCGAAGCGTCGAGCGCCTGCTGGACCGTTCGGAGTTCGTGCGTCGACAGGCCGATCTGCTCCAGCGGGAGGAGGTTCCGCTCGCGATCCAGCACGCGGCAGGTGACGTCCTCCCCGTACAGCGTCGGGATCGAGTTCGCCCGGACGTCGATGAAGGCGTCCTTTCCCTCACGGCGGATTCGCATCAGGAAGCGACCGTCCTGCGGGCGCCGGGAATCGGCGATGTTCATGGCGCCGTTCGTCTTGACGGCGGTGAGGGCGCTGCGGCCATGATCGCGATCGAGCTTCGCGAACTCGCGCATTTCTCCCAGGCAGCGCATGGCAATTCGGACGCCGTCCGAATCCGAGAAGAAGAAAACGTCGCTGGCGCGGCGACGCACGGCCTCTTCGAACACCGTCTGCAGCAGGGCCTGGATGTTGTCCGTGTTGAGTTCGACCGTCTGAAAGTCGATGACGTCGGCCATGCCACGCTCCCGGCGATTCATAAGAAGGCGATTCGTATAGCAGGCTGCTGCAAAAGGCAGCGAGCCTGCGATTCGTCGCAGGATGCGACGACGAAAGGGGAGTTCACGCCCCTTTCGCGAGCCGTGAGGAACTTGTTCCGAACTTGGCGAGACTGCGAAACGCCGCGAAGGCGTTTTGCAGCAACCGGTTAGATCAGTTCGCCATGCGCACGGGTCGCGGATCGCGGACGGGTCCGGACCCGTCCGGCGCGTTCCCATGGCCTAGGCGGCCGGCTCGCTCGGGGGGATCTTCTCCGGCGAGTCGGCGATCGGAATCAGACGGTCGAGTCGCATCATCCGCAGGACGTCGAGCACGCTTCCTTCGCTGCAGCAGATCGCCATGCGTCCGCCTGCGTCGACGAACTCTTTGCGTTGCGTCAGCAGCCAGTTCACGCCGCTCGAACCCAGAAAGTCCGCCTCGCGCAGATCGAACGCCACGGTTCGACCGAAGACATCCTGACCGAACAGCGATCCGAGGTCGATCGCGTCCGACGAATCGAGCGGCGCGATTCGTCCGCGGAGCTTGAGCACGATCAGACCGTCGCTCCGGTGAGCATCGCTTTCCCGAGTAATCTGCATACGAGCTCGATAGATTCCGGGGATTTCCGGGTCAGTTTCCATAGCGGCGACTGGCTTCCTTATCCGTTTCTGGAATTTAGCCGTACGTATCAGGCCGCACAACGCGGCGCAGGGAGCGTCTCGAGCGATATTCACGGGAACTTCCCAATCAGCGTCAGGATAGAATCTCGGACGACCGCCCTTGAGTTGTCAGGCACGTTCAGCGACCGGTTCCTGCGCACATGCTTCAGCCCGATCCGCAACTCCACCTCGCACATCTGGTCGCCGCGACGAGCGCCGAAGGACCGGGCGTGCGGACGGCGGTCTGGCTGCAAGGGTGTCCGCTTCGCTGCACCGGCTGCTGCAATCCGGAAATGCTGCCGTTCCAGGGGGGAACCGTCCGCTCCGTCGACGACGTTCTGGCGACGGCTCTGGAGGCCCGACGCGACTCGGGCGCGGAAGGGATCACCCTGCTGGGCGGAGAGCCCTTCGCGCATGCGGCGGCGGCGCTTCTCGCGGCGAGGGCCCAGCAGGAAGGTCTCTCCGTGATGACCTTCAGCGGTTACGAACTCGAGGCTCTGCAAACGGGCGCCATTCCCTGGGCGAAGGACCTGCTCGCGGCGACCGACATTCTCGTCGACGGGCCGTACCGCAAGGACCTGCCTGACACGTCGCGGCGCTGGATCGGGTCGAGCAACCAGCGAATCCATTTCCTGACCGATCGCTACCGCGCCGATGACGAGGCCTGGACGAAACGCGATACGCTGGAGATCCGCTGGGACGGCAGCGAACTGAGCGTGAACGGCTTCCCCGCGTTGTCGGCGAAGGGCCTGTGGCGCCGCGGAGCGTTGACGAAGCGGACCGGCGCCGAACGCGAGGCTTCTTCTCTCACGCGCGACGAACAGGACGAAGGGACTTGAAGACCGTTTCGCGATTCGAGGCACGCCTGCTGCGACTGGCGGAGTTCTTCGTCGGCAGGGCGAACGTCGCCAGCGGCGCGCATCTGCTGTTCGGGGCGGAGCAGGAACCGCCGTGCCTCTCCCGAGGGGCGATCGAGGCGTTGCAGGATCGCCTGGCGAAAGGGATCGTCGGCTGGCTCGTCCGCACAGGCGGCTGGCGCGGCGAGGCCTACCTGCGCAAGGGCTCCGCGAGCGAGGGACCCGTGTGGCGCCGCACGCCGCCTGAAGCGCTCGGCCTGCACCTGACCGGACATTCCTTGCGGTTTCTGAACTGGGCGGCCAGCCGGGATGCGCAGGGGCAGAATGCGGGATGGGAGCGAAACGAGGAGCCCCGATCGCTGGGCGACGACCTGCTGCTCTTTCTCGCTTACCGCGCGGTCCGCAACGGGACGGCAGCGCGTCTGGAAACCTTGCTCGTCTCCTGGCGCCGGCTCGAACCGTTCCGTCGCAACGCGCTGGTGCGATTGGTCTATCCGCTCGATCTGCTGATCGAGGACGAGGAGGCGGTCGACTTCGACGACTGGTTTCAGCCTCCCGGCGACGCGGTCCTCGAATGCCTGCAGAGGACGCTCGCGGAAGAATGGCTGGAAGCGGAGCGCCGCCGCCGGGCGATTCGCAATCCCGTCGAGATGCGTCACGCGTCCGAACGGATCGAGCGAACGCTCGCGGCCTATCTCGATTCCGCCGATCGGGCCGGGCGGCGGGATCTGACGCGGTGCCTGCTCTCGGCCATGCGGCGCTGGAGTCGCGAACCGGCGGAAGCGCTGCGCTGGAGTCCGCAGCTCGACGTGTCGGAGTTTCGCCTGGCCGATCGTCTTCGCCACCGGGCTCAGGCGCTCGCCTTTCCCCGAGCGTTCCTGCGAACGAGCGTCTGGTTCGATCAGGCCCGCACGACCACGATCGTCGATGAAGACTATCCCGCTGCGAAGCTGCTCCGTTCGGACTGGGAGCGTCTGGCGGGAGAGGAATCGCGACTCTTCGCCGAGCGCCTGGTTCAGGATGCCGACCGGGGCATCGACGCGACGGGATGATCCGTGCGCGGCGCCGTCGACTCCGTCCATGACTGACAAGGTTGGCAAGCTACCCCGCCCTGCGCTCCGGCGATAGGATGAACGAGAGCGTCGGGACGAACATGCGGGGCGTTCGCACGCTCCCTTTCGGAGAGCGTCGTTCTCCCGGCGCCGACCGGTTCTTGCGAGAGGAGACGGATCATGAGTCGTGCGTATCGCATCGAAGTCGGCGAGTCGCTCAGCCGAACGCTGTCGAGCGACGACGAGATCTCCACGCGGATCGAGCTCCTCCCGGTGCTGCCCGAGGAGCAGATGCGGCGGATACTCGCCGAGGAACTTTCGAAGCGCGGCTTCCAGGAAGAGCGGGGGAAGCACGTTCGCAAGGGAGCCGGCGTCGTCGTGACCGTCGACGCGCAGAGCGGCGAAGTGACCGTTCGGGCGGAAGATTCGGAGCGGATCGATCTCGCCGCGAAGGAGACCGGCGTCTACGCCGACGATTGGGGACTTTCGCAGCGGCAGGTCGAACAGCAGCTTGCCGAGAAGCTCCGTGAAGGGCTGGAACAGCAGGCCGCGGAGAAGGAGAAGAAGCTCCGCAAGGAAACGACCGACCGACTCGAACGCGAACTGTGCGACGTCCTTCGCGAACTCGACCAGGTCACGAACCGCACGATCGGCGAAGCTCTCAAGATCAAAGCCCGCGAGATGGGCGACGTGAAGGAAATCGTCGAAGACGAGCGGACCGGCTCGCTGAAGATCGTGCTGGACGTTTGACCGGCAGCGTCGGTCGAACGAACGCACGTATACCGTTACCTCTCTGAGCGCTCCGCATGGCGACCATCGTTCCTGAAACGGAACTGCCGACCGATCTCTCCGTCGAAGAAGCGGTCGAGATCGCCTACTCGCGTGCCCTGGCGGAGATCGCGGACGACCTCGTGCGCGGCCTGCCGGTCCTGGTGGAGTGCGAGAAGGATCTGGCGCCCTACCTCTACATGAGCCTTCGTTCGCGACTGAAGCGGGCGGAGGTGAAGTGCGCCTACCTGGACGGACGACCGAAGGAAGATAAGCCCGACTCGGCGCCGGTGACGTTCGTCTCCGGGATGCTCGAACAGCTCCGCTCGACGGTACGCGGCGCGGTCGAGAAGCGGGTCGCCGCGCTGCCCCATCTCGATCTGCTGACGACCAGCCAGGGCGGGATCACCGCCGAAGCGCGGGAGGTCGTACCCCTGCTGTACGAGAACCCGGACCTCGTCTGGCTCGGGTTCAAGGATCCTTCGTTTCCGCTCCCCAGGGTGATCGAGAATCTGTTCCCCCGGCGACGGACGATTCTGGGCATCCCGCGCGATCGCCTGTCGCGGCTGGTGACGCAGCGCGAAGCGCGCAAGTTCGGTCGCGGGCTCAACGCCTGGGGACTCTACAAGTACGTCTCCGGCATGAACGCCGCGCGGCTGCGGCGGCTGCTCGCTTCGATGGAAGGGGAAGACTATCCCGCCGATCCGAAGAAGGCCTATCAGCGGATTCGCGGCTTCACCGTCCAGGGGGCGCTGGAGATTCCGACCATCGATCTCGACGCCGACATCGGCGGCTACGAGAAGGTCAAGACGCGCATTCGCCGGGAGATCGTCGACGTCCTCAAGAAGAAGGACGAACTGACCGACGAAGCGGCGGTTCAGCGAATGGAGAGGCTCATCCCCCGGGGCATGATCTTCTGGGGTCCTCCCGGTACGGGCAAGACGCTCTTCGCGAAGGGGATCGCCGCCTCCATCGGCGCGGCGATCACCGTCGTCAGTGGCCCCGAACTGAAGAGTCGCTGGGTCGGCGAGAGCGAGGAGAACCTGCGCCAGATCTTTCATCAGGCCCGGCAGTCGGCGCCGTCGATCATCGTCTTCGACGAACTCGATTCGTTCGCCTCCGCCCGCGGAACCTATACGGGTTCGGGCGTCGAACATTCGATGGTGAATCAACTTCTCACGGAGATGGACGGGTTCCGCAACGACGAACTGGTCTTCGTCGTCGGCACGACGAACTTCGTGGAGATTCTCGACCCCGCGCTCCTCCGGCCGGGACGGTTCGAGTTTCACCTGCACATTCCGCATCCCGACTCCGCGGATCGGCTCGCCATTCTGAAGATCTACGACGAGAAGCTCGATCTTCGACTGACTTCCGAAGCGATCGACTTCGCCGTGAAACGGACGGGCGACTTCGTCGAGGGGGCGCCGGCAGGTACCCGCTTCACGGGCGACCATATCAACGCGCTCTGCCGTGCGCTCGCCCGGATTCGCCTGCGGGAAGGATTGGAGGGGCCGACGGACGAGTTGCTCGTCGATCGCGCGCTCAGCGAGTACGCCGAGCGGCCGCAGATGTCGCCCCGCGAAGAACGCGTGGTCGCCGTACATGAAGCGGGCCACGCGATCTGCGCGCTCTTCTCGCCGAACGCCCCGACGATCGACCGGATCTCGATTCGCGGCGATATGGCGGGCGCGCTCGGATTCGTGCGGTATCGCGATCCCGATCGGAAGTACGTCGTGACGCGCGGCGAACTGCTCGACGACCTCTGTATTCTGATGGGAGGTCGCGAGGCCGAGAGGCTTTTGCTGGACGATCTCTCCATCGGATCGGCGGGCGACCTGGAACGTGCGACCGAGATCGCCCACGCCGTGGTGGAAGAGTTCGGCATGGGCGGCGACGAGACCGGCGTCGTGCGGTACATGTCTAGCGAAAAGCGTCGCCGGCGGGAGGACCTTTCGCCGGCGCAGCTCGAACGCCTGGACCGGGCCGTGCTGACGATTCTGGAAGAGGCCCGCACCCGCGCTGCCGCGATTCTGGAGAGTCGCCGCCCGATGGTCGTCGCCCTCGCGGAACTGCTGCTCGAACGGAAGGTCGTCGAAGCGAAGACCCTGGGCGAGCGGCTCGATCTGGACGACGTCGCGAAAAAGAAGCTCGAACCGACCGCCGACGGCCGCGTGCCCCGACAGGACGAGAGCGCGGGGGGCAAGGCCGATGCCGGGCGTACCAGCGGACCGACCGCGACGAAGTACGCAATCGAAGCGCCTCATGAGGAAAGCAGGAACGACTGATGGCGGAAATGACGATCCTGCTGGTTTGCGATCCAGAGACGGGCAAGAAAAACATCCTCGTCAAACTGGCGAGCGACGCGGAGGCGCTGCCGCTGGAACATGAGCGTCTGCATAAGCGGCTCGTCGATAAGCTCATCGAAGGCGGAACGCTGAAGGCGAACGAAGTCGGCGAAGTACGGATCGAGCGCGAAGCGACGGCCGAGGTCGAAGAAGGCGAAGTCTCGCAGGAACAGACGCCCCAGCGCCGCGAGGAGAGCCAGTCGTCGTAGAATCGACGCGTCGCGCAAGGTCGACTCGTTCGGGGAGCCTGCGCAGACGACGACTTCGTATCGCGTTCGACGCATCTGCTCATGCCGGGCCTTCGATTTCCCAGTTCCGAACTGCTGCAGTTCGCGATCCGCCAGGGGCTGCTCCCGGCGGAGACGGCGTCGATTCCGGTCGCAGGCGGACGGCTCGAAGAGGGCGCCGTCGCGCTCTTCTGGCACGAGCTGCCGCGCAAGACGAGCTTCGAAGCGCTGGAGGCGATCGGCGCCGTCCGCTTCGTCAGCCCGATCCGCGGCATTCGACCTCTGTCATCTCCGGCCGAAGCCGTGTCGCTCGTTCCGACGGAACCGGGGGGACATGACGATGGGGAGCAAGCCGTTCCGATCCTGTTCGAGTTCGTCGAGGCGGACGGCTTCGCCGCTGCTGACGGCTTCGCCGCCGCGGCGGGAGAACTGTTGCGGCTGGGAGGCGACTCGCTCAGCTTCGCCGTCGTGAAGGAGGTTCGGACCGGACGCGAGCGACGGTTCCTGCGCGTCGTGCGGCCTTCGTACTTCGTCGTCCAACGTGCGACGGAGGGGGACTTCGGACCGGTCGTGATCCGCAGCGAACGCGCGGCCAGGTTCTGGGCGCCGCTCGGCTATCGTCATCCGCTCGAAGATCTGCTGTCGCCGTCGCTCGATGCCTGGACTCTGCTGAGCGAAACGGGGTCGTGGGAGGCGATCGTCGCCCCGGAACTGTCGGACGTGTACGACGTCGTCACGCTCGCGACGCCGCACGATCGCGAATCGTTGACGCCGATCGAACCGCCGCGTTTGCGTACGCCGATCCGGCTGGTCGAATCGGGCGCCAGCGAACCAGCAGAGTTCTGGACGCTGCGCGGTCAGGCCATCGATAGGCTGCATCGCTTCGTGCAGGATCACGAACAGGCGCTGGCCGGTCGGCTGGCGTTCGCGGTGACGTCGGAGGCCGATCCGACCGTCATTCTCAGGACGCGCCCCGCGCCCGACGGACCGCCGACGATCAGTCTCGACGCGATCGGCTATCGTTCTTACCTGCGGATTCCGAATCTCTTCGTCCCGTGCGGGATGCAGCTTCGCCCGCGGCTGCGACCCGACGTGATCGCGTCGCGGCTCGCTCCGCGGCAGGACGAAGTCACGTGGCTGGAACCGACGGCGCCGGGCGAGTTCGCGCCGCGCGCGATTCCGGAGTCCGCGTTTCAGCCGCTGGAGGAATGGATCGAGTATTACCTCGAACGGGAACGCGAGCCGCTCTCTGTCTGGACGCGGTCGATGACGTTCGATTTCGAGCCGTTCGTCTGCGGCGAAGATCTCGCGCCCGGCGGTTCGCCGTCGAAGAGCGTCGCTCCGCCCCCTCCGCCCGGCAAGCCGACCTTCGACGACATGGTCAAGTCGCAGGTCGCCGCTTCGAAGCAGGCCCCGCCGAAGCGTCGGAAGGAACCGGAGGAATCGGCGAAGGCGCCGTTCTTCGCCGTCGATCGCGACCGCGATCAGGCGCTCCGTCGACTGCACGAACTGGAAGAGGCGTTCGTCGCGTTTCGCTCGCCGCCGGACAGCGCGGAGCGTCGCGACGCGTGGTTCGAGATGGCCAGTCTGCACTTCGCGCTCAAGCGTCCGCACGAAGGGTTCGTCTGCTGGACCGCCGGAGCCTGGGGGGACGACCACGCTACCGGGGGACGCCTGGAATCGCTGGCGCAGGGGCTGCTGCGTTCCGGCGAGGCGACCGATTGGGGCGCTGCGCTGGAGCAGGCTGACGATCGCGTCGTCGACTCCGAACGGGCGAGGGCGCTCGGCGCCGCGGCGATCGTGGCCGGAACCCAGCCGGCGAACGGCCTGACGGACACGCTTCGCTCGCGCGTGCGCGAGCGCCTTCAGGAATTCGTCGCGGCGCTCGAAGCGGGCGAACCGTATCTGCCGGTGCGAGCGATCTGGCTCGCGTGGCTCGGGATCGAAGCGGTCGCGGGGGAGGACGTCGTGAGGACGGCCCTCGTGCGGGATCGCCTGCTCGAGCGGGTTCATCGCGACGGACTCCGTTGGGATCTCGACCTGCCGGGGTTCCTCCGCAGGACCCGGCAGAACGACGTCGACCGGATGCGCGAACTGGCGGACGAAGCGGAGCGGATCCGACGGGGCTTCGGCGAGTGGATGGAGGCCGTTTCCTCGCGAAAGGATCGTCCCGGCGGAACCGACGTGCGCAAAGGCGCCGCGCCGACGCTCGACTACGTGCGGCTGATCTTCGCCTACGCCGACGCGGCGCTCGGGCAACGCGAGCGCGCGGAAGCGACGCTGGCCGAGGCGGGCGGGCGACTGCGCGCGACGGGGGACGCGGTCCACCAATGGCTGGCCGACGCGTTCGACTTCCGCATTCGCGAAGCGTTCGAGGGGCGTCGTTCCTTCCAGCGGCTGCCCGCGTCGCTGATGGAGCGGCTCGCGGATCTGGGAACGACGTCGCAGTACGTCGCGAACCGCGCGCGGCAAAAGCTCAAGCTGCTGGAACCGAACGAAGAGGTCGCGTCCTTCGCGCTCTGGCATCAGAAATCGGCAGGCGACGATTGGGCCCTGCGCGTGGCGAAGATCGGCCAGGAACCGCAACGCGGCGTCCGCGCTCAGGCGATCCGCGATCTGTGGCAAGCGGCTCAGCAGGCCCCGACCGCCGAGCGTCAGCGTGCCAAATCGCGGACGCTCGCGGCGGCGCTTTCGATGGGGCCCGACTTCGGCGCGTCGCAGACCGACTGGTTCCTGCGGTTCCTGCCGGAGGTTCTCGCCTCGACGAGCGACCTCGCGGAGAAGGCTCGCCTGTGGTCGCCCGCCGTGCGGACGGCCGCCCACTTCGGGCGTCAGGACGTCGTGCAATCGATCGTCGAAGAGTTCGAGCGCACGCTCCGCGGAGTCAACGAGGCGGATGAGCTGATCCCGATCGAGCCGCTGATCGGCGACTTCTTTCAGGACATGCGACGCTTCGGTTTGCAGGGAGAGATAGGACGTCTCTTCGACGCGGCAGAGGCCGCGGCTCGGCGACTGGCGAACGCGAAGCCCGCCGCCCGTTCAGCGCCGAAGCGGGGACGCGGGCCGCAGGAAACCGCTCGCCGCGACGAGGTCGCGCTGCATACGCATCGGCTGGAACTGCAGATCGCCCGCGGGCGCTTCTATTTCGGCCAGAACGACGCGGCGGAGGCGACGCTCGATCGGATCGAACGGACGCTCGAAACCAGCGAACTGAAGCCCGTGAAGCAGACGGAACTCGTCCAGGCCTACCTGCAGGCCCTGTCCGAAGCGCCGTCGTCCATCTTCCTGGCGCGAATCCGTCGGTTCTTCCGCATTCTGCCGACGGGCGCTCCGGCGATCCGCATCTCGGACGAAGCGCTGGGGGGCACGGCGAGCCACTTCCAGATCATGTTCCTCACCGTCGCCGAGTCGCTCGTCCGCGCGATGTTCTCCGGCGACCCGACGCAGTCGCAGGAGAGCCGGCGTTACGTCGAGGAGGACGAGTTCTACTTCCGCGATCGCGTCCACCGCGATCTGGCCGAGCGACTCCGCCGGGCGCAGGTCGAGTAATCGGGTCGGCCCGGGCCAGTCGTCTACTTTTCCTTCGGATCGCCGAGGGTGATCTCGACGTCGACTCGCTTGCCTTCGCGTTCGACGGTCGTCTTCACCTTCTCGCCCGGCTTGTAGCGGACGAGCGCGTCTGCGAGACCTTCGATGCTCTTCACCTCGATCTCGCCCATCTGGACGACGATGTCGCCGGCTAACAGACCAGCCTTTTCCGCCGGCGAATTCGGGTTGATGCCGGTCAGTCGCAAGCCCTCGACGCCGCCCGAGTAGTCCGGCACGACGCCGAGATACGACATCGTCCCGGTCGTCATCTTGATCGTCGGCGCTTCCTGACGGGTGGGACGTCGGTCCGCCGACTCGACGCCGCGGAGGAACGCCTCGGCCAGATCGACCACGCGGGTCATCCCGTCGAAGTTGATCAGTTCGACGTCGTCTTCCGGCGTGTGGTACTCGTCGGACAGGCCGGTGAAGAAGTGGATGCTGGGGATCTTCTTGAGGTGGAAGCCGTAGTGATCGCTGTTGGGCATCACGCCGTCGATCCGGTCGTAGACGATCTCGCTCGGGTTCGGAACCCGGTCGAGGAGCGGGCCGAACTCCGTCGCGGTGCCGAGACCGTAAACGCTGAGCTTGTTCTCGCGGAGGCGACCTACCATGTCGAAGTTGATCATGGCGACGGTCTCCTCCAGCGGGAAGAGCGGATGGGCGACGTAGTAATTGCTCCCCAGCAGGCCGCGTTCTTCGCCGCAGAAGGCGATGAAGACCATCCGCCGGGCGGGCTTCGTTTCGTTTTCGACGAACCGCCTGGCAAGCTCCATCAGCGCCGCGGTGCCGGAGGCGTTGTCGTCGGCGCCGTTGTGGATCTGCCGCAGGGCCGGCTTCCGCGAACCGTAGCCGCCCAGTCCGACATGGTCGTAATGAGCTCCGATCACGATCGTCTCGTTCGCGAGCGGACCTTCGCCCTCGAGCACGCCGACGATGTTGGCGACCTGGAAGGAACGCGCTTCCGCATGCGACGAAAGCGAGGCCGACCAGCCGGCCAGCGGCTGCGAGATCGGAGCGAGCGTCGCGTCGATGCGCTTCTCCGCTTCTTCGATCGTCGCGATCGTCTCCTCGCCGACCTTGAGCGGCGCGGCGGCCAGAATCTGATCGGCCACCGCCCGGGTAATCTGAAGCAGCGGCAGTCCCGCGGAGTTCGTGCCGAAGTCGCCCGGTTCGAGGACCGGATCCTGCCCCGCTTCGCCGTGCGGTCCGACGGCTCCGCGCAGGTCGTTCACGATCAGGACGGCCGCCGCCCCGCGTTCCTTCGCGATCTTCATTTTCGTCGCGACGAAGGCGTGCGGGCTGTTTTCCTTACCCGCGAAGGGGCTCGCCTCGTCGTCCTGTCGCGGCTCCCGCCGCAGTAGCAGGACGATCTTCCCCCGGACGTCGATCCCGGCGTAGTCGTCGTAGTTCGCGTCGGGCGCCGTGATGCCGTACCCGGCGAAGACGATCTCCGCGTCGGCCTTTCCGTTGCCGCCGGCGAAGAGCGCCTGCCAGGTCTCGCCCCGCTTCAGTTCGAGATCCTGTCCTTCCGGAGTTCGCAGCCGGAGATGCGTCTGCGCGTCGACGATTTCCGACTCGACGGTCACCTGGAATTCCTGGCGATAGTCGCCGTCAGGCGTACCGCTGGCCAGTCCCAGCCCGCGGAATTCGTCGCGAATCCGATCCGCCGCTTTCTCGATGCCGAGGGTGCCGACGCCGCGGCCCTGCATCTCGTCGGCGGCGAGAGCTTCGACGTCCTGCATCAGCCGAACGGTCGTCGCGGAAATCGAGCGATCGAGCGCGCTCGCGACGCGGTTCGACGCGGAACCGACGAGCAGCAGACAAACGACGAATCCGGCGACGCGGACGATCGAATCGGGTCGAAAGGAAGGCACGGCGGGATTCCTGGTGCGTGTCGCAAGGACGTAAAGCGTACCCGCGGACGGAACCGTCGCGGAAACGGCGCATCGGCGGCTGCAGTTTCGCGGGATGCGATCTTGAGGAAGTCGACCAGCGGACTCGACTCTATAATAGAGAGATCGCCGCCCGTGCGGCGAGCGCGACTTTCTATCCTAACGAGCCGACCATGCCGACGTACGTCTACCAAGTCGTCTCTGAATCGGGCGAACCGGGCGAGACTTTCGAGTTCCGCCAGGGCATGAACGATCCGCCGCTGACGCACCATCCCGAGACGGGCGAGCCGGTCGAACGGGTCCTGACCGCCCCGAACATCGCGGGATCGTTTAGCGATATGAAGATGGGCCGGTCGGCGCGCGACGACAAGAAGCTCGATAAGCTGGGCTTCACCAAATACGTGAAATCCAGCGACGGCACCTACGAAAAGACCGCCGGTAGCGGGCCGCGACACATCCAGCGGGACGGCAAGCCGCTGAAGTAGAGCCGGGAAGGTCTTACGATTCCCGAAGCTTCGGGTTCGTGCGGTGCCGGTCGGCGTCGCGGCGGGTTTTCTTCGCGAGGTTCGCCCGAAACGCGGCGGTCAGATCGACTCCGGTCTGATTAGCCAGGCAGATCAGGACGAACAGCACGTCCGCCAGTTCGTCCGACAACTCGCCGGGCGTCTCTCCCGATTTGAAGCTCTGGTCGCCGTACTTTCGGCTGACGAGCCGGGCGACCTCGCCCACTTCCTCCATGAGCTGGGCCAGATTGGTCAGCTCCGAGAAGTAGCGGACGCCGATCGAGCGGATCCAGGCGTCGACTTCGGTCTGCGCCGCAGCGAGCGTGAGCGATTCATCGACTGGCGATTCGTCAGCCGGCGAATTGCGCATTTCCGCCTCGTTCAAGGTCGACCCGTCGCTCAAGGCCGAAAGCCCCCGGCGACGCCTTTGACGGCGATCGCGGTGGCATCGTGCGGATGGAGGCTCTCGAAGTGCCGGGCCTCGGCTCGGTAGTCGAGAATCCCGGGCAGCTCCTCGAGGACCTTCTTCATCCGCCGGGCCGCATCTTCGCAGAACATCGCGTTCATGCCGTTGAGCCGGGCGAATTCCTGCTCGTCGGCCCGCTTCACCGCAGCCTGAACGGCGGTGCCGAGAGCCTCCTCGATGCCGTCGACGATGCGATCGACCAGCACGTCGAACGGGCCGGCGACGCTATCGTCCAAACGGACGAGAATCTCGCCGTGGCTGCGCTGGCTGTGCGGGATGGCGGTCACGGCGCCGACGGTCGCGATCCAGTGGGCGGCCTGTCGTACGGGGACGTTCGCTCGCCCGGCGAATTCGGTCTCGAACCGCTTCTGCATCAGCGCGCCCGAGAGCGCGGTGGAGCAGGGGCAGGCGCTCGAATAGACGAGCCGCACCTTCAGCGTGCGGGTGACCTTCCCTTCCAGCGTTTCGGCTTCGAATTCGACGGGGTAGGTCCGCCAGGCCTCGCGACCCGAAAGGAGCGACCCGCGGCGTCGCAGATAATCGAAGGCGATTTTGACGCTCGCCGAGCGGCTGAGATCGCTGTGGGAACGTACGAAGTTTTCGAGCAGTCGACCGAGCGTGTCGATCGAAAAGATTTCCGTTTCCAGCGTCTGATCGAGCGCGAGGTACAGCCGGGACATGTGAATGCCCCGGGCATTCGCGTCGTCGAGGCTCACGAAGGCGTCGGCAAGCGCCGGGGCGCGGACGAGCTCGTCGTTCTCGGTGCGATAGCGAATCGCCGTTTCGATGGCCCGCATGCCGACCCGTTCCAGGGTCGACGGAGCGTGCGTGACCGTATCCTGCGCGACGTCCGGCAGAATATTCGCGTCAGCGCCGGTTGCGCCAGGAGAGGCGCCGCCGTAGCCGGTTTCCACAGGATCAGAAAACATGCGTTGACGAAGTCGATTCGAGAGGTGATGCGAGCGGACGCGAGAAAGGATGCTCTCTCCGCACGGTCGTCCATCGTCCGACCGGTTATTCTACGCGGGATTAACCGTTTTCGGCGCCGCTGTCGGAGGGTATCGCCGGCGCTTCCGTGGAAGGGCCCCGGCGGCGCGCTCTTGAAAATCGCCGACGCAGGCCCAAGGTCTTTAGAGTCCTTTTCCGACGCCCGGGTTCGAAGAATCGACCAATTCCTTCGCTGGCAGTCTGCATGCATGCTGCAAATTGGGGTTCGGGCGGTAGGGGAAAGTTTGATACATTGTGCGGAATGCGGCGATTTACCCGGCCGCGCGAGCATCCCACCTCCCTAGTCAGGACGAACGACATGAAGCGGACCCTCACGGTCCTCGCCGCCTCTCTTTTCGCCACGAGCCTCGCCATCGCCCAACCTCCGGGCGGCGCGGCCCCCGGCGGCGGCGCTCCGGGCCAGGGAGCAGCTCCGGCGGCGCCCGAACTGACCGATCAGCTTCGGGTGAACGCCAGCTACGCGATCGGCGTCAGCATCGGCAAGAACCTGCAGGCCGACAAGGAAGCGCTGAACCTGGAAATGGTCATGCAGGGTCTTCAGGACTCGCTGACCGGTCAGGAATTGAAGCTCAACGACGAACAGATGAAGCAGGTTCTGATGGACTTCAACCGCGCCATGCTCGCGCGAGAACAGCAGAAGGCGATGGCGGCCGCGACGACGAACAAGCAGGAAGAGCAGCAGTTCCTCGCCACGAACGCCACTCAGCCGGGCGTGAAGGCGACGGCGTCCGGCCTGCAGTACAAAGTTCTCGCCGCAGGAGCGGGCGGGGCGAGCCCGAAGCCGACCGACATGGTCAAGGCCCACTATCACGGAACCTTCCTCGACGGGACCGTCTTCGACAGCTCGGTCGAGCGCAAGGAGCCGATCACGCTCCCGGTCAACGGCGTCATCGACGGCTGGGCCGAAGCGCTTCAGTTGATGAAGCCGGGCGACAAGTGGAAGCTCTGGATCCCGTCCAAGCTGGCGTACGGCGATCAGCCGCAGCCGGGCAGCCCGATCCCCGCCGGCAAGATGCTCGTCTTCGAGGTCGAACTGCTGGAAGTCAACCCGAAGCAGTAGCTCCGCCCGCTTCGCCTCAGCGCGAGGTTGTCGGACGCAGACCCGCGATCACCGAATCTTCGAAGGACGTCGGCGCCTCCGCCGGCGTCCTTCTTCTTTGGCCCGAACCGTTTCATCGGCACCCGACCGTTCGCTTCGCGACCCAGCTTATGGACCCGAGAGATCTTTTCGTCGGCGGACTGGCGATCGTGATGGGCGTCGGCCTGATCGTCGTCGCGGCGCTCGGTTCCGAGGCGCCGTTTCGTCTTCCGAAGCTTCGCTGGCTGGAATCGCAGATCGGACGGGGCCCCAGTCGCGCGACGCTCGCGGCGATCGGCCTCGGTCTGGTCGTGCTCGGCGCCCTGATCGCCGCAGGCGTCTCCCCCTCCGGCGACTGAACGGCGCTCGGCCCGACGATCAGCTCCTGCTCAGCTCCTGCTCAGCTCTTGCTGGTCGCCGCTTCGCCTTCGGACTCTCCGTACTGCTTTCGCAGCCGCGCAAGTTCCGCCTCCATCTCCTTGCGGATTTCGGCGAACGCGGGATCGTCGTACCGGCTCTGGAGTTCGTTCGGATCCTCCTGCAGGTCGAACAGTTCGCCTTCGCCCGTCTGGTAATAGCGGATCAGCTTGTACCGGTCGGTCCGCACGCCGTAATGCCGCGCGACGGCATGCGGGCCGGGGAACTCGTAGTAGTGGTAGTAAACGCTCTTCCGCCAGTCCTCCGGCTGCTCCCCCTTCAGAACGGGAACGAGCGACTGGCCCTGAAGGTCCGCGGGGATCTCGGCGCCTGCAGCCTCGAGGAAGGTCGACGCGAAGTCGAGGTTCATCGAGAGCGCGTCGCTGGTCGAGCCGGGCTTGACCGTTCCGGGCCAGCGGACGAGCAGCGGCGTGCGGAACGACTCTTCGTACATCCAGCGCTTGTCGTACCAGCCATGTTCGCCGAGGTACCAGCCGTTATCCGACGAGTAGATCACGATCGTGTTGTCGGCCTGCCCTGACTCGTCGAGCCAGTCGAGCACGCGTCCCACGTTGTCGTCGAGGCTCGCCACGCAGCGGAGATAGTCCTTCGCGTAGCGCTGATAGTTCCACTTCGTGAGGCCTTCCTTCGTGAGCCGGGATCGCGTCAGGGCCTCGTTCTCGTCGGCATAGGCCGCCTCGAACGTCTTGCGCTGCCCGGGGGTAAGTCCCTGCTGCGGCGACAGCTTCAGGTCGTGCGGAGTCAGGTGATCGGCGACCGTCATCTCCTGCTTCGAAGCGGGCGTCGCGCGGCCGGCGTAGTCGTCGAACAGCGTTTCCGGTTCCGGAATCTGAACGTCGTCGTACAGATCGAGATGCTTCGGCCCCGGCATCCAGTTCCGATGCGGCGCCTTGTGTTGGTACATCAGGAAGAAGGGCTTCGACTCGTCCCGCTTCCCCAGCCAGTCGAGCGCGAGGTCGGTGATGATGTCGGTCGTGTAGCCCTCGTGCTTGACCTTGCCCCCGGCCGTCAGCATGACCGGGTTGTAGTAAGGCCCCTGACCCTGCAGGACCTCCCAGTAATCGAAGCCCGTCGGTTCCGTTTCGAGATGCCATTTTCCGATCACGGCCGTCTGATAGCCGGCGCCGCGGAGCAGTTTCGCGACGGTCTGCTGCGAGCCGTCGAAACGATCGCCGTTCTGACGAAATCCGTTCAGATGGCTGTACTTCCCGGTCAGCACGACCGCGCGCGACGGCCCGCAGAGCGAGTTCGTCACGAAGCAGCGGTCGAAGCGCATCCCCTCGCTCGCGATCCGGTCGAGGTTCGGCGTCTGGTTCACGACGCTGCCGTAGGCGCCGATCGACTGATAGCCGTGGTCGTCCGCGAAGATGAACAGGATGTTCGGTCGCGCGTCTTGCTCCGCGGCGGCTAGTAGCCCGGAGTCGTGTATCGCGGAAGCGAAGGCTGCGATCGCCGCGAACGCGATCAGAAGTCGCCAGGAACCTGGTCGGGAAGGGAGGGAATCGGACACGTCGGTCTCCTGATGCGAAGTGCGGGATCGCGTAGCAGCCCGTTGATTTTCGCCGTCGTGGCGAAAATCACGCTCGGCAAGTTCGAAACAAGTTTCTCACGCCTCGCAGAACAGCGGAAAAACCGCTGTTCTGACGCCGCATCCGTGCGGCGAACGCAGCCCATTGAGAAACTCAACGGGCTGCTAGCGGACATCAGCGCTTCAGCGCCTGATCGACGAACTGGAACAGCTCTGCCGTCGCAGGATCGACTGGCTTGCCGAGGTTTTCGTTCAGCTTCGAGTGGTCGGTGTCTTTCGCGCCGAAAGGCTGGACCGGCACGTCCGCTTCGCGAAGAACGTTCGCCAGTCGCTGCGCCTGCGCGGTCGTGTCGGGATGGCCGTTGACGTACAGAATCAGGAAGGGCGGGATGCCCTTGTCCTTCGCGACATGCGTCACGGTGGAGAAGTCGACGTGCTTCGCCGGATCGTTTCCGAACTTCTGGCGGTGTCCGAAGGTGGGAAGCGGAAAACCGTGCACGCGGCACCGCGTCTCCGCAACCTCGATCATCGCCGGGATGTCGTACGTATCGCCGTCGACGGGAACGCACCCCTTGATCAGGGAGAGCGTCAGGCCTTCGTTCTTCAGGTAGCGTTCGTCCGTGCAGAGCAGCGCCGCGAGCTGCGCGCCTGCCGAGTGACCCATGACGAAGATACGCTCGGGGTCGCCGCCGTACTCCGCGATGTGTCCGTGCACCCAGCCGAACGACTGGGCGACGTCGCGGATGATGGTTTCCATCTCGACGTCGGGAAGAAGGCGATAGTTCGTCGCGACGAAGACGCAGCCCTTTTCGACGAACGCCTGCGGCTTGAGCTGGACCTCGGACTTGTCGCCCGTCTGCCAACCGCCGCCGTGAATCCAGAAGACCACCGGCAGGTTCTTCGCGTCCGCCGGAGCGTAAATGTCCAGCTTCTGACGCTCGTGCCCGGGCTCCGCATAGGCGAGATCCTTGTGCACGGTTTGTGCCTGGACTGAGGCGCTCCACAGCAGGACCAGGACGGCGAGCGTCGAGCCGGAACGCATGGAAGAATCCTTGAGGAGAGGGGTCGACAGGATGAGAGAGGAGGGAACGCGCAGCGGAAGAGTCGGCGCCGGATCGAAGCAGGAATCATGCGGACAACGCTCCGACTCCGCCGACCGATAGATTAGTCTTAAAAGTCGGCCGAAAACATTGAAGGGCGTCGAACCGCGAGTTCATCTCGCTTTTCTGAACACGCCCCCGGTCGCCTCTTTTCGCATGCTCCCGCTACGGAAATTCTATGGATCGCCGCACGTTCGTCGCCGCTGCCTTCGCCGCCTCGCTTGCGACTGCTCAGGCCCTTCGCGCTCGCGGGCAGGAAGGTCCGCCGAAGATTCTGCTGCGTTCGTCGTGGCAGACGGTCAACATCGGCGATATCGCGCACACGCCCGGCGTTCTGCGTCTGCTGGAACAGTACCTTCCGGAAGCGGAGATCCGGCTCTGGCCCAGCAACGTCGACAACGGCGTGAAGGAGCTCTTGCTCGCCCGCTTTCCCAAGCTCATCGTCGTGCAAGGCGCGGAAGCTTTGCGACGATCCTTCGAGGAGTGCGATTTCCTGCTTCACAGTTCGGGCCCCTCGCTGGTCGCCGAAAAAGATGTGCGACGCTGGAGCGAAGAGACGCGAAAGCCATACGGCGTCTACGGCATCACGCTTCCCCTCCAGGGTTCCACCGCGACGAAGCCGACGGCGTCCGAGGCATTCGCCCGAACGATCGAAACGTTGAGCGGCGCCGAGTTCGTCTTCTTCCGCGACTCGGCTTCGCTGGCGCTGGCGAAGGAGCGGGGTTGCACCGCTCCCGTGATGGAGTTCGGCCCCGACGGCGCGTTCGCCTGCGATCTGCGGGACGACGAGAAGGCGATCGCCTTTCTCGAAGCGAACGATCTGGAAGAAGGAGAGTTTCTCTGCTGCATTCCGCGGCTGCGGTATACGCCCTACTGGACGATTCCCAGCAAGAAGGCGGCGCTCGACGAAACGAAGCACGCCCGCAACGAAGCGATGAAGGAGCACGATCATGCCCAGCTTCGCCGCGCGATCGTGGAGATCGTCCGGGGAACCGATAAGAAGGTGCTCGTCTGCCCGGAAGACCAGACGCAGATGGCGGTCGGGAAGGAGCTCCTCTACGACAAGCTGCCCGAGGACGTCAAGAAGCGGACCGTCTGGCGAGCCGACTACTGGCTCACGGGCGAAGCGGTCAGCACGTACGTCCGGAGCGCCGGTCTCTTCGGCAACGAAATGCACAGCCCCATCATGTGCATCGGGCACGGCGTGCCGGCGATCGTCTGTCGCTGGGCCGAACAGACCAGCAAGGGGATCATGTGGAGCGATATCGGCCTCTCCGACTGGCTGTTCGACCTTGACGACGAAAGCCAGGTCGAGCGAATCGTGCCGACGGTCGTCGCCATGGCGAAAGATCCCGCCGCCGCCAGGGCGAAGGCAGCCGAGGCTCGGAAGTTCGTCGAACGTCGTCAGCGCGAAACGATGGGCGTCCTCGCCGGCCATTTCGCGTGATCGCGAGCGAACCCCCCGGCGGCGCAATCAGGCGATCCAAGCAAGACGGCAGCCGAACGCCCGTTTAGACTGGAGCGGTCTGAAAGCAGGGCGAAAATGATTCAGCCGCTGGGTCGGACTTCGGGCAAGGGAGAGACATCGATGCTTCGGTCAGCGGCGATGATCGCCTCGCTCGTCCTGTTCGGGCAGTTCGCTGCATCCGTGTCGGCGCAAGCTCCTTCGAAGGTCAGCTTCAACCGCGACGTGCGACCGATCCTGTCGAACAACTGCTTCTACTGTCACGGACCCGACGAGAAGCGTCGCGAGGCGGACCTGCGACTCGACACGCACGCAGGCGCGACCGCGGATCTGGGCGGACGGGCCGCGATCGTTCCGGGCGATGCCGACGCCAGCGAACTGATCAGCCGGGTCGAAGGACATGACGAAGATCTCGCGATGCCGCCGGCTGACAGCAAGCGTCCGAAACTTTCGGAGCACGACGTCGCCATCCTCCGTCAGTGGATCGCCGAGGGCGCCGAGTACGAGGGGCACTGGGCTTTTCTGCCTCTCGCGGACGCGCAGCCTCCTGAGGTCAAGGACGACGCGTTCGTTCAGAATCCGATCGACCGCTTCATTCTCGCGCGGCTCGAACAGGAAGGGCTGACGCCTTCCGCCGAAGCCGACCGCGCGCTCCTGATGCGGCGCGTCTCGCTCGACCTGACGGGACTGCTGCCGTCGCCGGAAGAGGTCGACGCCTTCGTCGACGATGCCGACCCCGACGCTTACGAGAAGCTGGTCGATCGCCTGCTCGCGTCGCCGCACTTCGGCGAGCGCTGGGGGCGCCATTGGCTCGACCAGGCTCGGTACGCCGACTCGAACGGCTACTCGATCGACGGCGATCGGGCGATGTGGCCCTATCGCGACTGGGTGATCAAGTCGCTGAACGACGATCTGCCTTTCGATCAGTTCACGATCGAACAACTCGCCGGCGATCTGCTGCCGCAGGCGTCGAAGAACCAGATCGTCGCGACGGCCTTTCACCGCAACACCCTCATCAACGAGGAAGGGGGCACCGACCGCGCCCAGTTCCGTCACGAAGCGGTCGTCGACCGCGTCAACACGACGGGAGCCGTCTGGCTCGGCCTGACGCTCGCGTGCGCGCAATGCCATACGCACAAGTTCGACCCCATCCCGCACCGCGACTACTACGCGTTCTTCGCCTTCTTCAACCAGGGAACCGACGTCAACGACCGCGGCGCCACGGTCAAGGTGGCGCGCGGCGAAGTCTTCGGCGTTCCGATCGTCGAGTCGCCGCCGCCTCCGGAGCCGGAACTAGCCCAGGCGCAGAGCGCGTGGGAGGCCGACCTTCGCAAGCGGATCGACGCGAGCGGTTCGCCCGCCGATTGGCGCTCGGTCGAGTACCTGTCGTACGACACGAAGTCCGGCGCCGGCTTCCGCCTGCTGGATGACCAGTCGTTGCTCTGGGATGGGAAAGCCTCGTCGAAGGATACTTATCGCGTGACCGCGGGAACCTCCCTGCCGAAGATCGCTGCCGTCCGGTTGCGGACGCTGCCGCATGAGTCGCTTCCCAAGCAGGGGCCGGGAACGGCGTCGAACGGGAACTTCGTGCTCACGGAGTTTCAGGTCCGGCTGGGCGAACGACCGCTCAAGGTCGCGGCGGCGTTCGCGGATCATGAGCAGCCCGGGTATCCGGTGACGGGAGCGATCGACGGAGACGCCGCCACCGGTTGGGCGATCAACGTCGATGCGAAGTCGAAGTCGCGGATGAACGCTCCGCATGAGGCGGTGTTCGTTCTCGAGCAGCCGGTCGCGATCGGCGACGAACCGCTGAAGTTCGAGGCGATGCACGACCTGAACGACGACTATCTGATCGGTCGATTCGCGCTGGACGTGTCCGAGACGGCTCCTTCCCTGAGGGAGCATCTGGATCCGCGACTGGTCGAGGTTCTCGCGATTCCGTCCGAACGACGCGACGAGAGGCAGGCGGCGCTCGTGCGAGAGGCTTTCCTTCGTGCGAATCCTGAATTCGACGATAAGGCGCCCGTAGCTCGTGCTTCCGACGTCGCGGACTTGATGGTGATGAAGGAGTCGGCTGCGACTCGCCAGACGTTCGTTTACCAGCGCGGCGATTTCCTGCGTCCTGACGAGGAGGTCGGCCCGCTGTCGCCCGACGTGCTCAGCGCGGTCTCGCCCCACTTGCCGGCGGAGGGGGAACGCGACCGGCTGACGCTCGCGAAGTGGCTCGTCGATCCGGCGAATCCGCTGACGGCTCGCGTGACGATGAATCGCGTCTGGATGCGGTACTTCGGTCGCGGGCTGGTCGAGACGGAGGAAGACTTCGGCACGCAAGGTTCGCCTCCTACGCATCCGGAATTGCTGGACTTTCTGGCAGGAGAGTTCATTCGCCGCGACTGGTCGCAGAAGGCGATGCACCGGCTGATCGTCACCAGCGCGACCTATCGGCAGTCGTCGACGGTACGCCCCGAACTGTTAGAGACCGATCCGCGAAACCTGCTGCTGGCGCGCCAGGAGCGATTTCGCTTCGAGGCGGAGATCGTACGGGACGCGGCGCTCGCGGCGAGCGGTCTGCTCGACCGCACGATCGGCGGACCGAGCGTTCGACCGCCGCAGCCTGCCGGACTCTACGCGTTCACGCAGAATCCGAAAGCGTGGAAGGACGCGACGGGATCCGACCGCTATCGCCGCGCGCTCTACACCCAGTTCTATCGAAGCGCGCCCTATCCGCTCTTCTCGACGTTCGACGCGCCCGATTTCCAGACGACCTGCACGCGGCGGCTGCGATCGAATTCGCCGTTGCAGGCGCTTACCGTAGCGAACGATCCAGCCTTCTTCGAGATCGCCCAGGGCATCGCGGCGCGTGCGCTGCGAGAGGTTCCGGACGACCAGAGCGCGTCCCGCATCGAGCGTCTCTTCCGGCTGGCCCTTTCGCGCGAGCCCTCGGACGAAGAGCGGCGCCTGCTCCAGGCGTACTACGATCGCGAACTGGAGCGGCTGCGATCGGACGCGAAGGCCGCAGGGGAGATGCTTTCGCCGGATCTGTCGCAGGGCGCCGACGATCCGGCGGTCGCCGCGGCGACGGTCTCCGTCGCTCGCGTCCTTCTGAATACGGACGCCTTCATCACCCGCGAGTAAGGCCGACCAGCGCGATGGGCGAGACCCACGAAATCCAGGAAACGGCGACGGCGCTGCATGAGCGGACGCGGCGGCATTTTCTCCGCGACTGTTCCGTCGGCATGGGCGCGATCGCTCTGCACTCGCTGCTGCTCGGCGAGGGCAGGGCGGCTCCGATCGCCATCGATCCCGCCAACCCGCTCGATCCGCGCCCGCCGCAGTTTCCGGCGAAGGCGAAGCGCGTGATCTTTCTCTTCATGGCGGGCGGACCGAGCCAACTGGAACTGTTCGACGACAAGCCGAAGCTGCGCGAACTGCACGGTCAGGCGCCGCCGAAGAGTCTGCTCGAAGGAAAGCGCTTCGCCTTCCTGAAGGGGACGGAGACCCTGCTCGGCTCCTCGCGGAAGTTCGAACAGGTCGGCGAGGCGGGCCTGACGCTCAGCGCCCTGCTTCCGCATCATCGCAAGATCGTGGACGAGGTCTGCTGGCTGCAGGGGATGACGACGGACGTCTTCAACCATGGCCCCGCGAAGCTCTTCATGAACGCGGGCTTCAACGCCCCGGGGCGTCCCGCGCTCGGCGCGTGGGCGACGTACGGCCTGGGGAGCGAATCGCGCGATCTGCCGGCGTTCGTGGTTCTGCAATCGGGTCCGCGCGGTCCCCGTGCGGGCGCGTCGCTCTGGAGCAGCGGCTTTCTCCCGACGTCGTACCAGGGGGTGCCGCTGCGAGGAAAAGGCGACCCGATTCTGTACCTGCAAAGTCCCGCAGGTTTCCCTCGCGACGCGGAACGAGACTTCTACGACACGGTCGGCGCTCTCAATCGGACGCGGTACGACGAGGCGGGCGATCCGGAGATCATGACGCGGATCAACGCCTACGAGATGGCGTATCGGATGCAGACGAGCGCGCCCGGACTGATGAACGTGCAGGATGAGACGCCCGAGACGCTGGCGTCCTACGGCGTCGAACCGGGCAAGGCCTCCTTCGCGTCGAACTGCCTCCTGGCGAGGCGGCTGGTCGAGCGCGGCGTCCGATTCGTGCAGCTTTACCACACGGACTGGGACCACCACGGCGACAAGGCCAACAACCTCAGCGAAGCGATCGAGAAGCGCTGCCAGGAAGTCGATCAGGCGAGCGCGGCGCTCGTGCTCGATCTGAAACAGCGCGGACTGCTCGACGATACCCTGGTCATCTGGGGAGGGGAATTCGGTCGGACGCCCATGGGCGAGGTCCGCGACACGATCGGGCGCGACCATCATGTCGACGCCTTCACGATGTGGCTCGCAGGCGGCGGGGTGAAGCCGGGATACATCCACGGCAAGACCGACGAACTCGGCTTCGGAGCGGTCGAGAACGCCGTGCACGTCCACGACCTGCACGCGACGATCCTGCATCTGCTCGGATTCGATCACGAGCAGTTGACGTATCGCTTCCAGGGCCGCGACTTCCGACTGACCGACGTCCACGGACGCGTCGAGCAGGAGATTCTGGCCTAGCTTCGATTCGCGGAGCGTCAGCGAACGATCACCAGGTCCACTGCACGCCGGCCCAGACGCTGAACCCTTTGCGGTGTTCGGCCATGTTGACGTCGAACAGTCGGTTTTCCAGCAGCACGACCGAGTAGACGTCGAGGCCCGGCGCCACGTGCCGGATCGTCTTCACCAGCCCGCGGTGGTTGTTCGTGTCGTGCAGGACGTCGCCCACGGGGTCGGGTCGGAACTCGCCGTAGTTGAAGTGCAGCGACCAGCGCTCGCCGAGGTAACCGAGATCGGCGTAGTATCCGACGCCGGTGAGCGGCTGGTGGTAACCCGCGTTGAGCTGCCGGTTGTAGTAACTCCGTCCCCAGAAAATGTCGTCGAGGGGGAAGCCGGGCCGGCGGATTCCGTAGCGGTCGAAGATCATCTCGCCGGACAGGATCCACCGCGAGCCGATCCGCACCATCGCGTCGAAGCCGAGGTGCTCGTTGAATTCCTTTTGCCCCTCGGATCCGATGCCGTCCTGGAGCTTGATCGACGCCCCCAGGTTCCACCGGTCGTCGCGGTTCCACCCGATTCGCGAGACGAGCGCCTTGGAGGAGTTCGTGTCGCGCTCCAGCGAGCCGTTGGTGAGAGCCGCGGTCAGGGAGACTTCCCCCAGGCGGCGTTCCACCATGACGCCGGTCTCTCGCCAGAGAATGGCTTCGCTTCGAATGAAGGGGGAGTCGCGGAAGTCGTTCGTATAGACCGGGTACCAGACGCGTCCGAACGGCGTCATGAACTTGCCGAGGACGAAGTTCCAGTCGCCCGTTTCGTATCGCAGGTAGAGCTGCGAGATTTCGAACGGCTCGACGTCGAAGTTGTGGGCGTAGGACTCGCGAAACGGCGTATCGACCAGCACGTTGCCGTCGAACGGCTGATTCAGAAAGAACTGCGCATGGGCGGTGGCGACGCCCCCAGCCAGTTCCTTCGACCAGCCCATGTCGAACACGCCCTCGACGCCGAACGTATCTTCCTGGCCCGTAAATTCGATCCGCTGATCGTTCACGAAGTAGCCGCGCGCGAGGAACCCTAATTCGAGCGCGGACCAGTCGAAGGGCGAGCAGGCGTCGCGAGCTCGCCGCTCGGCCAGCGCGGTCTCGACGACCGGCTGGGCGACCTCGATCGTTTCGGCTGCGATCGGCGCTGGGGCGGGAAAAGGCGCTTCGACGAATCCGACCGAAGACGACTCCCACACGGGAGTCTGCTGCACGAAGGGCGAGAAGAGTTCCTCGCGTTCCTGGGCGAGAATCGGCCAGGGGGCAGCGATCGCCAGACACAGGCCCGCGAGCGTACGCACGACCGTTCGTCGCGAGACGCGACGTCGACGGCGCCCGGGATCGGCTGCGTAACTCGCAGAACGCATGGAGCCCGGCAATCTGAGGGACGCTGCGGCGACGTCGATTTCGAACGGAAGGATCGCTCGTTCGAGTTATCGGTTCGCCGTCGAAACCGGCTTGACCGTCACAGGCCGATTTGCAGGAATTCCCGCCCCATTGCGTACGACGCGCTCAGCTTTCGTAAACCTCCCCGTTCGCCGCAACGTGCCGATAGCTCGCCCACAGGGCGTCGAAATCGAGCGTCGGTTCGTACAGATGCGCCCGATAGCCGGCCCGGACCGCGGCTTCGACGTTCTCGGGGCGATCGTCCAGGAAGAGGATCCGCTCGGGCGGCGTCTCCGCCAGATCGGCTGCCCGGCGGTAGATCGGCTCCGCCGGTTTCATCGAGCGGAGCTCGTAGCTCAGGGCGTGGACGTCGAACGCGGCCAGCCGCGGACCGTAATCCTGCTCCAGCACGAATTCCCAGTGAGCGGGACACGTGTTTGAGAGGATGCCCGTTCGGACGCCGGATTCGGCCACCTTCCCTGCCGCGGCGAAGCCTGCCTCGTTGGGGACGAAGATATCGCTCGCCGCGCGTTTGAGATCGGCGAGGGAATACTCGCTGCTCGGTGCGCACGCCTCGCGAAAGAGTCGTTCGAACGCCTCGCAGTCGATATCGCCCGTCTCGTACGCGATCTGGAGTTCGCCCTGGAACACGCGAGACCAAACGACGTCGTGCGCGGCGCCCGAAAGCTCCGCCATCTGCCTACAAGCCCGCGGATGGTCGAAAAAGAGCAGGACGTTCCCGAGGTCGAAGTAGACGAACTCGATCTCCGGTCGTTCCGTCGCGGGCATCTTCGCTCCTCCCTGGTTTCCGAGCCGGCGGTTCTTGCCCCGGCCTGAGTCGCGTCGAGGGCATGTTCGAGGCGGACGAAAATCTGCCTTACTTCGCCGGAGCGGGCGAACTTTCGCCGAGCGGCTTCAGGCGGATATTCCGATAGCTTGCCTGCGCCGGCTCGCCGCCGTGAATCTGCAGTCCGATGACGCCTGTCCGTGCGACGTCGGCGTCTTTCTCTTCGTAGTCGACCGTCTGCACGCCGTTGAGCCAGATCCGGATCCGCGGCCCTTCGCAGCGAATGACGAAGTCGTTCCATTCGCCCGGCTCGCGAGCGGCCTTCTTCGCCGCCTCTTCGCTCGGCTCGGCCAGCATCTTGTTGCGACGGCTTTCGTCGTAGAGGGCTCCCCAGACGGACCGGTCCCACGCCCGGCCCATGTCGCACTGATAGCCGCTGACTTCATGGTGATTCGGCACCCGCTTCGAGCGGAACTGGATCCCGGCGTTCTCGCCCTTGCCTTGCAGCTTCGCCTGCAGGCGAAGCTCGAAGTCGCCGTATTCCCCCTTCGTGCAGAGGAACTCGTTGTTCGGAATGGCTTCGGCCAGAGACCCCGCGACGATCGCGCCGTTCTCGACGCGGAAAGCCTTCTCGTTCCCTTCCCACCCCACGAGCGTCTCGCCGTAGAAAAGCGCGACGAAGCCGTGCTCGTCCTCCGCAACCGCGCGCGGTTCCTCGGAGAGAACGGCGGAGGCTTGTCCGGCGAACAGCGCTCCGAGAACCGCGAGGAGCGAAACTTTCGAGAGCAGGGGATGCAGCATCGCGAGGCGCTCCAGAGGGAAGACGGAGAGGCGGGAGGCGTTCTCGCCATTGTAATCCTGCCGCGAGGCGATCACGAAGCGAGCCGGACCTGCGCCGAATCGCCGGTCCCCTCCGTCACGTCGTGGCGGGTTCCAACTCGCGAAGCTCCATCCGCGCCGGATGGTAGAGCAGCAGGATGCCGAGCACGATGAGCCCGCAGATCGCGAACTGATAGCTGGGCGGGAATTCGAGCCGGTCGAACAGGTACGAAAAGCCCTGATAGAAAGCGCCTGCGATCGTGATGCCGATCCAGTTGAGCAGGTTCTGCGTCGCGATCGTTCGGCCCCGGAATCCGAGCGGGGGCCGCGATTGCAGCAGCGTCGTGAGCGGAACGGCGAACATGCCCGTGCAGGCGCCGACGACGCCGAGCGCCGCCAGACTGCCCCAGAAGCCGAGCAGGTGATTGACCTGGCCCTTAGCAGGATCGGCGGCCAGCAGCGAAGAACTCGGAGCAGCCAGCAGCAGCACGGAGACCAGCAACCCGGCGAGACCGACCCGCATCAGCCGGGGCTCGAACCGACCCCGACTGAGCCAGCCGGCCAGCAGGGCGCCGACGACGATTCCGAAACTGATCATCGCCTGCAGCAGCGAGTTGGGGCCCTCCTGCAGGTAAAGCTGTCGCTGGCCCAGCGCCACGATGGAGGGCTGTGCGAGCGACGCGACGAACCAGAAGGCGGTCGATGCGGCGAGCGCTTTGAACAGTTCCGGATCGCGGCGGCAGAGGTCGCGCATCTCGTGCGGAATGCCGAGCGTATCCCAGCGGAAGGCGAGGTCCGGATCCGACGCCGGAGGCCGCCTGAGCAGCAGCGACGTGAGCGTGCCGACGATCGCGATGCCGATCGTAACGAGTCCGACGATCCAGAGTTGGGGGCCCAGATGCTGCTTGAAGAAGCCCGCGATCACGGCGCCCAGAATGATCGCCAGGAAAGTGAACGTCACGATCACGCTATTGGCGAACGGCAGGTCTCGCTTTCGCAGCAGTTCGGGCAGGATGCCGTACTTTCCGGGGCCGAAAAACGCGCTCTGGGCTCCCATGCAGAAGAGCGTGATCAGCATTAGCGCCAGCGTCAGCGTTTCGTACCCGTAGGCTCCGAACCGCCAGAAGAGCAGGGCGCCTGCCGTCATGATGACGACCTCGGCCAGTTTGGCGGCGACGACGATTCCCCGCTTCGGGCGCTTGTCCGACACGTAGCCGGCGAAGCCTGAGAACAGGATGAACGGCACCGAGAAGACGAAAATCGCCAGGCCCTGAAGGTCGATCGCGTTTCCGCGCCAGGGCACCGAGACGAAGATGAACAGCAGCGCGAACTTGTAGACGTTGTCGTTCATCGCTCCCAGAAACTGCGTCGCGTTCATTCCCCAGAAGGAAGGATCGGCGAGCAGCGGGGCGTTCGACGGGGCGGTGCGGCTGTCGTTCGTCTTCAGCGACGAAGACTTCGCAGCGGAGGGCATGTCCGCCAGTTGAGCGGGGGCCGGATAAGCGTCGGCCGCGCCCCATGCGAAGTCGGAGGCCTCGGAATCGGTAGGCGACGTCATTCGCTCGGACGCTCCGTTCAGGACGTACGCGCCGAAACGAAGCGCCGGCGTCGCCAGCCAGCCTAACGCCGCGCGGCCTCTGGCGTCGAGGCCGCGTTAGATCGCAGGGAATGCGCGCTTCTGCGGGACGAGCGCTACGGAACGCTCCGTCAGTTCCCCGCGGTCTGCGGATCGAGAGCCACCAGCTCGTCCGTCGTCACCAGTTGGCCTTGGGCCGCCATCTTGCGGATGTCTTCGGTGATCTTCATGGAGCAGTACTTCGGTCCGCACATCGAGCAGAAGTGAGCGCTCTTGAAGGTCTCCTGCGGCAGCGTTTCGTCGTGGTACGACTGCGCCGTTTCCGGATCGAGCGACAGGCGGAACTGTTCCTTCCAGTCGAACGCGAAGCGGGCCCGGCTGAGCGCGTCGTCGCGATCGCGAGCGCCGGGGCGCTTACGGGCGACGTCGGCCGCGTGTGCGGCGATCTTGTAGGCGATCACGCCTTGGCGGACGTCGTCCGCGTCGGGGAGGCCCAGGTGCTCCTTGGGCGTGACGTAGCAGAGCATCGCCGCGCCGCTCCAGCCGGCGAGGGCTGCGCCGATCGCGCTCGTGATGTGGTCGTATCCCGGCGCGATGTCGGTGACCAGCGGGCCTAGGACGTAGAAGGGCGCTCCCTTGCAGACGTCGATCTGGCGTTCGACGTTCATGGCGATCTGGTCCATCGGAACGTGGCCCGGCCCTTCGACCATGACCTGCGTCCCCTTGGCCCAGCCCCGCTCGACGAGGCCGCCCAGCGCGTCGAGCTCCGCGAACTGCGCTTCGTCGCTGGCGTCGGCGAGCGACCCGGGACGAAGGCCGTCGCCGAGGCTCCAGGTGACGTCGTATTCCCGCATGATGTCGCAGAGATCCTCGAAATGCTCGAAGAGCGGATTCTGCTTGCGGTGGGCCATCATCCACTTGGCGATCAGCGATCCGCCCCGGCTGACGATGCCAGTGACGCGGTTCGTCGTCAGATGGAGGTGCTCCATCAGCACGCCGCAGTGGACGGTCATGTAATCGACCCCCTGCGACGCCTGCTTCTCGACCATGTCGAGGAAATGCTGAATCTGCATGTCCTCGATGTTGCCGCCCAGTTCCTCCAGCATCTGGTAGATCGGAACCGTGCCGATCGGAACGGGCGAAGCCTCGATGATCGCCCGGCGGATATTGTCAATGTTCTTGCCGGTCGACAGGTCCATCACCGTGTCGGCGCCGTAGTGGACCGACACGTGCAGCTTTTCGAGTTCGCCGTCGATGTCGCTCGTGACGGCGCTGTTCCCGATGTTGGCGTTGATCTTGCAGGTCGCCGCGATCCCGATCGCCATCGGCTCCAGCCGGCCGGCGAGGTGGACCTTGTTCGCCGGGATGACCATTCGCCCGACGGCGACTTCGTCGCGAATCGTCTCTGCGGAGAGATTCTCGCGCTTGGCGACGAACTCCATTTCAGGCGTCACGACGCCGGCGCGGGCGGCTTCCAACTGGGTCTTGTGCATCAGAAATCCTGGGCTGTCGCTTCCGCGGATCGCGAACGAACGGAAACGTTTACGTCTTCCATGGAGGGAGGAGCCGAGACCGCCGAAGCGACCCGGCCGCCGCACCGCTCATTTTGTCGGCCGTAGAGTTCCGGGACAAGGCGACGCGACCGTCGGTTGCGGGTCAGTTCTGAAGAACTTGACCTCTTTGCGGCGTTGGAGTCGTCAATCGAATCTTCGACCCCTGCCGTCGTCCCGATGCCGAACGGGCATCAGCGCCGCCCGCTCGATACACTGAATGGCAGGCCAGGGGGGGCGAAAACGAGAGGAGGCATGCCATGGGTACGGGACTGCTGCTCGCCGCGATGTTCGCGATCTGTCCGTTCGCCGCGGGCGAAGACTTCTACGGTCAGAATCCGGTACTGCTGCTCAACGACCCGAAGATCGCTTCCCTCGTGGGCGTGACGGAAGACCAGAAACCGCTATTTCAGCAGGATCTGAACGACCACATCGGCCTTCAGGTCGACCGATCGAAGCTGCAGATCGCGACGATCAAAACGCAGACCGAGACGGACCCAGTTGAGCGGGCGAAGCTCGAACAGGAGATCGCGACGCTCGAGCCGATCGTCGCGGAGTTCGATGCACGTCAAGACGCCATTGAGCAGGCCGGCGCAGAGCGGTTGACCCCTGAGCAATATCAACGACTGCGGGAACTCGCCTGGCAGTTGCTCGGCATCGAGGTCTTCTCGATTCAACGATACAAAGACAAACTCGGCATGACGAACGCCGACATGGCGATGGCGCAGCCGCTCATAAAAGAGCATGTCGCCAAGTTCAGAGAACTGAGCGGACGAATGAGAAAACCGGAGCCTGAGCGCTCCGAAGCTCTAAAGGAACTCGGGGCAGCGGAGCAGGAGATCATCGCCCGGATCGTCTCGCAACTGCAACCATCGACGCGAGCCACCTACGAGATCTTCGCCGGCGAACCCGGAGGCGTTTCGAGGTGGGAGCTTCGAAAATCGTTCGGCGTCGAACCTGTCGTGCGGAAGAAGTGACCGTAACGGCAGGCGACGACCTGCTGCGAGGCGCGTAACGATCGACCAGACGTCGGCGGCCAGTCAACGTCCGCCGACTTCACTTCGCCTCGATGCAGTACAGGTTCTGACGCCCTCGCAGGAAGAGTTGCTTCCCGGCGATCGCGGGCGAAGCGTCGAAGCCGTCGTCGAGCGTATTCGTCGCGAGAATCTCGAAATCAGGACCCTTCTTCGCGACGACGCAGCCGCCGTCGCGACCGGCGAAGTAGACCCGATCGGCCGCGCCGACGGGCGACGCGTACAGGCCGCGGATGCCTTCCAGACGGGAGCGTTCGAAAACGGCCTCGCCGGTGTCGGCGTTCACGCACGAAACGATCGCCTCATTCGACTGCGTGTAATACAAAAGTTCGTCGTAGAGCAGCAGCGACGGCACGTAGGGCGTGTTCCGGCCGAGCGACCAGAGAACCTTGTCCGTTCCCGTCACGTCGCCCGTGGAATCCAGGGAAATCGCCTGTAGCGACGAACCGCGATAACCGCTCGCGCAGTAGACGACGCCGTCGCGCGTCACCGGCGAGGGCGTCACATTGTCGACCTGCCCGCCGCACTCCCAAATGAGCGAGCCGTCGGCCAGGTCGTAGCTCCGCACGCGGTTCTTGCCGTTGGTGACGACCTGCGTGCGTCCGGCATGCTCCACGATCAGCGGCGTGGACCAGGTGGTCGGCTCGTCGCGATCCATCTGCCAAATCGTCTCGCCGGTCTTCGCGTCGAGCGCTTCGATGGTGTCCGCGCCTTCGTGGTCGCGGATGAGGACCAGCCGGTCGCCGTGCAGCACGGGCGACGCGCCTTCGCCGAAGCTGACGCGCGTCTCGACCTCCGGGTACTCGCGCTCCCATAGCAGTTCGCCGTCGAGGCTGTAGCAGAACAGCCCGACCGAGCCGAACCAGACGTAGAGCCGCTCGCCGTCGGTGGTGGGCGAAGCCGAGGCGTAGGTGTTGTCGCCGTGCGTGCCGCTGTGCGGAACCTTCTCCGCCGCGACCTGGCGCCAGAGTTCCTTCCCCGTGGCCCGGTCCAGGCAGAGCGTCACGTACTGGTGAAAGTTGTTCGGGAATTTGATGCCGAAGGGACGTTCCGGCTGCGTCGCGGGATCGGCCTTCGCGGGATCGATCTTGTCGGTCGGCACGACCGTCACGACGTAAACGCGATCTTCCCAGATGATGGGCGTGGCGTTGCCGCGACCCGGGATCGCGACCTTCCAGCCGACGTTCTTCGTCTCGCTCCATTCGGTCGGCGGATCGGCCTGCGGCGCGACGCCCGAGGCGAGCGGGCCCCGCCACTGATGCCAGTTGGACAGAACCGCGGCGGTCGGCTCCGCTCCGTGCGACGGGAGGGCGGAGAACGTCGCAGCGAGAGCGAGCGTCGAGAGCATCGCGAAGCGAACCAGCGACTTCATCGGCAGACCTCCGAAAGCGATCAGGAACCCAGTACGCGGCGAGCCGTTCAAGCCGCCGCGAGCGAATTCATGGTAGCGAACGGAGCGGTCGTCCGCGCCTCGGGCGACGCTATCGAACGATTCGACGGTCAATCGATCGACTCTGCCTGTTCCATCCATGTTTCGAGCGTGTCGGCCAGCCGTTCGATCATGCCCCCTTCGCCCGCGGCGAACGCCCAGACGGAGAGGCGATCCGACGGATCGACGCAGAGCAGGTCTTCGTTCTCGAAACCGATCGTCAGGAAGCCGCTGATCCGGTCGAACGCGATCTCTTCGCCGTCAGGACCGGAGGCGGTCGTCTCGCCGGTCGCTTCGGCGATCGATTTCGCGAAGAGTCGCGTCTGCTCGACGAACGGCGTCTTGTTTCCGTCGACGCTGACGTCGGACCAGAGCCTGTCGACGGCGACGAGCGTCCATTCGCGATCGTCGAAGAAGACGGTCGCTTCTCTCCCCAGTCCGCTGCGCCAGCCGAGGTAGCTGAGGGGAAGTTCGGACTTCGACTTGGCCATCGGAGTTCCCGTAGGACAGGCAATCCGTCTGATGTCGATGCGAGACCGAACCGCTCGGCATGCGGGAAGCCTGCCCGAAGGGAAGCACGGAGGTCTTACTCCCTCCGCTCGCCAGGACGAGAGTGGGCGACGCGCTTACGTTTCGCCCAAGTCCTTCCGTCTGCAGCACTGCTTGTACTTCTTCCCGCTGCCGCAGTGGCAGGGGTCGTTCGGACGGGGCTGCACGCCGACGTTGCGGATCGGTTCGATCTTCACGTCCTTCGTGGCGTCGATCGCCTGCTGCGACTGCTTCAGTTCCTCGGGCACCACGGCGGTCCGCGCCTGATCGTGACGCGCGGCAGTCTCGACCCACGTGGTGCTAACGAAATCCTCGTTAAGCTGCTCCATCTTGAACATCAGTTCGCTGGTGCGATCGCTGACGCTCTGCCACATCTTGTCGAAGAGCAGCATGCCTTCGCGCTTGTACTCGACCTTGGCGTCGAGCTGCGCGTAGCCGACGAAGCCGACAGAGCTTCGCAGGCGGTCCATCGTCAGCAGGTGATCCTTCCAGCTTCCGTCGAGGATCTGGAGCAGGAGCCCCCGCTCCATGCGCCGCATCTCCGGATGGAACCGCTCCGCATGCGCCTGGAGGAGCTTCGCGAGAAGCTTTTCGTGTTCCGGATTCTTCCAGTCGGAAGGTTCCAAGAAGAGGTGGTATTCCTGCTTGAGCCAGTCCTCGAACCCGGTGCGGTCGAAACTCGCCGGATCGGCCTCGAATTTCGCCCAGCGTTCGAGCAGCGACTTCTTCAGCGAGCGCCCCAGCTTCTGATGCTCGCCGCTGATCAGGAGCAGACGCTTTTCGACGTCCTCCCGCTGCATGCTCTTGAGATCGTCGGGGCTGATGGTCGTTTCGAACCGACGAGCCGCCCACTCGGCGAGCTGATCCTTGTCGACGATGCGGTTGCCTTGACCGTCGCCGCGCGCGAAGCGGTAGATCGCCGCCATGATCGGATACTGCGCTTCGCGGAGGTCGTACGACTCGCGGGCCAGTTCGTTCAGTCGCTTTTTCAGACCGTCCTTGTCGAGCTTCTTCAGGTCGGCGATGTCGAGCCGGCGCCCGAACTTGTGGCCGAACCAGCCCGCGAGCGACTTGATGCCGAAGTCGTCCTCCAGGAACGTATTGCCCTGCGACAGGTCGGTCGCCCGGATGTGGGCCGAGGCCTCTTCCGTCAGCTTGTCGATCAACTGGTCGCGTTCGATGCCGCGGAGATCGATGTCGCGATAGTTCGTTCCGAAGAACGCGTTCATGTACTTCGCGAGCGCCTGCCAGTTCCAGTCCTTCTGGATGTCGGCGTCGTCCTCGTCTTCGCCGCGCGCCTCGGGAAGGCATTCGTCGATCTTCGCCAGAACCAGCGCCTCGGCCTGACGGTCGGCCTCGTCGAGGGCGTACTGCGACGCCTGTTCGCCGTCCATTCCGCGGAACTGACGCGGGTTCTCGAACGGCAGCCTGAGTTCGTTCGACAGCCAGGCGGCGTAGGTCTCGATGCCGTAGTCGCGTTCCTGGAACAGGTCGACGTGGCGGTCGATTTCCTTGCCGACCATCTGCTCGACCTGTTCGCGCGTGTCGAATCCGTCGAGAACGCGCTGGCGGAAGCCGTAGACCCGCTTCCGCTGCTGGTCCATCACTTCGTCGTACTCGAGCAGGTTCTTGCGGATCTCGAAGTTCCGCTCTTCGACCTTCTTCTGGGCGCCTTCGACTCGGCGGGTGACCATCTTGCTTTCGATGGCTTCCTTGTAGCCCATGCCCAGGCCGTCCAGGATCCGGCGGACCCACTCGCCGGCGAAGATCCGCATCAGATCGTCTTCGAGCGACAGGAAGAATCGGCTGCTGCCCGGATCGCCCTGACGACCGCAGCGACCGCGAAGCTGCAGGTCGATCCGGCGGGACTCGTGGCGCTCGGTGCCCATCACGCAGAGGCCGCCCATCTCGCGGACGACCTTGCCTTCGGCCTTCATGCCGTGCTTCTGGTCGATCTGATGAGCGAGCTCGTCCCACTCTTCGCGGGGGACGTCCAGGCGGGTCTTGTACTTGTCCTGAAGAATGGCCCAGGCCATCGTCTCCGGATTTCCGCCGAGGATGATGTCGGTACCGCGGCCCGCCATGTTGGTGGCGACCGTCACGGAGCCGATGCGTCCCGCCTGGGCGATGATCTCCGCCTCGCGCTTGTGGTGCTTGGCGTTCAGCACCTCGTGCTTGATGCCGCGCTGTTCGAGCAGGCGGCTCAGCTTCTCGCTCTTCTCGATGGAGACCGTACCGACCAGGATCGGACGGCCCTTCGGTTCGAAGCTCCGCACCTTGGTCTTGGGGAAGGTCTGCTTTTCCTTCGATTCCGCCGGCTGCACGACATAGGCGTCGGCCTCTTCCTTGACCAGCGTTCCCGCGATTTCCTTGCCGTCCTTGAGCTCGAGCGTGTCGAACTTGTTCATGCGCTCGATCTCGTCGGCGAGCGCTTCGTACTTTTCCTTCTCGGTCCGGTAGATGACGTCCGGATACTCGATGCGCTGCATCCCGCGATTGGTCGGGATGGCGATCACGTCGAGCTTGTAGATCTTCCAGAACTCGTTCGCCTCGGTCATGGCCGTACCGGTCATGCCGCAGATCTTGCCGTAGAGCTTGAAGAAGTTCTGCAGCGTGATCGTGGCGAGCGTCTGGGTCTCTTCCTTGACGCGGACGCCTTCCTTCGCCTCGACGGACTGATGCAGGCCGTCGGACCACTGGCGTCCGTCCATCTCGCGTCCGGTGAACTCGTCGATGATGACGATCTTGTCGCCCTTCACGACGTAGTTCACGTCTCGCTTGTAGAGGTAGTGGGCCTTGAGCGAGTTATCGATCAGGTGGGGCCACTCCATGTTGCCCGGGGTGTAGAACGACTCCACGCCCGCGAGCTTTTCGGCGAGACGCACGCCCTCGTCGTTGAGGGTGACGTTGCGCTGCTTCTCGTCGATCTTGAAGTGGACCTCTTCCTTCAGCTGCCGCGCGATCCGGTCGGCTTCGGAGTACTTCTTGACGTCGTCGAAGGCGGGGCCGGAGATGATCAGCGGCGTTCGCGCCTCGTCGATCAGGATGTTGTCGACTTCGTCGATGATCGCGTAGTTCAGCGGCCCCTGCGACTGCTGGTATTGCTTCGGGAAACGATCGTCGCCGCGCGCCGCGATCCGCATGTTGTCGCGGAGATAGTCGAAGCCGAACTCGTTGTTGGTGCCGTACGTGATGTCGCAGTCGTACGACTTCTGGCGGTCGGAGACGCTCATGTCCGACTGGATCGTGCCGACCGTCAGTCCCAGGCCCAGGTAGAGCGGGCCCATCCATTCCATATCGCGGCGAGCGAGATAGTCGTTGACCGTGACGACGTGAACGCCCTTGGCTTCGAGGGCGTTCAAATACGCGGGCAGCGTCGCGACGAGCGTCTTACCCTCGCCCGTCACCATTTCGGCGATCGAGCCGCTGTGCAGCACCATGCCGCCGATCATCTGCACGTCGTAATGACGCATGCCGAGGAAGCGTCGGCCCCCTTCGCGACAGACGGCGAAGGCCTCGATCAGCAGGTCGTCGAGCGTCTCTCCGTTCGCCAGCCGCTCGCGGAATCGAACCGTCTGCGCACGAAGTTCCTCGTCGCTCATCGCCTGGTAGCGCGATTCGAGCGCGTTGATCGCCTCGACCTTGGCTTCCAGCTTCTTGATGTATCGGGCGTTCGACGAGCCGAACAGCCCGGTCAGGCCCCGCTCGAAACCCTGCAGGACGCCGTTGAAGGCCATCCCGGTGTATTCCCAAACGCGTTCCAGCGATTCCATGGCGTGAGGCCTGCTGTTTTCAAGCTCCGAAGAAACCGACCGTCCGGGCGAATTCCGGAAGGCGATTCCTCGGGTCGTTTTCGGGTTTAGAGCGATCCTGATGAAGTCATCGCGTCGCCTCGGGGCAACCGGTCAGACTTCCAGAACATTTGCACGTATACAATCGAGTCAGACGGCAGAGTCAGCCGTCCTCATCGCGTTTCGAAGCTCGCGTTTCGAAGCGGTCGTTCCGAAGGCATTTCGCCCGCAGGACTCCCATCTTCGATCGTTTCGTGCCTGCCGATTCGGCAGGCGATCCAGGGCGCTGCGACGGGCGAACCGATCGGCGCCCGGAACTCGTTCCGCTCCCTCCGAATCGCCGCGTCGACGCCGGCTGGCGCCGACGTTGAAACGAGTTTCGGGAGGGACGGATTCGACATAACTCTAGATCAACTGGAAATTTAAGCGCCAGCCACGGACGGGTCAACCTGAGTCGGTCGGCCCGCCAACCTCTTGCGGAGGGGCGTCAGCGTCCCAGAATGAGCCGGGTCGCGGAACCGCACGCCAGCGGCGTTCCGGAACCCTGCCGGCGTCGGAGACCGCAATTTCCGCGCCGCGCGGGTTTTGGGGCCCGTTCTTCCCCTCTCGTCCTCCCTGCTGCCGACCCCTTACGCCATGCCGGACGAAGCCGAAGGATTCGCCTCCGTTCGGGGGGAACTTATTCTGCTGGGGACGGGAACTTCCGTCGGCGTCCCGATGATCGGGTGTGCCTGTCCGGTCTGCCGGAGCGAGGATCCGCGGAACGACCGCACCCGCACCAGCGCCGTCTTCGGCCTGCCGCAGGGAAATTTGCTCGTCGATACGTCGCCCGATCTCCGCACCCAGATGCTGCGGGAACGCATCCGCCTGGTCCACGCCGTGGTCTACACCCACGAGCACGCCGACCACATTTTCGGAATGGACGACCTGCGGCTGCTCCAGTTTTATCTGGGGGGGCCTGTGCCGGTCTATGCGACAGCCGAGGTCGAGGAACGCCTGCGCAAGTCGTTCGATTACGCCTTCGCGAATCTCGAACCGACCCACGCCGGCGCGACGCCCCAACTGGCGATGCATCGGTTCGAGGAGGAGCCGTTCGACGTCCTGGGCGCGACGATCGTTCCGATCCGCCTGCTGCATGGCCCCCGCTTCGTGGTGCATGGCTTTCGCGTCGGGCGGGTCGCCTATTGCACGGACGTGAAAACGATTCCCGACGAGAGCTGGCCGAAGCTGGAAGACCTCGACACGCTGGTCATCGACGCGCTGCGTTACCGGGCCCATCCGACCCACATGAACCTGGAAGAGGCGCTGGCCGTGGTCGACCGCCTTCGTCCGAAGCGAACGATCCTGGTGCACACGTCGCACGACCTCGAGTACTCGACGATCTCTGCCCAACTTCCCGACGGCGTCGAGATGGGCTACGACGGGATGCGCATCCCGCTGACGTGAGCGAACTTTTCTTGCAGCGCAGGCGCCCCGCCTGCCTGGGGAGCGTGTACCAGGTTCGTGGCAGGCGAGGGCGCCTGCCCTACGAGACGGCTCTGCATGTCCGACCTTCCTCAATATCTATTCGTCACCGGCAAGCTTGCGGAAAGCGCGCTGCGGGAGACGCTCGTCCCGCTGGGGGAGAAGCGCGGTTTTCGCTGGCAGATCGAGGTTCTGCCGATCACGGTCGCCGCGCTGATGACGGTGGAGTGGATCGCGAAACGGCTGGTCGTTCCCGAAGGCATCCAGAAGGTCTTCCTGCCCGGCTATGTGCTGGGCGACGAGAAGCTGCTGGAGAGTCAGCTCGGCCTGCCGGTCGTAAAGGGGCCGAAGGATCTTCGCCAGTTGCCCGCCTGGTTCGGGGCGCCAGTGGTGAAGCCGGACTTCGGCGAACATACGATCGAGATCGTCGCCGAGATCAACTACGCGCCGCGAAAGTCGCTCGAACAGATCCTGCGCGAGGCGGAGCTTTACCGCGCGGCAGGCGCCGACCTGATCGACGTCGGCTGCGAACCGGGGCCGATCTGGATCGGCGTCGGGGAGGTCGTCCGGGCGCTGAAGGATGCGGGGCATCGCGTTTCGGTCGATAGCCTGCAGGTCGAAGAGATCGCCGCCGCGGCGAAGGCCGGCGCGGAACTGGTTCTGTCGGTCAACTCTTCGAATCGCGACGCGGCGCCCGACTGGGGCATCGAGGTCGTCGTCATTCCCGACAGGCCGGGCGAGAACGAGGAATTCGACCGGACGATCGAGTTCCTGGCGACCCGCGACGTGAAGATGCGGCTCGACCCGATCCTGGAGCCGATCGGCTTCGGTTTCGGCGAAAGCCTCGCCCGGTATCGCGAATGCCGAATGCGGTATCCCGACGCCGAGATCCTGATGGGGATCGGCAACCTGACCGAGCTCTCCGACGTCGACTCGGCAGGGGTCAACTTCCTGCTGCTCGCGCTCTGCGAAGAGTGGCGGATCGGCAGCGTCCTCACCACGCAGGTCGTCAACTGGTGCCGCACGTCGGTTCGCGAGTGCGACGTCGCCAGGCGGCTCGTCCATTACGCGATCAAGAATCGCGTGCCGCCGAAGCGACTGGCGGACGATCTCGTGATGCTCCGCGACAATGCGCTGGCGCCGTTCGGAACCGAGGGGCTCAGCGACCTGGCCGCGAACGTCCGCGACGCCAACTATCGCCTCTTCGCCGAGGAGGGGCTGATCCACCTGATCAATCGCGACGTTCACCTGACCGGCGCCGATCCGTTCGACGTCTTCGAGGCCCTTCAGGCGACGTCGCCGAAGAACCTCGATCCTTCCCACGCCTTCTACCTGGGCTATGAACTGGCCAAAGCGTCGACCGCCCTGACGCTCGGGAAGCAGTATCGCCAGGACGAAGCGCTCGACTGGGGTATGTTGACCCAGCCGGAAACGAGCCACCGGGCGAGAAAGTCGCCGCTGCCGGAGGGGTTCAAGCCGGACGATTCGACGAGCTCGTCTTAGACCGACGCTCTCCCCAAAACCTCCACGCTGTCGCCCTGTGCGATCATCAGCGTATCGATCTGCGTCAGAAACAGGCCGTGCTCGATGACGCCGGGAATCCGTTCCAGTTCGGCGGCGAGTTCCTCGTGCGGCTCCAGGGATCGAAAGGCGACGTCGAAGATGTAGTTGCCCTGGTCGGTCCGGTAAGGCTGGTCGCTCGCCGAGCGCAGGACCGGGACGCCGCCAAGTCGTTCGACGGCGCGCTTCGTCCAGGCGGCAGCGAACGGCAGAACTTCGAGCGGAAGGGGAAAGTTCCCGAGCCGCTCGACGACCTTGCTCGAATCGACGATCACGATCACGCGTTCGGCAGCGGAGGCGACGACCTTTTCCCGCAGCAGGGCTCCGCCGCCCCCTTTGATCGCGTGCATCTGGCGATCGATCTCGTCGGCGCCGTCGATCACCAGATCGAGCCGCCCGACGCTTTCGCCGTCCACGACGTCGATGCCGAGCGAACGGGCCAACGCGGCGGAGCGAGCGGAGGTCGCGACGCCTTCGATCTTCAGGCCCTCCGCGACGCGTTCGCCCAGTCTGCGGATCGCGTATTCGGCAGTGCTGCCCGTGCCGAGGCCGAGAAGCATGCCGTCCCGCACCTCGTCGACGGCTCGAATCGCCGCCAACTTTTTCTCAGCATCGAGATCCGACATATCGCTTCCCGAATCGCTCCGGCGTCTGCCGCGCCTAGTTCGATTCGGTCTCGGTCGGCGCTTCTTCCGCAGACTCGCTCGTCGTGGCAGCCGCGGCATCGCGCTCGCTGCCGGCGTCCGAGATTTCCTTCGCCTCCGCTTCGGTCAGAACGCCGTCATGCATGGCGATGTTCCAGGCCGGCTTCAGTTCGGGATACTTCTCGTACGCCGCGCGGGCCTGACGTTCCATCTCCGCGTTCGCGGTCTTGAGATTGATCCACTCCCACAGCGGCCAGAGCGAAAACGAAATCATGGCGACGATCATGAGGATCGCGGCGAACTGGGTCCATTGACGATTCAAGCTCTCTCCTTGGTCTGTCGAGCGCGAACGGCGCCCCCCCGATAGAACCGGAGACCACGTTAGCGCCTCGGAATTGAATCGACCAGCGCTTGTCCGAAGGGGCGAAGTCACGGTCGCGCGGAAAGGGCTTCGGCGAACGTCGCCGCCTCCCGTCGTGCGTAATCGCCTGCGAGACGCTATCAAGAGTGAGTGGGAAAACTCGCCCTGCCGCGACGTCGTTCAGCATTCCTATAAATCGTCCCTGCGCGTCACGACCGACGGCGCCTGGCCTGCGGGAACTCGCCTTTGACCGATTCCTCGATCCGACTGACGCCGCACGGCGTGATCGACGCTACCGCGGATCGATCGCCGGACGGCATCGCGCAGATCGCGCTGATCGAACCGGCGCTCGACGTGACGGCGGTCCGTCGGCGAGTGGCGGGTCGCGCGAAGCTTTGTTCGCTGGACAGCGCGTCGCCGGATGCCGAGCGGGGCCGCTATTCGTTCCTCTGCTGCGATCCGTTCGAGTGGTTCGAATGCGAGGTCGACGATCCCTCGGGGTTCGACCGGCTCGCTGATGCCTGGCGGCGCTATGCGAACGCTCCGCATGCGGACGATCTGCCGCCGTTTCAGGGAGGCGCCGCCGGGGCGCTCTCCTACGAACTGGTCCATCGATTCGAGCGTATGCCGCGTCCCCGCTTCGACGAGTTCGCGCTCCCCGTCGTGGCCATGGGCCTGTACGACGTCGTGATAGCGTTCGACGCCGTCGCGAATCGAACCTGGATCGTCTCGCAGGGTTTTCCCGAGACGGAACCCTCACGCCGTCGCGAGCGTGCGAAGGCGCGGATGGACGAGACGATCCGCCTGTTGACGGAGGAGGCCGGATCGTCGACGCGGCAGCGCGATCTGGCATCGCCGATCGAGTTCGCTGCGCCTTCGTTCGCGGTCGACCCGCGGATGCCGAAGCTTCGCAGCGACTTCGACGAAGCGGGCTACGTCGCCGCAGTGGAGCGTGCACGGGAGTACGTCTTCGCGGGCGACATCTTCCAGGTCAATCTTTCGCAGCGGCTGACCTACCCGTTCGACGGCGATCCGCTCGGCCTGTACGAAACGCTGTGCGAGGCGAATCCGGCGCCCTTCGCGGCCTATCTCGACGCGGGCAAGTTTCAGATCCTGTCGGCGTCGCCCGAGCGCTTTCTGCAGGTTCGGAACGGCTGGGTCGAGACGCGTCCGATCAAGGGAACGAGGCGTCGGCTGCACCGCGAGCCGGCGGATCTCTACCTGCGCGACGATCTGCTCACGAGCGCCAAGGATCGGGCGGAAAACGTGATGATCGTCGATCTGATGCGGAACGATCTGTCGCGGGTCTGCCTGCCGCAGAGCGTGCGCGTCACGGCGCTCTGCAAGCTGGAAACGTACCAGTACGTGCAGCACCTCGTCTCTGCCGTGGAGGGACGACTCTCCCCCGGGAACGATCCCTGGACGCTTCTCGCCGCGTCATTCCCGGGCGGATCGATCACCGGGGCGCCGAAGGTGCGGGCGATGGAGATCATCGCCGAACTCGAACCGACGGCACGCGGTTTCTATTGCGGCTCCGCGGGCTACGTCGGCTTCGACGGATGGAGCGACCTGTCGATCCTGATCCGCACCCTCACCGCGGCGGGCGGACAGCTACAATTGCCCGCAGGCGGCGGCATCACTGCCGGCTCCGATCCGCATCGCGAATACGAAGAGACCTGGCATAAGGCCCGCGGAATGCTGCAGGCGATCGCCTTTCACAAGCAAGATACCCCTCGTTGACAAACGGAACACTCTTGCGCGTGCTACTCGCGTCTCCTGGTGATCTCAATGATGAGCGCCAGAGATTTGAGCTAGTAGTCGCCGAACTCAATCACGTCCTCTCGACGAGACTTCTTATCTCATTAGAACTCGTGAAGTGGGAGACGCACACGCGGCCTGGGTTCGGCGTTGATGTTCAGGATGTGGTGAACTCGCAACTCGGCGAGTATGACATCTTCGTCGGCATGATGTGGACGCGATTCGGAACTCCGACCATGCGAGCTGAGTCTGGGACGGAGGAAGAATTCAACGGTGCGTATGAGCGTCTCTCCGGGCCGGATCCGCCACTCTCCGTCATGTTCTATTTTAAGAGTGGTCTAATCACTCCCGACGTCGACGTCGATCAGCTATCCAAGGTTCAGCAGTTCAAACGGCGACTGCAGAACCTGGGCTGTTTGTACCATGAGTTCAGCGAAGCGGATGAATTGGCGAACAAGGCACGCCTTCACCTGTTGGCAATGCTGCTCGACTGGAAGCAGTCGCAAGGTCAGCTCTTAAGAGCGAGTTCGGACGATCCCGTGTCGCAGCCAGAGATTGAAGAGCCGAGTCCTTGGGACACTGACGATCTCGAGCAACTGACGTATCGCGCACAGCGTGCCATGTCGTCAGTGAGCGAAGGAATGGCGCGACTAGTGCAAGCACAATTTGAATTTCACAGTAGTACAGAACGTCGGACTGCGGAGGTCGTCGAACTTCAGAGACGCGGTGACTATTCCGTCGAAGCGATGCTAAGGGGAGAATTTGCCTTTGCTCAAGCATGCGATGAACTTACGCAGCACTTAGAGCGTGAAACGCCGTACGTCCATCGACAGCTCGCTTCCTACTTCGAGAGTTTCAGTCGTTGCCTTTCGCTAATTGCGCTTCAACCTGAAGTAGACGAGGCCGCTGTTCGAGACGCACAGAAAGTGATGAGAGAATTTGCCGACGTCGTACGAGATAGCCGGGCGGCGGTAACAACAATGCGGAATTTCTTTGTTGACATAGAATGTCGATCGGACTTGCTCCGCTACGCAGCAAGTCAGCTAGCGAATGCCCTCGGTCGCTTTCTGATTCACAGTGATGCGGCGCATCAGCAGATAGATGATGCGGATGCCCTGCTGGCGAAACTGCTCGAAGCGATTAATAGGCGTACAATGCAATGAAGCTGATCATCGCGATCATTCAGCCGACGAAGCTCGACGCGGTGAAGCGTGCGCTGGCGGCGGCGGGCGTGGAGCGCTTCTCCGTCTGCGACGCCCTCGGCTACGGGCGTCAGCGGGGGCAGCCCGCTATGTTCCGCGGCGTCGAGTACAAGACGCAGCTTCTTCGGAAGGTCGAATTGCAGATCGCCGTGAACGACGACTTCCTGGAGCGTACGCTCGACGTGCTCGAACAGGTCGCGCGGACGGGCCCGCAGGGAAACCTCGGCGACGGAAAGATCTTCGTCCTGCCGATGGAAGAAGCGATCCGCATCGGCGATACCGTGAGCGGCCCGGAAGCGGTGTAGCGTCTACGCGAACGAGGTCGTTGGGCAGGCTGCCTGACGACCTCGTGAACGAAGCCGAACGTGGGATAGGGCGTCGTTACGCGACCAGGTTCTGCGGCAAGGCGTGCTGGGCCTGCGGAACGGCGATCGCCTGCGTGTTCGCGTAGCTGATGCCGCCTAGCACGGCCATCAGGATGAAGGCGACCGTAAAGATGGGCATGAGCTGCCGGGCTTTGTACTTATCGACGTTCAGCCAGCCGACGACGATGGCGAACAGAAACCCGATCCCGCAGATGCAGAGAACCAGCGAGATGATCCCCATCATGGGATCGCCCGCCTGGAACATCTTCACCACGAGGATGATGAAGCAGATCACCGAGACGATCGCGGCGGCGGTGGCCACCAGACTGAGGATGGTATAGAGCATAGGAGCGCCTCTTCGACGATAACCGCTTCGTCGATACGCCCCGCGTGCCGCGAACGCCGCGACGAATGCGCGAGCCGCATACCGACGGGCGCGATTCTATCCTCGCGCTCTCGCTCACGAGCGAAGGCTCAGCGAAAATCTCCGCTACAACCGGTTTTCTCCGCGCAGCCGGCGCCGGTTCCGGAGACTTTGCGGGCATTCTTAGCTCGCGAACTTCCGCTGCCCCGTCGGGTGACTAGCGTCGAAGGATGGGCCTGGCGGGCAGATCGCAGCCCTCGCTATCGAGCGGCTCCGGTTCCTTCGGGGAGTCCGTGGGCGGAAGGGTCCTCGCCCGCCGCGATCGGCGTCGACTCGTCCTGTTAGGTCGACGCTTCGTCTCGAAAACAGCACGCGACGTCTCATTTTGACGACGCCTGTCCGCGACGCGAATTCTTTCGCGTAACGCGTAAGCGCTTTTAACGCTTGGCTTTGCATCCCGACTTCGGCGCCGGGCCGCCGAACGGTCCCCCGGGTGCATCACTCCGGTCGCGTCACCACGACGATGGCCTCGCCCGACGACGGCGAGCGGCACGAAGCACCAGGAGCAAGCATCGATGGCAAAGACTCGCCGGAATCGCACGGTCATCGCCCGGAAGCGAATCGTCTCCAAGCCGCGGAAGTCCGCGACCGTTCGCGCCCGGGCTCCCGAGACCGAGGTTCCTCGCGAGGAGTTCAAGGTCGCCAAGCGGGCCGGCGGCGAAGGCTCCGGCGACGACATGACGGACGATCCCGTTCGCATGTACCTGATGCAGATGGGGCAGATCCCGCTGCTCACCCGGCAGGAAGAGCTTTCCGCCGCGCAGAAAATCGACGGCACCCGCGTGCGGTATCGCTACTCGATGATGGCGTGCGACTACATGCTGCGGCATGCCCTGTCGCTGCTGGAGCGGGTGCAGACGAACGACCTGCGACTGGATCGCACGATCGAGGTTTCGGTCACCAACGCCGTCCAGAAGAAGAAGATCATCAAGCGCCTGGTCCCGAACATCGCGACCCTTCGCGGGATGCTCGAAGCGAACCGCCGCGATTTCAGGATCGCCCTGAACAAGCACGACGATCTGGCGACGCGGAAGGAAGCCTGGCGCCGACTGGTCCGCCGTCGCTACCGCGCGGTCCGATTGGTCGAAGAGTTCGATCTGCGCATCAACCGCCTGCAGCCGCACTTCGAGCAGCTCGCGCAGATGTCGCACCGCATGGACCAGATCCTGGCCCAACTCAAGAATCGAAAGGCCGGGGGGAGCGTCGTCGGTCCGACTGACGCGGAACTCCACGCGGAACTTCGCTTCCTGATCCGGGCCGCCGGCGAGAGCCCCGCCACGCTTCGCCGACGGGTGTCGCGAACGCTGAGCTTTCAGCGCTCCCATGACGCCGCGAAACGGACGCTGTCGGCGGGCAACCTCCGGCTGGTGGTCTCGATCGCCAAGAAGTATCGCAACCGCGGTCTGTCGTTTCTGGACCTGATCCAGGAAGGCAACACCGGACTGATGCGGGCGGTGGACAAGTTCGAACACGTTCGCGGCTTCAAATTCAGCACCTACGCGACGTGGTGGATTCGTCAGGCGATCACCCGCGCCATCGCCGATCAAAGCCGCACGATCCGCGTGCCGGTTCACATGATCGACACGATGGGCAAGGTGAGGGCGATCGCGCGGCAACTTCACCAGGAACTGGGGCGGAACGCCGACCTCGAAGAAATCGCCGTGCGGGCGGGCCTCACCATCGACGAGACCCGCGTGATCCTGAAGATGTCGAAGAACCCCCTCTCGCTCGACCAGCCGGTCGGCGATCACGACGACAGCTACTTCGGCGAGTTCGTGCAGGACTATCGCGACGACGACCCGCTGGCAGACCTGAACCGTCAGGCGTTGAAGGGCTGCATCGAAGAAGCGATGGACACCCTGAACTATCGCGAGCGGGAGATCCTGAAGCTGCGCTACGGCCTGGCCGACGGCTACGCCTACACGCTCGAAGAGGTGGGGCGGATCTTCTCGGTCACCCGCGAACGCGTCCGGCAGATCGAATCGAAGGCCGTGCGAAAGCTGCAGCAGCCTTACCGCTCGCGAGCGCTGAGCAGCTTCATCGACGGACTGGAAATCGAGATCGACGAAGAGCAGACCGAAGGCGTCTGAGCGCGGACGTACCGAACGCGAACGAGCCGGACGAGGAATCGTCCGGCTCGCTTTCGTAGGTCGACCGCATGGCGAGCGGAGGGTGTCAGCCCTCCGTGGTTCTCGAATCCGCGCCGAATCTCAGGAGACACGGAGGGCTGACACCCTCCGCTCGCCTGAAGAAACTTCGAATCTCTACGCCTTCTTCACCTGCATCGACTCGAAGTCGTATTCCTTCCGCATCGACGGCATGAGCAGGGCGTTCGCTTCGGCGTCGCCGACGATCTCTTCCTTGGCCGGGTCCCACTTCACGGGGCGGCCGAGCTTCATGGCGATGTTGTTGAGGTGGCAGATCGTCGCCGTGCGGTGGCCGATCTCCGCCGTCGCCATGGTCGCTTCGCGCGATTTGACGCAGTCGATGAAGTTGCGATGGTGACCCGGGCTGCGACCGAGCTGGACTTCGAGCGACTCGGGCGCGATGCTCAGCAGGTTATCGCTCGACGCTTCCAGCTTGCCGCCGTGGATGTGGATGAAGATCCAGCCCTCCTTGCCGATGAACTTCAGCCCGCGCGGCGCGTTCGAAGTGCCGATCATCTTCAGGCCGTTGGCGTAGGTGTTCTCGAACTCGAAGTTCCAGAACGCGTCGTACAGCGAGTTCGGGTTCTGCTGGCCCTTGGCGATGAATTCCACGGGACCCGTGTCGTCCATCCCCGCGCCGAGCTGCGCGATGTCGATGACGTGGGCGCCGCGGTCGGTCATCTCGCCGCCGCCGTAGTTCAGGATGAAGCGCCACCAGAAGTGGCACCGCTTGTCGGAATAGGGCGCGACCGGCGTGTGGCCCAGCCAGTAGTCGTAGTCGAAGCCCTCCGGAATGGGCTGCTCGGCAGGGATGCCCTGGAACTCCATGCAGGCCTTGTGATGCGGATCGTCGGTCGGAAGGTTGACCTCGATCGCGTTCAGGTCGCCGATGCGTCCGCTGCGGACCAGTTCGCAGGCGAAGCGGATGCTGGGCGTGGACCGCTCGTGGCTGCCGCACTGCAGGATGCGATTGTTCTTCTTCACGGCGTCGGCGATCGCGCGCCCTTCGCCGACGGAGTTCGCGAGCGGCTTCTCGCAGTAGATATCCTTGCCGGCGTTCGCCGCCGCGACGCTGGTCACCGCGTGCCAGTGGTCGGGCGTGGCGATCGAGACGACGTCGATTTCCGGATCGGCGAGCAGTTCGAGAAAGTTCGTGTAGCTTTTGCAGTCCTGATTGCCGTAGACGCTGTCGACCTTCTCCTTCGCCATCCGTGCGTGCTTGGCGTCGACGTCGCAGACCGCCTTCACGTGGACGTCGCCGAAGCTTAGGAACGTCTCCATGTTGTTGCGGCCCTTGCCGCCCGTACCGATGCAGCCCATCACCAGCCGTTCGCTGGGAGCGGCCTTGTCTTCCGCTCGCGAGAGCTTGGAGAGGAACGTCGGCAGACCTGCCGACACGGCGGCGCCGGCGGCGATGAAGGTACGACGCGAGGGACGAAAGGAAGTCATCAGGAACGCTCCGGGGAGGGAGTTCAGGGAGAAGATTCGAGCGAGAGACGAGGTTCGACGCCGAAAAAAAGCGGCGTCAGTGACGCAGAACGAGCACAGCACAGTGGGCCAGCCGGACCGTGCGTTCGGCGACCGAGCCGAGCAGCAGCCGATTGAGCCCCTTGCGTCCGTGCGACGGCATCACGATCAGATCCGCGCCGATCTGCTGAGCGAACTCGGCGATCCGGGAACCAGGATCGCCGGTCAGGACGTCGAACGCGCACGCGGCGCATTCGGGATAGCGAACGCGAAACGCGTCGCGGACCTTGGCCGCGCGCGACTCGTCGTCCTGCGTCTCCCACATCATGCCGGGCTCGGTAATGGGGAGGTCGGCGAGAACATGCACGACGTGCAGTTCGTCGCCTTCCGTGAGCGCTGCCATCGCGCGACTCAGCGCCGCGTCCGAGTCTTCGGTGAAGTCGATCGGAACGACGAGATTGCGAAAACCGAATTGCGACATAAGAGTGCGCCGACGAGCGAGTTCTTTTCGTGAGAGGGCAGTCGACGACTGCTCCGGGGGGAGGCGGACTACGGCTGGCTCTCGGGCGGGTTATCGGAGCGCGGCTTGAGCGTCAACACCAGGCACTTCGCCCGCCGGACGACTTCTTCCGCGACGCTACCCATCACCAGCCGCACGAGGCCGGTCCGACCGTGGGTCGACATGACGACCAGATCGACGGAGTTCTCTTCCGCGAACCGGACGATCGATCCTGCCGGTTCGCCGGCGGTCAGATGACGCTCGACGGAAATTCCCGTCGGCAGGCGGATCTCTTCCAGCATCTTGCGAAGGGCTGCGCTGTCGGGCTCCGCGATGCCGTAGTACATCTCGCCGGCGCCGTAAGCGACCGGCGCCTCCTCGACGTGGAGCAGAATGAGCGTTCCGCCCGACTCCCGGGCGAGGGCTGCGGCGATGCCGACGGCCTGATCGCTGAGATGCGAGAAGTCCGTGGGAACGAGGATCTTCTTCCAGTTCATGGCGCCCGGGGGGTGTTGCGGCAACGCGGAACGATCGGGCTTTACGATACCCTCTCCGCAGGGAATTTTCACCCTAGCCGCAGAAAGTTCGTACCGATGCGCGGCCCGCTCTCGCAGGGCGCCAGCGTCACGCCGTGGTGCGGCCGTTCGTTATTCGAAGAACGTGTCGTCGTGCTCGTATGCCGGCGCGCAGCAGCAAAGGAAGACCAGCGGCGTTTCGCCTGACGTCGCGATCTGGTGCCACGCGCCGGGAGGAATGGCGACGGCGTCTCCTGGACGAACGAGGCGGATCTCGGCGTCGACCTCCATCCGTCCTTCGCCGGAGAGGATGTAGTAAATCTCCTCGGTCTTCGCGTGATAGTGTCGCTGCGTCCGCTTGCCCGGCGGGAGCGTCGCCTCGGCCAGGCTCTGCTGGCGGATGGAAGAGTTGCGATACGCGAGAAGTTCGCGGATCGTCGAGCCGTCCTTCGTCGTGAACGGAGGAGCTTCGTCGCGCGCGATGACGTCCATGGGAAAAGCGCCGAGGCGCTGAAGAGGGAGAACTCGAAGGGTCGAAACGCGACGTGGGCGTCGCTCGATGCCAGGAACGCGACGTGGGCGTCGCTCGATGCCAAGGGTAGCGCTTCGGCGCGTCGACGAAAAACGCCCGGCGTCTGCAGGAGACGCCGGGCGGTGAGATCGCTGAGTGTTTCGAAGCGCAACGCGTTCGCTACTTCTTGGCCTTCTCTTCCGGCGTGACGAAGGTGACGGAGTAGAAAAAGTACTTCGACGCCAGGTCCTCGTAGCCGACGGCGCCGTCCAGCGCGTCCATGATCGGCTGGAGTTGGTTCGGGTAGGTTTTGTAGTACCCGTTCAGCAGGTAGTTGTAGATTCCCTGCTCGTAGTTCCGCGAGGCGACGGCCATATCGCCGGCCATCGTGATCCAGTCCTTGAAGCCGTACTCGTAGCCGTAGTACCCGTAGATGAAGCTGTAGTAGGCGTACGATTCGCCGTAGTAGAACGAGCCCTGCGTCTCGCCGTCGTCGTAACCGTTGGCGAGCGCGATCTGCCGGGCGTATTGGGCGTAGAGGTAGCCGGTGTAGGAAAGCGTCGCCCCCGTCATGGAGAAGATGCGGAAGTACTGCCAGGGCGTGTGCTTCTTGGGACGGCGTCCGTCCGGATTGGCCAATCCGACGTTCGCGAACGACGTCAGAGCGATCGTCGCGATCAGCAGGGGGATGAGGTACTTGCGAAACATCGGCGCTCGTTCTCCAGAATTACGTAAAGGCTCTGCCGGCGAGCAGGCGGCCGGACTTTGACTGCCGTTCATTCCTGAACGAAAGATTCCGCCTCGCTCCCTGCGGAGTCCGCGCGTGCGGCGCGCCGCCCATCCTCGGACGCCCTCCACAAGTAATTGAATTTGTCCGACGCTCAAGTGCGTGTGGCGAATTCGAAACGGAAATTCGTCGCAAAGCGTCGGATCGCGTCGTTAACTCCCCTCGGAACGGGGGATCGCTCCGTTAACGGTGAGCTGAGAGCGGTTCGAAATATCCACGCCAGGGCCGGATACCGAACGAGCCGTCGAATCGAGAGAGCGGTCCTGACCCTGCCGATCATCGCCTTGCCGCGCGTAGCGACGGGGAGGATATTCAGGCTTCCCGGCGGGTCCGGCCCGTGAGGTCGCGGACACCGCTTCGAATACGGATCGCGAGGAGGCGCTCACAGATGGTTATGGCGAACCAGCGGACTTCGAAGGCCCGCCCTCTCTGCGCATCGGCGGTCGCGCTTTTCCTGACGCTCACGCTCGTCGGCTCTGCTCGATCGGAGGAGGCGACCTACGCGTTCGCTCTGCCGAGCGTCGCGGAAGGCCAGGTCGAACTTTCGTCGGCGACCGCCGCCGACCTGACGATCGTCGCGTTCCTGGGGGTCGAATGTCCCATCGCGAAGTTGTACGCTCCGCGCTTGCAGGCCCTGGCCGACGACTTTCGCGAGCGCGGCGTTCGCGTCATCGGAATCGGCAGCAACGTTCAGGACTCTGTCGAAGAACTCCGCGACTTCGCCGAAACGCACGATCTGACGTTCGACATCTGCAAGGACGAAGGGAACGTCGTCGCGGACCGCTACGGGGCCGAGCGGATCACGGAAGTCGTCTTGCTCGATCGAGCGCTCAAGGTTCTCTATCGGGGCCGCATCGACGACGAATTCGAGCCGGGACTGGTGCGGGCGACTTCGCGGAAAGAAGACCTGCGTCGCGCGCTGGTCCAGGAGCTCGCGGGCGAACCGATCCGCGTGCCGCGTACGAAGGCGGTCGGATGCCTGATCGGCCGCGAGCCCTCCCGCGTGCGCCCGCGTGGGGAGACCGGCGAGGCCGTCGCGGCTGACGCGGTTACGTACTCCGGCGAAGTCGCGGCGATCCTCCGAAAACATTGCGTCGAATGTCATCGAGCCGGCGAGATCGGACCGTTTTCGCTGACGGATTACGAAGAGATCGTCGGCTGGGGACCGACGCTGCTGGAGACGGTCGACGCGGGGCGAATGCCTCCCTGGCACGCCGAACCGGGGCATGTCCGGATCGCCAACGAGCGCGTCATGACGGACGCCGAAAAGCAAATCCTGAGGGACTGGGTTAACGCGGGTATGCCGCTGGGCGATCTGGATTCGCTCCCCGAAGCGAGCAGGGCGAACGCTGCTCCGGTCGACCATGTGTCCCCGGCCGACCTGATCGTCGAAATGGGGGATCGTCCGTTTCAGGTGCCTGCGAGCGAGACGGTCGAGTATCAGTACTACGTCGTCGACCCTGGCCTGAAGCGGGATTCCTGGGTCGTCCGCGCCGAGGTCGTTCCCGGCAACCGATCGGTCGTGCATCACTGCATCGTCTTCGTTCGCCCGCCTGACGGCGCCCAGGCGGAAGGCATCGGCTGGCTGTCGGCCTACGTTCCCGGACAGCGATCGCTGCCGTATCCGAAGGGGCATGCGCGACGCATTCCGGCCGGGTCGAAGCTCGTGTTTCAGATGCACTACACGCCGACGGGAACTCCGCAGGAAGACGTCACCAGCATCCACCTCGACTTCATCGATGAAGCCGACGTTACGCACGAACTGTTCACCGTTGCCGCGATCCGCAGCGACTTCGAGATCCCGCCGAACGCGGGCGATCACTCGATCGTCGCGTCGCGGGGCCGCCTGCCGAAGAACGGAAGTCTGCTCGCCGTCTCGCCGCACATGCATCTGCGCGGCAAGAGCTTCGCGCTCTATGCCGAGTCAGGCGACGAACGGCGGAAGCTGCTCTCTGTGCCGCGGTATGACTTCCAGTGGCAGCATGTCTATGCCTTCGAGCGCCCGATCCCTCTCGCCGACGTCGATCGCCTGACGGCCGATCTGCGGTTCGACAACTCGTCCGGCAACCCGACGAACCCCGATCCTTCCGCCTTCGTCTACTGGGGCGACCAGACCGACGAGGAGATGGCGATCGGGTTCTGCGAGATCGCCGTTCCGCGGTCGACCGTTCATACGGGTGACGTCGCCACGGTCGCGCCGCCTGAGACGCGCGACGCGAGCGACTCCGGTTCGAGCGAGTATGCGGCAGAGTATTTCCGTCGCTTCGACGCGGACGAGGATGGACGCATCGTTCCCGACGAGTTGCCGGACTCCGTCGCGAGGTTCGGATTCGGGAAGCTGGACGCCGACGGTAACGGCGCGCTGAGCGTCGAGGAGATCGAGGCCATTCATCGGCAGCGGTCCGCTCGATGAGCGGCGCTTTGACTCGAAGGCTCGTCTCCGTCTCCCAGCGGTCCTGGTTCGCATACGGCGTGCTCGCGGCGCTGACCGGCGTCTCGACGTTCGGCCTGTTCGCGCCGCAGGACTGGCTCGAACGCGATCGCGGGCAGCCGGAACCAGCGCCCGCTTCCGTATCGCCTCCCACGGTCGCGGCACCGGCTCCCCCTTCCGACGATTCGCGGTTTCGCCTGACCGATTACGACGTGATCGTCGTCGCGGAGAGCGAACGCTTCTTCACCCCCGACGGCAGCGCGCGTCTGCGGGCCGTGGTCGAAGCGCTGCGCGAGCTGCCGGAGGTGTCGGACGTTCTCTGGATGGACGACGTACCGCCGATCAATCTGTTCAGCCTGCGCGACTCGGTCTTTCCGCCCGCGACCGCGTCGCAGCGACTGTTCGACCGCGCTCGCGAACGCGCGCTGGCCGACCCGCTCATCGGCGGACAGATGCTCTCCGAGGATGGCGAGGCGACGCTGATTCTGATTCGGCTCGACTGGCTTTTCGTCGAGAGCGACGAAGCGATCTCGACGCGCGTTCGCGAAGCTGCCGAGCGAGCCGCTGCGTCGAGCCCCGGAGACGACTTCGTCTTCGAGGTCGGCGGCAAGATTCCCACCTACGTCGAGATCCAGCGCTCGCGCGAGGAGAACGAGAAGCGGTACCAGTTCATCGGGTACGGCATGGCGTTTCTCATGGCCCTGCTGCTGTTCCGGGAGCTTCGCGTCGTCGCGATCGCGGCCATGGTCCCGGCGGTCGGCGTCTACTGGACGCTCGGCCTGCTGCGTCTGATCGGGCTCGACGATAACCCCTTCAACGACATCGTGCTGCCGGTGCTGATCAGCATGGTCGGGTTCGCCGACGGCATTCACGTGCTGATGGAGATTCGGCGGCGACAGGGGGAGGGGACGAGTGCAGCGGTCGCGGCGCCCGAAGCTCTGGCCGAGGTGGGGGGAGCGTGCTTCTTAACGTCGCTCACGACCGCGATCGGCCTCGGTTCGCTGGGACTTGCCTCTCACGAGGTCGTTCGCGAGTTCGGTTGGAGCTGCGTGATCGGCGTGGGGGCGGCGTTCGTCGCGGTGGCGCTGTTGACTCCGCGACTTTGCACGCTGCTCCTCCGCCATGCGGACAAGCGTCCGCCCAAGCGAGGCCTCGCGGACGCGTGGGTGGCGCCCGTAGGCCGGATCGTCGACTGGTCGCTCTCGCATCGGGTCGGCATGACGGCCCTCGGGGTAGCTCTCGCTCTGGGGCTGGTCGGAGTCTCCGCGACGTTGCGCCCGGACCAGCGCCTGACGAGCCTGCTCCCCTCCGATTCAGAAGCCTCGCGAGCTCTCGCGCGACTGGAACACGTCACGGGGGGCATGGAAAGCGGCGTCGTGCGGATTCATTGGACCGATGAAGTCGACGGCGATTCCGACGCTCTGCTGGAGGTCGTCGCCGCCGCGGACGCCGCCCTGCGACGCGACGACCTGATCGGCAGTCCCATGTCGCTCAAGAGCTTCGTCGACGCGCTGCCGGGCGATCCGGAATCGTCCGAGCGAATGTCGCTGGCGGAACTGCTACCCGGATCGCTCAAACGGATCTTCTACGAGCCGGAGAATCGCCAGGCGACGGTCACCTTTCGCGTGCGCGACGTCGGCATCGCGGCTTACGGACCGGTGTTCGAGCAGGTCGAAGCCGACCTGCGTTCGATCGAGGCCAAGCATCCCAACTTCACGCTGTCGCTGACCGGATCGGCGGTCGAACGCTGGCGCGGTCTCTATCGCGTGATGCTCGATCTGTTCTACAGCCTGGGGACGGCGGCGATCGTGATCTTCGTCGTCCTCGGCGTCGCCTACCGATCGCTCCGCCTGGGCCTGATTTCGCTGCTGCCGAACATCTTTCCGCTGGCGTTCACGGGAGCGTGCCTGGTCGCCGTCGGACTTCCGCTGGAGCTATCGGCCGTCTGCGCGCTGACGGTCTGCCTGGGCATCGCGGTGGACGACACGATCCATTTTCTGTCTCGCTATCAGGTGGAGCGCAGGACGCTCCCCGAGATCGATGCCATACGGACCGCCTTCGCGAAGACCGGCACGGCGCTGATCGCGACGACCCTGGTGATCGTGCTGGGGGTGTCGACGATCGTCTTCAGCGGCATGCGTGAGCAGCGGATCTTCGCGATCATCACCTGCCTGACGCTCGGCTCGGCGCTGGTCGCCGACCTCCTGTTCCTGCCGCCGCTTCTCGCCGTGTTCTCTCGATCCGATAAACGCGAATCGCCCTGATCTCGAACCTGCCGTTGGGAAACGGCACCGTGGAACGTCGAGCTCGTTTCAGCGCAGGCGCTCAAGAGCGGACTCGCTCAACGTGGCCGTCGCCGCCGGCGTCATGCTCTACGAGCTGGTTCGACGGGCCAAACTGGGGGCGTGACGTTCGCCGAGATCGAAGAAGGCATTGAACGGGATCGACCCGGAAACGAAGAACGGAATGAAGATCGAACGACCGATCACGCTGTTGAGATTCGTCGGGCTCGCCGAAGGAACGTCGTTCCTGGCGCTGCTGCTCGTCGCGATGCCGCTCAAGTACCTGGCCGGCCTTCCGATCTTCGTGCAGATCGCCGGAAGCGTGCACGGCGGATTGTTCCTGCTCTACGTCGCGGCCGCGCTGTTCGCCTTTCGCGCGAACCGCTGGTCGTACGGGAAACTCGCCAGGACGCTCGTGGCGTCGCTCCTTCCCGCCGGCCCTTTCTTCATCGATCGGGAACTTCGCGAAGAAGCGCGAGCGACCGAAAGGACGTAGGCGACCCTTACAGTCGAGGATCGACGGGCTCGCTTTCGAGGGCCAGCGTCGCGAAGACGCATTCATGAACGCGGCGCAGCGGCTCCTGGGCGACGAACCGCTCCAGCGCTTCGACGCCGAGCGCGAATTCCCGCAGCGCCAGCGACCGCTTCCGCCCGAGACTTCGCGACCGCAACCGCAGCAGGTTCTCCGGCAGATCGTAGTCCGGTCCGTAGATGATCCGCAGATACTCCGGCCCGCGACATTTTACCGCCGGCTGCACGGCGCGTCCGCGATTCGTCGCGACGAAGTCGAACGGCTTGACGACCATTCCTTCGCCGCCCGCGGCAGTCGATTCCTTCCACCAGGCGACGGCGTCCGCTTCGCTCTCGGGCGACCCCAGATCGACCGTTCGCCATCGCGTGGCAAGCAGAACGTCGGCGTCAGCGCGGCAGATCTCCGCCATCGTTTCCATATGCCAGACGTGCGAACGGTCGAAGTAGGTCTTCCCCTCCGTCGCCAGAAGGTGGAACGGCGCGAGCTTGAGGTCGGACACGCTGCGGACCGGCCAGCAATACCGGCGATAGGCTTCCACGAAGCGATCGACGTTCGACGCCTGAGCGCGGTAGGCGTCCTGTAACGCCGCGAGGCGCTCCCGCTCCTCGCCGACGACATGCAACGCCGCTCGCTCCAGCGCCTGAATCGCTGCCGGGACCGAGGCAGACCCGGCGGCGCCGACGGCCGCATATTGCGAGCGCAGCAGTTCCTGCGCCTTCGCCGACCAGGGCATCAGTTCGCAGTCGAAGCACGCCCAGGACGTGCCGAACGTCTCCCAGAAATTCGTGGCGTCGAGGGCCCCGCGAAGCCGGGCGAGCAGTTCCGCTTCGGTCGCCGCGTCGTTGAAGAATCGGCGACCGGTCCGCGTGTAGACGATGCCGGCCTCGCCGCTCGATACGAGGAACCGTTCGCGCGCGGCGGCGGCGTCGCGACAGACGATCGCGACCGCGCGGGAACCCATGTGCTTCTCCTCGCAGAGGACGGTCGCGACCCCTTCGCTCCGGAAGTAGTCGAACGCCTCGGCAGGGTGTTCCAGCAGACCGGGCTCCGCGGAAGTGGCAGGGGGCGACATCGTCGGCGACAGGTAGATCAGCCATCGCGGATCGACGGCGAAGCGGCTCATCGCTTCCAGCGCGGCGGCGGCGTTCTCCTCCCGAATCGTGACGTTGCCCGCGAGTCGCGTGGCGACGATCCGCTTGCCCAGGACGTCCTGCGCGTCGAGCGCGACCTCCTGTCCGCTCGCGTCCGCGCCCATCGCCGCTCCGTTGGGCGATTGCAGGAACGGTCGCGCGGGTTCGCAGTACGTCTTCCTGGCCGGAACGGAGACGAACTCCCGCTCCGGATAACTCAGAGCCGTCAGCGCGCCGCCGAAGACGCACCCGGTATCGACGTTCACGGTCCGGTTGAGCCACTCGGGCTTCGGTACGGGCGTATGGCCGTAGACGACCGTCGCGGCGCCGCGATATTCAGCCGCCCAGTTCATGCGCACGGGCAGGCCGAACTCGTCGGTTTCTCCCGTCGTTTCGCCGTAGAGCGCGAACTCGCGGACTTTTCCCGACGCCCGTCCTTGCATCTCTTCCTTCATGCCGGCGTGGGCCACGACCAGGCGCCCTTCATCGAAGACGAGATGACTGACCAGGCTGTCGAGAAAGGTCGCCAGTTCGGCGCTGAATCGCGGGCGGACTTCCTCGGGCAGGGCCGCGATTTCCTCCAGCGTCTGCGCCAGCCCATGCGCGACCCGGACGTTCGCCCCGCCGAGTTTGCGGAGCAGCTTGGCGTCGTGATTCCCCGGTACGCAGAACGCGGACCCGGCGACGACCATGTTGCGCACCAGGCGCAGCACGTCGAGGACGCGCGGCCCCCGATCGACCAGATCTCCGACGAAGACCGCCCGTCGTCCCTCCGGATGCCGGAAGACGCGAGCGCCCCAGACGTCGTCGACGGGATCGACGTCGCTCGCTACGTAGCCGAGATCGGCCAGCAGGTCCTCCAGTTCGTCGCAGCAGCCGTGGACGTCGCCGATGACGTCGAACGGTCCCGACTCGCCGCGGCGGTCGTTCCAGAGCGGCGTCCTGACCAGCGTCGCGGCGTCGACTTCCTCCGCGCTGCGCAGCACGAAGACCTGGCGAAAGCCTTCCCGCTTCAGCGCCTTAAGAGAGCGGCGCAGTTGCGAGCGCTGGTTCCGCACGACATGCGGTCCGAAGTCGCGGTCCGCGCGGCCGCGGTTCCGTTCGCGACAGACTCCTTCGGGCAGGTCGAGCACGATCGCGACCGGCAGGCAGTGATACGTCCGCGCCAGTTGCACGAGCGGGCGCCGCGATTCGGGCTGGACGTTCGTCGCGTCGACGACGACGAGTTTGCGGCGGGCCAGCCGCTTCGCGGCCACGTGATGCAGCGCCTCGAACGCGTCGACGGTCGCCGACTGGTCGTTTTCGTCGTCGCTGACCAGCCCGCGGAAATAGTCCGACGACAGGATCTCCGTCGGCAGGAAGAACCGGCGCGCGAAGGTGCTTTTGCCCGACCCGCTCGGGCCGATCAGCGCCACGAGCGATAGTTCCGGTACGCGAATTTCGCTCACGATTCGAAGACTCCCATCTGCGTCGGCGCTCCCAGTTCCGCGCTTTCGGGACCGATCGGCGCGAAGCGCACGCGGTAACCGTAGCGTGCCGCGACGGAAGTCGCCCACGCCTCGAACTCCTGACGCGTCCACTCGAAGCGGTGGTCGGGGTGTCGGAACCGACCCGCGGGAAGCGTCGGCCAGGTCGCGTTGTACTCGCGGTTGGGGGTCGTGATGACGACCAACTTCGGCTTCGCGAACTCGAACACGACGCGCTCGAAAGCCGCCAGCCGCGGCGGATCGAGATGCTCGATCACTTCCACGGCGGCCGCGGCGTCGAAGCCCTCCATCCGCCGATCGCGATAGACGAGCGAACCGTGCAGGAACTCCAGCCGCTGCGCCTTCGCGTCCGGCAGCCGATCGACCTTCAGTCGTCGCTTGGCCATCTCCAACGCGCGAACGGAGACGTCGAGCCCCGCCAGTCTTTCGAAGCGCTTGTCGTCGATCAGCTCGCGCAGCAGCCGCCCTTCGCCGCAGCCCAGATCGAGGACGCTCTTCGCTCCGGACGATCGCAGGACTTCGGCGACGGATTCGTGCCGAAGGTCGTTCAGGCGCCTGGGCTTCTCGAGAACCTCCTCGGCGGCGTCGCTCGCCTTCGCCGACGCTTCGTCCTCTTCGATCGGAATCTCGTCTGCCAGCCGCGCGAGCGCCTGCCGGTAGAGACCGGGATGGCGGCCCAGATAACGGCGCGCGATCTCCTCCCGCGCCGGATGCGCAGCCAGCCATCCGTCGCCCTTCGCGAGCAACTTCTCGATCTCCGCGTCGCCGACGAAGTAATGCTTCCGTTCGTCGAAGACGGGCATGAGGACGTACAGATGCGTCAGCAGTCGCGACAGCGTCGTCGTGCCCGTCAGCTTCACCGAGAAGTACGGACTCCCTCCCCACTCGGGAAAGGTTTCGTCGAGCGGGTGACGCTCGACCGAGAGTTCGTAGCCGAGCGGCTCGAACAGGCGACGCAGCGACGGTTCTCCGCCGCGTACGGGCAGGACCTCGATCGACGCTTCCAGACGCATCGATTCGCCGACCAGTTCCGGACGATCCTTGCACCGACCGCCGAGCGCGGAGCCGTACACCTGCGCGATCGCGACGCTCAGGAACGACGAAGCGACGTAGGGTCGATCGTTGACGTACTGATCGAGCAGACCGGCTTGGGACTCTCCCTTCCCGCGTACCATGCCGACCCGATCGACGTCGAGCAGCAGGGCCGCCTCGCATCGCTGATCGTCCGCCTGCGGGTAAAAGACGTGCGCCTTGCCGAGGCTGAGGTCGAACGATTGCACGCGATCAGGTCGCTTGTGCAGCAGATACCCGAGATCGCGTGCGGGCGACCGTTCCGTGGCGATGGTGAGCAACATGAGGCGGAGGTTCCGCGACTTCCGTGCGGACCGGCGGACGAGTCGATACGATGCCTTCGACAAGCTAGAGCGGCCAGGCGTCCGAGGGTTCGCAGCGAACTCGCATCAAGTGACGCGTTCAAGCGATCTTGTTGCCGGAGGCAATCTTTCGCGGCGCCGGCGAACCTGATCCCCTCGGCACGCCGTCTTCGACGTCGAAGCCTGCTGACTTGCCGTACCTGATGTCTGGACGCGAAGCTCGTGAATCTTATCTACTCCGTCGGCACGAAGGTCGTCGCGCTCCGCGACGTCGAAGATCCTCCCGGCAGGCGGGCGCATCCCGCGGGCGCCGTCGGCGTGGTCGTGCAATCGCCCTCGGATGAGAACTCGCCCTACCGCGTCCGCTTCATCGACGGCGTCGAGGCGAAGCTTGCGCATGCAGAGATCGAACGGCTTGCCGAGTTCTCGCGCGGAGAACCAGGCGATCACATTCCTTTAGCCGATCTTTACGATCGCGTCATTCTGAAGTGCGTCGTCGGCTCGCGAGCGTTCGGCCTGGACGGCGAGGATTCGGATACCGACCGCCGCGGCGTCTATCTTCCGCCCGCGGCGCGGCACTGGTCGCTCGTGGGCGTGCCGGAGCAGTTGGAGAACGACGCGACGCAGGAGGTCTACTGGGAACTTCAGAAGTTCCTCGTCCTGGCGCTGAAGGCGAATCCCAACGTCCTGGAGACGCTCTACTCGCCGATCGTGGAATTCGCGACGCCGCTCGGCGAGCGACTGCTCGCGATGCGGTCGATCTTTCTGTCGCGGATGATTTACCAGACCTACAACGGCTATGTCCTGTCGCAGTTCAAGAAGTCGCTGACCGACCGGCGTCTTCGCGGCACGGCCAAGCCCAAACACAGCATGCATCTTCTGCGGCTGCTTCTGTCAGGGATCGCGGCGCTGCGGGAGGGTTCGATTCGCGTGGACGTCGGCGAGCATCGCGAAAGGCTGCTCGCCGTGAAGTCGGGCGAATTGTCCTGGGAGCAGGTCGAGGCTTGGCGGAAAGAGTTGCATGAAGAGTTCGACCGGGCCTACGCCGAATCGACGCTGCCCGATCGTCCCGATTACGCCGCGGCGGACGCGTTCCTGATCGAAGCGCGTCGCGCTGCCGTCCACGAGGAACTGCCATGATCGACCGCGAGGACCTGCTGCGACGAACGGCGGCGAGCCATCCCTATCCGCTCCTGTTCGCGACGATCAGCGGCGCACATCTCTACGGATTTCCTTCTCCCGACTCGGACTTCGACCTGCGCGGCGTGCACCGCCTGCCCCTGCGCACGGTCGTCGGTCTGCGCGAGGGCGAGGAGACCGTCGAGCGAAACGAAATCGTCGAGGGGACGGAGATCGATCTCGTCACGCACGACGCCGCGAAGTTCTTCCGACTGATGCTGAAGAAGAACGGCTACGTTCTGGAGCAACTCTTCTCCCCGCTGGTCGTGACGACGACGCCCTGGCACGACGAATTGAAGGCGATCGGCCGCCGCTGCGTGACGCGCTTTCATGCACATCACTATCTCGGCTTCGCGGAGACGCAGTGGAAGCTGTTCGAGAAGGAACAGCCTCCGCGAGCGAAGCCGCTGTTGTACGTCTATCGCGTGCTGCTGACCGGACAGCGCCTGATGCGAACCGGCGAGATCGAAGCCAATCTGCTGCTGCTCAACGAGGAGGCGAAGTTGCCGTTCATCGACGACCTGATCGCACTTAAACTCGCCGAGCATGAGTCCGTCACCCTGCCGAGCATCGACGTCGAATTCCACCGCGATGCGGTCCGGCGCCTGACCGGCGATCTCGAAGCGGCGATGCAGGCGTCCTCGCTTCCGGACGCGTCGGACGCCGAAGCGGACTTGAACGATCTGCTCGTGCGGCTGCGTCTGGATGAATAGAGCGTAGCCCCCTGTTATTTCAGGAGCGTTGCGCGCGAAACTCGGAGGGCGTCATGCCGACGGCGGATCGGAAGGCGCGCGTGAAAGCGCTGTGGTCGTAGAAGCCGCAGGCCGTCGCGATTTCGGCGACCGATCGTTCGGAACCGCGAAGCAGGCGCGAGGCGGCGGCGATCCGGGATTTCGTGATGAACTGGCTCGGCGTCAGGCCGAACAGCCGCTTCGTCAGACGAGCCAGTCGCTGCGACGAAAGTTTCGAGCGACGTGCCAGCCACGCGGGAGTGATCTCCGGCGAAAGCGTTCGTTCGAGCTCGTCGACCGCGCTCGCGAAGTCCTCCGGAATTTCGTGAGACTCGACCGGAACGCGGATGTCGCGCGAGAAGCCGATCAGGCCGACGACGGCGCCCGCGGAATCCTGAATCGGCAACTTCGTGGTCAGGCACCAGACCGGGTCGTTGGGTCGATGCCACTGCATCTCGAGGTGGTCTACGAGCGGACGTCCCGTACGCAAGACTCGCTCGTCCTGCTCGGTGGGGATCCGCCCGAAGTCGCCGGGGCAGATGTCGCTCGGGCGCCTGCCGATCGCGAGCGATCGGTCCTTCAGGCCGTGTCGCGCCATCAGCGACTCGTTCACGGCGACGTAGCGTCCCGCGGCGTCCTTGACGAAAAACGCTACGTCCGGCGAGCGGTCGAAGAGCCGCTCCAGCAGGGCGACTTCCACCTGCGAAACATGCGGCGATCTGGTCGCGTCCGGAACTTCTGTGCGCGGATTCACGGTTCGATGCACTTCTTAGCCAAGAGCGTTCTCTTCGCGGAATATAGACTGAAATCCTCCGACGCACCGACGTCGATGCGACGGGAAGGGGACTAAGCTGCGCTCGCGGCGATCCTGGGTTCGACCAACCGGAACTCGTTCGATGACCGAAATCTACCGACGTCGTTTCGTCCAGACGGTCGCGATGGCGCTGATTCTGCTGGCGGCTTACGCTGTCGACGCTCCGGTCCGATCGCTCGCTTCCGGCGACGAACCGTCGGACAAGACGAAGCCGGTCCAGGTGTTCGTCCTGCTCGGACAGTCCAATATGGTCGGCCTGGGGAAGGTCGCCGGCAGCGACGTTTCCCTGGAGCATGCCGTCAAGGAGAAGCAGAAATACTCCTACCTCGTCGACGAGTCAGGCGAATGGTCCGATCGTAAGGACGTGCGCTACGTGCGCGTCATGGACGGCCGTGGCGGCGGGACGCAACTCTTCAACAATGAATGGATGACCGTCAAAACGTGCAAGACGATCGGTCCGGAATTCGGCATCGCGCACTTCGTCGGGAACGCGGTCGACGCGCCGGTGATGATCCTCAAGAGTTGCATCGGCAATCGGAGTCTGGGCTGGGATCTCCTTCCGCCGGGTAGCGAACGCTACCCGTTCGTGGTCAAGGATCGGCAGGGCGTCGAAAAGACGATGGTCTACGCCGGCTATCAGGATCGTCCCGATTCCTGGGAGATGGACGAGGCGAAAGGCGTCGCGACCGACCCGGGGCCCTGGCTCGACAAGGCCGGCAAGCCGATCGACTGGTATGCGGGCAAGCAGTACGATTCGGACGTGAGCAAAGCCCGGAAGGTCCTCGCGGAACTCAGCACGTACTATCCCGACGCTACCGAATTCGAGGTCGCCGGTTTCTTCTTCTGGCAAGGCGAGAAGGACGCGGGGAATCCCGGTCACGCGAGCCGCTACGAGGAGAATCTGGTCCGTTTCATCAAGCAGTTGCGGAAAGACTTCGATGCTCCGAACGCGAAGTTCGTCCTAGCCACGCTCGGCGAGAGCACGAAGGGAAGCGAAGGGCCTGGGGGCATGATTCTCGACGCGCAGCTCGCCGTCGACGGCGACAGCGGCAAGTATCCGGAATTCGTCGGCAACGTCGCCACGGTCTACACGAACCCCATGGCCCAGGGCGGCAGCGGCAACGGCCACTACGGCGGCAAAGCCGAAGTCTACATGGACGTCGGCGAGGCCATGGGTCAGGCGATGGTCGAACTCCTGAAGGAGGGGAAGTAGCGATGACTTCGCTGGCCCTGCTTCCTGTCTCGTCGCCGCGGAGCGACCTCGAACGCCGGGTCCAATCGTCATGAATCGGCTTGCGCTGGTCGCTCTCCTTTCGATCCTTTGCGGCCAGGTTTCCGCGGCCGACGAAGCGAATCCTAACGTCTTGCTAATCCTCGCCGACGATCTCGGGTACGGGGACGTCGGCTGCTACAACGACCGGTCGAAGGTTCCGACGCCCCATATCGACCGCCTGGCGAGCGAAGGGATGCGGTTCACCGACGCACACAGTCCGGCGACCGTTTGTACGCCCTCGCGTTACAGCCTGATGACGGGGCAGATGGCGTTTCGCGTTCCGAACGGCGGAACGGTGTTCACCGGAGTCGGAGGACCTTCCCTGATCTCGCCCGGCCGGCTGACTCTGCCGGCCATGCTCCGGGATCGCGGATACGCCACCGCGTGCGTCGGCAAGTGGCACGTCGGCTTGACGTTCTACGACGAAGACGGAAAGCCCGTCCGCGGCTCCGGCGTCGAAGCGGTGCGACAAGTCGATTTTTCGCGCCGGATCGAAGGGGGGCCGATCGATCACGGCTTTCAGTCGTTCTTCGGTACGGCCTGCTGTCCGACGACCGACTGGCTTTACGCCTTCATCGAAGACGACCGCGTGCCGACGCCGCCGACGAAGCTCGTCGACCGGTCGAAGTTGCCGCAACATCCGTACGCGAACGATTGCCGTCCCGGCCTCGTCGCGCCCGATTTTCCGATGGAGGAAGTCGATCTGGCCTTCCTGAAGCGGAGTCGCGAGTTCCTCGAACGACACGTTCGCCAGTCGCCGGAGAAGCCGTTCTTTCTCTTTCACTCCGCGCAGGCCGTGCATTTGCCGTCGTTCGCGGCGCCGCAGTTCCAGGGACAGACGGATGCGGGTCCGCACGGCGATTTCATTCACCAGCTCGACTGGATCGTCGGCGAGTTGACCGCAACGCTCGACGAACTTGGAATCGCCGAAAATACGCTGGTCATTCTTACGAGCGACAACGGACCCGAAGTCACGAGCGTCGTCCACATGCGTGCCGACCACGGCCATGACGACGCTCGGCCTTGGCGCGGAATGAAGCGGGACGACTGGGAGGGCGGACATCGCGTCCCGTTCATCGTCCGCTGGCCCCGTCGGGTGAAGGCGGGTTCGGTCAGTCCCCGGCTCGCGAGTCTCGTCGACGTGATGGCGACGGTCGCGGAGATCGTCGGCACGGAGCTCCCCGACGCCGCCGCCGAGGATAGTATCAGTCTGCTGCCCGCTCTGTTCGAGGACGCTGCGGCGCCGGAGCGTCCCTATCTTTTGCACCAGGCCTTCGGCGGCGCAAGGACGCTATCGATTCGTCGCGGAGATTGGAAGTACCTCGATCACGCGGGCTCCGGCGGCAACCGCTACGAAAGCGACCCGGACCTTCAACCGTTCCAGTTGCCTGAAGCCGTGCCCGGCGCTTCCGCACAGCTTTACGACCTCTCTACCGATCCCGGAGAGACGACGAACCTCATTTCCGAACGTCCCGAGATCGCTCGCGAACTGAAAGCGATGTTGGAACGATCGAAATCGGAGGGTCGGAGTCGACCGCCCAGGCCTCTATCGACCGCCCCATGAATCGGACAAGCAAGAGCTTTCCCGCGCTAGGCGCAACGTCGCTCGGCTTTCGCCTGTCGATCGTGCTTGCGCTCCTCGCAGGAACTGCGACCGCGAACGGCGGCGATCCGTCCTTGCCGGGCAACCATCCCCTGACGCAATCGCAGGCAGGCGACCTGCTGATCTCCGAGTTCCGCTGCGTTTCCTGTCACACCGGGATCGAGGGAAACTCGATACCGGCGAAGTCGGCGCCTGACCTGACCGGCGTCGGTTCGCGAGTCTCGCCGGAGTACCTTCGACGATTCCTCGCGTCGCCGTCGACGGCTCATCCGGGCTCGACGATGCCGGACCTGCTGGCTTCGGAGTCCGAGGAGGAGCGAAACCGTATCGCGGAAGCGCTGACGCACTTTCTGGTCGCGCAGTCGACGGACGTCTTTCAAGCTGAGCCTGAGCAGCCGATCGATCGTCAGGAAGGAAGGGCGTTGTTCCATTCCGTCGGCTGCGTGGCCTGTCACGGACCGAAAGAAGCGCTCGAAGTTATGCAGGGAGCTTCTAAGCGAAACGACGGGAGGGACGACGCCTACGAAGCGGAAGACGACGACGAGACCCTCGTCGCGAAGGAAGCGGTCAAGCCGGACGCCGTCCCGTTGAGTCACGTCGGCGCCAAGTACAGCGCGAAGTCGCTCAGCGAGTTTCTGTTTCAGCCGCTGCGAGTCCGGCCTTCGGGTCGCATGCCCGATATGAAGCTGACGCCTGCGGAGTCGCTGGCGATTGCCGGTTACCTGGTCGGCGACCAGGCGCCGACCGTAACGGCGCTGGTCCCGGACGCGAATCTCGTGAAGGAGGGCGCGAAGCGCTTTCAGGAACTCAACTGCGCCGCGTGTCATTCGCTGCCCGGCGTAACGGCGGCTCCGCCGATCAGTTCGCTTGCGACTGCCGACCTGACTCGCGGCTGCTTGTCGACGACGAGCGACAGCAGTCCGCGGTTTCGATTCGACGACGCGCAGGCCAAGGCGATCGTCGCGTCGCTCCGCGAAAGTCGGCTCCCCGAGTCCGACGAAACCTCGATAGCGAAGACGCTGACCGCGTTTCGCTGCATCGCCTGTCACGTTCGCGACGACTTCGGAGGCGTGCACGACGACGTCAACGCCTTCTTCGGCGGCAGTCAGCCGAACCTCGGCGACGATGGTCGTATCCCGCCCCCCCTCACGCACGTCGGAGCGAAGTTGCGTCCGGTCTGGATGAAGAAGGTCCTGTTCGACGGCGAAAGCGTTCGTCCCTACATGGCGACCCGCATGCCTCAGTTCGGCGCCGACGACCTTCAGGGCCTGCCCGCGCTGCTGAGCCGAGTCGATATTGCGGAGGACTCGACCTGGCAGCTTCCGAATCCGGAGAGTCGCGTCGAGAGCGATCGCGAGCGCGAGAAGCTGATGCGTCAGGCGGGGCGCGAACTGGTCGGCGATAAAGGGCTGAACTGCATCGCGTGTCACAACTTCAACGGCAAAGCGTCGCCCGGGAATCAGGGCATCGACCTGACGACGAGTTACCAGCGACTTCAGCCGCAATGGTTCGACAGCTACCTGCGGAACCCCGGCGCCTATCGTCCGCGAACGGTCATGCCGACGGCGTGGCCGAACGGGCAAGCCTTCCTGACGACGATCCTGGACGGCGATACGGATCGTCAGATCGAAGCGATCTGGTACTACCTTTCGCTCGGAACGTCAGCCGCCGATCCGCCGGGCATTCGCGCTGTGGCCACGAAACTGACCGTGGAGGATCAGACGAAGACTTATCGCGGTCGAAGTCGCGTCGCCGGTTTTCGCGGCATCGCCGTCGGTTTCCCGGAGAAGCTGAGCTACGCCTTCAACGCCGAGACGGGAGCGCTCTCGGCCATCTGGCAGGGAGACTTCATCGGCGTGAACTGGAGCGGTCAGGGGTCAGGCGATTTCAATCCGAGCGCCGAACCGATTTTGCTGCCGCAGGATGTCTCGTTCGCGACGCTCGCGGACGACGACTCGCCATGGCCGCTGCTTCCCGTGATGACGCAAGAGGCCAAAACCAATCCGGACCCGCTCTATCCCAAGAACGTCGGCTACCAGTTCCGGGGATACGCCCTGGACGAAGCGGAAGTTCCCACGTTCATGTATCGCGTCGGTACGATCGACGTCGAGGATCGATCGACGGCGGCGGGCCCCGAGTCTCGACGCCGGCTCGAACGGGTCCTGCGGTTCGATTCGCCCGCGGAGCAGACCGTCTGGTTCCGTGCGCTCGTCGGGGAAATCGTCCAGGAGTCCGATCGCGTCTTCCGCAGCGAACGACTGCGACTGACGATTCCGGAGACGGAAACGAAGCTGCGATCTTCGCCCGACGATCCGAAGCGATCCGAGTTGCTGCTGCGACTGCGAATTCCCCAGGGCCTGTCTTCTTCGGAGTTCGTCTATGAACCGCTCAGCAAGTAGGTCCCTGAAGGTTCTTTGTCTGACCCTTTCGATGGCCGCATCGTCGATCGGAACGCTCCGCGCGGAGGAAGTCGGCGAGCGTTGGGGAACCGAAGAACGCGAGCGCGAGTTCTATCCCATCGTCGATATCCCGCTGCCCGAGAACGCGGTCATCGAGGCAGGAGCGTTCGCCGCGCTGCCGGACGGACGAATGGCGGTCGGGACGCGACGCGGCGAGATCTACTTGATCGACGGCGTCGACGCGCCGAAGCCGATCCCCACGTTTCATCGGTTCGCGACGGGACTCGACGAGATCTTCGGACTGACGTGGAAGGATGACGCGTTTCGCGTCACGCAGAGCTGCGAACTGACTCGCGTCAGCGACGCGAACGGCGACGGTCTGGCTGATCGCTTCGAGACGTTGTCGGACGCCTGGGGATACGCGAATTACCACGAGTACGCGTTCGGCTCGAAGCTCGACGCCGACGGAAACCAGTTCGTGGCGCTTGGCCTGTCAGAGTCGTACTATTCGCACGCCTTGAACCGCGGCTTCATCATGAAGGTCGCGCCGGACGGAACGACGACCGCGTTCGCCAGCGGCCTGCGCAGTCCCGGCGGAATCGGATTCGACGTACACGGCGCGCTCTTCTACATCGAGAGCCAGGGTCCGTGGAATTGTTCGTGCAGCTTGAAGGCCGTGTCGCCGAGGAGCTTTCACGGTCATCCGGCAAGCTTCCACTGGTACGAGCATTCGCCCGAACTGGGGCCTGTGCCGCCGATGCCGAAGTCCGGAACTCGCATCGCGACGGAAAAGGACCGCGTCGAAACCCTGACGCCCTACGCGGTCATCTTTCCCTATATCCGGATGGGCCGGTCGATCACCGGCTTCCGCGTGGACGCCACGCAGGGAAAGTTCGGTCCGTTCGAGAACCAGATCTTTCTCGGAGACTACACGCAGTCGATCCTGATGCGCGCCACGACCGAACAGGTGAACGGCGTCTGGCAGGGAGCCTGCTATCCGTTTCGCGAGGGACTGTCGACCGGAATCCTCGACGTCGAATTCACCCCGGGCGGCAACCTGCTGTGCGGAGGAACCAACCGCGGCTGGCCCGTGCGGGGCATCAAGCCCTACGCGATCGAACGCCTCCAATGGAGCGGGAAAATGCCGTTCGAGATCGAACGCATTACGATCGAGCCGGACGGGTTCAGGATCGCCTTCACCAAGCCCGTCGATCGGAGCGCCGGGCAAGCAGCGGATTCTTACGCGATCTCCGCCTTCACGCACCCCTACCACGCCGGCTACGGCGGACCGGAGATCGAGCGATTCGAAGCCTCCGTCGAAGCGGTCGCTCTCGCCGAGGACGGGCTTTCGGCGACGATCGCTCTCGACTCGCTCAAGCAGGGATTCGTGTACGAATTCGATCTCTCGGGCCTGCGTTCGCGCGACGAGGAAGAACTGCTCCATCGCAACGCGTTCTATACGGTCAACGAGATCCCCGCTCGCTGACTGCGGGCGGCTCCTGCGGGCGGTCGCTCCGGCGAGCCATGCCTCCCGCTAGGCTTCGCGTTGCGAGAATGATTTCGGAAATCTCTCCTCGGTAGCTGCGACGATGACTTCGACCGCCGTGCGTTTCGGACTGCTCGCGATCGTCCTGTGCGCGTCGGTCGCGATGGTAAGCGACGGAGGGAGCCTCGGCGCCGCCGAGCTTCCGAGCGCGGAGAGTCCGCTGTGGCTGACGTATCCCGGCGGCGACGGTCCGGGCGCCGGCAAGCATGTCGTCCTGATCGCCGGAGATCAGGAGTATCGCAGCGAGTACGCGATGCCGATGCTGGCCCGTCTCCTTTCCGCACGCCACGGATTTCGTTGCACGGTTCTCTTCTGTCTGAACGCGAACGACGAGGTCGATCCTACGCAGAAGATCCGGTGGGAAGACCCGAAGGTCGCGCACCGTATTCCAGGACTCGAATGTCTGCAAACGTGCGACCTGGTAATCGTGTTCACGCGTCTCCTGTCGCTTCCGCCCGATCAGTTGCAGAGCCTCTACGACTACCTGGACTCAGGAAAGCCGATCATCGGCATCCGGACAGCCAATCACGGCTTCCTCGATTTCGACTACCGAAAAGAGGGCAGGAGAATCGACTTCGGCGAAGACGTGCTGGGCGGCAGCTTCCGCAGCCATCACGGACGCTGGCAACGCGATTCTACGCGGGGCCTCATCGTCGACGCGAACGCGAGCCATCCCATTCTGAAGGGCGTCGAGGACATCTGGGGCACGTCCGACGTTTACCGCACCTACAAGGAAGGCGGCGCTCTGCCTGAAGGTTGCTTGCCCCTGGTCGAGGGCCAGCCGCTCGTCGGTCGAGAGCATGACGACGCGATCAATACCGAGTTGATTCCGCTGCCGGTCGCCTGGACGAAATCATGGACGGGGAACGCCGGAAAGACGGCGCGCGTCTTCCATGTCACGATGGGCAGCGCCCGGGACTTCCAGAGCGAGGGGCTGCGCCGTCTGACGGTGAACGCGGCCTACTGGTGCCTCGGCATGGAAGGCGACATCGACGCCGCCTCCTCCATGGACCTCGTCGGTGAATACGATCCGACCGACAGCGGCTTCAACTACGAGAAACTCGGAATCGTGCCGCGGAAGCCCGACTTCTACAAGTAGCTTTTGCGAGAAGCGCTGCGGCGCCGCCAGGCTCGTGCAGAGCCTTCCCGAACGCCGCGATCGATTCCTGTCGCGGAGACGCATAAACGGCGTCTGCTCTTGCGGCTGGAGCCGCGACCGACCAAGCTTAACCGGTCGAGCTCGATCGACCGGGCGTCGCCTCGGTCAGGACGCGGCCGCCGAACGGCGCTTCGCCGCCGAGCTCGACCGTCCCCCCCCTCCTGCCTCATTCGCAAGACCACGGCGAGGGCAACCGCCTTCGTTGCGTTCGACCCCCTCTTCGCCCGACCTGCGCCGCTCCTCTCGATTTCTCCCGACAGCCCGTCGCGCGCAGTCGTGGGAAAAATCATCGCGCATCGACGCCGACTATGACTATGTCCCGCCTTCGCTTCTCGGTTCCTTCCTACCTCGCGCTTCTGTGCCTCGGCTTCGCCGGCATCGTTCGCGGAGAGGAACCGTTCGAGACGTTTCTGGAGAAGCGCTGCGCCAGTTGTCATGGGGCGGAGAAAGAGGAGGGGGACCTTCGGTTCGACCGACTGTCGCGCGACTTCAAGTCGGGAACGGACTCGCATCATTGGGCCGAGGCGATCGACAAGGTCAACAGCGGCGAGATGCCGCCGGCGACCGAGCCGCCGCCGACTCAGGACGAGATCGCCGCGTTCGTCACGAGTCTCGACGCGAAACTCAAAGAGGGTAGGGCGGCGCGAATGGCGGCGCGGCCGTCGGTGTCTCATTACCGACTGAGCCGCAAGGAATATCAGAACACGGTCTACGACCTGCTCGGGGTGCGCTACGATCCGGCCAAACCGGGGGAACTGAACGAGGACACGCTGTGGCACGGGTTCGAGCGCATCGGTTCGGAGCTATCGCTCTCGCCGTCGCATATGGACCGCTACTACCGCGCGGCCGACATCGTGCTCGACCGCGCGTTCCCCGCGACGTCGGTCGAGGCTCGCAAGGTCCGCATGACCGCGGCGGAACTGCGCTACGGCGGCGGGAAGAGTCAGCAGGAGGCGCTGGACCGGTTCGGCATCAAGCGGCCGCTCCGCTCCCTCCACTTTCCCGGTCGCGTCGAACCCGCACTGCATTCTCACTGGTTCGGAAGGACCGGGCCGGAACATAGCGGGCTCTACAAGCTCCGTCTCCAGGCCAGCGGCAGCCGACCGCCCGGCGGTCAGCCCGCCCATCTCAGCATCGGCAAGCAGACGAGCGAAGAGACTGTCGAGGGCCTGATCGAATTCGACGTCACCGCGCCGGAGGACGAACCGCAGGTTTACGAGTTCGAGGTCTTTCTCGAGATGCCGACGACGCTGCATTTCTGCGTCGTGGCCACCGACGTCGTCGACCGCAGGGCGGGCGCCGCCTTCCGCAATGCGCTCTCCAGCAGGGATTACGTCTTCACGCACAGCAGCGAGACCCTGCTGCTGAATCCGAACGCGCCGCAGATGTTCGACCAGGAAGGAAACGGCATCTTCTCGACGGCGCTGCTCGACTGGATCGAGTGGGAAGGGCCGATCGTCACCGAGGCGGAAAAGGCTCGACGCGACGGCGTTTCCCCCCCCGACGACGCCCCTCCCGAGGCGGTCGCGGAAAGCCTGCACCGCTTCGCCGAACGCGCCTGGCGCCGGCCAGTGGCGTTGGACGAACTGCAACACTATCTGCAGTCCTATCGCGAAGAGCGCGAGGCGGGCGAATCGACGGCTGACGCCTATCGCATCGCGATGCTGGGCGTGCTGACGTCCAGAAACTTCATCTATCTCGTGGAAGGCGATCCCGTCGCTCGCGAACGCCTGACGGATTGGGAACTCGCCTCGCGGCTTTCGTATTTCCTGTGGAGCTCGATGCCCGACGACGCGCTGTTCTCCGCGGCAGAGAACGGAGCCTTGAGCGGCGAGGGCCTGAAACGCGAAGTCGACCGCATGCTGTCCGACGAGCGGATCGACCGCTTCGTCGACGACTTCTCCCGGCAGTGGCTGCAACTGCATCGCGTCGGCATGTTTCCGCCCGACAAGAAGCTCTACCCCGCCTACGACGACTGGTTGCAGACGAGCATGCGGGCGGAGCCCGTCGAGTATTTCCGCGAAATGTTCGCGCAGAACCAGCCGATCGAGGGTTTTCTCGATTCCGACTGGACCATGGCCAATGCCCGGCTCTGCGACTTCTACGGACTGCCCGAGCCGAAGGAGGGCGGTTTCCAGCGGGTCTCGCTCAAGCCCGAGGATCACCGCGGCGGTCTGCTGACGATGGGCGCGGCGCTCGGGCTGACCTCCGATGGAACGCGCCACCGTCCGGTGCATCGCGGCGTGTGGGTCAGCGAAGCGATCTTCAACAGGACTCCGCCGCCGCCTCCGGCCAACGTCGATCCGATCGAGCCGAATCCGCCGACGAGTCCCAAGGCGACCATTCGCCAGAAGCTGGCGGCGCATGCGCAGAACGCGAGCTGCGCCGCATGTCATCGCGGGATCGATCCGCTCGGTTTCGCGTTCGATCAGTACGACGCGATCGGCCAATGGAGAGAACGCGAACAGGTGGCAGCCGGCATCGGCGAAGATCCGCCGGTGGACGCCTCGGGCGTGCTGCCCGACGGACGGCCGTTCGCCGACTCCGTCGAATTCAAGCGACTGCTGATCGAGGACCGCGACAAGGTCGCGCGGGCCTTCATCGAGCACCTTTGCACGTACGCGCTCCGCCGGGCGCTGACCGTCGACGATCAGGACGACCTGCACGCGATCGAGATCGAAGCGCAGCGGAACGGCTACCGCGTGCGGGACATCGTCCTCGCGGTAGCGACGTCCGACCTGTTGAGAAAGCGATAGCAGGAATCGCCGGACCTTCCTCGCATCAGGGCGATCCGGCGAAAATTACCGAGAGAGCGTCTGCTCCATCCCTCCCCGCTAAAAGCTAACGGCCAACCGCTGATGAGCAATTTTCTTTCCCAATCGTGGTTGATCGACCGTCGGCATGCGCTCCGGGCGCTGGGGACGTGCGTTTCGCTCCCCTTGCTGGAATGCATGGTCCCGCTCCGCGCGGCCGAGCAGCCGACGGCGTCGCCTCGCCGGAGCGCGTTCGTCTACCTCGCGAACGGCGTCCATTCGCTGAACTATCAGATCACCAAGCCGGGAAAGGACTACGAGTTCTCGCGGTCGCTCAAGCCGCTGGAGAAGCATCGCGATTCGATCACGCCAATCAGCGGGATGCATCATCCGGGCGCCCTCAGCCACCACCACAACTGCATCTCGGTGTGGCTCACCGGCGGAAAGCTCGGCCCTTCGGACCGAAACTCGATCTCCGTCGACCAGCGAATGGCGGAGGTCGCGGCGCCCCACACGCGTTACCCCTCGATGGAGGTCGCTCTCACGCAAGGCTCGCTCGCCTGGACCGCCGACGGGGTCCAGCTTCCCGCGCTGCGTCGCTGCAGCGAGATCTTCGCCACGCTCTTCGAGGAACCGCAGGGCGGCACGGCGGTCCAGCGGAAGGCTCTACGACGCAAAGCCAGCGTCCTCGACGACAACCTCGCTGAAGTGCGCCGGCTCGAGCAGAAGATGGGAGCCGCCGACAAGGGGCGCCTGGACCAATACCTTACCTCGGTCCGCGAAACGGAGATCCGCACGCGCCGCGCTGACGCCTGGCTCGACACGCCGCTGCCCGCCATCTCCGACGCCGATCGCAAACGGACCGATCGCGATATCGCCGCCACGATGGCGGGGGACTACTTTCGCACCGTCTACGATCTGATCGTGCTGGCCTTCCAGACGGACGTCACGCGCGTCGCCACGTTCAGCCTCGGCGGCGAAGGCGATGCCTTCGCCATTCCCGAGATCGGCATCACCGAGTCGCGACATCAGCTCAGCCATCACGGCGGCGACGCCGGCTACATGGAGAAGCTCACCAACTACGACACGTTCGCCATCGAGCAGTTCAGCTACTTCCTCGGCCGGCTGGCGGACACGCCCGATCTGAACGGTCGGCCGCTCCTCGGTTCGACGATGGCGCTCTTCGGCAGCGGCATGTCCTACGGCCACAGCCACGGCAACGCCAACCTCCCGCTGGTGCTTGCCGGCGGATCGGACCTCGGCGTGAAGCACGGCAGCCATCTCGACTTCAACCAGGGCCACTTCCCGGGCTATCAGCTCGACAAGCCGGGCGAACACTACGGGCTCTGCAGCCGCCCGGCGAATCCCGACGCTCACATGAGCAACCTGCTGCTCATGATGGCCCAACGTATGGGCGTGGAAACCGATAAATTCGGCGACAGCAAAACGGCGGTCGAACTCTGATCGGACGCCGCCTACCAGCCGCAGACGAGCGCTCGATCTTCAGATGCCCGCGAACATGATCTCCCCGATGACGCCGAAGCCCCTCTACCGTCTTGCGATATGCCTCGTTCTCGCGGCGAGCGCAGTTTCGACGGCTTTCGGCGAAGAGCCGTTCCGCCCCGAAGCGGGAAAGTTCCCTCCTCTGGAGCTGGCGCATTCCTATCAGGGAGAGCTGGCGTTCGTGGATCATGCCAACCGTCGCGGCAGCGTTCGCGTGAAGGGGTCGGGCATGTTTTTCCGAAACGACCCGCACCCGTTCGCCATGCTTCCGTACGGCATCGTGCGCTATCACGGCGCGCCGGCGGATCTTCGCGACGTCCCGCTCGGCACGGTCCTGCACGTCCATGCGTTTCTTCCGCCGGACCCGAAGATCTCCGCCGTGCCGGTGTTGCCCGTGGACAACAAGGCGAAAGACGCGAACCACAATCGCGGCGCCGGCGTCGCGCCCGCCGAAAATCATGTACTGCTGCTCGAAGACGAATCGAGCCGTTGCCAGCGCGAAGGCAAAGTCTGGAAGCTCCGCGAAGTCGAGGTCAAGGATCGCGCGGGGATGATCGTCGCCGCGCTCGAGCCGAAGGAAGGTTCGGACGACTCGGCGACCGAGGAGAAGTTGACCTTCGACGCCGCGACCCGCATCTGGCGCGGGCGCGAACTTCTCGCTGTCGAGGACCTGATCGCTGACGGGGTCTGGCCAGCCGAGGGAAAGAGGGCTCTCGAAGGCCAGGCGGTTCTGCTGGGACTCACGTGGAAGCCCACGCCGGACGGCGTCTTCACGCGGTTTCATATCTCGGACATCTGGCTCGACGACGCCGCGATGCAGCGTGCCGCCCGTCAGCAGACCGAAACGCACAAGGCCTTCATCCGAAACCGCTGGATGCCCGCGTGGATCGACGCGGTCGAGTACGGCAAGTTCGGCCAAGCCACGGCGACCGCGACCCTGTTCGGCGGCATGGACGACTCGCTCTACGCCGATTTCAAGCAGGATGTCCCGGCCATGATCAACGCGGTCGAGAACACGCTGAAGCATACGCACGGCGCCTACGGCCCTGGGCACATGGCTTCAGGCGGCAAAATTCTCGACGTCAGCACGACGCCCGAGGCGCCGCTGGGCAGCAGCGGCGTTCAGATCCGGTTCGAGACCGACCTGATCATCGAAGGCATCCGCCCCGGCAGGGTCGTCCGGATCCGCCCCGGCAACTGGCCCCTGGTCCAGCCGCCTCGGGAGGAATACCTCAACGATGCGTCCAGCATGGACGAGCGCTTTCCGACGCCAGCCATCTTTCCGAAATACTGACGAAAACGGCGGCTCACGGTGGCGATGCCGGAATCGAGCCATCGAACCGGCGACTTACCGCTCGTTCGAAAGTCTCTTGAGTTCGTCGAGCGTCGCTTCGGCCTCCTTCATTCGTCTCTGCACGTCCTGCTCGCGAAGCGCGGCGAGGATCTTGCCTCTGTCGCTTCCCGACAGAGGGAGCGACACGTTTTCGCCGAGCGCTTCCAACGGGACTTGCTCCATCCTCCAGTCATCGCTGCGTTGCGTGGCGAACGGCAAATCCTTGTTGCCGACGGCCTGCAGATTCGCGAGCGGGTTTCTGCCCCACGCATATCGAAAGTGCACAGGGCTCGCGACCATGGCGCTGCTCAGTACCAGTCGCTTGCGGTCGTACTGCATCGTACCGCGATCGTCGACGCCCTTTTCCGCGTACGCCGCGTCGGCAGGATGAAACCGCCGATCCTCATCGGCGACGGCGAAACCCTGGATGGCGCCCTCCTCGGGGTCGCCGACCTCAGTATCGAACTCGAGCTCAAGCGCTCCGTCGGACCGTTCGACGCTCAACAGCATCGGCGGCTTCCACTCGATCTGACCGCCGAAGCCGTACTGCGTCGCCAATGCCCATCGCGCGATGCGCTCGCCTGCCGGGATTTTCAGTTGCGGGTGATACCATCGTCTGCGGAGATCGTACGTGCTGGCGTAGCCGACGTTCGCGTCGCCTGACTCGTAGAGGTTCAGGAACGTTCGATACTGCACCTCGCGCAGTTCGATGCCGGCGTCGAACATCTTTTCGCAATAGTCGTCGCGAGTCTGCGGATACCCGTCGGTACAAAGCGAGAGAATGCCGAAAGGCATCGCGGGATCGTCGAACGTGCGACGCCACGACGCGATCATCTCCGGAAAGACGTCGCGGTACATGTCGACGCCGACGGATCCGTCGAACGCGTTGTTGTAGCCCTGATGAAAGATCGCGCCCTTGATCGAAAGTCCCGCGAGAGGCGCGATCATCCCTGCGTAACAGTTGCCCGGATAGTTCGGGTCGCCGATCGGGCCGGGACGGAGGTCGTCGGGCGTCTTCCGCTCGTCCTCGGAGATCGATTTTCCCTCGGCGGCCAGTCGCTCGACTCGTTGTCGATGCTGTTCGATTCGCCGTTCGAGGTCGAGTTGCGGATCCCATGCATCGACTGCCGCGTCGAATTTCGCGAGCAGGGCCTGCGTCGGTGCGCTCTCCATCGCTCGCAGCGAGGCCGACGGCGTCCAGGCTTCCACCGTCGTACCGCCGCGGGACGCGTCGATTACGCCGATGGGTATCTGCGAGGCGGCATGGATGCGGCGAGCGAAGACGTATCCGATCGCCGAGAGCTCCTTCGCCGTTTCGGGCGAACAGACCTCCCAATAGCCCTTGCGAAAATGCCGCCCCGACCAGTCGCTCCACTGGTAAAGCTGCGGGAAGCCTCGCTTGAGTTCCGGCCCCTCGCCGTAAGGCACAGTCAGGATGCGGATCTGAGGGTAGTTCGCGGAGACGATCTCGAGCGGGCCGTTTTCGACTTTCGCGAGCTCGAATTCCATGTTGCTCTGGCCGCCTAACAGCCAAACGTCGCCGACGAGAATGTCGTCGAGGACCAGATCTTCGCCTTCGCCTCGAACGTTCATCGTGCGCGGCTCGCGGCTGGCGGATAACGCGGGAAGCGAAACCGCCCACGTTCGATCGGAGTTCGCCGTGACGCTCGCCTCGTTGCCGCCGAACGTAACGACGACCCGCTCTCCCGGTTTCGCCCACCCCCAGACGTGAATCGGCTTTTCGCGCTGCAAGACCATCCCGCTCTGAAAGACGTTGCTGACGCAAAGCCCTTCGCCGATCGCGGGAGCCTCGACGAGATCCTCTCTCGGTCTCGGCTCTGCGGATATCGCTTCGTCAAGCGACGCGAAGACGACGGCGAACGACGTCAGCAGACAGGCGAGGGTTCGGTGTTTCATCGTCGGAAAAACTGGAAGTCCCTGGGACGTCGATCGGCGCCCGAGATCGCCGCATGGGACGTTTCGGGGCGGACGGTTGATTATGTGCTGCGGCTGCGAGGTCAGGATCTGAATTCGCCCGGATGTCGCCGACAGCTACGCGGAAGTCCGGGGCCCAGCCGAACCGCGGATGCCGGCGCAACGGTTCGCCCCGGCTCGCGCAGCCTGCGGAGAATCGCTAATCTGGTGCGAGTCCGCGGCCAACTCGCTGACATTCTCCTCGACCTACGAACATGCCTTCGAAGCCCCTTTCGGCGCTCGTGCTCCTGGGAGGAATCGCCATGACCGCCGTCGAATCTGCGGAACGTCCGCCGGTTGCTCCGGTTCGCCCCGTCACGGAGGCGTACCACGGAACGCTCGTCGTGGACCCGTATCGGTATATGGAGAACTTCGACGACCCGGAAGTCCGAGCGTGGGTTCATGATCAGGCCGACTATGCGGAGCGCACGTTGCGCGCGATCCCCGGACGCCAGGCGCTGCTGGCTCGTATCCGGGAAATCGAAGCCGGAACGCCGTTTCGCGTCACCGACGTCGCTCGCGCGCCGAACGGCGACCTGTTCTATCTCCGTCAGGAGGCGAGCGAAAACGTCGCCAAACTCTATCGCCGCGTCGCCGCGACGGGCGAGGAACGACTCCTGATCGATCCCGAGACGTTGCCGAAGGCCGGTCCGGACGAGCATATCTCGCTGGCGTTCTTCAAAGTCTCTCCCGCGGTCACGAAGATCCTGTACGGCTCCGCCGCATCCGGATCGGAGGAGACGGCCCTGCGCGTGCGCGATCTGGCGACCGGTCGCGACCTGCCGGACACGATCGACCGGCTGGAGATCGTCTACGCGACTCCCGACTGGCTTCCGGACGACGAGAGTTTCGTCTACAGCCGACGTCGCAAGCTGCCCGAGGGGGCGCCTCCGGATGAAGGCTACGAATTCACGCAGGCGTTCCTTCATGCTCTGGGAACCGAAGTCGAAGACGATCCGATCGTTTTCGCGCAGGGCGCTCCCGGGTCTCCGGCGATGTCGGAGATGGACTTCCCTGCCGTGATCGTGACGCCCGCCTCGGACTGGGTCGTCGGTCAGATCAGGCACGGCGACGACACCGACCTGACGCTCTATACGGCCTCCCTGGCATCGCTGGCGAAGGCGACGCCGAACTGGACGATCGTTTGCCGTCGAGAAGATCAGGTCGCCGACTACGCCGTGCATGGCGACCGGATCGACCTCGTGACGGCGAGCGACGCGCCTCGATCGAAGCTCGTCCGAACGTCGTTGAGCGCGCCCGATTTTTCCTCGGCGACCGTCGTCGTCCCGCCGGGGTCCTACGTCGTGCGCAGCGTCGCCGCTGCGTCAGACGCCGCGTACGTCGGGATTCTCGAAGGCGCGACGAACGCGATTCTGCGTGCGCCCTACGCCGACGGAGAGCCGCCCGCGCGTCTGGCGATGCCGAGCGAGGAACCGTCCGGAAGCGTCTCGTCCGCCCGCCCCGATCTACCCGGCGTCTTCGTCGAGACGAGTTCCTGGACGCGGGCAAGCCGGTCGTACGTCTTCGATCCCGCCGTCGGCGAACTGATCGACGCGAAGCTGGCGCCGCGCGGACTCTACGACGATCCGGACTGGTTGACTTCGACGGAAGCGCTCGTGCCCAGTCACGACGGTACGCCGGTTCCGTTGTCGATCGTGCATCGGAAGGACATCGTGCTCGACGGAAGCGCTCCGACGCTGCTTAGCGGTTACGGCGCCTACGGTTTCACGAACGCGATGAACTTCTCGCCTTCCAGCGCGGCCTGGCTCGAACGCGGAGGCGTATTAGCCGTCGCGCACGTCCGCGGAGGGGGCGCATTCGGAAAGGAATGGCATCTCGCCGGTCGCATGACGACGAAACCGAACACCTGGAAAGACTTCATCGCCTGCGCAGAGTTCCTGATCGATCGGAAGTACTGCTCGCCGGCGACGCTCGCCGGAAAGGGCGGAAGCGCCGGCGGGATTTTGATCGGTCGAGCGATCACGGAGCGACCTGATCTGTTCGCCGCCGCCCAGATCGCGGTGGGCTGCACCGACATGCTGCGATTCGAGACCACGTTGAACGGCCCGCCGAACGTTGCGGAGTTCGGTTCGACGCAGGATCCGATTCAGTGCGCGGCGCTCCTGGAAATGAGCGCCCTGCATCAAGTTCGCGACGGCGTGGAATACCCGGCCGTGATTCTGACGCATGGAATCAACGATCATCGCGTCGAACCCTGGCAGTCGGCCAAGGCGACCGCACGATTCCAGGCCGCGACGGCGAGCGGTCGACCGATTCTCTTTCGCGTCGATTACCAGGCCGGTCATGGCATCGGGTCGACGAAGTCTCAGCGCCAGGAGGAACTAGCCGACGTCTGGTCGTTCCTGCTGTGGCAGATGAACGCGCCTGGGTTTTGACCGGCGACGAACGCGAACCGACAATCGGAACGGACGTCTCGCCCGTTCTGCTCGTCTTTCGGCCGCAGTTCATTCCTCCCGCCGCTCGGAGCCTCGATGTCACAGCCCGTCGAATCGCGCTCGCGGTCGCTGCACAGGGCGACTGCTCGCGCCGTCGTCGTAGCGACGGCGATCGTCGCCGCATTTCAGTGTTTGACGGCTGCGGGAGCGGAGAATGATTCGCGCCCGAACTTCGTCCTCGTCATGGCCGACGATCAGGGCTGGGGGGATATGGCCTACAACGGTCACCCGGTCCTGAAGACGCCGAACTTCGACGCGGCGGCCGCGACGGGTTTCCGATTCGACCGGTTCTATGCGGCGGCGCCGGTCTGCTCCCCGACGAGGGCGAGCGTGATGACGGGGCGCCATCCCAATCGGATGGGCGTCTTCAAGTGGGGCTACCCGATCCGCCCGCAGGAGACGACGGTGGCCGAGGCGCTGAAGCAGGCGGGCTACGCGACGGCGCACTTCGGCAAGTGGCATCTCGGCTCCGTTCGCAGGGAAAGCCCCGTTCACCCCGGCGCGAACGGCTTCGACGACTGGATCAGCGCGCCGAACTTCTTCGACAACGATCCGATCCTCAGCGACGAGGGAACCGCGGTCCAGTTCCAGGGCGAGAGCTCCGACGTCGTGGCGACCGCCGCGATCGACTGGATCGCGAAGCATGCCGGCGCCGAACGGCCGTTCCTGGCCGTCGTCTGGTTCGGGTCGCCGCATAATCCGCACGTCGCGGCCGAAGAGGATCGCCGGTTGTACGACGATCAGCCCAAGGCGAAGCGCGATTTCCTGGGCGAGATCACGGGCATGGACCGCGCCTTCGGCCGAATTCGGGACTCGCTTTCCGAACTGGGCATCCGCGAGAACACGGTCCTGTGGTACTGCAGCGACAACGGCGCTTTGCCGAAGGTCGGTTCGACCGGCGGCGCGCGGGGGTCGAAAGGCAGCGTCTACGACGGCGGGCTGCTCGTCCCGGCGATCCTGGAGTGGCCCGCGAAGCTCGGCTCGGCCCGCTCGACCAACGTCCGCTGCAACACGTGCGACATCTATCCGACGATTCTCGAACTTGCCGGCGTGACGGTCGAAGATCAGCCGGTCCTCGACGGAATCAGCCTCATGCCGCTGTTGAGAGGGGACCTCGCCGAGCGCACGCGTCCGATGGGTTTCTGGGATTATTCGATCGGCGGCATCGGCACGCCCTCGGCCCAATGGATGGGCGAGCTACTTGCCGCCCAGCAGGAAGGTCGCGATCTGCCGCCGCACGAATCGAGCCGCCGGGCGGCCGAGTTGCCGAATCCGCTCCATCCATCCGAGCGCTTTCCCGGCCATTCCGCCTGGCTCGACGGCGACTGGAAGCTTCACCGGATCGAGGATCCCGAGGGGAAAACGAAGGTCGAACTGTACGATCTCGCCGCCGATCCCGCCGAGGCGAACGACGTTTTCGAGAAGCAGCCGGAACGTGCCGAGCGGATGCAGAGGGAACTAGTCGAATGGCTCTCCTCGGTGGTCGAAAGCCTCAATGGGCGGGACTACTCTCCGAAATAGCGCTCACATCGAGAATGGGCTGACAGTCGCGCGCGGCACATGAGGCGGCGCGACCGAGCCCGCCTCGTTTCGCGAGCTCCTCTTGCCCGACCTTTCCTCCCCAGGGCTCCCCGCCATGAAGATCGTTCTCTCCGCGGCGATACCGCTGCTGCTGGCTTTCTCGGCGACGCTCGCGACGGCATCCGATCCGGCGAATGAGGCGAACGCTGGAACCGCCGCCGCCCAGGCGGGCAGCCGGCCGAACGTCCTGTTCCTGTTCGCCGACGATCAGTCGTACGAGACGCTCGGCGTCGTCGGGCGGACGGATATCGACACGCCGAACCTCGACCGCCTCGCGCGCCGAGGGACGCGGTTCACGCGGGCGTACAACATGGGCTCGTGGAGCGGCGCGGTCTGCGTCGCGAGCCGCACGATGCTCCTCACCGGGCGAAGCGTCTGGGATGCGCACCGCGTCTATGACCGGACGGACGCAGAACGGAAGGCGGGGAACCTCTGGCCCCAACTGCTCGGCGAGGTCGGCTATCGCACCTACTTCACCGGCAAATGGCACGTGAAGGCGGACGTTGCAAAGGCGTTCGACGTGGCGCGGCATGTCCGCGGCGGTATGCCGGGCACGGTTCCTTCGGCGTACGATCGCCCCCACGCGGGCGAGCCCGACGCCTGGAGCCCCTACGATCGCTCGCTGGGGGGCTTCTGGGATGGGGGCAAGCATTGGAGCGAGGTCACCGCCGACGACGCGATCGATTTTCTCGGTGAGGCTGACGGGACCGAGAATCCATTCTTCATGTACATCGCGTTCAATGCGCCGCACGACCCGCGACAGGCGCCGCAGGAGTACGTCGACCGCTACCCGCCCGAGCGCATCGACGTGCCGGAGAACTTCCTCGCCGAGTACCCCCATGCCCGGGCGATCGGCTGCGCTCCGACGCTGCGCGACGAGCACTTGGCGCCCTTTCCGCGAACCGAGCATGCGGTCAAGGTCCATCGGGGCGAATACTACGCGCTGATCGAACATCTCGACGCCCAGATCGGGCGGATTCTCGACGCCCTCGACGCGTCGGGTCAGGCGGAGAATACATGGATCTTCTTCACCGCCGATCATGGGCTCGCCTGCGGGCATCACGGTCTGATGGGCAAGCAGAACCTGTACGAGCACAGCACGCGCGTGCCGTTCCTGATCGCGGGGCCGGGCGTGCCCGCGGGCCAGACGCGGGACCAGCCGATTTACCTGCAGGACGCGATGGCGACGACGCTCGCCCTCGCCGGCGCGGAGAAGCCCGAGCAGATCTACTTCAACAGCTTTCTGCCGCTGATCGACGACCCGGATGCGCCGTCGCCGTACGACGCGGTCTACGGCGCGTACCTCGGCCTCCAGCGTTCGATCACCGTCGAGGGTTACAAGCTGATCGTCTATCCGCAAGCGTCCGTCGTGCGGCTCTACCACCTCGACGTCGACCCCGAGGAGATGCAAGACCTGGCCGACGATCCCGCCCATGCTCAGCGCCGGAGCGACCTGCTGCAGCGCCTGGTCGAGTTGCAGGCGAAGCTCGGCGACGACGTCGACCTGTCGGCGTTCAAGGCGCGGTAACCATTTGAGTCCTGCGGTCGCTCGCTTTGGTGCATTTCCGTGCTTGTACGTTGAACGGAAGAGGGAGCAGCCTCCGCTTTACGGATGTACGGATCGCCTTGTCCCAGCGTCGAGATGCGCCAGACGATTAGCGTCACGTCTAGCTCCCTTCGGTCGCGACGGCCCTCGACAGCAGGAGGGTGCGTACGCTCCAGGACGTGCCCCAACGCCGTCCGTCCGAATGCATACGCCGCACTCCGCTTACAATCGAGCGAGGCCTGCGACTTCCGGTTTCAGGGAAGCCCTGTCGACGAGGGAATAAGCGAAGTGCAAGTCATGTTTCGGTCGATCCTTCTCGTCGCGGCCGCGGTTTTCTCGGGGCCGTTCGCCTGCTCCCTTCAGGCGGCCGACCCGCGCCCCAATATCGTCTTGATCCTGGGCGACGATCAGGCGTGGGGGGACTACGGGTTCATGGGCCATCCGGACATCCGGACGCCGAACCTCGACAAGCTGGCCAGTCAGAGTCTCGTGTTCGGACGGGGGTACGTCGCTTCGCCCCTGTGTCGGCCGTCGCTGGCGTCGATGGTGACCGGGCTGTTCCCGCTTCAGCACGGCGTCACGGGCAACGACGTCGACGGGCGCAACGATCGCGCCGCACTGGACGAGCCGCTTCGAGAACGGTTTCATCGGCTCCCGAGTTTCATCCGGCTGCTCACGGCGAACGGCTACCTCGCTCATCAGTCCGGCAAGTGGTGGGAGGGTTCCTTCGAAGACGGAGGATTCACGCACGGGATGACCCACGGAGATCCGAAGCGGGGAGGCCGACACGGGGATGCGGGACTCGCGATCGGGCGCGAGGGCATGGAGCCTGTCACCGCGTTCATCGACCATGCCGTGGAAGCGAAGAAGCCGTTCTTCGTCTGGTACGCGCCGTTTCTTCCCCACACGCCGCACAATCCGCCCGAGCGCCTGCTGAAGAAGTACGAGACGCCTGACCGGGGCGCGGACGTGGCGAAGTACTTCGCGATGTGCGAGTGGTTCGACGAAACGTGCGGCGAGTTGCTGGACCGGCTGGAGCAGAAGGGAATCGCGAACGACACCCTCGTGCTCTTCCTCTGCGACAACGGCTGGGCCGCGAGGAGCACGAACGCCGACGATCCGAATCAGCAGGCGTGGGGCGGTTTCGCGCTGCGTTCCAAGGGGTCGCCCTACGAAAACGGCATCCGCACGCCGATCCTGGTTTCGTGGCCCGGCCGCTTGCGACCGCAGCGATGCGACGATCTCGCCCACGCGGTCGACCTGTTCCCGACCATAGCCGCCGCCGCCGGTCTCGAGCCGCCAGCGGATCTACCCGGCGTCAATCTCATGGACGTCGACGCGCGGACTCGACGCCTGCGGGTGTTCGGCGTCACGCACTCCATCCACAACATGACCGTCGGCGATCCGGGCGATACGCTGCAATACCTTTGGTGCGTGGACGACGAGTGGAAGCTGATCCTTCGATTCGACGGCCAAGACACGACCGAGTACCGAAACGTGCATGCGTGGGATACGGCGCCGATCCACCTGTACGACATCGCGTCCGATCCGAACGAAATGCATGACCTGGCCGCCCGAAAGCCGGAAGTCGTCGCCCGCCTGAAGCAGGAAATCGACGCCTGGGCCAAGAGCCAGTCCGCCGCGCCGAAAATGTCCGACGACTGACGATTCACCGACGGAATCGTCCGACGCCCCCCGCTTCGCGTGAGCGGCGACAAGTCCGACGGCCATTGTCGGACAGTCACTTAAGGCGTTTGATATGATGGAGGAGCGCTTCCGCCCGTAACCCGCTCCAATTCTCGCCGCCGCGGCATCGCCATGCTCAGCCGTCGTTCCATGCTCCGGGGAGTCGCAGCCGGCGCCGGCTGCGCGTTGAGCCTTCCCTTCGCTTCCGAGCGTCTGCTCGCCTCGCCCGCCGCGGGGCTGAAGGCCCCTGCGAAGACTCTCAAGCGGATCGTCTTCTTCTTGCAGAACCAGGGTTTCGATCCGAAGACGTGCGTACCGGAAGGGATGACGATGAGCGGCTCGCTCGCGGGGGTCAAGCTCCCCGAGCCGATCAGCCCGCTGGAGCCGATCAAGGAGCGTCTGCACATCATCAACGGCCTGCACGGCCTGCACACGTCGCCCTCGCATAGCGCCTTCTTCGGCGCGCTTGGCGGCTATCGCGGCGGTGACGGCGTGCCGCCGAGCGGATCGACGATCGACTACGAGCTGAGCCGCGTTCTGCCCGAGACATTGCTGCCGCACCTTTGCATCGGCATGGACTCCCTCGAGAACATGAAGGCCAAGCCGACGATCGCGACGCTCTCGGCGAGCGGAGCTGGCCAGCCGATCTTCATGCACTCCAACCCGAACCACCTCTACCAGATGCTCTACGGCGGCATCGCCTCCGGAGAGATCCGCCGGCAGCACGAAGCCGCGGCCGACGTGATGACCCAGGTCGAGTCGCTCGCCAGCGCGAAGAGCGGCGACCTCCCCGCCGCCGAGAAACGACGCTATGGCCAGTACATACAAGGCTTCCGCGAGGTGAACGGCCTCCGCGACCGGCTCGAAACGGTCGCCGATCGACTTCGTCGGCACGCCCCGCAGGTCGACGATCTCTACGCCCGACCGCAGTTCGAGACCGACTGGCACGACCGCCTGCTCGACCTCGGCATCTCCGCCCTCGCCTCGGGGATCACCAGCACGCTGACGATCGGGTCGGGCCGCGGCGAGATCTTCGGGGCCTGGAAGGGCATCGGCGTCGAAGAGCAAGGGCATAACCTCGGGCACATGACGCAGCCCGAGAATCCGATCTGGATCAAGATTCGGCAGTACAACAGCCGCATGCTGCTGAAGATCGTCGAATCCCTCGAATCCGTCCCGGAGGGAAGCGGCACGATGATGGACCATACGCTCATCGTCTACACGAGCAACAACGCCGACAGCCAGCACACCAACGGGGGGAACTGGCCGGTGATGCTGATCGGCGACTTCGACGGCGCGATCAAGACCGGACGCTTCACGCAACTCGACGGAAAACGTCCGATCAACTCGCTGTACGCAGCCCTTCTGCGAGCTGCGGGCGAGAACGTCGATCGCTTCAACATGAGCGACCAGATCGCTCGCCAGTTCGATTCCGGCGAAGGCCCGCTGCGGGAGGCCCTCGCGTGACTCGGCTCGCAGCCGCGTCGGCGCTGCTGGCGCTCTGGTTTTTCGCCGGCTTTTCGATCGCTGCGGAGCCCGGAGAATCGTTCGTTCCCGGCCGACCGGTCGACGCGTCGTTCGACGAGTTCGCCAGACCGTTTCTGACGAATCACTGCGCGGATTGCCACGGCGACGCGGACTCCGCGCCCGAAGGCGGTCTGTCGTTGACCGAACTCGGTCCGGTCGACGAGGTCAACGCTGCGATCTGGAAGTCGGTCTGGGCTCAGGTCGCCTTGAAAGAGATGCCGCCGCCGGAGACGGGCGAACCTGGCGTCGTCGAGCGGTTGCGATTCACGGACTGGGTAGTCGGCGAATTGACCGACGCGATGCGCGACAAGGGCGGCTTCCAGGATCATCGCGATCCCGACAAAGGCAACTTCGTCGATCACGACTTGCTCTTCGGGAAGTTGCCTCCAGGCGTCCGACTCGTGCCGACCTCTTCGCCGGCTCGGCTCTGGCGGCTGACTCCCGACGAGCACATCACCCGGCTCAACGACTTGATCAATACGGAGCCCGCCCACGATCCCGAAAAGCCGGGCCTTCGCGCCCATGGCGACGCCGTGCCGACGAACCATGGGGGCGAGTTGAAGCTCTACTTCGGCGTCGACCGCATCCTCCAATGGCAGGGCGGAACGGTCGCCTACGCGACGGCGGTCAAGAGCGTGCCCGCGGCGCTCTCGTCACCTCGCGATCACGGGCTCAAGAACTACCCGGACTTGACCACGGTCAACAGCGCGGAGGCGACGCAGATCCTCGGAATGGCGGGCGACGTCCTTCGTTACATGGCCGTCGGGCCGCTTTCGATCGCCGAACCGTACCAGATCACTGACGATCCCAAATCGATCGCCGATAAGATGAAGGGCGACCTGCGCGGCCTGCCGACCAGCATCGTCTACAGCACGAAAACCGTCCGACCTTTGACGCCGGTCATCGATCTGTTCGAAGCTGAAGAAATCACCGACGAGTCGCTGCGGTCGTCGTCGGATTATCTGTTCGAGGCGCTGACGTTTCGTCCTCCGACCGACGTAGAGTCTGACGCCTACCTTGCGATCGTTCGCGACTCGGTCGAACGGCTCGGAAGGGAGGACGGCGCCGTCCTCGGGCTTTCCGCCGTCTTCCTCGACCGCGACGCCCTGTTCCGCCCGGAACTCGTCGACTACGGAGAGCCGGACGAGTATGGTCGCGCGATGCTGCAGGGCTGGGAACTCGGCCTCGCCGTCAATCACGCGCTGCGATACGTTCGACCGGACGAGTCGCTCCGAACCGCCGTGCTCGAAGGCCGGATGCGAACTCGCGAAGACGTGCGGCGCGAAGTCGAACGGATGCTCGCCGACGAGACGGTTCGCAAGCCGCGGATCCTGCAATTCTTCCGCGACTACTTCGACTACGACCGCGGCGGATACGTTTGCAAGGATACGCGGGCTCTTGCCCAGGCGGGCGTGATCGATCGCGGAGATGCGCACTACCGCGCTATGTTCGACGCCGCGGCGAGCTCCGACCGGTTGATCGAACGAGTCCTCGCCGACGATCGCGACGTGCTCAAACGGCTGCTGACGACCGACGAGGTCGTCGCGACGTCCGCGGATTCGCTCTACTTCGGTCGGTTGCGCACGGACGAAGAACGGATGGCCGCGGAGAAGGAAGCGAAACGGGTCGCGGCCGCGACCGAGAAGCGACTCGCCGCGGAGATCGAGACTGCCGAACGGGAAGTCGCCGAACTGGAAGCGAGACTTCGGACTGCCGCCGATGCGAAGGGGCTCGAGCGGTCGCTCGCGCAGAAGAAGAAGGAGCGAGACCGGTTGAAGAACGAGGCTGCTCGGAAGCCGGGGCGCCGGGGCGTCGACGCTGCCGTCGCCGAAGCGGATCTCTCAGGACCCATGCTCTATGCGCGGGTGGGACGTCGCAGCTTCGGCGCCGGATCGCTGAAGCCTGAGCGGACGCTCGCAGTCGCACCGGAAGGGGAACGGCTCGGCATCCTCACGCACCCGAGTTGGCTGGTCTCGCATTCCGACGCAATGGACAACCATGCGATCCGCCGCGGACGGTGGGTCCGCGAACGACTCCTCGGCGGCGGCATTCCCGACGTGCCGATCACCGTCGATGCCATGCTTCCCGACGAACCGCAAAGCACGCTGCGGGAACGGATGCGCGTCACGCGCGAAGACTACTGCTGGACCTGCCACGAAAAGATGGACCCGCTTGGGCTCCCGTTCGAAATGTACAACCACGCGGGCCTCTACCGCACGACCGAACTCGGCGAGCCGGTGGACGCCTCCGGCGAGATCGTCGGTTCCGGAGCCCCCGAACTCGACGGCGAGGTTGCAGACGCGCTCGAGATGATCCGCAAGATCGCCAAGAGCGAGCGGGCCGAGCAGGTCTTCGTCCGACACGCCTTTCGCTATTGGATGGGGCGGAACGAAACGCTTCACGACGCCCCCGTCCTTCAAGCAGCTCATCAGGCGTATCGAGAGAGCGGCGGCAGCATGCGGGCCTTGCTCGTCTCGCTGCTGACGTCGGACGCGTTTCTGTACAGGACGCGGGACGAGGCGCCTCAGGCAGCGGGTCTGTGAGTTCCCCTGCGAAAAGGGGGGCCGATTTCGGGCGGCGCAGCTTGGCGTCTGTCGAACGTTCGGAGGCTGCGTTTATACGGCCAGCCTCCCAATCGCGTCGAAGCTTGAGGAGGGCGAGCCGAACGGCGAACGCGATGGTACGCCGCCTGACGACGCGGCGGATTCCGATTTCGCTCGCGACTTTCGGCTCACGTTCGCGAGGCGCCTGACTGTCGGGAAAGCGACGCCGACGCGAGCCGTCGATCGGATCCTGGAACGCTCTATCGCAGGAATGAGGCGAAAACTTGGCTCCGCGGCGACTCTTACGCCGTACGCGAGGAAGCGCTCGATCGGACCGGTATGATCCTCGACGAGACCGGGATCGAGAGCTCCATAGTGTTCGATCAAGCGGCCGTAAGCGTTGAGCAGCTTCGTGTACCAGTTGCCGAGCGTCGTATGGCCGTCGTCTCCGTACTTCGGCAGCCGGACATACCGGAGAGCCAGGTCGATTTCGGCGTTTCGACCGGCGAGAACGACGAACGGCCATTCTGCGCCCTGACGATGGTGCGTTTCGCCGTTGTCCGGGAAGTAAAGCAGTACGGTGTTGTCGAACATCGTGCCGCTTCCCTCCGGCACGCTCTTCAACCTCGTGACGATCCGGTCGATCAGTTTCGCGTGCTGGGCACGAGTTTTCTTAAGGTTGGCGGTTAACAAGTCCCCCGAAGAGCAGTACCCATCTCGGAGCTGGAGCAAGATGACGTCGATTGACGAGCGGGCGTTCGACGTCGCAGCCGTGGACGAAGTCTCGATCCGCATCGATGCACATGCTGCCGGCGGAAAACAGTTCCGCGTTCGCGAAAGCGATCGAGAGACTTGTCGGAGCGGTGGGATCGTTTCGAGAACGATCGCCGATTGCAGTCAAGTTCAGGCAACGAAGGGTGACAGGACGGTCGCCGTGCATTGGGATCGGGTCGGGGCCCGCGGGCTGTAACGCGATGCGTGCATCGGGGCGTACACGCTGGAGGGCCGACAGACCGAACGCGATTACCGATCGAAGATCAATCTTCAGGAAAGCCGCATGGACTGTATCGCCATCCTCGGAGCTACGGGAGGCGTCGGCGGAGCGATCGCCCGCCGCCTGGTCAGCCATGGTCGGAGCGTGCTGTTGGTCGGTCGCGACAGCGAAAGGCTCTCGCTCCTCGCCGCCGAGTTGGGCCAGCCGTTCGTGACGGTCGACCTCAGCGCGACTCAGCCGTTGGAGGATGCCCTGAAGCAGGCGACGGAATCGAGCGGCGGTCTGGGAGGTCTTATCAACTGCGTCGGGTCCGTATTGCTTAAGCCAGCGCACGCCACTACCGACGACGAATTCCGACTGACGATAGAAACCAACCTGTTCTCGGCCTTCGCGACCGTTCGCGCCGGGGCCAGGCTCCTTCGCGAGCGCGGCGGGTCGATCGTGCTCTTCGCATCGGCCGCTGCGGAAGTCGGGATTCAGAATCACGAAGCGATCGCCGCCGCCAAAGCGGGCGTGATCGGCCTGGCTCGCTCGGCTGCGGCGACCTACGCTCCGCACAACATACGCGTCAACGTCATCAGTCCGGGACTCGTCCGCACCGACATGACGCGCCGCATCTGGGAGAATCCCGCCGCTGCCGCAGCCTCGACCGCGATGCATGCGTTAGGACGGCTGGGCGAGCCTGAACAGATCGCCTCGTTGGCGACGTGGCTGGTCGATCCCGAAAACGACTGGATCACCGGCCAAGCGATCGGCGTCGACGGCGGACTGGGGCGCGTGCTGCCTCGCAGATGAGACCCGCATGACATCGCTCGCGAAGAGCCCGGCCGAGGAATGCCTGCGCATCGATCGCTTGACGGACTTTCAGCCCGCCCTGTGGATCGGCGCCCTTCTGCTCGGGAGCGGCATTTTTCACCTGGCGTGGATGGCGCTGACCGGAGCGGAGTGGAACGGTCCGCTGTCGCTTCGGAAACCGGCGCTCTTCGGCGTTTCTGCAGGATTGACGGCCTGGTCGATCGCCTGGGTCTTGACCCAGCTTCATCCCCATCGGCTGGATCGATTGACGGCCGTGACAATGGCTGGCGGCCTGTTGCTTGAAGTCGGACTGATCACCGTACAGCAGTGGCGGGGAGTTCCCTCGCACTTCAATCGCGCGACGACCCTCGACGCAGCCGTGGAATCGACCATGCTGGGGTTGATTCTGTTCGTCACCGCCGGCATCGTGTGGCTGACCCTGCGGTCCCTCCGGCTCCCGCCGATGGACGCTTCGCGTGCGATCGCCTTGCGCGGAGGCCTGTGGCTGCTCACGCTATCCTGCGGACTCGGAATCGTGGTAACGGTTCTGGGAGAGACGAACTTGCGAGCGGGCAGATCGCCTGAGGTCTGGGGACCTGCCGGCGCGTTAAAGTTCCCGCACGGAGCGGCGCTGCACGCGATTCAAACGTTGCCTCTTCTGTCCTGGATGCTGCACAAGCTGCGCGTACCGAATTCCGCCTGGCTCGTTCGCGCGGCGCTCTGGTCTCAAGTTCTTTTTCTCGTCTTCGCGACGCGGCAAACGATCGACGGACGTGCCCGTTTCGACGTCGATTGGGTCGGAACGGTCCTTCTCGTCGCCGCCGGGTCGCTGATCCTGGCGCCGATCGCCGCGCTGCTGGAAGCGCTCCGCTCATTTGCCGTCGGTTTGCGGCGGCGCAGATCCTGACGAGATTCGCCGCTCGGGATCGTCGATAGGTATCCGGTCCGAGATCGTCGATGCGGCCGCTCCTGCTGCGTTCTCCGAAACTCGCGAGCGTGGCAGTCGGGAACGAACGGAACCATCTTCGAGGAAACGTCGCGTGCCAGAACTGATCCTGCTGACCGGCGCCACCGGCTACGTCGGCGGGCGACTCTTATCGGCGTTGCAGGATCGCGGTATCCGAGTTCGCTGTCTGACCCGTCGCCCCGAGGCGCTCCAAGACCGATCGAACGCGACGACGGAAATCGTCGCCGGCGACGTACTGGATCGCGAGTCGCTCGCCAAAGCGCTCGCCGAAGTCGACACGGCCTATTATTTCGTGCACTCGATGGGCGCGAACCGCGACTTCGAGCAGCAGGACCGGATCGCAGCCGCGAATTTCGCGCAAGCGGCGGCAGCTGCCGGCGTGCAGCGAATCATCTACCTGGGCGGCCTCGGAAACCCTGACGAAAAGCTCTCGAAGCATCTCCGCAGTCGCCAGGAAACTGGAAACGTTCTGCGGGAACACCACCCCGAGATCATCGAGTTCCGCGCCTCCATCGTGATCGGTTCGGGCAGCCTCTCGTTCGAGATGATCCGCGCGCTCGTGGAGCGACTGCCGGTCATGATTTGTCCGCGCTGGGTTCAGGTGAAGGCTCAACCGATCGCCGTAGAGGATCTGTTGTCCTACCTGCTGGCGGCTCTGGATCTGCCGCGGGGCTCATCTCAGGTCTACGAAATCGGCGGACCCGATCAGGTCTCGTACGGCGAGATCATGCATGAGTACGCGAGCCAACGAGGCCTCTCGCGGTGGATGATTCCCGTTCCCTTGCTGACGCCGTATCTTTCCAGCCTGTGGCTCGGCCTGGTAACGCCGCTGTATGCCCGGGTCGGCAGGAAACTCGTCGAAAGCCTCCGGAACCCGACGCTCCTTTCCAACAACCTGGCTGCTAAAACCTTTCCGGTTCGGCCTCGCTCGCTTCGCGAAGCCATCGCCCGGGCGCTGGCGAACGAGGACCGCGAGTTCGCCGAAACAAGTTGGTCGGACGCCTTGTCGTCGGCGGGCGCTGCACGCGACTGGGGAGGCGCTCGATTCGGTTCCCGACTCGTCGATTCGCGAACGATCACTGTCGCCGTTCCGCCGGATCGCGCGTTCGCACCGATCCGTCGGATCGGCGGTCGGACCGGCTGGTACTACGGAAACTGGTTGTGGTCGCTTCGCGGTTTCTTGGATCTGATCGTCGGCGGCGTAGGCGTGCGGCGGGGCCGCCGCGATCCGGAGCGCCTGCATGTCGGCGATGCGCTCGACTTTTGGCGCGTCGAAGCCTACGACCCGCCGCGTCGCTTGCGACTGCGCGCCGAAATGCGACTGCCGGGACGCGCCTGGCTCGAATTCGAGGTCACTCCGTGCGAGCAGGGCAGCAGCATTCGCCAGACGGCGATTTTCGATCCCCTGGGCCTGGCCGGACTGGCCTATTGGTACGGTATCTCTCCGCTGCATCAGTTCGTGTTCGCCGGCATGTTGCGGAACCTGGGCCGCGCCGTCGAGCGGTCGGATCGCGACTCGGCGCCGCCTCGCGACGTCGTGCCCGAAGCGACCGCCGGGAAGCCGCAGGGATGCCTCGCGTCGATCCCCGCTCACGAATCCGGCGAACCGTCGAGATAAGTCGCGACGGCGCCCGTCCCCGGAAAACAACGAATGTCGAACTTCCGAACCGCAGGAATCATCGGAGCCGGAATCGCGGGACTGGCCTGCGCTCGAGACCTGCGCGGTTCCGGCATTCAGGTGACGACGCTGGAAAAGTCGCGCGGCGTCGGCGGTCGCATGGCCACTCGCCGGACCGACTCAGGGGGCGCCTTCGATCATGGTGCGCAGTATTTCACGGTCCGCGATCCGGCGTTCGACTCGCTTGTGAAGCGATGGCGCGAGGAGGGCGCGGCAGGTCTCTGGCCAGTGCGGATCGTCGTCTTGAACCAGGGACTCGCGACCGATCTCCACGAGCCGAGAGAACGGTACGTCGGCGTTCCGGGAATGAACGCGATCGCCAAATCGCTGGCAGCGGGTCTGGACGTACGAACCGATGTTACGGCGGAACGCATCAGTCGCTCCGACGGAGCTTGGCTGGTCGAGGATACCGAAGGAAACCGGCATGGGCCTTTCGATTTGCTGATCTCCACGGCGCCGCCGCCGCAGACGGCGAGGCTATTCGCGAACCAATCGGCTGCCATCGAAACAGCGCTCTCGAACGTCACGATGGATCCCTGCTGGGCCGTGCTGCTGCAACTTCGCGAGCGCGTGGAGACTCCGTTCGATGCGGCCTTCGTCCACGATTCGTCGCTGACCTGGATAGCACGGAATTCCAGCAAGCCCGGTCGTCATGCGTCGGACTGCTGGACGCTGCATGCTTCGCCGTCGTGGTCTCGCGACCGCCTGGAGGATTCCGCGGAGTCGGTCGCCGCGGATCTTGTCGCGGAGTTCTGGCGATCGATCGCGCGACCTTCGCAACCGCATGAATTCGTGACAGCCCATCGCTGGCGATACGCGTTGCCTCAAGATCCGCTGCCGGAGCGCTATCTGCTAGACCGCGATTCGAATCTAGGCGCCTGCGGAGACTGGTGCGGCGGTCCCCGCGTGGAAGGCGCCTTCCTCAGCGGCAAGGCGCTCGCTGAAGCAGCGATCGCCATGAACGCATCCACAGCCTGAGAATTCCTTATCGGCCACAAAAGGCGGCTTATCCGCCACCCTATCGCCCTTCGGACTTTGAAGAAACGTCGACAAATCGCCCTGAGTCCAACGAAAAAGCCGCCCCGCGACGATTCGCAGGGCGGCTTGAGATACACCCCAGTGGGCTCGACCCACTAACCTTCGGTTCCGAAGGCGGTGGGGGCCTCAACGGACGGAGACGTGGTTTCAACGTCCATGTCTCATAAATACCGCGGGAGGCAGCGGTTCGCAAGCTGTTGCGAGGAGTGTCGTTCAGGCACGTCCTGATGCTGTTAGAGAAGCAAACCAGTACGAAAACAGTACAGCGTTCCGAACGGCAGGGCAGGGTGCCCATTCAGCAGGAACACGGTCGGAAGCGGATCACAAAACCGGTTATTAGAATCGTCCCGCGGGAGGTCGTATCGTGCGATGAGCCGAGGTCGAATTTTGTGCTTCGCCTGGCTCTCGTGAAGCTTCGCTTCGCCCGCCTTCTGATCCGCCACGTCGACGCAAGCGCCGGTTATGAAGAACTGCCGGTCGTCTTCGCCGTCGCTGAAGATGTCGCCCTGGTCGCGCAGCCAGCGGACCGTACCGTGGGGCCAAACCGCTCGCTTTCTAGGGATACCGGAGGCAACATTTTCCAAACGTTGGAAAGTTGAGTCGGTACGGTCGGCGGCTGCCTACCTTCAGTGCCTGCCTCGGGACCTCCGCCGTTTGCTGCGAGCGAGCTCTCCGATTATCGTACAACGCCTCTCCCTTGATTCGAGTCTCGCTAGCGATACGCCCTTCGCGTCGAAGATCCCTCGGCCGGTGGACGCACTCCATCGACTGGGGAGGCGAACGCCCGAAACGGATGCAGGAGAGAGTTTTGTACAGACGCTTGTCGCCACGCTCGCTGATTGCGTTGTTCGCCGTCGCGACGATCGCTTCGCTCGCGGCCGGGCCGCCCTCGACCGAGCAGCCGCAAGGCCTTCGGGACGTCCGTGTCGATCGTCATCTGTTGAAGGGCGCTCGGGTCGTCGTCGCGCCCGGCGAGACGCTGGATAACGCGGACGTCCTGATCGAATCCGGACAGATCCGGGCGGTGGGACCCGGACTGGTCGCTCCGCCCGGCTGCGAGATTCACGACCTGGCCGGGAAGACGATCTATGCGGGCCTGATCGACGCATACTGCGAGTCGAAGACTCGCGTCGAATCTACTGCCGCCGCGCCGTATTGGAACTCGGCGATTCGGCCGGAAGTGCATGCGGCGGAAAGCCTCGACAACGACGCGGCGACGAAAGAGAAGCTGCGAAAACAGGGATTCGTCGCCCAGCTGACGGCGCCGACGGGCGGGATTCTGAGAGGGGTCAGTTGCGTCGCGACGCTCGGCGATTCCGAGCCCGGCAAGTCGTTGCTGGTCGACGAGGCGTTTCAACACGTCCGTCTCACCGCCGATCGAAGCGGTTCGTCCTACCCTCGGTCGCCCATGGGCGCGGTCGCACTAGCCCGTCAGGCGATGTACGACGCGGATTGGCACTCCGCAGCGACGAAGGTCGCCGCCGAGAACTCGGCGCTCGTCGCTCCGGAACCGAACGATTCGCTGACGGTCCTCGCCGACTGGCGGGACGCTCGTCGACCATTCCTCGCCGAAGGGCTCGACGAACAATACTTCCTGCGGGCCGACGCGTACGGACGCGAGTTCGATCTGAATCTGGTCATTCTCGGATCGGGACGCGAGTATCGCCGACTTGCCGAGATCGCGGCGACGAAGCGTCCGATCGTTCTGCCGGTCGCCTTTCCCGCGCCCCCTGACGTGCGGACGCTGGAAGGCGCAGAGGCGGCGACGCTCGCCGAGCTGATGCACTGGGATCATGCGCCCGAAAACCCCGCACGACTTTTCGCCGCGGGCGCGCGGATCTGTTTCACGAGCGCCGGCCTGAAAGACGTCGGCGAATTCCTGAAGCAGATCCGCGTCGCGGTCGACCGGGGCCTTCCCGCCGACGCGGCTCTCGCGGGACTCACTACCACGGCGGCCGAACTGCTCGGCGTGGACGACTCGCTCGGTCGCGTGGAACCCGGCAAACGCGCATCGTTAGTCGTGGCCGACGGCGATCTCTTCGCCAGGAAAACGAAGATCGTCGAAACGTGGATCGACGGCGAACGATTCGCGTTCGACGAGAAGAACGATCTGGGAATCGCCGGCGCCTGGAAGATTTCATCGACCGGAGGTGCGAAGCTTCCCTCGATGTCGCTGCTGATTGAGGGAGACGAGAAGAAGCCTTCGGCGGAGTTCTTCGCGTGGCCCCCGATCGAAGGCGAAGTGGATCCGCCGAAACTCGAAGACGTCGCGTGGCGAAGCCCTTCGTTGACCGCTCGCTTCGACGGGCAAGCGTGGAAGCGACCGGGGCCCGCGTTCCTGTCGCTCGTTTTCGTCGCGAAATCGGAGACTGCCGAGGCGATCGACGGCCGAATCGTCTGGAGCGACGGATCGACTTCGTCCCTCAAGGCGAGCAGGACCGATCCGCCGAAGCCGAAAGAAGATGCCGAGAAGAAAGCCGAGTCGTCGACGCCGGACGCCGGCGATGATTCGCGAGACGAAGAAGATTCGAAAGCGGACGACGAGACCGACGACGCCGAAGAACGGGCCGAAGGCGAGTCGTCCGAGCAGACGTCGGAGTCGGACGAGCCTTCAGCGGATTTCGACCCGAAGTCATCCTTTCCCACGCTCTATCCGTTCATGGCGTACGGGCGCGAGGCGTCGCCCGAATCTGCTGGTCTGACCATGTTCGAGAACGCTACGGTCTGGACCTGCGACGAGCGCGGCGTCCTCGAGGAAGCCGACGTCCTGATCGGATCGGGCAAGATCCTGGCGGTCGGCGTCGATCTCGCGGCGCCGTCGGGGACGAACGTGATCGACGCCTCCGGAATGCACCTCACGCCGGGGCTGATCGACTGCCATTCGCACATAGCGACCGACGGCGGAGTGAACGAAGCGACCCAGGCGATCACCGCCGAGGTTCGCATCGCCGACTTCATCGACGCGAACGAGCCGGCCATCTACGAACAGCTCGCCGGCGGCGTCACGACGGTCAACGTGCTCCATGGCTCGGCGAATCCCATCGGGGGGCAGAACCAGGTCCTGAAGCTGCGGTGGGGGGCGACTCCTGAAGGACTGAAATTCGCCGAAGCGCCGGCCGGCATCAAGTTCGCGCTCGGCGAAAACGTAAAGCAGAGCAACTGGGACGAGCCGACCTCGCGCTATCCGAAGTCTCGTATGGGCGTGCCGGAGCTGTTCGCCGACGCGTTTCAGGGAGCTCAAGCCTATCGACTCGAACAGGCGGAACGACGCCGATCCGGCGCCGGCCTTCCCGTCCGCTTCGATCTCGAGAAGGAAGCCCTCGCGGAGATTCTCGAAGGGAAGCGCTGGATCCATTGTCACAGTTACCGTCAGGACGAGATCCTGGCGCTCCTGCGCGTTCTGGACGAGTTTCACGTCACCGTCGGAACGTTGCAGCACATTCTGGAAGGCTATAAGGTCGCCGACGCGATGGCCGAACATGGAGCCATGGGATCGAGCTTCTCCGACTGGTGGGCGTACAAGGTCGAGGTCTGGGACGCCATTCCCTACAACGGCGCGCTGATGCACCGCGCGGGCGTCTGCGTTTCGTTCAACTCGGACGATCGCGAGCTCGCGCGACGACTGAACGTCGAGGCCGCCAAGGCGATGAAGTACGGTGACGTGCCGCCGGAAGAGGCCATTAAGTTCGTGACGCTCAATCCGGCCAGGCAACTTCGAATCGACGCGTACGTCGGTTCGATCGCGGCAGGCAAGCAGGCCGATCTGACGCTCTGGACCGGGCCGCCTCTCAGCGCGTTCTCCCGAGCCGAACAGACCTGGATCGACGGGCGGAAGTACTTCGATCGCGTCGAAGACGCCGAGTTGCGCACGACCGTTCGGTCTCGCAAGGCCGCGCTCGTCGCCAAGGTTCTGGCGTCCGGCCAGAAGCCTTGCAAACCCGGCGAGCGCGAAGAGGAGGAAGCCGACAACTGGGAACGCTACGACAGCTTTTGCGGTCACGATCACGGCGAGCACGATCACCAGGACCATGATCATTCCGCTCACGCTCACGAAGGAGCGAACCGATGAAATCGAATCGTTCGGCCTCGCTCGCTTGCCTGAGTTTCGTGTCCGCGTTCTTGTCGGTCGCAGCGATCGCGGGCGCCTCGGAAGAGATCCCGGGCGCTCCCCAGAAACGACCGATCGCCCTCGTCGGTGCGACCATTCACCCGATCGACGCGCAGCCGATCGAGAACGGCATGCTGCTGTTCGATCAGGGGAAGATCGTCGCGCTCGGCGCGACGATCGACCTGCCGGCGAACGTTCAGAAGGTCGACGTCTCCGGAAAGCACGTCTATCCAGGATTGATTCAGGCGTTCGGTCACCTCGGGCTCGTCGAGATCGATTCGATTCGTGCGACGATCGATAAGTCGGAAACCGGCGAGTTCAATCCGAACGCCGAGGCCGTCGTCGCGATCAACGCCGATAGCGAGTTGATACCTGTGACTCGATCCAACGGAATCCTGACCGCGCTTAGCGCTCCATCCGGAGGCCGCGTCTCCGGCCGAGCCGGGCTGATTTCGCTCGACGGATGGGACTGGGAGGAAATGACGCTCGTTCGATCCGCCGCAATGGTGATCGATTGGCCCCGATTCGCGACGCCCCGGCGCTTGCGCGGCGAGGACGCGGCGAAGTTCGCCGAACGCCGCGACGAAGAACTCGAAGAATTGAACGATCTGTTCGATGCGGCGAGTCGGTACCGGACGGCCCGCGCCGAAGATCCCGCACATCAGCCTGTAAATCGACCGCTGGAGGCGTTGTTGCCGGTCATCGACGGCGCTCTGCCGATCCTGGTCCATGCCGACGAACGGGCGTCGATCGAGTCCGCGATCGCGTTCGCGGTCGAGCGCAAGCTGAAGATCATCATTCACGGCGGTTACGGCGCCCCGGAATGCGCCGAAACCCTGAAACGCTACGACGTGCCCGTGATCGTTTCCGGTACCTTGCGGCTGCGGTTGTCCGACGACGATCCGTACGATGCCCCGTACGATCTTCCCGAGCGACTGCGTGCGCAGGGCGTGAAATTCTGCATCGGAGGGGATGGTCGTTTCGACGCGTCGAACGCTCGAAACCTTCCCTACCACGCAGCGATGGCTGTCGCGTACGGCCTGCCGCACGACGAGGCTTTACGAGCCGTTACGCTATCGCCCGCCGAGATACTCGGGGTCGCCGAGCGTCTCGGTTCGCTGGCGCCCGGCAAGGACGCCACGCTGATCGTTACCGACGGCGATCCACTCGAGATTGCGACCACGGTCGAGAAGGCCTGGATCGGTGGACGGCCAGTCGATTTGAATGATCGGCAGAAGCGCCTCCACCTCAAGTACGGGCGAAAATAGGATCGACAGCCCTGGCGGGTAGTACCCGCTCAGCTTCACCAGGTCATTTCCACGCCGCCGTTGCCGGTGTGGAAGGTCTGCCGGCTGTTGAACTGGAGATCGTAGCCCCCGAAGAGCGCGACGTTCGACGTCAGATCCAGCCGCAGGCCGGCGCCGGTGACCGCCCAGTCGCGACCCAGATTGGCGCCGTAGGTCGTGAAGCCCGCGCCGGCGCCAGAACCGACTCCGGAGAGGCTCGTACTGACGGACTGGCGGGTTTCGAGAAACTCGTGCATCCAACTGGTTCGGACCATGGGCGTCCAGCGATGGCGTGCGGTCGCGAACGATCGCTCCAGCGACAGGCCCAGGCCGCTCCGAAGGGAATCGACTTCGAGATCGTCGCCGATCAGGTTCAGCGCGCCGGCGCCGGTCTCTTCGAACGCATCCTGTCGCAGGTGCACGTACTGCAGCGAGGCGTAAGGCTGCCAGAGAAAGCCGCCCAGGTCGAACGTCGTGCCTTCTTCGAGGTAGGCGAACGCCTGCGTGCCGTCGAACTTCGAAGAGGCTTCGCGGTTGATCCAATCGATCGACCGACCGACCTCGTAGTTCTGGAATCCGCCTCCCAGGAGCGCGAGCGTGTAGGCGTAGTCGCCCAGGCGCTGCAGCGAGACGCCGAACTGATAGCTTTCGAACTGGCCGTTCTGCCCCACGTCGTCGAGCGTCACGCTGGACGAAGAGAAGTCGCAGAAGGCGCCCGCGGCGAACCCGTCTCCCAGGCAGCGCTGCACGCCCGCTTCGGTACCGCCGAGTCCGTAGTCGAAGCCCGACGCGTTGCCGTCGCCGCTGGCCTGACCGCCCATTCCGTAGCCGCGAACCCAACCCAGCGTTTCGTCGCCGCGTTCGCAAGGCAGGTTCATCGCCAGCCGATGCCGCAGCAGCGACAGGTTACGGCTCGTATGCTGCAGCTGCGCGTTCGCGAGCGTCGGATAGATTTCGCCGCCAGTCTGCTGCAGCGCGGCCTGGATCCGCACGTCGATCATCAGTTGCAGCGCCGCGATCGCCGCGGCCAGATCGCCCGTCGCGCCGGCGGACTCGACGTCCAGGTAGACGCCGGCAGAGATCTGGTTTTCGGTGACGCCGATTGACGCGAACGACGCCGCGACGGCCAGCAGTTCGAATCCGATCGCCTGACCCGGGTCGTCGTAGAACAGCGTCGCGTCATAGAACGACAGGTCGTCGACGATGCCCGCGAACGTTCCGGCGCGAACGCCGCCGTAGGTGAGGAACGTGTACTGCGTGCCGGCGGAGTACGTTCCCGGCGCGGCGACGACCTGAACCGTGCCTCCGGTGATGGTCACGTCGCCGGAGACGTCGTAGAGATCGTTGTTGACGCCCGGCACGGCGCCAGCGTCGTCGATTTCGACCTCGACGTCGCCGCCGGTCGTCAGGGTGCCGCCGAAGGTCTGCGTGCCGATCGAGTTGCCGGCTGCGAGACGACCCGCGCTGGCCACGTTGCCCGCGATCGTGCCGCTGCCCCCGAGTTCGCCGTTGGGGCCGACGGTCACGTCGCCTGCCAGACTGCCGTTCACGGCCAGGCGTCCATCGTCGACGGTCGTCATGCCTGCGTAGGTGTTGGCGCCGCCGAGGATCAGTTCGCCCTCGCCCGATTTCGTGAGCGAGCTGGCGATGCCGCCCCCGGCGGAGTCGTCGGCGATCGAGTCTTCGATGATCGCCGTGCGGCCCTGGCTGACTTCGATGCCGAGGTTCTCGCTGTGCAGGAAGATGGCGCCGCCGAGGGCCTGGCCGTTTCCGCCGACGCCTCCCTCGATGGAGACGCCGCCCGCTCCGGCGATCAAAGCGCTGTCGGTGAGGTTCGTGTCCTTCAGGACGAGGGATCCTCCCTCTCTCACGAAGAGGGCTCCGCCGAGGGCGGCGCCGCCGCCTCCCGCGGGGACGATGCCTGGGTCGCCGTTTCCGCCGTATTTGCCGCCAAGGCCCGAGATGCCGCCAGCCCCGCCGCCGCCTGCCCCGCCCCCTCCGAATCCGCCGTTTCCTCCGACGCCGCCGTTTCCTCCGCTGCCTCCCCCGCCTGCCCCGCCGCCGCCTCCGAATCCGCCGTCGCCTCCTGACGTGCCGCCGGCAAAGAAGAAGGCTCCTCCGCCGCCGCCGCTCGCGAATCCGCCGTCGCCGCCGTCGATGCCGGTGCCGTTGGGCGCCCCGCTGCCGCCGTTCGGTCCGCCGCCGTCGCCGCCGTCGACGCCCGCGTTGCCTCCGTCGCCGGAAAGACCGCCGCCGCCGCCACCTCGGTAGCTGTAGTCGGCGTCGCCCCCTCGGCCGCCGGCGGCTTCGCTCCCGCCGATCTCGACGCTCGACAACGTAACCGCGGCGCCGCTGTTGACGAAAACGGCGCCGCCTGCCCCCAGTCCGCCGCCGCCGCCGCTCGTGCCGCCGTCGCCGCCCTGGGCGCGACCGTTGGCGATCTTCAGCGAGGCGATCTCGACGGTTCCCGCATCGACGAAGAACGCCCGATGCGCGTCATTGCCGTCGATCGCGAGATTCGCGGCGGCCGACCCGTCGATCGTAAGGTTCTGACCGATCGGCGGCAGGTCGCTTTGCAACGCGATCGTGGCGCCGGCGAGCGTTCCGTCGAAGACGATCCGATCGCCTGGCTGCGCGACGAGCATCGCCTCGCGCAACGAACCGGGTCCGGAATCGTCGCTGGTAATTACCGTGAGATCGGCCGCCAGCGCGCCGCTTCCGGTCGCCAGCGTTATCGCCAACCAACACGCCTGCACGAAACGCCCTGCCCGCGTCATCGACGTCCTCGCCATGTGAACGGAGTTCGGACGGCGCAGGGCGTGTCCAACCGACTCGAGACGAGATCGCCGATCGATCCGGTTTAGTCAGAGTTCGCCAGGCAGACGTTCGTGCACGAAAGTGCGGATTCCGGAAGCGACGCCGATCATGCGGCGTTTAGTGACAACGTCGACGATCCGTCGACCGCACCTTGAGCGCCGTGCCATTCGATGTCGCAATTCGACCTGCTCCACTCTTGCGGGGGCCCGCCGGAGTCTGCCGAGAATCTATCCTCGCTGTTCCAGGGACGTCGTGCGTTTGATCAGTTAACGGGCGGATCCCTGGGCAATCCGGAAGGCTCCACGTTCATCGACTCAATCGGCGACTGCCGAGGTCACGCCGAGTCCTAGAAACCGGTTTGTAGATCTCCTCATCGTCGATCGGCGGAGGATTCATTGTCGGGCGGCGACGGAGTCGTCGAAGTCACTGAATGTGGCGCTCGAGAGGGTTCGGTTCGAAGCACGACTCTCGGACACGCCGGATACGGATTCGTAACCTGCGCGAGGAATGACGCTACGATTCGAACCGCTCGAAGCCAGGATCGCATCTTGTCCGACTAGTCGACGACGCCTTCAGCACGCGGCGCATGACCCTGAGAGCCGCGTCGCAGTCTTCGGCTTCGTTCGACGCGATGCCGTCGCTCGGGACGACGATCCGATAATCCCGCATGTAGGCGTCGTTAGCGGTGAACAGGACGCAGATGTCGGCGGCGAACCCGCCGATGACGAGCGTATACACGCCGAGGTGCTCCAGCAGCGTGTCGAGCGTGGCCGAGAAGAAGCCCGAGCGCTTCGGCTTGAGCACGAAATAGTCTTCAGCATCCGGTCGCAGCCGATCGAAGAGCGGCCGACCTTTGCAGTCCGGCTGCGAACATCGCTCGACGACGGCCGATAGATCGGACCGCCAGCGACCGAAGTTGTCGTTGGCGTAGACGATCGGAACGCCAGCCGCTCGCGCGCTCTCCTTCAGTCTCGCCAGTCGCTCGGCGACGTCGACCGCTTAGCGAAGCAACCGATCGGCCTCGGGAAAGTCGAGCGGGTTGATGACGTCGACGAGCAAGAGCGCGACGCGACGGTCGTCGGGCGCGCTACCGTTCACGGGCTGTTCGGCAGCATGATTCGCTTCCGGGCGAACAGGACGGGCTATCTGGCCCTCTCTGCTAGGAAGGACTTCGCAAAGGACCCCTATTTAGACGTGCTGGCCACCGTCTCCGAGACGGTCGAAGAAACGTATCTCTGCCCAGAGTTCGAGCGGCGTGCGCCGGGGACCGGGCATCGAGGATGAGCCGGGAATGATCGCAATGTACGGCATCCTGAAGTGGGGCTCGCAACGGGTCCATTGGGTCAAGACGACGGTTTCCCCAATGCGATCCTCTCGCACTCCTCAACCAAAGACATTTGCTCCGCTTTGATCTTTCGACGTGCCGCAGCCACGTCGAAGAAGTCTGCCCGGTCCATCTCAGGAAACTCCATCTGCCGCCGTGACTTTGGAGGCCATTCCATCGAGAACGTGTTGCTGACGATGGCGCTCGGATCACAGTCGCCCATGAATGCCCATGCGTGAACGGTCTTGCCGCCCTTCTGCTTGATCGGCGTCAATTCGATGAACGGGCCTGTCGGCGTGACGCCGGTTTCCTCGTGGAACTCCCGCTTGGCGGCTTCGAGCATGTCCTCGCCCGGCTCGATCTCGCCCTTGGGTACCGTCCAGGCCCCGTCATCCTTGTTCTTGAAGAACGGACCACCGGGATGGGCAAGAAGCACCTGCAACTTTTCCTCGTGAATGCGATACATCAGCAACCCGGCGCTGACACGAGGCATAAACGCCGACCTGATCCCTTCTACGTCGAGCCGGTTGCTTGCTTGAACGCTGCGAGGAATGCTTCGGGCGGTTGGGCGCCGGACAGCGTGATCTCGCCGTTGATGATGAAGTACGGAACACCGTCCACGCCAAGCCGCCGTGCCTGGGCGCCAGCCTCGTCGATCGCATCCGTTCCCTTGTCGCTAGAGAGCATGGCTTCGGCCCGCTGCTGATCGAGGCCAGCCTCGGCAACTACGTCGAGAAGCGTCTGCCGTTTGCTGATGTCTCGTCCGTCAGTGAAATAGGCCCGGAACAGCGCCTCCACGACGGCATCCTGAACGCCTTCCGTCTCGGCCAACCAGATAAGACGGTGGGCGTCGAGCGTGTTCGGAGTACGCTCGATCCGGTCGAAAGCGAAGTCTATGCCTTCGGCTTCTCCGGTTGCAGCTACTTGGGCGTCGAGTTGCATCGACCGTTCCCAACTGCCGAACTTCGCCGTGCGATATTTGCGCCTGCTGATGCCTTCCTTCGGCATCGTCGGGTTGAGTTGATACGGGAGCCAGCGGACCTTCACAGGCGTATCGAGAGCGGCAATGGCCTTCTCCAAACGTCGCTTGCCGATGAAGCACCACGGGCAGATCACGTCGGAGATCGCTTCGACGGACAGATTCATTCGTCATCCTCACGCTTCTCGACGTCGAGCCGACCGTCCGGCGACAACTTGCGAACTGGGGCTCTCGTTCGACCTAGTGAACCAGTACGCCCACAAGATCAAAACGATTTGCAGCAGCAGTCGGAGCAGATGCACCATAGGCGGTGCGGGCACCAACTCCTGATTTTGGAACAGGTAGATGTTCGCCGGAAAGACGGCAATCAACAGGGCGATAATTCCCCAAGCCGCAAATCGTGAAAACCGTGGAACTAGCAACAGCGCTCCCAGGGCGACTTCGAAGCAGCCGCTCAGGTAGACCAGTTCCAAATGGAGCGGCAAGTACGGCGGCATGATCTTCAGGAAGAAGCCAGGGTTCACGAAATGCGTGATGCCCGCTCCGACCATGAGGATCGCCAGGAGGAATTTGAAAGCGGTCTTCGTTCGGTTCATGGGGTGATCTTCCTGAAGGTCAGGTTGATCCGCTCCGAGACGTTGGCCTTAGTCTTCGGGATTTCATGCTTCCAAAACTGCTGCATCGTCCCGGCCATGACGATGAGCGTGCCGTGGCTGACGTGGAAGCTCCTCGTCTCCTTCGACCTGATGTGCTGGATCCGAAACCTCCGGGTCGCTCCCAGGGATAATGAGCCGATCACGTTGCCTACCTCGGGTTCGTCATCGGCGTGCATCCCCATGCTGTCCTGGCCGCTGCGGTATCGGTTCAGCAGGCAATAGTTGTAGCGACCCTGGACCGCTTCGATCTTCGCCTTGATCTCCACCAGGGTCGGCGTCCACGGCAGCGCCACGTAGTCTTGGCCGGAGTACCGATAGACGATCCCCGGCTCGCCGTAGGACGCAATCAGCCGAGGTTGCATGTGGCCGAAGATGCCCGGCTTCTGCTCCCAGGCACAGTGGTCCCGCAACTCGGCAAAGTACCGGTCAGCAAGGTCGGAAGGCAGGAAGGCGTGGTCGTAGTGGAGGATGCCGCCGTCCGTGAGTTCGATGGTCTGCACTGGTCCTAACCACGCTTTCAGACGGTAGTACGCCCGACGAAGGAGAGGAAGACGTTACTGTAGATTGGCTGGCGGCCCGTTTCAGACTGGTCGCACTCGTCGAACGCCGAGCCATCCTCGCACGGAAATCTGGTGATGAAGGAGATCGAACCTGAGTCCACCGTCAATCTTGGACGACGGGCCGTACTACGCAACGGGACGCTACTGCTGGCGGCTGCTGCGACGACGCAGGCTCCACTCTTCGCTGCGGATTCGGAGCCGAAACTCCGCATCGGGTTGATTACCGATCTTCACTACGCAGACAAGCCGCCCGCCGGGTCGCGTCACTACCGAGAGACGCTCGGAAAGCTGGCCGAGGCAGCGGGGCAGTTCGGGCGGGAAAAACCGTCCTTCGTCGTCGAACTCGGCGACCTGATCGACGCCGCCGATTCGGTCGAGACGGAACAACGCTGGCTGAGCAGCATCAACAAGGAGTTCTCGGCTATCTCCGAGGATCGTCACTACATCCTCGGCAACCACTGCGTGGACACGCTGACCAAGGAGGAGTTCCTTGGCGGCGTGGGCCAGGAACGGTCGTACTACTCGTTCGATCGGGACGGCTTCCACTTCGTGATTCTCGACTGCTGCTTCCGCAGCGACGGCGAGCCGTATGGCCGGAAGAACTTCGAGTGGACCGACCCGAACGTTCCGCCTGCCGAGATCGAGTGGCTCGAAGCCGACCTGAAGGAGACCCGTAAACCGGTAGTGGTGTTCGCACACCAGCGGCTCGACGTGAGCGACAACCACGGCGTCAAGAACGCTCCGGAGGTGCGAAAGGCGCTGGAGGACTCAGGCAAGGCGCTCGCCGTCTTTCAGGGGCACAGCCACAAGAACGATTACCGGGAGATTGGCGGGATTCACTACACCACCCTCGTGGCGATGGTCGAGGGCTCAGGGGCCGAGAACAATGGGTACTCCGTGCTGGAGATCCGGCCTGACGGCACGATGAGCCTTCGAGGCTTCCGTCAGCAGAAGAGTCATCTGTGGGAGCGGAAGGCGTGAGAGAGGCTGTCGGGCCAAGCCGCCGCCGCCGCTACACAGCAGGGACGACATCGTGCTCGGGCTCGATCGGCACAGCGAGACGGACGAGCGAAGTCTTCGCCTTCGGGCCCGACTCTGGCGACTGTGGAGACGGCCACGCGCACGTTTCTCGATCGAAGGTGATGCCATGCAAGCCGATCCCGGACTGATCGAGCCGAAACCGTCTCCGCCGATTCCGAGCGACGGTCAGCCGTCCTCCTCAGCGTATGCAGCCGGTTGCCTGCCGGAAGCTTTCTTGATCCTGCTCCCCGTATTCCTTTACTTCGGGTTCTTCGCGGCCATCCTGGTCGACGAACTGGTTCTCGGGACCAGCTACATCGGGCAGAATCTTCCTCCGGTCTTGAAGGACGGTACGGAGTTCGTGCACGCGCCGCTGTTTCGAATGTTGAGGGCCATGGGCCTCGAGATCTAGGCGATGGCGCAGCTATCGCAGTCGCCGCCTACGGCATCGCGAGCGTACTTACCAGCCAAGCGAACGTCAAAACTCCACTGCTTCTAACGCCGTGTCGAGCGCTGTCGGGGTGACCGCCTGACGCGAACGGATCCTTTCGCGGTCACTCCGCCTCTTCGACGTTAGCCGCCAGCGCGTCCACGAACTCGATGGACGCCAGATCGCTCTGTGCATACGCTCCTGCCGCGTAGGCATGCAAGCTGGCGGACAGAGCGTTCTCGTCGCCGCCGATGACGAACGAGTCGTAGAAACTTTGTCCCGCTAGATACGAGGTCGTCGACTGCTGATGACGCAACGTGGCGTAGGCGGCGAGATCGCTTGCCGTGGGCGAGCCCATCGCTCCCAGATCGTCGCCTGCAAGGGCTCCCAGGACGTAGGCAGAGGCCGCGAATTGCAGCCCGGCGGCGGATGAGGAGCCGCCGCTCTTCTGGCTGGAACTCCTGGCCCCGCTGGCGTACGACTCGCGCACGGCAGAGTCGGCATTCAACGCGCCGGCCCGAGCCCTGCGGACCCTCCGCACGTTGACGATTATGGAGTCATTCGCCTTCGCCCCGGCTTCGTCCGTCACCGTCAGCGTGACTTTCGTTTTGCCGACCTTGAACGTGCCGAACGTCTTGGGCGCACGGAACTCGGCGATCGACGCGCCGTTGGCCTTCCAACTGTACTGAAGAGCGTGTCTGTCCGGATCGCTCGAGCGACTTCCGTTCAGCGCCACTCGCACGCTTCGCTTGCGGGCTTTGACGGTGGCGTTCGAACCCGCGTTCGCCTTCGGATTGCGATTCAGCACCGTGACGGGCTGCACGGCGGTCGCGACGTTTCCGCTGTCGTCGATCACGGTCCAGCGGACTTTGGTGACGCCGAGGGGATAACGTCTGTCGTTGGGAGCGTCGTTTGTGAGTTTCGGTTTAGGGTCGCAGACGTCGCGGACGGTGGGCGGCGTCAGGTTTCGAGTCGCGTACAACTCTCCGCGGTCGACGTAGGCACGGACCGGCGGAACGACGATCACGATGGGCGACTTCGTGTCGGCGACGGTGACGCTGGTCGTCGCGCTGGCTGACGCTTCGCCGTCGGTTACCTGCACGCCGACTTCGGTCGTGCCGTGCGGATAGTCGTACTCGAAGGACGCCGTCGCGCCCGGAACGACGTTCGGAGTCGTCTTCTTAACCGCGCCGTCGACCGTCCAGGTGACCGTCAGACGGTTGCGGGCGTCGGCGTCGATCGCCTTGGCGGAGAGGGTCACGAGGTTCTGTGCGCCGGCGCACTCGATCAGCGTCGTCGCCGGAATCGTGATCGTCGGCGGCGAGTTCGGAGGCAGCGTGATTCGGAACGGGACATGCTCTTCTCCGGTCGACAGCGCTCCGATTCCGACCAGGACTCGCCCGTCGTCCGACACGTCGAAAACGTAGTCGAATCGTGTCCAACCCGTCACCGTCGCGGCGCCGTACTCGGTGACCAGGTACTCGTACAGTTGTCTCACGTCGCGATCGATCCAAATGGCGGCGTCTCCGCCCGTCAGACCGTCGTTATTCGACGCTCCGACGATCACTCTTCCGTCAGCAGAGAGGCCATTGACGCTGCTGGTTCTCGGCTCGAACGTCGTCGGAAGGGATTCCAGGGCGACGATTCCTTCCGCGGCGGTCCAGATGAAACCGCCTGTCGCAGCGGACGAGCCGATGATGACCTTTCCGTCGTGCGAAACTGCGCGAGCGGAACTGTGGCCCGGGAATTCATAGAGCGGATCCAGGTCGATCGGCGGTCCGCCCGTTCGTGAGAAGATGCAGGCGCGGCGGTAGGAGCCGTTCACCGAAATCCCGACGATCGTCGAGCCGTCGCCGGAGATGTCCCGGGCGTACGTGTAAGGGTCGATTTCGGCAGTGAAGGCGCCCAAGTCTCGCGGAACGCCGTTCTCCCATAGAACCGGCCGGCGCGTTCGACCGGAACTTCTATTCCAGCCCACGATCAACGAGCCGTCGTCCGAGACGCCGTAGGCCACGCTCTCGACCATGTTAGGTAGGAGGGCGAGCGACGAGATAGAGCCCGCCGCGTCGCGATAGAACGAGTGGAAGGCTCCTTCGTCGGTTTCGCCGTGACCGACCACGACCGAGCCGTCGGCAGATGCGGCCTGAGCATGGGAAGCCCTCTCGTACGGAGGCATGTCGTTGAGCCCCAGGTCGACCATGCCTGTGGCCGACGTCCATCGAAACGCATGCAGCCGATCGCCTACGGGATCACGAACGACCGCCTCGCCGACGACGACCTGGCCGTCGCCAGAGACGGCGAAAGGGCCTGCCTCCGGGATGCGTGAGTCGAGGTAGCCCAAGTTCTCGATAACTGCCGTTTGCGCGAACGCTGAGCCGCTGCAAACCGCGAACGCTAAAACTGCAAACCAACGATTCATGACGGCACGTCTCTGGCCCACGGATCGAAATTTAGGCATGCAGCGATTGTAGCCGGAATAGCTCCCCGCGAAGCCGTGAAAGCAGGCCATGCCCGGACCTCCAGAGGGAGACCGCGGCGACCTACGTTGAACGACCGGAGGCTGCCAGGAGCAGAAGGCTCAAGAAGTAGTTACACGGACGGAGGGAGAAGTGACGAGACTTTTGACGTCATTGGCCTGAATTCGCGATCGTGGTCCGACGGTCTCTTCAGAGGCCCGGCCGGCGGGCAACCTGATGGCGGATCGCTGGCGCCTGCGTAGGCTCGCTCGCCGGCCTGTCGAACGTCGATTGTTCGGCCGTGCCCGCTAGAATGTGCCGCGTGGTTGGGCGGAGTTCGCCCGCCGCGTCACTATGAAGGGAATTCGATCTATGTTCCGCGAGCTAGGCCGTTCGATTCTCCTACTGGCAATATTGGCGGCGATCGGTTCTCGCGAATCGCGGGCGGAAACGTCGCGAATCGTGTTGCCGGAAAAGTATGTCGCGTTCGCGATGCGAACGGAGAACGGCGATCTCGTCGCCGTCGACCAGGAGAACGGCATAGCGGCGCTTTTCAGCGCGAAGGACCTGACGGCCGGAGAGACGGAGCCGTCCGCGACGCTGCGTATCGGCGACAAGCCGTGCAAGGTCTGCTGCAAGCAGTTCGGCGATAAGACCTACTACGCGGTCGTCTGCCAGTTCGACGCGCACGTCTATCTCATCGACGCCGCCGATTTCTCGCTGGCGAAGTTCGTGCCGATCGCCGCGGGAAGCCCCGCGCACGTCGCCTGTTCCGAGAATCCCGCCGATCCGTTCGTCTTCTACAACTACAGCGGCGGCAGCGTGTACGGCGTCACCACGGACTTCCTCTGCGGTGCCGTCGACCTGCGCACGATGAAGGACGTCGGAAAGCTCTTCGACGATGCGCGGGAAACCACGCTCTCCGCCGACGGAAAGTTCGCTTATCGCCAGACGGGCGGGTCGATCCCCCAGCTCGCGTCTCTCCAGCGGATGAACGACCTCGGCGCGGAAAAGCCGACGTTCATGAACGTCATCAGCGCCGAACAGGCCTCCGCTCCCTACGTGCCCGATCCGCACGGTCGGTACACGGCCCACGGCGCCAGGCTTTACTCGCCCGACCTGAAAACGATCGCTCAGGATCTGGGGTTCGTTGCTGTCGGCTTTTCCCGCGAACGGCCGCTCATCTTCGGGCTTCCTGTGGAGGCTGCCTCGGATCCGGGGCTCTACCTGCAGGCGCTGTCGTACAACTCGTTCTCGACCGTCGGCGAACCGGTCATCATCGAACTGGCCAGGCCCGTCGAGACGGCCGAGGTCCCGATCGGATCGGTGGTCCCTTCCCCGAAAGTCTTCGCCGACGACGTTCACGATCGGCTGATCGTGGGATACCAGGACGACGTCTACCTGGTTCCGTACGCCGATTTTCAGGCTCCGGAAGAGCCGCTGCTCGCGTCGACGTTCGTCGCCCCTGAGACGTTCCAGGTCGGGCAGCGTTACGAGATCCAGATCAAGATCTCCGATCCGCGAACGAGGATCGTCGTTCGGGGGTTGCCTGACGGCATCGAAGCTCGGCCTGATAAGCTCATCTGGACGCCGACCGAGCAGCAGGTCGGCGTCGCCGAGTTCAGATACTCTCTTATTCTGGGCGAGTTAGAGACGACCATCGTCGAGAAACGGAAGGTCGAATACCCGCATATCGAACTTCCCTTCTCGGCCAAGGAATTGAGGATCGACGCCGAGGGTTCGCGCGCGGTCGTCTGGAGCGTCGAGGATCCGTTCGCACGCGATTTCGGTCCGCCCGGCTCGCGGCCGGCGACGCCGCAACGACTTGCCGTGGTCGATCTGAACGAAAAGAAAACGCTCGTCGAGAAGGCGATTTCCTCGCGCATCGTTCGACTGGCCGTGGCGGGACAGTATGTTCTCGTGACGTACGACGACGACCAGATGCAGGTCGAAGTTCTGAACCTGAGCGACCTCAAGCGGGCGACCGCTCTGCGGATCGCACGGCCGGTACGCGAACTTCGCGTTTTCAGAGAGTTGGCGGTCGTCACCTTCGAGGGAGGCGCCGAAGTCTACAAGCTGGGCACGTGGGAGCCGGTCATGAAAGCCGATTCGCCGCTACCCTTGCCGATGCGGGCAGCGGTCACGCCCGACGGGCTCGCCCTCGGAGGAGCGCTGTACGACGAGACGTTCGCACGCAAGCTGATTTTCGCGCCTGGCGGTCTGACGAGCGTCACGGCCTTCGACGCCGAATCGGCGTCGCTCCGTTTCTCCGAACCGCCGAAGCCTGAGCAACCGTTCCCTGGCATGTTTCGGGAAGGCGAACCGATCACCATCAAGAAAGCGCTTCCCGGATCGTCCATCGAGGCGACGGCGGAACTGATGCGCATGGCGAGTCCCTTCGTGAATCCCTACGGGACCGCGCAGCCTCGCGACATCCTGTCGCTCCGATTCGAAGGCGCGATCGATCGTCGTATCACGCTCGACGACCGAACGCGACCCGCTCCGACGACTCACCGCATCGACACGCCGATTCCGCAACTCGAGACGGCGTCCGATCGGGCGGTCGTGCTTCTGGAGAATCGCATCTACGCCGTATCGGCCGCATCCCCGGACGACCCCGAACCGGTCGCGAAGGTCTCTGCGATGTCGTTCGTTCCCCGACAGTCGACGTTCTGGGTCGGCGAGGAACCGTCGACCGTTCTCAAGCACGAAGTTCGGGGCGCGAAGGGACCCTTGCAATTCGAGCTTCGACGACCGGTCAGCGGAATGACGATCGACGAAACCTCTGGCGACGTGACCGTCGACGCAGCGGCGCTTCGCAAGTTCGCGATCGAAGCTTACGTCGGTTCGAGGGAGGGTTCGCTCATCGTGCAGGCTCTCGCGAAGCAGCAGGCGACCGGCAACGTGCTTCCGGCGACCGATCGCGCGTCTCCCGCAGCCATGCTTCGCAGGGCCCAGACTTCGGCTGCCGACGCGGGCGAGCGTCTGACCGGACGCAAGTCGACCGGGATCCCCGTCGCGGTTCCCGTGTACGTTTCCGCTCGGGATGCGGAGGGCGACGAAGCGACGCTGCAATACTTCGTCCTGGTCGACGCGTCCGTCGATCAGGTCGTCGCGCAGATGAAGGCGAAATCGCCGTCAGCGCCCGTCGTCCTGTCAGGTCCCGAGGCGATTGCACGGCGGGGAGCGGGGCCGATGAACGAGACCGCCGAACTTCAGCGCCGCCTCGCCGCGCTTGAGGCGCGCGACGACATATTGACGCGTCAACTCGAGCAGGCGCTGGAGAAACTCGACGGCCTCGCACCGCGCAAGCAGCCGTAGTCGTCCGAGACAGGCCCATCAGACCGCCGGTAACGATCTCCGGAGGATGTTCGCGACGGAGAACGTCGATCGAATGATCATGCCGGAGCTTCAGAAGCGCATGCGAAACAAGGAAATTCAGACGACGCAGATCTACATCGCGAGGGCAACCCGCATGAAGCGCGAGAGCGCGGCGCACGTCTTCGTGTCGGACGTGTTGACGAAGGCCGAAGCGGTCTAGCAGTCCTGCGCTCGCCGTCGCTGCTTAAAGTTGCGGAGGAACGTCGCGTGAGATCTCAGAGGGACTTTAGCGCCTTCCGAACTTCGGCGATCGCGGTGGAAAGCTCGACATTCGGATCGTCAGCGTCTCGCCGTTTCCCATCGGGACAACTGCAAAGGCCGAGAAGCATCAACCAGAACTTCACCGCGCCTTCGTCGAGATCGAAGCTTTGCATTCCGAGATCGGCGAGAGGGCAGTTCCCGGGCCTTGGCGACGCGGCGATAGCCTCCGCTTCATTCAGCAACGATCTGCCAGTTTCCGCAAATCGTCGCGTGTCATGATCGCCGTGACGTGTTTTTGACGTGTTACGTCCGCGCGACGTGTCGGTAGTGCCCTCTGAAAACGACGCAAGCCCTTGATTTCTCAAGGGCTTGCGTTAGTACACCCCAGTGGGCTCGAACCACTAACCTTCGGTTCCGTAGACCGATGCTCTATCCAATTGAGCTAGGGGTGCGGGAGTTCGTTCGTCTGTGCGGAGGCGACGTGGCCCGCGATGTCTTATCGCGGATCTGGAAGCTTCTTCGAGAACTTGGATGCCTTCTCGCGAACAAGGGTTCGCGGGAAGACGCTGAAATGGAGACCGATTCGCCGGCTCGCTTCAGATGTCTTGGTTTTAGCGCGACGGGGCATCCGCTTCAAGAGGGAGACGAGGAGTAATTCGGCTGCCGGGGGGCGAATCTTCAGGGGAGTCGCGGTTCTGCGGGTTGAAGGCGGGGCTTGGAGCAGGCGAAAAAGGCGACCGCGGAAGGGCCGTGGCGCGGCGGTTCGCGGGGGGAAGATCCGCTGATAGAATGCCGCCCTTGCCGTCTGTAGCCCCCTCTGGGGTTGAGTCTCCCTCCGAATATCGATCTCGCATGTCCTCCACGAAAGTCCGCCGGGCGCTGATCAGCGTCAGCGATAAACTCGGCGTCGCCGATTTCGCTCGTGCCCTCAGCGACGCGGGCGTCGAGATCTACAGCACGGGCGGCACCCGGCGCTACCTGGAGCAGGCGGGCGTCACCGTCGTCGATATCGCGGCGTATACCGGCTTCCCCGAGGTACTCGAGGGCCGGGTGAAGACGCTTCACCCCAAGATCTTCGGCGGCATTCTGTTCCGCCGGGACGTGGAAGAAGATCTCGAAACGATCGAGGAGCATGGCATCCTGTCGTTCGAGATCGTCGCGGTGAACCTCTATCCGTTCGAGGCGACGGTCGCCCGCGAGGACGTCACTCGCGACGAGGCGGTGGAGAACATCGACATCGGCGGTCCCAGCCTGATCCGCGCGGCGGCGAAGAATCACGCTTTCGTCGCGGTCGCGACCCATCCCGAACAGTATTCGGCGATCCTGGACGAAGTGCAGGAGACGGGCGAGGTCTCGGAAGGACTTCGCCGCCGGCTGATGGTCGAGGCCTATTCCCATACCGCCGAATACGATCGCGCCATCGCCGACTGGTTCAGTCAGGAGGCGAGTTCCGAAGCGCTGCCGCGGACGCTGTCGCTCAATCTGAAGAAGAAGGCCGAGCTGCGTCACGGCGAAAATCCGCATCAGTCGGCGTCGCTCTACGCGCTGCCGAACGTGCGGGGAGCGTCGCTGGTGACCGCGCGTCAGTTGAACGGCAAGGAACTCTCGTTCAACAACTATCTCGATCTCGACGCGGCGCTGAGCGCCATTCGATTGTTCGAGCAGCCCGGCTGTGCGGTGCTGAAGCACACCAACCCCTGCGGCGCCGCGATCGGCGAGACGCTGGCGGACGCGGTACGTCGGGCGTTCGAGGGCGACCCCGTCAGCGCCTTCGGGTCGGTAGTCGGCATGAACCGGACGGTCGACGAGGAGACCGCGACCTTTCTATGCACGCCCGGCCTGTTCGTCGAGGCGATCGTGGCGCCCGATTACAGCGCGGCGGCCATGGGCATGCTCACGACGTTGCCGAAATGGAAGAACAACGTCCGGATCATGCAGGTCGGACGTCTCGACGGCGAAACGGGCGGCAGGCAGTACCGCAATATCGACGGCGGGATGCTGGTGCAGGATCTGGACGACGCGCCGGACCTGTACGCGATGTGGAAGACGTTGACGAAGGTCGCCCCGTCGCCCGAACTGACGGCCGAGCTGCGCTTCGCCTGGCTGACGGTGCGGATGCTGAAGTCCAACGCGATCTCCGTCACGCGCGACCGGATGCTGATCGGAGCCGGGGCAGGGCAGATGAGCCGGGTCGACTCGGTCGAGATCGCTCTCAAGAAGGCAGGCGAGAAGGCCCGAGGCGCCGTGCTGGCGTCGGACGCGTTCTTCCCCTTTCCCGATTCGATCGAGCGTGCCGCGGAGGCGGGCATCGCCGCGATCGTACAGCCGGGCGGTTCGGTGAAGGACGCCGACGTCATCGCCGCCTGCGACGAGCGGGGGATCGCGATGCTCTTCACGGGCCGCCGGCACTTCAAGCACTGATCGGTTCGGGATTCCAGCCGCCGATCGGTCGGCGCGACGTGCGGCCATGACGATCTCTTCCGGGTTCGAGACTCCGACGATCGCCCCGACCCCGGCGTTCGCACGATGGTCGCTGTCGCAGGATTGCGACTTCCGCGAGCAGGCGAGCGATCCTTTCGATCCGACCGCGGTCGAACGGGAACTGCGCCCGCTGCAGGAGGCGTCGGTCGCTCGCGCGGAGGGACGGTTCGTCGACGGCATCGCGATCGAACGCGGCGACTGGGGCCGGCTGCGACGCGGGGACGGGACGCTCCTGCGGTCGGAGATTCGCGGCTTCTCGATCGACGAGATCCTGGACTACTACGGCGAAGAGGAAGCGGCGGACGCGACCTGCCTCGCCTGCCCCGCGAATACGGGCGAGGGCCGCAAGTCGCCGTGGGCTGGATGCTTCGGCCTGATCCTGCCGGCGGAAGGGACGTCGCTCGCAGAGTTGGAAACGACGCTCGAATCTTCGGGCGCCTCAGCGTCTCTCGACGCGGCCTTCCCCCTCACGACGCCGCGATGGTTCGGCTGGTGGATCGACGGAGAGTGGAGCGTCGCGCAGGTCGAAGCGTTTCTGACGGCGCTCGATCGATCATCGCTGCACGGGACGACGCTGAAGCAGCGACTCGCGGGAGGCGAAGCATTGCACGAGGCGCTCATGCGGAGTCTTCAGCACAATCTTTCATTTCGCGTCGCGGCGTTCCCGCCGGGGCGGATCGAGGGAAGGGAGTGGATCGTGGACTCGCACTGTCCGCGTTGCAAAGCGCCGGCGGCGGCGACGGCCCGGTTCTGTCGCGTCTGCCGCAGGGCAGGGGGGATGTTTCCCGCCCGCGTGCGGAAGGCCCGCGGCGAGCGTCCGTTCCATCCACTGGGCAAATTGATTTCCGCCGACCGCATCGACGCCATCGCCGAGGCGGTCGCCCGGTCGAACGTCGCCGACTAGACTTCGACTTCCGCCATATACGCCTGATCCGAAAGAGCGACCGCGTGACCAACGTTCTCGAACGCATCGTCGACAAGAAGCGGGAAGAAGTCGCCGCGCGGAAGCGAGCGTGCGCTCTCGAGTCGCTGCGCGAACAGGTTCAAGGCCTTCCGGCGACGCGCGGCTTCGCTGAACGTCTCTCGGCGCCGGGGCCGATCAAGCTGATCGCGGAGTTCAAACGGCGGAGTCCGTCGAAGGGGATCATTCGCGAAGGCTCGACGCCGGCGGAGATCGCGAAGATCTACGAGGCGAACGGCGCGACCTGCATGAGCGTCCTGACCGACGAACCCTTCTTCGGCGGCACGCTGGACGACCTCCGCGAGGCACGCGCGGCAGTTGATCTGCCGATCATCCGGAAGGATTTCATCCTCGATCCGTACCAGCTTTACGAAGCCCGGCTCGCCGGCGCCGATGCCGTGCTGCTGATCGCCGAATGCCTGGACGACGTGGAGCTCGCGACGCTGTTGGCCGGCGCGGAGGAATTGGGGCTCTCGGCGCTCGTGGAACTGTACGACCCCGAGAACGCCGACCGGGTCGTCGCTTCGGGCGCGAAGCTGATCGGCGTCAACAACCGCGACCTGCGGTCGTTCGAGGTCGACCTGCGACATACGCTGCGGATGCGGGAACGCATTCCTGCCGATCGGGTTCTCGTCGGCGAGTCGGGCATTCGTTCGCGAGCGGACGTCGAACTGCTCGCGGAAGGCGGAGTCGACGCCATCCTCGTCGGCGAGACGCTGATGGTGCGTAACGACGTGGGAGCGGCGGTGCGGGAGCTTCTCGGACGCTGAGCCCGCCCGATTTTTCAGTCGGAGCGAGGCGTCTCGGCGATGCTCGCCAGCCCCTCGCGCACTTCGCGTAGCTCGGGCCGGGAGACTTGCTTCACGACCTGGCCGTCTCGCATGAAGACCAGCGTCGGCCAGAGCTTCACGCGGAACGAACGCCCCAGCCGACGACCCGGGCCGTCCTCGATCTTGAGGTGCCGGATCTCCGGATGCAGCTTCAGTTCCTGCGCCAGCTTCGGCGCGAGCGCCTGGCAGTAGCCGCACCAGGTCGCTCCGAACTCGACCAGGGCAGGGCCTTCCAGCGCGTCGATCTCTTCACGGGACGGTTCGTGCGGGATGCTGCTGTCGTCGGTCATGATCCTGCTCCGTGATTCGCGTTCGATGTGAGACCGCGAAGCGTCGCTGCACGATCGGCGCCGATCGGGGGCGGCGAGGCTCACCTCGGCTTCGCCAGTTCGATCGTGAGGCTCTCGATCTTGCCGTCGAAGGGGAAGGGACCGTCGTAGCTCCCGACGATTCCACCCTCGTCGCGACCGACGTGCAGGCCGTCGACGGGCATGGACAGCACCAGACCGCAAACCGCCGATCCGCGCTCCTTGCCGTCGACGACGATCGTCGCCTCGCCGTTTCTCGCCAACGTGACCTCGACGGTCGATCCCTTCGTCAACATGATTGGACCGATGCTCGCCCCTTCCAGTCCGTTCGGACGCCGGACGACGAAACTCACTGATCGGTTCTCGCAGTAGAGCGCCCAGCCATGCGAGCTGCCGCCTTGCGCGACAAGGACGCCTTCGGTGCCCGGCTCGGCAATTTTCACGCGAACGGTGAACCCCCGTTTCGCCACATTCGGCGCTTTCGCCCGCGGCAGATCGGCGTCGCCCGGGAGTTCGAACCGCGTCTTATCGCTGAAGCGTTCGCCGCCGCCTGCGCTCGCTTGTCCCCGCCAGCCTCCCAGCGGAAGCACGTTGGCACGCGCGGCCCAGGCGTCCCACTGGGTTGAAAGTTCGACGACCTTCTCCGGCATCTTCGCGGCGAGGTCGTCGCTCTCCGTCCGATCCTGCGACAGATCGTAAAGCTCCCAGGGCCGATTCTCTTTGGCGACCAGTTTCCAGTCGCCGACGCGAATCGCGCGGTTGCCCTCATGTTCCCAGAAGAGCGGCTGCTTCCGGTCGAGCGGCTTGCCGGCGAAGGCGGGCGCCAGGCTGACGCCCTCGAAGGGGACGATCGGTTGACCGTCGACCTCCGTGGGATAGGCCGCATCGGCCAGATCGATGCAGGTCGCCATGATGTCGATCAGGTGCCCAGGCTGAGTTTCGATCGCGCCTCGCTTCGCCACGCCGGCGGGCCAGTGGGCGATCAGAGGCGTGGAGATGCCGCCTTCGTGGACGAAGTGCTTGTACTCTCGGAACGGCGTGTTCGAGACGTTCGCCCAGTTCTCGCCGTAGGCGATGTAGGTATCGCCCGGACCTGGCATCACGCCCGGCCCGCGGCGGACAGGCTTGCCGTCGCGGGTCTGCTTCGGCTGAACGGCTTCGCGAAGCGCCTCTGCGGGAATCGGATCGTACTTCGCGGCGTTCGCCTGGGCGTCCTGCGGATTCCTGCCGATTCCCTCCTGGCAGCCGCCGTTGTCCTGCAGGAACAGCACGAGGGTGTTCTCGTCCTTCCCGGTCCGCCGCAGCTCCTCGACGATCTTCGCGATGCCCTGGTCCATGCGATCGACCATCGCGGCATAGACCTCCATGCATGCGGCTTCCCACTCCTGGTCGCCAACCTTGTCCCAGTCGGCGACCTGCGGCGAGAGCGTCGTCTCTTCCGACAGAAGGCCCAGCTCCTTCGCCCGGCGGAGGCGCTCGGTGCGGATCGGTCCGTAACCCTCGTCGTAGCGACCTTCGTACTTGGCGATGTCCTCCGGCAGGGCGTGCATCGGCCAGTGCGCTGCCGTGTAGGCGACGTACAGGAAGAAGGGCTGCTCGGTCTTCGCCTCGGCATGCTCGCGCACGAAGCGGACCGCGTGGTCGCTGATCGCGTCGGTGTAGTAGTAGGTTTCCGGCTGATACTCCTCGTCGGCGAACGGCGAGATCATCGTGTCGTCGCGGGTAAGCGTACCGGGGTCGTAGAAGTCGCCGCCCCCCGTGATCGTTCCGTAGAACCGATCGAAGCCGCGCTGCAGCGGCCAGTCATGTTTCGGTCCGTCGGGACGCATGTCCCGCGCGACATGCCACTTGCCGACGCCGTACGTCGCATAACCCGCGGGGCGCAGAACCTCCGCGATCGTCCGGCAGTTGCGGTTCAGTTCCCCTTGATACCCGGGCAGATCGCCTTGCCGCGACGTCATATGCCCCACGCCCGCCTGGTGGGGGTAAAGACCCGTGAGCAGCGACGCCCGGGTCGGGCAGCAGCGCCCCGTGTTGTAGAACTGCGTGAACCGCAGGCCGTTCTCCGCCAGCGAGTCGAGCGTCGGCGTCGCGATCTCTCCGCCGTAACAGCCGAGATCCGACCAGCCCATGTCGTCGGACATGATCAGGACGACGTTGGGACGTTGAGCGGCAAAAGCGGACGAGACCAAGGCGAACAGAGCCGCCGCGGCGAATGCCTCGGCCAGGCCGAGACGCAGGCGCTGAAACATGGCGGGAGAGAATAAGAAGCAGAGGGTCGGTACAAGCGGAGGTCGCGGGCCGCGCCCTCGACTACGCCAACCTACTCTTCCGCGTCCGCCGTCGCCACATGCTGCTAAGCGCTAATCAGTGCTTAGGCGACGCGATGCTTCTGCGAATCGCCGCTCTCGCGCTCAGTTCAGCACGCTGTCGTGCAGCAGGGTGAGCAGGCTGCCCGTCTCCAGCGTCCAGAAGTCGCGACCGGCGGCGCCGCGACGACGGCGGGCCTTGGGTTCGGCCAGCGACTGCCGGCGGACGGTGACCTGCGGGGCGAGCCGGTCTTCCTCCGTCGCCCAGGAGAGCGCCTTCGCGGCGGCGGCGACGGCGCCCTCCGCTCGCACGACCGCCTGCAACGAACCCGACTCGACGATATACCGGCTCATGGGTGATCCTTTCCGCATCGGTCTCGCGACTCCCGGTCGCGAGTTCAGTTCGGCGACGACTGTCGCTCTCGATGCAGATAGGATCGGGGCGCCCCCTGACACGTCCGGTCCTGCCGGTCAGGAAAAAAGCGCCGGTGTGGAGAAAATGTCGAGTTCTCCTCGCATACCCTCGGGCATGCGGCTACGGATTGATTGGCAGCAGTTGCAGGTAGTCGATGCCGACGAACGTCGCTTCGACGCCCTCCGCGGCGGCGACGATTTCGAACGAAAGCGTGTGCTTACCGGGGCGGAGGAGCCGCATCTTGTCCGCGATGACCGTCGTCGCCACGGCCGGCCCGTGCAGGCTGGCCTCTTCGGCGATCGTCTGGTCGTCGAGCTTGATCGAGACGACGCCGTAGTCGGGCGCCTTCGTCGCGCCGACGCCGATCTCGTACAGGCCCCCCTTCGGGACGTCGAACTCCAGCGTCAGCACGTCGCCGACCTTGCCGCCCCGCCAGAAGAGCTGCTTGCCGCCGCTCCAGGGGCCGCCCGCGAATCCGGTCATCGACTGCGCCGAGGCGTTTCCGCCCGTGACGCTGGCGACCTTCATCGCCTCCGCTTCGATCGCGAACTTCACCTTCTCGATCGGCGCGGCGACCGGCGCCTCGGGATGTACGATCTTCGGAACGGATTTCTCGAACGTCTCCCGATCGACCGTCTGCATCCGATGGTGCAGGACGTGGCAGCCCTTCATGCCGCCCGTGACGACGTCGAGCAGTCCGTCGCCGTCGACGTCGTCGACCACGAGCTGTCGCCCGATGCCCGCCTCGCCGTCGATCAGGAACGGAACCCAGATCAGCTTGCCGTCCTCCTGCTTCTGCGGCGCGAAGCGATAGACGACCGCCCCGGCGTCCCACATCGGACTCCGGTCGTGATGCGAGCGGTACGTCTTGCCCGTCACGATCTCGCGGACGCCGTCGCCGTCGAGGTCGGCCATCGCGACGGAGTGCATCTCCGTGAAGAGCAGGCCGTGCCGATTCTCTTCCGGCGTCTTGCCCACGATCAGACGCCGGCGAAAGGCGATCTCTCCGTCGGACTCGATCTGCTCGTACCAGGCCAGACCGTACTCATGCGCGGCCAGGCTGGTGATGACGTCCGCATCGCCGTCGCCGTCGACGTCTTCCGCGTACATCTCCGCCCCGCCGTAAGCGTCGGTGAAGGGGCCTTCGTGGAAGATCCAGCGCGACGTCTCCGGCGCTTCCGCCGGCTGCTCGAACCAGCCTTCCGCGATCAGGATGTCCTTCCGCCCGTCGCCGTTCACGTCGCCGACGCCCAGGCCATGTCCGAACGGCTTCGGCGCCGTCTTCTCGGAGATGCGCCGGAAGGTCCACGCCTCCAGCGGACGCTCCCAGTCGATCGTGACGAAGCCGTAGGCGCCCCCGTTCGTGCAGACGAACTCGGGTCGCTCGTCGCCGATGATGTCGACGAATTGGGGCGACTCGTTCGATACGGAATCGACGACTTCGATCTTCTCCCAATGCTGATCGAGCTTGTCCGGCCCCGGGTTGCGATAGACGAAGCCCGGCGTTCCGGGAAAGCCCGCGACGAGGATGTCGTTCGCTCCGTCGCCGTCGAAGTCGTAGACCCAACTGAAGAAGTTGTCCGCGTAGCCGTTCGCGTTCTGAGGCTTCGCCGGATAGATCTCGCGCTTGGTCGTGAACTCCGGCCCCTGGAACCAGTAGGGGCCGTAGACGACGTCCTTTTTCCCGTCGCCGTCGAGATCGCCGACGCTCGCTCCTTCGGAGTAGTACGTCCCCGTCAGCTGCTGTCGCTCGAAGGTATGCAGGGCGAACTGTTCTTCCGCGTTCGCGAAGCGAGTCCCCGCGACGTTCGCAAGAACGGCCATCGTCAGCAGCGCCGCAGGCAGGGAGGCACGCATGGAAGACTTCCCGAAGATGAGAGAGGAAACGTCGGAGAGGCGCGAGGAGACCCCACTAGCTTAATGACCGCCGCGACCGCGGAACGCGTCCGATCGTTTCTTTCGCTTCGCCGTTCGGCTACTCTGACTTGCGTTCGCTCCTCCTCTCCGACGTTGCGTGGCCCCCGGCTGCGTCCCTCCCGTCGACCGCTCCGTTTCCGGAGACCCGCCATGTCGAACCGTTCTTCGCTGAACGCCGCCCTGCTGTGCGCGCTCGCCTGTTCGTTCCTCGTCGCAGGCAGCCTGTATCCACCCGAAGCTTGCGCCGCCGACCCGGTGGAACTGGAGGCCCGCGCCCGGGCGAAGATCGTTTCCGGCGACTCCGAGAAGTGGACGACCGAGCTTCGCAAGCTGGCCTGGGACCCGACGAAGACGGCGATCGTCGTCTGCGATATGTGGGACCTGCACCACTGCAAGAACGCGACCGACCGCGTGGCCGAGATGGCGCCGCGGATGAACGAAGTTCTGAAGGCGGGGCGAGAGCAGGGGATGCTGATCATCCACTGCCCCAGCGACACGATGGCCTTCTACGAAGGAACGCCGCAGCGAAAGCTGGCCCAGTCGGCGCCGGTCGTGGAGACGAAGATCCCCCTTCAGCGCTGGTGCTTCCTCGACGAGAAGCAGGAGGCCCTGCTCCCCATCGATGATTCGGACGGCGGCTGCGACACGCCCGCCGACGAAGCCGCGGCCTGGGCGAAGAAGCTCGAGGCGATGGGCCGCAATCCCAAGCTCCCCTGGAAGCGCCAGATCGAGACGCTCGAAATTCACGACGGCGACGCGATTACCGACAGCGGCGAAGCGTTCTACCTGATGAAGCAGCGCGGCGTAACGAACGTGATCGTGATGGGCGTTCACACGAACATGTGCGTGCTCGGTCGCCCTTTCTCCATCCGCCAGATGGTCAATCAGGGGCAGAACGTCGTCCTGATGCGGGACATGACCGACACGATGTACAACCCGGCGATGCGGCCGCAGGTGAGCCACTTCGCGGGCACCGATCTCGTCATCGAGCATATCGAACGCTACTGGTGCCCCACGATCACCAGCGCGGCGCTGCTGGGGGGCGAGCCGTTTCGCTTCTCCGGCGACGATCCGAATCGAAAGGAAGCCAGCCTCGACGATTTCGCTGCTGCGCAGCCCGCAGGCGCCCTCTATCGCAAGTGGTCGCCCCTGGCCGTGCCCGGCGTGTGGGATGAACGTTCGAACGGCGCGCTTGCCGGATACGATGGCGTCGCGTGGTATCGCTGCCTCGTGCGCCTGCCGGCAGGCTGGTCGGGCAAGGATCTGGAACTCTTCGTCGAGAAGGTCGACGACGCGCACGAGGCCTATTTCGACGGCCAGCGGATCGGCGAAAGCGGCGCTTTTCCGCCTGCCTATGCCAGCGGCCTGGAGACGCCGAAGCGTTACGCGATCTCCGGCGCCCTCGCCACTCCGGGCGATCACGTCGTCGCGATCCGCGTCTACGACCACGGCGGACGCGGGGGCTTTAAGGGCCTGTCGCCGGCGCTCTTCAACGAACGCTCCGTGATCGAACTTGCCGGTGAGTGGCAGTTCCGCCTGGGGAACGATCCCTCCTCCGCGATGCCGGCCAGCGATGACGAACGGGCGGCGATCCCCGCCTTCGATCAGGTCGTTCGCGCCGCGGAGATCGCGCCCCGGGAAGTCGGCGTGGTCCGTCAGGAGGGCTATCTTCCCCCTGAGGAGGCCGCGAAAAAGCTCCGCGTCGCCGACGATCTGACGCTTACCGCCGTGCTGACCGAGCCGACGATTCAGCAGCCCCTGTTTCTGGACTTCGACGAAAGCGGACGGATGTGGGTGGCGGAGTATCGCCAGTATCCGCATCCCGCCGGCCTGAAGATGCTCAGCCGGGACGATTACTGGCGGGCGGTGTACGACCGCGTGCCGCCCCCGCCGCCGAATCACTTCCGCGGCGCCGACCGGATCAGCATTCACGAGGATACGAACGGCGACGGGACGTTCGACTCGCACAAGACCTTCGTCGACGGGCTCAATATCGCGACGTCGTTCGCTATCGGACGCGGCGGCGTCTTCGTGCTCAATCCGCCCTATCTGCTGTTTTATCCCGATGCCGACGGCGACGACGTTCCGGACAGCGACCCGGAAGTGTTGCTCGAAGGCTTCGGCATCGAAGATACGCACTCGGTCGCCAACAACCTCACCTGGGGACCCGACGGCTGGATCTACGGCGCGCAGGGAAGCACCGTCAGCGCCGCCATTCGCAGGTACGGAAGCGAGGAGCCGCCGATCCGCTCGGCAGGGCAACTCATCTGGCGATATCACCCCGAACAGCGAAAGTTCGAGATCTTCGCCGAAGGGGGCGGCAACGCCTTCGGCATCGAAATCGACGAGAAGGGCCGTCTCTTTTCCGGGCATAACGGCGGCGACACCCGCGGCTTTCACTACCTGCCGGGCGCCTATTTGCAGAAGGGCTTCTCGAAGCACGGGCCCCTCTCGAACCCGTACGCCTTCGGCTACTTCCCGCAGATGGCCCATCACAGCGCGGCGAGGTTCTCGCACGACTGGATCGTCTACGAAGCCACGCATCTGCCGGAACGTTACCGCGGCAAGCTGCTCGGCGTTGAACCGTTGCAGGGCCAGGTCGTCGAATCGGAAATCACGCCCGTCGGATCGACTTTCGCCACGAAGGATCTCAGCCGGCCGATCGCCAGCGACGATCCCTGGTTTCGCCCCGTCCACATCGCCTTGGGCACTGACGGCGCGGTCTACGTCGCCGACTGGTACGACGCGCAGGTTAATCACTATCGCAATCACGAAGGGAAGATCGATCCCGGCTCGGGCCGCATTTACCGGCTGTCAGCGAGCGGACAGGAACTGCCGCAGCCGGCGAAGCTGGCCGAGCTTTCGTCGGAACAGCTGGTCGAGCGGCTGGCTTCGCCGAATCGGGAGATCCGCCGCCTGGCGTTGCGGCTGCTCGCCGACCGACGCGACGAAACCGTGACGCCGACGCTGAAAACCATGCTGGCGTCGAAGTCGAAAGAGGCGGCGCCGAAATCAATTTCTGACGGGCAACTCGCGCTCGAAGCGCTCTGGGCGCTGCACCTCGTGAGCGGGTTGGACGACGAAGCGGCGTTGCAGGCGTTCGCTCATGCGGATCCGCACGTTCGCCTGTGGGCCGCCCGAATCGTCTGCGATGATGGGCAGATCAGCTCCCCCCTCGCGAAGGCGCTCGGCGAACTGGCGAAGCGAGAAACGAATGTCGAAGTTCGCGCCCAACTCGCCTGCTCTGCGAGGAGACTCTCCCAGGAGTCGGGCCTGCCGCTGCTGTTCGCCCTGCTGGAACGCTCCGAGGGCGTCGACGATCCGCAGTTGCCGCTCCTTTGCTGGTGGGCCCTGGAGACGCACATCTCGGCTGACCCCGACCGGGCTCTCGCGGCCGTCCTCGCCGCGAACCTGTGGGAGCAGCCGATCTTCGCCACGCATCTGGCCGAACGGCTGATGCGGCGCTTCGCAGCGCCGGGCACGCAGGACGATCTTGTTCGCGCAGCCAGGCTCCTGAAGACAGCCCCTCAAGCTTCGCGTCCTGCGCTGCTCGCAGGCTTCGAACAGGAATTCGCCGGTCGATCCCTCGCGGGCGTTCCGGACGGCCTGGTCGATGCCCTGATCGCGGCAGGAGGCGAGTCGCTGTCGCTGAAACTGCGTCGCGGCGACCCGGACGCCTTCATCGAAGCGACGCGGCAGATTGCAGACAGCGCTGTCGAATCGACCCGGCGAATCGAACTGATCGAGACCCTGGGGCGACTGCGAATTGCCGAATCCGCGAAGCCCCTGCTCGAACTCTTCCAGAACGAGCAGGACGCCCCTATTCGGATCGCGGCCCTGAACTCGCTCGCTGCGTTCGACGACGCCGAGATCCCGAAGACCGTCCTGAAGGAACTGTCGAAGCTGGATGCAGCGACGCGGGAAGCGGCGGAGGGACTTCTCGCCGGCCGCGTCGCTGCGGCTGCCTCGCTGCTTTCAGCGGTTGAATCGGGAGAAATCGCCGCGTCGAGCGTCTCGCTGGAGACCGGTCGGCGGATGCTCCTGCTCCCCGACGAAAAGCTTGCCGCCCGGGTGCGCACGCTCTTTCCGTCGCTCCAGGGACCGACTGCCGCGGAACTCGAAGCCACGATCGCGAAACGGCGCGACGAACTGGCCCAGGGGATCGGCAACCCCTACCGCGGCAAGGAGCTTTACCGACAACAGTGCGGCAAATGCCACGTCCTGCACGGCGAAGGAGGGGCCATCGGGCCCGACCTGACGCCTTATCAGCGGCACGATCTGGCGGCGCTGCTCCTCGCGGTAACGAATCCGAGCGCCGAGATACGCGAAGGCTTCGAGACCGTGGCGATCGTCACCGACGACGGACGAAGCGTGACCGGGTTCATCGCCGATCAGGACGACCGGACCGTCGTCATCCGCGGCACGGACGGTCGCAGCGCCATCGTCGACCGCGGTTCGATCGAGCAGCGAAAGGTGATTCCGCAGTCGGTCATGCCGAGCGGACTGCTCGACGCCTACGATCCCCAGGCGGCTCGCGACCTGTTCGCTTACCTCCGCAGCTCGCAGCCGTTGAACGACTGAAGAATCCGCGGAAATGCCGTCTGCTACGGCGCTTCGGCGCGAACCGGGCCGGGCGAATACCGCTCTTCTAACGCACTCGGAGGTCCCTCCGGTTCGGGTCCGTTCGGCTGGTTCGAAAACGTCTGAAGACGGCTCGAAATCTTGTCGAATAAAGCAATCCGCCCCCGCGGCCAGCGCTTCGGAAAAGGTTCGTGGCGCCTTTGACAGCGGGGCAGGACGCAATAAAATGACGGACCTTCGATCGGGGGAGACTTCCCCCTTTCGGGCGCATAGCTCAGTTGGTTAGAGCGCGACACTGATAATGTCGAGGTCCGTGGTTCGAGTCCACGTGCGCCCACTTCCGCGGCTCGTTTCGGATGCGCGAGGCCGAAAACGCTTCGCCTTCTGGCGAATGCGGATATCGGCGTGAGAGCGAAAACTGCCGGCGGTAACTACCGTAGGCAGCGAAGAATCGAACGCTGCGGGGCCGTAACTCAATTGGGAGAGTGCCACCTTTGCAAGGTGGAAGTTGTCGGTTCGACCCCGATCGGCTCCACTCGGACAAGATCCTGAAAAATCCCGCTCGACGGGGTTGACCAGCGACCGAGTCCGAATAGAATCCTGCCTTCCCTGACGGGAAGCTTCGGCGGCCAGACCCGCCGGTAAACGTTCTTTGACAATTCAGCAGCGGTGATCGTTGGTATCGAGCGGGTCGCGGAAACGCGGCGTGCGAGGTCGGCGGTCTCTGGTCATGCCGACGGAATCGTCGAAGCCGCAAGGCTTCGGGGGTGACGGAGTCGGGCTGGAGGCAATCGGTTTCGGCGTCGGGCGGATGCGATCCGCACACGACAAAAAGCGAGCGCCTTGTTTGATTTAAGCGCTGTCCGTTCGCAAAAGCCGGACAGCGGTCGATCGGCTCGAAAGAGCCGGGAGGCAGCTTGAATCACTCGAAGGTCTTGCGAAGCCGAGGGTCGCGTCGTCGGTCGTGCTCTTCCGTGAGGAACGGCAGGATCGGTCGGTCGGATGAAAGAAGGGTCGAGAGGCCTGGGCGTCATGTGGTCGAAAGCGGCGTGCGAAACGGTTTCGCAGAAATGGCGAGACCCGCCGGGGCTGGTTTCTTCTTGCAGAGGAGAGCTGGTCGCTGGCGTTTTCTGGCGATTCCTTGCGAAGGTCGACTGCGGTCGGTTCTGGTGTCGGAAGCGGGTTCTTCGGGGCCTGGTTTTGATATGAGGGTCGAGAGCGGTTCGATTCGGATGCGGGAGCGTGGGAAAATTGCGGTCAAGTTACTAAGGGCGCATGGGGGATGTCTTGGCGTCAGAAGAAGAGGCGTGGAAGTCTGCGAAAAGCCCGGGGGAGCCGACAAACAGGCGCCGATCCCGGGATTCCTCGGATAACCCAGGGAACTGAAACATCTAAGTACCTGGAGGAAGAGAAAGAAAAATCGATTCCGTCAGTAGCGGCGAGCGAAAGCGGAAGAGCCCAAACCGGAAGGGTTTCCCTTCTGGGGTTGTAGGGCCGCACTTTTAGAAGCAGGCGGATAGCGGAACGGTTTGGAAAGGCCGGCCATAGCGGGTGACAGCCCCGTACGCGAAATCCAAGAGCTTCGTGAGCGGTACCTGAGTAGGTCTGGTCACGTGAAACCCAGACTGAATCTACGGGGACCATCCCGTAAGGCTAAATACTCTCTGACGACCGATAGCGAAGAGTAGCGCGAGCGAACGATGAGAAGAACCCCGGCGAGGGGAGGAACGTGAACCTGAAACCATGCGCCTACAAGCGGTCGGAGCCCGATTCTACGGGTGACGGCGTGCCTTTTGCATAATGATCCGGCGAGTTAGCTTCTGCGGCAGGTTAAGACCTTACGGGTCGGAGCCATAGGGAAACCGAGTCTGAATAGGGCGTTAGTCGTAGGGGCTAGACACGAAACTGCGTGAACTACCCATGAGCAGGTTGAAGCGCGGGTTAAACCGCGTGGAGGACCGAACCCACTTGGGTTGAAAACCGAGGGGATGACTTGTGGGGAGGACTGAAAGTGTAATCAAACGCAGAGATAGCTTGTTCTCTCCGAAATATCTTGAGGGGTAGCCTCGAGCCACTACGTGTCGGGGGTAGAGAGACTGAATTGGATGGGGGCTCTTCCCAGGGTACCCCACCGAACCAAACTCCGAATACCGATACGACTATCTCGGGAGTCAGTCCGCGAGGGATAAGCTTCGCGGTCGAGAGGGAAACAACCCAGACCGTCGACTAAGGTCCCCAAGTCCGTCTCAGTCACTAAGGAAGTGGAATTGCAGTGACAGCCAGGATGTTGGCTTAGAAGCAGCCATCATTTAAAAAGTGCGTAACAGCTTACTGGTCGAGCAATTCCGCGCCGATAATGAACGGGAGTAAGTCGGACACCGAAGTCGCGGGCTTGAATTTTCTTCGGAAGAATCAAGCGGTAGGAGAGCGCCGCACGTCAGATACGAGCCGTACCGTAAGGAGCGGTGTTGGGGCGTGCGGGCGATTATGCCGGAATGAGTAACGATAAAGCAGGTGAGAATCCTGCTCGCCGAAAGCCTAAGGTTTCCTGGGGAAGGTAAATCCGCCCAGGGTTAGCCGGTACCTAAGTCGAGGCCGAAAGGCGTAGACGATGGATAGCGGGTTAATATTCCCGCGCCGCCACTGCTTAATACCGATGGGGGGACGGCGTCCAGAAGACGAGCGGTACGACTAGAAATGTCCGTGTACCGAACTGAGCCGGGAGGTAGGTAAATCCGCTTCCGTAAAGCAAGGTTCGGGACCGACCGCGTTGACGATCGGGAAGTCGTCGGAAGGACGTCCAAGAAAAGCCTCTAGGTGAGCATGCGACCGTACTAAAACTGACACAGGTAGGTGAGTCGAGTAGACTAAGGCGCTCGGGAGAATGGTGGTTAAGGAACTCTGCAAAATGACCCCGTAAGTTCGCGATAAGGGGTGCCCTCTGGGGTGAATAGCTCTGGGGGGCCACAGTAAATCGGCTCTAGCGACTGTTTATCAAAAACACAGGACTCTGCCAACTCGCAAGAGGATGTATAGAGTCTGACGCCTGCCCGGTGCCGGTAGGTTAAGGAAGAGGGTTAGCGTAAGCGAAGCTCGCGACCGAAGCCCCGGTAAACGGCGGCCGTAACTATGACGGTCCTAAGGTAGCGAAGTTCCTTGTCGGGTAAGTTCCGACCTGCATGAATGGCGTAACGACTGGAGCACTGTCTCAACCACCAACCCGGTGAAATTGTAGTCGTGGTGAAGATGCCACGTACCCGCGGTCAGACGGAAAGACCCCATGAACCTTTACTGTAGGCTGATATTGGGCTGAGGCATGTTCTGTGTAGGATAGGCGGGAGGCTACGAAGTTCGTGCGCCAGCACGGGCGGAGCCGACGTTGAAATACCGCCCTGAAGATGTCTTAGTTCTAACCCCGCACCGGAAAACCCGACGGGGAACAGTGTCAGTTGGGCAGTTTGACTGGGGCGGTCTCCTCCCAAAGAGTAACGGAGGAGCGCAATGGTACCCTCAGCCCGGTCGGCAATCGGGCAAAGAGCGTAAAGGTAGAAGGGTGCTTGACTGCGAGACTCCTAAGTCGAGCAGATACGAAAGTAGGTCTTAGTGATCCGGTGGTCCCGAATGGAAGGGCCATCGCTCATCAGATAAAAGGTACTCTGGGGATAACAGGCTTATCGCTCCCGAGCGCCCACAGCGGCGGAGCGGTTTGGCACCTCGATGTCGGCTCATCGCATCCTGGGGGTGAAGAAGCTCCCAAGGGTTTGGCTGTTCGCCAATGAAAGCGGTACGTGAGCTGGGTTCAGACCGTCGTGAGACAGGTCGGTCCCTATCTGCCGTGGGCGTACGAAACTTGCGAAGGTTCTTCCCTAGTACGAGAGGACTTGGAAGGACGAACCTCTGGTATCCCAGTTGTCACGCTCGTGGCATGGCTGGATAGCTATGTTCGGAAAGGATAAACGCTGAAAGCATCTAAGCGTGAAGCCCGCTTCAAGATCAGGTTTCGTAAGGACAATGTCCGAAACTCCCCTGGAAGACTACCAGGTCGATAGGCCGGAAGTGCAAACGCAGCAATGCGTGCAGCGAACCGGTACTAACGGAGAAACGCTTGACCGCAATTTTCGAGCGCTCCCGATGACGGCATAGGAATATGCCCAGGGAATCGAGAGAAGGTCGTCTAACGACGACTCGGATCTCGCCTCGCTCGCTGATTGAAGTAATCCGTACTGACGATCCCGCTGCTGAGAATACAAGTCGACGAGAGTCGACATGAGGGCCGACAGGGCTTAACCCCCTGTCGGTCCTTTTCCGGCGATCATATCGAAAAGGAAACACCTGTTCCCGTCCCGAACACAGCAGTTAAGCTTTTCGAGCCGATGATAGCTCCAAAAGAGTGAAAGCAGGTCTCGCCGGATCTTATACAACGAAAGCCTCGCCTGGCTTAAACGCCAGGCGAGGCTTTTTTCGTTGCGCGATATCCGCCGAGCGAGCATTTGCAAGCTCGGCGCTTCTCGTCGACTCGTGTCGGACGCTCCCAGTCGATGCCTGGGGGACCGACGTCCGCCAGGCTTCCGATGAGGTTCTTGTGTTCCGTTCTTAGATGAGCACGGAAGCGACCGCGTCGCAGAGGCGGTCGACGTTCGAGGGGAGGATCGCGGCGACGTTGATCCGTCCGCTTCCGACGATGTAGATCCCGTGTTCGGACTTCAGTTCGTCGACCTGCAGGGGCGTCAGTCCAGAGAAGGAGAACATCCCCCGCTGTTCGAGCAGGAAGGAGAAGTCCCGCTGCGGGACGCGCTCTTTCATCTTCGCCACGAACAGTCCGCGCATCGCGTGAATACGGTTTCGCATCGCCGCCACCTCCTCGATCCACATCGGACGGAGCTCGGCGGAGTGAAGGATGGCGTCGACGATCGCGGCGCCGAATTTCGGCGGGTTGCTGTAGTTCGTTCGGATGGCCGACTTCAGCTGGCTGAGCACCGCGGTAGCGGCGTTTCGCGTGTCGCAGACCGCCGTGACCGCTCCCACGCGCTCCGCGTAGAGTCCGAAGTTCTTCGAGAAGGAATTGCAGACGAAGAATTCGAGCCCTTCGTCGAGCAGTACTCGTACTGCCAGGGCGTCTTCCTCGATTCCGTCGCCGAAACCCTGATAGGCGAAGTCGACGACCAGGATCAGCGATTTCTCCCGAGCGATCTGCGCGACGGCTCGCCACTGCTCGGGCGAAAGATCGACGCCGCTCGGATTGTGGCAGCACGCGTGCAGAACCACCACGTCGAGCGGGGACGCCTTCTGGAGATCGCTCGTCATTCCCGCGAAGTCGAGTTCGCGGTTACCGGGCGCCAGGTAAGCGTATTGGCGACAGGCGAGTCCCGCCGCGGTGAAGATCCCTTCGTGATTGGGCCACGTCGGGCGGCTCAGCCAGACCGAGGAGTGGGGATACTGTTGAGCGAGAAAATCCGCCGTGACTCGAAGAGCGCCCGTTCCTCCCGGCGTCTGGCACGTCGCCAGCCTGCCCGCGCGAACGGCTTCGTGTTCGGCGCCGGCCAGCAGTTTCTGCGTCGCCTGGGCGTATTCGGGAAGACCGGCGATGCCGAGGTACGTTTTGGATTTCTCTCGCGACGCGACCAGTCGCTCCGCTCGCAGCACCGATTCCAGAATCGGGGTCTGTCCCGCGTCGTCCTGGTACACACCGACGGCGAGGTTCACTTTCGCCGGATTCGGATCGTTCAGGAACGCCTCGGTCAGGCCGAGGATGGGATCCGGGGGAGCGGCGGCGATCGTCTCGAACATGAGCGCGATGAAGGACGGAGAGTCGGCGTCGAACTGCGCCCTCGTTGGGAGCCGTTCCGGAGACTGCCGAGAGCCGGGAAAGGTTCGAAGCAAGCGCCGATTTTCGTTGCAGGCGTCTCCGGCGCCAACGGACCGTCAGCCCTCCGGCGGCGATTCTCCGAGGAAATTGGCGGCGCTTTGCCGGCCGATCGCAGCGAGTCGCGGGAACTTCGTTCTGTCGACGACCTCGCCGTCGCTCTGCCGCGGCCTTCCGATTCGCTGCGGCGTTCGGCGTCGTGACCTGCCGCCGGGGCGAGTGATAGAATGACGGGCGTCGCGAAGTTCGCGACATCGCTTCTCTCGCCGCGGAGTTCGGTGATGACGGTCCGACTTTCCCGTATCGCCGCGTTCTTCGTTTTTTCCATCGCCTTGGGCGTCGGAGCGTTCGCGGAAGAGGAGGGCCGGGGCCAGGGCGAACGACACAGCCCGCTGAAGCGTCCGTTCGACGTCAAGATTCAACTCGGCGATTCGGAACTCGCGATTATCGATCTGCGACCCCGGGTCGAGTACGAAAAGAGTCATCTCCCCGGCGCCGTGCATGCGGACATCGCCGAATGGAAGGCGAAGTCGCTCGCGGAGAACGGGCTCGACGATCTCGACTGGTGGGCGAAAAAGCTGGGCACGCTCGGCGTCGCGACCACCAGCCAGGTCGTCGTCTACGGCGAAAACCCCAAAGACGTCGCCCGGGCGTGGTGGATCCTGCGTTATCTCGGCGTGCAGCACGCGTCGATTCTCGACGGCGGGTTCGCGCGGTGGACGCAGGCGAGCGGCCGGCTCGAATGGGACGAGTTTCCGCCGGAGGAGCGAACGTTCGCTCCGATGCCGGAAAAGGCGAGACTCTGCCCGCTGCCGAAACTTCGCGAGTCGCTGACGTCGAAGGAGTCGAAGATTCTCGACGTCCGAAGTCCCGAAGAATACTCGGGCGAGCAGGAAGGCGAAGAAAAAGCGGACGCCGACTCGCGGTCGGGGCACATCCCCGGGGCCGCAAACCTGGAATGGTCTGAACTGCTCCAGCAGGACGGTACGTACAAGGACCCGGAAACGATCCGGGAACTGCTGCAGGAAAAAGGAATCTCTGCCGACGATTCGGTCGTCGTGCACTGCGAAGCGGGGGGAAGAGCTTCCGCCGCGGTGTTCGCGCTGGAACTGGCCGGCTTCGAGGACGTCGCCAACTATTACCCGGGCTGGACCGAGTACGGTTCCGCGAAGGGTCTTCCGACGGAGACAGGCGACGGATCGGGTTCGCCTTAGCGGTGTTCGCGAAGCGAACGGCGACGAGCGCGAATCGAGCCCTCCCTCGACGAGTTTCGGATTCTACTGACGTGACGCGGGCGGGCCCGCCCGCCTCCTTGCCGGCAAGGCGCTTCGAACCTGGTCCCGATGGATTCCAAGAGCAAGGATGGCGCGGCGATCGACCGGACGGAGATCCAGTCGCCGGCGGATCTCTCTGACGCTCGCGCGCGCAGCGTGGAACGAGCGCAGCCTCCCGGCCGCGTGCCGGGTTACACGATGGTCCGCTTCCTGGGGGCAGGCGCCTACGGCGAGGTCTGGGAGGCCCGCAACAACAACACCCAGCGCCGGGTGGCGATCAAGTACTTCACCCGCGGCGATCTCGACTTCTCCGCGCTGGGGCAGGAAGTCGACAAGCTCCTCAAGCTAGCGAACGATCGCTACGTGGTGCAGGTGCTCGAGGTCGGCTGGGACGCCGATCCGCCCTATTACGTGATGGACTTCCTGGAATTCGGGAGTCTCGACGATCTGCTTCGGCAGAAGGGGACGCTTACCGCGGCGGAAGCGCTGGAGCAGTTTCGCGAGATCGCCGTCGCGTTGATGCATCTGCACGGTCGCGGCGTGCTGCACTGCGATCTCAAGCCGGCGAACGTCCTGCTGGACGAGGACCATCACCCGCGGCTCGCCGATTTCGGCCAGGCCCGGCTGCATAACGAACAAAATCCGGCGCTCGGAACGCTCTTCTTCATGGCGCCCGAGCAGGCCGATCTGAAGGCGATCCCTGATGCGCGGTGGGACGTCTACGCGCTCGGGGCCATCTTCTACGTTCTGGTGACGGGTTCGCCCCCGTTTCGGACCGAGCGAACGCTTTCGGAAATCGATTCGGCGGGATCGCTGCCGGCGAGGCTGCGCGCGTACCGGCAAGCCATTGCCCAGTCCCCCCCTCCGCAGGAGCACCGCCAGGTCGAAGGCGTCGACTCGGCGCTGGCGACGATCATCGATCAGTGTCTGGCCGTCGATCCCAGGAAGCGACTCGCCAGCGCTCAGAGCGTGCTGGAGAGCCTGCGTCTGCGGGAACTCAATCGTCAGCGGCGCCCACTGCTGGCGCTGGGGCTGTTCGGACCGGCGATTCTGCTGGGGATCCTGGCTTTCTTCGCCTGGGTCGGCTATCGCGAGGCGACGAGCCGCTCGCGCGAGGCGATCGTGCAGCGGGCGCAGGAATCGAATCGCTTCGCCGCCAGCTACATCGCCGCGAACGTCGCGCGCGGATTGGACGAGTACCTCGTATCGATCGAAAACGCGGCCGTCGATCCGGCGCTGATGCAGCACCTGAAGTCGGTGCAGGAAGATCCCGGGTTCGCGGAACTGCTGGCTGCCGCGCGCGAACCGGGGATCTCGCCGGAAGAGGCGAAGGCTGTCCAGGCGAAGATCATCGCGCACCCGGCGCGTCAGGAGTTTCAGCGCTATATCGAATCGTGGGGCGAGGATGCCGCGCGACCCCCGGCGGCGAGCTGGATCACCATCGATCCGAGCGGCACGCACGTGGCGGACTGGTTTTCCGCCGAGGATTCGGTCAACGTCGTCGGGCGGAATTACGCCTATCGCACGTATTTCAACGGCGGCGACCGCGATCTCGACGATAGCGCACGCCCCTCTTGCGGCGTCGGCCCGGGAGAGACCTATCTCTCGCCCGTCTTCTACAGCACCGCGGACGGGTCATGGAAAGTCATGATCACTCGCCGGGTCGTGGAGGGCGAACGGTTCCTGGGACTGGTCGGCGTCTCGGTCGAGATGGGCGGGTTTCCCCTGGCGCTGAACCGCGCGGCGAAGCGACAGCCCGAGGAAAAGCTTCCGCCGCAGTTCGCGACGCTCCTGGGCGAGCGATCGACGAACGAGGATTTCGCCGTCCTTCAGCATCCGACGCTGAAACAGATTTTCGAGCGAGACGGACGGCTGCCGCTGAAGCTGCGCGAGGCGAATTTGAGCTTCAGCTCGTCGACGATCGATGAACTGAAGCGCGAGAGCGTCCATCCGCATGTCGATCCGCTCGCGAAAGTCGCTTCGCAGATCGATCTGAGCAACGAGGAAGCGGAGGCCCTTCGAGGCGAATGGATCGGCGGCGTCGCCGACGTCGTGTTGGAGCGCGGAAGCGATGCCGAGAAAGCGTCGCGTTCGAAGGTCGTCGACAAGTCGGGACTCGTCGTCCTGGTTCAGGAAAAGGTATCGCACGTCGCCGAGCCGATCGAGGATCTGACCGGCGAACTTCGGGCCCAGGTCCGCAACGCGATCATCTTCGTCGTGCTGGTCATCGTCGCGATGTGGCTCTACGTCGTACGCATGAATCGCGACGTCCGGCGGTCGCTCGTGTCGACCCTTCGGGGCAATCGCCCAGGCGGGTCGGTCGGAGCCGCGACGCCGATGGCGGAGACGCCCGCCTCCGGCGTTCCCACCGGTCAGGCCACCGAGGCCAAGTAGCTGCGTCGGACGACGGAATCACCCGCCAGGATCTTATGACCCTTCTCTCTGCACGCGGCGGTTTTCCCAATCAGGCTTGGACGCGAGAGCTGCCGCCTGATCGACCGGTAGAGGTCGGACGCGCGGCCGGCGAGTGGTCCGCCTCCTGGGATCCGAAGATCTCGCGCGTGCATTTTCGCCTGCGCCTCCATCGCGGCCTGCTGGAGGTCGAGCAACTTCCCGATACGGCCAATCCGATGTTCCATCGGGGGCGCCGCCGAAGGCGGTTCGACCTGAAGCCGGGCGAGAGCTTCGTCGTCGGCGAGACCGTCTTCACGTTCGAGGACGGACGGGCTGCCCTGACCATGCACATGCCGGCGCCCCATCGCGAACTGACGGTCGGCGCGCATGAGTTGCGGCGGATGAACCTCAAGCCGGTCGAGCGCCGCATCGAGGCGTTGTCGCGTCTGCCGGAACTGATTTCGCGATCGGTCTCCGACGTAGAACTCTGCAAGCGCCTGACCCAGTTCCTGATCGCCAACTTTCCGCTCGCCGACGAGGCGATCGTGCTGGAAGCGCCGGTCTCGATGACGGAGGATCAGGATCCGGACGCCGACCCCAGCGAGCCGATTCGCGAACTGGCGTCCATGAAACGAAGCGGGGACGCCCCCGAACGCGGGGCGAGCCCGCGATTGATTCGCCAGGCTCTGCGAACGGGCGAGCCGGCCCTTCATCGCTGGCGGGGAGAGAGCGCGAAGAACGACGGCGAAGGCTCCTGGGCGCTGGCCGCTCCGTTCGATCGCGAAGCCTTTCCCGGCCGGCTGGCCTATCTCCGCGGTCGCGAGCCGCGCGAGGCCGACGATTTCGGCATGGAGGACGCCGCGCAGGATATGAAGCTGGCCGAGCTCGCCGTGCGGCAGATCGAAAGCGCGGCGCTCATCCTGCGGCTGCAGAAGCGGGACGGCGAGTTCCGGCGCTTCTTTTCACCGGTCGTCGTCGAAGCCCTCAAGCAGGAAGATCCGGAACAAGCCCTGGCGCCGCGCGAGGCGACGCTGACCGTGCTGTTCTGCGATCTTCGCGGCTTCACGCGCCGCACGGACGAACGGGCGGACGAGCTTCTGTCGTTTCTGGAAGACGTCAGCGACGCGCTGGGCCTGGTGACGAGCGCCGTGCTCGATCAGGAGGGCGTCGTCGGCGACTTCCACGGCGACGCCGTGATGGGCTTCTGGGGCTGGCCGATCGCGCGACCGGACGATGCGCTTCGTGCCTGTCGCGCGGCGCTCTCGGTCGCTGCGGCGTTCGAGCAGCGTGGAGCGTCGTCGGACGCGCCTCTCAACGCCGGCATCGGCATCGCGACGGGAAAGGGAGTCGCGGGTCGGATCGGGACGAGCGATCAGGCGAAGGTCACCGTCTTCGGACCGCCAGCGAATCGCGCGGCCAGGCTCGAACATTTGAACAAGCCGCTCAGCGCGACCATTCTGCTGGACGAAGCGACCGCCGCGTCGTTGCCCAAGGAGATTGCCGAGTTCGACGTGCGTAAGGTGGCGATGGTTCGACCCGCCGGAGCCCTTCGTCCCGTCTGGACGTACGAGCTGCGCACTCTGCAGCAGCGAAGCGACCTGTCCGTCGACGACCTGCGCGCGTACGAGCGCGGCGTCGAAGCGTTCACCGCGGGGAACTGGGAAGCGGCTCTCTCGGAGCTTCAACGCGTTCCGGCGACGGATCGCGTGAAGGACGTCGTCGTACGCTTCATTCTGGAGCGCCGACGCGTTCCGCCGCCGGGCTGGGACGGCGTGCTGCCCGTGGAGTAGAGCGCTTCGAGTCGGATACGTCGCACGTCGCCTCCTCCACGGAGGGCTCACGCCCTCCGCTCGCCTAGGAGGAACGCCCGACGTCGCGAGCGTCGCCGATCAGCCGCAGACGGCGGTCGAGATCCGGCTCATCATCCAGCGATTCAGCTCGCCGAACATCGGCGTGGCGAGCTCGTCGCCCTGCGGGAAGTGAGCGACCTGCAGCTTCATGCCGGCGGAGTGCAGCAACCGCAGATCGTCGGAGAAGGCGCCGTCCTCGTAACGGGTCGAGCCTTCGCAGCGGGCGATGAACATCGGAAGTTCGCGCGCTTCGAGCCAGCGACCCAGGGGCGCGCCGGAGCGGGGAAAGCGGCCCAGCAGCGACGCGGCGCCGGCGAACCGTTCGGGAGCGGCGAGCGCGACCCGCAGAGCCAACTCGCCCGCTTCATGAGCGCCGGCGAGGAAGATGCGATCCCGCGAGACTTCGCACTCTTCTTCCAAGCGCTCGACGGCGTCCAGGACCCGATCGAGGGTCTCGTACACGTCCGCGGGCGAACCCCAGGAGAAACCGCGACCTCGTTCGAGCGTTCCTCGCGGAGCGGCGCCGACGAAATTGCGGTCGCTGATCAGCGGCATCGCCGTCGTCAGTTCGCGTTCGCTCGATCCTGATCCATGAAGCCAGATCACCGCCGGATAGGCGTAGTTCGTCTCGAACCCGGTCGGCAGGAAGATCTCGCAGGGCGCCGTGTCGGAGTCGTTTCGCGAGAAGCGACCGACGTCGAACGGGCTGGACTGCGGAAAGTAGGACCGTCGGGCTTCGAGAAGAGACAGACGTCGCATCGTTCGCCTACGTCGAGCGGGAATGAAGTCGAGAGACTGCGGCGAGGTCGCAAGCTGCGGGGGCTAAATAGCCGCGGCGTCTCGTGGGCGTCAACCCAGGTTTTCACGCCGGAAGGATCTTCCGGCGGCGACTGCGATACCTGCCGGCTCGTCCGCGAAAACGAACGGGCCGACGCTTCGCAAGGCAAGCGAATCAGGCAGGCGCGGCGGCCAGGAGCTGATCCATCGAGGCGACGAGGCTCTTCACCGCGTCGACGCTCTTCTGGAACGCGGCCTTCTCGGTGTCCGTCAGCTTCAGCTCGATGACCTTCTTCACGCCGCCGTCGCCGAGGACGACGGGAACGCCGACGTAATAGCCGCCGACGCCGTACTCCTTGTCGCAGTAGGCCGCGCAGGGAATGAGGCGATTCTTGTCGCGCACGATCGCTTCGACCATCTGCGTCGAAGCCGCGGCGGGAGCGTAGTAGGCGCTTCCCGTCTTGAGCAGCTTGACGATCTCGGCGCCGCCGTCGCGGGTGCGCTGCACGATCTCTTCCAGACGCGCGGGCTCGATGAGCTGCGTCACGGGGATGCCGCCGACCGAGGTGCAACTCGGCATCGGCACCATGGTGTCGCCGTGGCCGCCCATGAGCAGGGCGGAGACGTCTTCGACGCTGACGCCCAGTTCCATGGCGAGGAACGTGCGGTAGCGCGCCGTGTCGAGCACGCCCGCCTGGCCGATGACGCGTCGCGGGTCGAAGCCGGTGACGCGCTGCATCTGCTGCACCATCGCGTCGAGCGGGTTCGACACGACGATCACGACCGCGTCGGGGCAGGACTTCTTCAGGTTCTCCGCGACCGACGAGACGATCCGGGCGTTGGTCGCCAGAAGGTCGTCGCGGCTCATGCCGGGCTTGCGGGGGATGCCGGCGGTGACGACCACGACGTCGCTCCCTGCGGCGTCGGCGTAATCGGTCGTGCCGACGATGTTCGAGTCGAACCCGACGATCGGCGAGGCCTGCATCAGATCGAGGCCCTTGCCGCTGGGCATGGTCTCGGTCATCGGAATGTCGAGCAGGACGATGTCGCCCAGTTCGGCGGCAGCGCACCAGTGAGCCGTGGTGGCGCCCACGTTGCCTGCGCCGACGATCGTGATCTTCGCTCGCTTCATGAGATTCCTCTTGGGGATCTTTCGTCGATATCGTTCGGGCTCGCTGCGACTTCGCTGGCTGCGAACAGCGTCAGCGACTTCGCGTCCTCATATTGGGCCCGTTCGTTCGCTGTCGTTCGTCGCATGAAGGCGCGACGCGCGAAACGCGAGTTCGACTTCCCTGAAGAACCGCGGCAATGAATATCGTCTTCCGGAGAACATTTTCAAGTAGGGCGTTCGCTGGAACAGCCCTTGAGTTTCTCCCTGCGATGCGCAGCGCTCGAACAAGTCGACATGCATCGCACGAACCTTGCCGTTCACCGCGGATCGAACGCGTCGCGCAGCGCGTCGCCGAGCAGGTTGAAGCCGAGCGCGGAGAGCGTGATCGCGAGGCCGGGACCGATCGCCGGCCAGAGGCTCGCGGTCAGATGTTCCTTCGCCTGATTGAGCATGCTGCCCCACTCAGGATCGCCCGCGTCGCCTCCGATGCCGAGGAACGCGAGGCCCGCGACTTCGAGGATCGCGTTCCCCAGGCCGAGCGTCGTGAGCACGATGATCGGCGACGTCGCCGCGGGGAGCATGACCTTCCGCAGGATGTAGAAGCGACTGGCGCCGATGGCCCGGCAGGCTTCGACGTAGTCGAGATGCTTCGCCACCATCGCGGAGATGCGGACCTGCCGCGCGAAGATCGGCACGTTGATCAGCGCGACCGCGGCGATCACCGGCGCCCAGCCGTTGCGGAACGCGGCGAGCACGAGGAACGCGATCAGCACGCCCGGGAACGCCAGGAAGACGTCCACGCCGCGCATCAGCAGCGAATCGACCCAGCCGCCGCGATAACCGGCCCAGAGGCCGATCGGCACGCCGATCAGCATGGCCGCGAGAATCGACAGACCGCCGGCGAAGAGCGAGAGCTTCGCGCCGTAGATCACGCGCGAGAAGACGTCGTACTCGTTCGCGTCCGTGCCGAGCCAGTGCGCCGAAGAGGGCGGCAGGTTCGAGTCGATGGCGCCGCTCTCGGAGCGAGCCGGCTTCTCGTTGGGTCCGTAGGGCGCGACCAGTCCCGAGAAGAGTGCGAAGCCCAAGAAGATCGCGACGAGTCCCCCGCCGACCCAGGCCTTGACGTTGCGACGCAGCTTGACGAGCGTGCGCAGCCAGGGCGACTCCGGCGCCGCGGGGCGTTCGATCGGCTGTGCAGATACGAGCGCGCTCATGAGCCCGATCCTCGCAGTCGGGGATCGAGCCAGACGGCGAACGCGTCGACCGCGAAGTTGACGATCACGAACGTCCCTGCGACCGCCATCGCCCCCGCCTGCACGACGGAGTAATCGCTCGCCTGCACGCCGTCGACCATCAGCCTGCCGAGGCCCGGCCAGGAGAAGACCGTCTCGGTCAGCACCGCGCCGGAGAGCAGCATGCCGAGTTGAAAGCCGGCGATGTTCGCGACCGGGATCGCGGCGTTCGGAAACGCATGCCCGAGGACCGTTCGGATCTGAGACGCGCCCTTCGCGCGAGCGGTGCGGACGTAGTCCTGCGACAGGACGTCGATCATGCCGCTGCGCGCGATGCGGGAGATGATCGCCGCGGGAATCGTCGACAGGGCGACCGCCGGCAGAAGAATCTGTTTCAGCGCGGCGAAGAATACCTCGAACTGGCCGCGGAACGGCGCTTCCAGCAGGACGAAGCCGGTCGCCGATTCGTAGTCCATCGAGATCGGCAGTCGGAACCCCGCGGGCAGCGACGTGAAGATCGACATCAGCAGGATGCCGAGAAAGAAGACCGGCACGCAGACGCCCAGCAGAGAGCCGATCATTACGACAATGTCCGGCAATCGGTTCCGCCAGACCGCGGCGACGATGCCGGCGGCGATGCCGAGGGGAACCGCGATGAGCGACGCGGCGAGCGCCAGTTCGATCGTCGCGGGGATGCGCTCGCCCAGCAGATCGACGATCGATCGTCCCGGTTCGACCGCGAACGACTTGCCCAGGTCGCCTCGCATGAAGACGCCGGTTAGAAAGGCGCCGACCTGCTCCAGGATTGGGCGGTCCCAGCCTTGCTCCGCCATCTCGCGGGCGACGCGCTCAGGCGACGCGTGCTGACCGAAGCGCGCGAGCACGGGGTTGTTCGGCAGCGTCCGGATCGCGATGAACACGGCGAGAAACGCCACGAACATCGTCAATGCGGCCTGCAGCGATCGGCGGAGCAGAAAGCTCACGGAGCGCTCGCCTCGGTCGCGAAGCGGGCGTGACGCAGCTTCGTCAGCCCCGTCGGATGCAGGTCGAAGCCGTCGACCTCCTTACGCTGGGCGGTGCGAACCTCCGTGTAGACCAGCGGCACGAGCGGCGCCTGGTCGTACACCAGTCGCTGAGCGTCGCGGTAATACGTCTCGCGCTTCGCCTGGTCCATCTCCGTCTGCGCGGCGATCAGCCAGCCGTGCATCTCTTCGTTCCGGAAGCGGCTGAGGTTGTTGCCGCCGTCGTCGTGGATGTGGTCGTAGTCGAGCAGGTTGTAGAGAAAGTTTTCCGGGTCGTTGTTGTCGCTGGTCCAGCCCGCCAGCGCCAGGTCGTGCTCGCCCCGCTGCAGACGCTGCCAGTACTGACGCAGATCGATCGGGACGATCTCCACCTCGATGCCGATCGGCTGCAACGCGTCGCGAATGAAGTTCGCCGTCTCGAGCGGCTGCTGCATGTAGGGTCGCGGCTGATTCATCTGAAACAGACGCAGCTTCACGGGGAGTTCGAATCCGCCTGCCTTCGCCGCCGCTTCCATCCGCTCGCGCGCGGCTTTGGGGTCGAAGGGGCGTTCGGCTTCGGAGAGCGAGGCGATCTCCGTCTCGTGCGCCGTGACGGTCGGCGGAACCAGCGTGTACGCCGGCGCCGCGTGCCCCGCATAGACCACGTCGACCAGTCGCTGCCGGTCGATCGCCTGCCAGATCGCGCGGCGGACTTCGACGTCGTTCAGCGGAGCCTTCTCGGTGTTGATCGAGAGGTAGCCGACGTTCTGCCCCGGATCGGACAGAATCTCGATCGCAGGGTTCTTCGCCAGTTCGTCGAGCGCCGAGGGAGGCAGGTTGTCCGCGATATGAATCTCGCCCCGCTCGAGCATCTGGATCCGCGAGGCGTTCTGATCGACGGGCACGATCACCACGCGGTCCGCGCCGGGCGGTCCGCGCCAGTGCTCTTCGTTGGCCGCAAGCGTCAGCTTCTGCTTCGGCTGCCAGGAGACGAAGCGAAAGGGGCCCGTACCGACGGGGTTCTGCGCGAAGCCGTCTTCGTCTTCCTGGATCGCGGTCGGGCTACCGATCGACGCGGCGAAAAGCGCGAGGTTGTTCAGCAGGATCGGAGTCGGCTTCGACAGCCGGAGCGTGATCTCGTGCTCGCCCGTCTTTTCGATCGACTCGATAGCCGCAAAGTTCGCCGCGTAGGCGACCCCTTCGTCGCGGCAGCGCAGCAGGTTGAAGACCGCGGCGTCGGCGTCGAACGGCGTCCCGTCGTGAAACTCGACCCCTTCGCGGAGCTTGAACGTCCAGACCAGGCCGTCGTCGCTGGTCGTCCAGCTTTCCGCGAGCGCGGGGACGATCTTCAGCTTCTCCTGCGGCGACAGCCCGGGCGTATCGTCGTACGTGACGAGCGTGTCGAAGACGTTGGTCAGGACGGTGACCGACTCGCCGCTGGATGTCTTGACCGGGTCCAGACTGTCGGCGTCGCCGCCCCGTCCGTAGACGAGCGTCTTGCCGGAACCGCCGCCGGAAGAGGACGACGATCCGCCGAAACAACCGGCGAACAGAACGAGCGGAGCGAGCGCCGCGGCAAGCGCGAGCGACAGCGCAGAGGGACGGAGCATGCGCGACGACTTCTCGATGGCTTAGGGCAGAAGCGACGATCGCGAGAGGATGTGCCCCATCGTAAGGCTCGCGCGGCGAACGCACAACGCGAGCGAGGCATCGCGGAACCGTTCGACTCGCGATCAGCGGTTCAGCGATCGGCCAGAAAATACGCCCTTCGCGGAGTCGGCGACGTGGTGTGCCATGGCTGGCTTGTCCAGCCGTGCGCAGCGGGATCCGACCCCGACTTCGCCGAAACGCCCGCTCGAACCAGCGTTTCGAAATCGTCAGATCGACGGGGAAGCTCTCGCCTGACCGGACGACGGTTGCCGGCGCCCGGCACGGCTGGACAAGCCAGCCATGGCAAACGGGCCGAACGAGCATATTGCGAGGCAGCGCGCGGACCGGGCCGGCTAGCCGTCGGTCAAGTGTTCGGCGTCATGCTTCGACTTCTGTGTGCCATGCCCACATCGCCGAAGGCAGGGTGGGCATGCAAAGGGCAGCCCGAACCTAACATGCCCATGTTGCTGCGCGACGTGGGCATGGCACCCATGCCTGACGTCGGACGACAGTCGAGCCACTAGGTGACGCAGTCGAACCGTCTCCGGATCCGGCTTACGGCGAACGCTTCTTGAGCTTCCGCTGCAGCGAACGGCGATGAATGCCGAGCCGTCGCGCGGCTTCGGAGATGTTGTTGTTGCAGTCGGTCAGGACGCGGTGGATGTGCTCCCACTCCGCTTGGGCGAGCGAAGGCGTCTGGGCCGCGTCGTCCTCAGGCGCTGAAACGCGAATCGGCTGCGGCTGGTCGGCCCGTTCGAAGGCCGCGAGAATCTCGTCGGCGTCGGCTGGCTTGGGGAGATAGTTCACCGCCCCGCGCCTGACGGCATCGACGGCCGTGGAGATGCTGCCGAACCCGGTTAAAACGAGCACTTCGACCTGAGGATGGAGTTCCTTCAGATCGTCGATCAACTCCAGCCCCGACTTGCCCGGCATCTTCTGATCGACCACCGCCCGGTCGAGCGTGCGACGCTCGCGGTTGAGCCGGGTCGCGGTCTCCATCGCCTCGTCATAGTTCGACGCGGCGAGCGTCTCCCAGCCGCGAGTGCGGAACGCCCGGGCAAGGCGCTCTCGAAACATGTCGTGGTCGTCGACCACCATCATGGTGCCGACGGCGGCTTCGCCGGAGAACGGATCGCTCATCGCTTCGGACCGCCTGACGTCATGTGCGGGGGCTGACGCCGAAAAGAAGTCGCGAGTCGCCGGGAGAGCGGCTCGACCGACGTCGCCGAAAGTCGTGTGCAGGGATGCGTTCATATTAACACGACCGCGTCCGCCGCCCCGCCCTAACGCTTCCGCATGCGGCGTTTCGCCGCGAGGCTGGGCGGAAGCGGATCGAGACTCCACCGCCGGTATCGCTTGCCTGAATGCCACGGCTGGCTTGTCCAGCCGTGCAAGCGACTTTCACGATTCGGCACGGCTGGACAAGCCAGCCATGGCACACGATCGCCTCATGCGACGGCCCTACAGGACGATCTCGTCGGCGACCGGCGGTTCCGCCGTTTTAGAATCCCAGACGTCGTCTCGTTCGATCGGCAGTTCGATCGTGGCGATCGTGCCGCGGTCCGTCGCCGGCGCCAGCGTGAGCGTCCCGCCCATGCGTTCCAGAACGGAGCGAGCGAGGTAGACGCCCAGACCCATTCCGGAACCGGGTTCCTTGGTGGTGAAGAAGGGCTCGCCGACGCGCGGGAGGTTCTCCCGCGAGATTCCCCGACCCCGGTCGCGAACCTCGAATCGAATCCGCATCCCCGCGCGGCCAACGACGACCTCGACTCGTTCGCCGGACGGCGTGGCGTCGAGCGCGTTCTGCAACGGAACGCGCAGCGCCTGCGCCGTCGCGACCAGCGGCACGCACAAACGCGACGTTTCCGCTCTCCCTTCCCAGACCAGGTCGATCGATTCCCGGGCGAAATCGGGAACCTCCGCCAGAGCTCGGGAGACCAGTTCCGCCGCCGTGAGCAGCCGCTCGGTCTCGCCCACCTGCTGACCGACGCGACCGCTCATGCGGTCCAGAATCGTCCGGCAGCGCCCCAGTTCGGTGCGTATCAGGTCGACGTCAGCGAGCACGTCCTGCGAGGCGTTCTCGCGCTCCAGCGTCATGGCGAGTTCCTTCGCGACGACCGCGATCGTCGACAGGGGCGATGCCAGCTCGTGACCCGCGCCGGCGGCAAGCGTGGCGAGCGACTCCAGGCGGTGCATCCTCTCTTCGCGTGCGCCGGCCTCCCGCAGTTCGTCGTCGATGCGTTGCAGTTCGACGTGCAGCCGCGTCACGAAGTAAACCACGATGCCCGATCCGACCGCGAACGAGGCCAGCAGACCGACCTGGTACAGCGTCAGCGGCGAGTGCTGCAGCAGGCCGCCGGCGCGGGCGGGCTCTCGCAGTTCCTCGACCGGAACGTGGACGAGAAAGAGGGACGAAAACCCGAGAACGGTCGCCCCCAGCACGGCCCAGACGTATCGGGAAGGCAACGCCACCGCCGAGAGCGCCAGATTCACGAAATAGAAGAGCGCGCAGGGATTGCTCGGGCCGCCGGAAAAGAACAGCAGCGCCGTCAGGCTGAAGACGTCGAACAGCATGACCGCGAACAGAATGCCGGGGTCGGTCGACGCTTCTTCGTCGGTCGCGCCGCCGGTGGAGTACCAGCGATGCAGGGCCCATAGAAAGGCGTTGCTGCCCGCGGTCAGCCCCGCGATCGAGAGCAACGCCCCGGTCGGAAGCTCGACGCCCAGCACGCCTGCGGCGAAGGCGATGGTCGTGACCTGGCCGAACACGGCGACCCACCGCAGGCGGATCAGCCAGTTCAGATTCACCTCGTGTTTCCCGTGCATGTACGGGTCGAAGGTGAATTTGGCGATTCCGGAACTGCCGGTGCGGGCCATAACTTCGAGCAAAACAGGATCCGAAGGGCGATCCGTCCATTCTACTCCCCGCCCGCTCCCCGCGAGGAATCGGGTTTTTCGGACGGGTCATGCAATAATCGGTCGCCGAGGTGCATTGATCTATTCGTACCGAACGCAGGAGTCGCATGTCCGCGAGCGAAGCGTCACTCGAAACGGCAGACGGCAAGACCGTCCTCGCCGATTGGATCGAGAGACACGGACCATCCGTGTACGGATTCCTTCGTGCGCGGGTCCGCGACCCGAACCAGACCGACGACCTTTTTCAGGAAACCTTCACCCGCGCGCTGCGTGCGTTTCGTTCCTACCGCGACGAGGGCAAGCCGAGGGCGTTCCTTCTCAAGATCGCCGACCGGCTGATCGCGGAGAAATTTCGCAAGCGGAAGCGGGAAGGGGCTCTCGACACGGCAGCCGAACTGGAACTCGCCGCCGCGGAATCGGGACCGGTCCGGAAGGCTTCCCGTTCGGAGGCGCGTCTGCGACTGGAACAGGAACTGGACGCTCTGACCGAAGATCAGCGCCGCGTGCTGTTGCTGCGGTTCTACGGAGATATGACGTTCGCGGAGATCAGCCGACTTCTGGAACAGCCGCTCGGCACGGTGCTGAGCCATTCCCGGCGCGGGCTGGCCGCTCTCAAGAAACGTATGGCGGAGAATCCGCTATGACTCGAAAACCTGATCGCGGCGAACGCGAGTCCGGCGTGCTGTCGCGAACGGCGCCGCATGTTACCGGTCCGTCAGTCGACGAAACGCAGTCGACGCGACAGGGCGCGACCGCGCCGCAGCCGAAGGTGGGCTTCGACGACGAACTCGACGACGTCACGGGCGACGAACTGGACGAAGCCTGGGCCGGCCTGACGCTCGCGCTGAAAGCGGCAGACGAAGACTTCGATTCGACCGCCGCGTTTCTGCGTCTGTCGCGATCGCTACCGGCGGATCTGGTTGCGATGCCGCTCGTGGAGCGGGCGGCGGCGGTCGATGCGGGAGGCGCGCGTCGGGAACTCCGCAATCTGGCGCTCGGTCTGGTCGCGATGGGCGCCGTCTGCGCGGGGCTCGCGGGCATCGCCTTCTTCGGGCCCGGACTGGAGAAGCTCTCCCGACCCGAACAGGAAGTCGCCGAACGACCGATCGAAGCGTCGCAAGTCACCGAACCGTCGCCCGGTGCGGGAGAGGTCTGGAACGACCGGCGTTGGGAAGAGGACCTGCTGGCGTTCGCGCACGAATTGGAATCCGAACGCCGGCGACTGCGCGATCTCGATCGCGGTCCGTTCGAAGGGCCTCGCGATGGAATCGCACGACTGGAACATGACTTCGCTCGAGCAATGCAGGAATTCGGCGACCGCGCCGAGTTTTGAGCGACGCCGCGAAGCAGTGACGTATTAACGAGGAACTGACGATGACCTGTCGATTCGCGCCGTGGATGCTGGCCGGGGCTCTTGCATGCAGCGGAGCCTCGAATCTGTTCGGTATGCAGCCGCCGGGCGAAGGGCCCCCCCGCGATGGTCGCGGCGGCGGCGGTCCGCCCCAGGGGCCGCCGGCAGGCGAGCGCTTCCGCCCGAACGACGGTCCTCCACCGCGCGGTCCGGGGTTCGACGATGGCCAGGGTCCTCCGCGCGGGCCGGGCATGCGTCCGGAAGGACCTCCAGGACCGGGCGCCCCGCATGGCCCAGGCGGACGTCCGGGACCTGACGGTCCGCCGCCGCTGACGCCGCTGGAGGAGCGGGACGAGACGCTCCGAAAGCTGCTTGACGAGGAGGCGCAGCTTCGGGGCGACTGCGACCGCACGGCGGAGGAAGCCCGACGCGATCAAGCGAAGGTGGAAGACCTCCGCACGCTGGTCGAGCGCCACTTCGAAGTTCGTCACGAGATCCGGGCGCGCAAGGTCGAACTGCTCGAGCAGGAACTTGCTGCGCTCAAGGAATCGCTCGCACAGCGGCAAGAGCGTAAGCAACTTCTGGTGGACGACCGGGTTTCTGAACTGTTGGGCAAGCCGTCGCCGCTCGACTTTTAGCGAGTCGAACCGACGGGCTTAGAAGCCCCTGAAATCGTTCCGCTGCCCGACGCTCGTCGCCGCGGAATCTAACCTCGCGAGACGCCTGCATCACGAAGGTCAGGCGAAGCTCCTCGCACTCGTGCCCCCGTGACTTGACGCGGTTCGGAAACAGATCCGAATCGCCGGCGCAGAGCGTACGCGCGGACCTCTCGCCGATCGCCCCTTGCAACGACTGACCCGTACAACGACGACCTTACCCCTCTCTCTCAAGCAGGAAGACGAAGCGATGCGAACTTCACTTTTCGGAAGCCGAGCAGGCTGGACAGCGACCGCGGTCGCCCTGCTGCTCGGCGCTCACGGCGCTGCCCAGGCTCAGGACGGACCGGAGCGTCCCGAGGGCGATCGCCCGCGAGACGAACGTCCCGATGACGACGGACCCCGCGGACCGCGGGTCGATGGCGACGATCCCCGCGATCGTCCTCCCGGCGGTCCGCCTCCGCACCGTCGCGGCGAATTCGAAGGCCGGGGCCCCGGAGGATTCGGCCCCCCGCCTCGTCCGCACGGATTCGATCCTCAGGGCGAAGGTCGTCCCGGCCCCGGTCGTCCGCCGGGACCTCGCGACGGCGAGCGACCGCAACACGGACCGCGCGACATGCAGGGACCTCCGCATCGCGGCCCCGAACAGGGACCTCCGCATCGCGGACCGGAACAGGGACCTCCGCATCGCGGACCGGAACAGGGACCTCCGCATCGCGGACCGGAACAGGGACCTCCGCACCATGGACCTCGTGACATGCAGGGACCTCCGCATCGCGGACCGGAGCAGGGACCTCCGCATCGCGGACCGGAGCAGGGGCCTCCGCGTCGCGGACCGGAGCAGGGACCGCCGCATCGCGGACCTCGAGACATGCAGGGACCTCCGCACCGGGACAGGGCGATGGGGCCTCCTCCCGGCCCTCGGGATGGTCGCGGTTCTGAAGGACGTCCGGGAGGCGAGTTTCGCCCGGGACCTCGTCCGCCGATGGGACCTCCCTCGTTCGCAGATCGCCATCACGGCCAACGAAGTCCCGGCTTCCGCGGCCCGCACGGTCCCGGATTCGGCGGACCCGCGCCGGGGCGGTTCGCTTCGGAAATCGAGCGACGACTGGAAGAGATCGAACGGAAAATCGATCGAATCCTCGACGAACTGGAGGAAAGCGACGGCGAACAGGAGGATGGGGACGACGATCGCGAAGAGGAGACGGACGCTCCCGTCTATGAAGAACTGACGCTGGACGAGGCGGCCTTCGAGTCCTACTGAACCGCGAACGGATCGAGCTGCTGCAGGGGCGGGGCTTTCGGGTCTCGCCCCTTTTTCGTGCCGGAGCGCGAGCGCCGCATTACTCGTCTGGCGGGTTGATCGGGATTTCAGTAGAGTTCGCCGCGCAGAGAGGGCGAAGCTCTTCGTTTCGCGCATGCGCCCGCACTTCGGATCGTGGCAGATCGTCGGTCCTGAACCCGGCGATTCGTCCGCTTCGGCATGCGGGGGAGTCAGGCTTTCGAACGCGTTCGTGAGAGGCGTCGGCGATTCAGGATGAATGCCGTCCGGACCATCGCATCTCGCCGACGAATCGCGGCCCCCCTCTGCGCCGTCGTCGCGGTCCTGTCGGCGCTCGGGAGCGCCGCGACCCGCGCGGCCGATCCGGTTCGCGTGCAGGTCCTCTGGTCCTCCGCTTCGCCGACGATCTGGCAGGGAACGATCGCGTCCGACGGAGCGTCGATCTCGGACTTTCGACCGCTGGGCGTGTCCCCGGACGAGTCGAACGTTTTTCGCGTCGAGGGGGGGCGTATCGAAGCGCTCCCCGGCGTCGCGAGGCGAAGCGACGGCTGCGAATTTCTCGTCGATGCCGATGCGAACCTCGTCGTCGAGATAACGCCTGCCAGGGCGTCTGGCGAAGAGGCGCTGGCCGCTGAAATTCCCGTCGCTGAACTTGTCGAGCAGCTCGACGGCATGAGCGTCGACGGCGGCGAGAGTTCGTTGACCATCCGCCGTGCTCCGCAGGATCGCCTGAACGTCGAGCCGCTGGAGCCGAAGGCGATCTACGGCGCAGGCGACGTGATCGCCTTCGCATCGCGCCATCGCATCGAAGCAGCGACGGCGCTGCCGCTCGACTGGAAGGCGTCGCTGATTTCGCTTCGCGACGGCGCCGTCGTATGGTCCGAAGATCGCACGACCGAGCCACAGGACGAAGGCTCCGAATCGCGGCTCGAATGGGAGGTTCCGCTTTCCGAGACGGAAGGCGTCTACCGGCTCGCGATCGAGGCCTTTCCCCGAAAATTCGGCTCCCGGTGGTATCGCGGCGAGGCCGTGCTGAGCGGCAGCTACGATCTGGTCGCGTTGGCGGAGGCGCCCCCGGTGTCCGCTTCGGACGGCGCGCCCGCGCTGGTCATCCGGCCGGGCGATCGCTCCTGGAGAGAACGCGTCAGTTCCGTTTCGCCCGTCCGCTGGTTCGGTTTCTCGGCGGAAAAGGCGCCGGGCGACGAAGGCGAAGCCAGCGCCGAGCAGCAGGGCGAGCGCTCGTGGCTCGTCCTGGAGCCGGGCGCGGTCCGGAACTTTCCGCTGCCCGCGAATCCCGCACGCAAGGGACGGGCCGTCGAGATCGACGTAGCGTCGGGAGAGCCAGGCACGATCGAAGTCGCCTGCGGTCCAGGCGTCTCAGGCGGCGGAATGACTGCGGAGCTTCAGGCCGATTCTTGGCGCGTGGCGCTCGTCATTCCCGACCTTCCCGCGCCGGCGCCGGCTTCATCGCCGGTCGAGACGCTCCGCGTTCTATTGCCGGTCGCGGCCGAGGATCAGACGCTTCTCGTGCGTGCCGCCGATCCGAAGCGGCCCGTTCGCCTTGCAGAGATTCGCGTCGTCGACGAAGCGCTGGTCTCAGCCGCGTCGACCGAACGCGAACTCGCTTCGTCGTCTACGTCTCGCCGCGCGACGCTCCTGATCGAAGACGTGAACTGGCCGAGCCGCCTGTCCGACGGCATCGTTCCGGCGAACCTTTCGCCGCGGCGATCGATGCGGTTGCGATGGTACGAGGCGACGCTGCGACTGGCCCGCTACGCGAAGGCGGAAGGCTACGACACCGTTTGCCTGCCCGCGATCGGCGAAGGGAGCGCGCTCTTTCCGGCTTCGGACGCTTCCCCGCGCCTGATCGAAGGCGCAGGCGTCGCTCCGTCCGACGTCGGACCGCCGATCGACGCGCTGGAGATTCTGCTCGCCGTGTTCGATCGCGAACGGATCGACGTCACGCTCGCCTACGCGCCTGCCGAGGATGAAGCTTTCGATCCGGCGACCCTGTCCCATCGCTGGCAACACCTGCTCGACCGCGGCGCCCGGCATTCGTCGTTTCGCGGCTGCGTCCTCCGCCTGCCGGAGAGTCGATTCGACGCACGCGCCTCGGCGCAGAAGGCATCGTTGGAAGACTTTCAGGCGTTCGAGCGCGATCTGGGACTGACTCTGCCGACGGATCGAGCGCTGCGGGAGAGCTTCCTGTCGCGGAACCGCGGGCTCTGGCGCGAATGGCAGGCGGTTCAGGCGGCGGACGATCTGGAGGAACTTCGTCTCGCGGCAGAGGCTCGCAAGGCAGACCTCGCGATCGCGATCGGATCGGGTGCGAACTCCTCGGACGGCGACGAGCCGCCGGCGTCGCTTTCGGTTCTGGAGCAGTCCGGATGGACGCTCTGGCGACGGGGAGAGATCCATCCGACCGCGCCCGTCGCGATCGCGACCCGGACCGTTCGCTTCGCAGGTCCCGCTCCTGCGTTCGACGCGCCGCCTCCTGCGCTCTGGCTGCGACGCGTTTCGTCAGAAGACGCTGCGTCGGAGTTCTGCGCCGCTCGCGTCGACTTCGCTGGCGAACGCGGCCTGCTGCACGAGTTCGCGCTTCGCGACTCCCGAGGATCAGTCGAGAGCGATCGAACCTTCGCCCCGACGATCGATCCGGAACTTGCACAACTGCGCAGGACGCTTTCATCGCTGCCGACGAAGACCTCCGCGCCGGTGTCGCGTCGTACGCCGCTGGGCGACGAACCGTTGCGAGTTCGTGCCGTGCGATCCGAGGCAGGCCTCTTCGTCAGCGCGACCAATCTGGCCCCCTGGCCGATTCGCGCAGCCATCGAATTCGGCGCCGGCGAAGTCGGCACGATGCGCAGCCTGACCGACCGGTCGCTCGCACCTCCTGCTTCTACCGGTGGCGTCAGGATCTGGACGATCGATCTGGCGCCCTACGACATCGCGGCTGCACGGTTCGAGGGAGGAGCGGCCGAAGTCGCTGACTGGAAGCTGATCGAGCCTCCCCCGCCCGGCATCGAGCCGGCGACCGTGCGCGCGGCGATCGACGATCTTTCGCGGCGGCTGACGGTGGCGAGCGATCCTGCCGCGCGGCCCTCGCTCTTTCGCGATTCGTTCGACCGACCCTCCATCGAAAGCGCCGGCTGGCGAATCGCGCAGACGGAGTCGGCGAAGTTACGCGCCGAGTCAGGGCAGGGGAGCGAGGACGGGCTCATCGGCATCGCCCCGGGCGGAGGCTCGCTGCGACTGACCACGCCCGCGCTATCGGCGCCGACGACTCGCTCCGCGACGGTTTCGATCGTTGCGCGGGTCGATTCATCTTCGAGCGAAACACCCTCGGTTCGGCTGGTCGCGCTCTCGGGCGCACCTTCGGTCACGACGCACATTTCCGCGCGGGTCGATCTGGCCGCATCCGCGCCGACCGGTCGACTGTCCGACGATTTGGAGTGGCGCCAGATCTACGTTCCGATCGAGAACCTGCCCGAGGCGTTCTGGCAGGACTGGACGGTGACTCTGGAGGTCGTAGGCGACGGGAAGGCGCTCATCGACGAGTTCGCGATCCTCGACGGTTATCCTTCGCCCGAGCGTCTGAGCGCCTGGCGGAAGCAACTGGCGATCGCGGAGTACGCGTTGCGGGAAAAGCGTCTGTTCGCGGCGTACGAGGCGCTGAACTCTCCCTCGATGCGTCTCATCCGAAGCAGCTTCGATTTGGAGAAGACCGCCGTCGCCTCCGCAGCGCCTTCTTCCGTCGCGCAGGAGGTCCCTGAACCGGAAGCCCCTTCGCCGGCCATGCCGCAGGACGACCGCGGTATGTGGGAGCGGCTCTGGAACTGGGCGCCCGAGCCGGTCTTTCGGTGATCGTTCACGCGAGCAGATCGTCTATCACGCGTCCGCCGACGTCGGTCAGACGATAGTCGCGACCCTCCCGGCGATAGAGCAGCTTCAGGTGGTCGACGCCCAGGGCGTGCAGCATCGTCGCCTGCAAGTCGTGAACGTGGACCGGGTTCTCCGCGACGTTGCACGAGAAGTCGTCCGTCTGTCCGTAGACGAAACCGGACTTGAAGCCGCCGCCCGCGATCCAGGCGGAGAAGCATCGCGGATGGTGATCGCGGGCGAAATCGTCCTGCGTGAGTTCGCCCTGGCAGTAGGCCGTGCGCCCGAACTCGCCCGCCCAGACGACGAGCGTCTCGTCCAGCAGCCCCCGCCGCTTCAGGTCGGTCACCAGCGCCGCGGAGGCCTGATCGGTCAGTTCGCACTTCTCGCGGAGGCGTGCCGGCAGGTTCTCATGGTGGTCCCAGCCGCGGTGGTACAGCTGCACGAAGCGAACGCCGCGCTCGATTGCACGTCGCGCGAGCAGGCATTGCCCCGCGTAGGAACCCGGCTCCCTTACATCGCGGCCGTAGAGCGCGAGCGTCTCCTCGCTCTCGTCCGAAAAGTCGACGAGGTCGGGGATCGACGCCTGCATCTTGAAGGCCAGTTCGTACGGCGCGAGTTTCTCGAGCGATGCGGCATCGTCCTTCGCGGCCGCGACGCGCGCGATGCCGGCATGCAGGCGAGCTTCGAGGTCGCGCGACAGACTGCCCGGGCGCGACAGGTAGGGGACCGGATCGCCGCTCGACTGAAACCGCAGGCCGTCATACCGCGAGGGAAGAAAGGCCGAACTCCAGAGTCGCTGGTACAGCGGCTGGTCGCCCGGCTTACCGCCCGAGACGAGGACCAGAAACGCGGGCAGGTTTTCCGCCTCGCTCCCCAGGCCGTACGTCACCCACGATCCGATCGAAGGGCGGCCCGGTTGCTGATGGCCCGTCTGCATCAGCGTGACGCCGGGGTCGTGATTGATCGCCTCGGTATGCAGCGACCGGATCAGGCACAGGTCGTCGGCGACCTTCCGAAGATGGGGCATCAGTTCGCTGATCTCGAGCCCCGACTGACCGCAGCGCTCGAACTTCCAGGGCGAACCGACGATCGGCTTGGCCGACTGCTCTGCCGTCATCGTGGTCAGGCGCTGTCCCGCGATCGCCTCGGCAGGGATCTCCTGGCCGTTGCGGCGCACCAGTTCGGGCTTCGGATCGAACAGGTCGATCTGCGAAGGTCCGCCCGACTGGAAGAGATAGATGACCCGCTTCGCCCTCGGGCGGAAGTGCGGAAGTCCCTGCAGCGTCGGATACGACGAACTCGCAGGCGACGGGTTCGCGCGCAGTTCGCTGCCGGAAAGCTGCGCGAACGCCAGCGAACCGAGCGCGATGCCGCCCGCCTGGAGAAAGCTTCTTCTTCCCTGCTTCGGGTCCACGATCAGTACTCCAGCCCTTCGGGAAGATTCATGACGAGCGCGGCGATCAATGACCAGGCGGCTCGCTCCGCTTTTCGTTCCCGTTCCGGAAGCGGCGCGAATCCGCCAGCCAGAGTCGCCTCGACGTCGGACGAGTTCGCGGCCAGCGCATCGCGGAAGGATTCAAGCTCGCCTTGAAGCGCCGCGACCTCCGCGGTCGAAGGCGTGCGGGACGTGGCGAGTCGAAAGAGTTCGACTAGGCGATCGGCGTCAGCACGCACATCTTCATCGGCCAGTCGACCGCCCAGCGCGCGGTAGGCATCGAGCGCGGCAGGATCGTTCAACGTCGCGAGCGCCTGCAACGCTGATCGCGATTCCCCGCGAACGAGCTGGCACGTCTCGCGCGCCGTGACGTCGAACAGCGACAGCGTCACGGGCGGCGAAGCGCGCTTCCAGAACGTGTAGAGCGCCCGGCGGTAGAGATCTTCGCCGATGCCGCTGCGGTAGGTCTGGGCCGAGAGTTCGCCCGGCTGGTAGGAGAGTTCCTTCCAGCGATCGCCCGGTTCGAGACCGAAGACGGATCGTCCGCCGATCGGTGCGTGCAGCGTGCCGGCGACGAACCGGGGTCGATCGACGATCATCTCCGCTTCGAGCCGCCGCGCCGGGAAGCGGGCGAAGAGGCGGTTGTCCGGATCGCTCCCCAGCGTCGCGGAAGGAGCGTCACCTGATAACGCGAACGCTCGCGACAGGACGATCCGCCGGAGGAGGGCCTTCACGTCCCAGCCCGAGTCGACGAACTCGACGGAGAGCCGATCGAGCAGTTCGCGATGGACCGGAGGCTGACCCCGCAGTCCGAAATCCTCAGGCGTCGCGACGAGTCCCTGGCCGAACGCGATCCGCCACAGGCGATCGACGGCGACTCGTGCCGTTCGCGGATGATCGGGACGGACCAGATTCTCCGCCAGGCCGATCCGATCAGGCCGCGAGACGTCGCCCGAGAACGATCCGAAGTCGAGCGAACGCGGAGACACGAGCGCCCCGGGCGAATCGTAACGCCCGCGAAGCAGGACGTGCGTCGCGCGCGGCTGGGGCAGGTCCCGCGCCACCATCGCCTGCGGGATCGCCGCAATCGCCGAGGACAACTTGGCGCCCGCCTCTTCTCGACGCTTCAGCAGATCGCGCGCGATCGGATCGACGTTGCGGCGGTACCAGTCGGATAGCGAGCGACGCTGCGCGTCGGAGCGGGAAGCCTTCTCGACCGCGAGCGCGTCTGCGATCGCGTTTCCGCCTGTGACTGCATCAAGTTCGGCGAGAGACAGCGCGCGGTCGAAAAGCGCCGCATCGTCCACGATTCCCGCAACGCCGGTCGCTTCCTTCGCCCCGCCGAAGCTGAAGCGGGAGAAGCCGAAGTCGCGGAGTTGGGACCGTTCGAGAGTCTCAGCTTTCCGCGGCGCTTCTTCGACGCTCGCCGCTGCCGCGTCGGATTTCGCTTCGACTTCGAAAGGGCTGAGCCGCTTCCCTCCGGCGAAGGCCTCGATCGCGGGCTCTCCCTCCGAATATCCGAAGCGAAGCGCCATCGGCGTCCTGGCGTTGCGCTCGACCGTCAGCTTCCACGCGAGCTCGGCTTGTTCCTTTTCACCTTCCAGAAGAACCAGCCGCAGCCGCTGCGTTCGGGGAGAAGCGACCAGTCGGAGGCGCTGCGTCGTCGAGCCGCCGTCCGCGCTGGCGCCGATTTCCCAGAGCGTTGCCTCCTCGTCGCCGGTGAACTGAAAGTCGCCGCAGACCGTGGCTCCGCCCGTAAGTTCGATCTGAGCTGACAACGTCCAGGCGAGGTACGAATTGCCGTCGACGAGCAGTTCGCCCCCTTCGCGTCCGGGCAACAGCAGCGGCGATCCCACGACTTCGAGCACTGGTCGCGCTGCCGTGGCATGGCTCATCTCTTCCAGGCTCGCTTCGTCGAACGTCAGCCGCACGAGCGCGTCGTTCGGCGTCGCGACGAACGTTCCCGCCGCTCGAGTACGGCGCTCCCACACGAGCTGCCCCTGGACGAAGTCTTCTTCGCGAGCCTCCAGGGCGCGGTCGATCTCGGCACGATGACGTTCCAGTTCGGCGATCCGTTCACGTCGCTGACGCGTCGGCGCAGTCCCGATCGGTTCCGCGTTGCCGCGATCTCCGGCGAGCCCCTGTTCGTCGATCGAGTTGAAGAAGGCGAAGAACTGGTAGTACTGCTCGGTCGTGATCGGGTCGTACGGATGATCGTGACACCGCGCGCAGGAGAGCGTCGTCCCGAGAAATGCCTGGGCGACGGTATGCACCCGGTCGGCGACGTACTCCGCCCGGTACTCCTCCGCGAAGGCGCCGTTCTCGAAGTTGATCATGTGGTTGCGCAGGAATCCTGTCGCGAGCCGGCGGTCCGCCGCGTCGCCGAGAACGTCCGATTCCTGCGCCGCTCCCGTCAGGTCGCCGGCAATTTGATCGCTGACGAACCGATCGTACGGCAACCCGGCGTTGAACGCGTCGATGACCCAGTCCCGCCAGCGCCATTGGTCGCGATGAGCGTCGGCGTGGTAGCCGTGCGTGTCCGCGTACCTAGCCGCGTCGAGCCAGAGCGCGGCCATGCGCTCGCCGAAACGAGGCGAGGCCAGCAGCCGATCGACCGCCCGCGCACTAGCATCGACCGAGTCGTCGGCGAGGAACCGGTCGAGTTCTTCGATGGTGGGCGGAAGCCCTGTCAGCGTGAACGTCACGCGGCGAAGCCAGGCCTCGGGAGAAATCTCCGTTGCCGGCATCGCTCCCGCTTCCATCCAGGCGCGTGCCAGCAGGGCATCGATGACGGGGTCGGCGGCCGCGTCAGGTCGACGCGGGTCAGGCGTCGAAGAACTCTTCGACCCATAAACCTGCGGGGGAACGTCTGCCCAGAAGGGTTCCGCCTTCGCGCCTTGTTCGATCCAGCGTTTCAGCCGCGCGAGGTCCTCTTCCGACAGCGCCGGCCCGTGATCGACCGGCGGCATGCGAAGGTCGGCATCGGTCGAGGCGACGCGTCGCCAGATTTCGCTCGCCTCCGGATCGTTCGGCGCGATCCAGCGGCGGTCGACGTCGCCGGAAAGCCCTGTCGCCAATCGATCGGCCCGAAACCGCGGCGCCTCGGCGGAGGGTTGTGGCTCTCCTGCGGCCGCCTGCGAATGGCATTCCAGGCAACGCTCCGCGAGCAGCGGCTGCACGAAGCGCCGGTACTCGTCGGCGTCCGGAGTCTGGCCGTACGCCGTTCCCGACCAGCCGATCACGAACGCGAGGGCCGCCCCGACCGACGGTTCGACCCGGCGCAAGAATTCGATCAGCGACCAGGAGGCCAAAGCGCAGAACCGGAGGCAAGTGGCGACAGAACGACGAAGGAGACGCTTCGTCCATCTTATTCATCGGGCGTTTCCGCGGACAAACCGTCAGCCCAGTTCGTGCGCCTCCGGAAACAGCGCCGGACAAGTCTTCTGCGCCTGCGCATTTCGTGGGCGAAAGCGCACGCGTCCGGCGCTCTTGCTATGAGCTGCAAGTCGCGGCTGCGTAATCGTTACGACCGTTTCTGCCAGCGCCGCATCTGACCTTGCTGCTTTGGTTTGCGCTACGGTACTCTCCGCCGCCCGGTCGAATTGTTATCTCGAGACCGCACTCGATTTTGTTTATGGATTGATGCTTAGTACGGCCAGATTCTTCCCTGCTGAGCGAAATTCCTGTCGGCATGTCGCAAGATCGCAGACGAGCTGAAGGATTCCTTGCCGCCTGCGGGATGCATGCGCAACGGTTCCTGGCCTATCGAAGAGGATCGCTGCACCGTCAGGCCCTCGCTGCCGTCGCGCTGGCGCCGGTTTTCGCCGTTTCGCTGCTGGCCGCGTTCTGGGCCAGGTACGAGAACGAATTCGACGCTTCGGCGTGGGACGCTTTTCGGCAGCTTCTTCCCTATGCGGTGGCGGCGAAGGTCGCCTGCTTCGCCGGGGCCGGGTTGCTGCGCGGGTGGAATCGATTCGTCGCGTTTCAGGACGTCCTCGCGATCTGCAAGGCGGCGGCCCTGGCGTCGCTGACCCTCGCGGCAGCGAAGTACGCGATCGCTCAGGACGTGGCCGTTCCGCGAACCGTGTTCGTCCTGGACTTTCTGTTCACCGTCGCCGCGATCGGCGGCCTGCGTTCGATCGCGCGCCTGCTCACGGAGCGGCAGAGCCTCGGCATCGGCGGTCATCGTCGCATTCCGACGATCATCGTAGGCGCGAACGATTCGGGCGAGGCGTTGCTCCGGGCCATTCGCAAAAATCCGCGATCGCCGTACCGGGTGGTCGGTTTCACGACCGAGAACCGATCGCTTCTGGATACGTCGATCTCCGGCGTGCCGGTGCTGGGGCCGATCGAACGAACCTGTCAAATCGCCCGGCGACTGGACGTGCGGGAATGCCTGATCGCCGGCGAGCTTCCGGGCAAGAAGGTCCGCGCTCTGATGGAGGAGGGGGGGCGCTGCGGCGTCAGCCTGAAGGTCATGCCGAGTTGGGGGCAGATGCTCTCCGGTCAGCTTCACCTTCAGCCGCGTAAGGTCGAAATCGACGATCTACTCCGCCGCGAGCCGGTGCAACTCGATCAGACCGCGCTGCGCGGCTGGCTGGCGGGGCGAACGGTGCTGGTGACCGGATCGTCGGGGAGCATCGGATCGGAGCTCTGCCGGCAGTTGCTCGCTTTTCAGCCGGCGAAGCTGGTGCTGGTCGACCGGTCGGAGACAGGACAGTTCTTTCTCGAACGCGAACTCGCGGCACGCGCGGGCGACGTGCGGATCGAGGTCGCGCTCGCCGATCTGAACGATCGCCGCCGGATGCGCTCCGTCTTCGAAGAGCACCGTCCCGATGTGGTGCTCCATGCCGCCGCGTACAAGCACGTGCCGCTGATGGAGCGTCATTCGGGGGAGGCGCTGAAGAACATCGTCTTCGCAACGCAGGGGGTGGCCGATCTGGCCGAGGAGTACGGCGTCGATTCGTTCGTGATGATCTCGACCGACAAGGCGGTCAATCCGACGAACGTCATGGGCTGCTGCAAGCGCGTCGCCGAACTCTACGTCCAGAGCCTGGCCGGCGCCTCGTCGACGCGGTTCGTCACGGTGCGATTCGGCAACGTGCTCGACTCCGCCGGCAGCGTCGTCCCGATCTTTCGCGATCAGATCGCGGCAGGCGGACCGGTGACGGTGACCCATCCCGACATCGTCCGCTACTTCATGACGATCCCCGAGGCGTCGCAACTCGTGCTGCAGGCCGGCGCGATGGGCCGCGGCGGCGAGATCTTCGTGCTCGACATGGGCGAGCCGGTTCGCATCGTCGAACTCGCCCGCGACATGATCCGCCTTTCTGGCCTCGTCGAAGGCGAAGATATCGAGATCGCATTCTCCGGGCTGCGACCGGGCGAAAAGCTGTACGAGGAACTCCTCGTCGAAGGGGAGCGCCACCTGCCGACGACCCACGGAAAGATCCTGGTCGCGGAAGGGGCCGTCGCCGACGAGGCGACGCTGCAACGCATCGAGGAGTTGCGACTTCTCATCGACGCGACGCGGCCCGAGGTCGTCGAAGCGCTGAACCGGATCGTTCCGCAGTTCGCGCCGTCCGACCTGATTCTCAGGCGGGCCGCCTACCGTCAGGCCGCGTAGTCGATGATCCGCTGTGCCGCGGGCTAGTAAAACAGGCCGCGGCCAACTCCCGTCAAGACGATCAGCAGCCAGGCCGAGAAGGCCAGCGCGAACGTCGCCAGCAGGCCCCAGACCGCGTTGAGGGCCAACCACGCGTACCACCCCAGCGACGTCCATCGTTCGGACGCGATTCCCGGGGATTCGCCGGGAGCCTGATAGGGATTCGTCATAAGGCGCAGTATAGCGTCGCTAGCGGCGACTTTCGAATCAGGCGGCTGGCTGCTCCCGAGGCGGGTTGTCCATTCGCGGGCATGCGTGCGATATTGGCGGATCGGCGAGGTCGGTCGTCTCCTCGCTTATGGAGTTCTGTTCCGCCGCGTCCTGCCGCCTGCCCTCTGCCATGGTCGAAGCGTTCGTCGAGTGGGGACTGCCGGTCGAAGCGGCGCACGTGACCGCGGCGCTGGTCAAGGCGTTCCTGCTGCTGAACGTCGTGGCGGTCGGGACGCTCGTCTTCATCTGGATGGAGCGGAAGGTCTCCGCCCGCATTCAGGATCGGCTCGGTCCAACCCGCGTCGGCGGCAGTTTCGGCTGGCTGCAGAGCGTCGCCGACGGCATCAAGCTGCTGACCAAGGAAGACGTCACGCCGGCGACGGCCGATCCGCTGCTGTACAAGCTGGCGCCCTACGTCTCGTTTTCTGCCGCGTTCGCCGCGTATATCGCGCTGCCGTTCTCGGCGGGTTGGTCCGCCGTGCCGATGAACTGCGCGGCGTTCTACATTCTCGCCGTACTGGGCCTCGAAGTCTTCGGCGTGATCCTGGGGGGCTATGCCTCGGGGTCGAAGTGGTCGCTGTTCGGGGCGATGCGCGAATCGGCCCAGGTCGTCAGTTACGAGGCTCCCCTCGCTCTCTGCGTCGTGGTTCCGACCTATCTCTGCGGTTCGATGGACCTCCACGTCATCGGCGAAATGCAGGCCGGCTGGTTCACCAACTGGCTGATCTTTCACGATCCGTTCACGTTCCTGACCTTCTGGGTCTTCTTTACCTGCGCCGTCGCCAGCGTGAACCGGGCGCCCTTCGATCTGGCCGAGGCGGAAAGCGAACTGGTCGCCGGGTTCCATACGGAATACTCCGGCCTGCGGTGGAGCCTGTTCTACATGGCGGAGTACGGGTCGATGACGCTCGTCAGCGGGCTCGCGGCCATCCTGTTCTTCGGCGGCTGGAACGGACCGATCCCGGTCTTCCACCTGCTCGGGTGGGCGAACGGCTCGGCGGGGGAGGGGCTGCACTTCGTCGCGCTGCTTATGGGAGCCGTCAATTTTCTGTTGAAGTGCTCCCTGGGCGTGACCGCGATGATGTGGATCCGCTGGTCGCTTCCGCGGTTGCGGATCGATCAGGTGCTGACGACCTGCCTGAAGTACTGCATTCCGATCGCCGCCGTCTGCTTCGTCGGCGCGACGCTGTGGGATCTGTTCGGCGTGCCGTTCGTGAACGATCTGGCGCCTCATCCCTACGGAGAGCGGGCGAACGTGCGGGAACGCTGGACCGCAGCCGGGGCCGTCGCGGTCGGCGATGGCGATTCGCTGCGATCGAGCGGGTTGTCGGTCGCGACCGCTGCCGATACGATGGCCGCCAGTTCGCCCGAAAGCGCCCCGGAATAAGAGCTTACGTTGGACTGGTCGTTCCTCGTTTTCCTCTTCTTCGCATCGCTGACCTGCGGGTTCGCTCTGGCGGCCCTACTGGCTCAGAACGTCGTGCGAATGGCGTTCTTCCTGATCCTGTCGCTCGGCGCCAGCTCGGGGCTGTTTTTTCTCGCCGGCGCCGAGTTCGTCGGCGCGATGCAACTGATGATCTACGTCGGCGGGACTCTGGTCCTGCTGATCTTCGGCGTGATGCTCACGGCCAGCGACGCGGCGATCACGATGCGATCCAGCGTCAGCGACTGGTTCTTCGCCTGCATCCCGAGCGGGGCGATCTTCATCCTGCTCGCATCGTCCGCGCTGGCGGTTCCGCGGTGGAACGAGCGTCAGCCGGAACCTTCGCCCGAGTTCGTCGCCGCGGCGAACGATCAGACCGCGCGGCTCGGCCTGGCGTTTCTCGGGCTTCGACTCGAACCGGGCGAAGAGGGCGCCGCGGCAGGCGCGCGGGCAGGATATCTCTTCCCGTTCGAGATGGTCTCCGTCCATCTGCTCGTGGCGCTGGTGGGAGCCGCGCATCTCGCGCGGGCGAAGCGCCGGGAGATCACGCCCCTGCCGGAGTCGATCGCGGCGCAGCCGGCGATGCCCGGCTGGTATCGGGTCGCGTTCGACATTCTGCTGGCGCTCGCCGCGCTGAAGACGGTGCTCTATCTGTTCGCGCCGCAGGCACTGTTCGACCTGACGGTCGCCTACGGCGCGCCTCCTCCCATCGCGAATGAGTTGACCGCGCTGAATCGGGCGTTGGAGCATTGGCGGCTCCCCAGCGCCGCGGCGATTGCCGTCGTGGGACTCGGCTTCGCGCTGCTCCGCTTTCGCAAGGTCTCCGGCCTGTTCGTCGAGACGCTCGGCTTCGTGATCGCCATCGCGCAGTTCTGGTACTGGGGCGCGACGACGACGGCGCAGATCGCCGCCGTCTCGTGGTTGGTCCTGACGATGCTGCTGGCGTTCGCTTACTTCACCGTCGCCGATCGACGCGATCAGGCCACGGGGGTCGCGCTATGACGAGCGACGGCGCCATGACCTGGATCCTTTCCTTCGACGCACTATCGAGCGGCGGCGTCCTGGCGGCGGCGACGACCGGGCACTACCTGGTCGTCGGGGCGGCGCTCTTCGCGATCGGCCTCGCCTGCGTGATCGTGAAGCGGAACCTGCTCGGCGTACTGATGGGTCTGGAACTGCTGCTCAACGCGTCGATCGTCAACTTCGTCGCGCTCGGCAGCCCGTTCGTTCAGCCGGGAGGCCTGGGCCTCGACGGGTCGCTCTGCGCCGCGTTCACGATCGTGCTCGCGGCCGCGGAGGCGGCGGTGGTTCTCGCGATCGTGCTTCACTTTTACAACGCCCACGCTTCGATCGACGTCGATCGAGCGGACGACCTTAAGGGATAGCGCGCGAGCGCGGCCGCGGAGACTCGTCGTTTGGAATCCTGGATCCCCTGGTGCCTATCGCTGGCGGCGCTCGCGCCGCTGATCGCGTTCTTCGCGATCCTGGCGACCGGGCATGCGCTTTCGGCAGGGGGCAGGCCGGCGTTCTGGATTTCCATCGGGGCCATCCTGTTGAGCCTGGCTCTTTCCTCGGCTGCCGCCTGCGTCTGGTGGTCGACGGACGAGAGTTCGCTCGCGGCGGTTCCGCATTTCCAAGAGCCCGTCGCGGAAGACCTGCAGGAAGAGGCGCCGGCCGGTCGCGTTCCGGCGGTCGATGCGCTCGCGGAGGAGGAGCCTTCGCCCGCTCCGCGTACGCTGTCCGGATCGCTGCTGTTCTTCGCGCAGTTCGGCGAGCTCCGTTTCGAGCTGACGTATCTTATCGACGGACTGACGATCCTGTTCTTTCCGTTGATCGCCGGCGTCGCGACGTGCGTCATGCTCTATGCCGGCTCGTACATGCAGGACGAACTTCGTCAGGTGATCGACGAGCACGCGACCGGCGAGGACGACGGTCCCGTGAAGCGGCCGGGCAGGTACGCGCGCTTCTTTCAGTTCCTCTGCCTGTTCTGCTTCAGCATGCTGGGACTCGTGCTGGCGGGCGATCTGCTAGGCGTCTTCATCTTCTGGGAACTCGTCGGCGCCGCGTCCTATTTCCTGATCGGCTTCTACGTCGAACGGGAGGCGGCGAATGCCGCGGCGAACAAGGCCTTTCTCGTCAACCGTATCGGCGACTTCGGCATGCTGACCGGCATCGCCATGTTCGTCGGCGCGTTCGGAACGCTGAGCCTCGCCGATCGAACGCCGATCGCGGCTGGAGGAACCGCGGAAGCGGGCCTGATCTCGCTCGTCGCGGAGCGAACGAACGGCGGATCCGGAACCTCGACGGTCGTCGCCCCTTCGTCCGAAAGAGCCGAAGCCGGATCGACGATCGTTTCCGCAGGCGAGGCGCCGATCTGGCCCTTCGTGAACTGGCACACGTATTTGACCGTCGCAGGGCTGCTCCTGTTCTGCGGATGCGTCGGCAAGAGCGCGCAGGTTCCGCTGCATGTCTGGTTGCCCGACGCGATGGAGGGGCCGACGCCCGTCTCCGCGCTGGTGCATTCGGCGACGATGGTTGCGGCGGGCGTGTACCTGCTTGGACGGATCTACCCGCTGCTGCTGCCCGACACGCTAGTCGTGATCGCGATCGTGGGAATCGTGACCGCGCTCGCGGGCGCCGCGATGGCGACGGTCGCGACCGATCTAAAGAAGGCGCTCGCCTTCTCGACGATGAGCCAGCTCGGGCTGATGACGTTGTCGATGGGCGTCGGCGGCTGGTTCGCCGGACTGTTCCATTTGGCGACGCACGCCTTCTTCAAGTGTCTGTTGTTTCTCAGCGCGGGCGCCGTGCAGCATGGCGCGGGAACGCTCGACCTCGAACGGATGGGCGGCCTCGGACGCAAAATGCCGCTGACGGCCGGCTTGACGCTGACCGGCGCGATCGCGCTGAGCGGACTGGGACTGCCGCTGATCGTGCTGCCCGGGCTCGGCTTCGCGGGTTTTCATTCGAAGGACGCCATCCTGGAGCAGGCGTTCGTCTTCGCGCAGGAGCGTTCGTGGGGGTGGATCCTGTTCGGCCTCGCCGCCTGCGTCAGCGCGCTCACGGCCTATTACATCGCCCGGCTGTGGCTGCTGATCTTTCTCGATCGGCGAGTCCCGCATCACGACGCCGACGTCCATGATCACGACCACGATCATGCGGTCCATGCCCACGATCCAGGCGCGGCGATGCTGCCCCCGATGGCGATCCTGGCGTTCCTCGCCGTCGTCGCGGGATGGACCGGCTGGCAGAGCGTCGTGGGGAGCGCGCTCGCCGCCGTGATCGCCTCGATCGTTTCGCTCAGGCTGTCCGAAGCTTCCGCGTGGAAGCGTCCGGCGCTGTTCGCGGCGTTCGCCTTCGGAGGTTGGACGCTGCTCTCCGCGACGCAGACGCTTTGGTTCCCCGGGGTCTCGATGCAAAGCATGCTGCATAGCGCGATGCCGCCTGATCTGGCCGCGGTAGCGACGCATGGAGAAGGAGCGATCCTGGCGCGAGCTGTCGCCGGCGTCGTCGCGCTGCTGGCCGCGCTCGCGGGCGCCGCGCTCGCGTGGCTGCGATTCGGACGACAGAGGCATATCGCCGTGCTCGATTCGGCGCTCGCACGCCCTGCGCGGCTCGTGCTGTCGAGGCGGCTCTATGTGGACGATTTCTATCGAACCGCGATCGTCGGCCCGTATTTCTCGCTGACGCGCGGCGCGGCCTGGCTCGACCGGTGGATCTTCGATCGGGCAGTCAACGGAATCGCAGCGGGCGTTCGAGCGACCGCGCGATTCGGAACGACGTGGGTCGACGAGCGCTTCGTCGACGGCGGCTTCGACGGATTCGGACAAGCGACCCTTCGCGCGGGGAGCCGATTGCGGCAGGTGCAAACGGGGAGCCTGCGACAATACGTCTTCTTTCTCGCCGCAGCGGCGGTCGCGCTGTTCGTGATCGTTTTCTTTTTTCTGGACGCGGAAGCCGCCTTGGACGCATTGCGGCAGTCGAGAGAATCTCGCTGAACGGCTCACTCCACGGAGGGCTTACACCCTCCGCTCGCCCTTCTTTCCTTCGCGACGAACTGCAGAGACTGACCCGTCCGCATGGAACCTTCCGCTTTCATTCTTCTGCTGACGCTCTGGCTGCCGGCGCTCGCCGCGATCGTGCTGGCGTGCGCCCCGACGTCGGCGGAACGCTTCGCCCGGGGCTGGATCTTCGCGGCGTCGCTCGCGGTCTTCGTGCTGGTCGTCGTGGGCTATCTGCTGCCCGGTTCGCCCGCCCGGTTCGACGTCTCCACGCCGACGCTGCAGCATGTGCTGGACGTGCCCTGGCTCGATTCGTTCGACATTCGCTTCGCGATCGGGCTGGACGGGATCAGCTTTCCGCTCGTCGTGCTTTCGGCGCTGATCGCCGTGCTCGCCGCCGCGGCGAGTCGCTCGATCACCAAGGGAGTCAAGGCCTACGGCATCCTGTTCCTGTTGCTGCAGACGGGCATCCTGGGGGTATTCCTCGCGCAGGACTTCTTTCTCTTCTACGTCTTCTGGGAGGCCATGCTCCTCCCGATGTACTTCCTGATCGGCATCTGGGGAGGCCCGCGGAAGGAGTACGCCGCGATCAAGTTCTTCCTCTACACGCTCGTCGGCGGCGTGCTGATGCTCGTCGCTCTGCTGGTCCTCTATTTCCAGAGCGATCTGCGAGCCCTCGCGGATGCGGCGGTCGTGTCGACCTCCGCAGCGGAGAAGCTCGCCGAGCTTGCTGACGACCCCGAACTCGGTCTCGAACTCGGCGTCGCGGTCGTCGAAGATCCGGACGGGACGAAAGCGCTGCTGATCCGCCGCGAGTGGGAACCCCTGCGAGCGCTGTCCATCGTGCGACGAGTCGCGGAGGAAGGCGCAGATCCCAAGAGCGTCTTCGACGAAGTCGACGGCGAGATCGAGGTCTCCCTGCCGCGCGATCCGACCGCTGCCGATCTCGTCCAGGCAATCGAGACGAATTCGCTGCTCGCGCAGGCGCTCGATGCGGTCCTGCTGCTACCGAATCCGAATCGCCCTGACGATGCATCTGGGTCTGCGCCTGCCGAAGCGACGGCTTGGCTCCGCAGCTTGCCCGAAGGCGCCGCACGGACCGTCACGACGTTCGAAGATCGCCAGACGCTTCGTCCGATCCATACGTTCTCGCTGCCCCTGCTGGCGGACCTCGCGCTCGAGACGGAGTGCTTCTCCCCGACGGTGCAGCGGTGGTGTTTCCTCGCGCTGTTTCTCGGCTTCCTGATCAAGCTCCCGGGCGTGCCGTTTCACACGTGGCTGCCCGACGCCCACGTGGAGGCGCCGACGCCGATCTCGATGATTCTCGCCGGCGTGCTGCTCAAGATGGGCGGCTACGGCTTGATCCGCGTGGCGTTCCCCCTCTGTCCGTTCGGGGCGCATGAATACGCGTGGCTCGTGGCGACGCTCGGAATCGTGAGCATGTTCTACGGCGCCCTGGCCGCGATGGCGCAGACGGACTTCAAGCGCCTCGTCGCGTACAGTTCGGTCAGTCACATGGGCTACGTGCTGCTCGGTCTCGGCGCCTGGTCGGCGAGCGTGGAGAACGGCTTCGACCCGTCCTACTGGAACATGGGAGCGCAGGGCGCCATGTTCCAGATGCTCGCCCACGGGGTCAGTTCCGCCGGGATGTTCTTCGTCGTCGGCGTGCTGTACGACCGGGTGAAACATCGCGATCTGAACGAGTTCGGCGGCGTCTACGGACGGATGCCGGCGTTCGCGGCGCTGGCCTTCGGCATCTTCTTCGCCGGGCTCGGGCTGCCCGGGCTGTGCGGATTCTGGGGCGAGGTCTTCGTCGTCTTCTCCGCCTGGAAGTATCAGGCCGCGCTGGCCGTCGCGGGAGCGTTCACGACCGTGCTGACGGCCGCCTACGTGCTTACCTGCCTGCAGAAGGTCTTCCTGGGCGCTGAGTATCGCGGGCCCTACTCGGAGAAGCTCGTTCCGCTCACGCTGCGGGAAGGGCTGATCGCGGGAACGCTGTTCACGCTCGGCATCGCGATGGGCGTGGCTCCTTACCACCTCGGGTTCCGCTGGTTCGACGCGACCTTCGACCGGCAGTACGCTCGCCTTTCCGCATGGACCGAACGGCTGCTTCCCGTCTACCTGGAACGCGAAGCGAACGAGCTCGAATCGCAACGAGCCGCGGGCGACGCTCAGGCGGAAAGCGAAGGCGAAGCGGAAGCGATCTTGTTGGACGAAGCGCCGGCGCGCGACGGCGCACTGGACGCTCCCGCTGAAGATCCGCCGCGAAATGCCGATCCCCCGGCAGCGGACCCGTAGACCGCCACTTCACGTCGTCGCGTACCGGCATCCGATTTCGCCTGCCTCCGATTTTCCGAAACGATTCGTCCGGTGGAAACGTTCTTCGATTCTCTGCGAGCGCTGATCGTCGACACGAAAGGCGACGTTGCAGGAATCGGTTTTACGTGGGAGTCGAGCGTCGGACGTCTCGCGCCGGAGCTTGCGCTCTGTGCCGGGATCGTGCTGATCCTGCTCGCGCGGTGCCTGCGCCTGACGCAGAGGGTCGAGAGCTTCTGGATCGCGATCGTCTCCGCCGGCGCCGCGTTCTGGCTCTGCGCTCCCTGGCAGGCGCTTCCGAACGGCGGCTACGTCAGCGGCGAAGCGTTCACGGGCATGCTCGACCTGGACGGATTCGCGCTGGTCATGCGCGGACTGCTGCTGCTCTATCTGGTCTTTCAGATCGGCTTCACGCGACTCTCCGGCATCCCCGATCGGGAGGACGGGCCGGACGTCTATACGCTTTATCTCGGCGCGTCGGTCGGGATGTGCCTGATGACGTCGGCCAACCACCTGCTCGCCATCTTCCTGGCGGTCGAGATGGCTTCCGTGCCGTCGTACCTGCTGGTGGGATCGCTGAAGGGGCGACCCCGCAGCAGCGAAGCGGCGGTGAAGTACGCCGTCTTCGGCGCCGTCTCCTCGGGAGCCATGCTGTACGGGCTCAGCCTGCTTGGGGGACTCGCGGGCACGGCACACCTCCCCAGCGTCGCCCGCGCGCTGGCGGATCAGACGCTGGCCGGTCTCGGCTTCGAAGAAGCGGCGACGCTGGCCATCGCGGGATTGATGATCCTGGGGGGACTGGGGTTCAAGGTCTCGCTCGTGCCGTTTCACTTCTGGTGCCCGGACGCGTTCGAGGGAGCGCCCGCCGAAGTGGGCGCCTTTCTCAGCGTCGCGTCGAAGGCCGCCGCCGTGGCGCTGGTCTTTCGTGTCCTGATCGGCCTGGGCACCGTGACGGAGCTGCCGGTCGAACCAGGCCCGGGAAGCGCGGTCGCGGCGTCGACCGTCGCGGCGGAGGAGATTCGCGCGTCGCGGCCCGCCGACGACGGACCCGCCGGCGAAGGGCCGACCGTCGCGCTGGAAGATCCCGACACGCTGCACGATGCACGCCTTGCGGCGCTGCGACCATTCCGCGTCAGCGCGGGGATCGTACTGGCGGCGCTGGCGGCGATCACCTGCACGTTCGGGAACCTGGCGGCCTTCGCGCAGACGAACCTCAAGCGCCTGATGGCGTACTCCACGATCGCGCATGCCGGCTACCTGCTGATGCCGGCGTGCGTCGCCGCCGAGATGGCGGATCAATCGCACGAGGCGGCGGTGCAGGCGGTGGCGTCCGTGACGATCTATCTCGGATCGTATTTCCTGACCAACCTGGGAGCGTTCGCGGTCATCGCCTTCGTTCGTAACGATTTGAAGAGCGAATCGCTCGACGACTGGGCCGGGCTGGTCCGGCGCCGACCCGCGCTCACCAGCATGCTGGCCATACTCTTCTTCAGCCTGATCGGCCTGCCGCCGTTCGTCGGTTTCCTCGGGAAGTTCGCGATCTTCGCCTCGCTGGCGGAAGGTTATCGCGCGTCGGGCGAACTCGGCGATCCGAAGCCTTACTTCCTGTGGCTGCTCGTGATCGGCTGCCTGAACACGGCGCTCAGCCTGTTCTATTACATTCGCGTCGTGAAGCGGACCGTGTTCGACGAGCCGTCCGAGCGCACGGAGCAGACGCCGTTGCGGAAGTGGTTCAACCCCGAGACCGCCTTCGTCGCCGTGCCGGTCGCGGCCAGCGTTCTGCTGTTCGTCAACGCGACGCCGCTGATCGAGTTCGCCGAAGCGGCCGCCGAGAGCCTGTTGCGTTCGGTCGCCGTATGATGCCTCTAGCCTTCGCCGTCGTTTCTTTCGAGTCTTCATGAGCGCCGTCGAACGCACGCTGGCCCGAATTCACGCGCGACTGCGGTTCTCCGCGCCGGCCTATCTCGGTTCGGCCGCGCCGGCGGAGATTCACGGCCAGGAGGCGTACCGCGATTATCTCACGCGCTTGCGGCAGGCGTACGCCGAGGCGGAGCGAGGCATCGCCGAGGCGCTTCTCGATCGCCGCGCGCCGACCGATACCGGCACCTTTCCGATGCGGTTCGCCGCCTGGAACGACCTGTCGCCGAAGTACCTCGCCGGGCGCCTTCGCCAGGAACTGATCGCCGATCGCGACGCGCTCGCGGCGCTTCGCCGGGCGCTTCCGGAGTTTTCTCCGGAGATCCGCATCCTCGACGAGTTCGCCGTGCAACTGGAGGACGCGCTTCGCGAAGCGGACGCTCTGCTCGCTCCGGCGAAGAAGACCTAGTCGGCAGCCGCTATCCCTCCCGACGAAACGAAACCGACCCCGAGAATGCGGACCTTCGACACCCACGCGCATCTCAACGACGAAGACTTCGCGAGCATCCTCGACGACGTCGTCGCCGAAGCCGTGGCCGCGGGCGTGAGGCGGACGCTCGTGATCGGCATCGATCGCGCTTCGAGCGAACGCGCCCTCGAGATCGCTTCGCGGCACGAATCGCTGTACGCCGCCGTCGGCATTCAGCCCAACGTCTGCGGTCCGGCGACGGAGGAGGACTGGGCGGCGATCACGGCGATGCTCGACCGTCCGAAGGTCGTCGCGCTGGGCGAGACGGGGCTCGACGGTTACTGGCAGACCGTTCCGATGGAGGCGCAGCGGGTCTGGTTCGATCGCCATCTGCGGCTGTCGCAGGAGCGCGACGTACCGTTCATCGTACACCTCCGCGATTCGGCGGAACCGATTCGGGAAATGCTGGAAGAGGCAGCGCGGCGCGGTCCGCTGCGCGGCGTGATGCATTCCTTCACCGGCGACGAAGCGTACGCGGCGCGGTGCGTGGAACTGGGTCTGTACATCAGCTTCGCCGGCATGGCGACGTTCAAAAAATCGGACGATCTCCGTCGCGTCGCGGCGACCGTTCCGGAGGATCGTCTGCTGATCGAAACGGACGCGCCTTACCTTTCGCCTGAGCCTTATCGCGGCAAGAAACCGAACCGGCCCGCCTGGGTCGTCCATACGCTCGCCAAGCTGGCGGAAGTCCGCGGCGTAAGGCCCGAATCGCTGGCGGAGGCGACGTACCGCAACGCCTGCCGACTCTTCGGCCTCGACGCCGACGCCGAGTGATCGGGCGCACAATCCGCTTCCGCGGCGGCTCGTTTCGTTCGACGAAAACTGGTCGCGGAGCCTGCCGGGTCTTGGAACCGGGCCGCGGATACTCAATAGTGGCGAATACTTCGAGCGGCTCTTCCGTGCGGAAGAGCGTTCGCACCGCGAACCTTTCCCCGCGGCTGACCGACCTGGAACTCAGCCTTTTTTCTGCGGATGGAGACCGAGATGACTCGTTCGTTCCCGACCCTTCGTCGATGGCTCGCGCTGGCGACGTGCGGCGCCGCCCTCGCATTCGCGATCCCCTTTGCGGCAGCCGACGATCCTGCGCCTCCTGCGAAGGAAGCAGCGAAGCCCGACTCCGAAGACTCGCCCGCCGAAGACGCTCCGGAGCCGGAGAAGTCGAAGGGCGAAAAGATGTTCGAGGAGGCGATCGCGACGATCCAGGCCCGTCACGCGTCGCCGGAGGAACTCGCCGCCGCCATCCGCAAGGCTCGCGGCGTCTTTCAGCAGATCGCCGACCTTTCGGAAGCAGACGCCGACGCCGAACTGCGAAAGAAGGCGTCGTCCCTCTTCGATCGCATGACCCTGGCGCTGCTAACGTACGGAACGGACGAGGAGAAGAAGGAACTCGTTCCCGCGATGGTCGAGCAGATCGTCAGCGCCGAGGAACTCGGGCCGGCGCAGTATTCGATGATGGGCAACCTCCTGGAAGCCTCCGCGGAAATCGATCCGAAGCTGGCCGAAGATACGATGGCCACGTTCAAGACCGCCATCGAATCGAAGGGGGGCGAGAACGGAGCGAAGGTACTCGCCCAACTGGAAGCGGTGATGCGCCGCGCGACGCTTCTCGGAGAAGAGCTCCAGCTGACGGGCACCACCTTCAAGGGCGACAAGTTCGACATCGATAACCTGAAGGGCAAGGTCGTCCTCGTCGACTTCTGGGCGACGTGGTGCCCCCCCTGTCGGGCCGAGCATCCGAACATGCTCACGAACTATCGCAAGTACAAGGACAAGGGCTTCGAGATCGTCGGCGTGAGCCTGGATCAGGATCGCGAAGCGCTGACCGAGTTCCTGGAAGAGTCGGAAGGCGACTGGATCATCCTGCATGACGAAAAGGGCGATAATCCGGCGACGGAGTACTACGCCATTCAGGGCATCCCGACGATGTTCCTGGTCGACGAAAACGGCGTCGTCATCTCCACCGCCGCGCGCGGCGAAGAACTAACGCGACTGCTCGAAGAGCGCTGGGGCAAGGTCGAACTTCCGGCAGAGGAATCGAAGGAAGAATCGGACGACGAAACCAAGGAAGAGTCGGAAGAGAAGTAGCGCCGACGCTCTGCCTCGCTGCTCTCTGTTTTCGCCGACGCTCCCGCCGCGACCTAACCGCTGCCTGAGTTGCCCGACGTCCCTTCCGAGCGAACAATGCTTCGCCGGAAGGGCGTTACGCAGCAGGAGGCGATGGGCGGTATGGAGATCGAACTGTCGGGAGTCCGTCTCACGGCGCTTCCCGAGGGAGCGCTGTACGCGGCGGGCGAAGCGACGCTGTTTCTGGCCGATCTGCATCTCGGCAAAACCGACGCCTTCCGTGCGGGAGGCGTTCCGCTGCCTGACGGAGCGGGGGCGAGCGATCTGGCCCGGCTCGACAGTCTGCTGGATCGCCTGAATGTTCGCCGGATGTTCGTGCTCGGCGATCTGATCCACTGCTCGACCGGGATGACCGACGGCGCCGTCGCCAGCTTCGCCGTGTGGCGCGCCCGGCGACCGGGTCTTTCGCTGCTGCTGGTCCGCGGCAATCACGACCGCCGCGTCGCCTCCCTGCCGGACGAATGGGGCGTGCAGCCCGTGGAGGAGCCGTTCGCCTGGAACGGCATCGACCTGCGGCATCACCCGACGGGGGAAACGTCCGTGCCGCAGCTTGCGGGGCATGTCCATCCGACGGCAAGGCTGTTCGGCCTGGGGGGCCAGTCGGTGAAGCTCCCCTGCTTCTGGCTGCGCGGCCAGCGGCTGATCCTGCCGGCTTTCACCGAATTCTCGGCTGGCGGCCGGATCGAACCCGCCGAAGGCGATCGCGTCATGGTGATCGCGGACGGCGAAGTGATCGACGCACCGTTTCAGCGCGGCGACGCCTTGCCCGACGCGGCGGCTTGAGGAGAGGTTCCTTCGTCAGAGCGAGGGGCGGGAGGCAGTCGAATTCGTTCGTGTGCCACGGCTGGCTTGTCCAGCCGTGCCGAATGGAGGACGTCGCAGGCACGGCTGGACAAGCCAGCCGTGGCACACCGTCGTAGATCCTCCTCGCCGTGCAATCCCGGGGATCTTGTCCTACGCTCGATCGGTCGGCGGGGGCGTCGAGGGAGGGGCGCCGGTCCGGACGTCGCGGAACCGCGGAAGCCAAGCGGCGGGGATCGCGAGCAGCACGATCCCCATGCAGAACATCGCGAACCAGTCGCCCGTCGCGGCGTAGAGGCTCTCCCGTCCGTCGAGCGGCACGGAGTCGATCAGCGCCTCGCGGTCGCGGCGGGGACCTTTCGTCCTCACGACGCCGTTCCCGTCGATCGTGCCAGAGAAGCCGGTATTCGCCGCGACCAGCATCGGGCGACGGTGCTCGACCGCGCGGAAGATGTTGGCGTAAAAGTGCAGGTCGAGCAGGCTGGATCCCCAGAACCAGCCGTCGTTGGTCAGGTTCACCAGGAAGTCCGGATCCTCGCCGCGCTCGGCCGCCTCCTGCCGGGAAGTCAGCACGTACTGCGGCACGATGCTCTCGAAGCAGATCAACGGCATCAGGCGCTTGCCGTCGATGGTGAAGATCTCCGCCCGGTCGCCGACGTCGAGACCCCGTCCGTTCGGCGACAGCGTGTAAACCCACGGCACGATCGTGCCGCCCGGGATGTATTCGCCGAACATGACGAGGTGGCGTTTCGAGTACCGCCCCAGCGCTTCGTCTTCGCCGATCCAGACCGCAGAGTTGTAGCCGCGATAAGTCGGCAGGCCGTCGAAGGCGTCTTCCGCCTTCGGATAGATGACGGTGTGCGTCCCCATCACAAGATCAGGCCAGGGCTTCGGCGGCGGCTCCGAATCTTCCGGGTCGAAACCGTGGGCGAGATAGACGAGGAAGTCCCGCTGTCGCTGGATCCGTCGGATATCGGAGTCGAGATCCCCCTCCTCGAACAAAAACTCCGGATAGGGGAACGCGCTCTCTGGATAGAGGATCACGTCGGCGTCGGGAGCCAACGCCCGCGCTTCGACGGCGAGCGATCGATATTCTTCGAAGATCTCGTCCGGCGTGGCGCGATCCTCGTTGAAGTGCGTGTCGATCTTCCCTTGCAGGAGGACGACTTTCAGCGGATCGTCGTTCGCCTGCGGCGGCGTCTGGTTCATCCGCCACGAACCGTAGGTCAGAGCGGCGACCATCGCCGCCGCGGCGAGCGCGGTCGGCGCGTACGATCGCTTCCGTTCGCCGCCGAGCGGAAGCAGCCCCGCGACGGCGCAGTTGACGATCACGACCAGCAGCGAAACGGTGTATCCGCCGAACAGATCCGCCGTCTGAATGAGCAGCGGGAACGGGGCGAGGGCGTGACCCAGCGTGCCGAGCGGCATCCCGGTGAACATCCAGGCGCGAAGCCACTCCAGCCCGATCCACACGACCGGACAGGCGAGCGCGAACGACCAGCGCCGCCGATGGACGAGAAAGCGGCTGATCCAGACGAACGCGACCGGATAGACGCCCAGGTAGAGCCCCAGCGCCAGCAGTCCGAACCAGCCCGCCCAGTGAGGCAGGCGGACGAAGTGCAGCATCATCGCCCAGTGCACCGCGCCGCAGGCGTAGAGGACCAGATAGGGTCGTTTCCCCGGCAGACGGTCGAGGCGAACCAGCGCGATCCAGCCCGCCAGCGCGAACCAGACCAGCCACGACCAGCCCGCCGGCGGAAACGCGAGGAAGAGCGCGACCGCGGTGAAGAGCCCGCCGCCCCAGAGAGCGTAGCGCCGTCGCTGCGAATGCGGCTGCTCGGTCGTTTCCGCGTGCATGCCTTCCATGGCTCGATTCCGGCGTGCGGCGCTTAGCGGGACGATCCGAAGAAATTGAAGCCGCGGCGCGGCTTCGCGATCGGTCCGGGCTTCGTCGTCAGGTAGACCTCGGTGAACTCTCCGATGACGCCGTGGCGGTGATCGTGATACCGCACGACCTCGACGTCCAAGCCCGACCAGGTCGAGAGCAGCTCGGCCAGATCGTACCCGTAGTGGAACGTCACGAGCGACCCTTCGTCGCTGACCGGGTTGCCGTGGTACTCCGGTTCGGCGAAGTGCTCGACGGAGCCGTCAGGCTTGTAGAGGGCGCGTCGCTCGCCGACGGTCCGTTCCTTGTAGGTCGGGACGGTGAAGAGATAGGCGCCTCCCGGCTTGAGCGTGCGCGCGATCTCCTGCATGACCTTGTCGGGATGGTTCACGTGCTCCATCACGTCGAGGCTGACGACCAGATCGAAGCTCGCGTCGGGGAAGGTTTGAGCCTCCAGATTCTCGTTCTGGAAGCCGCGAACAATGTTGCCGAGATCTTCGCCGGGAAAGAACTGCGTAGCGAGGTAACCCGGGCATTCGCGGGCCATCCTGGCGGAGATGCCGCGGTTGACCGGCGACGACTCATGAATGGCGAACTTCCGCCAATTCGGCAAGCGTCGCTCCAGCACGAGCGCCAGGCCGCGTTCCCGCGGAATCGATCCGCATCCGGAGCAGAGCAGGTAATCGCGATACCAGTCGCGGGTCGCCGTAAACTCGGCCTCCGCGTCGCAGATCGGGCAGAAGCCCTTGCGACGGTAGACGATCTCGGGCTGTTCGGCAGGGGACGACATCGAGGATCCGAAAGAGAAAGCCGCAGGACGAAGCCGAGACAGACCAGTTCAGGGAGCGAGTCAGGCGGCGCCTTCGGCATCGCGAGTCTTCGTCGCCCAGCGTTCCAGCAGAGCCGCCGCGGCGCCGCTGTCGACGGCGCTGGTCGCCTGTTCGACGCCTTCGCCCAGCGACGCGACGCGATCCGCTACCAGCAGCGTCGCCGCAGCGTTCGCCAGCGCGACGAATCGGGCGGGCGACTTCTCGCCGGCGAAGACGTCGCGGATGACGGACGCGCTTTGCGACGGACTCTCTACGCACAGGAGTTCCTTCGGCACGACGGGCAGGCCGAAGTCCTCGGGCTGCCAGGTCATGTGCCGGATGCCGGCGGGCGAGGCCTCGGTGACGAACGTCGCGCCGCCCAGCGTCACTTCGCCCAGGCCGTCGTCGCCGTGAATGACGAACGTCCGCTCGGTTCCGAGCCGCACCAGGGCTTCGGCCAGCAGATCGCGATGCTCGGCCTTGCCCGCGCCGAGAAGCTGCCGCTTCGCTCCCGCGGGGCTGCACAGGGGCCCGAGAAGGTTGAAGATCGTAGGGAAGGCGAGCGCCTGACGAACGTTCGCCACGTGCCGCATGGCGGGGTGAAACTTCCGCGCGAAGCAGAAGCAGACGCCGAGTTCGTCCAGGCACTCCGCCGCGCGTTCGAGCGACACGTCCAGATGGACGCCGAGCGCTTCGAGCACGTCCGCGCTGCCGGACTTGCTGGTCGCCTTCCGATTGCCGTGCTTGGCGACGGGGACGCCGCAGGCCGCGGCGATGATCGCGGCGGCGGTGCTGATGTTGAACGTGTCGCAGCCCGATCCGCCGGTTCCGCAGGTATCGACCGCGTCCGTGCGCCGGGTCGGCAGACGGTTCATCCGGGCCCGCATCGCCGCGGCGGCGCCGGCGACTTCGTCCGCGGTGACGCCCTTTTCCCGCCAGGCGGTCAGCAGCAGAGCGATCCGCTCTTCGGGCATCTGGCCGTCGAGCACGGGAAGCAGCACGCCTTCCGCCTCTTCCGCGGAAAGATCCGTTCCCCCCGCCAGTCGGGCGAGCAATGCATCAGCCGTCGCGAAAGACAAAACCGCCGCCTGTCGACGAAAGAATCGGGCCGCACGCCCCTGAGAAAGAGGCGTTCGGCAAATTCTAGTTCACGAGCCGCCAAGGCGGGGAGACGAGTCGCTGGGGGGCTTTCGTGGCAAAGTGACGATGAACTCGCTCGGAAGTCCGTGTGCCATGGCTGGCTTGCCCAGCCGTGTTTCGGAATCCCAGGTTCATGCGAGATTCTTGCGCAACAACGCAACATCGACGCAGCGGCCCGCACGGCTGGGCAAGCCAGCCGTGGCGCATGGATCGTGTCGGCCAGGACCGCTGAAGGTCGGCCCATCACTCAAGGGCGGTCCATCACGTCCTTCGGATGACCGCCATCCTCTTGTCGACTTCGTCGACCCCGATAGCGGAGCTATCGGGGCCAACCTGCTCGACGGCGGCTGGCCGCGGTCGAGCAGGAATTCTTCGAAGCAGATAACTTCATCGAACTGGTGTACGAAAAAGGCCGACGTCGGCTGGCGGGGGCGCGCGGTCGTCGTGGGCCAGTCGAGGGTCGATATCCGGAATCTCGACCGCGACGCCTGGGCCGGCGCTTATCCCCGCCGAAGGAACGATACGCGTTATCCACTTCCGAAGGCGACACTTTTCTATCGGGCTCGCCTGACCGGACTGCCGACCGGCGCCGAAGCGCCTTTTCCTCAGGCAGAAGTCCGGTATTCTGAGGGCGCTCGCGACGCGACCGTTCAAACCTCCTTCGCCGCCCGCCGGAACCTGACGATGAGCCTCGACCTGCAGGAACGCAAGAACCAGTTGAGGGAGCAGGCCCACGCCAATCGCAAGGCCCAGCCGGACAAGGAAGAGGTCAGTCAGCGGATCGTCGAACGACTCGTCGCGCGGCCGGAATACGCGGCGGCGAAGACGGTCATGTACTACATCGACGTCCGGACCGAGGTGAAGACGCGGCACGCGCTGCCCGACGCCCTCGCCTCGGGCAAGCGGATCGTCGTGCCGTACTGCGTCGAGGGGGAGCTGGAACTCTTCCTGCTGGAGTCGATGGAGGAGCTTTCCGTCGGCATGTACAAGATCCTGGAACCGCGAGAAGATCTGCGTCCCGTTCCGGAAAAACGAGTCGCGGTCGAAGAGCTCGACCTGGTCGTCGTGCCGGGAGTCGCGTTCGACCCCCGCGGCGCCCGGATGGGGCACGGCATGGGCTATTACGACAAGCTGCTGGAGCATGCCCAACCCGACACGCCGCTGATCGCCCTGGCGTTCGATTGCCAGGTCTTTCCGGAGATCCCGACGCAGGAGCACGACGTCTTCATGGACCTGATCCTGACCGAATCGACCGTCCACGTAGGGCGGGGACGTCAAGGCGGCGGGGCGGGGGCGAAGGAATGAGCGACGGATCGCAGGCGGTCGTCGTCGACACGTACGCGGAAGCGTTCCGCAGCGTCTTCGCGGAGGTTCTCGTTTCCGCCGCGAATCTCCGCTGGCTGACTCATGCCGCGAACGCGGCGACCGGGAACGCCTCCAGCACGATCCTGTGCGACTGCGAGGCGGCCGTCGACCGCTACGGCGGGCCGGGGACGGAGCATCTGCCGGGACACGATCCGGAGCTTCGCTCGCCGGACGGACGCACCTGTGCCGTTCTGCAATTTCACGTTCCGGCGTTCAAGAAGAACGCGGCGGAACTGCTCGAGCGGTCGCTGCTCGTCCGGATGAGCCAGAACGTGCTGACCTGTCCGACGGCACGGTGCTTCGGCTGGACCGACTCGCCCGATTACTTCCGCCTGGGGCGGAAGATCAGCTTCTTCGGCGACAAGCACGAGTACCGCGACCGGCGTTTCGACCGGGACGTCTGGATCATCCCGATCATGTCCGGCGAGTTCGTCATGGACCGCCGCTTCCCCTGGCGGAAGGGGATCATGGGCGGGAATCTGTGGTTCCTGGCCGAGAACGAGGAGGCCGCGGTCGAAGCAGCGGAGCGAGGGATGGTCGGCGTCGACCGGTCGCACGGCGTGATTGCACCCTTCCCGGGCGGCGTCGCGGCCAGCGCCTCGAAAGCGGGGAGTCAGTACAAGTTTCTGTTCGCCAGCACGTACGAGAAGTACTGCCCCAGCCTGCGGGAGAAGCTGGGCGAAGCGTCGGGCGTGCCGGAAGGCGTGAACTCCATCGCAGAGATCGTGATCAACGGGCCCGATCTGGAAACGATTTCCCGCTCCATGCAGTCCGCGATCGAGGAGAGCCGCTCGACGCCGGGCCTGCGGTTCATCTCTGCCGGAAACTACAACGGTCGCTTGGGCAAGAACTTTATCTACCTGCTGCCCGAGGCGGAGCGGGGCGCCGCGCAAAATACCTGACTCCGCCAGCCGCCGCGGCGAAGACGACTAAGGCGGCGTATTCCGTCTTCATCGAAAATACCGGATGACGGGCGGGCGCCGGGTAAGGTAAACTGCGGCCTGCACTTCGAGCGGCACGAACCCCTCGCCCTGGGAGCGCTTAGCGGCGACTTGTGTACGGAGGAGCATCGCCGAAGCAGCGATTGCGGGTCGCGCATTCCTTCGCGGATCCACGCGGCGACGGAACGACTCCCCCGATTTGCGATTATTTTCGGAACGCTCCGGCAAGAATCGCCCATCTGAGAGTAACTAACAGGGGCAGCCCATCCGCTCACCGGAATGGTTTCCCTCGCGATGCCCTGATCGGCGATCGCGAGGATGCCTCCGGAGTGCCTTTGAATTCCCGCCTTGATCGCCCGCCTGAACCCCGGCGTTCCACGGATCGCCCCTTCGCCGTCACGATCTTTTACGGACTCGTGACGCGACGTTTACCCATCCATCGCGTTTCATAAAAGACTCGCGTCGTTTTACGGAACGCCGCCGGTTTCCGATTCGTCCAAACCGAAACGGACGGCGTCCCCGCAGCGGAGATTCGACGAATGTTTAATCCGTATAGTCAGTGGCTCGGTCTTCCCGCGGATATCGAGAAGCCGAACTACTTCCACATTTTGCGGATCAAGACGGACGTCGCCGATCCAGAGGCGATCGCCAAGGCGGCTCAGCGGGCGACGCTGAAGGTGAAGTCGAATAAGCCGGGCGAGAACCTGCTGGAATGGAAGCAGCTCGTCGGGGAGATCGAAACCGCACGCGAGGTCCTCTCCGATCCGGAGACGCGGAAGGCGTACATCAAGCGCCTGCTCGCGGAGAAAAAGGCCCGCGACGAAGCGAAAGCGAACTCCGTCGAGTCGTCCGCGTTCGTCGAGGCGGCTGAGGAAGAAGCGGAGGCGGACTCCTACGCTTACGACGACGAGCCTGCGGAATCGGACGACGACGACGATCCGATGGCCGCCTGGAGCGCAGCTTACGGCGCCGCCAAACCGGCGAAACCTGCCCGTCCGGCCGGTCTGAAAGGCATCGGCCCGAAAGGCGCCCCGTCCAAGGGCATCGGGCCCAAGGGTATGTCGGAAGCGGAAGACGCTACGGGCCCGGTGCAGGTACGTCGGGCGGTTGCGGGACGCAAGAAGCCGAGCGCGCTGGCTTACGCCGCGATCGGCATCGTGTTTCTGCTCGCCATCGGGGGAGCGGCCTTCGGCGCGATGGTCGCCTTCCAGATGTTCGGGGACGAGGTCGTCGCCGTCGTCGATCCTGACAAGGCCGGCGGTCGACCCGCGGTTAATCCCGCGCCCGCAGCGCCCCGAGAAACCGAACCGGTCATTTCGCAAGCCACCGGTCCGGCGACGATCGCGGTCGGCGCCGAAGACGGCGGCGGGTTCGGTCGACCGATCGAAGCTGATCCGGCGATGGAAGAGCCGATGATGGAGGATCCGGCAACGGCGGACCCGACGATGGAGGATCCGGCGATGCCCGAGACGGGTAGTCCTGCGGCCGATCCGTTCACGGCGGCGATGCCCGAGGCTGACCCCGAACTCGCCGCGGCCGCTGCGCCCGACGATCCGTTCTTCGTCGAGCCGACGCTAAAGAAGTTCGGGTACGAATACGATCCCGAAGCCGCGGTGTCGGTCGCGATGACGGAAACGACGCCGGGCGCCGAGCCGATGGGCCGTGAACTGACCGACGAAGAGAAAGCGGAAGTGAACGCGGAACTGGCCGAGGTTCGCGAAATGCTGATTCGCCGCGAGGTGCCCCAGGCGGAGCAAAAGATCGCCGCGCTGCTGCCCAAGTTCGAGGGATCGCAGGCGGAGCAGAAGATCCAGGCGGTTCAACTCCTCACGCAGAAGTTCCGCGAGTTCTGGGTCGCCGTCGTCACCGGCTCGATGCGGACGACGACGGGCGTGCCGCTCGATTATGCAGGAACGTCCTTCTCGCTCGTGGAAGCGACTCCGCAACTGGTCGTCGTTCGCGTCGCGGGAGAGAACAAGCGCTGGGCGCCGGTAGCTCTGCCGGGCGGCCTGGCGAAGTTCTTCGCGGAGGCTAGTCTCAACGACGGTTCGGCCAACGCGGAGATCGTCATCGGCACGATCTACGCGCTCGAGAACGCCGGCGCCAAGGCCGATCAGGCCCGCGACCATTGGGAGCGGGCCGCCTCTGCCGGCGAAGAAGAGACCGTGGAGAAGCTGCTGCCGCTGCTCGCGGTCGAGGGGTGGAGCGTTCCCTGACGTCCTGCTTCGGGGGTTCTGATCGTCAGTCGATCGCGACGACGATCTTTCCGAAGTGGTCGCCGGTCTCGAGATAGTCGAACGCCTTCGCCGCGTCGGCGAAAGGGTAGACGCGATCGATGACGGGACGCAGCGGCTGCGTTTCGAGAAACGCGTTCATCGCCTCGAAATGCGATCGGCTGCCGACGTAGATGCCGCACAGGTTGGCGTTCTTCGCCATCAGCGGGAAGAGCGTCGTGTCGGGCGGACCGAAGCCCGTCAGCACGCCGATGAGCGCGATCGTTCCCCCCGGCGCGACGCTGGCGAGCGATTTGCCGAGCGTGCCTGGTCCGCCGACCTCGATCACGACATCGGCTCCGCGCCCCTGGGTAAGGCGTCCGACCTCCTTCTCCCACTCCGGCGTCGTGCGGTAGTTGATCGTTTCCGCCGCGCCGAGCCTCTTCGCTTTCGCAAGCTTTTCGTCGCTGGAACTCGTCACGATCACGCGGGCGCCCATCGCGGATGCGAACTGCAAGGCGAAGACGGAGACGCCGCCGGTCCCCAGCACGAGGACGGTCTGCCCCTTCTGCAGAGCCGCTCGTTCGACCAGTGACTGCCACGCGGTGAGCGCGGCACAGGGTAGACACGCGGCTTCCTCGTACGAGTAGGACGACGGAATCGGTACGACTCCACCCGCGCGCAGAACGACCTCCTCGGCCAGTATCCCGTCGAGCGTCCCGCCGAGATCGTTCTTATGGGCGGACATCTCGAACGGGCCGCTCTCCCAGGTCTGGAAGAAGCAGCCGGCGACGCGGTCGCCCGGTCGCACGTTCGCGACCCCTTCGCCGACCGCGACGACTTCGCCCGCCCCGTCGGACAGGGGAATGCGTCCCGCGACGTCGCGACCCGCCTTGTTCCGCACCGCGATGAGATCCCGATAGTTCAGCGAGGCGGCGTGGACGCGAACGCTGACCTCGCCTGGTCCGGGAGTCTTCGGCGGCGTTTCGCGCATCGCCAGGGCGTAGGCATCTCCGGAACGTTCGTAAACGTAAGCTCGCATCGCAGACCTCGAAGCGCCTCGGCGCCGTAACGGAACTGGCTGTAGTGGTCCGACATGGTCAACCGTCCTGTGTGCCATGCCCACATCGCGCCAGCAGGGTGGGCATGCAAGGTTCGGCCGGCCCTGAAGCATGCCCACCCTTCCTTCGGAGATGTGGGCATGGCACAGGGAGCGATCGAACCTGACGGTTAGAGGTTGATCGACCAGTAGGGTATCGTAACGCCTGGCGACGAATCGTTCGCTTCATCCCCGTTCACGCTGACCCGCGCCATGTCCGACGATCTGCTGCCCGAGGAAGACGACCTCACGGTTCCGAGCGAGTCGGGCGATCAGGCCCGGACGCGCCTGGCGGGCGAACGCACGTATCTCGCCGGCGAACGGACGCTGCTCGCGTGGGTGCGTACGTCGGTGGCGATGATGGGGTTCGGCTTCCTGGTCGCACGGTTCGGGCTGTTCCTGCGCGAGATGGCGGAGATGCAGCACGGCGAGCCGCGCACGGGCGTCGTCTGGTCGGCGCTGATCGGCACGGCGCTGGTCGCCGTCGGTGCGACGATCAACGTCTACGCCGTCGTCGAGCACGTCCAGTTTCTCCGGCGATTCCGCGACGATCGCACCGGCTTCGCGAGGCGATCGCTCTTTCCGCTCGCGCTGGCGGTGACGATGTCGGTCCTGGGCGCCGCGCTCGGCATCTATCTCATGAGCGCCGCGTAGCCGGTCGGCTCGCTCTCGCGGCGGGTCGCCTGATTCCGCGCGCCGGTTCGCATCCGGCGTAACGGTCGGAGGGCGGAGCGCCATCTTCGGCTATGCCTCGATCGCATGCACGTCCTGCGATCGGTTCGTAAGCCTCTCGAATCGTTCGTGAGCTAACGTGCTCGGTCGCCCCGTAAAAATGGTCGCAAGGCAGGCGATTTAATTGTTGCTGTCCAGGCGGTCGATCTCTATAAAACAATCGACCTGCCTCGATGAGTCGTCCGGCGCCGCCGGACGGCTCCCCGCCCGCTCCGCCATCCGATAGGAGACTCTGACGTGATCGACTTCAAGTTCGGTCGTACGCGAGGGAACTGCGAGGGGAGTTCTCGCCGCGATTTTCTGCGAGTGGGAACGCTGGGCATGGGGGCCGTCACGCTCGGCCAGACGATGCAACTGCGGGCCGAATCGGTCGCCTCCGGCCGGTCGCTCTCCGAGAAGTCCGTCATCTGGCTCTGGCTCAGCGGCGGTCCGACGCAGATCGAAACGTTCGATCCGAAGATGACCGCGCCGTCGGAATATCGCAGCGTCACGGGCGAGGTTCCGACCTCGCTCCCGGGCGTCACGTTCGGCGGCAACTTCGAACGAACGGCCAAGGTCGCCGACAAGATGGCGATCGTCCGCTCGTTCGCCCACACGAACAGCGGCCACTCGGGCGGCACGCACTACGTGATGACCGGCTACGACAACCGTCTGGCCGATAACGGCGCGGTGCCGGATCGTCCGAGCCTGGGCTCGATTCTGGCTCGCGTTCGAGGAACGAATCATCCCGAGACGGGGTTGCCGACCTACGTCCGCTTCGGCGGAATTTACGCCGACGGGCCGTCTTTCCTGGGCGCGGCCTACGGCGCGTTCGATCCCGCGGGCGAAGCGCGCCGGAACATGTCCCTGGTCGTCGATCGGGCGCGGCTGGAAGACCGCCGGGAGATGCTCGCCGGCATCGACAACGTCCGCCGGGACATCGACCGGAGCAAGCTGATGGAGGGGCTCGACTCCTTCGAGAAGCAGGCCTTCGACCTGATCCTGAGCAAGTCGCAGCAGGCGTTCGATCTGAAGTACGAAGATCCCCGCGTCGTCGATCGCTACGGCAAGGGTCTGGGCGAACAGATGCTGCAGGCCCGGCGGTTGTGCGAGGCGGGCTGCGGCTTCGTCACGATCAACTACGGCGGCTGGGACATGCACAGCAACATCAAGACGGAGATGGACCGCCGCGGGCCGGAGATCGATCGCGCTATCTCGGCCCTGGTCGAGGATCTTCACCTGCGCGGCCAGCTCGATAACGTGCTGCTCGTCGTGTCGGGCGAGTTCGGACGCACTCCCAAGATCAACGGCAGCGCCGGACGCGACCACTGGGCTCCGCTCAGCACGCTCGCGCTCGCGGGCGGCGGACTCAAGATGGGGCAGGTGATCGGCGAATCGGCGGAGAAAGCGGACGTCCCCAAGACGACGCCCATCACGCCGCAGGACCTCTTCGCGACCGTCTTCGAAGTCCTCGGCATCGACCGCCGGATGCAGTTCACCAACCAGTCGGGACGGCCGACCTACCTGATCGAGAACGGCAAGCCGATTCCGGAACTGGTTTAGCCGAATCGAATCGGATCGGCCGCGTTCGTTCGTCAGCGCGAGAGACCTCCCGGTCTCTCGCGCTTTTCGTCGCGGCCGAAGTTCACGCCGTCATCAGCAGAATGGCGTAGGCGACGACTCCGACGGACAGCAGTCCCGCTGCAGGCGCCCAGACGAGCGCGTGGGAGAGGGCGTTCGATCGCTGCCCCGCGGGTCCGTCGAACTGAGCGACGATCTTCTGCCTGCTGAGATAGACGACCTGGAACAGCAGCCAGGTCAGAGTGACTGCGAATAAGGCTGTGTAGAACGCTAACACGATCAACCCCACATCGAACTCCGCCTCAGCCGGCGCGATTCCTTCAGCCGCCACGTCGGCCACGATCTCCTCGTAGCTCAGCGGGACATAAAAACGAGCTACGTACGGCATATCGGTGACCAGCATCGCGAGCGAAGCCCAGCAGGTTCCGACGGTCAGCGAGCGTCCCCACGGCTGGCGAAGCAGCATACCGACGCTTGCCAGCAGAGTAATCGCGTAGAGCGCGTAGGCGAGATACATGCTGACCGTTTCCCAACTCCTCCACATCGCTCCGGCAGATTCCGGAATCAGGTTCGGCTCCGGATCGCCGCCGATCGCGAACATCAGCGCTACCGCGGTGAACAGGTTCACGACCGCGATGACGTAGACGGCGAGGGAAAGCGACGGGGTCGCTTCGGCGACGGGGAAAGCGTGGGGCGACCCGCCGGCGAAGAACGCTCCTTCGCCTTTCTCCGAGATCGTACGAAGTTCGCTCGTGATCTGGCTGGCCTGCTGCCAGCGCCGTTCGGGTTCGCGCTCGAGCGAGCGGAGTACGACCTCGTCCAGCCGCACGTCGATCCGCGCCTTCTGCGACGGCGGCGGAAACCTGCCCGCGGGCGTCTCGCCCGTGAGCAGTTCGTAGAACACGACCCCGAGGGAGTAGATGTCCGCGCGGTGGTCGATCCGTTCCGAGCCGTCCATTTGCTCAGGCGCCATGTACCGCGGGGTGCCCATGACCTGGCGCGTGGCGGTCAGCGACGGCTGCGGTAACTCGCGTCCCAGCAGCTTCGCCAGCCCGAAGTCGGCGATCTTCACGCGACCGCGTCGGTCTAGCAGCACGTTCTCCGGCTTGATGTCGCGATGCACCACGCCTTCGTCGTGCGCATATTGCAGCGCGTCGCAGATCTGCGGCACGATCGCCAGCGCCTCCGCAGGCGAGAGCGAAGCCTTCATCGCCCGACGAAGATCGGCGCCGTCGACGTACTCCATCAGGATCCAGCAGAGCGATCCCGCCTGTCCGAAGTCGTAGACGCCGACGACGCCCGGATGGCTGAGCTTGGCCAGCGCCCGGGCTTCCCGCTTGAAGCGTTCCGCGAAGGCGGCGTCCCGTCCGACCTGCGGGGGCAGAATCTTCAACGCCGCGAACCGGTCGAGCCCGGGTTGCCGGACCTTGAACACCGCCCCCATGCCGCCCTGGCCGAGCAGTTCCAGGATTTCGAGCTGCGGAAAGAGCCGGCGCAATTCCTCGACGCTGGGCGGCTCGAAACGACCGTCCGGTCCCGCCGTCGCGGCGACGGAGGGATCGCCGGCAAGCGAATCGGAGGCGAGCCCGGCACGCAGCAGACAGCGGGGGCAGATCCCCTGCGGAGCGTCGGCGGGGACGGGGGAGTGGCACTGCGGGCAGAAAAGCGAGGTCGACATCGTTCGGCGATCCGGTCGAGGAGGGTTCTCGCTCTTCCTTACGGCTTTTCCGTTGCAGCGTAACGCGCACTCGCTGAATATCTTCGCGGCGCCGGGGAATCGCCGCGATCGGACCCGGTTCAGTCGCCCAGCGACTCCATCAGCCGGGCGATTTCGTCGTCGATCGATTCGTCGTCCGCGACGGTGCGACGAACCTCTTCGCGAAAGATCTCGCGGTAGCGCCGGCGGAGGCGATAGGCGGCCTGCTTCGCCGCGACGGAGGAGACGCCGAGTTCGGCTCCGACGTGCTCGTAGTCCTCGCCGTCGCCGACCCCGGAAATCGTCCGCTTCAGAATCTCGAACGCCGCTCGCTTGTCAGCCCGAGTCCATTCCTGTTCGAGCGTCGCGAGCGCCTGCTCGATCAGCGTCACGGCCCAGCGTCGGTCGTACAGCCGCTCGGCCGTCGAGTCGTGCGACGGCTCCCGCAGGTAGCGCGACTCGCCCGCCGCGAAATCGAGGGAGAAGGTCCGCTGTCCGCCGCCTCGCTTGGCGGCATTCGCTTTCGCCCGTTCGTCGGCGAGAAAGTTCGAGATGGCCGCCCGCAGGAAGGTGCGGAAGCGTCCTCGCGTCGGGTCCGCCTTGGCGAGCGTTCCCTTTTCGATCGCGTGCGCGAAGAAGGCCTGCGTCAGATCCTGGGCATCCTGGGCCGAGCCGATCCGACCGCGAACGAAGGCGTAGACGGGATACCAGTAACTCCGGCAGAGTTCTTCGAGCGCCTCGCGGCGTTCGGCGCTGTCCGCGTCGCCTGCCGCGGCGACGACGCTCCAGCGGGTCGTGGCGAAACGGCCCGGCATGTCGTCCGACGGATAGGCGTGCGCATCGTCCATGCCGGCATTCTATTCCGCTGCATGGATTCCTTCGCCAGCGAAGCTCTTACTTCGCCGCGACGTCGGCGGTCGCCTGGGCGTCGCCTTCGGAGGGAAGTTCGAGCACGTGCAGCGGCTGGCCGTTCTGGCCGTTGAAGAGATAGAGCCTCCCCTCGGCGTCGCCCGCTGCGACGACCGTCCCGTCCGGGGTGACGTCGACGGCATGCAGCCAGGCCTTCGCTTCGGGGAAGTTGCGGACGTCGCCTCCGTTGGCCGAGTTCCGCATGCGAACCCGGCGGTCGCCGCCCGAGGTAACGAACTCGTCGCGATCGGCGAGAAAGCGGATCGCGGTGACGTGCTTCACGTAGCCCTGGTCGATGGTCCGCTGCTGATCGCCCGTCGCGGCGTCCCAGACCTTCACCGCGGCGTCGGCGCCGGCGCTGGCCAGGGTGCGCCCGTCGCTCTTCCAGTCGACGCCGAGGACGTAGTTCGTATGCCCTTCGTAACGGCGAATCTGCTGGCCCGCGGCGACGTCGAACGAGCGGAGGTACTTGTCCGCTCCGCACGACGCGATGCGACTGCCGTCGGGAGAGAGGCGGGCGGAGTAGATCACGTCGTCATGCGCGGCGGGCAGATGGAATTCGCGAACACCGTCTGCGACGCGAAAGAGGGCGAGTTCTCCGCTGCGCGAGGGGACTCCGCTGCCGACGAGCAGGCGCTGCGAATCGGCGGAAAAGTCGACCGCCGTGACGCGATGCACGATCGTCGCGGGATCGTCGACGGAGCCGATCGTCCGTTCGAGAATCCAGCCGGGCTGAGCCGCCCAGACGCGGAGCGTACCGTCCGCCGACGCCGAGACGACCGAATCGTTTCCGGCAAACATGGCATTCGAGACCGCCGCCGCGTGACCGGCATAGGCCGCGAGCGCGGCGCCGGTCTCGCCGTCCCATGCATGAACCGACCCGAAGTCGCCTCCCGTGACGAGCGTCTCTCCGTCGGGCGAGAAGGCGATCGAGCGGGCGGGCTTTTCGGCCTCCTTCATTTTCAGGTCCGCCGCCGCGAGCGCTTCGTCCGCCAATTTCAGCGCTGCCTCGGCATCGGTCGCCTCCTGCTTGCGAACGGGCACGAGATCCTGCGCCTCCTTCAGTTCCCGGGCGGAGATCGCGTTCTGCTGCGAGGCGAGATTCTGCGCAGCCGCGGCCTTCTCGAGGGCGGCGAGAGCTTCCGTATAGGGCTTCAGCGCTTCGGCGACCTTCTTGGCGGCTTCGTCCGCGGCGGTCGCCGCGGTCATGGCGGCCTGCGTCGGCGCCTGAATCGCGGCGGTCTTCTGCGCGACGGCCTGTTGCAACGCCTCGAGTTCGGTCTTCGCCTGATCGAGTTTCGCCTGCATGGTCGTCGGGTCGCCGAGCGCTGCCGCCGCCTGTTGCAGCCTGGTCTGACGCTCCTGGGCGCCGCGGACGGACTCGGTCGCCAGCTTGGCCTCGTTCTCGGCCTGCTCCTTCGCGGCCAGAGCCAGCTTCGAAGCCGCGGCGGCGTCGATCGCCGCTTTCTCCGCTGCCGTCTTGGCGGTCTTCAGCGTTTCGAGCGCGGCCGTCTTGTCGGCCACGTCCTTGTTCGCGACCGCGAGCGTTTCGGCGATCTTGCGATCGGCCTCGGTCTTGAGCGGGACGTCCTTCTCCGCCTCGTCGAGCAGACGCTTCGCCAGTTCCAGCCGGCTGTTCGAGGCGTTGCGATGTCTCTGGGCGTCGGCGTGAGCGTTCTTCAACCGGATGTCGCCCCGCATTTCGGCGATCTGCTGCGTGTTGCGATTCCACAGCCGGATCGTTCCGTTCTCGCCCGACGCCGCCAGCCGCTGGCCCGTCGGATGAATCGCGACCCCCGTGACGGCGGCGCCATGATTGAACGTCGCGTCGGCCTGGCCGTTCTCCAGGTTCCAGCGGCGAACGGTCGCGTCACGACTGCCCGACCAGACGCGCTGAGCGTCGACAGGATCGGCGACCAGCGACGTAATCGGCTGGGTGTGTCCCGCGATCGTTTTGCGGGCTCTCATCGTCGAACGAACGCTGCTTGAAGGCGCCGCGACGATGACGCGGTTCCCCGCAGTCGACGTCAGCGCGAGAGCGGGCTCCGCCGGCTCAGGAAGGCGTTCCAGCAGGGTTCCGGTCGCGACGTCGAAGACCTGCGTCTGCGGAGTAGGGCCGCCGAGGGAGATCGCCACGCGCGTCGCGTCGGAGGAATAAGCGACAGCGACGGGAGGGCCGGGAAGATTACCGATCGCCCCGACGCCGAGTTGTCCGCCGTCGCTCCGCCACAGGCGGACCTGGTTGTTCTCGCCTGCCGTCGCGAGCGCGGTTTCGTCATGCGAAACGGCGAGGTCCCGAACCGCGGCGCCATGTCCTGTGGCGAGCGCCTGGGCGCCGGTCGCGACTTCGTGAGCTCGCAGCGTGCCGTCCTTCGCCAGCGAGTAGAGTCGCTGGCCGTTCGACGTGAAGGCGAGTTCCGCGACGGGCTGCGTCGACCCCTCGATCCGCCTCACGAACCGCAGCGATCGCTCCAGAACGCCTTTGTCGCCCGACGCCAGGAGCAGGCGGTCGTTCGCTTCGAGGAAGGTCGCCCCGACGACGCCCGCTTCCGTGAACGCTTCGAGCGTTCGACCCGTCGCCGCATCCCAGACGCGAACCTCGCCGCCGTCGGAATTCGCGACGACCCGCGTGCCGTCGGCGGAGAAGGCGATCTGCTTCGCCGGCTTGGAGAGCCCGAGCAGTTCGACCGGCACGCCGCCGTCCGCCGCGTTGACGATGCGGACCTTGCCGTCCTCCAGCGCGAAGGCCATACGGTTCTCGTCGGCAGTCATCGCGAACGCGGTCGGGACTGCCGGCAGATCGATCGCCCGCAGTTGGGCGCCGTCGGCAGGATTCCAGAAGCGAACGGACTTGTCGCGTCCGACGGACCATGTCTGCCCCTGACGAAAGCCGATCGCGAGCGCCGGCGCCGTGTGCCCCTTCGACTCCGACAGGAGGGCGCCGTCCGGCACGTTCACCAGCTTCTGCGCTCCGTCCGGGAAGCCGAGCAGCGCCTGCGTCCCGTCGGGATTCAGCGCCAGCGCGACGGCGCTCGCAGCGATCGCAGGATGAGCGGAAATCTTCTTCGCTTCCGGCGTCGTCAGGTCGAGCGTACGGAGCGAGCCGTCGGCGCCGACGATCGCCAGTCGCGCGTCGTTCGTCGAGATCGCGACGAGGGCGCCGGCAGCGTCGGGCAGGACGACTGTCTGTCGGGGCTGCCCCGAAGCAGCGTCCCAGACCGTCGCCGATCGTTTGCCGTCGACGAGGCCCGTCGTCAGGACGAGCTTCCGCGACGGACTGAGCCGAACGGTTTCTGCCGCACGCCCGGCGAAGGCGCCCGGCGTCGCGGGGGTCGCCGACGTCATCCGCCAGAGATCGATCGACCCGTCCGACGATCCGGTCGCGACCCAGTCCCCGGCAGGCGTCGCCGAGAGGGCGGTCAGCGCTTCCGATCCTCCCCGCCACTCCGAAACGGCGGTCGGATTCGCGAGGGGCGCCACCTGAACCTGCCCCTGTTTCGTCGCGACGACGAGCGAGAGCGCTGCCGACGGCGTCGCTGCGGCATCGGAGGGCGAAGCCGGCGCCGGAGGAGCGGTCGGTCCCATGAAGGCGATTGCCGCGACTCCGCCCGCGACGTCGAGCGTGGCGACTTCCTCATCGAGCGGCGCGCCTTCCGGCGTCGCGACGCGGGAGACGCGAAGCTTCCCCTCCGCGGTCGCCGTCGCGAGCAGCGTCCGGTCATGCGAGAACGCAGCGAGCACGGCAGGCGCCAGAGGAGTCTGCAGCTTCGAAGGCAGATCGGTCGGCACGTCCCACGTGCGAAGCAGGTTCTCCTCGCCTCCTGTGACCAGCGCCTCAGGCGGAGCAGGCATCCCTTCAGCGGGAGCCGCCGACCTGACGAAGGCGACTGCGTTGACGCCGACGGGAGCATGCACGGCGCCTGCCAGGATTCCGTCGGCAGCGTTCCAGAGCCGCACGGCTCCGTCGACGCTGGTGGAGGCCAATAGGCTTCCGTCGCCCGAGAACGCGAGCGATTTCACTTCCGCGGCGTGACCCGCCGTCTTCGCGACGACCGCGCCGTCGGCAGAGGCGTAGATGCGGACCTTTCCCGAAGCGTCGGCGACGGCGATGCGGGTCGCGTCGGGGCTGACCGCGGCGACCGCGATAGGGCCGCCCCACTCGATCTTCAGGCGTTCCACGTCGCGGGGCCGCCGCCAGAGCTTGACCTCCCGGAAGCCGCCCGAGGCGAGCAGCTCCCCCTGGCGATCGAAGGCGAGCGACTGCACCAGATCGCGATGCGCAATCCCGGGCGCTCCGCCGTCGACGGTCGACAGCGCCGGATCGTCGAGCTGCGCGATCAGGCCGCCGGTCGGAACGTGGTAGAGGTAGATGCGGTTCGCCCGGGTGCAGGCGGCGATCTGGCCGTCGCGAGTCAGCGCAACCGCGAGCGTCGGATGGACGCCGGAGGGAAGGGGCCGCCACTTCATGACCGTAGCGCCCGCGCTCGCCGCATCGGGCTTGGCGCCGAAGTCGATCCAGCGCTTGAGCAGGCCGAGCTCCTTCGGCGTGAGGTTCGCCGCCGCGACGTCGTTCCCTTCGGGCGGCATGACCGAATCGGCGGCATGCGAGGCGGCGAGGAACAGGAGGCTCTCGGCGCCTTTGCCCGGCACGATCGCGGGCCCGGTGTCGCCACCTTTCAGCATGGCCTCGGGCGTTTCGAGCACGAGACCCCCCTGCTGTTCGCTGGCGGAGTGGCAGGCGAGGCAACTCTTCCTGAGCGACGGGAGAACGTCCTTCTCGAACGACGCCTCCGCGCCGGGAGCCGGTTCTTCCACCGCGATCGGCGCGGCTTGCGACGGAGACACGAACGGAACCGCGAACAGGCTTGCGAGGCCCAGCGCGGCGAAGCGAATTCGTCGGCGAAGGAAGGACATGGCGAATGCCGATCGAAGGGGCAGGGCGGGGAGCGTCGATTCTCGGCGAGCGGAGGGCGTGAGCCCTCCGTGCCTTTTCGGCGAGGCGGCGGCGGGGGGGCTTACGGCGTCGGCTTCGGAACCTCGACGACCGTCAGCGTCAGCGGCCGGTCGAAGGTCAGTTGCTGGCCGTTCCAATTCATCTGAACGCGGACGGTCACGAGGTGATCGCCCGGCGTCGCGGTCGGCTGGGCCGTGAGTTCCAGTTTACCTTCGGTCTGTCCGGCAGCGATCGCTGCGTTCGTCATCTGGACGCCGTTCAGCCCGCTGACCGGCTGCGGCTGGACGTTGACGTTCTCGTTGAACTCGTACAGGCGGGCGATCTTGATCGGAAGTTCGACCTTCTCGCCCTGCTTGACCGTCGCCTTGTCGGCGAAGGCGTCGACGCGGATCGGGAACTCCGCGATCGAGATCCGCACGCTGTTCGAGGGGACGAAGGCGTTGACGCCGCGAGGATTCGATTCCTGCTTCTTCTGGTTGGCGAACTGATCGGCCCTCTGCTTCTCCTGCTGGGCCTGCTGCTGGAAAGTCTGGGCGGTCTGAAGCGCCGCATCGGCCTCCTGCTTCGCTTTGTCGGCGGCTTCTCGCATCGACGTGGCGTCGGTCAGCGCCTTCGCCGCTTCCTCGTTCGCCTTCTTCATCGCGTCGACAGCGGTCTGGGCGTCGACGACCTTCTTCTCCGCTTCCGCCGCTGCCTGTGCGAGCGCCGCATCGTCGGTCTTCGCGGCTGCGGCGGCTTTCCTCGCGTCACGGTCGGCGGTGGCCTGCACGAGCGCGGTCTCGGCGGTCTTCAGATTCTGATCGGCCTGCGTCTTCGCGCTCGTGGCCTGCGTCAGCGCCGTCGTCGCCTGGGTCAGTTCGGTCTGACGGGTCTGCGCGAGCTTTTGCGATTCCTGCGTCTTGGCCTGGGAGTCGGCTAGGATCTTCGCGACGCGTTCCTGACGCTGGACCGCCTTCTCGGCGGCGGCAGGGTTCCTCGCGTACTGCATCTGCTGACAGAAGCCGGCGAGGTAAAAGTCGTAGATGCCCGGCTTCGTCGCCGCCTGGATGCGCAGTTCGAACTCGCCCGTGGCGCCGATGCTGACCTGCTGGGCCTGGATGCCGGGCGGCAGTCCCATCGGGAAGCCGATCAGGCTGCCGCCGGTTCCGGGCTTGATATCGGCGCGGAAGGGAATTTTCAGGACGCCGCCGCGGGAGGTCGCGAACGTTTTGCCCTCGCCGATCGTGACGGCGATCGGCGCCGCTTCGTCGGCAGAAACGGAAACGTACAGCGTCTCCGAAACGCGTGCGGGAACGCTTCCGACGTCGGCGTTGGGCTGGTTGAACTGAAACGGGCGAAGGGCGAAGCCGCAGCGCGCGGGACGTGCGACTTCCGCGCCGTTGACGAGACCCTTGCCGACGACGCGCACCGACGCGGCGCCGACCGGCGCGTCCGCCGTCGCCGTGAGGACGATGGTGCCCAGATCGCAACCGGGGCCGATGACGGTTTCGCTGGCGGTGACGCCGGGCGGCAGACCTTCGACGGAGACGCGAATCTCGCCCGCGTATCCGTCCCGACGCCGGGCGTAAACGCGAATCACGTCGCGGCCTCCCTTTCGAAGGAGAGCCGCGCCGTAAGAGTCGCCCGTCGCGGCGGCCAGGCGGAAGTCCGGCGCCGGAGGCCGAACCGTCAGGCGATAAGCCAGCCGCGGATCGCTGTGCAGCGACGCGTAGGAGTCGCGGACGAGAATGCGGTAGGTCCCGTCCTCCGCAGGATCGAGGACGTAGGCCGGGTCGGACGTCCTCACGTCGAACTCGTGGCGACCCGCTCGGTTGGACGGATTGTTCGGTTCCAGCGGCGCGGGGTCGTCGACGAACGCGACCTCCTGCGCTTCGACCGTTCCGTCCTCCTTCGTCACGAGCCGCTGAACGAGCAGCGACGGATCGGCAGGCAGTCCCAGACGCTCGCACCAGAGCTCGATCGCGACCGGCTCGCCCTTTTTCGCGTCGAACGTGAACCAGTCGGCGTCGCGCTGCGGATAGAACTGACCCGCGACTTCGCACGGAAGCGTCAGCCGCTGGGGCGCCTCGGGCGAGTCGTTCGACGCCTCTTCGCGCACGACCGGCGCGCTCGCCGTTTGCACGAGCACAGCGTTCGAGCGGAACGGGCCGCTCTCGACGCGAAAGGCGACGCCTTGTTCGAACGCCTGATGGGGTCCGATCGGCAGCGCCGCATCGAGCGCCGCGGAAGGATCGGCCGGCGTGGCGATCCGGACCTCCATCGCATCGAGCGGACGACCGTCGAGCGCGAGACCGCTCGGCTTGCCGCCCGGCAGGTTGCGACCGTAGACGGTGAAAAGATCGTTGCCGTTGGGCGAACCGGCCGGCGGGAAAACGAAGTCGATATGCGGAACCGCGCCGATCGCGAGGCGATACGAGTAGCCGGCGCCCTGACCGAACAGGACGTCGTGAACTTTGAGGCGGTACGTTCCTTCAGTCGGCAAAACGGCGTCGATCAGAGCGTCGCCCGCCTGTCCCGCTCGATGCTCGCCCAGGCCGGAGCCGTCGGGCCCGACCAGCGACATCGCCACGTCCATCCGCGAATCGAGCCGCCGGGCGAAGGCCTCGATCAGTAACCTCTCGCCCCGCTTGCCTTCGAAAGCGAACCAGTCGACGTCGGCATTCGCGACCGCCTGGCCATGCACGGCCGCGGGGAGCGTGACGGGCGTCGCCTCTTCCGGCTGATCGTTCGGTTCGACTTCCAGCGTGCCGGCGAGCGGGCTGACGACGAACGAGCGCGGGTTCGAGAGTCCGTACTTACCCGCGGCGCGGACTTCGTAGACGCCCTGCGGGACATCGGCGGCGACCTTCACGAGGAAGACGTTCTCGACCGGCTGCGGCCCCTCGTCGAAGGGCGTCGGCTCGGCCAGCTTCCGCTGGGCCGTAATCCCCGCGTGCGAGAAGAGCAGGCGATCGACGTCGTCCAGATCTTCGCCTCCGATCGTCAGCTCGAGTTCGCTGTTCGGCGAGGCGCCGAGCGGAAAGATCCCGTCGAGCTGCGTCGCAGGGAGCTGCGCGAAGGCGGGCGCGGCGAAGAGCGCGCAGCCGACAAGGAACGCGAAGGATGCGAGCGAGCGGCGGGGGAGGGGAGTCATGGCGAGTCTTCCGAAGCGACCGCGGTGAGCGTTGCATTCAACGTAAGCCCGGGATGTAAGTTCTCTCCTTCGGGTGGCGCTGGCTCTGCCAGTGTCGAAGCGTGGAGAAGGCGTCCATGGGCGTCAGTCCCGACCAGAGGCAACACTGGCAGAGCCAGTGCCACCCGAAGGAGAAAGGAGAGTTCGATAGCATTCTTCACCGCACGAACTGGAACTCCTTCGAATTCAGCAGCGCCCAGAGGACGTCCTCCCAAGCCTGCCGCTGATCGGTGTAGGAGGCGACCTGGTCGCGGACGAACTGCGCTTCTTCCGAGGTCGGTTCGCGACTGAGCGCCGCGACGTAAAGCTCGCGGATCTTGACGTCGACTTCGCGATCGGTCTCCTGTGACAGACGGAGCGCGCGGCCCTCGCCGTTCTGCAAGCGACCCTGCACGTCGCTGGAATTCAGTAGGTGCAGCGACTGAGAAAGATTCGCCTCGGCGATGCGCTCGCACTCGCAGGCGCTCTCGGCTTCGGGCTTGCCGAAGACCTGGAAGAAGTAGTTGTCGAAACCGTTGTCGGGCAGCGCCACGGCGCGCGTTCCTCGCGGGATGGCGCCGCCGAAGTTCGCCTCCGCTTCGGCGGTTTGATTGATCGCGTCGTACAGGACTTCCGCCGACAGCCGCCGGGGATAGAAGCTGGAGAAGTTCTGCTTGTCGTTGGCGTTCGCCTCGGTCGGCTGGCTGGCGAGTTGATAGGCGTTCGACTTGGCGAGCAGCCGCACGAGCTGCTTCAGGTCGTAACCGCTCTCGACGAAGCTCTTCGCCAGCGCGTCGAGCAGCGCCGGATTCGACGGCGGATTGGTGACGCGAAGATCGTCCTCCGGGTCGACGATCCCGCGTCCGAAGAACCGCTTCCAGTAGCGATTGACCAGCGCCTTGGCGAAGTAGGGATTCTCCTTTGCCGCCATCCAGTCGACCAGTTCGTGCCGGGCGTCCTCGTAGGGAGCGACATCCAGCGGTGCGGCGCCGAGTCCCGCCGGGGGCAGTTTCTCTCCGCTTCGGGGATCGGTCGACTGCGGCGCGACGGACTTCACGAAGACGGCGTCCCGCATATTGGCCTGCGGATTGAACTTGCTCGACTTCATCTCCACCTGCGTGAAGAATGCCTCGAACGCATAGTAGTCCCGCTGGCTCCACTGCTCGAACGGATGGTGGTGGCACTTCGCGCAGGCCAGCCGCATGCCGAGGAAGAGCTGCGCCGTGTCTTCGAGCTGCGCGGTCGTCGTGCTGACCTCGCGATACCAGGCGACCGGCGGATGCGTCTCCGGATCGCCGGTCGCGGTCAGGACGCTTCGCACGAACTGATCGTAGGGGACGTTCTCCTGCAGCGACCGGCGGATCCAGGCGTGGAAGCGGTAGGTGTAAGGAACGTCGTTGCCGTTGCGGCGCTTGTTGCGCAGCACCGCGGACCAGAGATTCGCGAAGGCCTCCGCGTACTCGGGACTGTCGACCAGACGATCGACCAGCCGGTCGCGCTTGGCCGGATCGGCGTCGGCGAGGAAGGCCTCCGTCTCCTGAACGGTCGGGAGCCGGCCCGCGATGTCGATCGTGACTCGGCGGACGAAGGTGGCGTCGTCGCAGACGGGAGATGGAGGAATCCCCAGCTCGACGAGCTTCGCGAAGACATGCTCGTCGACGAGGTTCTTCGCGGGGGGAAGATTCGCGACCGGGAGCCCCTGCGGGATCATCGCACGGAAGACGTTGACCTGGTCCTGGAAGCGAACCATCACCGCGACGTCGCCTGGCATATCCGCCGTCGCGACGCGTCCCGAATTCGCGGCAGTCGCCATCTCGGCATGGTTCGGTTCGTACTGCGCGAGCTGCGTCACGTCGCGCACGGAACCGTCGCTGTAATGGGCCAGCACGGAGATCTGCTGCTGCGACGCGAAGTTCATCGTGCGCGTCTCGGGCAGTGATTCGATTCGCGCGAGCTTCGGGTCGGCGTCGCTGCCGTAGGGCATGCCCTGTTCGATCCAGCGCGCGATCAGGTTCCATTCGTACGAGCCGGGAACCAGACGCTGACCGCCGCCGTGCGGGATGCGGTTGGTGGGCTTCGCCAGGAGCAGGCTCTGTTCGGGATCGCCGGGAAAGATCCGTCGGCCGCGGTCCTCATGGACGAGGTACTCGTAGTCGTCTTCGGGATAGAAGCCGAGAAGCGAAAGCTTGAAGCCGTTCTGACCGTCGGCCTTGCCGTGGCATCCGCCGGCGTTGCAGCCGAGCTTGGTGAAGACGGGAACGATCTCGTCCTCGAAGTTGATCGGCGGATCTTCGCCGCACTTTTCGACCTGGATCGCCGTGGTCGTCGCTTTGCCGTCAGCGGTCTTGGCCAGGACGGTGGAGGACCCGTCGGCAAGGGGCGTGACGACTCCAGCCGGACTGACGGAGATGATGTCCGCCCGGTCGACGGAGTAGGTCACGTCATGCGTCAGGTCGTGACGCTGTCCCGACGAATAAATGCCCGTGACGAGCAGTTGCCGCCGGGCGTTCTTGCCGCGGAGCGTCGTCGCGGGGGAGGCCTCGAACTCCAGCCGGACCAGATCCCCCTTCGGACCGACCCCCGGAAACTCCGCGGCCATGAGCCTGCCGGGACTCGCGGTCGCAGCCAGCCCGGTCGCGAGGGCGAGACAGGTCGCCGCGATCGACTTGCGGAGGAGGGCGTTCATGATCAGCTTCCTGAGAAGAGAGAGAATCGACTCCGCGATCTCATGCGTTCGAACGGACCTGCATGCGGCTTCACTTCGGGACGGCGACGATGCGCGCCACGCCGTCTCCGCACGAAAGCAACAGCGCGTCGCCGTCGTCGTCGTACGCGACGTAGTTGCCGATGCTTCCGACGCGCTGCTGGACGAGCGGCGTAGGCGAGCCCGGGTTCCAGATCTTCAGCGAGCCCGCGTAGCCGTAGGAGGCGAGCTGCGCTCCGTCGGGACGATACGCGAGGCCGTGGATGTAGTCGTCATGGCCTTCCAGGACGGCGCTCTCGGTTCCGGCGAGGATGTCGAGCAGCCGGACCTTGCGATCGGCGCCGGCAGCGGCGACGGTCTGGCCGTTCGGGTGGATGGCGACGGCGTAAGTCGTCGCGTCGTACTTCGCGAGTTGCTTGAGCTGTCGACCGCCGACGATATCCCACAACCGCAGCGTTCCGTCGGCCCCGGAAGAGACCGCGAAGGTCTCCTCCAAGTTGAGCGCGATCGCATGCACCGCGCCCTCGTGGCCGTTCATCTGGAAGCGTTGCTGTCCCGTGGTCGCGTCCCACACCCGGACCGTCTGATCGGCGCTGCACGAGACGACGGTGCGTCCCGCCTTGCCGATCGCGACGCCGTAGACGGAGCCGCCATGATTGAACTGCCGGACGGGCACGGGCGACGCGTAGGCCCACTGGGCCAGGCGACCATCTTCGAGGGCCGTCCAGACGGACCGGTTCCCGGGATCGAAACCCACCTCGCGCACGGCCGCGCCGACGTCGAATGTCTGGTGAAGCGTCAGTTCCTGCTGGGCCTGACCCGGCATCGAGGGGCCGAAGATGCGGATCTGTTTGGCGGCGTCGGCGACGACCAGCTTCAGATTGTCCGCGCTCCAGCCGATCGAGACGACGGCGGCGCCGATCTCCAGCGTCGCGAGTTTTTCGCCGTTGCCAGGGTTCACGACGAATAGCTTGCCGGCCTCGGTTCCGATCGCCAGACGCTGACTGTCGTTCCGCGCCGCGAGCGTCGTCGCCTTCAGGCCGTCGAGTTCGTACGTGCGGATGAGCGTTCGATTCTCCAGATCGGTCAGCAGCGCCGTCCCGTCATCGCCGACCGTCGCCGCCTGAGGGCCGCCGTTGAGCAGGGCCAGGCTAAGGACGGCGCCCGGATGGACCTTCATCGCGCGTACGATCGACGGCTTCTCGAATCGAAGCGCTCCGTCGGCAGTCGTCGCGAGCAGCGCCTGACTTTCGGGAACGTACGTGACGCCGACGAGCGGCGAAGCGACCTTGGCGAACGTCTGCAGCAGGTCGCCGGTCGCGAGATCGAAGACGCGAACCGCGCCGTCGTCGCAGGCGGCGAAAGCTCGCAGGTTATCCGGAGAAATCGACAGGTCGACGAGCTTCGTCGGCAGATCGATCGCCGCCGCGACGGCGCCGTCCGCCATGGTGCGGACGGAGAGCTTGCCGTCTGCGTTTCGAGCGACGAAGCGCTGGTTATCGGGCGAAACGGCGAAGACGCCGGAGTCGTCGAGGTTGGCGGTCGTGCTGACGATCTCGCCGTCGGTCAGTCGCAGTTGCCGAACGCTGCCGTCCGCGGCGGAAGCGAACAGGTGTTGCTGATCGGCGGAGAAGGCGACCTTCCGCGCGGCCTGCTCCGAGAGCTTCCAGAGTCGCAGGAGCGAGCGTTTCAGTACAGCCGCGTCGTTCCCGCTTCCGCTGACGACGAGCTGGGTTCCGTCGGTCCCGACGAAGCCGAGCCGCGTGACCGGGAAGGGAGCGACGACGATCTCGCGGACGAGCGGCGTCTCGGCAGACTCGGTCGCGTCGACGATCCGGACGCGGTCCGTTCCGTCCGCGAGAGCCAGTTCCTTTCCATCCGTAGAGAAGGCCGCATCGACCGCGCCCTTACCGAGCGCGAACTGCGCCACCGCCGCGCCTGCGGCGTCGAACAGCTTCGCCCCGCCGGCGTCGTCGATGACAGCGATACGAGCGAAATCGCGCGACGCGGCGAGCGTCACGATCGCGCCGCCTGGTCCCGCCAGATCGGCGCCTGCCGTCGTACCGTCGGCCTTCAGTCGCTGAACGCTCTTGCGATCCGGCGACGTGACCAGGAATCCTTGATCCGCAGGAAGACCTAGAGCCACGCGGGGAGGTCCCGGCGCCGCGGGTTGCGACCAGAGGGGTTCGATCGCCGGTTCGCCCTCCTTCGGCTTCTCGGGCGGAAGGGGAAGCTTCCAGCCGCGGATCGCGCCCGACTCGCCGATGCTGAGCGCCGTCGATCCGTCGCCGGAGAGCGCCGCGGCGATCACGGGTCCGTCGGTCGTCATGACGACGCCTTCGGCAGCGCCCGACGCGCCGTTCCAGATCCGGACCTCGCCCGCCGCGTCGCCGGTGATGAGCGTCCCTGCGTCGGCTCGCACGGCGACCGATCGCAGTGCGGCCTGCGGAACGGCCAGTTGTCGCAGCGCCCCGCCGGCTGCGTTCCACTGCCGCGTCGTGAGATCGTCCGATACGGTCGCGATCCAGTCGCCCGCGGGAGCGATCGCCAGTGAGCGAACCGCCGCCGTGTGACCCTTGGCTTCGACCCAGCCGGGCAGCGCCGCAGGAAGCGTCCAGAGTCTGACCGTGCCGTCGTCGCCTGCGGTCGCGAATCGGGCGTTATCGGCATGCACCGCCGCATCGCGCACGGCGCCCGAGTGTCCCAGGGCGAGCGCCCGCGGCTGGGCATCGGCAGTCAGAAAGCCTGCCAGTTCTCCACCTTCCATGCCGATCGCGAGCCACGTTCCGTTCGGCGCCGCCGCGATCGCCGTGACGGCAGCGGCCTGCTTGGGCAACTCTCGAACGAGCTCGCCCATGTCCGTTCCGACGATCCGCGCGGAACCGTCGGGCGATCCGACGACGACCGCCTTCTGTCCCGGAAGGGGGACGGCTCGCGAGACGGACGCGACTCCTGCCGTTACCGTTCGCGGAGGCACAGGAACGAGCTGCCAGATCCGGAGCGTGCCGTCGGAGCCCGCGGTCACCAGCCGCTGATCGTTCGCGCGAAAGCGAAGGGAGGTGACGCCGCTTTCATGGGCCAGGAACTCTGCCTGGCGTTCGTCCAGGTAGGGGCTCCCGATCGAGACGCTGCCCGCTTCGTCGGCGACGGCGAAGAAGGCGCCGTCGTTCCGCATCGCGACAGAGGTTCCCGGCGCGGCGTGCGGGGGAAGTTCCTTCGCGACGGGATCGGTCGCTGCGGCGGTCGCGCCGAGCGGCAGTTCGTACCGCCGGAGGGCGCCTGCCCGATCGACGCCGACGGCGAACGATCCGTCCGGGCCCATCGCGAAGGAGGCGACCGCCGCCTCGCCGATCTTGATCTGACGCAGCGGCTTCGACAGGGGGAGGTCCCACAGCCGGACCGTATTGTCCTGCGCCCCGCTGACGAGCGTCCGACCGTCGGCGCTCACGGCCAGGCAATAGACAGGGCCCGTATGCTGATCGAAAACGCGGATTTCCTTGCCGGTCGCCGCCTCCCAGACCCGCAGCGTATGGTCGGCGCCAGCCGTGACAGCGAGTTCGCCGCCGGGCGCGAAAACCCCCATCATCACGGGACCATGATGGCCCGTCAGCGTTCGCGGCTGATCGAACGACTGGCCGTGCAGCGACGCCGCGAGAGCCGCCGTCGCGAGGGTCGCGATCGTCAGCGATCGACGCGCGGCGACTCGACTGTCGCCCTGACGGCATGGAGCCATCGCGCTTCCCAGCGTCATTGCGCTACCCGGCCATGGAGAAGGAGGGTACGCCGAGGCCGCCTTAGCGGACTTCGACGTTGCGGGGGGAAGGAACGCGGAGGAACGGCAGAGGAGTCAGCGCCGCTCCCGGAGGAACGCTTATCAAACAGCTCTTTACTCGCCCTGGCAACAGTTTTTTATGCGTTTCGCCAAGATTGCAAAGCGGGCGGTCTGCGCCATGGGGCCCGGATAACGGATATGGCCGCTCCGCTATCCCTCGTTACGGCGATCTGATCGAATGGCGGAAGTACAACGCTCGGCGGAGCTGACCGGCTCCAGTCCTCGCCCGGTTTTCAGGATTCGATCGGTCGCCGCTCGGCTACAATCGGCTGACAGATCGAATCGTTCGTCGCGATTTCGATCGTTTCGTGTCGTCGCCCGCCTGATTCCCGCCCCCCCCTCGCTGCGTCCGAAGAGGTTCCTTTATGCGCGGAGCGTTCCGGGCTTTCGTCAGTTTGGGGTTCTGGTTCGGCCTGTCGCTGAGCGTCGCCCCGTTGACGGTCCACGCCGAGGATCCGGAGAAAGCGAGCTTCGACCGGCAGATTCGCCCGATCCTTTCGGATCGCTGCTACGCCTGTCACGGCCCGGACGAGGCGGCGCGGAAGGGCGCGTTGCGGCTGGACGTGAAGGAGAGCGCGTTCGGCGCGGGCGAATCGGGAGCGACCGCCATCGTGCCGGGCGATCCGGCGGGAAGCGAACTGATCGCGCGCATCCGCTCGGAAGATGAATCGCTCAGGATGCCGCCCGCGGAGGCGCATAAGCCGCTGACGCCCGAGGAAGTCGAACTGCTCACCCGCTGGATCGCGGAAGGCGCCTCGTGGTCGGAGCACTGGGCCTTCGAACCGCCGACGCGACCCGAGGTTCCTGCGGCGGACGGCGACGCCTGGGTTCGCGGCCCGATCGACGCGTTCGTTCTCGCCCCGCTGAAGAAGAACGGCATCGCCCCGCAGCAGGAGGCTGATAGGGCGATCCTTCTGCGCCGCGTGACGTTCGACCTGACCGGTCTTCCTCCGACGCGCGAAGAGGTCGCGGCGTTCCTGGCCGATCAGTCGCCCGACGCGTACGAGAAGGTCGTCGACCGGTTGCTGGGATCGAAGGCGTACGCGGAGCACATGACGCGGTTTTGGCTCGACGCGGCGCGGTACGGCGATACGCACGGCCTGCATCTGGATAACTATCGCGAGATGTGGCTCTATCGCGACTGGGTCATCGACGCCTTCGACAGCAACATGCCGTACGACCGCTTCGTGACCGAGCAGCTCGCGGGCGACCTCCTTCCCGATCCGACGGAGGACCAGCTGGTCGCCACCGGATTCAACCGCTGCCACGTCACGACAGGGGAAGGCGGATCGATCACGGAAGAAGTCGAGATGCGAAACGTCGTCGACCGGGTCTTCACGACCGGAACGGTCTTCATGGGCCTGACGATGGACTGCACGCGGTGCCACGACCACAAGTACGACCCGCTGACGCAGAAGGATTACTACTCGTTCTACGCGTTCTTCAATAATCTGGACGGCAGCCCGCTCGACGGCAACGTCAAGGATCACGCGCCGACGATCGCGGTTCTGACCGAGTCGCAGAAGGCGGAGAAGCAGGCCGCCGAGACGCAGCTAGCCGAACTGCGCACTCGGATCGGCGCCGAGGTCGCGAAGATCGCGTACGCGGAACCCGCCAGCAAGGAACCGCTTCCGCCGCCCGAGCCGAAGGAGTTCGTCTGGATCGACGACGTCGCTCCCGAAGGCGACCAGCAGGGCTGGACCTTCGTCAGCGCGCCGCAGCCGGTCTTCAGCGGGGAGAAGTCGCACACCCGCAAAGCGACGGGCCTTTCGCAGCATCTCGTGCAGAACGCGAAGACGCCGCTGAAGATCGCCGAGGGGGACGTCTTCTTCACCTACGTTTACCTCGACCCTGCCAACCCGCCCAAGGAGATCATGCTCCAGTTCAACGACGGGAGCTGGGAGCACCGGGCCTTCTGGGGCGAGAACGTCATCCCCTGGGGCGCTGACGGACAGCCGAGCCGTTTCGCGAAGGGAACGCTGCCGAAGCTGGGCGAATGGGTGCGCCTGGAAGTTACTGCCGCGGAGGTGGGGCTCGCTCCCGGCGCCGCGGTCAACGGCTGGGCCTTCACGCAGCACGACGGCACGACCTACTGGGACAAAGCCGGCATCGTCTCCAAGGCCGATCAAAACAAGTCCTATGCCTCGTTCGCCGAATGGCTGACCGACAAGCGTGCGGACAAGGGGGCAGGGCTCTCGGCTGAGTTGCAGGCGCTCGTCGCGAAGCCCGAGGCGGAGCTCTCCGCCGAAGAACGCGCGAAGGCACAGGGCCACTTCTTGGAGCGGGTCTGGGTCGACAGCCGCGCGACGTTCGATCCGCTGCATGAGCAGGTCGCGGCGCTGGAAGAAAAGCTGAAGGGAATCGCGACTGCGGCACCTACCACGTTGATCTTCAAAGAGAAGGGTTCCCCGTCGACGGCGCGGATCTTCGATCGCGGCGAGTACGACAAACCGAAGGACGAGGTGCAGCGCGCGGTGCCCGCCTTCCTGCCGCCGCTACCCGAGGGAGCGCCGCTGAATCGGCTGGGCGTGGCGCAGTGGCTCGTCCATCCTTCGCATCCGCTGACGGCCCGCGTGGCGGTCAATCGCTTCTGGCAGCAGTTCTTTGGAATGGGCCTCGTCGAGACGTCGGAAGACTTCGGCTCGCAGGGTTCGCCGCCGTCGCATCCGGAACTGCTCGACTGGCTGGCGGTCGACTTCCGCGAAAGCGGCTGGAACGTCAAGGCGCTGCTCAAGCGGATCGTCATGTCGTCGACCTATCGGCAATCGTCGAAGGCGACGGTCGAAGCGTACGAGCAGGATCCGAAGAATCGGAACCTCGCCCGCGGGCCGCGGTTCCGTCTGGATGCGGAGTCTCTGCGGGATCAGGCGCTCTCGCTGGCCGGGCTGCTGCATGACGAGGTCGGCGGACCGAGCGTGAAGCCGCCGCAACCGGAACTCTGGTCCGCGGTCGGCTTCGTCGGTTCGAACACGATGACCTTCAAGCCGGACGAAGGCCACGAAAAGGTTCACCGCCGAACCCTCTATACGTTCCTGAAGCGGACGGCGCCCGCTCCGCAGTTGCAGACGATCGACGCCCCGTCGCGGGAGCAGTGCAACCTCCGTCGCGAGCGAACGAACACGCCGCTGCAAGCGCTGCTGTTGCTCAACGACCCGCAGTACTTCGAGGCCGCGCGAGCGCTGGCCGGTCGCACGCTGACGGAGGGCGGCGAAGGCGACGAGGCTCGTGCGAAGTGGCTGCTGGAAACGTCGCTGGCCCGGGCGGCGTCGGCGGAAGAAGTCGCCGAGGTCGTCCGCTTCGTCGACGCCCAGCGGGAAGACTTCAAGGCCAAGCCTGACGATGCGAAGCCCGTCGCCGAGTACGGCGGCGCAGTGATTCCCGACGGACACGAAGCGCCCGACGTCGCCGCCTGGACGCTCGCGGCCAACCTGATCCTGAACCTGGACGAAGTGTTGTCCAAGAACTGAGTTCGCGAAGCGACCTCTCCTGTAGGGTGGGTCATTGACCCACCTGATCCGCTGTAACGGTTGCAAAGAGGCGGTGGGTCAATGACCCACCCTACGAGTAAGGAACGGACCGTGACCATGGATCCCATTCAAGAGCGTCTGACGCATCTTACGCGGCGGCATCTGTTCAAGACCGCGGGAGCGGGACTGGGCGCGGCGGCGCTGTCGTCGCTAATGATGCAGGAGGCGCCGCTCTTCGGGAACGAGAGCGCTCCCCCTTCGAAGCCGGCGGTCGGCGGGATTCCGGAGCTGCCGCACTTCGCTCCTAAGGCGAAGCGTGCGATCTACCTGTTCATGGCGGGCGCCCCGACGCAGATCGACATGTTCGATCACAAGCCGAAGCTGGTCGACCTGTTCGATCAGGATCTGCCCGAATCGATCCGCAACGGTCAGCGCCTCACCACGATGACCAGCGGCCAGGCCCGCTTCCCGCTGGCGCCGTCGAAGTTCAAGTTCCAGCAGTACGGCTCGAACGGCCTGCACGTCAGCGAACTGCTGCCGCACACGGGGAAGATGATCGACGACCTGGCCGTCGTGAGGTCGGTTCATACCGAGGCGATCAACCACGATCCGGCGATCACGTACATCTGCACCGGCAATCAGCTTCCCGGCCGCGCGAGTCTCGGGGCCTGGCTCGGCTACGGACTGGGGAGTCTGAACGAGGATTTGCCGACGTTCGTCGTGATGACGCCGACCTGGTCCGCGAAGAAGGATCCGCAAGCGCTCTACAACCGCCTGTGGGGCGCAGGCTTCCTCCCCAGCAAGCATCAGGGCGTCGCGCTTCGCAGGACGGGGGAGCCCGTTCTCTACCTGAACGATCCGCAGGGCGTCGATCGCGACGATCGGCGACGGATGCTCGACGCGCTCGGCAAGCTGAACGGCCAGGCGGCGGAAACGTACGGCGATCCCGAGACGCGCGCTCGCATCGCCCAGTACGAGATGGCGTTCCGCATGCAGGCCTCGGTTCCCGACCTGCTCGACATCTCGAACGAGCCGCAGCACGTGCTCGACCTGTACGGACCCGAGGTCACCACGCCCGGGACGTTCGCGTACAGTTGCCTGATGGCCCGGCGGATGGCGGAGCGCGACGTCCGGTTCGTGCAGATCTTCCACCGCGGCTGGGATATGCATTCCGACATCGCGGGCGAGCTTCCCGCGAACTGCCGCGACATCGATCAGCCGAGCTACGGCCTGATCCAGGACCTGAAGCAGCGCGGGCTGCTCGACGATACGCTTGTCGCCTGGAGCGGCGAGTTCGGTCGCACGACCTACTGCCAGGGCGCGCTGACCAAGGAGAACTACGGTCGCGACCACCATCCGCGGTGCTTCACCGCGTGGCTGGCCGGCGGCGGCATCAAGCCGGGCGTCGTCCACGGCGAAACGGACGACTTCTCCTACAACGTCGCGAAGGACCCGGTCCATATCGCCGATCTGAACGCCACGATCCTGCATTGCCTTGGGATCGACCACCGGCGCCTGAGCTTCCGCTACCAGGGCCTCGACGTGCGGCTGACCGGCGTGGAGGAACGCCATCCGGTGAAGGAAATCCTGCTGTAGCCCCTCGGTCGCGTGCAGAGCCATTCTTTGGCGAGCGGAGGGGGCAAACCCTCCGTGTCCTTTCGTCGCGACACGACCGGCTGGGCGGCGCTGCGGGGGCCGATTCCCGCTCCGGAGGCGGCTTTTCGCCGATCGCAGCCGCGCAAACCCTCCTGAACGGCCGCTCGCTCGACGCTTCCGCATCGACTTTTCCTTGAGCGTCGGGGCCGGTAGCGGGTAGAATCGAGGAGTCGTCGCGCGGAGACGCTGCGGCGATCCCCGCCCCTGTCGCTCCTCGTCTGCGTCGAAACGTTCCCTCCGCTCCGAGAACCGTCATGCGACGTGCTCGTTCCGCTCGCTTCGTAGCTGCGTTCGCGCTTGCCTCCCTCGTCATTTCGACGGCGGCGTTCGCGAACGAACCGGAGAAGCTGCGCTTCAATCGCGACGTTCGTCCGATTCTGGTGCAGACCTGCTTCACCTGCCACGGGCCCGACAGCGCCTCGCGGAAGGCTGACCTGCGGATGGATCAGCGGGAAGGCGCGGTCGCCTCCGGCGCGCTCATGCCGGGTGAACCCGATTTGAGCGAAGCGATCCGCCGCGTCTTCTCCGACGATCCTGAAGAGGTCATGCCGCCGCCCGCGATCCACAAGGATCTGACGGCGGAGCAGAAGGAGACCCTGAAACGCTGGGTCGCCGAAGGCGCCGAGTACGAACCTCACTGGTCGTTCATCGCCCCGGTAAAGGCGCCGCTGCCCCAGGTTTCGAATCCCGCCTGGTCGCAGAACCCGATCGACCGGTTCGTGCTCGCGCGGCTCGAATCGCTGGGCCTTCAGCCTAACGACGAAGCCGACCGCCGCACGCTCGCCCGTAAGGTGAGCTACGACCTGACCGGTCTTCCGCCCGAACCCGCGGTCGTCGAAGCCTTCGTCGCCGATCAGGCCGAAGGCGCTTACGAACGGCTGGTCGATACGCTGCTGGAGTCGCAGGACTGGGGCGAGCACCGGGCGCACTACTGGCTCGACGCGGCCCGCTACGGCGACACGCACGGCATCCATTTCGATAACTACCGCGAGATGTGGAGCTATCGCGAGTGGGTCGTCCGCGCCTACAACGCGAACCAGCCCTATGACCAGTTCCTGATCGAGCAGCTCGCCGGCGATCTGCTGGAGAACCCCACGCTCGATCAGAAGATCGCGTCGGGCTTCAATCGCTGCAACATCACGACCAACGAAGGGGGCGTGATTCAGGAGGAGTACAAGGTCCTGTACGCTCGCGACCGGACCGAGACGACGTCGCGGGTCTTCATGGGACTGACCGCGGGCTGCGCGGTCTGTCACGACCATAAGTTCGACCCGCTGTCGCAGAAGGAGTTCTACGAACTCTCCGCCTTTTTCGACAACACGACGCAGCCCGTGATGGACGGCAACGTTCGCAATACGCCGCCGATCATCGTGGTGCCGCTGACCGAAGATCGCGAACGTTACGCACAGATCGAAGGGGAACTCGCCGGCGCGATCGCCGCGCGCGACGCATTCAAGAACGAGCGCCGCAGCGAGTTCGACGGCTGGCTGACCGCGGGCGATCGCCAACTGGGCGATGCGCCGGAGTGGCTCGCGGCGCTGAAGCCCGAACTGTCGATGGACCTGGACGCCAGCGATCCGACGCGGCTGGTCTTCAAGCGAGGCGACGCGACGATCGACGCCTCCACGACGTCGGCCTATCTCTTCACCGAAGGGCCCGCAGGTTCGCGAGCCCTGAAGACGTCGCCCGACTACGACGTCGCACTGCCTGCGGTCGGCGACTTCGAAAAGGAGCAGTCGTTCTCTTACGGGGCCTGGGTGAAGCTGCCTCCCAACGCGGGGGGCGCCATCTTCTCCCGCATGGACGAAGCCTCCGCCTATCGCGGCTGGGACCTGTGGGTCGAAGGCGGAAAGGTCGGCGCCCATATCATCAGCGCCTGGCCCGACAACGCGATCAAGGTCGTCTCCCAGCAGCCGATCAAGGCGAACGAGTGGGTCCATGTCGCCGTCTCCTACGACGGTTCCGGCAAGGCCGCGGGGGTGAAGGTCTTCGTCGACGGCAAGCCGCAGCCGGCGAGCGTGGCGAGCGATTCGCTCAACGGTTCGATCAAGACGCCGATCGCGTGGAGTCTCGGTCGACGGACGCCGGGTCAGCGACTGGAAGGGCTGGAGATTCGCGGCGCCTTCGTCTATCCGGTCGCGCTCGATCCGTCGCAGGCGCTCGATCTGCGCACCCGCGAGACGGCGGCCCGCCTGCTCGCGAAGGCGCCGGAGTCGCTGACCGATGCGGAGAAGAACGAACTCTACGAGTGGCATCTGCAATACCGCACGCCGGAATGGCGCGATCTAGTCGCGAAGGTCTCCTCGATCGAAGGGGAAAAGAAGGCGATCGAGGACCGCGGCACGATCGCGCACGTCATGCAGGAAAAGGCGACGCCCGCGATGGCGTTCGTCCTGAACCGGGGCGAATACGACCAGAAGAAGGAAGAGGTGAAGCCTGGCACGCCCGCGATGCTGCCGCCGATCGACGAGGCGCTGCCCCGGAATCGGCTGGGTCTCGCGAAGTGGCTGATCGAGCCCGATCATCCGCTGGCCGCGCGCGTGGCGGTCAACCGTTACTGGCAGGAGGTCTTCGGCGTCGGCCTGGTCCGAACGTCCGAGGACTTCGGCATCTCGGGCGAACTGCCGGCGAATCAGGAACTGCTCGACTGGCTGGCGGTCGAGTTCCGCGAGTCGGGCTGGGACGTGAAGAAACTCTTCCGCCTGATGCTGACGTCGCAGGCCTATCGCCAGTCGGCCCGCGTCACGCCGGAGAAGCTCGCCGCCGATCCGGAAAACCGCTATCTCTCGCGCGGACCCCGCTTCCGGATGGATGCCGAGATGATCCGCGATACGGCGCTCGCCGCGAGCGGACTGCTGGTCAAGAAGATCGGCGGACCGAGCGTTCGCCCCTACCAGCCGATCGGTATCTGGGAAGCGGTCGCTATGCCGGGCAGCGACACGCGCAACTACGTCGTCGGAACGGGCGAAGATCTTTATCGCCGGAGCGTCTACACGTTCCTCAAGCGGGCCGCTCCGCCGGCGTCGCTGGAACTCTTCAACGCCACCGCACGCGAAGTCTGTACGGTCCGCCGCGAACGGACGAACACGCCGATCCAGGCGCTCGTCACGCTGAACGATCCGCAGTTCGTGGAGGCCGCCCGGTGCCTCGCCGAGAAGGCGATCCAGGAAGGGGGACCCGCGTTCGAAGATCGCGTGCAGTTCGCGGCGACGCGGCTGATCAGTCGCCCCTTCGACGAGCGTGAACTGGCGATCGTCCGCGGCTCGCTCGACGAGTTGCAGGCGCATTACGCGGCCGCGCCGGAGCAGGCGGAGAAGCTCCTCGCCACCGGAGCCAAGCCGCGCGACGCTTCGATCCCCGCAGCCGAGCACGCCGCGTGGACCATGCTGATGAATCAGATCATGAACCTTGACGAAGTCCTGAATCAGTAGGGCGCCTGCCGTTCGCTGTCGACCGATTACGACTCCCCACGCGCATCCGAGCGCGAAGCAGAGATAGAAGCATGCATCCTCTCAACGAATGGGTTCGCAACGAATCCCGCCGCCAGTTCCTGGGGCGGGGCGTCAACGCGGTCGGCTGGGCCGCGATGGCCTCCCTGATGGGTAAGGCCGCGCTGGGGCATGAGTCGTCGGCCGCTCCGGCGGAGTTCCGCGGCGCCGTTCCGACGCACTACGCCCCCAAGGCGAAGAACGTCATCTATCTGCACATGGTCGGCGGACCGCCGCAGATGGACATGTTCGACTACAAGCCCGTGATGGGCGACTGGTTCGACAAGGACCTGCCCGAATCGATCCGGCAGGGGCAGCGTCTGACGACGATGACCTCGGGTCAGGCGCGGTTCCCCATCGCTCCGTCGAAGTTCAAGTTCGCCCAGCACGGCAAGTCGGGCATGTGGGTTTCGGAGTTGCTTCCGAACCTGGCGTCGACGGTCGACGATCTCTGCTTCGTCCGGAGCATGCAGACCGAGGCGATCAATCACGAGCCGGCTATCTCGTACATCCAGACCGGCAACCAGATCACGGGGCGCCCCTGCCTGGGTTCGTGGGCGTCATACGGTCTCGGTTCGCTGAACGAGGATCTGCCGACGTTCGTCGTGCTGGTGGCGGAGCCTTCGAACACCGAACAGATTCAGGCGATCTCCGCCCGACTCTGGTCGTCGGGTTATCTTCCCGGCGAACACGCGGGCGTCACGTTCCGTTCAAAGGGCGACCCGATCCTGTTCATCAACGACCCGGACGGCGTTCCCCGCGAAGTGCGGCGGACGACGCTCGACGGGCTCAACGCGCTGAACGAACTGACGTACGAGCGGCTGGGCGACCCCGAGACGCGGACGCGGATTCAGCAGTACGAACTGGCCTATCGCATGCAGGCGAGCGTGCCGAGCGTCGTCGATCTGTCGACGGAACCTGCCGACACGTTCGAACTCTACGGCGAGAACGCGAAGAAGCCCGGCACGTTCGCCAACACGGCGCTCATGTCGCGTCGGCTGGTCGAGAACGGCGTCCGGTTCGTGCAGATCTATCTCAACAACTGGGACACTCACTCTAACGTCGCCGGTCGCCTGCCCAGCCAGTGCGCCGACATCGATCGTCCCTGCTACGGCCTGATCCAGGATCTGAAGCGCCGCGGCATGCTGGATGACACCCTGGTCATCTGGGGCGGCGAGTTCGGAAGGACGATCTACTCGCAGGGGCAGCTCTCGAAGGAGAACTACGGCCGCGACCACCATCCTCGATGTTTCACGATGTGGATGGCGGGCGGCGGCGTGAACGCGGGGCACATTCACGGCGAGACGGACGACTTTTCCTACAACGTGGTCAAGGATCCGGTTCACATCCGCGACTTCCACGCGACGATCCTGAAGCTGATGGGCTACGAGCACGAACGCTTCACTTTCTCGAGCCAGGGTCTCGATCAGAAGCTGACCGGCGTCGAGCCGGCGCATGTGATCGACACGCTGATCGCGTAAGAAAGCGCATGAGTTCCCTCGAAAACGATCTCGTCGGCTCTCCGTCCGCGGTCAATGACGTCGGCGCCCGGCGCCCCGACGATCCGTCGCTGGCCGCATCGCGGAAGCGGCTGAACGTCGTGCTGCACCAGCCGGAAATCGCGCCGAACGTCGGCGCGGTCGGTCGGACCTGCGTCGCGCTCGACGCGCGGCTCTGGCTGGTTCGACCGTGGGGCTTTCAGATCGCGGAGAAGCGCCTCCGTCGCGCGGGGCTCGATTACTGGCCGAAGCTCGACTGGGTAGACGCCGCTGCCTGGGAAGAGACCGAGGCGGCTCTGGGCGCCGCGCGACTCTGGTTCTTCACCAAGACCGCGACGCAGACCCTTTACGACGTTTCGTTCGAGGCTGGCGATTCGCTCGTGTTCGGCAGCGAGAGCCGCGGTCTGCCTCCGTCGATGCTCGAACGCTTCTCGGACCGACTCGTGCGGATCCCGATTTCGCCGAACGTCCGCTCGCTCAATCTTTCGTGCGCGGTGGCCGTCGCCGGGTACGAGGCGCTGCGGCAGATCGATTTCGCGGCTTCGCGGTCAGTCTAGACGCCTTCGCTAGCTGCCTTTCCACGGCGAACTCGGCTCGCCTGACCTGTCGGCACCTCGGAGGGCGCTAGCATCGTTAAATCCAGCCAGAGCCGGAACTTCCTTCCCTTACGACGGAGGCTCGGGCTTTACGCGATGGATCGGCGGTCGCTATAATCTTTTCGGAATCCGGGCGCCGTCGACCGATGCATTTGGCAGACGTCTCCGCCCGAATCCTCCCGCCTTGCTTGAACGATCGAAACGCCTTCCTCGGCGTAAGGTCGCGTGACACCACGAATCAGCTCCCGCGTCGCCTCTGGCGTCGGAGTCCCGCCCGATTCGGATCGCTATGTTCGCCTCTCGCGATAGTTATGCCTTCCGCCTGCGCGGCTGTCGTTCCCCCCGGCTGTGCGGATACGCCCTCGCGGCGTTCGCCGTCCTGCTGACGGTAGCTTCCGGCGTGCATGCGGAAGAAGGTTCGTCCAGCGGCGCGGTCATCTACGCCAACAAGTGCGCCTCGTGCCACGGCGCGGCCGGCGAGGGGACGGACGACTATCCCGATCCGCTCGTCGGCGACAAGTCGGTCCTGGAACTGACGCAGCTCATCGACCAGACGATGCCGGAAGGCGAATCCGAGCAGTGCGTCGGTCCCGACGCCGAAGCGGTCGCGAAGTACATCTACGACGAGTTCTATTCCGAATTCGCGCAGGTTCGCCGGGCGCCGCCGGAATTGGAACTGTCGCGCCTGACGGTTCGCCAGTACGAACAGTCGGTCGCCGACCTCGTCGGGTCCTTCACGGGCGGCGGGAAGCGCGACGGCGAACGGGGGCTCGCAGCGGAGTACTTCAACTCCAAGCGACACGACCGCCGAAAGCGGACGATCGAGCGCCGCGACGCGACCGTCGACTTCGACTGGGAGAAGACCAATCCCGCCGACACGGGCGAAGAACCGACCGAAGAAGAGAAGAAAGAGGAAGAAGCGAAGAAGGACGACGAGAAGAAAAAGAAGAAGGACGGCGCGAAGGAATTCTCGGTCGTCTGGACCGGCTCGCTGCTCGCGCCGGAGACCGGCGACTACGAGATCGTCCTGTACACCGACAACGCGGTGAAGTTCTGGCTCAACGAGTCGGACACGCCGGTCGTCGACGGCTGGGTTCGATCGGGCAAGGACATTCAGCACCGCGTCTCGATGCGGCTGCTCGGAGGGCGAACCTATCCCGTCCGTCTGGAGTTCTCCTCCAGCGAAGACGACGACGTCGCCAAGATTCGTCTCGCGTGGAAGCCTCCGCATCATGTGGAAGAGACGATTCCCGAACGTGCGCTGACGCCGCACTGGTCCCCGGAAGTTTTCGTCGTTTCGACGCCCTTCCCGCCGGACGATCGCAGCTCCGGTTACGAAAAGGGAACCGCCGTCACGAAGGAATGGGAAGATGCCGTCGCGTTCGCCGCGATGGAAGTCTCCCGCTACGTGGTCGACGAACTCCCACGCCTGGCGAACGTGAAGGCGGACGACGGCGAGCGGGAGAAGAAGCTCCGCGAGTTCTGCGTCCGCTGGGTCGAAACGGCGTTCCGTCGACCTCTCACCGACGAAGAGAAGCAGCTTTACGTCGAGCGTCAATTCGCGAAGGGCGAAGGCCTCGAAGCGGCCGTGCATCGGTGCGTGCTCCTGTCGCTGCTGTCGCCGCGGTTCCTGTATCGCGAGGCTAAGCAGGGCCCGATGGACGACTACGCCGTGGCGTCGTGGCTTTCGTTCGCGATCTGGGATTCGATCCCCGACGGGCGACTGCGGGAGGCGGCGGCGAAGGGGCAGCTTCAGAACCGCGACCAGGTTTATGCGCAGGCCGAGCGGATGCTCGACGACGAACGGACCCGGGCGAAGCTTCGCGTCTTCCTGCACCAGTGGCTGAACGTCGACCGGATTCACGATCTGAACAAGGACGCCGAAGCGCACCCCGGCTTCGACGAACGCGTCGTCTCCGACTTGAGGACGTCGCTCGATCTCTACCTCGAAGACTTCGCGTGGGGCGAATCGCCCGATTTCCGGCGACTGTTCCTCGACGACGATATCTATCTGAACGAGCGGCTGGCCGAGTTTTACGGCAAGACGATTTCTCCCGGGACGAGCGCTCGGGACGGATTCGTCTCCGTCTCGTTCGAGGAGGAGGGACGCGCCGGCGTGCTGGCTCACCCGTTCCTGCTGGCCGGCTTCGCCTACGACAAGGCGACGTCGCCCATTCATCGAGGGGTGTTCATCGCGCGGAACGTGCTGGGCCGTCGCCTGAAGCCGCCTCCGATCGCGGTTTCGCCGCTGGCGCCCGATCTGCACGCCGACCTGACCACGCGCGAGCGAACGATCTTGCAGACCGACATCGCCGCCTGCAAGTCGTGCCATGCGATGATCAACCCGCTCGGTTTTCCGCTGGAACAGTTCGACGCGGTCGGACGGTTCCGCCAGGAAGAGAAGTCCAAGCCGATCGACGCCGCCGGGTCGTACATCACCCGCGACGGCGAGACGGCGCAGTTCTCCGGCGCGAAGGAGATGGCCCAGTTCCTGGCCGAGTCGCCCGAGACGCACGAATCGTTCGTGGAACAGACCTACCAGTACTTCGTGAAGCAGCCCCCGCTCGCGCTGGGGCAGGAGTCGTTCGACGAATCGGTGCGCCGTTTCGGAGAGAACGGCTATAACGTCAGGAAGCTGATCGCGGACGCGGCGACGACTTCGGCGTTGCGGGCGCGCGAACTGAGTCAGACGGACGCGAAGTAACGATCCACCGCTGCGGACCTGTCGCAGATCAACTTTCGGAGAGACCGACATGCCGGCCTACGTCGATCGCCGCTCGTTCTTGAAGACGCTCGGCCTGAGCGCCGCGATGTATCCGTTTCTCTGCAACCTGCCGAGTCTCGGGATGGAAAGCTCGACCGGTCGCAAGAAGCGCCTGGTCGTGATGTTCAGCCCGAACGGGATCGTGAAGAAGGACTTCTGGCCGGACGAAGCGGGCGAACTGAAGGCCTTCAAGGAGATCCTCGCGCCGCTGGAACCCTACCGTGATCGCACGCTGACCCTGCACGGCGTCTGCGACAAGATCCGCGGCGACGGCGACAACCACATGCGCGGCATCGGCTGCCTGCTGACCGGCGTCGAGCTTTACCCCGGCAACATTCAGGGCGGTTCGCACACTCCGGCCGGCTGGGCCAGCGGCATCTCGATCGACCAGGAACTGAAGAATTTCCTGCAGGCGAATCCGGCGACGAAGACCCGTTTCGGCTCGCTCGAATTCGGCGTCAGCGTGCCCGACCGGGCCGACACGTGGACGCGGATGTCGTACTCCGGCGCGAACAAGCCGATCGCGCCGATCGACGACCCGTACCAGATGTTCCAGAAGCTGTACGGCAACGTGAAGGATCAGGCGACGCTGCGCAGCGTCCTAGACGATCTGCAGGAAGACCTCGCCAAGGTCAAGTCGATCGTCTCGACGGAAGATCGCCGGCTGCTCGAGGAACATGCCGGCTTCGTCCGCGCGATGGAGCAGGAACTGCAATCGTCGAGCGAAGGCGCCGCGATCGCTCACGCGACGCCCGAACTGGAGCCCGGCATCCGGGAAGAAAACGACAACATCCCGAAGCTGGCGAAGATGCAGATCGACCTGATGGTCAGCAGCTTCCAGGCCGACTTCGCCCGCGTCGCGTCGCTGCAGATCACGAACTCCGTGGGCGGCGCGCGGATGACCTGGGTCGGCGTCGACGAGGGGCATCATGCCCTGTCGCACGAGCCGAACTCCAACGAGGATGCGCAGAAGAAGCTCGTCAAAATCAACCAGTGGTACTGCGAGCAACTCGCCTACCTGGTCAAGCGGCTCGACGAGACGCCCGAGCCGGGCGGTCCGGGCAGCCTGCTCGACAACACGCTGATCGTCTGGACGAACGAGCTGGGCGAAGGGAACAGTCACACGCTGGACGACATCCCGTTCGTCCTCGTCGGCGGCGGCCTCGACTACAAGATGGGCCGGGCGCTTCAGTACAAGCACGTTCCGCACAACCGCCTGCTCCTGTCGCTCGCCCACGGATTCGGTCACGAATTGAAAACGTTCGGCAACCCCGACTACTGCAGCGACGGGGCATTGAGCGACCTCGTTTGATTCGGGCTCGTTCGATTCGAGTCCTGCGCGTCCGCGCGATACGATGACGGGCCTCGCTTCTTCGCGAGGCCCGTTTTTTTCTGGTAGGACGGATGCGCCGATGGCGGTCACGTTCGACGAATCGTTCGTCGGCGGGTTGTTCGGGTTCCGGAGAACCTACGGCTCGCTCGTTCGGATCGAAGCCGCCTCCGTCGGAACGCTGAAAGGCGACTGGCTCGAAGCGCTCCGTCGCATCGGACCGTGGCGCGAAAACCGCGGGTCGAAGGCGAAGTCGATCAGCTTCTACTTCATCGTGCCGGAAGCGATCGCCGACGAAACGCGGAGCTTCCTGGGCGACGTTCTGTTCTCGCCTTGCAAGACGGCGCAAGAACTGGCCGGGCTCGTCGTCGAGGCCGTGGTGTTCCATCCCGACGGCAGCGTTAGTTTCGAGTCGACGTTCCGTGCGTCGTGACGGACGGCGGCGGACTCAGTCGGATTTCAAGATCCGGCGGTAGATCGCTTTGCCGTCGCCCGGTCCGTAGAAGCCCTCGAGCGCAGCGTCGAGTTCGTAGCCGCAGCGTTCATAGAACGCCCGCGTCGAGGCGTACTGCGGCTTGGTCGAAGTATCGACGTAAACCCGCGCTCCGCCGAGCGCGACGATCCGTTCCTCGGCCGCGCGCAGCAGTTCGCGTCCGAGCCCCTGTCCCTGCTTGTCCGGTTCGACGGCGATCCAGTAAAGGTCGAAGCGGTTCGTCGTGCAGGGGATTTTTCCGAAGCAGACGTAGCCGATCAGCTTTCCCGCCTCGTGGTCCGCGAGTACGAACTCGTATCCCGACGCTTCTCCCTTCGTGAGGCGCTCTTCGACGAGTTCCGCGGCGATGGCGACCTCCTCCGCATTGAAGTAGGCCGTCCGATCGACGAGGTCGCGGATCGCTGCGATGTCGCTCGCGCCCGGTTCGTAACGCAGCGCGAGCGGCGGCCGGGTCGCGCTCATGTCGCCTCCGCAGGAACGGGCTTCGCAGATCGCATCCCTCGGTAGGCGAGGGCCGCCGTGACGATGCGTTCGATCGCCGATTCGTAGACGATGCCTTCCTGAGCGAGCGCCGCGGCGAAACCGGCGTCGGGCGCCAGGCAGGGGTTCGCGTTCGCCTCCAGAATCCAGGGCTTCCCTGTCTCGTCGACGCGGAAGTCGACGCGGGCGTAGCCGGCGAGGCCGAACGTCCGCCAGCAGGCGACGGCGAGCGATTCGAGTTCGCTCAGCAGTTCCGCGTCGCTCGCCGGAAAGTCGAAACGGCGAGGCGTGGCGCCGTACTCGAACGACGCCTCGTCCCACTTCGCCGCCCAGCCGACGATCCGCGGCTTCTCGGGCGGATAGTCCACGAAGACGATCTCCGCCGGCGGAAGAACCTCCACGCCGTCGCCCGATTCGCGGGCCAGCAGCGACAGGTTGAACTCCCGCCCCTCGATGAACCGCTCGACGAACGTTTCGCCTGCTGGATCTTCCGGCGCCCGCATCTCGCCTGCGACGAGAATCGAAGCGTCGTCGATCCCGAGCGAGGCGTGTTCGACGGTCGACTTCGAAATGCCGCGAGTTCCCGCCGGAGCGTCGACGTCGAACGACTCGGGCGACCACCATTCAGGCGTCGGCAGTCCGGCGCCGAGCAGCAGTTCCTTCGCGCGCACCTTGTCGTTGCTGGCCGACCAGGCGGCGAAGGAGCTTCCCGTGATCGGTACGCCGAGCGTTTCCAGCGCCGCCGCGACGATGGGCGCCAGACGGTCGGATCCGCCGAGCGATTCGACGAGGTTGAAGACGAAGTCGGGTCGCTGCGCGGCGACCGTCGCCTGCAATCGCGATAGGTCCAGGCCGCACTGGCCGATCGACGTTTCGCAGCCGAGCGTTCGCAGCGCCCGCTCGACCGCCTCGACCTGCGCCAGCACGTCCCGATCGGCGATGGACGCGTCGGGCGATAGCTCGTGCCTCAGGATCAACGCACGGAGAGGCCGACCTTCGCGGGTGAATCGTCGAAGCGCTGCGATCTCCGCGCTCATGCCGCTTCGCCTGCGCGATCTTGCCCGCTCGACGTCGCGACGGACGCGGGAATCCGCTTCGCCGCGGAGGCGACGATGCGACCGATCAGATCGACGTAGGAAACGCCGACCGACGTGGCGATCATCGGCAGGTCGGAATGCTGCGGATGAAGCCCCGCGAGCGGGTTCACCTCCAGGAACAGCGGTCGCCCCTCCGCGTCGCATCGCAGATCGATCCGCCCTCCATCGCGACAGCCGAGCGCCTTCCAGGCATGCAGGGCGATCCGCTCCGCCTCCGCGACCATCGCGTCGTGAAGAGACGAGACGGGGCGATACTCAACCAGCGCTTCGCAGCGCTCTTTGTTCTCGTAGGAATAGACGTCCGGCTCCGCTTCGTCCAGCAGCACGATCTCCAGCGTGCCGAGAACCTCCGCTTCGCCGCCCGTGCCGAGGATGCCGACGGTCACCTCGCGCCCCGGCAGGAAGCGTTCGACCAGAACGGGCTGGCGGTGCTGTTCGAGCAGCCGTTCGCACGCAGGTCGCAGGTCCTCCCGCCGACGGACGATGGACGCCGGATCGCATCCTTTGCCCGTCCCTTCCGCGATCGGCTTCACGAACCACGGACCGTCGAAGGAAACCGCGTCCGCGTCGGCGCCCGACGCCACGGTCATGAACGGCGAAGTCGGAACCCCGGCGGCCGCGGCGATCGTCTTCGTCAGCCCCTTCTCCAGACAGAACGCCATCCGCAGCGCGTCGGAGAAGACGCAGGGAACGCCGTACGTCTCCAGCAGGCAGGGGACCTGGGCCTCTCGCGAAGGTCCGGAAAGACCTTCGCAGATGTTGAAGACCAGGTCCCACCGATCGCCGGCGACGAGCCGGGCCGCCAGTTGGCGAACGTGGCCGACGCGATCGACGCGATGGCCGAGCGCCTCCAGCGTCTGGGCGAGGAAGTCGATCGTCTCTTCGCGGTCGAACTCCGCCGTCTCGAGCTCGGAGTAGCCTGCCGCCAGGTATTCCGATCGCAGGTCGTACGTCAGGCCGATGTTCATCGCACAGAACGAAGGGGTTTTAAGAGGCGCTTCCGCGAACGGTCAGATCGCGTTTCGGTTCGCGCTGCAACTCATCGTAGAGCATGCCGTGCCAGCGCTCCGCGGCGGCGCGGTTCATATCGAGCGCCTGCACCAGTCCGACTCCTTCGGGCAACAGGTACGTCGGGCAGCCCGAGCAGAGTTCGTCCTTGATGCCGTTCGCGTCGTAATCGAACGGATAGAGCCGGCAGACGAGCGGCCGCACTTCGTACGGCAGCACGCAACCGGCCTCGCCCAGATTCCGGCAGTCGCCGTTCGGCTTCCGCTTGAGGACGCGGCGGCTGTTATCCTCGCGAAAGACATGCGCCGCCCAGAGCGGATCGTCGTCCTGGTCGAGATAGACCGGGTCGTCAGGGCGCCGGAACTCGGTGAAGTCCGTCTCGCTGGTGAAGGCTTCGATCCGCGCGACGTCGCCCGGCGTGCAATAGATTTCGCACGTCTGGCAGCAGGTCTTCTGCCTCCGGGAACATCGGACGCAGAGGAAATCCCCGTCGTCCAGAATCGCAAGTTCGATCATCGCTCTCTCTCGCTCAGCCTTGAAGAATCGGAAGCGAGAACTCCGGGTCCGGCATCGCGGATTCCGCCGGCGCCGTTTCGCCGACCGGGTCGCGGTAGCGGTACGTCTTGCCTTCGAAGTTACGGAGCAGCAGGTCGTCCCCCTCGCGCCCGATGAGGTAGTTCGGCAGCAGGGGAATCTTCCCGCCGCCGCCCGGCGCGTCGACGACGTAGGTGGGGCAGGCGTAGCCGGTCGTATGACCGCGCAGGCCGGCGATGATCTCCAGTCCCTTCTCGATCGACGTCCGGAAGTGGGAAGAGCCCGAAATCGGGTCGCACTGATAAAGGTAGTAGGGCCGCACCCGCATCGTCAGCAGGCGGTGCATCAGTTCCTTCATGGCCTCGACCGAGTCGTTCACTCCCTTCAGCAGCACCGTCTGGCAGCCGAGCGGGATGCCCGAATCGGCGAGCCGCGCGCAAGCCTTCGTCGCCTCGGGCGTGCATTCGCTGGCGTGCAGGAAATGGACGCTCATCCAGAGCGGATGATGACGCTTCAGAATGCGGCAGAGCTGCGGCGTGATCCGCTGCGGCAGCACGGCCGGCATCTTGGTGCCGATGCGGACGAACTCGATGTGCGGAATGGCCCGCAGCTTCGAGAGAATCCAGTCCAGACGATCGTCGCCGAGCGCGAGCGGATCGCCGCCCGAGAGCAAGACGTCGCGAACGGCGGGCGTCTTTCGCAAGTAATCGAAGGCCTGCTCGAGCCGGGCTTCGTTCGGCATGATTTCGTGATGCCCGACGACCCGCGACCGCGTGCAGTAGCGGCAGTACGTCGAGCAGAAATCGTGCGCGAGCAGCAGCACGCGATCGGGGTAGCGATGCACCAGCCCCGGCACCGGGCTATGGCCGTCCTCGCCCAGCGGATCGTCGGCCTCGCCCGGCGTTCGGACGAACTCCGCCGACGACGGAATGACCGTCTTCCGCAGGGGCTGATCGGGATCCTCCGGATCGAGCAGGCTCATGTAGTACGGCGTGATCGCGACGGGAAGCATCGTCCCTTTCTGGACGAGGGCTTCCCGTTCGGGGTCGGACAGCCGCAGGACCTGATCGAGCTGCGCCAGCGTTCGGTAGCGGCTGCGCGTCTGCCAGCGCCAGTCGTTCCATTCGCGGTCGGAGACGCCCCGAAAGAAGCGCTTCCGGAACGCGCGGGTGAGGGCGCCTTCCGCTGGGGGCCGGATCGCGGCTCGCCGCAGATTCGCGGCGGGGGCGGCCGGTTCGACCTTCGCGGGCTGGTCGGCGGCAGCGTCGCGTCCGGGGAACGAGGCGGGCAAATGCGGCGTCAGCGACGACGCTTCATCCGCCTGCGAATCGACGCGGCGTCCCGGATGGACGGGCGGATCGTGGCGGCCGATGACGGGGCCGCCGCCGTTAAGCCTTGGTTCGTCGGGTCGTAATTCGTCGGGTCTTCGTTCGTCTATCCGGGCGGACCCGGGAGGCTCCTCTTCGTCGACACCCTTACGTTGGTCGCACTCCGTATCGCGAGCGACTCGCATGAGACCGTACAGCTCCATCGTAGGCCAGCGACGGCGCCGCTCTCGGTCGATCGTCGGCGAACGGTCCTGTTCGTCGATCCAAGTCGGCCGCGGCGCCTGAGTCTCGCCGGCGCTGCGTGCGGCTCCGGCAAAACTGGCGATATTCTGCAGTCCGTTTCGATTACGTCAACTGAGAGAATTCGCAAACGGCGAAGAATCTTCCCTCGTTCCCCTGATTGCTCGAAGTTCCGCTACCCAACTAATCATCCAGGCATCCGATCGGGGGTATTTCTGCGCCGCCCGCGATCCTTGTTCCCGGAAATGCGTCAAGCTAGTATGGCCCATCGCGCGATTCGAGCCGGAGCCGGCGTGACCTCCACGCTAGCTGAGGCATCCAAACGATCGAGTCCGCGATGCGGCAATCCTGTGGGTTGATCCTCCGCCACGTTAAAAACAAGGAACGTCCGTGAGCGACGCAACGAGCCTGCCCCTGCTGGGCGATTCTCCTTTCTCCCCGAAGCGAACCTACGTCGATCCCGAGATCCTGATCGACGAGATTCTGGACCTGAAGCGGCGTAAGAACGCCGTCATCCTGGCCCACTATTACCAGGACGGCGAAATTCAGGAGATCGCCGACTTCACCGGCGACAGCCTGCAACTCGCCCGCGCGGGAACGAAGGTCGAAAACCCGATCGTCGTCTTCTGCGGCGTTCACTTCATGGCCGAAACGACCAAGATTCTGAACCCGGAAAAGAAGGTGCTCCTGCCCGATCTGCTCGCGGGGTGCAGCCTGTCGGATTCGTGCCCTGCGGACAAGCTCGCCGCGTTCCAGGCCCAGTTACGTGCCGAAGGTCGCGACTTCGAGACCGTCGCCTACATCAACACCAGCGCCGCGGTGAAGGCGCTTTGCGACTGGATCGTCACCTCCGGCAACGCGGAGGAGATCATCCGCCGCGTTCCGGCAGGGAAGGAGATCCTGTTCGTGCCCGACCGCCACCTGGGGGGGTACTTGGAGGAGGTGACCGGCCGGAAGATGATTCTCTGGCAGGGCTCCTGCATGGTGCACGAGATCTTCAGCCTCAGCGACCTGCTGGTCATGAAGCGGAAGCATCCCGCCTCGCTGACGATCGCCCATCCGGAATGTCCGGCGAACATGCGGGAGCACAGCGACTACGTCGGCGGCACGCAGGGCATGCTGAAGTACGTCGCCTCGTTCGAGAAGCCGCAGGAGTTCCTGGTCGCCACGGAGGCGAACATGCTCTGGCAACTGGAGCATGCCGTTCCGCGGCACACGTACCTTCCGGTTCCCGGCATCGCGTGCGCGTGCAACAAGTGCCCGCACATGGCGCGGAACACGCTGGAAAAGCTGCGGGATTGCCTCCGGGACGAGAAGCCGGAGATCGAGATGCAGCCGTATTTCGCCCAGGCGGAATACTCGCTCCGCCGCAGCCTGCTCGAATAGGCTCAGGCGCCTAATTTCACGGAAGGTCCCGGCGCGGTAGGCTGGGCCTCTCGCACCGACGCGATCCGACCGCTCGCTCCGAGGACGCTCCATGAGTTTCGGCGAAGGCGCTGCACCCGATCTCTCCACGCTGCGCGGCAAAACCTTCCCCACGATCCGGCAGTTCACCGTCGTCCTCGAAAACCGGGTCGGGCAACTCCTGATGGAGGTGCTCCGCCGGTTCGAAGGGTCGCAGGTTCGGATCGTCGCGCTCTCGATCAACGACGCGACGGAATGCTCCGTCGTTCGGATGATCCTCAGCTATCCCGACATCGGGCGGGAGATCCTGGAGCGGGCCGGCCTGGCGATCATCGAGACCGAACTGGTCGGCGTGGCGCTCGATGACGAGGCCAATCCGATCCTCAGCGTCTGCTCCGCGCTGATGCAGGCGGAGATCAACATCATCCAGATCACGTCCCTGCTGGGCGCCCCGGGTCGCCGGAAGTGCATCGCGCTGATGGTCGACAACCTCCACGGATCGCTCGAGACGCTGCGGCAGAAGGGGATCGACGTGATCTCCGAGGAAGATCTGGCCGAGGATTGAGCGCCGAGGAGACATCGTCCACCCTTCCGGCGGAAAACACGGCCGCCCGCGACGTTCTCGTCGTCACGATTGACGGTTTCGGCGTCGCGGCAGCGGGCGCGTACGGACAGACGTCGCTTCCAACGCCGGGCTGGGACGCGCTCGCAACGAGCGCCGTCACGTTCGATTTCGTCGATGCGCCCGGCGCTTCGCTGGAAGCCGTTCTCGCCGCGCTGACCGGTGCGACCGCGTCGCCGTCGGTCGCCGAAGCGCTGAAGAGGCTGGCGGAATCGGGCGTTTCGATTCGCCTCGCCGGCGATCTGGAAGACTTCGCGACCAATAGCGGCGGCGAATTCGCGGCCTGTTTCGGCAGCCGATCGCCGTTCGATCTGGAGCCTGCGACTTCGCCCGCGAACGACGAGGACGAAACGCACGCCCTGCGCTGGCTCGCGAAGGCGGAGCGGGAGATCCTGGCTCTTCGGTCGGCGCCGCCCGACCGGTCGCACGTTCTGTGGCTGCATCATGCCGGAGCCTACGCGCCGTGGGATGCGCCGCTCGAATGGCGCGAGGCGCTCCGCGACGAGGAAGACCCGCCCGCGTATGCCGAAGTCGCGCCGCCAGCGGACTCCGTCGTCGGCGATCGCGATCCGGATCGCTTTCTGCCGTACGTCTTCGCCTGGGCCGGTCAGGCAGCCGCATGGGACCGACTGGCGGAAGGTCTGCACCTGCTCTGGAAGCGGCTCGATGCGAAGCGACCGACGACGCTGATCGTGCTGGGCCTACGGGGCTATCCGTTGGGCGAGCATGGCGTCGTCGGCGACGGGGCAGGGGAGTTGCACGGCCTCACGCTGCACGAAGAGCGGCTGCACGTCCCCTTCTTCGTTCTGCCCCCGGGCGGCGTTTTTCCGGGAACGCGGGCGCTGGGGGTTCGCCGTAGCGACGCGTTGCTCGCGAAATTGCTCTTCGCTATCGGTAATTCCTCCGTGGAATTCAGCCTGCCGGAACTTCTCGAAGCGGAGACGTCCAGCGATCTGGATCCCGCCGCGTACGCCGTTGTGGCGGAGGGGACGAGCCTGTCCGTTCGCACGGCCCTCTGGCGTTACCTTCGAGAAGGCGAACGGGCCCGGCTCTATCTCAAGCCCGACGACAAGTGGGAGGCGAACGACGTCGCCAACCGTCGGCTCGACACGGTCGAAGCCTTCGAGCGCTGGCTCGAAGAACTGACGAAGGACGCGAACCTGCCGCTGCCTGAAGAGACGACGACGATGTAGGCGGACGTCCGACGTCGCCGAGAAACTCGCTCGCTCACGCTCCGCCGAAGCGGATGCCGTTGACGTGATGCGGCGCCTTGTGGACCTCTTCCCACGCGATCGCGTCGGTCGAGACGAGGATCCTGCCGCGCCAGTTGGAGCCGACGAACAGTCCGTCGCCGTAATCGCAAGCGACCGGCGCGTCGCGATTCGGCACGCGTTCCCACGCCTTGCCGTCGGGCGAGAAGTACGTCGCGCCGAGGCCCACGCCGACGAAGCGGTCGCCCGTCCAGAGCACGGCGTTAATGTGCTCCCCCTCCTCGCCGACCACGCGGTCGGTCCAGACGGACCCGTCTTCGCTCCGCATCCGTAGCCCGTGCAGTCCCGCGCCGACGTAGACGCCGTTGCCGTACGCGACGCTGATGAACGTGTCGAGCGGCGGCAGCGGCTCGGCGTCGATCCACTTCTCGCCGTTCTCGGAGAAGGCGACTCGCCCCTTGTAGCCGCAGGCGAGAAATTTGCCTCCGCCGAACAGCACGCGGAGCAGCAGAGGCTCCTTGTCGAACTTCGTGGGGCCGTCCCAGGTCTTGCCGTCGGGGCTGGTCATGACGATGGTCCAGTGACCGTCCATGTGCCCGCCGAGCGCGACGTAGCGCCCGTTGCCGTAGGCGACGTCGATCACCTTGCCCCCGTCCTGCGACGGATCCTTCTCGGCCAGGCGTTCCCAAGTTTCTCCGTCTTCGCTGCCGAAGAAGATCGTCTTCTCGCCGAGCGTCGCCAGCACGACGAATCGCCCGTCGCCGTGAACGGCGCTGCGACAGTAGAGCTTCTCCTTCTCGACGACCGGCTCGGACCAGTCTCGACCGTTGTCGCTGCGCATGCGCAGCCCCTGTTCGCCGAACGCGACGAAGCAGGGGGAGGAGGCCATAGTGGGATCTCAGGCGCTGAAGGAGTCAGGCGAGCGGAGGGTTGACACCCTCCGCTCAGAGGGAAATCCGGAGTTCCGGCCGACGCGTCAAACCAGATTCGGCAACCTGCCGTCGAACGCCGCGGCCGAAGAAGTCTTGCTCTCGCCGAACTCCGCGACGCCGGCGCCGAGCCGGTCGAGCATCTCCACGTAGAGGTTGCTCATCGGCGTTCCCATCGGATAGGCGACGTGACGCCCCGTCTTCAGGGAGCCCTGCGCGCCGCCGACGAGCATCGTCGGGAAGTCCTGGCGATGGTGGCCGCCGTCGGCCATGTACGACGTGAAGAGGAGCATCGTGTTGTCGAGCAGCGACACGCCCCCCTCGTCGATCGCCCTCATCTTCTCGATCGTCCGGGCGAACTGCTGGATGTACCAGTGGCTCACTTGCCGGCAGGCTTCGCGGGCGAGCGGATCGGCGCGACGCGGATCGGGGTTGCCCCCCTGGTGTTCGAGCGTGTGGAAGTGCCGCTCGAATCCGACGGTCACCACCCCGGGGAAGAGCGACCCGTCGCTGCCCACGGCGAAGGTGGCGATCCGCGTGCAGTCGGTCTGGAATGCCAGGATCATCAGGTCCGACATCAGGTCGATGTAGCGGGCCTGAATCTCAGGATCGGTGTCGCTCGCCCGTTGAATCTCGCCGTAGGCGTCGGGCGTTTCGGGAAGCTCGCCCGGGATCGGCGCCTCCTTGCCGGCGCCGTCTTTGGCCATCTGCGACGCCTGGGCCTCGATCAGCGCGACGCGGCGTTCGAGCGACGACACGCTCTCCAGGTACTGATCGAGCTTGCGGCGATCGGTCGAACCGACCTTCCGCTGGAGTCGCCTGGCGTCTTCCATCACCAGGTCGAGCACGCTCCGTTCGAGCGAATCCTTCGCCGGGCCGGTCGTCGCGATAGCTTCGGGACGCGAGCGATCGGGCACGCGGGGCGTCCGTCCGCGGAACATGCGGTCGAAGGCGATCCGCGGATTGTCCTCATAGGGGACCGGCTCGCCGCTGGTGCGGAAGGAATAGCGACGCTCGTGCGAGCGCTCGGTCGCCAGTTCCAGACTCGGAAGGAACGTCTGGTGCCCGATCCGTTCCGCGGCAAGCTGATCGATCGAGACGGGCGCCTTCGGCTTGCCGTCGATCTTCGCGACGTCCGAGGCGCCGGTCAGGTGCAGGAACGCGCAGTGCTCGTGCGCGTTGACGCCCTCCGCCCGACCGTGATGCGCCAGACCGCTCAGCACGAGCAGATCCTGCTTGTGCGCTTCGAGCGGCCGCAGAATCGAAGGGAGCTTATCCAGCGCGCCCGGCGCCCCGGGCTTCCACGACTCGATGACGGTGCCGCCCGCGACGGTGTAAATGCCCATCCGCATCGGCGCCGTGGAAAGAGCGCCGCCCCCCGCGAAAACGCGGCCGGGAACCATCGCTTCGAGCCAGGGGAGGGCCAGGACGGCGCCCGCTCCGCGAAGCAGCGTACGGCGAGAGATCGGTCGTGCGGTCATGGCAGAAACTTTCGCGTGTCTCGTGGCGAACGAATATCAATCGCTAGTGTCGGCGTCTACGGTTGAGCTGCGAAAACGAACGGATCGTCTACGTCGCGACGGTAGCGGAAAGGATAACTCTCGACGATGCCGAGCAGGATCTCCCGCATCCGCCAGTCATTCTCCCGCGCCCGTTCGACGATGCGAGCGACGGTCGGTCGATCGTAGGATTCGAGGTTTCTTCCGAGCGCGTAAATGAGAAGCTGTTCCGTCAGGTTTCGGACGAACCGCTCCTTCTCCGCCAGCAGGATTTGCTTCAACTCGACGACGCCGTTCACGCTGCGACCGTCGGGCAAGGTGCCGGAGGCGTCGATCTTTTCGCCGCCCCGTTCGCGCTGAAAGCGACCTACCGGGTCGAACTCGTCGAGAGCGAAACCGAGCGGATCCATTTTCTTGTGACAGCCGGCGCAGGTCGACGACTCGTCGGCATGCAGGGCCAGGAGTTCCCGAAACGACTTCGCCTTCGACAGGTCGCCCGACTCGTCGATCTGTTCCACGTTCGCCGGCGGCGGAGGGGGCGGGTCGCCGTGGAGCACGTCCATGACCCACTGGCCGCGGCGGGTCGGACTGTTGCGAGCGACGTGGGACGTCATCGACAGCACGGCGCCCATGCCGAGCAGGCCGCCTCGCTCGGGATTGCGACGCTTGTCGATCGTCTCCTTCCGCCAGCCCTCGTCGAGCTTGCCGAAGCGGTAGTACAGCGCCAGGTCGCGATTGATATACGCGTAGTCGGCATCGAGCAGATCGACGACGCTTCGATCTTCGCGGACGAGACCGTCGAAGAAGAGGAGCGCCTCCTGCCGCATGGCCGAGCGGATCCGGGCGTCGAACTCGGGGAAGTGCTCCTCGCTGGGGAGCGCCGTTTCCAGTTCATGCAGCCGCAGCCACTGCATCGCGAAGTCGTCCGCCAGCCACTTCGACCGCGGATCTTCGAGCAGACGCGTCGCCTGCGCGCGAAGCGTTTCCGATTCGTGCAGCTTCCCCTCGTCGGCGAGCCGCCGGAGTTCCTCGTCCGGCGTCGTGCCCCATAGAAAGTACGACAGCCGCGTCGCCAGTTCGTGGTCGTCGACCGCGTAGGGATCGAAGCCCGCCGCCTGGCCACGATCCTCTTCGATCCGGAACAGGAACGCCGGCGACAAAAGAATCGCCTTGAGCGTGGGCCGCAGCGCACGTTCGTAACCGAGCCCGCGCTTGCTGGCCATGTCGTACAGCGTGAGCAGGCGCTCGATTTCCTCGTCGGCGACGGGACGACGAAAGGCCTGTTCGGCCAGACGCCGCGTTACCTGTCGTGCGGCTTCGCGCGGAGCGAGCGAATCGCCCGGTCGCATGATGAACAGCCGCTCGTTGGCTTCGGCGTCGACCGCCGCGCCGGAGGCTGATGCGGGACCGTCGATTTCGATCCGGTCGATCGCCAGGGTCTTGAAGCGATGGTCGTTTTCCTGCCAGCCGGCGCCATGCTTGGCGTTCTCGAACGAGAGGACGATCTTCGCCTTTCCCGCAGGCAGCGCCAGAAGCGTCTCGGCGACGGCGCGTTCCTCCTCGGTCGCCCGGATCGGAAGCGACTTCGGCGCGGCGCCCTCCGTTTCGACGGATAGCTCCGGCCACCACGTTTCCCACGGCGGACCCTTATGCCCCCAGCCGTCGACGGCGACGCGATAGAGACCTTCCTCGGGCACGTCGACGTCGATCGTCACCTTCGCATTCACGCGGAAGATTCGGGCGCCCTCTTTCGCGTCGGTCGCCTCGGGCGGCGGGCCGTCCTTGCTCTTTTCGGTCGGCATCTGGCCGAGCAGTTCGAATTGGCTCGCTTCGCCCTCGACGACGACCTTCAGGCTCTTCTCCGCGATCAGGCGATCGAGTACGAGGTCCGCCGCGGCAGCGTACTGCTCGAACAGCGTGGGGGAGACGTCGAGCGCCGTGCCGATCGAGTCGTAGCCGAACGCCTTCGGATCCTCCGGCAGTCCGACGGCCGACGCGGCTTCGAATTCCAGACCGAACAGATCCTGAACCGTGTTTTCGTACTGCCTGCGGGTGAGGCGTCGAAAGACGACGGCGCCGGGGTCGTACGGATCCGCGCTGTCCAGCGTCGCGCCCAGCTTCTCCGCCCAGGCGATCATCGCGGCCCGTTCGTCGTCCGAGGGTTGCACGCCTTCCCCGGGCGGCATTTCCCCTCGCTTCAGCGCGTCCGCGGCCTTCAGCCAGTTCTCGACCGCCGCGACCTGCTCGTCGACGGGCAGATCGGCGTCGAAGGCGATCCCGCCGGAGCGTTCGTCGCGCGAATGGCAATCGGCGCAGAAGGTCGTGACCAGCGGGCCGATCGACGCGCGGAACTGTTCGTCCAGCGCGAGAACGGTTTGGCGCACGTCAGCCTGCGGCTCGGCGGAACGAACGGTTTCGGCGTTGGCCGCCTGCCAGAGGCAAGCCGCAGCGAAGGCGATCGCACAGAAACGCGACGGGGAACGAAACAAAGCTCGGTCCGGACGAGGGTGGGGGGGCGGCGGCGGGCGATGAGGCACCGGGGCGAACCGCGTGCGGAAAAGGGCCTCTCCATTCTACCGAGGAATGGCCCCGCTTCCCCGGCCAATCGATCGGCGGGACCGAATTCGAGCGGTCAAGTTCACTGCAATCGGTCGAATCCGCGGACCGCGTCGTCCGGCGCCTGCACGGCCTCCGGTCAGGTCCCTATTCTGGTGGATTCGAACGAGGCATTCGTTACCGCGGAATCCGCGGATCCGACAGCATTCGCAGGAGTCGTGGTCATCGACGTTCCGGTTCTCCTCGCCCAGATCGACGTCCGAACGCCGTTGTTCTGGATGCCGATGGGCGCCGCGGTGGTCTTCGCGTTCGGGGCGCTGCTGCTCCGAACGACGTCGCGGTGGAAAGTCGGCGTCTGGCGGACCTCGTTCGTCTCGAATCTGACGACGTCGCTGATCTTCGTGCCGTTCATCTTTCAGGGGGGCGAACTCCCTCCCTGGACCGAGTGGTGGCAGGCGGGAGTGACCGCCCTGTTCTTCATCGCGGGGCAGATCACGACGATCCTCGCGCTGACGCGGGGAGAGGTCTCCGTCGCGGCGCCGGTGCTGGGGCTGAAGATCCTGCTGGTCGCGATCTTCCAGGCGGTTCTGCTCTGGGAGCCGTTGTCGTTCGAGGTCTGGCGTTCGGCCGGGCTCGCGACGCTCGGCGTGATGCTGCTGAACGTGGGGAAGCTGCATGCCGGTCCCGGCAAGATCATCTTCTCGATGGTTTTCGCCTTCCTCTCGGCAGCGTCGTTCGCGGGACTCGATCTGGCGGTGCAGAGCTGGTCGCCGCGCTGGGGGACCGGGACGTTCCTGCCGATGACGTTCATCATGGCGGGGGTGATGACGCTTGCGCTGATTCCGCTCTTCGAAGGGAAGCTGACCGAGATGCCTCGCGCGGCGCTGCCGTCGCTGCTCGGCGGCTGCGGACTGATCGCCGTTCAGTCGATGACGATCGTGCTGACCGTCGCCTGGTTCCAGAAGGCGGTCGAGGCGAACGTCGTCTACAGTACGCGCGGTCTGTGGAGTCTCGCCGCGGTCTGGTTCCTCGGCGCCGCGCTCGGCGTGCCGGACGTCGGCCTGCGCGGCTGGACGCTTTTCTTCCGCAGCGTCGGCGCCGCGCTGCTGTTCCTCGCCGTCGCGCTGCTGGCGATCTAACAGGCCGTCGTTCCGGACTGACTATCGCTTGCCATCTTCTCCTCCGGGTGCCACTGGCTCCGCCAGTGCTTTCCGGAGGCCGGACTGCTAATGTTGGACGACCACTCGAGGTTCAGCACTGGCGGAGCCAGCGGCACCCGACTCTTCGTTCAATCTGGCACAGAATGAGAGGCGAACCGCCGCGGCTCGCGATCATGGTGCCGGCGATGTGAAGGTCATCTAGCGAGCGGGCGTCCACGATTCCGGCCGAACTTCAGAGAGCGGCAGGCGAATCGTCGCGGTAGAATCGTCGTCGAACGATCTTCTCCCGGACGCTCCTCTCTTCCCGCCTGCCGACCTATGTCTCTACGCCTGCCTCGGCTGCGTACGTTCGTGCTTACGACTTCGGCGATCGCCCTGACTGCGTTCGCCGCGTCAGCGATCGCCCAGGAGGGGACGCTCCCGAAGGACGCGGACGGCAAGACGCTGAACCTGGACTTCGAAAAGGGCACCCTCGAAGACTGGACCGCCGAGGGCGAGGCCTTCGAAGGTCAGCCGGTCGAAGGGGATACCGTCAAGCCCCGTCGCGCCGACATGGCCAGCCGCCATCAGGGCAAGTTCTGGGTCGGCACGTACGAGCGCAAACTCGATGCGCCTCGCGGCACGCTGGCCTCCGTCCCTTTCGAGGTCACGCAGCCGTTCGCGTCGTTCCTGTTCGCCGGCGGCGTTCATCCGGAAACCCGGGTCGAACTCGTGCGGGAAGCCGACGGCGAGGTCGTCTATCGAACGTCCGGCGTCGATCGGGAGGATTTGCGGCGGTTCGTCGTCGATCTGCTGGAAGAGCAGGGGAAGCGAATCTTCATCCGCCTGGTCGACGATCACTCGGGCGGCTGGGGGCACGTCAACTTCGACGACTTCCGCCTGCACGCGAAGGCGCCCGCTCCGCCGACGCAGCCTTCCGCTCCGCTCGTTCGGGACGAGTACCCGCTCGGGGGCGTCACCGCCGAAGTCGCCGCCGCGGCGATGAAGGTTCCGCCCGGGTTTTCCGTCCGGGTCGGCGCGTCGGAGCCGGACGTGAAGCAGCCGATCGCGATGGCGATCGACGACCGCGGGCGCGTCTGGATCGCGGAGGCTTACGAGTATCCGACCCGTGCGAAGGAGGGGCAGGGCAGCGACCGGATCCTGATCTTCGAGGATACCGACGGCGACGGGTCGCTCGATTCGCGGAAGGTCTTCGCCGAGGGGCTGAATCTGGTCAGCGGTCTGGAGGTCGGTCACGCCGGCGTGTGGGTCGGCGCCGCGCCTTACCTGCTTTTCATCGCCGACGCGAATCGCGACGACGTACCTGATGCCGAGCCGCAGATACTGCTCGACGGGTGGGGCTACGAGGATACGCACGAGACGCTGAACTCATTCATCTGGGGGCCGGACGGCTGGCTCTATGGTTGTCACGGCGTCTTCACGCATTCGCGCGTCGGCAAGCCCGGCACGCCCGACGCCGAGCGCATTCCGCTCAACGCGGGCGTCTGGCGATACCATCCGACGCGGCACGTCTTCGAGGTCTTCGCCCACGGCACGAGCAATCCCTGGGGCGTCGACTTCGACGATCGGGGCGAGGCCTTCATCACCGCCTGCGTGATTCCGCACCTTTATCACATGATCCAGGGCGGTCGCTACCAGCGTCAGGCCGGGCCGCACTTCAATCCCTACACCTACGACGACATCAAGACGATCGCCGATCACCGTCACTACCTGGGGGCCAATCCGCACGGCGGAAACGACAAGTCCGACGCCGCGGGCGGCGGCCATGCACACGCCGGCGCGATGACCTATCTCGGCGGCAGGTGGCCCGCGGAGCATCACGGCGCGCTCTTCATGAACAACATCCATGGCCAGCGCCTGAACGTCGATCGGCTGACGCAGCAGGGTTCCGGCTACGTCGGCAGCCACGGTCCCGACTTCCTGCTGACGGGCGACCGGGCGAGCCAGATCCTCAACTTCCGCTACGGTCCCGACGGCGACGTCTGGTTCATCGACTGGTACGACATGCAGGCCTGCCATCACGGCAACGCCTCGATCCACGACCGGAGTAACGGGCGGATCTACAAGATCGTTTACGAAGGCGACGCGGCGGAAACTCCCGGCGCCGGCAGGGCCTCCCTCGCGATGCTGGGCGGCGATCTGTCTAAGGTCGACGACGAGACCCTGGCGCTGCTCGTCCTCGACGCGAACGACTGGTTCGTGCGGCACGCACGGCGGATCCTGCAGGAGCGTTCGACGACGCGAGCGATCGAATCGAAGGCGATCGACCGACTGATCGACGTCGCGACGAATCATCCCGATGAGAAGCGTCGACTGCGCGCGATCTGGGCGTTGCACGTCAGCTCAGGCGAGGTTGCCGCGCAAGTCGTCGAGAAAGCCGTGCAGGATCCCAGCCCCTTCGTCCGCGCCTGGGCCGTTCGCCTGAAATGCGAAGAACCGAAAGCGATCGACGACGCTACGATCTCGCTGCTGACGCGGCTCGCCCGCGAGGACGAATCGCCGGTCGTCCGGCTGCAGGTCGCTTCGGCGCTGATTCGCGTTCCGCCAGCGAAGCGCTGGGAAGCGGTCGAGGCTCTCGCTTCGCATGCCGAGGATGCCGGCGATCACAACCTGCCCCTGATGATCTGGTACGCGGCAGAACCCTTAGCCGACGTCGATCCCGAACGGGCGCTCGCTCTCGGCATTTCCGCAGGCGAAACCATGCCGAAGCTGCGGGAATTTATGCTCCGCCGAATCGGCAGCGGCGATCCGGACGCGTCGCTCGCGCTACTCGTGAAAGGTCTCGGGAAAGCGAACGATCCGGCGCTGCAACGAACGTTCCTCGTCGCGATCCGAGCCGCGTTGCAAGGCCGCCGGAACGTGGCATCTCCGGCCGACTGGGCCGCCGCGTACAGCAAACTCGCAAGCTCGACGGACGCGAACCTTCAACTTCAGGCGCACGCCATCGCTGCGACGCTCGGTGACGCGAAGGCGACCGAGGCGCTGCGGGAGCTCGCTGCGGCAGAGAGCGCTTCCGGTTCGCTGAGAGCCTCGGCCATCGAGGCGTCGCTCGCGGTGCGCGACGAGAAGATCGTGCCCGTTCTCTACACGCTGCTTGCGGAGGGCGCGGCGCCCGAACTTCGCCAGGCGGCGCTGCGCGGTCTGGCGCAGTTCGATTCGGCGGAGACGCCGACGTGGATCCTCGGCGTGTTCGAGAGCCTGCCGCCCGAGGCCAGGCAGTCCGCTCTTGCGACGCTCAGCTCGCGCCCCGCGTGGGGACGTACGTTGCTGGAGGCCGTCGCCGCGGAAGAGTTGCCTGCCTCCGCACTTTCGAGCGACCTCGTTCGCCAGCTTCAACTTCACGGCGACGAAGAGATCGATCGCCTGCTGACCGAGACCTGGGGCGTCGTCCGCGCCACGCCGGAGGAGAAGGCGAAGCTGATCGCCGAGTACGCCGGCCTCGTTCAGCGGGCCGATCTGCCGCCTGCCGACCTCGAGCATGGCCGGGCGATCTTCGCCCAGACCTGTCAGCGCTGCCACATCCTTTACGGCGCGGGCGGCAAGGTGGGCCCCGATCTCACCGGCTCCAACCGCGCGAACCTGGAGTACCTGCTGTCGAATATCGTCGACCCCAGCGCCGTGATGACGAAGGAGTACCAGCAGACGTCGCTCGTGCTGGCGGACGGTCGCGTGGTGGTCGGCATCGTCAAGGCGGAAGACGCGCGGACGATCACGCTGCAGACCGCCGATGCCGCCATCGTCGTTCCCGTCGCCGATATCGAGCAGCGAATCGCGAGCCCCAACTCGCTGATGCCCGAGGATCAGCTCCGCCCCTTCGACGACCAGGCGATCCGCTCCCTTCTCGCATATCTCTCCAGCCCGCGACAGAACGCGATTCTGGCTGACTCGCAGAATGTGCAGTCCTTCTTCGACGGCCAGACGCTGACCGGCTGGACCGGCGATCCTTCCCTCTGGTCGGTGGAGAATGGGGAGATCGTCGGCGAGTCCGCGGGCCTCGCGCGGAACGAGTTCCTGATCAGCGACATCGCTGCCGAGGATTTTCGGCTATCGCTCGAAGTCAAGCTCGTCGACGACGCCGGCAACAGCGGCATTCAGATTCGCAGCGAACCGATCGCCGGCGGCGAGATGCGCGGCTACCAGGCCGACATCGGACCCGGTTGGTGGGGCAAGCTTTACGAAGAGCATGGCCGCGGACTTCTCTGGGACAAGTCGGGCGAGTCGCACGTAAGGAAGGGCGAGTGGAACCGCTACGAAATCGTCGCCGAGGGGGATCGCGTCCGGACCTACCTCAACGGCCAACTCTGCGTCGACCTGACGGACCCCGCCGGCAAGCGTCGCGGCGTCTTCGCGTTGCAGCTTCACTCCGGCGGCCCGACCGAAGTGCGTTTCCGCAATCTGAAGCTGGAAATTCTCGAAGAGAATGCGACGCCGAACGCCGAGGCTGCGACGACGGGAGAGTGAGCGACTCCCGGACGGTGAACCAGGCTTCCGAAGCTCGCCGCTCCCGCGCCAACGTAAGGCGCGGGAGTTCTGTTCGTTTCGTACAGGTCAGATCCCCGTCGCCTTCCGCCACTCGCTCGCCATCAAAGCATGCCCGGCGAGCGACGGATGGACGCCGTCATAGGCCCAGTACTCCGGCGGAGCGACCTCGACCGCCGCGTCGAAGGCGCTCTGGAACGGCACTAACGTCAGCGACAGTTCTTCCGCCAGCTTCTTCGCGACCGCCCGGCGTTCGTCGAACTCGGGGAACCAACTGTCCTTCACAGCGCCGCAGCGGGTGACGAACGGATCGCAGATCACGATCCGCGTCTCGGGCAGACGTTCCTTCGTCGTGGTCAGCAGTTCGCGAAATCCGGTCTCGTAGTCGGCGACCGTCCCGGCGTAGTTGCCGTTCAGCTTATGCCAGATGTCGTTGACGCCGATCAGGATGCTCAACACCGTCGGCTTGAGCGCGATGCAGTCCGCTTCCCAGCGGGCCTTCAGGTCGGGCACCTTGTTGCCGCTGATGCCCCGATTGAAGACCTTCGGCCTGGCCGCCGCGTGCTCGTGCAGAAGGCCCGCCGCGATCAGATGGGGATAGCCGTGGCCGAGTCCCTTCACGTCGTTCGCCGCCGTCGCGTTGCGATCGCGACCCGCATCGGTGATCGAATCGCCCTGAAAGAGAATCACCGCTCCCTCGGGCAACTCCGACTTCTTCGCCGGCTCCTGAGCGACGGCCGTTCCCGCCGCGCTCGCTGCGGCGACCGCTCCCACGGCGACGGTCGACTGCATAAAGGTTCTTCGCGAAAGATTCTGAAGCGGAACGTTCATCGGCAGGCGCCTTGCGAGAAAAGATAGAAAGAGGACTGTCCACGCGTCGAACCGCGACTTCGCCCTTCGGCGAACCTTTTCGCACGCCCGCCTATCCTAATCCGCGGCGCCTCCCGCGTCGCAGGCCGGCGGATGACTGCCGCCCCTGCACGACTCGTCCCTTCTCGCCGCCTTGACGCCCGTTCGTCGCCCCGTCCATAATCCAGAAGATGCTGAGGCGACCCGTCGCCTTCGCTGCATGTCCACGTGCCCGTAGCTCAATTGGATAGAGCGTCGGCCTCCGAAGCCGAAGGTTGCAGGTTCGACCCCCGCCGGGCATATTGACCTAACTTCGTTCCCTGCAAGTAATTGCCTCGCGCCCAGTAGACGCGAGAACGTTCCGCTACCCGCAAGTCTGTACTACTTAGTACTACTTTTACGGGCGTTGGATCGATTCTCGCGATGTCTCGCCGAACGAAGAAGCCTCCCGCGTACCGTCATTTCAAGGCGCGGGATCTCGCGGTCGTCCGCATTGACGGCCGCGATCATTACCTCGGACGCTACGGCTCTCCCGAGAGCCACGAGGCTTACCTTCGGCTGCTCGCCGAACGGAATCTTCCGGCGCCAGCTACGGCGCCGCAGCCGCCGCCGACGGTTTCGACAGCCGAACTGACGATCGACGGGCTGATCAATCGCTACCGCAAGTTCGCCGCCGTGCATTACCGGCAGGGCGACCGGCCCGGGAAAGAGTACGTGGAGATGAAGTACGCGGCGCGGCCGCTACGTCGTCTCTTCGGCAGTACCCGAGCCGCCGAGTTCGGGCCGCTGAAGCTGAAGGCTGTGCAGAAGCACCTGGTGGCGGCTTCATCAGGGGGACTCCGAGCACAGATTCCGCATTGCCTGCAGCGGCGTTCCCCCTCTCGACACGAGAAGGGGAACGACAACCCGCCGCAGACGCTGCAGGAACCTTAGCCTCGGGTCCCGGGGAACAAAGCGTCCATCAGGAGTTGGCAGACGACGCTTCCACGACGGCGTTCGATTCGGCTTCCCCCGGGGAGCAGAGAGCTGTCGCACCAGCCGCACATCCTCGATCAGTAACGGATCGTCTGCCGCACTTATCCCGAAGCCGCCGATCGCGGTAGCTCCTCGGTCACGTAGAAGCGTCAGCCTCGCCCAGGCGAAAGGCGTGAATCGCAGGTTCGGACGCCGCGTCCGTAGGGGGCCATCTCGCAACGTCGATTGCCTGTTCGTCAGAGAGGCGACTTCGGCATATGCTCAGCGCTCCGTCAAATCCGCCGCGGCATAGGCCGTTCCAAAAGCCGCATAGCCGTACGCGGCGAGCAGGCTCTCGTCGCCCGTTTCGGCATAGGCGCTGAGCAGCGCGTTCGTCGCGGCCTGACCGTAAGCCGCCTGCAGGCCGCGCAGTTCCGAGTAGTCGGGCAGCGCGTCGGCTACGGTTTGTCCGTCCTCCCAACGAACGAACTCGCCGAGGGCGTCGCCGTACGCTGCTGCAGCGTTGGCGTAGGCGAGCCCGGAGAGCGTCGCGCTGCCGGAGGTTTCCGAACGGACCGCCTTCGCCGCTGCCTGCGTCGCGTCGGCGAACGAGCGATTGGCCTCGGCGCCGCGAGGACGTTTCCTGGAGTTCTTCAGCTTCACTTTTACGCGAACGGTGTCGACGTCCTTCGCTCCGCCCGCATCCGTGACGGCCAGCGTCGCTATCGTCGAGCCGATCGGAAAGACGCCGTTCGGCTTCGCGGTCGTCGCCCGGGTGAGCTGGACTCGCTTCGCCGTCCACTTGAACTCGAGCACGTGCTTGTCGGGATCGGAAGAGCCGCTGCCGTTCAGGCCGACCTTCGCTCCCCTCTCGGACGTCGTCGTGATCGTGACGTTCTTTCCCGCGTCCGCCCGCGGAGTTCTATTGGTGATGATTACCTGCTGAATCGCCTGCGCGGCGTTCCCGGCCGCGTCCTTGGCCGTCCAGACGACGTTCGTCGTCCCGATGGGAAAGCGCGGACTCGCGGTCGTCGTCACGACGACCTGACCGGCGGCGTTGTCTGTTACCGGCGGCGTCGCTAGTGATATCGTCGCGAACGTTTTGGTCGGATCGCAGAAGGATCGGACGGGATCGAGGGCATCGAAGACCGGCCCTTCGCGATCGGCGAAGATGTCGGAGATCGTCGCGCGGAAAACGGTGCGTTCCGTCCCGAACGTCCCTTCGCCGACGAAGACCGTGCCGTTCGTCGAGCAGAAGTAAATCATGTCGAGCGACGTCCAGCCTTCAGGAAGCGACACCCCGCGATCGGCGAGCAGGTCTTCCAGCGAGTGCATCCGGTTATCGATCCACACCTTCGCGCCCTGGACGCTCACCGGAAATGCGTTGGGCGTGCCGAGCCCCACGACCACTCGTCCGTCGTCGGAAACGTCTTGTGCGTAGATTCCTCCGAATTCCGGCGGCTCGGGCACGTGAAGCGGCGTCTTCACGAAGACGCCGTCGACCAGGTCGAAGCGGGCGTCTCCGCCGACGATCGTCTTTCCGCTCGGCGTCATCGCCGCATAGGCGCCGGGGAGCTCGACGACGCGCCCGTCAGGAAGCCAACAGACGTTCGCCGTTCCCAGATTCGCGCCGGAACTGGAGTATTTGGCGAGATAGCCTACGACGATCGAACCGTCGCTGGAACAGAGTTCGGCTTGCCCGTTGGCGTGGCCGTCGAGGTCGGTTCCTAGGAGGGGCAGAGCCTCAATGGAGCCGTCGGCACGCCAGCGGACCGGTCGAAAATCGACGACGCCGTCCCCTGCGACGAGAAAGTCGTCCGCCCCGACCGCGATGGTACCGTCCCACGACGTCGCCGCGATCGGCAGAGCCAGACCGATCTCCCCTTCCGAAAGCGATTCCAGCATCGTCGCTTCGCCGGCGGCGTTCCAGCGAAACGGGATATTGCGACGTGACTCCGGCACCTCGCAATTGCCGTAGAGATACGCTCCGTTCGGCGAGACGGCTGTAACGAGTCCGTAGGAGGCGACTGCAGGGCTGAGATAAGGCGCTTCGAGCGGCCGGACCGCTCCGGCCGCGTTCCACGCCGCGGGCGGCCTTCCCCATTCGCCGGAAATCCCCGTCGACACACAGTACCCGCCGATCACAGACCCGTCCGCCGAGATCACGTGTCGGATGCTCGCCCCGAACAGCGCGGCGAGCTCTGTATTCGGTAGAAGCTCCAGCGGTATCCGGTTCCCCGCCGCGTCCCAGCAGACGACAGCGCCGCCGAACGACGCGACGACCCGTGAACCGTCGGCGGATATGCCGTCGATCGTTAGGAGTTCGGTGAATTGGGGTCGGGCCAGTCGCTCGAACTTGCTCCCCTGTCCCCACGCGGACGCGGCCAATAGGCAGACGGAGAGCGCGAACGAGGCCACGCTCAAGCCAGGACGAACGCATTGGGACATTAAAGGTCCTTATTGCAGCAATTGGAGGAAGCTCAGGTCGGCTCCATGGACTCGCGAGGTGCCCATTAAGACCTGAAACCGCAGCGGAACCTATGCGATTCTGCTGATACATACGCTCGAGGCAGGGGCGAGTCCGACGACTCGGAACGTCGCCATACGATCTGGAAGTCGAATCCGAGTCGTTCAACGCTCGGACAGGTCCGCCGCGGCGTAGGCCGTGCCGTAAGCCGCATGGCCGTAGGCGGTCAGCAAACTTTCGTCGCCCATTTCGGCATAAGCGCGCAGCAGTGCCTGCGTCGCGGCCTGACCGTACGCCGCCTGCATCGTGCGCAGTTGGGAGTACGCGACCAGAGCGTCGTCTTCCGACTGACCTTCCTCCCACTGGACGAACTCTCCCGCCGCGTCGCCGTAGGCGGAGGCCGTGCTGGCATAAGCCAGGCCGGTCAGCGCCGCATCGTCGCTCACGCCGTTCGCGGCGGCGCTGCCCGCATGCTGCGCGGCGTACGCGAACGATTGGTTGGCGTCCGAGCCGCGGGGTCGCTGTTTCCCGTTCTTCAACTTCACGTTCACCGTCATCGTTCTCGTGTGCTTCAGACCGCCGGCGTCAGTCACGGTCAGCGTCACGACGGTTCTGCCGACCTTGAAGATGCCGGTCGTCTTCGGCGCCGTCCGCTTGGCAAGCTTCACCTTCTTCGCCCGCCAGGCGTACTTCAGCTTGTGCTGGTCGGGATCGGACGAACGCCGACCGTCGAGCACGACCCTCGCCCCCTTCTCCGACGTGGTCGTGATCGTGACGTTCTTCCCGGGGAAAGCCCGCGGCGCCAGGTTGATGACGATGACGTTTTGCGTCATCGTCGTCTGGTTGCCTGCCGCGTCGGTCGCCGTCCAGGCGACGCTCGTCGTGCCGATCGGGAACTGGATTCCCGACGTTGTCGCGACCGCGACCTCACCGGGGACGTTGTCGGTCGCATTGGGCTTCGGGAGTGCGACGGTCGCGAAGAGCTGCGCTGGATCGCAGTACTTCGCCACGTCCGGCAGCGAAGGGAGCGCCGGCGACTCTCGATCGACGACCGTCACTTTCTGCGTCGCCGTCGCCTTGTTACCTGACTCGTCCGTCGCGGTCCAGGTGACGATCGTCACGCCGAGCGGGTAGGTCGTTCGGGCGTCGCTGGTCAGCGTCACGGCGTGACCGCTGGCGTCGGTCGCCGTCGGCGGAGTCAGGGCCACGTTCGTCGCGAACGCCTTGCCCGGATCGGTCGGCACGACGGCATCGGACGCGATAACGAGGATCGGGTTCTCCGTATCCTGAACGGTGACCGACGTGCCCGAGGTCGTCGCCGCGTAGCCGTCGCTGACTTCCAAGACGACCGCATGGACGCCATGGTCGTACGAGAAGTCGAAGGAGACCTTCGCTCCAGGGGCTACGCCTGACTCGCTCTTCTGGACTTGCCCGTCGACCTTCCACGTCACCGTCAGCGGATCGCCGTCCGCGTCGTCGACGGTCGTCTCGAAGACGACCTGGTGATCGCCGTTCACGCACTCCGCGACGACCGGGTCGATCGGCGTCGCGGACGGCGGAACGTTCACCGAAAGGACGCCGGTCGTATACAGATCGTTCGTGTTCCACACGTCGCCGACGGCCAAATCCGGAAGATTCAGGTTGTCGAAAGCGCCGGAAATGGCATTCGCGTTCAGCAGGTCGAACCGATCTCCCACGGCGGGTAAAAAGGTCGCCGGAGCGATCGCGACGTCAAGGTCGCCCCCCGTGATCGTGAGATTCCCGCCGACGTCCAATGCGTCGTACGACGTGCCCCGGACGGGCCCGCGGATATCGAGCAGGAGCTTGCCGCCCGAGATCGTGCAGGCGTTCGTGATCGACGTCGTCCTCACCGGGGAGCCGAAGTCGAGCGTTCCGCCCGAGAGCGTCAGGCTCCCTTCGAAACTCCTCACGTTCGCATAGCCCGCATCGAGGGCGAAGTTCGGAATCCTGAGCACGTCGGCGAGGATTCGCCCTCCGGGTCCGATATCCAGATCGCTCGACGAAGCTACTAACAGCGATCCGGTAGAGAGCGTGCCGCCGTTCGAAACGCTGACGGAACCCATGTCGTAGATCGTGAAGACGCCACTGCCATTGTTCCAGGAACTATTCGGCCCGCTGATATCGACCGCGGCGACGTTCCAACCTCCGACGGTCGTCGTCGTCGTCGAAACGTTTCCCGAATGAATTTCAAGATTTCCTTTCCCGGCAGGAGCGCCGACGTTGATCGTTTCGAGATTCCAATCCCGCGATCCCTTCCCGAAAATGACGACCGGGGTTCCGGTCCCGCCGATGTTGTACGTCGGCGAACCGTTATAGAAGATGCCTGGGTTGGCCTGGCCTGTCGCTCGCACGGTGTCGTCGATTTCGAGCGTTCCTCCGGTGTGCAGCAGCGACCCCGCGGCAACGTTCACGGAGTTCGCGCGGATCCGGCCGCCTGCATACAGATCGATCTGGCCAAGACTGCTCGGCGTACTGAGTTGGCCGTCGCACAGGACCGTCCCGCCGTTCTGCACGGTCAGTCGGGCGTAATCGGAGAACGTGTTCTGCGAACCGAGAATCTGGATGTTCGAGCTGCAATCCCAAAGTGCGCCGGCGCCGGTGACGAGGATTCGCGATTTCGGGTCCGTACTCGATCCATGAGTCGCGCTGCCCTTGCTTCCGAGGTACGCAATGCCCGTATCCAGCGTTCCGAAGACTGCGATGTCGCTGAATCCTGCGCCGGCCGCGTTGAACGTACCGGCCCGCAGCGTGCTGCCCGGGAAGATGACCGTAGTGGTCGTCCCCGTAGCAGGCGCCGCCAATAAGGCCTTCAGCCGTCCGCACGAACGATAGTACCCGACGTCCAGGACTGCAGTTCCGCGTACTTCGACGTGGCTCTCGTAGTCGGCCTGGAACTCTCCGCTTACTTTCAGCGTCCCTGGGTGGTCCAAAAACAGCGTGGCGCCAGAATCGAACTGGGCGCCGTCGTATCCAAGATAGGCGCTGCCGGTCGTGTACTTACGGCCTCCCTGAAAGAGGAACAAGACAGCGCGGTTCTGACCTGCGACCCAAAGCTGAGACGTCGCGATGTCGCTTGTGGTTGGAAGGTAAACGTCCGAAACAGCGCCCGAAGTACCGTTCGGAAACCAGGCGACGTCGCTGGCGCCCGGTACGCCGGCGGGAGTCCAGTTCGATGCGTCGAGCCAACCCTTCGGCGTGCGCTGCGAAGGAACGATAAATGTGCGTTCTACTCCGAACGCCGCATTCGCCAGCGACAGCGAGGAAAGCAGAACGGCCCAAACGACGAGGGAACGAAGCATTGGAGCGACTTATCGAGGGAGAAGCGGCCTCACCCGAATTCGGGCGAGCGATCGGCAGGACAGGCGATCCTCAGCAGTCCAAGGAATCCGCCCGACCGCGTCGCCGTGCAGGCGACGGTCCTGCACTAATTCTCTTGTCAGCCCGTCACACGACTTTCGCGACCATCGCGAAACCGGGTCATGATCTTCGCCAGATGACGGCTTCCTCGGTCGTTTGAAACCGCGCCGACTGAATCCTGACGTCGCCGTCGGCGCGGTACGCAGTTCTCGCGACGACGGGACGCATTTCCCGCAATCTGGTTTCGGGGCGTGAGCTGCGACGCTGAATCGACGAGGCTCGTCCGGACGCGACATCAGGGCAACGTCGTCCGGAGAGCGTCGATCCCTTCGCGGGATCGACGCGGGTAGCGACGATCGACTACTTCGACGCTGGCAGGTCGGATCGTATCCACGTTCCGTGCGAAATCTCGCCGTGACGTCCGTTGCCGCTGGCGTCGTTCAGGACGTCGCCTTCGCCTTCGTCCATGTGATAAAGGGCGATCGTTTCCGCGTCGGGTTCGAATCGACGCTGGGGCGTGAACTCGTCGTCCTTGTAGCGTGCGATCGACGAGATGCGGACCTCGTCCATGACGCCCTTGAAGAAGGCGGTTCCTTCGACGTTGCAGCCGATTCGCAGAGGAGGACCGGCAGGAGGAAGCGGCGGAATGGGTTGTCGGGCAGCGTATCGCCCGGCGACGTAGAGCCGCATCTCGCCGTTTTCGTAGACCGCGGCGACGTGCACTGACTTTCCCGAAGTCAACGGCGATCCTACGGCGAAATGCAGGGCTCCAGCCGAGTCGCGAACGATGAAAGATGTCCGCCATGGCAACAATTCAAGGCGGGAGTTCGTCGATCCGAACACGTTGGAGCTTTTCGTCGTTTCGGGATTCAACCAGGCCTCGAACGTCATCGGCGACGCTCCGTCCCAGGTCGCCGGAGTTCCTACGTTGGTCGACTTTCCGTCGAAAGCCAAACCGACGGATTCAGGCGCGATGGGACGGAAGGGCCGCGGTTCCGTGCGAACGACGACGGCTCGACCGTCGCGGGTCTTCGCGACGATGTGGCGACCGTCCGGGGCGTATTTCAGATCGATCGCTTTGTTCATGACGGTCGAGTGCCGGACGAGCGCGACGGAATCCGACGCGCCGTCGCGCGGATCCCAGATACGAAACCCGACATCGACCGCGGCGGCGATGCGGGTGCCGTCGGGACGGAAACTGATTCGCTCGATGTACCCCTCGTCGCAGCGAAACTGCTGGACGGCGGGCTCGTTCTTCTCCCAGTCGTCGTCGGTCGTCCAGACGATCGGACCGTCGAAACTCGCGACGGCGAGTTGGTCGCCTAAGGGGGAGAACTCAAGATTGCAGAGCGAGTTGTGCTGCTCGGGAGCTATGAGCGTCCGGACGAGCGTCGCATCCGCGATCCGCCAGATCATGACTTCGCGTTTGGTCCATGAAGTCACGGCCAGGTGGCGGTTATCGACGCTGATCGCGAAGAAACTCGGATCGTACGGCAATTCGACGGTCGCGGTCGTTTCTCCCGTCGAAGCATCGAGGATCAGGACGCTCTTCGCGGCCGGCACGGCAAGCGACGATCCGTCCGGCGACGCCGCCGCGCGAGTCGCATTCGCTCCGAGTCGCTCCGCGAAGATTCGGCGCGTCGCGAGGCTTTTCCCGCGGGGCATGGCGTACAGAGCGTCGGGGGCTGACGCCCCGATCAGATCGCCGCTTTCGGAAAGCGTCGCGAACGCGAGTCTGCTGGGTACGACGCGATCGATCGCGTCGGTGACCACGGCGCGGATGTCCGTTCCGTCCGCGCCGCCGAATAAGAGCGCAATTTCCTCGCCGCTACGGCTGACGCTCGCGAGGTCCAGTCGCGCGACCCCGAGCGCCGGATCCTCGCTTCGAATGCCCGTCTTCCAGTCGTAGAACATCGCCCCGCCCCACGGGGCGGCCGCGAGCAGCCGTCGTCCGTCTGCGGAAAGAGCGAACTGGCCCTGACCCGAGCCGGTCGAGAAGTCCGCTTCACCGGTCTGCACGTCGACTCGACGAATCCCGTCGCCAGCTACGGCCAATGCTCCGTCCGGCGCGAATCGCAGTCTGGGAGCGTGCGGCGACGAACACGGAATCCGCTTCCGCTCCGTCCCGTCGAGCGTATCCATGAAGACGATCTCGGAGCAGGCGCCTGTCGCATCGATCGCGACCGCAGCGAGGGTCGTTCCCGCCGAATCGAACGCGGCAGAGATCGGTGCGAAGCTTCCCGGAATCGTGCGGAGCAGCTCGCCGCTGTCGACGTCGCGCAGCTCGATCGCGGGCGACTCTCCGTGGACGATCATCGCGGCGATGCGACCGGTCGCATCGAAGGCAGCGACCGCGCTATTCGGAATCTGTGCATCGAAGCCGCCGATACGCTCTCCGGTTCTGCCGTTCCAGACGTCGGCGGTCCCTCTCCAGCTTCCGGAAACGATGGAGACTCCATCGGGCCTTTCGACGACGGCGACGACGTCGTCGACTGCATGACGTGTCCGACGCCAAAGTAGTCGCCCCGTCGCGACGTCATGCGCTATCAGCGGTACGTCCTGGTCCGAGCCCGACCAGAGGGTCTTTCCGTCGCGGCTGAAACAGGCGTCGGATGGCGCCCAGTCCAAGCCCGCGAGCGTGCGAACTGGAACACCCGTGGCCGCATCGGTCAGGATGGCCCGCCGAATGTCGTAGTCGACGTACAGGCTTCCGTCCGGGCTCCAGGCGGTGACGTTTCCCGACAAGTAGAATCGACCGTCGCCGTAGACTTTCACCAGTTCCAGCGGCGCAGCCTCGTGATCGCCGCCCCCGGCGATCACGCGTTGTTCCTTCGTCAGGTCTTCGTGGCGAAACGCGTCGAAGGGCGAGGGCCCCGCCATCGTCGCGGAGATCGCCGGCGGAGACTGCGAACCAGAATCGTCGGTACGCGGGACGACGTTCGGAACGGCGGTCGGTTCGCGGTCAGGCGAGGCGACGTCGACCGCGGCGATCCGCATCGGGGGCGCCCCGGACTCGGCGAGTTCTTCGTCCGGCGGTTCGACGCGACCGATCTCTTTGCCGTCGGCGGTGGCGCGCAGGCCTCCGTCGACGAGTTCGACGCGAACCAGGACCGTTTCGCCCTTTCTGAGTACGAACTTGTCCGTCTCGAACGAGAAGTCGCCGCGCGAAACTACAAGCGCCTGATCGCCGACGGCGATCGTCGTTTCCTCCTGGCCGGAACCGGAGAGCAGAAGTCCGCCCCCTTTGACGCGGACTTCGATGCCGGGGTCGGCGATCTCGACGCGGATCGTTCCCTTCGGAGTTTGCAGCAACAGGATCACGCCGAGAAGCAGGATCGGCAGCGACGCTCCCGCGGCTGCGAGCCACCACAGTCTCGTCCGACTCCGCGGCGGTTGTGCGCCCGAGAGCGCCGGCTGCGGCATACTCAGGAATGACAGATCGCTGGTCGTATCGACGGCTGCGGACTTCGACGCGATCGTCGGAACGAGCGCACGGTCCGTCGTCGTCGCGTCGCTTTCGGCGAGCGCGAGCAGAGCGGCGAGGTCGGCGCCTTTCGCGAACGGCTCCAGCAGACTGATCAGAATCCCCGCGGAGGGTCTTTCCTGCGGATCGCGGCTGAGCGTTCGATCGATGAGAGTCGCCAGGGCCGTGGGCAAGTCAGCACGCAGCGAGCGGACGGGCGGCGCCGGACGGGATGCTAGGGCGGAAAGCCGTTGCACGATGCCTGCTTTCGCGTCGACGTCCAACGGAGTGCGACCCGTGAGCAAGCGATAGAGCGTCGCGCCCAGGCTGTAGACGTCCGCCGGCGGTCCGGCTTCGCGCGAAGAGACCGCCTGCTCGGGCGCCATGTAATCGATGGTCCCCATGACCTGACCGTCGCCGGTCAACTCGCTCGATCCGTCTTCGACCGCTTCGTGAAAGCGCGCCAGGCCGAGGTCGAGAACCTTCACGACCGCTCGCGGCGATCCGTCGTCGCTCGGCTGACGGGCGAGCATCAGGTTTCCAGGCTTCACGTCGCGATGGGTCATCCCGGCCCGATGCGCCGCGGCGATGCCGAGCGCGGCCTGCCGCACCGCTTCGCAGGCGTCTGCGATGCCCAAGCGATCGATTCGCGACGCGACCTCCGAAAGCGACAGGCCGTCGGCCAGGTCCATGACCAGGAACAGCGTCCCGTCGGCTTCTCCGGCGTCGAGAGCCCTGACGATATGAGCATGTTCGAGGCGTCCGACGGCCTCCATTTCTCGCTCGAAGCGATCGACGGCGGCGGCGTCCTGAGTCCGGTCGGACTTCAGCAGTTTGACGGCGACCGGTCGACGCAGGCGTCGATGGAATCCGCGATAGACCGCGCCCATGCCGCCGCTGCCGAGCGGCGTGCTCAACTCGTATTCACCCAGACGGAGGGGCGGCGGAGGCTCCGGATCCGCGGGAGCGCCCGGGAACTCTACCGAGTCGAACGTAGCTTCCTGGCCGATCTGCATGATCCGCTCGATCCGATCCAGCATGCGCCGCAATTCCGGCTCCGCTTCGTACGGTTCGGGCTCGTCCGGCGCGGTCAGGATGTCGACGAAAGCGTCGGCATGTCGCGAGACCTCCGCGTCGTTGACCGTCTCTTCGCAGGAGGCGCACTGCGTCAGATGACGCTCGACCTCGTCCGCTTCGGGCGGATCGAGCTTGCCGACGATGTATTCCTGCAAGAGTTTCGGATCTGGATGTCGCACTCGAAGGCTCCGTCGCGGACGATCGCTCTAATCCATCTCTTGTCAGGGCGTCACACGACGTACGCAGCGAGCCCGAAACGCTCGAAGCGAGCGGCTTTATGCGAGCGCTCGACGACGGCGGATCGATCGAACCGTCTCGCAGTTCCCTCAGCCTAGACTATCGTCGCGCATCAGCATGCGCAGGCGATTCAAGACGCGGTAGCGGGCCTGTCGCACAGCCTGTGGGGACATCCCCAGTTCCGCCGCGACGTCGGCCGCGGAACGATCGTCGAACGCGGTCCGACGAAAGGCCTGCCAGGTGCGCGGCTCGAACTCGCTCTCCAGCGTCTCCAGCGCCCGCTGCAGCAAGGCGTGCGACGTCGATCGAACTTCTTCAGGTTCGTCGGCGTCCGCGAGGTTGGACGGAAGATCGTTCGTCGGAAGAGTTCGCCGGAGCGTGCGAATCCGGTCGCCGACCTTATTGCGGGCGATGCCGCGGAGCCAGCCTCGAAACGCGCCCTTTTCGACTGCCGGATCGAACGAGTCGATGCGTCGACTGACCGCGAGGAAGACCTCCTGCCCGATGTCAGCCGCGTCAGCATCGCGTATTCGGGCGTCGCGAATCCAGCGATAAACGAGCGGGCCGTAGATGCGGCAGAGGCGGTCCCAGGCCTGGGTATCCTGCTGTTTGGCGCGAGCGATCAGTGAAATCGACGTGGAACCAGGATCGATGCCCGCATGCCCGGCTGCCATCAGAAGACCGTTCCTGTTTTCGGTGCATGCCCTCATCTCCCGCCTGAAAGATCGTACTCGGACCTTCGCATCGAAGGAACCGCCGATGCATTCGAATTGATGATTCGAAAAGGCGCCTGCGGCAACCTGTAGGGCATCGAAGAATTTCGTGCGTCGGTTGCTCTGACTCCGGTGAAGTTGCCTCTCCCGTCCCGCTCCCGACCACCTCCTTCAGGGGGTGAATCTGCACCTCGTCGCGAGGAATTCGTTCGCGAATGCCACGCGATCCGACAGGCGTCGATCCGGAAACCGGTCGGTAGAATGATCGAGGAATCGCTTCTTTCCCTCCCTCGTGTGCAGAGAAGCTTGCATTGTCTTCCGGTCCTCACGATCGATCGCCGGCGTCGGATGCCCAGGGTAAGGAATGGGGCGACACGCCGGATGGAGCCGTCGACGCGCTCCGCCGAAGCGAAGAACGCTATCGAGCTCTGGGCGAAGCCACCAGCCAGGCGGTCTGGACGTGGGTTCCGGGAGGCGGCGGAGGCGATTTCGACAACGCCCGGCTGTGGTGGGAGGAATTGACCGGGCAATCGGTTCAGGAGCAGACGTCTGCGGAGCATGCCTGGCTCAGCGTCGTCCATCCCGACGATCGCGAGGAGGCTGGTCAGTCCCGGACGCAGGCGACGTCGACGGCGACGCCCTACGACGCCCAGTTCCGCGTCAAATCGCGACTGGGGGATTGGCGCTACGTAAGATCGCGGGGCGTTCCGTTGCGAGAGGCCGACGGTTCTCCTCGCGAGTGGATCGGAACGCTCGAAGACGTCACTTCGAACCGCGACGGGCGAGCCGAACGCGAGAGACTGCTCGCGGAGACAGAAACCGAACGACGTCGGCTGGAAGAGATCTTTCGACACGCGCCCTCCTTCATGGCCGTTCTCAAGGGGCCGCAGCACGTCTTCGAACGGGTGAACGATCGCTACGTCGAACTGATCGGCGGACGCGAAGCGGTGAGTCGCCCCGTTCGAGAAGTTCTGCCGGAGGTGGCCGGGCAGCGCTATTTCGAACTGCTCGATCGCGTCTACCAGACCGGCGAAACTCACCTGGCGGCGGACGCGCGGATCGTCCTTTCAAATGCAGGAAAGTCCAGCGAACGCGTCCTCCAATTCGTCTACCAGCCGATGTTCGGCGTGGACGGCGCCGTGTCGGGCGTCATCGTCCAGGGCATCGATCTGACGGAACGTCGACAAGCGGAGGCGGAAGTCGCCCGGATCACCGACGAATCCGAACGTCAACGACGGATGTACGAAACGGCGCTCTCGAATGCCGCCGATTTCATCTACCTGTTCGATACGGCCGGTCGCTTCACGTACGTGAACCGGGCGCTGCTCGAGTTGTGAGAGAAAGACCTGTCGGAGGCCATCGGTCGAGACTTCTTCGACCTCGGGTATCCGCACGACCTCGCGGCGCGGCTACAGCGGCAAGTTCGAGAGGTCGTGGAGTCAGGCAAGCCGGTTCGGGACGAAACCCTCTACACCAGTTCGCAAGGTACGGGAGCGTACGAGCAGGACGGCTCCTGGAGATGGGTGACAGCCCGGGGACAGATCGAACGCGAGGCCCAGGGGCGAGCCGCGAAGTTCCCGGGCGTCGTCATCGACGTGACGGAGTGGAAGCGTACGGAGGAAAGCCTCGCGCGCCTCACCGAAGAATCCGAGCGTCGAAAACGCTTGTACGAGACCTGCTTATCGAACACCCCCGATTTGGCTTACGTCTTCGACCTCGAACATCGCTTTGCTTCCATCCGAACGGTCGCTCGTTCTACTCCGTGCAGGAGGGAGGTTCGAACGTCGTTCGATTCGATTACGAGGCGGGCAGCCTTACGCCTCGCCAGACGATCTTGACCCTGCCGCGGGGATTCACGGGCAGCAACTTCTGCTCCGAGATCCTGACCTCGGCCGACGGCCGGTTCGTCTACGCGGGGAACCGGCTGCACGACAGCGTCGCGATCTTCTCCGTCGGCGCGGGCGGCGATCTGACTTACGTCGGAGAGGAATGGACTCGCGGCAATTATCCGCGGAGCTTCAGCCTCGATCCGTCCGGCAAATTTCTCTTCTGCTGCAATCAGCGCAGCGACAACGTCACGGTCTTCGAAGTCGATAAAGAGACCGGCGCCCTGGAGTTCACCGAGCGGTACGTGCCGGTGGGCAATCCCTCGATCGTCGTGTTCCTTGATCTCGCCGAGCGGCGCTGAGCGCAGGTTCCGACGGGTCCCTTCTCGCTTCGCCCGCGCCACGCCTACGCGCGGCCCGAGCGAATCTTGCTGCTCAGCCAGCAGAAGCGCCGTTTCTGATGGAGGAACTGCTGCCCTCTGGTTGGATCGGCGCGGGATACGAGAGCGCCTCTTCATCCTCGGATGCGGCACGTTCGCTGCGAGGCGCCCACCAAACGGCAAGGTCGATCCGGAGCCGCTCGACGAGGTCTTCCGGCAGCGGAACGGCCACCGTTTCGCCTGCTTCTCCGAGGTCATCGTCCGTCGCATCGATCCCTGCCGCAGCTCGTCAGCGGCTCTCTTCCTCAGGCGAGTCTTCCCAACGATCGTCGATCTGCAGATCTCCTCCCATCTTCACTTCGAAAAGCTGCGAACAATGATGGAACTCCTCGAACATGCGTTCGTCGTACGTCGCGGCAAGGTAGGGGACGTCGATTTCGGAAAGAGAGGGGAACTGCTTCCCCGGCTATCTCTACTTCTCCGGCGAATGATGATCGTCGTGGCTGTCGATCTCCCGCGAGGTCTCGCGCAGCTTCTTGATCTGCTCGATCAGTCTGCCGTGGTCCTTCGCATGGCTCGCGTGCATCTTTGCGACTTCAGCGTGTTCGTGCTGCACTTTCGCGTGCGATTTGACGAGCGAGTCGTGTTCTCCGGCTTCGCCCGTCGATTCGTGCTCGTGAATCTCGTGCTCATGCTCGAGAATGTGGCGTTCGTGCTGTCGGATCTCTTCGGCGTGCTGCAGCAGGACCGCCTTGTGCTGCTCGATGAGGGCGCTCGCACGTTGCAGCGTCGCGAGGGCGAGCTTGTGCTCGACCCGCCAGGCCGTCAACTGCTTCTGCCACTCGTCATGTTCCTGCTGAGCCTTCTAGTGTTCCTTTTGCATCTCGGCATGGTCGCAGTCCTTCCTGGAAGAGACTTCGTCGCCGAAGGCGGGCGGAACGACGGCGAGAGCGAATGCCAGCGAAGCGAAGATAAGCATGCGGTTCATCTCGAATCTCCTGGAAAGGGATCGAAGCCGGTAGCGCAGGCTATGTAGGACGGAGGGCGGATGTGTCGACGCCCTTAGCGAGAACTTTTTTCGGGTCGACTCAGCGAATCGACCGGACGAGCGAAGGGGCGAGGAGGGCTTCGGAGTCTGATGCCGACGCGAAGGATCGATGAGCCTCGAACAGCAACGGAGCCTCGTCCGGCGAGAGCGTAGGAAGCCGAACGACATACTGAGCCGAAGCGTTCGAAGGAGCGACCGCGGAGGGACGTTTTGCGATCGTTCCTGCGTCGACATCCAGCGACGCTGTCCCGAAGCCGATGATTCGCGGGATGCCATCAATCTCGTCGTAGATCGCCACGTAGCGCTCCTCCAGTACGGCGGACGAGGCGCCCGACTCAGTCAGCGTCATTCCGAGCGTCGCTATCTCGGGTTCTACGAAGCTTCCAGCGACGGCGCCGGAGATGACGCCGCCGGTGATCGAGATCGAGGCGGGCGTTTCAAGAACAAGCGCTTCCCAGCTGCTTCGCTCGATCCAGTAGGGGGCGAGGCCGTACGGCATGTCTTCGGAGGCGACGCCGACGACGACGGCAGGCTGAGCCTGGGCGATCGCCGTCGCACGGACGATCGTTCCCCGTTCGCGACGGTTCAGGTAATCAGCGCCTCCCCACGGAGCGCGACCGAAGAGAAAGGGAACGGTGGGGCCGGTCGAGCTGACGCCGGGCTCGCGATCCTGCGAAGGCGCCGGGTCGTTCGGGGGACTCGTGCGCCGCAGCCGAACCAGAAACGCGTCGTCCTCCGAGGGATCGACCGGGGCCGCGAAGTCGGTCCGGGCGTAGGTCGCGCTCTCCGAATGCGACCGGTCGCTAGAGTCGTAACGTCCGGCGACCATGTCGCCATGAGCGAGGTCGCCGACGTTCGCCTGCAGGTGGGGCTGGTAGGCGCCGAGGTTCTCTACATCGATCCGTCGAGAAGCGAGAAACTCCGTATCGGGGATCGCTATCCCGTCGACAAGGGGAATCTCGGGGCCGGCGCCGAAGTCCATCGCGTCGTCGGACGACGCCAGCAGATCGTCGTCGAAGATCTGGCTTACCCGATCGCGCACGAGCGCCCGCCGAACTTCCTCAGTCGGAACGCTCGCGTCGTCGCGCAGCCGCAGACCGTCGATGGCAGCCGAGTCAACGGCGGTCTGCATCTGGCGGCGGGTCAGCGTCGTCAGCCCCGTATGGATCAGCAGGGCAAAGATCGGGATCGCGATGACGACCAGCGCGAGGATGAGGAGGAGCGTTGAACCTCTCCGTCGGCGATGACGAATCATGTCAGGGCGTTACTATCGGATCGGGTTCGACGGGAAGACTAGCGGTCCAGTCTCCGAATACTTCGCGGCGATAGATGCCTTGGGCAGAGATCACCTTGCGATACGGCCGGACCTTCTTCGTGAAGGCGTATGCTTCGCCAAGACCGTACTCGCCGCGATGCGGCGAAGCGCCGTAGGCTTCGGCCGGTGCAGGTGCGGAAGCATGCGAATAGCCGGCGGGAAGGGTCGCGGCCGTGACCGCCGAATCGTCCGCCGTGGAGGGAACGTACGAGACGTCGTCGCGACCGACCGCTTCGCCGGGAGTCACGGGTGCATTCGTCTCGTCGACCGGCACGTAAGCGATCGCGGATGCTGCTTGATAGGGGAAGTTGATCCTCAGCGCCACGACGCCCGCCTGAAACGACGGGTTGTCCTCGTCGCTGGCCGTCACGCTGTAGGGGCCGACTCCGTTGGACTTGATCTCTTCGACGACGGGTCGCCACTCGGAAATCGTTTCGACGCCGCTCGCGTCACGATTGCCGAAGCCGACGATCGGGATCAGGACCGTCAGGCCAGCGGGGCCTTCGACGACCGCGCCGGGATAGCGAACGACGTCCCGATCCGGGTCATAGGTGTAGAGCGGATAGAGCAGTCGATTGATCAGCGGCAGCGTCGCCGGGTCGGTCCCAAGCGGCACGATCAACTTCGTCTCGTCGTACAGACCGCTGTTCGCGAGGCTCTCGTCGAATGTCGCGTCCGGGGGAGCCGGGACGCGCGAGAGCTCCATCGCGGCGACATCCGCCGCCTGCTGCAGGACGTTCGCGCTGAAGAGCAGAAAGCAGACCGCCAGCGCGGCCGCGGTCGTGACCGTCGCGACGAAGGCGATGACGGCGAACTCCACGAGCGACTGCCCGCGCCGCCGCGACGGACATCTCGTGCGTACGGAGTTGCGGAGGAACATGAACGGCCGCCGGGAAGCCACTTGCGAATCGATTGCAAGAAGCATTCTAGTCCCGGCGGCGTGCTTCGCTCAAGCGATAAGCTTGCCGTCAGCGGCGAAGGGCCGGCGAAGGATCGTCGGCGGCGGCGACTTGCGACCGATCGCCGAGCCACCGGAGCGCCTCTTCGGACGATTTCAGGCTCGGATCGAGTTTCGCGGCCAATTCCAGTCGCTGCCGCGATTCTTCCAGGCGCCCGTGCCGTGCCAGCGCCACGCCCAGATTGTGCTGAGCCGCCGCCTTTCCGACCGCCTGTTCGAACAGCGCTTCGGCCTCGTCGTAGCGTTTCTGCTCGACGAGCGTCATCGCCAGATTGACGGTCGCCTTCTGGTGCTTCGGCGACGTCTCGACCGCCTTCCGCAGCGTCGTTTCCGCCTGCGAAAGATCGCCCCGAGAGTACAGAAAGTAGCCGTAGTCGCAGAGGAGATCGGCGTCGCTAGGAAAGCGAACGAGCGCCGCCTCGTATTCCCGCTCCGCGGCGTCGAGCTTTCCCTGGCGATCGTAGAGCACGGCCAACCTGCGGCCGATCGTGCCGTCGGGATCGCCGCCGAACTTCCGGGCACGCTCGAACTGATCGATCGCGGCGGCTTCCGCTCCTCCGTCGGCAAGCGACGCAGCGGTCGCGCGGCAGACGTCCGCCTTCTCGCGGTCGCTCAACTGCCGCATCTGAGCATTCGCCAGATCAGGCGGCGTCGGCTTCGTCGAAAGCCACGACGACGTCGGCACGCTCGTCAGGCCGCAACCGACGTAGAGACTGAGCGTCGATATCGCGACGAGCCCGCAAAAGGAGCGGCGCCAACGCGAATCAAGAACGTGCATTTCGCCTAGCTCCTAGAAACCGGCTCCGCCGCCGAGGCCTCCGCCTCCCATCCCTCCGCCGAAACCTCCACCTCCGCCGCCCCCTCCGATGCCGATAGCCCCGCCGCCGCCCCGGTTCCCGCCCGCTCCGCCCTGGAGCAGTCGGCCGTAGACGACCGGAGCTTCGATTCCGCGGATCCCTACCGTCTCGACGGATGCCACGACGACGCGAGCCTCCGCGTCGATCACGCCGAGGTCGAGCAGGCGACGAACGACCTCCTGTCGACGGTAGCCATCGATTTCGCCGGCACGGGCGATGGCGGCGTCCATCGTTTCGCCGGGGCGTAATTCAGGCTTCGTCGCGTCGATCAACGCCAGTTCCGCGCGTTCCGTCAGAGCCATCGCGATGCGGGCTACATGCCTGCGACCTTCCGGCCCCAACTCGACGCCACCGTCGAACCATTCGTGGCGCCGAACGATGAACGCTTCGCGGCAGGCAGCGTCCGTCATCGCCGCTTGCCATCCTCGAACGTAGGTCCCTGGAGGCGTCGGGATCGCGCAAGGGGGAAGGTCGCAACCCCGCGGCCCGACCGGCGTCGCATAGGCGCCAGGTCCGGGCACGATTTCCGCCGGACACGTCGGGCAACCGGCGTAGGGACGGACGTCGCGGGAATACGGCGGCACGTCCAAGGCGGTCGGCGGAGCCACGGAGATCGTCTGGCTGCCGTCGATAGCCTCCGCGACGACGGGAGGCGGAGCCTGTCCCGAAGCGACTGCCGCGCAGAGCGCGAACGGCGACAGCGAAGCTACGATCGAGAGCCGTTTCGCAGGCGACGACCGATGATCCATCCGTACCGAAGTTCGGACTCTTAGCGGGGGCATAGCTTTCCGTCCGAATGACCCGGCTGACCGATGATGTAGCACTGTTCCAGGTGACGGTACGACGCCGCCTTCCCGATGTCGGTCCGCGCGGGCGTGCGGAAGTCCTCGGGGTAATGCCCTTCGATTCGCCCCAGCACGTAGTACTCGAAGTCGCTCGGCTCGTAGAGGTCCGACCCCGGCAGCGGGCATTGCACGCCGGGGGCCAGCGGCGACGCCAGGACCGGGGTGACGAGCACGATCAGTTCCTGCTCGTCATACGTGAAGCCGTCGCTCGAGAAGAGTCGCCCCAGCACGGGTACGTCTCCCAGGAAGGGGACGCGGCTCGATTGTCCGCCGTAGTTGTTCTGGATAAGGCCGGCGATCGCCAGCGTCTCGCCGCTGCGCAGTTCGACCGTCGTCCGGAAGTTTCGCGAGTTCAAGCCCGGAACTTGCGAACCGCCGCCGCCGCCCCCGCCGCCGATGTTCGTTCCGAGCGCTTCGTCGCGCGTGCTGACGGTCGCCTGAAGTTGCAGTCGGACCCGATCGCGATCCGTGATCACGGGCAGGAAATTGAGTTGGACGCCGAACGGGACGAACTCCACGCCCTGCAGACCGGCGTCGGTGAAGCCGGTGATCTGCGGGACGGGGAACTGCCCTCCCACCTGAAAGTCAGCCGACTGACCGTTCAGGGTTACGAGATTCGGCTCGGCGAGCGATCGCGCCAGGTTCATCGTCTTGAGCGCGTTGATCGCCAGGTCGAAGTCGCCCCGGTTGATCGTAAAGTTGCCGCCCGACGAGGGGACGCCGATGTCGACGCTCGGAAGAAGCGACATGAACCCGACCGAGTCGCCGCTGAGGTTCACCTCCGCGCCGATCGCGCGAATCGCGCTGCGGTTCACTTCCGCCACAGTCACCTTCAGCATCACCTGCTGAACGCCGGCGACCTCGAGCAGATTGACGATTCGGGAATTGACGCGCGCCGCATTGACGCCCGACTGATTCTGCCCCTGAAGAAGTCCGGAGAGACCGCCGGCCTGCTCGATCGCGTCGGGACCTACGCCTCCGAGCAGGAGATCGCCGGGCGGAACCTGGTCGGCGTCGTTCTGACCCGGCAGGCTGCGACTGACGATGCGCAGGATCTGCGTCGCCTCTTCGACGTCTCTTGCTTCGCCGCGGACGACGACCTGGGAGCCGACGAACGACAGACGAACCGCGCTGTCGGGAAAGGTTCGGTTGATCTCGCTTTCGAGCGCGGCGAGCATCGCTTCCATGCGACGGCTTCGGTCGGGATCGTCGAAGACCCGCACGAGGTAGCTCAGGACTTCCTCGCCTCCCGGCGCTTCCGGATTGCGGAACCAGAAGTTGATCGTCGTCGTTCCCTGCGTGCGGCCGACGATAGAGTACTGCGATTCGTCGACGTTGACGGCGTCGGCGATCTGGCTGTCCGCGACCTGGTCACGGAAAGGCGGCGTACGGAAGCGAAGCAAAATCGGCCGACCGACGACCAGTTCCAGAACGCTATCGGCCTCGACCTGATCGACGACGTAACGCTCGGCTGCGACGCTCGGCCGCGGAGACGCGCCAGTCTGAGGACCGTAGACCGGCGTTCGAGTCTGTGCGGGCGGAGTCGGCGGAGCGTATCCCTGCAGCGCCGCTGGCGTGGATGACGGCATCGCCGGCAATCGCTGCGAGCCTCGCGGCGCTGTCGGCGGGTCGACCGGAGCGGCGAAGTTCGCCGGCGGAAGCTGGGCCACGTAGGGCGTCGTCGATGCGGGAAAGCTGAAGGCGTCGGCCTGCGTCGGAGCCGGCGCTTCGACAGGGCCGCTCCATCCGAACGCGGTCGGCGGGGAAGGCGTCAGTCCGGCATCCTGTGCTTTGATAGCGGTCACGGCCGCCATCGCGACGAGACAGACCGTCGCGACAGCCGTTTGCCGGGCGCGTCGGCGATCGCGAAGGGACGCCTGCCGCGAGTCGAACTCGTGGAATTGGCGACGGTTTGATCGCATCGGAGCGCAGGCCATGCGGGCGCGAAGGTTCACTCGTAGAGGATGTATCGGTCGAAACGGCCCTCCCGCATTCGCCGGTTCTTCAGAAAATGCGAACGGTTTGCATTTAGGTCGGTATAGGCGCTAGCTGCCAGCCCCTAAGCGAGCCATTCACGCAGCGATCGAGGGAGCTGCGCCCCGCTGACGCCCGAAAGGCGAAGCTGCGAACCGACGATCGGAAGATTTGATCCTGCCGGAACTTCAAGCGCGGCCCACGCCTTTCGCGAGGGCGCCGCAAGACGCCAGGGGCGAACCGAGCGCGACAGGTCGACCACGCCCCCCTGCCGGTCGAGCCAAACGACGTCGATCGGAAATCGAAGAAAGCAAGTATGGATGCTGGGGCAGGGCGCCAGCAGAAGCCCGCTTTCCGTAGGAAAGCTCCGTCGAAACTGAAGTCCCAATAGTCTTCGAGCGAAAGTCGCGGCCAGTTCGACGCGTTCGACGACCGTAGCTCCTGAGGCGCTGTCGGAGAGACGTGGTAGCGTTTTCTTCACGGCGCGGCGCCTGACTGCTGCAGAAATCGATCGAGCGTTTGCACGATCTGGTAGGCGGTCGGTCCGATCGCGGCGACCATGACTCCCGGAAGGAAACAGACGATCAACGGTAGAAGCAGTTTGACGGGAATCGCTATCGCCATCGCGAGCGCCCGTTCGCGGCGCCGACTTCGCAGATCCTCCGCCTGCGTACGAAGCGTCTGCGCCAGCCCGCCGCCGACCTGTTCCGATTGGATCACGGCGGAGGCGAAGATCGAGAACCACGTGACGTCCACGCGTTCGGAGAGCCTTCGCAGCGAATCGACGCGCGAACGTCCCGCGAGCACGTCGACCAGAAAGATCCGCAGGTCCTGGGCGAGCGGGCGACGGGCCGGCTGAGTCTCCAGAATCCGAGTCAGCGCCGCGTCGAAGCCGAAGCCCGCCTCCGCCAGAGCGGCGAGCAGATCGAGCGTGATCGGCAGGTCCTGTTCGACGCTCGTTACGCGATTGCGCCGACTCGCTCGCACGACCAGAGCCGGGAGCGACGTCAGCAACGCGCCGGCGAGCCAGGGACTCGCCCAGACGAACGGGAGGAACACCTCGCCGACTCCGCCGGGAACCAGATAGAGCAAATTGGCGGCGGCATCGACCGCCCCCACGGCGTACGTCGCGGCCCCGAACATGATGCCGACGAGAAAGCAAACGCCCGTCAGCACGAGAAACGTCGTCGGCGCGCTGCGCGAGCGAAAGCCGGCGCGGTAGAGCTTCCATCCGAGCCAGGAGCGCCGGGAGTCCGGCGTCGCGCGCGAGTCCGCCTCCGCCTCTTCCTCCGGCGTGAGCCGACGGCGGACGCGTGACTTCGCCCACCACAAACGCAGGAGCACGCCGATCCCGGCGAAGGTGCCGAGCCAGACGACGCCGAGAATCAGGAAGACAGCGCGGGGATCGATCGCGGCGAGCGTCATCAGAACCTCGCCCGGCTGATCTGCGCGATCCAGAAGATGCCGACCCCTTGAAGCGCGATGGCTCCCGCGACGAGCGACTGGCCGACCACGCTTCCGAGAAATCCGCTCATCCGTTCGGGATCGTTTCGCCACATGAGCGCGGCAATGAAGTAGGTAACGACCATGATCGTCACGACCGACAGCCGGGCCTGGACGGTCATGGCGTCGAGCCGGCGGGAGATCTCGATCCGGTCGCGGACCGTCCGTCCCACGTTGGCCAGCGTCGGCGCCAGGCGACCGCCCGTCTCCCAGTTGACGGCCAGCGCCGTCGCGAAGATCCGCACCGTCTCTAGCGGGAGTCGCTCGGCAAGCCCCAGCATGGCTTGATCCGGCGCTTCGCCGTAGCGGATGCGCGAGACCACGTCCTGAAGCTCTTCGCGGAGCGGCATCGCCACGTTCGCGGCGGCCGAGTCGAGCGCGGCGAGCAGACTCGCCCCCGCCTTCACGGCTGCGACGGCCATATCGAGCGCGTCGGCGAGTTGCGATTCGATTCGCCGCAGACGCATCGCGTGCCACGTCTGCTCGACCTGCCACCCGACCAGACCGACCAGCGTCGCCAGCGCGGCCGCGTACGGCCAGGGAATGCCGACGACGAAGTATAGAGCGAGTCCGAACAGCGCCGCGACGACGATCGCGACCCAGTAGTAGCGTCGGATGCGCGACCGGCGCGGCAGCGTCGGCGGTTCGTCGGAGTCGAGATCGTCATCGGCGGCGAGCCGCTCTCGCGCAATGCGTCGCTGCCTCGCTCGATCGAGCAGCCACGCGGTGACTGCGAGAACGGCGACGACGAAAACGGCGAAAACGATCGCTATCCACATCGCAGGCGATTAGCTCGACTTCCGAAAGATTTCGAGGGGGAGGTCGATGCCCCGTTCGCGCAGATCCAGGGCCGCACGCGGAACGATTCCGGTCGCGGCGAAGACGCCTTCGACGCCGCGTGCCGACCCGCCTGTCTGGCGGAACGCGAAGATGTCCTGCAACTGCGGCGTGTTTTCTTCGAGACCGACGAGTTCCGTGATCCGCTCGACCCGTCGAACGCCGTCCTCGTATCGCCGCACCTGAACGATCACGTCGAGAGCCGACACGATCTGTTCCCGGATGGCGCGCGAAGGGAGCTCTGTTCCCGCCATCAGAACCATGGTTTCGAGGCGGCTGAGCGCGTCGCGGGGACTGTTGGAGTGGATGGTCGTCAGGCTTCCGTCGTGGCCTGTGTTCATCGCCTGGAGCATGTCGAGCGCTTCAGCTCCGCGAACTTCGCCGACGACGATGCGATCGGGTCGCATCCGGAGCGAATTGACCACCAGATCTCGCGTCGTGATTCGGCCTTGTCCTTCAAGATTGGCCGGTCGCGTCTCTTTGCGGATCACGTGCCGCTGATCGAGCGTCAGCTCGGCCGCGTCTTCGATCGTGATGATCCGCTCGGTCTCCGGGATCACCTCCGCGATCGCGCCGAGGAACGTCGACTTACCGGCGCCGGTGCCGCCCGAAATGAGCACGTTCTTTCGACCGCGTACGACATGGTCGAGAAAGACTGCCATCTCGTACGAAAACATGCCCAGACGCATTAGGTCGTCGCGGCGCAGGCGCTGGCGACCGAAACGTCTAATCGAGAGCGTCGGCCCGTCGATCGTGATCGGCGGAAGCGTCGCGTTTACGCGGCTTCCGTCGGGGAGGCGGGCGTCGACCATCGGCGTCGATTCGTCGATGCGACGACCGACCCTTGCGGCGATGCGTTGAATGATTCGTACGAGATGGTCGTCGTCGCGAAACCGGACATCGACCTGCTCCAGTCGCCCGAAGCGTTCGACGTAGACCAGGTCGTAGCGGTTGACGAGGATGTCCGTGATCGCCGGATCGCGCATGAGCGAAGAGAGCGGACCGACGCCGAGCGTCTCCTCCGTCAGATCGTCGGCCAGACGACTTCGCTCGGTCTGGTTGAGCGGGAGGTCTTCCTGCTCGAGCGCTCGCGCGACGAATTCGCGGACCTTCGCCGCGAGCCGCTCTTCCGATTCGCCCAGCAGATCCTGATCGTCAAGTTCGTCGAGCAGTCGCTGATGCAAGCGGCCCTTTACGGAGTGATAGGTGGCACGTCCTGACCCGGCGCCGGAGCGGTCGACGCCCTGCGTCAGTTCTCTCAAGTTGCCCGTGGAGCCGTTGCGCCGGACGCGTTCCGCCGGAACGGCGAAACGAACCTTGGCGAGACGCTCGCGCGAAGTTTCCTCGACCGGGAGGCGACGGGGATCGGCGGCGGGATCGGTCATCGCGACTCGCTCCCGCTGGGCACGGACCCGCCGACGAGTTCTTCGCCTGCGTACCGCGAACGCGCGGCCTGTCGTTCGATCTCGTCGACGATCGCGGAGATCCCCGACTCCAGCTTCGACCAGCGCAGGCGACTCATCGCGAAGGGTCTTCCGACGTTCGCGGCAGCGATCACGCGATTGTCGTAAGGAAGCATGAAGTCGATCTCCGCCCGCAATCGTTCCGCCACGTCGTCGAGCGCCGGGCTGGAAGAGGCCTTAAGAAAGCGGTTCACGACGATCCGCCGTCGATCGGCGGGATATTCCAGTCCGTCCATCAGTTTCAGAAGCTTCGCCACGCCGAGCGCCGTCGGCACGACGTTGTCCAGCACGACGAACGCCAGATCGGAAACGTCCAGAATCGCCATGATCGAGCGATCGAAGACGGGGAACGTGTCGACCACGACGTACTCGTATTCTCGCCTGGCCAGAGCCAGCGTCCGGCAGAGAAGGTCTTCGTCGACCTCCGCTGCGGCGATCGCGTCGGGGGGCGCCGCGAGCAGGTCGAGGCCGCTCTCGTGCGGCACGGCAAGCTGACGAAGGAGCGTCCCGTCGAGGCGGTCCCGCTCTCGCGCCGCATCGAGCAGCGACGTCGTCGGTCGCACGTCGAGCAGGCTGTGGCAGACGCCCATCTGCAGCGACGCGTCCACGAGCAGCACGCCGTCGGGATGCCGCTGAGCGAGCCGCACCGCGGAGTTCGTCGCGAGGGTCGACTTGCCGACGCCTCCTTTGTTGCTGACGAACGAGACGATCGGCGCCACGCGATCGTCGCGACGACGCGTTCCTTCGTTATGAAAGCGCTTCAGAATTTCGATCAGGTCGGGCGATGCCGCGGGACGGCGCAGAAAATCCTTGGCGCCGCAGCGGACCGCTTCGATGAGCGCCGCGGATCGGACGCGCGCGTCGAGCCCCTCGTCCCGTTCGTCGGGAAGGTAGGCGCCGATGACGACGGTGTCGGGCGTCGCGGCCTGGACTTCCTGCGCGAAAGCTTTGAACGCGTGCAGGCCGCGGTCCATGTTCACGATCGCGAAGTGCGGTCGCCGATTCCGCAGCGATTCGATCGCCCGAGGCAGATCGGGCGCGAGAATCACGACCGGGCGATCCTCGCCCATGCGTGCGATCGAGTCCTCGATCTCCGCGCCCAGGCGGGGGTCGGAGGAATCGACGAGAACGTATTGAGCCATGGAAGAAGTCGCCTGATAAGTCGTGACGCCGATCGACGCTCGATGCGGAGAGGGAAAGATCGTCGATCAGGGAGAGGGGGTGTCGCTGGCGGGGACGCGGCGGACCCAGGTCTGGCTCGTTTTCTGGCCGTCGCGAAGATGCTCGACGACGTGCGTCTTCAGCGAGGGCGGCTCGGCGACCAGTCGCGCCTCGTCCAGCGTTCCGGGACGGCCCGAATAGCCGGTCGCGACGATCGTCATTCCATGCGCAAGGGCCTCGCTGATCTTCCTCACCTCGTCAGGCCGAACTGCGAGCGTGTAGCGGGAAGCGGAAGTTTCGTAAGGTTCCGCCTCGTTCACCCGACGCGTTCCGCGCGAGACGACTCCGGCCGCGTCGATCGTGGAGTAATCGTCGACCGTCGTCGCCGGGCGAAAGCGGGTCACGGCGACGCTCTCTTCCAGGTCGACCACCAGAGCTTCGCCTGCAATCACTCGAACGTCGGTCGGCTTGAGCGCGCCCGCGAGCGCTCCGTCGCCGCCGTCGACGACGATGCTGCCGTCGATCGAAAGGGGAGCGTACGCCAGCAGGGTCAATCGATCGCCGCGTCGGAACCCGGCGAGGCCGCTCGCCTGCGTCGTGTCGAGGTTGACGCTCCGCATCGCCGCCGGCACGCCGCCGGCGGAACCTTCGGTCGTCCCTTCCAACGCGAGATCGTTCTCGCGAACGGCTCGCCCCAGTTCGATCGGTTGGGCGGTGACGCGATCGAGAAGGTCGCTGACCTCCGTCCGCCACTCCGGCGAGACCTTCTCCTTCGGGAAGTAGAAGTAACGAACCTTGCCCGTCGCCGGGTCGAGGAAGTCTTCGACGGCAAGTCGCCGGTACGCTTCCACGCGACGCACCGTGACGGGCACGGCGATCATCGCGTCATCGGCATTCGCGGCGGCGTCGGAATCGGGTTCGATCGGAGCCTGGTAGCTGGAGAGGGCGATCTCGAAATCGTTCTCCGTTTTTTCGGTCGGCGAGTCATCATTCGTATCGCCTGGCGGCGCGGGGACGGCGTACTGCGAGACAGCCGAAGCCCGAAGCTGGTCCGCGCTGTCGATCAATTGCGCGAAGGTCTCGACTTCGTCGGCGGGAACGGCGACCGCCGCGTCCTCGGTCTCTTCGCGAACGTCGAGCAGCGTCGCTTCGCTCACCGCGCGGCGAACGCCGAGTCGCAGCATGCGATCGACCTTCTCGTCCTCCGGACTAAGTCGTCCGCCGACCAGCGACGCCCATTCCGTCGCAGCAGCGGTCGGCGTGAGGTTCTGCGGAAGGGTCGCGAAGACCGCGAACCGGTCGCCGCGGGAGAGATCGTCGAGCCCCTGGATCCGATCTTTGGGAACGACGATCGTCCGCGTTCCCTCCGGCGCCGCGGCGGCGAGACCGGGGCGAGCTCCCTTAGGAAGGAACATCGATTCCTCGAACGGCGCGCCCGCCGGAACGTCGTCCTTCAAGACGCGTCCGAGAAGGTCGGATAGCGACACGACCCACGCGGAAGAAAGCTTTTCGGGCGGAAAATAGTAGACGTTCAGTTTGCCGCTGATCGGGTCGGCGAGGTCTTCCTGAGCGATCGCCGAATAGGCGTGCAGCGGACGGACCGCGACGGGAACGGCGACCATTCCTTCGAGCGAAACCTTCGGCTCGGCGCTCTCTGCGTCGGGCCTGCCGCTGCGAGCGACGCAGAAGATCGGCACGTCGAGCGCCAGCGCTTCGGCGAGGGGGGCGATCTCGTCGGGAGCGACCGCGATCGTCGCGACGGTTTCGGTCGTCGTGCGGCGGGAACCGGACGGGGGCACCGTGAGCCCTTCGATCCCAGCGGTCGACTGCGTCTTCCCCTGCGTGAGCGCGACCATCGCGGCGCCCGACGCGAGCGGACGCACGCCGGCCTGTCGCGCGAACTGACCCGCCTGAGCGTCCGGCGGCTTGATCCCCCCGAGCAGCGCGGCGAGTTCGACGTTCGACATCGGCTTCTCTTCGTCCGCCTGTCCCAAGGCAGCAAACAGATCGAACGTATCTCCCTGACGCAGCAGGTCGAGCCCGTCGATCTCCTGCGTCGCCACGGTGAACGACCGCTTGCCCGCCGGCACGCCGGCAGCGAGTCCCGGCCGGGTACCGATGGGGAAAAAATCGCTTTCGGAGAAGACGAGATTCGGCGCCTTATCGCGCGATGCCACGCGTCCCACGATCTTCGACAAGTCGCGAACGACCGTCGACTCGAGCTTCTCGTCGATCCAGATGACGTGCAGTTGTCGCGTCTGCGGATTGATAAGATCGTCGCGCGTGATCTTGGCATACGACGCGATCGGGCGTGAGGTCGCCGGGCATGCGATCAGACCTTCGCGCGAGGGCTTCGCAGGGGCGACGTCGAATGCGCCAGTCGCGTAGAGACCGGCGACCGTTCCGCCGGCAGCGAGCAGCAACAGGACGACGGCTCCGCCGATCAGTAGCGGCGCGCCGACTCCGCGGCTGCGCGAGGATCGTGATCGCATGGGAGGCGGAGGAGTCTTAGAGAAATCGAGGAAGGAGATAACTGAACGCAGCTTGCAGCGCGAGCCCGGCCGCGATGGCGGGAGCGTAGGCGTAGTCCGCCTTGCCTCGCGCCTTCGCGACGATGGCGAGAGCCGCTCCGAAGAGCGCCGTCCAGAGGAGCGTCATCAGGAGCCCGGCGGGGCCGAGCCAGATGCCGAGGGCGACGATCAGTTTCGCGTCGCCTCCGCCGAACTTGAACACGAGTCCCGCGACGAGCGCGATCGCAAGTCCGGTCGCTACGCCGAGCGCCGCCGCCGTCCACGTCAGCGGCCAGACGCCGCCGAGAATCGCGATCGCCCCGGCCGCCAGTAGCGCAAGAGGAATCCAGTCCGGGATCTCTCGCGTCCGCAAGTCGAAGGCGCTCGCGACGATCAGCGCCGCGAACGGAGCCAGGATGACGACTTCAGGAGGCACTTCGAGACGTCTCTTAATGAACGGAATGAACCCCCGGCGCCGAGGTGACGCCGAGGGTCGCTTGTTCGTCGTACAAAACAAACTCGCTCGTCCCGCGACTACGGGGTGAGGTCAGCCGCTTCGACCGAAAGCGCATCAGCGCCGGGGATACCGACATTGCCGGCGATCGAGCCCGGAGTCGCCGTGTCGAGATAGACGACGCCGTTGGTGTCCTGGAGAGTGTTCACCAGCTTGCCGCTGACGATCGGTCCGTTGTCGTCCGCGTGAGCGCCCGGAAGTGCGGCGGCCGTGATCGCGAGCAGGTCGTTGGCCTTGTGACCCAGGATCGCGACGGCGACGAGGCAGACCAGCGCGATGCCGCCGACGAGGATGCCGTACTCGACCAGACCCTGGCCCTTCTTGTTGCGGAACAGCTTCAGCACGTTCTTCATCTTGAGGTAACCTTCACATAGGAACAGGAAACAGTTCGCTGCCTCATCGGCAGCACGGAGAGTCGCGCCGCGAGACTCCGTCATGGAATCCCAGCGCCATGGAAAACTCGGCAGCGAGATGAGCCGCCGGGGCGAGCAGGTCCACCGCCCGTCTGGTGCGCGGCCTCCTGATAGGAGGCAGACGCCTTATCGAGCCGCTCGATCGGTAGCCGGGCCCTGGCTATCGATGCGAGTCGACGCGCATTCGAGAGCGATCGTTTCGAGCGTGCGCATGCAGCGCCGCCCGGGATCGACTCTTGATCGCAGAGAGAAGCTGTCCGAAACTGCCGACGTGCACCGCGCACGCGAAGCCTCGAGCAGGCTCTAGCAGCAGCGCCGGTCAGCCGGCGGTCCCCGACAGCGTCGGGTGTGGATCGACGCATGCGGCGTCGAAGCAGGGAGCGATTCGAGCGTTGCGACGATCGAATCGAACTCGGGCGCTTCCCCAAGTTCAGGCGACGCCCAGACGAAGCTCTTGAACAGGCTGCAGAGCAGGCAGGATTCGCCGCAGGTTCCCGCTCGAAGTTCGGGGCGATCGGTCGACGATTGCTTCGAGACTACGTCCGTCTTCGCGGCATGCGCGTGGCCGTGACCGCACGCGGAATGCCGATGCTCGTGACCGTCGCAGGACGAGCGACTTGCGTTATCGCAGCAACTCGTCGACGCGCAATCATGCTCCAAACCGGGCACCGCATGGAGCGCCGGCAGGAACGCTGCGACCAGCACAGCGACGATCGCCGCGTAAGCCGCTTGAAGATGATTGCGAACGGACAGCATCGAAAACTCGGTATTGCGAACTTGCAATCGGATTGTAAAAAGGTGGATGGCAGGTGCAAGACAGAAGTCGCGGTTTCTTCGAAAATTCGCATTCGATCGCTTCGACCGCGTTGTTCGGAGCGATCGAGGAGACGGCTTCGTTCACCTTTGAACGACGCGTGATGTATGCCGGCCCGCGCCGAAATCCTGTCGCCCATCTCCTCCGCCAGCCATGTCGCAACCTGATCGCGAAGAGGGAGCCGAGGGGCCGAACGCCTCTGCCTGGCGGCTTACCCTTCCCGGCGAGGCGAAGCTTCTTGCCAGGCGGCTCAACGAACGGGGCCTGCGTGCGACGCCGCCCCGGCTGGCAGTGTTTCGCTTGCTGGACTCCGCGCCCTTCCTGACGACGCACGCCGAACTGGCGAAGGCCCTGCGAGACCGCCGCATCGACCAGTCGACCGTCTACCGGGCGCTCAACGAGTTCGTCGCGGCAGGGCTCGCCCGCCGGATCGCGTTCGGCGACTCGATCTGGCGATACGAGGCCGTTGACGCGGATAGCAAGAGCCAGGTTGCGGCGCTCCGGCGGTACTTCCTCTGCGCCGACTGCGACACCGCCTTCCGACTTCCCGACCTGGAGGTCACTGCCGAAGTGCAGACGTCGGTCGGCTTCGTCGACGAAGCCGTGTTCAGAGGCCGCTGCCGCGACTGCTGCGAGCTCCCGACGACCTAACGCCTCTCGGCGGCGCCCGCCGGCTCGATCACGAATAGAAACTCGTTGGGTTCGTCGGCGGTGACTACTCTTTCCAGCCCCGACGTGTCGAACCGTCGGTAGCGGGCGTGAGGCACGCGGACGGGGTGCGAATGCTTGGCTGCGACGGCGGCCGTATCGGGAGGCAGCAGCATCATCACGCTGACCAGGTGCGTTCCCGGGACGGCCCCCACGCGATCGTCCGTATGCAGCGTGAAACGCCCCTCCTCGCCGAGCGAGGCCCTGGCGGTCGGCCCGCCATCCGTCGGTGCGAACTCGATGACGCCCGTCGTTAGCGGCGTGCCGTCGGTATAGAGCACGACGCCGGTGACGGGCGCGAGACCGTCGCCGCTGCAGCCTTGAGCTGCGGCGATCACGACTGCGAATACCAGGCACAGTCCGAACCGAATCACGGCGCCTCCTGAACTCAATAGCCCGGAATCGGTTGCCCATCGGCGCGGTTGCATAGGCGCTCCAGCGTGAGCGTGCTGATCGTGGTCGGAATCGCAGCGACGTGACCGTCGCAGAAGGCGAATTGCACCACGCCCGGATGAACGCTTCCGAACGCGTAGAGTCCCATCCCGTCGACCGAATCCCGGGGTCCTCGGGCGAGCGGCACGCCGGGTCCGCCTACGCGGGACATGTAGTAGAACGCCGAACCGTCGAACATCGGACCGTCGTCAGGCGCCTGAAGCATTTTGTCTAACTGAACATGCCGCTCTCCGACGATCGTGGTATGCGACAGTCCGTCGAGAACGTCGGCAGGGCGGATGCGGTCCTTCCAGTTCACCGCACGATCGCCGTCGCAATCGCCCCGGCTGGTGATGAGGACTCCCGTGCCGTTTCCGCCCCAGTAGAGGTCGGTCGCTAGACCGCTGGAACCGGCAGAGAGGTCGCCGTGATTCCCTGCGTAATCGGTCACGGCTCCGCCCGGGATGTTCTTGGCGGGAAATACGCATCCGCACGACAAGACGATCTCGTCTCCCATCTGCGACGGCATGACTGCGGACGATGCGGACCGACGCGACGGGCAGACGTACGTCGAAAGGGCCGTCATGCGTGCGGCGTCGGCTTGCTCGGTCATCGGCAAGTCGATCTGCCACTGATCGTACGCGGGGTTCTGCTCCAGGTAAGGAAGGACCCGAACCATCCACGACGGATGGTTTCCGCCGCAGCTCTGGCCGTCGGGATCCCCGGGACGTTCGGCGATCCTGGCAGGCGGGTAGGCGCCTACGCTGTCGGAAAAGTTCGACAGCGCCAGGGCGATCTGCTTAAGGTTGTTCGTGCAATGGCTCCGGTTCGCTGCCTCGCGGGCCATTTGCACGGCTGGGAGGAGCAGCGCGATCAGCGTCCCGATGACGGCGATGACGACCAGCAGTTCGACGAGCGTGAATCCGCGTCGCATGGGATTTCGCATAGAAAACTCACGAACCGCCTGTGCGGCGAGTGCGACCTGCATCAAAACGACCGGCCGTTCAATCTAACGACCTGCGATCGTCTCCCGCCGATAGAGGGGCTGAAAACTTCGGAAATTGCGGTCGACGTTCCGCCGCGCGTCGCGGGCTGACTCTGTCCCGCGTCGTCCATTGCGTCGGATCAGAGGAAGCGTCAGAGAGGTTCAGGTTGCCCGATCACGAACAAGTTTCCATGAAGTCAAGAAACGTCCCTTGAGCGAAAGCGTCGGCCACTTACAATCGACTTGCATAAGGCAATTCGATGTTCTTCCCGGCAGCCATCCGATCGGTCCTCGCGCTCGCCGCCCTCGCGGCGATCGGGATCCCGACGTTTCTGCCGGCGCTGCATCTCCTGCCGGGGATGTCCCACGGCGACTGCGGGTGCGGCGGCCATCTCACCGTCGGCGATCCCGTCTACGACCGCGCGTCGTCGATCCCATCGCAAAACGACGCGTGCGGCGGCTGCGAACACGGGACCTGCGTCACGTCCGTCGACGAATGCTTCGCGGGACCTGTCGCGCGAGAGGGCTGGGTCGAACTGCGGACCGCCGCCGATTCGGACTGCCTGCTTTGCGCTCTGTTCGCGAGTTTCGTGCTGTCGCAGCCGGAACAGGGCTGCGTTCTCCCGACGATCGACGTCGTCGCCGTGCAGGAACTTCCTGCGTCGGCGCCGGTCGAATTCGATCTTCGCTCGGCCGCCTGCCGCGGACCGCCCGCCGTCGTCTGATTCCGCTATGCAGATGACGAACTGCGCCGCCTGACCGTCGGATCGCTTCCGAGTCCCGGTCGCTTGCCCCTCGCCCGCGTCTCGACTTCGTTACCTCGACGGCTCCTTTTTGAGCGTCGATGAACGACGAGCGAGCGCCGTGCGATGCCCGCGACGCCGCGCAGTTCGCGTCCGATTCGTCCGGAACTTCGACGATCGACGGGAACGTTCCATGAGCCTGCACTCCTGTACGCGCGCGACGTCGAGACCGCCTACCGCCGGCTACGAGACGCGTATGCGGCGCCCACGTATTCGATCGCTCATCATCCTCGTTAGGCGCCGAAGGCGTTCCTGCGATCTGTGAGCGAACGCACGTTCGATGGGGCTAAGCCGTCGCGACAAGAAACGTCCATCTCTCCGATACGAAGAGATCCTCAGCTTCGGCAGAAACGACGAGATTTCTCAGTGATCGCTCATACCCACGAGGTTACGCTCGGACTCGCCTTCGGCTTGGGAGCTTTGCACGCTCTCGAGCCGGGCCATGGCAAGACGGCGATGCTGGTTTACTTGGGAGGCGAGCGCAGGACCTGGATTCATCCGCTCGTCATCGGTCTGTCCAGCGCGGTCTCGCACTCCGTCTCGTTGATCGGAGTCGCCGCGGCGGTGCATCTGACGCATCACCTGGTCACCGGCGATCACGAGCATGAGAACGACGTGATCACGGGAGCGATGCAACTCGTCAGCGCGTCGTTGGTCATCGGCGTCGGATTCTGGATGATGTGGTCCGCCTCGCGGGCGAAGCCGCGATGCAGTTGCGCCGGCCATCAGCATCGCTGCGGCGAGAAGCGGGCCGAATCCGATCGAACGCAGATTCGAACGAGCTACTCGATGAGCGCCTTGCTAGGAGTCGCCTTCGGCCTGTTGCCCTGTCCGTCCGCGATGGCGGCCTACTTCTCCAGCATGTCGACGGGAGCGCCGGTCGCCGCGTACGCCGTCATCGGTCTGTTCGCCGCCGGCATCGCGACGTCCCTCACCCTGCTCGGGGTCTTCATTCAGACGTTCGGCAACAGGTTCGTTCGTCCTCAGTCCTGGTTCGGCAAGCTCCCGTGGCCCCAGATTCACGCAGGACTGGTGGTCTTCGTCGGGATGTTCTACGTCGTTCGGGTGTTGTTCACGTAGACCGGCCGCCGCGACAGCGATGCTCAGCGGCCGCTCGACAGGGCATAGTCGTCCGTCGCTCGCCCAAGCTGCTCTGCCGTGCTCTGTCGGAGCGCCGCTATCGGTTCAACAGCGTCGCTGAAGGCCCTGGTCTGTATGCGTCGAGGGCTTCGACGTCCCCATCCTCCGCCCACTCTTCAGGTCGCGACAACGAGGCGACGCTCGCTGAGCGAACAGGCGAACGCGATTCCGCAGGCCACTACGGTCCAGACGACCGTCGCGAGCGAGGAGCCGTATCCCGGCCACAGGTCGAGGGTCAAGACGGCGCGCCACAGGCAAAGGTGAAGCGCTGCCGCGAAGAACGCCAGAAGGCCAGGCGATGCGACAGGCACGGCGGGCCGGAGCGTCGAGATCGCGCGCGACGCGAGCGCCGCCCCCAGCGTAAGAAGTGCAATCGAGAGGGCCGATCTCCAGTCCAGAAACAGACCCGCGATCAGGAGCGCCGCACCGACATTCAGCGAGTCCTGCGACTTGCTGCCCGAAAGCAGGTCTCCCAAACCTCCGGCTACAGCGACGCCTCCGGCGATCGCCGTCGCGAATAGCACGGAAACGGCGAGCGAGCGAACGCTCGCCACGTACGACCCGTCCGAAGAGACCATCGCGGGTGCGTTCATCGCGAGGGTCTCGGGCCAGAGAACCTGTCCCGCAACGGCGACCGCGATCGCTCCGGCGAGGAGCGAGACAGGAACCCGCTGTCGGTGCGTCGCGATCAGTCCGATCGCGAGCAGCACGAACAGCATCGCTACATGGTAGGCATAGAGGCCGACCATGTCCCACTTCGTGTAGAAGATGATCCAGACGAACCCGGTGTTGAAGTATCGCGGACCGTCGGGCAGATTCGCTCCTCCCGAGAGCAGTTCGACGAAGAGGAGCAAGACGCAGGCAAGTCCGAACGTCGCCTCGACGGTGGGGTAACGAGCCGAGATGGGCAGCCGACACGTACGACAGCGGCCTCCCAGCCGAACCCAGCCGAATACGGGGACGTTGTCGTACCGGCCGATGGGAGTTCCGCATCGTGGGCATTTCGAGCCGCCGAGGAGCGAGCGGCCCTGAGGCAGGCGATAGACGACGACGTTAAGGAAGCTTCCCAGCGACGCTCCGAAGAAGAAGACGACCCCGGTCACGACAAGTTGAACCGTAGCGATCTGCAGGCGATCGGCGGCAGACAGTTCGACAGATTCGCCGGCAGCGAGATTCTGGGGCCCAGAATCGAAGGCCAGTCTCCACGCAGGAACTACGAAAAGCTGGACGGCGAGCCAACCTCCGAGGAGCGCCGCGAGCGACACGAACCAGACTCTCTTGCCTCGCATAAATCGGTTACTTCCGTTTACGCAGAACAGCGCGCAGATCGAGCAGAAAAAGGAGCGACAAAGCGACGGCCTCGGTCGCCGGCGCTTCGCGACCGACGGACGCAGTGCATGCGACTGCCAGGGCGAACGACAATATGGTGGTCGCGAGATGCCCCTCGAAGGCCCCCAGCATCCGCAGGCCCAGCCAGAGAGCCGCCGTCGCTCTTAAACATAGAAAGTAGTCGGGAGGGTATTGAAGCAGTAGGAGCGCCGCGCTGCCGAAGCTCAATAGGGCGGCGATATGTCGAAGCGTATCGACGACCGGCGACGTCCCCAATTCTTCAGGGAAGAGAGAGGAGGAGCGCTCTTCCAGCGGCGGCGCGGTCATGGGGGGCTCGTCTCGAATCTCGCGAAGAATTCGTCTGCGTTTCGAGACAGACTCGCCCAAGTCTCCGCCATCTCGTCCGCCGGAACGATCTGTCGGTCTCGCCATCCTTCGAGACTCGCCTCCCGCAACTTCCTGCCGTAACGACGCCTCACCAGCTTTTCGTATTCGGCGATCCAAGAGAAGGTGCGCGCCGCAAGATCGAACGCGACATTGCGATCGACGCGGCTCCGAGGGCGCCTGAGCGTCGGCAGGTCCTCGAACGCCCAAGGACGCCGGTCCAGCCGCGGCTTCCGCGTCAGGAGCAGACAGAATTTGGCACGCGGAATGAACAGTCCGCCGGCGCGCCGGTCCAGAAACAGTATGCCGAAGCCTCGCGGAAGGACTTGGACGCCAGGGCTGACGCGGGCGACGTAAACGCTGGAGCAGTCATTCTGAGATGCCGGCGGCGGGTAACGACGGTAGCCGAACCTGACGAAGAGATTTCGTTCAGGATCGGACACGTCTCGTCCCCAGCACCAAAGCTGCTGACCGAGAAGTCTTTCGATGAAGACGTCGGGCGGGAGACCGACGTCTTCAAAAAGGCGCTCGATCGGGAGCCGCTTCGAGGCAGTCGCCATTTCCGATCCTCGCTGACTCACGCTGAACCGAAGAGACGGACCAGCGCGTAGCCGCCCCAGGCGAGCGCAAGGGTGCAGACCGCTGCAAAGGCGCACTGGCGAACGAGAAGCGTCAGCGCGAACCGGACGCTCTTTTCGCGAGCGATCGTCCACGCCGTGACGAGGCAGGGGACGGCAGTGCCGGCGAAATAGACGGCGGCCAAAGCCTGAACCGGCGACAGCGCCGCGGCGGACCGCTCGTCAGCCAGCAGAAAGATCCCGTCTTTGCGGATCGCCGAAAGCAAGATCGGCAGCGTCGTCTCCGACGGAAGGCCGAACGCTTCCATGGCCGGCGCGAGGCGACTCGATACCGCCTCCAGCACGCCGGACCAGGCCAGCGCCGAGGCGAACACGCAGATCGCGAAGAAGATCGGGATCGCCTGAACGAGAAACTGTCGAACCGCGCCGCTCGCGTCTCGCCATACGGAGCGCAACGAAGGCAGTCGAAGAAACGGACGTGACCGGGACGTCAGCACGTTCAGCGGATCGCGAGCCTCTTTCGTCGAGACCAGCCGCACGAACAGCAAGGCGGTGAAAACGAGATAGGCCAGGTAGATCGCCGCGAGCAGCGTGGGCGAGATGTCGTTGGCGGCTCCGACGACCGACAGCACGGCCAGCGTCGCCGGAAGCTGGTAGGAGCACGCCGACCCGTAGGAGATCGCCGCGATCGCCGCTCCCCGCGAACAACTCGAACAGGCTCGGGTGGAGATCACTGCAGGCACGTTGCAGCCGAACCCCATCGCCGCCCGAACCAGATCGCGTCCCGTCAGGCCGAAGGGGCGAACCAGAGGGTGGACCGCGACGTTGATTCGCTCGATCAGTCCCGTCGTCTTGTAGACGGCCAGCGCGAGCGCGAAGAACAGGACCGTCGGCAAGGCCCACACGAGCAGAAAGGGTCCCATGTTCAGGAGGCCGTAGCCGAACCCTTCGGCCTCCGCAGTCAGAACGACCTGCAAAGGGGTCGGAAGGTTGGCGTTCGCCCACGCGATGACGGGATCGACGATCGCCTGCGCGAGCGGATGAAGGAGTTCGGCGATTCGGTTAGCCCCGAAGACGGCCAGCAGAGCGGGGGCCGCAAGCAACGCGATGCCGAGCGCGGGTCCGACGACAGGGCGCTCGAAGATTCCAGGTTTCGGTTCGATTCTCCATCCGGCACGCACGGTCAGCGACGCCCGCTGGAAGCTACGCGGCGCCGCGAGCGCCTGCTTCAAACGCTCCCGCGTCGGAGCGTCGAGCCGGGTCGCGTCGAGCGGAACGAAGTCGACGCCGCAGTTCGCCGAAAGCCGCTCGATCGCCTCGATCGCGGCTTCTCCAAGCTGCACCTTGTCCCAGAACGTCACGGCGACGACGCCCCGTTTCCCGACGACGAGCGGAAGCAGATCCGCCAGGTCTTCGTCGAGCGACGTCGCACGGACGACCAAGAGCGTCGTCTCGACAGAACCAAGCGCCGCCAGCGCGCGCCTGGTCGTCTCGGCGTCGGAGTCGCGTACGATTCCAGGTGCGTCGTGAACTGTGAAGGATCCGTCGCGGGAAACGTAACGCTCCACCTCGACCGTCGAGCCGCGGAAGTTCGCGGAGCGGGACGGGCGACCCGTCAGCGCCGCGGCGAGTTCCGACTTTCCCGAAGACTCTTTCCCGACCGTGAGAACGACTGCTGCGGCCGGGGCGCACATCGTCGCGTGCTCCGGCGAAGCGGTCGCGATAGCGCCCGCGTTCAGAGATTCGTCACCAGGTTCTCGCTGCATCGATCGTTTCCTCGATTGGCCTTAACACGCGCACTCTTCGCCGCAACACGACAGATCGTCGAGATACATTCCCCACTGCCGGTACATCTCCAGATCCTTCGCCTCCAGGCCGAGACGCGTGGCAACGGCTTTGGCGACGACCGCGAACCGCTGGCGGAACTTGAAAATGAAACAGAAGACGTGGCGATCGTGCCGCACGGAAGGGCCGACCAGAAACAGGCCCGGCATCCGCGTCGATTCGTCGTCGTTCGTCAGGCGCGGAAAGCCGTCCTCGCGCGGTTCCAGCAGCGGACCGAGGCTGCGATAGCCCCCCTCGAAGCCGACCGCAGCGATCGGCGCACGAGCCGACGTCCAGGTTCGCCCGTCTCGCGAGGTCGCGACGAACGTTTGTCCCTGGCGTTCGACGGCGATCACGTCCGCGTCGCCGACCAACTGAAGCCGGTCAGGTCGGATCTTTCGAGCGAGTTCGAGCCGTTCGTAGGTAACGGTCGAAAGGGAGAGACTCGGGTCGGACGACGATTCTTCCCATTTCGGCGAGCGAGCCAGTACGGTCACGCGTTTGCCAGCTTCTGCGAGCCGCAGCGCTCCGTCGAGACCGCTCTCGTACCCGCCGACGAAGAGCCGCTCGTCGCCGTCGAGGGCGCCCCACGACGTAACCTGCGAGCTATGCAGACAGAGTTCCGCTCCGGGAAACGACGCGGTGCGCGGGTACTGAAACTCCCCGGTCGCCCAGACGACGAAGCGAGCCTGCACTTCCCCGTTCGACGTATCGACGCGAAATCGAGAACCGTCCGGAACGCAGGAGCGAACGTCCGTTCCCTCCTGCAACGGCAGCTCGAAGTACTTCGCGGCCGCGCGAAGGTACGAGGCATACTCTCTGCCGCTCGGATGCTGGCGGCGAAGCGAATGGGCCGGCGACGTACCGACGGCGACGGCGTTCAGATCGAGCATCCCGACCGAGTTCGTCGCGAACGAGGGGGTGATGAAGCGCATCTCCGACGGCCAGCGCTCGAACGACGCGCCCACGCGATCCCGATCGACGACCAGCAGCTTCTTGACGCCCGCATGCTGAAGCGCCACGCCGACGCCGATTCCCGCGGCTCCCCCGCCGACGACGAGGACGTCGACTTTCTTGCCTCTAAACATCGAGCGCCCTCGGCGGCGAGTTCTTTCCCGCTACGTCCTCTAACGCCGTCTCTCCCCCGGCGTGCTTAGCTGAGTCCTCCGACTGCTGCGCGTCGCTGTCTTCTTCGGCCGCTTCGCCGCTCTCGAACGGGAGCGGATCGAGGTACGTGGCCCAGACTTGCGGTCCTTCGGCGAACTCTTCGTCGGTCAGCAGACACGCATCGAGGATGCCGCGAGTCCGCGCGTGGTCCATGTGCAGGCCGATGATCGCCAACTCCTGCCGTCGATCGCCGAACGGCTCCTCCCAGACGTGCTCGGTTTCCGCGCGAAGCTCCGGATCGTCAGGAAGCTCCGCTTCATCGGTAGCAGCCCACCACCGTCCGGCGAATTCGAGTCCGAGGGAAACGCCCGCTTGCGACCACTCGTAAGCTTCGTCGTGCCGCGACGCGATCCAACAGAAACCCTTCGAGCGGACGACGTCGCGAAACAGCGCGTCGTCGTCCTCGAAAGCAGCCGCCAATCTCTCGGGATGAAAGGGGCGGCGGGCGCGGAAGACGAAGCTGGAGATTCCGTATTCCTCGGTCTCCGGCTGTTCGGATCCTCTGGGAACTTCGAGCCAGCCAGGAGCCGCGGCAGCCGCTTCAGGATCGAACAGGCCCGTTCCCAAAACCTTGCGGGGGTCGATCTCGCCTCGAACGGCGTGCAGAATGCGGGCGGCGGGATTGAGTCGCTCGATCAGGCGCTCGACGGAGCCTAGTTTTTCCGGCGTGACGAGGTCGCACTTGTTGAGGACGATGACGTTGGCGAACTCGACCTGGTCGATCAACAGATCGACGACGTTTCGCACGTCCGTCTCGTCGAGGCCGAGGCCCCGATCGACGAGACCGTCCCAGGAGGCCGTCTCTTCGAGAAACTGCGACGCATCGACGACCGTGACGAGCGTGTCGAGGCGGGCGACATCGCCCAGCGAAGCGCCGTCTTCGTCGGCGAACGTGAAGGTCTCCGCGACCGGCATTGGTTCGGAGATGCCAGTCGACTCGATCAGCAGGTAGTCGAACCGTCCCTCCCGAGCGAGCTTCGCAACCTCGACCAGCAGGTCTTCGCGAAGGGTGCAGCAAATGCACCCGTTCGTCATTTCGATCAAACGCTCATCCGCTCGCTGAAGCGCAGCTTCGCCGCCGCGAACGAGCGCGGCGTCGATGTTGACTTCGCTCATGTCGTTCACGATTACGGCGACCCGCGACTCGCCTCGATCGCGAAGCAATCGGTTCAATAGCGTCGTCTTCCCAGCGCCTAGAAAGCCGGAAAGAACGGTAACGGGCAGCTTCGGCATCGGGAAGGCTCCTGCAATTGGATTGCACCATTCTGCATGCGTGCAATTCATTTGCAAGATGGGGCTGCCGACAGTCCGCGTCGCGATAATGCGTGACGAAAGGTTGAAGGCTGCTAATTCGAGGCTCGTTCGCACCCGCGTGCTGCGGAGGCTTCACCTCACTCCCGCAAAGTAGAAGTAGGCGCCGATCGTCGTGCCTGCGAGCACGACGCCGAGTCCGAAGGCAGGCCAGAAGCCGAGACGCAACGTTTCCGCGAACGCTAGCGGAACGAAGAACGGAAGGCCGAGCGGCACGAGGATCAGCGTTTCCCGAGCGAGGCGAGAGATAGTGGGGACGTCCGCCTCGTTCGTCCAGGCGGCGACGAACGCGATCAGGCTGACGAGCGGAAGCGTCAGCACGAGCGTCCCGATGCGAGGAAAGCGTCGGGCAAGCTCCGTCACGACGACGACCGTCGCGCCGGCAACGAGCCCGCGAAGCAGCAGCATCCACATCGCATCGCCTTTCGATCAGCCGCCCACGAACCAGGTGATCCGCCGGCGGCCAGAGAAGCCGCGCACCGAAGAATTATTCGTGCTCGTGGCCGTGCGGCAGTTCCTTGAACTCGCCGACGTACGGCGTGCCGTCGACTTCGCCGCTGACCGAGCCGGCGAACTCCCGGACGATGCTGAGGCTTTCGTGCGTCCCCGTGTAGCGCGACGCGGCGCCGTCGGCTTCGCCTTCCAGCGGTTCGGCGACCAGGTCGACCTGGAACGCCGGCTCGTCGATCGACAGCAAGATCTTGCCGTCCGCCGCCTTCACGGGCGCCGGCGTCACCGCGTCATCGCCGAGGAGGTACACCGTCGACGACTGCTTGTCGTGGTCGACCGTGAATTCGACGTGGTACTTTCCGCCGCCCCAGTCGGCGAGCGTGCCGCCGTGGGGAGCGTCGCCGTGAGAATGACCGCCTTCTTCGTGCTCGTGACCGTGATCGTCGGTCGCGACCGGAGAAGGAGCTGCCGGATCGGCAGGAGCGTCCGCCGGTGCGCAGCCGACGAGCAGCAGGGCGGCGACTGCCGAGGAGCCGAGCAGGGAGCAGAGACTTACGCGTTTCATGGAACCTCTCCGAGGATAGAGACGGCTCGCCGATAGGCGAGCCGCAGATTCGATCGTCCGCTCACGCGGACCATTCGTCGGTTACAGCGTCCCTGCTCGCGAGCGCCGCGGCGTCCTTGCCGCTGAACTTCCAGAACAGGCCGGGGTGAATCAGGAACTCGCAGAAGGTCGACGTGATCAGCCCGCCGAGAATCACCGTCGCGACCGGGTAGAGAATCTCGCGTCCCGGCTCCTGACCGCCGACGACGAGCGGAACCAGCCCGATCCCCGCCGTAAGCGCCGTCATCAGCACAGGAGCGAGGCGTTCCAGGCTCCCGCGCAGGATCATCGCCTGCGAAAACTCTTCGCCCTCTTCCTTCATCAGATGGAAGTAGTGCGTGACGAGCAGGATGCCGTTTCGCACCGCGATGCCGCCGAGCGAAATGAAGCCGACGAGGCTTGCGACCGTCAGCGACTGCTGCGTGAGCACGAGCGCGATGGCGCCGCCGATGAAGGCGGTCGGCAGCGCGTTCAGGATCTGGACCACGATTCGTACCGACGGAAACAGAATCATCAGCACGACGAAAATGCCGACGACGGACACGCCTGCCAGAACGCCGATCATGGTCGTCGCGCGTGCCTGACTCTCGAACTGCCCGCCGTATTCGACGAAGTAGCCCTCCGGCAGCTCGATCTGCGCGTCGACTCGCTCGCGGATCTCGGCGACCGCGCTCGCCAGATCGCGGCCCTGCGTATTGCACCGGATGACGATGCGCCTGCGGGCGTTCTCGCGATTGACGGCGTTCGGCCCGACGCCGTTTTCGATGTCGGCGAGCTCGCGGAGTTCGACCTGTCCGTCCCCGTCCGGCAGATCGATCCGCAACCGTCCGAGGTTGGCGTAGTCCGTACGGTAGCCCTCCTCCAGGCGGACGAGCAGGTCGAAGCGCCGCTGTCCTTCCAGCACCTGCGATACGACCTCTCCCTGCAGAGCGGTCTGCAGGATTCCGCCGACGTACTCCCGCGTCAGCCCGTAGAACGCCAGATCGTCGGGCCGCAGGCGGATATGCAGTTCCTCTGTCTGCTGGATCGGTTCGACGACCGGCGGCGTGACGCCGGGAACGCTCTGGACCGTTCCCCGCACCTGTTCCGCGAGCCGCTGAAGTTGGTCCAGATCGTCGCCGTGGATCTTGATGGCGATCTGCGCGTAAACGCCCGATAGCATGTGGCTGATCAGGTGCGCGAGGGGCTGCTCGACTTCGATGGCGACTCCCGGAGCAGCCTCGTGAAGGCGCACGAGCAGTTCGTCGATCACTTCCTCGCGATGCCTTCCGCTTTCGGGGTTCATGCTCAGGATGTATTCGCTCGCGTTCACCGGCGAAGCGTGTTCGTCCATCTCCGCACGACCGGTTCGCCGTACGAAGTTGACGATCTCGCCGTTCGGATTCGAGGGCGACTTCTGCATCGCGTGCAGCTCGGCGTCGATGAGCGCCGCGTTCGCAGTCGACGCCGCCAGCGACGAGCCGGGCGGCAGTGTCAGATTGATCTGCACGCTCCCTTCGTCGAACTGCGGCAGGAAGTTGCGACCAAGGCGGGAGACTTCCCATCCGGCGTAAGCGACCGCGAGCCAGGTCAGCAGCAGCATCAGACCCGGGCGCGCCATGCTCAAGCGGATCAGCGGGCTCGCCGCGGCTTTTAGCGCCCGCAGAAGCGGCCCGTCCTTCTCCGCATGCGTCGCCCGTGCGTTCGGCAGCAGATACGACGAGAGAGCCGGGGTCACCGTCAGCGAAACGAGAAGCGACGCCAGGATCGAGACGATGTAAGCCGCCCCCAGCGGCGCGAACAGCCGGCCTTCCACGCCTGACAGCGCGAACAGCGGCAGGAAGACGAGAATCACGACCGCCGTTCCGAAGACGATCGCCCCGCGAACTTCGACGCTCGCTTCGTAGATCACCTGCAGGGGAGGCCGCGGCGTCGGCGAGGCGTTGTTTTCCTTGAGGCGACGAAAGATGTTCTCGACGTCGACGATCGCGTCGTCGACGAGTTCGCCCATCGCGACGGCGATGCCGCCGAGCGTCATGACGTTGATCGAAAGTTCCGAACCGGTGATCCAGCCGACCGCCCTGAAAACGAGCGTCGTGATCACGAGCGATAGGGGAATGGCCGTGAGCGTGATGAACGTCGTGCGGAAGTTCAGCAGAAACAGGAACAGAATGATCAGAACCAGTCCCGCTCCGATCACGAGCGCTTCGCCGACGTTGAAGACTCCGCGGTCGATGAAGTTGCGGAGCTGAAACAGCTCGGCGTTCACGACCACGTCCGGCGGCAGCGACGCCTGCGACTCGGCCAGAGCCGCTTCGACGTCGTCCGTCAACTTCCGCGTGTCGACGTGCGGCTGTTTCACGAGGGTCAACACGACGCCGGGGCGTCCGTTCACGCCGCCGTCGCCTCGCTTGAACTGCGGGCCTTCGACAATCTCGGCGACCTGCTCCAGCAGGACGGATCTCTCGGCGTTCCGCTTCACCGGGATTCGACGCAGGTCGTCGATCACTTCCGCGGAACCTGGTCCGAGCCGACCCAGGATGCGGATCGGTCGCTCCGTCTCGCCTTCGACCGCGAAGCCGCCGCTGGTGTTGACGTTGCTCTCGGCGAGCGCGGTCTCGACGTCCCGCAGCGTCACGCCGTATTCGAGCAGCGCCGCCGGGTCGATCAGAACCTGGTACTGTTTTCGGTCGCCCCCCTGAATGAAGACTTCCGCGACGCCCGAGACTTTGAGAAGCCGCGGACGAACGATCCAGTCGGCCATCGTCCGCAGTTCCATCTGCAGCGCTTCGTCCGTCGGAAACCGCACGTCGTAGGACGTCCCATCGACCGTCACCATCGCCGTTTCCGCTCGCGCCGCGTCGACGCCGTTCCAGGCGACCTGTTCGACCGCGACTTGCTCCCACGATTCGGGAACGTCCCGCGGCGTCGGCTTCCAGACGCGGACCTCGCGTTCCGCGGACTCGCCTTCAAGAATCTCGGCGAGCAGTCCCGTCTCGCCGATCGGCGCGAGCCTTCCGCCGCCGGGTCCGCGTTGGCGATACATACCCGCGACGACGATCTGACCCATGATCGACGACGGCGGAGTCATCTGCGGCCGGATGCCCTCCGGCAGCACGCCTTCGAGCGTCGACAGGCGCTCCTGAACGGTCTGCCGGGCGGCGCGGATTTCCGTATCCCAATCGAACTCGATGTAGATGACGGTGAGCCCGGCGGTCGATTGACTGCGCACTGCCTCGACGCCGCTCGCGCCGAGCAGCGCGATCTCGATCGGCTGCGTCACGAGCGTCTCGACTTCTTCCGTCGCCAGTCCCGGACACTCCGTCAGAATGATGACGCGAGGACGGTCGAGATCGGGAAAAACGTCGATCGGCATCGTCGACGCGAGATACGAGCCGTAGGCCATCAGGGCCAGGCTCAGCATCACGACGAGCGAGCGATACCGCAAAGAAAATCGAATGACGGCGTTGAGCATGGAAGGCGCCTCAGTGAGCGGCGTGGACAGTGCCGTCCGCGTGGACGTGGACGTCGGCGCGGACGCCGCTGGCGGCCTGCGACTTCAATATGCGGTTGAGCGACGCGGCCGATCCTTGCGCTAGGAACAGCCCCGGCTTCACGCTGCCGTCGTTCGCCACGACGACGCTGGTTCGATCCTCGTGAACGACGTGAACCGGAATCCGGTCGAACAGGTCGCCGTTCTGCTGAAAGACGTAGGCCTCGGCGCCGTCGCGGACGACCGCGCCGGACGGAAGCACGAAGACTTCCGGAATCTCTTCGACCGGTACGTGCAATCGCACCCGCTGACCGGGGCGGAACCGCCAGACGACGAACCGTTCGCCGTCGCGTTCGTAGCTCCGAGACTGGTTGATCAGCGTGACGTAGAAGCTGAACGTGCGGCTCTCTTCGTCGACCGAGTTCGACAGGTGGCGGATCGCGAATGTCTGGTCGACTGCCGGCCAGTTCTCGGCGTCGTCTTCCGCGAACTCGACCCGCACCGGCCATCCGTTCTGCGCCGCCCGTTCGAGGTTGCTGGCTTCGCTCTTGAAGGCATGGCCTTCGATGAACAGCGACGTATGATCCGCCAGCGTCGCGAGCGACTGGCCCGCCTGAACGGTCTGACCGAGTTCGACGGAGAGTTCCTGAAGCTCGTAGATGCGATCGTCCGTTTCGACGGCGCCTACCGCGACGGGTTGCATCGCGACGTCGGAGCTCGTCGTGGAGTCGATCCGGGGCGGGGCGACGACGTCGACAGTCGTGACGAACTGACCCGTCGCGGCCTGGTCGACCTGTTCCGGAGCGAGGCCGCGGGTCAGCAGGTCCTGTCGGTACGCCTGAATCAGACCCTCCTGCCGGCGAAGCTGCTGTTCGATCTCGATCAGACGGTTTCCCGCGACCGAGCCGCTCTCCGTCAGGCCGGAAATCCGCGTCCGCTGTTCGTTGAGCAGTAGCGTCTCGCGCGTGGCCTTGAAGAGTTCCGTCTGCGCGTTCTGCAGGTACTCGCTGAACAGTCGCAGCGTGAACAGCTTGGTTCCCGGTGCGACCGTGTCGCCCGGGAATGCATGAACGCCTGCCACGACGCCGACCGCGGGCGACGTGACGCCTCGATCGGTTCGTCCCGGTCGGTGGACGATCGTGCCTGGAATCTGAATCGTCCGCACGTAGGTCTGCGGTCTCGCCGGCGCCGCCTTCAGGTCCAGGTTCTTCCGGCCCTGTGCGGTCAGCTTCAGCGTTTTCGGCTCCGGAACGGGAGCTTCCGCAGCGTCATGCTCTGCCTCCGCTTCCGATTGGCGGAGCGCCGCGATCCAGGGCGACCAGGTCGCGCGGGTGAAGTAGGCCGCGATGCCGACCCCGATCAGCACGACGAACGCGGCGAGAAACGTCAGAAGTCTTCGGGTACGCACAGACGCGCCTCTTCAGGTCAGGACGGTTTTCAGCAGGCGCAGGCACGCGGAGAGAGCGTGACTGCTGAAAGACGCGTCGATGAACGTCAGAAAACGCACATCGAAGGTCGTCGCCCTTGGATCACGCGTACGGAGAACGCGGACGCGCGCAGGGGCAGTCGTCGCAGCGGCGACTTAACAGCGGAGGAAGCAAATCCGCAGATAGAGGGGGCGCTTCGCCGTGTCGTCGGGCGGATGCCATCGACGCAGCGGCGCCGATTCCTGCAACTCCGTCAGTGAGACCAGCGTCGGCAGATAGGAGACGATCAGCGGAATCGTTTTGACGTCCGCAGAAACGTCCGTTCGAGGCGTGGCGACCGATCCTCCAGCTCCGTAGAGCGCGTCGGCGTCGTGATCGACGGCTCCCCGCAGACGCGGCTCATCGCCCGCGTCGGCGGATTCTTCGCAGGAGACATCGGCGTGCGAATGGCCGTCGTGGCCGTGCAGATGGACGTGCGGTCGAGCGGCGTGCTCCTCAGCCCTTTCAGGCGTCGTTCCCGGATGCGAGTGCGCAGCCCCGACCGTCTGCCCGATAAGCAGGAACGGGATCAGCAGGATTGCGACGAGTTTGCTCATTTCGGATCAGGACTGCGGAGACTCCCTAAGTCTAGCCCTCGTTCGCTTAGCGGGACAGCGTTGGATCTGTTTCGCCGCTTCCTCCATCCGACGTTACAGTTGCTGAGACGATTTGACGATGCGGAGCAGGTGCGTACGTCACCAGGCGAGGTTTCGCTTCGCCTACTCGCGACCACGCGGAAAGCGTCAGTCGGCGGCGACGCTACCGCGTCAGTGTTCGACCCTCCGCCCGCTGCGACGACCAGCGTAGTCGCAGCCGAAACGTCGCGGAGAGATGCGACGATGCTCAATGTGACGAAAGAAGGGCTCTCTCTGTCGCCACGGCGGTCCGAGTCGGAGCCGCCGGCGAGTAAACGATCACGAGGATCAGGACGATTCGCCGGAAGGATCGGGAAGTCGCACGAGGAGCCACTGCTGCGTTTGGCCGTCCGCGAAGTGAATGAGGGCGGGCGCCGAGTCCTGCGTCAGGTTGTAGACGCCCGTCTCGATGATCGGACGCTGCTTGCCGACGACGCTCCATGCGGCACGCTGGGACTTCGTGTCGACCATGCCCTCGAGCTGCTGCGTCTGGTTCGTCGCGTTGTCATGCATGGTTCCGACGAGGACCCCGGTCTTGTCGACCGCGAGTTGCATGTAGACGTTCGGCGTCGTGCCGGTCGCCTCGCCGTCCTGCGTCAGGGCGAACACTCCCAGCGGCATCCACTCCGCGTCCGCAGGCGGGGTTTCCGGAGCGGCGGCGACGATCTGTTCGGCCTGCGTCGCGTACTCTTCCGCGGTCGCGACAGGCTGATCGCCGTAGTAGACCGAGCCGTCCTCGTAGTAGACGTTGTCGCCGTAGTTGTAGTAGACCGGCTCGACTGCGTCGTAGCCGACCCAGCCCGAGTAAGCCCCCCACGACGCCCAGCGATACGGGCGCGTGATCGCCCAGGCTCCGTAGGCGGGATGGTCGCCCCAGAAATCTCGAATCGGGGTATCGTTGACTTCGTCGCGGATCTGATCGACGCGGTCCGCTCGGTTGTCCTGGTACTGCTGTCGGTTCTCGATACGATCCGGGCGGCTGCTCGCGACGTCGGCGCGACGGTCGGCGGCAGCTCCCGCGTTGGGACGATCGGCGAGACCTTCTCCCGCCCCCGGTCGATTCGCGGCGATTCCCGCGCCCACGCCGACCGCCGCGCCGATGCCTGCGGCCCCGGCAGCGCCGAGCGCGCCGCTTCCGCGAGCGGGGAGTTGCGAAGGTCGCCCCGGCTGTTGCAGGAAGTCCGCGGCAGCGCCTCCGCGGCCAGCCGCTCCGCCGGCGACCGATCCGGCGCCGGGCCGCGGCGCGTCGATGAATCGATCGAGTTGACCCGCGCTGGGACGTGCTCCGGCGGCCACTCCTGCGCCAGCGCCCGGAAATCCAGAAGCGGGACGCGAACCGGCGCTGCCAGGGTTGAACGCGGGGTTGCCGCTGATCGACCCGGGTCGAGAACCGCTCGGGGCGCCTGGCCGAGCGCCGCCGATCGCGCCGGTGGAAGGTCTCGGCCCGCCTCCGCCGACTCCCGGATTGGGTCGACTGACGTTCGGGCTCGGGCGACTGACGTTCGGACTCGGCCGGTTCATGCTCGGGCTGGGGCGGCTCATCGACGGCGATCGCCCCGCTGCGGGGGAGGGTCGCGACATGCCTCCTCCTCCTCCGCCGCTTCGACCGCCACCGCCGCCCGCGCGACCGCCCCCTCCAGGGCCGCGAGCCGACGCCGCGTCCATCGTGCAAAGCAACGTTCCGAGAACTGCCGCAACCAGGAAGAACCGATTCATGACATTCGCCTGTTCAATAGACGTTCGATGCGGGAAGCAATGAGGAAGAGCCGTGTCGACGTCTAAGGACGTCGGATGACGAGCGTCTCGTCGATATCGGGGAGGATCTCGCCGTCCAGAGATTGATCCATCGTTCGCCATCCGAATGAGTCGTTATCGATCACGCGAATCACGTTCGTCGCCGCGACGCGTCCGCCGTCGCTCGTATAGCCGCGATTCCGCACGTACCAGCGGCCTGCGGTTGCGGTCCACGTCCCCTCGGCGAAACCGCCGTCGGAATCGAACGTCCAGGATTGCAGACGGTTCGACTCAGCGTTCCAGCCGATTATCTGCATGCCGGAGATGTCGATCTCGTCGCCGACTGTGACGGAGAACTCCCGAATGATGAAGTTCTTATTCCGCGACCACCGACACGAGATCTCGACCGTCGCCTGATCGTCCTGGTCGATCCACTCGCCGATCATCCATTCGATTTCGCGGAGGTGCTCGTAGTGCGGCGAAGGATTGACCGTCGCCTCGTCGCTGACGCGATCGAGCAGCCACTTGTCGTCGCGTCGCACCCACACGGCGACGAAATCGATCCGTTCCGGATCGCCGTCGGGCGAGATGAACGTCGCCGTGCCATGTTCCATCGCCACGCCGGGCGAGAGGAGTTGGATCGACTCGGCCTCGAGACTTAGTTTCAAATCCGGGGACGCTTCGAAGAGCGCGGCGTACTGGGCGGCGATCGCTTCGCGTCCGACGGTTTCCTCCCCGGTGGAGCGATCGACGTACACCGCCTCGGGCGACCAGAGCGCGGCGAGGGCGGCGGCGTCCTTGGCGTCGAACGCGGCGACGTATGCTGCGTCCGCCTGCCGGATTTCGCTCTCGAAGGCCGGCGAATCCTCCGGCATATCCGCCGGCTGCGGAGACGGCGTGAGCTCTACCTCCTCAGCCGGCGCAACGCTCGGAGCTTCGCCCGGCGCCGGCGCATGGTCAGCGGGTGGAGGCGCTTCCTGCGAGTATCCCAGAGTCGCCGCGCATACGAGCGCGACGAACAATGCGGCAGTTCCAAGTCGAGTCATGGTAAGCGTTCCTTTTCGGGATGCGGAACAGTACGGTCGACGTCAGCCGACCGGGGATTTCAGGAACTCGTCGCCGGAGACGCGAACAGCGCTACCACCGACCGGCCCTCGAGCACGATCGAGCCTTCGCCGAAGGCTGGCTCCTCGCCCGGTTCGTAGGCGTCCTGCGGCGCGCCGGCGCCGGTGTTCGCGGCGACGTGCCACCGATATCCGTGCGGCGGCGGGGGCAACTCGAATTCGAGCGGCTCCCAGTAGAAGTTGAACGCAGCGTACACGACGTCGAGGCTTTCATCGCTGCGCCGGGAGAAGGTTAGCGCCAGCGTGCGACTGTGATAGGCCCAGTCGGGCCGGTCGACGCGCGTGCCGTGCCACTCGACTTTCAGCGAGCCTTCCGCGCCGGCGCCCGCATGATGCCGACTGCGCAGCGCCGGATGCCGGCCGCGAAAGGCGATCATCCGGCGACAGAAGCGAAAGATTTCCTCGTTCGCGCTCCGGGCGCTCCAGTCGAGCCAATTGATCGGGCCGTCGTGGCAATAGGCGTTGTTGTTCCCGAACTGCGTCCGCGCGACTTCGTCTCCCATGAGGAGCATCGGAACGCCCTGGCTGAGGAGCAGCATCGCCAGCGCGTTCTTCATCTGCTGACGACGCAACCTCTGAATGTTCGAATCGTCCGTCGGACCCTCGACGCCGCAGTTCCAGGAGTGGTTGTCGTTGCCGCCGTCGTTGTTGTTCTCGCCGTTCGCCTCGTTGTGCTTCGCGTCGTACGCGACGAGATCGGCGAGGGTGAAACCGTCGTGGCAGGTGACGAAGTTGACCGACGCCGTCGCTCCGCGATGCCAATAAAGATCAGGCGACCCGGCGAGCCGCTGGGCCAACTCCGGCATCTGTCCGAGATCCCCCTTGATCGCCTTCCGTACGCAGTCGCGATACTTTCCGTTCCATTCGGCCCAGCGGTCGTACGCGGGAAACGAACCGACCTGATAAAGACCGCCGGCGTCCCAGGCCTCCGCGACGAGCTTCGTCTTGCTCAGCACGGGATCCATGGCCAGCGCTTCCAGCAACGGAGGATTCGGAAGCGGCGTGCCGTCCGGAGCGCGTCCCAGAATGCTGGCGAGATCGAACCGAAACGCGTCGATGTGGTACTCGGCGACCCAATGTCGCAAACAGTCCAGAACGAAGTTCCGAACCACCGGGTGATTGCAGTTGAACGTGTTCCCGCAGCCGCTGAAGTTCAGGTAGCGACCGTCCGGCGACAGCATGTAGTACGTACGATTGTCCAATCCGCGAAACGAGAGCGTCGGACCCTGTTCGTTCCCCTCGGCCGTGTGATTGAAGACGACGTCGAGCATGACCTCCATGCCGTTCTCGTGAAGCGACTTCACGAGCGTCTTGAGTTCGTCCGCCTGCGTCCCCATCGACGCGGTCGCCGCGAAGCTCGCATGCGGAGCGTTGAAGGCGACCGTGTTGTAGCCCCAGTAATTGAACAGGCGCTCGCCCGTATTCGGATTCAGCCGTGGGTTGTCGAGTTCGTCGAACTGAAAGACCGGCAGCAGTTCCACGCAGTTGATCCCGAGTTCCTTGAGATACGGGATCTTCTCGCGAAAACCGGCGAAGGTCCCCGGGAACGAGACGCCGGAGGTTTCGCTTCGCGTGAATCCGCGAACGTGCGCTTCGTAGATGACGAGATCCTCGAACGGCAGGTTCGGCGGCTGATCGTTCCCCCAGTCGAAGTCGTCGGGAATGAGTCGTCCGCGATAAATGGGATCGCGGGCGGTGCCGGGCTCCTTCCCCCAGACCTCGCGCCCTGACACGCTGCGCGCCTCGGGATCGAGGACGATCCGGGTCTCGTCGAAGCGATGCCCGCGCGAAGGATCGAACGGTCCGTCGACCCGATAGCCGTATTCGAAATTCTCCGGGTCGACGTCGAAGACCGTCATCGCGAAGACGTCGCCGACCCGAAACTCCGGCGGGAACGGAATCTCGGCGAACGGCGAGTTCATTCCCGGTTCGAACATGACGAGCGTGCACGAGGTCGCATATCGCGAGAAGATCGAAAAGTTGACGCCGCCCGTCACTTTCCAGGCGCCGAACGGCAGAGGTTCTCCCGGTCGCACCGCGTAACCGGCGACGTAATGCGTCGGGTAAGCGTCGACCCGCCCGCGAAGATCCGAGCCCGGACCCGCGGGACAAATCGCGGCGCTCTCGCGCAGCAGTTCGATGAACCCGGCCGCGTCGGCGAGATTGCGCAGTTCGTCGCTGACGCCGACTCCTTTCAGTTCGACCCCGAGCGAGCGGACCCAGCGGCAGAATTGCAGCAGCCGCCGCAATCCTGAGCCCGTGAAACCTGTCAGGCCGGAGAAGTCGATCGTCAGCGACCGCTTCGAACGAATGACGTTCGCCGCGGCTTCGCGGTCGGTCGAACGAATGGCCGACGAGAGCCGTCCGAAAATCGCGAGAACCGCCGAGTCTCCCGCCTCGCGAATCTCGATACGGAAGCCGTTCTCGTCCAGCGAGACGGAGGGGTCGGCCTTGAGCGGCGCCAGGGACATGATGTCACTCCGATAGAAGAAGTCGGCGCGCTCGTTCGAGCGCCGATTCGTTTTCAGGTGTTGGAGCCGATAGGACAGGGAGTCGCATTCCAGATCTCTGCCGCATACTCGGCGATCGCGCGATCGCTCGAAAACTTGCCGGAACTCGCGACGTTCGCGATCGCCATCCGCGCCCAGGTCGCCGGAACGCGATAGGCGTCGTCGACGCGTCGATGCGCAGCGGCGTACGACGTGAAATCGGCGAGGTGCATGTAGCGATCTCCTCGTTCGATCAGCGTCTCGCGAATCGGTTCGTAGATGGCGGGCTCGTGCGGGCTGAAGCGATCCTGGAAGATCGCGTCGAGCGTTCGCCGCACCAGCGGTTCATGCTCGTAGTGCCAGCGGGGGTCGTACCAGGCGCGACTCTCCTCGACCTGCTCGGCGGTCAGTCCGAACAGGAAGAAGTTCTCTTCGCCCGCCTCTTCCGCCATCTCGATCGTGGCTCCGTCGCGCGTTCCGATCGTCAGGGCTCCGTTCATCATGAATTTCATGTTGCCCGTCCCGCTCGCTTCGTAGCCCGCGGTCGAGATCTGTTCCGAGACGTCGCTCGCGGGGAGCAGCCGCTCCGCCAGCGAGACGCTGTAGTTCGGCAGGAACGCGACCTTCAGGCGACCACGCATCCGAGCGTCGCCGTTGACGGTTCGAGCGACGTCGTTGACGAGCTTGATGACGAGCTTCGCGAATTGATAAGCAGGCGCCGCCTTCCCCGCGAAGAAGAACGTCCGCGGAGCGATGTCGAAGTCGGGCTCCTCCAGCAGGCGGTCGTACAGCGATACGACGTGCAGGACGTTGAGAAGCTGGCGCTTGTATTCGTGAATGCGCTTGATCTGGCAATCGAAGATCGAATCAGGATCGACCGCGACGCCGCAGTTCGCCTGAACCCAGTTCGAGAACTCGACCTTCGCGGCACGCTTGGACTGGAGGAACCGCTCTTGAAACGCCGCATCCTCGGCGAGCGGCAGCAGGCGTCGCAGCTCGCGAGCGTCGCTAATCCAGGTCTCTCCGATGGCCTCGCTGATCAGCTTCGCCAGGCGAGGATTCGCCGCGAGCAGCCATCGCCGCGGCGTCACCCCGTTGGTCTTGTTGTTGAAGCGATCGGGGTAGATCGCGGCGAAGTCGGACAGCAGTCTCGTCCGCAGCAGCCGCGAATGGAGGGCGGCGACGCCGTTGACGCTGTGTCCGCCGACGACGGCGAGATGGGCCATGCGGACCTGGCGGTTGTCGCCCTGTTCGACGATGCGCAGCTTTCCGACGCGGTTCTCGTCATCCGGAAAAGCTCGCCGCGCCACCTCGATAAACCGCCGGTCGATCTCGTGCACGATCTCCAGCAGACGCGGACAGACGAGCTCGAACAGCCGCACCGGCCACTTCTCCAGCGCCTCGGGCAGCAGCGTATGGTTCGTGTAGGCGAGCGTTCGAACGGTCAAGTCCCAGGCGTCGTCCCAGCCGAGCTTCGCCTCGTCGAGCAGGATGCGCATCAGCTCCGCGACCGCGAGCGCCGGATGCGTATCGTTCAGCTGAATGGCGACCTTGTCGGGCAGGGCGCTCCAGTCGTCGTTCGCCTTGCGAAAGCGACGCACGATGTCTGCCAGCGAACAGCAGACCAGGAAGTATTCCTGTCCGAAGCGAAGCCCCTGGCCCGCCTGGGTCGAATCGTCGGGATAGAGCACGCGGGTTATCGTCTGCGCGACCGTACGATCGAGCATGGCCCCGACGAAGTCTCCCGAGCTGAACTCCCGAAATCCGAACACGTCCGGCGATTCGGCCCCCCACAGGCGAAGCGTGTTGACCGTCTTTCCTCCGAAGCCGACGACGGGACGATCGAAGGGGACCCCGAGCAACAACGTCGAGTGATCCCGCTCCGGTCGAACGACGCCGTGGTCGAGGCGGAAGGAGCAGTCCAGCCGGCATTCGACGCCTTCGCGCGGACGCGGCACCTCCCAGGGATCCGGAAAACGCAACCAATGGTCCGGCCGCTCGCTCTGGCGTCCGTTCTCGATCTCCTGGCGAAAGATCCCGTATTCGTAGCGCAAGCCGTATCCGATCGCCGGAATGCCGAGCGTCGCCATCGACTCCACGAAACAGGCGGCGAGTCGGCCCAGACCGCCGTTGCCGAGGCCGGCGTCGGGCTCCGCTTCGACGATCTCGGTCCAGTTCAGCCGCGGATCGGAATCGAGGTCGTTCCGAATCAGCTCTTCCGCGCCCAGGTTCACGATGTTGTTGACGAGCGTTCGACCGATCAGGAACTCCATCGAGAGGTAATAGACGCGCTTCGGATTGCGCAGATCGTACGTCTCTTCCGTCTTGAGCCAGCGCTCGGTCAGAAGGTCGCGAAGCGTCCTGGCGACCGCTTCGAAGCGCTCCCGCGAGTCGGCCGCTTCCGACGAAACGACGTGGTCGAACGTCAGATGCCGATCGTAGGTCGTGTCGACGCCGGCTCCGGCGAGCAGGGGCGTTTCGCTGACGGCCATCGCGGATCCGCCGGCCTTCTTGATCTTCTTTGATGAAGCGGTCATGGGAGACTCTCCGGGAACGTCGGCTCTTCAGCGATTACGTTTCGCCCACTCTTCGCGGCGCTGACGCAGGATTTCGATCGCTTCGTCAGCCGTCGGAACGCAGATCGGGATGGCGAAGTCAGAGGCGCTCGCGAGCGGGGGATCGTACGAGGTCATCTGCTCGCGAGCCCACTCGACCAGGCCAGGCCACATCTTGCCGACAAGAATCAGCGGTGCGTCCTGCACGTGTCCGACCTGGAGCAACTGCCAGATCATCAGCGTTTCGAGAACCGTGCCGATGCCGCCCGGCGCGACGACGAACGCGTCGGACGTCAGCACGAAGTGATGCAGCCGCGTGAAGAAGGTGCGGTGTTCGTACGCCTGGGTGACGAAGGCGTTGGCGTCCTGTTCGAACGGAAGCGCGATACGGATGCCGACGGAGCGTCCGGCCGCCGTTCCATCGACGGCCGCCGCGCCTTCGTTCGCGGCCTGCATGACGCCCGGTCCGCCTCCTGTGACGATGTCGCAGCCCATTTCGGCCAGGGCCGTCGCGACGCGTTTGACTTCGTCGTAGACGGGACCGCCGGGGACCGTTCGCGCGGAGCCGAAAATCGTGACGCGGTAGCGCTCCCGCTTCGTCGGACGCAGCCGCGTCAACTCGTTGACGACGTCCCAGAGACCAAGTACGGCACCGCTGAGGACCTTGCGCACTTCCTCTTCGTTCGACAGGTCGACGGTTCCGCCAGGGCGCTGAGAAGGTACTTCCGCGGTCATGCATGTTCCTCCAACGGGGCGCCGTCGTTCGCGCGACGGGAACCATCGAACCAGGGCCCGAGTTCGCGAAGCATCTCCAGATCCTCGCGAGTCTTGACGACCAGCACGCGAACCCGCGAGTCGCCGCTCGACACCACCGTGTCGGGCCGGTTCTCCGCGTTTCGCGTCGGATCGATTGCGACGCCGAGAATGTCGAGTCCTTCGCACACGGCGGCGCGGATGTCCGGAGAGTTCTCTCCCACGCCGGCTGCGAAGACGATCGCATCCAACCCGCCGAGCGTCGCCGCGTAGGCTCCGATCGTCTGTCGAATGCGCCGGACGTAGATCGCCAGCGCCAGCCGGGCCCGCTCGTGACCGTTCTTCGACGCCTCGAGCACGACCCGCATGTCGCCGGAGAGTCCTGAAACGCCAGAAAGTCCTGACTCGAAGTTGAGCGAGTGGTCGACCTGATCGATCGCAAGACCTCCGTGCCGCTGCACGTACAGGACGATCGACGGGTCGATCGAGCCGCTCCGGCTCGCCATCATCAGGCCATCGACAGGAGTGAAGCCCATCGAGGTGTCGACGCAACGTCCGTCTCGAATCGCGGACGCCGAACAGCCATGCCCGAGATGCAGGACGATCAACCGCAGACCCAGATCCGGTCGATCGAGCAGTTCGGCGGCACGGCGGGCACAATAGGCGTGGCTGAGGCCATGAAATCCGTAGCGTCGTACGCCCCAGCGACTCTCCCATTCGCGAGGGACGGGATAAACGTACGCCTCCGGCGCCATCGTCGAATGAAACGCCGTGTCGAAGCACGCGACATGCGGGACGCCAGGAATTCGAGTTCTTGCCGAGTCGATCGCGTCCGCGGCGCCCGCGTTGTGCAGCGGCGCCAGTTCCGCCAGTTCGCGAATCCGCCGCAGCGATTCGTCGGTGACTTGAACGGACGTCCCGAAGCTGCCGCCATGCACGACGCGATGGCCGACGGCGCAGAGGGAACTCGTGAATTCCGCTCCGCCGCCGGAAGCCTTCGCCATGTCCTGAATCAGCCGATCCGCTGCAGGCCCGTGGGCTCGCCACGTCGCCTCTTCCGTTCGTTCCTCGCCGGTTGCAGAAACGAAGCGATACCGCGTCCGCAGCGAAGCCCAGTCGGCCTGTCCTTGCGCGAGCGTCTCGCCAGCGCACGACATCAGCGTGCCCTTCAGGCTGCTTGATCCGGCGTTGAGGAGAAGTACGTTCATTTGAAGAGACTATCCGAGGACTTGCCGGATAGCGGAGAGATGTCGCGCGTTCGAGCTACTGGTTATCGCCCTCGGTCGACGTGCCCGGCGCGCCGAGCGCCGCTTCGCGACCCCATTGCCAGCCGGTGATCGAGGGAAGATCGTCGCCGTGTTCGCAGATGTACTGACGATGCTCGATCAGTCGGTGCAGGATGGCCTGCTTGAAGTATCCGGCCCGCGAACCGAGCTGCGGGAGGCGATCGATGGCGTCGCCTGCCAGGTGGAATCGGTCGAGTTCGTTCAGAACGACCATGTCGAACGGCGTCGTAGTCGTGCCGACCTCCTTGTACCCGCGGACGTGAATGTTCTTGTGGTTCGTGCGGCGGTACGTGAGCCGGTGAATTAGCCAGGGATAGCCGTGGAAGGCGAAGATGACCGGCTTGTCCTTCGTGAACAGCGCGTCGAAGTCGCCGTCGGACAGCCCGTGCGGATGTTCGCTCTGCGGCTGCAGCTTCATCAGGTTCACCACGTTGACGACGCGAACCTTCACTTCCGGCAGATGCCGCCTTAGCAGGTCGACTGCCGCGAGCGTCTCCAGCGTCGGAACGTCGCCGCAGCAGGCCATTACGACGTCGGGCTCGCTGCCGAAGTCGTTGCTGGCCCAGTCCCAGATGCCGACCCCGGTTGTGCAATGCTTCACCGCCTGATCCATGGTCAGCCACTGCGGAGCGTTCTGCTTGCCCGCGATGACGACGTTGATGTAGTTGCGGCTGCGCAGGCAGTGATCGGTCACCGAGAGCAGGCAGTTCGCGTCCGGCGGCAGGTAAACGCGAATGACCTCCGCCCGCTTGTTGACGACGTGATCGATGAAGCCGGGATCCTGGTGGCTGAATCCGTTGTGATCCTGGCGCCAGACGTGCGAACTGAGGAGGTAATTGAACGACGCGATCGATCGCCGCCAGGGGATGTGCCCGCAGACCTTCAACCACTTGGCGTGCTGGTTGAACATCGAGTCGATGATGTGGATGAACGCCTCGTAGCACGAGAAGAACCCATGCCGTCCGGTGAGGAGATACCCTTCGAGCCAGCCCTGGCACTGGTGCTCGCTCAGGACCTCCATGACCCGCCCGTCAGGCGAAAGATGATCGTCCTCCGGATAGATGTCGGCGACATAGCAGCGGTCGGTGACTTCCAGTACGTCCTGCCAGCGGTTGGAGTTGTTCTCGTCCGGGCTGAACAGGCGGAAGTTCTTGTTCCGGTCGTTGAGCTTCATCACGTCGCGCAGGTAGGTTCCCTGCACGCGCGTCGATTCGGCGTAGGCGGCGCCGGGAGCCGGAACGTCGACGGCGTAGTCGCGGAAGTCCGGCAGCCTCAGATCCTTAAGCAGCAACCCGCCGTTCGCGTGCGGATTGGCGCTCATTCGCCGCGCCCCCTGCGGCGCCAGTTCCGCGAGTTCGGGAACCAGAGCGCCGGCTTCGTCGAACAACTCCTCCGGGCGATAGGCTCGCATCCAGTCTTCGAGGATGCGAATGTGCTCCGGCTTGTCCATGTCCCCCATCGGGACCTGATGGCTGCGCCAGTAGTCTTCGCACTTCTTGCCGTCGATCTCCGGCGGGCAGGTCCAGCCCTTGGGCGTCCGGAAAACGATCATCGGCCAGGCGGGACGACCCTGGAATCCGTTCGTCCTCGCGTCGGACTGGATCGCCTTGATCTCGGCGAGAGCTTCGTCGAGCGTGGCCGCCAGTTCCTGGTGCAGCGTCGCCGGATCGCGTCCCTCGACGAAGTAAGGCTTATAGCCGTACCCGACGAACAGGCTTCGCAATTCCTCTTTCGGAATTCGGGCGAGGAAGCAGGGGTTGGCGATCTTGTAGCCGTTGAGGTGCAGGATCGGCAGCACGCAGCCGTCCCGCGCGGGGTTCAGTAACTTGTTCCCATGCCATCCGGTCGCCAGGGGGCCGGTTTCCGCTTCGCCGTCGCCGATGACGCACGCCACGATGAGATCCGGGTTATCGAAGGCGGCTCCGAACGCGTGCGAGAGGGCGTAGCCCAGTTCGCCCCCCTCATGGATCGAACCGGGCGTCTCGGGCGCGACGTGGCTGGGAATCCCGCCGGGGAAGGAGAACTGCTTGAACAGCTTCTGCATCCCTTCAAAGTCCTGGCCGATGTCCGAATAGACCTCCGAATACGTCCCTTCCAGATAGGCATGCGCGACGAGCGACGGACCGCCGTGGCCCGGCCCGATGACGTAGATCATGTTCAGGTCGTCGCGCTTGATGACCCGGTTCAAATGAACGTAGAGGAAGTTCAGTCCCGGCGAGGTTCCCCAGTGGCCGAGCAGACGAGGCTTGATGTGGTTCCGCTCCAGCGGCTCCCGCAGCAGCGGGTTGTCCAACAGATAGATCTGGCCGACGGAGAGGTAGTTGCTCGCCCTCCAGTAGGCGTCGAGGCGACCAAGTTCCGCCGCGGTCAGCGGACCGCCCGCCGCTTCTACAGTTTTCGACTCCGTCGAGATCGGTTCGAGAGATGCGCTGGACATGTCGATCGCTCTGTTGATGAAGCCTTGATCGGGGGCGGCGGATACCTGGAGATGCGTCGTCGTCGCTAAACGGACTCCGCGGCTTCTTCGCGGGCGCCGTATTCGCCGGAAATGCCGGCACGTTCGAGCTCTTCGACCTGGGCGAGATACCGGCGGTAGTCGTCCGAGCCTGAAGGGGAATAGTTGAGGTTCTTGAAGGAGCGCGTCAGCTCGGTGAAGAAGCCGCGCGCCTGCTCCTTGTCGTCGAACAGGAAGTCGCGATCGAGCAGTCGCTTGACGAGCAGGAACGCCTCCTTCTGTCGAGCGGTCGGAACCGAGACGTCAACCGGGTCGAAAGCGTCCTGCTGCAGGTAGACCATGTCGAGGAAGGCCGCCTTCTGCCACGCGACGTAATCTTCCAGCGTGACGCCCTCCTCGCCCGTTACCTGCATCATCTGGTGAATCGCCGCGCCGTGATGCAGCAGGCGAATCGCCTCCCGCACCGAACGCGTCCAGTTCGGATCGAGGTCCGCGTCGAATCGAGGCTGCAACTGGTCGAGATACCGCGACCAGGAGATGAGGGGATCGATCGCCGGATAGAAGCGCTTGTACGCCCGGTCGTAGGAGAGTCCGAGGAAGCACTTCACGGCGCTCAGGGTCGCCTGGGTGACCGGTTCCTCGAAGTTGCCGCCGGCAGGCGAGACGGTGCCGACCATGGTGAGGCTGCCGACGGAGCCGTCGTTGGTCTTCAGCAGGCCGGCGCGCTCGTAGACGCTCTTGATCGCGGAGTCGAGGTAAGCGGGATAAGCTTCCTCTCCCGGAATCTCTTCGAGCCGACCCGACGTCTCGCGCATCGCCTGCGCCCAGCGCGAGGTGGAGTCCGCGATCATCAGCACGTCGAGACCCATCTGGCGGTAGTACTCGCCCAGCGTGATGCCGGTGTAGATCGACGCTTCGCGCGCCGCGACCGGCATTGAGGACGTGTTGCAGATGATGATCGTGCGATCGATCAGCTTTCCGCCCGTCCGCGGGTCGTCCATGTGCGTGAATTCGGTGATCGTCTCCAGTACTTCGCCGGCGCGTTCGCCGCAGGCGACGACGACGACCACGTCGACCGCGGAATATCGGGCGATCAGCCCCTGCAAAACTGTCTTCCCCGCCCCGAACGGTCCGGGAATGCACGCGGTTCCGCCGCGCGCGATCGGAAAGAACGTATCGACGAGGCGGATGGTCGTCGTCAGCGGCTCGGTCGAGAACAGGCGTTGATTCGCGCGGCGTCGGAGCAACGCGCCAGGCACCGGCCGCCGGACGGCCCACGACTGTGCCATCGCGATCTGACGTTTTCGCCCGTCGGCGAGGCGCACGCCGGCGACTGGATCGTGAACGCGAAACTCGCCCGGCTCGATCCGCTCTAGCTCCACTTCGCCCGGCAGGTCGAAGGGAAGCAGGATCTTGTGATGGATTCGTCGTTCCTCGACGAAGCCGATCGGGTCGCCCGCGATCAGCTTGTCGCCGACCTGCCGCGACGGTCGGAACTTCCAGCGTTTCTCCTGATCGAGCGCCGGAAGCGAACGCCCGCGCTGCAGGAAGAAGCCGTCGCGTGCGGCCAGTTCGTGGAGCGGATTCTGAAGCCCGTCGAACACCGTCCCCAGAAGACCCGGACCGAGGGTGACCGAGAGCATCTCCTGAGTCAGTTCGACCCGATCGCCTACCCGGACGCCCTCCGTGTCTTCGAAGACCTGTAAATCGGCCTCGCGGCCGTAGACGCGGAGCACTTCCGCCTTGAGCCTTCGATCGCCCGAGCGGACGTAGGCGACGCCGTTCTTCATGATCGAGCCTGTCGGGGCTTCGATCCGAAGAATGTTTCCGGCGGCGGCGATGACCGTCGCTTCAGACGGAGAGTTGGACATGACCGTTCAGAGCCTGGTTGAGATACCCTTCGAACCGCGCGCGACCGGCGTCGACGTTCTGCGAAGTCCAGCGATTCACCACGGACCATCTCGCGACGTAGAGCAGGACGGCGTCGAAGGAGAACGTGCAATCGTCCGCCCGGCGACTCCAGACTTTCCAGATCGCGTTCAGCAGCACGCCTTCCGCGTAGACGGCGTCGCCTTCCGAGTACGCCCGATCGAAATCGGCGATCCAGGGAAAACGCGTCGCGAGTCCGAAGGACGGATCGCTCCAGCGACGCCGAACCATCTGCACCAGTCGACCGACGCCGACCGGAGGACCCTCGCCCCGGCGGCGCCGACGAATCGCGCTGACGATGGTCCGGACATCCATGCGGTCGTCGATCAGCTCGCGCACCAGCTGGTTTCGAATCGAACCGACCAGCGTCGCGTAGCGTTCGACGACCTCGTCGTCCGTCCGTTCGAGCGGCTGACGATCCCACGCCAGGAAGTCCAGAAGCTGTGCGAGAACCGCCGCGTCCTCCTCCGCGAGCATGCGCAGGCGATCTTCCAGACGCGGCCACGAAATCGGGCAGCGATCGACGTCGAACCGTGGCGGAAGCGCCGGGAGGCTCGCGACCAGGTCGAAATAGTTTCGAGTCGCCATCGGTCGTGCGTCAGGCCGCAGAGTCTTCGAGGAGCGCGCGGAATCGCGGCGCGAGATGATCCATCAGCAATTCGGTCAACGCTTCGTCCGTCAGGTCGATCTCGACGTCCTGGTCCTTGAGACGCACCCGCACGCCGGGTTGAGCGTCGTCCGCCGGGCCGAACGTCAGCCCTTCGCGAAGCACCTCGGCGGACAGGTCGAGCACGAACCGGCTGAGCGAGCCTTCCGTCGCTTCGCCCGGAGCTTTCTGAAGTTCCTCGAACGAAACGACGTCGTCCGGCAGAAGCATCTCCATCCGCCCGGCATCTGCGGGCGCGGACTTCGTCGCGATCTCCAGGATGAGTCGTTCGAGGAACGACCGATCGCGAAGCGAATGCGAGACGAGCTTTTTCAGTCTTCCGGCGAAGTCGTCCCGCAACGCCTCGCGGAGAGCGATGACGCCGTCCCGAGCCGCCAGCTTCAACGCTTGCGCGCCGTCCCGTCGCAGCTTCTCCGCATCGGCCTGGGCGCTCGATCGAATCGCGTCGGCTTCGCGGTTCGCCGCATCGAGAAGGCGCGCGGCCTCCTCGCGTGCGGAGGAGACCAGCGCCTCTCCTTCGGCGCGGCCCTGGGCGACGCCGTCATCGCGGAGTCGGTCGATCAGTTCCTGCACGCCGGAAGCGCGCTGGCCGTTCTCGGTCGCACGATCGTTCGCGACAGCCATGTTCGGCTCCTTACGAGGGAATGTTGCCGCTGAGGACGAGCGCGAAGACGAACGCGAATACGGCGAACCCTTCGACGATCGCCGCCGGCGCCGCCGAAAGGCCGAAGACCTCGGGCTTGCTCTTGCTCGTGTTGATCGCCGACGCGCAGCACGCGCCCTGATGCATGGCGCTGAACAGAAGCGCAAACCCCGTTAGCGTCCCGAGAGCGAACAGTCCGGGCGCCGCTCCGACCGTGACCTCGCGGTTGAGCGCGAACATCACGACGATGCCGTAGATCATCTGCGACGAAGGCAGCGCGGACAGACCGACGAGTCTGCCGTAGCCGCTCTCGACGTCGAGCATGGCGCCGCATGCGGCCTGCCCGGCACGGGCGCAGCCGATGACGCTGCCGATCGCGCCGAGCGCCGTCGGCGCGAAGATGCCGATCCAACCGAGGGTGAGCATGAGACTGTCCATTACGCCGCCGACGATTTCTTGCGATAGGCCTGGAAAGGGAAGCCTTCCTGAGTCAGGCTCCAGTTGAAAAACTCGATGCAGTTGAGCCGCAGTCCATGCACGACGCCGCCCATCAGTCCGAGGACGATGTTGATGCCGTGCCCCAGGATCAGGATCACTACAGCCAGCAGAACGCCGAAACCGCGACGTTCCGCGACGTCCGACGCGAGCTGGTTGAAGGTTCCGGCGAGCTGCGCGCCGGCGAGCCCCAGCGCGAACAGCCGCAGGTAGCTCAGCACGTCGCCGAACAGCTTGGAGACGCCGGTCAGCGCGCAGACGCCGTCGAACAGCCGTCCCAGCCAGTCGCCGGGACTTCGCGATCTCAGGGGTCGGTCACTGCTGAAGAGGAGTACGCTCACGCATCCGGCGACCGCCGCGACGATGCCTGCCGTGCGCAGCGTCGCGCCTTCGTCGCCTTGCGACAGAGCCCACGCGATCAGAAGCGCCCCGATCATCATCAGCGTCCAGCCGATCGAAGCGATCGCCTGCGGTTTACGGCGGAGGTTCCAGGCGTTGATCACGTTCGCGAGCGTCAGGTGCGCCACGCCGATCAAGACCGACAGCAGCATCATCTGATTGCGGTTCGCGTAATCGAGAACTTGCAACTGCTTCAGCGGCGAGCCAGCCGGCGGCGTCACGCCGAACCAGCTTCCCACCATGGCTCCGAACACGACGGTCGCTCCTACGATCGCGAGGAGCAGATAGCGAAAGCTGGCTCCTTTCGGCGTCCTGCCGAGCCTTCGCCAAAAGAGCAGAAGCCCTGTGCCGAGCAGCAGACCGTAGCCCGCGTCGGCGACGATCATGCCGAAGAACAGACTGAAGGAGACGAACATCACCGGCGTCGGGTCCCATGCCCGATATGCCGGCGTGACGTAGAACGTCACAGTCTCTTCCGCCCCGGCGATGGCCATCGGGTTCCGCAGCAGCGTCGGCGGAGATTCCGTGTCGTATGGCTCCCGGAACTCGACTGCCAGGCCGAGCCGCTTCGCTTCCGCCTCGAGTCTCGAATGCTCCTCGCAGGGGGACCAGGCCTGGACGGCGAAAACGTCCGAATCGCATCTCGTAAGTCCGTCGGCCCACCGCCTGGCGGCGAGATCGTCCGACTCGTCGAGCGCCCGCTGCAGCGAGGCGGTCCATCGCGTCAGCTCGACCCGATCCCAGTGCAGTTCTTCCAGCCGCTCCTCGACGTCGTCGCGCCGGGCGATCAACGCGGAAAGCGGCCGAGCGTCGAGTTCGACCGCTTCTCCAGGAGCGACCTCGAGCGGTTCGGCAGCCAGAGCCACGACGTAAAGCGACTTCTCGTCTTCCGCCACGACGGCATACGGCGCCAGCGCCGCGTCGAGCGCTTCCGCGTCCTTCCTCGGTACGACGTAGTGCCAGAGCCGGAGATCGCCCAACTCGCCTTCGCGCGGAAGCATGCGATCTCCCCAGGGCTTCGCCGCTTCGATCGCCGCATTCAAAGCGTCGAGTTCGTCCGTCAGTTCGTTGCGCTGCCGCTCGTTCTCGAGAGCGCAAGCGACGACGGCGTCCGCGTTAAATCCTCGTTCCCGCTTCGACGGCTGCCGCTGAACCGGGCACGCCCGCAAGTACTTCAGAGCGGCGCGGGCCTCCTTCGAGATCGGCCCGTCGTCGGCGCCGGTCGTCCCGCCGTCGTTCAGGTCGAGCAGGTGAAGACGACCGAACCGCTGCAGCGCATCCAGAACTTCGCCGCGTCGGGCGGAGGGTCCGTAGAGGGTCGCTTTTTCGAGAGGAACGATGGTCATCGCCGTGCCGCCGACGCGAGGGTCAGCCTTTGGACTTCGCGATCTTGGAGCGAACGACCGCCGAGCGTTCCTGGTCGGCCAGGAAGATGCGGATCCGCTGGATGTTCTTTTGGGACTCGGGAATCAGGACCTTGTCGAACAGGTTCACGCGCTGGGTGACGCGGCGTCCCGCCGCCTGCAGCGCTGCGACGCGACGCGTCTGAACGTCCAGGCGCGCACGGAGTTCCGCGGTTCGACGGAGGGCGTCGACGAACAGATCGACCCAGAACGGCGTGGCGAGCGTGGAGTACGGGAGGACCGAGATCTTCAGCGCGCGGAGCGCCGGTAGCTTTTCGCCAGCGACGTTCTCGATGCCCAGTTCCAGCGCTTCCACGCGAACGAGCTTCGAAAGGTCGCGCGTCGCGAGCGTGGAACTTCCGAGAAGGGGATAGAGATTTTCGAGTTCCCGATCGAGTCGCGTCGCTTCCTGCCGAAGCTCCGCGTGCTCCACCTCGGCCTTCTTCAGCTCCGCGAGAAGCTGCTGCCGCTTCAGATCGAGCGACGGCAGAAACTTGCGGAACAGTCCCAGCTGGTCGTGCTGCTGCTTCAGCGAGCTTTTATTGAGCGCGAGCGTCATCGCGAGGCCTCTACCGGCGCGGAGGTCTGCTCGCGACGCACGTCGGCGGGATAGTATTTCCGAACGAGCGCGTCCTTCATGAGCAGCTCGTCCGGTTCGAAGCACTCAGCCAGCGTCCGCCAGCAGAGGTCGAGCGCTTCGACGAGCGACATCGAGACGCCCATCTCCATGAACCGCTCGCGGAAGAGGGCGCCGAACTTGAGCTGCTTCACGTCGAACGCCGACAGGTCGAACGCCATCGCCTGCTTCTTCTGGGCCTCGCGGGCTCCAGAATAGAAGCGAATCATGGCGTTCATCACCTGGCTGTGATCTTCGCGCGTGACCTTCCCGATGACCTGTTGCTTCAACCGCGACAGCGAACCGAAGGGGTCGATGACGCCGTCGTGCAGGTAGAACTGCCCCTCGGTGATGTAGCCCGTGTTGTCGGGAACCGGGTGGGTGACGTCGTTTCCCGGCATCGTCGTCACGGCGAGAATCGTCACCGAACCGGCGTCGCGATAGTTGCAGGCGCGCTCGTATCGCACGGCGAGCTGGCTGTAGAGGTCGCCCATGTAGCCGCGGTTCGACGGCACGCGCTCCATCGAAATGCCGATCTCTTTGAGAGCGTCGGCGTACGCGGTCATGTCCGTCATGAGGACGAGCGCCCGCTTTCCCTGCTCGACGGCGAAGCGTTCGGCGACTTTCAGCGCCAGGTCGGGAACCAGCACGCGCTCGACGATCGGATCGGACGCCTGGTTCACGAACATCGTCGTCCGCGCGAAGACCCCCGCCTCCTCGAACCGCGAACGAAAGAAGTGGAAGTCGTCGAAGGTGAGTCCGAGGCCGCCGAAGATGATGACGTCCGCGTCCGCCTGGATGCCGACGCGTGCGAGCAGTTCGTTGTAAGGCTCTCCCGCGACGGAGAAGATCGGGATCTTCTGACTCTCGACCAAGCAGTTGAAGACGTCGATCATCGGGATCCGCGTCTCGATCATCCTCTGCGGAACGACGCGCGTCGTCGGATTGACGGAGGGTCCGCCAATATCGAGATGCGGATCGGACAGAAGCCGCGGTCCTCCGTCGAGCGGCTCGCCGGCCCCGTTGAACGCTCGCCCCAGGATGTTGGGCGAGAACGGAACCTGCATCGGATGCCCGAGGAAGCGGACCTTGGTCGTCGTCGAGAGACCTTTGCCGCCGGCGAAGACCTGGAGATAGACCTCGTCGCCGCGAACCTCCACGGCCTGTGAGATCGAATTCTCGCCGTCCCAGTTCTCGACGACCGCGAGATCGCCGAGACCGACGTCGCTCGCGCGGATGGCGAGGATGTCGCCGACGATGGAGACGACTTGCGTGTATCGGGCGAGTCGGCGAGCCGTGGGGCTGAGCGCTGCCATCACTCGTCCTCCCGAGGCGTCGGCACGCGATAAATGATCGCGTAAAGGACAGGCACGCCGATCATCGTCAGGACCGATCCCAGCGCGAGGCCGAACATGATCGAGACGGCCATCGACACCCAGAATACGTCCTGCAACAGCGGGATCACGCCCAGCACGGTCGTACCCGCGGCGAGCCCGACCGGACGCAGTCGCGAGACCGCCGCCATGACGACGGCGTCGTACTCGGCTATTCCCTGCGACTTGAGTGCGTTGATCTCGTCCAGCAGGACGATGGCGTTCTTGATCATCATGCCGGACAGGCTCATCACTCCGAGCAGCGCGACGAAGCCCAGCGGCTGGTTCATCGCCAGCAATCCGACCGTGACGCCGATGATCGCGAACGGCACGATGGCGACGATGATCAGAGGCGGACGGAAGTCGTTGAACAGCCCCACCAGGATCAGCGCCATCAGCAGGCCCGCCGGGACCATGCCTGGGATCAGCGACAGCTGCGAATCGCGGGAGTCCTCGTACTCGCCGCCCCACTCGATGCGAAAGCCGGGAGGCAGTCCGGCCTCCATCGCCTCGATCTTCGGCTGAATGTCGGCGAGCAGTCGCGAGGCCGGTACTCCGTCCGGCGTGCGTGCTTGCACCGTCACCGTGCGGCGACGATTGAAGCGCCAGATCGAGTTCTCCTCCCAATCCATCTCGACCGAGTCGGTCACCTGCGAGAGCGGAATCGACTGGCCGGACAGCGACGACTGCACCTGCAGGACGTCGACTTGTCCGGGGAATCTACCGCGTTCCTCGTCGGTGTGCCGGACCAGGATCGGATAGAGCTTGTCCTTCTCGCGATACTGACCGACGGCCAGCCCGTCGTATGCGCGTCGCGTGGCGTTCGCGACGTCCTCTCGCGAAACGCCGGTCCAGCGCGCCCGTTCCTGCGAGTAATCGGCGACGACCCGCTTGGTCTTTTGACGCCAGTTCGTCCGCACGATCGCGGCGTTGGGGCTCTCGCGGAAGATCTCCTCCGCCTGGGCGGCGACCTTTCGCATCGTTTCCGTGTCAGCAGAGGACGGTCCAGCGACGCGCAGCTCCACCGTCCAGGTGTTGGCCGGCCCCAAGCCATACCGACGAACGACCGGCTGCGCTTGCGGCACGTTCTCCGCGAGCCAGGGATTCATGTTCGCGATCAGCGCGTCGAGATCGTCGAGGGACGCGACGTTGACGATGAACTGGCCGTAAGCCGAGTTCGCCCCTTCCGGTTCGACCGGCAGATAGAAGCGGGGCGGGCCGGCGCCGACGAAGCTGGAGACCGCCTCGACGCCCTCTTGCGCGAGGAGATGCGCCTCGATCCGCTCCATATCCCGGGAGACCGTTTCGATACCGGTCCCTTCCGGCGCCCAGTAGTCGATCATCACCTGCAGGCGAGCGGAGTCCGGAAAGAACGACTTGTCGATCAGCGGGAAGAGCGACAGCGAACCGACGAGAGCGATCCCGAGAACCCCCATGACCGCGAATCGAAACCGGATCGCGAGTCCGAGGATCTTGCGAAAGGCGTCGTAGAAAGCGCCTCCGTACTGACCGCCGTCGGACGTCACCTTCGGAGTCGGCAGCATCCAGATGCAGAGCAGGGGGGTCGCCGTCACCGACAGGACCCAGCTCAACATCAACGAGATTCCGACAACCTGGAACAGCGACGCGCAGTACTCGCCCGCTCCTTCGACCGAAGCGTAAATCGGATAGAACGCGAGCACCGCGATCATCGTGGCGCCCAGCAGAGGCCAGGCAGGCTGGGTCGCCGCTTCGATCGCAGCCTGACGGCGATCCATGCCTCGCTGCAGGCGGGTCAGAACGCCGTCCGCGACGACAATGGCGTTGTCGACCATCATGCCCATCGCGATTACGAGGGCGCCGAGCGACATCCGCTGCAGATCGATCCCGAGCAGGTCCATGCAAAGAAAGGTCCCGATGATCGTCAGCAGCAGGCCGGAGATCCCCACGACCGTCGCCGTCGACAGGCCCATGAAGACCCAGAGCACGACGACCACGATCACGACCGACTCGATCAGACTGATCACGAAGACGTCGATCGATTCGTCGACCTGGTCCGACTGCCAGGAGATGCGGTGGATCTCGATTCCGACGGGCAGCGTCTCCGAGAGCTCCGCCAGCGCAGCGTCGAGCCGCTTGCCGATCTGCACGACGTTCGCGCCGGACTGATTGGCGACCGCCACGCCCATCGCCGGCATGGCGACGTCGCCGGTGACGCCGCTCTTGTAACGCAGACGCGTCGTCGTCGGCTCGACCCAGCCGCGACGGACCTCGGCGATGTCGCGAATCCGCAGCAGCTCGTCCGATTCGCCGCCCGACGAGAGCGTCACGCCGCGAATCGCGAGGTTGCCGATATCGTCCGTCGACTGGAAGGCGCCCGTCTGTTCGACGCGAAGGCGCTCCTCGCTCAGATCGAAGCTGCCGGAGTCGACGACCAGATTCTGTGCGGCCAGCGTCCGCTGGATATCCTGCATCGACAGGCCGAGCTGCGACAGTCGCGTCTCTGACACGTCGAGGTAGATGCACCGCTTCGGAACGCCCCAGAGTTCGACGCGAGCGACGCCGGGGACGAGGCTCAGTTCCTTCTTGATCTCGTCGACGTAGTTTTCGAGTTCGTCGTACGAGAAACCGTCGCCCGTGACGGCGAGCAGAAAGCCGTAGACGTCGCCGAAATCGTCGCCTACCGCCGGGATGCCGCTTCCGGGCGGCAGCGACGGCGTCACGTCATGCACCTTCCGCCGCAGCTCGTCCCAGATCTGCGGAAGCTGTTCCGCGGGATACTGCGGAAGGATCTCGACCTTGATCGAGGAGAAGCCCGGCTTGGAGACGGACTCGACCTTCTCGATCTGCGGCATCTTCTGGATCGCGATCTCGATCCGGTCGGTCACCTCCAGTTCGACTTCTTCGGCGCTAGCGCCGGGATAGACCGTCGTGACGGTCGCGTTCTTGATCGTGAACTCCGGGTCTTCGAGTTGACCGAGAGCGAAGAACGCTCCCAGCCCGCCGACGACGAGAAGTACCATCGCGAAGCCGACGACGGCGCTCTTGTTGACGCTTTCGCCTGCCAGGCTCATGACGCATCGCCTCCCGCGTCAGCCGTCTTCGACTGAACCTTCTGGTTCTCCGCCAGGAAGTGAGCGCCGGCGGTAACGACGTATTCGCCGGCCTGCACTCCTGCGATCGCGATTCCGTAGGGCGTCGTCTTCAGCGTCTTCACCGCCCGCGACGTCACCGTCTGGGAGTCAGGATCGAGAATCCAGACCCGCTGCTCGCCGTCCCGTTCGAAGACGGCAGTGGTCGGTACGACGTGTTCGTTCGAGGCCCCCGTTTCGATGGACGTCGAGCGACCCTTGACCGTCCCGGACATGCCGGGCCGTATGTCGAGATCCGCCGGCGGCTGAAACCGCAGCTTCACGGGATACGTCCGCGTCGTCGCGGAGGCCTCGGTTCCGACTTCGGCGATCCGCGCCGGAATTTCGCGATCGGGGAACGACTGCACGATCACGAACGCTTCGTCGACCTGCGGGACGAGGGCGATCAGGTTCTCCGGAATGTCGACGCGAATCTCGAGCTCGGACGAGTTGACCAGTCGCACGACGCGCTGTCGCGGCTGCACGACTTCGAAATTGTCGACGTAGCTCGCCGAAATCGTGCCGTCGAACGGCGCGGTCAACTTCGCGTCCGCGAGTTCGTCTTGCGCCGTGTCGACGGCGGCGGCGAGCGAATCGATCTGCGACTCCTTCGCCTGGATGTCCTCGGGGCGGGCGCCTTCTTCTCCGATTCGCAGCGACTCCTTAGCACGCAGGACGCCGGCGTCCGCCAGCTTCAGCTTCGCCGCGGCAAGCTGAATCTCGGACTGCGTGACGGCGGTCTTGGAGATCTCCTGCAGGTTCAGATAGCGCTGGTATTCCGCCTTCGCGAAGTCTGCCGAAGCCTCGGCCTGCAGGAGTTCGGCCTTGAGCTGCTCGATCTCCTCGGGTCGCGCCTTGCGCAGCGCTTCCAGTTCGCTCTTCGCTTTCGAGAGAGCCGCCTGCGTGTCGCGAAGTCGCACCTCGAAGTCGCGGGGATCGATTTGGGCGACTAGGTCTCCCTTCGCGATCTTCTTGCCGAGTTCGTCGCCTGGAAAGGCGATGATCGGCCCGCCGACGCGGAACGAAAGCTCGACCGCGTCGACGGCCTCCGTGGTTCCGGGGAAGGAACGACCTGTCAGCGCCGGTCCGTCGCCGATCCGCATGGCCCGCACCGGTCGTACGGCGGCGGGTTCGGGCTCCGCCTTCTGGCAACCGAGGAGAAGCGTCGCCGCGGCGAGCGCAGCGATATACGCTGCTGAAATCGGACGCTTGCGTTGCGTCATGGCGAAGAGTCGGACGATGCGGCGCTGAAGGAGCTCTCGATCGGCTCCTCTCGGTGGTCGCCCCATCCTCACGCCTGCCGGGTCGTCCAGATATTGGACCTTAGTCCCATGCGGCGTTCATGCGCCGAATCTTCAAGTCGCCTGCGCCGCGGCGTTCTCGACGGCCTGCAGGAACCCGTCGTCCGAGAGCGGCTTCACGAAGAATCCCGCAACTCCCAGGGATCGCGCGTCGTTCCGCACCCGTTCATCGTCGTTCGCGGTGATGAGGATCACCGGGACATCCCTCGAACGCTGCACGAGATACGCCGCAAGTTCGAGCCCGCTCATGCCGGGGAGGCCGACGTCGACGATCAAGCATCTCGGCGCCGGCGGACTGGCGGCAAGGTAGGATTCTGCGTCGACGAAGGTCTCGACGGCGAATCCGACGGATCGGATCAGACGCCCGAGGGCTCTCGCGACATAGAGGTCGTCGTCGACGATGTGGACGGTGCGGTCGATCTTCGCCACGCACTCCGCGCCGCAGGTAGTGGCGACGCGACGGGACAGGTGTCGGGGATCTCGCCGGCATAATGTGCAGGCAGACTGCGCCCCCTGAGAACAAAAGGTTAGCGACGGCGCCAAGGTCCGCACATTGGCCGAAAGCCGTAGCCGAACGCGAATCTGGTCGTTTCGTGACGCCGGCGTTTGAATTACGAATAAGTCAGCCGAGTCACCGATAAACGCCGGCGATTCGGTCCGTCCCGCTCGGCCCGGCAACGCGCTCTCGGGAGGAATGGGTCCGAGATCGCATCCGGCGACCTAGGACTAAAGTCCCTATGCCGAGCGGACTCGCTCATCGATCATGGCGGCAACTTTTTCCGGCCCGGACGCCTTTTCGATCTCGTCTTCCGATGACGCCCATGACCCGCACGCTCCTATCCTGGCGCCTCTCTGTGGCGGTTCTTCTCCTGACGACCGCGGTCTTGGGCGGTTCGCACGCGCGAGCGCAGTTCAACGCCCTGGCTCGACGCGTTCCGACGCGTTCCAACGCCATCGTCTTCGTCGACGTCGAGCGTCTGCTCGCCTCGCCGGTCGCTCAAAAGGAAGGCTGGAAGGAAAACGCCCAGGCCGCCTTCGAGTCAGGCTTGCTGATCCTGCCTCCGAACGTTTCGCGGTTCGTCGCATCCGCCCAGATCGACTTCCACACGATGGCGGTCACCTCCAGCCTGTACGCCTTCGACACGTCGGTCGAACCGGACGTGCCGAAGATCGCGATTTCGACCGGCGGACAAGTCGACAGCTTCGGAGGGCATCCCGCGGCGGTTCTTCCAGGCGACTACTTCCTGGTCAAGTTCACGCCACGCTTCGCGGTTCTGGGCCATCCTGCGGAACGACAGAACGTGGCGAACTACGTGCGACAGGTCGACAGCAACGGCTTGCGGACTTCGCCGTATCTGCAGGAAGCCGAAGTCTTCGCCGAGCACAACGCCCCCATCACGATGGCGCTCGACCTGACCGACGCCGTCCCGCGCGACTTCATTCGCACGCGTCTCGACGCCATGGAATCCCTGAAGGGGAAGAAAATCGATCTGGACAAGCTTGCCGACGCGATCGCCGGCATTCGCGGACTGACGCTGGGCATCAACGTGGAAGAGGAGATGACCGGTTCGGTGAAAGTCGACTTCGCCGACGACATCAGCATGCTGGGCGAATCGGCCAAGCCGCTGCTGCTCGAGGTTCTGAGCCACCGCGGCCTGATGATCGACGAACTGGAAGACTGGACGTATCAGACGAACGGCAAGTCGATCCGACTGATCGGCACGCTCGAGAGGAGCGGTCTGCGGCGGATCATGAGCCTCATTCCCGTCCCCCCGCCGCTGCAGCACGCGCGCGAAGCCGCCTCCCAGGTTTCCGACGAAGAGACGCAGAAGCGAATGATCGTCGCCGCGTCGCAGAACTACTTTAAGAGCGTCGACTCGCTCGTGCAGGATCTCAAGAAGGACAAGAAAGGTCGTTCGACCCGCGGGCAAACCGCCGTCTTCTTCGATCGCTACGCGGACCAGGTCGATCGGCTCTCTTCGCTCGACGTCGATCCGTATCTGCTCGACCTGGGGCAGTACGTTTCCAAGTCGCTGCGTTCAGGTTCGGGAAGCGTTCGCACGGCGCTCGTCAGCGGCACGGTCGCCGCACAGAACGTTCCGCAGTCGTACGACTACTACTCGTGGTACACCCCGATCGGCGTCGTGGGCAGCGACCCTTACACGGGCGCCGGCGGCGGGGCATACGGCTGGGGCGGATGGGCGGCGGTGCCGGATGTCCGCGAAACGCAGCAAGCGCAGACGAAGGCCCGCTTCCAGCAGGAGGTCCAGGGCGACATGAGCGCGAACGAGATTCTGCAACAGATCGACAAGGCGCTCGGCGACACCCGGCGAGGGATGACGCAGAAGTACGGGGCGCAGTTCTAACAGGCTCTTCGCAGTGGCCTGTTATCGCTCGCAGGTTCGAGCGAGGGTCTCGGCCATATGCACGAGTTGGGCGAGCGATTCGGCGCCCAACTTGTGCATCAGGTGGCCGCGATGGACCTTGACCGTCTTCTCGGTTACGCCGAGTCGCGCTCCGATCTGCTTGTTGAGCAGTCCCTGGACGACTAGCGAGAAGACTTCGCGCTCTCGCGGCGAGAGCAGCTGCTCCCGGCGGCGAAGGTCGCACGACGTTCTCAGCGCCGATCGGTTCCTGGCATCCCGCTCGAGTCCTAGTCGCACCGCGGATAAGAGTTCGTCGCCGTCGTAAGGCTTCGGCAAGAAGTCGACCGCGCCCGCCTTCATCGCCCGGACCGACATGGGAATGTCGCCATGTCCGGTGATGAAGATGATCGGCAGATCCAGACTTGAGCGATGAAGCTCTTGCTGCAACTCCAGGCCGGTCTGACCTGGCATCTGGACATCGAGCACCGCGCAGCTCGGCAGGTCGGGATGCGCGAAGTTCAGGAACTCCGCAGCGGTCGCGAAGCACTCGGTCGCGTACCCGGCGGAGTGCAGCAGACGCACCGTCGCGGCTCGCACCGAAGCGTCGTCATCGACGACGTACACCACACTCGTAGCGGCGATCATGCATCGGCCTCGCAATGCGGAAGAGTGAATCGGAACGCGGCGCCTTTACCCGTCTTCGATTCCGCGGTGATCCGTCCTCCATGCGCTTGCACGATCGCCCGACAGATCGAAAGACCGGCGCCGATCCCGTTCGGCTTCGTGGTGAAGAACGGTTCGAAGATCGATTCCGCGGCGCCTGGCGCGATGCCGGCGCCGGTATCCCGGACGCAAACGCTCGTTACGCCTGCTCCGTCGGTCTCTGAAATGGGATCGACCCCGACGCTGACGGTCACCGTGCGCACTTCCGCGTCCTGTACGGCGTCGATCGCGTTGAGCACGAGGTTCAACAGCACTTGATGCAGTTGAACGCGGTCGCAGTACGCGAGCGGAACGTTAGGATCCGCCTCTTGTCGAAGCGTGATCCCGCGCGAGCGAGCTTGCCCGGAAACGAGCGAAAACACGTCATCGACCGCCACGCTCAATTCAACCTCTTCCCGCTGCGGAGGCCGATTCTGAATCATGCGGCGAACGCGATCGACGATCCCGCCGGCCCGTTTTCCTTCGGATGCGATCTCGCCGAAGATCTCCGCGATCTCGCCGGGCGCCGAATTGCCGGACTCCACCAAGCGTTGACCCGCTCGCGCGTTGGCCAGGATGGAACAGAGCGGCTGGTTCACCTCATGCGCGATAGCGCTAACCAGTTCGCCGGCTAGCGTGACGCGGCTGATGCGCATCAGTTGCTCGCGCAGTTGCTGCGTCGTCTCGTCCTGGCGACGCCGGCTGATGGCGTTGGCGAAGACCTCTCCGATCAGCCACAGGCGATCGACGAGGTCGTCCGACCAGACGACGTAATCGCGAAACGTGGCGAAGGTCAGAACGCAGCCGAACCGGTCGTCGACGCGCAGAGGGATTGCGAGGTTCGACTTCATCCCGACGGCGATGCAGTGAACTCGCTCCTTGACAGCCTCATCGGGCAGCTCCTCCGGAATGCGTTCGATTCGCACCGGGCGCCCCAGGCGTATCTGCCGCGCGTACCAGGGAAACTGGTCGTCGACGACCTCGCGCGGGAGCTCAGGAATTCCTGCGGCGACGTGGACATGCGAGACGCGCATGTCGCGGCCCAGCAGGTCGAACTCGGCGAAACTGCTCCGGTCGATCTCGAGCGCCTCGCCCAGACTGCGCAGACCGCTCTCGATCAACGCGTCGATCTCGTTGGTACGCGCGTTGACGAAGCTGGCGGACAACTCCAGCAGCAGCTTTTCGAATCGGCGGCTATCCCGGATCGACAGCAACGGCTGTCGCGGAGAAACGAACGCGTCATGGTCGTCGTTCGCCGCGAGAGACGACGGCATGACTGGCGAAAAGTCTGGTTCTAGCGTTTCAGACATCGCCTTGCGCCGACGCTTGGGACGACGCCGCTTCGCTGACAAGCCGGGAAAAGATCGTTCGCCTTGGGGGGGGCGAACTTCAGCGTAGCCGATCGCTCCCCCCATAAATAGTAGAAGATGTTTGCGACGCTGATCGCATGAGCATTGCGCACGCGGGCTCATGCAAGTCATCCGACCTGCTCAATCTATTCACCCGCTCCGAGCGCAGCGGGTGGGCCCCGATACAGCACGCGTCGCTGCACGAACCTGCGAACGCGATATGCAGCGGTCTGTCGGCGCCGCCTGCCTGTACGGCCTATCGCCCGGCCTGGTCCTGCTGCATCATCCTCTGAACGTCGATCACGGCCTGCTGCGAAATGTTCAGCAGCCCTTCCTGGGGTCGGTCGAGATCGGCGATCAGGTAGAGCACGACCGCGAACGCCAGGACAAAGACCGGCATGACGGGCGATCGCCTGGTCGCCGAAAGGCCGCACTGGTAGCCGACGCCGACGAAGGCGAGGGCCGACATGCCGACGAGGACCGCCCAGATGACGAGGGGAATGCGTCCGCGAATGCTGACGTGAAGGCGCCGGTAGTGGATCTCGATCAGATCGTTCAACGAGTCCACGAACAGCGAGGTCATCTCCGAGTCTCGCTTCGCCGCCGCCGATTGCGCCGAGGTCCACAGTTCCAGGTGAAGTTCCTCCGACCGGACGATCGCCGCGTCCAGATCCGCTCTCCCCGCGGATTCGGCGGCCGCCAGACGCTGGTCCACGTACTCCTTCAGGCGCTGCACGACGTCATTCCGTTCCGGCTCGGGCAAGAGCGTCGCCCTCAGATAGACCCGCTCGATCGCGTTCGCTTCGTCGAGCGCGGCTTCTCTCCGGGAATCGAAGCGCTGGGCGGCCAGGCTGAACGTGAAGCCTAGGACCAGCGCGAGCAACGCCAGGATCGAGGCGACCATCGCTCCGACGGGCTGGTCCTTTTCATCGGCCCGGTATCCGTGGCGCCAGCGACCGATGCGATACCCCGCTTCCATCGCGCCCCAAAACGCCGCGAGCGCCCCGAGGAACAGGACTGCAAGCGGAATCGCATCGAAGTAGGCCATCCTGGTCGAACACCTTGGAAAAGTCGAATCGAATTCAACGCATGCCTGCCGCTGCGATGCCTGCGACAGCGGCAGGAGTTCAGTTCGCGACGCTCTCGGCTTGCGTCTCCGAAGTTGCATTCGACGACGCCTCGGAGTAGGCGGACTTCCCACGCGCCAGGAGATCGTCAGGCCCCATGGTCGCGAACAGATGGAGCAACCTCGCGATGACGCCGGTCCAGCCGGTCTGGTGGCTGGCGCCGAGGCCCGCGCCGTTGTCGCCGTGGAAGTACTCGTAGAAGAGCAGGCAGTCCCGCCAGTGCGGATCGTCCTGAAACTTCTGCGCGCCGCCGAATACGGCCCGGCGGCCGTCGGCGTCTCGCGTGAAGATCCGCGCGAGACGGTCGGCCAGGTTCTGGGCGACCTGATACAGGTTCATGCGAACGCCGGAGCCGGTCGGGCACGCGACCTGGAAGTCGTCGCCGTAGTAGGCGTAGTACTGCAGCAACGCCCGAATCGCCAGCGCATTGACGGGCATCCAGATCGGTCCGCGCCAGTTCGAGTTACCGCCGAACATTCCCGTATCGGATTCGGCAGGGAGGTAGGGGACGCTGTAAGACTGCCCGCCCTCCTCGATGACGTACGGATGATCCGCGTGATACCGCGATAGCGATCGAAGTCCGTACGGGCTCAGAAATTCCTGTTCGTCGAGCATCTTCGCGAGCACGCGGCGCAGTCGCGTCTCGTCCAGGATCGACGCCAGCCTCCGACCGTTGACGCCCGGACGAAGCGGATCGTGAATCGCGGCACGAAGCTCGGGCCTGGCTTCCAGGAACCATCGAAAGCGATCGCCCAGAGCAGGCCGAGTCGCGAGGATCGTGCCGTCGAACACCGTCGCCGCGCAGAGCGGCAGGAGGCCGACCATGGACCGCACCTTCAAGCGCTTCGCCTTGCCGTCCGGCGTTCTCAGCACGTCGTAGTAGAATCCGTCTTCCTCGTCCCACATCCCGGCTTCCCCTCCCAGATGCCCCATCGCGGAAGCGATCCAGAGGAAGTGCTCGCTGAACTTCAGCGCCATGTCCTCGTAGTCAGGGTCGGTCAGCGCGAGTTCCGTCGCGATCTCGAGCATGTTCTGGCAATAGAGCGCCATCCAGGCGGTGCCGTCGGCCTGCTCCAGATAGCCGCCGGTCGGAAGGGGCTTGCTGCGATCGAAGACGCCGATGTTGTCCAGTCCGAGGAAGCCTCCCTCGAAGACGTTCCGTCCCGAGCGATCTTTCCGGTTCACCCACCACGTGAAATTGAGCAGCAGCTTCTGAAAGCAACTCTTCAACCACTCGCGATCGCCTTCTCCGCGACGAGCCTTCTCCAGTCGGTAGGCGAAGATCGCCGCCCACGCATGGACCGGCGGATTGACGTCGCCGAAGTTCCACTCGTACGCAGGAATCTGGCCGTTCGGATGCAGGTAGCGTTCGCGGAGCATGAGCTTCAACTGCTGCTTGCCGAAATCGGGATCGGCGAGCGTGAGCGCGAGCACATGAAACGCCAGATCCCACGCCGCGTACCAGGGATACTCCCACTTGTCCGGCATGGAAATGACGTCGCCGTTGTACATGTGGTGCCAGCTCTCGTTTCGCGGCGCCGCCTTGCGCGTCGCTTTGAACGGATCTGACCCGCGCTCCTCCAGCCACTTGTCGACGTCGTAGTAGTAGAACTGCTTGCTCCACAGCACCCCCGCGAGCGCCTGCCGCAGGACGTTCGCCTGGTCTTCATTCAACGCTCCGGGCGTGAGCCCCGCGTAGAATTCGTCCGCTTCCCGCCGGCGATCGTCGAACGTCTTCAGGAACGCTTCGCCGAACGGACCATCGGCGCTGCGGAATTCCGCCGGCGAACGATCCGCGATCCGCAGGAGGAAGGTCGCCGTTTCTCCTGCCCCGACGACGCAGCGTCGACGGAGCGCGACCTTCGTTCCGACGCGGTCCGGATTCACGGCCGCCGCATCGCCGTGAACGACGTATCGGTCGAGGCTGTCCTTCACGTAGGGCGTACGATTCGGCACGCCGAAAATGCGCTCCGTGTTCGTCTCGTTCTCGGTGAAGAGGGCCTCGGCTTCGCCGTGCGCATAGAGATACCGTTCGCCGAATCGCGGATGCGTCGCGCGGATCACGAGCCCCGGTTCGCCGTCGACGAAGCTCAGCGCCGGACGTTCGGAGGCGGAATCCCATGACCACTGGTTGCGAAACCAGAGCGTCGGCAGCAGGTGCAGTTCCGCAGGCTCCGCCCCGCGATTGATCGCCGTGATCCGGACGAGGATGTCTTCCGGAGACGCCTTCGCGTATTCCGCGAAGACGTCGAAGTAGCGATCGTCGTCGAACGCTCCAGTATCGAGCAGTTCGTATTCGCATTCCGAGCGGCTACGCTTGCGATTCGTCTCGACGAGGTCCGCGTAAGGGAACGCCTGATGCGGGTACTTGTAGAGATACTTCATGTACGAATGGGTCGGGGTGGCGTCGAGGTAGTAGTAATACTCCTTGACGTCTTCGCCATGATTCCCCTCGCCGTTGCTCAGTCCGAAGAGGCGCTCCTTCAGAATCGGATCCTTGCCGTTCCAGAGCGCCAGCGCGAAGCAGAGCGTCTGATGGTCGTCGGAGAAGCCGGCCAGGCCGTCTTCTCCCCACCGGTACGCGCGCGATCGGGCATGGTCGTGGGTGAAGTAATCCCACGCGTCGCCTTTCTCGCTGTAGTCCTCGCGAACCGTCCCCCATTGCCGTTCGCTGAGGTACGGGCCCCACTTTTTCCACGGGCGTTCCGACGTCCGCGCTTCTTCGAGACGGATCGTTTCGGCGTCGATGGCGCACCTCGATTTTCTCAGAATGGCAACTGCAGCATGTAGCGATAGTGACCCGGCACTGCGACGAGTTCGCTGTCGTCGGAGAGTTCGTACGGCTCGCGTCGTCGCCAGCCGTCATCCGACGAGTCGAGGGCCCAGAGGTTTCCCTCCGGATCCCGCACGACCCACCGACGGCTCGAAGGCTCGACGTAGATGGACACGACTTCTCGCTTGGTCGTCAACATTCGAACATTCCCTCCGTAGCAGTCGAAGTTCGACGCTTCGTCCGTCGCGCTCGCCAGCGCCGTACGTCGAAGCTTCCTTAACGGACCCATCCCGCGGCAGGAGCTTCCTCGCCCACGCCGCCGGCGTACTTCTCGAACTCCGTGCGGATAGACCGGTCGACGTTCCGCACGGTCGCGACGTCGGTCGCTCCGGAGAGCGAACGACGATCGGGCCGAACTTAGCGAATTCTCCCTCCCCACAGTCGACTCGCCATTAGACTTTGGTCCCATTTCCTCAGAGCGATGCATGAGGGACAAATGGATCTGTCGAATCGTCGGCGATGGAGGAGGCGGCCTATGCACGCCCTCATGCTGAAAGACTCATGCGAAAGCTGGTAGGCGGCGGCGCTGCGGCGCTCGGTGCAGTGGGCGTTTTGCTGTGCGTCACGGCCATCGGCGCAGGCTGGCTGACGGCTGCGCGAATCGTCGATCGGATCGATCGCGCTGCCGCTCGACTGGACGGCGGCCTGGATAAAACGGACGCGTGCCTCGCTCGCATCGAAGCGCGAGCGAACGCGATTCGCACGGAGCTCGACGAAGTGCATCAGGGCGTCGAGACGCTTTCGGCCGACGATCCGGACCTTCCTCGCGTTCGCGAAGCTGTCGACCGGCTTGTCATTCGCCTGAGTTCGTCGCTCGAGCGGATCGACGCCATCGCTGAGTCGGTTGCTTCGTTCGCCGCCATGATCCGGGCGGCCGCGGATTTCGTCGATCAACTCACCGATGAGACGGCGACGGCGGAGCGCGCTCGCGAAGCCGCCGACGCGATCGATCGAGCCGCAGATGCGTTGAGCGCTCCGAAGGACAAGGTCGAAGCGTTGAGGTCGGCGACGGCGACTCAGCTGCTTCGCGGCCTCGGCAACTTAACTCGCGAAGCGGTCGCTGGAACGGATGCGCTCGCCGACGGACTCGCCGCCGCGCGTGCGGAGATCGCCGTCGCTCGCGAGGGGAAGGTGAAATACCGGGATGCGGCTGCACTTCGCGTGTACGCTGCCGCGGCGGCGAACAGTCTGATTTTCGCGTGGGCCGGCGTGGGGCAGCTTTGTCTTTTCAACTGGGGCCGGCGGCGGTTCGCGGCCGTGCGTCCTCCGCCCGCGTGAGGGTCGCATACGCTTCAGTCGCGATCTAGATAGGATTGCGACTTATTCATCCAACTGAAGACGGCGAAGAAAAATGCGGTCGACCAACCGCACATCAGAATGCCGGTCAGCGCCTCGACGCCTCCGACCAGGCGCCACTCTGGCGGCAGGACAAGATCGCCGTAGCCGACCGTCGTATACGTCACGGCGCTGAAGTAGAAGGAGGAGGAGAGGTCCGGCATCGCCTCCGTCCATGCGTAGAGCATGGCCCACGCCGCAATTTAGAAACAGATGGACGAGTATCGTGGCGCCCGCCACGGCGATCAGCAGGGCCGTGGAGCGCCAGAACGTCTGCGCACGGTTTAGCCGATCACGCAGGGTTCGCATCGCTGCCGTCAGGCCCAGCGCATGGAGCATGACGCAAACCGCCATCAGTCCGAAAGCGATAATCAGGTTCGAAATCATCTCCGCCCATCCGGTTCGAAGCCCGCGCGATACACAGGTTCAAGACTGCCATGACTAAGAAACGCAAAACCGCCGCATCGTCCAGGCTGGATCGCGAGGCTTACGATGCTGAGTTGCGACGCCTTCAGGCAGAGCTCTGCACGCTCCAGGAGTGGGTGAAGGCCAAGGGGCTGCGCGTGATCGTCGTGTTCGAGGGCCGCGACGGAGCCGGAAAGGGCGGGACCATCCGCGCGATCACCGAGCGCGTCAGTCCGCGAGTTTTTCGCGTCGTCGCCCTGCCAGCGCCGTCGGACAGGGAGAAAAGCCAGATGTACATGCAGCGATACCTGGCGCACTTCCCGGCAGCGGGCGAGATCGTGATCTTCGATCGAAGCTGGTACAACCGGGCCGGAGTCGAACGAGTGATGGGGTTCTGCACCCACGAGCAGCATCAGCAGTTTCTCGCACGCTGTCCCGAGATCGAGAAGTACATCGTCGACGGCGGCATCTTTCTGCTCAAGTACTGGCTGGAGGTATCCAACGAAGAGCAGGAGAAACGATTCAAGGCGCGCATCGCCGACCCGATACGCCAGTGGAAACTGAGCCCGATCGATCTGCCTTCCCGCGAACGGTGGTACGCATACTCCCGCGCGCGAGACGAAATGCTCGATGCCACCGACACGAAGCACGCGCCGTGGCACGTTCTGCATTCCGACGACAAGAAGCGAGCCCGGCTCAACTGCATCGCGCACTTACTGAGCCGGATCCCCTACGAAAAGCTTCCCCGGGACGACATCGAACTGCCGAAGCGCGCGAAGGAAGACGCCTACGACGATCAGGAATCCCTGAAGGGGCGCCGGTTCGTTCCCGAGGTTTATTGACGGCCCTATGAAGTCTTGGCTATCGGTTCTCCAATGGGCGCCGCGGTATCGGGCCGAGTGGCTGCGGCCTGATCTGGTCGCGGGCATCACGCTCGCCGCGTACCTCATCCCGGCCAGCCTGGGCGACGCTTCGCTGGCGAATCTGCCGCCTGAGGCGGGCCTCTACGCCTGCATGTTCGCGGGGCTCGTAACGCCGACGGCGTGATCGACAGAACGGGGTCGCAGGGATCGATGGAGGCCAGGCTGTTCGCGTACGACGCGAACGGCGACGGCATCGACCTGAACGAGTACTCGTTCGCGCACAAGTCGGAACTGTTTCGGATGCGAGCGGTTTCTGCAATCTCGGAAAGACGTTTCGCCGATGCGGCGAACGCTCTGGAGCGATTTCTGCTTCTCTGGCCTGACGACGTGGACGCCCTAGCGGCGTACTGCCGGCTTCTCGCGACGTGCGACGACCCGGACGTTGGTGACGCGGCTCAGGCGATCGAGTTCGGACGCGGCGCGTGCGAACGTCGAAGTGGGCTGATTTCGAGGCGATCGACGCTCTGGCCCTGGCGTTGGCCGCGTCCGGAGACTTCGCCGGAGCGGACCCTCGGTGAGCGAGTCGGTCGAGGTTCGGAGTGTCGATATCCGTCCGCCCGACGACGCCGACCGCTGGATTTCGGGTGCTTCTGACGGGGGGCGGAAGTCGCCAGACTCGCTCGCGTTCGAATATCCAAGTTGGCTGGCCAGCCGAAGGGTCCGGAGATAGGGGACGACTTGGGCGGATCTCCGGAGGGAACGAACTCAGCGACTTGCGTCGGATGGCCGAGGGCGGACAGAAGCAAGGGGCTTGAGAAGTCTTTGCGAGGAAGCCCAAGCCGTTCTCGAACGATCTTGACGGAATCTTGAGATCTTCGCCGCCAGCTTTGACGCCCGTTTGAGGCGGCGACTTCTAGTATACGTGCATGGCGTTCGGAGGTTCGGACGTCGATCGCTTCGCACGTAATTCGGAGAGCGCCGTGAGCGTTCTGATGCTGCTGCTGGGGCTGGCCGCGTTCGCCGCGATGTTCGGCTTCGCCTTCGCCTGCGAGCGGTTCTAACTCTCGCCGTTAGGCTATCGAGAGATGCGACGACTACTCGTTCGTCGTCGAGCGATGTCGTTCTCTCCCGAAAGGGGACTCGCATGGACTGGATCGTCAACGCCGCCACGGTTCTCGCGGCGACCTTCGCTCTCGGCTACCTGTCGTACGTGATGCTCCGCCCGGAGCGGTTCTAGTCGGCTGCAGCCTTCTGCCGGATTATCGCCGCTTCGTCGCGAGACGCCTTCAAGGAACTATGTCGGATGTCCGGGATTTCAGCGTTTCTCATTCCTGCGATCATCATCGGTCTGACCCTGGCGCTTGCCTGGCCTCTCGGCTGGTACCTGCGCTGGGCCATGGAGCCGGAGGAGCCGGGACCGCTTCGCCGTAAGTACGAAGCGCTTTGCGGAGCGCTGCTGGGCAGGCTCTCGACGTCAAAACAGACCTGGAAAACGTACTGTCTGTCGCTGCTGACGTTCAACGTCGCGATGTTTCTCTTCGTCTTCGCGATGCTGACGTTTCAGCATCGCCTGCCGCTGAACCCCGACGGGAAAGACGCGCTGGAAGCGAGCCTGGTCTTCAACACGGCGGCGAGCTTCACGAGCAACACTAATCTTCAGCATTACTCGGGCGAAGCCTCGCTCAGCTACCTGTCACAGCTCGGGGCGCTGATGTACCTGCAATTCGTCAGCGCCGCGACGGGTCTCGCCGCGGTGACAGCGCTCTCTCGCGGGCTCGCCGGACGGACGAACTTCGGAAACTTCTATCAGGACGTCTGGCGCGCGACGGGGCTGGTTCTGATTCCGCTGTCGCTGCTGTTCGCCGGCTTCTTCGCGGCGTGCGGCATGCCGATGACGTTCGACGGCGCCGCCGTCGCCCAAACATTGGAAGGGGCGACGCAGACGATCGCCCGCGGACCCGTCGCGGCGTTCGTCGCGATCAAACAGCTCGGCACGAACGGAGGCGGATACTTCGGACCGAACTGCACCCATCCGCTGGAGAACCCGGGCTTCTGGTCGAACGTCGGCACGAACGTCGCAATCCTGCTGATCCCCATGGCGACGGTCTGGATGTTCGGACGCATCATCGGACGGATGCGGCACGCCGCCGTGATCTTCGGCGTGATGCTCGGGTGCTACCTGACGTTCGTGGGCCTGGCCTGCTGGTTCGAGACGGCGCCGACGCGGGCCTTCGCCGAACTGCCCGTCGCGTCGTCGATGAACCTGGAAGGGAAGGAGCTTCGCTTCGGATCGACCGCCGGGGCGACCTGGGCCGTGTCGACGACGTCGACCAGCAACGGTTCGGTCAACGCGATGCATGACAGCCTCAATCCGCTCACGGGGCTGATGCCGATGATCGGCATGTGGCTGAACGTCGAGTTCGGCGGCGTCGGCGTGGGGCTGATCAACATGTTTCTGTACGTGATCACCGCGGTCTTTCTGGCCGGGATGATGGTGGGGCGGACGCCGGAATATCTGTCGCGCAAGGTCGAGGCGAAGGAGATGAAGCTCGCGCTCGTCGCGCTGCTCGTCCATCCCCTGTTCATTCTGGGGGGAACGGCTCTGTTCGCGACGACGCCGTGGGGACTGGAGACGATTCAGGAGTCCGGTAGTCACGGCCTCTCGGAGATTCTCTACGAGTTCAGCTCCGCCGCGGCCAATAACGGGTCGGGCTTCGAGGGGCTGGGCGACAACACGGTTCCCTGGAACGTCGCGACCGGTCTCGTGATGCTCCTCGGTCGCTATATACCGATCATCGCGCCGCTGGCGATCGTCGGTTCGCTTGCTGCGAAACGCAAGACGCCCGAGTCCGAAGGAACGTTTCGGACCGACAACTTCACGTTCGGCGTCCTTCTCGGCGGAACGCTGCTGCTGGTCGGAGCGTTGCTGTTTCTGCCGGTCGCCGTGCTGGGACCGATCGCCGAACACCTCGCTCGCTGACGCCCGATTACGTGGGAGCGTTCGAACCAATCGCACATTCAGGATCGATGTCGATGAGTACGAGTGCTGCTGTCCGTGTTGCTTGTGAAGGCGCCCCGAAGGGTGAGCCGGGAAGGAAGGGGTCGAACGAACTGTTCGACGCGAAGACGCTCGGACCCTCCGCGATGCGGGCGCTCCGGATGCTCGACCCGCGCGTGATGGCTCGCAATCCGGTCATGTTCGTGACCGAGGTCGGGTCGCTGCTGACGACGCTGGCGACGATCGCCGCGATCGTTTCGGGAGCCCAACTCTCCGTGATCCTTTACTTCGCCGCGATCTCGCTGTGGCTCTGGCTCACGGTCTGGTTCGCGAACTTTGCGGAAGCGATCGCCGAGGCGCGCGGTCGGGCCCAGGCTGCCGCCCTTCGCTCGGCCCGGCAGGATGTCGAAGCGAGTCGTATCACGGACCGTGCAGGCATGATCGTGGAGCATGTCTCTTCCGCGGATCTGACGGCGGGCGACGTGGTGATCGTTCGCGCGGGCGAGATCATCCCCGTCGACGGCGAGGTCGTGGAAGGGGTCGCCTCGGTCAACGAGGCGGCGATCACCGGCGAAAGCGCTCCCGTCATTCGCGAGAGCGGCGGCGATCGATCGGCGGTGACGGGGGGCACGACCGTCGTCTCCGACTGGCTGATCGTTCGCGTCACCGCGAAGCCTGGCGAGAGCTTTCTCGACCGGATGATCGCGCTCATCGAAGGAGCCGAACGGAAGAAGACGCCCAACGAGATCGCGCTGACCATCGTGCTGGCGGGCTTCACGATCGTGTTCCTGATGGTCTGCGGCACGCTCTATCCGATCGCGACCTACTTCGACGTCTATATCGACGTGCCGACGCTCGTCGCCCTGTTCGTCTGTTTGATTCCGACCACGATCGGCGGGCTCCTTTCCGCGATCGGCATCGCGGGGATGGCCAGGCTGGGGCGGGCGAACGTGATGGCCATGTCGGGCCGCGCCGTCGAAGCGGCGGGCGACGTCGACGTCCTGCTGCTCGACAAGACCGGAACGATCACCCTCGGAAACCGCCAGGCGACCGCCTTCGTGCCCGCGCCGGGCGTCGACGAACGAACGCTCGCGGACGTGGCGCAGCTTTCGTCGCTCGCCGACGAGACCCCGGAGGGCCGCAGCATCGTCGTGCTCGCGAAGAACCGCTTCGACATTCGCGGTCGCACCATGGAACATGCCGAGCACGAGTTCGTGAAGTTCACCGCCCGCACGCGGATGAGCGGTCTGGACATGAACGGTCGCAAGATCCGCAAGGGAGCCTTCGACGCGGTCGCCGGCTTCGTCCGCGAGAACGGCGGAGAGGTCTCGGAGGCGGTCCAGCGCGACGTCGACAAGATCGCTCGCGAAGGGGGAACGCCGCTCGTCGTCGCGGAGAACGATCGCGTGCTCGGCACGATTTACCTCAAGGACATCGTGAAGGGGGGCATCAAGGAGCGCTTCGCCGAACTCCGCCGCATGGGAATCAAGACCGTCATGATCACGGGCGACAACCCGAAGACCGCCGCCGCCATCGCCGCGGAGGCCGGCGTCGACGACTTCCTCGCCGAAGCGACGCCCGAGGCGAAGCTGGAACTGATCCGCAAATACCAGGCGGAGGGACATCTGGTCGCGATGACAGGCGACGGCACGAACGACGCCCCGGCGCTCGCCCAGGCCGACGTCGCGGTAGCCATGAACACCGGCACGCAGGCGGCGAAGGAGGCCGGCAACATGGTCGACCTCGATTCGAACCCAACCAAGCTGATCGACATCGTCGCCGTCGGGAAGCAGATGCTGATGACTCGCGGCGCGTTGACGACCTTCAGCGTGGCGAACGACGTTGCCAAGTACTTCGCCATCATTCCGGCCATCTTCATGGTCGCGATTCCGGAGTTGGCGGCTCTCAACCTGATGGGCCTCGCTTCGCCGCAGAGCGCGATCCTCTCCGCCGTGATCTTCAACGCGATCGTGATCCCCTGCCTGATTCCGGTCGCGATTCGAGGCGTGAAGTACCGACCGGTCGGCGCCGCGACGCTGCTGCGCGACAACCTGCTGATCTATGGACTGGGCGGGCTGATCGTACCGTTCGTCGGCATCAAGCTGATCGACCTCGTCGTCGCGTTCGCTCTGCCGGGAGTCGCATGAGCGACCGTTCCGCGACGTATCCTGCTTAGAATCGAAGAAGAGCTTCCGAACATGAATGAGATCCTGACAGCCGTGCGTCTCTGGATTCTCACGCTCGTCGCGTGTTGCGTCGCGTATCCGCTCGTCGTCTGGGGCTTCGCTCAGGCGGTCGTGCCGGAGCAGGCCCAAGGGAGCCTGATCGTCGACGATGTCGGGACCGTCGTCGGTTCCCGACTTCTCGCGCAGAGCTTCTCCGCGCCCGAGTATTTCTGGCCCCGTCCGTCCGCGGTCGACTTCAACGCTAGCGGCGCGGGAGGCAGCAACCTCTCGCCGACCAATCCGCTTCTGACGGAGCGCGCGGCCGAAATACTCGATCGCTATGCCTTGCCGGACGGCGAGCCTATCGCGACCGATCTCGTCGCGGCTTCGGGTTCGGGCCTCGACTCGCATGTCACATTGACGGCAGCGAAGCAACAGATTTCGCGGATCGCGCAGGCTCGCGGACTGACGGAGGAGGTCGTGCTCGCCGCGGCGATGCAGGCGACCGACTCGCCGACGCTGGAATCGTTCGGCGAAGCTCCGCTCGTGAACGTGCTGCTCGCAAACCTGGCGCTCGACGCCGCTTCGAAACGCTGACCGATGACCGACGCCGAACGTCCGACCCCCGAGCAGATGCTCGCCCGACTCCGCAGCGAGCCGGACGCGGAAGAGTCCCAGGAAGGTCGCCCCCGCCGCGGTCGGCTGAAGGTCTTCTTCGGCTACGCCCCCGGCGTCGGGAAGACCTATGCGATGCTGCAGGAGGCGCAGCGTCTGAAAGCGGCGGGCAAGGATGTCGTCGTCGGCTACGTCGAACCGCATGGCAGGGTCGAAACCGAAGTACTCCTGGAAGGAATCGACGCGATTCCGCCTCTCGCCGTCGCCTACGGGAACGCGACGCTGAAGGAGTTCGATCTCGACGGAGCGCTCGCTCGCCGTCCCGAGATTGTTCTCGTCGACGAACTGGCCCATACGAACGCGCCCGGCCTGCGGCATCCGAAGCGCTGGCAGGACGTCGAAGAACTCCTCGACGCCGGGATCGACGTTCATTCGACCTGCAACGTGCAGCATATCGAGTCGCTGAACGACGTCGTCGCCAGGATTAGCGGCGTCGTCGTCAGGGAAACCGTCCCGGACGAGGTCCTCGAACGGGCGGACGAGATCGTGCTCGTCGACCTGACGCCGGAAAACCTCCTCGAACGATTGAAGGAGGGGAAGGTCTACGTCCCGGATCAGGCTCAGCGGGCGCTCGCGAACTTCTTCAAGCGGGAGAACCTGGTCGCCCTTCGTGAACTGGCGCTGCGCCGGACCGCCGAGCGCGTCCATGAAGACGTCGCCCTGGCGCGAAAGGGATCAGCATCCAAGCATGCGTGGGCGACGCGGGAACGACTGCTGGTCGGGGTCAGCGCGAGTCCGACGTCCGCCAAGGTGCTCCGCGCGGCGAAGCGCTTGTCCGACTCGCTCGATGCCGAATGGATCGCTCTGCACGTCGAGGTTCCCGCCTCGGCAGGACTACCTCCGGAGGATCGCAGCCAGCTGGTCGAGAATCTACGTCTGGCGGAACGACTCGGCGCCGAAGTCGAGACGATCGTCGGCGAGGATCTGGTCGACGAAACGATCGCCTATGCCCGGCAGCGCAACGTCACCAAGATCGTCATCGGCAAGACGGACCCGTCGCGGGCCAGGCGGCTGCGGACTCGCCGAACGATCGCCGATCGACTGCTCGACGACAGCGGCGACATCGACGTTTACGTCGTGCGGGGCATCGGCGACGCGGCGCCGACTCCTCCGGCGCGTCGGTCGCAGAAGTTCGAGCGGCGACCCTGGCTCGAGACGGCAGGCATCCTCGCGGGAGCGACGGTCGTAGCGCTGACCCTGCACCAGGCGGGGTTGAGCGAGGCGAATCTGGTGATGACCTACCTGCTCGCGGTCGTCGTCGTGGCCTTTCGTTGCGGAAGTCTTCCGTCGATCGTGGCGTCGATCGCCTCGGTCCTGCTGTTCGACGTCGTCTTCACCGAACCGTACTGGACCGTCGTCGTCGACGATCTGCAGTACCTCGTGACGTTCGGCGTGATGCTCGCGGTCGGCCTCGCGACGGCGGCGATGGCGTCGCGGCTTCGGGTCCAGGCGGAGATCGCGCGTCGGAACGAGGTCCGCACCGCGGCGCTCTACCGCCTGGGCCGAAAGCTCTCCGGCATCGCGGGCAGCGACTTCCTCGCGGCAGAGACCGAACGAGCCGTGGCGGAGACCTTCGGCGTGCAGGCCGTCGTGCTGCTGCCGGACGGCGGTTCGCTGCGCCCGATCGTGGATCACAAGGCGTCGTTCGCCGCCGAGCCGAGCGAAATCGGCGTCGCGCAGTGGGCGTTCGATCACGAACAGGTCGCCGGACATGCGACCGATACCCTCCCTTCCGCGAAAGGGCTGTACGTTCCGCTCGCAGCGCCCGGCGGAACCGTCGGCGTCCTGGGAGTATGCGGCGACGATATGCAGAAGTTGCTGCTGCCGGATGCACGGAGGCTACTCGAATCGATCGCCGCACAGGCGGCCCTCGCGATGGAACGCGATCGGCTGACGCTCGCATCGGCCTCCTCCCGCGTCGAAGCGGAGACGGAAAAGGTTCGTAGTACGCTGCTCGCTTCGGTGTCGCACGATCTGAGGACGCCCCTCGCCGTGATCACCGGCGCGTCGAGCAGCCTTCTGGACGGCGCCGCAGCGGACGATCCGAAGCTTCGGCGCGAGCTGCTCGAAAGCGTCCGCGAAGAAGCGGGCAGACTTTCCCGGCTCGTCGAGAACGTTCTGCGTTACGCTCAGCTTTCGTCAGGGAAGTTTCGTGTCGAGAAAGAGTGGCATCCGCTCGAGGAGATCGTCGGCTCGACGTTGCACCGGATGGAGATGACGATCGGCGATCGACCCGTCGAGGTCGACCTGCCGGAAGACTTGCTACTGGTCCACGTCGACGCCGTCCTGATCGAGCAGGTTCTGGTGAACCTGGTCGAGAACGCCTGCCGATACTCGCCGGCGGAAGCTCCGATTTGCGTTGCCGGTCGACAGGACGGTCGCCGATCGATCGTCGAGGTCGCCGACCGCGGTCCCGGCATTCCTCCCGAGGAGTCGGTTCGAATCTTCGGGTCATTCGAGCGAGGCAGCCGCGCGAATCTCGATTCTCGGGGAGCGGGGCTCGGACTTGCGATCTGCCAGGCGATCGTCGACGCTCACGGCGGCAAAATCGAACCGCTGGCTCGCGCAGGGGGAGGAGCGGTCTTCCGCATCTCGCTTCCTTCTCCGTCCCGGCCGCCGACGGTCGAACTAGTCCGGGCGTCGACCAGTGAAGGAGCCGGCTCATGAACGCGTCGGAGTCGAGCGCCGCGACGATCGCGATCGTCGAAGACGAAGCGCCGATCCGAAAGTTTCTGCGTGCGTCGCTGGTCGGCGAAGGGTATCGCGTCGAGGAAGCCGAGACGGCGCTCGCCGGGCTGCGCCTCGTGACGCAGCGTCCGCCCGACCTGCTGATTCTGGACCTCGGTCTGCCCGATCGGGACGGCAAGGATCTCATCGCCGAGATCCGCGGCTGGTCGTCGCTGCCGATCGTCGTTCTTTCCGCGCGCGATCAGGAAAAGGAGAAGGTCGCGGCGCTCGACGCCGGCGCCGACGACTATCTGACGAAACCGTTCGGAGTCAGCGAACTCCTCGCACGCATCCGCGTCGCGCTGCGTCATCGCGACCGCTCATCGTCGGCGAACGACGGGCCCACTCGGAAGGAATTCGTCAGCGGCCCCGTGCGGGTCGACCTGGAAGCTCGCCGCGTCTTTCGCGACGGCGAGGAGGTTCGTCTGACGAAGACGGAGTTCGACCTTCTCGCCCTGATGATCCGCAACGAGGGCAAGGCGCTCACGCACCGATTTCTGCTCAAGGAAATCTGGGGACCCCATAGCGTGGGCGAGACGCATTACCTCCGCGTCTTCGTCGCCAACCTGCGCAAGAAGCTCGAAGCGCAGGCCGCCCGTCCCCGCCTGATCCTCACCGAACAGGGCGTCGGATACCGTCTGAACGCTGGCAGCTAGACAGCGTCTTCGCCTGCTAGCTCTCCTGTCACAGCCCCCGGAAGATCGACCTCAGCACGAGGCGTCGACTTGAACGCGGCGGCAGTCGAGACGTTGAGCAACGCGGCTTCATTCGGCGTGCGTTCATCCAGCAAGCCGCTGTACTACCTGTACTACTTTTGCGCCGAAAACTGCCTCGAATCGCGTGTGGAAGAAACTCCGTATTCGTGTCGCCGTCCACCGATTTTGTCCGGTTGCTCGCCCATTAGAAATGTCCGCTGCTTGGCCTCAGAAAGGGGGCGGCATGAGGACGATTTCGATGAGCGAGGACGAGCGGCGGCGGTTGGCGGCATGCGAACGGATCGCGGCGGGGGAGTTGACGCGGGTCGCGGCCGCCGCGGCGCTGGGCGTCACGGATCGACAGATCCGTCGGTCGTTCGCCCTTTGGAAAGCCGAGCGACTCCGCTCGGCTTTTTGCGTTGGTGAATTGCATCGAAACGGGTACCCTGCGGGAACCTCTCAGAGACATCTCTGAACCTGTGAAAGGTGCCGCTCATGCGTACGCTCGTATTCGCAGTCGAGGCTTGCTGTCTCTTCGTGATGGCAACCGGCCTCAACGCCGACGAGTCTTCGCGGTACTACCGCCCGCTTCGACCTGGAGAAAAGCCGCCGTCGCACACCACAATCCCAGACGGAATCGCCGTCGTCATACCGCCATTTATGCCTGACACGCTGCTCGTCAGCCAGCCGGGCAAGTATGGGGTCGAGCCGAACTCTGACGTGCGGGTCACCCTCGCTGTGGATCCGAAGCGGTTCCCGATCGTTTTCCTGAAGAGTACGAATGGCGAGGCGGGTGCCGTGAGGCCTCCAAGAGTGACGAAGACGCGATCAATCGAAGGGAGTGCAACCTCGACAGCCGAGATTGATTTCGGAATCGTCGATGTCGACGTTACGCTCGAAGTCAGGAACGCAGAGACCTCAGCCGTCGATCGCTACGAGTTCAAGGTTCGCAAGCCGGCTGAAACGGAAAAAGAGACACACGTAGAGGTCGAGTTTCTTGCCGAGCCGGGAACCTATTCTGTGAGTGTCGGAACCATCGTTCGCGTTCATTTCGCGGCCATCGAAGGACACGAGTACAAAGCCGTCGCGTCGCCACTGCTAAAGCAAGTCGGGAAGCGAGTCATCCGTAGGCGAGATGCAGGATCCCTTCAGTTCGTCACAGAGTTCGAGTTCGAGGCTCTTGAAGCGGGGTCGGTCCTCATCACGGTCGAGGATGCTACGACCCCAGCGGAGAGTAAGTCGATGGCTTACGAAGTTCGTATCCGCCCCTGAAGGTCGCTGACCTTAGAAGACCTGCAGGCCAGGAACCGCCATCCGGGAAACCGCCGCGTGTTCCGCCCCATCCGGCTTCCGGAAGTAACGCTGCGTCATTTCCGGCGAGTTATGCCGCAGCATCTTCTGAGCGAGAGCCTGAGGCGCGCCCGCCATCTGCAGACACGTCCCGAAAGCGTGCCGGAAGGAGTGGAAGTCCCGCTTCTCCCCGTTCGTCAGTTCCGGGATCTTCGCCGCCTTCAGGTCGTCACGGACCATCTTGTAGGTCATCTTGATCGCGAGCCCCGGAAAGATCGTCTCGTCCCGAGTGACCAGCCAGTCCCGTAGCTTCTCCGCCATCTGAGGGTGGAGGGCCAAAGCAGCGTCTTCCTTGTTCTTCGTCCGTCCGCTCGTCAGAACCACGAAGGCCGCGTCCAGGTCGTCGAGGAAGAAGCTCGCCTGCGTCAACGCACCGAGTTCCTTGCGGCGCAGGCCCGTGAGGTTCGCGAGCCGGTATAGCCACGCCCGCTCTTTCCCGTCGAGGCCCTCGATCGTCTTCTCCGAGCGGTAGGTCGTGACGGTCAGCGTCTCCATTTCGGTCGCCGACAGAGCGCCACGAGGGCGACGCATCGCCGTGTCGTTCTTGATGACCATGTCGCTCAGTGGGCGAGACTGGATGTAGCCTTTCTCGAAGAGGAAGTAAGCGAAGCGACGCATAGCCTTCCGGTAGTGGTTCTTCGACTCGTCGGAAAGAGGCTTCGATCCAGGCCGAGCGATTCTCTTCGCGTTCGCCTTACCGCAAGCGGAGAGCGTGACCATTCGGTTGATCGTCTTCTGGTCGCGACCGGTCGTGATCTCGTCGAGGGACTTTATCCCTGCTTCCGCGACGACCCGCTCGACCCGCTTCACGAGACACTCGGCGCTGCCGATGCGTCGATTCTCAGCCGAGTCGAGTTCGAACAGGCCGGGCACTTCTCGTTTCTCGCCGGTCTTTGGGTCGATCTCTTCGGTTCAGCACGTCCGCCTTCGTCGGGACGAGCGGTCCCGGTCCGGGGGAGACCGACTCGATCCTGGTTCTGTACAATACCGAGTCGCGCTAATCTCCCCGCGAGCGGTCTCCCGCTCGCTCACGATACGGATCTCTCCATGCGTAGCCTCAAGGCGCTCGGATTCCTCGCGGTCGCCGGTCTCTCGATCGCCTCCTCCGCCTACGCTGCCGAACCGACGAACCTCTCGCTGGCGGAGGTCAAGAAGCAGGTCGACGGCGGTAGGGCAGTCCTCGTCGACGTGCGGGAAGCGAGCGAATGGAACGCCGGCCACGTCGAAGGCGCCCTGTTCCTGCCGCTGAGCGCCGTGCAGGACGGCCTTTCGAAGGAAGAACTCGCCAAGCTGCCGAAGGACAAGACGCTGTACGTTCACTGCGTCATCGGCAAGCGGGCGCTGACGGCAGCGAACGTCTTTGAGAAGCATGGCTATCGGGCGGAATCGGTCAAGCCCGGCTACAAGGAGCTTATCTCCGCCGGCTTCCCCGCGGCACAGGATTAAGCACGTGCCGACCGAAGCGCCTGAATGGGCGGCGACGGCGAAGCCCGCTCTCACCGCCCTCTGCCTCGCCGCGTTCTGGATGTGGGAGACGTTCTTTCCGCGCGTCGCCGATCGAAAGCGACGCTGGCGTCATGCGGGTCGGAACGTCGCGATCGCTCTCGGAAACACAGTCGTCCTGGCGCTGGTTTTCGCCACGGCGACCGTGTTCGTGGCGAATTGGGCGTTAGAGGAGAGCTTCGGTCTGCTGCACGTCTCCGGAATCGCATGGCCCTGGCGCATGCTGCCGGCGATTCTGTTGCTCGACACGTGGTTGTACCTTTGGCATCGGGCGAACCACCGCATTCCTTTTCTCTGGCGGTTCCACCGAATGCACCACTCCGATCGGGAGATGGACGTCACCACCGCGACCCGTTTCCACGTCGGGGAACACGTCGGCGGCGCGACGCTCCGGCTGGGTCTGATTCCCTTGTTCGGCGTGACGGCGTTCGAGATCCTGATCTTCGAGACGCTCGTGGTCGCGAACACGATGTTCCATCACGCCAACATCTCGCTCGGCCGCTTCGACCGTCCGCTCCGCGGCCTGATCGTTACGCCGCGGATGCACGAGATCCACCACTCGAGGCGACGACCCGAGACCGACTCGAACTACTCGGTTCTCTTTTCGCTGTGGGACCGAGCGTTCCGCACGTTTCGCATGCGGCCCGACGGAGAGCCCGTCGAACTCGGATTGGACGAGTTTGACGACGACCGCTGGCAATCGATGCCGGGCATGCTGAAGACGCCGTTCGTCGCCGTCAGGAAGTTCGCGTCCGGCGAATCGTCGGCTGCCGACGAAGCGGGGGAGCCGGTCCCCGGTTCTGCTTGGAGAAACTGAGACGTTGCTTGTAGACCTCCTGCTCCCGAGGCATCAGCGCCAACGTTCATGTTCGGCGGAAGGTCCTTTCGCGAGAACTTGGCGAACGCCCTAGCGGAGAATCGGGTCGACGTTTTTCGCCAGCGTCTGGCCCCCGAGCAGGGCGATGATAGCGATCGTGACTGGGACCTTCGGAGAGACGCGAGGCGAACCCGTCGACTTAGTCGTCGTCCACGCGCGGCAGACGCCAGACTTCGCGAAAGTCGCGGGAAGCTCGCCGAGGGGGATCGTATCGACACCCCCGGACTCGCGCACTTCGCCGGGCGATCGTGAGCCTCTGGGACTCGCAGGGTGACTAGCCACAGCTGAACCTTCTGCTCGCGGCGCTGATGTTCTGGCAGGGCCGCTTCATGTTCTACGGAGCCGCTGTAGGTCCGGTGGGGGCCGAAGCGCTCGGCTCTCATCGAGAACAGGGCTTCGTCACTCGATCGGTCGCCAACGGCCTGAACGTTGCCGGAGTCGTATCGCTTGGCGTCTGGTGCTGGGACCTCGCTTCGCAGCGGAGCAGCACCAGACGCGGATGGGGAACCGCATGGATGGGCTTGGGGTTGGCCGCTCTGTTGCTCATCCTGCTGGCATGGCTTCACCTGAAACTCGCTGGGACCATCCCGAGTTGCTCTACCTGCTGCCCGTCGCAGGCGGGGCGATCGGCGCGACGTACTTCGCGTTCGGGAAGTCGGTCGCCGCGGGCAACAACAGCCTGATCGTCGACGAGATTCACGAACCGGGCGGCGGCGTCCCGCTCCGAATGGCTCCGCTCGTTCTCGTCGGGACGATCGTCACGCATCTCTTCGGCGGCTCCGCCGGACGCGAAGGGACGGCCGTTCGAATGGGCGGAGCGATCGCCAGCGGGCAGGCCAAGCTCCTGCCGCGACTGATGAAGGACGACGTTCGCGCGCTGCTGGTGACCGGCGTCGCCGCGGGATTCGCCGGAGCGGGAGAAGGCGAGCCGACGCGGCGGGTCGGGCGGAGCCGCCTGGAGGACGATCGCCACGAGCAGGCGCTGCACTTCCGCCACGGTCAGCGGAAGCAGCTCGAGCCGCATTTTTTTCGAACGCGGGCGACGCTTGGAAGACTGGGCGGACGCGTCGATCTCCGCCGCGCGGATCGCCGCGCCGCCGACGACGGAAGGCTTGTCAGCCGCCGTCCTTCAAGATGCTTCCGCCGCAACTCGAACCGCAACCGGCGGCGCAGCCGAAGCAGTGACGCCCGGTGGAGATCGGCCGTCCTGAAAGCTTCGAGACGTCGAGATCGATCACCGACTGCGGATACCCGGACTCGATTTCGAGATCGAGCATCTGGTTGAAGTCGCAGTCGAACAGTCGTCCCTGCCAGTCGACGGAGAGCGTGTTGCGACACATCAGTCCGTCCAGCGTCCCCGGATTGAACGCAGCGACCAGCTTCTCCAGGTAGGCTTCGTACCTGCCGCTCTGAACCAGGTCGTCCAGAAACCGGCTGATCGGCAGATTTGCGATCGCGAAGAGTCGATCGAAACGCACGCCGTAGCGGGCGAGGAGTTCCCGCCGGTAGTCCGCTTCCAGCTTCGACTGATCGGGCGGCAGCGACGGACCGATCGGGTTGTAGACCAGAGTCAGAGTTCTTCGCTCGTCGCCGCTTCCGTAGCCGAGCGAGTTCAGCCGGCGAAGAGCCTCGATCGACTTTCTGAAGACGCCGTCGCCGCGTTGGGCATCGGCGTTCTCCTCCAGGTAACAGGGGAGCGACGCAACGATCTCGACTTCGTGATCGGCGAGAAACTCCGGGAGGTCCTGGAAACCCGGAGCGACCAGAATCGTCAGATTGCAGCGATCGATGACTCTTCGCCCGAGCTTCCTCGCTTCGCTGACCAGCCAGCGGAAGTCGGGATGCATCTCCGGCGCGCCGCCGGTCACGTCCAGGACGCCGATACCGCTCTTCGCGAGCAGGTCCAGACACGCCTGCATCGTTTCGCGGGACATCGATTCGCGACGGTCCGGACCGGCATCGACGTGACAATGGCGACAGGTCTGGTTGCAGACCTTGCCGATGTTGACCTGCAGGATCTCGACGTCGCCCGCCCGAATTCCCTCGTAACCTGAGCTCCGCAGCGACTCTTCGAAGGTCGGGATCGAAAAATCCGATTCCAGCAGTTCCCTCTGCTTCGCGGCGAGAGCCAGTTCGTGACGACGTCGGTTCAGCGACAGAAGCGACATGGGCGCCGGGCGGAAGGAGCGAACGGTTGCGAGCGTCAGAACGACATTGGTCGGCGCGAGAATCAGCAGCAAGGCTCGCCGTCGCAGGACGAAGCGGCCGGTTCCGTCGTCGCTCGGTACTCCAGGCCCTTCGTCTCGCGCGGAGAACGCCGCTTCGATCGACGGCAGTCGAACTCGGCGGCGCTTTCGACCGCGACGGATTCTCGCGGCTCGACCGGCTCGAACAGACCAGAGTACGGCTCCGTCTGCAACAGCCGGAACGTCTTATCGCAGACGGCGGTCCGCTCTCCGCGACGGTAGACATGCCCGTCGTCGTCCTGCACCGAGCGGAAGGGACCGCGGTAGATCACCGCCTGTTTCCTTTCCAGACAGGGACCCTGCTTGCCCTTGAATGCGACGACGGTGACCGAGCGAAACTCGATGCCCTCGACGACGCGCCACGGCTCCGCCGAACGCTTCGCGATCTGAATGCCATGGAATCCGGCCTGCTCGAACGCCTGCATGAATTCCTCCTCCTGAAAGGCGCCGGAGATGCATCCGGACCAGAGTTCGGGATCGCGCCGCAACTCGGCTGGAACCGTCTCGTCGGAAACGATGTCGCTGATCGCCGCGCGTCCGCCGCGTTTGAGCACACGGAAGACCTCGGCGAAAAGTCGACGCCGGTCCTCGGGACGGACGAGATTCAGCACGCAGTTCGAAAGCACGCAATCGACGGAATCATCGGGGATCATCGGCTCCTCGCGACGCAGACGCTCTTCGACGCCGCGCAATCGAAGCCAGTCAGCGGAACTGGTGCAGGGCGACTCCTTCAACTCTCGGTCGAGCCGATCCAGATCGAGCCCCAGATCCTGGATGAGCCCCCGTCGAAACTCGACGTTCGCGTAGCCGACGCGGTCGGCGAAGTCCCGGCGATGACGTCGTGCGAGGTCGAGCATCTCCTGGTTGCAGTCGACGCCGACGACGCGTCCTTCGGAACCGACGATCTGCGACGCGATGTAGCAGATCTTTCCGCCGCCCGACCCGAGATCCAGTACGACGTCGCCCGGACGTACGAACGCCGAAGGATCGCCGCAACCGTAGTCGCGCTCCACGATCTCCTGGGGGACAGCCTCGAGATAGCGCCGTTCGTACTCGACCGGGCAGCACAGTTCCGGCTCGACGCGCTGCGACGCGGCAGCATAGCGCGATCGCACCGCTTCCTCCTCGCCAGGAAAGGTCGTACCGTGAACGTCCACCTGCTTCGCCCCTTCCGACTGCGGTGTGTTTCTTTCGTTCAATAGCAAGCGAGCGCTTCGCCCCATCCTGGAGCGTTTCGCGACCGCCTCCTCTGAGCGTGTTGGCTCATCTTCGCCTATGCTCGCCGAAGTCTCCATCGTGGTGCCGCTTGGAACCGGCGAAGCGCTTTGGCGGAGACTCCACGCCGACCTGGAGCGTGCGTCGTTATCGGCAGAAGTGATCATGGTTGCGCCAGAGGGCGACGGGACGCCACAAGAGTTCGACGACAGGGAGCGGATCGGACGGTCCGTCCGATGGATTTATGCGACGCAAGGCAGGGCACGCCAGATGAACTCCGGCGCGGCGGCCGCTGGCCGGGATTTTCTCTGGTTTCTGCATGCCGATACCAGGCTGGCGCCCGATTCGATCGCGAAGCTGGACGCGTCGCTCGCCGCCGACCGCGAAAGCCTGCGCTACTTCGACCTCGCGTTTCTGCCCGACGGTCCGCGGGCGATGAACTTAAACGCTTGGGGCGCCCGATTTCGCTCGCGAATCCTGGGGATGCCGTTCGGCGACCAGGGGCTTTGCCTGCCGCGCGCGACGTTCGAGGAACTAGGCGGTTACGATGCCGACGCGTCCTACGGCGAGGATCATCTGCTGGTCTGGTCCGCGCGGCGTCGCGGAGTGTCCCTGCGACCCGTCGGCGCCGTCCTCTACACCAGCGCTCGCAAGTATCGAGAACGCGGATGGTTCAAGACGACTCGAACGCACCTCTACCTCACGGCGAGGCAGGCGATTCCGGAGGCGTGGACTCTGCTTCGCAGTCGCATCGCCGGACGAACGACTCTCAGGCCACGTCGCCGGACGTCGGACTGGCCATCTTCGTGAAGACGCCGGGCGCCTCTCCTTTGAAGACCCGCCTGGCGGAGACCGTCGGGCGCGAAGCAGCGGAGCGTTTTTATTCGCTCTCGATCGCCGCGATCGAGGCCGTCGCGATCGACGCGAAGCGATTCGCCGTGGAGCCGTACTGGACGATCGCCGAGTCCGACCAGGCAGATCATCCGCTCTGGAATCGGTTGGAGCGACTCGTTCAGCCCTCGGGAGGCCTGGGCTTGCGACTGTCCGAAGTTTATCGGCAGTTACTGGAACGGCACTCTATCGCGCTGCTGATCGGAGCGGACGCTCCCCAACTCCAGCCCGACGCTCTTCGCGAGGCGGCCGAGCGATTGCGTTCCGGAGGCGAGCCGACGTTCGTGCTGGGGCCGTCGCGAGACGGCGGCTTCTATCTTTTCGGCGGTCGAACTCCTGTACCGGAAGAATTATGGACGTCCATCGAGTACAGCCGTTCGACGACGGCGGAAGCGCTTTCGGAGCGCCTCCGACCGCTCGGCCGAATCGAGCGCCTTCCGCCGCTCTCCGACGTCGATACGGAATCCGACCTGGAATGGGCGGCGAGCGACCTGCGGAAGTTGGGCGAAGATGCGAGCGAGACGCAGCAGGCGATACTTCGCTGGATCGAAGATCGTCCTTCTCGGGAAACGCCCCGAACCTCTTCCGGACGCGTCGGACCGAGTGAATGAGGGGAACGAGCAGATGTCAGAGGACGAACGATCGCCGAGCCAGCCTGGATATCGCTCCCTCGGCGTCAGACTGGGCGTCCTCGTCCTTCTGGCGGCGGCCGCGATCGGCGTCTACTTCGTCTTCGGCGAAAGCCTGACGCTCGAAAGCCTTGCCGAACGCGAGTCGCGGCTCCGCGAGTTTCAACGAACGAGCCCCCTGCTGATGTACGGTATCGCCGCGGCGATCTACGTCGCCGTCACAGGCGCGTCCATTCCAGGCGCGGTGCCGCTGTCGATGGCGTATGGATGGTTCTTCGGATTCCTGCCGGCGCTGATCCTGGTGAGTTTCTCTTCGACTGCGGGAGCGTCGCTCGCCTTCCTCTTGTCGCGGTTCGTCTTCGGAGACTACCTCCAGCGTCGCTTCCGTTCGCGACTGGAGAGTTTCAATCGTGCCTTCGAACAGGACGGCGCCTTCTACTTGTTTTCTCTGCGTCTGATCCCGGTCGTGCCGTTCTTCCTCGTCAACGCTCTGATGGGGCTTACGAAGATTCGATTGCGCACGTTCTGGTGGGTCAGCCAGATCGGGATGCTCCCCGGCACCGCGGCCTACGTCTACGCCGGCTCCGTCGTCCCGAGCCTTCGCGAACTGGCCGACGATGGAATCGAGGCCGCGTTCGAACCTCGGCAACTGACGCAGATCCTCGCTGCATTCGTGGCGATCGGCCTGCTGCCGCTGGTCATGCGTGTTTTGGTTCGGAGTGCGGCAAAGCGGATGGGCAAATCGACGAAGGCGGATCAGCCGACCGAACGGTCCAGCGAAGGTCGACAAGACGCTCCGGCGGGAGGGGCGGGCGACGGCGATTCTTGACGTGACGACCTCTTTAGTGAGCCGATTCAGATGCCCAGTCCCTACGATTCCAAGCGGGATCAGGAAGTTCGACCCGACGATTGGCGCAATCCTCAGCCGACGGGACGTTACAACCTCGTCGTCATCGGGGGCGGAACGGCAGGACTCGTCGCAGCGGCGGGGGCGGCGACGCTTGGCGCGAAGGTGGCGCTAATCGAGCGCGACCGGCTCGGCGGCGACTGCCTCAACGTCGGATGCGTTCCGTCGAAAGGACTGATTCGCTCCGCCCGGGCCATCGCCGAGGCCCGACGAAGCGGCGAGTTCGGCGTTCGCGGGGCCGAAGCCGCGACGATCGATTTCGCGGCCGCGGCGGAACGGATGCGAAGGCTGCGCGCCCGGATCAGCCATCACGACTCTGCGAGTCGCTTCCGGGACTTGGGAGCGGACGTCTACTTCGGCGACGCTCGCTTCGTCGGACCCGATCGCGTCGCCGTTGAAGGAACGGAGTTGTCGTTCTCCAAGGCCATCCTCGCGACCGGAACGAGACCCCGCATCCCGCAGATTCCGGGACTCGATCAGATCGACGTCCTGACCAACGAAAACGTCTTCGATCTGGAGGCGCTTCCCGCACGCCTGGGCGTCATCGGAGCGGGGCCGATCGGGTGCGAACTGGCTCAGACCTTCCGTCGATTCGGCTCTGAGGTCGTTCTGTACCAGTCGGAGCGAATCCTTCCGAAGGACGACCCGGACGCAGCCGAGATCGTGAAGCAGGCCCTCCTGCGCGACGGCGTTCGCATCCTCGGCGGGGGGAAGCGTCTGCAGGTCGAGCGAGTTGGCGCGCGAGTCCAGGTGACGACTCCCGATGCGGAGGACGCCGAAGCTTTCGACCGTCTGCTCCTCGCCGTCGGGCGAGAACCGAACGTCGAGGGGATGGGCCTCGAAGCAGCCGGCGTCGAATGCGACGACGAAGGAGTGAAGGTCGACGATCGCTTACGCACGACGAACTCGAAGATCTACGCCGCCGGCGACGTCTGCTCGAAGTTCCGCTTCACGCACGCGGCTGATTTCATGGCCCGGCTCGCGGTTCAGAACGCGCTGTTTTTCGGGCGACGTCAGATGTCCTCCCTCGTCATCCCCTGGTGTACCTACACTTCGCCGGAACTGGCGCAGGTCGGCCTGACGGAAGATGAAGCGCGCCGCCGCGGCGTGGAATACGACGTCTTCGTGCAGCCGATGCGGGAGGTCGATCGAGCCGTCCTCGATGGCGAAGAGGAGGGCTTCGTCAAGGTTCTCTCGAAGAAAGGAGGCGATCAGATCCTCGGTGCCACGATCGTCGCCGAACGAGCCGGCGAAATGATCGGCGAGCTTTCGCTCGCCATGACGCACGGCCTCGGGTTGAAGCGCCTAGGCAACGCGATCCACCCCTATCCGACGCAAACCGAGGCAGTTCGTAAACTCGGGGACGCCTACAACCGCACCCGACTCAAGCCGCTCGTTCGCCGAGCGCTCGAAGCTTGGCTGACGTGGCGAAGGTGATCGAACGGCGATCGTGTCGACGCATGGGGATTTGCGGTTTGCCGATCAAGATCGTTTAACGAAAGCTCTCCTGAGAAGCGTTCTTGGCTCGAAGCCTTCTTGCGAATCTGGAACGGAGCCGGGAGGCCGCGTCCCTCATGGGCAGAGGCGTCGCCGACCGTGCCGACGCAAGGAAAGCAGCGAGCTGGTTCACGCCCGGCTCGCTGCGGCGAGTTCTCCGTCCACGCCCCGGGATTCCGTGCCCGCGAGGAGCAGGAATCGGAAGCCGGAATGTTGACAGCTGGCGATATTCCGATATATTTACGCGAAGGAGTTGCCGATGAATGCCAAGACGACCAAGCCTGCCGCGAAGCGCCTGCGACTGACCGATCTGGACGCGTTAGGCGACGCGGCAGAGTGCCTCAAGACGCTCGCCCACCCCCACCGCTTGCGGATGGTGCAGATGCTGCTCCAGGGAAAGTTCACCGTCGGCGAACTGGCCGAGGCGTGCGACCTCGCGCCGGCCATGGCGTCGGAGCACCTCCGCCTGATGCAGCGTTGCGGATTTCTCGACAGCGAACGGGACGGCAGGAAGGTGTTCTACGCCGTGGCGGAACCGGCGCTCGGGAAGATTCTCGCCTGCGTCGAGTCTCGCTTCGGCGTCTCGGGCGGCTGAACGTCGACTCTCTCTTTTTTACGCAAATATGTCGTAACGTTCCGACATGTCCAGCAATCCAAGGTGCAGGAGGAATTCGAAATGGTATCTGCAGTTTCGCCGCAAGAGCTTTACGAACGCTCACAGGCTGGGGAAGCAGTCGACCTGATCGACGTCCGCACGCCGGTCGAGTTTCAAGAAGTGCACGTGGGCCTCGCCCGGAACGTGCCGCTCGATCGGCTCGACGCCCAGGCGCTGGCGAGCGACGCGTCCGCCCGTTCGACCCCCCTGTACGTCATCTGCCGCTCCGGCAGTCGCGCCCGTAAGGCCTGCGAGGCGATCGAAGCGGTCGGAGGGCGTCCCGTCGTCAACGTCGAAGGCGGCACGGCGGGCTGGGAAGCGGCCGGTTACCCGGTCGTGCGCGGTCGCAAGGCGATCTCGCTGGAGCGCCAGGTGCGCATCGCGGCAGGCTCGATCGTCTTCGTCGGAAGCCTGCTGGCGCTCTTCGTTCATCCCTGGCTCGTCGCGATTCCGGCGTTCGTCGGGGCCGGCCTCGTGTTCGCCGGCGTCACGGATACGTGCGGCATGGGAATGTTGATCGCTCGCATGCCCTGGAATCAGATCGGTTCCAAGAACGCGAACTGCGAGAAGGGCGCCTGCGGCGTTTAACCCCAGTCCTCGTGAACGGCGCCGTCCGCCGGCAGGCCGGCGACGCTTCCCCCAAGTCGACCCAAGAAAGAGAGATCGCCATGTACTTCGAACGCTTCTACGACAGGTCGCTCGCGCACGCTTCGTACCTCGTCGGATGCCAGCGAAGCGGCGAGGCGATCGTCTTCGATCCTGGCCGAGACGTGGAGCCGTACCTCGCGGCGGCCGAGCGGGAGGGACTGCGGATCGTCGGATCGGCGGAGACGCACATCCACGCTGATTTCGTTTCCGGTTCGCGCGAACTGGCCGATCGCGTAGGCGCGACGCTCTACCTGTCTGACGAAGGTCCGGCGGAGTGGAAGTACAAGTTCACGGACAAGCATAAGACGCGTCTGCTCAAGGAAGGCGACGAATTTCGCCTCGGCGGCGTGAAACTGACGGCGGTCCACACGCCCGGTCACACGCCCGAGCATCTCGCGTTTCTGCTGACGGACGAAGGGGGCGGCGCGAACGCCCCGATGGGGATCTTCACCGGAGACTTCGTCTTCGTCGGATCCATCGGGCGGCCGGATCTGCTGGAGACGGCTGCCGGCGTCGTCGGCAGCGCGGAGGTCGGCGCGCGGCAGTTGTATCGCTCGATGCGGAAGTTCCGCGAGCTTCCCGATCACCTCCAGGTTTGGCCCGCGCACGGGGCGGGAAGCGCCTGCGGCAAGGGACTCGGGGCGATTCCCTCCAGCACGGTCGGTTACGAGAAGCGGTTCAATCCCGCGCTGCAGTTCGACGACGAACAGCGATTCGTCGAGTACATCCTGGCCGATCAGCCGGAGACGCCCTTCTATTTCGCCGTGATGAAGCGAGTGAACAAGGAGGGACCGGAACTGGTGCGGAGCCTTCCGAAGGTCGATGTTCTACCGCCCGAACGAACGCTCGCGAAAGCGAAGGAGGGTCTAATGATCGATGTCGGCCCGAAGGCGGCGTTCGCCGCCGGGCACGTACCGGGCACGATCAACGTTCCAGCGAAGTCGCTGGTGCAATGGGCCGGCTTCTTCGTCGATTACGACGAACCGCTGTATCTGATCGCGGAACGGGAGGACCTGCCCGAACTCCTGAAACGTCTGCGATCGATCGGGATCGACGACGTCGGCGGCGCGTTCGATGCCGACGCGGTGGCGGCGGCGGGAATAAGGACCGAGTCGTATCATTCTCTCCCGCCCGAGGAGTTGCGGCGTTCGATCGAAAGCGGCGAGGTCTCCCTGATCGACGTTCGCTCCCAGGGAGAATTCCGCGAAGGCCACGTCCCCGGCGCGGAGCATCGCTACCTGGGCGATCTCCTGCGCGAGATCGACGAGATCGATCGCTCGCGTCCGGTCGTCGCGCAGTGCCAGGCGGGCGGGCGGTCCGGGATCGCGACGAGCATTCTGCAGCGGGCCGGTTTCGACGCCGTCGATCTGGCCGGCGGCTACGGCGCGTGGGTGGCAAACGGTCTTCCGACTCAAGTTGGAGGCGATCAGGACGCCGCATGCTCGTCCGACGGCGCCTGTTCGAGATGATGAAACGGAGTTCGCTTCCGATGCTCTACTGATACGGCATGCTTCGCGGTCGAGCCGGACGCCGAAGCGACTTCCTTCCATCCTCGAACGAGGCCTCCATGATTTCTTCCCGCCTCTTCCAAGTCATCGCGGCGTGCGTCGTCGTTTCCCTGCCCGGCGCAATCGCGGTCGCGCAGCAGGACAGCGTGCGGCCGGGCATCAACGACAGCTTTCGGGATCCCGATCCTCAGGCGTTCGTCGAAAGATTCGAGACGGAGAGCCGCGAGGTCTACGCCGAACGCGAGGCGATCGTCGCCGAGATGAACCTGGCGAAAGGTCAGGCCGTCGCCGACGTGGGGGCCGGAACGGGCCTGTTCACTCGGCTCTTCGCCGAGAAGGTCGGACCGACCGGAACGGTCTACGCCGTCGATATTGCGCCAAAGTTCCTCGACCACATCGCCGCGACTTCGGAAAAGTCGGGCTTGAACAACGTGAAGACCGTGCTGGCGAGAGACGACGCGTCGGGCCTTCCGCCGAACTCCGTCGATGCCGTCTTCATCTGCGATACCTACCATCACTTCGAGTATCCGCTGAAGACGATGGCCACGATCGCCCGGGCGCTGAAGCCAGGCGGAAAGGTCTTTCTCATCGACTTCCGCAGGATCGAAGGCGAGTCGAGCGACTGGACGCTGCAGCACGTCCGCGCCGGTCAGGAAGTCTTCGAAAGCGAAATCGTCGAGGCAGGCTTCCGCAAGACCGACGCGATCGAGAACCTGCTCGAAGAGAACTACTTCGTCGTCTTTCAGAAATCGACCGACGCGAAAGCAGGCGCCCCCCTGCATCCGATCGTCGAAGGCTTCGGAGCCGTACGTCCGCGAGCGAGCGACGTCGAGGCGCCGCGACCCGGGGCGAAGGTCGTTTTCGACGTCACTGCCGGGACGAAGGAGGGCGCGCCGAACAAGGGACTCGACCGCGCGGCGAAACTGTTGAACCTGTACGGTCTCGCCGGACGGAAGGCGGGCGACGTCTCGATCACGATCGTCCTCCACGGCGGCGCGACGCGATCGGCGCTTTCCGACGACGCGACGAAAGAACTCGAGCTCGGCGAGTCGAATCCCGACCTGAAGCTGATCGAAAAGCTTCGAGCCGCCGGGGTCGACGTCCTCGTTTGCGGACAGTCCCTCGCGGAGAAGGGCTACGCGCCCGAGGACGTTTCTCCCGACGTCGTCGTCGCCTTCTCCGCGATGACGACGGTCGTCAACCGCCAGGCCGACGGCTACTCGTACGTTCCGGTGCCGTGACTTCGACGGCCGGGGCCGTCGTATCGCGAGCCAGGGTATGCAACGATCAAGCCCCGGGGGCGCGATCCACGATGCGAATGGACATCACGACCCCAGGCGGGCGGATCGAAGCGGAAGCAGGCGACGACCCATGAGCGGCGAACCGAAACTGCGCGATCGACTTCAGTGGTTATGGAAGTGGGGGCGATGGCTCGCGGTTCCGCTGATCGCCGGAGCGATTTATTACCAGGTGCGACTGGCCCCGATCGCCGTGCAGGGTTTCGCTCCCACTCGCCAGACGATCGTGGCGGAAGTGATGGGTACGGGAACGCTGGAGGCCAGAGTCTCCTCCACCGTCAGCCCTAAAATCGCCGGGCGGATCAGTCAGGTCTTCGTCGATCAGGGCGACTCCGTCGAACAGGATAAGCTGCTCGTCCAACTCGACGACGAAGAACTTCTGCAGCAGGTCGAGATCGCGAGAGCCAATTTGGAAGCGGCGCAGGCGGCGCTGGAACGTCTGAACGCCGACAAAACCCGCTCCGCAGCCGTCTTCGCGCAGGCGGAGAACCATCATGGACGTATGCAGGCGGCGAACCAGACAGGTTCGACGACGCGGGGGGAACTGGATCGAGCGGTCGAATCGCTGGCCGTCGCCGCCGCGGATGTGAGTCGGGCAGAGGCGGCGATCGGCGAAGGAGAAAAAGTTCGCCTCGCCGCCGAGAAGACGCTGGAGTATCACCGGGCACGACTCGCGGACACCGCCATCGAAGCTCCGTTCGCCGGACTCGTCGTCGCTCGTCACAGGGAATCCGGCGACGTCGCAGTACCCGGCAGCGCCGTTCTGACGCTGATTTCCACCGAAGTCCTGTGGATTCGCGCCTGGGTCGACGAGACGGAAATGTCGAAGTTGGCTACGAACCAGCCCGCTCGTGTCGTGTTTCGGTCGCAGCCTGCCCAGACGTACCCGGGCGTCGTCGTTCGTCTGGGCAGGCAGGCGGACCGGGAGACGCGGGAGTTCGTCGTCGACGTCCAGGTTTCTAAGCTTCCGGCGAATTGGGCGGTCGGTCAGCGGGCGGAAGTCTTCATCGAGACCGACCGGCGAGACAGAGCGCTGACGATTCCTCTGACGACGCTGGTGCGTCGCGACGAACAGGACGGCGTGTTCGTTGAAGACGATGGAACGGCACGGTGGAAGCCGGTGACGCTGGGGCTCCGGGGCCGAGCGGCCGCGGAAGTTCGCGACGGACTTGCGGTCGGGGACGTCGTTCTGACGCCTGCGACGGGAACGTCCGCGCTGACCGAGGGACAGAGGGTCGAAGTCCGATGAACCTCGCCCTCAAGGACATTCGCCACAACGTGGGACGATTCGCGCTGACGACCGTCGGCGTCGGTCTGCTGCTGATGATCGTCATGGGGATGGGGGGCATCTATCGGGGCGTGATCGAGGACGCCACGTTGCTCATCGATCGGGCGAACGCCGACTTGTGGGTCGTGCAACGCGACACGCGAGGCCCCTTCGCCGAGGTATCCCGTGTGCCGCCGAACCTCGTGCATCGCCTCGAGGCGGTTCCCGGAGTGGAGTCGGCTCGCGAGTTCGTCTACCACACGATCCAGCGGGATCGAGCAGGCAAGCCGCTACGGATCGCCGTGATGGGACTTAGCTGGCCGACGGACAAAGGCGAGTGGCTGCCGCTCGTCGCGGGCCGGCGCCTTTCGCAAAATCACTTCGAGATGATCGCGGACGAAACCCTGAAACTTCCAGTCGGCAGCCGAATCACGTTGGGAAAGGAAACCTACGAAGTCGTCGGCGTCACCCGAAACTTCATCAGTTCCAATGGCGACGGGATCGCCTTCGTGACCGTGCCCGATGCGCAAGCGATTCAGTTCGACGTTCCCGGCGAGTCGGTCCGGTTGGAACGCGCGGCTCGGGAAACGCGAGGCGATGCCTTCGAAGCGTCGCTGACGCAACCGGCGCTTCTCGAAAATGCGGAGAGACCGGCGGTCGAACTTCCTGCCATCGCCCGCCCGCAGTTGAGCGCCGTCATGGTCGCTGTCGCCCCCGGTGCGCAGGCCGACGATGTGGCGGCGGTCATCGAAGGTTGGAGCGACGTCTCGGTCTTCACGCAGGAGGGTCAGCGGGAACTCCTGCTGAAGGGTTCGGTCGAGAAGATCAAGGCCCAGATCGGCCTGTTTCGGACGCTGCTGACGATCATCGCCGCCATCATCATGGCGCTGATTCTCTACACGCTGACCCTCGACAAGATTCACTCGATCGCTCTGCTCAAGCTGATCGGCGCGCCGAACAGCGTCATTTTGGGACTCATCCTGCAGCAGGCGCTGTTGCTGGGCGGGATCGGATTCGGCATCGCGTATTTCCTGGGGCAACAGGTCTTTCCGTTGTTTCCTCGTAGAGTCGTCATTACCGACGGCGACGTCGCCCAGTTAGGGTTGATCGTGCTGGGCATCTCCGTGGCGTCGAGCGTTCTGGGCATCTGGAAAGCGATGCGAGTCTCGCCCAACGAGGCTCTGTCGTGAGTCGCGCCTCTTCTTCCGATGCCGCTTCCCCTTTCGCCATCGAAACCGATCGCATCACGAAGGTTTACGGAAGCGGCAACACCGAAGTCGTGGCCATGCAGGACGCGACGATGCGCGTACGGCCCGGCGAAGTGGTGGCCCTGCTCGGTCCCAGCGGCTCGGGGAAATCGACGTTCCTCACGGCGGTGGGGCTCATCAATCCGCCTACCTCGGGGCGAGTCTACATCGGCGGACAACTCGTACTCGACGGTCCGGAAGCCCGAACGAACCTAAGAGCCTTTCGACGGCGGCATATCGGCTTCGTCTTCCAGAAGTCGAATCTGATTCCGTTCCTGACTGCCGGCGAGAACGTGCAGATCGCGATGGAGCTGAACGGCGACTCTCGCCGGGCAGCGTCCAGGCGCGCCATGGAATTGCTCGGCTACCTCGGAGTCGCCGACCGGGCTCGAAGCCTTCCCTCGATGTTGTCCGGCGGTCAGCAGCAGCGGGTCGCCGTCGCACGGGCCTTAGCCAATCGGCCGAGCGTCATCCTCGCCGACGAACCGACCGCCGCCCTCGACAGCCAACGAGGGCGGCAAGTCATGGAACTGTTCGCCCAGGTCGCTCACGAGCAGCAGGCGGCGGTCATCGTCGTCACGCATGACCAGCGTTCTCTCGACGTGTTCGATACCCGCTACGAAATGGAAGACGCCCGGCTCGCTCCCTCCAGCCAGGCGAATCACTGAATGAGAATACTCCACCGAGTCGCAACGCCGGCGGTCCAAATGGCGAACGCGGGTGTGAGGATTTCCGCATGCGATCTGACGGAGGGGACGGAGGGAACGCGGTAAGTAGGTAGCGTCGCAAGAAGGTCTCCGCTTCACTGTGGGTTGACGAATCGGCCAGGCGACGCACGGGTACGACTCCGCTTGGAAGCAACGGCGTCTCTCGTGAACCCAGTACCCTGACAATCTCGAAAACTGTCGTCCGCTCGGAAACGACATGCACTTGAGACCGAGATACGACTGGTACTACGGAACGCTGAGGACCACTGCTTCGCGCGTCCGTTTAGTTCCTTTCGGTTCCTCTTGCAAATCGCTGCAGCGACCGTATCGTGCGGCGAACGCGGGCGCGCCTGCCGAAAAGGACAGTTTCCCAGGTCGCTCCTCCGAGGTCGTGTTCCAGGCGTTGATCGACAGCACATGGCATGTCGTGGTCGGCGATGACGTCGGGCCGTCGTGCGTTGGAATCGCTGCTGGCCACCACCCTGTCTTCTCCGGGTGTTGAGGGCGATCCAAATCAGCGGCGTAGCACGGGTCCGCATCCTCGGCGTAGCACGGGTCCGCATCCTCGGCGTAGCACGGGTCCGCATCCTCGGCGGAGCTCGGTCGAGCTTCCGCCGGTCGTAAGATCGGCCTTCTTCTTCATTCGCGGTTCAGCGATCGCAAATATCCGCCTCGGCGTATGCAGCGCCGTTCAGCGCCCAGAGGCCCGCGTGCAAAGCGTCCTCGTCGCCGGTTTCGGCGTACGCGTCGAGGTAAGCCGCAGCGGCCCGTTCGCCGCAGAGCACTGCAACGCTCGCAGTTCCGCTAATTCAGCGGCGCGGCCGGGGATGAGAGGTTCCTTCGAAATCGAGCGCTCGTGGGGACGAGGGGAGAGTCACTCGACCGAATCTTGCCAATACAGCTTTCGAAACTTGGGCTGCGGTCCCTGCCAGTCCTTGCTCCCCCGCAGCGTGCCGTCCTTTTCGTGGAAGGCACGCAAGCTCAGCAGATCGACGTTCTCCCAGGACGACAGATTCTTGCCCGTCGCCGACGCGAAGTCGCCCGGCGTCAGCGAGACCGTCTCCGGCTGGCCGGCGCCGAGGTTCACGACCGCTACGAACTCGTGCGACGGGCCACGATACGGTCGGAAGAAGTTCTCCGTCAGGACGATCGCCAGTTCGTTCGCCTTCTCGGCTTGCACTTCGACGACGAGCTTCTGATCCGACTCTCCCCGCCACTTGGGGTCGTTGAGCTTGCGCGTCGAGTATTCCCAGTGGTGCGGGTTGCCTGCGGAGAGCGCGTACCAGTCCTGCCAGCCGTTCGAGAAGTCATCGATCAGCGGACTTCTCGCATCGGTCGGCTTCGTACCGGCCCGGCGTAAGTCATCCGGAGTCGCCGTGTGCAGGAGGGAGCTGATCGCGAAGGTTGCGGTCGCCTCGGCATGGGGCTCTGACTCGCTCTTCGGCGTCGAGTAGAAGACGTTCGCGAAGGCGAAAAGCGGCCGGTCCACGCTCAGGATCGGCAGCTCCGCGGTCCACGTGCCTTCGTCTCTGGTCGCTTTCGCCGTTCGCCAGAAGCGTGCCTGCGGGTCGGGATCCAGCGAGTAATGGAGCTGAACTCGCTCGATCGGAATCGACGCGTCAGGAGTGACTCGCAGGACAGGAATCCCGTCCTTCGACGCCAGTGCCAGCTTCGACCCGGGCGTCCGTGGGAACGTGAAGCTTCCTTTGAGGTACTGATCGAGCCAGAGCGCCCTGGTGACGGCGAACTCGGGCGTGAACCGATGATTCAGGTGAGGGGCGAAGGCGTAGCGGACGTTCTCGTGCGGGATGAGATGCCCCGTGCGATAGGTGTCGTCCATGATGCCGTGGAAGTCGTTCGTCGCTCCCAGCCACAGCAGCGGAGCCTCAATGCGGGGGGCATACGACTCGAAGCCGAGGGTAGCGTCGAATTGGGCCAGGTCGCCGTTCGGCCCCTGTTTCCTCTGCTCGGTCAGTAAGGGCCACGGCTGGGTTCGAAAGCCTGACCCGCCCACGGAAGGAGCAGCGACTTCGACTCGGTCATCCGTCCCGGCGACGTAGACCGCGAGATTGCCGCCCATGGAATGGCCGTAAACGCCGAGCTTGTCCGGATCGACTTCGGACTGTCGTTCCAGGAAGGTAAGTCCTCTTCGGGCGCCCAGCGTCAGCAGGTACCAGTTGTTGTTTCGAGGCGATTCGACCGGGTCGAGACACTGCTCGCCGGGCTTCAGATTGAAATAGCCCGGAACGTTCCGCTGCGTCGGATCGACGGCGCCCCAATCGGTGTTGGGGTCGCCTTCTTCCGCCCCTTCCATTTCCTGGCCGCCCCAGTTGAGGGAGAGGCAGGCGTAGCCTCGCTCGGCGTAGAACTCGACTTCATGCAGAAACGCTCGCTGCCCGCCGCCATGCAGGTGGAGCAGACCCGGCAATTTCTCCGCGCCCCGGGGAAATCCGAAGAACGCTGCCATACGAGCGGGGCGGTTCCGGAAGTCGCCGATGTGGAAGGTGACGTAACGGTAGACGATGCCGTCCTTCTCCCACTCCCTCACGGTTTCAGCGTCGAGCGGGTCCTTGCGGGGATCGAAGTCGGACCAGAGGGCGGCGACCGTCATCGGAACCTCGTCAGCGACCGCCGGGCAGAGGCACCACAGCGACGACAACAGAGTCAAAACTCGAAGGGCCTTCATTGCGCGGTCGCTTTCTTCGCGGCGAATCCCGATTCGTCTCGTCGACGGAGGTAGATCGTACTCCGGCGCCTGTGACCGTCGAGGCCCGGCCGGCTTCGGGCTGACGAGCGCACCGTCTCGTCCATTCTCTCGCGCGACGGGGACGAGTTAGACATCGACGTGACTCTCGGAGGTCGATCCGGAGCCTGTCCTGCTTCGGGATCTCGCGCTACTCTTCTACGTCGCGGAGGGTCGATCGCCGCGACCTGCGAAGCTCGACGAGCGTTCAAGGCAGCCGAAAAATGTTTGACTTCGACTGCGACAACGGATAGTACAACGATCGTCAGCGAAGTCGATCGCTTCGGAGCGGGCAGCTGAAAGGCGCTTCTCGCTCCGGTTCGTCGCGATTCGCTCGACGTCCCTCCCGCCTGCCTCGCACGCGAACGGCGACTTCCACCTTCGCCGTCGTTCGAGGCGCCCTCCCTTCCGATCTCGCCATGGAGCGGCGAATGAATTCGCGCCCGCTCGCGCGCGCCGTACTCGCGGCGCTGCTGTCGACGTTGGTCCCGTTCTATGCGCAGGCCAAGGAGGTCTCGCTGCACGAGGCGGTGGACCAGCGCTTCGCCGAAATCGCCGGAGCGCCTGTCGGCAGGTGCTCGGACGCCGAATTTCTTCGTCGCGCGACGCTCGACCTGAACGGGGTCGTGCCGACGGCGGAGGAGGTCCGGGCCTTTCTCGCCGATCAGGATGAGGGGAAGCGAGTTCGGCTGGTCGATCGCCTGCTCGGGTCGCCGCTCTACGCACGGCATCTGGCGACGACTTTCGATCTGATGCTGATGGAGCGGCGCGCTGACAAGCAGGTTCCGTCGGCGGAGTGGCAGGCATGGCTCGTCGAATCGGTCGCGGCGAACAAGCCGTGGGACATTCTTTCGCGAGAGGTCCTTTCGGCGGACGGCGTCGATCCTGCGCAGCGAGCGCCGGCGAGGTTCTATCTCGACCGCGAAGGGGAGCCGAATCTCCTGACGCGGGATGTCGGACGGATATTCTTCGGCCGCGATCTGCAGTGCGCCCAGTGCCACGACCATCCGCTCATCGACGACTACAAGCAGAGCGACTATCACGGTCTCCTCGCGGTCCTCGCCTCCGGGTACCCGGTCGTTCGGAAGGAGGGAGACAAGCAACTGACGCTCTACGCCGAGAAGTCAGGCGGAGATCTGAAGTTCGAATCGGTCTTCGTGCAGGGCATTCCGTATCGCACCGGGCCGCGACTGCCCGGCGCGGTCGTTCCCCCGGAGCCGTATCTCCTCCCGGGCGAAGAGTATGTCGTCGCGCCTGCCGACGGCGTGAGGTCGGTTCCGAAGGTGAGCCGCCGCACCATGCTGGCGAGCGCCGCGACGGACGGAACGAACGACGCGTTCAACCGAAATATCGCGAATCGGCTCTGGGCCCACATGCTGGGCCGGGGACTGGTCGAGCCGCTCGACATGCACCACGCGGACAATCCGCCCTCCGACCCGGAACTTCTCAATCTGCTGACGGAGCGTTTCGTCGATTCGAAATATGACGTCAAGGCGTTTCTGCGGGAGATCGCTCTCACCGAAGCGTACCAGCGTCCCTACGACCTGCCTTTGGACCTCGGCGCCTTGGCCGAGGCCGCTTCGTCGGAGTTGGCCGCAACCGAGGCGACAGCCGCGGAACTCGCTGGGAAAGCGGACGCGTCGACCGCGGCCTATCGCGACGCGAGCAAGATCTGGGAGCAGGCGACAGCCGATCTATTCCCCGTCGGCGAGCGACTCGACGAACGACGGGGCCAATTCCTCGAGGCCAAGAAGAAGACCGACGAAGCGACGGCGGCGGTCTCCGCCGCAGAGGCAGGCCTTGCAGAGAAGCGTAAAACCGCCGACGTCGTCGCGACCGCGGCCGCGGCGGCTCAGCAGGCCTCGGCAGCGCTGCCGATGGATGAAGGTCTGAAAGGGGCGTCCGTCGCGATCGGCTCGCGAAACGAAGCGCTGGGAGCCGAAGTCGTCGCGCTTGAAAAGACGCTCGCGGAGAAGGGAGCCGCACAGTCGGTCGCGACCGAAGCCCTCGTCGCCGCTCGGGTCGCGATCGATTCCGCGATCGTGGAACGAGAGCCTCTCGTCCAGGCGGTCGCCGACGCCGAAGCGAAGCTGCTCATCGCTCGCCGTCAGTATGAGGCCGACCTGCAGGCACGCGACGCTCAGACGCAGCGCGCCAGGACCCTTCGTAGCGTCGTCGAGTTGAACGAGAAGTCTGCGGCGATCGCCCGAGGAAAAGATGCGATCGAGGCGGAAAGGAAGGCGCTCGATGCGGCGAACGTCGTGCTCGCCGAGTACGTGTCGACCGTCGCCTCCAGCGAATCCGCCGTCGCGGCTGCGAAGGAACGTCGTGACGTCGCCGCGAAGGCGATGGCCGCGGCAGTCGCTGACAAGAACGAACGAACGGAGACGGAATCGCTCGTCGCCTCAGCGGCTGCCGCGGCGGGAGAGGCGACGCGAAGGCGACCGGATGATTCTGCCCTCGCGGACGCGGCGAAGTCGACCTCCGAGCGCGTGGCCGTCTATCGCGCGGAAGCAGTCCAGGCTCAGCAGCGCCTGGAAGCCGCGACCGCGGCGGAACGAGAATCCGCCATCGCGCTGGCGTCCGTCCAGGCATCGCACGATTCGGTTCTGGCGGAGCGCGCCGCGCGGGAGCGGAACGTCGCCGCCGCACAGCAGGCCGTCGTTACGGCCCAGGCGCTCGTAGAGGCCGAAGAGTCGCAGTTCGGCGCCGCCGAGTCGACGCTGCGGGAACGCCTGATCGAGGACTACGCCGCGGCGACGCTGAAGCCGCTCGCCCCCGAGCAGCTCGCCCGATCGATGATGCGAGCGACCGGCATCTACGATCGCCACCTGGCGACAGAAGCCGCGGAGTTGGAGAAGGCGTCGCCGCTCGCCGAAGAGCAGCGCGACGATCCGGCGACTCTCGCCGCTCGGGAGCGAGAGGTCGAGCGACGGGTCCACGACAAAGTGAAGGGCGACGTCGCATCCTTCGTCGCCCTGTACGCGGCGGGACCGGGGCAGCCGCAGGGGGACTTCTTCGCCACGCCGGATCAGGCTCTTTTCGCCGCGAACGAAGGCAAGATCGCCGGCTGGCTGTCGCCGGCGAATGGCAACGTCACGGAGAAAGTCCTCGCGGCTGCGAACGACGCGGTTGCGGCGGAGGAACTCTATCTCGCGACGCTCGGTCGCTTGCCGTCGGAGGCCGAAATCTCCGCGGTCTCGGCTCACCTGACCGATCGCGGCGATCGGACGCTCGCCGCGCGAGAACTGGTATGGGGCCTGCTCAACTCGGCGGAGTTCCGATTCAACCACTGATCGCCGGAAGGAACGGAAGAATGCGCGCGTCTTACGCTTGTCGGTCGTCCGACCATGGAATGGCTCGCCGGCAGTTCCTCGGCGTGCTCGGCGCCGGAGGCGTCGCGGGAGGGCTGGGACTCTTCTCCTCGCCGGCGTTCGCCGAACGGCTGCACTCCGATCAGAAGCGCGTCGTCGTCTTCAACATGCACGGAGGGCTGAGTCAGCTCGAAAGCTGGGATCCCAAACCCGGCACGGAGACAGGCGGGCCGTTCCGCGCGATCCCGACGTCAGTCCCTGGCGTTCATATCTGCGAGCTGCTGCCGAAGACCGCCGAGCAGATGCACCATCTCTGCCTGGTGCGCGGCGTCAACACCAGCGAAGACGACCATGGCAAGGGCCGCTACCTGATGATGACGGGACGTCGACAGTCCCCGGCGGCGGATTATCCGGAGATCGGCGCCGTCGCCGCCAAGGCGCTCGCGCCGGAGGAGGGGACGCTTCCGGGACATATCGTCGTCGCATCGGGGGGCGGCGGACGAGGCAACGACTCCGCTTATCTCGGGCCCCGCTATGCCAGCGTCCGCCTGGGGGACGGGAAGCCGCCCGCGAACACGACCCTTCCGGAAGGAATGGAGGGCGTCTCCGACGACGCGCGGCAAGCGTTTCGACGCATGGTCAACGAGCGCTTTCTGAGTCGCCGTCGCGCCGCCGTCACGGAGGCCTACGCCTACTCGTACGAGCAGGCCCAAAGCCTGATGCGACAACGCGACGTCTTCGACGTTTCGAAAGAGCCGGCAGGAGACGCCGAACGCTACGGCACGCATGATTTCGGGCGTCATTGTCTGCTTGCCCGGCGCCTGCTCGAAAGCGGCGTCACGTTCGTGCAACTGTCGCATTCGAATTACGACACGCACAACGAAAACTTCGATTTCCACATCGAACAGCTCGGCGAATTCGATCGGGCGTTCGCCTGCTTCGTCGCCGACATCGCCGATCGCGGAATGCTCGACAGCACCCTGATCGTCGTACTGTCGGAGTTCGGTCGAACCCCGAGAATTAACCAGTACTACGGACGCGATCACTGGTCGAAGGCATGGTCGGTCTGTCTTGCCGGCGGTCGCGTCGCGCGGGGCGCCGCTTTCGGCGCGACGAACGCCGACGGCACCGCGGTGGAGGAGGGACAAGTCGACCACGGCGAACTCTTCCACACCTACCTGCAGGCGGTCGGAGTCGACTCGCACGGCTCGTTCGCGATCGACGGTCGCGAACTTCCGATCGCCGATCCCGCCGTGTCCGCCGCGGAGGAGATTCTGACGTAGCAGCCGACGCCGGACGTTCGATCAGTCCCTGGCGCCAGGAGAGGCATCGATGATGATTCCCGAAGGGTTCGACCCGCAGCAGGCGCACGTCGTCTCGGAGTGGCCGAGCGATCGTGCGCTGAACGCCTGTCGTTTCGACCCGCAGGGGCGCTACGTCTTCGCCGGCGCCGAGGGACCGGTCGTCGGTCGCTACGCGATGGGCGACGGCATGAGAACCGATCTATCCGGGGGACATCCCGACACCTGGGTGAAGGCGCTCGCCTGCTCGCGCGACGGCGCCCGCGTCTTCAGCGGCGGTTGCGACGGAGCGATCGCAGTCTGGGAGACCGCCGCCGCGACTCCGACTCCCCTGCGCATCGTCGCGGCCCACAAGGGCTGGGTGCGGAGTCTCGAACTAAGCCCGGACGGTACGCGCCTCGCGAGCGCGGGAGACGACGGATTCGTGCGCCTCTGGAACGTCGAGGACGGCTCGCTCGTCCGGGAACTGAAGGGGCATGACCGCCCGGTTTACGCGGTCGTCTTTACGAGCGACGGGGCCTTCCTGGTCAGCGGCGATTTGATGGGCATCGTCAAGCAATGGAAGCTGGACGACGGCTCCGAAGCGGCGAAGTTCGACGCCGCGCCGCTGCACAGCTTCAACGGCGGCCAACAGGTCGATTTCGGCGGAACGCGCGCCGTCGCGATCAGTCCGGACGGAAAGACGCTCGCGATCGGCGGGCTGCACAAGGCTACCAACCCGCTGGGAGCCGTGCACGAACCGCTCGTGCTCCTCTTCGACTGGGAGACGCGCGAGCTGAAGCGTCAACTGATCGCGGAGGGAATCACGCAGGGAGGCATCTGGTCGTTGAGGTGGCTCGCCGACGGTTCGTTGATGGGACTCTGCAGCGGAGGGACAGGCGGATTCCTGCTCTTTTGGAATGCGGAAGCGGACAAGGACTTCTTCCGGTTCAAGCTGCCGCATTTGGCACGCGGGATGGATCTTCATCCTGACGGATTGCAGGTCGCGACGGCTCACTACGACAAGCGCCTCCGGATCACGAAGCTCGCAGCCAAGGCGACCGCCTGAAGCGCAGCGGCATAAGCCCGACTCTTTAGCGGCTCCGACTACTTCGCTCGGCCTCCCTCAGGAAAGTCGGCCGTCGATCGTTCGACGGAAGCATGACGCCGGGGACGGAGTCGTTGAAGCGACGTTGCCCGACAAACAATTCGTGCAGGATCTCGCCCACGATGCAGATAGCTCTGGGCGGGTACGACCGCGGGCGTCCGAAGCGGACGGCGTCCTCGTGCTTGGGAGACGTGCGTGTCGAAGTTGATTCGAACGGACGCCGCGACTACAATCGCGATGCCCGCAACGGAATCGGCGAACTCACGATGCGACCGGCCAAGACCCGACTAACCGCGATTTTCGCTCGACTGGCGCTGATCCTTCTGGTTCAGTGCCCGTTGCCGGTGATCCACGCGCACGGAGTCACGCCCGCCGAGTTGTCGAACGTTCCGTCGTTGCCGGAGCATGTGCGTCGGTTTCACGCGTCGCGGGAACAGGTAGCGAACGAACCGTTCGGATGGCACCTTCACGTTCTGCCGCCGCTCGGAACGCCGGGCGATCAGCGCGGCGACGACCAGGAGGCGCCGGACGTCGATCTGACCTGGCGATCGGATTCGGACTCCGGTCGGCAGAGCGTTCAGCTGGTTCGTCTGGCCTGCGAATCCGCCGGGGAGCCGATCGGGCTCGTTCCGTCGAAGTCGAACTTCGCGGGAGGCGCGCCGCGCTATTGCGATACGATCGGCGAGATCTGCCGTCGTCAGCGTCAGGCGATTCTGCGCGCCTGAGCTTCTCTTCGCGTTCACGCTGAACGCACGCGTCGTCCGCGACGACGATCGCGAATCGCGATTCCCGCCTCTCCATTCAACCTTTGCGCGCAGGTCTCGGTCCGTCTTCGGCGCGTCCGAGCCCCTCCGCGTTCCCTCCCTCTGCGCCCGCCATGTTCGCCACGCTACGAAAATCCGCCGTCTCCCGACTCGGCGTCGTCCTGAAAGTCGGATCGATTCTGCTGGCCCTCCTCGTCGGCGCCGGGCTCTTCGCTTACTGGCAGTTCGGCGGGAGCCATGGCGCGGCCGAACCTGAAATCGTCGCTGACGCGGCTCCGCACGATCGTCGCGCCGAAACCGAAGGGGAAGAAGGCCTTCCCTCCGAGGTGACGCTGCCCGAATCGGCGTGGAAGGTCGCGGGGCTTCGCATCGCCGACGCGACGACGAAGCCGGTGACGTCGGTTCTCGAAATCACCGGAAAGGTGAGGTTGAACGAGGACCGAGTCGCCCACCTGTTCCCGATGGTCGGCGGACGGATCGAAGAAACGTACGTCCAGTTCGGCGACCGCGTGAAGCGAAGCGCTCCGCTCGTCCTGATCCATAGCCAGGCGATCGGCGACGCGAAGCTCTCGCTGTACGAGCACCGGCTCGCCCGCGACTCGGCGCAGATCAAGAACGAATGGGACCAGAAGGTCGCGAAGAACCTTGCGGACCTGATCGCCGAAGTTCGACGGGGAGCGCCGCTGAACGAACTCGACGAGCAGTTCCGATCGCGTCCCATGGGTCGCTATCGCGAGACGCTCCTCTCGGCTTATGTCGGAGCCTACAAGTCGACCTCAGACTATGAACGCCTTTCGTCGCTCGATTCGGGAACGATCGCGGGAAAGCAACTGCTAGCCGCGGAAGTCGCCCACGAGGTCGACCAGGTTTCGCTGCAGGCGACGCTCGAACAGATCGAGCAGGAAGCCCGCTACGAAGCGCGGCTCTCGGAACAGGCCCTTCGTCAGGCGGAGTCGCAGGTCGCGGTCGACGAGGCCAAGCTGGCGATTCTGGGCTATGAGTCTGCCGAGCTCGGCACGATCGACCCCAGCTCGCAGGGCGAGGCGCTTTCTCACTACGTGCTCGAGGCACCGTTCGACGGCGTCGTCGTGTCCAAGGACGCCGCGCTGATGGAACAGGTGACGCCCGATCGGGAGATCCTTCGCCTCGCGGATCTCTCGACGGTCTGGATCTCTATGGACGTCTTCGAGAAGCACCTGTCGTTTCTCGAGAACTGGCGAGGGCACGACGTTTCCGTCCGGACCGAAGTCTGGGGGGATCGCGAGTTTCCGGCCAAGATCTTCGCCGCCGGCGACGTCGTCGATGAATCGACGCGCACCGTGTCGATGATCGCGAGCGCCGAGAACGCGGACGGCTCGCTCAAGCCGGGCATGTTCGTGACGGTGCGTATCGAGGATCGGACCGGGAAGGAGGCCGTCACGATTCCGCGTTCCGCCGTGCTGGAGCATCAGGGGCGAACGTTCGTGTTCGTTCATCGGGAAGGAGATCGCTTCGCACGACGCGACGTGACGATCCGGTCCACCACCGAAACGGACGCGGTCATCGAGAAGGGAGTGCAGACGGGCGAGCCGATCGTCGTCGAAGGAGGGTTCGCCCTGAAGTCGAGGGCCCTGGCGTCGCTCCTGGAAGAGTGACGCCGATCGCCCCGGTTCAGTTTCCTCCTTTCGCCTCAAGGTGTCTCGCGTGGTCTCGTCGCTGATTCGCTGGTCGCTCGCGAACCGTTTCATCGTGCTCCTGCTGTCGCTCACGCTGCTGGGGGGCGGAGTCATCGCCGCGATGCGTCTGCCGCTCGACGCGGTGCCGGATCTCACGAACGTACAGGTCCAGGTGTTGACCTCCTCGCCGGCGCTCGGTCCGGTCGAGATCGAGCAGTTCATCACGTCTCCCGTCGAGAGCGCCATGAGCGGCGTTCCGAGAGTGAAGGAGATCCGGTCGATCAGCCGGTTCGGGCTGTCGGCGGTGACCGTCGTGTTCGAAGAAGGCTCGGATATCTACTGGGCCCGAAGCCAGGTGAACGAGCGACTGCAGGTCGCTCGCGAGAACATCCCGGCCGGCATGGGCGACCCTCAGATGGGGCCCATCGCCACCGGTATGAGCGAGATCTATCAGTTCGAGATTCTGTCGGAGCCGGGCTACGACCACAGCCTGATGGATCTCCGCACGATTCTCGACTGGCAGGTCGCGTTTCAGCTTCGGAGCATCCCCGGCGTCAACGAGGTCAACACCTTCGGCGGCGAGTTGAAAACCTACGAGGTGCAGGTCGACCCTGACAAGCTGCTGAATTACGACATCTCGCTCGACCGGATCTTCGAGGCGCTCGAGCGGAACAACCGCAATGAGGGGGGCGGCTATATCGCCCACCTCGACGAGCAACGACTCGTTCGCGGCGAGGGCCTGGTCCAGTCGCTCGCGGACATCGAATCGATCGTGCTCGACTCGCGCGACGGGTCGCCCATCCGCATCGCCGACGTCGCCGAGGTTCGTTTCGCGCCGATGCTTCGTCAGGGGGCGGTGACTCGCGACGGCGACCGGGAGGCGGTGACCGGCATGGTCATGATGCTGATGGGCGCGAACTCGCGGCAGGTCGTCGAGGACGTCAAGGAGAAGATGGCGGAGATCGAAAAGACGCTGCCGCCGGGCGTGCGGATCGAGACGTTCTACGACCGGACAGAACTCGTCGAGAAGACGATCCACACGATCGGCGAAAACATCGGTTTGGGCGTCGCGCTCGTCATCCTGATGCTCTTCCTGCTGCTCGGCGATTTTCGTGCCGGGCTGATCGTCGCCGCCGCGATTCCGCTTTCCGCCGCCTGCGCGCTGATCGCCATGCACTTCGCCGGCGTCTCGGCCAACCTGATGAGCCTCGGCGCCGTGGACTTCGGCGTGATCGTCGACGGCGCCGTCGTGATGGTCGAGAACGCCGTACGCCACGCGTCGGCATACCAGAAGGCGCACCCGGGAAGGCGCGTGCCTCTGTCGGTGTTCGAGCGCTCCTCGCTGGAAGTGGGCAAGCCCATCCTCTTCGCCGGGATGATCGTGATCATCGTCTTCATTCCCATCCTCAGCCTCGAGGGCGTGGAAGGGAAGATGTTTCGCCCGATGGCGTTCACGTTCATGTCGGCTCTGACGGCGGCCTTGATTCTAGCCGTCACCGTCATGCCGGTGCTCGCTTCGCTGTTCCTGGTCCGCAATCTGCGAACGTCGGAAACGCATATCGTCCGTTGGCTGACGCATGCTTACGAGCCGCTGCTGCGCGGCGCGATGGCGCGTCCTTGGGCGGCGCTCGGAACGTCCGTTGTCGCATTCGGTCTGAGCATGGTCGCCGCGCTCGGCTTCGGGATCGAGTTCGTCCCGACGCTCGATGAGGGCGACCTAGCAGTGCAGGCGGTTCGTCTCCCGAGCGTCTCGCTGGAGACCTCCGTCGAGATGACGAAGGCGATGGAGCGGACGCTGCTGAAGTTTCCGCAGGTCGAAACCGTCGTCTCGAAGACGGGCCGGCCAGAGATCGCGAACGACCCGATGGGCGTTCACCAGACCGACGTGCTGATCCGGATGAAACCGCCCGAAGAGTGGCCTGAACGGATCGCGAAGGAGGACCTGGTCGCGGAAATGCAGGCGGCGCTCGAAGCCGAGGTGCCCGGCAACGCCTACAGCTTCACCCAGCCGATCGAGCTCCGCGTACAGGAACTGGTCGCCGGCGTGCGGTCCGACGTCGGACTCAGCCTGTACGGGGACGACCTGGACGTCCTGAAGGCGAAAGGAGACGAAATCGTGCGTTCGCTGAGCGGCGTGCCCGGAGCCGCCGACGTCCAGGCCCAGCAGATCGCCGGACTTCCTTACCTGCGCGTGAACGTGCGTCGAGACGCTCTCGCACGCAACGACGTGAACGCGGGCGACGTTATGGACGCCGTCAGTATCGTCGGCGGACGAAACGTCGGCGAAGTCTTCGAAGGGCAGAGGCGCTTTCCGCTTAACGTTCGGCTGAAACCGGAATGGCGAGAGAACGAGGAATCGCTGGAGCGCTTGAAAATCGAAGACGCCCAAGGACGCGCGATCCCGCTTTCGCAACTCGCCGAAATCAAGATCGAGGACGGTCCGTCCGAGATCAGTCGAAACGCCGTGCGTCGGCGGCTTCTGATTCAGTGCAACGTGCGCGACCGGGACCTCGGCGGCTTCGTCGCCGAAGCTCAGGAACGAGTCGAGTCGGAGATCTCGCTCCCGCCCGGATACTCGCTCGAATGGGGCGGACAATTCAAGAACCTGGAGGAGGCGAGTCGGCGCCTGGCGATCGCCGTGCCGGTGGCGCTGATGCTGATCTTTTCGCTGCTCTATATGACGTTCGGCTCGGTCAAGCTCGCGCTTCTGATCTACCTGAACGTGCCGATCGCGGCGACCGGCGGCATCGCGGCGCTCTGGATTCGGGATATGCCCTTCTCCATCTCCGCCGGGGTCGGGTTCATCGCGTTGTTCGGCATCGCCGTCATGAACGGCGTCGTCCTGATCGAGCATATCCAGCACCTGCGAACCCACGGCGCCGATCAGCGAACGGCAGTCGTGCGAGGAGCGCTCGACCGGATGCGGCCCGTGCTGATGACGGCGTCGTGCGGGGCGCTAGGATTCATCCCCATGGCCATCTCAGGTTCGGCGGGCGCCGAGGTGCAACGCCCGCTCGCGACCGTCGTCATCGGGGGACTGGTCACGGCGACGGCGCTGACGCTCCTCGTCCTGCCGGCGATTTATCGATGGTTCGAGCCCCGATCGGGGTCGAACGAGATCGACGACGAATTCGACGACGTCAACGGTTCTTTCGCGGTCCCGGACGCTTCGCATTGAGATGAATCCTTTCGCGACGACAACAAGCGAGCCCGTCTTAACTGCATCGCTCACTTGCTGAGCCCAATGCCTTGCGAAAAGCTTCCCCGGGACGACATCGACTTGCCGAAGCGCTCGAAGGAAGACGCCTACGACGATCAGGAATCCCTGAAGGGGCGCCCGTACGTTCCCGGGGTTCATTGACGACCCTATGAAGTCGTGGTTATCAATTCCCCAAGGGGCCCGCGATATCGGGCCGAGTGGCTGCGGCTTAAGATCCTGGGCTCTCGTCGGCACGAGCGATCGGCCTCGTCCGTCTCGCGAAATCGGCCAGAGACCGTCGGGTAGAGGCTCGGTTCGCCGTACTGCGCTCCGAGTCTTGAACAGCCTTCGCGAAATCTTAACCCGCTCGATCCGCCTAACTACCACTGCCATGAACGGTCTCGACCGATCCCGACGCTTGTTCCTCCAGGCCTCCCTCGCGCTGGTCGGGGCGACGCTGCTCGTGCCGGTGGCGCTCCACGCGCAAGAAAGGAGGGACCAAGCTCCGCTGGTCGCGTACGTCGGGACGTTTAGCTCTCCGCTGCGCGACGTGCTCCCCACGCAGGTCGATCTGCCGCCCGGTAACGGTTGGGGCATTCACATCTTTCACGTGAATCGCGACGACGGGTCAATGACGCCGGCGGGCGTCTACGAACTGGGCACGAGTCCCAGTTGCCTGGCGCTCAACGCCGCGGGCGACCGTCTATATTCCGCGAACGAAACCGACCAGTCGGGCGAGGAGAAGGAAGGGACCGTCAGCGCCTTCGCCATCGATCAGAAGACCGGGCGACTCGAACTGCTCAACACCGTGCCATCGGGCGGCGCCGGCCCGACGTACGTGAGCGTTCATCCGTCGGGTCGCTTCGTCCTGGTCGCCAACTACTTCGGAGGCTCGATCGCGACGTTGCCCATTCTCGACGGCGGGCGCCTGGGAAGTCCCGCGGACGTAAAGAGCGGAAGCGGCGACATCGGTCCGACGAAAGCGACGAACGCTCCGCCCGGGAGCTTCGCCGTCAGCGGTCACGACCGGACGCACGCGCACATGATTCAGGCGGATCCCTCGGGGCGCTTCGTGCTGCACGCGGACCTCGGTCTGGACAAGATCTTCGTCTGGAAGTTCGACGAGCGGAACGGCTCGCTGACGGCCAGCGATCCTCCCTCCGTAGCGCTTCCGCCCGGCGACGGGCCGCGTCACTTTTGCTTCCATCCGAACGGTCGCTCGTTCTACTCCGTGCAGGAAGAAGGTTCAAACGTCGTTCGATTCGATTACGACGCGGGCAGCCTTACGCCTCGCCAGACGATCTCGACCCTGCCGCGAGGATTCACGGGCAGCAACTTCTGCTCCGAGATCCTGACCTCGGCCGACGGCCGGTTCGTCTACGCGGGGAACCGGCTGCACGACAGCGTCGCGATCTTCTCCGTCGGCGCGGGCGGCGATCTGACTTACGTCGGAGAGGAATGGACCCGCGGCAATTATCCGCGCAGCTTCAGTCTGGATCCGTCCGGCAAGTTCCTCTTCTGCTGCAATCAGCGAAGCGACAACGTCACGGTCTTCGAAGTCGATAAAGAGACCGGCGCCCTGGAGTTCACCGAGCGCTACGTGCCGGTCGGCAATCCCTCGATCGTCGTGTTTCTCGATCTCGACCAGGGTCGCTGAGCGCCTGGGCCGCGGCAAGTAACGAGCCGCCACACGATCCGTAGCGTGCGGAGGAACTCGGTCCCGGTCGATTACGCGATCACGTCGGTCACGACGTTACCGCTGACGTCGGTGAGCCGGTAGTCGCGGCCGGCGTGGCGGTACGTCAGGCGCTCATGATCGAAGCCCATGAGGTGCAGGATGGTCGCGTGAAGATCATGCACGTGGACTGGACGCTCGACCGCGCGGAGTCCGTGTTCGTCGGTCGCTCCGTACACGATGCCCGCCTTGGCTCCTCCGCCGGCGATCCAGGAGCTGAACGCCCAGGGATGGTGCTCGCGGCCTTTCGCATCGGCGGAGTTATTGAACGGCGTGCGCCCGAACTCGGTCGTCCAGACCACGAGCGTCTCCTGCAGCAGCCCTGTCCGCTTGAGATCCTTGAGCAGCGCCGCGATGGGCCGATCGACGTTCTTCGCGAGCGGAACGTGCGTCGCCATATCGCCGTGCGCGTCCCAGTTGTTCGACGAGCCCGTATCGATCAGTTCGACGAACCGAACGCCCCGTTCGACCAGGCGACGAGCCGCCAGGCATTGCCAGCCGAAGCCGTCCGTCTGGAGCGGCTGCAAACCGTACAGCGCCAGCGTCTCCGCGGTCTCCTGCGAGAAATCGAACGCGTCAGGGACCGCCATCTGCATCCCGAACGCCGTCTCGAACGACTGCATGCGCGCCTCCAGGTCGGCGTCTCCGCCGCGCCGGTCGAGGTGCGCCTGATTCAGTTCCCGGAGCGCCGCCAGTTCGAGCTGCTGACGGTCGACGGGAACGCGAGGCCGGACGTTCGCCACCGGTTCGGAGCCAGGAGCGACCAGGGTCCCCTGATGGGCGGCAGGCAGGAAGTCGCTGGCGTAGACCTGCGTTCCGGCGTACGTCTGCTTGGGCGCGATCACCACGAACTCGGGCAGGTTGCGGTTCTCGCTGCCCAGGCCATAGCTGAGCCACGAACCGAGGCTCGGGCGAGCGAACGCGAACGAACCCGTATGCATCCCGAGCGTGGCGTTGTAGTGATTCGAGTGCGAGGTGTGCATCGAGCGGATCAGGGCGATGTCGTCGACGCAGCCCGCAATTTCCGGGAAGAGCGAGCTAACCTCGGTTCCGCATTCGCCGTGCGGCGCGAAATCCCAATCAGGGCGCTTGAGAAAGATCCGTTCGTAACCGGGACGGTCTTCGATCTCGGGATGGTCGGCCTTGATTTCCTTGCCGTGGTCGCGGCGGAGAGCGGGCTTGGGGTCGAACGTGTCGATGTGGGACACGCCGCCCGTCATGTACAGAAAGATGACCCGCTTCGCCCGGGCGGGGAAGTGCGATCCACGCGAGGCCGTCGGATCGCCCGTATCGCCCAGCAGCCGTTGCACGATGCTCGGAAAGAGCAGCGAGCCGGCGACGGCGGAACGAAGCGCCGTCCTTCGGGATACCTGCGATCTCGACATGGAAGGGATCTTTCGGTTCGCAGTTCGCGGTGGGGCGTGGGCGCTCAGTCCAGGTACAGGGACTCGTTCGACGACATCAGCACGCGAGCGTACGCCGACCGCTTCTCGCGCGAATCGCCGGGATACGCCGCCAGGAAGCGGAGCCCTGCGTCGACTTCCGCCGGCGTCGGGTCCCGTTGCCATAGCTGGCGGAAGGCCAGGCGGATGCGTCCCTCGTCATCGGGTTCCGCTTCGAGCCGAGCCGCGAATTGCGCGGCCTGCTCGTGGAAGAAGGGGTCGTTGAGGAAGTAGAGCGCCTGCGTCGGAACCGTCGATGCGCTACGCAGCGGAGAACTCGCGTTCGGATCGGCTCCGTCGAATAGTGCGAGGAACGGGTGCCGCCGCTGGCGCTGCACCATCAGGTACAGGCTTCGTCGGCCGGTCTCGTAGACGGCGGCGAACGGTTCGTGCTGCGTGTACTTCCAGTCCGCCTCCGGAGGAAACGGATGTGCCGCTCCCGCCGTCAGGTCGACCCCCCCGCTCGCCGCCAGTAAGCTGTCCCGGATCTCTTCCGCCGAAAGCCGTCGTCGCGAGAAGCGAGCCAGCCAGCGGTTCTCGGGATCGCGTCCCATGGCTTCTTCGCCGGCGTCGCTGCTGCGGCGGTAGGCTTGGGTCAGCACGATCGCGCGGTGCAGAGCCTTCATTCGGAAGCCATCGGCTCGAAAGCCCGCAGCCAGAGCGTCGAGCAGCTCCGGATGCGTCGGCGGTGCTCCGCGGGCGCCGAAGTCGTTGGGCGTTCCGACCAGCCCGCGACCGAAATGCCCCTGCCAGACGCGATTGACGATCACGCGCGCAGAAATCGGATGCTGTACGATCCGCTCAGCCAGTTCGCGCCTTCCGCTGCCGCCGACGTTCGCCAGCGGGTCGCCGCCGAAGATCGAGAGCCACCGCCGCGGAACGGCCTCGCCCAACTGCTCGGGATCGCCTCGCAGATGAACTCGCGCGTCCCGAGGTTCCGATTCGGCGACGGCGTAGGCGACGGGGATCGCAGGCGGCGCCGGTCGTGGTTCGCGCGGGGCGAACGTCTTCCGACCGAGCTCCGTTAGTCCGGCTCCGAACTCGGCGGACGCGATCAGTTCCAGCCGAAAGCTCACGCCGTCCAGGCCCGCGGGATGCGCGTCCGCGACGGTTCCGCGGGCCGCGTACTCGCCGTCCGCAGGGCAGATCCAAACCAGAGCGACCTCCGTCTTCGGTCCCGGGTGGAGAAAGAACGAGTTCGCGGGAAGCGTGGTCCAGACCGAGAGGGCAGTGTCCGTCGCGTTTACCAGAGCCGACGGCGTATCGCCGATCGTCCAGGCGTTCAGACCGAGCTGTCCCTCGACGCTCTGCCGATTTTCGTTCAGAAACCGGGGGGCTTCGGAATTCTCCAGGAGGGCCCACCTCGCTCCGTCCGTATCCACGAGGGACGAGCCGCTCGCGAACCGAGGAATGATTTCCGCCACGTTCCACCGCTTCGTCTCGTCGTCGGCGCTCGCGATTTCCAACTCGATGCGAGTGGTGTCCGCGCCATGATTGGCACGGGGCGAGATCGAGAGCTGGAGGACTTCCCCCTTGCGTATCGGGAAGCGGGCGAGACGTCCTTCGCCCCTCTCGCCGAGATCGATGAGTTCGCCTTCGCCGACGTTCCCTTCCGCCAGCACGCTAGTCGAACCGGCGATCGATCGCTTCAGTCGTGCAGCTTCCGCTGAAAGCTCCGCGTCGCGTCGATCGTACTCGGCGAGCCGCCGCTCGAACTCCGCATTCGCCGCGTCGACCTCTGACGTCGGGATCAGCGGCACGAGATCGCGAGGCTGGCCCTGGGGTTCGCATCCGGGGAACGAGAACTTCGTACTGTCGAAGACGCCGTACAGCGCGTAGTAGTCCTCGGCGGTCACGGGATCGTATTTGTGGTCGTGGCACCGGGCACAACCGAGCGTCATGCCCAGAAAGTTCTTGCCGACGTTGTCGATGACGTCCTCGTGCGTCAGGTACATATCCTTGTCGATGTCGTGACCGAACCGTCGAGCGAGCGCCAGATACCCGGTCGCGACGATACCTTCGGCGACTCGCTCGGGAGTCCCGCCGGACGCGACCACGTCGCCGCAGAGTTGCAGTCGAATGAACTCGTCATACGGCAGATCGCGATTGAACGAATCGACGACCCAGTTGCGGTAGCGCCACGCGTGGGGCAGGGGACGATCGGTGTTTTCGCCCGCCGTGTCGGCGTAACGCACCACGTCGAGCCAGTGACGCCCCCAGCGAACGCCGTACTGCGGCGATGCGAGCAGACGATCCACGACCCGTTCGAACGCCTCCGACGTCTCGTCCGCGACGAAGGCATCGACCTCCTCCGGCGTGGGCGGCAAGCCCGTCAGGTCGAACGTAGCGCGGCGAAGCAGGGTTCGCTTGTCCGCCAGCGGCGCGGCCGTCAGTCCGCGACGGTCGATCTCGACCTGCAGAAGCGCATCGATCGCGGACGCGCTCGGCAGGCCCATCGCTTCCGGGAGGGGTTGGAACGCCCACCATGCATTTGCCGCTTCGCGACTCATGCCGCCGATCGCGTCGCGTGCTTCGCGAGGGTCAGCCGCCCCGTTGGCGATCCACGTTCTCAGGACGGCGATCTCCTCCGCCGATAGCTTCTCGCCTTTGTCGGGCGGCGGCATCTGGAGCGACCGGAACTCGACCGCGTCGATCAACAGGCTCTGGTCAGGCTCGCCGGGAACGATCGCCGGCCCGCTCTCGCCTCCTTCGCGCCATCCGGCCGCGGTTTCGAGCGAAAGACCGCCCGAGTTCTTCGTGCCGGAGTGGCACGCATAGCACTTGGCGACCAGCAGCGGCCTGACCTGCTTTTCGAAGTAGTCGACCCGTTCGTCGGCGAACGCCGCACCGTAGCGCATCGTCAGCAGCCCGAGGACGACGGCCGCAAGCAGCCGCGACCGGGGAATGACGAGAATGAACGCTGGAAGTCCTGCGTCCGATCTCTGCCGACTCTCGTCCTGAATCTGCACCTCGGATCCTTTTTCATGCAACGGCCAGGCTCTCGCGCGGTTGCAGGCGCGGCGGGCGATCCTCACGATAGGCCAGCGTCGGCGAGGAAACAAACGGATCCGAGAATGCTCCCTCGGAACGACGTCCATGCGGTTAGGGACGGCCGCTGACCGCTGCCCGAACGTCGGACGCCGGGACGACGTCCGTCGCGCGAAGTGAGGTTCCAGGAGCTGTCGCTATCGCTCGCGCCCATCTACTATCGAATCTCGCTCTCCTCGCCACGATCGAACCCACCGCCCATGACCCGCGTCGCCGTCGGCTGTCTCGTCTTCGCTTTCTGCTTCGCGGCGACTGCGTGCGCAGCCGATCTTCGGCAGGTCGGTACGCTCGGCAACTCGGGAGAGTCGGGCCCGACGCTGGTGACGTTCGAGGGCAAGCCGGCGCCCGGGATGGGGCCGGTTCTCGATGCTCGGTCGACCCTCTGGGAGCGCGGCGGAAGTCGCCGGCTCTGTCGCTTCTCGCTCGACGGTCGCCTGCTCGCCGCCTTCGAAATCCCGGAGAGCGAACGGCCCAGCGATCAGTTGACGCTCGTCGGCGAAACGCTCGTCCTGAAGATCGGCTCGCGGCTGTTCACGCTCTCGACGGACGCGGCGCCGGGAACCGTCCCCGCTCCGCTGGAAGGGGAGGCCGAGACGCTCGCAGCGGATGCGTTCGAAGGTCGCGTCGTCCTCTTCGAGCGCGGACGCGCAGAACTGTTCTGGCTCGATCCCACGACCGGCATCCGCGAGCCGATCGTGAAGCCCGGCTTCGACGTGCAGGCGCTCGGGACGGGCGACGACGGAACGGTCTACGCGTTCGGCGGCGGACAGGTCCACGCATGGAAGGACGCTATCGCGGTCGCCGGGTTTCCCAAGCCGTTCGACGGCGAGCGACCGCAGCGGATCGGCCGGTACTGGTACAGCCATGCCTGGCACGGAACGATCAAGCGCGCGAACGAACGTTTCGAGCCGGCGCCGGGCGTCGTGCTCGGCGGCGCTTCCGGATCGTTCATCGGCTACCTGCCGCAGAGCGGCGACGTCACGAACGGGCGCGGCATCGTTCACGTTCGTGATGACGTCTACGCCGTTTCGGGAATGAACGGCATCGTGCAGCTCTTGCGATGGAACGACGAGGAACTGCGGTTCGAGGTCGCCCGGCGGATCGGCGCGCTGCCTGAGTTGACCGGCCTCGCGATCGACGCCGCGGGAAACGTCTGGACGCCCAACGGAAGCTGGCGCTGGTACGACGGACCCGAAGCAGCGCTCACGATCGGAGATAAGGAACCCGATCTCCATGCACAGCCCGTCGTCCTGGGCGGACTCACGCTCTGTCTGCTGAAGAAGCATTACTCCTACGTGCAACTCGCACGCGGCCCCTGCATCGACGCCGACGGCTGGTCGCGGTTCGAGATCGCCGGCCTCGACGGGTTCGCACTGTCCGACCAGGTCACCGGCGCGGCAGCCGTTCCGACGAAAGACGGTCTCGAATTAGTCGTCGTCGAGCGTCGCGGATCGGCGTTCTCGATCGGCATCGACGAAGGGGGTCGACCGCGTACGGCGCCGATGCCCGTCACGATTCCAGGCCTTTCGAACTGTACGAGCCTTGCGTGGTTCGAAAACCGACTCGTGGCCGCCGAGTCAGGCACGGTAATCGTCTTCGATCGCGACGGCGAACGAAAATTGAAAGAGCGAGTGAGGCTTGCACAGTTTGACGGCGACGCTTACGTCCATAGCGACGGCGAACGACTGGTCGTGACTGACACAGCGGGGGGCGCCGTTCGCGTCTACGACTCGTTCGAATCGCCGCCCGCGACTTTCGACGGTCTAATTGCCCCCACGCACTCGGCTGTTTCAGGCGACCGCGTCGTCGTCTACGAGTCGGGCCAGCAACGTCTCGTCAAGCTGGAACTCGTCGGCGGTGAAGCGTCCGATGCCGCCGTCGGAAACAGGAACGTCTCGACCGTCGTCGCGCCGGCGAAAAACGTCGCGCAGTTCGTCGACGCTGACTATCAGGATTTCTCCCGCCCGGGCGGTCTTCCGCTGGCGGTCGCGGTCGAAGCCGACGCAGAGGGCCTATCGCTCTCCCTGCGTACGAACGCCCAGACCCCGCCGGCCATCGAACTCGGAGTCGCGAACTCCGAAAAGGCGTTTGCCCTCAACGAGAAGCAGGCAGTATCGTCCGCCGAAGGGAGATACGACTTCCGACTGCCTCCCGGCGACTGGTCGACTCTCCGCCTGGCGGTCGCGCTCTCCCTTCCGGCAGAACGCGAGCGCTTCGGCTTCGCCGACGGTCTCGCGATTCATGCTCCCTACTCGGACGACCCCGCCGATTGGGCACCGTTCGATTTGGACCAGTATCGCGAACTCGCGGAGTCGCGGCGCCAGGAGATTCGCGTCCGCTTCCTGCAGCCCTGGGACGGCAAGGCGACCGCCGTCATCGAGACCGCATCCGGGAAGCGGGTCCGCAATCTCGTCTCCGGTCGAGCGTTCACGGCCGGCGAACGAACGCTGGTCTGGGACGGACTCGACGACGAAGGCCGGCTCGTTTCGCCGGGAACCTATCGCGTGCGCGGGATCATGCATCGCGGCGTCGAGCCCGCCTATCGGATGAACTTCGGCAACGGCGACGAACCGACCGTGGAGCCGTGGGGGCCGAACCACAGCACGTTCCGCTCGGCGGCCTCGAACGGCAAGTACGTCTTTCTCGCGGCGCCGGTCACCGAGGGAGGCTGGGCCCTCGTCGCGCTCGACCAGGACGGCAAGTTCGTGCAGGGGTACGAGCACCTGCATGGGTACGGCATCCAGCACGACGCCGTCGCCGCCGACGAGCGGTATCTCTACTGTGCGCAGGACGGCTTCGCGTGGGGCAAGCGTGTCGATCCCAGCGACACGACCTGGACCGACGAGTGGAAGGTCACGATCGTGCGGTACGACATCGCGACCGGCAAACTGGTCGAGTTCCCCGAGGGCCGCCGCGCGATCGAGGTCGACGCCATGACCGTCGGTCCTGGGTCGGATCATCCCGATCTCAGTCAGTTCAACCTCTCCGGACTCGCCGTCAGGGACGGCAAGCTCTACGTCGGCAGCCGGGACGAGAAAGCGGTACTCGTCCTCGACGCCGAGACGGGTCGCCGCATTGACGCGATCGCGATCGAGGGCGTTCGACATATCGCGGCAGGCGACGAACTCTACGCTGCATCCGATCAGGGCGTGGTTCGTCTCCGGGACGGAAAGCTGCTGATCGCCGCGGGCGAGATGGAGCTTACGGGAATTACGGTCGCTCCGAACGGCGACTTTCTTATCAGCGACGCGGCGTCGCATCAGGTTCGTCGCTACGACGCTGAGGGACGCTTCCTCGTCGCGATCGGAACGCCGGGCGGTCCGTACAGGGGCGCCTACGATCCGGCCCGGATGGTGCGTCCGGCGGGTCTCGCTTTCGGTCCCGACGGCAAGCTGTGGGTGACCGAGGAGCGCTGGAATCCGAAGCGCGTCCTCGCGTGGGACTTGGCCCGAAACGCCGTCGTCTACGAGAAGTTCGGCATGCCCCACTACGGCGGCGACGGCTCGGGCTTCGACCCCGCGAACCCCCGGCGCTGGATCGGCCTGGGCTGTTTTTGGGACGTCGACGTCGAGCAGGGAACCGCGAGACCGACGCACGTTCTCTCGATCGACGAGGGGCATTTCGGAAACTATCACCCGCAGGGCTATCTCTTCTTCCGCGAAGCGGGTCGCACGTTCGTCTCGACGCGGGGCAAGATCGCGGTCATCTCCGAGGTTCTGCCCGACGGGACCCTGCACGATCTGGCGGCGGTCGCGGGAACGCACGAGTTCGCCTACGGCTGCGACTGGAAGCCGCCGCAAGCCTACATCGACGCCTTCTTCGCGAAGTGGCCGGAGAAGCGGCCCGAGGAGGCGAAACGCAATCTGCCGGGCGAACGCCAGCCCTGGTCCCAGCGCGGCATGGGCGTCCTGTGGGTCGATCGAAACGGCGACGGACGTACGCAATCGGAAGAGTTCGATTTCTGCGGCGATCGCCTCGATCTCGGCGGAGGCGCCTGGGGCCATCTGCAGAACTCGCTGACGCTGTACGTCCCCGCGTCGGACGGCAAGCGGGTACGGATCGTCGCGCTCGAACCGCGCGGCGTCCTGCCGGGCGGCGCGCCGGACTATCCGACGCTCGAAGAGGCGCTCGCGAAGTCGCTATCCGTCGGTCTCTCGCCAGGCTACAAGCGCAGCGGCGTCTCGACCGTCCGCGACCGGTTCGGACGATTCCTGTTCAACTCCGATCCGGAGATGAACGCCTTCGCCACGTCGCCGGCGGAGTCTCCCGGCGAACATGCCTGGAGCTTCCCCAATCGCTGGTCCGACGTCCACGGCTCGCACGACGCGCCGTTGCCTGAGCCCGGCGTGATGCAGGGGACGATGGCGTTTCTCGGCATCGCGCCGTTCGACGCCGAAGCCGACGTCGTCTTTCTGAACGGCAACCACGGTCGCTGCTTCCTGATGACCACGGACGGCCTGTACCTGGACGAGGCCTTCGTCGACGTACGGGTCAGCTATCTCAAGAACGAGTACCGCCTCGGCGGCGAGATCTTCGGCGGATCGTTCGGGAAGTCCATCCCTGACGACCGGTACTACGTCCAGATCGGTCACGGACCCTATCGCATCTACGAACTGACGGGTCTGCAAGGCGCCGAGCGCTTCTCCAGCCAGTTCGAGGTGACCGGCGAACAGATCGCCGCGGCGGAGCGAACGAACTTACGCCGCGTCTCGGAGCGCCATGCCCCTCGCGTCGCCGATGTGCCGGGAACGATCAAGTGGGATCGCGGCGGACGCTTCCCTGTCGAGGTCGACGTTCGGGCCGATGAAACGCATCTGCACCTGGTCTATCGCGTGCGAGATGCGTCGCCCTGGAAGAACGCGGGACGCGACTGGACGAAGCTGTTCGCGACCGGCGACACGGTCGATCTGCAGATCGCCTCGGATCCCGAAGCAGATCGAAGTCGAACGAGCCCGGTTCCGGGCGATCGCCGTCTCGTGATCGCCCCCTTCGAAGGCGTGCCGGTCGCCGTCCTCTACGAACATCGTCGACCGGGAGGAGCCCATCCGATCGAGTTCGCCTCCCCCTGGCGCGGCGAGAAGGTCGACAACGTCGAGCGGCTCGACGATGCGACGATCGACGTTCGCGTCGAAGGAGAAAGCTATCGCGTCACGGCCTCGATCCCGCTCGCGCGGCTCGGCCTGCGGCCGCGCGAAGTCTCCGCGTACCGTGCCGACTTCGGCGTGACGTACGGCGACGCGGAGGGCACCGACGTCAACCTGCGTTCGTACTGGTCCAACCAGAACGTCGGTCTCGTCGACGACATTCCCGGCGAGATCATGCTCTTCCCGAATCTCTGGGGCGATATTCGGTTCGCGACTTCAGGCAATCGACCGTGACTCGCGGATCCGAAACGATGGACAGCGAAGCGTTGATCGAAAGATTGAAGTCGCCCGCGGCGTACGATCATCCCGTTCGCGACGTCACGTTGCGCGAGACGCATATTTCCTGGGTCCTGCTCACCGGCGACTACGCCTACAAGATCAAGAAGCCGGTCGACCTCGGATTCGCCGATTTCTCCACGCTCGACCTGCGACGCCGCTACTGCGAGGACGAGGTTCGGCTCAACGGACGGCTCGCGCCCGTCCTGTACCTCGGCGTCGTGCCGATCACGGTCGTCGATGGATCGCCTCGAATCGGCGGCGGCGGCGATCCGGTCGAGTATGCCGTTCGAATGCGACAGTTTCCGCAGGAATCGCTGCTTTCGCTCGTCCTGTTGCGGGGCGAACTGCGACCCGATCATCTCGACGGCCTGGCCGAACGCATTGCTCGCTTTCATGCGAGCATTCCGATCGTCGCGGCCGAAGCGCCTTGGGGATCGCCGGACGTCGTCGTCGCGACGATCGAAGAAACGATGCACGACCTGGGGCAAGAGACGCGTTGGAAGGATCTCGCCGTCGATCTGCGGAAGCGGATGCGGCGGGAATTCGCGCGGCTCCGCGCGACGTTCGCGGCGAGGAAGGCGGACGGTTTCGTCCGCGAATGCCACGGGGACCTTCACCTCGGGAACATGTTCCTCCGAGACGACCGCGTCGAGGTCTTCGACTGCATCGAGTTCAACGACCGATTTCGCTGGATCGACGTGCAGAGCGAAATCGCGTTCGCCGTCATGGACCTCGCCGACCGAGGACGCGCCGACTACTCCCGCCGATTTCTGAACGCCTATCTCGAACGGACTGGAGATTACGACGGACTTTCCGTGCTGCCGTTCTACCTAATCTGTCGCGCCGCAGTTCGTGCGAAGGTCGCGTGCCTGCGTCTTGCGCAAGCGGAGGTCGCCGACCGAGAACGACAGGAGCTCGGTCGCGAACTGGGCGAGTACTTGCAACTCGCCGACCGATACGCGAAGTCGCGGCAGCCGTCGATCGTCATCACGCACGGCTTCTCGGGCAGCGGAAAATCGACGGTCGCGCAGGCGATCCTCGAAGCGCTCGGCGCCGTGCGCATCCGCTCGGACGTGGAACGTAAGCGACTGTTCGGACAAGACTCGTCTACAAGAAACGGCGGCGGTCTGGAGCACGGCATTTACGCGGCGGACGCTACCGAGCAGACCTACGCTCGTTTGGCCGAACTCGCGGCGAAGATCGTCGCGGCCGGCTTTCCGGCGATCGTCGACGCGACGTTTCTGATGCGTCGAGATCGCGATGCGTTCCGCGATCTGTCTTGCCGACTGAACGTCCCCTTCGCGATCCTCGACCTATACGCCGACGAAGCGACGCTTAGGCGGCGCGTCAGCGAGCGAATTCGAGCCGGAACGGACGCTTCCGATGCGGATCTTCGGGTTCTCGATTCGCAATTCGCCAAGCACGAGCCGCTCGGCGACGACGAGGTACTTCAGACCGTCGCCGTCGATTCAGGAGCGAACGACTCGATCGAACGAGCGCTCCGGCAACTCGAAGCATTGGGCGTGAAAGGCGACGGCGAACGTCTCGTCGCCCCGGGAACCGCAAGCGGACGGGGATCGCCTCCGGAAACCTGAGTCGAGACGGCGCCTCCGCAGAACGGCAATGAGCGTCGAAAGAAACGGCGCCCAGTGCGGCTGCCGTCTGCTGGCCCGTTTTAGTCGTTCGGCGAGTTCGGCCTGCGATCGTTCGGGATATGCTGACCATGACGGAGTTCGCCGGCGCAGAACAGGCCGCCGTGCCGGAGGCGCTCCGTCATCGTCTCGCGAGGAATCGACCTGATCCTACTTCTCCGGAGCCCTCCCCATGGCACGCCGCCTGATACCGTCCGCCGCCTTCGTGCTTTCCCTGGCGTCCTTCTTCCCGTTCGCGTCCGCCGAAGAGGCTTACCGCGTCGAGGTGCAGGAAGGCGTTCAGGCTGACATCCTTCGTCCCGACGGCGAACCGATCCTGCGCTATACGTTCCAGCGCGATACGTCGACCCCCGAACGGACGTTCGATACGGCGAAGGTCTTCGCCCACGTGATGGCGCCTGGCGGCGAAGAGACGCTCACCAAGGGAGCCGGAGGAACGTTCCCGCATCACCGGGGGATCTTCGTCGGCTGGAACCGCATCGAGCACGGCGGAAAGAGTCACGATCTGTGGCATGTCCGCGATACCGTGCAGGAGCATCGCAAGTTCCTGCAGACCGAGGCAGACAAGAACGGCGCGAAGATTACGAGCGAGATCGCCTGGATCGGCGTCGACGGCGAGCCGGTGATCTCCGAAAAGCGTACCTACCGCGTCGTGGAATCTGCTGACGCGTACGCCGTGATCGATTTCGTCAGCGAACTGACCGCCGTCGGCGGCGACGTGAAACTCGGCGGAGACCCGGAACACGCCGGCGTGCAGTTCCGTCCCTCGCAGGAGGTCGCCGATAACAAGTCGGCGTCGTACGTCTTCCACGAGGCGGACATCGATCCCAAGAAGGATAAGGATCTGCCGTGGGTCGCCTTGTCGTTCCGCATCGGCGATCAGGCATGGACGGTCCAGCACATGAGCCATCCGTCGAATCCCAAGGGAGCGGTCTGGTCCGCCTATCGCGATTACGGGCGATTCGGTCCGTTTCCGACGATCGAGATCGGCGAGGGCGAAACCGTGACGCTGAAGTACCGCTTTCGCGTGACGAAGGGCGAAGCTCCGCCGCGCGAAGCGTTGGCCGAAAGCTTCGACGCGTTCGCGAAGTGAAAATCCGCGGCGAAGAACGGGAATCGCTTTCCAGCCCTCGCATGCAGACCGAGGACAGGGCGGGTGACGTCCCCCCCGTCCGGGTAGTCGCGGAAGAGAACTCGCCGGTTTCAGGGCGCCGAGAGCGCCCTGGTGCGGGTCCGGTCAGATGCGCGACCCGTTCGAACCGCGCAGGCTCCTTTCCGTCCACATCCTGAAACGGCGCATCGGACGGCGAAGGGAAGCGGATTCTCGCTTCGATCGATGCATCAGGGCCGCGCGATTCGCAAGGCCTCGACCAGTTTCGCCAGTCCGGCGTCCTTGGACAGCACGTCCGCGGCTCCCGCCGCGCGCATGGCTTCGGCGTTCGCGGAGTCGCAGGACGTCCACCCGATGATGTAGACCGTCGGGAACCGGCTGGCGATCTGGCGAGTCGCTTCGATGCCGTTCATGCAGGGCATGTCGACGTCCATCAGCACGACGTCGGGGTGCAATTCCGCGGTCGCCGCGATCGCGTCGTCGCCGTCCGCCGCTTCGCCGACGATTTCGACGCGGATCGCCTTCTGTCGAGTCAGCGTGATGCGTAGGACGCTCCGCATTCTCGGGTGATCGTCGACGATCAGGATGCGCAGCGACGCAGGACGTTCGTCGATCGCGGCGTCGTTCGACATGAAATCCCCGGGAGAAAGTCGGACGAACGAAGCGATCGTCCATTTCGTCGTAAGCGATCGTCGGGCTCGCAACTCCGTTCGCCGACGTCCTACGTGCGGGTTTTCGTCGTGGCCGAGTCCTGACGCAGCAGTCGATCGCGATCGGCGTCGCGGGTTTTCGTGGGAATCAGGCCGGCGAGTCCCAACAAACCCAGCAGGCCGAGCCACCCCATCGAGAAGCCTTCGTCATCGTCGCGATCATCGTCGTCGGCCGGCGACGCCGATCGCGTCGTAACGGCGCCGTCGTCCGTCGCGGGCTGTGCCTGAACGCCTGCCGTCAGCGCCAGACTCAGCAGCCCGACGCTGAGGAACGTGGAGAATCGCTTGGTCATCGCGAACATTTCGGTGAGTTCCCGCGGCACGCTGGCGTGAGGTATCCAGGCTTCTGCGTCGCTCGGAGACGCAGAGGGGCGTGCGGACGGAGGGAGGGAAGCGCCGTCCTGAGCAATCGCTGCGCCGTCCGTCGTCATTGCGCGAACGCTGGGCCGTATTCAGCGCGATCGCCCGAAGCGGCTACGATGCATCCGACGCATGGAGCGAGCCGGAGAAACCGCTGTCCCGCGACAGCGAGGCTTCGCACGGCGCCTTGGACAGGAGCGGCGGATGAGGCGTATCCGGGCCATCGGATACTTGTTCCGGGACGCAGCGAGAGGCTGGGTCGAGCATCGCGCGCAGCGGCTCGGGGCCTCGCTCGCGTTCTACACGACCCTCGCGCTCGCTCCGCTGACGATCATCGCCATCGCCGTCGCCGGGTCGTTCTTCGGCGAAGAGGCCGCGCGAGGCGGGATCGTGCACCAGATCGAACACCTCGTCGGACGCGACGGCGCCGTCGCGATCGAGTCCATGATCGAGAAGGCGCGCGAGCCCCGTCAGAGTCGTTTCGCCACGGCGCTCAGCGTCCTCTTCTTCATCGTCGCCGCGACCGGCGTCTTCGCCGAACTGAAGGATTCGCTCGACACGATCTGGGAGGTGAAGCTCAAGCCCGGCCTTGGACTGAAAGCCTTCGCCAAGACTCAGGCGCTTGCGTTCACGGTCGTCATCGGGACCGGCTTTCTGCTCCTGGTGTCGCTGCTGCTCACGGCTCTGCTGACGGCCCTCACGCGCTGGCTGAGCCAATGGCTTCCCGGCGCCGCCTGGACGGCCCATCTCTTCGACGTGGGCATCTCCTTTCTGGTCATCACGCTGCTCTTCGCGCTCATTTTCAAGCTGCTGCCCGACGTGACGGTGAGCTGGAAGGACGTCTGGATCGGCGCCGTGTTCACCGGCGTGCTGTTCATGGTGGGGAAGTCGCTGATCGGAGCGTACATCGGCGGCGCCGCCATCGGATCCTTCTACGGCGCCGCCGGATCGATCATGGTCGTCCTCGTCTGGACGTACTACTCCTCGCAGATCCTGTTTTTCGGGGCCGAGCTGATCCGCGCCTACGCGAAGCATTTCGACCCGAAGCCGATCGTGCCCACCGAAGACGCCGTACCGATGACGGCGCGGGATCTGTCGAAACAGGGGACGCCCAACCCCGAGCCGGCCCCACCGGAGGAATGAGCGGCGGGAAGGCGGTCTGCATTCAGCATTCGCCCGCGAACTCGAACAGAAGGACGGCCAGACTGGGCGCCCGGCTGCGACCCCATCCGGGAGTTGCCCTTGCATGAAACGGGCTTCGAGTTAAGCTTCAGGCTCCTATGAGCATCCCTCCGCCCTGAATCCAGATTTTCTGCGGCTTAACGGCAGATCATCATCCGCTGCGACCATCGCACGGGTTTCAGGTTTCGGATTGCGCAATGCTCAACTTCTTTCTCAAGCGTCCGTTCAATTTCAAGGACGACGCACTCTCCGGTCTGACGGTCGCACTGGCCCTCGTTCCTGAGGCGGTCGCCTTCGCTTTCGTCGCCGGCGTCTCCCCGATCATCGGGCTCTACTCGGCTTTCTTCCTCTGCCTGCTGGCAGCGGTGTTCGGCGGACGACCGGGCATGATTTCCGGCGCGACCGGCGCGATGGCGGTCATCGTCGTTTCGCTCGTGGCGATTCACGGGATCGAGTATCTCTTCCCGACGGTGATCCTGTGCGGCCTGCTGCAGATCGCGGTCGGCGTCGCCCGCCTCGGCAAGCTGATCCGCCTGGTCCCGCACTCCGTCATGCTGGGCTTCGTCAACGGACTGGCGATCGTCATCCTGATGGCTCAGTTCGACAGCTTCAAAGCCGTCGGGCGGTTCGGCGAACTGGCTTATCTCCAGGGGCCGCCGCTGGCGATCATGATCAGCCTGGTCGCGCTCACGATGGCGATTATCTGGCTGCTGCCGAAACTGACCAAGGCCGTTCCCGCTTCGCTCGTCGCGATTCTCTCCGTCTCGCTGATCGCGTTCGGAGCGAATCGCGTTCTCGACCCGACCCTGGCGCCGGAAGGAAGTCAGAACGTCGTCATGACGGTCGGCGACATGCTGCTGAGCAAGGCCAGGCATCAAGCCGCGTCCGAGGCGCTCGGTAGCGACGGCGGCGCTCATGGAGCGGCCGCGCCGGCGACGACGGAAGAACAGGAGCAGGTGCAGACAGCGATGGCGGCGGTCGATCCCGGATCGGTCGGTCTCGGCGCCGGGCTCCCGCTGCCGTTCTTTCTGAGCTACTTGCTCCCTCCGCTGACGCTCGGCACGCTCTGTATCATCTTCCCCTTCGCGCTCACGCTCACGGCAGTCGGTCTGATCGAGTCGCTGATGACGATGACCCTCATCGACGAGATCACCGAGACCCGCGGCCAGGGAAATCGCGAGTGCGTGGGGCAGGGCATCGCCAACGTCGTCTGCGGCTTCTTCGGCGGCATGGGGGGCTGCGCGATGATCGGCCAGTCGCTGATCAACGTGAACTCGGGCGGTCGAGGACGCCTCTCCGGCATCGTCGCCGCGACTTGTCTGCTGACGTTCGTGCTGTTCCTGTCGCCCTGGATCGAGATGGTCCCGATGGCGGCGCTCGTCGGCGTCATGTTCATGGTCGTAATCGGCACGTTCGAGTGGGCGTCGCTCCGCATGTACGGGAAGATTCCGGCGAGCGACTTCCTCGTGATGGCGATCGTCACCGGATACACCGCCGTGATGCATGATCTGGCGACCGCGGTGATCCTCGGCGTCGCCCTTTCCGCGATCGTCTTCGTCTGGCAGCATGCTCGGCACCTGGGCGTCGACGTCAAGTTCGACGAATTCGGCAGCAAGATTTACCAGCTTCACGGCCCCCTCTTCTTCGCGTCGGTCACGTCGTTCAAGGATCTCTTCGACCCGGCGAACGATCCCGACGACGTGGTGATCGACTTCTACTACACCCGCGTCTACGACCAGTCGGGGCTGGAAGCGATCAACGGGCTCGCGGAAAAGTACTCCGAGCGGGGCAAACGGCTCCACCTGACGCATCTGAGCCCCGAGTGTCGCGATCTCCTCGACCGGGCGAAGGAATTCGTCGAGGTGAGCCTGTCTGAAGAACCGCAGTTCCACGTCGCGACCGATCGGCTCCTCTCGACGCCCCAGTCGCGTCCGAGGAAAGACGCGAACTCGGACGGCGTCGCGGTTTAATCGACCGGCGTCCGACAGAGGTTCGCTCGTTCTTAAGGCGTCCCTCGCGGGGTATCTTCCGCGGCGGAGGCGGTTTAGGCCGGGCCATCGGTCGATGGTCCGGGAGGCAGGGCCTGTTCGTCGCTCCGAAAAACGTCATGCTGCACCGTAGGAGATACGCGCAGGGAGCCGCGCCGAGGGCGCGAGCTGCCTCCGCAGCCGCGAATTGCGCAACTCTTTCCCACAGCGCCGCGGCTTGACGCCCGGGCGGACGCCGATCCGCTCGCGCGAAGCGAACGTTGAATTACGTCGTCGATCGGCTGCGATAGATTTTTTTCATGACGAACGATACGGAATCGAAAACGGAAGCCACGGCCAGCGGATTCGCGAGTCTGGGACTCGATGAACGACTGGTCCGCGCCCTGAGCGAACTCGGTTACGAAGAGCCGACGCCGATTCAGCGGGAGGCGATTCCGCTGCTGCTCGAGCGTCACGACCTGCTGGGGCAGGCGGCCACCGGAACGGGCAAAACCGCTGCATTCGCGCTGCCGATTCTGCAGCATCTCGCCAGCCGCGAGGGCAAGCAGCGTCCGCAGCCCTCGGCCCTCATTCTGGCGCCGACTCGCGAGCTGGCGATTCAGGTGTCGGAAGCGATCCATCGCTACGGGCGTTCGCTCGGCGTCTCCGTGCTGCCGATCTACGGCGGCCAGTCGTTCGGCCAGCAGATTCGCGCCGTCCAGCGCGGCGTGGACGTGATCGTCGCCACGCCCGGGCGAATTCTCGACCACTTGCGTCGCGAGACCCTGTCGCTGGAGACGATCGAAACCGTCGTGCTCGACGAAGCGGACGAGATGCTCGATATGGGCTTCATCGAAGACATCGAAGCCATCCTGTCGAGCACGCCGGACACGCGGCAGACGGTGCTCTTTTCGGCCACGCTGCCCGCCCGCATCCACTCGATCGTCAAGCGACACCTGAAGGATCCGCGGCACATTCAACTCGCCGCCCCGGTGGCGCCGAAGGGCGAAGCGCCGCGCGTCCGGCAGGTCGCTTACGTCGTCCAGCGGGCGTTCAAGATGGCCGCGCTCGATCGCGTGCTCGATCTCGAGAGCCCGAATTCGACGCTCGTCTTCTGCCGCACGCGGAACGAAGTCGACGAATTGACCGAGGCGCTCAGCTCGCGCGGCTACCGCACCGAGGCCCTGCACGGCGGCATGTCGCAGGAGCAGCGCGAACGGGTGTTGAAGAAACTGCAGAGCGGCGTCTCGGATCTGGTCGTCGCGACCGACGTCGCGGCGCGCGGACTCGACATCGAACGGCTGACGCACGTCGTTAACTACGACCTGCCGTCGGCCCCCGATTCTTACGTCCATCGCATCGGTCGCGTCGGACGAGCCGGCCGGGAAGGCGTCGCGATCACGCTGGTGCAGCCGCGCGAATTCCGGCTGCTCCGTATCTTCGAGCAGGCGACCAAGCAGAAGATCGAAATCGGCAAGGTGCCGACGCTCGCCGATCTTCGCGCCCAACGACTGGAGCTTACGCGGGCCGCCTTGCGGGAGATGCTGCTGGCGGGCGAACTGGACACGGTGCGCGTCGCGGTCGAGTCGCTGGCCGAGGAGTTCGACATGGCCGACATCGCCGCCGCGGCGGTCAAGCTGGCGTACGAGGCGACCGAAAAAGAAGTGGAGAGCGACGAACCGCACGAACTGCCGAGCTTCGACCCCCGCGAACAATCCCACCGTCCGCCCCGTTCGGACTTCGCAGGTCAAGGGCCACGCTACCAGGGCGGGCCTAGAGGCGGAGGTCGCGGAGGCGACCGCGGTCCGAGCCAGGGGATGGTCCGCCTGTTCGTCAACGCCGGACGCGAAGCCGGCGTGCGGCCGCAGGATCTGGTCGGCGCCATCACGGGCGAAGCGGGCATCGCCGGAAACCAGATCGGAGCCATTCAACTCGCCGATCGGTTCTCGCTGGTGGACGTCTCCGAAGACCTCGCCGACAAGGTCATCTCGTCCCTGCAAGGTCGCAAAATCAAGGGCCGGGTCATTCGCCTCCGCCGCGACCGCGAGGCATAGCTTCGGAGCGGCGCTATTCAGCCGTCGATTCGCTCCAGCCAGGTCTGCTTGCCAATGACCTCGCTGATGAACATCTGCTGGGACACCAGAATCGACTCGTGAAGCTGCTCGGCGGTGACGGATCCCGCCGAGTTCTCGACGTCGAGCGTCCCGGTCGCGTCCTTCAAAAACTCGACCTTGTAGCCGCGATGAAAGGCCTGTCGAGCCGTCGTGTCGCAGCACATCTGCGTCATGTAACCGGCGATGCAGACCGTGTCGAGATTTCTCTCTTTCAGGAAGGCCTCCAGCGACGTACCGGTGAAGGATCCCGGCAACTGCTTGTCGACCAAGACGTCGCGCGGACGCGATTCTACTTCGTCGTGAAGCTGCCACATGTCGCTTCCCTTGCGGAAGATCGGCGACTCCGGGTCGGGCTGGTGATGGCGCACCACGACGGTCGGGACGTTCGCTCGCTTCGCGGCGTCCATGACTTCGAGGATCGATTCCAGATGGCCCGCCGGATGACGAATCGGGAGAGCCCCCTCGAAATACTCGCGTTGCACGTCGATGACCAGTAACGCTCGACTCATTCCGGAATCCTCGGGAGCAGGAGAACGTTGGAAGGGGCTCGAGATTCGTCGCCCTGACGGCGGCGATCGATCACGCGCCCTCCGTGATTAGAACGGCCGAATCGCGAGCGTGCTTGCCGTCGCGTCGCTGAACGCTTGGAACTGGCATCGCGAGGCGCGGCATGATTCAATAAGCGTTCCGCCTCGTCGCCCGCCTCTTCGCCGTCTTATCCTGGGCCAGTCCGCCCATCGAGCGCTCCGTGATCGATCGCTTGGGAAAGCTCCTGCTCTCGTGCGTCGCCGCCTTCGGCGCTGCCGCGTGCGCGGCAGGGGAGGAATCGCGCGCCTTCCTCGATCGCCACTGCGTCGCGTGCCATGGCGCCGACGTTCAGGAAGGGGACGTGCGGCTGGACGCGATCGCGCTGCCGCCGCAGGATCCTGCAGCGACGGAACTGTGGAGACGCGTCTACCGCGCGATCGATTCGGGCGAGATGCCGCCGGCGGAGGAACTGCGTCCGGAATCGAACGCAGCCGATCGCCTGCTGGATCACGTTTCGGCGGAACTCGCTAGCCGAGCGAAGCCGTCGCCGGCGCTGCGGAGGATGAACCGCTTCGAGTACGAGAACACGGTTCGCGATCTGCTCGGCATCGACGCCGACCTTGCGGACCTGCTGCCGGAGGACGGCAGCGTCCAGGGCTTCGACAACGTCGCCGGGGGGCTGGGGCTCTCCTCGATCCTGATGGAGCGCTATCTCGAAGCCGCCGAAAAGGCGTTCGATCACGTCATCCGCCGGGTAAAGCCGCTTCCTCCGGAGACGCGTCGCGCGGTCCTGATGGAGGTGAAGGACAACATCGAAGCGGTCGAGCAGGCGAAGGGGGGCGTCATCGCGAGGGAGGGCGCTTACGTCGATTTCACGCCCGGCTGGCCTCCCGCGCGGATCGACCCCGCCCATCCGATCGAGGCAGGAACCTACCACTGTCGAGTCGCGGTCTGGCCGCATGAACCGGGCGAACGTCGCACGCTTGCCGTGGCGATTTTCGTCGGGCCTCTGTTCGGACCGGGCGAGCGAAAGCTGGCCGGGATCTACGACGTCACCGGCACGCCGGACGAGCCGCGGATCATCGAATTCGAAACCCGCATGGCCGAAGGCGACGCGCTCCACATCCTTCCCTGGATTTACCCCGAGCACGTCACGTGGCGGGACAAGGAAGAGCCGCGTCCCGGCGTCGGCATCGTCTGGGCGGAAACGTACGGCCCGCTGGATCAGAGCTTTCCGTCCGAGCCGCAGAAGCGCCTCTTCGGCCAGTCGGACACGATCACGATGGTCGAAGGCGACCCCATCTACATCCGCCATCGTCGCGGCGTGAAGGCGCACCGCGTCGAATCGTCGGCGCCGCGCGAAGACGCCGAGCGGATCCTTCGCGAGTTCCTTCCCCGGGCGTTCCGTCGCCCCGTCGCCGATGAACTGGCCGAACCCTTCGTCCAACTGACGCTCTCCCGTCTCGACGCGGGGAGTTCGTTCGAGGACGCCGTGCGAGCAGGCGTCTGCGCCGTACTCTGCTCGCCCCACTTCCTGCTGCTGAATCGGGAGCCCGAAGTCGACGACTACGAGATCGCCTCGCGATTGTCGTACTTCCTATGGTCGTCGATGCCGGACGACGAATTGCTGCCGCTGGCGTCCGAGGGCAAGCTCCGCGACCCGGCAGCGCGTCGGGCGCAGGTCGATCGGATGCTCGACGACCCTCGACGCGAACGCTTCGTCGACAGCTTCACGGGCCAGTGGCTCGACTTGCGGGAGTTGGAGTTTACGACGCCCGACCAGAAACTCTATCCGGAGTACGACGAACTGCTGCTCCGCTCGATGGCGAACGAAACGCGCGGCTTCTTCCGGCATCTCCTCGATGAAGATCGGAGCGTTCGGAACTTCATCGATTCCGACTTCGCCGTCCTGAATCAGCGGATGGCCCAGCACTATGGAATCGAAGGCGTTCGCGGACACGAGAACTTCCGCGTCGTGTCATTGCCGGAGGAGAGCGTCCGCGGTGGAATCCTGACGCATGCCAGCCTTCTAAAGGTGACGGCCAACGGCACGACGACGTCGCCGATCCTGCGCGGCGCCTGGGTGCTGGAGAATCTGCTCGGTCAGCCGGCGCCGCCCCCTCCGGCCGGCGTGCCGGCGGTCGAACCCGACATCCGGGGCGCGACGTCGATCCGCGACCAACTGGACAAACATCGGGCCGACGCATCGTGTGCCCGCTGCCACAAGCGGATCGATCCGCCCGGCTTCGCGCTGGAAGAGTTCGACGTGATCGGCGGCCACCGCGAACGATACCGCACGATCGAAAACGGCGACCGCGTGGAGAAGGTGAACTATCGACTCGGTCCTGCCGTGGAGAAGGGCGATGTACTTCCGGACGGTCGCGAGTTCGCGAACTTCCTCGAGTTCCGCCAGAAGCTGCTCGACGATTCCGAAGTCGTCGCACGCTGCGTCGCGGAGAAGCTGCTCGTCTACGGCTGCGGGCGACCCGTTTCGATCGAGGATCGCGCTATCGTGGAAGGGGTTCTGGAACAGAGTCGGGCGGACGATTACGGACTGCGGTCGATGATTCATGCGGTCGTCGAAAGCGATCTCTTCCTCCGCCCGTGACGACCGCCCGTGACGAATAGCCGTGAGTCCTGAAAGGCGAAGTCGAATGCCCCTGTCCAAGCTCTCCCGCCGAACGTTCCTGCGGGCCTCCGGCGTCGCCGTGGCGCTTCCGGCCCTGCAGGCGATGCGAACGCGTGCAGCCGCTGCGTCGGACGCCAGCCAGGAACCGCGACGGATGGTCGCGATCTGCGCGCCGCTCGGCATCCATACGCCGCTGCTCTTTCCCGAGCAGGCCGGAGCCGACTACGTGACGACGCCGTACCTCGAACCCCTTCAGGACGTGCGGGATCGCTTCACCGTCATCAGCGGGCTGCGGCACCCGATGGTCGACGGGGGCCACGACGCGGAGAAGAGCTTCCTGACGGGCGCTCCTCACCCCGGGCTGCCGAGCTTTCGCAACACGATCTCGGTCGACCAGTTCGCCGCGGAACGGATCGGCCACCTGACGCGGTTCCCGTCGCTCGCCCTTTCCGCCGACGGTCGCAGCATCTCCGTCTCGCGATCCGGCGAGATGGTCCCGGCGGAGTCGCGACCTTCGCGGGTCTTCACCCGGTTCTTCCTCGAAGGGAACGAAGCGGAAAAGGCGGCACAGATCCGCCGGATCAAGGACGGGCAAAGCATCCTCGATCTGGTCGCCGAACAGACGCGGGCCCTGCAGCGACGAACGGGCAGGGAGGACCATCAGACGCTGGACCAGTACCTGTCGAGCGTGCGGGAGCTCGAACAACGGCTAGCGCTGTCGGAGGAGTGGACGAAACGCCCCAAGCCGCAGGTCGACGAGAAGCCGCCGACCGACATCGACGATCGCTCGAACTTCACCGGCCGCATGAAGCTGTTGTTCGACCTGATGGCGCTGGCGATCCAGACCGACTCGACGCGGCTGATCACGCTCAAGGGGCCGGGCGACAACGAGGTCGTCAACCTCGGCGGCGTCGACGACGGCTGGCACAACCTCAGCCATCACGGCAAGGATCCGGCCAAGATCGAACAGCTCGCGATCATCGAGAAGGAAGAGATGCGCCTGTTCGGCGAGTTCCTCGCCAAGCTTCGCGACGTCCGCGAAGGGGAGGCGACGCTGCTCGACCGGACGGCGATCCTGCTCGGTTCGAGTCTCGGCAACGCGTCGAGCCACGACAACTCGAACCTCCCCATCGTCGCCGCCGGCGGACGCTTCCGCCACGGCCAGCATCTCGCCTATCCTGCCGACGGTTCGCCCCCTCTGGCGAACCTGCTCGTCTCGTTTCTGCAGCACCTCGATCTGGAAGTCGGCGAGTTCGCGACCGGGAAGAGTTCGCTGCTGGAGCGAACCTGAGCCTGCGCGTACCGCTGAGACGCGAGCGCCCGAAGAACTCTCCGACCTCCACGTCGACCAACCTTTCCGCCTAGGCCGAGCCCCTGCAAGCGCTTCGCGCAAAGCTGGACCGTTGGATGGAGCGGACGAAGGATTAAGGCCTCACGCCCGAGCCGGGGTCTCGCTACGACGCGGACATGGCCGTCGATCAAGGCCGCAGGCCCGATCCCGACGCCGCCGAGGTCGGTCAGGAGGCGCTGCTCGCCGTCAGCCGTCGCCTCGAGGCGTTCGATTCGGCGCCAGAGAAGGGCGTGCCCGGCGCTCCGAACCGCGCAAGCCGGGACGGAGCGAGCGCCTTTTCGACGTCTCCGTCGCGAAGACCGCGCTTCGGGAGCGTCCGCCGAATATGGCGCGACCGAGGCGTCGCGTTCAGATCGCCAGCCACGACGCCAGGTCCGGCGATTCGGCGAATGAGTTCCGCGAGCGCTCGTAGATGCGGCTTGCGCTCCGTCGAGACGGAGGCGATTTCCGGGCGCGCGGACGAGGGCTCCTGCGACGTTGCGTCGAATCGGCCGGAGGGAAGCCCACATCGTCGACACTGCGACGACGGCGATCGCGAGAACCGGGATCGCAGGCGTAGAGACTGCGCCATCTTGTATGGGGATGCACCGGCGAGAATCCTCGCTCTGCCATCCCATAGTAAAGATGCGACCGATCGCCTCGTCCGCCCCGTTCCGGCAGCGCCGAAGCGCCGACAAGCAACTCTTAAAGCGAACAACCGCGATCCGGGCGGACGTGGCGGGGTCGAGATCCCATCGCGACGAAAATACGAAGTCGACCCGCCGCGAGCGTTCGTCAATTGCTCAGCATCTGCCCCGTGCAGAGCAACCGATCGAAGCTCGCGTGCGGGTCGACTCGCCCCACGTCTATCGGGAAAAATCCGGTACGCCTTAACGAGCTTATGGGCGAATACCCTAAACTCCTCCTCACAGGACGGAATCTGTCACCCGCTACAGACTCTGTTGGGCGCTGATTGTCAGTCGGCGCCCCCTTCCGGTTCGCGAAGCGCTGGTCGCACGCCTGACGCTGCACGTCGTCGCGCGGTGCGAGCATCGCAGCGATAGTCGTGAGGATTTCAGCGGTCGTTCCACGGGTTGAAGCGCTGCCGGTCTGTTCCTCGCTCGCGTAGTCGAACGTCTCGTAGGGGACGCCGGCCCGTTCGCCGCGTGAGGAACACTCCTCGCGCGTAGTCCTTAGGAGGGGCGGATGGTAGTCAGCGCCTTCTTCCGGCCCGACCGACTCGCGTTGGACCAGCACGCCTTCGCGCGACGCCGACGCGATCGACGCGCGCCGCGCTCGCGACTGAATCAGTCCCGCGATCGTCAGGTAGAAGTCCGAGATCGGGCACGGCGCTTCGCGTTCCAGAAAACCGGCCCCTCCGATCTTGGAAGAGCCGTTCACGACCAGGCAGCCGATCGCGCCGCGACGACCGGGGCGAGGCCGTGCGATCGTTAGCACGGCGCTCGAAGCTCAGCCCCGCATCCTGCCCAATAGCTTCGACGTGCCAGGTCGCTCGACCAGGCTGATTACGCGCCGTCGCGCCCGCGCGGCTTCGCCGTCGAAACTCCGCGGGCCGGCCTGCCGCAGTTCAAGACGTTTCAGTCGTTCTCTCAAGGTCGAGAGAACTTTTCGCCGATGCCAACTGACGACTTGACAAGTATTGACGATCCGTCAATAGTCATCTTATGAAGACCCTAGATCGGAAAGAGCGGGAATATCAGGAGCGCGAGCGGCGGATCCTCAACCTCGCCCGCCGGATGCTCCTCGAAGAGGGGTACCTGAAGCTGAATATGGATCGCATCGCCGAGGAGATGGAGTACTCCAAAGGGACGATCTACCGTCACTTCGGCTGCAAGGAAGAGATCGTCCTGGCGCTCGCGAACCAAACGGCGCTGAAGCGCTGTTCCATGTTCGACGACGCCGCGTCCTGGACGGGCCTCCCGCGGGAACGGCTCTGGGCGATCGGATACGCCGCGGAATGGTTCGTTCGTCGACACCCGGATCACTTCTTCGTGGAACAGATCCTTCGCACGTCGGCGATCTTGGAGAAAACGTCGGACGAACGCCGTCGCGTGATGGATTCCTGCGAGTTGCGATGCATGGGCATCCTCTCGGGCGTGATCCGGGACGGCATCGTCCGGGGAGACCTGACGCTGTCCGACGGCGTCAAGCCGGAGCAGATCGTGTTCGGCCTCTGGTCCAGCGCGTACGGCGGCTACTCGATCGCCGCGACCTCGTCGGCGCTCGTCGCCCACGGTATCGACGACCCTTATGCGACTGTTCGATTGACGTGGCATCGCCTGCTCGACGGATACGGATTTCAGCCCCTTTCGACGAAACATGATTTCGAGCCGTTGATTCTCCGGTTCGCCGAACGGTTCGATCCCAAGTGGGTCGCCGCCCGAGCCGAGGATCTGGCCGTCTGAGCATCGTCACGCCGCTCCGAGCGGCGTTTTTCAGGATCAGAAAATGACGCTTCGTCACTTCGCGACGGTTCGTTACTTACTTGCCGGCTTCGGCGTCGCGGTCGTGGCGGCGGCTTTCGGAGCGTTCGCCTTCGTCGGCGCCGAACAGAAGCCGCCCGAAGCCGCAGCCCGCCCCCTTCCGGTGCGGACCTTTACCCTCGCTAAGACCGACACGTATCGCCAATCGCGGGGCTACACCGGAACCGTCGCGGCGGCGCGGTCGGTCGACGCCGGGTTTCAGCGCGGGGGGCAGATCGTCGAACTGCTCGTCGACGAAGGCGACGTAGCGGCGGAGGGCCAGCTTCTCGGAAGACTCGACGACCGTCGTCTGAGGGCGGCGCTGGACGAAGCGAACGCGCAGCTCGATGCCGCGCAGGCGCTGCTGGACGAACTGACCGCGGGACCGCGTGCGCAGGAGATCGCCGCCGCGGAGGCGGAAGCGCTGGGACTGGCGGCGGAGCACGAACTGCAGAAGCGGTCGCTCGCGAGGAGGGAGTCGATCGCCGCCACGAACGTCGTCACCGCCGAGGAGGTGGAACAGTACCGCTACCAGACGCAGGCCGCCGACAAGCGTCGCGAAGCGGCGTACCAGCGGTGGCAGGAACTCGTCGAGGGGACTCGCCCGGAACGCCTGGCCGCGCAGAAGGCGGTCGTCGCCCAGTGGCTCGCTCGGATCGCGGACATCCAGGAACAGCTTCGAGATTCGGAACTCCGCGCACCCTTCACCGGCAGCGTGACCGATCGCCGTGCTGACGAGGGGGCCGTGGTCGCGTCGGGAGAGCCGGTCCTGCGACTGGTCGAGAGCGACCGTCTGGAGTTTCGCTTCGGCCTGCCCGTCGACACGGTCCGCCGGCTCGATCGCGACGCAGTTCATCGCGTTCGCGTCGGCGATCGGGAGGAGACCGTCCGGTTCGACCGGACGGTCTCGGAACTCGATTCGGTCCGTCGGACGCAGACGGCGATCTTCGTCTCCGACGCTGCCGTTTCTGCGAACGCATCCGAAACCCAGGCTGCGGTTCGGTCCCGCTTTGTGCCGGGCGAGGTCGCGCGACTCGAGTTAGAAGAGTCGATCGACGCGTCGGGGTACGCCATTCCCGCTTCGGCCCTCGTGCGCGGCAGCGCCGGACTGTGGGCCTGTTATGCAGTCGTTTCGGACGATCGCGGCGGCTGGCGCGTCGCCCGGCGCGACGTCGAGATCCTGCACACGTTCGGCGACGAGGTCTTCGTTCGCGGAGCGCTCGGCGACGGCGAACGGATCGCGGCGGACGGCGTGCATCGCCTGGTGCAGAACCAGAAGGTCGAACCCGTCTCCGCGGTCGCTTCCCTGACGGCGGCCCGCTAGCCCGGACCCGCTGACCGAGGCTCATCGGCGGCAAGCCGCTGCGACGCCAGGTACACCTCCGACGAAAGCTCTCCGGCGATGGACAACCTCTTCTTCCGCAACCGTCGGCTGCTGGTTCTGGCCGTCGCGATGATCGTCGTGGCGGGACTCTCGTCCTACGCCGTGCTGCCGCGACTGGAGGATCCGCGCCTCAACGAACGGGCGGCCATCGTCGTCACGGTCTTCCCTGGAGCGGACGTCGAACGGGTCGAGTCCCTGGTGACCGAAGCCCTCGAAGACGAGCTGCGCGAGATCGACGAGATCAAGGAGCTGCGCGGGACGTCCCGGCCGGGCGTTTCGACGCTAGTGATCGAACTCCGGGACCAGGTGATGGCGACCGACGAGGTCTGGTCGCGGGTTCGGGACAAGCTCGACGACGCGAAGCTCGGCTTCCCCGCAGGCGTCGGCGATCCCGACTTCGACGTGCTGGACGTTAAGGCGTACGCCAGCATCGTCTCGATCGCCTGGACTCGCGACGACGAGCCCAGTTTCGCCGTCCTGCGCAGAACCGCCGAGCGACTGGAAGACGAGCTGCGCGCGCTTCCGGGGACGGAGGACGTCGAACTCTTCGGCGATCCGAAGGAAGAGATCGTCGTCACGGTCGACCCTGCCGCGGTCGCCGCGCGCGGGCTGACGCTCGATCAGGTTTCGTCGCAGATCGCCGCGTCGGACGCGAAGACCTCCGCAGGTTCGCTTCGGGGCGCGTCGCAGGAAATCCAGCTGGAAGTCTCCGGAGAACTCGACTCGCTCGAACGGATCCGATCGATTCCGATCCGCTCCGGCGAAGGGGGAAGTTTCGTCACGCTCGGCGACGTGGCGGAGGTGCATAAAGGAATTCAGGATCCGCCGGCGAGCGTGGCGCTCAGCCGCGGCGAGCGCGCCGTCTCGGTCGCGACGTTCGTTCGTCCCGACTATCGCATCGACTACTGGTCGAACGCCGCCGACGAGGTCTTCCGCCGCTTCGCCGCCGATCTGCCGGAGGGAATCGAACTGCACGTGACGTTCCAGCAGAACCGCTACGTCTCGGAACGTCTGGAAAGCCTGCTCTGGAACCTGGTCGCGGGCGTCGCGGCGGTGATGCTCGTCGTGCTGGCGATGATGGGGATTCGATCGGCGCTCGTCGTCGGGGCCGCGGTGCCGCTGGCCGCGCTGATGACGCTGGCGGGGCTGAACTTCCTGGGCATCCCGATCCACCAGATGTCGGTGACGGGACTGATCATCGCGCTCGGTCTGCTGATCGACAACGCCATCGTCATCGCCGACGAGGTCGCCTCGCGACTTCGGCAGGGGCATTCGCCCGCGGAAGCCGTGTCGTCCTGCGTCCGTCACATGGCCCTTCCGCTGTTCGGATCGACGGTCACGACGGCGCTCGCCTTCGCGCCGATCTATCTCATGCCGGGACCGGCGGGAGAGTTCGTCGGATCGATCGCCGTCAGCGTCATTCTGGCCATTTTCAGTTCGCTGTTTCTCGCGCTGACGGTCGTGCCGGCGCTCGCCGCGATGGGGCGCCGCAGCGAACGAGGGGCCGCGCGGTCCTGGCTGCGCGACGGCGCCAGCTTCCCTCGGCTCGCGGTCGTTTATCGCTCGGCCCTCGGCTGGCTCTATCGTCGACCGGCGATCGCGATCCTCGCGGGCTGCATGTTGCCCTTGCTGGGATTCGCCGCCGCGACGCAGCTCCCCGAACAGTTCTTTCCGCCGACCGATCGCGACCAGTTCCGCATCGAGGTGACGCTCTCCCAGCAGACCCCGCTTTCCGCGACGACCCAGATCGTGCTCGCGATGCGCGACGTGCTGATGGAGGAACCGCGGATCGAAGAGACGACCTGGTTCCTCGGGGAGAGCGCGCCGCCGTTCTATTACAACATCCTCGCGAATCGCCGGAACTCGCCGTTCTACGCCCAGGGCATCGTTCAGATCGATTCGGCGGAGAACTCCGGCGAGCTCATTCGCGACGTGCAGCGCCGGCTCGACGCGCGATTTCCGGAGGCCCGCGTGCTGGTCCGACAGCTCGAGCAGGGTCCGCCGTTCGAAGCGCCGGTGGAAGTCCGCCTGTACGGTCCCGATCTCGATCGGCTGGCCGAACTGGGGGAATCGATGCGCGCCCTGCTGGCGGAGATTCCCGAAGTGACGCACACGCGGTCGGATCTTTCCGACACGCTGCAGAAAGTCGAGCTGGACGTCGACGAGGAACAGGCGCGGCTCGCCGGTCTGGATCATTCCGCGATCGCTCGGCAGATGGAGGCGTCGCTCGACGGCGTCGTCGGCGGATCGATCCTGGAGGAGACCGAGGAACTTCCGGTTCGCGTCCGCCTGGCGAACGCCGACCGCGGCCGGGCCGATCGCGCAGCTTCGCTCGATCTTCTGTCCGGAACCGCAGGAGCGGGAGGTGCTCCCGCCTTCCTCCCGGCGGACGCGCTTGCCGAGTTCCGACCAGTCTGGGCCCGCGCGACGATCCCGCACTTCAACGGCGTGCGCATGAACGAGGTGCAGGCCTACGTGCAGGCCGGCGTCTTGCCCGATCAGGCGCTGGGAGCGTTCCAGCGCCGACTGGCTGAATCAGGTTTCGAGATGCCGCCCGGTTATCGCATGGAGTTCGGCGGCGAAGCGTCGAAGCGCGACGACGCCGTCGGCAATCTGTTTTCGAGCGTGGGCATCTTGATCGTGCTGATGATCGCGACGCTGGTCCTCTCCTTCGGTTCGTTCCGCATGACGGGGATCATCGGCGGCGTCGCGGTCCTCGCCGTCGGACTCGGCCTGGGCTCGCTGTGGCTGTTCGGATATCCGTTCGGATTCATGGCGATCATCGGCACCATGGGCCTGATCGGCGTCGCCATCAACGACTCGATCGTGGTGCTCGCCGCGCTTCGCGAAGACGAGCGGGCCCGCATCGGGGACGTCGACGGCATCGTCGAAGTCGTCAATCACGCGACGCGTCACGTCCTTTCGACGACGATGACGACCGTCGCCGGCTTCCTCCCGCTGATTCTGGCCGGGGGACAGTTCTGGCCCCCGCTGGCGGTCGCCATCTCCGGAGGCGTCGCCGGCGCGACGGCGATCGCGCTGCTGTCGGTTCCTGCGGCCTACCGCATGGCGATGTGCCGCGAATCGCTGCGAGGGAAGACCGTCGGCGAGGAGCAGCGCGACGTCGACACGATGGCGCTATCGGCGCCGGACACCGTTCGCATGTCGGGCGTAGAAGCGGACGACGCCTCGGCGGACTTCGTCTCTTCGCACGCTCGTCATCCCGCGGCGGCGAACTAGCGACGCCGGCGCTTGCCTGCACCCGTCGCCGAAGAAGAAAAGCGCTCGCACCGATACCGAGCGAAGCGACGAAGCGCCCGCGACGGGCGATCGCCAGCGAACTTCGGCTGCGTCTGGAAGGTCGCTGCGACCGAGTCCGCGGAACCGTCGTCGAACCGACGCTTGGGTCGTGCGACGAGGGGCGGAGACCGGTCGTGCATGAGATAGGGGAGCCCCCGGACCGCTTCGTGCGGTCCGGGGCTCCCTGTTTTTTTTAGCTATCGGACCGACCGGAGCGACGTTCCTTTCGGGAACGGCGAGTCGGCGTCGCACGATTCGATCGGTTCAAGATTTTTCGAAGAGGGCCCGTCTCACGGGCGAATGGAGAGGATGCCATTCACTAACTGCGGTGCGCTCGCTGCGTCGCAGGCCTGCGGGGACATGATCCGAGCCACAACCCTCGCCCTTCCTCCTCACACCGTTCGCCATCGCTTCGGTCGCGGGATGAAGGCCGCGATCGTCGCGGTCGACGACTTCGCGCACTTGTCGATCTTGGGTCGGTCTCACGATTCGCCGCGGGCGAGGCTGAAATCGGTCGCTCGCTCGGCGTCGCCGGAGGACCCGGCGGTCTTCGACCGGTCGTCGCAACGAACGGCTCGATGAACGGCTGGAGGGGCGCTGACGGTGGGCAGACCCGGGGCGGCTTCTTCCCGTAGATGCCTCGGGCGGTCCGTCCGACCCACCTCCGTCGCGACTCCCGCGCCGGCTACGTTCCAGGCGGAGACGAGACAGGCGATGACGAGGCCGACGTCGAGAATCGGACTGCTCCCGCCTTCCTTGCGGCGCGCCATGGTGCGTTCTCGACAACCAAGGACAACTAAAGCGTCAACGTCTCCTTTTCCTATCGAACCCCATCGCCCCGATCTCCACTCAAATACGGGATCCGATGAGCGTCGTCGTTCGGCGTGCGGAGCCGATCGAGGTCACGACGCAACGCTAGCGGACCCGTCCGGGAAGCAACGCGAGAACCCCGATCCTATCGATCGCCTCGCGTCAGCAACCGTCGGCGCCCGTACCTCCGCGAACCCGTCGCGCCGGGGCACCGAGGGCCGTAGACGGAGCGGCACGACTTTTCCGACGGCGAGACACATTTTCCTGTCCGGTGGGAGCGTCGGCGCACGCAATGTCTGGGAGCGTGCTGTCGAGGCTCCCCGGGGCGGCGCTCTGCCGCAGGAAGTCGGCGGCGAGGGGCCCCCGCCGCTCACGTCCGTTTTTGTTGTTGTTGCCGACTAGACTTTTGACGGCTCCGCGATTTTCGGAAAGGCGCTGATTGCACATCAGCTCCTCCCCGGAATCGAACGCGGAGCCGTTTTTCGTTCAGGACCCGAACCGTTCCTACTCGGCCGTCATCCCGATCTTCATCACGCGAATGTTGAAGGGCGGCTCTCCGGTCGTCAACGGCGACGGTGGACAATCCCGAGATTTCACCTACGTCGCGAACGTCGTCGACGCGAATCTTGCGGCGATGACCTGCGAAGGACCGTACGGGGAGTCCGACAACGTCGCGACAGGGAAATCGATTTCGCTCCTCGAGCTGATCGCGGCGATCGACGCCGAGCTAGGAACGCAGATCGTTCCGCAGCACGGACCGCCGCGGGCTGGCGAGGTGCGGGACAGCATTGCCGACATCTCGCTCGCCCGCCGCGTGCTCGGCTTCGAAACGCGAGTGACTTTCGCGACGGACTGAAAAAGACGATCGAGCGCTACCGCGGCGGCTAGCTCGCCGCCGAAGACCGCCGCCGAAGACCGCCGCCGAAGACCGCCGCCGAAGACCGCCGCCGAAGACCGCCGCCGAAGACCGCCGCCGAAGACCGCCGCCGAAGACCGCCGCCGAAGACCGCCGCCGAAGACCGCCGCCGAAGACCGCCGCCGAAGACCGCCGCCGAAGACCGCCGCCGAAGACCGCCGCCGAAGACCGCCGCCGAAGACCGCAAGCGCGAATACACCGGCAAGGCGCGATTGCCTGCATCGAGGCCGTCGCGTTCCCGCTGTAGGCGCTTTCGCGTCAGCCGATCTTGCCATGCTGGCGGGGCATAGCTCACGAAGAACGCGCCCTTAGCATGGGGCTCGTCGTAGACCTCGACCTGTGAGCCGTGAAGGAATCCAGTTCAGCCGGCATCATGCTCAGCCGAATTCGACGGCCACTTCGCGTTCAGCGCGCGCAGCGGATCGAACCGCAGCGTCATGTTCGGCGCCGGATTCGTGATCTGCATCAGCCCGCCCGGGTCTTCCTCGACGGGGTAGGGCTCGATCGTTGCCGGCGGTTTGCAGAACCAGCCGGGATGGTACCGGTAGCGAAGGACGATGCGGCCCTGATCGGCGACGACGCCCTGCAGTCTGATCCGGTTGACCGACGCCGTCGCAGTTCCGGAACCGATCAGGAGGTCCGGCGAGTCGCCAGGGATCTCGAACGCGAAGTAGGCGCCGACCTTTTCGCCCGGCTGGCCGGTCAGCTCCTGAAACAGGGCCCGCCACTCTTCGGATCGAACGAAGACCCAGTCGATTCCGAAATGCGACAGTCCGCGTCGCGTCTCTTCCGCAGAGATCGCGCCGCGCTCCCGACCGAACAGCCGATCCGGCAGCAACTGCACGGGGTCGGGATAGTCCGGAAAGGCGTTGCTGATGACCTCGCGACCGGTGAACATCGGCAGAGCCTGAGTCAACGAGCTGTCCGGGCTCTCCGACTCGATCAGCAGACGCTCCGAACTGCGGGTCCGTTCGTGAACGAAATAGAACAACAGCTCGTCGTCGGTTCGTTTCACGGCGCGCGGACTGAGCGCGAAGGCGCCCGCGATCACGAGGACGACGCCGATCATCTGCAGGAGCATCAGTCCATGCTTCGACCAAGGCCGCGGCAGAAACAGCCAGCGATTGAAATCCGCAGCCAGGCTTCCCAGCACGAGCGACGAGATCGCGAGCAGCACGATCGAGTAGCGCACCGGCTGCAGCGCCCGCGTGGCCGCGAAATCGGACCCGAAGACGAACATGAAAATGCTTACCGCCAGCGCGAGGCCCAGGCCGACGGCGACGAGGGCGTTCTTCCGACGTCCCAGACGGAACAATTGGATCGCGACCGAGAGGATCATCAGGCCGAGCGCGCTGCCGAGCCCCGGCCCGATGAAGTCGGAGAACTTGTACTGCTCGTTCCAGGTCCAGAACTGATGCTCGACGATCATCGCCTGCGACCAGGGAGGCGCCGGCGTATCGAGACCGAGCATCAGCGGGATCAGCCAGAAGGCGTTGACTGCGGCGATCAGCAGGGGGCTGAGCGCCGTCGCGATGCGCCATCGCCAGGGGATACGAGCCAGGAGCGTCGCCGCGATCAGCGACGGAACGATGGCGAGCGGCCCGAGCGGATGGACGAGAAACAACAGGCTGCCCGCGGCGGTCGCTCCGGCGTAGCTCCAGACCGTCGGCGAGCGAAAGAAGCGAGCGTACGCTCCGAGCGCGAACAGTCCCATGAAAGTACAGAACACGAACGCCAGCATTCCGGCGAGAAGCATGAGCTGGAACGGCGCCGTGATCCAGAACAGCGCGATCAGGATCAGCAGCCCGACCGACAACTCGTCCCAGTCGAACTGAAGCAGCCGCCCTCCGGCGACGAATAGCAGCGGGGAGAGCAGGATGGCCGTCAGGCTGAAGGCCAGGACGACCTTATCGGGCGCGAGAAAGGGGAGCAGAACTCCCAGGACTTCGTGCGGCCTCGCGCCGACGTCCTGGGCCGGGTGGATGAAGCGCCCTGCGCAGAGTTTCGGATCCGATCCCCAGGGCAACCCGTTGCGCCAGAGCGCCTCGCGGTAGACGTGCACCCGGTGTGCATGGACTGAGTAGTCATGCCCCACGTAGACGTGCTGGTCAAGAAACCACGCCGGCGGCAGGAACCAGCACGCGATCAGCGTGTGCCCGAGCGACAGGGCAGCGATCATCCCCTTCGGCCAAAGCCATCGATCCCCGGCGCTGCGCATCGGGTCGTCGGATGCGGACGTCATCGAAAGTTCGGTTTCAAGCGGACGGAGCGAGCGCCCGCCGGGGCGTCGTCGAGGGCCGTGAATGGTGCGTGCCGCGGCAACGCATGAGGCTTCTTAGGCGTTCAGCGTGTCGATGCAAAGCGAGAACGCCCGCCCCATTCTGAACCGTCCGTCAGCGTTCGCCACCCGAATTTGTCTGGGTTCGCGAGGGCAGCATTCTAGCTTCCACGACTCCCCCCTCCTCGATGCTTTGCGGCGGCTAGGCGCGAGAGAGGATTTCGCGAACGACGCGGGCCTCGCGGCGGTCGGCGATCTGCTGCTCCTGGCCGTTGTGGAGATAGCTGAGTCGCTGATGATCGAGCCCGAACTGATGCAGCAGCGTCGCCTGAAAGTCGTTGGGAGTGACGACGTCGGCGACCGCCTTATGGCCGAACTCGTCGGTCTCGCCCCAGGTCATGCCCCCCTTGATGCCGCCCCCGGCCAGCCAGATGCTGAAGCCCTGACCGTTGTGATCGCGTCCGACCGCGGCGCCGTCGCCGTGATCCTCGGTCACCGGCAGCCTCCCGATCTCACCGCCCCAGTGGACGATCGTGGAGTCGAGCATCCCTCGTTGCTTGAGATCCTTGACCAGCGCGGCGGCCGGCTGATCGGTGCGGCGGCAGACGGCCGGCAGCGCGTTCTGGATGTCGCTGTGGTTGTCCCAGGGCTGTCCGCCCAGAAACAACTGCACGAACCGCACGCCCCGCTCGACCAGCCGGCGGGCGATCAGGCAGCGCGTGCCGTACTCGCGAGTTTCTGGACGGTCGAGGCCGTACAGGGCATGCGTGGCGTCGGTTTCCTGCGAGACGTCGAGGGCTTCGCGGGCTGCAGTCTGCATCTGGGCCGCCAGTTCGTAGCTGGCGATGCGGGCCTCGAGATCCGCCTCGCCCGGGCGCTCTGCGAGATGCCGGCGGTTGAGCGTCTGCAGCAGGTCGAGGTTCTGCGACTGCAACGCTCCTTTCAGGTGCGGCGGCGGATCGAGGTCGAGAATGCGCGGCTCTTTCGGCCGCAGCACCGTCCCCTGGAACAGCGGCGGTAGAAACCCGTTGTTCCAATTGTTGACCCCATCGACCGGATGGCCGCCCGGGTCGGTGAGGACCATATAGGCCGGCAACTCCTGGCTCTTGGACCCCAGGCCGTAGACGAGCCACGACCCGAGCGTCGGCCGGCCCAGCACGCCGGGGACGCCCCCGTGGAAGTAGCGGATCGACACCTCGTGCCCGTTCGCGCCAGTGTGCATCGAACGGATCAGGCAAACGTCGTCGACGATCTCGGCGAGATGCGGCAGCAGCTCGGAGATTTCGGTTCCGCATTCGCCGCAGGGAGCGAACTTCCACGGGCTACCCAGCAGCTTCTTACTCGCGCGATTGACGAAACTGTAATTGACGTCTCCCTCGTAGTCGGAGCCGCTCCGACGCGTCAGCTCCGGCTTGGGGTCGGTCAGGTCCACATGGGATGGACCGCCATGCTGAAACAGCGAGATCATCGCCCGGGCCTGAGCCGGATAGTGCGGCTGCTTCGGCTTCAGATCGAAGGACCGCACGTCTTCGGACAGCCGCGAAGGGTTCGCGCGGACCGGCTGCTCCTGTTGCAGCAGCCACGCCAGGGCGACGCTGCCGATGCCCATGGCGTTCTCGGCCAAGAACGCTCGTCGGGAAGCGATGGGTTGCATGGCGTTCTTCAAAAAGCGTAGCCGTCGGCCGGAAGTCCGGGATCAGTCGACGTAGAGGAATTCGTTGGAAGTCAGCAGCGCCTGGCACAGGTCGGCCAAGACCTGCTCCGCGACGCTCACGCCGTCGGGAAGCGGACGGGGACGCAACTGCAACTCGGCGAACTGGCGATTGACGAACTGCACCGCCAGGGCCAATTCTTCGCGGGACGGCGGCCGGGCGTACGCCGCCTCCCACGCGTAGACCAGTCGCCCGACGCTCAATGGCGGCTCCGACGGAATCGGACCGTGAAACCCCGACTCGGAATTCGAGACGATCGCATAGCCCTCCGCCGGCTGTAGCGTGACGGTGACGCTCCAGTCGAAGGAGTCGGAGGTGACGGTCAGCACGCAGTCGGTGACGAAATCGATCGTGTCGCCCGACTCGACGGTTAGATCCTTGACCGCCGTTTCGACTTGACCATGCCGGGCGACCCATTCGCCTGCCAGTCCCGATCGTCCGGCGACGATGCGCCCGCGGACGCCGTCGCCGTTCTCGCTGGGGTGGCGCAACGCGCCTTCGATGCGGACCTGACCGCTGACGGGCGCGATCCAGCGGCGGATGACCGCGAAGTCGGGATTCTCGCCGGCGTGTCCCCCCTTCGCGTGCAGCCGCGCCCACCCCAGCTTCGGATCTGGCAGAGCCTGTCCGCCTTGCCAGACGCCTGCCTCCCAGTGCGGCAAGGGCGCAATTCGCACGATCTGCGCCGCCTCGTCATAGCCGCCGTACCCGAATTGCCACATCGACGACGGGGGCGGAGCGATCGCCGGGAGGCCGTGCAAGAATTCTTCGTTCGAATCGATGCCTTCGGCGCCGAGCGCGCGTCGCGCCAAAGCGAGCGAGCGATCGAGCGCGAACTGGCCGTTCATCAGCATCAGCGACTGCGTGGCGACCGTCGAAGCGGGGCGCCGTTCGCAGTTCACCGTCATCGCCGGCGCGTCGAACGCCTGCAGGATCGAGACCGGCTGACTGCGCCGCTGCTGAATGTAAAGGCTGCGACGGGCGGTCGGTCCTTCGACGACCGCCACGCCGCTTTCGTCGACGGCGACCGGCGCCGGCGGTCCGAAAGGCGCTAGGTCCAACTCGCCGGTGACGGCCAACGCACGGTCGCGGAGGACTTCGGCGTCCAGCCGTACGACGTCCTTTCGCCAGTAGAAGCGGTTGGTCTCGTCGATTGCGGACATCTCCGGATCGCGTCGCGACGATTGCCGGTAGGCCGTCGAAAGTACGATCGTTCGATGCAGCTGCTTGAGATCCCAGCCGCTCGCCCGGAACTCGTCCGCGAGCCAGTCGAGGAGCGCGGGATGCGAGGGGCTGGCGCCCAAGCGGCCGAAATCGCCGGGCGTCTCGACGAGACCGCGGCCGAAGTGGTGCAGCCAGACCCGGTTAACCAGCGTCCGAGCCGTGAGCGGATTATCCGAGCCGGTCAACCAGCGAGCGAACGCGAGCCGGCGACCGGTGGTCGGCAGCGAAGGATCGTCGGCGGCGAATCGTACGTAGCGGTCCTCGTGAGTCAGCACGGTCAGAGGGGCAGGCTCGACGACTTGCTTCGGCTGACGGAAGTCGCCGCGGTGAAACAGCCGTGTCTCCGAGGCATGCCCTGCCGGTTCGACGAGTGCCCGCAGAAATCGCTCGGCCGGCTTCTTCGCGCGGATCTCGGCGATTCTGGCGTCGTACGCTTTGAGGTCGTCCGCCGCCGTCTGGTCGTACTGATAGAGCACGCCCGGCGTGACGTGCACGCTGGGATGCTGCTTGAGCAGTGCCTGCTGCTCGGGGGTGCGGTCCTTCTCGGGGAGTTCGTAGGCAGATCGCAGCTGACTTCGCAGCGGCTGTTCGTACTTTTCCAGTTCCTTGTCGAGCGCCGCGGCCAGGTACTGCTTCAGCTTCTCGGCCTTCTCCCGGTCCGCCGCCTGCGCCTCCGCTTCGATCTGGGCCGACTGCTCGCGCTCGGCCTGCGTCGCGAGCGAAACGAGCCGCTGCGGCGGAGTCCGCCACGCCTTCCAGTCGAGAGCCGGCTCGAACACCGCTCGCATCGCGAAGTAGTCGGCGTGCGAGATCGGGTCGTAGCGGTGATCGTGGCACTGCGCGCAGGCGACGGTCAGCCCCAGCAGCGAGCCGCCGACGATCTGCAGCGTGTCGGCGACGACCTGATTGCGCGCCACCTCCGAATCGTCGCCGCTGCCGGTGCCGTCGGCGGCCATCCGCAGGAAGCCGGTCGCCGTCAGCAGTTCAATTTGCCGGGGCGTGAGGTCCCCCGCGATCGGTCCGGCGAGTTCGTCGCCGGCGAGCTGCTCGTGCAGGAAGCGGTCGAACGGCTTGTTCACGTTGAGCGAGCGGATGACGTAGTCGCGGTACTGCCACGCCCACGAGCGAATCGCATCGGCGTCGGCGCCCCCTTCGGAGTCGGCGTAGCCCGCCACGTCGAGCCAGTGTCGCCCCCATCGCTCGCCGTAGTGCGGCGAATCGAGCAGTTCGTCGACGAGCCGTTCGTAAGCGTCGGGAGATTCGTCGGCGAGAAACCTTCGCAGTCGCTCGGGGGTCGGCGGCAGGCCGATGAGGTCGAAGCTGACCCGCAGCATCTGCGTCCGCCGGTCGGCGTCGGGCGAAAACCGCAGGCCCTCCGGCATCGCCGACAGCAGCAGCGCGTCCACCGGCGTTCGCACGCGAGCTTCATCTGGAAACTCGGGGACGTCGGGACGTTCGATCGGCTGGAAGGCCCACCAGGCTCGCTCTTCGGGGAGGATCTGCAGTCCGGGTCCGATGCTCTCCGGTTCGGGGCGAGCGGTCGGCGCGCCGGCGGCGATCCACTTTTCGAGAAGGGTCGCCTCCGCCTCGGAGACTTTCGCTTCCCCAGGGGGCATCTCGCCGCTGCGGATCCGCTGCAGCAGCAGACTCTCGTCCGGTCGGCCCGGGACGATCGCCGCGCCCGAGTCTCCGCCCGTCTTCATCAGGCGCACCAACCGCAGGTCGAGCGATCCTTCGACTTCGTCGGTCGCGCCATGACAGTCGTAGCAGTGCGCCCGAAAGATCGGACGGATGTCCCGCTCGAACGTCAGCGCCTCGTCCGCCGCCGCCGAGGTCGCTGTGCAAGCAGCGAACGCCGCGACGAGGAGACGCAGCGATGGGTAGAAGGCATGCGCGCGAACGCCGGCACGAGCGCTGAGCATGGGATGCATCGATCGGCAGGGCAGGAAGGCGGGAGCCAGAGTCGGCGGGACTCCAGGGCGAAGTCCCTCTGGCATTCGCGAAGAGCCATTGTCGACTCTCGCGATCCGGCGGTCGAGTCGGAAACCGGCGCGAGCCGTCGCGCACGACGCGGAATTTCGGCGGTCCGACGAGGCGCGTTCTCGGAAACGCACAGGGCGTTCGGACGAAGCAGGGCGTCCGGCGCGCGTCCTTCGCGTCCGTTCGCCGCTCTGCTTCTACCGGGCGCCGCGTTCCCGCAAGCCGATCGATGCATGGCCTCGGACGCGATCACGTCGCTCTCGACGCTTCCGAACGCCGTCTCGGAGGTCGGCATGAAACGGAACGTCGCTCCGCTTTCGATCCCCGTCGCTCCGCTGACTCGCATCGCGTGACATCCCCCCGCCGAAGAACTAAAGTCAGCTTCGCGGCCCTCGACGCGAAGCTTCATGGAATGGACTGAACATGTTCCGTCGTCGAACCGACCTTTCCCGAATGCTGTTCCAAGGGAGCATCGTCTTAGGATTGCTGTGCGGCCGTCCGTCTCTGGCAGATGACTCGGGAGAGGAACTGTTCGAACGGGAGATACGGCCGTTATTGCTCGAGAAGTGCAGCGAATGTCATACCGGGTCGAAGAACTCCGGCGGACTGAATCTTGAATCGCGGCAGGGACTGCTGGAAGGGGGCGAATCGGGACCGGCGCTCGATCTGAAGGACCTGGAATCGAGCCTGCTTCTACGGGCGGTGCGTCGCACGGGCGACCTGGACATGCCGCCCGACGCGCCGCTCTCGCCGCGCGAGATCGCCGCAGTCGAGGCATGGATCGCGCGAGGCGCGCCTTGGCCGAAGACGAGCCGGATTCTTTCTCCCGAAGAGCAGCGGGCGAAGAATCACTGGGCCTTTCAACCGGTGACCAGGTCCGCTGTGCCGGCGGTGAAGGATCGGGCGTGGGCGGAGAACCCGATCGACGCATTCGTGCTGGCACGATTGGAGAAAGCGGAGCTGACTCCCTCCGCCCCGGCGGATCGACGGACGCTGGCGCGACGACTTTCTTACGCGCTGACGGGGTTGCCGCCCACGAGGGAGAGAACGGCCGAGTTCGTGGCCGACGCCGATCCCGTCAGCTACGAGCGGTTCGTCGACGAACTGCTCGCGACGCCGCAGTACGGCGAACGCTGGACCAGGCATTGGCTGGATGTCGCGCGCTACTCGGACACCAAAGGCTACGTTTACGCGAGGGAAGAACGGTTCTGGGTGCATGCCTGGAGCTACCGCGACTGGGTCGTCGACGCGCTGAATCGTGACCTGCCCTACGACAGGTTTCTGAAACTGCAGATCGCGGCGGACCAGATTCCAGCGCGAACCGACGAAGACCTGGCGGCGATGGGCTTCCTCACGCTGGGGCGACGCTTTCTGGGAGTGCCGTGGGACATCGTCGACGACCGGATCGACACGGTCTCGCGAGGAACCATGGGGCTGACGGTCGCATGTGCCCGATGTCACGACCACAAGTACGACCCGATTCCCGCCGCCGACTACTACTCGCTTTATGGCGTATTCGCCAGCAGCGAAGAGCAGCTGGTACGCGCGAGTTCGGCTGCCGCCTCCGCCGAGTACGAAGCGGAACTCGCGAAGCGGCAGCAGGCGCTTGCCGAGAAGCTGCGGACGAGCCGCAGCGAATCGTCCGATCGGGCGCGGAGTCGCGTGCGCGACTACCTGCAGGCCCAACTCGAACTCGACAAGTACCCTGCACAAGGCTTCGATCAGATCTTCGAGACGACCGATCTGCTCCCGTCGTACGTGCGACGCCTGCAGGCGTGGCTGCACCGGTCGCACCGCACGGGCGAGCCGGTGTTCGCGGCCTGGCATCGTTATCGGGAGCTTCCCGCCGAACGGTTCGCCGCAGATTCCGAGTCGGTTACTCGGCAGATCGGCGAACTCCCGGTAGCCGATCTGAACCCGCTGATTCGCGAGGCGTTCCAGACGCCGCCGGCATCGTTCAGCGACGTCATCGATCGCTATGCCGAGTCGTTCCAGCGGGTCGATGAGCAATGGCGCCTACAGCTTGCCGCAGCGGGGCAGGGCGGCGATGCAACGGCGCTGCCGGATCCGGCAGCGGAACAGGTACGGCAGGTCCTGTACGGTCCGACCGCGCCGTTCGAGGCGCCCGATCAACCGGTGGTGCAGAGCGAAGCGTACTTCGACTCGGCGACCCTCACGGAGCTGTGGCGGCTGCAATCCGAAATCGACCGGTGGATCATCACTTCCCCCGAACCGATCGCGCACGCCGTGATCCTGCGGGATTCGGAGGCGGCGTTCGAGCCGCGGATTCTGCGTCGGGGGAATCCCGTCGACTACGGCGACGACGTCCCGCGGCAGTTTCTGAAACTGCTGAGCGGTCCGGATCGGCGACCGTTCCAGCACGGGAGCGGTCGACTGGAACTCGCCGAGGCGATCGCGTCGCCGCACAATCCGCTGACGGCGCGCGTCATCGTGAACCGGGTCTGGATGCACCATTTCGGCGAAGGACTGGTGACGACGCCGAGCGACTTCGGACTGCGGGCCGATCCGCCGTCGCACCCGGAACTCCTGGACTGGCTCGCCGCCTGGTTCGTCGACGAAGGGTGGAGCCTGAAGAAACTCCATCGACTGATCCTGACGTCGAACGCCTGGCGGCAGTCCTCGCTGATCGATGCGGACTCCGCGACGCACCGACGTGCCCGGGAACTCGACCCCGAGAATCGTCTGCTCTGGCGAATGAACCGACACCGGTTGAGTTTCGAGGAGCTGCGGGACTCGCTGCTCGCGAGCGCCGGAGAACTTGACCTTGCCGTCGGCGGCAAGCCGACCGACCTGTTCGCGGCGCCGTTTCCCAGAAGGAGGTCCCTGTACGGACTGGTCGATCGACAGTTCCTTCCGAGCACGTTGCGGATGTTCGACTTCGCCAACCCGGACCTGCATATCCCGCAGCGCAGCGAAACGACGGCGCCGCAACAGGCCCTTTTCCTGCTGAACGATCCCTTGATGCTGGAACGGGCGAGGTCGCTCGCTCGCGTCAGCATGAACTCCGACGATGAAAAGCGAACGGTGACGCAACTGTTCGAGCGAACGCTGCAGCGCGAGCCGACGTCCGCCGAACTGGCGGACGCCTTGGCGTTCGTCGCCGGTTCGTCAGAACCGGAAGCGCCGGTCGCTCGGCCGACGAGCGCCGACTGGCAGTACGGATTCGGCCGGTTCGACGAAGAGCAGGGACGAACCGCAGGCTTCGAGCCGTTGCCCCACTTCACCGGGACGGCGTGGCAGGGAGGAGCCGTAGTTCCCGACGCGTCGCTCGGCTGGGCGTACTTGACGGCGACGGGAGGGCATCCGGGGAACGACCGCGCGCATGCGGCCGTCCGCCGCTGGACCGCTCCGCGTGCGATGACGATTCAAGTCAGCTCGAAGCTCGTCAACGAACCGGCGGCGGGGGACGGCGTGCGCGCGTTCGTCGTCAGTTCGCGATCAGGATTGTTGCAAGCGGCGAAGAGCCACCAGGAACTGGTGGACGTCAACGTCGCCGAACTTCGAGTCGAAGTCGGCGAGACGCTCGACTTCCTGGTGGACATCGACGAAGCGCTAAACTCCGACCAGTTCCTGTGGGAGATCGACGTCCAGGAATCCGCCGACGGGACGCGGTGGAATTCGAAGCTCGACTTCCCGCATCGGGAAACAAGTCAGCTGACCCCGTGGGAGCGCCTGGCTCAAGTGTTGCTGTGCGGCAACGAGTTTCTGTTCGTCGACTGACGCGTCGCTCGCGAGAGTCACATGGTTATGCACGATCTGATTTCGCGACGGCAGATGCTCGGCGCTTCGGCGCTCGGATTGGGCTCGCTCGGGCTCGAGGCTCTGCTGGGAGAGGATGGCCTGCGCGCTGCCGAGGGGTCCGGGAAGCAGATGCCGCACTTTCCCGGAACGGCGAAGCGGGTGATTCACTTCTTCCTCAACGGCGGGCCCTCGCACGTCGATACGTTCGACCACAAGCCGGCGCTGAAGAAGTACGACGGCCAGCCGCTCGCTAATACCTTGACCACCGAACGCAAAACCGGAGCGGCGTTCGCTTCGCCGTTCAAGTTCAAGAAGTACGGCGAATCGGGGATCGAGGTCAGCGAGCTGTTCGCTCGCACGGCGGAGCACATCGACGACATCGCCGTCGTGCGTTCGATGGTCGCGCAAGTCCCCAATCATGAGCCGTCGCTGATGCTCATGAACTGCGGCGACTCGATCCAGGCACGGCCCAGCGTCGGGGCGTGGGTCCTCTACGGACTGGGCAGCGAGAACCAGAACCTCCCCGGATTCGTCGCCATGTGCCCGGGCGGTATGCCGATCAAGGACAGCGAGAACTGGCAGGCGGGCTTTCTGCCTGGCGCCTACCAGGGGACGTACATCGACTCGCAGCATCGCGAACTCGGGAAGTTGATCGAAAACATCGAGCATCCGCAGATCTCGGCGGAGAGTCAGCGCAAGCAGCTCGAGCTCTTGCAGCGCTGGAACCGGAAGCATGCCGAACCGCGCAGCGACGATCGACTCGATGCGAAGATTCAGTCTTACGAACTCGCGTTTCGAATGCAGATGGGGGCGACCGACGCGTTCGATCTCCAGCAGGAACCGCGACATGTGCAGGAGGCGTACGGAACCGGCGTGCATGGACGACAGACGCTGATCGCGCGACGGTTGCTCGAACGAGGCGTCCGCTACGTGCAGTTGTGGCACGGCGCTGGTCAACCGTGGGACAACCATGAGAACATCGCCGACGGTCATCGCCGACTGGCGGGCGAAATCGACCAGCCGATCGCGGCGCTTCTAGGCGACCTGAAACAGCGCGGGATGCTCGACGAAACGCTCGTCATCTGGGGAGGCGAATTCGGACGGACTCCGACCGTGGAAGTGACCGGCGGCGGCGCTTCGAAACTGGGCCGCGATCACAATCACTACGGCTTCACCGTCTGGCTCGCCGGCGGCGGCATTAAGGGAGGCGTCGCCTACGGAGCGACGGACGAGTTCGGCTTCCAGGCCGTCGAGAATCCGACCAGCGTCCACGATCTCCACGCGACGATCCTGCACACGCTCGGCTTCGACCACGAACGACTCACCTACCGCTACGCCGGTCGCGACTTCCGCCTGACCGACGTCTCCGGAAAAGCGCTGCACGCCATCCTCGGCTAGTCAGCTGACGATGAGGTTCAGCTTCCCCCTGTCCGGCGACGCGGACCGCCGGCCTACCGCCGTCGGAATGCGGCATTCTACCGTTCGACGGCGGTCGCCCCCCGTTCCAACCGGATCGACTCGATTTCCAGCTTGAACGGCCCGGCCTTCTTGTCGCTCAACATGAAACCCAGGGCGTCGATCTCTTCTGCGTTCACGGCGCCTGCCTCTTCGACGACCCGACCGAACGACGTCGCCTCGAACTCTTCGAGCGGCGCTTTGACTTCGATCCACTCGTCCTTCTTCGTCTGCACCTTCGCCCGGTACGAGAAAGCGACCAGCGGTTTGTCGAGGTAGAGGTTCAGAGTGTATTCACGACCGTCGCCCCGGACCTTGGCGACGACGGTATCGCCTTTCTCCAAGCCGAGCTTCTTGGCCTTGGTCCGCACGGATGCAAAGCCGCCGTTATTCTCCAGCGACAACGTGCCGAAGAACTCCAGAGTCTTCTCGTCGGTGATCCTGAACTTGCCTTCGGAGACGCCGCCCATCACGCCGTCGTTGACGGCCTGCCACTCCTGCGCAGCTTCGGCCTTCGTGAACTCGAACAGGACTTTCGGTGCGTCGTCAGCCATGACGAAGGACCCGATCAGGGCTAGCAGGGGCAACGCAAGCATCTTGTGGATCATGACTTTCCCCAGTTCGTCGCCGTGATCGACAGTCGTAGCACGGTCGCCAGCGACGCCCGCGCGAAGTACGGCGCCTGAACGAGGGCGACCCAGCGGTAGCGCGGCCGCACGGCGATCGTTATCCAGAGGATCGTGGCCCCGACGATCAGAATAGCCGACGCCGCTAGCGGCAGGTTCCGCATCCCGAACTGGACCGGCGTGAAAAGCAGGTTCCCCGAGAGCGCCTCCGGTTCTGGTCGACGTCGTCGGCGAAAGGCCGGAGGAGCCGTCGCGATTCGGTCAATTTTCGGGCCGATCCGAATCGCTCCTATCCGCCTGCGTCCAGACTCCGAGATCGAAATCTTGAGAGATGATCCGCAGGGAGGTCGAGCTTCTCAGGGGGCGAATCGAGGCTTCCGGGCAGTCAGGCTGCGAACGCCGACGGACGAGAAGTCCGATCCTCGATGGGATCGGACTGAACGAAGATCGAAGATGCGTCGTATTCGCCGTCGCAATGGACGAGCGGCTGGAAACCGGTGGATAGCCCCGACGGACGCCGCCGGCTCCTCGCCGGCGCCGCACGCCGTCACCAGCCGGGACTACTCGAAGTTGACCCGGAGCCGAACGACTCGTGCGGGTTTCGATGGTCTGAGCGGCCGCTTCCGCTGTCGACCGTTCGACTTTGCGTCCGTCGGCCGAACGGGATCGCTTGCAGGGCTAAATCGAACCCATCGAACGAATCGTCGATTTGACCGCCTCGGCCGAACGTACGAACGCCGCCAGTTCATCCTCAGCAAGCATGGGCCGCAACACGCGCGTCACTCCCTGTCGGCCGATCACCGCCGGCAGCGACAGACAGACGTCGTCTACGCCCGCGAAGCCGTCGATCAGAACGCTGACGGGCATCGTGTGGCGAAGGTCGTACACGACGCTGTCGAGGATCATCGTCGTGGCCAGGGCGATGCCGTAGCAGGTATGGCCTTTCAGCCGCGAGACGTCGTAACCCATGGCGACGGTCTTGAGAAAGGCCTTCGCGGACATATCGCTGGGATAGAAGCGCTCGCCCCCGGTCGTCGCCAACGAATGGGCCGCGAACTGCGTATCGCCATGCTCGCCCAGAATGTAGGCACGGATATCGTCGGAGTGGATGCCGATCTCCGACGACAGCAGCGAACGGTATCGAACGCTGTCGAGCAGCGTCCCTGTTCCGATGACTCGTTGCGGCGGGAACCCGGACAGCTTGAGCGCGGCGTACGTCAAAGCGTCGACCGGGTTGCTGACCATGACGAGGATGGCGCTCGGGCTCGCCGTCGCCAAGGACGGAATCCACTCGCGAAGGATCGAAAGATTCTCCCCCGCGAGTTCCGTTCGCTTGCGGGTCGGGTCGCCGTAGGGTGCCGAGGCGGCGAATACGACGATGTCCGAGTCGGCCGAATCCGCGACGTCGCCGGCTCGGATGAGCATGTTGCTGTTCTGCATCGCGATCGCGTTCGACAGGTCGATCGCGTCGCCCTCCGCCCTTTCTCGGTTTCGATTCAGCAGCAGCAATTCGCTCGCGATCGGATTGATCGTCGCCGCGAAGGCGATCGCGGATCCCACGCGTCCCATTCCGACGATCGTGATCTTCAACTCTCGGCGCTCCTTGCTGATTGTCGTCTGATTTGCAGTCGATCCTTGGTTCGCCTCAGCGGCGAAGCTTCCCGAACGATCGCCTGCCGCTTTCCGTGCTCCTGCAACTTCTTCCCGAACGCGAGAGCGGCGCTGAAGCTTCGCTCGTCGAGCGAGCCGTGGTGGATGAACGGACGCGCCGCGATCTTCGGCGCTCGTGCAAGTTCAGGCTGCCGATCGATCGACGGAATTCCGGCGTCGATCGTTCGGAAGCCCGCATCGCCCGTTCGAAACTCATTCCGCCGCCGAAGCGAGGCCCCACGGAGCCCGGCTTGCCGGTCGATAGCTGGCGAGCGTGAAGCTCTTCGGCCGCTGGGACGAAGTTCTGCGTCATCTCCCCGTGGAAGCATTCGGCCTGCATCGTCCGGTCTACGTCGTCGTTCCTCGCTTACCTGCCGAGCGGCGCCGGAGCGTCGGGTGCGAACGCTGGAAACCGCTCGAACGCCAGACGTCGAACCGCGTCCTCGATGGACGGATCGAGGCCTCAATTCTCATGGATCGCGAGGACGGCCGGAAAGTTCTCTCCCTTCGCCGGCCAGGCGAGCGAGCCCTTCGTCGCTCGGGCGCCGTCCGGAGAGGCGTGGCGGATCATCTCCCTCATGATACGCTCGTCTTTCGGTTCGTATTACCATACGCGATCGGTGCGGAGAGGCCAGCGAAGCCGCCCGGCGTCGGGAAGGCGGCGACGCGCCACGGCATGCCAGCTGCGGCAGCAAGATTACCCGCCGGCGGTCGAGCGAGGTAGCCTCGGGGACGCCGGCGCCGGGAGGGTCGCGGCGGACTCACGAGCCGCTCGCTCGTAGGCGGCGGCGAAGATCCTTGGACTGCCGCGGAGTGAGCGCCCGCTTGCTCACCGCGACGAATCTGCCGCCGTACAGGGCGATGAGCTCTGCCTCATCGGCGAGCGAAACGTTCCGCTCCAGCCAGGCGTCCCAGGCGTTTCGGAAACCCGCTCGGCGGCCTCCGCTTACGTGCGGGAGCGATTCCTCCCTGGGATCGCGAAGCTCTCGCAGTCGCAACTCCCACCAGGCGCCGTCGCGCCAGCGGTATTGCGTCAGCTCGCCCATTCCCGCACGCGTCGTCGGCGAATTCGTGACCGATGCTCGCACTGTTCGGAGCAGCCCCGTGCGGGGGCAGACTCGACTTCGGCGGCAGTACAGAAGAGCGGAGAGGTAGCCTTACGACCTGTGGACGAAGCAGCAGCGGACGGATATCGACTCGCGTCCCGAATCGTTCTCCGGTTACACTGAGAGTCGCCCCGGTTCCCGACCGGAGCTCTCCTCCGATCACCCCCGCCTTCGCCCGCCTCCGACGACGTCGCCCGCAATCGGCTCCCGGCCGTTGCAGACGCCGAGTCGCGGGACCGCCGACGCGTCGTCCCACCTCGCGCCGCGCACGACTCTTCGAGGACGCATTCGTGCAGTTCGCCCTCCGCCACGCCGTTTTCGCGGCGATCCTCGCCGTCGGCAGCCCCGCCATCGCCGAAGAATCGGATTTCGATCGCGTCGGTGAGCCTTACCTGCGCAAGTATTGCGTCGGATGCCACTCGGGCGACGACCCGGAGGGCGGACTGACGCTGGAATCGTACCAGGACATTCCGTCGGTAATCCGAGGTCGCGACGAATGGGATGCGGTTCTGACACGAATCCAGAACGGAGAGATGCCGCCGAAAGGCGAGCCGCGGCCGAGCGTCGCCGAGAGCGATGCGCTCGTTCAGTTCGTCAAGCGAGCGTTCGACGAATACGACCGGACGGCTGAGCCCGATCCGGGTCGCGTCACGATGCGGCGCCTGAATCGCACCGAGTATCGCAACACGATCCGCGACCTCGTCGGCGTCGACTTCGATCCTGCAGCCGATTTTCCGTCCGACGACATCGGCCACGGGTTCGACAACGTCGGCGACGTGCTGACGATGTCGCCGGTTCTGATGGAGCGCTACCTCGACGCGGCGGAGCAGGTTATGGCCGCTGCGATCATGCCGGAGCCTCCGCCCGTCATCAAGCGGCACCTCGCCTCGACGTACACCGAGCCGGCTTCCTCCGAATCCGGCGGCCTGATCGTCGACGGCTTTCGGCCGATGCGAACCGACAGCACGCGCCCGATCGACCTGGGCCCGGTCAACACGCCGTACAATTGGGAAGCCGAGGGAGAGTACGTCTTTCGTACGAGGGTGTTCGGCGAGCGCTCGGATGGAAAGCCGGTCCGCGCGAGTATTCTTGTCGCCGTCGAGTCGTCCGACGGCGCGACGCCCGACGCGGAACTCGATAAGTTCGCCGGCAACCTTCCTCGCCCTGCGCGACTGCTGAAGTCGTTCGACGTCGTCGCTAAGAGTCGCGAGGAGGCGACGGTTCTGGAGGTCGTCGTCCCCCCGATGCCGGGACGCAAGCGCATGCTCGTCGCGATCGAGAAGCCGCGCGAGGGGGAACCGCCTAGCGTCCTGTGGATCGAGTACCTCGCTCTCGACGGACCGCTCGATCCGCGACCGGCCAGTCATCGCGCGCTGCTCCGTACAGAGGGAGAGACGGAAACGGAGCGTACGCGCGAGGCGCTCGAGCGCTTTCTGCGCCGCGCCTGGCGACGCCCGCCGACCGCCGAAGAACTGGAGCGGTCGGCCGAACTGGTCCGGCAGGTCGCGGCCGAGTCAGGCAACTGGGAGCGGGGCATGCAGTTCGCCATGCAGGCGGCGCTCTGTTCGCCGAAGTTCTTATTCCGCGCGGAACTGGACGAAGCGGCGGATGTCGCCGAGCCGCGCGATCTGGACGAGTTTCAACTCGCGTCGCGGCTCTCCTACTTCCTGTGGGCCTCGATGCCCGACGACGTCCTGCTCGATCTGGCGGAGCGGGGCGGGCTGCGCGCGAAACTGGACGAGCAGATCGCGAGGATGCTCGCCGATCCGCGTGCGGAATCGCTCACGCAGAACTTCGCCATGCAGTGGCTGCAATTGCAGCGAATCGAGTTCATCTCCCCGGACGGTACGCTCTTCCCCACGTTCGACGCCGACCTGAGACGAGCGATGGTGCAGGAGACGGAGCTTTTCTTCGACTCGGTCGTGCGGGAGGATCGCAGCCTGCTCGACCTGATCGACGCCGACTATACGTACCTCAACGAAGTCCTCGCCCGACACTACGGCATCGCCGACGCGAACGGCAACCTCGTCGGTCGACCGCCGCATGCGGAGCCCGGGGCGCCGATTCGCGGACAGGAGTTCGTCCGCGTACGTCTGTCGGATCGGAACCGCGGCGGCCTGCTGACCCAGGCGAGCGTCTTGACCGCGACGTCGAATCCGACGCGCACCTCGCCCGTGAAGCGGGGACGCTGGACCCTGGAGCAGATTCTCGGCGCTCCGCCTCCGCCGCCTCCGGCCGACGTTCCGGAACTGCCTGAGTCCGGCGAGGACGCGTCGGCCGCCTCCCTGCGGGAACGGCTGGAGATTCATCGACGGGATCCGGCCTGCGCGAACTGTCACGCCCGGATGGATCCGATCGGCTTCGCGCTGGAGAACTACGACGCCGTCGGCGCGTGGCGTACGCAGGACGGGCCGTTCGAGATCGACGCGGCGGGCGAATTTCCCGACGGAACACGGTTCGAGGGGCCCGCCGAACTCAAATCGATCATCCTCGAACGCAAGGAGGAATTCGTGCGCTGCATTGCGCAGAAGATGCTGATTTACTCCCTGGGGCGAGGACTCGAATACTACGACCGTCCGGCCCTGGAGCGGATCGTGCGACAGGTCGCAGAAGAAGATTTCCGCTTCTCGTCGCTGGTGCGCGCGATCGTCGCGTCGGAACCCTTTCTTCGCCGCCGCGGGCTGTGAAGCCGACCGGCGAGTCTCCCGTCGACCGATTACGAACTCGAGAGCTCGACATGAAAACGCATGCAGTACGTCTGTCGCGACGAACGGCGCTTCGCGGACTCGGCGCGACCCTCGCGCTTCCGTGGCTGGAAGCGATGGGTCCGATGACCGCCTGGGCGGAGCGCGGCGACGTGACGACGACCGCGCCGAACCGCATGGCCTTTCTGTACGTCCCCAACGGCAAGCACATGCCGGACTGGACGCCGCAGGGCGAGGGTCCGGACTTCGAGCTGTCCCCCACCTTGCAGCCCCTGGCGGGGGTGAAGGATCGCCTGCTGGTCCTTTCGGGACTCGCGGCGGACAAGGCGAAGCCCTACGGAGACGGCGGCGGGGATCATGCGCGGGCGCTCTCCGCCTACCTGACGGGCGTGCATCCCAACAAGACCGACGGCACGGATATCCGCAACGGCCCCTCTGTCGACCAAGTCGCCGCCGCGCGAATCGGCGACCGGACGCGATTGCCCTCGCTCGAGATCGGCGCCGAGCAGGGCGCGATGGCCGGCAACTGCGACTCGGGCTATAGCTGCGTCTATTCCTCGACCATGTCCTGGCGTTCGGCGACGCAGCCGCTTCCCAAGGAGACGAATCCGAAGATCGTCTTCGAGCGAATCTTCGGCGGGAACGACGAGGCCGCGGCCCGCAGAGCGGCGCGACGCCGCAGCGTGCTCGACTACGTGCGCGAGGACTCTCGCGGGCTGGAGCAGCGACTCTCCAAGGCGGACGTGCGCAAGCTGGACGAATACTTTCACTCCGTTCGCGACATCGAGCTTCGCATGCAGCGGGCGGAAAGCCTTCCGCCGCTCGAAACGCCGGACTATCCGACGCCCTCCGGCGTGCCGGCGGACTACGAAGAGCACGTTCGCCTGCTCTGCGATCTCGTCGTGCTCGCCTTTCAGGCCGACGCCACGCGAGTCGTGACGTTCGTGCTCGCCAACGAAGGGAGCAACAAGCCCTACCCGTTCGCCGACGCGCCGGAAGGGCATCACGATCTGTCGCACCATGGCGGCGACGCCGCGAAGCAGGAGAAGATTCGCCGAATCAACCTCTTCCACGTCCGGCAGTTCGCTCGACTGCTCGAACGTCTAAAAGAGGTTCCCGAGGGGGAGGGTACGCTCCTGGATCATGCGATGATCGCGTACGGCAGCGGGATCCGCGACGGCAACGCGCACGACCACGAGGATCTGCCGATCCTGCTCGCCGGCGGGGGCTGCGGGACGCTCAAGAGCGGACGCCACCTCCGCTACGACAGCGGCACGCCGGTGAGCAACCTCTGGCTATCCATGCTCGATCGCATGGACGTCGATTTCGAGAAACTCGGCGACAGCACGGGAAAGCTGCCGAATCTCTTGTGACGGAGGCCCGGACGGCGCCCGACCACAATCCCGTTCGGCCCGACGCGTGCGTGGGACCGGCGGTTCTCCGGCGGCGCGAGCGCCGGTCGCGACGGCTGCACGCCCCCCGACGCTCGTGGGCGTGCCGTCACCGGAGTTCGTGGATCGTGCCGTTCAGTTCGTCCATGCTAGGCGCTCGGTCCGCAGGCGCTCACGTCAAGTCTGGAAGGAAGGTCGCTATGAGTCATGCAACGCCTAGCCGAGCCCCGCGACCCCTGCGGGCGATCGAGATGATCGCTTCGAGCTGCGTCGTGCTGACGGCTTGGTGTTGCTCAGCGACGGCAGCCGATCGGCCAGTCGATTTCGGCGAGCACATCGCGCCGATTATTCAGGCCCATTGCATCGACTGTCATGGACCCGATGCACAGGAGAGTCAGTTTCGACTCGATCGATTGGCGACGATCCTTTCCGGCGGCAACTCGGGCGAGCCTGCGGTGACGCCAGGAAAACCGGACGAGAGTTTTCTGCTGAAGCTGATTCGGCACGAAGAGCCCGGCAAAGAAATGCCGCCGGATCAATCGTTATCAAAACGCGAGATCGAACTCTTCGAACGATGGATCGCCGACGGCGCGAAGACCCCGGAAAGCTACGGGCCAGCGAAGGCCGACGTCGATCTGTCGCACTGGGCGTTTCAACCGGTGAAGCGTTCGCGATCGACCGGTATCGACGAGTTCGTTCGCGACAAGCTGACGGACCATGGCTTGACGATGTCGCCCGAAGCCGAGCGACGCGTTTTAATTCGTCGGCTGTATCTCGTCATGCTCGGGCTTCCGCCGACGCCGCAGCAGGTCGAAGCGTTCGTGACGGATGAAAGCGACCAGGCCTGGCCGGCGCTCGTCGAACGCGTTCTCGCCAGTTCGCACTACGGCGAACGCTGGGCGACGTACTGGTTGGACCTGGTACGGTTCGGCGAGACGCATGGCTTCGAAATGAACCGCGAGCGCCCCACGGCGTGGCGGTACCGCGACTGGGTCATCCAGTCGCTCAACGAAGACAAGCCGTACGACGAATTCATTCGCCAGCAGATCGCGGGCGACGCGTTGGGGGCGGACGTCGCGACGGGGTTCCTCGTGGCCGGTCCGGTCGATCAAGTCAAAGGGTCGGACCCGAAGCTGCGACAGACTCAGCGAATGAACGAGCTGGACGACATGATCAACGCCACCGGAACCGCGTTCTTGGGGCTGACGACTGGTTGCGCTCGATGCCACAACCACAAGTTCGATCCGATCAGCCAGCGCGATTACTACTCGATGCAAGCCGTGTTCGCCGGCGTTCAGCACGGCGACCGCGCTTTGCCGCCTTCGCCGGAAACCAGACAGCGACTCGCGACGCTGGACGCCGAGATCGCCGACCTGACCGATCGGCTGAAGAAATTCCTCGTCGACGAGGAATCGAAACTGCGCCCGTCGGTCGACGCGAAGCGGAACGAAGAAGCGTTCGCGAAACGCGAGGCAAGGTTCGTTCGCTTCACGATCGAAAAAACTACCGGCGGCGAAGGTTGCATCGACGAGTTGGAGATTTACGCCGAAGGGCGAAACGTCGCTCTGGCCAGCGGCGGCGCCGAAGCGACCTCGTCGGGCGACTTCGTGCATCCGAAACATAAACTGACGCACGTCAACGACGGACGTCACGGCAACGATCGCAGCTGGATCGTCGACTCAGCCGAAGGGGGCTGGGTGCAGATCGAACTTGCCGAGCCGGCTGTCATCGACCGTATCGTTTGGGGCCGCGACCGCGACGGGCAGTATGCCGATCGTTTGCCGATCGCCTACCGCGTCGAATCGGCGCTCGAAGCCGACCGATGGGAGTTGCTGGCGTCGTCCGCCGATCGAAAACCTTACGCCGGCGGCGAATCGTCGGAACCGGAGTATCGGTTCGCGAAGTTTCCCGCTGCGGAAGCGGAGCGGGGCCAAGAGCGGCTCCGTCGACTGCAGGCAGCTCGCGACGAAAAAAAGAGACTCGAGGAGTCGACGCTCGCTTACGCCGGCACGTTTTCGATGCCCGGACCGACGCATCGTCTGTATCGCGGCGAACCGGACGCGAAGCGCGAAGAGGTCGCTCCGAACGCGATCGAAGTCTTCGCCTCGTTGAATCTCTCGTCCGACGCGCCCGAGCGCGATCGTCGACTGGCGTTCGCGAATTGGATCGCCGGCAAGGACAATCCGCTCACGGCTCGCGTCGTCGTCAACCGGCTGTGGCAGTTCCACTTCGGCGTCGGCATCGTTGACACGCCCAGCGATTTCGGACTCAATGGAACGCCGCCGAGTCACCCGCGATTGCTCGACTGGTTGGCCGCTGAGCTGATGGATCACGACTGGTCGCTGAAACACGTGCACCGGCTGATTTTGAACTCGGAGACGTGGCGGCAGAGCAGTCAACCGATCGCGAACGCCCTAAGAGTCGATGCGACGTCGCGTTTACTTTGGCGCTTCCCCCCGAGACGTTTGGAAGCGGAAGCCATTCGCGATTCCATCCTCGCCGTCGCCGGCTCGCTCGATCTGGAGAACGCCGGCGGTCCGGGGTTCAGCCCGTTCGAAGTGGAGATGGAAAACGTCCGCCACTATCACGCGAAGAAGTCGTACGGTCTCGAGGATTGGCGACGAATGATTTACATGACGAAGGTGCGACAGGAACGCGAGCCAGTGTTCGGCGCTTTCGATTGCCCGGACGCGAGCATGGCGGCGCCCCAGCGCAGTCGCTCGACCACGCCGCTCCAGGCGCTCAATCTGCTCAACAGCGAATTCGTCATGCAGCAGGCGGATTTGTTCGCGAAACGACTGGAACAGGATTCCGAAACGCGGCCGCGACAGATCGCGCAAGCCTGGCAGTTGTGTTTCCAGCGAACGCCGACGGATGAAGAACTGGCCGATAGCGTCGCGTTCGTCGAAGCGGAAGGCATCCGACAGTTCGCTCGCGCGATGCTCAACGCGAGCGAGTTCGTGTTCCTCCCCTAGCGCCGCGAGATATTGAGAACGAAGAGAAAGATCCATGACTCAGTTTCTCGATCGACGAAACTTCCTGACTCAGACCGTCACGGGACTGAGCGGCATTGCGTTGGCGAGTCTGCTCGATCGACGAGGATCGCTCGCCGACTCCGGGCCGATTCGTCCGAACATCGATCCCGCGCGGCCGTTCGCCAGCCGTGCCGCGCATCATCCTGCGGCGGCGAAGAACGTGCTGGTGATCTTCTGCGCCGGCGCTTGCAGTCAGGTCGATACCTTCGACTACAAGCCCGAGCTCATCGAACGCCACGGTCAGCCGATGCCGGGGGCCGAGTCGCTGGTGACGTTTCAGGGCGAGCAGGGGATGCTCGCCAAGAGCCCCTGGGAATTCAAGCCGCGCGGCCAGTCCGGCAAGATGATTTCGGAACTCGTGCCGCGACTTGCCGAGCTAGCCGACGACATGTGCTTCATCCATTCGTTGACGGGAAAAACCAACACGCATGGGCCGGGCGAGAATTTCATGTCGACCGGCTACACGCTTGACGGCTTCCCGAGCATGGGCGCGTGGACGACATGGGCTTTGGGAACGGAGAACGAAAATCTGCCCGCCTACGTGGCGATTCCCGATCCGCGAGGCGTTCCGCAATCGAGCGTCAATAACTGGGGACCCGGTTTCCTGCCCGCAGCCTTCCAAGGAACCGAGTTCAGCGCCCTCGAACCGCTGGCCAACCTCGACCTTCCGCCAGGCGTCGGCGCGAAGACCGATCGGGCGACGCGAGATTTTTTGGAACGCATGAACCAGCGACATCTCGAACGGTTTCCGGGAGACGGCGAATTGGCGGCGAGGATCTCCAGTTACCGACTCGCGGCCCGGATGCAGTTGAGCGTTCCCGAAGTCACGGACTTATCGAGCGAACCGCAGAGCATCCTGCGCGAATACGGAGCCGACGATTCGCGAAACGCGTTGAAGGCGCAGTTCGCGAAGAACTGCATCCTCGCACGGCGGCTGATCGAAAAGGGCGTCCGCTTCGTGCAACTGTTCAATGGCGCGTATCAAACCGGCGGCGAGGGGGTCAGCAACTGGGACGGACATAAATCGCTTCAGGAACAATACAGCAAACACGGTTCGGTGCTGGATCAGCCTTGCGCGGCGCTTCTTAAGGACATGAAACGCCGCGGGTTGCTGAAAGATACGCTGGTCGTATGGATGACGGAGTTCGGACGGATGCCCACGTTTCAAAAGGGAGCCAGCGGACGCGATCATAATCCGGATGGGTTCACCGCCTGGATGATGGGGGCTGGCGTGAAAGCGCCGTTCACTTACGGAGCGACCGATGATTTCGGCTACAAAGCCGTCGAGAACGTCGCCTCCGTCTACGACTTCCACGCCACGATCCTGCATCTATTAGGTTTGAATCACGAGCGGCTCACCTACTACCACAACGGCTTCGAGCGCCGACTGACCGACGTGCATGGACACGTGATCGAGGATCTACTGGCGTGAGCGGCAAGGGAGGGCGCGCACTCCGGGCGGGGTGCGCAGGACGAACCCTGGCTACCGCCCGCGGAGCGTGCTTACTGCTTTCGCTCTTCGCACAGTCGCAAGAGCTGACGCTGTTTTCGCGCTTCCAGCAGGAACGTGATCAGCTCCGTCACGCGAACGAAGCGGACCTTCCGGCCCTGCAGGCAGGCGGCCATGCCGAGCGCCGTCGCCAGGTGCGTCTTGCCGGTGCCTGACGGCCCGACCACAGGACGTTCTCAGGGCGATCGAGGTACTCCCCGTTCGCCAGTTCCAGCATCAGCGGCTTGTCGACGCTCGGCCGGGCCGCGAAATCGAACTCGTCGAGGAGATTCGAGGTCGGGAAGCGGGCGACTTTCAGCCGCCGCTCCACGGCCTTCCGCTCCCGCTCGATCAGTTCCAGTTCGGCCACCGCCGGCTGACGTACGAGTTTCAAGGTCTCGACTTCCCGCTCACCGGCGTCGAAGAGGCAAGAGTCGTTCACGACTTCCTTGCGTGAAGCCGCCGCCGCCCGAACGCCGTCGCACGTGCGGGCGGCTCCCGGCCAGAGATTCGGACGAGCCGGGAGCGCCTCTGCATTGCGACGGCGGGCGACTTTGCCTCTTCAAGACAGTGGCCGCTGGTTGAGACGGAGGTCTCGACCTTGAAGCGCCTGTCTACCGCCCCTCGGTTCGAAAACAGGTCAGCGTCGCGGCTTAAGGATCCATGATATAGAATGCATCGACGGCCGGTTCCTGGAGGTGTCGGTCGAAGACTTCCTTGCGGGATGCCGACGACTTCTCGTCGTAACCGGCTTGTGGACAACGAGATCGCCCGGATGTCGCGACAAGAACGAAAATCGCCGGAGCCTCGGCTTGAAAGTGCGATCGATCGCCTTGCCCTTTCATTTCAGGAACAACTGCATTCCGGCGAATCGCCCGCGATCGAGGACTTCCTGAGAGTTTCGCCGGCGGCAAGCCGCGACGGACTGTTTCGAACGTTGCTGAAGCTAGAAGTGAACGCTCGCGCCGCCGCAGGCGAAACGATCACGGCGGAGACTTGGAAGTCACGCTTCCCGAACTACGGCGCCGAAATCGAAGAAACCCTCGGATTCGCGCGGGCCTCCGCAGTCGATGACACGGCGAACTTGGCTGCCGAGGCGATGTCGGCGACGGTCTCCTCTCCCCGCGCCGTCGATATCGATGCTGACGCGACGCAGGCGCTCTCCGCTTCGACGAAGCGCCCGCCCGAACGAACCGACGCCAAGCGTCACGAGGAGGGGAAGAAGTTCGGAGACTACGAGCTGCTCGGCGAGATCGCCCGCGGCGGGATGGGCGTCGTCTACAAAGCGCGACAGCCGAAGCTGAACCGTCTCGTCGCGATCAAGATGATTCTGTCGGGGCAACTTGCGTCCGAGGAGGACGTGCAGCGCTTCTACAGCGAGGCGGAAGCGGCCGCGCGACTCGATCATCCGGGTATCGTTCCGATCTACGAAATCGGCGAACGCGACGGGCGCCACTTCTTCTCGATGGGGTTCGTCGACGGAGCAAGTCTGCACGAGGAGGTCGCCGAGGGTCCCCTGCCTCAGCGTCGGGCCGCCGAACTGGTCCGTCAGATCGCGGAAGCCGTCGAGTACGCGCACCGCCACGGAATCGTCCACCGCGATCTGAAGCCGCGAAACATTCTGCTGGCGTCGGACGGACGCCCCAAGGTGACCGACTTCGGTCTGGCGAAACGGGCTGACAGCGGGCTCGAACTGACCGTCAGCGGTCAGGTGCTGGGAACGCCCGCCTACATGCCGCCCGAACAGGCCTCGGGGCACCTATCGCAGATCGGACCGAAGGCGGACGTCTACTCGCTGGGCGGTGTCCTGTACTTCCTGCTCGTCGCGCGTCCGCCGTTTCAGGCCGCGACCCTTGCCGAGACGCTTGCGCAGGTGCTCGAATCTCCGCCCGTCGCGCCGCGACTGCTCAATCCGGCAGTCGACCGGGATCTGGAGACGATCTGCCTGAAGTGCCTGGAGAAGAATCCCTCGCACCGCTACGGTTCAGCGCAAGAGCTGGCCGACGAACTCGGACGTTACCTGTCGGGCGAGCCGATTCGCGCGCGTCGCCTGGGCCCGGTACGGAGGACCGTTCGCTGGATTCGTCGGCGGCCAGTCGCAGCCGCATTGGTCGGTTCGATCGCGACGCTGCTGATCGTGCTGGCCGTCTCCGGTTCGGCCGGAGCGCAATTCGTCGCTCGCCTGCGAACGAACGAACTGGAACGCCAGATCGAGGAACAATTGACCTCGGCCGAGGCGAGCGAAGATTATCTCGGGCGAATCGACGGGCTTCTCGCCGAGCTTCGCCCGCGGAATGCCGCAGCCGCCGACTCGTTCAGTCGCCGGACCGATCAGGCGTTCGCCGAGGCCGTGAGGCGAGGTCTGCGCCGGCCGACGCTCGACGCGGCGGCGATCGCGGACGCGGAGAGCGCGATCGCGCTGATCCGGCCGAGAGACGGCGAACTGGCTGACGCTCTGGCCGGAGAACTCGACCGCCGCCGTCGCGACTGGCAGCCGGTGTTTCACGTCGCGGCGCCGTTCGACGACGTCACGAACGTCTTTCCGCCGTCGATTAGGACTTCGGTCACCGGATTGGACGCGGGAGGGGCGGCTCTTCACGTAGAAGGGCGAGACGGCAAGCCGTTCCTTCGCGCTCTGACCAGCGTCGCCAGCGAAGGCGCCGTGCGGCTCCAGGCGAAGTTCGACGAATCCTGGCGGCATGCGCCGGTCGTCGGACTGTTGATGAAGGCGGACGCCGCGACCGGATACCAGTTCTCGCTCGAAGGCGTTCCGATCACCGCCGCTGACGGCGTATCGCCGGAAGCGATCGCTCAACTCAGTCTGGCCGAGCGATTGGAACAGGACGGGGCGATCGTCGCGGTCATCCGCAGAAACGGCGACCTGCTCGTCCGCAGGACGCTCGACGCTGAAGACCTTGCCGCGGGACCGTTGACGTTGACGGCGACCTCGGAACGGGGAACGATTCGTCTGCAGGCGAATCGTCTACCGCCGCTGAGCTTCGTCGATCCGTTCCCGCTGCCGACGCGCGGAGCCTTCGGCCTTCTCTGGCCCGTCAATGTCGGGCTGATCGAGTTGCAGGCGAGTCTTCAGCCTTCTCCCGAGACGACGAGTCCTCTGGAACAAGGAGACGAAGCTTTCGACCGAGGCGAGTATGCCGCGGCGCTCCGGCAGTACGAACTTCAGGAACTCCAGTCCGAGGACGAGGCCGTGCGGCAAGAGAGCCGCTTCAAAAAGGGAATGTGCCTCGCAGAACTCAGCCGCTACGACGAGGCGGCGAGCGTGTTCGAGGAAGTGCTTTACGAATCGGGCGAGCGCTGGCCTGCGCTCGCAGGCGCGCGGCTGTGGGCTTTGCGACTTCGACAACATCGCCGGGAGGAGGCGGACGGAACCTTCGACGAGTTGTCCTCCAAGTACGACTTCAGCCAGGTCGCGCCCCTCATTCCCGCGCAGGTACGCGACGAAATCACGGCCGCCTATCAGACGAACCTGGACCAGGCTTCTGAGGCAGTGCGCTTCGATCCCGATCGCGTGGTCGAAGTGCAACGGGCCGCCGCAGTCGATCGCTTCCTCAGCGAAGACGGGCGCGGCGATCCGATGGTACAGATCGACGTCGCCCGAGCTTTCAGTCTGTTGGGCGATCTCCCGAACGCAGTTAAAGCGGCCGAGCCGGTCGCGCGCGACACTCCGCATTCCACGATCTATCGTCACTACGTCCGCTTCCTGCGGCTGTCGGGCGATGCCGAAGGCGCCCGCAAGCAGCTGGAAGAATTCCTACGACGCCACGAACCGGCGAACCGGGATCTGCTTCTCGCGATCGAGAAGGCGAGGATCTACGCCGCGCTCGGCGACTGGACGCGATGCGAAGCGGGAGTCGACGAGCTTTACAGGCGAAAGCGGACGGGGCAGAACGTTTCGCCCGCGGTGATGACGTACGCCGCCCTCATTAAGGCGGAACTGCTCGAACGACGGGGCGCCGTCGGGCCAGCACAAGCGGTGCGCGAAGTCGCCTACGCCGAAGCCGTAACCGATATCGAACGTCAAGCCAGTTCGGTGACGGAAGTCCTCAACGTGATGATCCTGGGGTCGTTGAGCGGAGCGATGGATGACGCCGTGGTCCAGCGCCTCTTCGCTCACCTGCTCCGCGACGGCGGCGACAACGCGATCGTGCGGCAGGCCCAGGCGTTGGTCGATCCGAACACGCTCGCGAAGTCGCTTCGCGAAATGTGGCGTTCGCCGCTGGGGCGTCGGTACGCGGAGGCGATCGCTTTCGAGACGATTCCGATCCGCGATCGCGTCAAGGTTCCGATTTGCCTGGCGGCGGTAGAGTACGTCGACCAGGCTTCGATGCGAGGGGAGATGTCCCCCGCGCAGGACGAGGTCGCCTTCGAGACCGTCGGGGCGGCGATGGACGGCGTACTGTATGACGGCTCGATCCAGATGGGCCAAATCGTGCAGCTGGCGCTGACCTGGAAGGGCCAGTCCGGCTTCATCGGCTGGGGCGCGGTGGCGCCGACGCTGGACCCGCCGCTTCGTGCCGGTTTCGCTTACACGTTCGCGCATCGTTACGTCGCGCTAGGGAACAAGGATCAGGCGATCAAGTTCCTCCAGACGGCGGAGCGGGATGCGGCTGACGGCAGCGAACTGAAGCGGTTGGCTCCGCTCGACCGAGCGGCCCTGGAGAAGAACGAGGGATTCCTCGCGATTCGGTCCGATGCGATCGGGTCGATCAAGATCTCCGTAACGAGCGGAACGGCCTCAGCCGCGCCGTTCGAAGTCGTTGCGGAGGACGGAACGGAGATCGCAGTTCCTGCTGGCGAGGCGACGATCGCACTCGTCGACGCTCCGCAGGGAGCCGTTCTGGAGCGAACGAAGATCCGCATAACGCCGGCGGGTCGAGCGCCCGTGACGATTCGTTATGCCTGGAATGCAGCGGAAGAAGGAACGACGCTCCAGGGACTGCTTCCGCAGCCTTCGCATTCCGCGATCAGCGCACGCTGGCAAGTCGTCTTTCGCGACGCTTCGCAGCGGCCCCTCGACGTCGCCTGGTCAGGCGATGGAACCCGTTTCGCGGTCGCTTCCGAGGACGGCTACATCCGCATCTATCCCGCGGCAGGAACCGAGCCGACGGAGATGCTGCTGGCGCCTCGCGGGCTTTCGCAGCTCTCCTGGGCGCCCTCCGTCGATCGCATTCTTGCGGCAAGCTCCCGAATGCCTGTGTGCGGATGGGACGCGGCCACCGGCGCCCGACTCTTCTACAAGACCGGAGAAGGATACGCGGCCGTCGCCTGGCGGGCGGACGGTCAGAGCTTCGCTTCGACCAATTCGTACAGCGGCGAGAGTCTGCGCGTGTGGGATGCTGACGGAGGCCTGCTCCAAGCGCCGTCGGACGTGCAGGAAGGCTCGGCGTTCGTCGCCTTGAGTCCCGACGGCGCCTACGCCGTCGTTCGCGTCTGGAGAAACGGATACGCCGATTTGCATCTACACGATCTTCGCGCTCTGTCTGCTGCGTCGGATCAGGTCGCCGCCCCCTCGGCGGGCGTCGCTTCGAGAATCCTTACTGGCCCGAACGAGGGCGTTTACCAGTCGGGCGGATTCAGTCCCGACGGCAGGTTCTTCGTCGCGGGATCGCGTTCTACGGAAATGAGTCTGTGGAAGGTCGACGACTGGAGTCGGCAGCGGTTCTCGCACGAAGACCACTGGGTCGAGCAGATCGGCTGGTCCGCCGACTCCCGGACGTTCTATCTCCTGCTGGGCAATGCGCCGGCAATGATTTTCGACGCGACTACCGACCCTCCCGCGCTGACCGGTCGTATTCCGACTCCGGGCCTGTGGAAGGGCGACGTCTCGCCCGACGAAGCGACGGTCGCTTACGTCGATCAGGTTCCGAAGATCCATCGCGTTCAGGTCGCGGACGGCTCGATCGAGAGCTTCGGCGCGAGCGCCCGCTCGCTTGTCGCGGTCGCCGTGTCGCCCGGGTCGGAACCTCGCATCGCCGTGGCCGGGACGGAGTCGCACGTTCGCCTGTTCGACGAGCAGGGGCGGCAGATCGCGGCGCTCCCCGCGGAGGGGAGCCGCGCGGTTCTAGCTCTCGCCTGGAGCCCCGACGGCGAAATGCTCGCGGGCCTCGCGGACAACCGACGCATTCACTTCTGGACGCGTACGGGCGAGCCCATGCATCAGTTACCGGTCGATGCCCGGCTCGATCCGCCGACGCTCGCATGGAAGCAAGACGGAAGCGCGCTTCATGTCGTCGCCGAAGCCGGCAGCTTGCTCGAAGTCAGCAGCGACGCGAACGTACCGGTCGCGGAGGCGCTCGGGCCGTCCGCTCAAGCAGCGGGACAGCTTCTCGCGTTCGCGGAATCCTTTCAAGGCGTTCCCGCGACGGCGACGCACGAGGGGAAGCTCATGATCGGGCGCGGAAAGGGAACGGAGGTCGTCTCGCTGGAGCTTCCCGCCGGCGCCAAGGTTCGCCGCGTTGCGTGGGCGCCTGATGGAACGACGCTGGCGACGATCGATCACTGGAGGCAAGTCTGGCTCCCTACGCCAGCCGCTGATCCGGCGGTCCGCATTCCGGTCGACGAGCGGGCCGGCGTCATGGCGGTTGCGTGGTCGTCCGACAGCTCTCGACTGGCGACGGCGCTTTCCGACGGTCGCCTGCAGGTCTGGCGTACGTCGGGCCCCGAACTGCTCGCCGAAATCTCGTCGCCCAGCGAAGCGGAGACGCGCAGCGTCGCGTGGCTCGACGACCGTCGGCTGGCGATCGTGGGACTTGACGGCGTCCTGCGTCTGGCCGAGCTTGGCGAAGAAGGACTTTCCTGGGGAGCGTCGACGCTCACGCTCCCAGAAGAGGCCTGGGCGAGTTTCTCGTCCAGCGGCGAACCGCTCGATTCCGAAGGCGATGTCGAAAGCGGACTGCGATACGTCGTCGAGACTCCAGCGGCGACGCTGGAGCTGTTGCGACCTTCCGAATTCCGCCAACGCGTCGCGACGAAGTTTCATTCCCGATTCAGCGACGAGAAGGGCGACCCGGCCGAACCTCCTGCAGCCTCGCCGACGCCTTCCGGGACCGAGGATGCCCTGGAGTTCAGCCCTGCCCAGACGACGGAAGCGGCGACCATCGAGGATGAACGGATCACAGAAAGCAGCGGCCTTGCCCTCTGTTCCGTTCGCGCCGACGCGCTCTGGACGCATAACGACTCCGGCGATCCCGAACTGTTTCTGGTGGATCTGAACGGCAAGACGCTGGCTCGCCTCGCGGTTCCGCAGGCACGCTGTTTCGACTGGGAAGACTGCACGACCTTGCGACGGGAAGGCAGGAACTATCTGTTCGTCGGCGACGTGGGGGATAACTTTCAGCGTCGGGAAGCGACCGAGCTCTTCCTGATCGAGGAGCCGAGCCTTGCGGAGCTTGCGGACGGCGAATGGGAGGGGAATCTCGCCGCCGCGTGGACGCTTCGATTCGAGGACGGACCGCACGACTGCGAAGCGATCGTCTACGACTCGGAGAGGGAAATCCTGCTCCTGCTGACGAAGGAGTTGGAACGCGAGTGCGGACTTTACGAAGCGAAGCTCGACTTCGATTCGCCCGGCCCCGCGACAGCGCGACGAATCGCTACGCGCGATTTGCCTGCGGTCACGGCCATGGACCTGAGCCCCGACGGACGACGTCTGGCCGTTCTGACTGCGACGGCCGTCTGGGAATTCGAGCGCTCGCCGTCGGACGACTGGCCAAGAGCGCTCGCGGGCGTTCCTCGCGTCTATGCGTTGCCCGCGGAAGGACAGTTCGAAGCGCTCGCGTACGGGGCCGACGGCCGGTCCATCTTCGTCACAGGAGAAGGCGTCCGTCAGAAACTACTCGCGATCACGCCTCGGACGCCCTAGCAGGCCGTTGAACTCCTTGTTCGCGAGAGTCTGAGCGTTCCGAACGTCGCCGACTTTCGAGGCATGAGGAGGTCGCGTCGTACGGCGATCGAGAGCCGTGGGCTTCAGGTTCCAGGATTCGCTTGAACGAATGCGTCGTCGAGTTCTTTGCTTGTGAAGATCGCCAGCATCGTGGCGACGCTCGCCTTAGACAGTGGGTCCGTCAGTTCCAGGCTCTCACGGCGAACGTCTGCTCGACCGATTCGAGCGGCCAGGAAGCGGTCGGTTCCCTCGCGCACGAGGCTCTCGTAGTGCGTGTCGTACTCACAACCGAGTCCTTCGCTGCGCCGGCGTCTGTCGACGCGAGAGTCACCCGACGTCCTGCCGACCGAAGAAACGCCTGCAGGTCCCGGCGCCTTCGACGGGGCGCGGCTCGCTCCTTTCGCGTGCCGCTTATCGACCGGAGCGAGGAGCCCGAATCCACGGCGCCGAACCTTTACGCCGTCGCGAGGCGAAATTCATGTGACCCGTCGTCGAAGGCGAGCGTCGTTCCGCTCTCGCACAGATAGAACGACCCGGCGATCCGCAGGTCCCCACGCTCGACGCAGGGAAGTCGCTTCAGGATCGTCAATTGTTCGACGACGTTCGCCTTGGCCCGCTCGACCGCTACCTGAGCTTCGGCCATCCGGCGGAGGCTGCGTTCGTACCAGGATTCCGAACCCCTCGCGCCGGCATCGGCGTACGTCGAGGGCGCGGTCGCGAAATGGCGACAGCCGGAGTGTCCGCACACGACAAGATCCGTGAGTCGGCCGTCGGCGACCGAGCGTTCGATCAACGCGGACAGCGCGGGATCGACGCCCGGCCCGACGATTCGGTTCGCCCGCGTCCTCACGACCCGCAGGCCCAGCAAGGCGTCCGAGCGAAGCAGCGTGTCGTCCAACACGGCGTCGTCGCATGCGATGAGCAGACAGGGGCCTCCTTCAGATTCTCGATCGTCGGCCGGTTCGGGCGATTCCTCCGGAAGCAGGAATCGACGCGTCAGTCGATAGCGGTACATGCCTTTCTCCCTGTTCAGGCTGTCGGCGGTTGAACGTCACGCAAGGTAAATCTCTCGTGGAGCTACGACGCAGCGGATCGGCGTCTTCGCGTCGATCAGAAGTCTGCGGACCGGGTCGTCGTTCCGATCGGGGCTCTTCGCGCAAGTCGGCTCCGAGGCGCTATACCGCCAGCGGAACGACGGCGCTCTCGACCAGGCTCGCGGAAAACGGTACCGTTCGGGAGAACAGCGTGCGGTCACGGCGCCGCATCGGCGTTCGTCGGCGCAGTTCGCCGCACGGGAACGAAGGAGGTTCATCGCTCGCCTTTCTCCGCTACCGGTCGTCCTCCGACAGACTGCTCCAGCAGCCCTTCGATGGCCGAGACGCTGGAGGCAAGATCGACCTCGGCCGACCGTAGTCGCAGATCGCAGCACGTCGGAGTTTCGTAGGGGGCGGGGGACGCCGCTTCGTACGCGCTTTCCGACTCCTGGCGAAGTTCCCACTCGCCTTCGGGAGTTCTCAGGTAGACCGCGTCGCCTTCCAGCGCGCCGAGGTAGGACCACCCGTTCGCGAAAAGATCGTTCACCGAGGGATGCTTCTGGAGCGTCCGGTCGATGGCCGCACGCGGAGCTTCGACCAGCACGAAGAGTCGCAGCGGTTCGTGCTGAAGCTGCGTTCCGTCGTGGATCGACTGCCAGGGGAGCCCCGTTCGCAGATCGCCGCCGTTCCCGGAGAGGACGCCGATGCGACCGATGACGTCGTGAATCGTTTTGTCGCCGCTGCCGAAAGCGCGGTTGTCGACGGTCGACGCGTAGTACTGGAGGTTGATCCAACTCGCGACGACGACCGGGGCGGAGAGAATCAGCTCGAGCATTCGCTCGTCTCGGTCGTTCGAGTAGTCGTAGCTGTGCAGGAAGCACCGCGTCCCGAGGCTTCGCCCCTCGGTTCGACATCGTCGCGCGGCGATGAAGGCGGCGTTGCCGGCGAGCCCCCACTCCGGTCGCACCTCCGACCAGTCTCGACCGCGTCGCAGGGCGTCGCTCGACTCGCTCTCCCTCGATCGGCCGCGCCGTTCCTCCCGCGTCGCGGCGCTCGCCTTCGTCGCAGTCGACTTCAGCGCTTGGAAGGCCTTCCGTGAATCTGCGGGAAGATGGCTCGCGAAGAAGCGAATTTCGTCCGTGATCGTCTCGTGAAACGCGGCGAGAAACTCTGTCTCTTCGGGAATGGCGAACCCTCGGTGCGCGAGTCCCTGCCGTACCTCCCGATCATTCAACAGACCGGCGGCGACTCGAGCGTTCGGCTCGCCGGCATGTCCGCCGCACGCGCCGCAGTCGAGCCCGGCCTTATACGGATTGTTCGTCGTCTCGCTTCCATGCCCGCACAGGACGACGAAGCGAGCGAAGTTCGACGTCAGCCCAATGTTCCTCAGAATGTTCTCCGCCAGGTCGACCCGTTCAGAGAGCGAAAGCTCCTGAGATGCTTTCGTCAGACGAAGCGAGAGGACATCTCTCTCCCGCAACCCGTCCCTGGCCGGCGACGGAACCGGCCGCGTCCACCGCAGCGAGTCCCCCAGAAGCTTGCCGGCGTACGCGACGCCAGTCGATTCGACGAACGAAAAGCAGGAGAGGGCGGAGGTCTGAAACGACTTCCACACCTTTCGCGTAGACCGCACCAGGCTCCTTCGCTCGATGCAGCGATGCCTCGTCGCCTCGTCGACGATCGTTTCGCCGGCGACGTACGCAGGCTTCAGCAGGACAGGGCACTGTGACGTGCCCGCGGTTTCGCCCAGGCGAACGTGTTCGCAGGCGACGCCGAAGAAGCCCGCGAAGCCGAACGTTTCGATCGCGCCTTCGCCGAACGTTTCGAGGCGCCGCCGCAGCGTCTCCGATCGTACGTCGATGCAGAAGACCATCTGGGCGAGCGCTCGCTGCGGCCGCTCCGGGGCGGGCGAAACCGGAGCCACGCTTTTCAGAAGTCTTCGTCGAAACGCCGCCTCCGCCGCCGACTGAAAGACGTAGCGAGCGAGCACGCTCTCGGCAGTACCCCTTGCCAGCCGTTCGCAACGAACCCGTCCGAGCTCCTCGACCCACCGTTGCGCGACCTCCGGTTCGAGTTCCGCCAGCGCTGCGTCGTAGGCCAGTCGTATCGCGAGCAGGCCGACGAGATCGCTGCATGATTCGTCCGCGTCTCGACGCTTCAGGAACGACGCCCAGCCTCCAACCGAGAAGAGGGCGACCGCGAGAACCTGCTTCCGCGCTTGCTCGGGGACTCGCAGCCTTCGAAGCAAGCACCGGATCGACTCCTCCGGCGTCTCCGGCAACTGCGAGACGAAGCGCCGGAAGCCCCTGATCCCGCACGCTTCCATCCGCAGGTCGATCTGAGCCGCCTTTCGCCAGGCCGAGAAGAGCGGCAGGGCCTTCCAGGGACTGGGCCACGATGCCTGGCCTTCGTCGTATTGCGCTCCGCAGAATCGCGAGATCGCGTCGACGATCGCGGAAGTCCACCGTCCGTCGCAAGTGCGATCGATTCGCTCGGACAGCGTCTCGATTCGATCGTTCTCCTGATCGTTCGGTTCGTCGAGATCTTGCCAGAGAACCTGATGCGCCCGCACGATGTTCCAGCCGCGGAACGCCAGCGGATACTCCTGCGTGCACCGACGCAGGCCCTGCGCGACGTCCTCCTTCTCGATCTGTCCCGTCTCGAGCAGGCGGGTGTAGTAGCCGCTCGGCATCAGCGCGTCGCAGCGTCGCACGCCGCGAAGTTCCGCGCGAGCGTTCAGAAACTTGCGGTCGGCGAGACCCAGAAACGGGTTGACCGCGACGAAGTCGGCGAGAGGCCACAGCGGCGGGACCAGATCCGTCGCGTAGGCGATCGCTTCCTTCAGCTCAGCGGTCTGCGGTTCGTCATGCGTTCGCAGATCCGCTTCCTCGGCAGACGCCGCGGAGGCGTAAACGTCGAACTCTTCTTCCATCGGGAGCGCCTGACCTGGCATCGCTGGATCTCCTTGCGGTTCGCGGAATCGCGGCGTTTCTGTCCTGACCCCGCGAACTAGGTCGTTCGCGTCCCCTCCGGCCAGACGCGGGACGTTGCGCGACGCAGGTAAGCGTCGAAGTACAGCCCGTTCGAAAGATGGACGTAGAGGGCTCGGAACGAAGGCGATTCGCGGAGATGTGGCCCGATCGCCTGCACGGCGTAGGCGCCGACGAAGAGCAGGCCGATCGCCGCAAGGAACGGTCCGTCCCAAGCCGAACTCTGCGCGACCGCGTACGAGGCTGACGCGGCGAAGATGCGGTCGGCGACGAAGTAGGCGATGAGATAGCCGGCACAGACGACGCCAGCGAGCGCCGTCGCGTTCGCCGAGAGGCGGACCTGGCCGGTGCGATAGGCCGTCCAAAGAAGATGAAGGAGCGCCAGCCCGAGAATCAGGAAAAGAACCGGGGCGCCGGGCTTAGCCGTCAGCCCGAAGGCGTAGAAGGCGAAGCCGCAGATCGCGACGCCGACGCCGGCCGCCGCTGCGAACGAGGCGACGGCGTAACCTCTTGACGACGCTGCCGGCGCATCGAACCTGGTACGCGCCGCCGCGTCGAGGACGCTTCCCGAGCTCAGGAAGGCGTGGGCCTTGTAGAGCGAGTGAGCGACCAGGTGGAGCGCCGCGGCGGAGAAAGCGCCCATGCCGCACTGCAGCATCATGAAGCCCATCTGGGCGACGGTGGAATAGGCCAGGCTTCGCTTGACGCTCGTCTGGGTCGACATCGCTAGCGAACCGAACACGGCGGTCGCCGCGCCGACGATCGCCAGCAGCGAGAGGGCGCCCGGCGAAAGCGACATCACCGGGGCCAGTCGAATCATCAGGAGCCCGCCGGCGTTGATGATCCCCGCGTGCATCAGGGCGGAGACCGGCGTCGGAGCCTCCATCGTCTCGGGCAGCCACGCGTGAAACGGAAGCTGAGCCGACTTAGTCACAGCCGCCAGTGCGAAGAGCGCGGCGGCTCCTCCGGCCAGCAGGCCGACGTCAGATCCCGCCTCTCTCGCCGCCTCGAACAGCGCCGGAAACTCCAGCGTGCCGAACGCTGCGTACGTGAGTACGACGGCGGCGACCAGAAAGCCGTCGCCCAGCCGGCCGATCAGAAACTTCTGCCGGGCCGCCTCGATCGCCCGAGGACGATTGGGGAAGTGCGTCAGAAGGAGATGAAGCGCCGCGCTGGTCGCCGCCCATCCGATCGCCAGCGTTACGAGATCTCTCGCGACGGCGAGCGTCAGCGCCGAGCCCAGCGCGAGGCACATCCTCTGCAGGAAACGTCCCTGCCGAGGATCGCCGTCAAGGTAGCGAACGGAAAAACGAAGGGTCGCCCAGCCGACGAAACTGACCAGCAGCAGCGCGACCGCCGACAAGCTGTCGAACAGAAGCCCTGGGGACCAGCCGAACGGGAGTCGAACCGCCGCCGCTTCGTAGGTTCCCGCGAACGGAAGCGTCGCCGCCGCGCATGCCGACGCGGCGACCGCCAGAACGGCCGCCGGTTCGACCAGACGCTTCGCCCACCGCGTACGTCGCCGTTCGTCCCGGAAGGGAAGAAGGGCCGTCGCGAGGAAGAGCGCCGGAGGGGCGAGCGCGAGCGACGGCTGAAGCCAGTTCATGTTCACTCTCCCGGGGCGAAACCGATTCCGAGCCGCAATGCGACATTAGTTTCGCGTACCGTAATACGCGACATGAATGTCGTCAATCGCGCGTCGTACATTTTCTTCGGCTGCGAGGAGCGGCTCCCATCAACGGTTCGCGAATACACGACAAGAATTTCGCGTCTAGGCCGTCGCCCGATCAGGTATACTTCCGGTGACGCCTCGGCTTTCGCCCTCTACTCTCCGCGCCGCCGAAACGCCCTCCGCGATGGTCCAGCCACGTTCCGCTCGAACGTCCCCAGGCGCCCGTAGGGCGAAAGGGGCGAAGGTCTCCGCCGCCCGACCGGCGACCGCGGCCGCTCCCGAGCCGGCGGACGCTCGTTCCGACCACGCGTCCCGCTGGACGTTCCTGACGAACCATTCCCACGTCCTTTTCCTGCTCGCCCAGGATCCCGGGATGGTTCTGCGAGAAGTCGCGCTGCGGGTCGGCATTACCGAGCGGGCCGTCCAGCGAATCATCGCCGACCTGGAAGAAGGAGGCTTCGTCGAACGGGAGAAGGTGGGGCGGCAGAATCACTACCGCCTGATCACCGACCGCCCCCTTCGTCACCCCGTCGAGAGCCACTGCACCGTCGGCGACCTTATCGCGCTCGTCACCCGCTCGCGGCCGACGTCCTAGCCACGAACAGCGCGAGGAAACTCGCCCCTCCGAGCGCTGGGTACCGAAGCTCTCCCCGCTCCGACTGGTTTCTGGACGAAGCGTCGAGTGTCGAATCTCCGTCGCCTAACGCGGCCGGAGCAGCGCCGACGGCCCGAGAGACGGCCGATCGATCGAACTGCAGCGATACGCTGAGAAAGGACGACAGCTTCCCCCTGGGATGCCGGGCTCTCTGGTCTCGCTGTCGTTCGTACCGCGAGCAAAACGACAACACGTTCTGCTGGCGGAATCCGCCTCCCGCGACGCCAGGCTCCGGGGGTCTGGCCTATGACAGCGACGTGCTTGAGGATGGGCCGCGCGCCGCACGCCACGACGTTCCTGAAAGCGCTCAGGACTGGGCGCGCACGTCCAATATTTCCTTTTGGGTCGGCGCCTGCACGTAGCGCTGCGTGAGGACGCGCGAAGACGCCGCGAACGCGTCCAGTTGCGGCGTCTTCGCATGCGACGCGCCGAAGGCGCCGACGTCGCAACGCAGATCGTCGATGGCGATGAAGAGGACGTTCGGCTTCGCTTGGGCGACAGACTCGCAACAGAGCGGCGCCAGAAGCCACGCCAGCGAGAGGAAAGGCGTCAGCCGGGTTCGCGATCGCGAGACCATTTCGATCGGCGCTTTCCAGTCTTTCCAGCGGCTCGACGGCTTCGATCGATGCCGCCGAAGCAGAAGCGGTCACGAACGCCAGGCGATCGAAACGGCGCTAGGCGAGAATGTCGTGCATCACTTCGCCATGCACGTCGGTGAGTCGAAAATCGCGACCGCTGTAGCGATACGTCAGCTTGGTATGGTCCAGACCGAGCAGGTGGAGAATCGTCGCGTGGAGGTCGTGAACGTGCGTCCGTTTCTCGACCGCGGCGAATCCGAAATCGTCGGTCGCGCCGTAGGTCATGCCTCCCTTGACGCCGCCCCCCGCCATCCAGACGGAGAAGCCGTGATTGTTATGGTCGCGTCCCTTGGAACCTTCGGACGTCGGGGTTCGACCGAACTCGCCGCCCCAGAGGATCAGCGTATCGTCCAGCATGCCCCGCGCTTTCAGATCGCGAATCAACGCAGCGACCGGCTGATCGGATTGCTTCGCCTTGGAGGCATGGTCCGCGATGTCTCCGTGGTCGTCCCACGGTTGCCCGTTTCCGTAGAAGACCTGCGTCATGCGCACGCCCCGTTCCGCCAGCCGCCGGGCGACGAGGCAGGCATCCGCGAACGATCCTTCCCCGTAGAGCTTCCGAGTCTCTTCGGTCTCCTGCCCCAGATCGAACGCTTCCTGAGCCTCCGTCTGCATGCGGAAGGCCATCTCCATCGACTGGATCCGCGCTTCCAGTTGGGGATCGTCGTCGCGCTGTTCGCGATGCGACGCGTTCATCCGCTGGATCAGGTCCAACTGTCGCCGCTGCGCTGACGAGGTCAGGAATTCGTTGTCGATGTTGCGGATCACGTCCTTCGGATTCAGCTTGCCGTTGTCGATGTGGCATCCCTGATAGATGCCGGGCAGAAAGCTGTTGCTCCAGAGTTGCGGACCGACGACCGGTTTGCCCGGGCAGAGCACGACGAAGCCGGGCAGGCTCTGATTTTCGCTGCCCAGTCCGTAGCAGAGCCACGATCCCATGCTGGGGCGAGTCGGCTGCGTCTCGCCCGAATTCATCATCAGCAGCGAGGGCTCATGATTCGGGACATCGGTGTGCATCGACCGGACGACGCAGATGTCGTCGATGCACTTTCCGATTTCCGGGAAGATCTCGCTGACCTCGATACCCGACTCGCCGCACTTCCGAAACGCGAAGGGGGACTTCATCAGTCCGCCCGTCCGGCGTTCGGTCTTGAGCTCCGCGGCAGGGGGTTTCTCGCCGTGATGCCTGGTCAGCAGAGGCTTCGGATCGAACGTGTCGACCTGCGACGGGCCGCCGTTCATGAAGAGGTGAATCACCCGCTTCGCGCGGGCAGGGAAATGGGGCGCCCGCAGGGCCAGCGGCTTCCCGGCGACGTCGTTCGCAGGTGCGGCGAGCAGACCGTCGTCGACGAGGAGATTGGCCAGCCCCAGCGTGGCCAGTCCCGTCCCCAGTCGGCCGAGCAGCGCCCGGCGTGAAATCCTGAGGCCGTCACGATCCCGCATCTCGCGTAGTTCCGACATCCGCTTCCCCGTCGATTCCGATCAGGTCAGTCCACGTAGATGAACTCGTTCAGGCTCAGGAGCGCCTGCGCGTACTGGCGCCATGGGTCCAGTTTTTGATCTTCCGCGTCGCTTCCCGCCGCGTCGAGAAACTCCAGTCCGACTTGCAGCTCCTCTTCGCTCGGCGGCCGCGAGAAGAGGAGCCGGAACGCGAGCTCGATTCGTTCTTCGTCGGACGCTCCGTCGATTCGCAGACGTTCGGCGAGAGCGTTCGCCCGCTTGACGACGAAGTCGCTGTTCAGCACGAACAACTGCTGCTGCGGCGCCGTGGTCACGGTCCGCTTTTCGCTGGTGACGTTGGCGTCCGGGAAGTCGAAGATTCTCAGCAGTTCGTCGAGCTCGTGGCGACTGATTCTGGCGTAGACGGTCCGACGGTTCCCCTGCAGCGGACCGTTCTCGCCGCCGACCGTCGAATCGAGCTCCCCTGTCACGCTGAGCAAGGAATCTCGCCAGGCCTCGACGTCCAGCCGCCGTCGATTCATGCGCCAGAGATACCGCGAGTCGCCGTCGATCTCGGCGTTATGGGGATCGTTGTCGCTGCTCAGGCGATAGGTCGCCGAAAGCATGATTCGGCGGTGGAGATGCTTGATCGACCAACCATGCTCCATAAAGTCGACCGTCAGCCAGTCGAGCAGTTCCGGATGCGAGGGAGGGTCGCCGAGTCGGCCGAAGTTGCTGGGGGTACTGACGATTCCGCGACCGAAATGATGCTGCCAGACGCGGTTGACCAGAACGCGTGCCGTAAGCGGATTGGTTTCGCTGGCGATATCGTCGGCAAGCTCTCGACGACCGCTGCCGGAAACGTACGGCTCCCGGGACTCGGGTTCCAGAATTCGCAGGAACTGACGCGGGGCGACCTCTCCCTTGCGGGCGGGATTGCCGCGGATGAAGACCTGCATGTCCTTGGGGCGGTCGTCTCGAATCGCGTGGGCGACCGGATACATCGGCGGCGCTTCCCGCGTGACGGCCTCCAACGTCGACTTGAGCGAAGCCAGTTCGGCCTTCCGCTCTTCTGAAAGGGCGGAGTCGAACTCGGCGTCCGGCAGTCGGAACAGTCCTCCGTCGCCGAAGACGTCCTTCAACAGTTCGGTTTCGGCTTTCGTGATCTTCGGATCGACGACCTCCTCCGGTGCGTCGTCCGAACTGGTCAGGAACGTCTTCGGCGGCGTCGCGTCGAAGAGGGCGAACGTCACCGTCGCGCCGGAGCCTTGTCCCGTACCGCTCACGTCGAGACCGGCCGTCGCACGAAACCGGAGCGAGCCCGGGGGAAGGTCGTACGCGATGACGCAGGGCGCATGCGTTCCGATACCGTTGTCGAACGTGCGGTCGCCGATTCGCAGCGGCCCTCCCGAGACGCTGCGGTTCAGATTGACCGAGCCGTAACCGGCGTTCGCTGAACGCCATTTCAGATCGGTCAGGCGAATCTCGCCTTCGTTCGTGACGAGGACCGGGTCGATCCAGTCGGCGTGATCGCACGACTTGCCGTCCCCCGCATCGGTAATGACCAGGTAAAGCTCGCGCGCGCCTTTCAATGCGACGTCGATCTCGACCGACGGCGATTCTCGAGTGATCGGCGGACTGACGAAAAGCGGCTCGGTCGTCGGCGACGGTTCCGGATCAGTGGTCGCGCGCGGCCTGCCGTCTCTCCTTGCGAGCGAATCCTGAATCGCGAGTTCGACGGCGTTCGCGGCGCGCTCGACTGCCTGGCGGTCTTCGTCCGTCGTCGCATCGACGGTCGGTTCCGCCAGAGCTAGCCATTCCGCGAACGGCGCGTGCCGTTTCGCCTTGTCGGATGCGAGAAACTCTTCCCACAGACGAATCGACGTCGCAGAGAGTCCGGTGGTTTCCGCGAGATCCTTGTCGGAGAGCGATTCTCCCCGTGCCTTCGCCGCGCGTCGTGCGCGACTGGCCAGCAGATATTCGGCGACGGTATCCGCGGAGGCTTCGGCGAACGATTCGCGCAGCTCTCGCGTGCGATCCGCGACAGCGGCCTTCGCCAGTTCGACCTGTTTCTGCCCCTCGTCGTAGGCCTTCACGACGTCGGGTTCCGTTAACGGCACGGGCGTCAGAGGCGAACTGTCGAAGATTCCAGCCAGCGAGTAGTAGTCGCTCGTCGGGATCGGATCGAACTTGTGATCGTGGCATCGCGCGCAACTGACGGTCAGCCCCAGAAAGCCGCGCGTTAACGTATCGACCCGGTCGTCGAGTTCGTCGGCCTCGGCCTTCGCCTTGTCGGAGTTCTTGTAGTAGACCGCCCCGAGCCCGAAGTAGCCGAGCGCTACGAAGCGATCGTAGCCCAGCGTTTCGTCGAGCAGGTCCCCGGCGATCTGCATGCGAACGAACTGGTCGTACGCCATGTCGTCGTTCAACGCGTCGATCACCCATTGGCGATAACGCCAGGCTTCGGAGTTCGGACGGACGCCGAACGTATGCGCCTGATCTTCGGCGTAGCGCGCGACGTCGAGCCAGTGGCGCCCCCAACGCTCGCCGTAGTGCGGCGACGCCAGGAGCCGGTCGATCAGCCTGGCATAGGCTTCCGGCGAGTCGTCGGCGAGGAACGCCTCAGTCTCTTCCATTGTCGGCGGAAGGCCGACCAGATCGAACGAGGCGCGGCGAAGCAATTCACGCTTGTCCGCCGTGCGGACCGGGCGAAGAGATTCCTGCTCCATGCGCGCGAGCACGAAAAGATCGATCTCGTTCCTCGGCCAGACGCTGTCGCGGACTTCCGGCAGGTCCGGCTTGCGAGGCGCCTGATACGCCCAAGACTTGACGGCCTCCTCGAAGTCGATCGCGGACTCCTCAGAAACCGATTCTCCTTCGCGCGGGTCGGGGGCGCCGATCTCGATCCACTTCGCGAAGTCTTCGACGATCGCGTCGGCGACGCGTCCCGCGGGAGGCATTTCGAAGTCTTCGTATTTGAGCGCCGAGAGCAGCAGGCTCTCATCCGGCGCGCCGGCGACGACTGCCGGACCGTTGTCGCCTCCCTGCAACAGGCCCTCGCGACTATCGAGTCGCAGGCCTCCTTCCGACTTGTTCGCCTCGACCGAATGACACTCGTAGCATCGCTGGACCAGGACCGGACGGATCTTCGTTTCGAAGAACTCGATTCCCGAGTCGTCGTCGGCGGCGTAAACCATCCCGGCGGATGCGAGCGCCGACGCGATACATGCGGCGATACGGAATCGCGACATAGGCGAGGTCTGGCAGGCAGGAAGCGTCGGCGGGAACCAGGAGGAGGGAATTCTGACTCTATCCGCCGATAGAAGGCAAAGTCAACACAATAGCCCACGACGCGGAACGAAACGCCCCATCGGTTCGACCGCATGCTCGATCTGCCCACGTCCGATTTCCCGCCGGGCTCGACCGCCCATCCGCTAGAATCGATGATAGGTCGACAACTGCACGACATGGGCCAACGCTGCCTGGCAGGCGTACATCGACGGAAAATCACCTGATGCGAATCCTGCGCTTCGCGTATCTGGCTCTAGCGCTGATCGTCGCGGCCGCCCATGGCGAAGAGCCTCTTCACGCTCGCGTCGACCGGCTGATCCTGGAGCAGGCCGCTGGCCAATCGCCAGCCGAGCGATGCGACGACTTTACGTACGTGCGTCGGGCGTATCTCGATTTCGCGGGGCGCATTCCTTCGCTTGAGGAAACTGCCCGGTTTCGCGCCGACGCAGCGACGGACAAGCGAGCGAAGCTGGTCGACGCTCTGCTCGCGTCGCCGGAGTACGCTCGTCAGATGGCGGAAAGTTTCCATGTGAGCCTTATGGAACGGCGCGGCGACAACGCTGATTGGGAGAAGTATCTCAGTGACTCGTTCGCAGCGAACAAGCCCTGGGACGTCCTGGCGCGCGAGACGCTGAATCCGAATCCGGACGATGAAGCCACGCGTGCCTCCGCTTTCTTTCTGACCAAACGGCTGGAAGCCTACGGCCAAAACCCTGTCGACTATCCGGGCCTGGTGCGCGATGTCGGTCGGTTGTTCTTAGGGCGCGACTTGCAGTGCGCGCAGTGCCACGACCACCTGTTCATCGACGACTACAAGCAGGCCGACTTTCATGGCTTGTCTGCATTCTTTCAACACCTGTCGATCCGCAGCGACGTTACGTATCCGGCGCTGACGGAGAAGCCGCTGGAGAAGAAGGTCGAGTTCGTCTCGGTGTTCGAAGGAGTACCGCATACGACCGGCCCTCGCATCCCGGGGGGAGTGGAGATCTCCTGGCCGCCGTCGGACGCCGACGCTGCGGCGAATCGTCTGTCGGCGCTCGCCGCCGAACTTCCGGTCGGCGGCGATTCGTACTTCGCCCGCAACGCGGCCAACCGAATCTGGTTTTCGCTCATGGGTCGCGGGCTGGTCCATCCGCTGGATCAGCATCACTCCGACAACCCGCCGTCGCATCCTGAACTCCTGACCTTGCTCGCGGAAGAGCTCGCCGCGCACGACTACGACCTGAAGTGGCTGCTTCGCGAGCTCGCGCTGACCGAGACGTACCAGCGTAGCGGCATCCTGCCCGACGAAGGAAACGTGCCGGAAGCGCACACCTTTCTCGTGTCGCTCGAGCGGCGACTTTCGGCCGAGCAGCTCGCGCGAAGCGTCCTGCAGGCGACCGGGCCCAGAGCGGCGCTGGCCGAGCCGGCCGATCAGGTCAGCATCGCACGCAATGAAGAATTGCGCAGTGCGTTCGTGGCGGCGTTCGCGAATCCTGCCCGCGAGCCGGAGGAGGAGTTCGTCGCGTCGGTGAAGGCGTCGCTGTACTTGCTCAACGACGAGAAGTTCTTGACCCTGCTCACCCCGGCGCCGGGCAACCTGATCGAGCGTGCGACTCAACTGTCCGACGCGAGCGCGAAGTGCGACAAGCTCTACTTGAGCGTGCTGAGCCGGATGCCGACGGAAGAGGAACGAGCCGATGCCGCCGCGTGGCTGAAGAGTCACGAATCGACGCCCGACGTCGGCGTTCGGCATCTGGCGTGGGCGTTGCTCTCCTCCACGGAGTTCCTGGTGAATCATTGAGCGACGAAGGCAACATCGGAGCCCTGAAGCGGCCGTAGAGCCGCGTCGCTTTCGAACCTCGCCGAGGTCGTCGTCAAAATCTCGGATTCGTGATCGGACCTCCTCGTCGACAAGTCGGACCCGGTATGACGCCCAGGCGCCTTTGCAATCCGTCGGAACATCGCCTTTCTCGACGTCGCATGCTCGGATCCCTGGCGGGCTCCGCGGCAGGCGTCGGACTGGCAGGACTCGGGCCGTTCTCCAGCGTCGCCGCCGCAGAGGAGCTGCGAGCGAAAGATAGGCAGGTCATCTTCATCTGGCTCGACGGCGGACTCAGCCAGCTCGAGAGCTGGGACCCGAAGCCGAACACGGAGCATGGCGGTCCCTTCCGTGCGATCGCGACGAGCGTGCCTGGCATTCAGATCAGCGAGCTGATGCCGAACACCGCCACGCAGATGCACCACCTCGCGATCCTGCGCAGCCTCTGCACGAAGGATAACAGCCACTCGGCAGGCGTCGCCCGCATTCAGCGGGGCGACCCCAAGGACCGGGGCGTGGTCTATCCGATGTTCGGCTCGGCGGTCGCCAAGCTTCTCGGACCGGGCAGCAGCGGACTGCCGCCTTACGTCTGGATCAAGCCCGGGAGCGGCGGTTTCAAGACCGAAGATGCAGGATTCTTGGGGCCGAAGTTCGGAGCCCTCGCGCTCGGCGACGGCCAGCCGCCGCCCAACCTGTTGCTGCATTCGTCCGTTACGCCTGAAGCCGATGCGGCACGCAACGAATTGCGGATCAAGCTCAACCAGCGCTATGCGCAGCGGCGACGCCCAGGCGTTACCGAAGCGAACGCGTACGCGTTCGATATGGCCGGCGAGCTCATGAAGCGCGTCGACCTCTTCGACGACTCCAAGGTTCCGTCGCGGGATGTCGAGCGTTACGGAACGCACGAGCTAGGCCGCCATTTGCTGCTGGGCCGGCGGATGCTGGAGGCCGGAGTCCGTTTCGTGAAGGTCAACTCATATCACTGGGACAGCCACGGCGACCACTTCAACGCATGCGACAGTCTCGTTCGACAGTTCGATCGGCCGTTCGCCGCGCTGCTGGAAGACCTGGCCGAGCGGAGCATGCTGGACGACGTCCTCGTCATCGTGCTCAGCGAGTTCGGCCGCACGCCGCGAATCAACTCGCACGTCGGCCGCGACCACTGGCCTGAGGCCTGGTCGGTCGGCATGGCCGGCTGCGGCATCAAGCGCGGCGTCGTGGTGGGCAAAACCGACGCAGCCGGGACCTACGTTGAGGCGCCGGAGCATGACATCGGGCATCTGTTCCATACTTGGTTCCAGGCGCTTGACGTGCCCAAGGAGTCGATGGAGTACGTCAACGCCGGCCAGCCGCTCCCGGTAGCCCACGACGACTGCGGACCGATCGCAGAGCTTTTGTCATAGGGACGTATGCTCAGGGCGCTCGCCAATCTGTAAGAAGCTCCGAACGAGCCGCCGTTGGACCGAACGCGATACGAGGGCCGCTCGGTCGGCCAGGCGGTGCCGGACGAGCCGACAGTCGGCGCTCAGGCCTCAAGACAAGTAAGCGACGAAGCGAAGCGATGACCGACGAAGAACTGCTCAAGAAGTTTCAGCCGCAGCCGGATAAGACGCTGGAACACTCGCGTCAGCTTTGGCAGGCGAGGTTCAGCCCCTGCGGCAAGTACCTTGCCGCTCCCGGGTACGACGCGCTCGTGCATCGATGGGACGTCTCCGGCGCCGAACCGGCGGCGATGCCGGCGCTCGCCGGGCACCATGCGTGGGTGCAGGCGCTCGCCTTCGCACCAGCCGGCGATCTGGTGTATTCGGCCGACTCGTGGGGACGACTTGCAGCGTATCGTTATGCAGAACCGCGAACCGATGCGGCGTGGAGCGACGACGCCGCGCATCCGGCGTGGATCCGCGCTCTGGCGGTCAGCCCTGACGGCGAGATGCTCGCCACGGCCGGGAACGACACCGTCGTGCGGCTGTGGTCCGCGGCCGACGGTGAACCGCTGGGCGAACTACCTGGCCATGCCAAGATCGTATTCAGCGTCGCCTTTCATCCGGACGGCAGATCGCTCGTGACCGGCGATCTCTACGGCAAGCTGCGACACTGGGACCTGGAGTCCCGTCAAGTCGTACGCGAACTGGACGCCTCGGCGCTTTACCAGTTCGACAAAATCCAAGAGTGCGGCGGGGCACGTCATCTGGCCTTCGACGCCGACGGTACGCGACTGCTCTGTGCAGGCCAAAAGACTCCAGGCGGCGGTTTCGCCGTGGGTCTGCCGTGCGTGCTGATGTACGACTGGGCGGCCGGCACGCAGTTGCAGGAAATGCAGTTCGGCGCCGACGATGAAGGCTTCGTCTACGACGCACAATTTCATCCGGCCGGGTTCGTGATGGCCGCCTCCTGTGCCTTTCCCGGCAAGGGGCAGCTGTGGTTCTGGCAGCCCGGCAGCGACAAGCCGTTTTATGTCGGCAAGGATTTGCCGAACGGTCGTAGCGTCGCCCTCCACCCCGACGGACAGCGGCTGGCTTACATGGTTTGCATCTCTCGGAATCAAAACGGTCGCGGCGCTCCCGGCGAAGCGTATGCCGGCGGCGCCGCCAAGATCCACCTTCTGCAGATGAACGCGGCGTAGGCATTCCGCGCTGTCGCAGCGGCATGACCTCGGTCAGCTCGTCCGCCCGAGCCACGGCAGCGCGCGGAAAAGCAGCTTCGACACCGCCGCTCCGCCGATCGCGGCCTGTCGCTGCCGTCGCGAAAGCGCGGCGCATGGCTGAAACGGAGATCTACAACTGCCGGCGAGCTCCGCGCGTGCTCGCTTAGGCGATGACCATGGCATCCGTGACCCTTCTTTGCGACCCGCGACCTGCGGGAAGCGCGGCTTCCGAGAGTGACGGAAGCGTTTGATCACGAAGCTAACGGATGCATCCACGCAAGCCAATGATTCGCAGTAGGGGGACTAGGACGTAACATAGGATCCGAACCGCCTCCGGGCCGTGCGATCCCGGGCCTAGAGGCGGAGCGCCGGAGGTCGGGAAATTTCCGAGCGAGGGAGCGATTGCAGATGTCGATCCTCGCTGCGACGCGTTTCCCGCCAGCGAGAGCGTACGCGAACGAAGCGCCCGGACCGTCGATTCCAGAAATTCAGCCTCGTGCCCGGGAAGCCAAGTGAGCGTCGCCGAAGAGTCGGAACTCGACGAAGAGCTGAACGCGGCCCTCGAAGCGTGGGAGCTGCGCGTCGAGTCCGGCGAGACGCAACCGGACGTCCTCGGTCTGTGCAGCGGGGACACTCGGCTCGCCGAACGCTTGACCGCGGTCCTTCGTCGTCTGGAACGCGTCGATCGAGCGTTGAGCGAACCGCTACAGGCGCCGGCGGCCCCGCAGTTCGTGTCGCTGGGCCTAGCGCTCCGCATCGTCCGACCGATCGCCTCGGGAGGACAGGGCAGCGTCTACCTCGCCTTCGATTCGACGCTGAAGCGGGAGGTCGCGGTGAAGACGGCTCACTGGGGCGACCCGGCCTCGGCGCTGCGACTTCGGAAAGAGGGGGAGATCGCGGCCCGGCTCGACCATCCGGGCATCGCGCCGGTGTTCGGCGTCGGAACGACGGAGCTCGGGCTTCCGTTTCTGGCGATGCGGTACGTGCCGGGCGAAACCCTGCAACGACGTATCGAATCCATGGCCGGAGGCGATCCTGAGCAGGTGGAGTCGAGTCTCCGGGAATCGTTCGCGGCGCTGATCCAGGTCTGCCGGACGCTGGCTCATTCACACCGGCGGGGGATCCTGCACTGCGACGTGAAGCCGAGCAACATCCTGCTCGGCGAGAACGGCGACACGGCGCTCCTGGACTGGGGCGCCGCGACTCCCTATCTGCCGGGAGCTGCTCCCGCGGCGTCGATCGAAGCGCTGGAAATCTCGCACGCCTCCTCGCTGCGCAGCCGCGCCTACGTGCTCGGCACCGCCGAGTTCATGAGTCCCGAACGGGCCGCCGGAAAAGGCGCGCTGGGTCCCTGGTCGGACATCTTTTCCCTGGGCGTCGTGCTCAGTCGATTGTTGCGCGGCTCCGCGGCGAGCGCTTCGGCAGCCTCTGCGGATCCTCGACCGGATCACCCTGGCAAGAGCCGTGGGGTTGCCCCGGGTCTGCCCCTCCGCCCGAAGGTCCGCAGGCGCCTCGAGCGGCTGGTCGCGACGGCTTGCGAAGAATCTCCGGCCGCTCGCCTGCAGTCGGCGGCCGAATTCGCCGAGGCGCTGAAGGAGACTTTGAGTTGCGGACCGCTGACGCAGGGAAGCAGACCGACGCTCGCCGATCGGCTGTTCCGCCGACGACGACCCTGATGCGACTCGCTCCGTTTTCAGGGATTCAGGTCGGGATGCGCCGCGACCAGCGCCAGCTTCGCGTCCCGCCACAGACGCCGTACGTGACGGACGCTGACGTCCAGCACGCTCGCCGCTTCTTCCTGCGTCAGTTCGTTGTACCAGAGCATATCGAACATCTGCCGATGCGGCTCGGGAAGCGCCTCGATCGCCGCGTGGAGTTCGAGCCACTGGGCCAGCTTTCCGGGTTCGTGCGTCTCGTCGACCGGTCCCTGGTCGAACCAGCGCGAATCGGACCCGTCGGACTGGAGCGGTCGCTCATGCGACGCTCGGCCTTGCGGACCGTGCAACTGCCGCTTCAAGTCGAGCAGCGTTTCGCGGACCTTCTTGGCGAGCAGGCGATAGAAGTGCTTCGCGTCCGACACGTCGACCTTCTGGAGCGTCCGTCGCGCGCGCATCAAGGCGAGCTGCCGCACGTCGCCGGTCTCGTACCAGGCGGCGACCGTCGGAAAGGCGCTGAGGAACTTCCGCGAGAGACGCTCGACCCGTTCGTTCGCGAGGCGCAGCAACTCGTCCTCGGCTCCGAGACGCTTTTCCCGGATGAGCTGCAGCGCTTCGTCGATCCGAGTCGTATCCATGGCCTGGGGGGACAGATAGCGCGACGATAGCCCCGCAGCGGGCTTCGCAGCAGTCCAGAGTTCAAGATGAGGGAGGAGTGCAGTGGGCGGGCGATGCGAGGATGCCTTCGTCTCGACGACGTCCGCCGCATCGGCGTCACGCGGACCGTCGCTCGCGAGGCGGGCTGCACAGTATCCGACATTTCAGGAGGCGTCGCGAGATCCGGCGAGAAAGAACGGACTCGGTCGGAAGGCCGCCAGGATCGGAGATTAAGGGCGTCGAAACGACTTCGAGGTTCGAGACTTGCGCTTGTTCGGCCTGCGATGCGATCGCAATGCCGAGGCGCGTGGCGAGAAAAACGCGGGTAGCCCGGAATTTCGAGGTCCTCCTTCGCGAAGTCTGGACGCTTCCAATCCCAGCGAGACGACGTTGCGACTTTCGGCGCCGAAAGTTCGAGCGGCGTCCTCGTCGGTCGGGTCGCCCGGTCGTTAGTTGACGGAGCGCCTGGCGCCGCGGGCCGGGCCGCTCCTGATAGGCTTCACGAAGTTGGTTGCGAACGAATAGGATCTGCCGGCTCGTCCAGAGGGACAGCCGGCCAGGGAATTGCCTGCATCCGAACCAACGCGATGCTTATGTGGCGACGCGTGCGGAGAGACCCGCCAGCTTCCCCCCGACTTGGTCGAGGATCCACTTGGCGATCTGGTTGACGCCGTAGGCGCCGGGCAGGCGGACGAGCGGCTTGCTATACGCCCAGGCCGGAGGCATCAGCGACCTCGATCGCAGCGATCGGTACGTTCCGGTTATGGAGACCGAACGGAATGAAGCCGCCCTCTGGCCGGAGGCGTCAGCTTTTTCTTCGGCAGGGGAAACGTTCGCGGGCGGAAATCGTCGTCGGATTCGACTGCCGTCTTTAGCAGGTCGGGATCCCGCTGCGAGGACCGGATTCCGAGAATCTCTTCCGCTCCATCATCGACGGCCGGGGAAGCGCTTCGCCGTGTATGCGCCACTACTCGTTCGGCGTGCGTTTCCACTGGAACGCGCTCAGGCCATTCAACTCGCGCACGAAGAGTTCGTCCCCGCTGACGGCCAGGTGGGACCACGTTTCCTCATCGCTGACCTTACGCCGGTCGAGCAGATCGAACGCTTTCGGATTCGCCTTCAGCAGCAACAGTTCCCCCTCCTGATCCAGCGCAAGAATCCGGTCCCCCTGCACGACCAGGCTGCAGTACTTCCCGAACGGCTCGGACGTCCAGGTCGCCTCGCCTGTCGCCAGGTCGATGCAGGCGAACCTTTGGTTCTGCAGATGGATGTAAGCGTGCCCGTCGACGACGACCGGCGTCGACATATAGCCCTGGACGTTGGCTTTCCAGCGTTCGGACGTCGCGAACGCTCCGTCGGACTTCGCGACGTCGAAGAACCAGGACTTGTTGCGGTAGGAGCTCGTGAAGACTCCGTCGCCGAACGCGACCGGGGTGAGAATATTCATGCCGCGAAAACTCGGCACGGTTCGCTTCCACAGCACGGCGCCGGTCTCGATGTCCACACCGGCAAGCTCCTCGCGCGTCTGAATGAGCAGTTGCCGCTGGCCGGCCAAGGTCGCGATCGTCGGCGACGAGAAGGCGCCGCCGGTCATTCCGCCGCCGTCCTGCAGCGTGCGCCAGACCGTTTCGCCGGTCCGCTTGTCCAGCTTCACGACCGAGGCCCCCGCCTGCAGGTACAGGAAATCGCCGTCGAGCAGCGGAGAGCTGGCGCAGCCGAACGAAGGCAGCGGCGTCTGGAAGCGCTCGACGAAATCGACTCGCCAGCGTTCTTCGCCCGTCTCCGCGTTCAAGGCGACGAGCACGTCCCGCATGCCGGCGACGAACAGGCTTTCGCCGTCGTAGACCGGCGTCGCGCGGATCCAGCTGCCGTTCGAGGCGGCGAAGAAAGGGACGGTCAGCGCGCCGGCCCACTCCGCCTTCCAGAGTTTCGCGCCCGTTTCCCGGTCGAGGGCGTACACGACCTCCGTTTTCGCGTCCTCCGTCCCCGTGACGAAGACCTCCGCGGCGGAGACGACCGGACCGGAGTAGCTCGGCGGCAATTCCACGCGCCACTTCTTGGTCAGGACTTCCTCGGACAGCGTGTCCGGCCAGTCCGCTCCGGAAACGGAGCCGTCCCGATTCGGCCCACGCCATTGACTCCAGGATTCCGAGTCCTGGGCCTGCAGCGGAACGGCCAGCGACAGAGTTGCGAGCAAGAGGCCGCAGGGGACGAAACGAGGGGCCTGCATGTCGTACCTCGACGTGGAAGATGAAACGAGCGTCGGCCAGCGATCCGGGCGACGACGCTCGCATGACCGGTGGCCGAGCGTCTGAAGCCTCTCTGTCCCGCAGCCCCGCGGGGTTCTTAACGAACGAAGCGTAGCCGAAATGAGGGGGGCTTGCGACGACGGCGATTCCCTGGCGACCCTCGACAGGCGGGAGCGATCGCCCTTCGACCTGGTGGCGAGACGGTCGCCCATCACTTCCGAAACTTCCCCGATATGCTCGACGCGAAGACGCGCGCGTGAGCGTGAGGGCAAGGCGGAACCTGACTCCGGCGCTAGCACGTTCTGGAGCGACGAAATCTCCTCAAGCGGCGACGGGGGCCCCGAGCGATCTCGGCAGAACCTCGCGCGTCGCGTCCGTCTGCGGATGAACGACCGCCGGCAGTTACGAGGCGAGCGAAGCAGCGGGACCTCCTCAGCCAGCGATATGTCGGTCGCCGGGTGAAGTGCGGCTGGACGTCTCGATCGGAAGGCGAGGCGTCGCTCTCATCGCTTGAAGCGGCCCGTCCACGCAAGCCGCTTCAGCAAGTCGATCGAATCACGGGCGCCCGCGACGTGCGCGTCAGGATGCCGGCAAGGCGTCCGCGAGTTCGGCGTTCCTGAACGGGCCGCGGGAGGTCGCCGTTCGGTGTCCGAGCGTCGAGAGGCAGTGGTCGATCCAAAGCTTCGTCAGCCTTTCCTGGGCGCTGTTCTGCGACAGCCGGCTGCGGAGCGAATCGAAGCCGACGTGATCGAGCGGCTGGTCCTGATTCGAGCAGGAGAAGACCGTCGTCTCGACGCCGGTGAGCGGATCGCGATGCGTCTGCAGGCACTGGGCGCAGATCTCCTTCATCATGCACTGCATCGGCGAGTTGATGCTGCCGTAGGCGTGATGGCCGGGCTTCAGGTAGGGCTGAAGCACCGTGTGCCGCGCCTGTTGCACGCCCCGCATCATGCCGTCGGAACCGATCGCGATGATCCGTTCGACCTCGTCCATGGGAATGAAGATCTCGCCCAGGTCGCCGCGGGCGTACGCCGCCATCGCTTGGACGATGTTGCCGACGAAGGCCCGGTCCTGGGGACGATTGGGCGCGAAGCCTGGATCCTGGTCGCAGCACCAGACGACGACGTCCGCTGCGGCTTCGATCTCTTCCACCTTGTAGCGGTCGATCCGCTTCTTGTAGCCGGCGAAGTAGAGCACCCTCGACCCGAAGCCGCGGAACGCCTGGCCGATCGAGAAGAGCACCGCGTTGCCCAGGCCGCCGCCGGCGAGCAGGACGGTCTCCTCGCCCGGGGTTTCCGTGGGAGAGCCCGTCGGTCCCATCAGGCTGACCGGCTCGCCCGGCTTGAGCAGAGCGCAGAGGTCGGACGAGCCTCCCATCTCCAGAACGATCATGGAGAGCAAACCCCGCTCGTGATCGACCGCAGCGCCCGTGAGCGCGAGCCCCTCCATCGCAAGCGTCGTTCCCTGCACCGTCGGCGCGAGCGATTCGAAGTTCTGCAGCCGATAGAACTGCCCCGGCTGAAACGCCCGCGCCGCGAGCGGCGCCCTCACGACGATCTCGATGATGTCGGGGGTCAGGCGGATCACGTCATGCACGACCGCGCGGAGCCCGTCATTCAGCGTCGCGGCAAGCTCGGTCGCCGAGACGCCGTTGGGTTCCATCGTCGCCAGCGCGCGGGAGACGATCGGGTAACCCTGCTTGGCGCTCGCCATCGCCTTCACGACGTTGCCCGCGAACGAGGGGTGCAGATCGCCGAAGAAGCTGAGCATGCGTCCGTCTTCGCGGCGCGACATGAGGACGTGCGCCGCCTTCGGCTTGGCGGATTTCTCGGGCGTTACCGGCTGGCCCTGCTCGTCGATCGCCTGGAAGTAGCGACCGTCGATGCGAACGTTCCGCACGTCTTCGCGGGCGAGTACTGTGTTCGGCTGCGTCCCCGCCGCGACCAGGATCGTCCGCGCGGGCAGCAAGATGGGCTCGGGCGTCGGAACGAGCTTTCCGGTCGCTTCGTCGAACGTCGACTGCGTCAGGCGGAGCGCCTTGGCGGCGCCGTACTGATCGATCTCGACTTCTTCCGGCGTGAGACACTCGGCGAAGCGAATGCCTTCTTCCATCGCCTTGGCGACTTCTTCGTGGTTGAGCGTGTAGCTCGGCGCGTCGATCAGGCGGCGCCGGTAGGCGACCGTCGCTCCGCCCCACCCGAGCAGCAGTTCTGCGATGCGAGCCGGTCGCCCCTCGACGCTCGCCGCGGCGCGCTCGGCGCGGATGGCCTGAGCGTGGGCGATGAACTCGTCGGCGATCTCCTTCTCTTCGCCCGACCAAAGGCTGGCGAGCGCCGCTTCGCCCCGCGCTTCGATGAGTTCTTCGTAGCGCCGCAGGAACTTCTCGACCTGCACGGGGTAGTAGGCGAGCGACTCGGTCGCCGTATCGACTGCGGTCAGACCGCCGCCGATGACGACGATCGGCATGCGGACCTGCAGGTTGGCGATCGACTTGGCCTTCGCGGCGCCGGTCAGTTGCAGCGCCATCAGGAAGTCGGAGGCCTGCCGCACGCCGCGGGCGAGACCGTTCTTCATCGGAATCACGGTCGGACGACCCGCGCCCATGCAGAGCGCGATGTGGTCGAAACCCATCTCGAACGCGGAGTCGACGGTGATCGTGCCGCCGAAGCGGATGCCGCCGAACATCGTGAACTCTTCGCGGCGCTCCAGCAGCAGCCGGATCACCTTCAGGAAGTTCTTGTTCCAGCGGACGGTGATGCCGTACTCGGCGACGCCGCCGAAACCAGCCATCACGCGTTCGTTCAAGTCCTCGAAGATGTCCGAGACGTCGCGCAGCGGCTCGAACGGCACGCGGTTCCCCAGCGGGTCGACGCCCGAGATCCGTTCCGGCAGCGGCTCGATCTTCAGACCGTCGACCGCGACGACTGCGTGGCCGTCATTCATCAGATGATGAGCGAGCGTGAAGCCGGCGGGCCCGAGGCCGACGACCAGCACCTTCTTCCCCGTCGGGGCGACAGGCAGCGGGCGGGCGAAGTTCAGCGGATTCCACCGCGTCAGCAGGCTGTAGATCTCGAAGCCCCAGGGGAGCTCGAGCACGTCCTTCAAACAGCGCGTCTCGATCTGCGGAACGTCGACCGGGTCCTGCTTCTGATAGATGCAGGCCTTCATGCAGTCGTTGCAGATGCGATGGCCCGTGCCTGCGCACATCGGGTTGTCGATCGTCACCGCGGCGAGCGCGCCGATGGGATTGCCGTCCCCCTTCAGTTCGTCCATTTCGGAGATCTTCTCTCCGAGCGGGCAGCCGGCGAGCGGCACGCCGTAGACGGTCTTCTGGAACTCGCCCGTCTTTTCCTTCAGGCCCTTGGAGCAGCTATCCTTGCCCTGGTGATGGCACTTGATGCAGTAGTTGGCCTGATCGAGCGCCCCGGCCAGGTCGGTGCCCGGATCGGTCAGGTGAAAGCCGACGCGCGGTCGGCGATCCTCCGGCGCGAGCGCGAGCTGCACCAGGTCGTGGCGGAACTCTTCGACGACGTGGACCAGCCGCGCGTGATCGATCTTCCGCGGCACGTTGAACAGGGCGCTGTGCCGATGCTTGCGGCGTCCCTCCGGCGTCATCGAGGCCCACACGGCGTACTCCGCGGCGAGGTCGAGCTGCTTCGAGCGCTCGGCTTCATGCTCCATCCAGGCGGTGACCTTCTCCGCGTAGAGCACGTCGGTCAACGGCCCCCCGAGGAACGCCTCCAGTTCCGCGGCGATGGCCGTGCCGTCGATGGCGGCCGCCTCTTCAGGCGTGCGTCCCTTGACCCGACGCTGCACGAACTTTCGCTTGACCGTCTGAAGCGGCGCCAGTTCCGAATGATGCGCCTGCAGCTTGCGCAGTTCGGGCTCGATATCGAACAGTTCGGCGATGAAGTCTTCGAGATAGGGCGCGATCTCGATGAGCAGCGCCGATTCTTCTTTCGGAGCCAGCGCCGTCGGTTCGAGGCGCGCGAGGACCATCCGCGAATGGAGCTCGGGAGAGTGCTCGGCCAGGCGCGCGGCGAACGTCTCGTCCAGACGGACCAGGCCGTCGCGGCGGTAGAGGTCGGCGAAGGTGAATCCGAAACGCAGGGGCGTGGTAGCGGCGTCTTGCATGGTACTGATTCAGATGCTGTGTCGAGCGAACGGTCACGCCGGACGGAAGAGCGTCAGCGGCGGCGTTCGCGACGGAGAGTTCGCGCCGGAGCGAGCGTTCGCTCGGGGCGGTGATCGTCAGAGTCGAGCGGCGGTGACATTCGCGTTCGTCGAGAGGTCGCCCGCCCGGGTGGCTTCGAAGCGATACGCGCTGTTCGTTTCCTGGGCGTACTTCAAGTCCCATTCAGAGGAAAAGAGCACCGCAGGATGTCCCGTGTTCGCGTAGACCAGTCGCGACGCGAAGGGAAGACGCAGGTCTTCGAGCGGGCCGGGTCCGCTGACCCAGCGAGCCGTCACGAAGGGGAGCCAGGTCAACGCCGTCTCCACGTCGTATTCGGATTGCAGGCGATAGCGAACGACGTCGAACTGCAGCTCGCCGACCGCGGCCAGAATCGGTTCTTTGGTCGCTGCCTTGGGATCGTGGAAGGTCTGGATCGCTCCCTCTCCCAGCAACTGCTCCATCCCCTTCGCGAATTGCTTGCGCCGCGTCGAGGAGGTGCAGCGGATCGCGGCGAACTTCTCCGGCGCGAACGCGGGCAGCGGCGCGTAATGCAAAGGATCGCCCGTGCAGAGCGTATCCCCCAGCCGAAATTCGCCTGGGTTCACCAGTCCGACGATATCGCCCGGGAAGGCCTCGTCGACGGTCTCCCGTTCGGAGCCGAAGACGCGATGGACACGCCGCAGACGGATCTTCTTTCCCGTCCGGGCGTGCGTCACTTCCATATCGCGGGCGAAGCGTCCGGAGCAGACGCGAACGAACGCGATGCAGTCGCGATGTTTCGGGTCGAGGTTCGCCTGGATCTTGAAGACGAAGCCGGCGAAGTCCTCCCGATCGGTTTCCACCGGACCGATATCCGCCTCGCGCGGACCGGGGGCCGGCGCGATCTGGATAAACGACCGCAGGAACGACTCGACGCCGTGGTTGGTGAGGGCGCTGCCGAAGAAGACCGGCGTGGCGGTCGCGGCCAGAAAATCGTCCCGGTCGAGATGGTTCGAATCGCCGAGCAGTTCGATCTCTTCGCGAGCCTGGGCGAGGGCCTCCTTCGAAACGAGCGTCTCGTCGACTTCGTCGAGCGGAATCGAGGTCCCGTGCAGGCGTCGGTCGCCGCGACGCTCCTCGAACAGATGGGCGATGCCCGTGTTCAGATCGACGATGCCGCGGAAGTCGGCGCCGTAGCCGAGCGGCCAGTTCTGCGGCGAGCATTTGACGCCGAGTTCGGCTTCGATCTCGGCCAGGATCTCCAGCGGCTGCTTGCCGGGACGGTCGACCTTATTCACGAAGGTCAGGATCGGGATCTTCCTGAGCGCGCATACGCGGAACAGCTTCTTCGTCTGCGACTCGACCCCCTTCGCCAGGTCGATCACCATGATCGCCGAATCGGCGGCGACCAGCGTGCGGAAGGTGTCTTCGCTGAAGTCGTGGTGACCCGGCGTATCGAGCAGGTTCAAGAGGCAGCCGCCGTACTCGAACGAGAGCACGGTCGAGCTGACCGAGATGCCGCGCTGGCGTTCGATCTCCATCCAGTCGGAGGTGGCGCCGCGCTGGGTTTTGCGTCCGCGAACGGCGCCGGCGACCTCGATCTGGCCGCCGAACAGGAGCAGCTTCTCCGTTAGCGTGGTCTTGCCGGAGTCGGGGTGCGAGATGATCGCGAAGGTGCGCCGCCGATTGGTTTCGCGACTGACGACGGCGTTCGTGGAGGACATGCTGGGAAACGTTCTCGGGCTTTCGGACAGGACAGTCCGGGGGTTCACGACGCGGCTGACGGAGGGCAGGGGAGGTGGCCCGCGAAGATCGAGGCCGCCAGCGGATGGCCGCCAGTCGCGTCGGCGCTTCGGGCCTTCGTGCGGGGGCGGCCATAGCCGCCGAAACCGCCGGTTTAGGGGGGCGTACAGCGACCGAAGACGCATGCAGCGCCTCGAAGCACAGGTCGCCGTTTTATCTGCCGGGCCATGGCCGAAATTGCATCGTCGGAAGCCGGAACCCGCCTCGCTATCGAAAGATAGCGTTTTTCGGCCCGGGAATCAATTCCGGTCGATTGGCGGCGGGGGACCCGTTCGACCGATGCGTCTGATCAGGAGGTAGAATCGGCGGCATGTCAAACCCGTACCAGCCGCCTCAGTCGGCGCCTCGCCAGCGAAAGAATCGCGTTCCCGCGAGGATGGTCTTCGGTCTCGCTCTGAACCTTGTCTATCTGAGCTTTCTGGCGGCGGTCATTCTGACTTGCGTGGCGATCTTGTGCCTGCCCGCCTGGGAATACTTCTTCGACGCTTTCTGACGGCAGGTTTTCGCCTCGGCGTACACATTTTCGAGTTCCCAGGAGTCGATCTGCTACGCCGGCGATCACGGCAGCAGTCCGCGAGCGCGTTCTGGATCCCGCCGCAAGTTTGACACCGGCGCTTCCCGGCGCCATCCTGACCGCACGCCCGTTCGCAGGAGGGGGCGCCTCCTCGCCAGCATCTGCCCGCTGTCTACCAGTTCGGCGATCGCTCCTCCGTTCGCCGAGCCTCCCGCCCGCACTGATTCCCCGCCGCCGCTCTCGCCGGAGTCTCCTCATGCCCGCCTGCCATTCGCTACTGGCCCTGCTCGTTCTGGCGCTCTCGATCGGCGCCGTCGCTCGCGGAGAACTCCGCGCGGGAGCGGCGGTCGTCGACGTGACGCCGATCGGTCTTCCGGTTCTCGTGAACGGCGGAATGCTCACTCGCTCGGTCGGGACGGTCAAGACGCCGTTGCATGCCAGGGCGCTCGTGCTGGATGACGGGAAGGAGCGCGTGGCGATCGTCGTGGTCGACAGTTGCATGCTCCCGCGGGATCTTCTGGACGAGGCGAAGCAGGCCGCCAGCGGACGAACGAAGATCCGGCCCGAACGGATGCTGATTTCCGCGACGCATACCCACAGCGCCCCGTCGAGCCTCGCCTGTCTGGGGACGGACGTCGATCCGACCTACGTTCCCTACCTGCGCGAGAAATTGGCCGAGGCGATCGCGACGGCGGAGAAGAACCTGGAGCCCGCTCGCATCGGCTTCGGCAGCGTCGACGCCGCGGAGTACACCGCGCCCCGGCGCTGGATCCGTCGATCGGATCGCGTGGTCGAGGATCCCTTCGGCAACCCGACCGTTCGAGCGAACATGCACGCGGGCGGGAACTGGGACGACGCGGTCGGCGAGGCCGGTCCGGAGGATCCGGATCTCTCGCTGATCGCCGTGCAGGCGGCCGACGGGCGCCCGCTCGCGATCCTGGCGAATTTCTCGATGCACTACTTCGGCGACGAAGCGCTGAGCGCCGATTACTTCGGCCTGTTTTCGGAAGGACTCAAGACGCGCCTCGCGGCCGAGGCGCCGTCTGACAAGCAGCCATTCGTCGCGATGATGTCGCACGGATGCAGCGGCGATATCTGGCGGCGGGACTACACGAAGCCGCAGGACCAGCAACTTGCGGGGCGGAACATCGAGGAGTATTCGCAGGCGCTCGTCGACCGGGCGCTGACCGCGTATGAGAAGATCGAGTACGCCAGCGATGCCGAAATCGCGATGGCGGAGACGCGGATGAATCTGCGTTACCGCGTGCCGGACAAGCAGCGACTGGAGTGGGCCCAGCGGGTCATGGCGGAGATGGGCGATCGACCGCCCAAGGATACCGAGGAGGTTTACGCCCGGGAGCAGATCATCCTGCACGAGCGGCAGTCGACGGAGGTCGTCGTTCAGGCCCTGCGCGTCGGCGGCATCGCCATCGCGACCACGCCCAACGAGACGTACGCGATCTCCGGCCTGAAGCTGAAGCTGCAAAGCCCGCTCCCGCAGACGATGGTGATCGAACTGGCCAACGGCGGCGACGGGTATATTCCGCCTCCGGAGCAGCACCTGCTCGGCGGTTACAACACCTGGGCCGCCCGAAGCGCCGGGCTGGAGGTCGAGGCCGAACCGAAGATCGTCGAGGCGGCGTTGACGCTGCTGGAGCAGGTCGCCGATCAGCCGCGAAAGACGTATCAGCAGAGCGAGGGACGGGTCAGCAAGACCGCTCTGTCCTATCGACCGAAGGCTTACTGGCGTCTGGACGAGCTCGCCGGTCCCCGAGCGATCGACGCCGCAGGGAACGGCGACGCCATCTACGAGCCGGGCGTGGTCTTCTTCCTGGAGGGGCCGAGGCCCGATGCCTTCTGCGAGGCCGGAGAGAAGAACCGTGCCGCTCACTTCGCGGGCGGTCGCCTGAACGCACGCGTTCCCGGCATGCGCGATCGCTATTCGATCTCGCTCTGGATCTGGAACGGCATGCCCGACGGCGCCCGGGACGTCTCCGGCTGGTTCCTCGCGCAGGGTCGCGACCACGCAGCCCCCGGCGCCGCCGAGACGCTCGGCGTAGGCGGTGCGGGCGAAGGGCAGGGGAAGCTGATCTTTCGGGGCAGCGGCGAGGCGAATATGGCGCATTTCGGACGCTCCGACATGAAGCGCTGGACCTGGAATCACGTGGTCCTCGTCCGGGACGGCCGCGAGATTCGCGTCTACCTGAACGGCGATCCGCAGCCGGAGATCGAGGCGACGCTCGACGCGGAGGGCGTCGCGGTCGACCAGTTCTTCTTCGGCGGAAGCTGCGACCGCGAGACGAACTGGGAAGGTCGGCTGGACGAGATCGCGGCGTTCGACCGGGTTCTGACTCCCGAAGAGATCGCCACGCTCACAGGCCGCTGACCAGCGGGCAGCACGAACGAATCCTACTGGCCCGAACCGTGACGCCTGAAACGCTGCCTTACGAGGAACGCTCGCGACCGCTGAACGGCATCGCGTTGCAGGTGGCCGAGGCAGGCGAGCTGGGGCGACCGCTCGTGATACTGCTGCACGGGTTTCCCGATATCTGGCAGGGATGGCATCTGCAGATCCCTGCTCTGGCAGCGGCGGGCTTTCGCGTGCTCGCTCCCAACCAGCGCGGGTACGGGCGCAGCGACAAGCCCCGCGGCGTCGCCTCCTACGACCTGGATCGCCTGGCCGAAGACGTCGTCGCGCTTGCCGACACAGAGGGCTACTCGACGTTCCGTCTCGTCGGACATGACTGGGGCGGCATCGTCGCGTGGTGGGCCGCGGCCCGCTTTCCCGAGCGCGTCGAACGACTGGCCGTTTTGAACGCGCCGCACCCCGGCATCTTCCGCGACTATCTCTTCCGCAGTCCGACGCAGATTCTGAAGAGCTGGTACGTCGGGTTCTTTCAGATTCCGCGTCTGCCCGAGGCGATGCTCTCCGCACGCGATTACGCGATGCTGTTTCGAAGCGTCCAGTCGACCAGTCTGCCCGGCATCTTCGACGAAAGCGACCGGAAGCTTCTGGTCGCCGCCTGGCGGGAGCCGGGAGCGCTGACCGCGCTGATCCACTACTACCGAGCGCTCGCGCGGCGGCGGTCGGATGCCATGAAGCTCCGCATCACGACGCCGACGCTGATCCTGTGGGGAATGCAGGACCCGACCGAGGAACCGGGCCTCGCCGAAGCGAGCCTGAAGCTCTGCGACGACGCGCTCCTGATGCGACTCGAGAACGCCCGGCACTGGATCCAGCGCGAGGAGCCTGACCGGGTGAATCGCGAGCTGATCAGGTTTCTCGGCGACGCGACGCCGGACGATGCCTAAAGCGAGCACCGGTCGTCGGGGCACGACTCGCCGAAGAGGCCGCCGAGCCGGACGCGGTAGCGGGCGAAGAGCGAATAGAGGCCGTCGAACATCGGCCGGAGCAGCGGCCATCCGGTCGGTGCGAGCAGCCACCCCAATCCGACGGCTCGATAGGCCTGGCGGAACGTTTCCATGCCGACGGTTTTAGTCCCGTCGGGGAGGACGCTGTGCATGGTTCCCATCAGTTCGGGAAGCGTGCTGTCGTATCGCCCGGGGTCGAAGTCGTCCGCCGCGATATCTTCCAGCGCCAGCGCGCCGGATCGGTTCAGACGGCGCAACAACCGCACTTCCACTCGGCAAAACGGACACTTGCCGTCGTACAGCGCCTTGAACTTCCAGGTCGGTACGCTTGCCCCTTCGTCGTTCGAGGCGATCGCGACATCCCGGTTCGGAGAGCGTTCGAGTTCTGTAGGCATGCGATGCTGACCGCTTGGAAGAAGCGTCGCATAACCCAAGCATACCGCTGACTCTCCAATTACGACGCAACGCAGCGGTACGGACGTTCGCCATGGCCGACGACACAGACTTGCCCGATTACGCTGCGACGCTCGACGCTCAGCATGCGGCGCATGAGGTCGAACTGAAGGCGATGATCGGCGAGATCTGCGACGGCAAGCCGTGGAATCGAGTCGTCGATCTGGCCTGCGGCGACGGTTCCTTTACCCGCATGCTCGCGGAAGCGCTGCCTCACGCCGAGGTCGTCGGTCTGGACGACGACGAAGCCTATCTGAAGGCCGCGCGCGAGGCTTCCAAAGGGATCGCGAATCTGCGGTACGAGCAGTCGAACGTTCTCGAACCTGCCGAGTCCCTGGGCCGGTTCTCGCTGGTCTTTTGCGCCGACTCGCTCCAGTCGATCGAGGACCATGACGGCCTGATGGCCGGCCCGCTGCGGCTATGCGAGCCGGGCGGAGCGATCGTCTACACCGAGACCGATTCGGTTCACGACGTCATCTGTCCCTGGCCGCTGGCGATCGAGCGGAAGCTTTGCGAACTGGAGGCGAAGACGCTGACTCCGGCGGACCGGCATGGCTACGCCTTTCCCAGGTACGCGAAAGATCTTTTCCGGCGGCACGGACTCGAAAACGTGACGATCCGCTCCTTCACGTTCGATCGCAACGGGCCGCTCGACGCAGCGACCGCCAAGTGGCTCGCGCTCGAACTGGCCGGTCGTCTGGAGAAGGTCCGGCCCGTCGCCAGCGAAAAGGAGGTGGCCCGACTGCGACGGTATCTGACGCCTGACGGGGACGAATACGTCGGGGCCGGCGAAGGGACGTACGTCACCTACCTGCGGTACGTCATCATCGGAGCGCGACCCGCGTCTTGACGGCCAGCGGAAAGGAACGGCGCAGGCCCCCCTGGATGGCCCCCAAGCCTTGGGACGATCCGCGGGCATAGCAGCCGGCAGGAGCGGGAAGGAGTACCGATCGGGTCTCTTTGACGTTAGATTGATCGATAGCCCGCCGCTCGTCCCTCCTGGCCGCTCAGCCGAATTCCCGCCGATGGCCGCGCTCGTTAGCTATCGCCTGATCGCCTTGGCGGCTGCCCTGGCGATTCCGTCACTGTCGCTCTCCTTGTCATTGTGCGTGACGACAGCGCAGGAACCGGCGCCCTATAGCGGTCGCTGCTCGGCGCCGGTCGACGCCTACTTCGCCGAAGAGGTCTGGGCGAAGGTCGGTTCGCAGGTCTGTCTGACCTGTCACAAAGCCGGCGGCGATGCGGAGGAGAGCGAACTCGTGCTGCTCGATCCGCAGCGCAGCGTCGGTCCTGATCGAGACGCGGCCCTGTCGCAGAATCAGTCGCTCTTCCTGACGTTCGCGTTGCGTAAGGAAGGGGAGAAGTCTTACCTGCTGGCGAAGGTCGTCGGCGAGCTCGACCATGGCGGCGAAGACGTTCTGAAGTCCGATTCCGCCGAGTATCGCATTCTCGAAGAATTCGTTCGCCGGGCGAGCGCGTCGCAGAACGGCGAGCTGGTCGCCGGCATGGAAGAGGATCCCGACGCGCCGCCCTTCTTCGACGGCGTCACGATGCTGAGCGATCGCCGGCTGCTGCGCCGGGCGACGCTATCGCTCGTTGGAAGACTGCCGACGGAAGACGAACTAGCCGCGGTCGATACCGAAGGCCTGGACGCGCTGCCCGGTATTCTCGATCGCGTGATGGAGGAGGACGCCTTTTACGATCGCCTGCGCGAGGGGTTCAACGACATCTTCCTGACGCTCGGCTACATCGACGGCGCCGAGTCGGCGCTGACGTACCGGCATTTCAGCGAAACGCGCCACTGGACGCAGAAGCACGATCTTTCGCACATCGCTGACGAGAAGGAGCGACAGCAGGCCCGCTACAAGCTGGCGAACGACTATCGCGAAGCGCTGTTTCAGGAGCCGCTCAAACTAGTCGAGCATATCGTGCGAAACGATCGACCCTTCACGGAGATCGTGACGGCGGACTACATCATGGTCTCGCCCTATACCTCCCGCGGTTACGGCATCTACGACGATCTGCGGCCCGAGTTCGAGGACCCGGACGATCCCTTCGAGTACGTGCAGGTCAAGCTCAAGGCGCTCGTCGGACGGGACAAGCGGGACGATCAGGAGTCGGCGACCGGCTTCTATCCGCATGCCGGGATCCTGAGCACGTTTCAGTACCTGCGGCGCTATCCCACGACCGAGACCAACCGAAATCGCCTCCGCGCGCGGATGTACTTCCAGCACTTCCTGGGCGTCGATGCCCTGGAACTCGCGGCTCGCGTCTCGGATGCTGCGACGGTCACGGCCAAGTACGAGATTCCCACGATGCAGGCATCCGAATGCGTCGTCTGCCATCGCACGCTCGATCCGGTCGCCAGCCTGTTCCAGGATTACTACGACTTCGAGGGCGTCTACGGCCCGCGACGCGAAGGCTGGTACGAGGACATGTTTCAAGCCGGCTTCGAGGGGGAAGAGATGCCCTCCGAAGAACGCTGGCGGGCGCTGCAATGGCTGGGCGAGCGAACGGCGAAAGATCCCCGCTTCGCCGCCACGATGGTCGAGCACGTCTATTCCATTCTGACGGGTCGCAAAGTCCTGCTGCCGCCGAAGGAACTCGACGACCCCCTCTTCGCCGCGAAACGCCGCGCCTATCGCGAGCAGCGCCGAGAGGTCGAACGCATCGCCCAGAAATTCGTCGAATCGACTTTCGACCTGAAGGTCGCGTTCCGGGAATGGGTCCTCTCGGACTTCTACCGGGCGGATCGACCGGAGGACGCCGTGGAGTCGCCGGAGCGTCTGGCCGAACTCGACGACATCGGCGTCGTCAGTCTGTTGTCGCCCGAGCAACTGGAACGGAAGGTCGCCGCCATCTTCGGCAAGCCTTGGGGCCGGCTCGAAGGGGAGATGGCCATGCTCTACGGCGGCATCGATTCGCAGGAGGTGACCGAGCGCCCCGCCGATCCCAGCGGCGCGATGGGCGCCATCCAGCGAATGATGGCCAACGACGTCGCCTGCGAGAACACGCTGAGCGACTTCGCACTGGCGCCCGAAAACCGCCGGCTCTTTCCTCGCATCGAACCCGACGTCGTCCCGGGCGCGTCGCCGGACGGAGACGCCAGGATCCGCGAGGCGATCATGCATCTCCACTGGACCTTGCTGGGTCGGGAGGACGCGGTCGATTCGGCGGAGGTCGAACGCTCCTTCCAGCTTCTCGCCGGGATCGTCCGCGACGCCCAGTCGCAGGAAGAACCGTACGACAAGCGGGAAGCGTACCCGTGCCGACGCGAAAGGCAGGACGTCCCCTCCGACGATCATTACACGATCCGCGCCTGGCGGGGCGTCGTGACCTATCTGCTGCGCCGGCAGGAATTCCTTTACCAGTAAGACCCCTCATGCGACGCGACTTTCTGAAAGCCTGCGGTCTGGCCGGTCTGGGGCTCGCGATCCCGCGCTGGTCCGTCGCCGATCCCGCGCCCGAAAGGGACGGCCCCTACGAGGGTCCGTTCTACGTCGTGTTCAACGCCTCGGGCGGCTGGGACACGACCTACCTGATGGATCCGAAAGGGATCGAAGGGATCAACCGCCTCTATAAGGAAGGGGACATTCAGACGCACGGGGCCCACAAGTTCGCGCCCACCGCGAAGCACAAAGAGGGCGGAATGAGCAACGAGGACTTCTACGCCGAGTTCGGCGAGGAGTTGCTCGTGCTCAACGGCCTGGACTACTCGGTCAACAACCATTCGCCCGGCGCCCGGTACATGGCGACGGGCAAGCTCGACAGCCTCGCCTATCCGACCTTCGCCGCGCTCGTCGCCGCGTGCCAGGGGCCGGAGTGCCCGATCTCGTACCTTACGTTCGGCAACTACTCCGCGACCGGTAACCTCGTCGCGATGGCGCGGGTGCCGTACCTGCCGTCGCTGCAGAAGATCGCGAACGCGGACTACGTCAACGGAAACGAACGGTCGCCCTACCACGACGACTTCGCCCTCGACCGCATCGAGCAGGCGCTGGCCGATCAGCATCAGGCGCAAGTCGCTCAGCCCCGTCTGCCCCGGGCGGAGCGTGCGGAGAACATGCTCTACGGCAGTCAGCTGAATTCGAAGTCGCTCGCCCGGGTCACGCCCTACATCCCCGACGAGATCCCGAAGGAACGCCTCTTTCAGCAGGCGGAGATCGCGCTCGCCTCGTTCAAGGCCGGCGTCTGCGTCTCGGCCAACCTCACGATCGGCCAGTTCGACAGCCACGCCAATAACGACCCTGACCAGATGCGGCTCATCCCGGAATTCCTCGCGGGCATCGCCTACGTGATGCGGCGAGCCGAGGAACTGGGCATCCGCGACAAGATGGTCCTCGTCGTTCAGAGCGAGATGGGCCGCACGCCGACCTACAACAACGGGAACGGCAAGGATCACTGGTCGATCGGCTCGATCATGTTCCTCGGTCGCGGCATCAAGGGGAACCGCGTCATCGGAGCGACCGACGAACAGCAGTTCCACGTGCCCATCGATCCCGCCTCGCTCTCGGTCGATCGCGAGCAGGGCGTGCGCGTCCGGCCCGAGCATATTCACACGGCGCTCCGCGAATTCGCCGGGATCGCCGACCACCCCTTCAGCAAGAAGTTCCCGCTCGAAGCGCCGGAGAAGGAAAAGCTCCGGGGCCTGTGGGGATGACCCGCCGGGCGAAGCCGATCGTTCGTGCGGACTGAGCGGGAAGGTCTTCGCGTCGCCCGCTGCTCTTCTCTCGCCTATCCTCTCTCCATGAACGCCGGCTCGACATCCTTCGTCGCGCGGGCGGAGTCTCCCGATGCATCGTCTTCCCGCGCGGCTCGCGCTACTGTCGGCTTTTCTCTTCGCAGTCAGCCTGAGCGGTCGAGAGGCGACCGCTCAGGAAACCTGGAAGCTGACCGTGCGCGTGCTCGACGAAGCGACCGGCGCCGCGATGCCGGCACGTCTCGTCCTGAAAGCGAGCGACGGCGCCTACCCGGGCGATCGACTGCGCCTCTCGGCGGACCGCTGGCCGAACATCGAAGCGCATGCAGTCTTCATCGACGGCGAAGAGACGTTCGAACTTCCTTCGGGTCCGACGTCGATCGCGGCCGCGCGCGGAATGCAATGGCGTGCTGAGACGAAAAGCGTGGACGTGAAAGCTGGCGAGATAACGACGGTGGAGCTACGACTCCGCAAGGTCGTCGACATGCAACGGCTCGGATGGGTCGCGGGCGATCTGCACGTCCACATGATCCACGGCGAGAACCAGCGCGAGACCAGCTACGAAGACGTCGCGCTGACCTGCCGGGCGAACGGCCTCGACTTCGTCTCCGTCGGCCAGGAGTACACAGGAGCGGGAACGCTCGACCTCGCGGGCTATCGCGCGGCCTGTCGCGCCGTCTCGGGCCCCGACTTCCAGATGTTCCTCGGCGCCGAACGACCGAAGAACATCCTGGGGCATCAAGTGATTCTCGGAGTCGAGAACCCGTTCCTGATTTCCGAAGAGCCTCCTTACTGGAAGGTGCAGCATGCCATTCACGAACAGGGCGGCGTGGCCGTCTACGTCCATTCGGTCCGCTACTATCCCGGCAAGCAGTACCGCGGCGAATGGCTCGACTTCCCCGGCAACAATCTTGCCCGCGAACTGATCTTCGACGCGTTCGCCGGGCCCTCCTTCGACGGCCTGAGCGTGCTCAGCGACGAGCCGGGGAACGCGACGGCGCATCGGCTCTGGTTCGAGCTATTGAATCGCGGCTGCTTCGTTCCCGTCTTCGCCGACAGCGACGCCTGCTTCGATCGTCCCGAGTTGGGGATGAAGGCGCCCGGCTTCTGGAACACGTACTACTATCTCGGCGAGGGCGCGGAAGTCTCGCCGGAGAATCTGGTCGAAGCCGTCCGCCGGGGGCGGACGATGGCGACGACCGGTCCGCTGGTGCGGTTCGGCATCGACGGCCAGATCAGCGGCGCCACGCTGTCGCCCGACGGCAGTTCTCGAACGGTTTCGATCGACGTCGACTACCCGCAACATGCCTTCAGCCTGGACTCCGTCGATCCGAAGACGAACGAGCCGACGACGATCGCCCGGATCGAACTGCTGCGCAACGGCATCGTCGTGAGAGAGTGGACGCCGAAGTCGAATCAGGCGAGCGTGACGCGCGTCATCTCCGAAAGCGAGCCCTGCTGGTACGCCGTGCGCGTCTACGGCAGCGATGCGCAGTGGCAAGTCGCGCTCGCGAGTCCCATCTACTTCGACCGAACGCCGGCGGCAGAAAAGGACGAACCGTTCAGCGTCGTCGTTCGCGGAAGGATCTACGACTTCGAGACCGGCCGCGAACGTTCGGGGCAGGTGGAGATTCTCCGCCACGGACGAACGCTGAAGCAGTTCGAGGCAGCGGGTCAGTTCCGGGTCCGCATGCCGATCGATGCGGAGATCGTCGTCACGTCGGGCGACGAACGACCGCTGCGGAAGAACCTGCTGCTGGACTACGGGCCGGTCCATCGCTTCCTGTGGCATCTCGAAAGCGCCGACCTCGGAGAAGCGGAAACGTTCGAGCAGTTCGAGCGCCTCGTCCGCGAAGTCGACCTGGAGTTTCCGATCGGCTATTCCATGCCCGGCAGCTTCTTCGCCGCCGAACTGAAGGAGGCGACGCCGCTCGATCGAGTCCGCGTTCTCGGCGGACCGGAACGCACGACCGACGGATCTGTCGCCGTCGCCGCCGTGCTGATGGACGTCGAGCGGATCGCGCCGGGCGACAAGTTCCATGTCGCGGCCCTCTTTCGCGACGAAGGATCTGCCGCCGATGCCGGGCCGTTCGTGATCGAAGCCCGCGGCTACGACCCGAAGCGTCCGACCGGCTTCGGAGCGCTGAAGAAGTTCGCGTCGGTCGAGGCGACCTGGGAGAAGGCGATCGATCTCGGCGACGGGTACCGGCTCGTCGCGGGCGAGATCGCCGTTCCTGACTGGGTCGAAGCCGGACCGACCGGCGCGATCGACCTCTCCGTTCGGGCGAGGCAGGGCTCCTCCGACGCCGCGTTCATCGGCCTCTCGATTCCGCTCGGGCCGACGCAGCGGGCGCTGAGCCTGTCGAACAGTTGGCCGACGATGCCCCTGTCATGGCCCGATCGGGAGTACGGCGTCGGCCCGTTCAAGATCTGCAATCGCCTGGGCCGTAAAGGCTCTCCGAAGGCGGACTATCGTCAGACGCGACTCTCCCTGAAGGCAGGGGGCCGGACCTTCGATCTGCTGCCCGAGCGCGACGCCCGGGGAGTCGCCGACGCGGACGACGCCTGTTACGTCGACCTGTTCTACGATCAGGTTCTCGGAGACGAGACGCACCAGGCCGAGCCTACGCCCGTTCGCCCGCAGCCTCAGGTGATCTGGCGGGACGATCTGATCGACGCCGCAACCGATTCGCCTGCGAGCTCCGACTGACTCAGCCGGAACTCTTCATCAGCGCGAGCGGGTTGTCGCGCTGCTTGAGCGGGAAGCTGACGCTGGCGCCGCCTTGACGGTGCGACTCGAACGCGGCGCAGATCATCTCCACCGTTGCGGCGCCGTCCGCAGCGCTGCAGAGCGGGCCGCGATCCTCGTCGCAGGCGGCGATCAGGTCGAGCGCCGCGACGACGTGGTTCGCGACGTTCGCGATCAGCTCCGGCTGATTCTCCGGCTCGCCGACGCCTGCGGTCGTGATGGGAATCCATGACCTCGGTTCGGCAGCGGGCGCGTAGGGATTGCCGGGAATAAAGTGGGCGACGGGGTTCGCGTCGATGTGGATCGCGACGACTCCTTCGCTGCCGACGATCTGCAGGGAGAAGGCGCCGCTCGTCCGATCGTCGGCGATCGAATCGTAGTACGCGACGACGCCGCTCGCCGTCTGGTAGCGGACGTGCATCTCGTTACCCGCCAGCGGACCGAGCCCTTCGGCGCCTTCCTTCACGTCCGCTCCCGTCCCCGGTTTCCCGTTCTGGAGGAGCAGGGCCGAGCAGGAGACGGCGTCGCCGGCGAATCGCCGCACCAGATCGACGATGTGGCAGCCCAGCACCCAGAAGTCTTCGGCTCCGCCGCGTCGATCGCCCTTGCCCCGCCCGCGATATTCGAGGACGCGTCCCAGCTTGCCGTCAGCGATCAGTCGTTCGACATGCGCCAGCGCCGGGTGATACTGATTGCGGTGCGCGACGGCGATCTTCGCTCCGTGCTTCTCGCACGCCGCGAGCAGCGAGTCGGCTTCCGCGGGCGTGCGGCAGAAAGGCTTCTCGATGTAGATCCCCTTCGCGCCCGCCTCGATCGCCGCCAGAGCCATGTCATGATGCTGATCGACATGTCGGGGGCAGACGGACACGAACTCGGGTCGCGTATCAACCAGCATCCGGCGATAGTCGGCATATCCGCGCTCGACGCCCAGCTTCGCCTGCGCCTTCTTCAATCCGGCCTCGTTCGCGTCGGCGACGGCGACGATCTCGGCGCCCGGGATCTGCTTCCAGACCGTGTCGAGACCATGCCCGTAATCGCCGCGGCCCGTGTGGCCGATCACGGCGACGCGACGCTTCTTCTCCTCGGCGAACGCGATCGGGCCCGCGACCGCCAGCGCCGAACCGGCGATCAGAAACGTGCGACGCTGCATGGCGGAGACCGATCCGAGAGAGAAGGAAGAAGAGTCGCTCCGCTGGGACTCGTCGCGGAATCACGCGCCGAACAGATCCATCGCGGGCGTCCCGAGGCCGTCCTCGGTCGCGTAGAACGGGCGCTTCTCCACGTCGTACGCCGTTTTGGGGCTGATGCCCATGGCCGTGAAGATCGTCGCGTGAAGATCGGAAACCGAGAGCGGCTTCTCCACGGCGACGAAGGGCCGCTCGTTCGCGGTCGAGCCGTACAGATGGCCCTTCTTCACGCCGCCGCCCCACATCACGACGCACGAGGCGCCGGTGAAGTGACGGTGCTGGCCGTAGTGCTTCATTTCCTTGAACGCGTCGACCGGCTCCGTGGTCTGGTCGTTCGCGTTCGAGCCGGGCTTCCCTTCCATGATCATGTCCCGGCTGAACTCGCTGGCCAGGATCACGAGCGTCCGGTCAAGCAGCCCGCGACTCTCCAGGTCGAGGATGAGCTGCGCGATCGGGCGATCGATCTGCTTCTTCATTTCGACCAGCGTGGTGTGGCCGTTCGCGTGCGTGTCCCAGTTGAGGAACGGGACGTACTCCGTCGTCACCTCGACGAACCGGGCGCCGTTCTCGACGAGTCGACGCGCGAGCAGGCACCCGCGTCCGAAGCGCCCGGTGTCGTACTTCTCGTAGCTCTCCTTCGGTTCGAGCGAGATATCGAACGCCTCGCGTTCCCTCGCGCTCAGCAGGCGATAGGCGTTCTCCATCGCACGCAGTTGCGACTCGCGCTGGAAGTCGCCGACGAACTCGCCCTGCGGCGATTGTTCGACCAGCTTGCGGAAGAGCTGGTTCCGCCGCGCGAAGCGACCGGGGTCCATTCCCTTCGGAGGTCGGACCGACGTCGCCGCCTCCTCGGGGTAGGGGAGGTTCATCGGCCCGAACTCGCTGCCGAAGAAGCCGGCGGTGGTGAAGGCCTTCAGTTCTTCCTGCTCGCCCACCCCTTCCAGTCGCTGGCCGATGTTCACGAACGCGGGCATGACCGGGTTCAGCGGTCCCAGCACGCGGGCCATCCAGGCGCCGATGTGCGGACAGGCGACCGTCTGCGGCGGGACGTACCCCGTGTGCCAGTGATACTGATGCCGCGAATGGAGGATGCTGCCGAGGTCGGGCAACACGTGCGAGCGGATCAGCGTCGCGCGGTCCATCACCTGCGCGACGTGCTCCAGCCCGGCGCTGATCTTGACGTCGTCGACGACCGTGTCGATCGCGGGGAAGGTGCTCTCCACCTTCGCGACCGGAAGGCCGACCTCGAACGGCACGTACTTCTTCGGATCGAACGTGTCGGGCGCGGCCATGCCGCCCCCCATCCAGAGCAGGATGCAGGAGTCCGCTTTCGGACGAGGATGCTCGATCGTCGCGCCGTCTTCGGCGCTCAGCAATCGCGGAGCGCCGGCCAGCATCGTCGCAGCCCCGGCGGCCGCCAGTTCGCGGAGAAACTCGCGGCGATGTCGCTGTTCGTTCATCGGATCGCTTTCATTCCGTCGCATGATTCGTGTCACGACCTGCTGTCGCCTACTACCGTACTAACTGAAACTCCGGAAGCATCACGACCGCCCAGAGGACGTCTTCGATCGCTTCGGTCGTCAGTTCGGGACCGACGATCCCGGAAAGGGTTTCGCGCTCAGCGGAGGTCGGATCGCGACTGAGGGCGAAGCGCCAGGTCCAGTCGATGAACGCTTCGGGCGACGCCCATTCGCGCTGCTGCAGCGTCGCGGCGCCGCGGCGGAGAAGGTCGGCCAGCGCCTCGCCGTTGGAGAGGTCGATCGCCTCCAGCGTCGTCAGTTCCAGCGGTCGCACGCTGACGATCTGATCGCGGTTGGGGCGTCCCAGCGATCGCATCAGGAAATCGCTCTTCAGCAGCGACGCCCGGACCATCGCCTGCGATACCGACGCGCCGCGCGACAGCCCCTGCGTCAGCTCTCCTTCCAGTCGGCTCATCCAGACCTGCTGCTGCGCCGCCTTCGCCGCGGGCTTCCAGTCCTTCGCCGGCTGCTTGTACTTGCCGTTCTTGTCGGGAAGCTGGGCGTTCCACTCCCACGTCTCGTCGGTGAAGAGCGCGCCCCCCTTCCCGTCCGCGTCGAACGAGCGGGCCTCGAAGAAGAGCGCGGCGGGATTCGGACCCGCGCCGCCGTTCTCGGCCACGATCAGAATCTCGTTGGCGCCCTGCTTGAGATTCGACAGGGGCAGGAGATCGGGCGCTTCCCAGTTCTCGCCGCGGGCGATCCGCTTGCCGTTGACGTAGAGCGTGTAGGCGTTGTCGCACGAGATCGCGGCAGACGCTGACGCAGGCGGCGCCGTCAGATTCCACTGCTTGCGAAAGGCGAGCTTCTCGCCTGCGGCGACGGCGCTCACGTCGGCCCTGTTCCAGATCCAGGCGCCGGCGACCGGCTGCGCATTCGGCGCCCCGGCATCGGGCTTGCCTCGCACGACCGGCGCGTCGAACTTGTCGGGGCTACTGTCGGTAAGTTGCCGGGCGGCGTCGACGAACTGCTCCGCGGTCATCCGCTTCGATCGCGGACCGGCGTAAGCGTACCCGTCGGCGTCAGCCGCTTCGCTGACGCTCTCCGCACGGGACTGGTAGGCCTGCGAAGTGGCGATCCGTTCCAGCGTCCGCTTCAGATCGTAACCGTTCGCGACCAGATCCTCGGCTAGGTAATCGAGCAGGTCGGCGTTCCAAGGTTCGCTCTGCATCGCGTCGACCGGATGGACGATGCCGCGGCCCATCAGGCGGTGCCAGAGCCGGTTCACGATCGTCCGCGTGAAGCGTCCGTTCTCGCGATGCGTCATCAGATCGGCGAGCTGCTTCAGCCGTTCGGGCTGCGACGCCGCGGGATCGATCTGTCCCAGTTCGGGAAAGATCCAGGCGGCCGTCGCCGTCTCGCCCGTCGGTTTGTCGCAGCGATGAAGTTCCAGAGGTCGCTGCGAGTAGACCGCGGCCAGGCCGAAGGCGTCTTTCAGCTTCCACCGGTCGATGAAGCTGTCGTGGCACGAAGCGCACTTCAGGTTGATGCCGAGAAACGTCTGACCGACGCTCTGCGCGTACTGAATCTCGACCGTCTGGCCGGCGCTCACTTCGCCCCGCCAGCGGATGCCGTCGGCGAAGCCGGAACTCTCCGGAGTCGGCGGAGCGATCAGCTCCCGCGCGAACTGGTCGTACGGCTTGTTCGTGACGAGCGCGTCGTACAGCCACTTCGAGATCTGCGTCCGTCCGCCGGTGATGAACCCGGTGCCGGCGTAGTCGTTCCGCAGCAGGTCGTTCCAGAACGTGAGCCAGTGCTCGGCGTAGTCAACGTCCCGCACGAGCAGCGTCTGCACGAATCGCGCCCGCTTGTCGGGCGACGCGTCGTTCAGAAACGCCTCGCGCTCTTCGTGCGTCGGCAGCAGCCCGACGAGATCGAGCGACGCCCTGCGAAGAAAGGTTTCGTCGTCGACGGGCGGAGGAGGTTCCTGCCCTCGCTCGCTCGAGTAGGCGTCGAGGATCCGGTCGACCGGATGCTCGCGCGAAGCGAGCGGCGGAGGAAGTTCCGGCATCCGCGGCTTAAGCGGCGGATCGTAGGCCGTCGGCCCGAACGAATAGCCCTGCTCCCACTTCGCCCCTTCGTCGATCCAGCGACGGACCAGGGCGATTTGCTCGGCCGTGAGCGGTTCGCCCTCGGGCGGCATGCGGATCGTGTCGTCGTCGGAACCGATCCGAGCGACGACTTCGCTTTCCCCGCTCTTGCCGGCCACCGCGGCGACGCCCGATTCGCCTCCGCCCAGGAACGACTCGCGGGTATCGATCGAGAAGCCTCCGCCCCGCTCGTCGCCGCTGTGACACTCGGCGCAGCGGCTCTTCAGCAGCGGCACGATCTCGTGAGCGAAGTCGACTTCTGCGGCAGCGAGTCCGCCAGCGTACGCGGCCAGGACGACCGCGAAGATCAGGAGCGAAGCACGAAGGCTCATTCTCATAGCCAGGATGCGGCTCAAGGCAGGAGGGATGCGGAAGAGCGGGGCGGGCGGACCGCCCGGCGCCAGATCGGCGCCGAAGGCGAATCGCACGCCGGCATTATACGCCGCCGCCTGGAAAGCCGCCCCCGATAACCTGCCCGTGCCCGCGGAGCGTGCGTGAGTCGAGGAGGACTCTAGCGCGGCCTCGGCCCGTTTCGCGGCGAAGCTCATTCTTCCCCGGTTGTTTCGACGGCGTTCGCGGGCGCCGCGGCAGGATTTTTCTTGAGCGCCCGCTCGAGCGCGGCCGCGGTCTCCGGCGAAGGGCGGAAGTTGCCGTGCCGCTTGCCGGAGGCGATCGTCGAGGGCGTCCAGCCGTAGTGGTTCGCCCGGTTCCAGACGTCGGGGTCCGCGCCGCGCCGGGCGAGGAAGTCGACCACGCGGGGATACATCTTGTAGGCGGCGCCGTGCATGGCCGTTTCGCCGTTCGCGTCGACGGCGTCGACGTCGCAGCCGAGTTCCAGCAGGAACGACAGCGCCTCGATCGTTTCGGCGTCGGTCCCGCCCGATTCCTGCGGCGCCGGGATGCCCACGCCGGCCGCGGCCAGCAGCGGCGTCGTCTTCTCTTCGTTGGCCAGATGCGGATCGGCGCCGAGTTGGGCGAGCTTCCGCATCAGCGCCGCATCGGTCGTCGCCGACGCCAGCAGGAAAGGCGTCGAGCCCGGATGGCCCAACCGGCCCCCGCCTTTCGGCCCCTTCTTCAGCCGGGCGTTCACGTCGGCGCCATGCTCGACGAGCCTTTCGACGAAAGCCAGGCTGCCGAGCCCGCCCGATCCTCGCGGCGGCGGTTCGCCGTCGAGGCCGTCGCCGCGGTTCGGCTTGCGCACCCACGTCATCACGTGCAGCGGCGCATAGCCCGATCGCTGGTCGTTCGGATCGGCGCCTGCATCGAGCAGAACGACGGCTGTCTCGAAATGCCCATTCTCGACGGCGAGGAGCAAGGGAGACGTTCCCGCGACCGGCTCGCGGCCATTCGTCCTTCGCTCAGGCTTCGTCGCTTCGTTCGCGTCGACGCCCGCCTTCAACAGGACCTGCACGACCTTCGTCCGACCCTCGCGGGCCGCGAACAGCATCGGCGTGAAGCCGGAGGGCAGGGCGCTTCGATAGTCGGCGCCGGCGTCGATCAGCGCCTGCACGACGTCCGCATGCCCCTCGGCCGACGCCCACATCAGGGCCGTCTGGCCGCTCCGCTCCTTCGCGTCGACGTCGGCGCCGTGCCGCAGCAGGGCATGGACGACGTCGACCTTGCCGGTGCGCGCGGCGGTCATCAGCGCCGTCTCGCCGCCGCGAAGCCTGGCGTTCGGGTCCGCGCCGGCGCTCAGCAACTGTTCCGCGATCCCCGCATCGCCGTTCGTGCAGGCGAGCGATAAAGGGGTGACTCCGTAACGATTCGCAGCCGTCGCTTTCGCGCCCGCGCGGAGCAGCTTTCGGACGAGCGTCGGATCGTCGTGCCAGACGGCCCAGTGCAGCGCCGTCATCCCGTCGACCTGTGCGGCGTTCACGTCCGCCCGCGCTGCCAGCAGATCGTCGATCGGTTGCAATTCCTGCCGCTCCGCCGCGTCCGCGACCGACGGCTCGTCCGCCTGCGCGAACGAAGGCGTCGCGAAGGCGAAGGCGGCGGCGAGATAGACGGCGAAGCGAGGCATGAAGAAGCGAGCGAGCGTCAGGCAGTAAGGCTGAAGGTGGAAGTCATGCTTCGAAGTGGATGTTCATGGGCGACCGATTCCCGCTCTCCCACTGGCGGAGCCAGCGCCACCCGAGAGGAGCGGAACGAGGGATATTTTTGTCGACGTTCTACATCGATAGCGGCTCGAACAGGTCGTCGACCATGCCGTGGCTGTCGGCGAACTTGTCGAGGCGAACGCCGACTTTGTCGAGCAGCGTCAGATGGAGGTTCGCCAGCGGAGTCGGCTGGGCGTAGCGAATGTGGCGTCCGCCCCGCATCTTGCCCGCGGCGCCCCCCGCGACCAGGATCGGCAGGTTCTCGTGATCGTGGACGTTCGGGTTGCCCATGCCGCTGCCGTAGAGATAGAGCGAATGGTCGAGCAGCGTACCGTCGCCTTCCGGAATCGACTTGAGCTTCGCGAGGAAGTCGGCGAAGAGCGAGACGTGAAACCGATTGATCTTGGCGACCTTCGCGATCTTCTCCGGATCGTTGCCGTGGTGGGTCAGCGGATGGTGCGGATCCGAGACGCCGATCTCGGGATAGGTGCGGTTGCTCGTCTCGCGAGCGAGTTGGAAGGTGATCACCCGCGTCACGTCGCCTTGCAGCGCGAGCGCCTGCAGGTCGAACATCAGCCGCGCATGATCCGCGTACGACGCGGGCACGCCAGTCGGACGATCGAGATCGGGCAGCGGGTTGTCGCTGGCGTCGGCCTCCGCCTTCTCGATCCGCCGCTCGACCTCCCGTACGGCGTCGAGATACTCCGCCACGCGTTGCCGATCGGTGGGCCCGAGCCGGTTCTGCAGGCGGGCCATTTCTTCGGCGACGGAATCGAGCAGGCTGGCGCGCCGTTGCAGCGAAGTTCGCCGCTCGGCGGAATTCCCGCCGTCGCCGAACAGCCGCTCGAAGACCACCCTCGGATGGGCCTCCGCCGGCAGCGGCGTGGTGGGGGAGGACCACGAAAGGTTGTTCTGGTAAACGCAGGCGTAACCGTTGTCGCACTGGCCCGACAGCGACAGCAGGTCCATCGACAGCTCGAGCGAAGGAAGCTGCGTCTGGGCGCCGATCGCCTTGGCCGCGATTTGATCGACGGTCGTGCCGAGGTAGTAATCGGAACTTTCCGTCAGCTTCGCCGTAGCCGCGCTGAGGAAGGCCGCGTTCGAGGTCGCGTGCGTGCCGGGGTAGGCGTTCCGCAGTTCCAGGTTCGTAATTGCGGTAACGTGGTCCTTCACGGGCGCGAGCGGTTCGAGCGAAGACGAGAGTTCGTCCAGCGTCCCGTCGCCGTTGGGAGTCCACCTCGTGACGTCGCAGCCCATCGGCATATAGACGAAGCCGAGGCGCCGCAGTCGGGCGGGCGCGGCGACCGTCTTCGCCGAAGCGGTCAGCGCCGGAACCATCGCGTCGAGCAGCGGAAGCGCGAGCGACGCGCCGAATCCCCGCAGAAGGGTCCGGCGCGGCAGAGTCTTTCCGGTCACGATCATTCGGCCCTCCTCACCTGAAACGGAACGCTCTTCGCGATCTCCAGGACCAGCGTCGAGAAGCGGTAGTCGTCCGCGGCAGCGTTGCGCACGATTCGGCGGACCGCGGGTCCGTCATCGGGCGTCAGGCCCCGTCCGAGCGCGTAGGTCAGCAGTTTCTCCGTCAGCGTCGCGACGAACGGTTCCGGCCGCGCGAGCAGCGCCTGTTCGAGACCTGCCGCGCCGACGAACTGGCTTCCGCCGGACATTCCGCCCGAGGCGTCGATCGCGACGCCTTCTTCCTCCGAGCGCCACCTACCGACGGCGTCGAAGTTCTCGAGCGCGAGGCCGGGCGGATCGATCAGGTCGTGGCAACTGGCGCACGCCGCGTCCGCCCTATGCTGGGCCAGACGATCGCGGACCGACAGCGAGGCGTCGACGGTGATATCTTCCAACGCCGGAACGTCCGCGGGCGGCGGAGGGGGCGGCGTTCCCATCAGATTCTCGAGGATCCACTTCCCGCGAATGGTGGGCGAGGTTCGCGTCGCGTAGCTAGTCACGGTCAGCACGCTTCCCTGCCGGAGCAGGCCGCCGCGCACGCTTTCGGCGTCGAGCGGCACGCGGCGGAAGCGACTGCCGTAGATGTGCGGCAGGCCGTAATGCTTCGCCAGGCGCTCGTTCAGAAACGTCTCGCCGGGCGACAGCAGGTAGAGAGCGCTGCGATCCTCCCGCACCATCGCGTCGAACAGCGATTCGGTCTCCTCGCGGAGCGCGTCGCGGAGGTTCTGATCGAAGTCGGGAAACAGCCGACCGTCCGGCGCGGCGGAGTCGAGATTTCGCAGATGGAGCCACTGGCCGGCGAAGTTCGTCGCGAGGCTCTTCGACCGCGGATCGGCGAGCATCCGGCGGACTTGCGATTCGAGCGCCTCCGGCCGAGAAAGCTCACGCCGCTCCGCGGCGGCGAGCAATTCGTCGTCCGGAACGCTGCTCCAGAGGAAGAACGAGAGCCGCGAAGCGAGCGTCACGTCGTCGACGCGGCAGGGCTGTCCGGGGGACGCGTCTTCCGGATCGAGCTCGATGCGGAACAGGAAGTTGGGATTCACCAGAACCGCCGCGACGGCCGCTTCGATGCCGGCTTCGAAGTCGCCTTCGCGACGGGCGTCACGGTAGATCGCCAGAGGCCGTTCCAAGTCGACCGCCGTCGTCGGACGCCGATACGCCCGGCGCATCAGTGCCGAGAGAATCTCCTCCGCGCAGGCCTCTTCCGATTCGGGTTCCCCGGGATAGCGGACGAACAGCTTCTCCCGACTCGGCGTCTGACCCGGACCTCGGTCGTCGTAAGGGCCGACGATGGAGACTTCGAAGATGGCGGGCGAGGTTCGCGGATGGCGGTGGAGATTGAACCGTGCCTGATAGGGCTGACGCTTGGTTTCCAGCAGCCGTGACGGATTCTTGACGAACGTCACGCCCAGGTCGTGCGGCCCTGCGGAGACGGAAATACGCGCATGCAGGTCCCGGTCGACATGCTGGTGGTCGGTCTCATTCTTCGGCGGGCGAACGGTGAATGACGCGAGTTGTCTCCGATCAAGCAGGACTTCCAACTCGTGCGGCTCGTGCAGCCCCTCGACATGCTCGTCGCGATCGCGCGTCAGGCGAATCTGAATCTCGTAGTCGCCGTCGCGGGGGAAGGCGAAGGGGATGAGAACGCCGCCGCGGGTGCCGATCGGCAGGCCTTCGACATGCTCTTCCTGGGTCACGTCGGCGGGTACGCGAAACGTCTCGCCCGAGGGAGCGGACGACTTGCCGCCGACGGCGAGGCGACTGATCTTCTGCGCCGCGTCGACGTACCGTTCCATCCGCGTCGGCGAGAGGTCGGAGACGTTGACGTTGTCGAACCCGTGCCCTGCTTCGTCCGGCGGCAGGAGCGAGGCCGGGTCGATCTCCAGCGCGAGCAGGTCGCGAATCGCGCTGGCGTACTCCGTCCGGGTCAGGCGGCGAAGACTGGCGGTGCGACCTGGCCGGGGATGCCTGGCGGCGGCCTCATCGAGAATCCCTGTCAGCGCAGCGAGCGATGACTCGTATTCGAGTTCGCCGGGGCGGGGCGAGCCGGCGGGGGGCATCTGCCGCGCGACGAGCCGGCGGACGACCGCTTCCCATTCCGGCGAGCGCCGTTCGATCGCTTCGCCCGTCAGCGCCTGCAAGTCGAGGTCGCCTTCAGGGTCGACCGAGCTGTGGCAGTCGACGCAATGGCGTTCGACGAACGCATGGACCGCGGCGCTCGATGCAGCAGATGGCGCCGCCGACTTCGGCGACGGTTCATCGCCGGCCAGGCGCTCGGCGCGCAGCGTCAGCGCGGCTGCGGCGAGGAGAAGAAACGAAGCGGCGCGGATCCGCACGAGAAGGCTCGCGGAAGGCGGGAGAGGCCCTTCAGTATGGCCGAATCTGCTTCCCGAGGCGAGCTAAACCGCTGCGTTCTCGTCGATGCGAGTGAGGGATGCCAATTCCCTTGAGTTCCTGGCGCTCGTCCGATTTGGCGAGCGGGGTATTGCGTCCCCGGCTCGCCCTTCCATTTCAAGTTTCGCTCTTTCAAGATGGTCGAAAAAGGCCGACGTCGGCTGGCGGGGGCGCGCGGTCGTCGTGGGCCAGTCGAGGGTCGAGTATCTAGAATTTCGACCGCGACGCCTGGGCCGGCGCTTATCCCCGCCAGATGAACGATAGGCGCTGTCCACCGCAGAAGGCGACACTTTTCTTTCGGCGCTTGCTTCCCCGGCGAGCGGAGGGCGTCAGCCCTCCGTGTCTCCTGTTGACGCGATCACGGTGTGCGCTCCGCGAGTTCCGCCATGAATTCGGCGGCCTCCGTGGTACGATTGGGTAACTCCCGCGGAGAGTCGCGGATCGATCATCGATCGCACGCCCCGCGTCGTCGCCAGCCCGCCCTGAAGCTTTTCGAACGCTTATGCTCGTTTCGCATCGACTGCTGTTCGTCGCCCCGCTAATGGCGGTCTCGCTCGCCCTCGGAAGCCTCCGGGCAGCGGAGATCGATTTCAATCGCGACGTCCGGCCGATCCTGTCGGAAAACTGCTTCGCCTGCCATGGCTTCGACGAGCACGCGCGCGAAGCCGAACTGCGCCTCGACGTCGCCGACGAGGCGTACGCCGATCGCGGCGGATCACGACCGCTCGTCCCCGGCGATCTGGCGGCGAGCGAAGTCTGGGTCCGCATCACGAGCGACGACGAATCGCTTCAGATGCCGCCGGTCGACTCGCACCTGGAACTGACCGAAGACCAGAAGGCGACGCTGAAGGCCTGGATCGAGCAGGGCGCCGAGTATGCCGCTCACTGGTCGTTCATCCCGCCGGTCAAGGCGCCGCTGCCCCAGCCGGCGAAAGACTGGGCCGTCAGGAACGAGATCGATCGCTTAGTCTTCGATCGGCTGGCCAGCCAGGGACTCGCTCCCGCGCCCGAGGCCGACCGCTATACGCTCATCCGCCGGCTGAGTCTCGACCTGACGGGCCTTCCGCCGAGCGCCGAGGAGGTCGAGGCCTTCGTCGCCGACGAGAGCGACGACGCCTACGAGCGGCTGGTCGATCGCCTGCTGGAGAGTCCGCACTTCGGGGAGCGGCTGGCCCTCGACTGGCTCGACGCGTCGCGCTACGCCGACACGAACGGCTTCTCGATCGACGGCGGTCGCCACATGTGGCTGTGGCGCGACTGGGTCATCGACGCCTTCCAGCGGAACAAGCCCTACGACGAGTTTCTGCTCGAACAGATTGCCGGCGATCTGCTGGAGCAGGCGACGATCGAGCAGAAGGTCGCGACGGGTTTCCAGCGCAACAACATGGTCACGCACGAGGGGGGAACGATCCCGGAAGAGAACCTCGCGAACTACAACATCGACCGGGTGAAGACGCTGGGCGAGGCCGTTCTGGGGCTCACGTTCGCGTGCGCGCAGTGCCACGACCACAAGTACGATCCGATCACGCAGAAGGACTACTACAGCCTCTACGCCTACTTCAACTCGCTCGACGACATCGGCCTCGACGGAAACGCGGGCGTCAATCCGCGGCCCTTCCTGCAGGCACGTACGGTTCTGAAAACGGGCGAAGAAGCGGGGCTTCAGCAGACGATCGCGAAGCTGAAGGCAGAGCTCGCTTCGCCCTCCGCCGAAGCGCTGGCCGCCTGGGAAGAGCGGGAGAAGGATGTCCTCGCGCGACGCGGCGAAGGCCTGTCCATACTGCCGGTCGAACTGCTGAAGGTCAGCACGCCGAACCGCGGCGCCGGCTTCGAAATCGAAGAGGGGCGTTTCGTCCACGTCTCCCAGCCCGGCGGGCTGGCGGCGTACGACGTGCTGACGAAGCTGCCGGAGTCGGACCAGCCGATCACCGGCCTGCGGGTCGTGTTTCATCCCGACCCGAACGCGCCGGGCGGCGGCTGGGGGCATGGTCCGCGGTCGCGGCTTCAGCAGAAGAAGGAAGACGCGAACGACCCGAAGAAGGACCTGACGAAGGGCTCGTTCGTGCTGACGACGCTGTCCATCAGCGCGGGCGAAGTTCCTGCCGATCAGGTCGACCTGTTCGGACTGCTCGAGGCGGCGCAGGTCACTGCCAGCGCCTGGCAGCCCGACCGCCGGGCGGAGGGTTGCCTCGATACGCTGAGCGCCAGCGGTTGGTCGCCTCCGGTCGAACAGGAGGGCGCCGTGCATCTGACGTACACGTTCGAGCAGCCGCTCGATGCGAGCGCGACGCCCTATCTCACGGCGCAGCTCAACTTCGGCGCGGGCGACGACCTGATCGCGGCGCGGATGGAGCTTCTCGCCGTCACCGGCGTCGACGACGGCAGTTCGCTGACGCCCGAAGAGATCGCCGCGCTGGAGACTCCGGTTGAACAACGTTCGCCCGAACAGGCGCAGGCGCTGGCCGATCACTTCGCGGCGCATGCGGAAGAGTCCGACCGACTTCGCGTCGATCTGGCCAACGCGGAAGAGCGCCTGGCCGTGTTGACGGGCGAGTTCCCGACGATGGTGATGAACGTCTCCGCCAAGCCGCGCGAGACGTTCATCCTGCATCGCGGCGACTACGCCCAGCCGAAGGAGCAGGTGGAAATCGCGACGCCCAGCGCGCTGCCCGCCTCGACCGAGCCGCAGACGGGCAGGTTGTCGCTCGCGAAGTGGATCGTCGCGCCGGAGCATCCGCTGACGTCGCGGGTCTATGTCAATCGCGTCTGGCAGATGCTGTTCGGCGCCGGGATCGTCCGCACGCCGGCGGACTTCGGATCGCAGGGCGAATGGCCGACTCATCCGGAACTGCTCGACTGGCTGGCGGTCGATTTCGTCGAGCTGGACTGGAACGTGAAGGCGCTCGTGAAGAAGATCGTCATGTCGGCGACCTACCGGCAGTCGTCGATCGCGTCGCCCGAGGCGCTGGCCAGCGACCCTCAGAACCGCCTGCTCGCCCGCGGAGCGCGGTTCCGCCTGCCGGCTGAGGCGATCCGGGATTCGGCGCTGAAGGTTTCGGGCCTGCTGAACGATCAGGTCGGCGGTCCGAGCGTCCACCCCTATCAGCCGGGGGACCTCTGGCGCGAAATCAGCCACTACGGCAGCACGCCCGCGACGGCGCAGACGTTCGTGCAGGATCACGGCGACAAGCTCTACCGGCGCTCGCTCTATACATTCTGGAAGCGCACGAGCCCGCCGCCCAACCTGGCGACGTTCGACGCGCCGAATCGCGAGACCTGCGTCGTTTCGCGCCCCTCGACCAGCACGCCGCTGCAGGCGCTCGTGACGCTGAACGACGTGCAGTTCGTCGAAGCGGCGAGAGCATTCGCGCAGCGGATTCTGCTCCGTGACGGGGACGACGAAGCGAAGATCCGCTGGGCCGTCATGGAGGCCCTCTCGCGGCCGGCGAGCGACCTGGAGATCGACGTGCTGAGCGAGGCGCTCGACCGCGAACGGCAGCGCTACGCCGCCGACGAGGAGGCCGCGCGGCAGGCGCTTTCCGCGGGCGAGTCGCTGCGCGAGGAGAGCCTTCCCGCGGCAGACCATGCGGCGTGGATGCAGATCGCGTCGATGCTGCTCAACCTGAGCGAGTCCGTCACGCGGAACTGAGCGACGAACTCCTCCGGCGAACGATTCAAGAAGCTTCCGCTCGGCGACACCTGATATGAACGATCGACACGATTTCGAGTTCGGATGCACCCGTCGCAGGTTTCTCGCGGGGACGTCGAGCGCCTTCGGCCTGACGGCGCTGGGAACCCTACTGACGAGCGCGGCGTCGCGTCCGGCGTTCGGGCTGGAGGCGGAAGCCGCCGTCGCGGGAGCTCTGCCGCACTTCGCTCCGAAGGCGAAGCGGGTGATCTGCCTGTTCCAGTCAGGTGGGCTCTCGCACGTCGATCTGTTCGACGACAAGCCGGCGATGCACGAGTTCGCGGGCAAGGAGATTCCCGCGTCCGTGAAGGGGGAGCAGCGCCTGACCGGCATGACATCGGGACAGTCCAGCTATCCCGTCGTGCCGCCGATTCAGTCGGGCAAGCGTTGCGGACCGAGCGGGACCTGGATCAGCGATCTGCTTCCCGGTATGCAACGCGTCGCGGGCGAACTGGCGCTGATCAAAACCGTCAACACGGAGGCGATCAACCACGACCCCGCGATCACCTTCATGAACACGGGGAACCAGCAGCCCGGTTACCCCAGCATGGGCGCGTGGGCCAGCTACGGGCTGGGAAGCGAGAACGAGAACCTGCCCGCGTTCGTCGCGATGACGTCGCAAGGCTCGGGCAAGAACCCGGGGCAGCCGATCTTCTCGCGACTCTGGGGGAGCGGGTTCCTCCCTTCGTCGCATCAGGGAGTGGGCCTTCGTCCCGGCGCCGCGCCGGTGCTCTACCTCGGCGATCCGCCGGGCGTGACGCGCGAGCAGCGCCGGGCGATGCTCGATGATCTGGCGAAGCTGAACGAGGCGCGAGCGCAGGAACTAGGCGATCCGGAGACGCTGACGCGAATCCGCGCGTACGAGATGGCGTTCCGCATGCAGACGTCGGTGCCCGAGCTGACCGACACGAGCGACGAGACCGCGGAGACGCTGGCGAACTACGGCCCCGACGTCCATCGCCCGGGAAGCTTCGCGGCGAACTGCCTGCTCGCGCGGCGACTGGCGGAACGCGACGTCCGCTTCGTGCAGCTCTACCATCGCGGCTGGGATCAGCACATCGCCCTGTCGCGGCAGCTTCCGAACCAGTGTCGCGACGTCGATCAGCCGACGGCTGCGCTGATCGAGGACCTGAAGCGGCGGGGCCTGCTGGACGACACCCTCGTGCTGTTCATGACCGAGTTCGGGCGAACCAGCTTCAGCCAGGGAAAGCTCGGCGATCCCAGTTCGGGCCGGGATCATCACGGGCGCTGCTTCACCTGCTGGATGGCGGGGGGCGGGATCAAGCCCGGCATCGAGTACGGCCAGACCGACGACTTCGCCTACAACGTGGCCGAGAACCCAGTCCACCTTCGCGATCTGCACGCCACGATCCTGCACTGCCTGGGGATCGACCACAGCCGGTTCAGCTATCGCTTCCGCGGCCTGCACGTGCGACTGACGGGCGTGGAAGAGGCCCACGTGGTGAAGGACGTGCTGGCGTAAGCTTGCTTCCCCCACCCGAGTGGACGTGTGTGCCATGGCTGGCTTGTCCAGCCGTGCATGCGACGTCACTCATCCGGCACGGCTGGACAAGCCAGCCATGGCACACGTAAAGCGAAACGAGCAGCGACATAGCGTTCTACTTCGCGGCTCCCGCCTTCGCCTTCTCGATCGCGAAGTCGACCAACTCCTGGCAGCGGAAGAAGCCTTCCCAGAAGTTGTGCCCCTGACCCTCGGCGACGATGAGGCGCACGGCGTCGCCCGCGCCTTCGCGTTCGTAGATCGCCGCGAGTTCTGCTGAGTTTTGCTTCAGCGGGACGACGGCATCCTCGTCGCCGTGGATGATGCAGAGGGGGATCTTCGCCTTCGCCAGGATGCCCGCCCGCGCGATCGGGTTATACGTCGCGAGCTGCGCCTCCAATTCCTCCGGCGTCAGGCCGAACGCCGGAGCCGCCTTGTCGAGACCGGGATAGGTTCGCAGATCGAAGACGGGGTAGATGCCGGCGAGGCCTGCGACCTTGTCGGGATGAGCGATGGCGAACGCGCTCGCCCACAGGCCGCCCCGGCTGCGACCGAGCAGGCAGGGCTTCGCCGCGAAGCCACGTTTCTGCGTCAGCTCCGCGTAGAGCGCCGCCATCAGTTCGGTTCCCCGCGGACTGCCGTAAGCTTCCCCTGCGTCGATGCCCGCGACCGCGACGCCCGCGGCGAGGAAGCGCTCGTGCATCCACTTCTCGTGACTGTCCGGATAGCCCGGCAGCGTCGGGGCGTACATCACCCACGGCTGCGGCTCGGTTCGCTTTTCCTTCTCCGGCAGCATCACGAACGCAGGGCGCCCCTCGATCAGGAACGATTCGCCCGGAAGGATCAACTCCTTGACCGCCTTCTCCTGCGCGGAGAGCGAGCCGGCGAATGAGATGATTAAGGCGGCGGCGAGCAGACGATTCATCACGCGAGCGACTCCGGTGCGATTCTCGTTCGGACGTATGGTTTTTTCGGCGAGCGGAGGGTGTCAGCCCTCCGTGGCAGACCTGACGTAATCAGTCGCCACGAGTAGCTGTCAGCGCGGCGAGCAGGTCGGCGATCTCTTCGGCGCTGAACGTGTCGAGCAGGCCGGTCGGCATCGTCGAGAGCGTCGATTCTTCGACCAGTTCGACGTCGCTCTTGGAGATCTCCGTCACGTCGGCGGGACGCAGCGGGTCTTCGACGATCCGCAGAATCGACCGCCGATAATCGCCCTCCGTCGCGAGACGTCCGGAGACCACGCGTCCGTCGGTCGTTACGACGCGTACGCCGCGATACTTTTCAGCGATCGACTGCGAGGGCTCGACGATCGAGGCGAGCAGATCGCGACGACTGAACCGCCCAGCCGCGGACGACAGGTCCGGACCGATCACGCCGCCGCGACCTTGCAGGCGATGACACTCGGCGCAGAGCGCCTGGCGGAAGATCTTCTCGCCGCGCTGCGCGTCGCCCGGATGCGAAGAGGCTTCGACGCTCTCGATCGCCCCGGCGAGCGTCCAGCGGCGCACCAGCGGACGATCGATGGTCAGGGTCGTCGCGGAGTCGATCGCTTCCGGCTGGAGGAGTTCTCCCAACTCCTGTCGCTGTTCTTCGGTCAGCCCCGCGATCGCGTCCTTCCGCAACTGCCCCAGAAAGGCGGGCATGCCGTCGCCGGCGTAGGCCGTCCGTTCGAGCGCCCGCAGCGCCTCGAAGTAGTGGCGCCGATCGTCGGTCGTTCCTTCGGCGAGCACGGTTCGCAGCACGAACAGCGCGTGCATGCGATCGCGCTGGCTATCGGCCTCGGTCAATTGCGAGATCAGAGCGGAAACGACGCCGGGCAGCTTCAGATCGGACGCGAGTCTCGCCAACTCCTGCGATACCTCGCCGCCCGCTCCGAGCGGGGCGACGCCTTCCGACGGAGCGTGCCCGAGCCAATCGATCAGTCGGGCGTGGGATGCGGCGACGACCGCCTGATCTCTGTCGGAGGATGTTTTCAGGAGCGCCCCGTAGGTCCGAAGAAGTGTGAGCTTTCCGTACGTCGACAAGGCTTCCGGATCCAAGCCGTTCGACCTCGTAAGCGCCCGATCGAATAACGAAACCTCTTCACTTCGCGCCAGAGCCAAAAGCGCCGTCGCAGCAATTTCAGGATCGGCTTCGGCCAGCGCCCGTTCGCGCCATTCTTCGATCGGCTGATGTTCGAGGGCGACTCGCGCCGCGTGACGGAGGATCGGATCGGGACTGCCGAGCCAGGGCCAGGCGGCGGAGACGGCGTCCGCGCTCGGCTGGTGGAAAGTCTCCAGTCGGCGTCGCAGTTCCCGCTGCCGTTCGCCGAATGCGTCCCGCGCGGTCTGTTGCAGCGTCGGAAGCGACTCCGCTTCGAGTTCGCCGACGTACCGCACGCGATAGAGCGCCGACTGCGTCTTTCGCCCGCCGGTGACGAGGTACATGCTGCCGTCCGCCCCGAAATCGAGGTCGGTGACGTTCAGCGGTTTGCCCTTCAGGAACTGTTCGACGCGGCAGGCGTAGCCGGCGCCGCGAGGCGAGAAATGGCAGGCGAGGATCCGCCCGTAAGCCCAGTCGAGCGCGAACATCGCCCGCTGATACCGCGGCGGGAACGAGCTTCGCGCGCCCGACTTCAGAGCGGTCGGCGAGCCTTCGCCGACGTCGACCGTCGGCAGCGCGTTCTCTGCTCCGTCTGCGAAGTGGGGGGGCCACTGTCCCGTGCGACCCCGCCAGCCGAAGTCGGCGCCGGAGACGAGCTGGTCGATGCGCGTCGGACGATACCAGGGCGCCCCCATGTCGTATTCGTCATCGGCGTCGTACGTGAAGGCTTCGCCGTCTCGGTTGAAGTCGACGCCGAACGGATTGCGCAGGCCCGACGCGATCAGTTCCCCCTCCCGGCCCTCCTTGTCGGTCCGAATGAGGAAGCCCTCGTTCGTCCGCTCGCCGCGACGCGCTTCGCGAAAGGGCGACGTGCGGTCGATCACGTTCTCCGTCGGCGCCTCGACCGAGTCGCCGTGGATCGCGTAGATTCGTCCGTCGGGTCCGAGGGCAAGATCGTTCCGGCCATGTCCGACTCGGCCCGGGAACTGGCGCAGCGTCGTCACCTCTTCGAACCGGTCGTCGCCGTCGACGTCTCGCAGCCGATAGAAGGCGAGCGAGTTGTTCGCGTTCGCGTAGAGCGCGTCGTGCGCGTAGAGCAGTCCGCGAACTTCCTCCAGCGAGTCGTCAATCGTCTCGACCTGTGCGACCTGGCTGCCGTCGCCCGAAAGGGTCATCCGCAAAAGGCCCTTGTCCTCTCGAGCGATCGTGAGCCGGCCCTGCGGATCGAAGGCCATACTGACCCAGGAGCCTTCCTCCGGCGTCGCTTCGCGAACGAGTTCGACCTCGAAGCTAGGCTGCGTCCGGAAGGTCGCCGGGTCGGGCCCCTGCGCCTCGCCGCTGGCCTGGCGCCACTGCTCGTAGTCGTCGAACGCGGAGATACGAGCGGTCGCGTCGGAGGTCCAGAGTTCCGGAGCGACCTGGCCGAGACTAATTGCCGGCTTCGAGTCTCGTAGCGGACCTGCTTCGCCGACCGCGGTCGTATTCCAGTTCTCGTCGGTGACGATCTCGACGACGATTCCGTCAGGCTGTTCGATCCGCAGCGAGCACGCGAGGGCCGCGGGGCCTTCGCTCGCCGTGCATTCCGCTTCGAGCAGGTTCTCTCCCGGCAGCAGACGGTCGGTCACGTCGAGCGTCAGCCAGGGGCCGTACTCGTCCAGATTTGCGAGCGTCTGACCGTTCAGTCGCAGCCGGCAGGTCGCGAAATCGGACGCGATATCGAGGATGGCGCTCGCGGAGCGGCCTTCCAGATCGAACGATCGCTCGAACGTAAAACGCTGGCCGGGGGAGCGATCCTCCGCGCCCCAGATCCAGTGCGGAGCTTCCGCGAAGGCGACCGCCGGCAGCGAGACGAAGAGCGCGAGGAGAGCTGCTGACCTGGCCATCGTTCCGCGCATGAAGAGCTCCCGCTTCGCAAGTTGCATTTCCTATCGTTCTCTCATCGCTTCTTCACGGTCACCAGTTCCTCCGACGGGTTCTCGCTCAGCAGCAGGTGGCGGAAGCGAAATTCCTGCGGCTGCTTGTTGCTGTGAAGCTGCAGGCCGAGCGGGCTCGACCGGAGCATTTCCGGCTGATCTTCGAAGTCGAAGATCTCGACGCCGTTGCCAGCCATGCGGATACGGTCGCCCTTGACGAGGATCTCGATCCGGTTCCACTGGCCTTTGCGTTCAGCTTCCGGTCCGGGGCCCGGTTCGACGACGCGGTTCCGACGGTGGGCGTCCCAGATGCCCCAGTCATGGCAGAACATGAGAAGCGGCCCCTTGAAGCCGTACTTGTTCTCGCCGGCGTCGGTGATGCGTTCGCCGAGCGCCGCGACGGCGGAATGCATTGTGGAAAACTCCGGCCCCAGCGTCTGGCGCACGTCGAAGATCAGGCGGAACTCGCGGTAGGGCTTCGCGGTGAAGAGATACGTGCTGCTCGGAACGACGTCTTCGTTCGCGCCGCGGATCATGCCGTTCTCCGCCGACCAGCGCGAAGCGTCGCCTTCCCAGCCGCTCAGGTCCGTGCCGTTGAAGAGCACGACCGGCTGCTCCCCCTGCGGGAACAGCGAGGCCGCCGCGAGCGGTTCGGAGAAGGCGGTGTCAGGGCCGTCGAGGTTCAGTTCCTTGATCCAGATGTTGCGATAGCGGACGTCGTGGCCTTCGCACTGCAACTTGAGTCCCTCAGGCGTGTCAGTGATCCCGGCGCCGCCGTCATTGCCGCCGTCGACGCCGGAGTTCGGTCCGCCGTGGACCTTCTCGATCTCGACGTTCTCGTGGACCTTTTGCCCGTTGAAGTACATGGAGACTCGCGGCTTCTCGGTCAGCTTACCATCCTTGAATCGCGCGGCACGGAAGACGATGTCGTAGGCGTTCCAGGCGCCGGCGCCGTTGTAGGCGTGATAGGGCGACTCCGACTGATTGATCACGGCGCCCATGCCGTGCGAAGACTTGTCGCCGTCGAGCACCTGGATCTCGTAGCGGTTCTGCAGGTAGACGCCGCTGTTGCCGCCCGGCTTGGCGACGAAGAATTCTACGTGCAGGCGGAAGTCGCGGTACTTCTTCTTCGTGACGAGGTCGGCGGCGCCGTACCGCCCGCCTGCCGCGGCCGGATCGTCGGTCATGACGCACGTGCCGCCGTCGACGGGATCTTCGACGACCTTCCATTTGACGGGCAGGCTCGACTTGAAGCCCGGACCTTCCCAGTAGGTCCAGAGTTCGTCGAGCATCTTCCGCGAGCCGTCGAGAATGACCTCGGCGCCTTCGACCGGTTTCGCTCCCACGCCCACATCAGCGCGTACGAAGGAAGAGACCGAAAGGAACGCTGCGCCGACGGCGAGGCAGATCGACAGCAGAAAGCGACAGTTCATGTGAGGAGATCCCGGGCGGGAGGAGGGACGACGCGAGGTCGCTCGAATGACGGCATGCAAGAGCACGGGTCGACGGCGTGCGACTGCGAGCGTACTTCGCCGCGAGGCGCGGAACAACAAGGCGGGCCACGCCACGCTGAGCGGGACACGCGCTGGGCGCGGGTCGGCTGACCTCGCCCTTGTCGATAAATTCGCGGCTGACGCTCCGTTACAGTACGCTGAGCAGGACGCGGCGCCCCTCCCGCAACCTCCCCTTCCGATTCCCTCCTGAGCAGCATCCGATGCGCAGTCCCGAATCGGCGGTCGTTCTCTTACCGGGCGCGGTAGCGCGATTCGCGACGACGCTGTTCGCGGCGTGGTTCCTCGTCTCGGCTCCGACATTCGCCGCCGAGGCGACGCTGGCAGATGCGGGCGGCGCGAAGATGCCGATCGTCGTGTCGCCGGAGGCGAGCCCCGCGACTCGGGCTGTCGCCGAAGAACTGGCTGACTTCCTGGAGAAGATCTCAGGCGCGACGTTCGATGTCACGGAAGACGACGGAACGCAGGGCATCGTCGTCGGGACGATCGCGGAGTTTCCTGATCCCGCGTTCGATCAGCCGCTGGAGATTCACGGCTTCGACGGTCGGGAGGCCTTCGTCATCCGCACGGAGCCGCAGCGAGTTCGGCTGATCGGCGCCACGGAGTTGGGCGCCTCGCACGCGACGTTCGCGCTGCTCGAATCGCTCGGCGTGCGGCGGTTCTTTCAGGCGCCGGAGTGGGAGGTCGTTCCTTCGATTCCGACGCTGAAGGTCGATCTGAACGTCGACGACCGGCCCGCGATTCTGGCGCGGCGCATCTGGTACGGCTACAGCCTGTTCGAGCACGAACCGACGAGCCGCCCCGTGCAGGCCTACGCCGCCTGGATGCGTCACAACCGTATGGCTCAGTCGTTCACGATCAACTGCGGCCACGCCTGGCAGAACGTCATCGCCGAAGAGAAGGAGACGTTCGAGGGCCATGCGGAACGGCTGGCGCTGGTTGACGGCAAGCGCCAGGGCGAGCAGTTCTGCGTCAGCGATCCGGCCGTGCGCGAGGCCGTCATCCGCTGGTCGCTACGTTTTTTGGAGCGGAACCCGACCGCGGACATGGTTTCTGTCGAACCATCCGACGGAGACGGTCAGTGCGAGTGCGCGAACTGCCGGAAGCTCGGCACGGTCTCCGACCGCGTCTTCGGCCTGGCGAACGAAGTCGCTCGCGAGGTCGCCAGGCAGCGCCCCGGCAAGCTCGTCGGGCTGTACGCCTACAACGAGCATTCGGAGCCGCCTGCGTTCGAACTGGAGCCGAACGTCTACGTGCAGTTGACGGCGGGGTTCATCCGGGGGCGGTATAGCCTCGACGAGTTGATCGACCTCTGGCCGCAGAAGGCGGAGAGCCTCGGCTTCTACGAATACTTCTCGGTCTGGCTGTGGGACTTCGACCGCCTGCCGGGAGGGCGCGCGGCAGATATCGGCTATCTGCGAAAGCAGATTCCGCGGTACGCGAAGGCCGGCGCGACGAGCGTCGACTGCGAGAGCGGCGACAACTGGGGGCCGCACGGCAGAGGCTATTACGTCGCGAGCAAGCTGCTCTGGAACCCGCAGGCGGACGTCGACGCGCTGCTGGCCGACTTCTACGACAAAGCCTTCGGTCCGGCGGCCGCGCCGATGCGGCGGTACTACGAACGGCTCGACCCGGGCAACAAGCCGCTCCTTAGCGAGCATCTCCTGGCCGAGGCCTTTCGCGACGTCGAAGAGGCCAGCCAGCTTGCCGTCGATCGGCCCGACGTGCAGGCGCGGCTCGACCACTTGAAGCAGTATCTGCGCTACGTCCACCTCCGCTGGCTCGCCGATCGCGAAACCGACAAGCGGAAGAAGAAGGAGCACACGCTCGCCGCGCTGACGCATGCCTACCGCACGCGGTACAACTACATGAACCACTGGGAGGCGATGCGGCAGAGTTGGACGACGCAGGCGGCGCAGGAATTCGAGGAGCCGTCGTGGGCCTTCAACGACACGACGGTTCCGGACAAGCCGTGGCAGGTGGAAGCGCCGGTTACTCACGAAGAGACCGAGGCGGCGTTTCAGGAGGGGATCGCCTACTTCCGGCTCGACCCGATTGACGAGCGTGCGTTCTCCGACGAACTCGTGCCCGTGAACCTGAAAGGGGCCGGCGATCCCGCCGAGAGCGTGCAGAGCTATCAGGGCGGACTCAAGTACGCACTCTATAGCGACGGCGAACCTCTCAAGGCGACGATCGTCACCGGCACGATCGCCTGTTATCGCGACCGGGCGCCGGCGCGCTGGTCGGTGATCGACGTGGAGGGCAAGCGACTGGCGGGCGATCGGCTACCGCTCGACGGCGAACCGCACGTGATCGAGGTTCCGGTCCCGCAGGCGGGGCTCTACTGGCTCGAATTCGAAGACTCGTCGGCGGGTTGGCAAATCAGGGTCGAACCGGGGCGACGGGTCGTCGTGCCGCTGCAGCGTGACCGCGGCTTCATGCATGCCGGCTGGATGCAGCCGATGCACTTCTACGTGCCGAAGGGAACGAAGGAGCTGCAGTACTACTGGTCCGGCGGCCCGCACTGGGTCTTCGGGCCGGACGGAACGAAGCTGCGCGAGGTCGAGACCAGCGGTTCGTTCGTCAAGATTCCGGTTCCGGAAGGCGCCGACGGCAAGGTATGGCGGTTCGAGCGACTGGCGCTTGGCCATCTCTGGTTTTTCAACGCACCGAACTACCTCGCCGCCTCGCCCGAGGCGCTGCTGCTGCCGAAGAACCTGGCGGAGGCGGACGGCCTGGTTGAGCAGTCTTCAAACGAGTAGTTGTGCGAGTCAAGGGGAAGGCCGCTGAGTCGCGTGCAAGCTTGAGGGAAACGGCAGTGGTTAGAGAGATATTCGTAGATGCGACCTACTCGACGAGAAATCTGCGGGGGTTTGCCTGGCTGTCAATCACCACGGGCTTTTGCTTGGCGATGCTGATTCCTGTTTGGAGTCTATACGAAAAGCCTTTGGTCTCAGGGTGGTGGGTCATCGCCCTTTTGTGGTTCGCCGGAGAGTGCCTCATCGGCCTATTCGCTGTCAGATTCATTCGTCAATTCATATCGAATCGACCTGAACGTCAGACGATCGATTCGCACGAAATTGATGTCTTCGAAGATGTGTACCGGCAAAAGATTCAATGGAGTCAGGTGGAGGCCGTTCGTCCCTACCGACCGCTGATTGCTCGCAGATACGGCCTGCGGATCTTCCATAACAGAAAGGCCGGCACGACGAGGGACGCGATATTCCGCGTCGATGGCGGGTTCTCGCTTGCTGAAGCTCAGGAACTCGTTGAATCGATACAGCAGAAGATTGGCAGCCGGTATCCTCGAATCGAATTCAATGCTAAGCCTTTGATCGGGGGATCGGTATTTTGACGCATCGAGACGTTAGCAGCGGGGCGTCCGTAATACCGATTCTTCCCACAGCCTCAATGAGACGCGTCAATTCACTGCCTATTGACAGGCGATAGAGAGAGAAAGCATGCACGCTACCTGTCGCCTCCGGCGATCGCTTCTTCTGGTCGCCTTTATGACGCTCTCCCTGACGACCGGATTCCTCTCCGCCGACGAACCAGCAACGGAGGACGCTTCGTCCGCCGACGCGGTCGACTACCGCGAAGCGATGGCGCTGCTTCGCGAGGCGATCGAGCGGGAAATGGAGGCAAAGGATCTTCCGGCGCTCTCCGTCGCGGTTATCGACGGCGACCGCGTGGTCTGGTCGGAAGGCTTCGGCTTCGTCGATCCGGAGCGGACGGTTCCGGCGAAAGCGGAGACGGTCTATCGCGTCGGATCGATCTCGAAGCTCTTCACCGACCTGGCTCTGATGAAGCTCGTCGAGCGGGGAGAGATCGACCTCGACGCGCCGGTCACGAAGTACCTGCCGGAGTTCGCGCCCGAGAATCCGTTCGACCGCCCAGTCACGCTCAGGGCGTTGACGTCGCACCTGTCCGGCCTCGTTCGCGAATCGCCGGTCGGGAACTACTTCGACGACTCGGAACCGACGCTCGCGGAGACGGTCGCGAGCCTGAACCAGACGGCGCTCGTCTATCCGCCGGGCGAGAAGACGAAGTATTCGAACGCCGGCATCGCCGTGCTCGGCGCTGTGCTCGAACGGAAGACCGGCGTCCCGTACGACCAGTGGATGACGCGGGAGATTCTGGAGCCGCTCGGCATGCGGCACAGCGGCTTCGTCGCCACCGATGCGCTGAAGCGCGACCTCGCAACCGGCTGGATGTGGACCTACGACGGTCGCCGCTTCGAGGCTCCGCCGTTCGCGCTCGGCACGGCGCCGGCAGGCAACTTGTACGCCGACGTGCTCGACCTGGCGAAGTTCGTGCAGTTCCTGTTCGAGACGGAACCTCGCGACGGGTCCCTCGTGCAGCCCGACACGCTGCGTCAGATGATGACGCTGCCCGAGCGAAAGGAGGAGGGCTTCGGCATCGGCTTTCACGTCGGCAAGCTGGACGGCGAAAAGCTGGTCGGACATGGCGGCGCCGTCTACGGCTTCGCGACCGAGCTGATGGCGTTGCCCGAACGTAAGGCAGGAGTCGTCGTGGCGACGTCGCTCGACTGTGCCAACGGCGTCGCCGGTCGTCTGGGCGAGTATGCGCTCAGGCTGATTCTTGCGGCTCGGAAGGGCGAAGACCTTCCGGCGTATCGCGTCACGACGACCGTGCCGGAAGTCCGTGCGAGGGAACTCGTGGGCGCCTACCAAGCGGAAGACGGCTTCGTCGAAGTGACGGAGCTCGCGGGCGACGTCTATCTGAAGCGGGGACCTTATCGACGCGAGGTCCGCGCCATGCCGGACGATCTGTCGCTGATTCTGGACGATGTCTTCGGCTATGGCGAAGAGGTTCGGCTGAGCGAGCAGGGCGAACTGATCGTGGGATCGGCGAAGTACGCCCGGCTGCCGGACGAAGCGCCTGCCGACGCGCCGGAGCGCTGGCGTCCGCTGCTGGGCGAGTACGGCTGGGATCACAACACGCTCTACATCCTCGAAGATCGCGGTCGACTGGTCGCGCTGATCGAGTGGTTCTTCTACTACCCGCTCGAAGAGCTGGGCGAGAACGAGTTCGCCTTCCCCGACCACGGGCTGTACCACGGGGAGAAGCTGATCTTCCGCAGGGAGGGCGACCGGGTAGTCGGCGTGACCGCGGCGAGCGTCGACTTTCCGCGTCGCGAAACAGCGCGCGACGGCGAGACGTTCAAGATCGAACCGCTGAAGCCGATCGAGGAATTGCGTCAGTCGGCGATGGCGGCGAAACCGCCGGTCGAACAGGGATTGCTTCCGCCCGACTTGTCGGAGCTTACGAAGCTTGACCCCTCGATCGCGCTCGACATCCGCTACGCGACGGACAACAACTTCATGGGAAGCGTCTTCTACGAGTCGCCGCAGGCCTTTCTGCAACGCCCGGCGGCAGACGCCGTGGTGCGCGTGCAGAAACGGTTGAAAGAGCGGGGGCTCGGCCTCCTGATCCACGACGCCTATCGCCCCTGGTTCGTGACGAAGATGTTCTTCGACGCGACGCCCGACGACCTCAAGGATTTCGTCGCCGATCCGTCGAAGGGCTCCCGCCACAACCGCGGCTGCGCCGTCGACCTGACGCTCTGCGATCTGGCGACCGGCGAGCCGCTGACGATGGTGGCCGGCTACGACGAGTTCTTCTCGCGAGCCTACCCCGAGTATCCCGGCGGAACGTCGCTGCAGCGCTGGCGTCGTTCGCTGCTGCGCCGCAGCATGGAGGCGGAGGGCTTCTCCGTCTTCGAATTCGAATGGTGGCACTTCGACTATCGCGACTGGAAGCGCTACCCGATCCTGAACGAACCCTTCGAGCGTCTGGGCGCCGCGAAGGGCTCACAGTGAAATCGATCGACGGCGAGCGGCGGGACTGAAGCGCTCAAACGAATTCTCCTTCCGTTCCTCCGCGCCTTCTCTCCTCCTGCCTCTTCCTGCCATGCACTTCTTCTTTTCGTTCGGCAGCCGACGCCGATTCGTCGGGGCGTGTCTCTTCGCGACGGCGATCGCGAGCGGAGCCTTCGGCGCGAGCCTCGCGCAGGCTCAGACCGATCGCGAGATCACCTTTCCCCCGTCGCTGCCTGGCGGGAAGAGCGTGGCGACGGACCAGTCGCCGAAGTTCCTCGAACCTTCGAAGACGTTGAAGCAGGGGGTCGCGGTCGCGAAGACCCCGCCGACCGTCGACTTCCTTTACTATCCGGGTCAGGACTATCAGGGCGAGCCGTGGTCGGTCTGGGGCGACGGAACGTTCGCGGGCGGGAAGTACGTTTCGGCGATCGGCGACCACCTGGCGATCGGGCTCAAAGGGGACGGCGGTCACGGAAACGGGACCGCCCGGGTCTTCGCGTACGATCCGCAGGCGAAGACGTTCGCGATGGTCGCCGACACGACCAGGACGCTGGCGCTGCCGCGGGATGTTTACGCGCCCGGCAAGATTCACAGCCGCATCGATCAGGGAAGCGACGGCTGGATCTACTTCGCCACGCATCGGGGATCGGAGAAGGTCACCACCGAGGACCACGGATATGAAGGCGACTGGATCCTCCGCTGCCGCATCGACGGCAGGGAGGGGGGCGAATCGTGCGAGGTCGTCGCCCAGGCGCCCGTTCCGAAGCATGCGATCCCGGCCAGCGTGCTCGATCCGGAGCGACTGATCTTCTACGGCGGAACCGCGGCAGGGCTGAACAGCGGCGACGAACGCGACGACATCCGCTTCTTCGCGTACGATCTCGCCGAGCGGAAGCTCCTGCATTCGGAGCCGGAGGGGCCCGCGCGGGCGCTGATGTTCTCTCCTTCGACGGGTCGCGTCTACTGGACGCAGGGGAAGGACGGCATCCGCGACGGCGCCGTGCTGATGCGCTACCGTCCCGACGAGAACGGCGGCAAGCCGATGAAGGTGGCGGGCGACGTGCCCGGCCTGCGTGCCGCGACCGGCGAGACGCCGCAGGGCCTCATCTACGCCGTCTCGCAGGGCGGAGAAGGGGGATCGACCCTGTGGTCGTTCGATCCTGAGAGCGAGAAGATCGAACGGCTCGGTCCGGCCGCCGTCGACGAGCCGACCTACATCACGACGATCGACGCCGACCCGACGGGGCGATATCTCTACTACATTCCCGGCGCCCACGGCGACAGCGTCGAGGGCGACACGGCGATCGTGCAGTACGACACTAGGACGAACCAGAAGAAGGTCCTCGCGTTTCTGAATCCGTTATACGCCGAAAAGTACGGCGTCGAACTGAAAGGGACGTTCGGCTCCGCCCTCGACGAAAAGGGCGAGACGCTCTTCGTCACCTGGAACGTCAGCCGCGGCAGCCGTCACTGGGAGACCTGTGCCCTCACGGCGATCCACATTCCGGCGTCGGAACGCGAAACGGAGGAGCAGCGATGAATCGCTTCGGCAGAATCGTTTTCGCGGCCCTGATCGCCGGCGTTGCGGCGATCGCTTCGAGCGGCGCTCGCTCCCATGAGCCTGACTTCCAGTTTCGAGACGTCGCCGACGAAACCGGCGTCGCCGCGGCGCTGGAAGGATTCCGCGTCCATGGCGCCGCCTGGGGCGACGCGAACGGCGACGGACGACCCGATCTCTACGTCGGCACGTTCGGGGAGAAGTCGGGCGGAACGAATCGCCTGCTCCTCGCGACGGACAAGGGTTTCAAGGCCGAGGATCAGGAGTCGCTCGCCCTGTTCAGTCGCACCACAGGCGTCGTCTTCGCCGATTTCGATATCGACGGCGATCTCGATCTCTATGTCGGCAGCATGCCGAAGGAGAAGTCGGACGTTCCGGGCCGAGCCGTCGTCGGCTGCACGCTGTTCGAAAACGCAGGTGACGGACGGTACGTCGACGTGTCGAAGGACAACGGCGCCTGCCCGCCTCGCTTCGGCGCGCGAAGCGTCGCCGTTCTCGATTTCGATGGCGACGGCCTGCTCGATCTGGCGGTCGGGGAAGAACCGACGACCGGCTACAACGGTTCTCCGACGCGCAGCTCGCGAGTCTTTCGCAACCTCGGCGATCTCCGGTTCGAAGACGTCTCGCGAAAGATCGGCACTCCTGAGAACGTCGCCGGGCGAGGCGTCGCGGCGGGCGATCTGAACGGCGACGGCTGGCCCGACCTTTTCTTCGCCTCCAGCGACGGCGGCAACGTGCTGCTGCTCAACGACGGCAAGGGCTCTTTCCGCGAAGCGCCCGGCGCCCGGGAGACGTTCGAGTGGAAGGACTCCGGCGGCGACGATATGGTCTGCGGCGTCTGCTTCGGCGACGTCAACAATGACGGCCTGCTCGACGTCGCGCTGGGCCAGCATTACGACCACCCCTGGGCGTCTCCCGTCGCGAACCGGCTCTACCTGAATCGGGGCGTCGAAGCAGGAACGCCGCGGTTCGAGGACGTGACCGAGCAGGCGGGCCTGGTTCCGCTGCCGCTTAAGGCGCCGCATGTCGAGTTTCAGGACTTCGACAACGACGGGCGCCTCGACCTGTACGGCAGCATGATCCTGTTCGACGGCCAGACGCCGCACCCGGTGATCTTCCGAAACGTCGGCATCGAAGACGGAGTTCCGAAGTTCCGTGCGGGCGCCCTGGGCGTGAACGATTTCCCGACGGCGGAAGACCGCGCCGTCCGCGGCAGCGGGCCCTTCTTCGCGAAGCTGCTCCGCGACGGGAAGGCGATCTACGCCTCGGCTGCGCCGACCTGCGACTTCGACGGCGACGGGCGGATCGACCTCTTCGTCGGAAGCTGGTGGCCCGAGCGGAAATCGATGCTGCTGAAGAACGAGACCCCGGGCGGCAACTGGCTCGACGTCGCCGTTAACGGGTTTCCCGAAATGAACAAGATGGGCGTCGGCGCCCGCGTCTGCATCTACGAACAGGGCAGGGCAGGCGAACGGGAAGCGATTCTTGGTTGTAGAGAAATCGCCGTCGGTTTCGGCTACGGATCAGGACAGGAGGCGGTGGCCCACTTCGGACTGGGAGCTCGCACGAAGGTCGATGTCGTCGTCTACCTCCCGCGCAGAGGCTCTGCTACGCAAGCGAACGTCGCGGCGAACCAGCGGCTGATCATGATTCCGCCTCGGCGAGAGGACGGTGACGATCAGTAGCCCGAAGCCTTCGCCGCGCCGGCGTACTCGATCGCGGGGAGGCCGAGGCGCCGACGGCATTCGTCGAGCATCTCCTGCGTGCGACTGGCGCCGCAGCGGCTGACGCCGAGCGCCCGGACAGCGAGCAGGGCGTCGAGGTCGCGTACGCCGCCTGCCGCCTTGACCTGCACATGGGGCGCGGCGTGCTTCCGCATCAGTTTCAGATCGTCGTGCGTGGCGCCCCCCGTGCCGTAACCGGTCGAGGTCTTGACCCAGTCGGCGTTCAGGTCGGAACAGATCCGGCAAAGTTCGATCTTCTGTTCGTCGTTCAGATAGCAGTTCTCGAAGATCACCTTCACCTGGCTGCCCACGGCGTGGGCGACGTCGATCACTGCGGCGATGTCCTTCCGGACGTAGTCCCAGTCGCCGCTCAGCACGGCGCTGATGTTGACCACCATGTCCAGTTCCTGGCAACCGTCGGCGACCGCGCGTTCGGCCTCGGCCCGCTTGATGGCCGTCGTGTGCCCGCCGTGCGGAAAGCCGATCGTCGTGCTGGTCTTCACCGTGCTGCCGCGAAGGATCTCGCCGCTGCGGGCGAGCGCGTAGGGGAGGATGCAGACGCTGGCGACGTCGTAGGCGACCGCCAGTTCGCAGCCCGCCTCCAGGTCGCGCATCGTCAGAGTCGGATTGAGCAGCGAATGATCGATCATCTTCGAGACGTCGGAGTATCCGTAATCCATCGCGCAGGTCTTTCGAGGAGCGGTTCGGAAGCGTGCGATCAGTTCGAATCGGCAAGCGCGGTTTCTTGAGCCAGCGCCAGGCAACCGAGAATACCAGCGCGCTCGCCCAATGCAGAGCGCTCGACGCGAACGCCGTCGGTCGGGAACATGCCCACGCGCTGGCGTATCGTGCGCTTGACCGGGTCGAGCAGCGTCTCGCCCAGTTCCGCGACGCCGCCGCCGATCACGATCAGGTCGGGATGCAGGACGTTCACGACGTTCGCCGCGGCGATTCCGAGCCATTCGCCGGCACGCGCCAGGGCTTCCTGCACGAGTCCGTCGCCCGCTTGGGCCGCCGCCAGCATTTCGCGGGGCGTGACGCGCGCGGCGTCGCCCTCGACGGCCTGGTGCAGGTGCGGAGCGAGGCCCATCTTCAGCAGGCGCACGCCCTCGGCAGCGATCGCGGGGCCGCTCGCCAGCGTCTCCAGGCAGCCGCGGTTTCCGCAGCCGCAGCGCGGGCCTTCCGGCAGGATGGTCTGGTGGCCCAGTTCTCCCGCCGCGCCGAGCGGGCCGAGGCGGAGCTTGCCGTCGATGACGACTCCGCCGCCGATTCCGGTGCCGACGGCGAAGAAGGCCATCGTCACTTCCGGAAGATCGGCGCCGTGCCCGAACCGCAATTCTCCCAGAGTCGCCGCGCGGACGTCGTTCAGCAGTCTCGCCGGGGCTCCGAGACGTTCCTGCAGCATCGCCGCGACCGGGACGTCGCGCCACTGCGTCGGCAGGTTGGGGAGAAACTTGGTGACGCCCGTCGCGACGTCGATGAGTCCGGGCACGCCCACGCCGATACCGCGGAGTTCTCCGCCTGACGGACGAACGAGTCGTTCGATCAGCGCGGCCATCCGTTCGACGACGGCGAGGGGACCTTCGTGCGAGTTCGTCAGAATGCGATCTTCCGCGACGATCTCGCTTCGCTCTGTCGCGACGGCGGCCTTGATCGACGCGCCGCCCAGGTCGACGCCGGCGTAGAGCGGCGTCATGCGTCCGCTTCCTCGCGCGGAATGTAATTCCGCAGGAAGTCGTGACTCTGCCGGAGCGACGCCAGCCGCAGAGCGAGCGAGCCCTCGTACGCGCGATCCTCGACTTCGACGCAGACCGGACCCCGATAGCCGGCATCGGTCAGCGCGGCGAAGAACTTCCCCCAGTCGACGTCGCCTAGCCCGGGCAGCTTGGGCGAGTGGTAGGCGTTCGGAGTCGCGAGGATGCCGACGTCGTTCAGGCGTTCGCGGTCGAGCCGGACGTCCTTCGCGTGGACATGAACCAGCCGATCGGCGAACTCCCGCAGCGGTCGTGACTCGTCCATCTGCATCCAGATGAGATGCGACGGGTCGTAGTTCAGCCCGAACGAATCGCTGGGGATGTCCGCGAACATGCGGCGCCAGATGGCGGGACTGATCGCCAGGTTCTTGCCGCCCGGCCATTCGTCATTCGTGAACAACATCGGGCAGTTCTCGATCCCGATCCGGACGCCCCGTTCTTCGGCGTGCTGCACGATCGGTCGCCAGGTCTCGAGAAACCGCGGCCAGTTCGCGTCGACGGACTTCGTCCAGTCCCTGCCGACGAAGGAGTTGACCTGTCTCACGCCCAGAACCGCCGCCGCATCGATGACGCGCCGCAGGTGTTCGACCGCCACGCGAGCTTCTTCAACATCCGGAGTCAGCGGATTGGGATAGTAGCCCAGGCCGCTGATGGAGACGCCGTACCGTTCGCACAACTCGCGAGTCCGCTCGGCTTCCTGCTCGCCGAAGTTCGTGACGTCGAGGTGGGTGACGCCGGCGTAGCGTCGCTCGGCCTTGCCGACGGGCCAGCACATGACTTCGACGCACTCGTAGCCGATCCTGGCCGCCTGCGACAGAACGTCCTCGAACGACAGGTCGGGCAGGATGGCCGTGACGAATCCGAGCTTCAAGTTCGCATCTCCTTCAAGTGATTCCCGCCTTTCCTGACGAGCGTCGACCCTTTCGAGCGGGCCGTCAGTTCTCTTCGGCAAGCGATTTCACGCTCACGATCTTCAGTCGTCCGAAGGGATTGTGCATCGGGCTTTCCAGGTCGAAGTCGTCGCTCGTCCGGTCGACGACCTGGAACCGCAGGCTCCGCTCGTCGGCGATCGCATGACCGACTTCGATCGATCGGCCCCCTTCGCAGACGTAGCGCAGGATCGCGACGATCGTTTCGCCTTCTTCGTCGACCTCGGAAGAACGAAACGCGAGGTCGGGAAGGCCTATCGCGTGCATTCCCATCGTGTACGTTTCCTGACGACCGCCGACGATCGAAACGAAGGCGAAGCTGATCGCGTCGGGCGATCCATCGTCGGTCATCGCCAGCCAGTCGCCGCCGCCGTGCGCCAGGGCGCTGTTGTCGATGAAGACTCCGGCGCCGCCGGCTCGCACGATGGCGGCGGCGGCCTGCATCATCTTCAGCGCCGACTCGAACGAACCGCCCGGACCGATCAATCCCACGTTCACGGCGTAACGTTCGACCGCGGCGAGTTCTTCGGCCTCGGGCTGTCGGCGACAGGACGATCGGAAGATCTTCGCGAACTGACCGTCCGGCGGCATCGGCGCGAACTCGACCTGCGTGCCGTCCGGCAGATGCAAGGCTTCGGGCGTAAGGCGAAAGCCCCCCGGAAGACGCGTGACGAGTTCGCCAGGGTTCGACCATGCTCCCGGAATACGGAGCGTGATGATCGGAGAAGCGTTCGATTCGCTCATCGGTCTATCCATCCAAGGAGGCCGTCCAGGGCCCGTTCCGACCTCGACACGGCTGCTACACGTCCACCCAACATCGTTCGCGATGACTCTTGAGGACCGCTTCGCACATGACGACTTCGCGATGCCCGTCTTCGAACGTGGGGAAAGGGCAGGGCGCCGCGAAGTCGCCGGCGGCCACGTAGTCGTAAAACGAGCGGAACAACTGCTTGAACGTGTCGGGGAAGCCTTCGTTATGGCCGCCCGGGTAGTCGGCATGCTTGCGGGCGTAATCGCCGAGCAGCGCCGGGTCGCGAATCAGCGACTCGTTCGCCGAGTCCCGGCTGCCGATCCAGAGCTCATTGGGGCGTTCGCTCTCCCACGCCAGCGAGCGCTTCGATCCCGCCAGTTCGAACCGCAGGCAGTTCTTTCTTCCCGCGACGGTCTGGGAGACCCACATCACGCCGCGTCCGCCCCCTTCGAAGCGCAGCATCAGGCAGCCATAGTCGTCAGTCGTGACGGCGACGGGCTCCGTTTCGATCGACTTCGACAGCTTGCCGCTGAAGGTCTCGACGCCCCCTTTGGGACGACGGCGTTCGGGGAAGACGGTCTGCAGATCGGCGCAGAGGGATTCGATCTTGCGACCGGTGACGAACTGAATCAGGTCGAGCCAGTGCGTGCCGATATCGGCGACGGCCCGCAGTTCGCCTCCTTCTTCGGCGACGACGCGCCAGTTGAAGTCGGTCGGATGGAAGAGCCAGTCCTGGGCGTAGCTCCCCGCGACGTGGAACAGTTCGCCGATCTCGCCGCGTCGAACGCGATCGGCCGCCTCCAGGCAGAGCGGATAGTATCGCACGTTGTAACAGACGCCCGCCGCGCGTCCCGATTCGGCCGCGATCCGAACGAGATCCGCCGTCTCGCGGGAGTTCATCGCCAGCGGCTTCTCGCACAGAACGTGCTTGCCCGCCCGAAGCGCCGCCGCGGCCTGCTCGAAATGAAAACGATTCGGCGTCGTCAGGTGGACGGAGTCAACCGAGTCGTCGGCGAGAACCTCCTCGAGCGACGCGTACCCTCGTGGCAGATCGAACCGCTCGGCAGCTCCGCGCGACTTTTCAGGCGACGACCCGACGATGCCGGCGACGCGCACGCCGGCGCGGCGCAGGCCTTCGATATGAACGGGGCCGATGAAGCCGGTACCGACGACGACCGCGGAGAGACGCTGTTTCATAAGAGCAGAGAGTGGCTGGCGAACGAGAAAAGGGGATTCGAGACGCGCACCCGATCCCTCGCAAGTCCCCCCGGTTCGTCGTTCTCGTTCGATCGGCGCTTAGGCGAGCACGGCGTCGATGACCTTGCCATGCACGTCGGTCAGGCGCCGGTCGAGCCCGTTGTAGTAGTACGTGAGCTTTTCGTGATCGAAGCCGAGCAGGTGGAGCGCCGTGGCATGGAAGTCCCAGACGGTCGTCGGATCGACCGCCGCTCGACGACCGAAGTCGTCGGTCGCGCCGTAGCTGACTCCGCCGCGCACGCCGGCGCCCATCATCCAGCAGGTGAAGCCGTCGGGGTTGTGATCGCGGCCCTCCTTGCCTTCCTGCCGCGTCGGCATGCGGCCGAACTCGGTCGTCCAGAGCACGAGCGTATCGTCGAGCAGGCCCGAGCGCTTCAGATCGGAGAGCAGCGCCGCCGTCGGCTGATCGAAGACGGGGCAGTGACGTTCGTAATCGGCCTTCAACGTCTTGTGCGCGTCCCAGTTGAGCAGTCCGTCGACGCCGGACGCCCGGCTCGCGCAGAAAAGCTGCACGAAGCGGACGTCCCGTTCGAGCAGGCGTCTCGCGAGCAGGCAGTTCCGCGCGTAGGCGGCTTTCAGTTCGTTCGGATCGTCCGTGCCGTAGGTTTTGTGAGATTCGGCCGTCTCTCGCGACAGATCGGAAACCTCGGGCGCCGAAAGCTGCATCTTCGCCGCCAGTTCGTACGCGGAAACGCGCGCGGCGAGTTCCGTTTCGCTCGGCAGCGAATCGGCGAACGCCTGATTCAATCGCCCCGTCAGTTCGAACGTCGCACGATCTTCGGCCTCCGAGATCGACGCCGGTCGCGCCAGATTGCGGATCGGTCGATGAGCGCTGAGCTGGATCGCCTGGTGCCTCGCGGGCAGAAAGCCGTTCGACCAGTTCGCCTGGCCGTTGGGCGGCTCGCCCCGGATATCGGGGATGGCGACGTACGCCGGCAGATCGTCGTTGACGCTGCCCAGGGCCCAACTGGTCCAGGCGCCGGCGGAGGGGAAGCCCTCCTGCTCGTGCCCCGTGTTCATGAAGATGCAGCCGGGGCCATGCGTATTCGTCTCGCTGTGCATCGCGTGGAGAAAGGCGATGTCGTCGACATGCTGCGCCATGTGCGGCAGCAGCGAGCTGATCCGCTTGCCCGACTGGCCCGCCGGCACGAGCGGCCAGGGGCTCTTCATCAGCGGCCCGTTCTTCCCCTGAAACGAGACGTAGTTCTCCTCGCCCGGCAGGGGCTCGCCGTCGCGCTTCTCCAGTTCGGGCTTGTGCTCCCACAGGTCGACATGCGACGCGGCGCCGGGGCACATGATCTGCAACACTCGCTTCGCCCGCGGCGGATGCTGAGGCGTCGCGGCGCCGTACGACGACGGCGACGCTTCGGCAGCGAAGCCGTCACGTCCCAGCAGTTGCAGCAGACCCATACCCGCGAGCCCGCTCGTCAGGTCGCCGAGGAATCGCCGGCGGGTCGCGTCGAAGACGTTTCGCATGGCTCGATCAGGGGACGTAGAGGAATTCGCTGGCGTTGAAGAGCGCGCGGCCGAGCGCCGGAAGTCCGTGCTCGTTCACGAAGGCGGCGCAGGCGACGCGCTCGTCCTGGTTCGGCTCCCGGTTCATCAACAGGCGAAAAGCGTGCTCGACCTGGGCATTCGTATCGCCCGGCGCTTCGCGTGCGAGGCGTTCGGCGAACAGGGCGGCCAGGTCGAGCGTGAAGTCATGGTTGAGCGTCGCGAGCGCCTGCAGGGGCGTGGTGGTCTCGGCTCGCTTCGGCGTGGAGAACGAACAGTCGGGGCTGTCGAACTCCGACATCAGATCGACCGGCGCCGCCCGCGCGTTCTGGTGATAGACGCCGCGGCGATAGGTTTCGGGGCCGACCTCGTCGAGCGGCACGTAAGTCGCGACGTTGTCCTGCAGGTACTTGTAAAGCCGGAAGCCCTTGCCGTTCATTCGCAGGTCGAGCGCGCCCGACGCGGCCAGCATCGAATCGCGGACTTCCTCCGCCGACAGCCGACGCGGCGGAAAGCGCCAGAGATAGCTCGCTTCGGCATCGACGGCTGCGGCGTCCGCCCGCCATTCGCTCGACTGGCGATAGGTTTGCGACGTGACGATCAGACGATGGATCGGCTTCATCTGCCACCCTTCGTCGACGAGCTTCTGTGCGAGCCAGTCGAGCAGCTCCGGATGCGTCGGCTTCTGGCCCATGTAGCCGAAGTCGCTTGGCGTCGGAACGAGGCCCGACCCGAAACGGTAGTGCCAGAGGCGATTGACCAGCACGCGCGCGGTCAGCGGATGTTTCGGATCGACGAGCCATTCCGCGAAGGCTTTCCGCCGATCCCCTTCGGGCGCCTCAGGGCCCAGTCGATACGGCGTCATCGCGTCGTCCAGCACGGCCAGACTGACGATCGAGGCCGGATCGCCTTTTCGCTCCGGACTTCCGCCGAGAAAGACATGGAACGGACCCGCCGCCGGTTCGCGTGATCCGAGCCAGTAGCTCGGCAGAGCGGGGATCGCGGCGATCTCGGAGTTCGTTCGAGCGATCTCGGCGTCGATCTCGGTCAGCCGGGCGCCAGGCGCTTCGCCGCCTGCGGCTTTGGCGACCTGTTCTTCCCGCTCCTTCGTCAGCGCGGCACGCCTCGCGTCGAGCGGCGCCAGCTTCGCCGCGCGGGCCTCCCGTTCCGACTGCGACGCCAGTTCGCGAACTCCGTGACGTACTCCGGCGAAGGTCGCATAGAGTGCGTAGTAATCGGTCTGGCGAATCGGATCGAACTTGTGGTCATGGCATCGCGCACATCCGACTGTCAGCCCGAGGAAGGCTTCGCTCGACGTGCGGATGATCTCGTCGATCGTGTTGGCGCGAATCTGGGCCGCCTGGATCGCATCCTGATTGCCGACGTCGTCGTACGGTCCGGCGACGAGAAAAGCGCTCGCGATCTGCGACGACGGGTCATCCGGCGCGAGAACGTCGCCGGCGAGATGCTCCCGCACCAGGTCCTCGAACGGACGATCTCGATTGAACGACTCGATGACGTAATCGCGGAACGGCCAGAGGTTGTCGATGATCTCGTTCCGCTCGAAGCCCCGACTCTCGCCGAAGCGAACGACGTCGAGCCAGTGCCGGCCCCAGCGTTCGCCGTAGCGGGGCGAAGCGAGCAACCGATCGACCAGCCGCTCGTACGCGTCGGGGGACTCATCGGCCGCGAACGCGTCGACTTCTTCCGGCGTCGGCGCGAGGCCCGTCAGGTCGTAGGTGACGCGGCGAATGAGATCCCTCCGCGTCGCGGGCGGGTTCGGCGAAAGTCCCTTCTCCCGCAGCTTCGCGAAGATGAACCGATCGACGGGATGATCGTTCCAGCCTTCGGGCGCTTCGTCGTTCGACGGCGGATCGACGACCATGCGCGGCTGAAGCGACCACCACGAAGCGTCAGCCTTCGACGGTTCGCGCAGCACGACGCCTTCCGGCCAGTCGGCGCCCGAGTCGATCCAGGCGGAAAGAATGGCGATCTCCGCTCCTGTGAGCGGCGGGCCTTCCTGCGGCATCCGCGGCGGCTTGGCGTCCTCGGCACGAAGGACGTCCATCAGGTGGCTGGCAGTCGCGGCCCCCGGCACGAGAAAGCCCGAATCGACCGCTTCGTCCCGCGTCTCCAGCGACAGCTCGCCCTTGCGGATCGACGCTGAATGACATCCCAGGCACCGCGATTCGAGCAGCGGCTGGACGTCTCGCGCGAAATCAGGCGCGTCGTCGCCGCGGACCGCTTCAAGAGAAGCCGACGATCCGACCAGCAGCGCGAGCGTCCACAAACCGAGCGACATGTACCATCGCCATGCGACTTCGCGGAACGGCATCGGCGGAGGTGAGGCGGGAGGATGCGATGAGAGAGCAGGCGGCGACTTCGACTGTAGCCGCTCCCGCGCCGTCCCGCAAAGGGAATCAGGATCCAGGGCGGCGCGAACGGCGCTCTGTCGGCGATCGAACCGACGATGCGACTTCACGGAAGTTATCATCGACGCTGCTTCGACGCTTCGCGTTCTCCTCTTCGACGACCCGCCCATGTTCCGTTCTACCGCCTGGCCCGTTCGGCTTCGCCGTCTAGTCGCGGCCTTGGCAACCGTTCTCGCGTGCTCGCATTTGGGCGGAGTCGAGAGTCGTGCCGCGGAGCCGCAATCCGGCAAACATGCGGTCGAGACGGTCGACCTCTTCGAAGCCGGCAGGGACGGATACGCCCTCTATCGCATCCCGGGCATCGTCGTCACGACGAACGGAAGCGTGCTCGCCTACTGCGAGGCCCGCCGGAACGCCTCGGGCGACTGGAACGCGATCGACGTCCTGATGCGTCGCAGCGCCGACGGCGGAAAGAGCTGGGGTCCGCCTCGTCACGTCGCTCATCATGGAGCCAAGGTTCCGAAGAACGAGGCCGCGCTCAAGCAGGGGCTCGGCAAGGAGTCCGACGCGACGGTGAACAACCCGGTCGCCATCGCCGACGCGAGTCCGGGCGTCGTCCATTTTCTGTACTGCGTCGAGTACGCCCGGTGCTTCTACCAGCGGAGCGACGACGACGGCGAAACGTTCAGCGAGCCGGTCGACATCACGAGCGCGTTCGAAGAGCTGCGCAAGGACTACGACTGGAAGGTGATCGCGACCGGGCCCGGCCACGGGATCCAGCTTCGTTCGGGACGCCTCGTCGTGCCGGTCTGGCTCTCGCTCGGCACCGGCGGTCACGCTCATCGTCCGTCGGTGGTCTCAACGATCGTCAGCGACGACGGGGGCAAGACCTGGCACGCGGGCGCCGTCGCAGCAGGTCCGCCCGAACTGGTGAACCCCAGCGAAACGGTCGTCTCGGAGCTCTCCGACGGGCGCGTCATGCTCAATATCCGCAGCGAATCGGACGCCCATCGACGTGCGGTCGTCATCGGCGCCGACGGTTCGAGCGGCTGGTCCAAGCCGGTCTTTCAGGAAGAGCTTTACGAACCGGTCTGCATGGGAAGTCTGATCCTCGTGCCGGGTGAGCAGGGCGGTCTGATCTTCGCCAACCCGGATCCGTCGAAGCTGGCCGGCGCCGAAGCGAAGTCGCGACCCTCCCGCGACCGCAAGAACCTCACGCTCCGGTACAGCAGCGACGACGGCAAGACCTGGCCGACGAGCCGCGTTCTGGAACCAGGACTCGCCGGCTACTCCGATCTGGCGATCGATCCTGACGGCGCGATTCTGTGCTTCTACGAGGGGGGTTCGATCGACGGCAATCACTATCGCACGGGTTCGCTCCGGCTCGCGCGGATGCCGCTCGAATGGTTGACCGAATCGGAATGACGAACGGAACCCTGCGTCGTGAAACGGGACTGCTCGGGGCGACCGCGCTCGGCCTGGGATCGGTCATCGGCACGGGCGTCTTCGTCAGCGTCGCGGTCGCCGCGGAGGCTGCGGGCCCGGCGGTTCTGCTGGCGATCGTCGTGGCGGCAGCCGTGGCAGCCTGCAACGGACTCTCCAGCGCCCAGCTTGCGGCGAATCATCCCGTCAGCGGCGGAACGTACGAGTACGGTTATCGCTGGCTGACGCCCAGCATCGGCTTCGTCGCCGGGTGGACGTTCCTCGTCGCCAAGAGCGCCTCGGCAGCGACCGCCGCGCTCGGCTTCGCCGGGTACGTCCTGCGTTCGTTCGGCGGAGATCCTGCCGTCTGGCTGCTGCCGGTCGCGATCGCCGCCGTCGCCTGCATGACGGTCCTGGTTCTCTGCGGCCTCCGGCGATCGGTCGGGGCGAATGCCGTGATCGTGACGCTCGCCCTGGCGGCGCTGGCGACGTTCGTGATCGCGGGGCTCCCTTCCGCTCTGTCTAACGCAAACGCCAACCTTCTTCCCTTCTTTGCGCCGGCGGAGGAAGGTCTCTCTCCGGTCGAAGGATTCTTCCGAGCGAGCGCACTCGCTTTCGTCGCCTTCGCCGGGTACGGACGCATCGCCACGATGGCGGAGGAAGTTCGCGAACCGCGTCGCACGATTCCCGGCGCGATCATCGCGACGCTGATCATCTCCGCCGTCGTCTACGCGGCCGTCGCGATCGTGGGGGTGGCGGCCGTCGGAGCCGAGGCGTTCGGCGGAGCGGCGATCGACGGCGCGGCGCCTTTGGAGAACGCGGCCCGATCCTTCGCCGTTCCCGGCGTCGGCACGTTCATCGCAATTGGCGCCGTGGCGGCGATGCTCGGGACGCTGCTGAATCTGATCCTGGGACTCTCCCGGGTGGTTTTCGCGATGGGGCGTCGCGGCGACGCGCCCGGCGTCTTCATGCGGGTCGACGATCGCGGATCGACGCCTTACGCCGCGGTCGTCCTCGTCGGAACGGTGACCGCGGGGCTGACCCTGATCGGCGACGTCGGTTGGACGTGGTCGTTCAGCGCGTTCTCCGTCCTGATTTATTACGCCGTCACGAATCTCGCGGCTCTGCGTCTGAATCGCGAGGAAAGGCTCTACCCGCGGTGGATCGCCTGGATGGGCCTCGCCGCCTGCCTGTTTCTCGCCTTCTGGGTCGAGGCCCGGATCTGGATCCTCGGGCTCGCGCTGATCGGGATCGGCCTGCTGTGGCATCTGGTCTGTCGGCGTCTGCGATCAGGCGGCGCTCTGCCGAGGGAGCCAACCGAGTAAGCTGGCGCCGAGCGGGCGATCGTTCGCGAAAGGGTTGGCGCCGCGCCGCTCGACCGGCTAAAACCGGCTCGACCGCCCTGACGTCTGCCCCGCCGAGACTTCCCTCCGCAGAAGCCCTATGCCGCGTCACGAACGGATCGTCCTGGCGCTCGCGCTGCTCCTCGTCGCCGCCGGATCGCTCGCGCCCGCGATCGGTCAGGAGAAGAACCCTGCAGCCTGGGAGCCGATCGCAGAGACGGATTCCGTCGATCGCGATTACGCGGCGGAACTTCCCCGCCTGCGGCCCCGATCAGCCGAAGAAGCGCTCGCTTCGTTTCGCACGCTGGATGGCTTTCGCGTCGAACTGGTCGCCGCCGAACCGCTGATCGCCAGCCCGGTCGCCTGCGCGTTCGACGAGAACAACCGGCTCTACGTCGTCGAGATGCGGGACTACAGCGAGCAGGCCGACGAGCGTCTCGGAAGAGTGCGGCTGCTCGAAGACACCGACGGCGACGGGCGCTTCGATAAGAGTCATCTCTTCGCGGAGGACCTCTCCTGGCCGACGGCGATCGCCTGCTGGAAGGGGGGCGTGTTCGTCGCGGCGGCGCCTCAGATTTATTACCTTCGCGACGCGGACGGCGACGGTCAGGCCGAACAGCGTGAGATTGTCTTCGACGGCTTCGCACGGACGAACGTGCAGGGACTGGTGAACGGGCTTCGCTGGGGGCTCGATCATCGCCTCTATGGAACGACCAGCAGTTCCGGGGCGGAGGTTCGCAGCCTGCGTTATCCCGATCAGCCGGCGCTCTCGCTGCGGCGGCGGGACTTCTCGATCGACCCGCGCTCGATGACGATCCGGCCCGAGAGCGGCGGAGGCCAGCATGGCCACTCGATCGACGCGTTCGGGCGACGCTTCGTTTCGGCGAACAGCGATCACCTACAGATGATCGCGTACGAGGACCGCTACGTCGCGCGGAACCCGTATCTCGTCGCGCCGCCCGCGAACGTTTCGATCGCGGCGGACGGTCCGCAGGCGCCTGTTTTCCGCGAGAGCCCGGTCGAGCCCTGGCGGATCGTGAGAACCCGTCTTCGGGCGCAAGGCATCGTGCCCGGGATCGTCGAGGGGGGCGGAGCGCCGGCGGGCTACTTCACCGGCGCGACGGGAGCGACCGTCTACACCGGCGACGCGCTCGGCGAAGGCTTTCGCGACACGGTCTTCATCGCCGACGTCGGCAGCAATCTGGTCCACCGCAAGTCGCTCACGGAGCAGGGCGTGCTGGCCGTCGGTCATCGGGTCGACGACAAGCGGGAATTTCTCGCGTCGAGCGATATCTGGTTCCGACCGGTCGACATGGCGAACGGACCCGACGGCGGGCTCTACATCCTCGACATGTCGCGAGAGGTGATCGAGCATCCCGCGAGCCTGCCGCCCCTCATCAAGAAGCATCTCGACCTGACGAGCGGACGCGAGCAGGGGCGTATCTATCGCGTGGTCCTTGACGGTTTTGAGCGACCAGCGCTGGTGCGGCTGGGCGATCTCTCGACGCGCGAGCTCGTAGACTATCTCGATCATTCCAACGGTTGGACGCGCGAAACGGCAGCGCGGCTGATCTATGAGCGTCAGGACGCCTCGGTCGTCGAGGCGGCGCGAACTCTCATCGCGTCCTCGACGATCGCTGTAGGTCGGGTGCAGGCGCTCTTCGCGATCGCGGGTCTCGGCCACCTTCGCGTCGACGACGTGATCGCCGCGATGAAGGATGCGCATCCTCGCGTGCGCGAAGCGGCGATTCGCCTGTCGGAATCGTTCGCCGCGGACGAGCGGAGCGAAGTAGTCGCGGCGGCGCTGCTGACGATGGCGAACGATCCCGATCCGCGGGTGCGATACCAGGCGGCGTTTTCGCTCGGAGAGTTCGAGCATCCGGAACGCATCGCCGCGCTGGCGCAGATCGCGAGGCGGGACAGCGGCGACCGCTTCGTCCGCATGGCGATCCAAAGCTCGCTGGCGGAGGGAGCGGACGAACTGTTCGCGGCGCTCGCACGCGATTCAACGTTCGCCGATCAGGCGGGCGGAACCGAACTCTTAGTTTCTCTGGCGAAGCAGATCGCGGCGCAAGGGCCGCCGGCGAAGATCGTCGGAGCCATGCGGCAGGCTGCCGATCTCGCGAACGCTTCGCCTGACGCGTCGCGTCGACTGATTCTGGCTCTGGCGGAATCCGCTTCGCGGGACGCGAAGTCCGCGGCGACTCTGCGCGAGGCCGCCGACGAGCGGACGCTGAAGATCTTGAGCGAGATGCTCGCCGAATCGCGCAGGATCGCTGAGGACGCTTCGAAGGATCCGGCGGAGCGCGGGAACGCGATGCGGTCGCTCGCGCTGGGCCCGTTCGCCGAAGCGAAGGACCTGCTCGCGCGGCAGATCGATCCGACTCAGCCTCAGGCGGTGCAGACGGTCGCGATCGGAGCGCTCGCGGCCTACGACGATCCGGGAGTCGCCGGGGCGCTCCTCGATCGCTTCGCCTCGCTCAGTCCGGCCGTTCGCGGCGAGGCGCTGGAGGCGTTGTTCGCGCGACCCGCTCGCATCGAGACGCTGCTCGCGCGACTCGAGCAGGGAAGCCTGTCCGCGTCCGTCGTCGACACGTCCCGGCGGCAGCGACTGCTCGACCATTCTGATCCGAGCGTGGCCGAACGCGCGAAAGCTGTCTTCGGCAAGTCCGCGAACGCCGATCGCGCGGAGGTTCTCGAACGTTACGCCGCCGCTCTCGAAACGCCAGGCGACGCCGATCGCGGGAGAGTCATCTTTCGCAAGGAATGCGCGAACTGCCATCGCCTGGAGGGCGAAGGGCACGAGATCGGGAAGGACCTGAAAGGCATCGGCGCTCGCGGCGCAGGCACGATCCTGACCAACGTGCTCGATCCCAATCGCGAAGTCGACCCGGCCTACCTCGACTTCTCCGTTCTGACCTCGGACGGACGAACCTATTCGGGCATCGTCTCCGCGGAGACGGCGACTTCGGTGACGCTCACCCGTGCGGGCGGAACGAGCGAGACGCGCCTCCGCACCGACATCGAATCGATGCGAAGCTCGGGCCTGTCGATCATGCCCGAGGGACTCGAACGGCAGATCGACGTCCAGGGAATGGCCGACCTGATCTCCTACCTGAAATCGATTCCGTGATTCCGAAGCGGTGGATGAGCGATCGAACGACGGCTCGCTCAGTGGGGAAGCGGCTTCACGAACCAGCGATGGAAGCGATCGATTTCCGTGTAGGGCGGCACGCGATGATGGACGATGACCATGACGTGTCGCACGTTCGTGGGCGACGTCGCGGCGTCCCAGAAATTGAACTCGGAGACGTATCGGACTTCGACGGTGAACTTGATCCGTTCCGCCGCGCCGGAATTCATCTGCAGATCGACGGGCCGGTTGGCGCCGGAGTGATCGCCGACGCCGATCGTCTTGCCGAAGCGATCGAACAGCCGCGGCGGAGCGATGCCGTTGTAGTCTCCCAGGTCGTCGTAGCCTGCTCGCGAATGCGTAGCGGTTTCGCCCGATTCGGCGCGGAGCGGCCACTCGTCCTCGGTCGCGCCCGGATCGTTCCACGCGACGAGTTCCATCTCGGCGAAGAGCAGGTCGGCCGTATCGCGTGCGACCTGGCGGTCTTCTTCCACCAGCGTTCGCGTGACCGATTCCTCGATCGCGATCAGGATGATCGACGAAGCGGCGACCGCGATCGTCAGCGCGATCATCGCCTCAGCCACCAAGGCGCCCCGGCGACGCGGAACGCGACGACGGCGCCTTCCGGTCGCGTAACAGCCGAGGCAGGGGTAGGGTCGAGAGTTCATGGAGGCGCACGCCTCGCGGAGCGGTCGAAGTCCAGGCGAGCGAAGCGGCGGACAGTGAAGTCGTGCCCGGCGTTCGCTCCCAGTCAAGACTAGGACGATGCTCGACGTCAGCACGCCGAGCGCTGACAGCGATCGCAGGGAAAACGCCCGGAAGCGCCGGACGTATCGATCGGGGGAATCGCGACGACGCTACAGCGTTCGTCGTCGACGACGCACGGCGACCTCGCCCGAGCCGGCCGAACCGTTCTCGCCGACGAGTTCAGGACTCTTGCGACGACGGCGGCGTTTAACCGACTTTTTGCGCTGTCGCACGCTCGCGAATTTCTCGCCTTCGGTTTCGCCGGCGGATCGCAGTCGCGCCTCTTCGTCGAGTTGCAGCAGCTTCTCGTACGCGTCCATGCCCTCGTCGACGGGCAGATCGCAGTGAATCTTCCCGCGATCGAAGACGATCGTGCGGTCGCAGATTTCGGCGGCGTGCGACCTGATATGGGACACCAGCACGATCGACGTCCCCTGGCGCTTGAGGTCCAGGAGGTGCGATACGCACTTGCTCTTGAAGGCGATGTCGCCGACCGCGAGCACTTCGTCGACGATCAGAAGATCGGGCCGAAGCTGCGTCGCGATCGCGAAGCCGAGGCGAACCGTCATGCCCGAGCTGTACGTGCGAAGCGGCGAATCGATGAAGTCGCCGATTTCGGCGAAGTCGACGATCCGGTCGAACAGTCGCTTCACCTCGCGGCCCGGAATGCCGTGGACCGCGGCGTTGATGTAGATGTTTTCCCGCCCGCTGAGGATCGGGTTGAAACCGGTGCCCAGTTCGATCAAAGGGCAGAGGCGTCCGCGATACGCGACGGTGCCGGCGTCGGGCTTGAGCAGCCCCGCGATCAGCTTCAGCGTCGTGCTCTTCCCGGAGCCGTTCCGCCCCATGAGCGCGACCGATTCGCCCGCTTTCAGTTCGAAGCTGACGTCGTTGACGGCGAGGAACTCGTCCTTGCGGAGCGTCAGGTTCCCTCCGTAGCCGAGCAGCTCCCGCGCGATGTCCTGCACCCCGAACGCCAGGGAGCGCTTGAGCTTCATGCAGTACTTCTTCGATACGTGCGACAGCGACGCGATCGTATCGGGAGGAAGCTTGAAGGAATTGTCGCGACTCGCCGGCGCCATCGTCGATCAGCCTCCCGTACGTGCCATGATGTGCGGAATCGAAATCCGATAGAACGCCCAGGTCAGCACGAAGAACAGGAAGGTCAGCGTCGTGTAAATCGTGAACAGGATCGGCATCTCGAAATCGCCCGTCGTGAGCAGATCGCGACAGGTGAGCAGCAGCGGCGCGACCGGGTTGATCAGGATCAGCGGCGAGTCAGGCTCCAGCGAATAGACGATGGGCGTCGCCATGAACCAGAATCCGAAAATCATTCCCATCACGCGCTGCACGTCGCGGAACATCGCCGAAAACGGGGCGAGCAGCATCCCGACCATGAACCCGTACAGGAGCAAGGTGAAGATGGCCCAGGGTGCGAAGGCGAACGCCTGCCAGGGAATGGATCCGGTGAACGCGAACGTCGCCACGTAGACGATCGCCAGACGAATGACGCAGTTCAGGCAGACGTACCAGAACGACGCGAGGAGCAGCCCTTCGTAGTTCGGCCGCGCCTTCGCCAGCATCGTCTGATTTCGGAGGACCGAATCCTGCGCCCGCGACAGGGCGCCGACGAAGCTCTCCCACAGCAGCGATCCGGTCAGCACGAACAGGATATAGGGGATCTTCAACTCCTGAGGTGCGATGATCCCGCTGTTCCGCAGCAGAACCCAGACGAGCGTCGCGCCGAGCGGGGGGAGCAGAATCCAGAAGTAGCCCAGCACGCTGTCGCGATACTCGCTGGTGACGTCGCGTACGAAGAGCCGCCACGCCAGTTCCTGTCCCGAAATCAGATCCCGGAACATCGCCCGGAAGAGCGTCAGCGGCCGACGAACCTGCGACGACGCCGAGTAGACGCGGACCTCCATATCGCCCGACACAGAGATCGGAGGCGAAGGCGTTGCGGCAGGCGACGGAGTCGCCCGACGATCGCGTTGCGACCGCCTCCGGCGCGGCAGAGTTTCCGTTTCGGCTTCCGTCATAAAACAGGTGGGACGCGATCTATCGGCGCCGAGCGGAGGAGAGCGAACGAGCGTCGGCGTATTCTGGGCGGGGAGCAGGGAGCGTCTCGTAAGTCGATCGGAACCGACCGATTTCGTCAGGAACCGTTCGGACGAACGCAGACCGGCGCGGGTCTGCGCCTCCGGCGCCGACGACCAGCATTGCTCTCAACGATAATTCAGCCACGCCGGGAGGGAACGAAAGAACCCTTTCTTCCCTACAGGTTCCGTCGTGCGCAACCCTCCGAATCGGCGCTACCGGCCAATCGATCGAACCGGGCTGACATTCGCCCCGCGACGACCGTCGTTCCCTGCACGGTACCCGATCGTACGGGCTTCTTCAATCTATTCCCGATGCAGGGGATGTGCGGAGTTTTCCGTCGTCGGTCGGCCTGCCGATCCCCGCTCCCGACGATCGGCGTCGTCTTCGCGAATCGCCGGAAAGCCCTTGATCGTTTCAGCTCCCTTCGCCCGGCGCCAGCGGCGGAAGGCGCACCTTTGAAAGGTAGATATTCGTCTTGCCTTCATGCGACGAGTAGTAGCTGACCCACAGCAGGCCGTCGTGCTCGACGAGTCCGGCGTAGCTCGTGTCGCCTCCCGAGGGGAGGGAGAGAAACTCTTCCAGGGTTCCCGCCTGCGGATCGATCCAGCAGAGAGCGGTCCGAACGGTCGGTTCATGCAGGCGCACCGCCGCGACGTAGCGTCCGTCGGTCAGACGAATCATCTGCGGCCCGCCGATTCGCCTGCCGAGGTCCTTCCACGTCCAGTCGCGGTAGGGCGCGTGCGAAGTTCCGAGCAGACCGTTCCCGGGGTCGCGTCGAAGCAGGCAGTACGCGACGTCCTTGTCGAAGACGATCGACGATTCGTTCGGATAACCGGCGTCGTACAGGTTCTCGACCAGCGTCGAGTAGGACTTGCCGTCGGCGCTCTCGTACAGGCGAACCGAGCGCTCGTCGCCGACGCTGTAACCGATTCCGTACGCTTTGCCGTCGTTCCAGGTCGCGCGCCAGAGCCAGAAGTCCGGGTCGCCGATCGGATGGGCTTCGCTCCACTGACGACCGTCGTCGGAGAACCAGGCGAGCGACTGGTGCGTCTGCTTCGCCTTGTCATGCAGCGCGCCCGCGCCGGTGAGCATCAACTGGCCCTGCGGGGTGACGGAGAGCTTCGCGTCGCGCAGGTCGGAATTCTTCGACTCGATCCGCGCGGCGGAGGTCCAGGTTTCGCCGTCCGTCGACTCGATCACGCGTAGCGCACCGTCGGGCGAGACATGACCCGCTCCCTCGCGAAACGTGCAGAACCATCTCTCCTTGAACCGGACCAGGTCCGTGAAGGCGTTGTGCGGCGCCTGATCCCAGATCTTTCGCACGTCGACAAGCTCCGCCTCGGGCGCGGCCTTCGGTTCCGCAGCAGCAAGCGAACTGCCGAGACTGCCGCCGAACAGCACGAGGATCGCAGCCTGAACAGCGAGGAGACGCGCGCGATCGAAAAGCTTCGTCATGGCAGGAGTCGTCGGAGGGAGGGGAGGCATTCGAAGAAACGCATCCGAAGAAACAAAGGGCAGGCCGGGCGGATCTCCGTTGTAGCGAGTGCAGACGATCGTTGTCGAATGTCGAGCGCCTCTCGCGCTTCGAACCTCTCCGTTTACGCCGCCCGCGTAGTTCGCCGGAGGACGCGGAAGTAGACTTTGGCGGTGTCAGCGCTTCTCGCGTCTTCTCCCGCTCTCCCCGCATGTTCGCCATGTCGCCGCTCCTCGTCTTCCGAACGCTCGTCGCCGTCGTGGCGACGATACTCACGCTTCCGCTCGCCGCTCGTGCGGAAGAGCAGTCGACGTACGACCTGGTCGTCTACGGCGGCACGAGCGCCGGCGTCGCCGCCGCCGTGCAGGCGAAGCGCCTGGGTCGCACGGTCGCCCTGATCGAGCCGACGCATCGCCTCGGCGGGCTGACGACCGGCGGCCTGGGCCAGACCGACATCGGCAACAAGTCCGCGATCGGCGGCGTCAGTCGCGAGTTCTACGGACGCGTCCGTGAGCATTATTCCGACCCCGCCGCCTGGAAATGGCAGACGCGGGAGCAATATCGCGACGGCGGGCAGACCAAGACCGACGCGAACGAAGACGCCATGTGGACGTTCGAGCCGTCGGTCGCGCTCAAGATCATGAACGACCTGGTTCGCGAACACGACGTGCCGGTCTTCTACGGCCAGCGTCTCGATCGCAGCGGCGACGGCGTCACGAAAGAAGGCGCCCGCATCGTCGCCGTCCGGATGGAGTCGGGAGAAACCTACCGCGGCGCCTACTTCATCGACGCGACGTACGAAGGCGATCTGCTGGCCGAGGCGGGCGTGTCGTACGCGATCGGTCGCGAGCCGAGCGATCAGTACGGCGAATCGTACAACGGCGTGCAGCCGCAGGGCCCCGGATCGAACAACCATAACTTCGTCAAAGGCGTCGATCCCTACGTCGTGAAGGGCGATCCTTCAAGCGGGCTGCTTCCCCATATCGATCGGAACGGGCCAGGAGAGCCAGGCGCGGGCGACAAGCGGATTCAGGCCTACTGCTTCCGCATGTGCCTGACCGACCATCCGGAGAATCGCATTCCGTTCGCGAAGCCCGACGGCTACGAAGAACGGAACTACGAACTGCTGCTTCGCAATTATGAGGCAGGCCACGATCGCGTGCCGTGGATCAACTCTTCGATGCCGAACCGCAAGACGGACACGAACAACCGCGACGGCTTCTCGACCGACTTCATCGGCCAAAACTACGACTATCCCGAGGCGAGCTACGAAGAGCGGGCGAAGATCGTCGAACGCCACCGCGCGCACCAGCAGGGGCTGATGTGGACCCTGGCCAATCATCCCCGCGTGCCCGAGAAGATTCGCAAGGAGGTCTCCCGCTGGGGCACGTGCAAGGACGAGTTCGAACGGGAAGACGGCTGGCAGGAACAGCTATACGTTCGCGAAGCCCGCCGGATGATCGGCCCCGTCGTGATGACCCAGAAGCACTGCCAGTACAAGGAAACGGTCGAGGACTCGGTCGGGCTCGCCGCGTACGGCATGGATTCGCACCACATGCAGCGTTACGTCACCGCCGACGGGCACGTCCGGAACGAAGGGAACATCGAGACGGGCGTCGCCGGGCCCTACCCGATCAGCTATCAGGCGATCACGCCGAAGCGGGAGGAGTGCGAGAACCTGCTCGTGCCGATCTGCGTTTCGGCCTCGCACATCGCGTTCGGCAGCATTCGTATGGAGCCCGTCTTCATGGTCCTGGGGCAGAGCGCCGCGACCGCCGCGTCGCTCGCGCTCGACGAGAAGATTCCTGTGCAGGATGTGGAGTACGCGGCCCTTCGCGCGCAGCTTCTGAAGGATGCCCAGCGACTGGAGCGTCCGGCGAAGGCGACGAAGTAATCGCCGCTTCGCCCCGTTCGCGGACCGCCATCATCGGCGAATCGATTCAGTTCCACTCGAAGCAGGTGAGCGCCGATTCGCCCCGCAGATAGAGCCGGTCGCCCACCAGGGCCGGGTGCGAGTACGACTCGATCGGCTCGTCGAATCGCAGCCGGGAAATGAGCGAGAACTCGTCGCTCCGAGCGTCGGCGAGGAGAAGCTCGCCCTTGCCGACGATCAGGACGCGTTCGTCGTCGGCGATGATCGCGGCATAGTCGCCGAGCGCCTGGTCGCGTTGGCGATAGATCTCGTTCAGATCGACGGCGTCCAGACAGAACAGGAACCGGTTCACGCAGAACACGCGGCCAGCCGTCACGACCGGCGTGCTCATGTCGAGCGCAAGCTTGCGGTTTCGAGCGACGGGCTCGGGATCGATCGTGCCGTCGGACGCGAATCGATAGAGCCGGGCGCCGTTGCCTTCGGTGACGACCAGCAGGTTCGACCCGACGACGACCGGCGTGGGGACGTTGAAGTCGCCCTCGACGGAAGGCTCCAGCGTCCAGAGACGATCTCCGGTTCGCACGTCCCAGCCGCCGAGCGTGGAGACGTCATGTCCGACGATCTGATGCACGCCGCCGAACTCGCCGACGATCAGCGAACCGTACGAGGGCGCTCTGCCGGGGGACTTCCAGGCGACGGCGCCGTCGCTCATCTGCAGCGCGACGAGCGAGGCCTCGGGGCCGCCGGCCTGAACGATCACCTTGCCGTCGACGACCATGGGCGAACCGCAGTAGCCCCACGGCATCTCGGCCTTCGCCTTGAAATCGGAGCGTAAGTTCCGCTTCCAGAGCGTCCTGCCGTCCTCCATCGCCACGCAACGGAGATCGCCGAATGCGCCGAGCAGGAGCGCCCGATCGCCTTCGATCCAGGGAGTCGCTCGCGGCGACTGACCGTAATCGAGCTTCCCGATCGCGAGATACTCCACCTTCCAGAGCAGCGAGCCGGTGGCTGCGTCGTAGCACCGAAACGAATCCTGGAACCCGGTCAGATCCCGGTCGCCCATCAGAACGCGATTTTCGTCAGCGGCGATGCCTCCCAGTCCGGATGACGGCAGATTCACCTTCCAGACGACATTCGGCTCGATAGGAAGGGTCGCGGGCAGAACGGGATAGCGACCGTCGCGATTCGGTCCGCGCCAGCCGCTCCACGCGGGCGCCTCGGGGTCGGGCCGTACGGCGTCCGGAACGACCGCGCTCGAAGCCGCTTCCTCCGGCGCCGTCGCCACGAACCCGATCAGCGATTCCAGCGAAGCGCAGAGTTCAAGCTTCGCGGAGACCGACAACAGCGCCGCCCTTATCGCCTTCCGATCGGCCGGCTCGACGGCATCCGTCACGAACGCGGTCACGAACGGCACCGATTTCGTCTTGCCGACGACGCGGAGGTCCCCCTTCTTGATCGTGCCGCACCCTTCCAGCAGAGGCGCCGCATAGCTGGAGATGACGGCTGCTCCCTTGCCTTCGGGACGCTCCAGGATCTCGCACGCTCCGTCGCTGCACGCGGGAGAGATCGCGAGCTCCGCGGGAAGCTCGACGCCCGCGCTCTTCAGCAACTCGATCGCCGCCGAATGCTTTTCCGCCGCCTCCGACGGTCCGAAGATGACTCGATACCCCTGAAGATCTTCCGGCTTCTGTGCGGGGTCGTCCTTCGGCACCACGATCAGGCCGAACTGGGTCGTGGAGCCGGTCTTATCGGTCAGCCTCGCGACGGCGGTCGCTTCGATCTTCGCCTTTTCGCAGTCGTATCGGACGACGGAGTCCTTGCCGATGATCAGGTCGATCGACCCGCCCTCAAGCTCTTCCTTGTCGACCTTCTGAAGGGCCTCCGCGAAGAGCAATCGGACGGGGCGGCCGAGTTCGCATTCAAGATGCGTTGCGAGCTTCTCGTACTGCCGCTGCGCGTATCCCTGGACGCAGGGGCAGGAGAGCGGCGCGGCCAGCGGATCCATGACGACCAGCGTCAGGCGGCGATCGTCTTTCGCGGTCGACTCTTCGGCGGTCGCGAGAGACATCGACCACGCCGCGGCGACGCACGCCGCGACGAAACAGGTGCGGGAAACGGATCTCATTTCAGCGCCTCGTCGGTGAGCGGAGGGACCGTCGGCGCCGAGAATTCCGAGCGCATGCAGGGATCCAGAACGCCGGCGAGATAGCCGAAGCCAGCCGCGCATCGATTCGATGCGCGGCTTCCTGGGACGGATCACTCAGGAGTCGCGGCGTCCGCTTCCGGGGCGGCTTCCGCCGCGGAATCCTTCCGCTCCATCAGCACGATGTGGTTGCGCGTGATGTCGAGCATGTAGACGCGAGCGTCGTCGTGCGAGACGGCGATCGAGACGTTCTTGCAGCCGGGGACCAGCTTGACGTCGCCGACGAACTGCTTGAACGTTCCGTCGGCTCCGAAGCGCTTGATGCGGCCGGTGTTCGATTCCGCGGTGTAGACGTCCCCCTCGGAGTCGAAGCAGACGTTCATCGGGTTACAGCAACTGGTGAAGCCCTCCAGTCCCGTGCGGTCGCTCTTTCCCCAGGCCTTCACCGCTTCTCCTTCGCTGTCGAAGCAGGCGACGCGATGACGCGCGTTCTCCGCAACGTAGATCCCGGTCGAACAGGCTTGAACGTCCATATGACCGCAGCAGCCGACGAGTCCCGACACGACGACTTTGCCGTCGCCGAAATCGGCGCCGGTTCGCCACACGTCGAAGGAATAGCCCGCCAGCGCCGGAGTCGCGACGTAGACATGCTTCCCGTCGCTGCTGATCGAAGCGACCTGCAACTTGCGCTGCGAAATGCTTTCGAGCTGCCGTTCGATCGCTGTCTCATCGATTTCCGGTTCGGGCTGATCGGCCTGCTCCGCCGCCATTTTCTTCATCGACTCGATATGGGCGGGCAAGATCTTCAGAATCTGCTGCTCCTGGTCGTTGAGCTTTTCCGTTTCCTCTTTTTTCGTCAGTTCGGTCAGCATGTTCTCGTACAGGAGCACCTGCTCCTCGAGGTTGACCTCCTGTCCGCTCAGGCTGGCGATCGCCTGTTCCCGCAGCTTGTCGCGGTTTTCGCGAAGAGCGGCCGCATGCGGCGCATCGGCCTCCTGCAACGTTTCGCCCTTCGCGGAAAGTCGAATCAGCTTGCCCTGTCCGGCGACCAGAACCGTACCGTCCGGCGCTACGTTGATCGCTTGAGGCGTGACGGGAAGCTCCCACGATTCCAGGAGTTTTCCGTCGGCGTCGAAGACCGCCACTTCGCCTTGAGAGGTCCCGCATGCAGCCAGGATGCGCCCGTCCTGCGCCAGACAGAACGCGTTGACCTTCGTCGCCTGAGGGATCTCGATCAGCCGCACCTGCTGGTGCGTCGCTTGTTCGTCGACGTTGGAAATCGCCTGGTCGTCCGGGACGTAAGCCTCCTCGGACTCCTCGACGACCTCTACCTCCGCAGCGGGCGCTTCCGCCGTCTGCGTCTGCGGATCCTCGACCTCCTGACCGTAAGCGGAAAGCGAAGCGACCAAAGCCAAGCCGAACGCCGCTCGTACGAATCGCATATCCGGTTCTCCCTAATCCACGGACGCGCCCCTGATCTCTCGTGAAGGCCACGATTATGGGGTATTCGCTTACGCAGATCAAAGATTTTCGAAATAATGCTCCTGCCCAGGAAGTCGCTTATAGCAGTTCGTTGATTTTTTCAACGAACTGCGTTCGCTGCACGGATGCGGCGTCAAAACAGCGGCTTTTCCGCTGTTTTGCGAGGCGTGAGAATCTTGTTTCGAACTTGTCGAGAGTGATTTTCGCCACGATGGCGAAAATCAACGGACTGCCAGCGACCGGTCCGAAGCGGTATCACGATTTCGGCTTGGCTTTCTGACCGCGAATCTGCGGCAGCGCCTCAGGATGCTGGGCGAGTTTCTGCCGGAGCTCGGCGACGACTTCGGGATGCTCGGAAGCGAGGTTCTTGCGCTCCAGCGGATCCTGGAAGTAATCGAACAGTTCGAATTCCGCCGAGTCGGACGGAGCGCCGGGCTTCTTCCATTCGACTAGGCGATAGCGCTCGGTCCGGACCGCCCGTCCGATCACCGGGCCTACCCCGGGCGCCTGTCGCGGAAAGACGTGGACGATGTGGTCCTTCGTCGGGGCGGCGGGGTCCTGAAGCGTCGGCAGGAGGCTTTGGCCGTCGAGACTCTCCGGCAGGGGCAGTCCCGCCAGCTCGCATAAGGTCGGATAGAGGTCGACCGACTCGACGAGACCGTCCGACCGCGAGCCTGCCCGCGACCCTGGCGCCGCGATCATCAGCGGGATCCGGGCGGCCTGTTCGTAGTTGGTGTGCTTGCACCACATGCCGTGGTCGCCCAGGTGCCAGCCGTGATCGCCCCAGAGCACGATGACCGTGTTCTCAGCCAGACCCAGACGGTCGAGTTCGTCGACGACCCGTCCGAGCTGCGCGTCCATGTAGCTGATGCACGCGTAGTACCCGTGGATCAGCGTTCGCTGCAGGTCGTCGTCCAGCGGACCCTTCTCGGGAATGTCGCGATACTGGCGTAGCTCTCCGCCGAACTGCGGCGCGAATCCGGGCGATCCTTCGGGCGGCTGACGGACTTCCGCCAGTTCGAACGCGTCGCGGTCGTACAGGTCCCAGTACTTTTTCGGTGCGCAGAACGGAAGATGCGGCTTCACGAAACCGACCGCGAGGAAGAAGGGTTCTTCGGGCTTCGCGCTCGCGGACTTCAGCCGGCGGATCGCCTCCTCTGCGAGAACGCCGTCGGGATAGACGTCGTCGGCGACATCCGCGGATTCGTACGCCGCGCCGCGGGGAAGCCCCTGCGCGGACCGTCCGGCGAAGAGCGCCTCCTCGCGGGTCAGCCCGGCGTTGGACCGGCTCTCCGGCAGCGCGTAGGCGATGACGTCCGCCTTCCAGTGCGGAACCGACCAGGAAGCGGGGTCCTCGTGGTTGCCGTGACCGACGTGAAAGATTTTGCCGAGCGCCTCCGTCCGCCAGCCGTGCTGCTTGAAATGCTGCGGCAGCGTCACGGCGTCCGGACGCGACTTCCGGAAGTTCGTCCCCAGGTCGTAGATCCCCAGCGTCGTCGAGCGCAGGCCCGTCAGCAGGGCGTTGCGCGAAGGCGCACAGACGGCCTGATTGCAGTACGCCCGGTCGAACACGACCGACCGCTTCGCGAGCGCATCTAAGTGCGGCGACTTCGCCAGATCGTCGCCGTAGCAGCCAAGATTCGGCTTCAGATCGTCCACGCAGATCAGCAGCACGTTGGGACGACGGGGCCCTTTCGCGTCCGCCTCGTCCGCGAAGGCGCCGAGGGGAGCGACGAGGCAGAGACCCAGCGTAAGAAACAGGCCCGACAACAGCGAACCGCGCGCGGAGGACATGGACGACGAGCCTCGGAAGAGAAGGGGATCGGCTACCGGTTATAATTTCCGTCAATCGCCGACGCGACGGCCTACCGATCTTCGACAGATCGATCAGACCTTCGCGTATCCCGCCTGCTTCGCCCGCCGAAAGAGCCGACATGAGCTTCGCGACGATCCGCATCGTCCTCGGGACCGCTATCGGAATCCTGGTCGCGCTCGGCGCCGAGCGCGCGATCGCGGAGACGCCCGCGAATCTGCGGGACGAGCAGCTCGTCGCGTGGTGCATCGTCCCCTTCGACGCGAAGAATCGCGGGCCGGCCGAACGGGCGGAGATGGTGCGGGGCCTGGGCCTGCGGAGGGTGGCGTACGACTGGCGGGAACAGCATGTCGCCACGTTCGAGGAAGAGATCGAACAGTACCGCAAGCACGGGATCGAGTTCTTCGCCTTCTGGGGCACGCACGACCGGGCGTTCGAACTCTTTCGCAAGTACGACCTCCATCCGCAGATCTGGCAGACGGCGCCATCGCCCGCCGGCGCCTCGCAGGAAGAGCGCGTCGCCGCGGCGGTGCGAGAACTGACCCCGCTGGCGGAACGAACTCGCAAGGAGGGCCTGAAGCTGGGCCTCTACAACCATGGCGGCTGGGGCGGAGAGCCGGCGAACCTCGTCGCCGTCTGCGAGGCGCTGCGAGAGACGCAGGGCGCCGACCATGTCGGCATCGTCTACAACCTGCACCACGCCCACGACCATCTGAAGGACTTCGCGAAATCGCTGGAGGCGATGAAGCCCTATCTCCTCTGCCTGAACCTGAACGGCATGACGGAGGACGGGGAGCGTCGCGGCAAGAAGATCCTGCCCCTCGGCGCGGGCGAACTGGACGCGGCCCTGCTGCGAGCGATTCGCGACTCCGGCTATGCAGGTCCGATCGGCGTCATCGGCCATACGCAGGACGACGTCGAAGAGCGTTTGAAGGACAACCTCGACGGGCTGCACTGGCTGCTGCCGCAATTCGAAGGCGACGCGGCCGAACCGAAGCCGACCTATCGCACCTGGAAGCCCGATCCGAACGAAGCGCCGGCAGAACCCGAAGAGAACGCGGCCTCCCCGCCTGAGAACGCTTCGACGACGGAGTATTCCGCCGAACGCGTCGCGGATCTGCTGCGGCGGGCGAAGGAGCAGGGCGATCCAGTAAGGGGACTGACCTCGTTCGCTTCCGCGACGTCAGCCTGTCTCTCCTGTCACAAGGTCGGTCGCTTCGGCGGCATGGTCGGGCCCGAACTGGCGACGACGGCGCTGAAGCGGACGCCGGAGGAACTGGTCGAGGCGATCCTCTGGCCGAAGCGGAAGATCGAGCCGGAGTACGTCGCCCACTCCCTCCTCGATTCGGAGGGCCGGTCGTACCAGGGCTACATCGTGCGCGAGGATGACCAGCGACTGGTCTTCCGCGACACGACCGCGGGCACGGCGAAGGAAGCGGAACTTCTCAAGGAGGAGATCGAACTTCGCCGGGAAGTCGGCACCCTGATGCCGGAGAATCTCGCGGCCACCATGAGCGAAGCTCAGCTTCTCGATCTGATCGCGTTCGTGATTTCCGTCGGTCGCGACGGAGGACCGACGGTCGAGCAGTCCGAGACGCTGATCGCGCATTCGCAGGCCCACCTGCATCAGCCGGCGACGTTTCCTTACGACAAGCAGCCGCTCGTACCGGAGAACTGGCCCTATGCCGATCGACCCGTCAACCGCGATCGGCTGTACGACTTCTACGCGCGGCAGGCCGACTGGTTCCGAAAGCGAATCAACGAAGGATCGGCGCCGACCTCCGCCGAGTCAGCGACCGAAGCAGAGCACGAGTATGCCCCTGGTCAGTTGCTATCGGCGTTTCCCGGCCTCGACGGCGGTCCCTTCGGACACTGGGGGACGCAGAATGAAGAGACGTGGGCCAGCGACGGATGGAGTCGTGCGGAGCTCGACTCCGTACAGTGCGGCGTCTTCCGCAAGGGCGATCTGACCGTGCCGCGCGCGGTCTGCGTGCGCGTCGGCGGAGAAGACGGCCTCAACGTCTGCTTCAACCCGGAGACGCTCGCCTACGAAGCGATCTGGAAGGGGCCCTTCCTCAAGTTCTCGACCGTCCGTCACGGTTTCATGGACGGACTGGAACCCGGTTCCGGGTCTAGCCCCGCGGAGCCGGAGCGGCTCGATCCCGATCCGCGAGTCGTAGACAGGAACATCGATTATCGGGGTTACTGGCGTGTCGGCGACCAGATTCTGTTCGCCTACCTGGTGAACGGCATCGAATACCTCGACGTTCCAACGGTCGAGAACGGAACGTTCGTTCGCGTCGTCGCGAAGGCGGACGAGCATCCGTCGAAGGAACTGCTCAAGGACTTTCCCGAACGTTGGCCGCAGCGGATCGAAACGGCGATCGAACTGTCGGAGCGGGGGCCCTACGCCATCGACACGATCGGGCTCCCCTTCGACAACCCGTGGAAGATGCCGATCTTCCCGGGCGGGCACGCGTTTCTGCCTGACGGCTCGGCGCTCGTCTGCACGATGCAGGGCGACGTCTGGCAGGTCTCCGGCTTCGAATATCCGTCGAAGAAGGCGACGTGGCGCCGCGTCGCATCGGGGCTGCACCACGCGCTCGGAATCGTCGCCGACGACAAGGGAGTTTTCGTGTTGGGCCGAGATCAGATCACGAAGCTCACCGACTGGGACCGCGACGGCGAATTCGATTCCTATGAACGCTTCAGCGCCGCGTACGAATCTTCGCCGGCGGGACATGACTTCATCTGCGGCCTGGAGCGCGATGCGGAGGGGAACTTCTATACCGCCTCGGGAAATCAGGGCGTAGTTCGCGTCTCCTCGGACGGCAAGCGGGCGAAGGTCGTCGCGACCGGCCTTCGCAATCCGGACGGCCTGGGCATCTATCCTGACGGCGTGGTGACGGTTCCCGTCTCCGAAGGCGAGTGGACGCCAGCCTCGATGATCTGCGCCGTTCGTACGAAGGGAATCGACGGCCATACAGTCGCCGCCGACATCGTTCCGCACTTCGGCTATCGAGGACCGGTGGAGGGGAAGGCGCCCGAACTTCCGATGGTCTACCTTCCCCGCGGTCTCGACAATTCCAGCGGCGGGCAAACCTACGTCGACAGCGATCGCTGGGGTCCGCTCCAGGGGAATGCGCTGCACTTTTCGTTCGGCGCCTCCACCTACTTTCTGGTCCTGCGGGACGAAGTTCGCGGTCAGCTTCAGGGCGCCGTCGTGCCCCTGCCGGGAGAGTTTCGATCCGGCGTTCATCGCGGTCGGTTCTCGCCGAGCGATGGTCAGCTTTACGTCAGCGGCATGCAGGGCTGGGGCGCTTACGCGATCGAAGACGGCTGCTTCGAGCGCGTGCGTTACACGGGCGCTCCCTCGCAACTGCCGATCGGACTGCACGTTCACGAGAATGGCGTGCTGATACGCTTCGCCGAGCCGCTCGACCCTATGATCGCGTCGGATGCGGCGAGTCACTTCGCGCAAAGCTGGAACTATCGCTACGGCCCCGCATACGGATCGCCGGAGTTCTCGTCGCGGCACCGGGGCATTCGCGGTCACGACGTCGTGACCATCGCGTCGGCTCATGTGCTGGAGGACGGAAAGGCGCTCTTCCTGGAGTTGCCCGAGTTGCAGCCGGTGAACCAGCTTCATTTGCGACTGCAATCGAACGACGGCGTTTTCCACGACCTGTTCGCGACCGTCAACGCTCTCGACGAGCCGTACACATCGCTTCCCGGCTATCGCCCCTTCGCGAAGACGATCGAGCCTCATCCGATCCACGCCGATCTGGCGCTGGCGACGCGCAGCGCTCCGAATCCGCATCGGAACAAAATCGCCGGCGTGCGCGGCGTCACGATCGAGACTGCCGGCAACCTCTCCTTCGCGACGCGTACGCTGCGGGTCCGTGCGGGCGAACCGATCGCGCTGACGCTGTCGAATCCCGACGTCGTGCCGCACAACTGGGCGCTGATTCGCCCCGGGTCGCTGGAAGCGGTCGGAACGCTGGCCGACCGTTTGATCTCCGATCCCGACGCCGCGTTCCGGCACTACATTCCAGAGACCGATGACGTGCTGGCGTACGTCGACGTCGTCTCGCCGCGCGAGAAATCGACCATCTGGTTCAAGGCGCCCGAGCAACCGGGACGTTACCCCTATCTCTGCACCTTCCCCGGCCACTGGAAGGCGATGAACGGCGAATTGATCGTCGAACCGGCGGAGTCGCCCGTCGGAGTCGAAGCGCCCTTCGATCATGGTCCGGAGACCGCAATCGCGTTCACGAACGCCGATCTGCCGAAGGAACAGCCGGCCTGGGTCGACGCGATGCGGGAGGTTCACGCGAAGTTCGACGGGGAAAAAGGCTCGCTCGCGCTCTTCGGCGATTCGATCACCGTCAGCCTGGCCTTCTGGGCGCCTCTCGCGGACGATCCGAAGGGGCTCTCCGAAGAGTTGCGGCAGGATCTGAAGATCGCGAAAAACCGACTGCCACCCGAGACCTGGCGAGGCCAGCGCGGCCCCGCTTTCGGCAACGAGGGCGGCATGACCGTCCGCTGGGCGCACGAGAACGTCGACGCCTGGTTGAAAAAGATGAATCCCGAGGTCGCCGTCGTGATGTTCGGCACCAACGACCTGACGTCGCTCGAAGCGGACGAGTACCGGTCGAAGCTTCGCGCTGTCGTCGCAGCGTGTCTCGCGAACGGCACGATCGTGCTGCTGACCACGATTCCGCCGCGACATGGACTGGAAGCGAAGTCGGCCCAGTTCGCGCAAATCGCGCGTGACCTGGCGAACGAGCTTCGCGTGCCGCTGATCGACTATGCCGCGGCCATTCACGCACGCCGTCCCGACGACTGGGACGGCGCGGCGGAGAAGTTCGCCGACGCGAACGCCGACGTCTACGACGTGCCGACGCTCATCGCCCGAGACGGCGTGCACCCGTCGAATCCGCGGGCGTTCACGACCTATTCCGACGACGATTTAAATCGCCACGGCTTCGCGCTCCGGAACGTTCTGACGCTCGAAGCCTACTCTGATGTCGTACGCAATGTGCTGGAAGCAGACGCCAAGGTCGCCGACTGAGCGGGACCGCCCCTTTCGGCGTGCGGACCGCGCGACTTTCCCTTTTCCGGGCCGGAAGGTACCCTTAAGGGCCTGACTTTACGTCAGCACGACGTTCGCTCGCGAACGCTTTTCGATCCTCTCTCGCCTCCTCCCCATGACGCCAAATCAGCCCGGTCTCGGGCGCCGTACGTTTCTTGCCGGAGCCGGCGCCGCGGCCTATTCGCTTTTCGTCACGCCGGACGCGGCTTCCGCCGCCGAAGCGAAGCTTTCGGCGCCCGAGGATATTCGCGGCGCGTTCAAAAAGATCGCTCCGCTCGACGAACAGGCGGCCGCCCGGCGGTTCGAGGGCGAGCCGAACATGACGCTGGTCGATCTGACCTGCGACGTCTTCGTCGCGGGGGGCGGACCCGCGGGCGTCTGTGCCGCCCTGGCCGCCGCGCGAAACGGGGCGAAGGTCGTCCTCGTGCAGGATCGCTCGCGACTCGGCGGCAACTCGTCGAGCGAAGTGAAGATGCACATCGTCGGCGCCAATAACCACACGGGGCGTCCCGGCTGGCGCGAAGGCGGCATCATTGAGGAACTGCGTCTCGACGACGCGGCCAACAATCCGCATCGGTCGTGGGAACTGTGGGATCTGCTGCTGTACGACAAGCTCGTGACCGAGCCGAACGTCACGCTTCTGCTCGACACGGTCGTCTACGCCGCGGAGACCAAGGAGGGGCGCGTCGAGCGCGTGATGGCTCGCTGCGACAAGACCGAGCATCTCTATCGCGTCGTCGCTCAGCAGTATCTCGACTGCACGGGCGACGCGCGGCTGGCTCTCGAAGCCGGCGCTACCATGCGGTGGGGTCACGAGTCCCGCGACGAGTTCGGCGAACCGCTCGCGTGGGAGACGCCCAGCCGGGAGACGCTCGGCAGCAGCATCCTGTTCACGTCGCGAGACTACGGCAAGCCCGTCCCGTACGTACCCCCTTCGTGGGCCCGCAAGATCGAGGCGAAGCACCTGCAGTTTCGCGGCATCGGCAGCTGGGAATACGGCTACTGGTGGATCGAGTGGGGCGGCGCCACGGACACCATTCGCGATAACGAGCGCATTCGCTTCGAGCTGCTGTCGATCGTCACGGGCGTCTGGGACTACATCAAAAACAGCGGCAAGTTCCCGGCGTCCGCCAATTGGGGCATGGATTGGGTCGGCATGGTCCCCGGCAAACGCGAGAGCCGTCGGATCGAAGGGGACGTGATCCTGACGCAGCAGGACCTGATGGGCCTGAACGGCGACTTCGAGGACGCCGTCGCGATCGGCGGCTGGGGCCTCGACGAGCATCCGCCGGGCGGCTTCGACGATACCGACAAGCGACCGTTCGTTTCGACCAAGCTGGGCGAGGTCTACAACATTCCGCTCCGCTCGCTCTACAGCAAGGACTTCTCGAACCTGTTCATGGCGGGTCGCAACGCCAGTTGCAGTCACGTCGCGTTCACCTCGACGCGCGTGATGGCGACGTGCGCCGTGATGGGCCAGGCGGCCGGAACCGCGGCGGCGCTCTGCGTCCGCGAAGGCGTCTCGCCGCGGCAACTGTACGAGAACAAGCCGCTGCTGATGGAGCTGCAGCAGACGCTGCTCCGCGACGATCAGTCGATCAAGCATCGCAAGAACGAGGATCCGAACGATCTGGCGAAGTCGGCCAAGGTGACGGCCTCGGGCGCCGATCTCGGTTCGGATCCGGCCAGCGTGCTCGACGGCTTCGTCCGGAACATGGAAGGGGAGACGACGCATCGCTGGGTCGCGCAGATGTCGGAGCAGGGCGCCTGGCTCGACCTGGCCTGGGACGCGCCGCGACCGATCAGCGAAGTGCAACTCACGTTCGACACGGGTTTTCACCGCGAATTGACGCTCACGTCGGCGGACAATCACAACAGCCACATGATCCGCGCGCCGCAGCCCGAGTGCGTGCGCGATTACCGGATCGTCGCGACGACGGCGGAGGGCAAAACGGTGGAGGTCGTCAAGGCGACCGGCAACCACCAGCGTCTCTGCCGGCACAGCTTCGAGCCGGTGGAAGCGACGTCGCTGCGCCTGATCGTCGACGCGACGAACGGTTCCGACACCGCGCGCCTGTACGAGATTCGCTGTTACGCCTGAGGCGAATCGCGAACCTCGTTCGCCGCGACGGAGTTGCCATGACGACGATCTTCGCCCGACGCCCCGCCATGCGGACGCTGTTCGAGATCGTCCTCGTCGGCGATGACGCGTCGCGGCTGAGATCGCTGGCCGAGGACGCGCTCGACGAGGTCGAGCGCGTCGAACGGCTCCTCTCGCGGTTCGATCCGGCAGCGGAGGTCTACCGACTGAACCGATCATGCGGCGATTGGATGCGCGTCGATCAGGAACTGTTCGACGTGCTGGAGTCGGTCGTCGCTCTGCGTTCGATCACCGACGGCTGGTTCGAGCCGTTCCTGGTCTCAGGAACGAGGGGCGGTCCTGATCAACCTCTCCGGTTCGACGCCGATCGTCGTGCCGTTCAGTTCGTCGTCGCGGACCTGGAAGTCGATCTGGGAGCGTTCGGCAAAGGCTACGCCCTCGACTTGGTGCGGCGGATGCTTGATCGTGCGGGCGCGGAGAACTGGCTGCTCTCGGGCGGAGGTAGCTCGGTCGCCGCGAGCGGCTGCCGCGAAGACGGGAGTCCCTGGATCGTCGGGCTCGAAGATCCCTTCGCCGATTCTTGTGCCGACGCGGACGCTCAGACGAGACACGTCGTCGAGTTCCCGCTCGAAAACCTGTCGCTGTCCACGTCGAGCGTTCTGCACGCCGGCGCATCGGCAGAGATCGCGTCCGACCTGTTCGATCCCAAGGAGCGCCGTCCGCTTGCGGAACCGGCGTCGTGCAGCGTGCTGCATTTCAGCGCCGCGGCTGCGGAGGCCTGGAGCACGGCGCTGCTCGCCGCCGGTCGCGAACGGGCGGAGTCTCTGCTGAACAAGGCGAACGAACCGGATTTCGCCGTGAAGCATCTTTCGGCGCCCCATCGCATCTACTGGATCGCCCGACGCGACGGAGCGCCGTACGTAGAAATCCTTTCAGGAGAAGGTCATGCCCTGGCCGACCGATCGGCGTAGCTTCCTCTCGACGTCGTCGGCCCTGCTGCTGGCAGGCGCCGTCGCGAAGACGCAGGATTCCGACGCGCAGGAACCGGGCGACTCGACGCCCGTGCGCATCGCCGTCGTCGGCACGGGGGGGCGCGGCTGCGACCTGATTCGCAAGCTCGCCACGATCGAGGGCGCGCAGATCGTCGCCGTCTGCGACGACTATCCGCCTCATCTGGAGAACGGGCAGAAGTACGCCGGCGCCGGAGCGGCCGCGTACGCCGACTACGAAAAGATGCTGCGCGAAACCAAGCCGCAGGCGGTCGTCGTCGCCGTGCCGCTGCACCTGCACTACGCCATGTGCGAAGCGGCGCTCGACGCCGGAGCCGCCGTCTTCTGCGAGAAGACGATGTGCAAGACCGCCGACGAAGCGCGGCGGCTGGCACTTAAGGTCGAGAAGCTCGGGGCCGTGTTTCAGGTCGGCCTGCAACGCCGGGCGAACGCGATCTACGCCCAGGCGGAGGCGATGGCGGAGACCGGCATGCTCGGGCGCATCTCCGCGATCAAATGCCAGTGGAACCGCAACAACGACTGGCGCCGCCCCGTGCCGGTCGGGCCGAACGATCCGCGCTTCACGGAGCTCGAACGCCGGCTGAACTGGCGACTCTACTGGGAGAAGTCGGAGGGCCTGATGGCCGAACTCGCCAGCCATCAGCTCGACGTGACCAACCGGCTGCTGGGAACGACGCCGAAGCGCGTGATCGCGACGGGCGGCATCGACTGGTGGAACGACGGTCGCGAGGTCTACGACAACCTGTTCTGCGTCTACGAGTACGAGGTCGACGCTTCGCGGTTCCGTTCCGCGGCCAGACGTCGGGAGACTCCCGTCTCGGTCGCCGACGCGGACGCTCTCGAACATCCCGACCCCTACACGGTTCGCGTCACCTACTCGTCTGTCCAGAACAACGCGTACGAGGGCGCCGGCGAACTGATCATGGGGACGAAGGGCTCGCTCTTCCTGACGCAGAGCAAGGGTCTGTTCTATCAGGAGGCGATCGTCGAGGATCCGGGCTGGAGCCAGGACGGTCGCGTCAAGGCGGACGCGGGCGTCGTCACGTCAGGCAAGACGCTCACGATGGCCAACGACCCCTGGTCGCACCGCGGCAAGCCGTACGAAATCGACGCGACCGGCGACGACACACGCGACGAACTCCTCAGCTTCGTCGAGCATGTCGCCGCGGGCGATCCCGCGACGATCTGCGACGTCCGCATCGGCCTGGCCAACACGCTCACGATCCTCGCCGGAAACGAAGCGATCCGCGAAGGTCGGGCGGTGGAGATTCCGTCGGCGTAGCGAAACTTACGCGATGATCTCCCGAATCGGCTGACCGAGTTCCTTCTCCAGTCGCTTGCGCCCCGGGATCGCGAGCTTTCGCGGGTCGAGGCCGAGCTGGTGCAGCACGGTGGCGTGCAGGTCGCCGACGTAGTGGCGGTTTTCTACGGCGTGGAAGCCGAGCTCGTCGGTGGCGCCGTGGACGATGCCGCCCTTCAGTCCGCCGCCGGCGAGCCAGACGCTGAAGCCGTAGGGGTGGTGGTCGCGACCGTCGCCGTTCTGCGAGCCGGGCGTCCTGCCGAACTCGGTCGCCCAGACGACGATCGTCTCGTCCAGCAATCCTCGCTGCTTGAGATCCGCCAGCAGCGCCGCGATGGGGCGATCGGTCTGGCCGCAGAGGTTGGCGTGGCTGTTCTTCAGGCCGCCGTGCGAGTCCCACTGACCGGCGCCGCCGTTGCTGCCGTGATAGACCTGCACGAAGCGGACGCCCCGCTCGACCAGACGTCGCGCGGCGAGCATCTGGCGACCGAACTCCTGCGTCTGCGGCTGGTCGATTCCGTACTCGGTCAGCGTCTCCTGCGTCTCGTCGGCGAAGTTCACGACGTCCGGCACGGCGGTCTGCATCCGGTACGCCAGCTCGTACGATTCGATCCGAGCGCGCAGCGCGTCGTCGCCGGGATACCGCTCCGCCGTCATCTCGTTCAGTTCCCGCAGGAAGGCGAACTCCGCCTGCTGTTCTTCGGCGAAGACGTCGGCCGGCGGCTTCGCGTAGGGCAGGGGGTTCTTCGGATCGATCGTGAGCGGTACGCCGTCGTACTGCGGACCGAGATAATCGGCGCCGTGCGTCTCCCGACCTCCGCAGCAGTCGGCGACCGGCGTCCCCATCACGACGAACTGCGGCAGGTTCTCGTTCAGCGTCCCCAGGCCGTAGTTGGCCCACGCGCCGATGGTCGGGAAGACGCCGTCGATCCGATGGCGACCCGTGTGGAACTGGTACTGGGCGCCGTGGTTGGAATCCTCCGTCCACATCGACCGCACGATCGCAAGATCGTCCGCCCGCTTGGCCAGATGGGGGAACCAGTCGCTGATCTCGAGTCCGCTCTGACCGTGCTTCTGAAAGCCGATCTGCATCGGATAGATGTCGTGCCGGACGAATCCGTTGTTCGGATCGGGAAACAACACCCGTTCGTTCGCCAGGTAAGGCGACTTCAGAATATCCGCGTAGGGCGACTCGTCGATCTTCTTTCCGGCGTGCTCGTTGAGCGCGGGCTTGGGATCGAAGGTCTCCATGTGGCTGGCGCCGCCGATCATGAAGAGCCAGATCACGCTCTTCGCTTTAGGAGCGAAGTGCGGCCCCGGTCGATCGGACGACGCTCCGCGCGCTTCCGTCTGCAGCATCGCGGAGAGCGCCACGCTGCCGAAGCCGAGACCCATCTGCGAAAGAAAGTTCCTTCGCGCTCGCATGGCGGCCAGATCTCGCGGCAATGCTTGTTCCGGGCGGGACATGGCGAGCATCCGAAGTGCGGAAGGAGAGGTCGACTCAGCGGATCGTGACGAAGTCATTGTGCGAGAACAGGACATGCGTCAGGCTCTCACGGGCACGCAGGGCCGGATCGTCCGACGCCGGAGTCGCAGCCGCCTGAGCGCCGCCCAGCGACGTGAGCTTATCGCGGTCGGAGAGCGCCTCCCGCTGCTTCGCCAGGAACGCGATCGAGGCGCCGCGCTCTCGCTCGGTCGGCAGCCGTCCGAGCGTCGTCTCGAACGCGACGTCGACGAACCGCTCGTCGGTCAGCGGAGTTTCAGGAGAACCCGATAGCTGCCGCGCGAGGATGCGCGACATCGTGCGGGACAACTCGCTGTTCGCGATCGCGAGCGCCTGCTGCGGGACGACGCTTTCCGCGCGACGGTAACAGTCGTCCGGCGACGCGCCGTCGAACAGCGTGAGCATCTTCATCTGTTTTTCGCGCGCGTGGCGGAAGTAGAGGCTCCGCCGGTAGACCTTCTCTCCCTGCGCAGGGTCGAGGTCGGCTCCGCCCGTCGTCGCATCCAACTTGCCGGCGACGTAGAGCATGGCGTCGCGAATGGGCTCAGCTTCGAGGCGTCGCGATTCCTGACGCCAGAGCAAGGCGTTCTCTCGATCGATCGCCTCATTGCGGGCGAGCGTCTCCGGATCGGCGGAGGAGGCCCGACGCCAGGCCTTCGACGTCACGATGCGACGATGGAGGGCCTTGAAGCTCCAGCCCGAATCGATGAACTCGCGCGCGAGCGCATCGAGCGCTTCAGCCTGAACGGGACGGGGCGTTCTCACGCCGAAGTCGGACGAGTTCGCGACGAGCGGTTCGCCGAAGTGTCGCATCCAGACGTGATTGACCGCCACCCGCGCGGCCAGCGGATTGTCAGGCGACGCGATCCATCGCGCGAGCGCCAGTCGCCGACCGGCGCTGACCTTGGAGTAGCTCTCGCCGACGGGAGCGTAGGCTTCTTCGACCTTCTCGGCATTCGCCAGCGCCTCGTCGCGTTTCTTCGCCGCAGCCTCGGCTTCGGATTGTGCCTTGGCGAGTGCGTCGGCTCGCTTCTTCTCATCCGGTTCGGCGCTTGCGCGGGCCTTCGTCAAAGCCTGGTTCTTTTCGAAGTGTTCCCGCTCGGCGACCGCGACGGCGTGTCGACGCTCCGCCGCGGAGGCGTCCCGGGCGAGGGCCTTCAGTTGCTCGTCGGTGACCTTTTTCGGAAGCGAGTGCTTCGCACGGTCGGAGGCGTAACGTGCCTGCAGCGACCGAAGGGCGAGTTGGGCCTCCGCCAGCTTCAGTTCCGCCAGATCGAGCGCCGCGGACGTTTCCACCCGCTTCGTCGCGACCGCCGCGAGTTCGGCCTCGTCGTCGACCGAAGGGTCCAGCGCCGCCGTTTCGGCTGCGTCGACCGCCGCCCGAGCTTCCTCCCGCTTGGTCCTGGCTGCCGCGATCTGGTCCTCGGCGGCGCGAACGGCGTCCCGTTCGACATGCTCGGCGAGGTCGGGGAAGTAGGCGACCGGCGGAAGGTCGACCGGCGCGATCGATAGCGTTCCGTTAAGGATCGCCGGAATGCCGGGCGGAATCGGTCGCTCCTTGTCCGGATTCTTCTCGTCGCCGCGAACGTAGAGATAGGTCGGCGCCGCGGGATCGGAGTCGTACGCGCGCGGCAGGCCGTTCTGCATCACGTCGAGCTGTCCCGGCAGGCGGTCGGTCCGCACGCGATGCGGTTCGAACAGCGCCCGCCAGGCGTAGTATTCCTTCTGCGACAGCGGATCGAACTTGTGGTCGTGGCACTTCGCGCAGTTGATCGTCAATCCGACGAACGCCTTCGCCGAATGCTCGGTCGCCCAGTCCAGCCAGATGTCGCGGTTGAGCTTGTGATAGTTCCGGGCGAGGAAGCCGGTGGCGGCGAGCGCCTCGGGGTCTTCCGGGGCGAGCTCGTCGCCGGCCAGCATCTCCGCGATCATGCGGTCGTACGGCTTGTCCTCGTTCAGCGACTGGACGATCCAGTCGCGCCAATGCCAGAGATGCCGACTGCTGCTGCGGAGCTCGTCCTGGTAACCGTCCCAGTCGCTGTAACGCCAGACGTCCATCCAGTGCCGCGCCCAGCGTTCGCCGTAGCGAGGGTCTTCGAGCAGTCGGTCGACGAGCCGTTCGTACGCGTCCGGCGATTCGTCCGCCAGAAAGGCCCGCGTCTCGTCGACCGTCGGGGGCAAGCCGATCAGGTCGAAGTACAGCCGTCGGACGAGCGTCGCGCGATCGGCCTCGGGCAGAGGCACGATTCCCGAAGCGGCGAGCTTCGCCTCGATCAGCGAGTCGATCGACTCGACCGCGTCTGGGGAAGCGTCGGCGGCGCTTCGCTGCAGCGGCTGAAACGCCCAGTGTTCATCCGGATGGGGGAGCGGTCGTTCGTCCGCCGGAGCCGGCATGCCGGAGGCGATCCACCGCTTCAGATGGGCGAGTTGTTCCTCCGTCAGCGCCTCGCCTTCGCCTTCGGGCGGCATCTGCGTCGCCGCGTCGTGGGTCGCGACCCGTTCGAAGAGGAGCGTCGCTTCGAACTCGCCCGGCGACGCCGCCGGTCCCGAGTCGCCTCCCTTTTTGATCAACTCCGTCGCGTCGAGCCGCAACGACGCTTCCTGCTTGAGCGGCCCGTGGCAGCTCGAACACTTCTCGACGAAGATCGGCTTCACGTCGCGGAGATAGTCGGTCTCCTCGCCTCGAGCGTTGCTTGCGGCGAACGAGGCGAACGCGCATGCCGCGGCGAACGGAATCGCACGAGTACGTCGCATGGCGGGAATCGTCGGAGAAGGCGGGGCGGATGTCAGGTCATCCGGGGGGGAGCGCCGTTCAATCTAAGTTTTCGTGAGGTAGGTTTCAACGACCTCGCGACGGCGCCGAGAGCGTCGGCGAATCGATACGTCGAAACGACGCGACGCCGGCGGAGCAGCTTCGGAAGCGTCGCTCCAGGAAGAGAATTATGGAACGCCGGGCGCAATCGGGATAAAACGGATATTCAGGCCTCCGCCGGATCTCTGATGAGCTTTCCGCCGCTCTCGAAAGGGCGCTCCTGACGCTCAGAATCTCAGGAGTCGCCGACAGCGGTTGAGGCGGCGATGCGTTCGCGAGACGTAGAATCGGCGTACACCCCCAATTCGGGGATCTCTGAAATACAATCTTGGAAGGCGCGGCGTTCCGTCGGAAGTCCCGATCGCCGTACCGCGCTGGATTTTTTCGAGGTGGCGACTCCTATGGTGCGGCTTCTTTCCCTGACGCTGGCGACCGCGGCAGCGCTCTGCGCGTTCGACAGCACGGCGCATGCGCAGTTCAGCGCGCTGGCCCGGCGCGTTCCCAATGACGCCAACGCGATCGTCTTCCTGGACGTCGCGAGATTGATGTCGACTCCGCTGGCGGAGAAAGAGGGCTGGAAGGCGAACGCCCAGGAAGCGTTCGAGTCCGGACTCCTCATGGTTCCGCCGAACGTGGACCGGTTCATCGCGTCCGCCCGGATCGACTTTCACACGATGGAGGTTCCGTCGAACCTGTTCATCTTCGAGACGACGGTTGATCCCGACATCGCGAAGCTCGCGACTTCCCTCAGCGGGACGGTCGACAACTTCGGGGGTCGCCCGGCTGCGACGCTGCCCGGCGACTACTTCGCCGTGAAGTTCTCGCCCACGATCAGCGTGATCGGCCATCCCGCGGAGCGTCAGAACGTCGCCTCCTACGTTCGGCGGGTCGATAACAATTCGCTGAGGATGTCGGAGTACCTGCAGGAAGCGCAGACGTTCGCGCAGACGAACGCTCCGCTGATCATGGCCCTCGACCTGACCGATGCCGTTCCGCGCGACGTGATCCGCGCGAAGCTGGAAACCACCGAATCGCTCAAGGGGAAGGACCTCGATCTCGACGCCCTCGCCGACGCCGTCGCCAGCGTTCGCGGGCTGACTCTGGGCGTGAGCGTCACCGATGCGATGCTCGGCTCGCTGAAGGTCGACTTCGTGGAGGACGTCAGCATGCTGGGCGATGCGGCCAAGCCGCTGCTGCTCGAGGTTCTCGCGAACCGCGGGTTGATGATCGACGAGATCGAGGGATGGAAGCTCGAATCGAACGGAAAGTCGATTCGCCTGATCGGCACGCTCGAAGAGAGCGGTCTGCGCCGCATCATGAGCCTGATTCCGGTTCCGCCGCCCCTGCATCATGCACGCGAGACGGCGGCCCAGGTTCCTGACGAGCAGGCTCAGAAGAATCTGGTCGCGGCAGCGTCGCAGAACTACTTCAAGAGCATCGATTCGCTGATTCAGGACTTGCGTCGAAGCAAGCGCAGCAGTTCGACGCGCGGTCAGACCGCCGTCTTCTACGACCGCTTCGCCGATCGCATCGATCGCCTGCCGTCGCTGAACGTCGATCCCTACCTGCTCGACTTCGGACAATACGTCTCCGGTTCGCTGCGGAGCGCTTCGGGCACGGTCCGCACGGGCCTCGTCAGCGGCACGATCGCTGCCCAGAACGTCCCCACGGCGTACGATTATTCGTCTTGGTGGAATCCGATCGGCGTGGTCGGTCCGAGTTACTGGGGCGGCGGCGGCGGCGTCTACGGCTGGGGAGGCTGGTCAGCGACGCCCAACGTTCAGAGGACCCAGAACGCTCAGACCGTCGCACGGTTCCAGGCGCAGGTGCAAGGCTCGATGGGCGCCAACGAGATCATGGCACAGATCAACGATGCGCTCGGCCAGACCCGTCGCGAGATGACGCAAAAGCACGGCGTGCAGTTCTGATCTGAACTGGCGACCGGACGTTCGTTCGCGTCGGGAGCGAAGCGCTCTCGACGCGAGACGCGTCTCGGCGTAGGCTCGCCCGCTATGAGCTACGTCGATACGTTCATCCGCATCGCCCCTGATTCCGATCTCGAACGTGCGGTCGTTCCAGCCGCACGGGGCGATAAGAAGACGATCGCGCAGCTCGAATACGAGTCGCTGGCGACGGCGCCTTATCGCTTTACGGAAGCGGACGTGCAGTTCGCCGTCCATCTGGCCCGCTCAGGTCTTTCGCCGGCGGAACAGGCTGCCCAAAGCGAGTCGCTCCAGCGGGCGTTCTTCTCGAAGCCGCGAGCCTGCTTTCGCGCGTCGCCGCTCCCGAAGAAATTCGGATGGGGCGTTCACTACGACGCTGACGGGCGCCTGGCGATCTACGCCGTCGAGAGCGACGACTATCGCCGGCTGACGAACGATCCGTCGCTGAAGCAGCTCGCCGCGATGCGCAGTTCGCGACCGTAGGCGGCGAGCCAGTCGCGAGCCGCGACTACCGTGCGCTGGTACGGAATGAGCGACCGTCGCTCGTCGCAAGTTCAGGGCATCTGGGAAAGAAGCTTCACGCCGCGCTGCTTCAGCGCCTCTTCGAGCGCCGCACGGTCCGTCTTCTCCCGGTCGAAGCGGATCGAGACGCGACTCTCGGCGAAGCTTACGGTCGCTCGTTCGACGCCGTCGACCCTGGCCACGGCTTCGTACGCAGCCAGTTCGCACGCCCGGCAGACGCAGCCGCCCGCGGCGATCTCGATCTCATCGAGCCGCTGGGGCGGAGTCTGGCTCGCCGAAACTGCGCTGAAGGTCGACCGCGACGCCTGCTTCAGCGCCTGATCGATTCGTTCGGGCAGCTTTTCGACAGGGACGTCCTTCCATGATTTATCGATTCGGACTTCGAACGTCGCGTGGGCGGTCTCGTAATCGACGTTCTTGAGAGTAGCTTCTTCGAGGCCTCCGACCGCTTCGCGCAGATCCTCTTCGCGTCCGGGCGAAAAGAGCCCCAGAACTCGGACACGGACAGTTCTCGGTTCGGCAGGCGCGGACGGTTCCTGCGCGAACAGGAACGACGCCGTCGACATCGCGAGCAGCAGGAGCGAAGCTTCCGTCGTTCGGAGGATCAGACGCGAGAGAGTCATCGGCGTTACGGCTCCCATTCAGTTCTCGCGGAAGAGGCCAGAGGCGACCAGTTCGACGATCAAGGTGCGGACGCCGCCTCCCTGCGCGAGCGTCGCATCGACGACGGCGTCGATCGCCGCTCGATCGCTGAAGCCGACCCCTCGTCCGGTCGAGTAAACGGCGAACTGCTGCGCAAGATTCGCCAGCAACCGCCGTTCGTCCGCCGCGAGCAGATCGCGATAACTGCGAACGTCGTCGAAGGGTCGTCCGTCGGGAAGAACGCCGGAGGGATCGACGGCGGGTCCGAGGCGAAATCCGATGCCGATGAACGGATCGATGGCGCCTCGCGGCGCCGGGTCGCCTTCGCCGAGCGAACGATAGCGCCCGCGGTATCCGCCGATCACGTCGAACGATTCCAGCGCGAAGCCGGGCGGATCGATTTTGACGTGACATACCGCGCACGACGCGTCCGCCCGATGCCTGTCGAGCTGCTCTCGGATCGTCGTGGCGCCGCGAACGTCGGGCTCGATCGCGGCAGTGTTCGGCGGCGGCGGCTCGGGCGGCTGACCCAGGATCCGCGCCGTGACGAACGCGCCGCGCGGCACCGGCGAAGTCGTCGTCCCGTTCGCCGTCACCTTCAGAACGGCCGCCTGGGCGAGGAACCCTCCCCGCGGAGAATCAGGCGGCAGTTCGACGCGCCGGATCGAGGAACCGACGACGCTCTCGATTCCGTAGTGAACCGCCAGCTTTTCGTTGATCATGACGAAGCTCGACCGGACGACGTTCGTCGCCGGCAGGTCTTCATCGAGCAATTCGCGGAAAAACGCGCGGCTCTCCGCCAGCATCGAATCCTGCAGGTAGGCGCTGAACTCGGGATAGAGCGTCCGATCGGGATCGTTGGCCGCGATCTTGCGCAGATCGAGCCACTGTCCGAGGAAGTCTTCCGCCAGTCGCTCCGACCTCGGGTCAGCGAGCATCCGTTCCGTCTGTTCGCGAAGAACGGCTTCGTCCCGAAGCTTTCCCTGATCCGCCAGTTCGAGCAGCGCCCTGTCGGGCATCGAGTTCCAGAGAAAGTACGCCAGACGATTCGCGACCGCGTGATCGTCCAGATGCCCCGCAGGCTCCACGTGGTAGAGGAAGTCGGGCGACGCCAGCGCCGCGCGGTAGGCATAACGCATCGCCGTTTCGAAACAGTCGCCGGACGCCAGACGCTCCTGCACGAGCGCGAAGTAAGCCGAGCGGGTTTCGTCGTCGACCGGTCGGCGAAAGGCCTTCGGCAGGAACGAAGCCAGAAGCCGATCCGCGTCCGCCTCCGGATTCTCGCTGACGAAGGTCCAGATGCCGGGATCCGGATCGGGCCGGTTCAGAACGTGGACGATCTCCTGGCGTAGCGGGGTCCGCTGCGGGGGTCGCGCGCCTTCGTGATCTTCAGACTCGAACTCGACGAGGGGCAAATCCCCGAAGAGGAGGCGGTGACCCTTCGGCGGCCACTCGTCGTGTAGCGGACCTTCGATCTCCAGCCAGTCGCAGGCGATTCCGGGGCCGGTGAAGCCCATCGCGCGATCTTGGCCGCGGGTCTGAGCGCCAGGGGCCAGCGACGCGGCATTGAAACCGATCGTCTCCTTGTAGTTGAGCCAGGGGGTCAACTCATGGACCTGCTCCTGAAGCGAAGGCGCATCGTAGTATCCGAGGACGCGGCTGGGATGCCCGGTGTGGCGCCCGTCGCCGGTGAGTTGCACCGCGGTCAGCCGTGCGACCTCCGTACCGCGGGCCGGGAGGACCGATCCCTTGTCCCACTGACATGCCCACAGCGACGTGCGGATCCGGTAGCGTCCCGGGTAGAGCGTCGCGAACTCCAGGAAGTAGGGCTGGAACGATTCGTCTTCGTGCCGGAACAGCCCGACGGAACTGTCGCTCTGGTACATCCCCATCCGTTCATGGGCGCCCTGATCGATGTGCTCGTAGGCGCCGGCAGGAGGGAAGTCCGGATCGGGGCCCTTGTTCTTCAGCATCACCGCGTCGCCGTGCAGCATCACGTGCGCGACGCCGGAACCCTTGTTCGCGAGCGAGATTCGCTGCTTCTGCACCGCGGGCGGCTCGGCCCGCGTCGCGATCGCCATATCCAGAACCTTGTCCGCAGCTTCCAGGTACTTCGCGAGATTGACGTGCGACACGTCGAGCGCCTCGTCGTTCTTGTCGAATCCGTGTGCCGTGCCGTCGCCAGGGAGATCGTTCTGCAGCGCCGCGCCAGGCAGGTCGAACAGATCGCGCATCGTGTTCTCGTACTCCGCCCTGGTCATACGGCGGATGGTCGTTCGTCCCTCGGCGGCGCGTCGCGCCTGTTCCGTCGTGAGAAGTCGCGCCGACAGCGTCCCGACGAAAGCCGACCGTGCTCCGTCGCTCGGCTGATCCGCGTCGGCAGGCGGCATCTCGCCCGACGCGACGCGATCGTGCACCTTGACCGCGCGAGCGAACGCGGCGGGATCGGTGACTTCGGCTAGATCGAAGGCCGAGAGATCCAGCCCTCCCTCCTGCGTCGCGCCGTCATGACAGGCGAGACAGTTGTTCGCGAGGAACGACTTCTCCGCTGACGTCTCGACCGCTGACGCGAAGGGAGCGAACAGAACAAACGCGATCGCCGACGCAGCGACGAACGCGATCGGAGGAAGCGAGCTCATACCATCTCCAGTCCGGTGACCGTGCCGGTGGAGGTCGAGAAGGCGTCCGCTTCGATCCCCATCCGCTGCAGCATCGAGACGAAGATATTGGCGACGGGATAGTTGTTCTCGCGATCGAAGGCCAAATGTTTGCCATGGCGGAAGCCCCCGCCAGCGAGCAGCATCGGCAGGTTGTCGTTCGCGTGGGAGTTCGCGCTTCCCATGCACGTGCCGTACAAGACCGTCGTCCGGTCGAGCAGGGTTTCGCCCTGCTCCTCGGTCGACGCGAGCGAGCTCAGAAACTCGGCCAGGACGTCGAACTGTCCTTCTTCCTTCGCGCGCAGTTCAGCGATCGCCTCGGGTCGGTTGCCGTGGTGGGTGATGTTGTGGATGACCGTGGTGTCGATGAAGAGCGAAATCACGCGCGTCGAATCGGTCTCCAGCGCCAGCTTCATCACGTCGAAGGTGAGCTTCGTCTTCCGGACGAACTCCCGCTGATCCTCGATATCCTCGGGAGCCTGGGCGTCGACGACCGGCTTAGGCCGGTATTCCCATTCCTCCGCGCTATGCAGCCGATTCTCCAGGTCGCGAACGGCGGAAAAGTAACGCTCGATCCGCTGCTTGTCTTCGCTCCCCAGCGTTCGCTGAAGCCGGCGCGACTGATCCGCCACGAAGTCGAGCGTGCTGCGGCGCTGCTTAAGGTCCTCGACGCGGGAGTCCACCTCGGCAGGGTCGCCCTGCAGGAAGAGCGTCTGAAACAGCTTTCGAGGGCTGCGCTCGGCAGGTATCGGCGCTCCGCTGCGAGTGTAGCTGAGCGTCGCATGGTTCTCGCCGCTCACGGCCAGCGTCAGCGAAGGATGGCGGGTGCGGTTCCCGAACTGTTCCGCGGCGAACTGGTCGAGCGAGATCCAGTTTCGGAAGCCGCCGCGTTCCGGCCGCGGCGTCCCGGTCAGGAAGCACTTCTCCGCCGCATGCCCGCCGGTCACGTCAGGATGACTGACGCCGGAGAAAACGGTGAAACGATCGCGATGCTCCTTCAACCGTTCGAGATAGGGCGTCGCCTGGTACTCCGGACCGGCTGCTTCCGGAAAGAAGAACTGGGGCAGGATGCCCATGTTCGTCTGAATGCCTACCATCCTTCGGGGAGGGCCGTCGAGGCCCGTTCCCGGCTGCGTCGCGTCCGCCCGGTGAGCGGGTCGCATCGCGTCGAGGAGCGGAAGCGCCAGGCCGACCCCGGCAGCTCGCAATAACGTCCGGCGGTCCATTCGCGCGGGCATGAGCAATTTCCCGAAGGGGACGGGGGCAGAGACGCCGCTCGCGAAATGAATTCGGCGAACGCGACGGCGGCGAAGAGGAGAGCAGGCGGGCGGCGTCAGTATAGGCCGGCGCCTGCGTTGAAGAAACGAACCGGAACGCCCGATGTCTCCGGCGAATTCCGATTCACGCGAACGAACGAAACGGCATTCCTTCACGAATCATGAGCGAAGTACTTCTAACGATCGCGTTCGTCCTGGTGTGGGTCGCGCTCGGACTCGGCGCTCTCTGGGCGACGCTGGTCCTGTTCCATCTGCCCCGGATCGCGAAGACGGGGCGCGTCGCCGCTTCGGCGCTGTTCCCGCTCGCGCTCGGAGCGGCGGTCATCTGGATGGGCGGCGACTGGACCGCGGCGGGAGTCGCGGGCTGCGCGCTGCTCGCGATCGGCGTCGGATGGACGTTTTACCGAGCGGAGCATCGGCTGGCCCACGCTTCGAACGAGCCGCCGATGCCGCGAGCGAACGTCGAAGGCGATCGGATCACGATCACGAACTACGGCGCGCTGAAGCTGGAGAACGAAGTCGCCAGCTTCGAGTACGGCGAGCGATCGTTCGATCTGTCGAAGCTCGACTCGGTCTGGTTCGGCGTGCAGCCTTTCAAGGGGGTCAACGTACTCGGCCATACGTATGCCGCGTTCGACTTCGGCGACGACGGAGTCCTCGGGGTCAGCGTGCAGTCGCGGCGGCCCGACGGTACTCCGTTCGATGCCTTGGCCGGGATGTTCAAGAAGTACGGCCTGATCTACTTCCTGTGCGACGAGCGTCACGCGGTCGGCTACGACTTGCTTTGCGGCGGCTCCCGGCTTTACCTCTATCGCATGCGAACGGATTGCGCGGCCGCACGCGAACTGATCCTGGGCGTGCTGGACCGAGCGAATCGGCTGGCTGAGCGCCCCGAGTTCTATCACTCGCTCGTCAACAATTGCACGTCCAACCTGGTCTGCGAAGCGAACCGCATTCTGGAACGCAAGCTCTCGATCTATTCGCCCCGCATTCTGCTCACCGGTCTTTCGGATCGCGTGGCGTACGATCACGGCCTGATCGACTGCGGCACGCTGAGCTTCGAAGAGATTCGCCAGCGAGCGGACGTGACAGAAGTCGCCTGCCGGTCGCGTCCTTCTCCGGACTTCTCCCGCCGCATCCGGGAGGCATGGGAGGCGACGAGCGATGCCGAACGTTCGCCCGAGACCGCGGACGCGAACGCCTGAATTCAGCGAGAACTTCCCGGAGAAAATAGGGTACGAAACGACGCGCCCGAGCGATCCACTACGGCTGCCCGTTCGATAGAGTATGCTGAACGGCTTGGATCGCCGTCGTCGGATGCGTCGCGGCAGTCCGCTTCTCCTTCTAAAAACCTCAAAATCTTTCCTCTCCTCCCGATACGTTTTCGCGATCGACGACCATCAATCTTCGCAACGACCTACCCGATGCAGGTCGTCAGCGATCGCGAACGCGGCAGTCGCCCGTCGAATGCCGGGCGAACCGCTACTCTCCTTCCTGAAACGACGCGTCGCCTTCCGCTCTTTGTAGAGTCGGGTCGCGGCGTATTCGCCTCTCTTCCCTACCACTTCCCAACCAGACGGAGAGCCGCTCGATGTCGCAAGGCAACGCGGGTCAGACCGAAGACGTTCAGGCGATCAAGGAACTTGCCGGCGCTTACGAGCGCATGACCGAGCAGCTCGCTCGGACGATCGTCGGACAGAATCACGTGGTGGAGCAGGTCCTGATCTCGCTCTTCTGCCGCGGTCATGTGCTGCTCGTCGGCGTTCCGGGACTCGCGAAAACGCTGCTCGTCAGCACGATCTCGCAGTCGTTGAAGTTGTCGTTCAAGCGAGTGCAGTTCACGCCCGACCTGATGCCGGCGGACATCACCGGGACCGACGTGCTCGAAGAAGACAAGACGACGGGCAAGCGAGTCTTCCGCTTCGTGCATGGCCCGCTCTTCTCGAACATGGTTCTGGCGGACGAAATCAACCGCACGCCGCCCAAAACGCAGGCCGCGCTGCTGGAAGCGATGCAGGAGCGTCACTGCACCATCGGCGAGCAGACTTACATGCTGCCTGAGCCGTTCTTCGTGATGGCGACGCAGAACCCGATCGAGCAGGAAGGGACGTATCCTCTTCCCGAGGCGCAGCTCGACCGGTTCATGTTCAACGTGATCGTCGACTACCCGACCGCCGTCGAGGAATCGCAGATCATCAAGCAGGTCACCGGAACTTATAGCTCCGAAGTGACGCCCGTCCTGAGCGGCGAGGACATCATCCGCCTGCAGCGCATCGTGCGTCGCGTCCCCGCGGCGGATCATGTGATCGACTACGCCCGCGATCTGGCCCGGAACTCTCGGCCCAGCGATCCCGACGCGCCGGCGTTCGTGAAGGACATGATCGACTGGGGCGCGGGCCCGCGGGCCGGCATCAACCTGATCCTGGCGGCGAAGGCTCGCGCGATCTTGTACGGTCGCTACCACGCCACGACGGAAGACGTCCGAGCGGTCGCGCTGCCGGTCCTTCGTCACCGCATCTCGCCCTCGTTCAAGGCACAGTCCGCGGGCGTGACCAGCGACGACGTGATTCGCCGCCTGATTCAGGAAACTCGGACCGCGGCAGCCGCCTGATCGGTTCTCCACCTCGCGAGTTCGTCGTGATTCGGCGCACTCGCGACGCTCTCCTCCTTCCGCGTTCTCGTCCGACTAGCCAGGCGTCTTCATGTCGCTCAGCGAAACCAACGCCGCCTCGCGACTCCTCCGTCCCGACGCGCTCGACCGCGTCGCGCGACTGGAATTGCTCGCGCGGGGCGTGGTCGAAGGCTTCATCACGGGCCGTCACCAGAGCCCCTACAAGGGGACTAGCGTCGAGTTCGCCGAGCATCGGCAGTACGTGCCGGGCGACGACCTCCGCGATCTCGATTGGCGCGTGCTGGGGAAGAGCGATCGCTACTACGTCAAGCAGTACAAGGAGGAGACGAATCTTCGCTCCGTGCTATTGGTCGACGCCTCCGGCTCGATGAGCTACGCCGGCGACCGCGCCGCGCAGATCGACGGACGGCCCGTCTCGAAGTTCGATTACGCGAGGTATCTGGCCGCCTCGATCGCCTATCTGCTGGTCCATCAGCAGGACGCCGTCGGGCTGGTCTCGTTCGACACGAAGATCAAGGCTCAGCTTCCTCCGCGCTCCAACGCCCGTCACCTGCGAACGTTGCTGACGGAAATCGACGGATTGGAAGCAGGCGGCGAAACGGACATGGGTCCGATCTTCGACGACATCGCGGAGCAGGTTCATCGCCGCAGCCTTGTCGTGATCCTGAGCGACCTGTTCGGCGATCCCGAGGCTCTGATTCAGGCGCTGCACCATTTCCGCTTCCGCCGTCACGAAGTGATGCTGCTGCACGTGATGGCCGACGAAGAGCTGACGTTTCCGTTCGATTCGTGGAGCGACTTCCGCGACCTGGAAGCGCCCGGCTCGCACGAACAACTCGACCCCGCGACCGTGCGGGCGGAGTATCTCGAACGCGTGCGAAGTCACGTACAGCGGATCGAGACCGCCTGCGGCCAGTTGAAGATCGACTACGTCCCGATGAATACGCGAACGCCGTTCGACACGGCGCTGGCCAGCTTCCTCGCCTCTCGCAGGTAAATTCGCGTCTGCCGCATCGATGCTGACCGCTGCACGACGATTGCCCCTGTTCGACCCTGCCGCCCCGGTACGACGCGAGCCATGACGTTCGTCAACCTCTCGATCCTGTTCGGCCTGGCGGCGGTCGTGATCCCGATCGCGATCCACCTGTTCAACCGTCGCAAGGCGAAGCCGATCGACTGGGGCGCCATGCAGTTCCTGCGGAACTCGCTGGTAAATCGCAAACGCAAGATCCTGATCGAAGAACTGATCCTGATGGCCCTGCGGTGCCTGCTGGCCGGGCTGATCGTGCTGGCCTTCGCGCGGCCGTTTCTTCCCGCCGGCGCGGGCGTGTCGTGGCTGGTTCTGATTCCGCTGATTCTGATCGCGACGGTCCTTGTCGCCCTCGCGGGAATCGTGGCTCGCGATCCGATGTGGCGCTGGGGCCTGCTCGGCGCCTTCGCCGCGGTAGTCGTCGGGACAGGCTTTCTCGCCTGGAACCAGCAACTGCTGCATGCGGAGACCTGGAAGACCGGGACCGAGCAGGACGTCGCGATCGTGATCGACGGCTCGGACAGCATGACCGTGACGTCGGGCGACGCGTCGAACTTTCAGAATGCCGTCGAGGAAGCGCGGCGTCTGACGCAGTCGCTCCGTCCGGAAGATCGCGTGACGATCCTGATCGCGGGCGCCGAAACGAAGGTCATCACGCCCGAGCCGGTGAGCGTTCGCGGCGAACTGAACCAGCTCTTCGAATCGCTGCAGCCGGTCGGCGGCGAATTCGCGCCGGTCGACGCCATCTCCGCCGCCGCGACCGCGCTCGCCGCGGGCGAGAACCCCTCGAAGAAGATCGTCGTCATCTCGGACGGCCAGAATCGCGGGTGGGAAGCCGATCAGCCCGCGCGGTGGGACTTCCTTTCGGAGACGCTCGATCGTCTGCCGACACGCCCCAAGGTGGTGGCGAGGTTCCTGCCGCTGCCGGAACAGTATTCGAACGCGGCGGTCGTCTCGATCGATCTCTCCCGCGACGTCATCGGACCGGACCGGGACGCCGAGGTGCGCGTGAGAGTTCTGAACGCCGGTTTTCAGCCGGTCAAACCCGCGGGCGTGCAGCTTCGCGTGAATGACGGCGCCCCGATCTCCGCCGACGTTCCCCCCATCGAGCCGGGCGAGACGGCGGAGGCGGTCTTCCGCCATCGCTTCGCGAAAGGCGGCTCGCACGTCCTGCGAGCGAGTCTGCTCGCGGAAGACGATCTCGCAGCGGACGATTCGCAGACCCGCGTCGCGACGTCGCTGGACGAGTTGCCGATTCTGCTGATCGACGGCTCGGGCTCCGGCACGAATACGATCGGCGCCGCGACCTTTCTGGAGATCGCCCTGTCGCCGCCTTCCGAAGAAAGCGTCGCCGGTCAGACGGCGGTCCGTCGGCTGACTCGAGTGACGCGAATCGCCGCGCCTGACGTAAAGGCTTCGACGCCGTTTTCGGACTACCGCGCCGTCTTATTGGTGGACGTTCCCCGCGTCGGCGCCGACGTGGCGGCGGAACTGGCTCAGTACGTGCGTTCGGGAGGCGGTCTGCTGATCGTTCCGGGCGCGCGAAGTCAGCCCGCGTTCTATGACGAATGGAAGCTCGCGGACGGTGAGCCGGCGGTTCCCGCCAGGCTGGGCGAACGGATCGTCATCGAGGAGAGCTCCGGCACCGCGCACGTCGCTCCGGACAGCTTCACCCATCCGGCGCTGAAGCGCCTGGTCGACGCCAGCCGCGGCGATCTCGCGGGCGGAGTCGTTTCCTCCTACTGGCGCCTGGCGCCGTTCGAGAACGACCCCGCGGTCTCCGTCGGCGGACGACTCGATCAGGGCGATCCGTTCCTCGTCGAGCGGACGCTCGGACGAGGTCGCGTACTGATGACCTCCGTCGCGCTCGACGGCAGCGGCGATTCGCTTCCGGCGCAGGTCTCCTTCCTGCCGTTCATTCACGAACTCGTCTACTCCGTCGCAGCGCTCGGCGACGTCGAACCGAATCATGCCCCCTCGAAGTCGCTGGCCCTGTTCATCCCGGCGAAGACTTCCGCCGGCGACGAAGCGAACGCGGCGACGACCGTCCCGGTGACGTTTCCCGACGGTCGCACCGAGCGGGCGACGCTCGAACCGGGCGACGGCGGCTCGCTCGCGACGATCACCGGTGCGACGCTGCCCGGGGTCTATCGCCTGGATCTCTCGTCGCGTCCGGAACTGCGATACTCGGCCGAAGCGGCTCCCTCCGCAGCGTCGGACGCTGCAGGCGCTTCGCTTCCGCTGTCGATCGCCGGTTCGCCGGACGAAGGTCGCCTGGAACCGCTGAGCGAGGCCGACGAGTCGATCGCCGCGAAGCGTCTCGACTGGTTCCGCGCTTCCGATACCGAACAGATGGTCGCCGCAGTCGTGGGAGACGTTCCGGGCCACGAAATCTGGAAGTACCTCGCCCTGTGTGCCGTGGGCGTCGTGCTGGCCGAGTCGTTCGCCTCGCGTTGGATCGCGGGCCAGCGAAAGCTGGGAGCGACGCAAACGGTCGACTTCGTTTCCGAAGGCGATCGACTCGTGACGTTCCAGGATCGGGCCCGCGAATTCCTCGCCTCCGTACGGGGCGCGAACTGAGACTGCCGCAGAGAACTCCGCCGCGCTTCGAGCGCTGCGGAAAAGCTCCTTAGCCTGAAGCGAAGAGCATTCCGAACATGGACGCCGCCGTTCAACATGCCGACCTGGTCTCGCAAGCGTGGCCGACGATTCTCGTCGTGCCGGTCGCGCTGGCGGCCCTGTCGCTTTGGGTCGCCAGTCATTTTCTCGACCGCTTGCTGCCCGGCAGGATCCTGAAGGTGGTCGCGTTCGCAGGGCGGGTCGCGCTCGGCGCCTTCGCGCTCTGGCTGGCGTGCAGCGCGCTTTCGCGGTTCGTCAGTCTCATGACGAGCTGGTCGATTCCGGCCATCTGTCTGCTGATCGCGGTCGCCGTCGAAGCGGTCGTCTGGCTCTACCGACGCGAGCGCGATTTCGTCACCCCGACGAAGGGGATCGTCCTCACGTCGCTGCGCGCCGCGTTGCTGCTGGTCCTCGGCGTCATGCTATTGCAGCCCGAGTTCGTCTGGTCGATTCCGCATCGCCTCGATCGTTACGTCGCGATCCTGCTCGACGATTCCGAATCGATGCAGCTCGTCGACGAACAGCTCACCGCGTCGGAGAAGCTCAGGCTCGTCCGTGCGTTCGAACCCGACGTCGCCCCCCCTCCCTACGATCTTGACTCGGTCGCGGGCGAGCTCGATCGCGAGGCCGGGAAGCTGAGCGCCGCCGCCGAAGGCATGGGCGCCAGTACCACGCTGACCGACGCATCTGCGGAAACCGACTTCCGCCTGAGGCAGGCGACCATCGCCAAATCGCTTCAGGAGGCGAAGAGCCTTGCCCAGCGCCAGGTCGAGCGTCTGGACGATCTGTCGCGGATCAACCTGCAACTTCCGGCCGACCTGCTCGCTTCGTTCGATACCGAGAAGCGTCGGCTTGAAACGGACGTGATCGGAAAGCTGACGGAGACCGATCGCGCGATGGGGGAGGGGACGGTCGATGCGGAGGGACTGAGCGCACAGCTCGATTCGGCAGCCGCGGCGATACGCGAAGTGACCGCCAAGCTTCCGGGCCTGGTGGACGGCGTCGATCGCGCGTTCTACGCGTCGCTTCCACCCGAAACGACGCAGAAAGTCGACGCCCTCGTGGCACGCAGCCGGGCCGACATCGCACGGGCCGTACTCCTCGCGCAGAACGATAAGGACTCCTCCGGCCTGCTCGACAAGATCCAGCAGGGGTACGAAGTCCGGCTCTTTCGTTTCGACGGCGACGTCGCGGAGGTCGACGTCGCGGAGTGGTCCAGCGACAAGCCTGCCACGACGCTCATCTCGCGCCAGACGGCGGAAACTCCGTCTGCGGGGGAAGCTGCCGCTCAGGAAAACGCTGGCGAAGCGGAGCTTGCTTCGGGCGTTGACTCCGCCGCTGCCGCCGCAGCGCCGGAAGCTGACCAACACGCCTCGCGCCGGCTGACTGACCTGGCCGGGGCGCTGGAGCGGGTGCGGAAGGAGATTCCGCGGGAGAGCCTGGCCGGCGTGCTGCTGGTGACGGACGGAAGGAACACGGCGCCGACGGACGTCGAAGCGGCTGCCGCGAAACTCGCGGGCGACGGCGTGCCGGTCTCCGCCCTCGCCGTCGGCAGTTCGCGTCCGCCGGTGAACGCGTCGATCGTCGATGTCGAATCGCCCGAAACGATCATGGCGGAGGATCTGCTCCCGGTCGAAGTTCGGCTCAAGCTGACCGGCATGAAGGGCCGCACCGTCCGTGCGAAGCTCTACGACGGGGAGGACGTCGTCGCCGAGCGGACGCTCGACGTGGCGCATGACGATTTCGCGACGTCGGTACGGCTGGAACACTCGCCGGAAACGAAGGGTCTCAAGGAATATCGCGTCGCCCTCGAACCGGTCGGCGCCGACGCCGCGGAGAAGCAGGCCTTCACCGAAGATGACGAGCGGTCGTTCTCCGTCGCCGTAACGGACGATCGGACGGAGATCCTGCTCCTCGAGGGTCGTCCCCGCTGGGAATACAACTACCTGCGGAACCTCTTCGCCGGTCGCGACGCGCGGGTGCAGCTTCAGACCGTGCTGTTCGACCCGGATCGACTGGAAGGGCAGGGCGATCGGCCGCGCGTGTTCGCCTCGGCCTCGCGCGAAGCGAACGAGATCGAAGCCACGCACGCTCCGGAGAACGAAGCGGAGTGGCTGAAGTTCGACGTCATCATCCTGGGCGACGTCGGACGGGAACATCTGACCGACGAAATGCTGAAGCACCTGCACGCCTTCGTCCATCGCCGCGGCGGCGCTCTGATCGTGATCGCCGGGCCCCAGGCCATGCCGCATCGCTACGTCGATACGCCGCTGGCGGAGATGCTGCCGTTTCAAGTCGCGCAGGCGCAGGAGTCGCAGTTCGCTTCGCCCGAAGACTCGTTCCGCATTCGCCTGACGCCCAGCGGCGTCCGCCATGCGATCATGCGTCAGGCCGATACGTCCGAGGCGAGCGTCGGCGTGTGGGACCAGGTTCCGCCGATCGACTGGCGTCACGCCATCGTCGGCGCCAAGCCCGGCGCCGCCGTGCTCGCCTACGCGGGCGATCCAGAGAAGGAGAAGGACTTCGAGCCCCGTCCGGGCGACGAACCCGAAGCGGCGGAGGCTCGCCGCATCCTTCGCGACGCCTACCAGAAGGAGCGGGCCCTGATCGCGATCCAGAACTTCGGTTCGGGGCGGGTGATGGGGCTCAATACCGATCGCACCTGGCGCCTGCGATACCGCGTCGGCGACGAGCGACATCACCGCTTCTGGGGTCAGGCCGCCCGCTGGGCCGCCGGCGAGAAGCTCCAGTCGGGGACGCAGTTCGTGCAACTCGGCGCCGATCGCGTGCGCTACGAGATGGGGCAGCCCGTGCAGGTGACGGTCAAGCTGACCGATCCCTTTTTCGAGCCGATCGACGACGAGAAGGCCACGGTGAAGCTCTATCGCGGAGAAGAACTGGCGCTCACGGTGCCGCTCGCCCCCATTCCCGAAGCGCCCGGTTCCTACCGGGCGGAGATCGGAGCGCTCCCGAAGGCCGGCGCCTATCGCCTGGCGCTCGATAGCCCGGAGGTGAAGCGCGTCTTCGCCGGTCAGGCGGAGGAAGCGGTCGAATCGACGATCACCGTCGACGCGCCGCAGACCGTCGCGCGGGAACTGATCGATCCGACCGCCGATCGCGCGGCGCTTCATCGCATCGCGGACAGGGCACAAGGCATCGTCGTCGAAGCCGACGACGCGGATCGCACGCTCGAATACTTCGCCGAAGGCTCGAAGACCACCTTCGAGATTCGATCGATCGTGTTATGGGACGGGTGGCCGCTTCTGGGCGTGCTGGTGTCGCTCGTGAGCGCGGAATGGATCGTCCGCAAGACAGGAGGCCTCGTATGAGTTCGCTGCTGCTGGATCTCCGGCTGGAAGGCATCCCTCGTCCCATCGTCGAGAAGCTGCGCGCGGTCATTCGTCGCGCGCGGATGGTGACGCTTCTCCGCGGACTGATCGCGGTCGCGCTCGTCGCGCTCGTCGCCCTGCTGGTCGGCATGGCGTTCGACGCGACGATCACGATCTTCTCCTACTGGGGTCGCGCGGCCCTCTCGTTCACGCTTCTGGGGGCGACGCTCATCGCGGCGGTCGTCTTCCTGATCCTTCCGCTGCGGCGAACCTACTCGCTCGCCGGGATCGCGCGAATCATCGAGGAACGCCATCCGGAACTGGAAGAGCGCCTCAGTTCGTCGGTCGAACTGCTCAGCAGTCGCGACGCGTGGGAACTGAAGGGCTCGGAGGTTCTCATCGCCGAACTCGCCAAGCAGGCGGTCGGGCAGGTGGGCGAGGTCAACCCGCAGAAGGAATTCAGCCTCAAGACCGTCGCCCGGTTCGCGGCGCTGCTCGGGGCGGTCCTGCTGGTCTTCGCCCTGGTCTTCGCGATCTGGCCGTCGACCGCCGCGCTGCTCGTCACGCGCGTCGTCGCTCCCTTCGCGAACGTCGGCAATGTCCAGGCCGAAGCGATGGAGGTCACGCCCGGCGACGTCGTCATCGCCCGCGGCGACTCCCTGCATATCGAAGCGCTGGTCCCGCACACTCGCGTCCGGAGCGCCAGGCTCTTTCGCTCAGGCGCCGACGGCCGCGAAATGAGCGAGTCGATGCGGTCGCTCTCCGCCGACGAAAACGGCTACCCCCGGTTCTTCCTCGGCGTCGCCGCCGTCGAGGAGAGCTTCCGCTATCGCATCAACTCGGGAGGAGCGCTCACGCAGTACTACGACGTCACGGTAACGCCTCGGCCGGCGGTCGAGTCGTTCCGCGTCGAGTACCGGTATCCCGAATATGCTGCGATCCCGCCGCGCACGTCGGAATCTGCGACCGGCGATCTGGAGGCGCTGATCGGTACGGAGGTGACGCTCACGGCGAAGCTGAACAAACCGATCAAGTCCGCCGGACTGACCGTGACGGGTCGCGAGTCGATCGCCGGCACGATCGAGGAGGGACCTGAAGGCGCTTCGCTCGTCACATGGAAGCTATCTCTGACGGAGGAGTACCTCCTCGGGGACATCTATTCGCTGCAACTGCGCGACGAGCACGGCTTCGCCAATCTGCCCGTCGAGTACCGGATCAGGTCGCTCGCCGATCAGGCGCCGACGATCGCCATCACCGAACCTGTGGAGGAAGCCCTCCGCATGAAGCCGTACGACACGCTGCCGCTCGCCTATAGGGCGGAGGACGACTACGGCATCGGACGCGTCGACCTGATCGCCGCGATCGACGGCGAAGCGTTCGCGCCCCGGGCGATCGCCGTCTCTTCGAAGGCGACCGAACGCGTCGTCGAAGGGACGTCTCGTCTGCGACTGTCGGAGATCGTCGAACCAGGCGACAAGATCGTGACGGTCGAACTTCGCGTCGTCGACAACCTGCCCGAGCCAAAGGGTCCGCAGGAAACCGTCAGCCGGCGAATCACGATCACGCTCGACGAAGCGGCGGAGACCTACTTCGAGAAGGAGATCGCCCAGGACTACGCCAGCGTCCGCGACGCTCTGCAGCGGGTTCTGGAAGACCTGAAGAGCGCCGATCAGAAGACGACCGGTCTGGATCAGGTGGCGAACGTCGACGGATCGCTTCCCGAGCCGACGCTGGTTCGGATCGACGAGGCGCGCGAACGGATCGCTTCCGCGGAGACGACGCTGCTCGATCTGTCGGGCACGATGCTGGAAACGGCCTACGCCGCGCTTGAGTACGAGGTGTCGAATCTGGCGGAGACCGACGTCCGCATGGCGGGCGAGACCGCGGGCCTCGTCAAGTTGACCGACATGGCGGCGGAGCGGACCGACCGCGCTCGCGAATCGGACGCCCACGTCGACAAGGCTATCGAAAGGACGGAGGCGCTGCTCGCCTCGCTGGAACAGGCTTACGAGAACCTGAAGGAGATCGCGGAGATCGAGGAACTGGCCGCTCAGGAAGCGGCGCTCGCCGAGGACATCGCCGCGGCTCCGCTCGATCAGCCCCTTCCCGAACCGCTCGCGGAGATGCAGGAGGAACTGGCGGCCGAAATCGCGGAAGCGATCAAGGAACTGCCGCTCGCGGCCATCGAAGCGCTTCAGGAACAAAAGGAACAGGCGGAAGATCTGGCCGCTGCCGCGGAACGTCTCGCCGACGCTCAGGAGACGCTGCAAGACCTGACCGAGATGGCGAACGCGGAAGATCCGAAGCTCGACGAACTGATCGAGAAGATGAAAGAGGCGCTGCTCGCCGAGCAACAGCAGATCGCCGCCGACGCGGAAGCCTTCGACGACGATGCGGAGGAAGCGAACCTCGCAGGCGAGGATAACGCTTCCGACCTCGGCGAGGCAGCCGCCGACGTCGCCGAGGCGCTGAATCAGGACGACCTTCCCGCCGCAGCCGAAGAGGCCGCCGCGGCGGCCGAACGTTTCGCCGAAGCCGCGTCGGCGCTCGCCATGAGCAAGCCCATCCCCGACGCGCCGGCGCAAAGCGACGAAGCGGCTGGCGATGAACCCGCAGGAGCCGAAGACGCTCCTGGCGCGGAACCTGCTGGCGCAGAAGTCGAGATGCCGGACGCAGGCGCGCCCGAGGGCGGAATGCCGGAGAGCGGAGCGCCGGACAGCGGCATGCCGGAGGGAGGAGAACCCGAAGGGGGAATGCCCGAGGGTGGCGCACCGGAAGGAGTTGCCCCCGAAGCCGGAGCCCCCGAGGCTGGCATGCCGGAAGGAGGCGCGCCTGAAGGCGGAATGCCCGAGGGCGGGGATCCTGAAGGTGGCATGCCGGAGGGAGCCGCACCTGAGGGAGGTATGCCGGAAGGCGAAGCTCCTGAAGGTGGAATGCCGGAGGGTGGAGTTCCTGAAGGCGCTACGCCGGAGGACGGCGCACCGGAAGGCGGCATGCCCGAAGAAGGCGCTGCCGAGGATGGCGGAATGCCGGAAGGCGCTGCCGAGGATGGCATGCCGTCGTTCGGCGAAGCGTTCGAGTTAGCGCAGGAAGCCGCGGCGCTCGCCGCGAGACAGCGCTCGGTCGCGGAACGGCTGGAAGCTCTCGCGGAAGGCAACCTCGACCAGGCGCTCGCGCAAGGTCAGGCCGACGTCGCGGCGGAGTCGGAACGCCTGCAGATGACGGCTCAAGCGGTCGCCGAAGCGCTCAATCTGCTGGGCCAGCCGAATCCCGCGCTCGAAGCGGCGAGGAACGCGGCCGAAGAACTCGCGCAGGCTGGGGACGAAGCAGGGCAGGCGGCCGACGATCTGGCCGAAGTCGCTCCGCCGGATGCGGCCGCAGGCGAAGAGGGAATGCTCGCCGGCGCCGAGCCCGCCGCAGGGGCCGCGGAAGGCGCCGCGCCGGAAGCCGGCGCTCCCGAGGACGCAGGCGCGGCGGAAGGCATGCCCGCCGGGCAGGGCGCGCCGGAAGCGTCCGGCCAGGTCGCTGCCGGCGAAGGCCCCGGAGAAAACGAACCGCCTGCCGGCGCGGAGGGCGCCGCACCCGAAATAGGCGAACCTCAGGTCGCCGGAACGGATGAAGCTCAGGCCGCGCGCGGCGAAGCGATCCAATCTCAGGGCCAGGCGGCGGAGTCCTTTCAGGCGGCTGCCGAAGCCTTCAAGCAATTGGGCGAACAGATCCAGATCCCCGACGCGCCGGCTCCTTCCGACGCGCTGGCTTCGGTTCCCGGGTCGGAGGCGATGGCTTCCGGTCTGGCCGAAGCGCTCGGTTCCGCTGCGGAAGCGATGGCCGCCCTCGAAGCCGCCCGAGCAGCGAACCAGGCGAACGCTTCTCCCGCCGACGCTGCGAGCGCTGCGACCCAGCAGGCGGCGGCAGCGGCCGCGGCGCAACGAACCGCCGACGCGCTCGCCGCGGCGGCCGCCCAGGCGGCGGCCGCGGGTCAGCCGACGCCTTCGCAGACGCCCGCCTCGCAGCGAGGTCTGCCGCAACGGGGTCGATCGCCGTCGCAAGGTCCGCCGACCCCGTCGTCGCAAGCGGCGCCCGGAACCGGTGAACTGGGCATCGTCGGCGGCACGACGGACGGCGAGTTGAAGCAGAAGCTCGACGAGTACGGCATCTCCGTCGCCGACTGGACTCGCCTGCCGGGCGAACTGAAGAACCGCATCCGTCAGGCGGAAGCCGAGGATGCGCCGGAAGAGTATCGCGAAATGGTCCGTAGCTACTTCCGCGAGATCGCTCGTCGCAGCGGTCGCGCTCCGGGAGCCAAGTAATGCGTCGTACGACGATCCTCGCGGGCCTGACCCTGGCCGCGTTCGCTTGCGCGTTCTCTCCGTCGGCACGTGCCGACGAGGAATCGGAGGCGCTGCGCGAGTACGACGAACGCGTTCAGGTCGCCGTCGACAAAGGACTGGCCTGGCTCGCGCAGGCACGCAAGGAAAACGGCGAGTACCCAGGACAGTACGGCAACACCGGCGCGGTCCCGGCGCTGATCGGTATGGCCTATCTCTCCGCCGGCTACACGCCGGGCCACGGACCGTACGGCGCGGAGATCGACAAGTGCGTCGATCGCGTGCTCGAAAGCGAAAAGGAAAAGGACGGCAAGCCGAGCGGCTACTTCGCCCGCACCGGCGAAGACAAGATGTACGGCCACTGCATCTGCGCGCTCTTCCTGTCGGAAATTTCCGGCATGGTCGACGCCGAGCGGCAGGCGAAGGTCGAGCCCGCGCTCGCCCGGGCGCTCGCCCTGATACTGCAGGCGCAGGAGATCGAAAAGGACGAGCAATACCGCGGCGGCTGGCGCTACGAGCCGGAGAGCCGCGACGCCGACCTGTCGCTCACCGGCTGGGCCATCATGGCGCTGCGTTCCGCCCGGCTGAACGGCGCGCCCGTCCCGGACGATTCGATCGCGAAGTCGGTGGAGTTCATCCTGCGGTGTCAGCCGAAGGAATCGAAGGGAGAGAAGGGCTACGCCTATCAGCCCTACCAGAACGGTAAGCCGGCGATGACCGGCGTGGGCATTCTCTGCCTCGCGCTGTCCGGTCAGCACGATAGCGAACAGCTCCCGCGGGCCGCGGACTGGCTGCTCGAACGGAAGGTCAACGACCGCTGGGGCGGCGAGCACTTCTACTACATGAACTACTACTGCACCCAGGCGATGTTCCAGATGGGGGGCGACTACTGGGTCAACTGGGCGAAGCAGTTTTACGAGAACGCGTTCGAACATCAGCACGAGGACGGATCCTGGGGCGACGCCTTCCCCACCGCGATGACGGTGCTCGCGCTGACGGTCTCGTACCGCCAGCTTCCGGTGTACCAGCGATAGAGCCGCCGGAAACGTTGCCTCGGCGTCGAGGGCCGGCTACTCTCAGCGCATGCTCACGGAGTCGTCGATCGTCGGCTGTCTTCTCTCCGGCGCCGTCGGCGACGCGCTCGGTCTGCCGTACGAGGGCCTCTCGCCTGCTCGCGGGGCGCGTCTGCTCGGCGAGCCCGACCGCTATCGTTTCGCGTTCGGACGGGGAATGATTTCCGACGACGCGGAACATGCGTGCCTCGCTGCCGAGGCGTTGATCGAATCCGGTGGGGACGAGGAACTGTTCGCCGCGTCGCTCGGACGGCGAATGCGACGGTGGTTTCTGTGCGGACCGGCCGGCCTCGGCATGGCGACGCTTCGCGCCTGCGGCAAACTCTGCCTGGGCGTCTCGCCGCGAAACAGCGGCGTCTACTCGGCAGGCAACGGTCCTGCGATGCGAGCCACGATCCTCGGCGCCGCTATCGAAGAGCTCGCGAAGCTGCGTTCGATCGTCCGGATTTCGACGCGGATCACGCACGTCGATCCGAAGGCGGAGTTCGGCGCCTGGGCCGTCGCGCTCGCCGCACGAAGCGCATGCCAAGCTCACGGACTCCGCCCTGAGCGATTCGTAGCCGCCTTCAGCGAATCGATGGGCGACGAAGGCGAAGAGGCGGTCGATCTCATGGATCGCGTCGCGGAGAGCGTTCTTCGCGGCGAATCGACGCGTGCGTTCGCCATCGCTCTGGGATGCGAACGCGGGGTCAGCGGCTATATCTATCGAACCGTCCCTGTGGCGATTCACGCCGCGATGTCGTACCCAGGCGACGTCCGCGGCGCGGTCGTCACGTCCATCCGCTGCGGCGGCGATACCGACACCGTGGCGGCGATCGCCGGAGGCATCGTCGGGTGCGCGGTCGGACGTTCAGGAGTTCCCGAAGAACTCCTGCAGGGCCTGCGCGATCGGCCCCGGTCGGTCGAATGGATCGAGAGGCTCGGAAAGGAACTGTTTCAGGCCCGCATCGCGGGAACGCCGGCGCGGCCTCCCGAAGTCTCTTCGCTCGAAGCTGCGGCCCGCAACGTCGGCTTCGCGTCGCTCGTCCTGATGCATGGACTTCGACGACTCGCTCCTCCTTACGGTTGACGCAGTCAATTCGCCGATTCGTTATTCCGCACGGCGGCGTGACGAGTCAGCAGCGTCAGGAACGAGCGGGTGATCGCGGACTCGCTCTGGCGTCCCAGTTGCGATTCCGAGCCGATCCCTCCCGGTCCGGGCAGCAGGCGGTTCGCGACCGCGTAGAGTTCGCTCATCATCTCGGGGGCGATCGCTTCGGCGAGAGCCGCGAAGCGCGCGGGGACGGAGATCACGACCTCCGCCTCCGCGTACTGCGCCGCCCGCAGGATGCGGTCGGCGGCATGGCCCGAGCTGACGCTCATGCCGGGAAGCGAATCGCCGAGGACGAACCAGGCGTACTCCGCGCGGTGCTGGCCCTTGAATTCGGCGTTCGGCGGGCTGCCCGTGCGCATCAGCCCGGGGCAGACCGTCGTGACGTAGATCTTATCGCGCATCAACTCCGCTCGCAGGGCCTTCGAGAAGCCGACGAGCGCGAACTTCCCTGCCACGTACGGGGTCAGATGCGGGGCCGGGATGATGCCGCCGATCGAGGAGATGTTGACGATCCGTCCGAACCGCCGGGCACGCATTCCGGGCAGAACGGCCTGCGTCGCGAAGTAGGGCGCCCAGAAGTGCGTCGCGAGCGATCGCTCGAAGTCGTCGAAGGTCATCGCCTCCAGCGGTCCGACCGCGATGATTCCCGCGTTGTTGATCAGAACGTCGATCGGTCCCAGACGTTTTTCGACGGCGGCGACTGTGGCGTCGACCTGACCCTGATCGGTGACGTCGCATTCGAGCGCCAGGATTCGCCCGCCCCGACCTTCGAGATCGAGGCGAGCGCGTTCGAGCTCGGAAACGTCCCGTGCGCAGATCGCGACGTTCGCTCCCTGCTCCGCGAGCCGACGGGCCATCTCCAGGCCGAGGCCCCGCGAGCCGCCCGTGACGAGGGCCGTCCTTCCCGCGTACTCGATATGCCGCGACGCGCGCAGCGCCGAGCGAATGGCCATCCAGGCAAGCGCGCCCCCGGCGAGTGCGATCGCCGACTTCTTCGCCAGATCGTTCATATTCGACGTTCCTCCTCGCGTTCCGACCGCGTTATCGCTCACCACGTGCCCGGATAGGTCGCCGCGGAGGTCGTCGTTCCGTTACCGAACGCGCTGCGATCGATCGACGGCGTTTCACCCCGTTCCATGGCGGACTTGAAGCGCTGCAGGTCCTCGACGATCTCCGCTTCCATTCCTCCGCCGAAAAGCTTGGCGGCGACGGCGGCGATCTTCCCGCCCGGCGGATCGTACTTGAGCGAAACGGTCAGCTCCGTCGCGCGGCCGTCGTCGATCGACTTGAAGCGAACGGACCCCGCCGTGTCGACTTCGCTGCCGGGCTCGGAACTCCAGGCGATCAGTTCGTGCTCCCGTTCCTGCGTGACGGTTGCATCCCACTCCGCGGTGACGCCGAACGGACCGCGGGCGATCCAGTGCGATCGGTCGCGATCGTAGGAAGAGACGCTCTGCAGATGACGCATCACGCGAGGCAGGTTTTCGACGTCCCGCCAGAACGCGAACAGCTTCTCCGGGGGAGATTGAACTCGAATCGTGGTCTCGAACTTCACGCCCTGACGAGCGGGAATGACCGTCGCGTCAGAATGCTCGGCCGTGTTGATTCCGAGAGCGTCGTAGCCGTGGCAGTGACCGGTCAGCCCGCGGTAGACCGCGGCGACGCCGAGCCCGGCGAGCAGCAGTCCGGAGGTCCCGCCATGCCGGACGCCGCACAGGATGCCCGCCGCGCCGAGCGTGACCGACGCCGCCCGTTCGATCGTTCCCACGTTCTTCGGCAGCACGCAGCACTCGCTGGATGCCGGGTCGGCGGGGTGAACGTCCTGCGGCCGCATGCCGACCATCGCCACTCGTCTGGACTCTTCCATCTCAATTCTCCTCTTCCTAAGAGCTCGGCTCTCCTCGGGGCGAAGCACGCAGAGCGCGACGCCGTCTGGTCCGCCCTGAGGTGCAAACGGGGCGCCGGAGAAAAAGGGGAGCGCTCACGGCTGAGCGGGCGTCATCGACGCGCGAACAGCCGCGGCGAACAGATCTATGCCGGGTCGCCAGGTCGCAAACCTCAAGCGTTTGGGAGCGTCGGCGGGCGGAGGACTCGATCGCCGATCATTGCCGGCTGAACGATTCCGCGCCGCCGGAGCGTCCAGGATGGAGCCGCCGACGGGAGCTTCGTCGGGGCGCTCGGGTGTGAACGACTCGCGAAGGTCGAATGAAGACGACGGCGGACGGCGGGGAGGAAACGGTTCGCGGTTCGGCAAACTTTGCGGCCGCTGCTCTTAGAGCGACTTCTCTTTCCGGCTGACCGGACAAGAAATCCCAAGTCCGCCTAGTTTCTCGTAAGCCGTGGATTTCACGAGCCTTACCGCAAACCTCGCAAGTAAGATGCGCTGGTCAGGGAAGAGGCGCCGGCGCGGCGGGAGGGTCGTGGGGCCAGGCTCGATTGCATCGACAGCGCCCCAGAATTAGCATTCTCTTTTCGGCCTGAGGTCGCGAAACTGACACGAATCATTCGTACCTGAACTGTACGAGCCGCCAGCGGTTCGAGTTTCAGCGTTTGACGACCGGGGCGAATTTGCCGCCCTGAAGGAAAATACAGAAGAGATTGACGGAGCGGGTAAAGAACTTGCACCGATAGAACTAGGTAGGAAAACGTCACGTCGTTGGACGTCAGAGAGTCTCCGCGGATCGTTTCGTCGCCGGACAGGCGAGGAACGCCCCTCGCTCGGAAACCTTCAAGGTCGGCAGGATATCGAAGGTTTCCTGAGGGATCGGAACAGTTTCTCTCGACTTTCGGACGTCGAAGGACGATCGCGCCCTATTGCGGCTCGTGATCCCGACGTTTGCACTAACGCGGGCGTCGTTCCCACAGGGCGACGTCACGGAAGGACATCGCAGTCTTGAACATGATCCGTCGATTCGAGAGGATCGCGCCCGCGATTCTGCTCCTCACGGCTCTCGCGGCGCCGCTGATTCTGTACGGGGCGTTTCGAGCCGTCCAAAGCAACACCAACAAGGTCGTCGACTGGCTCCCGGCCTCGTTCCAGGAGACGGCGGACCTCGCGTGGTATCGCGCGCGCTTCGCCGGCGATCAGTTCGTGATCGTCACCTGGGAAGGCGCCCACCTGGGGGGCGATCCCTCCGATCCGAACGCGACGCCCGACGATCCGCGGATCGAACAGCTCGCCAAACTGCTCGTTCCCGAGCAGGAAGGGCATGAGCCGATCGTCGCCGAAGGTGAAGTTTTCACCGGAGTCGCCGCGGTGAAGCACACCGATCCGGCAGCTCCCGGCGAAAAGGTGCGCTATTTCAAGAACGTCGTTACCGCGCGCCGCCTGCTGGATCGTCTGACCGCGGAACCGCTGGAGATTCCCTACGACGACGCCGTCGAACGACTGAGGGGGTCGCTGCTGGGGGATGACGGCAAGCAGACCGCCCTCGTCGTCACGCTGTCCGAAGAAGCGCTCGAAGATTTTCGCAAGGCGATCGGTCGCGGCAACGAGAAATGGCGTGCGCTCCACCACCCGCAGGGCGCTCTCTTCGACGCCATCGACGAGATCGGAATCGATAAGAATTCCGTCCACGTCGGCGGCCCGCCGGTGGATAACGTCGCAATCGACGAAGAAGGCGAGAAGACGCTGATCCGCCTGATGGGCCTCTCGACGCTGCTGGGTCTGATCCTGGCGTGGCGAGCGCTCAAGAGCATCAAGCTCACGATCATGGTCTTCTGCTGCGGCATTCTGAGCGCCGCGGCGAGCCTCGCCGTGATCTGGCTGTGGGGCGACACGACGGACGCCGTCGTCCTGGCGATGCCGTCGCTGATCTACGTGCTGGCGATCTCCGGCGCGATTCACATCATCAATTACTACAAGGAAGCGATCGAAAACGGCGGTCTGCGCGGCGCGGCGTATCGCGCCCTCGCCCACGCCTGGAAGCCGGCCGCTTTCTGCTCGGCCACGACCGCGGTCGGTCTGCTTTCGCTCGTCACGAGCGATCTGACGCCGATTCGCAAGTTCGGCTTCTACTCCAGCATCGGTATGATCCTGATGCTCGGGTCGCTGTTTCTGTTCCTGCCCGCCGCGCTTCAGGTCTGGCCGGTGCGGATGCGGAAGAAGGATGCGTCGGCGGAGGAAGAAGCGGCCCATGCTGCCGCTCACGCCGACCACACCCGTCCCGAAAACCGGGTCGAGGCGTTCTGGAACGTCGTCGGCGGGTTCATCATCCGCCGTCATGCGCTGGTCGCGGTGATGTGCACCGTTCTGATCGCGGTCGCCTGTATCGGCATCACGCGGATCCAGACGAGCATCGACCTGATGGGGCTGTTCGACAAGAACGCCCGCGTCATCACCGATTACAAGTGGCTGGAAGCGAACGTCGGCCGGCTGGTGCCGCTCGAAATCGTGCTGAAGTTCGACGACGACGCGATCCGTCGCAATGACGGCACGCCGGCTTCGGATGACGCACGTCTGCGGATGATCGACCGCGCCGAAATGGTCGCGAAGGTCGAACAGGCGATCGCGGCGAAGTTCGGCGCCGAGGGGCAGAACATCATCGGTCCCTCGATGTCGGCGACCGCGTTCATGCCCGAACTTCCCACCGGCAGCGGCTTCCAGGCGACGATTCGCCGGTCGGTCGTCAACACGAAGCTGGAATCGAGCTACGACGCGTTCAAGGAAACGGGCTACCTCCGCAGCGATCCGGAGACGGGCGCCGAACTCTGGCGAATCAGCCTCCGCGTGGCGGCGTTCCAGGACGTCGATTACGGAAAGTTCTCTGACGAAGTTCGCGACACCGTCCAGCCGATTCTGGCTGCGACGAATCAGGGCCGTCCCGAGCTGGAAGTCCAGGTCGCCGCCTCGGACGCGCCGGCACAGGGCGCCGCCGTCGCTGCCGCTCCGAAGAAGGCCTTCGTCGACGCGACCTACACCGGAGTCGTGCCGATCGTCTACAAGGCTCAGCGGGCGCTGCTGCAAAGCCTGATCGAGAGCACGTTCTGGTCGCTCATCGTGATCACGCCGATGCTGATGTTCGTCACCCGCGGCATCTGGTCGGGCCTGGTCTGCATGCTCCCCAACGTCCTTCCGATCGCGTTCGTGTTCGGCGGGATGGGATGGCTCGACCTGGCCGTCGATATCGGAGCGATGATGTCGGCCAGCATCGCGCTCGGGGTCGCCGTCGACGATACGATCCACTACCTGGCGTGGTTCCGCGACGAGTTCGACCGGACCGGCGATCGGAAGCAGTCGATCCTGTACGCCTACCGAAAGTGTGCGCTGCCGACCATGCAGGCGGCGTTGGTCAACGGCCTCGGCCTGTCGATCTTCGCGTTCAGCACGTTCACGCCGACCAAGCAGTTCGGCTACCTGATGCTGACGATTCTGATCGCGGGCATGTTCGCCGAATTGATCCTTCTCCCCGCGCTGCTCGCCGGTCCGCTGGGCCGGGCGTTCAACCGCCGCAAGGTCGCCGATCAGTCGCCGGACGGCGTCGACGTTCCCGAAGAGGCGTTCCAGAGCGACGAATCTTCGCGATCTGAGGATGCAGCACGGCATTCGCCGAATCTCGCTGCGGCCTCGGCAGGTCGCGGCGTCGAAATCGAAGCTCGACGCGATGACGCCGAGTCGGGTCGCACAGCCGGGCCCCACGAGAAATCCGGCTCTCGCCGCGAACGTACCCCCACCGCTCCTCCCTCCTCCCGCTCATCCTCGTCGTCGATCCGGCCCGCATGACCGAACGCCGCCCCCAGTGGTATACGCTCCTCAATAAATATCACTGGTTCGTGCTCGCGGTCGCCGCTCTCGGCTGGCTGTTCGACACGATGGACCAGCAGTTGTTCCTGATGGCGCGTGTCCCGGCGATGCGGGAACTACTCGCGTCGCCAGGCGAGATCGCGGACCAGGGGGACGTCGACAAGTACAGCGGGATCGCGACGGCCATCTTTCTGATGGGCTGGGCGGCAGGCGGGCTGTTCTTCGGCGTCCTGGGCGATCGCATCGGCCGCGCCAAGACGATGCTGCTCACGATTCTGCTTTACTCGCTCTGCACCGGGCTCAGCGCGTTCTCGATCGGATTCTGGGATTTCGCCGCGTACCGGTTCGTCACCGGCCTGGGCGTCGGCGGGGAATTCGCCGTGGGCGTCGCGCTCGTGGCGGAGGTCATGCCGGCTGCCGCGAGACCGTTCGCGCTCGGCCTGCTGCAGGCGCTCTCGGCGGTCGGCAATATCTCCGCGGCGCTCATCAACAACGCGATGGGCGAGATCGCCGAGCAAGGCCTTCTCGACGAGCTCGAAATCTTCGGAATTCAGATCACCGCGTGGCGGGCGATGTTCCTGGTCGGAACGCTGCCCGCGTTGTTGGCGGTGTTCGTCCGCGGTCGATTGAAAGAACCCGACACCTGGAAAGCGGCCCAAGCCGAAGCGGGCGTCGAAGGCGAGAAGCGGAAGTTCGGCTCTTATCGCGAACTGCTCGGCACGCCGATCTGGCGCGGTCGAGCGTTAATCGGCCTGGCGATCGCGATCGCCGGCGTGATCGGGCTGTGGGGTATCGCATTCTTCAGCTTCGACCTCGCCCGCAGCGTATTCCGCAAAGGGTACGAGGCGGAGTATCGGGCCGCGGGCATGGCTGACGCCGATCGCGATCTGTTGCGATTGGCTCTCCGCGAGGGCGCTATTCCCGACGGTCCCGAAGGAGCGAATCCGATCGAGCTCAAGCCGGTCGATTTTCTCGACTCGGCCCCGGGCTCCGCAGATGCCCAGTCACTCTGGTCGGGAGCTCTGGCTCTTCGGAGAGAAGGGAAACCGATCGAGCGCGAAGCCTTGCTGAAGGCCGCCGCGTCCGCGAGCAAACGCGAAACGAGAAACCCCGACGTCGCCAGCGCCGCACGGACTGCACGGGAGAAGTTCCTTGCCGGCGATCCGGAGAGCACGGACGTCGCCGCGCTGACCGAAACGATCAAGCGACGGTCGGCTGAAATGGGCGGTAACCTGACCCGATGGGTCGGCTACTCCTCGATGCTCTTCAATATCGGCGCCTTCTTCGGCATCTACGCGTTCACGCTGTTCACCGATCGGGTAGGGCGGCGCGCCGCCTTCGCCGTCGCGTTTCTCTTAGCCGCCGCGGCGACGATCTTTACGTTCCTGATGATCGACCGTCGCGTGGACGCGCTCTGGATGATGCCGATTCTCGGGTTTTGCACGCTGGCTCCGTTCGGCGGCTACGCGATCTACTTCCCGGAACTGTTCCCCACGCATCTTCGAAGTACGGGAACCTCGTTCTGCTACAACGTGGGGCGGTTCCTTTCGGCGTCGGGGCCCCTGACGCTCGGATACCTGACGGGCGTGGTCTTCGTAGATACCCAGGAGCCGCTGCGCTGGGCCGGTATCGCGATGTGTTCCGCTTTCGCCGTCGGATTGATCGCCCTGCCGTTCGCTCCGGAAACGAAGGGTCAGCCGCTTCCCGAGGGCTGATCCGACGACGCCAGGGTTGTTCAGATTTCCGACGTCGGAGCGTAAACTGGGCCCGCCTCCTGAAGCAGGGTCGCAGCGAAGCGGGGAAAGCGCACTCGCTTTCCTCCGGTCGCGGCTTCCGCTGGCGGAACGCCGCTGACGCGACTCTGATCTGCGCCTTCGACCGACCCTCCCGCCGAAAGTCCTACCTTGGCCGACTCGAACTCGAAATTCGGATTCGTCGCCTGGACGGTATGCGTCATCGCCGCGATCGGCTTCGCGTTCGATACGTATGAACTGCTGATGCTGCCGCTGATCCTGCCGCAGGCTTTGCCCGCGCTGGAGCCGAACAGCTTTCTTCCGCTGACGCGGCCGCAGTGGATTACGGTGATGTTCTTCGTGCCGGCGATCGCCGGCGGCGTCTTCGGCCTGTTCGGCGGCTACCTGACGGATCGTCTCGGTCGCCGTCGCGTCCTGACGTACAGCATTCTGCTCTACGCTTTCTCGGCGCTGGCGTCCGGCTTTTCGACGTCGCTGGAGATGCTGCTCTTCTTTCGCACGACGACGTTCGTCGGCGTTTGCGTCGAATTCGTCGCCGCCACGGCGTGGCTGGCGGAACTATTCAGGAATCCGAAGCAACGCGAAGCCGTATTGGGCTACACCCAGGCGTTCGCCTCCGTCGGCGGCGTGCTGGTGACGCTCGCCAATCGCATCGCCGTCGAGTATGCGTCGTCGTTTCCGATGATCTACGGCGAGCACGAGGCCTGGCGCTACACGCTGATCTCGGGCGTGATTCCCGCGATTCCGCTCATTCTGGTGCGCCCGTTCCTGCCGGAATCGCCGGAATGGGAACGAAAACGTGCGGCTGGATTGCTCCGCCGGCCTCAGTTCAGCGAGTTGTTCGCGCCCGCTCTGCGACGCACGACCATCGTGACGACGCTTCTGTTCGCCTGCTGCTACGGCATCGCGTTTGGCGCGCTGCAACAGGTGCCGCAAATCGTGAAGACGATCCCCTCCGTCGTGGCCGAGAAGGAAGGGAAGCCCGACGCCGAGGTGCGGAAGATCGAACAGCGGGCCGCCAACGACGTGAACGCCTTTCAGGAGATCGGCGGTATCGTCGGACGCGTGATTCTCGCGACGCTGGCGATCGTCATCGTCGGGCGACGGATGCTGCTCTGGACGTTCCAGATCCCGGCGTTGCTCATCATCCCGGCGGTCTTCTTCTTCCCAGCGCGCGACAACATCGACCTGCTCGCCTGGGGCATCTTCTTATCGGGAGTGCTGACCATCGGGCAGTTCAGCTTCTGGGGGAACTACCTGCCGCGCGTCTATCCGATGCACCTTCGCGGCACGGGCGAAAGCTTCGCGGCCAACATCGGCGGGCGCGTGATCGGCACCTCGGCCGTGATCGTCACCTACGCGCTGCTGCCGCTGACCGGGTCGATCGCGGTCGCCGCGGGCATCGTGGCGCTGATCGCGTGCGTGCTCGGGGTCATTCTGACGTTCTGGCTGCCTGAGCCCCCCTCGGAAGAGGAACTCGAAGGCGATCACGGGGGCGATCATCCGAAGGCGGCCCTGATGACGCCCGTCCCGGTCCCCTCCGGAAAATAGGCGCCGCGATTCGCTCGTCCGAATAGCCAGCTGCGAAACCCATCGCAGCTGCCTGCGAAGGCCCAGGGCGCTGACCGCCCGGCCTGTGGGGCCTGCTCTGCACGAGCAAGAGCGATAGAATTCGGAACGATCTGCCCCTTCGGCAGCATGCACTCCGGCCGAAGCAACGGCCAGATACGTCGGAATCGGCTCGGAATAACCCTATGGATTGGCGGATCTGGGTCGGCTTCATCGCGTTCGTTCTCGTCGCCGTTACGCTCGACCTGTTCGTATTCCATCGCGGCCGGAAGGCGCCGAAGTTCAAGGACGCCGTCGGCTGGACGCTCTTCTGGATGGTCGCCGCCTGCCTCTTCGGCGGCGTGATCTGGTTCCTCTACGAACGACTTCCCGAGAGTTGGCTGCCCGAAGACCCTCTGAGCGGTCGCCAGGCGACGATCCAGTACTTCTCCTGCTGGTTGCTGGAGCAGTCGCTCTCGCTGGATAACGTCTTCGTCATCGCGCTGGTCTTCGCGTCGTTTCGCGTCCCGAAGCACGAACAGCATCGCGTGCTGTTCTGGGGCATCCTGGGCGCGATCGTGCTTCGCGGCACGATGATCGTGCTCGGAGCCTGGCTCGTCGAACGATTCGAGTGGATCCTCTACATCTTCGGCGCGCTGCTGCTCTTCTCAGCGGGGAAGATGCTCTTCGCCAAGCACGAGGAAGAGATCCCCGTCGAGAAGCACCTGCTGGTGCGGATCGCCCGAAAGTTCATTCCGGTCACGAACAAGTTCCACGAAGAGAAGTTCTTCGTGAAAATCGACGGGCGCTGGTTCGCCACGCCGCTGTTCCTGACCCTGCTGCTGGTCGAAGCGAGCGACCTTATTTTCGCGGTCGACTCGGTTCCCGCTGCGTTCGCCGTCTCGAAGGATCCCTTCATCATCTTCACCGCGAACGCCTTCGCGATCTTCGGACTCCGGTCGCTCTACTTCGTCCTGCTGTCGATGCTCGACCGGTTCCGGTACCTGCAATTCGGGCTCGTCGTAATCCTTGCGTACGTCGGCGTCAAGATTCTGCTGAAAGAAGTGGTCATCCATCGCTACCACCTGGAAGACGAGGCCAACTGGTTCTCGCTCGCCTTCATCGTGGTCACGCTCGGCGCGAGCCTGCTCATCTCCTGGATCGTCGACAAGCGAGCGGCAGCAGGTCACGGCCCCAGCGAAGTCCTCGAAGAAGTCGCGTCCGAATCGGATAGCCTGCCTCCGTACGATCCGACGAGCGACGACCCGTCGGATCAGGACGCGCGTACCGATCCCTGAGCCGAAGCCGGCGGACTTAGCGGCGCTGCCCGCTCCCTCGCATGCCGCTTGGGGGCGGTTCCTACGACCTGCGAGCGGCACTCGCGCCGAGACGTGCGAAATCGCCGCGCCGACTGGTGCGGGTCGTCGCGACGCAGGCGCTTCCTAGCCGGAGCGCCTGAGGCCTAGTCCTCGAACGACTCGCGCTATAATCCTGCACGGATCGCCGAAGATGGGCGATACAGATTCGGCGAGTCGCTGCGGGGGATCTTCCCTTAAAGATTCTTCAGGAACCCCCCTTCGGGACGCGATTGCGGCCAATCCAGGCGCGCCGCCGTCGGCAGCCCCTCCCCGCAATTCGGGCGAACGGATAGGATGCGCGAGTGAGCGGCAGTTCGCCGCCTCTCGTCGAGCTCAGCTAGCGCCTGCGGGCGGCGAGGGCCCATTAGCCTCCCTTGTGCGGCCATCGGTCGACAAGGCGGCGAGGGGATCGAGAAGGATCGAAGGGCGTTTTCCGATGTCGGAATCGATCGCGAATTATTGGCCGGTCCTGCTCTACGCCGGGGCCCTCGTCGGCTTCGTCGTGGTGACGCTGGCGCTCGCGAATCTGATCGGTCCGCGGCGACGCACGGCGGTGAAGGACATGCCCTACGAATCGGGTATGGATCCGGTCGGCGACGCGCATCAGCCGTTCGACGTGAAGTTCTACGTTCTGGCGATCCTGTTTCTGATCTTCGACGTGGAACTCTTGTTCCTTTATCCCTGGGCCGTCGCCGCGTACGTCGACGACGGGGGCGTACCCGAAGGACTGCGGGATCTGATGCTGGGGGTCATGCTGTTCTTCATGGCGACGTTCGGGATCGGTTACATCTACGCGTGGAAGAAGGGAGCGTTCAAATGGCGCTAGGCGTGCCGGAGAACGTTTTTCTCACCAAGCTCGACGTCGCCGCGAACTGGGCCCGCACCAACAGCCTCTGGCCGATGCCGTTCGCGACGGCCTGTTGCGGCATCGAGCTGATGGCGACCGCGTCGAGCCGTCATGATCTCGCCCGTTTCGGCGCCGAGGTGATGCGGTTCAGTCCTCGGCAGTGCGATCTCTTGATCGTCGCCGGGCGAGTCGTCGGAAAGATGCTGCCCGTGCTGCAGCGGATCTGGTTGCAGATGCCCGAACCCAAGTGGTGCATCTCGATGGGCGCCTGTGCCTGCACGGGCGGCGTCTTCGATACGTACGCCGTCGTACAGGGCGTCGACCGCTTCATCCCGGTCGACATGTACGTCCCCGGATGTCCGCCTCGCCCGGAGCAACTCATCCGCGCGGTGATCGAGCTCCAGGATTACATCATGCGGACCGGCACGATGAGCGGTCGCGAATTCCCGATGCGCACCCGACCGATCGGCCCGTCGCCGTTCGATCGCGACGAACTCGTGCGACTGAGCGACGGGGTCGAAACGGGCGCCGTGGAACCAGGCGCCGTCAGCGGAGGCGGGTCGCGTCGGTGAGCCAGCGTAAATCGTCGGATCCTAAAGTCGCTGCCGCTTCCGGAAACAGGAAGACCCCTTCGTCGTCGCCCCGCAGCGAATCGAACGAGGCGTCGACTGCGCCGACATGGGAAGCGGCGATCTCCGCCCGCATCGGCAGTCGCTCCCGGATGGAGAGCTTCCGCGGCGACGTGCGGCTCGTCATTCATGCCCAGGATCTGTTCGAGACGCTTCGATCGCTCCGGCATGAGTTCGACTTCGACATGCTCGTCGACGTCACGGCGATCGATCTTCTGGAGTATCCGGACGCGACCGACCGCTTCGCCGTCGTCTACTCGCTGCTGTCGCTCGCTCGAAACGAGCGGCTGTTCGTCAAGACGTTCGTCAACGATCCGAACCCCGCCCTCCCTTCGGTCGTGTCGATCTGGGCGGGGGCCAACTGGCTCGAGCGCGAGGTGTACGACATGTTCGGCATCGCGTTCGAGGGCCACCCCGACCTCCGCCGCATCCTGATGCCTGAAGAGTTCGTCGCCTATCCTCTGCGGAAAGACTATCCGCTGCAGGGCCGCGGCGAACGCCACAATTTCCCGGTCATTTCTCGATCGGAAAGCTGACCGCGTTCCCTCCGAATCCCCGGTTCGCCTTCGATCGCGAACCGATTGCCCTCGCGCACGAGCTGACCTCGATCGCGAGCGCCCGTCCCCCCCCCGACGATGCCGCTACAGGTCTCGGATCTCACGTCGCCGGAGTCTCCCGACCAGGAGTACCTCTGGACGCTCAACTTCGGGCCGCAGCATCCTGCGACCCACACGACCCTTCGTCTGACGTTGACGCTGGACGGCGAGACGGTCGTGAACGCCGTCCCCGATATCGGGTACCTGCACAGCGGTTTCGAGAAGCTGGGCGAAGATCTCACCTTCAACCAGTACGTGACGATCGTCGATCGGATGAACTACATCTCGCCGGTCGCGAACGAGATCTCCTGGCTGCACGCCGTCGAGAAGCTCCTGGCGATCGACCTCACGCCGCGGTGCAAGTACGTCCGGACGATCTTCGCGGAGTTGATGCGGGTGCACGATCACCTGCTCAACGTCGCCACGGTCGCGCTCGATCTCGGCGGGTTCACCGGCTTTCTGTACGCCTTCAATCTGCGCGAGCGGATCAACGACATCTGCGAACGGGCGTCGGGGCAGCGTTTTCACTCGAGCTACTTCCGCGTCGGCGGGGCGCTCTTCGACGTGACGCCCGACTGGATCCAGATGATCCGCGATTTCCTCGCGGAGTTTCCGAAGGTCCACGCGGAAGTGCATGGCCTGCTGACCCGCAACCGGATCTTCGTCGACCGCGTGAAGGGGGTCGGCACGCTCTCGCGAGAGGACGCGATCGCCTTCGGCGCGACCGGGCCCATCGCCCGCGCCAGCGGCGTCGTTCGCGATCTTCGCAAGGACGAGCCCTACCTCGCCTATCCGGACCTCGACTTCCGCGTCGTCTGCGCCCGGGCAGGCGACTGCTACGCACGCTATCTCGTCCGGATGGACGAGATGCTGGAGAGCGTCAAGCTGATCGAGCAGGCGATCGAGAACATCCCCGCCGGCCCGATCAACGTCGGGCTCGAAGTCGATCCGACCGACGGCAAATCGACGCTGCCCAATAAGGCCGACGTCTATCGCAGCATCGAGGGGCTGATCCGTCACTTCGAAGTGATCATGCCCAACCGGGGTTACCCGACGCCGGTCGGCGAGGTTTACGGCGCGACCGAGGCGCCCAACGGCGAACTCGGTTTCTACATCGTCGGCGACGGCAAGGCGAAGCCTTACCGCGTGAGGACGCGTCCGCCGTCGTTCGTTCACTTCGGCATCTTCCCCCACATGATTCGCGGCGCCACGCTCAGCGACGTCGTCGCCGTGCTGGGGAGCTTGAACATCATCGCAGCGGAACTCGATCGTTGACCGTTCTGACAGACGAACTGCGACAGCGCATCGTCGCGGAATTCCCGAAGTACCCGACGAAGCGCGCGGTCACGCTGCCTGCGCTGCATCTGGTGCATGAGTCGCTGCGCTGCGTCTCGCCCGCGGCGATGGCGGAGATCGCGGAACTGCTGGAACTGCATCCGGCCGAAGTCGCCGATACAATGAGCTTCTACGGCTTCTTCCGCGACGACGCCAATCCGCTGGGACGGCGACGCGTCTGGGTCTGCCGAAGTCTTTCCTGCATGCTCCGCGGCGGAGAGGACCTGCTGGTCGAACTCTCCGAGCGGCTGCATTGTCGACCGGGCAGCACGTCGGCCGACGGAAGCTGCTCGCTGGAATTCGCCGAGTGCCTCGGCGGGTGCGACGGCGCTCCCTGCGTCCTGATCGACGACGAACTCTATCTGAACGCCAGCGCCGACGAGATCGTCCGCCTCGTCGAAGGCGCCCCGGCGGCGGAAGGGAGTTTCTCATGAACGAGAACTTCCAGACCGTATTGCTGAGGCGCGTCGAACGAGAGGCTGATCCGTACCTGGCCGCTTATCGCGCCGAAGGCGGATACACCGGCCTGCGGGTCGCGCTTCAGCTTTCGCCGGCGGACGTGATCGAGAAGGTGAAGCAATCAGCGCTCCGCGGTCGCGGGGGCGCGGGCTTCCCGACGGGCATGAAGTGGTCGTTCCTTCCGAAGGACCATCCGGGGCCGATCTATCTCGCGATCAACGCGGACGAGAGCGAACCGGGCACGTTCAACAATCGCGTGCTGATGGAGAAGGATCCCCATCAGTTGCTCGAAGGGATCGCGATCGCCTGCCGCGCCATCGGCGCGAAGACCGCTTACATCTACCTGCGCTACGAGTACGGGCGCAGCTACCGGACGCTTCAGCGCGCAATCGACGAGTGCTACGCCGCCGGCATTCTCGGTCCGCGGGTGCTGGAGAGCGAACAGTCGCTCGATATTCGTCTCCATCGCGGGGCCGGGGCGTATATCTGCGGCGAAGAGACGGGCCTGATCGAAAGTCTCGAAGGCAAGCGGGCCTGGCCGCGGATCAAGCCACCGTTTCCTGCCGTCGAAGGCCTGTTCCGTAAGCCGACGATCGTCAACAACGTCGAGACGATCGCCTGCGTCACGCATATCTTCGCCCGCGGTCCGGAGTGGTTTCGTTCGATGGGCGTCGCGCCCGATCCGAACAACCCACGCGACCTGGGAAGCTACGGCCCGAAGCTCTACGGCGTGAGCGGCCACGTCGAACGGCAGGGCCTGTTCGAACTGCCGCTCGGCGTCACCAGCCGCGAACTGATCGATCGCTGCGGCGGCATCTGGAAGGGTCGCAAGGTTAAAGCCGTCATCCCCGGCGGGCTGAGCACGGGCTTCCTGACCGCCGAGGAGATGGACGTGCCGCTCGATTTCAGCGGACCGGTGAAGGCGGGCTGCCTGGGACTCGGCACGGCCGGCCTGATCGTGATCGACGACCAGACGAACATCGTCGACGTCCTGTTCAACAGCTCCCGTTTTTACGCGCACGAATCGTGCGGTCAGTGCACCCCCTGTCGCGAGGGGACGCGGTGGATGGAAAAGATCCTCGAACGCTTCCGCAACGGCGAGGGCAGCGAGCGCGACATCGACCTGTTGATCGAAGTCTCCGAAACGATGGGCATCATCCCCGGCACCACCATCTGCGGACTCGCGGACGGAGCCGCCTGGCCGGTGAAGAGCGCCCTGAAGAAGTTTCGCGAAGACTTCGTGGAGTATGTCCGCAGCGGTCGCCGGGCGCCCGCCTCCCGGCTGGCTCTCGCGCATTAACTTTACGGAGTGCCGGCAAGTCTTTCGTAGGGTGGGTCATTGACCCGCCTCCCCGAAGACTCGCGATTTCGAACGACGCAGTCGGTGGGTCAATGACCCACCCTACGAAAGATTCAGGTTTCCTGTCGAATCCATGACGACGCAAGCGAAATCGACCGCCACCGTTAACGGGCAAGAGGTCGCGATTCATGAGGGCGAGTCCCTCAACGCGATCCAGCTCGCCCAGCGGGCCGGCGTCGAAATTCCGCACTACTGCTGGCACCCGGCGCTTTCGGTCGTCGCCAGTTGCCGCATGTGCCTGGTCGAAGCGGGTCAGATCGGGCAGGGGGGCGTCCTCGCGATGCAACCCAAGCTCGTCCCCGCCTGCCAGACGCCGGTGAAGGCCGGCTCCGTCATCGTCACCAACAGCGAAAAGGTGAAGGCGGCCCAGAACCAGGTGCTGGAATTCCTGCTGCTGAATCATCCGCTCGATTGTCCGGTCTGCGACCAGGCGGGCGAATGCAAGCTTCAGGACTTCAGCTTCCGTTACGGTCGCGGCTATTCGCGGCTGAAGGAAGCGAAGCTTCTGAAGCCGGATAAGGACTATATCGGCGAGCAGATCACGCTGTTCACCGACCGCTGCGTGATGTGCACCCGGTGCGTCCGCTTCACGCGGGAAATCTCCGGCACCAGCGAATTGCAGGTCATTCAGCGCGGCAGCCACGCGGAGATCGATATCTTCCCGGGCGAGCCCTGCGACAACAAACTCGCAGGCAACGTCGTCGACATCTGCCCGGTCGGAGCGCTCTGCAGCAAGGACTTCCTGTACAAGCAGCGGGTCTGGTGGCTCGAGTCCAAGGAGAGCGTCTGCCCCAACTGCAGCACGGGCTGCAGCATCCATGTCGACCAGAACGAGAACGTCGTCTATCGTCTGAAGCCGCGGCATAATCCGCTGGCGCAGGGGCACTTCATGTGCGACGAGGGACGCTTCGGCTTCAAGTACCAGGCGTCGCCGAATCGGCTCCGTCAACCGCTCGCACGGAGCGCAAACGGAGGCCAGGTTCCCGTTCCCTGGGAGCAGGCGCAGCGAAGCGTGCGGGAAGAATTGCAGCAGCTCGCGGCGTCCCGCCCCGCCGCGATTCTCGGCATTCTTTCCCCCTGGATGACGGTCGAAGAAGCCTACCTGCTCGCGTCGTACCTGAAGTCCCTGTCGCCGCAGGTCCGCCTGGCGCTCGGTCCCGTTCGCGTCGAAGGGGAAGACGATCGCTATCCGAAGGACGTCCACGGACGCGCCGTCGAGCCGACGAAGTTCACGATCCGTGCCGAGAAGGCGCCGAACCTCCGCGGGGTCGAGGCCATCCTCCGCCATTTCGAGGGCGACGTCGTCGCGGCGGAGCGACTGCTGCCGGAGCTCGGAACTGAAGAGATCGAGGCGGTCTACTACGCGGGCGGCGATCCGGACTTCGCCGACGACGCCGAATTCGCCGCGACGCTGGCGACGGCAAAGCTTCTGATCGTGCAGGACATCCTCGCATCGCCGGCCAGCGAGGCCGCCCGCTACGTCCTGCCCGGCGGGACGTTCATGGAGAAGGACGGCACGTTCGTCAACCATTCCGGCCTCGCCCAGGCGATTCGCCGCGCCGTCCGCGGACCGGAAGAGGCTAGGCCGGACGGTCGCATCCTCTGGGACCTGGCGGGGCGCACGGGCCTGTTCCATGCCGGCAATCTCCGCAAGGAGATTGCGGCGAACGTGCCCGAGTTGCGGGCTCTCGCCGTCGGCGATCTGGGATCGCTCGGCGTGCGGACCGACGTTCGACTCGAAGGAGTCGACGACGGCCAGCGTGCGACTGCCGATATCGCCGCGGGCGCTCCCTGAGTTCCGTTTCTCGACCGCTCTCCGTCGTTCACCGTTCCACTTCGACGTCCGCGATGTCTCTCAGCGACTTGATCGTCACGATCCTCGTCATCTCCGTCACGCTCGGAGGAACGCTGGGAATCTGTTCGTATCTGATCTGGCTCGAGCGGAAGCTTTCCGCGGCGATGCAGGACCGCCTGGGTCCGAATCGCGTCGGACCGGCGGGTCTGTTTCAGCCGATCGCGGATGGGCTCAAGTTCATCCTCAAGGAAGAGTACACGCCCCAGCACGTCGACAAGCTGCTCTTCACGCTCGCGCCCTGCGTGTCAGTCTTCACGACCATGCTCGCGTTCGCGGTCGTACCGTTCGGCCCGGTCGAGCGGACGTTCGACTGGTTCCGCTTCGTCGTCGCCCCTGGCGTCGATATCGGCCTGGTGTTCGTGTTCGCGGTGACCAGCCTGGCCGTGTACGGCATCATCCTGGGGGGCTGGGCATCGAACAATAAATACAGCGTCCTCGGCGCGCTTCGCTCCAGCGCGCAGGTCATCAGTTACGAACTGCCGCTCGGCATGAGCGTGCTCGGCGTCGCGCTCCTCAGCGGGACGTTGAATCTGGAAGAGATCGCGACGTCGCAGGGCGCCGACGGGATCCTCGGGTGGTACGTCTGGGTCCAGCCGCTCGCCTGCCTGATCTTCTTCACGGCGGCGCTCGCCGAATCGAATCGACTGCCGTTCGACCTGCCGGAGTGCGAACAGGAACTCGTCGGCGGCTACCACACCGAATACGGCGCGATGAAGTTCGCGATGTTCTTCCTTGCCGAATACGCCCACGTCATCACGGTCAGCTTCCTCGTGTCGATCATGTTCTTCGGCGCGTGGTACTTCCCGTGGATCTCGACCCCGACGAGCGAATATCCGCTCGCCTGGGTCGTCGGGCTGGCGATCCTGTTCTTCAAAGTCTTCTGCTGCATCGTGTTCATCATGCTGCTGCGGTGGACCATTCCGCGGTTCCGCTTCGATCAGTTGATGAGCCTCGCCTGGAAGGGGCTCATTCCGCTCGCGCTGCTGAACGTCGTTTGCGTGATGCTGACGCTTCATTTCGATCAAAGCCGCTGGTGGCTCGCCTTGACGTCGGCGGCGCTGTTCCTCGGCGCCGGCGCCTTGTCGCTCACGCTGCAGCGCTCTCCGCGCCCGACGCCCGCGATGGCGATGCGTCGCGCGGCCTGAACGGCGCCGAGCTGAATCCGAATCTCGCGGCCCGTGCGCCGACTTCGAAAACGACCTATGGCCAATCCGAAAAACCCTGACCCCCAGGACGACGTCCGCTGGGTGGACGAGCCCGAACTCGGGTTCTGGGAATCGACGTTTCTACCGGCGATCGTCCAGGGTCTGAAGACGACCGTGCGGCACGTCGTCGAGCGGAAGTCGCTCACGCAACAGTTCCCGGAACAGAAGCCCGAACTGTCGGAGAACTACCGCGGCGTTCATCGACTCAATCGAGACGAGCAGGGCCGCGTGAAGTGCGTCGCCTGCTTCATGTGCGCGACGGCCTGCCCCGCCCACTGCATTACGATCGAAGCGGCCGCCGCGCCGTGGGAAGACCGGGACAAGTATCCCGCGATCTTCGTGATCGACGAGCTCAAGTGCATCTTTTGCGGGATGTGCGAAGAAGCTTGCCCCTGCGACGCGATCGAGCTGACCAGCCAGTTCGACATCAGCGCCCTGTCGCGGGAGCAGATGCTCTTCGATCGCGAGAAGCTCCTTTCTATCTACGACGCGACCGCCCAGTTGCCCGTCGATCCGGTCAGAACGCATCGCGGCGCGCTCGGCCCGGCGTCGGAACTGGAAGTCAATCCGACGAGTCCCACGCGGCCCGTCGGCGATCCGGCGAAGGAGGCGGTCGTCGGTCCCAAGCCGACGCCGAAGGATCCGGTCGACTCGAACCTCGTCGCCGCGGGTCTCCCGATTCCCGGCGCCCCCACGCACTCCGACGCGGCGACTGCGCCGCGAAGACGCAAAGACGGCTGATCGTTTATGCCACCGTTTCTTGAATGGCTGCTCTCGCATGCGGCGCCGCTGGTCGGCGTGACGCTCGGGGCGTTCGCGCTCTGGCTCGCGCTGCCGCGTCCGAAGATGGGCGCTGCGCGCGTCGCCCTGGCCGTCGCGGCCGGGTTCGCGTCGGTCGGAATTCTGGGAGCGACGTCGCTCCTGCCGATGGACGATCCTTCCCAGGCGGGGCTCTTCTATCTCTTCGCGGGCGTCGCCGTCGTCTCCGCGACGTTGACGGTGACCAATCACGACCCCGTCTATGCGGCGCTTTGGTTCGCGATCGCGACGCTCGGCGTGAGCGGGTTGTTCCTGCTCAACTTCGCTCCGTTTCTCGCCGCGGCCACGGTGATCGTCTACGCCGGCGCCATCATCGTGACGTTCCTATTCATCCTGATGCTCGCCCAGCAGAATGGGGCGGCTTTTTACGATCGGAACGCCTCGCGTCCGTTCGCGACGATGATCGCCGCGGGACTGGTACTGGCGACGCTGCTCCTCGCGTTGTTCGCGTGGCGAGGATCGGACGACGCCGTCGCGTCCGCCCGCTTCATGCCTCCGCCCCAGGCGCTCGCCGAACAGACGCTGACCGCGGGCGGCGACGATCTCGCCTCGATGCGATCGCTGGGACGGTCGCTCTTCGGCGACTACCTGTTCGCGGTCGAACTTGCCGGCACGGCGCTTCTCGTCGCCGCGATCGGAGCGATCGCGATCGCTCCCCGGCGGCAGGGAGGCGAACTGTGACGACGGCCCTGCTCGATAACTGCCTCGTCGTCGGGGCGATCCTGTTCGTTCTCGGCGCCGTCGGGTTTCTGACCCGGCGAAACCTGATTCTCGTCATGCTGTCGTCGGAACTGATGCTGCACGGCGTCTCGCTCAACCTGGTCGCGTTCTCCGGCTTCCACGAGAACCTCCGCGGCCAGTCGTTCACCGTGTTTCTGCTGGCGATCGCCGCGTGCGAAGCTGGGATCGGACTGGCTTTGACGCTCGCCCTGTATCGCCGCCGGAAGACGCTCGACATCGACGTCTGGAGCGATCTGGCTGAGGTCGCCCCGCGTCGCGACGAAGCGGTCGAAGAGGCCGCCGCCACGTACGCGACCGAGCGCGGGAAGCCGCCGGAGTTCCCCAGACTGACGCCTGCCGGAGCCGTTCCGAAGGACGCGCCGCGTTCCTACGAGGTCGAAGCCCGGGAGAGCGCCGATGTCTGATTCTCTCGCCCAGGCGCTCATCGCGACGATTCTCGCGGCGCCCCTTCTGGCTTCCGTCGTCATCGCCCTCTTCGGCAAACGAATGTTGCAGGAAGCGAGCGCGTGGCCCTGCGTCGCGGCGCTCGCGATCGCGTTCGCGGCTTCGATCGCGTTCGTCCTCGCGCCGCCCGAACATGATGCCGCGGTCGTCGCCTGGAACTGGATCGACGTCGGAACGCTGAACGTACCCGTGGCGTTTCGCGTCGATGCGATGACGGCCGTCATGCTTTCGACCGTTACGTTCGTCAGCACGCTCGTCGCGATCTTCTCGTCGGCGTATATGCACGGCGACCGCGGGTACGCCCGATACTTCGCGGCCGTGTCGCTGTTCGTGTTTTCGATGTGCCTGCTGGTCCTCGCCGACAACCTTCTGATTCTGTTCGCGGGCTGGGAAGGCGTCGGCCTGTGCAGCTACCTGCTGATCGGGTTCTGGTATGAGAAGCCGGCAGCTGCTTCGGCGGCGCGCAAGGCGTTCGTCGCGAATCGCATCGGCGACTTCGCGATGCTGATCGGGATCTTCCTGACCTGGAGGTCGTTCGGGACGCTCGATCTGCCGACGATCCTCTCCGCCGAGGCGATCGAACGCGTCGCGGCAGGCTCGTTCGGCCCCCTGAACGGACATTCCTTGCTGGTCACCATCTGCCTGCTGCTGTTCGGCGGCGCGGTCGGCAAGAGCGCCCAGTTCCCGCTGATGGTCTGGCTTCCCGACGCGATGGAGGGTCCCACGCCGGTCAGCGCCCTGATCCACGCGGCGACGATGGTGACCGCCGGCGTGTACCTCGTCGCAAGATGCACGCCGCTGTTCCTGATGGCTCCCGAAGCGCAGGTCGTCGTCGGCCTGACCGGAGGCTTCACCGCGATTCTGGCCGCGCTGATCGCGCTGACGCAGAACGACCTGAAGAAGGTCCTGGCGTACTCCACGGTCAGCCAACTCGGCTACATGTTTCTCGCGCTCGGAGCAGGCGTCGCGGGCGAAGCGGCGGCGACCGCTGCGGTGGTCGCGGCGATGTTCCACCTGGTGACGCACGCCTTCTTCAAGGCGCTGTTGTTTCTCGGCGCCGGGAGCGTGATGCACGCGATGAACGGCGAGATCGACGTTCGCCGCTTCGGCGGTCTGCGTCGCGAACTCCCCTGGACGCACGCGACCTTTCTGGTCGGCATCGCCGCGCTCGCGGGGGCGCCCTTGCTCGCCGGTTTCTGGAGCAAGGATGAAATCCTCGTCGCGCTCAAGACGGCGGGCGCCGAAGGAAGCTGGGCCGCCTACTTCTTCCCGCTGTTCCTCCTGGCGCTCGTGACCGCGACGCTCACGGCGTTCTATTCGTTCCGCGTCTACTTCCTGACGTTCTGGGGCGAAGCGAGATATTCGCACGAGCATGTCCATCCGCATGAATCGCCGCCGGCGATGACCGGGCCGCTCGTGGCGCTGGCGGTTCTCGCGGCGTTCGCGGGACTGATCCTCGGCCCGACCGGAATGTTCAGTCATTTTCTCGCTCACACGCCGGGGTTGCCGGCAGCCCACGAGCATCATTTCGACTGGACCGTCGCGGGTCTGGGAACCCTCGCCGCGCTGGCGGGGATCGCGTTCGCCTACGTCGCGTACGTCGCTTCGCCCGGACTGCCTGCGAAGCTCGCGGCGGCGAGCGGTCCGCTCTTTACCCTCTCGCACCGGAAGTTCTTCCTCGACGAGATCTACGGGGCGGCGCTCGTGCTGCCGCTGCTCTTCGCCGGGCGCGTTTTCAGTTCGATCGATCGGGCGGCCCTCGATCCTGCGATTGATCGCGTCGCCGGCGTTCCGCGAGCGATCGGGACGTTTCTGCGACCGAACCAGAACGGACGCTCCGGCTGGTACGCGCTGGCTATGTTCTTCGGCGTCGCCGTGCTCGTCATCGCCGGATTCGCGAGCCTGTTCCGGCAGAAGCCCGAAGCCCTCCGACCGGTCGAGGCGACGCCTGTCAGCGATCGGGCAGACTTGCAGGGAGGCTCGCGATGATCGGTTTGCTGCCCGTTCTGATCCTGCTTCCGCTCGCGGCTGCTGCGGCGCTCGCGCTGTTGCGCCCCACGGACGCCCATACCGCGCGGTGGACCGCGCTCGTCGTGTCGATCGCGACGCTGGCGATTTCGCTCTATGCGACTTATGAACTGACGCAGGCGCGTCCGCTCACGACGACCGATCCGGTCGCGCCGCGGTTCGAACTTCGACAGACCTGGATGACCGTGCCGCGGGTGGGCGACGCGCCCGACGTGCGGCTGGAGTTCTATCTGGGCATGGACGGCGTTTCGGCGCTGCTCATCTCGCTGACGGCCCTGCTGACGACGACGGCGATCCTGCTTTCGTGGAATAACGTCCGCGACAAGCGAACGGCCTACTTCGCGTGGATCCTCGCGCTCGAGAGCGGCCTGATCGGATCGTTCTGCGCGTTCGATCTGCTGCTGTTCTACGTCTGTTTCGAATTCACGCTGATCCCGATCTTCTTCCTGATCGGAATCTGGGGAGGACAGGAGCGTCGCCGCGCGGCTGGCCGCTTCGTCCTGTTCACGCTCTGCGGCAGTCTCGCGACGCTCGGAGGCATCTTGGCCCTCGGCGTCGCGGCAGCCGATCGATGGAATCTGGCGACGCCGTTCTCCATTCCCGATCTCGCGGCCGCGACGGCGCTCGACCCACTGCCGTACGCGCTGCAGGTGGGGCTGATGCTCGCGATCGGGCTCGGTTTCGCGGTCAAGATTCCGCTCGTGCCGTTTCATACATGGCAGCCGCTGACGTACGTCGAGGCGCCGACGGCGGTGACCGTCCTGCTCTCCGGGACCGTGCTGAAGATGGGGGCGTACGGCCTGTTCAGAATCTGCATGCCGTTACTCCCCGACGCGGTCGAATCGATCGGCGTGCCGCTCGTGGCGACGCTGTCCGTCGTGGGCATCGTCTACGGCGCGCTCTGTGCTCTCGCGCAGTCCGATATGAAGCGGCTGGTCGCCTACAGCAGTCTCAGCCATCTCGGCTTCGTGACGCTCGGGCTCTTCGCGCTCAACCTTGAAGGAACGACGGGCGGCGTCCTCCAGATGATCAACCACGGTCTGTCGACCGGGGCGATCTTCCTGTTCGTCGGAATGATCGAGCAGCGCTACGGCACGCGCGACATGTCGCAGTTCGGCGGACTGGCGTCGCGTCTGCCGGCGCTCGCGGTCTGCATGATCTTCGTCTGCTTCGCGAGCGCGGGGCTCCCGCTGCTGAACGGATTCGTGGGCGAGTACCTGGCGCTCGCCGGAATGTTTGCGCGGGACCCTGCGTACGCGATCGTCGGAGCCTCGGGCGTCGTGCTCGGCGCGTGGTACCTGCTCACGCTGATTCAACGGACGTTCTTCGGTCCCCTTCGCGAACCGCACGCGGAAGGCGCTCCGCCTCAGGATCTTCGCCTGCGTGAGCTGGCGATCGCGATCCCGCTGATGGCGCTCTGCCTGGCGATCGGGCTCTACCCGAAGCCGCTGACCGACCTGATCCAGCCCGACGTCGATCGGGTGGTGCGACTTTACGATTCGAATCCCGTGACGCCGCAGGTGGCGACCGTCGCGACGGGCGAGGAGAGCGACGGCAGGTGAACGAATTCGTCGAACGTCTCGTCGACTCCGTCGAGCTCGCGCTGCCCGAGGTGGCGCTGATCTTCTTCGGCTGCGCGTACTTCCTTATTGCTCCTTTCCTGCTCGACAGTTCGAGCGAAGGGCGATCGGGCGAGGGACCGCGATACCTCAGGCATCTCTGGGCGGGCGCGACCCTGGTCGCGATCGCCGTGGCCGGCTGGCTCTGGCTGCGCTTCGAACCGACCGGCGAAGCGCTCCCCGGGCCGTTTCGCGTCGACGGACTCGCCTGGTTCGTTCGCGGATTGAGCCTGGCGAGCGCGGCGATCCTGACGCTCGTCGCGTGGAGTCGCGTCTCCGCGGGCAAGGCGGCGGAGTTCTATGCCTGTCTGCTCTTCATCTGCGCGGGCACGTCGCTGGTCGCCGTCGCGAACGACCTGGTGATGCTGTTCCTCGCGCTGGAACTGGTCAGTCTGCCGACGTATGTTCTGCTGTATCTTTCGCGGCATGACGCGGCGGGTCAGGAGGCGACGCTGAAGTACTTTCTGCTGAGCGTCTTCTCCTCGGCCATCGCCTTGTTCGGCTTGAGCTATCTCTACGGCACGACCGGGACGACGGATCTGGTCGCGATGAAGGCGGCGCTGGCGTTGGGAGCGCACGGTCCGATGCCGGCGACGCTGGCGATCGCGATCGCCGCGATCGTGGCAGGACTTGCCTTCCGACTGGCCGCGGCGCCGTTTCACTTCTACGCTCCGGACGTCTTCCAGGGGACGTCGACCGTCGGCGCCGCGACGCTCTCGTTCATTCCCAAGGCGGTCGGAATCGTCGCGCTGGCGCGGATCATCGGAGCGCCCGAGGCGCTGGCGACCGGAGGCTGGTCGCTGACCGACGTCGCCGCGCCGATGCTCGCCGCGCTGGCCGTGCTCAGCATGTGCGTCGGAAATCTGCTGGCCCTCGTGCAGACCGACCTGCGACGACTGCTGGCGTACTCCGGCATCGCGCACGGCGGCTACATGCTCGTCGGCCTCGTGGCGATGCATCCGACCGAACCCGGCGTCGGTCTCGGGTCCGCGCTCTTCTATCTGGCCTCTTACGGCGCGATGACGGTGGGAGCGTTCGCCGTACTGGCGATGCTTCGCGTTCGACGCACGCAGGCCGCCGAATCGCAGGCGGCGATGCCCGACGACGATCGCGTGACGACGATCGACGACCTGGCGGGACTCGGACGGTCGCAGCCCTTCGCGGCGGCGCTGCTCGCGATCGCGCTCTTCAGCATGATCGGCCTGCCGCCGACGGCAGGTTTCCTCGGCAAGATGAACCTGTTCGTCGCCGCATGGTCCGGGGGATGGCGCTGGCTGGCGATCGCGATGCTGGTCAACGCGGGGATCGCGGCGTACTACTACCTGCGCGTGCTCGGCGCGATGTACCTGCGTCCGACCGCGAACGGGGACCGGCGGAGCGTCGAGTGGCCGGCGCTGGCCGGCGGGACGCTCTGCGCCGCCGCGACGATCGGCCTGTTCGCCGCGCCCGACTGGCTCTGGCAGGCTCTACGAGCGACCGGCGCCGATTTGTAGGTTGAACGCCGACGTCGTCAGAGCGTCTCGCTGCTAAAGGTCCGTCCACCGCTGTCTGTCAGCTTGATCGAAAACTGTCGGGTGCCACTGGCTCCGCCAGTGCCGAAGCTTGAATAGTCGTCCAACCCGATCGATCCAGCCTCCGGAAAAGCACTGGCGGAGCCAGTGGCACCCGGAGGAGAAGATGAACTTACTGCGGTGCACGGCCCCGCAGGTCCGTCGGACGTCGATCAATCGTTAGCCGGACGGGGGGGATCGGACCAGTACCCCTCCGCGTCGCGTCCGCGGACGATCAGTCCCTTGGCGTTCCAGCCGAGGTGGGCACGAACCTCGACCGCGCAGTATCGCAGCGTGAGTCCGCAACGGCGGCGGGACGAGCGATTCGCCTCCGACCCGTGCAGCAGCAGGTCGCTGTGCAGCGAAAACCGCCCCGCGCGGAGGACGTCGTCCACCGGCTCGCCGAATCGCTCGATCCCTTCGACCGTCTGCGTCAGGACGTTTCCTTCGCCGCCTTCGCTTTCGCGGTAGGGGATCCGCCCCTCCAGGTGCGAAGCGGGGAGGAACCGCATGCAGGCGTTTTCGCGATCGGCGTCATCGACCGCCAGCCAGACCGTGACCGTTCGCGAGGGGGTCATCGGCCAGTAGCTGGCGTCCTGATGCCAGGTTACCTGCTTTCCGTCGCCCGGCATCTTGCAGAAGAAGTGGGCCCCCCAGCCGACGACGTTCTCGCCGAGCAGATCGGCGACCGGTCCCACGATCCGCTCGTTCCGCAGCAGATCCCAGATTCGCCCGTATTTCAGATGGGCGGAGGAGATCGAGTAGCTGTCTTTCCCGGCACCGAGCGTCTGATCGAGCAGGCCGTCGAACCACCCGCGGAAGTCAGCCGCCTCGCTGGCGTCGAAGACTTCGAGCGGCATCAGATAGCCGTTCGCGTTGTAGAAGTCGACCTGCTCCCGCGATAGAACCTTCGTCGACGGGTTCTTCGTCGGCTCGAACCGCAGTTCGCGTTCGATCTCGCGAAGCTGTTCCTCGGTCGGAACGAGCGCGAATTCCTGTGCGTGAGCCATAGGAAGAGAGGAGAGGGTGGAGAGGGTGGAGAGGGGAAAGGAGACCGAGGGCGATGCTCGCCCAAGCAGGGGAGCATCGCCAGTCGCAGGACGCTTCCGCCTATTTCAGCGGAATCTGATCGGCGATCTTGGTCAGCTCCTTCAGATCGACGGAGCCGCTCTTGTCGTAGTCGAGAAGCTCGACCATGAAGCGGAATTTCTGCGGAACTTCGTCCTTCGTGAGGACGCCGTCGCCGTTCTTGTCCATCCGCTTGAGCAGGATGTCGGCCTTCTCTTCGCGGGAGAGCAGCTCTTCCAGCGGGCGCTCCTCCGTCTTGTCGTCGAACGGAACGGCGACGTCGAAGTAGCCGATCATCATCTCCTCCCAGGTCTGATCGCCCCAGCGAACCCACTCGTCCGGCGCCGGGTTCGACAGATTGTTCGCCGAGTTGTCGAACGCGGCTTCCGCCCAGATCCGGGTACCGTCCGGCACCTTCATCGGCTCGGGCAGCAGGTACGCCGTCTGCCAGTTGAAGTCGAAGTTCGGCACGTCGAGCAAGATCTCGCTCGTGCCGTCCGGATAGCGGGCCTCGTAACGGAACGACTTGCCGCGGAGGTGCATGTGCGGCATGAAGCAGAGGATCTCGGAGTTCCGCAGGGCGCCGACCTTGTACGCCGAGACCCGATGGTTCGCGTCGCCTGGAGCGATGCGAATACCCGGCTGCACGACGCTGACGGTCTTCACTTCCTTCGTGACGGTCTCCGGATCGGCCCAGACGAAGCCGATGTCGGAGAGGTCGGTCTGTTCCTTGCCGATCGGCGTGTAGTGGATCTGGAAACGGATCGTCGAGCCGGCCTCGATCTTCTTCGCCATCCCGATCGGATAGGAGTCGATCCGCAGCCCCGGTACGTAACCGGCCAGATAACCCCGCGCGCCGCTGGCGAAGTCGCGACGGAATCCGTTCGGACCTTTGTCGAACACCAGAATGTGATGAACGATCGCACGGTTTCCGGGACGGACCTCCATGGCCTGAATCCACTTGTCCTCGGTCAGGCCCGGGTCGACCTCGAACCAGCGGTACTTCACTTCGCCGGTCGCGGGCACGACGGTCGGTTCCTCCGCCATCTTCACGATCAGGTCGGGCTCCTTCGGCAGTTGCCAGCCGGCGATCTTTTCCGCAGGGGCCTCCTTGAGGTCCGGATCGCCTTCGGGCGCGCCGGCGGCGACCCACGCGCGGATCTGCGAAAGCTCTTCGTCCGTCAGGCGACGGTCGTTCTTGAACTTGCCGTGGGCAGGATTCGCGTGCCAGGGAGGCATCCGGCGATCGTCGACCACCTCGAGGATCATGTCCGCCCAGCCGGCAGCGTCTTCGTATTCGGTCAGCACGAACGGACCAATCTCGCCTTCGCGATGGCACTCGACGCACCGGCGATTGAAGATCCGGCTGATCTGATTGGAGAAGGTCACCTCCGCCTGCGCGTCGGGCTCGCGAGGCTTTCCGATCAGGCAGCCGACTGCCTGCGTCGTCGGGGTCGCGACCGGCTCTCCGGCCAGGAGCGAATCGATCGCCGCCTTCAGATCTTCGCTGGTCGCAGCGTCCTTCAGGTAGCCGATGCCGAACTGATCGTCGACGCGTCCGCGGTACTGAAGCGCGCGGTCCTTATCGAACACCAGAACCTCCGGCGTCCGCTCGACGTTCCAGGCGATCGCGGTCTTCGCGGCGACGTCCCGCAGGAACGGGCCCGGCAGAACGATCTTCTCCCCGAACTCCGCCATCTCCGCCAGCGAATCCTGGGAATTCGGATCGACGAACGTCCACGCGACGCGTGCGTCATAAGACTTCGCCAGCGTCGCGATCCGCTCCGAATAAAGCTTCGCCAAGGGACATTCCACGCCGACGAACGCCACGACGAGCAGTTCGGCCTCCTTCGCGTCGGACAGGCTCCACGAGTCGCCGGTGGTCCGCGGCAGCGTGATCGATTCCAGCCGCTCGCCGATGAGACTCGCGACGGCCGCCTCGCCGGCGGGTTCGGCGGAGAAGCCCAGTTGGGGAACCGACGCGACGGCGAACGCGGTCCCTGCGACAGCGAGCAGGAGGACCCGAAGCTTCGGCGAGAACGTCGCCGACCGGAAACTAGAACCGTTCGCCATGTACTCTCGACCTCCGAAGGATTCCGTTCGTCCGCCGTTCGGCGGGAAAGTCCGCGTCCGACCCGTCACGAGTGCATCTTAAGACAGCGCCTCGGGGCAGGGCTGCACCAATTCGCGAGCGGGGAGTTCGCGAGCGGAGCGTCCCGGGGCCCGCCTGCGCGTCAAAGCGCCGCACCGCGACGGTAGCAGGATCCGCGTTCGAATGCCGCCGTGGCTTAAAGAGCTTTAACCTTCGGCAGCGACGAAGGTTTCGAAGGATCGGGCATTCGGCGAAGTCTCTACGATGACCATTTGATCTCGCCCCCGATCAGAAATTCCGATGGTCGACGCCCTTTGGGCGAGTTGACCAGCTTATCCGCGCCGTTTAGATTGACCCCCGACCTGAGCCAAGCTCTTCAGGAAACGACGGTTATCGTGTCGACGGATCCTACCGGGACCGATTCCGGAACGCCCGACGAGCGTACGCCGTTCTCGAAAGCGGCGTCCTGGACGTATCACGTGCTGGGGATTTCCCTCGGCATGGCGGCTCCCGGAGTCGCGGGGTACTTCCTCGACAACTGGCTCGGGACGCTGCCGGTCTTCCTCTTTCTCGGCGTCGCTTTCGGTACGGTGTACGGCATCTGGCGCTTGCTCGCGGTCGCGAAGCAGATGAATCGCCCTTGAGATCCGTAACTGTGCCGAAGTTCGCCGCGATCACTCATCCGGTCGGAATGAATTCCTCGCTTCCTCCTCGCGACGCCGACGACCATCGTACGCCGATGGCCGATGCGCAGCGTGTAGAAAACGGGCAGCGCGCGGAAGCAGCCGAGCGGGAATTCGCACGCCGGGAACTTGTCGGCGCCGTCTCCAGCTTCGCCGCGACGCTGATCGTGGCGCTGGGGTGCGTCGCCTACTACGCGTTCGCGGACGAAGGTTCGGGCTTAGTAGCTTCGGGCATCGGGGCGGCGGCGGTCGTCGTCGGCGCCGCGATCTCCTCTGTTCTGCCGTTCTTCGTCGACCGTTCGCTCAAGCCGCTGGTGCGCTCCTTCGCGGGTCTCGTCCTGCGGGCGGGGCTCCCGTTGGGCGTCGTGTTCTGGGCGAAGGTGAAACAACCGGAGTGGCTGGACGGCGGCATGTTGATTACCGTCGTGGCCGCGTACCTCGCCGGCTGGATCGTCGAGGCGATCTGGCGCATCGGCGCCCGGAACGCGGCGATGCGACGACTTGATGAAATTCACGCCGGTCGCGGTTCCAAAACCGTCAACTCCGTTCTCTGATCGATCGACTCCCGCGCGAGCAGGAAGATAGCCGGAATGGCTCCCGAACCGGGTCACGACGAACACGATCACGACGCCGCGACGCCTCATCAGGGCGAGCCGCACGGCGACGCTCACGCTGCGCACGGCAACCACGATCCGCTCGATCCGGGGCACCTGCTCGGTCACGTTCAGGACTCGACCTACTTCGAGATCCCGCAGGCCCTCGATCTGGACGGCGTGCGCGACGGCCACCTCCACCTCTGGCAACCGGTCAACAAGACGGGCGAGCCGGTCTTCACGCCCCGAACCGGCGTGCAGCAGATCGACGACATTCTGCTGCCGGTGACGCTGCAGTTCACGAAGTTCATGGCGCTCGAACTGGTCGCCTCGGTGATCATCATCGGCGCGTTCGTCTGGCTGGCGAGCAAGGTCCGAGGGGGCGGCGCTCCCCGGGGCAGGCTCTGGAACCTGCTGGAATCGGTCCTGCTGTTCATCCGCGATGAAGTCGCACGCCCCGCCATCGGCAAGCACGACGCCGACAAGTACCTGCCGTTTCTCTGGACGCTGTTCTTCTTCATCCTGATGGGGAACCTGCTGGGCATGGTTCCCTGGGCCGGCTCCTACACCGGGTCGTTCGCCGTGACGACGGTGCTCGCCCTGACGACGTTCGTCGTCGTCATCGGCACGGGCATGGCGAAGATGGGTCCCGTGAAGTACTGGACCGGGCAGGTTCCGCACATGGAACTTCCCTGGGTCCTGTCGATCCTGATCAAGCCGTTGATCTTCGTACTGGAAATCTTCGGCCTGCTGGTTAAGCACTTCGTGCTCTCCGTCCGACTGATGGCGAACATCTTCGCGGGGCACCTGGTGCTCGCGACGATCCTCGCGTTCATCGCGGCGACGGCGACCTCCGCGCTCTACTGGGGCGTCATGCCGGCCAGCATCCTGGGCGCGTTCGCGCTCAGCATCCTCGAACTGTTCGTGGCCTTCCTGCAGGCCTACATTTTCGTCTTTCTCGCCTCGCTCTTCATCGGTTCAGCGGCTCATCCGCACTGATCGAGCGTCGGCGAACGGCGGCGGTCGCGCGGCGAGCGGTTCGCCGAGGTTCCGCCGGAACAGAAACCATTTCCCTTTAAGGTTCGGAGATTCGCGAACGTGAGCAACTGGAATAAGTTCGGGGCGATGACCTTCCTCGCCGGCATGCTTCTCTTCTCCGTCGCCGCCTTCGCACAGCCGACGGTCGTGCTCGAGCCGACGCTCCTCGAAGAGGAGATCTTCGCTCAGCAGCTTCAACTGCAGCAGGCGGATAACATCCCCTTCGAAGGCATCGGCAAGGCGATCGGCGCCGGCCTGGCCATCATCGGCGCCGGCCTCGGCATCGGTCGCATCGGCGCCAGCGCCGTCGAATCGATGGCTCGTCAGCCGGAAATGGCCGGAAGCATCCAGACCGGCATGATCATCTCGGCCGCGCTCATCGAAGGCGCCACGTTCTTCGCCCTGATCGTCTGCATCATCGTCTGACGCCGCGGTCGTTCGCTGCGTTCGTTCGTTTCGATTCTGTTCGACTTCGCCGTGCGGAAGAGTCCCATGCGATTCGTCGTTCCCGTTCGCCTTTCGACCGCCTCGTTCGCCGCGGCGGCGCTCGCGATGGCGTTCTCCCCGGTCGCAGCGCAGGCTGCCGACGGCGCCGGCAATCCGCTGGGCCTGAGCGCGGATCTCGCGATCTTCTCCGCGATCGTCTTCGCGCTGCTGCTGGCGTTTTTGACCGTCTTCGCCTGGAAGCCGATCATCGCCGGACTGGAGAAGCGCGAACACGGAATCGCCGACGATATCGAGACGGCTCGTCGGGATCGCGAGCAGGCGGAACTTCGACTCAAGGAGTACGAAGCTCGCCTCGCCAAGGCGGAGACCGAAATCGCGACGCTCCACGCGGAAGCGAAACGCGATCTCGAACGGATGAGCGAACGGAAGCAGGAAGAGGCCCGAACCGAAGCGGAAGCGATGCTTCGCCGTGCCAAGTCCGACATCGAGAGCGCGAAACGGAGCGCCCTTGACGAACTGACCGAACGGAGCGTCGACATGGCGCTCGCGATCGCCTCGCGGATCGCCCGGAAGGAGATCCGCCAGGAACAGCACGCCGCGCTGATTCGCGACGCGCTCGACCGCTTCCCGGCGAGCGGCTCGCCCAACGCGAATTGACCCGACGCCGATTGTTGACCGTCAGTTGACAGTGGGTCAATTGACGACGCACGAGTTGACGCTGCGTCCTTCGACACGATTCCTGGTACGACTTCGCGGATCGAAAGCCCCGGCATGAACGAGGACGTCGAAGTTCGACATCGCACCGTGCTGGACTCAGAAGTTCAGCAGGCGGGCGACGTCTACGCCCAGGCGCTGTACGGAGCTGTCGCGGCGCTCCCCGGCGCCGAAGAGCGCGGCGGCGCCGTCGACGAAACGCTCGAAGAGCTCCGTTCGCTGGTCGACGATCTCTTCGCTTCGCAGCCGAAGCTGACGGCGTTCCTCGAATCGCCGCGAGTCGAGATCTCGGAGAAGCGCCGGCTGATCGACGCGGCGTTTCAGGGCAAGATCCGCAAGGAGACGCTGAACCTGCTGCGAATTCTGGCGGACAATCGCCGTATTGATTCGATCGGCGCGGTTTACGCGTCGTTCCGCAAGCTCGTCCGGACGCTTCGTCGAGAAGTCGAGGTCTCCGTTACGACCGCGGAGCCGCTTACGGACGAACTTCGCGAAGCGGTGCGAAATCGACTGACCGCCTCCCTCGGGAAGCAGGTCCACCTGAAGGAATCGGTTCAGGAAGACCTGATCGGCGGACTGGTCGTGCGGGTCGGCGATACGGTTTACGACGCCAGCCTCGCGGGCCAGTTCGAGCGGATTCGCGACACGGCGCTCGCCTCCGCTCGATCGCAGATGCGGGCGACGTTCGAACGGTTCGCGGTTTCGGAAGGGCAGCCCTCCTGAACCGAAGGCGTACAACCGACGGCGCCCCGCGGAAGTCCGCTCGGCGCGACGAAACGAAGACAACCAGCGAGCTTCCGCTCGAATCAAACTAACGGGCGTGTAGCTCGATAAACCAGACGAGCCCTCGGCTCCAAATAACTGACGAGCCGACGGCTCGAGGAAAGCGACGATGAAGTTCAACATCGACGAAATCTCTTCGGTCATTCAGAAGCAGATCGAGACCTACGACGATCGCCTGGACGTGCGCGAGGTCGGCACGACGCTGGAAGTCGGCGACGGTATCGCCCGCGCCTACGGCCTGTCCGGCGTGATGGCCGGCGAAATGGTCGAGTTCGCCAGCGGCGTTCGCGGCCTGGCGTTCAACCTGGAAGAGCGCTCGGTCGGCATCATCGTCCTCGGCAATCACCTGCTGATTCGCGAAGGCGAGGAGGTCCGCTCGACGGGCAAGCTGCTCTCCGTCCCGGTCGGCGACGCCGTAATCGGTCGCGTTCTCGATCCGCTCGGGCGTCCGCTCGACGGTAAGGGACCGGTCGACACGACCGAATTCCGCCCGGTCGAGTCGATGGCCGAAGGCGTTTCCAAGCGGAAGCCGGTGCATGAGCCGCTGCAGACGGGCATCAAGGCGGTCGACGCCATGATTCCTGTCGGTCGCGGTCAGCGGGAACTGATCATCGGCGACCGTAAGACGGGCAAGACCGCCATCGCGATCGACGCGATCCTCAATCAGAAGGATACGGGGGTCAAGTGCTTCTACGTGGCCATCGGCCAGAAGGACAGCTCGACCGCCCGCATCATCGACACGCTGGAACAGCACGGCGCGATGGCCTACACCACGGTCGTCGTCGCCGGCGCCAGTTCGCCCGCCACGCTGCAGTACATCGCGCCGTACTCCGGTACGTCGATGGCCGAGTACTTCATGTACAACGGGCAGCACGCTCTGATCGTGTACGACGACCTGTCGAAGCAGGCCACCGCCTATCGCCAGATCTCGCTGCTGATGCGTCGTCCTCCGGGCCGCGAAGCGTTCCCCGGCGACGTGTTCTACGCTCACAGCCGCCTGCTCGAACGCTCGGCCAAGCTGTCGGACGAGATGGGCGCCGGTTCGCTGACCTCGCTCCCGATCATCGAGACGCTCGAAGGCGAAGTCTCGGCCTACATCCCGACGAACGTCATTTCGATCACTGACGGCCAGATCTACCTGCAGCCGGACCTCTTCTATAAGGGCGTCCGTCCGGCGATCAACGCCGGTATTTCGGTCTCCCGCGTCGGTGGCGCCGCCCAGGTCAAAGCGATGAAGGCGGTCGCGGGCGGTCTGCGTCTGCAGCTCGCGTCGTTCCGCGAACTGGAATCGTTCGCGCAGCTCGGCACCGACGTCGATCCGGAAACGAAGAAGCAGCTCGACCGCGGTTACCGCATGGTGGAACTGCTGAAGCAGCCGCAGAACCAGCCGATGAGCGTCGTCGATCAGGTGCTCAGCATCTACGCCGGCACCAACGGCTATCTCGACGACGTTCCCCTCAGCCAGGTCAGCGCCTGGGAGCGGGCGTTCCTCGATTTCATGCACGACCGCAAGAGCGAGATCTGGAACAAGCTCGATCAGACCAAGGTTCTCGACAAGGATCTGACCGAGCAGGTCATCCAGTCGATCAAGGAATTCAAGGCTCACTGGAAGCCCGCCGTCGCCGAACCTGGCGTCGCCGCGGCGACTGCGTAAGCGAGCGGATTAACCGCTCCGTCGTCGTTTCGTCTCTGCACCATTAAGGAGAGTTCGCCATGAGTTACGGCTCGCCTTATCAGACGCCTGGAAAACCTCCGGGGCCCGTGCCTGGCGCGCCCGGCCTCGGCCCGGGAGGCACGACGGACGACGATCGCCTGTGGGCCATGCTCTCGCACCTGGCCGGATTCATCTTCGCGATCTTCGGCCCCCTCATCATCTGGATGGTGAAGAAGGACCAGTCGGAGTTCGTCGTCGACCAGGCGAAGGAAGCGCTCAACTTTCAACTTACCGTCATGATCGTGCAGTTGATCCTCGCCGCGACGTGCGTCGGGATCATCGTGATGCCGGTGATCATGGTCGGGCAGATCATTTACAGCGTGCTGGGCGGGTTGGAAGCGAACAAGGGAATCCGTTATCGCTACCCCTATACGTTCCGCATGATTTCCTAGATCTCGGCCTCCCGGCTCGATGAGTCGGGGACCGCCGCCGAACCTGCACGCGACGCGACCGCACGAAAGACATTCGCCGCATGGCCAACGTTCGCGAACTCGACAAACGACGCAAGTCGATCCGCAACATCCGCAAGATCACGCGGACGATGGAGCTGATCGCGACGGCCCGCTTCAAGAAGGCGATGGACCGGGCGATCGCGGCGACCGCCTACACGCAGCGCATGACGGAGATGGTGGCCGAGCTCGCAGGGAGCGGCGCCGAACTCTCGCATCCGCTGCTTCAACCCCGCGAGCAGAACGGTCGCGCGCTGCTGCTGGTGCTCACCGCCAACCGGGGTCTCTGCGGCGGCTTCAACAGCGCGGTCCTGCGTCAGGCGGCGCCCGTTCGCGAACAGCTCGGCACGACCTTCACGGCGCTCGAAACCGAAGTCGCCGGCAAACGGGGCATGACCGTCTACAAGGTCCGCCGCGTCCCCGTCACGCAGGCCTACCTGCAGTTCGACGATCAACCTCGTTTCGAAGACGTGCAGAAGATCGCGGATGAGTATCTCAATCGCTACCTCGCGGGCGAGATCGATCGCGTCGACGTCGCTTATACGCGGTTCCTCACCGTCGCGCGGCAGATTCCCGTCGTCGAAACGCTGCTCCCGCTCGGATCTCTCACCGCGGTCGGCGACAAGAAAAACGCCGCCGGGAAGGCTGCCTCGGACAAGCAGGCGCCCGGCGGTCGCAAGATCGAGTACGAGTTCTACCCCAGCGCCGAATCGATCCTGGAAGAGCTCGTCCCGCAGAGCTTCCGCGTCCGGCTCTTCAAGTGTTTCCTCGACAACGCCGTGAGCGAGCAGATCGCCCGCATGGTGTCGATGAAGTCGGCGACCGAGAACGCTTCCGAGATGATCCGCGGCCTATCGATGACCTACAACCGCGCCCGACAGGCGAAGATCACCGGCGAAATCATGGAAATCATCGGCGGCGTCGAAGCGCTCGCGAAGTAGCGCCCGCGACGTCTGCTGAATCCCGCTTCCGACGAAAACGCACTCCCCAGTTACTGAAGAAATACGATGGCCATCGCTGAAACCGCCGCCGCCACCGGGCGCATCGTGCAGATCATCGGTTCGACGTTCGACGTCGAGTTTCCCGAGGATCGCCTGCCGCCGATCTACAACGCCGTTCGCGTCCGGACGTCGAACAAGGGCATCGACATCGACCTGGTCGGCGAAGTGCAGCAGCACCTCGGCGGCAACCGCGTTCGCTGCATCGCGCTGGGCACGACCGACGGTCTCGTCCGCGGCATGGACGCTCTCGACACCGGTTCGCCGGTGACGGTTCCCGTCGGGCTCAACACGCTGGGGCGCGTCTTCGACGTGACCGGTCGCCCGATCGACGGACGCGGTCCCGTCGAGGCGGAAGCTTACTGGCCCATCCACCGCGAAGCGCCGAAGCTCGTCGACCTGCAGACGGGTACCCAACTCTTCGAGACGGGCATCAAGGTCATCGACCTGCTCACGCCGTTCGTCACCGGCGGAAAGGCCGGCCTCTTCGGCGGCGCCGGTCTGGGCAAGACCGTCATCATCACCGAGCTCATCGCCCGTATCGCGTCCAAGCACGGCGGTTACTCGGTCTTCGCCGGCGTCGGCGAGCGGACCCGCGAAGGGACCGACCTCTGGCTCGAAATGCAAGAGACCGAAATCGGCCAGACCGGTCGCAAGGTCATCGAGCAGACGACGATGGTCTTCGGTCAGATGAACGAGCCGCCCGGCGCCCGCCTCCGCGTCGCGCTCGCCGCGCTGACCATGGCGGAATACTTCCGCGACACGACCGGAAAGGACACGCTCCTCTTCGTCGACAACATCTTCCGCTTCTCGCAGGCCGGTTCGGAAACGTCGGCGCTGCTCGGGCGCATGCCCTCCGCGGTCGGTTATCAGCCGACGCTGGCCAACGAAATGGGTCAGCTTCAGGAGCGGATCACCTCGACCGCCTCGGGCGCCATCACGTCGGTGCAGGCCGTCTACGTTCCCGCGGACGACCCGACCGACCCGGCGCCGGCGACCGCGTTCACCCAGCTCGACGCGTTCATCTACCTGGAACGCTCGATCGCGGAAAAGGGCATCTATCCCGCGATCGATCCGCTGGCATCGAACAGCCGCATTCTCGATCCGCAATTCGTCGGCGAGCGGCACTACCGCATCGCCCGCCGGGTGCAGACGATCCTGCAGCGGTATCGCGAACTTCGCGACATCATCAACATCCTCGGCGTCGAAGAACTTAGCGAAGAGGACAAGCTCGTCGTGCATCGCGCTCGCCGGATCGAGCGCTTCATGTCGCAGCCGTTCCTCGTGGCGGAAGTCTTCACCGGCAAGGCGGGCGAGATCACCTCGCTCGAGGACACCATCCGCAGCTTCGAAGGAATCTGCGACGGGAAGTACGACCACCTTCCGGAAGGCGCCTTCATGTACGTCGGCTCGATCGAGCAGGCCGAGGAACAGGCCAAGAAGATGGCCGCCGCCCGCTGATCGGGTCGAACGGGCGCTAGCGGACGACGGATCCCGTCTTCCGCTTCGCCGACTTCGAGGACTGACTCCAGCTTTCCGCAGCGTAACGCTCCATGGCCCAACTCTCCTGCGTCATCGTCACTCCGGAAAAGACCGCCCTCGATCGGCAGGTCGATTTCCTCGCCGTGCCGATGTACGACGGCGAGATGGGCATCGCGCCGGGGCACAGCGCGCTCATGGGACGCCTCGGCAGCGGCGAACTGCGGCTGCGGCACGGCGGCGCCACGGATAGCTACTTCCTCGAGGGGGGCTTCATTCAGGTGCAGCAGGATCGCGTGTCGATCCTGACCGATCGCCTGCGGCCCCTCGCGTCGGTCACCCGAGCGGAAGCCGAAGCGTCGCTCGCCGCAGCCGAGAAGCTTCCGTCGATCACCGATCGGGAGTTCGCCCGTCGCCAGGATGCGATGCATGCCGCTAGGGAAGCGATGCGTCTGGCGGGGCAGGGCGCCTCGCCCCGCACGGGCGGCGGAAACCAGGGGAACCACTGAGAGGTCGCCCCCATGAGCCTCAATTAACGAGACTTCCCGCTCCGCCGGAAGTACGATTTCCGGCATGTCGGCGCCTCCCGATGACCGCTCCAGGCTAGACCTCTTCCGCCGGATCGGATGGGGTGCGTTCGCCGCCTGCGTCGCGTTCGGCCCTGCAGCGTTCGTGCACGCTCCGCTGCTTCGGGGCGAGTTGCCCGTCTTTCGCGACGTGCGGCATTTCTATCAGCCGATGGAGCGTCGGCAGCAGCAGGCGTGGAGCGCGGGGCGGATCCCGCTCTGGAACGCCGAGGAGGGAACCGGCTTCCCCGAGTTCGCCGAACCGACCGCGGCGACGTTCTACCCGGGCAAGTTCGTCTTCGCGCTGCCGATCCCGTGGGGCGTGCGGTGGTTCCTTTACTTCGTGGGACACGCGGGACTCGCATGCTTCGGCGCCCGACGCTTCGCCCGGAGTTGCGGACTCTCCGCGAGCGCCGGTCTTCTCGCCGGCGCGGCGTACGCAGCCTCGGGCGAGCTGCTCTTTCAGTCTTGCAACCCCGTCTACCTGGTCGGGGCCGCATGGCTTCCCTGGGCGCTGGCCGAGGCGACGTTCCTCCGCCGGACGCTGAAACTGTCGCATGCGGTCGGGCTCGCGGCAGCGACGACGATGGCCTTCCTGGGCGGAGATCCCCAGACCGTCTATCACGCTGCCCTGCTGATCGCCGCGGCGTTCCTGATCGAGGTCGCCGTCGCGAGTTTCCGCATAGTTAAGCGGCGATTCCTCCGCAACTACTCCGCCGACCGTCGATTGCTCGCGGGGCAGACGATGCCGGCGTGGTTATCCCGCGGCAAGTTCGTCGGGCTGCTCGCCTTCGCGGCGGCGCTGACGGTCGGGCTGTCGGCGATCCAGCTTCTTCCCGCGGTCGAGTGGTTTCGGGAAAGCGATCGGGCGCTTCTGAAGGCGGGCGTTGCAACCGAGCGAATACCGTTCAATCGGTACGACTTCTCGGTCGGTCCGTGGCGCTGGGCCGATTTTCTCGTGCACGAAGCGCTGGGGAGTCCGTTCCCGATTCAGCGTCGCTGGTCCTACGCCGTCTTTCCGGAAAGCCGCGTCTGGACGCCGTCGTATTACCTCGGGCTCGCGCCGCTGCTGCTTTTGCCCGCGGGGCTGATCGTCTCCCGCACGCGGAGGCGGGCGCTGCTGCCGCTCGGCCTCGCATTCGCCGCGCTCGGTTTCTCGCTGGGTCAGTACGGGCTCGGGCACTTCGCTGAAGAGGTCGCGGTCCGCGCGGGCGGCTCCCTCGACGTGGAGAGTCCCTGGGGAGGGCCCTACTGGCTGCTGGCGGAATGGGCGCCGTGGTACGACCTGTTTCGTTATCCGGCCAAGTGGATGCCGGCGGCGTCGCTCGGAATCGCCGTCGCCGGCGCGGCAGGTCTCGACGCGCTGCGCTACCGCGCGGGATGCCGAACGGCGCTGGCGTTCGCCGCGATCGCGTTCGCGTCGTTCCTGCTCGTCGTCTCAGCGACCTGGCTCCCCTCGGTCGAGGCAGGGTGGTTCGCCCTGCCGATCGGCAGCGACTCGACGTTCGGACCCTGGGACGCCGCGGGCGCTCTCGCGGATCTGCGAGCGAATCTCGCACACGCAGCGATCGCCTCGCTCGCGCTCGCGGTCCCGATCTCCGCCGTCGCCTTCTTCCGCGAAAGAGACGTTGCGATCCGACTGGCGACGCCGGCGCTGATCCTGCTGGCGACGATCGATCCGGCGATCGCGAACCGGAATCTCGTCCCGACGGGCGAGTACGATCCGCAGCCGGCGGAGTCGATCGAATGGACCTCGCTCGGCGTCGAGGCGGAAGGGCCCGCGGCGATGCGCTATCTCCGCGGCTCGCTCGACCGCTTGCCGGCTGCCTCCTGGCAAGAAGCCTCTCCGGATCGCCTCAATGCGTTGGCGGAATGGGAGCGGTCGTCGTACTTCGCCCGGCTGGGGCCCGGCCGCGACGGTCCGCCTGCCCTGCGGTCTTCCGCCAGTCTCGAGCCGGCGGATCTGGCGCCCTTTCTCTCCGCCTGGCGAGACTCGCGCCTGACTGCTCGGGATCCTGACGCTTCGGCGACGATCGATCGCCTGGAGGCTCTTTCGGTCGGCCTTCTGATGCTGCCTCCCGGCGTCCAGCCGGTGCGGGGCGAGTTCGTCCGAAACGTCGCGATCCCGACGACCGGTTCGCAGGTCGCGATCTGGCGCCTTCCGGAGGCTCAGCCGCGATGGGCCTTCACGCAGGATCCGGCGGTGCTGGAACGTGCGAAACAGGCGCTGGAAGGCGATGAGCCGCTGACGCTGTCTCATGACGAGCGTCGTTCGCTTCGCCACGCGGAGTTGCGGTTCGAAGAGGCGGACGAACGGGGCATAAGCTTCCAACACGACTATCGCGAGCCGACGCTGCTGATCTGGAACGACCGTTTCGACCGCGGCTGGCAGGTCGAACGCCTGCCCCCGGGAGAAGAGGGCCGGACGAAACCGCAGCAGATCGGGGAAGTCCGCGGAACGGGTCGCTTCGTCGTCCTGCTGGGGCCAGGCGAACGTCGCTTCGACTATCGCCCTTTCTCGCTCCGTCAGGGCGCCGCGATCACGCTGCTCGCGATGTTCGTCGCGCTGGCGGCGCTGGCATGGCGGACGATCCGGACTCGCCTGCTTCCCGCGTTTCACGGTCGGTAAGCCGCGGAAGTCGATCTGGACGCGACTCGGGGAGACTCGCTACAAACCCCATCCAGGGCGCTAGCTGATCGGCGCCATCGCCACCCGCGGGGCAGGGGAGGTCAAGCATGCGGAATCCGCGATCGGTCGAACCTGTCGCAGGGAATACGCCTTGGCCGCGGCGCGACCGGTCGACTAGACTTCGCCGCGCTTCGCAGGACGGGCCTGCGGCGACGACGACGGTGCGCGAGGAAGCGATGTTCATCCGCTGGACGTTGCGTTACAAGCTGGGGGCGTGCCTCGCGCTCCTGTTCGTGGCGATGAGCATCCTGGTTTTCTACAACGGCCAGGCCGTCGCCAGCTTTCGCGACATCGCCAGGAGCATCCGCGTCCGCTCGGGCGAACTGCCGCACGTCGCCGACCTGAGCCAGCGAATCAGCGATCTGCGGGTCACGCTCTCGCGCGTCGAATCGGCCAGCTTCCGCAACGGCGGCGAAGGGGCGTACGCCGATCGCCAGCTTCTCCGGGCGGAGCTTCAGGGAAATCTCTTCGCGCTGCGGCAATCGGTCGACAAGTACGACGATCTATTGCGGGACGTTATCGACGAATTGCCCAGCGAAGAATCGTCGCCGGAAGGGCGTCGCGCGGTCGAATCGATGAGGCAGTCTCTCGACCAGATCGAAAAGCTCGACTCCGAACAGGACTGGATTCTCAACGACCTGCAGGTCCAGCGGATCGACGACGAAATTCAGAAGTTGCAGCAGCAGAACGGCAAGCTTCCCGCTTACTTACAGGCGCGGCTCGAGCGCTTCAGCGACGACGTGCGATTGCAATACCGCACGATGTGGACGTTCAACGTCGTGACGCTCGGCATCGCGGGAGTGGCGCTGACGCTGGTCTCCTGGTTCATCTACGCCTCGATCTTCAAGCCTCTCCGGGAACTCGTTCGCGGCAGCCGTCTGATCCAGGGGGGCAACTTCGAACATCGCGTACGCCTGCGGACCAACGACGAAGTCGCCGAACTCGCCGAGGCGTTCAACGCCGTGACCGACAAGCTGGTCCGGATCAACAAGAACCTGGAAAACGAGGTCAAGCAGCGCACCCGGGAAGTCGTTCGTCAGGAGAAGATGGCGAGCGTCGGCTTCCTGGCCGCAGGCGTCGCGCACGAGATCAACAACCCGCTGGCCGGCATCGCGATGTGCGCAGAGTTGCTGCAGGGGCGGATGAACGATCTGGCGCCGGAGGAAGAGGCGACCGATCCGTTCCGCCAGCAGACGCGAGCGGACTTCGACAAGTACCTGACGCGTATCCAGGAAGAGGCGTTCCGCTGCAAGGGGATCACCGAGCGCCTGCTCGACTATTCCCGCATGGGCGCCCCCAGCCATGACGACGCGAACCTGGCCGACCTGATTCGAAACGTCGCGGAAATGATCAGCGAAGTCGGTAAGTACCGACGCAAGCGTGTCGTCATCGGTCAGATGGACGATGTGGTCGCCAGCGTCAACTCGCAGGAAATCAAGCAGGTCGTGCTCAACCTGCTCACCAACGCCCTCGACAGCGTCGAAGAGGATCGCGGGTCCGTCACCGTCGATCTGATTCGCAACGAGGGGGGAGCCGACATCGTCGTCGCCGACGACGGTTGCGGCATGACCGAGGAAGTCAAAGAGCATCTGTTCGAACCCTTCTTCACCAGACGACGCGACCAGCAGGGAACGGGGCTCGGCCTGTCGATCGTCCACCAGATCGTGACCGATCATGGCGGACGGATTTCGGTCACGAGCGACGGTCCCGGCAGGGGTTCGCGATTCACGGTCTGGCTGCCCGATATTCGACATGAAGAAAAGCGAAACGTCCGAAAAGCCGCGTGATCGCCTGCGAATTCTGTTCGCCGACGACGAGCCGACGATCCAGGAGGTGATGCGGGACTACGTCACGCGCCTGGGTCATGACGTCGTGGTCTGCCCTGACGGCGAGACGGCGATCGCGGCCATCGACGAAGAGGATTTCGACTGCGCGCTGCTCGATCTCGATATGCCCAAGCGCAGCGGCATCGAGGTCATGCAGTTCCTGAAGGAACGCTCGCCCACGAGCGAGGCGGTCATCCTGACCGGCAACGGCAACTACCGTTCGGCGGTCGACGCGTTGCGTCTGGGAGCGCACGACTACCTGTCGAAGCCCTGCTCGTTCAAGGACCTCGAACGCCTCTTCAGCAAGGTCGCCGAGCGCCGCAAGACGAACAAGCTGCTGCTGTCGCTCGCGCGTCGCCTGGAACAGGTCGAAGGCTCGCCGCGCCTGGTGGGCGAGAGCCCCGCGATGCAGCGCGTGGCATCGCTGATCGACCGCGTGGGGCGAACGAACTCGACCGTGCTGATCCTGGGCGAAACGGGCGTCGGCAAGGAACTGGTCGCCCACGCGGTGCACAAGCAGAGCCTCCGCGCGGAGAAGCCCTTCGTCGCTATCAATTGCGGCGCGCTGCCCGAGACCCTGATCGAGAGCGAGCTCTTCGGACACAAGCGCGGAGCCTTCACCGGGGCGGACGAGCATCGCATCGGGCTCTTCGAGATGGCCGACGGCGGGTCGCTCTTTCTCGACGAGATCGGCGAACTCCCCAAGTCCATGCAGGCGAAGCTCCTTCGCGTGCTCGAGAGCGGCGAGATCCGTCGGGTGGGGGCGAACGAAACGACCAGGGTCGACGTCCGGATCATCTGCGCGACGCATCGCAACCTGTCCGACATGGTTGAGCAGGGCGACTTCCGCGAAGACCTGATGTACCGCATCAACACGTTCGAGCTGCGCATTCCGCCGCTCCGCGAGCGGACGGGCGATATCCCGCACCTCGCTCGCCACCTGCTGAAGCGCTGCCGGCCCAGTCTGGCGGAGGGCGAAGAGGCCTTCACGAAGGAGGCAGTCGAAATGTTGTGCGCTCATTCCTGGCCGGGCAACGTGCGGGAACTGGCGAACGTCGTCGAGCACGCGTCGATTCTTTGCGACGAGCTTCCGATCAAGGCGTCGGAGCTCCCCAGTCGCTTCGACAGCCGTCAGGCGCCGAAGGCGAAGCGATCGGTCGGCGCGATGACGCTGCGCGAGATGGAATTCCTCGCGATCGAGGACGCGCTCTCCCGGCACGACGGCAAGAAGCCGGAAGCCGCGGAGGAACTCGGCATCAGCCTGAAGACGCTCTACAACAAGCTGAACCAGTCGGAACTGCAGGACCGGGAACGACGGGCCGCCTGAAAGGGCAGCGGATGTCGCCCGTCCCAGGCGAGCGGAGGGTGCAAGCCCTTCGCGGCAGAAGCGGAATCGCTACCTGCCGAAGCGAACATGCCCCCGGATGGATCGCGTGCCGAACGGAGGAGGCCGATATGACCGGAAGGGGAGAACGGCTGAATCTGACCAGCGATCCCGAAAGCGCGCCGAGCGACGCGACCGGTCCGATCGCGATTCCCGCGAACGGCCCTTCGCCTCGTCCGTACGTCGCGATTCACTTCGTCTGCTGCGGGGTCTACACGAAGATTTATCAGAATAAGAACGGCACGGCCTATCATGGGGCTTGCCCCAAATGCTGCCGACCTGCGACTATCCGCATCTCCGACGACGGTACCGACGATCGCTTTTTCATCGTTCACTGATCCTCGATGATCGACTTCGACGTCGCCTCTCCTTCCCGACGCTGTGCGGCGACCGAGCGCGAGTTCGCGCCGGGAGAGGCGATCGTGTCGTATCTGATCCGCGAAGGAACCGAGATCGTTCGCAAGGACGTCAGTCCCGAAGCGTGGAGCGGTCCTCCCGAAGGCTGCGTCGCCTGGTGGCGGTCGCAGATTCCGCATCCGGCGAACAAGAAGGTCTCCTGGTCGCCTGACGAAGAGGCGCTGGAGTGGTTCGCGTCGCTCGTGCTGCCCGAACAGGCGGCGGAGCGATTCGTCCTCGCGCTCGCTCTGTCGCGCAAACGCCTGTTGCGGCTCGTTCGTACGGAGACCGATGCCGCGGGCGTCGAAACCATGGTCTTCGTCGCGGCGGTCGACGACTCCGAACATGCGGTCGCCGTCGTCGAACCTTCGACGGAAGAGATCGAAGCCATCCAGCGAATCCTGGCCGAGCGCCTTCGCGTGAGCGTCGCCCGCGGCGATGCGGCCTCCCCGACGACCGTCGATCCGACGACGGGCGAAGGCGCAGGCGATCGATCGGAGGCGTCATGAGGCGCGGCGTCCGAATCGTCTCGCTGTTCGCGCTCGCCCTGCTGCTGGCAGGAGCGTCGGGGTGCACGTTTCCGTGGGCTCGTCGACCCGCGGCGCCGATGTCGCCGATCGCGTTTCAGACGCCGCCTGATACGCTCAGGATCGTGGAGTCGCTGAACCGCAACGCCGCGAAGATCCGTTCGATCCAAGCGGACAACGTGACGATCTCCACGGCCGGCATGCCGTCGTTGCGCGGATCGTTCGTGCTGGAGCGTCCGCGAAGCCTGCGCCTGCGTGCATCGGTTCTCGGCCTGAGCGCCACGGAGGTCGACGTCGGCAGCAACGACGACTTCTTCTGGGCTGCCGTGCCGGAGATGGGCGGTCCGCCGACGATGTACTTCCTGCGGCAGGCGGAACTCGCCGATCCGCAGGCGCAGGCCGCGCTGACCGCGCACCCGCACTGGCTGCTGGAGGCTCTGGGCCTGCTGGAACTCGACCCGAACATGCCGTATCAGGGACCCTACGAGCGCCTGGGCGGCACGCTCGAAATCCGCTCCCGGACGCCGTTCGCGGGCATGCAGGCGATTCGCGTGCTGGCCATCCATCCCCGCTACGGCTGGCTCGAAGAGACCGCCTACTACACGCCCGACGGCAAGCTACTCGCGAAGGCGGTCGCTTCCCGACATCGCTACGACGTCGCGACGGAAACGACGCTGCCCGGTCTCATTCAGGTCGAGGTCCCAGCCTACGCGCTGTCTGCGCAGATGGACGTCGGCTCCTACGCCGTGAACCGACCGATCGGGGATCCGACGGCAGCATTTACCTTGCCGCGGCTGGCAGGCGCCAACTACGTCGACATCTTCGAGCAGATGCGGCTGCAGATGCAAAGCGCTCCTGCCTTCTCGCGCGTCGATCCGGCGGAGTTGCCGCCCGCGTACGCGACGCAGGGCTACGACGCCGAAGCGTTCCGCCAGGGAGCTCGCATGCCGGGGGCAGACGTCGAGCGACAGCAGGCCGACGTCGCGCGTCTCACCGAAGGCCTCCGCGGCGGCGAGCTACGATAGGGGAGCGTTACCGTCGATCAGGTGTGCCATGGCTGGCTTGCCTACCCGTGTCGAAGTGGAGAACGTCGCAAGCACGGCTGGGCAAGCCAGCCATGGCACATGACGCTCCCTTACGCTTCGCCTGGCGAAAGCAGCGCCGCTTTGCGACGGGCGCGGGCGAGCATGGGGCCGACGGAGTTCTCCGGCACGCCGCAGGTGCGAGCGATTTCCTGGTAGGTCTTGCCCTCCAGGTGGAAGAACCTCAGGATTCGCGCTTCCACGCCGCCGAGTCGCGACAGGACACGTTCGACGTCCTGCTTATTCTCCCAGCGATCGACCGCTTCGCCCGACGTCGGATCGGCCGGTTCGTCAGGCGGCGAGCCGTGATGGCCGTTGCCCTGATGATGCTCGTCGTGCCGGTCCGGCAAGGTCAACAGGGCCTTGTTCTGAAGCAGTTCGCGCACCGCGATGCGACGCGCGATGATCGTCAGATACGTCGCCAGCGCGGCCTCTCCGCGAAACCGCCGCAACGCGGCGTAGTCGTCGTCGACGACCGCGAAGAAGACTTCGGCCGCGATGTCTTCTTCATCTTCCGGACGGAGCGGTATGCCGCGAACCCGGGCCGAATGACGGATCACATGCAGGACGAGGCCGACGAACCGATCGACGAACTGGTTCCAGGCGCCCGATTGCTTGGACAGGCACCTTTCGAGTAACTCGCGGTCGTAGTCCGAAAGAAGCATAAGAACATCCTGGCAATCAGATGTGGTCAGTCGGAGAACGTCCTTGCCAGGAACTGAGGCGAATTCGTTCGTTGCTGTTATTCTAGACGGCTCGAAGCTCTTTGCAATTCAGGCTTTGGCGCCGCTGGAGGGCTAACCGCGGTAAAGTCGCTGGAGTTCGCCGGTTCTGCGGATGGGGTCGTGGATCGCAACGGCTCCGCCCTCGCCATTCGCCCGCTCTCTTCCTCGCGGATCTCTGGCTCTGCGGTTTTCTTCGTCCTTGCCGGATGATTCTCCGCAAGATTCGACGCTGGCCGGCAACTATTACCCAGACGCGCCCGACGGCACGATCGCCGACACGAAGAGGATCGACCTCCGACGCCGCGACGAATGGACGCCACGCTGCACGCATTGACGACCACGCATCGCCATTGGCTCAGGACAGCGCTTTTCGCCCGCCTGCAGAATGCCGATGCGGTCGACGAGGTGATGCAGGAGTTGGCCGTCGTCGCGCTCCGGGCGTCGTCGCCGGTGCGGGACGAATCGCGAATCGGCCCCTGGCTCTACCGCGTCGCGGTCCGTCAGGCGCTTCTCTATCGACGAACGCGAGGCCGCTCGCGGCGGACCGAGAACGGCTTCCGCGAAGCGTCGGATCGGCACGACGACGAAGCGGCGACGTACGGCGATCCGCACGTGCAGGCTCTCTCGGTCGAGCGGTCCGAACGCGTCCGCGGAGAGGTCGCTGCGCTGCCGCGTCGCGACCGCGAGATTCTGCTTTTGAAGTACGCCGAGGATCTCAGTTATCGCGAAATCGGCGATCGACTGGGGCTCTCCGTCAGCGCCGTCGAGGCGCGACTCCATCGCGCACGGATGCGACTTCGCACGAAACTTCGAGACTGCGTCGAAACGTCATGAACGAGAACGCCTTCGCTACCCTGTTCGATTCGTCGGACGACGACGCCCTCTCGCGGGCGATCGATCGGTTCGCGGACGGAGAGTTCGACGTCGAAGAGGAAGCGGAACTGTTCGCCCGGCTGGACGCGACGCCCGGCGCCTGGAAGCAGTGCGCGCTGGCGCTCGCGGAAGCTCGCGATCTGCGCGCGGCCCTCTCCGGAGCGGGGCGCTGGCGTCTCGATCACGACGAACGGCGATCCGCGGTCGACGTTAAGGTCGCGCTCGCAGCGTCGCTCCCTCCGAGCGGATCATCGTCAGCAGCGAACCGGCGGACTCTTGCGTCGTGGTCGGTCGTCGCCGCGGGACTGCTGCTCGCCTTCGCGGCCGGCTTCGTAATCGCGCCGCGAAGTTCCGCCGACGCTCCGTCGCTGGCCGACGGTCAAGATTCGCGAAGCAGCGAAGTTCTCCCGACCCGAACAGGCGATGAGGTCGCTGGTCCGCGGCCGCAACGGAGGAATGCGGACCAGATCGCCTCGGGCACCCAATACGAGTCGACGCCGTCCGAATCGACGCCCGGCGCGGCGAACGGTCCGGAGATCGTCAACGTCGTTTATCGTCCCTCCGGCGATGCCGAAGAAACGTCGGCGCCGCTCCCCGTCTATCGATCCGACGAGGACTGGGCCCGCGCGCTGGACGAGGTCGTGCGACAGAGCGAGGCCGATCTCGCTCCGCGTCGCGCGCAGCTTCTCGCGCAGGGCGCCGACTTGGAGCGTCAGATCCTGCTTCATCCCGTCTCGACGGAGCAGGGGGAGATGCTCCTGCCGGTCGAGACGTATCAGATCGTCCCCGTCTCGCTGAACTCGTTCCACTGAGAACGTCGAACGCCAGAGCCCATCGCCCTTGGACTGAATCGTCGGTCCGCTTTTAACGGAGTTGTCCATGCTCGCCCGGTATCGTTTCGCGGCCTCTGCCGCCCTCTCGTGCGGCGTTCTCGCGGGTTCGAGCGCTTTCGCTCAGGATCAGGCGCCAGACGTCGCGGCCCCCCTCGTCGAAGGCGCCGTCCAGAGCGTCGTCGAGGTGCAACTGGCGGCCGAAGCTGACGCTCCGAACGCGACGGTCCTCTACAGCATTCAAGCAGAGCAGGGCCTTCCGGTCGGCGACGCGGAGGTCGCAGACGAGGGAGCCGACGCCGAGGCGCCGGCAGGGCTCTGGCTCGGCGTGCAGCTCGCTACGGAAATCCCGCCCGCGCTCGCGCATCACCTCAAGCACGCGAAGGGCGCGCTGGTGGAGACGGTCTATCCGGAATCTCCCGCGGCGGAGAGCGGCATGGAGGCCCATGACCTGATCGTTCGCGTGGGAGAGGCCGCCGTCGAGTCGCACGAACAGCTCGTCGAGGCGATGAAGAACGTCGAGGCGAAGCCGATCGACGTCGTCATTCTTCGCGGCGGCGAGGAGAAAACGCTCTCCGTCACGCCTCGCGAGCGTGCGACCGCTCGGGCGAGCGCGACCGTGACGGCGGAGGCGAACGATCAGCTCTTCTATAGCCTCAACGTTCCCCACGTCCGGATGCTGCCTGCCCTGAGCGGCCCCGACGCGGGAGCGATGCACCATCGCCTGGTGCAGACGTTCAGGCCGGGAGCGAAACTGCCGGAGAAGGTCGAATCGATAAAGATCCACGTCGAGCGCGACGGCGAAACACTCGTGCACCGCGTCGAGGTGACGACGACTGACGGTAAGACCTTCAAGGCGGCGAACGACGAAGAAATGAAGGCGCTGCCTCCCGAGATCCGCGCGGCTCTTCCGATACCCCCGAACACGGCCACCTTCGCACTAATGGTTAACGAAGCTGCGGGCGCTCCTCAAGTGCAGAAGCAGATTACTCTTCGTGCGGCGCCGGCTACCGTTTTGCCTCCGCAGATCGCGATTCCCGCGCCCGCTCCCGTCACGCTGCCTGCCGCGCCGTGGGTCGACATCGTCGGGCAACTTGACCCCGCCGTCGGCGGCGCCGTCACGCAGCGGACGGTCAGGATCGCTCACCCGGGCGTCGAATTGAGCGAAGTGAAGAAGGAACTCTCCGAACTCCGCGCCAGCGTCGATCGAATCGAGAAGCTGCTGCGCAAGGACGAAGAATAGGCCTCACGATCGTCACGATCGAATCGACAGAGCGGGAGGCGCCGTCCGGCGCTTCTCGCTTTTTTTCGTGATTCCGTCCGTCTGTAGCGACGGCGTCACAGGGACTGCCTGCATGTCTTCGGAGCCGCGAACCGAATAAGATTCCGCGAACGCCGTTTCGCGTGCATACTCGATTCGATGGCTCCAGATCCGATCTCTTCGACACCTCCTGCGAATCCGCCGACGTCCGAGACGTCGCTGGTTCTGTGGGCGCGTCGCGTCGCCGAACATGGACGAACCGCCGCGACGATCTCGGCGGCCGCGTCAGTCTGCGTCTCGCTGGCCGCGTGGATGGTGACCGACCACGCGTTCTTTTTCGCCCCGCTGGCGTACGCGATCGGATGCTGCGTTCATCTGCTGCTGGTCTTTCACCTTCTGACGCGGCTCGTCGCCGCGGAAGGCGAAGCCTGGCGCCGCCCCTGGTACCGCTGGCTCGGCCTCTACGCGCTGACGTCGAACGTGACGATGTACGCGCTGTTCATTCTCGGCGCCTCGCTTTCGGCGACGTTCGTACCGACGGGACCGACGCGTTCGGCCTCGTTCGCGTTCCTGATCGCAGCGTGGGGAACGTCGGGTCTGCCGCTCATTCTGGCGCTCCCTTCGTACGCGACGCTCTGGTCGCTCACGCTGGTGCGGTTCGCTCGAGTGGACGAAGAGCGCACGTTCGCCGCGGAACGCGAACTGGCGCAGGAACTCATCCGCCACCACCGCACGCTGCTCCACCGGCTCGCCCGCTTCGAATCGAACCCGGAACACGCGATCGCTCACGCGGAAGCGCTCCGTCGGTTCGATGACCGGCTGAAGGCGCTCGGTCGCGAGATCCCGCACGGCGACCGGGAAGAGTTCGATCCGCAGGACGCCTGCGTCTGGATCGACGAGAGCATGTGCGATCCCGAGTTTCAGCCCCGTTCGCTGCACGACGAACGCTGATCGCGAGCGGCTTCGCAAATAGAGAAAGGCGCCGATTCCCGCGAATCGACGCCTTCGACTTCGACGCGATGCCGCCCATCCGACGCCGTCCGATCACACGCCGCCCGATCACACGCCGCCCGATCAGACGCCGGTCGGATAGGACGAATCACGTAGCGCGCGAGGCAGCGTTCCGCTCCACGGACGGCTCAACGGATCGACCGGAGGCCGGCGAATCGGGGGCGTCTCGCTCTCCGACGGAGACTCGTGGGGCGTGCGTCCCTCACGAACGTCCCGCATCACGCGAGTCAGTTCTTCGGGGCCGAAGACGCCGACCAGCCTTCCGTCCCGCATCACGCATACGGGGCCCGGCTTGTCCTGCATCCGCTCGATCACGTCCCACAGGGGTTCGCGCTCGTCGGCGAACAGCAGGTTTTCATGGGCCAATTCCACGACGGGCTGATGGCCGTTGCCGTCGTACGCCCGCTGCTCCAGTTCCCCCGCATCGACGGCGGCGACGACCTCGTTACGCGAATCGACGATCGGAAAAAACGACTGCCGCGTCCTCGCGACGTAGTCGGCCGCTTCTTCGACGCGCATCTCGGGCGGAAGCGCCAGGAAGTATCGTCGCGTCGCCCGGCCGATCGGCAGAGCGCGATAGGCCTCTCGCATCATGACGCCCTTCGTCTCTCCGCGAGCGGCGAAGAAGACGAACGCGGCAAGAACCGCGAGCATGAACTGTCCGGTGGCGATCCCCACGATGCCGATCAGAATCGCGAAGGCCTGGCCGACGAGCGCGGCCGCCCGCGTCGCCTGAACGAACGGCAGGAAGAACGCGAGGAACGCCCGCAGCACGCGTCCGCCGTCCATCGGGAACGCGGGCAGCATGTTGAACGCGACCAGCGCGACGTTGATCCACATCAGTTCGCGGAAAAACGATCCCCACGCCAGGCTCGGGTTCGCGACATGTTCGAATCGCTCGAACGCGAGCAACCCCACGAAGATCAGCGCCGCGATCGCGACGTTCACCAGCGGACCGGCGACGGCGACCCACAACTCCTGCTGAGGTTTTTCCGGCATGCGCGTCAGTCGCGCGACGCCGCCGATCGGCAGCAACGTGATGTCCTTCGTGGCGATGCCGAATTGGCGCGCGGCGAGCGCATGGCCGAACTCGTGCAGCAGCACGCAGGCGAAGATGGCCGCGAACAGGGCCGCATGCAGGGCGGTCGCCACGACGCCGGCGCCGCTCGCCCACTGCATATAGACCAGGAAGCCGAACAATAAAACGAACGACCAGTGGATCGCGATGTCGATCCCGAACAGACGGCCGATTCTCCAGGCGTTGAACATGCAGTTCCTTTCGATGCCTCCGCCGCTCCGAGAATCCGAAGCAGGCGGCAGGGTCCGCGAACTTAGATGCAACCGGCGTGCCGCAGGGCGCAGTAACCGTTGCGATTGCCGCTATTCATGCCGTTCGACGGATAGATAAGCCTTCCCCGCCGCACCAGTTGCGCTGACGTGATCGCTTCGGCTCCTGAAGAGCTCGCCTTCTTGAAAAGGAGGGGCAGGGACGCCATCATGGCGAACGCCTCAACCGCCATGTCGCGAAATGCCTCGCGGGAGTTCCCTCATGCCCGATTCCGAAACCTCCTCGCCCAGTCCCCTCGTCGGGGTCGTGATGGGGAGTCTTTCGGACTGGGAGACGATGCAGCATGCGGCGACCGCGCTCGAGGAACTGGGCGTGCCGCACGAACGGCTGGTCGTCTCCGCGCATCGAACGCCGGAACGAATGTTCGAATACGCGAAAACAGCACGTGAGCGGGGACTTCGCGTCATCGTGGCGGGCGCCGGCGGGGCGGCACATCTGCCGGGCATGATCGCCTCGCTTACCACGCTGCCCGTCCTGGGCGTGCCGGTGGAGAGCCGGGCGCTGCACGGTCTCGATTCGCTCCTGTCGATCGTGCAGATGCCGGGCGGCGTGCCCGTCGCGACGCTGGCGATCGGAACGTCGGGCGCTAAGAACGCGGGCCTGCTGGCGGCGAGGATCCTCGCGCTGCAGGATCCGTCGCTCGCCCAGCGACTCGAGACGCGTCGCCAGGAGCAGGCGGAACAGGTCCTGAAGGACTCCGTGCTGTAATCTTCCGGTCGCCCCTTTCCTTCGATCGATCCGAAGTCGCAGGAGCGACGCGTCGATGAGTCCATTGCTTCCCGGCACGACGCTCGGCATTCTCGGCAGCGGCCAACTCGGACGCATGTTCGCGATGGCCGCACGGAGAATGGATTACCGCGTCGTCGTCTACTCGCCCGATGCGGACACGCCTGCCGGAGCTCTTGCGGACGAGGAAATCGTCGCCAGCTATGGCGATGCCGAGGCCTTGCGCCGCTTCGCCGAGCGCGTCGATGTCGTCACTCTCGAATTCGAAAACGTTCCGGTCGCGGCGCTCCGCATGATCGAGGGCCTGACGCGCGTCGCGCCCGGTCCGACGGTGCTAGAGATCACGCAGCACCGCCTGCGCGAGAAGGAATTCATCCGCTCGTGCGGGATCGGCGTCCCCGCATTCGCACGCGTCGCCTCAGAAAGCGACGCGAGCGCCGCCGTCGCGACGGTCGGCCCCTCCGGCGTGCTGAAAACGGCGACGCTCGGCTACGACGGCAAGGGTCAATGCCGCGTTCGCCCGGGCGACGACGCGGCGAGCGCCTGGCGCTTGATCGGATCGGTGGAAGCGACCTACGAAGCCTTCGTTCCGTTCGTCGGCGAGTATTCGGCGCTGGCGGCGCGAGGTCCGACCGGCGAGATCGCGACCGTCGGACCGACGCGGAACGAGCACGCGAATCACATCCTGGACGTCTCGGTCTACCCGGCGGGACTTTCTCCCCGGCAGGAACAGGACGCGCGCGATATCGCCAGGCAGATCGCCGAGCGGCTGGACGTCGTGGGGCTGATCTGCGTCGAACTGTTCCTGACCGAGTCGGGCGAGTGGCTCGTCAACGAACTCGCGCCGCGACCGCACAACTCGAAGCACTGGACGATCGAAGGCGCCTCGATCTCGCAGTTCGAATTGCAGGTTCGCGCGATCTGCGGCCTGCCGCTGCCGGAAGTCGTCGCGCCCCGTCCTGCCGCGATGGCGAATCTGCTGGGCGACGTCTGGAGCGACGGCGAACCGCAGTGGGATCATGCGCTGCGGATTCCCGAAACGTCGCTGCACCTCTACGGCAAACGCGAGCCTCGCGCCGGTCGCAAGATGGGCCACCTCACCTCGCTCGCCGACACGCCTGAAGAAGCCGAAGCCCGGGTCCGCGCGGCGAGAGCGGCGCTGACGGCGTCGAAGGCTTCTGCCGCGTCATAGGGCCTCAACGAAACGAGGCCGTCGAATGGACGGCCTCGTCTTCTGGTTTCGCTGCTTCGATCGAGAACGCGGAAGCGCGGACCGATCAGTGCAGGTCGCCGCCGCTCAGGATGTCGGAGGCCATCGCGGTCTCGCCATGCTGGCTCAGGTCCAGACCGTCCAGTTCCTGCTCGTCCGTCACGCGCATCCGGCAGACGAGGTTCGTCACGAACAGGCAGACGAACGCGGCGACCAGCGTGTAGCCCGTCGCGATGACAAGGGCCAGCATCTGATTGCCGAAGATCGAGCCCTCGCCCAGCCCCGCGTAACGAAGCCCGCTGTCCGCGGCGAAGACGCCGGTCAGGATCATGCCGACGATGCCGCCCAGACCGTGGCAGGGAAAGACGTCCAGCGTGTCGTCGAGCGTCGATTTCGTCCGCAGGTGAACGGCCAGGTTGCTGATAACGGCGGCGACGATGCCGATGACGAGGCTCTCGCGAACGGTCACGAAACCTGCCGCGGGGGTGATCGCGACCAGGCCGACGACCGCGCCGATGCACGCGCCGAGCGCGCTGGGACGCTTGCCCACCATCCAGTCAGCGAAGATCCAGGCCAGCATCGCCGCGGCGCTGGCGGTGTTCGTCGTCGCGAAGGCGTCGCCGGCGAGAGGACTCGCGGCGGTCGCCGAGCCGGCGTTGAAGCCGAACCAGCCGAACCACAGCAGCCCCGTGCCGAGCAGCACGTACGGGATATTCGCCGGAGTGTGCGACTCTTTTGCGACGTGGCTCTTGCGACGTCCCAGGAAGATCGCCGCGGCGAGCGCGGTGATCCCCGCCGACATATGCACGACGGTGCCGCCAGCGAAGTCCTTCACGCCCCACTGAAAGAACAGACCGTCCGGATGCCAGGTCATATGCGCGAGCGGGCAGTAGATCACGATCGCGAACAGCATCATGAAGATCAGGTACGCCGAAAACCGCACCCGTTCCGCGAAGGCTCCCGTGATCAGCGCCGGCGTGATGATCGCGAACTTCAACTGGAACATGCAGAAGACGATCGCCGGGAAGGTGAACATCAGCGGGTAGCTGCCGTCCTCCAGTTGTTTGCCCAGCGAGAACGTATCCCCAGTCACGTTGTCCAGCATGAAGAAGGAACGCGGATCGCCGATGATCCCGTAGCCGCCGACGTCTTCGCCGAACGCCAGGCTGAAGCCGACGACCACCCAGACGATGCTCATCACGCCCAGCGCGATGACGCTTTGCAGCATCGTCGAGACGACGTTCTTGAAGCCGACCATGCCGCCGTAGAAGAACGACAGGCCGGGCGTCATCAGAAGCACGAGGGCCGACGCCGTCAGCATCCAGGCCGTGTCGCCGGAACTGAATTCCCCTCCTGCCGCGATCGCCGTCCCGTAAGTGGGAACGAATAACGCGGCGGCCATCAGAATTGCGAGAATCACGAACGGGAGAGGAGCGCGCTTCACTGTTGCCTCGGTAGGTCGAAAGGACCGTCGACCGCTTCAGCGATCGACTCGCGATGAACAGGCGCGCAGACAGAGCGGTAGCTTCCGCATTCGTCCTCGTTCGAGATGGAAACGAGTCACATGGAAGACCGCCGCCTACGGTCGCCAAATCGCTACGCGAACAGCGAACGCTGCGCCGCGAATCCAGGCCCGTGACGTCAACAATCTCAGGCGGCGCAGAAGGCGTCCTTATCCGACAGCTAGCGGAGCTGGCGCCCCCGCTACGGGAGGGATTTTTTTAAGAATCGCTTAAGGCAGGCGATGAGGAAACCTGCCGGCGATACCCAGGACAAGGCGATCGCCTGTTTGCGCGGCGGGAGTCTGAGGTCGCTGCCTCGAAAGTCGGCGCCGCGAACGAGTGGTCTCCCGCATTCCCGCGGTGGGACTACCTCTCGCCTTCCGGCTTCGAGGGAAAGAACGGAAACAGCTCTCGCAGTTCGGCTTCGCTCGGCTGACGACCGTATTCGCAGATCTCGAACGCTTCCGCGTACTTCGTCGCCTTGCCGGCGTCCGGGCCGTACCGGCGGACCAGCGAATCGCGGAACCGGTCCGCCTCGCCGCTCGCCCTCTTGTCCCAGCGTTCCCGCAGCCATGCACGGCGCAGTTCCGGTTGCGAAGCCGGCGGCGCGGCGTCCATCGCCTCCTGGCTCCCCAGCGCTCCGCCCTCGAACGTCTGCGACTCCAGCGCCATCAGGGCGTCGACCTTCTGCTCGAAGACGTCATCGATTCGCACGGCGACGTCGGCGACGAATGAATAGGGTTTCTTGAACCCGTCGCTGGAGTACAGAAACACCGGGTTCTGCTTCAGGGCCGGCGAATCGGGGCAGAAGAACGGCACGGCGACCACATAGGCCGCGTCCTGCACCAGAATTCCCGTGTAGCGGTGATCCGGGTGATAATCCCACGGTCGATGCGAGATGACGATGTGCGCCTTCCACTCGCGAATCGCGCGAACGACTTTCCGGCGGTTTTCCAGCGTGGGCTCGAGTTCTCCGTCGTGAATGTCGAACACCTCCGACGCGACGCCCAGTCGCTCCGCGACCTTCGCCGACTCCGCCGTACGGCGCTTCGCCAGCGCGCCGCCGGCCATGGCCCAATGGCCGATGTCGCCGTTCGTGACCGAGACCAGCTTCACATGGTGTCCCTGCTTCGCCCAGAGCGCGGCCGTTCCGCCGGCCTTGTATTCGGCGTCGTCCGGATGGGCGCCGAAGACGATGATTCGCAGCTTCCCGTCGCCCGGCCCGTTCTCGTCGGCGAGGATCGTGGAAGAAAAGAGCAGGGCGGAGGCCAGTGCAGCGATCAGCCGGATCGACGAACGAAGGTTCATCGCGAGAGTCCCTTATCGGTGAGCGATGGATCGCGCGCTCGCGCTGCGCGGGGAAGCAAGGTCGCCATTGTACTTTCGCGCGATCCCTCTCCCCGCCCCGGCGCCTCCGCTGGGCGAACCGACGCGGACAGCGTAGAACGAAAGTCGCATCCTTCGCTCGCCCGCGTCACGGCTCGAACAGGTTCCCCGCGTAAGCCATGTCCTTAAGCGAAGCCCGATCCTCGTCGCCCGATCTCGTTTCCTCGTCGACGCCGACCGTCCGTGCCATCGATTCGCATACCGAGGGCGAACCGACGCGGGTGATCGTCGCAGGCGGACCCGACCTCGGCGACGGCCCGCTGCCGGAGCGTCGCGAGCGCTTCCGGCGAGAGCACGACGCCTTTCGCCGGGCGGTGACGCTCGAACCGCGAGGTTCCGACGCGCTCGTGGGAGCGTTGCTGGTCGAGCCGACCGATCGTTCCTGCAACGCGGGCGTGATCTACTTCAACAACGTCGGCTACCTCGGCATGTGCGGCCATGCCACGATCGGCGTCGTCGCCACGCTGGCCCGAATGGGTCGCGTCGGAATCGGCCCGGGAAAGCTGGAGACGCCGGTCGGAATCGTGGCCTTCGACTATCTCGGCGACGGACGCGTCCGCTTCTCGAACGTTCCCTGCCGACGCTTCCGCAAGGAGGTCGCCGTAACGCTCGACGACGGACGAACCGTCCGCGGCGACGTCGCCTGGGGAGGAAACTGGTTCTACGTCGTGCATGAGCATGGCGAGACGCTGATCTTCGATCGCCTCGAAACGCTGCTCGCGACCGCCCGATCGATCCGCCGAGCGCTTGGTCAGCAGGGCGTCACCGGCGAGGGGGGCGCGGAGATCGATCACATCGAACTGGCCGAGCCTGATCCGTCGGGCGCTAATGGAGCGGGCGGCGCCCACAAGCGGAACTTCGTCCTCTGCCCGGGCGGCGAGTACGACCGTTCGCCCTGCGGCACGGGCACGAGCGCGACGCTCGCCTGCCTGGCCGACGACGGCAAGATCGCGGCGGGAGAAGCCTTCCGCCAGCGCGGCATCGTGGGCGGCATCTTCGAGGGCTCCGTGCAGCCCGACGGCGCCGGCGGCTGGATTCCCACGATCACCGGCTCCGCGTTCGTGACCGCGGAGACGACGTTGCATTTCGATCCCCTCGATCCGTTCCGTTCCGGGATACGTGCATGAGCGTGCCTGACCGTCCTGTCGTCGTCATCGGGGGAGGCGTCGTCGGCGCCGCGTGTGCGCTGGAACTGGCCGCCCGCGGCAAACGCGTCCGCATCGTCGAACGCGACCGCTTCGGCGCCGGCTGCTCGCACGGGAACTGCGGGCTCGTCTCGCCCAGCCATGTGCTGCCCCTCTGCATGCCTGGGGCGCTCGCGAAGTCGATGCGCATGGTTCTGTCGAGCGGCTCGCCCCTGTACGTTCGCCCCCGGTTCGATCCAGAACTCGCTCGCTGGCTGATGAACTTCGCCCGGCGCTGTCGCAAGGACGCGATGCTCGAAGCGGCGGCGGCTCGCGTCGCGCTGCTCCTGGGGTCGATGGACCGCTACCTCGGGATGATCGAGTCGGGCGATCTGGCCGGAGAATGGGAGCGTCGCGGAACGCTCGCGGTGTTCGCCTCGAAGAAGGGCTTCGACCATTTCGAGGAGGAGAACGACCTCGTCAGCGAACGGTTCGGCGTCTCCGCGGAGAAGTGGGAGGCGGACAAGCTGCTCGATCGCGAACCGACGCTGAGGCCCGTCGTCGCCGGCGCGTGGCATTTCGCGGTCGACGCTCACGTCCGGCCCGACGTGCTGATGAAGTCGTGGAAGAGCCTGCTCGAACGCCGCGGCGTCGAGATCGAAGAAAACTGCGAATTCCGTTCCTTGAGAACCGAGCGGGGACGCGTCGTCGCCGTCGAGACCAGCCAGGGCGAGCGCGAAGCGTCGCAGGTCGTCTTCGCGCTCGGCGCGGTGACGCCCCGCTTCGCCGAAAAGCTCGGCGTGCGGATCCCCATTCAGCCGGGGAAGGGCTACTCGATCACGATGGGTCGAGCCGAGCATTCGCCGAGCATGCCGCTGCTTTTTCAGGAGCGGAAGGTCGTCGCCACGCCCTGGCCGAGCGGCATTCGCCTGGGCTCCACGATGGAGTTCTCCGGCTACGATAAAACCGTCGATCCGAAGCGTTTGAAGCTCCTCACCGACGCGGCGGCGTATCACTTCAAGGAGCCTCTCGGCGAGCCCGTCGTCGAAGAGTGGTACGGCTGGCGACCGATGACTTACGACGAAATGCCGGTCATCGATCGACTGCCCGCGTTCGAGAACGCGTTTCTCGCCGCGGGACACGGCATGCTGGGCCTGTCGATGGCGCCGGCTACCGGGGCGCTCGTCGCGGATCTCATGACGGGAGCGAAACCCTCCGTCGATCCGGCGCCTTATCGAATCGCTCGGTTCGGATCGCGAGCCGTCTCGACACCCGTCGCCAAGTAACGACCAGTCGCCGGGTAAAGGGTTAACGCGAGCGACCGCCAGACGGTATCGTGGAGGGGCGGCTCGCGACTGCGACCGCTCTCTCCCTGCCGATCGCCGGTCGATGCCGATGCGTCTGTCGCTTGCTTGCCTGCTCCTGCTGATCGCCGTCGCGCCCGCTTCCGGTTCGCTCGCGGTCGAACGGGTCGAACCCTCCGGCGCTCCGCCCGCGGGGCTGACAGCCGAAGAGCGCGGCTACTGGTTCCTGACGCGGAAGAGCTACCTGCCGCCTGACTTCCACGCGGACGATCTGGCGTCGACGTGGAAGAACTGGCCCACTGCCGCGGCGAAGCCGATGGAGCAGGCGACCGAAGAGGAGCGACTCGAGATCCTGTGGGATCGCTACGGCATCGCCGGCAGACCCGAGGATCCTACGCAGCCGCTGCAGTACGTCGTCGAGCGCGACGGCGACTGGACGATGAACTGCTTCTCGTGCCACGGCGGCTCCGTCGAAGGGAAAACCTGGCCCGGCGCCCCGAATACCGACTACGCGTTGCAGACGCTCACGGAAGAGATCCGCATGGCGAAGCTCGTCCGCCAGCGACGGCTCTCGCGGATGGATACGGCCTCCGTCGCCTTCCCGCTGGGCGCCAACGTCGGCACGACGAACGCGGTGATGTTCGGCGTCGCGCTGGCCCACTTTCGCGACGAGCGGCTGAACGTCCATGCCGACCGCGGCATCCCCGACTTCGTCCATCACGACCTCGACGCGCCGCCGTGGTGGCACTTCAAGAAGAAGACCCGGCTGTACGCCGACGGTTTCGCGGCGAAGTCGCCCCGGGCGCTGATGCAGTTCATGATGGTCCGCGAGAACGGTCCCGAGCAATTCGCCGAGTGGGAGGCCGATTACCAGGACGTCTACGCCTACCTCGAATCGATCGAGTCGCCCAAGTGGCCGCACGCGATCGACCGACCGCTGGCGGAGCGAGGTAAAGCCCTCTTCTCGCAGAACTGTGCCGAATGTCACGGCACGTACGACGACGACCCGGCGAAGGAGACCTATCCGGAACGGATCATCCCCTGGTCCGAGATCGGCACCGATCGCGTCCGGCTCGACGCGCTGACGAAGGAGGGGAGGGCGTTCTACTCGCGAAGCTGGTTCTCGCACTTCGGTCAGGGGGAGGAGACGGTCCTGGAGCCGGGCGGCTACGTCGCTCCGCCGCTCGACGGGATCTGGGCCTCGGCGCCTTACCTCCACAACGGCTCCGTCCCGACGCTTGACCACGTCCTCGATCCGTCCAGCCGGCCCGTCATCTGGAAGCGAACCAGCGAAGCGACCGACCAGAAGAACGTCGGCCTGACCGTCGAGACGTTCGATCGCCTGCCGCCCGACGGCTACGACCGCGTCGCGCGGCGGTCCTATTTCGACACGCGCAAGTTCGGCAAGAGCGCCACCGGCCATGATTTCGGCGAGGTTCTTTCCGCCGACGAACGCCGCGCCGTGATCGAGTACCTCAAGACGCTTTGAACGTGACTCGCGGGCAGGGAGCGGTTTAGACTGAACGGCGGCACGCTTTCTCAGACGGACGCCGCATGCTTCGCCGGCCGCAGTTTCGACTCCTCTTCGTTCTGATTGCGTTCGCACTGATTCCGCCGCTTGCGAAGCCAGCGACCCACGGCGTCGTCGCCGCGTGGAAACAATTTCACGAGACGCAGGCGCTGGAGATAACGCCGGTCGACCAGGTGACCGTCATCGCCTCGGCTACGGTGACGGTCTGTCCGGAGCAACGGATCACGCACGCGGCAATGGCTCGCAGAATCGAGCTTCTCAAGCAGATTTCTTCCGAGACAAGTCCATGAGGCGGCTGCTGCAGTTCCGCATCCTGATCGTTCTCGTTGCGCTCGCGCTGATCCCCGCGGCCACGCTGCCGTTCGCGGAACGCCTGCGCGACAAGTGGACCCTCTTCTGGGACCGAGACGCGGAAGCGGAAGTGGTCGACGAGTGGAACGAAGACATCCCGATCTTGCTGTCTCTACCGGATCTAATCTCTATTGAGTCGATGGAGTATCGGGAATGCGACGGATGTCTATCCGTTCCCGTCGATCCGCAACCCGATCTGCCTGACGCCTGATCTTCGACGCGCGAGCGTTCGTGTCGTCAGCAGACTGGGACAGCGGAGCCTGAAGCGATGAAACGTCTCCTTCGAGTCCGCATGCTCGTCGTCCTCCTCGCGCTCGCGCTGGTTCCCGCGGCCACGCTGCCGTTCGCTGCGAGATTGAGAAGAGAGTGGGCGAAGTTCTGGGAGCCGAGGGCGATACCGACGGAGCAGCCCTACGTCGCCAGGATCGTCGATGGTTACGGCTCAGCGACGCGTCTTTCCAACTCGATCGATCGCAGCCGCGACGCGAGGGTCGGGGGCCGTAGCGTACTTCTGCTTCGACGACCGAGCGAAGGACTGCCGACCGAATCCGGGACGGCGGAAGACTATGCCAAGGCGATCGCGGGCTTCGATTCGGTGAACCGAGACCTTCTTCAGCAGCCCGATGCGGGCAAGAATCCTTCCGCGTCCGAGGAGAGGCCATGAAACGACTTCTGCGGATTCGTTTGCCCCTGCTTCTGTTCGGACTCGCCGCGATCCCGCTCGCGGCACTGCCATTCGCCGAACAGAATCGGGCGGAGTGGAGGCGTTACTGGGATCCGAGGGCAGCGCTCGATCGCATTCGCGCCGATCTCGCATGCTCCGCACCCCCGATGCGGCCCTTCGCCGATCGGACCAACGAAGGGTGGTTCCAGTACATCGAGGGCGAGGCGCCGATCGCCCACGAGATGACTGTGGGCGGAGACCCGACGTTCGTCGAGTCGGTGAACACCGACACGGAAGAGTCGCCGAACGTTCCCGTCGTCTATCAGCTTTCCGAAGAGCATCGGCGTCATTTCCTGGAAGAATTGGCCGACATTCGAGGCGGCATGACTGGTCCCGCTGATTCTCTCAGCGGCCGAATACCCGATGACAAGGAAGGATCCGCGCCGCACGTCGAACCCTGATCCCGAGAGAACGCTATGCGTCGTCTGCTGCAAGTCCGACTGCTGTTCGTCCTGATCGCGCTGCTGCTCATTCCAATGCTCGCGCTACCGTTCGCCGAGCGGCTGCGAACCGAGTGGTCGAAGTTCTGGGAACCGAAGCCGCCTGCCGAGGAGGCCAGTCGGACCGCGGCGCCTGCGATCGTCGCGATCCAGCGTCCGAGCCGGCCTGCCTACGGTCGCGTCTGGGAAACCTCGCTGCGCGAAGATGGTACGACCAAACCTCCGAACTCGGCGCTCCGCTTCGACGAGGCTCAGGAATTGGGCGAAGCGGCGGGCGCGCTGGATGCATCGTTGCCGGCGATCGATCCCTGAAACAAGGTCCGTGCGATGCGCCGTCTGCTGCAGGTCCGACTGCTGTTCGTCCTGATCGTGCTCCTGCTCGTTCCGGCCGCAGCGCTTCCGTTCGCGGAGCGATTGCGAACGGAGTGGGCACGATACTGGGAGCCGCGAGTCGAGGCTTCTGACGAGGCCGACCTTCAGCCGGAATTCATCCCAGACTTCCCCCAGGCGACTCGAAATGACTCCGGCGCGCGTTTCGTCGTCGTACCTGCGTTTGCTGCCGACGAACTCGGTCGGCTAAAGGGCAAACGTGAGCGGTTCGAGGCTGAGCGCCGACTGATACGCAACGAGCAGTTGGCGCAGGAAGTCGCCGATGCGGTATGGAATAACAGGAGTACCGCGGCCGATCAGCGAGTAGACTGAGCGCGGGCACGCTTTCGCGGAGAACGCACGATGCGTCGGTTCCTGCGGATTCGGATTCTGTTCGTGCTGATCGCGCTCCTGCTCGTGCCGGCGCTCGCCCTGCCGTTCGCGGAGCGTCTTCGAGCGGAGTGGGCACGCTACTGGGAGCCAGAACCGCAGATCGAAGAAGGCGAGTCGCTGGAAGAACGTCTCGCGGCCGTCGAACGTGCGTTGCTGTTGACGATGCGTTCGCGTCAAGGTCCGAACATCGTCCCCAGTTCGTTTTCGTCGCTCGATAGAGTTGACCCAACCGACTATCCGAGCCCCGTTTTTGAACTCCCAGGATGTCGAATCGGGGAGCTCACATCAGCGGAGCGCGCCGAAAGGCAAGCGAACTTTCTTCGCTCGATGGAGCAGGTCGAATTAGCCGGCGTTCCGTTCCCGGACGAACCGCCGCGCGGTTATCCGACCGCTGATCGATGGGAGGAGATCAAGAGGTCGCGCGAGAACGTGCGCGCCGCACAGGCGGAGCCCTGACAGGTCGCACGACTACTTCTACTTCCCCTTCGCCGCCCACTCCTTCTCCTGCTCGGCCAGACACCTCCCGAGCATGCGGACGGCTTGACGCAGGCGATTCTCGTTCTCGACGAGGGCCATGCGGAGGAAGCCTTCGCCGCCGGCGCCGAACGCGCTGCCGGGACTGACGACGACGTTCCCCTTTTCGAGGAGCATCATCGCGAAGTCCATCGTGTTCATCCGCTTCTGCCAGACCTCGGGGATCTTCGCCCAGACGAACATCCCCGCCCGCGGCGGATTCACTTCCCAGCCGAGTCGGCGCAGACCCTCGACGAGCGTGTCCCGGCGGCTCTGGTAGATCTTCGACTGGGCTTCGACCGCGTCGTCGGTATGACGCAGGGCCATGATCGCGGCGATCTGGATCGCCTGGAACATGCCGTAGTCGTAGTAGCCCTTGATCGTGGCCAGGGCCTTTACCATCTCGGCGTTGCCGGCGCAGAAACCGACGCGCCAGCCGGCCATGTTGTAGCCCTTGCTCATCGTGGTGAATTCGACGCCCACCTCGCGAGCGCGGGGAGCGGCGAGAAAGCTGGGCGGCTGGTAACCGTCGAACGCCACGTCGGCGTAGGCGAAGTCGTTGATCACCATGAAGCCGTACTTCAGCGCCAGCTTCACGACCTCGCGATAGAACTCCGGCTCGACCGTAGCGGTCGACGGGTTGTGCGGATAGTTGACGATCAGCAGCTTCGGCTTGGGGTAAAGCCGTTCGCAGGTGTACGCGACGTTGTCGAGGAACTTGCCCGAGTCCGACACGTCGAGCGTGATCGCGTTCCCCGACGCCAGCGCGACCGAGTAAACATGAATCATGAAGTAGGGATCGGGGACGATCGCCGTGTCGCCCGGTCCCATCAGGGCCAGGCACAGGTGGCTGAAGCCCTCCTTGCTCCCCAGCGTGACGATCGTTTCCGTATCGGGGTCGAGCCGCACGCCGTACTTGCGGAAGTACTTGCTCGCGACCTCCTTGCGCAGGTTCTGGATGCCGACGTTTTTCGAGTAGCCGTGATTCCGCGGATCGCGGGCTGCCTCGGCCAGTTTCTCGATCACCAGGTCCGCCGGCGGCTCCGACGGGTTGCCCATGCCGAGGTCGATGACGTCCTGACCGGCCCGGCGCTTGGCGTACAGCGACGCATTGATTCGCCCGAACAGGTAGGGCGGCAGCCGCAGCATCCGATCCGCAAGTCGAACCTGGAACGGCTGTTCCGTCGCTTCGACCGGCTCGGGCACCGGGGTGGGAGCGAGGCGGTTGACGTCGGACTCGACTTCAGATTCGACCTGGGACATGGATTCGCCGATGACGAAAGCTCGAAAAACGCTTCTCTCACTCTACCGATCGTCCGCCGCGGTCGGAAGGTCGCTGGAAACTGGGCAAACTCTTCCAACGCCCCTGAGCGGAGGGCGTAAGCCCTCCGAGTTCTGTCCGGCGAGCGGATCGAAACGCGTAGACTCGGAGGACTGACGTCCTCCGCTCAGAGGGAAGATTCGCAGCCGACGTTCGCGCCGAAGCTACTTCCGCGGCCTGACTTCCAGTTCCGCCTTCCGCTCGGCCAGTTGCTTCCGCGCCTCGGGATTCTCCGGAAGCTTCTCGTCGCCGAGGGCCGGGAGGAGGTGTTCCCAGACCAGATTGAGCTGCCCCTGCATGTCCCCCGTGTCGGCGGTCATGACGACGACGGCGTTCTTTTCCGGGATCACGATGCAGAACTGGCCATCCTTGCCGTCGCCGCGGAAGGCGTCGTGCCGGCAGCGCCAGAACTGAAAGCCGTAGCCCTGGGCCCAGTCCGACGTTTCAACGGAAGCGGGATCCTTCGCGTTCTCGACCTGCTTGCTGGTCGCCTGAGCGATCCATTCCGCGGGCACGAGTTGCTGCCCCTTCCAGTTCCCCCGATTCAGCAGGAGCTGGCCGAACTTCGCGATATCTTCGGTCTTGAGATACAGACCGTACCCGCCGAGCGTGACGCCCTCGGGGCTTTCGTCCCAGCGAGGCTTTTCGATGCCGAGCGGATCGAACAGCCGCGACTGCAGATAGTCGACGACTTTTTCGCCCGTCACTTTCTGCACGATCGCCGACTGCATGTAGGTCGCCGGCGTGTTGTACAGGAAGTGCGTTCCCGGCTTCTTCTCGACCGGCTGCGCGAGAAACGTCTTTCACCAATGCTCGCTCGCGCGGACGTTCGGTTCCGACGTGTGGCCGGTCGACATCGTCAGCAGGTCGCGCACCGTCATCGCCTTCAGGTTCTCGGACGCGTTCTCCGGAACTTCGTCGGGGAAGAAGTCGACGACCTTGTCGTCCAGCTTCAGCTTGCCCTCGGCGATCGCCAGGCCGACCGCGGTCGAGGTGAAGCTCTTGCTGAGCGACCAGAGAACGTGGGCCTGATCGTGTGACTCGGGCTTCCAGTAGGCCTCTCCGATGACGCTGCCGTTTCGCAGAAGCATGAAACTGTGAATCGAATTCACCTGTTCGTCCGCGGCGTCGATGAAGGCATGGATCGCCTCGCACGAGACGCCCTTCGATTCCGGCGTCGCGTAGGGCAGGGGAGTCGATTCCACTGCCCGGGAAGAGACCGCGGCGCCGAGTCCCAGGATCAGCGATGCGGTCAGCAGCAGCGGGCGAAGGAGCTTGAGCATGAAGGGCTGTCCGGCGGAAAGAGCGGAGAGAAGGGTCGCGAGGGCAAGCGTTTCGAACTCGTCAGTCGTCGAAGATCGGCGTCTTCGTCCGGGCGCCGGCGGAAAGGTCGAGCGCGACGTAGACGTTGCAGGCGTTGGTGACGTTCAGCTTCCCCGTCCCGCGGATCGCGGACACGGCGATGCGAACGGTCACGCTGGTTCGCCCCACCTGTTCGACGCGGACCCAGTATTCCAGCACGTCGCCGATCAGCACCGGCTCGCGGAACTCGATCCCCTGCATGGCGACGGTCACGAGGGTCTTCTTTTCCGGATCGAGTCCGAGCAGTTCGTACGCGCCGATGGCGCCGGCCTGGTCCATATGGCTCAGCAGCACGCCGCCGAAGATCGTGCCGTGGGGATTCGCGTCCCGCGGCATCATCATCGCCTTGAGCGCGAGCGTCTCGCGATCAGGAATCTGGCGGGGCGAATCCGTCATCGCCCGGGCATCGGGCCGATGCCGCCGCCGAAGATCTGGATGTCGTCGATGATCTGAATGGGACCGACCTCGCCTTCCTCGCCCGGGGATTCGCCGTCGAGAATCCCCATGCTGGCGAGCATCGCGCGGACCTGCGCCTGAACCGCGGGGCGATGACGCACGAGCAGCACGTTCGACGTCCGCCGAATCGACACCCCCTCTTCGGTCCAGGTTTCCGGCGCGACGAATTCCTTCGTCACCTCCGCCAGGTCGTCGTCGGTCGCGTCTTCCTTCAAGGGGAAGATCCGCGCGACGATCGGCTCCGCGGCCTCGGGCTCGGCTGCCGGCGGCGCCGCGCGGCGAAGGTTGGCCAGGAACAGTTCGAGTTGCCGGAAGACCTGCTCGCTCTGCGACACGACGAGCAACGTTCGACCGTTCATCCTGAGGATGCCGGCGGAGCCCATGCCGCCGCGGCGTTCCCACGACTCGGGCGAAACGGTCGCCTCGATCACTTCGGCGATCGCCTCCCGTCGGTCGCGATAGACCGCGGCGACCGCCGGATCGTCGTCGCGAGGGGCGAGCGCCGTGATGTCGTAGATCCGCTGGCGATGGCGATACGGAATCTCGTCGCCCACCGTGACGACGAGCGCGTCGTCCTCGATCGTCCAGCCGAGGTTATGTTCCGGCAGCGTATCGTCGAGAAGGACCCGAGCGGGCGTCCCCTTCGTCGCGACGAACTCCACGTCGTCGGTCGCGATGCCGTAGTCTTCCAGTCGGCTCGATTCGATCCGCGCGGAGACGCCCATGCGGTTGGCGAACAGGCTGACGAACTCCTGCAGCGAGGTCTCGTCCCCCTCCAGCGTCAGCGGCTTTTCGAGCGCTTCGCGGACCTTCGCTTCGCCGTCGGTCTCCACGCGATAGATCAGCACGCCGCCGATCTCCGCGGGCGCGACTTCGGCGCCGGAGAGTCGCACGGGAAGCGCCGCGGCGGCGAGCAACGCCGCGGTCACGGGCAGCGCCGCGACGAAAAGAACTTGAGCGAACTTCGCAGCGACCATGCACGCGGCTCCCGACGACGAACGCCCCCACGGCGGCGGACGCCGAACCAGTCGCCTGATTCCCCGTCACCTGCCGACGCCCTGCCTGATTGGCATGGTTCGATTATATCGCGGGCGTTCCGAGAAGCGACGAAACGCTGCCCCTGAAGGGCGCCAGAAGGGCGTCAGTCGATCACGCGCATCCGCACGGGCTTGCTGTGGCAGCAGTCGAGGCGTTCGATTTCGGCGATCGCCTTGCAGACGGCGCCCTCGGTCGTCTCGTGCGTCATGATGATCAGCGGCACGATTTCGTCGTCGTCGTCGTCCGCATCTTCCTGAATGATCGACGCGATCGAGATATCGAGCTTTCCGAGGATGCCCGCGATCTGCGCCATGACGCCCGGATGGTCGTGAACGGTCAGCCGCAGGTAATACTGGCCGTCGAACGTCGCTTCAGGAGCGAGCGGGACGCGGGATTCCTTGTTGCTCCAGAGTTCCAGCGTCTTGAACGTGATCGCCGTGCGGCCGACCGCGGTGTCGATCATGTCGGCGACCACGGCCGAGGCGGTCGGCATCTGCCCCGCGCCCAGTCCGTGGAAGAAGACGCGGCCCACGGCGTCGCCGACGACGCTGATCGCGTTGTACGCCATCCGCACTTCCGCCAGCGGCGTCCCCATCTTGCAGAGGGACGGCGAGACGTGCAGTTCGAGCCCGTGATCGGTCAGTTCCGCGACCGCCACGAGCTTGATGCGGTAGCCCAGCTTGCGGGCATGCTCCATGTCGATCAGCTGGAGCTTGTCGATGCCGGTCCGCGGAATGTCGGACCAGTCGACCCGGGCGCCGAACGCCAGATGGGCGAGGATGGCCAGCTTCTGCGCGGCGTCCGATCCGTCGACGTCCATCGTCGGATCGGCCTCGGCGTAACCCATCCGCTGGGCTTCGGCGACGGCGTCAGCGTACGCGACGCCCTGTTCGTCCATCCGCGTGATGATGTAGTTGCTGGTCCCGTTCAGAATCCCGCGGAGCGACGTGATCTGATTCGCGGAGAAGCACTGGCTGATATTGGCGATGATCGGCACGCCGCCGGCGACCGAGGCTTCGAACGCGATCGAACGCCCCAGTTCCCGCGCCCGGTCGAACAGTTCCGGACCGTGCGCGGCGAGCAGGGCCTTGTTCGCGGTGACGATGTCCTTACCGCTTTCCAGCAGGCGGAGCATGATCGTCCGCGCCGGCTCGAGACCGCCGATCAGTTGGGCGACGACCTTGATTTCCGGATCGTTCAGAACCTGATTCAGGTCGTCCGTCAGTACCCCGGCAGGGAGCTCCGCCTGGCGCGGCTTCTTGAGGTCGCGCACGACGACCCGTTTGAGCCAGAGGGTGCGTCCGGCATGTCGTGCGGTCCGGTCGCCGTGGTCGAGCAGCAGCCTCGCGACGCCGGAGCCGACCGTGCCCATGCCGACGATCGCGACGTTGGTGATTTCCATACGAACAGGAGGAGGCTGGCTCGTTGCGGGAGCGGCAGTTGAACGAACGAATCCACGGACGACGCGAAATTGTGCCCCGCAGAACGGGACGGGGGCGCCGAAAAGCGGGCGTGAGTCAGAGGGATTCGACCGCGACAGGGGGCGGGCGACGACCGGGCGTCATGGTAGAACATTTCGCGAAAACCGCCTACTCCCCGGCCTTTACGACGGCGTACGCCCTGTTCGCGTGCGGCCGGTCGTACCGATGATTCCGATCCTCCGCCCCCCGAACGGACTCGCCATGGACTCGACAGCGAAAGAGTTTCTCCACCGTCTGCTGATGACCCCGTCCCCCTCCGGGTTCGAGCACCGCATCCAGGACGTCGTGCGGGAGTACGCCCGAACGTTCGGCGACTCGGTCCGCACGGACAGCCACGGCAACGTCATCGTCGCCGTCAACGAGAACGCTCCTGTCCGCGCCATGCTGGCCGGTCACTGCGACCAGATCGGCATGCTGGTCTGCCACATGGACGACAACGGCTTCATCTACGCCCAGACCATCGGCGGCTGGGATCCGCAGCAGCTCATCGGCCAGCGGATGACGGTCTGGACCGATACCGGCCCGCTGCCGGCGGTCATCTCCCGAAAAGCCATCCACCTGATGGAAGCGGACGAGCGGTCGAAGGGAGTCCTGGAAAAGGATCTCTGGCTCGACATCGGCGCCAAGAACGGCGAGGAGGCCAAATCGCTGATCCGGATCGGCGACCCCGTGACGCTGCAGCTTGGATACGCGGAACTCCGCAACGACTGCCTCACCTCGCCAGGCACGGACGACAAGGCGGGGTTGTGGGTCGTGCTGGAAGCGGCCAGACGGGCGAATCGAGAGAAGCTGAAATGCGGCATCTTCGCCGTCTCGACCGTGCAGGAGGAGATCGGCCTGCGCGGCGCGACGACCGCCGCTTACGGCATCGACCCGCATCTGGGCATCGCCGTCGACGTGACGCACGCCACCGATTGCCCCACCATCGACGTCAAGCAGCGGGGCATCGTGAAACTGGGCGCCGGACCGACGCTCTTCCGCGGTCCGAACGTCAACCCGCGGGTGGAGAACCGCATGCGGGAGATCGCCCGGATGCACGAGATCGGCTACCAGGAATGCGCCCTCGGCCGCGCGGCGCCGAACGACTCGAACGCCCTGCAACTGGCCCGGGCCGGCGTCGCGACCGGCCTCGTCGGCATCCCCAACCGCTACATGCACAGCGCCGTCGAGATCGTGAACTACCGCGACCTCGACCGCTCCGCCGATCTGCTCGCCCGGTTCCTGGAGTCGGTGACGGAAGAGGACGACTGGACGCCGTAATCGACAGGAAATCCAGAGCCGAAACGGCCCGCTCGTGTTCGCTGCCGAATTGACAGCGAACACGCGACGCGACGGGCATCGCGAGAAGCCGGCGAATCGCAATGCCTTTTCCATAAATCAGTTACGTCCGACCATGCATTGCTGGCACGCGGGTTGCTTTAGAGAGGTCGCTTAAGCGAGGCGGTGCCAATTCGTCAGGCTGAAGGTCTTTCCGCAGGAAGGAACCAGCCGGGGCGAGGAGCCGTACAGAGGCCGCTGGCTGGAGAGATCCGGCCGGTCCGTCCGGAAGACGCCGCTCGCTATCGTCCGCATCCCCTTTTCGGGGAAGTCCCGCGGGCGAGTCCTACCGCAAACGCTCGGATCCGACGGAGCGGCGAGTCGAACCGACCAACGGTTCGCTGGTCGATCGCGGTCGGATCCCGACCCTGTTAAAGAACCCGCCGGCGGCGCTCATCCTGGTCGCCGACGGTTACGCCTGTTTCCTTCTGGAGGAATGCGACGTGGCAGCGAAGCAAATGGTTTTCGAGGACGAAGCGCGTCAGGCGCTTCTAGCCGGCGTGACGAAGCTGGCACGTGCCGTCAAAAGCACCCTCGGCCCCCGCGGTCGAAACGCCGTGCTCGACAAGGGCTGGGGTTCGCCGAAGGTGACCAAGGACGGCGTCACCGTCGCCGAGGACATCGAACTTGACGACCCGTACGAAAACCTCGCGGCCCAGCTCGTCAAGGAAGCGGCCAGCAAGACCAACGACGTCGCCGGCGACGGCACCACGACGGCCACCGTCCTGGCCGAGGCCATCTTCCGCGAAGGCCTGAAGCGGGTCGCCTCGGGTCACGACCCGATGGCCCTGCAGCGCGGCATCTTCAAGGCGGTCGAAGCGGTCGGCGATTACGTCGTCAACAAGCTCGCCACGAAGATCGACGAGAAGAACAAGAAGGAAATCGAACAGGTCGCCACGATCGCGGGCAACAACGACCCGACGATCGGCAAGGTCCTCGCCGACGCCTTCCTGAAGGTCGGCAAGGACGGCGTGATCACGATCGAGGAAGGTCGCAGCAGCGAAACGACCGTCGAGATCGTCAAGGGCATGCAGTTCGACCGGGGCTATCTGTCGCCCCACTTCGTCACCAACCAGGATGACGTCTCGGTCGAACTCGACAACTGCTACATCCTGCTGTTCGAAGAGAAGATCAGCTCGAACAAGCCGCTGATCCCGCTGCTCGAAGCGATCAGCAAGTCCAAGAAGCCGCTGCTGGTCATCGCCGAAGACGTCGAAGGCGAAGCCCTGGCGACGCTCGTCGTCAACAAGATGCGCGGCATCCTGCAGGTCTGTGCGGTCAAGGCGCCCGGCTACGGCGACCGCCGCAAGGCCATGCTCGGCGACATCGCCGTGCTGTGCGGCGGACAGGCGATCTTCAAGGATCTCGGCGTCGAACTGGAAGGCGTCAAGCTCGCCGACCTGGGACGCGCCAAGAAGGTCCGCATCACCTCCGACGAGACGGTGATCATCGAAGGCGCCGGCGCCAAGGATGCGATCCAGGGCCGGGCCGAGCAGATCCGCCGGGAAATCGACCGGACCGATAGCGAGTACGATCGCGAGAAGCTCCAGGAGCGCCTCGCCAAGCTCGCCGGCGGCGTCGCCCAGATCCACTGCGGAGCGGCGACCGAAACGGAAATGAAGGAGCGGAAGTACCTGCTCGAAGACGCTCGCGCGGCCACCGCGGCGGCGCTGGAAGAAGGCATCGTTCCGGGCGGCGGCGTCGCCCTGATCCGTGCCGAGAAGGCGATCGCGAAGCTGAAGCTGGAAGGCGACGAGAAGGTCGGCGCCGGCATCATCTCCAGCGTCCTCGACTATCCGCTTCGCACGATCGCGACCAACGCCGGCGTCGACGGCGCCGTGGTCGTCAATCGCGTCCGGAACCTGAAGGACAACGAAGGCTACAACGCCGATTCCGGCGAATACGAAGACCTGATCAAGGCGGGCGTCATCGACCCGGCTAAGGTCGTTCGCACCGCCCTGCAGAACGCGGCCTCGGTCGCGACGCTGCTGCTGACCACCGAGTCGCTCATCACCGAACTTCCCAAGAAGGGCGGCGACGACGACCACCACGACCATCACGACCACGGGATGGGCGGCGGCATGGGCGGAATGGGCGGCATGGGAATGGGCGGCATGGGCGGCATGATGTAAGCCGCTTGCAGCTCACGCTTCGAAACAACCGCGGGAGGCGCACAAGCGTCTCTCGCGATGCGGCCCGCAGCCGGGCCGTCGCCGCGGTCAATCGACCGCATCTGCCGAACATCGAATCAACCGAACACAACCGACTCTCTGAGAAGGAACGAACGTCATGGCCAAGCTGAACCTTCGCCCCCTGGATGATCGCGTCGTCGTCGAGCCCCTCGAAGCGGAAGAGGTCACCGCGGGCGGCATCGTCCTGCCGGACTCGGCCAAGGAAAAGCCGCAGCGCGGCAAGGTCGTCGCCGTCGGCCCGGGCAAGCTCCTGGAAAGCGGCGATCGCGGCAAGCTCTCCGTCGCGGTCGGCGATCAGGTCATCTACGGCAAGTACGGCGGCAGCGAGGTCGAAGTCGACGGCGTCGAGTACAAGATCCTCCGCGAGAACGACATCCTCGCCAAGGTTCTCGCGTAACGCCGAACGGCTCCTGAAAGGTCGCGGCTGACCAGCGTCGTCGCGGCCTTCCTCCTTACGAATCAACGCCTCTCGCAGGCTTCCGAAACAAAGGGTTTAACGTGGCGAAACAACTTCTATTCGACGATCACGCCCGGGCGCGGATGCTGCAGGGCGTCGAGAAGCTGGCCAAGGCCGTCGCTTCGACGATGGGCCCCACCGGCCGCAACGTGATCATCAACAAGTCCTTCGGCGGCCCGACCGTCACGAAGGACGGCGTCACCGTCGCCAAGGAGATCGAACTCGAGGATCGCTTCGAGAACATGGGCGCCAAGCTCGTGGTCGAAGTGGCCCAGAAGACCAGCGATCTGGCCGGCGACGGCACGACGACGGCGACGGTTCTGGCTCGCGAGATCTACAAGGAAGGTCTCCGCAACATCGTCGCGGGATCGAATCCTGCCGCGATTCGTCGCGGGATCGAGAAGGGCGTCGCCGCCGCGGAAGAGAAGCTCTTCGCGATGGCGCAGAAGATCTCCGGCAAGAACAGCCAGGAGATGGTCGCTCACGTCGGCGCCATCAGCGCCAACAACGACCGCGAGATCGGCAACATGCTGGCCGAGGCTCTGTACAAGGTCGGTCGCGACGGCGTCATCACGGTCGAAGAGGGCAAGACCTCGACGACCGAGGTCGAGTACGTCGACGGCATGCAGTTCGACAAGGGCTATATCTCGCCCTACTTCATCAACCGTGCGACGGAGATGGACTGCGAACTGAAGGACTGCTTCATCCTGATCCACGAGAAGAAGATCAGCAATCTTCGCGACCTCGTGCCGGTCCTGGAGAAGGTCAGCCAGACGGGTCGCCCGCTGCTGATCATCGCCGAGGACGTCGACGCCGAAGCGCTCACGCTGCTGGTAGTCAACAAGCTCCGCGGCGTGCTCAACGTCTGTGCGGTGAAGGCCCCCGGCTTCGGCGACCGCCGCAAGGCCATGCTGGGCGACATCGCCGTCCTGACCGGCGGGACGCTGATCAGCGAGGACCTCGGCCTGCAGCTCGAGAACCTCTCGCTCGATTACCTGGGCCAGGCGAAGACCGCCCGGGTCGACAAGAACTCGACGACGATCATCGAAGGCGCGGGCGACCGGGCCGAGGTGAAGAAGCGCGAAGAACAGATTCGCCGTCAGATCGAGCAGACCGACAGCGAGTACGACAAGGAGAAGTTCCAGGAGCGCCTGGCGAAGATCTCCGGCGGCGTCGCGGTCATCTCGGTCGGCGCCGACACCGAAGCCGAAATGAAGCAGAAGAAGGCCCGCATCGAAGACGCGCTGCATGCGACTCGCGCGTCGCTCGAAGAAGGCATTCTGCCGGGCGGCGGCGTCGCTCTGCTGCGTTGCCGCGAAGCGGTCGAAGCGGCCAAGAAGGCGGCCAAGGGCGACGAGAAGATCGGCGTCGGCATCGTTCTGAAAGCTCTCTCGGCTCCGCTGAAGCAGATCTGCGACAACGGCGGCCTGGACGGCTCGGTCATCGTGGACGAGGTCTCCCAGAAGGCGGAGAACATCGGCTACGACGCCAACGAAGGCAAGTACGTCGACATGTACAAGGCCGGCATCATCGACCCGGTCAAGGTCGTCCGGACCGCGCTGGGCAACGCCGGCTCGATCGCGGCGCTGATGCTGACGACCGACGCGCTCGTTTCGAACATCGACGAAGGCAAAGCCGCCGTCGAAGGCGTCGTTCGCTAACGTCGCTCGAACGGGACTGAATTAGAACGCGGGGCCGGATCGAACCGACCGGTCTCGCGAAAGGATGAATCTCTCGGCGAGCCGCTTCTCGGGAACGAGGGCGGCTCGCGTCGTCGAAGGGGGACCGTTCGGGTCTCTTTCGACGATCGTACGATCACGACGCATGGCGGCCGGGGACCGGTCGGCGGGAGCGGATGGCGACGAAACGCGACTATTACGAAATTCTCGGCGTCGCCAAGAGCGCGGACGGCAGCGAAATCGCGACCGCTTATCGCCGGATCGCGATCAAGTACCATCCCGATCGCAACGGCGACGATCCCGAAGCGATCGAGATCTTCAAGGAAGCCTCCGAGGCCTACGAAGTCCTTCGCGACGGCGATAAGCGAGCCCGCTACGATCGCTTCGGCCATGCCGGCGTCGGAGCAGGGGGTCCGCAGTTCCAGAACGTCGACGACATCTTCGAAGCCTTCGGAGACATGTTCGGCGGCGGCGTCTTCGGGGACCTGTTCGGCGCCTCGCGTCGCGGCCGCTCGAACAAGGGCGCCTCGCTGCGCGTCGAAACGACGCTGACGCTGGAAGAGGCTGCCGCGGGAGTCGAGAAAGAAATCCGCTTCCGCCGGAACGAAGCCTGTGCCACTTGTCACGGCGCCGGGGCGAAGCCCGGCACCCAGCCGCGCGTCTGTCCGCGTTGCCAGGGGCGCGGCGCCGTCGTGCAGCAGGCGGGCATCCTGCGGGTGGAAACGGCCTGTCCGCAATGCCGCGGCGAACGGTACGTCGTCGACGATCCTTGCCCCGATTGCAAGGGACGGCGGGTCAAGAGCGAAGAGGTCCTGCTGACCGTCGCCATTCCTCCCGGCATCGACGACGGGATGCAGGTGCGACTGGCCGGCGAAGGCGAACCGAGCCTCTCCGGCGGACCGCGGGGCGATTGCCTCGTCGCCGTGCATGTCCGACCGCATAAGATGTTTCAGCGCGACGGGCGGCACCTCGTGCTCCAGATGCCGATCTCGTACACCCAGGCGGCTCTCGGCGCGACGATCGAGGCTCCCACCCTGAACGGCCCCGCGACGCTGAAGATCCCGCCCGGCACGCCGGCGGTCGAAGTCTTCCGTATTCCCGGCAAGGGGATGCCCGATCCGCATGGCGGTCCTCCGGGCGACCTGGCCGTGCGGACGTACGTCGAAGTGCCGAAGAAGATCTCCGGCCGGCAGGAGGAACTTCTCCGAGAACTCGCCGACGTCGAGGCGAAGAACGTCTCGCCCCACCGCAAGTCGTTTCTGGAAAACCTCAAGGAACTCTTCACGGGCGCCTCGGACGAAGCCGAGTAGCCCCGATCAGTCAGCGCCGAGTGCAGCGATGAACGCCGAAAACGAACGCCAGGCCATGGAAACCGACCACCAGGACGACGACCGCGCCGCCGCGGGCGAAGCGACTGCCAAGGATCAGGCGGAGCGCGCGACCACGCCGCTCGACATGGCGAAGGAACGCATCACCGAACTCGAAGCCTCGCTCAAAGCCGCCGCGGAACAGGATCTGCGGGCCCAGGCGGAGTTCGAGAACTACCGCAAGCGCGTTCGCCGCGAGGCGGAAGACGAGAAGAAGTACGCGTCGCAGCGCCTTGTCGAGGACCTGCTCCCCGTCGCGGACGATCTTACGCGGGCGCTGGAGTCGGCGAAGGGCTCGGAAGAGCCGATCGCCGCCGGCGTGCGGATGGTGTTGCAGCGCTTTCGCACGTCGCTGGAACGGCATCACGTTCGGGAAATCGAGGCGACCGGTCCGTTCGATCCGCACCGTCATGAAGCGGTTGCGCAGATCCCGAACGACGCTCCGCAAGGTACGATCCTGCAAGTCGCCCGGACCGGCTATCTCCTGCACGACCGGGTCATTCGGCCTGCCCAGGTCGTGGTTTCCGCCGGCAAGCCGGGCTGATCGACGGCGCCGGACACGCGCGTGCGGCATCTTAAACAAGAGATCCTGACGGTCTTACGAAACAATGCTGGGGTTCCCGTTCCGATGCCTACTTACGACTACGTCTGCGAAGCCTGCAATCACGCCTTCGAGCAGTTCCAGTCCATCACGGAGCCGGAACTGGAAAAGTGCCCCGCGTGCAAAAAGAAGAAGCTCCGCCGCCTGATGGGGACCGGGGCGGCGCTGATGTTCAAGGGATCGGGTTTTTACACGACCGATTACCGCAGCGAGTCCTACAAGAAGAGCGCCTCCGCCGATAAGTCGGCGAGCGGCGACTCGGGCAAATCGGGCGGAGATTCGGGGAAGTCCGAATCGTCGAAGAAGTCCGATTCCAAGCCGGCGAAGTCTGCTGACTGATCGCCCCGTCGCCGAAGAGAGCGCCCGATCATGGCCAAGCTCCGCTGCCCGACCTGCGATAAGCTGTTCGATACGGACAAGACTCCGGCAATGCCGTTCTGCAGCGCCCGCTGTCGGCAGATCGATCTGGGACGCTGGCTGAAGGAAGAGCACAGCGTCCCGAACGAGCGCCCGCTCGACGAGGAAGAGTTCGACGTCTTCCCGGTCCAGCGGGACCGCGACGAGGACTGAGGCGGATGCAAGCCGCGACCGGCCCGGCGGATAATCGACCGTTCGACGAAAGGCTTCCGTGGAGCGTATCCGCCTGATTCTGTCCGACGTCGACGGCGTACTGACCGACGGCGGACTTCTGTTCGACGCCCAGGGGAACGAGCAGAAGCGCTTTCACGTCCGCGACGGCATGGGCATCCGCCTGTGGCAGGAGGCGGGCCGAACCTTCGGCCTGATCACCGCCCGCGATTCGTCGATCGTCGCGCGTCGCGCGAAAGAGCTGAAGATCGACCTCGTCCGTCAGGGGGTGGGCGACAAGCTCGCGGCGGCGGAAACGATCGTGGCGAATCTCGGCCTGGGATGGGACGAGGTCTGTTACATCGGCGACGATTTCCCCGACCTGCGGATGATTCAACGGGCAGGCTTCGGCGTGACCGTCGCCGACGCGCCGCAGGCGATCCGCGACGCCGCGGCCTGGGTCACCTCGATCCCCGGCGGCAGCGGCGCCGTACGCGAACTGGTCGAAAAGTTGCTCGTCGCCCAGGGATTGTGGGACGACGTGCTGAAGCGGTATTCGTCGTAAGGTTCGGTTGACTACCGCATGCGGCGAGCGGAGGGTGTAAGCCCTCCGTGTTTTCGGATCGTTCGCGGGATCGCTGTGCGAAAAACACGGAGGGTTTACGCCCCCCGCTCGCCTGAACCGGTCGCAGAATCGTTCTAGACGGCTTCGCCCTAGCCGACTGGCGTTGCCGAACTTCGGCGTCTTCCGCTACCATCGCGGCGTTTGTATCTCCCGTCGGCAAGGACGCTTACGGATGAACGAGTGGATCGGAAGAGCCTTTCGCGGCGCGCTGGCGGCGGCCGCGCTGATCGCCGCGCTCACGGTCTATTCGCTGGTCGTCGCGCCCCGCATCGATCCCAGGTCCGATCGACCGCCGCTCGATTATTCGCAGCTCGACGCGGCGACCTACGTCGACGTCACGCCGGTGGGAGCTCCCGCGACGGCGGTTTCGCCCGAACTCTTCGGGCCCAAGAGCTGGGAACTCGATAGCCCGAAGACGCTGATGACGTCGCACGGGACGCTCTACTTCCGCGAGTACCAGATCGAGCCGACGGGCGAACTGGCCGTCGAACCGATCACGATGATCTTCCCGATCGTCGACGCGACCGGGGTCCGCAACCTCGTCGTCAGGGCGCCGTCGGGCGGACGCCTCCGTTTCACGGAGAAGATCGACCTCGCCGCGGGCAAGATCGGCAAGATCGAAGGGGGCCGCCTCGTCGGCGACGTCGTCATGACGATGGCCGAGAGTCGTCCCGGCGCGAACGACAGCTTCCAACTGGTCACGCGCGACGTTCAGATCGACCGAAAGCTGCTTTCCACGCCGCACCAGGTGGAGGTCTACTACGGCCCTCACTGGGCGAAGGGGAAGGACCTGGCGGTCAACTTCCGCGAGGATGGCGACGAAGGCGAAGGCTTCGAATCGCACGAAGCGTTGCAGCACGTCGCGTCGCTGGAACTCGCGCACGTGGACGAGGTCCGGATCGAACTCGACGCCCCGGGACTGTTCAGCGACGAGGCCTCGGTCGCGAACGGGAGCGCCCCCGCGAAGGAACCGCAGGGGACGCTCGAACTCCATTGCACGAAGGACTTCACGCTCAATTTCGATCTGCGAACCGCGGCGTTCGAGGGCGACGTCCATCTCGACCGCAGTCTCGGGACGGGGCTCGCCAGCGATCAACTCGTCTGCGAACGGCTGGAAATCGAGTTCGACGAATTCGCCGATCCGCTGAATCCGACCGCGAAGGCCAAGCTGGGCGCCAAGCGACTGGTCGCTCTGGGGCACCCCGTCATGGCGCACGTTCGCTCGCGCGAACTCGAAGCGCAGGGCAACAGCATGGAGTACGACGTGCGCGAGCGGAAGCTCGTATTGCAGCACGACTCCCAGGCCCGGCTGGCGCACCAGGGACGGCTCATCGCATCGCCGAAGATCGTGTACTTTCTCGCCGAAGGGGGCGGGCTGGGGACGGGCGAGATCGCCGGGCCGGGACATCTGCACGCCACGCTCGGCGGCGAGACGCCCAAGCCGGTCGACCTGTTCTGGACCGACGCCGCCAGGCTGCTGAAGCAGAACGACGAGCACGTCATTTCGCTGATCGGCGGCGCGCGCGTCGTCCTCGAAGGGGGCGCTTCCTCGGCGTCGGCCGACCGGGTCGATTTCTGGATGAAGGAATTGCCGAAAGAGGCTCGCGCGGGCGCCGCGCCCGAGGGGGGCGACGACGGCATCGGGTCGTTCGGTTCCGCTAACATTCAGCCGCTGCGGTTCATGGCCAAGGGTCGAGTCGCGCTCGATTCGCCGCAGATCTCGGTCCGCACCCCGCAACTGGAAGCTTGGTTCAAGGAACTCCCCGGCGTCACGCCCGTCGCGCGCGGCGACGGCATCGGAGCGCTCGGCTCCTCGAATCAAGCAGGACCGCAGGCGAAGCGTTACTCGCTCGCGGGCGACCTGGTTCGTCTGGAACTGCTGCGCCGCGGCGAAGAGTGGGACCTGAGCGAGCTCTTCATTCAGGGCGCCGTCGATTTCCGCGAGACGCTGCCGCCTGAGCAGGGGGCGATCAAGCCGCTGGCCGTGACGTCGCAGGGCCTGCACTGGCAACGCTCGCCCGAGAAGAACGAAACGCTCCGAATCTGGGGCGACCCCGCGCAGCGAATTCCTGCGATCGTGGACTCCGAATCGATGCGGCTGGAGGGTCCGGCGATCGACGTCGATCGGACGCAGTCGCTGCTGCAGGTGGTCGGCGAAGGACGCATGCGTATGCGCGGGAAAGTCGGTTCCGTCTCGCCGCTCGCCGGCCCGTCGACGCCCGCTTCCGGCGGCGCCGAACCGATGCAGTGGGTCACCGTCGCGTGGAAGGAAAGCCTCTCCGCCAGCGGACGCGAAGCGACGTTCCGGCAGGACGTGAAGACCACGACCGACCGGCAGTTCGCCACCTCCGCCGCGCTCGTGGCCCGATTCGATCGCCCCATCGACCTGATGCAGACCGAGTTCGAGGCGCCGAAGCTGCAATCGCTCGCCTTCGAGGGGGGCATCTATTCGGAGAGCCGCAGCGAAGTCTCCGGCGAACTCCGCTCGATCGACAAGTTCCAGGCGCAGCGACTGGAAATCGCGCCCGAGACGGGAAAGTTCGTCGCCCGGGGACCGGCGTGGATCAGCAGCGTCCGGCTGACCACGGGCGATTTCGGCGGTCCGCCTGCCGCGACTCCGACCGTCGGACCCAAGTCGCTGCAATACTTCTACGTCGAGTGCTCAGCCGGCTTCGAGGGGGACTATCTCAAGCGATCGGTCGCCTTCATCGACCGGACCGTCGCGCTGTTCGCTCCCGCTCCCAGTTGGGAGGTTCAGTATCGCCCGCAGGACCGTGCGGCCCTTCCGGAGAAATCGGTCACGCTCCACTGCGACCGGCTCGATCTGCGACAGGCTCCCATCCCGGGCAGCGGGCCTTCGCCGCTCTACTATCTGGAAGCGCTCGCCAGCGGCAACGCCCGGCTCGAATCCAGCGATAAGAATGCGGACGCTCAGCGGATCAGCTTCGACGAGTCGAAGGATCAGATCATCCTCGAAGGGGACGGTCGCAACGACGTCCGGCTGGAAACGATTTCCGCGACTGGATCGAAGGGCGTCGTCAACGCGGGAAAGGTGAAAGTCTGGCGCAAGGACGGCAAGCTCGAATTCGAGAACCTGAGCGGCGCCGACTACGACGCCGGCAACGATCCGCGAGCGGGGTTCAAGTAACCTCGAGAGCCGTCGACGCCTCTTGCGTCGCTGCCGTCGGCTGCGCTTCTCGAGCCGCCGCCCGGAGTTCGCGACGGGTCAACAGTCGCCGCGCGACGATACGGAGCAGCGCGAACGCCGTCAGCACCAAACCCAGGGGGGCCGTCCCGAGGTACCAATGCCGGTACCAGGGGATCGTTTGCGGCGGGCCGAGCGGTCCGGCGCCGGCGCTCGCCAGGGAGAACTCGTCGGCAGCGATGTCGGGATTCAGATCCCAGTCGAAGACCGAATGGTGCATCTGCGACGCTGCTCTCGCCGCCGCGCCGCCGCGACTGTCGTAGGTCCGCACGAGCTGTTCGCGGATGACTACCTGATCGCCATGTCGTTCGAGCTCGCTCCGCCACTCGACGCGCTGCTTCTCTTCGAACTCCGCTTCTCCCCGCTCGACGCACCAATTCCTGTCCGGTCGCACCACGAGCGTCATCGTGTCGATGTGCAACGGCGTGTCGTACGACGCCCCGTCCGACGGTTGCCTGAAGGGCGCATCGAACGGACGAAACCGGATCGCGTAGGCTCCGCCGGGCAACGCCTCCGCATAATCGACTCCTGCGGCGATAAGCGTCGAAGGGGGCACAGCCGCATTCCAGCTTCCGAAGAGTTCCGGCTGCACGTAGGGCGGCAAGCTCTCGTAGTCCGAAAATAGATAGGATCCATCGGGCGACTTCTGGATCCAGACCGAGTCGTCGACCATGCCGTGCGACACGCTCTTCCATTCCGCCCCCTCGCGAATCGAGATATCGAGACGATCGGACCAGCCGCGGAGATGCGACAGGCACTTCTTCCGTTCGCCGTAGGCGACCGTCCGCCCCACGATCTTGTAAGGCGAAATTGCGATCGAAACGGCGTACCGCTCGGCGACGCGCTGTTCGCCGAACCCCGCCCAGGCTTCCCTCAGCCGCGACTCCAGTTCGGGCAGTTCGTCGCCGACGAGGGTTCGTCCGGACGGAATCGGCTGGTCGAGGTCAGCTCCCGCGAGAACCGTCTTCGCCAACTCGTCCAGATCGATGCCGCTCTCCGCCAGGGTCGGTCGAGCAGGGAGGCCTTCCGGCGCAGGAACGAATCCGACTTCCTCGACCCGCGGCAGCGTCGCGATCCGCGTCGCCAGGTCCAGCGGGACGGGCTCGTGGACGTCGACGCGATGTAGCGGACGGAGCCAGGGAAAAGATCGATCCGCTTCCGCCCGCCAGTTCGCGGTCATGATCTCCCACATTTCTTCCGACGCGTCGCCCGGCTGCTGGGCGAGAAAGACGCGACGTTCGGAGTAGTGGTCGATCCCCGCTCGCTTGAGTTCAGCCAGGACGTCCTCTTCCTCGCGATAGAGGTCGTACTGCAGCCAAGCCCAACCGACCGGACTGGCCGCGAGCAGCGCGAGCCCGACGAACAGCGAGAACGTCGGGAAGCGGCGACGTCGAGTGGCGGCCATACGTCGATCCGAGGAGGAGAACTCTCCACAGGATGACGCACCGGACACGCCGGATCAACCGTTCAGTCCACCGGCAGATCGAAGCTGCCGCGGAGCCAGAAGGTCGGCCGGTCGTAGCCGGTCGCCGTCAGCGCTCCTTCGATCGCGTCGCAGACATCGGCTTCGCGATAGCGCCGGCTGACATGCGTCAGGACCAGGCTCTCGGCCTCGGCCTCTTTCGCCAGCGCGATCACGTCGGCCAGCACGGCATGTCGGCCGACTTCGAGATTGCGATGGGCAGGGTCGAGAAAGGTCGCCTCGTGCCACAGAATCTTCGCACGGTGCGCGAACGGAGCAGGGCAGAGCGGCGTATCGCCTGAGTAGACGAACTCCGCGACGTCGAATTCCTCCAGCACCTCCTCGACCGGCAACCGCTTCCGCAGCGACGCCACTTCGAACGTTTCGAGATGACGCCAGCGCTCCTGCAGCCGCTTGCGTCGTTCGATCAATCGATAGCCGAGCGACGCTCCGCTCGGAAGGTGATCGGCGTCGAAAGCTTCGACGTAGTGAGACCCGTGGAGCAGCAGATTCTGACCGGGAGAGATCGCTTGCAGTTCGATGCCCGCCTGCCACTCGAACCCGCTGAGCGACGCGAACGCCGTCAGATCCGCAGCGACGAATTCCAGCGCCGGCGCGGGAACGTGAACCGTCGGTCGGTGATCGGGATCGCGATGGAGAACCGATCGCATCAGCGCGAAGCCGCGCAGCCCCAGCAGGTGATCGTCATGGACATGCGAGAGGAAGACCTCAACTCGCCCGAACAGCGTCGGGTCCAATCGCGAGGCGACGCCCTCGCCCAGGTCGAACAAAACGCCCCGCGTTCCGACATAGGCGAAGTGCGACAAGGCGCCTGAAAAGCCGGCAATTTTTGCCGCCCGGAGGAGGTCTGGCCGCTCGCAATTCCATTGGCGCAACATAATAATGCCGTGCGTACCTCAAACTGCCGGACTGGGGAAGATAAACTGGCGTTACCGGCCTTGCCAGCGGTCCCGTCGATTACGCTAGTCGGCGCTGCGCGACTCCCTGCGAGTCGTTCGCGCCGTGCTCGGCGATCTTTCCGCCCGCCTGCCGGCATCGCGTCGCCGGATTCGAACCTGCTTCTTCGCGAGCAGGCTCTTCCTTCTTCGCGAGCGAGCTTTCGGTCGTTCGACGGCGCCTGTCCCCGTCGACCGTCGCAAGCAGCTGATTTCCCGGTTCGTCTATTTCAAGCCTCCGCAACGATACACTCAGGAGCGATCCCATGGTTCGACGACCTTCGCGTCGTACGTTCATCAAGACCACGGCGGCGATCGGCGCCGGCTACTACGTCGCCGGCGGACTGAACGCTCAGGAGAGCAAGTCCGCCATCGAAGAGATCCGCTACGCCTGCTTCGGCGTCGGCGGCAAAGGCCAGAGCGACTCGGCGGACGCCGCCCGCACCGGCAAGGTCGTCGCCTTCTGCGACGTCGACGCCGACACGCTCGAAAAGCAGGGTCGCCGCTTCAAGGACGGCAAGGCCTTCACCGACTACCGCAAGTGCCTCGAAGAAGTCGGCAAGAACGTCGACGCGGTCACGGTCAGCACGCCGGACCACATGCACGCCCCGATCGGCGTCATGGCGATGGAGATGGGTCTGCACTGCTTCTGCCAGAAGCCGATGACCAAGTCCATCGAAGAAGCCCGCGTGATGTCGAAGATCGCGGCGGAGAAGAAGCTGGTGACCCAGATGGGCAACCAGGGCACCGCCGGCTCGGCCCTTCGCGAAGCGGCCCAGATCCTCAAGGGCGGCCACCTCGGCAAGATCAAGGCCGTGCATATCTGGACCAACCGTCCGGTGTGGCCGCAGGGCGACGTCAAGCCCGAGCCGCAGCCCGTTCCCGAAGGCCTGAACTGGGACGGCTGGGTCGGATCGGCCGACTTCGTCGAATACTCGCCGGCTTACCACCCGTTCAAATGGCGCGGCTTCTGGGCCTTCGGCACCGGCGCCCTCGGCGACATGGCCTGCCACACGCTGAACATGCCCTTCATGGGCCTGGATCTGCGCGATCCGACCTCGGTCACCGCTCAGACCAGCGGTCACGACCGGATCACGTTCCCGAAGTGGTCGGTGATCGACTACGCGTTCCCGCAGAACGAGAACCGCGACGCGCTCATCTTCACGTGGTACGACGGCGGCAAGCTGCCCCCGCTGGATATCGTTCCGGACGAAGCCTTCAACAAGGCTGCGGACGGCACCAAGCAGCTCTCGGGCTCCGGCGCTCTCGTGCTGGGCGAAAAGGGCGCGATCTACTCGGGCGACGACTACTGCGGCTCATACAAGCTGATCGGCATCGATAAGCCCGCCGTCGACTTCAAGCAGTCGCCGGGTCACTTCGACGAGTTCGCCCAGGGCATCAAGGCGGGCGACCCCAGCCTCTGCATGTCGAACTTCCCGGGCTACGCCGGTCCGCTGACCGAGACCGTCCTGCTCGGCAACCTGGCCGTCTGGTCGGGCGAGAAGGTCGAATGGGACGCCGAGAACATGAAGTCGTCCGCTCCCGCCGACGCCGAGTTCCTGATCCGTCGCAAGTATCGCGAAGGCTTCGGCCTGGGTCGTCAGGCGTAAGGCCGTTCGGCGATTCGCTCGCCGCATGACTCGCTGAAACATAAACGGCCCCCGCACGCTCGATCGTGCGGGGGCCGTTTTTCATTATTGATCAGGGGGGCCGCAAGAGCGAAGTCTGTGTGCCACGGCTGGCTTGCCCAGCAGTGCATGCAGCGCCTTCCATTCGGCACGGCTGGACAAGCCAGCCGTAGCACACGAAGCAGGCGTACCTGAAATCTAATCCGTCCGCTCAGCTCTTCCTTGCCCGCGCGGCGACGTTCAGGAAGTGGGGGCGTCGGACGCCGGCATGGGCTTCGTGCTGTCGTTCCCGCGACGAAGTCTGCTCCCGGCGAGGTTGCTCCGGCGCTCGACGCGGCGCGACGACGGCGCTTCGCTCGGAGTCCCACGTCGCGTAGCCGCGACCTTCCAGTTCGTCGCCGTCGGCGATCGCGAGCAGCCGGCAACGTTCGACGGCGTGAAACGCCGCGGCGCCGGTCCCCAGCGACGGCTTCACCGTCACGCCCCACATGCCGGCGTTGAGATAGATCTGCTCCAGGGCGTAGCCGTCGGCGATCGTCTGGTCGAGCAGTTCGGACTCCGGCGCTTCGCGATGGCCGTAGACCACGTACCGGGCGCGACGGTTGCGAAACTCCTGCTCCCGCGCGGCGAACGGCGCGAGCGATCCGCTCTTCCGATCCCACGTCTCGCGGACGCGCTTGCGAGAGGCGTCGTCGCCGCCGCGCGATCGTTCGCGGAAGCTGAGCGCCTGCGCGAACTCGTCGGCGAAGCCGCGTGGCAGGCTCTCGGCCAATTCCCGGAAGCACTCCAGCGTCCTGACGGCGTAGACCAGTTCGTCCCACGTCGAGCGCCAGTCGCGGACCGCCTGCGGCGCCAGATCGTAACGCTCGAAGACGCCGTCGAGGTAATCGGTCAGGCACGACCAGCGCGGCACGCATGTCAGCCGGCAGAGGTCCTGCCAGAAGGCGGGCGGCATCTCGGCGCGGACCGCGGGCTCTGCCTGAATCAGGAAGGGGAGCAGGACTTCCAGCAGCAGCACGTCTCGGAGGCTCGCCCGGTCGCGCTGCTCGGGGAAACAAAGGGCGTCGAACCGGTCGCCATGCCGCGCGTACGTGCGGCGAGCCCGCAGCAGTTCCTCGATCGCGGGGCTCTCGTCCGGATCGTGGGGGAAGGGTTCCTGTCCCGACTGCGACAGGCGGAACCGGCTGACGACCTTCTGCCGCACCGAATCGAGCGACTTCTCGGGCAGATGCAGGATCCAGTCCCGCTCGCCGACCAGGTAGTGAAAGCGAATCGGCGTCTCGGCCGCGATCGGACCGAACTTCCCGGCCAGTTCCAGGGAGATCGTCCCGCGGGAAGAGAAGTCGTCCAGTCGCGCGAGGCCCGCCGCATGCCGGGCGAACGTGGCGTCCAGAATCTCATGCACGGTCGACGCGAACGCGGGGGTCGCCGGGTCGCTCCAGGGGCGCACGTTCCGGTCGATCCAGCGCCGCGAGTGGGCGAGGTCGAGCACGTCGCCGAGGAACACGACGTCCACCTTTTCGATCGGAGCCTCGCTGCCGTCGGAGCGGACGCAGGCGTCCAGAGCCGCGGTTTCGATCTGCTGGGCCAGTCGCAGGAAGCGCTCTTCGGACGAATCCGCCAGAAACGAATCGTCCTGCAGGTGAAGGTCGCTCAAGAACAGAAGCATCGTCGTTCCCTCGAACTGCGCGGGCGAAGCCGCCGGACGACCGAGCAGGGCGAGGCGTCACGAATCGCCCCCGCTGCCCGGCCGTTACGGACGTTATCGCTCGCCCTATCGGCAGAGCTGACGGGAAACTGTAGCGTCATCCGGAGAAAAAGCCGGATCCGGCGTCGCCCTTCGATGCCGGTATCCGGAGGCGCCGCCACAACCTGCATTCGGACAGGCCAGCATTCGATAAGATGGAGCCCCTGACGTCCCCGCCATCCTCCCCCGCAGTCCGCTTTCGATGTCGCACGCCGCCTCCTCCGCTCCGTCCGTGGATCTGGACCGAATCGCCGACGAACTGGCCGACTGCGGACGGCTGTTTCACTCCCGCGGCTGGTCTGTCGGCACGAGCAGCAACTACAGCGCGGTTCTCTCCCGGGAGCCCCTGGAACTGCTCGTCACCGCCAGCGGCATGGATAAGGGACGCCTGACCCGAGCCGATTTCGTCCGCGTCGGCGCCGACGGTCGCCCGACCAGCGCCGGCCAGCCCAAGTCCTCCGCGGAGACGATGCTGCACGTCGTTCTGGCGGACGAGCGACCCGAGGCAGGAGCGATCCTGCACACGCACTCGGTCTGGACGACGATCCTTTCGGATCTCTACTTCGGACAGGGCTTCGTCGAGTTTTCCGGCTTCGAGATGCTCAAGGGCTTCGCCGGGATCCCGACGCACGAAACGACCGTCCGCTTCCGCATCTTCGAGAACACGCAGGACATCGCGACGCTGGCCGAAGAGGTCAGGACGCTGCTGAAGCAGGGGGACGAGTCGCTGCGATTCGGATACCTCCTCCGCAAGCACGGCCTCTACACCTGGGGCAAGGACGTGCAGGAAGCCCGGCGGCACGTCGAGATCCTCGAATTCCTGCTCGAATGCGAATGGCGGCGCCTCGCGCTAGGCGGGATCTGACGACGTTTCTGTAGCACGTTTCGAATCGTGATCGCCGAAGAGGTTGATCGGAGCGAGCGTTCCCTCGAAAATAATCCCGACCAGCCGCCGCCGTTCCGAACAGGCGACGACGACCGCATCTTCTTCTCCGCATCCACGAGAACCTCGCGAATATGGCCCGCATCCGCATCCAGGACGAGAACCGCACGATCGAGGATCCGCAGGCGATCAACGAATTCTTGGCGCCGTTCGGCATCTGGTACGAGAAGTGGGACGTCGACGGCCGCATCGGCGCCGACGCGACCGACGCCGACATCCTCGAAGCCTACGCGCCGGAGATCGAACGGCTGAAGCAGCGGGGCGGCTTCGTCACGGCGGACGTCATCAACGTCAAGCCGGAGACGCCGAACCTGGAAGCCATGCTCCAGAAGTTCAAGAAGGAGCATACGCACGCCGAGGACGAGGTTCGCTTCACCGTGAAGGGGGGCGGCGTCTTCCACATCCATCCGGAGAACGGCCCGGTGTTCGCAGTGCAGGTCGAAGCGGGCGACCTGATCAACGTTCCCCGCGGCACGCAGCACTGGTTCGACCTCTGCAGCGATCGCAACATCCGCTGCATCCGCCTGTTCGAGGATCCCGCCGGCTGGACGCCCGAGTACGTCGAGCAGAGCGTCCACGAACGCTACGAGCCCCTCTGCATGGGCCCGGCGTATCTCGCCCACGACGACGCGCCGGTCGCGACGAAGCTGATTTAAGCGTTGCGTTTCGTTACGAGCAGAGGTCGAAAAGAAAAGTGTCGCCTTCTGAACCGGACATCGCCTATCGTTCATCTGGCGAGGACAAGCGCCGGCCCAGGCGTCAGAGTCGAAATCCTAGGCTCGTCGACGGCTGACTGGCCCACGACGACCGCGCGCCCCCGCCAGGCGACGTCGCCCTTTTTCGAACACCCAAGAGAAAGTTCCTGACCCGAAGACTGCAGCGAATCGCTCTTGCCGCGGGACTTTCGATTTGAGAGACGTGCGGGACGAATGCCGTTCCGCCCGCCTCCGCATCGGAGTTCCGTCATGTCCAGCGCCGCGAAAGTCCGCTCCCGCACCGCGATCGTCGAAGGGCCCCACGCCGAGACGGAAAATTCCGCGTCGACGGCTGCCGAGACCCGCACGGGCGGAGCGCCGCTCGACGAATCGCGTCTGAGCCCCAGTTACGCCAATTTCTGCTCGGTCCGCCGGACGATCGAGGAGGTGATCCTCGATTTCGGCCTGACGACCGAGTTCATGGGTCCGAGCAAGCATCCGGTCGTGCTGGAACAGCGCGTCGTGATGAGCTACTTCACGGCCAAGCGGCTGATGGAGGCGCTGCGGGTTTCGTTGCAGCAGCACGAATCGGTCTTCGGGTCGGTCGAACTCGACGCTCGCAAGCGGGCCCAAGCGGTCCGGACCGCGTCCGAAGCAAAGCAATCGAAGGCGTAGAGAACTCCGCTACCAGAGCCAAACGCTGCGACAGAATTCTCGGGCTGGTGTGCCATGGCTGGCTTGCCCAGCCGTGCGTGCGATGTCCGCCAATCGGTACGGTTGGACAAACCGGCCGAGGCACGCGTTGACGCCCATCTGAGCGCCGCGAGTCATTTCACTCGGATCCGTTGTTCGGATCCTGTCCGCTCTCGCGCGACGCGTGGGGCGGCACGGCAGGCGGAGCGCTTTCGTCGACCGGCGAAGTTTCGGCGACGTCGTCGACGCTTTCGTTGACTTGATCGGACGGAACGGACGCTCGCAACGGGCTGGTGACGCCGCTCCCGGTCGGGCTGTCGGTTTTGGATTCCACCGGTTCGAACGCGTGCGTCTGCGGCGCGTGACCGACGCCGTGGGGAGGCCCGTGGTCCTCGGCGACGCCGACCTGCCCTTCGTCCTCCGGATCTTTCTTCCAGAAGTCCGCGATGTGAGCGGCGACGAAGTAGAAGACCGGCGTGAAGAAGACCGCGAGCACCGTGGAGGCGATCATGCCGCCGAACACCGCGGTGCCGAGAGCCTGACGACCTGCGGCGCCCGCTCCTTCCGCGATGACCAGCGGAAACACGCCCAGGATAAAGGCGAACGACGTCATCAGAATCGGACGGAACCGCAGTCGCGACGCCTTGAGCGCGGCGTCGAAGATCTTCATTCCCTCGTTATGCAGATCGCGCGCGTACTCCACGATCAGGATCGCGTTCTTGCTGGCCAGCGCGATGATCAGCACGATGCCGATCTGCGTGTAGATGTTGTTGTCCATGCCGCGGATCGATACGGCGCCGATCGCGCCCAGCAGGCCGAGCGGAACGACCAGAATGACCGCGAACGGCAGGATCCAGCTTTCGTACTGGGCCGCAAGAACGAAGTAGACCAGCAGCACGGCGAGCGAGAAGATCCAGACCGCTTCGCCGCCGACCTGCTTCTCCTGATACGACGCGTCGGTCCACTCGAAGCCCATCGACTGGGGAAGCGTCGCCGCCGCGATCTCTTCCATCAGTTCCAGAGCTTCGCCGGAGCTGACGCCCGGCGCCGGTTCGCCGCGGACGGCCGCCGAGGGGTAGAGATTGTACCGGATGATGTTCTGCGGACCGAAGGAGCGCTCGATCGAGGCGAGGCTGCCCATGGGAATCATCGCGCCGGTCAAACTGCGGACTTCCAGTCGCTGGACGTCTTCGATCTCCATGCGGTACTTGTCGTCCGCCTGCACGCGCACCTGATAGGTGCGCCCGAACTTGTTGAAGTCGTTGACGTAGGCGCTGCCGAGATTCGCCTGCAAGGTGTTGAAGACCGAACTGAGGGGCACGCCGAGCGACTTCGCCTTGGCCCGATCGACGTCGATGTAGAGTTGCGGCACGCCGGGACGGAAGCTGGAATTCAGCGCGGCGAGCTTCGACTGGCTGCTCGCGCTCGCGATGATCTCCTGCACGGCCAGGCCGAGTTCTTCCAGACCCGCATCGGCCTGGTCTTCTACCTGCATCTGGAACCCGGCCCGCAGACCGAGCCCGCGGATCGGCGGCGGAGCGAAGCCGAAGACCATCGCTTCCTTGATCGAGAAGAAGTGTCCCTGCAGCCCGCCGAGGATCTTCTCCATCGGCAGGTCACGCTCCAGGCGCTCCTCGAACGGATCGAACGTGATGAAGTAGGTCGCCGCGTTCGACGCCGCGGCGCCGTCGACGAAGGAGAACCCGCCGATCGCGAAGTAGTCCGCGACGCCGTCGGTCTTATCGAGCTTCGCGTTGATGCTGTCGATGACAGCGCGCGTTCGCTCCTGCGACGCGGCGTCCGGAAGCTGAATCGAAACGATGATGTAGCCCTGATCGTCGACCGGCAGAAAACCCGTCGGAACCTGCTGATACCACCAGCCGGCGAAGACGACGATCGCGACGAACGCGGCCATCATCGCCCACCAGCCCTTGAGCATCAGCCAGACGATCCAGGCGTAGACGGCCTCGAACTTGCCGTAGACCCAGTTGAACCCCTTGCAGAACCAGTCCCACAGCACGGCGAGCGGATGGAACAGGCGCCAGAACCATCCGAACCGTCCGGAATAGTCGTAGCGCGCGCTGACCGGGCGCAGCCACGTCGCACACTGCGCCGGCTTCAGCGTCATGGCGTTGATCGCGCTGATCACCGCGGTCGCCGCGATCGTGAGCGCGAACTGGCGATAGAGTTGGCCCGTGATGCCGCCCAGAAAGGCCGACGGAAGAAACACGGCCATCAGCACGAGCGTGATGCCGATGATCGGGCCGAGCACCTGATCCATCGCGCGGATCGTGGCGGCCTTCGGTTTCATCCCCTGTTCGATATTATGCGCAGCCGCTTCGACGATCACGATGGCGTCGTCGACGACGATGCCGATCGCCAGAATCAGGCCGAACAGCGTCAGCATGTTGATCGAGAACCCCAGCGCGTACATCGCCGCGAAGGCCCCGATGATCGTCACCGGCACGGTCGTCGCCGGAATGAGCACCGCCCGCCAGTCCTGGAGGAAGACCAGGATCACGATCAGGACCAGGATGCCCGCCTCGAACAGCGTCACGTAGACCTCGTGAATCGAGGCCTCCACGAACTCCGTCGTGTCGAGCGGAAAGACGTGGTACATCCCCTCGGGATAGGCGCGGCTCATCCGCTCCATCGCCTCGCGCACGCCGTCGGCGACGGCGAGCGAATTGGAGCCCGGCAATTGGAAGATGCCGATGTTCGAGGTCTCGCGTCCGTTGAGGAGCGAGAACTGGTCGTACGTCTGTGCGCCCAGTTCCACCCGGGCGACGTCGCGGAGGTACGTCAATTCGCCTTCCTGGCCCGACCGGACGACGATGTTCTCGAACTCCTCCGGATCGCTCAATCGCCCCTGGGCAGTGATCGTGTACTGGAACGCCAGTCCGCTCGGCGAAGGAGGCTGTCCCAGAGCGCCCGCCGCGACCTGGACGTTCTGCTCCTGAATCGCGGCGATGACGTCCTGCGTCGTCAACTGCCGCGATTCCAGTTCCTGCGGATCGAGCCAGACCCGCATGCTGTAGTTGTTGGCGCCGAAGATCGTGACGTCGCCCACGCCCTCGACGCGGCTCAGTTCGTCGCGCAGGCGAAGATTGGCGTAGTTCGACAGGAAGATGCTGTCGTACCGATCGTTCTCGGAAACCAGGCTGGCGACGATGATGATGTTCGTCGACTGCTTCTTGACGGTGACGCCCTGACGCCGGACTTCCTCCGGAAGCTGCGGTTCGGCGATGGCGATGCGGTTCTGCACCTGGACCTGGGCGTCGTCCAGATTCGTGCCGATCTCGAACGTGACCGTCAGACTGTAGCTGCCGTCGCCCGAACTGGTCGACGACATGTAGAGCATGTTCTCGACGCCGTTGACCTGCTGCTCGATCGGCGCGGCGACGGTGTCGGCGACGACCGCCGCGTTGGCGCCCGGGTAGACCGCGGAGACGCGGATCGTGGGGGGCGTGATCTCGGGATACTGCTCGATCGGGAGACCGACGAGCGCGACGGCGCCGATCAGCATCGTCACCAGCGCGATGACGTTTGCGAAGATCGGGCGTTCGATGAAGAAGCGAGAGAACACGCTGCAAAATCCTGGTGGCTACTCGGGCGACTGCTCGGGCCGCGGGCTGCGGGACCGACGAACGGCGCTACCTACGAAGCGTCGTGCGACGCGATCGAGATCTCAACTTCCCCTTCTCGTCGCGGAATCGTCGCTTCCCTGCAACTGCGACGCGCCCGCAGCGGCGGGCGAGGTCCGCGTCCCTCCAGCCGGATCGACCGGAGCGCCTGCGGAGGAAGTCGCCGACGTCGCAGCCGGCGCCGGAGAATCCGCTTCGTTCGCGGCATCGGTTCCTTCAGTTGCCATCGCCGGCGCTTCGCCTTGGGGAGCAGCCCCGGGCGCGGGAGCGGCGGCGGGAAGTCCCTGCGGCGCGGGCGACGACTGGGAGAGCCGAACGCTTCCGCCGGGACGCGCCTTCTGCAGGCCGTTGACGACGATCAGGTCATTCACGCTCAAGCCCGATTCGACGACGCGTTTGTCGCCAGACGCGATCCCGAGCTTCACCGGACGATATTCGACTTTCACCGTGTCGGGCGCTTCGCCAGCGCCGGCAAGCACGAGCACGTAGGGACCGCGCTGGTCCGCCGCGATCGCCCGCTCTTCGATCAGGACCTTCTCTTCCGCTTCGGCGACCTGCAATCGGACGCGTACGAACAGGCCGGAGAGGAGGCGTCCGTCGGCATTGGGAAAAATACCGCGGCGAAGCTGCGTTCGGCTGGCGGGATCGACGCCGAGATCGGTCCAGTCGATCGTCCCCTGGTACGGATAGTCTTCACCGTCCAGCGACAAAAAGAGGTTCGCTCCCTGGCGACCGCCGTACTGACCCTCCAGCTCGAGCAGTCGCAGCACGTCCCGGTCGCTGACGTTGAAGTAGGCGTAGACCGGATCGAACGTCTCGATGTTGGCCAGCGGCGTCGTCTGTGCCTGAACGAGGTTGCCCGGGTCGACCAGTCGCCGGCCGATCCGTCCGGCGATCGGCGCCCGGATTTCGCTGTAGCGGAGATCGAGTTCGGCCCGTTCGACTGAGGCCTGGGCGCTGTTCACGGCTGCCTGGGCGGTCGTCACGTTGGAGACGGCGACGTCGTACTCTTCCTGCGAGACGGTTCCGCTGCGACGAAGCGGTTCTCGTCGAGCCAATTGAGCCTTCGCCAGCGACAACTCCGCGTTCGCCCGCTGCAGCTCGGCATTCGTTACCGCCAGCGCCGCCTCGAACGGATCCTTCTCGATCGTGAACAGCAGGTCGCCCTGCTTGACGGTTTGACCGTCCTCGAAATGGACGCTTTCAAGCTGTCCCGTGACTTGAGGCCGAATTTCGACTCGCTCCACCGCCTGCGTCGAGCCGGTGAATTCGAGAAAGTCGCTCACCGGTCCGAGGACGGGATAGGCGGCGTCGATCTCCGGAGGCGGAGGGGGCACGAACTGGTTCGGTTTCGTGCAGCCCGCTGCCGCGAGAGCGGCCAGAATCGAGCAGCAGGCCAGATAGCGCAGAACGAACATAGACAGATGACTCGGGGCCGACAGGAAAGTCCCTTCAGTCTCCGCAGCTTACCTATCGGAAGAAAATCCGGGAGAGCGACAAGGCGACTAATCGTGAGCGAGCGAATGATTATAATGCGGACGGGCGCGTCCGTCCACAGTTCATAGGGGCCGCATGCTGCCCGGGAATCCCCTCTTTTCACGCGGCGGCCCTTTCAGAGGGATTTCCGTCGATCGAAGGATCGCCTGCTGTTCGATGGTCGAACCGAACGAAGATCGAATCTCCCCGCCGTTGAGCGCAGCCTGTACCGAGCGATCGCGGCTGATCTTGAGGAATGCGCTGACGGTCTTCGCCGAGGAGGGGTTCGCGCAGGCTGACGTCCAGGCGATCGCCGACCGGTCCGGCGTCGGGAAAGGGACGGTCTACCGTCAGTTCGGAAACAAGGAGGCGTTGTTTCTGGCGGCGGCACGCTTCGCGCGCGCGTGGATGATGTGCGAGGTCGACCACCGCGCCGATGCGGAATCCGATCCGCTGGCCAGGTTGCGAACGGGAATGCTCGCCTGCCTGCAGTTCTGCGACGAGCATCCAGAAGTGGTCGAGATGCTCGTTCAGGAACGGGCGCTCTTTCGCGGTCGCACGCTGACTTTCTTCGACCGACCGTCCGACGAAGTGAATCTCTGGAACGAACGCCTGCGCGAACTGGTGCGACTCGGCGTCTTTCGCGAATTGCCGATCGACCAGATCGACGACGCGATTTCCAAGTTCGTGCTCGGGACGATGTTCGTGAACTTCTTTGCCGGCAAGAAGAAGCCGCTGACCGAGCAATACGAAGGCGCGGTCGATATCCTGTTCCATGGCCTGCTGACTTCCGGCGCCTCGGCTTCGGCTGTGGAAGCGGAAGCTCGCAAGGATTCGCCCCCGCCGAATTGAACCTTCGGCGATTCGACCTCTTCCTTACCGCACCACGCAGGCGCTGCATGGCCCGTCGCTTCGCGTTCGCCCTGGTATTGTTGTGCGGAACGGCGCCGTTCGCCGCCGAGGGACTGGCAGAGGTCCGCGTCGCGCGGATCTTCTCCGATCACGTCGTGCTCCAGCGCGATCGCCCCGTCCGCATCTGGGGCTGGGCCGATGCGGGCGCCCAAGTGACCGTCGAGTTCGCCGGAACGACCGGGACGACGCACGCCGACGACGCCGGCGCCTGGTCGACGACCTTCGAGCCGATGAGCGCGTCCAGCGAGGGCGGGCCGCTTCGCATCGTCAGCGGCGACGAATCGCTCGTGATCGACGATGTCGTCGTGGGCGAAGTCTGGCACGCGAGCGGCCAGTCGAACATGGCCATGACGCTGGGCGACGTCGCCGCTCAACTCGATGTCGCGAAGGCCGATATCTCCGCAGCCGATCTGCCCCTCATTCGCTTCTGCCGCATCGGCGACGATTCGTCGCGGGAACCGCTCGACGACTTGCGGCGATCCGTCTCGTGGTCGCCTTGCTCCGTGGCGACGGCTCCCGGGTTCTCCGCTGCGGCGTTCTACTTCGCTCGCGAGTTGCATGCGAAGCTGGCCGTCCCGATCGGCATCGTCGACTCCTCTCGTGGCGGGACGCCGATCGAACCGTTCATTCCGCGGCAGGCCTTCGCTTCGCATCCCACGCTGCGTCAGGAGCTGGAACTCGGCGACCGCGACGATCTGGAAGGTCTCTGGAAACTTCCGGGCGGGGTGCGAGCCCGCGACGCGAACTGGCTGCCCGGTCGACTGTTTCATTCTCGCCTGCATCCGATCAAGGACTTCGCCGTCCGAGGCGCCCTCTGGTACCAGGGCGAATCGAACTCGGGCGATCGCGAGGACCCGCGCGACTACCAGCACAAGATGCGCGCGTTGATCGCGGGCTGGCGGAACGCGTTCGATGACGAGGCGCTGCCGGTCTACTTCGTGCAGCTTCCGGGCAGCGGCGCCGGGGCAGGGTGGCCCTATCTGCGGGAGCAGCAGCGACTCGCCGCCGATCTGCCGCATACAGGCATGGTCGTCACGATCGATCTGGAAGGCGCCGGGATTCATCCGCCGAACAAGATCGACGTCGGCAAGCGCCTCGCGCGCTGGGCGCTCGCGAACGACTACGGTCAGGAGATCGCGTGCAGCGGTCCGGCGTTCGATCGACAGACTATCGCGGGCGACGAGATCACCCTTCGATTCCGCCATGCCGAGAGGGGCCTGATGGCAGCCAGAAAGGTCGGCGTCGCGGAGCCGCAGGAGACGCCGGGCGAAGCTCTCGCTCACTTCGAGGCGCTGACCGCGGCAGGGGATTGGCGTCCGGCAGAGGCGCGGATCGTCGGCGACGCGGTCGTCGTTCGCGTGCCGGAAGGCGCCTCGCCGATCGCGGTCCGCTATGGCTACGCTCCGACGCCGGAAGGCTGCAACCTCTACAACCGCGACGGACTGCCTGCCTCGCCGTTCTGTACCCGCCCCGACCTGCTCGAGTACGACCCGAACCTGCCGAAGTAGCGGAAGCGTCGCACGCTTTCGCTCAGGCGAGGATCTTGTGCAGAACCTCGCCGGCGACGTCGGTCAGGCGATAGCGACGTCCGTTGTGCAGGTAGGTCAGGCGTTCGTGATCGACGCCGAGCAGATGGAGCATCGTCGCGTGCAGGTCATGCACGGAGACCCGGTCGACCGCCGCCTTGAAGCCGATCTCGTCCAGTTCGCCGTACGACGTTCCCTTCCTGATCCCGGCGCCGGCGAGAAACATGCCGAAGCCGTTCGGATTGTGATCGCGACCGCCGTTCCCCTGCGAGACGGGCATGCGCCCGAACTCGCCGCCCCAGATGACGAGCGTGCTGTCGATCAGGCCCGTCCGCTTGAGGTCGGTGAGCAGCGCGTCGATCGGTCGATCGGTCGCGCGGCAGTGTCCGCGATGATTGCCGTTCAGATCGCTATGCGCGTCCCACTCGCCGTCGCTGTAGACCTGCACGAAGCGAACGCCCCGCTCGACCAGTCGCCGGGCCATCAGGCACTTCGATCCGAAGGAACGCGTCTCCTGCTCGTCGATGCCGTACATCTTCCGCGTCTCGGCAGTCTCCGTGCTGAAGTCGACCAGTTCCGACGCTTCCACCTGCATGCGATAAGCGAGCTCGAAACTCTCGATCCGGCCTAGCAGTTCGGCCTCATCCGGTCGCTCGCTGCGATGGCGTTCGTTCAGCTTCGCGAGCAGATCGAGCTGGCGCCGCTGATCCTCGCGCGTCACTCCCTGCGGTCGATTCAAATTGATGACCGGCGTTCCCTCCAGGCGGAAGAGCGTTCCCTGGTACGTCGTCGGCAGGAAGCCAGAACTCCAGTTGAGATTCCCGCCCTTCACGCCCTGGTTGTTGCCGAGCACCACGAAGCCCGGCAGGCTGTCGTTCTCCGACCCCAGGCCGTAGGTGGTCCAGGCGCCCGCGCTGGGAAATCCGGGCCGCGGGATGCCGGTGTTGATCTGATAGAGCGCCGGAACGTGATCGTTCGATTCGCTGTAGCACGATCGAACGAAGGCGAAGTCGTCGACATGCTTCGCGACGTTCGAGTAATGCTCGCAGACCCAGGCGCCCGACTCGCCGTACTGCTTGAAGGCGAAGGGGGACTTCATCAGCGGGCCGGGGTTGCCGTTGAAGACGTCGATGTCGAACTTCTGTCCGTCGCGCTTCGTCAGTTCGGGCTTCGGGTCGAACAGATCGACCGCGCTCGGGGCGCCCTCCATGAAGAGCCAGATCACCGACTTAGCCTTCGCAGGGAAGTGACCCGCCCGGGGCGCCATCGGGTTCGTCGACGCGGTCGGCGCTTCGTCGGCGGCGAGCCGGCCGTCGCGGCGCAGCAGATCGCCGAGCGCGAGCATGCCGAATCCTGCGCCTGCCCTGGCCAGGAACTGGCGCCGATCGGCGACCGTTTCGAAGCGTCCGCAGTGGGAGGAGCGAGCGGCCATGGGAAACCTGCGGTCAGTCGATGTAGACGAATTCGTTCAGCGAGAAGAGCGCCTGGCAGAAGTCCGCGAGGGCCAGTCGCTCTGCGTGCTTCTCGTTTCGATTCCGACGCGCGGCGGCCTGTTCTGAGAGAAATGCCGACGCGTCGGCCATTTCATCCGCCGACGGCTGACGCGCGATCCCCAGTTCGAACGCGCGGCGGAGTTGAGCCTCGGCGTCGTCGCCGGCCTCCTTCTCCAACCGCTCCGCCAGTTCTTCCGCACGCTTCCGCACGAAGGGATCGTTGAGCAGCGCCAGCGCCTGGGGAGCGACTGTCGTGTCGATACGGCGACCGCAACTCGCTTGGGCGTCCGGTGCGTCGAACGCCTGCATCAGCGGGTTCTGCACGACCCGCTTATGAAACAGGTAGACCGAGCGCCGCCTGGTCTCGGGCGTATCCTTCACGTCCCGCGGGTAAGGATCCTTCACGTTGCGGGCCTGCATCGCCTCATTCGCGATCGGCGCCTTCACGCCCGGGCCGAACATCTCCTCGTTCAGCGTGCCGGCGACCGCGAGCATCGAATCGCGGATCGCCTCCGCTTCCAGGCGTTGCGGGCGACGATGCCAGAGCAGGCGGTTCTCCGGATCGATGGCCGTATAGTCGCCGCGGGGAAAGGAGCTCTGTCGATAGGCGGCGCTGTTCACGATCAGGCGATGCAGGTTTTTGACGCTCCAGCCGTCGCGAACGAAGCCTTCCGCTAGCCATTCGAGCAGTTCCGGATGGCTCGGCTTCTCGCCGCGAGTTCCGAAGTCGCTGACCGTGCGGACAAGCCCTTCGCCGAAGTGATGCTGCCAGACGCGGTTGACCATCACGCGAGCGAGCAGGGCGCCCGCGCCTTGATCGACGTCGGTCATCCATTCGGCCAGCGCCCTGCGTTGCTGCGTGCTGTCGTCGCGCTGCCTCGTCGTCCGCGCGGCGGTCCAGTAATCCTCCGCCGGACGCTGCGTCAGAACGGAGAGGAAGCCGAAATCCATCTTCTGATTGCGTGCGAGGAAGTCGCCCCGTTCGAAGAACCAGGTCTCCTTCGGCTCCGATCCGAAGTCGCGAAAAGCGAACGCGACGGGCAACTCCGCCGGCCTGCGACGCTCCACCGTCTCGATCTCCCGCTCAATCTCCTCCCAGCGCGCCTGGTCCTGCTCGGAGAGCGCGGCGACATAGTCCGCCTGATCGATCTTCAGTTCTCTCTTGAACTTCTCGGCCAGCTTCTTCGCTTCGTCGTCCTTCGGCTCGTCGCGCAGCAGAGCCTTCTCGTCGGTCGAGAGCGCCAGCTTGTCGATCTTCGCCGCAAGAATCGTCGGCTTGAGTCTATCCTTGCGTTCGTCGAGCCAGTCGTCGCGACGGTCTTCTACGCGATCGAGTTCGGCCTTCCACTTCGCCAGCGCGTCGCGCGTCGCGGCCGCCTCTTCGGGCGACGCGAGGGGAACCTCGCCCCGGTCGCCGCCGTTGAAGATCCGCGTCATGCGGTAGTAGTCCCGCGTCGGGAGCGCGTCGTACTTATGATCGTGGCATCGAGCGCAGGCCAGCGTCAGACCGAGGAACGCCTGCCCCGTCGTCGACACCATGTCGTCGAGTTCGTTCGCACGATTCCGCAGCTTCTCTTCGACCATCGGCGTATCGACGTGCGTGCTGGCGCCGGCGACGATGAACCCGGTCGCGGAGATCGCCTGCGGATTCGCCGGCTCGATCTCGTCGCCCGCGAGTTGCCAGCGGACGAACGTGTCGTAAGGCAGGTCGTCGTTGAACGCCCGGATGACGAAGTCGCGATAGCGATAGGCGTTCGGTCGGTCGTGGTCGGCTTCCTGACCCGAACTGTCGGCGTACCGCGCCACGTCGAGCCAGCGCCGGGCCCAGCGTTCGCCGTAGCGGTCGCTCGCCAGCAATTCGTCGACCAGCTTTTCGTAGGCGAGCGGATCGTCGGAAGCGACGAAGGACTCGATCTGCTCCGGCGTCGGCGGCAGACCGACGAGGTCGAAGTAGAGCCGGCGAACGAGCGTCCGGCGATCGGACTCTTTCGCCGGCGCGATGCCCGCGGACCGCTGCGAATGCAGGATGAATCGATCGACCGGCGTGCGGCCCCACGCGTCGTCCGGAAGTTCAGGGAGCGCGACGGACTGCAACGGTCGAAACGCCCAGCGCTGGCGGTCCTCGTCGGTGACGACCATCTCCGTCGGAGTCGGCGCCGCGGAAGTTTCCGACGCAGGCCACTCGGCGCCCGCTTCGATCCAGCGACGAAACAGACCGAGCTCAGTCGCGGCGAGCGCCGCACCCTCGGGCGGCATACGGAGCGATTCGTCGTCCGACGACACGAGTTCGATCAGTCGGCTCTCGTCGGGCTTGCCGGGAACGACCGCCGGATCGCCCGAGTCCCCCCCTGCGAGCGCCGCGGCTTTTACGTCCAGGCGAAGCCCTCCCATCTGCTTCTCCGGCCCGTGACACTTCACGCACCGCGAAACCAGCAGGGGCTGAACTTCCTTCGGAAAGTCTGGCGACTCGGGTTCCGCGGCATGCGATCCGGAAGCGAACGCCAGGATCGCGCCGACGAAGAGAGCTCGGAATCCGCCGTGACGGGCGATCCAGCGGAAGCAGCCGGCGCCGGGGCTCGGGAAGAGACTTCGCATATGCCAGGAGCGCGTCCGTTCGCGGACAGAGGCGGGAGGAGAGCGGACAAGCGTTTCGCGTTCGCAGCCGGGACCGCGCGACGCCGGTTCATTCTCTTCGATCGCTGTCGCCCTGTCACGCGCCGAGGAAGCTCCGACGAGCGTCGATGCGAGGTTCGGCAAGCGTCCGATCGCCTGACGCAGCGTTACGAACTGCACGACAGCATCGAACAACCGGCGCGGACGCGGGCCCAGTCGGGGCGTTTGGCGGCGAACGCTTCCTTGCCGGGCTGTTCCTCGTAGGGACGCCGCAGAACGTCGAGCGTCTCGTGCACCAGCGAGTCGTCGCTTTGTTCGGCCTTGTCGATCGCGAGCTGCGCGAGGTAGTTCCGCAGCACGTACTTCGGGTTGACCCGATTCATCCGTTCCCGACGTTCCGCGTCGGACAGACCGAGGTCGCGAATTCGCCGCCGATAGCGCCGCAGCCAGCCGGCGATCCGCGGACGAGTCTCCGCGGTTACTTGATCAGGCACGTAGAGCGCCTCCGCAATCAACGCGATCAGCACTTCGTCCGTCGGCTCTTCCTGACTCTGGCTGTCGCACGGCAGCGTCGCCAGGTTCCGGAAGAAGATCGTCATATCGGTCTCGACGATTTGCAGAACCTCCTGCAGGTCACTCGCGAGCGCCCGGTCGTCGTCCGACTCGAAGCGTTCGAATCCCAGCTTCCGCGCGAGCGTCGCATCCCAGCCGGACTGAAACGTCGACCAGTACGATTCCAGCCCCGATCGCAGGGCCTCGATATCTTCCACCAGGGGCAGCACCGCTTCCGCGAAGCGGGCCAGGTTCCACATCGCGATCTGCGGCTGACGTCCGTACGCGTAGAGACGGCGCCCGGCGTCGGTCGTGTTCGGCGTCCAGTCGGGATCGTAGTTCTCGAGCCAGCCGTAGGGGCCGTAGTCGATCGTCAGACCGAGGATCGACATGTTGTCCGTGTTCATGACCCCATGCACGAAGCCGACACGCATCCAGTGGACGATCATCTCCGCGGTCCGCTGGCAGACCTCGCGGAACCAGGCGACGTAGACCGCGGGCGAAGGTTCGCCCAGGTGCGGAAACTCCGTACGGATCGTGAAGTCAGCGAGCTTCCGGAGCGTCTCCAACTCGCCTCGTCGGGCGAAGATTTCGAAGTTGCCGAAGCGGATGAACGTCGGCGCCACGCGGCAGACGATCGCTCCCGGTTCGAGTTGGGGATGTCCGTCGTAGAACATGTCCCGCACGACGCGTTCGCCCGTCGCGACGAGGCTCAGCGCCCGCGTCGTCGGCACGCCGAGATGGTGCATCGCCTCGCTGCAAAGAAACTCCCGCACGGACGATCGCAACACGGCCAGTCCGTCGCCCGAGCGCGAATAGGGCGTCGGCCCCGCGCCCTTCAATTGCAGCGCCCAATGCTCTCCGCGGCGGTTCACGACCTCGCCCAGGTTGATCGCCCGCCCGTCGCCGAGCTGACCCGCCCACTGACCGAACTGGTGCCCGCCGTAACAGGCCGCGTGCGGATTCATCCCCGGCAGCAGGACATTGCCGCTGAAGACCTGCGCGAAGAGTTTCGACTCGAACGGATCGCCCGGGAGATCGAGCAAGCCAGCGACTTCGCGCGAGAAGCTGATCAGCCGCGGATTCGAAACCTGAACCGGCAGCGCCCGCGAATAGCAGGCGCCGCGAACCTGCCGCGTCCGGTTCGACGTGTCGGGATCGGCAGGCAGCTCGCGCGTGAAGCGGTTGTCGAACTGCAGGGCGGAGAGGTCGAGCAAGTCAGTAGCGATCGAAAGGGCAGGGAGGCCAGGGCGAAGCCGCCGCGGCCTGCGGAAGCGGGCGCCGAATCATAGCCTCTCGAAGCGCCGGGGAAAGCTTCGGGATGCCACCGACGCCATGGCGCTGGTGCGGGACTCGACGAAGGAACTGCCGGCCGGACCACGTCGCGGGCTTCGACGACGGCGCCGTCCGCGCCGCCTGATTACGGTCCTGACGCACGGCGAATAGCCGTCCTAATCGGCCGCGAACCGCAGAGACGGGCGCTGAGCCGCAGCAGGCGGCAGCGAATGGTCGGCGAAGCGAGCGTTCGAACCGACTGCCGACTCGAAGCGTGTCGGCTGAAAAATCGTCGGCGACGGAGTCTGCCCCTCTCCGTCGCCGACGCGCGCTACGACCTGTGAGAATATCGTCGCGCTGGAAACGCTCCTTAGCAGGAATTCATCGCAGACGAAATAAATTCTGCGGCGACATGACCGCCCCAAGAGCGAGGATCACGCGGCGCTCATTTTGATCAAGAAATGAGCGCCGCGAGGTCGGACCAGGGCGTTCTTGAAGGGAAGTTCGTCCGATGGATTTCGCCGGGCGGCGACGCTCTCACGGCGTCGCTCCGACCGGAACATCGGCCTGAGGCATCGGAAGTCGGCGTTGTGCGAGGAGTCGCCCCAGTTCGCCGCGACAGGATCCGCATCCCGTTCCGGCGCCGGTCGCGCGACCGAGGTCTTCGACCGAGTCGCAGCCGCCGGAGATCGCCTCCTCCAGGCGTTTTCTTCCGACGCTGCGACAGTTGCAGATCTCCGCATCGACAGGCTCCGCCGTCGCTCCGCCCGCGCCGTCGCAGAGGAGTTCCAGTCGATTGTCAGGAAGCGGGTCGCCGCGATCGAAGTACCGCAGCGCGATGCCCGCCGCCTGCGCGTCGCCGACGAACTGCGCGCCGACGAGCCGTCCGTCGCGAACGATCAGCTTGCGATAGACGCCGCGGCCCGGTTCACGGATCTCGACGACTTCGTCTTCGACGCCTTCCGGTTCGATTGCGCCGAGCGACGCGACCTCCACGCCTGCCACCTTCAACTTCGTGTAGAGGCGATAGCCGGTGAACGCCGCGCGATCGTTCGTCGCACAGAGCTCGTCCGCCAGAACCTTCGCCTGCTCCCAGATCGGCGCGACGATGCCGTAGCACGACCCGCGATGTTGGCAACACTCTCCGACCGCGTAGACGTCCGACAGACCAGGCGCCCGCAGCCGATCGTCGACCAGAATGCCCCGCTCGGTCGGAACGCCGATCGCCTGGGCGAGGTCGATGCGGGGACGCACGCCGCAGGCGACGACGAGCAGGTCGCACTCGATCCGGCTGTCGTCGGAGAGCAGCAGCCCTTCGATGCGTTCGTCGCCCAGGACGGCCTTCGAGGAAGTGGACGTGCGAATCGTCATGCCGAGCGAAGCCAGCTTCTTCGCGAGAAACTCCCCGCCGGTCGCATCGAGTTGGCGCTCCATCAGCGTCGGCATCAGATGGACGACGGTCGCCTCCGCGCCGAGATCGCAGAGGCCTTTCGCCGCCTCCAGGCCGAGCAGTCCGCCGCCGATGACGATCGCCTTCGTGCCCCGCCGAGCGGCAGCCCGAATCGAGAGGCAATCGTCGACCGTGCGGAAGACGTAGGCGCCTGGCTTCAGCGATCCGTCTTCCCGGCGAATCCCCGGCAGGGGCGGAACGATCGGGACGCTGCCGAGCGCGAGCACGAGCTTGTCGAACGGCTCGACGGCGCCCGACTCCGTCAGCAGCGTCCTTCCCTTCGCTCCGACGATTCGTTCGCCCGAACGCAGTTCGATCCCGTGTTCGTCGTACCAGGAGGCGTCCTTCAGAACGATCTCTTCGCTGCGCCCGTCGGCGAGCGCCTTGCTGAGCAGAATGCGGTTGTAGGCGCCGCCCGGCTCTTCGCCGAAGACGACGACGTCATAACGTTCGTGGCCTCCCCGCTGCACGAGTTCGTCGAGCAGGCGGGCGGTCGCCATTCCGTTGCCCACGATGGCCAGACGCGGCTTTCCGATCATACGACTTCCTTTCGCGATTCCTCAGGAGCACGCGGGGCCGCGGCTTCGCCAAGTCCTGCTTCGCTGGCCGCCGGCGAGAGTCGCACGGCGGAGATCTTGAACTCGGGCATCCGACTCTTGGGATCGAGCGTCGCCGAAGTCAGGACGTTCGCCGCATCGCGACCGCCCCAGTGGAACGGCGCGAAAACGACGTCGGGTCGGATGTCGGGCGTGACTTCGATGCGGAACCGAACGGCGCCGCGACGGCTTTCCGCCAGCACGTAGCCGTCCATGTCGAGGCCATGCCGCCGAGCCGTTCGGGGATGGACCTGCAGGCGCGGAACGGGCTTCGCCTCCGCGAGCTTCGCGACCCGTCGCGTTTGTGCGCCGGAATTGTAATGCTCACGATAACGTCCGGTCGTGAACCAGTAGGGGAAGGCGTCGTCCGGCTCTTCGCCGGCAGAGCGATGCGCGACGGGAACGCAGCGAGCCTTGCCGTCGGGATAGGCGAAGCGCTCGACGAACATGCGAGGCGTGCCCGGATGCGACTCGCTGGGACAGGGCCAGAAGACGCCGCTTTCGTCGTCGATCCGCTCGTACGTGATGCCGGAGTAGTCCGCCCTGGCGCCGCGGGTCGCTTCGCGAAGCTCGTCGAAGACTTGCTCAGGCGAATCGAAGGCGAACCCGTCGCCTCTTCCCAGTCGCTCGGCCAGCTCGCGCAGGATCCAGAGATCCGACTGCGGTCCGTCAGGCGGGAGCAGGGCAGGGCGGCGGCGAATGACGCGGCCCTCCAGGTTCGTCATCGTGCCTTCCTCCTCCGCCCATTGCAGCGTCGGAAGAAAGGCATGGGCGTAACGCGAGGTCTCGTTCAGGAACGAGTCGCAAACGACCAGACATTCGAGATCGGCCAGTCGTTCGCCTGCCCAGTTCGCGTTCGGCGCCGAGACGGCCAGATCGTTCGCCAGCGACAGCCAGCCGCGGATGCCGCCGGGACGGATCGCGGCGATCGCTTCGGTCGCGCTCAGGCCTCTTCGCGGAAGATCCTTAGGTTCCACGTTCCAGACCCGGGCGACATGTTCCCGGTCGGCATCGTTCTCGATCAGGCGATAGCCCGGAAGCTGATCCGCCTTCTGACCATGTTCGCGGCCTCCCTGCCCGTTGCCCTGACCGGTCAGGCAGCCGTAACCGCTGTTCGGCCTTCCGACTTTGCCGAGCGCGAGCATCAGATTGATCATCGCCAGGACCGTGTCGGTCCCTTTGCTCTGCTGCTCGGGCCCGCGACCTGAAAGGAGCATCGACGGACCGCTCGACAGCCGGCGAACCGCGCGGCGAAGATCCGCTTCCCGCACGCCCGTCAGCCGCTCGACATGCGGCGGATAGTACTGCATCGCGAGCTGGCGAACCTGCTCGAAACCGACCGTGCGTTCCGCCAGGTAGTCGCGATCGATCAGGTTCTCTTCGACGGCGACGAAGAGCATGCCGTTGGCGAGCGCCAGGTCCGACCCGGGCGTCAGTTGCAGATGCAGATCCGCGGCGCGCGCGGTCGCCGAACGACGCGGGTCGACGACGATCAACTTGCCGCCTGCCGCGCGCTGTTTGTCGAACCACTGCATGATCGGCGGAAGCGTGTCGACGCAGTTCGATCCCCACAGCAGGACGGTCCGGGCGCCGGCGAAGTCTTCGACCGGAAAGTTAAGACCGCGATCGATGCCGAAGGCCGCGTTCTGCGCGGCGGCAGCGCTCGACATGCAGTAGCGCCCGTTGTAGTCGACGTTCGGCGTCTTGAGCGCGATGCGAGCGAACTTCCCGAGCAGGTAGGCCTTCTCGTTCGTGAGCGCTCCGCTGCCGTAGCAGGCGACCGCCGCGGAACCGTTCAGTTCGCCGATACGACGGAATTCTTCGGCCACGAAGTCGAGAGCGTCCCCCCACGACGCTTCCCGCCAGGCACCGGCGGCGTCGCGAAGCTGCGGCGAGGTCACGCGATCGGGCGACGACAACAGGTCGCCCGACGTGAAGCCTTTGACGCACATCTGCCCTGCGTTGACGGGGAAGTCCGCGTCCGGATCGATCGTGACGGTGCGGTCGTCTCCGGTCGTCAAACGCATGCCGCACTGAAACGCACAGTACGGACAGTGCGTCCGGACGGTCGTGGCGGCGGCGTGAATCGTGGGGAGTTCCATGCGTTCCGATCAGTAGACGTCCCGGCAGTAGCGACCCGTCGCGGCGAGGCGAGCGACGTAGTTCTTCGCCTCGTCGGCGGAAAGCTTCCCCTCGCCGGCGATCACTTCCCGCAGCGCCTGATCGACGTCGCGGGCCATTCGCGACGCGTCGCCGCAAACGTAGAAGCAGGCGCCTTCTTCGATCCAGCGGAAGAGCTCGCTAGCGTTCTCCCGCATCCGATCCTGGACGTAGACCTTCTGCGATTGATCGCGACTGAACGCCAGGTCGAGCCGCGTCAGCGTTCCGCGATCGCGCCAGTTCGCGATCTCGCTTTCGTAGAGAAAGTCGCACTCGCGCTTCTGATCGCCGAAGAAGAACCAGTTCTTCCCCACGGCGCCGGTCGCTTCGCGATGCGACAGGAACGAACGGAAGGGGGCGATGCCGGTGCCGGGCCCGACCATGATGACGGGAGTCGCCGGATCGGCAGGCAGGGCGAAGCCATGCGCCGCTTGCACGAAAACGTCGACGCCGTCACCCTCCCAGAGCCGGTCGGCGAACATCGTCGACGCGACGCCCTTCCTGAGGCGACCGCGAAGTTCCTTTTCTACGCGACCGATCGTCAGATGAACCTGCTCCGGATGCGCGGCGAGACTGCTGGCGATCGAGTAAAGGCGGGGACTCAGCGGCGTGAGCGACGCCACAAACACCTGCGCGTCGAGCGGCGGCCGGGGCGCGGCAAGCAGCACGTCCAGGACGTCGTACTCGTCTAGCGCGTCGTCATCCTGGAGCAGCGCCCGGAGCTTCTCCTTCGCGGCCAAATCGCGTGTGGAGGCGATCGCCAGTTCGACAAGACCTTCGCTCGCGATCTTCAGGTCGCAGCGCCGCGTTAGCGCATCGAAGGCCCCGAGCGTCTCGCCGGAAGCGAGCGTGACCGGCGCCTCGCGATCGACGCCTGCCGCGGCAGCGACGGCGCGCACGAGTTCGTCGCAGTTCTTCGGCCAGACGCCGATCGCGTCGCCCGGTCGATAGACGACGCCGGTTCCGGCGAGCGAGATCTCGACATGACTTGTCCGTTTCGCGGAGCCTTCGCCGTTCAGGCTAAGGATTCGGGCGACCCTTGCGCGGCAGGGATGATTGCGGTCGAACGCGGCAGGAGGCGCTGACGCAGCGCTCGCAGCGACATGCACGCCGTTCGTCACATGTCCGTTCACGGCGTGACCGTCGGAAGCGTGTCCGTTAACAGCCGGCGCAGCGGAGGGACCGCCTTTTCTTGCCGACTCCTTCGCAATCCGCTTGAGCGCCTTCGAAGTCTCTTTGCCGCCTGGCGAGCAGAGCGAAAGGTTCTTCTCGGCCCCGTGGGCGATCGCCTCCGCGTAGCGCTTGCAGTCGTAGCCGCACGAACCGCAGTCGAGCTGCGCCATCGCCGCCATCAGTCGGCGCTCGACCGGCTTGCCTTCGGCGAGCGTCAGGCGATCGTCAATCGGCAGCGCCGGATCGTGCCAGGGGAAGTCTTCTGCCGCCGGTTCGATGGCCGGAGAAGCGGCAGGCGTTTCTGACTGGTTCGCGCGAGCGACTGCCGGCGCGTCACCCCTCACGCCGAGCCAGCCGGCGAGGAAGCCGTTCAGCCAGGCGCGCTGGACAGCGTCGAACGGGGCCGATTCGGGAACTAGCGTTGCGCTCATCTCGTCTCGCTCCTATCGCGGGCATTCAGACTGCCGGGATCAGATTCTCATGTCCGGCAGCGACGGCGCGCAACTCGTCGTCGCTCATCCGTCGGGCGAAGGCGGCGAACGATTCGTCCGCGCCGAACCGTCCGCGAAGGTAGGCGGAAAGCAGTCGCTCGACCGTGGCGGGAACGGCGTCGAAGGGAACGCCGGTCGCCGCTTCGCGTGCGATCGACGGGTCGCTTCCGTAGCCGCCCCCGACGAACACGTGGTAGCCCTCCACGAGGTCGTCGTCGACTTCCACTTTCGTAGCGATCAGGCCGATGTCGCCGATGTAATGCTGGGCGCAGGAATGCTTGCAGCCGGTGAGGTGAATGTTGACCGGCACGTCGAGTTCGATCCGCCGCTCCAGCCAGTCGGCCAGCGCGAGGGCGTTCTCCTTCGTGTGCGCCGCGGCGTACTTGCAACCCGAGGCGCCGGTGCAGGCGACCAGGCCGCTGCGGACGCTCGACGCCGACCAGTCGAGGCCGCAGGCTTCGATGGCCTCCTTGACTGCATCGACGTCGCGCTCGTCGATGCCGGTAACGATGAGGTTCTGCCAGACGGTCAGCCGGATCGATCCGTCGCCGAAGCGTTCAGCGATCGACGCGAGCGCCCGGGCCTGATCGCTGGTCAGCCGTCCGACCGGAAGCGCGACTCCCGCGTAGACCTTTCCGGCCTGCTTCTGCGGATGAAAGCCGATGTGCGAATGGCGGATCTCGGCCCTCCGCAGATCGAGCTTCTCGACAGGGAAGCGACGCAGCGGGCGGCCGAGTTCCTTTTCGACTTCGCCGAGGAACCGCTCGAAGCCCCAGTCGTCGAGGACGTACTTCAGTCGCGCTCGGTCGCGGTTCGTGCGGTCGCCCGCGGCGATGAAGACCCGCACGATGGCGAGCGCCACCTCGACGCATTCGTCTGGTCGAAGCAGGACTCCCGTCGGACGCGCAAGATCGCGGTGGCCGGTGATGCCGCCGAGCGAGAGCAGGAAGTAGATGCCCGCCGGCATCTCCTCAGTCGCTGCATCGGCATGGGCGAGCGCCGCCGTGAAGCCGACGTCGTTCGTATCCTCCAGCGCGGAGATGCTGCCCGCGCCGTCGAAGGCGATGTTGAACTTCCGCGGCAGGCCGTACATCTCGCGGCGTTGCAGGATGGCGTGATGCATCTCCCGCGCGAGCGGCAGCGTCTCGATCCGTTCGAGCGGATCGATGCCGGAAAGAGGGCTCGCGGTGACGTTGCGAATGTTGTCGGCGCCCGAGCCGCGGATCAGGATCCCGAGTTCGACCAGTTCCTGCACGACATGCACGCCGTCCCGCGGCCCGATCTCGCGCAGTTGCAGGTTCGCCCGCGTCGTGACGTCGAGATAGCCGCCGGCCCTCCGATCGGCGATGTCGGCGATGCCGCGGAGTTGCCAGCTCGTCAGCGCACCGCCGGGCATTCGGAGGCGACACACGAAGGCGTTCTGAGCCGGAGTTACATGGAACAGGCCGTGGAACTTGTAGAGGAAGACGTCGGTTCCCTTAGGGAACAGGCCCGCCTCCGCTTCGCGCATCATCTGATCCCACAGGTCGAGCGGCGGCTTGTCACGTTTCGCTTGTTCCTCCTTCACCAGCTTGCCGCCCGAGGCGACCGTGCGATCCTGCGCGGCGATCGCGAGCCGATCGGGGTGCGCGGAAGCGCACGACGACACGGGATCAGTCACGACAGCCGCGCCCGCAGGACCGAGGCGGATGGCGGCGCCCTTCGACGTTGAGTTCGAGAGGATCGGAAGATCCTGCACCGCCCGAGCGACGTCGGAACCGAACGCCCAGCCGGCGAGGTACTGTTTCTGTTCGTCGGTGAAGCCGTCAGTCGTCGTCATGGTCGAGCCTTCGCAACGTCGTCGCTCGGGAAAGTTCGTCGGCGGAAGAGGGACTACCGGGAAGCGAGCGCCGCAGCTTCATCTACGGATTCGCGGCGATCGAACGGCGCGTCTTCAGGGAGCGCCTCGAAGGCGGAAGAAACTTCCTCTTCGGCGGGCTCGCGGGATACGGAAGCGTCGTCGGCGCCCGCGGCGGATCGGTCCTCAACCCCTTCTCTTCGGGCATCCTCGGCTTCGAGGAATGCGATCACCCTGCCGCGAAGCGGGTAGTAACGCGGATCGGCCAGAACCTGTTCGCGATCGCGAGTCGGCCCGAAGGGAACGTCGATCACCTGGCCGATCCGGGCCCGCGGACCGGTCGTCATCATCACGACGCGATCGGCGACCAGCAGGGCTTCGTCCACGTCGTGAGTGACCAGAATCGCCGTCGCCTTCGTATCGCTCAGCACGTCGAGCAGGATCCGCTGCAACTCGATCCGCGTCAGGCTGTCGAGCATGCCAAACGGTTCGTCGAGCAGCAGAACTTTCGGCTGCAAGGCGATCGCCCGCGCGATGCCGACCCGCTGCCGCATGCCGTTCGACAGTTCCCGCGGATACTTGTCGAGGCGGTCACCGAGCCCGACCAGCGCCAGATAGTGCTCCGCCAGCGCTCGCCGCTGCTTCCGCGTCGCATGCGGATAAACGTTGTCGACCCCCAGGAGCACGTTCTGCAGAGCGGTCATCCAGGGGAGCAGGCTGGGCGATTGAAAGACGACCGCGCGTTCGGGTCCGGGGCCGCCGATCTCGCGACCGTCGACGACGACGCCGCCGCTGGTGATCGAATTCAGGCCGGCGACCATCGTCAGGACCGTGCTCTTCCCGCAACCGGAGTGGCCGATGATGGCGATGCGCTCGCCGCGAGCGATCTTGAGGTTGAAGCTTTCGACGGCCGGAATCGCCTCGCTGAAGCGATTGGGATACGCCTTGGTGAGTTCGAAGATTTCGACGAAGCGGTTGTCGTTCATGATCGCGTTCCTTCGTTTTTCAGACCGACCGATGCGTTCACATCGCGTGCGTCGACTTCAACGTCGAGAAGACTCGCGGACGAAGATCGGGCTTCGGCGGAATCGGGCGCCGGTCTTGCGAACTCGAGGCGGCGCCGAGGTGGGAGAGATAGCCGGAGATCTCGTTTCGGATCGCCTCGAAGCGAGGGCAGGAGTTCATCTCGCGCCGATCGCGGGGACGAGGCAGATCGATCTCGAACGAAGGACCGAGCGTCGCCCGCGGACCGGGCTTGAGCGGGATGACGCGGTCCGCGGTCAGGATCGCTTCGTCGACGTCGTTCGTGATGAGCAGGACGGTGCGGCGATCCTCTTCCCAGATCCGCAGCAGTTCGTCCTGCAGCGTCGCTCGCGTGATGGCGTCGAGAGCTCCGAAGGGCTCGTCCAGCAGCAGGATCTCCGGCCGCATGGCGAGCGCCCGTGCGATGGCGACGCGTTGCCGCATGCCGCCCGAGAGTTCGCTCGGACGCTTCTTGATCGCGGGGGTCAGCTTCACGACCTCGACGTAACGTTCGACATGTGCCCGACGTTCGGCGGAGGCCATCTCTGGAAAGACCTGCCGCACGGCCAGTTCGATGTTGGCGTAGACCGAGAGCCACGGCAGCAGCGAATAGCTTTGAAACACGATGCCCCGGTCATGGCCAGGACCGACGATCGGTTCGCCCCGCTTCAGGACCTCGCCGCTCGTCGGCTGGGTCAGACCGGCCAGCAGGTTGACGATCGTCGTCTTGCCGCTCCCGGAGAAGCCGATGATCGCGACGAACTCGTTTTCTTCGATCGCCAGGTCGAGTCCGGAGAGAATCTCAGTCTGTCGGGATCCGGATCCGAAGGCGACCGAGACGTCGCGAAGTTCCAGGCAGGGCATAACGGTCGCTCCCGATTCAGGTGAACACGGACCAGCTATCGATCAGGAAAAGGGCAGCGCTCCTACAGCGACGACGGAGCGCCTTCGCGACCGACACTCACCGCTCGCTGCAGGATCACCATCAGTCGGTCGAGCAGCAGGCCGATGATGCCTACCGTGAAGACGGCGACGAACATCTGCGCGAAGCTTTGCGAGCCGCCGTTCTGGAAAGCGTCCCACACGAACTTGCCCAGGCCCGGATTCGTCGCGAGGAGTTCCGCCGCGATCAGCACCATCCAGCCGACGCCGAGCGAGATTCGCAACCCCGTGAAGATCAGCGGCAACGCGGAAGGGATGACGATCTTGGTCAGGCGCGCCCAGAAGCCGAGGCGCAGCACCCGGGCGACGTTCAGGTGATCCTTTTCGATCGAGGCGACGCCGAGCGCCGTGTTCACCAGCGTCGGCCAGAGCGAACAGAGCGCCACGGTGATCGCCGAGCTGACGAACGCGGGCGCGAGGACTGACTTCTCCGCATCGACGTAGGCGCCGACGACGATGCCGCAGATGGGAAGCCAGACGATCGGCGAGACCGGCTTGAATAAGGCGACGAGAGGCGAGACGGCGGCCATGAACGTCGGGCTCACCCCGCACAGCACGCCGATCGGTACGGCGATCAGCGTCGCGATGGCGAATCCGAAGAAGACCGTCTTCAGGCTGGTAGCGATCTGATCCAGATAGGTCGGCGCGCCGGCGTAGCGGGCATAGCGGGCGGCTTCGATCTGCGACTCGACCGCGGCGACCTGGCTTTCCGCCGCTTCGAGCGCGAACCGCTTGGCCTCCGAGCGCGGCGAGTCGGAAGCTTCCGCGTCCGCGAGACCTGTCCGCATCCGTTCGACGTTCTCGCGTCTGGCCGGCGAATCGAGCACGACCAGCGACCGCTCCAGCGCGGCGATGCGGCCTTCGCGCTCGTCGTCGAAACGCTGCCTTCGCTCGACCGCGTCGATGTGCGTCCGCCACATGTCGCCTGCCGCGGCCAGCACGACGGGCGGCGTCGGCATCCTGCCGCTCTTGGTGACGATGTTTTCGGCGACCGCCCACCAGATGCCGAGGAAGGCGACGAACGCGGCGATCGGCACGACGACGAAGCGGACGATCTTTCGCAGTTGGGTCGGCGGATCTTCGCCGAACGCCAGGCGAACCACCGGCTCCAGCGCGTTCAGCGCCGCGAGGTCGACCGCTTTAAGGAGAAAGTTCTTCATGACGCTTCCGTGTCGGCTGGGTTCGTTCGGCGCTCGCGAGACAGGCGAGTTCAGTCCTGATTTCCGATCGCATGCTGACGGAGATAGGCCAGCGGATCTCTCCCGTCGTAGACGATGCCGTCGATGAACTCGCCGGTAGCGGGGCGGTAGCCGTCGGTCTCGGGCAGATCGGCTTCTTCGAGTAAACCTTCCGCGAGCAGGATCTCCGCCGCCTTGAGATAAACGTCGGGCCGATAGACCTGTCGCGCCGTCTCGTGATACCACTCGTCCGGTTGCGGCTCGGCGATCTGACCCCAGCGTCGCATCTGGGTCAGAAACCAGACGCCGTCGCTGTACCACGGGTAGGTCGCATGACCCGCGTAGAAAACGTTGAAGTCGGGGAGCGGGCGCTCGTCGTCTCTTCCGAACAGAAAGGTCCCCGTCATCGAGTTCCGGATCACTTCGAGGTCGGCGCCCACGTACTCGGGTCGCGCGAGGATGCGACTGGCTTCTTCGCGATGGAGGAAGTTCCCGTTCGCGTCGGTCTCGTCGAGCCACTTGCCTGCGCGGATCAGCGCCTTCACGACGGCGACATGCGTCTTCGGATGGGCGGCGGACCAGGCCTTCGTCACGCCGAAGACCTTTTCCGCCCGGTCGCGATAGATCTCGTCGCTCGTGATCACCGGGACGCCGATGTGCCTGGCGACCGCCTGCTGATTCCAGGGCTCGCCGACGCAGTACCCTTGAATGGTTCCCTGTTCGAGCGTCGTCGGCATCTGCGGCGGCGGCGTGACCGAGAGCAGCACGTCCGCGCCGGTTTCGCCGACATAATCGTCGGAGCCATACATGCCGGGCGAGATGCCCGCCGCGGCGAGCCAGTACCGCAACTCGTAGTTATGCGTAGAGACCGGAAAGACCGTCGCCATCCGGAGGGGTCGTCCCTCCGCTTTGCGGGCGTCGACGATCGGCTTCAACGCCGCGGCGCTGATCGGATGCGGCGGCGTCGAGGCGGCGAGCGCCGGATCATGCGACTGCATCTCCTTCCAGATCGAGTTCCCGACCGTGATCGCGTTGCCGTTGCGATCCATCGTGAAGGCCGTGACGATCGACGCCTTCGTTCCGATCCCGACAGCGGCGGCGAGCGGCTGACCGCCCAGCATGTGAGCGCCGTCCAGTTCGCCCGAAATCACGCGATCGAGCAGCGTCTTCCAGTTCGGCTGAGGCTCCAGTTCGACGGTCAGCCCTTCGTCGCTGAAGAAGCCCTTCTCCCTGGCGATCACCAGCGGCACGCAGTCGGTGAGCTTGATGAAGCCGAACTTCAGCTCGTCCTGTTCCAGGTCCAGCAGGATTCGGGAGTCGTCTCCTTCGCGCTGCGGCGCAGCGGCTGTGGCAACCGAAACGAGACTGCCGGACGAGACCGAGGGCGTCGCGTTCTCGCAGCCGACGATCGCGACCGCAGCCGCCGCGATCAGAATCGCGAGCAGCCTGCTCAACCGCCGACTGAACTCGAAGGCCTGAAGGTTCGGCACGCGTCCCTCGAATGAAAACGATCGCTCGGCCTGCAGCGTCGCCGACGGCTTCTCAGCGCCTATCGCACAGGCCGTTCCGAAGAGAGACTAAGGGACGTGAATCTGCTTTAATCGCCTGAAAGAAACCAAAATGGGCTCAGGTCTGCTCACCACGAGCGCTGAGAGCTCATTGGCCGAAAGATGAACTCGCCGGAGATGCCGCGTTCGCAGGCGCCGGGCGCCCGAACGTGAGAAGGAGTACGAGATGCCCAACCCTGCCGAGAGCAGAGACTCCGAGCGGGAAGGCGACGAGCGCCTCGATTCCGGGCGCCGAAGCGGATCGCCCCGCTTCGTCACGCTGTTAAAGGAAAGTCGTCAAGCGCTATCGCCTTTCACTGGCTGCGGCGCCGCGGAAGCGGCAACGGCGCGGATTTTGCAATAGGGCTCGATATGACGAGCGCATCGCCCACCCGCTTCCACCGTCCGCCGACATCGCATGACATACGGCAAGAAGGTCACGTGAATTCGTCGCCTCGCAGGGCGCGACTGGTGGTGATCGACGACGATCCCGCGACCGGCGCGATCGTGGCCTCCCTCATCGATGGCACGCAGGTAGAAGTCGAGGAAGCACGAACGGCTGCCGACGGATGGGCCCGCCTCGAACGCTCTCCGCCGGACGTGCTTGTCCTCGACAATCTTCTTCCGGACGGCCGCGGCCTGGAGCTTCTTGCCCGGGTGCGTCAGCTCGACGCCCGGCTTCCGGTCCTGTTCGTGACGGCGGAAGGGACCAGCGGCAACGCCATCGAGGCGATGAAGCTGGGGGCGTTCGACTTCCTGGCCAAGCCGATCGATCTCGACCGCCTGGAGCGGCAACTCGCCGCCGCGCTCGAGCATCGCCGCCTGATGCGAGTGCCGGTCGAGCTTTCGCCGGAGGGAACCGCCGACGGCGAAGCGCTCGTCGGAAAATGTGCGGCGATGCAGGAGGTGTTCCGGTCCATCGGCCGGCTGGCGCGACAGGACGTCCCTGCGCTACTCGTGGGGGAGACGGGAACCGGCAAGGAACTCGTCGCGCGGGCGATCTATCAGCATGGCGATCGATCGGGCAGTCTCTTTCTGAAGGTCAACTGCGGCGACCATTCGCAGGAACGCCTCGAAATCGAACTCTTCGGCGAGGAGGATCCTGCGCGCGACGACGGAACGGCTCTCCATGTCGGGAAGCTGGAACAGTGCGACGGAGGGACGCTGCTGATCGAAGAGATCGCCGAGCTCGCGCCCGCCACGCAGAGCAAGTTGTTGCGGTTCCTGCGTCAGGGGGTTTTCGAGCGAGTCGGCGGAACGCGAACTATCGCGTCGAACGTACGCGTGATTCTCACCACCGCGGACGATCCCGCGACGTCGCTTCGAAGGGGTCGCCTGCGCGAGGACCTCTACTATGCCCTGAGCGCCTACGCCCTTCCGATTCCGCCGCTGCGCGACAGGGGCGACGATCTCCGCCTGCTGACGGAGCGGTTCGTCGCCCGATTCAGCAACTTCGGTCGCGCGATCGCCGGCGAACTGCCGCGCGTTTCGCCCGAAGCGTACGACCTGTTGAGCGCGTACGACTGGCCCGGTAACGTGTCGGAGTTGCAGGCCGTTCTCCGCCGGGCGTTGATCGAATCGAAGGGGGCCGTGCTCCCCAGCGACTTCCTGCGCGACCTGGTCGCTCTGCGCGGAGGTCCCGCGACAGCGAGCGAAACAGCGAACGTCGCGGTCGCGGAGACGGCGACGCCCGCGAGTTCCCAGAGGGCGGACGCTTCAAGCGTCACGGACTGGAAGCGATTCATCGAAGGGCGCCTGAAGTCGGGCAGCGAGGACATCTACGCCGAGGCGATCGAGGAAATGGAACGCCACGCGATCACGATCGTGCTCACGCACACCGGCGGAAATCAGGCGAAGGCGGCCAAGGCGCTCGGCATGACGCGGACCAGCCTGAGGAAGAAGGTTCTGGCGCTGCGGATTCGCGTCGGATCGTTCGTCGCGTCGTCGGACGAGACGGAATGACCGCCGCCCCCGGCAAGGAAGCCGTTCCCGACCCGCCGATCCGGCACCTGACCTGGCTCTACGTCACCGCTCTGTCGTTCGTCGCCCTGCTGACGATCGCGGGCCAGGTTCTGACGCAGCGTTCGATCGCACGGCAACTGGACGACTCGCGGGTCGTCAATCTCGCGGGTCGGCAGCGGATGCTCTCGCAGCGCCTGACGCATCTCGCCTTGCGACTGGAGCGCGAGCCTTCGCCTGCCTCGCGGAGCGATCTGCGGCGACAGTTCACCGAAGACTTCGCATCCTGGACGGAGACCCATGCGGGGCTCCGGCACGGCAGCGAGTCGCTCCCCCTGCCGCGAAACGACAGCGCCGTCGTGGAGGCGATGTTCGCCGCGCTCGACGAAGCCTATCTCCCGATGCAGCGGGCGGGCGAAACGATCGCCGCCGCGGACGATCCCCGCGATGCGGATCGAGTCTCCGAAGCGACGGACGATTGGCTAGCGCGCGAGTCGGCCTTCCTCGACGGTATGGACGCGATCGTCTTTTAGTACGACGCGGAAGCGCGGGACCGGGTCGCGAGACTCCGCATCATCGAGGCCGCGCTGCTGGTCGCGACGCTGGCGACGCTCGCTGCCGAAGCGACGCTCGTCTTCCGTCCGGCGGTCCGCAGGCTCCGGCACTACGTCGAACGGCTGCGTGCGCTGAACGCGGAACTGATCCGGGCGGAGCGTCGGGCGGTCGAAGCCGACGAAGCGAAGACTCAGTTCCTCGCAGGCATGAGCCACGAATTGCGAACGCCGATGAGCGCCATTCTGGGCGCTTCGGAGATTTCGCTCGAACGAACGGACGATCCCTCGTCGAAGCGGCTGCTCGCCGCGCTGCATCAGTCGGCGAAGACGCTCTCGGGGATGCTGGACGATCTGCTCGACCTCGCAAGCTTCGATGCCGGCGCCGGACCGCAGATCGCGTCCGAACCGTTCGACGTACGCAAGACGGCGGAGCAGGCCGCGGAACTCTATCGCCCCAGCGCCGAGCGGAAAGGACTCTCGCTCGAGGTCGATCTCGATCAGCGTGTACCGCTTATCGGCCTCGGCGACGAGAAACGCGTCAGTCAGATTCTGTCCAACCTTCTCTCCAACGCGATCAAGTTTACGGATCGCGGATCCGTCGAACTCCGCGTTAGCGCGGAGGCGGAAGACGATGACCTTACGCAACTGATCATCGAAGTCGTCGACACCGGTCCGGGCGTACCGCCGGAACATGCCGAGCGAATCTTCGAACGTTTCGCACGGGTCGATCCATCGCTCCGACGCCGGGCCGGCGGAGCAGGGCTGGGGCTGGCGATTTCTTCCGAACTGGCCCATGCGATGGGCGGAACGCTGAAACTCGATCGGACGCGAGCGTCCGGCAGCCGGTTCGTCCTGCGTCTGCCGCTTCGACGGCTGAATGAGTCGGAACTGGAAGCCGCTCGAACGAGCGACCGGATCGAAGCCATCGGTGACGCGGCGCCCGAGGGGCAGTTCGAGCCGCGGGGTTCTGTTCGTCGGGCGCTGATCGCGGACGACAGCGACGCGAACCGACTGCTTCTGGCGGAGCGTCTGCGCGAGCTGGGCTTCGAGGTGACCGAGGCCTCGAACGGGCACGACGCGCTGGCGGCGGCGGAAGCCGAGGCGTTTCACGCGATCCTGCTCGACGTCGAGATGCCGGAACTCGACGGCCTGGCCGCTGCGAGTTCACTCCGGAAACGGCGGTCGGGGACGGACGACTCGCTCCCTCGGTTGATCGCCGTGACGGCCCATCCGCACGAAGCGATCCGGTCGCGGTGCCTGGAAGCCGGCTTCGACGAAGTTCTGCGCAAGCCGGCCTCGCTCTCCGCCTTGCGGCAGGCGCTTCGAATCGAAAGCGCAATTCGAGGCGGGGCAGGGGAGCAGGAACGATCGACTCCGGCGGCGACGTCCGATCAAGGCGGGGCTCAGGAGCCTGCGGCCCGGCAGATTCGGGCACGTTTCCAGCGTCGCGAGCCGCTGCTTCTGCGGCTGATCGAACTCTATCTGGCCGAAAGCGCCGAGTTGCACGAACGACTTCGCATCGCGGTGGAATCGGCGGACGCCGAAGCGATCGCACGGGTGGTGCATCGCTGGCAAGGCAGCTCCTCGAACTTCGGTTCGAGCGACCTCGACGAAGCCTTCGCGAAGTTCGAATCGGCGCTCGCTGCCGAGGGACCGTCATCGGAGGCCTTCGCCGAACTTAGCGGTTCGATCTCGCGGATCGAGCGAGTCCTGCGGCAGATCGGCGAGGAGCTTTCCCGCGAGCGACGCCCTTCGCTCGATCGAACGACCGTCGACGAGTCGCCTGCCGAAGCCCTCGACGGGTGAGCTTCTGCTCCTTCGTGTTCGGACGGCCTTACGTCGCCGCCGTCGAAGAAGCCTGCTCCCGGTTCGCCGTCGCGAACGATCGCGGGATGCGTTCCAGCACGCCGCCGTCGAACAGGTCGTACAGTCGCAGCGGCTCGAGGTGAACGTAGCCGATGTGGCAGCCGCATGACCCGTTCGGGCAGCGCGGGTCGACCTGCGGCCAATCGAATCCTTCGGCGTAAAGATTACCGATCGGCGTCTTCACGAAATGGCAGCGGGCGACGGTTCCGTCGCCGTCGATCGAGTAGACGTCGACGCCCGTGCGGCAGGAACGCCCCAGACTCTCGTGCGCCCGTTCGTTCCACACGAAGTGGGGATCGACCTGGCGCAGAGTCTCCCTCGCCGCTTCGTCGTAGTAATCGGACGGTCGCTTGATCGCGTTGACCCAGACGTAGACGTCCGGCGACACCTCTCGCCTGAGCGCCTGGATCGCTTCCGCATCCTCGCGGATGCCGACGCAGCCGACGCTGTAACGAATGCCCAGGCGATCGAGCTTGCGGCAGCGATTCACGAACCGTTCGCGCGTCGTCTGCGAAGGATGAAAGGTACACCAGAGCGCGACCTTCGACCGATCGCACGCGTCGAGCCAGTCGAGCGAGCAGGAAAGGTTGGTCTGAACGGCGACCTTCTCGACGTGCGGCAGGCGGCCCAGCTCGACCAGCGCTTCGCGATACCAGCGCCGCACCAGAGCCTCGCCCCAGGGGGTGAACAGGATGGAAATTCGATCCTGTTCGCGGCGACTGACCCAGTCGACGAACCGTCGCAGCGCCGCTTCGTCAGCGCGGAGCGCTTCCGGCGGATCGACTCGTTTCGCGAACGGGCAATACGAGCAGTCGTAGTTGCAACTCGCGAGCGGACCGCGATAGAGCAGCGAGGCGTTCACTTTCGGACGCGCCCCTCGATCAGGCGCTGCACCCGATCCGAATAGAGGGCGGGCCCGATCGCGTCGGAGTAATCGATGCCGAGCTGCGTAAGCTGCACGCGGGCCGGGTCGATCGTCGCGTAGCCTTCCTGCTCCAGTCGCCGAAGATCAGGAAAGCTCGTCAGCACGTCGCTTCCGAAGCGTCGGGCGAAGTCCGCGCGGTCGAGCCCGGAACGCTGAAGCAGCGAGAGGATCGCGTACCTCCGACGGCGTTCGTCTTCGTCGATGCGGATGCCGACCCGGGCATGCAGGAACTCTTCGTCCTTCCGCGCAAGATACTTGTCGAGGATGGCCCGGACGCCCGCCCGCGACGCGGCATAGTCGGTCGAGTAATGCAGGTCTCGCGTGTAGGACCGGGCGCCGCAGCCGACCCCCAGCATGCCGTCCGACTGGCAGCGATAGTCCGTCACTTCGTCCGGTATGGCCGCCGGCTTGCGGAACATTCTCAGCGAAACCTGTTCGTACCCGCGCTCGAGCAGGCGGTCCCTGCCCGCGCGGTAGATCGAGAGGCGATCGTCTTCCGGTTCGACGCCGACGTTGCCGAGCCCCGTCAGTTCCCGGACGTAAAGCGGATAGAGATAGATCTCCTCCGGCGCATGCTGCAGCGCCTCGTCGACGGATCGCAAGAACGCGGCGGGCGAGTGGCCCGGCATGCCGTAGATCAGGTCGACGTTGAGCGTCGGAAAATCGAACTCCCGCACGGTCTCCAACGCGAGATGCGCCTCGACGCCGCGCTGGGGGCGACCGAGTCGCTTCGATTCGTGATCGTCGAAGGACTGCACGCCGACGCTGATCCGGTCCATCCCGCGCTCGCGCAGCAGCCGCAGCTTCGAGCGGTCAATCGTCGCAGGCGACGCCTCGCAACCGGCCGGAATCGCCGCCAGACGCACGCCGAGACGGTCCTCGATCGCGTCGAAAAGCTGCGTCAGTTCATGCTCCGACAGGACCGTCGGCGTTCCGCCGCCCAATGCGAAGCGGACGAACCGGCTGTCCGGCGCCGAATCGGCGAACGCGTTCATCTCCGCGATCAGGCGGTCAAGGTAGACGGTCGCAAGGTCGCCCGCGCCCTGTGCGATCGTGAAGAGATTGCAGAACCCGCAACGAAACTCGCAGAACGGAATATGGGCGTAAAGGAACAGAGCGCTGCGATCTTCGTCGGCCCAGATCTCGTTCAGCGAAGGCGCCGGATCGAGCGGTCGATACGCGAGCTTATGCGGATAGGAATACGCGTAGCTCACGAAGGGCTTTCGGGAATCGATCATGGCGTGGCCGAGGTCGTCCCTTCCACGAAGAACTCGGCATACGGCACCGTCCAGACGACCGGGTGGGCCAGCCGATGCCCCCGGTAGCCGTCCTCGCCGTACGCGGCGCCGTGGTCAGAACAGACGACGCAAAGCGTCCTTCCCCGCGAGGCCATCGCCTTGAACAGCGGCGGCAGCGAGCGGTCGACGTATTCCAGCGCCGCCGCGTGCGTCTCCAGGGTGTCCTCGACCGCTCCCGGAACGAACAGTCGATTCGGCTCGTGGATGGCCGAGAAGTTGATGAAGAGGAACGTCCGCCGATCGGGCGAACCGGAGCGCAACAATTCGCACGCGAGCTCGACCTGCTCCTCGGCAGAGATCGGCGAAGCGGTCCCCATCGACTCCGACCAGTAGCTCTCCTCGAACAGATCGGGCAGCGTCCTGCTGAGAGGCGTAAGTCGGTTAAAAAAGCCGACTCCGCCGATGCAGATCGTGCGGTAACCCCGGTCGCGAAATCCGGACACGATTTCCGGCGCATCGAAGACGCAGGTGCTCGGACCCGTCGTTTCGCTGCCGGCGAAGCGCGCGGCGAAGAGACGCTCGCTCTTCTGCGGCATCGCCGGCGTCGGCAGGAACCCGGCGAAGAAGGCCTGATGCGAGGCGTACGTGAACGACCCGGGCGAGTGGCGTTCTTCCCACTGCCCGCCGGGAAGATGCGACGCCAGGCAGGGCGTACGTCCCTCTTTCAGGACCTTCGCGGCGACGTCGTAGCGCAGCGCGTCGAGCGTCAGCAGAGCGACGTCGCCGTGATCGACGTGACTTCGGGCGTCGAGCATGCGGATCACGTCTCGACGAGAGGTCGGTAGAGTTCCGGATCGTCGAATCCGGCCGTCCAGGCGATGGCCTGTCGGCAGGTCGTCGTCTCCGGCGGCACGCGCAGCACGTAACGACGCTTCGTCGAGGGACAGAAAACCGCGACGCAGACGAGCGGTTCGTCGTCCTCCAGTTCCACCCGCAGCAGTCGACGTTCGCCGCCCGGGTCCCGATCGACGTCCAGCGTTTCGGAATCGACCTCTTCCAGGAACGCGTCGAAGCCCATGCGATCCATCATCACGCGGCGGACCTCGGCGTTTCGTTCCGCCAGGATCTCACGCCCCGTGATCTCCTCCGGTCGGAAGCAGATCCGCTCGTCTACAGGAACGCCGCGCCACCGCAGGCCGACCCCCTTCAGCGATTGGGGAAGCTCGCGAATCTGCGTATCGCCCACGTCGATCCAGGAGGAGACCTCCAGTCCCTCCGGCAGCCTCTCCAGGCGCGAACAGCCTGCCAGATCCAGGTACGAGAGCCGTCCGAGCCACGGGGGAAGTTCCGTCAGCAGCGGACAATCGCGGGCGACCAGTCCGCCGACCCGCAGCGTCGCGCGGGAGGGCCAGCCGCTCAGCCGACGACAGCCGGAGATGATCAGGAATCGGGCGTCGAACTCCTCGGGCAACGTTTCGAGCGACGTACAGCCGCTGACGTCGATCGTTCCCGCCGCGAGTCCGCGGGGCAACGTCCGCAGTCGATCGCAGCCCTGAAGATTCAACCGAAACATCGCGCGGACTCCGTCCGGCAACGATTCGATCGGAGCCCCGGGCATCTCCAGGCTGTAGCACTGCAAGCCTGGCGGCAGGCTGCTCGGCCCCGATCCTCTCGGCCATGCGAGCGTTCCGGGCACGACCATGCCCGACGGCGCAGCGCCGGCGGCGATCTGTCGCTTCGCCTGTTCGAACTTCGATTCTGGCTGCTGCATAGAAACGCTTCCCGAACTTGCTACGGTGCGGGTTCGCCAGGAGCGAAACCATTCGAAAAGAGCGCGCATCGATTTTTCAATCCACGACGCGACGAATCGCTTCCGGCGAGTATTCCCGCTGGATCCAGACGCGATAGATGCCGCGCGGAAGTTCGATCTCCGCATGCTCTTCGTGGATCAGCGTGGCCCGTTCGCCGAACACGTTGAGGTAGCGATCGTCGCCGTGCTGAAACAACTCCGCGACGTCGCGTTCGCGGACGCGATGGGCATGGCCGGTGATCTCGCCTTCGGCCAGCACGACATGCCGCAACTTTCGCGCGTCCTCCGGAAGGGAGTCCGACGCGGCGATAAAGACGTCGCCATGGCGATACATCGAGGCGCCTCCGCACGACCGTGAAAAATAAACGTTCGTCACGCGATCCCCTACTGATCGCGCTGTACACTACCGCCCGACAGCATCGCCGAATCCAGATCGGACTGCAAGTCGCGCGTTCGGATCGCGACGAGGCGCGGTGCGAGAACGTGCAGCGGACGAAGGCTCATCATCGGTCGACAGAAGAGGAACGATCCATGCTCGAAGGCGAACTGAAGGAGTTCGGCGGCCTGCCGGTTCTCGACTTCGATACGAACTTCGATACGCTCGAAGCGTCGAAGATCGCGTACCGCATCCGAATCGAGTCGTGGGACTCGAGCGCGGAGGACTTCGCGGCGCTGCTCGGCAACTTCGTCGAACGGCCCGACGTTTCCGAAGTCACGGCGCTCATCATCGGCCCCTGGGGAGAGCTGTCGTCCGACGATTCTTCAGAAGTCGTCTCCGCGCTGGCGAGCGTGGCGGAGCGCCTGCCGAACCTGGGGGCGTTGTTCCTGGGCGAGATCGATCAGGAAGAGTCGGAGATCTCCTGGATCCAGCAGAGCGACGTCTCGCCTCTCTTCGAGGCGTTCCCCGCGCTGGAAGAACTGCGCATCCGCGGCGGGAACGGACTCGTTCTGGGTCGCCCTGCGCACGAACGTCTTCGCGTCCTGAAGATCGAATCGGGCGGTCTGGACGGCGACGTGCTGAGGTCGCTCGCCGCCGCGAATCTGCCGGCGCTCGAACATCTGGAACTTTGGCTCGGCGACGAAGGCTACGGCAACTCCTGCACGCAGGCGGACGTGGAGAGTCTTCTCGCAGGCGAGAAGTTCCCCCGGCTGCGTTACCTGGGTCTGCGTGACGACTGCCGCGCCGATTCGACGGCGCAGGTCGTCGCCGCCAGCGCGGCGCTTTCCAGGATCGAGACGCTCGATCTTTCGCTGGGGACGCTCGGCGACGAGGGCGCCGAGGCGCTGCTCGCCAGCGGCAAGCTGGGATCGCTCAAGAAGCTCGATATTCATCACCACTACGTCACCGACCCGGTCATCGCGAAATTGCAGGCCGCCTGTGCCGAGGTCGACGCCAGCGAAGGCCAGAAGGCCGATCGCTGGGACGGTCGCGAAGTTCGCTACGTCGCCGTCGGCGAATGAAGCCGACGCTCGTAGTGATCGGCAACCCGGAGAATCGTCGCGTCGCGTTCTTCCGCGACGCGGCCCAGAAGCTCGAGTGGTCGCCCCCGCGCGAGATCGCCTGGCTCGACGTCCTTCGCGATCTTTCGTGGCTCGACGATCTTCCTCCGGGGACGCTCGTCCGCCTGGACTCTCCCGGGGAGAACGCCCTCGTCGAGAAGGCGCTGATCGACCTGGGCGCCGAGCAGGCGACGGAGGAGGGCGCGCTGGCTCCGACGCCGGAGGAGCTGAAGAACCTCGCGCCGGATCATGGGCGGATTCGCTACTTGAGGGCGTGGTATCTCGGCTTTCGGACGATCCTCCGGCGGATCGAGCAGCGCCTGCGCGCGAACGATGTCGCGTCGCCGACCCCGCACCCCGACGACGTCGAGATCCTGTTCGACAAGCGGCTCTGTCACGCGGCATGCGTTCGCGGCGAGGTTCCGGTCCCTGACACGCTCGGCCCGATCGACGGCTTCGACGCTCTCGTCGAACGGATGCGCGAGTCGGGCTGGACGCGCGCGTTCGTCAAACCGGCGCACGGATCGTCGGCCTCCGGCGTCATCGCCTTCGAGAGCAGGCGGGGAATCATCGCGGCGACGACGACCGTGGAGGTCGTCGAGACGGAAGGGGAGATTCGGCTCTACAACTCGCTGAAGGTTCGCCGCTATACCGATCGAGAGGTTCTGCGAACTCTCGTCGATTGCGTAGCGCGCGAGCGCGTCCACGTCGAGGAATGGCTTCCCAAGGCTTCCCTGAAGGGACGCGTCTTCGACGTGCGGGCGCTGACGGTCGCCGGCGAAGCGCGGCAGGTCGTCGTCCGGCAGAGTCGGGGGCCGCTTACGAACCTCCATCTGGGCAACCAGCGCGGCGACGTGCAGAGTCTCTTCGAGGCGCTGGGCGACGAAGGGGTCGAACGCCTGCACTCCGTCGCGGCAGGCGTCGCGAAGGTCTTCCCAAGGACGCTGGCGATCGGCGTCGATCTGATGCTCACGCCCGGCTTTCGCCGGACGGTCGTCCTCGAAGCCAACGCGTTCGGCGATCTGCTCCCGGGCGTCCTGCACCGGGGCGAGAACTCGTACGAAGCGCAGCTCGCCGCGATGGCTCGACAGGCGAGAGCGAACGGCGATTCGGCTTAGGCCTGCCGAAATCGAAACAAGCCGCCAGCGATTCGCGGGCGGCCTGAGTCAGTTCGATTCGTCGAACGTCGTTCGATGCTACGCCTCGATCTCGTAGCCCTTGCGATACTCCCGGGCGAGGAAGGCGTTCGCCTGCTCGTCGCCGACGATCTCTCGCTTGGCGGGATCCCAGTTCAGTTCGCGACCCAGCCGCATGGCGATGTTCGAGAGGTGACAGATCTCGAGCATGCGGTTGTGCGTCCAGACGTCGGAGATCGGCTGCTTCCGCGACTGCATCGACTCGATGAAGTTGACGCTGTGGTTGGACGGAACGGGTCCGCCGTAAACCTTCTCGATCGCGTCTTCGGGAAGCGGCTTGTCCTTGAGGGCCTCGACCGGCGCTCCGACGATCTTGCCGCGGTTGACGAAGAACCGTCCCTCGGTCCCTTCGAAGAGAATGCCGTTGTCGCCGTCGCTGGCGATGATCATCTCCACGCCGTTCGGCATGGGGACCTGCACGCGGAACTTGTTGGCGACGTTGTAGCGGTCGTTCACGACCGGATAGCCGTCCTTGTACTCGCAGCCCAGGGTGTAGTCGATCGGGATCACCTTGCTGGGACCAGTATCGCCGGCGCCGAGCGCCCAGCAGGCGATGTCGACGTGGTGAGCGCCCCAGTCGGTGAGCTGGCCGCCCGCGTACTCATGCCAGTCGCGGAACGCATAGTGGCAATTGCTGTAGAGCGGCACGCCGCCGCCGTAACCTTCCCGCATCTGCGGGAGCGCCCGGTAGTCGACCTTCGGAGCCGGTCCGAGCCAGAAGTCCCAGTCAAGTCCTTCGGGAACCTGCGCCACAGGGATCTCAGGCGAAGGCGTCGAGCCGCCGATGCCGCAGGTGATCTTCTTCACCGTGCCGATGCGTCCGTCACGGATCAGCGCGATCGCCTGCAGAAAGCGCTGGTCGCTCTCGGTCCGCTGCATCGTGCCGACCTGAAAGACGCGGCCGGTTTCCTTAACGACCTTCTCGATCAGCTTCCCTTCGTCGATGGTCAGCGTCAGCGGCTTTTCGCAGTAGACGTCCTTGCCGGCGCGCATCGCCTCGACGGAGATCTTCGTATGCCAGTGATCGGGCGTCGCGATCATGACCGCGTCGATGTCGTCGCGTTCGAGGATCTTGCGATAGTCCTTGTAGGCTTCCGGCTTCTTGCCCTGCTTCTTTTCGGTCCGGGCGACGTTTTCGGCGAGAACCTTCTCGTCGACGTCGGCGAGAGCCGCGAAATCGGCGTGGCCGATCGTCTTGTCCGTGATCGCCCAACCCTGATTGCGCAGACCGATCGTCGCGAAGACCGGGCGGGAGTTCGCGGACTGGAAGCCGAACGCGCGGTTGGCGGCAGGAAGCGCGATGCTCGCGGCGCCGACGGCGGCGACGCCTTGCAGGAACGTACGACGATTCGTCGAGAACGACTTGGGCATGGAGGAATCTCTGAGGGGGAGGAAGGAGCGGCGCCGAACCAGCGGCGGGACCCGGACGCAAGGCGTCGCGAATCGACCCCACTATTCTACTCTGGCGAGGCCGAAAGTCGCGCGGCGACGGCGACCGGACGGCGGCACGAAAAAACCAGCCGCCGAACCGATGGACGGACGAGACGCTAAAGACCGGCCGGCAGATGCCGCGTGGTAATCTCCAGCGCCGGGACGTGCAGAGGGCCGTTGCTGGCCAGGATAGTCGAACGTGTCAGCGGCAGCGGTTCGCCGGTCGCGGTCGTCACGCGTCCTCCCGCTTCGGTCACGATCAGTTGACCGGCGGCGAAGTCCCACGGGGAAAGTCGGTATTCGAAGAAAAGTCCGTAGCGTCCGCTGGCGACGTAGCAGAGATCGAGCGCCGCGGCGCCGAAGCGTCGGACGCCCTGCACCTGCTCCCGGAAGAAATCGGCCACCGCGGCCAGCGTCGCCTCCATCATCGCGCCGCGATCGTAGTAGAACCCTACGCCGATCATCGTCTGGTCGAGCGTCGCGGCGTCGGAGACGCGAATCGCCCTGCCGTTCTCCGTCGCTCCGCGACCGGCGACGGCGACCCAGCGATGGCCTTGAATCGGATTCTCGACGACTCCGACGACCGCCCGACCCCGATAGCAGTAGGCGATGCTGACGGCGACGTGATCGATGCCGTGGACGAAGTTGTTGGTTCCGTCGAGCGGATCGACGATCCACAGATGCTCCGGGACGTCGCCTGTCGCAGGTCCGTTCGCGCCGGAAGAACCTTCTTCGCCGAGCAGATCGTGGTCGGAAAAGCGATCGAGGATCGTCTGCTGAATGACACGTTCGCTCTCGACGTCGGCGTCGCTGACGAGTTCCACGCGATCCTTGACGCGCAGACCCGCCTTCGAGCCGAAGTGACGTCGCAGGACTTCTCCTCCCGCCGACGCCGCAGCTAGGGCGGTTTCCAGCAGAAGATCGAGCTGTGCGTCGTCCGGAGCCGTTTCCATTCCGCTTCTCCCGTGAAGGTCCGCGCAGTCTAGCGGACCCGCGCGGCGACGATGCTTAGGCGATGCGAATCTCGCTTCGACCGATCGTCACGCGGAGGGCTTCACCACGATCGTGCCGCGGACCATGTTCATCCCGCAATGGAAAACGAACTCGCCCGGCTGCTCCGGAGTGAACTCGACCGGCACGGTTCGATCCTGCGGCAGTTCCTTCGCGATGCGGAAGTCTCCGAGGATCACCTGCTCCGTGCAGGACGTCGACTCTTTCCGCAGAAAGTTCAGCCGGACCGGGCGCCCCTGCACGACCTCGATGCGATCGGGCGAGTAGCCTCCCTGCACGACGACGTCGATTTCCTGCACGCCGGTCGCCCCCACGTTGGCGGCAGCAGCCGTCCGAGGTCCGAAGAAGAACCACAGGATAAACGCGATCAGCGCAGCGGCGCCGACGACGACGATGATTTCCGCCGTGTCCATGGTCAGCTCCCTTCGACCTTGAAGCCGCGGAGGCGCAGCGCGTTCGTCAAGACGCTGACCGAGGAGAGCGCCATCGCCGCCGACGCGATCACGGGACTGAGCAGCCAGCCGGTCGCGGGATAGAGCACGCCCGCGGCCAGCGGGATGCCGACGACGTTGTAGACGAAGGCGAAGAACAGGTTCTGCTGAATGTTCCGGACCGTCGCACGCGACAGGCCGATGCTGGCCGCGACGCCGCGAAGATCGCCGCGAACGAGCGTGATGTCCGCCGCCTCCATGGCGACGTCCGTTCCGCTGCCCATCGCGATGCCGACGTCCGCCTTGGCGAGGGCTGGAGCGTCGTTGATGCCGTCGCCGACCATGGCTACGACCTCGCCGTTCGCCTGGAGCTTCGCGATCTCGTCGCTCTTTCCTTCAGGCAACACTTCCGCGAGAACCAGATCGATCCCGACCTGACGGGCGATGGCCTCTGCCGTATGGCGGTTGTCGCCCGTCAGCATCGCGACCTTCAGACCGAGCCGATGAAGGCGCTCGATCGCCGTCTTCGACGTCCCCTTCACCGGATCGGAGACCGCGACGATGCCCGCGTGGCGACCGTCGACGGCGACGAAGACCGGCGTCTTTCCGTCGGCTGCCAGCCGGTCGGCCCGTTCCTCGTCGGGAGCGAGTCCCAGTTCGCGCATCAGCCCGGCGTTGCCGATCGTCACGCGGCGACCGTCGACGGTCGCCTCCATGCCGCGACCGGAGCGGTTCTGAAAATCCTGCGGCTCTGACAGCGCCAGTCCCTTCTCCTGGGCAGAGCGAACGATGGCTTCGCCGATGGGATGTTCGGACCCGCGCTCGGCAGACGCGACGATTCGCAGCAGTTCGTCGGCTTCCATGCCCTCGGGCAGCACATCCGTCGCGGTCGGCTTGCCCTGCGTAATGGTTCCCGTCTTGTCCAGCACGATCGTCGTCAGGCGATGGGCCTTTTCGAGAGCGGCGCCTCCCTTGATCAGGATGCCGCTCTGCGCGCCGCGACCCGTTCCCACCATGATCGCCGTGGGCGTGGCGAGCCCGAGCGCGCACGGGCAGGCGATGATCAGCACCGACACGAACGTCAGCAGGGCCATCGTCAGACGCTGGTCGACCGGCGCGACGACGAACCAGACGGCGAACGTCGCGACCGCGATGCAGAGTACGATCGGCACGAAGTATCCGGAAACGACGTCGGCCAGACGTTGCAGCGGGGCCTTGGAACCTTGCGCCTCCTGAACCAGTCGCACGATCCGTTGCAGCGCCGTGTCGCGTCCCACGCGGGTCGCGCGAACGCGAAGCGAGCCGGAGCCGTTCATCGTGGCGCCGATGACGCCGTCGCCGGCAGCCTTCTGCACCGGAAGCGGCTCGCCGGTCAGCATACTCTCGTCGACCGACGAGCTGCCGTCGATCACTTCGCCGTCGACCGGCACCTTCTCGCCCGGTCGGACGCGAACGACGTCGCCGACGATCACCCGTTCGATCGGCAGATCGCGTTCGACGCCGTCCCGCTCGACGCGCGCCGTCTTCGGCTGCAGTCCGATCAAGGCTCGAATCGCGCCGCTCGTCTTCGCGCGAGCGCGGGCTTCGAGCAGCCTCCCCAGCAGGATCAGCGTGACGATCAGCGCCGCGACTTCGTAGTAAACGCCGGGCGCGGCGGCGCCCGCATGGGCATGCTGGCCTCCGCCTGGAGCCGCCGTCGCGACGAGGCCGGGAGCGATCGTGACGACGACGCTGTAGACGAACGCGGAGAGCGTGCCGAGCGCGACGAGCGTGTTCATGTCCGCCGCGCGATGCTTCGCCGCGTTCCAGGCGCCGAGGAAGAACTCCCGCCCCGCCCAGAAGAGTACGGGCGTCGTCAGCGCCAACTCGATCCAGGGTCGCGCCGCGAAATGGAGCAACGGACCGAGCGCCGGGATGACATGCCCGCCCATCGCCAGAACGGCGACCGGCAGGGTCAGCGCCGCCGCGATCACGAACCGGCGGCGCTGCTCGGCGTACTCCGTTTCGCGAGCCTCGTCTTCCGCCTGGCTCATCGCAGACGGCGAGGCGTCGCCGTCGTCGTCCTCCGCGGGCTTGAGAGCGTCGTAGCCCGCCTCCTGCACGGCAGCCCTCAACGCCGCGGGGTTCGTCAGCGAACGATCGAACCGCACGCTCGCCCGGGCGGTGGCGAAGTTGACGTTCGCCTCTGCGACGCCAGGCGTCTGCGCGAGCGCCTTCTCAATACGGTTCGCACAGGCGGCGCAGTGCATCCCCACGAGGGAGAGTTCGGTCCGGTCGCCTCGCTTCGTATCGGAGGCGTCGGCGCCGAGCCCCGCGCTTCGATCAAGTTCGCGTCCGCCTGCCATGATCGCCTTTCAGAGCGCCTGCGCTCCGTAACCGGACTTCTCCAGCGCGGACGTCATCGACTGAACGTCGACGCCCTGATGCTGGACCTCGGCCTGGCCTTCGTGAAGCGCCACCGTCGCCGAGACGACGCCCGGCACCTTGAGCAGCGCCTTTTCGACGCTCGCGGCACATCCGCCGCACGACATGCCGGTCACTTTCAACTTCGTCGTTTCCATCGCTCTTCTCCTTACGCTACGAAACTCCTCGAAGGGGATCGGCCGACTGCTGCGCCGGTCTACGACAGGAACCGCTTCAGCGAAACGCGAACCTCTTCGATCAGTTGTTGTTGCGTCATCGTCTTGGCGCATTCGTGCTCGGATCCCGTGCCGTGTCCGACGACGCAGCCTTCGATGTGGTCGGTCAGCAGCGCCGTTCCGACGGCGTCGAGCGCCGAGCGCACAGCCGCGACTTGCGTGAGCACGTCGACGCAGTAGCGGTCCTCCTCGACCATCTTCTGAATGCCCGCGACCTGACCCGCGATGCGGTTCAGACGCTTCTGAATCTGCTTTTTCGTGTCAGGTTGCATGGCAAGGCATTTTACCCCCATGGGGTATTCGGACAAGTGAAGGATTTTCGCGGACGCGTGTCGCGACGTCCCGATTCGCACCTGAGTGTGCGTTCCCGGTACGGCGCTGTGCGGTATCGCGCGCTTCGCGGAGGGTCGCTCATTCCCACGAGCCTCGATCAAGAGGCGAAAGCCGTGGGCTGTGCCTGGATGCGGCGGGTCGCCGCAGGCGCTGACGCCTTGGGCACGAGCCGTGCATCCAAGTCGCGTCGGAGGGAACGAACGACCTTCCTGAGAGCATACAAGAAAGCCGAACGATGAAGCTGAAACAGTATTACCTCGGGTGTCTCGCCCATGCGTCGTACCTGATCGCGGACGAACGGACGAAGGTCGCCGCCGTCGTCGATCCGCAACGGGATATCGAACAGTATCTCCAGGACGCGACAGCGAACGGCTGGAAGATCGAGCACGTCTTCCTGACCCACTTCCACGCAGACTTCCTCGCCGGGCACATCGAGCTTCGGAATCGCGTCGGAGCGAAGATCTACCTCGGCGCCCGCGCAGAAGCGGAATACGAATTCACGCCGCTCCGTGACGGAGACGCGATCGAGTTCGGAGACGTCCGGATCGCGGCGCTCGAAACGCCGGGGCACACGCCGGAAAGCGTTTCGCTTCTGGTCTACGACCTCGCGACTTCCGCGACCGAACCGCATGCGGTCCTGACCGGAGACGCGTTGTTCATCGGCGACGTCGGGCGACCCGACCTGCTGGCTTCGATCGGCGTGACCGCCGACGAGTTGGCGAATCTGCTCTACGACTCGGTCGGAAAGCTCAAGGCGTTGCCCGACGCGACGCTGGTCTATCCGGCTCACGGAGCGGGCTCGCTCTGCGGCAAGAATCTCAGCGATCAGACCGTTTCGACGATCGGCGAGCAGAAGGAATTCAACTACGCCTTGCAGCCGATGAGCCGGGAAGAGTTCGTCCGGATGGTCGAGGTCGATCAGCCGGACGCGCCCGATTACTTCGTCTTCGACGCCATCCGAAATCGTCAGGAGCGTCAGGATCTGGACGCGGCGATGCGGGAAAGCGTCCATCCGCTGCCGCTGGAGGAAGTTCTCCGTCTACGCGATTCCGGCGCGCAGGTGATCGACGTCCGGGACGCGATCGACTTCGAAGGCGCGCACCTGCGAGGCTCGGTTCAGATCGCTCTGCGAGGAAAGTACGCGACCTGGGCCGGCTCGCTGCTCAGTCACGAGAGTCCGATCGTCGTCATCGCCGATCCCGGCGACGAGGAAGAGGCGATCATGCGGCTGGGGCGCATCGGCTTCGATAACGTCGCCGGCTATCTCGACGGCGGCATGTCGTCGCTGGAATCCGTGCCGCATCTGGTCGGCAGGACCGAACGCATCACCTCGCCAGCGCTGAAGCGAATGCTCGATGAGGACGGCGAAATCGTCGTGCTCGACGTACGAACCGAGAAGGAACGCGAAGCGGGCCAGATCGAGGGCTCGATCGCGATCCCGCTTCAACGTCTGGAAGAGCGGATCCGCGAACTGCCGATCGAACGGCCGCTCGTGGTTCACTGCGAAGGGGGTTATCGATCGGCCATCGCGTGCAGCCTGCTGAAACTGCACGGGTACCAGCCGACCGATCTCGTCGGCGGATTCAAAGCGTGGGAAGCCTCCCGCCTGCCCGTCGTCCGCCCCTCGGCCGTCTAATCAGGGAGAGTTCGCCATGGCAGTCGTGGAATCAGGGGTTCGCCTCGAACAATCGCCGACTATCGCGCTCGCGGCTCCGCCGGTCGACGAATCGCATGACGTCCTGGTCATCGGGGGCGGGACAGGCGGAATCACCGTCGCCGCGAGACTGAGAAAGGCACGACCTGCGCTGGACGTCGCGGTGGTCGAGCCTTCCGACAAGCACTATTACCAGCCGGCGTGGACGCTCGTCGGCGCGGGGACTTTTCGCAAGGCCGATACGGTTCGCGAGGAGAAGGACGTCATTCCCAAGGGAGCGACCTGGCTGCGCGACGGAGCGGCGACCTTCGAGCCGGAACGAAACGTCGTCGTGCTGCGCAGCGGTCGCCGCATCGGCTATCGCTACCTCGTCGTCGCGGCCGGACTGCAACTCGACTGGGGCGCCGTTCCGGGACTGAGAGAGTCCGTCGGCAAAGGCGGCGTCTGCAGCAACTACTCCTTCGAGACGGTCGACAGCACCTGGGAAGCGATCCGGAACTTCCGCGGCGGAACGGCCATCTTCACCCAGCCGGTCGGGGCGGTGAAATGCGGCGGCGCTCCGCAGAAGATCATGTACCTCGCCGACGACGCCTTTCGACGGGCCGGCGTTCGCGACGGGAGTCGCGTGATCTTCTCGGCGCCGAGCGCCGCGATCTTCGCCGTTCCCAAGTACCGCGAAGCGCTCGAAAAGGTCGTCCGGCGCAAGGGAATCGAGACGATGTTCAAGACGAATCTCGTCGAGATTCGACCTGAGTCGAACGAAGCCGTGTTCGAACACGTGGAGACGCACGCACGCGAAGTCCTGAAGTACGACCTGCTGCACGTCACGCCGCCGATGTCCGCGCCTGACTTCCTGAAGCGGAGCCCGCTGGCGGATGCGGACGGCTGGGTCGACGTCGAGAAGCATTCGCTTCGTCACCGCCGGTTTCCGAACGTCTTCGCCCTCGGCGACTGCTCCAGTCTGCCGACGTCGAAGACCGGCGCCGCCATTCGCAAGCAGGCTCCGGCGCTCGTCGCGAATCTGCTCGCGGCGATCGACGGACGCGAACTGACGGCGTCGTACGACGGTTACACGTCATGCCCGGTGGTGACGGGATACGGAAAGATGGTTCTGGCGGAGTTCGACTACGACAAGAACCCGAAGGAGACCTTCCCGTTCGACCAGGCCAAGGAGCGGCGGTCGATGTGGGTCCTCAAGAAGTACGTCCTGCCGCTTCTCTACTGGTACGGAATGCTTAAGGGTCGGGCGTAGCGTGCGAAGCGAAAGCTCGCCGAGAGAAACGACGTTCGATATCACGCAAGGCTGGGAGGAGCTTGCGGCTCGTCCCGAATCAGAAAGGCATCACATGTCACGGAACCCCATGAGGATCGGCTATCTATTCATGGCCATCTCGATCTCGCTGGCAGCGGCTCCGCTGCTTGCACAACCTGGACCGCCAGGGCGCGGCGGACGCGGTCCCGACAGGGCAGCCCAAAGCGCAGACATGGAACTCTTTCATTACCTGCTTGACCATCGAAAGAGCGTCGACCGGTCGGTGAAAGCGCTTGCAGACGGCGTCGAAACAGAGACCACGTCCCAGGACGCCGACGTCGCAGAAAAGATTCGCGAGCACGCCGAATCGATGCACGAACGCCTGAACGAGAAGCGTCCGATCCATGCTCGCGATCCGCTCTTCGCGGAGATCTTTCGCCATGCCGACAAGATCCGCATGGAGATCGAACCGATCGACGGCGGCGTTCGCGTGAAAGAAACGTCGACCGATCCGTACGTCGCGAAGCTCCTGCAGGCCCACGCCGAGGTCGTGACCCTGTTTCTGAAGAACGGGCACGAGGAGGTTCGAAAGAATCACGCCGTGCCGAGTCGCGACTGAGCGATCCGCGAATCCGCCGCCTGGCATACTGCGATCGGTTGACGCACGCGGACCTCATTCGAGAGATGTGCGACAGTCGCGAAGGCGCCGATGCCTGAGGAAGCCGCTTCGAATGTCTGCTCGCGTCCGGTCGATCACCGCGACGCGAAGCGCCATCGCCAGATCAACTTGTGGAGTTCGATCGCGGGTATCACGGTGAGGGCCAGCGCCGCCACGACGAGGAAGACGACGGGCGATACGGGCGAAACGTAGATCGCGTCGTTGAGGATCGGCAGGTGCATCGCGGCCATATGGATCGCGAAGGCGCCGAGCGCGCCGAAGAGCAGCATCGGACTGCGGAGGGGCGAAATCGCGAAAGCGGACTTCGTTTCCGACCGGCAGTTGCCGATGTGGAAGTTCTCGAACAGCACCATCAGGAGCAACAGCACGTTGCGGGCGGAGGCTTCGGACCAGCCGGAGGCGATCATCCAGTAGAACGCTCCGAACCCGACGCCGCCCATGACCAGGACGCTGATCGCGAGTCGCTCGAGCATCAGTCGGTTGAAGATCGACTCCTTCGGCGATCGGGGCTTCCGGCGCAGCGCGTCGCCCTCGCCCGGCTCGAAGGCGATCGCCACGCCCTGAATGCCGTTCGTCACCAGGTTCAACCACAGCAACTGCACGGGAAGCAGCGGAAGGGGCAATCCGAACATGACGGTCAGCAGGACCATCAGCAGTTCCGCGGCGCCGGTCGAGAGCAAGAGGAAGATGACCTTGCGGATGTTGTCGTACGCGATGCGACCTTCTTCCACGCCGGCGACGAGGGACGAAAAGTCGTCGTCGCTGATGACCAGTTCCGACGCCTCGCGAGCGACGTCCGTTCCGGACTTGCCCATGGCGACGCCGATGCTCGCGGCCCGGAGCGCGGGAGCGTCGTTCACGCCGTCGCCGGTCACCGCGACGTAGTGGCCGGCGGCGATTGCCGCCTCGACGATCTGCAGCTTCTGTCGCGGCGCCACGCGTGCGAAAACTCGCACTCGCCGAATCGCGTCGGCCCATTGCGTGGGCGTCGCGTCAGCGAGTTCTCCGCCGGTGATGACCTGCGAATCGTCCGTCGCGAAGCCGAGTTCCTTGGCGATCGCCAGGGCGGTGATGCGATGATCGCCCGTCACCATCGCGACTTCGACGCCCGCAGATTGGCAGGCGTGTACGGCGTCGCGAACTCCGGGACGAAGCGGGTCGATCATGCCGAGGAAGCACAAAAACTTCAGGTCTGACGGCTCGGGCGGGTCATGCGCCGAGCCGACGGTCGCGTCCGCTTCGCCCTCTGCCAGCGCCAGAACGCGGTAGCCGCGACTTGCCATTTCGACGGCCATCGATTCCAGGCCCGACCGATCGGTCGACGGCTCGCACATGGCGAGCACTCGTTCGGGAGCGCCCTTCACGTAGACGCCGATGCCCTCCCCGAGTTTATGGAACGTGGCCGCGTATTGCCGCTCGGATTCGAACGGGATCTCGGCGACCTGACCTGCCGCGCCGATCGCCGCCTCTCTGTGCCAGCCCAGCTTGTGGCCGAACGAAAGGAGCGCCACGTCGACGGCGTCGCCGCGCCAGCGCCATGTTTCGTCCGAGCGATGCAGGTCTCCTTCGTTGCAGAGAACGCAGGCCTTCGCGATAGCATCCGTCGGCGCCCAGTTCGGCGCAAGAGGACGACCCCCGCGAAGAACTTCCCCGGATGGAATGAAGCCTTCGCCGGTGACCTGGAGCGTCTGGCCGTCGGGAAGCCGGACTTCCCGCACCGTCAACTCGTTGACCGTCAACGTGCCGGTCTTGTCGGTCGCGATCAGCGTGCAACTTCCGAGCCCCTCGACGGCGGCCAGACGTCGCACGATCACGCCGCGCCGCGCCATTCGCGTCGTCGCGACCGCGAGCGCCACGGTCATCGCGATCGGAAGTCCTTCCGGGATGGCCGAGACAGCCAGAGCGATCACGAAGAGGAACACCTCGTGCATGGCGTAGCGATCCATCGCCAGGCCCAGAGCGCCGATCGCCGCAGCGGCGACGAGCGTGCCGACGGCGACGATGTTCGTGAAGCGCTCCATCCTCTGCAGCAGCGGCGGCTTGCCGCCGGACGACCCGAGTACGTCGGCGGCGAGTTCGCCGACCTCGGTCGACGATCCCGTGGCGACGACGATTCCCTTCCCGCGTCCCCGAGCGACGATCGACGCGGCGTACGCCATGTTGCGGCGGTCGCCCAGCGGCGCATCGGCCCCGCCGACCCAGTCGACATCCTTGTTCACCGGCAACGATTCGCCGGTGAGAAGCGACTCGTCGATTTCCAGGTCGTGGGTCGACAGCAACCGGAGATCGGCAGGCGTGCGGTTGCCCGATTCCAGCCAGATCACGTCGCCGGGAACGACTTCGTCAGCCGGGATCTCGCGCGCCTCGCCGTCGCGCACGACGGTCGCGCGAATCTGCAGCATCTTGCGAAGGGCGAGACTGCTTCGTTCGGCCTTCCATTCCTGCCAGGCGCCGATCGCGGCGTTGATCGCCAGCACGATCGCGATGAAGACGGCGTCCTTGATTTCGCCGACGACCAGGGAGACGCCCGCCGCCGCGACCAGGATATAGATCAGCGGATTGAAGAACTGCCGCAGGACGATCTGCCAGAGTTGGGCCGGGGGCTGCTCCGGTAGCGAGTTGCGGCCGTAGCGCTCCAGGCGATTCCTCGCTTCCGCCTCCGTGAGTCCCTGGTCCGACGCGTCAAGCTCGGCACGAATTTCGTCGAAGGTCGAAGAGTGCCAGGCTTTCGAGGGCGTTGCGATTCGCTTCATCGTCACGATCTGAAGTACGGCTCTGCGTCGAACGAAGTATCGGCAAGCATCGTCGCGCCAGCGACCTCGCTCGGCAAGAAGGTCGTCTCGCGACTCCCTCGCTTCATGCTAAGGAATCAGGACGTAGCCGTCCCGCTGCTTGTTGATGTGGACGACGGCGGCAGAGACGGCGACGTCCACGTCCGGAGCCACTTCGTCGGCAGCGATTTTCTGCCGGGCGAGCGCCTGCCCGCAGACGTAGATCTCGACGCCTGCCCCTTTCAAGCGCCGCAGCAGTTCCGCATTCGGATTGGCGGCTTCTCCCGTTCGACTCGCGTAGGCTTCGTCGTGCAGGACGTACTTCGTCGCCGGACCGTGAATCGCGATGGCGAACTTCATGCCGCGGGAGGGCCCTTCGCCTGCCTGCTCGTAAAGGTTGACGATCGCTGCTGCGCGGTCGAGCCCCTTGAGCACGTCGCCCATTTTCTCGTCCGACGTCAGGTCGAGCATCGCCTTCGTCCCCGCTCGCGGCGGTTCCGCCGCGCCGGGGATCTCGACGACGGCTCCGTAGTCCTGGATGAGCGGATGACGAACTTCCGGAGCGCCGGCGGGTTCGGCTGCGAGCAGTAGCAGGATTAAGGCGGCGGCGGATGTGGTCATGACGGTCCTTTACAGAAGCGGTCCGTTGCAGAGATCGAAGACAGGAAGGGATCCGTCAAACGACCGGCAACTTAGCGTTCTTCCAGGCGGTCATTCCGCCCAGAACGTTGGCGACGTCGCCGTAGCCCTCGCGTTTGAGGAACGACGCGGCGATGCTGCCGCGATAGCCGCTGCCGCAGATGACGGCGACGGGACGATCCCTGGGTACGTCGCCGAAGCGTTGCTGCAGCAGTCCGCCGTGGATATGCATCGCGCCGTCGATGTGGCCGGCGTTCCATTCGCTTTCGGTCCGGACGTCGAGCACGAAGGGTTTCTGCGCCTCGTCCTGCAGGCGTTCGCTCAGGTCGTGGACCGAGATCGATTCCAGTTGCGAGAGTTCATAGCCCCGGTCTTCCCAGGCATGGATTCCGTCGTCGAGATACCCCTGCACGTCGTCGAGGCCGACGCGGATCAGGTGCGTCACCACTTCCGGCACGTCGGCCGGTTCGTCCGCCACGATCACCAGAGAGCGGTCGTACGGCAAGACCCAGCCTGCCCAGGTCGGAAGGTTCGGGCCGAGCGGGATGTTCACGCTGCCCGGGATGTGGGCCGAGGCGAAGGCTTCCTTCGTACGGACGTCGAGGACCAGGCAGTTCTCGCAGAGCCGGTCGTGCAATTCCTGCGAAGAGAAACGCTTCCGGCCCGGCATCTCTGGCCCCAGAACCTTCGGTCCCTGCGAGTTCACCTGCTTCATACGAAGGAAATAAGGGGGCGCCAGCGGCATCCCCTGGAGCAGCGACGTGGTCCACTCTTCTTCCGGCGCCGCCTGCAGAGCGCCGTTGAAACGTCGCTCGTATCCCATGGTCGACGAGCGTCGCGAGCCGATCGCCTTGCCGCACAGCGAACCCGCGCCGTGACCGGGATAGATTTCCGTGAAATCGGGCAGCGGCTTCGCCGTCTGGAAGACGGAGCGATAGAGCTGCGCGGCGAGGCCCTTTCGCTCCTCTTCGCCCAGCAGGTCGGGTCGTCCGACGTCGCCGACGAACAGGAAGTCGCCAGTGAACAGAAGCCACGGCTCGGACTTGCTGCGGGAGTCGTCGAAGAGCGCCCAGGTGAGATGCTCCGGAGTATGGCCGGGCGTATGGACGGCCTTCAGTCGGACGCTTCCCATCGTCACTTCGTCGCCGTCCTTGACGATGCGGTCGGCGTAGGGGGGCGTCCACTTCGCTCCGCCCAGTCCCGAGCAGTGAATCTGCGGCTCGCCGTTCAGACGGGCCTTCAGTTCGACCGCTCCCGAAACGAAGTCGGCGTGGACGTGCGTCTCGACGATGTGCACGATCCGGAGGCCTTCCTTCTTCGCGATCTCCAGGTACTCGTCGACGTCGCGGGTGGGGTCGATCACCGCGATCTCTTTCGACTTCTCGTCGCCGACCAGATAGGAAGCGATGGCCAGGCCCGGTACGAAGCGCTGATGAAAGAACATGGAGAAGAGCTTTATCCGAAGAAGTTGCGCGCGATGACGTACAGAGCGACCACGACGATCACGACCGCGAAGATCTTTTGCAGGAGCGCCGGCGAGAGGCGTTTCGCGCCCGCCGCCCCGGCGAACATTCCGGCGACGCCGCCTGCCGCGAACGGCAGCGCGAGGTCCATTGGAACCTCGCGTCCCGCGAATAGATGCGCCCCAAGCCCCGCCGCGCTGATCAGCGCGATGACCATCAGCGAGGTCGCGACCGCCCGGTGAATGTCCAGACTGGTGAGCAGGACCAGCGCCGGGACAATGACGAATCCTCCTCCGACGCCGAAGAGTCCCGAGAGGATACCCGTCATCAGTCCGGCGAAGAGCAGCAGCGCCAGACAGCGGGACGTGAGCGGCAGGCGGCCTTCCGGATCCCGGCGACACGCGGGGCCGCGACGTTCGAACGACGGCGACTCCGCGAAGGCGCGCGCTTCGGCCACGTCGCGCGGAGCGCCGGTCGCCTTGAGCCACATCCGGACGGCGACCAGAACCATCAACCCGGCGAACAGCACGAGCAGAACGGTCTCCGGAACGTATCCTCCGATCCACGTGCCGACGGGGGCGCCGAGGATCCCGGCGACCGCGAACAGTAGCCCGGTCTTCATTTCGATTTCGCGACGCAGCCCTCGCTGCACGGCGCCGACCAGCGACGTGATGCCGACGGCGCCGAGCGAGACGCTGACCGCGGACTCTGCCGGTACGGCGAGAATGTACACGAGCAGCGGCACGGCTAGAATCGACCCGCCGCCGCCCGTCAGGCCGAGCGAGACGCCGACGACGGCTCCGCAGAGGATCGTCAGGAGGAGCATGAGGCCCCGCAGTCGGCTGTCCGATTCCAGGGCATCTTAGCCAGCAGCAAACCCATGCCGCACGTATCGGTCATTCCTGCGAACATCAGCCCGGCGCCGACGAACGCCGCGAGCCCGGACAGGTAGGGGTGAACGAGCCAGCCCAGGACGACCCCCAGCACGACGAGCGCGCCGGCAGCGATACGAACCTGTCGTTCGAGCGAGATCACCTTACCGCCGCGAACGACGGGCAGTCCCGCCTGTTCCCACGCAAGCGTGCCGCCTTCAACGCTCACGACGTTCTGCAAGCCGGCCGCCTGCAATTTCTCATAGGCTTTGGCCGCTCGACTTCCTGAGCGACAGATCACGTACAGGGGATCGCCGTTTCGCCCGGACGCCAGCGCCTGCGCATCGAGAGCGTCGAGCGGCATCGACCGCGCGCCTTCGACATGAATCTCGGCGAACTCCACCGGCGTGCGGACGTCGATCAGCTCGATTTTCCCCTTCTCGCGACGCCGCTGAAGTTCGTGCGGCAAGATGGTCTGAACGCTCACTTGATTTGCCTCGGGACCTGGGAGTTAAGTGCGCTGATCCGATTTTCTCGGCGAGCGCGTCACTTGGGTCGTTTCTTTATGGAGACTTGAGTCGCTGCTGCGGGAGGACTCAGGTTCCACGTCGGCGCTCATTGCGCACTGCCGCAAGCTACCTCGCCTTTCGCAGCGCTCGACGCAGACCCGACGCGTGGGAGATGCACTCGCCATGCCGGACCATGATGTCCGCCGATGCGGGACGATACACCCGCTGGGGCGCTATGGGAGCCAAGTCCTCGAGCGACCGCGGGCGCTGAACTGCGACGGCGCTCGGAAAGCGTGCGGATCCGCGCGCCCGAAATCGCACACAAGGCCTCCAAGAGTGCGATTGAGCACGGAGGACGAACCGCCGCTGCGAGTTCCGATCGCCATCGAGCGTGTAAGCGGCACAGGTCGATCCACGTTTCCCGAGCGGCGCAGCTCTTGCTAGAACGGAGACGCTCGACGCGCTGCGCCGGAACATTTATCGCCTGGGATCGGTTGGATGTCGGTATTCAACCTGAAGCGGATCTTCCAGCCGAGGAGCGTCGCCGTCGTGGGCGCGAGCCGGTCGCGGGGCAGCGTCGGTCGGATCGTTTTAAGGAATCTCGCGTCCGCCGGGTTCGAGGGCCCCATCTACCCAGTGAATCCCAAGTACCGGACCATCGACGGCGCCCGTTGCTATCCGAGCGTCCTGGACGTCCCGGAAGCGGTGGACCTGGCGGTGATTTGCACCCCGGCGCCGTCCGTTCCGGCGATCGTTCGCGATTGCGGCGCAAGGGGCATCTTCGGCATTCTGGCGGTTTCGGCCGGGTTTCGAGAGTCAGGTCCCGAGGGCAAAGCGCTGGAGCAGGAACTCGCCGACGCAGTGCGAGCCTTCGAGGGAATGCGGATCGTCGGGCCGAACTGCCTCGGCGTTCTCGTCCCGCGGGCACGTTTGAATGCGAGCTTCGCCGCAGGTTTTCCCCAGCCCGGGTCCGTCGCCTTCGTTTCGCAATCGGGGGCGCTCTGCACGGCGATTCTCGATCAGGCGCTCGAAGAAAAGATCGGCTTCTCGCACTTCGTATCGGTCGGCAACTCGCTCGACGTCGATGTAGGCGACCTGATCGATTATCTCGCTCAGGATCCCCGCACGCAGTCGATCGTGCTGTACCTCGAATCGATCACGGACGCTCGCAAGTTCCTGTCGGCGGCGCGAGCCTTCGCCCGCGAAAAGCCGATCGTCGTCTACAAGGCTGGCCGATTCGAAGAATCGGCTGCGGCAGCCGTTTCGCATACCGGCGCTCTCGCCGGCGCCGATGCGGTGTACGACGCCGCCTTTCGCCGCGCTGGAGTTGTCCGTGTCCTCGAATCGAATGAGCTGTTCGATTGCGCGGAACTGCTCGCGCGTCGGAAGCTCCCGGCGGGGCCTCGGCTGGCGATCGTCACGAACGCCGGAGGGCCGGGGGTGATGGCGACCGACGCGATTCTCGCGCGCGGCGGCGAATTGGCGAAGCTATCCAGCGAGACGCTGCAAAGATTGAGCGAGTCGCTTCCGCCGGCGGCATCGCGACGAAATCCTGTGGACGTTCTCGGCGATGCAACGCCGGAGCGAACGGCGAAAGCCGTGGAGATCGTTCTCGAGGATCCCGGCGTCGACGCTCTGCTCGTGATTTTCACGCCTCAGGCGATGAGCGAGCCGACGCAGGCCGCCGCGGCGGTCATCGAGTCCGCGACGCGGTCGCCCAAGCCGACGCTGGCCTCGTGGATGGGCGGCGAATCGGTGAAGGCGGGGACACGTCTCTTCAACGAGGCGAGCGTTCCGACCTATGCGACGCCCGAGCAGGCGGTGCACGCCTTCATGCACCTGGTCACGTACGCCAGGGCGCGGGAGACGCTGTACGAGGCGCCGCGCGAGACCCGGAGCGAACTGTCGCTCGATCGACGAAAGCTTCGCGAGCGATGCGAAGCGTTCCTCGAGAAATCGGGCGACGTCGCGTCGGAAAGCCGCTCCAAAGCGCTGCTCGCCGCGTACGGCATTGCTGTCGCCGAAACGCACGTCGCACGGTCCGTCGAAGAGGCTTCCGCCCTCGCGCAACGACTCGGATACCCCGTAGCGCTCAAGGTCGCGTCTCCGCAGATAACGCATAAGTCCGACGTCGGCGGCGTAGCGTTGAACCTAAGAAGCGACGATGACGTCATACGTGCTTGCAACGAAATCGTGCTTTCCGCGAAGGCGAAGCGACCTGACGCCGAAATCCGCGGATTCGCGGTCCAGAAGATGATCGATCCGAGAAATGGCAGGGAGCTGATTCTCGGCGCCAAACGCGACGCGTCGTTCGGCGCCGTCATTCTCCTCGGCGCCGGCGGAACCGACGCCGAACTTCTTCGAGACACGGCGATCGAGCTTCCGCCGCTGAACGAATCGCTCGCGAGAAGGATGATCGAGTCGCTCCGGCTCTGGCCGCTGCTTCAGGCTCGCCGCGGCCGACCGGCAGTCGCCATCGATCATCTGATCGAGACGCTCGTTCGGTTCTCGTATCTCATCGCGGACTTTCCCGAAATCGAGGAGGTCGACGTCAATCCGCTCCTCGTGACTCCCGAAGAGGCGATCGCTCTCGACGCTCGAATCGTCCTCTCGAAGAACCGGCTTTCCGAGACGCCGCGGCCTTATTCACATCTCGCGATCCGACCCTACCCCGACGAGTACGTCCGGCAGGCGACCTTGCGCGACGGAACGGAGCTTCGGATCCGTCCGATCCGTCCGGAAGACGAGGAGCGCTGGAAGCGCTTCGTCGACGGGTGCTCGAAGGAGTCACAGGAGCGTCGGTTCGGTGGGTTGTTCAAGGTACCGACGCATGCGATGGCGTCGCGGTTTTGCTTCGTCGACTACGACCGCGAAGTAGGGCTGATCGCTGAAATCGGCGTGGGGAACGACCGCGAGTTCGTCGGGGTCGGGCGAGTGGTCTGCGACGCCGATCGGAGGAAAGCCGAGCTCGCGCTGCTGGTGGCGGATGCGTACCGCCGGCGCGGGCTTGGAACGCTTTTGACGGAGGATTGCCTGAAGATCTGCGACGACTGGGGCGTGCGGGAAGTCGTCGCGGAAACCGCTCCTGACAATTCTGCGATGCTTCGCATTCTGCAGTCACGGAAGTTCCAACTCGAACGCTCTCGCGTTCCCGAAACCGTGCTTGCAAGGAAAGGATTGCGATGAGCATACCGACAAGAAACATGCGTCTCGCTTTTCGCCTCGCTATCCTCGGGATGCTCCGAACGGCCCTACAACTCCTGCCGAAGCGAACGCCATGGTGAACGCTGAGCGCTTGACGGCGCTGAAAGTCGAAAGACGCGGCGATCTTCTCGACGGTCTTAACGAGTCGCAACTCGAGCGATTGGCGTCTCTCGGGCGCCCTGCCAAGTTCGACGCCGACGCGACGATCTTCCGCGAAGGCGATTTGCACGATCGCGTCTATCTGATTCTGCAGGGTCGCGTTCGTCTGGAAATGAACGTGCCGGGCCGCGGAAGAATGCCCATTCTCTCGCTCGGCGGGGGCGATCTTCTGGCGTTCTCGCCCCTTGTGGGAGCCGAGGCGATGTCTGCCACCGCGGTCGCGACGGAGCCGACCGAGTCGCTTCGTTTCGACGCCGCCGAGATTCGGGATCTGTGCGAACGCGACCACGAGTTCGGCTTTCTGCTGATGCGAGAATTGTCTGATGCGCTTGCTCGACGCCTGATCGCGACGCGACTCCAATTGCTGGATCTTTTTCGTCGCCCCGACCAACGGCATCCCGCCTTGCCTGCTGATCATTCCGTCTCGCCATGAACCGCGGCGACGCATCGCGACCCGCGATCGTGCCGGCCCGTCCAGAAGGGAAAGGAATCGGGACCTTGAGGGATACCGCGACGCATTTCCTACGCAAGGCCGACCTGCAGCAGGTGATCGACGCCTTGCGCGCGGACGGAAGGATCGTCGTCGGTCCGACCATCGCTCAGGAGGCCATCGTCTACGAGGAGATCGAGAGCGTTTCGCAACTTCCCGAGGGTTGGACGGACGAACAAGCCGCAGGCACCTATCGCCTGAAACGACGTGACGACGACGCCTGGTTCGGCTACTCCGTCGGTCCCCATTCTTGGAAGCGGTTTCTATTTCCCGCGACGTTGAAGGTCGCATCGGCGCAGCGCGAAGGAAGCGACTGGACGTTCGAGACGCCGCCGACGCCGGAGACGCGGTACGCGTTCCTGGGCGTGCGCGCATGCGAGATCGCCGCGATGCGGGTGCAGGATCGCGTCTTTCTCGATCGACCGTACGTCGACCCCCACTATCAGGCGCTTCGCGAGAACGCACTCGTCATCGCGACGAACTGCACCCAGGCAGCGAGCACGTGCTTCTGCACTTCCATGGGGACGGGGCCGCGATGCGATTCGGGTTTCGATCTGGCTCTGACCGAGATCGCAGGGGGCTTCGTGGTCGAGACGGGGAGCGAGGCCGGAGCGACGTTGCTCGCGACGGTCGAAACGAGTCCGGCGACTGCGGACGAACTTGACGCAGCGGAAGCCGCGCGAGGCGCCGCGATCAAGCAGATCAGCAAGCATCTCGATACCGAAGGCCTGCGCGACCGTCTGCTGGCGAACCTGCGCCATCCTCGCTGGCAGGAGGTCGGCGACCGCTGCCTGTCCTGCACGAACTGCACGATGGTCTGCCCCACATGCTTCTGTCACAGCGTGGAAGACGTTCGCGATCTCGATCAGGATTCGGTGGATCGCGAGCGGAAATGGGATTCGTGCTTCAATCCGAGCTTCAGCAATCTGAGCGGCGAGCCGGTCCGTTTCGATACGGCCGCCCGATACCGACAGTGGCTCACCCATAAACTGGCGACCTGGCACGATCAGTTCGACGTATCGGGTTGCGTCGGCTGCGGCCGATGCATCGCCTGGTGTCCGGTCGGGATCGACATCGTCGTCGAGGCCGAAGCGATCGCGGGACCCGGCGAATGAGTCGAGCCAGCGAGACGCAGAGCCCGCACTCCCTCCGGAGCGTCTTCATCGACTCGGTCGTCGAGGAGTATCCCGGTACGACGACCTACCGGTTGCTTCCCCGACAGACAAAAGGGGACGAACTACCGAAGGCATCCGATTTCGTCCCAGGCCAGTTCAACATGCTTTACCTGCCCGGCGTCGGCGAATCCGCGATCTCGATGAGCGGAGCCGCCGATCACGCGGATGGATGGATTCACACCGTTCGCGTCGTGGGGCAGGTGACGACGATGCTGGCGAAGCTGCATGTCGGAGATTCGATCGGCCTGCGGGGCCCGTTCGGCGTCGGATGGCCGGTGGAACATCTCATCGGTCGCGACGTCGTTCTCGTTACCGGCGGCCTCGGTCTCGCGCCGGTGCGGCCGTTGATTCACTGGATCGCGAAGCGCCGCGAACGCTTCGGAAAGGTCTGGCTGATTCATGGATCCCGCTCTCCGGACAGCCTGCTCTACGAGCGAGAGTACGACGCCTGGCGATCCAATCGGATCGACGTTCAGACAACCGTCGATCGAGGGTACGGTGACTGGAAGGGAGATGTCGGACCCGTGACGACGACGCTCGATCGCCTTCCGCTGGCGAATCCCTCGTCGACGGTTCTCGTCACCTGCGGACCCGAACCGATGATGAAATATGTCGCGCTCGGCGCCGAACGACTCGGCATCGAGAACGATCGCCTGTGGATTTCGCTCGAGCGCAACATGCAGTGTGCCGTGGGGATGTGCGGTCACTGCCTGTTCGGCCCAGCGTTCGTGTGCAAAGACGGCCCGGTCTTTCGCTACGACCGAATCCGGCACTACCTGCAGGTCGAGGGACTATGAACGCCGCGAAGCTGCGCCTGGCCGTCTTCAAGTTCGCATCCTGCGACGGCTGTCAGCTTGCGCTCTTGAACGCCGAAGATGAACTCCTGCAGCTGTGCGATCGGTTCGACATCGCCCACTTCGCAGAAGCGAGCAGCCGTCTCGAGGCGGGGCCGTACGACGTCACGGTGGTCGAAGGGTCGATCACGACGCCGGAGGATGCGAAGCGAATCATCGAGATCCGCGCGCAGAGCCGCTTCCTGATGACGATCGGCGCCTGTGCGACCGCTGGCGGGATTCAGGCGCTGCGGCATTGGGGAAACCGGGACGAGTGGATCGCCGCAGTTTACGCCCGGCCTGAATACGTCGTAACGCTCGCCGAATCGACGCCGATCGCCGAGCACGTCCAGGTCGACTTCGAACTTCGCGGATGTCCGGTCGATCGCGATCAGCTCGTGGCGACGCTACTCGCCCTGGCCGAGGGTCGTCGTCCCCGTACGCCGAGCCACAGCGTCTGTCTCGACTGCAAACGCCGCGGCAACGTTTGCGTCGTCGTCGCGCGCGGGATACCCTGCCTCGGACCCGTGACGCAGACCGGCTGCGGCGCTCTCTGTCCGACGTACGATCGCGGCTGCTACGGCTGTTTCGGCCCGTCGAAACCGGCCGACGTCGACTCGCTGGCGAGGCGTCTGGTGCAGTTGGGGAACTCTGCCGAGGAACTGATCCCGCTGCTGCGTAACGTGAATGCGACGGCGCCGGAGTTTCGCGATGCTTCCGACCGACTCCAACGCACGCTCGGCGAAGGAGCGTCGTCGTGAGCGAACCGGAGTCGATTCATGTTCCTATCCTGACCCGCGTCGAGGGCGAGGGCGGACTGACGATTCGTCTGCGTGAGGGGCAACTCGAGAACGTACGGCTCGACATCTTCGAGCCGCCTCGCCTGTTCGAGGCGCTCCTTCGCGGGCGGCCGCTCGAAGACGCTCCCGACGTCACCGCGAGGATTTGCGGCATCTGCCCCGTCGCGTACCAGATGAGCAGCGTCCACGCGATGGAGCGGGCGCTGGGTATCGAGGTCACGCCGACGATCCGTCGGCTGCGGCGCCTGCTCTATTGCGGCGAGTGGATCGAGAGCCACGCGCTGCATGTTCATATGCTGCATGCCCCGGACTTCTTCGACGTCGAGAGCGGCGTCGCGCTCGCACAGCGCTTTCCGGAAGTAGTGCGACGCGGTCTGCAACTCAAGAAGTTCGGCAACCGGCTCGTCGAGGTTCTGGGCGGCAGGTCGATCCACCCCATCAACGTCGCGGTCGGCGGGTTCTATCGACTTCCGCGGCGAGAAGAATTAGCAGCGCTGATTCCGGACTTCGAGCGTCAACTCGGACAGGCGATCGACGCCGCACGCTGGACCGCTGGCCTGCCGTTTCCGGATTTCGAGGTCGACTACGATTTCGTCTCCGTCACGCATCCGGACGAGTATCCGATGAACGAAGGCGATCTGGTCAGCTCGGCGACCGGTCCCATCGCCCTTGCCGACTACGATCAGCGCTTCCGCGAGGAGCAGGTCGCCCACTCGACCGCTCTCCACTCCGTTCGGATGCCGGAGGGTTCCTCCTACTTCCTCGGACCGCTCGCCCGCGTCAATCTGAACCGGCAACAGCTCGCTCCTGCAGCGCGGGCTCTGGCTGAGGAAATCGGATTCGAAGCGCCTTGCCGGAATCCGTATCGGAGCATCGTCGCGCGGTGCCTCGAAGTCGTTCATGCCTTCGAGGAAGCGCTGTCGATCCTGCGCGACTACCGACCCGAGGGTCCGGCCCGCGTGGAATACTCGCCGCGAGCGGGGCGGGGTCGCGCAGCGACGGAGGCGCCGCGCGGAATGCTCTACCATGAGTACGAGATCGACGCCGCCGGTAAGATCGTCTCCGCCAGGATCGTTCCGCCGACGTCGCAGAATCAGCGACAGATCGAGGCCGACCTTAATCGCTGGCTCGTCGCGAGACTGCGAACGAAATCCTCGCGCGAGGATCTGGCACGCGGCTGCGAACGGCTCGTTCGTGCTTATGACCCCTGCATCAGTTGCAGCACGCACTTTCTGAGAGTCCGGTGGGAAGAGGCATGAGCGATCTCCAAGCCTCGCATCGACTGATCGTCGGACTCGGCAGTCCGCACGGCGACGACCAGGCCGGCTGGCTCGCGATAGACGCTCTCTCTCGACAGGCTTCGTTGGAACGAACGCTCCGTAAAGCATCCGATCCGACGGAACTCTTCTCCTGGATGACCGCCGTCTGCGAACTCACGGTGATTGACGGCTGCGAGAATGCCGTGCAGCCGGTCGGAACGGTCCGTCGCGCGGAATGGCCGACCGTTCGAATTGACGCGTGCGGCTTCCGTACGACGCACGGCATTCCGCTCTCGGAAATTTTGGAGACTGCGATTCAGCTCGGAACAGGACCCTCCCGGGCGACGATCTGGACGATCGCGGGTCGATCCTTCGCCCCGTACACGACGCCTTCGGCGGACGTCATTTCCGCCGCCGAACGACTTGCGGCGCTGATCGCGACGGAGGCCGTTCATGCATGAGCGAACGATCGTGCGAGACTTGCTCGATCAGATTCCCAGGCTCGTTCCCGACCGGCCGGTTCGTGCCGTTCGCGTCGTGAAGCTGACGGTGGGCGAGTTCTCCGGCGTCGAGCCCGAACTCGTTCGCCTCGCGTTCGAGGAACTCGCGCCGTCGATTCTGCACCCTCAGGTCCGAATCGACCTGATCGTCGTGCCGCTCCTGGCTGACTGTCGAAGTTGTCGAGGCCGATTCCGCGTCGAGAACTTTCGCTTCCGCTGCCCGACATGCGAGGGACAGGATGTCGTCGCCTGCGGAGGCGAGCAGATCGAATTGACTTCGCTGACGTTCGAGGAGTCCGACGCGTCCTCACGAGAACAGGTGATCGCATGACCGAGGTCGCGTTGCAGCATGACATTCAGGCCGAGCGAAAGGCGGCCGCGGAAGCGTTCCGCCAGGATCTGCGACGCCGCGGCGTCCTCTGCGTCAACCTGATCTCCTCGCCCGGCGCCGGCAAGACGGCGCTACTCGAAGCGACGGCTAAGCGCTGGAAAGACCGTCGACGTTCGGTCGTCCTGACCGGGGATATCGCGACCGATCGCGACGCGCAGCGACTCGCACCGTTCGTTCCGGTGCGACAGTTGACGACCGGCGGCGCCTGCCATCTGGCTCTTCCGCTTGTCCAGAAGGGCTGGAGCGATTTCGCGGAGACCGACGTCGAGTTTCTCTTCATCGAGAACGTCGGCAACCTCGTTTGTCCCGCTTCGCACGACCTCGGCGAGTCGCTTCGGGTCGTCGTTCTCAGCGTCACGGAAGGGGACGACAAGCCGGGCAAATATCCCAAGGCCTTTCGCACGAGCGACGCCTGCGTCGTGAACAAGATCGATCTGCTTCCCTACGTTCCCTTTTCGGTAGATGCCGTGACGGTGGACGCGCGGAGCGTGCGACCGGAGATGCCTCTGTTTTTCCTGTCGGCCCGGACCGGAGAAGGGATCGACGCATGGTGCGACTTCCTCGACGCGAAGCGCGCGGAGATGCTCCGCGCGCCCGAGTCGTCGAACGGGGAGGCGTGACGATGGCGACGCGAATGGAGATTCGCGGCGCCGTTCAGGGACGAGGCGTCCGACCGTTGATCGCGCGCATCGCGGCGGAGCGGGGATGGCGAGGTTTCGCGCGAAATACGGCGTCCGGCGTCGAAGTCGTGATCGCCGACGGCGCTTCTCTGAAGTACGCGCGAGAAGAACTTCTTCGACGGATAGGCGGCGACGGTCTAGCGATCGAGGAGGCGTACGACGTCGAGGAAGAGGTTCGCGAATCAGGGTTCCGAATTCTCGAATCTTGCTTTGACGCACGTCCTGTTACGCCCGTGCCGCCGGACGCCCGCGTCTGCGACGACTGCCTGCGGGAGTACGCCGACCCGAACGATCGTCGCCACGGGTATGGTCTGATCGGCTGCGCGATCTGCGGGCCGCGGTACAGCGCCGTCGTCGGCATGCCGTTCGACCGCCCGCGGACGACCTTCGCGGCCTTCGCGGCCTGCGAGTCGTGTCGGAAAGAATATGAGTCTTCCGACGACCGACGAAGCCATGCGCAGACGATCGGCTGTCCAGCGTGCGGTCCGCGTATCTGGGCGACGACCGGCCACGGCTCCCTCGTAGCTCGCGACGATGAGGCGTTGGTCGCGGCCGCGAAGACGCTGATGAGAGGCGGATGCGTCGCCTTTCGCGGCGTGGGCGGATATCAGCTTCTCGCCGACGCGACTTCGCCTTTCGCGACGCTGAAACTGCGCGAGTTGAAGCGCCGCCCGACGAAGCCGTTCGCGGTGACGGCGACCGCTGAGCGATGCGAGGCTCTCGGCGAGTTCGACTCCGCGGCGAGAGAGGCTCTCCTGTCGCCGGCGAACCCGATCGTTCTCGTGCGTCAGCGTCGACCGTCGCCGCTCGTTCCAGAAATCAATCCTGGCCTGTCGGACATCGGACTGATGCTGCCGACCACGGCGGCTCACCAGAGATTGGTCGACCTGACGGACCGACCGCTCATCTGTACCAGCGGCAACATCGACGGCGAACCGCTCGCCTGTTCGGTCGAGGAGGCGGCGGCGACGTTCGCGGGACGAGTCGAACTGTTCGTGCATCACGATCGAGCGATCTCGCAGCCGATCGATGACAGCGTCGTGCGCTCCGTCGTCGGACGAACGCTCGCGATCCGCCTCGGGCGGGGGCTGGCGCCGATGTCGCTTCCGATCGACTGTTCGCGACCGCTTATCGCGACGGGCGGTCAGCAAAAGGCGGCGATCGCGCTCTCGAACGGTAGGCAGTCCGTGCTGCTTCCCCATGTCGGCGACCTCTCGTCGGCGCCGACGTGCGAACGTTGGCTCGATCGCCTGGACTCGCATGTTCGGTTGTACGGAGTCGAGGATCCCGTCTGGGCTTGCGATGCGCATCCCGATTACTTCGCCGGACGAGTCGCGACCGAGCGAGGCGGTCGCCGAATCGCTTGCTGGCATCATCATGCGCATGCAGCGGCCGGAATGCTCGAACACGGATGGCTCGACCGAACGGTTCTTGCCGTCGCATGGGACGGAGCCGGATACGGACCCGACGGAACTTCCTGGGGAGGCGAGTTTCTCGTAGCCACAGCGCGAGGCTTTCGCCGCGTCGCGAATCTTCGATCGTTCGCGATCATCGGCGGCGACGCAGCGGCCCGCGAGATCGGACGAAGCGCAGTCAGCGTCCTGGCTCAGCTTGCCGACCTGTCGCCCGCGAATACTTCCGAAATTCTCGGCGCTTGCCCCCGTGAAACGTCGCGTCGCATCGTCGTCGCTAAGGCCGCAGCGACTCCGCAGACGACCAGCGTCGGACGGCTCTTCGACGCGGTCGCGGCGTTGACGTTGCGAATCGAACGCGTGACCTACGAAGGCGAAGGGGCGGCAATACTCGAATCGCTCTGCGATGCCTCGGTGACGACCGGTTATCCCTGGCGAGTCGCCGACGGAAGCTGCCGCGAACTCGACTGGCGTCCCATGATTCTGGCGATCCTTGCCGACCTGAGGCACGGCGAGTCTCCTTCGACGATCTCAGGGAAGTTCCATCGGAGCTTGGCACGCCTGATCCTGCACGTCATCCGCATGCACGCCGATCTGCCCTGCGTTCTGGTCGGCGGCGTGTTCCAGAACCGGGCGTTGATCGAGATGCTTCTCCAAGAGCGTTCGCTGTCCGATCCTCCGATCGGCCTCCCCGGCCGCGTTCCGGCGAACGACGGCGGCCTGGCGGCGGGACAACTTGCGATCGCCGCCGCGACGCTTGCCGAAGAGGAGCGGAGCCGATGTGTCTAGGCGTCCCCGGGCGCGTCGCGCGCTGGCTGAATCGCGAGCCGATCTTCGAGGAGGCCGAGATCGACTTCGGCGGAGTGACGCGACGCTGTTCGATGGCGTGCGTGCCAGACGCAGAGATCGGCGACTACGTCGTCGTTCACGCCGGAGTCGCGATCGCACGCGTCGACCGGGTCGCCGCGGAGGCGGCGCTCGCGGAGATAGAGACGCACTGCGAGGTCGGAGACGGCGAGGACGGGAAAACATGAAATACGTCGACGAGTATCGCGAGACGCGAACCATCCGAGGCGCGATCGATCAGGTGCGCCGTCTCTGCACGCGTCGCTGGGTCTTGATGGACGTGTGCGGCGGACAGACGCACGGACTGCTGCGTCACGGGATCGAGGAAGCGCTCGCCGACTCGCTGGAACTGATTCACGGTCCAGGTTGTCCCGTTTGCGTGACGCCTGCCGAGGTCATCGACGAAGCGGCGGCGATCGCCTCCGATCGTCGCGCGATTCTTGCGACCTACGGCGACATGCTTCGCGTGCCTGGAAACGGCGGTTCGCTCGCCGATCGCCGGGCGCGCGGCGGCGACGTGCGGACGATGGTTTCGCCGCTCGATGCGCTGACTTGGGCGGAGCGGAATCCGGAACGCGATGTCGTCGTGCTCGCCGTCGGTTTCGAAACGACCGCTCCGGCGACTGCGCTGGCCGTGCTTCAGGCGCAGCGGCGCGGCCTAACCAACTTCAGCGTCCTGGCTCACCATGTCCGCGTCCTCCCCGCCATGCGATGCGTCGCCGGTGCGACCGGCAGTCGGGTTCAGGCATTTCTCGCGGCGGGGCACGTCTGCACGGTGACCGGATTCAGCGAATACCGCGACTTCGCGAGCCGGTTCGGGCTCCCGGTCGTGGTCACGGGATTCGAGCCGCTCGATCTCCTGCACGGCATCGGCGCCTGCGTCGAAGCGCTCGAGCGAGGCGAGGCCGGCGTAACGAATCGCTACGAGCGTTGCGTCCGCGAGGAGGGTAACGTCGAAGCGATGCGCCTGATCGACCGTGTTTTCGAGATCTCGTCGATTCCCTGGCGAGGTCTGGGAGACATTCCCGACGGCGGCTACCGCCTTCGCAACGAGTTCGCGCTGTTCGATGCGAGGAACCGTTTCGAGGACGATTCGACTCGCGCGGCAGCGGTCGAAACGTCGTGTCGCAGCGGCGAGGTACTCACCGGGACGCTTCGCCCTCCGGAATGTCCTCTATTCGGAACGGCTTGCACGCCCCATTCGCCCCTCGGGGCGCCGATGGTTTCGTCGGAAGGCGCCTGCGCGGCGTATTTCCGCTACGGCTTTCGCACGGAAACGAATCATGCCTGACGCGTCAGGAGACATCGCTTGCGCGTTTCCCTCGGCCGCTGATGCCGAGTGCATCACGCTCGCTTACGGCGAAGGGGGGCGTCTATCGCGGCTCTTCCTCCAGGATCGCATCCTGGCGCGCTTCGACAGTCCGAATCTGCGACTCCTGGGCGACGCAGCCCTGCTGCAACCGCGAACGTCGCGGATCGCCCTGACGACCGACAGCTACACCGTCTCGCCGCTCTTCTTTCCCGGCGGGGACATCGGACGTCTGGCCGTCAACGGAACGCTTAACGATCTGGCCGTAAGCGGCGCGGCGCCGCGCTGGCTGACGCTGTCGCTGATCATCGAGGAAGGCCTGCGGTGGGAGACGCTGGACGCCGCGCTCGACGGAGTGCAGGCGGCGGCGTCGGAGGCGAACGTCTCGATCGTCGCCGGAGACACGAAGATCGTTCCCTGCGGAGCCGTCGACGGGCTCTTTCTCAACGTCTCTGGCATCGGCGAGAGGTTCGAGCCCGGACCCAGCGGAGTCGAAACGGCGCAACCAGGCGATGCGGTCCTCGTGACCGGTCCGATCGGCCAACATGGCGCCGCCATTCTCTGCGCTCGCGGAGAATATGACTTCTATCCCGCGCCGGCGAGCGATTGCGCTTCGCTCGCCGGACCGCTGGAGCGACTCTGGCTTTCGGAACTGGGCGTTCGTGCCGCTCGCGACGCGACGCGCGGCGGTGCGGCGGCCGTTCTCCACGAATGGTCGATCGCCTGCGGATTGGGAATCACCGTCTCGGAGTCGGCCCTTCCCGTGACCGCTGAGACGCGAGCCGTCTGCGAGTTGCTCGGACTCGACCCGATCCACCTCGCGTGCGAAGGAACTTGCCTGCTGATCGTGCCGGAGTCCGCCGCGGAGAGAACGCTCGACCTGCTCCGAGATGCCGGTCTATCGCAGGCGTGCAGGATCGGAGTGGTGACGCCGCCTCGTCGAGTTCCCGTGCGGGCGGTTCGCGCGGCGGGGCGCGCGGTGCCGATCGACGATCCCGCAGGAGCGCCGCTTCCTCGCATCTGTTGAGGGAGAGTCATCTCGCGCCGCGCTTCTCTCTTCCGGCTCCCCGGGTTCACGAGGAGGGCTTGAAGAGATCGAGGAAACGGTCTTCGTACTCGCGAAAGACGTTCAGTCGGTCGAGCGTCCGCTTGAGTTCGTACGCCTTCGCACGGTCTTTCGCCGCCTGGCCGAAGAGTTCTTCGATCTTCCGCTCATCCTCGGGATCCAGTCGCGGTTCGCCATCGCGGCGAAGGTGAAGACGCGTTCGACGCCGAGGGTTTGGGCGTAGTCGATCAGCCGGCGACAGAACGCGTACCTGCCGATCTCCGGTTGAGCCTCGCCGAGGAACACGACGAGGTCGCGCTCTCCCTGCGGATCGCGCCAGACGAAGGACCGACTGCGCGGGCGCTGGATCGGCAGGATCAGCCCCTTCTCGACTTCGACGTGTTGCACGTCGAAGCCTTCGGACGGAGAGAACTCGTTCACGAACTCCATGCCGAGCTTCGCCATCAGGTAGTAACCGGCAGAGAGAGCCACGTGACGCATCCCTGGCCATACCGCGACGAGCCAGGGATGGTTGAGCGCCGTCGATTCCTTCATGATCCCCTCCAGAACGGGTCCGCGGCGTCGGGCTCATACGAGCAGGTGCGGCGCGAAGCAGAGCACGAGTCCTAAAAGCAGGATGCAGCCGCCGCTGACGAGTTTCAACCAGCGACCGCCCCGTTCCTGAAGTTTGAACTTGTCGAGCGTCACGACGGCCGCCGCGACCATCAGACTGTCGTCGAAGATGTACGCCGCGATGTAGAGAAGCAGGTAGGCGTACTCTTTCCAGAGCGGAAACTCCTGCAGGGTTAACACCCGCGTAAAGACCGCGGGAAGTCCCGCCGTGCAGAGCAGCTCGACGAAGTTCACGAGCACGGCTAGCGCTGCGACTCCCACGACGGCGCCGAGGAGATTCCGCGCTGTGACGACTTCGCGAACGCGTGCGTAGATCCCGGGCTTCGCGGACTCCGGAATCGAGAGAGAGACGCCGCGCTTGAACGCGAAAAAGTCTTTGACGTTGACCAGGCCGATCACGATCGCGACGACGCCGAGCAGGATCTCGGACCACCGCTGCAGTCCGATGAAGTGAAAGACGTTCAGCCAGGCAGCCATGAAGGCGAGGTAAACGGCGCCGCTGACGAACACGAACGTGGCCGCGACCGCGAACACCTTTCGACGATCCTTGACGTTCACGAGGATCGAAAGCAAAAACAGCAGCACCCACATGGCGCACGGATTGAAGCCGTCGACGAGGCCTATCGCGATCGTGAAAAGCGGCATTCCGAGGCTTTCGGGGTTCACGGGTCCGAGCCAGGGAACCTCGACCGTAACGTCCTCGGGCTCGTACGAGCTTCGGTCGGCTTCCGACGCCTCTCCGTCCGACAGCGGAGGCGGAGAAGTGACTCCCCCGGCGTCCTCAGATCCCGGTAGCGGAGGCGGAAGCGAACGATCGGTCTTCGGCGACGGCGCCTCCCCTTCTTCCGACGATTCAGCTTGCGCAAGGTCGAAGGGAGCGAGCGGAAAGCGAGCGAGATGAACGTCGGCGACTGCGATCCCCAGCGGAAGCTGCTGTCCAGGCCGCCGAGAGCTCGTCGCGCGCGGCGACGGCGAAGCAACCGTGTATTCGTCGAGTATCTTGCGGACCGATGCCCCCGTCGTCGCGTCGCTCGAATAGCCCACGACGAGTCGCCGACCGATGCGGAAGGTGGGAACGCCCGGCATCCGGATGCCATGCTCGCCGTTTAACTGCTGCCACCGCTGGCGGGCAGCGTCGCTTGCTCTCACGTCGTGGTAGACGAAGCGAATGCCCGGGTATTTCGGTTCGATCGGCCGCAGAAAGGCCTTGGCGGCAGCGCAGTGTGCGCATCCGCTGCGCACGAAGATCTCGACTTCGAACGCCCGGTCGTACGCAGCAGGCGTCGTCTCCGGGGTATAGCCGACGACGACGCGGTCGACCGCGTGGAGCATCGGAAGCCCGGCTTCGACGCCGTGGGACTTCGCCAGCTCGTACAGCCGACGGAGAGCCTCCCGATCCTGCGTCACGTCGTAGGTTTTGACGGAGAGACCCTTACGTGCCGCGAGATCGGACGCGGCCTTGGCGCTGAAGGGGCAATCCTTTCCGACGAACAGCTCCACGGATACCAGGCGAACCTCCTCGCCTGCCGCTACAGCACATACGAGAAGCAGGGCCGCGGTGGTCGAGAAAGCGAAAGATCGAAAGTGCATAACGAAGTCGCTCAGTAGAGGGAGGCGATAAGGTCGATCGCGGAAGAACGCCGCCGGAGGCCCCCCGCCGGTTGCGCGACGCGACGCATCGCAAACTATTCGGTCGACGGCCAACCGTTTGCGCGGCGACATCGGCAGGCAGATGCATGAACGACCTGCGAACGAGCGAGTTCGCCGAACGCGACGAAGCAAGTCACGGCGGCGTCTCGAGGACGCTCGGCGAACTCGCAGACGAGTCACTTCAACCGGTCGACGTTCTTCTGCTGTCGAATATTCAGGTCGTTCCAGAACTGCTGAAGGTCGTCTCGCCGCTCGGCGTTCGCGGCGGGCTGGCCGCAACGCGAGAGCGAATCCGATCGGGGCGGGACTATCGCAACGGTTGTGCCACGAGCGCGCCGACAGCGGATTCTTCGTCGCGATCGTCGCGTCGTCGGCAGAAGTTGCTCCAGATGCCCCGCGAGAATGACGCGAAGCGTGCGGAGTCGCACACCGAACTGTGCAGACCCGCCCGCACCGCGCTCGAGCGGCTTCGCCGGAAGAAGCAGCGACGCGACTTAGTACCTCAGAATGCCTGCGATCGTGGCGAGTCCCGGCATCAAGTTTCGCTCGACGGCGTAAACGTCTCCGCCGCGCAAGAGCGTTTCCGCCGCCACCAGGTCGAGCAGATCCTTCGCATTCGGGTCCTCGCCCAGCCTGACGCACTCCGAATCAGGGTCGAAGACGCCGCGGACCTCGGCATGGACGTCCAGGAACAGCGTTTCGACTCGCCCCTTTCGTGCCGCGCGCAGCAGAGGTTGCAGGCGAGCGCAGGCTCTTTCGGCGTCCGCGAATCGAGCGTACCGACTCGCGGCCTGGCGAAGCGGCGCCCTCGAAAGGTCTTGCACGACCGGCAGCGCCTTTTCGTAGAGTTCCCGATCGCTCGCATGATCGAAGCTGCCGTAGATCTCCTCCGTCGCGAGATTCGGCAACTCGCACACCTCGCGCAAAATCGGAAGCTCGTACTTCGCGCCTGCCAGAACGACCGACGTCGACCGTTCTCCAAGAAATGCCTCCAAGGCGCGGGCGACGACGCGGAAGTACCGTTCCAGGTCCTGCTTCAGCGTGTCGGGACGTCCTCCCCGGCCATGAATGACGACGGAGCGCTCTCGCGAGCCCGATTCATGCAGAGCGCCTGCGTGGAACTGTTCGCCGCGGTTCGCGTCTTCGTTCTCGAGAGCTTCTTCCATGTCGCGAGGGAACGACGACGCTTCGAGTCTGCGAAAGCCGACCGGCGAGGCCTCGATCAACCGCAGCGAATGCCGACTCACGGCGAGCACGAGGACGGCAGCTCCGCTACCGATCAGCGGCAGGAGTTGCTTGACGTGAAAGCGAGAGTCGACCGCGGCCTCCTCGTCGAACGCGTAAGGCGAGCGGAAGACGCGAAAGATGCCACGGCCGAGGAACAAGGCGAGACCCTGTCGACGACCGTGCCAGAACGATTCGTCTTCGAGGAGAGCGATCGCAGGCTTCAACAAACGTCGGGCGGTCCGCTCGGACGCCCCGCCTGCGATCAACGCTGTTTCGGCCCCGTTCAGCAGGTTCTTCAGCCGAATCGAATCCTGCTGCCCCCCGGAGCTCGCCGGATGGGTCGGGAGATAGATCGAGACGATTTGGCGGTCGCGAACCCTCAGGAGTTCGTCGATCGTCGTGGGATTCATATCTTCGATGAAGTCGATCATTCGGGGACACTGTCTCCCGGGGCGGAGGTAGTCGCGAGGGATCGCGAGCGTCAGAGCCGGAACGTGAAGGCTACGACGGCTGCCGACGGCGAAGCCTTCATGTCGCCGAGTCCTCGGAGGCGGTCGCCGAATTCAGCCCTTGACCTCGATCCGTTTCGGACGCTGTCCGGCGACCTTGGGCAACTTGACCGTCAGCACGCCCGCTTCGTAGTTCGCGTCGACGCCCGCCTCGTCGATGTTGCAGGGGAGCGTCAAGGACCGCGAAAAGCTGCCGGTACGACGCTCGAGGCGATAGAAGGTCTTGCCCTTCTCCTCCTTTTCCTCTTTGCGCGAGCCGCTGACGGTGACGATGTTTCCGTGGACCTGCACGTCGAAGTCGCTCGTCTTCATGCCGGGGGCGTCGATGCGAAGGTCGAAGGCGTCGCTCGTTTCGGCGAGATCGAGCGGAGCGGCGATGGCGCCAGGCACCCATTCCGCCGGCGCTTCGTTCCAGAACTTGTTGAAGAGTTCCTCGACCTCCTTCGGAAGGATGTTGCGGGGACGAGCGGGAGTAAGCGTGGTGGTCATGATCGTCCGTCCTGTGTGCGCGAAAAACTGCTCTCCATCGAACGCGAACTAATCCAGTCGCACGCGGCATGCCGTGACGCCGCGTGCAGCGGGAATTCTCGCCGAAGCGACCGGCGTCACGAGTTTCCTGGGGCGAAGAAGGCGTCCGCTGCCGTGCACGTCCGCCGATCGCAGCGCCGAACGAGCCATTCCGCGCGCACGCCTTCGCACAGGTGCAACGTGACGCGCAGAAGCGCGCCAGGTGAGCGTTCTCTCGAGACCATGCAGCGAGAGCCTACGCGAGGCACTCTTCGCATCCTCCTGAGAGAACTCCTTCAGGAACTCCTGAATCTCGATCTCGGAGCCGACATGGACGCGGTCGTCTCGGAATCCATCGCAGGGCCTCCGGCGCAAGAGCTTACCGTCAGATCGCCGAAGCGACGGTCGGTGCGGCCATCAAGGGGCGCTTCTGCTCGACGCTTTAAATGGTGTCGAACGAGGAACTGCCGCCGAAACCTTCGAGAAGGAGCTTGCGCTCGTCCGACTCGTGAGCGAACAGCGCCCTGGCGAGTTCCTCGAAGCCGCTCAGCAGCGACTCACGATCGACCCGGTTCGCTTTCAGCGTTTCGACCTGGGCGATCAGTCGATCCGCTTCCCGCAGCAATTGGCCGTGCTCCGAGAGAATGAGTCTCGCCTTCTGAGAGAGTCGCGGACAGCGCCCCACGGCTTCGTGGAGGCAACCCTCGGCTTCCTCTTGCCGGAAGTGCCCGTCCAGGTGTTCGCGAAGTTCGCGAAGAGCTTCCGCGGCCTGCGAAGCGATCTCGGATCGCTCCCCGCTCGACGGAAGTCGCCGCAGAATCTCGCGGGCGGACGCGACCTTCGAATGCAGGCGACCGTGATCGGACTCAAGCAGCCGAGAATAAGTCTGACTCGCATCGTACGAAGACATACCGATTCCTCTCCGCTAGGCGGTAGCGGGGACGGCGGACGCCGTCTTGAGGGTGAGAACAGGACAGGACGCGTGACGGACGACGTACTCGGCGACGCTTCCCATCAGCAGACGCGTGACGCCGCTGCGTCCGTGCGTGGAGAGCACGATCATGTCCACCTTCTCGTCTCGCGCGACGTCCAGGATCGCGGCGCCGGCATCGCCCTCGACCAGCATTCGCCGCACGGGAGGCGCCGGCTCCGGCACGACGAGTCGGTCGAGATCCCGCTGCGCCTCGGGCTTCAGAGCTTCGCGGAGGTCGTAGTACGTGTCGCCGGTGTACGCCGCGGGCGAATCGACGGAATGGAGCAGAATCAGTTCCGCTCCGCTCTCGCGGGCGAGCGTCGCGCTCATTTCCAGCGCCGACTGGCTATGCTCCGAAAAGTCGACCGGGCAAAGGATCCTGTTAAGCTTCATGGCGGCGTCTCCGTGAGAGGAAAGGCTTTCTTCGACGACTCTTTCGCAAGCGGAGCGCCGCGGCTCGATATTCGCTAAGAATTCGCGTTCCGAATCGCGAACGAGCGGCAGACCGCGGCTTCGGTCGCGAGCGTCAGCGTGAAGTCCGCTTTCCAACGCCGGACCGAAAGCGCGCGGAGAGCGTGCGATAACGCACGCTGTGTCGAACTGGCGCGCTCGCGTCCGTCCGCTGGCGTCGCTCACGCGAGGCGACGATGATGAGCCTCGGTACCGCCCGAATCCATCGAAAGGAACCGCCAGCGTGAGCGCTGCCGCAGACGTCTTGATCGTCGACGACGACGCGGAGTTCCGCGAAACGCTGCACACCCGGCTTCGCCGCTACGGGTACGACGTCAGCGAAGCAGGGGACGGTCCGCAGGCGATCGCCGCCGCCGCCGCGAAAAGCTTCGACGTCGCGGTATTCGACGTGCAGATGCCGGGCATGGACGGCATCGCGTTGCTGCGCCGCTTCAAGCAAGAGTACGGCGAATGCGAAGTCGTTTTGCTGACCGGCAAGGCGACCGTCGAGACCGCCGTCGAGGCGATGAAGCTCGGCGCGTACGACTACCTGCAGAAACCGTTCCCCTTGAAGGAACTGGAACTCGTCGTCGCCAAGGCCCTGGAGCGGCGTCGCTTGCGGAGCGAGAACGAACGGCTAAAGACGCTCCTCGTCCGGGCGCAGCCCAGCGAAGAGATCGTCGGCGACTCGCCTCCGATGCGAGAGCTGCAACGGCTGATCGACAAGACGGCGCCGAGCGACCGCCCGGCGCTGATCCTGGGAGAGAGCGGAACCGGCAAGGAACTCGTCGCGCGGGCGCTCCACCAGCGCAGCCCGCGCTCGAACGCCCTGATGGTTACGGTGAACTGCGCCGCGCTCCCGGAGACGCTGCTGGAGTCCGAGTTCTTCGGACATGAACGGGGAGCGTTCACCGGAGCGACCTCGACCAAGCAGGGTCTGTTCGAGGCCGCCGACGGAGGGACGCTGTTCATCGACGAAATCGGCGAGTTGCCGCTCGTCCTGCAAGCCAAGCTTTTGCGGACGCTCGAAGACGGATCGTTTCGCCGGGTCGGTTCGGTACAGTCCCGACGAGCGCACGTGCGGATCATCGCGGCGACGAATCGCGATCTTGCGCAGGAAGTCGCGGAGAAGCGCTTTCGCGAGGATCTGTATTACCGACTGAACGTTTTGACCCTTCGGCTTCCGCCGCTCCGGGAGCGGCCCGGCGACCTTCCGACGCTCGTTCGCCGGTTTCTCGGACCCGAATGGGAAATCGAACCGCAGGCGATGGCGGCGATCGAGCGGTATCACTGGCCGGGCAACGTTCGGCAACTGATCAACGCGATCGAACGGGCGAAGATCCTTGGCGAGGACGGGATCGTCCGCTGGATCGATCTTCCGGAAGAGGTCATCGGCCTGCGGGCGGAGAACGAGCCGGCAGTCGCCCCCGTCCGGCTGCGTTCGTCGGGCGAGTTCGATGACCTCGATACGATCCAGCGCAGCAAGATCGTCGAAGTGCTGCATCGCGAGGGAGGGAATAAGTCCCGCGCCGCCAACGCACTCGGCATCGCGCGGCGAAAGCTGTATCGCCTTCTGGAAAAGCACGCGATTCAAGACGCAGAGATTCAATCCGGAATCGGCGAGGCTGCTCCATGAACTCTCCTGACACGCATGCGGTGGAACCGACGCCCGGCCCTCCCAGCGGCTGCGGGCAGGAGCCTGGCGTAGTACCCGGTTGCCCCGCCGTGGATACGGAGCAGCTCTGGCAGCGCTACCAGGATCTCCGAAGTTACGTCGGATGGTCGGACGACGACCGGACGCGACTTGCGCAGGCCTTCCGTTTCGTCCGCCCCCATTTCGGAGCGCTGGTCGACGACTTCTACGAGGAGATTCGAAAGCACTCGGCGACGGCGGACGTCCTCGGCGACGACGAGCGACGGATCGCCCGCTTGAAGTCGTCGCTCGCCGCCTGGATGAGCGAGCTCTTTCAGGGCCCGCACGACGAGGACTACGTCGCCAGACGCTGGCGAATCGGCTTGCGGCATGTCGAGATCGGTCTTCCGCACGTCTACGCGATGGCCGCGCTTTCGCGACTGGGCGAGCGGATAGGAGAGATCCTTCGTGCCAGTCGGGAGGCCGAACAGGGCGATCTTCCCGGGGCGCTCGGTTCGCTGCATAAGGCTCTCTGCCTCGATGCCGCCGTCATCGGCGACGCGTACGAACAGGAACGCGTGCGGCTGCGCGCGGAGGCCGAGCGGAGGCGGATGGAGGACGATCTGAACGAGGAGCGCGAGCTATCGTCCGGATTGCTGGCGTTCGCCGGAGCGGTCGCCGCAGTCCTCGACGACCGGGGACGGATCGTCCGGGGAAACCTGCGCTTCGAGACGCTGCTCGGCCTGGAATTGGGGAAGCTGCACGGCCAGGACTGGCTGGAGAAGTTCCTCGATCCCTGCGATCGCCGACGCTGGCGCCGGGATCTGTTCGAGAACGCGAGATCGGTCGTGCGTCATTCCGTCACGGCTACGAGCGCCCTGACCGGTCCTCAGGGGCCGATCCATGTTCACTGGTCCGGATCGGCCTTGCGAGACGCGGCCGGCAAGACGCGGTGCGTCATCGTGATCGGGAACGACGTCTCCGAACTTCACGACGCTCAACGGCGGGCGACGCAGGCGGAAAGGCTCGCCGCGATCGGCGAAATGGCGACCGGCATCGCGCATGAAAGTCGCGCCGCGCTCCAGCGGATCGGCTGGGCGGCCGAGATGCTGGAGACGGAACTGACCGATCTTCCGGACGCTTTGGAGCAACTCGCGAAGATCCAGCGATCGCAGGTTCAGCTTCACAAGCTGCTCGAAGACGTGCGAGCGTACGCTTCGCTTCCGTCGCTCGATTGCGAGCCCGTACGTTTGCGACAGGCCTGGCGAGAGGCCTGGGACATCGCGACCCCGCAACGCCAGAGTCGCGACGTCCAACTCGTCGAGGCGCCCTCCGTCGGCGAACCGTATGTCTGCGCCGATCGCGTGCGGCTGGTGCAGGTCTTCCGAAATCTGTTCGAAAATGCGATCGCCGCCACGGGCGATCCCGTACGCGTCGAAGTTTCGGTCGCCCCGGACGCGTCCGATCCGGACAAGTGGCGAATCTGCGTCCGCGACAACGGCCCGGGACTGAACCTCGATCAGCGTCAGCGTCTGTTCGAGCCCTTTTACACGACGAAACCGACCGGCACCGGACTGGGCCTCGCGATCAGCCTCCGCATCGTCGAAGCGCACGGCGGAACGATCGAAGCGGGCGACGCTTCCCCGGGGGCCGAGTTCGTCATCACGCTTCCCGCGGCCCCGATCGAATAACTCGCGACCGACTGAGAGACGCGGAGTTCGATTCGCTGCGTCCGAAGGCGTACAGGACGTCGGCATGCGCTAGCCGTCAGCGCCGCCGCGGAGGTTCCTGTCGCTTATCAAACCGCGCGGGCGAACAAACGTAGTAAAACGGTATCGCGGGAAACGTGATCCCGGCTACCGACGAATCGATCACCCGATGGACCGATGCAGCACGCTGAACCTGAGCGAGAGCCGAACGAACATGTCGAAGGCGAACTGACGGCCTTCCCTGATTCTCCCTTCGATCGGTGGATGACGCCGGTCCGACGGTTTCTCCACATCGAGGCGGCGAGCGGGATCGTCCTGTTCACCTGCGCGGTCGCCGCGATCGTCCTCGCGAATTCCCCGTTGGCCGACTGGTTCGCCAGCTTCTGGAAAACGAAGGTCACGCTGCTGATCGGCGATTGGACCGTCGCAGGCGACGTCGCTCACCTGGTGGTGAACGACGGGCTGATGACCATCTTCTTCTTCGTGGTCGGTCTCGAAATCAAACGCGAGATCGTCGCGGGCGAACTGCGAAACCTGCGCAACGCGATCCTTCCAATCGTGTGCGCTGCGGGCGGAGTCATGGCGCCGGCCCTCCTCTATCTCGCCCTTCAATGGGGGCAGCCGGGCCAGCAGGGCTGGGCGATCCCGATGGCAACGGACATCGCTTTCGTCGTCGGCCTGCTGGCGCTGTTCGGTAGCCGCGTCCCGTTCGGACTTAAGATTTTTCTGCTCTCCCTCGCCATCGTGGACGACCTGATCGCCGTCGCGACGATCGCGCTCGTCTTCACCGAATCGATCGCCTGGGGCTGGGTGGCGACTGCCGCCTGCGGGTTCGCGCTGACGTACCTGCTGAACCGGGCCGGACTGCGACAGGTCGGCGCGTACGTACTGATCGGACTCTTCATCTGGTTCGCCTTCTACAAGTCCGGCATCCACCCGACGGTCGCCGGCGTGCTGCTCGGCATCCTCACGCCCGCGAGCGCTTGGATCGGCGATCGCACATTGACGCAGATCGTCGGCGAAACCTTGCAGCGCTTGCGCGATCAGCCGGAGACGCTTCAGAACGAACACGATCGCGGCGCCGAACTGGAGCGGCTGGCGTTCGTCGCGCAGGAGGGCGTTTCTCCGCTCCATCGCATGGAATCGTCGCTTCATCCCTGGGTGGCGTTCGGGATCATGCCGATCTTCGCGCTGGCGAATGCCGGAGTGGTGGTGGCGGTGACGGACTTGACCAATCCCGTCACGCTCGCGGTCCTTGCCGGGTTGCTGATCGGCAAGCCTCTCGGAATCCTGCTGTTCGGCGGGATCGCCGTCGGCGTCGGCGCGACGCGACTGCCGGAAGGCGTCACCTGGCCGATGATGGTCGGCGCCGCATGCCTGGCAGGCATCGGATTCACGATGTCCCTGTTCCTGACCTCGCTCAGCTTCCCCTCATCCCTGGGCGAGGCGAGTTCGAGCCTGGCGGCATCGGGCAAAGTCGGAACCTTGATCGGCTCGCTCGCCAGCGCTGCGGTCGGCAGCACGCTGCTCCTCTGGGCGACGCGGAAGCAAACTGTTCCCGACCCTGGAAACTAGGCGAGGATCTCGCGGATCACGTGTCCTTCCACGTTCGTGAGCCGTCGGTCGACGCCGTTGTGTTCGAACGTGAGGTCCTCGTGATCGAGCCCGAGCAGGTGGAGGATCGTGGCGTTCAGATCGTACAGCGGACGGACGTTCTCGACGGCCTTGCGTCCGAGATCGTCCGTGACGCCGTAACTGACGCCCCGTTTGACGCCGGCGCCGGTCATCCAGCAGGTGAAGCCGTCGGGGTTGTGATCCCGCCCCTGGGCGCCTTTCTGGAACATCGGCATCCGCCCGAATTCCGTACACCAGACGACGAGCGTCTCTTCGAGCAGACCTCGCGAACGCAAGTCCCGAATCAGCGCCGCCGCCGGTTGATCGAGGATGGCGGCGTGCTTGTCGTACTGCTCCTTGAGCTTGCTGTGGCCGTCCCAGTTGAGTTCGCCCCCGCTTGCGTACGCTCCGTTGAAAAGCTGTACGAAGCGGACGCCGCTCTCGATCAGTCTTCGCGCCAGGATGCAGTTCCGCGCGAAGGCAGCCTTCGTCGGATTCGCTTCGTCGTCGGCGCCGTACGCCTTCAGAACGTGCGCCGGCTCGGTCGCCAGATCGCTGATCTCCGGCACGCTCAATTGCATCCGTGCGGCCAGTTCGTAGCTGGCGATACGCGCGGCCAGACGGGCGTCCTCGGGATGAAGCGATCGATGCCGCGCATTCATCGCCCGCAGCAGATCGCGCGCGGCGGCGTCCGCATCGCGAGCGACTTCGCCCGGCGCCGCCAGGTTTCGAATCGGATCCTTCGAACTGAAAGGCGTCCCCTGAAACTCGGCAGGCAGGAAGCCGGAGCCCCAGTTATTGACGCTCGCCTGCGGCACCCCGCGCGGGTCCGGAATGGCGACGAACGCCGGCAGGTTCTGGTTCTCGCTTCCCAGCGCGTAGCTGACCCAGGAACCGATGCTGGGGAATCCGTCCGCGGCGAAGCCGGTCGAAAGGAAGTTCTCCGCGGGACCGTGCGTGTTCGATTCGCTGGTCAGCGAGTGGACGAACGCGAAGTCATCCGTCAATTCGGCCAGATGGGGGATCATCTCGGAGACCATCTTGCCGGTCTCCCCGCGCGGACGAAATTCGTACTGCGGTCGCGCCAGTTCGCCGGCGGGTCCCTGGAACGTGACAGGCGGTCCGCCGGGGAGAGGCTTTCCGTCCTGCTTGATCAACTCGGGCTTGAAGTCCCAGGTCTCCAACTGACTGACGGCGCCGGCGCAGAAGATGACCAGAACGTTCTTCGCCTTGGCGGCGAAGTGGGGCGGTCGCGGAGCGTAGGGGCGCGCCGGATCGATCGTCGGCGAACTCGCGCGCAGTCGATCGCTTCCGAACAGGCTCGCCAGCGCGATCGCGCCGAGACCGGTCGTGCTCTCCGCCAGAAAGTGTCGCCGATCGAGCGGCGAGACGGGCGCGACAGCGGATGCGGTTTTACGACGGCGCATAGTTCACGGGAGGAGCAGGAACTCGTTCGAGTTGAAGATCGCCCGACAGAGAGGGACCAGGCCGTGCTCCCGAACGATCGGAAGCGCCGTCTCGATCTCGTCGGCGTCAGGCTCTCTGCCGAAGGCCAGGAGATAGCACCGCCGAATCTGGTCTCTCTGGTCGTCGCCGGCTTCCGAGGCGGCACGTTCCGCGAGGGCCGACGCTTCGTCGAGCGTGAAGCGGCTGTTGAACAGGTTCAGCGCCTGAAGCGGCGTCGTGGAGACTCCTCGCCGCGCCGTCGTCTGACCGGCGTCGGGACAGTCGAACGCGCCGAACACGGCGTCCCGTTCCATGCGAATCTTGTGAGCGTAGATCATCCGGCGACGACCCTTCGCGTCGAACGACTCGATCGGCGGAAAGCCGCTGAGTCCGCCGCGCGAAGTGAACAGATCGAAACCGGGACCGCCCGCCTGAAGGTCGAGCCGGCCGCTGACGGCGAGCATGCTGTCGCGGATCGACTCCGCTTCCATTCGCCTGGAAGGAAAGCGCCAGAGGAGGCGGGCATCCGCGTCGACGGCGGCGGCGCCTGCCTCGATCTCGCTCGACTGGCGATACGCGGCGGAGAGAACGATGAGCCGGTGCATCCGCTTGACCGACCAGCCGGATCGGACGAACTCGTCGGCGAGCCAGTCGAGCAACTCAGGATGCGTCGGATCCGAACCGCTGTTGCCGAAGTCGCTGGCCGTGTCGACCAGACCGACGCCGAAGTGCCATTGCCAGATACGATTGGCCATCACCCGCGCCGTCAGCGGATTCGCGGGGTCGACGATCCAGTTCGCCAGCGCTTCGCGTCGTGCGGGGTCCGGCGAATCGAGGGGAAGCGAGACGCTGCCGAGAACCTCAGGCGTCGCCGGAGGGACATGATCCTTGGGTTGCTCCGGGTCGCCCCGATGGAGCAGGCTCGTCGCGTCCGGGGTCCCGAACCTGCCGGCGAAGACCATCGCTTCCCGTTCGAGCGTCTCGATGCGCTTCGTCAGCGCCGACCGCTCGGCGAACAGCGCCTTGGCCTCGGCGACTTCGGCGTCGGGCAATGCGACGAAGTCGACGGGCCGGCGGTCGATGCCGTCCTTGTCGCCTTCCATTACGGTCTCGCGTCGATCCGACGAATCCGCGACCAGCGAGCGACTGCCGTCTTCCAGGATGACTTCGATGGCGTACCGGCGCGGCAGCCGGTCGACGAACTTTCCTTCGCGATCGCGGGCCCAGACGACTCGGTCGATGACGCGAGATTCGGCGAACGTCAGTTCGATCCAGCCCTTGCCCGTTTCGCTGGAAATCCAACTTCTGCCGTTGCCGAACCGTCCGTCGTTGACGTGCTCTCGCTTGTGACGATCGCTCGGCGGAGCGTCCCCGGAAGTCTCGACCGAGGTCCCGGCGCCGGCGAGCGCGACGTTCTGTCCTGCGAGATCGAAGACTTCCAACTCGTCGAGGCAGGGCTCCAGGTTGTTCGTTTCCAGAATCGTGAACCTGACGCCCCTAGCCGTCGTGGGCGCGAAGCGATCGACGTTGCGATCGGCGGCGACCGCCGCGCGTAACGGCGGAACGAACTTGACGGGTCGCATCGCGTCAGGAGTAAGCCCGACTTCCAGCGTGTAGGCGGTCGGCAGCCGGTCGTCGAGCTTGCCTTCGCGATCCCGACTCCAGATCACGCGATCGACCGACTTCGTCTCCGGCAGTTCGAACAGAACCCAGCCTCGGCCCGCTTCGTCGGACATCCAGCTGCTGGAGTTGCCGTACTGCCCGTCATGTATCCGTTCGAGGGCATGCGAGGAAGAAACGCGACTCCCCGAGGCGGTGACCTTCGTGCCTCGCGAGGCCAGGGCGAGATTCGCCTCCGGGTCTTCCGGCGAGAAGATTTCGAACTCGTCGATGCAGGGCTCGATCAATCCCAGCTTCGGATGGAGATTCGCGTCGTGGACCGTGAAGCGAACGAACTTCGCCTCCGTCGGTTCGAAGAGCTCTTCGTTGCGGCGCGCGTCGGCGCTATGCGTCGGCAGAGCAGGGCGGGCCAGCGGTTCGAATCGCGAGAGTTCGCGATCGATCTGTGCGACCTGGGCCTTATGCTCCTTCGCCTCGGCCTTGCGGGCGTCAGCTTCAGGCGAACGCAGGGGACGTTCGCCGTATCGCAGGCCGGCGAAGAACGCCTGCAATGAGTAGTATTCGCGGATCGAAATCGGATCGAACTTGTGATCGTGGCATCGCGCACAGCCGACGCTCAGCCCGAGAAACGCCTCGCTCGCGTTGATGATCGTTTCCGCCAGCTCGTCCTGCCGGGCCAGGCGCTTGGAAACGTCGTCCTGACCGATCTGACCGGGGAGCAGCGCCGCCGGCGTGACCAGAAACCCGGTCGCCGCGTCTTTCGCCGTCGCGTCGCCGCAGAGCTGATCGCGAACGAACCGGTCGTAGGGCAGATCCTCGCTGAATGCTTCAACGACGTAGTCGCGATAGGGCCAGGCGTTCGGTCGCGGCGTGTTAACCTCGAACCCGTCTGTATCGGCGTACCGAACCAGGTCGAGCCACCGCTGCGCATAGCGTTCGCCATATCGAGGCGACGCCAGCAATTCGTTCACAACCCGCTCGTACGCGTCGACGCGGTCATCGGTCGCGAACGCTTCGATCCGCTCAGGCGTCGGCGGGAGTCCCGTCAGGTCGAGCGTGATCCGCCGCAACCACGTCGTCCGGTCCGCTTCCGGTGACGGACGAAGCCCCCGCTCTTCCAGCTTCGCGAGCAGGAACCGATCGATCTCGCTTCGCGACCAGGAATCGTCGGCGACGTCAGGAACGGTCGGACGAACGATCGGCTTGAACGACCAGCGGTCGCGGCGGTCCGTCAACTTCGCCAGATCGACGCCGTCAGGCCAAGCTGCTCCCTGCTTCACCCATGCGCTGAGCGTCGCGATTTCTTCGGCAGGTAGTCGCTCACCCTCGGGAGGCATCTGCAGGTCGGCGTTCTCGTCCGCGATGAACTGAATCAGCGGACTGTTCGCGACGTCCTCAGAGATAATGGCCGGACCGTAAGCGTCGCCGCCCCGGAAGGCCTCGGACTTGATGTCCAGCCGGAGCCCCCCTTTCTGCTTCTCGGCCGCGTGACACTCGTAGCAGCGCCGTTCGAGGATCGGTCGAACGTGCTGGACGAAGTCGATCGTCTGCGCTCGCGCCGGACTGCCGGCGGCACAGGCAATAAGAAAGATCGGCAGTCGCAGGGCGAGCTTCATCGCGACGCGTCGCGCTTCCAGGCTGGCGGGAACGACGAGAAGGCAGGCGGGCGATTTCCACCATAGGCTAGCGTCGGCGCGGAAACAAACGGTTCCCGCCGCTTGGTCGCTGAGCCCGACTTGACCGGAAGCGCCGATCTCCGCCCACAAGTTGAGCTCTTCACGACGAACGGCGACGGTCGCTCTTGCCCGCCAGTCGGAATCCCTCTATCTTTATTCGTCGAATGACGAAATAAGACATCAGGAGCGAGCCCGTGACGCAATCGCCGTCTGATCAAGCGAAATGCCTGCAATCACTGGCGACGATCGATCCCTGGCCGGCATCGGGCGAGGCGGGCGACGACGAACTCGCGCGTTACGCCAAGGCCCTCGGTCATCCGGCACGCGTGAAGGTGCTGCGAATCCTGGCGCAGCAGGAAACCTGCGTTTCTGGCCTGATCGCCGAGCAATTCGACCTGGCGCCCTCCACCGTCTCCCAGCATTTGAAGGTATTGAAGGAAGCGGGGCTGATCCGCGGGGAAGTGGACGGACCGCGGATCTGCTACTGCGTCGAACCCAACGCCCTCCGGCGTCTGAGAGCTCTGGTGGCGGCGCTGTAGGCTCCGCCTTTTATTTCGACTGACCGTTCGTAATTCGACGAAACGCGAAGGAATTCCCATGAAGTCGCTACGAGTTTACGATCCGCCGATGTGCTGCTCCACGGGCGTCTGCGGTCCGACCGTCGATCCGGCTCTGACGCGGTTTCAGTCCGATCTGGACTGGCTCTCCCGCCAGGGCGTTCGCGTCGAGCGGTTCAACCTGTCTCAGGAACCTGGCGCCTTCGCGGGCGATCCGCTCGTCAAGGCCGAACTGGCCTCAGGCGGGACGAGCGTACTTCCGTTGTCCCTCATCGACGCGAATGTGATCGCGCGGGGGACGTATCCGTCGCGGGCGGAACTGGCGAGCGCGTTCGGCCTGCAAGAGCCGGCCCCGGTCGTCGCCGAACTTCCGCTCGCCGGATCGAACTGCTGCGGCCCCGGCTGCTGTTGAGCGACGCAGCGACGCGAGCAGGCGGCGAATCTCTTCGAGGAAGTACGGACGATGTGGGCCTTCATGCAGCGACCGACGCGGTACCTCTTCTTCACCGGCAAGGGAGGCGTCGGAAAGACGTCGGTCGCCTGCTCCACGTCGGTCGCGCTCGCGGACGCCGGCAAGCGCGTGCTGCTCGTCAGCACTGACCCCGCATCAAACCTCGCGGAAGTACTGGGGGTGCAGGTCGGCGAGACCCCCATCGCGGTGCCCAGCGTTCGGGGGCTGGCGGCGATGAACGTCGATCCTGAAGACGAGGCTGCCGCTTATCGCGAACGAACCGTCGGCCCCTACCGCGGCGTCCTTCCCGACGACGCGATCCGCCACATGGAGGAACAACTCTCCGGCGGCTGCACGCTGGAGATCGCGGCCTTCGACGCGTTCACCAAGCTTCTGACCGGCGAAAGCGCGGCTGCGGACTTCGATCACGTCGTGTTCGACACGGCTCCGACCGGGCACACGCTGCGTCTGCTGCAACTGCCGTCGGCGTGGAACGAATTCATCGTCACGAATGAACGGGGCGCCAGTTGCCTCGGCCCGCTGTCGGGACTGGAAGGACAGCGCCAGCGATACGCCGCGGCCGTCGACTCGCTCAAGGACGCCAGCGCGACGACGCTGATCCTCGTGACGCGTCCCGATCGCACGGCGCTCGCCGAAGCCGAACGGACCAGCGGCGAACTCAATACGCTCGGTATCGAGAACCAGCGGCTCGTCGTGAACGGGCTCTTTCGGGCGGCGTCGCCTGACGACCCGACGGCCGCGGCGTGGGAGAAGCGGAGCGTCGACGCGCTCGCCGCCATGCCGGACGCGCTCGCGAAACTACCGCGCGACGAAGCGTTCCTCCAGGCCTACAACGTCGTCGGCGTCGAGGCGCTTCGGGCGTTCGCGGCGGGGCAGCCGCTGAGCGATGTAACTGCAGCGAGTTCGATCGACACGGACTCCGTCAGCCTGCCGCCGCTCGCGACGCTGGTCGACGAGATCGAAGCGTCGGGTCACGGCCTCGTCCTGGTGATGGGGAAGGGGGGCGTCGGCAAGACGACGGTCGCCGCTGCCGTCGCCGTGGAACTCGCCGCTCGCGGTCATGAGGTCCACCTGAGCACGACCGACCCCGCGGCCCACCTTTCGAGTTCGCTGGCCGGAGACCTGCCCCATCTGACGGTCGACCGGGTCGATCCCGTCGCGGAAACGAAGGCGTACATCGCGCACGTCATGGAGACGACGGGAAAAGATCTGGACGCCGACGGTCGGGCGCTGCTGCAGGAGGATCTCCGGTCGCCCTGCACGGAAGAGGTGGCCGTGTTCCATGCCTTCTCTCGACTCGTGCGGGAGTCCATGAAGCGCTTCGTCGTGCTCGACACGGCGCCGACGGGGCATACGCTCCTGCTGCTGGACGCGGCAGGCGGCTACCACCGCGACGTGCTGCGAACCGCCGCGCCCGACATGCGCGGACGCATGGTCACCCCGATGATGCGGCTGCAGGACCCGGAACTGACGAAGGTCCTGATCGTCACGCTGCCCGAGACGACGCCTGTCGACGAAGCCTCGCGGCTGCAAGCCGATCTGCGGCGTGCGGGGATCGAGCCGTTCGCCTGGGTCGTCAACCAGAGCCTGGCCGACGTTCCGACCAGCGATCCGATCCTGAAGAAGCGAGCCCAGTCCGAACGACCGCACGTCGATCGCGTCGTTCGAGAACTGGCGAAGCGCACCGCCTCGATCGCCTGGCAATCCGAGCCGCCCGTCGGCGGCGAGCGGCTGCGCCAGATCGTCGCGGGTTCTCTGTCCGCTGCGTAGGGATGAAGCCGTTCCGGCGTGCGGGCGGTCGCGGAGGCTTTCGGGTACTCGGGCGACGAGTTGGCCTCGATTCCCGCCGAAGCGAATATGGGACTGTCCTGCGGCAACCCGACCGCGGCGCCCGCGCGGAACGCGTCCTATACCGAAGATAAATCGATCGAAGCGCGATACCCGCGGGTCCGCGATAGGATTGGAAGGGAGGCGCGAACAGGTGACCTTGTCGCTGGGGCCGTCGCAGCTTAAACCTCCGACCGCTGCGCTACCTCGAAGGACGAGCCTCCTGACTTGGAAGAGATTTCCGCCTATCACGAAGCCGGGCACGCGCTGGTCGCGATCTCGGTCGGGGCCCGCGTCCGTTCGGTCACGATCGAGCCCGAGTGGGACGACGGACCGAGGCGTCACGCGGACATTCAGGTGGAATGGCCGAACGCGCGACGCGGTGATCGCAAGCAGAGCGAGAAGCTCGCGCTGGTCGCGTTGGCCGGACCGGTCGCGGAAATGCTGCATACCGGCGACCCGTATCATCCGGGGTTGATCGCCGAATGGGCGGATGACTGGCGACTCGCCTGGGAAGCCGCGGCCGGTCCCTATCCCGACGAGCGGGCCCGGCTGGCCTATCTCGAACGTACGACGGCCGACCTGCATCGTTGGCTGAGCCGGGACGATCGCTGGGCAGCATTGGCCGCGATCGTGGACGAACTGGTCGCGCACGAAACTCTCGAAGGCGACGAAGTCCACGAGATCGTGCGGCAGTGGCTCGGGTAGCCCGGGACCGCAACCCTCGTCAATCGATCTGCTTCGACGTGGCCGAGTCCATCGCCTCGCGGAACGACCGCTCGATCTCGTCAAAGGGATCGGTCGAGACGGGGCCGTCGCGCCACAGCCACCGCATCATCTCCGGCAGGATCGCCCCGCCGAACTTCTGTCCGTGGCCGTTCATGCCCCAGGAGTAGTTGACGTCGTATCCCTTCTCGGTGAGCGCGTCCTTCAGCCGGACGTTCTGAAGGAACCAGTCCCGGTTCGGGTCGTACTTGCCGTCTCGAATCCCCCGGTTGTCGTTCCGCCCGTCGCAGAGGAATACGCGGAGCGGCTTCGCGTCGGCTTCCCGGACCTTCTCGGGATAGACGTGGCCTCCCCGAAGGTCGACGAAGCTGCCGACGTTGGAGAGAACCTTGCGGAAATGATCGGGGCGTTCCCAGGCGACCGTGAAGGCGGCGATGGCGCCCGAACTCGATCCGCCGATGCCGCGCATCTCCGGGTCGGTGGAGATGGCGTAATCCTTCGCCAGCGCCGGCATCAGTTCCTCGGTGACGACGCGCGCGTAGCGGTCGTCGAGCGAGTTGTACTCGGTCGGGCGGTTGGTGCTCCGGTCGCCCCAATCGCTCGGGCTCGGCTCGGGCTGGTCGGGCCGGCGGCCCGGATTGATGAAGACTCCGATCATGACCGGGATCTCTCGCCGGTAGATCAGGTTGTCCATGACGTTCTGTGCCCGCATGTCGCCGTTCGGGTTCATGAAGGCCTGACCATCCTGAAAGACCATCAGCGCCGCGGGAACCTTCGGATCGTACTGCGCCGGAACGTAGACCCAGTACGTGTGCTGCGTGCCCGGGAAGACTTCGCAGGGCAGCGCGAACGGTCCGCGGATCTCGCCCTTGGGAACGCCCTCCTGCGGCAGCGAGTCGGGCCCCAGACGGTATTGGGAATCCGGACCCGGGCCCTTGGCAGGCTGACCAGCCGCAGGGACGGTCGAGAGGAGCGCCAGAGTCGCAAGTCCGAGGACGATTAGCGGTCGCATCACGTGAGGTTCCGGGGCAGGAGAGATCTTGGTCGGATCGGCGGTCTGTGCCGGACGCCGCGAGAAGTCTGTTTCGAAGAAGCGAGTTCGACGCGAAGTATGCGTCGAGACCCTTGGTCAGTCGAGGCGCGGAAACCAGCGACGCCGCCGGGGCCGGTCCCGACGTCTATCGCATCCGTTCCGCTTCGAAGCGACTGCCGCTGAGCGCCTCCTTCACGAACTTGCCCCAATAGGGCGTCGGGGTGTAGTCCCAGTCGGAGATGACGACCGGCGTCGCCTTCGGATGGAAGCTGAAGGCGGTCCAGTGCAGACCCTCCGCCTGCATCATTCCGAGCACGTCTCGCGGCCATGCGTCGGTACTGAGGTCTTCGGTTCTCGCGACTTCAGGGATGAAGTCGACGCTCTTCCAGTCGGGGGGCGTGCCGACTTCGCCGACGAAGATCGGATGCTTCTCGGCGGCGGCCAGAACCTTGCCTTTCCAGTCGCGCTTCCACGGATAGATATGGGACGAGTAGACGATCCCGCGCCCGCCCTCCCGCTCTTCCAGTGCGTAGCCGTTCACGATGCCCGACAGGTCGTAGCTCCAGTCGAGTCCGCCGGCGACGACGACGTTCCGGGCGCCGGTCGCTCGAACGGTATCGAGGAGAGCTTGCACGCCGACGCCGACCTCGCCGGTCGGAGCGCCTGCTTCGTCGGTCAGCGGACCGCCGTTCCGCCAGACTTCCCACGAAGTGCCGTGCGGCTCGTTGAACAGTTCGAACAGGACCGCCGGATGATTTCGATAGCGAACGGCGGCGTCCTGCCAGAACTCGATATGCTCCCGCTTCGGCGTGCCGAAACGATGCAGGTCCAGGATCAGATAGGCTCCGCGGCTCGCGGTCGCTTCGATCGCGGCATCGACGATCTTGCGATAGGCGGCCCCGCCGTCCTTGCCCTGATAGGGACCGCGTCCGAACCAGAAGTCGTCGCGCACCGGCAGTCGAATCGAATTAGCTTTCCATTCGTCGATCGCGAGGGGAACCGACTTCTCGATCTTTTCCCCCTTCGCGGACCACTCCAGGCTCGGGACGCAGAGTCCCTGCAGCAGCACGTTCTGCCCGTCTTCGGTCACCAGGCGGTTGCCGTCGACCTTGAGCGCCGGAGGCAACGACGCGGCGGCCTCCGGAACGATCGTTTCGGAAGCGAGCAGCGGCGGTCGCTCGGCTGCCAGACGCTCCTTGCTGGCGGCGAAGACGTGGCATTCGGCGACGTCGAGCGATCCTGAGGCCGGAGCCAGCAGCATCGGCAGGATCTCGAAGTACGCCGCGCCGTGGGGGAGGGGCGCGATGCAGGTCTTTTCGATCCACCCGTCCGACGTTCCGCGAAATGATGGGGCAGGGGGCTCGGGTTTGAGCGTCTTGCCGTCCGCGGACTTGAAGTGCGCGACGACGCGAGCGTCGTTCCACTTCTGCGCGCCGGACTGAACATCGACCGACCGGACGCGGAGCCGAACTTCCACGCCCGCAGGAGCAGGAGAGGGGAAATCGACGCGGCGGTAGAGCGTGACCGTTTCGCCAGGCTTCGAAGAGGTCAGCCGCAGGAATCGCGTCTCCCCGTCCTGTCCGAGCGTAATGCGATCGCCCCTCGGCCAACCGCTCGGCCAGCCGTCGCCGTCGAGTTCCGACAGGTCGCCGTTGGAGAGCAGCGGCTGGGGCCCCGCGGGCTCGTTCGCGGCCGCGGCGGCGTGCAGCCCCAGAAGCGCGACGAGGACGAGCAGAGACTGTTTCATGAGATTCGACTCGGCGCCGCGGAGCGACCGGGCGCAAGCGAGAGAAGGAGGGCGATCAGCGAAAAGCGTCGTGCGACGAAGCCGCGAGCGTCGGCGTGCGAACGCTCCGCGAGGGATCTACAGCTTAATTCGTTTCGATCGCCCCTCCCATGCGGCGACGCGTTAACGCGACTCTCAGCAAAAAGCGCGTTGCCCGGGGGGCGCCGGTCGCTATGGTGTCCCAGGATGAAGGGATCTTCAAGAGATCCCAGGCACGCTCAGGTCGCCGCTACTTGCTGACGAAACGATGGAACGACGAAAGGTTCTGACGGCGATCGTCGGATGCGGCGGCGCGGCGATCGCAGGGGCTGTCGGCCTCCCCGTCGCGTTGTCGGCGCTGGCGCCCGCGCTCGATCTCGATCGCGAACCGGCCTGGAGAAAGGTCGGACGGACGGACGATTTTCGCGTCGGAAGCGTCGCCAAGGGAACGGTCGAAGCCCTCCGCGGCGACTGGGCCAACTCGCTGGAGATTAAATCGGTCTACGTCTGGCGAAAATCGGCGGAAGCGTTCGTCGTCTTCTCGCGTAACTGCACCGACCTCAGTTGCCCCGTCACGTTCGACCAGGGAAGCGAATGCTTCTTCTGTCCCTGCCACGGCGGAATCTTCGCCAAGGACGGAGAGGTCATGGCCGGCCCGCCGAGTCGCCCGCTCTATCGATTCGCGAGCCGCATCCGGGAAGGAAACCTGGAGATCGACCTGCGATCGCTTCCGCCGAAGACCTGATCTGCTTCGCAACGTTCTCGAAACCTTCGCTCGATCGTCACCTTAAGCTCGCCGCAACGGAGATCTCATGGCTGGTGGCGTGCGGCATTGGCTCGTCGACCGCTTCGGACTGAAGCCTGTCTACGATCGCTTTCTCAATCGCCGCGTACCGAAGGCTCCGTGGTACGTGGGCGACGGCACGACGCTGACGGCGCTGTTCGGCATTCAACTGCTGACGGGAATCGTCCTGGCGCTGACGTACTCGCCCGCCGTCGAATCGGCGCACGCGAGCGTCGCGTACATCACCGAGCGACAGGTTCTGGGCTGGTTCGTTCGCGGCCTGCACTACTGGTCCGCCGGCCTGATGGTGGTGATGCTCTTCTACCACCTGTTTCGTCAGATCCTGTTCGCCGGCTACAAGGCGCCCCGCGAGGGAACGTGGTTCCTGGGCGTCGTCCTGTTCTTCTGCGTCCTTCTGATGGCCTACACCGGCTATCTGCTGCGGTGGGACGATCGGGCCGTTCACGCGTTCCGCGTGATGCTGCACATGGTCTCGCGCGTGCCATGGATCGGAGAAAGCCTGACGGGGCTGGTGCAGGGCGGGTCCGATATGGGACCGCGAACGTTGACGCGAGTCTACGGACTGCACGCGATCGCGCTCCCGATGCTGATGATGGGGCTGATCGCGTTCCACCTCTACCTGATCGTGCTTCGCGGCACCATCACCAAGGGCGAACGCGAGCGCCCCGTGGAATCAGGGGAAGAACAGAAAGCGATCTACGAAGAGGAGAAGCATTCCGAGAAGCGGGGAGAGACGTTCTTTCCCGTGACCATGTTCAAGACGGGGGTCATGGCGGGAACCGTGGTCTCCCTCGCGATCGCCCTGACGCTGATCGTCGGACCGAAGGCGGTGCAATCGGAGGCGGATCTCGTCGGGCCGGCCGCGCCGGCGGAGGAATGGTGGTTCTGGTGGTACAGCGGTCTGATCGCGATCCTGCCGCCGTCGATCGCTCCCTGGTTCGTCGTCCTCTTTCCTCCGCTGGTATTCCTGTTTCTCGTCTCGCTCCCGTTCATCGATCGATCTCCCTGGCGCGGCATCCGTAAGCGACCGCTCTGGGTCGCGGGCGTCGTGCTGACGGCGATCGCGCTCCTCGCCCTCTCCGACTACCGCCGGCGATCGGCCTTCACCGCGTGGCCGACGTCCGAACCTCCTGCCGTTCCGTCGGGGATCTTCTTGACCGAGAACACCGAGCGCGGACGCCATCTCTTCGCCCAATACGGCTGCAACAGTTGTCACCCGGTCTCCAGTTCGGGATCCCTGTCTACCGTGGGGCCTGACCTCGCTCAGACGGGCGGCGAACTGCCGCGCGAGCGAATCCGCGAATACATTCTCGATCCGCCGAAAGACGTTGCGATGCCGAGCTATCGCGCCCGGCTGACCGAATCGGAGTTGGACGATCTGGTCGAGTTCTGCCTGGCGGCACAGACGTTTCCTCGGAAGCTTTAGCGGCACCATCCGCCCCGACGGTCGCTTAAGGCGATGCGACGATTCACGAACGAACGCGATGCGATTCCCTTCCATCTTCTACGCCCCTTCGCCCGGTTCGACTCGATCGCGAGTCGTTCGCTGGGCGAGCGCGTGCGCGCTGTGCGCCGTCCTTCTGGGAATCGTGGCGCTCGCCGGTTGCCACGCCGACCACGATCAGTCGATGCTGCATCCGGCGGGGCCGCGATCGGCGCGGATCGCCTGGCTCTGGTGGGCGCTCTTCGCGATCTGCACCGCGACCTTCGTCGTGACCATGGGGCTGACCGCAGTCGGCATCTTCCGGCGTCCGGCAGCGGACGATCGCCGTTCTCCGCTGGGCGACCGATTCATCTTCATCAGCGGAGCTGTCGTGCCGGCGATCGTGCTGATCGGGATTCTGATCGCATCCCTCGGCGCCCAGTCCGCCGATGCGAAGCGGGACACGGACCTGGAGATCGCGGTCATCGGTCATCAGTACTGGTGGGAGGTGCGTTACCCCGACCAGGGGATCGTCACCGCGAACGAGATCTACATCCCCGTCGGGCGTCCCGTCGGATTGGAACTCTCCTCCGGCGACGTGATCCATAGCTTCTGGGTTCCGAATCTCGCCGGCAAAAAAGACATGCTGCCGGGGGAGATCAATCGGTTCTGGATTCAGGCCGACCGGCCCGGCATCTATCGCGGACAGTGCGCTGAATTCTGCGGCGTGCAGCATGCATGGATGGCGTTTCGCGTCGTCGCGCTCGAACCCGAAGCGTTCGACGCGTGGGTGACCTCTCATGCGCCGCCTCAGGAAGCGCCGGACGTCGTTGCCGAACGAGTTGAAGAAGCGGATGACGAGATCGTCGAAGATCAGGTCGCACGCGGCAGGCAAGTATTCTTCGCCGCCCATTGCGACGGATGCCATGCCATCGGCGGCACGCCTGCCGCGGGGAAGCGCGGTCCCGATCTGACCCATATCGGAAGTCGACTTACGCTCGCTGCCGGCGTACTGCCGAACGACGGGGAGAACCTCGCCGAGTGGATTCGCGTCCCGCAGGGGATCAAGCCCGGCAACCTGATGCCCCGCACGGCGCTCGCGCCGGAAGACCTCGACGCGCTCGTTCGTTACCTCCAGACGCTCAAGTAAGGGAGGATGCGGTGACGAGCGACGCGGAGACTCTGAAACGAACGAACGCCGAAGCATCAGCGCGCGAAGCGAGCGGACCGGGCGGACCCCGAAACGAAGAGCCCTCTCCCGCCTTCGTCGAGACCTGGCAGTCGCCGCCGGGCTGGGTCGGCTTCTTCTCCGAGGTGAACAATCAGCCGATCGGCAAGCGGTTCATGGCGACCGCGTTCGTGTTCTTCCTGCTCGGCGGCGTGCAGGCGCTGCTGATGCGGTTGCAGCTCGCCGTGCCGGAGAACGACTTGCTCTCGCCGCAGGTCTACAACGAGCTGTTCACGATGCACGGCTCGACGATGATGTTCCTGTTCGTCGTCCCGTTCCTGGAAGGGCTGGCGATTTATATCCTGCCGATGACGGTCGGCTCGCGGGACGTCGCGTTTCCCCGCCTGTCGGCCTACGGCTACTGGGTCTACCTCATCGGCGGGTCGATCTTCTACGCGAGCTATCTGTTCGGCGCCGTACCGGACATCGGCTGGTTCGGCTATACGCCCCTCTCGACCGATCGCTTCACCGGCGTCTCGACCGATTTCTGGCTGCTGGGGCTGAGCCTGGTGGAGGTCGCCGGTCTCACCGCGGGACTGGAGATCGTCGTCACCGTGCTGAAATTCCGCGCGCCGGGGATGACGCTCGCGCGGATGCCGCTGCTCGCCTGGACGCTGCTCGCGATGGGACTGATGATCCTGATCGCCTTCAGCGTGCTGCTTACTGCGACGCTGCTGCTGGAACTGGACCGCTCCCTCGGCACGGCCTTCTTCGACGTCACGCGCGGAGGGAACGATCTCCTGTGGCAGCACCTCTTCTGGTTCTTCGGCCACCCGGAGGTCTACATCATGTTCCTGCCGGCGACGGGCATCGTTTCGATGATCGTCCCGGTCTTCGCGAAGCGGCCCACGGTCGGATACGTCCTGATCGTCTCGGCGATCGTCCTGACCGCGTTCGTCAGCTTCGGCCTATGGGTTCATCACATGTTCGCGGCAGGTCTGCCCGACCTGTCGACGGCGTTCTTCACCGCGTCCAGCCTGATGATCGCCATCGCGAGCGGCATTCAGGTCTTCGCCTGGATCGCGACGCTCTGGGGCAGCGGGCCGTCGCTGCGCACGCCGCTGCTGTTCGTGCTCGGCTTTCTGTTTCTGTTCGTGCTCGGCGGACTCACCGGCGTGATGGTGGCGGTCGTGCCGTTCGACGTGCAGGTTCACGATACCTACTTCGTCGTCGCCCACTTCCACTACGTCCTGATCGGCGGCGTGCTGTTCCCGATCTTCGCGGGCCTGCATTACTGGTGGCCGAAGTTCACGGGCCGGATGCTTTCAGAGCGACTCGGCGTCGCGACGTTCTGGCTCACGTTCCTCGGCTTTAACGCCACCTTCTTCCCCATGCACGTGATGGGGTTCCTCGGTCTGCCCCGGCGGGTCTATACCTACCCGCGGGAACTGGAACTGGAAGGGTACAACCTGCTCGCGACGGGCGGCGCGCTGCTGATGGGTGCGGGAACGCTGGCGCTCCTGATCAACGTCTTCGTCAGTCGGAAGCGCGGAACGCCGGCGGGGGACAACCCCTGGAACGCCGACTCGCTGGAGTGGAGCATCTCGTCGCCGCCGCCGGTGTATACGTTTCTTTGCCCTCCCTCGGTCAACAGCCGGCATCCGCTGTGGGAGACGCGAACGGAAGCGAAGGAAAGCGAGGGGAGCTTCGCCGCCGCGCAGGACGCCTTGAACGGAAGACCGATCGGCTGGCGAGCGACGCTGGTGACTGACGCGATCGACGCGCGTCCTCAGGCGGTGCAACCGCTGCCGGGACCGACGCTCATTCCGCTCGTGGCGGCGGCAGCGACGTCCCTGACGGCGGTAGGCGTTTTGACCGACGGCTACATCCTCGCCGCGGCGGCGGCGCTGGTGACGGCGATAACGATCGTCCTCTGGCTGCGTCCCGACGGCGAGAGGCTTGCGATGATCCGATCGAGCGACGTCGGGCGATCGGCCGGCCTTGACCTTCTGCCGACGGGAACGCGCTCGACTGGCTGGTGGGGCGCCGTCGGTACGATCACGATCGTCGCGTCCGCCTTCGGGGCGCTCTTCTACACCTACTTTTACCTGCGACTCTTCTCGGACGAGTGGCCGCAGCAGGGCATCGCGGCACCCCCGATCCTGCTGGGAACCGTCGCTTACGGAGCGCTGCTGGTCGGCGCGGCGCTGCAGGTTCTCTCGACCCGGCTGTACTCTTCGAATCGACGACGGCTGTCGCAGCTCGCTGGAGCGGGGATCGTTCCGCTCGGCGCCTGCTTCATCGCCGCGTCCCTGTTCGATCTGACGCGTTTCGGCGCTGCGCCTTGGGCGAACGCGTACGGTTCCGTGGTTCACGTTTTGACCTGGGCCATGGTTCTGGCGACGATCGTCGGTCTGGCGTTCGCCGTCGCCTGGCAGGCACGCGTCCCCCAGAATCATGCGACCGAGCCCGAATCGCTGACGCTGCACGCCGAGATCGCCGGTCTGTGGTGGCGCTTTCTGGCGGTCGCCGGAGCGTTGACCTATCTGACGCTCTACTTCGGACCTCGAATGAGTTGAGCAGCCGGAGGGCCGCATGAACGAATACGACGACGCTCCGCGGTCGATGCCGAACGAACCTTCGCTCGCCCCCGGCAAGTTCGAGAGCGGAACGTATCGCCAGTCCCGCCGCGCCCTCCGCGACGCCGTCGTTCGCCTGCGCCTGCTGCTCGCCTTCGCCCTGTTCGGAGCGGCGATCGCCTGGGCAACGCATCTGATGCTGGCGCAGTTCGTCTCCGAATGGAGCTACTTCAGCGGGTTCTATCGAAGGTCGTTTCTCGGGCTATCGATCTCCCTCTGGATCATCGCGCTCAGCGCCGTCGCACTGACGACGCTCGCCGCGGCCTCGGTCTGGGTCGGGATGCGATTGCGCAAGCACCTGCGAAGCGACGAGGCTGAGCCATCGGTTTCAAGCGGCTCGGCGGAGTTCGTCGCGGCCGTCGGGGTCGTCTCCGGCATCGTGTTCGTGCTCACGATCCTCGCCCAATCTCTGCCGCTTCTGTTCTTCCCTGACGGCACATGACGCCGTGAACGTTTCCCTTACGAAGATTCCTTCGCCCCTGGTTCAAAGCAAGGTCGCGGCGCTCCTGGCGACGTCGCTCCTCCTTGCGCCGGCAGAGTCGCGAGCCGACGGCGGCGGCCTCGTAGGACCGGCGACGTGGATCGACTGGAGTTCCGATCCCGTCCTGGCCGCGAATCTGGCTCTGGGGGCCTGGCTCTACTTCGTCGGAGCGAGGCGTCTCCGCGAGCGGTCGGCAACCTGGAATGCAACGTCGAGCGGTCGCATCGCAGCGTTCGTCATCGCCTGGGGGACGCTGATCGTCGCGCTGCAATCGCCCCTCGACGCGATGGGGGAACAACTTGCCTCGGCCCACATGGTGCAGCACATGCTCGTCATGACGATCGCGGCGCCGGCATTCGTGCTGAGCGAACCGGGCCGCGTCTGGCGAGCCGCGTTCTCGCCGGGATTCGAGCGCGGCATCGCCCGCTGGATGGGTCGGCTCGCCTGGTGGCGCCGGGCCTCGCGAAACCCGTACTTCGCCTTCGCCCTGTACGGCGCTGCGACGTGGATCTGGCACTTGCCCTGGCTCTATCAGGCGGCGCTCGAACGGCCCGTCGTGCATGACCTGCAGCACCTGACGTTCTTCGCCGCGGCTGTTTTTTTCTGGCGAGTCTTGCTCGATCCGGTACGACAGAATCGCTTCGCTCCGTTCCTCGCCGTGGCGCTGCTGTTCGCGACGACGCTGCATACGACGCTGCTGGGCGTGGGGATGACGATCGCGCCTCAGCCTTGGTACGCCGCGTACCTCGGACGAACGGAGATGTGGGGCTGGACCGCGCTGGAAGATCAGCGCCTGGCGGGGATGATCATGTGGATGCCGGCTTGTCTCCCGTACCTGCTCGCAGCCCTCGCGCTGCTCGCCGGGGCGCTCAAGCAAGTCGAACCGCCCAAGACTCTGACCCTTTCGAGAATCCCTCGATGATCGCTTCCAGGAGAATCGACAAACCCCTCGTCGACGATTCGCCGCCGCGATCGGCCGCGCAGCCTCGTCGCGCAAGTTCTGTCGAAGCGTTCACGGCGCTTGCGATCGTCGGGACGATCGCCGCGCTCTGGACCGCCTCCCGATTCTTCATGGCGAACGAGCCGCTTCCTGCCGAGGAGCACGCTACGAGCGGCGTCGCGGGCGCGACGATTCCCCTGGGGGAGGGGCGCTTTCACGCACGCGGGAGAATCGACCGCGACGGGAAGATCAGCCTTCTGACGCTCGGCAGCGACGCCAGCCGCGTCATCGACGTGGAGAATCAGACGCTTCTCGCTGCCGCGGTCGATCGTACAGGCAGGGCGACGCCGGTCGAATTGACGCCCGATCCTCAGCCGGGCGACGGGGAGAATCGCACTTCGCGATTCGTCGGCGATCTACCGCAGGAACTCAGCGACCAGCCGCTGGAGATCGAGATCGTTCCGCTTCGCATCGGCGCCGAACGCTTTCGCGTCGCGTTCCGCTGGCCGCCCGAACTTGCCGTGCCGACGATGCCCGCGCCCGCGTCCGCGGACGAAGAGCAGGAGCTTTACCGAAAGCCGGGCGGGGCGTACACCGCCGCCGACATCGCCGCGAACGGGTCGCAACTCCCCTCGGAGAAGTTCGCCGGTTTCCGCCCCGAGCATGACCCGTCGCCGCTGCCAGGAGACGTCATCTGCCCGATCACGCGCACGAAGGCGAACCCCGCCTGTTCCTGGGTCGTCGCCGGTCGACGTTACGAATTCTGTTGTCCCCCCTGCATCGACGAATTCGTGCGCCTCGCGAAGGAACGCCCCGAAGCGATCGAACCGCCCGAGGCGTACGTCCTGCGCTGACCGGCGCATCGACGTCGACCCGCGACCGCCGACTTCGCGCCAGGCTTACTCTTCCTTGCCGTCGTCGGCGATGCAGTAAAGATTTTCCGCCGTACGCAGGAAAATGGCGCCGTCCGCCATGGCGGGCGTCGACCACGCGAGTCCGTCCAGCTTGTTCTCTTGGACGACCTGCAGTTCGGGACCGGCGGCCAGCACAAAGGTCGTCCCCGTTTCGTCGAGGGAGTAGACGCGTTCGCCGTCCGTCCAAGGCGAGGCCCAGAAGGCGCGAGCTCCCGAGATGCGCTCCAGGTAGGCCGTTTCGCCCGTGCCCGCATCGACGCAATGCACGATGCCGCCGCGACGATCGAACAGGTAGAGACGTCCTGCGCAGAGGACGGGCGACGCCATCTGGATTCCCGATTCCGCGATCTTCCATGCGACATGTTCGCCAGTCGTTTCGTCGGCGGCGGGCGTGATGTCGCCTGACCCGCCTGGCTTCACGGCGAACAGGTAGCCGCCGCCGATGTCGTCGCCACCTTCGCGATTGCGCAGTTCGGTGCCGATGTAGAGACGATCTCCCGCCGCCAGCGGCGTCGCCGAGCTTCGTCCCTTCGACATATCGAGTTCCCACAAGAGCGCCCCGGTCGCCGGATCGTACGATCGGGCGGTCTGACCTCCTGCGACGATCTCCGCGCGAAGGCTGTTGCGCCAGACGATCGGCGAACTGTATTGCGACGTTTCCTCCCGCTTCGCCCGCCAGACTTCCTCTCCGCTCTTCGCGTCCAGCGCGACGAGGAACGACTGCTGCTCGTTATCGACCTGCAGGTAGAGCTTCCCGTCGTACAGAACCGGGGAACTCGACGTGCCCCAGCCAGCGCGCATTTCGTACTTGCCCAAGTCCTTCGACCACAACGGCTCGCCGTTCATGTCGAAGCAGTAGACCCCGACCATGCCGAAGTAGGCGTAGATCCGCTCGCCGTCGGTCGCCGGCGTTTCGGTCGCGTACGTATTGGAGCTATGCCGCGGCAGCGGCGGGCGACCTTCGAACGCCGTTCGCCGCCAGCGTTCCTCGCCGGTCGAGGCGTCGAGGCTCAGAACTTCCCAGCGAAACGTCCGATCGACCAGTTCGCTACGACGTCCGCCCCCTGCGGCCGCCTGAGGCGCCGCTTCTCCGTCGACCTGGGTCGCCGCGGTGAGGATCACCTGACCGTTCCACACCACGGGGCAGGACCATCCTTCGCCCTTGAGCGGTTTCTTCCAGAGAACGTTCGTCGTTTCGTTCCACGTCTCGGGAAGCTTCGACGCCGTCGCTCCGTCGGCGTTCGGGCCCCGGAACTGCGGCCACTCCTCGGCCCGGACGTTCGACGAACAGACGCCGAGAGTCGTCAGAACCAGGACGACGAGCGTTCGTGCATGCATAGTCGGCGAACCTTGACGATCGAAAGGAAGCATGAAAAAACGAAGACGCAGGAACGAGCACGCCCCGCAGTAGACTGTTCGCCCGGGGCATCGACAACTGCATCGACGACTAAGGGCGTCTTCTCCGGCGCGGGCGTCGGCGATGCGAATCGACCCAAGTCCGAGCGATCGTCGTTTCCGCGACTGCCTGCGGATTCGAATCTCGCCGTACGGATTACGCGCCGGGCGACGGCGGCAGCTCGACGAAGACCAGCAAGGGACCGACCTCCGATTCGATCGACGCTGCGAGCGTCGCCGCCGACAGGTCATGCAGCCGCAGAAGATCGGACGTCGGGCGGACGATCGGAATGGACAATCCGAAGTGGTACGGCGTCCCCTTCAGCATCGTCTTGGCCTGGCCGGCGATCACGTTCGCCAGTTCGCCGACGAAGTCCTCGATGACTTCCGCGCTCGCGGTCGATTCCGCGGGAAGATAGCGTTCGGCCAGACGCGAAGCAGTCTCGGTCGCGAGGATGATCGAGAGGGCGCCGGGGTTCGTCCGCGTCAGCTCGATCCGCGCCGAGACGTCGAAGCAGGACAATCCTTCGACTTGGAACTGCGGCGACGGAGCGGCGCTCGCTTCGGTCCGGGTCATCTCCTGAAGAGCCGTCACGGTCGAGACCGCGAACGCGTCAGCGACCTCCTGCCGGAGGAGGGGGGATCTTGCGAACTCGCTCATAAAGGGTCCGTCCAATGTAGTCAGGCCGAGACGCGCGTCAGGACTTCAAGCGGTAGAAGCCGGACTTCAGCGTTTCGACGCGGCGGAAAGATTCGTCCAGATTGTGCGTCGTTTCGGCGCCGCCCAGCAGCAGGTAGCCGTCCTGGCTGAGCGTCTTCGACACGCGTCCGAGAATCGATTTTTTCATCGGAACGTCGAAATAGATCATGACGTTCCGAAGAAAGACCAGATCCCACATCGGCATCGGACGCCAGGGCTCGGCGAGATTCATCTGCGAGAACGTGACCATGTTCCGCACCTGATCGTCGAGCCTCCAGGACGCCCCCTCCTGTCGAAACCACTTGAGCAGCATGGCCGCCGGCAGGCCGCGATTCACTTCGGTCTGCGAATAGAGGCCGCTCCGACAGCGTCGCAGCATTTCGTTCGAGATGTCGGTGGCGAACAGGTTGATCCGCCAGTCGGTAAGTTCCGGAAAGCGTTCCTTCAGCAGCAGCGCGATCGAGTAGGGTTCTTGGCCGCTCGAACTCGCCGCGCACCAGATATTCAATTGCCGACGCGACTGGCGAAGCGAGATCAGTTCGGGCAGGACCGAGCGATGCAGCGCCTCGAAAGGATGCACGTCGCGGAAAAACGAGGTCTCGGTGGTGACCATCGCTTCGACGATTTCGCCGGTCAACACGGCGTCGCCGGTGGTGCGCACTCGCTCGATCAGCGCCCCGACCGACTCCAGGCCGTGCAGTTTCGCGACCGGCGAGAGGCGCGACCGGATCAGGTAGTCCTTGCCCGCTTCGAGCACGAGGGCGCAGCGTTCGCGGAGGACCTTCGCGACGAAAGCGTAATCGGCTTCGGAGACGACCGCGTCAGCCACGACCGGCTCTCGCTCTTCGGGCGATCTCTTCCCCGATCGACGGAAGCGGCAGAATCGCGTCGGCGAGCCCGGCCCGCGCAACGAAGCCCGGCATGCCCCAGACGACGCTGGTCGCTTCGTCCTGCACGACGATCTGCCCGCCCGCCGCATGGATCGCCTGGCACCCGCGAAGCCCGTCCTGGCCCATCCCGGTCAGAACGACGGCCAGACAGCGTCGCCCGAAGAGATCCGCTGCTGATCGGAACAACGGATCGGCGGCGGGACGACAGGCGTTCTCGTGGGGCTCCTGATGAACTCTCGTCACGAATTGCGATCCGACTTTTTCGAGAACCAGGTGATAATCGCCCGGCGCGATCCAGGCCTTGCCGGCTTCGAGCTCCATCCCCGACGTCGCCTCGACGGTCGGGATCTTCGAATGCTTGCTCAACCGCTCCGCCAGCAGGTGCGTGAACATCGGCGGCATGTGCTGGACCACGACGATCGGCACAGGAAAGTCGGCCGGCAGAGCGGCGAACAACCCGGCCAGCGCGTTCGGGCCGCCGGTCGAGGCCCCGATAGCGACGAGATCGACGCGGTCGCGACGGGTCGCGGCTCGCGGATGCTCCGGAGACGTCGTATGCGGAATCGCCTGGGCGATCGGGCGCGACTTTCGCGAGCACAGAGCGCGAATCGCGGGAATAAGTTCCGTCCGGATCAGAACGCGCGAGCCTTCGAGACCGCCCGCGCCCTTGGGCTTGGCGAAGAAGTCGGAGGCGCCACGCGCGAGCGCGTCGAGCGTCGCCGCGGCGCCGAGTTCCGTCAGCGAGCTGAACATGATGACGGGGGTCTGCGGATGGGTCTGCCGCAGGTGCGTCAGAGCCTCCAGTCCGTCCATCTCCGGCATCTCGATATCGAGAATGACGAGGTCCGGATTCAGCTCCGCCGTTCTGACCAGGGCGATGCGACCCGTCTCCGCCTTGCCGACGACCTCGATATCTCCGGCCTTGGAGAGTTCCTCGGCGACGACGCGTCGGATGACGAACGAGTCGTCGACGATCAGCACGCGAATCTTCTGCATACGTCTCGTGCGTTTCGCACAGTCAAGGAGCGTGCCGGGCGATCGAATCGCGACCGTCGCAAGATCGACGACTTAAGACTCGAACGCTCCCATGAGCGAAAGCTTCGCCACGAGCACTTCCGGAGAGAAGGGCTTCATCACGTACTCGTCGGCGCCGGCGGCGATCGCCCGCTGCAACTGTTCGATCTCCGACTCGGTCGTCACCATCACGATCCGGACCGAGTTCCATTGCGCTTCGCGGCGAACGGCCTGAATGAATTCCAGGCCGTCCATCACGGGCATATTCCAGTCGACCAGAACCAGTCCGATGTCGGGATCTCTCCGAAGCGCTTCGAGGCCCTCCTGACCGTGCTTCGCTTCGTCGACGAGGAATCCCTGCTCGCGAAGGATCGCTCCGATCAGCATGCGCACGGCGCGGGAATCGTCGATCACCAGGGCATGCATGACGGATCCTCTTGATCGAGTCGTATCATCCTTCGAGCATCGAAACCAGCTTCAGCAGTTCCAGCGCCAGTCGCGCCAGCTCGTCCGCCGAAGTCTTCGTATTCGCGGCGCCTTCCGTCGTTCCCCGCGCCGCGTCGGCGACGCCCATCACGTTCTCGGCGATTTCGCGACTTCCGAGCGCCGCTTCCGCGACGTTACGTGCGATCTCCGACGTCGTCGCAGTCTGCTCTTCCACGGCGCCGGCGATCGCGGTCTGAATGTCGTTGATCTGACGAATGATCGACCCGATCTGGGCGATCGCGTCGACGGCGCCCTTCGTATCGGACTGAATCGCTTCGATCTTGCGACTGATGTCTTCGGTCGCTTTCGCCGTCTGTTTGGCGAGTTCCTTCACTTCGTTGGCGACGACCGCGAATCCCTTGCCGGCTTCTCCCGCACGGGCCGCCTCGATCGTCGCGTTGAGCGCCAGGAGGTTGGTCTGCTGCGCGATCGAGGTGATCACCTTGATGACGTTTCCGATCTCGGCGCTGCTTTCGCCGAGTTTCGAGACGGTCGCGTTGGTCTTTTCCGCCACTTTAACGGCTGACGTCGCGACGCGCGCGGCGTCCTGCGCGTTCTTGGCGATCTCTTTGATGCTCGCGCCCATCTCCTCCACGGCGCCGGCGACCGTTTCGACGTTGCGGCTGACCTGCTCGGCGGCAGCGGATACGACGCTGGCCTGAGAAGACGTTTCCTCCGAATTCGACGCCATCTGCTGGCTGACGGCGGTCAGTTCCTGCCCCGCGCTGGCCAGCGTCTGGGCAGTGCTTTCCAGCGACTTCTCGACTTGCTTGAGCTGCGTCACGTCGGTCGCGTATTTGACGACCTTGAAGGGCTTGCCGGCGTAGTCGAGGATCGGGAAGTACGACCCTTCGATCCAGACCTCGTTCATGCCCTTGGCGAACCGGCGAAAGCGTCCCGACTTCTTGCTGCCCGACGCCAGGTCGAGCCAGAACTTGCGGTACTCGGCGCTGGCTGCCTGGTCCGGATCGACGAACAGGCTGTGATGGCGACCCTTGATCTCGTCCAGTCGATATCCCATCGTCTGCAAAAACGCCGAGTTCGCGTCCAGGATGACGCCGTCCAGATCGAACTCCACGACCGCCTGCACCCGGCGGATGGCCGCGATCTGGCCCTCGTAGTCGGCGTTCTTCAGCCGATCTTCGGTGACGTCGGTCGCGTATTTGACGACCTTGAACGGCTTTCCCTGCTTGTCGACGATCGGGCTGTAGACGCCCTGGAGGTAGATCCGTCGCCCGCCTTTGCCGACGCGTCGGAATTCTCCGGAGACGCACTCGCCGCGATTCAGACGTTGCCACATGTCGCGATACTCGGCCGTGTCGACGGTCTCGCTGTCCACGAACATGCGGTGATGCTGCCCTTGGACGTCGTCCAGCGAGTAACCGACCGTCTCCAGAAAGATCTCGTTGGCGTTCGTGATCGTTCCGTCCATCTCGAATTCGACGACCGCCTGCGAATGCAGAATCGAGGTGATCTGTCCGGCGTAGTCGAGCTCCAGGCGCTGACGATAAGTAATATCCTCCCACGCGACGACGTAGCCTTGCGTCTGGCCGTCGGGTCCGATCATGGAATTGATGCGAGCCTGCAGCGTGACGCGCCCGAACGAGAACTCCGCCTGATGCGGAAGCGCCGCCGGATCGGTGAGCAGACTCTCGACGCGCCGCACGTCCTTGTGGAACGCGTGAATCGACGACCCGATCAGATCGTCGACGTCGACGCCGAAGCTTTCGCGGATCTCCGACGCGAGCAGGTTCAACGTCTGCTTGGCGCAGGGATTGATGTAGATCATCACGAACTCGGAATCCGCGACGAAGATATTGGACTGAACGCTGTCGAGCGCTCCGGCCGCCATCTTCAGCCATGCGGCCGCCGAGACTTTCGTGACCCCCGTCGCCGGTTTCGTCGCACGTTTCGCCATCTTCATCGATTCTCTTTCAGTTGCCTCGTGATGCGGAGGTCTCCGCGCCGGGTCGTTCGGTTCGAAGCCGCTCGATCTCGTCGAGCGAATATTGGTTCGAGGATCTTCAGTCGCGGATTGCGGGAAGCGAGACGGTGAGCGCCGGGTCGAGTATCACCAGCAGTCGCTCGGGCAACTTGTAGACGCCCTGAATCAGTTCCCGCGCGGCGCCTTGCAACGTTTCCGGAGGACGCTCGAACTGACGCTCCTCCACCTCGAGCACGTCGCCGATTTCGTCCACGAGCAGACTCACCGCGCCGTCGTCGGTTCGGACGACCACGTTCACGCACGCGGAGTCCTCGCTGCGGTCCGGCAGATCGAGCCGTCGACGCAGGTCGATCGCCGTGACGATCTGTCCCCGGAGATTGATCAGTCCGCGGACGGACGGATGCGACAAAGGTACGCGGGTCATCGTCTGGTAGCGCACGATTTCCTGAACGCTGAGCACGTCGAGCCCCAGATAATGGTCGCCCGCGAAGAAAGTGCAAAATTGACGGACGGCGGACATATCGGGAAACGGATCCTCAAGCGACAGGATGCGAAACGTTCGACGTCGCGTCGCGTACGATCGCGTCGACGTCGATGAACTCGGTGACCCGCTCCTGTACGACGGCGGTGAACGACACGCCGGGCCGGTTGGCTCGAGAACGAATGGGGATCCGTTCGTCGACGATGTCCAGGATTCTTCCGACGACGAGTCCGACGTGGTCTTCGCCGATCTCGCAGACGACGACCGGAACGGCATCGTCCCCTTCGACCGCGCGCGACCGGGTCTTCGGACGGTCCTCCGCGGCGGAGACCTGGCCGGTCAGACGTCGCAGTTCCCGGGAGACGTCGACGAGCGGCAAGATGCCGCCGCGATATTGAATGACCTGTCGGTCGCCGAGTCGTTCGAACTTCGACCGGGAGAACTCTTCGAGTCGCGTCACCCGTTCGAGCGGGATCGCCATCTGCCCGCCGTCGCAAGGTTCGAAACAGAGCAGCGAATGAATCTCCCCCTCATCCTTCGCGGGCGAACGCTCGCAGTCGGCCCGCGCCGAGTTCTTCGCGCCCGAGATCACCTTCGACCGCTGCGCTAATCCCAACACGTCCAGGACGAGCGCGACCTGGCCGTCGCCCATGATGGCCGCCCCTGCGAAAACGCCGATCCCCTTCAGTTGTTTCTGCAGCGGCTTGACGACGATCTCTTCAGTATCGCGGATCGCGTCGACGACCAGTCCGAACGGTCGATCGTCCGCGTGCACGACCACGATGTTGAGGTCGCGATCGCGCGGAGGGGCGAAGGCAAGCTGCAATTGCTCGTCGAGAAAGACCAGCGGCAGCAGGGCGCCTCGCAGGCGATAGACCGGTGCCCCCTGAACTCTCTCGATGCCGCGTGCGAGGTCGTCGGCCTCGATGCGCACGAGTTCCAGCAGGCTCACTTGCGGAATGGCGTAGCGCTCGTCCCCGCTGACGACGATCAACGCCGGAATGATCGCGAGCGTCAGCGGGATCTTGGCGCGGATCGTCGTCCCTTGCCCCGGAACGCTCTCCAGGTCGACGACGCCGCCGATCTTCTCGATGTTCGTGCGCACGACGTCCATGCCGACGCCGCGGCCGGAAAACTGGGTCACGCGATCGGACGTCGAAAAGCCCGGCAGGAAGATCAGGCGGAGTAACTCCGGACGCGACATCCGGGCGGCGGCTTCCGGCGAAACGAGATTCGCGGCGATCGCCTTGTCGCGAACGCGATTCGCGTCGATGCCCGATCCGTCGTCGCTGATCTCGACGATGACTTTTCCGCCTTCGTGCCGCGCGTCCATCCGCAGACGCCCCTCCTCGAACTTCCCGCGAGCGACGCGCACGTCCGGCGATTCGATGCCGTGATCGATCGCGTTTCGGACCATATGCGTCAGCGGGTCCCGGATCGACTCGATCAGCGTCTTATCGAGTTCGGTCTCCTGGCCCTCCATCTCGAAGCGGACCTTCTTTCCGCAAGCGAGAGCCAGATCGCGCACGATGCGCGGAAACTTGTTCAGCACGGTCCCGATCGGCTGCATCCGCGTCTTCATGACGCTGGCCTGCAACTCGGTCGTCAGCAGGTTCAGCCGCTGAACGGCGCCCAGGAAGCCGTCGTCTTCATGCGTGTCGCTGTACTGCAGGATCTGATTTCGGGCGAGAACCAGTTCGCCGACCAGCGTCATCAGGTTATCGAGCACGCCGACGTCGACGCGAATATTGGAATCCGCGACTTGGGACACCCGCGGTTCGACAGCCTCTTCCGTCATCGTCTCCGAGGTAGCCGCGGCGATCAACGCGACGTCGTGAACCGCCGTTACCGTCGGCGCCGGCGGGGCGTGTGGAGCGGCCGGTCCGGCGGCAGTCTGTCCGGCCTCAGGGATCGAATCGACGATGGGTTCGCTGTCCGCGAGCGATTCGTCAGAAGCTCGGCGATCGTCGTTCGTCGGCGGAGTCGGCGCCGCGGTAGCAATTGCAGGCTCCGCCGGCGGGAGCGATCGCTCCGTCTGCACGGCCTGTGCGACGGCGGCCTGAGAACCGGCGGCCTGAGACGATGCAGACTGGGTACGCAAGCGATCGAGTTCGGCCTGCAATGCGGTGTAGTCGCCGGTGCCTTCTCCCCCGTCCGCTTCGATGCTGGCGAGGATCTCGCGCACGGCGTCGACTGTACGCAACAACGCGGTCGCGATCGTCGGATCGAACAGCAGGTCGCCGGATCGCAGTCGGCTGAGCAGGTTCTCCGCCGCATGCGCGACCGCCTGGAGCTTCTCGAGCCCCATGAAGCCCGCGGTGCCCTTCACGCTGTGCAGGGTGCGAAAGACCTGGCCGAGCGTGCTCTTCTCGGTCGGGTTCTTCTCGAGCGCGATCAGATCCGAATCGAGCAGCAGCAGATTCTCATGCGTTTCCAGCAGGAACTCGCGAAGAATGTCGTCGTTGGAGGTCGCCATCTGGTACTTCTCGCCTGCATCGAGCAGGCCCCGTAACCGCGATTCTTCCTCCTCCGTGGCGTGACGTACGACGAACAGCCGATCTGCGCGTCCGGCCCGTTGCCCTGATCCGACGATCCCTGCCCGCAGAACAGCGAATCCTAGAACAGCGAATCGAGAAGCGGTCCGACCTCGTTCGGTCGAAACGCCTTGTCGAGAACCGCGAGGGCGCCGAGCTTGAGCACGACGTCGAGCGCCGCCCGATCGGTCTCGGACGTCACCATGATAATTGGAATCCCGGCCGTCGCCGGATTCTGCTTCAGGTAGCTGACGAGCGCGCGCCCGTCCATCAGCGGCATGTTGTAGTCCGTTACGATCAGGTCGAAGCCTCCGTTCGAGGCGATCGCGATCGCATGGGCGCCGTCCGGAGCGTCGACGAACTGCGAAAAACCGAGCCCTTCGAGGACCGTTCGCACATGGATTCTCGCGACGCTGCTGTCGTCGACGATCAGAACCCGCAATTCGCTGCGATGCGGTTTCGCGGCAGCCGCGCGATCGACGGCGGACGCTCCGGCGACCTTTCGCGGTCCGGACGACGAGGCCGCGACCAGTCGCAGGGCTTCGTCCATTTGAGGCGCAGTGAACGGCTTATGCAGCAGTCGCACCCCGCTCAAGTCGCCAAGAGAAACGGAGGCCCCCTCGTCTGATTCGCTTGTCACCAGTAGGAACCCCGGCGCTTCGTGCCCGATCTCGGAGACGATCTGCCGGGCCAGTTCTCCGCCGTCGATGTCGGACAGATGCATGGCGGAGACGACCGCACGCGGACGATATTCGCGCACGGCCGCGAGGGCAGCCTGACCGGTGGCGACCGTCGCGACGACGACGTGCATCCGTTCTTCGAGCAGGTTCCGGATAATGGACGCCTGAACTCGCGACGGCTCGACGACCAGCACGGTCGTCGGCGATATGCCCGGGACGATCGCCATCGTCGCGTCGGGAATCTGCGCCGTCGCGATCGTCGATCCTGCCGCGGTCGCGACGAACGTCGGCGGCATCTCCATCGTCGCTTCGGTCGGAACCCGCGCGGCGTCGTAAGGACCGAGCGACTGCGCGATCGACTGGAGTTCGTCGACCACGTCGACCATGCGCTGCAGGCGCGCCGCCGGCTCCTTGGCGAGCATCTTCCGGAACAGGTCGTCCAGTCGCTGCGGAACTTCCGGGCGGATCGCCGTCAGCGAAGGAATCTCGCCCTGGCGATGATTCATCAGCACGGCCATGAACGACGTTCCCGCGAACGGAGGTCGACCGGCGAGCAGAAAGTACAGCGTGCAGCCCAGGCTGTAGATGTCGGCACGATGATCGATCGTGGTCGCGTCGTACGCCTGTTCGGGAGGCATGTAGTCAGGCGTGCCGATCACCCCGCCTGCCATGGTCACTTCCGTCCCTTCGGCGGCCCCGTCCGCTCCATGGTTCAATCGGGCCAGCCCCAGGTCGGTCACCTTCACCGCGCCGCTGCGATCGAGCAGCAGGTTATGCGGTTTGATGTCGCGATGAATGATTCCCTGAGCGTGTGCGTAGGCCAGGCCCCGAGCGGCCTGAAGGATGCACTCCACCGCCCGCGAGACGACGAAGCGTCCTTCGCGCTTGACGGCGACCGCCAGATCGACGCCGTCGACGAACTCCATCACCAGAAAGTGACCGATCTCCGCCTCGTCCGCGTCGTACGCCATGACGACGTTCGGGTGTCCCAGGCAGGCGATGGTTTCGACCTCGCGCTGGAACCGTTTGACGAAGATCAGGTTGGCGGAATGCTTCGGCGACAACACCTTCAGCGCGACGATACGTTTCATCCGCCGGTGCCGGGCCTTGAACACGGTCCCCATGCCGCCCGCGCCGAGCCGGTCGAGGATGTCGTAGTTGCCGACGCGCAACTCTGCGGCCCGACCCTCCTTCAATTCCCCGTATTGAAACGGCGTCAGCCATCCTTCCTGCGTAAGCAGGCGTTCCAGCGCCTGCGAGTCTCCGTTCGCTCCCTCGAACGCGGCCGCGATTCGATCCGTCGGTAGCAGTCCGCTCGCCTCGACGCTTTCGCGGAGACCTTGCAGCGGATCGAGCGCACGCGGCGTTAGCGAATCCATGAGCGATGGAAGCCGTCGATGTAAGAATCATGGGAATGGAGGCGCGAAACGCCCCTCCGTCGGAGACTCGCTGCCGGAAATCGCGCTCGGGAACTCGATCCCGCCGTCGGCCGATTTTCCAGGCGCCGTGATCCCCATACCCCTGATCTTACGCCAGTTTCGCGCCGCCGCGCCGTGGAGATTGGTCGGCAGGAAGAGTTCTTCGCCCGCGATTGCAGGAGCGCAAGGCGAATTCGGCCCGCCGGCGATCGTGACGTTTCTGCTGCTGGGAATGCTGGCGGAAGAATACGGGTTCGGAAGCGATATCCCGACAACATCCGAAAATGCCGATGCGACAGTTGAGCCTGTCGCTCGGCAGGTTCGTCGCATCGACCGACGCTTCGGCGGTCTTCGGCGCCGAGTTCAGGCACGATGCTCCGACGTTTCGAACCCGCTCCGGACGCCGCTGAATCGTCGAAAAACTACTCGACGGTCGCATTCGCCGCAGGAGGGCACGCCAAATCCGCGGAGGAAGGTTCCGTGGCACGCACGGGAACGCGGCGCGTCAGATCGTACCTACCGCCGTCGGCGAGTTCAGTCACGACGATCTCGCCGTTCGGCTCTTCCGCAGCGGCGAAAAAGAACGCGTGGGAGCGACCGACCACTTCGGCGATTTCTTCGTGAACGATGATGGCCGTCGCTTCGTCCAGGCCGATGCCCAACCACGCAGGGTATCGCTCGACGAGGTCCAGCATGTCCTGCCGACGGTTCCGCTCGCTGAAGTGTTGATCGACCGCCGCTCCCGGCAAGAAGCCCAACCCTCGCTGGTAACCGTCCGCCATGACGTCCAGGTTTCCCAGCGGATTGCCGCGGGCGAGAAACTCCGCCTGAATCGACGCCCCGGCGGAACTGCCCATGATCACGCCGCCGCGGGCGAGCAATTCGTGCATCAGTTCCTGGGCCTTCGTGTCGAGATAAGCGTCGACGAAGCGCCATTGCCGGCCACCGCCGAACCAGATGCCGGTGGCATTCTTAAGCGCGGCTAGATACTCCTCGCTTTCCACCTTGTCCAAAGTGCGTTCCGGCAGAACCGTCACCGTCTTCGCGCCGAGTTTCGATAGCTCGTCGGCGATGCCGTCTTGCTCGGGAATCGGATCGGGCATCGCCGTGGGCAATACGACGATGTTCGCCTCGTTGCCTCCGGCCAGATCGACGAAGCATTGCATGATCCCCTCGGGCATTCCGCCGCCGCCGATCAGTATCAACGTGCCGCCGGCCACTTTCGTGACGGCAGGCTTCGATTCCTTCGGATAGTTCTCCATTCCGTCGCGCGCAGCGCGGCGAAGCGCCACGAAGTCGACCGCGTCGCTCTCCGACGTCAGCGACATCTCGACGAGCGATTCGTCTCGTCCCGCGAAACGGCTGACGCGAAGCGCTCCTTCGCCGACCGTTCGAATGAGGCGACCGCTGACGACCATCGTCGCTCCGGCGTCCAACTCGTAGCCGATACAGTAGGGTCGTTGTCTGAGAACGCTCTCGATGCGCGAGGAAGACTCGCTATCGGACGCGAGCAGGTCGACGATCGATTCCGGCAGGATCGCCAGGGCGTCGTCTGCCAGATCCTTCGATCCGTCCGCAGCGAACGCCTTCTCGGCCAACAGCATGGCGCCGTCGCCGGCCGCTCCGACAACGTTCCCGTTCGCGACGAACTTCGCGAGACTCTCGCGCGCCTGCGACTGTTGCGTCAACTTGACGAAGCGGTCGCGGTTCGAGCCTGCGACCCAGACGGCGGTAGCTTCGTCCAGAAGCTTCGGCCAGTCGGCGTTCGAGATCGCGTCGTCGGAATTCATTCGAATGACGCGCAGTTCCGCGAGGTCGCTCTTGCTCCACTCCGCAAGCAATCGCGCGGAGGTCGCCTTCGTCGATTCGTCGTCATCGAGCGTCAGCACCACTGCCCGAGCCGCCTTGCCCTGAGCGAGGCCGATAAAAGTCTCGATCGCGGCATCGGATACCTCGCGACCGGACATCACGAGCGAACCGCCGATGCCGACGGGATCGATTCGCGGCAACCTGGCTACGCGATCGGCCCTCCACTTCGACGGATCGGGTAAGTCGACGACCGCGAGCCCTTCCGGCAGCGGTCGATCCTGTTCGAGGAGCCGCCTTGATTCCTTGAGGGCGAAGTCGACGTCCATGAACGGCTCGTAGCCGACGTCGCGCCAGACCACCTGACCTTCGCCGTCGATCAGGAACGTGCCGTGTAGGGGCGTCTGTTCGAAGTCGTCGAACGCCCGGTACGCCTTGAATACGTCGAGCTGCGCATTCGACAACAGGGGAAAGGGCATTCCCCCCTCGTAGTTGTCGATCGACAGTTTCAGGTCCTCGTCGCTATCGGTGCTGATACCGACCAACGAAATACCGATCTCTTCGAACTCGTTTACCCTGGGAGCGAACGCCTTCAATTGTTCGGTGCAGTGAAGGCAACCCTGGCCGAGGTAAAAGATCACGAGAACCGGTGACCCCCGATATTGGGCGAGGGAGACCTCGTTACCGGCGTGGTCTTTCGAAATCCATTCCGCCGCCGGGCTCGGCGACCAGCGGAAGGGCCCGATGGCGTCGAGCTCCGGACGCTCGCCGAAGTCTTCCGGAGGCGAATACGAGAGGCGCCAATCTGACGGGAAGCCGAGTTCCTCTGCCACGGCGGTCAGACGGTCGAACGGCGCGGCGCCGAACTGAATCGAACCGGAGAGACTGCGCAGCTTCTCGAACGCCGCTTTCGCCCGTTCCTTCTCTTCGACCGCCCAGAGGATTTCAATCTGCGCCGCGAGAGCTAGAACCTCGTTCTCGCGATTCTTGACTTCTTCGTCGATCGCTACGAGAGCCGCGTCTTTATCGCCGGCCAGCAGTCGCACGCGCGCGGTCGTCGAGGCGTCCTCGCCCGCCTCTTTCAGTAGCGGCAAGGCCTCGTAATAGTCGCCGTATTCGACGAGCAGATGGCCTTCGACAGCGGCCATCGCTTTTTTCAGGCGCTCGACCGGATCTTCGCCCGAACGCTTCGGCTTCCTGGGCGGCTTTTTGTCCTCTTTCTTCGCCTCGGCGACCGCCGCTTCGTGCTTGTCGGCCGACTCCTTCGCCTTCGCCTTTTCAGCGATTAACCGCGAGTGCAAGTCAGCCAGGATTGCGTCGACCTGATCCGTTCGATGCAGATGAGCGAAGGCGATGCCGCGATCCTCCAGACGGCGGACTTGTTCGACCGCGTCGTCCGTCGGCTCCAGGAAAGCGCTGTCCGTCAGCGAGACGAGGTCGGACCAACGTTCGTATCGTTTGAGGACCTCGAACAGTCGGGCGCGGCCGAAGTGAGCGCTCTTGCGGCGATCGATCGTGTTGAACTTCGGATGACGAGGCAGTTCGATCATGTTCTTCGCCAGATCGATCGCGTCTCGCCACCGCCCGACGTGGATCAGATTGCGGATCAGCCACTCGTTGTTGTGCGCGAAGTTATGGATCTCGTCAGGCATGACGCGGTCGCGCATCATGTGAGCGTGGTCAGTACGTGCGGAGGCTTCCTGCTGCCAGACGGCGTCCTCGTAACGCTTCAGCCGCGAGTAGATATGTCCTGGCATGTGCCACATATGGGCGATCGCAGGAGCGCTGTCGCCGGCGGCTGCGGCTGAACCGAGGGCTCGCTTCGCATCCTCGGTATCCCACAGGTGAATGACGTAGTGGTGCACCGGATGGGACGGCTCGATCGCCAGAACCTCCTGGAGCGCCGCGTCGACTTCCTCGTGCTTCTTGCCCGCGTCCTCGCGATGCTTGTACATCGCGTAGCCGAGCCAAGCCTTGGCCTCGAGATCGTCGGGATAGCGTTGAACCAACGCCTGAAACGCGGCGATCTGGCGTTCGGCCTTCGCTTTCTTGTCGCCTTCGCCGTTGACGAAGTCGTTCAGCGCGTCGATGTACATCGCTTCGCGTTCAGACGCGTCGCCGCGACGTTCCAGGGCCTCTTTCAGAAACTCCTTCGCTCGCTTGCCGTTCTCCGCATTCGCCATCGCCATCCCCCAGTAGCAAATGGCGCACTCGGGATCGAGCATGGCCGCCTGGCGAAACGAACGTTCGGCCTCGAAGTACCAGAAGCCATGTAACTGCCCGATCCCCTGCTCGACGAAGTCCTGGACTCCAGGCACGGCGCTGGAGACGTCGAAGCGAATCGGTCCGGTTCCGCCCATCAGATAGGCGGCTTGTCGCGGTCCTTCGTTGAAGGCCTCGCCATGCTGCGAATGGCCGGCCGTCAGATCATCGCCTTTGATCGCCTCGTCGTCCTCGTGCGCGCGGGTCGTCGCCGAGACGAGCGACAGGCAAAGCAGAGCCGTACTGCGCATCCAGGGGAACAGCTTCGCCATGGACGGTCCTTTCGAAGTCGACGCTATTCAGCCGACGCGAGGAAGCGGAAGCGCGAGGCGGGGGAAGGGGCGTCAAATACGCCGTGCGGTGGGTTTGAATTGTAGTCTGCCAGCATGCGGTCGATCTTCGCCTCGATGCTCGCAATCGAAAGAGAACAAAGTGTTGACGGCGGTCGAAAACGGCGGCTCGGGAGAGGTTGGCGGCCGATCGAAAACGACAGCGAGCAAGCGTGCATTTCAGCTGAGAGGCAGGATTGGGCGTTAGCCCCGATCCTGCCCCGATTCGATGGAAGGCCAAGGATTGAGCGCCGACATGTAGCTTCGGAAGAAGGTCCGCCGGCAAGTTTTTGACCGGCGAGATCAGCCGCCGCGAGGCTTGCCGTCGCTATGGACTGCGGTCGAGCGGACGCACCGGATCGATCCTCGGGCATTCCGACCAGCAAGCACGACGAACTCACGGCGCGTACGTGTCCAACCGCAAGTCGCGGAATTGTTCGAGAAAGGACCTGCGTCCGATTGGCCTTGGCCGGGGTCTTCCTGGCCCAGTTCTGAGCGCGGCTGCTGTACCAAACGAAAAGCGGCGTCTCGCAACTACTGTGCGAGACGCCGCTTACGACGATTCAAATTCTACTTAAGCGGAGAGGACAGGATTCGATCGACCCCTTTCCGCAAGTGCAGCACCGACAGGCAGTTACGTCGCAAATCCCGAAGCGGCCGGACATTAGCATCTGACATGTGATGACATTGGATGACACGTATTCTCAGCTAATGACAAATCGTTCGTCTCACTGAGACGAACTTGCAGCTCGCCGCGATTGCATCTCGCGGCCAATTGGCGACGTAGTTGCCTCTCGTCGACGCATCCTCTCTCTGCGAAGACTTGCTCAGCCGGCGCGAGTCGGAGGGCAAGACCAGCCCCGTTTACTGAGAATCGGAGCGGCCCGTGTAAGGCCGCCCGATTCGACGCAGCCAGGCTGAACTTCGCTTCAAGGCCAGGAGGAGGCAATGCACAAAAGCTCTAACGGACGCTCGACGGTTTCAGAGAAGCGTCGCGTCGCGATCGTGATCGGGCGATCTCGCCGTCCGCGGCAGGCTCGCCTGCGATGCGGACCGCTGGCTGCTTACGCCGAAACCATTCTGCTCCAAGAGTCCGCAGGCAGCAGTCGGCGACTGAACGCCCGGGAAGACTTGATCGACAAGGCCCAGCGGTTGATCGCCGCGGGGGCAGTCGACGTCATCGTCGTCGAGGCTCTCGATGAGATCTGTCGCGACATGACGCGATTGCTGCATCTCCGCACGCTCGCGCAAAAGCACGCAATCGTGATCCGCAGCTTGGACGACAGCGGCGCCGCGCCCCTCGCGAGTTCGATCGAGTAGCGGTCGCTTGAGATTTCAGCGTCGGCGTTCCCGTGCAAGGGCCGTGGACGCGCTCATGCCGCCGGGTGCCCACGGGGATCCGACGAGCCAATTAACAAGCGGACTGGCCCTCGTCCTGCGACGCAGGCGCTGTCCGTTTGCCTTGCTTCAATCGTCTCCGCCCGCCGATGCTTTCGAGCTTCCGCGGCGGGGCCGCGTAGGCAGCCGGCATCGGCATCCTTTCGAGGAGCCGTCATGCCATCAAGCGACGACTTCGTTTCTCAAGTCGAACCTTTTGTCCGCCCCGATGATGACAGCACGAACGACCCATACGCAGGCGATCTCGACGCCGCCGCCACGCTCGTCGCGAACGGCGAGTCTCGCGTTCCTCTCGATTGGCCTCGCGATCGGCTGGACGTGCTGCTGCATCGTGTCCACGAGCTCCGTCGACGCCGAATCGTCGAATACTTCGCTAGCGTCATCGCCCTTTCTATCCGTCGCCGCCGGCGACAAGGAGAACCCCATGCTGAACAGGAAGTTCGATCCGACCCTCCCGCATAAGTACGTCGAATACCATCGCGTCAGTTCCGACAAGCAAAACGCTCGATCCTGCGATCAGCAGAGCGATTCGATCGCCCGAGTCATCAGCCGGACGCGTCGTCCCTGGGTGCAGATCAAGACGTATCGCGACGACGCCAAGTCAGGCAAGAGCACGCGCAATCGTCCCGCGTTCCAGCAGATGCTCTTCGACATCAGGACGAAGACGATTCAGCCTACCCTCCTCCTCGTCGACACCTACGAGCGCTTCGGGCGATCCGAAGAACTGCCGGAGATTCGCCGCGTCCTCGACGAGCAGCATGGCGTGCTTCTGCTGTCGGCGGACACCGACTTCGCCGACCCGACCACAGTGCAGGGGAAGGCGCATGCGATGGTGGAGAACGTCCGCGCGACCGAGGCCAACCGCGTCAAGGCGAACGACGTCCGCCGCGGAAAGCGCGACTCCATTCATCGCGGCTTCTGGCCGGGCAGCCCCGTTCCTTTCGGTTTCGAGTTGGTCCTCAAGGAGGTGGACACGCGGAAGCACAAGGAGATTCCGCATTACGGTCTGTCGCCCTGCGCAGAGACCGCCTGGATCGTGCGCGAAATGTTTCGCCTGGCGGCGCCGCCGCAGACGCTGGGGCCGACGGCCATCGCGCGGATCCTTGACGCGGACGAGCGGATTCCGGCCTGGTGCAAGCCGTTTCTCCCGACCACCATCGCCGAGCGGCTCAAGAACGAGATCTACGTCGGAACGCTTGTCTGGGACGAAAACTGCACCGGAATGGTCAATGAAGTCCGCGTCATCCAGGCGAATCCGGAGGAAGACGTTCTCCGCGTGCCCAACTTCTGCGAGGCGATCGTTGAGCAGTCCGTGTTCGACTGCGTGAAGGCGCTCCGCTTCAGCCGTTCGCGGACGCGGTCCGACGAGATCGGTGACGGGGAAGTCATTCCCCAGCCGATCGCGCCCGGTATGAACCTGACGTATTTCCTGTCGGGATTGGTCTATTGCAGCGAGTGCGAACGCCGCATGACGGCCAATTCCGGCGGCGTCTACGTGGATAAGAACGGGGTAGGGCGCCGGTACGTCGCCTACTTCTGCAGCAGGTCTCGCAGCGGCGCCTGCACGAACGTCGTGCGGGTGCCGGAGGAGTGGCTCCGGGAGAAGGTGATCGGAACGATTACCGCTCGGCTCTTCCCGCAGTCGGCGACGTGACCGATTTCCGAAGTTCGAAGCGGCGGCGATCGGTTCGTCGCCGCTTTCTCGATACGACCTAGAGCAAGGAGGGCGGGGCATGCAGGACGCAATCCGGAACGCGACGCACCCGTGGTTCGATGAACTGCGAGAACTCGTGCAGGCGAAGCTCGACGAGAGCGTCGACGTCGATGACGATCGTCGTCCGGCGCTGACTAAGGAGCTCGGCGCACTGGACGCCCGAATCAAAGGCTGGGAGATTTCGCTCGGCTCGATCGACTTGCCCCATGCGGTGCGGGAATCGCTGCATCGCCGGATCGCAGAGGCTTCGCAGCGCAAGCTGATCATCGAGGAAGAGCTTCGGCTCAGCGTCGCTCGACAGAACGTCGCGCGAACGCTGGTGAACGAGGCGACGGTTCGATCCAATCTCGACCGCCTGGCCGCAACGCTGGCCGAAGAGTCGCCGACGCTCTGCAATCTGATGCTCTCGCAGCACATTGACCGCATCGTCATTCACCCCGATGGTCGCGCCGTGATGCGAACCTGCAAGCTGGGCTCCACGCCGGAGGCGGTGCCCTTGTTGCGGTCGGTCGGTGACGGTTCGAGCGACGAAGGGCTTCGCGAACGTGCCGCCGCCCGAGCGGAGAGAGAGGCGCGTCGGCGCACGCTGCTAAGCGTGGATCGTCTCGATCCTCGAGCCGCGGAACTGCTGGCGGCTGCGGACATGGCCGCTGATCCCGATCGCTTCGCCGGGCTGCCGGACGAGTTCTTCTGGACGGACGAGTTCATTCGGGAAGAGGCGGCTACACCCTGCTGGTCCGCCGAGAACGCGACGCGCGTGGCGGAGTTCGTCGACGCTTTTGTCGCTGTAAACGGCAAGGAACCGTCGATGGCGTCCTTGGCGAAGCAGTTCGACGTGAGCAGCGCGACCGTGAAGAAGGCGCTGGCGTTTGCACGTGGCGAAGCTCCGCGGCCGGGGCTCCGCAAACCGCGCGGCCGGAAGGTGGCCGTGAAGGGTAACGAGGAACTCGAAGCGGAGATCCTCCGCCTCTACGATGACGAGCGCCTCCAGATCAAGGAGATCTCGGAGCGGACCGGCTGCGGGAAGAAGGCAGTGACGGATGCCCTGGATCGGCTATACGCCGTCCAAGGCAGAACTCGGCCTGATGCACGAACCCGTGACGGCAGAGCTTCGCGAGCAACGCCCGACGACGCTGCACGCGCTGACGGCGGCCGCTCGTCATGAGCGGCCGCCCTTGTCGTTTCCTTTAGCTATCAGGCGGCGACGGAAAATGCCCTGCGGGTGCCGGAGGAGATGCTCCGGGAGAAGAGGAGATGCTCCGGGAGAAGTCGAGAGAGTCTATCGACTTGAAGAGCAAAGTCACGGAGCGCATTACGCCTCGCCGTCTGGCGTTTGAGCGCTAAAAGCCGGACAAACAACTACCTGACGGTCGGTGGATCGTCGTGGAGCATTCCGAAGCAGATGGCGGCTGCTGCGAGGCTGGCCCAGGCGTCGATGACGACGCCTGACTTGTTGTAGCGGACGCGCATCCGTCGCAGACCTTTGACCCACGCGATCGTCCGCTCGACGACCCAGCGGACGCGTCCCACATCGCTGCCGTGTCCCTTCCTTTCGCCTGCGGATCTTCGGCTCGATGCCGAGGAACCGCAACAGGCCGCGGGTTGCCTCGCTGTCGTACCCGGCGTCGGCCATCACTTCGTCGGGAAGCTGCTTGGGGCGACCTTGCTTGCCGCCGACTTTCGGAAAGTCGAGGCCGACGTCGCGTAGGGGATGTTCTGGGGTGCGTCTATTTCGGCGGATCGTGAAAAGATGGTTCTGCCGGGTTTGCCGCGGTCGTCGAGAAAGCGTGCGCGTAGCATTCGCCATATTGATTGCGTGGATGGCCTGTCGGGACTAGGCTGATTTCGCTGTACAAGTGTTTCGAGAGGCGGCATCGGTTTCGGCGTCGAAACAGGTCGCGGGTCACGGTTTCCGACGTCGAGGCTTTTCTACGATGCCTGATTCTCTGCGCAGGCGGTCCGTCGCCACGGCGCTGTCTCTGCTTCTCACCGCTTCATTCGGCGTCGGCGCGTCGGGTCAGCAAGCTCGAATCGAGAGCCTCGGCGCCTTCGACGTGCCCTTCGGCGACACCGAGGGATTTGCAGTCACCGACTCAGGATTCGTCGCGGGCGAGGCCTGGACGTTGTCCTACGAAGCGCGATCGATTCGCTGGTCGGCCGCGGGCGGACTTCGCGACCTGGGCGTCGTCGAGGAGGGCCGCGGCCGCGGCCTATCGCGAGCGTCCAGCGTCTCCGCGGACGGCGCCGTCATCGTCGGGTCCTGGGACTATCTCGTTCCGCGTGCCTATCGCTGGACCGCCGAAACGGGGATGCGGACGCTCGACGCGACGCTGGCTGACGGTCTCGCCAGCGAGGCCTTGGACGTGACTCCGGACGGCGAAACGATCGTCGGCTACAAGGAAGCTACCCTCACTGACGACCGGGCGTTTCGCTGGACGGAAGCAACGGGTTTCCAATACCTCGGCGACGTGGCGGGCGGCGGCGGATCGAGCCGGGCGTATGCTGTTACCCCGGACGGGTCGGTCATCGTCGGTCAATCGCGAGGACCCTCCGGCGTGTTCAAGGCGTCTCGCTGGACCGAGGCGGGAGGCATGGTCGAACTTGGGACGCTCGGCGGAACGAGAAGCGAAAGTCTAGCCTGGGACGTATCGGCGGACGGTTCCGTCGTCGTCGGCGAATCGAATACCGCCTACGGCTCCCCTCAGGCGTTCGTTTATACGGACGCTGAGGGCATGCAGGAGCTGCCGTTGCCGGCGGGGCACTCAGGCTATGGGGCTGCTTACTCCGTTTCGGGCGACGGTCGCATCATCGCGGGCCAGGTCTTTAGCGGATTCGGCTATTCCGATCGCGATTCCACAGCCGTCGCGTGCATCTGGATCGAAGGCCAACCGCATCTGCTCAAGGACTTCGTCACCGCTCAGTACGGCCTCAATCTGAACGCATGGCAGCTTCTCGACTGCCGTTGCTCGCCCGACGGTAAACGCTTCACCGGCGTCGGCAGGTCGCAGGGCACCGACCTAGGCTTTCTCATCACCCGGCGAGACGACGGCGACCCGACGACGATCGAGAGCGACGTCCCCAACAACGCCCCGTTTCAGGTGAAAGTTGGCCAGACGTTCCGTCGCACGTTCGTCGCGATCGAGCCGGACGGCGAAAATCTGACGCTCTCCGCGACCGGTTCGTGGCCGACCGCGATCGTGACGCCGTCCCTCGGTACGACGGGGGGCTCGACGATGGCGGTCGAATACGAGTTCTCGCCCGACGAGAGCCATTTCGGCAAGCGGAATACGACGACCCTGACGTTCACCGACGAATCGGGCTTTCAAGCCAGCCGCACCTTCACGGTCATCGTGCCGCAGAACGAAGCTCCGACCGTCGACGCGATACAGCCTCGCACGGTCGAATGCGTCGACGGAGCGCATACGGTCAAGCTGTCGACGGTCGTCGACGATCCGAACAAGACGCCGTTGACCGTGGCCTGGCTGGTCGACGAAGTCGTCGAACATACCCAGACCGGCGTCGTCGCCGGCAGCGAGGTTGCGTTCGAGTTCGACTATCCGCACGGCTCGTACGCGGTCGAGGTCCGCGTTTCCGACGGTACGATGACGCGCACCGCGGGAACGAGCGTGACGGTGGAGGATTCGGCGGCCCCGATCGTCGTGATCGCAGAGGACATGGTCGTCGGAACCGACGCGGGCGAGGACTTCGCGTCGAACGTCGTGCTGACTCCGCCCGAGGCGACCGACGCGAGCGGCCATGCGATCACGCTCGAAAGCGACGAGCCGTCAATCTATCCGTTGGGCGAGACGCTCGTCACGTGGACCGCAACCGACGAAGTCGGCAACGTCGCGACGGCGACGCAGAAGGTGATCGTCGAAGATCGCGAAGCTCCCGCGATCGTCGGCAGCGCGAACGCCCGTTTCTTCGTCGATCCGGGCAAAACGTTCTCCACTGCCGTTCCGCCGCAGCCGGCGGTCTCCGACAACGTCGACGACGAGACGGCGATTCGCATCGTGAGCGACGCCCCCAAACGGTTTCCGATCGGCGTCACGCAGGTGACGTTCACGGCGTTCGACGGAGGAGGAAACCAGGCCAGCTGGCGGACGAAGGTGACCGTCGTCAATCGCAAGCCGCGAGCGAACGCCGGCGCCGACGTCACGATCGTCGCGACTTCCGAGCGGGGAACGCGGGTCGCCTTGGACGGCAGCCGCTCGTCCGACGCCGACGCTCAGAAGCTCAAGTACGGGTGGTCCGCCCCGGGCGTCGCGCTCGCCGGTGCGAAGTCGGCGAAGCCGTCGGGAGTGTTCCCGATCGGTACGACCGTCGCGAAGTTGACCGTGACGGACGCAGGCGGCGCGAGTCACGCGGACAACGTGCGGATCGTCGTGAAGCTGAAGAACGGAAAGGCTCGACCGCGAGGCCGAGAAGCGAACGCGTCGTTCGCCGCGTCGACGAATCTCGCCGACGAGGGAGCTTCGCGGGTCGCGAATCGGGCCAGCGAACTCGGGCGTCGATACGCCGCGACGGCTGCCGCCTACGGCGTCGCCGCAGGCGAAGCCGTTCGATGGAACGAAGGAGGTTCGGTCGCCGACGCCGAACTCGATTATGCGGAGCTGCGAAATCGTCAGCGGCTGTACGGCGCCGCAGCGGTGCAGCTCCTTCGACGGGCGTTCGTCGAAACGGGCGAGGCCAAGTTCCTCGCCGCCGCGCGTCAGGCGGCGGCCGGAGCGGCCTTCGCCGAAGCCGATCTATGGGAGCCCTGACGATGGAAAAGCGTCTGGCGACCCTTGAATCGAAAGCGCCTCTCTCGAATCGTCGAAAGTCTGAATCGATGCGACGTCTCTCAGGAATCTTCTTCCTGCTTCTCTCCGCCGCGTCGGCATCGCCCGCGTCGGCACAGCAGGCCCAGCTCCACTACTTCTCGTTCGGCGAGGAGCCGCCTTATTCGATCGGACATGCGATCAGCGATAACGGCAGCATCGTCGGCGAAACGCAATACTCCTTAACGATTCCGCATCAGGCCGTGCATGCCGTGGGACTGGCCGGCACTTTCGCGAAGATGCGCACCGGCGACGCCGCGGTACCGGATGCCGAAGGAACCGTCCGCGCGATCGTCGGCGACACCGACGTCGGATTCGTCGCCTACCGCGGCGCCGTCCGCGCCTGCCGATGGGTGATGCCGCCGAACGCGAATCCGGAGTTTCTCGATCCGGTCGTCGGCTCGGACACGACGCCGAGCGCAGCGAACGGCATCTCCGCCGACAAGGCCGTCATCGTCGGTTGGACGAACAAGTGGGGTAACGTCCCGCGCGCCTTCCGCTGGACCAGCTCCGGCGGCATGGCCGATCTCGGTTCGATCGGCGGCGGAATCGGTACGAGCGAAGCGTTCGCCGTCTCTTCCGACGGGGCCATTATCGTCGGCAAATCAAGCGCGACGGTCGGCGGGACGAATGAGGCTTTTCGCTGGACCGGCGGGGCGATCGCCGGACTGGGAACGATCGGCGGCGCCGCGGGCGAGAGCTGCGCTCGGGCGATCACTCCGGACGGGATGACCGTCGTCGGCGATTCGTTCTCTCCCAGCGGCTTCACACGCGCGTTCGTCCACACGACGGCCGGCGGCATGGTCGAGTTGCCGACCATCGGAAACTATGCGGGCGATAGTTTCGCGTATTCCGTTTCTGACGACGGACGCACGATCGCCGGAACTTCGGATAGCGAGGTCTTCCCGGAGGGCGAAGCCTGCATCTGGCTGGACGGCGTCGCCCATTCGCTTCGCGACTATCTGGCCGACGTCTATCAGATCGACATGTACGCAAAGAGCCTGCTTACCTGTCGTTGCTCGCCCAACGGACGCTGGTTTACGGGCCAGGGTTACGACAGGACCGCGCCGGTAGCTTTCCGACTCGAACTCCGCCCGGAACTCGACTACGTGACCATCGGGGGCGACGTCGACGAAGGAGAGGTCGTCTACGTAAGGGCCGGCCAATCCTTCGCCGCCGACGTAATCGCGACCGATCCCGACGGCGGCACGGTCTGGTTCACCGGCCGAAGCGGTCCTTCGGCGATGACGTTTTCGCCGACGAACTCCGCCAGCGGTCCTTCGCCATTAAAGGTAACCGCACAGTGGACCGTGCCCGTGAATTCTTACGGACAGACCTACGAGGTCACGATGACTTTCCGGGACAGCTTCCCGGGCAACGTGACGCGTAAGTTCAGAATCTTCGTTCTGCCGAACGTTCTCCCGACGGCGCAGCCGATCGAGCCGCGGACGGTCGAGTGCGTCGACGGCGTGCATAACGTCGTCCTGTCGACGGTGGTCGCTGACGAAGACGGCCAGCCGCTGACCGTGACGTGGCGCGTGGACGGCAACAACCGCGAAATCGACGCGAACGTTCCGTCGGGTTCGACGGTGAGTTTCGATTTTCCGTATACCCACGGCGTACATGACGTCGAGGCGTTCGTCAGCGACGGCAAAGGTTCGATCGCTGTCGGCACGACCGTCACGCTGCAAGACTCCACGTCGCCGATCCTCGTCGTGGCGCAGGACGTCGTCGTCGCAGCCGATTTTGGCGTCGACTACGCGTCGGACGTCGTCCTTCCGACGCCGGAAGCGTCGGATGCGGGCGGACATGCGGTCACGTTGACGAACGACGCGCCCGAAAGCTATCCCGTAGGACGGACGCAGGTGACGTGGACCGCGACCGACGCGTCGGGCAACCGAACTTCGGCCGCGCAAAAGGTGATCGTGGAAGATCGCGAAGCTCCGACGATCGAAGGCATGGCCAGCGTCGAGTTCTTCGTCGATCCGGGGCAGATTTTCTCGACCGCGAAGCCGCCCGTACCGACGGCGTTCGACAACGTCACGGACATTTCGCGGCTGCGGATCACGAGCGATGCGCCGGCGAGGTTCCCGATCGGATGGACGCGAGTGACCTTTCGGGCCGCGGACGACGCGGGCAACTCCGCGGAGTGGCCGGTGGCCGTCGGCGTCGCGAATCGTAAGCCTGCGTCGAATGCAGGGACGGACGTGATCGTCACGACGAAGTCGGAGAAAGGTGTTCGCGTCTCGCTCGACGGAAGCGGATCGTCGGATCCTGACCAGCAAAAGCTGAAGTTCCTCTGGGCGGCGCCGGGCGCCAGGCTCGGCGGCAAGCTGACGGTCGCTCCGGCGGGAAACTTTCCCGTCGGCGTGACCGTCGCCACGTTGACCGTGACGGATCCGGGCGGCCTGAAGCACAACGACAAGGTCCGCATCGTCGTCAGGCTGAAGAACGCCAAACCTCGTCCGCAAGGGAGCGTGGCTAACCGTTCATTCGCCGCCGCTTCGAAGCACACATCGAAGGCCGTCGCCGGGAAGAAGTCGAACGGCGCCGCTCTCTCAGGCCTCGCCTATGCGAACGCGGCTTCCACCTACGGCGATGCGGCGGGCGAGTTCGTCCAGTGGGAGGAGCGTCAGTCGGAGGACGATGCCTTCCTCTCGTACGCCGAACTACGAGCCCTGCAGCGGACGTACGGCCAAGCGGCGGCGCAGTCGCTGGTCACCGCTTACGCGGAAACAGGCGATGAGAACCTGCTCACCGCATACTGGTACGCTGCTTACGGAACGACCTACGCAGCGGCGGACCTCAGCGAGCGGTGATCGACAGGCCTGGAATGTTGTAGGCCGGACGCGCGAAAGCGCTCTCGCCGACTTCTCTTGCACTCAATTGGCCTGCAGTCGTTTCCGCCTGTTAATCCCCTGTCAAAGTCTCCCTCTTTCCTCCTTCATCTCCCCAATTTCGGCGATCTGGGCAGTTAGTTCGTTCTGCCTGTTCACCAGAGAGCGAGAGAGTTCGAGGCCGAATTTTCGGAGTGGGCTCGCGACCTTGAGGGACGGGAGCGCACCCCGATCAAGTCGGGTACGAACCAGAGGCACCGGCCTCTGACACGGATGCGGGTCCGCTACGATAAATTGGGCGTCGCCATCGATGCCTGGGCAAGCTCGCCTCAGCCGCCATCTGCTACGGAATGCTTCAAGACGATCCCCCGACCGTCACGTAGGTGTTTGTCCCGTTTACTGACGCTCGCGATTTCAAAGCCCTGTCAGTCGATCGGCAGCTTGGCAGTTTTGAAGTTGGAGCATCGGATGCGGAGGTCGCGGTATTGATTGCAGAATGATTCGCCGGCCGCGTCGCCAAGGTCGAACACTTCGTCGGCGACGCAGTTCAACAAGTCGACGTTCTTGGCACCGCTCCAGACGGCCTCGACCGGATTGAGATCGGGAGCGTAGCCCGGCAGAAACCTCCGACGTCGTATTAGCGAGCGAGCGCCGGCCTCGCGCAGCTGGCGATGCCAAATGCGAGGGAGCGACTACACGGGTCTCAGCGCGAAAGTCTCGATATGGCCAGCGAACGGGCGAAGACTCGGTGCGACATCTGCGGACAAGAGTTCCCTTCACGCTCGATGATTTCAGGGGAACTGGTTCGCGATCCGGTCGCCGAACTGGTGAGAGCGAAACAGCCGAACTGGAGCGACAGAAGCTTCATCTGCTCTGCGGATCTGAATCGGTTTCGGGTCGAGTACGTTCAACGCTCGCTCGAACAGGAACGCGGGGAGCTTTCGCGATTGGAACGCGACGTCCTGCAGAGCCTGAGCGAACTCGACGTCATTTCCGCGAACGTCAACGAGGACTTTCGCCAGCAGATCACGTTCGGACAGAAGATTGCGGACCAGGTCGCTTCCTTCGGCGGCAGCTGGTTTTTCATCTTCGCGTTCGGGAGCGTGGTCTTCGGTTGGATCGCGCTGAACGTGACGCTTTCGGCGTTCGGAACTTTCGATCCCTACCCATTCATCCTGTTGAATCTCGTGCTTTCCTGCATCGCCGCGCTTCAGGCTCCGGTGATCATGATGAGCCAGAATCGGCAGGAGGCTAAAGACCGCCTGAGGGCCGAGCATGACTATCGCGTGAATCTCAAAGCCGAGTTAGAGATCCGTCACCTGCACTCGAAGCTCGACTTGTTGATGACGCACCAATGGCAGCGTCTGCTCGAGATTCAGGAGCTTCAAACGGAACTTTTGCAGCAGATCGCTGATGCGGACCCGACGCCGTCCGAAGCTTCCGATCAGTCCCGGGATCGAAGCGGAAGGGACGAGCCGAGAACGTAGACGGACTGCACACGGCGAGTTCCTGAGTAACGGAACTCGCCATCGAGGAAGTCGCGGTCGTTGCGTGTCGAGCGACCTGCGGTCTCTGCCTTCAGGCGGATCCTAACGGCGATAGTGCAGGTTGTGCCCGTACGGGTTGTGGAAGTAGTACGGGCGTCCGCCATAGGTATCCACTTGATGGTGTCCGTACCATCCGTACTCGTACGGAGAGTACGCGTAATCAGGGACGCAGGGAGACTCCTGAGCCGTCGCTGAGACTGCTAGCGGTCCAAGCAGGACCGCGGCGGCCAGCAAGGCCGCAACGAGGAAGGTGCGCATGACGATCCGCCTTGTGAAGAGGATGCCCCGTCGAGCGGCGACTTTCGCCGCGTGCCTGTCGACGGCCCGATGGGGGCGCAGAAGGCGCCGGCACTTTTATCCTAGGCGCGCAGCGCCATAAGTCTCCGGAACGCGACCCTCGCCTTGACGCCTTTTAACGATTCGGCCACTTCGAGGCCTCCGCGTGGCTTCCGAATCGGCGGATCGCGTTTACGTTCCCCGCGAAGCCTGCCCGATGGCGTGCCGGACTCCCAAAACGGCTATCCCGATTGCTGTTCGCCGAGCCGCGGTTTCTCCCTCTTCCGGCGAATATTAAAGCAGGTTCATCGCTTCCATGAACTTGCTTTAAGGTGAGGTAGCTTCCCTCGGGCGTGGCACTATTCTTATCGAAAAGAGTAGGTGGAAGCCTACGAGAGAGAGCCGCAGGGCGGCCTCGCCGTTCAGCCGCAGGGAGTCCGTCGCCAGGCTGACAGGGGCGGACGTTTTCGGAAAACGACAGGATGAGGTCATGAAAACCGCAGCGCTGTTCGCCCTACTTCTTGCGACCGTATCGGTTTCGCTTTCCGGGTGCGAGTCTCTTGCGCTTTCGAGCGAAGATTCGCATGCGGAGGCGCATGACGATGCCCATGCGGAGAGCCATGGCGGATCGGAGCATCACCAGCACAAGGTGATCGTCACCAGTCCTGTCAAACGGAACATCGTCACGACGCGACCCTACGTCTGCCAGATACATTCGTGTCAGCACATCGAGGTTCGCGCTCTCGAAGGCGGCTATCTCCAGGAGATCCGCGTTCAGGAGGGGCAGACGGTGAAGAAGGGAGATCTCATGTTCAAGATCCTTCCGATCCTTTACCAGGCCCGTCTGGATTCCGAGATCGCCGAGGTCAACCGACTGGAGATCGAACTTCAACAGGCGGAAGGACTGCTGAGAAAGGGGATCGTCGCGCCGCCCGAAATCGCCCTGAAGAAGGCCGAAGTGGCGAAGGCCCAGGCGAAGGTCGCCCTGGAGCAGGCGGAGCTGAGCTTCACCAGCGTCACCGCGCCGTTCGACGGGATCGTCGACCGCCAGATGTGCCAGCTCGGCAGCCTGATCGAGGAGGGCGACGTGCTCACCACGCTTTCCGACAATCGAGTGATGTGGGTCTACTTCAACGTGCCGGAGGCTCGCTACCTGGAATATCAGGCCGAGGCGACGGAGAGCGACGGAGAGGTCGACGACGGCGACGAGGACGAGGATGACGACCTCGAAGACGACGAAGATGAAGACGCTAGCGATGAAGCCAGGGAAAGGTCCGGACGCCTGCAGATCGAATTGAAGCTGGCCAACGGCGAGATCTTCCCGCAACAGGGGAAGATCGGCGCGATCGAGGCCGACTTCGACAACACGACGGGGAACATCCCCTTCCGCGCCGATTTCCCCAATCCCGAGGGCCTGCTGAGAAACGGACAAACGGGGACGATTCTCATGCACACGATTCTCGACGGCGCACTCGTCATCCCGCAGCGGGCGAAGTTCGAGATTCTCGCCAAGCAGTACGTCTTCGTCGTCGACGAACAGGGCGTCGTGCACCAGCGCGACATCGAAGTCGAAGCGGTTCAGGACGACATCTTCGTGATCGGCAAGGGCCTCGAAGAGGGCGACAAGATCGTTCTGGAGGGGATCCGACAGGTCCGCGACGGCGACAAGATCGAATTCGAGTATCAGGCTCCGGAAGACGTCCTGGGCGACCTGAAATATCACGCGGAATAGGCCCTCGCTTCATGTTCTCGAAGTTCCTGCATCGTCCTGCGCTCGCGATCGTCATCTCGCTGCTCATTCTGTTCCTGGGCGGCCTGTCGATCGTCACGTTGCCGATCTCGCAGTTCCCGTCCGTCGCGCCGCCCAGCGTGCGCGTCTCGGTGTCGTACCCCGGGGCCAGCGCGAAAATCCTCGTCGATTCGACGCTCACGATCCTGGAGCAGTCGATCAACGGCGTGCCGAACATGCGCTACATGATCGGCGACGCCACCAGCGCCGGCGAAGGGACGATCCAGATCATCTTCGAGCCCGGCACCGACCCGAACGTGGCGGTGATGAACGTCAACAACCGGGTCAATATGGTCATGAATCAGCTCCCTCCCATCGTGCAGCGGGAGGGCGTCATCGTCGCGCAGAACATGACGAGCATGCTGATGTACGTGAACGTCTACAGCGAAGATCCGAACGTCGATCAGAACTTTCTCTACAACTACGCCACCGTCAACATCCTCAACGAGATCAAGCGCATCCCCGGCGTCGGCGTCGCCAACATTCTCGGCAACCGCTCTTACGCGATGCGGGTCGAACTCGATCTCGAGCGCATGCGTGCCTACAAGATCTCCGCCGAAGAGGTTATGGAAGCTCTGGCCGATCAGAGCATGATCGGATCTCCCGGACGACTGGGACAGGCGACCGGCCAGACTTCGCAGACCCTCGAATACGTACTGACTTGGGTCGGACGCTACGAGAAGCCGGAGCAGTATGAAGAGATCATTCTGCGGGCGAACGAGCAGGGCGAAATCCTGCGGCTGAAGGACGTCGCCAAGGTCTGGCTCGGCTCGTCGTTCTACGACCTTTATTCGGATATCGACGGCCTACCCTCTGCAGCGATCGTCCTCAAGCAGACGCCGGGTTCCAACGCGTCCGAGGTCATCGAAAGGGTCAAGGAGAAGGTCGAGGAGATCAAGAAGGAATCGTTCCCGCGCGGGATGAACTACGCGGTCACCTACGACGTTTCGCACTTTCTCGACGCTTCGATCGAGAAGGTGCTGCACACCCTGATCGAAGCGTTCATCCTCGTCTCGCTCGTCGTCTACCTATTCTTGGGCGACTTTCGCAGCACGCTGATTCCGACGCTGGCGGTGCCTGTGTCGCTGATCGGCGCGTTCTTCTTCATGCTGATGTTCGGCATGTCGATCAACCTGATCACGCTCTTCGCGTTGGTGCTGGCGATCGGCGTGGTCGTCGACGACGCCATCGTGGTCGTGGAGGCCGTCCACGAGAAGATGCATACGAAGCATCTGGGTCCCTACAGGGCGACGCAGGAAGTCGTTCACGAGATCAGCGGCGCCATCATCGCGATCACGCTCGTGATGACCGCGGTCTTCGTTCCCGTCACGTTCATGACCGGTCCGGTCGGCGTCTTCTACCGCCAGTTCGGGCTGACGATGGCGATGGCGATCGTGCTTTCCGGCGTCGTGGCGCTGACGCTCACGCCGGTGCTGTGCGCGATGATCCTTAAGCCGCACGGCTTCCACAAACAGCGCGGCCTGATCGGCTTCGCGAATCGCGTGATCAAGCGAGTCTTCGGGAAGTTCGCGAACGTCGTGCGCCTGCTGCTGAGCGTCTTGCTCGGTATCGGCGTCGGCGTCGGGGTCTATTTTCTGCTCCATGTCGAGCAGGTTCACGAACTAGTCAGCGAGCAGTTCCCGCTCGACGACGTGCGGATCTACGTCATCGCCGGCGTCGTCGGCTTTCTCGCGATCTTCTCGTTTCGCGCCGCGTTTTCGGGAAGCGAAGAAGGCGAGAAGAAACTGCGCAGTCCGCTTGGGATGTTTCTGCACCTGTTCGACCGCGGAGTGAATCTGGTGACGGGCGGGTACGTCGCGGTCGTAAGCCGGATCGTAACGCGACGCATCCTCACGCTGCTGCTTATCGGAGCGTTCGGCTACGGCATCCTGGTCGTCAACAAGGTCCTGCCGAGCGGTTTCATTCCGCTCGAAGACCAGGGGATGATCTACGGGGTCGTGCAGACGCCGCCGGGATCGACGCTCGAATACACCAACTCCAAATGTCACGAGTTGCAGAAGGTCTGCAAGGAGATGGAGGAGGTGTCGTCGGTCTCCTCGATCGCCGGTTACGAGGTGCTTACCGAAGGCCGCGGTTCCAACGCCGGTACCTGCATCATCAACCTGAAGCCGTGGGCGGACCGGGAAAAGACGTCGAAAGAGATCATCAAGGAACTGGAGGAACGCTGCACGGTTATCGCGAACATCAAGCTTGAATTCTTCGAGCCGCCTGCCGTGCCAGGCTTCGGCGCCGCCGGCGGCTTCTCGGTGAACCTGCTGGACAAGACGAACAGCGGCGACTACGTGGCGCTCGGAGAAACGACCGACAAGTTCATGGCGGCGCTCCAGAAGCGTAAGGAGCTCAAGGGCCTGTTCACGTTCTTCGCGGCGGACTACCCGCAATACGAGATCGTGATCGACAACGACGCCGCCATGCAGAAGGGCGTGTCGATTCGCGACGCGCTCGACAACCTTTCGATCGTCGTCGGCAGCACTTGGGAGCAGGGCTTCGTACGCTTCGGGCAGTTTTACAAGGTCTACGTCCAGGCGGCGCCGGAGTTCCGACGGTTTCCGGAAGACCTCGACAACATGTTCGTGAAGAACGACGAGGGGGAAATGGTCCCCTACTCGGCGTTCATGAAGCTCGAGAAGAAGCAGGGCCTCAATGAGATCAGCCGCTACAACCTCTATCCCACCGCTCCGATTCAGGGGGCTCCGGCGGAGGGCTACAGCAGCGGCGAAGCGATCGCCGCGATCAAGGAAGTCGCCGCCGAGACGCTCCCGCACGGCTTCGATATCGACTGGCAGGGGCTGGCATACGACGAAGCGAAGGCGGGGAACGCGGCTTTGTTCATCTTCATAGTCGTCGTCGTGTTCGTGTACATGGTGCTGGTCGGTCAGTACGAGAGTTTTCTCCTGCCGCTGGCCGTGATCATTTCCCTGCCGATCGGAATCTTCGGCTCTTTCCTGTTTCTGAAAGGCATGGGGCTGGCGAACGACGTTTACGCGCAGATCGGGTTGGTCATGCTGGTCGGCCTTCTGGGCAAAAACGCGATTCTCATCATCGAGTTCGCCGTGCAACGCCGCCACGAGGGAGCCAGCATCAAGGACGCCGCCATCGAAGGGGGACGGCTGCGCTTTCGTCCGATCATGATGACGTCGTTCGCCTTCATCGCCGGACTCGTTCCCTTGGTCTACGCGACGGGGCCCGGAGCGATCGGAAACCGCACCATCGGAACCACCGCGGTGGGCGGTATGCTCGTCGGCACGCTCATCGGCGTATTCGTCATCCCCGGACTGTACTATCTGTTCGCGAAGATCTCGGACGGGCGAAAGCTCATCCGCGACGAGCACGACGAACCGCTCAGCGAGCTCCTGGAACGCGAGCCGTCCGGGGAACATCACTGACCGGCGCCGTACGCTGAACGCGCCTCGGTATGCGATCGATCGATGGCGGCGTTGCCGGTTCGCCCACCTTCGACGCTACGTACCGCGTAACGCGATCTCCGACCGACGGGCCACCGATAGGTGGGGCTGCGGCGGATCCGTACGTGAGATTCTTCGGACCGAGAGTCACGACCGGTGAACGCTTCAGCGAAAGCGCCGAAGCGAAGCGACCCGGGAGGTCCAGACGCGCGCGTCCGCGATCGCCATCGCGCCGCCCGACGGCGCTCAGCGCTCGCTTCGATGTCCGGACGCCGGACCCTTCGGGCGCTCGACTTTAGCGATCAGGTAGAAGTTCCGCCTGCTTCATCGCTCGATCGGGGTTCAGGTCGCTCAACCTGAAGGCGATTTAAGGATGCGGCGGCAGCTTCGTAAGGGCTTTTCCAGAAGCTCTTTGCGCGCATGAAGTCGGCACCCGGTCCCGACTTTCGCAATCGGTCAACACGAACCTGGCGATTGGCTGACCTGTACGAAATCTTCGGCCCGATAAGTGATCTGACGCATCTTCCCATTGTTCTGCGCGAACGGTCTGTACTCGTTAGACCGCCAGAGCGAGCGGGAGTGTGAGCGGCGGTCAGTGCCTATCGTTAATGGTCAGCACAGGCTCGACGAAGGTTCGCTTCGCTCGACCGGTCCAGGAATATCGTGCGGCGGATTCCCATGCGAACGTCCCCTCTGTTTGACGGAAGTTCGGCTGCGGTTCTCTCGCGAAGAGCCGCCGTCGCCGCCTTGCTGAGTCTGTTGCCGCTCGCGTTTTCCGGCTGCGGCATCCCCTGCCTCCGCTGCGCAGCGCCGGGCCCGGCTCTGCGGACAGACTACGACGGCGTTGCGACGTCGGCGGGTAACTCAGCGCGAACGGGCGTCGATGAGTTTTTCGGCGATCCGGTTCTGACGGAGCTGATCGTCGAGGGCCTGGCCGGCAATCAGGAACTAAGAATTCGGAACGAAGAGATTCAGATCGCCCGAAACGAAATCCTGGCGGCGCGGGGCGCGTATCTTCCGTTTCTCTCGCTCAACGCTCGCAGCGGTTTCGAACGAACCAGCAAGTTCACGCCGTTGGGCGCCGCGGAAGACCAGCTCACCTATCCCGGAGGGGGCGAGTTTCCCGATCCGCTGCCCAACACTCGAGTCACCGCCGACCTCTTCTGGGATCTCGACATCTGGGGCGGCATGCGTGCCGCCAGAGACGCGGCGATGCAGCGCTACGTCGAAGCGATCGAACGGCGAAACTACTTCGTGACGCAACTGGTTTCGGAGATCGCGGAGAACTACTACGAACTCGCCTCGCTCGATCGCCGGCTCGCTTATCTCGATCAGACTATCGATCTTCAGAAACGCAGTCTCGAAGTGGCGGAAGCGCAGAAAGCTGCCGCCCGTGGAACCGAACTTGCCGTGCAGCGCTTTCTCGCCGAAGTCCGTCGCAACGAAAGCGAGAAGTTCGTCGTCGCGCAGCGCATCGTCGAAGTCGAGAACCGGCTCAATTTCCTTGTCGGTCGGTATCCGCAGCCCGTCTCCAGGACTACGTGGGACTTCATCGCCCTCGACGCGAATCAGTTGCAGGTCGGGGCGCCGGCTGAACTCTTGCTCAACCGACGCGACATCCGGGCCGCGGAACGCGAATTGGCGGCCGCAGGGCTCGACGTCTTTACGGCTCGGACTCGCTTCTTCCCCCGACTCGCCCTTTCGGCCGGCGTCGGTTTCGAAGCCTTCAGTCCGCGATACCTGTTCGATCCCGGCGCCTTCGTCGCCAACGCCTTCGGCGAACTCGCCGCTCCGCTCATCAACAAGGCCGCTATTCAGGCGGACTACATGAGCGCGAATGCCCGGCAGTTGCAGGCGCTGTACGACTACCAGCGGACCGTGTTGAACGCCTACGTGGAAGTCGTCAACAGCATGAACCGGGTCGAGAACTACCGCAAAACCGTCGAGCTGAGAAAGGCGCAGGTCGAAGCGCTCGACCGATCCGTCGGCGTAGCGTCGGAATTGTTCCAGGGGGCCCGGGCCGAGTTCGCCGACGTGCTCTTCTCGCAGCGGGACCTCCTGGAAGCGCGAACGGACCTGATCGAGGCCAAGCGGGAGCAACTGTCGGCGATCGTCGACGCTTACCGAGCCTTGGGCGGCGGGTTCTTGCTGTCGAGCTCTGGCATCGAAGCGACGGAGGCCTTCTACCTGACGCCGCAAGGCGAGACGGTGGAGGTCCTGCCGCAACCTACGCCGGCGCCCGCTCCCGTCGACGAATCGATGCCGAGCGTTCCCGAAGCGACGCCTCCGAACGCCGGCGGTCCCGTGGTTCCCGCTGCGCCCCTTCAAAGGAACGGGGCGAGCGCCTCCGGCCAGGGATCGTCCCCGGCCGCCTCGAACCGGACAGTCCCGCCCCCGGTCAGACTCGATAATCTGGAATTGAGCGCACCGGAATGATCGATCGGAACTTCCGTGCGCGAGAAACGATCTGCCGATCGACAGCGGCGTTCATTCCGGGCGGAACACGACGCAGGTTTCGCCCTCAAGGGTCGACTGAAGCGAGACTTGCACGGCGCGTTCGCAATTGCGATCGCAGACGATCTGACGCCAGCCGAGCGAATTCGCACGTACGGCGAGGTCTCCGACGAAATCATGTGCCGGCCCTGCGCCGAACGTCGTCGTAATCGTCAATCGCAGGGCGGGCTCTTCACGGCGAATCGTTCGCGCCGTGAACGCCTGCCGCGTCCGCTCGTCGAGGACGACGACGACGGTCAGCCGTGACGGATCGAACTCGTCGCCGAGTTGGGCGATCTGTTCGGCGAGATCTCGTTGATCGCGATAGCCGCGGCGGATCTCGCGAGCATCTTCTGCAGGACGGCACGATCGGCGAAAGGTTCTGCCGTTGCGTCCGGGATCCGTCAGATCGCATTCGGACAGCGACGAAAAGCGTTCGGCGACGGCGAACGCGATTTGAGGAATGGAAGCGAACATGACTTCTGCTCCGTCGAGATGGGGCGTGACTCTTATCGACGGAATGGTAGAAGCCCTCCCTGAGCCGTTCGTGAAGCGAACCTGAATTCAACTTCACCTTGCGCGCAGACCGGCTTTCGATGGGGCAAGATGAAGCCGACTTCAGGTTCGCTTCATCTTCGACTCATGCGAGCGGTAGAGAATGAAGCGATGCCGAAGGGCGGAGCGGTCCGCCGATCTCGCCCCTTTCGGCGCGACGTCCTTCGCGAATGATTCACGTCCGCCGCGATCTCCTGCCATGATCTCCCGATGAGCGGCCGCATCCTTGTCGTAGAAGACGATCCCGGAATCGCGGACTTCCTGATCCGCGGTCTGTCCGAAGAGGGCTATCAGGTCGAACACGCGAAGGACGGCCTCGCTGGGCGCATTCTGCTGGAAGGAGGCGGTTGGGATTTGGCGATCCTGGACTGGTGGCTGCCCAAACTCGAAGGCATCGACGTCCTGCGGCAGATGCGAGCTCGCGACCGAACGACGCCCGTGCTGTTTCTGACGGCTCGCGACGAGATTTCGCAACGAGTCGAAGCCCTGGATGCCGGCGCTGACGACTACCTTTGCAAACCGTTCGCTTTCGAAGAGTTTCTCGCGCGCGTTCGGGCCCTGCTTCGCCGACCCGCGCAGCGGGATTCTCTGACGCTCGAATATTCCGACGTGAGGGCTGACCTGTCTTCGCAAAGGGCCACGCGGAGCGGGGCGCCGCTCGAACTGACGGCGAAAGAGTTTTCGCTCCTTTGCCTGTTCCTGCGCCATCCGGGGACGGTCCTGACGAGGACGCGGATCGTGGACGCCGTTTGGGGAGATCGATACGAAGGCGCCTCGAACACGATCGAAGTGCACGTCAAGGAACTTCGTCGCAAGATGGAGGTCTACGGTCCGCGACTGATTCGCACGCTTCGCGGTCGAGGCTACCTGATGGAAGCCGATTCGTCCGAGGCGGATGCCTGATGACGCTCGTCAACCGCGTCTCGGCGTTCTTTCTTCTGGCGCTGGCGGTTTGCCTGGCGGGGTATTCGGCTGCGCTTTACGGCGCGGTGAGGTGGCAGCGATTCGAGGCCTTCGACGCGGATCTTCAGGCCGCGCTGCATGTCCTGGTCGCCGCGATCGAGACCGAAGAGGACGACGTCAAGTGGCAGCCGACCGACCATGCCATCTCGCTCGGCGACGACGACGACCGTGCGGAGGCTCGCTGGGCGATCATCACCGACGAGGGAGCGGTGGTCGATCGGTCGGCGAATCTGAGCGCCTCGCCGGCAGACGCCGACATCCTGGTCGCGTTCGGACGCGAATCGTCGACATCGCCGGCGCCTCGCGATCAGGGTGACTGGCGGCTGTCGACGCAGCGGCTGACGGCGACGCAGCCGAAGATTTCGGGCGACCGGGAATCTGACGAGTTCGCGTCTCTGACCGTCGTCGCGGCGAAGAACGCTTCAGCGCTTCGTAGCGAGCTGCAGCGCCTCGCGATATTGGCGATCGTGCTCCCCGTCGCCGTCTGGCTCGCCGCTGCGGCGGCGGGACGATGGTACTGTCGCACCGCCTTGCGTCCGTTGCTCGATATGGCTGAGGACGCACGGGCCGCGAAGATGGATGATTTCAGCGCCCGCCTGCCGGTTCCTGATCATAAGGACGAATTGGGCGAATTGGCGATCGCCTTCAACGGTCTGCTGGACCGGCTCGCACGGGCCTTCGATCGTCAGCGTCGCTTCGTCGGCGATGCCGCTCATCAGCTCAGAACTCCGCTGACGGCTCTTCGGGGTTCGATCGACGTGACGCTCCGCCGAGAGCGCTCGAACGAGGACTATCGCCAGGCGCTGCTCCGCGCTGCCGAACAGTCGAAAGTCTTGCAGAACGTCGTGACGTCGCTTTTGTTTCTCGCGCGAAGCGAATCCGATGCACCGCTAGTCGACGTTCGCCAGGTCGACCTGGCGAACTGGCTCGCTCAGTACTCGAAAGGATGGGAGGACCACCCTCGCTTCGCGGACATGGCGTTTCATGTCGAGCCGGACGGCGCGGTCAGCCTGTCTCCGGTTCTCGTCGAACAGGCCCTCGATAATCTCGTCGACAACGCGATCAAGTACAGCGAGAAAGGAAGCCCCGTGGTCGTCGCCGCACGCGTCAACGATGCCGAAGCCCTGATTTCGGTCGAAGACCGCGGCATGGGCGTTCCGACCGACGCAGAGAACGCGGTGTTCGAGCCGTTTTATCGCTCTCGGTCAGCGCGACTTTCGGGGGTCGGCGGTATGGGACTGGGGCTGTCGCTCGTGAAACGCATCGCCGAGGCGCATGGCGGTATCGTGTCTTGCGAGAACCTCACCGAAGGGGGGACCCGTTTTACGATCCGCCTGCCCCGAACCCGACTATCGTGATGGACGGAGAATCGCGATTCAAATCTCAGCCGAGCCGTTCGATAGGTCTGAGCTTCTTGGGCCTATCGTGATTTGGCGACCGTCCGACGTGGTGGAAGCCGTCGACGATCCCACGTTCGCCAGGCTCGCCTTCGAGGACGGCACGCTCGAAGCGAAGGTGCGGAGCAGGCTCATACAGGACGCATAGGATCATGCTCGCGGCTTCAGCGGCGTCGCCTTCAATCTTGATACGGTCACGCCTTCGAGGTCCAAGAGCAAGTCGCGGCTAAGCTCCTCCAGGACCGACGCGATCGGCTGAGCTGCTTCGAGTCTTCCGTCGGCAGCCAGGTCTTCCAGTTCCGACGCGACGCCTGAGGCCTTCGTGGAGAACGCCGCAAGGATTCCGGCAAGTCGGTGCGAGGCTTCGCGGAGCGCGCGATCTTCGTTCGCGTCGACCGCCTCCAGAACGGCGGCTAACTGAGGCGGCAGGTGCGAGACGAACGCTTAGACGATTTTCTCGAGGACGTAGTCGCTGCCGTCGCAGGCGGCCAATAGAGCCTCGGGTTCCAGCACGGAGGAGCGTTCCCGCGCCGGCTGCGCTTCGGTGGTCGGTCGCGGAGCCTGACCGGCGATCCGATGCAGCGTCTCGCTCAGATCGGCGCCTCGAAGGGGTTTCACGAGAAAGTCATCCATCCCGGCGGCGAGGCAGAGGTCGCGATCTTCCTTGCGCGATCGCGCGGTCAGGGCGACGATCGGAACACGTCCGCCCGTCGTCGCCTCTCGCGCACGGATGCGCCTCGCCACTTCGAAGCCGTACATGCCCGGCATATGCACGTCGAGCAGCACCAGATCGAAGTCGTTCTCGTTCAGCAGGTCGAGGGCCTGGATCCCGTCGCGCGCGATCTGCACGTCGGCGCCGAGTCGCGCCAGAAAGATCTCGAGCACCCGGGCGTTGAGGGATACGGCGGAGGCTACAACGGCGGCCACAGCAGCAACTATCACGGCGGCGGGTACGGGGGCGGCTAGGGCGGCCAGAGCGGGTTCCACGGCTGGGGCGGCGGACACTACGACTACCACCGCCCGACGGTGCACTTCCACGGCAACCACTTCCACACCGCCCCGGGTCACTACGACTATCACCAGGGCAGCCATGGAAACTACCGTTGGTAGTCGATTGCCTGATTGGCGAACCGCGCTCCGGGACTGCGTCGGGGCGCCGTTCAAAGCGGTGCAGGGGGGCTCAATCGGACCGGACGCCAGCGTCCAGGGTATCAATTAGCCGCAGGCCGTCATGCGTCGGCCGGCGGCTCCCATTTCCGAGAGCTTCTACGGATAAGCCAGATTCGTCTGAAAGTACGCTCGCTGAACGGTGCGGAGTTACAGGCGACCCGCTTCGCCGTTTTGGAACGCGTTGCGAGTAACGTCGAGCGGCCGATAGGCGCGGGGGCGTACTTCGCCTGCATAACGATCGACCGACAGGCGACCCGTCACCTAGTCCCGATCCGACTGTTGGTCTCGACGAGAACAAACGGATTTAGACGGGGTAGGGACTTAAGCGGCGCTACGCGTTCCGAAGCGCCTGAACGATCGGCATACGCACCGCGCCGATCGCCGGCAGACACCCCGCGACGAACCCGACGATCAAAGAGACGCCGATGCCGAGCGCAGCCAGCGAAAACGAGGGTCGAAACGCTATCGTCGCTCCTTCTGCTCCGATGGCGAAGCCGCCCCAAGCGAGCATGCACGTCGCGAACGCGGTCCCAAGCGCTCCGCCGAGCAGGCACAGAACCAGGCTCTCGGCGACGATCAGGCGAAACACGCGGAACGGACGCAGGCCGAGCGTTTGCAGGACCGCATGTTCTTTCACGCGGTCCTGAACCGACATGACGGTGGTCGCTGCCACGAGCGCGAAGACGAGTCCGACGCAGGCGAAGCCGAGCCAGTGAGCGAAGCCGATCAGGTCGACCAGATCGGCGAGCGTACTCGTCTGAAACGCTCCGCGAGTTCGGGTGGTAGTCGCGACGGGTCCCGCTTTCAACTTGTCGTCGATCTCTCGCGCGACAGCGTCGGCGTCAGCGTTCTCGGCGAGTGCGACTTCCAGTTGCGTCACGAGACCTACGCGATCTTCTCCGAACGAATACTGCAGGAAATCCAGGCTCGTGTAGATCAGATTCTCTTCAGCGGCGACCCTCGACGCGAAGATTCCGGCGACCTGAACGGAGATGTCGCCGATCGTGAATTGATCGCCGACAGAGAGCCCGCGGCGTTGGGCGACGCTTCGCCCGACGATCGCGGCGTCACGCTTTCCAGCGAAGACCGACCAATCGCCGGAAAGAAGCGTCAGGTCTCGCATCTTGCGGAGTTGTTCGGGCGGCGCGCCGTTGAAAACGACGATGTCGAGGCTCGCTCGACAATTGTTCGTCCAGACCTGCACCGGCATTACCTCCGTCACGCCTGCGACGTCCCGAATCTGCCGTTCATAGTCCTGAGGCAGGCGGCTACTGGTCGGACAGAAGCGGTTTTCTTGAAAGACAACGAGCGTTCGCTGCGCCGATTCTTCGCTCGTCAGGCGGTCTAATCCCTCCTGCACCGATCCGACGAAACAGAACACGAAAATCGCCACGCCCGCTCCGCTGATCGTCAGCAGCGAACGCGAGCGGTGTCCCCACAGCGACTTCAGCACGTACGGCACGAATCGAAACATGGCACGTATCTTGTTGGCGACAGGACGAACGACGGCATCTGCCGCGTCGTCGAGGCGAGTCAGGAACTAGGCGACGGGGACCTGGGCGGGCCGAGGAAACTCTCTTTCGACCTCGACGATCTTCCCGTGATCGAGTCGCAGGCGACGCCGCGCGATCGAAGCGACTTCCGTGTCGTGCGTCACCATCAGCAGCGTAATGCCGAGTTCTTCGTTCAGTCGGCGCAACAGGACTTGGATTTGCTTGCTCGTTTCCACGTCCAGGCTACCGGTGGGCTCGTCGGCGACGACAATTTTCGGATGAGCGACGATCGCTCGTGCCACGCCTACTCGCTGTTCCTGACCGCCCGACAGTTGTCTCGGGTAGTGGTCGGCTCGATCCGTCAGACCGACTGCTTCCAGGGCCAGATCGACCCGCTTACGACGCTCGGCGCTGGATAGCGGCAATAGAAGCGTCGGCAGTTCGACGTTTTCGTAGGCCGTCAGCACGGGGACGAGATTATGCGTCTGGAAGATGTAGCCGAGATTGGCCGCTCGCCAGTCGGCAAGCCTGCCTCGCGAAAGACGGGTCACTTCGACTCCATCCACGACGATCGTCCCTGAATCCGGTCGATCGATCCCGCTGACGGCATTGAGCAACGTGCTCTTCCCCGTGCCGCTCGGCCCCATCATCGTCACGAGCTCGCCGCGCTCGATGTCTAGGTCGACGTCGTCGAGAGGAACGATGGTTTCGCCCCCTTTCTTGAAGCTCTTCGTCAGTCCGCGAATTTCGACGAGGGCCATCATTCGGCTCCTTTCTGCGTTGGCTTAAGAACTCGCGAGCGACGACGCGCTCCCGCTCAACTCTTCCGCAATTGAGACCCGCTCTCCGTCGCTCAGAGATGCGGTTCCGCTGGAAATGAGCTTGTCCGTCGGGGTCAGGCCCTCGACGATTTCGACCAACTCTGCCGTGCCTGCGCGACCCGTCTTCACCGCACGATTGCGAGCCAGACCGTCGCCGTCCACTATCCAGATCGACGCCCCCACTTCCATGCGCTGCACAAGCCGGCGAGGGACGAGAATCCGTTCGGATTCGATGCTCTCTTGAAGCTCGCTCGCAGGTAGTTCGGGCGCAATGAACGTCGCGGTGACGAGCATTTCCGGACGAACGTCTTCCGGCGGATCGTCGAGCGCGATCTTCACTTCCAACGTGTTTTTTTGAACGTTCGCGCTCGACGTCGACAGCAGGACCGTGCCGCGCAAAGGTTCCTTCGACGACGCCGTTTCCACGAGCGCCGGCTGACCTGACTGTACGAGCGGAACGTCCTCCAGACGAACGTCCGCCCGTACTTGAAGCGACTTCGGATCATATAGAGTCAGCACGGAACTGGAGTCGAGCGTCGATTGCGGCGAGAGTCCCATCAGGCGTGAACCGGGCGAAGCGATCACGCTGAGCACGCGCCCGCGGATCGGACTGACGATCACGGTCCGGGAGAGAGCGAGCTGCGCCTTCTCGACGGCGAGCTCCGACTGCAGTAGTCGAGCTTTCGCTGCGGCGAGTTCTGCCGTCGCGTTCTCGACCCGCTTTCGTTCCTCGATCAGCAACTGAAGCTGCGTCGACAGGGCGTCGGCACGTTTCCGCAGCGCGTTCGCCTCCGCCTCTAGCCGCGGCCCCCGTTGCTGAAGTTCGTCCAGTTGCGACTGAGCCACGGCAAGTTCTGTCTGCGCGTCGCGAAGCTGCTGTCCCGAGACCGCGACCCCGACGGATGCCTTCGCCTGAGCGCTGCGACGGAAGTTCTCCGCCCGAGCCTCCGCCGACTGAAGCAGGAACGGCAACTGTGCGACGTTCGTTTCCGTCTGCGCGAGCGTGGACTCGGCTTCGGCGAGCAGCGCCTGCAAGTGAGCCGGATTGTCCACCATCAGGCCCGCCGCTTTGAGTTCGGCCACTGCGACGTCGACCTGCGCCCGCTGGAGATCTCGCGCCGCTTCTGCCTCCCGTAGAGCTAACCTGGCGTCGACGTCGATTAACCGAGCGAGCGGTTCGCCCTGCTCGACCGATTGCCCCCCGACGACGAGCATCGATTCCACGACCCCCTCGGTCAACGCCGAAACGTAGATCGGCGTGGGTCGCGGTTCAATCCATCCGGCAGCCTGAAACAGAGCCGCTCCCGACTGCTGGACTTCCGCCCGTGAAACCACGACCGGAGTTACGGTCACCGGGGTCGCGGGGAGCAGGCTCTCGCGAGCTGCCCATCCGAGCAAACCGAGGAATCCGAATGCGACCAGGGCCGGAAGGACATATCGGGCGAAAATCGGTCGGCGTCGCGAGAGTCTCGGAGTCGACATTTCCGGTCGTTCCAAGGCTAGCGCGCGAAGGTCGACTTGAGCATTCATGGGTCTTCTCGAAAGGCTTCTCTTCCGAAGACTGAGCGACACGAGTCGCCCCGCCCGGCGAAGTCCGACTACGTCAATTCCTGACGTAAACCTTTTGCGCGAGGACGGCGAGATTTCCGGCCTCGTCCCGGTCAGCCTTACCTTCGACCACGACCTCGCTCAGTTCCTTAACGCCGAGCAGATCGCGAGCGTTTCCAGTGACGGCGGCGCCGCTCGCGTCAACGAGTTGCACCGTCGCCGAGTTCGTGGTGATCTGTTCTCGCGGCGTGCAGCAGTAGTCCCAAGGCGTCGGACACCCTTCGTCGTCGGCACAGTAGGCCAGCTTCAGATCGACGACCGTGAACACCGGAAGCCCGTCGATGAACGGTTCAGTCGAGCCACCGATACGACCGACGACGACGACAGTCTCGCCGTCTTTGGCCGATTCATGGGCCGCGCCGACGCCGACGGCGCCGGCCGGCTCGCTGTCGACGAGAAACACGCTCGAAATCGCCGACGATCCTGCAGTCGCGGGAGTCTCAGGTTTGCATCCGGCAAGTGCGGTAGTCATGACGGCGAAAGCTGTCGAGAGAACGAATGCGAATCGAGACATTTCGGGCTCCGTGAAAGGAAGTTGGGAATGCGACTCGCCGGAAAACTCGGGACGCCTCACCGCCAAAAGCAGGGCGAAACGAGCCGCCCTGCTTCGTAAGTCGGGGCGAAGTCACCGCTTGACGTACACCCTCTCCGCAAGGATCGCGAGGTTTCCGGCCTCGTCGCGATCCGCCGTACCTTCGACCACGACCTCGCAGAGTTCCTCGACGCCGAGCAACTCGCGCGCATCTCCCGAAGCGGTCCCGCCGCTGCTGTCGACGAGCTTCACCGTCGCCAAGTTAGGGAGGATCTGCTCCGGCGGCGTGCAGCAATAATCGCCGTCCGCGCAGCGAGCGACTTTCTTGTCGACGATGGTGAAGACAGGGAGACCGTCGATGAACGCTCCGCTCGGTCCGCCGATGCGACCGACCACGACGATCGTCTCGTCGTCTTTCGCCGATTCTCGGGCTGCCCCGACTCCTACCGCGCCCGATGGCTCGCGTGCGGCGAGGAACGCGTTCGAAGTCGCAGCGGTCGATGGCTGCTCGGAGCTGCAACCGACGAACGCAGAAGCCGCCACGGCGAGCGAGGCGGAGAACGTAAAGCCGATCCTTGACATTTCACACTCCATTGAGAGAAACAGGAAAATCGGGTCGCCGCTTTTGCGGCGTTAAAAGGCTTTGATGCTCTGCGCGATGGGCGCTCGCAAAGCCTTGAACGCAGGAGGCAAGGCGCCGACGAGTCCGAGCGCCAACCCCGTTCCGCAGCCGACGAGCACGGCGACGCCATCGATCCGCAGAGCGAACGCGCCCATCGTGAATCGGACGGCGAAGCCATTGAGCAGGAAGAGCGCGATGGCGCCGGCGATCAGGGCCGCCGTAGCCGAAAGCAGGGCGCTTTCCTGCAGCAGCGAAGCCACGATTGCCCGACGGCGGTAGCCGATCGCTTGCAGCGTCGCCAGTTCGCGAATTCGCCCGGCCACCGCGCCGTACATCATGTTGAGACCGGCGAATACGCCCGCGCCTGCGACGAGAAAGACGACCGTCCAGGCCAGATACCGCACAGGACCGTAATGCTTTTGCATCGCGGCGTAGTATTCCGATTCGCCCGTCGCTTGAAGCTCTAAGTCCGTCCGCGTCTTGCAGAGTAACTGCACTTCTGTAGGCTTGCGTCCGGACTTCAGGGCCAGCGCGACGAGACTCACGTCCTGCCGCTTCAGCGCCTGCTGGAAGTCAGGCAAACGAGCCCAGACTTCGGACTCGAAGGCCGATCCGCCCGCGTGAAATCGGCCGCTGATCGTCCAGGTGCGCTTTTCGAATTCAAGGGTCTTGCCGACAACCAGTTCGGTGTCGTCGCAGCCAAGTTTGGCGGCGGCGAGCTTGCCGACGATGATCTCGTTCGGTCCCGGCCATTTCCCCTCGACGAGCCGAACCTGACGACGGACTAGCGGGGCCGCCGTCGTAACGCCGCGGACTAGTCCCATGCTGGCGACTTTGTCTCCGGCACGAACGCGAGTGCCGAAGTAGAGTTCCGGCGAGATCCGCTTCTCTCCGTACGCGGAATCGATCGAGTCGAGACTCGCCGCGAGAACGCCGGGAACCGAGGCCGAAATGGCAGAGTTCTCGATGTTCTCTTCGGCGCCGACGGAATAGACGAGCGTAACAGTCGGGTCGCCGCTGACCGCGAGCGACTTTTCGAGCCCCCGTACGAATCCGACGACAGCGAATACGAGCAGCACGACGGTCGTCAACGCAGCGAGCGTCAGCGCCGTGCGCAGCGGTCGCCGCATCAGATTACGGACGCCGTATTCCCACGGCAGCAGGCGTACGAAAAGCACGGGTCGACCCTCGTCGAAGATCGTTGGAGTCAGCCTGTCCCACGGACGACGCGTCCGCCGGTTCGCTTCACGGAACCGCTTACTCTGGCTTCTTCGTGTGAACGATTCCGTTGGGTTCCACGAGTTGCACGGGCGTCTTGCCGATCTTGTCCATCGCGGTCCAGATCCCCTTGGCGCAGAGGGAACGACCGGGCACCGCGACGAAGGCGACAGACTTGGTCGGGATGTCGCAAGTTAGACTGGCGAGACCCTTGTCCCCTGCGAATCGCTTTTCGATCTTCTTCACGCATCCGCCGCACATTTCGTCGCAGATCACCGTCATCGCCGCAGTTTGCGGTTCGGCAGCGGAGGCAGACGCGGCGGAAGCGAAGCAAAGGCATGCGAGGGCGACGGTAAGCGTCGCGGCACAGACGAAACGAGTCATCGAAGGTCTCCACTTTCGAAGGCAAAAGCGATCCGCGCTGCCGAGATCCGTTCTCGGTCTACGTGCGGCCGCGGCAGTCCGCGATGCGCAAGATACGCGCATGCGTGAACGAACAGCCGTTGCGTCGAATAACGCCGGGGCGAACCAACGCAAGCTGGAAAGGCACGCAGCCGGCGTCAGCTACGCCGTGGGCCAATCAGATCTGAAACGACTGGCGCAGCACGCGCAGCGCTCGACCGCTTGGGTCGAGTTCGTTCCAGAAATCAGGCGCTGGCGGCGCCTGGAGCGAGACGAGCGCCGGCGGCGACGTCTTGAACAGGACGATTCCGGTTCCGGCGTCCAAGCTCGGGGCGACCCAATGGCCGTCGATTACCGCCCCCTCGCAAAGACAGTCGCAGCAATCGTACCCGCGTTCTCCCGTCCCTCCGGACTGATGACCGACGGACGCAGGTGCAGAGTCCGCCGCCGTAGGTCGGCAGCAAGCGCAAGTCGAGATCGGGTTTCCGCACGGCGTCGCCGCCTCCAGCGCGCCCATGCACCGAAACGGGCAGGCGACGAGAGTGACGATTAACAGAATGACGGACGCCGAGCGGATCATTTCGGAAGTTTAGGCCGGTCTTGGAACGGATTCAATGTCGGTCTATCGACCGGGCCTCAGGCATTCTGAAGGCATGTTCGCGAGGGAAATGCAAAGGCTCTCGCTTCACCGCACGTCCTTCCTGGCTTCGGTGGCTGCTCGACCCTGCCACGGCGGTGGTCTTTCGATGGGAAACTCGAATGAGGCTGAAGGCACTCAGTCGCTGGATTGTAAGCCGGCAGCCTGACGATGTCGTGGGAACGTCCGGCAGAACTTGATGCGGGAGTCCCAGAACGCCAGCGGCCATGATGCCGGCGAGCTCGGACAGACGCTCGACAGCGGAGAGCGAAGCAGGGTCGTTAACGAATTGCATGGTCGGACATCCAGAGGGACACCGCAGCGACCTGCGTTGGACGACCGGACTGTCGTAGCCTACCTGACTTCTCGTTCGCGCGCGGGACTCCCCTGAGGAAGCTGTGTCTGAAAAATCGACTCAGTGTCGAAATAACTGACGAACGGTCGGTATCACTGCGTGCGACCGAGCCGCGATACTCCTTGGGAAACGACCAAGTAGGTCCCGTCGGTAAAGGAGGTTAGTACTCGACGACGTCACTTGCATGCGATGGCGGCGCGGCAATTGCTAACAGGGAGCGACGATGAGTCTCCCCGCAGCCTGGGGGACTGCAGCATTTCCTGTCGAGTAGATCGGTTCAGGAGACGATGGCTCAATCGACCCGTGAGCGGACGTGCGGCGCACGGAGGCATTGCTCTCCTCTCGCTCGGTTCTGTGTCGCCGCAATCCTCTTCCTGACGGCATCGGGTTGCGGGAATGCGCACCCGGATAGATTGCCCGTTTTCCCCGTGTCAGGCAGCGTCACTGTCGGGGGCAAGCCGGCGGGGAAGACTTGGATCACGCTGCATCCGCTGGAACGACGGGATTCCTCGCTGAAGCCGACCGCCGAGTCGAACGCGGAGGGGCAGTTTCGCGTCAGCACTTACATGTCTGGCGACGGCGCCCCGTCTGGTCGATATGCCGTGACGATCGTAAGGATCGACGAGAAATACGACGAGAACGGCGAGCCGATCGCCGCGACGCAGAAGGACTTGTTCAACGGTCGCTACCAGCGTCCTGAAAGTCCGTTTACGACGATCGACGTTGCGGAGGGCACGAACGAACTGCCCCCGTTCGCGATCCCCTGAACGCGAACAAGCCGTTCGCCGCACACCTATTGCTGAAGGGAATTCAATGACGCGTGTCCGCGGATTCACGCTCGTCGAGTTGCTGGTCGTCATCGCCATCATCGGCGTTCTCGTGGCGCTGTTGCTTCCTGCCGTTCAGGCCGCGCGTGCAGCAGCGAGTCGCATGTCGTGCCAGAACAACCTGAAGCAGATCGGCCTCGCCCTGCATAACTACGCCGACTCCTACCGAACGCTCCCGCCGCGCGGGTATTCGTCGCCGTCGAAGGGCTGGGGCACGCAAATACTGCCCTATCTCGAACAGGGCAATGTCGCGGATCAGTATCGGTGGGACGTGGCTTGGACTGATCCGCTGAACGCCGAGGCGATCAAGGCGCTGATCGAGGTCTATCAGTGCCCTTCGACACCCGACAGTCCTCGATTCTCATCGGGAACTTCAGGGAGCTACACGTGGACTGCGCACTGCACCGACTACGTCGCCAACGGCGGAATCAGCCCGAACCTCGTAACTCTCGGACTCGTACCGCCGGGAACGCCGCGAGACGGGGTCTTCATGGCGGACGTCGCTCGTAAGATCACCGCGATCAAGGACGGAACGACGAATACGCTCGCCATCGTGGAGATCGCCGGCCGGCCCACGCGATACATTTCCGGCTACGTCACCAACGGCTCAGCGGCCGCGAACAAGGGGCCTTGGGCGCATCTCCACAATCACATCGAAGTGCGCGGACATACCTATGACGGGTTGACGGCCCCTGGACCATGCGCCGTCAACTGCTCCACCGCCGACGGCGTCTATTCCTGGCACCCGTCAAGCGCGAACCTCGCGCTTTGCGACGGCTCTGTGCGCGGCATTACCGAAGGGATGAACATCAACGTCCTTTACGCGCTCGCGACGCCGAACCAGGGAGAGGTCATCAGTGGCAGCGATTTTTAATCGCGCGTCGATCGTCGCGGCGGCGGTCCTCCTGGCATCTGCTCTCGCTGGCGAGTCGGTCTCCGCCGCGGAGCCGGAGATCGTCCGCTGGGCAGAAGCGATCGATTCAGCGATCGACGCGAAGTGCGAACTCGCGGGCGTGCCCCCTGCTCCGCTCGCGAGCGACGCCGAGTTCCTCCGTCGCGTCTCGCTTGACCTGATCGGTCGAATTCCGACGTCTTTCGAGGCTCGCTCATTTCTGTCCGACGCGAACCTCGACAAACGCGACCGCGCCGTCGTGGATCTGGCTAAGCGCCCGACCCACTCGCTCCATCTCGCGCGTGTTTGGAGCGACGTCTGGCTCGCTCAGGCGGAACTCGCCGGACGCGAAGCGCTAAAGGCCGATTTCGAGGAATGGCTTCAGTCGAGAATCCGCGCGCGAACGCCTTATGACAAGCTCGTCGCCGAATTGATGCAGGCAGACTTCCGACCTGCGCCGGCGATGCAGATGCGTTCGGGCGCCGACCAAATCGGCTTTTCCGATTCGGCGCAACCGGTCGCTTACTTCCAGTTGCACGATCAGGAACCGGCTGCCCTGGCGGCCACCACGGCACGTTCGTTTCTCGGCATCAGCATCGAATGCGCCCAGTGCCATGACCATCCGTTCGGAAGTTGGAAACGCGACGAGTTCTGGAGTTTGGCGGCATTCTTCAGCGATCTGAGGACGTCGCAGGGACCGGATGCCGCGCCGACGATCACGATTCCAGAGACGGAACTGACGGTCGCAGCCCGCTTCCCTTACGGCGACGACGATTGGATCGCAGGAACCTCCGGTCGCAGCGCGCTGGCCGGATGGATGACCAAGGCGGAGAACGCCTACTTCGCGCGAAACGCCGCGAATCGCATCTGGTCCAGCATGTTCGGGCGGGGGCTCGTCGAACCGCTCGACGACGCTGGCGAAGCAGGATCAGGGAATCGCGAATCGCTCGACCTACTGACGAAAGCGTTCGTCGAGAGCGGCTTCGACGTAACCTGTCTGATGCGCATGATCGCGGCGACGAAGGCGTACCAACGAAGCAGCCGGCAGACGCACGAGGGGCAGTCGAATCCGGAACTCTTCGCACGATCGTTCGTTCGCGGGTTGACCGCAGCGCAATCCCTTGAGAGTCTTTCGGCAGCGACCGGAACGACTCTCGACGACGTGGAGCGGGAGGAATTCCTGAAGCTCTTCGCCGCTACTGAGTCGCCGATTCGTCGCGAGACCACCATTCTCCAATCGTTGACGATGATGAACGGCTCGTTCGTCGCGCGCGTCTCCGATCCGGACAAAAGCGCAATGCTCCGCGCCCTTCGGTCACCTTTGCTCGATGACGACGATCGGATCGACGCGATCTACCTAGGCACGCTTTCGCGATACCCGTCGGACGCAGAGCGTGCGGATGCCCAGAGCTATCTCGACGAGTTGCCTGCGAACGAACGATTTCGCGGTTACGGCGACCTGCTATGGGCGATTCTGAACAGCCATGAGTTCCGACTCAATTCCTGACTTCCCCCACGGACAGGACGAACGCATGAAGGGTCATGACCGAGCATCGAACGACGCATTCTCTCGACGCACTTTCGGCCGTCGTTCGATCGCCGGTCTGAGCGCACTCTCTGCCTTTGGATGGTGGAGGAACTTCGCCGCGCTGGCTGCCGCCGATCCGAGCCGCCGTCGGTCGTGCGTATTCGTCTGGCTGAACGGGGGACCGAGCACGATCGATCTCTGGGACCTCAAACCGGGACACGAGAACGGCGGACCGTATCGCGAGATCGAGACGACGGTGCCCGGAATGCGCATCAGTGAGCACCTTCCGAGTCTCGCTGCGCACGCGCAGCGTCTCGCGGTCATTCGTTCGATGAGCACCGCGGAGGGCGATCATCGCCGCGCGTCGGACCTCGTGCGGACCGGTTACAAGCCGACGCCTGCGGTCGATTACCCGTCGATCGGTTCGCTGGTCGCGAAGGAACTTCATCGCGACGAGGACGCGCTACCCAGCTACGTCTGCATCTCCCCGCGATCGGTTCGATCGAACTCAGGATTTCTGGGACCGCACTTCGCTCCGCTCGTCATCGGAGAGCGGACCGGCGACGAGGACGGTGCGATGACTTCTGCGACCCCTGACGTTCCGAACCTCGCGATCCCTGAAGGCGTCGAGCGTGAAACGTTCGACGCCCGCTGGCGTATCCGAACTCGCATGAATTCGCGTTTCGAAGAAGGGCGATCCGACACGACGCTGGCGAGTTCCGCGGCAGCCTACGATCGAAGTTTCAAGCTAATCGGCGAAGGGGCAGGCGAAGCATTCTTCGTCGAATCGGAGTCGTATACTGTCCGGGAACGGTACGGCCGATCGCTCTTCGGCCAGGGCTGCTTGCTCGCGCGACGGCTTGTCGAGCAAAAGGTGCCGTTCGTCGAGGTCGTGCTCGATGGATGGGATACCCATAGTCGAAACTTCGAGTCGGTCGAGGCGCTCAGTCGTACTCTGGACGCAGGCCTTTCAGCCCTGATCGGAGATCTAGATGAACGAGGCTTGCTGGATTCGACGTTGATCTGTTGCTTCGGCGAGTTCGGAAGGACTCCCAAGATCAATGAAGGAGTAGGCCGCGATCACTATCCGGCAGCTTGGTCAGCGGTTCTGGCCGGCGGCGGAATTCGCGGCGGACAGACTTACGGACGAACCAGCGACGACGGAATGGAAGTCGTCGAGAATCCGACCGGCGTGCCGGATCTGCTCGCAACCATCTGTCGCGGCATCGGCATCGATCCCAGCGCCGAGAACGAATCGAAGCTCGGTCGCCCGATTCGCCTGACGGACGTCTCCGCGAAGCCGATCGAGGCGTTGCTGCAATGAGCGCCGCTCGCTCTTCGGGCGCCGTCGCGCGGCTCGCCTGTCACGGGATCGCTTCGGCAACGGCGCTGATCGCGATCGTCTTTCCCCTTTCCGCTCTCGACGGACAGGAGAAGACGAGGTCGCCGCGGTGGGACATGCACGCGGAGCTTTTGGGCAGGAGCGACCGCTTGCCGATCGCGGCATCTGTCGTCATCGGCGAAACGAGCCACTCGGAAGTCTGGAGCTCCGTCGTCGACGCGATTTTCGAAGCGGCGGACCGAAACGCCGACGACCGACTTTCCGCGACCGAGGCGCGGCGCCTCGCGACGCCGCTACGAATTCGGCTCCAAGCGTCGGGGATGCTGTTCGCGACCGATGATCCGCCCGTTCCGTTCGAGCGACTCGACGTGACCCCTGCCGACGTCCGAGTTACGCGAGACGAAGTCCGAGCGTACTACGCTGCGCACGATGTCGACTCCGTGCGCGTCGTCGTCGGCGTCGCGCCCGCCACTGACGCGTTGAGTCGTGCGGTCCTGACCTATCTGGATCTCGATAGCGATGGAGCAATCGTCGACTCGGAGTGGAGCGAGATCGAAGCGAGCTTTCATCCAGCGGATGCCGACGAGGACGGAGTGATTCTCGCGAGCGAACTTCTTCCGCTTCTAGACTATCGAGACCTCGCGCCCGCTGACTTGCTCCCGCCGCTGACAGTAGGTCTTTCGGACGATCGACCCGAACCGAATTTTCCGATGGTCGTGCATCGTGTCCCGGTCGATTCGACAGGGTCGGACGTCGAGGGGGCGGCACATGGCTCTAGCCGGGAACAGATCGTCGTGCTGCGGGTTGCGTTCCCGGGCGATTCCGTCGAAGCGCCGATTGTCACGTTCGCAGAGGACAGCCGCGCGTCTACGACCCTCGAAATCGACGGGACCATTCTGACGCTGCGGGGTTCGAGCGAAGCAATCGACCGTCGGCTCGCCGAATATGCTGGAATCGCTCGCCGAAAATTCCATGAAGCAGACGGCGATCGGAACGAAGGGCTCGCCGCGGACGAACTCGCGGGCGCCGCGTTCGTCCCGTTGCGTATGTTCGCTGCCGCCGCCGATCGCGATGAGGATGGCGCACTGACGGCGGGCGAGTGGAACGATTGGCTCGACCTACAATTGACGGTCGCTCGCGCTCACGTGCAGTTGTCAGTCATCGACTTCGGTCGCGGACTGTTCGAGTTCCTCGACGAAGATAGAAGCGGCGGACTCGCAGCTCGGGAGCTTCGGTCAGCACGCGAACGCTTGACTGAGATCGGAGCGTTGAAGGACGGAAAGGTCGACGCCGATCGCCTTCCGCGACTCTTGATCGGCGGATTCGGACGGGATCGCCTTGCGTCTGATTTCTTTGACGTTCGACGGGTGGGTCCCGACTGGTTCCTCGCCATGGATCGCAACGAGGACGGTGATCTGTCGGAACAGGAGTTCGTCGGTTCTGTCGGTCGTTTCCGCGAACTTGACTCCGATGGAGATGGCCTGATGACGCTCAAAGAAGCAACGGGGTCGAACTAGCCGGCATGTGGCGTCCCGCCTTGTTACTGACCCTCGCGAAGCCAATGCTCTTTCAGTCGATCGGTAGCTGGGCGGTCTTGAAGTAGTGAACGAAGGAACGGCCGCTGACCAGAACGTCCGCGTTAAAGAGACACCGGACGATAACCAGTTAACAAGCGGATTTGAAGGCAATCCGAGAGGCTCCCCGGGCTGGGCTCGAACCAGCGACAATCTGGTTAACAGCCATCGGCACGGGGCAGGGGAGGGCGGTAAGTGTTCTCGCGTCGGGACATGAACATGACCCCGTACGTGTGTCGATGCGATAGGACTTGCCAAGGCCAAAGCCCAAGTGCCCGAGCCCACCTAACCAGCGAACAAGCCGACACTTAAGGGACCCACAGGCGAAATCCGGCAGACGTGCGTTGTCTCCGTTAGCTGATCCCGACCTGACGCCCTGGCGTTGGGACGCCGTTCGCAAGAGCCAAATGTCGCAAGCCGCTCATCCTGCAACGGTCGACGCGCGTTGCGGGACGCTGCGGTTGGATCTGAGGGCCGGCGAACAGTGCTGAAGCCCCAACGATGCGTGCAGATCCGTGTGCGCCTACGGGGAGGCAGTAGCCGAAATCCGCCGTTTCATCGAACTCGTACCGCACAGCGGGCGAAGACGCGACGGGGCTGGTCGAAGCTGGAACGCGTGCGTCGGATAGAGCCGGCGGGTCAACAAACCCGAAATCGAAGCTCTCCGGGCTTCCGAGATGTGCGTCGGGGGGAGCGAGGAAGGAAACATGTCCGGAAGGCTTCGCCGGGGCGAGGAAAGTGCCGTCGCTACGCACTCTGCGCATTGAACGTCGGCTTGCGTTCAATCGTTTTCCCAGGGGCCCAGTGCAGCAACGCCGGCCGGAGAAAATGCCCTGGTAGCGGGGGCGTGTCAGGGGGACACGGAGCGCAACGGCATTCGGCTCGCTGACTTCCGACAAACTTTTGAACATTCGTTCAAGCGCACGCCTGTTTTAAAACAATTTGTCGCCTAGTTGGACAATCGAGTTCGGCGGCCGCGGCAGCGTAGCAGGCTGGGACGGAGTAGGCGTTCGTATCGAAGGAAACGCGCCGACCGGCCCACTCTATCCGCGGCGACTGGAGGCCCGCTTGGGCAGCGGCCGAAACGCCTCTGTCCCCGGTGAGGCCCTGGTTGATCGAAGTTTTTTGGGCGCCGGTCAAACCATCGGAGTGCAGCGGGGCCAGACCCAGCAACGGCTCCAGACCGGCCGAAGGCTGCGGCTCGATACGGTCGGTAGACCGGCGAAGCAGTTCGGGCTGCGACTAGCCCGTCTTGAGCGGAAGAGGTGCCGACTGGTGATGTGCCGGTTGAGGCGCTTTGATCGGAGATTGCCGCCGCCATCCAGCAGGGCACGACGCTAGAGCGGCTTCGCGATAACTCTAGCGCAAGCTGACGAGCTTCGGTAGGTTGGGTTCCTTCTCGAACGGAGGGATCCGATGGCCGAAGCGTATTCGAAAGAGTTCCGGCGGGACGTCCTCGCGGCGTGCGATGCGGGGGAAGGAACGAGCGCCGTCGCGAAGCGCTTCGGCGCGTGCGAAGCGTGGGTTCGACGCGTCAAGCAGGTGCGCCGCGAGTCCGGCAAGGTCGAAGCGGCCAGGACTCGCGATCGGCGCCCCGATTGGGAGCCCTACAGCGACGACATCCGAAAGTTCGTCGCCGAGAATCCGGACGCCTACCTGCGCGAGATCGCCGCGGCCCTGCCTCGCAAGTTCGTGCTCTCGACGATCTGCACGGCTCTCAAGCGGTTGGGGCTGTCGCGAAAAAAAAGACGCTCGTCGCCAGCGAGCAGGCGCGGCCCGACGTCGCCGATGCCCGCGACGCGTGGCGGAAGGGCCAGTCCAGCCTCGACCCGCGAAGCCTCGTCTTTCTCGACGAAACTTGGGCGAAAACGAACATGACGCGGACGTACGCCCGGTCCGATCGCGGGACGCGAGCGCACGGTTCCGTCCCGCACGGCCACTGGAAGACGACGACCTTTCTGGCCGGCTTGCGGTCGACCGGCCTGGTCGCGCCGCTCGTCGTCGACGGGGCGATCAACGGCGAGCTGTTCGTCGCGTACGTGCGAACGCAGCTCGCGCCGGTTCTGCGAGAGGGCGACGTCGTGATCCTGGACAACCTCTCGAGCCATAAGCGGATCGAAGCCCGCGAGGCGATCGAAGCGGTCGGCGCGCGACTCTGGTTTCTGCCGCCGTACAGTCCCGACCTCAACCCGATCGAGATGGCCTTCTCGAAGCTGAAACGGATGATTCGCGACGCCGAAGCGCGAACCGTCGAAGGCCTGTGGCGCCTCTGCGGTCGCCTCGTCGATCGCTTCCGACCCGACGAATGCAGGAACTACATCGCCCACTGCGGATACCGCTACGATTAACGCGAAAGGGCTCTAGCGAGCGCATGTCGAGCAGCGGACATAGACCTACCCGCGACTCACAGCTCGTGACCAGCTTGGGTGGCACGCCGCACCTGGTGGAGCTTCTCAGCGATGACGAGGCTCGACGGCTGCTCTCGGCAACGCTCGGAGGGGAACTGGTGGATCTTCCTCCGAAGGCGACGAAAATGAGTCCGGCAGTGTGGACGACTTCCGCTGGCCGTGGCTCTCGCCGGCGGAATAATGGCGGCCGGTCAGACTTGAACGTCGCACGCGAGTGCTCGGAGTACAATGCAAGCGACGCTGCCGCCGGTCCGATCGGAGGACACGGCAAGCGCGAACGCGGGACGCGACATGACTTCCGGGGGCATGGGTTCGCCCTCAAAGAACCTGAATGACTTAAATTCGATTCGCGGAAGGGATCGAACGACTCACGCCTCCGTCTGACCGGCCCTCGACCAGGAGGCTGCGGGAGGCTCGTTTCTTCGCGTGCTGACACGTCAATTCAGCGAACTGCGTTAGCTACTGCGGACGGGGCGGGCGGAACTGAGTCGAATTGCTGGTCGCCTCGTAAAGGGGTTTTGTGAGTGGACGATCGGATTCGCGTTCTTGTCATCGGGAACAGTCACTCGTACTCGATGAGGCATGCCCGGAAGGATCGAGAACAGGTCGCGCCGCACGATCGGTTCGACTGCCGCTTCGTGATCCTCAACGACCCGGAGTGGAATCCGGCGGTCATCCAGGGACGCTTTACGGAGGGGATCTTAGCGGAACTCGGACGAGACGGCTTGCAACTCGTTGTTTCCACTTTCGGCGGAAACAATCACAACGCTTTGGGGCTCGTCAACTGGCAGCCGAAGTTCGATTTCGTGCTTCCCGAGGCCCCTGACTTGCCGTTGCAGCCGGATGCCGAGATCGTTCCGTCCGGCGTCGTCTTCGCTGCTCTCGGACGACGCCTCGCATTTGTCTTCGATCTGCTGTCGTTCCTGCGCAAAACGACGACCCTGCCTATTTTCCACGTCGAATCGCCGCCTCCGATTTCGGGGGAGCACATCCTGGCGCACCCGAGAAGCTTCGCACCGATGATCGCGACGCACGGCGTAGCTCCAGCTCCTCTGCGATACAAGCTCTGGCGAGCCCATTCCGCTCTCATTCGCGAGGCCTGCGACCGTCACGCGATCCGGTTCCTTGCGGCTCCGCGGGCGATGCAGGACGCCGACGGAATGCTCGTCCACCGAGCGCTGTATGACGACCCGGTCCACGCCAATCCTCTTTACGGGGAACAGGTATTCCGCCAACTTCTCGCCATCGTCTCCCGTCGCATCTCCCCGGCAGCGTCTGAATGACTCGCTGAGAAGGATGATGAACTTAGCTCTCGTCATCGTCCGTTGGGAAACGTCGCCGCCACTCGTCTCGGACCGTCTGGCTGAGCGGACGGAGCGTACCTGCCTTCTCGTGAAGATCGAACAGTGCTTCGACGATGGTCGCGCCTTCGGAGCCGATAGAATCGGCGAGAGGACTCTCGGTGACGAAGAAGCGGAAACGGCATTCTCCGGAACAGATCGTGGCGAAGCTCCGCGACGCGGACGCGATGCTGAACGCATGCAAAGAGCTCGCCGACGTGCTCCAGAAACTGGAGATCAGCGAGGCGACCTACTCCCGCTGGAGAAGGCTTTCGCGTCAAGCGCAAGCGGATCTATCGCCTGTGGCGTCGCGAGGGGCTGAAAAGACCGTCGAAACAGAAGCGAAAGCGAGCTTGCGGAGCGAGCGAGAACGCCTGCCATCGTCGCCAGGCCGAGAGGCAGAACGGCTTCTGGGCGTGGGAATTCGTGTTCGACCGGACGGCGTCGGGGAGCGCGCTGAAGTGGCTCAGTTTGATCGACGAGCGGACGCGCGAGTGCCTGGTCCTGAAGGTTTCTCGCAGCCTAACGGCGGAGGATCTGATCGACACGCTGGCGGAGCGGTTCGCGCTGCGTGGCGTGCCGAGGGTCATCCGCTCCGACAACGGACCGGAGTTCGCGGCGAAGGCGTTGCAGCGCGGGCTGGAGAAGCTCGAGGTGGGGACGCTCTACGTGGCGCAAGTCCGCCCTGGGCGAACGGCTACGCCGAGAGTTTTCACTCCAAACTGCGGGACGAGTTTCTGGCGACGGAGATCTTCGACGGCCTGCGCGACGCGCGGGCGCTGACGCGAGGACTACAACGAGGTGCGACCGCATAGCAGTCTGGGGTACGTGGCCCCGGCGGCGTTCGCCCGAACGCAGTTCGCGTCCGCTCGGGCTACGCCCTCGCTCCCGCGAACTGCCCCCCACCCCGGCTCAGCTCTTATAAAGCGCGGACCAGAACTCAGGGGCAGGTCAGGGTGGCAAAGACTTGCACGAGCGAAAGATAACGGAGTTACGCCAGCCCCGCTCGGACGAGATCGTGCAGATGAATCGCGCCGACCATGCGATCCGCCTCGTCGAGCGCCGGCAGCACGGTAATCTTCTTCGACTCCATCAGGTGAAGCGCCTCCGCGGCCAGCGCATCGGCCTGGATCGTGCGGGGCGAGCGAGTCATCACGTCGTCGATCGGCTGCTCGAGGGCCGAGCAGTCCCGCTCCAGCGTTCGTCGCAAGTCGCCGTCGGTGTAGACGCCCGCGAGCGTCTGGTCCTCGTTCACCACGAACGCGGCCCCGAGCGTCTTGCTCGTCATCACGACCAGCGCCTGCTTCAGCAGCGCCCCAGGACGGACCGCAGGAATGCGGTCGCCGCGATGCATCAGGTCCGCCACGGTCCAGAGCAGCTTGCGCCCCAAGTTCCCGCCCGGATGAAACAGGGCGAACTGCTCCCGGCTGAAGCCCCGCCGGGCGACGATCGCCGACGCGAGCGCATCGCCCATGGCCAGGCACGCGGCCGCGCTGGCGGTGGGAAGAAGATTCAGCGGATCGGCTTCGCGTTCGACGCTGACGTCGATGACGACGTCGCTGTAGCGCGCGAGCGAACTGGCCGCGTTGCCGGTCAGCGAAACGACGGGAATCCCGAAGCGTTTGACATGCTCCATCAGCACGACGACTTCTTCGGTCTCGCCGCTGTTGGAGAGGGCCAGCAGGACGTCGCCGTCGCCGAGGATGCCGAGGTCGCCGTGAATGGCTTCCGCCGGATGGAGGAAAACCGAAGGGAGCCCGATGCTGCAGAACGTGGCGGAGATCTTGCGACCGATCCAGCCCATTTTGCCCATTCCCGCGACGATCAGGCGACCGCGGCAGGCATCGAGCGTTTCGACGGCGCGGAAGGCAGGCTCGCCGACCGCGTCATGCAGACGCTGCAATCCGTCCCGTTCGGCGAGGATGGCCGAGCGGATCGCCTGCAGGGTCGATTCGCGATCGGCGGCGGCGGGAATGAGCGTTTCGGTCGCGACCTCCGCACAAGTGAGTCCAGTAGCAATTAGGTCACTCATAGCTACTTTGAACAAATCGCTGGCGGGACCATTGAGCCGACGAGGGAGTACGACCCCTTGGTCGTCCGTGCTCTTCGCGTGTGTAACGGTAGCTCGCAACACACGTCCGCACGCTGATTCCCGACTGAGGAGCCGTTCCCGCAGCCTTGGAAATCGATCTGACCCGAAAGATCCCCATATTCGGCGGACACGTCAACTTTCGGAGCGTCGACGGTGGAGCGAACGAATCGCAGGTTTGCTCCATCATCCCCGCTCAACTAGAGTCAGCGACAGACAGCTACGGTACGCCGACGGCCGAAACACTGCTCGGCGTACGCGCCAGCACAGCAATCCGGAGAGTCGTCGATGCAACGCTTCGATTCACTAGAGGGATGGAGAGCTCTACTCGCGTGGTGGGTGCTCGCTGGACATTTGCTCGGCGCTTCGGGTTTCACGGTCGCGTATTTTCAGGAGTTGGACACTGCGTTCGGCGACGCAATGTTCGTCGTGCGTAACGGTTCAATAGCAGTATGGGTGTTCATGGTCATTTCCGGATTCGTCATTACGCATCTAATGTTGGTGCGGGACGAGCCCTATCACCGGTACATCGCAAGACGCTTCTTCCGCCTTTGGCCACTTCACGCGGCCATGCTCTTCGCTGCCTTCGGCGCCTGGAAGCTCGGGTATTACGGCATGAACTTGGGTACGGCCAGCGAGCCAGTTAGCTTTCTCGCCGAAGCATCCATGCTACAGGGAATTCTGCCCAATGAGCTCTGGACACGCCAGTCGTCGATCATTAACGCGCCCGACTGGTCCATTAGCCTTGAATGGCAGTTTTATCTCGTCGCGCCTTTCATCATCACTGCGCTGCTCCGTCCATCGGTGTCCCGATATCTCGTGTTCGGCGCGATCGTCGGCTTACTGACAATCGGATGGCTGGGTGTCCGCAATCCGGTAATTCTTGGCACGCCGTGGACCTATACGTTTCCATCTGCGCTGCCCTGTTCGATCACTTACTTTCTCATCGGCATATCAAGCAGGTTGCTGCTGGAGCGTGCGCCGAGCGTTGCCGCTCAAGGCATGGCAGTGACGATCATCGCGGCAATAGTAGCCTACGTCCTCACTCCATCGTTCGCCGACAAGGTAGTCTTCGTAGTCTGGGCTCTCATTTTTCTATCGCTGTCGTCGCCCACGAACCCCTTGAACTGGTTTTTTCGCCATCCGGTTCTTATGTATCTCGGAAAGATCAGTTTTTCTACATACCTCTGCCACTTCATGATCGTTCACCTAGTCGAATCCAACCTAGTCCGACATTTCTCGACGGCTGCCACCATCGAAAAACTTCTTTGGATGTCAGCGCTCTGCGTACCTCTGACCCTGCTTGTATCAGTTCTCGCATTCAATTTTATCGAACGCCCGGGCATCCTGTTCTGCAGGTATCTTCTTGATCTGAAGAATTCGCCAAGTCGCAATGCGGGGGGGATCGAAGGCGCAGTACCGTAATTAACCGCCGCCAACGCTCACGCCTATGGAATGCCGAACGTTTATATAGATCGCCAACGCCTCTGCTTCTGCAAAGGCGCTCGATTCCCTTTTCCGACGTCAATTCAGCAAAAAGACCGATTCCCCATGCCGATCGCGGCCCCTGGCGTCGATCACATCGGCGATCGTGCTTTCGGGAACGAAAGGGTCGATACAGAAACGCTCGTGCAGAATGATTGCAAAGTATCGCCTTTTCCTCGAGTCTAACACACCTATTCAACCGTCTACAGCAGGTTTGAATTCTGCGTAGTGCTGAAAAGGCCTTCAACGAGCTAACGTCCATGTTCGCCCCCCCCGGCCAGCTGGGCGACAGGCGCGATCCGAATCGCTCGGACAGCGGCAACTTCATCCCGGAAGCCACTCACTGACGTGGGAGCGCTAAATGAACGCGGCTGGATACACTATTGAAGGTGATGCACTGCTCAGCAGTAGCGGGATCGCCTATCTGATCGGTGGCGATCACTCGGTTTTGAAGTTCGTGACCGGCGAGATGCGGCCCACGGACGACTCCCTGCGAAACTTCGTCGCGAACCTCGCCCGTCGGCGGCGTCGATCGCACAATGCCGGAGCGCTCTTCGCCCATGTGATCTTCCCTGATAAGCAGTCTGTCCTTTCCGACGAGTTTCCATTTCAACCGGTACATCGTCTTGGCGACTATTACGTCGCCGCAGCTGCCGATGGTTTAGATTGTTTAATCTACCCAGTCGACGCGTTGAAGGCCAAGTCGGGACGGGTGTTCTATCCGCTCGATACGCACCTGACGGACCGCGGCTCGTCCCTCGTGCTCCGAATGATGCTTGCACACCTGGGGATTGAGGCAGAGCAGGCACTAGCTCGCATCGAGAATTGCATCACGCGCGAAGTGCGGTGGACAGGCGACCTCGGACGCAAGTTCGACCCACCGCTCTATCAGGACGGATTACTCCTTAGCCCCGATTGGCCGCATGTGCATGTGACTAGTCCGGGTGGATTTAACGACGGGATGGTCGATGTCTTGCTCTCCCCTGATGCAGAAGTGAAAAAAACTGTTCTCCTTTTCGGAGACTCCTTTTTCCGGATGATGCTGAAGCATCTGAGCGCCGTCTTTTCGCGCGTCATATGTCTTCGCACACGCTTCATGCATTCGGAAATGATCACCCTCATCAAGCCGGACGTGATTTTGACAGGCAACGCGGAGCGTTACTTGTCTCAAGTTAGCCACGATCGAGAAGGGCATGCATTCATGCTCTACCCTCAGTTGCGAGGCGTTTCGTCGCAAATCGAGGACAAGGACTTTCTGGCCGCGTGGCGTGCGGTCACCTCGCCGGACTCTAGTTTTGCGGAGAGGTATTTCGCTGATCAGGGCGTAGGCGGACGCCCGGCATGAGAGTCGAGACAGGTTTTCTGTTCGCACAGTCTGCGAATTCGGCGACGCCCAGAGGAATGCTCAGGTTCTAACAGCCCGACAAACAACCCTTTCGGCAGAGCATTTGTGCCGGTGAAAGGCTTCGATTTTCTGTACCAGCCGCTATGTCGGTACGGGTTGGGGAAGATCGCTGGTCCGCTGGAGCGTAGACCGAGGCGCGAGTTATCGTCGAATCTTGTGGTTGGGGTAGGTTGAAGAGGGCGGCAGGCTCGGGGAGAAGGAAGGTGTTCTACGCCTTTTCCCTCCACGAACCTTGCCGCCATGCACGAAGCTACCGCATCGACGATTCGGCTTCCAGACTCCCGCGACGCGCTCGCCGAGATCCTCCGCCAGGGCACCCGGTCGCTGCTGGCCCAGGCGGTCGAGGCGGGAGTCGCCGACCGGATCGAACAGCGAACCGAAGCGAGAGACGCCGCCGGCCCGCCGACAGGTCGTCCGCAACGGCTACTCGCCCGAACGCAAGATCGTCACGGCGCTCGGTCCGATCGAAGTCGAGCAGCCGCGCGTCCGCGACCGGCGTCCGGAAGGCGAGCGGGAGAAGTTCTCCTCCGGCCTGCTTCCGCCTTACCTCCGCAAGACCAGGAGCGTCGAGGAGCTGATCCCGTTTCTCTATCTGAAGGGCGTTTCGACGGGCGACTTCGGCGAGGCCCTGTCGGCGATCCTGGGACCGAACTGCCCCGGCCTGTCGGCCTCGACCGTGACGCGCCTGAAGACGGTCTGGGAGCAGGAGTACGAGGCCTGGAGCGGGCGATCGCTCGAAGAGAAGGAGTACGTCTACGTCTGGGCGGACGGCATCCACGTCAACATCCGCCTGGAGGAAGACCGTCAATGCATTCTCGTCCTGATGGGGGCGACCGCGGACGGTCGCAAGGAGTTGATCGCGATGACGGACGGCTACCGCGAAAGCGCCGAGAGCTGGCGGGAACTGCTGCTCGACCTGAAGCGTCGGGGGCTCGCGGCCTCGCCGAAGCTGGCGATCGGCGACGGAGCGCTCGGCTTCTGGAAGGCGCTGGCCGAGGTCTTTCCCGAGACGAAAGATCAGCGATGCTGGGTCCACAAGACGGCCAACGTGCTCGACAAACTTCCCAAGGGCAAGCAGCCGAAGGCGAAGCGCATGCTGCATGACATCTGGCAAGCCGAAACCCGCGAGGAGGCGGGCCGGGCGTTCGACCCTTTCGTCGAGGACTACCAGGCCAAGTACCCCAAGGCGACGGCCTGCCTGACGAAGGATCGCGATCAGCTACTGACCTTTTACGACTTCCCGGCGGAGCATTGGCGTCACCTGCGAACGACCAACCCGATCGAGAGCGCTTTCGCCACGATCCGCCTGCGTCACCGCCGGACGAAAGGCAGCGGCAGTCGGACGGCGTCGCTGACGATGATGTTCAAGCCGGCCGAGTCGGCGAGCCGGCGCTGGCGGGCTCTCAACGGCAGCAAGCTCTTACCCGACGTCCTTCGAGGAACTCCCTTTCGCGACGGCCTTCCCCTCGACCGATCCGCCGCCTGATTCGACCGCCCCTACACAAGAATTGACAATAGCTCCCGAGGCGCAGCCGAGGTCGAAGCGGAGGTCGAAGCGGAGGTCGAAGCGGAGGTCGAAGCGGAGGTCGAAGCGGAGGTCGAAGCGGAGGTCGAAGCGGAGGTCGAAGCGGAGGTCGAAGCGGAGGTCGAAGCGGAGGTCGAAGCGGAGGTCGAAGCGGAGGTCGAAGCGGAGGTCGAAGCGGAGGTCGAAGCGGAGGTCGAAGCGGAGGTCGAAGCGGAGGTCGAAGCGGAGGTCGAAGCGGAGGTCGAAGCGGAAGCGGACCAGCGATTCGCGAACTGGCTGGGCGTGTCGTAGCCCAGCGAACTGTGGGGTCGAACCTCGTTGTAATCGCGTCGCCAGCGACGGGTCAGTTCCCGCGCCGCCGACAGGTTCTCGAACTCCTCCTGGCTCAGGAACTCGTCCCGCAGCCGATTGTGAAAGCTCTCCGCGTAGCCGTTCTGCCAGGGGCTTCCCGGCGCCACGTACAAAGGCTCCAGGCCGAGCCTCGCGAGCCAAGCCTGCAACGCCTTTGCCGCGAACTCCGGGCCGTTGTCCGAACGAATCGCTCGCGGCACGCCGCGCATCGCGAATTGCTCTGCCAGCGTGTCGATCAAGTCCTCCGCCGTGACGCTGCGGTCGACCTTCAGGACGAGGCATTCCCGCGTGAACTCGTCGATGAGCGACAGCCATTTCAGTTGACCGCCGGTCGTCGTGCGGTCGAACGTGAAGTCCCAGGCCCAGACGTCGCAGGGCTTCGTCGCCGGACGCCGGTCGCAGGCGTTGGCCGAGATGCCCCGGCCACGCTTCTTTCGCCGCTTTCTCGGTACTTTCAGCCCCTCTCGCCGCCAGAGCCGCAGAACCCGCGTCTCGCTCGCGTTCCAGCCTTCGTCGCGAAGCAGTCTCGCGACCCGGCGGTAGCCGAAGCGAGGCCGACGCCGGGCGAGGCTTCGCATCCGCTCGCACAGGCCCGGTTCGTCCGAGCGCGGCGACGAGCGGTAGCGATGCGTGCCGCGGCAGAGATCGACGGCTCGGCACGCTCGTCGCTCCGACACGTCGAACCTGGCTCGCAGTTCGTTCGCGGCCTCTCGCTTGCGAGAGGGGCTCACCAGTTTCCCGACGCGACGTGCTTAAGCATTCGAAGATCGAGCGTCTGCTCGGCGACGATCTGCTTCAGCCTGCGATTCTCGTCTTCGAGTTCCTTGAGCCGCTTCGCTTCCTCGGACTTCATGCCGCCGTATTGGCGGCGCCAGCGTTCGAGGGTCGACTCGCCGATCTCCAGCGCCTTGAGAACCTCCGCGAGGTCCTTGCCGGCGTCGGCATGGCGTCCGCGTCGCGGAGCTTCCGCACGATCTGCTCGGGACTGTGACGTTTCCGACGTTTCTCCGACATTCTCGGTCTCCTCGCCTTCAGGGCTTCGAGACCGTCACAACGCATGGATCAGAAATCGAACAGCATTCCAGTCTGGCTCGCCGCGTTCCGCGTGGAGACGAATTAAAGTCCGCGTTGCCTACTGGTCCCAATTCGCGGCGTGTCGAGAACCTGCGCCTCTCGGGGGTGTAGCCGGAATACCGCGAAACCCTGACAGACAAAGCAGCTACATCCAGAGCTGTCAGGGCGTCGCCTACGAGACGATAACTCCCTTCGCTTCGCCGATACGTTTCATCACCTGAGGAAGAGGTTGCAGATTCGGTTTCACCGAGCGGTCGAACCGAATCTCTCCCGTCCTCGCATCGATCTCAGATCTAGCGATCTGCCTGCCATCCTTTCGTGCAAGGTGCCCGAAGAGGCGCTCGATGACGTGCTCAAGTTCCCCGTGGCTATTCTCAGGATCGGAGCTGAAGTTCTCGATCGAGAAACGATCCGAGACCATTGCCGAGAAAGCCGCCGGACGCAACCAGAACATAGTGCCGGCAAAGAAGACATCATCCTCCCCGAACTGGTTGATGCCGACGATTCGCTCCGTGTCAGAATCGATTGCCTCGGGATACATTCTCGTGTACAGAAGTAATTCCGCAGGACCGACTAACGACAGCAATTCGTCCCGCCCGAACGCCTTCAAAATTCGATTGACGGCCTGAGTACTTCCCGCGAGGCTGTCCCATGAGTAGTCCCGCCAAGCCGCCCCCAAGAGAGGCTTCAACCGACCCGCTTCGTAAAAACCCTTCTTCGTCTGGATCTTCAGAACGGCGCGGTAGTCCCGGCGAGTTAGCGTCGGGAGAACGTGCAAGAACGGCCCGATGTCTCGGCCGCGGTTGGGAAGGGGCAGGCAGATCGCATCTTTGAACCTACTCTTCACCTTCTCGACGATTTGCCTGTAACCCCATAAAGGGAGCGTGACAATAAGGTCGAAGTCGTCGCGAATGTTAGCCAGCCGGTCAAGTAGTGGATCGACGAGGTCGGTGTAGTATAGGTGAGCGACTACGGCAACGGCCCGCGGCCTCTGCTCTTGCAGTTTCGCCAACTCAGCGTCCGCCGCTTCCACGGCGCTAGCTTCCATTGAACTTAGGCGCGAATCTGACGGCACCGCCGTCAGATCCACCGCTTCCAAGAGCTTAAAGAGCGCATTGAGATACCGGGGTGCAGGAAGGTTCGCGTATTCTTCTCGCTCGAAAATCGGTGCCGGGATACGCCACTGCTCGCCTAGAGCGCTGAAGTGCTGGAGCGGATTGATGCCGTGTTCTTTCACGTCCGGGTACATGTCAGTGTACCAAGCATCATCTACCGTCTTCAGCAGGCGCAAAACGCTAAGCCGAGTGTCGTTTCTCAGCCACTGAACCTGCAGCCAGTCCTTGATCGCCCAGGCGTCATCACTCCCGCTCGAGCGTATGAGTGCTCTGAGCGTCGGCTGAAAGTTAACGCCTTCGCGAAAGCCATAGACTTTGTGGCATCCGCCGCGCGACCGACCTCCTGGCTTCGGTGCGACGAAGCCATTGGACTGCGAGTCTACGGGACCCGCCGCCAGTTCGCTTCTGCGAAGCACTCCTTCGCCGGACGCGAATGCTGCGTACAGAGCGCCTGCCATAGCGAAGGCGTCACCCGGGAAACGCCGATGGATTCCCACCAGCGTCGAGATTCGATGGGCGAATAATTGCGGATTGGTGAGCCATTCTTCGCCCGCGAGATATGCGTTGAGGAAGAACGTACGGAGCAATCCGATGCTGCGAAGGTAGGTGCTACGGTCGAAATTCCCGGAAATCGCTTCATCCAGCGTCGGGAAGACGCCCGAAGGTTTGTAGACCGCTTCGCCGAGTACCACCACCACCTTGTCGAAATAGAGAGCCTCGAACCCGACCGAACTATTGACTGTGATGACCAGATCAGCGACCTGCATCAACCGTGCATTCGACACAGGCGTAAGCTCATCCAGCCAGACGACGTGACTCTGAAGAGATGCCAACGCGGAACGGGCAATGGCGCTTTCCTGCGAAGATCCTTCGCGATACCGAGAAGCCGGATGAGGCTTAACTATGACCAAATAGCCCGCATCCACCAGCTTCGGTACGACATCGAGCACCACCTGGCGAAGGTCTGGATACTTCGAGAACTGGATCAAGTTGGCGTCGTCGAATAGCTGTAACGCCAGAAAAGCGATCTTGCGACCGCCTTCGATCAGCTTCTCCGACAAGTGCGGCGGCAGCATCGAAAAGCGATCGCCATAAAACGCAGCCTCCGCGTCCTCCGCCGATCCCAACACGCTTTCTTCTGCGGACGTTTCAAGTCCGTGTACGATTGTTTCGACCTGTCCTATTGAAAGCCTGGGCACTAGCGCCGAGCCGTTCGTTCCCATGGGGTCGAAGACGTACGAATCGAGAAAGGGCTTCCTCGAACACCCAAGCTCCAATCCCACATGAGTGAGGCCGTAGTCGCGAGCGAAGCGATTGACGACGCCGTTTTCTCCCCAGTGCAGGATGACGTCGAACGGAAACTCCGCCCAGATGCGTTCCAAGACAGCCGAATAGGGCAGGGACGTCGAGCCTCCCTGCATACAGTCCGACCAAAGCGAGATGCCGTCGGTTTCCCATGGCACGAGCTGCGACTTGAAAAAAGCGTCTTCATCCTCTGTGGGCCATAGAAGTCGACCCTTCAGAACCGCGTCGCCGTCCTCCTCTACTTCCTCCTCTACTTCCTCCTCTACTTCCTCCTCTACTTCCTTCTCTTCGTCTGACTTGTTCAGCAAACGCAGCGTCTCAGAGTTCCCATAGACTCGGAGGTCGACGCCGATGATGCAAGCGGATAACTTTGCGGCGCGGCGTGCGACGTCCGCGAAGTGCGTCATGGAGTTCCGCACTGGGAACGGCTCGACGTAAAAAAGGGCTCGCATTAGAAACCGCCTGCTTGTCTTAGGGCTGCGACAGCGCTTCGCTGAGAGACGAAATCCAAATTCGCCCGAACGAAGGCGCCACGTTCGGGTTCGCTCTGGTCGCCGGTTAGCGCCTCATACCATTCGTCCTGATTTCGGGCTAACGTAATCCGAGATGGTCCGACCGCGATGAAGTCCGGGATCGGAGTCGCGACTAGCCGGCATCCAGCGATCGCTGCTTCTAGGAATTTCACTCTAGACTTGCATGCGTTGAATGGTGTCTCTTCTAACGGCGCGATCACAGTGCTGCAAACGCTCATCAAGTCTGGCAAGTGCCAGTAGTTAGCCACTTCGCGTACTCGCACGTTCGGCAAAGACGCAAGACCGTACGGCAATTCGACAGGCCCCACGACGAGGAGCGTCCTTCGGAGATCCTCTGAGAGAACGCGATGTAGAACGTCCTTGACGACCGGGAAATCCGCATTGTGACTTCGCGTTCCAGCGAAGTACCCGATAATCTGCGATCGTCGTTTACGGAACGCAGTTGCTGCGCGCAGGTGGGGTCCGAGTAACGAGTCAGGCAATTCATTCGGTACGACTGCAACTTGAGCAGCAGGTCTGATCGCGTGAACCCGCTCAGCGAGAGGCTGCGTGGATACTGAAAAGCGATCGAAACGCTCAAGCGCTTTCTGGTTGTCGGCAAAAGCGCGAATCGCACTCTCCCGGTCCATCGTGCCATTTCTTATCGCGGAAGAGACTAGGGCGACTCCCTCGTTGCCGAAGATGAGATCGTCGTAATCGGCGATTAGAGTTCGATGGAGCGACCGCAACTGATCCGTTACGCGCTCGAAGAAGCGGCGCGAGGCGGAGGGGCGGTGAAAGACGTACACATCGTAGTCAAACGACGGATTTCGGAAAAACGTAGCAGCAGAGCATACGGTAACCCGACACCCCTGCTTCGATAGACACTCGGCCGGGTGATAGCAGCGATACCGAACCGAGGGGTCCTGATACGGGCTTTTTTCCCGCGACGTCTCCGACACGAAACAGATCGACGGCTTGCCATCGAGGCTACCGCACCCTGTCCTAGAGCCGTCGGGCAGTGGCAATTGTGCCGCGGCGATGTCAGGAACGGGCGTAGGTGTGGGATTCAATTGCCTGTGCCTCGTGAGCTAACCTGTGCCGCCGATTTCGCGCCCCTGCGGCGGCCGGTGCTCGTGTCGGAGGTTCGTTGATCAGCGTTGCACCGGATCGGGTCCGAACGGTGCTCCGCATCCGGAAACTATAGTTCCTGCTTATTCACGCAGCTTCCGTGGCTTCAGAAAAAAGGTCCGATTCGCTTCTGGTTTGGTCCGACCGGGGGTAGAAGGTCGGTCGGAACGGTTGCCGCAATTGAGGACGGTTCTGCTTTTGTGTCGCCGCATCGACTCCGCGATCGCGGAACGTCCGTCGAGGCGAATGCAACGGTCGTTCCGGCGCTTGTGGTTACGGGGACCGATCGCACGGGAGGGCCTGTAGCATTTTGCAGTCGCGGGTCGGGGACGCTCAAGGCCCTTTCCGAAACGTGCGTGGGGAAGAAAAGTCGGCGACGAAAAGGCCGACTGGAGAGCGAGGCCGCAAGACCTGCACCGTAGGAAACTTTTGCCTGATGCCAACGCGGATGGCGAGAGGAGTGGATAATTGACCGATCTCAGACAGCGTTACGGCGCTCGGAACCTGGCGAAGAACAAAATAGGGGTATCCGCTACCGCTCGATCCGCGACTTTCGCGAAGTGCCACCGCGTGACGTGACATATTGTCTTCTTTATCGAAGTCCCTCAGATTTGGAGTCGAACGCCAATGTCCCACGACTACCGCATCACTTTCAAAAACGAAAAGACCGGCAACACGAAGGACGTGTTCGTCGGTGCTGAGGCAATGGCGATTTTGCAATCTGAATTTTTGTCGAGAGTTCCGGTTTCGAGGGACGCTCATGCCAAGTGGGTGTTAGACCACCTCAAGGCATCGCTTTACGTGGCCGTTTCCGAAGTGTCCCGTTCCGCTGGCGTGGCCCCAACGAATATCCAAGACCAAGATCGCACAGGCTGACGCGGGGATCGCAGCTGGTGCCCGCGCCGCGGGAGCGGCCATTTTTGGATCCTTCCAAAATCGCAAGACTGGTCGTCAGCGCAGGTGGGACATCGCATGTGGGCCGGCTGAACCTGCAGTAGCAACATCCACTGCGGCAATGGACGGATGCGCGAGTTATCGTCGAATCTTGTGGTTGGGGTAGGTTGAAGAGGGCGGCAGGCTCGGGGAGAAGGAAGGTGTTCTACGCCTTTTCCCTCCACGAACCTTGCCGCCATGCACGAAGCTACCGCATCGACGATTCGGCTTCCAGACTCCCGCGACGCGCTCGCCGAGATCCTCCGCCAGGGCACCCGGTCGCTGCTGGCCCAGGCGGTCGAGGCGGGAGTCGCCGACCGGATCGAACAGCGAACCGAAGCGAGAGACGCCGCCGGCCCGCCGACAGGTCGTCCGCAACGGCTACTCGCCCGAACGCAAGATCGTCACGGCGCTCGGTCCGATCGAAGTCGAGCAGCCGCGCGTCCGCGACCGGCGTCCGGAAGGCGAGCGGGAGAAGTTCTCCTCCGGCCTGCTTCCGCCTTACCTCCGCAAGACCAGGAGCGTCGAGGAGCTGATCCCGTTTCTCTATCTGAAGGGCGTTTCGACGGGCGACTTCGGCGAGGCCCTGTCGGCGATCCTGGGACCGAACTGCCCCGGCCTGTCGGCCTCGACCGTGACGCGCCTGAAGACGGTCTGGGAGCAGGAGTACGAGGCCTGGAGCGGGCGATCGCTCGAAGAGAAGGAGTACGTCTACGTCTGGGCGGACGGCATCCACGTCAACATCCGCCTGGAGGAAGACCGTCAATGCATTCTCGTCCTGATGGGGGCGACCGCGGACGGTCGCAAGGAGTTGATCGCGATGACGGACGGCTACCGCGAAAGCGCCGAGAGCTGGCGGGAACTGCTGCTCGACCTGAAGCGTCGGGGGCTCGCGGCCTCGCCGAAGCTGGCGATCGGCGACGGAGCGCTCGGCTTCTGGAAGGCGCTGGCCGAGGTCTTTCCCGAGACGAAAGATCAGCGATGCTGGGTCCACAAGACGGCCAACGTGCTCGACAAACTTCCCAAGGGCAAGCAGCCGAAGGCGAAGCGCATGCTGCATGACATCTGGCAAGCCGAAACCCGCGAGGAGGCGGGCCGGGCGTTCGACCCTTTCGTCGAGGACTACCAGGCCAAGTACCCCAAGGCGACGGCCTGCCTGACGAAGGATCGCGATCAGCTACTGACCTTTTACGACTTCCCGGCGGAGCATTGGCGTCACCTGCGAACGACCAACCCGATCGAGAGCGCTTTCGCCACGATCCGCCTGCGTCACCGCCGGACGAAAGGCAGCGGCAGTCGGACGGCGTCGCTGACGATGATGTTCAAGCCGGCCGAGTCGGCGAGCCGGCGCTGGCGGGCTCTCAACGGCAGCAAGCTCTTACCCGACGTCCTTCGAGGAACTCCCTTTCGCGACGGCCTTCCCCTCGACCGATCCGCCGCCTGATTCGACCGCCCCTACACAAGAATTGACAATAGCTCACGGATGCATGGAACTCCCGAGAGAGGCCCGCGGGCGCTAGCAGGCTGTTGATCTCTGGCTCTCGGGCGGACGCGACGTCACGCGGCGGCTAATCGGCGGAAGGACGTGAGGAGCGCGAGCCGAAGCGCGGAGGCGATGCAGTCGATCGCTCGATGCGATCTGGCGGCGCAATGGGCGAAGCGGGAGAGTCGAAACGCGGCGGAAAGCGCCTCGCACAGGTCTCCGAACTGCTTCGGCTTGCCCGCTCCGAGCAGTCGCCGCAGGATCCGTCCGAGGTTGTAGGCGACGGCGGCGACGAGATAGCGCTTACGGATCTTCGCGAGCCCGCGAAGCCAGGTCCGTCTGGCGCCGCCGGTTTCGAGCACATGGGCGAAGGTCCGCTCGACCTTCTCGCTTCGTAGACGCTGCAGCCTGCGACCGCGGCGCCCGCGCGCGTTCCGGCGATTGCGTCGATAGGCCGCCTGACGACGAGGCGGCTTGCGTTTTCGCTTCCGAGACTTCGCTCGCTTCGGCTGCGGGATATAGGTGCGCACGTGCGTCTCGTGCTGCAGCCGGTCGAGCGACTCTTCGCTGTGATAGCCCTTGTCCGCCGCCACCTCTTCCACGTCGCAGCCCGTCTTCGCCTCGCGCAGGTTCGTTCGCGCCGCGTTGACCGTGCCTTCGATCGTCCGGCAGTCGCCGGCGGTTCCTTCGTAGACTTCCGCCGCGACGATCACGTCGGTCTCCAGATCGACGGCATGCTCGACCTTGTACTTGAGATGCGTGCGACCGTCCTTCATCTTGCCGATGCGGGCGTCGGGGTCGTGCGGATTGACCCACTCGTCGTTCGAGACCTTCTTGTCCGTCCGCTTCTTGTCGAAGCGACGAAGCTCCTCGTCGTCCGGATCGGACTCGCCCGTTTCGGCTTCGTACAGCTTGCGGACGTACTCCCGCCAGTCGTCGCCGTTCTCCCGGCGGATGATCGACTTCATCGAAGCGTTCGCTTCAAGGTCGCTGGCGTCGACGCCGAGCGTCTTGCCCTTGAGCAGACCCTTCGCATGGCAGAGGCCCAGGACCAGCTCGAACGCGAGCTGGTGGATCTCCAGCGGCAGGCGGTTCCGCGTCAGCGTGAGCGTAGAATGATCGGGCGTCTCTTCGCCGGGCCCGTAGCCCAGGAAGCGGGCCAGCGAGCGGCTGTCGTCGCAGCGCCAGGCGATCCCGCGCTGACTGTCGATCCCCTCGAAGTAGCCGATGAACAGCATCCGGAAGTAGACGCCCGGCGCGAGACCCTTCCGTCCGGTCGTCTCGTAATAGGGCGCCGCGGCTTCTTCCAGCCGTCCGTCGAATTCGATCTCGGCCAGCAGACCGTTCAGACGGTCGTAGAAGACGTTTCGCGGACCGCTCCCCAGCTTGTCCGTCGGAACCCAGAACGTCCCCTGCGTCTCTCGCTTCCGCTTCCCCAGCCCCATCGCGATTTCTCCTCCGCGTCGTGATGACGCGAGGATAGCGCAGGCGAGGCGAAAATCAACGGCCTGTTAGGTTAGACGCCCTGACAAAACCTGCTGACGCCGATCTAAATCCGATTCGATTTTGCGTCATATAAGATGACGGGTACGTATTAGCATTCGCGAAGACGGCTGACAGCCTTCTGCCGACGACATCGCAAGTCGTAGACACCCGTTCGTGCCGTCCGGCCCTCGCCGTCGCGAATAGCAAGAGGCCGGTGGAAGTCGCCGGTCATAGTCTATCTATGCAAGGGCGATCTAAATCCACGTCGATTTTGCGTCATATGATTTTGAGTACGATAATTAGCTCCTCTCAGCCCAATCACACACCGAACTTCATGACCCTTTTCTGCCTTTCGACAATGGAGGGATGATGTCCCACATCGCCACGATCCAGACCGAAGTCAGAGACTCCGCCGCCGTAGATGCGGCCTGTCGCCGGCTCGGTCTCCCGCAACCGGTCCACGAGACCGTGCAACTCTTCAGCGGCGAGCGGACCGGCTACGCAGTCCGCTTGCCCGACTGGCGTTACCCCGTCGTCTGCGATCTTGCTCAGGGCACCCTCGCCTACGACGACTACGAAGGTCGCTGGGGCGAGCGGGCACACCTCGACCGCTTCCTTCAGGCGTACGCCATCGAGCGCGCGACCCTCGAAGCCCGGAAGCACGGAAACAGCGTCATCGAGCAGCCGCTCGAAGACGGCAGCGTCCGGCTCACGATCCAAGTTGGAGACGCCGCATGAAGACGATCGAACTTATCGTCGCGCCCGACGGCTCCTCCCGCCTCGAAACCCGCGGCTTCGCGGGCGAAACCTGCCGCGACGCCAGCCGCTTCCTCGAAGAAGCCCTCGGCGTCCGTCTCTCCGAGACGCTCACGCCGGAGTTTCACGCCGCGGCGTCGGAGCAGGTCCAAGAGCGTGAGCAGGCTTAGTCGCTCAGTTCTGCGTCGACCGCTTCGACGCCTCCGGCGCTTCCTTTCAGCCGCGCTTCGTGCGGTTCCGCCGCGCGCTGCCCGGCGCCTTCGCGCACTGGGCACGTCAGAAGAATTCGTCGCTTCGCGCACTACCCAAGGAGATCCAATGACATTCACCGACCGCTTGGGCGAACTCGTCCGGGCCTGCTTCACCGGCATCTGGATCGAGTCGCACGAGCATCCCGACGCGCTCGCTGCCCTCGCGCAGCTCTGCCGCCAGGAGAACTGGAGCTTCGCCTCCTGGGACGTCGACCAAGGCCTGCGGGTCGGCGGAGCCGAAGCGGCCGGCGTCTCCGCCGCCGATCCCCTCGCTGCCGTCCGGGCCGCCGGGGCCCTACGCACGGAAAGCGGCACAAGCATCGTCGTCCTCGTCAACTTCCACCGCTTCCTGCAGTCCGCCGAAATCGTGCAGGCCCTCGCGCGGCAAATCGTCGACGGGAAGCAGACCCGCACGATCTATATCGTGCTCGCGCCGGTCGTGCGGATCCCGGTCGAGCTCGAAAAGCTGTTCACGGTCGTGGAGCACGAGCTGCCCGACCGCGCGCAGCTTGCCGAGATCGCCCGCGGCGTCGCCACCCAGCCGGAGGAACTGCCCGAAGGCACCGAACTGGAGGCGATCCTCGACGCCGCCTCGGGTCTCACCCGCTACGAAGCCGAATCCGCCTTCAGCCTTGCCCTCGTGCGGGAGGGTCGTCTTGAAGCCGAGCCCCTGTGGGAACAGAAGGCGCAGATGCTCCGCAAAAGCGGCACGCTCTCGCTCCACCCGGGCTACCAGGACTTCGGCAGTCTCGGCGGCATGAGCGCGCTCAAGGCCTTCACGAAGCGCGCGCTCCTGCAATCCCGCCGCGACCGACCGCACGTCCGCGCTCGCGGCATCCTGCTGCTCTCGCCGCCGGGCTGCGGCAAGTCGAAGTTCGCCAGTACGCTCGGCGAAGAGGTGGGACGACCGACGCTGACGCTGGACGTCGGCACCCTGATGGGTTCGCTCGTGGGGCAGTCCGAGGAGCGAACGCGGGAGGCGCTGCGGATCGCCGACGCCATGGCTCCCTGCGTGCTATTCATCGACGAGATCGAGAAGGCCTTCGCCGGCGTCGGCAGCTCGGGTCAGACCGACAGCGGCGTCTCGGCGCGGATGTTCGGTCAATTCCTGACCTGGCTCAACGATCACGACAGCGACGTCTTCGTCGTCTGCACGGCGAACGACGTCAGCAAGCTGCCGCCGGAGTTCGGGAGGTCAGAGCGGTTCGACGGGATCTTCTTCCTGGACCTGCCGAGCCGGGAGGAGAAGGACCTGATCTGGAAGATCTACCTCCAGCGTTTCTCGCTCGACAGCGCCCAGCGGCTTCCGGCGGACGAGTCCTGGACGGGGGCGGAAATCAAGAGCTGCTGCCGACTGGCTGCGCTCCTGGACCTGCCGCTCGCGCAGGCGGCACAGAACGTCGTGCCGATCGCGATCACCGCGGCCGAATCGATCGAGCGGCTGCGGGCCTGGGCGAGCGGTCGCTGCCTCGCCGCTGACCGACCCGGCATCTATCAGGCGCCGGCGAAGCCGACGACGCGCCGCCGCGTCAGCCGGGAGCCTTCCGACAACTAACCCTTTCGCTTCTCAGAAAGGAGGCGCCGATGATCGCCGAACGCGATCTGGCGACGATCCGGGCGGCGCTCGCGTATTGGCGGGACGAGATGTCGCCGCACGCGCGCGACGCCCAAGCTCCCTACTTCGACGACGAGGGGGCGAATCCGCTGACCGGCGACGAAATCGACCGGCTCCGTGAAGGGCTACGGACCGCGTCGCTACGGAGGGCCAGATTTTCCGGCCCGCACGCGTTGCGACTGCTCTCGCGCGCCGAAGAAATCGCCGCCCTCGCCGACCGCGAATCGCTCGCCGCCATTCTGATTCCGCCGCAAGCTCCGACCGAAGGGTAACGAATCGCTAGCGAATCGATGGTGACTATGAGTATCATGCGAACCGATCTTGTTCGGAGAAATTTCCATGTCGACCGCTCTTTCAGACGCCGAACCTGGCGACTCAGTCCAGCGTGACGTGCTTGCGCTCCTGTCGGTCGCGCTCGACACGGCGACGACCGTCGCGCTGGTCGGGATGCCGCTCGCGCGATGGCAGGGCTGGACGCTCGCCGAGACGGCCCTCGGGCTCTTCGCGGCGGCCGGCGTCGCGATGCGACTGAGTACAGGTCGGCCTCTCGGGTTTCGGGCGCGCCTGCTCGACCCGGCCCTCTTCGCGATCTGGGTCGTCGCCTTCGCGGCGTCGGCCTTCTGGAGCGAAGCTCCGCGACCGACGTTCGAGGACCTCCTGGCGACCGAACCGCCGCCGGGATACATGCGGCAGCTCTCGACCTGCGGACCGCTCAGCGTCCTCGTCGACGAAGGCTGGTATCGCAACGTCCAGGGAGTCGACCAGGCGACGGGGCTTCTCGTCGCCGACGAGGTGGGACGGTCGCTCTGGCTGAACGCCGTGCCGCTTCCGGCGGAATGGACGGTCGAGGAATTCGCTGACGATGCTGCGGGGCGCGTCGAAGACGAGGAGCCGCTTCGCGAGCTGGAACGGCGTAGCGGCAGCGTCGACGGGTATCCGACGGTCGAACGTCTCTATGCCGTCGAGAGCGAGAACGAACTCCGCCTGCTCGTCGTCCTCGAACGCGACAGCCATCTGATTGTCGGCTGGGGCGTCTCGCCCGGCCTCGATTCCCGCGAGGGGATCGAGGCCATCCGCCGCGTCGCGCGGACCGCACGCGCCTGCGGCGACGTTCGCGACGACGCGCCGTCGCCCCACGAGGCGTTTCCCCCCTCGCTGTTGGAGGTCCTGCGATGACGGCTTCGGAATCGATCGCGGGAACGAGCGGCGAGATCCCCGAAGGACGATGGCATCGCGTCGCGGGCCAAGCCGGCGTCGTTCTCGGGCTGGCGGCTCTGGTCGCCGCGATCGCGGCCCGGTTCGTCGCGCCCGACCAGCTTTACGACCGCTACCTGCTTCTGGCGGCGATCGGCGCGGGGGCGGCCGCGGCGACGCTCGGCCGACGCGGGACAGGAACCGTTTCCCGCAGCGCGACGATCGTCTCGCTCGCGCTGATCGCGATCTACGCCGTTACGGTCGTCGTCGTTCCGCCGCCGCATGACGGGGTCAAGTCGGTCCTGGCCAATGCCCAGTTCTTGGACGAGAAACTCACTTACGTCGAGGGCAGAAACGGGATCGCCACGCTGTGGCCCGAGGAGAGCGAGTGGCGGATGTCATCCTCGCCCGATCCGTCGACCTTCGAGGCGCGCGGCGGGAACGTACGTCTCCGCATCGAACGGATCGCCGACGTCAGCGACCGGGCCGAACTGGGCGACTACGCGGACATTGCCTTGTCCGACATCGTCGATCGGGGCGAAATCGTGGCGTGCGACTGGGAGGGGCCCGGCGATTATGGAAACCGCCCGACCGCCTGGCGATCGATCTTGATATTCGACGATGACGCCGACGACACGCCGACCTACGGCGTCTTCGTCGTTTTCGCCGAAGGCGACTCGGTGTACGGCGCGCGCTTCGATGCGCCCGACCCCGTAGACATTATTGAGGCGGGGCCGGCCGTTCGGAAGGTAATGTCGCTTGCGACCGCGGATCCGACGAAGAAGGTCGAGCTTCGCAAGCGTGTCGGCTGGGTTTCGCCGTCCGTCGCTGCGTCATCCGCGCCGGAAACTTCCGGAGGTCCGACGTATGCGTCGCCGCGCACGGCGGGGGCGGGCCGTGTCCCGGCCAAGGCGCCGCCCTTGAAGCGGCGCGGAGGACGGGCTGGAGCCCTGAGGAGTCTCTCGGAGGCGCTTGGTCGGGCTTTTCCTAGCTACAACGAGTCCGCCCGCGGCGCCACCCGCTGAATCATCGGCCGTCGAAACGGAGGGTATCGCATGTCGGACGACGATCAGGAACGCTGTCCCGGCTGCGGAAGCGGGCGCACGGTCGCGGAAAGGCGATCGTTCCCGTTCGACCTGCTCCCGGCATTCGTTTGCAGCGACTGCGGCGCGGAATGCCGACACGAGTGGAAGCCGCATCTCGCGATCGCCGGTCTCTTCGGCGGCGGGGCCGTCGCGATCGTCGCGGGCGGATCCTCGCTTTGGGCCTTTCTCGCGGCCGATCCCGAGACGTCAGGCGGCGTAACGTGGATAGCGATCGCGCTCGGCACAGCGTTCGCCGTCGGCGCCGGATTCGTCGCGAAGCGAGGGTGGACATTTCTGCGATCGGGTCCGGCATGGGTCGTCGTCGAACGGGAGGGACGCGTCGCTCAGCCGATCCGAGATCGCGACGAAGTTCGCGTCGAGGTCGAACCGACGAAGCCGTCCGAACCTTCTCGGTGGGACTCGATCGGAAGCGTCATCGCCGTCGGCGTTCTCGTACTGGCGGCGATCTTCGGAATCGAAGATCCGCAGAAGCGTTCGGAACGAGAACGGCGCGAAGGGTTGCGCAGCGCGAACAGACCCATCGTCCGATCGGATCCGATGCGTCAAGCTCCCGCCCCGTCATCGACGCCTGCGAGGGAGGCGTCCGACGCCGACGTCGGCGTCCACGAAGAGCCGTTCCCGCCAGAAGTTCTCGAAAAGCTGGAAGCGTGGAGGAAGCGGACGCCGCGCGGAGGAAGCGATTCGCCCTATTTAGACGACCTGCTGCAACTTCCTTCGGCTTCGCCGCTCGCCGAGGGCGATTCGGACCCTGCTACCCCCGCGCAGCCGACTCTCCCGTTCGCTCGCCCGGTCCTGCTCGAACTCCCGCCGTACCGCACTGCTGATTCGAACGCGTCGCCCGACGTCACAGACCCCGCATCAGTTCCGAAAGACTGACGCCCAGGGTCTTGGCCAGCTTGTCGACGTTGCGGAGGGCGACGTTCCGTTCGCCCCGCTCGATGCCGCCGACGTAGGTCCGGTCGAGCCCGACCTCGTGGGCGAAGCCCTCCTGCGACCAGCCCTTGGCCGTCCGCAGCTCGCGGACGCGCTGTCCGAATCGTTTCAGGATGTCGCCCGACTTCGCCATGGCCGCATCTTGGCTGCGGCGCCGTCCATCGATCCACGGACTATGAGTAGCGATCGGACCGTTAGCGCCGATCGGCCTAGTTTCGAAACTTCGGGAGATCCGTCATGCCGAACTACCGAAAAATCTGTCCCGCCTGCGGCAGCGCCTCCGTCGCATACACGAATCAGTCGATGTTTCAGTTCCCTGTCGACCGACGCTGCAAGGACTGCGGCATGGTCTGGCGGATGCCCTGGGGAACTACGGAATCGATCGTCGCGATGCTGTTCGGCGCCGCGCTGGGTCTCGGCGTGGGCTACGTGTTGCTGAGCGCGGTCGGGATGTTTCTCTCGGGTAGGTTCGGCGTCATCGACCTGCTTGCCGCCGTCTTCGGCATCACGCTCGTTCTCTCCGGTCTCTCCGCCTTCTTAAAGGGCGCGGCTTCGCTACGGCAGCCGCGAAACGCTTGCCGCATCTTGCGGCGCGGCGATCAGTCGACGGCTCCCGCCGAGCCGCCCGAAGATCGCTCGTAGTTCGCTTTCGTTTCTTCGCCCTCCGCACTTGGAGTTCGATCATGTCCGAAGTCCTGGAAACGCCTGAAGCCGCTCGCGGCGATCCGGCTGCTAAGCTCCGCACCCAAACCGCCGCCATGCGGCTCTCCTTCGCCTGGTTCGGCGTCCGCAAGACCCTCTCGCCGGAGCAGAAGGCCGAAGCGGCGGAGACCTTCGGCGCGGACAGCCCCTTTCTCTCTGCCGCTAAGCGGCTGCTCGACACTCGCGACCCCGCCTTCCGCGCGGTCGGCGCCGTCAAGAACCAGGCCGTCGCCTTCTTCAAAGGCTCCTCGCTGCCCTACCCGGAGCCGGGGATCCGGCTCGTACGGCAGCGCGATCTGGCGGCGATCGACGAGCGGATGCAGGAGCTGCGCGGCGAACTGGCGCAAGCGGTGGACCGGCTCGACGAACGGTACTTCGAGCTCAAGCGTTCGGCACGCGACCGTCTCGGACGCCTCTACGCCGAAGGCGACTATCCCGCGTCCCTCGCCGGGCTGTTCGCGATGGAGTGGGACTTCCCCTCCGTCGAGCCGCCGGACTATCTGCGGCAGCTTAACCCCGGGCTCTACCGTCAGGAGTGCGAGCGAGCCCGCGCTCGCTTCGACGAAGCGGTGCAGCTGGCCGAGTCTGCCTTCTGCGAGGAGTTGGCGAAACTCGTCGAGCATCTCTCGGAGCGGCTCGCCGGCGATGCCGACGGGAAGCCGAAGATCTTCCGCGACTCGGCGGTGACGAACCTGGAGGAGTTCTTCGACCGCTTCGCCAAGCTCTCCGTCCGATCGAGTCCCGAGCTGGATGCCCTCGTCGCCCGCTCGCGCAGCATCCTCGGCGGCGTCGAGCCGCAGCCGCTCCGCGAGAGCGCGGGGCTGCGGACGCGAGTCGCCAGCCAGCTCGCGGGGGTGCAGGCTTCGCTCGACCAGCTGCTGGTCGACCGCCCCCGCCGCAACATCCTCCGCCGCCCGCGGTAGGAAAGCCGCCATGCAGCTGTACGTCCTTCCGGGCGGCGTCGTGCGCTGCCTGTACGACGAGTCGCTCGATCTGGCCGCGCTCGGCCAGCTGTCGATCGAGCGGGCTTCGCACGTCGAGCCGACGGCGGACGGTCAGTGGACCGCGGACCTCTCTCCAGTCGGCGGACCGACGCTCGGTCCCTTCCGGAGCCGATCCGCCGCGCTCGCGGCCGAAGTCGCGTGGCTCGAAAGCCGCCTAACCGGCGGCGTTCTTAATAAACGGGGCGCTGACTCGTAAGCGTCAGCGCCTCAGCTGCTTCGTTTCTTCGCCAGCCCCGGCGAGTCGGTCGTCAGACCGCGCTCGCCAGGGCTTCTTCGTTTCTGTCTCTCAGACCCTCAGGAGATCCGCATGCGCGCTTCCGAACTTCATCGCGCCGTCGCCCGCGCCACGGGCGAATCCCTGTCCGCCATCCGCCGCCGGGGCTTCAGCCTGCTCGGCGCCGAACCTGACGACGGCGACGGCTTCGCCGAACAGGGCGCCGGCCCCGTCGACTGGGACGCGCTCGACGCCGAGCGCGCGAGGCAGCCGCTCGCCGGCAGTCTCTCCGCCAGCTGACCGTCCCTCTCAGGCCGGACCTGCATCCGTTCCTACTTCCCTCTTTCCTTCGGAGCACGTTCCCCATGAAGATTTTCTACATTAACAACGATGGCGGCGGCTTCGCCGACACGATCGAGATCGAAAGCGGCACCACGGTGCAGAAGCTGTTCGACGATCGCGTGCAGTACGCGAAGCCGGCTGACTATCTCATCCGCGTCAATCGCCAGCCGGCGCCGGCGGACCAGGTCCTGCAGGAAGGGGACCGCGTCACCTTCACGCCCCTCAAGATCGAGGGTGCGTCGTGAAGGCGGCGCCTCTTTTCGCCAAGCTGGAGCGATCGAGTCGGCCCCGATCGCTCCAGCTCGTCCAGCGGATCCGCCTCGCGGCTCGGCTGGACGAACAGTACGCCGAGCGCGCACGGCGGCTCGAACCTCCGTCCCCGCCGGAAGCGAATTGGCGACGCCTCTCCGACCAGGCGTCGCTCGTGCGACGATCGGGCCGCGGTTCGTCGCGCGCCCTCGCCGCGCTCGATCGGCGGGCGACCGACTTCCAGCACGAGTTCGGCGCCTACGTCGAGCGGTTGCGGGCGTTCGTCCGGCGAACGCCCGCTCCCACGTTTCGCGACCTGTACGCCGAGCTGCTCGTCCTGGAAGAGGAGTTCGAGGAGGTCGAGATCGATCTGGCCGAGAAAACGCTGTCGGTCGTGACCGAGACGATCGCACTGGAGGAAGTCGAGCTCGGTCGCTTTCGCATCGTCCTTTACGACTCGGACGTCGAAGCCCCTGAGTACGTCCTCATCGCGCTGTCGGCGAACGAGCCTTCCTCCAGCGATTTCGCGAACGTGACCCATCCGCACGTGCGCGAGGAATCGTTGTGCGAAGGGGAAGCCTACGAGCCGATCCGGGCGGCGCTGAAGCAGGGACGGCTCGCGGACTTCTTCGCGATCGTCGACCGCACGCTCAAGACCTACAACCCCGGCAGCGCCTACGCCCGGCTGACGGAGTGGTACGGCCAGGAGTGTCAGGACTGCGGCGACCGGACGACGGACGACCTCAACTGCAGCCGGTGCGGGGATGCGACCTGCACCGGCTGCAGCCGCTCATGCAGCGGCTGCGACTGCGATCTCTGCACGTACTGCGCGCAGGAATGCTCCGGCTGCGAAGAACGCTTCTGCAGCGACTGCCTCGCCGAAAGCTCGTCCAGCGGGGGCGGGCTCTGTTCGGCATGTCTCGAAGAAAGGGAGAACGAACGTGAAGAAGACGAACAGGACTCCGACGACGAGAGCGAGTCCGAGGAAGCGGCGCCCGAGCCTGCGGTTCACGCCGTACGCCTGGGCGAAGCTGACGTTTCTGCGTGACCTGGGGCTGACGGAGATCGGCGGATTCGGGATCAGCGCCGCGGACGACCCGCTGCTGGTCGAAGACGTGCGGCTGGTGCGGCAGGTCTGCACCGCCGTCACGGTGCGGTTTCTAGATGAAGCCGTCGCCGACTACTTCGACGACTGCGTCGACCAGGGGCTGTCGCCGGATCGCTTCGCGAGAGTCTGGCTGCACACGCATCCCGGCTCCTCGCCTCTGCCTTCCGGCACGGACGAAGAGACCTTCGCCCGCGTCTTCGGTAGGACCGACTGGAGCGCGATGTTCATCGTCGCCAGACGCGGGGCGACGTACGCCCGCCTGCGTTTCAGCGCCGGGCCGGGCGGCGAAGTCGAACTGCCCACGTCGGTCGATTACGGGCGAGAGTTCGGAGGCTCGAACCGCACGGCTTGGGAGGCGGAGTACGCCGCCTGCGTCGAGCGGGAAGAGCCCCAGCCGTTCGACCACCCGGACTTCGACGGCTTCGACTGGTTTCGCGACCGTCCGCTCTTCAGCCGAAAGGAGGCGAGACTTGAACTTATCGACTGACCGCTTCGAGCGGCAGCGGGATCTGGTGCCGGCCGAGCGTCTCGCCTCGATGCCGGCAACCGTCATCGGCGTGGGAGCCATCGGGCGGCAGGTCGCGCTTCAGCTAGCGTCGATCGGCGTCCGGCGCCTGCAGCTGATCGACTTCGACGAAGTCGAGCTGACGAACGTCACGACGCAGGGGTACCGGCAGAAGAATGTCGGCTGCTCGAAGGTGGCCGCCACGGCGGCTGCGATCCGCGAGATTGACGCTTCGATCTCGCTCGATCTGGTGACCGATCGCTTCCGACCGGGCGTCCTGATCGGCGAGGCGGCGTTCTGCTGCGTCGACTCGATCGCGGCGCGGAAGGCCATCTGGCGTTCCGCCGGTCCGTCGCTTCGCTTCTGGTGCGACGGGCGGATGCTCGGCGAAACGATTCGCGTGCTGTCGGTCGCGGGCGACGAGGGTCGCGAACAGTATCCGCAGACGCTGTTCGAGGCGGGGGAAGCTGTCCCCGGCCGCTGCACGGCCCGTTCGACGATCTACGCCGCGTCGGTCGCCGCCGGGCTGATGACCCATCAGTTCACGCGCTATCTGCGCCGACTGCCGATCGACCCGGACGTGACGCTCAATCTGCTCGCGAACGAACTTACGGTCGCGCCCCCCGTTCCTGATTCGCGCTAAGGGAGGACCAATGCTCCACTTGTTCGCACGCCCGCCGCCCCGGAGGCTTGCCGCCCACGGTCTCGCACTCCAAATGAAAGGAAGGCGCCGATGGACGAACTCGTCATCGTCGCGATTCTTCTTGGGCTGGCGTACTGGGCGTTCCGGAATGGCAAACGGATGGGTAGCCGCGCTGGCTATTTCGCCGGACGCCGAAGCCGAAGCCGAAAGTGACGCCGCTCCACGACGCTCCAGGTGCCCCCGCACGAGACCTTCGTGCGGGGGCGGAGCGCGTGAAACTTCCTTTCACGTCGAAGATAATGGCGCCGGGTACATGCGAGAGCGACATTGACCGAAGGACGGGACGACATGAGCGATGCAGAAGAGCCTGTCGGCGACCTGCGGTGGCGGGATCGCTTCCTGACTCGTGAGGGAAACGTTTTCAGAGAGTTGCCTCTCGAGTACAGGTGGCCTTTCACGCGGCGGCATCCGCACTACCTACTTTATTGGCGATACGCGTGCTCAGACTTCCGCCCCGCCAGCTCAGAGGAAGAAGGTCTCGCGTTGATAGCGCCGCACCTCATGCTGGCGCTCAATGTGATCGGGAACCCGCCTGACCCGTCGCGAGAAACGCTCGCAGACGACGAGGCTCCGTTCGCAACCTGGGAGTCCAACTCCGTCACGTCGCCGCAGTTGCTCGGGCTCGCGATCGGTCTCGTCGCCCAACTACCCGCGCAGAAGCTCGAACATCTGAGCTGCCTGCTCTACCAGTACTCTCAGATCGCGGACGACGACGAACGGAAGATTCGGGCGCTGCACGACCTTTCGCGATGCGACATCGAGGAGCTTTCAAGGCAGGTCGACGCCCCCTTTCTCACCGTCGATCCGCAGGCGTCGCGCGGCCAACTGGACGCGGGCGTGTGGAGTTTCGTGAAGGCTTGGCGGGCGCGATGGGGAATCAGCGAACGCCGACTGCGGCCGGACTTGCACGACGAGCAATTGCGAGTGTGGGATCTGCATGAAGGGTGGACTGGCAGGACCTACGACGCCAGCTGCGAAACGCCGTACGAGCAGATCGCCGCCGAGCTCAAATTACCGCTCTCGACCGTGGGCGAACGATACCGCGCTGCATTCCGCCTTATCTCAGGACACGACTACTCGGTACGGAACTGGCGAACGCTCTTCGATGTGCTGAAGTTCGGATTTCTACAGCGGGAGGATCCCCAACCTCGCGTTCGTCGCGAGAGATCGGAACGATCAGCTTCCGTACGCAGCGTTCCCGACGCCCGACTGCTCGCTAACGCGGAAGATGCCGCGGAGGGCCCAGCTGCCCGAGCCTCCGTCGACCCATCGCACGCGGAAAACGATCCCGAGAGCGACCTACGAACGCTCATAGGGCTCGGTCGTTCGGACGCTCAGATCATTGACGAGCTGGATTGGCATTTTCCGGACGCCCGGGCGCTGATCGCTCACTTTCGCGGTCTTATGCGCGACGGCGAGGAGCGTGCTACCTAAAGCCAAGCGTTCCCCATTTCCGAAATAAGGGCAGCGCAATTTCGGAAGCCGAAAGGGTACTGGGCGTGTCGATGCACGCCGGCCCATGTGGAAAGGCTTCCGACGATGTGCGTCTCGCGTAACGATCTCCACCAGCTCTCGGTTCAGGAACTCGAACTTTGGATCGATCTCTTCGATCTCATCGAAGCCGGAAGGACGGACGCGGAGATCCTCGAAACCCTGGAACTCGCCAGCCCCTTGTCTTCGGAGGCTGTCTTCCGGCTCCGGCAATCCATGGAGGTGCAGATGCGCGCACCTAACCACGAATAACGGCCTAAGTCCGTGGTGGGGGATTCGCGGGAAAAGCGGCCACCGGAATAGGCAGGGCGCAATTCCGGAAGCGGTAAAGAGCGAGAGGCGCTCGTACGAGCGCCGCCCGCCTCCGATCGTTTCCCGCGCAATGACGTCCGATCCCTCTGCTCGTCTGCTGACGACCGACGAACTCGCGGCTCGCGCCGGCGTCTCGCCTCGGACGATCGCACGCTGGGCGGAGGCCGGGAAGATCCCCTTCGTTCAGCCGGCAGGGAAGGGCGGATCCAAGCGCTTCCCGCCCGACGCCCTCGATCCGCGGCCCGCCTCGGCGGAACCCGTCGCTCCGCCGCCCGCTGCGGCGACCGCTCAGCGTTCCCAGGCCCGGCGCTCCGGGCCGCGTCCGCGTTGGACGCAGGGTCCGCGCTCCTGAACCTCAGAAAGAAAGGCTCTCGTATGGCACCGACACGTAATCAGAAGGAGGTCATCCAGTGCGTCTACTTCGCCTGGAGCCTCTATTCCCGGGACGGCGTCTGGTACGCCGACGGGCGACCCCATCCCTCCCTGGACCGCTACTCGCTCGGGACGCGTGACCGTACCGAGGCGCTCGAAAACATCCGTCGACTGGACGCCGTCAAGGCGGTCGAACTGGGCCTCGCGAACGCTAGCGTTCTGCGGGGAGCGCCGCTGCCGATCGCGCGCGGCTGGGACCTGTTCCTGGAATACAGCGGGCGCAGCCAGGTGCAGGGGGGCGTCTCCGCGGGGACCCGCGTCCGTTACGAAGGCGTCCGCAAGCACCAGGAACCCTACTGCCTCAAGAACGGCATCCTCACCTGGAACGAGTTCGACAAGAACGCGATGATCCGCTTCGGAAACTTCCGCGGCAACGCTGCCGATGCGACCTCCTTCCTGGAACTGAACGTCCTGAAGGGCGTGATCAAGTACCTCATCGGGGAAGGTCTGCTGCCGGCGGAGTGCCGGATCAACCTGCCGCTGCGGCGCCCGACGGAGAGCGACACCTACTGCTACACGCGGCGCGAGGTCCGGGCGATGCTGGAGCTGTGCCGCACCACGCCGGAACTGCAGTGGCTCGAACCGATCCTGCTGACGCTCGCCGCCACCGGCATGCGGATCAGCGAGGCCGCCAACCTGCGGTGGCGGGACGTCGACTTCGCGGCGAACGTGCTGCGGGTGGCGGACGAACGTTCGAGTTCGCGACTCCGCAAGCTCGGGACGGCCCGCACGACCAAGGGCCGGCGCTCGCGCGTGATCCCCCTCTACCCGCAGCTCAAGGCGAAGCTGGCCGAGCTCCCCCGGACGCCCGACGGCTTCGTCCTGCACATGCCGATGGGAGGCAAGCTCAACGACGGGAACCTGCGGGAAGTCCTCAAGAAGCAGGTCCTGACGCCCCTCTCGGAACGTTTCCCCACGCCCGAAGGCGAGATCGGGTTCATCGATGGGCGCCTGCACTCCTTCCGCCACTACTTCTGCAGCGAGGCCTTCCGCTCGGGCGCCTCGGAGGGGACGGTCCGGCAGTGGCTGGGTCATGCCGACTCGCGGATGGTGGAGCGCTACCGGCACCTCCGCGCGGAGGACTCGGTCGAGTGCATGAACCGCATCGACTTCCTGGGCGAAGCCGACCAGCAGGCGGGTTAGTTCCAATTCGCCAGAGTGTCCTGCGAGTCTGGAAGCAGGGCGTCTCGAGTCTTCGATGAAGCCCTCAGACGGCGTTTCTGTCACAGTTCTTGTCACAGTTACTGTGACGAACGAAAAGCGGCGTCTCGTAACTTCTTACTGAGACGCCGCTTACGAAGATCGAAAATTCGCGTTAACGGAGAGGACAGGATTCGAACCTGCGGATCGGTTACCCGATCACGGGTTTAGCAAACCCGCGCATTAGACCACTCTGCCACCTCTCCGGAAGACTTCGGATTGTCTCAGAACCTCGACTCTTTTCAACGGGGGAACGAGGCACGATTCAGAGAACGCGAAGATCCTGATTCTGCCGCGTACGTCAGCCTTTCCGATAGATTGGCGACGAAGGACGCGTGCCGATTCGGTTCGGAACTTACGCGGAGTTCGGCTCGACGCGGGGGGAGGGCCCTACCGCGCCGCCAGCCAGTTCGGAGAAAGCGGCGATCGACCGTTCCAGGATCTCGGCCGGAGCGTACGTCTCCAGATCGGCGCCGGTCAGTTCGACTTCGTACTGGCCGCGATAGCCGGCGGATTCCAGCTTCCCGATCCAGTCGCGAAGCGGCAACACGCCTTCTCCCAACAGGCACCGATTGGGTTCGTCGCCGGGAGGTTCGCGCAGGTCGCCCAGTTGGACCGACGCGATGCGGGGAATCAGCCGCTCGACCGATTCGGTCCAGGTCCGGTCGGCAGAAAAATGATAGAAGTCGAGCGCCAGCTTCAGTCGCGGCGAGTCGATCGACTCGACTAGCTCGAGATGCTCCCGCCAGTCGGCGTAGACCGTCCAGCCGAACGAACAGCGAGGATGCACCGGCTCGAGCGCCAGCGTCACGTCGTTCGATTCGGCGACGTGCAGGATCTCGTCGAGCGCGGTTCGGAACATCCGCCGAGCATGATTCAGCGTGTGACCTGCGCGGCCTCCGGGGAAGAGCAGAACGCACTCCGCACGCAGTTCGGCAGCCAGTCGAATCGCTTCGCAGGCGTCATGGACGCTATCCCGGGGACTGCGTCCGTCGCTGCCGGTGAAGCCGCCTATCCAGCCGAGCGAAGAGACCGCCAGGCCCGTTTCGCGAACCAGTTCGACGCTCCGTTCTTCGCCGAAATCGGACATCTTCGCTCGCCAGAGTCCGACCCCTCCCAGCCCGAACTCCGAAAGGCGCCAGAGATCTTCGTCGAGCGACCAGGAATAGGTCGTCAATTCGCTGATGGAGAGGCGATTCATTCGCGATGCAGACGAGTAGGCCGAGGCTCCGCCCGGAGGCGAATCGTTCGGCGTCGGGGGCGAAGCGGGCGTGTCGCGTCGGCCTGAGGCGGCGAAGCGAGAGTATCCCGAAACGTCCGAAATCGGTCAACGCGAACCGCACGGATACAGCGCCCTCTCTGCGATCGCGACGAATCGCTCTGGACGCGCGAACTATCGACATCCTATGGAAGGACCGCGTCCTTTCGTCTTTCGCGGTTACGCGCCTTCTGACGGCGTTCTTCCCATGCGATTCCGTTTTCTCGGTACGCTCACGGTTCTCGTCGGGGTCGCGGCGTTCGCCGGCTGCGCCAAGCCGTGGACGGGATTCGAATGGATGTTCCCGAAAGCGACCGGCAACGCCCCCGGAAGCGACGAGGAACTGCTCTCCAAGATGCGGAATACCGACCGCGAAATCTGGGCGACCGGCGTGAGCGACCGGAGTCGCGATATCGAGTCGCGACTGGGCGTGGAATGACGCGACCGGGCTGAGCTGCTTCGACTTCAGATCACCGCGTCAGCGACAGCACGGCGATGCCGACGTTGACGAAGATCAGGATGCCGAGGATGTCCATCACACCCGCGACGAACGGGTTGCTCATGATGGCCGGTTCGAGCCCCATCTTGCCGAACAGCAGCGGCAACAGTCCCCCGATCGCGGTCGCGCTCACCACGATGAGCACGATCGAAATGGGGACGGCGATCGCTGCCAGGATCGACGGCGCCTGAAACATGCCGACGATCATGCCGATCGCGGCCAGGAACGTTCCCAGCAGCAGCCCGGAATAGAGTTCCCGCAGAAAGACCTTCTTCCAGTGCCGGGGCAGCACGGTTCCGGCGGCCATCGCGGTGACGATGAGCGTGGCGGACTGGGCCCCCGAGTTTCCGCCCGTCGAAATGATCAGCGGCACGAAGGCGCTGAGCCAGATCAGTTCCTCGTGCTTCAGCGTATCCTCGTAACTTCCGAGGATGAACGCGGTCGTGATCGACGCGCAGAACAGCACCGTCAGCCAGATGCCGCGCTTCCAACTCAGCGACAGGACCGACGTATTCAGGTAGCCGTGTACGAGCGGTTCGAGACCGCCGAGACGCTGGGCGTCTTCGAGCGCCTCTTCGCGAAACACGTCGATGACGTCGTCATGCGTGACGATACCGAGCAGTCGCCGCTCCTCGTCGACGACCGGAATGGCGAGCAGGTCGTACCGCGCGACCTTCTCGGCCACTTCTTCCTGGTCGTCCGTCGGCAGCGCCGTGACCAGTTCCGTCTCCATCAGTTCGCGAAGCCGCGTATTCGGCTTCGAGAGCGCCGTCACCAGTTGCCGGGTCGATACGAGCCCCTTCAAAACGTTCCGATCGTCGACGATGAAGAGGTAGTAGATCGTCTCCAGGTCTTCCGATTGACGTGCCAGTTCGGCCAGGGCCTCGATGACGGTGAACTTCTCGTCGAGCTTGGCGACCTCGGTCGTCATGACCGCGCCCGCCGTCCCTTCGGCATAGCTGGAGAGCCTGATCGTCTCGCGGCGTTCGTCGGCGGACATCCGCTTGAGGATGTCCTGCTCGATCTCGTCGTCGACGCCCTGAAGAATGTCGACGCGGTCGTCCGCGGCGAGTTCTTCGATCAGTTCGACGATCTCGTCGCGATCCGCCGTCTCGACGATCTCGACCTGCTTGTCGTGATCGATGAAGAAGAAGATCTGGAGACGATCGGCCAGCGGGGCATGCCGCAGCGTCGCCCAGGTCTCTTCGGCGGTCAGGCCTTCCATGAACTCCGCCGCATGCGACGCGTTCATGTTGGAGAAGAACTCGCCCAGTTCCTGGAGGTTCCCCTCCGCCAGCATCTCGCGCAGTTCCGGGAGGAGCAGCGTGTTGACCATGGTGCGTCTCCCGATCCGGACGAAGTGCGGCGATAGGCGAAGTGCGCGAGAACGTACGCGCGGCCGAGAAAAAAGAAAAAGCGCCCGACGATTCAGGCGCTTCGACGATGAGGCGCTAAGCAGGCTATAAGGCCTGCGGCGCTCGCTGCCGACGGTCAAGCCCCGCCGGTCGAATCGATGCGTCGCGCCCGCGAGTTCATTCTACGCGGGCGCCGGCGATCCGGTTAGCGGGCCGGAAGAGAACTCCGGTCCGCGAGAAACGCAGAGAGAGCTGCTTCGAAGGAAGCTTCTTCGCGACCGGTCAGCGGGGCAGGGGACCGATGAGGGGGGCTTTCGCTTCGGCGGCGGGCGGCGTCTCGGGAGCGAGCCGTTGCGGTCCGTCGACCAGCGATTCCGTCAGCCGGGCGAGGTAGCTCATCGAGCCGGTACCCTGTTCGCCGTTGAAGCCGACGATGGTCGAGTCCCAGTCGATGCGACGCGACGCGATCCGCCCCTTCGCGAGATCGATCGCCAGGGTGCCGTTCACCGTGTTTTGAACCAGTTGAGCCTGTTCCTGCGGATCCTTGATCGGCGTGAGCACTTCCGTTCGCACCCCGATGTTCGCCAGGTCGCCCTCGAACGACTCCAGGGTGTAGACGTACTGCACCTTGACGGTCTTCACCTGCTGCGACTTCTGATGCCGAACGCGGATCTCGTCCGGAAAAGTCCAGCGATGACCGACGCCGACCGGTTCTTCCGGCAGCGGAGGCAGAACGGGCCCCATCCCCAGATCGAACTGGTTCGCTCCGTCGGCCTTGATCACGGCGCCGCGATCGGAAAGCGTCTTGGTCGATAGGGGCTTGCCGATCGACTCCGCGAACTGCTGGAACGCCAGCGGCGGATTCTTGTCGTTTCGGCTGTTGAACTTCTCCGGCTCGCTGTCGTTGGCCTGTCGCCACAGGTCGATCTCTTCGACCACGTTGACGACGACCGCTGAGCCGTCCTCGGCGACGCTGTCGACGGTCCAGAGCTTGATCGAGGTCGTTTTGCTCTGCGTGACCTGCCGGAAGTCCTTGTCGTTGAGCTCGACCGTGGAGAGGTGCACCACCTTCCAGCGAATCTGCTGTCCCTCTTCGAACTTGTAACGGAGCAGCTTCTTTTCGCCTGCGACCTTCTGGACGACCTTCGCGACTTTCTCGGAAGTCGCCGAAGCCGGATCGTCTGCCGACGATCGCGAAGCGGTAACGAGGGCGAACAGGGACGCCAGCGCCAGCGGCGCGGCGAAACGACGAAGAGTCGCGATACGATTCACGGGACTCGCCTCCATGCGATGGTCCGGTCGAAAACAGAATGGGCGATCGGAGCCGTTCAGCCGCCGATCGGTCCGACGCTCCCTTCGATCACGCCGCCCCAGCCGAGCTTCTCGCGAAGCGTGCGGTAGTAGCTCCGCCCCGGCAATTGCACCATGCGAAACGTCGATCGCGATCGCGTCACGCGGATGCAGTCTTCGGGAAGAAGCGTCGTGAGAAGGTTACCGTCGACGACCGCCGCCGTGCTGGGATTCGGGTCCCGCACGCGAAGCTCGAACATCCGATCGGCCGTGTCGACGACGGGGCGCACCGTCAGGGTGTGGGGACTGATCGGCGAGATCACGAACGCCTGCACTTCCTTCTGCAGGATCGGACCGCCCGCCGACAGGCTATGAGCCGTCGAGCCGACCGGCGTGCTCACGATCAGCCCGTCACAGCGGTATGTTGTGGCGAACTCCTCATCGATGTAAAGGTCAATATTGACGATCCGGTAGGGAGGTCCGCCCAGCACGGCCAACTCGTTCAGTCCGATCGTCGCGGCGATCAGCTTTCCCTCGCGAAATACCTCGGCGGAGAGCATCACGTGCTCAAGAACGCGGTAGTCGCCCTTTTGCAATTCGGTCAGATGGCCGACGAAGTCGCCCGGCTGAATATCCGCCAGAAAGCCGAGCCGCCCCAGGTTCACGCCGACGACCGGGATCTGCCGCTCGCCCATCTGCCGGGCGGCGTGCAGGATCGATCCGTCCCCTCCGAGCACGATCACCAGATCGGCGTCGAAGGACGACAGGTCCAGTTCGAACGTGAAGTCCTCCGCGACCAGATCGAGCGTCGCCTTGATGTGCGGACGGAGTTCGTTCGCCGCCTCGATGACGCGCGCACGCTGTCCGGAACCGAGCAGAATCGCACGCGGACGTCGCTTCATGGGGCAGATCTCGGAGCAGGATCGGGAAGCATGCCTGGCGATCGTACTCCTTCTGAGCGGGGGAAGTGAGTCCCCCGAGGGTTCTGCGAGGCGATCGATACGGACTCGGGGAACTTTCGTCCCCCGCTCAGAACTACCGGCGCTTACGTCGATCGCTGCGTCAGTTCACCGGAGCCGCGTCGAACCGTTCGCTCCGGGCCAGCGATCGGAACCGATCGGCGATGCCTCGGGACGAAAGATCCAGTTCGTCCAGGATCGCCTCCCGGTCGCCGTGCTCGATGTACTGGTCGGGCAGACCGAGCCGCACGACCCGCGCGGGAATCTGTTCGTCCGACGCCAGTTCCAGTACGGCGCTGCCGAAGCCGGCGTGCAGCGCTCCCTCTTCGACCGTGATGACGAAGGGAAGTTCGCGCAGAAGTTCCCCGATCGTCTCGCGGTCGAGCGGTTTGACGAAGCGGGCGTTGACGACTGTCGCGTGCAGACCTTCGCGGGCGAGCGCCTCCGCCGCGGCGAGACAATCCGGGAGCAGCGCCCCGTAGCAGAGAATCGCGCCGTCTTCGCCTCGACGAAGAACCTCCGCCTTGCCGAGCTGGACCGGCTCGCGCGGTCCGCCGATCACGAAGGCATCGGTCTTCGGATAGCGGATCGCGACCGGCCCGTCGTGCATAACCGCGAAGTCGACCATCCGTTCCAGATCGCCCCCGTCGCCCGGCGCCGCGACGACCAGGTTCGGGAAGACCCGCATGTAGCCGACGTCGTAGATGCCGTGATGGGTCGGCCCGTCGGGACCGGTCAGCCCCGCGCGATCCATCAGGAAGGCGACCGGCAGATTCTGCAGCGCGACCTCCTGGAAGATCTGGTCGTAGCTCCGCTGCAGGAACGTGCTGTAGATATCGACGATCGGACGCAGACCGGCTTTCGCCTGCCCCGCCGCGAACGCGACGGCGTGCGACTCGCAGATGCCGACGTCGAAGAAGCGATCGGGGAACCGGGCCCGTACGGGCTCCAGCTTGTTTCCCTGACACATGGCGGCGGTCAGCACGGTCACGCGCTCGTTCGCCGCCATCGCGCGTTCGATCGACTCGCTGGCGTAGTTGGTGAACGCCTTGCCGCCCGACTTCGACTTGACGACCGCCTTGCCGCCTTCATCGGCGAAGGCAGGCGGCGTGTGGAAGTAAACCGGGTCCGCAGCCGCGGGCTGATAGCCCTGACCCTTGACGGTGAGAACATGCAGGAGCACGGGCCCCGCCATCTTCTTCGCCATCTCCAGGTACTTCTTCAGCAGCGGCAGGTTGTGCCCGTCGACGGGGCCGATGTAGCGGAAGCCGAGTTCCTCGAACAGCATCCCGCCATGCAGGCCGGCCTTGGCGGCTTCCTTGAGTTGCGCGAGGAAGCGTTCGGCCGGATCGCCGAACAGCGGCACCTTGCCCAGGATCCGCGTGACTTCGCTCTTGAGCCCGGCGTAGAAGTTCGTCGTGCGCAGTCGATCGAGATAAGACGCCATTCCGCCCACGCGGGGGCAGATCGACATCTTGTTGTCGTTCAGGATGACGAGAAAGTTCTTGTTGAGCCCGCCCGCGTTGTTGAGCGCCTCGAACACGATGCCGGAGGGGAAGGCGCCGTCGCCGATGACCGCCACGCTGTGACGGTCGGGTTCGCCCATCAGGTCGTCGCCGCTCTTCAGGCCCAGCGCCGTCGAGACGCTGCACCCGGCGTGACCCGTCATGAACAGGTCGTACTCGCTCTCCGCCGGGTTGGGATAACCCATCAATCCGCCGCGCGTGCGGATCGTGTGGAAGTCGGCGTAGCGGCCCGTGATCAATTTGTGGGGATAGATCTGGTGGCCCGTATCCCAGATCAGCCGATCGCGCCGGAAGTCGTAGACGCTATGCAGCGCCAGGCAGAGTTCCACCACGCCCAGGTTCGACGCGAAGTGGGCCGTGCGGATGCTCAGCAGGTTGCACAGCACGTCGCGGATCTCGGCCGCGAACTCTTCGAGTTCCTGCGCGGAGCAGTCATGCAGTTCGATCGCTGATTTCAGCGAGGCCAGTCGTTTGTGCAACATCAGCGCTTCCTTTCGACGACGAATCGCATGAGCGTCCGGAGCGAGTCCGCCGCAGGCCCGAGCGGCGCGAGCGCTTCGACCGCCTCGCGATGAAGTTCGACGAGCCTGTCCCGGCTCGCCTCGACGCCCAGCAGCGCGGGATAGGTCAGTTTCCCGCGCCCGGCGTCCTTTTGAGTCTTCTTTCCCAGGTCTTCCGGCGAAGACTCGCAATCGAGCAGGTCGTCCTTCACCTGGAACGCGAGCCCCAACGCTCGTCCGAACGCGTCCATTCTCGCAAGATCCTCGTCCCGCGCCTCCGCGGCGACCGCTCCCATCTGCAGCGAGGCGCGGAACAGGGCTCCGGTCTTCCGGAGATGAATTCGTTCCAGCCAGTCGACGCTTCGCCGCTCTGCTGGAAAATCTTCCGCCTCCGCGGCAAGGTCATCCGCCTGACCGCCCACCAGCCGTTCGGCGCCTGCCGCGGTCGCGAGGATCCGCAGGCACTCGATCGCCGCGGACTCCGGATGCATCCGCCGGGCGATCCACTCGAACGCCCGGGCCTGGAGCGCGTCGCCGGCGAGGACCGCTGTCGCTTCGTCGAACGCCACGTGACACGTCGGAAGGCCGCGCCGCAGGACGTCGTCGTCCATGCAGGGGAGATCGTCGTGGATCAGCGAGTAGGCGTGAATCAGTTCGACCGACGCCGCCGCGGGCAGGGCCCGAGACACCTCTCCGCCCAGCGCCTCGCACGACCAGACGACCAGCAACGGCCGTAGACGCTTCCCGGGGGCGAGCCCCATGTAGCGCATCGCCGCGACGAGCCGCTCGGGTCCGTCGCTTCCAAACGAAAGAGCCCGATCCAGTTCCGCCTCCACGGCGGCGACCGCTTCGCTCAAGCCCGGCAGGGCGGATTCCAATGCGTCGCTGGCGCTCAAAATCGAAGGCTTCCCCCTGACGGCTCTTTCCACCGCAGCGGGTTCCTGCCCGCTACCTTCCAAAACTGCGCGCCCACGGACCGCCGCAACTGAGCAGAAGCGTCAGAACTGGGACCGTCGCGCTGGGCCAATCGTACTCGACGGACGTTTGGGCGTCCATCTTACCGTACGCGGGAAGCTCTTTGTCAGGCGGCGCTTACGGACGATTCGCTGCGAGCGGAAAGACCGCACGAGCCGTCAGCTTTTCGAGGCTCGCTCGACCCCGGCGACAGTTCGTCGCAGGACCCTCTCGCCGACCTCAGTCGTCGCCTTCATTGCTGTCGATCTCTGCGTCGTCGTCATCGAGATCGGCGAAGCGGGCGAACTCGCCGGCTCCCTGGTCGGTGACGCGGTGAAGTTGCTCCACGCGCAGTTCCGCCGCGTCGAGCGCGGTCTGGCACTCGCGAAAGCGCTTCACCCCCTCTTCGTAGCGCCGCAGCGCTTCGTCGAGCGAGAGCTTCCCCGCCTCCAGCGCGGTCACGCTCTTTTCGAGTTCGGAGAACGACTTCTCGAAGTCGATCGCCGATTCCGGGCAATCGTCGCCGATCGGCAGGGAGGGCGTTTCGCCGGAGGAGGACTTTTTACGGGGAGGCATCGATTCCGTTCGCTCGTTCCGCTGTCTGAGCGGGGGACGAAAGTCCCCCGAGTTCCGAACCGTCGATTGTGCCGGAACCTCGGGGGGTTTACACCCCCCGCTCAGACAAACAATCGCGTAGCGGGCATTTCACACGGAATCGGAATCTAGCCACAACCCAGACGAACACCCGTGTGCAAACGCTCGACAGAAACGATGCGAAACCTGGACTAACCAACCTTTGGAGAACGCTTTGGATCGATCCAGTCATAGGACCAACAATCGAACAACGTCCAACCGTTCGGTATGGCGAACTTCAGGAGCGAGGTGACGGCATCGCCGCGGCCGCCAACGTGGACGACGAATCCGTGGGATTCATCCTTATCACCGATGTCCAACTCCAACCAGAAATCCTGCCCTTCGAAGTATCCATTTGCGGGATTCGACCAATCTACGCCCTGTAGATGAGCGTCGATCTTTGAGCGGATTTCCGCAGACGAGCCTAAAGCTCGAGGAAGATCATCCTTCGTTAAGTCGTCGATGGGCTTCGGAGTTCCTCCGTAATTCAACACCATGACGTCCCACCCCAGACTCATTCGGCTGTCTCCTGGCAAGGACGCGGGCGGGCGAACCCGTCACGCTGATCGAAGGGTAACGCCCTACAACGTCCAGCCCTTGCGATATTCCTTGTGGAGCAGCGACGCCAGTTCGGGCTTGTTCGTGATCTTGAACTCCTCGCCGTTCCATTCGATCGTCTCGCCCGACCTGTAGGCGGCGACGCCCAGCATGGCGGCCTCCGACAGCGGTCCGGAGTATGCGAACTTGCAGGTCGTCTCGCTCCCGTCGCGAATCGCCTTGAGCCACTCCTGGTGATGGCCGATCGATTCGGGGATGGTCGGCTCGGGTCGTTCGAAGTCGACGAACTTCTCGACCGGCAGCAAGACGTGGCGACCGTAGTCGGAGAGAAGCATTCCCTTTTCGCCGACGAAGAGTTGCCCCGCGCCCCACTCGATCGGCTGCCCCTTTTCGTCCTTCAGCGTCTTGAGCAGTTCGGGCTTCCGGCCGCCGTCGTACCACGTCAGATGAACCGGCGGCTGATCGCCCCGGGCGGGGTAGTCGTAGTCGACGATCGTCCACGACGGGCAGCTTACCGGGTCGACCTCCGACCCCTGCGCGCTGACCTTCGTCGGATACTTCAGATCGAGCGCCCAATGGACCAGGTCGACGTAGTGGCAGAAGAAATCGCCGAGCCCGCCTGTGCCGTAATCCCAGAAGCGGCGCCAGTTGAACGGATGGACGTTCTCGCTGTAGGGTCGCTCCGGCGCGGGCCCGAGCCAGAGATCCCAGTCGAGATTCGCGGGCGCCGGCGTGCCGGTCGTGAACTTGCCGCCGGAGTAGTCGACGCCGACCCAGACGTGGACCTCCTTCACCGGCCCGATGGCGCCCGCCTGGATCAGTTCCACCACGCGGCGATAGTTCGAACCCGCGTGGATCTGCGTCCCCATCTGCGTGGCGAGCTTGTTTTCGATCGCGAGGTTCGTCAGCGTGCGGGCCTCGAACGCCGTGTGGGTCAGCGGCTTCTCGCAGTAGCAATGCTTCTTCAGCCGCATCGCCATCGCCGCTGCCGGGGCGTGCGTATGGTCGGGCGTGCCGACGACGACCGCGTCGATGTTGCCCGCTTCCTGCTCCAGCATCTGGCGGAAGTCGCGATAGCCCTTCGCCCCCTGATACTTCGCCACGCCCTGTTCGAGAAACTTCGCATCGACGTCGGCGATGGCGACGATCCGTTCGCCCGAGACGCCCTCGATATCCGCGGCTGCGCGGTTCGCGGCGCCGACCGCGGCGATGTTCAGCTTCTCGTTGGGCGACTGGCTCCGCGCGACGGGCAACTGCGAATGGACGCCGATGATCGCGGCCCCTGCGGCGACCGTCTGCACGAAGTTACGGCGGGAAAGCGATTCGACAGGGCGCTTCGACATGGCGGGATTCCTCGGAGAGGCTGCGCGACCGGGGAGGTCAGCGGGGAAGTCTTCGTTCGGGCGGGCGTTCTGGCAAGCGGCCCCATCATGGTCGACGACGTTGCGCGGTTCAATTCAGGAAGGGAAGCCGTCTGCTTCCTGTAGGGCAGGCGCCCCGCCTGCCACGAACCCGGCAATCCGCAGAAATGGCAGGCGGGGCGCCTGCCCTACAAGAAGTCGCCGGACCCCGACCGCCCGTTGCGAATCAGACGCCGCCGTTCTACAAACGACCGCCGATCTCCTGAGATCGCCCTCCCGATCCTCTCCGCTCGCTGAACCTTTCATGGCCGATCGTCCGCTCAACTGGAACAGTCAGAACGTCACCCGCGGCTGGCAGAAGGGCGTCACCGCGTTCTTCTACGGCCTGGGCTTCACGGAGCAGGACTTCGACCGCCCGCAGGTCGGCATCGGCATTCCGCTGCTGGAAGGCAACCTCTGCAACGTCCATGCGGCGGAGCTTGCCGCGCTGGTGAAGGAAGGGTGCAAGGAGGCCGGCCTGATCGGCTTCGGTTTCGGCACGCCCGGCATCAGCGACAACATCACCCAGGGCCACGAGGGGGGCAACGCCAGCCTGCCGTCGCGCAACGTCATCGCCAACTCCGCGGAACTCGTCTGCACGGGTCACTGCTACGACGCGATGATCGGCCTGCATCATTGCGACAAGAACGGCCCCGGCTTCGCGATGGCGCTCGCGCGGATGAACTATCCGGGCCTGATCCTTTCGGGCGGAAGCATCCTGCCAGGCTGCCACGCGGGCAAGTCGATCTCGATCCTGGACGTCTACGATTCGCAGGCGGGCCGCGCGGTCGGCGTCGTGAGCGAAGCGGATGCCGAGGCCATTCTTCGCACCGCCTGTCCCGGTCCGGGCGGCTGCGGCATCGCGGCGTCGTTCAACACCTGGGGCATCGCCATGGAGGCCATCGGCCTGATGCCTCCCAACAGCAGCTCGAACCCCGCGGTCTCGCAGGAGAAACGGGACGAGTGCAAGACCGCCGGCGCCCTCGTTCGGCGCCTGCTGGAGATGGACCTGCGTCCGCGCGACATCCTGACGGTCGAAGCGTTCGAGAACTCCCTCCGCGCCATCGCCGCGGCAGGCGGTTCCACGAACGGCATCCTGCATCTGCTGGCGCTCGCTCGCGAGGCGGGCGTTCCCTTCGGCATGGCCCAGATGCAGCCGATCCTGCGGGAGACGCCGGTTTACTGCAACTTCGCCCCGCGCGGACGGGGCACCATGGCCGACCTGTTCGAGCTCGGCGGAACGAATGCGCTCCTCAAGCGCCTGCTCGAGGTCGGTCTGCTCCACGGCGATTGCATAACCGTCACCGGCAAGACGATGGCGGAGAACGTCGCCGAGGCGGCGGATATTAAGCCCGATCAGTCGCTCGTGGCGCCGGCGGGGAAGCCGTTCAAGGACTTCGCCGACATTCAGATCGCCTTCGGCAACGTCGCGCCGGAGGGTCTCGTGCTGAAGGTTTCCAACAACCTCGACGCCAACTTCCGGGGCAAGGCGATCTGTTTCGAGGACACCCGCTCCGTCGCCGTCGCCGCCGAGGAGGGTCGCATCCGCCCCGGTCACGTGATCGTGCTGCGCTATCTCGGCCCTGTCGCCTCAGGCATGCCCGAGGCGCTGGTCGCGTCGGCCGCGCTCGGCGTGCCGGAACTGGAAGGGAAGGTCGCTCTCCTTTCAGATACCCGCGTCTCCGGCGTTTCCCACGGCGCGATCGGCGTCCACTGTTCGCCCGAGGCCGCGGTCGGCGGACCGATCGCCTGGGTCCATGACGGCGACGAGATCGAGTTCGACCTGTCGCAGGGCCGCATCCGCTGGCACGTCGGCGACGCCGAACTCGCCCGACGGATGTGCGACGAACCGATCAAGCCCATCCGCCACCTGCGCGGCTACCTCTCCGACTTCGCTGCCGTGGTCTCCCAGGCCAGCGACGGCTGCGTGAGCAAGAGCCGCGTCGAACCCGACGCGATCAACGATCCCGCGCCGGCCGTCGAACCGGGAACGAAGGTCAAGTCGTAAGAAGAGCCTGTGTGCCATGGCTGGCTTGCCCAGCCGTACCGAGCGCCGCGGCAAGGCCCTCCATTCATGTCCGTTTCGCAGGAAGGAGTCGAACTCATGACCGACGCCTCGACTGCTCCCTCGTTCGACGACGCCCTCGGCCATCGCCGCTTCTCCGGCATGGCCTTCAACCGCACGTGGGATCTGCTCGACAAGCCCGACCGTACGCCGCGGGAAAACGACGAGCTGCTGGCGGCGACGTTCGCGTCGCTCTGGCACTGGCTGAACCGCCCCGACGCGACCGACCTCAAGCTGTCGATCGGCTACTGGCAGGTCTCCCGCGTCTTCGCCGTCCTGAGCGACGGTTCCAACGCCGTCGCCTGGGGCGAGAAGTGCCTCGCCGTCTCGCAGGGTCAGCCGCCGTTCTACCTCGCCTACGCTCACGAGGCGCTAGCGCGCGGCTACCAGGTTCTCGTCGACGAAGCGAAGAAGCAGGAGCATCTCGCCGCAGCAAGCAAGCTGGCCGAGAAGGTCGAAGAGGCGGGCGAGAGATCGGCCGTCGAAGCGGACCTCGCGACGCTTTCCTGACCGATCATCGCCGGTTGAGTCAGGGGGAATGTCTGGCCCGCCACTCCTTCCATGCCGCCTCGTCTGCGAAGGGCCAGAAGTAGTTCGATTCGCGTGGCTTAACCATTCGCAGCAGAACTCCGATGTCGCGTACCCATTCCCAGGGCCGCCCGCCTTCCCACCTCCAGTCCGTGTCTGACCGCAGGAGTTCGATCCAGCGCCGCACCATCGCTTCCGCTTCAGGCGGAAGACGATGCGTGCCTTCGTGCCGATGCTGTCGCACGTCGTTATAGCAACTGCACCAGACAGCATGACCGATTCGATCGCAGACTTCGTCTCGCGCCGCACACGCTTCGAGGTATGCGGCGTCTAGCTCGAAGTTGTCGATTTTCTGCGCAAGATAGTCCTCGATCGCCTTCGCGAAGCTCAAGCGCGCGGGCGAGCCTGAAAGCTGTGGCGGACCAGGAAGGACAGTCATCGCGGCAGAGCCTACACAATCGCCAGCGGATCCCTTCGCTCTTCCAGCGTCCCGCGCGTGACGCCGATGCGGTTGGTCGCTTTGAGGGCGGACCAGACGGCTTTGCCGGTCAGGGAGCCGGCGAGCAGTTCGCGGTAGAGGCGGATCGTCTCGGCGACTTCCTCGGCAGGGGCGTCTTCCAACAGTTCGATGCGGAAGCTGCCGACGCCGCGGGCGAGCAGGGCAGGGGCCGCCTCGGCGCCGCTTTGAGGAACTGCGTTGAAGAGCGTGTTCCGGCAGCCGACGTCGGCCCGCAGCGGATGCTCTTTCCCCATCCGGTCGCGCAGCTTCACGTCGTGCGTGTCGCAGGGGCGACCGCAGTTGGTCTTGTTCGTGCCGGGCGACAGGACCGCGCAGAAGACGCAATGCTCCATGTGGAACAGGGGCATGTGCTGATGCAGCACGACCTCCAACTTTGCGGCCTTTGCTTGCTCGCCAGCAGGCGTTGTGTGCTCGACCAGATCGAGCAGTTGCTCGCGGTTCAGGTCGTACGACGCCGTCGCCCGCGAAGCGCCCCGGCGGAGGATTTCCGCGAACGTCAACTCGTTCGTGACGTTCAGCGTGTAGTCCGCGACCGCTTCGACGCCCCGTTCGACGAAGAAGGCCAGGCCCGACAGGTTCCGGACGAGGACGCCTTCGGGCTCGTGCTTCAGCATGGCCCGGAACAGGCCCATCTCGCCCGGCTTCTGGATTCGCGGCGTGGCAGGAAACAGCGACGCCCCGACAGCCTTCGCCCGTTCGATCGCCTCGCGATACTCGCGGATGTCCTGGAAGTCGGCGTAGAGATCCCGCTCGCCCTGTTCCAGCAGGAGGTCGACCTGCTTCAAGGTTCGGGCGAGGATGCGAAGAGCAGGCCTGACTTCTTGTCCCGCTCCTTCGGGTGGCACTGGCTCTGCCAGTGTCCCCTTGTTCGAGTCGGATAGTTCGGACGCACTGCCGATGGATGAAATGGTCTCAGCTTCTGCACTGGCAGAGCCAGTGGCACCCGAAGGAGCAAGAAGGGAAGTAAGTTCGGCCCGCAATCGAGGCAATTGCGACTCCGTCACGATCGTCCTCACGAGCGGACGATGGACGAACTCGGTCAGCAGATCGACCAGGTCGCGGCGCAGCTTGCCGAGTACGCTGAGCGGGACCATCGGTCCGCCGACGATCGTCGCCGTCAGATCGACGAGCGCGAAGGGCGTTCCGCCCAGGCGACCGAACTGTTCGAGCAGTACGTCCTCCGTCAGCGGACGGTTGCGTGCCGCTTCCAGAGGAAAGTCCGTCGCGAATTCGCCGACCGACTTGCCTTCCAGCGAGACGCGCACGACCAGCGGCTTGCCGACGGCTGCCTCGACGGCGATGCGAACGGCTCGCTTGCGCAGCGGATCGGCGGCGTTGAACGACCGGCGGAGGCGCTTCGTCAGGTGCGGATCGTCGGTCTTCCAGACCGCCTGGCCCGGAAAGAGCCGGTCGAAGTCGATCGACCCTTCGGCGAAGAAGAGTTCCACGTCGCCGGCGAGGCAGGCTCCGTCGAGCCGCCGGCCCTCGCTGCGAACCTGGTAGATCCGTCCCCCCTGCGGCGTGTCGCCGAAGCGGGGCGATTCGAAGACGATGCCGTCGCCCGCCTGCACGCCGCGGGTGACGCGCACGTAGGCGGAATCCTGCTTCACGGTCAGGATCTTGCCGACCTGCACGCCCCGCTTGGCGGAGTTGTCGGCCGGGACCAGCATCTTATGATCGCAGCCGTTCAGCCATCCGGGCGAGAACCCGCGGGAGAAGGAAAGCTCCATCTCCTCCACGTCGCGCGCCTCGAGGCCGTGCCGCTTGCCCGCCGTCGCCCGATCGAGCGCCAGGCGATAGTGCCGCGTGATGTTCGCGACGTACTCCGGCTGCTTCAGGCGGCCTTCGATCTTCAGCGACGCGACGCCGACCTTCACCAGATCCTCGACCAGCGCGTACGCCGCGAGATCCTGCGGGCTGAGCAGGTACTTTTTATCGCCCAGGTCGACGTCCTCGCCGTCGCAGATCAGGTCGTAGGGCAGGCGACAGGCCTGGGCGCACTGGCCGCGGTTGGCGCTTCGCCCGCCGAGCGATTCGCTCGTCATGCACTGGCCGGAGTAGGCGACGCAGAGTGCCCCGTGGACGAACGTCTCCAGCGGCAGCGTCGTCGACCGGCGGATCGCCTCGATCTCCTTGATCGAAAGTTCTCGCGCCAGGACGACCCGTTCGACGCCTAGTTCCTCGATCTCGCGGATCGTCTCCGCGCTGGTCATCGTCATCTGGGTCGAGGCGTGGATCGCCAGTTCGGGGCAGATCGCCTTGATCAGCCGCACAACGCCCAGATCCTGCACCAGGACGGCGTCGACGTCCGCCTGCGCACACTGCCGGACCGCCTGCTCGAACTCCTCCAGTTCGCTGGAAAAAATCAGCGTGTTGAGCGTGACGAAGCCCTTCACTCCCCGCTCGTGCAGGAAGCCCATCGCCTCGGGCAGCGACTCGACGGGAAAGTTATGCGCCCGCGCCCTGGCGTTGAAGCCCGAATCGAGGCCGAAATAGACCGCGTCGGCGCCGTTTTCGACGGCCGCGCGAAGGCAGTCCCAGTCGCCCGCCGGGGCGAGCAGTTCGGGCCGATCGATCCCGGCGACGAGATCCGACGCGACCCAGGGGCCGACGTCGCCCGTTTCGTCGATGGCAAGTCCCGAGATCGTCATCCGCTTCCGCCGTTCCACATGTCCGAGAGCCGTTTCCGCCGCATCGACGGCGATCGTTCAACCTATGCGTCGCTATCGTAACTGTCGAGGGCTTCGTTCCGTCAACCGCGGCAGTTACGGCGTCGGGAGCCCCGTTTCGCCGACCGCTCCGCGCCTCGAACCAAGAGTCTCCTGCAACCCCGCCTGCCCCCGCTGCGAGCGCTGTCCGCCATCATGGGCAAGGGCGCTGAACGCCCGTAGAATGTTCGTTCGCACCGATTTCGCCGGTCGTAGGAATCGTACGGAGTCCTTCTCCTCCCGGCGTTTCGGCCTCCGTCCTTCCGCACGTCGTCCATGATTTCGTCCGACATCGTCATTCGTGGCGCCCGAGAACACAACCTCCGCGGCGTCGACGTCGTCCTGCCTCGAAATCAACTGATCTGTCTGTCGGGCGTCAGCGGCTCAGGCAAGAGCTCGCTCGCCTTCGACACGCTCTTCGCCGAAGGTCAGCGGCGCTACATCGAAAGCCTCTCCACGTTCGCGCGGCAGTTCCTCGGGAACATGCCCAAGCCGGACGTGGATTTTATGTCCGGCCTGACGCCGTCGATTTCGATCTCCCAAAAGTCGTCCGGCAATAATCCGCGGTCGACCGTCGGCACGATCACGGAGATCTACGACTTTCTGCGCGTTCTCTACGCCCGCGTCGGCGTGCAGTACTGCCCCACGTGCGGTCGTCCCGTCTCGGCCCAGACGCGGGAGCAGATCCTGGGGCAGATCCTGTCGCTCCCCAGCGGAACGAAGTTCAGCCTCCTCGCCCCGCTCGCACGCGGACAGAAGGGCGAGTTCAAGGACCTGTTCGACTCGCTCCGCCGGCAGGGCTTTCATCGCGCCCGGATCGACGGCGAGACCCAGCCGCTGAGCGAGAAGATCGAACTCGACCGCCGGATGCGGCACGACATCGAGGTCGTCGTCGATCGCTTGGCGGTGAAGCCCTCGATTCGAGCGCGCCTGGCCGAGGCCGTCGATACCGCGCTCAAGCTGGGCGAAGGGTCGCTGCTCGTCGCGCTCGAAGACGATGCAGAGTCCGAACCGGTCGCGGAAACCCTTCCCGTTCGCGCGCAGGACGCCGCAGACGATGACGACGACGAGGATGCAGAAACCGTCGTAAAAACGGGCCGGGCCGGGAAGAAGCTGAAGAAGGGGAAGTCCAGCGACCTGGTCTTCTCGATGGCCTACGCCTGCATCCCGTGCTCGCGCAGCTTCGAGGCGCCGAGCCCGCAGCTTTTCAGCTTCAACAGCCCCCGCGGCATGTGCCGTTCGTGCGACGGCATCGGCACGCAGTACACGTTCGCCGAAGACCTGATCATTCCCGACCCGTCGCTCTCGATCGAGAAGGGCGCGTTCGCGCCGCTCGGACCCTGGAAGGAGATCAGTCGCTGGCGCCGTCACGTCCTCAAGGGGGTCGGCGAAACGCTCGAACGGATCCACGAACTGGAAGCGGGCTACCTGATCGAAACGTCCTGGGAGGAATTGCCCGAGGCGTTTCGAAAGCAGTGGCTCTGGGGGACGGGCGATACCCACATCACCTTCACCTGGCGCAGCGGCAAGTCGCCGATGATGTACGGCGGCACGTTCGAAGGCATCGCCGCCGAACTGCTCGACAAGTACAAGAGCAGCACGTCCAAGCTGCATCGCGCCGCCCTCGAAAAGTTCATGCGGACGCAGGTCTGCCCCGCCTGCGAAGGCGCGCGACTGAACGAGCAGGCGCGGGCGGTCCGGATCGAGACCGAGCATTCCGACTTCGTCGAGGCGCCGTCGCTTTCGCTGCCCGACCTGTGCGGTCTGTCGATCACCGCGGCGTCGAACTTCTTTCAGCAGCTCCGCCTGGACGGCGCCGGAACGAAGATCGCCGGCGAGGCGCTGAAGGAAATCCGCAACCGCCTCGGCTTTCTGCTCGACGTGGGGCTCGACTACCTCCGGCTCGATCGAACGGCGCCGACGCTCTCAGGCGGCGAAGCGCAGCGGATCCGTCTTGCCAGCCAGATCGGTTCGGGACTGGTCGGCGTGACCTACGTGCTCGACGAGCCGTCGATCGGGCTGCATCCGCGCGATAACGATCGGCTTCTGAAGTCGCTGCTCCGCCTGCGGGATCTCGGCAACACGGTCGTCGTCGTCGAGCATGACGAAGACACCATGCGGGCCGCCGATACGATCCTGGACTTCGGTCCCGGCGCCGGCGTTCGCGGCGGCGAACTGGTCGCGATGGGCGACTCGCAGGAACTCGCCAACAACGAACGGAGCGTCACCGGCGCCTACCTGTCCGGCAGGAAGTCGATCGCGATCCCCGAGAAGCGCCGGCCCGTCGGCGACCGCAAGATCGTCATCCGCGGCGCCAAACACAACAATCTCCGCGACGTCACGGCCGAGATTCCGCTGGGCGCGCTGGTCTGCATCACCGGCGTCAGCGGCTCAGGCAAAAGCTCGCTGATTAATGACGTGCTGATGGAGGCCCTCCATCGCGATCTGAACCTGGGCGAGGGGAAACCGGGCGAGTACGACTCGATCGAAGGGATCGACCTGCTCGACAAGCTGATCGCGATCGACCAGTCGCCGATCGGCAGGACGCCCCGCTCGAACCCCGCGACTTACGTCAAACTCTGGGACGAGATCCGCAACCTCTTCGCGCAGATGCCCGACGCCAAGCGTCGCGGCTACGCGCCGGGGCGGTTCAGCTTCAACGTCGCGGGTGGACGCTGCGAAGCGTGCGAAGGAAACGGCGCGACCAAGCTGGAGATGGACTTCCTGGCAGACATCTGGGTCACGTGCCCGGTCTGTCAGGGGAAGCGCTTCCATCGCGAATCGCTGCAGATCCGCTTCAAAGGGAAGAACATCGCCGACGTCCTGGAGATGGACGTCAGCCAGGCGCTGGAACTGTTCGAGAACCAGCCGAAGATCCGCGACAAGCTCAAGACGCTCCACGACGTCGGTCTGGACTACCTCCATCTGGGTCAGCCTTCGCCGACGCTCTCGGGTGGCGAGGCTCAGCGGATCAAGCTCGCGCGGGAGCTCTCCAAGCGCAGCACCGGCAAGACGATGTACGTCCTCGACGAGCCCACGACGGGGCTTCACTTCGAAGACATCGCGCATCTCCTCCGCGTGCTGCACGCCTTCGTCGAGCAGGGCAACTCCGTCGTCGTCATCGAGCACAACCTCGACGTCATCAAGACCGCCGACTGGATCGTCGACCTCGGCCCTGAGGGGGGATCAGGCGGCGGAGAGATCGTCTTCGCCGGCACGCCGGAGGATTGCGCGAAGTGCGCGCGATCGTATACCGGCCGCGCGCTCAAGAAGATCTTCTCCGCCAAGCCCGGCGATCTCGCGAAGCCGCGGAAGCTGAAGACCCGCACCAAGCCGATGGAATCGGTCCGCGTCCTGGGCGCGTCGCAGCATAACCTTCGCGGCGTCGATGCCACGATCCAGCGCGACGCGATGACGGTCTTCTGCGGACCGTCGGGCTCCGGCAAGACGTCGCTCGCGATGGACACGATCTACGCGGAAGGTCAGCGGCGCTACGTCGAAAGCCTCAGTTCCTACGCCCGGCAGTTCGTCAGCCAGGTGCAGAAGCCCCGCTTCGACTCCATCGAAGGTCTCTCCCCCGCGGTCGCGATCGAGCAGAAGAACCTCGGCGCGACGCCCCGCTCGACCGTCGGCACCGTCACGGAGATTTACGACTACTTCCGCGTCCTCTTCGCGCGGATCGGCAAGGCGTATTGCCCCGCTTGCGATATCCCGGTCGGCACGCAGACGACCGATCAGATCGTCGACGCGCTGCTCGACCTGGAGGAAGGGACGCGGGCATATCTCGCCGCGCCGCTCGACGTGCCGGTCGGTCAGAAGTACGAGAACCTCTGGGACGATCTGCGGGGGCAGGGCTACGTCCGCGTTCGCATCGACGGCCAGACCGTCTCGCTGGACGAGGCGCCGAAGATCGACCGCCGCCGGAAGCATGAAGTGCAGGCGATCGTCGACCGGATTCAGATCAAGAAGGATCAGCGCTCGCGCCTGGCCGACAGCGTCGAGAACGCGCTCTCCCTGGGCAAGGGCGTCATGCACGTCGTCTTCCCGCAGGAAGGCGTCGACGAGCCGAAGTGGGAAACCCAGATCCACAGCCGGCACATGGCCTGCACGAGCTGCGGACGGAGCTTCGAAGCGCTCGCTCCGCATCACTTTTCGTTCAACAGTCCGCTCGGCTGGTGTCCTTCCTGCGAAGGGCTGGGCACGCAGGTCGGCGCTAATCCGCTGGCGCTGCTGAACAGTCCGCGACTGACCCTTGCCGAGGGCGCGCTCGCGCTCTGGCCGAACGTGGCGCTTCCCGTCGCGCGACGGATGCTCGACGTATTCGCGGAAGAGAACAAGATCCCGCTCGACGTTCCGTTCGACGAACTTCCCGCGCGGCAGCGCCGGGCGATTTACTACGGCACGGGCGACACGCGCTACGCGGTGACGGCGGAAGGCTCCGATCGGGTTCTGTTCCGCTTCCAGTTCAAGGGATTCTTTCCATCGCTGGAAGAAGCCTCGCGATTGTCGCCGACCTTCCGCAGCAAGCTCGCGCAGTACGTCGACGAAGTCGAGTGCCAGACCTGCAGCGGCAGTCGCCTCCGCGACGACGCCAGCGCGGTCCGCTATCACGATCGGACGATCGACGATTACGGGCGCCTTCCGCTCGGCAAACTGATCGACGTGGTGAAGACGTGGGAACTCGACGCCCGCGAAACCAAGATCGGCGGCGAGGCCCTCCGCGAAGTCGATAACCGCCTGCGGTTCCTCGTCGACGTCGGCCTCGAGTACCTCACGCTCGGACGCAACGCCAACAGCCTGTCGAACGGCGAGGCGCAGCGCATCCGCCTGGCGAGCCAGCTCGGCAGCGGCCTGTGCGGCGTGCTGTACGTACTGGACGAACCGACCGTCGGCCTGCACCCGCGCGACAACCGCCGGCTGCTCGACGCGCTCAAAAAGCTCCGCGACCTGGGGAACACGCTGCTCGTCGTCGAACACGAGCGCGAGGTGATCGAAGCCAGCGACGAGATCATGGACTTCGGTCCCGGCGCCGGCGTCAACGGCGGAACGATCGTCGCCCAAGGTTCGCCGCAGAAGATTCTCACCTCGCGAAAGTCGGTCACGGGGCCCTTTCTCTCGGGCAAGGAAGATATCCCGATCCCGACCAACCTGCGCGAGGTCACCGACCAGACGCCGCGGCTGACCGTCACCGGGGCCGTGCATCACAACCTCAAGAACGTCGAAGTTTCGTTCCCGCTCGGGACGCTGACCGCGGTGACGGGTCCCAGCGGCTGCGGCAAGAGTTCGCTGGTCAACGACATCCTCTTCAACTCGCTCGCGAAGCGTCTCCATCGTGCGACCGCGACGCCCGGCGCTCATCGCGAGATTCTCGGCCTGGAGCATATCAACAAGGTTATCCAGGTCGACCAGCAGGCGCTCGGTAACTCGCCCTCGTCGAACCCCGCGACCTACACGGGGCTCTTCGAACTGATTCGCGACTTCTACGCCCAGCTTCCGGCGTCAAAGCTCCGCGGCTACTCCGCGCGCCGGTTCAGCTTCAACGCCGCGGGCGGTCGCTGCGAGAAGTGCGAAGGGAACGGGCAGCTCAAGATCGAGATGCACTTCCTGCCCGACGTCTGGATCGAGTGCGACGAGTGCGCGGGCAAGCGCTACAACCCCGAGACGCTGGAGGTGAAGTACGACGGACTGTCGATCAGCGACGTCCTGGACCTCACCTGCGGCGAAGCCCGCGATCGCTTCGCCAATATCCCGAAGATCCGCAAGATCCTGCAGACGCTGTGCGACGTCGGCCTGGACTACGTCACGCTGGGGCAACCGGCGCCGACTCTGTCAGGCGGCGAGGCGCAGCGCGTGAAGCTGGCGCGGGAACTGTCGCGACCCGATACGGGGCGCACGCTCTACCTGCTCGACGAACCGACGGTCGGCCTGCATTTCTCGGATTTGAAGAAGTTGCTGGAGGTGCTCCAGAGGCTGGTCGATCTGGGCAACTCGGTCGTCGTGATCGAACACAATCTCGACCTGATCAAGTCGGTCGACTGGGTGATCGAGATGGGCCCCGAGGCAGGCGCCGAGGGAGGACGCCTGGTCGCGGAAGGAACGCCGGAGCAGATCGTCGCGCATGCGATGCGGGAGCGGGAGAACGCGGCGAAGAACGGCTCTGCGACCGAGACGCTTCTGCGCAGCCATACCGGCGAGGCGCTGAAGCGTCCGCTCGACGAAAGTCCGCGGAAGTTCCGCGCGCCGCTCGACGCCACGCAGCAGTTTCGCGAAATGCTCGCCGAATCGAAGGGGGGCGACATCGCGTCCGACGTTCCCATGCCGTGGGAAGCGGACGGTCGCAAGTGGCATACCCAGGACGTCGTCGACCGCTACGGCAAGCCCGTCGAGTGGGACAAGGAGATCGTCAGCCGGATCGTCGATCGGCTCGAAGAACTCGGCGGGCTCGGCGAGACGAACTGGAATCATCGCAGCGTCGTCGAGATCGCCGCGCCCAAGAAGACCGACGGCTGGTTCTTCCATGCCATCACGGGCGAGACCTGGGTGGTGAAGCTGAAGTTCCGCACGAAGAAGGGCCTCTTCCGCGAAGAATCGCTGCGCGAACGGATTCCGCTCAAGTCGTACAACGACCTTCCGGACCTGCCAGTCTACGGCAACGATCCGCGAATTCACGTCAAGTCGATGAAGGGTCCGTTCGTCGAGATCCAGATCGACGCGAACGGAATTTCGGAACTCGACCAGCCGGAGTTCTGGGACGTTCTGGAGAAGGCCCGCGAAGGCTACCTCTCGATCGTGGGCGAAGAGGGCTTCTCCCGCGAGGCGCTGATGCCCTGGCGCCAACTGGGTCGCCGCTGGCACGAATCGCGAAAGGGCTTTCCGATCGGCAAGGAGCCGAAGTGGGACCTGAACCTGCTGCGGTCGGTCGTGGCTGCCGTCGAAGAAGCGGCGCCCGCGGCAGAATGGGTCTGGACCAACCAGTCCGCCGCGCCGGTCTCTCTTCCAGGCCGTACCTCCGCCTGGGCGACGGTCTACACGAAGAAACCTGACGGCGTCTATCTGACGCTGGAAGGAACCGACGGCTACACGCAGGGGAGCGTCTCCGAATTCGGCTTCGATCGGCAGGTCGAGTCCGACCCCCGCGGCACGCGGATCACCATCTCCTTCACCGAGCGCCGCCAGGCCGACGACGCCGCCTTCCGCAAGTTCCTCGCCGAGCATGCGAGTAAGGCGGGGGGGAAGTAGCGCGACTATTTCGGAGGCATGAGACGTTGAATCGTCGTAAGCTATTGAAGCGGCTGGCGATTTCGCAGTCGAACGTAAGGTTCGACGATCTGCGTTCGCTGGTCGAGGCGTTCGGCTTTCGACTTTCAAGAACGAACGGAAGCCACCACGTCTTCGCACATCCAGACATCGACGAACTGGTCAATCTTCAGCGGGTGCGCGGCGAGGCTAAGCCGTATCAAGTTCGACAGTTTTTGCACCTCGTCGAACGGCATAACTTGACCTTGGGCAACGACGAATGAGCGACTACCACATCAACCTGTTCGCGAGCGACGAAGACGGCGGATGGATCGCGGACATCCCCGACCTGACGCATTGTTCCGCGTTCGGCGAGACGCCTCAGCAAGCGCTGGAAGAACTCCTGCTCGCGAAAGCCGCGTGGCTGGAAGCGGCGAAGGCGGAGGGAAAGCCGATTCCGCCGCCCAAGTACCGGCCCGCGATTTATCATGCCGCCTGACGTGGGCAGGTCGCTTTCGGTAGGTCAGGCATCGCCTGACGACGGCAGGTCGGCGCTACGATGCTCCCCCGGCGTCCGCTTCGCGAGCGCACCGCTGACTCGGTTCGACGTCGATTGAAGTAGCCGTCAGGCAATGCCTGACCTACTAGTCGACCTGGCTTTATTCGTCAGGCGGAGGTTAACCTGATTTCGCGGAGGGAGTCGAGGGATCGTTTTCGATTTTCGCGGAGGCAGGGATGCCGGCAACGAACGAAAAGCTGGAAGTTCGTCTGACGCCTGAGACCCGGGCGGAGCTCGCGGCGTTCGTCCGCAAAGGGGACTCGCCGGCGGCGAAAGTTCGCCGGACGAGGATCCTGCTCCTGTCCGATCGCGAGCACGTCGACGGTCGTCGCACCGACGGCACGATCGCCGAGATCGTGGGGCTCTCCGAGCGGCAGGTCTGCCGGATTCGGCAAGCCTTCGTCCGCGAAGGAAACGTCGCCGCGGCGATCGAACGGAAGGCCCGCTCGGCTCCCGGCGTCCAGCCGATCTTCGACGGTCGCTCCGAAGCGAAGCTCGTTCTGCTGGCCTGCTCGACGCCGCCCGGCGGACGCAAGGCCTGGACGATGCAGCTTCTGGCCGACGAGGCGATGCGGCTGTCGATCGTGACGAAGGTCTCCGAAGAGACGGTTCGCCAGACGCTCAAAAAAACAGGCTGCAGCCCTGGCGGACGCGGCGCTTCTGCATCCCGGAGAAGGATCTCGCCCGCTTCGTCGCCCGCATGGAGAAGCTGCTCGACGTCTACGCCGAATCGTTCGACGACGAGCACGTGCTGATCTGCATGGACGAGGCGGCCAAGCAGATCCTGGCCGACGTCGAGCCGTCGCTGCCGATGACGCCGGGCCAGCCCCGCCGCGAGGACCATCACTACGAGCGCCGCGGCGTGCGGTCGATCTTCTTGTTCTTCGATCCCGTCGGCGGCTGGCGTCGCGTCTCCGGTCGCGACGGTCGAACGCGAGTCGACTGGGCCGAAGAAGTCGCCGAGCTGCTCGAGCGGGACTATCCCCGGGCCGAACTCGTCACGCTGGTCTGCGACAACCTCAACACGCACGACGTCGCGAGCCTGTACCATGCCTTCGACGCCGAGCGGGCGCATCGCCTGGCCCAGCGCCTGCGGATCGTCTACACGCCCAAGAACGGCAGCTGGCTCAACATGGCCGAGTTCGAGCTTTCCGTCCTGACGCGGCAGTGCGTCGGGCGACGCTTCGAAAGCGCGGCCGAGATGGACGAAGCGATGGCCGTCTGGCAGCGCGAACGCAACCGCCTGCGTCAGGCTGCGACCTGGCGCTTCACGACGGACGACGCTCGCGTCAAACTCAAACATCTCTACCCCAACGCCTGACGAATAAGGCTTGGTCGACTACTACACACGCAGCTACTCGACCCGCACGCTCAGCCCTGCCCGCGACGCTTCCAGCTTCTTCGCCGTCGCTTCGCTGACGTCGGTTCCCACCACGCTGAGCGACGTGAGCGAGGGCAGGGCGGCGACCAGCTTTTCGACGCCGGCATCCGTGACGGCGGTGCGATTGAGCGCGAGCGTCGAGATCGTCCCGCACTCTTCGAGAATCGCGAGCGAGTCGTCGTCGATGTTCGCGTCGGACAGGACCAGATCTTCGAGCCTGGGCAGACTCGCGATCGCACGCAGCGCCTCGGCGTCGACCTTCGCCCCTTGCAGGTCGAGGGTGACGAGCTTTTTCAGAGCGCCGACCTCGCGCACGCCGGCAGGCGAGAGCTTCGTCCCAGCGAGATCGAGCCAGTCCAGATTCTCGAACCGCGCGACCTCTCGCATGCCGCGGTCAGTCACGCTCGTTTGCGCGAGGCAAAGATCGACCGTGGCGAGCGCTTCCGCATCGCCGACCGCGGCGAGATCGTCATCGGTGACATCGAGAAAGGCGAGGTAGCCTTCGCGAACCTCCTCGGGCGTCATGCCCGTGCGGCGGAAGAGCGCTTCGGGAGGATCGCGATCGAGGTAGACGTCGTCGAGATACTGCAGAAACCCGGCACGCGCCGCGTCGGGCACGCCGTGCAGAAAGTAATGCGACAGCCCGGCGCCCTGCGAGTAAACGAACGGCAGATCCTCCTGCTCTCCGAATTCGGAGAAGGCCAGGTCGGCGAACTCGTCCGCCGGCATCCACTGGCCGGCGTGTCGCAGGCGGTAGCGCGCGTTCTGCATCCGCTTCGTCGTGAAGCCCCCCAGGATCTGCCGGGAACCCTCCGGCCGTAGCGATTCCAAGTACGTCGCGATCCCTTCCACGATCCAGAAGTTGCAGGCTCTGCCGACTTCGTCGCCGACGCTGCCGATCTCCTGAAAGAGCTGATGCCCCAGTTCGTGGACGATCGTCGATTCGTCTGCCTTGTCGCCGGCGAAGAAGTAGCTGACCTTCCGCTGATCGCTGTAGACGCCTTTCGATTCGGCGACGCGCGGAACGTACTGTTCCAGGTAGGCGACGTACTCCGCCTTATCGGCGAACAGCACGACGCGATGCGTCTTGTTCGGATATCTCAGGAAACGGCCCGGCTGGAGCGCCGTCTGGAACTCCGTCTCCCCCAGCCAGCGCTCGGGAAAGAGTTGGAGCCAGAGCAGACGATACCGTTCCAGCCTTCGCGCGAGCTCGCGTCCCGCGTCGGCGCCGGCGTTCGTCGCCAGGTCGAACCGGTCGGACTTGCAGCTGGTCCACGACCGGGGGCGCCAGCCGATGTCGGGATATTCGTAGCGACCGTCGCTGACGCGGACGCGTTCGACCGCGGGACGGCCCTCCGCGTCCGGCGGATCGATCGCCAGAATCCGCCGCGCGTCGGCATGGGTCGGATTCTCCCGTAGCGTCCTCCAGATCAGGCGGAAGCGATCCGACCAGAGCAGTCCGCTCGCGCGATCGATCGCCAGAGCGAAGAGCTCTCCCGCGAAGGCTGCGCGAAGTTCGAGGAACTTTCGTTTCCAGTACCGACCGGCGTCGGAGAGTTTTTCATCCCGAGGCAGGGCATCTTCGTCGGGCAGGTACAGAAACGCCTGATCCGGGCGGGGAACGACCGCCCACTGCCGGGTGATCGACGCCTCCTGAGCGAGGCCCAGTTCGTCGCATTTGTCCGCGACGAGGGCCAGATCGTTCGCGAACTTCGTCTCCAGATCGCGCAGCGCCGCAGGCGGATCGACCGCCCGCAGACGCGACCCCGGCAAAGCGGCAACCGCCGTCAGCGTCGCGACGGCGCTTAGAAATCGGCGGCGGCAAGGCACAGCGCGGTCGTTACAGCGGGTACGGAGCGCGGAAGTCGTCAGGAGAAGCATACTCTTCGCCTGCCGTCGTCGGCAAATTCGATACGGCGAACGCGACTTTAACGCAGGTCGGTCGGACCGCGACTAGGAAGGGCAGGGCGCCCGATTAACCTCGAAAGGAAAGTCCCCCTTAGCCTGACGCCGCCGATGCACGTCGCCGCTACCGATCCCGGTTCCCCGTCCCCCACGGCAGAGCCCCGCCCGAAGCAGAACTCTGCGAAGCAGGGCGCCGCGAAGGCGAAGGGCGTCGTCGCGCCGGGCCCCCGCCCCGTCTGCGACCCCTACGTCGTCCGCGAGATCAGTCTCGAAGAAGCCGAAGCATCGGCAGATCGCTGGCAGGAACTCGTCGACTGCGCGGCCGAACCGAACGTCTTCTACGAGCCGCAACAGCTTCTGCCCGCGCTGCGTCATCTGGCCCGTCCCGATCAGGCCGCGCTCGTCGTCGTCGAAGGCCGTTCGCTCGATCCGAAACGACCGGAGCCCGTCTGGTGCGCGGTCGTCCCGGTGCAGCGTCGCCTGAGCTTTCGCGGTCGCCGCGCTCCCGGTCTCGCGACCTGGCGTCATGACTACGCCTACTGCGGAACGCCGCTCGTTCGCGAGGACGTCGCCGAGGAAACGGTCGAGGCCTTCCTCGACTGGCTCCGGAATGATCGCCGGGGAGGAAGCACGTTTCTGCTCTCCTGGCTGCCGGCTGACGGACCCGTTCTGAAACAGTTCGTCGCCTCCCTGCAGAAGCGAGGAGACGCTTCCTTCGTCGCGCGACAGTTCGCCCGCGCGGAGTTCCGTCCCGAAGCCGATGCCGAGGCCTATCTCGCGAAACACTGGTCCCGCAAGAATCGCCACGAGTCCCGCCGGGCCCACCGTCGCCTGGTCGAAGAGGGCGCCTTCGCCTTCGAAGCCTTCGATCAGTCGTGCGATGCCGAGGCGTGGCGAAGCGATTTTCTCCGGCTCGAAAACTCCGGCTGGAAGGGGGAGCGGGGTACCTCCTTCGCCGCACACGAAAGTCACGCACGCTATCTCGACGAAGTCTGGTCCGCCGCCGCGGCGTCGAATCGTTTGATCGCCCATCGCATGACGCTCGACGGCGAGCCGCTGGCGATGAACGTCGCCTTCGCCTGTGCGGGCGGCGCCTACTACTTCAAAACGGCTTTCGCCGAAGCCCACGCGAAACGATCGCCGGGCGTCGTGCAGGAGTTGCTCTTCCTCGAGACGCTGCACGCGAAGAAGCTCGCTTGGGTCGATTCCTGCGCGCAGCCGAACCATCCGATGATCGACCGCCTGTGGCGCGGCCGGCGCCTGATGCAGTCTCTCTGGTTCAGCACGGGCAGACCGTCGGGGGACTTCGCCATCGCGGGGCTCTCGGCGCTGAACTGGACCGAACGCTTCGTCGCGAAGACCGTCAAGCGACTTCGCCGGAAGAAGAAGCATCGATCGACGGCAGACCACGGGCACGCAGCGGAAAGCTGACGCCGTCCCGCTCGCCAGAACACAAATTCTGATTCGCTAGATCCGAGAGTTTCCGAAGATGATCCTTTCCGCAGCCGCCGTCGCCTCGCCGCGTGCTTCCTCCGCCGAACCTGCGGCGCCGCAGACGGTCTTCCCGCAGGTCGACGTCGCGGAGTTCCGGGACTCGTTCAACGTTCGGCCGTTCACGCTGAAGCACGCGCTGGCCGAGCATCCCCTTTTCCGGCTGGAGCGACTCGTGGAGTTGAGCCGGCGCCTGCCGCAGTCCTCCGTCGAATACAACCAGGGCGACATCGCCGTCGGCTACGGACGCAAGGACGGCCCGCAGAACGGTCTCTCCATCGAGGAGACGATCCGCCGCATCCAGACCTGCAACTCCTGGATGGTCCTCAAGAACGTCGAACGTGATCGGGAGTTCAAGCGGCTGCTCGACGACTGCCTCGACGAACTGCGACCGCTGTCGGAAGAATCGTCGCCCGGCATGTTCCTGCGGATGGGCTTCGTCTTCGTGTCGTCGCCGAACTCGATGACGCCGTTCCACATCGACCCGGAGAACAACTTCCTGTTGCAGATTCAGGGAACGAAGCGGGTCGCCATGTTCGACCAGCATGACCGGACGCTCGCGTCGCAGCAGGATCTCGAAATCCTGTTCGCCGGCGGTCACCGCAATCTGGAATGGCGGGACGAGTTCGACAGCAAGGCGAAGTTCTTCGACCTGTCGCCCGGCGACGCGCTCCACTTCCCGGTCCACGCGCCGCACTACGTGAAGAACGGAAACGAGCCGTCAATCTCGTTCAGCATCACCTTTCAGACCGCCGCGTCGGATCGTCGTCGCTCGGTCCACTGGGTGAACCGCAAGCTTCGCCGGATCGGCCTCTCCCCCGCCATGCCTGGCGCCTCGCCTTTCGCCGACCGCTGGAAGTTCGGGCTCTACTCCGGCCTGCGCGCGTGCAAGAAGCTGGTAGGCGGGTCGAAGTCGAACTGAGGTCGCGGGCGACACTTCGAATTCGTCATGTCCGAAAGCAGGCGGTAAACTGACGGCGTCTCTTCTCGATCGAAGCCGCCGTCATGTCGATTTCCTCTCGCACTCCGGAAGGCGAGCCGGCGCGTTGCCCCGTCTGCAAGTCGCAGATTCGCGTCGAGCCTTCGCTGTTCGGCGGTGACGGGCCGTGCCCTTGCTGCGGCACGCTTCTCTGGTTCGTCGAAGCATCGACGGGCGCCGAAGCGTTCGACTCCGTCCGTTCGATGTCGACGCGGCGGCGGCTCGACGCGCTCGTTCGACGGACCACGGACAGTCGCTTCCATGATCTTCATTCGCTTCTAGGCGAACGGAATCTTGACTCGCTAGATCGGGTCGAAATCCTCATGGAACTCGAAGAGGAGTTCGGCCTGAGCCTTCCGGCAGACGGAGAGGGCGTCCGAACCACGGGAGACTTGGTCGCTCTTATCCTTAGGACGCTCGATGCCGGCGGTTCTTCGAAAGAGGGCTGATCATCGGAAGGCGACCGGCGTTGACGGCGAAACGGCCTCGTTCGTTCCCCTTTCCGCTTCGCGCGCGGGAGGTCAAAATAGAGCGCACGCTCCGGTAGCTCAGTTGGATAGAGCGACGGTTTCCTAAACCGTAGGTCGTGGGTTCGAATCCCGCCCGGGGTACTCTCGTCGGTCGTCTTGTCGGATCGAAAGGATTGCGATGTCCGCCCTCAAAACTCTCGTTTTCGGTATCGCGTTCCTCGTCGGAAGCGTGACCGCTTTCGCAGAGCCGATCCGTCTGACCAGCGATCATCTGCCCGAACGCGTCGGCGGATACCACACGTTCTGGATCGAATTCGAACTGACGGGCGACTCCGGCAAGGGAACGCTCAATCTCGATCCGAATCGATGCGGGCTGACAGAGTTCGGCGACACCAGTTTCTGCACGCTCATCGCGACGTCCCAGCACGAGGTGATGCTCGCGAAGGTCTCGACGGAAGACGCTTCGGGCAAGGAACGGACGCTCTGGAAAATCTCGGGCGCCGACTCCGTGGAGGGAATGCTTCACCTCGTCGCGCCGAAAGCCGGGGAGATCGGCTATCGGCTGGTTCACACCGGTGACGAAGATCGCCGCATCGTGATTCCGATGACGAAACTGCCCCCTGCGGCGCCGTAAGCGGCGGCCCGATCCGCTGGATTCCGACAGCGCAACGGCGCTCCGAAGCATTCCGAAACATCGCCGCCGAGGAGCGTCGCCATGGGCATCCTGAACGATTTCCGCACATTCATTTTTCGGGGCAACGTCGTCGATCTGGCGGTCGGCATCATCATCGGCGCCGCCTTCGGGAAGATCGTCAACTCGTTCGTCACGGACATCCTGACGCCCCCGCTCGGCCTGCTGCAGGGGGGCGTGCCGTTCAAGGACTACAAGATCCCGCTGACGACCAAGGCGCCCGGCGAAGAGGGCGAGGTCGCCTCGATCCTGCTGGGCAGCTTCGTCCAGACCGTCGTCGATTTCCTGATCGTGGCGACTGCCGTGTTCGTGCTGGTCCTGATTCTGCGAAAAGCCCAGGCGGTCTTCGAGCGCAAGCAGGAGGCGGCCAAGGCCGCCGACCCGCCCGAAGAGATCCTGCTGCTGCGCGAGATCCGCGACTCGCTGAAGTCGCCGAAGGTCTAATACCCGGCGCTTCAGCAGAACTCAGGCTGAACCGTCCGTCCCGATTTGAGGGAGCTCGCTCTTGGACAGCCTGTGGATGCAGGTCGCGTCAGTCGCCGTGGGCGGAAGCCTCGGCGCCGTGAGCCGCATGCTCGTCGGACGACTTCTCGCCAATCCGTCGTTCCCCTGGGCGACGGTAGCCGTCAACCTCGCCGGCTGCTTCGCGCTCGGCCTGCTGATCGGGGCGACGAACGACGCGGTCCCTTCGCATCGCGCGCTGCGAGTCGCCCTCGGCACGGGTTTCCTCGGCGCGTTCACCACCTTCTCGACCTTCAGCGTCGAAGGCTTCGCGCTGGCGGAGAAGGAACGCTGGCTCGCCGCGGGCCTCTACATCGGCGGACAAGTCATCGTCGGCCTCGCGCTTGCCGCGGCGGGAATCATCGCGGGACGAGCGCTTCGGGGATAGCGTCGATTCGACGGCATCATGCAGAGGTTCGACTACTCTTGCCTTTCAAGTGTGCCATGCCCACATCGCGCCAGCAGGGTGGGCATGTAAGGTTCGGCCGGCCCCTGGAGCATGCCCACCCTTCCTTCGGAGATGTGGGCATGGCACACGGAACCATTGAGCCTGACGAATCGAGCTGGTCCGACGACTACGAATCGCCTAAGGCCTTAGCGCCTGAGCGAGGGCCTTGCCCGTGTGACTCTCGGGGCAGGCGGCGATCGTTTCGGGCGGACCTTCGGCAAGCAGTCGTCCGCCGCCTGCGCCGCCGTCGGGACCGAGGTCGATGACCCAGTCGGCGCATTTCACGACTTCCATGTGATGCTCGACGATCAGCGCCGTGTTCCCGCGGTCGACCAGGCGCTGAAGGATTTCGAGCAGCTTGCGAATGTCGTCCAGGTGCAGGCCGCTCGTCGGCTCGTCCAGCAGAAACAGCGTCCGCCCCGTGTCGGGCCGCGCGAGCTGGTCGGCGAGCTTGATCCGCTGCGCTTCGCCGCCCGAGAGCGTGACCGCCGATTGCCCCAGCCGCAGGTAGCCGAGGCCGACATCGCGCAGGCTCTCAAGCGGTCGGCGGATGACCTCGACCGCGTCGAACGTTTCGCACGCCCGCTCCACCGGCAAGTCGAGCACGTCGGCGATCGTCAGGTCGCGGTAGCGCACCTGCAATGTCTGACGATTGAACCGGGCGCCGTTGCACTCCGAGCAAGTGAGGTAGAGGTCAGGCAGGAAGTTCATTTCCAGCCGCGTCACGCCCTGACCCTGACACGTTTCGCAGCGACCGCCCGCGACGTTGAAGCTGAACCGCGAGGCGCCGTAGCCGCGTCGCTTGGCCTCCTTCGTGGTGGCGAAGAGCTTGCGAATCTCGTCGAAGACGCCCACGTACGTCGCGGGCGAGCTCTTCGGCGAACGTCCGATCGGCGCCTGATCGATTTCGACCAGCTTGTCGATTCCTTCGACGCCGGTCAGTCGAGCGAAGCGGCCCGGCGCAGGCGCCCGTTCGCCCAGGCTGCGACGAAGAGCGCGCGCGAGCGTATCGTGGATGAGCGTGCTCTTACCTGACCCCGAGACGCCGGTGACGCACGTGAGCCGGCCCAGCGGGACGCGGATCGTCACGTCCCTGAGATTGTTCGCGGACGCGCCGGCCAGCGTGATCATCGGCGCGCGATCGCATTCGCGGCGCGTCGGGATCTCGATCCGCCTTCTGCCGGAAAGATACTGACCGGTGAGCGAGGTCGCGTGGCGGGCGACCTGTTCCGGCGTTCCTTCGGCGACGACGGTTCCGCCCGCTTCGCCCGCGCCGGGGCCGATGTCGATCAACCAGTCGGCCTCGCGCATCATCGCTTCGTCATGCTCGACCACGACGAGCGTATTTCCCTGCCGTTGCAGATCGCGAAGCGCGGCGATCAGGTTATCGTCGTCGCGGGGATGCAGGCCGACCGTCGGTTCGTCGAGCACGTAACAGCAGCCGACCAGCCCCGCGCCGACGCAGGTTGCGAGCCGCGTGCGCTGCAACTCTCCGCCCGAGAGGGTATCGACGCCGCGGCCGAGCGTGAGGTAGCCGATGCCGACGCGGGACATGAAGTCCAGTCGCTTGACGATCTCGCGCACGAGCGGGTCGGCGATCTTCGCTTCCGATTCGTCGAACGGCATCTCGCGAAGTCGGGGCAGCAGATCGTCGATCGGAAGGGTCAGCGCCTCCCGCAGCGACAGATCGTGCAGGCTCACGCTGCGAGCGCGTGCATTCAGCCGCAACCCCTCGCATTCGCCGCACGGCACGTCGCCCCGGAACGGCGCCATCTCCTCCAGCGCGTTCTTGCGCGTACACGAGGACCAGGCGCCTTCCATCGCGGTCGCGAGTCCTGGAAACGTCGCCGTTCCGCGCCAGAGCGCCCGGCGATCGTCGGCGGACCAGCTTCGCCACGCCTGCTTCGCGAGCGCCGGACGTTCGCCGAAGAACGGCTTCGACTCTTCCCGCAGTCGCTTCGCGAAGAAGCCGTTCTCGACGAAAGCGGGCGACGCGAGCAGGCCCTCCGCGAAATCGTCGCCGGGCAACACGAGCGCCGGATCGAAACGCTCCGCCTGGCCGAGACCGTCGCAGGCCGGGCAGGCGCCGTAGGGGCTGTTGAAGCTGAAGTCCCGCGGCTCGACCGACTCCATCTGGATGCCGCAGTCGGAGCAGGCGAACTCGGTGCAGTAGGCCCGCTCCTGCCATCCGGCGTGTTCGCCGGCTCCGTTCTTCTCCGCCGCGCCGTTCGTCGCCTCTTCGTGGCGTTCTGTCGCGACGCCGTTCGCTTCGCCGGGAGGCTGAAAGAACAGAATGACGGAGCCGCGACCTTCGCGTTCGGCAAGGTGAATCGATTCGCGAATCCGCCGGGCGGACTTCTCGCGAACGACCACCCGGTCGAGCACCAGATCGACCGAGACCGGGTCGTCTCCCGGCCAGCCGGCGAAGCGGTCGAGTTCGTAGAACTTGCCGTTCAGACGGACGCGGAGGAAGCCGGCCTCCTGCAATTTTTCGAGCGCCTCGCGAAGCTCCGCGCCGGAGAGCGTCCCCTTGGGAGCGAGGATCATCGCCTTGGATCCGTCGGGCAGATCGAGGGCGTCCTGCTGGATGCGTTCCAGCGGCGTCTGCTTCACCGGCTTGCCGCATCCGGGACAGTGCAGCGTGCCGAGACGGGCGAGCATCACCCGCAGGAAGTCGAAGACCTCGGTCAGCGTTCCGACCGAGCTGCGGCGCTGCGTGGCGGAGCGCCGCTGATCGATGCAGATCGTCGGCTCGAGCCCCTCGATGTAGTCGACGTCAGGCCGTTCAAGCTGCCGAAAGAAGCGTCGCGCCTGCGCGGAAAGGGACTCGACGTATTGCCGCTGTCCCTCGGCGTAGAGCGTATCGAACGCCAGGCTGCTTTTGCCCGAGCCGCTGACCCCGGTGATGACGACCAGCTTGTCGCGGGGGATCGCGAGGTGGACGTCCTTCAGGTTGTGAACGCGGGCCCCGTGGATGCGGATCGCTTCCGTTTCGATCGCGGTCGCCATGCTCGCTCGCGTCTCTTCGTTCGTCCTGAGCGGAGGGCGTCCGCCCTCCGAGGCGTTTGCGTCGGGAACTCGCGAACTACTTCTTCTCGCTCAGATCCTGCAGCCGGACGTTGCGGAAGGCCACTTCGGCGCCGTGGCCGCAGAAGCTGATGCGACCGCTCTCCCGCTTCAGGCCGGGATGCTCCTTCTTGTCGAGCGTGCCGTCCTTCGTCGCTTCGTCGAGATTCGCGTCGACGATCACGACGCCGTTGAGCGTGACGGTGATATGCCGATCCTTCAGGCGGATCTCCTGCTCGTTCCACTCCCCGTTCGGCTTCTGGTGACCTCGCTTCGCGGCGACGACGCCGTAGACCGATCCATGGGCCTGATACGGAGCGATCCCCTTGTAGTTCTCGTCGAGAATCTGGATCTCCATGCCGGAGTAGGCCGGATCGCCGGGGGGAACCGGCACATGAATGCCGATGCCGTTGTTCGCGTTGGGAGCGCCGAGCTTGAATTCGAACCGGAACGCGAAGTCGGAGTAATCCTTGTCGGTGTAGAGGAATCCGCCCTTCGAGGGGATACAGACGATCGCGCCGTCGCGGACCTCGTAGCCTTCCGTATCGCCTTCCCAGCCTTCGAGCGTCTTGCCGTCGAAGAGCGGCGTAAACCCGCTTTCCTCAGCAGTCTGGGTCTCTTCCGCGAAACCCGGGGCGATCGTCCCCATCAGGCCGGCCAGGCAGAGCGACAGGAACGCGAACTTGCGAAGCATCAGGCAGTCTCCAGGAAGAACCGGCGGTGGGGTCAGGCGGCGGGAACTCGATTGTAATCGAACTCCCGCCCGCCTCGTGCTGTAGACGACAGCGCGGCGCCCGATCCCTGACGGCGAGGCCCCGAGACCTAGGGGCAAATCGGCGAACCCCAGTCGCCGTGAACGACGATCTGAACGACGGCGTCGAGCTTTTCACGCCCGGAGATCAGGAGTTGCGCTGATTCCAATCTGGCCTTGTACAGCGGGCCTTCGACGGTCGGTTGGTCGATCTTTTTCGAACGCCGAAGCCCGTTCTGGTCCGGCTTGACCGGATCCGTCAACTCGGAGAACCCGCCCGCGGCATAAGTGACTCTGTCCCTTTCATCGCAGAATTCGCGAGCGAAGTAGAGACGGCCCGTGAGGGGAGATTCCGCGTAGAAGAGAAGAAACCATTTCGTCTGCTCGTCGATGCCCTCGATGTGGAACCTGTAGACGCGATTACGGTCATCTTTCGCGACGGTAAGCCAAGTCGTCGTCGCCGGATCGGGCGGCGCTACCACGGCTTTCGCATCGTGATATCCGAGGTATTCATGCGACAGGTCGCCATAATGGGTCGAGGTGGCGGGATACATAGGCGGCACGGCGAAGACCGGCACAGGAATCGGCTCCGGGCCTGGAGTCGGGCTGCAAGAAACCAGGGGCAGCGGGTACGTCGACGTCGCGACGCCGACATGCAGATCGTTTTGGTCGCAACACGAAGTCGCGTAGTGGTAGTACACCCCGTCATAGCCCGTAAACAGAACGGGATACATCGGGGACGTTCCGTAGAGCCTGTTGACCGGCGTCGCGCACGAATCGCAACCGGTCGCCTGCGCGGCGGGCTCGCAACAGGTGATCGGCTTGCAGTCGGAAGGCGGACAATAGCGCTCCGCACAGGTCCGCATACGGAATTGGCCGAACAGTCGTAACCGGCACTGGGCCTCCGCAGACGATCCTGCGGCCCCGACGACGGCCGCGACGATCGCGAACGTCGCCACGCATTTCGAACTGATTCTCATCGCTGCGAGACTCCTGCGTTGCAAAAGATTTCGAACAACCAACTCAATCGTCGAATTTCGGAAGCGATGCCGATCTGGCGAGACGAAACGCCGTTCGATTCATTGGCGTTTCTTCGCGAATCTGAAACGGTTCGACCGTCGACGCGAAGTTCGCCAGGCGAACGGTCGACATGGGAGCGACGACGCCGACCGTCCAGCGACGACGAAGCCGCTCCTTCGCGAGTTTCTCGGTCGGTCGACGATCGCCGTAGCCGACGATCGATTGCGTCCATTCGCGATTGCCGGAGTAGAGTCCGGCGATCGAAGGAAAGTCGCGACATACGTCGATCGACGACAACGACGCTTCCGTGAGGTCGATCGGCTCTTGATCGCCCCAGGGATAACGGGTCGCGCCGCGATTCGTCGCTGCGCAAAGCCACTCCTCGACGGTCATCAATCGCATGCCGCGTCGCTCGGCGAAGTCGAGGGCGATCTCGAAGTTGATGACCGCCTCCGACCCAGGCTTCGTCGCATCGTTACCGAACGAATCGCCGTACTCGGCGATCAATTCCCCGACGGTGATCGTCCGATCGGCCAGATAGAACGCGGGTACTCGATGAATTCCGGAGAGGGGGTGATCCGGTCGCTCCGCGAAGTGCGAGAACTCGGTTTCGTCGATTCTGGTGAATCCGACGATCGACGGCGAGACGTACGCGATCTCGGGAACCGTGGTCTCTGGGGCGGCATCCCAGTCGAGCCATTTCGGACGGATCTGGCTGCCGTCTCTCAGGTAGTGAACGTAAGGAGCTGAACCTCCCGGCTCGGGAACGGTTCTCCAAACTTCCGACCATCCGTCGGGTCCGTCCGCCAGAATGCGATAAAGGCCGGGCGAAAGGAGCAGAGAACGGTCCCCTGTCGTTCGTGCGTCTCGATCGACGACCTCGGCGCCGACGTAGTCATCGATCGGAATCCATGTCAGCTTCTGATCGGACGAGCCTCGTTCGACCGCGACGCGGACACGCCGATCGTCCTCGTAGATCTGCCAGCCGATCCACAGTCCCGCAGCGACGAGACTGCAGGTGGCGACTGCGGCGACGCCGCCGATGAAGCCGCGACGCGCGGTCATGGTCAGCGAACGAACGTCGTGGCGGCCGAGCGCGCGTACGGGTCTCCCCTCCAGGTAGCGGACCAGATCGTCGGCCATCGATCCTGCGTCGGCATATCGCCGCTCGACGTCCTTCTGCATCGCCTTCAGCGCGATCGCCTCGAGCCCCGGCGGTATCGCCTGGTTTACCGAGCGCGGTCGCACGGGGTCTTCGTGCAGGATGGAATCGATGATCCGGGACGGGCTTCCCACGAACGGGAGTCGTCGCGTGAGCGCCTGGTACAGCACCACGCCCAGAGCGTAGATGTCCGCTGGTTTGCCGATGCGGTCCGAATCGCCGCAGGCCTGCTCCGGAGCCATGTAGGCAGGCGTTCCGACGGGCACGCTCTTGCGAAACTCGACGACTTCACCGGACGTTCGGCTTCGCGAAAGCCCGAAGTCCAGCAGGTGCGGTTCGTCGTCGTCGTCGACGATCACGTTGCTCGGCTTGATGTCGCGGTGGACGACGTCCGCTGCATGCGCGTACGCGACGGCCCGACAGAGCTTCTCGACGAGGCGCGCACAGGCCTCGAAATTCGCTTGCGAACCTTCCAGCCAATTTCGCAACGTCACCCCATCGATGCAGTCGCTCACGATGAACGGCTCGCCGTCTTTCGACCCCACGTCGAAGATCGTCACGATGTTGGGGTGCCGAAGAGCGCTGGCCGCTCGCGCTTCGAGAATGAACTGCTCGGGGTCGAAATCGCCGCTCGTGTTCCGCGGCGCCTTGATCGCGACGTGGCGACGCAACGTTCGATCGAAGGCTTTGTAGACGATGCCGAAGCCGCCCTGACCGAGGATGCCGGCCAGGACGAAGCGCTCTCCGTCGCTGGATGCCGAGGCGTCGTCGGTTCCGAACACCCGGGTGGAACGCCCCTCGCTTGCTAACGACGTCGTGGAATGAGCGCACGACGGACAAACGAGCGAGCCGTCGATGCTGAGCGTCGCATCGAGCCTGCGACCGCACTGCGGGCAAGACGTGGGCGGATCGACGCCTAGTGGCTCGTTCACGCGTCCCTCTCGAAGAATAGGCGCAGCTTCGCCCTACCGATTTCGCGGCAAGCAAAAAAGAAAGGCTGCTGGAGTTCGAGCGAGAGGAAACCTGACGGTATCCCATCCAAGAGCTTGGAGCAATCTCCCGCGGACGAATTATGCGACCTCCGCGATCATGCTCACTCGATGCCGTATAGCGGACCGAGCCGCCGGCGGAGATGGGCGAGGAACGGCTCCTGGGAGAGGGGCCGTCCCGTGACGCGTTCGATCAGTTCGGGAGAGGTGCAGGTTCGGCCGACTCGATGCACCTTCTCGCGCAGCCACTCCAGCAGGGGACGGAACTCGCACCGCGCGAACTGCTCGTCCAGATCGCCCAGATCCTGCTTCGCCTGTTCGAACATCTGGGCTGCGTTCAGATGCCCGAGCGTGTAGGTCGGAAAGTATCCGAACAGGCCGGCGGACCAATGGACGTCCTGCAGGACGCCGTCGGAATCCGTCGGCGACTGTACGCCGAGATACTTCTGGTACTTTTCGTTCCAGGCGCCGGGCAGGTCGGCGACCGCCAGCGATCCTTCGAGCAGCGCGATCTCCAGTTCGAACCGCACGATCACGTGCAGGCTGTACGTCGCCTGGTCGGCGTCGACGCGGATCAGCGACGGGCGCACCGAGTTGATCGCGAAGTAGAACGCCTCGGCGTCGACGTCGCCCAGCGCCTCGGGAAAGGCGCCCTGCGCGGCAGGAAAGAAATGCCGCCAGAAGCCCCGGTTGCGACCGACGAAGTTCTCCCACATCAGCGACTGCGACTCGTGGATGCCGAGCGACAGGTACGTCCCGCTCGGCAGGCCATGACGGTCCTTCCGCAGTCCCTGCTCGTACAGGCCGTGCCCGGACTCGTGCAGCGTTCCGAAGAAGGCGTTGGGGAAGAGCCTTTCGGAATACCGCGTGGTCAGGCGGCAGTCGTTCGGCGCGATGCCGGAGCAGAAGGGATGGGCCGAGACGTCGATCCGTCCGCGATCGAAGTCGAACCCGATCCGCTTCGCCGCGAAGACGGAGAACTGACGCTGTGCCTCGATCGGATAGAGCCGCCGGAGGATCTCCGTCGGCGCCTCGCGACCGCTTTCCACGACGCTCCGCACCAGCGGCGCCAGCGCGTCGCGCAGTCCCGCGAACAGCGTCGTCATCTGCGCGGCGGTCGCGCCCGGTTCGTAATCTTCCAGCAGCGCGTCGTACAGCGACTCGCCCCCTCCCAGCGCCTGGGCCTCTTCGCGTTTCCTGGCGACGATTCTTTCGAGCACGGGCCGAAAGCTGGCGAAGTCGTTCGCGCGGCGGGCCTGGGCCCAGACCTGCTGCCCTTCCACGGTAAGTCGTGCCAGATCCGACACCAGTTTCTCCGGCAGCCTGCGTCGGCGATCGTACTCGCGGCGCATCTCGCGGATGTCGGTTATCGCGTCGGGATCGTTCTTCGAGAGATCGGCGCCGGAGAGCGTCTGCAACCATTCGCCGACCTGCGGCGCGGTCCTTCGGCGATGGATTTCCCTGGCGAGGTATGCCAGTTGCTCACCCCGGTAATCGGCTCCGCCGGGTGGCAGATTCGTGCGTTCGTCCCATGCCAGCGTCTCGGCGACCGTCTCGAGCAGCGCCGTTTCGCGATAGTATTCACAGACGGTCGCGTATAGATTGTCCGACATCTTCGCTTCATCGATGCGAACCGATCGGTCGCCGCGAGCCCGCTCGCGACCTGCCGATTCGGCGAAGCGTCAAACGTAGGCGGACGCGGTCGGCCTCGTCAACGCGGCCGCCCCGAGATCGCCGGCGGTCGGTCACCTTCCGCCGTCAGCTCTCCGCCTCGACTCCCGCCGACAAGGACCGCATGTTCGGACCCTCTTCGACGCTGCCCGACCTGACCCGCACGATTCAGCGGGAAGGAGGAGCGCCTCGCGTTCCGAATCCTCTGGTCGAGATCTACGACCGGCTGCTGACCGAGCCCCGGCAGAGCTGGACCGCGCACTATCCCTACCTGCGAAAGCTCGGCGAAGGAGGGCAGGGCGTCGTCTATTTGTCGGAGCGGCGCGGCGCCGACGGCTTCACCATTCCCGTCGCGCTCAAGGTGTTCTCGCCCGAAACTTACGAGAAGCCGCTCGATTACGACACGGCGATGAAGCGGATCGCCAACGTCTCGGCTCGCGTCTCGCAAATTCACCAGAACAACCTGCTGGACGTTCACGACTTCATCGATCGTCGCCGCATCCGCATCATGGCGATGGAGTGGATCGAAGGCTACGACCTCCGGCAGCTCCTCAATCCGTTCATGCTGCTGAGGATTCGCGATCACGTCCCGAAGGATAACTGGGACTACCTGCAGAACGTGGTCGTGACCGACGGTCCGGCCCATCCGCGAATGAAACCAGGCGTGGCGGTCGCCGTGATCCGGGAGTGCCTGGCCGGGCTTGCCGCGTTGCACCGCCAGGGGATCGTGCATGGCGACGTGAAACCGAGCAACGTCATGCTCAAACGGACGGGCAACGCGAAGATCGTCGACATCGGATCGGCGTTCTACCAAGACGATCCGCCGGCGCTGCGGCCCTGCACGCCGGCCTACGCGGCGCCCGAGACGCTCGAACGGCAGGAATGCACCTTCCAGAGCGACCTTGCCAGCCTCGGCTACGTGCTGATCGAACTGCTGGCCGGAAAGCCGCTCTTCGCGGGCATCGGGACGCCGGGGGAACTGATCGAGGCGAAGCTTTCGCTGCCGGGGCGACTCGACCGCGAACTGCCGCCCGAGGTGAGCGTGAACGGCCTGCTGATGAGTTTCTGCCGGCGCCTGATCGCTCCCGATCCGAATTCGCGGTTCAAGGACGCCGACGAGGCCGCCTTCGTCAAGGAAGGCGCCGCCGCGTTCCACCGGCAGCTCGTCATGAGCAACCTCTCGAGCGAATTCGAGAACGACGTCCGGCTCTGGATCGAAGCCCTGCTCGAAATCGACGCGCAGAAGGCTCCGGGCGGTGCGGGTTGAGGCGGACGCGTTCGACCGAGTCCGCAGCGCAGGCTTACTTCCTCCGCAGATCCATGCAGACGATTTCCTGATCGTCGCGCAGATAGACCAGGCCCGAGGCGAGCGCCGGCGCCTGACGCGTCGGGCCGAGGATCGTCTGGCGACCGATCTCGCGGAACGCCTTGGGCGAGGCTTCGACCAGCACGAGTTCGCCCTTCATGGTCGAGATCAGCAGCTTGCCGTCGGCGGCGATCAGGTTGCCCTTGCCGAAGCGGATCTCCTGCCAGACTCTTTCGCCGGTCGCCGCGTCGACGCACGTGAGGTGCGTGACAGGGCCCGCTCCGCCGACGTTGTCGAAGCCGTAGAGATATCCGTCGATCAGGACCGACGTCTGCCACTCGTTTCGCAGGACGCTCTCCGGACCGAACGACGACCAGACCTCGGTTGCGTCGAACCCGTTCGCGCTGGGCGTGAGCTTCAGCAGGACGCTGCCGTGGTTCTCCCCCGCGGAAATGAAGACCTGCCCGTCGACGGCGATCGGCGACGCCGTATTGCAGGCGTAGTCGGTCTTGAACGGATAACTCCATAGCAGCTTGCCGCCGGTCGGCGCGATCCCATGCACCGCGGCGCCGGTGAACGCGACGATCTGCTTTTGACCGCCGACGTCCAGCAGCAAAGGGGACGAATAGCCCGGCGCTTCGCCAGCGCCAGCCTGCCAGACCGGTTCGCCCGATGCCGCGTCGTAAGCGGCGACGGTCGCCTTCGGCGCTCCCACCGTGACGACGACCTGCTTGCCCGCTACGAGCGGCGAACAGGACATCCCGTACTCGGCCGGCTCGCCGCCCTGGTCCTCCACGCAGTTCCGCGTCCAGACGATCTTGCCGTCGTCGAATCGCAGGGCGACCAGAATTCCCTGACCCGTATACGCGAAGACCGTATCGCCAGCGATCGTCGGCGTCGCCCGCGGTCCATCCCCTTGCGCGTTGCCGTACTCCTCCGCGACCGGAACCTGCCAGATCTTCTTGCCGCTTTTAGCGTCAAGGCAGAGGACGTGCTGCTGACCGTCCGACTGAATCATCGTCAGCGCGCGGTCGCGGCTGATCGCGATGCCCGACATTCCGATGCCGCCGGCAGGGACCCGCCAGACCTCGTCCAACTCTCCCTTCGGCCAGCTAGCGATCAGTCCAGTTTCGGTCGAGATGCCGTTGCGATTCGGCCCCAGAAACTGCGGCCAGCCCTGCGCGTTCTGGGCGAACGCCGGCGAGGCGCTGCCGAGAGTCGACATAGAGCAAATCGCGAGGAACGCAATGATTCTGAGCATCGACGGCGCCTGACGTTGAAGAGCGGTTCCGTAGGGTGGGTCATTGACCCACCCTTTTTTCGAACTCGAGAAAGGAAACGAATAGAAAGCCGGCTTCTTCCTGGTCGACTCGCGCAGAAAGAAGGTGGGTCAATGACCCACCCTACGAGATGACTCCCTTCGCTCATCACGACAGGGTCGCGTTCGTCCGAGCCTTCTTTACGCCGCAGCCCGTCGCGCAGGATCCGCAGCCGCCGGTCGCACACCCGTTCGCGGCGGATTCGGTTCCGCAGCCTGGCCCGCAACCCTGCTGCAGGGCATCGGCGAACCGGCGGAAGTGGACCTTCTTCTCGTAGAGCGCGGCCAACTCTTCCGAAGCAGCGAAGTCGAGTTCGGGCGGATCGCCGAGGAAATGAAAGAAGAGCGACTCCCCGTCCAGCAGGTGCTCCACGTCGACCAGCGTGCCGGGAATGCTCTTTTCGTCCAGCCACTTCCGGCAGGCGTCGAACGCCCGGTCGCGATACCGGGCCAGCCGCACCTGAAGCAGCTCGTCCGTGTCGAGGACCGGACGCAGGATCATCCCGTCGGTCGAATCGTCGAAGCCTTCGCCCCCGTCCGCATCCTCCTCGACGGGGCCCAGAACCTCGGCCAGTTCCAGCCCGCGGGAAGTTCGGGCGACGATTCGATCGCCCCGACGTAGCTCCCGGGGAATCTCGCTTCCGAAGCGACCGACGTGGCCGGCGACCCCGAAGCGGATGAAATACTTCTGGCCGCCGTGCGGCATCGAATTTCCTATTCTGGCGTCGTCGACGCTGGTTTCTTCGGTCGGTAAGATCGAGCGACGCTCGCGAGACGCCGGCGGGAGGACTGTTCTTCTCGCCCGCGATTCGCCGTCATCTTACGCTGCGACGGAGAGTCGGGGAAACCGCTGATCCGTCGCGAACCGCCGCCGCTCGGGAAGAGACTTGCGCATGTCCGCTTGCGACTGGATGGAACTTGCCGACCGCGTTCTCGACGGGACGCCCGTCACTTCGGACGAGGCGCTGTCGATCCTGGAGGCGCCGGAGGACGAGTTGCTGGAGATTCTCGCCGGCGCCTACCGGATCAGGCGGCGGTATTTCGGGAAGACGGTTCAGCTCTACTTCCTGATGAACGCGAAGAGCGGCCTCTGCCCGGAGGATTGCTCCTACTGCTCGCAGGCGAAGGGCTCGACCGCGGAGATCCCGCGTTACAACATTCTGAGCCGGGAGAAACTGCTCGACGGCGCCCGCCTGGCGTACGAGCGGCAGTCGAAGACCTACTGCATCGTGATTTCCGCCCGGGGACCGAACGAGCGGGAGATCAAGGCGATCGAGACGATCGTTCCCGAGATCAAGCAGCAGTACGACCTGAAGATCTGCGCGTGCCTGGGACTGCTGAAGCCCGAACAGGCGGACCGCCTCAAGGCGTGCGGCGTCGATCGGGTCAACCACAATCTGAACACGGGCGAAGAGCACTACGGCAACATCTGCTCGACTCACACCTACGCCGACCGCGTCGGCACCCTCCGGGCGGTCCGCGACGCCGGCATGGAGGTCTGCTCGGGCGGCATCCTGGGAATGGGCGAGCGACCCTCGGATCTGGTGCAGATGGCCATGCACCTCCGCGAGTTCCGGGCCGAGTCGATCCCGCTCAATTTCCTCCACCCGGTCGACGGCACGCCGCTCGCGGGACCGACCGACCTGACCCCTGCGAAGTGCCTCAAGGCGCTCTGCATGTTCCGCTACGTCAATCCGACCAGCGAACTTCGCATCGCGGGCGGTCGCGAACTCCACCTCCGCAGCCTGCAACCGCTGGGGCTCTATCCCGCCAATTCGATCTTCGTCGGCGACTACCTCACCACCTCGGGCCAGCCGCCCGAAGAGGACTATCGCATGATCGAGGACCTCGGCTTCGTCGTCACGCGAAACGAAGAGACCGTCGTCGGCGCCGCGGCGGAAGCGACCGTCGCGGAAACGCAGGCTGCTGAAGCGTAGAAGTACGGAGCTAACGGTAGCGGCTCTTCGCTTCGCCTTCCCACATATCGGGATTCGCTCCGAGCGCGGCGTAGAGGTCGGCTGTCGCCAGATCGACCTCGTGCATGAGGTCGTCCGGCAGAGGCGACTGGGCCTCGTCGACGTTCGTGCGTAGCTGGTCGGCGTCCCGCACGCCGAAGATCACCGCGGTCACGAAGTCCTTCGCCAGCGCCCAGCGAATCGCGAGGCCGGGAAGCGTCAGTCCCGCCCGGGCGGCGATCGCGCGAAGCTCTGCGATGGCGACGAACGTCCGCTCTTCCTGGCCGGGCTCGCCATGCCGGGCGTTGGGCCGATCGCCCGCGAAGTGCCGCGACCGACGCCGCTCCGGTACGACGTCGTCGACGGAGCCGATATTGCCCGACAGCAGGCCCTGCTGCAGCGGACTGTAGACGAGAATCCCGACCTCCTCGCGCAGGCAGAGCGGAGCGATCTCGTGCTCGATCGCCCGCCAGAGCGGGTTGTAGGGAATCTGGTTCGTCGCCGGCTTCTCGGCGCTGCGAAGGGTTTCGCCCAGATCCTGTACGCCTAAGTTACAGACGCCCGCGGCGCGAATCTTCCCCTGCTCCTTCAGTTTAAGCATCGTCGCCCAGACGTCTTCGATCCGGGCGTCGTCCGTTCGCCAGTGAACCTGGTACAGGTCGATACGATCGGTGCGGAGGCGCTTCAGGCTCGCTTCGCAGGCGAGGGCAAGCTTCGCGGGATCGTTCTTCTCTGGCTTCATCTTCGTGGCGAGCACGACCTCATCTCGGCGACCGCCCGCGAGGAAATCGCCGATCAGCGTTTCGCTGGCGCCGTCGCCGTACATTTCGGCGGTATCCCAGAACGTCACGCCCCGATCGAGCGCCGCCGCCATCGCGGCGCGGGAATCTTCCGCGCGCCGTTCGCCCCAGTGCGCTCCGCTGACCAGCCCCCACGTACCGAGCGCAAGGCGGGAAACCTGAATGTCGGTGCGTGGGAGGGTCGTGGCAAGCATAAGTTCGTGATCGAGGAGTTGAGCGCTCGCCTGTTTTCGAATCGACCTTGACGGTGAGCGACCTCGAAAGCGACGATCCCGCCGGCGCGCGGAGCGCTCCCGCAGAAAGGGGGCGATTCTACCGCGCGCGAACGCCTCCGTCCCCGATCGCTCATGCGTTCGACGCTCTCGCTGATCCTGTCGCTGATCGCCGTTTCGCTCGTCGCATGGGGGCCGATCGCGGAGGTCGCTGCGCAGAAAGAACTCGACGCCTTCCAACTGGCCGCGGGCGAGGGCGTCGTCGTGCTCAAGAACGGACGGACCGTTCGCGGTTCCGTCACCCGGCTAGGGGACCAGCTTCTGATCCAGCTCGGCGCCGGCGGAGAGATCCGCGTTCCGATCGATCAGTCGCTCGTCATCGCCGAATCGCTGGAAGAGGCGTACGCGATCCGCCGCGACGGCCTGCTGCCGGCGGCCGTCGACGATCGGGCGAAGCTGGTCGAATGGTGCCTGCAGGAAGACCTCCTGCACCGCGCGGCGGACCAGATCCTGGCGCTGTCGAAAATCGATCCGCGACATCCCAAGCTTCCACAGCTTGAACGGCGTCTCCAGGGCAGGGCAAGAGCCGAGGCGTCGAGTCTGGCCGCCGCTCGTCCGGAAGCGGCGATCCCCGGCAACGTGACGCCCGCGACGGCGTTCTCTTCGGAACCGACCGTCGATCCGCGGACCTACTTCGCGGAGAAGGTTCAGGCCCAGGTCGTCTTCGGTTGCGCGGCGGCCCGCTGCCACGGCGGCCCTTCCGGCGGCGAGTTTCGCCTGCGTCCCTATCCGATCGCGGTCCAGCCAGTCGACGAAATCACGGACGAAAACTTCGCCGCGGTGCGAAGGTTTCTCCACGACGGCAGTTCGCAGAGCCCCGCCATCCGCCACGCCACGCGCGCGCACGCTGGCCCCTCGGGCGACAAGGTGCGCGATCTGCTCGTTTCGCTGGCACAGGCGCTGGACGCTGCTGCCGGATCGGGAACCTCGGCTTCGACCGCGGATTTTTCGTCATCGTCCGCTTCAGCGCCTTCGCCCGGCGGAACGGGCGTCCGGACCGCCGGCTTCGCGGAAGGCGCCGCTACGCGCCCCGTCGAAACGAATCCCTACGACCCCGCGGAGTTCAACCGCCGCTATCACGGCAACGTCGAACTGCCTCGCATGCCGTAAGTCGCCGTTCGCTAAACTGAATTCTAAAGCGCCGCGTCGGGACGGCAGCGCCGACGACTTCTCCGCTTGCGCCGAGCGCTCGGCGGGGCTTTATCGACGTTGCACGCAGGCAGAGCGATGTTGCGCCACTTTCTTCTCGCTCTCATCGTCCTTGCGACAGCGTGCGGGGCATTCGCGAAGGCGGAACCGCCGGAAGAGACTGCGACGACGCTGCGGGGTGTGCGTAGGCTATTTGCGCACCCGTCGGGAAGCGTCTCTATCGATGAAACGCTTCGAGTCGTCGAGGAGGAAGCAGAGGCATTGCGATTCACGGATTCGGAGTCGGAGCGATGGCTGCTCGAATTCGCGATGATTTCTACCGGACCCGACCCGGGATCCGCGGTCTCCGTCCTGAAGTTCCTGGTCGAGAAGAAAGACGACTCCTGCTGGTTTCTCATACGAGACGCTCGCGAGGCGCCGATAGCTCTTGGTCGAAACGAGCAGGGCTTCCGCCTCGACAACTCGGGACACTGGATTCGCGTCGCGCATTCTCCCTGGCGCTTTCGCAACGATGCAGCGAAGTTCCAGTTCAAAGACGTCTCCGACCTGCCGCCGGGGGAGTCGTACGAGGTTCAGCTCGACTTGTCGGAATTCTTAGCGGCGGCTCTCCGCAAGAAGATCGAGCGGATTGTATGGGACGAGCGCACGCGATGTTTGCACCTCTTCCATTCAGATAACCCGCTGGTCGCGATTCGCGTTCGATCGCCCGACGACCAGCTTCGCTATGGTTCTGTCTGGGGGCAAATCGTCGTATCGGACAACCTGAATTCTTTCGTCTTCGGCGGTTTCGCTCGACGGCGAACCGACTTTTGCCCGTCCGCGGCGAGCATCGAGGCGATCGGGACGGCCGTCGCCGCCGAGGAAGGGGACCTCGTCAGTATGGATTGGAAGGAGATCCGTACGACGACGCTGGATCAGGACGCGGCCGCGCTGGCGATGGAAGCAGCGATCGCCTCCGCGGTCTATCGACGCCCTGAAGTCGCCGTGGCACGCGAAGGAATTCAAGCGGCGAATCGCGCAGCGCTTGCCTATGAAAAAGATCAGCACGATCCCGAACGAGACTTCGTTCCTGTGGATCCGGCCGACGCCGAGAAGCTGTCCGACGCCGAACGGCTAAAGGAAATCGAGAACCGCCTTCGGACGACGATCTTCGAAGCGGAGGTCGAACTCGGCATACCGGAGGTATCGGCTCTCGCCCCTGTGTTGACGAAAGCGCTCGGCGACCTGGCCGACGCGATGGCGAACGATCTGGAAGGATATCCTGACGATCCGTCGCTGGTCTCGCGCGAGGCCCAGGCCCGCTACGGTGCGATGCGACTACATCATTTTCTGCGGTCCGTGAGGCTGATCCTCATCACCTGCGACGCGCCATCGCTTCGCCCCCTGCGAGCGAGCCTGTGCGACGCACTGTTCGATCTCGGCGAATCGCCCTCCGCGATGTTCCAGGTCGAGTGGAAGAAACTGAGGGAGGATCCCTTTTTCGACGCTTTGCTTCGAGCACATCGGCTGGAATCGGTCGACGACGAGTGCCGAGAAGCCTGCCTCGCCGAGTTTCGCTCCGCGGAAGCGGGATCGACGCTTGAAAACCTTGCGATCGAGGTCCTGTTACGGATCGACGAGCCGCTTCCTGAGGAACAGGACGCCGCCGTCGAGCGCTGGTGGCGTAGCGAGGTCGTCGAAGCGAGCCGAGGCCGGCGCTTGCGATCGCTCGTCATCCTGTCAGGCTGTGCGTTTGGCCGCGAGATGATCTTGAAACGTCTGCGAGGCGACGAACTTCCGGACGACGTTCGACGAGATGTCGTCAAAGCTTTATCGTCGCGAATCGACGCCGCCGAGCAGACCGATCGCGACGAGGAGATCGATAGCTCGCGACGCGAAGCCTGGCGCAAAGAACTGGCCTTGCTCGACGCAGCCCGCTCAACTGCGCGACGCTGACGTTGGGGGCACGACAGATCTGTTCGAGGCGAATCTCCCTTCGCCGGTTTCCGTCACGGGCCATTTCTCGTACTCTGAACGCACGTTCGGATCGTACGTAGTCGCCTCGGCATCGGCGGAATGTCCCAGATCGCGAAGGAGGATCTTTCGGAGGCGCTCGCCCGGTTCGGCTGGAGCGACTTCCGTCCCGGACAGGAAGACGTCGTCCGGGCCGTGCTGGAGGGTCGCGACGCGCTCTGCGTGATGCCGACCGGCGGCGGTAAAAGCCTCTGCTATCAGCTTCCTTCGATCGTGCGGCATGACCTGACGCTGGTCATCTCCCCGCTGATCGCGCTGATGAAGGATCAGGTCGATTCGCTCCAGCGGATCGGCGTCTCGGCGACCTGCCTGAACAGTTCGCTCGATCAGGAAGAGGTCAGCGAGCGGACGCGGCGCCTGATCGCGGGCGAGTACGACCTGGTCTACGTCGCGCCGGAACGCCTGAAAAGCCTGTCGTTCGTTCGCACGCTGAAGTCGGTGAAGGTCGGCCTGCTCGCCGTCGACGAAGCCCACTGCATCAGCGAATGGGGGCACGACTTCCGCCCCGATTACGCCCGGATCGGACGCTTCCGCGAACGGCTCGGCTATCCGCAGACGATCGCGCTCACGGCCACGGCGACGCCCGACGTCCGCGAGGACATCGCTCGCACGCTGGGCCTGCGCGACCCGGCCACGTTCGTCACGGGCTTCTCGCGTCCCAACCTGCGCTTCGAAAGCGAAACCCTGCATCAGGGAGCCGAAAAGGACGAGCGGCTGATCGACTATATCGAGTCGCACGAGGGAAGCGGTATCGTCTACGCCGGCACGCGCAAGCGCTGCGAGGAGGTCGCGTCGCTGATCGGCGGCAGGACCACCAAGTCGGTCGGCGTCTACCACGCGGGTCTCGATCCCGAACGCCGCCGGCAGGTGCAGGACGACTTCATGGCGGGGCGGATCGACCTGATCGCGGCCACGAACGCCTTCGGCATGGGGATCGACAAGCGCGACCTGCGGTACGTGATTCACTACGCCATTCCCGGCACGCTCGAGGCGTACTACCAGGAGGCGGGCCGTGCGGGCCGCGACGGCCTACCTTCGCGGTGCATGCTCTTCTATTCGCCTGCCGACAAGCGGATGCAGTCGTTCTTCATCGAGAACGCATTCCCGTCGAAGTCGATCGTGCAGGAGACGTACGAATTCCTCCGCACCCGCAGCGATCAACCGGTCGAGATCACGCAGCAGGAACTGAAGGACGCGCTTAACTTGCCGCTCGGCCTCGACGGGATCCGCGCCTGCGAGCAGATGCTGGAAAAGTCGGGCGCGATCGAGCGAATTCACGCGCACCAGAACCTGGCGACGGTTCGCGTCGATACCGACGTCACAGGGCTCGACCTGCTGGTTCCGAAGAACGCCAAGAACCGGCGCCTGGTCGCGCATGCGATCGAATCGATCGTGGGCGAGTTCCGCTTCGAGCGGGTCTACTTCCGCATCGAAGACATCGAACGCAAGACCTCGCTGCCGAGGGCGTCGGTCGCGACCGCGCTGCGTGAACTGTCGAAGTCCGAATGGTTCGACTACGCGCCGCCGTTCCGGGGCAGGGCGGTCCGCGTCGTCGCGCCGGAGAAATCCTTCTCGGCGCTCGATCTCGACTTCTCCGAACTCGACGCCCGAAAGAACGAGGAGTACCGGCGGCTCGACTGCGTGGTGCAGTACGCGCTCTCGATGCGGTGCCGGCAGGCGGAGATCCTGAGCTACTTTGGCGAAGAGAACGCGGCGCCCTGCGGGACGTGCGACCGGTGTCGTCCCGAGGACGGCGGTACGACCTCGCGCACTCCGCGGGCGATCGCCGTCGCTTCGTCGTCGGTCGCGGCGGCGGACTTCGCACGGAAGCTATTGAGCGGCGTCGCACGCGGGAAGGAACGCTTCGGCAAGCAGATCATCGCGCAGATGCTGTGCGGTTCGGACGCGTCGAAGATCGCCCAGTTGCGTCTGGATTCGCTCTCCACGTTCGGCATCCTTTCCGACTGGCAACTGAAGGATATTTCCGCCGCGCTCGACGCGCTTCTGGCGACGAACCTGATCGAGTCGTTCGAGCGGACGCGATTCCGCCCGCTGGTGCGGCTGACCATGCATGGCGAAGCGGCGATGAAGGGGGGCGAGTTGCCTCCGATTCCCTGGCCTCCCGCGGTCGCGTCCCGGCTCGATCGCCTGGAACGACGAAGCGCCCCGAAGCCGGCGGTCGCTCCGGCGGTCACCGTCGGAAATGCGACGAACGGTTCGCCTGCAAGCAAAGCGTCAGGCGATCTTTTCGCGGAACGGTCGGCAGAACCCGCCATCGAGTTGGCGGACGCCAACGCCGCCTTCGCGTCGGCCGTGGACGACGACTTCGACGACCAACCGGCGTTCGACGAACTTCCGCGCACCCGCACCGACGCGGCTCACGCTCCGCCCGTCTCGCCTGCTGCGTCGACCGTCGCATCGCCGAAGCCGACGCCGCGTTCTTCGCCGAAGCCGGCGCCCGTCGTCAAAGCGCCGGACGCCGACGATCCGTTCTGGACGCGGATGCTGAACGACCGCGGCTTCACGATCGAAGAGTGCGCCCGCATCCGGCGACTTCCCCTCGCGGTCGTGCGGAGCCACCTGAACCTGCCGCCGGACGAAATCTTCTGATTCTCTGAGCGGAGGGTGTGAACCCTCCGAGCCGAAGCTGGGTGCGACGCGAGAAGCTCGGGGGGTTCACACCCCCCGCTCAGGAATTCGGCGACCCGTTGACCCGACGCCGCTCACCACTTCCCGTCGTCCTCGTCGAGCGTCTCCTGCTCGTGGACGCTCTGTCGGGCCAACAGGTTGCGGCGGACGCGGGTCTGCACCGCATCGGTCTCTGCCGAGTCGATCCGCAGATCGAACTTTCGCTTCGCTTCTTCCGCGGCAGCGGCGGCCTTCGTCACAGGAACGGGGATTTCCTCGCGACGCGGTTCGACAGGCGTCGCGGGCGTCTCCACCCGGCGAGCGGCGACGCGCGACGAAGCGGGAGCGACCTCCGCCGTTTCGGCGCCGCGATGCGCCCGATCGTGTCGACCGAGGATGCGACTCTTCCAGTCCCGCGCAGGAGCCTGCGAATCGTCGGCGGGACGTGCGTCGTACGATCCGCGAGCTGGCGCGAGCCCTCCCTGCGCGGGCGACGATTCGCCCAGGTACTGCTCGATCACCTTCGGATGATTCCGGATCTGGGCAGGCGGACCCTCGACCTCGACCAGTCCGTCCATTACGACGTAGGTGTAGTCGGTGATCTCCAGGATCGCATGGGCTGCGTGGTCCGTGATCCAGATGGAGATCCCCTGGTCCCGCAGCATGCAGATATAACGCTGAAGCTGCTGCACGGTCACGGGATCGACGCCGGCGAACGGTTCGTCGAGCATCACGATGTTCGGTCGGTTGACCAGACAGCCGGCGATTTCCAGCCGTCGCCTGAGACCGCCTGACAGGCGTCGTGCCTGCTTCCGGCGATGCTCGATCAGGCCGAAGCTGTCGAGGAGTTCCTCGCACCGATCGCGACGCTCGCGATAGCCCATGCCCAGCATTTCCATCAGGCCGAGCAGGTTCTGTTCGACCGTCAGCCGGGCGAAGATGCACTGCTCCTGGGCCAGGTAGCCCATGCGTCCTTCGCGGGCGCGGCGATGCAGGGGCCAACGCGTCACGTCGGCGCCGTTGAGGATGACCCTGCCGCGGTCGGGCACGATCAGCCCGCAGGTCATTTTGAAGCAGGTCGACTTACCGGCGCCGTTGGGGCCGAGCAATCCGACGATGCGGGACTCGCCGACCTCGAACCGGACGCCCTTGACGACCTGCTTGGCGCCGAACGATTTCGCCAGTCCGTCCACTTCCAGAACGTTCATCCGATTCCTCCCTGAATCGCGAGAACTGCCGCCGAGCGGCTGTGTCTTATCGCCGCGAAGCGGCTTTGTCTTATCGCCGCGAAGCGGCTTTGTCTGATCGCCGCGTAAGCAGCTTTACCTCGTAGGGTGGGTCATTGACCCACCTTTTTTGGTCTGTTCGTTCGGCCAGTTCGTCGAGCCGGTCTATTTCGTCGAACTCCGCCTCGTACTGCAAGCCCTCGCTGCTTCATGGTGGGCCAATGACCCACCCTACGAAGACCTTTCGTTCCGCGACACACCTCGCGTCGTCTCCTACCTAATGAACTTCATCCGACTGACGTTGGGGGTGATCATCGGGATCGGTCGGTTCCACGCGTGCGGCCAGTAAATGCAGAGCGCCTGCCCGATCATCAGGTCGCGAGGAACGCAGGGTTCGGGCCAGTAGCGTGCATCCTGACTCGCCGGAGAGTTATCCCCCAGCGGCATGAAACAGTCGTCCGCGATCCGGTACTCCGTCGCGCGGTAGTTCTCTTTCGCGAACAGGGGCTCGCTCGCCCACGCCCGGTAATTCTTGAACTTCTCCGCGAGGGGCATCTTCAGGAAGAACGGGTCTTCGACGTCGCCCCGCGAGCCGGCGAAGTCTCCCGGCAGCGGCATCGGAACGTAACGTTCGAGTTCCTCGTAATCGGCCAGGCCGCGAAAGTCCCCGGCGCCTCCCTCCAAGGAGATGTAATAGACGTCGCGAAAGACCCGCAGCGCGGCGACGGCCAGCGACGCGTTCTTCGCCCCGATCCGTGCCGGCGCGAGATCGCCCGGATCCTCCGGCGTCCAGACGGGCCGAACGTCTTCGCGATCGAACGTCGCGGGTCGATCCCACGCGATACTGCGACCGTCGATCCAGAGGTAAAGCTGATTGTCGCAGTTGGCGAAGCGGACGCTCCGCCTGCCCGGTCCGACGACGTTCGTCGTGGCGGCGACCGAAGGATACGTCTCGCCCGCGCCGTCGGTGAAGGACGGTCGTGCCGTTCCCTGTTCCATGGTCGCCGTCGCGACGCCGGTCGCGAGATCGATCGTGCAGACGTGACGCCGCCCCCCTTCGATCAGGACGAGCGCGACTTCTCCCTGCTTTTCCTTCAGGACCAAGTCGGCGTCGAGCGCCAGATCGCCGACCCAGTGAAGCCCGCGGGGCGACAAGCGATCGGTGAAGGACCCTGCCGTTTCGGGATCGCGAATCATCCGCACCGCGACAGCGACGTCGCGAGGCGGAACCTGCACATGCGCGTTGTAGGCGTAGAAGTCGGTGATCAGTTCGCCTTCGTAAGCCTCAGGCGATTCGATCGGCTGGCCCGTTTCCATCCGTCGCCAGTCGTTGGGCGTCGGGATGACATGGCGATATTCCATCCAGGCGAAACCGTCGACCGACGGGTCCGGCGCGGCGACGCGATCCTTCCAGACCTTCGCCGAGGCTTCGTCCTCGGACAGGCGCCACCGTTCCGGGAAGCCGCTCGCCTTCCAGATCGGCGGCCGACGATCGGTGTCGTCGACGATATGAAGCAGGGCGCCGACCTTCTGCGGCGGCTTGCGGGCGATGACCAGCGCCGCGCTGGCGTCGTTCGTCGGCTTCGTGCGAATGTCGCCGCGATGAATCTGCAGCGTCTCTCCCGGCAGGCCGATCAGTCGCTTGATGTAGTTCTGGTAGGGATCGTAGGGATTGTTGAAGACGATCACCGACCAGCGCTGCGGCTCGGCCAGCAGGTAGCTGAACTTGTTGACCAGAATCCGGTCGCCCGCGTAGGCGTCGTGATTCCGGTCGATGCCTCGATCGAACGGCTGCGGATACCGGCAGACGGGGCAGACGCCCGCGACACCGATCCCTTCGTAGCCCGGCGGGGGAGGCTCGTAAGGATTCTCCTTCGACGCGTTCACGGCGAAGCGCTGACCGCACTGATCGCACTCGACGTCGAGGTGGTACCCCATCAGGCCGGGCGCCATCGATCCGGTCGGAATGATGAACGGTTCCGACACGAACGCCCGGAACATCACGACCAGGACGAGCGCAATCAGGATCGATTCGACGGTCTCGCGCGTGGAGCGCGAGGCGATCGCGTCGAAATAGGGATCGGCGGAGGGGTTCGCGGCGACGTCAGCCATCGGCATCCGGATCGAAACGGAGAGGCTCCCGCGGGCAAGCGCGCGGACCCTCGATTATACGGGGAAGCCGCCATCGGCAGGAACGTCGCTTTCACGCTGCCCCTCAGTCGTCGGCAGCGGCGTCCGCATTTTTCTCAAACTGCCGAAAGTGTCGAGTACCTTTCGTCCGGCTCTCGCGTTTCCGGGGGGAACGGCAGGCAATCCGCCTGGCGCGGATCGCGGAGCGGCCTTCGGTAGCGAACGCTTCGCGCAGCGAGACGCTCGCTACCGAAGGCGACGGGCGATCCAGGCGTCGATTCTTGTCGTCCACGTCTTGGATTTCCGGGCGACGCGGGGCACAATGACTTTGTCTTCTCTTTTCGGTCCTGATTCTCCCGTAGGCTCTCCGGGGCGGCTTCGTGCGCCCGCTCTCTCAGGGGACAGGATCGGAACTCCTCGGCTCGTCCCGGCAGACCGCCTGAAGCGTTCGCTTCGCGGCGCCGCGAACGATCGACGACAAGACCGTTTCGCCCACGAACGGATTGGCTGATTCATGATCGAACGTAAGCGTTTCGCCCGAGTCCTGACGTTCGGGGCGATGCTCCTCGCTGTCGGCGGATCCGCCGTCGTGCGGGCCGAAGATCCTGCGCCGATGTTCCTCGAGGCGCTTCGGGCGAAGGGGTATTACGACACGGCGCTCGATTACCTGACCTCGGCGGAAACGAGCGAGGTCGTCAGTCCGTTCTTCAAAGCGCAGGTTCCCTACGAACGGGGCCTCACGCTGGTCGAACTCGCTGGCGTCGAAGCCAACCGCGATCAGAAGATCAAGCTGCTGAAGGAGGCCGAAGGCCACCTTAACGAATTCCTGACGAAGAACGGCACGAGCGCGCTCGTGCCCGCCGCCCGGAAGGAAATGGCGAACATCCTCATCGCCCAGGCGCGGCTGCTCGTCCGCGACGCGAAGGGGACCGACAAAGCGAAGCTCGCCGAAGCGGACAAGCTCTACAGCCAGGCATATCAGAGCTTCCAAACCATCCGCGAGAACCTGAAGGAGCGGCTCGAAGCCATTCCGAAGGTCCTTAACGAAAACGACCCCGCCCAGAGAACCATCCGCGAAAACCGCGACCAGTACCGCCAGACCTACCAGGCCGTGCGGCTGCTTTCCGCCGTGATGACCGTCGAACAGGCGGAGATCACAAAAGAGAACAAGGCCGAATACGAAAAGCGGATGAATCAGGCAATCGTCGAGTTCGGCGAAATTTACGACGCCTATCGCATCTTCTACGCGGGCTTCCAGGCGAAGGTCTTTCAGGCCGACGCCTATCTGAGGATGGGCCGCTACGCCGACGCGATCGCCGCGGCGAAGGAAGTGCTCGAGCAGGAAGATCCGGGCCTGCGCGGGATGAAGATTCAGGCGCTCGCCGTCGCGGCGCAGTGCTGGAATCACGAATCGATCAAGCAATTCGACGAGACCGTCACTCAGGTCGGCGCCATGCTGGACACGGCCCGACCGGCCGAAGAGCGGGAGCCCCAGTTCCTTCAGATGAAGTTGTCGCTCGCCAAGGCGCTCAAGGCCCGGGCCGAAGCCGCGGCCAATCCCAAGGGAAGCGACGCTCAAAAGGATTTGCGTCGGGCCAAGGCCCTGTCGTTTCAGGTCAGCAACGTTCAGGGCGACCTGCAGAAAGAAGCGCGCGAGCTGCTCGTCGCGCTGGGCGGACCCGATGCGGCCGGGGAACAGATCGAACCGACGACTTTCGCGGAAGCTCAGCAGGCCGGACGAGACGCTTTCGACGTGGCCCAGTCGAGCGAAGCGACCCTCAAGACGATCCAGACCCGACTGAAAGAGGGCGGCGGCGCCGACGCCGAACTCCAGCAGCAGGTCGAAGAACTCGGCCAGACGATCGCCAAGGCCCGGGGCGATGCGCTCCGATACTTCCGCGACGCGCTGCGACTCGCCGGGCCCGACGAAGATCCTGCGGCGCTGGGCCGGGTCCGGTACTTCCTGACGCTGCTGTACTACGGCAACGAGGATCTGCTCTCCGCCGGGGTGCTGGGAGAGTTCGTCGCCCGTCGTACATCGGAAGATCCGACGGCTCCCTATTGCGGTCGCATCGCCCTGGCGTCGTACAAGAAGCTGTTCGACGACGCCGACGAATCGCTGAAGGAGTTCTACCTGACGCGGACCGAAAGCGTCGCCAATTACATGGGCGAAGCGTTCAAGGGCCAGCCGGAAGCTGCCGCCGCGATCGGGACGCTCATTCCGATGCAATTGCAGGCGGGCAAGATCGACGACGCGATGGCTCTGCTGCAGCAGATCCCGCTCGACTCGCCGGTGCGGGCGCAGATGGACCTCCTCGTCGGACAGATCGCCTGGGCGGAGTATCTGCGAGGGGGCGCCAAGCTTCGGGAGTTGGAAACCGCGGAAGCTCCCGCCGAAGAGATCGCCGCCCTGCAGATGCGGCGGGAAGCGTTGCAGCAGACGGCCCTGACGACGCTCGAAGGGGGCGTCGAACGGATGCAGACCGAGAAGTACGGAAAGACCGAGGCGCTGGCCGTCATCTTCCTCGCGCAGATTCTCGTCGGCTCCGACCGGGCCCAGGATGCGATCGCCCTGCTCGAAAATCCCGACAAAGGCGTGCTCCCGAAACTCGCAGCGGGCGCCTCGGACATCGAACCGAAGATCGCCGCCGAAGCGTACAAGGTCGCTCTTCGCTCGTACGTCTCCTCCATCGCCTCCGGCGCCAGCGCCAACGAAGCGATCGAGAAGGCCAAGCAGACGATGACGGCGCTCGACGGCACGATCCCGGATAAGAAGACGCTCGTCGCGATCTACATTTCCATCGCGCAGGACCTGCAGAAGCAGCTCGAAAACGCTCCGCCCGCCCAGCGCGAAGCGCTTTCCAAGGCCTTCGCCGCCTTCCTCGAACAGGTTCGCGGAGGCGCCCAGCAACTCGACGTGCAGGTCTGGGTCGCGGAAACCTTCTACGGCATCGCGCAAAGCGCCGTCGGTCCTGACGGCGTCGCGACTCCCGCCGCGAAGGGCTATTACGAACAGGCCCGCGGCGCCTACGAGCAGATCCTCTCGATGGGCGCGAACAAGGGGGGCGACTGGCTTCCCGCCGACGTCGCCCGAACCGTCGAGATGAAGCTCGCGATGATCGATCGGGAACTGGGCGACTACCAGAGCGCCATCGCTCGCTTCGAGAAAGTGCTGGGCCCGAACAACTCGGTTCTCAACGTGCAAACCGAAGCCGCGGAAACGCTTATGAAGTGGGGGAAACAGGATCCCCAGCAATACTTCTCCGCCATCATGGGCGCCCGCAAGGACGCCAAGACCCAGCGCAACGTCATCTGGGGCTGGACGCGACTCAGCTCCGTCGCGCGCCAGAACGCGAAGCCTGAAAACAACATGATGGACACCTTCTTCCTCGCCCGGTTGCGGATGGCGGAGGCCCTGCGCGGCTACGCGCTCGCCTCCAAAGACGCCGCACAGAAGAAGAAGCATCTCGACCTGGCGGAGAAGTCCATCGTCGAGGTCGCCAAGGCGATGCCGGACATGGGCGGATCGGAATGGAAACGAAAGTTCGATGACGTGCTCAAGGGGGTACAGAAGGATCTCGGCAAGCCGGCTGACGGCCTGTCGAAGATCGCCCCGCCTCCGGCGCCGGATACGGCGTCCCGATAACCCTTACCGCTCATCGCGGATAAATTCACCGCGAGTCGCGGCGGCTTCAGGGTCGACGCGAGGCCGCGCTTTACTCGAATCACCTGTTCGAACTGGAAGCTCCCCACGATGAAGTCGTTTCTCGTCCGCTTCGGCGTCGCGCTCGTCGCGACGACGCTCGCCGTCCCCGCGGCGTTCGCCCAGCAAGATCAGCTTTACAAGAACGATGACCAGGTCGTCCGCGGGCTGGTCTCGGGGACCACGCCCGGTTCGGTGACGATGACCGTCAACGGCGCCGCGCAGGCTCCCATTCCGTCGAGCGAGATCAAGCGCCTGATCTTCGCCGAAGAGCCCGGCGAACTCCGCCGTGGTCGCGAATCGGTGCTGACGCAGCAATACGAAGACGCCCTGACGGAACTCGCGAAGGTTCCCGCCGGCGACTATCCGGCGCTGGTGCAGCAGGACATCGACTTCTACAAGGCCTACTCCGCGGCGCAACTCGCGCTCAAAGGAACTCCGAATTCGAACGCGAACGAAGCCGCTTCCGCGCTCGTCGCGTTCACCCGCGCCAATCCGAACAGTTGGCACTACTTCGACGCCCGGAAGGCTGCCGGCGATCTCGCGGCGATGAGCGGCAAATACGACTACGCCGCGACCGCGTACGCCGAACTGATTCAGGCGCCTTCGATTTCGATGAAGGTCGAAGGAAAGCTCCTGGAATCGGACGCCCTGATGCGGCAGGGGAAGTATCCGGAGGCCCTCGCAGGCTACACGGCCGTGGTCGGAGCGAACGCGAACGGCAGCGACGCGATCGAGACGTACAAGGAGTTCGCGAAGGTCGGCCAGGCGACGGCCACGGCGCAAACCGGTCAGCCGGCTGACGCGATCAAGGCCCTGAACGATATCATCACGACGACCGATCCGACTCGCGATCAGGCGCTGTACGCGAAGATCTACAATGGCCTCGGCGCCGCGCACCTGAAGGCGAACGATCCGAAGGAGGCGCTTCTGGCGTACCTTCACGTCGATCTGCTCTTCATGCAGGATCCCGACGCCCACGCCGAAGCTTTGTACAACCTCTCGAAGCTGTGGGGCTCGCTGAATCAGAGTCAGCGGGCGCTGGACGCCCGGCAGACCCTGCGGGAGCGCTACGGCGCCTCCGCCTGGGCGAGCAAGGAGTAAGTTCCGCGATCGGCGCCTCATCGGCCCGTCGCGAGTCGCGGTCTCGTCCGGATTTTCCGGCAGAGCGGCCCCGGTCGCGCCAGCTTTTCCGCTCCGAACGGGTCGGAGCGAAGGTCGGGCGTAGGCCTCAGGTTTTTTCCGATTACAATTGCCGCGATCGATGTCGATCGCGAGAGGTCCTGTTCGGCGGAAACCCCGCCGCCGGCTCGACCGGATCCTGTCGCTCTGTCGGCGGACCTGTCTCACTCGTCCGCACGGCTTCACGTCTCTTCGACCTACCGAACATCACTGCCGCGCCCATGTCCGCCGTCGCTCTTCCGGAGTCCTCCATGATTCGTCGGGTCAGCCGAAGCGTCCTTTGGATCGTCGGAGCGCTGGCTCTGGCGACGCTTCTCGGAGTCGACGCGTCGCCTGCGGGCGGCTTCGTCGCGAACGCTTTCGCTCAGCCGGCGGAGGACGCGGCTGCTCCGGCGGCCGCGGCTCCCGCAGCCGCACCGGCTGACGCGGCCGCTCCGAGGAAGGCCGATTCCGTCGTCACGTTCATCTTCAAGGCGCTCGGCATCACGTACACGATCGTCTTCTTCCTGATCTCGTTCATCTTCGTCGCGCTCGCCGTGTCGAACTTTCTCGGCACGCGTCGCTCGAACATCTGTCCGCCGGCGCTGATCGAAGGCTTCGATCAACTCCTCACCGAACAGCGCTACCAGGAAGCTTACGAACTGGCCAAGAACGACGAATCGGTGCTGGGCCAGGTGCTCTCCGCCGGGCTGGCCAAGCTGTCGGTCGGCTACGAGCACGCCATCGAGGCGATGCAGCAGGTCAGCGAAGTCGAGGGTCTGAAGCTGGAACAGCGCCTCAGCTACGTCTCGCTCATCGGCGCCATCAGCCCGATGATCGGGCTCTTCGGCACGGTCGACGGCATGATCCGGGCCTTCTACCAGATCGCCACCGCGGGCGGCACGCCCGACCCGAGCAAGCTGGCCGAGGGCGTCGCGACGGCGCTGATGACGACGATCATCGGTCTGGCCATCGCGATCCCTGCCATGATTCTGTTCGCCATCATTCGTAACCGGCTGGTCCGGCTGATGACCGAAGTCGGCATCTCCAGCGAAGAACTGATGAGCCGCTTCGGCGCCGCCGGCAAGCAGCAGGCTTGATTCGAGCGGGCTCTGACATTCGATCCGGGTCGACCGCAGGGAACAGGGCGCGATGGCGCGAAAGAAAGCCAATCATTCGATGACGTCGGAAGTCGACATGACTCCGATGATCGACATGACGTTTCAGCTCATCGCCTTCTTCATGTTCATGCTGAACATGAAGGAGTCGGAGCAGAACGAGCACGTACAGCTTCCCGACAGCGTGCTGGCCAAGCCGCCCGACGCTCCGATCGAAAACCCGATCACGATGCACGTCTCCGCGACGGGGGACATTTACATCGGCGGCGCGAAGACCAGCCTCGCCGGCGTGGGTCCTTACCTGAACAGCGAGGCGAACTCCTTTCAGGCGATGGACGTTCCCCTGAACGAAGTCAACGTCATCATCCGCGGTCATAAGGACGCCGAGACCGGGATGGTTCAAAACCTGATGAAGGCCTGCCTCGATCAGGGCTACGAGAACTTTCTGCTCCGCGCTCGCGAAGAACTGAAGTAACTCGCGGAGCCGCAGCGCGGTCGAATCCGCAGGCGATCGCTCCTGGATCATCGCGCGACGCATCTTTCCCCGGCGTCGCAACTCGTTCGATACGTGTCCTATGAAAAGCCGCGGCGTTCCCAAGAGCGACGACAAGATTCCGCTCGACATGACGTCGATGATCGACATCGTGTTCCAGCTCCTGGCGTTCTTCATTCTGACGTTCAAGGTCGTCTCGCTCGAAGGCGACTTCGACATCCGGATGCCCCAGGCGTCGTCGGCCGGTCCGACCGAGATCGACCCGACCGTGCCGATGAATATCCGCCTCGTCGCGGACGCGAACGGAAACCTCGCCGATATTCGAGTCGACGACTCCCGCAGTTTCGCGTCGTTCGACGAACTTCACCGCCACGTCATCACCACGGTGGGCAGCGAGGGGGGTCCGACCGGCGAAGGGACGTCCCAGGAAGCGACCATCGACGCCGACTACAACCTGAAGTGGTCCGAGACGATCGCGGCGATCACCGCGATTTCGGGATACGTCGTCGACGACAGCGGCAAGAAGGAAGTCGTGAAGCTGATCCAGAACGTCAAGTTCAAGCCGCCGACCGCTCCCCCGGGCGGCTGATCCTCGGCGCTCGCGACGGCTGGCGGGAGACGGAATTCCCTGGAGCGAGTTCGTCGTCGGCGCCGCAGGTTGCGACCCAGCAGCTAGAGCGCGTCTCGCGAATCTGTAGCGGCGTGTTCGCCGATTACGCGGCGATTCGGATCGCCGGGAACGCGACATGTGAGTGCGACACGCACTAGGCTGGGTTTTACGCACCGCTAGCTAGCTTCACGGAAGGCGCGACCATGGATCATTCGGCCTGGGAAGACGCCAAGCGGCAGGTGAAGCAGCTTGCCGACATCGTGTCGGTCGTCGGCGCTTCGATCCGTCTGGAGCGGCGCGGTCGCGTCTTTCTGGGGCTCTGTCCGTTTCACGACGACAGCCGCCCCAGCATGAACGTCGACCCCGAGCGCCAGTGGTGGAAATGCTGGGTCTGCAACGTCGGCGGCGACGTGTTCGACTTCGTGATGAAGCAGGAACGCGTCGAGTTCCGCGAGGCCCTTCAGATCCTGGCCGAACGGGTCAACGTCGAACTGCCCAAGGGGCAGGGCTCCGCCGCCTCGAAGCAGGCCGCCGAGCGTTCCCGCGATGCGCGTCGCCGGGCGCTCGCCGCCAACGGCTGGGCCTCCGAGACGTATCGCCGGTTCTTCCTGGAAGCTCTCGAAGCCGCGCCCGCGCGGAAGTATCTCGAAAAGCGAGGCTTTCGCGAAGAGACGCTCGAATCGTTCCGAGTCGGCTTCGCTCCGCCCGAGTGGAACTGGCTCGCCGGTCGCGTCCGCCCCGCCGAGATCGAAGTCGAGGACCTCGAACTCGCCGGGCTCATGGGCCAGGCGGACAGCGGTCGCAAGTACGACGTCTTCCGCGGCCGGGTGCTGTTCCCGATCCGCGACGTCCACAAGCAGATCGTCGGCTTCGGCGGGCGCATCCTTCCTGAACATGCCGACGAACGCTCGGCGAAGTACGTCAACACGCGCGAGACTCCCGCCTTCTCGAAGCGGGATCAACTGTTCGGCCTCGATCTCGCGAAAGAGACCATCCTCCGCCGCCGACAGGCGCTGGTGATGGAAGGCTACACCGACGTGATGATGGCTCATCAGGTCGGCGTCCGGCATGCGGTCGCGGTGCTCGGCACGGCCCTCGGCGAATCGCACCTGAAGATGCTGCGCGCTCTGGCCGACTCGGTCGTGCTCGTGCTCGACGGCGACGAAGCGGGCCGACGCCGTGCGAGCGAGACGCTCGATCTGTTCCTGGCCGCGGACGTCGATCTGCGGATCGTGACGCTGCCGGAGAATCTCGATCCCTGCGACTTCCTCGCCCGGGAGGGAGGCGAAGCGTTTCTGAAGATCTGCGACGACGCGGTCGACGCCCTGTCGCATAAGCTTCGCATCGCGACCGAGGCGGTCGACCTGTTGCGCGATACGCACCGCGCGGCCGAAGCTCTCGACGAAGTGCTCCGTTCGCTCGCGCGCGTTCCCGTCGCGAGCAACGCGGGCGCCGCTCGCAATCCGCTTCGCGTGCCGCAGATGATCGCCCGACTGTCGCGGGAATTCTCCATCGACGATGCTTCGATCCGCCGCCGGCTGGACGAACTTCGACGGGAAGTATCGCGAACGACTAATCGCGGCGGGGAGACGCCGCCCCTCGATGCGAGCGACGCGCCGACCGCGCGACCCTTCGTCCAGCTAGCCCGCGACGAGCGGGAACTGCTGGAACTTCTCATCGCGCGGCCCGAGCTGCTCTATCGCGTGCGGGAGCGGATCTCCCACGAACGGATGCCGACCGAGACGGGCGCGACGATTCTCGACGCGATGATCGAACTGGAAAATCTGGGCGAGACGATCGAACTGCACGCGCTGCTCGGCATGACCGAAGACGCGGCGTTGAGATCGGCGATCGTCGCTCTCGACGAATCGGCACGGGGCGAAGTGCCGCTCGCGATCACCGCTCGCGGGGTGACCCGGGGCACGAAGCTCTCGCTCGCTCTGGACGACGTTTTATCTATGATCGACCGGACGCTCGACCGCATTCTTTCCGTGGAAACGGAGCGGGCCGAACGGCTCAAGCATCAGCAATTGGAAACTGGCGTTGCCGACGAAGACGAAATGATGAAAATCCTTCTCTCCGTCGTCGACGACAACCGCCGAAGAGCGGCGCCCCAACACTTCGAAGAGGGCTGATACCGAACTATCCGCGAACGCCGCCCTGAGGACGGCTTCGCGAAAACGATACGCGTTCGATGCGAGGAGGAACTCTCTCTACAGGCGAGAGTTCCACGACCGGAAGGAAGCCGGGCGCCTTGCAGCGAGCGACAGGGCGAGGAAGGACGAGGAACGGCCTGGCGGATTCAGGCCCGTCCCGACTTGCCGACGATGTACTCGTGCACATGGAGGAGCCGAGAACATGCAACTGCTCGATCAAGATCTCTGCCTGCTCGTCGAGCGGGCCCAGTCCCAGGGTTTTCTGACGTACGAAGAGGTCGGCGCTTATCTGCCCGACGTCGACGTCACGCCGGAGAAGCTCGATAACCTGCTCGCCGCGCTCGACGAACGGGGCATCGAGATTCGCGAAGTCGTCCCGGGCGCCGCCGTCGAAGTCGCGAGCGACGAGGACGAGGAAGAACTCAAGAAGTCTTCCTACTGGCAGCAGGCGAAGGAAAGCCTGAACCGCCCCGGCGACGATCCGGTCCGGACCTATCTCAGCCAGATGGCAGAGATCCCCCTGCTGACCAGGCAGGAAGAGATCGGCCTGGCCAAGAAGATCGAAATCACGCGGCGTCGCTATCGCCGCACGATTCTCGCGAACGATTACGCCCTGCGCTCGACGGTCGCCGTCCTCAAGCGGGTCCAGGCGGGCGAACTGCCGTTCGATCGCACGATCAAGGTCTCCCTAACCGAGCGCCTCACCAAGGAGCAGGTCACGGGCCGCATGCCCCACAACCTGCGCACGCTCGACGCGTTGCTCCTTCGCAGCCGCGCCGACTTCGCGACGCTGACCTCGAAGAGCGCCAGCCGCGCCGACAAGACGAACGCTCGCAAGCGCTTCGTCGCCACGCGGACCAAGCGTCTGCAACTGGTCGAGGAGCTTTCGCTCCGTTCGCGCCGCGTCTTCCCGCTGCTCGCGGAGATGGAGAAGATCGCGACCCGCATGGAAGCCGTCCGTCGCCGCCTGAATCAGCTCGGCGATTCGGCCTTCGCGAAAGAAGAACGTCGCGGGCTCGTTCGCGAGCTGCGGCAACTGATGTTCGTCGCCTGCGAAAGCCCCAAGTCCCTCCGCCGACGCGTGCAGCTCGCCCGACGTCAGCACGAAGAGTACGAAGCGGTCAAGCGTCAGCTCTGCAGCGGCAACCTGCGGCTGGTCGTCGCGATCGCGAAGAAGTATCGCAACCGCGGCCTGGGCTTCCTGGACCTGATCCAGGAAGGCAACACGGGCCTGATGCGGGCGGTCGACAAGTACGAGTACCGCCGCGGTTTCAAGTTCAGCACCTACGCGACGTGGTGGATCCGCCAGGCGATCACCCGCGCCATCGCCGACCAGGCGCGCACGATCCGCATCCCGGTGCACATGATCGACGTCCTGTCGAAGCTCCGCCAGGTGCAGAAGAAGCTGGCCCAGACGCTCCGCCGCGAGCCGAGCTACCAGGAAATCGCCGACGTCTCGGGCCATGAGGTCGACGAGGTCGCCCGGATCATGGAGATCGGCAAGCACCCGGTCAGCCTGGATCGCCCCGTCGGCGACAGCGAGGACAACGCCTTCGGCGAATTCGTCGAGGACCATTCGAGCGACAACCCGCTCAAGATGGCCAACAACGAGATCCTGCGTCAGCGGATCGATCAGCTCATGAAGACGCTGACCGTTCGCGAGCGGGAAATCATCCGCCTGCGATACGGCCTGCGGGACGGCTGCACCTACACCCTGGAAGAGGTCGGTCGCATCTTCAAGGTCACCCGCGAGCGAGTCCGCCAGATCGAGGCTTCCGCCGTCAAGAAGCTGCAGAATCCGAAGCGTTCGAAGGAACTGCTCGGCTTCCTGAAGACCGACTGAGACGGACGCTGTCCGAACCTGCGACGGAACGGCTCATCCGCGAGCCGTTCTGTCGGAAAGCTCTGACGAAACGGAATCGACGAGGAACTTCCGGAGCCGAAAGCGCTTCGCCTGAGACTTCGAAAGCCGCCCGGACCTCCAGCCGGGCGGCTTTTTTCGTGAGCCCATCGGGGATAAATTGGACCCTCCGTCCGCGGAGATCCGCCGGCTTCGCGGCTTTCGCTCGAAGCGCCGCGTCGGATCGTACCGGACGCCGAGCCTTTTCTTCCCCCGCGAACGGACCCGATGTCGCTTCCCCGCCTGCTGCAAACCCTCCATCGCATGCACCGCCAGGTCTCGGATCTCCGGGACCGCATTCGCCGCCTTCCGCACCGGGCGAAGACCAGCGAAACCAACCTGCACAACCTTGAACAGGAACTGGCGGCCGAGAAGGAGAACTGGCGGAACGTCCGCCGGCAGGCGGAAGAAAAGCAGAGCCAGTTGCGCACGCGGGAGGATCGCGTCGCCAACCGCAAGGGCAAGCTGAACGAGGCGAACAGCAACCGGGACTACAAGGCGATTCAGGACGAAATCGCCGCCGACACGCAGGCGAACGCCGTACTGTCGGACGAGATTCTGGAACTGCTCGAACGGCTGGACGAAGTTCAGAAGAAGTCGCAGGAGCGTACCGAGGCGGTCGAGACGTTCAAGAAAGAACACGCTCGGCTGCTGTCGAAACTGGACGAGGACAAGGTCGCCCTGGAGAAGGAACTCGAACGGGTGCAGGGCGAACTGAAGGAAACCGAGAAGCAGCTCGACGGCGACGTCGTCGCGATCTATCACGCCGCGATCCGGTCCCACGGCGAGAACGGGCTCGCCCCGCTGGAAGACGGAAGCTGCGGCAACTGCAACCACCTCGTCACGCCCAACGTCCGCTCCGACGTCGAAATGGGCCGGCCCGTCGCCTGCAAGCAGTGCGGCAGCCTGATGTACGTGAAAACGGACTGAGCCGTTTTCGCGGTTGTCCGTCGATGGTTCGACGTCAGGCCGCTCCGACCGCGGCGCGTTCGAACTGGCCAGCGGGGGACGGAAGTCCCCCGAGTTCGTCGACCGAGCATAGCGACGGTCGAGAGATCTTCCCGCCGAGCGTCGGGCGATCGCAGTCTTCGACCGCGATCCAGACTCGGGGGACTTCCGTCCCCCGCTAGCCGATGCCGTCGCCGTTCCATTGTCCCCGGCGACTGCGCGACGGACCGCACCGCGAAGCGACCGATCGCCGCGCCGCCCCTCGACCGTAGCGGTAGAATCAGAGTAGCTGCTCTGCTTCCGCTTTCTTCGGCATCGAATCATGCCTTCCAGTCGCGACCGCGACCTGCCTAATCCGTCGACGCGGTACTTTTCGCGCGGGACGCAGTTCCAACTGCTCGTCGGGCTGGCGGCATTGGCGGCAGCCTTCGCCATCGGGACCGAGGTAACGCGGCCTTTCTGGTCGCGGTGGGGGCTCGCCGATCCGCTTCCGCCCCCGCTGACCGCTTCGCAAATCGAGGCGATGCAGACGCCCGAGACGGAGAACGATCTTCGCGGCGACTGGACCATCGGGCCCGAACGTCTGCGGCGTCTCGACCCGGCGTCGGAGGAACCGCAGGGGGTCGATGCGGAGATCGACCGACGGTGGAGAAACGTCATCGAGGACCTGACGGTCGACCGGCGTTTCGAACTGCTGAACGTCCTGCTCGCGATTACCGGCGAACGCCCCGCGGCGCCTGCGAACGCTTCGCTCGAGTCGAGCGAAAATTCCGATCGCGTCTCGCCGGAGACCCTGACGGCGCTGCGAGAGGGGTGGGACCGGCAGCAGGCGACGCTCGCCGACATGCTGATCGGCGCAGAAAGCGGAGAAGCGTCGGGGGAAGGTCGACGTCTCATCGCATCGGTCCGCGAACGCGTCGACCAGCAGTTGGCCGCGCTCGATGCCGAGGGCGCACCTGCCGATCAGGAGAACGGCGAACGAGCAGAGGCGCTCGCGCCGGTCCTCCGGGCGTGGGATCGGGCCGCGCTCGATGCGGTCGCCGACGCTACTGCGACGGGCGACCCGGGCGACTTCGCATTGTGGTTTCGCCTGTTCGACCGCTTGTCGCACGTACCGGACGAAGCCCTTCGCGAAGCGGCAGGCGACGCCATGGCGGTGGCTGCGCTCGCGCGTCAGCCGCATGCGCATCGGGGGGAACTCTTCAAACTGGTCGGCACCGCCCGCGGCGGCAAATCGGTAAAGGCACAGTCGAATCCGCTGGGCATCGAGCGTTACTACGTCATCTGGGTGCAGCCCGACGACGATCGCGACGCCCTGGTCGCCGTCTACTCGCTCTCCAGGCCGGAAGGCTTCCCTGACCTGCCCGAGCAGACCGAGCTCGTTCGCTTCGCCTATCGCGTCGAGGCGCCGGTCTACTTCCTGAAGAAGATCGCCTACGAATCGAAGTCGACGATCAGCGTCTCGCCGCTGGTCCTGGCGCGCTCGTTCCGCTTCGAGCCTCCGCAACCCGAGGCGGCGACGGAGCCCCCTTCGCTCGCGGCGCTCACGATCGGCATGGGCCTGGCGACCGTCGCGGGCATCGGAGTCGTCGCCTATATCTACGCGAAAACCCGTCGCGGCTCGGACGAAGTCGAGGCGATGCCGGAACGGATCGATGAGAGTGCGCTGCGCAAACGCTTCGTCGAGTCGCCCTGATCCAGGTTCGCTCGAACCTGCGACGTCGCGATCGCTGTCGATCGCCGCTCGAAAGCCCGCGACGCTTGCACCGCAACTACGCGAGAACGCCATGTCTCTTCTGCGATCTTTCCGACTGACTTCGATCTTCCTCGCGCTCGCGCTGGCTATCGCGGCAGGGCCGCGACTTCGGGCTCAGGAACCGTCCGCGGAGCAGCCCGCCGCAGGCGACCTCGTCGCGGACGAAGCGCCGGCTGAAGACTCGCCGGTTGAAGAATCTCCCGCCGCGGAGGCGCCTTCCGCAGATACCGACGGATCGTCCGGCGCCGGCGAATCGCCGTTCTATGCTCTCTATGGAACGGCGGCTGCGTACCTGGAATCGCAGAAGCTCGGCCCGTCCGCGCTGCCGCCCCAACCGCTGAGGGAGGACGGCTACCTCACCGACGAAGCGTTCGTCTACGCGTTGCGCGTGCTCTATCAGTTCGGACGCATCTCCGGCGAGCGACTCGCGACCTGGGCCCGTCTGGAGAATCACGAATCGCCGCTCGATCCGGAAGCGTTGCCTCCGCTGGCGACCGTCGAATGGTCAGGCAAAGTGACGAAGGTCGACGCGGTCGAGGTTCCGGAAGAGCTCTATCTGGATCGAACGCGGGCGTATGTCCTGCACGTGCGGACGAATGACGAACCTTTCGTCGAATGGCGCATCCTGGTCGACCGGGCGCCGCAGGCCTGGCTGAAAGGTTCGCCCGATGCGGAGGCGTCCGGTTTCGCGGTCGTCCTGCCCGTCGCTGCTTCGGGAGATGCCCCCGTCGCCTGGGCAGTCGGCGGGTCGCCGACCTGGCGTCCGAGCGAACTGAATGAAAGGCTCGGCGTGACCCCGTCCCGTGCGGCGCTCGCTGCGTCGGGATTGAACCTGCTGGAACTCGACGGGCTGAAAGAGCGCGACAAGGCGGAGTTCGACGTCGCGGATCGCGAGGCGTTCTACGCCATGCTGCGCGCGACGCAGACGATCCCTGCCGCTGAGCGGGCGAAGCTTGCCCGGGACGTGACGCTGGTCGACCTGCTCACGAACGCCGACCGCTTCGTCGGGGAAGCGGTGCGGTTCCCCGCGCGCGTTCGTCGCATCACGCAGATTCGTATCGACGACTCCCGGGCGGTCCGGCTGCTGGGTCGCGAAACGTACTGGCAACTCGACTGCGTCTACGACCTCGACGGCCAGCCGATCCGCATGCGCGGCCGCCAGGGAGAAGATATCGTCTTCAACTCGACGTTCCCCGCGACGGTCTGCACGCTCGACCTGCCGCCCGAACTGGAAGAGGAGCGCCAGCGCTCGCTGGAACGCGGAGCGGGCGGGGAAATCAATCGGCAGACGATCGTCGAAGGCTATTTCTTTCGACTCTGGGCCTTTCCGACCGAACAGACCCGCGCCGCCGGAGGCGACGCGCTGCAGTTCGGCCCGCTGACGATCGGATCGATTCAGACGGTTCAGCCGCCCGAATACGACGGGTCGTGGACGTACTGGCTGCTGATCCCGGCGGGCATCGCGCTGTGCGGCCTGATGATCTTCCTCTGGCGGACTACGCGGGGCGACAGCCTGAACGAACGCGTGCGTGCCTCGCGGCTCGATCGCGGCGCGGAGAACATCGATCGCCTGAAGGGAATGGAGACCCGCGGCAAGCCCGACTTCACGAACTACGCCAAACGCGACGACGCCCGGTCGGATCACGAATAGCGCCCGCACATAGTCGCTCGCTGCGGAAGCCCTTGGTATTCTCAACATGGCGGGCGCGTAGTTCGAAACTTCGTCAACGATGATCCGGGGAGGCAGGCGCTTTGCGATATCGCGTCATCATTGAGCAGGATGAAGACGGCGTCTTCGTGGCTGAAGTCCCTGCGCTTCCTGGCTGTATTTCCGATGGGAAAACGCGTTCGGAAGCGATCGGCAATATCAAGGAAGCGATCGCCGGTTACCTGGAGAGTCTGCAAGCTCACGGCGAGCCGATTCCGCCATCCATCAGCGAAGAGATCGTAGAGGTCGGTCCGTGACGGCGTTGCCAGTCGTTTCGGGACGCGATGTGAAGCCTTCGTAGGGTGGGCCTTGGCCCACCTGTCGTTCGCACGGCCATCGACTCCGGAACTGCGTTACGTTCGGCGCGATGTGAGGCGTGACTTCTCCCCTCGCAGCAGATTTGATCCTAAGGATGGTGGGTCAAGACCCACCCTACTACAACGACTCGCTTTAAATCGTGAGTCTCAAGAGGGTGCCACTGGCTTTGCCAGTGCTGGACCGAACGGCTCGTTCGGACATGTTGGGCGATCGATCCAGACGCGGCACTGGCGGAGCCAGTGGCACCCGAACCCCTTCGGCAACCTACACGTTTAGGCGAGTCGCTGTACTACAGAAGCGATCGCCGCCGCGCACGAAAAAACGCCGCGATGGAGGGCGCGGCGTTTCCGGACGAACGAAACGATCGAAGGAGTCGAGCTACAGGCTCGAGAACTCCGAATTTCGTTCGCCGAGTTGGCTGTGCAGACGCTGCAGCAGGGCGCTGTGCATCTGGCTGACGCGACTTTCGGAAAGGCCGAGCGTCGCGCCGATCTCCTTCATCGTCAGTTCCTCGTAGTAGTAGAGGATGATGATGAGGCGCTCGTTGCGGCTCAGACCCTTCGTGACCAGTCGCATGAAGTCCTGCTTCTGGCTGCGACGCGTCGGATCCTCGCTCTTCTTGTCGGGAACGAGGTCCATCTCCTGCAGGTCCTTTTCGCCGTCGGCGTCCGACCGCTTCTTGTGCAGGCTGAGCATGTTGACCGTGGTCACCTGCGAGCGGAGCTGCGCGGTATCCGCGAGCGGCGCTTCCAGACGATCGGCCAGTTCCTGATCGGTCGGCGAACGTCCCAGTTCGCACTCCAGACGCTTCTGCATCTCGAGCAGCTTGTTCGCCCGCGTGCGGAGCAGCCGCGGAATCCAGTCCATGCCGCGCAGTTCGTCGAGGACGGCGCCGCGGATGCGCGGGGCGCAGTAGGTCTCGAACTTCACGCCCCGATCGGGATCGAACGCCTCGATCGCGCTGATCAGGCCGAACGACCCGGCCGAGACCAGGTCTTCCAGGTCGATCCCTTCGGGCAGTCGCTGCCGGATCTTCTCCGCGTTGTAGCGGACGATCGGCATGTACTCTTCGACCAAGCGGTTGCGCAGGCGCTTGTCGTCGGGAAAGCGCCGGAACGCTTCCCAGATCTTATCGATCAGATCGGACGACTCGAGCGTGGGGGCCATTCGATCCTCCGTGAACGTCATTCATCGATCGCGCCTTCGCGACCCGTCCGTCGCGCATCCGTGCGCCTACGTCAACATTCGCTTTGACGGTCGAATCGGGAACTCGACCGTACTTTTCTCTAACGCGTCTTTCGCCCTTCGTCGGCAGGCTGAACCTCGGCCTCGGAACGACGAGCTTCCTGCACGATCAGGCGTGCGATGATGCCGACGATATAGCCGAAGGCCGCAAAGCCTGCCATGGAAAAAATTGCAATTCGCGAGGCATCGTAAAGGTCCGCTCCGTACCACGCAGACTGCGCCGCGACGATCGCGAACGCGAGGGAGCCCAGGATGCCGGCGAACCGCTTTTCCATGACCGACGACGTGACTCAAGGAGCTTCGCAGAACCGCGTTTCAACGGACTCAGCCGACTTCGCGGACGTCTTCTTCGGCGGCTCGATCGGTTTCCGCCATGCGGAACAGTTCTTCGAACGCGGCGTCGTAACGAGCGCTCGCGTCGTCGTCCGTCGAGTCGACGATCGTGGAATCGAGTTTCATGAACTCCCATAGCGATCGGGCGACCCGCCGGGAGGCGTCGTCGCGCGCGTCGACGTCCTGTTCGTCCGCGATCAGCGTCGGCGTCTTTCCCGTGAGCGAGGCGGCGTGACGCTTCATCGAGGCGTACGTCCCGAGGATGGCGTCGTCGCCCGCTTCGAACGTCGCCGCGACGACGCGGGCCGACCGCACCAGATTCGCGGACAGGGGCGTCGCCGATCCTCCGATCGCGGCGAAGATGGCGTCGGCGTACGGCCCCAGCGCATCCAGATCGAGCAGGCTCGCCGAGAGCGAGGCGTCGTCCGGCAGCCAGTCTGCGGCGTCCGACTCTCCCCCCGTTAGAACGAGCAGCCCTTCCGGACCGCGAACCAGCGCTTCATGCAGCGACACGTCGTCAGACAACCATGACGCCAGCGCCCCCGTCGCAGGCAAGCCGCACAGCGAATGAATCGAGGGGTTTCTCAGATCGGCGTCGATGACGACGGTCCGCAGTCCCTGACGACTGAACCGCGTGGCGATTTCCAGGCACCACTTCGGCGCCGTCTCGCCGTCTCCGGGGCCGAGGAACACGGCCTGCCAGGGTCGGGGGGTGCGCCGTCTGCCCGCGTGCGAGCCTGCGGCGCGCTTCACCAGCATGCGCAGCGTCGCCGCCTGATCGTGGAGGTATCGATTCGGTTCGGACATGGTCGTTTATCGATCGCGAGGCGTGGATCGGCGCCGGTCGGGCGACTCGATCAGGCCGCGTTTTTCAGGCAGCGTTCTTAAGAAACGTATCGCTTCGGCTTTCGATGCTCGGTCTCGTCGTGCGGTTCGCCCGGTCGTTCCTCGTCCGATCGGTCTTCATCGGCGCTCCGATGAGGGCCCGAGCGATCCGCTTCGCGTCCGCCGGCGCCAGATCCTCAGGAACGCGCTGACCGTCGGCCAGGTAGAAAGTCGGCAAGTCGATCTGCGAGAGGGCAGGCCACAGATGGCCGCAGGCGATCTGCTCATCCAGCTTCGTCAGCACCAGTCCCGTCGGCGCGAGCGGCGAAAGCTTCTCGATCGCGGCGGCGAACGTGCCTGCGTGGGTGGAAGCGCTCGCGGTGACCCAGACGTGATCGACTTCCCCCGCATCCAGCACGCCCGCCAGTTCGTCGACGCTGCGTGCGTCGAGAGGACTTCTTCCTGCCGTGTCGACCAGGATCACGTCGCGATCGGAGAGTCGGTGCATCGCCTTCTGCATCTCCGCGGCTGAGGTGGCGATGCAGAGCGGAAGGTCCAGCAGCTTCGCATACTCTTCCAGTTGATCGACGGCGCCCATGCGATAGGTGTCGACGCCGATCAGGCCGACGCGAAGACCGTTATCGAGGGAGTACCTCGCCGCCAGCTTCGCCGCGGTGGTCGTCTTGCCCACGCCCGTCGCGCCGACGAGCGCGATACGGAGAGAACTTCCCGGCATCGGCAGCGCCCCCCGCTCGACGCGCAGCGCCGAAGCGAAGCGCCGGGCCAGGATCGGCAGAAGAGTCGCGGGCTGCGTCCGATCTTCGGACGATGCCGCGGCGAACAGCTGATCGAGTTCGGCTTCGATGGCGTCGGCAGGAAATTCGGCCCGGGCCAGAGCCTGACGAAGCGTCTTCCGGGCCTCGCGTTCGGCGGCGACGTCGCGTGATTCGGCAGCCTGCTTGCGAGGAGCCTGCGCCGGCGGCGGAACGACGACCGCCAGTCGCGGGGAAGCGACGAGCTCAGGCGCCGGCTTCGGCGTCGGCGGCACTGGGTTGACTTGGGAACGGTTCTCCGGGAACGGCACCACCTGCGGACGCTCTTCATCGTGGGTCGAACGTTCGCCGTCCTGGGCGAAAACTTCGACGCCGGCGACGCGGGCCTTGCCGAACCAGCGTTTCGTCCAGAGCGTCTCGGTCCGAACGATCAGCGCCTCCGGTCCGAGTTCCTCTCGAACCAGTCGCAACGCCTCGCGCATAGTTTCAGCGCGGTAGACGCGAACTTCGCTGACGGTCTCGACGCTCACGATTCAGGTTCTTTCGGTCGGTTCCGCTTACGCTTCCAAGTCCCGCACGATCCCGCGACTCACCGTGGCGGCGTCGCGGGAAACTTCCGCATACCCCAGCACCACCAGGTCGGGCAGGTCGCCGCGGGTCAGTTCCTTCACGCCCAGACGAATCCGCGGGCTGACGTACAGGATCGCCGGCTTCCCTTCGCGAACGAGCTTTTGCACCTCTTCGCGAATCTTGCGATTCGTCTTCTCCACGACCTCGGGCGACATACGCAGGAAGAAGCCCCGCTCGGTGTGATCGATGGCGGCGGCGATCCGTTCTTCCAGCGCCGGGTCGAGCATCACGACATGGACCTGCCCCTGATCGTCGCGATAGCGCGAGGTCAGCGTCCGCGACAGGCGGTGGCGCACGAACTCCGCCAGGTGCAGCGGATCCTGCGTCTTGCCCGCGTGATCGCCGATCGCTTCCAGGATCGTGGCCAGTTGTCGGATCGGCACGTCTTCCCGCAGCAGCGTCTGCAGAACCTGTTGCACCAGGCCCAGCTTCACGCCGGCGCCCGTCACGTCCTCGACCAGCGCCGGGGCATGCTTCTTCAGTTCGTCCAGCAGCTTCTTCGTCGCGTCGCGTCCGAGGAGCTGATCCGCATTGCGGCGGACGATCTCCTGCAGGTGCGTCGCGATCACCGCAGCGGGCTCGACGGTGGTGAAGCCGAGCATCTCGGCATGATCGCGGCTCGTCGCGTCGATCCAGAACGCCCGCTGATTGAACGCGGGGTCGCGAACTTCTTCGCCCGGGAGCGACGCGCCGGTGAGCGCCGTATCGAGGGCCAGGTACTGATCGGTGTAGACGCGGCCCGTGGCGATGGGGCTGGCCGAGATGCGGATGCGGTACTCGTTCTCGGCGAGGCCCATCTCGTCGAGCACGCGAATCCGCGGCATGACCAGGCCGATCTCTTCGGCGATCGACTCGCGAAGCTGCGACAGCCGGTCCATCAGGTCGCCGCCGCGACTGGGATCGGCCAGGCGAATGAGGCCGAGGCCGAGTTCCAACTCCATCGGATCGACGGCCAGCTTCTCCTGGATCTTCTCCTCGGCCGTCTTGGGCGGAGCGATCGGCTTGGCGGACGCATCTTTCTTCGCCTGTTCCGCGGCCGCGGCGACGGCCGGAGCCCGCTTCGTGATCATGGCGGCGATGCCGATGCAGCCGCCTCCCAGGATCATCAGCGGCAGCTTCGGCAGGCTCGTGAACATCAGCAGGAACACGAATCCGCCGGCGACGTAGAGCGCCTGCGGACGCGAGAACATCTGATGCAGGAACTCGACCGGCAGGTTGATCTTCTGCGTGCTACGAGTGACCAGCAGCGCCGAGGCGACCGCGATCAGGAAGGCCGGAATCTGGCTGACGAGCCCGTCGCCGATGGTGAGCTTGGTGAAGACCTCCGCCGCCTCGGCGAGTTCCATCTTCATCTCGAACATACCGACGTACAGGCCGCCGGCCGCGTTGATCGCGGTGATGATGATGCCCGCGATCGCGTCGCCGCGGACGAACTTCGCGGCGCCGTCCATGGCGCTGTAGAAGTCGGACTGCTGTCCCAGTTCGGCCCGTCGGCGCTGGGCTTCCTGTTCGTCGATGGCGCCGTTGTTCAGGTCGGCGTCGATCGCCATCTGGCGACCCGGCATGCCGTCAAGTTGGAACCGGGCGGCGACTTCCGAGATGCGCGTGGCGCCCTTCGTGATGACCACGAACTGGATGATCACGATGATCGCGAAGATGATGATCCCCACGATCAGACGATCGCCCGCGACGAACTCGCCGAAGTTACGGACCACCTCGCCCGCGGCGGCGAGATCCCGTCCGCCCGCGCCGGTGAGGATCAGCCGCGTCGTGGCGACGTTCAGCACCAGCCGGGCCATCGTCGACGCCAGGAGCAACGTCGGGAAGACGCTGAATTCGAGCGGCGTCCTCACGTAAATCGTGATCAGCAGGATCAACACGGAAACCGTGATGTTCCCGGCCAGCAGCAGGTCCATCAGGAAGACCGGCAGCGGGATCAGAATGACGAAAATGCTCGAGATGATCGCGAACGGCAGAACCAGATCGCGAAGATTCGCCAGCCGCATCGACCCTTCGCTCTTCCGTGAACGAATGAGGCAAAACCGCTCCTGCCGGTCCTCGTTCCGAGCCGCATCCTGCGACTCGAACGGCGTCTGGACCGACGCACGGATTCCCCGCGACGGCTCCCGTAGAGAGCGTCGGCGCAAGGTTTCCGCAACGACGGGAAATAGGGGATCGACGAACGATCGTCCAGAGCGGTTCTTTGCGCCGCCGCGGATTCCTCACCTAATCGATGCGATTTTTCGTACGATGGCCGACGCATCGAATCCCGCTTTTTGCATTTCTCCGGGAGGCAGCGAAATTGGTCGGCCTTTCCATGATCATGACGACGGGCACGGCGCCGATCTCGGCGGCCGAAGTCGCGGCGAATCTCGCGTCGAAATGGCCTGACGCTCCGGCCGCGACCGCATTGGAAGAGAGCGCCGATTCGCTCTCGCTGTCCTTCGGCGAGGCGTTCGCGATCATCGCTCGAATGCCCGCTCCCATTCCCTGGTCGGAACTGGAAGGTCCCTGCGCGACGAGCCTCCTCTGGAAGAACGCCGCGGAGGAAGTTTCCCGCCATACGCAGCACTGGCTCGTCACGCTGATGGGGATCGAGGAGCCGATCGCGCAGGCGACGCTGCTTACTCAGATCACCGCCGCAGCGACTGCCGCCTGTCCCGACGCCATCGGCGTCTACTGGGGCAACGCGACGCTGGTGATCCCGAAGGCGATCTTCGTCGAATTCGCGGAGACGATCCTCCCGCAGGGGCCGCCCCTCTTCATCTGGGTCGACTTCCGCGTCGGCAAGGATTCGGAAACGTCCTGCGCCGGGTTCACGCAGGGAATGCAGGCGCTGGGGCACATGGAACTGGAAACCCAGAAGGCGCCCGAGCCGCCCGGCGAGTTGCGGGAGCGCCTGATGAGCCTCGCCTCCTATGTGATCGAACACGGACCGATCATCCGCGACGGCGACACGATCGGCGAGGACGCGGACGAGAAGATTCGCGTCGTCTTTTCCCCTTCCGCGTACGGAAGCGAAGGTCGCGTCATGCGGCTGGTCTACGAATCAGCCTCGCCCGCGAAGCCATGGTGGAAGTTGTGGTGAGCAGGGCGGGGGAGTAACTTCTCCGCTGGGCTGACGTCCGACCTACCGTTACAACGGTGGTCGATTGCGGCAAGAATTCGCCCGCTCGCTTCGCTCTACGATCGCTCGCCCCATGTCCGAACCGTCGCCAGGCGGCGAGAGCCTCGTCCGGGGCGAAGCTCCGCCCCGCTATCTCACAACGTTCGACGCGATCGCCGTCATCGTCGGCGTGGTGATCGGTTCGGGCATCTTCGAGACGACGCCGCGCATCGCTGCCGCGGCGGGCGACGCGGTTACCTTCCTGGGCATCTGGGTCGTCGGCGCTCTCGTCGCTCTCGCAGGGGCGCTCTGCTTCGCGGAACTCGGTTCGCGATTCCCGGAAGAGGGAGGCGTCTACGCCTTTCTTCGCCGAGGGCTGGGGCGTCGCGTCGCAGTCTACTACGGCCTGTGCGACCTGCTGGCCATTCATCCCGCGACGATCGGGATGATGGCCTTCATTCATGCACGCTTCGCCGTCGTCTGGGCTCCCATCCCCGGCGTCACCGATGTCGACGTGGCGATTCGGATCCATGCCGCTTTCGCGATCGTCGTGTTCGCGGCGCTCAACTTCTTCAACCTGCGCGGCGGATCGCGAACGCAGAACGTGCTGAGCGTCGCGAAAGTCATCGGGCTGTCGCTGGCCTTCCTGGCCGGCTGCCTGGCGACGTTCAACGGATCTTCGCGCCCGGTCGCGGAATCGGCCGAGGTCGCCGCCCGATCGTTCTCCTGGGACGGGATCGGCCTCGCGTTCCTGTTCGTTCTCTTCACCTACGGCGGGTGGAACGATCTGACCTTCGTCGCGGGCGAGATCGAGAACCCCCGGAAGAAGCTCCGCCGCGCGCTGGTCGGCGGCGTGCTGACGGTAGCCCTGATCTACATCCTGCTCAACGCCTCGTTTCTCGGCGCGCTCGGCATCGACGGCATCGCCCGGTCGAAGAACGTCGTCGCGGACGTCGTCGGTCCGACGTTCGGCGACTGGGGGACGAAGGGGGTGGCGATGCTCGTCAGCCTGTGCGCCCTGGGCGCCGTCAACGGCTGCATCTTCACCGGTTCGCGGGTTTACATCGCGCTCGGACAGGACGTGCCGGTTCTGTCATTCCTCCGAACGTGGAGCGGCGGCACTCCCCGCATCGCCTTGGTCGTGCAGGCGATGTCGGCGCTGGCGATGATCGTCGCCCTCCGCAGCGAGGGGGGCTTCGACACGCTGCTCGTCTTCTCGACCCCCTTCTTCTGGGCGTTCATGTCGCTCGCCGGAGTCGTCTACTTCCTGGTGATCCTGCGTTACGCTCCGGCCTGGCTCTGGATCGTGATGGCCATGGTCGGCCTGCACGGTTCGGTAATCCGAGTCTTCGATTCCGGCGTCAACACAGGCAAGCAGGTGGCGTCGCCGTTCGGCGCTCTGTTCGGCGTCGTTTATCTCGGCTCGACGGTCTACCTCGTCTACTGCTCGGTCACGTACGCCTGGTCGCAGGAGCGGCTACCCGTGATGGGATATCCGGTCTCGATCTTCGCCGTGACGGCGGCGCTGGCGCTGGCGCTTGCCGTCGCTGCGGTCGTCCTGACCGATCGCCAGCCGATTCCGCGGGACGGGAAGAAGTCCGAGTGACGCGCATCGACGACCATCGACAAGCCGGCAAACCTTGCCTGACCGTCAAATTCGCTGAAGCGCTGCTCCTGACGAGCCGATAGCTCGGAGACGCCGAAGTCGTCGGACCGCTCTGGGTCCACGCGCGGCTGACCCGAGGGAACCGCCGATGCGATCTGCTGCCTACGCCGAACCGACTCTGCGAGGATCGCTTCGCGACGGCGAACGCGGACGCAAGTTCCGCAGCGAATCGAACGAGATCGACGAGCCGATCGACGGCGACGGACTCTCCGCTGCCGGACTGACCGCCGCCGGCGACCTCCCGCCGCAGGCGCTGGACGCCGCGCGTCGCGAAATCGATCGCCTGGTGCAGGAGATCGCCGAAAGCGCCGCGACCTCGCACAGCTCCGCCGACTTCTTCGCCTCCTTCGTGGAACGCTCCGTCCGCGCGATCGCCGCGGAGGGGGGCATCCTCTGGGAGAAGCGCGACGGTCGCTGGCACATTCTCGCCCGACAAGGCTCCGCCGCGCAGGCGATCGTCGGCGACAGGCAGTCGCTCGCCCGCCACGCGGCGCTGCTCGATTCGCTGGACGCTTCTTCGCCCAGCCGATCGCTGCTGCCGCATGCCGCCGACGCCGAGGGCGCCGCGCTCAACCCGACGCCGCATCTGATGCTGCTGTCGCGGATCGACGCGCCGGGCGGCACGCCGAAAGTACTCGAGGCGCTCCAACGACCCGTCGGCGGACCCGTCTCGCATCGCAACTATCTTCGCTTCCTCGAACGTCTCGCCGCGTACGCCGCCGACTTTTGCCGCCGCCAGGAACGTCAGACGCTGGCCGATCGACGGCAGGATCTCGAACGGATCGAGAGCTTCCTTCGCGCCATCCACGGCTCGCTGGAGATCGAACCGACCGCCGACGCGATCGTCAACGAGGGCCGGACGTTTCTCGACGCCGATCGCGTTTCGCTCGCTCTTTGCGGACGTCGAAGCTGCCAGATCATCGCGATCAGCGGCGTCGATCAGATCCACCGCCGCGCGGGCGAAGTCCGTCGCCTGGAAGCGCTCGCCGCCGCGACGCTCCGCCAGGGGGAGACGTTCTTCTATGACGGCAGCGCGGAGAACCTGCCGCCGCAGATCGAGAAGCGACTCGCTCCGCATCTCGACCAGTCGCAGACGCGCAGCCTGGCGATCGTTCCGCTCTTCAAGAAGCAGAAGGCCGACGCCCCGCCGAAGCGCCGCCGACCGATCGCCTGCCTGATCGTCGAGTTCGCACAGGGCCATCCGTGGACCGACGGCGAACGGGCGCGGCTCGATCGCACGGCAGGTCATATCCAGGACGCGATGAACGTGTCGCTCGCCTACTCCGCCATTCCGGCCTTGCCGGTCTGGAAGGCGATGGTCGCCGTCAGCAGTCTCTTGGGGCTAAAGCGGCTGCCGTGGGTGGCGCTCGCCGCGGCGACGATCGGCGGGGCAGGGTACTGGCTCGCGACCACGCCCGGCGATCTCGACATGGCCTGTGAAGGGAAGGTGCGACCCTCCATCCGCCGGCACGTCTTCGCGCCCGCCGACGGCAAGGTCGCCAAACTGCTCGTCACGTCCGAACAGCCGGTCGCCGCGGGTCAGCCTCTCGCGCAACTGGCCAGTCCCGATCTGGAAGTGGAGATCGTCGAACTGCTGGGCGAACAAAGGGCGCTCGAAGAGCGCCGCTCCGCCGTCGCCAGGACGCTCCTCGACCAGGCGCTCACCCGCGCGGAAAAGACCAAGGCAGGCGGCGAACTCGAACAGATCGAAGAGCAGCGTCGCACGCTCGCGCAGAAACTCGAACTGAAGCGACAACAGGAAGCGGAGCTGCTCGTCACGGCGCCCGTCGCCGGCGTGGTCGCGACCTGGCAGCTCGAAGACCTGCTCCTGCGTCGCCCCGTGCAGAAGGGCCAGCGCCTGCTGACCGTGCAGGATCCGGCGGGCGAGTGGGAACTGGAACTCTTCCTGCCGGAGAAGCGCTTCCGCTTCGTTCGCGAAACCTGGGAAACGGCTCAGAAGGAAGGGCGTCCGACCGAGGTCGAGTTCATTCTCGCCTCGCATCCGGAAACCGAACTCAAGGGAACGATCGTCGCGATCGAACCCCATGCCGACGTCTTCGATCCCGAGGCAGGCAACTGCGTCCGGATGCGTGCGGCGATCGATAAGAGCCAGCTTCCCGATCTTCGCGACGGGTCGCTCGTCTCCGCCCGGGTGAAGTGCGGCGAAGCGTCGCTCGCCTATGTCCTGACGCAGGAAGCGCTCGACACGGTGCAGGCCAAGGTGGCGTTCTACCTCCCTTGGTGAACGCCTTCCGCCCGTCGCGACTCTGAACGAACGAAGCAGGGATGCTCCGAATGTCTGAACGAACCAGCCAACTCTCGCGTCGGATCCGCTCGTTCGCGGCCGCGTCTGCCCTTGCGGCGACGAGCGTCGCGTGGGCACAGCCTCCGTACGCCGCCCAGCCCGGATACGGCGGCGCTCCCGCGTCGTCTCCGCGTGTAGCGTCTTCGGGTGCGAACGAGAGCCCGCATCTTCTTTCCCCGTCCGGGTCGGCTGCGCCGACGCTCGACCGATGTCAGGTGACGGTCATCGACGAAGCTCATCTCTCGGCGAAAGAGGCCGGGACGATCGTCGAGTTGCCGCTGCGGGAAGGGATGAGCGTCGCCAAAGACGCGCTCGTCGCGAAGATCGACGACCGCCAGGCGCAGCTCGATTACAAAGCCGCCCAGAAGGAATGGGAACTGGCCTCTGAAACGGCGAAGGATGAGGCGGCCATCTCGCTCGCCGAAGCGACGCTCAAAGTTTCCGAAGACCGGCTCGACCGCTCGAAGACGATCGCGTCGACGTCTGCCGTCTTCGGCGAGCGCGATATCCGCGAACTGCAACTGACCGTCAAGCGTGACGAGATCGGTTGCGAGAAGGCCCGCCACGATCAGAAGCTGGCCTCCATGACGGCAGACGTGAAGCAGATGGTCGTCGAGGCCGCCAAGGAAGCAGTCAGCCGTCGCTGGCTCTTCGCCCCCTTCGACGGCGTCGTGGCCGAGACGTTCCGCAACCCCAACGAGTGGGCCGAGCCGGGCGAACCGCTGCTCCGGCTGGTCCGCATGGATCGCGTCTACGTCGACGGACTGATTCGCGTGAACGCGTTCGATCCGTCGGATCTCGTCGGCAAGCCGGTCACCGTCACCGTCGTCATGGGCGGCGACCGGACCGTCGAGTTCGTCGGCTCGATCGCGACGGTGAACCCCGTCGTCGAGAACAACGCCTACCGCATCCGCGCCGAGGTCGAGAATCGCCAGGTCTCGCAGTACTGGCTCCTTCGCCCCGGCATGGATGCCAGCATGACGATCCACGTCGACCAGGCCGCTCAACCGCGGCTAGCGAGGAGATGACCTCACCGGAGTAGGGCGTTCTCGTTCCGCTCCTTCGGGTGGCACTGGCTCTGCCAGTGCTGTCGCTGGTTTCGATCGACCTACATAGACGACTGCATCGCGCTGCACACTGGCAGAGCCAGTGCCACCCGAGAAGAGCCAGACCATTCAGGAAACCACGGAGGGCTGACCCCCTCCGCTCGCCCTCGGGAACACGACGTAAGCTGATGTCTTTCGCATCGACCGCCCCTGCCGTCGGAACCGAACGCCCGCTGCGTCTGCGGATGCGTCCCGATTTGATCGTGGCAGAGCAGACCATGCAGGGGCGGCGCTGCCAGATGCTGAAGGATCCGGTCAGCCTGAAATACTTCCGCTTCGAGGAAGAGGAATACTTCCTGCTGTCGCAGCTCGACGGTCTGACCACGGCGACCGAGATCGTCGAGCGGTTTCAGAAGAAGTTCGCGCCGCGTACGATCGAGCCCCGATCGCTCCATAAGTTTCTGGTGAGCCTCCACCGCGCGGGGCTCGCCGTTTCCGACGCCTCGCAGCAGGGCGAAGAGATCGGCGAGCGTCGCCGGAAGCGCCGCACCGCGGAGCGAACGCTCGGCGCGCTCAACTGGATGGGAACGCGGATCGCGCACTTCGATCCCGATCGACTGCTCACCGCGCTCGCGCCGACGCTGGGGCTGCTCTTCACGCGGCTGGGCATCGCCGCGAGCCTCCTGTTCGGACTCGCGGCGCTCGCGCTCGTGCTCTGCCAGCTCGACGTCTTCCTGGCGAAGCTGCCGACGTTCGAGAAGTTCTTCGCGGCGGATAACTGGCTCTGGATCCTGATCGCGCTGGGCGGCGTGAAGGTTCTGCACGAACTGGGACACGGCGTCGCGTGCAAGCGCTTCGGACGCGAGTGCCGCGAGATGGGCCTGCTGCTGCTCGTGCTGATTCCGACGCCCTACTGCGACGTGACGGACGCCTGGATGATTTCCGACAAGCGGAAGCGGGCGCTGATCGGCATGGCCGGGATGATCGTCGAGCTGAACCTCGCGGCGCTCTGCACGTTCCTGTGGTGGTGGAGCAAGCCGGGCCTGTTCCATTCGCTCTGCCTGAACGTGATCTTCGTCTCGTCGGTCTCGACGCTGGCGGTGAACCTGAACCCGCTGCTCCGTTACGACGGTTACTTCATCCTGTCCGACCTGCTCGAGATCCCGAACCTGTCGCAGAAAGCCTTCGCGGCGCTGAAGCGCTTCGCCGGACGCCTCTGCCTGGGGATCGTGCCGGAGGAGGATCCGTTCCTCCCGACGAAGCATCGTACGCTCTTCGCGGCGTTCGCCGTCGCGTCGGTCGCCTATCGCGTCTTCGTCACGGTCTCGATCCTGTGGTTCTTCAATTCGCTGATGGAGCCGTACGGTCTGAAGATCGTCGGCCAGCTTCTCGCCGCCTCGGTCGTCGCGGGAATGCTCGTCAAGTTCGGACTCTCGGGCGTCAAGTTCTTGCGCGAGCGAAAGAGGAGGAACGACATGGGGTGGTTCAATCTCGCGGCGACGACGGCGGCGACCGCTGCGCTCGTCTACGCGGCGCTCGCGATGCCGACGCCGACCTTCGTCGTCTGTCCCGTGCAGGTGAGATCGGAAGGCTCGATCGCCGTCTACGTCGATACGCCGGGGACGCTCGCGGAAGTCTTCGTGCGACCGGGGCAACTGGTTCGCGAGGGCGATCCGATCGCGCGGCTGGAGAACCGGGCGATCGGCCTGCGCATCGCTGCCTTGGAAGCCGAACGGGACGAAGCGATCGCCGGTCTCGAAGCCGCCAAGCGCCTTCGTTACGAAGACGCCGCCGCGGAAGCGGAGATCCCGGGCTATCTCGAACAGATCGCCGCGCTCGATCGGCAGATCGAAGCGCGCGTGATCGAACAGTCTCGGCTCCTCGTTCGCGCTGCCGGCAGCGGAACGATCGTTCCCGCCGCCTGGAACGCGGAGAAGAACGACGACGAACTGCTGCTCCCCAAGCATGCGGGTACGCCGCTGGAACGGGAAAACTTCGGCGTCTCCGGAGCCGCGCTCGACGCCGGTTCGGTCCTGTGCCGGATCGTTCGACCGGACGAATTAAGGGCGGCCCTGGCCGTTTCGGGAGCCGATCTGGAACTGATCGCGGCCGAACAACCAGTCGAGATCCTGCTCGACGCCTATCCCCAGACCAAGTTCCGCTCCAAGGTCGGCGGCATCGCTCCTTCGCCCATGGAGATCGCGCCCACGGCCCTCGCCAGCCGGAACGGCGGCGACCTGCTCTCGCAGCCGGGACCTTCCGGCGCCGAAGTCCCGATCGAGACGACCTACGAGGCGAGCGCTCCGCTGGCGACCTCGGGAACGTCGCTCTTCTGCGGCGCCACCGGCCTGGCCCGCATTCGAGTCGAGGAAAAGACCGTCGCCCAGCGGCTCTGGCGCTGGTCCTGCAAGACGTTCACGTTCGATCTATGACCCAATCTATCACCCAAACGTAGGGGATCGACCCATTTCGCACGCCAGGGGCGCCTTTTCCGGTGAACGGCGAAAAACGGTCGCGGTTAGGGTCTGGCGTCCGGAGGGTCGCTGCCGCGGGAACGACTGCCCTCGTTCTTGAAGCAGCGATGACGGCTCGCTGGCGGCGTCGCACCCTGCCCGGTGCGGCGCCGTCCCTTTTTGTTTTCTGCGTCGCGAACCGCCTTAGACCGCCAGGTTGGTCGGATTCTGAACTCGCTTGAGCGCCCAGACCGCGGCGTGCGTGCGGTCCTTCAGGCCCAGCTTGCGGAGCACGTTCTGCACGTGTTCCTTCACGGTCTCGACGCTGACGCCGAACAGCCGGGAGATCTCCCGATTGGAAAGCCCCAACGCCAGCGACTCCAGCGTCTGCGTCTCTCGCCAAGTCAGCGTCGCGTCAGGTTGCGGGCCGCGTCGCCGCGGTCCGAAGAAGAGCTGTCGCGGTCCGTTGAGCAGGCTCGCGTGACTCGACGGCAAGCCGAGCATCACGCGGCGTAATGCATCTTCCAGGTCCGCTGCGGACAAGGTCTTCGGCACGACCTCCGCGACGCCGTACGCGAGCGCCCGGGCGGCCAGCGCCGAGGTCGCGTCGTCGGAGAAGATGACGATTCTTCCTGCAGGAAATTCCGCGCCGCGCTTGTCGATCGAGGCAAAGACGCTTTTGCGCGGAAAGCGACTTTCCGTGACGAGCAGATCGACTTCGCCGCCGGCCAGGGCGTCCAGTCCCGCTTCGATCTCGTCCGTCGACAGAATCGTGTCGTACGCAGCGGGCGAAAGCATCGCCGCGAACCCCCGCCTGGCGACGGGATCGGGATCGACGTGGGCGATGCGAAATCGTTCCGAGACAGCGCTCATCGAAAGGGTTCCTCCGCTTCACGGATCGCGACGCGCGCAGACCGACGTTCGCTCGCGCAGGCTCTTCGCAAGCCGCCGTGAAGCTGCGTTTATGAAGTAAGGGACGCGCTTTCGGCGGTCAGAGACCGGGAATCGCACGCGTCCGTGTAAGGCATTCCCCTTGGTGTAGGAAACCGCATGCCAATCGCGGCTCAAGTCCGCGGGCTGGTCCGTCTGTGGCAGTTCTAAAGATCATGCGGGCCATCGCCTTCGAACGACGCTGCACTTCGAGACCATGGGATGCCGCGATCCGTCCGATCGTCGACTTTTGACAACGTCTCCGCCGCAACCTAGATACTCCCAGACGTTTAACGGCTGCGAACGAAAAGCGGACGACGATGAAACGAAACAAGGGCCGGCTGCTCCTGGTGGACGACGATCGCTACCTGCTCGACTCGATGGTCGAGTGGCTGGCCAGTCAGGGCTACCAGGTTTATTCCGCGTGGCGTCGCGAACAGGCGCTGCAGATCGTCGCCGGCGAAGAACTCGACGTCGTCGTCACCGACGTGCGTCTGGAAGAGGGCGACGGCTTCGAAATTCTCGCCGCCGTCAAGGAGATGAAGCCCGAGCTGCCCGTCATCCTGATGACCGGCTACGGAGCCGCCGATACCGCCGCCGAGGCGATGCGCGACGGCGCCTTCGACCTGCTGACCAAGCCGCTGATCGACGAGGAACTCGAACTCGCTCTTTCGCGGGCGCTCTCGCAAAAGCGAGTGCTGGCCGAGAACAAGAGCCTCAAGACGCAACTCGACCGGAAGTACGGCCTGGAAGCGGTCGTCGGAACCGATCTGCGGATGCAGAAGGTCTTCGACATGGTCGACGCCGTCGCCGACACCCGCGCGACGATCCTCATTACCGGCGAAAGCGGCACTGGCAAGTCGCTGCTCGCTCGGGCCATCCATCGCCGCAGCAGCCGCGCGAGCCAGTCCTTCGTCGAAGTCGCCTGCGGGGCGCTTCCCGAGACGCTGCTCGAAAGCGAACTCTTCGGCCACGTCGCCGGATCGTTCACCGGCGCCACCGGCGAAAAGATGGGACGCTTCCTGCAGGCCGACCGCGGCACGATCTTCCTGGACGAGATCGGCACCGCCTCGCCCGGCTTGCAGGTCAAGCTGCTCCGCGTTCTGCAGGAGTTCGAATTCGAGCCGGTCGGCGGAACCAAGACCCACCGCGTCGACTCGCGGGTGATTCTCGCGACGAACGAAAACCTGGAGAACGCCGTCCGCGACGGACGCTTCCGCCAGGACCTGTACTACCGCGTCAACGTCATCAATCTGGAGTTGCCTTCGCTCCGCGAACGTCCGAGCGACATCCCGCTGCTGGTCGAGCGGTTCCTCCGCGGCGTCGTGGAAGAGACCGGCAAGCGGATCGACGGCTTCTCCGACGAAGCCATGCAACTGATGCAGACCTATCGCTGGCCGGGCAACGTTCGCGAACTGCAGAACGTCGTCGAGCGCTCGGTCCTGCTCGGTCGCGGACCGCGGCTGGAAGCGGACGACCTGCCGACGCACTTGATCGAGCAGCCGCGCGAATCGATGCCGGGCCGCCCGGCGCCGATGACTTCGTCGCGGGCGGTCACGTTGAAAGAGGCGCTCGAAGAACCGGAGCGGCGAATCATCCTGGACGTGCTCAAGACGTTCCGCTGGAACCGCAACGCGACCGCGGACGCCCTCGGCATCAACCGCACGACGCTCTACAAGAAGATGAAGCGCCTCGGCCTGGAAGACCCTCGCCGACCCGACTACCAGCCGGACGAAGAAGCCGTCGCCCGCTGAGCGACGCTTAGGGGCGAGCGGGGGATGTAACCCCCCCGAGTCCGTCGATCGAGCGAAGCGACGATCGAGCCGACCGACGTCGCAGGGTGGGTCAATGACCCACCCTACGAAGAGCGCACGAAAACGGGGGACATCGCTGTCCCCCGATTCTCATTTGCGAGGCCTCTCGACCGGCCGCCTTACGGTCCCGTGATCGTCGTCGTCGGCAGCGCCTCGGCGAGCTTCGCCTTGCCGTCCTGAGAGATCTGCGTGAACGTGATCACCAGCTCTTCCAGGTTCTTCAGCTTCGACAGTTCGGGCACCGAAGCGTCGGTGACGCCGCTGTTGCTGCCGATGTGCAGGTAGGTCAGCCCCTCGTGCTGGGCGATGAAGGGCGCGGACGCGTCGGTCAGGTTGTTGGCGTCGAGGTTCAGCGACTTCAGATTCTTCAGCGCCGCCAGCTTCTCGACCGCGGCGTCGTTGACGAGCACGGCCCACAGATTCAGATCCTGCAGCGGCTCGATCTTCGACACGTGATCGGCCAGCGCGTCGGTCAGCACGCACTCGCTCAGGTCGAGCACCTGCAGATTGGGCAGGCCCGCCAGCGGAGCGAGCCCTTCGTCCGTCACGTACGAGTCGCGAAGGCGCATCCGGCGGAGCTTCTTGGAGTTCTCCGCGAGCGCCTTGACGCACTCGTCGCCGACTTCGGTCCGGAACGCGTAGAGTTCTTCCAGTTCGGGGAAGCCCGTTAGAAAATCGGCCGCCGTGTCGTCGACCTTGGTGTCGTCGACGCCGAGGACCTTCAGGTTCTTCCAGCCGGCGATCGACTTGATCGAGTCGCTGGTGATCTGCGAACCCCAGAGCTTGATCATCCGCATCTTTTCGAGACCCGAGAGCGCGGCGATCCCCTTGTCGCTGACCTTGGTGCAGTCGGTCAGGTCGAGCGCTTCGAGCGTCTTCAGTTCGCCCAGCGCGGCGATCCCTTCGTCGGTGACGTTCGTGCGCAGGGGCAGGATCCGCTTCAGCGTCTTCGACTTGGCGAAGGCCTTGAACGATTCGTCGGTGACGTCGGTGCGACGCAGGCCGAGCGCTTCCAGCTTCGGCAGCGCCGCAAGCTGCACGGCGCCCTTATCCGACAGGCCGGAGTCCTCCAGCATCACGACGCGAAGCTCATTCAGTCCGACGAGATGCTCGACCGACTTATCGCCGAAGCGAGGGCCGGTCATGATCACTTCCCGCAGCTTCGGCAGACCCGACAGCTTCGCCAGAACCGCCGCGACTTCGGCGTCGTCCTGCACGGTGAGCGAATCGAAGTTCGCCTTCGTGACGTTGCCGGCCGAGTCGGTCGTCAGGCCGACGCCCGCAGCTTTCAGAGCCGCGATCGCTTCCGCGTCATCCTGCGGCGCGGCCTTCTCGACCGGAGTCGACCCGCCGGGATTCGTCGCTTTTCCGCCGCCTACGTCGTTCGCGTCGTTAGCGACAGGAGCGTTTTCGGTCGGACACCCGGCGAACAGGAGCGGCAGCGCGGCAGCCAAAAGCAGGGCGCCGCAGAGCGAGCGGATCTTCATGAGAAAGCGGACGTACGGAGGGAGTGGCGATCGGTTCGGAAACCGTGCATTCTATTCCTCCGGAGCGGAGGGTGTGAACCCTCCGAGTCGTTCTTACGCAGCGACCCGCGGGACGCGAGGTACCCGCATTCCGTCCAGGCAGGGCGATCCTTGCACGATCGAAGAACACGGAGGGCTCACGCCCTCCGCTCGCCACGGACTTCTGAAGTCAGTCGCCAGGCGGGGCGAAAAGAAAGGTGTCGCCTTCTCAGGTGGACAGCGCCTATCGTTCACTTGGCGGGGATAAGCGCCGGCCCAGGCGTCGCGGTCGAGATTCCGGATATCGACCCTCGACTGGCCCACGACGACCGCGCGCCCCCGCCAGCCGACGTCGGCCTTTTTCGTACACCCAACGAATGAGAGACTTCGAAACTGTATGACGAACGCGGTCGGAGCGAGTTCGACCTGCCGTTCGATCGAGAAACGGACCCAAGCGAAGAAGCCGTCAGGCGAGGCCTGACCTACTAGTCGACCTGGCTTTATTCGTCAGGCGGAGGTTAACCTGATTTCGCGGAGGGAGTCGAGGGATCGTTTTCGATTTTCGCGGAGGCAGGGATGCCGGCAACGAACGAAAAGCTGGAAGTTCGTCTGACGCCTGAGACCCGGGCGGAGCTCGCGGCGTTCGTCCGCAAAGGGGACTCGCCGGCGGCGAAAGTTCGCCGGACGAGGATCCTGCTCCTGTCCGATCGCGAGCACGTCGACGGTCGTCGCACCGACGGCACGATCGCCGAGATCGTGGGGCTCTCCGAGCGGCAGGTCTGCCGGATTCGGCAAGCCTTCGTCCGCGAAGGAAACGTCGCCGCGGCGATCGAACGGAAGGCCCGCTCGGCTCCCGGCGTCCAGCCGATCTTCGACGGTCGCTCCGAAGCGAAGCTCGTTCTGCTGGCCTGCTCGACGCCGCCCGGCGGACGCAAGGCCTGGACGATGCAGCTTCTGGCCGACGAGGCGATGCGGCTGTCGATCGTGACGAAGGTCTCCGAAGAGACGGTTCGCCAGACGCTCAAAAAAACAGGCTGCAGCCCTGGCGGACGCGGCGCTTCTGCATCCCGGAGAAGGATCTCGCCCGCTTCGTCGCCCGCATGGAGAAGCTGCTCGACGTCTACGCCGAATCGTTCGACGACGAGCACGTGCTGATCTGCATGGACGAGGCGGCCAAGCAGATCCTGGCCGACGTCGAGCCGTCGCTGCCGATGACGCCGGGCCAGCCCCGCCGCGAGGACCATCACTACGAGCGCCGCGGCGTGCGGTCGATCTTCTTGTTCTTCGATCCCGTCGGCGGCTGGCGTCGCGTCTCCGGTCGCGACGGTCGAACGCGAGTCGACTGGGCCGAAGAAGTCGCCGAGCTGCTCGAGCGGGACTATCCCCGGGCCGAACTCGTCACGCTGGTCTGCGACAACCTCAACACGCACGACGTCGCGAGCCTGTACCATGCCTTCGACGCCGAGCGGGCGCATCGCCTGGCCCAGCGCCTGCGGATCGTCTACACGCCCAAGAACGGCAGCTGGCTCAACATGGCCGAGTTCGAGCTTTCCGTCCTGACGCGGCAGTGCGTCGGGCGACGCTTCGAAAGCGCGGCCGAGATGGACGAAGCGATGGCCGTCTGGCAGCGCGAACGCAACCGCCTGCGTCAGGCTGCGACCTGGCGCTTCACGACGGACGACGCTCGCGTCAAACTCAAACATCTCTACCCCAACGCCTGACGAATAAGGCTTGGTCGACTACTACGCCGAACGCTTCCTGCCGACGAACGTCCAGTGTCGATCGCTGGTCGCCTGGACGCTGTCGTGGGAGAAGCCTCCGGCAGCGACCATCCGGCGAACTTCGTCCAGCGTAAGCGCCGCCCGGAGCGACTGATCGAAAAGCTGACGCTGATACGGCGTCGCGTCGCCCGCGTAGAGATCGACGAGTCGCGAAACTTCCGCCTCGCTCTCCGGTCGCAGGAGATCGCGATGGAAGAGCAGGGCGCCCCCCTGCGCTACGCGCAGGCTCTCGCGAAACGCGACTCCGGGCTCCGCCAGATGATGGAAGAGCGAGTTGGAAATGACCGACTCGAAGAAGTCGTCCGGAAAGGTCAGCGCCTTCGCGTCCTGCCGATCGAGCCGCACGCGATGCGGAATGCCCGCGATCTCCAGATTGTTTCGCGCGAGATACAGCATCTGCACGGCGAGATCGATCGCCCAGATCTTCGCGTCCGGAAAACGCTTCGCGAGTTCGATCGGAATCAGCGCCGTTCCGGCCGCGAGGTCGAGCGTCGATCCGCCCGCGTATCCCGCCGCGACCAGATCGTCGACGAACCGGCGGTTCACCTCCGAATGATCCATCGAGTCGTACTCGATGGCGTCTTCGACGGTGTCCATCACCTCCGGTTCCAGAACGCGGGGCAATCCCTGCGAAAGCGGTTGACCTTCATCCATGCGCCACCTGCGCGTCCTGAACGTGTTCCGGAATCGGCGTGAGCAGGCCCCTTCGTTTGAGCCACGCTCCCCACAGCAGCACCGCGACCGCGACGAGTCCGTAGGCGATCGCGAACTGGTATGGCACGGTCCGCACGAACAGCGGCAGGTCGCCCGACATCATCCAGGCGCCCTCTTCGACGCCCGGGAGATAGGGGACGACGATCGGACTGGTCGGCAGGGGCGAGTGCATCACGCCGAACAGCGAACAGACCGCCGCGACGGCGAAGAATGCCGCCGCCGCTCGGATCCGACGATCGAGCACGCAGGCGAGAGCGCTCGCCCAGACGAGGGCCGTCACGAAAAACCCATTCCCCAGCAGCGTCAGCACGAAGAGCTGTTCCCGCAGCCCCGGATCGGGCAGGCTCTCCGGCGTCAGCCGCGCGGCAGCCAGAACGTTGCCTGTGAACAGCGTCACCAGCTTCGCGAACGCCGGAATGCAGGCGAGCACGAGCGCCGGATAGTGCAGCCGGGGCGTCGCCTGAAAGCTTTGCGACGCGATCTCCAGCCCGATGAAGATCAGGATCGGAAAGAGGATCGACTTCGGCACGATCAGGTAGATGAACCCGAAGAACCCGAGCGTTCCCGCGGCCCCGATGAACAGGGCGGTGAACAGCACGTAGCCCGCGCGTCCGCCCATCGCCTTGTACGCCGGGTGGCCGATGTAGGGCGTGGTTTGAATCACGCCTCCGCAGAGCGCGGCGATCAGCGTCGCGACGCCTTCGATGCCGATCACCGTTTCGGTCTTGAAGTCGTCTCCCGCCGCGGCCGCGCTCTCCGCGCAGTCGATCCCGCCGATCACGGTCATCAGTGCGAAGGGAAGCACGATCGGCAGATAGTCCAGCACCTCCGGCAGCGCGCCGATCCAGCCGAAGGCGAAGGCCTGGAACCATCCGGTCGGCAGGAGCGCGTCGACCGCCATCCGCCAACCCTGCGGATCGGCCTGGGGCATCAGCTTCGTGCCGAGCGCGAGATCGAGACCGAACAGCAGGTAGTACAGGACGCCGCTGGCGATCAGCGCCCCGACGGCGCTCGGGATCTTGAAGGGGAACGCGAAGCGGCCCGTCAGCGCGATCAGCGTCAGGAAGAGCGCGACGATGCCGACCAGCGGCACGGCCATCACGTCCATCAGCGGAACGAAGCTGATGAGCGCGATCGCCACCGCGGCCAGCGACCCGAGCAGCCCCGCCCGCGGCACCAGTCGTCGGATCCAGCCCGACGCGAACGCGCAGGCAATCTTGAAGATGCCCGACAGAAAGATGCAGCCGATCCCGATGTGCCACGCATGCATGGCGGCAGCATGCTCGCTGACGCCCAAGGCCTTCTGCGCGAGAAACGCCGGCCCCAGCACGAAGAAGACCATGCCGAACAGGCTCGGCGTATCGATGCCCAGCGGCATCGCCGTGACGGCGCTGGCGCCCGTCTTGCGAGCATGTGCCAGCGCTAGTCGGAAAAAGGCCAGGTCGCCCACCAGGACACCGATCGCGGTCCCCGGAATCATGTAATTCAGGGCGAAGTCTGTAGGAAATGCAAAGACCGCCCCCAGCAGGCTGACCGTCAAAAGCAGATTCGCGAGATTATCTAAGCTGAGCCCGACGAACGCGTTAGCGTCGCCCGGGGCGAGCCATCGATAGGGGGCTTCAGGCTCGCTCGATGGCTTCGGCACGGCGGTTGCGTTTTGAGTGCGGCGTCGTGAAGGATTACGGCTTCGGCAGACCTGTTTCTTGCAGGCAGGTCTCTCCGGAAACGCTTCGCGGCACGCGACGACGCGATGCGACGCTCTCGACCGGCGGAAAGGAACGCCGGCAGCCTTTCGGAGAAAGGCGGAGGGTCGCTGGACCGGGACTGACCTACGAGCGACCTGATCGGAAACTTTCCGAGCGTCCTCTGCGGAATGACAGCCCGTGTCAAAAAAGCGGTCGAAGCAATGGAAGTTTCGCGAACCGCCCCATCATAAAGAGCGTACAGAGCGATGGATACTCTGCTGCATAACGGCTCGGACGCCTTGGACATTCGCTCGGAAGTCGATTCGGACGAAGCTCTGCTCGCGGCTTACCGCGACGGCGGGGATCGTCACGCCTTCAGCGAACTGGTCCGTCGCTACGAGCGGGAACTTTACAGCTACCTGGCCCGCTACCTCGGCGACGCCGAAGCGGCCGAAGACGTGTTTCAGGCGGCCTTTCTCCAGGTCCACCTGAAGAGCGAATCGTTCGAGGAGGGTCGGCGTTTCCGTCCGTGGCTCTACACGATCGCCACTAATCAGGCGATCGACTTTCAGCGCCGCAACCGACGCCACCGCATCCTCAGCCTGGATCGTCCCCATTCCTCCCACGGCGATGACGCCGGTTCCATTTCCTCCTGCATGCCTGGCGCGGGCCAAACCCCGGAAGAGACGTTGTCCGGTCAAGAAGACCGGCAGCGGATCGCCGAGGCCGTCGAACAACTGCCGGAATCCCTTCGCGAAGCGGTGCGTCTGGTCTATTTTCAGGACCTGAAGTATCGCGAAGCGGCGGAGATCCTCGGCATCCCGGTCGGCACCGTGAAGAGCCGTCTCCATGCGGCCATGCAGAAGCTGAGCGATAGCTGGAACCGCGACCTCGCCGACGCCGCCTGAGAGGGATTCTCAGGCCCGAAAGCCATCCATGACGGATACCGAAGACCGACTGCTGGGATACCTGATGGGCGACTGCGACGCTTGCGAACGCGCCGCCGTCGACCGCCTGATCAAGAACTCCGCCGACGTCGCTCGCCGCCTGCAGGCCGTGCGACGAAAGTACGCCGTGCTCCTCGCCGGGTTCGAGGAGATCGCTCCGCCCGCCGGCCTCGCCGCCGGAGTCTGCGGCGAACTCTTCTTCGAAGAGGCAGCTACCGAGACGTACGCCGAAGCGAAGTCCGAAACTGCTTTCGCCGAACGACGCTCGCGCCGCGTCACGCACGCCTGATCGAGCGCGTTGTAAAATCTGCACGACGTTGCGTCGCCGCCTCAGATGCGCGACGAACGCGTTGCGGAATGGCGACGCCTCCCTTCCAACCTGCGTCGCAGGACATTGCGATGCTGCAACGCAAGCTCTCACCTAAGCGGCAGATAGGTCGCCGTATCGACCGCCGATCCGCTTCCCGGCCTGATCGTTGCTTCTCTGCCGGAACCTGAAACGTTCCGCTAGACGAAGCACGAGGCGACGGTGGATTCGGTAGCTCTGGCGCTCTATCTGGTCCATGTGCTTCCCTGGGCGGGAACGCGCGAGGCGCTCCCCAGCGCCGCGGGGCTGCGACGGTACTGGCTGAGCAGTCTCTGCCGGTACGACGCCTGGATGACGGCGGTCGCCGACGTTCGCCAGCGACGCCAGGCGCTCTCCTGGTCCGAGAAGGCGAGCGACTTCCGGATCCTGCGTCCCGTGCTGGAAGACGTGCTCGTCTCCGAACCGGCGACGCGACTCTTCGCCGCCGCGATGAGCGTCATCCCCGACGGACGCGACGGCGCCGGTCCCGACGCGAGAGCGCTGGCGAACTCGGCGCTCGACCGGCATGTCGACGCCCGGCAGCGAACGCTGCAATTCATGATCTATGGCCAGGGCTTCAACCTGGCGGAAGCGGTCGAACTCAATCGCCTGCGACGCCGGATGGAGCGGCTGACCGATTCGCTGCTGGCGCTCTGTTCGCCCTGGTGCGACCCGGAGCGCTTCGGACACGATCGCGACTTCCTGCGGCGCACGCGGTCGGACGCCTTCGGCCTTCTACCTCAGCGCAGGCTCTGGATCGCCGCCGGCATCTGGCAGGAAGAGCGCCTGTCATTAAAGCGTCTGATCGACCCTGCCTTCCGCCCCGACCTGACGCAGGAGATCGTCCAGGGCGCGGTCGAGACCTTCGACGCCGCAGCCTTCGACGAAGTCGGTTCGCTCAAGGTCTTTGCCGCCTCCGGCTTCTCGCTCGCGGAAGAAGGAAAGCCGAAGCCTCCGCGACGACCGCTTCCGCCAGTTCGAGAGTTGCCGAACTTCGACGCCAGCCGCATCGAACGCGGTCGGCGGATCTTCTGATCGTGCGACTTCATAGCACGCACACCTGGCGTCGCACCCGACCATCAAAGCGAGATCAGACGAACGCGTCTGGCCTCCGACTTCGTTCGGGGCCTCGAGCGACTTTACGGTGAGCGTTTCGAGAACGACTCAAGAAATCTCTTCGTATAGCTTTTTCAGCCCTTGCCGCAATTGCTGCAATCCTTCAGCCGAATAACCTTCGCCGATCACAAACGGCGTCCACTCAAACTCAATTGACTTTAGGTGTTCCAGTCGCGAGCGGATCCGCGCGACTAACTCCGGCGCGAGAACTTGAGCCAGGTCGTTGCAATCTGGAATCCGAGTCTCCGTCACAACGGCAACGATGAATCCGTCGGCCGCCTCATCGATGGTCAGAACGCCTTTGCTGATGTAGTCGCCCATGCGGCTAAGCCGAACTCTCAGATTATCTACTGGCACACTCATTCCGCCCCAATCGGTGAATTCTTGAGGGAACTCTCGTGCGGCGGCACGTGCTCGTGATAGGTCGTCTTCTCGATCGCGGCGCCGGTGTCGATGCCTTGCTCGACGGCGTGGCAGCGAACTTCGCGGCCGTCGATCTGAAGGAGCTGCGGCTTGTCGGTCCGGCAGACGTCCATCGCGATGGGGCAGCGCGGGTGAAAGCGGCAGCCCGACGGCGGGTTGATCGGGCTGGGGACGTCGTCCTTGAGCACCAGCTTCGCGCGGCGCCGGTCAGGATCCATCCGCGGGGCGGAGGCCAGCAGCGAGTGCGTGTAGGGGTGCAGCGGCTTGGCGTAGAGTTCCGCCGCCGGCGCCGACTCGACGATCTCGCCCAGGTACATCACGACGACCCGGTCGGAGAGATACTCCACCATCGCCAGGTCGTGCGAGATGAACAGATACGTCAGGTTCAGATCGCGCTTCAGATCGTTGAGCAGGTTCACGACCTGCGACTGGATCGAAACGTCGAGCGCCGAGATCGGCTCGTCCAGCACGAGCAATCGCGGACTGAGCGCGAGCGCGCGGGCGATGCTGATCCGCTGACGCTGACCGCCCGAGAACTGGTGCGGGTAGCGATTGCGAAACGCCGGATCGAGGCCGACCTTCTGCAGCAGTTCGACGACCCGGTCCTGCCGCTCGCGCTTCGTTCCGACGCCGTGAATGACCAGGCCCTCCTCGATGATGCTGCGGACGGTCATCCGCGGGTTCATCGAGGCGCCGGGATCCTGGAAGACGATCTGCATATCGCGACGCAGATGCCGCAGTTGGCTCCCCGTCGCGGAGGCGAGATCTCGCCCGTCGAACAGCATCCGCCCGTCGTCGGGCTCGTACAGACGCAGGATCGTCTTCACCAGCGTCGTCTTGCCGCAACCGCTTTCGCCGACGACGGCGAGCGTCTCCTGCGGCGCGACGTCGAACGAGACGTCGTCGACGGCCTTCACGTGCCCCACGGTCCGCTGGAAGAATCCCTTGCGGACGGGGAACCACTTCTTCAAATGCTGAACGCTCAGCAACGGTTCGGTCATGTCGTTCGTCGCGTTTCGTTCTCGGTCGGAAGCTTATCGGCGAACCAGCAGCGGGCCGTCCGGCCCGACTCCAGCGGAATCAGAGGAGGCTCTTCGGCCCGGCAGCGCTCCTGCACGTAGGGGCACCGCGTGCTGAAGTTGCACCCGGGGGGCAGGCTCCTGGGCGAAGGCACCGTGCCCGGGATGGCGTACAGCCGCTCGGCGCGACCCTCGCCCGGTCGGGGGCGGGACTTGAACAGCCCCTGCGTGTAGGGATGCTTCGGATCGCGGAACAACTCTCGCACGCTCGCCCGTTCGACGATGCGCGAAGCGTACATCACGGCGACCTCGTCGGCGGTCTCGGCCACCACGCCCAGGTCGTGCGTGATGATCAGGATCGACATGCCGAACTCCTGCTGCAGCTCCCGCAGCAGGTCGAGGATCTGCGCCTGGATCGTCACGTCGAGCGCGGTCGTCGGCTCGTCGGCGATCAGAAGCTGCGGCTTACAGACCAGCGCCATCGCGATCATCACGCGCTGCCGCATACCGCCCGAGAACTGATGCGGATAGCCCGTCATGCGACGCTCGGGCTCCGGAATGCGAACGCGACGGAGCATCTCGGTCGCGCGATCCCAGGCTTCGCGCTTCGAGACCTTTTCATGCAGGCGAACGGCCTCCGAAACCTGATCGCCGATCGTGAAGACCGGGTTAAGCGAGGTCATCGGCTCCTGAAAGATCGTGCCGATCTTCGCGCCCCGGAAGCTGCGCATTTCCCCTTCGGAAAGCTGGGCCAGATCGACGACGCGGCTCTTTCCGCTGGGATCGCGATCGTGCCAGAGGATTTTTCCGCCGGCGATGCGCCCCGGATGAGAGACCAGGCGGATCACCGACATGGCCGTGACCGACTTGCCCGAACCCGATTCGCCGACGAGTCCGACGGTCTTGCCGCGGGGGATCTCGAACGAAACGTCCTCGACCGCTTTCACGACGCCTTCGTCGGTGTCGAACCAGGTACGCAGCCCCTGGATTTCCAGCAGCGGTTCGCTCGGCTTGAGCGAGTCCGCAGGAGCGGTCGATGCGGGGTTTTGGGATGCGACGTTCAAGAGCTGACTACCGACAAAGGCGAACGAAAATCTCTCAGCTGCACTTCGTGGTCAACTTAGACGAGATTCAGCACTGGCGGAGCCAGTGGCACCCGAAGGAGCGGGAGCCTTCGGCGAAGAGGAATCGAACCTAACGACGAAGCTTCGGATCCATCGCGTCGCGAAGGCCGTTGCCCACCTGATTGAAGAGGGTGACGGTGACGAAGATGGCGAGCGACGGAAAGACGATCAGCCACCAGAGTTCGTAGTTCGCGCGGGCCTGCGCGAGGAGTTCGCCCCAGCTCGGCGTCGGCACCTTCACGCCGTAACCGAGCAGGCTGAGCGACGCCTCGATAATGATCGCCGACGAGATGCCGAAGGGGACCGCCACCAGCGCCGAAGATAGCGAGTTGGGCAGGGCATGCAGAAACAGCACCCGCAGGTGCGAGGCGCCGAGCGCTCTCGCGGCGAGGACGTACTCGATCGAACGTTGACGCAGCACCTCGCCCCGGACGAGACGCGCGACGGTCGTCCAGCCGGTGAGCCCGATCACCAGCATGATCACGAAGATGCTGGGTCCGACGAGCGCAACGACGGCGAGGATCAGGAAGAACGCGGGGAAGACGATCACCACCTCGATCACGCGCGAGATGAGCTGATCGACCCAGCCGCCGAAGTAGCCGGCGAGCGCCCCCAGCGTGACGCCGATGGCCATGAAGATGGCGACCGCGAAGATGCCGATCGAGAGCGAGATCCGCGTGCCGTAGATCAGTCGCACCAAAACGTCGCGCCCGCTGGTATCGGTTCCCAGCAGATGGACGAAGCCGTCGTTCGATTCGGTCCAGCGCTCGACGCGTTCGCCTTCGACCAGGGCGAAACGCGGCTTCCGATAGAGAGGCGGCTTACTTCTCCCGATACGATCGAGCTCGGTATAACCGAACGGGATCGGCGGATAGAGGGCCCAGACCTTCGTCGGCGAACTGGCGGTCTCGAGGGAGTACTCCCGTTCCGAGAAGTTCGCGGTCCGGTAAGCGTTGTGCGGCTGAATCCCGGGAACGCGAAACAGAACGCAAAGGGTCGTCGACAGGAGCGCGAACGTCAGCAGCCCGATCCCGACCAGCCGCTTTCGCGACAGGTCCCGCCGCAGATAGGCGAGCGCCGCCATGGCCGGCAGCCAGACGAACGTCGCCAGCATCATCATGTTGAAGACGTAGTTGACGGCCTCTCCCGGGTTGAAGATCCAGCGGAACCAGGGATAGCGTCGCGTCTCGCCGTCGTCGAACACGAACGGCACGTTGCCCGCGATGAGCGGAGCGAAGATCGCCGCGGCCACGATCGGGAGCATGGCCCACATCGACCAGTAGGCGAACGAGTTCTTGCGGAATTGCCCCCAGACGACGTCGAGGTACGACTCCCCCTCTTCGAGGCGTACGGCGTTCGCGAGTTCGACGTTCGGTTGCGACATGCGGTCGGGAACAGTTCCTGTAGGGCAGGCGCCCCGCCTGCCTTCCCAGCGTGATCGAGGATTCATGGCAGGCGGGGCGCCTGCCCTACGAAGCTACGTACGACGACCTTCGAAACTGATGCGGGGGTCGGCGAGCACGTACAGAACGTCGGTCAGCAGGATGCTCAGCATCACGACGATCGCCTGGACGTAAATCAACGCCATCACGGTCGGGTAATCCTTGAGCTGAATCGCCTCGAAGCCGAGCCGCCCCAGTCCCGGGATGTTGAAGATCACTTCGATCAGGACGCTCCCTCCCAGCAGGGCCGGAAGAAAGTTCGCGAACAGGGTCAGCACCGGAATCAGGGCGTTCCGGAAGGCATGCTTCCACAGGACCCGGCGCGGCGACGCGCCCTTCGCGCGGGCCGTCCTGACATAGTCCTGATTCAGTACGTCCAGGATGCTCGCCCGCGAGTACATCGCCATCATGGCGAGCGAGAAGAGCGACAGGCAGGCGATCGGAAGCGCCGCATGCCATAAATAGTCGAGCGTCCAGGCGCCGAAGGACATCGACTCGGCGCCGGAACTATGGAGCCGCTCCATCGGGAAGAGCGGCCCCCCTTCGAAGCCGAGCGATCGGAGCGCGCCGTCGCGATACGAGTTGCGATAGGCGAACGCGAGCAGGGCCAGCATCGCCGCCACGGCCGGCGGAACCGAGTAGAGAAAGAACAGCACGAACGCCGTCAGCCGATCGAACAGCGAATCGCGATTCGCGCCGCAGGCGACCCCCAGCGGGATAGTGATCAGGTAGATCACGAGCTGCGCGAGCAGCATGATCGGAGCCGAGACCAGAAACGCGTCCCACAGCTTCGTGCCGACGTCTTCGCGCGTCGGCGTCATGGTCTGACCGAACTGGAACGTCACCAGGCGCCAGGCCATCCGGGCGTACTGCGTATCGGCGGGGATATAAGCCAGCCGCATGAGCCAGTTCGGATCGTAAATCTCGCGCCGCGTCGCGACGTAGGTCGTCCAGTTCGCGGCGACCTCGTCGAGAGCTTCGTCGGACGCGTTCGACGGCACGTCCATGAGCATCGGCTCCTGAACGTTCATCGACAGGACGCTCGAGGCGGCGTCGATCTGACGCATCGAGGCGCCGTCCTCGACCAGCTTCTCGTAGAAGAAGGGCATGTCCTCGTAGCCGACGAACAGTTCGTCCAGGGCGTAGAACTGCATCTCCTCCCGCGACGGAGCTTCCAGCATCGCGGCGAACTGCTCGCTGAGTTCCGCGCGACGCTCTTCGCTCAGCGGCTCGAACGAATCCTTCTCGCGCATCCACCACGACGTCCAGGTGGCGACGACGTTGTCGACCTGATCGCTCGAAGGATCGCCCAAGGAGAGCGTCTTGGTCAGGTCGACCGGCGCCATCGAACGCAGGCAGCGGAGCAGGCCGGTCCGCAGGCGATCGTCGTCGCTTCGTTCCGCGAGCAGGGTCGCCGCATCCTGCACGCCGACCGCGCCGAGATCCTCGCACCAGACGCCGCTGTACTGACGCACCGTCGAGATGAGCCGGGGTCGCGACGTCTCGCGCGTCAGATCGCGATCGAAATCATGCACGCCGAGGCCGGCGATGAAGCGTTGCCGCTCCGTCCAGTTCCACGGATACCAGCCGAGCCTGCGGAACGCGAAAGAGTCGGCCGAAGCCGCCATCGACTCCAGTTCGTCGCCGATCTCTTCGTCGGTCGCCGTGCGGATCCAGGCCGCGCTCTCGAGTTCGGAACTGAAGTCCCGGAACCATTCGAAGTTCAGCAGCAGGGGCTTATCGAGCGCGAACTCGCGCTTGCGCAGAAGGTAGTTCTGTCTCGCCGCGGCGTCGGAACTGCGGGACATGTCCCCTCCGCCCGACGATTTGATCGGGTCGCCCGGCGCGAGCGTCATCACCAGAAACGTGACGAGCGTGACTCCGAACAGGGTCGGAATCATCAGCAGGACTCGCCGCAGCAGGTAGGACCACACTACGAATGCGACTCGGCGTGAGGAATGAATCGAGGTTCACGGAGACTCGGGGGACTCCCGTCCCCCGCTAGCCATACGAAAGTATCGCCTAGCGCTGCATTCTCGGCGTGGAGGTGGTCCACTCCAGGCGGTCGTAGTAAGGACGCAGTTCGGGATAGGCCGTGAAGTTCTCGACCCGCGTGTTGATCAGGCCGAGCGCGTTGTCCTTGGCCAGGAACGTGTAGGGCTGATCGGCGTAAATCAGGCGATGGATCTCCTGATAGATCGGATACTGGTCCTCGTCCTTCAGGGTCGTGCGCAATTTCTCGATCAGGGCGTCGACCTCCTTGTTGACGTAGCCGTAGTTCGACGTGTCAGGCTTGAAGGCGTCCGCCGAGTGAAAGATCTGGGCCGGGTCGGTCTTGTAATCGAGGGCCCAGCCGAGGATGGCCGCGTCGAAGTTCTTCTTGTTGAGATTCTCCAGCATCGTCTGCCACTTCGTCGGGATCGGATCCATCTTCACCCCGATCCGGCGGAAGTTCTCCTGAATCATCAGGGCGAGCTTCTGGTACATCGGGCTGTCGGCGAAGATCATCGTCTGGAACTCGAACTTGACGCGGCTGCCTTCGATTTCCTTGTCGAGGATGCCGTCGTTGTCGGTGTCTTCCCAGCCCGCTTCGGCCAGCAGGCGCTTGGCCTCTTCCAGGTCGTAGGGGAAGGGCGTCACCTCGCCTGCATAGGGCGTCCCCGGCAGGAACGGTCCGTCCATCCGAACGGCGAGGCCTTCCCAAACCGACTCGATCAACTCGTCGATCGGAACGGCATGCGTCAGGGCAACCCGCACGCGGCGATCCTGGAACAGGGGCCGCGTCAGGTTGTAGCCCATGTAGCGATAAGCGGCCCGTTCGAAGTCGACCGGCCGGACGATCTTCGGGTCGTATTGCCCCGGCTCGTCGCGCAGCTTGACGAAGCGGTCGTACTCGCTGATTCCGCCCAGATCGAGTTCGTCATTCAGCGCCGCCTGAACGACCGTCTCGGGGTTGGTGATGCAGCGGTAATAGATCTCGCTGAAGTAGCCCTTCTCCCCCCAGTAGTCCTCGTTGCGGGCGAGCGAAAGTTCTTCGCTGCGGCGCCAGTCGACGAAGCGATAGGGGCCTGTGCCGATCAGCCGGTCGTTCGCCCAGTGATCGTTGAACGCTTCGCCGAATTCCTTCGACAGGAAGTCGAGCGAGATCAGCTTGCCGTTCTCGTCGACCGAGTAGACGTGCCGGGGGATCAGCGGACGCTCGGGCGTCAGGAAGGTGTAATCCTCCATCTGGAAATAGGGCCGCTTCCAGCGGATCTTCACCACATGCTTGCTGACGGGCGTCACGACGATGTTGATCGGATCCTCTTCGCCCGGGCTCAGGTAGTAGCTGCGGATCGAGCCGGCTTCCGTGTGCTCGTTCAGGATGCAGTCGAACGTGAACTTCACGTCGCGGGAGGTGAATTCCTCCGCGGGAAGCATCTTCCCGCTGGGCAGCTTCACCGGGTGCCAGTAGACGCCTTTTCGCAGGTTGATCGTGTACTCCAGCTTCTCCTCATCGAACGTCCAACTCTCGGCCAGGAGCGGCTTCCACTTCGAAGGGTCGTCGAAGCGCCGCGTCGCCAGCGACTCGCAGACCATTCCCATGAAGGCGCTGCTGACGGTGTCGTTGGCCAGCACCGGGTTCAGTTTGTCCGGATCCTGAGGATAGGCCATGTTGAGCACGTCGGTCCTCAGCGGTTCCGACGAACCCGCGTCGCTCGCCTCGGTCGTCGTCTTATCGCTCGCGGCGACGCCGGTGTCCGTTTCCGCGGACTTCGCCTCGCCGGCGGCCGGTCCGCTGGCCGTTTCCGAGGGACAGCCGACCTGCGTCAACAGGACCACGCTCAGCGCCAGCGTCGAGAGCAGCGAAAGCGAAACGAACGGTCGAGCGATCTTCATGAGCGCGACGCCTCGATCGATGAAAGAAGCGTTCGTCAGCGCGGCGCCCGGTTGACGAGTCGGGAAGAAACGCGGAGCCGAGGCTCGACGATCTTCCCGGAACGCCGGGGAACTCGCATGCGACGAACAGGGCGTGACGAATCCCGATAAGAACGACGCGCAGACAAGTGAAGCGGGAACGCTCGCGTGTCGCAGCGACGAACGGATAGCGGGGAACGGGCAGCGGCACGAAGAGGAGAGGGCGCCGACCGCCGAAAGCGTTTCGCCGTAACGCCTAACGGCATCAGGCGAACGCTTCTGACACCATTATGCGGAATTCGCGGCGCGAGACTAGGCGGATTGCGAGGGCGGCCTTCATTCCTGAACGATTCGACCGGGGAGAACCTCCTGAGCGGGGGACGTAAGTCCCCCGAGTTTCGGATCGATTTTTGCGATGGACCCTCGGAGGGCTGACACCCTCCGCTCAGAGAGGCCCAGAGAGGCGCTGCGGGGCTCTCGTTCCGCGAACTGCTCTTGGCGCTTCGATCGTCGCGGCGCTACGGTGCGATCGAAACTGTTTCACGGCTCGGAAACTGCGTGAGGACGGGATGCGAATCGCCTGCGGTTCGCCTTCTCGATTCCGTTCGCCGGGCATTTCAGGCGTCCGCGGCGGCGCCTGATGTTTACGGGCGCCCTCAGGCGCCCCCCTGGATCCTCATGGATGGGACGATCCGGATGAGCGCGACGGGCGATCGTACGACTCTTCGAACCGAAACACCGGACAGTTCGGCGCGCGGCGCTGAGCGTCCTCGGCGGCTGCTGGCGCGGGGAACGTTGTTCTGCCTCGCCTTCCTCGTCGGCGCCCTGCCCGCGTTCGCGCAGCAGCCGAACTGGATCTGGAGCCCTGATCACACGGGGGGCTCCGTACCGGCATCGAGTTGCTACTTCCGCAAAACCTTCCGCGTGACGCAGCCCGAAGGCGGGACGCTGCTGATCGTGGCGGACGACGAATTCGTCGTCTACCTGAACGGAAAGAAGGTCGGCGAGAACGCGACGCCCCTGCAAACGACGCGGTACGACCTGCGCCCGTTCCTGCAGCGCGGCAACAACCTGATCGCGATCGAGACGAAGAACTCCATCGGAAACAGCGCCGGGCTCGCCGCTCAGGTGTACTTCAAGGAGCGCGGCGGCGAATGGTCGACGTTCGTCACCGATACCTCGTGGAAGACGGCCCTCCAGCCGCTGCCGTTCTGGGAGAACCCCGTCTACAACGACAGCTTCTGGAAGCCGGCCCAGATCTTCGGCCCGCTGGTGATCCAGCAGTCGGACGACGCCGAGGCGAACCCGGCGGCGGAGATGGATACCACCAAGCCGCCCGTTCCGCCGGGCGCCGTCGCGTCCAAGACGACGCCCGCCCCGGTGGTCGACGCGGATAAGGTTCCGCCGGTCCCGCCCACGACGGGCGCGAAGGCCGCCGCGTCGAAGCTGCCGGCGGCGACCGTGGTACAGCGCAGCGCCAGCCGGTGGAAGATCTCGCCCGAATTCTCCGTCGAGGAAGTGCTTCACGGCGACAAGACGGGCTCGCTGATCGGCCTGGCGGTGAACGAGTTCGGCACGGTGCTCGCCTCGCAGGAGGGAGGTCCGCTGATCGCGATTCAGGATTCCGACGCCGACGGCAAGGTCGACGAAGTCACGACCTACTGCGACCTCGTCGAGAACGTGCAGGGCATTCTGCCGCTGAACGGCGACGTCTACGTAACGGCTGACGGACCGGACGGCGCGGCCCTCTATCGACTGACCGACGAAGACCGCGACGGCAAGCTCGAAGGCGTCGAAACGCTGCTGCAGTTCGAGGGCTCGATGGGCGAGCATGGCCCGCACGCGATCGCGCTCGGACCGGACGGATTCCTTTACACGATCATCGGCAACCACACGGTTCCCAAGTTCGACTACGTCGGCAAGAGCCCCTATCGCCATCCCTACGAAGGGGACGCGATCGAGCCGAAGTATGAAGATCCAGGCGGCCACGCCGTCGGAATCAAGGCGCCCGGCGGAGCGGTGATCCGGACCGATCTCGACGGGCGCGAACCGGAACTCGTCGCGGGCGGCCTCCGCAACGCGTACGACCTGGCATTCAATCATCGCGGCGATCTGTTCACCTACGACAGCGACATGGAGTCCGACGTCGGCTCCCTGTGGTATCGCCCGACGCGACTGTTGCAGTTGCAGCCGGGCGGCGAATTCGGCTGGCGCAGCGGGTGGTCGAAGTGGCCCGACCACTTCGCCGACGTCCTCCCGCCGACGCTCACCACGGGCCGCGGCTCGCCGACGGGCGTCTGCACCTACGAACACTTCGCCTTTCCCGAACGCTACCACCACGCGATGTTCCTGGCCGACTGGTCGGAGGGACGCATCCTGGCGGTCGGCCTGAAGCCGGACGGAGCGGGCTATCGCGCCCAGAGCGAAACCTTCCTCGAAGGCGAACCGCTCAACGTCACCGATCTCTGCGTCTCGCCCGAGGGCGGCATCTACTTCACCTGCGGCGGTCGCGGCACGGGCGGCGGTCTCTACCACATCAAGTGGAAGGGACAGATTCCGCCGTCGATCTCGAATCTTGGAACCGGCCTCACCGCCGTGATTCGTCAGCCTCAGATCGACTCCGCCGTCTCGCGACAGAAGATCGCCGCGCTGCGTCTGGAACTGGGCGATGAGTGGTCCAAGAGCCTCGAAGGCGTCGCCCGTTCGCGTTCCAACCCGGCGGCCTATCGCCTGCGGGCGCTCGAACTGCTCCAGTTGTTCGGGCCGAAGCCTCGCACCGATTTTCTCGTTCAACTCTCCGAAGACAGTTCCGAAGAGGTTCGCGGAAAGGCCGCCGAACTGCTCGGGCTCTCCGAGGCCGACGAGGCGTTCGACGCGCTGGTCGGACTGCTCAAGGACAGCGACCGCGGCGTGCGACGACGCGCCTGCGAATCGCTCGTCCGGATGGAACGCCAGCCTTCGTTCGACGCCCTGGAAAAGAGCCTCGCCTCCGACGATCGCTTCGAATCGTGGGCCGCACGGCGGCTGCTCGAAACGATGCCGCCCGTAACGTGGCGCGAACAGGCGCTGAACTCCGACGACATCCGCGTCTTCCTGCAGGGTGCGACCGCGCTGATGATCGCCTCGCCCGACGCCGACTACGCGAAGGAAATCCTCGCCGGCTGCGAAGAACGCATGGAGGGCTTCGTCAGCGATCGCGACTTCGTCGATATGCTTCGCACAGTCGAGCTCTGCCTGATCCGCGGCGGACTGAAGTCCGATGACCTGCCGACGCTCCGCGAGAAGATCGCCGCCGAGTTCCCCGCGGGCGATCCGCTGATGAATCGGGAACTGATCCGCATCCTCGCAAGACTGCAGGTCGACGACGCCAAGGATCGCTATCTCGCTTATCTGAAGAGCGAGGCCGCGGTCGCCGATCGCCTGCACATGGCCTTTCACCTGCGGTTCCTGAAGATCGACTGGTCCGACGACGAGATCGAAAAGATCGTCCGCTTCTTCGAGGAAGCCAAGCAGGTCGACGGCGGTCCCAGCTACGAGTACTACATCAGCAACGTCACGCGCGACATGGTTCGCGAACTCGATCCTTCGCAGGGCGCGAAGCTGCTCGCCGCGGGCGAGCGCTATCCCGATGCGGCGCTCGGGGCGCTCTATCTGTTGCCGGAAGAGCTCGACGAGGCGACGACGGAGGTTCTGTTCCAGCTCGACGACGCGATCGCCGACAAGGAAGGGGACGATTTCAAGCGTCTCCGCGCGGGCGTCGTCGCGGCGCTGTCGCTGACGAACTCTCCTAAGGCGCCGGCCCGACTGCGCAAGATCTGGGACACCGATCCCGATCGCCGCATGGCCGTCGCACTTTGCCTGACGGCGACGCCGGACGGCGAGAACTGGAGCTATCTGCTGCGGAGCCTGTCGCATCTCGACGGAGACGCCGCGGTCGCCGTGCTCGAAGCGTTGAAGAGCGTGCCGCAGAAGCCTGCCGATGCGGAGTTCTATCGCCAGGCGCTCCTCTGCGGACTGCGTTCGCCGACCGATGCCGGTCCGGCCGCGCTCGCGCTGCTGGAGTTCTGGAATCAGACCGCCGTATCGGATAAGGAAACGACGGACGAACGCCTCGTCGACGCCCAGATCTGGTTCGCGGGAACGTTCCCGGACAGTCCGCCCGCGGAGCTTCCGAAGACGGCGACCGAGAGCAAGTGGCAGTTCGACGAGCTACTGAAGTACCTCGACGGCGAAGAAGGGGAGAAGGCCTCCGCCGCCCGCGGCGCCGAGGTCTACGTCCGGGCTCAGTGCGCGAACTGCCATAAGCACGGACGCGACGGCAAGGGGATCGGTCCCGACCTGACCTCCGTCGCGAAGCGGTTCACGCAGAAGGAGATCGTCGAGGCGACGCTCTATCCTTCGCACGTCGTGAGCGACCAGTACCGCGCCTGGACGATCGTCACGACCGACGGAAAGTCGCTCGTCGGCATCGCCAGCCGGAACGGGCAGGGCGACTGGGTCGTGACCAAGTCGGACGGCGAGCAGGTCACCGTGAAGGTCGACGACGTCGCGTCGATGGAGAAGTCGATCCTCTCCCACATGCCCGAGGGTCTGCTTAACGACCTGACGCTCGACGAGATCGCCGACCTGTTCGAGTTCCTGCAGGACGACTCCCGCACCGGCGTCGCCGTCGGCTCGCCCATCGCCCCGCCGAAGCGCTGATCGCTCGGCCCGATCCGAATTCCCCACCGTCGACAGGCCGCGAGACATCTCGCGGCCTGTTTTCGTCGATGCAGCGCTGCTCCTGCCGAATTTTAGCGGCGGCGAGTATGACCGACGCCGGACGTTCCGAACAACGGAGGTTAGAATAATGCCCGCTGTTCGGTGAGCCTGTTCTCTTTTGTGAGTCGCAGGGCTGCGGAAGTTCATGGAGAAGTTGCCCCAAGCCGATCCGCGATGTCGCGAAACTCTGCAGATGGCTTTGTCCGCCGCAGGGGCGGCGGCATTGCATCGCGATCCTACGCTGGACGAACTGGTCGCATCGGAGAATCTTGGCGAGATCCTCGGGCTGGAGCCAGGCGAGGAGCTCGAAGATGCGGCAAAGGCCTTCCTGCTCGTACATGAGGAGGATCGCGAGCGCCATCGTTCGACTTTGCTTCGAGCGGTCGAGGAGGGCGGAACTTACCGCAGCGAATTCCGACGCGTCCGTCCCGTCGACGGTCGAACGATCTGGCTCGAAGAGCGCGGCCGAGCGATCGAAGATGCGGAAGGACGTATCGTGCGGCTCGCCGGCGTCGTCATGGAAATCCCGCAGAGCCGCGTCGCGGAAGATGCGCTGCGCGAAGCTCAGGAACGACTCGAACTCCGCATCGCGGAGCGGACGGCGGAGTTGGCTGAGACGAACCAGTTCCTGCAAGCCATTTTAGAAAGCGCCCAGGTTGGAATCGTCGCTTGCGATCCGCAAGGCGTCTTGACGCTTTTCAATCGGACGACCCGTGCGCTTCATGACTTGCCGCAGGAACCGCTTCCGCCCGATCGGTGGGCCGAGCGTTACAGCCTGTACCATGCGGACGGCAAAACGCCGATGTTGACGCACGACGTTCCGCTGTTCCGAGCGCTACGCGGCGAACGCGTCGAGAACGCGGAAATGGTGATCGCGCCGACGGGCGCTGCGCCGCGAATATTGCTGGCTACCGGACGAAAGATCCTGGACTCCCACGGCAAGTCGCTGGGGGCGGTCGTGTCGATGCACGACGTCACCGAGCAGAAAGCCGCAGAGCGGGCTCTGCGCGCCGCTAACGACGATCTTGAGGCGCGGATTCAGGATCGAACGAGCGAGCTTTTCGGCGCGAACGCGGCGTTGCGAACGGAGATTAGCGAACGGAAGCGGATCGAGGAAGAATTGCGCACGTTGGCGGCGGACCTCTCCGACGCCGATCGTCGCAAGTCGGAGTTTCTTGCGACCCTGAGCCATGAGCTGCGCAATCCGCTCGCTCCTATTCGCGCGGGACTCGACCTGATGAAGCTGGCGGCGAATGATCCGGCGATCATCGAGGAGACGCGTCTGGTGATGGAGCGTCAGACCGCGCAGATGGTCCGACTGATCGACGATCTACTCGACCTTTCGCGAATTACCCAAGGAAAACTGCGCTTACGAACCTGCCGCGTCTCGCTGGCAGACGTCGTCTCAAGCGCGATCGAAGCGTCGCGCCCTTTCCTCGAGGAAGCTGGCCACGAGTTCTCCGCCGCGATGCCTTCGCAGACCATCTATCTCGACGCGGATCCTCATCGGCTCGCCCAGGTGCTGTCCAACCTCCTGAATAATTCCGCGAAGTACACGCCGGAGGGAGGTCGCGTCAGCATCGTCGTCGAGCGCCGCAAGAATGAGGCCGTCATCGCGGTGCGGGACGACGGAATCGGAATACCTGATGAGTTGCAGGTCGGCATCTTCGAGATGTTTTCCCAGATCGATCGGCCCCTGGAAAAGGGATACCGCGGTCTGGGCATCGGACTGACGCTGGTCAAGCGCCTCGTCGAGATGCACGGCGGCAAGGTCGAAGTTCGCAGCGAAGGCCACGGCAAGGGAAGCGAGTTCACGGTCAGACTGCCGCTCCTGCAGGACGCGTTGATTGCTTGTGATCCTGAAGGGCCGCAGGCGGAGATGCCGTCGACCCGTTTGCGGATCCTCGTGGTGGACGATAATCAGGCTGCCGCCGACTTGCTGGGTAAAGTAATCTCGCTGCTGGGAAATGACGTGCGTACCGCTTACGACGGCGAACAAGGAGTCGCCGCGGCGGCGGAATTCCGGCCTGACGCAATCCTTCTGGATCTGGGAATGCCGAGGATGAACGGCTACGAAGCGGCACGCTTGCTCCGTCAGCAAGAGTGGGGCAAGGACGTCGCCCTCATCGCCCTCACAGGATGGGGGCAGGACGACGATCGGCGAAAGACGAAGGACGCCGGATTCGATTATCACCTGGTGAAGCCGGCCGACCCGGTCGAACTGCGAAAGCTGCTGGCGAGTTTGAAGACCGATCCCGTCTGAAGTTCAGGCGATCGACGTCGACTGGATCGCGAGACTTCTCGTCCGCGACTGGCGGCGGTATCGCATGAGATTCGCGAACGGACTACTGCTCCTGGTATTCATCCGGGCGAAGATGCTCGCGATGCAGTTCCGAAAAACGGCGATCTCGTTGCCACTATCAGAGCCGATCGAACAATCCCGCCGACGCGATTGCGTCACGATGATCCGCAGGCCGCGCGTTACAGAGAAATCCGACCCCATGACCACCCACGCTGCTGACTACTACGAAAACAACGCCGCGGCGATGAAGCCGGTACGCGATCAGATGGGGGAGACGGTCAAGGCCTTCGGCGGCATGCATGTGGCGTCCATGCACGCCGGCGCGTTGACTACGCGGGAGAAGGAACTGATCGCGCTCGGCATCGGCATCGCCCTGCGGTGCGAGCCCTGCATCTACGCCCATGTCCGCGCGGCCGTGAAAGCGGGCGCCGACCGGGCTCAAATCCTGGAGACCGCCAGCGTCGCCGTGATGATGTCGGGCGGTCCGGGCTACACGTATCTGCCGCGCATCGTCGAAGCGGTCGACGCGCTCAAGGAACGGGGCGAGATGGAGTAGGGCGCTTCGTCGAGTCGGTCATGTTCGTTGATCGATCGTCGGGCAACGCGTTCGACCCGCCGCTCCCTGCGCAGAACGTCGGTCCCGGGCGCCTCGTTTGCATCCCCCGGCAGCGGCGCCCGCGCGTGCGGTCGTCGATTCACCTGCCCGCGCGACGAGGCTGCAACCGATGCCCATTCACGACCTCTGGTACAAGAACGCCGTCGTCTATTGTCTGGACGTGGAGACGTTTCAGGACTCGAACGGCGACGGGATCGGCGACTTCCGCGGACTGTCCGACCGGCTCGATTATCTGGCGGGCCTGGGCGTCACGTGCCTCTGGCTGATGCCCTTCTTTCCGACGCCGAACCGCGACGACGGTTACGACGTGATGGACTACTACGCCGTCGACCCGCGACTGGGGTCGCTCGGCGACTTCGTGGAGTTCATGCGGCAGGCCCGGGAACGCGGCATGCGCGTGCTGATCGATCTGGTGGTCAATCACACCTCGACCGAGCATCCCTGGTTTCAGGCCGCTCGCAGCGATCCGAACTCGCCCTATCGCGACTTCTATCTCTGGTCGAAGGAGCTGCCCAAGGATCACAAGGAAGGGATCATCTTTCCCGGCTTTCAGGAAACGACGTGGACCTGGGACGAGCAGGCCCAGGCGCACTACTTTCATCGTTTTTACGAACACCAGGCGGATCTCAACATCGCCAACCCGAGCGTCCGGGAAGAGATTCGCCGGATCATGGGCTTCTGGCTCGAACTGGGCGTCGCGGGCTTTCGCCTGGATGCCGCGCCCTTCCTGATCGAGATGCGGGGCGTGAAGACCGAGCATTCCTCCGATCCGTTCGAGTACCTGCAGGAGTTTCGCGACTACCTGACGTACGTCCGCGGCGACGCGGTTCTGCTCGCCGAGGCGAACGTCGACATGAAGACGGCGCCCAAGTACTTCGGCGGCGGCGACCGGATGCAGTTGCTCTTCAACTTCATGTCGCAGGAATGCCTCATGCTCGCCATGGTCCGCGAAAAGGCCGAGCCGATCGTCCGCGGGCTTCGTTCGCTGCCGGAGATCCCCGCGCAGGCCCAGTGGGCGAACTTCCTGCGAAACCACGACGAGATGTCGCTGTGGCATCTCTCGAAAAAAGAGCAGGAGGAAGTCTACGAAGCGTTCGGACCCGAAAAGTCGATGCGGATCTACGATCGCGGCATCCGCCGACGTCTGCCGCCGATGCTGGAAGGGGATCTGCGGCGGGTCAAACTCTCGCACAGTCTGCTGCTGACGATGCCCGGGACGCCGGTGTTTCGCTACGGCGAAGAGATCGGCATGGGCGAGGATCTGTCGCTGGAGGAACGCCTCTCGATCCGAACGCCGATGCAGTGGTCGAAGGAGGCGAACGCCGACTTCTCGACCGCGCCGCGGGAGAAGCTGATCCGCCCCGTGATCAGCCAGGGGGAGTTCGCCTACGACCGGGTGAACGTGGAATGCCAGCAACGGGACGCCGACTCGCTGCTGACGATCACCGAGCGGATGATCCGCGTCCGGAAGGCCTGCCCCGAGTTCGGCTGGGGCGAATGCGAAGTCCTGTCCGCGGACGAAGAATCGGTTCTCGCTCTGCGGGCGACCTGGAAGGGAAAGTCCGTCTTCGCCCTGCATAATCTTTCGGGCGAGACTCGGACCGCGAAGGTCAAGCATCCTGCGAGCGACGGCGCCCATCTCGACGAACTGGTGAGCGACCAGCCCTACGATCCGATCGGCAAGGCAGATGGTCCGATCGAGCTCGCTCCCTACGGCTTCCGCTGGTTTCGCGAGAAGGCGTAGCGGAGCTGCGTTCACAGCGGATCTCCGGGCAGCGATCTTCCGAGCTTAACGAAAAACGACCGCGCTTCCATGAAGCGCGGTCGTCGCGTTATCTCGTCAGAGCGTCAGGACGCCCGTCGGAAGGAAGTTACCGATCCTGGTTCTCTTCGCGATCCTGGTCCTTTTCGCCGTCGCGATTCTGGCTCTGGCCCTTCTCGACGTCCTTTTCCTGCTGCATGAGCTGTTCAGCTTCCTGCAGGTGCTTCTGGGTCGTCTGCTGGCCCTGCTGGATGAGCTGCTTGACTTCCTGATCCTGGACTTCGCCTTCCAGCGCCTGCAGCTTCGCGAGCATGCTGACGTGACCGGCGACCTGGGTGCCCAGGAATGCTTGGTCGAAGTTCTGGCCCTGCTCCTTATTCAGATTCTCGCTGAGCATCTGGACCTTCTTCTCGTGATACGCCTTGTCGATGCGGAGGGCCTTGTCGGCCATCGACTCGCCGGCGCTGCGCTGCGCGGCCGTCGCGCCGCCGTGGGCCGGATTCGTCGTCGAGTTCGCGTCGTCGGCGTTCGCCCGAGCGGTCGCGGAATTGGAATCGCCGGACTCGCTGCGATGCGCGCCCTTCACGTTCAGTTCCAGATTCGCGGCCTGCGGAGCGTGCTGCTTCAGCTTGGCGACGAACGCCGTATGATCCTTCACGATCATCTGAGCCAGTTCGCGAGCCTTTTCGTTCTGCAGCTTCTCGATCGCGGGTTCCGTGACGGCGATCTCCGCCTTGTTCGCCAGGATCAGGCACGCCGCGACATGCTGGGCGAAATCGGTCTCCTGCATGTCCTGCACGTTCGTGCCACGCGCTCCGGCTCGCTGACCGGGCTGGGCCTGACCTGCGGGACGAATCTGACCCGGCTGACCGGGACGAACCTGACTGGGCTGAGCCTGTCCGGGTTGACCGGGCTGGGCCGGTTGAACCTGAGCGGGAGCGGCCTGAATCTGACCGGCTTGAACGGGGGCTCCTTCGGTCGCACGGTCGCCCGGCTGGGCAGCGTTGATGGGCGGATCAGGTTGGTTGGCTCGCGAGACTTCCTGGGCGAACAGCGGCGCGGCACACAGAGCGCTGAGCGCGGCGAACGTAAATAGCGTTTTCTTCATAGCTTCGAAACTCCATCGAATGCGTGACGGACCGACGCTGGGAGAACGTCGATCGATAGATACGAGAGCCGGCGACTTCGCCGGGAGCCAATCCATTTCCAGATCGCGCTGCTTCAGAACGAACAGAGCGACCTTCGCTCGGCTTCCCCTCTCGGTCGTGGACGAGATCCGGCGGTCCGGCGTCCGCCTGCCGTGCGGCGCCTCCTGAAGAAGCCGCCGCCACGATGCACGCCGACCGGCACGTCGCCACGACGCAGAGACTCCGTCGCAAACACCGTTCCGCGCTACAGGCCCTGCGACCCGGATTGTTTCCTGGCGCTCGCGGCGACGACCGCGTCCGACAGGCAGAACTCGCCTCACCGGCGGCAAATGCGCGAATCGCGAAGGCGTTTCATGTCGCGAACCTTGCAGAGCATTCGCGGCAGATTCACGAAAGGTTGTGCGCGAACGTCCGCAATCGAAGAAGCCGCTTCATGTCCGCCGCGCGTTCATCAACCGCATCGGCCGAAGAGCGTCCGCTGAATGCGAACGACGCGATATGCGAAGCCGATACGCGTTGCGCGCAACTTCACGCGGCGTGATGGCTGCGCAGCTTAACGCTCTCCGTCGCTGCGGAGACGAAGCGATTCGCGATGTAGACCGCTCCGCTACGTGACGGCAGAGAGTTCCGTCTCGACCGCCCGAATTCGAGACGACCAGTACTCGCCAGCCTCCTTCTTCTCGTCCGCCGAGAGATCGGCGCAGCGCCGGGTTCCGTCGAGCTGGTCGGCGTAACTGCTCCGGCGATCTACGAGGTACTCGCGATACTCTGCGGTCGACTTCGGAATCCAGCCGGGACCGTCGCATCCGCACGTATGGAAGGCGTGTCCGACGCGGTACATGCCGAGCAGCATTCGCCAGGCTTTGACGTCCCTCTGCGGGGGCGCCTTGAAATCCAGCCCCATGTCGATCATCGGTTCGCCGCACTGGGGGCAGCGACGCGCGGCGCTGCGGTACTCCTCATGGAGGTCCGCCAAACGATGTCCCAGTTCGGCCTCGCGACGATCAAGCTCCTTCGGCATCGACCAGAAAGGGCGGAGTTCTCCGAACACGTAGCGGTATCCGCGCGACGCGAGAAAATCCTCGATCTGCGGCTGCTTGAAGACCTTCCGACACGCGAAGCAGGCGAAGTGGCGCTTGTACGGGCCAGAGAACGCGTATCGGCACATGACGTTGTTCTCCGAGGATACCTACCGTTCCTGATCGTCGCGACGACGGAAGAAGGGAGCAAGCGAGCGAAGCGGTAGCTGACAGGAAAGACCGATGGCGAAGGTCAGTTCTACTCAACCTCAGCATTTCGCTCGACGCCGACGATCCCTTCTAGGGACCTGTGCCATACCACGATGAACTCGGAGTTCGGTAGTCGAAGGTCGAACGGAACAAGATCCATCGGAATCTCAGTTGGAATGCCGCCGTTCGCCTGTCCAAGTCCATATCCCAGGAAAACGGTCAGATGCCCCCGACGAAGGCATGCAAGAACCTTCGCTGGAGCCTTGATGAGGCGTTCGGGATCCCTACTCATGGCTACTCCCCGATGATCTTCACCAGAACCCGCTTCCGCCGTCGTCCGTCGAACTCGTAATAAAAGATGTGCTCCCACGGGCCGAGGTGCAACTTGCCGGCGGTAATGGCGACGACGACTTCGCGGCCCATGATCTGACGCTTCAGGTGGGCGTCAGCATTGTCTTCGCCGGTCCGGTTGTGGCGGTAGGTCTTGGAGGAGGCGTCGAACGGAGCGAGCTTCTCCAGCCGGACCTCGTAGTCGTGATGCAGCCCGCTCTCGTCGTCGTTGATGAAGACGCTGGCCGTGATGTGCATCGCGTTCACGACGCAGAAGTGAACACACACTGGAGTTCGTGATCAACGGCACGACGGAAGAAGCAAGTAAGCGAGCGAAGCAGTCGTGATGCGGCGTCAGGTGGCGTCGGTCCTTCGACGATATAGGCCTGCACGGTTGCAGCGTATCCACGCTGCCCATGCGTCGACGTCGAAGCCGAAATCTTGACCCGTCAGGCGACGCAGCCCGTCCAACGCCTCCTGCTTCGATGGCAGGGGCCGACGACCGATCGCCGTTTGCCCGCGCAGCGCCAGAAGAAAGAAACCGTGCGGAAGCAGTCGCAAATCTCTACTCCCCGATGATCTTCACGAGAACCCGCTTCCGTCTTCGCCCGTCGAACTCGTAGTAGAAGATGTGCTCCCACGGGCCGAGGTGCAACTTGCCGGCGGTGATAGCGACGACGACTTCGCGGCCCATTATCTGGCGCTTCAGATGGGCATCGGCGTTGTCCTCGCCGGTGCGGTTGTGGCGGTAGGTCTTCGGCGAGGCGTCGAACGGCGCGAGCTTCTCCAGCCAGACCTCGTAGTCGTGATGCAGCCCGCTCTCGTCGTCGTTGATGAAGACGCTGGCCGTGATGTGCATCGCGTTGACGAGGACCAGGCCCTCCTGCACGCCGGACTGGGCGACGAGCCGTTCGACTTCCCGGTGGAGGGAGACGATGGCCCGGCGTTCGGGGACTTCCATCCAGAGTTCCTGCGTCAGCGTTTTCATACGTGAATCGTAGACCAGGCAGGACGTTCGGCGGAAACGGCGCCGCCAGAAACGAGATTCGCCCGGCGCCGAAGAGGTTCGGGCCGGGCGAGTGGAGTTGCAGGGAGCTGAGTTGCAGCGAAGAGACGCGCTAGCGCGGAGGGCCCGGATCAGCAGGCGATCGGCCTTACGGCAGGCTGGCGACTTCGCCGCCCGAGCGAGTGGCGTAGGCCCACCAGACGTCGCGGGCGACGGTCTCGCCGACGAAGCGGACCGAACCGTCGAGCAGGCCGACGTTCACGCCGCCGCTGTGATAGCTCCGCGAAGTGACGGCAGCGTAGGTCCTGGCCGTCGCGGAAAGGCCTTCCCGGGAGCTGTTGAAATCGACGTCGTACTCGATGCCGCCCGAGGTGTAGAGGACCTCGGTGTTGGGCGGGAAGCAGGCGGTGAAGCCGGTCTGATGGACGCGGCCGTCGACCCACTCGGTATGACCCGAGTCGGCCTTGAACGATCCGCCGTAGCCGAGAACGGCGGCAGGGTCAGCCGGAATCGGGGCGTTCGCCGCGCCGGGGTTGCCGCCGTCGCGGAAGTAGGGGGCGAAGGCCTTCACCTCCGAAACGCAGATCGTGTTCGACAGGCCATCCGTCACGGACGCCGGCTTGAGCTGCTTGCCGGGAACGAAGGCGCCGTCCCCCGTCTCTTTGGTCGCCGGATCCCAGACGAACCAGACGCCGACGTTGACGCCGTAGTTGATCGGATAGTGGATCGTCGAGCCGTCGACCCGCTGTTCGTCGCGAACTTCCGAAGGGCAGATGAATCCGGGAACGCGGAAGGCGCTGATCTGCTGGGTCACGCCTCCCTGAGTGTAAGTCTGACCCGAGTAAGGCAGGCTGTAGTCGATCGTGCTTTCGAGCTGCACCTGCTCCATGAAGGGGAGCCACTGCGCCTGGGCACACCACCCGCCGGCCGGCAAAGCGCCGGTCGGTCGGAAGCTTTCGGGGTAGCGCTTGTACGTCGCCTCGAAGTTCGCGTTGGCGATGCCGATCTGCTTGATGTTGTTCGAGCAGGACATGCGGTTGGCGGCTTCTCGCGCGGCCTGCACCGCGGGCAAAAGCAGACCGACCAAGACGCCGATAATGGCGATGACGACGAGCAGTTCGACCAGCGTGAAGCCGGCGGGGCGAGCGATTCGCATAGCGGGCGGGCAGGGCAGGAGGGCCTTTTGATTCTGAGAATTAGTCTCAGAAGACGCCTAGCTTACCCTCGGATAGCCTCAGTGCAAGAGGCAGCGCCACCGCGCATTGGGTCCTCGATCGCGGCTTCAAGCGCCAGCGATCGGAAAGTTCGACCTGCGCACGCCCCCTTCTCCGAACTACCGCCCGTCGTCGGTCGAATCCTCCGCGACGGCGGCGAAACCCCGGCGAAGGGTGTTTTCGGAGATCGCGCGGGGAACGACGAACTGCAGCAGGTAGTCCTTGCCGCCTGCCTTGCTGCCGATGCCGGACATCTTGAAGCCGCCGAAGGGTTGGCGGCCCACCATGGCGCCGGTGATGTTGCGGTTGAGATAGAGGTTGCCGACGAGGAACTCCCGCCGCGCCCGTTCGAGCGTGCGGGGGCTGCGCGAGTAGACGCCGCCGGTCAGGGCGTAGTCCGTCCCGTTCGCGATGGCGAAGGCTTCGTCGAGAGAGTTCGCCTTCGTGACGGCCAGCACCGGTCCGAAGATCTCGTCCTGCATGAGCCGCGCGTCGGGAGCGACGTCGGCGAAGATATAAGGCCCCGCGAAGCAGCCCCGCGCGGCAAGTTCGGCCCGAGGTGCGTCGTCGCTGCGAACGCCGACGATTTCGCGTCCCTCCTCGCGACCGATGGCGGCGTACTTGTTCACGCGTTCCTGCGACTCCCGATCGATGAGGGGGCCGACGACCGTCGCGGGATCGTCGGCAGGACCGACGTGCAGGCTCATCGTCGCGTCGCGCAGTCGCTCCACCGCCTGGTCGTACGCGCCGGCCAGCACGATCAGCCGGCTGCACGCGGAACACTTCTGTCCCGCGTAGTTGAAAGCGCTCTTCGTGACCCCGAGGATGGCCTCGTCGAGGTCGGCGTCGTCGTCGATGATGACGGCGTTCTTGCCTCCCATCTCGGCGATGACCTTCTTCACGAACTTCGTGTTCTTCGTGGAAGCCACCGCCGCCTGCGCGTTGATGGCGAGCCCCACCTGCCGCGAGCCGGTGAAGGCGATGAGCGCGACGAGCGGATGCTCGACCAGCGCGGCGCCGACCTCTTCGCCTCGCCCGGGCAGGTAATGGACGACGCCCGGCGGCAGTTCGGCTTCGCGGAAGATCTCCATCAGCTTCGCGGCGACGATCGAAGACTGCTCCGCCGGCTTCATGACGACGGTGTTGCCCGTCGCCAGCGCCGCGGCGGTCATGCCGGTCAGAATCGCCAGCGGGAAGTTCCAGGGCGAGATCACGGCCGTCACGCCGCGCGGAGCGACGACGAAGCGGTTCTCCTCGCCCGGCACGTCGCCGCCGGTCGGATTTTCGAGCAGTTCGGCCTCGCGAGCGTAGAAGTTGCAGAAGTCGATCGCCTCGTCGACGTCCGCGGTCGCTTCCCGCCAGGGCTTGCCGCACTCGTAGACGGTCCACGCGGCGAGTTCGAACTTCCGCGAGCGCATCCGCTCGGCTGCCTTGCGGAGGAAGTCGCCTCGCGCAGTCGCGCCCAGGGCCGACCACTTCGGCAGCGCTTCGTGAGCCGACCGAACGGCTCGATCGGCGTGGTCGCGGTTACCGCACGCGAACGTGCCGACGATCTCCGACCAGTTCGACGGGTTGCGGCTCTCCATCCGATCGTCGGTCGCGATCTCTTCGCCCGCGATCACGAGCGGATAGACGCGCCCGAACGACTGGCGGACGCTCGCCAGCCCCTCGGTCATGCGCTGCCGGTTCGCCTCCTTCGTGAAGTCGACCGGCGGTTCGTTCGCGAAGTCGCTGGCGTAACGCTTCGAGACGAAAGTGGACGTCGTCATCGGTTTCGCTTCCTCTGAGCGGGGGGCGTCAGCCCTCCGAGGTTCTGTCGCTGCGATCGAGTCTTCTAGGAACGCGGCCGGATCCCGGAACAGCGCCTCCGCCGACGCTCCGTCGCTCGATCGCACGCGAACGAAGGAATCGTTGGCCGTGTTCTCCAGCAGCCGGCGGACGAGGTAGGCCATGCCCGGGATCAGTTCGCCGTACGGCATATAAACCCGCACGCGTCGGCCCATCCGCGTGAGAACCTCTTTCTCCGCGTCGGCCATGCCGTACAGCATCTGGATTTCGTAATGTGCCGGCGAAAGTTCCAATTCCTCGGCGACCGCCATCGCGTACGCGAGCGAGCGGAGGTTGTGCGAGCCGAACGCGGGCCGCAGATCGTCCGTGTGCTGCAGGATGAATCGCGTCGCACGTTCGAAGCTGGCGTCGGACTCGCTCTTCTTCTGGTAGACCGGAATCTCCCAGCCCATCGCCAGGGCGTGCACCGTTTCGTAATCCCAGTAGGCGCCCTTCACCAGCCGCACCCAGACCGGCGTCCCGCGATCGGCAGCCCACTCCTGCAACTCGGCCAGGTCGCGATCGGAATCGACGAGGTAACGCTGGATCACGATGCCGACGTCTTCGACGCCCGCGAACTCGGGCTGCGAAAGGACGTCCTTGAAGATCGCGAGCGTGAGGTCCTTCTTCTCGTACGACTCCATGTCGACGTTGATGAAGGCGCGGGCTTCCCGCGCGACGCGGAGCAGCTCGGCCAGCCGCGATCCGACGCGGGCCTTCGTGCCGTCGAAGTCGATCGCGTCGAAGTGCGGGTCGAGCGCCGAGAGCTTGATCGACAGATTCACCCGCGGCAGGGGACCGTACGGCGAAGCGTCAAGCCGGGGATCCTCCGGCCACTTCGCCGCCTCCTTCGCGACGCCGCGGATCAGGTCGATATAGCCCTGGAAGTAGGCGTCGGCCTCCTTCTGGCTGACGACCGCTTCGCCCAGGATATCGAACGTGAAGCAGCGACCCGCGCGGCGTTCCTTCCCCGCGGCGGCGACGGCCTCCTGCACGTTCGAGCCGGCGATGAACTTCCGCGCGAAGTTGCTCGTGCCGAGCAGCGCCGCCTTCGCGAGCAGTCCTCGCGTCAGGCCGGTCGACCGGGCGAACGAATAGCCCCACCGTGCGGGGAAGGGAAGCTCGCCCTCCACGCCGGAGAGATACTCTTCGAGATGCCCGGCGATCGACTGCGGATCGCGAAGCGCGGGCAAAACGTCGACGAAGCGGAACAGCCGGGTCTTGAGCGCTTCGCTGCGCATCGAAAGCGCCATCAGGCGCTCGTCCCAGTAACGCCGCGAGAGCAGGCCGGCGGAACTGGCCGGCGCCCGTTCGAGCAGTTCCCGACCGAGCGCCTGGGTCCTGGTTTCGATTCGCTGACGAGCCGCCCGGTCGAGTTTCTCGATCGACGAGGGAGCACGATCGACCTCGATCGCATCCGCATGCAGCGGCGACAGCATCCCTGAGCCTCGCTTATCGCGTCATTACCCTGAAACCGATCCGACTAGAAACGATTCCATCATAACGGAATTCGAGCGCTCGGCCAGATCCGGCGCGTACAGATTTCCGCCCGTTCGACGATTCAGCCCTGCTTACGCCAGTCGGGATGGCTGTCGGCGAAGCGGCGGAAGGCTTCCTCCGCGCGTTCGACACTTGACGTGTCGAGTCGCGTTCCCCGCGCGCGTTCGGCGCCGCCGAGCAGCGACGCGAGCTGGTCGTCGCCGAAGCCGTACTTCGACTGCGCCTGCGACGGGACCGCGAAGTAGATCTCCCCGATGCCGGCCCAGAAGGCGGCGGCGAAGCACATGGGGCAGGGCTCTGCCGACGAATAAAGCTGGCAGCCCTTCGGCAGGCGGTGCGAGGCGAAGCGAACGCAGGCCGCGCGGATCGCGTTCACCTCCGCATGGGCCGTGGGATCGTTCGACCGCGCGGCGGTATTGAACGCCTCGGCGACGATCGCCCCGTCGTGCACGATCACCGCGCCGAACGGTCGGGCGAAGGGCGCCTCGATATCGGTCAGGGACAGTTCGATCGCCCTGTCGAGGAACTTCGCGTCGGCGCCGCTCATACGCTGGCTCGTCAAACGGATGCCGTCGGCGGAGCGCCCGCTTCGCGATAAGGATTGTCTGCCGCGGACGCGATCTTACCGAGCGTCAGGCCCAGACCGATCAGCGAAAAGCCGGTGAAGAGCAGGTCGACGCCGACCAGCGTGCCGATCGCCCACATGCTCGTCTCGGGCCAGCCCATCAGGATCATGACGCCCAGCACGATGCCGATAAGGCCGCTGAAGGCGAGGCCCAGCCAGCCGCCCGTCTGGCGGAACGACCACGCGGCGACGACTCGCCAGATGCCGCTCGCGATCAGGACGCCCGCCAGCATGAGCGTCAGCACGGAGAGTTCGAGCCAGGGCTCCGACAGCGCGACGGCGCCTGCGATCGCCGTGATCACGCCGAGGATCAGTCCCCCCAGCTTTCGCGCGGCGGACTGGTGCGAAAAGCTCTGGATGATCTCGCCCAGGCCGGCGATCAGCAGCGCGGCCCCGACCAGAATCGCGACCGCCGTCCCCGCGACGTAGGGGAGCACGATCGAAAACAGACCGAGCGCCGCGACGAACGCGCCGACGACGATCAACCAGACGACGCCCGGACGCTTCGCGACTTTCATGTTTCCCGCTCCTAAGGTCTGCTCAACGTATCTCGCCGACGAATGCCGCTCAAGCGAGCGGGGTTCGAGAATGTACGGCGGGCCAGATCGACGTGCGGATTTCCCGACGACGAACCTCGCCTCGCGTGAGATCGTCGGAGTCAGCGGACCAACGCTTCGTGGAACGGCACACCGCCGTCGCGAGATTTCCTCTTCAGCATCACCGCTTGCCGAAAGCCATGGCGACACTCTTCGCGATCTTCGCCGCGCAGGCGCCGGTCGGCGTGATCCTGCGTCGCGGTCCCAGCGACTGGTACCACGTCATCCGCTGGGATGTGGATCGCGATACGTTCGAACACGGCGCCTGGATCAAGGGGCAAGTCTCCGAAGGAGCGTGCGACATTTCGCCCGACGGAGCGTTGCTCGTCTATTTCGTCCGCCAATACAGCCGGAGCGGGACGTCAATTTCGGAGGCGTATACGGCGGTCAGCCGAATCCCCTGGCTGAAGGCGCTTGCGCTCTGGCCGAACGCCGACGGTTGCGGACCGCCTTGGGGAGGCGGACGGTTTCAGGGATCGCGGCTTCTTTCTCTCCGCAATTCCAGGTCGAAGCCCGATCCCGACTTCCCTCCGACCGGCCTGCATATCGCCCCCGGCGATACGTCGGAATTCGAAGAGGCTCGTGCGTTTCTGCTCGCGCATGCACCGAGGTCGCCAGAAGTCGAAGACGCTGACTGGTGCGGACGAGACTATCGGAACCGTCTGCTCTTCTCGCGGGGCGGAAGACTGTTTCAGCGAGTCGAGGCCGACGACGTACTGCTCGCCGACTTCGAACATCTGACGCCCGATCCGCAGCCAGCGCCGGACTGGGCCGGGGCGCCGCTCAAAGAACTTGCGACTGAGAGGTCGCTGCGAAGGAGGAAGAAGAAGCGATAGGGCCGACGACGTTTTCTTAGGCCGTTCGCATCGACCGTCGGTCGCTCAAGCGTTTAACGAGAACAGCAAGGCGCGTCCGTCCCTCTCGGTAAAAAACAACCGAAGTTTATTGCGGTTTGGCGAACACCGCAGGGATCTCATAGTTAAAGTACGATCCATTCCCTCTGCACCCCCCCATCGAAGGGGACGCGTCCGCCGCTCACGATACGGCCAACCCTTACGATCGAAACGACATTCGATGGCTAGAGTTTTCGCTCTTCTCCTGCGCGGGGCAGCGTGCCTCACGCTCATGTCGACGCTGACGGCGAGCCATGCGTTCGGCCAGGATCTCTCGGAGTTCGAGGTTGATCCCGTCGATGCGACGGTCTTCGATCCGACCGGCGCGACCGGCGTCGATCAAGACGGCGCCACGGTCATCGACCAGGACGATCCGGATCCCGCATTCGGCGGAGCGAAGACCGCGCCGCTGATCCAGCCCCGGGGAGGGACCTTTCGCTCCGAATCGCTGAAGGGCGAATTCGTCGCCGAATGGATGCGTATCACGATCGGAGGCCAGAACGGCAACTCGTTTCTGTTCTGGGGCGCCCGCGCCATATCGCTCGACAAAGATTCGCCGCTGCGAGATCTCAAGGTCTCAATGAACCGGGGCGTCGTCGAACGTTTTCAGGTGGGCGACGTCATCACCCGCATCGACGACGTCAAGATCGACGACGGAATGTTCAAGAACCGTCAGGGCGACTGGCAGATTCCGGAGCTCGACGAACACTTCGGTCCGTCCACCTTCCGCTGGATCAAGACGGGCCACTCGCACGTGAACGTCAGCTCTGTCGTTCTCGACAATAACGCACGAAGCGGCCCGAGCGGCGGCGGCCTCCCGCCGGTGACGCCGTAAGGCTCCGTCGTATCGCCCGTCAGCGGATCGGATCGATCCGTTCGACGGAACCGCGAATCTATTCGAAGGTTCGCACCGCGTCGTTCGCCTTATCCGAAGCGACGACCGTTTCTGAAATTTTCGCCTCGGGGAGTCTGGGTAATGCGAACTGCGTGTCTATTTCTCGTCGCGGCTTTCTGTCTCGCGTCCGCTTCGCATGCGCAGGACGCGGCTGCCGGCGACATGAAACGAATGACCGGTGAATTCGAAATCGTCGAGTTCATCGCCTTCGGTCAGAGGAAGACCGAACCGAAAACCCTGACGATCGCCGACGGCAAATTGAACGCCGAAGACGGCCTGCTCAAAATCGAGCTGAATCCGGAGGCGAGCCCCCGGCAGATCGACCTCAAGATCGAGGGTCGGACGCAGTACTTCCGCGGGATCTACGAATTCGGCGACGACGGCATTCTGAAGATCAGTTGGGGACATCTCGACGTCTCTCTCGACAATCCGGAAGGTCGTCCGAGCACGTTCAATACGGACAACGATTATTACTTACACCTGAAGCTGCGCAAGAAGCAGTAAGCACGATCTCGGGCGAGTCCAAAAATACTCGTGCAGGCCGCAGGTCTCGCGCGTCAGGCCCCGACGGCGGACCGTCAGCGCGTTCGGGTGATCTAAGACCGCTCGAACGAAGCCGGCCGATACCGTGTCGGGGTGGCTGCGACCGTTCGACGCTCAGACGAGCTCGATCGTACCGTCCACGCCGAAGCGGTAGACCTCCTCGTGCTTAAAGCCCCAGCGTCCGCCGCGGATCCGGATGTGGGGCTCGAACGTAAAGCTGGCGGCTTCGATCAACCGTCCGCGCTCGCCCCGCTCGATGAAGATTCGATCATCCAGGTCCGTCTCGATGCTGTGGCCGAAGTTTCCCAAGAAATCGACGTTCTCGAATCCCGCCAGCACGACCGCCGCGTCGGCGAATTCGCATAGATCGTGAAACGTCGTCGCGGGCGTCGCATAACCGCGAACGCGTCGGTGCAATTCGGCGAGAAGACGGCGACCGGCGACGAATTCCGGATCGGTCGGCGTCGGGTTAGCGACTCCCTGCTCGACGTAAAACGACCGAGCGCAATCGCCCCACACGCCTTCGCGACAAGGGCTCAGATCGATCGTCACGAGATTGAACTCTCCCACCGCATGGGCTTCGTCAGGCACGTACGTTCGACCAGATTCCGACAGGCAGCTACGGCTTCCCGCGAGGACGAGCGCCGGGCAATCGTAGTACCACGTCTCGACGAGCCCGCGTGCCGCCAAGGCGTCAATCGCGGCGTCGCGAATGCTTCGTTCGGTCGACATCGGTCCGATCGACGAAACAATCTCGGACAACACGCTGCGCGCGGCAGCCTGAACGCAGCTCTGAATCGCCGCACGCTCGCTCGTCATCAACCGCCGTTCTCCGCGCTGCCGAGCGTGATGGGGATCTCGGTCGCCTTGTCGCCGCGGACGACGGTGACGGTCACCTGATCGCCGGGGCTCTTCGATTCGACGACGGTCATGAATTCGTCGACGGTCTCGATCCGCTTCCCTTCGATGCCGACGATCAGGTCGGCCTGGCTGCGATCGAACTTCCGCTGCTCGTAGACGAACGGCCCCTGACGCTTCGTTTCGACGACGATCTTGATTCCCTGGAGACCGGCCCGCTCGGCAGGACTGCCCGGCGCCACCTGCGAAACGAGCAGGCCGTCCTCGGTCTGATAGACCTGCGTGATGCCGACATAGGGGCGAATGACGCGACCGTCGCGGATCAGTTGCGGGACGAGGCGCTTGATCGTCGCGACCGGGATGGCGAAGCCGACGCCCGTGTTCTCGCCGGTCGAACTGGCGATGGCCGTGTTCATCCCGATCAGGCGACCCCGGTTGTCCATCAACGGGCCGCCCGAGTTCCCCCGGTTGAGGGCTGCGTCGATCTGGATCACGGACTTGATCGTGCGCCCGTTCCGGGAAGGGAGCGATCGATCGAGGCTGGAGACGATGCCGGTCGTCATCGTCCGTTCCAGACCGAACGGGTTGCCGATCGCGAGCACCTTCTGACCGACGCGGAGCCGCGACGAATCGCCCAGCGTGACCGGGAACAGACGCTCGGGCGGCGCGTCGATCTTCAGGACCGCGATATCGTTGAGCGGATCCTGCCCGACGAGGCCGGCTTCGTAAGATTCTCCGTCGGAGAGCGTCACCTGGATCTCCCGTGCTTCCTCGATGACGTGGTAGTTCGTCAGCACGTGACCGTTCCGGTCGAGAATCGATCCCGAGCCCGACCCTTCGCTCGGCATCTCTCCCAGGAAGAAGTTCTCCGCCTGGCCCGCGCGGGTCGTGACGTTGACCACGCTGCGGTTCGCCGATTCGTAGACGGCGATGTGCACCTGTTCGTCGTCGGTCAGGTAATCGTCCGGCGGCGTGATGAAGGCACCGGGAGGCGTGAGGCCCGGCTCGGATTGCAGGGGCGAGTCCGGACGCGTCGGCGCCAGCAGCCGCGACGCGCTCGGTCGATCCGTTCCCCGAGGCGGAGCGACGCCCGGCGTCGTACCGGGGGGAACGGCGACCTGAGAAAAGGCGATCCGTTCCAGCGACTGCATCGCGACGACGGCCGCGAATCCGCCGGCGAACGACGCGAAGAGACAGGCGACGACGACGCGTTTCATGGAACGTCCTTTCCCGACGAAGCGACGGCAGCGGCGATGCAGCACATCGCGAGACTATGCGTATTTAATGGTCCGTCGGCTCCATGGGGCAAGGGAGCGTCCGCCGTCGATCTTGGGATCGAATGCGTCGACGCGGACACGGAGGGCTCACGCCCTCCGCTCGCCAGAAGAGGCGTTCTTGCGTAGAACATCCGCATGACCGTTCTCGCGATCGAAACCGCTACGCAGACCTGCTCGGTCGCGCTCGTGCAGCAAGAGACGACGCTGGCGAGCCGGGTTCTTCCGCCCGAGACGAAGGCGGCGAAGTACCTGGCGCCGGCGATTCGGGAGGTCCTTGCCGAGGCGGGGAAGGATCTCGACGAAGTGACGGCGCTGGCCATCGACGTCGGCCCCGGGTCGTTCACCGGCCTGCGCGTCGGAATCGGACTGGCGAAGGGACTGGCGTTCGCCCGGGATTTGCCCGTCTACGGAATCCTCTCCCTCGACGCGCTGGCGGAGCAGGCACGCCAGGAGTTGGCTCCCGACGTTCTGGCCGAGGGATTCGCGACGATCCTCGACGCCTATCGCGGCCAGGTCTTCGTGAAGCGCTTCGGGAAGCCGGGAAGCGACAACGACGGCGGAGCGACCGTCGTCGATCTCGACGAGTGGCTGGACGGACCGGAAGGGCAGTCCCTTCTGTTCGGACAGGTTCCGAAAGCGAGACTGGCCGAATTCCGCAATCGGCGACTGTTTCTGCCCGCGGGCGAGCAGGCCGTGCCGCACGCGTCCGCCGTCGGTCGCCTGGCCGCGAGAAGGATCGCCCTCGGTCATCCGCCCGACGACGTCTTCGCGATGCTGCCGGTCTACCTGCGCAAGAGCGCGGCGGAAGAGAAGGCGGACTCACGGGAGAACTTGTAGATCGAACGAATCGCCTCCTTCGTGCCTTTGGTGGCCCAGATTGCTTGCCAATCTGGGGCGAACGAAGTTCGACAAGAGGAAGTCGCTGAGCGATTCCGTGTCGCACATGAACGGAAGATTGATTCCTCTTGCGGCTGCGCCGCCCCGATTGCAAGCAATCAGGGCCACCCACGAAGACAACCGCTGCCGACGGCGACCGTGCCTTAACGCAATCTTCGCAGGGCCCGTCGGTAAGATAGCCGCGGTTCGTTCGTCCATCCGCCGAAGATCTGCCATGCTTCGTTTCGATTCGCCGTCGCTCCGACCAGTTCAGGTCGCGCTCTCGGTCGCATTTCTCGCGTTCGTTTCGACCGCCTCCGCCGATCCGCTGCCGAAGTCGATCCGGGTGGCGACGTGGAACCTGGAATGGTTCTACGACGATCATCAGGGGGATAACGAAAGCGATCTGTCGAAGGAGCTCTCCGCGCCGTCGGCTGCGGACTGGCAGTGGAAGGTCGAAGTCGCCGCGGCAGGCATCGCGAAACTCGACGCTACGATCATCGCGCTGCAGGAGGTCGAGAACCGCAAGGTCCTGCGGGACCTGACCAAGGTTCTCGAAGCGCAGCATGGGCAAAAGTTCCGCATCGCCTTCGCCGAGGGCTGGGACGTCTTCACCGAGCAGGACGTCGCGTTCCTGTACCGCAGCGGCCTGGTCGAGTTCAGCCGCCGCGAGCAATCGAGCGAGATGTTCGCGAGCAAGGACTTCTACAACCTGCAGAAGCATCTGTTCGCCCGCTTCGAGTGGGGCGAGGGCGAGGAGAAGCAGTCGCTGCTGATGCTGACCCTGCACCTTCGGGCGGCGGAGCAGGGCGCCTCGATCCGCGAGCGGCAGTGCCGGCTGGCGAAGGCCTGGCTGGCCGACGCTCTGGCGAGAGGCGAGAACGTGATCCTGCTCGGCGACATCAATACCGACGAGGAGGCGCTTCCTCCGCCGGTCGGCACGGACGTCGATATCCTCTCGGGCCTTTCCACGCCGACGCCGCAGGACGAGATGGTCGACCTGCACGTTCATCTGCCGCCGGCGGAACGACCGACGCACCTGAACGGCGATTCGTACGATCGGATCTTCGTCAGCCCCAGCCTGAACGCCGACGAGGCGGGGAAGAAAGACTTCGTGTTTCAGTCGATCGCCCGCGTTCGCGACGCCTGCGTCCGCGGCGCTCCCGACACCGACCACCGCGAGAACTACTGGCCGATCCCCGTCGCCGAGCGCGACGTGAGCGATCACTATCCGCTGGTGGCGGAGTTCGAGGTGAAGTGACGAGGCGTCTGCTACGCTAAATGAATGCAGCGCAAGGTACGTCTCGGAACTTGGCTCGTTATCTTCGGGATCGCCACGACTCTCGCGGTGCTTCTCGGCAGCGCACTGTGGCAGAGCGATTTATTCGACTGGGGCCCAGAGTCGAGTCTGCGCAGCGCGTGTCGAAGGTGGAATCTTCCAGTTCCGGAGAGGGTGGAAGACCTCGAAGTCGTCTACGGAACAAAGGGGCGAGATTCCGCTGACGATTTCCGGATGCAACTCCGACTTCGCATTCCTCCGGAAGAGATGCCCGAATGGATGAAGGGAGCCAGCTCTGCCATGTGGGGCATGCAATGGCGTACTTCAGATGCTGAGGGCCGTGAGCAAGCTTTGCGGTACGGATGCGAGGTCGACGAATCGTACCTGACTCCGCATCCCGGGCTTCGGAAGTTCGGCGACGCGACGATCTTTGCCGATGCTGAAGAGGGTAAGATCGAGATCGTCTGGATCAGATGATCTCACTTCGACTTCGGCCGATGTCTTCCCGCATTTTCCTCCTGCTCCTGGCATTTCTCAGCTTCGCGCTACCGGCTCTCGCGCAGGAAGATGCGGCAGCGCCGCCGCGCGCGGCGAACGCCGGTAAGCCGTACTGGATCGTCCTGCACGGACCGATCTTCGGACCGACGGCCAACTTCGTCCGGCGGCATCTGGAGGCGGCCGAGGAGGCCGGGGCGGAGACGATCGTGATCGAGATCGACAGCCCGGGCGGCGAATTGCAGGCCTGTCTGGAACTGTGCGAGAAGATTCAGGAGGTCAGCCCGCTGGCGAAGACCATCGCCTACGTGCCGCGGGAAGCCTTGAGCGGCGCGGCGCTGGCGACCATCGCCTGCGACGAACGCTACCTCGCGCCGGGGGCCAGGCTCGGCGACGTGGGCGTCATCGAATCGGGCTTCGACGGCGCCTTTCGCTTCGCGGAGGCCAAGCTGCGCAGCGACGTCGCGCTACGTGCCCGCGGTTTCGCGAACCAGTCGGGCGTCGCGCCCGCCTTCGCCGAAGCGATGGTCGACAAGGATCTGGAAGTCTTTCGGCATACCAACGAGGCGACGGGCGACGCGGGATTCTTCTCGGAGGCGGAGATCGCCGCGCGGCCTGACGCCGCGGACTGGAAGCAGGGCGAACTGGTCTTCGAGTCCCGAAAGAACAACTTCTTCGAGGTCTCCGGCGAGCGAGCGGAGGAACTGGGCATCGCGACCGGACTCGCGTCGTCCGACGAGGCGTTCGCGGAAGCGATCGGCCTCGATCGAGTTCCGTCGAAGCATCGCTGGACCTGGACCCATACCGCGGCGGCGTTCTTCAACCATCCGCTGGTGTCGTTCCTGCTGATCGCTATCGGCCTGATCGCGCTCTACGTGGAATTCTCGGCGCCAGGATTGTCGGTGGGGGGACTCCTGGCGGGGCTCTGCTTCGTCCTGTTCTTCTGGAGTCACTTTTTCGGCGGCACGGCGCAGTGGCTGGAGGTGATCCTGTTCGCGACGGGCATCGTCTTTCTGCTCTGCGAATTCGCGGTGCTGCCCGGGTTCGGCGTCGCGGGGCTGACGGGAATCGTGCTGGTGATCGGGAGCACGATTCTCGCCATGCAGAGTTTCGTCCTGCCGGCGGATCAGGCGGACTGGCGGGCGCTGTCGATCTCCGCCGCGGTGACGATCGGCGCGTGCGTCGCCTCGACGATTCTGCTGGCCGTGCTGGTCCGTTTCTTTCACGTGCTGCCCGGCCTCGGCAAGATGGTTCTGAAGCCAGAGGCCTACGATCCGCTGGGCGGCGAAGTCGACGCCGACGGGAAGAAAATCGGAGCCGGAGCGGGCTCCGGCGCGGAGCCCCTCTTCGTCGGCGACTGGGGCGTCGCCGTCGCGCCGCTCAAGCCGACCGGCATCGCTGAGTTCGCCGACCGCCGCTTCTCCGTCAGCACGCAGGGCGAGTATCTCGAAGCGGGCGAACCGGTCCGGATCGTCAAGTTGCGAGGCAGGAAGATCGTGGTGGAGCGCGCGGCCGAAGAGGCGTGAATCACCTTTTGTAGGGCTGGCGCCCTCGCCTGCCAAGAGAGCTGGTACCAGCCGCGTGGCAGGCGAGGGCGCCAGCCCTACGGGGGAGCGAAACGCCTCCCGCTTGTCGAAGCGTGAAGATCGCGTAAGGATTTCTTCACGAATCGAATCGATGCAGGCGGAGCGAACGGCGGATGGACTATCTCGATCAGGCGGCCAGGCTCGGCGCGGCGGCGCTCGCCGCGGGGGCGATCGGCCTGGAGCGGGAACTCCGCGACAAGACCGCCGGGCTCAGGACGCACCTTCTGGTCGCCATCGGCGCCGCGACGTTCGTGATCATCAGCGAAATCGGGCTGAGCGAATATGCGGAGGGCCAGCAGCCGCCGAACCTCGACCGGATGCGAACGCTCGCCGGACTGATCGGCGGGATCGGCTTTCTGGGCGCCGGCGCCATCCTTCGCGATCGCGGCGGAATCAAGGGACTCACCACGGCGGCCAGCCTCTGGACAGCCGCCTCGCTGGGCGCCGCCGCAGGCTTCGGCTACTTCGGATTGACCCTGCTGGCGACGGCGCTCGCCCTGTTCGTGCTCGTGCCGGTGCAGTTTCTGGAGATGTGGCTCAACCCCAAGGAGCGAAAGCGAGCGAGCCCTTCCGGCGACCGCGTCGACGGCGACTCTTCGGCGCCGAACGGGTTGACGACGAAGCCGCCCACGGCGCCGTGAGCTGCGTCGCGATTCGGCAAGGCAGGCGGCGCGTTCTCGAACGACTTTCTCTGCGTGCGTCAACGCAGTTGATTCCATTCCGAAGCAGACGGCAGGCGCCAGTAATAGGTCCGCTGGCGGAACTTATCCTCTTCGAAGCGAGTTTCGCAGCCTGAATCGGTCAGCGACTTCGCGAGCCAGAAGTCATGTCCTGTCGAGAAGGCCGGGACGCAGCGAAGGATCGCTTCGCGGGCCGCGGCGGTCCCGATCTTTCCGAGCGCCGCGACGGCTGCGGTCTGACCGTTGCCACGCGCTTCGCAGGCGAGACGTTCCAGACGCACGACCGCCCCTTCGTATCGTCGATGGCCGAGCGCTTTGCAGGCGTCTTCCTGAACGTACATGTCGCCCGAATCGAGAAACTCCAGGATCGCTGAGGTCGCATCGGGCGGGGCGAGGGCGATCGCATTCCTCGCGTAGAAGCGCTCGTCGTAGTCATCCCTGAAGTCGCCCGCGCGGTAGAGTTCGAGCATCGCCTGGAAGGCAAGGCGGTCCGACCCGATCTCCTCATCCGTCGCCGGTTTGCAGACGCCGGCGCCGTGCGAGTAGTAACTCGTGTCGACGAGGTAATCGGTCGGCATTTCGTACCAGTCGACTTCCTCCTCGGCTGCGGCGTTCAGCGACGCCAGAAAGGACTCGACGGACCGATAGGCGACGGGCTCCGAGGAGTAGTTCTTAATGTGCTCCCAGAAATAGATCCGTCCAAGCAACGGACCGGCGAAGAATATCGCGGCACGATCGCCATTGTCGCCGATCCAGAACGGACACGAGCCGCGAAGGTCGCTGATCTCGCTGAACTCCTGGTAGTCGCGAATCGCTTCCGTCGAACGCAGCAGCCGCATCGGACGCCCTTCGGCGGTCCCTTCGCTTTCGCCGTCGGTACGTTCGTAGAGGACTCGCAACTCTGTCGGAAGCCTCGCGGCGAGGGCAGATTCGATCTCGGCAATCCAGGGTTGGGTCATCGGTAATCCTCCGACCGAAAGACGGACGACGACGAACGGAGAAGCGAGGGAGCGGCATTCGTCGGCAGGTCGAGAAAGAGCGTACAGGACCGAACGGACCGAAACGACCGCCCAGCTTCGCCTGTTTACCCTCTCGCGCTGCACGACTATCATCGGCGACGGTCGCGGGTCAGGGGAGCGAGGTCGCTCCGGACGCTCCCGCGATTCTCCTCTCCCCCAGGGCGAACGCCGTGAGTTGCTTTCTCGGGATCGATATCGGCACGTCGGGCACCAAGACGATCCTGATTGACGAATCGGGCAAGCTGCTCGCGGAAGCGAGCGCCAAGTACCCCTGCTCGGAACCCAAGCCCCTCTGGTCCGAACAGAACCCGGACGACTGGTGGAAGGCGGTCGTGAAGACCGTCCGCGCCGTCGTCAAGGAAAGCGGTCGTAAAAAGACCGACGTCAAGGCGATCGGCCTGTCGGGACAGATGCACGGTTCGGTCTTTCTCGACGCGAGCGACAACGTCATCCGCCCGGCGCTTCTCTGGAACGATCAGCGGACCGCGGCCGAGTGCGAAGAGATCGAACGCCGCGCGGGCGGACGGAGCGAACTGATCCGCATGGTGGCGAACCCGGCGCTGACCGGGTTCACCGCGCCGAAGATCCTCTGGCTGCGGAACAACGAGCCGCAGAACTTCGACAAGCTGAAGAAGGTCCTGCTTCCCAAGGACGACGTCCGGCGGCGCCTGACCGGCGAGTACGCGACCGAGGTCAGCGATGCCAGCGGAATGCTGCTGCTCGACGTCGCCAAGCGGAACTGGTCGACCGAGCTGCTGGGCAAGCTGGAACTCGATCCGTCGCTGCTGGGGAAGGTCTACGAATCGGAAGAAGTGACCGGCAATCTGACCGAGGCGGCGGCGAAGGAACTGGGCCTGACGACCGACTGCCTCGTCGTCGGCGGAGCGGGCGACTGTGCGGCGAACGCCATCGGAACCGGCGTCGTGAAGAGCGGCATTCTCTCCACATCGGTCGGCACCTCGGGCGTCATGTTCGTCCACAGCGACGAGATGCAATTCGATCCGCAGGGACGCCTGCATACGTTCTGTCATGCCGTCCGCGGTAAGTGGCACATGATGGGCGTCACCCTCTGTGCGGGGCGTTCGCTGGAGTGGTTCGCGGAGAAGCTCTGCGTCGAACTGGTCGCGAAGGGCAAGGACAAGGGGAAGTCGAAGGATCCCTACGCCGTGCTGCTCAAGGAAGCGGCCAAGGCGCCGGCAGGCTCGGGCGGACTGCTGTTCCTGCCCTATCTGTCGGGCGAACGGACGCCGCACGCTGATCCCGATGCGCGGGGATGCTTCGTCGGCCTGACCGTATCGCACGAACGGCGACACGTCGTGCGGTCGATCGTGGAAGGGGTCTGTTACTCGATGCGGGACAGCCTGGCGATCATTCAGGACCTGGGCGTGCCGGTGAACGAGATCCGCGTCTCGGGCGGCGCCTCGAAGGCGCAGTTCTGGCGTCAGGTCCAGGCCGACGTTTTCGGCCAGGAGGCCTGCACCATCAACGCGGAGCAGGGGCCGGCTTACGGCGTCGCGCTCCTCGCGGCGACCGGCGCCGGGGCGTTCAAGGACGTCGTCGAAGCCTGCGAAGCGACGATCGACGTCGTGAAGCGAACCCCCAGCGACGCCGCCGCGGTGCAGGCGCATAACGCGGCCTTCCCGATCTATCAGCAGCTTTACCGCTCGCTGAAGAACGACTTCAAGAAGCTCGCCGCGCTCGACGCGACGCCGACAGGCGGACTGTGCGAGACGACGTCGGAAGAGGCGACTTCAGCGAAGGCCGAAGCGGCGGAGCCTTCCGCCAACGGTCATGCCTCCGCCGGCTCCGCTAAGAAGAAAGCGAAGAAGAACGGCCAGACCGCGACGAAGAAGGCCGTGAAGTCGAAGTCGCGTTCGGAAAAGAGCGAAGGGTGACCGATCGAGCGATGCGGAGTCCTGCGACCGCAGCGGCTAGCGGGGGACGGAAGTCCCCCGAGCCTGTCGATCGAGCGAAGCGACGATCGAACGTCGAAGCGCTCTATCGGTTCCAGGCGCTGGCATTCTGCGACTGCCAGCCGAACTTGGGGGACCTCCGTCCCCCGCTATCCGGCACGCGAGGATCTTCGTCATGAACCACCGCGGCGTTCCCTGGATACTCGAGTCCGACGTCGAGCGGCTGCTGGAGATGAAGCCGCTCGTCGACGCGGTGCGCGAGGCGTTCGTGCATCTGGCCCAGGGGAAGGCCGAGGTGCAGCCTCGCACGCGCGTCCGGGCGCCCGGCATGATCCTGCACGCGATGAGCGCGGCGGACTCGGTCTGGAACCTGATCGCCTGGAAGAACTATGTCACGAGCAAACAGGGAGCGAAGTTCGTCGTCGCCCTCTACTCGACCGAGTCGCTCCTTCCGCTCGCGTTCATCGAAGCCGATCGGCTCGGCCAGATGCGGACCGGCGCCGCGACCGCCGTGGCGATCGACCGACTGACGCCGCCCGATCTGAACACGATGGCGCTGTTCGGAACGGGCTGGCAGGCAGAGGGTCAACTTGCCGGAGCGCTCGCCGTTCGGCCGATGAAATCGGTGCGCGTCGCCGGCCGGGATCCCGCACGCCTGCGAAAATTCTGCGAACGGATGTCGGCGCAGCACCTCATCGACGTTCAGCCGGCGGATTCGCCCGCAGCCGCCGTACGGGATATGCGACTGGTCATTTCCGCCACTTCGTCCGTCACGCCGGTCGTCGAATCGGATCAGCTCCCCCGGGAGGGCCTGTTCGTCGCGATGGGTTCCAACTGGCCGAACAAGCAGGAGTTCGATCCGGCATTCGTCTGGTCCTGTTCGCACGTGGTGGTCGACCACCGGCAATCCTGCCGCAACGAGGCGGGCGAACTGATCGCGGCGGCCCGAAACGCCTCGTTCGAGTGGTCGCAAACGATCGAACTGGGCGACCTCCTCCTGTCGCCCGCCGAGGCGCCGGAAGTCTCTGCGATCCCGGCCTTTCTCGCCGTGCGCCCTGGCAGGATGCTGTTCAAATCGGTCGGCCTGGCGATCGAGGATCTCGCCGCCGCGAAGCTGGTCGTGGAAGCCCAATCCGGTTGAGGCGTTCGGCGGCAGACTAGCGGATCGGGCCGGTACGGTGTAAATTTCAGGGTTTACGCCATCCGCCAGATCGCCGCAGTCGCCGTGCCTGAGGACGCCTCGCAGTCCATTCGCCAGCCGGATTGCCGGCGGGGTCGCCTCGCGGTCATTTCCGGACCGTCAGGCGCGGGCAAGTCCACGATCGTGCGGGCGCTTCTGGGAAGACAGCGGTTTCCGCTGGCGCTCTCCTGCTCGGCGACGACGCGAAAGCCGCGTCCCGGGGAGGTCGACGGCGTCGACTACCGCTTCCTGAGCCACGAGGAATTCGACCGGCGAAAGGCCGCGGGCGAGTTTCTGGAGTGCAAGGAGGTCTTCGGTCGCGGTCACTGGTACGGGACGCTCGTCGAGGAGGTCGAACGACGCCTCGACGAGGGAAAGACAGTCATTCTGGAGATCGACGTCGAGGGGATGCAGGCCGTTCGGGAGAAGTGCCCGGAACTGCTGACTTTCTTCGTCGAGCCGGAATCGGAAGAAGAACTGGAGCGTCGCCTGACGGATCGGAACACCGACTCGCCGGAAGACATTCGCCGCCGGCTGGAGGTCGCCCGGCGGGAGTGGGAGATCGCCCCGCAGTACCGCTACCGCATCGTCAACCGCCACGTCGACCAGGCCGTCGCCGACATCGAATCGGCGCTCGCCGCCGAAGGGGTCGTCGAGGGGCCGCACGGTTAACCCGATCATCGCCCGGCGAGTCGCCGAGCCCTATCGATTCACGAACGTCGTCCGTCTCACGGAGCGAAACGCATGCATGAGGAACTGAAGGAAGAAGACATCGTCAATCAGGTCGGCGGGCGCTTCAAGCTCTCCACCCTGATCCAGAAGCGGCTCGTGCAGCTCAACCAGGGGAGCCGTCCTCTGGTGGACATGCCCGGTTCGAGCAAGATGGAGATCGTCCTTCGGGAGATCCGCGACGGGAAGATCGAACTCGACACGTCGAACGATATCCGCCCCGTCGTCGAAGGCCACGAAGGCTACCTCGACTTCAGCACGCTGGAATAGTCGAACGACGGCATATGCCTTTCTGAGCGGGGGACGAGCGTCCCCCGAGTTCGTGGCGCATTCCGTCGACTCAAAAAGCACGCCCGCCGCATGGCTGACCGGAATCTGATTCTGCTCGGCGTTACGGGAGGCGTCGCGGCGTACAAGGCCGCGGCGTTGACGAGCAAGCTTGCGCAGGCGGGACGCGACGTGCAGGTCATTCTGACCCCCGCGGCGGAACGTTTCGTCGGCGAGGCGACGTTCGCGGCGCTCTCCGGCAGGCCGGTCGCCAAGTCGATCTTCGAGCCGGAACGCTATCCGCTCGGGGCTCATATCGAACTCGCCCGGGCGGCCAAGGCGTTGATCGTGGCGCCGGCGACGGCGGACTTTCTCGCCCGGACCGCGCATGGCCTGGCCGACGATCTGCTCTCGACGACCTATCTCTGCTTCGACGGGCCGATTCTGTTCGCCCCGGCGATGAACGTGGAGATGTGGAACAAGCCGGTCGTGCAGCGAAACGTCGCGACGCTCCGCGAAGATGGCGTGACGATCGTCGGACCCGAGGAAGGCTGGCTCAGTTGCCGCGACCGGGGGGCGGGACGCATGTCCGAACCCGACGCGATCTTCCAGGCGATCGAGGCGCTGATCGCCGAGGGAACGTAGACGTGGCCCGCATCCTCATCACGTCGGGCCCCACGCGACAGTATCTCGATCCGGTCCGGTATCTGACCAACGCTTCCAGCGGTCGGATGGGACGAGCCCTGGCGGAGGCGGGTCTCGCGCGGGGTCACGCGATCGTGATCGTCAGCGGGCCGGTCGAAGTCAGCTATCCCGACGCCGCCGAAGTCGTCTGGGTGACGTCCACGGAGGAGATGCTGGACGAGGGCCGGCGACTGTTCGCCGACTGCGACGGCCTGATCGGCGCCGCGGCGCCTTGCGACTATCGCCCGGTGCGGGTCGAGACGCAAAAGATCCAGAAGACGGGTCAGCCTCTGGAACTGCACTTGGTCGAGACGCCCGACATTGTCGCGACCCTTGGGGCCGAGCGTCGGGCGGAGCAGTGGCTCGTCGGCTTCGCGCTCGAGACCCAGGACAGCCGCTTCCGCGCCATCGTCAAGATGCAGAAGAAGCAGTGCCGGCTGATGGTCGTGAACGGTCCCTCGGCGATGAACGCCGAGGATAACGAGATCGAGATCCTCGACTCGACCGGGGAGGTCGTCTGCCGCTTCGCCGGATCGAAACGGGCCGTGGCCGATGCGATCTTCGACGCGATCGAGACGCGGATTCTCGACGCGACGGGCTGATCTCGCCGGACTTGCAAAGGCCCGCGATCGCCTCGCCTCTGTGGAAAACGTGTCGATACCAAGGCGAGGCTCAAGCCCGCGACGTTTCGGCGGTCTTCGATCGTTCGCTCCCGGAATTAATTTCGGCAATCTCGGCAAGACGCCCCAACTGGCGACAATGCAAGGCCTTAGGTTGAATGCTTCAACCTTGACGGCGGGGGGAGGATCACTATAATCCGTACATTCGGCAAGATCGGCAAGCTTGGAAGATGCGGTAGTCGCCGTATCCTGTTCGGAACGGGGACTTTGCGTCGTTCAGTCGCAAGCCCGATCTTTGCGGCTCTCGTTTCAACCCGCCCTTCGTCGATGCGAGCGATCGCCAGGCGGTCGACGCGCGGGTCCGACCGAGGAGTCGGCGGTCCGGTTTCGTACCTATGGAGAGGAACGATCAAGCGCTATGTCGACGACCAAGACCGTTTTCACGACGGGCGAAGCCGCCAAGATCTGCAAGGTCAGCCAGCAGACGATCATCCGTTGCTTCGATAACGGATCGCTGAAGGGCTTCCGCGTGCCGGGAAGTCGCTTCCGCCGGATTCCGCGCGACGCGCTGTTCTCCTTCATGCGCGAGAACGGCATTCCGACCGACGACCTGGAAAGCGCCTCGCGGAAGGTGCTGATCGTCGACGACGACGTCGATCTGGTCGAGATGCTGGTCGACGTCTTCAAGCGGGACGGGGCGTTCGAGATAAGGACGGCCAACAACGGCTTCGAGGCCGGCATGCTGGTCAAGGAGTTCCGCCCTGATCTGGTGGTCCTCGACGTGATGCTGCCGGACATCAACGGCAAAGAGGTCTGTCATCTGGTCCGCACCGACAAGACGATGGACCACGTCAAGATCATCTGCATCTCGGGCATGATCGAGAACCAGAAGATCGCCGAGCTCAAGGAAGCGGGCGCCGACGACTTCATGCAGAAGCCGTTCTCCGTCGACCAGCTCATGCAGCGCTCTTACCAGCTTCTGCAGATGGACTACTCGGGCTCGTATTGAGCGCGAATCGATCGAACGCGAATCGACGGTCGGACAGGGACGATCCTGACGCGGCGCAGCGACCGCGATTTTCGCGGCGCCCGCGAATTGCGCAGCGGCCGGGGCGACGATGCTGACTTATCCTCCTGCCGATCGCAGCGCGGCGCCGTTCGCGCCCCCGCTCGACGAGTCCGAAGCCTGGCGACTCGTCGGCCTGGCGCTCGCTCCCGAAGCCGAAGCGATCGAGCTCTTTCGCGAACGGGCTTGCCGTTCGCCCTCGTTTCTGGCCTGGAGCCTCGTGCGAGCCGGCGCCCGCTCCGGCGGTCTCTGCGAGTCGATCGACGAGCTTCGACGAACCGTCCTCGCCTGCGGCTTCGCCCGGTTCCTGCTCGGCGAAGAGAAACGAGCTTACGCGGCGGCTCCGGTCCCGTTCGACGCCGCCGAGCTCGAACGCCGGCTGAACGAGGCGCTTCCGACGCCGCTCCGGGATGTGCGAAGCGCCGACGATCCGCAGCTCGCGTTCGATCGCGCGGCCGCGACCGCGCCGGCTTACGCCTCGCTTCAGATCACTGACGACTCGATCGACGCCCCCTGCGGGGCGCTTCCGTGGAACGATCTTCCGCTGCCGGCGGGCTGGCGGAGACTCTGGCGTCGCGCGGTCCTACGGCACGGAATCGACGAGCGCGCGTTCGAGCGCGAACTGCTCGTATGCGCTGCGGACGCGCGGACCGGCGGATCGCCTTCGCTGCGGTTGCGAACTTCCGAAGCGGGCGCGTCTCTCGCACATCGAACGCTGCAGCGGTCGGCGGAACTGGTTCTCGCGCAGGGGGCGAGCGAGGCGGAGATCCTGCGACGGCTCGACGCGGAACGCTGGGCGTCGATGAAGGCGCTCGCTTACGGGGCGAGTCACGAGATCAACAATCCGCTGGCGAACATCGCTTCCCGCGCCCAGGCGCTCGCGCTGGACGAACCGGACCAGGATCGTCTCGCGAAGCTCCGCACGATCGAGCGCCAGGCCTTCCGGGCGTTCACGATGATTCAGAACCTGACGCTGGTGGCCGAACCTCCGACGCCGGAGTTCGCCCGCGTCGACTGGACCGCCGCGCTCGATCGGTTCGCAGCGAAGTGGCAGGAAGACGCCTCCGCCAAGGGCATCCGGCTCGAACGGACCGACCTGCCGAAGCGACCCGTCTGGATCGCCGCCGATCCGTCGCAGATCGAGGTCATCTTCGACGAACTGGTGCGGAACGCGATCGAAGCGTCGCCCTCGGGAACGCGAATCGTCGTCAGCGGTCCTTCCGTCGTTCAGGAGGATCACGGCGACGGGCCGCGAACCTTCTGCCTGGCGGAGATCGTCGACGAAGGATCGGGCCTATCCGACGTCGCGAGGGAGCGGCTGTTCGACCCGTTCTATTCGGGGCGCGAGGCGGGCCGGGGACAGGGGTTCGGTCTGTCCAAGGCGCGTCGCATCGTAGAGAATCACGGCGGATCGCTCCGCTGCCGCGAACGCTCTCCCCGCGGCCTGGCGATGCGGTGGCTGTTGCCGCCCGCGGCCGACGGCTAACGAACGGACCTGCGAGCTCGATCGCCCCGGCCGGCTCGCCCAGCCGTGCTGCGCGACTCGTGCGCGTGCCGTCGTCGAGACGTTCCGATACTGCGCCGGCGTATACGAAAAGCGTGGCGGAACTAGTCGTAGAGTCGGCTCTCCTTCGGCACGGCTGGACGAGCCAGCCGTGGCACACAGCCTCGTTCGCACTCGAACCCCGTCGCTCGGACCGATGGAGCATTCTTACGGCGCTCTGAGCCTGCTTCCGCCGCTCGCGGCGATCGTGCTGGCGATCGTCACCAGGAAGCCGCTGCCGTCGTTGCTGGCAGGCGTGTTCGTCGGGGCGCTCGTCCTGGCGGGCGGGAACCCGATCGCCGCCGTCGGTCAGGCGCTGGAATACCATCTCTGGCGGACGCTGATCGAGCCGGACAAGCTGGCCGTGTTCGCCTTCACCATGATGATGGGCGGCATGTCCGGCATCGTGCAGGCGAACGGCGGAATGCATGCGCTCGTCGCGGCGTCGGTCCGGTTCACCTCGACCCGGCGGCGCGGGATGGTCCTGACCTGGCTGCTCGGCCTCGTCATCTTCTTCGACGACTACGCCAATACGATCCTGCTCGGCCAGACGATGCGACCCGTCGCGGATCGCCTGCGAATCAGTCGGGAGAAACTGGCGTATCTCGTCGATTCGACGTCAGCGCCGGTCGCAGGGCTCGCGCTCGTTTCGACCTGGATCGCCGGCGAGCTGCAATATATCGACGAGGGGCTCTCCGCCGTCGGCTGGAGCGGCGAGATCTCCGGCGTCGAGGCGTTTCTGCAGAGCGTTCCCTTTCGTTTCTACGTTCTGCTGACGCTCTTTCTCTGCTTGTTGGTCGCGGTTTGGAATCGAGACTTTCCCGCGATGCATGCGGCAGAGCGTCGGGCGCAGGAGGTTCCGCCGCAGGAGCCGCCTGACGACCCTGGCGTCGACGGAGAGTTCGTTTCCAAGGCGGAATTCATCGCGGCCGCCCATGAACAGCCGCATCCTGCGAACGCCCGGTGGTATCACGCGGTCGTGCCGATCGGCGTCGCGGTGGCGGTGATCCTGTACCAGATGGTCGTGACCGGCGTCGCGAACTGCCGCGAGTCGGACACCGAACTGACGCTGATGAACGTCTTCGGCGCGTGCGATTCCTACCGATCGCTTCTTTGGGGATCGGTCGCCGGCATCGCGGTCGCCGCCGCCTGGACGTGGACGTCGCGACTGCTGTCGTGGGACGGCATCGTCGCGGCCGCAGGGCAGGGGGCCAAGCTGACGCTGCCGGCGCTGGCGGCGCTCTGGCTGGCGGGGTCGATCGCCAATATGACGAAGAACGAACCGCTGGAGCCGGCGGGCGGGTTCACGGCCCAGGAGATCGCTGCCGCAGAAGGGAACGACCCCTTCGCTTTCTCCGGCCGCTCGCTCTACACGGGACGTTACCTGGAGAGCGTCCTCGACTGGATCGTCGGCGGACGCCAGAACGCCTCTTCCGTGGCCTGGGCCCTGCCCACGATCGTCTTCCTCGCGGCGGCGGCCATGTCGTTCGCGACTGGCACGAGTTGGGGGACGATGGCGCTGCTGATGCCGCTGGCTCTGGCGCTTTGCGCGGCCGCGGCGAACGGCTCTTACGACCAGTCGGCGTCGACGGTCCTGTTCGCCGTCATCGGCAGCGTCCTGGCGGGGGCGATCTTCGGCGATCATTGTTCGCCGATTTCCGATACGACCATCCTTTCCTCCCAGGCGAGCGGCTGCGATCACGTGGCCCACGTGAAAACGCAGGCGCCCTACGCCATTTGCGCAGCGGCGTTCGCCATCCTGCTGGGGACGCTCCCGGCCGGGTTCGGATGGTCGCCCTATCTCGGGCTGGCGGCAGGCGCCGCAGGCATCGCCCTGACGCTTTGGATCGTCGGTCGCCGAAACGATCGAGACGCGGACACGGAGGGCTGACACCCTCCGCTCGCCTGTCGCGGCGATCGGGCGGGTCGCGCAAGCTCTGACGCCTGTTCGCGACAGTCGCACGCATCGCGCGCTTTCGGCCGAAAGCGCCGGCTGGCGAAGGCTTTCAGGTCGTGTGCGTCCGTCCGGAAAGAATCCTTCGGGAAATCTTCGGAAGTACCGAAACTGCGAACTCCGACTCTTTTTTCGTCAGGAGCCGGACGATTCAAGGATACCGGAATCGTATTCCCCGGCTGACGCTGCGGAATCGTGCCGCTCCGACCGACAGACTTCCGCTCCCGCGATCGATCGCTGCATCGACCGCCAGGGGAGAGGTTGTCCGTCGACGGCGCTGCCGAATCGTCGTCGTCGTCGGGAGATCCGATTTCGTCCGATCGAGACTCTGTGCGCTTCGCGCGTTCGTCCCATGCAGGACGGGCCAGCCGACGAACGTTCGTCGTTCGAGCCTGCGTTCCTGCGTGCGACGGTCCTGCGTAACGGCGTTCGGAGTTCGTCGCTTCGTTTCGGTCTCTTCGCGAGGCGGGACGAGGCGAAGAGCGGAACCTTCGACATGCGAACGAAATGACGGTTCGGGCGGAACTGAGCGCCCGTCGATCGACGACCGATTCTCGGGACGCTGCGGGCTGACGCTCGCGGCGCCGTGCGTTCCGCGGGAATGCGCGGGACCGGTCAAAGTCCGACGGACGCCCGTTCGTTCGCGGGGCGAAGCTGCGCCACAGGGATAGGGCCCGCAGTCGCGAGACTGCGACGTCGGGCGGTGCAGTACGTATCGAACAGAGCGAGACGTCGTCGGGGGGCGTTCGACGCGCTCCTTTGGTCTTCAGGGAGGATGGTATGGCAACGGCGGTCAGCGTCGCTGAGGAATCTGCGCTCCTTTGGCAGGAGCATTGTAAGGATCGGTCGAGTCTGACGATCCGCAACCGGCTGATCGAGATCTACCTTCCGCTCGTGAAGTATCACGCGCAGCGGGTCTGGTCCCGACTTCCTGACGGCGTCGAACTGGACGACCTCGTCAGCGCCGGCGTGTTCGGCCTGATGGACGCCATCGACGCGTTCGACCTCGGTCGCGGCGTGAAGTTCGAGACCTACTGCGTGCCGCGCATTCGCGGCGCCATGCTGGACGAACTCCGCTCGACCGACTGGGTCCCGCGTCTGGTTCGTTCCAAGGCGAATCGCCTGAACGAAGCGACGAAGACCCTGGAAGATTCGCTCGGCCGAGCGCCGACGGAGCAGGAGCTCGCCGAGCGGCTGCAACTTCCGGCCAAGGAGGTCGAGAAGATGATGCTGGAGGCGAACGTCGTCAACCAGATCAGCCTGAACAAGAAGTGGTACGAGACGGACTCGTACAAGGACGTCTCGGAAATCGACGTCATCGACGACAAGAAGGGCGAGGACCCGACGCGCCGCATCCAGAAGGGCGACCTCCTGCGGCTCGTCACCAAGGGGCTCAATCGCAACGAACGCCTCATCATCATCCTCTACTACTACGAGGAACTGACGATGAAGGAAGTCGGCGCCACCCTCGCGCTCAGCGAGAGCCGCGTGAGCCAGATGCATTCCAGCATCGTCGCCCGACTGCAGGAACAGCTCGGCAAGCGTCGCATTGAATTCGGCGTTCAGTGACCTTACGAGCCGCGTGCCTCAAAGTAGCGGGCCACGGAGGGCTGACACCCTCCGCTCGCCTGGAACTGACCTACGCACGATCGAAAAAACCTTCAGCGAACTGACGTGAGCGACAGCTTGTTTGCGTAAACGAAGCCTTGCGGCTTCTCCGTCCGGCCCTGGGAGATCCCTCGCTCCCCGGGCCGTTTTTCGTAATTTGGCGCGGTTCGTCAGTCATTCGCGGGAAATCGCGTCACGAATCGCTGCTGCAATCTTCTTCCGCGTCTTCGGATCTTCGGTGGAGAAGTAAGAGTTCGTCGTTCGGGCGACGTAGAGCGGCTGCGGCAAGACGCGTTGGAGGATCTGCATCGCCGCGTCCTGCACCCGCAAAATGACTCGCGTCGGACTGAACGTCCGCCAGTAGCCGATTGCCCGGATCGGACGCCGGTCGTCCAAGGCCGCGACAAGCGCGGGGATCGCTTCGGGACCAAGATCGCGAAGCTCCTCTGCCGCATTCGCCTCCGTGCGGAACGCTCCGCTGGTCAGGACGTCGCAATGACCAGGCTGCGACCACTGGTATGCCTGGACGTCACGCAGGCGGAAGATCAGGTCTTCGATTCGAGCGTGCTTGTCGACAGGCCGCATGTCTGGTCGGAAGCGCCGAAACTGATCCTCGACGGTCATCTCGTTCAGCAAGCCTTCGAGTTCACGAGATTCCTCCGCGTAGAACGTGTTCGGATACCGATCTGCGACTTCACCGAACAGCCCCGCCGCCTCGCACCGATCGCCTCGTTCTTGAAGCGCCTTGATGGCCTTCGAATAAAGCTCCCACGCCTTCGCAGTCGGCGAGTCGAGGATCGTTTGCTTTTCCTTCTCGTCGATCTGCATAAAGTCAGGAAGAGGGTCCAGCTGTCCTGTCTCGGCGTTTCGGAACGATCCGAACCACTCGGCGCTGAAGACGCGGCCGAAACGGGAGAACTCTTCCATCATCGGTCGACGTGCGCGCAGTTGGACGATGAACTGGCGGAACTCTTCCGGCGTGGTCTCTGCATACCATTCTCGCCAGCGAGTTTGGTCCCAGCCGAAGTTCTGACCGGTGGCGTGGCGCAGGAAGATCGATCCGAAATGCCCTGACCGACTCAGCGAGTCGATCAGTTCTTGCAGCGGCTCCTTTTCGCCGCGGCCCGCGAGTGCGAAGCAAAGCGCGAGCCTTGCGTGGAAATCCTTCTCCGCGTCGAGCCGCTCCCTAATCCCTTTCGCGGCCCCTGGCGAATCGAGATCTGCCAAAGCTTCGGCGGCTTCGAACTGACCATCTCCCGAGCGGTCACAGACGAGCTGCAGCAAACGGGAAACTTCCGAATCCTCGACTGCCCGCGACGGAACCGTGAGCATCGGAGCGAGACAAATCGACGCGATCGCCGCGATTCGACGAGCTTGTCCATGCTGCATGACGTCGTTTCCCCGACTCCTGGCCCCCGAGACATCAGAACTATCCTCCGTCTGACTGAAGCCGCGGGCAAGTTCAAAGTCCGCTCGCGGGGTCGCAGAGAATGACGACCAGGCGGCGGAAAACGCCTGACGCCGAGCCCGCCGTCGAATCGCTCTAGGCGGACGAATGGCCTCGGGGCGATAATCCTCCAATGCGGACGGACTGGGCGGATCGTCCATCGACTGCCCAGCGTCGATCTTCGACGCGCCGCACTTTTTCTTCTTCGCTTCGCGAAGGATCGCGAAGTCGAGAACCAGCATGAAGCTCTTTTTCTCCGTAGGCGAGCCGAGCGGCGATCTGCACGGCTCGAACCTGATCGCCCAGCTTCGCGCGGCCGAACCAGGGCTGCGCTGCATCGGATTCGGCGGGCCGAAGATGGTCGCCGCCGGTCTTCGCCCGATCGAAGACCTGACCCAGCATGCGGTGATGGGCTTTCTCCCCGTCATCAAGAAATTCGGGACGTTCCGCCGGCTGGTCGCCGAAGCCGACGCCGTGCTGGCGAAGGAACGACCCGACGCGGTCGTGCTGATCGACTTCCCAGGCTTCAACTGGCACATCGCCGCCCGGGCGCGCGAGCGGGGGATTCCCGTCTACTACTACGGCGGACCGCAGATCTGGGCCTGGGCGTCGTGGCGGGTCGCAAAGATGCGGCGGCTGGTCGATCACGTCCTGTGCAAGCTTCCCTTCGAAGAGCCGTGGTATCGCGAGCGGGGCGTGGCGGCGACCTACGTCGGCCATCCCTTCTTCGACGAGACGAGCCAGCGGAAGGTCGACCAGACGCTCGTCGACGAGTTGTCCGACGATCCCCGTCCGCTGGTCGCGCTCCTGCCCGGTTCCCGCGATCAGGAGGTGAAGAAGAACCTGCCGGACCTGCTCAGGACGGCGAACAAGATCCTCGCTTCCGGCGTCGACGCCCGATTCGCCGTCGCGGCGTTCAAGGACGCTCACGCCGATCGTGCGCGGGAGATGGTCGCGCGGGAGCTACCCGGCGCGGTCGTCTACTCCGCCAGGACGCCGGAGATCATTCGCGCGGCGAAGACGGTGCTCGCCTGTTCGGGTTCCGTTTCGCTGGAATTGATGGCCGAGCGCAAGCCGACGGTGATCTCTTACCGGGTGAGCCCGACGCTGTACTGGGCCTGCCGGACGTTCCTGGTGAACGTGAAGTACTGCACGCTGGTCAATCTTCTGGCGGACCCGAATCCGTGGATCGAACGACGCGTGCCGTACGAGCCCGACGCGCCCGGGGCGGAGAACGTCCCGTTCCCTGAATATGCCACCCATCGCGATCGCACCGACGATATGGCGCGGCATCTGGTCCACTGGCTGACCGACGAAACGGAGTACGATCGGCGGGTCGCGATGCTGGACGATCTGGCCGCACGGTACGCTCGCCCCGGCGCCAGCGTTCGCGCTGCCGCGTTCCTGCTCGATCGGCTCACCGATCTCTATCGACGCCCCGTCCGCAAGGCGGCGTGAGGTCGGACCCGCGAAACCTCATCCGCTTGCGGATGAGTGCGGGGACCGGGAGACTGGAGGCGATCAGGCGGAGGGCAGAAGGCTCGCCGCGATTCCGCGGTTCCCTCCCACGTCGCTCATGTTTCTGCTCGAGCCTCAGCGAACGCAGTTCGACCTGAACTTTCGTATCGGGGATATCTCTGTCCGGATCCATCCGTTCTTCTGGCTCGTGTCGCTGATCATGTTCGCCTCGGGCGGCATGAACGAGCCCAACGCTCCGATGCTGCTGGCGATCTGGGTCGGCGTCGTCTTCTTCTCGATCCTGATCCATGAACTGGGTCACGCCGTCGTCATGCGATACTACGGCGACCACCCCTCGGTCGTCCTCTATTCCTTCGGCGGACTGGCGATTCCTGCCGGCGGGGGAGGGGGAGGAGGCTTCTACGAATCAGGCTGGCGTCCCCGCGCGCGGATGACGCCGATCCGCAAGATTCAGATCTCGTTCGCCGGACCGCTCGCCGGATTCCTGGTCGCCGCGGCGACGCTCGTGCTCTGCAAGATCGCCGACGTACAGATTTACCTGGGCTGGCTCTGGTACTTGCCGATTCCGTTCGTCTACCTGGAAGACAAGCCGGGACTCGACGCGCTGTTGAACAATATCTTGTGGGTGAACGTGACGTGGGGGCTCGTCAACCTGCTGCCGATCTATCCCCTCGACGGCGGTCAGATCGCGCGAGAACTGTTCACCCTCGCGCAGGCCCCGGACGGACTACGAAAGTCGCTCTACCTGTCGATGTTCACGTCGATCGGCGCGGCGGTTCTGCTGTTCAGTTCCGGGCTCGGCGGGATCTTCATCCTGCTGATCTTCGGATCGCTGGCCTACAGCAACTGGCAGATGATCCAGCAGATGTCGCGATTCTGAGCGAGTCGCGGTCGTATTCGGCGAGCGGAGGGTGTCAGCCCTCCGTGGGTATCGCGAACCGACGACGCTTCGAGGACACGGAGGGCTGACACCCTCCGCTCGCCCCGGAGAGTTCCGTCGATCAAAGCGGTTCGGCGCTCATCGCGGCGGCGCGAGCCTCTCCCGAAACGGGCGCGAACGACGCGTCGCCGGCGATGCGGGCCCGCATCCGGCGGAAGCAGTCTTCCAGAAACGCGGTCGCTTCTTCGCGCTTCACCGAACGCGAGTCCCAGTGCAGGTTCAGCGCCTGACGGCCCTCGAAACGGAACGCGGTCAACGCGAGCCGGGTCAGCGGGCGAATCGGCGCGACCAGATCGAAGCCGGTGAGCGTCACGTCGCCGACGCGGATGCCGTCCGCTTCACGAGGCAGGCGGAGCTTGGCGAACGGCTCGCCCAGATTGGTGAGGATGCAACTGCTTTTGCATTCGCTCTTCTTGGTCATCATGCCGATGCCGCCCGGCAGACGGGCCATGCCCCCCAGCACGAGCGGAAACGTGAGCCCCAGATTGAGGCGCTGAATCAGGGAGATCTCCTCCCGCAGGCTGCGCAGGAGCCCTCCGTCGTCGGCGATCTGCTCGGGCGTCCGGTCGAGGAAAACCATGCTCACCACGTTCGCCGCGGGAAGGCGCCGATCAGCGTACTGACGCAGGTTGAACGGCGTCATCATCCGCAGCCACTGCTTGCTCTCCAGGCCGAAGCGCTTCTGCCAGTCGGCCGCCGTGGCGAAGACGTCGGCGACCAGCAGATCGTTGACCGTCGACCCGATGCGAAGCGCGGCGTCGGCGTATCGTGCCGTCTCTTCGACGTCGAGATCGAACGTCAACGCGGACGGAAAATCAGGTGGCGCGACGTCGTCCGGCGCCTCGAAGTCGCAACCGAGGGGGACCGGCTTCCGGAAGAAGAACTGCCGAATGCCGGCGAGTCCGACCGACTGCTGCGGCATGATCGCCATCAGCTTCCAGAACGTCAGCCCCATCGACATCCGCTGCCGGAGGAGTTCCGGCTGGTACGTGCGGAGGATGCGTTTTTCCTGCGGAACGCCCGTCAGCGCCGCGTGGTACGACAGCAGAAAGTCGTGGGCGATCTGCAGCGCGCCGACGCCGTCGGCGAAGGCATGGTGAATCTGAAAGGTGACTTCGGTCGTCTTTTCGCCCGCTTCGTCGATTCCGACCGCGCTCCAGACCCGGAGGCCCGGCTCCTGCGTCAGGTCGATGCGATCGACCGCCGGGAACGATCCATCGGACCGAAGTTCGTAACGCTGGAAACGATTCGCGTCGCCCGCGTCTGCCCAGACCAGACGTCCGCGGCGGTCCTTTCGGACGATCGCCCGACTGAGGGGGTGCCGGTCCAGTATCTGGTGCCGCATGCCGTACATTCCGTCGACGTCGAGCGTCCCGCGAAACCGCAGCCGGCAGAACATGTTCATCGGGTAATCGACCCGATCGTCGAGGAACATGTACCGTTCGAACGGCGTCAACGGCAGCGGAAAGAGCATGGGTACGCCGGACATACGGTAAGGCGAGAAACCTGTTCGGCGTCCCTCGCCGCAGGGGAGCCGGAGGGGCGACCGACGCTGTGCGCGGGACGGGACGCGGAGCCGCGGGAAGCGAGTCCGTCACGGAACCTTCGGCGCTGCCGTGCGTCGAAGATCCGCCGCTTCAGGATAGGTCGCGATTCGGGCGTCGCAATGCGCGACCCGCCTCTCGCCCCGCGTCACGGGGCGGTAACGACTCGCAGAATCGGATTTGCGACCCGCTCCTGCCGGTTTTCTAATGATTTCGCGACAGATCCCGTCAGCAACATGCGAAATCGACGAGAAGAGGGCGCCGAATGTTCGCCATCGCAGATCGGCCTGACGCATGACCGCAGACCTGTCCGCCAGGAACTTCGTCGCAGCGAAGAAGTCCGCCCGGCGGTTCTTCCGCTTCAACCTGCTGGCGCTGCTGATCGCGATGCTGGTCGTCGCGCTCTACTTCGGCGTGCGGCAGCGGTTCGTCGTCTCGGTCGAGGAGAATCGGGCGAAGCGAATGCTTCTGGACGGGGGCGCGTCGTACGGGATCGCTCCGCCGTATCCGGTCTGGGTGCAGTACGCCCTGCTGCAATTCGGCGCCGATGCCCATCATGTCAACTTCGTCAGCTTTCCTCCGCATTCGCCCGGCGACCCGATACCTGCGAAGCGACTGACGGCGGAGGATCTCGCGCCGCTGACCAGGCTTCCCAGTTTGGAAACAGTCGATCTCTGGGGATCGAAGTTCGAGGGCGAGGCTCTCGCGACGCTTCTGCACTGCGATAAGCTCCGAACGCTGGACCTGAGTTCGAGCCTGATGGATGACGCGGCGGTCGAGCGACTGGCCGGGCATCCGACGCTCGAGGTCGTTCGGATCGAACAGACGCTCACCACCGACGCGGCGCTGAAGACGCTTGCGACGCTGCCGAACCTGAGGGAAATCAGGATCGACGACGCCACGACGAAGGAGGGGATCGCCGCGCTGGCGACCGCGCCGCGACTGAAACACGTCGACGCTCATTGCACGGCGTTGCAGCTTGCGGACCTGCAGGTCCTCATCGACCGGGGCGTCTCGGTCGAGATTCACGAGGATTACTTCCGACCGCCGCAGGAGACCTACGACCACGCCTTCTGGTCCCTGCATCGAGAGTCGCCGTCCGTAACGATAGCGGCCGAGCGTCTGACCGATCGCGAGGTCGTCGACGGTCTCGCCGGGACGCCGAGCATTCACACGGTCAACCTCCATGGCGGCGAGACGATCGCCCCCGAAGCGCTGACCGGCCTGCTTTCCAACGAGCGGATACTCGAGATCTATCTCGACGTTCGCGGCGCGCCGGTTCCCTACGAAGCGATCGACGAGGTCGCCCGACGCGTGCGGCCCGCCGATGCCGACCCCTGCATCGTTTACGGCAACGTCGTCGCGACGGGCGACGAACTGATTCGCGAGTGCGAGAAGGTCCGTCGCGTCAAGCGTCGCCCCACCGGGATGATCTATGCGCCCTACGTGATCAAGGAACTGCGTCCCGAGACCGTGGCCCGGCTCTCCGCTCTGGCGCCGGGCTGCGACGTAGCGATTCAGCCGCACGCGGCGGGTCATCCGCTGCTTTGGGTTCGGCAGTCGCAGGCGCTGGAAGATCTGTCGCCGATCTTCACGGCGATCCCGCTCCCCTAACCGAACGTCTGAAAATGCTCTCCTGCTTCCGCCCCTCTGCCGCCGAGTGACGATGCGAAAGCCAGTCGAACTTGACGCCGATCCATTCGCACCCGAAGCGAGGGAAGCCGAAGACGAATCGTCGCCGCCCGCCTCGAAGGAGGGGGCGACGAATCGACGCGGCTGGCGGCGGCTGTTGCAGGTCAACCTGCTGATGGTGCTGGTCGCGCTCGCGCTGGTGAGCGGCTACTTCGCGATGCGGCGGAATTTCCTGGTGCCGTACCTCGAACAGAAGACGGCTCGCGAAGAGCTGGCGAAGCGGGGGGCACAGTTCTCTGCCGTCCCGGCGAGTCCGAAGTGGGTCCAGACGTTGTTCCAAATCTCCGACGACGATTTCCAGAACGTGGAGATGATCAAGCTGGAACACAGCGACGCCATCCGCGACGCCGACCTCGTCCACCTGCACAAGTTTCCGCATCTCAAGCGGCTCTATCTCGCCGCGACCGGCGTGACCGACGACGGCCTGAAGCATTTGCGTTACTGCACGAAGTTGCGACGCATTTCGCTGTGGGATACCCACGTAGGCGATGCCGGGATTCGGGAGTTGGAGACGCTTCAGGACTTGCGGATCATCGATATCCATCGGACCTGGACGACGGATGCCGCGCTCGAAACGCTCGGGAAGCTAACCGCGCTGGAAGAACTGCTCCTCGATGACGCGACCACGAAGCGGGGCGTCGCCCATCTGGCAGGGCTCAAGAATCTCCGGCGGTTGAGCCTGCGGTCGACGTCGCTCGAAGCCGACTGCCTCGTATCGCTGGCCGACTGTCCGATCGAGATCCTGGAACTGCCGAACGGGTTCGCCGATCGAGAGTCCGCGAAAAATTTTCGGCATGTGCCGCGCATTCGGTCGCTCCAGTTGTCGCTTCCTGGCGCGACGGACGAAGACCTCGAATGGCTGGCGGCGATGAGGAACCTGCGGACGCTGAGCCTGACCGACCTTCAGGCCGAGGGAGCCTTCGCGAGGCACGTCGGCGCGATGCGCGAACTGCGCGAGTTGACCGTCACGAGCGACCGGTTTCAGAAGCGGTACGTAGAAGCAGCGATCCGCTCGCCCCGTCTGACGCAGGCGACGATCACCGTCCCGCTCGTGCCGACGGACGTTCCGCGACAGCCGACGAATCACAAGCTTCGGACGCCGCGTTTCGTCTCGCCGTGGATGACGCACCTCGACAGCTATCCGACGGTTCGCGGCGCCCGAGGCGCGAAATACGGCTGGGCCGCGGAAGGGTTCGGAACCGGCGCCGCGAAGCGATTTCATAACCAGCAGACGCTCTACGTGACCGAGGAGACGCTGGAGCCGCTGCTCGCACAGCGCGGACTGACCGATTTGGCGTTGAACCGCTGGGAGTTCGCTCCCGGCGCGCTCGCGTCGCTGGCGACGCTCGATCGCCTGGAGACTCTATTGCTCGAGGCCTGCCGGTTTCAGCCGGAAGAGTTGGAGGCGTTCGCCCGACTCCCGAACCTGCGGCGGGTCTATGTCCGAGGCGCGTCCGTCCGCGAAGAGCAACTGCTCGCATTCGCGAAGGCGCCGCATCTGGAAGTGTTGGAAGTTCATCCCACCGACGCGTCATCGGCGACGGTCTGCCTCCTCGCGAAGAAAGAATCATTGCGGCGCCTCGCTCTTTTCTCCACGTCGCTGGACGATGCGTTTCTAGACGAGGTCGACGCGATCCTGGCCCCGCGAGCCCGGGCTGCGGTCGAGGCGGTCGTGAACGGCGAAGCTCCGCGAGATTCGGTACCCTCCTTTCAGTTCTTCTCGAGCGGCTTTTCGGCCGATCGAGCCCAGGCCTTTCGCGACCGGTACACGATCGCCGTCGGCGTCGCGAAAGAACCGAACGTCACGGCTCCGAAGAAGTATTGGGGAACGTGGCCCGCGGAGGGCGCCTTCGGCTGGATCGATCCGGCGCATCCGTACGCGATGGAGTTGTCGCCGCTCGACGTCGATCTGCCGACTGTCGACTTTACGAAGGGCGGGGTCGCCGCGTCGAATCCTCCAAGACTGCACGCGACGGCCTTAGCGCCGGTCGCCGAGGCGGTCGTCTGGAACTCTCTGATCGGCAAAATGCCGGGACGGGGATCCACGTGGTACTACGGTTCCCGCGGCGAATCCGAGACGGGCTGGCGGATCCAGTTGACGCCCTCTGCGATCGGCGATTTGCAGATTCCCCTCCGCCAGTTCGAGGTCCCGACGCTGCGGCGACTGCTCGACTTCGCCTCGTCGACGATGGAGTTCGTCGATGGAGGGTTTCCGTCGGAATGCCTGGAAGCTCTCTCGCAATCGAAAGCCAGATTCGTGATCCTCGGCCCCGGGTGCGAATACGACGCGGCCGTGCTGGAGGCGATCGCGCAGATGCCGCTTCTCGAAACCGTTCAGTTTCAATATTGCCGAAAGCCGACCGCAGACGAGGTCGCGGTTCTGTCCGAGAGCCTGACGCTCCGGACGATCGCATTCGAACATCGGGGGGAGCCGGTGTACTTCGACGAACTCGCGACGCCCGCGTCCCGACAGATCCCGATGAGCCTGACAGGCAAGGTGGTTTACGATGCTGAGGACGCTTTCCGAGAGCGTCCCAAAAACCTCATCCTCGCGAATTTCGACGAAAAGCTGTGGCCCGCGATCCTCGCGGCCCCGGAAGCGATCTCGAACATCCGGCCTCGCGACGACTGGCACAATCACGGGCGACTCCGCCTGCAACTGGAAGTACTGCAACGCGAGCGGGATAAGGCCTCGGAAGCGAACGAGGCGGCGACGCAGACGAGGCGATAACGAGCGAAAGTTCCGATCGATGGAGTTCGGTCGGATTATCGGGGCTGGATCCGACCTTCCGGTCGGGCCTCCGAACGTGAGCGGCTCGCTGCGACTCCTGCGATCGATCAGGACGGCGGTAAGCTACGCTTTTCGCGACGCTTGCGAATTTCTTTGCAATGCGGGGGGGCCGCCACTACGATACCGATTAAGGCGACTTCGTGTCGTAACAGGAGCTGCCGTCAGGGGCGACGGGGATACTTCGGAGATCTTTTCATGCTGGCTTTCGTCTCTCGTGGCCTTGGACTAAGCGCCGCAGCGCGCGGATTCGCGTCGCAAGCTGCGGCTCTCTCGGCAGTTGCGTGCGCGGCTCTGACGTTCGGCGTCTCCGCCGACGCCGCCCAGCGTCTTCCCTTCGCGACGGCTCCCGCAAGGGATCACGAAGAGGTCTTCCTCTTCGACGCGATCGAAGAGAAGAAGATCGAGGTTCGCTTCGTTCCCCGGAACATCAAGGAAGCGACCATCGTTTTCACGAACAAAACGGATAAGCCGCTCGCTATCCGGATGCCCGAAGCTCTCGCCGCGACGCCTGTCCTCGCCCAGTTCGGCGGCGGCATGGCCGGCGGCATGGGAGGCATGGGCGGCATGGGCGGCGGCATGGGAGGTATGGGCGGCGGCATGGGAGGCATGGGCGGCCAGAACCAGGGCATGGGGATGGGCGGCGGCATGGGGGGTATGGGCGGCGGCATGATGGGCGGCGGCATGGGAGGCATGGGCGGAATGGGAGGCGGCGGAGGCGGCTTCGGCGGCTTCATGAACGTCGCTGCCGAGAAGGTCGCCAAGACCCGCGTCGAGACCGTCTGCCTGGAACATGGCAAGCCCGATCCGAACCCCCACATCGAATACGAACTTCGCCCGATCGACGTCCTCGCGACCAAGCCGGAAGTCGTCGAACTCTGCGCCATGCTCGGACGCGGGGAGATGCCGCAGAACGCCGCCCAGGCGGCCGCGTGGCACCTCAACAACGATCTCTCGTGGGACGAACTCGCGGCGAAAGACCGCGTCCGTCTGAGCACGGGCTACTTCGAGAAGTTCTTCAACCAGGGCGAACTGCAACTGGCGTTTCGCGCCACGCAGGTCTGTGCGGAACGTGCGGCCATCCGCGCGGAGTACCAGAAGAATCACCCGACCCAGCCGGAAGTCTCGCCGGGCGAGCAGCTCCAGACGGAGACGGAGACGGTGCAGGTTCAGCAGCCGGCCCGGGCCTTGGAACTGCAGCAGGTTCAGGAGTAACCGCGTCGGGCGGTTCTACCGACTTCAAGCAACGACCGTCGTAAGACGCGTCGGCGCCGACCGAAGCGTCCCGGGGCTTTCCCGGGACGCTTTTTTCGTGCGCGCCAGGCAGCAGCGACGGCGCCGGCAGAGGCGCCCGAAGCTCGCTTCGCAGACGTTCGAAACTTGTCGAAAGGATGGCCAGCGGTTCGCCTGCGAGGTAAAACGCTCTCTCGCGAACAAGCGAGCGGAACCTTACGGCGCTGCGTTCGGTTGGTTTCGCTGCACGACGATCGATGACGATCGCGGCGGAAGTCGGCAGGGCTTCTCCACACGGAAGTGAGGTACGGATGCGGTGCCCGTTCTGCAGCGTCGATCATGACAAGGTGATCGACTCCCGCTCGTGTCAGGACGGTCTGGCGGTCCGTCGCCGGCGGGAGTGTCTCTCCTGCAAGCGTCGCTTCACGACGTACGAAAAGCTGGAATACGTCAATCTGCGGGTGGTCAAAAAGGACCGGACCCGCGAGGAGTTCGATCCGGCGAAGATCCGCTTCGGCCTCGAAAAGGCGTGCTGGAAGCGCCAGATCAGCGCCGAGCAGATCGACCGGGTCGTCAACGCGGTCGTGAAGCAGGTCTACGAACTGCAGGACTCCGAAATCGACTCGCAGTCGCTCGGCAAGATGGTGATGGAGCATCTGGCCCGGCTCGACCAGGTCGCCTACGTCCGCTTCGCCAGCGTCTACCGCGAATTCAAGGACGTCCGCGAGTTCATGGAGGAGTTGCGACCCATGCTGGAAATCGGCGGAGCGGCGAACAAGCCCCGCTGAATTGCTCGGCGCGTGAAGCGATGTCGACGAAGGACGGTCACTTGCAGAGGTAGGAAATCCGACTTCGGGCGTAAGGATCGGATATCGGACGCGTCGAAAGAACGTCCCGATCGCGCTGGTCCGACGACCGCCGACCGAGTAGCCTTACCATAAGAGATCGACGATCGCGCGATCCGCCCGAGCCGGCGAAGTCGCAGACGTACAGGAGAGAACCGATGAAGCTTCGATCGAGGGTTTACCGTTCGGCGTTCGCCTCCATGCTCTTCGCGACGGGCGGACTGTTCATCGCCGGCTGCGGCGAGTTTCAGCAACTGGGCGTCAGCGCTGCGGAGGGGCAGCCGTCCCCCGCGGCCGACAGCGGGGCAGCGCTTCCTGCCGTCGGTGTCGCAGGACAGGGCGAAGGCTCAGGGGCGGACGGAAAGCAAGCCGGGAAGTCCGGCACGGCGAAAGGACCGAACGTGAACGAGAAGCCCGAGAGGGTCGTGAAGACCGAGAAGGAATGGAAAGAAATCCTCACGCCAGAGGAGTTCTACATCCTCCGGAAGAAGGGCACCGAGCTCCCCTTCGAAAACAAGTACGACCATCACTTCGAACCGGGCACTTACGTCTGCGCCGGCTGCGGAGCCGAACTGTTCGAGTCCGATACGAAGTTCAACTCGGGCTGCGGCTGGCCAGCGTTCTATGCCGCCAAGGCGGGTGACCGCGTCAAGTTCAAGCGCGACCTGACGAACTTCATGGTCCGCACCGAAGTGACCTGCGCTCGCTGCGACGGTCACCTGGGCCACGTGTTCAACGACGCGCCGGCCACGCCGACGGGACAACGCTACTGCATCAACTCCGTTTCGATGAAGTTCGTGCCGAGGGACGAAAAGAAGGCCGAAGGCGAACCCAAGCCGGCGAACGCCGCTCCGGCGCCGGAAACGAAGTAAGTATCGTCCCTGACGCGAGCGATTCGGCACGCCGCTGAGCCTCTGCTCCGCCGGCGCTGGTCAGAACGACCAGCGACAGCAAGTCGCGACGCCTCGCGAGTCCAAAGCTACGCGTTTCGGTTCAGCGCCGCGTCCGGCAGGGCCCGCAGCGCGTCGAGGGCGGGCGAAGCGGGGAAGGGGTCGAGCCAGCGCTTCGCTTCGTCGGAGCGCTGCTTCGCGATCCGATGGGCGTCTTCCAGGCCGCCCGTCTCGCGAAGGATCGCGATAAGATCGCCCTGCAAAGGTCGAGCCCCGCGGTCGTCGCAGGCCGCGTCGAGGATCTCGAGCAGCTTGGTGCGCTGCCGGCCGGTCGCTCGTGCCAGCGCGCGAATCACGGGCAGCGTCAGCTTCCCTTTCGCGAGATCGGCGACGGCGTCCTTCCCCATCGATGCCGGGTCGCCGCAGACGTCGAGCAGGTCGTCGACTATCTGAAACGTCACGCCCAAGTCGCGGCCGAAACGTTCGAGTCGCTGCACTTTCGCCGTGTCGGCGCCCGCCAGTTCTCCGCCCAGTCTGCCGCAGCAGGCGAGCAGGGCCGCCGTCTTCCCCTCGACGATCTCGAAGTAATCCTGCTCGGAAAGTTGCAGGTTCCCGCGGGAGGAGACCTGCTTCAATTCGCCGGCGCAGGTCGCGTTCGTCGCGGCGCCGATGATGCGGCAGGCCTCCGCCGAACCCGAACAGGCGGCCAGCCGGAAGGCATGCGAGAAGAGATAGTCGCCCATCAGGACGGCGACCTCGTCGTTCCAGCGCACGTTCACCGTCGGAAGCCGCCGGCGGGTCGTCGCGTCGTCCAGGACGTCGTCGTGCACCAGCGTCGCCGCGTGGATCATCTCGATCGCGGCGGCGAGCGTTACGTGCGAAGGCGTCAGCGAACCGGCGGCCTTGCCGCAAAGCAGCAGCAACGTGGGGCGCAGACGTTTTCCGCCGAAGAAAGCGTCGTAGCGGGACAACTCGTGCAGGAACGGGTGCTCGCTGCGAAGCTCCCGGTCGAGCGTCGCTTCGACCTGAAGCAGTTCTTCGCGAATCGGCTCGATCAGTCGCTGACGCACGTCGGACGGATCGTCGGCAGAAGCCGCGACGGAAGTCCGTACGAACGGATTCGTCGGCTGAAGGGGCGTCGTGCGGAAGGGACTTCCGCGGCGTTCTACAGCGGTCAATGCAGCGTGCAACCTTGTCGCCGCGACGGCGCTTCCGAGTTCGGTCGATCCAGCCAGACTGAGAGACGCTTCGGGCGCTCGACTATCCGGCAGATCGTTCGGCCGAACTCTTTCGAAACTCTGACGGTCGGGCGTTCCGCCGTTCCCCGCCGCGGCGAAGATCGATCGAACGGAAGCGGCCGGTCGAACCGCTGTTGAACGGATCGACCGTCTCAAGACGCCCGAGCTCGGCGTTCATGCCGATCGCCGCACCGCCGGTTCGCGAGTCTCCGTTCGCCTGTTCGGGCTAGGAAGCGTCGCCGCCTGCGGAGGCGGACTCGTCTCGCAGATAAGGACCGCTTTTCCCGCCGCGCTTTTCACGGAGTTCCGCTCGTTCGATCGTCATTCCGCGATCGACGGACTTGCACATGTCGTAGATGGTCAATGCCGCGACGGTCGCCGCGACCAGCGCTTCCATCTCGACGCCCGTCTTTCCGACCAGCCAGGCCGCGGCGGAAACCTCCAGCCGGGTCGCGTCGAGCCACGCGAACGAAACGTCGCAGCCCTCCATCGGCAGCGGGTGGCAGAGGGGAATCAGCTCGCCGGTCCGCTTCGAGGCCTGAATGCCTGCGAGCCGCGCCACCTGCAGGACGTCGCCCTTTTTCGCGTTCCCTGCGCGAACGAGTTCGCCCGTCGCGGCCTCCATGCGAACGATCGCCGCCGCGCGTGCGTATCGGTAGGAGGCCTCCTTCCCGCTGACGTCGACCATCCGCGCGGCGCCGGCGTCGTCGAAGTGGGTGAAGCCAGTCTCGGGCGGCATGACAGGTTCCGGCGAAGAGATCGGGTCGCTTCGCATGAGCTTAGTCGAAGAGCCGCAATGCGCCACGGTTCCTTCTGAGAGGGGGACGAGAGTCCCCCGAGGTCAGCGCTTCGTCGAGCGTTCCGGACTCGGGGGACTCTCGTCCCCCGCTCAGGGGTTGGTTGCCGACCGCGCACGAAAAAAGCCGCCGGAGGTTAGTCCGGCGGCTTTCTATGTTCTCTGGTTTGGGGCCTAGAGCCTTACGCCAGTTCCTTCTTCGAGCTGATGAGCGTCTTGAGGCGTTCGGCGAGCAAGTGCGCGTCGAACGGCTTCTTGAACGTCTCGTTGATGCTCGAGCGATCGAAGCTCATGGTGGCTCCGTCGTCGGGCAGCAGGGCGATCAGAATCGTTTCGGCGAAGTTCGGATTCTTCCGGATGTTCTGACAGATCTGCAGCGCTTCCACCTTACCGATGGAGAAGTCGCAGATGATGCAGTCCGGATGAAAGGACTCCGCTTGAATGCCTGCCTCGAAGCCGCTGTAAGCGACCGCGACCTTGAACGCTCGCTCGCTGGGGAGTTCGCGCTTCAGGTTCTCGATCAGCAGTTGATCCTGCGCGACGATCAGGACTTTGGCCGTAGCCTCGTCCTCGAGATCCCCGAGGGGCATCCCGTGTTCCTTGAGGAACTTGATCAGATATTCGCGCGGAATCCGGCGGTCCTGGGAACCGGGAATCCGGTAACCCTTGAGCCGACCGGAGTCGAACCACTTGCTGACCGTTCGCGGGGCCACCTTACAGATCTTCGCGACCTGTCCAGTTGTGAAGACCTTCATGCCAGCCTCTCCGTCTGTTTTTTATTCGTCGGTCTATCGCCGTGTCCGCCTTTCGGCAGGTCGGCGCGGGAAGCCCCCGTGTCGCAAGAATCTGGAATCGACGCCTTCGGTCCTTCCCTCGGTTGTAGGCGCGTCGAAGCGTTCAGGCGAAACGTCTGGGTCGGGGCATTACGATCGGCTTCATACTCGCCCTGTCGAGACTGACCTTCCGAATCAGCGAAGATTCGGCTCGCCGGTCGATTTCGACGGAGCTTTAAAACTGAGCGGATCAGTTCCCTCTGAACCGCGACATTCGTTCCATCGGAAAGAATCGGAAGCGGTCCGCAGCGGTCCCTCGCGCTTTTCGGGTCGCACCGGTCGTGCGAACTGTAGCGACGAGAGTTGCGGCGCCTCCGCCTCTCAGCGGATGGCGACAGCGAGGGCGCAAGCGACGGCTTACGACCCGACCCTCGCGATTCGGCGTGCGAGAGCGGTCCGTAGGTCGAGCGAGTTCCCCCCTGTCGGCGAATCTTCCGGCAGACGACCGTGCATCGCGAAGCTGCGACGCTCTTCGCCCACGCCCGTCTGTCGGGACAATCGCCGAAGACCCTTTCCCGCGCAACGCGCACGTCGCTCAGGAAATGATCCTTCTGCGAATATTATTCGTGCCGCCGCGCAGGAGTTCTTTAAGGCCTTTGGCACGAATTCCTTCGGCGTCGGTTTCGACGGTCGATCGAGCCACGACCGGACGGCCTCGATACGACCGATTCCAGACCGGTTTTCGACGTTCGGAGAGCCGAAGCGAACAGCCTTCGACGATGCGGCCGAAACATGCCGCAACGTTCGGCCTGGCGCCGCGGCGGGACTGCCGGCGCTCGCGGGAAGCGTCAGTCGACGAGCGGGCACGATTCGGATCGGGACGTGGAACCCGAGCCCTCTGGCGAGCGCAGGACGCGATTCCTCTGCGGCGCCGCAGTAGGCGACCGGAAGCTCGTGCGTGTCGCACTCACAGGTAGCGTTCCCGGCGATCTGACTCGCCGCGCAGTCGGCGCACAGGCCGCTACAGTTTCGCGAGACGCGCTCTACGCAGCTTCTTCGGACGCGTCGGCAGAAGCGGCGGTCGGGAGGATGCGTCCGTCGTCGGCGACGTCTTCGAAGCGAACGGAGACGCGCTTGGACACTCCCGATTCCTGCATCGTGACGCCGTAAAGCGTCGTCGCGGCGGTCATCGTCTTCTTGGAGTGCGTAATGATGACGAACCGCGTGAAGCCCAGGAAGCCTCCCAGCGTGTCGATGAAGCGACCGATGTTCGCTTCGTCGAACGGGGCGTCGACCTCGTCCAGGATGCAGAACGGGCTGGGGCGATACTGGAAGATGGCCAGCAGCAACGCGACCGCGGTCAGCGCCTTTTCCCCGCCGGAGAGAAGCGAGTTCGAAAACTCCGACTTTCCGGGCGGCGTGGCGACGATCTCGATCCCGCTTTCGAGGACGTCCGCCCCCTCTTCGAGAGCGAGGTCGGCCCTGCCGCCGCCGAACACCTTGCGGTAGAGCGTCTGGAAGTTCGCCCGGATCGCTTCGAGCGTCTCCTGGAAGAGCTTCCGCGAGTCGGCGTTGATCTTGCGGATGATCCGCTCGAGCGACTCCTTCGCCTGCTTCAGATCCTCGTACTGGGCCGAGAGCGCGGCATAGCGCGGTTCGAGCTCGTCGAGCTCGGCCAGCGCTTCCAGGTTCACGGTCCCCATCTGGTTGATCTTCCTCCGCAGGGAGGCGATCTCCTCCTCGGCCGCGTCAGCGCCCGGGATTCCGTCGGCGCCGGACCGCTCCGCCAGGTCCTGCAGATCGACGTCGTAATCCTCCTTCATGCGCGCATGGAGGATGTCCCGCTCCTGCCGGGTCTGGCCGAGCGCGAGCTCTTCCCGGTGCAGCGAATCGGTCAGTTCGCGCAGCATCGACTCGATGGCGGAGAGCGATTGTTGCCCCGACCGGCGAGCGGCGTGCAGTTCTTCGCGACGCTCTGCGAGCAGGACCAGCCGCCCGGCGAGAGCTTCCTTCTCCAGAAAGAGCAGGCTCAAGCGCCCTTCGGCTTCCAGGATCGACCGCTCGGCGGCATCGGCCTTGCTCGCGAGCGTTCCGACCGCCTGCGCCGCTTCGTCGGCGTGCGTACGGGCGTCGCGAAGATCCGTTGCCAGGCGCTCATGCTGGCGCTGAATGGTCTCGAAGATCTGCTCGCTGCGAGCGAGTTCGACCTTCGCGGCCGTCAGTTCCCGCAGGCGCTGCTGCCGCTCCGTATCGGACTTGGAGAACTGTTCGTCGAACCGCCGCACCGCTTCGTCGAGCCGCCGGGCTTTCGTTTCGACTTCCTCGTACCGGGCACGGGCCTCGTCCATTTCTGCGGCGAGAACCAGTCGCCGGTCCTGAAGCGTTTCCCGCTGGCGATCGAGCGCGAGCAGTTGTTCCCGCCGGCGTTCCAGCCGGTCGAGCGCGACGCGGCCCTTGGTTCGGACTTCGCTGGTCTCTTCGTCCGCCGACGTACGTTCGACATGCAGTTGCTTGAGCGCGAGATCGCTTTGCAGGATCTCTTCCTGTAGCTCGGCATGCCGCCGCGTCGTGTCGGTCATTTCTTCTCGCGCGGCGGCTAGTTGCCTCGCGAGGTGCGACCGTTCGCTGCGTCGGGCGACGAGACCGGAGGGGACGCTCTTTCCGCCGCCGAAGAAGACGTTGTCGGTCGAAACGCTGTAGCCGTCGGCCGTGACGAGTCGTTCGCCCGATTCGAGCCGATCCTGCAGCGCCAGCGCTGACGGTAGATCGGCGACGAACCAGGTATCCGCCAGCAATCGGCGGAGCAGGGGACCGGCAGGTTCCGCCGCCCGGACCAGTTCGTCGGCTCGACCGATCACGCCGGGCGCGTCGCGCAGAGCGGAATTCGCCCGCGAGACCTGATACCGGGGGCGGCGGGTGGAAAGCGATACGAAGCCGATACGGCTGGTCGGAAGACCCTCCGAGACGGCGATTCGATGCATCGCCTCGACGTCGTCGACCACCAGGTACGTCGTCCGCTCGCCCAGCGCAAGGTCGGCCAGCGGTGCATGTTCGAAATCGACGCGAACGAAGTCGGCGAGCAGGCCGCGGACCGAGGCGTAGATGCCGCCTGGTTCTTCGCTTCGGGCCTTGAGCGCGCGATTAGTCAGTTCGGAAAGACCCTCGCCGGCTCGCTCGAGTCCATCGAGGAATGCCAGCCGTTCTTCGAGCCCGAGGATCTTCGCCTGGCTCTGATGAATCTGCTGCTGGAGCTTGTCGAGCCGCTTTTGTCCGTCGACGAGCCGCGACTGGGCGACGTCGATCTGTTCCTGCAGCCGCGTCCGCCGGGCGACGAGCAGAGCCTCTTCCTGTTCGAGGGCGGCGATCTCCTGATCGAGTTGTTCGACGCCCCGTTCGACGGCGTCCAGTTCGCGAATCAGGCGCTGCTCTTCGACGCCGGCGCCGTTGAGCGCGGCTTCCGCAGTGGAGATCCGCTTCCCGAGTTCGCCCGTCTCCCGAACCGCGGCGACGTACTCTTCGCGGCGAGTTTCGTTCTCTTCGCGAGCCTGTTGCAGCGCCTGATGCAGCGCGGCGACTTCGCGTTCCTTCTCGTCGACGGCGGAAAGGCATGTCGCCCGACGTTCCTCGGCCTCCGATCGCTCCAGATCGAGGGCCGCCAGCTTGGCCGCGAGATCCTGCGCTTTGCGCTCGGCCCGCCAGCGTTGATCCTGAAAACGCCGACGCTCCTCGCCGATCGTTTCGAGTTGGGCGAAGAGGTGGAAGTTGGACGATTCTAGAGCGACGATCTTCTCGCGAAGCTGGCTGAGCGCCGCATCCTGGCGCTGGGCGAAGGCGACCGTCTCTTCGAAGTCGCGCTCGACCGAGGCGAGGTTCGACTCGACGGCTTCGCGTTCCGTCCGCTTCGCCTCGGCGCCTTCGGACAGTTCCGCGATTCGTCGCTCGGCCTCGGCGACTCCGCGCGAGAGCCTCCGCCAGTCGGCCAGACCGGCGCTCATGCGGAGTTCCTGCAGTCGCCGATTCAGTTCACGGTACTTTTCCGCCTTGGTCGCCTGCGACTTGACCGCCCGCAGGCGCGTTTCGACTTCCTCGACGATATCCGAGAGCCGCAGCAGGTTCTGGTCGACGCGTTCGAGCCGGCGCTGGGCCTCGACTTTCTTGGCCTTGAAGCGGCTGATGCCCGCCGCCTCTTCGAAGATCGCGCGGCGTTCCTTGCTGGACGCCTGGAGGAGCTTGTCGACGCGCCCCTGCTCGATCATGGAGTAGGCGCCCGAACCCGCCCCCGTCCCGCGGAACAGATCCCGGACGTCCTTCAGGCGACTCGGCTGGCGATTGATCAGGTACTCGCCTTCGCCGCCCGCATAAACCCGGCGAGTGATCTGGACCTCTGCGGCATCGATGTCCAGCAGGCCGAGCGAGTTGTCGAAGTAGAGCGACGCCTCGGCGCCCGCCATCGGCTTCCGGGAAGAGCCGGAGCCCTTGAAGATGACGTCGTGCATGTCCTTGCCGCGAAGGCTCTTGGCGCTCTGTTCGCCCAGAACCCACTTGATCGCGTCGACGACGTTCGACTTGCCCGAGCCGTTCGGGCCGACGATGACCGTGATCCCCTCCGGAAAGTCGAAGCGGGTCCGGTCGGCGAAGCTTTTGAATCCGTAGAGTTCGAGGGCTTTAAGCATAATCGTCAGGACGCCCGGCGAAGCTTTCAGAAGGACTGTTCGCCGGCAGGACAGATAGCAGTCCGTTGATTCTCTCAGCGGACTGCGTTCGCCGCAGGGATGCGGCGTCAAAACAGCGGATTTTCCGCTGTTTTGCGAGGCGTGAGAAACTTGTTTCGAACTTGCCGAGCGTGATTTTCGCCCGGAAGGCGAAAATCAACGGACGGATAGGCGAGGCGCTCGGCCTGCCGCCTGCATTCTCGTTCGCTTCACGCTAATCGGGCGTCCGCATTGCAAGAGCCCGTCGGCGCGACTCAGTACCAGGACGGCCACCACGACCAGCCGCTCTCCGCCTTGGACGCCGTTTCCAGGGCCGACTCTTCCTCCGGCTCTTCTTCCGAATCCGAAGACTCCTTCGCCTCCGCCGAATCGAACGTCGGCTCGTCGGATTCAGCGGTTTCTTCAGCGTCTTTCTCGTCGACGCCGTCGTATTCTTCCGTCTTCACGCCGTCGCGGCGAACGGAGGCGCCCTCGGGGTCGAACAGGCTCGGGAAGGGCGTCGCCGCCGCGGTCGAGTCGGCTGCATTATATCCCGACGACCGCGTGGGCGTCGGAAGAGCGTCGATGACCAGTTCGCCCGGCCAGGCGTTCGCCTGCTTGAGTTGCTTCGCCATGGCGAGCAGTTCCTCGTAGCCGCCGCCCACCTCGACGACCGCTTTCATCGCCTCGACCAGTTCGCCGGAGGTTTCGATCCGGCGATCGTCCTTGTTGGCGGCGAAGCGAGTCACCAGCACGCCGCCCCCCGGCATCGGCTTGAGCATGATGCCCGGACCGCAGAAGACGGCGACCTGCAGATTCTGGATCCGTTGATCGTGGCCGAAGACGACGATTTCGGCCCGTTCCCGGCGGGCGAAATGAATCATAGGCGCCGAGAGCGACGTCACGACGTGGAAGTGGAATTCGTCGCGGATCTTCTCGCCGCGGATGAAGGGATCGTTCTCGTTCCGCTGGCGGAGCGCGCGAAAGGCGCCGTACTTCGTTTCCGGCTCGACATCCTGCAGCATTTCGCTCAACGCTTCGTAGGCTTCGATGTGCGTCATCGCCGAAAGCGCCGTGATAGCATGCCAGCGGAAGCGGCCATCGTCGCGAGCCGTGTTGCGCAGGGTCTGGACGCACGATTTCTCGTCCAGATAAGCCAGCGCCTCGGCGGCGTAGAAGGCGACCTCAGTTCTGGGCGATCCGAGCCCCTGTTCGAGGAGCGCGATCGCGTCCTTGCCCGCCGCTTCGAGGGCGATCGCGGCCCGACCCGAACTCGAAGGCTCGAGCAGTTGCTTGGCGAGAAGCTGCAGGCGCTCGGTTCGTTCGGAAGCGTTCTCGTTGACGGGCACCGCGGCCACGACCTCGAAGAAGCGTCCGATGTTTCCGCGATAGTTCGTCGGAATCTTCAACGCGATCAGGCGGTTGTCCTGAGCGACGGCCGCGCCGACCTTCCGGCTGCCGTCCATGGCGGAGAATCGTGAGTTGACCGCCTTGGCCACGATGATCGCCTGCGACCCCTTCAGGTCAGGCGAGCGAATCTGCAGGCCGATCTCCCGGTCGCGGAGCACTTCGCCGCCGCCCAGGATGCGTCCCTTAAGCTTCCGCGAGTCCGCCGGATCTTCCTCGAACAGCGCTTCGACAAGCACCGGCCCCTCGCCGTTCAACAGGACTTCCCCTTCGCGAAGCTGGCGATCGAGCACGGCCATCTGCCGCATTCGGGTCGCCATCATCCACCCGCCCATCAGGCTGGTCGATTCCGAGCCGTCCGGCACGACAGCGACGAGATCGATGCGATCTCCACGGCGCGCGGCAGGCGGAAGCGCTCCCTTGACGAGCACGAGCGAAGTCTTGTCCGAATCCAGAATCGTGTCCGGGTCGGTGATCTTGTGCGTCTGCATCTCCTTCCGCAGTCGGGCGCGGAGCGGATTGGCGGCGGGCGAACTTCCCGTCCGGTCGAGTTCCGTCACGAGCGCGACGCCTTCGACCTTCTGGAAGTTGAAGTTCCAGGCGTAGGTCAGATCGCCGACGCGCTTCGCCTTTTTACGAAGCTCCGCGAGGGTCTCTTCGGAAGGCCCTTCGAGCGTCGATTCGTCTTCGCCCCACCAGGAGTCATCGCTCCAGGAGGCCCACGGCGACGTACAGCCGCTCGACGCGCAAGCGACGAAGAAGAACAAACAGGCGAATCGTGCGAAGCGTCGCGCCATGACAGCTCCCAACCGGTTCCGCGACGACGCGCGAACCTACGGCGCCGAGGTGGCGAGCGGGAGCCCTTCGCCGACGAACGAGGCGCAGCGCTTCCCGCGAGGAAATCCGTTTCCAGGGGAGGGGAATAGCCGGAGCGACGCAGCCGCGTCAAGAGCGATCGGCAGGTATGGCGCTTTCCGCCAGCGCCGGGGCGGCCCGCATCGACTGGCGACGCGGACCGCCCCTCGCATGAAACCCCGCGCTCAATCGCAGGCCGGAACGGCGCGAGAGCGGCGGGGGTCGGACGAGCGATTCAGCGTCGTCCTGCCGAACTTGGAGTCTCCCGAGAAGAACCGCTGCGCGAACCGGGCGGCGCCGCGGATCGGGCGCTCCGCGTCGGGTCGCGAACGCTCGATCGCCTCGCGCCGGGCGAGATCGACGATCTCCACCGACTGCATGCGCGGACGACACTCCTCGCGAAACTCCTGCCAGATCTCCGGAAGGCCGGCGGCGCCTTCTCGGAAATCGATCGCCGCCACGTTCCGGAACGCCCGCTCGACGCCCCTGAGCAGCTTCGCCCCGGCGAAAAAGTTGGGGGCGAAGCCGAGGCACAGGTCGAGCTTCCAGTCGCCGTGCGGTCGATCGTCGAAGAACATCGTCTGCACCGATCCGAGCTGACGCACGTCCCGCCGGAAGTAGTGCGGCGCCACGCGAACGCCTTCCTCGTCCCGGTAGAGAAACGCCATCAGGTCGGGCAGGGCGCCGTCGACGAGCGGCGCCTCTCCCAGATCATGCGAGCGGAGAAGCAGGGTTCGTGAAACTCGTTCCATGGTTTCCCGCCGTTCGAGCACGTACTAGTCAGTAGAGCGTCGCCTGCTGCGCGACCGAGCCCCCGGCAGACAATCGAGCCCCCGGGCAGACAATATCGGGCGCCGGCTCAGGCGACGTCGAAAGCTACACCGCGTCGGTCGTGGAAGCTTCCTTCCTTGAGACGAGTTTTCGAGATTCCCTGCGCCGGACCTGCCTGGGATGGCGATGAGGTAAACTCGTCGGCGCGACGCGCCTGCATCGGCGGCACGAGCCGCGATTCCCTCAGCGCCGCCCCTTCCCGCCGGTCCGGTCCCGCTTCTCCAGGCGCATGCCAGCCGGCAGGGTTACGGAGCGGATGCTGGTTTTCCCGTAACTATCAGGGATGCGCATTCCGGTACGGCCACGGAGGGCTTGCATCCTCCGCTCGCCAGGGACGGACGCTGCACACGAATGAACGACGTTCTCGACGAACTGGAAGCGGACGAATCGCGCGAGCCGTCCCTGTCCGCGCGGTCGATGTGGGCGCCGGAATCGGGAATCGCCCATCTCAACCATGGCTCGTTCGGGCTGGCCTCGGTCCCGGTCCTTCAGGAGCTTCGCCGGCTGGAGGATTCGCTGACGTCGAACCCGATGCGGTTCTTCGATCGGGAGTACGAGCCCCTCTGGCTCGCGTCGCGGAAGGCGACCGCCGACTTCGTCGGTTGCGAAGCGCAGAACCTCGTACTGGTCGAGAACGCGACTTACGCGATGAACGTCATCGCCGACTCGCTCGATCTGCCGCAGGGCAGCGTCGTGGCGCTGTCCGATCATGAATACGGCGCGGTCCGCCGAATCTTCGAGCGCCAGGCGCGCGAGCGCGGCTGGACTCTGGCGACGATCCAGATTCCGCTGCCGCTCGAAAACGCGGAGCAGTTCGCCGATTCGCTCTTCGCCCAATTGCCCGAGGCTTGCGGCGCGGTCGTGCTGTCGCATATCACGTCGGCGACCGCGATCCGACTCCCGCTGGAGGCGGTGCGCGAGGAACTACGGCGGCGGAATGCCCTGCTGATCGTGGACGGCCCCCATGCGCCGGCGCAGATTCCGCTCGATCTCTCGGCCCTACGCCCGGACTATTACGCGGCCAGTTGCCACAAGTGGCTGTCGGCGCCGCTGGGAACGGGCTTCCTCTACGTCGATCCGGCCCGGCAGGCACCAATTCGAGCGCCATTGCTCTCGTGGGGCCGCCTTCTGCCGGCGCTGCCGGAGCGTTGGGACGACGAGTTCATCTGGAGCGGGACGCGTAATCTCGTTCCGGATCTCTGCCTCCCCCGGGCGATCGATTTGATGACCGACCTCGGTCTCGACGCGTTTCGCGACCGGACACGTGCGATGGCCGGCGCGATCCGGGAGATTCTCGTTCGCCGTTGGGGCGTGCCGCCGATCTCGCCGTGGACTTCCGACTGGCAGCTTTCGATGAGTCTCGCCCCGTTGCCGCCCGGGAGAGACTATCCGCAGCTAAAGCGAACGCTCGCCGAGCGTTATGCCGTCGAGGCGCCGGTCGTCCATTTCGCCGGCAGGTGGTACCTCCGCGTCTCGTGCCACTGGTACACGACGGTCGCCGACTTTCGCAAACTCCTCGCCGCTCTCGACGACCTGGGACTGTAGAAGGCGTCGCGACCGGTGGACTCCGCCCGTAGAATGCGAAGTTCGAGAAACCAACCGATCCCGACCGCTCGCTCGAGGCTCTCTGCCGCGTGGAACAACAGATCTACACCGAGACCTTCGATAACGGCCTGACGCTCGTCGGCGAGCGGATGCCCTGGCTCGAATCGATCGCCTTCACGATGCTCGTCCCGGCAGGCTGCATCTGGGATCCGGCCGATCGGCTCGGACTGTCCAGCGTCGCCTGCGAGATGGTGCAGCGAGGCGCCGGCGAGTTGACGAACCGCGATCTCGTGAACCGGCTGGACGATCTGGGGGTCGAACGGGGCTCCGGCGTCTCGTCCTACTTTTCCAGCTTCACCGCCGCGTTCCCGCGAGAGAAGTTCCGCCCGACGCTGGAGGTCTACGCCGACATTCTCCGCCGACCGCGATTGCCCGAGGACGAATTCGACGACGCGATCCGGACCTGCCTGCAGGAGATCCAGGCGACGCTCGACGATCCGGCGTCTCTCGCCATCGAAGAACTTCGCCGCCAGGTTTTCGCTGATCCGTTCGGTCGCCCCTCGCACGGCACGCAGCAGGGCGTGGAAAGCCTGACCTACGAAGAGGTCGTCCGCGCGATCGGCAACCGATACTCGCCGTCGACGGCGATCATCGGCATCGCCGGCAACTTCGACTGGAACGAAACCGTCGCCGAGTTCCGTCGGCTGTTCGACGACTGGGAGCCGCAGGACGCGCCGCAACTCGTCGAGATTCCGCCTGCTTCGTCCGATCAGCACCTGGTGCACGACTCGCAGCAGACGCACCTGGCCGTCGGCTTCCGTGCGATTCCGTACGCGCATGAGGAATACTTCTCCCTGCGTGCAGCGATCGGCGTCCTGAGCGACGGGATGAGCTCGCGTCTGTTCCAGGAAGTCCGCGAGAAGCGGGGGCTCTGCTACTCGGTCTTCGCCTCGGTCCATTCGCTCCGGGATCGGGCCGTCGTGATGGGTTATTCCGGAACGACGACCGAGCGGGCGCAGGAGACGCTCGACGTGATGCTGGCGGAGTTTCGCCGCCTGGGCGACGGCATCGAACAGGCCGAACTCGACCGGCTGAAGACCCAACTTCGCAGCACGCTCATCATGCAGCAGGAGTCCTGTCGCTCCCGGGCGTCGAATCTCGCGATCGACTGGCACCACCTCGGACGGGTGAGGACGCTGGAAGAGTTGAACGGAACGATCCGCGGCCTGTCCATCGACGGCATTCTGTCCACGCTCCAGCGTCATCCCCTGACGCTGCTGTCGACGGTCACCTACGGCAAGGAAGCGCTCAACACGTCGAACGGTTCGATCGTTCCGGCGTAGGCGCGAGTTCGCGAGATCGATCCGCCGAACGAATCCTCAATCACGACTGAAAGAACCTCGTGCCCTTTCGCAACTATCGCCTGGACAACGGCGTCGAAATCATCGTCGAGAATCTGCCGGAATCGCACGTGGCGTCGATCGGCTGCTTCGTCCGCACGGGCGCCCGCGACGAACGGCTCGACGAATGGGGTCTGTCGCACTTCCTCGAACATATGGCGTTCAAGGGAACGCCGACGCGCAGCGCCTTCGACGTCGGGCGCGACTTCGACGAGATCGGATCGCATTCCAACGCTCAGACCGGCGACGAGCGAACCGTCTATTACGGCAGCGTCCTGGCCGAGTATCAGACGAAGCTGGGCGACGTCCTGTTCGATCTTCTGCGTCCGACGTTGAAGCAGGAGGACTTCGACACCGAGAAGCAGGTGATCCTCGAAGAGATCGCCATGTACGCCGATCAGCCGCCGTTCGGCGCGGACGATCTGCTGCGGGAGGTCTTCTACGGCGATCATCCGCTGGGGCGCAGCATCCTCGGCACGACCGAGAGCGTGACCGCGCTCACCTCGGACCAAATGCGGGATTACTTCGCGCGACGCTACAGCGCGGGGAACCTGGTGATCGCCGCGGCAGGCAAGATCGACGAGGAGGCTTTGCTCGCGCAGGCGCAGGAGTTCTTCGGCGACTGGAAGCCGAACGGTCCGCCGCGAGACCTGTCGCTGCCGAAATCGAACTTCGAACGACGCTTCGTGGTCAAGCCGCAGGTGAAGCAGGAATACGTGCTGACGATGAGCGCGGGTCCCGCCGCCGACGACGAGCGTCGCTACGCGATGCGGCTGGCCATGCAGGCCCTCGGCGACGACACGGGCAGTCGGTACTACTGGGAGTTCGTCGATTCGGGTTTGGCCGAATACGCCATCGCCTCGTCGTACGAATTCCAGGGCGCCGGAGCGACGATGCACTACCTCTGCTGCGGTCCGGAGGACGCCTTTTCCATCACGGAGCGGATGGAGGAGTTGCAGCGCGAACTGATGGAGGGGGGCGTCACCGAGGACGAACTGACGCGGGCGAAGAACAAGGTCGCCAGCGGCATTCTCCTGTCGAGCGAGAAGACCTCGTCGCGGATGTTCTCCATCGGCAGCGCCTGGCTCACTCGCGGCGTCTACCAGACGCCCCGCGAGACTGCCGAGAAGTACCTCGCCGTCACCGTCGACGACGTCAACGCCGCGCTCGCCGCGTTCCCCCTGCTCCCCAGCGCCAGCGTCTTCGCGGGGCCGCTGGAGAGCGAAGCCGCGGCGACGACCGGTTAACCGACGCCGTCCCGAGGCTTCGCGTCCTGGCGAGGCTTCGCGACCTGACGGGCGCACGAAAAAAGCCGCGAGATGAATCGCGGCTTTTTTGATTTTCGTGACGTTCGCCGGAGCGTTACGACACGTGCGTTTCGGAGGCCCGCGGGTTCTGAACCTTCGCGTCGTTCGCGGCGTTCAGCAGGATCGTACGGGCCCAGGCGGCCACGCTCGTTCCCGCAGCGCCCTGGAGCGCCTCACGTTCCTCGTTGGAGACTCGAACTCGGAGCACGCTGCCTTTTTGGGTTTTGATCATGCCCTTATTATAATCCCGGTCGATCTAATAATCAATACCAATACTTGCCGCTGAAAGAAGTCCGAACCCGGCAGCGCTTCTCGCGCAAGCGATCACAGCTTCGGCTCGATTCGCCTGACCTCCTCTTATTACCCCTCCAGCATCTTCACCTGCGCAAGGAACTCGGTGAAGGTCTTCGTGCGGAGGATGCGCTGGATCGCGGCGGGATCGCGGAAGCGTCGCGCGACGTCGGCGGAGATTTCGCGTTGCGTCGCGGGGTCCTCCTGCGTCGTCAGGACGAGCACGATCAGGTGCGCCGGTTCGCCGTCGGGCGCATCGAACGGGACGCCTGCTTCTGAGATGCCGACGATCGCGAGCGAGGCGGGAAGACCCTTCAGCCGCGCGCGGGGCAGCGCCACGCCGTTCCCGATGCCGGTCGCCGACATTCGTTCGCGACTCCAGGCCAGGCGTTCGACCTCGGCGACATCGACGCCGGCGTATTCTCCTGCCACGGCGCCGAGTTCGGCGATCGCCTCCTGCCGGGACGTCGCCTTCAACTCCCGCACGAAGTAACGGGGAGAGAGCAGGGGGATCAGCCGCCCCGGCTGCTTGCGGCGGAGGAACCATCGCATCAGCGGACCGCCTGCCGCGGACGTGAGCAGGGCCATGACGACCAGCGCGACGAACAGCCGCTCGTCGATCACGCCCGCCTGGAGCGCGAGAACGCCGAGGATGATCTCCATCGCGCCGCGCACGTTCATCGCCGCGCCGACGGCCCAGCGTTCGCGGGGCGGAAGGGCTCCCCAGCGAGCGCCGAGCCAGGCGCCGGCGAACTTCGCGATGCAGGCCACGACCAGCACGATCAGGACGAGCGTCGGGTCGAAGTGCGTGACGAAGTTGACCTTCAGCCCGATCCCCGCGAAGAAGATCGGAGCGAAGACGAACGACACGAACCGGTCGAGCATCGTCCGCGTTCGTTCCTGCATATGCGACGAAGCGCCGAACGCCGTGCCGACCAGGAACGATCCGAAGATCGCGTGAATGCCGATCCACTCCGTCAGCGCGGCGCCGAACAGGGTCATCGCAATCATGAAGCCGAGCACGCCGCCCGGCCAGTGCGTATAGGCCTGGAGCGGCGGCAGGGCCTTGTGAATCAGCCAGCGTCCGACCGTCAGGACGAGCCCGGCGAAGAGCAGCGTCAGCACGACCGTATTCAGCACGCTCCACGGGCTGCTGTGGTCGTTCATCAATCCCAGGATCAGGGCGAAGACCGTCCACCCGACGAGATCGTTGAAGATCGCGGCGCTGACGATCGTCATGCCGAGATCGGTCCGGTAGAGATCGAGATCCATCAGGATCCGCGCGATCACCGGCAGCGCCGAAATCGCCATCGCCGTGGCGATGAACAGGACGAACACGGTCAGGTCCGCGTCCTTCGGCATACCGAGAGACGTGGGCGCGAGCCAGGCGCATCCCAGGCCGATGGCGAAGGGGATGATCGTCCCCAGGATGCCGATCTTCAGCGCGGCGCGTCCCTGCTTCCAGACGATCGAAAGATCGACCTCGATGCCGGCGACGAGCAGAAACAGCACGATCGCCAGCGAGCTGATCGCGTCGAGAACCAGGGCGTTCGGTCCGGTCCGCGGAAAGAGAGCGGACTGCAGATCCGGGAAGAGCGCTCCCAGGACCGTCGGACCCAGGATCACCCCCGCGATCAGTTCGCCCAGCACGGCAGGCTGATGCAGTCGCCGCGCGAGTTCGCCAAGCAGGCGGGCGCCGCCGATGAGGACGCTCAGCGCGAGCAGCATCACCGACAGTTGCGACGCGTCGAGCTTGTCCAAGCGAACCTCAGGCGGGGCGGGCGGCTCCGTCTTGCGGAAGCGAGGCGGAGTCGGAATGAGCGTAATCGGCGAGCGATCGTCGTGGAATGCCTGCGACCATCGATCGCGGGAGGACGATGCGAACCGCTTAGAATCCGCGCGATTTAACGGTCGGACGCCCCTCCGTCTCCCGCGAAGTTATCTTTCCCTGTAGAACCGACGCCGACAGCTGAAAATCCTATGACCGACCTTTCCTACATGCAGTCCATGCAGCACGACGACGGATCGTTATCCACTGCCGCACTGATCGATCGGTACGAACAGGGCGTCGAAGAACTCCGGGCGCTGGTCGCCGGAATGACGCCTGAACAGGCAAAGGCGAGGCCGATCGCGGGAACGTGGTCGCCGCTGGAACTGGTGAACCATCTGGCGGACACGGAAACGTTCTTCGCCGAACGCATCGCCCGCACGATCGCACTGGACCGCCCTCTGCTGCTGGGCGTCGACGAGCGGCCTTATGCAGAGCGCCTTCAATACCAGTCGCTCGACGTGGAAGATGCGGTCGCCGTGGTCGCCGCCCTTCGGAAGCGCATGGCGAGCATCCTTCGCCAGCAGGGCGAAGAAGTGTGGAATCGCACCGCGGTCCATAGCGAGGCCGGCCTGCTGACGCTTCGGCAGTTAGTCTTCAATCCGACGCGGCATCTGGCCCATCACCTGCGATTTCTGGCGGAGAAGCGCGCGGCGCTGGGGCTCTCCTCGTAGGGTGGGTCATTGACCCGCCGCTTCGACTCGCTTGGCCAATGGTGGGTCAATGACTCACCCTACAACTACAAGAAGAGCCGCAGAGGCGATGACTCACGTTTCGTCCGTCTCTTCGACCCGGCTGACGATGCGGCCCTGCGCGAGACGCGTGAAGATCCGATCGCCAGGCGCGAGCTGCGACGCTTCGACGAGCGCCGGTCCGTCGGGCGAAGCCTGCGTGACGCTGAAGCCGCGGGCGAGGGTCTTCAGAGGGCTGAGCGCTTCCAGCGAAGCCGCGTAGCGTTCGACCCGCCGGCGATCGCTCTCCAGGCGCCGTTCGATCGTTCCGGCCGCGCGCTCGAAGAGTCGATCGACCGCCACGCGACGCTCGGAGAGCAGACGTTCAGGCGAACGGGCATGCAACCGGTGATGCGCGAGGGCAAGTTCCTGCCGGTAGTCGCTCATGCGGCGATCGAGCGCCCGGCGGAGTCGATCGAGGGCTTCGCGCGCGCTGGCGACCGCCGCGTCACGGGAAGGAAAAATCAACTCCGCCGCTTCGGAAGGGGTCGCCGCGCGAACGTCTGCCGCGAGGTCGGATAGCGACGTATCGACCTCGTGACCGACGGCGGAGACGACCGGGATCTCCGACGCGACGATCGCCCGCACGACCCGCTCGTCATTGAAGCACCACAAGTCCTCCGCGCTCCCCCCGCCGCGTCCGACGACCAGCACGTCGGGCCGCGGGGAGAGGCGATTGGCCGCCTGGATCCCCGCGACGATCGACGCCGGCGCCGAGTCGCCCTGAACGGTCGCTGGAATGACGGTGACGCGGCCGCTTCGCCAGCGTCGCCGGGCGATCTTGAGGAAGTCCCGCACCGCGGCGCCGGTCGGACTGGTGACGAAGGCGACCCACTGCGGAACGCGGGGCAGGGGACGCTTACGATCGCGCTCGAACAGCCCCTCGGCACGCAGCCGTTCGAACAGTTGGCGGAAGGCGAGTTGCAGCCCGCCGGCGCCCTGCGGCTCGATCGACTGCCCGATCAGGGAGATCTCGCCGAACGGGGCATAGAAATCGAGCCGTCCCCGGACGACGACCTCCAGACCGTCAGTCAGCTTGAACCGGAGCCTCGCGACGGTCGTGCGCCAGATCTTCAGATTGAGCACGGACTCGCCATCCTTGATCCGGCAGTAGATATGCCCGCTGCGATGGGGGCGAACCTGCGAGAGCTCGCCGACGACGTAGACGTTATCGAAGTAGTCGCCGACGACCCGTTGCAGAGCCTCCGCGAGCTGACTGACGGTGAGCGGCTCGTCCGGATCGAACATTACTGATACCTCAGAGGTGAATCTTCCCTTAGGTCCCGTACATCCGACAACGGAGCGCGGCTCGCGAGGATCCCCCATTCAGCGGGGTGGGTTCCATCTCCTAAGAGTCTTGAGGAGCCCGCTTATCCGTCACGAAGCGATCTTTAGCCCGCTACGGCGGCGATATTTCCTATGGAAGCCATTTAACCCTTCACTCGCGACCTAAGCTGGATATACTTCGGGGCTCGCGCAACTTCCCGGATCGCTACATCCGCAAGGGCGCGAACGTCCCCTCCCGCCTTCTTTCTATCAGTTTTCGGAGCCCCTGGATGTCCTCTCCCATTCTCGGTCGCGGCACGCGCCGATCTGCGTTCACGCTGGTCGAGCTTTTGGTGGTGATCGCCATTATCGGCGTCCTCGTGGCGTTGCTGCTGCCGGCGGTTCAGGCCGCTCGCGAAGCTGCCAACCGCATGTCGTGCAGCAACAACCTGAAGCAGATCGGCATCGCCTTTCACAACTATCACGACGTTCATAAGAAGTTCCCGCGGTTTCAATACACGCAGACCGGAATCAGCGCTTATCAGAGTCCTGGTCCGTTCGTGATGATCCTGCCCTTCATCGAACAGTCGACGCTGTTCGATCAGTACGTGTTCAACCGTCCGCACAACGACGTGACGAACAACCCGGTCGTCAGGACCGTGATCAGCTCGTTCAACTGCCCCTCGGATCGGCGTTACGTCGAAGCGAACTACCCGGGTTTGAACTACGCGGTCAACGCGGGTCCGACGGTCAACTTCTACACGGTCCCGCAAAGTTCGCAGGGGATGTTCTCCCGGAATCAGGAACTCGGTTTCGCGGACGCCTTCGACGGCTCCTCGAACACGATCCTGGCCGCCGAGATCCTCAAGGGCGACGCAGTGACGCAGTCCGTCAGCGACTCCGACATCGTCGCTCTCGGAGCGTTCAGCGGAAATCAGATCCTGCCCACTCAGGCCGAGGTGGACGCGTTCGGTCTTCAGGCCGACGGGGTCGATCCCAAGAGCCAGGACGCCTACAGCCGATGCGGTCGTAGCTGGTCGGGCAGCAACTCGATGATGGGCGTCATGAACACGGTCGCCCCGCCGAATTGGAAGTATCGATCCGCCGCCATCGGCGCCGGCTTCGGCGAATGTGCCGACCGCGACGGCGTCTTCCCGGCTCGCAGCCGCCACCCCGGCATCGCCATGCACGTCATGGGCGACGGTTCGGTGAAGGGCGTCGCGGAGACGGTCGACCTGCTGACGTACCAAGCTGCCGGCGGTCGAAACGAAGGTCGCGCTCTGCAACTGCCGTAGTTCGCCAGAGGTCGGGACGGACGAAACGAATCGAGAAAGGGCGCTCCTCAGGGAGCGCCCTTTTTTTCGTGCATTGGTCGCGTGCCGCGGATCGTTACGCTGCGATCCGAACGCGATCGCCGCGTCGCTCCCGGCGCGTCGCTTCGCTCGCCGGATCGGGGAGCATCTCCATCGAAGGGTACTCAAGCTGGAATGCGGAGGCCGCCGAGACGCGAGGCGCCGCGGGCTTCCGTTCGGCGGCGACCTGATTCAGGTAGGAACGTCCCGACTCGGCCCAGGCTTCGGCCTCGTCGGAAGCCCACGTCAGCCAGGATTCGACCAGTCGGCGGTAGGACTCGATGCCGTCTCGATCGAGGTCGGTCGGGATCTGGAGCGCGGGGCCGAGCACCGCGCGAGCGCGGCTACCCGGACGAGGAACGGCGAAGCGGTCCCAGGTCGGCAGTCGCCGCGGCGAATCGTATCCCAGCCCCACCGGAACGATCGGGATCTGAAGCGCCGACGAGACGTAGATCGCGCCGGAAGCCAGCCGTCGCCGAGGTCCGCGGGGACCGTCAGGCGTGATCGCCAGGTTCTCGGTCCGGCCCCTCCGCATCAGTTCGCGCAGCGCCGCATCGCCGCCGCGTTTCGAGGAACCGCGAACGATCGAGAAGCCCATATGCCGAGCCGCCTGGGAGAGCCATTCCGCGTCCTGATGCTTGCTGAGCAGCATCGCGATCTTGCAGTGACCGCGGAGATAGAACAGGAACGGGATGTACTCGTGCCAGAAGACGTAGATCGCCGGCCCCTGAAATTCGGGCGACGCGGGGTCGACGTCAGGATCGAAGAAGAGACCCTTGTAGTCGAGCGTCTCCATCCAGCGAGTCACGAAGCTGGAGATCGCCAGCCCAGACAACGAGCCTAGGCCAGCATGTCCGGCCGGTCGTAAGCGGAAGGCCATCGATCGCGACTCCGTTCGCAGGGGCAGGAAAGGGGGGCCTCGACGCGCGCACCGGCAAGACGCTCCCTCAGAGACTGCTATCTACTCCAAGTCCGGTCGTCAGAGCAAACCCATCCGGGCGACGAACTGCGGAAGCGCCCGCCACCGTCGCGTCGCCCCCCGCGGGCAGGGAATGCACGGCGAAAGCTGGTTTATCGCTTGATTTTCCGCTCCAAGAATCGTCAAAAGCGAACGAATCGCATTCGGTCTATGTTGCGAAAAGGCATCACGCCGTTTAGTTTGGCGGCTGCCGTGAGTGTCGCTCCGTACACCGGCCCGAAACGCCTGCCTTATCCGTTCTTCCGATTCGCTCCCTCGTCCAGGAAAGCCTTCCATGTCCTTTCGACGCGATGACGGTGCGCTCGCGATGCTCGTCGCGATCGGATCGCTCGGCTGTGCGGCTCTCGCCGCGGGTCAGGGCGCCCAGATCATCAACGTTCAAGCGGGCAGCGCTTACGGCGTTTCCAGCGGCGGCGAACACGTCGTCGGCGAGGCTCCGCGAGCGGATACCTCGTCGAATCAAGGCTACCGGTGGTCAATCGGTCCGCCGGCTTCTTCCGTCTATATGGGATCGCTCGACGACTTCTTCGAGAACAGCTTCTCGCGGGCCGTCTCCGCCGACGGCAACATCGTGGTGGGGCGCACCGACAAGACGTCATTCGCGCACGAACACGCTTTCCGCTGGACGCCCGGCGGCCCGACGGGAGGAACGATGGTCTCGCTGGTTCCGCCTGGATTGCATGACGGAGAAAGCGAAGCTCACGACATTTCCGATGACGGCACGATCATCGTCGGTCGACTCGAAATGATTCGGAACGGCGTCTTCACGCCGCGCGCGGTGAGGTGGAACGGGTCGTCCGCGACCGATCTCAACGTGGGCGCGGACCTTGCCGACCAGAGCGGCGCGTACGGCGTTTCCGCGGACGGCAAGGTGATCGTCGGCACCCATCGAGAGCAGACCACCGACCGCCACGCATTCCGCTGGACGGCGGAGACCGGGCTCGTCGATCTGGGCACGTACGACGGACAGTTCGGCGTCTCGCATGCGAACGCGGTTTCGGACGACGGCAGGGTCGTCGGCGGGTACACGGGACAAAACCTGAACAGTCGCCGCGCCTCGCTTTGGAAGGACGGCGCCTGGACGCAACTCGACGACATGGGTTCGATTTTCGAGTCGGAAGTCTTCGACGTCTCGCATAACGGTCGCGTCGCCGTCGGCTCTCTCTGGCCCGACGCGATGATCTGGGACGAGAACGGACCGCACGTCCTGCGCGATTATTTGATGGCTTACGGCGCGGACATGACCGGGTGGACCAGGCTTAGCGTGGCCCATGGATGCTCCCGCGACGGGCGGGTCATCGTCGGCGTCGGCAACCTGGGATCTTTCCGCGCCTATCTGCCGCTTCCCAACATCGTGCCGACGGTCGCTCCGATCGCCGCGAAGACGATCGAGTGCACCGGGGAACATAATCTGGTGACGCTCGAAACGGCGGTCACGGACGGCGACGGCGATCGGCTGAAGGTCGAATGGTTCGTCAACGGAATCCCCGTGCAAACCGTGGGGAACCAGGCCCCGGGGACGGCGACGTTTCAGTACGACTTTCCGCACGGCGTGACCAATGTCGCGGTGCAGGTGACCGACTACCAGTCGCCGATCCAGCAGCAGGCGACGACGGTCACGGTTCAGGACACGACCGATCCGATCGTCACCGTCGCGCCGACGCAGATCGTGCCGACCGATCCGGGCCTCGACTATGCGACGAAGATCAACATTCCCAAACCGCAGGTGAACGAGGCGTGCGACGGGGCGCCGGTACTGCAGAACGACGCGCCGAACATCCTGCCGATCGGAACCTATACGGTCACCTGGACCGTCCGGGACTTCTCGGGCAACGAGAGTTCCGCGACGCAGCAGATCGTCGTCAGGGATCTCGAGGCGCCCCAGCTACTCGCCAGCGCCGCCGTGTCGAAGGGAGTCGATCGCGGCGAGACCTTCGCCACGATCAATCTGCCCCAGCCGCAGGTCTTCGACAACGCCAGCGACGTCGGTAAGGTCGTCCTGAAGAGCAACGCGCGTCCGCGCTACCCGGTCGGAACGACGCTGGTCACCTGGACCGCGACCGACGAAGCGGGCAACGTCGGACAGGCGACGACCCGGGTGACGGTGGTGAATCGTCGACCGACCGCCAACGCAGGTCGAAATATCATCGTCAACACCAAGTCCGAGAAGGGCGCCAAGGTGAAACTGAACGCTTCGCGATCCAGCGATCCGGACGGCCACAGCCTGAAGTATCTCTGGTCCGGCCGCGGCGTGAAGTTCAACAGCAAGAAGGCGAAGGCCCCGCAAGGGACGTTCAAGGTCGGCGTCACCAACGTGAAGTTGACCGTCATCGACGAAGCGGGCGCGCGGCACACTGACACGGTGCGAGTGACCGTCCGACTGAAGAACGGCAAGCGACGTCCGCGAGGCGCCGAGGCGAACGAAGCCTTCGCGAAAGCTGCGTCCTCCGCCGCCGGAAGCGTCGGGGCCGGATCGACCGGCGAGGCGAGCATGGCCGGGTATCACTACGCGGCCACGGCCGACGGCTTCGGTCTCGCCGCCGGCGAGTTCGTCCGATGGGAAGAGGGTCAGACGGAGGTCGACGGGCTCGCGTCCTACGCCGAGCTTCGTTACTACCAGACGCTCTACGGCGAACGGGCGACGAACGAGCTGATTCGGGCTTACGCCGAAAGCGGGGACGAAAACGCTCTGCAAGCAGCCGTCGAAGCCGCTCGCGGAGTGCAGGCGGCGCAGGCCGATCTGTACGACTACTGATCGGATAACGACGCGATCTTCAAGCGAAAAGGGCAGGCGATGATCGCCTGCCCTTTTTCGTTTCAGGCCCGTCGAATGCTGCCCGTCGAACGCTGAGGTGAGCGCCTCGGCCATTCCGATCAGCGCGGATTCCAGACCCCCTCGAAAACCTCCTCGGCGGGACCGGTCTTCCAGACGGGCGCATCGCCGCCGTCCCAGCGAAGTTCCAGATCGCCGCCGAGCAGGTGATTGAGAATCTTGCCGTCGGTGCGTCCGGTCAGCACGCCGGCGACGCAGACCGCGGACGCTCCGGTTCCGCACGCCAGCGTCTCGCCCGAGCCGCGCTCCCAGGTCCGTTGCCGGACTTCGCTGCGCGATACGACCTCGACGAACTCGACGTTGACGCGGGCGGGGAACCGCGGGTCGCGTTCGATCTTCGGCCCGACGCCGAGCACCAGTTCGTCGGTCGCTTCCTCGACGAAGATCACGCAGTGCGGGTTTCCCATCGAGACGCAGGTCACGGCGAACGTGCGCCCGTCGATCTCGAATTGGGCATCCACCACGGCGCCGTCCTTCGTCGCCGCGAGCGTCGTCGGAACGCGAGCGGGCTCCAGCCGCGGCTGGCCCATATTGACCGTCACCCGGCGAACGAGATCGCCTTCGGTCTCGAGCGTGACGTCGAGCACGCCCGCCCCCGTCTCGAGCGAGAGCGCCGGCTTCTTCGCGATGCCGTGGTCGTAGACGAACTTCGCCACGCACCGCAGGCCGTTGCCGCACATCTCCGACTCGGAGCCGTCGGCGTTGAACATCCGCATCCGTGCGTCGGCCTTCTCCGAGGGGCCGATCAGGATCAGCCCGTCGCCGCCGATCCCCTTGTGCCGATCGGCGACGAGCGGAGCGAGCTGCTCCGGCGGCATCGGCAGCGTCTCGCGAAACAGGTTCACGTAGACGTAATCATTCCCGATGCCATGCATCTTCACGAAACGCAACGGACAAGCTCCTGCCAGAGACGACCTTCCCGAACGGACGAGCGGGAATTGTATTCGCCGTCGCAGCGCGGGCCAACGCAGGGACAAGCGGCGCCCGGAGAACGTTCGCGCGGCGAAAGCGTTTCGTAGGGCTGGCGCCTTCGCCTGCCATCGCAGCGGGTAGAAGCTCTCCTGGCAGGCGAGGGCGCCAGCCCTACAAGAGGAAAGCCCCTTCGCCTCAGTACCGCGTCGCATCCTGCAGCCACTTCAGCGGGCTGGGAAGTCGGGCGACCTCGGGCTGCGGCTTCGCCTCCGGGAAGACCTGATCGAGGGTCTCTTTCAGCACGGGAAGCGGCTTGTTCTCGACGACGGGGCTGTCGAGCGTGCCGTCGACGTGAATCTGCAGAATCTGCCGACTGGCGATGCCGAGCGCCGGCGTGATGACCGGGATCTGCAGCTTGTCCTTCCCCGCGACCGCGTAAAAGTCGAGCGAGATCGATCGGTCGAAACCGATTTCGCCCTGGCCCTTCAACGTGATCGCGTCGCCGTGGAAGTTGCACCGGTCGAGATAGACGTGCGACCCCTGCACGCGAAAATCGATGTCCGTCGTCTGAAACAGCGGCGTCTCGGGGCTCTTCCCCGGCAGGCTCTTGAGCAGGGTGGTGACCAGCGGCGCCTCGTAGATTCGCGCGTCGTTCAACCGCACGAAGCCCGATCCGCGCATCGTGTGCGCACCCTCGCCTGAACCCGTCAGGTTCAGCAGCGCGTCGATCTTGCCCGAGATCTCCTGATAACCCGACGCCGCGTTCTGCGCAAGCGACGTCAGATCGCCGTCGTTCAGACGCATCTGCACGGTGAACGACTTGGCCTCGTCGAGTTGTATCTGGCAGTCGCATTCGACCTTGCCGCCGAACAGCGTGCCTGTCAGCGAACGGGGCGCACGATCGACGAGTCGCGGCTCGGCCCAGGCGCCGATCAGCACCTGCTTCGAGTCGACGGCGACCGGCCCGCTGAGGCTCGTGATCTGGTAGTCGCGGAACATGGCCGAATCGATCCGCAACTCGCCCCGACTGCGAAAGCCTTGCACGTCCATGCGTCCGGCGAGTTGCACCTCGCCGTGCAGATGCTGAAGCGGGAAGGTCGACCCGAACGATCCGCGTTCGACGTCGATCGCGACGTCCCAGTCGGTCGCGACCGGATCGCGCTCCGTCGGACGCGTCACCCGCAAACCGCCGCGAACGGCGAACGTTCCCTGCACGTCGCGATCGACGAAGAATCGAGAGGCGTCCGCCGGCAACGCTTGCCGCAGTTGATCGTGAATCTGCAAACGATCGACCCCGAGATTCGCCAGCGCGAAGGTCCAGCCTCCCTCGGACAGGCGTTCCCACGTCACGTCGCCGGTCCAGGTCTCTTCGCCATGCTTGCCGCGGAGTTTCGTCAGGCTGAGCCGTCCGTCCTGGTAGAGCAGTTCGCCCGTCACGTTCTCGAAGAGATACGGGAAACAGCCCGGCTGCAACGAGATATCGCCGCCCGTCGCACGCTCAGGAGGCAGCCGCCACTTCCAGGCTCGCAGCGCGAAGTCGGACTGCCGCGAATCGAAATCGTACGACCACTCGACCGATGCCTGATCGAGCGTGCCCCGGAGTTGCATCTCCCGGCAGGTCGTGCGAGCCGAACCCTGGAGCGACTGCAGGAACGATTCGTCGATCGGCACGTCGGACCCGACCGCCTTGAGACTCATGCGTCGGCCCAGGGCAGGGTCCGTCTGCACCCAGCCGTCCGCGATCACGAGCGCCGTGCCGTAGCGACCGGCGACGCGTTCGAAGCTCCAGCGGCGTTCCTCCAGCCGGAACGTTCCCTGCACGTCGTCGAGCGGATAGGGGACGTTGCGATGACGGAACGATCCCTCGGCCAGCGTCAGGGCAAGCTGCAACCGCGCCGGCTCGCCTGCCCGCTCGCGGATGAGCGCGCCCTCCGCCGCGACGGTTCCTTGCAACTGTACCTGACTCAAAAACGCCGCCGCCTGAGGATTGGCGGACGCCGCGGCCGTCATCAGTCGCTCGTCGATCGGCACCGGTCGCTCGGTACGTATCGCGATCCGACCGGGTCCCCGCTGGAGCGGGTCGACCATCGAACCTTCGATCCGCACCTCTTGCCCCGCCGCTTTGCCGACGAGTTGCACCTCGAGCGACTGGGGCTTCCACCGCAGCGTGCCGACCGTCTCTTGAATGGGGTAGGGAAACTCTCGCGGCGTGATCGTCACGCCCGCCGCCTGCACGACCGCTTCGCCCGACCAGACGCCTCGGGCATAGTCGAGACCGAAATCGGCGTGAATCTTCCCGACGGGTGCGTACTCGGAATAGGCTTCCGCCGCCGAAGCAGGAAGTCGCTGCGCCAGGTCCGCATCGAGCGCGACGTCGCGAAGCTTCACCTTTCCGGTGACGTGCGGATCGGCCAGCGGGTCAGCGACGGAACCTTGCATCCAGATCGATCCGGCGCCCCAGCGTCCCGAGGCGCTCGTGACGGAAAGGCCCGTGTCATCGACGAGAAACGATCCCCGGGCGTCGCGGATCGGATAGATGAGCCGCGGGTCTTCGACCTCGAAGTCGACGAACTCGCCGGAGATCGACAACTGGCAGGGCAGGGCGGAGAGCCAGGAGGCGGGCTTCGACGAAGCGGGCCCCCTCGGCGGTAACCGCTTCGCCCGCGCGGCGGCGACTTCGACCGGCGTGACGTTCGTTTCGGGGGAGACGGGACCGTCGAACGCGTTCGCTCCCGCGACGTCGAAGGGAATCGGCGAGGTTTCGAGAGCGCCTTCCTGCGTATCGACGATAGCGAGGGGCTGCTTCTGATTCGCGGTCAGCCGGATCGTCGCCTCGCCGCGGAACTTCGGCGGAGCGAAGGGAACGTCGAATCCTCCCGCCCGGGCGAGGGCGAACCACTCCGGCGTCGCGTGCAGACGATGCAGATCGACGGTCATCGACCAGTCGGAGAGATCCTTGCTGACCAGACCGGTCACCTGCACGCGTTCCATCCGGTCCGCCCTGCCGACGAATCGGAGGTCGAACGCGGTCGGAACCGGGACGGGCGCCTTCGGATTACGAGCGTCAGGGACGGCCTGCTCCGCGGCGGGCACGAGGGGCGTGATGGTGCCGAAGATCGAACGAGACTCGAACAGTCGGACCGTGGGCTCGTTCGCGTCGATCCATGCGATCTCGCCCGATTCGACCGTCACGCTGGGGAACGCGCCGCCCGGACGCATGGGCGGAAGCGGGAAGAGATCCATCGCTCGCGGTCGCTGTCCGGCCGTGGCGACGAGCGCCATCTTCGGTCGCTTGAGCACGATCTGGGTCGGCGACCAATCCTCGGTCAGCAACTCCTGCAGTCGACGGTCGCACGGAATGCGGACCTCCTCGACGTGCAGCAGTTCCATGGGGCGCGACTGCGGATCGAGGATCGCGAGATCGTGGATCTCGAACCCGACGCCCTCCTGCCAGACCACGTCGCGGACGCGGACCTGAAATCCGCGCGGGCCGTAGTGTTCCTGCAGCGATCGTTCGAGGCGACTTCGAAGCTCGTCGTCGATCCGCTGGTAGACCACGTAGAGGCTGCCGCCGACGATCCCCAGACCGAGCAGCGCGAACATAGCGTACTGACGAAAGATCGCGCCCCAGCTAAGGTCGACGGCGATCTTTCGCGGCGCGGAGGAATCGGGTTCCACGCGTTCGCGGGTCAAGTTCGGGAATCCTTTCCCTGGCCGGCGGACCGGCTCGTTCGCTTACTCGCTTCTCGTCGAGAGTTCGCCGGCAGATCCTTCCGCCGGGCGTTCGCTCTCGCTAGCCTCGTCCGGATCCCGTCGAACGCTCGTCGCAAGCAGGGAATCCTTCGAGATTCGGAAGCTAAAGTACCATGCGACGGCCAAAATCCCCAAGAGCGGCAGCACGGGTCCTCGATAGCGTATCGAACTGACGAAAACCAGGTGAAGCAGGGAGAAATACGCGGCGGGGGCAAGCAGCCAGATAAGATCCCGTCGCCGTCGCAGAAACGTCCAGGCTCCGCCCGCCGCTCCGATCATCAGCGGAACGTAGGTCGCGAGCATGGCGATCTGGATCGCGGGGCTTCGCATCTCCTGGGCATTGGGCAGGGGAGACCACATTCGCCCGAACTTGACAAGCGCGAGCCGCGCCGCCTCAGCCGGGTTCTTCGCCGCCCATTCGATCGCTGCGTCGCGCAGGTAGCGATCGAATTCGGCCTCCTCCTCCGGCGTTCCGGCCAAGTCCGGGCGTTCGCTGCGAAACTTCGCCGACATCGGCGCGACGAACCGCATGTCGCTCGCTCCGTCGGCGCCCGGTCGCCATCCGTCGTAGAGCGACGCTCCGATCTGAAACGTCGTGGGGACGAATCGCCCGGAGACGGAATAGTTTCGGGCCCACCACGGCGTCAGCGCGAGAACCATCACGATCAGCGCCGCGCCCTGTACGACCGCGACCTGACGCCGCCGAGTCAGCACGAGCAGGGCGACGACGATCGCGAACAGGGGGAACAGGAGCCAACTGGGACGCGTCAGGATCGCCGCCGCAGCGAACCCGCCTGCCAGAGCCGAGTAAAGCATGATCCGACTCCGTTCGGACGCCTGTCCTGCGGTCACGAGCGCCCAAAGCTGCATCGTCATGAAGAGACAGAACAGCCCCTCCGACAGAATGAAGACGCTCATACCCGCAGCGTCGGGAAGCAGAGCCGCGATCAGGCCGGAGCCGAGGACGACCGGCTGCGAAAAAAACCTCGCGGCCAGCGCCATCGTCGCCGCGACCGTGAGCGTGCCGACGAAGACGCCGATCGCCCGGACGAACCAGACGGGCGGTTCGCCTCCCCAGGCCGCGAAGGCAGTCGCGATCAGAAGGGGATAACCGGGGGTCCGGAATATACGGGTTCCGCCGTATCGATACGGACGGCCCTCGTAAATCGATTCTCCAAGCGTCCAATAACTGTCGGAGTCGCCCCATCCGAAACGTTGACCGGCAGGCAGCCGACTCTCCCAGAAACTCGCCGCGACGAACCGCACGCCTGTCGACAGAGCCAGGATCAGCAGCGTCGCCACGAGAAAGCTTCGCGAGACGCGCGACTCCATTTCGGCAGGTTCCTGAGCGGGCGAGGGCAGGGCGGAACGCAAGTTTCGACGCGCCGATCGCGCCGTCCCTCCGCCGCCCGAAGCGTAGTCGGCGCCCAACTTTACCCTGCCGAGAGCGAACCGCGACTCCGCCACGCCGGTCCAAGCCCCGTCCGACCCGATTTTCGCGAGCGGACTTCGACAGAAAACCGCGCTGCGGCAGTCGATTTCGCCGCCTTGACCGTCGCGGCGGCATGCGGCATAAATACTCGTCCTGCGGCGGCGTAGCTCAGTTGGTTAGAGCAGCGGAATCATAATCCGCGTGTCCGGGGTTCGAATCCCTGCGCCGCTACTTGCAAGAGCTTGCTTCAGCTCAGTTTACGACGAACCCGCTGGTTAACCTACCGGCGGGTTTTTTCGTGCCTTTGCAAAGAGACCGGCGTTCGCGAGACGATCGACCTGGCTCTACTTGCGCCGCTCCGACGGCCACGGCGCGTGCAGGGCCCGAAGCGGATCGAATCGCGGCGTCATATCCGGCGCCGGATCGCGAGAACTTGGATGGGTCCGCCCGGGTGTTCTCGATGGGGCAGGGCTCGACCACGCGGGGCGGGTCGCAGAACCATCGTGGACGGTAGCGATCGCGAAGCGTCACCAACCGAAAGGACGCCTAGCAGCCCGTTGATTTTCGCCCTGCCTGCGCTATCCTCGCGTGATCTCGACGCGGGGGAGGAATCGCGATGGGCTTGGGCAAGCGGAAGCGGGAGACGCAGGGGACGTTCTGGGTTCCGACGGACAAGCTGGGGAGCGGTCCGCGAAACGTCTTCTACGACCGTCTGAACGGGCTGCTGGCCGAGATCGAATTCGACGGACGGCTCGAAGAGGCGGCCGCTCCGTACTACGAAACGACGGGGCGAAAGAGCCTGGCGCCGGGCGTCTACTTCCGGATGCTGTTCATCGGTTACTTCGAGGGGATCGACAGCCAGCGCGGCATCGCCTGGCGCTGCGACGACAGTCGCTCGCTGGCCCGTTTCCTGGGCTTCGGTCCCGGCGAGGAGACGCCGGACCATTCGACGCTCACGCTGACGCGAAACCGGCTGCCGCTGGAGATCCATCAGCTCGCGTTCGACCTGGTTCTCGGCCTCTGCCACGAGAAGGGTCTGCTCAAGGGCAAAACGCTCGGCGTCGACGCCAGCGATCTCGAAGCGAACGCTTCGATGAAGTCGATCGTCCGCCGGGAGAACGGCGACGACTGGCAGGAGTACGTTCGCAAGCTCTACGAAGCCGAAACGGGCGTAAGCGACCCGGACGACGAGGAGCTGCGCCGCTTCGACAGGAAGCGGAAGGACAAGAAGGTCTCCAACGACGAGTGGGTCAATCCGCACGATCCCGACGCTCGGATCGGGAAGATGAAGGACGGTCGCACGCATCTCAAGTACAAGGTCGAACACGCCGTCGATCTGGAGACGGACGTGATCGTCGCGGCGGAAGTCTACGAAGGGACCGCCGGCGACTGCCGGACGATCGAAGATACCGTGAACGCCGCGCGAACGAACCTGCGCGAGGCGGGCACGGGCTGCGACGTGGAAGAGGTCGCGGCGGACAAGGGCTATCACAGCGAAGAGTCGCTCGACCGGCTGCAGCACGAGACGCACGTGCGGACGTATATTCCGCAGCCGAAGCGAGCGAAGTCTCGGAAGCGAAAACGCAAGCCGCCGAGTCGTCAGGCGGCCTATCGTCGCAATCGCCGGAACGCGCGCGGACGTCGCGGTCGCAGGCTGCAGCGTCTACGAAGCGAGAAGGTCGAGCGGACGTTCGCGCACGTGCTCGAAACGGGCGGCGGCAGGAGAACCTGGCTTCGCGGGCTGGCCAAGATCCGCAAGCGCTACCTCGTCGCCGCCGTCGCTTACAACTTGGGACGGATCCTGCGCCAACTCCTCGGCGCCGGTAAGCCGAAACAGTTCGGAGAACTGGGAGCAGCGCTTTCCGCCGCGTTTGGGCTCTCCAGCTTCGCTGATTTCGCCGTCGGATCGCATCGAGCGATCTTAAGCATCTCGGTCGCCGTCCGGCTCCCGCTCCTGATGCCTCGACGCTCAGCGACCTTTTGAACGCTCAGGCTCTCGCGAACAGGGAAATCAACGGACTGCTAGACCAGTGTCGTCCGGTCGGACGTCGGATTCGACTCGGTAGTTTCATCGAGTTCAGCGAAACGTCGCGCGACCACCGCGAGCAACTGACGGTAGAGCCGCTCGCCGTAAACCTCGTTCGCGTGGCTCGGATCAGGGTTCCATGCCTCCGGCACGAGCATCCCGTCGGCGTCCTGCATCGCCTTCGGCGTCGGGACGAAGCGGATCCGCAACTCGTCGCAGGTCTCGCGAATGATCGACGAGTGCAAACGCCACAGCTTGTACCGTAGCGACGCGGGCGCCACGCCATGCTCCGCGATCAAGTCGTCGAAACCGTAGGGATACGTGCGGATATGCTCTTCGGAGGGTATCGGCGGGGGAGATTCCAGATGCACGACCGGGAGTTCCGTCGTGCTCCGAAGCAATCGGATCAAATCAAGAGTCGATTCCAAGCGCCGCCGCAGCGCGGCCTCGACGAGGGCGGCAGGGAGAACCTCCGCATCGGTCTGCAAAGGCAGCCACGCCGCCTCGGGAAGCACGAAGTCGAACTTCTTCCCCGGGTAGTTCACGAGTCCGAGGGCGTTGTGATCGTTCCCTCCGAACGTCGAGACGACCAGGTGGAGACCTTCTCGTTCGAATTCCGCCAAGATCGTGTCGGAGAATCGCCCCTCGATGACCGGCGGGTACCACTCAGGTGAGTTCACGACGACGAATCGAACCTCAAGCCCTTCCATTCGATCTTGCGATCGTCTTTGCGAGGAAGCGGAATCGATGGCAGCGGCATGGCTGTTGCCGATGACCAGAACGCGTACCGATTCGTCGGTATCCATGCCAAGCTCCCTGCCCGGGATCGACTGCCGAACATGCAAACGATTCAATTGCGCCCCCCCTAAAAGGGGCGCTACGCCCATTTCCTACAACCGGCGCCCTTTGCTTCTTGGAGGTTCGCACGCTGGCGGCGAACGGCTCCGCATGCAGCGCCTGTCGATGAAAGGATACCTCACGAGCGCCTGATATGCCTGCTACCGGACGAATCCGGGTTTTGCCGACGGCCCTTCGCACGGAGCCCGGCATCTGCGAACAATAGACGCATGAAAACAGCCTCTGTCGTCGTTCATCGTCGTCCTGTGCCTTCGTCTGCCAATGCTTCAGTTCGATCGCCGCTTCAGGCCGTCGCTCCGCCCCTCTTCGTGACGCGAGTCCTCGAATCCGCTCTCGGGCGAACCCGCCATGAATGAGCGCCCGGCGCCGTTGTGGCACGTCAGCCAAGAGGATCTGCGTCAGCATCTGACGGAAGAAGCGGACGATCTGGCCGCGTTCGCTCTGGATGCTGAACTTCGCATCACGGTTTGGCCGGAGAACGCCGCGCGTCTGTTCGGGTATCTTCCCGACGAAATCCTGGGCCGGGACGTTTCGCTCCTGTTCACCGATCAGGACGTCGCTTGCGGAGCGGCGAGCCAGGAGGCAGACGTCGCTCGCCGAACGGGGCGAAGCTCGGACGATCGCTGGCATCGGCGCCGGAACGGGAGTCGCTTCTGGGCAAGCGGAGCGACCTTGCCGTGCTTCGATGCTGACGGCGCACTGCGCGGCTACGTGAAGACGGTTCGCGATCGCACGGAGTGGAAACGCTTCCGGGGCCGTTGGCGACGGGCGTCGCGTTCGCTTCGACATGCCGCACGAGCGGACGCCTTCCGGGTCGACTTGAGCGATCGCCTGCGAGAGAGCGTCGACGCCGCTGCGGCCGTTCGGAAAGCCTCGGAGGTTCTGGGGCGGCATCTCAGCGCCAGTCGCGTCTTCTACGCGGAGTTCGTCGGGCGCGACGAAGTCGAAGTCGGGGAAGGTTACGTCGACGGCGTGCCGCAGGTCCCGGGACGTTATCGCTTGAAGGACTACGGCGAAGAGGTCCACGCGGCGCTGCAATCGGGCGGAATCATCGTCATTCCGGACGCGACGACGTCGCCCTACCTGGACGAGACGCAACGCGCTCGATTTCAGGCGGTCGAAGTGGCATCGACGCTGGACGTGCCTCTGCTGAAAGAGGGAAAGCCTGTCGCGATGATCGTCGTGCAGCAGTCGACGCCGCGAGTCTGGACCGAAGACGAAATCAACCTCGCCAAGGAAACGGCGGAGCGCACCTGGGACGCCGTCGAGCGCGCGCGGGCCGAAGCCCGGCTGCGCGAGTTGAATGAGAACCTCGAACGTCGGGTCGCCGAACGAACGGTCTTGGCCGAACGCCGAAGCAACCAGCTCCGCGCCCTCGCGGCCGAGCTGGTCCGTGCGGAGGATCGGGAGCGGCGACGCCTGGCGGAGCTGTTGCACGATCACGTCCAGCAACTGCTCGTCGGCGCCAAGATGCAGATCGGCCTGGTGCGAGCGCAGTCCGAACGGGCGCGGCAGGAAGAACTCGACCGGATCGACGAACTGCTGCTCGAGGCGCTGGAGGCGACGCGCTCGCTTTCGATCGAACTATCTCCGCCGATCCTGTACGACCAGGGATTGGCTGCGGCGCTGCGGTGGCTGGCCGGCCGAATGAAGGAGCAGCACAGCTTCCTCGCTCACGTGGATGCGGATCCCGCGGCGGAACCCGACGACGAAGAGCTGAGAAACTTGCTGTTTCAATCGACTCGCGAACTGCTGCTGAACGTGATCAAGCACGCCGGCGTTTCGACCGCCCGCGTCCGCACGAGCATCGGCGACGGCGAGATCCTGCTGGAAGTCATCGACGCCGGCTGCGGCTTCGATCCGGCCAAAGCGGAAGAGTCGCGAGACTCCTACGGGCTGTTCCAGATTCGCGAACGCATCGACACGGTCGGCGGCAAGTTCGTCATCGCGTCCGCGCCCGGACAGGGAACGCACGCGTCGATCACGGTGCCCTCCGAATCGTTCGTCATCGATCGCCCGATCGGCGAAGGGACGGTCGAAGAGGAGTTCGAGGAGGCGTCGCTCCCTCCGGGGCGCCTCCGCGTGCTGCTCGTCGACGATCATCGCATCGTCCGCAAGGGCGTGCGGGCGCTGCTGACCAGTCGCTTCGACGTCGATGTCGTCGGCGAGGCCGCTTCAGGCGAAGAGGCGCTGGAAAACGTCTCGCAACTCGCGCCGCACGTGGTGCTGATGGACGTCGACATGCCCGGCATCGGCGGGATCGAGGCGACGCGTCGTCTGACGTCGAGACATCCGGAGATCCGCGTGATCGGCCTGTCGCTGCACGAGGAGGAGGGAGTCATCGACGCGATGTTCGCGGCAGGCGCCTCGCGGTACGTGCTCAAGGACGCCTCGCCCGAAAAACTCATGGGCGCGATCAAGTCGCTGCAACGCGAGGAATGACCCGCGGTTCGCGACGATTCGGCGAAAGGCTCGCGAAGGCGACTTCGGCCCCTCGAATGGGTCGCCCCATCGGGTCCGCATTCGGAAGCTAGAGTTCCGCAGTCGATTCGCTCGTGCAGAAGGCACGTTCGCCGGAATCCTGATTCAGAAGCCGACGCTCATGAAGTTTCGCCGCATCGCCGTCACCGGTCCGAAGGGTCAACTCGGAAGCGCCCTGTGCAATCTGCTGGGGCCGCGCGCCCTGCCCGTCGACCGATCGATTATGCCGCTTGATCAGCCTGAAGCGATCGGCGCGGCGGTAGAGGCCCTGCGACCCGATGCGATCATCAATTGCGGCGCGTACGTCGCAGTCGACAAGGCGGAGCAGGAAGCCGAGCTCTGCTTCCGTACGAACGCCGAGTCGCCGGCGGCGATGGCGGAAGCCTGTTCGCGACTCGATATCCCGCTCGTGCAGATCAGCACCGACTATGTGTACTGCCGCAGCGAGCGTCGCGAGCCGCAACGCGAAATCGACCCGATAGCGCCGGACGGGGTTTACGCGCGATCGAAGGTGGCGGGCGAACAGGCAGCATTGCAGGCGCCGCGGTCGATCGTGATCCGCACCTGCGGTCTCTACGGAGTCACGCCCAGGAAAGCGAACTTCGTCGAGACGATGCTTCGGCTCGGAGGCGAAGGCCGGCACCTTCGTGTCGTCGACGATCAGACCTGCACCCCCAGTTACGTCGCCGACGTCGCAAGCGGGATCGTGCATCTGCTCGACGAAGAAGCGAAGGGGATCGTCAACGTCACGAACCGCGGCTCCGTCACGTGGTTCGACTTCGCGAACGAAATCTTTCGTCAGTCCGGAATGCAGGTCTCCGTCGAAGCGATCACCAGCGCCCAGTTCGGAGCGCCGGCGCCGCGTCCGGCATATAGCGTCCTGGATTGCAGCCTGTACGAGGGCCTCGGCGGTTCGCCGCTTCCGTACTGGCAGGAAGCCCTCGCGGCGTATCTGATGGCGCGCAAGAGCCCGGCGGTCGAAGCTTAGAGAGGTCGACCTGCTCGCGCGCGAATTTCGATCGACGCTCGTTCGCAACCCGGCGATGCGGCCTACGAAAAAAGGCTCCCTCGCAAGCGAGGGAGTCTTCTATGGAATCTGGCTTCGTCGTTCGAGAGGCCAGTTGATTTTCACGAAACAGGACAGCCGCTCGCTCTCGCAGGTTCATGCGAATGCGTGCGACGCGCCCGGGTCGACGCCTCAGCTTTCCTGGGCCTGCAGCATCCAGAGATGCTTTTCAAGCTCTCGCGTCAGGCCGATCAGCAGATCGCCGGAGACCGGATCGCGTTCGTCCACCTGGCCGATCGCTTCCCGAAGTCGCGTGATCACGCCGGCGAGTCGATCCGAGATGAAGTGGATCGCATCTTCCACCGTCAGAGCGCCTTCGGGGAACTGGTCCAGGGCGGAGTGCTCCGCCACGGTCGAGGCCCGACCATCCGGCGTGAAACCGATCGTGACGATCCTCTCCGCGACTTCGTCGCTGCCGTTCCGCAAGCTGTCGATGATCTCGTCGAGTTGCAGATGAACGGAGCGGAAGTTCGGGCCGTGCAGGTTCCAGTGGGCCTGCTTTCCCTGGAGCGAGAGGTCGATCAGTTCGACCAGCGATCGTTGCATCGCCTCGGCCACGGCTTCGCCGTCGCCGGCAGGCAGCAGCTTTCGTCGCAGAGGCATCTTGTGCAGGGATTCTTCGATTCGCGAGCTCATTCGTACCCTTTCATCCGCTGAGACGAGAAGTTACTCGACTCAGCCATTGTAGAAACCTCTTGAGACAGGCACGACGGATCGTGAAGTCGATTCCGCGAATCGTCCAGACGCCGTCTATGTCGTCTCGTCGCTAGAAGATGATCACCAGGAGGATGACCAGCAGCAGGATGAAGGCCAGCCCGCCGACCGGGGCGACGCCCCAGTTCCTGCTGTGAGGCCACGCCGGCAAAGCGCCGAGAAGCAGCATCACCAGAAGAACGATCGCCAGAATCTCGATAATGCCCATGGTTGTCTCTCCAATGCCAGCGTCAGGGGATGCGCGGCCGCTCCGACGTTCCGGAGGGCTCGAGCGGAAGGTTCACGAAACTGCAATGCGTTAACGGTCCGAATCGACGACCGGGGCGCTCTCGGCGCGGTTACGCCCGACGACGTCGTCGAGTTCGCTACCGACGCTCGACACGGACTCAGCGACGGAGTCGGCGATACCCTGCGACTCCTCCACGACTTCGTTGCGGTTGACCCCCACGCCCATTCGTTCGCCGTCGTTATAGAAGTAGATCCAGCCGAATGCGGCGAGCGCGACGGCGACGACCACGACTGCGAGCAGGAATACGACGAACGTGCGCATCGTCTGCCTCTATTCAAGGGAACTGAAAGCGAGCGAAGCGCTTCGCCAGGCGATACGGTCTCGCCATTGCTGTGCTAGAGAGGTCGCACATTCCGTGCCGAAAGCGCAGATCGGCCTCCGAAGCGACCCATCGCCTTATTCGGCTCCAACCAGGACGATTCCGAGCCGGGGTCCAGGCTTCAGGACGGGCATCGTGCCAGCGTTCGCCTGACTTCGGCATCGAATCGAAATCTCAACGCTCTTTTCACGGGCGAATGGACGAAGCCCGCTCCGATAGGTATGAGGGTTGCGTTAGTACCCCCCTAGCGTTCTTCAAGAACGACTTCGCACGATCGTCCGCCGCATGCGATACGCATCGACGACGAATGCGGAATCAAAACGGAGCGAACCGACGCACCGCGATGACGAAGCCGACATGGACGGCCTCCGCCGATCGGAGAGCGGGTGAGGATCATGAGGAATCAGTGGCAATCCGACCGCGGGTCGCATCTCGATACGACGTGCGGCGGATGCCGTAACGCGTCCGACTTTCGGGTTCTGGTCGTCGAAGACAACCCTTCGAATCGGCTCTTTCTGGTGCGTGTGCTCGGCGGCGGAGGGTTCGACGTTTCAGCAGCCGAGGACGGAGAGCGCGCGGTAGCGCTGGCTCGGGAGCGTCGTTACGATCTGATACTGATGGACGTCGAAATGCCGAACATGGATGGCGTGACGGCGACCTCGATCATCCGATCCGGGCGACCCCGTCTCGGAGGCACTCCGCCTTCGGTACCGATCATCGGAATCTCGGCGAGAAACGAGCCAGGCGATCGGAGCCGGTTCGCGGCTGCCGGGATGACCGCCTTCCTTCCCAAGCCGTTCGATGCGAGGGCTCTGCGGGCCGTCGTGGACGCCGCTTGCCGACGTACAGCCGCTTGCCGCCAGCGCGAATACGAACGATGACGCAGCCGACCGACCGCGCCGACCGAACGCCGCTCATCGCAGGAGATCAGGTCATGAACCTGCGCGAAGCGATGCAGCGACTGGGCGGCGACGAGGAACTCCTGCGCGAATTGGCGGAGATGTTCTTCGAGGACGCCGAAGCGCTGCTTGGCGTCGTTCGAGCAGGGCACGCCGATCCATCGCAGAGCCAGGAAGTTCGACGTGCCGCGCATAGCCTGAAGGGACTATCGTCGAACTTCGGCGCGCAGCGCACGATGGCGGCCGCCTTCGCCGTCGAGAAGCTCGCGGAGGCGTCGAGGCTGTCGGAGTTGCCGCCGGCCGTCGATGAACTGGAGCGAGAGGTGGCTCGGCTCAACGCAGGACTGCGCGAGGCCTTCCCGTCACGCTGACGGCAGAAGCGAGAATCCGTCTGACGGCCGTCGGGTCACGACCCAGCAGGTCGGACCGCCCGATTCCAGCGACTCAGTTCGGCGAGCAGTTCGCGCCGGTCGACCGGCTTGGTCAGGTAGCTGTTGCAGCCGGCCCGCTGGCAGTTGTCGCGATCGCCCGACATGGCGCTGGCCGTCAGCGCGATGACGGGCGTTTCGATCCCTGCCTCGCGCAGTCGCCTCGTCGCTTCGTAGCCGTCGAGCAGCGGCATCTGCATATCCATCAGCACCAGATCGTACGGATCGCCGCTGCGCAGCGCCCGATCGTATTCGGCGAGCGCCGCTTCGCCGTCGCCGACGACCTCGATCTTCGCGACCCGATCCTGCAACATTCGCCGCAGCAGCACCTGGATGCTGCGAGTGTCTTCCGCGATGAGGACGCGAGCGTTCGCCAGGGACGCTTCTCCTGAGGCGTCCGCATCGGGCGTCGCGTCGGTCTGGATCGCGTCGAGACTGAGGACTTCCAGTTCCGCCGGCGACGAGAGTCGCAGGCGCAACTCGAACTCGCTCCCGACGCCAACCTCCGTCGTGACGTCGATCTCGCCGTCGAGCATCTGCGCCAGGCGACGACAAATCGTCAGGCCGAGACCGGTCCCGGAGACGTTCGTCTCCGCCTTGCCCTCGACCTGGGTAAAGGGTTCGAAAATCGACTCGACCCGATCGTGCGGTACGCCGGGCCCCGTATCGACCACTCGCACGAACAGGCTTCCGCCTCCGCGGGCGACGTCGGGTTCGTACCCGCACTCCATCCGCACCTCGCCCCGCTGCGTGAACTTCACGGCGTTGCTCACGAGGTTGAGCAGGATCTGACGCATCCTCAGCGGATCGGTGAGGATCGTCGGCGGAACGGGCGAAATGAACCGCGCCTTGAACGACAGCCCTTTTTCCGAGGCGCTCGGCTCCATGAGCGATCGGACGTCGGCCAGCAGGGGAGGCAGGGAGACGTCGATCTTCTTGATGTCGAGCTTGCCGGCTTCCATCTTGGAGACGTCGAGCACGTCGTTCAGGATGCCGAGCAGCAGTTGCCCCTGGTTGCGGATCATCTCCGCCATTTCGCGGGAGTCGTCGTCCGTCGAGTCGCGGACGAGCAAGTCGGCGCACCCCAGGATCGCCGTCAGCGGCGTGCGGATCTCGTGGCTCATGTTCGCCACGAACTGCGTCTTGGCCAGATTCGCCCCTTCGGCCTGTCGCCGCGCCTCCATCAGTTCGAGTTCAGTCCGCTTTCGCGCCGTGATGTCGATGTTGACGCCGGCGATGCGACGGCGACCGGAATCATCGACGACGATGCCGCCGCGACCCGAGAGCCAGACGATCCTTCCGTCGGGTCGGACGAACCGGAACTCGCAGGCGTAAGGGACGTTGTCTCGAATCGAATCGTCGACCGCGCGGCGAACCGCATCGGCGTCGTCCGCATGAACCCGCGAGAGAAATTCCTCGGCCTGCACGACGCCGGTTTCGGCGCCGATACCGGAGAGGTGAACCTGGTTCAGATCCAGCCTGACCGCGCCGCTCTCGAGATCCCAATCCCAGCAGCCGATCTCGGCCACATGGAGCACCATGCGGAGGCGCTCTTCGTTCTCGACGAGCGATCGGGCGAAGCGTTCGCGCAGGAAGGCCTCCTGCCGGAAGCTTTCGGCGAGTTCCTCGTACTGCTGCGTACGCCGGCTGACCTCTTCTTCGAGATCCGCGGGACCTCGCAGTTTGAGGGCGACCGGCACGATCCTGATGAGCGCGATGACCGTCGCCCAGGAAATCACCGCCGTCGCCAGCTTCAGCACGCCCGAGAAGCGGTAGATCGGGTACCAGAAGATCAGCGACTCGACTAAGTGAGTCGCGCCGCAGGCGAAGATGAACGCCCCGAACAGCAAGAACAGCCGCGGAAACGGGATGTCCTGGCGCTTCCTGAGAATGAAGAAGAGCAGGACGACGGGAATCGCCGTGTAGGCGCCGAACGTCCCAAAGTCCGAGACGATGTGCAGCCAGCCCCAGAACGGCTCGGCCTGCCAGGTCGGCCCGCAGTACCATCGCGCCGGAAAGCCGGTCGTGTCAAAGAGTGAACGCAGCATCGAGACCGTGCGCAACGGCGCGACAGCGGCGAAATCGTACTTCTAACGCACGAGCGCGAAGCGGACGGACGACGGAATCGCGAAGTCGAAAAAGGCGAACCGCGGCTTGGCGAAGCCGACGATCAGCCGCCCTGAGTAGAGCCCAGAAGGCCCCTACCGTAAAGCCGGAATCCCGTCGGGAACCAACCGCGCTGTGCGACGAGGTAAGGGGCCGAAGGAGACGCGTACGTCGTCATGCCGAGAGCAATGACGCGGGCGGAAGTCGCATCTGCGACGTTAGATGTGGCGACCGCTTTACCAAATCTGGTCAATGAGCGTCCGCTCAGTGAGCGTCTATCGACCACACGGGTCGCGGTGGCGACTTAAAGCCACTGCGCGCAGCTACTTGATGCCGCCCCGGCTGAGGGGGATCAAGTGTTCGACCGTTTCCTCATGCGGCGTCAGCTCGCCTCGAAGAATGCGGGCTTCGCGGGGCGCTTCGATACTGATCCGGACGCGGTTTCCCTTGATCTGGGAAACAGTTACGACGATCTCTTCTCCGATGCGGATCGTTTCGCCTTCCTTGCGAGTGAGCGCCAGCATGTGCGTGTCCTGAGTGAATGGATCGGACGCTAGAAACGTTGACCGTTCACTCAATCGCAAGCCGCGCGCCGATCTTCGGCCCGCGCGGAAAAAAAGTCGCAAAGCCTACGCTTCCGAAACGGCTTCGTCGCCGTCTTCGCCCACGCTGACGACCTGGCCGACCGAGATGTTGAGCCCGCGAAGCTTGTTCCGAAGACTGCCGCGGGTGATCCCCAGAATCGAGGCCGCTTGCGTCTGGTTGCCGTCGACGTGCCGCAGCACCTCGGGCAGCAGGCGACGCTCGATGTGCTCGATCGCCTCCGCGTACAGGTCGGTCGTATCGGCTCGCAGGCGTTCGCGCACGAAGGCCAGAATGCCGTTCTCCTGCCCTTCGCTTCCGGCGGCGGTCGGAGAGCAACGTTCGTTCGTCGACAGCGGCGGGAGAAACTCGGGCAGCAGCACGGCGCCCGTCGTCTGCAGAATCGCCTGCCGCAGGACGTTCTCCAACTCGCGGACGTTGCCCGGCCATTGATAAACCTTGAACACGTCGATGACCTCGGGCGCCATCGACTCCAGCTTGCTGTTGAACTTGTCGTTGAAGCGGGCGAAGATCCGATGCGCGAGCAACTGGATATCGTCGCCCCGTTCGCGCAGGGGCGGCAGACAGATCAAGAAGCCCTTCAGGCGGTAGTAAAGGTCCTCTCGGAAGCCGCCGTCCTGGACCATCTGTTCCAGGTTCTGATTCGTAGCCGCGATGATCCGGACGTCGGTCTTGATGCTCTCGTTGCCGCCGACGCGAGTGAACTCCTGCTGCTGCAGCAGGCGGAGCATCTTGCTCTGCAGTTCGCTCGGCATGTCGCCGATTTCGTCGAGGAAGATCGTCCCTCCGTTGCACTGCTCGAACTTGCCGATCCGGCGGCGATCGGCGCCGGTGAAGGCGCCCCGTTCGTGTCCGAACAGTTCGCTCTCGAGCAGGTTCGACGGAATGGCAGCGCAGTTCACTGCGATGAAGGGCTTGTCGCGGCGTTCGCTGTGCTGGTAGACCGCCCGCGCGACGAGCTCCTTGCCCGTTCCGCTTTCGCCCTGGATCAGGACCGTGACGTCCTGCGTGGCGACGCGTCCGATCGCCTTGTAGACCGCCTGCATCGGCAGGCTGACGCCGATGATGGCGTCAGATTCGGGGTCGTGACTTCCCTCCGGAACGACGCCGACCGGACGGAGCATCTTGCGGCGAATGTCCGCCGCCCGTTCGATCAGATCGCGCAGCCGGGAGGCATCGATCGGCTTGAAGATATAGTCGTACGCCCCGCGCTTCATCGCGTCGATCGCGACGTCGCTGCTCCCCATGCTCGTGATGAACACGATGGGAAGCTTCGTATCCATTCGCTGAAATTTCTCGAAAGCTTCGAGGCCCGACAGGTCGGGCAACAGAATGTCCAGCAGACAGACGTCGATCGATTTCTCGGACCGGGAAAGCAGCTCGAGCCCTTCCTCCGCAGAAGCCGCGGTCACGACCTCCACGGAAGCGCTCTCCAACGTCTTCTGAACCAGATGACGGACCGCGCGATCGTCGTCTACGACAAGTACTTTGCAGCCCACAGAGAATCCGTTGGTGAGTCGCGTCGAAGGAGAAACGCACCGCCCGCAGATCCGTTCTAGCGGCACGCGGACGGTTCTACAGGTGGGTCAGGAGCCAAGCCGCGGCTCTCGTCGAACGCCGTTTCCGATCCCGCGACTTGATGCGGCGGCGGAAGCGGGTGCATCTCGTGAGAGCAAGGTCAAGCGGACGCAAGAGAGGGCTCAGCCCGCCAGTGACAGGAGCGGCGCCCCCGGCAGCACGCTGGTCAGTCGCAATTCTACCTAGCCGAGCGGTAGAGAGAACCGTCTGGCGGCGCGGATTGCCTAGGAGAAAACCCTGCTGGCTTTCTCTCGACGGAAAGGCGCTTCGTCGAGGAGCAGATCGGGCGGACTGAGCGAGCCGCGATCTCAGCCTTCGTTGCCGATCGCGGAGCCGACGCGGATCCCGTTCTCGATCTCGCCGGCGCCCGGCGTCGCGCGCGCAAGTTCCTGGGCGAGCTGCTTCAGATAGTAGGTGCGAGTCCGGCCCGACAGGCGAATGCATCCTTGCTCGACCGAGCAGACGACGGTTCGCATGGCGGCATGGCCGGACTGAGCCAGTCGGCCACGGACCAGATTCTCGAGCGCCAGGTCGTCCGTGACGGAGAGGGCGGTGATCGACATCGGCTCTTCCTTGTTTTGGGCCAGCCCACAACGTACCCGCCTGCATCCGGCGAACGAACCCCACTTTCCGCTGCACACGCCGCGCCAAACTGCGGACTTCGCGACCAGTCACGTTCGCTTGATCGTTACGCGCCGCCGCCGCCGCCGCCGCCCGTCGAAGCGTCGCGTTCCCGAGCGAAGCGCAAGTCGGTGAGTCGCGCCACGAGCAGAGGGCGAACCGAAGGTCGGTCGACCGAGATCCGCCGGTGGCGACCGCTCGACCGACAGCCGACGCAGCGCCCTGCTGCGGACTGGGCGATCTTTCCAGAACCCATCTCTTGTGACATAGGCACGGCGCTTGCTTCCACCTTGCCGTCGTGTGGCGACCGTCGGTCGCTCATCTCGATCAACATCTGCGAGTCGCTCGCGAGAAGGAGCAAGTCATGGGAACAATCGGTGGAATCCTGCTGTGGTGCCTGTTCGGTCTGGTGGTCGGCGTGATCGCCCGCTTCCTCGTTCCAGGTCCGCAGCCCATGGGGATCTTCCTGACGATCCTGCTGGGCATCGTCGGTTCGTTCGCCGGCGGCTTCATCGCCTACATGATCTGGGGCGGCGACGCGATCCAAAGCTCCGGGCTCCTCTTCTCGATCCTCGGCGCCGTCGCGGTAGTCGCGATCTACGGAGCCGTCACGAGCAGCGGACGGCGCCGGCTCGATACGTAGCGTTCCCGGCGAAGCGTGCGTCGCTGCTGAATCGACTGACGATGAAGGCCTTCCGCTGGCTAGACCGGCGGAAGGTCTTTTTCGTTGCGCAGATGCACGCGAACGAGGATTTCCTCGGCTAACATCGAACGAAGTTGCAGATTCGTCGCCGCCTCCTGGATCAGTTCATGGTCGATTCCGTCGTTCTCCGGGCCGCGTTCCTCGTACTCTCGACGGCCAGTCTGCTCGGAATTCTGCCGCGCGCTTCCGCGGATCAGCGACCCAAACTGCAGATCATCAACGGCAGCGATCAGCCTGTCGAAGTGTTCTGGTTGGAGAACGACAGCGAGCGCCACCAAGTCGCGACGATCCAGCCGAATCGTCACGAGGTCGTCGATACCACGATCGGGCATCGCTTCGTCGTGGCGGGCCAGAAAGACAAGACCGAGGCCGAGGTCGTCAGCCGCGTCGCGATTCAGGCGTTTCGGTTCGATCCGCAGGGGAAGAACGGCATGCCCGCGTTCTATTCGCGATCGTTCGATGCGGGCGGCTATCCGATCTGCGCCTCCGAGCGAGTGAGCCCCTACGCCCTGAAAGAGGCGGCCTACCTCATCGACATGATGCTTGCCCGTCGCCCGGATGTCCGCGAAGCGATGATCGCCAGCGGATCGCGGCTCTGCATCATGGCTCGGGACGAATTCACGACCGATCTGCCCGAATTCGGATGGCTCGCGAACGAACGACAGCCGGAGTTTCCCGAACTCGACGCCAAGGACTTCTGGGACGCCCGCGCTCGCGGCTTAGGCGGCAGCGAAACCGATCCCTACTGTTCCTGCGGCGAAGAAAATCTGCTCGCCCTGGAGGGCGATCCCTACTCGGCGGAAAACATCCTGATCCACGAATTCGCGCACAACATTCACCTCCGCGGGATGACGAACGTCGATCCGACGTTCGACGAGCGTTTGAAAGAGACGTACGACGCGGCGATGAAGGCGGGACTGTGGAAGGGGAAGTATGCCGCGACGAACCATCACGAGTACTTCGCCGAAGGGGTGCAGTCGTGGTTCGACGACAATCGCGAGAACGACCACGACCACAATCACGTCGACACGCGTGCGGAGTTGCTCGAATACGACCCCGGGCTCGCGGCGATGTGCCGGGAAGTGTTCGGCGACACCGAGCTTTCGTACGTGAAACCGACCCAGCGGCTCACCGGTCATATGGAGGGCTACGATCCCGCGAAGGCGCCCGCCTTCGAGTGGCCCCAGCGCCTGGAACACGCCAAGCAACTCATTCGCCGCTCCGCCCAGGAACGGGACGCGAAGGCGAACGGAGGGTGACCGCGTTCGACCGGAGGCGAATTCGCCGATCGCCCGATCGCCGTCAGAACACGACGTTAGCTCGAACGCCGCCGGCGAGAACCGTGCCGACGTCTTCGGAGTGGAATTCAGCATATGGAAGTCAGGGGTCACGTTCAGCCACGGAGCCATCTGAGCAGTGCAGAAGAGCTCGACGCCTTGCCCGTCTCCGATCGGACCGAACTCCGCTTCGATGAATTGCCCGATCTCTGAACTGAATCCCGCCTGGGAGAAGCCGACGCCGAAAGTATCTGCGGCGCGTCCATCGATCGGGCGTTTCCGCCGATGCCCAAGTTCCGGAAGTACTGCGTGATGTTGACCTGACGATCGGTGAAGCTCGCGCGGCCGAAGACGCCCTAACCGGTTTTCTTCGTTTCGTCGCAATGGACGAGGTACTGGTCGAAGTTCGAGTAGAGCCCCCACGTTCCGCGCTGACGGATTCCGAGAAGAAAGCGCCGGACTGATCGCTCCGAGTCCGAAACGTCCCCAACAGGAGCCCCTGGCGGCGAACGTCCTTCGGGGTTCCTTTCCTTCCATAGGATCCGTCCCCGGAACGGCCCGACCAGATCCTCGATTCGCGAGAATTGCTCGCAGTATTCGCAGCTCGCTCGGCGCCGAATGTTAATTCTCGTCGATTCGGCGCTCTTTCGGAACTCCGAAGACTTGTTCCCGCCGGAAGGGGTACAATCGGCGGCTCCGTTGAGCCTGCTGAGCTCTGTCGAGTCTGATGACTCGGTCAGCCCGTCGTCTGCGACTGCCGCTCGTCGTTGACGGACCTTTTCTTCCAGCGCAGAGCGGCGCGCCTGTGTCGGAGCCGCGAGATGGTCGGTCGTTCCGTACTTCTGTCGATCCTTCTGTCGGCATCGATCGCCGCCCCATGCTTCGGGCAAGTCCGAACATCGCCGGCTGCGAAGCCGACGACGCGACCATCGCCCGCGGCGCCTTCAGCTTCGCAAGTCCCTGCACAAGCTGCAGCGTCGGCAACCGGAGCCGCGAATGCGGAGGCAGCCGAAATGGCCGCGATCGAAGAAACATCGCGGGAGTTCATTAAGGCATTCGACGCTCAGGACGCGAAGGCAGTCGCCGCCCTCTGGGCCGTCGACGGCGCCTATCAAAGCGCGGACGGCGTTCTTTTCCGCGGTCGAGAGGAAATCGAGAAAGAGTATGCGCGACTCTTCCATGAAAACCCTAAAGCGAAGATTCGCCTGTCGATCGATTCCCTGCGACTGCTGAGCGGCGGGGCCGCCGTCGAAGACGGAACGGCGTCGATCGAATCGCCTGCGTCCGCGACGCCCGGCTTCGGCAAGTACGTGGCGATCCACGTCAAAGTCGACGGGAAGTGGCTCATGTCCGAGGTGCGGGATTCCCGAGTCGCGACCAGCGTCGCCGCTGACAACGTCGCGGACCTCGAATGGCTGATCGGCGAATGGTCCGCAGAAGAGCATGGCGCGACGACGACGTCCGTCTGCCGCTGGATCGCCGACAAGAGTTTTCTCGAGCGGACGTACTCCACGACGAAGGCCGACGGCACGACGACGTCCGGAGTGCAGGTGATCGGCTGGAACCACTCCGCCGGTCGCATGCAGTCGTGGACCTTCAGCGCCGGGGGCGGCCACGCCGTCGGAGTCTGGTCCCCCGTAGAAGGAGGCTGGCTTGCGCACGTCCAAGGCATCACGTCCGAAGGCGTTTCGACCGATGCCGTCAATCGCCTGAGAAAGCTCGATGACGACGCCTACGTCTGGCAATCGATCGATCGCACCGTCGGAGGCCAGCCGCTGCCCGATACGGACGAAGTCGTGATGAAGCGTCAGCCAGCGAAGCGCTGATCGCCACGATCGAGGCGTCGCCCGTCTGAACCTCCACTGAAAGTTGAATCGCATGATCCGAAGATCGCTACTGACGGCGTCGTTGCTCGCCTTGAGTCTCTGCCTGTGCCCTGACGAATCCTGGGCTCGCGGCGGCGGAGGAGCCCGTGGCGGCGGAGGGGGAGGCCGCTCAGGCGGCGGTGGATTTGGCGGCGGAGCGGGCGGCGGGTTCGGAGGCGGAGGCGGAGGAGGATTCGGCGGCGGGGCTGGCGGCGGTCAGCGGTCGAACGAATTCGGCGGAGGCGGCGCGCCGGGAGGTTTCGGGGGAGGGGGCGGAGGCGCAGGTCAACGCCCAGGCGGATTCTCAGGTGGCGAAGAAGGCTTCGGAGGAGGCGGCGATCGCTCGGGCGGCTTCGCTGGTGGCGGCGGTGGAGGATTCGGAGCCGGCCAGCAAGGCGCCCCGAGTCGCAGTCAGATGAACAGCTTCCTCGGGATGCCGTCCGACGAAGGAATGCCGCACAGCGGCACGGCGTCTGGCGCTCAAGGCGCAGGGTTCGGAGCCGCAGCGGCGAATCGCAATCAGCCGCAGTATTCCGGCGCACAAGGAGCCGCTGCAGGCGCGGCGGCTGGCAACCGCAACGATCCGCAATACTCGGGCGCACAAGGAGCCGCAGCAGGCGCCGCCGCGTCAAACCGCAATAACCCGGAATACTCAGGCGCGCAGGGAGCTGCCGCAGGCGCCGCCGCGTCGAATCGTAACCAGCCGCAATACTCCGGAGCGCAAGGCGCCGCCGCGGGCGCGGCTGCGTCGAATCGCAATCAGCCGCAGTATTCCGGCGCGCAGGGAGCGGCCGCGGGAGCCTACGCGGCGAACAGAAATCAGCCCGAATTCTCCGGCGCTCAAGGCGCCGCGGCGGGGTACGCGGCGGGGCAGACCGGCTTCGGCGCCGGCTTCTCCCAAGTGCCTGCGTCCGCACGCTACGGAACGGCCACGGCGATTCGCGGGAATTTCAATAACTACGGCCTGTACGGCCAGGATTGGAACGCGGGACATCCTGGCGCCTGGGCCGCTGCCGGCTGGGCCGCGAACGATGCATGGAAACCCGCCACCTGGAGTTCGGCCGGCGCGTGGTGTGGCTGCGCGACGTCGGCTCCCGTCTACTACGACTATGGCAACACCGTCACCTATCAGGGCGACGATGTCTACGTGAACGGTCAGGACGCCGGAACGTCGAGCCAATACTACGATCAGGCAGCGACGCTCGCGTCCGGCGGCGCTCAGGCGACCGCTCCCGCCGACGCGGACTGGTTGCCGCTGGGCGTGTTCGCCTTCTGCAAGGAAGGCAGCTCCGCATCCGACGTCAACATACAGCTTGCCGTCAATAAACAGGGGGTCGTGCGCGGGAATTATACCGATACCGCGAGCCAGACGACGCAGAGCGTTCAGGGCTCGGTCGACAAGCAGTCGCAGCGCGTCGCCTTCACCGTGGGAAGCAACACGACCGACATCGTCGAAACGGGACTCTACAACCTCACCAAGGACGAGGCGCCGGCGCTGATTCATTTCGGACAGGATCGCACGGAGCAGTGGCAGCTCGTGCGATTGAAGACGCCCGACGCGGCGACCAATCCTTAGACCGATAGCGACGTGTGACGCCCGGCGAAGTTGCCGCGGCGTCACGTCGAAACGGGACGATCGAACGAGTTTCTACTCTCAGCGGAGAGACGAATAGATGAATGTAATGTGAAGTACGGAGGCGATGGCGTGGCTCCTGACCGGAGCAGCGGCGCTCCTCTCGGCGATGCCGGCGACGGCCGGCGACAAGCAGCCCAACATCGTCGTCATCATGGGCGACGACATCGGGTGGTTCGACATCGGCGCCTACCATCAGGACATGATGGCCGGTCGGACGCCGAACCTCGATCAGCTCGCGTCGCAGGGGATGCGTTTCGCGGACTAGTACGCCGAGGCGAGTTGCACGGCGGGGCGCGCGGCCTTCATCACGGGGCAGCTTCCCATCCGTACGGGACTGACGACGGTCGGTCAGGCCGGTTCGCCGATCGGGCTGCCCGCGAAGGCCGACGATCGCGACCGCCCTGAAGTCGATGGGTTACGCCACCGGGCAGTTCGGCAAGGGGCAGTTCGGCAAGAACCACCTCGGCGACCTTAACGAGTTCCTGCCGACGGTCCACGGTTTCGACGAGTTCTTCGGCTTCCTCTACCATCTCGACGCGATGGAAGATCCGTCGCATCCGAACTATCCGCAGGACCTGCTCGCCACGGTCGGCCCGCGGAACATGGTCCATTCGTGGGCTACGACGAAAGACGATCCGACCGTTCAGCCGCGGTGGGGCAAGGTCGGCAAGCAAAAGATCGTAGACGCGGGAACGCTCTACCCTGACCGGATGGAAACGGTCGACGACGAGATCCTCGCCGCGGCGACCAAGTTCCTCGACAAGGCCAAGGCGGAGGACAAACCCTTCTTCCTGTGGCTCAATCCGACGCGGATGCACGTCATCACGCATCTGTCGGACAAGTACCAAAAGCTGCGCAACTCGGAAAACGGCTGGTCGATTCAGGAAGCGGGCATGGCGCAGCTCGACGACATCGTGGGGTCGGTCATGACGTACCTGAAGGAAGAGGGCCTCGACGAAGTGCACCCGTCGCGGAGGCGGGTGCAACTTCGTAGATCTGAAAACCGCCCTTCGTACGCCGGAGTTCTGCGATCTGACTCGCGACAAAAGCGAGGACTAACGCACTCTGCGCAAGGCACTGCGAAAAAACGGGCGTGATGCAGTGGGCCGTGAGGGACTCGAACCCCCGACCGTCGCCGTGTAAAGGCGCTGCTCTACCAACTGAGCTAACGGCCCGCCATGAATCGCGAAGGCGTATTCTCCCGCGACCGACGGGCCTGTCAACGCGGGGAGGCGACGCGAACCTGCTCCGCTAGAGACCGTGTTCCCTCGCCGGAAGTTCGCCGCGTCGTCGGGCGAAGCGCTGCGCGATAGAATCACGGGAGATCGCATCGCCCGCATCCTCTCCGGTCCGAAGCCATGTCTGCCGAACTCGATCCCGAGATCGTGACGCTCCTCTCGCCCTCCGGCGAAGCGAGCGCCCGCGTACTCGTCAGCCAGGGCTGCAATCTGTTCGAACTCGTGGTCCGGCACGGGGGCCATCCGGTCCATCTGCTCTGGCACGAAGAGGATTTCGAGACAGGAACCAGGCGGGCCAGCAGTTCCGGAACGCCGATCCTGTTTCCGTTTCCCGGTCGCGTTCGCGGCACGAGCATGACCTTCGGCGGGCGGACCTTTCCGCTCGAAGAGGGCGACGGACGGGGCAACGCCATCCATGGCTTCGTGCATACGCGTCCCTGGCGGGTCATCACGAATTCGCAGTCGCACGTCACGGCCGAGTTCCGGGCCTCGATCGACGGGCCGGAGATTCTCTCGCAAGGGCGTTGGACCGGCGACTTTCTCTTGAGAGCCACGATCGAGGTCGCCGACGACGGCGCCGCGATCACGTTGCACGTCGAGAACCCGGGCAGCGAGCCTCTTCCCTGCGGATGGGGATTGCATCCCTACTTTCGCGTTCCGCTCGGTCACGGCGCCGCCGACCTCTGCACGATCAGCCTCCCGGTGACGAAGAAGTGGGAGATGATCGACATGATCGCGACGGGCAACACCGTCATCGACGACGCGGCGGATCGATTGCGGGAAGGCGTCCGTTTCGCCGACGCGAACTACGATCAGGGCTTCGGCGGGCTCGTCCGCGAGGACGGCGGCGAGTATGTCGCGACGATCGCCGACCCGGAATCCAACGCGAAACTCGACGTACTCTTCGATAAGCCCTATCGAGAGATCGTCATCTACAATCCCTCGCATCGCCAGGCGGTCTGCATCGAACCCTACACCTGCGTCTGCGATCCCTTCCGGCTGGAAGCGGAAGAGGGCGCCGACGCGGGTTTGATCGTGTTGCAGCCGGGCGAATCGGTCGTCTCGCGGATGCGAATCGCGCTCTCCGCGCTGCGTGACTGACGAAGATGTGGCCTCCGATCTCATACTCTCGCCGCTGCCCCCATGCCTGACGCTTCGGAGCGACTGGACGACCTTCGAAGCGACGACGCCTCTCGGGAAGAAACGACGCGCTCTCCCGAGCCGCCGCTTCCGGACAACGCCGCGTCGCTCTGGACCGGCAGACTGGCGCTGATCGCCCTGGCGGCGTTCATTGCAGCGGCGCTCGTTATCGAATTTCAACGGGAACGCGTTCGCTGGCGGGCCGCCGGCGCCTACCGGACATTCCTGACGGCGTACGAACGCGACGAGACCGGACAGATCGACGAAGGTCGCCGTCGCGAGCGAATCCTGAAGGCGACCGAGGAATTGCGGATCGCGGTCGGCGTGGGGGCGGACGTACGCTGGAAAGCCGTCGAAGCGGGCTGGCTGCTCGAAGCGGGCGAGACGAGTGCGGCCCGCGTTCTGCTCGACGGCCTGGTCGAGGAACGCCCGGACTGGCTCGCCGTTCGCGTCGATCGGATGACCGCGGCCTGTCATGCGCAGGACGCCGAGACCGTCGTCGATGACTGCGAATGGCTCGCCGAACGCTACGGCGGAGAGATTTTCGCCTCGATGAGCGATCCGATGAGCGGCGTCTCGATGTCGATCCCGATCCCGAACCTGCGGGCGTACATGCTCGCGGTCGTGGACCGAAACCTGGACGAGGCCGAGCGGGAGATCGATCGCGTTCTGGAACTGATCGGTTCCAGCGACGATTACGGCGACGCGAGCCTGCTCGATACGAAGGGATACGTCCTCTATCGGCAGGGCAAGCTTCGCGAAGCGACCGAACTGCTCGATCGAGCGGTGCGGCTGCTCGACGATCCCACGCGCCAGGCCGACGACCGGATGAGCGACCTGGAACTGGTCCGGACCTATCGACGGATCGCCGCCCGCGAGGCGAAGAACGAGGTCCCCTCCGACGTAGCGAGCCTCGAAGAATCCCGCAGCTTCTACGAACGGGCGCAGAGCATCGCGGTGATGCTGCACCACCGCGCGCTCGCGTTCGAGGCGCGCGGCTGGATGGAAGAGGCCGAGGCCGATCGGCGGATCATCGCCGAACTCGGCTTCGAAGCGAACGACTCGCTCTTTTGAGCCGGCCGTCGTTACGGCTGTTCCTGCACGCCCTGGCCGTTAGGGCTGCTCTTGAACGCTTTGCGCGGCGACCCGTTCGTCGCGGACGATGCGGTTGACCGAGTCGAGAATCGCCAGGATCGTCGCCTCCACCGTATCGGTCGAGACGCCGCGGCCCCGATACGAGCGCCCGTCGCGCTCGATCAGCACGGAGACTTCGCCGAGAGCGTCGCGTCCGAGCGTGGCGCTCTGCACGCGGAACTCCTTGCAGGCGACCTTCACGCCGGTGATCTTCTCGACCGCCAGGAAGGCGCAGTCGATCGGCCCGTCGCCGTCCGACAGTTCTTCCGACGATTCGACGCCGTCGCGGCTCAGGGCGAGCTTCACCCGCGGAGGCTTCCCGCCGCCGGAGGTGACTTCGAAGCTGACCAGTTCCCACTCGGGAACCGAGATCGAGCGGAGTTCGTTTTCGCAGAGCGCGACGATATCGCCGTCGTAAATCGACTTCTTCTTGTCGGCCAGAGTCTTGAACTGGTCGAACACCGTCTGCAGTTGCTCGGCAGAGAGGCGATAGCCGAGGGCCCGCGCCCGGTCGGCCAGCGCGGCGCGGCCGCTATGCTTGCCGAGCACCAGATCGGTCTTCGCGAAGCCGACGTCCTCGGGCCGCATGATCTCGTACGTTCGCGGCTCCTTGAGCATGCCGTCCTGATGGATGCCCGACTCATGCGCGAAGGCGTTCTGCCCCACGATGGCCTTGTTCCGCTGGACATCCTGGCCGGTGACGGCGGAGAGCAACCGACTGGTCGGGACCAGCCGCTCGGTCACGATGTTCGTCCGCGTGCCGAAGACGTCCTGGCGGACCTTCATCGCCATGACGACCTCTTCCAGGGAGCAGTTCCCCGCTCGCTCGCCGATGCCGTTGATCGTGCATTCGATCTGACCGGCGCCCGCTTCGACCGCTGCCAGACTGTTCGCCACGGCCATCCCGAGATCGTCGTGGCAGTGGACGCTGATCACCGCCTTGTCGATGTTGGGCACGCGGTTCATCAGCGCCGCGATATGCCCGTGCATATGGTGCGGCACGGCGTACCCGACGGTGTCAGGAATGTTGACCGTGGTCGCCCCCGCGTCGATCGCCGCCTCGACGACCCGGCAGAGGAAGTCGAGTTCCGTCCGGGCGGCGTCTTCCGGCGAGAACTCCACGTCGTCGCAATACTGCGCCGCGCGCTTCACTCCCTCGATCGCCCTCGCGACGATTTCGTCGGGCGTCATGCGGAGTTTGAATTCGCGATGGATCGCGCTCGTCGCGAGGAAGACGTGAATGCGCGGACGCGTGTTCCCCTTCAGCGCCTCCCATGCCCGATCGATGTCCTTGTCGCTGCATCGGGCCAGACCGCAGATGCGGGAGTCGCGAAAGGTCTCTGCGATCGCGCGGACGGCCTCGAAGTCGCCGTCGCTGGCGATCGGAAAGCCGGCTTCGATCACGTCCACGCCGAGATCGACGAGGGCCTGGGCGATCTCCAGCTTCTCCTCGTGATTCATGCTGCATCCGGGCGATTGCTCGCCGTCGCGCAGCGTCGTGTCGAAAATCAGGATGCGTCGCGGTTCAGCCATGTCAGGTTCGCTTTCGTCGTTCGTTCGATGATTTCGATGTCGATCATGCAGTCGCGGTTCCGACCGAGCGGAATGCCGGGCTCGCCGGCCCGATAAGGAGCAGGCGCCCGCGCGACGGCAGGATCTCCGCGAGGAATCGATTCATGACGACGGACGAAAGGGGAAAGTAAGGCGACGGCGAGTTGATCGGCCGGATACGAAAAAACCCCGCGAACCTGATCGGCTCCGGGGCAGGGCGTCTGTTTCAGCGTGCGAAACGCGAGCGGCCGCTCACCCCCGGAAGGCGGTAAGTAGAAGCAGGCCGGCTAGCAGGGTTTCGCGGTTCATCGGTCGGGATCGTCGAAACGGCGGAGAGATTGAACCAAGAAACCGTTTTTAGAGACCGGTCGGTCCGCCGTCAAGTTCGCGCCGGCGAAATGAAGGCGCGGGATCGCGGCGAAAACGCAACCGGCGAGTTCCCGCAGAACTACTTAAGGTCCGCCGGGCGGAAGAACGGGTTCATCCTTAGGATCGGGAAGCGGCTCGTTCGATTGGATCGGCTCCACTTGAATCGTCCCCTGTTTCGACGTTTCGCCGCAGCCCGCGACGACCGTCGTGACTGCAAGGATTCCTGCGAGTGAACACGATCGCCAGGACCCGTGCTGCGAAAATCGAAGGCGTCGATCCATCATCGTTCGTAAACTCCGGATTACAGGACGCGCCGCCGATTCGGGCAACCAAGGATAACTGAAGCCAAGGGATCGAAAGACGTTCTGATCTACGGGATCTGTACCGTTTCCCCGCCGCTGCGCGACCCCATACCCTGCCAGACGACCAGATCGACCGTTTGCGGAATGAATCGCACCGAACCATCGCCGAGCGTGATCTGTACGCCGCCGGAATGGTAGCTGCTGAACATCAATTCCCGCTGCGCTTCGGTGGTGGCCTTGTTCCAATCAGGTACGAAAACCGTCGTGAGGAGGACCTCTGAAAAGTCGGATCCGTTGCCGCTGTCGAAGTCCATATGGTACATAGCGAAACGATCGCAGATCGTGCAGTTGTCCGTAACGGAGTAGCGGGTTTCGCCGAAGAGGATCGTGTTCGATAGTCCGTCTTTGGCGGCAGCGAACGTCTTTCCTTTCGGCGTCGGCGTCGCGTTCTGTCGCACTGCGTTGAACATGCCATCGCTGGTGAGGTAAGCGTCGTTGTCGTTAGGAATGAGGTTCGCAGGGCTCGGGGCGCCGACATACGTGCCGGCACAACCGGCATAGCTGTTGATGAATCGTCCGGTCAAACCGTTGACGTCGGCCGTTTCGAAGTCCTCGACGGCGCGCGAGGGGCAGGTGAGCGCGTCGAGTTTCGTCCGGGCTAGTCGGATGAAGGCGAGGCTGTTGGCGTCGGTTCCCGTCCAGGACCCCGAGTCGGTCCATGGAATCGTGTCGTAGAGGGGCTGCTGTTCCAGTTGCGGAAGCAGGAAGGCGCTCCAGGAGTGCCCCCAGACGCCGCCTGCGCCGATCGGTAACGTCTTGAACGTGTCGTGATGATTGTGTGCCGCGAGACCGAGTTGCTTCAGGTTGTTGCTGCACGACATTCGATTCGCGGCCTCTCGCGCCGCCTGTACCGCAGGGAGCAGCAGAGCTACCAGCACGCCGATAATCGCGATTACGACGAGCAGTTCCACGAGCGTAAAGGCTTTGCGGCGAAGCACGAACTCACTCCTTGAAGTCGAATCGGCATGAACGAGCTAGCGTCGGGATTGTAACCCGCGGTGCCTCGCTGTCGACCAATCGAATCAATCTTCATCGATTCTTCTCATTCGACCGAAAGCGCGTCGCGATGCCGACATATCACGATAGCGCGATCAGCCGTTTGGAACGTCCGGCCGAAGGAGTCACACCGCCCAAGATCGATCCTTGGACGATCGACCGCTCGCAGAACGATCGTCCGATGTAGGCGAACGTCACTCGGTTTCCGTCTTCACCTCGCCGAAGCAGTACAGTTTTTCCCATGTCCTCTGCACGACCTTGCCGGGGGCGAAGGCGAGGGTGGAACGGGTCATGCCGTCGGTCGGGTTCTTCGAGAGCAGGACCAGCTTCTCCGGGTTCGGTTCGATCACGAAAGTCGTGCCGTCCCAGTCGACGCTGTAGATCCGCCCGTCGACGTAGCCGAGCGACGACCAGGAGTTCCGCCCCAGGCGCTCCTCCCACAGTTTCTCGCCCGTGCGCGGGTTCATGCACCACAGGATGCCAGGCTCGTTGATCACGTAGAGGTAGCCGTCGACGATGACGCCGCTGCCGATGCGCTGCGGGATGTCCCTACGCTCGGTATGCAGCCAGAGCCGCTTCGTCTCGGTCACGTCGCCCTGACCGCCCCGTTCGACCGCCAGGGCGTGCCCGCCGTACCCGCTCATGGCGACGATCAGATCCTCGCCGATGACGGGCGACGTGTATTGCAACTCCGTCAGGCCTTCGCAGCGCCAGACTTCGTCGCCGGACTGCGGATCGAGCGCGACCAGCATGCCGGGCAGGCTAAAGAGCGCGAGCGAGCGCCCCTGTTCCTCGATCACGACCGGCGTACTCCAGGCGCCGCGGAATTCGTCGGCCTTCTCCGAGACCATGCCGGGGAACGATTTCTCCCAGCGCGTCTCCCCGGTCTTCTTGTCGACGGCGATCAGGAACGCCCGCGTTCCCGGCCCGGTCGTCAGCAGGACCAGATCGCCGACCAGGATCGGACTGCCGCCGAAGCCCCAGATATGCTCGAACTTTCCGAGGTCGCGCTTCCAGAGTTCCTTGCCGTCGAGGTCGTAGGCGTACAACCCTGCGCTGCCGTGGAACGCGACGACGACTTCGCCGTCCGTCGCAGGAGTGGTAGGCGCGTTGGGGCTCGTCTCATGCGTGGCCTCCACGCCGGCGAATTCCACCTTCGCGGACCAGAGTTCCGTTCCCTTCGCCAGGTCATAGCAATTGAGCCAGCGCTGCTTCCCTTCGTTCGCAGCCGCGGTGACGAAGACTTTGGTCTTCCAGATGACGGGACTTCCGTTGCCGGGACCGGGAAGCGCCGCTTCCCACAGCAGTCCCTTTTCGAGCGACCATTCGACCGGCACGTCGTCGATGACCGCCGTGCCGTCGTTATGCGGACCGCGGAACATCGACCATTCCTCCGCGCGAGCCGAAGCGGCGACGGAGCAGCCGAGAAGCAGCGAAGCGACGAGCGCGACGACAGGTCGCATGGCGGGAACTCCCGAGGAGCAGGGCGGGGAGGCGGGCGAAGTACGCGGGAAAATTGTAACCGCCGACGATCGCCTTCGTCTCTTCCTGTAGGGCTGGCGCCCTCGCCTGCCATGGCGCTAGTTGCCGCTGCGATGGCAGGCGAGGGCGCCAGCCCAACAAGATATTGCCGTGGCGACCGTATTTATTGCAATCCGCCGACCGTGAGCCTGCGGCTGCCGAGTACGGGCGGCAGAACGATCTCCGGCGCCAGGAGTTCCGCGGGCAGAGAGAACTCGCCGAAGCGCTCGAGCTTGGGCGTCTGGATATCGTTCACGACGTCGTCGACGGTCTTTCCTTCGGGGATGGGAAAAGAGACCGACAGCGTCGGGAAGGGGGGCAGATTCTGAAGCCGCGAAGGAAGTTGGGAATTCGTCTGCGACCAGAGCGTCTTGCCGTCCGCCTGAAGCTCCAGACTCAGCGTCGCGGGCGTGATCTTGATCTCGCGGCGTTCCTTGATGTCGTCGCCGAAGGGACCGATGCGAGGTCCGATAAAGGGGCCGAACGGGGCGCCAGGACCGAAGCCGCGGCGTTCCAACTTCGTGTACTGAAACGTCTGTTCCTTTCCGGCGCCGATGCTCGCGACGAGCGTCGCGGCGGCGTCCGCTTCGATCGCTCGACCGCTCCGCTGCACGACCCCTTCGAGCGCCTTCTGAACGGCGTCGCGTTTCGCTTCGTCCGCGATGCCGAAGAGATCGAGTCGCACGGGGACGCCAGCGCCGAGCAGGACCTCGCGCGGCGGAGGAGGAGCGACCTCGAGTCGGCCGATCGCAGCCTCCGGAAGCGCCGGCAGAGCGATGAGCCTCCGCGCGCGTTTGATTTTTTCCTCCGCGTAAAGCCAGCAGAAGCCGCCCCCTGCGTCGGCGACCTCGCCTGCCCCCTGAATCTCGACGATCGTGCGCCCGCTCTCGACGTCGATCAGTCGATCGCCTGCGAAGATCCGGCCTTCGTCCGCGAAGAAAAGAGCGCCGCGTCCGCGAACTCCCTTGAGTTCGACGCTCTGGGCCAGATCGTCGGTCTTCCAGACGCGAACTTTCCCCTGCGTTTCGACCGCCAGGCGCTTTCCGTCAGGACTGAAGGCGACCGATCCCGCGGAAGGCAGAGACTCCTTCAGCCGTCCGACGATGGACGAGTCTGCGACGTCGAGAAAGAGGATCTCCTCGTTCGTCGCGAGGGCGGCGATCGAACGATCAGGACTGAGCGCCGCGGCGCGAATGCCGTCGACCGAGCAAACGGCGACGGGTCCCTTCGCGTCGAGCGACCAGATAGCAAAACTGCCTCGTTCGGTGAGCAGGGCGAACCGATCGGAGCTCAGGAAACCGCCCCACTTCATGCCGCGACCGCTGCCGCGCGCTTCGTCGGAGGGATCGGCGACCAGTAGCTTCCTCAACGCGTCGGTTTCGAGGCTCCAGACTTCAATCGTGCGAAGCTCCCGGGGATCGCGGTCAATCCCGGCCATCAGGACTCGTTTCGCGACCGGGTCCCACGCGAGCAGACGGTAGGCGCCGGCGGCCTCGAACGTCTTCGTCACCGATCCGCCCGCCAGGTCGATCGTCGTCACCGTCGTCGAAGCCTGATCGCGATGCGCGAGCGAAGCCGAGAACGCGGCCGTTCCGCTGGAGCCGTGGACCGCCAGCGCGCCGGCGTCTTCGAACAATTCCCGCAGGTCCGGAAGCGCGATCGTCCGCTCAGAGAGCGCCGGACCCTGCTCGGCCGCCTCGATCTGAAGCGAAGGAACGTCCGAGTCGAACGGAACGTCGATCGACGGAACGGCGGTCCAGTCGATCGCCGCCGATTCGAGATCCTTCGACTCCAGCGAATCGTCGTCGGCGACCGGCATGGGAATCGGCGCGGGCGCCGACGGCTGCGGTCGGGACCCTGCGTCGCTCTGCTTCATGCCGCGAAGGAACGGGTTCCCGGCGTCGTACTCGGCGACGTACTTCCGGTCGGCATCGCTCAACTGATCGAGCGGGATCTCGATGACGCTCTCGTCCTCTTTCTTCAGACGGACGGTTTCCCCCTCGTGGCCGATGAGCCGGGCTTCGATGCGATAGCGATCGCTGGCGTCGGTCCACGTGCGGGTGGGCTCGTCCGCCGTCGCCGCCTGCAACCAAACGGCAGCCGCCGAGAGCGCCAGGACGTTCAAGAGTTTCAGCCGAACCGACATCGCGACACCAGCGACGGAATAGAAGAGTAGCAAGCGATCAGTCTCCTCTCGCAGGCCCGCTTCGGTCAAGCGCGGTACAGCGTGACGCTTCGATCCTGCGCTCGCGAAGCCGGTTCGCCGATTCGCGACGCGGACCGCAATAATCGACATCGCTCCGGCGTTAACTCTTTGACGCGTCGCGCACGCCGCCGAATCCTGACCGGGACGGACTTGCCGGTTCTTCGAGTCCCACGTGTCCGCTCGGACCTCCGGCGCCGTCGCAGCGACGACTCATCGCTCTCTTTTCTGCTTCGGCTTGGCCGACGTCTACAATCGGCTAAGGGCACGCTGAGTCCGGCTCGACCGGATGGGAGGAACGGAGTATGTCGCGGTTCGCTCTTGGAATCTTCGCGGCGGCCTGTACGGCATCGCTAGCTCTGGCTGACGGCGCTTACGCTCAGCGATGCGGTCCGGGAGGCGGCGGAAGCCAGCCCGGCTTCAGCATGCAAGGGCCGATGCAATCCAGCTTCGGCAGTCAGGCCGGTTCGCAGCCGACCCTGCAGCAGCAGGGCGCCCACTCGGCAGCGCATTTCGCCGCCGTGCAACAGGGCTACGCTCAGATCGTCGCGACTCGCCGACAGGAACTCGTTCAGCAGGCGGTCTATCGTGCGATGATGGCCGACCTGAATCGGGAACGGTTCGAACAACTCGCCGAGGCCGAACAGAAGCGACGGAGCGCGATCCGCGAACGAAACCGGAGGCGCGCGATCGAACAGAATGCCGAGAAGCAGCTCGAAGAGGTCTCGACGTTAAGCGTCGACCGTTAAGCGGCTCTCGCGCTACGCGCGAGCGCGCTCCTGGGCCTCGGTCGCGGCGCCGAGGCCTGACTCCGTCGGCGTATCGGACGCGCTCCGCGGGCGGACGCCGTTAAGTTCGTCCATCAGACGTTGGACCGCGGCATGCAGTTTGGCGGTGAGGGCAGGAACCTCGCCCCGCTCCTTGCGTTCGCTCGTCGCGATCGGAATCGCGTCGCCGATCACGATTTCGATGCGCCGCGTGCCGCGGACCCGGGGCAGATCGCGACCGAGGACGTCTTCTTCCAGCTTATCGATCGTTTCGGCGATGCGCTCGATCGACGGCTCGTTTCGCAGGTACGTGCCGGGATAGCTGTAGACCTGCATCACGAAGAACAGGTCTTCCAGGTCTTCGTTGAGCGGCTGCAGCGCGGCGAGCGCCTCCGGATCGCGGACCCAGCGATTCATGGTCACGAGGTCGTCTTCCGCCGTAGCGCGCTTCGTCCGTTGCTTTCCCTCCCGCTTGGCGCGAAAGCACGAAATCAATTCTTCCGACTTCAGAATGATCGCCTGCCGCAACGCCTTCACGCGTTCCGGGAAGGATCCGTTCCTGGGGACGCCGTGCTTCGCCTCCAGTTGCGACAGGACCGCCTCCATCAACGCGTCCATCCGGCCGCGGATCGGGCCGGCGGACGTCGCCCCGTGGTAGTCGATCTCCTTCAGAGCGAGCGACACCTCCGCCAGTCGATAGATCCGGCGCACGATGCCCGCGTCTCGCGGCGAACGGAGGTGAAAGCGCTCCTCCATCTCCGTAAGCGTGATCAGCAACTCGGGCGTCGGGTCGTCGACGTATCGGAACTTGATCGCGCAGGGAAATGCGACGATCCGGCGGGCCTGCTTCTTCGCCGCGGAGATCGCGATCGCGGCGGCGCCTTCCCGGAACGGCGTGATCTCGTCGGTGACGTGGTAGATGTCGCCTTCGGGAAAGATCACCAGCGGATGCTTCGCCGAGACGAGCAGTTCGATCGCCGTCTTGAACGCATGCCGGTCGTTCCGTTCGCGGTCGACGCTGAAGCAGCCGAGCCGTTGCAGGGCCCGGCTTTCGAACCAACTGCTCATCGCGAAGACTTGCCAGGCCGTCATGAAATAGAGCGGCTGGTCGACCGCATCGGCGGCCAGGTAGAGCGCGGCCGAGTCGTAGTGCGTCGAATGGTTCGGGACGATCAGCACGCCGTCGCCCGCTGCGGCGGCGGCCTTGACCTTCTCCATACCGCGAACGTCGAGCCCGACGATGCGCTGACCGACGCGGAGCTGACGCCGACGCCAAGGCCGCGTCCAGCGAATGAACGTCTCGCTGAGCTTCGCTTCCCAGCGTTGCGGCGGCGTAGCGTACGGCTGACGATTCATGGGCCCCTCTTCCCCCGAAGAGCCTTAGCCGACCAGTTGTTCGCGCTTCCCGGCGATGGTTTTCAGAAGCTTCTTCTGCGGGTCGGCGAACTTCTTAAGTCCCTCTTCCATCAGAACGCGTTCCATCTCCGCGAAGTCGACCTTCGCGTCGATCTCGTCGAGCACGTTCTGCGGCGGCAGCTTGTCGACCTGACGGATGAAGACGATCGACTTGTTGGCGATCGCCTCGTTCGTCTCGGGCGGGTTGGTTTGAATGTCGGAGCCCGCCAGCGCCGCGACGTACTTCTCTGCGGGATCGTCCTTCTTCTTGACGCCCGTGCTGGCGAAGATCATCTCCTGCTTGAGCGGCAGCTTTTTGTCGGCCCAGAACTTCTGGTTCATGGCCCAGATCCGCTTGGCGTTGACGATGCCGACCTGGCCCTGCGCGGCGGGCGAGAGCGAGGGGACCGCTTTCTCCGTATAAACGTCGATCCGCGACACGAAGATGCTGTAGACGCTCTTGAACTTGTCCAGCGACTTGCGGCGCTGGGCTCCCCGCCAGATCGCGTCGCGGGCGGCTTCGTACTGCCGATCGCTGAAGATCAGCGTCACGTTCAGCGAAATCCCCGCGGCGGCGAGTTCCTCTAGCGAAGCGAGTCCCGCCTCGGTCGCCGGAACCTTGATCATGCGGTTGTCGTGACCTTCGGCCCAGCGACGCCCCAGTCCGACGTACTGCGCCACCTTGTCGTCCAAGGCGACGGGCGCCTCAAGATCCTCCAGCAGCGGATCGATCTCGAAACTGACGTAGCCGTCGTCGCCGCGGGTCTGTTCCCACACGGGTCGGAAGACTTTCTGCGCGCTGCTGACGAACTCGTCCGTCATCTGCCAGGCGAGATCGCCGTCGTCGTCGATCTCGCGAGCGATCGCCGCCATCCGCTCGTCGAAGCGTCCCGTTTCGAGCAGGCCCGAGATGATGATCGGATTCGAGGTCGCGCCGGTCGCGCCTCGCTCGCGGTTGAGGAGCACCAGTTCCGGATCGACCGAGTCGAGCCAGAGTTTCGTGCCGGTGGCGAGCAGCGATTGAATCGAATCGGCCATGAGGGATTATTTCCTGAGAGAGGCCCGACAGTCAGCTTTCTTATCTCGGCGAACCGACGGCCCGCCTGCCGTCGCTATCATTCTCGTCCCTGCCATTCTATCGGGCGATTCTATCGGGCAGGGCGACGCATCGGAGACCGAGACGCGACGAATGGGAAGCGGGCGAGGCGCATCACCATGCTCATCTGGCGCCAACGGTCAGAAACTTGGCCCTTCCTTCGCGGAAACCTTATGCTGAATCTCTAGCCTCGGCGTGTTCGCGCGGGGCGGGCGTCTCTTCTCTCACGGAGTCAATCATGCGGAAGGATTTCACGGATATCACGCTCGTCGTCGACCGCAGCGGTTCCATGGAGGCGATCCGGCAGGACGCCATGGGGGGCGTCAATCGCTTCATCCTGGATCAGGCGGAGAAACCGGGCGACGCGGTTCTGACCCTGGTCCAGTTCGACACGGAGTACGAGTTCGTCCACCGCGCGACGCCGATCAAGAACGTACCGGCGTACGTCCTCACCCCCCGCGGCGGAACGGCCCTGCTCGACGCGGTCGGTCGCGCCATCAACGAGACGGGAGAACGCCTGGCGGCGCTTCCGGAGGCGGACCGTCCGGGCCTGGTGGTCTTCGTCGTCATGACTGACGGAGAGGAGAATTCCAGCAAGGAGTTCAGCAAGACGCAGATCAAGGAGAAGATCTCGCGCCAGCAGGACACGTACGGCTGGCAGTTCGTCTTCCTGGGAGCGAATCAGGATGCCTTCGCTGAGGCGGGGGCGATGGGGATGCAGGCACAGGCTGCCGCGAACTTTACGCCCGGCAAGGTCCTGCACGCGATGGCCGCCGCGAGCGCCAGCGTGGGACGGATGCGGGCCCAGTCGATCGCCTCGGAAACGATTCAGAACGAGTTCACGGACAGCGAACGGAAGAGCATGGAGTAGGCTGGCGACGTCCGTCGGCTCGAACGTTTCGAACTCTTCGTCGGCCCTCCGATGTCGTCCTACCGCCAGAACGATCCGTTCGCCGTTTCGACGCCGCAGCCCCATCCGGGCGCCGCGAACCTTTCGCCGCAGGAACGGAAGATCTACGAGTTCCTGTGGAATCATCGTGAGCGATCGCCGACCATGGGTCAGATGCTGGTGCAGAAGATTCCCGGGTGGATCCTTCTGGCGGCGTCGCTCACGATTACGCTGGTCGTGCTCTACTCGCTTCCGCTACTGTTCGGCACGGGCTCCTCCGAAGACTTCGATTCGCGCCCCTATCTTTTCGCCGGCGCGACCGGCCTGTTGCTCGGAGTGATGTTCCGCGACTACGGGTATGCCAAGAACGTCAAAACGCTCTGGCCGATCGAGGCGTCCGTCATCGACTTCGCGAAGGTCGAACGGCTGCTCTGGGGCGAGTCGCCGCGACTGGCCAGTCGCGAAGAGCCGCTAGCCGCGATTCCCGTCGAAGAGCGTCCCGCTTCGTCGGCGACCGACGTGCATTAGCAAATCTCTTCGGAACGCGAACATGAACCAGGAGCGGAGCGGAGTCTGGTCAGGCTTTTCCGGAGAGATAACGCAGCCGCAGCCGCTCAACTACATCGAGCGAGAGACCCTGAAACTGCTCTGGCGTTTTCGCCATCAGCCTCCTGGGTTCTTATGGCTGCTGGGGAGGACCGCGTTGATGGCCCTCCTCCTTCTGCCGATGCTTCTGATTCCAGGATTGATCGTCGCGTTCGGCGTAGGGGCTGCCGGATACTTGAGCGTGGGCGACAGCCCTGAAACGGTATCCCTCGCTTTCGCGACCGGAGCCGCGGTCTGGTTGGGGTTAACTGCCGGAGTCGTCGTACGAGACCTGATCGAGGTCGGATACGCGGTCGCATCGTGGCGGATGCTTAACCGCGTCTTGTCGTTTTCCGAAATCGAGCGTCGGCTGTACCCGGACCCGTCTGGCAATTCGATGACGGAGAGCCCGTCGTGACGGTCAGCAGCGAGCCCCCGACGAACCCGTACGCAGCTCCGCATGCCCGGCAGCACTCCGCAGCTCTGTCGAGAGCGGAACGGAGCATGCTGACGGAGGTTCTTGCGACGCGAGAACCGGGAGGGACAAGTTTCGTCCTGTCGCGAAACATGTGGAGATCGTTCGTCTGCTCGCCGATCGCCGTGATCCTATCAGGGCTCTTCGCTGCCGGGGCTTACGTTCTCTTCGATCTCTCGACCGGTTTTCTCGGCATCGTCGCGCTCGTCGCATTTCTCGCCGTGATGGCAGGGTTTCTCATGCGCGACGCCAGCGAAGCCTCGAACACGCGGACGCTCCGGGACCTTCTGTGCAGCATCACGAATTTCGAGGAAGCGGAGCGCCTTCTGTACGGGCGACCTGAAACGAACGCGACGCGTCACGAATCTGACGAGCCGATTGCGGCGATACCTGTCGAAGAGTAGCATCCGATCGAATCGCTTCTGGAGGCCGAAGCCAAGCTCGCGGAGCGTTCATGGCGAACGCGAGACCCCAGAGACCATTGGAAGGGGAGCCCGCTTGTCGCCGACGAAAGGAATCGTCAACGTCGCCTCGGTGCCGCACCGCAGCCCGTTCCGCTACCCGGGCGGCAAGACGTGGCTCGTCCCCTACGTGAGGATGTGGCTCGCGTCGCTGAACCGACGGCCGACGGAGTTCGTCGAACCGTTCGCGGGAGGAGGAATCGTCGGTCTGTCCGCGCTGTTCGACGACTCCGTCGACGCGACGACGCTCGTCGAACTCGATCCCGGCGTCGGCGCGGTCTGGTCCGTCATCGTCGAAGGGAAGGGACCGAAGCTGGCGGAGCGGATCGAAGCCTTCGACGTCACGCGGGAGAACGTTCAGGCGGTTCTCGCCCGGCGTACGCGAACGACGCTCGACCGGGCCTTCGCGTGCATCGTCCGCAACCGTATGCAGCGGGGCGGCATCATGGCGCCGGGGGCCAGCCTGATGAACGCGGGCGAGAACGGACGCGGACTCGCCTCTCGCTGGTATCCGCAGACGCTGAGGCGCAGGCTGCTCGATCTTCACGAACTGCGTCACCGCCTGCGGTTCGTCGCGGGCGACGGGCTGGCCTATCTGCGACAGATCGCGGCCCGAGAGGACGTCGCCTGCTTCATCGATCCGCCCTACACGGTCGCCGGGCGACGCCTCTACGCCCACTCCGAACTCGATCACGAAGCGCTCTTCGCGGTCGCCGCTCAGCTTCGCGGTCCGTTCCTGATGACCTACGACGACGCGCCGGCCGTTAGAGAACTGGCAGGGCGCTTCGGGCTCGACTCGGCGCCGCTTCCGATGAAGAACGCCCATCACGCTCTACGGACCGAACTTGCGATCGGCAGGAATCTGCCGCCCGCGGAAGTCGCCGTCGTCTAAACGCCAGCCGGCAAGCGTACGGCCTGGCACATTTAGACAGGCACGGCGACGGCGGCAGGCTCGTCGGCGAGCGCTCGCTCCATCGCGTCGGCGGCTTCGCGACCGAATTGCTTCTGGTGCGCCCGCATCAGCGGATAGGCAAGTCGCGAGAGCAGATGTCGCGGACGCGAGAAAGCCGAAACGTGAAAGAAAACTTCGCCGCTCTCGTCCATCTCGACGGCGAAACGCTCTTCCCCTTCGCCGGCATGATCGGGAAGCGTTCCGTAAGCGAACGCGAAGCGACGAACCGACGACGCCGTCTCGTCCTCCACGTAGACGATCCGGCAGGCGTTGAGCCACCAGATCCCGAGCACGCGCGCCACCACCGCTACGTCGTCGCCGGCGACGATCCGGTCCTCCGGCACGACGATCTGCACCCAGCCGAGTTCGAACTGCTTCCAGTTCCGCAGAGCGGATACTGCGGCGTCGAACGTCGCTTCGCCCGATCCCAGCCGACGACTCGTACGGTCGATGACGTACCGCTCAGGCGGGTTTCGTGCGGTGGCGCCGACGTCCCGGTAGCTCAGTTCCGTCCGCTTTTGACGGGCCAGGAACGAGTCGATCGCGGCTGTCGAAGGGGGACGAAAGAGTATCATACGGTACGCCGGAAACTGACGATCGAGCGTCTTTCGATTGGCGAATCGGCCGTCTTAGCGGCTGCCTCGCAATAACCGTACGCGCTGCGGGCTGATTCACCGATGGAAAATGCGACGGCGCTGCTGACTGGGGCCACCGGCTACGTCGGCGGCATGCTTCTGCCGGAATTGACGCGAGAGGGACTACGCGTTCGTTGTCTGGTCCGCGACGCGAAAAAAGCGACGAAACTGACTGATTCCGGCGCCGATATTCGACAGGGCGATCTGCTCGATCGGACGTCCGTCGAGCGAGCGATGCAGGGGGTCGAAACGGCTTATTTTCTCGTTCACCTGATGGGTGCGGGCAGGGACTTTCGCGAGCTCGATCGGGAAAGCGCCGTGAACTTCGCTGCCGCGGCGAGGGCCGCAGGAGTCTCCCGGATCATCTATCTGGGCGGACTGGGAGACGAGGAGGATCCGGAGTTATCTCCCCACCTGCGAAGTCGGCACAACGTCGGCAGGATTCTCCGCGAATCGGGGGTCGAAACGATCGAGTTCCGCGCCTCCATCATTATCGGAGCGGGGAGTCTCTCCTTCGAAATCGTCCGCAAGCTCACGGACCGTCTGCCGGTGATGATCTGCCCGAGGTGGCTAAAGACGCCGACCCAGCCGATCGCGATCGACGACGTGCTCGCCTACCTGCTGGCCGCCCGACGGTTGCCGAGCCAGGGAAGCCGCCTGTTCGAGATCGGATCGCCGGACGTGGTCAGCTACGGCGATCTGATCCGGATGTACGCGGAAGCGCGGCGCCTGCGTCGGCTGATGATTTCCGTGCCGTTCTTATCGCCCTACCTTTCGTCGCTCTGGCTCTCGCTGGTGACGCCGGCGACCGCGCCGATCGGACGGCATCTTATCGAGGGCCTGCGAAATCCGACGGTCGTCCAGCGTCCGCTCAGGGCGGAAGCCTTTTCGATTCGACCGCGATCGGTCCGGCAGGCGATTCGCGAGGCGTGCGAGGCGTTCGAATCGCACGCTTCGACCGATCGGCGAGCGGTCGAAGCCTGAGCCGCGGATCAGTCGCCGTCGACGCTGGCCAGCGCATTGCGAATCGTCGCGTATTCGCGAGGCACGGCGACCGCCAGCGACAGGATCGCGATCGGAATCGGCGCCGCGACGAAGGCGATCATCGCCGCGTCGAAGCTCCCCAGCCAGTCTTTCGCCAGCCCCGCGGCGAGCGGACCGAGACTCGACGTGCCGACCATCAAGGTCATCAGCAGGCCGCGGATCTTCCCCAGGTGCAGGCGTCCGAAATAGCGTGCCCAGAGGGGCTGCGACGCTCCGAAGAACAATCCCTGCGAGGCGCCGAGCAGGGCCCCCGCGATTCTGACGGTCGTCGACTCGCCGGACCAGGTCAGAACGGCGACGCCGATCGACAGCAGACTGATGCCGACGAACAGCAGCGAAGGAGCGTGAAAACGATCGGTCAGCGCCCCGCCCAACAGTTGGAACACGACGGAACCGAGAGCGAACGTGAGCATCATCGACGTCGCGTCGCTCTCGCCGAGCCCCCGCTCCTTCAGGATCGGCACCAGCGCGAAGAAGATCGCGGTGTGAATCAGCGCGAAGAGCGTGGTCCCGAGCGTCACGATCCAGAACGAATACGTGCGAACCGTCTGGCCCAGCGTCAGACCGATCAGCGAGTCGACTTCCTGCGGCTTCGAGCCCTTTTCCGAGGAAGGAGCCGACGCCGGTTCGCCGTCGACGCGCTGTCCGACGTCGCGCGGTCGATTGCGAAAGAAGGCGAAGATCGTCGGAAACAGGAGAACCCAGATCGAGATTCCGAGAATCGCGAACGCGCCTCGCCAGCCCCAGGAGCGCTCCAGCGAGAGATTGAGTTGCGGAATGACGCACGTCGCGCCGGCCATTCCGAGGGTGCGAAACGCCTCGACGAGTCCCAGCCGCTTCTCGAACCAGTAAGAGAGGGTGTTGCTGGAGAGAAATGCCAGCGCGCCTGGTCCGAGCGCCCGGAGACAGAAAAAGGCGCCGAGCAGCGTGAGCCAGTTCTGGACTCCAGCCGTCAGGACGCACGCCAGGCTGAAGGCGGTCACCGCGACGAGCAGCATCCGCCGCAGTCCGTGGCGATCCATCAGCGCCCCGAACCACCAGATCGGAAGCGCCGCGAGCGCCGTCCCGAGCATATACGCCGCAGCGAACTGGCTGTGCGACAGCGAGAGCGACTCCCGCATCGGCTCATTGAAGATCGAGACGCCGAACGTCTGGCCGGGAGAACTGGCGACCAGCGCCAGCATCGCCAGGGGCAGCATCACCCAGCCGTAAAAGAACGACCGACGCACGGGCGGAGCTGGCTCCGAACGCCTTACCGCGGCTTCGGTGCGCGCGTCGATTAGCACTTCACGCTCAGTCGTCTCGATCTCTGCGACGCTTGCCGACATGGCGTTCCTTCGAACTTCTGCTTCCAGAGCGTGGCAGAGAGTTTCCCCTAAAGCTTTCATCCTCGCGGACGGCCGCCTGCTTTCCAAGAGGAGGTCGGACCCTGAAGGTTCGCGTCGCCCCGCGGCCGCAACTATGGCGGAACTCCCATTCACTCCAGTCGCAAATCGGCGCCTGATCATTGAGCGCCGATCGCGGAGGAGTGCAGCACGACGAACTCGTAAGGGATGGTCCGATTCCACTAATCAAAAATTTTATCCCAGCAAAATGACTTTCCTTTCCCTTAAGGAATGATGAAGAGGATGCCGCGGAATTCTTTGATCTCGGAGGAGTTGTGTTTCATAAAAGAATTTCGCTGGCAATCGGGATGAAAGCCGTGACTTCATTCTGGTCCGTGACTTGCACCCGCCGGAGCCAGCGCGTGCGGTTCGGACTTAACTGAGTCTGACAGGGCCCGAAGACGCTAATGGATTTCCGGGCTCCCTACCCCCGCGCTCCCGCCCGTTCCGCCCACCTGCTTGAGGTCTCTGGATGCGTTCCCGTTTTCCGGCTCGCCGAGCCTTCACCCTGGTCGAGTTGCTGGTCGTCATCGCGATCATCGGCGTGCTCGTCGCTCTGCTTCTCCCAGCCGTTCAGGCTGCCCGCGAAGCCGCCAACCGCATGAGCTGCGGCAACAATCTGAAGCAGCTCTCGCTGGCGATGCACAACTATCACGACACGAACAAGGCCTTTCCGCTCGGCTATCTCAACCGGCACAACTGGCGGATCGCCATCCTGCCCTACATGGAGCAGACGACCGTCTACGACAATCTGTTCTTCGGGACGACGGACTTCTTTCGCGGGAACAGCACGGACAACAACACGCTCGTCCTGCGAAATCTCGTGATCGGAACGCACGTCTGCCCGTCGAGCGACGTCAATCCGCTCGACGACGGCCCCATCTACGATACGAATCGCTATCAGCGATCGCACTACTTCGCCATCGGCGGCGCCGTTCCGACGGTCAACCCCACGGCCTCCTGCCGGCAGTTCTACGGCTGGAGCTGCACGAACGGCCCGATTCTGGGGAACCAGGTCACCAAGTTCGCGAGCCTGACCGACGGAACGTCCAATACGCTGCTCATCGGAGAGCAGTCGGCGCTGGTCAAGTTTCCGGCGAACGGAGCGACGGCCAAGATCGACGGCATCTCCGGCTATCACGGCGGCTGGCACGGACCCGATAACGCGGACCGCGCGCTGGCTCAGAACGGCATCGGCTCCGGCATGACGCCGGTGTGGCTTCCCCCCAACGGGGACTGCATCGAAATGTGGCAGTGCCAGCTCGTCTATCTGAACTCCGCCGTTCTGGCCTCGAACCACTCGGGCGGGATTCAGTGCGCCATCGGAGACGCTTCGGTTCGGTTCATCCCGGACACGGTCGACCTTGAAACGTACAAGGCGCTCGCCATTCGTAACGACGGCCTCGCCGTTCAGCTTCCGTAAGCGAGGTCCAGTCGAATGAACCAGAAACTTAGTAGCCTCGCGCTCTTTTGCGCGGCGACGCTGACCCTCGTCGCGGTCGGCGGATGCGATTCGGGCATCGCTCCCACCGGTACGGTGGCAGGGTCCGTTACGGTCAAAGGCAAGCCGCTCACGAACGCGATGGTCACGATCTTTTCGCCGGCCCTGGGCCGCGGAACGAACTGTCGCATCGACGACACGGGCGCCTACGTCACGCCGATCGGACTTCCGCCCGGGTCGTATGCAGTCGTCGTCGAGAAGGTTCCTCCGCCGCCCGGCGAAATCGCAGTCCCGGGAATGCCGCCCGGAGTTCCGGGAGAATACGGCGCTTCCCACACGACGCCGCTCAAGGTCGAAGTCGTCGAGGGCGAGACCAAGTACGACGTCTCGATTCCCTGATCGAAGCGATGACTCGACGCAATCAACCGAGAGCGACGTCGCCTGGGTGACGTCGCTCTCTTCGTTTTTGCATCCGGCGATCATCGATCGCACGTTCGCGATCCGACCGGGATTACAATCGCCGGATGGCCTGGTCCGTCGCCTCGTCACGACATGCGACCGATGACCGGCCCGCTCCTCTCCCCGGAACGGCGACATGCAGCGCAGAACCTTCCTCGCCGGCAGCGTCGCTGCCGGGATCGGCGCCTCGATTCCCGAACTCTCGAGGCCTTCGCTGGCTGTGGAGCCGCCGGAGGCCGAGCCACAGGCGTCGGACGACGCTTCGCCCGAGTTCGCCGCGCTCGAAGTCATCGACTGCCACACGCACTTCTACGATCCGACGCGGAAGGAAGGCGTACCCTGGCCGCCTGCCGATTCGCCGCTTTATCGTCCGGTCTATCCGCGACACCTTCGGGAACAGAAGCAGTTCCGCCCGCTTACAGGAACGGTCGTCGTCGAGGCGAGCGCCTGGATCGAGGACAACGCCTGGCTGCTCGATCTGGCGAAGGACGATCCCTTTCTCGTAGGCATCGTCGGACGACTCTACCCGGGCGAGAAGGGCTTCGCGGAGCAACTGCGACGGTTCGCGGCGAACCCGCTCTACCGCGGCATTCGCGTGCTCGTGGAACCGCTGCAGGCGTCGCTCGACCGGAGCGAACTGGACGACTATCGTCGACTCGCGGAAGCCGACCTCTGCGTCGACGTCAACGGCGGAACGGAAATGCCGGCCGTCGTCGCGGAACTGGCGAAGCGAGTCCCGGATCTGCGCATCGCGATCAACCATATCGGCAACGTGCGGATCGACGCGAACGAGCCGCCGCGCGAGTGGGCGGAGAATATCCGCGCCGCGGCGGAGCGACCGAACGTCAGTTGCAAAATCTCCGGTCTGGTCGAGGGAGCAGGGCAGGGGGGCAAGCCCGCGCCGAGCGATCCCGACTTTTATCGACCCTACATCGATGTCGTCTGGAACGCCTTCGGCGACGATCGGGTCATCTACGGCAGCAACTGGCCAGTCTGCGAAGTCGCTGCCGACTACTTCACGACCCAGCGGATCTCGCTGACTTATGCCCAGGACAAGGGCGAAGCCGCGACGCGGAAGTTCTGCAGCGAGAACGCCAGACGCGTCTACAAGTGGCTCGACCGCGAAGGCCGCAAGCCGGCGTAATCCGCGTTGCATCGGGGCCGAGCTACGAACCCTGGTGATCCGTTGTTTCGAAGGGGAAAGTCATCCCGCATGCAGAATCGCCGAACGACCTTGATCGCTTTCGCGAGTTGTCTGATCTCGCTCAGCCTTTCCGGCACGACGGCTATCGCGCAGGTCGTCTCTCCGGAAGTAAGCGCTGACGGCGCGGTCGTCTTCCGCGTCCAACTCGGCGAGAACGCGAAACAGGCGATCGTCAGCGTCGGAGGCCAGAACCGGTCGTTGAAGAAAACCGACGGCAACGTCTGGGAGGCGACTGTCGAGAATCTGGCGCCCGGGATCCACGATTACGCGTTCCAGGTCGACGGCACGCGGATGATCGACCCGTCGAACCGCTGGGTGAAGAAGTGGCGCACGCTCGCCAGTCTGGTGGAGATTCCGGCGAGTCCGCCTGCGTTGACCGAACGGCAAGACGTTTCTCACGGCGTCGTCGTCCACGCGGTCTATCCGTCCAAGTCCGTCGGCGGCGATCGGCCCGTCGCGATCTATCTGCCGCCCGGGTACGACCCGACGGCGGAGCGAACCTACCCGCTGCTTCTGCTGCTGCATGGCTTCGGCGACGACGAGACCGCCTGGACGGAGGTCGGCCGCGCTCATCTGATCGCGGACAACCTGATCGCCGCCGGGAAGATCGAACCGACGATCATCGCCATGCCCTTCGGGCATCCGGTCCCCGTGTCGGCCGACGCGCGGCGAGGCGAGTACTGGCAGCGCAACGACTCCCTGTTTCGCGACGACGTGACGAACGACCTTCTGCCGTTTCTGGAAGAACGCTTGCGCGTCAGCGAGGACTCCGCCGACCGCGCCGTCGCCGGACTTTCGATGGGAGGCGGGCACGCTCTCTCGATCGGCCTTTCGCATCCCGAAGAGTTCTCCGCCGTCGCGGCCTTCAGCGCCGCGGCGCCGGAAATGGAAGGCGAAGCGTTGATCGCCGCCTTCCCCACGTTGAAAGGTCGGGAACCTGCCGCCAACCGCCTGAAACTGCTTTGGATCCCGATCGGCGAGAGCGACTTCCTGCTCGATCGCAACCGAAAGTTCGTCGCGCAACTGAAAGAATAGGGCGTGACGCACGTCTACCGCGAATCGCCGGGAGGCCACGAATGGGGCCTGTGGCGCGCGTTTCTGCCGGAGTTCCTGGAACAGGCGTTCCCTGGTAAGTAAGCCGGGGAAAGAGCGTCATTCATCCGTGCATTGCGATGGACGGGTTGCTGTCCAAGGAAAAACCTCGTAACCTCTCGATCGCCCCCTCGGCAGAGCGTTAACTCAACCGACATGAAGTCTTCGCGTCCTTAGCGTCCGCTGACGCTGAGCCAGAGAGTCCGCTGGGGTCCTCTTTTTCCGAAGACTTACGCATGTGGCTCAAGAATCAGTCGCTCCAGAAAATGGGCGGCGGACGCTCCGAACGCTTCGGTCTGTGGCTCTGGTCCACGGTGCAGATCTGGGGACTCGCCGCCCGGAAGGATCCGCAAGCGGTCCAGTTGCTGCGCGATATCCGTAAGGACAAGCGCTCGCTGCTCAGCACGTGGGAGCAGTACATGATCTACTCCCTGGCCCGCGCGGCGGCGAAGCGCGAGGGCGTCATCGCCGAGGTCGGGGTCTATCGCGGAGCCTCCGCGAAGCTCATGTGCGAAGTGAAGGGCGACCGCACGCTCTACCTGTTCGACACGTACGAAGGCCTGCCTGAGTCGTCCGCGGAAGACCGCAGCGTCCACAGCGTGGGCCAGTACGCCTGCAGCCTGGAGAACGTGCAGCAGTACCTCGACGGCTACTCGAACGTCCATTACTTCAAAGGCATCTTCCCCGATTCCGCGAAGGACGTTCCGGAACAGATGTACTCGTTCGCCCACTTCGACGTCGACTTGTACGAGGGGACGAAGGCCTGCTTGGAATACTTCTATCCGCGCATGCTGCCGGGCGGCGTCATCGCCTCTCACGACTACGGCCTGCTGGCCGGGGTGGAACAGGCCTTCGACGAGTTCTTCGCCGACAAGCCGGAGTCGGTCATCGAGCTTCCCTCGACGCAGTGCATGGTGGTGAAGCTGCCGAGCTGCGCTTCGGCGGCGTGATCGTTCGCTGAACCGCGGCTCCGGCGCTTGATCGAGACCGGTCGCGCAGCCGACAATCGGGCTTCATCGATCGACGAAGCGATTCTTCCACGAACGGTCCGCACGGCGTTCGCGAGACCGACGGCACAGGGACGTTAGCGATGGACAAGCCCCAGTATCCGTCCCAGTTCCCGCAGCAGAGCGGCCCTTCGCCAGGTTCCGCGCCGCAGCAGGTTCCGAATCCGTACGGACAAGCTCCGGGCGGAAGCTATCCGGCGCCGCAGAATTCCGGCGGCGACAATCCGCTCGGCATGATCGCGATGATCTGCGGTCTGCTTAGCCTGGTGATGGGCTGCCCGCTATCGATCGCGGCGATCATCCTCGGCTTCCTCGGGATGAAGAAGGAGCCCAAGGGGATGGCCACGGCCGGCCTCGTTCTGGGCATCGTGACCGCGACGCTGCAACTCGTCATGCTTTGCTTCGTCATGGCCTTCTACGGTCTGATCTTCGGCGCGATGGCCGCCGGCGGCGCCGCGATCGCGGCGATGGCGCCCTACGCCGCCACCGAATCGGCCTTCCAACAGGCGGCGTCGAGCATCGAGGCGCATCATGAGTCGACCGGCGCCTATCCCAACGAAGCGGAGGGAACCAGCCTCGTCCAGGGAACCACCGACGGCTGGAACAATCAGATCGTCTATCGCCTCGACGGCGAGGAATACATTCTGGTCAGCTCCGGGCCTGACGGCATTCTCGACAACGAGGATGACGAAGATTTCTACGCCTACGAGTACGTCCCGCCAGGCGTCTACGGCGACGCGGACCCGAACAGCCCGACTCAGCAGGCGATGGCCCTGGCTTCCGAAGCGATCGACGAAACCTGGTACGAGTCCGACTCTGATCTTTATCCTGCCGACGGCGAAGGGCAGTCGCTGGTCGCCGGCTTCTCCGACGAGTGGGGGCGCCCCATCGTCTACCGCCAGGTCGACGGCGGCGACGGTTACCTCGTCATCTCGCCTGGTCCCGACGGCGCGCTCGATACGCCCGACGACCTCACCTACAACGGCTACGAATGGACGGGCGAGATTCCGAAGCCAGAGCCTGCCGAAGCGGAACCGATCGATCCTGCCATGTCGGATCTGGAAATGACGGATCCGGCGGCGCCGACCTCGCCCGCCTCGACCAAGGACGCGATTTACGAAGCCATCGGGATCATCGAAGACGAGAGTCTGAACGGATACCCGTCGAACGAAGCCGGAACTGCGATGATTGCCCATCTGAAAGACGAGTGGGGCAATTCTCTCGTCTATCGCCGGACCGACGAGCTCTACCTGATCGTCTCGCCCGGTCCCGACGGCATGCTCGACACTGACGACGACCTCAACGACGAAACGATCGAGCAGTCGCTGGCTCCCTGACCGCACGTAGGCTGGGTGACTGACTCTGTGGCTCCCTGGCGCCTTACGTATCCTTGCGATTCCCTTCGTCGTCGAATCGCATGATCGTGAAATAGACCATCGCCAGGATCAGCCCGGGCAGGATCAGGAAATAGATCCACGTCACGAGGAAGCCCATGACCAGGGCGACCAGGAAGATCAGCGCCCAGAGCCAGCCGACGCTCTTCATCATCGCCGCGAAGCGCTTCACGTTCCTGCCGATCCTTTCGCGAGTCCGATGGGGCGCCGTCTCGAGGGGAGAGCTCACTACCGACGCCGCGTCTTCTTGGATGAGTTTCGTCGATGTCGCGGTTTCACGCGACCCGCGCGGCAGTTCGTCGCAGTGCGAGGAAGACCGCTGCAACCGGGCGAAGACTTCGAACAGGGTCGGAGCCGCCCGGGATCTTGCAAGCGAACTTCGATGCGTCTAGGTTGCCCTTCTCGTACTCCGCCATTCTTACGGCAGTCACGGCATCCGCGAATGACGACGCCATGCGACGGACGTTCCACCTCACGTTGGCAGGAATCGCTGTCGGGCTGCTGGGCCTGAGCCAGATGACGAAGCTTCGCGCCGAAGAAGGCGCCGCCGAAGCGATGCAGGCGACTCCGTCGATCATCATTTCCGTCGGCTGGGAGAAGCGCCCGCTCGGTCGCTACGCGAATCGTTTCGCCCGAGGGGCGGAGCGTCTCTGCGGAACGGCCCAGTCGCAGAGCCCGGGCGTCGACGGCGGTTATGCGGCAGCCTACGCGACGTACGCCGCCGCCTACGGCCGCTCGGCAGGTACGGTCGTCGCCTGGTCGTACAGCGGACCGTTCGGCGGCATCGATCGCGAGGAGGCGTACGCCTAGTACAACGAACTGCGGTATCAGCAGGCGCTGCACGATTACTACGCTCACCTCTACGCCTGGAACGCCTACGTCGAAAGCGGTTCGACGGTGTGGTCGGCCGCCTCGGCGAAGGCCTACCAGGCGGTCTACTACGCCTGGGCCGACATCGAAGGCTGACGCCTTCAGCGACCCGCCGGCTCGGCGACCCGCCGCTTGACGCCCATGAAGCCCAGCATCTTCGCCGCGACGGCGTCGCCCGGTTCGTCGAGCAGGCTGGCGATCGTGTCGTGAGTGCGGCCCTCGAACTCGGCGTAGATCGCGTCCTGATGCCCCGCGTTCTTCATCGCCGCGACGAACCAGCGATTCTCCTCCGCCCGGGCCGGCAGATCCTGACTGCCGACGATGCAGAGCAGCCGGGGAGCGTCCCTCCTGGCATGAAACGCGGGCGACGCGGCGTCGACGATCGGCTGGAACTCCGAAACGCCCCGTTCCTCGCGCACCGTCGAGTGCGTGATCATCTGCCCCGCGACCGGCATGTAGCCTGCGACGTCCGTCGGCTGCAGATCGTGGGCGCCCAGGTACTGCGGATCCATGGCCAGCATGGCCGTCAGATACCCGCCTGCCGAGTGGCCGGAGACGTACACCCGCTTCGGATCGCCGCCCTGCTCTTTGATCGTCTTCCGGACGAAAGCGACCGCCGCCGCGGCGTCCTCGATGTACGCGGGAAAGGTGACCTTCGGACTCAGGCGATAGTTCACGCTGGCGAAGCCGACGCCCATTTCCGCGAACCGCTTGCCCGCCCCCGCCTCGATGCCGCCCCCCTTATCTCCGCCCTGCAACGCCCCGCCATGAAACCAGACGATCGTCGGGAACGCCTTCTCGACGTTCTTCCCCGCCAGCGCCACGTCCGGCACGTACAGATCGAGCTTGCACCGCTCGCGCTCATAGTCGGTAGCAGGCTGTTCCTTGTAGCCAATGCCGGATCGAAAATGTTCACCACCATCGACACTATGAGACAAAACTCCGAACAGCAGCAGCGAGAGAACTAGAAGGACCTGACGCAGATCGCCATCAGCTCCGCGCATAATGACCGGGCGGCCTACTAAAGGCGCACGATAACCGGCGTATGTTTGCAGATTACCGAGCCACATGAGAAGTCCACATCTATTAACACCGCCTTGGACCCTCCCAAGCAGCGGCATACGCCTGACATTACCCGAAGGATCCACTACCGAATAAGGTCGTACCGGGCCACCCTCCAGACTCCTTTTGTGCAAACTTCCGAAAGCGCCGGGAATCCACGTGAAACACGAGCATGTCACCGGTTGTCGGTTCGATGACGGCGATTGTAATATCAAGTGCCTCGCGAAAATATGGACTTCCCGAGGAAGTTTCTTCATCTTGGATCGGCTCACTCAGCACATCAACCACGATTCCCGGCTCTCCATAGTCTGGGGTGACGCGGTTCTTGAGTCCTTCCTTCCATTCGACGACATCCCCCGGCTGGAATGCGTCCTTCTCTAAAAATCGCGCATAGCATTCCCGTAGGATCTCCAACGAAACGGGGAATCGAGCCTCATCAAGCGCACTGCGGCCGAGCGAACGTCGATCCGTCATGGCCTCCAGTTTCTTGAGCGACCGTCGCATGCGAGACAAGGCTCGCTTCATTTCGTCCACGGCTTTCCCTTATGATTTGCGAGGATCGGGTTTAGACGATCCATAGGGATTTGACGGGCCCCGAGAATATCCTCTAGTGCGCCGAGCTAAGGCTATGCGAATTGCCTCTTCTCGGATTCGGTCGCGAAACACGAGGCGGAAATATTCATTCGACATGGCCGCAGTGACGACGGCCTTAAACCGCTGATCCCAAATGGACTGTTCTTCTCGCCGTATGCCAAACCGTGTCAGAACAGCGTCAAGCCACTGCGGCACGTTTGCAGCGTCGGCGCCCCATGCAAGAATTGCTCCTCTCATAGAGATCGCTCGAACAGCCATGGGGCGAGTAACGGCAACGTTCAGCAGCAAAGTACTTAGCTCCAGTGCCCGATCAACTGCGGCAGACCGGCGACTTCCCGCCCAGTCGACCCGCGAAAATGCTTGCACGGCGGCATCGTTTATACAAAGTGCCACATCCTCCAAAATACAGACTAACGACTCGCGGCAACATACGAAGGCAGAGGCGCCCGCTGAAGTGAAATCTATCTTCCGCACCCCATGCGGCACTGGGTTCACGCTGTGAACATTGACGCCAAGGCGATCCAGGAGCGATTCCTTAAAATACAGTACATAAACAGCGCTCGGCAAAAGATGCGAAGAGACTGCGTCGCCTACCTTCCGAGAAGGAGGGACGACCGAAAATTCCACTGGGGATTCAGCGATTGTCAGCAATCCTTGTTCGGCGTAATCAAGGATATCGTCCGCCTCCATAATACGCCCCCCCCCCTCCGCCTCCACTCCGACTTTTGCGATATGCTCGCCCGCAGAGACTATCGGCAGCCCCCAACCCATCTCAAGAGTCAAGGAACCATTCATACCCAAAACGAGAATCTTCTCGTTCACATTCATGCAATTCCTCCTAACACCTTCGCACGAACCCGATCAACGGCGTACTCAGAAACATTGTCACTTAAAGCCCATCTGTCGAATGGCAACGCGGAAACCTCGCCGGCTGCAATCATGTCGACATAATGAGAGTGCGACTCATGGTCGAACACCCAAAATGCAGAGGATACCATGCTTTCAAAGCGCGCCCGAACCTCAAAGGTCCAGTTCCGCCAATCGGAGCCAGTGGCTGCGAGGAATCCGTCCAGTTCATTCACTGGACGGTCCCAGTACTGAGCTACGGAGCCGAAGTACGTCTCGATCATGCCTTGCAAATATGTCAGCGCCTGAGACGCAGGTGCCGTATGTGCCGCCAAATACTGGCGTTCGTCTGGAGAGTACTTGTTCCAACGAAGTTCTAGCTTGCCAAAATGCAGCCCGCCCGTATCGAAGGGAGTAACGTAAGCGTCGGGGCTACCGACCACTTCGGCAAGAGAAAGGCAACAAGCCACTTGGCCCACATATCCTGGATAGGACCTACCCAAGTAATAGTAAACTGACGGCTCTACCCCCAACGACTTCTCTGCCTCAACGGTACGATGGGACCTAGGTTTTGAAATACCCAGAAGCTCGGAACTTAAGACCTCCCTTAGCGAATCGCGATCGAGACGACATATGTGGATCATCTCCATTCCAGATAGCCCATCCGCGATTAACTGCGACTGAGAAACCGTATTTCCAGGCGTATGCATTAAGAAATCCGCCGTAAAAAGTCCTTAACGGTATTCTGATTACTGCTTGGTTGCTTGTAAAGGTCGCCCGTCGGGCGTGGTTCGCGCTGGCGGCCGCCCCGCTCAGCGTTTCTGGTCTCGCTTGCGTCGTGCGCTTCGCCCACGGCCGCGCCGAGGCGAGTAGACTTGCGAACAGCGGTGCTGGATCGTGGTGCGCCGTTAGGCGCGATCGAAAGCTGCGACGGAAGCAATCTACTCCTCCTCTTCCGGCCCTTCGAGCATCACGCCCCAGCCGTCGGCGGCGCCGCCGAGGGGGTCGGCGAGAGTGTCGAGTTCTTCCTGAATGCGGAGGATCTCGTCGTAGTCGGGGACCAGTTCGACGAGAGCGTAGACGGTCCAGGAGGGGCCGAACTCTTCTTCGTCGTCGGGGTCGCTGGGGCCTTCGTCATCCGCTTCGCCTTCCAGCGGTTCGCCGTCGTCGTAGTCGATTTCCGACTCGTAGCCAGCTCCGGCGAGGGCTTCGCTGATGGCGGTCGCCGCGGCTTCGTCAGGAGCCGCCACCGCGAACTCGATCAGCAGCGGCTGGGTCATATCGATGCCCTGAGCCTCCAGTTCGGCGAGCAGCGCGCCGTCCGCGTCCTCCGGGTATTCCGTCATCGTCCGTCCGTCTGTGTGCGAGGCGCCGCGAAAGAGGGAATCGTCTAGATAGCATCGTCTCATAGTACGAGGGGCAGGCGGCGAAACGAACCGATCGTCGCCTTCTCAAGCGATGCTAATACTCTGCTGCATCTCCAGGTGTCGCCGGTTTGAGATTAAACCATCTGCGTTTGCCCTCTGTGACCAGTATCTGATAGTCCTTGGTCACTACCGAAGCAGCCGCTGTTGCCGAATCGCGAACCTGAAGCAGCGTGTATGCGCCCTCCTTATTATACTCTGCGTGCGGCAACCAGAAATGCTTGCCATTTGCCGCGAGAATGATCCTCGAAAACCCTCGCTTCTTCATCTCCAGATGCAGAATCTTATACTCTTCCCCATCAGGTTCGCCGCTCAGTTGCACGCGCGTGGTAAACCTAGCCATGTCAACGCATCCTCTCGCAAATGAGGCCCGGAAGGGCTGCCGCTACTGGAGTCTCTACTAGCTATTATACCTACGCCGGTTGCTTCCTGCCCTGCTGACCGGCGCCGTTCTTGTTTCCCCACTTTTGTTGCGGAGACTTGCTGACCGTCGGCGCCGACGCGATCAGGGAGAAGCGTCCGGGGCCGAGCAGGTCGTCGATTCGCTGACGCAGTTCCGGCGCGAGGTCGACGGACAGACCGCCCGAGCGGATCGCGACGCGGGGACCGTCAGCGAGCTGCACGATCAACTGCACCTCCCGGCGGCCCGGATAGGTGCGGAGGACCTCGCGAATCCGGGCGAAGATCTCCGGCGAGTGGGCGCTCTCCTCGACGAGGATCCGCACGCCGGAGGTGAACTTCGCCTCGGCCTGTTCCAGCGTCAGGATCTCGTTGGCGATCAGGTTCGCCTCGTCGCCGCCCCGGCGGTCGAGCACGCCGCGGACGATCACGACCGCTTCGTTGACGATCTGTTCGCCGTACTTGGCGTAGTCCCGCGGCCACTGGATGCAGCGGATCGCGCCGTCCCAGTCTTCCAGGTCGAAGTTGGCGTACTTCGACGGCTGATCGGGCTTGGGATTCTTGGTGTGGGCCAGCTTCACCGCGCCGATCATCCCCCCCAGGATGATTTCCTGCCGGTCGGGGACGTTGTCGATGGTGGTCGTGGTGTGCGTGACGTACTGGGCCAGCTTCCGCTTGTACTCATGCAGCGGATGGCTGGTCAGGTAGAAGCCGAGAACCTCCTTCTCCTTGGCCAGCTTGTCCTTCTCGACCCACTCCGGAATATCCTGCAGCGTCGTCGAGACCTCGGGCCCGTCGTCGGCGTCGTCGCCGAAGAGGCTCTTCTGCCCCGCCTTCTTGTCGGCCAGCTTGGACGCCCCGGCCTGCAGGGCCTTATCGAGCGCCGCCTCCAGTTGCGAACGCCGGGCGCCGAGGGAGTCGAACGCGCCGGCGCAGACCAGCGTTTCGAGCGCGGCCCGATTGCACTCGCTCGATTCGATCCGCTCGCAGAATTCGAACAGATCCTTGAAACGGCCCTCCTTCGTTCGTTCGCGGACGATCGCCTCCGCCGCGGAACCGCCGCAGCCCTTCACCGCGGAGAGCGCGAACAGGATCTTGCCTTCTTCGACGTCGAACTCGACATGGCTGCGGTTCACGTCGGGAGGAACGACTTCGATCCCCATCCGCTGGCAGTCTTCCAGATGCTCGACCAGCGCGTCCTTCCGCTTGAAGTTGCGGCCCGGAATGTCGGAGGAGAGCAGGGCGGCCATGAACTCGACCGGCCAGTGAGCCTTGAGGTAGGCCGTCTGGTACGCGATCAACGCGTAGGCGGTCGAGTGGCTCTTGTTGAAGCCGTAGCCGGCGAACTTGACGATCATGTCCCAGAATTCCTGGGCCTCCTGCTTCGTCAGTCCCTGGGCGACGGCGCCCTTCATGTACTGATCGTAATTCTGATCGATCAGCGACTGCTTCTTTTTGCTGATCGCCTTGATGCAGGTGTACGCGGAGGAGAGCGGAATCTGACCCAGGCGGTTCAGAATCCGCATAACCTGCTCCTGGTAGACCATGACCCCGTTGGTCTCTTCCAGGACTTCCTTCAGGATCTCGTGTTTGTACGAGGCCTCCTTGCGACCGCGCTTGACCGCGACGTACTCGTCGACCATGCCCCCTTCGAGCGGACCGGGGCGATAGAGCGCGTTGGTGGCGATGATGTCCCGGAAGTGGTCGGGCTTCATCTTCTGCAGCAGGTCGCGAATGCCTCCCGATTCGAGCTGGAAGACCCCCTTCGTTTCGCCGCGCTGCAGCAGGGCGAAGGTTTCCAGATCGTCGAGCGGGAACTTGAGCGGATCGATCCGCTCGCCCGTCGATTTCTCGATCAGGTCGACGACCTTGCGCAGAATCGTGAGATTCCGCAGGCCGAGGAAGTCCATCTTCAGCAGGCCGGCCGCCTCGACGTCGTTCATCGACCACTGGGTGATGATGTCGTCCTTGCCGGAAACCCGGGCGAGCGGGACGTACTCCGTCAGCGGCTTGTCGGCGATCACGACTGCCGCGGCATGCGTGCCGACGTTGCGGGCGAGGCCCTCGATCTTCTTCGCGAAGTCGAGCAGTTCCTTGATATCGCGGTCGCCCTCGTAGGCGGCCTTGAGATCCTCCGAAACCTCCAGCGCCTTCTCGAGCGAGATGCCGAGCGTCTCGGGCACCATCGCCGTGACCTCGTTCACGCGCACGAGCGGGATGCCGAGCGCGCGACCGACGTCCTTGATCGCAGCCCGTGCGGCGAGCGTGCCGAAGGTGCCGATCTGCGCGACGTTCTCCTCGCCGTACTTCTGCTTGACGTAGCGGATGATGTTTCCGCGCAGCTCCTTGCAGAAGTCGATGTCGATATCGGGCGCTTCCTTGCGGTTCTCGTCGAGGAACCGCTCGAACAGCAGGTCGTACCGGATCGGGCAGACGTGACTCAGGTAGAGCGCGTAGCAGACGATCGCGCCGACGCCGCTCCCTCTGGCCGTCGCCGGGATTCCCTGTTCGCGGGCTTCGCGCACGAAGTCCCAGACGATCAGGAAGTAGTTCGAGAAGCCCAGCTTCGAGATGCAGAGGAGTTCGCGATCGAGCCGGTCGCGCACGACCTGCGACAGTTCTCCGCCGGGCAGCATCTCCTCGTCGCCGGCGTAGCGTTCCTTCAGCCCCTGCTCGCACAGCTCGCGCAGATAGTCCTCCGCCGTCGCCTCCTTGGGGATCGGGTAGGCGGGGAAGTAACGCTTGCCGAGTTCCAGATCGATGTGGACGGAGTCCGCGATCTCCTGACTGCGGGCGACGGCATGTTCCAGGCCGACGAACTTGGCGTACATGTCCTCGGGCGAGCGGAGGTAAAACTCCGACCCGTCCATCTTCATGCGGTTCGTGTCAGTCCGGAACTTGCCCGTGTTGATACAGAGCAGGACGTCCTGCGTCTGGGCGTCTTCCTTGTCGACGTAGTGGCAGTCGCTGGTGGCGACCAGCGGCAAGCCGAGTTTCTGGGCGACGTCGACGGCGCCTTCCATCGCGATCCGCTGGATCTCGACGCCGTTGTTCATCACCTCGACGAAGTAGCGTTCGCCGAAGATCTTGCGAAACCATCCGGCGACGTTGACGGCGTCCTTCAGTTCCTTTTCGCCCCCGTGACCGCGCAGCAGCGACGTGCTGAACTCGCTGGAAACGCAGCCCGACAGGCAGATGATGCCTTCGCTATGCGCCTCGAGCAGTTCCTTATCGATCCGCGGCTTGTAATAGAATCCCTCCAGCGACGCATGCGAGGCCAGCTTCACCAGATTACGAAAGCCGACGCGGTTCTGCGCCAGCAGGGTGAGGTGATAGCTGGCCTCTTTCGAGCTGCCGGCGTTCGACTTGTCGAACCGGCTCCCCGGTGCGATATAAGCCTCATACCCGATGATCGGGTTAATGCCTTCGTCCTTGCAGGACTTATAAAACTGCAAAGCGCCGTGGAGATTGCCGTGATCGGTGATGGCGAGGGCGTTCATCCCCCGCTCCTTCGCCCGCTTCACGAGCTTCGGAATCGGACTCGCGCCGTCGAGCAGGCTGTAGTGCGAGTGGCAATGAAGATGGACGAATTTCCGTTCGTTCATCGGCGGCGACCGAATCCTTCGTAGGAGCTTCCTGAAACAGGGCGGCGCGACGAGTTCGTCGCTCGCCGGAAACCCTGCCGGAGTCGTACCGTCAGGGTCTGGCAAGATCGGGCGGGCAGCGGAGGAACGCGACTGCCGCCGCCCTTCCGGACGATGTCACCCGGCGCTGTCATTCTAGGGGAGCGAGACGGATGACGCCAAAGCGATCTGGCGAACTGCCGCAAGTCCACCGTGTGCAATGGCTTACATTTTCGGACCTGCCGATGCGAGCACCCGCTCGGACCGCGGGCGCTAGCGACGCTGGCGCGTGCCCGTTCCTCGTCCAGCGAATCAGGCGGATCGCCGGCGGATGATCCGCTCGCGCGGCGCTAGCCGATCGGGTTCGGGCTCCGGCGCCTGGTGCAGGTCTTCCGTCTCGACCAGGGTCAGAGGCGGGAGCGGACGTTCCGATTCGGGCCAATGCTCCGGCGCGTCCGACTGCCACCAGTTCGCGCGGTGGGCCAGGTAGAGCCCCCCCTGCACGACGAGCATTGTCAGCACCGTGATGACGAAACCGCCGAAAATCAGCCAGTTCTGGTAGCTGATCGAACTTTCGTTCGCCTGGGCGAGCGGCATCAGCGAATCGAGATTCGACATCCTGTCGCGCGGCCGGATCTGAGGGCAGGTTTCTGAAGGCGAGCCTCCGCCTCCGTGACGGCGCCGCTCCATGCTGACTATATCGAGCGGCGGCGAAACCGAACTAGACGAATCTTTTCCCGCCGCTGCGGGCGAACGGTCCGCCATGAGCCGATTCAGACGAAAGCGCCGGCGCCGCGGGCGCTCTCCCGCCGAAGAATGCTCCGAACGCCGCTATAATCGCTTCGTAAGCATCGACTTCCCTTTCCTCGTACCGATCGTCGCTCGTGTCGCCTCGCGTCGGCGTCATCCTGCCCGCTGCCGGTCGGAGCGCCCGTTTCGGCGGCTCCGGACCGAAGAAGCCCTTTGCGCTGCTGGCCGGAAAGGCTGTTTGGCTGCATGCGGCCGAGCGGTTTCTGGACCGGCCGGAGGTCGTCGACGTGACGATCGTCATTGCGCAGGACGACCGGGAATACTTTCTGGAGAAGTTCGGCGGACAATTGGCGATGAAAGGGGTCTCTGTCGCGATCGGCGGCGCCGAGCGATCGGATTCGGTAAGAAGCGGCCTGACGACGCTTCCTGCCGATCTTGATTTCGTGGCCATACACGACGCGGCCCGGCCGTGCGTCGACTCTGCCACGATCGATCGGACCTTTCAGGCTGCGTTCTCGACCGGGGCCGCGATCGCGGCCGTCCCTTCGACCAGCACGCTCAAGCGGGCGAACCGGACGCCGGGCTATACGGTTCCCACGATCGCCTCGACCGTGCCTCGCGATGACATGTGGCTGGCCCAGACGCCGCAGGTCTTTCGGCGAGACTGGTACGAGGAAGCGCTGAACCGGCACGGACACGAGCGTGTCACGGACGATGCGCAGTGGCTGGAACGCCTTGGGAAACCTGTTGCGCTAGCGCGGGGTTCCGATCTCAACCTGAAAATCACCACGCAGGACGATCTGATACTGGCCGAGGCGATCGTCCAGAAGGTGCAGGCCCGGAACAAACGCCGCGCGTTTCATCCGTTCAAAGACGACAACAGCCCCTAAGTGACTGCGTCGCACCACCGAAACCGAAGATCCAACCGGACCTGAGAAGACAGCAGCAATAGTCATGACCAGCAGCGATCCCCAATCTTCACGCCAGCAACTCACCCTCCCTGGTAACTTCCTTGGAACGTGGCAAATCGCTGTGAGTCGTGAGTCCGTCCCCAAATTCGCCGAACCGCAAGATGCCCTGAAATCATATCAGGAACGCGGGAGGTTTCCAATTCTTCTCACGGATGCAGCACGACAGTCATATTTGCAGCACTGCGCAACAAGCTCCGACCAAGCTGTCATCTCGGGTCTCAGGAACCCACTACGCTTGATCGGGAGCGTCCCTGCTCAGGACCACACTCGAAAGATCTTTTTTAGATACGGTCTTCGCGTAGCAAGGCGTCAGAGGCTGGGGCGTGCATTGCTAGACGTCCTGAAGGACCAGCCATTCGGCGAAAAAATTGATCGACGCCACATTGGCGGACGTGACCTGAGGTTCGTCGTCAAACTGCATCATGGTCGCTACGAACAGATCGCGGATTCGCTGCGCGGAGCAAAGTGGCCACACGTAGATGAGACTCTCGACTCGGAGACGGAAACAGGCCGCCCTGACGCTCTTATATTCCTCGACTACTTCATTGAAGACGCGGACACGGCGGCCGGACGGCCGTTCTATCTGGCACTCGCGCTGACATGCATTCCGACGAAGGCCGCTCGTCCCGGTCGGCTTCCGCTTAATCTCGTGCTCCACAGCGAGATGCTCTCGCGCCATGAGCGTGAGAAAATTGCGGACACTGCCGAATACATCAATTTCCACGGTGCAAACGAGAACAAGCCGAGTTTCGACATCATCGATGACTTGAAGTGGCGCGGCCTGATCCATCAGTCGACTCACGAGCACCACTTACAGAGTTGGCTGAACAAGGGCATTAGAACGCTCTATGCCGGATTCGATCCCACAGCCGATAGCCTGCATGTGGGCAACCTGATGCCGCTGTTGATGCTACGACGTTTTCAGAAGGCCGGCCACCGCCCAATTGCCCTGATCGGCGGTGCTACGGGAATGATCGGCGACCCAAGCGGGCGAAGCACCGAACGCACGCTTCTTTCGGAATGGTCGCTTGAGCAGAACATTTCCTCGATAGAATCGCAACTTCGTCGCTTCCTCGACTTCGAGGGGCGTTCGTCAGCACTCGTGCTGAACAACAACACGTGGATGAAGGATTTCACGTATCTCAGGTTCTTGAGAGAAGTCGGCAAACACTTCCCGGTAAACTTCATGGTCTCGAAGGACTCTGTGCGAAGTCGGCTAGAGGGTGATACCGGCATTAGCTATACCGAGTTCAGCTACATGCTTCTGCAAGCATACGACTTCGTCCACTTACATGAAGAGTATGACTGCAAGCTGCAAGTTGGCGGAAGTGATCAATGGGGCAATATCACCGCCGGGACGGAGCTGCTTCGGCGAATGCACGGACTGGGTGCATACGCGCTGACATGTCCACTTCTTCTGGATTCGAGCGGCCAAAAGGTAGGAAAGACGTCGACAGGCGAGCGAGTCTGGCTGTCCAGCGAGAAGATGAGTCCATATGCGTTCTATCAGTACTGGCTGAGCACGACCGACGATGATGTGAGCAGGCTTCTGCGATTTCTCACCGAGGTCTCACGAGACGAAATCGAAGTGCTTGACCTCCTTCGCCTAGAACATCCACAGTCAAGACAATCGCAACGACGCCTTGCGGAAGAACTCACGCGGCTTGTTCATGGGGAAAAAGGACTTCATTTGGCAGAGCGAGCGACTGCGATCCTCTTCGGTGGAGAAATTCACGACGTCTCCGAGAGCGAGTTGCTCTCAATATTCCCTGACATCCCAAGCATGTCATTTCCTCGGTACCGACTGCGGGAAAGCTTCTCCTTAGTGGAAGGCATGGTCCTTGTCGGACTCGCCAAGAGCAACGGCGAAGCCAGGCGGTCAATCGAGCAGGGAGGCGTCTACGTCAATAACCGCCGGGCGGACGGCATCGATCGATCGTTGACGGCGAGCGACCTGGTCGGCGGCTCGGTCATCGTGCTCCGCAAGGGGAAGAACAAGTACGGCCTGCTGAAGTTCGTCGGTTGAGGCGATCCCGTCCCGGAAGTAAACGATGACGCGTCCGATCGACCGCCTCGCTTCGCGTCGCGACGCGCTCAAGATCCTCGCCGGACTGGGCGTCGGGAGTCTCGCGCTCCAACGGGCGCTCGCCCAGCAGGCAGGCGAGGGCGTCGCGATCACGCTGGACGGCGTGCGGCAGGCGGAGTGGGTCGCCGATCTCGAACTGACCGATCCGCAGCGCGAGGAGATCGTCCAGGCGCTCGCTCAGGTCGCGAGCACGACCCGGAAACTGCACGAAGTCTCGGTCGATTACTCCACGCCGCCGGCGTTTCAGCTTCGAACGCTGCCGCAGGGAACGCCGCCCGACGTCGAACCCCCCTTCCGACCGACCGGCTGGGCCACGAAGGGGGAGATCGCACGGCCAGCTAGCGATGAAGACCTGGCGTTTCTTTCCGTTCGCGAACTTGCCGGGATGCTGCGTCGCAAGGAGACGACGTCGGTCGAGCTGACGAAGCTGTCGATCGCCCGGCTCAAGCAGTACGACCCGGCGCTTCTCTGCGTGATCACGCTTCTGGAGGTCGCCGCGCTCGCTCAGGCGGAACGTGCGGATCGCGAAATGGCGGAGGGGCTCGATCGCGGACCGCTGCACGGCATTCCGTGGGGCGCGAAGGATCTGATGGCCGTGCCGGGCGCAAGGACGACGTGGGGCGCGGGGCACTATCGCGAACAGACGCTGACCGAGTACGCGACCGTCGCGGAGCGTCTGGAAGAAGCGGGCGCGGTCCTCGTGGCGAAGCTGACGCTCGGCGCGCTGGCGCTGGGGGACCGCTGGTACGGAGGTCAGACGCGGAACCCGTGGAACGCGGAGCAGGGCTCCAGCGGATCGTCCGCCGGCAGCGCCGCTGCCGTCGTCGCAGGCCTCGTCCCGTTCGCCATCGGCAGCGAAACCCTCGGCAGCATCGTCTCCCCGTGCAGGCGCTGCGGCGCGACGGGACTTCGTCCGACGTTCGGTCGCGTGAGCCGGCATGGCTGCATGCCGCTTTCCTGGACGATGGACAAGCTCGGCCCCATCGCGCGCGATGCCGATGACTGTGCGGTCATCTTCGCCGCGATTCATGGCGCCGACGGGTGCGACCCCTCCGCGGTGACGAAGGCCTTTCGCTGGCCGCCGGAGCGATCGGATCTGTCGCGAATGCGGATCGGCTTTCGCGAGGGCGCGAAGCAGCCGGAGGAGCGCGAAGACCTGCGTCCGCTGCTCGACCTGGGCGCGACGTTCGTTCCGATCTCGCTTCCCATGGACCTGCCGCTGTCGGCGATGACGACGATCCTCGAAGTCGAGGCAGCCGCTTCCTTCGAGCAGCCGACGCGCGAAGGCGTCACCGAGGGACTCGGCGCCTGGCCCGCGACCTTCCGCCGGGCGCGCTTCGTGCCGGCCGTCGATTACGTTCACGCGCAGCGGCTGCGAACGAAGCTCATGCAGCAGATGCAGGCCCTGTTCGACGCGGTCGATCTGTACGTCGCCGACGACGACCTGGTCCATTCGAACCTGTCGGGGCACCCCAGCGTCGTATTCCCCGCCGCGGGCGGAAAGCGCGAGGCGGGGCAGGCTCCGCCGACGCTCGTTCTTACCGGACCCTGGTTCGGCGAAGAGACGCTGCTCGCGGCGGCGGTCGCCTACCAGCAGGCGACGACCGTCCATCGCGAGCGTCCGCCTCTGGATAAGCTGCTCGAACTACCCTGAGCGTGACTGCACCCCGGGCTCTGTATCGACGTTTCCTGAAGGAATCTCACGCGCCGATGATCGTCAAGCGTCGCCTGACCTGGATCAAGCAGATCTTCACGTGGAAGGGCAACGTCCTGCGGAAGATCTGGAAGCGGCTCCTCTCCGTCTTCGTCGCAGCGAGCGTCGTCACCTTCTTCGACTGGGATCTGCAGCCGCAGGGGACGCACATCGTCGAAGGTTACACCGCGGTCGTCGTGCTGTTCACGCTCTCGGAACTGCCTTTCACGATGGTCGGCTTCGCGCTCGGCATCTTCCTCGGCTTCCGCAACAACGAAAGTTACCAGCGCTTCTGGGAAGGTCGCCGTCTGTGGGGCCAACTGGTGAACCTGAGCCGCACCTTCTCGCGGCAGGTCCTGACGATGATCTCGGAGCCCGTCGATCGTCGCGATCTGATCGAAGGCGATACGCCGCTGGAGCCGGTCGAGAAGATGCACCGGCGTCTGATCTACGCCATGATCGGCTACGTCCATTCGCTGCGGCATCACCTGCGTCACGAATCGTCGATCGACGAACTGGCGCGGTGGCTCGACCCGGCGGAGGTCGAAGAACTTCGCTCGCAGCGCAACCCGCCGATTCGCATCCTGCAGTTCATCGGAATGCGACTGAAGACGGAGTTCCAGGCGGGCCGGATCGACGTGATCCGCTTCCAGGAACTCGAACGAACGCTCGCCCAGGCGACCGATGTGCAGGGAGGATGCGAGCGGATCAAGGCGACGCCGCTGCCGTTCACGTACGGTCAACTGACGCACACGATCGTCGCGCTTTACTGCTACTTCCTGCCGTTCGGCATCGTGGCGAAGACGGGGTGGATGACGCCACTGGTGACGGCGTTCCTGGCCTACGTCTTTCTCGGGCTGGACAGCATCGGCGACGAACTGGAAGACCCGTTCGGCACCGAACCGAACGATCTGCCGCTGTCGCACATCAGCCGCACGATCGAGATCAACCTGCTTCAGTCGCTCGACGAACCCGACATCCCGCCCCCGCTGCAGCCGGTGGACGACATGATCTGGTGAGGCGAAATCGTCGCTACGCGATGACCTCTTTCACCACGCTGCCGTGCACGTCGGTCAGGCGGAAGTCGCGACCGGCGTAGCGGTAGGTGAGCTTCGTGTGATCGAAGCCCAGCAGGTGCAACATCGTCGCGTGCAGGTCGTGGACATGCACTGGATTCTCGGTCGCCTTGAAGCCGAACTCGTCGGTCGCTCCATGCACCGTGCCTCCCTTCACGCCGCCGCCGGCGAGCCAGCAGGTGAAGCCCCAATGGTTGTGGTCGCGACCGTTGATCTTGCCGGCGTTCGAACCGGCCTGGGGTAGTTCGACCACCGGGGTGCGACCGAATTCGCCCCCCCACAGGATCAGCGTCTCGTCGAACAGGCCCAGATTCTTGAGGTCGTCCATCAGTGCCGCGATGCCGGAATCGGTCTGCTGGGCCAGTCGACGGTGGTTGACCTCCAGATCGTCATGGTTATCCCACGGCTGACCTTCGCCATGCCAGACCTGCACGAAGCGAACGCCCCGCTCGACGAGCCGTTTGGCGATCAATAGCTGACGCCCCTGAACGCTGTCGCCGTACCGCTTCCGCGTCTCTTCGGATTCCTGTTCGATGTCGAAAGCGTCGCGGGCTTCGGACTGCATCCCATAGGCGAGCTCGAACGACTGGATCCGCGCTTCGAGCGCGCCGTCGCCGGGCCGGGCTTCGTGGTGCGCCTTATTCAACGCCTGGGCGAGGTCGAGTTGCCGGCGTTGCTTCTCGGGATCGAGCCGTTCGTTGCGGACGTTCTCGATCAGTTCGTCGATCTTCCGCTTCTGCGAATCGACGTACGTCCCCTGGTAGATGCCGGGAAGAAAGGCCGACTGCCAGTTCTGACCCGAGACGATGGGGTAGCCGCCTGGGCACATGGCGACGAAGCCCGGCAGATTTTGATTCTCCGTGCCGAGGCCGTAGGTGAGCCACGATCCGAAGCTGGGGCGAACCAGTCGCGACTCGCCGCAGTTCATCAGCAGCAGCGACGGCTCGTGATTGGGGACATCCGCCCGCATGGAGCGAATGATCGCCATGTCGTCGATGTGCCGCGCCGTCTGCGAAAAAAGTTCGCTGACTTCGATGCCCGACTGGCCGTACTTCTGGAACTTGAACGGCGAGGGGAGGGCGGCGCCGGTGGGGCGCTCGGTCTTGAGGTTCTCCATCGGCAGCGTCTTGCCGACGTACTTCTCCAACGCCGGCTTCGGGTCGAACGTATCAACCTGCGACGGACCGCCGTTGCAGAAGATATGAATGACGTGCTTCGCTTTCGCCTGGAAGTGGGGCTGCTTCGGAGAAAGCGGATTGAGATAGCTCGCCTGCGTCTCCGAACCCCGCGCATCGCGAAGCGCCTCGTCCCCCAGAAGCGTCGCGAGCCCCAGCATCCCCAGGCCCACGCCGCTGCGGCGGAGCATATCGCGCCGGGTGACGATCGGCGAACTGCTGCAGGGCGTATCGAATTCGTGCATGGCGTATTTCTCAGGCGTTCGTCACAGAGCGGACTCTGGCGACGCGGATGATTCAGTCGACGAAGGTGAACGGCGAACTCATCAGCAGGGACTGGCAAAGCTCCGCCCAGGCGGAGGGATCGCCTTCGCGTCCGGCGATGAACGCCGTGCAAAGCTCCCGCTCGTCGGTCGATGGATCGCGAGAGAGGGCGATGCGGAAGAGTTCGCCGATTCGCGCATCGGTCGCTTCCGACGATCCGCAAACGCGGTCGCGGAGCGAGTCGGCATGCGTCTGAATGAGCGGCGAGTTCATCAGGAAGAGCGCCTGCTGCGGCACGACCGTTTCCGGCCTCCGGGCGCTGCTCTGGTCGGGACTGGCGATGTCGAACGCACGGAACGTCTGAGGCAGCGCCTGCCGATCGATGGAAGCGTAGAGCGTTCGTCGACCTGGATACGGCGGCTTCAAAACTTCGACGGCCTTTCCGTGCATGGTTCCGTCGAAGCGTCCCGCCGCGACGACGATCGAGTCGCGCAGCGGCTCCCATTCCAGTCGCCGCCGCTCGTACCGCCAGAAGAGACGATTCTCCGGATCGGCCAGGTACGCATTCTCGTCGAGGCGATCGATCTGCCGGTACGCGTTCGACGCCATGATCTCGCGATGAAGGGCCTTCAGCGACCATCCGGAGTCGATCAGTCGGCCGGCGAGATAGTCGAGCAGTTCGGCCTGCACCGGCTTCTCGGTTCGAATGCCGAAATCGCTGGGCGACGCGACGAGCGGCTCGCCGAAGTGGTGCATCCAGACGCGATTCACGATCACGCGCGCCGTCAGCGGGTTCTCCGCAGAAGCGACGTCGCGAGCGAGTTCCAGCCGACCGCCCGTTTCGTAAGGCTTCGCGTCAGCCTTCGCGACGACGGGAATGAACTGCCGCGGGACGACATCGCCCGGGCTGTCGGGTTTCCCGCGCTTGAAGATTCTTGGATCGTGCTTGCCGTTCTGTTCGAGGACCATCGCCCGCGGCGGAGGATCGGCGTGGTCGGCTTCGAACTGCTTCGCCTTCTTCTCCACCTCCTGGAGGCGGTCGCGGTCTTCGCGATGGCGATACTCTCTCGACTTCTCGAAAGAGACGTTGGCGGGGAACGTCTCCGCGGCGACGATCGGTTCGAATCGATTGACGATGGCCGCCGGCGCCGAGACCGGTTGTTCGGCAGAACCTGACGCCTTCGCCGCGAGCGCCGTCCGGGCCGATTCGATCAGTTCCTGATACGCCTTCGCAGCGACGAAGATCGCGTCGATCCGCCGCACAGGCATCTTCGCATCGAAGCGTTCGATGATCGTCCGCTTCATCGAAAGCGACGGGGGCTGCTCTTGATCGTCCGCAGGAACCGCCCCAACTTCGGCACGCCAGGCAGTCAGCGTCTCGGTCAGCTTGGCCGGAAATTCCGCCTCGGGCAGATCGATGACGCTCAGCAGCGGCGCGAAGGGCGAACCCTCTTCGCTGCGGCGTTCCTTGACCCAGTCGCCGAAGCGGTCGAGCATCCGTTTGCGAACGTCCTTGTCCTCCATCGTGAGCCCCTCGGGACGGGGCTCGCTCATCGCCGGCAGGTCGTACTGCGTTCGGACGACGTAATCGGCGAAGGACTTGTACGCCTGATCGACGATCTCCGTATGGAGTTGTCGCTCGAAGGCCTCGACCTCCTTCTTCCGCTCTTCGAGACCGGCGAAGAATTCCTTGTAACGATCGCGATCTCGCTCGGAGATGATCAGCGGCAGTTCCTCCGGCTGACGGCTGCTGGCGAAGATGCCGTACCAGGAGTAGTAGTCGCCGATCGCGATGGCGTCGTACTTATGATCGTGGCAGCGAGCGCACGCGACGGTCAGTCCCAGCAGGCCGCGCGAGACCGCGTCGATCTTGTCGTCGAGATTGTCCTGCCCGTTGTTAAAGTCGCGTCCGACCGTCAGAAAGCCGAGCCCTGCGAGAGCCTCCGGTCCGCGGGGATCGGGCAGCAGATCCGCGGCAAGTTGCTCCTGCACGAACCGATCGTAAGGCAGATCCTGATTCAGCGATCGGACGACGTAGTCGCGGTACGTGAACGCGTAGGGATAACGATTGTCCCGGGTGAAGGCGTAGCCGCTGGTATCGGCATAGCGCGCGACGTCGAGCCAGTGCCTGCCCCAGCGCTCGCCGTAGCGGGGCGAAGCGAGCATCCGATCGATCGCCCGCTCCCAGGCGTCGGGACGAGCGTCCTGTTCGAACGCCTGCACCTCTTCGTAGCTCGGCGGCAGGCCCAGCAGGTCGAAGCTCGCCCGGCGGAGCAGCGTGTACCGATCGGCCTCGGGCGAATAGGCAAGGCCCTTCGCCTCGAGCTTCGCGATCAGGAACTGATCGATCGGCGTAACCGCGCGCGAAGCATCGGCGACCGCGGGAGGTGTCGGACGCGTGACGGGTTGATAGGCCCAATGCTGCGCACGGTCCTGGGCGCGACGCTCTTCGATGGAGGAGACGCGCAGACCGCCCGCCGACTCGGGCCACGGAGCGCCGGCCTCGATCCAGCGTTCGAGCGCGGCGAGTTCCTCCTCGGGCAGCTTGCCGGAGGGAGGCATCTCCAGATCGTTCTCGTGCCGGATCGCCTGGCGGAAGAGCCCCGGCTTCGCGTCCCCCTCGCCGACGAGAGGCTCGCCCCGGACGCCGCCGGCTGCGAACGCTTCCTTCGAATCGAGGCGCAGTTCGCTCTCGGCGTTGTCCGGCCCGTGACACTCCACGCAGCGCGCGATCAGGATCGGACGGATGGTCGTCTCGAAGAACTTGGCGGATTCGGCAGTGCCCTCGTCCGCCCACAGCGGCACGGCGAAGGACAGGCAGAGCGCGACGACGGCGCAGCGGATTATGAATCTGTTTCGCTTCAACATCGTCGGCAGATCGTGGCGGGAGAGCGGAAGGCGGGACGACGAACGCTCCCGAAGAGAGGGTCATTCGCCGCGAAAGCATTGTACCGCCCATTCCGGCAAAGGACCAAACCGATCCAAGCCCGTCGCCTGCAAGTTCGAATCGAACGTTCCACATCTAACGGCTGACGTTTTCGATCGATGGAGGTTTCTTCAGGCAGGCGGTCGGTTGACGGAAACGCGTCGTACGAATAGAGTCTTTTGGAAGTGAGACACGATCTCACACTCTACGAGCGCAGCCACGCACGCGGACGCTTCCGCAGCTAGCCAGCTCCCTGACCGAAACGCTTTTCGGTCATCTCCATCCCTAGGAGGCTTTCGATGCGAGCTCGCGGATTTACCCTCGTCGAATTGCTGGTGGTCATTGCGATCATCGGCGTCCTCGTCGCGCTCCTGTTGCCAGCCGTGCAGGCTGCGCGCGAAGCGGCGAATCGTATGTCGTGCAGCAACAATCTGAAGCAGATCAGTCTGGCGATCCACAACTACGCCGACACGTATCGACGACTGCCGCTCAGCCGTTCGACGTTCACGAACGACGAAGGGAACGCCACGATGAACGGGTTTCATATGGTGATCATGCCGTTCATCGAGCAGGGCAACCTCGCCGACCAATACAACTTCGCGAAGGGCTATGACCATCAGGTGAATCAACCGGTCGTGAATACCGTCGTTCCGTTTCTGTCGTGTCCTTCGAGCGCTGGTTCGGGTGCGACCGTGACGGTCGCCGACGTAGGCGGCTCGCAATACACCGCGGGAACGCTCGCGTCGGGAAGCTACTATCCCGTCCGCAATGTTCGGAATGCAGCGAATCGAGTGACCGAGGGCTGCTTCGCCGCCTTCCAGAACGGCGTTCTATCAGGCCAGGGGGGAGACGGATCCCTGGTCACGAAGTTCGCCGGCATCACGGACGGAACCTCGAATACGTTCTGGGTAGTCGAAATCGGCGGGCGACCCGACTTCTATCAGACGAATAAGGTCATCACGCCCGTTCCGACAGGATTCCACGTCTTCTCTTCCTGGTCCGGAAATACGGCGATGGCGCTCAACTCCTACACGATGGATGGAACGACGCGACCCGGGCCCTGCATGATGAACTGCAGCAATCAGTTCCAGGCCTACAGCTTCCACCCCGGCGGCTGCATGTTCGGCCTGGCCGACGGCTCGGTGCGATTTCTGCCCGAGACGCTCGACGGCGATACGTTCCGCGCGCTCGGCTCCCCCAACGGCGGCGAAGCCGTGCAGATGCCGTGATGCCAGCTAATCAACGGACGTCTTCGCTCGCTCTGTCGTGCTTCGCCGCGGCCTTCGTCGCAGCGGCGCTGGGTTGCGGCGGACCTGCCCGGGTAGAGTTGCATCCGGCGACCGGTCAGGTTCAGAAGAACGGCAAACCGGCAGCGGGCGCACGGGTGACCCTTCACCCCGCGGCCTCCATCATCGACGAACAGGCGAAGGCTCTTCGTCCGAGCGGGGTCGCCGACGCCTCGGGGACTTACTCGCTTTCGACGTACGTGCCGGAGGACGGCGCGCCTGCAGGCGAGTGGACCGTTACCGTCGTCTGGCCCGATCCCAAGATCGACGAAAAACGCCGGCTGGAGATCGAGTCCGACGGAAACTCCGTCCCGGACATCTTGCAGGGACGCTTCGCGAAGCCGGAGTCGTCGCCCTGGAAAGCCACGATCGCCGCAGGAGCGAACACGCTTCCGACGATCGATCTCGCCAAGCCTTAATCCGTTCGCGGAATACCTGCATGATCAACTTCAACGGCCGTTCAACGCATCGATTCGGCGCGATTGTCGCGCTCGCTCTCTCGGCAGGCTTCGCGGCTCGCGGAGCTGACGACGTTCCGGCGGCAGGCGTCGAATCGCCGTCGCTGACGATCGTCCGCTCCGTGAAGTCCGGCGCCTGGAGTTCGCCCGAGACCTGGGAAGGCGATCGCATTCCTCAGGCTGGCGACGTCGTATTGGTGAAGGCCGGCCACGAAGTCGCGTACGACGTCGCGTCGGAAGAGGTGATTCGTGCGGTTCATATCTCAGGCGTCTTGAATTTCGCGACCGATCGCGACACGCGGCTGGAAGTGGGGCTCGTCAAAGTCCAACCGGGCGACGGCGTCTCGGAGAACGGCTTCGACTGCGACGCGCACGGACTGCATGCGATGGGCAAGGGCCCGCAGCCGCAGCTCCTGATCGGGACGCCGGACCGACCGATTCCGGCGGGCCATATGGCGCTGATCCGCCTGCACGCGATTCCCGGGACGGACGAGAAGTCGTGGCCCGCGATCGTCTGCTGCGGCGGTCGCATGGAGATTCATGGCGCCCCCATGAACCGGACGTGGGTCAAGCTCACGCGGACCGCGGACGACGGCGCGACGAAAATCTTCCTCGCCGACTCGGTGACGGGATGGAACGAAGGCGATCAGATTCTGATCACGGGCACCTCCCGACAGGAGCCTGTCCAGGGGATCCGAACGGCCCATGTTACCGACCAGCCCGCGTCCGAGGTTCGCACGATCGTCGACGCCCAGAAGATGAACGGTCTGGCGAGCATGTCCGCCGGCGCTCAGGCGACGCTGACGCTCGACCGCCCGCTCGAAAAGACGCATCGCGGCGGCGAGTACAGCGCCGAGGTCGCGAACCTCAGCCGGAACGTCATCATCGAGTCCGCCGATCCCGAGAAGGGCAGGGGACACACGATGTACCACCGCGGGTCGGCCGGTTCGATCAGCTATGCAGAGTTCCGCCACCTCGGCAAAGAAGGCGTCCTCGGTCGCTACCCGATCCACTTCCATCTCGCCGGCGACACGATGCGCGGCAGCTCGGTCATCGGAGTCAGCGTCTGGGACAGCGGCAATCGCTGGATCACGATCCACGGCACGCAGTACCTGGTCGTCCGCGACTGCATCGGCTATAGCAGCGTCGGCCACGGCTTCTTTCTGGAAGACGGAACGGAAGTCTTCAACGTCTTCGATCGCAACCTGGCCGCCCAGGCGACGGTCGGCAAACCGCTTCCCGACCAGGTGCTGCCGTTCGATCTCAATGACGGCGCCGGCTTCTGGTGGGCCAACAGCCTGAACGCGTTCACGCGAAACGTCGCCGTGGAATGCGACCAGCACGGCTATCGGTTCGAGGCCGAAAAGACCGAAACCTTCGACACGACGCTACCCATTCCGCAGGCCGACGGATCGCGGAAGCCGACCGACATCCGGACGCTCCCCTTCCTGCGGTTCGAGGATAACGAGGCCCATTGCCATCGGCGATTCGCGCTGAATCTCGGCGGCATTCGCGGTCTGACCTACGGCGGATTCGACTCCGAAGCCGACGAGTACAAGTACGCGCAGGGAATCGGCGGAACGTGCGACGGCGTCGGCCCCGACCCCAGTCATCCGTTCGTGATCCGCAACTTCAAAGTATGGGATTCGCACTGGGCGTTTCATGCGATGACGCCCTGCGTGATGGTGCAGGGTCTCGACGTCTTCGACTGCAACTACGGCATCTGGCGCACGATCATGGATCTGCACCAGTACGACGACATCTCCTTCCGCCAGATCCAGTCGCACGCCATCTTCTTCCCGATGGGCGGACATGGTCCGGAGATCCGTCTCGAAGACGGCATGGCGAAGTACCCGAACTTCGCGCGCAAGGACGATCTGCCTCCGATCACGGTCGTCACGCGCGTGAATCGACTCTCGTCCGGATCGATCGAAGTCTACGGAACTTCGATCGACGACGAACGCGTCGCGGGCGTGCTCGTCGCGGGAGAGCAGGCGCAGTCGGTGCGAGGCGACTTCGCCGAATGGCGAATCGAACTCTCTGCCGACGTCGCGGCTACTGCGGACCTGACTGCCGCGGCCATCGACGACGCCGGCAACGTGGAACCGCGACCCCATCGCTTCGGATCCGACGCAAGCGAGGATGCGTCGCTCCAGACGTCCGTCAGCGCCGGTCACCTGCATCGCTGATCGATAAGCGCTCCCCAGGTTTCATTCACGACTCGGATCCGCTTGCCATACGGCCGCCTGCAGCAGGCGTTCGCCGCGTTCGACCGCGCGAAGTTCGCTTCGCATCGACGCCTCCGATCGGCCTCGGCGCCCCCTCGAAAGTCGTCGCGGCGGCGAGGCTTGCACCGGCAGGGCAGGGGCGCGAAGCGAAAAATCGGAAAACCTTCGCGCACCGGAGAAACGTGACCTAGGCTTCAAGCAGAAGCGAGGTCTATGCCCGGCTCTCAGCCGAGGCGGCGATCTTTCGCCAGTTTCTTCTCTCTCGTCGGACCGGTTTTTCCGGGTCGACCCATGGCCGTTCGCCGCCTGTTTCGGATTCGTCGCCGCGGAACGACGACCGTCGAAGCCGCCTTCGTGCTGCCGATCTTCTTCACGTTCCTGTTGGGACTGTTCGAGATCTGCTACGCACAAATGGCGAGCAACATGCTCCGCTCCGCCTGCTCGAAGGGCGCCCGCTACGCCTCCGTCGACGGCGTCTCCAACGAGGAGACCGTCGCCTTCATGAAGGCCTACCTCGCCTCGGCGATGGACTCGAGCAAAGTCACGATCTCGATCAAGGACGTCTCGTCGCTCGACGACGACGGCTCGGTTCCGACGACGAGCGATCAGGTGATCGCGCTGCCTGACGCGAACCTGGAACTGATCGACGACCGCACGCTGTTCCTCGTTCACGCGACGACGAACTACTCCGACGTAGCGGTGATCAAGGTTCCGTTCATCCAGAACATTCCGCTCGCCGGCTTCGCGATCTCCCGGCACGAGTGATCGCGAAGCCCCGCGAGAGTCATCTTCTCTTCCGCCGGCGAACCGAAGTTCCATGAACGCCGAATCCCACTCAGTAACTCGACCTTCGATCCCGGATGCACTGCGCGGCAAGCCCGCGCCGCGTCGCCGTCGCCTCTCCCGCGGCTCTCGCCGGGGAACGGTGACCGTCGAATTCGCGTTCGTCGCGCCGGTCTTCATCGTGACGCTGCTGGGCGTCGCCGAAGCGTCCCGCGCGCTGTCGATGCAGAATCAGCTCGCCTCCGCGGCACGCGAAGGCGCCCGGATCGCGGCGATGGACCGCACGAACTTCCTCGACGAAGGGGAGACCGCGAACGACAAGCTGATCGACGACGTGCGCAATCTGCTTAAGGCGAACGGCATCGATCCGGAAGCAGGACAACTGCAGATCGACATCCTTGATCACGACAACCCCGAGCTCACGTTCGACCTGGACGATACGAACAACGATTACCGGCTGTTCGACGTCCGGATCCGGCTTCCCTACAACGCGATGTCCAAGATCACGTTTCCCGGAGCGGAAGAGTACCGCTTCGAGGCGAGCGTCACGTTCCGCAACGCGCGCTCCACGTTGATTAACTGACGAGCGTCTCCTGTTCGTCGCCGCTTCTCCGTACGCAACCGTACCGTCTCATCTCGCTGGCTGTGCAATCGAGGATCCGCATCATGACTACGCCGCAGTCTGAGGATTCGCGTCCTGAACCGACGCCCGGGTGGAAAAGAGGAGGTCGCCCCGCCCTCGTGACGAGGAAGAACAAGGCCGCTTCCACTTCTCTCAGGCGGAAGGGCATCATCACCGTGCTCGCCGCATTCACGCTGACCGCGATGTTCGCCTTCGTGGCGTTCGCGGTCGACACGGCCAAGCTCTCGCTCACGCAGACGAACATTCAGACCGCCGCAGACGCCGCGTCGCTTGCCGCCGCGCAGGAGATCACGCGAGCCATCCACGACGCGGGCCGTAACGGCGGCTCGTTCGACGTCGGTATCGACTCGCCTTCGGTGGCGGTCGCGCGCCAGATGGCGGTCGACGTCGCCGAAGCGAACGGCGCGTGGATCGATCCGAACCGCGACGTGAAGTTCGGCAACCGCAAGTACAACCCCGCGACGGGCGGCTGGGTCACCAGTTGGAACGCGGGCCCGATCAACACGGTCCAGGTCGACGTCCGTCGCGACAATCTCGATCTGACCGCGCAGGATTCGGAAGTGCCGCTCTCCTTCGGCTGGGCCGTCGGACGCCAGAGCGCTCCGCTGCTGGCAAGTTCGGCCGCCTTCGTCGAGTCGCGGGACCTGGTGCTGGTGCTCGACTTCTCCGGCTCGATGAACGACGACTCGACGCTCGCCAGCGTCGGAAACCTCGGCCAGTCGACCGTCGAAGGGAGCCTGGACGCGATGTGGGATTCCCTGCGTGCGGCCGATCCGAAGTTCTCGGGCACGAGCAAGTCGAAGTTCCCTTCGACCGGGTTCGGGCAGATCAGCTCGAAGTACGGCACGTACAAGTCGAGCACGGACACCAACACGATCTTCGCTTCCCTCGATCTCGACGAGAAGAACTCCAACGGCACGCCGAAGTATCCCTTCCCGCAGGTCGGACGCTATTCCAGCGGCGTCGAGAAGGGTTCGCCCGACTACAACGCCAGCACGACGCAGTGGAAGAATTACATCAGCTACGTCAAGAACCTCAGCGGCACCTACAAGCGTCGCTACGGGTACCGGACGCTGATGGACTACCTGCAGACGAATCGAGAGGCCTACAACGAGGGCGAGGACCTCTGGCGCACGCCCCACTACCCGTTCCACGCGGTGAAGGAAGGCGCCACGATGCTTTGCGACTTCCTGGAAGATCTCTCGTACGGAGACCAGCTCGGCGTCGTCAGCTATGCCGACTACGCCGTCCGCGAAGACTATCTCTCCGACGGCGACACCGTGATCGACCTTCAATCGGATCCGATCACCGACGATTACGCCAAGATCGACGCCATCCAGCGCCATAAGCAGGCAGGGCACTACGCCAGCTACACGGGCACCGGATACGGCATCCTGGAAGGCCGCAAAATGCTGCTCGGAACGGGCGGAACCGACACGGGGCACCTGCGATACGGCGCTCGTCCGACGATGATCGTCATGACGGACGGTCTGGCGAATCGCTCGCCTTCTGGATTCACCCTGCCGTCGAACTGGAACTGGGCCGAGTGGACGGACTACGACGGAAACGGCGTGGCCGACTACTCCACGACAGACGTCCACAAGCGGTACGCCTTCTACGAGGCGACGGAGTGCGTGAAGCGAGGCATCACCGTCCATTCCATGAGCGTCGGCGCCGGAGCCGATCGCAACCTGATGCGGGCGATCGCCTTCGCCGGCAAGGGCATCTGGATCGACGTCCCTGGCGGATCGTCCCCCACGCAAATGGAAGAGCAGATGGAGCAGTCGTTCCAGCAGATCGGATCGATGGTTCCGTCGACGAAACTCGTGGAAATTAACGACTGAACGAGAGCGAACATCGTATCTCCTTCGCGGGACCCGCTTTCGGAGCCATCCGGAGGCGGGTCCTTTTCGTATTCCCGACCCGATTTCGCGCTTTCGAATCCCCGATCGACCGGACGTGTCAGGCGACGACCGTATTAGTAGGTAGCCGCTCTCTCGTGAGCGCCTCGAACGAATCGAAACCGTCATCCACGAAGGAACCTGACCATGCTCGTCCTCACCCGCAGACAGAACGAAGAGATCGTCATCGGCGACGACGTCGTCATCCGCGTCCTTCGCACCGGATCTGGGTCGGTGAAGATCGGCGTCGTAGCGCCGGAGGGCGTCGGCATCCGTCGCGGCGAACTGAAGCCGCGAGAGGAACGCGTTCGCGACGAGCGGCCTGCGAATCTGCTGTCGGTAGTCGCCGGTCTACGGCTTGTCGCCGAATCGGGCGACGAGTCGATCGGCGACAGCGGGAAGCAGGCGATCTAGCCAGACCAGCGCTTTCCCGCCTGGCGAAAGAATCGACTCGTGTCGGCGCCGTCGGAGCGCCGACAGCGTCGCCCGGGCGACGACTTCCGCCGACATGGCTTTCGCCGTTCGGCGCGCGTCTCCCTCGCCTGCGACCAGGCTCTCCCAGAATTCGCTGTTCGTCGTGCTGGGGCTGATCAGCAGCACGTCGATCCCTTCGTCCGCCAGTTCGGCACGGACCGCGTCGGACCAGCCGTGCATCGCGAACTTCGTCGCGCAGTACTCGCTCTTGCCGGGCACGGCGCGATGACCGAGGACGCTGGAGACGTTGACGATCCCGGGGTCGGTTCCGCGTCGCAGGAAGGGGAGCGCCGAGCGCGTCAGTTCGACCGGCGCGAAGAAGTTGATCTCCATCAGCGCGCGGAGCGTCGCTTCGTTCGACTGGTCGAAGCGTTCGACGGCGCCGACGCCCGCGCCGTTGATCAGGCAATCGAGCGCGCCCCAACGGCGCTCGATTGCCTGCGGAATCGTTTCGCCGCGGAAGATCGGGTCCGTCAGATCGCCCGGCAGCGGATGAATCAGCCCAAGCGCCGAATTGGCCAGGTCTACGAGTCGGTCCTCCCGCCGCGCGACGGCGATCGTTTCCGCGCCGGCGCGTGCCAGCGCGAGCGTCAGCTCGCGTCCGATTCCGCTCGAAGCGCCCGTCAGCACGACGCGCATGCCGCGAAGCTTCCTCAGCCGGGGACGTCGACGCGGTTCCGTTCTGCCGGACTCCCCCCGCTGGTTCATCATCGACCGTCGCCCGGAGCGGAGCGACCATCGTCATGTGCAGAGCGACCGTCCTCATGTGCCGGCGTGCGACTCTGCATCCGGTCGAGCCTCCACGCGCCCTCGCGACTCGCATCGTCGGCTGACTGATCGCCGGCTTCCGTAACGCCGTCCGCATGCGGCTTGCCGTTCGACGCGTCGTCGACAACGTGACCGTTCATGACGCTGTCGTCAGCCGAGATCGACTCTTCCTCGTCTTCGATGACGCCTTCGGCATTCGCCCGACGCAGACGACGCTGCAAGTCGCGGAGGCTGCGGCGTTCCTCCACCGCGCTGAAATCGGGAAGCGATCCCGACTTGCAGGCCACTTTCACGTCTTCGGCATCTCGCAGGGGCCCGAAGTACCGTGCTGACAACTTGCAATGCACCAGCGCGCGATCGTCGACGATTCGCGTCGACAGCACCTCGCCCCGGTCAGCCAGGTACGCCTGCAACTTTCCGTTGCCGGCGAACATGTCGACTTCCAGGTCCAGAAAGTGTCGGCTCAGGTGATCGCTGACCGCGTGCGTCAGCCGCGCGAAGCCCTCGCCCGTCGCCGCGCTGATCGAGATCGCGGAGGGATAGCGCTCGAGGATCGCGTTCAGCGTCTCGCGCGACTCCATCCGGTCGACCTTGTTCAGCACGAGCAAGGCGTCCTTCTCCGAGATCTCCAGTTCGCCGAGGACCTCGTAAACGGCGGTGATTTGGTTGAACACGTTCGGATTGCTGGCGTCGGCGACGTGCAGGAGTAGATCCGCCTGCCGGGCCTCTTCCAGCGTCGCCTTGAACGACGCGATCAACTGGTGAGGAAGATCGCGAATGAAGCCGACGGTATCCGACAGCAGCACCGGTCCCCAGTTCGGAAGCTTCCAGCGACGCGTCCGCGTACCGATCGTGGCGAACAGCTTGTCCGCCGCGTAGACGTTCGCGTCCGTGAGCGCGTTCATCAGCGTGCTCTTGCCGGCGTTGGTATAGCCGACGAGCGACACCGTCGGCGTGCCCGAGCGCCCCTCGACCATACGTTCGCGGCGACGCTCGACCGACTGCAGGTCGCGTTTCAGATCCGCGATCCGCCTCTCGACCAGTCGCCGGTCTTCTTCAAGCTGCTTTTCGCCAGGACCGCGCGTGCCTACGCCCGCCTTCATGCGCGAAAGGTGGGTCCACATCCGCTTCAGTCGCGGAAGGGAATATTCGAGCTGAGCCAGTTCGACCGCGAGCCGGGCTTCGTATGTCTGCGCGTGGGTGGCGAAGATATCGAGGATGAGTTCGGTCCGGTCGATGACCTTGACCTTCAATTCCTGCTCGAGATTGCGGGTCTGCGCCGGACCGAGGTTGTTGTCGAACAACACCACGTCGGCGTCGTGATCGCTCACGATCCGCTTCAGTTCGGCCAGCTTCCCCTTGCCCACGAACGTAGAGACGTCCGGTTTTTCGCGTCGCTGGGTGACGCCCGCGCCGGCGACGACGGTCCCGGCGGTTTCGGCGAGGCCGCGAACTTCTTCCAGAGGATCGTCTTCGACGAAGTCCTCCGGAAAGATGACGCGGGCGAGAACGGCGGTTTCCTGGGCGACGCTCTGCTTCCGATCGTCTCTGAATGTCACGCTCTGGGGATGCTCCGAAGGATTACGGCCTGATCGGCCGGGGGAACGGATCTTCCAAGATCCGTTCGCGGCAGTCGCCCTCGACCCGCGGTCGTCAGGGGTCGCTCGCTGTGGGCGAGCGGACTGTCTTCGCCCATTTTGATGTCGCGGAAGCTCGGGGGCAGCGCCGATCGGCGAAAATTTACGTCCCGACCGGGATTCGCCGGGGCGCTGGCGCCGTTTCGTTGCCGCCCATTTTTCCCGTACCTATACTGACCGTTCTTCGACCGGCGGGTTCGCCCCGCGATTCAGCCTTTCCTGCCGCCCGCATTTCGGACCGCTGCGACATAAGCTTGCTAACGCGAACCGCTTTCGCGGCGTTTTCTCTCCTGGAGTCGACTTCATGCAGTTTTCGCTTCACCGTCGCGACGTTCTGAAGACCCTGGCCGCCGCCGGCGCCGCCAGCCTCCTCCCCGGTTCCCGACTGTTCGCGGCTGACGAGTCGGCTGCCAAGGAACCTCTCTATAAACTCTCCGTCGCGGAGTGGTCGTTCCATAAGGCGATCTTCGCGAAAGAACTGGATCACCTCGACTTCGCGAAAACCGTCAAGAAAAAGTTCGACATCGACGCGGTCGAGTACGTCAACCAATTCTTCAAGGACAAGGCGAAGGACGAGGCCTACCTCGGCGAAATGAAAAAGCGCGCCGCCGACCTCGGCGTTAAGAGCCTGCTGATCATGTGCGACGGGGAAGGGAACCTGGGCGATCCGAAGGACGAGGCGCGGACCAAGGCCGTCGATAACCATCGCAAGTGGCTCGACGCCGCGAAGTTCCTGGGCTGCCACTCGATCCGGGTGAACGCGGCCTCGAGCGGCTCGTACGAAGAGCAACTCAAGCTGGCGGCCGACGGGCTCGCCCGGCTGAGCGATTTCGCCGCTCCGCTCGGTCTGAACGTGATCGTGGAAAACCACGGCGGCCTGTCGTCGAACGGAGAATGGCTCGCTTCGGTGATGGAGACGGTCGGCAAGGAGAACTGCGGGACGCTGCCCGACTTCGGCAACTTCCACGAATACGACCGCTACAAAGGCGTCCGCGAAACGATGCCCTTCGCGAAGGCGGTCAGCGCCAAGAGCCATGACTTCGACGAGAACGGCAACGAGACGAAGACCGATTACCTGAAGATGATGAAGCTCGTCCTCGAGTTCGATTACCACGGCTACGTCGGGATCGAATACGAAGGCTCGAAGCTCGATGAGTTCGCCGGCGTGAAGGCGACGCGCGACCTCCTCCTGAAGGTGCGTGACGAAATCGCGGCCGCGTAGCTCGCCCGCCGATCGCGGCTGCGTTCGCGTACGCAGGCAGCGACCGATTCATCCACGAGGCCTGCTGCGCCCCCTAGGGGCGCAGCAGGCCTTTTATTTGCGCAATCCAAAAGACCCGAACTGACTGGACACGTGGTCTTTGAGAATCCTGCCACTGCTCAATAACTAGGCGCCGCACCCGCCGCTCGATTCCATGCAACGCTGCCTGATTTTGTCGCACCACGGTCCGTTCGTCGTAAGTGTAGCAGTTGTAGCGGTTTGCTAGCGCCGCTTGCCTTCACCGGAATGATGCAGACGTCACGCAGTCATGGCGGACGTCCATTCACCCGCAGAAGAAGGAAATCGCGGCATGAACGAAGGCAAACTCACGGAAGACAAGACGACCACCTCGCACCGTCGCTTCGACCTTCCCGCCGGCGGCAATCAGTCCTCGCCCGCCGACGCTCAATCGACGGCCGGCGCCGCGACGCATTTATTCGATCTGACCCGTCAGGAACTGGAGGCACTGCCGCCGGCGTGGCGGAATCTTTACGAGTCGGCCCGGGATCTCTATGTCCAGAAGCTGGAATGGATCCGTTTCTTCAGCGCCGTGCTCGGGCCGGAGGGAATGGTCCGGCAGGCCCTGAAGACCGACGAAGAAGTCGCCGCCTTCCGGGAGTCGACCGCCTACGCGGCGATCCAGCAGATGGTCGGCGTCCTGCGTTCGCACGAGGGGGAGATCAACAGCAAGGAGCCGCTGAAGGTCATCACCGTCCGGGTTCCGAAGAGCCTGCACGAGTCGCTGCGGCACGAAGCCCATCGCCGCCGCACGAGCATGAACCAGCTCTGCATTCTGAAGCTGCTGCAGGACGTGGAATCGACAGAGTTCGATCGGCTCGCGCAGTCGGACCTGACGGAAGAGTAAGTCGAAGACTCGGAGAACTGACGGCGAAAGGCGGCGGGGCGAGAGCGGGACTGTAAGCCGGGTTCTGTTCTCGCCTAAGCGAGCGACGACCATTTCTCTAGGACGACGATTTCTCGCCGCCTCCAGCGATCTACCCGAGGATCGAACGGCCCGGACCAGACCGTGGCCTTCGCACGTGGCGAAGGCCGTCTCCTCTGCTCGATCTCGCGCCGGGCGGGGCTTGCCTAGCCGATCGGGTCTCCCCGACCGCTGGTGCGCTCTTACCGCACCGTTTCACCCTTACCGGGAGACGAATCTCCAGGCGGTTTGCTTTCTGTTGCGCTTTCCCTGGCCTCACGACCGGTCGGAGTTACCGACCGCCTGTCCTATGGCGCCCGGACTTTCCTCCCGCGAACGATTCCTCGTCCGCCGGCGGCCGTCCGTCCCGCTCTCGCCTCGTCGCCTTTCGGTCAGATTACTTCGATCACCGATCTTCAAGAGAAGTTCACGCGAGAAGCCGAAATCGAAACCGTCGCTTCTAAACTTCGAGCCGACCGGACTTTGACGCTGCTCCGAAACGCATCGGAATGCCCCTCGGAAGGCGGACTTCGGATTCTCGCATTCCCGAGACGATTCTATACTTTACGGCGATCGGCGGCGGTAACGAGCTTACGCAGCGCTTCACGGCGTCAGGAAAGCTGAACTCCGAACTCGACCTGCCGATCAACTTTTAGCGAGACTCATGCGTTTCGGCGACCGAGCGTTCAGCGACGAAGGATCCGACTCCGTCGCGGCTCCTGACGAGGAGCGTCAGCGTCGCCGCCATGAATCTCCGTACGCTCTGAGCAGCAGCCCGACCCTTCGAGAAGTTTCCTGGTGGCCAGTCATCCCAGCGTGACCAAGCCGAGCACGCTTTACCGCCGGTATCGATACCAGTGGCGGCGCGTGCGCCGGTTCGTCATTCATAGCGTGCTGCACGCCGACGATCCGCCGCACAAGCTGGCGCTCGGCGCGGCGATCGGCATGTTCGTGTCGCTGACGCCGACGGGGGGCTTTCAGATGGCCCTCGTCCTGTTCTTCTCGTGGCTGTTTCGCGCGAACAAGGTGATCGGCATCCCGCTGGTCTGGATCTCGAATCCGGTCACGGCGATTCCGATCCTGTGGGCGTCGTACGAGGTCGGACGCATCTGCCTGCTGCAGAATTCGATCGGAACCAGGTGGTGGGGCGAACTGCTTCATCCGCCTGAGGGCTGGCAGGAGAGCACGATGTTCTACCTGACCCGCTTCAGCGAGATCTGCTGGCCGCTGGTTCTGGGAAGCGTGATCCTGGGCGGCGTGCTGGGCGTGCTGACGTATTACCTCACCTTCTACTCGATCCGGGCGTATCGCATCCGTCGCTGGGGCAACCCGAACGGACCGAAGTACATCGAGAAACTTCCGCCCTTCACCGCCTGAGAGCCGATCGCGCGGACGCGTGCCGCGGTTTCGGAAGACGACGACAGACAATGAAAGAAGGGCGCCGTCGAACCCGACGGCGCCCTTCTTTCATATTCCGGATCGTCCGTTCGGGACTAACCCAGGATCGACGCGAGCATGTAGTGCTCGCCGAACGTGAGATAGAAGCCGAGCAGAATCTGCACGATCGCCACGGCGATCGCGCTGGTCAGGCCGATGCGACGGTGGCCGCGAAAGATTCCCTGCAGGGCGCAGATGACGATCACCGTTCCGGCGAACTTCAGGCCCAGGAAGGTCGCCAGCGCCGTGGCGGACGCTCCGCCGTCCCGGTCCAGTTGCAGGATCGACCGCCCCAGGGGATTGATCTCCATCTGAGCGAGCGACTCGTGATAGCGGATCGTCAGGTAACCGTCGTAGGACGACACCAGACCGATCACTACGCAGCAGGCGAGTACGACGATTTCTTGCGTCGCGGGCCGCTGGAAAAAGGCGGCCAGTTCGGCCATCCGTCGCTCCCCCAGGGGAGCGAACGAATCGCGGGAGGGAGAGGCGAGGGTTCCGATCAGCGCATTGAGCGGAAGCATGTCGTTCCTTCTTCGATCCGAGGGCGGGGAGCTCCGAGCTTCAGTTCGCGACGCAGGCGGGTGGTGGAGCGTCGCAAGGGAGGGAGAGGACGAAACCGCGCGGTTCGCAGGGAGCGAGAACCGCACTAACTTCAATCGCCCAATCTACACCATTGTTGCCATGAAACCGACAACTAGAAGCAATAATTTTCCGTAAAGGACCCCGTCCGCGGAGAGACTCCAGCATCTCGCTCCGGGGCACACACACCTCGCAAGGCGGTCATGTACGCCCTTGTCATCGCCACGCGGCGCTGCTCGCGCCGTAATAGCCTCGACGCCCCGCAACGGGGGCGAAGGGCGGAACCTGGTCGTCCATGCGGCTATTGACGATTCAGCGGAGAGGAAACTGCCCGGAACCGGAAGGCGCCCGGGTTCCGGCCCAAGGCGGGAGAGCGAGCGGGCCGATACCTAACAGGGCGACGGACTGCGATATTGCGCGGTCGCGGCGCCCGCGGAGGAGCCGCTGTGCCTCCGTCGCTTCGATTCGGACTCAGGGAAGAGACCGCACCATGGCTGCCTTCTCCGATGATGCCGTACGAGCCCTGGCGCTCGAAGGCTTCGCCCGCGTCGGCGTCGCTCCTGGCGACATCGACTGTTACGAGGAGGAGATCCTCATCCGGGACGGCCGGCAGATGGCCCGAACCTATCGGGCCGGCGAGTGCGCCGCGATGTGGTTGATCCCGGTCAACCTGCTGCAGTTCTACCACCGCGACGGCGAGATGCTCCTCACCGTCGACCTGTGGGAACGACTGGCCCCGCCGGTAGCGCCGACGCGCCGCATGGCTGCGTGATCGACCCGGCATAGATCAGACGCGCGGCGATCCGTCACAGGAAAGCCGGTCGATCTTCGCCGCCAGGATAAAATCGTTCTCCGACAGTCCGTCGATGGCGTGCGTCGAGATCTCGATCGCGGCCTCGCGATAACCGGTCAGATGCAGGTCGGGGTGGTGCTGCTCCGCCTCGGCCAGATCGCCGACGCTCCGGAAGAATTCCAGCGCCGCGACGAAGTTCCGCATCTTCCAGCGCTTCCCAATCGCCTTTCCGTTCTCGGCGACGGACCAGCCTTCGAGCTTCGCGGCCTGCTCGCGCGCATCGTCCGGCGAGATCGGCTCGACGCCTCCTTCGCAAGGCTTGCATCGCTTCGAGAGCAGATCCTGAGCGGATTCGACGGCCATTGCAGCCTCCTGTAGCGCCTCGGCGACGCGATCTTCCCCTGCCGGGCTCGACGTCCCGGCATCCGATCGCATTCTAGTGCGCTCCGCTAAATCGCGAAGGCGCGCGGAGTTCGTCGCGTCGATGCCCTCTATCGCCGAACGTTCATCGCCTTGACGATCGGGCGGACGACGCTGCGAGGGGCGATGCGGGGCAGATTGGCGAAGATCCAGTTGCCCCAGCCATGCACCGCGACGACCTGCTTGCGTTTCAGCGCTGCATAGCCGAACTCTGCCACTTCGCGCGAGGTGGGAAGCTTCTTCCCCTTTACGAGCCCCGAATCGAGCATCTTCGCGCGATAGATGAAGTCCGACATCGTCGGCCCCGGGCAGAGCGTCGTCACCGCGAGGCCGTACGGCCGGGTCTCTTCGGCGATCGCCTCCGTGAAGGAGAGGACGAAGGCCTTGCTGGCGAAGTAGACCGCCATCAGCGGGCCAGGTTGAAACGCCGCGGTCGAAGCGACGTTAAGCAGCGCTCCCTGCCGGCGTTCGATCATGCCGGGCAGGTACGCGTGCGTCAGTTCGGCCAGGGACATGACGTTCACCTGGATCATGGAGCGAAACGACTCCCAGGGGAACGAAGCGTACGGCCCCAGTTCGCCGAAGCCGGCATTGTTGACCAGGGTGTCCACGGTCAGCCCGAACTCCGCGATCTGTCGCACCAACTCGCCGGCTCCGTCGGTCTTCGACAGGTCGACGGGAATAACGTAGGTGCGGACGCCGCTCTCCTTCTCGATCAGCGCGGCGAGCTCGCGGAGCTTCTCCTCCGACCTCGCGGCGAGAATGACGTCCTGTCCGTCGGCCGCGATCACGCGAGCCAGTTCGTATCCGATGCCGGCCGAAGCGCCGGTCACGAGCGCCGCTGTAGGCATAGCGTCCGACCTTCGAGAGCGATGGGGCCGTGGGGAAGCGACAGGCTACGTCCGCTTCGCGCTGTATTCGTGCACGAAATCGACCAGCGCGATGACGTTGTCCACCGGCGTCTGCTGATGCACGCCATGCCCCAGGTTGAAGATGTGTCCAGGTCGGTTCGCGACCTGATCGAGGATCCTCTTCGCCTGACTTTCGATCAGGCCTCGGTCGGCCAGAAGAACCGTGGGGTCGAGATTTCCCTGGACGCTTTTGTCGTGGCCGACTCGTTCCCAGGCGTCGGAGATTTCGATCCGCCAGTCGACGCCGATGACTCCCGCGCCCGCTTCGGCCAGCAGGGGAAGCAGTTCGGGATTGCCCGTCGCGAAGTTGATCACCGGAACGCCGGGCGGCAGGCTGGCGATGATCGCCTGCATGTGCGGCAGAACGTAACGTCGATAGTCCGCGACGCCCAGGCAGCCGGCCCACGAGTCGAAGATCTGCACGCACTGAACGCCGGCTTCGATCTGTGCCGCCAGATAGCGACTGACGCCCCGAGCGAACTTGCCCAGCAGTTCGTTCCACGCCCCTTCGTCGCGATACATGAGCGACTTGGCGTGGAGGTAGCTGCGGCTGCCGCCCCCCTCGATGGCGTAGCTCGCGAGCGTGAAGGGCGCGCCGGCGAACCCGATCAGCGGAACGTCCTCGGGCAGGTCCGCGCGGGTTCGTCGACAGGTCTCCATCACGAACTCGAGCTCGGCCATCGTTTCCAGTTCGCGGACCCGATCGAGATCGCGGGCCTCGCGAACGGGGTTATGAATCTTCGGACCGTCGCCGGCGACGAATTCCAGATCGAACCCCATCGGCTCGAGGATCGGCAGCAGATCGGAGAAGATGATCGCCGCGTCGACGCCTAGGCGTTTGACCGCGGTACACATCGCCTCGCTGCAGAGATCGGGACGTTTGCAGAGTTCCAGAACGTCCTTCACCTGAGACCGCGTTTCGCGGTATTCCGCCATGTAGCGACCGGCCTGGCGCATGAGCCAGATCGGCGTGACGTCCGTCGGCTCTCCCCGGCAGGCCCGCATGAAGGGGCTGTCGTACCAGGGAGCGGCTTCGTCGGAGGGATCGCTGGCGGGACCCGAGAGCGTCACGTAGGACCTGTTCTTTCTGCGAAGCAGTTGCGGCGCCTTCTCAGACACGGCCACGACCAGGTGGCCCATCTTGGGATGTTCGGGCTCCAGATCGGGAGCGATCCCGAGTTCGGTCAGCATCTCCGACGTCGTCGGTCCGATCGAGGCGACGACCGTGCGGGAGGCGAGGGCCTTCCGGACGTCGTCCTCGATGCCGAGTTCGCCGGCGACGCGCAGCAGGTTCACCGCCTGGTGGGCCGAAGTGAACATCAGGACGTCGCGCTCGCCCGCCGCGATCGCGCGGCAGTTCGCCTTCAGAGGCTCGGCATCGTCCGGAAGGTCCCATTTATAGATCGGGATGGACAGCACCTTCGCCCCGCGAGCCTCCAGTCCGGCGACCAGACTCGGATTCGGCTTGCCGTATTCCTGGAGCGCGACTTCCTGATTGGCGACGGGAACGAACTGGTCCAGCGTCTGGAGCAGTTCCCGCCAGGTATTCGGTTCGGGGACTCGATAGGTCGGGGTGAGCCCGACCTCCCGCATTGCGACGACCGGTTTCGGTCCGCGGCAGACGGTGATGACGTCCGACAGGGTGTCGAGAAAGCGCTGCCGATCGACGTGCTTCTCAACCGCGTCGAGCAACTGCCGGAATCCGACGCCCGTAAGAAACACGACGATTCCGATTTCGCCGACGAGCAACCGGTGGGCGAAGTCGATCGCGGCCCGCGGGGACTCCAGCGGCGTCTCTTTCATCGAGGGGCTGACGAACGCCGAGCCGCCGAAGCGTTCGATCAGGCGCGTCATCTCTTCCGACCGGCGACTCTCCAGGGAGGCGATCCGCAAATCGGCGAGGGGGAGCGAAGGCGTTCCGTTTGCCATACGTTCGGGTCGGATTTCCGTAAGAGCGGGAGGCGGCGGGCGACGATTCGACGGCGGGCCTAGCGGAAAGGGCCGTCCGACGCCCCGGTCTCCGCGAACCCTCGAAACGTCCTTGCGAGAAGCGGGAACCTCGCGGATAATGCCGGATTCCCCAGCTTGCGGGCTCCCGGAGACGCTCGGCGAAGCCTCATTATAGAGAGGCCTGCCGGATCGCGGGACCGCTGGCGGGGATGGAACGTCCGCACCGCATTCCGCTGTACCCGCCAGCAGAAAAGAAACGACGATGAAGGAAGGCATTCACCCCCAGTATCGCCAGGTCGTGTTCAAGGACACGGCTGCCGATTACGCGTTTCTGACGCGTTCGACCATCCGCACCAATCAGACGATCAAGTGGACCGACGGAAACGAATATCCCGTCGTCTTCGTCGATATCTCGAGCGCTTCGCACCCCTTCTTCACGGGCAAGCAAAAGTTCGTCGACTCGATGGGTCGCGTCGAGAAGTTCCTCAAGAAGTTCGGCAAAGTCGGCGCGCCGGCGAAGAAGGCTGCCGCGACCGAGTGAGACCGCTGGTCTCCTGTTGCCGCTGGTCAGGCCTGAAGAAGGGCCGCTGATCAGGCCTGAAGAAAGCAGGCGAGCCCTCCGCAGGGAGAGCTCGCCTTTCTTCGTGCGCCGAACCGAAGCCCAGGACAGAACGAGCCTAAGAAGTGAGCGTCGGGACCTCGAGGGGCGTCACGTCGACCTCGACTTGCAGCGACTGATTCCTGCCGCCCAGGTAGATGCCGAGGAGCGGCGCGACGTCGCGGTAATCCCGCCCCCATCCGAGCAGAACGTGCTCGTCGCGAACGACCAGATCGTTCGTCGGGTCGAGTTCGACCCAGCCGGCGTCTCCCAGGTAGACGGAGACCCAGGCGTGCGATTCGTCGGCGCCCAGACGGATCGGCTGACCCGGCGCCGGGCGCGTGCGGAGGTAGCCGCTGACGTAGCGTGCGGGCAATCCGATCGACCGCATCGCTCCCGCGAAGACATGGGCCAGATCCTGGCACACGCCGCGGCGAAGCTCCAAAGCCTGAATCGCGGTCGTATCGACGTCGGTCGACCGCGGCACGTACGCGATCTGCTCCTTGATTCGCCGGTTCAAATCGAGGGCCGCCTCGAAGATCGGCCTGCCGGCGGCGAAGCTGCGGCGTGCGAACGCGGCCAGTTCCGGCCCCCGCATGACGAGCTTCGTATCGAACAGGAACTGCGTCGCCTCCAGCCAGTCGCTGAACGATCGCTGTTCCAGTCCCTGACGCACGCGCTCCCAGGGGAGGGTTGCGGTCGCTTCCGGCAGCGCTCGCGGCACGACCTCGACTTCGCTGATCGCCTCCAGCGACATCGCCTGATGACGCTCAGGGATCGAGAAGCACGCGATGGGGTTGCCGAAATAGTCGGTGCGATGATCGAAGCGGGTCGCCGGGTCGATCACCAGCTCATGCGTCCTGACGGTCGATGACGCCGTCGACCGAGGACTCAGATGGGCGACGTTGTGACAGACCGAAACCGGCTCGTCGTAGCTGTATCGCGTGAGATGTCGAACGCGGTAACGAGTCATTCGCGATGATCCTGCGGAAATCTGCCTGCCGACAGGGAGCGGATGCGACGCTCCCGCCTGAAGCTTCAGTCATCCGTGCTGAAATTGCCGAAGCGCCGTAGCGGTCCGACGTGAAGCAGATAGATCTCGGCGATAACGGTGCCGAGTTCCTCGACGAGCCGTTTGATTTCCTCCAGCGCCGCCGCGACGCTCTCCCGCCTGCGATCGTTCGCCCCCAGGAGATCGTCGAGTTGAACCTTTCGGAGCGCCTCGATCGCCTTGGCGGCGATCTCCTTCGGCGCCGACTGCGGCCCGGTCGCTCGCTCCAGGACCTCGACCTGCCGTCGCAGCGCCTCCAGTTGAAAGGCGACGCTGCGAGGATTCGAATCGTCGAGCAACAGCAGGTCCAGAACCGCGTGCGGCTGGAGTTGCCCCAGGTACCGCGAGCGGTAGGTCATGATGCTGTCGCCCGCTTCGAGCGTCGCCTCGAGGGCTGCCGCCTGCTCGCTGAGCCGTCCGCTCAGCATGTTTTCCAGCAGCGTCGCGGTGTGCGTCGTTCGCTCGATGCGTCGTCCGATTTCCAGGAAGCTCCAGCCGAGCGTGCGGGTGCCGCTCTCGTGCATCGCTCCGCTGGCGGCATGGAAGTCGAAGATCAGACGGTTCAGGCTCGTCAGTTCGTCCGTCAGAAAGTCGTTGTCGTGCGAAGAGCCCTGATGGAGGTGGCGCTGCATGCGGTGAAGGATCTGCCAGAAGTCGGTCGACAGGCGATCGCGAACCCGCGACGCCGATCGCAGGCAGTGCTTCACGCCCGAGGCGATCGAATCGGGCTCGTTCGAGCGCAGGGCGCGCGTCGCCACGAAGCCGTCCAACCGGGGCAGGGCCGCCTCGAAGCCGGCGACGCCGTAGCTGGTTTCGATCAGGCCGACCTCCGCCGCGGAACGGGCCAGAACCTTCGCCGCCGGCGAATCGACCACATCGGATTCCCCGGCCAAGCGGTGGACCAACGCCCTCAGCAGGCGGGACTTGTTCTCCGTCCGCTCCAGCCACCGTCCGAGCCAGAACAGATCTTCCGCCACGCGGCTGGGAAGCTCGGCGCCGCTGCGCTTTATTTCGATCGGCGTTCCGGGTTCCTGAAGCAGGCTGACGTTCTCGATGGGCCGATCCGACAGGGCCCAGACGTCCTGCACGCGAACGCGCTGTCCCCCCCGGCTTCCGGCCGGCGGCGTCAGCTTCGCGATCGCTCCCGGCATGACGCTGAAGCCGTCGCCGTCCGCGGTCGCGTACATGCGGATCTGGAAGTTCCACGGTTCGAGCGAGTGACCGTTCCAGACGGGCGACGTCGAATGCGTCGGCGCCTCGCGGAAGAACCATCCGCCGGGATTCTCCTCCCACTGACGGCGAGTCTCCGTCCATGTGTGGTAAGGAGTCTGAGCCAATAGAAACGGCCGCGTGCGGGGACTCGCGAAAGTCTTGTAACCTTCCAACTCGCGCAGCCGCTCGGCGACGACCTTGCGCGCCTCTGGCTCTCCCGTCCACCACGTGGAAATCGACGGCAGCAGCAGGCGCTCGCCCAGCAGTCGTTCGCAGAGCCGATCGTAGAAGGCGGCGAAGACAGGCGTCTCCATCAGGCCCGAACCGACCGGATTGGCGAGCGCCGTCGAACCCGCGCGAATCGCCTCCAGCAGTCCCGCGACGCCTGCCGAACCGTCGGACCCGCCCTTCAGCTCGACCGGATCGCAGTCGTCGTCGAACAGCCCCCGCAGAACGGCATGAACGGGCAGGGGGCCTCCGAGGGTCTTCAGAAAGAGCTTCGATTCGCGTACGGCGAGATCCTCCGCCTCCGCGAGCGAGAAGCCCAGGTAACGCGCGAGGTACGCGTCTTCGAAGTATCCGCGGCTCCCGGCGCCCTGGGTCAGAAAAACGATGCGAGGATTGTCGCGGTTACCCGGAGCCGCGGCGCGTAATGCAGCCCGCAGGGTCATGAAGAAGCTGGCGAGTCGCTCGGCGCCGAGAAGCTGAAACGCCCGCGGATAAAGCCGCGAGACGATCATCCGGTGTTCGAGCGCGAAGCCGAGATCGGGCGGCAGGCCCGTGTAGTCGGCGACGACCCTCCACTGCCCCGACACTGTCCGCACCAGGTCTACCGCGTAGAGCGCCAGGCGATGCGGACGCTCTCCCTCGACCCGAACGGCGGCCCGCTGGAACCGGGGATTATTGAGGACCAGTTCTGCAGGGAGCGCTCCGGAGGCGAGCAATTCCTGCTTGCCCGAGAGATCCGCGAACGTCCGGTCGATCAGCCTGGCCCGCTGCGCCACGCCGCTAGCCAGCTCCGCGAACTCCGTCGCCGAGAGAAACGCCGGCAGCACGTCCAGCTCGCCCGGTCGATCGTCCCGGTCTTCGCCCGGCACATGGTAATCCAGGCCGAATTCCGCGAGCTGGGCCTGGATCTGGCTGACGTGCTCGTCGAGATCCCTGCGCTCGCGAGCGGCGAATTCCCGATAGAAGGCGGCAGCGTGGGGACGTGGAACGCCCGGCGCCTGGAAGGCTTCGTCGTAGACTTCTGGAAGAGGCCGATACGTATCGAGCAACCGAGGAGGCGCCGTACGAGTGGGGCCGGCGGTGGAACTCATCGAACGTCGCTCCGTACGAACTTGCCGCTGGCACGCGAAGGGCGGCATCCTACCGCGAAACGCTTTCGTGACGGAACGACGATCAGGAGGTCTTTGCCGGAAGCCGCGAAACGCCATGCATGCGTTTCGCAGGAGGCTGTCAGAGATTTCCGCTGGGCGATCGACGCATATCGAGCGTGAACGGATAAGCGTCGTTCGACTCGAGCGGCGGGATCGGAAACCTGCCGGCGGTGAATCCGTGGGAGAAGAATCTCGCCGCGCGACGCGATTCCGCCTCCAGGGCGTTCACCGGGAAGGTCTCGAAACTGCGCCCGCCCGGATGGACTACATGATACGTGCAACCGCCGAGCGAGCGCTCGGTCCAAGCGTCCAAAAGCTCGAACGTCAGCGGCGAATGGACGTCGATCGTCGGATGCAGGCACGACGGCGGCTGCCACGCCCGGAAACGAACGCCCCCCACCATCTCGCCGACCGTCTCCGTGGGGGAGAGCGGGATGCGCCTTCCGTTGCAAGTCAGCACGTGCCGCTTCGCCTCCCCGCCGGTCAGCGAGGCCTGCATCCGTTCGACGGACGAGTCGACGTACCGCACCGTGCCGCCGCCGCCCGGCTCTTCGCCCAGGACGTACCACGGTTCGATCGCCTGACGAATCTCCAGATGCATACCGTCGATCTGGGTCTCGCCGACGAACGGGAAGCGGAACTCGAAATGCGGAGCGAACCATTCCCAGGGAAGCGAAACGCCCCGACGCTCCAATTCGCCGAGCGCCCGGCGGAAGTCCCGTATCGCGATCAGGGGGAGCATGAATTCGTCGTGCAGCCGGGTCCCCCACTCCGCGAGCGGCCGTTCGTACGGCTTCTCCCAGAACGCGGCGACGATGCCGCGAATCAGGAGTTGCTGCACCAGACTCATCCGCGCGTGAGGCGGCATCTCCATCGCGCGAAGCTCGACCAGACCCAGCCGCCCCGTCAGCGAGTCGGGCGAAAAGAGTTTGTCGATGCAGAACTCGGCCCGATGCGTGTTTCCGGTCAGGTCGACTAGCAGATGGCGATAGAGCCGGTCGACCAGCCAGGGGGGACAGTGTTCTCCTGCGGGAGGCGTCTGGGCGAACGCGATCTCCAGTTCGTAGATCGAATCGCGGCGACCTTCGTCGACCCGGGGCGCCTGACTGGTCGGGCCGATGAACTTCCCGGAGAAGAGATATGACAGCGACGGGTGGTTGTTCCAGAACCCGAGCATGCTCTTCAGCAGATCGGGCCTGCGAAGAAACGGACTGTCCTGCGGCGTCGCTCCGCCGAGCACGATGTGGTTGCCGCCGCCCGTTCCTGTATGACGCCCGTCGACGTCGAACTTGTCAGTGCCGAGCCGGACCTGCCGCGCCTCTTCGTAGATCGCCTGCGTCGTCTCGACCAGTTCCTGCCAGTTCTCCGACGGGTGAACGTTGACCTCGATCACGCCGGGGTCGGGCGTATTCTTCAGCGCGTTCAGCCGCGGATCGTGAGGCGGAAGGTAGCCTTCGAGCACGATCGGCATGTCGAGTTCGACCGCCGTCGCTTCGACCTGCGCGACGAGATCGAGGTAATCCTCCAGTCCGTAGACGGGCGGCATGAAGACGTGCAGCCTGCCGTCGCGCGGCTCGACGCAAAGAGCCGTTCGCACGATCTCCGCATCGACGACGGGATCCTCGTCCGTTTCGACCGCCTGCTTTCCGGTACCGCTCCCGCTAGCCACCTTCGCCCACGCTTCGCGTCGCACCTTGCGGACGCGTTCGACCTCTTCCGGCGGAATCTCGAGCGTCTGAAACGCGAGCCGAGAACGATCCGTCGAGAGCGAGAAGTCGACGTACGGTTGCCCCGCGATCCCGTCGACCAGCGCCAGCGGATGGGCGGGAAGCGCGTCGAGTTCCTCGAACGGATCCCGCTCCGGATCGACGGGAAGCAGCTTGGTCGGAACCCACGGTAGCGTATCGATCGGCAGCCGCAGACCCATCGGCGAATCGCCGGGAAGCAGGAACATCTTCTCCGCGCGGACGGGCCACTTCCCGCTGATCCACGGGGCACGCGCCTGCTGCGACTGACGCTTGATCGGCAGGACGCAGCCGACGGGCGCGTTCACCCCGCGTTGAAAAATGCGGATCAGTCGGTCGCGTTCCTCCGCGTCGCCGAACTTCGGATCCCAAGGCGGAACGTTATAAGGAAGCTTGTTCTCTTTCCAGAGATAGTAGAAGACGTCTTCGTACGCGAGGACGACATGCTGCGAACCGACGCCCAGCCGGTCGGCGAGTCGCGAACCGAACGCTCTCGCCTCCGCGGGACCGAAGCCGTAATCGGTTTCAAGATCGGCGAACAGATCGTCGTTGATCCAGATCGGGACGCCGTCCTTCCGCCAGTAACAGCCGAAGGACCAGCGGGGAAGCGATTCGCCCGGATACCATTTGCCCATGCCGAAGTGAAGCAGTCCGCCCGGCGCGAAGCGTTTCCGCAGGCGAAGAAGCAGGCTCTGCGCGATGCGGCGCTTGTTCGGCCCGACTGCGGCGCCGTTCCACTCCGCTCCTTCCATATCATCGATGGAGACGAACGTCGGCTCGCCGCCCATCGTCAGGCGGACGTCCTGGCGATCGAGCTTTTCGTCGATCGCGTCGCCCGCTTTCAGAATGTCCTGCCACTGCTCGTCGGTGTAAGGCTTCGTGACGCGCGGCGCCTCGATCTGACGCTCGACCGTCATCTCGTGATCGAGAACGCTCTTCGCCTCCTCCATCATTCCGGTGATGGGCGCCGCGCTCGTCGGATCGGGACTGGCCGCCAGCGGAATGTGCCCTTCGCCCGCGAGCAGACCCGACGTCGGGTCGAGCCCCACCCAGCCCGCGCCGGGCAGATAAACCTCGCACCAGGCGTGCAGATCCGTGAAATCGCAGGTCGGACCTTCGGGACCTTCGAGCGGCTTTTCGTCGGGCGCAAGCTGGATCAGATAGCCCGAGACGAATCGAGACGCGATGCCCAAGTGGCGGAAGATCTGCACGAGCAGCCAGGTCGAATCCCGGCAGGATCCCGACGCTTTCTCCAGCGATTCGTCGGGCGTCTGAACTCCGGGCTCCAGGCGGATGACGTACTTCAGCGCCTGCTGCACGCGACGGTTGACTTCCACCAGGAAGTCGTTCATCGGCACGTCGGTCTTCCGGAGTTCGGCGACCATCGCGTCGAACGCCGGTCCGTGTTCAGTGATCTCGAAGAACGGATCGAGTTCGTGCTTGAGCGCCTTCGGATACTCGAAGGGATACTTTTCCGCGAACGGTTCGAGGAAGAAGTCGAACGGGTTGATCGTCACCATCTCCGCCAGGAGATGGACGTCGATCTCCAGATGGTCGGTCTTCTCCGGAAAGACGAGCCGGGCGAGATAGTTCCCCTGCGGATCCTGCTGCCAGTTGAGGAAGTGCGTCTCCGGCTTCACGGTGAGCGAGTACGCCAAGATCGGAGTGCGGCAATGCGGCGCCGGACGAAGTCGAACGACCTGCGGGCCCAGCGAAATCGGGCGATCGTACGTGTAGCTGGTGCGGTGGCGCAGGGCGACCCGAACGGACATCGAGAACTCGTTCTATCTCAAGAAGCGGGGCAGGGCGGCGGCGAAGGAGCGCTGGTTCAACCTTGGGTCTGCGACCGCGTCTGACCCTGCGTCTGAATCAGGACCGGCGATCGGCTGGCCGGTCGATGCGGGGCGCCGTTCGAGGAGGGTTCGACGTTCGCGGCAGACGAAGCGGTCGAAGTCTCTTCGTCGTCCGTATCGGCCAGGCTGCGGTACTGCAGAAAGGTCTCGTAGATACCGCCGCCGATCTCGTTGAGTCGTCTCTGAAAGCCGTCGACGAACTCGTGCAGGCCGTATAGCAACACGGCCTCGACCGAGGCGTACTCGAACTCGCCGATCAGATTCCGCAGCAGGATCTCGGGAACTAGGCGAGGCTGGTCGATCGAGTTGCCGCTGATCGCGTGGAGCGAACGACTGGCGCTCTGCAGGCAGTGCAGGGCAGATCGCGGAAACTCGCGGTCGAGGAGCAGAAACGCGACGACCTTCGAGGGTGCGATGAGATGATGCTGCTTGCGGTACATCTCGAAGCCGGAGACTGATCGCAGCACGGCGGTCCACTGCAGGTTGTCCGTCGGCGAACCGACGTCGCTGATTCGCGGCAGGATCGTGAAGTACTTCACGTCGATCAGCCGGGAAGTCTTGTCCGCCCGTTCGACCAGCCGACCCATATTGAAGAAGTGCCATCCTTCTCCGCGGGTCATAATGTCGTCGGCGATTCCGTGGAACAGGTGGGACTCCATGCGGATGCGCTTGTAGAAATCCGCCAGCTCGTCGGACGCCATCCGGTCGGCCGACTGATCGCGCACGAGATGGTAGAAGCCGTTGAGCTGCTCCCAGAGCTCCGACGGGATCGCCTCGCGAACGGATCTCGCGTTCTCGCGAGCGCATCGCAGGCAGGCGAGTATCGAATTGCCGTACTCGCGGTCGAACGTGAGAAACTTGATTACGTTCTGCCGCGTGGGGGCGCCGTAACGTTCCTCGAAGATCTTGTCGTCGCCCGTGGCCGCTACGAGCGGGCTCCACGACTTGGCGCCATGATCGGGCAGGTCGATCTCCAAGTAGAGATTCACCTCGACGAAGCGGGCGACGTTGTCGGCCCGTTCGACCAGGCGACTCATCCAATAGATCGAGTCCGCGACGCGGCTGAGCATGCTGGGCATCGACTCGCTTTCGAGATCGTCAGTCCGAGGTGAACCTTAGGCGGTGTTCTCCACCACCCACGTATCCTTGCTGCCCCCGCCCTGGGACGAGTTGACCACCAGCGAGCCCTTGCGCAGCGCGACCCTCGTCAGCCCGCCGGGCAGCACCCAGATCTCTTCGCCGTACAGTATGTAGGGCCGCAAGTCGACGTGCCGGCCCTCGAACTTATCGTCGCAGACGGTCGGAACCCGCGACAGCGCGAGCGTCGGCTGGGCGATGTAATTCCGCGGATTGTCGCGAATCAGTTGCCCGAACTTCGTCCGCTCTTCGGGCGTGGCGCGGGGTCCGATCATCATGCCGTAACCGCCCGACTCGTTCGCGGCCTTCACGACCAGTTCGTCGAGATGCGCCAGCACGTACTCCCGCTCGTCCTGGTAACAACAGCGGTACGTCGGCACGTTCGGCAGGATCGCTTCCTCGCCCAAGTAATACCGGATGATGTCCGGCACGAAGGCGTAGATCACCTTATCGTCGGCGATGCCCGTGCCCGGCGCGTTCGCCATCCCGAGGTTTCCGCTCCGGTAGACGTCCATCAGGCCGGGGGGTCCCAGCACCGAATCCGCGCGGAAGCATTTCGGATCGATGAAGTCGTCGTCGATTCGGCGATACAAGACGTCGACCCGCTCGAACCCGGACGTCGTCCGCATGTAGAGAAAGTCGTTCTTCACGACCAGGTCGCGACCCTCGACCAGTTGCACGCCCATCTGCTGGGCGAGAAACGAGTGCTCGTAATAGGCGGAGTTGTACATGCCCGGCGTCAGCACCGCGATCGTCGGATTCGCGACGCCTTCCGGCGCGACGTGCTGCAGCGTCTCGAACAGCTTCCCGGGGTAGTCCGAGATGGGGCGGACCGCCGCCTTCTCGAAAATCTGCGGAAAGGTCTGCTTCATCACCAGACGATTCTGAAGAACGTACGACACGCCCGAGGGGCAACGGAGGTTGTCTTCCAGAACGTAGATCTTCCCGTCGCCGTCGCGAACGAGATCCGTCCCCGTGACGTGGCACCAGATACCCCGAGGAGGATTGAGCCCTCGACACTGGTCGCGGAACGTCGTCGCCGACTCGACGACATGAGCCGGGATGACGCCGTCCTTCAGGACGCGCTGCTCGTGGTACATGTCGTCGATGAAGGCGTTCAGCGCCTTGATGCGCTGTTTCAGCCCTCGCTCGATCAGGTTCCACTCGTTCAGCGCGACGATCCGCGGAACGACGTCGAACGGCCAGATCTTCTCCGTCCCGGCTTCGTGACCGTAGACGGTGAACGTGATGCCCATCTGCATCAGGGCTCGGTCGATCGCCTTCTGCCGGCGCTGAAGATCGCCCGGTTCGAGCGCATCGAGGGCCTGAATCAGCAGAGTCGTCTCCGGCCGCGGGGCGCCGCGGGCGGTGAAGTACTCGTCGTAGAAGTCATCCGGCGAGTAGGCGCCGAACGTGAGCTGATCCGCCATTTCCCCTCCCGCGTCGATGCGTCGACGCGCCGATTCTACGCGCGGATATGCAGAGCCGCGTCGTCCGCTGAATCGCTCGAAACGCTCCGCGAAGCGGAGCAGCCCGAGCGCAATGTCGCACGTGGGTTCGTCGCACAGGGGAGGGAGAGACGCCGCGCGAAGAACGCCTGGATTGTAGACCGACGCTTTTCGTCCGCAAGGCGTAAGACTTACGTCGCCTGTAACGCGGGTCCGACCTGATGCGTGTCGCACTGACCAATAGCGTGCGCGGCGCACTGAATCAGGGCGAAATCGGCGAAAGAGCCGCTACAGTTTCGCGAAAGACGCTCTAAGGTCGCCTGCCGAACGTGACCAGACACATATCGTCGTTCTGCATCGCGTCGCCCAGAAATCCTCGCACGTCCCGGACGATCGAGCCTCCGAGCGCCCCGGCGACCGGCTCGCTCGCGCGCACCATGTCGCGGATCCGGTCGATCCCGAAGAAGTCTCCCGCTCCGTCCATGCATTCGTTAATGCCGTCGGTATAGAGCGTCGCGATCGCCCCGGGCGGGAAAGGGACGACGACCTGTTCGTAGTCCATCTCCTCCATGATTCCCAGCGGCATGCCGGCCTCTTCTTCGCCCGGTTCGACCAGTTGTCCGTCGGGCATCCGAATGATCGGCGCCATGTGCCCCGCGTTCACGACGGTCAACTCGCCTTTGACCGGATCGACGACGGCCATGACCATGGTGATGAACCGGTCCAGCGGCAGGGCGCTGAGCGCGTCGTTCAGCCGCGTGACCGCCTTCGCCGGATCGTTCTCCGCGGCCAGTCGGTAACGAATCTCCGACGAGAACTTCGCCATCATCAGCGCGGCTGCGATCCCGTGACCGACCACGTCCGCCACGACGACGGCCAACCGGCCGTCAGGCATCGGGATGTAGTCGAAGCAGTCGCCCCCGATGCCGGTCGCGGGCTCGTAGTAGTCGTAGAATTCGAAGCCTTCGATCTCCGGCGGATGGTCGGGCAGGAAGCCCTTCTGCACTTCGTGAGCGAGTTCCAGATCCTTCTCGATCGCATGCTGCCGGATGGCTTCTTCATGCAGGCGCGCGTTGTCGAGCGCGACGCCCGCCTGTGCGGCGACCGCGATCAGAACTTCCAGGTCGGACTCGCGGAACTTGCGACGCTGGTCGGCGGTATCGATCTGCAACACGCCGAAGGCACGGTCTTCGCTGTCGAGCAACGGCGCGCACATCATCGAACGGATCTTCACGTTCGCGATGCTCTCGGACATCTCGAACTTCGAATCGTTCTGCAGATCGGCGGAAAGAATGGCCCGCTTGCTCCGGATCACTTCCCGGACGACGGTCCGGCTGATGCGGATCGTTTCGTTCTCGGCGCCCGCGCGGCGACTCTCCGCCCACTTGGGAACGAGTTCGTCGTCGTCCGTCTGAATGACGATGAGGCCGCGGTCGGCCTGCAGGAAGATACGGAACAGCGAACGCAATACCTGCGGCAGCACCTGCTCCAGCGCGAGCGCCCGGGCCAGCGCGCGGTTGATCTCCAGCAACGCCTGCAGAGTCTGTTCCGGGGACGCGGAGAGACCGCCGTACGACGACGACGCGTCGAGTTGCTTCATGATGGTCGACGACGATGCGTCGTCGTCGACCATCACCGCGCCCGTCGGAGGCGACGCGGGACGGAGCAGGGGATTCGCGCTCCGGAGGCCGGCGTTGGAGGGCGTCTCCGGCGCGGCGGGAAGCGGCGCAGCGGACACGAAGCGATACCGCCGGCCGCAGATATCGAGCACGTCGTCGTGCTTCAGCAGCACCTTCTGCGCCACCTCGCCGTCGTTGAGCAGCGTTCCGTTCCGGCTCTTCAGATCCTCGAGCAGAAATCCGGTCCCGCCCCAGGTGATCACCGCGTGGCGTCGCGACACGGCGACGGCATCGATCGGGATCGTGCACTGGGCGGGATCGCGTCCGAGAAGGGTCTCCCCCTCGCGCAGGTCGAACAGCGCTCCCTTGTCAGGACCGTTCAGCGCCTCGAGCCGGGCCGTGATCTGCATCGCGTGCACGTCAGATACGCTGGAAAGAGATGCGAAGGCGGCGACGGGGCGTCGGCCTTCCGGCAAGTGCAGCGCCGATTCTAGTTGTCGTCAATTCCGACGGTCAATCTGGCGCGAAACCGTAAGCCGGGCCAGCTTTTCCGGCAGGCGAACCGGCCGAGGCTCTCCAGGACCTGAACGTTCGATTTACAATCTAATGAGTCGCAGGCGGCTTCGGCGCCTTCCCCTCCCCGCACGTTCGTTCGATCCGGCATGGTTTACCTGCTCCTGTTTCTCGTGGCGGCGCTGAGTCGTTACCTGCCTCACCCTCCGAACGTCACGGCGATCGTCGCGGTCTCCGTCATCGCCGGCGCCTACGTAAGCCCCCGGTGGGCCTGGCTCATTCCGCTGGCCGCGATTCTGGCGACCGACGTTTTCTTCCTGGAGCCCTACGGCGCGACCGAGATGGCGTTCGTCTACGTCGGTCACGCGATCGCGATCGCCGTCAGCCTGTTCGGCAGTTGGGCCTTCGTCCGCGAACGGAACCACCGCCGCAAGGAACGAGAAGCCGACGGGGCGAACCGGGTCAGCATGCGGTCGCTGCTCGACGGTTACGTGCTTTGCGGAGCGGCCGCGTTCGCCGGATTGTTCTTCTGGACGATCTCGAACTTCGGCTCGTTTCTCGCCTACTACCCGCAGACGCCGAACGGCCTGGCGACCTGTTACTGGCTCGCCCTGCCGTTCTTGAGGAATCAGCTTCTGGGAGATGTCCTGATCACCGGCGGGCTGTTCCTGACCGTCGAATCGCTTCGCGCCGTCGCCGGACCGGCGTGGGTGGGCTGGGGCCTGGGACGGACGCAGCGATCTGCGAAGCCTCTCTCGCGCCGAGAAAGCTGATCGTCAGTTCTTCAATCGCCACAACCCGTCGACGCGCACGAAGAGCAGCGGCCGGGCGACGCCATCCCCCAGCAACGTCAGACGATCCTGATCGGGTCCGGCTTCTGCGGGAGGTTCGGCGGCGACCGCTTGCAGGGCGGCGAGAAGGTCTTTCGCCTGCCGACCGCCGAAGTGTTCGACCAGCGTAGTGAGCGCCGCTTCGCGAGACTCTTCCAGCGTGGCGCCGGCAGCCGCGTCCGCTTCCACGCGACGTTGCAGGGCCTCCTCCAGATCGGAGGGGTCGACGTAGTTCTCGATCAGTTGCCGGTATTCCTGCTTCTCCAGCAGCGAAACCATCGCCGGTAGCGTCGTACCGATCTGCCGTCGGGGATCCTCAGCGGGTTCGCCGACCTGACACAGCGCGAGAGCGCCGATCCAGACGATTGCAAGCGAATTCATGCGGGAAGGCAGCGTTGGAAAAGCGATACGGAAGGCGGGCAGGCGAGGCAGGGGGGAATCGCTGATGCTCGCGAGCGACAAGCGAATCCGAAATCACGATAGCGGAGCGAGCGCCGATAGCCAAGCAACAATCCGATTTCTCGGATCAGTCTTCCGGCAGAGATCCGTGGCGATCCTCCAGGCAGCCGCGATCGATCCCGATAAAAAACGCGGGTCCCAATGAACCTGGTCGGCCTCCGAAATGCGACGGCGCTTGTCGAGGCCGTCTCGGGATAGAATCTCCCGTCGCAGGCGCCCCGATACGATACGCGGCAGCGTTCTCCTCCGTTCGATTCGATTCGCGACGCGATGACCGGCTCCGATTTCATCGTCCACGACGTCGCCTGCACGCTGTGCGGATGTACGTGCGATGACATCGGCGTCCATGTCCGAGGAGACCGTGTGGTCGAGGCGGAACGGGCCTGCGAACTCGCTCGTCCCTGGTTTCTGAAGCAGAACCAAACGACGTCTCCTGCCTGTGAAATCGAGGGAAAGCCCGCGCCCTACGCGGCTGCGATCGCGAGGGCGGCGGAAATCCTGAAAGCGTCGGACGCGCCGCTCCTGTACGGCCTCTCCCGGAGCAGTACGCCGGGCCAGCGAGTCGCCATCGAACTCGCCGATCGCCTCGGGGCAGTCGTCGATACCACCGCATCGCGACGGCACGCGGCGTCGATCATGGCGCTGCAGCGGGTAGGCGAGTCGACCTGCTCCCTGGGCGAAGCGAAGTCGCGGTGCGATCTCGTCATCTACTGGGGCTCGAATCCTGTCGAGACTCATCCGCGACACCTCGAAAGGTATTCCGTCGACGCTCCCGGCGCCTTTCTGGAGGGGCGTAAGCGGACGCTCGTCGTCGTCGACGTGAAGGAGACGCCGACCTCCCGCCGGGCCGATCTGTTTCTGAAGATCGCTCGCGGGAAGGACCTGGAAGCGCTCTGGGCGCTGCGGGCGCTCGTCGCAGGACGGTCGTTGCCGTCCGTTTTCGATGTCGGGGTTCCGAACGCGCAACTGGTCGACCTGGCTGCGCGGATGAAATCCTGCGGCAGCGGGATCGTCTTCTTCGGCCACGGGCTCGCTCTGGGATCGACTGTTCGCGCAGCCACGCACACTTCGGGCACAGGCGTCGCGAACGTCGAGACGCTGCTGCTACTGGTGACGGAACTGAACGAGCATGTGCGGTTCTATGCCCGGCGGATGCGAGTGCTCGGCGACGTGGCGGGCGCGGACAGCGTCCTCTGCTGGCAGACGGGCTTCCCGTTCAGCGTTTCGCTGAATCGCGGCTATCCCCGGTACTCCCCAGGCGAATTCTCCGCCAGCGAGCTACTTCAGCGACGCGAGTCGGACGCCGTCCTGTTCGTCGGCAGCGCCGGGGCCGCCGAACTTCATCCGGCGGCGCGACAGGCGCTTCAGGACCTCCCGACGATCGCGCTCGATCCGCCGTTTCAGGATCATCCGACGTTTCGTCCGACCGTTCTGATTCGAACGGCGGTTTACGGCGTCCACGCACCAGGAACGGCCTACCGCATGGACGAGATTCCGATTCCGCTCAAGGCCTTCCTGACGACGACGCTTCCGCGCGACGAAGACGTGCTGGCCGATTTGATGCGATCGGTTCGGCACGAGGACGAGAACCCGCTCGCGACGCTTCAGGGAGGGACCGAATCGTGAGCGGCGAGAACGTCGTGGACTTCCTGAAACGGCCGAAGCTCGACGCGAGCTTGTCTCTGCTCGTGCTGGTCGGATCGGACGCGTTCCTCCGTTTGGCCACGCGGCAGGCCCTGTTTCCGCCCGAGGGCGACACGGCGCCGACGATCTTCGCCGGCGAGACGGCGACGTTCGCGGACGTGATGGACGAGGTGGCGACGCAGTCGCTGTTCGACGTCGCCGGCTCGCGCGTCGCCTGGGTGCAGAACGCCGACAAGTTCGTCACCGCTCATCGCGCCGCGCTGGAGGCCTTCGCAGGGAAGCCGAAGGGCGCCGGGCTCCTCGCGTTGGAGGTCACCGCCTTCCCCGGCAACACGCGGCTCGCGAAGATCGCGGACGAGAAGGGCCTGATCGTGCAGTGCAAGCTGCCCGAGAAAAAGGTCGGCAAGAACACGGTGATCGACGAGAAAAAAGCGGTCGCGTGGATCCGCGAATGGGGCGAGTCGAAACATGGGGTGAAGCTGTCCGAGCCCGCGGCCAGGCGGCTGATCGATCTGTCGGAGGACGAAGCGGGCCTGATCGACAGCCATCTGGCCAAGCTCGCGCTCTACGCCCAGCCGAAGCAGGAACTCGGCCCGGAGGAGGTCCAGAGCCTCGTCGGCGGATGGAAGCTGGAGAGCGCGTTCGAAATGATGGATGCCGCCGCCGACGGCGACGCTGCCGGCGCGCTCTTGAAGCTGAATCATCTGGTCCGGGCGGGCGAAGCGCCGCAGGCGCTCTTCGGTTCGATTTCCTGGCATCTCCGTCGGCTGGCGACGGCGACGCGACGCTTCGAAGACGCGGAACGAGTCGGACGGAGGATCACGCTGCAACAGGCGTTGCTCGAAGCGGGCGTTCCGCAGTGGGGCGATCAGCTCGCCAAAGGCGAACGGCAGTTGAAACAACTCGGTCGCGGTCGTGCCGGCTCCTGTTTCGCGTGGCTGCGAGAGACCGACCTGGCCCTGAAGGGGTCGCACTCTCGCGACGAACGGGCGCTCAGGAAGCTCGAAGAGCTGCTGTTGCGTCTGGCCGCGAATACCCCGGCGCCAGCGACTTCTTCCTCGCCCGGAGGCAGAACGGCGTGAACTTTCGTATGCGAATCCTGCGCGTCGTTACCTGGCTCCGAAGCCACGAGCCGATCGTCTATATCGTGGCGTTGCTTATCGCCGCCGCGGCGTGGGGCTTCATCGAGATCGCGGACGTAGCCCTCGACGGCGACTCTTCCGCATTCGACGAAGCAGTCGTCCGGGGATTTCGGAATCCTGATGACCCCTCGCGGCCGATCGGGCCGGAGATGCTCGCGGAAATCGCTCGGGACGTGACGGCCCTCGGCGGCGTCGGACCGCTCGCTTTTTTCTCGGTCGTCGCAGCGGGATACCTTTTTTTCGATCGCAAGTTGCGGATGGCGCTGTTCCTGGCGTTCGCGACGGGAGGCGCCGTCGTCGTCAGCGTCCTGCTCAAGCAGATCTTCTCGCGTCCTCGGCCTTCCATCGTGCCGCATCTGACGGAGGTCTATACGAGCAGCTTCCCCAGCGGCCATTCCACGATGTCGGCGGCGATTTACCTGACGCTCGGTTCATTGATCGCGGCATCGACGCCGCGGATCACGCTCAAAATCTACGTGCTGGCGGTCGCGATCGGTCTTTCGATCGCGGTCGGCGTGAGCCGGGTTTATCTGGGAGTTCACTATCCGACGGACGTGCTGGCCGGCTGGATGGCAGGCATGATCTGGGCGCTCCTGTGCTGGTTCCTCGCGAGATGGCTCCAGGGCCAGCGCCAGGTGGAGCGAGAGCGGGAAACGACCGCGGATCTGGTCGATCCTGACGTCCGGCCCGACGGTTCCGACGCGTAAATTCCGTCCGATTTCGCTCGTGAAGTTTCGGCGAAGCCGCCGGGAGCGCTCCGTCGGCGGTTGACCTTCGGGACGCTCGCACGTTCAATTGGGCGGAACGCCGTTCTCGGACATCCTTTGGAATGACCGTGCGGTCCCCAGGCGAATCGATCTTCGTTCCGCTTCGCGATCTCGCGTCGTCGGCGCCTGATTCCGCCGCGTCCACGCCTCGCGCCTGTTTATGACGAACATTTCCGCCGGCGCCGAAATCCTGCCCGTCGATCGTCCGGTCGTCCCCCCGAGCGATCGCATGGCCAGTCTGTCCAATCTGGCGCAGACCCGGACGGCCGACCGAGCGGAGGGTGGTTCGGATGTCGGCATCCGGATCCGGGACTTCAGTTCCTGGTACGGCGATTTCCAGGCGCTGCGGAACATCGACCTGACGATTCGCGACCGGAGCGTCACCGCCTTCATCGGGCCCAGCGGCTGCGGAAAAAGCACCCTGCTGCGGTGGATCAACCGCATGAACGATCTCGTTCCGAGCGCGCGGGCGACCGGCGAGATCACGATGCACGATCTGGAAATCCTCGCTCCCCGGACGGACGTCGTCGATCTCCGTCGACGGGTCGGCATGGTCTTCCAGAAGCCCAATCCGTTCCCCAAGACGGTCTACGACAACGTCGCCTTCGGTCCGCGCCTGCACCTGAAGATGTCGCGGAGCGATCTCGATTCGCTCGTCGAATGGTCGCTTCGCCGCGCGGCCCTGTGGAACGAAGTGAAGGATCGCCTCCGGAAGCCGGCCCTCGGCCTCTCGGGCGGTCAGCAGCAGCGCCTCTGCATCGCCCGCGCGATCGCGACCGGTCCCGAGGTGCTTCTGATGGACGAGCCCTGTTCCGCGCTCGACCCGCGGAGCACCGACGCGATCGAAAACCTGATCGCCGAGCTGCGCAAGGAGTACACGATCGTCATCGTGACGCACAACATGCAACAGGCGGCCCGGACCTCGGACGACACGGCCTTCCTGTTCGAGGGGAACCTGATCGAGTTCGGGCCTACGCAATCGATCTTCACCAACCCGCAAAAGAAGCAGACCGAGAACTACATCACCGGTCGCTTCGGCTGATCGAGCCGCTCCCGAACGCTCCCCTTATGTTCACAGGTCTGGTCGAAGCTGTCGGCATCGTTCGTTCGCAGACGCCACGACCGCCCGGCCTGCGATTAACGCTCGCGGCCCCGGCGGAGTTCGTCGCTACGGCGCAGCTCGGGGAGAGCGTCGCCGTGAACGGCTGCTGCCTGACGGTCACCGATTTCGACGCCGATTCGCTCTCGTTCGACGTCGGCGATGAAACGCTGAAGCGGACGAACCTGGGCCAGCGACAGGCCGGGGCGAAGGTCAATCTCGAACGTGCCATGCGGCTGGGCGATCGCATCGGCGGCCACTTGGTCTCCGGGCATATCGACGGCGTCGGTCGCCTGTTGCAGCGGATCGACAAGCAGGACTGGGCCGACTTCCGCTTTTCCGTTCCCGGGGCGCTCAGCCGGCAACTCGTCTCGAAAGGATCGATCGCCGTCGACGGCGTCAGCCTGACCCTGGTCGAAGTCGACGCGAATTCCTTCAGCGTCATGCTGATTCCGCATACGCTCGCGATGACGACGCTGGGTGATCTTTCCGAGGGCGACGCGGTCAATCTGGAGACGGATCTCCTGGCCAAGTACGTCGAGCGGCAACTCGGTTTTCTGCCGGGAGTTCCTCAGCCCGCGGTCGGTTGAACGTACGAAGGGCGCTGCCGCTGCACGATCGCGAAGAATTCCCGCGCCGCTCGGAATGCCGATTGCGGCGATGTTCGATTGCGGGGCGTGATCCTCGCTGGCGGATGCCCGGTAGTTTGCTTCGCGAAACTTCGCCCGGCTAGAATGTCGATAGGCGCCCCGGCTCCGACGAGCGAACGGGACGCCGGTCATCGGTCCGCTTTCTCTGCGTCGTATTAAGGCCTCTCGCCGTGTGGTGGAACCTCATCGCGTGGTGCGACCTCCTGGCGATGGGCGCCACGGCGGCGGATGCGGCGCCTGACGCTGCGGCGGCAAGGCTGGCTTCCGTGAACTGGTGGCCCCTCGTCGGATTGGGCGCCGTGATTCTCGCCCTGCTCGGGATCGCGGCGAATTCGCTGATTCGCGACCTTCGCACGCTCAGGCGGCGTCGACTGACGGAACGCGGGAAACGCGATCTCCTCTACCAGCGCGAGCGGCTGGAGTTCGAATTCTGGAAGCGTGCCCAGGCGGCGGGCATTCCGCGCGGCCTCGTCTGGGAGGATTGCGACTTCGAGAAGCAGGTGACGTTCGTCCGCGATCGCAAGACGAAACGCCTCCGGGCGCTCGTCGGCGTGACGATTCAGTTCTCCGCCGTCCCCGGCGGAGCGTTGGAAGGGCACCCGAACGTCCAGCTTCTGCGGGCCGCGACGGCGGTCTTCGACTACGACGGCAAGCGCTGGTCGACCGCCGGCAGGGCTCTTTTCAATCTCGATCCGCCGCACGCGGTCGAACGTCTGCGGGAAGAGATCGAAGCCGCCGAGTGAGCCGCGCGACGCCGCTGCGTTCGGTTCGCTCGAAGCGAGTCCGCTCCACTGGGCTTGGCCTGTCTCCCTGTCTTGGCCCGTTCGCGGCCCGTGGGGTAGGATACAGCCTCTCCCTTCGCGACCCTAAAGACGATCTCCCCAGGCGGTTCTTCGATGACGCTCGACGACAAACTCCAGCAAGCCATCCAGCGCGGCGAGGCCCGCGCCAGAGAGCGCTCGGAGCATGACGTCCGTCGTCAGATGAACGCGGAGGAAATTCGCCGCCTGCACTCGACGCATCGCCTCCACCTGTCGGAGTACATCGAGGAGTCGCTCAAGAAGCTTCCCAACCACCTGCCCGGTTTCCGGTACGAAACCGTCTACGGCGAACGGGGGTGGGGCGCCGCGTGCAGTCGCGACGACTTCGGCATGCGAGACGGCACGCGAGCCAACTTTTTCAGCCGCGTCGAGATCACCGTCCGCCCGCAGTCGACGTTCCCTATTCTGGAGATCTCGACGAAGGGAACGGTCCGAAACAAGGAGGCTTTGAGCCGGACGCAGTACCAGAATCTGGACGATCTGGACGAGGCCGCGCTGAAGGAGATCATCGACGGCTGGATCGTGCAGTTCGTCGAACAGTACACGTCGAGCTTCAAGCAATAGTCCGCTCAGAAAGCGCCAGCGCTCGCTTCGGCGCGCCCGGGAATTTAGGCTGAGCGAATGCTCGCCTCGCCGAAGTCCCTCCCGGTCGCTCTTATGTCCGCCTTCCGCCGCCTTCGCCCGCGTTCGCTTCCCCGGATCTTCGCGCTGGGCGGATTGACCGCGTCGCTGCTGGGAACGCCGGCGTGCGCGAGCGCTGCCGAGCCGGACGTCCCCGGCGTGGAACGCGTGGAGTTCGTCTATGAGACGGCTTCGTTTCCGGAGTGCCACGCCTCGACGATCGCCGAGACGCCGCAAGGTCTCGTCGCCTCCTGGTTCGGCGGAGCGGAAGAGGGCGCCGCCGACGTCGGAATCTGGGTCTCCCGCCGGACCGCCGAGGGCTGGACCGCTCCGGTCGAAGTCGCGACCGGGCAGGGCGCCGATCCGTCGAATTCTTCGAAGCGATCGCCCTGTTGGAACCCCGTGCTCTTCCAGATGCCGGACGGCCCGCTGCTACTGTTCTATAAGGTCGGCCCCAGTCCCAGCGCCTGGTGGGGCATGCTGACCGAGTCGAGCGACGGCGGCGTCACCTGGTCGAAGCCGACGAAGCTTCCGGACGGCATGCTCGGCCCGATCAAGAACAAGCCGATCCTCGTCGCCGGCAAGCTGCTCTGTCCGACCAGCACGGAACATGACGGCTGGCGCGTTCATTTCGAGGTCTACGACCCGACGACCGGCGAGTGGTCGAAGACCGGCGTCATCAATGCAGGCGAGAAGCCTCAGGCCATTCAACCGACGCTTCTGACGCACGCAGATGGCTCTCTTCAGGCGCTTTGTCGCGACCGCGACGGCGACGGCGACGGGTCGATCCTCTCGACGCGATCAAGCGATGCCGGCGAAACCTGGTCGAAGCTGAAGGCCTTATCCCTGCCTAATCCCAACTCGGGCATCGACGCCGTAACGCTGAAGGACGGGCGTCACGTGCTGGTCTACAACCCCACGCGGCGCAGCGGTCCCGCTCCGCGCGGCAGGGAGAAACTCTCGATCGCGATCAGCGCTGACGGGGAGCAGTGGTCCGACATCGGCACGCTGGAAAACGAGGCAGGGAAGGAATTCTCCTACCCCGCCGTGATTCAGCTTGCCGACGGGACCGTCGCTATTGCCTACACCTGGCGCCGGGAACGGATTCGAGTCGTCTTCCTCGATCCGACTGCTTCCGGGAAGTCGGCCGGAAAGTGAGCGACTCAGGTCGCCGCGAGCGTTGCAGGCGGGCGGGGCGTCGGCGAACGCAAACTCTCGAAGGGAGAGGCCTCGGAAGCGTTCTTTTCCGTCTGACCCGTTTCTTGACGAAGAAATCGCTTAGCGCCGCCAAGATCGGATCGCATCCGGCGAATCGATCGTGCCGAAGCGGGTATAGTGACGTAAACGGATGTACCGGCGTCTAGTCTGGTCGCCTCCTTACTTCCCCCCGCTTCATCGATATTCGCATAAGGCGCTCTTCGATGTCGTACGGCTACTACCAGCCTCCCCCGCCCAAGACGTCCAATACCTGGATTTTCGTCTTGCTGGGCTGCCTATTCGGGGGCGGGTTCCTGATCGTCGCCGTTTGCGCGGGGATCGGCATTTTCTTCGTCACCGCCGCCGGTTCCGTCACGGAGGCCGCGCGGAAGGCGGCAGAAGCGCAGCGGGCGCAAGAAGTCGCCAGCTATCCATCGTTCGATCCTTCGGCGCCGTCAGCGCCGTCGTTTCCGGGCTACGTCCCGCCTCCCGCTTACGTCCCCCCGACGCAGGACAAGATCGACAGCTTCGACGAGGCGATCGCGGCGCTGAACTCGGGCGATACGTTCGACGATCGCGAGGCCGTCGAGTGGATCGCCGACCAGCCGGTCGACGCGATCCACAAATCGGATGTCATGGCTGGCTTCGTCGTCTGCCTGGAGCGGAAAAGTCAGGTACGCGAGGTCATGCCGCAGCTCGTCGCGTGGGCCGGCAATGACGCCGAGGCGCTCCTCCTCGGCTATCTGATGGACCCCGATTCCGTCGGCAACGATTCGTTCGTGCTGGAAGAGTCGATGAAGATCCTGCATGAGCGAAATCATCCCGAACTCGCGCCGGCTCTCGCTGGACTGGTGAAGTCGGGGAATATCCGTGCGTTCGAGGCCCGCCGGTATCTCAAGCTCATCGGGTCCGGCGCCGAGGAGGAGATCCTGCCGTTGATGAACGTCGCGGACTTCGGCGCACGTTCCGCGGCCCGGGAACTCCTGGACGAATTCGGCACTTCCCCGGAGAAACGGACCGCGCAGTGCCTGGTCGACCTCGATTCGTCCGACGAATCGACGCGTCAGGAAGCGGCGCGTTATCTTCGGGAAAAGGGGGTCTTCGACGCGAGCGGCCGCCAGATTCTGTTGACCAAGCTGGAGCCCCTGATCGAGAACGATCGCGGCTTCCAGAAGTTCGACAACTTCGAGCTCTACCTCGCCCAGGCGACCCTGGACAACGAGGAATTCGTCATCGCCTGCGCGGAGAGCGACGACCATCGCGTTTCGAGCGCGGCGATGAAGTGGCTCGGCGAGAAGGCTTCGCCGCGGGGATTGGCGATGCTCGGCAAGGCGTTCCTAGACCCGCGGATGCGGACGAAGGCGGCGCCCGCGCTCAAGGCGGCGGGACCTGCCGCTGAGGAGATTCTCCTCCCGCTCGTCGACGGCGGCGATCTTCCGACGCAGCTCGAAGCCCTCCGAACGCTGGAGGCCGTCGGAACCGAAAAGACGGTGACCGAGCTGCAAAGGAAACTCCGCGCGGCGATCAATCGTCGTGAAATCGTGATGACCCGCCCGATCCAGGACGCGATCGAGGCCCTGAAAATTCGCCTGACGCTGGAAGCCCGACGGGAGGGCGGAGCGGACGCTACCACCGGAACCGCCGGACCGACTCGCTCGCTGGAAAGCCGTACCTGGACCGACGTCACCGGCTCCTACACGATCGATGCGACGTTCGTCCGGCGCACGGGCGACGCCGTCACGATCCGTCGTCAGGCGGACGGCGGCGAGGTCGATCTTTCGCTCGAACAACTGAGCGAAGCCGACCGCAAGTACGTCGAGAGCGTCGACTGAATCGCCGTCGATCAAGCGTCGCGTCGCGTAACGCCTATAATGCTCTCTAAGCGACCGCAGTTTCGATGGTCGCAGGCTTAGCGAGAAGCTTTGCTTCGAGCTCGGCGAGGTCGATTTTCGCCGGAACGGCGAAGATCGACAGGCATTCAGGGGAGCGCGAGGCGCATGTCGGACGGCGGATTCTCTTCGATCGAGCAAGCGGTCGACGCTATCGCCCGCGGCGAGGTCATCATCGTCGTCGACGCCGAAGATCGCGAGAACGAAGGCGATTTCGTCTGCGCCGCGGAGAAGGCGACGCCCGAGAACGTCAATTTCATGCTCGGCGGTCGCGGGCAGTTCTGCCTGGCCGTGTTGCCCGAAGTCTGCCGGCGGCTCGATCTGCACTCGCTCGCCGACAACAACACGACGCGTTTGACCACCGCGTTCGTGACGCCGCTCGATCATATCTCATCACGGACCGGCATCACCGCGATCGAGCGTTCGAGGACCGTTCAGGAAATCATCGATTCGCGCACCGGACCGGACGATTTCGTGCGACCGGGTCACGTGCACGTGCTGCTCGCGAAACAGGGGGGCGTGCTGCGTCGGGCAGGGCATACCGAAGCCGCCGTCGATCTGGCGAGGATGGCCGGCGTCGCGCCCGCAGGGGTCGTCTGCGAAATTCTCGACGAAACGGGCAACCGGGCGTCGCGAGAGCACCTGTTCGGGCTGGCGAAGCGATACGGCCTGGCCATTGTTTCGATCGAGCAGTTGATCCAGCATCGTCGCCTGAGCGAAAAGCTCGTTTCCCGCAGCGCCGAATCAGATCTGCCGACGCCTTACGGCACGTTCCGCATCATCGTTTATTCGGTCAAATACGAGACCCAGGAGCCGATCGCGCTGACGCTGGGCGATTTGACCAGCGCCGAACGGCCGCTCGTCCGGATGCACTCCAGTTGCTTCACCGGCGATCTGCTCGATTCGCTCCGGTGCGATTGCGGCGACCAGCTCCGCACGGCGCTCGCGCGAATCGGCGAAGAGGGGACCGGAACGCTCGTCTACCTGCCGCAGGAGGGCCGCGGCATCGGTCTGGCGGAAAAGATCAAGGCGTACGCCCTCCAGGAACAGGGACTCGACACGGTCGAGGCGAACCAGGCGCTGGGACACGCGGCGGATAAGCGAGACTACGGCATCGGAATTCAGATCCTGAAGGATCTGGGCCTGAAAGAAATCCGCCTGCTGACGAACAATCCGAAGAAGATGGAGGCGTTCAACCTCCTCCGCAGCTTCGACTTGCGCGTGATGGATCAGGTCCCGATCGCGATCGCTCCCAACCCCCACAACGCCCAGTACCTGGCGACGAAGAAGCGAAAACTGGGGCACCTGCTTCCGGACATCGAAAACTGAGCGGTCGTCGCGACCAAACCCGTTCTGCAACAAGAACTTTGAGTACGACTGGCCCGGTCCGACCGTTCCTCATAAGGAAGGTTCGCGGCAACCGCGCGAATTCATTGCTTGGCGTGCAGAATTCAGTAACAATGAAGCGGTGCACGTCGATGAATGAAGCGCGGCGACCGGGCTAGCCCACCTGCGCTGGGCCAGTTCTTTTCGCCGAACGCTCCTGACCGCAGTTCAGACGAAGCCGATAGGAAACTCCCGAATGAATCCCATTCGCGGTATGCGACAGTGGTGGCAGCGAACGACCGGGGAAGAGGAGACGCCGTTCGACGGCGACGCTCCGACTTGGGTCGTCAGCATGCTGTTTCACATGGCGTTGCTGCTCGGCCTGGCCGCGATTCCTTCGGAACTCGTCGAGCCAGAGCCGGAGTTGATGATCGTCTCGCAGCCGATCGAGGAAGAGGAAGAGCTGATCGAGATTCCGGACTTCGCGTTCGACCCGCTCGAGCAGGAACTCATCGGCGCGAACGGGGACGAACTGGCGAATTCCGTCGCCGAGTCGTTCGCTCCCACGATCGCCGAAGCCTTCGTCGAACCGACGGTCGACCTGGACATCACGACCGAAGATCCCATCTTCGAAGTTAATGTGGCGGTCGAAGAAGCCGCCGCGCATAGCTACAGCGAAACGCTGGTCGTCAAGGGCGACGCCGGTTCCTCGGCCACCGCCGCAGCGGGCGCGATCGACCGGATCACGCACGAAATCATGCTCTCGCTCGACCAGCGCAAGACGCACGTCGTCTGGCTGTTCGATCAGACGGCCTCGCTGGAAACCGCTCGCGAGACGTTCGTCGAGCGGCTGGAGAAAATCTACGAAGAACTGGGCGTGATCGAGGCCGCGGGCGCCGAGCAGTTCGCCAAGCACGACGAATCTCCCCTGACGACGTCGATCATCGGCTTCGGCAATTCGGTCAATCTGTTCACTCCCGAGCCGACGAGCAACCTTTCGGAGATCGTCGCCGCGGTCCGGAACATGCCGCAGGACGACTCGGGCGTCGAACGCGTGTTCGGAGCGCTTTACGAAGCGGCCAACAAGTTCAAGCACTATCGCCTGCAGGAGGGGGGCCGCGAGCCGAAGCGGAACGTGATGCTGGTCGTCCTGACGGACGAAGCGGGCGACGACGCCTCGACGGGCCTCGAAGAGACGGTGAAGCTCTGCCGTCGGTACTCGATGCCGGTCTACGTCATCGGAGTGCCCGCTCCGTTCGGTCGGAAGGAAACGTACGTGAAGTGGGTCGACCCCGATCCGAATTACGACCAGACGCCGCAATGGGCCGCGATCGATCAGGGCCCTGAAAGCATGGAACCGGAAGGCATCCGCCTCAGCTTCGGCGCCCGCCGCGGCGAGGAGGAGCCGATCGTCGATTCGGGCTTCGGACCGTTCGCCCTGACCCGCCTTTGCTACGAAACGGGCGGCATCTACTTCACCGTCCATCCGAATCGAAACGTCACGCGCGTGGTCAGCCGCCGGGAAACCGACGCCTTCGCGGCCCACCTGGAACAGTTTTTCGATCCGAACGTCATGCGGAAGTACCGCCCCGACTACGTGTCGCGGGACGAGTACATGCGCCGCGTGCAGTCCAGCCAAATGCGATCCGCCCTGGTCCAGGCGGCGCGGCTCACCTGGCTCGAATCGATCGAGCAGCCGACGTTGACGTTCGTGAAGCGGGACGAGGCAGAATTCGTCGTCGCGCTGACGAACGCCCAGCGGGAATCGGCGAAGTTCTCGCCGAAGATCGACCAGCTCTTCCAGGTTCTCCGCATGGGCGAGGCGGATCGGGAGAAGGAAACGTCGCCGCGCTGGCAGGCGGGCTTCGATCTCGCCTACGGGCGCGTCCTCGCCGCCAAGGTTCGCACGGAAGGCATGAACGCCATGCTCGCCGAGGCGAAACGCGGCCTAAAGCTGAAGGATCCGAAGTCCAACACCTGGACGCTCACCCCTTCGGACCAGGTGACGGTCGACTCGCAACTCGCCGCGTCGGCTGAGAAGGCGAAGATGCTGCTTACCCGGGTCAAGGAACAGCACTCCGGCACGCCGTGGGCGCTGATGGCGGAAAAGGATCTCGAACTTCCGCTCGGCTGGAGTTGGGAAGAGTCCTATACGGCTCCTCCCGCCCCAATGCGACAGGGCCCGGCGAATCCGGCGGCCAATCCGGCCCCGAATCGTCCCGCTGAACAGGCGAGAATGCTCGAGAAGCCCACGCCCCGCCGGGCGCCGCCCAAGCTGTAAGCTGGGCGATCAGCTTCGAGGCGCCGTTACACGAAGAAAGGCCTGCGACCGAAGTCGCAGGCCTTTTTATGTTCAAAATAGTTAGGCGGTTCGGACCGAATCAGGTCGCAATGGTTTCCGCCGCCAGGTCGTTCATCCGGCTCTCGGCGAGCGCCGTGTCGGCGTCCAGGTGCAGCACGACGGTCCAGGTCCCCTGAGCGTCGGGGCGAACGATCCAGTGCGGCATGACGCAGACCGACTGATGGACCAGTTCGAAGCCTCCCTCGGACTGGCTGACGGTCTCGATCGGGTAGGTCCAGAAGCCGGTCGAGCGGTTCGCCGTGAGACGAACGTCGATGCCGAGCCACTCGTCGACCAGACCCAGCGTCCGTTCGTCCGCCAGATCGAGCTGGGTATCCAGCCGCCCCTGACGAAGCTTCTGACCCGAGTAGAACCAGCGGTCGTCCGCGCCCGAGGGCAGCCCGGCGAAGTTGAATTCCACCGCCAGGCAGAACGAATCGTCCGGCGAGAGTCCTTCCAGCTTGTAGGCGATCTCCAGACGGGAACTGCCCGCTTCCAGCGTCGCCGCCTTATGCAGACGCACCTTGCGACCGGCGACCAGTCCGTCTCGCGTCATCCAGGCCTGAACGCGGTCCGGGTTGCGGCGGATCTTCGCTTCGAACGGGGCGAGCACGAAGTCGCCGAGGTCAGGGGTCGTGTTGTCTCGTACGGCAGCGTGGGACGCGTCCGTCGCGAAGAAGCGATCGATCAGGCTCTTCCGCGGCGTCGAATCGTACTGCAGGCGCTGATCCAGCCCCTCCTGCTTGAACACGACGCGATCGTGAATGCTGGCGACCTCTTCGTCGCCCTGGTGGGCGCCGGCGAGAACCTTCTGGTGGTACGACTCCGGACGACGCGTCATCGTCGCCCCCAGGTTGTGGCAGATGGTCCGCGCGTCGAGTTCGTAGAGCAGACCTCCCCGCGCGGGCGCGAAGTAGGCGGTCAGTCGATTCGACGACAGCATGATCTCCTGCCGACCGTCGAAGTCGAAGTCGCCCGAGGCGATATCGACGTAAGGCGCCGTCCGACCGGTCGCCTGATCCATCACATTGTCGGCGGCGATCAGGTGGTTGAACACCGCGTTGCGCAGGTGGGGCAGGTAGATGCCGCCGAACGCGCCGTGCCAGTAACTGCAGTTGCACTGGCCGCGGTAGAGCTCGCGGGCTGCAGATTCCATCGCCGACGCCGAGGCGCCTTCGCGACGCAGGCGATCGACTCGCTTGCTGACCTGCATCATCCGGGCGTACATCTCGTTGGTTTCGGGGTACTTCACCTTGAAGTTCCGCCAGAAACCGCCGCGAACGAACCGCTTGAGCGACGACCAGCGTGGATCGTCGTGAACTTCGTGCGTGACGCGGTCGTACTCGATCTGCTTCGCGACCGGCAGCGACCACTCCGTCATTTCGCGATAGCTGCAGTCAGGAAGATAAATCTTCCCAGCCGGCGCCGTCTTGTCGGCAGCTTCGCCCAGTCGGACGGTATGCAGCCAGTCGCGGTTTTCAGTCAACGCGTCGAGAAACTGACGCAGCCACCCCCGTTCGTAGACGTGGGCCTTCGTGTCGGGCCAGGTGCCGAATTTCTCACCGTCGTCGCCGAAGACCGCGACGAAACCAGGCGTCTTTTCCGCGTTCCACCGGAGCCAGTCGATCGTTTTCTGCGGCTCGGCGAACGGGATGTAGTACCGAAGCTGTTCGCTGCCCGGGAAGATGCGGACGATCTCCCCGTCGTCTTCCGACAGGAAGTATCCGACCAGATCGTCCTCCGACAGGCCCGCCGCCTTGAAGTGGAAGTCGTCGAGGATCGTGTACTCGATCCCGGCGGCGGCCAGGTCGGAGACCAGAGCAGGTTCCCAGACGCGTTCCGGCGTCCATTGGCCGCGGATCTCGGCGCCGAGCCGATCCTGCAGCCACTTTCCGTAGGTGCGAATCTGCCCGATGCGATCCCGCGACGGGATCATCGTCAGGATCGGCTCGTAGAAGGGCCCGCCGATGATCTCGATGCGCCCCGCGGCGACGAGCGCGGCGACGCGATCGAGGTATTCGGGATGCTTCAGGTCGAGCCACTCGGCCAGCGGTCCGCTCGTATGGAGCGAGATCCGGAGGTGCTCGTACGGCTCGAAGACGTCCAGGAACGGAAGGTAGCTGTCCTGGTACGCCTGCTCGAAGACGCCGTCGAAATTCCCGACCGGCTGATGATTATGCAGGACGAGACAGAAATGAACGTGCGGCTGCATGAAAGGCGATCCGTTCCTCGTGGCGAAAATCCTGCGGCACGTCGGCAGCGTCCGGCGATCGTCTTCGATCGGAGAGCGGACGAAGAGCCGGGAAGCGAGCTGATTCCGGCCCTCCGACGTTCTCGACGGCATCGACGCGTCTGCCGCCGCTCAGTCGCCGAGAGTTCCGGCAGCGCCTGACTTGCGGCGCTTCCGGGTCGAGCATTCAAGCTATCGGATCGGGACGACCGGCTCAATCGCGAACGATCGCTCCGCACGTTCGAATCAGCGAAATTCGGCGTCGCAGGCGGCGGAATCGGAAGAGCTTAACGGAGAGCTCAAGGGAGCGGGCAGCCCCTCCCGATAGAACTCCGCAGCCAACTCCGGAGCGACGGCATTGATGAAGCACTGCGTCCCGAACTCGAATCCTGCGGCCTTCGCCGTTCGGGGGAGAACTTCCAGACGCCAATGAAGCGAATCCTCGACGTCGCCGGAGAAAGGCGCCGTTTGCAGCACCAGGTTGTATTGCGGCTGACGGAAGTCGAGTTCGATCCGCCCGAGCACAGCGCGGACGAGCGACGCAAGTTCCAGAAGCCCGGCGTCGTCGACTCCGTCGAATCGTGCGGCATGTCCCTTCGGAGCGATGCAGACCTCGTACGCGAAGCGGCTCGCGAACGGGCACCACGCGACGAGCCCCTCCGTTTCGGCGATGACGCGCGAACCGGCGGCGATCTCCTGCTCCACCAGTCGGCAGGTCATGCACGTCCGCTCGCGTCGGCGATGCTCCCAGGCCGCCTGCCACGTCGTTTCGACGTGCGGCGGGACCATCGGCAGAGCGACGATCTGACTGTGCAGGTGTTCGAGCGACGCTCCCGCCTCAGGGCCGACGTTCTTGAAAACCGAGGCGTAGGCAAGGCGCCCGTCAGCGGCGAATTCGGCCAGTCGCGAACGATACGCCGCGAACATAAGGGGCAGGATCGCCGGATCGGCCTCCGTCACCCGGCCGCAATGTCGCGGCGATTCGATGACGACCTCATGCCGTCCGACGGCGGGTCCGACCGCCGCCAGGTCGCAAGCTCCCTCGCGAGCGATCGAACTGGCGATCGCGGCTTCGCCCAACGTCGAGCGACGACCGCGCGAGGCCTGCCGGACGGCGGGGTAGCGGTTCGGAACGACGCGCACCCACCAGGGATCTTCCGAGTCGCCCAGGTCCGTCACGGAGAATCGCTGCGAGGCCCGGGTCGGCACGGCCCCGTTACGCGAGGCGGCCGCATGCTGCATCTGCGCATAATCGCGCTGCCCCAGTCGCAGGATCTCGGGAGGCGTCTCCGACTCGAACCCCACGCAGAAGGGGCAGGAGCGTGTCGGCCGGACGCGACTGACCGCCTCGAAATCTGCCGGACGACCCGAACGTTCCTGGGCGACTAAAGCCCAGGTTTGATGCAGCGGGTCGAACCGGTATTCAGACATTGCCGCCTCTCGAACGAGCGCTGCACCACCGTTCCCGCTGCGTTCCCTTATGCAGCGATTCCCTACGTTATCACGGTCATCGGTCGAGGACAAAGCGCGTCTCGACGCGATTAACCCTTTTCAGGCGAACGGCATCCGGCAAAACCGGGGAAAGTTCTCAGGCTTAGCAGAAGCCCCGTCAGGAGCCGGGTTTACCCCTATCCCGAGGCGGTCGCTTCACTGCTGAAGCCGAGTCCCTGGATGCAAACTCAGCGGAAGAGAAAACCCCGCTGCGGTTAGGTCACATCCGCATCTCAACGCCTGCGAATGGCGTGCCGTAAGGGCGTTTAGAAAGTCCTTCCGCGCATCGGCCGATCGCGAAAATATTTTCGCTCGCACACGCGGACGCTCCCGCCTCGAAGGGGTTGAAACGAACGAAGCGCCCAGTACGCCGATCGGAGCTCCCGGTCGACGAACTAGGAGAGGGACTGCCGCCACTCGCGATGGACGCACATCGCTTCGCGATAAACCTCTTCGTAGCGTGCGGCGCTTTTCTCCCAGGACCAGTCCTGCCGCATGCCGATTTCCACCACGCGCGACCATTCGTCGGGTCGATTCCGGTAGGCCTCCAGCGCCCGCTGCATCGCCGTAACGAACGAATCGACGGTCAGCCCGTCGAAGCTGTAGCCGTTCGCCCGTCCCTCAGCCAGCGTATCGGGGGCGACGTCGGTGATCGTGTCGGCCAGACCGCCCGTCCGCCGGACGATCGGGACCGTGCCGTAGCGAAGGCTCTGCAACTGGGCCAGCCCGCACGGTTCGAACACGCTGGGCATCATGAACATGTCGACGCCGGCCTCGATCTGGTGGGCGAGCGATTCGGAAAACTCCCGGCGGAACGACACGCGACCGCGATAGCGGGTCTGCAAATCATGCAGTTCGGCTTCGATCTCCCGTTCGCCGGTGCCCAGGATCGCGAACTGTACGTCGCCTTCTTCGAGCAGGGCCTCCATCGCCGGGAGAATCAGCCGCCAACCCTTCTGCTCCGTCAGACGCCCCACCTGTCCGACCAGCGGAACGTCGGGCACCGCGTACAGGTCGAACTCCTTCTGCAGAGCGGCCTTGCACGACGCCTTGCCTTGCCGCCAGTTCGACAGGTCGTAATTGGTCGCGATTTCGCGATCCGTCGCCGGATTCCAGACGTCGACGTCGATGCCGTTCACGATGCCATGCAGGCGGCCCGAACGGAAACGCAGGGTCGAATCCATCCCGCAGCCGAGTTCCGGCCCCTGGATCTCGTCGGCATAGCGCGGACTGACGGTCGTCAACTGATCTGCGAAGACGAGGCCCGCTTTCAACAGGCTGATCTGACCGTAGAACTCCAGGTAGTCCCAGGAGAAGTACTTCCAGTCGAGTCCCGTCAGCGGCATGTCGTAATGCCAGAACGCTCCCTGGAACGCCAGGTTGTGAACGGTGAAGACCGTCGCGAGTTCCTGATACCCGAGAGCCTTGGCGTATTCGGTCTTGAGGTAGGCCGGGATCAGGCCTGTCTGCCAGTCGTTGCAGTGGACGACATCCGTCTTCAGGTCGAGCAGCCGGATCGCCTCGACCGCAGCGCGACAGAAGAAGACGAACCGCTCGCAGTTATCGTAATAGTCCTTGCCCCCTTCGCCGTAGAGGGCCATCCGGTCGAAGTAATCGTCCTGCTCGACCAGGATCAGTTCGACGTCCGAGCCGGGAATCGTCGTGCGGTGGTAAGAACCCTGCACGAGCCGGTCCCGGATCGGCACGTCGACGGTGACGCCGAGACTCTCGGTCCTCGCGCCGTAGTCCTTCACGCAGCGATAGTACGGCAGGATCACGCGAACGTGATGGCCCATCCGCGAAAGCGCGACGGGGAGCGCCTGCATCACGTCGGCGAGGCCGCCCGTCTTGGCGTACGGAGCGACTTCGCTGCCGACGAAGAGGAGATTCAACGCTGCTGTATCCTGGCTGGAGGGTGGCCGCGACGCTGCTTCGCCTCGTTGAACGGCAGCGTTCGCCGCAATTCGAGGGACGGTCCGTACAGCGTCGCCGACAGTCTAGTTTCCCCCTCCCGCCCAGGCAACGCGACCGGAACGGTCGAATCGATCGAATCGATTGTCCGGGCGAATGCGAGGCCTCGAATCCGAATCGTGCGGTCCGGATGCCCCCTGGAAGGGCTAAGCGATGATCTCCCGGATCGCGTTCCCGGCGACGTCCGTCAGTCGAAAATCGCGGCCGTTGTAGCGATAGGTCAGGCGCTCGTGCTCCAGCCCCATCAGGTGCAGGATCGTGGCGTGCAGGTCGTTGACGTGGACCCGGTTCTCGACGGCTTCGTAGCCGATCTCGTCCGAAGCGCCGTAGGTGACGCCTCCCTTCACGCCGCCGCCGGCCATCCAGGCAGTCAGAGCATGAGGATTATGGTCGCGACCCGGCTTATCTCCCTTCTGAGCGATGGGCAGGCGTCCGAACTCGCCGCACCAGATGACCAGCGTCTCGTCGAGCATCCCGGATCGTTTGAGATCGTCCAACAGCGCCGCGACGGGTTGATCGGATTCCAGCGCGAACTCGGAGTGATTGCCCTGGATATCGGCGTGGCCGTCCCAACTCCGCTGGTTCTCCATGCCGCCGGAGTAGATCTGCACGAACCGCACGCCCTTTTCCACGAGCCGCCGGGCGGTCAGGCACTGCCGGGCGAAGTGGTCGCAGTGCGGGACGCCGACGCCGTACTTCGCCAGCGTCTCCGCCGACTCGCGATTCACGTCCAGCGTCTCGGGCGCCGCCGCCTGCATGCGGAAGGCAAGTTCGAACGATTCGATCCGCGCGGCGATATCGCTCTCCTGCGGATTGGCCGCGATGATCCGGTTTTCGACCTGTCGAAGGAGATCGAGTTGCGACCGTTGCAGGTCAGCAGTCAGGTCGCCGGGCCGAGTGAGGTATTCGATCGGCTCGCCCTGCGGCTTGAGATGCGTCCCCTGATAGACTCCCGGCAGAAAGCCGGCGCTCCAGTTGTTCGCGTTCCCCTTCGGCAGCCCGCGACCCTTCGGATCGGTCATCACCACGAAGGCAGGAAGGTCGCGACTCTCGCTCCCCAGGCCGTAGGTCGCCCAGGCCCCGACGCACGGGAAGCCCATCCGCGGCAGGCCGCAGTTCATCATCAGCAGAGCCGGCGCATGGTTGTTCGACTCGGAGAAGCCCGAGTGAATGAACGCAATGTCGTCGACGAATTCGCCCAGCTTGGGAAAGATCGACGAGACCATCTTGCCGCACTGACCGCGCGGCGAGAACGCGAACGGGGACTTCATCAGTCCGCCGACGGCGTCCTTGAAGAACCCGGTCGTCTCCTGAAACTCGGGGTTGAACTCCTTGATGGACTTGCCGTCGTGCTTCTCGAGCGCGGGCTTGTAGTCCCACGTGTCGACCTGGCTCGGCCCGCCGTTGACGAAGATCCAGATGACGGACTTCGCCTTCGCCGGAAAGTGGGGCGCCTTGGGCGCGAGCGGGTCGAGCGGCGCCTCCGCCAGCGCAGGTCGCAGCAGGCCGTCCTGCGCCATCGCGGCGATCAGGCCCAGGTAGCCCGCTCCGCAGCCGGCACGTTTGAGCCAGTCGCGACGGGAGAAGAGATGGCGGTCGTCCATCGGTCGCCTCATCCGTAGGGTGGGTCATCGACCCACCGTTGTTTTCGGTCAATTTCGAGAGGATGCGTACGGACCGCGTCCGCGCTGCAAGCATGGTGGGTCAATGACCCACCCTACGGAGGAAACGGCTACGGCAGATACAAGAACTCCGAACTGGCCAGCAGAATCTGGCAGAGGTCGGTCCAGGCGGCTCGTTCCGCACCGGCGGGCGAGTCAGGCTGACGCTGCTTCATCTGGTCGGCGAGGAAGCCTTCGGCAAGCGTTCGTTCGTCCGACGTCGGCGCTCTGGCGAAGAGCGCGGCGTAGAGCGAATCGAGCCGCTGCGCCGGTTCCATCGCCAGCGTCGTCGCTGCCAGACTGGCCGCCGAATCGCGAACCGTGGGCGAGTTCAGCAGAAGCAGGGCCTGAGGAGAAACCGTCGTCGTCGGACGATCGCCGATGCTGACCAGGTGCTCGGGCCAGTCGAAGGCGAGCATCGAAGGAATGAGGGCGCTGCGCTTGATCGTGAAGTAGATGCTGCGGCGCCGCATCCGCTCGTCGAGCGTGCCGGGGCCGTACATCCGCCCGTCGAGCCGTCCCGACGCCGCCAGGATCGAATCGCGGATCGCCTCGGCTTCGAGCCGGCGGGTCGGAAAGCGCCAGAGCCAGACGTTCTGCGGATCCTTCTGGGCATCCGCCTCCGATCCGACCGCAGTCATGCGATAAGCGTCCGACAGGAGAATCTTGCGATGGAGCGACTTGAACCCGCCGTCCCCTTCGACGAGTTCGCAGGCTAGCCACTCCAGCAGTTCGGGATGCGTCGGCGGCTCTCCCTGCGTGCCGAAATCGTTCGGCGTCGCCACGATTCCGACGCCGAAGTGATGCTGCCACAGGCGATTCGCCAGCGTCCTGGCGACCAGCCTTCCGGCGCCGCTTTCGACGTCGGTCATCCACCGGGCGAGGCTCGCCCGATCGTAGCCCGACAGGGCGTTCGCCGGAGCGCTGACGTCGAATGCAGAGGCTTCAAACGCTTCCCTCTTCAGGACGGCCAGGAATCCCGGCTGAGCCACTGCCTGCTTCTGATTCACGCTGCCGCGAGATAGGACGTGCGTCTCGGGATAGAAGTGCGGATATCCGCGACCGTCGGCATGATGCGACAGATGGGGCAGTCCCTCCGAAGCGACCAGCGCGGTCGCCAGAGTCAACTGCGGCCCCGCCTTCTCCAGCGCTGCCAGTTCCTTCTTCAAGCCATCGAGGTCCGTCTGCTTCGCGGGCTTATCCGCTTCCGCAGCGCTCGCCAGTTCACTCTCCGCCGTCGCGACGCGCTGTTTGAGCGCCTCGACCTTCTCGGCATGCTCCGCCTTCCGGCGTGCGTTCGCTTCAGGCTCCAGGTCCCACGTCTTTTCGCAACGAATCGTTCGCGTAAAGTGCGCGGCGAATTCGTAATACTCCCTCGCGGGAATCGGATCGAACTTGTGATCGTGGCAGCGGGCGCAGCCGATCGAGAGCCCGAGAAACGCATTGCCGGTCGTCGCGACCATATCGTCGAGTTCGTCGTACCGCGCCGATTCGAACTCCATCTCCGTGAGCTGCGTCGGAAAGGCTCCTCCGGCGAGAAAGCCGGTCGCCGTCCACGCCTGGCGGCTTTCCGGGGCGAGTTCGTCGCCTGCCACCTGCCAGCCGACGAAGTCCTTCCACGCGAGGTCGTCGTTCAACGCCTCGATCAGAAAGTCGCGATACCAGTACGCCGTCGGCCGGTCGTAATCCTGTTCGTAGCCGTGCGACTCGGCCCACCGCGCGACGTCGATCCAATGCCGGGCCCAGCGTTCGCCGAAGCGAGGCGAGGCGAGCACGCCGTCGACCAGCCGCTCCCACGCGTCGGGATTCGCGTCGTCGACGAACGCTTGCGTCTGCTGCGGCGTCGGCGGGATGCCGAGCACGTCCAGATAGACGCGACGAACGAGGGTCCGGCGATCGGCCTCCTCCGCGGCGCCGACGCCGACTTCGTCCCGCTTCTGGGCGAGAAACCGATCGATCGGCGACCCGACATGGGGCGGTCCCGCTTGCGGCAGGGCAGGGCGGACCAGCGGCAGGAAGGACCAGAAGGCCTTCGACTCTTCGGTCACGACCAGCTCGCCCGCCTCGTTCGTCACGCGATTCGACAGCGGCCCGTCGTACGGCGCTCCGAGGTCGATCCACTTGGCTAGCAGGGCGATCTCCGCCTCGGTCAGCTTCGGCTGTTTCCACGGCATGTGCGGCTCGCTCTCATGCCGCACCAGTTCCATGAGATAGCTCTCCTCGGCCGTCTCGCCGAGATAGCCGCTCTCCGCCAGCTTCTCGCGTGTCGTCAGGTCGAAGTCGGCCTTCACCGACGTCCCGCCGTGACATTTATGACACTTGTGAATCAGCAGGTTCCGGACGTCGCTCTCGAAAAGCGCCAGGCCCGGATCCTGCTCGCCGGCTGCGTCCAACGCCGGCTCTTCCGCGACTGCGACGTTCGAAGCCGCGAAGGCGAAGCTGGCCGTCGCCGTTAGCGCCGCGAAGAGGCTCCGCAGCGATCTGAACTGAACGACCGCCGGGCGATTCAGTCGGCGCACGAAACGAGAGGCCGAGGCGAACGTCATGGGCCGTCTGCGCGGTAGGGCGGGGGAGGGGAGGAGAAGCGTGCGACGCTCGACGAAGATCCGCCGAACGCCGCGAGGAGGGTCTCGACGACCCGCCTGGATTATCGCCCCGCGCTCGTCGCGACGCAAACCGATCTCGTTCGACTCCTTCGCTTCGGGGCCGCGTCGCGAGTCCGCGTCGCAACTCTTCGGGCGCGTGCAGTACGAGATCCTACTCGTACGCCTCGTAGGGATCGTCCGAGCGAATTGCAGGCTCGGGTTCTGGCTCCGGAACGTACGGCTCGCCCAGAACATGGCTGGCGAATCCGTCTTCCAGCGTTCGCATGTCGGGCGAGTTCTCTGGACGAAAGTGCACCATTGAATGAACGATCATTCGCTCCCCGTCCACCTCGTACCGGAGCGGTTGATCGTCGACCGGGTCGAGCGGAACCTCCGCAAGGTACTCAGGAACGAGAAGACTGAGCGACGCCGGCCATTCGCCGTACATCTGACGATAGCGCTCGCACGCGCAGCACGCGGCGCACATCCGCGCCTGCGCCTCGGCACGCAACGCGCCGTTCAGAAACGGTTCGAGGAGGGTGGCGAACTCGATCGCAATGACGTAGCGGTACCGATCCACGATCTCAGAGTCGCGGAGAGCTTCGATCCGGGCTTCGACGTCCGCCGCCGCGCGTTCGGCTTCCGGAAAACCCGCCTCGACTGCTTCCAGGAACTCGCGATGCAGGTCAAGCAGCATCGCCTGATCGCCGCCGCGAAACGGTAACCACCGCACGCGGTCGAACTCCGGCGAGCCCGTCGGCTCGTCGCTCGCATAGAAATGCATCGCCTGAAACTGGCTGGCCTGAACGGCGCGGATCAACTGCCGCTGGAAACCCTGCCTGGCGAAGGCCGCCTGCAGCCGCTCCAGATCCTCCGGCGAGAACTGCGCCCGATCGATGAGTTGCATCGCCAGATGCGCCGCGACGCCGAAGATAGCGGCGCGAACGAGGTAGGCCATTGGATCGGGCGCTTCCGCCAGCGTTTCGCCGGTTGCAATTAAAGTCAGCAGGCTTTCGGTCGCCTTCGTCAGTTCGCCTCTCGAACTATGCACCTCGGCTTCGAGCGATATCAGGTTCGCGAGCCCGCGCAACTCCATGATTTGCTCCAAGGATCCGTTCACGCCTTTCTCGAATTCGAACGAATACCGCACGTCCTTCGCCGAGTGTCTCGCGGCATGCGCGCGACGCAATGCCTCGCCGGCCTGATCTCGAAGAAACGGCTCGACGCGCGCCAGCGTCGCTTCGTCGTACAGGCCGCGCTCGTCGCGCGATTCTTTAGCGTCGCGCGAACCGAGAATGGGCATCCGGCGCGCTACAGGATCCTCCTCAGCCTTCTTCGCCGCTTCCAGCACGGCGATCCACTCCGCGGTCGCCGCCTCGCTTCGGGGTGTTTCGCCGTAGAGGGCGTACATCTCCCCGGCGGTCAGCGGATCGCCAGCGTCGCGGGCTCGCTGCCTCGCCTCGGCTGCGAGTTGTCCGTCGGCGATCGCGAGAACCATCCAGACCAGCGCCAGAATCATCAGCGGCGCAAGAACCGCCATCGCCCCATAGGCGAGGCAGCCCCACTTTCGACGACGCTTGTCGTTCCGTTCCTGGGATTCGCGAGCTTCTTCCGCCGCGACGGTCGTTTCATCGATCATCCGCTCGATCGTCGCCGCCTGAACGCCCGTTCGCAAGCGCGCACGAAAAAAGCCGGCCACGTTTCCGAAGCCGGCTTTTCAAGTTCGGGGACTAGGATTCGAACCCAGACAAAGAGAACCAGAATCTCTTGTGCTACCGTTACACCATCCCCGAGTAGCTGTCGAAGCGGGCGACGCTTAAGCGATCGAAACCGCCAGAGCGTCGCCTCTTCGATTCGACGCATATTACGGCGATCGGGGCGGCGATTCAACCCCACCTGAGACCGCCTGCGATTCCCCTTTCGCCGACCTCGATATTTGACCGCGACAGGCCGACGGGGAAGTAGGTTCGCCGCGATTCCGACCGCGGCGATCCGATGCGAGTCCGCTTACCGCAACTGCGGCAGATCAAGGCCTGCGCTTCGCACTCCGACCGCTCCGCGGGAGTTCGATCCGAAAGACGCGGGTTGCACCAGTTCCGCCGGCAGATCGCTCGTCGCGGAACCTGAACGCGTACTGGGGGCGCCGAGCAGGTCGGACGACGCGATCGTGGAATCGAGTTCCGCCAGAGAGCCTTTCGGCGCCGCGGCACATTCCAGAGCGTCCTGACAGGCAAGCGCGATCCGGGCCGAACGGGTCGGGTCGATCCGTCGCGAAAGCGTCTCTGTCGCCCACTCGGAAAGCAGTTCGGCTTCTTCGCCGCCGAGCGTGGGGCCCTGCGAACCGCAACGCTCCAGAGTGAGCAGCGTCCGCCGATCCCGTTCGTCGGCGTCCAGCAAACGCCAGCTATTCCATTCGTTCCGGAGCGCCGTTCGGGCAGCCTGGCGAATGGGAGCTTCTTTCTCGCGCAGCAGATCGATCAGGGCGAGCAGGCCCTCGTCACCGAGCCGAGCCCAGCGCCGAACTTTGGTCGCCTCGACGGCGTCAGGATCCCGACGCAGGGTTTCCAACTCGCTGGCGAGCCAGCAGGACGTCAACAGGGGCCTGGAGAGCGCCTGCGCCGCGACGACGGCGAACAATGCCGCCGCTCCCGCCGCCAGACTCATCCGGAACCGTCGGGTTTGCCACCATTCCATGGCCAGCGCCTCCTGCGCTAGACGATCCGACCCGTGCCGGGAATCGCGTCGGTCGGGGCAATGACGAGAACCCCGAAAGATCGACGCGCCCGCTCGGCTGGGCTCTGAGATCGCGTATTTCCGCTCGCCCGCCTCTCATCCGTGGGGCGGCCGGCATTCTGCGTGAGCGTCCTACGCCGCTCAAGATCAATTGTTCGCGGCTCCTTCCGCGAGTCCCCCAGTTTCTCATCAGATTTTTCGTCAGGGCCGCATCGGGAGAGGGCGACGCTGACGACGCGCTTCTGCGGTCTCGATTCTTGTTTTCGAGTCTCCGACCGCCGCGGCTTCCGAAAATGAGGCGGCGTCGTTACGAGCGGCGCTTTCCGACAACCTCGCTGAACGAGCACAGAGCGCTACGAGTTGCCTAATCGCACATCGCATCAATGGCGACCTATGCACCATTCCCGGGCCGCACGTGAGCCAGTTGTCCATCGCACAACCGCGCGAAATTCCGCGAAACCGACGCTGAACGGCTGATAAAGCGATTCTCCAAAAATTCAAGCAAGGGCGTGAAGATGCCTATAGAGATTGAATTTCTGCCACCTACGGTCCAGCCGATTCCGCAATCTCCAGCGGCTCCGTCGCTCCCCGATTCGCGGTCCCTTGATACTTCTGGACTCGGGAATAGATTTGACTGATCCGGGGCGATTTGCGCTACGGCTTCCTACCTTCCCTCCCGCCTGAGGTTCTCCCCTGATGTCTTCTGTCTCGCTTCGTCGACCGAGCGGATTCACGCTCGTCGAGCTGCTGGTCGTCATCGCGATCATCGGCGTGCTCGTCGCGTTGCTGCTGCCGGCCGTTCAGGCCGCCCGCGCCGCCGCGAACCGCATGAGCTGCAGCAACAACGTCAAGCAGATCGGTATCGGCCTGCACAACTACCACGACACGTTCAAGACGCTCACCCCGATGAACGTCGGCGGACCGTGGGAAGTCTTCTCGTGGCGCGTGCACATTCTTCCGTTCATCGAGCAGGGCTCGGTTTACGACGGAATCACCTTCTCCAACATCACGTCGCCCACCCAGCACGTCCCCTGGAGCTCGACGCAACCCGATGCTCTGGGTCGCCTGCCCGGTTATCGCGGCGTGGAGATCTCGGCCTACGTCTGCCCCGCGGACGGCGGTTTGACCGCGGCGGCCGCCAACACGAACACGATCGGTCGCACGAGCTACCGCGCCAGCGTCGGCACGACGATCAACAACAACTCGACCGGCGACACGAACGGCATGTTCCGCCCCGTCATCGGTCGGAACTTCGCCGAGACCTTCGACGGCCTGTCGAACACGGTCATGATTTCGGAAATGTGCATGGCCAACATCGGCAACCGCATGGACGTGAAGGGCAACGTCCTGCACAGCATCGCGGGCGGCGCGGACGCCGCGTTCGCGCAAGCCTGCCTGGCTGCTTCCGAAGGGGGTACCGGCAAGAAGATCCCGCAGGGCTCGATCGGCAACGTCGTGACCGCGTACAGCCCGGGCCAGCGCTGGCCGGACGGACGCCCCGTCTTCTCGGCGGTCACCACGTATCTGGCTCCGAACCAGATCTCCTGCAAGGAAGGCGGCAACACCGACCAGCAGTACGGCGCCTACACGGCGAACAGCCGTCACTCGGGCGGCGTGATGGCCGGCATGGGCGACGGCAGCGTCAAGTTCGTCAGCGAGACCATCGATCTGGTGACGTGGCAGGCCTCGGGAACTCGCGCGGGCGGCGAATCGCTCCAGCTTCCGTAACTCCGAAGCCCTCGGCTTCTCGGCGGGAAAACGAAAAACCGCGGCCGGATTCCGGCCGCGGTTTTTTCGTGCGCCAAGCTGTCGGAGACGGCGATCAGCCGCGACCGCCCGTCTTGCGCATCTGCTCTTCGTACGATTCCGTCTGCTCCGGCGTCATCTCCGCGGGCGCCGGTACGTCCGACGGCGTCTCGCCGCAGCCGGTCAGACCGAGCAGGCTGAACGTCGGGAGGGTCAGGGCGATCGCGAGCGACCAGCGCTTCAGGGACATCGAAGGGTTCCTGGCGGGAAAGGTGGGAAGGCGACGAAGCCGCCGCGCCGGCGAAAGCGCCGCACGCGACGACGTGCCGAAAAAGCGAAAGGCTCGCGAGCAACGAATTGCAGCGAGCCTTTCAAGTGGAGCGGAAGGGAGTCGAACCCTCGACCTCTACAGTGCGATTGTAGCGCTCTCCCAACTGAGCTACCGCCCCGACGGACGTTCACGGAGCCGAGGCTCGCCGCGAACGGTTCTATCTTCGACCAGATGCCCGAAGGTCTTTAGGCGACACGCTTTGCCGCCGCCGGGTTCGGGTCCGGGCGAAGAATTTCCGTTTGTACTTTCCCCTCTTCGCGCTGTCTAGGGCGGGAGCGGAAAAAGGAACGAAGCGTCCCGGCGCAGTTTTCGCGACTGCCCGCGAAGGGCCTAATCCCCGAGTTGGTCCGGTCACCGTTATTCCCGATCCAGGGCCGCCAGCAGGGCCTCCCCCCGCGGCGAGAGGCGGTAGCCAGGCTGCAGGCTCTCCGTCAGACCGAGCGTCTTCAGCTTGCGAACGTTCGGCTTGAGCCATTCCTTCTCGTACCCCAATGCCTGAGCCAGTTCGACCGCCGGGACGCCTTCCGAGTTCGCCAGCGTTCTCAGAAACCGTTCCGTCCACGGACCGTTCGCCGAACGAGCGTCAAGTCGCGCGAGCCGCTGCACCAAATTCGCGACGTCGGCCTCAGTCAGCCGGTCGTCGCTCCGCAGGGCGATCCGCGGATCAGGGCCGGCGTAGTGCAGTCGGATGCGATAGATCCGTCCCTCCCGTCCGCAGTCGACGCGCTCGAAGAGCTTCTCCAGCGACTCGAACCCCGCCCGGGCAGCCTCGAACTCGTCGATCGCCTCCCGCTCGATCGGCGCCGCCTCGTCGATGGCCAGCAGTCCCACCCGCGTGACCAGCGTCCCGCCCGTCTTCACCGTCGCCCGCTTCCACGTCCGGAAAGTGCGGTCGATCTTCCCGGAGCGGATGCCTTCGAGTTCAGCGTTGGTTAAAAGCATGTCGCGAATCCTCTAGATCGCGTCTCGCGAAACTATAGCGGCTTGTGCGTCGGCTTCGCGGCGATTCAGATCGCCGGGAACGCTACAGGTGAGTGCGACACGCACTAAACCGCTCGGACCTTCTCCCACTGCTTCTCCAGCCGCTTGTCGCTGATGGGGAGGCTGGTGCCGAGTTCCTGTGCGAAGAGGGAGACGCGGTACTCTTCCAGCATCCAGCGAAAGAGGTCCAGTTCCGGGTCGACCAGCCGCAGATCATCGTGCCGCTGACGACGCTCGGCGAGGCGTGTGACCCAAGGGGAGACGGACTTTCTCGCCTGGGCATCCTTGTCCGCGGCGCTGGCGAGCTTTTCCAGCCGCTTCAGCGCGGCCTTGAAAAACCGCGGGTAATTCGCGAGCCAGCGCCAGGGCGTATTCGACAGGAACCCGGGCGCGGCGAGCGAGGCGAGCTGATCGCGCACGTCGCTGACGGCGTGGGCCTGTTCGGGCCGCTTCATTTCGTCCAGTTTCAGGCGGACTTCCTGATACGCCAGCAGCATCGCGGGAAGAGTCTTCGCGACCTCGGCCACCGCCCGCGGGATGTTCTTCCGGGCGACCTCGACGAGCGCCTCGAAGTCCTCCTGCGTCCTGGGAAGTTCGGCCTTCGCGGGCTTGAGCGCGAACTCGTCCCGCTCGTCGCCGAAGAGCGCCCGCTCGGCCAGCAGCGTCGCGACCTGCCGTTCGAAATCGGGCCTGCCGGGCAAGATGCCGGCGACCAGCTTCATCCGGTCGGCCTCGGGCAGCCATTCGATCTGGTTCCGCAGGTCGCGCCGGACCATCTGCATGAACAACCGTCGCACGCCGGCCCGCATCTCGCGCTCGGCGCGGATCGGATCGTCCAGCACGCGGAGCGCGACCTTGTCGCCTTCTTCGACCAGCGTCGGGTAACCGAGCAGGGCCGTGTCGCCGCGCTTCACGGGGATCGATTCGGGCAGGTCGCCGAAGTCCCATTTCAGAACGTCGTCGCGGTTGAATCGCGGATCGTCGAACGAGCCCGACCAGTCGCTCACCGCGGCGGTCTTGCCGCGGACCTCGACCAGGTCGCGGGACGACGCGACGGTGGCGCCCTCCGCATCGACGACGCGGACGTTCATCTTCAGGTGCTGCGGAAGTTCCGCGCCGGCGAAGTCTTCGGGAGTGACGGTCTCGCCCGAGATCTTCCTCAGCGCCTTCGCGAGTTGCTCTTCCAGCGAGCCCTCGCCGAACCTCAGAAAGGGGAGCGCCCGCTTCGCCGTCTCCGGCGCCGGCACGAAGTTCCGCCGGAGATTCCGCGGCAGACCGCGCAGCAGCTCGGTCACCTTCTCTTCGAGCAGGCCCGGCACGAGCCAGCCCAGCCGTTCGCGATCGAGCTGATTCACTCCCTCCTCGGGCACGACGATCGTGACGCCGTCGTCGGCGTCGCCGGGGGCGAAGCGATAATCCAGCGGCAACTCCGACCGCTGGATCTTCAGCGAATTCGGAAACTCCTGCTGGACGTCGCGCTCCGGTCGCTGCGTCACCAGGTCCTCGAGGGACATGAAAAGAACCTGCGGATCGCTCTTCTCCGCGATGCGTCGCCACTCGTCGAACCGTCGCAGGTCATAAGCGCCCTCGCCGACGTGGGCGTCGTAGAAGTCGTAGATCGCGCCTTCGCCGAGGTAGAGATCGCCGCGACGCAGCTTGTTCTGCATCGTTTCGATGTCGTGACGCAGCGCGCGATTGTGCGACAGGAAGGGCGCCTCGATCGTGATCTGCCCCTCGACGAGCGCCTGCTGCACGAAGACCTGGCGGGAGACGACCGGGTCGATCTTCCCGTAGCGAACGCCCCGCTTTGGCACGATGGGCAGGCCGAAGAGCGTGATCTTCTCGCTCGCCATCACGCAACCCTGCCGGGGCGCGTAATGGGGCTCGCTGTAGGATCGTTCGACCAGGTGGCCGGCGAGCGGCTCGATCCACTCGGGCAGGATCTCCGCGGCCGTGCGCAAGAAGCGACGGCTGGTCTCGACCAGTTCGCCCGCCATGACCCACTTCGGCTTGGCGGCGAAGAGCGCGGAGCCGGGCCAGAGGTTGAACTTCTGACCGCCCGCGCCGATGTATTCGTGCCCGTCGCTCTTCATCGCGACGTTCGACAGCAGCCCCGTCAGCAGCGCGCGGTGGATCGCATGTAGATCCTCGCGCTTCGACTTGACGGTCAGCGATCCGTCGCGGCAGAGATCTCGAAGCTGACTGTGCAGTTCGACCCACTCCCGCATCCGGACGTACGACAGAAAGCGCTTCTCGCACTCCCGGCGGATCTGACTGCGGCTGTGCGTCTCCTTCAGGCCCTGAAAGAATTCCCAAAGCTGCAGGTAGCTCAGGAAGTCCGACTTCTCGTTCCGGAAGGCCCTGTGCGCCTCGTCGGCGGCCTGCTGTTTGTCGACGGGACGGTCGCGGGGATCCTGAATCTCCAGCGCCGAAGCGATGATCAGCACCTCGGCCAGGCAATGTTCGTGATGCCCCCCCAGAATCATCCGCCCGATGCGGGGATCGACGGGCAACCTCGCCAACTGGCGTCCGATGGCGGTCATTTCCCGCCGATCGGTCACCGCCCCAAGCTCGAACAACGTGGCGTATCCGTCCCGAACGGACGCCGGTTTGGGCGGATCGAGAAACGGAAAGGTCTCCGCGTCGCCCAGCCCCAGCGACATCAGTCGCAGCGCGACCGAGGCGAGGTTCGTCCTTTGAATCTCGGGCAACGAGTATTCGTCTCGCGTTTCGTAATCCTCTTCGTCGTACAGCCGGATGCAGACGCCCGGCCCGACGCGTCCGCAGCGTCCCGCCCGCTGATCGGCGGAGGCTCTGCTGATCGGCTCGATAGGGAGCCGCTGGACCTTCGTATGGGCCGAGTACCGGCTGACGCGGGCGGTCCCTTCGTCGATGACGCTGCGCACGCCCGGCACCGTCAACGACGACTCCGCAACGTTCGTGGCCAGCGTCACCCGCATTCCGCGATGGTCGGCGAAGATTCGTTGCTGCTCCGCTTGCGAAAGGCGTCCATAGAGGGGCAGAATCTCCAGCGGACCGGCCGGCGTGAACTGGTTATGGAACCGTCCGCGCAGGGCCTTCGCCGCATCGCGAATCGCCCTCTCGGTCGGCAGGAAGGCGAGGACGTCGCCCGGGTGATTGGCGATCAGTTCCCGCAGCGCCCCTTCGAGCGCGTCGTGCAGCGTTGCGTCGTCGTCTTCGCTCGCCAGCGGTCGATAGCGCAGTTCGACCGGGTAGGTGCGCCCCTCGACCCAGACGATGGGAACGTGACCTGCAACCTCCGAGAAGTAGGCTGCGAAGCGTTCGGCGTCGATCGTGGCGCTGGTGACGATAATCTTCAGATCGCGGCGTTTCTCGATCAGTCCTCGCAGGTAGCCCAGCAGAAAGTCGATGTTCAGCGACCGCTCGTGCGCCTCGTCGATGATCAGGCAGTCGTAGGCTTCCAGGAACCGGTCGCTCACGATTTCCGCCAGCAGAATACCGTCGGTCATCAGCTTGATCGCCGTCGTTTCGCTGGTCTGGTCGGCGAAGCGGATCTTGGAGCCGACGACGCTCCCCGGCGTAGTCTTCAGTTCCTCCGCGATGCGGGCCGCGACGCTCCGTGCGGCGATGCGGCGGGGCTGCGTATGACCGATCATGCCGGAGATGCCGCGACCCAGTTCCAGGCAGATCTTCGGAAGCTGCGTCGATTTGCCCGATCCCGTTTCGCCGCAGACGACGACGACCGGGTGCTTCGCGATCGCGGCGGCGATCTCGTCCTTGCGGGCGACGACCGGCAGATCGAGATCGTAAGTCGGCGGCGGAATGGCAGCCGCCCGGGCGGAGCGTCGTCGCGAGGAGGCGTCGAATCGCTCCATCCATCGCGAGAGCAGGCGATCGAAGGGCTTCCCGCCGCGGGCGAGCGACTGCATCGTGCCCAGATCCCGGCGCAGCGGCGCCCGATCGGCGAGCATCGTCTCTTCGAGACGCGCCCCCAGCGCGCGGAAATCCGTTTCGTTGCCCGAGGCGTGCGACATCGGCTAGCAGTTCAGTGATGCGAGCGGTGCTGAGTGAGCGAACCATTGTAGAAACGAACGTCGTGCCGAGGTTCGCGTGCCCGACAGGTCGTACGGCAAGGCGATCCGCCCGGGAACGCGGCTGCCGGAAAGGCTCGTCCGTTCCGTCGCGCGAAGCCAAATGAAAACCGGCCCCTCCGCAGCGGCGGAAGGGCCGGTTCGTTCGACTCAATCAGGCAGCCGCGGTTCGTCAGTACGACAGGTCGTACTGAGCATAGAGATAGGCGTAGTACGAATAGAGCGCCGCGTTCGAGAGGTACGCGTTGTCGATATACGAATCGGCGCTGTACAGGTAGGTCGTGGACGTCGCCATCAACTGATAGTGCTGGGACCGACCGGCCTTGTAATCCCGCTGAACCTGATCGTAGCTGTCGGTATCGTAGGCGATACGGTACGGGATCTGGGTCGTGGCCAGGTATCCGTAATAAGCGTACTGATATCCGATATAGACGTTCGTGTCGAAACCGCCGTAGTAGTACGCGATCATCGCGTTCTGATAGGCGTACGCGGTGTAAATGGTGGAGTAATAACCCTGCGTGCGGAACTCGATCGTGGGGCTGAGCGACTGGTTCGAGATCGACCGGCGAATGTTCAGGCGTCCGCCGGTGACGTTCGTCCCCGTGAGCGAGGCAAGGCGGTCGGCGCCGTCGAGCATCCGCTTACGAATGCGGCGATAGCCTTCCTTGCGGTACTTGGCCCAGACGAGCGCCGTCGCCCCGGCGGTCATCGGCGTGGCCATCGACGTGCCGTCGTACAGGTCGTAGTCCGGGGCGCCGTCATCTTCGATGACGGTGCTGAAGACCTGCTCTCCCGGCGCCGCGATGTCGACGTTGGCGAAGCCGTAGTTGGAAAACGCCGTCAACTGATCGTTCGCGCCGGTCGCTGACACCGCGATGATATTGTCGGACTGGTAGCTCGCGGGATACGCCCTAACGCGGTCGTTGTCGTCGCCGAGGCCGTCCGGACCGCCGTTACCCGCGGCGCAGACCACGATCACGCCCTTGCTCCGGGCGTAGGCGATCGCCGATTCTTCCGCTGCGTTGCGACCGTAACCGCCGAGGCTCATGTTGATGACCTTGGCGCCGTTGCGGACCGCATACTCGATCGCGGCGACGATCGCCGCCGACGAGGTGAAGCCCGTGTCGTCGAAGACGCGAACCGGCATGATTCGAGCGCGCCAGCAGACGCCGGCGAATCCGATTCCGTTGTCGCCCTGCGCTCCGATCGTTCCGGCCACGTGCGTGCCGTGGGAGTTGGCGCTGTAGGGCTGGCCCGGGAAGGGATCGTTATCGTTGTCGATGACGTCCCAGCCGAGCGTATCGTCGATGAAGCCGTTGCCGTCGTCGTCGATACCGTTGTTCGGAACCTCGCCCCGGTTGATCCAGATGTTTTCCGCCAGATCGGGATGCGTGTAACCGACGCCGTCGTCGATCACCGCGACGATAATGTTCCGCGCGTCCGTACGAACGTCCCACGCTTCGTACGCGTCGGTCACGTTGAATATGTAATAGTCTGCCGGGTCGGGCTCGGGACCGTCCAGCGAACCCTTATAAAGGGTGCGGACATAGTTCGGCTCGAGTTGGCCGACGCCGAAGATCTTCGTCTTCGCGAGTTTGACCTGGAGATCCCGCTTCGCCGTGCCCGCGGGAAACTTCACCCGGGCGACGCGCAGTTCGGGCGAGACCAGGCTTACCTCGGCGCCGTAAGTCGCGGCGATCTCCTTCACCTTGGCCTGCAAGTTGAATCCGACGCCGATCGGAACGAGATACTCCCCTTCGACCACGGCCGGCGTTGTGCCGTCGCCGAAGACCTTGGAGAGCGTCGACGTTCCCAGAACCGGGAGGGATAAAACAGCGGCTGCGAGCGCAACCAATCGGAACTTCATGACTTCAGCGCTCCGCCGGCGGGGAGAAATTCGTGCGGAAGAATCGAACGAACGAAAGCAGAATGACCGCGTGCCGAGAGGCCGAAACGGTCGAATACCCCGGGGCCGACCTGACGCACATGTCGGGTCCAGGATTGAAATTCACTCTAGACAGCACGTTTTCGAGGGTCAATGAAAAACCGCAAAGCCGTAGAAACGCGCGGCTTGCGGCGAAAATCCGTCGACTTGCATCCTCGAATACGTCGATTTTGACGGTTATCAGGGTGTGCCCTCTCGCCTACCGGATCAGCGACCGATCCTGAGTCGACGATAAGACAGTTGGCCGAATGAAGACGCGTTGAGGGCGGATCGGCGCTGCGTTCTGGCTGGAACGGATCGTGATCGCCGGGCGAAACTGAAATTCCTTGATTCGCCGTAAAATGGGCAACTATACTCTGCGTAGCGAGTTGCGCTGATCTTTTCAGCGCTGGCGTTCGTAAGGATCCCGCGATGCTCTGCCGCTTCTCGACTTCTCTCCTAAGCGCTTGCATAGCAATCGCTTGCGCACTTCTTCCGCTCGCTAGCGGCTACGCCCAGGCGCCGTCGGCAGAAATTCCTGCACCGGTGCAACTCGCCCCCGGGATTCTGCGCACCATTCCCGGTCATGTGGCAGAGAAGTCGACCTTCAACGGTCCCTTGCCGCTGGTCGAACTGATTCAGGACTTGCAGGCCGCCGAGTACCAGCCGCAGTCGTTCCCCCCGACCGAGACGCTCGCGGCCAAGGCGAAGGACGTCATCCTGCGGCACCCCGCCTGGACGCTGGAGTTCTCGTTCAAGCCGGTGCGGATGATCGACATCGACGTTCCGCAGCCGAGCGGCGTGATGAAGCGGACAAAGATCTGGTACATGGTCTACCGGCTGACGAACCGCGGCCAGCGGCTCGTTCCGTCCGAGGTGGTCGACCGCTTCGGTCATAAGACCTACACCACCCAGATCGCTCCGGAACCCGTCCGCGCGTACCCGATTTTCAAGCTCGAGGGCCTGGTCCGGAACGTGGAGACCCAGGAACTGGAGCATAAGACCTACATCGACCGCGTCGTTCCGATCGCCATTCCGGAGATTCAGCGTCGCGAGCGTCCGCCGATGCCGCTGCTCGACTCGGTCGCGATTTCCCGGCAGCCGATCCCCGTCACGCCGGAAGGCGAAGAGGGGGGCGTCTGGGGCGTGGCGATGTGGACGGACATCGATCCCCGTATCGACTACTTCTCCATCTTCGTCCAGGGACTGACCAGCGAGTACGAGATGGAGGTGAAGGGCGCCGACGAGTTCGACTATCGCTTCGAGACGCTCCAGCTCAATTTCTGGCGCCCGGGCGACGCCTACACGGAGAACGAGAACGAGATCCGTTTCGGCGTCCGGCTGGTCGATTCGCCGGTCGAGCAGGCGGAGATTCTGGAATACTACGGTCAGACCGAGCCCCTTGATCATCGGTGGATTTTCCGCTAAAAATCCGGTTTCCGACTCAGTCGGCCGTTCGGCCCGAGTCGCACCGAATCTGCGCCTTTCGCCGGCTGCCTCGCTTCCGGCGCTCGATCGAGGAGAACTCTGCGTCATGGCTCATAAGAAGGGACAGGGCTCCAGCCGCAACGGTCGCGACTCCAACGCACAGCGTCGGGGCGTGAAGCGTTTCGGCGGCCAGGCCGTCACCGCGGGCAGCATCCTGGTCCGTCAGGTCGGAACGAAGTTCCACCCCGGCAAGGGCGTCGGCATCGGTCGCGATTACACGCTGTTCGCGCTCATCGACGGCTCGGTCATGTTCGATCAGGAAGGCCGTCGCGTGAACGTGATGGCGGCTGAAGCTTCGGCGAACTGAACTCGCTGAATCGTTTCCGCAGACGAATCACAATCCCCGCGTCGTCGGTCATTCCCGGCGGTGCGGGGTTTTTCATTACATCCGCCGCTCGGAACGAGTCGCGGGAGGAAAGGGTCCGCTCGTGTTCGTCGACCGCGTCGAAATCGAACTGGTCGCCGGTGACGGGGGCAACGGCTGCGTCAGCTTTCGTCGGGAGAAGTACGTCCCGAAAGGGGGTCCCGACGGCGGCAACGGCGGTAACGGCGGCAGCATCATCGTTACCGCGGACGACAAGACGAAGAACCTCGCCAACCTGGCGCAGCGCAGCCGCTGGGTCGCCGACAAAGGGACCCACGGGCAGGGCTCGGACCGTCACGGTCGCGCGGCGAAGGATCTCCGCATCGGCGTCCCGCTCGGAACGCTCGTGCTCGACGCTCAGCACGGCTTCGTGGTCAAGGACCTCACCCAGCACGGCGAGACCTTCGTCGCCGCCCGGGGCGGCAAAGGCGGGCGCGGCAACGCCCAATTCGTCACTTCCACGAATCGCGCTCCCCGAACGGCGACGCCCGGCGAGAAGGGCGAAGCTCGCAAGCTGATTTTTGAACTCAAGGCGATCGCCGACGTCGGACTGTTGGGTATGCCCAACGCCGGCAAGAGCACCATGCTCAGCCGCCTGACGAACGCGCGCCCTGAAATCGCCGACTATCCGTTCACGACCAAGATCCCCAATCTCGGTCGCGTGCAACTCGACATCGATCGCTCCTTCGTGATGGCCGATATTCCCGGCCTGATCGAGGGCGCTCACCGAGGCGTCGGCCTCGGGCACGAGTTCCTGCGGCACATCGAACGGGCGGGCATTCTCGTCCACTTGATCGAACCGCTGCCGATGGACCAGTCGGACCCGATCGCGAACTACCGCGCCATTCGGGACGAGCTTTCCCGCTATCGCGAGGAACTGGGAAGGCGACCGGAGATCGTCGTCGTCACCAAGGCCGAACTCCCGGGCGCCGAAGAAGTCCAGAAGCGACTGAAGGAAGAGGCGGGCGTCGACTCGCTGCTCGTCTCCGCGGTGACGGGTTCCCACCTGAATAAGCTGACGGCCCGGATCTGGGACGAACTTCAGCGCCAGCAAGCGAGCGCTGCGGCGGACGCCTCCTGAACCTGATTCGTCAGGAAAGGCATCGAAGCAGGGAGCGACGGCGGTTCGCGCTCCGTTCGCACGGATGACTCTCGGCCGAACCGTTCAGCGGAAGTCGTTGCCTGACAGCGGCTTCCGTACTTGACCCGGCCTCCGGACGCTTTCTATAACGAGCGAGCGGCGGCTCCGTACGTCCTGTCGGCGCCGGAATCCAGATCGCGCTTCCCGACTACGCAGCTTCGCCTTTATGCCGCCGCATGTGATCGATCTCAACCGGACCGACGACGTTCGGGACGTCGTCCACCGGGCGGTACAGGCGCTGGCGGAAGGGGGGCTCGTCGCGTTTCCTACCGAGCCCGCGTACTCGATCGCTTCGAGCGCGCTCGATGAAGAGGCGGTCGAGCGACTCGTCGAGGCGTTGAGTTGCGTCCCGGATTGTTCGATCCGCATCGCGGTGCGGGGATTCGACGACGCGATCGACTACGCCCCCCATATGAGCGCCAAGGCTCAGCGGCTCGCGCGGCGGGTCTGGCCCGGGCCGATGGCGCTCTCCATCGACGCCGACGATCCGGACAGCCTGGCGACCCGACTTCCCGAGTCGGTTCGGCGCCATACCGTGCGCAACGGGCGGCTGACCCTGTGCGTTCCGGACGATTCGGTGCTGTTGACCGTACTCAAGTATTCCCTCGGTCCGCTCGCGCTCGCCGAGGCGAAACTGCCGGACGGAACCCTGGCGACGGACGCCGCGACCGCCGTTCAGGCGGCGGGCGATGCACTGCGGCTCGTGATCGACCGCGGCCCCTGCATGGTGGGCGAACCCGTGACGGTCGTCGAAGCGATCGGCGACGAACTGCGGATCGTCTCGCCCGGAGCCCTCGACGAGGAGACCCTGCGATCGATGGCGAATAAGCAAGTCCTCTTCGTCTGCACGGGCAACACCTGTCGCAGCCCGATGGCCGAAGCGATTCTCAAGAAGAAGCTCGCCGATCGCCTGCGATGCACGCCGGCGGAACTCTCTTCGCGAGGCTTCACCGTCGCCTCGGCGGGGATGTCCGCCATGCCGGGCGGTCGGGCGACCTTCGAAGCGATACAGACGGTCGGCGCGCTCGGCCTGGATCTGGAATGCCATCGCAGTCGCCAGGTCACCGAGGCTCTGGTACGACAGGCTGACCTGATCCTGACCATGACGCAGGCCCACCGGCACGGGATCCTGTCCCACTTTCCGGACGTGGCGCCCAAGGTGAAAACCGTCTGCGTCGACGGTCGCGACGTCGCCGACCCTGTGGGACACCCGCTGCCGGCGTACGAGCGCGCTGCGGAGATCATCGACAGCGAACTCGATCCCTGGGTCGACCACCTGATCCAGGAGGCGGAAGCGGACGGCGCCGACGACCAGCCGGGCGCCTTGTAAAGCGCTTCCGGCAGTAGGAAACTGAACGACGAACGACCGATCGCACGGCGTTTCCCTCTCCCAGACATAGCGGTTCCATGCGCATCGCCGTCGGCAACGATCATCGCGGAGTCGAAATCAAACGCTTCATCGTCGAGCGCCTGCGCAGCCAGGGACATGAGGTCACCGACTTCGGTACGGCCACCGACGAAAGCGTCGACTACCCCGATTTCGCACGCCTCGTGGCGGGGCAGGTTTCCCGCGGAGAGGCCGACCGGGGCATCCTCGTCTGCGGCTCGGGCATCGGCATGTGCATCGCCGCCAACAAGTTCCGCGGCGTCCGGGCGGCGATCGGCGAAACGCCCCTCGCGATCACGACCAGTCGGCAGCACAACGATCTGAACGTGCTCTGCTTTCCGGAGACGATGTCGGATCCGAACGTCGTCATGCCGATCGTCGACGCTTTCGCGAATACCGAGTTCGCCGGCGGCCGCCATCAGCGCCGCGTCGACAAACTCGCCCAGATCGAGCAGGAGCAGGGCTCGCTCGAAAACGAAGCGAAAAGCTGTCAAAGCTGAGCGACATCCGCTTGGCTAGCGGGGGACGGAAGTCCCCCGAGTTCGTCGATCGAGCGAAGCGACGATCGAATCCTTATCGATTAGAGCGAGTTCAATGCTCGCGGTCTGCGACTGCGTTCCAGACTCGCGGGACGCCCGTCCCCCCGCTAGGCCCGGCAAATGCGTCACGTCCCTTTGAACGTCGCGTCGTCTTCAGGCTTCCCGAACGGGTGAAAAAACCGGGGCTGGGGCTTAGTGAGCGACAGCAGGGGCGTGCGGAGACGACGCGGGTTCTGCAGCGGCCAGCGCCAGATAGACTCGCTCGCATCCCACCGGCAGTCGACTATCTCGACCGTGCCGACGATCCAGCCGCGGGGCAGGGCATCGAAGTCGGCGATCTCGTACTTCTGCGCGAGATCCCTTTCGAACGCTTCGTCGTAGCGCTGCTTGCTCGCGTACAAATACACCCGCCCGCGGACGGCCGTGCTGGTCGACCGAAGCTCTTCGGTCTTGCGCCCCGACAGGATCAGCTCGATCCAGGGCTGGCGAACGCTGAGAGCCTTCAGCCGCTCCATCGCCATGGAGGTTCCTACCTGTAGGGCTGGCGCCCTCGCCTGCCGGAAGCTGGTACCACCCGCGCTCGGAGGGCGCACGCCCTCCGCTCCCCTAAGAAGACGAAGCTACTCGTCCTCTTCGTCCTGATCCGTTCCGCGGGGCGGGTCGACGATCTCCTCCAGTCGGTCGAGCCGGCGCTCGATCGACGTCAGCTTGTCGAGGATCAGGGCGTGAACGTAGACCGGGTCCATGCCGACCGGACTGGCGTCCGACTTGATCGCCTGCATGAACTCCTGAAGTTCTTCGCGAGTCTTCATCCGCGCCCTCGTTATCCGGTTCGTTCTACCGCACCAGCTTCTTGTACTTGAACCGCTTCACGTCGTCCGGGTCGATGCCGAGGCGTTCTTTCCGCTGGGCTTCGTAGGTCTGGAAGTTGCCTTCGCACCAGTGAACGTAACCGTCCCCTTCGAAAGCCAGGATGTGCGTCGCCAGGCGGTCGAGGAACCACCGGTCGTGGGTAATGATCACCACGCAGCCGGCGTAGTTCTGAACCGCCTCTTCCAGCGACCTGAGCGTGTCGACGTCGAGGTCGTTCGTGGGTTCGTCGAGGAGCAGAACGTTCGAACCGCGACGCAGGAGCTTGGCCAGGTGAACGCGGTTGCGCTCGCCGCCCGAAAGGACGCCGACCTTCTTCTCCTGGTCCGGTCCGCGGAAGTTGAAGCGGTTGCAGTACGCCCGGGCGTTGATCTTGCGTCCGCCCATCTCGAGCGTCTCGTGTCCGCCCGAGATCTCCTCGAAGGCCGACTTTTCCGGATCGAGCGAATCGCGGTTTTGATCGACGTAGCCGAGTTCGACCGTCTCGCCGATTCGCAACTCGCCGGCGTCCGGCTTTTCCTGCCCCGTGATCATGCGGAACAGGGTCGTCTTGCCCGCGCCGTTAGGTCCCAGGATCCCGACGATGCCGCCCGGCGGCAGTCGGAAGTCGAGATTCTCGAACAGCACCTTATCGCCGAACGCTTTGGTCAGGCCCTTGGCCTCGATGACGAGGTCGCCGAGCGGCTTACCCGACGGGATCTGCATTTCGAGTTCGTCCGGCTTCTCCTCGAAGCGTTCCTTCGACATCCTCTCGTAGGAGGCGATACGGGCCTTGCTCTTCGCCTGGCGGGCCTTCGGCGAAGAGCGGATCCACTCCAGTTCGCGTTCGAGGGCCTTCTGCTTCGCGACCGCGGACTTCTCTTCCTGGGCGAGACGCTTCGCCTTCTGCTCCAGCCAGCCGGAATAGTTTCCCTCGTACGGGATGCCGCGGCCCCGCTCGATTTCGAGGATCCACTGGGCGACGTTATCCAGGAAGTACCGGTCGTGCGTCACCGCGACGATCGTCCCCTGGTACTGGGCCAAGTGCCGTTCGAGCCAGTCGACCGATTCCGCGTCGAGATGGTTCGTCGGTTCGTCCAGCAGCAGCAGGTCCGGCTTCTTGAGCAGCATCTTGCAAAGCGCCACGCGCCGGCGCTCGCCGCCCGACAGGTTCGTGACTTCCGAGTCGCCGGGCGGGAGGTTCATCGCCTGCATGGCGACCTCGACCTCGCGATCGAGTTCCCAGGCGTTGGTCGCATCGATCTGGTCCTGCAATCGGGCCATCTCGTCGCAGAGCTTGGTCATTTCGTCGTCGTCGATCGGCTCGCCCAGCCGAGCGCTGATCTCGTTGAACCGCGCGACGACCTTGCGGCGATCGCCGAGGGCGTCCTCGATATTGCCGGCGACCGTCTTCGCGGGATCGAGCTTCGGCTCCTGCGAGACGTACCCGACGGTGAAGCCGTTCGTGAGCCGGGCTTCGCCTTCGTAGTTCTTGTCCTCGCCCGCCATGATGCGGAGCAGGGTGCTCTTTCCGGCGCCGTTGCGACCGAGCACGCCGATCTTGGCGCCGGGGTAAAAGCTGAGCCAGATCTCCTTGAGCACCTCCTTCGGACCATGCTTCTTGGTCAGGCGCTCCATCTGGTAAATGTATTGACGATTCATGCGTGCAGAACGGGAGGTCGCGGGCGAGCGGAGCGGCAGGGCCGATGAACCCCGCCGAAGCGCCGGTCGAAACGCCGGCAAGGCCGGACGGAACAAGGACGCCCATTATACGGGCGACCGGTAGACCGGCTATCCCAAGCGGTCCGGCGGGCGGGAGCGCTTCCGGGGCGAGCGGAGGGCGTCAGCCCTCCGTGTCTCCCGAACGTCGATGCCGCATTCCACCCGACGGGCTCGCGCTCCGCTCGCCTGAAAGCGACTACGGCGAAGGTTCCATTCCCTCGCCCTGACGCGTCAGCACGACCTTCGTGTAGACCGTCCGAAAGCCGAGTTTCACGGCGTTGCGTCCCGTCGCGACGTCAGGTCGCGAGTGAACCGCCGCGTACCGGCAGCCGGCGTCGCGGGCCAGTTCCAGCCTCGCGAGCATCAGCGCCGACTGGACGCCCCGGCGGCGAAACCCCTTCCGCGTCGCCGCTCCGAAGAGCATCGCGCAGGGGGGCGAAGCGTCGACCGTGCCGACCCCCGCCGCTTCGCCGCCGATCTCTGCGATCAACGCCGTCACCCCGAACGCAGTGAGATATCGCCGCTCCATGCGTTCCGCCATCGCAGGGTCGGGCGGCCCGAAGCCCTCCCGGAGTATCGCGGAGTAGATCGAGCGCACTTCTTCATCAGCCGGATCGACGCTCCGGATGCGGAGGCCTTCCGCGGTCGACGGGATCGGCTGACGGTACAGGTCGAAGGCGAGGACGGTCTCGAACTCTCGCAGCACGAAGCGCCGCGCCGCGAGTCCCTCGATCAGCGAGAAATGAGCCAGCGGGCAAACCTCGATCCGCGGCTCGACGCCGCGGGACTCGAAGAAGTCGACCAGCCGGTCGAGATCCGCTTCGTCGACGGGGCCCTCCATCCCGAGGCCGATCGCCTGGTTGGCCCACGATCCGACGCCGGCGAAGCACATCCTTCCGCCGGCGATCTCTTCCCACTCGTCCGCGACGCAGGAAACGCCGACCGCCTGCCGACGCTCCTCCATGCTTGCGAACTGGGCGACGTCGATCGGACCTCCCTCGACGACGGGGGGCGAGAATTCGATATCTTCCGGCATCGAGCCCGATCCTTTCTCCCAGGCATGTTCATGGGGATTCTGTCGGGAGACAGCCGCTTCGCCTTCGGGGTTCGGCGGTAGCGAAACGAAAAAGCCTCGCCCGGGTTCGGACGAGGCTTTCGAGGGATCGACTCGACTTCGACGATCGACCTAAGGTCCGACGTTCATCGGTTGATCGATGAACTTCGGAGGATCCTTGCCGGCTTCCAGCGGAACGTCGATGTCGTGCGTCGCGTTTCCTTCGGCGATATCGGCGGTCGTTTCGTATCCGGAGAAGAGGCGCTTCGTGACGACGTCCGGCGAACTGCCAGGCGCGACGCCGCCGGGATCGTTTCCTTCGACCATGATCAGCACCGCGCCGGTCGGAGCGCCTCGTCCGCCAGCAGCCCCGGTGTCGTACTTACCGTCCACGATATCGGCGTACCCCGAAGCGCCGGTATTGCCCTTGGCGCCGTCAGGATTGAAGTAGACCTTCCCCGCCGGCACGGGCTTTCCATCGAAGGTGACGTTGCCCGACAGACGATTGCCGTCGCCGCCGCCGCAGCCGATGGCGAAGAGGCAAAGCGCTGCCGACGCGAACGCCGATGCAAAACGTGCAAGCAAAGTACCGCGAACCATTCGGGCAAACTCCCCGATCGGGGCCAGGAGGAGAAGAACGCGTCGAGGCGGACGATTCCCGATCAGGGGATCGGCGCCAGTTCGCCGGAGTTGAGGCTCGTCGCCGCCCGGTAGATATCCAGGTTGATCGTCTCGGCGACGAACCGCACGGACGCGTCTCCCAGTGCGAACTGACATCCGCCAGGGTGGTTGCTGCCGAAGCTGATGTCGTTGAAGTTGTTGGACCCGTTGTAATCCGTCGAGTTGATCGGATAGGTGGCGTTCTTCGTCGCGCCGGAGCCGCCGTGGTTGCCGCGAATCCACGAGCGATACGAATTGGTCTTCGGGGCCGGAAGATGGACCGAACGCTCCCCGATCATCAGCGTGTTCGACGTCCCGTCGAGGAAGTCGGACAGTCCGATCGTGTAGCCGGTCGTGATGCTCCCCGGCTCGTCGCGATACTGCGTGAAGGCGCCGTGAAATGCGAAGGCGCCGTTCGTGGCCGGGTTGCCGCAGCGATAGGTGTAGGTGGTCCCGTTCAGCACGATCGTGTGATTGTCGGTCGCTCCGCCCGGCCCCATGATGCCGTAGTAGTGCGTCGAGGGATCCCCGTTGACGCCGGCGCCGTTCGGATCCTTGTACGTCAGGGGTCCAGGACCCGAGGGACAATAGAAGGTGGGAACGACGGTCGATCCGACGGCGTCGTTGTTCAAAGGAGCGGTCGCCCCGCCGGAAGGAATGTTGTCGAACCGGACCGTGAAGTCGTACCGGTCGAACAGCGGTTGCTGCTCGATGAACGGCAGGATGTAAACGAGCCAGGTCGTCCCTGCGATGTAAGTATTAGTTCCCGTCGGATTCGGCTGAGGGAGAACGTTCACCTCCGCTCCCCGCGGAAGCTTCTTGTAGGTGTCGTGGAAATTGTGGACGCCGATCGCGAGCTGCTTGAGCTTGTTGCTGCAGCTCGAGCGGTTGGCCGCTTCGCGAGCCGCCTGGACGGCGGGAAGCAGCAGGGCGACCAGCACGCCGATGATCGCGATCACCACCAGCAATTCCACGAGCGTGAAAGCGCCACGCGCACGCGCAGAAGGAAGCGTCATGATTCGCTCCGGCAGGAAAAGAGAAGGACGAATGAGAAATCAGCTAGACGAGAGCGACGGTCGATCCTGAAATCCGTCAGGGACAGAAGGATCGGCCATTCGCGATAGTTATCAGATTACGCGAAGATCGCGTGTCAGTTCAAGCGACTTCGACGCGAAACGGAAGAAAGCCCCTTCCGCCGGAGCGAGCGAGGCTTTCGTCGATCGTCGGATCCAGGTGAAAAGGAATGACCTCTTACGGAGCCTCGCTCTGCGTCACGGCGGCGCTATCGGGAACGTCGAAGTCCTTGGCGTTCTTTCCCTCGGTGAACTCGGCGGTCGTTTCCCACTTGCAGAGGATCGGCCCCATCTCGCTGGACGAGGCGCCTTTCTCGAATCCTTCGATCCGCACGGCGACCGAACCCGTCGGAGCGCCCAGACCGGTCGACTCCGTGTCGTAAGCGCCGTCGACGATTTTCGCGACTCCCTGGGAGCCCGTCCCGCCGGCGGGATCGAAGTAGATCGTTCCTGCCGGAATCGGAGCCCCCTTGAAGGTCACTTTGCCGCTGACGTTATTCCCGACGCTGGGTCCGCGACCGCATCCGACGGAGAGCGAAACCGCGACGATGAAAAATGCCGCGACCCAGGTTGCGAACGAACGATCCATGAAGGTCCCGTCGAAGATCGAGAGAAGCGCTCAGCCAGATACCGCCCGAGCCCACGTTACGGAAGCTGGAGCGACTCGCCCTGATCGCGGGAACCTGCGGCGCGATAGACCGTCATGTCGACCGTCTCGGCGACACTGCGCACGGACCCGTCGCCCATGAGGAACTGAGCGACGCCCGGATGCTCGCTGCCCATGCTGACCATGTTGAAGTTGCCGCTGCCGTAGACTTCGACGTTGATGCCGGAGTTGAGGTTCTTCGCCGAAGCGCAGGCGCTGTCCCCGTACGCGTGGTTGGCTAGGCCGCCGCAGCCGCGGGACCAAGCACGCCGCGACGTGTTCACGACGCCGGCCTTCGAACGGGCGAACGCGCTTTCCCCCACCAGGAACGTGTTGGAGGTACCGTCAATGATCGACGCGAAGTTGTTCTCGGCGTCCGTGGCGCGACAGATAATCCCCGACGTCGCGAATCCGCCGTGCCCGGCAGTATCGTTGCGGAGAGGATAATTGGCGGCGGGATTCGAGTTCGGAATGACGCCGACCGGCCCGAGAATGCCGAGGTAATGCGCCGTGAAACACTTGGCGCCGCCCGAGGTCTCGCTGGCCGAATAGACCATCGTTCGCCCCGCGCTGGGGCAGATGTAGATGCCGGGATCCATCGTGCTCAAGGCGCCGTTCGACAAGCCCGACGGGTTCACGACAGTCGAGTTCCAGCCGAGCGCCAGGTTGAACTGGTCGTACATCGCCGACTCTTCCATGAACGGAAGAATCGCCACGTGCCAGCTGATGTTGGGCTGAACGATCGAGTTCGGCGTGCTCCGGCGGGAACCCGCGTCCGGCAGCGCCTTGGTCGTATCGTGGTAGTTATGAACCCCGATGCCGATCTGCTTCAGGTTGTTGCCGCAGCTCATGCGGTTGGCGGCTTCGCGGGCAGCCTGGACCGCGGGCAGCAGAAGGGCGACCAGCACCCCGATGATGGCGATGACCACGAGCAGTTCGACCAGCGTGAACGCCGATCGCTTGCTCCCGAAATGGGAACGCGACATGAACGAGCCTTGAGAAAAGCGATGAAGCGAAAAGAAGAACGCGTAGATCCAACACCTAATCGACCGCGGAAGTGACGGTCGTTACGCGGAAAAGTGCGCTAACCGTTGAATGTAGCCGTAAAGCGCAGATACGGTACGCCAATTTCGCTCGCATCGGCGAAAACTTCGGCGATCGTTGTCCGGATCGCGATCTGACAGCAAATTCGGAAACATCTTTAACGATATCCGGCCAGCGGTTCGGCAGCGGTCGAGGCATCGAATTGCCCGCAAGATCGATTCATGTTCGCACGCTTGGCGGTCGATAGGCCGATCTGCGACGCGCGTCGCAGAGTCGCGCCCGTTCGCTTCACCGGCTCGGAACCCAGCGTCAGCCCCATGTCGCAGTCCGCCGTCAGCCCCACGCGAAGCTACGTTCGCACGCTGATGAAGATCCCGCTGGAGATCCGGGTGTCGCTGGCGTCGACGTCGCTTCCCGTCGAGCGTATCGTGCAACTCGCGCCGGGCAGCATGATTCAGTTCGCCAAGTCCGCCGACGAACCGCTTGAGATTCGCATCGGCGACACGGTCGTCGCCCACGGCGAAGCGGTGAAGGTGGGCGACAAGTTCGGCGTTCGGTTGGTAGCCATCACCATGCCGCCCGAACGCTTCCGCAGCCTGCTGGAAACGCTCAGCCGAAAGCACGCGATCGGCCAGCGGGCGGGGTGATCGCGGACGCCGTTTCGATAGGTCAGGCCGTGCCTGACGACGGCAGTTCGCCGTGTCGAAGTTCGATCGATTGCGCCGACAAAGCAGACTGGCGACAGCCTCGAAGTAGCCGTCAGGCGATGCCTGACCTACGGAACGGTTTCTGCCTCGCTCGTCGATTCGGAGGCTCCTCCCAGGCCCGGCACGCGTTCGAGCAGCCAGTCGCTCCAGGAAGACTTGCGAAACTCGGGCAGCGACAGGACCAAGCGATCGCGGCGCTTCTCGATCGCCGCGTTCAGCTTCGCGGCGACGCGATCGCCTGACGATTCGACCTGCTGGCGAACGACGGATTCCAGCGCTTCGCCCAGTTCCTCGGCGACGTCTCCTTTCGCCTGGCCGATGCGATCGAGCCGGAACGAGTGCAGCGTCAGCGCCGCCGCGTCGACGTGCGGGTCAAGTCGAAGCGTCGGACCGAACGCCGTCGCCGCGGGCAGAATCCGACACGAGCCGTCGACGACCAGTTCGATCTCCGCCGTCGCTTCGGCGCCCAGCGAGAAGACCTGCACGCCGAGCGCCCACTGCGCCGTCTGGCCTCGCGCGATCAACGGCGCTCGCAGCGACATCCGGAACCGCGGCGTCCCCTGTTCGTCCAGCCTCGCGTCCAGGACCGACGCCGAAAGCCGATTCACCGGGTCGATCAGTTCGACCTCGTAGCGTTTCCAGAGGCCGTTGTTGACCTCCTTCCACTTACGGCGGGTCTCGAACTTGCCGCGATAGAAGGTGACGTCGACGCCGTCGATCCGACGGTCGGTCTTGTTCCAGCCCTTCTCGTCCACGTAACGATCGGGAAGGTTCGCGATCGCCAGCGAGCGCAGCGTCGCCTGCAATCGCTCCAGCGTCGCGTCGCGGTATTCCACCGGCGGCTCGATCGCGCCGACCACATGGAGATCCGGGGGCAGCGTCGTGTCCGGAACCATGGTCTCCGGAATTGCAGGACTCGGGAACGTCGGCCCCGGGAGTTCGGGCAGGGCGACGGCTTCCGGCGCCACGATCGTAGGCGGCGTCAGAAGCGGCGGCGCCTCCAGCCTGCCGGAAGGCGGATCAGCCCACGCCATCGCGAGGAGCGTCAAACTGGTCCAGCATCCCGTCATTTCGGGGCGATCCGGCAGAGCGAACGGCAGCGGCGAAAAGCGACGCTTCGCAACGATTCTACGCGGGGAGCGACGAACCCTCCGACAGCGAATTCTCGCGAGATGGCGTCAGACGGACGATCTTTCGTCGTCGGGCGCCGCGTCGACGATGCGGAAGTTGTGCGTGCCGTCGTAGGGCGGATCGTAGGTCCAGATGCAATGAACCGCGGCGCCCCACAGCGCGGTCAGGTCGTTCACGATGATTCGCACCGGGATACGCTCGACCAGATGCCCCAGGCGCCCCTTGCTGGTGAACGACCGCATGAAGGTCGGCGTGTCGCGGACGTACTCGGACAGGTGCTTGATGATGCCGCCCCCCAGCCAGACGCCGCCGGTCGCCATCAGCTTCAGCGCCAGGTTCCCCGCCTCGGCTCCGTAGACCTGAATGAAGAAATCGAGCGCCTTCTTGCAGATGGCGCTCTTCCCCTCCATCGCCGCCCGGGAGATGACCTCCGGCGGATCGTCCTCCGCCAGTTCCCGCGTGAGCCACTCCGGCTCTTTCTCTTCCAGATGGTCGCGGAGGAACTGATAGATCGAGTAGAGCCCCGGCCCCGATAGCACGCGTTCGTAGCTGACGCGGTGGAAGCGCTTTTCCAGATACCGCGTAAGTTCCATCTCCAGCGACGTCCGCGCGGCGAAGTCGGCGTGGCCTCCCTCGGAGGCGAACGGATGATGGCGTCGCCCGTCCCAGAAGAGCCCCGCTTCGCCGAGTCCCGTGCCGGCGGAGATCACGGCGCCGTTGCCTTCGGCGTCGGGACTGCCGGGATGAATGACGAACTGATCTTCCGGCGACAGCGTGGAGATGCCGTAAGCATTCGCGACCAGATCGTTGATCAGTTGCGTCTTGTCGGTCCCGGTGACCTTCGCGAGCGACGCGACCTCGACCGTCCAGGGGAGGTTCGGCGTCTGACAGACTCCCTTCACCACCGGTCCGGCGACGCCGAAGCACGAGGCGACCGGGCGAAAGCCGGTCTCGGCGAGGAATTCCGCGACGGGATCCTCCAGCCGCGCGAACGAGGCGCTGGCGTACGTCCGCCGGATGATCGTGCGAATCTCGCGACCTTCGTACCGTACCGCGGCGATGCGCGTATTCGTGCCGCCGATGTCGCCCGCCAGGATCTCCATCCCCCGCCGCTCCGTAACGAGTCCGCAATCGTGCGTGTTATGGTAGGGACCCGAAAGTGGCCGGAGAAGCGGCCGCCGCGTTCCTCTCGCTCATCAAGCGAACGACTTCACGCAACCTTCTTCGTCGCCCGTTTCTTCGCCAGAGCGATGCGAGTCGGCTTCGCCGGGGCGACCTTCGGCTTGGCGGCAGCCGTGAAGGCGTACAGGTGCGAGCGCTTCTGCATGCCGACGGGCTCGATCGCTTCGGCGTGGCGATAGACGTAGGCGATCTTCTGCGCCCACCAGCGCGGCAGTTCGAGCGCCGTGGCGAGGTCGCCCGTATGAAACGGCTGCGGCAGACCGGGCGGCAGCAGACCGACCAGATCCTGGATGGTGCGGATGCGCAGCGAGGGCTCGATACGGGTCAGTTCGACGTCCAGCAGCTTCGGCTTGCCGCGTCGGCGTCGGCGACGGACCGGCTCCGAGATGGGACGGCGCTCGTCGACGTCGATCTCCGGCGCCTCGATCGTCAGGTTCGGGTGCGGGAAAATGCCGCGGAGGTAGACCAGGTCCCAGAAGACCTCCCACGGCGAGCCTTGCCGGGGCGACTTTCGCGTCGAGACGACGATCGAGTCGCGGCGCTCGCAGCGCAGGATACGTTTCCGCGCGACCCAGGGTTTCACGACCCGCACCCGGCGCTCAGGCAGCAGGTCGGTCAGCTTTCGCCGAAGCGCGGCGAGGCTGCCGAGTTGAATCTCGACCAGTTCCGAACCGACGACCGCGTCGATGCGGTAGGCGCCGACCATCAACTCGATTTCGCCCCGCTCGCCGGCGTAGATCGTTTTGAGTTGGCGATGCAGGGTCGTTTCCATGGTCTTCCGTGACCGGCGGTTCCGTAGTCAGGCGATGCCTGACCTGCTGGTTCGACCAGTTTTAATTGTCATGTGTGCCATGCTTGGCATCCGAGCGTTAGGCAGACCGCTACGGGATCGCTATTGGCGTCGCGAGGGCGGCGCCGGGTCAAGAGGAGTTCGCCGACCGCCCCGCTCGCCTTGTCGGGTCCGGGAGGTAAACTGGGATGACATTGCGGCGGCGGAATTCGCTTTCGTCGTCGCCACATCCCGTCGACTCTCCGCTCCGGAGCCGTTTCCCATGCTGCGTTTGTTCGCGTTCGCCTGTCTGCTCGTCCTTCCGACGCTCGCCGTAACGGGTGTCGCCGGAGCCGAAGAAAAAGAAGCCTCCGCCGGTGAGGGTTGGATCACGCTGTTCGACGGCAAGACCCTCGAAGGCTGGAAGGCCAGCGACGACCAGGACGCCTGGAGCGTGCAGGACGGCGCCCTCGTCTGTCACGGCGAACGGAGCCATCTCTTCTACGTCGGCGAAGGGGCGCCCTTCAAGGATTTCGAATTCACCGCCGAAGTCATGACCACGCCCGGCAGCAACGCCGGCATCTACTTCCACACCAAGTGGCAGGAGACCGGCTGGCCGAAGTACGGCTACGAAGCGCAGGTCAATAACTCCTACGTCTCGGATCCGAAGAAGACGGCCTCCCTTTACGGCGAAGTCAACATCTCCGAGGCTCCCGCCAAGGACAACGAGTGGTTCGACTACAAGATCACCGTCAAGGGCAACCGGATCCAGATCGCGATCGACGGCAAGACCCTCGTCGATTACGAAGAGCCTGCCGACAAGAAGGCGTTTTCCGCTGACTTCGAACGCCGGCTGAACTCCGAAGGCGGCACGATCGCCCTGCAGTGCCACGACCCGAAGTCGGTCGTCCACTTCAAGAACCTGAAGATCAAGCCGCTGAAGTAGTCGGCCGTCTGAAGTTGCAATCACGAAGGTTCGCGAAAGTCTTCCTGCCGGTTGCGGGAAGACTTTTTCGTTGACAGGACCGAAGACTATGAAAATCGCCGTCTGCGGATCGGGTGGAGAGAACGGGCAGGACGATCTGTCGGCGAGCCTGCGCGAGACGCTGGCGACGTTCGACCGGCCCGTCGATCTCGCGATCGCCTTCGTCTCGCATCGGCTGGCGGAGGAGGCGCCGGAACTGGCGAAGCTTCTCGCCGAGATTCTGCCGGGCGCTCAACGCGTCGGCATGACAGTCGAGACCGTCATCGCCGGCGATCGGGAGCGCGAGGGGGAGGCCTACGTCGCCGTCTGGCTCGCCTCGCTGCCGAACTGTCGGGTAACGTCGTTCGCTCTCGATTACCTTCGCAGTCCCGACGGCGGCGCCTTCGTGGGCTGGCCGGAAGAGCCAGGCGCGTGGGGCGACGATGCCTTGAAGTGCGCGATCCTGCTCGCCGATCCGTTCTCGTTCCCGGCAGACGTGCTGCTCGAACGCCTGGCCGAAGATCGCCCCGGTCTGCCGATCGTCGGCGGGATGGGCTCGGGCGACTTCCGCCCTGGCGGGGTGCAACTTTTGCGAAATGATGTCGTCGCGACGCAAGGCGCGATCGTCATCGCGATCGCCGGCGACGTTCGCGTGGACGCGTTCGTCTCTCAGGGCTGTCGGCCGATCGGCGAGCCGCTGGTGGTCACCAAGGCGGAACGGAATCTCGTGCTCGAACTGGGCGGACGGCCTGCCTACGAACGACTGAAGGAGATCTTCGCCAGGCTGCCGGTCCGGGATCAAAAACTCGTGCGCAGCGGCCTGCATCTGGGTCGCGTCGTGGACGAGTATCGGGACGCTTTCCAGGCGGGCGACTTCCTGATTCGCAACGTGATCGGCGTCGAGCAGGAGACGGGAGCGATCCAGGCGGCGGACTGGTTTCGCCCCGGTCAGACGGTGCAGTTTCACGTTCGCGACGGCGAGACTGCTTCGCAGGATCTGCAACTGGAACTCGCACGATCTCGCGATCGGCACGATGGCCCCTGGGCCGGCGGCCTGATCTTCGACTGCAACGGACGCGGGACGCGGCTCTTCCAGGAGCCGGACCACGACGCCCTGGCCCTGCAAGAGAAGCTCGGCCCGCTTCCGCTCGCCGGCTGCTTCGCCCAAGGGGAGATCGGTCCCGTCGGAGGCCGCAGCTTTCTGCATGGCTTCACGGCCAGCGTCGTTCTGTTCGGCAGGAACGAAGCGACTTCAGCGGCGACTTCGTAGCGACGTCCCAAGACCGCTTCGAGACATCGCCAAGTCGATTCGCTTGACCGGAGCCGCAGCGTTTAGGCCGGCGTGCCTTGCGCTGCGCGTCTTCACTTCGGGACCGACGCTCGAAAGTGCGTCTCCGTCAGCGATGGGTCGACGCTGCGATAGAACGCCAGGGTAAGAGCGAGCTTGCCTCCGATGGCCTCGTGCTTCTCGGCCAGTTCCCACACCTCGCTATCTCCAGCGAACAGCGCAGCCGCGTACCCGTTGAAGTCGTTCTCCAGGGACGACTGCGCGTACTCGTTGCGGAACCCCAAGCCGTGCACTTTCGCGTCCGATCGTTTCCCGACTTTTCCGGACTTGATCGCACCCACTCCGTCACCTGCGGAATACGCGAAGTCCGGCGGGTTGAGCTTCTGCCATGCCGCTGCGTCGAAGTCGGCCTTCCGATTTCGCAGGAGGATGCTCGAAAACTCGGCGTGAAACAAGCTCTCAATCGCCTCGTCGGTGTATCCCCGCTGCTCATCGCCGACCTTCACGTAGACAGCCGTCCGCGAATTGGTGCCCCCTGTTACGACCCCGCTGTACTTCAAGTCAGAGAGGACGTACACCGTCTTCAGGTGTCGAGCGAGGACGCTCTCCGGGTACTTCGCGAACGCCCTCTTGAAGATCGCGGATACCCGCTCGAACTGGTCTTCGTCCAACGCCTCCGCTGTTGCGACGATCGGTTCTTTTCGCCACGACTCGGGAAAGATGTCGGTATGCGACGACGTCGCAAGTCGCACGGGAGCGACAAGCAGTTGTCGCTCCTCAGCCGTCGTCGCCCCGCACCAGACCAGCACACCGAGGGCCGCCATGCCTAAACGAACGGCGACGGGACGTTCCGCATAAGACGTCATTACACGCACCATTTCCCCGCCCAACTTTGAGCTTCCGCCAGTCTGTTCCGACGAAAATCGCATTAAGGGACTCTCGCCGCCGAACGAAAATTTAGCATGTCAGTCGGCTGCCAGGAGCGAGACATTCGCGCTAGCGGCCGGGGGATGAACTCATCGGCGAAGCGGCTGGCGTCAGGGCTTCACGCCCCGGAAGACGGAATGGGGCTGTTCGACGAAATCGCTTGACGACCTTGAACCGGAAAAACTCAGCTTGACTCGATTCGGAAGTCGCGCCTACTCTCCCCCCGCCGCGCGGGCTCCCTCTGCGCCATTCGCGTCCGGTCGGGCTTCCGATGCCGCCGATTTCGACGAACCGTCCTTTGCCGACGACCGCGCTGCGCGCGATTCGCCGCTGCATGGACTGCCTCGTCGTTTCTCTCGCGATCCTGGCGATTGCCGGCACGCTTGCCGGCGCCGAGAAGGATGACTTCCTCTCGCCTCAGGCCGCGAGCGTCCAGCCCGTCCAGGAGAGTTCGGAGTTCGCGAACGTCGACGCATTCGCCGGCCCGTCGTCCGACGCGGGGGCGGACGTTCCCTTCGCGATCTGCGACGGAGACGAGACGATCGTCTACGAGTCGGGCTTCCGGACCGGCCCCGGATCGCTCCGACGATTCGACCTCGGCTGGCGACCCGGGATGTTCCTCTCGCGAAGCGACTTCGACTGGCGCGAGTGGATCTGGCTGCCGCAGTTCGGCTATCGCGATCCGGACGACCCGCTGCGTCATCGCGGCTGGGGCGAACCGATGCTCGGCACCAGTTGGCGGAACCGTCCGATCGCCGTCGACTGGGCCTTCGGCGGAACCGGGACGGCCGGACTGACGGAAAACGCCCGGCAGACGGGCGGAACGGTCGGCGGCTATCGCCTGGCGTATGACTTCGATCACTACTGGGGCGTCGAATGGCGTCATCTCTGGGCGTCGGCGAATCTTCGCTCGACGGTCGACGTCGACTATTCCGCGACGACGCAGCACCAGTTCTACGACGTGAGCCTGATCTGGTATCCCTGGGGCGACGCCCGCTGGCGACCTTACGCCGGCCTCGGCCTGGGCATGGCGAACTACGACTTTTTCGACGGCGCCGGACTGAAGGTCGACGAAACGATGCTGACGATGCCGATCGCCGCAGGCATCAAGTACTACGTCCAGCCCTGGGCCATCCTGCGCCTCGACCTGTCCGAGACGATCGTCTTTCCCGGATCCGACATCGACGCCCACGCCCAGTTCATGGCAACCGTCGGGACGGAGTTCCGCTTCGGCGGGAAACGGACGAAGTACTATCCCTGGGAAACGGGCTGGAAGCCCTGACTCTTTCACGCACTCGACGCCTATCTGGCCTTATCCTCCGCCTGCGAATAGGGTTGCGACAATCTTCGCCGGCGGTTGACGCCCGGGGACCTGCTCGCTAGATTTATTCGCTTCCCCGCGGTCGGCAGGCGGACGGCTTTCGAGCCCCTTCCGGTTCTTCCGATCCGCCTGCGGAAGGCGAAGTTTCGCCGCGAACGATCCGAAGTTGTCTGAACCCGCTCGCGGTTTCGGCTCTCCTTTCGATCGTCGCGAAGGGCTTCTTCCACCGCGGCAGGGAAAACGCCCCTCTAGCTCAATTGGCAGAGCAGCTGACTCTTAATCAGCGGGTTGTTGGTTCAAGTCCAACGGGGGGCACTCGCGAAGCGAATCGCGAATGGTTAACGAAAAAAGCGTCGCCCGATCAGGCGACGCTTTTTTCGTTGGATTGCGTTCGAGCGGAGCGTCTTGCACGCTCCGCTTAGGGTCGCCCGACGATTGCTACTGGTTCAGGCTCGCGTGACCGTAGGCTTGGCCGTAATACGAGCTGACGCCGGCGAAGAGCGCTTCCGAGTCGCCGGAGTTGCGGTACGCCTGCAAGAACAGTTCGCCTGCACGGCCGCTGAGTGCGGCCTGATGAGAACGGAGCGTCGCGTCTTCGTCGCCCGCGTAGGCGCCGAGCAGATAAGCGGACTCCGCCAGCGCGTAACCTGCCTCGGCAGCGGGATCGTACGGACTCCCGGCGAAGCTCTGGTAGCCATGAGAATAGGCGGCGGCGGCGTAGCGATCGGCCAAGGCTCCTTCGCTGCTTCGTCGGGCGCGGGACTGCCTCACGATGACGCGCATGGTGTCCGTCGACCTGGCGCCGTACGCGTCGGTCACGGTCAGCTTCACGAGGGTGGTTCCGACAGGGAAGAGCCCTGACGGCCGGGGCGAGGTCGCGCCCTTCAACCGGACGCCCTTCGCGCTCCACCGGTACTTCAGGCCATGCTTGTCGGGATCGGTCGTGCCTTGCCCGTTGAGCTTCACGCGGACCTTCTTCGCCTTCGTGATCTTTCGAATGTCGCGACCCGCTTTCGCATTCGGCGACCTGTTCGAGACCGTTACCCTTTGCTGGGCCGTCGCCTGATTCCCGTCTGCGTCGGTCACGATCCAGGTAATGAGTCTCGAGCCGAGCGGAAGCTGCGACGGAGCGTCGTTGACGACCTGCGGATTCGGATCGCAAACGTCGAAGACCGCCGGCGCCGGCAATCGGCGGAGCGACGCGTAGTTCTTTCCCCGGTCGACGTTCAGTTTCACGTGATTCGCGATCGTCACGATGGGCGACGTCGTGTCGTCCACCGTAACGGTCGTCCCCTGAGCGGCGGACAATTCGCCGTCGGTCACCTGAACGACGACGGCGGTCTCGCCGTGCGGATAGTCGTACGTGAAGAAGACGTTTTGACCGGGCAAGACGTTCGCCTGTGTCGCCTGGACGGCGCCGTTTACAAGCCAACTCACGGTGAGCGGCGAACTGTCGACGTCGTTGACGGACGTGAACAGCGTGACCGTCGCCAGGCCGCCGTCGCATTCGACGGACCGGGGCGCGAGCGGTCCGACGGTCGGCGGGGAATTCTCGGGGTCGCCCGCTTGCAAGGCTTTCCAGACGTTCAACCGACCGCCCGTGACGCACTGACCCTCCAACGAAGGAAACTTGTCGACCGAATCGAGCAGGATCTGCTTCACCTGGAGATGCGTCAGCGTCGGGTTCTGTCCCCACACCAGCGCCGCCGCGCCAGCGGTGATCGGAGACGCCATCGAGGTCCCTTGGAAATACGCGTACGTGTTAGTTCCTGGATCGGCAGGGTTGGTACCCGGCACCGTGCTGTAGATCTGCACCCCGGGAGTTCCGATATGGACCTTCGTCGCGCCGTAATTCGAAAAGGACGCGAGGTTGGAGGGATTGGCGTAGTCTAGCGCAGCGACCGTGATCTGGTTCGGTTCGCCCAGCGCCGCGGGATAGGTCGGCAAAGCGTCGATGTTCGCGTCGGAATTCCCTGCGGCGACCACGACGAGCGCCCCCTTGCTCGCCGCATACTGCATCCACGCCCGCTTCGTCGCCTCCGCCGACGGGCCGCCGAAGCTGCAGTTGATGATCTTGGCGCCGTTGTCGACGGCGTACTCCACCGCGCTCGCCGCGGCGGCGATCCCGATGCTGCGCCCCGCGCCGGCTCGCAGCAGCATCAGTTCGACGTCCCAGCAGACGCCGGAGATGCCGACGCCGTTGTTGCCCGTGGCGCCGATGCTTCCGGCGACGTGGGATCCGTGCGCTTCCCACTCGACGCCGTCGTGCTCAGTCGACGGGTCGTTGTCGTCGTCTTCAAAATCCCAGCCCGCATAGTCGTCGATGTAACCGTTGCCGTCGTCGTCGTTGCCGTTGGGGGGATACTCCGCATAGTTGATGTACTTGGCGTCGATCAGGTCGTCATGATCGAGGACGTAGCCTGAATCGACGACCGCGACACGAATCGACGAACTGGTCGTCACGTCCCACGCTTGCGGGACGCCGATCGCGTCGAGATACCAGAGGTTGCCGATGAAGGCGTCGTTCGACGTTTGCATCAGTTCGTCGGACCCCGCCATGGGAGCGGCCCGCATCGGCTCCCCGAAGAGCGTGTCGTATCCGTTGTTCTCGACAGCGGTCACGCCCGCCACGCCTAGCAGTCCGTTGATTTCCCTGTTCGCGAGAGCCTGAGCGTTCAAAAGGTCGCTGAGCGTCGAGGCATCAGGAGCGGGAGCCGGACGGCGACCGAGATGCTTAAGATCGCTCGATGCGATCCGACGGCGAAATCAGCGAAGCTGGAGAGCCCAAACGCGGCGGAAAGCGCTGCTCCCAGTTCTCCGAACTGTTTCGGCTTGCCCGCTCCGAGCAGTCGCCGCAGGATCCGTCCGAGGTTGTAGGCGACGGCGGCGACGAGATAGCGCTTGCGGATCTTCGCGAGCCCGCGAAGCCAGGTCCGACGCGATCCGCCGGTCTCGAGCACGTGCGCGAACGTCCGCTCGACCTTCTCGCTTCGTAGACGCTGCAGCCTGCGACCGCGGCGCCCGCGCGCGTTCCGGCGATTGCGACGATAGGCCGCCTGACGACGAGGCGGCTTGCGTTTTCGCTTCCGAGACTTCGCTCGCTTCGGCTGCGGAATATACGTCCGCACGTGCGTCTCGTGCTGCAGCCGGTCGAGCGACTCTTCGCTGTGATAGCCCTTGTCCGCCGCCACCTCTTCCACGTCGCAGCCCGTGCCCGCTTCGCGCAGGTTCGTCCGCGCCGCGTTCACGGTGTCCTCGATGGTCTGGCAGTCGCCCGCGGTCCCTTCGTAGACCTCCGCCGCGACGATCACGTCGGTCTCCAGATCGACGGCGTGCTCGACCTTGTACTTCAGATGCGTCCGCCCGTCCTTCATCTTCCCGATGCGGGCGTCGGGATCGTGCGGGTTGACCCAGTCGTCGTTGGAGACCTTCTTGTCCGTCCGCTTCTTGTCGAAGCGACGAAGCTCCTCGTCGTCCGGGTCGCTCACGCCCGTCTGGGCTTCGTACAGCTTGCGAACGTACTCCCGCCAGTCGTCGCCGGAGTCGCGCCGGACGATCGACTTCATCGCAGCGTTCGCTTCGAGATCGCTGGCGTCGACGCCGAGCGTCTTGCCCTTCAGCAGTCCCTTCTCGTGACAAAGGGCGAGGACCAGTTCGAACGCGAGCTGGTGGATATCCAGCGGCAGACGGTTCCGCGTCAGCGTGAGCGTCGAATGGTCCGGCGTCTCTTCGCCAGGGCCGTAGCCCAGGAAGCGGGCCAGCGAGCGACTGTCGTCGCAGCGCCAGGCGATGCCGCGCTGGCTGTCGATCCCCTCGAAGTAGCCGATGAACAGCATCCGGAAGTAGACGCCCGGCGCGAGACCCTTTCGTCCGGTCGTCTCGTAGTAGGGCGCCGCGGCCGCTTCCAGCCGCCCGTCGAAGTCGATCTCGGCCAGCAGCCCGTTCAGCCGATCGTAGAAGACGTTTCGCGGACCGCTCCCCAGCTTGTCCGTCGCAACCCAGAACGTCCCCTGCGTCTCCCGCTTCCGCTTGCCCAAGCCCATCGCGATTCCTCCCCCGCGTCGAGATCACGCGAGGATAGCGCAGGCAGGGCGAAAATCAACGGGCTGCTAGCGCGGCCGCCTGCATATCTGCCTTCGCCTGAGCGTCTGCGCCGGCCCCGACCGTCAGCTTCAGAATGCCGATGCCCGCGGCCACGATTTCGACATCGGCTCCGGTCCGAAGTCGTACTTCGGCAGCGGCCTGTGCGATGTTCGTCTTCGCCGTGTCGACGACGATCAGGTACTCGCCCGGGATGACCGCCGGCGCCTGAGCCTGTGCGGACTCCGCGAGGAGCACGGAAAACGAGAGGCTGGTCAGCAAGATCCAGTAGGCGGCACGCGCGAACATAAGCGAAATCCCTGCGCAGAAGTCATGTCGCAGGCGAGCGCCTGCGAAGAGAGTCGTGTCCGATCTTAATGACGAACCCTCGCATTCGGAATGAATTGCGCAGAACTTCTTGGATGGGTTCCTTCGTAGGCCGCGGGGGCTTGAGCCGCTCTACGAACCTGCTCGCTCCTCTTCTTCCGGGATCGGCGTGCCGTGCGGATCGAGGATCGGCGTGAGCGTCTCTTCGTCGAGCCGGGCGCGCAGGCGACGGTCGGTGAAGTGCTCCAGTCGCTCCGCCGATTGGTGAATGCGGTCGGCAGGGATGCCTGCCTCCGTCGCGAGATAGCTCTCCCACAGACGATGGGAGCGCACGAGGCCCTTCGCCTGTTCGCGACCGAGCGGAGTCAGACGATAGCCGCCGGCCGATCGCACGAGCGTGCCGCGAAGGCGTTGCAGCCCGAGCACGACGCGGGTCATGACCGGCCCGGAGAGGAGTTCGTGGCGCAGCTCGGCGAGTCCCGCCGCCGCCTGCGGATCGCGCTCTTCGCGGCGGTAGAGGTACGCGATCACGTCCTCGGCCAGAATCCCCCGCGCGAGAGCCCGATGCCGTACGAGCCGGACCAGCCAGCCGTGCCGCGGCCCGAACAGCGCGGCGAACGCGAATAGCAGACCTGCCGCGACCGCGATCGAGGCGGCGATCGACGGATCGTCCAGGCCGAACGCCTGAGGAATCGCGATCGACCCGACATGCCCCAGCGTGGCCGACGCGACGGCGAGAGCGACGCTGAGCAAGATCATCCAGCCCAGGCGGTCGGTCAGCAGGTAGGCCGCCGCGGGCGGAACGACGAACATCGCGACGACCAGGATGTTACCCATGCTCTCGAAGCTGACGACGGCGGTCACCGCCACCAGCGTCATCAGGGCGTAATGCATCAGGCGCGCGGAGTATCCCGCCGTCGTCGCCAGCGCCGGATCGAAGGAGCTGATCTTCAACTCCTTGTAGAACAGCAGCAGGAAGGCGGCGTTGACCAGGACGTTGATCGCCGCGATGCCGACCGTCCTCGGTACGTCGAGGCCGAGCACGTTCCAGGTATCGCCGAACGTGACGGCCAAGGCGACCGTCTCGAGCGAGCCGTACAGCACGCAGCTCGGGTCGAGATCGACGTGATCGGCGGCCTGCACGATCATCACCAGTCCAAGCGCGAACAGCGACGTGAAGACGACCCCCATCGAGGCGCCTTCGTCGACCCTGCCGAAGCTGCGGATCCACTCCGTGAAGACCGCCGTCAGCAGGCCGACCAGCGCCGCGCCGATGAACATCGGCAGACTGGTCCGGGCGCCGGTGATCAGGAACGCCGCCGCCAGACCGGGCAGGATCGCATGACTGATCGCGTCGCCCAGCATGCTCATGCGGCGGAGCACCAGAAAGTTGCCGAGCAACGCCGCGGCGACCGCCGACAGAGCGCCGGCAGCCAGGACCCATCCGTCCGAACTCCACCCCCATCCGAGCCAGTCCATGCTCAGCGCCCTCCCGCCGACGGAGAGACGCCGGCGCCAGGGCCGATCGGATGCGGACTTGCCGCAACGCCTTCGACGTCCTGACGTCGTTCGAGCAGTTCTTCGAGTTCGGCGATCATCGAAGCGTCGAGCACGTGCTCGATCGCGTCGGCGTCGCGATCGACCTTTCCCGGCGCGACGTCGGCGTGCGCGATCAGGTAGATCTCCCACAGGCGATGTTCATGCACCAGCCGCGCCGCCTCATGCAAACCGTCGGGCGTCAGCGTCCAGGCATCGGAACGGTCCGCCGCGGATCGGACGAGCTCCTCGCGCTCTGCGCGGCGAAGGGCGCTGCGAAGCCTGCGCTGCGACCAGGATCGCAGAGCCAGGATTTCAGCGAACGGCACGGGAGAGGATATCGCGGAGGGCCGCCGGGAGCCGTCCCGCCCCTCCTTGAACTCGTAGATGCCGCGGAGCAGGTGACTGCGATCGACCCGCAGGTTCAGGCCTCTCCGGCGGAGCCAGCGGATGAGCGTTCCCCTGGCCGGACCGAAGACCAGGCTCACGCCGAAGAATGCCGTCGCCACGAGCACGATCATCGCGCCGGAGGGAAGCCGCGCGAACAGCGCGCTGACGATCGAACCGGCGAGGCCGCTCGCGGCGCCGAGCCCCGCCGAGACGAGCGTCATCCGGAACAGGTTCTCGGTCCAGAACCGGGCCGCCGCCGCGGGAATGATCAGCAGCGCGATCACCAGGATCAGTCCGACCGCCTGCAATCCGACGATCGTCACTACGACGACCAGCGCCATCAGGGCGATGTCGATCAGCGTGGTGGGATAACCGCGCGAGCCGGCGAATTCCTCGTCGAAGCAGAGGAGTTGCAGCTCCTTGTAGAGCAGGGCGGCGACCAGCAGGCTGACCGCTCCCGCGACGCCGATGATCCAGGCGTCCTGAACGGTCATCGACGCCGCCTTGCCGTAGATGAACGACTCCAGGCCCGCGGCATGACCTTCGTTTCCCTGCTGCACCATGCTCAGGAGCAGGGCGCCCGCTCCGAAGAAGACGGAAAGCACGATCCCGAGCGCGGCGTCTTCCTTCAAACGCGTGCCGTTGCGGATGAAGAGCACCGCCGCCATGCCGAGCGTGCCGCTGATCGCCGCGCCTAAGAGTAGGATCGGAAGCGACTTCCCCTCCAGCCCCAACCAGGTGGCGACGATGAACGCCAGCGCGATCCCGGGCAGAGTCGCATGGCTCAGCGCGTCGCCCAGCAGCGCCCGCTTCCGCAGCAACGTGAAACTTCCCACCAGTCCCGAAGCGAGACCCAGCAGCGTCGTTCCGGCCACCACGACGCGAGTGTTGTAGTCCTGCAGGAGCAGGGTTCGTCGCAGGACGTTTCGCGAAGGGAGTTCGAACGCTTCCTCGGCGAGCGAATCGCGGCGGGTTCCTGAAGACGCAGACTGAGCGAAGACCGGGGAAGGGCCGATGAAGAGAATGAGCGACCCGCAGATCAAGACGATCGCTTGAAGCATCCGTGTGGCGTGGCTGGCTGGTCCAGCCGTGCCGGATCCCTGCGATCGATCGGAACTTGAGGGAATGACTCGACGCCGTTGAATCGCGGAGCTCGCAGATTCGGGCGTCCGTGCAGCAACTGCATCCGAGGCTGACCGTTCTCCGCCGCTCTGCACGGCTGGACCAGCCAGCCATGGCACACGGACCGGTGGCAGGTCAGTATCGACTCCTGGTTCTTCCCTCATGCGAGCGACGTTCATAGCGTTCGCTCGCGGCGGCGCATGGCTTCGGTCGCTTCGTCCAGCAGGGTCAGGCGACCGCCGTAGGTCTTCTGAAGATTCTCCTGCGTGAAGACTTCTGCGGTCGGGCCATGAGCGACGACGCGCATGTTGAGCAGCACGACGTAGTCGAAGTAATCCGCCGCCGACTGGAGGTCATGGTGAATGACCAGGGCCGTTTTCCCCTCCGATCGCATCTGCCGCAGGATCTCGACGATCGCCGTCTCGGTCGCCGCGTCGACCGCCGCGAAGGGTTCGTCCATCAGGTAGAGATCGGCGTCCTGCACCAGGGCTCGGGCGAGAAACGTCCGCTGCTGCTGACCGCCGGAAAGCTGGCTGATCTGACGCTTCGCGAGGTCCGCGATGCCGACCCGCTCCAGCGCGTGCAGAGCCTTTTCGCGATGCACCTTCCGCACGGGGAGGCACCAGCCGATCGAGCCGTAGAGGCCCATCGTCACGATGTCGAGCGCATCGACGGGAAAGTCCCAGTCGACGCTCTCCCGCTGCGGGACATAGCCGACGCGGGGACGGGCCTTGCGATAGGTTTCCCCGAAGACGAGAACCCGGCCCGACGCCTTGGGCACGAGATCCATCACCGCCTTGAGCAGCGTGCTCTTGCCGGCTCCGTTCGGCCCGATCACGCCGACGAGCGCCCCCGGAGGGACGTCGAACTGCACGTCCCAGATCACCGGCTTGCGATGGTAAGCGACCGTGAGATCGGAAATCGAAAGCGGAACGTCGGCGGAGGCGGAGGCGGACATGAACGTGGCTGGCGGACGGACCGGACGATAAAGGGCATCGAGGGGAGGGCGATCGAAGGGAAGGGCAGGGCGACGCGACGTAACAATCAATCTTCTCCGCCGGCCGCGAGCTTTCCCTGCATTCCGCCTGCAGGCGCTTCGCCGCCGAGCGCGCGTGCGACCGTCGTCACGTTGTGATCGATCATACCGACATACGTCCCCTTGTACGTGCCGTCCTGGCCCATGGCGTCAGAGTAGAGTTCTCCGCCGACCTTGACTTCCCGGCCGCGCGACCGGGCGCCGGCGATCAGCGCCTCGATGCTCTTGGTCGGAACGCTGCTTTCGACGAAGACCGCCGCGACGTCGCGCTCTTCCAGCAGGTCGACGAGCGCGTTGATGCGGCTGAGCCCCGCCTCCGATTCGGTCGAAAGGCCCTGAATGCCGAGCACCTCCAGATCGTACGCGCGGCCCAGGTAGTTGAAGGCGTCGTGCGACGTCACGAGCACGCGGAACTTCTCCGGCACGGTCGCCAGGGAAGACTTGGAGTAAGCGTGCAGTTCGGCAAGCTGCGCTTCGTAGGCCGCGGCGTTCGCGCGGTAAGCCTGCGCATGCTCGGGATCGAAGTCGGAAAGAGCGTCGGCGACCGAGTCGACGCAGCGGCTCCAGGCTTCGACGTCCATCCAGACGTGGGGATCCGGATGCCCTTCCGCGCCGTCAGGCGTCAGCAGGGCGTTCTCGTCGAGCGCTTCCGTCACGGCGAAGACCGGCTTTGTACGTCCGATCTTCACCAGCGTGTCGGTCATGCGACCTTCAAGCATCAGACCGTTGTAGAAGACGATGTCGGCGCCGGCGATTGTGTTCACGTCGTCGCGAGTCGCCCGGTAGAGGTGGGGGTCGATGCCGGACCCCATGAGCTGCGACACCTCCACGAACTGCTGCTGCGACCCGACTGCGACGTCGACATGCACGCCGCCGACTGCACGCACCAGGTCCGCCACCATGCCGGTCGTGGCGACCGCCTTGATGGGATACTCGCCTGCGAACGTTCGCTGCTCTTTCGAAGGAGCGGTCGACGCCGAGTCGCAGCCCGCGACGAAGAGCACGGCGATCGAGAGACCGCAGACGGCGAGGCAGCGGAACAAGGGAGCGAAGTTCATGCGCAGACTCCGGGGAACAGCTTCGACGGCCCCATTGTAGCCTAGGCTACAACTTAATCAACGACAGGCGATCCGCAGACTCGCGAAATGATTGACTGACGATCTAACGAACGTTAGAGTGTCGCGACCGTCTCGGTTTTTCCGCCTCCTGACGAGTCGCCCGCCATGCCACGTCCCCTCGGCCTGCCGACCCGCGGCGCTTTCACGCTGGTCGAACTTCTGGTCGTGATCGCCATCATCGGCGTATTGGTCGCGCTGTTGCTGCCTGCGGTGCAGGCGGCCCGGGAAGCAGCCAACCGGATGAGCTGCGGAAACAACCTGAAGCAACTCGGCGTGGCGACCCACAACTTCGAGGCGACCTACAAGAAGCTCCCCGTCGGGTCCGAATCGAAGGCGATGCCTGGCATCCCGGCCTGGCCGCACAACTTCTATCGCTGGTCGGTTCTGGCCCATCTGACGCCTTACCTCGAACAGTCGAACGCCTACGACTCGCTCGATCTGACGATCCCTCTGTTCGCGCCGCCCGCCTTCGGCATCGCGCCGCAGAACCAGACGGCGGTGCAACTGATCGTGCCGACGTTCCTTTGCCCGAGCGATCAGGGCGAGCCCGTTTCGACCGGCTACGGCTTATCGCAACTCGGTCCGACGAACTACGCCGGCTGTGCCGGGACGGGCGCCGGCGGAGGGACGCCGTTCGCGGACGAAGGAGCGAACGGCGCCTTCATCGTCAGCAAGCAGCGGAAGTTCGCCTCGCTGTCCGACGGACTCTCCAACACGATCATCATGTCCGAGAGCACGCTCGGCACAGGGACGGAAAACTCCAGCGACGCGACGGAGATCCAGCAGCATCCCCAGACCATCTACCGGTCGGTCGGGGCGTCGGTGCCGCTGACGGACACCGCCTGCAGCGGGGCATCGTCGTTCAACGAATCGAATCGCCGCGGGTTCATGTGGGTCAACGGCGAGTTTCGCTGCGCGCTTTACAACCACTACTACCCGCCGAACAGCCCGACGCCGGATTGCGTCGGCTACGTCGCGTCCTCCTCCGACATGGCGAAGCTCTACACCGGCTACGGCTGGCGCACGGCGCGGAGTAACCACTGGGGCGGCGTCAACGTGCTACTGGGCGACGGGTCCATCCGCTTCGTCAGTGAGTCGGTGACGCCCGCGGTGTGGCAAGGCTACGCCTCGATCGCCGGCGGCGAGACGGTGACGCTGGAGTAGCGGCGAGCTTTCCTTCTCGTAGGGCAGGCGCCCCGCCTGCCATCGAAGTTGATACGAGGATTCGTGGCAGGCGGGGCGCCTGCCCTACAAGAAGGTTTCCGATGTCTGCAACGATCGCTCACTCCGGTTCCGAACTTCAGCGCCAGTGGCGTGAAGAGGGCTTCGTCATCGTCCGCGGAATGTTCGCTCCGGAGGAGATGGCCGAGCTTTCCGACGAGGCCTGGTCGCTGACGAAGCGGATCGATCTGATCGACAAGCTGAATCTGCGCTGCCGGTTCCAGTCGACCTACGACGAGGCCGACTGCCTCTGGGAGACGTTCGACCCGGTTATCGATCTCGCGCCCGTCTGCAGGAGGTTCGCTTTCGAGGAACGCCTGATGCAGATGCTGGCCGTGCTGTACGGCGAGCCGGCGGAACTCTTCAAGGACAAGCTGATCTTCAAGCAGCCCAGGACCAAGGGTTATGGCCTGCATCAGGACTGGATCGCGTGGCCCGGCTTTCCGCGCAGCTTCCTGACCGTGCTGATCCCGATCGACGCCGCCGACGAAGCGAACGGCTGCACGGAGGTCTTTCCCGGCCTGCACAAACAGGGCTCGCTCCTGCCGGAGGATGGCGCCTACCACGAACTTCCCCTCGAAACGGTCGACGAATCGAAGGGCGTAAAGCTCGCGCTCGAACCGGGAGACGTCGCGATCTTCAGCGGCTTCGCCCCGCATCGGAGCGCCCCCAATCGCAGCTCCGGGTGGCGACGCCAACTCTATCTCAGCTACAACGCACGCTCCGACGGCGGCGACCTGCGCGAAAGCCACTACGCTGACTTTCGCAAGTTTCTGGCGGAGAAGTACGCCGAATTCGGCCTGACGGATACCTACTATCGATGAGCGTGGCTGAAGACGATCGCCGACCCGCGGGTTCGCCCTACGATCCGCCGCATGCCGATCCGAACGTCGAGTCGCCGGGCGGAAGCGCTTCGTGGTTCTACTACGGCTGGGTCATGATCCCGGTCGCGGCGATCGCGATGGTGGCGACCTTCCCGGGGCGAACGCAGGGCCTGGGGACCGTCACGCAAAGGCTCCTCGCGGACGCGTCGCTCGGGCTCGACGAGGCGAGCTACGGCCTGCTGAATATGATCGCGACGCTCGTCGGCGCGGCCTTCTGCCTCGGCTTCGGACGGCTGATCGATCGCTGCGGGATGCGGATCGTGCTGCCCGTCACGCTGCTCGGTCTGGGCGGCGCCGTGGTGGGGATGGCGTTCGCTTCGAACGTCGCGCTCTTCTTCGTGCTGCTCACGCTGACGCGCGGATTCGGACAGAGCGCGCTCTCCGTCGCCAGCATTTCGATTCCGGGCAAATGGTTTCGCGCCTGGCTGTCGCCGGTGACGGCGATCTATTCCGTGCTGCTGACGATCGGATTCATCGCGGCCTTCATGCTCGCGCGGGAATGGTCGGACGCGAACTGGCGCACGATGTGGATGGGCGTCGGCCTGATCGTGCTCGCCCTCGCTCCGCTGGCGTGGGCGCTGACCCGGAACGGCCCCGAAGCGGTCGGCGCCTTCGTCGACGGTCGTGCGTCGAACGCCTTCGACCTACCGACGGCGCAGGCGACCGGGGTGGGTCTGTTCGCCGCGATGGCGACGCTCGACTTCTGGGTCTTCGCCGGCGCGACGTCGCTCTACGCGACGATCTCCTCGGGCATCTCGCTCTTCAACGAATCGATCCTGCTGTCGCTCGGCTTCGAGAAGCAGGTCTATTACGACTCGATGATGATCGCGATCGGGTTCGGCCTGCTCGGGAACTTCGCGACGGGTCTCGCCGCTATCTGGATTCCGATGGGACGGCTGACGGCGGTCGGCCTGGCGGGACTGACGGTCTCGCTCATCGCGTTGACGCAGTTGACCGAAGTCTGGCATGTTTACCTCTATGCGATGGGTTACGCCTTCGCCGGAGGCATGGTGACCGTCATCTTCTTCGCCGTCTGGGCGAAGCGTTTCGGACGTCGGCATCTGGGCTCGATCCAGGGCGTGGCGCAGATGACGACCGTTTTCGCGTCGGCGATCGGACCGGCGCTGTTCGGATACGTCTTCCAGACTTTCGGCTCGTACGGACCGGTCCTGCTTGGTCTGAGCGTCGTCTCCGCGGGGCTGGCCGCGGTCGCGTTCTTCGTCCCGGAGCGTTTCTTCGCCGACGAGTCGTCCCTTCCCTCGCAGGCTCCCGCCGGTCAGGATTGATTTCGTCCTGACTGCCGCGACCTTTCCCGAAGAGAACCTGATGGCCGCTGCTGAAACGCTCGTCCGCTTCCACCTGTCGCTGAACGTCGGCGACATCGACCGCGCGGTCGCGTTCTATTCCACCGCCTTCGGCGTCGAACCGGCGAAGCGTCGGGCGGATTACGCGAAATTCGAACTCGATCAGCCGCCGCTGGTTCTCTCGCTGGAGCCTGCCGCGCCTCGTCCAGGGGGCGCGTTCAATCATGCCGGCTTTCGCTTCCGCAATTCAGAGGAACTGGTCGCGCTTCAGCGCCGGCTGGAAGAAGCGGGCGTCTCGACCCTCCGCGAGGATGGCGTCGAGTGCTGCTACGCGAAGCAGACGAAGTTCTGGCTGCAGGATCCCGACGGCAACTTGTGGGAGTTCTACGTCCTGGAGTCGGACATCGAGAACCGGGGCGAAGGCAGCGTCCCTCTCGTCGGCGAGGCCCATCATCGCCCCAGTCCGAACGGCGCCGCGGCGAACGATGCGCTTCCTATCGCGGGAGAAGAGGCTTGCTGTGCGGGAGGCGCCTGCGACGCTTCGCCTGCCGCGACGCCGCGAATCACGGTTCGGCACTTCCTCGGACAGCCGGTCGATTCGCTCGCTTCGACGGCGGCGTCTTCGGCGCAGGAGGTGTTCCTGCAAGGCTCGTCGAACGGAGCGATCAGCGAGGCCGACGAACGCCGGCTGCTCGCCCTCGCTTTCACCGCCACGGCGCCGGGCGGCACGCTGCGAGTTCACTGCCTCACGGCGGACATCCGGCCCGAGTCTTCGTTGCAACTGACTGGTCCCGCCGCGGTCGTACAGCGGACGCCCGTCCTCGGCGAACTGCTCGCGCGGATCGGCGACGCAGGGTTCGTCGGCGCGGAGCTCACGACCTATCGCGGGGGAGCCTGCTTCCATACGGGCGGAGCGGAGCTTCGCGAGACGACCATCGTCGCCCGCAAGCCCGAAGCGACCTTGGACCACGACGAAATCGAGGTCGTCTACAAGGGACCCGCCGCGGCTGTGACGCTCGATTCCGGCACGACGCTCGTCCGCGGGCGCCGGACCCGCATCGCTGCCGAGGAGCATCTCGCTTTGCTGGCGACCGAACTTGGTCGCAGCGTGACGAAACTGGACCGGGCGGCAGCGGCGGCCTGCGGGTGACTTACGTCTTCTGATGCCCGACTCGGAGGGTTGACACCCTACGCGACGAACCGGCCCGCGCCCGCTTCGCGTTGCCGCTTCGTCTCGAGGCCGCGTACAATCGAGCCAGCGACAGAGGCACCTGAGGCGCGCGAAGCGGAGGATCCGGCGCTGGACGATCGACTCGATTCGGATAACTGCGCGGAGAAGCTGAAGGCCCTCGGGGAACCGATCCGCCTGCGAATCGTCGATCTGCTTCGCCGCGGACCCCAGACGGTCGGCGAGATCGCGCTTTCGCTCGAGCACGATCTGGCGCTCGTTTCTCATCACCTGCGCATCCTGCATGGCGCGGCCCTGGTCGAACGCCGCAAAGACGGGCGATTCGTCATTTATCGCCTGCGGGAAGGGATGCTCGAGGCGGCCAAAAGCGGCGCCGGCTCCGAACGCCTCGATCTGGGCTGCTGCCGACTGGAAGTGCCCGACGGCGGCGGCGGGTGACGTAATCGCTCGAAAACGGCTCCGTCTCCCGCGCTTCGCCGTCGTGTCGAAGATAGGGCCGGCGGACGGCTTTTCGACGCCTATCTTTCGCCTGCGGCACGTTTTAACGACTTTTCGAACATCGCCTCCGTATCTATACTCGGCGAATCCGACGCGGTCCCTCCGCCAGGCGGGACGCCGCGTCCCCTGCCGTTCGACCCCCAGTGGGCGACGACGAAGCGGAATCAGCGAGGTCGCGAAACGAACCGTTTCGCCGAAGAGCCGCGACTTCGTCGTCAGGTTTTGGAAGGCTCGGACGGAACCGCTTCGAGTTCTCCGAATCGACGGCTGTTCGGCTCGTTGATTCAGTTTCGTCAACGCTTAAAAGTTCCCGAGGAGAATTATTCGTGGTTTCGGGCAAGTACCTTTTCACCAGCGAATCCGTCAGCCAAGGGCACCCGGATAAGCTGGCCGACCAGATCTCCGACGGAATTCTCGACGCTCTGCTGACGGAAGATCCCGCCAGCCGCGTCGCGTGCGAAACGATGGTCACGACCGGCCTCGCGATCATCGCGGGCGAGATCACGACCAAGGCGAAGATCGAGTACGCGCAGGTCGTCCGCGACGTGATCCGCGACGTCGGCTACACCTCCGACGACATGGGCATCAACGCCGACACCTGCGGCGTGATGGTGTCGCTCGACCGGCAGAGCCCCGACATCGCCATGGGCGTCGACACCGACGAATCCAAGGGGAAGGACGTCGGCGCCGGCGATCAGGGCCTGATGTTCGGCTACGCCTGCGACGACACGCCGGAGTTGATGCCGCTCCCGATCGCGCTGGCCCACCGGATTCTGAATCGCCTGACCGAAGCCCGGAAGACGGGCGAAGTGGACTGGCTCCGTCCGGACGCTAAGAGCCAGGTCTCGATCGAATTCGACGGCTACACGCCCGTTCGCGTCGACACGGTCGTCGTCTCGACCCAGCACTCGCCGAAGGTCAAGAACGCCGAGATCCAGGACTTCGTCACGAAGCAGATCGTTCTGCCCTCGCTGCCCGAGGAACTGGTCAACGGCGACATCACTTACCACATCAATCCGACCGGTCGCTTCGTCGTCGGCGGACCTCACGGCGACTGCGGCCTGACGGGTCGCAAGATCATCGTCGACACCTACGGCGGCTGGGGTCGTCACGGCGGCGGCGCCTTCTCGGGCAAGGATCCGACCAAGGTCGACCGCAGCGCGGCCTACATGGCCCGTTACGTGGCGAAGAACGTCGTCGCCGCGGGCCTGGCAAAGCGCTGCGAAGTGCAGCTCGCCTATGCGATCGGCGTCAGCGAGCCGGTCAGCATCCACGTCGACACGCAAGGCACCGGCGTCATTCCGGAAGAGCGGATCGTCTCCCTGATCCGCGATAACTTCCGCCTGACCCCGAGCGGCATCATCAAGGCCCTCGACCTGCGTCGCCCGATCTATCGCAAGACGGCCTGGGGCGGTCACTTCGGTCGCGACGACGCCGACTTCACCTGGGAAAAGACGGACAAGGCCGCCCTGCTCGCCGATTCCGCCGGGCTCTCCGCCGCGGCAGCCCGCTGAGCCAGTCGCTCGATTCGCTGAACTCGAAAGGCCGGACGATTCTCGTCCGGCCTTTTTTCGTGCGCGGTTCTCCGGAACGGGGTCGGTCACGAAGGGTTAACGACTCTAGAATCGACGGCGAAGCTCCGTAGTGCCTCCCTTCGTTACGCCGCCGCCGCACGCTCACGGACAATCCTATGCAGCCCCGACTTGCCGTCCGTCTGTTCGCTCTCGCCGGTCTTTTCGTCGGATGCTGCGTCAGCCTGGGCGAGGAACCGTCGACGGCGTCTGCGGACGAATCCTCCCCGGTGACGTTCAACGAGCACATCGCACCGATTCTCTTTCAGCGCTGTGCGGAGTGCCACCGTCCGGGCGAGGTCGCGCCCTTCTCGCTTCTCACCTATGCCGACGCGGCGAAGCGTGCCGCGATGATTCGCGACGTCACGGCCCAGCGTCTGATGCCGCCCTGGAAGGCCGTCGACGGCCACGGCAAGTTCGTCGGCGAAAGGGCGCTGACCGACGCAGAGCTCGAACTGTTCGCTCGCTGGGCGGAGCAGGGCAAGCCGGAAGGCGATCCCGCGGATCTGCCCGCGGCGCCTGAATTCTCCGATGGATGGGCGCTGGGCGAGCCCGACATCGTGGTCGAGATGCAGGAGGGTTTCGCGATCCCCGCCGACGGTCCGGACGTCTATCGCAACTTCGTCTTCGCGCTCGACGTGCCGGAAGGGAAGTACGTCAAGGCGGCCGAGTATCGCCCTTCGAACGGCCGCGTCGTCCACCACGCGGTGCTCTCCGTCGATCGTACCGGCGAATCCCGTAAGCGCGACGAGGCCGATCCCGCGCCCGGCTACGAAGGGGCGGGCAGCCCGGATGGTCAGCTCTTTCCCGGCTGCATGGCGACCTGGACGCCGGGCCGAGATCCGGTGCCGCTGCCCGAGGACCTGTCGATGCCCTGGCAGCGCGGCGCCGACGCGATCCTGCAACTTCACCTGCATCCCAGCGGTAAGCCCGAGGTCGAGCGTTCCAGCATCGGGTTCTATCTGACGGACGAACCGCCGCGGCGATCGATGATCGATCTCCTGCTGATCGATACGAAGATCGACATTCCGCCCGGAGACACGGCCTATCGCACGCGGGCCGAACTGACGCTGCCGATCGACGTGGAACTGGTCGGCATCTTCCCGCACATGCACCTGATCGGACGGGAGTTCCGCGTCACGGCCCATCCGCAGGAGGGCGATCCGCTGCCGCTCCTGGTTATCGACGACTGGGACTTCGACTGGCAGACCTACTACCAGTTCGTCGCGCCCGCGAAGCTTCAGGCGGGGACGCGGATCGTCATGGAAGCGGTCCATGACAACTCGGCAGAGAACCCGTCCAACCCGAATCAGCCGCCGCGGCGCGTCGTCTGGGGCGAAGAGACGACGAACGAGATGTCGCTCGCCTTCTTACAGGTCATGCCGCTGCGCGAGGCGGACTTCGACAAGCTCGGCGCAGGCCGGCGGGGGATCAAGCTCGGCGTCATTCGTGCCGTCAGCGAGAAGCCTGCTCGTTGACCCGCGCGCTGCGCAGTTCGATCAGAGCAACGGCCCCAGCATGGCCAGCGAGTTGTGCCAGAGCCGCCGAGGGACCGACCAGGAACGAACCTCGTCCAGCGTGACCGTCCGGGATGACGCCTCGTACTCGCGCTGCCGCGCGCGCACGGCGAGCGTGAGCTCGCGATTGCAGAAGAGCAGGTTGTTTTCGAAGTTCAGCCGGAAGCTCCGCGGGTCGAGGTTCGTCGAGCCGAGCATGGTCGTGATGCCGTCCAGCGTGAGCGTCTTGGAGTGCAGCAGGCCCCCCTGGTACTCGCGAATCTTCACTCCCGCTTCGAGCAGCGTCAGATAGCAGCTTCGACTGGCGCCGCCGACGATCCACGAATCGTTCCGCTCGGGCACCACCAGCGTGGTATCGACGCCCCGGTAGGCCGCCGACCGGAGGGCGCTCTGGATCGACTCCGCCGGCAGATAGTAGGGCGTCGTGACGACCAGTTCCCGGCGCGCCGCGTGGATCAGCGTTTCGAACATCTCCGGCATCGCGGTCCGGCGGTCCGTCGGACCCGATCCGATGACCTGCGCGACGAAGCCTTCGGTCGAACCGGCCAGCGGGACTCGCAGAAGGTCGGTCAGGTCTTCGTCGACCTGTACCATCCAGTCTTCGACGAACAGATGCTGGTTCTGCCGAGCGACCGGTCCTTCGACTCGCACGACGATGTCGACCCAGGGAGCGAACGTCGGTTTCACCCGGAAGGCCGCATCGGCCAGGTTGCGGCTGCCGCAGTACGTCACTTGGTCGTCGACGATCAGGATCTTGCGGTGATTCCGCAGATCCAGTCGCCTGCGAAACATGCGCAGCAGCGGATTGCCGACCGGCAGCGCCGAACTTAGACGCACGCCCGCGGCCTGCATGTCGGTCCAATGCTCCGATCGAATCATCGCTCGCGACCCGATGTCGTCCGCCATCGCGCGGCAGACCACGCCGCGGCGGGACGCACGCTTCAGAGCCTCCGCGATCTTCAGACCCGTCGCGTCGGTCAGCCAGATGTACGTCACCAGGTGGACGTGATCGCGGGCCGCATCGATGTCGGCGACCATCGCGTCGATCGCCTCGTCCGAACCGACCAGCAGCGTCCCCTGATTTCCGTCGACCGGCGGCATGTCGCAGATCGACTGTCCCAGCCGAAACAGATGGGCGTAGTCCTCCGGGACGTCATCGCTCCACGCGGGCTGATGTCCCTCCTCGGGTACGGCGAGCGGAGGCAGAAGCTTGTCCACTTCGTCCAGGCGCTTAGAACGCCGGCGTCCGACGCTGACGTTTCCGAAGATGGCGTTCGCCAGAACGCCGAACAGCGGAAAGCTGACCAGGACCGCTACCCAAGCGACGCGCGTCGTCGTCTCCGTCCGCTCGCTCAGCATCACGCGAAGCAGGAACGGGGTCAGGATCGCGATATGCAGCGCGAGCAGCGCCGCCTCGTAGAGAAGCGTCTCGACCGTCATCGTCTCTCGAAGCGCCGAAATCCGGGGTTCGCGTAGCTCGCGCGAATGAAGGGCGCGACGGCGACGCTGAACGGGATGCAGCGTACCACGAGAGCCAGGCGCCGGGCGTCGTCGATGCGAATCCGACCTGTCGGCTTCGCATCATTCAGCTTCGAAGGCGGGCAGTTCTTCCCCGTCCGGATCGGTCTCAGGAAAGCGGAGGTCGAACTCCGTCCGCCCGACCGTCAGCGGCAGCACGACGAAGTGATGCACGGCGTCACTCAGCAGCAGACCCCAGCCGACGATGACCACCGCCGAATCGACCGGACCGGCGAGAACCCCTGCGAACGAGACGCCGACGAGCGCGATGCCGGGGTACCCGTGATGCACCCGGACTCCCCGGGTCCAGCGCCGCATCCACGACAGGTCCTCCCGGGCCGTCATGCCGCAGCCGAAGCGAAAGGCGCACGTGACCCCCTCGAACAGGGCAGTGGTCGCCAGCACGGCGAGGCAGAGTTCCCAGAATTGCATCGGCCAGTCGCCGCGTGGTCGAAGATAAAGATCGTTTCCCGGCGGCCTATTCTACGAGCGACCGCCGGCGAGGCCATGGACGTTTTTCGAAGGCGGACCGCTCGGGAGCGCTGCGACGAAATGAAGCGGACTTCGTGCTCCGGCAAAATCGGACGTAACAGGTAGGCATGGGCTCCCTCCGCATGCGACAATGTCCGCTCCTGCCTCTCCTTTTCGAGTCCTCTCCTGACTCGCCTGCTTCGCTTCAGTCGGAACTTTCCGATGCGGTCGAGGCGGCATCTTGCCCTCTAGGAGTTCCGCTATGAAGAAGAGTTCCCGCCTGGATCGCCGCGACTTTCTGAAGGCGTCCGGCGTCGGCGCCGCGGCGTTATCCGCCGGCGTCTGGACGCAATCCGCACGTGCGCAATCGACGTCGGCGAACGAAAAGCTGTCGATCGCCTGCATCGGCACCGCCAATCGCGCAGGCGACGACATCAACGGCGTGCAGGGCGAGGACATCGTCGCGCTCGTCGACGTCGACTCGAACTACCTCGCGCGCGCGGCCGAGCGGTTCCCCTCCGCCCGCACGTACGCGGACTACCGCGAAATGCTGCAGGCCGAGGGCGACAAGATCGACGCGGTCGTCATCGGCACGTCGGATCATCATCACGCTCCCGCGACGATCCGCGCGATTCGTGCCGGCAAGCACGTTTACTGCGAAAAGCCTCTGACGCACACCGTCGAAGAGGCCCGCATCGTCACCGAAGCGGCGAAGAAGGCCGGCGTCGCCACGCAGCTCGGCACGCAGATCCACGCGGAGGATAACTATCGCCGCGTCGTCGAGATCATCCAGTCGGGCGCCATCGGCGACGTGAACGAAGTCCACGTCTGGGTCGGCAAGGGCTGGGGCGGCGGCGAACTGCCGACTGAAACCACCGCGCCGCCGGAGAATCTAAGCTGGGACCTCTGGCTCGGGCCGGCTCCCGCGCGGGAGTACGCCCCCGGACGCTATCACCCGGCGCAGTGGCGTCGCTGGTGGGCCTTCGGCCAGGGGACGCTCGGCGACATGGGTTGCCACTACATGGACCTGCCGTTCTGGGCGCTCGACCTGAAGTACCCCACGTACGTCGAGGCGGAGGGACCGACGGTTCATCCGGAAACCTGTCCGCTCGGCCTGACGGTTCGCTACCAGTTCCCAGAGCGGAACGGGCTCGTCCCGGTCAAGCTGACCTGGTACGACGGCGACCACATCCCGAAGGAAGTCGCGGGACAGCGCGTCCCCGGCAGCGGCGTGATGTTCGTCGGCTCGGGCGGGAAGATGTTCGCCGACTACGGCAGCTACCGCCTGTTCCCGGCGGAGAAGTTCGCCGGGTTCATGCCGCCCGCGCAGACGATCGCGAAGTCGGTCGGTCACCACCAGGAGTGGATCGACGCCTGCAAGAACGGGACGCCGACGACCTGCAACTTCGACTACTCCGGCCCGCTGACCGAAGCCGTGCTGCTCGGCAACGTCGCCTACCGCACGGGCAAGGCGCTGGAATGGAACGCTGAATCGCTCGAAGCGACCAACGCTCCCGAAGCCAGCGCCTTCATCCGCAAGGAATACCGCCCCGGCTGGGAAGTCGCGTAGTCGACTTCGATCGTTCGTTCAGCCGAACGCCTGACGTCGAATCGAAACGAGCCGCGGCGATCGAACAGATTGCCGCGGCTCGCTTTCTATCGACACGACAAGACGGCTGTCGAATCATTCATCGCTATCCCTCGGCTGGGAGCGAGCTTGCAGCAAATTGGTCTTCGCGGTCCGCATCGGAGCTTGAAAGGCTCGACGGGGAGTCTTTGCGAATCGATTCGTTCAGGCTCGAAGAAATCGTCACCCGAACAACTCGCCCTGGGCTTCGTTGAAATCGACGCCGTTCAGCGAGGTAACCACGACGCTGTGTCCCCAGAACATGCGCTCGTCATCGTAGAAGAAGTCGATGCCTCCTTCGCCAGTAACGTTGACGGCTTTCAGCGACAGCTTCGCCTCGAACTCCGCTTCGGAGAGTTGCGGATCGGAAACCGTCTTGAGCGAGCCGTCCTCCTGCATCTCGTCGTACTCGTTCCAACCGTCGTTGTACGTCTTTCGCAAATCCCTGACGGCGATTCGCTTGCCGAGTTCGTCCAGTTCCGCCAGCCGAATGACCGCTTCTACAGCAAGCTCCAACGCGATCTCGAGCGGCTGATCGTCGCGAGCGATCCCGATTTTGACGTCCCGCGAGCCGTGCCGGATCGTCGCGATCGCATCGAAAGGACGGCCGTCCGATCGCTCGACCTCGCCCAGAATATCGTGCTTCACGAGAGCATCGCCTGGGTGCGCCGGCATTTCGAACTTCCGCCGTATCTGACGATCGCTTTCGACTACTCCTCGCCCTCGAACTGCAACTGAATCTTCGTGTCGGGGAGCTTGGGCTGCAGCTTGGCGACGCCGTCGGCGGTGACCGCGGTCCGCGTGACGATCAGTTCCTTCAGGCCCGTCAGCGGCTCCAGATGGACGAGCCCCGCGTCGGTGATGGCCGTCGAGCCCAGGTGGAGAAACGAGAGCTTCTTCATTCCCGAGAGATGGGGCAGGGCTTCGTCGCCGATCGGCGTCTGGTCGATGTTAAGCCACTGCATCTCCGTGAGCGGAGCGAGTTCCGCGACGCCGGCGTCGGTGATCTGTCCCCGAAAGAGATTCAGCCGTTCGAGTTGCGTCATCTTTCCGAGGTGCGCCAGCGCGGCGTCGTTCACGTGCGGCGCGTCGGTCAGATCGATCTCCTTCAGGTTTTCCAGGTCCGCGAGCTTCGCCAGGCCGTCGGCGCCGATCTGCGTCCCCGCGAGTCGCAGCTTTTCCAGCTTCGGAAACTGCGCCAGCGCCGCGGCGCCCTCGTCGCCGAGCAGCGTCTGGGCGAGATAAAGCTCGCGGAGGTTCGCGAGTTCCTTAAGCTCGTTCAGCCCGACTTCGCTCACCCAGAGATGATCGAAGGCGAGAACCTCCAGCGAGGTCAGACCTGCCAGCGCGGCGAGCCCCTCGTCGTCGACCGTCGTCTTGTTGTCTTTGCCCGACAGCCGCAGGGCCCGGAGTCGCGAAAGGCCCGCGAGATGTGCCAGCCCAGGGTTGCCGACCAACGTCTCGCGCAGATCGAGATTCTGCAGCGTCTCGATCTGGCCCAGCGTCTTGAGGCCCTCGTCCGTGATCCCCGTGCCCGTCAGCAGGACGGAGCGCAGTGCGGGAAACTTCGCGAGCGGTTCCAGGTCCGCGTCGACGATCTCCGCTCCGCGAAAATCGACTTCGATCACGCGACCGGCGCCGTCTCGTTTCAGCGCGGCGCCCTTTTCTTCGAGCGAGGCGATCGCCTCCGCATCTTCGGACGCGACTTCGACGACCGGCTCTTCGGCGGCCGGTTCGGCGACGGACGTCGGATTCGTTTCAGGGTCCTGGACCGCGACGGGCTCGCGTTCGCAGCCGAACGACAGGACGAGAATGACGGACAGCGTCAGCGAGGAGATTGCGAAGCGGCGGGAGTTCATCAGGCGGGAATTCTCAGAGGTGCGAAAACGGCGTCGGCAGACTCAACCGAGCGCGGGATGCTGCATCGACGAGCCAGCGGAAAGCGACTTCCGCAGGCCTTCGATCCACTCGACGATCCGCCAGTCCATCCAGCGGTTGTCCGGGTCGCCGCTCTTGCGACCGATCCACCCCAGGTGGCCGCCGCCGCGGGTCAGACGGAAGTCGACCTTCGACGAAAAGTTCGCCGCGTCGAACATCGCCGGCGGAATGACCGGATCGTCGTCGGCAGCCAGGATCAGCGTCGGCACGTCGATGCACGACAGCGTGCCGATGGAGCTCGCTTCCTGGTAATAGTGCCGCGCGCCTTGAAACCCGAGCAGCGGCGCGGTGAACAGATCGTCGAACTCCAGCAGCCGCCGGGGCAGGGGAGAGATCTTCGCGTCGATCAGGTCGGGGATCTTCTTCCGGCGCTCGAACAGTTTCTGCTGCAGGCCCTGCGTGAACGACCAGTCGTACAGGCGGTTGATCCCGTGCCGCAGGTTCCGTGCGCAGTACAGCAGGTCGATCGGCGGGGCGACCGCGATCGCCGAGTCGAGTCCCAGCGGAACGTTCCGCCCGCACTCGCCGACCATCTTGAGCGTGATGTTGGCGCCGAGGGAGAAGCCGACCAGCGTGATCGGCGATCCAGGCGCCTGCTGACGCACCGTCGCCAGACATGCGGCGACGTCCTGCCAGCGACCGGCATGAATATGGCCGCGAGCGACGTAGGCACCGTCGCCGAAACCGCGGAGGTCCTTCGCGAAGACGCGCATCCCCCGCTGATACAGCCGGGCGCCGACGCGGCGAACGTAACCCGAGGCGTGCGACCCGCCCAGGCCGTGGACCAGCAGGACGACCCGGTCGCCCGGCTTCCAGGCTTCGGGCAGAAACTCGTGCAACGCCAGCCGATCGCCGTCGTCCGCGTCGACGTAGTGCGTGCGCTTCTCGATCTTCGGCACCGAGCCGTGCCAGTACGACGCGAGAATCGTCTGCAGATGCGGCGACGCGAGCAGGCGGTGCGGCAGAAAGTCGGGAAAGGCCACGTTCGGGCAGTCCATAGCGTGCGACGATCGTTCAACGAACGGATGGTCCGGTCGATTGCACGCTAATTTAGATGTTTCACCCGTCGGAGGGGAACTGCGAAATCGATGGACCTTTTCCAAGCCGATATCACAGCCGGGAAAAGGCGTCCAGAACCTGTTCGATGTGAGCATCCTGCAGGGCGGCGGAAACCTGCACGCGAATGCGTGCCTTGCCTCGCGGAACGACGGGGAAAGCGAAGCCGATCGCCATCACCCCCAGTTCCATCAGCCTGGCGCTCTTCCTATGAGCCTCCGCCTCGTCCCCGATCATGACCGGGATGATCGCCGTGGGCGATTCGTGGACTTCGTACCCCAGACCCGCCAGTCCGCTGCGGATCTTCGCGACGTTGTCGCGAAGTCTCGCCACCCGTTCGGGCTCGGTCAGCAGGATCTCAATCGCCTTCCTGGCGCTGTAAGCCACCGTCGCGGGAAGAGCGTTCGAAAACAGGCTCGTTCGCGCCCGCTGTTCGAGCAACTCGATCCCCCGCTCCGACGCCGCCACGTAGCCGCCTGCGGCGCCGCCGAGCGCCTTGCCCAGCGTTCCGGTGATGACGTCGATCTGGCCCAGTCGATCGAAATGCTCCGGCGTCCCGCGCCCGGTACGGCCCACGACGCCAATGCCGTGCGAATCGTCGACGACCAGCGTGGCGTCGTACCGCCGGCAGAGATCGACGAGATCACCGAGCGGGCAGAGATCGCCTTCCATGCTGAAGACGCCGTCGGTGACCACCCAACGGGCTCCCGTCGCGGCCGAAGCCTTCAGCTTCGCTTCCAGGTCTTCCAGATCGTTGTGCCGATAGACGCCCCGCTGGACCTCTTTGTGCGTCAGTCGGCAGGCGTCGATGATGCTCGCGTGATTCAGTTCGTCGGAAAAAATCGCGTCGCCCGGCGCGCTGAACGTCGGGAAGACGGCCTCGTTCGCGGTCCAGCAACTGACGTAGGAGAGAGCCGCCGGCGTTCCGACGAGCTGAGCGATCGCGGTCTCCAATTCCCGATGGCAGACGAGCGTGCCGCAGATGAAGCGGACCGAAGCCGTCCCTGCGCCGTACTCCCGCAGGCCCTCGATCCCGGCCTGGACCACCTCGGGATGGTCGGCGAGCCCGAGGTAGTTGTTCGAGCAGAGGACGACGACCTCGCCGACGCCGCGGATCTGCGCCGTCGCCCCCAGCGGCCCTTCGAGTTCGTAAAACTTCTTGAACTGCCCCGAATCGCGAAGTTGATTCAGAAGCTCGCCCGTGCGGGCGTCGAAGAGTTGGCTCGGCATGAACGGTTTGGACGAAACGAGTCGACGGGGCGAATCAGAGCGAGCGAACGGCGGCAGGCGAATTGACCGCGACCGCCGAAATGCGAGCTTCCTGCGGAATTTCGAGGACGACCTTCACCGCCTCGCCCGACTGCATCAGGCGAAAGCCCTCTTCGAACTGCGACAGTTCGAACTGGTGCGTGACGATCGGGGTCAGGTCCAGCTTCCCGGACAGGAGCAGGCTTTCCGTCTTGTACCACGTATCGAACATCCGCCGGCCGTTCACGCCGACGATGTTGATCCCCTTGAAGATCACGTCCTTGGCCCAGTCGATCGCGACCGGAGCGGACGGAATGCCGAGCATCGCCGCCGTGCCGCCGTTACGAAGCGCGGCGAAGCCCTGTCGAATCGCGGAGGGAGCGCCGCTCATCTCCAGCAACGTATGCGGGCCGAGGCCGCCGGTCAGCTTCCTGACCTGCGTCGGCCACGATTCGTCCCGGGCGTCGAAGACCTCGTCCGCGCCGAGCGACAGGGCGTCGTCGAGACGCCTGGGATTGATGTCCACGGCGAAGACTCGCGTCGCGCCGGCCGCCTTCGCGACGTCGACCGCCATCAGGCCGATGATCCCGGCGCCGGTCACCAGAACCGATTTTCCGCTCACCCCGGCAGCGAACACCGTATGGACGGCGTTGCCCAGCGGGTCCAGAATCGCAGCATACCGATCAGGAATCGATGGATGGACGGGCCAGACGTTCTCTTCCGGTACGGCGACGTACTGGGCGAAACAGCCGTCACGATCGATGCCGATGATCGACACCTCGTCGCAGATGTGGCCTTCTCCCGTACGACAGAACTCGCACCGTCCGCAGCCGATATGCCCTTCGGCGCTCACCCGGTCGCCGAGATTCGCCCTTCGAACCGCGTCTCCCACGGCGACGACTCGACCGACGAACTCATGGCCGGTGGTCGTTCCGAGCGGAACCCGGGAGCGGCTCCATGCATCCCATTCGAAGATATGACGGTCCGTGCCGCAGATCCCCGCATGCGTCACGGCCACCAGAACGTCCCGCGGTCCGATCGCGGGAATCGCGACGTCATCGCGAAAGGTCAGGCCGGCAGCGTCGAATTCTTTCTTCAGGGCGAACATGGCTCGGCTTTCTTGAACTCCGCACCAGAACGGCGGTCGATTTCCTATATCTCGACCCCGCTTTCAGCATCCTAGAGAAATTATCCGTTTTTGCAACTGCGAATTCCACCATCCCGGAATTCCTGCCTAGGAACCGATAGTGAGCGAAAACGAGACCGATCGGCACGGGCTTGAGCCGTTTCACCAGCAGGTGTGCGAACGCGTGCGCGGCATGCGCAAGCGGAAGGGCCTGACCCTGGAGCAGTTAGCGTCGCTCAGCGGCGTCAGTCGCTCGATGCTCAGTCAGATCGAGCGGGGAACGGCGAATCCGACGCTGGGCGTCGCGTTCCGCATCGCGCAGGCGTTCGGCATCTCGCTGGGCGATCTCGTCGACGCCCCCGCGTCGCGTCCGAAGATCGACGTCGTTCGCGGCGCGGACAACTCGTCCCTTTTCCGGGACGACAAGGACTGCCGGATCCGGACGCTCTCGCCGCTCCACCTGGAAAAGGACGTGGAGTTCTACGATCTGCGGCTGAAGCCGGGCGGTACGCTCGACAGTTCGCCTCACTTCCAGGGAACGCGGGAGTTCCTGACTGTGGAATCAGGCTCCGTCCGCCTTGAATCGGGCGGCGAGACGAGCGACCTCGCCGCAGGCGACTCAGCCCACTATCCCGCCGACGTCCCGCACCGCATCGTCAATCGAGCCGAAGGCGAATCCGCCGCGTTCCTGGTCGTGATCTACGACCGGACGCAGGGGTGATTTCCCTTGGCGAGCGGAGGGCGTCAGCCCTCCGTGTCCTCTACGCTCGTCGAAACGAAGAACCACGGAGGGCTTACACCCTCCGCTCGCCATTCTTGGCTACCCCTTCTTCTGCATCTTCGCCCATGTATCCCGCAGCGAGACGGAGCGGTTGAAGACGAGCGCGCCCTCGCGCGATTCCCTGTCCAGGCAGAAATACCCGGTCCGCTCGAACTGGAAGCAATCGTCGGGCTGAGCGGTCGCGAGGGAGGATTCCAGCTTCGCTCCCTTCAGGACCTTCAGCGACTCGGGGTTGATGAACTTCCGCCAGTCCTCGCCTTCGGGGACGTCGCTCAGGCTCTCGATCGAGAGCAGGTGGTCGTACAGCCGGACCTCCGCGTCCACGGCGGTCGGGGCATGGACCCAATGAATCGTTCCCTTCACCTTGCGACCGGCGTTCGCGCCTCCTGAATGCGACTCGGGGTCGTAGGTGCAGCGAAGTTCGATCACCTCGCCCGCGGCGTTCTTCACGACTTCCTCGCAGGTGATGACGTACGCGAAGCGCAGGCGAACCTCGCCCCCCGGCTTCAGGCGGAAGTAGCCTTTCGGCGGCTCTTCCAGGAAGTCGTCCGCGTCGATGAACAGTTCGCGACCGAAGGTCAGCTTCCGCGTGCCGGAGGTCGGATCTTCCGGGTTGTTGTTGGCGTCGAACTGTTCGGTCTTGCCCTCCGGATAGTTCGTCAGCGTCACCTTGATCGGACGCAGCACGGCGAGGCGGCGCTGGGCGATCTTGTTCAGATGCTCGCGGAGCGCGTCCTCCAACCAGGCCATGTCATGCTGGCTGTTGTACTTCGACACGCCGATCCGCTCGCAGAACGCGCGGAGCGACTCAGGCGTATAGCCGCGGCGACGGATCCCTTCCAGCGTCGGCATCCGCGGGTCGTCCCAACCGCTGACCAGTTTCTCCTTCACCAGTTCCAGCAGCCGGCGCTTGCTCATCACCGTGTGGGTGAGATTCAGCCGGGCGAATTCGATCTGCTGCGGACGGTAGATGCCGATCGCTTCGAGGCACCAGTCGTAGAGCGGACGATGGTCCTCGAATTCCAGCGTGCAGATGGAGTGCGTGATCCCCTCGATCGAGTCCGACTGGCCGTGGGCGTAGTCATACGTCGGATAGATCTTCCACTTGTCGCCCGTGCGATGGTGATGGGCCTTCAGAATCCGATACAGGATCGGATCGCGGAGGTTCATATTGGCGGAATTCATGTCGATCTTCGCCCGCAGGGTGCGCGACCCTTCGGCGAACTCGCCCGCCCGCATCCGCTCGAACAGCGCCAGGTTCTCCGCGGGCGAACGATCGCGCGTCGGCGAGTTCTTGCCCGGTCGATCCCAGCCGCCGCGATACTCGCGAATCTGCTCCGGGGTCAGATCGCAGACGTACGCTCGACCCTTCTGGATCAGCTCCACCGCCCAGTCATAAAGCTGGTCGAAGTAGTCGGAGGCGTAGTACTCCCCGTCCCACTCGAACCCCAGCCAGCGGACCGACTCGCGAATCGAATCGACGTACTCGGTATCCTCGGCCAGCGGGTTCGTGTCGTCGAACCGCAGGTTGCACTTCCCGCCGTACTTCTGGGCCAGGCCGAAGTTCAGGCAGATCGACTTCGCGTGGCCGATGTGCAGGTAGCCGTTCGGCTCCGGAGGAAACCGCGTATGCACGCGTCCGCCGAACTTCCCCGACGCCAGATCGTCTTCCACGATCTGTTCGATGAAGTGGAGCGAGCGCTTCGGATCGGCAGGAGCTTCGCTGGCCGCGTCGTCCATGGCGGAAGTTCTTCGTGAGTCGTTAAGGATGTGCGTGAGGGCCTGCGAAGCGGAAGCTTACACCTTTTGCAGCAGGGCCCGGCGAATCCGGCTGAGCGATCGTTCGCGACCCAGGATCTCCAGCGTTTCGAACATGCCGAAGCCCTTGGACTTGCCGGTCGTCGCCGCGCGGAGCGGGTGGATCAGGTCGCCGATCTTCTTACCCTTCGCTTCGAGGAACTCTCGCAGCCGGGCTTCGATCGCGGCCGCTTCGAACGGCTCGACGCGTTCCAGTTCGTCGGCGAACGCTTCCAGCAGTTCGCGAGACGCCCCGTCGCCCAGCCGCTTCTCCAGGACGTCGGCCTCGAAGACCAGGTTCTCGTCGGCGACCAGAAAATCGTCGTAGTCGAGAATGTCGCCGCCGATCTTGATCCGGTCGCCCGCCGCTTCCACGATCTTAAAAATCGTCGAACCGGGGCCCGCGTCAGTCCCCTCGGTAACAAGTCCCGCCCCGACGAGAAACGGCAGGCAGAACTTCGCCCGGTCGGCGACCGAAAGCTTCTGCATCTCCCGATCCTGGAACGCCAGGAGCTTCGCGGGGTCGAAGCTGGCGGGCGACTTGTTCACCCGTTCCAGCGAGAAATTCGCGATCATCTCGTCGAGCGTGAACTCCTCCGTCTTGTCGTCCAGCGACCATCCGAGCAGCAGCAGATAGTTCAGCAAGGCGTGCGGCAGGAAGCCGATCCTCTCGTAGAACTCTGTCAGCACCGGGTTGAACGATTCGGGACTGATCGCCAGACCGAGCCGTTCAGCGACGCGTGCCCCGCGATCGTACAGTCCCTTGAAGTCGGGGTTCTTGAAGTACTTGTCGATCTTCCGCTTGCTGAGCTTGGTCTTGCTTCCCGGTTCCGCCACGACGGGCAGGTGGGCGAACCGGGGCGGCTCGAGTCCCAGCCCCTGGAAGATCAGGATCTGCCGCGGCGTGTTGGCCAGATGCTCTTCCGCGCGGATGACATGGGTGATGCCGAAGTCGGCGTCGTCGACGACTGTCGCCAAGTGATAGACGACCGTGCCGTCGGTCCGCTGCAGCACGATATCCTGCTCCCCTGACCAGGGAAACTCGACCGGTCCGCGCACCAGATCGTCGAAGGCGCAGACGCCTGACTGCGGCGTCTTCAGACGCACCACCCGGCTGCGCCCCTCGGCCTCGAACTTCGCCGCCTGAGCGTCGTCCGCCGCCATCCAGCGCCGGCTATAGACCCACGACTGCTTGGCTGCGATGGCCTCCGCTTTTTCCGCTTCGACCTCGTCAGGACGCGAGTAGTCGCGATACGCGAAGCCCCGGGCGATCAGCGTCTCGACGGCCTGCGCGTACTTGTCGTCCCGCTGCGACTGAAAGTAGGGAGCGTAAGGTCCGCCGACCTCGGGCCCTTCGTCCCATTGCAGGCCGAGCCAGCGAAAGCCGTGCAGGATGGGGGCGAGCGCCGCCTCGACATTGCGCTGACGATCCGTATCGTCGATGCGGAGCAGAAACTGGCCGTCATGCTTCCGGGCGAAGAGCCAGTTGAAGAGCGCCGTCCGGACGCCGCCGATATGGAGATAACCGGTCGGACTGGGGGCGAAACGGGTACGAGCCATGCCGATCGGCGCCGCCATGCATTGCCTTGGGTGCAGTATTCCGCAAACCTCCGTCGAAACGTCAACTTAGGTAGACGTGACGGTTCGGTAAAGCCCGCTGGCGTCGGGACGCCGGTTGGGAAACGAAAAACGCCGCCCGGGTTTGGAGCGGCGTTCTGAGTCGTCGGATCGTTCTCTCGACCGGTCACTTCTTCTCTTCGACGCCGACTTCCTTCAGTTTGGCGGCCAAGTCGGAGCCGTGGTTCTCGACGTTGACCTTTTCTTCGACGGCGAGGATCTTGCCGTTCTCGCCGATCACGAACGTGACGCGGGAGGACATGTTCCGTTCGTTCAGCACGCCGAACGCCTTGGCTGCTTCGCGCGACGGATCGGAGAGGATCGGATAGTCGAGTTCCAGCGACTCGGCGAACTTCTTATTCTCTTCGACCGGGTCGACGCTGGCGGTGAAGTAGGCGACTTCGTACTTCCGCAGGGCATCGCCCTGATCCTTCAGCGCCTTGCACTCTTTGGTGCAGCCGCCGGTAAAGGCCTTCGGGAACCAGGCAATGACGACCGCCGACTTCCCTTCGAAGTCCGACAGCTTGTACGTCTTGCCGTCGCTCCCCTGAAACGTGACGTCCGGCGCGTCGTCGCCGACGGCAGGACGATCCGCGGCGAAAGCGGCCGACGAGAACAGGGGCAGGGCGAGCGCGATGGCGCCGAACGCGGCGAGAGAGAGAATGAACCGCTTCATGTGCGATGACTCCGGAAGAGTTGGGTGGTGAGCGAAGCGACCATTATCCCTCCCCGGCGGAGCGGTTCGCAAGCGAGCGCTGCGAGCGGCATCCGCAGAGCCCCGTTACGACGGGCCGTGGCAGATCGTTCGACGAGTCTTTCGCACCGCTGAGTCGACCCGCGCAAAGCGATCGACGCGGTCGGGTCGCTGAACGGTGCGAACGGAGATTGCGTCCGGTACGATGCTCGGGACGCCCTGGCTCGGGAACTCGTTGTTCGTAAAGCAGTCTTTTTTCAATGAACGAAACGCAGGAACACGCAGTGATTGTCCATTTCGAGTACGGCTCGACGGACCTGGAGCCTTTATTCGTTCTTGAGGACGAATTGGCGGAGGCGATTTCCGACGCGGACGTCGGCGAGTTCGACGGCAATGGCCGCGAATGGAAGCGACGGCCTCTTGTACATGTACGGGCCGGACGCAGATCGCCTCTACGAGACCGTTAGGCCTCTTTTGGAGTCGTGCTCGTTTACGCGAGGTGCGAAAGTGGTCAAACGGTACGGACCGCCCGAAGACGGCGTCCGCGAATCAATCGTCATGATTGACCGTTAGCGAGAACTTGACTCGCTTGCGCGGGCTGACCCATTCTCGCCTAGCAGAAGGGTCATACTCACGAAGACCGCCGCGAAAAGGCCGCTACGCCCAGTCCAGCCCCGTCGCTCCGCGAAGCCGGCGTTCGAAATCGCCGATCAGGCCGCCGACGACGTCCCATTGCGCGGGCCGGCGGATCTCGATGTCGCCCTGGCGATTGATTCGCACGATCGTCTCGTCGGCGAGCCCCGCGGCCTTGAGGTCGTCCAGGCTCAACTCGTCGTCCTTGACTACGGTGACGAGCTGTTTTCCGGTCAGGTGGATGAATTCCATCGATGTTTCGAGCGGAGGAAGCAGGCGCAGAAGGGACCGGGTTAAGTCTGTTCTGGCCGGAAGCCCGTCGCAAGCAGGCCGGGCAGGGCCGCCGAAGGGTCGTCGTCAGATCTTCTTGTTAAAAGATCTTCACAGGGGCCAGTCGGTGTTGCCGCGCACGGCCAGGACCTTCCGCCGGAACGTCTCGCACATCCGCAGCAACTCTTCGATGGGCAACTCTTCCGCCCGGGCATTCGCCTCGTAGCCGAGTTCGGCGATCGCCTCGTCGATGTGCTCCTTTTCGAGCATCCCCTTGAACGCGCTGATCAGCACGCTTCGCAGGAACTTCCGGCGGTGAAAAAACAGCGCCCTGGCGAGGTGGTGGAAGAACTCCGTATCCGGGATCGCGGCGCGCTTCTCCGGCCGATGCCGGATCTGAATGATCGCGGAGTCGACCTTGGGTCGCGGCCAGAAGACGCCGGGGCCCATGATCTTCAGGATCTCGACGTCGCAGAGCGCCTGCATCCAGACGGTCAGTCCGGAGTAATCCTTCGTCGAGGGCGTGGCCGCGATCCGCTCGGCCAGTTCCTTCTGAATGGTAACCGTCATGCTGTCGGGTACCGGTTCCCGGCGGAGCAGGTTCGACATCAGCGGAGTCGCGATCACGTAGGGCAGGTTCGCCGCAAGTTTGAACCGGGCGCCGGGAATCGCCGCCATCTGCGTGCGAACTTCCTCCAGGACGTTGTCGGCGATGCGGTTCTTGTTCTTCAGAACGTCCTGCCGCAGCATGGTGACGTTCTCGCGCTCGCCCAGAATCTCCTGGGCCAGTTCGAACAGCCGGGCGTCCATTTCGACCGTGACCACGTGTCCGGCTCGCTCCGCCAGAAGGGCGGTCAGCGATCCAGTGCCCGTCCCGACCTCCAGCACGACGTCCTGCGGCCCCAGGTCGGCGGCGTCGGCCAGGTACTGGACCAGGTTCAGGTCGATCAGAAAGTTCTGGCCGAGCTTGTGATCGGGCTCCATGCCCGATTCCCGGAACCGGGCGGTCAGGTACGAAACGGTCTGACGGGGCGAACCCATGGCTTCCTCCGCGACCGGCGCGACGTGTTGAGGGAGAGCGAAACGAGGCAGGGCGTCCGCGTCCCCACGGCAGCCGTTCCTCGTCAGGTGAAGGTATCCCGTAAAGGGTAGGAACGGACCGCTTCTCTCGCGAGGGCTCCCCCCGCGATGCAGGGCGATTTTCGGGGCGGAAATCGCCGGGTCTTCCTCCGTTTGACATCCGTCGCCGGACGGATAAGATGAGTGAGGTTCCGCGGATACGTCCGCCCGCGCGTCGCCTTCGCAGATCCAGTCGCCTTCGGCTGGCGCTTCGGTTTCGCAGGGCGTTTCGCAGATCGCGGAATCCGAGGCACGGGTCGCTAGGACGTCGATCGCTTTCCGTTCGAGGAAACGCCGAACCTGCGGGTCCATCAGGATTCGACAGGTTTCGCGAGACCGGAACGCGATCGTCAGGACGTCGATACGAGTCGGTTCGGACGGAACCCTGGTGGGTCCAGTACCGCATTCGCCGCTCTGACCAGCCGATTGTTTCCCATCAATCGTCCTTCAGTTGCGGAGTCGTGGGTATGGAATCGCTTTCGAGCGCGTTCTTCGCGTCGCAGGGTTTCTCGGTGACGGGATTTCTTCTCCCGAATCACATGGAGCTGGTGATCATCGCGATCGTCGCGCTCCTCCTCTTCGGTCATCGCCTCCCCAGCGTGATGAAGTCCCTCGGCTCGAGCATCAAGATGTTCAAGTCGGGCATGAACGAAGAGGATGACGAGGAGGTCGAAGAAGAGGTCGTCGTCAAGAAGAAGCCGAAGAAGTCCACGGCTTCCTCGGCGCTGGAAGAAGAGGAAGCGGAGAAGGTCGGGAAGTAACTCTCCTGTCGCGCTTCCTGGCGCCGGCTCCCGGCGGAACTTCGCGAAAACGAAGCGCCGCCGCCCCGTCGCCTTCCGCTTGACCCGCCTTCTTCCCGCCCGGAGTCCTCCGCATGTTCGGAATGAGTTTTCAGGAACTCGCGATCATCGGCGTGATCGCGATCCTGCTCTTCGGCAAGCGCCTGCCCGAAGTCGCCAAGACGATGGGCAAGCACTACAAGGGCTTGCGCAAGCAGCTCAATGAGTTTCAGTCGGCCTTCGATCTCAACGATATCGAGGCGCCGGTCAAGAAGCAGTACAAGCCGAAGACCTACGACGAGTACGACGACTACGAAGAAGCGAGCGCCCCGCGATTCGAACCGCCGCCGGTCGATAAATAGCTCGAACGACGAAGCGCTCGAACGAACCCGATTCACGAATAACGGCGACGCTCACGGGCGTCGCCGTTTTTTGTTGCAGCTCTCGAAGCATACTGATGCGTCTTCTAACCCAGGCGCCGAAGTATGCTTCGCTTTTCCGATCGAACTCCCTGGCTGCGACGACTCGTCTGCGCGCTGCTGGTCGCCGCGTCGTGGTCCGCGACTTCTGCTGCGCATGCGGACGCCGTACCGCTCAACGAGTGGCGCGAGCGCCTGATCGCCGAGCTGCGGGACGAGGGCGAATCGCGGCTGCCGGCGGGAACGTACGAACTCGATCGCCCGATCGTGATCAAGTCGAACGAGTCGCTCGTCCTCTCGCCCAAAGCGACGCTCGTCGCGAAGGGATGCGCCGCCGTCGTGCTCGAAGGGCGCCGAGCGTCGCTTCGCGGCGGGACGCTTCGCGGCGACGGGACGTCCGTCGTGCAGGTTCGCAGCGCGCTCTTCTGGACGGTCGAAAACTGCGTCCTCGAAGGATCGGAGCAGGCGAACGTCGGGCTGCTCGTGCAGGGGCCGACGTGCTACTTCGGTCACGCGCGCAATCTGGAGATCCGGAACGTCGCCCACGCCGTACGATTGGGGAAGGACGCCAACGCGAACGACTTCTGGCATGTCGTCGCCTTCGATATCGGCCAGACGTTCTGGAGCCTCGACGGCGCTTACGCCAACAAGGTCTACGGCGGGTTCTGCCACGGCAGCGGCACGCGCGACGGAGTCATCGGCGTGCACGCGACGAACGGATCGATCTACAACGGCTTCTACGGACTCGGCTTCGAACCGGGCGGCGAGCGCAGCCGGGCCCTGGTCGTCGACGACACGTCGGGCCGCAATCACTTCTTCGTTCAGAACAACGCCGTCGCCGCGCCGTCCCTTCGCGGGCAGAACGATCTGGTCATCCTCGACGGCGATCGGCTGGCCGGACGGAACGGCGACGTCCGCCTCGCCTCGACGCTTCAGGACCTCGAGGCGTCGCTCGCGAAGCTCAAGCAGAAGAACCTCTCCATCGAACGGCGCCTCGCCTCGCATCGCGAGGCTCTCGAAGCCTACCGCGAATCGATCGAGTACCTGTACGGATCCTGGTACGGGTACTGGTGAGCGACTGGCGACGGCCGGAGTAGCGTCTCGCTACGGCGCCGCATCCCGAAGCTTCTTCTGCCGCTCGTGCAGCCAGGCGAGGGCTTCGAGGGGCGTCATCGCGTCGAGGCGCAGCTCCCGCAGCTCTTCGACGACCGGGTTCGGCGCCGCTTCGAAGAGGGTGAGCTGGACTTCGCTGCGACGCTTCGCCGGCGCCCGGCGGATGGCCTTCGCGTCGCTCTCCTTCCTTGGATCGGACTCGAACGCGGCGAGCAGATCTTCCGCGCGGCCGATGACTTCGTTCGGCACCCCCGCGAGCTTCGCAACGTGAATGCCGTACGATCGGTCGGCGCCCCCCGGCACGATCTTGTGCAGAAAGACGACCTCGTCCTTCCACTCCCGCACCGCGACGTTCAGGTTTCGCAGGCGGGGCAGGCGCTCGGCCAGCGCGGTCAGTTCGTGATAGTGCGTCGCGAACAGGCATCGACAGCCGATCGCGTCGTGCAGCCGCTCCGTGATCGCCCAGGCGAGCGAGACGCCGTCGTAGGTGCTGGTCCCCCGACCGATCTCGTCGAGGATGACCAGGCTGTTCCGCGTCGCCAGGTTCAGGATCCGCGCCGTTTCGGTCATCTCGACCATGAACGTGCTCCGTCCGCGGAAGATGTCGTCGCTGGCGCCGACGCGGGCGAAGATGCGATCGGCGATCCCGACCGTCGCCGATCGTGCGGGGACGAACGAACCGATCTGGGCCAGAAAGACGATCAGCGCCTGCTGCCGGATGTAGGTGCTCTTGCCGGCCATGTTGGGGCCGGTGATCAGCGCCAGCGTGCCATGCTCGTCGTCGAGCAGACAGTCGTTCGGCACGAGCGTCCCTTCGCGCTCCAGTTGGTCGAGCACCGGATGCCGACCTTCCTCCACGCGGAGGATCGGTTCCTCGACGATCGTCGGTCGGACGTACCGCCGCTCCGACGCGATCTCCGCGAACGAGGCCAGCACGTCGAGCTGCGCCAGGCAACCGCCTGTCGCGCGGAGCCTCGCCGCCTGCTTCTCGACTGCGTCGCGGAGTTCGATGAAGAGCGCCTCCTCAAGCTCGACCGCCTTCTCGTCGGCCGACAGGACCTGCTCTTCGTATTCCTTCAGCTCCGGCGTGACGAAGCGTTCGGCGTTCTTGAGCGTCTGCTTCCGGATGAAGTCGGGCGGCGCTTTCAACGCTTGAGCCGCGGTTAGTTCGATGAAGTAGCCGAAGACCTTGTTGAAGCCGATCTTCAGGCCGGGAATGCCGAGCCGCTGGGCCTCGCGGGCCTGATACTGCGCGATCCATTGCTTGCCGCCTCGGGCCAGTTCGCGGAGGCGATCGAGTTCTTCGCGGAACCCGGCTCGAATGAAGCCGCCGTCGCGCGTGACGTTAGGACACTCGTCGGCCAGCGCCTCGCACAGCAGCGACCTTACTTCCTCGCACAGATCGAGCTCGACCAGCCAGCTCGACGCGATCTCGGGCGGAAGCGGTTCGAGGATCTTCACGATCTCCGGCAGCCGATTCAGCACTTCGACGATCGACCGCAGGTCCCGCGGCGAAGCGCGTCGGGTGGCAACCCGCGCGGTGAGACGTTCGAGATCGTAGATCTGCTTCAGCAGGTCGCGCAGATCCCGGCGGACGCTGCGTGCGGCGACTAGCGCCTCGACCGCGTCCTGCCGACGGGCGATTTCGACGGCGTCGCGGAGGGGTCGCTCCATCCATTGCGCCAGGCGCCGCGCCCCCATGCTCGTCTCGGTCCGATCGAGCGCCGCGACCAGCGTCCCTTCGCGGTTCCCTCGTCGGAGCGAAGCGTCCAGTTCCAGGCTCCGCCGCGCGGCGGCGTCGATCTCGACGTAGGCGCTCGTTTCGTAACGTTGCAGTCGATCGAAGTGGGCTAGCGAGCTCTTCTGCGTGTCGACCAGATAACCGAGCGCGGCGCCCGCGGCGCAGGTCGCGAGCGAATCCTCTTCGCCGAACCCGAGACCCTCCAGATCCCGCACGCCGAAGCGGGAGCGGATCTGCTTGCCCGCGGTGTCGGGGCCGAACTCCCACGCCGGGCGCGTCGTCACCGCGAACGCGATCGCATGGGACGGCAGGCCGTGCGGAACGTCGTCCCGGCAGAGCAGTTCCGCCGGACGCACCGCGGCGAGCAGATCGACCAGTTCGTCCGCTTCGACGGTCGCCGCCCAGAAGTCGCCGGTCGAAAGCTCGGCCCAGGCGCAGCCGACCTTCGGACTGTCGACCTTCGGGCGCCAGAGCGCGAAGAGATAGTTGCTTTCGCCGGGGGAGAGCAGCTCGTCGTCGGTGACGGCGCCGGCGCTGACCAGGCGGGTGATCTCCCGCTTGACGATCCCCTTCGCCTTCTTGGGATCTTCGACCTGTTCGCAGACGGCCGCCTTGCGTCCCGCCTGGATCAGCTTGCGGAGATAGCTGTCGAGCTGATGGTAGGGAAAGCCCGCCATCGGGATCGGGTTCTCGCCCTTGTCCCGGCTGGTGAGGGTGAGGCCCAGGATCCTGGCGGCGTCCTTCGCGTCGTCGAAGAAAAGCTCGTAGAAGTCTCCCATCCGGAAGAGCAGGATCGCGTCGCCGCACGCCTCCTTGGCGTCGCGATACTGCTGCATCATGGGAGTGATGGCGGTCATGAAAGCTTCAGGCGGGCGGTCATGGTCTGCGGGAAGCCGCGAGCGGCGACGAATCCGAAGCCGGGCATTCTGACGGCGCCTGCCCTGGGGCTCAATGCGTCGGGCGGCCGACGGGACTGGACGACGGGCCTGTGCGGCCTAACTTGCCGTAGGTTCGATCAAGGATTACGATCGGATCGACTACTCCGTTCACGTCGCGCCGGGGCTCGCTCGCCGGCCGTCCGAAAGCCGCGATGAGCTCCGATTCCGAGGGCGCCTCTACGACCGCCACCGACGACGATCTCCTGCCGCGTTTGCGAAGGGGCGATCAGGCCGCGTACGAGGAACTGATCCGCAGTTACGGTCCCCGGCTGCTCTCCACGGCCCGACGCTTCGTCGGCCAGGAATCGGACGCCCAGGATGTGCTGCAGGAGGCGTTCCTCGCCGCATTTAAGGCGTTGCCCAACTTCAACGCCGACTCGTCCCTGTACACCTGGCTGCATCGAATCACCGTCAACGCGGCCCTGATGCGGCTCCGGAAGGAGAAGCGTCGCGGCGAGAAGTCGATCGAGGACCTGCTGCCGCGAAACGTCGACGACGCGGAGCGTTCGCGACTGGGCGAAGGCTGGCGGGTGTCGAAGGACGACGCGCTCGAAAGCCGGGAGGTGCGAGAGTTCGTGCGAAACGCGATCGAACAGTTGCCCGAGAATTTTCGAAGCGTTCTGCTCCTTCGCGACATCGAAGGATTCAGTACCGAGGAGGCGGCCACGGCCCTCGATTTGACGCCCGGGGCCGTGAAAACCCGCTTGCACCGTGCTCGCCTGGCGTTGAAGACCCTGCTCGATCCGGTCATGTACGGGGACGACGCCCGATGAAATGCGGAGAGTTTCTTCAGCGGTTCGAGATTTATTGTCGCGGCGATATGACGCCCGACGAAGCTGCCGCGTTCGAGAAGGAGATCGAGGACTGCAAGTACCTCGGCGGCTTCCGGCGCGACTACGAGACATGCCTGGAGCTGGTTAAGCGCTCGTGCGAAGCGGGCTGCCCCGAGGAAGAGGCCAAGCTGCCCGATTCCTTCGTCCAGACGCTGGTCGCCCGCGTGACGACCGTCACGATCACGATCCAGGACGAACCGAGAAACGCCTAGCGGGCGCTCACGCTTCCTCGCGACCGCTGCGGTCCAGAAACGCCTGAAACGAGGCGTCAAGTTCGCGCTCCTCGCCGTCGTCCCAGCTCCACTGGTAGATGCGGCCGCGCTGGGGTCCGCTGATTCCGATCCCGATCAGCACGCCGAACTGTTCGCCGATCTCCAGGAACCAGACCGGCAGATCGGCTCTTCGTTCGACGTACGCGGCGATCAGATCCAGCCGGTCCTCGTTCGCGTCCAAATCGTAGAGCGAGTAACGGAGTTCCGTGAACGGGTTCTCCGGGGATTCCTCCTCCGTCCAGACGGGGAGCGGTCCCCCGAGGAGAAACTGTCGATAGTCCTCGGGCAGCGGCGTTCCGATTCGGCGTTCGAACGCCTGAAGATCCGCGTCGCGGTCGCTCATCGGCGCGGTTCTCCGTGGCGTCCGAAGGTGAACAGTTGGCTCTACGCTTCCTGACCCGTCATTTCGGCGCTGGTCATTTCCGAACCGCCGAGCGCTCCGCCGCGGGTGAGCAGGCGACGTTCGAGCACGCTAGCCTCGATCGGGATCACCTTCGTGCTGGCGCTGAGGTCGGTGCGAAGCAGGTCAGACGACTTGCTTCCCGACGGAGCGATCTGGAACTGCAGGATGTAGGCGCCCATCTGCAGGCCCTGGCCCTCGAACGTCGGCGGCCAGAAGTTCTGCGCCCGGCTCGAAAGCATCTTCGCCAGCAGTCGCGTCGCGCGGCCGGAAAGTCCGCACAGCACCATCTCCAGACGGCCCTGAGCCTCGCGATGGAGATAGAAGACGAGGGCGGCGTCGGAGTCCTTCGCGTTCCAGGGAACGCAGTCCCAAGTATCGTCCGCCTTGCGATAATAAATGCCCGGACCGTCGTCGCGACCCGCGGCCAGACGCGTTCCGCCGAAGCAGGACTGGGCCGCCGGATCGAAATCGCGGAACCGCAGGTAGAACGGCACCGTTCGGTCGTTCGGATCGGCGATGTCGTCCTCGCTGACGTAGGGCGTGCCGTGAAAGGCGCTCGCGACGACCAGTTCGACGACCGGGTTGCTCTTCATGCTTCCCAGGCAGATCAGCGCCTTGTCGCTGGTCGTGTGATCGAACTCGCGATAGACCTCCGCTCCGCGTTCCTTGACGATCGCGTCTTCGGCCTGAAACGGGCTCCAGACGAGCGTCTGCTTGATATGTTCCGGGTGGGGCTTCGCGTTGCCGGAAGGCATGACGTGATGGTGGGCCGTTCCCCCCAGCGTCGAAACGCCGTTCAGCAGTTCGCCCAGGAGCAGCGAATCGGACGCCACCACCCAGGCCGAGTCGGCGTTGTCCGCTTCGTCGCGACGGACGCCCATGCAGAGTTCCAGCCGCTTCCGCCGGGCGAGCATCTCCCAGAAGTTCTCGGGCTCGACGGCGAACAGCGCGCCGGGCAGTTGATCGGCCGGCACGTGGCCATGCTCGATCAGGTAGTCGCACAGCCGCGAGAGCGCCTTCAGCGGGATGTACTTCACCTCGTTCTTGAGCAGCGCGGCGACCTGGTGACGGTCGAGACCCGTGTACTCCACGATCGTCTTGATCGTGCCGGGGCGCTTCCGGGGATCTGGGACGTGTCCCAGCAACTCGGCCAGGCGGAACGAGTAGCGCATCGCGAAGAGCTTTCGGAGAGGAAAGCGAAGAGAAGCGGAGAAGGTCGCGCGAAGGACGATAAACGCCCATTGCGGCGGCGATCATATCATAATCGGCTCTCTCGCGAACAGGGTCAAGGAAATTTTACCCGCCGTTAAGCCCGCGACGCCGCCGCGTGCCTGACCCTCCGGGAGCGGGGATTTCGAGGCCGGTAACCCGCGGCGGCGAGAGCATCGGGCCGCTTAAACGGTCGGAACCGTCATCCGTGCGGGGAGATCCGAAGCGGGAGCCGGCTTCGGCTCAGGAGCGGAGCGCCCCTTAAACGCATCGCGGCGACGTTGTTCCGCGGGACGGGGGTCAGGTCGGCAGCATGCCGGCCGCGGCTTAAGCGAACTCCTTCACCATGGCGGAAACGGCCTTGAAGCGAGGGTCCTTCGAGTCCCGGCACCATTCGAACAGCACGCTTTCGGTGCAGGCGATGAAAGCGCCGGCGTCGCGCATCCGCGAGAGCCCGCTGGCATGCAGGAAGCCGGTCCGGGCGCTGACGGCGTCCTCCAGAACGAAGACGTCGAACCCCCACGCGATCAGATCGAGCGCCGACTGCAGCACGCAGACGTGCGTCTCCACGCCGGTCAGCAGGACCTGGGTCCGGCCTTCATCCTTTCTTAACCCCTCCAGCCGGGCGACGAGCTCCGCCGAGTCGCGAAGGGAGAACGACCGCTTCTCGAACCGCTGAGGCAGCGCCGCCAGCAGTTCCGGCACGAAGGGCTTCAGCTTCTCGGGATACTGCTCCGTTCCGAACCGCGGCACCTCGAACAGCGCCGCTGCCCTTAACAGCCGCTCCGTCGCCCGTACGACCTTGTCGCCCCCCTCCACGATCGGGACGAAAGTCTCCTGCAGGTCGATCGCCAGAACAATCGACGCGTCGCGATCGATCAACAGCGGACTGGGCGAACGGCGATGCGGATCGGAAGAGAGGCCTTCGTTCACAGTTGTACCTGCGGAGAAGCAGCGGACCCAATTCTTGGCGCCAGAAGGAAAATTCGACGTTCGAGAGGCCAGCGTAACGCAAAACGCCCGACCGCGAAGGGCGGCCGGGCGTTCCATTTTACGACAGTCATCCGTCGGAGCCGGCCAATCGACCGAGCCTTACTCCGAGTCCTGAATGCCCAGCTTCATCTCGTCCGAATTCCCGCGAAGTTCCGGGGCGTACATCGCCTGACCGACAGCGGGCAGGGCGCTGAACTTGCCGGGGATCTCGGCCCGCACGCGATACTTCAGGCTGTGCGTACCGCGGGCGAGTTGGCGGACGAAGAAGGTCACCTTCTCGTCGCGGAACTCGACGTAGGCGTGCATCCCGTCGTTCCGGTAGCCGCTCTGCACGTCGACCGGCTCCGTCCCGGCGGCCTTCGAGTCTTCGAACATCAGGTACTCATAGTCGTTCTTGCTGTCGATCGTCAGTTCGATCTCCAGCAGATCGCCGCTAACCACTTCGTCGCCCGTCTTGAGCGGCTCCCGGCGGTACTTCTCGACCTTGCGATCGAGAATCTGGCCCCGCTGACCCGGCGCGATGACGGAGGCCTCTTCCGGCACGAGCTTGTAGTACGCCCGCTCGACCTTCACCTCCAAGCCCGCCTTGGTGATGAACTCCTCCAGCGTGAAGTTCGTCAGGTAGGCGTTCCAGTAGACGGGACCCTTGCCCGAGCGGCGGATCTCCACCTCGTGACTGCCAGCAAGAACGGCGACCCCTTCCAGCAGGAACCGGTCGTCGTAGGCGAACAGGTTGCCGGGGTTGATCTCCACAGCTTTCTTGAGTTCCCCGTCGAGGAAGACCTGCACCGTCATGTCGGGCCGCATCTCGTCCGACTTGGCGAGGTATTCCGCGAACGCCTCCACGCAGAGCGCCGTGTCGCGGGTGCTGTTCCAGTAGGTGCCGTGCTTACGGTTATTGAGCAGGTACTTCACCAGCCGCGGCGCCGCCTGTCCCTTGGCCTCGGTACGAGCGAGCAGCTTCAGGTAATAGGCGTTCGCCTCGACCTCGCTGCCGTACCAGAACCACCACCAGTCGTTCTCCGGCAGTCGGAGGTAGGCCGTCTCGTTCTCGTCGTCCTCGACCAGGAACTGCGAGATGTTCTCCAGGATCATGTCGAGCTTCTCCTCGTCGCCGATCTTTTCCAGCCCCAGCCCGAACGTCGCCTTGGCGTAGACCGCCAGCTCGCCCCGATCGCGGAAGAGATAGTCCCGCATCGTCGGGTTCTCGCGACCTGCTTCGGTCAGGAGCATGTAGATGAGCGAGTCGAGGTTGTCCGCCATGCGCTTGTTGGGGCCTTCCTTTCGGTCGAAGCGTTGGAGCTTCGCGACCTGCTCGGCCTCGTACCGGGCTAGCCATTCGATGCCCCGTTCCAGCATGCCGCCGGGCAGCGCCACGTCGGCCTCGCGGGCCCGCATCAGGCCGTTCACGACGACCGCTGTCGTATGCGGCCAGCTCCGTTCGCCGTAGCCGGAGAACCAACCCCAGCCGCCGTCGGCGCACTGCATGTTGGCCAGAGCCTTCACCCCCTCCTTCACCATCCGGTCGAGCTCGTCCGGATCGAACACCGGGTTCCGGTCGAAGCGCTGCCACTGGGCGGCCCGGACCGCGGGATCGCCGATTTCCTGCGCGTTCAGGTTCGCCCGCTTCTCGCGGATCTGCTGCAGGTCGACCCCCATGTCGATCAGCGCCTTCTTGGTGACGACCGACGGCACGAAGCGATTCAGCGTCTGCTCCGTGCAGCCGTAGGGGAACTCGGCCAGGTAGGGCAGGGCGTCGACCATCGCGCCCGCCAGCGTCGGCGAGTACCGCACCTGCAGGAGCGACTGCTCGGGCCGGCGATCCTCCGGCACGTTGATCGTGAACTTCTCCGACTGGTCGTCGGGCCGCACCGTACCCGCCCAGGCTTCCATCTTCTCGAAGCCGTGGACGTAGCTCGGGAAGGTCATCTCCATCGCGTCGGACTCTTCGTCCGTCAGCGCGAGCATGCGGATCTTCGCCGTTCCCTCGCGAACGACCTTCACGCGCCAGTCGACCCGCGACTCGCCTCCCGCCGGGATCTCGATCGTCCGCTTGAGGTCGGCCTCGTCCACGGCGACAAGCTCTTCGCCCGGCAGTTCGAGGACGACCTCGATCTGCTTCGCGGCGTCGAGATAGTTGTGGACGTTCGCGGAGAGGACGACCTCGTCGGTCTGCACGAAGAACCGCGGAGCCTGCATTCGGATGAGCAGGTCCTTCCGCGTGACGACCTCGGCTTCGCCCGAGCCGACGCGGGTGCCGTGGCCCATCCCCCAGACCTTGATCTTCCAGGCGGTAAGGTTCTCCGGCATGTCGAGTTCGACCTCGGCGACGCCGGTCGCATCGGTCTCCACGGCGCCACGCCAGAGCGCGAGATCCGCGAAATTCGTGCGCACCGTCGGCTGCACCATCGGCGCCCCCCCTGAACCGGCGTCGCCCTTCGCCTGGGGAAGTCCTCCCCCCGCAGCGCCAGCGAAGTCGCCGGCCATCGCCGCGTCGGCCATCGGCGCGGAAGCCGCTTCCATCCTGAGCCCCTCCATAGACGAGGCCATCGCCATCGGCGCTCCGGGAAGCGGGGGTCCGCCGGCGCCGCGGCGGGACATCATCGACTTCCGCATGACCCCGGATTGCCGGTCGACGCCCGACTCGTCTTCCAGACTCGCAACCTCTTCGACGACCGACGCGCCGAAAATGCCGAGGAACTGCATCGCGTCGTTGTAGTCCGCGACGAGGTTCGACGACGACTTGTCGAGGCTCCCCAGTTCATACGGCTGGTGCGTACGACGCCACTTCCAGAAGAACTCCTTAATGTCCTCCGTGTTGCCGCCGCCCGAGATGTATTCCAGCGACTTGTCGTAGATCGAAACGACCGTCGTCCCCTGGAAGTTCTCGCCGCTGAAGTCGGTCAGGTGGATCTTCACCTTGGCCTTCTCGCCCGGCTTGTAGGTCTCGCTGGAGGGGAGAACCTCCAGGTTCAGGATTCGCTTCTCCGGCGGAACGACGATCTCCTTCGCGACGGAGTGATCCTGCGCTCCGCTGACGGTCACGGCTTCGACGAAGAAGTTCGGCATGTCCTTCTTCTCGACCTCGAGATCGACGACCGTGCTCTTGCCCTCGAGCTTGAGCATCTTCGGCGGCAGGTAGACGCCGTTCGACGGCTTCACGAAGAGCAGCACCGTCGCGTTCGGCTGGTCGGCGTTGACCTGCAGGCGGACCGTCTCCCCCGGGGCGTAATTCGCCTTGTCGGGGATCAATTCCAGCGCATTGAAGCGGAAGTCGCCGCCGTCGAAGTCCTCGCCGATAATGGTGAAGATGTAGCCGCCCGAAACGGTGTGGCCGTTGCCGTCGTCGACGTCGCAGGCGAAGCGATACTGGCCCGACGCGCTCGCCCGGAAATCGAGTTCCGCCGTTCCTTCCGCGTTCATCTCCAGCTTCCACGAGCGGACCGGCGTCTCGATCGGCTCGCCCTGCTTGTCGTAGGCGATCTGATAGAGCGTCGCAGCGGCCTCGCCCGTCACCGGCTTGTCGGCGATGGTCCGCGCATGGACCCGCGCATTCACGACGTCGCCCGTGCGGTAGTAACCCCGTTCGAGCCAGGTATAGACCTCGAACGGCTTGCGTGCGACGAGGATCGTGCCCGAGCCGACGATGGTCCTGCGCGACTGGTCGCGGACCTCCGCCTCGATCGTGTACTTGTGGTCGCGATCGCCCATCGTCTCCTTGGCCAGGAGCGTGTCGATCTCGAACTCGACGATTCCCTCTTCGCCGATGGGAACCTCGACCTCGGCGATCACTTCGGGCGGTCCGTTCGCCCCCTGATACATCCACCAGGGGGGCGGAGCGATGCAGCCGACCCAGCGGTCCCATCCGGGATACCACGCGTAGTCCTGCGCGAACCACCAGTAGCCGCGACCGAAGCACCAGTCCCACGGGTTATGCGGGTACCAGCGCTCGTCGTGCTCGGTCCGGAGGATCTTGTACTTCACCGTCGCGTTCACGACGGGCGAGCCGAAATAATACTTCGCCTCGATCTTGCCCGTCACCTTTTCGCCCAGCATGACCGGTTCGGAAGGCGCTTCGACCTTCACTTCGAACTCGGGCTTCTTGTACTCCTCGACGCGGAACATGCCGCCGCCGGAGGCGAACTGACCGTCCCGGGGACGCATGTTCGTGACGTTGATGTAGTACTGCCCCAGCGTCGCGTCGCCGGTCAGGTCGAACGTCGCCTCCACGCCGCCGTACGCGTCCGCCTTGACGGTCTTCTGCCAGACCTCGTTCCCCTGCGGATCGCTGATCCGTAGTTCGACGTCGGAGCCGGCGAAGTCCGAGCCTTCGTTGTCGTACTGCGCCTTGCGGAGCCAGGCCTTGAAGTGAACCGTCTGCTCCGGGCGATAGACCGGGCGATCGGTGATCAGGTACGCCTTGACGGCGTTGTATTCCATCTCGACGTACTGGCTCCCCCAGACGGAGTCGTAGCCGAGGTAGGCCAGACGCGTATCGTCCTCGCCGATCAACGTGACCAGCCACTGGAACTCCGTCTTCAGATCGCGCGGATCGGGCACGACCATGCCGTTTTCGTCGGTCGTCTCCGCGAACTGGCTGGTGACCGTGCGGAAGCGACCGTTCCCTAAGTGTTCCTGCTTGTAGCCGAAGAAGTCGACCTTGGCGCCGACGATCGGAGCGCCCGTGACGGCGTCCGCGCAGAAGTAGAGGTTCTTGCCCTGATCGAGCGGCTTCTTCACGATCGCGCTGTCGGCGACCCACAACAGGACGGAGCTCGCCTTTCCTCCCTTGATCTTCGCGGTGACGAGAAAGGCGCCCGCCTCGGCGAGCGGCGACTCGATCGTCACGCGATCGTCGAAGTGGTTCGGGCGCGGATCGAGCTTCTCCGTCCATTTGGCGACCTGCTCGCCCACGTACTTTGCGTCGCCCCGCTGGATCAGCCGCATGCCTACGTCGGAAACGTCGACCTTCTCCCACTCGAGTCGTTCGCCGCTCTTCTTCAGGTAGGCCTTCACGTCGTCGAGCAGTTCGCGAATCTTCACTCGCTTGGCGACGAACTCCACCTCTTCGCCGTTGCGGAAGCGAAACTCGAACGTCGCCTTCTCGCCCGCGGGCTGCGTGCCGACCGGCTCGAACATGCCCCAGGGATCGACGATGTCGGAGAGCTGCCGACGCTTGTAGTCGTTCGCGCCGTACTTCTCGATCGACGTCCTCCACCAGTCGGCCGCCTTCGGATATTGCCGGCGGTTGAGATAGAGCCAGGCGAGGGCGTTCGCGGCGTTCTCGCTATGATTGCGGTCTTTCGACTGCTCAACCCGCTCGTAGAGCTTGATCGGGTTGAACTCGTCCGGCAGTTCGAAGCGCCGGACGCCCGTCGCCAGCCGCGCGATGGTCTCGTTATCCTTCAGCGTGTGCAGCGCGTACGTTCCCGATTCATCCTCCTCGTCTCCTTCTCGACCGGAGAGCATGGGTCGGAATCCGCCGCTCGCGAGCGTGCCGACGCCGTACATCTGTTCGTAGAACGCCGCCTGCAATGAGAGAACCTGAGCGAGCCGGCTCGGTTCGACCTCGATTGCCTGCTCCATGGCCCAGCGCCAGCGTTCGCCGTCGTTCGCCGCCTCGTCCCAGCTCTTCGGCGTGCGGAAGAAGATCGGGTTTCCCTCGTCGTCGACCGGCGTGCCGACGCTCATGTTGGAGTGGAACCACTGGCGCTCGTAATCGGGCAACTCGCTGAGATCGGTCAGATGCTGCAGGCGCCAGACTTCGAGCGCGCCGTTGTAGAGCGTGATCGACCGGGCGAGTGTCAGATAGAACTCCGCCGCGAGCGACTTGTCGTCCGCCTCCTTCGCCGACGGCAGGGCCTGCACCAGGAGTTGCAGACCGCGAGCCCGGTCGCGACCGAGCGCGAGCGCCCACTCGCCGCCGCCTCGATGGGGACCGCGCTCGAACTTTCCGGAGACGATGAAGCCGTCGTGCTGAACCTGGGCGTAGATGTCGGCGGCCTTCCAGAGCACGCGCCAGTCATCTTCGTGAACGGCGACCGTCTTCTCCAGCAGTTCGTCCGCCTCGCCGATGCGTCCCAGATTCTGCAGGCAGTAGAGCGCCTGCTGCAGGTCCTCCGCCGCTGCGGCTTCGCCGTTCTCTTCAGAGAAGCAGAGTTCCTTGTACAGCCCGAGCGCGTCGTTCCAGTTCTTCTCCTGGTACTTCTGCGCCGCCTGGGCCCGTTTCGCGTCGAGGCTTCCTGCGTCCGCCGCTTCGGCGCCCATTCCGACCCCTCCGCCGAGAGTGAGGGCCAAAGCCATAGCCGCCGCCACGCCCAGCCGCCCCAGCATCGACGTCGGAAGTTTGGGCCGGGGAACCGCGGGAGGTTGTCCGACTGCGGACGAAAAGAACTGCGAACGTACGCCGAACATGCGAAAAGTCTCCGGTCCGTCGAAAGTCTGGCCGTCGAGAGTCCGGCGCCGCGGCTGTTGCGATCCGTCTTCGGCGTCCGACTCCCCGTTTATACCTGATCCGCCCGATTGGACGCGGGATGGGGGAATGGAGTTCCCTGACGCTATAGAACCAAGGCGTTCTTGCTTGCTCCGACCTCGTCTCAATTTGCTCGCGCGCCAACGATCGGCCTATACTGAAGGAATCCCTCCGCACGGCATTGCGCCGCTTTTCTCCCATCTCTCCCTGCCTCTTCATGACCGGTCGCCCTCTCGCCGCCCGTCGCTTCGGGACGCCCGTGCCTGGCGCCTGGGTCGCCTGCATCGCTGCGCTCGTCGGCACGACGGCGTTCGCGGACGATCGAGTCGATTTCGCGCGCGACGTTCGCCCGATCCTTTCGCGGAACTGCGTCTTCTGCCATGGCCCCGACGAGGAGCATCGTCAGGGCGATCTGCGGATGGACGAAGAAGAGGACGCAAAGCTCGACCGCGGCGGCTACCAGGCGATCCTTCCCGGCTCCGTCGAAGAGAGCGAGGCGATTCGGCGGATCCTCTCCGATGACGAATCTGAAAAGATGCCGCCGCCCGACAGCCACAAGAAGCTGACGGCGAAGGAAATCGGGACCCTCACGAAGTGGGTGGAGCAGGGCGCCGAGTGGTCGGGCCACTGGGCCTACCTCGCACCGCGCCGCGAAGCCGATCCGCCGGTGCAGGACGAAGCCTGGCCGCGGAACTTCGTCGACCGCTTCATCCTCGCCCGCCTGGAAGAAGAAGGGCTCGCTCCTTCAGTTCCGACCGATCCGGTGACGCTCGTCCGGCGGCTGAGCTTCGACCTGACCGGTCTACCGCCCGAGAGCGCCGACGTGGAAGCGTTCGCCGCCGACCCGAGCGACGCGAACTACCTGGCGCTGGTCGACAAGTACCTGGGGTCGCCCGCGTACGGCGAACGGATGGCGGTCTACTGGCTCGACCTAGTGCGTTACGCGGACACCGTCGGCTACCACGGCGACCAGGACCATCGCATTTCGCCCTATCGCGACTACGTCATCGCGGCGTTCAACGCGAACCTTCCCTTCGATCAGTTCACGCGGGAGCAGCTTGCCGGCGATCTGTCGCCCGATCCGACGATCGCGCAGCGCGTCGCGACGGGCTACAACCGCATGCTGCAGACGACGCACGAGGGGGGCCTGCAGCAGAAAGAATACCTGGCGATTTACGCTGCCGACCGCGTTCGCAACGTGTCGAACGTCTGGATGGGGGCGACGGTCGGCTGCGCCCAGTGCCACGACCACAAGTACGACCCTTACACGATCAAGGATCACTACGCCCTTTCCGCCTTCTTCGCCGACGTCGACGAAGCCAAGCACTTCACTCTCGGCTCCAACGATCTTCCCACGAAGCGCCCGCCGGAGATCCCCGTCCCGACCGAGGAAGAGGAGCAGCGCGAGACTGAACTCGTCGTAGGCGTCACCGAGGCGAAGAAGCAGGTCGAAGCCGCAGACGCTGAAGAGGCGGCGAAGAAAGCCGCGGAGGAGAAGCTCTCGCAGGCTGAGAAGGAACTCAAGACTCACCGCGATTCGATCCGCCAGTGCATGGTCACCGTCTCGATCGAGCCCCGCACGATGCGCGTCCTGCCGCGCGGCAACTGGATGGACGACTCGGGCGAAGTCGTGCAGCCGGCGATTCCGGCGTTCCTGGGCACGCTCGCGAAGGAGGATCGCGCGACGCGCCTCGACCTGGCGAACTGGCTCGTCCACGGCAAGTCCGACAGCGGCCTCTTGACCGCGCGGGTGTTCGCCAATCGCTTCTGGTACCTCGCCTTCGGCGAGGGCCTGTCGCGTTCGCTAGACGATTTCGGCGGCCAGGGAGAACCGCCCAGCCATCCGGAACTGCTCGATCGCCTGGCTCATGAGTTCGTCGACTCGGGCTGGAACGTCAAGGCGACGATGCGAACGCTCGTCACCAGCAGCGCCTATCGCCAGTCGTCGACCGTCTCTCCCGAAGCGCTCGCCGCCGATCCGGAGAACCGCCTGTTCGGTCGACAGAACCGCTTCCGTCTTCCCGCAGAAATGGTCCGGGACAACGCGCTGTCGATCGGCGGCCTGCTCGTCGACGAGATGGGCGGCGACAGCGTCAAGCCGTACCAGCCCGACGGATACTACAAGCACCTGAACTTTCCGAAGCGAACGTACAAGAGCCACGACGACGAACGCCAGTGGCGCCGGGGCGTCTACGTTCACTGGCAGCGGCAGTTTCTCCATCCGATGCTGAAGGCGTTCGACGCCCCCAGCCGCGAGGAATGCACGGCCAAGCGCCCGCAGTCGAACACGCCCCTCGCGTCGCTCGTGCTACTGAACGACCCGACCTTCGTCGAAGCCGCGCGGCGCTTCGCCGAGACGCTGCTGCTGGAAGCGGAGCATCGTGAGACGCCCGTTTCCACCGCCGCCGCGCCAGCCGATGCCGATCAAGCCGCTTTCGACGTCGTTCTCGAAAACGCCTTCCGCCGGACGCTCTCCCGCTCGCCGGAAGATTCCGAACGGGCGAAGTTCGCGGAGTTCTACGCTTCGCAGAAGGCCCGCTTCGCCGCGAGTCCGAAGGATGCCGAGGCTCTGATCGGCGTCGGACTGGCCAAGCGAATCGGCGAAGCAGACCCCGTCGAACTCGCCGCCTGGACCAGCGTCTGCCGGGTTCTGTTCAACCTGAGCGAGACGATCACGAGGAACTGACCATGCACGATCCCCGCCTCGCCGCGCTCCTGCAACGCCGGACGTTTCTATCGAACGCCGGCGTCGGGCTCGGCGCGCTCGCGCTCGGCAGCCTGCTCCGCGGGAACGAGTCGGCGCCGAAGCTCGACCCGTCAACGCTCCGCGCCAACGGTCCGGGCGTCGCGGGTCTTCCACACCTGCCGCCGAAGGTGAAGCGGGTCATCTTCCTCTGCATGGCGGGCGGTCCGTCGCATCTGGAGACGTTCGACTGGAAGCCGAAGCTGGCCGAACTCGACGGCAAGCCGATGCCCGAGTCCTACACGAAGGGCCAGCCGATCGCCCAGTTGCAGGGCACGGATCTGAAGGCTGCCGGGCCGATGACCAAGTTCAGGAAGCATGGCCAGAGCGGGCTGGAAGTCAGCGACTTTCTCCCCTGGCAGGCGAAGCTGGCCGACGAGATCTGCGTCATCAAGTCGATGGTGACCGAGCAGATCAATCACGACCCCGCCCACACGTTCATGAACACCGGCACCGCCATCAGCGGTCGCCCCTCGATGGGCTCGTGGGTGAACTACGGCCTGGGGAGCGAAGGCGACGACCTGCCCGGCTTCGTCGTTCTGACCAGCGTCGGCGGCCGCGATCCGCAGCCGATCGCCTCGCGCCAGTGGGCCTCCGGCTTCCTCCCCAGTCGGTTCCAGGGCGTGGAGTTCAACTCCTCCGGCGACCCCGTCAACTACGCCCGGAATCCGCCAGGCGTGGACGACTCGTCGCAGCGGGAGGTCGTCGATCTCGTCCGTCAGCTCGACGGCGAACGCTACGCGAAGACCGTCAACCCCGAAATCGCGACCCGCATCGCCGCGTACGAGATGGCGTTCCGCATGCAGTCGTCGGTGCCCGACCTGACCGATCTGTCGGACGAGACGCAGGAGACGCTCGACCTCTACGGCGCCAAGCCGGGCGACGGGTCGTACGCGTCGAACTGCCTGCTCGCGCGGCGACTGGCTGAGCGGGGCGTGCGGTTCATTCACCTGTACCACCGGGGCTGGGACCACCACGGCGACTTGGTGAAGTACATGAACGTCTGCTGCGGGCTAACCGACCAGCCGACGTACGCCCTGCTGACCGACCTCAAGCGTCGCGGGATGCTCGAAGACACCCTCGTCATCTGGGGCGGCGAGTTCGGCCGCACCCCGATGTTCCAGGGGAAGGGCGGGCCCGGTCGCGATCACCACATCAAGGGCTTCTCGATGTGGATGGCAGGCGGCGGCCTGAAGAAGGGAATCAGCTACGGAGCGACCGACGACCTCGGCTACAACGCCGTCGAAAACGTCGTCCACGTCCGCGACCTGCACGCGACGATGCTCCATCTCCTCGGCATCGATCACAGTCGCTTCACCTACGAGTACCAGGGCCTCGACACCAAGCTCACCGGCGTCCAACCGGCCAAGCCGGTGAGGGAGATTCTGGCGTAGCCATGGCGGGAAGCTCGACGCCTTCCTGAGCGGGGGACGAAAGTCCCCCGAGGAATGTCCAGAGTTGCGTCGAAGACCTCGGGGGACTTTCGTCCCCCGCTCAGAAATTACGCAATCGTCAACCGAACCCGCACACGTACCGCCAGCGTGCCGACGCGGGCGGCGAAGCGCCGCGAGTTTCGTCCGACGGAACCGCGGCGACGACCTCTTCGCGTCCGACCAGCTCCGTCGTTTCGCCGGTGATCAGCGTGAAGAACGCGGGGCGGGGGAGGCGATCGTCAGGGAAGGCGACGCGGTAGGCGCTGCCGAGATACCCGGGCGCTTCGCGGTAGCGGCAGGCGACGTCGAATTCCCAGCCGGCGACGTCGTCGCGGGCGGTGACGCTGGCCGACCAGTGACTCTTCCCGGCCATGCCGACGAAAAACCACGCGGGTCGTCCGTCGATCTCCTGGCGGTGAAACTGTTGGAAGGGCGGACTCGCCGGCCAGGCCTCCGTCGCCGCGGCGTGCATACCGTGCGATCCGTCAGGCGCAGCCTGACCTGCGAAGGCTCCCTCTTCGCTCGCTGCCGAGGCGATTCGTTCCCCCTCGGCGCTCAGCAGTTCGATCCGATGGGCGTACCGGTCGCCCGCGCGAAACAGCACGAGCCGGAGGAAGCGTTCCCCCGACTCGATCGTCCATTCGGCTTCTATCGGGCGCTCGACGGGCGGCCCGTTTCCTGTCGATTCGCTCAATCGTCGTCGCCGCCTTCCGCGACGTCCTGACCGACGCGCCAGCGGAGCGTCGCGTCGAGGAACGGCTGAATTTCGCCGTCCATCACCGCGTGAAAGTTGCCCATTTCGTATTTATGCCGGGCGTCCTTCACCCGCTGATCCGGATGCAGGAAGTAGTTGCGGATCTGGCTGCCGAAGCCGACGCGGGCTTTGTTCTTGTATGCGTCCGCCTGCTCGGCTTCCCGCTTCTCTTCCTCGATCCTGAGCATCGCCGCGCGGAGCATCTTCCAGGCGGTGGCGCGATTCTTGTGCTGGCTCCGTTCCTGCTGACACTGGGCCACGGTGCCCGTGGGAAGGTGGGTCAGACGGATGGCGCTGCTCGTCTTGTTGACGTGCTGACCGCCGGCGCCGGACGCGCGGAACGTATCCTCGCGGACGTCCTCTTCCCGGATGTCGATGACGATCGTGTCGTCGACCTCGGGCGTGACGTCGACCGCCGCGAAGCTGGTCTGACGCTTTCCTTCAGCGTTGAAGGGGCTGATCCGGACCAGCCGGTGATGCCCCGTCTCCCCCTTCAGATAGCCGTAGGCCATCGGTCCGCGGATCGCGATCGTGGCGTGATCGATGCCGGCTTCGATGTTGTCCTCGCGATCGAGGAGTTCCAGTTGATAGCCGTTCTTCGACGCCCAGGCGGCATACATCCGCAGGAGCATATCGGCCCAGTCGCAGGCGTCGGTGCCGCCGTCGCGGGGGACGATCGTCATGATCGCGTTGAGCGAATCGTTCGGACCGTTGAGGAGCGCCTTGAGCTGAAGTTCTTCCAGCCGCCCTTCGACCCGTTCGATCTCCTTGCGGATTTCGGGAACGAGCGAATCGTCCTCTTCGGCCAGCTCGAACAGTTCCGCGAGGTCGCTCTCCGTCTTGATGCAGTCGGTCAGCGGCTCCACGACGGTCCGCAGACCCTTCATCTTGGCGAGCGTCGCCTGGGCCCTCGTCTGATCACCCCAGAAGCCGTCCATGGACATTTCGTCCTCGAGGGCGGCTAATTGCCGAGCTTTTTCAGTCCAGTCAAAGAGAGTCCCTGAGGACGGTGATCGACTGACGGATCGATTTGGCGCGATCGTAAAGTTCGGCTTCCATGTCGTTCCTTCGGCCCGGCGACGATGCGCCTTCGGCTGGGTGATCATCAGGCGCCTCCGGAATCCGAAGGCGCGATCGAGCATCTTAACGCATCCCGGGCGGACGGGGCGCCCGCTCGGCTTCTATAATTGGATGCACGTCAGGGCGGTGCGGTTTTCGATCTATTTCCTGAGCGGAGGGTGTCAACCCTCCGAGTCCGAACGACAAGGCGCCGATACGCTCGGAGGGCTCACGCCCTCCGCTCAGCGGCTCACTTGTTTCACAGCGGAGTTCAAGTTTGGCACGCGTCGTTCTCGCCATGTCGGGAGGCGTCGACAGCAGCGTCGCGGCCAGCCTGCTTCTGGAGCAGGGCCACGAGGTCGTCGGCGTCTTCATGCGCCACGGCGAAGCGAGCCCGGTCGCGTGCGAGCTGGAAACGGTCGGCGAAAGCGCTGCCGGCGACAACGCTTCTGAGCGGGGGACGACAGTCCCCCGAGGTCGAATCGATAACAGCGCCAGCCTCGGGGGACTGTCGTCCCCCGCTCAGGGTCTGGAATTGCCCGTTCTCTCAGCTCATTCCGACCACAAACGCGGTTGCTGCACGGCCTCCGACGCCGAAGACGCGCGCCGCGTCGCCGATCGGCTCGACGTGCCGTTCTTCGCGCTCGATCTGGCGGGCGAATTCCGCGAAATCATGGACTACTTCGCCGACGAGTATCTCTCCGGTCGCACGCCCAACCCCTGCGTGATGTGCAACCGCTGGATCAAGTTCGGCAAGCTGTTCGACTACGCCGACTCGATCGGAGCGGAGTTTCTCGCGACGGGTCACTACGCCCGCATGAGCGTCCACGACGGCGAACCGGCCCTGCTGCGCGGCGTCGATTCCAACAAGGATCAGTCGTACGCTTTGTTCGGGGTCGAGCGGCATCTGCTCTCGCGAATGCTGCTGCCGGTCGGGACGTTCACCAAGCCGGAGATCCGCGCCGCGGCGGAACGGATCGGCCTGCGGGTGGCGGAGAAGCGCGACAGCCAGGAGATCTGCTTCGTCGCCTCGGGCAAGCATGGCGACTTCATCCGCGCCCGGCATGGGGGCGACCGGGCAGGGGAGATCGTCACCGTCGCGGGAGAGGTTGTCGGCACCCATCGCGGCGTCGAGGATTTCACCATCGGCCAGCGCAAGGGACTGGGCGTCGCGATGGGCGAACCCTACTTCGTCGTGTCGATCGATGCCGAGAGCCGCCGCGTGACGATCGGCCCGGAAGAGTCGCTCTACGCGGAGGGCCTGGAGGCGAGCGACGTCAACTGGCTCGTCGATCTGCCTTCCGCCGCAATCCGCTGCGAAGCGAAGATTCGCTACAACGGCCCCGCGACGTCCGCGACCGCCGAACCGACGGAGGAGGGCTTTCGCCTGACCTTCGACGATCCGCGGAAAGGGGTCGCCCCGGGGCAGGCCGCCGTACTGTACGACGGCGACCGGGTCCTCGGCGGCGGATGGATCGACCGGGCGTTCCGCCGGTAGTGGGCTAGCTTAAATGTCGTGTTAGGTCAGGCGGTCGCGATCATGGATGCCAATGCGATGAGTCCGATCACCGCCAAGATGGTCGCCAAGTAGACCGCGGCCAGGATGACCGGCAGCAGCCTATTGCAGTTCCCGCAGATGAGCTTCCGCGTTGGAACCCACGTTTTGCATCCCTTGCAATAACTCTCCATTCTGGGATCTCCGAACCGCTCGATCAGCCGAAGTTGCAGGAAACAGCCATGTTCCTAACGAAACTCGCGCGAATCCTGACCTTCGCTGGATATGGCTGCCTCGGACTTGCCGTCGCGCTCTTTCTAATCTTCCCTGGCTCGAACGTGAAAAGCGAGTTCGTCAGCGTCGGTCTCCTCGCCGCGGCATGCATGCTTCGCCTAATTGCGTACGTGGTTTCGCGCTTAGACGCCCCTGACCAGCCTCGACGAACAAACTAGCCCACTACCGTTCCGCATCGAACGCTGAATCCGGCTCCGCGAACGACTACACTGAACCCCGCCCTGCAAGAGCGGGCCGTTTTCCTGCACCCGTCTCGACTTCGCGCTGCCGCCATCCCCTGAGCGATCGCCATGATGGATCCCTGGATGCTTCTGTTCATCGGAGCGGCCGTCGTCGGCGGCCTGTTCCTGATGGCGCTGCTCGTCGTCTTCTTCATCTACGGCAGCCTCTGGTTCCAGGCTTACATGTCGGGCGCCGACGTCAGCATCTGGAGCCTCGTCGGTATGGGCTTCCGTCGGGTCGATCCGCGCACGATCGTCCAGGCGAAGGTGATGGCCGCTCAGTCGGGCCTCAACATCGGCCGCGGCGGCATCACGACCTCCCGCCTGGAAGCCCACTTCCTTAGCGAAGGGAACGTGATGAACGTCATCAAGGCCCTCATCGCCGCGCAGCGGGCGCAGCTCGATCTGGACTTCGACAAGGCCGCGGCGATCGACCTGGCGGGTCGCGACGTGATGGACGCCGTCCGCACCAGCGTCCATCCGAAGGTGATCGACTGCCCCGACCCCGTTCGCGGCGGGCACAACGAACTCTCCGCCATCGCGAAGGACGGCATCGAGCTGCGGGTCAAAGCCCGCGTGACGGTGAAGACCAACCTCGAACAGCTCATCGGCGGCGCTACCGAAGAGACCGTCATCGCCCGCGTCGGCGAAAGCATCATCTCTTCGATCGGCTCGTCGGCGTCCCACCGCGACGTGCTCGCCAACCCCGATCGCATTTCCAAGGCCGTGCTGCAACGCCGGCTCGATTCGGAAACGGCGTTCGAAATCGTCTCCATCGACATCGCCCACGTCTACCCGGGCAAGAACATCGGCGCCCGGCTGAAGTTCGACCGGGCCGAGGCGGACAAGCGCATGGAACGGGCTCAGGCCGAAAAGGAACGGGCCGAAGCCGTCGCGCTCGAACAGGAGAACCGCGCCCGCGTCGCCGAGCACCGCGCGAAGCTGATCCTCGCGGAGACCGCCGTCCCCCACGCACTCGCCCAGGCGTTCCGTGCCGGCGGCATGGAAACCCGCAGCGGCAACGGCGGCGTTTAACGATCCGCCGAACTTGGCGAGCGGGGGACGTCAGTCCCCCGAGTCCGGCGATCGTGAAAGGGAATTCCAACGATGTCTCCGTTCGCTGCTTTGTTCGTTTCGCTGATTCTGGCCGCGGAGCCTGACGCCGAACGGCTGAAGACCTTCCGCGAAGGCTTCGTCCCGCTGAAGGTCGACGAGGCGGCGAAGCAGGCGAGCGTGCCCGCGACGCTAGCCGTTCACCGTTACGAGGTGACGCAGGAAGACTACGCGTCGATCGCCGGCGCTGATCCCTCCCGCTGGAAGGGGGCGAAGAACTCGGTCGAGATGGTTTCCTTCGACGAAGCGCAGACCTTCTGCGCGGACATGACGAAGGCTCTCCGCAAGGCGAAGCTGATCGGCGAAAAGGAAGAAGTTCGTCTGCCCACCGAGGCCGAGTGGGAGTTCGCCGCGCGGGGCGGAACGAAGACGCTCTATCACTTCGGCGACGATTCGGAGAGCCTCGGCGACTACGCCTGGTCTCACGGCAACGCCGCCGGGAACGATCCGCCGGTCGGCGCGAAAAAGCCGAATGACTTCGGGCTGTACGACGTCCACGGCTATCTGTGGGAGTGGTGCTCGCCTACTCTCGCGACGTCGGACGAGAAGAAACCGGAATCCGGCCCGGTCCTCCGCGGCGGAAGCTGGAAGGACGACGCGGACAAGCTGGCGTTTCCCTCGCGTCGCACGGCTCGCGCGACGCTTCGCGACGACGCCGTCGGATTTCGGTGCGTTCTGGCCCCGGTCCCCTAACTATCCGTAGATTTTCGCCTTCGTGGCGAAAATCACGCCCGGCAAGTTCGAAACAAGTTTCTCACGCCTCGCAAGACAGCGGAACATCCGCTGTCTTGACGCCGCATCCGTGCGGCGAACGCAGTCCGTTGAGTAAATCAACGGGCTGCTAACGGATTTCTCATGACCGAACCGAACGATCGACCGGAAGGCCTGATCTGCCCGATGATCACGCCGCTGACCACGGCGCGGAAGTTGGACGTCGACGCGCTCGACCGGCTGATCGAGCATCTGATCGCGGGCGGCGTCTCGGCGATCTTCATCCTCGGAACGTCCGGCGAGGCGCCTTCGCTTTCGTCGGACACCAAGCGGGAACTGATCTCGCAGACCGCGGATCGAATCGCCTCGCGTCTGCCGTGGTACTGCGGCGTCAGTCACACGTCGCTGGACGAGTCGCTGAAGCTCGCTTCGTTCGCGGCGGAGAAGGGCGCCTCGGCCATCGTCTCCACCACGCCGTATTACTACTCCCTGACGCAGGAGCAGGTCCGCCGGTGGTTCGAATCGCTGGCCGACCGGCAGATGCTGCCGGTGATTCTTTACAACTACCCGAAGCTGACGAAGACCCCGATCGAACTCGAAACCGCCGTGCAGCTTCTCGCGCACGATAACGTCCTGGCGATCAAGGACAGCGCCGGCGAAGTCGACTACGTTCGGGCGCTGTGCGAACGCTTCGCGGGGCGGACGGACAAATCGATCCTCGTCGGGCCGCAGCGTCTGCTCGTCGAGGCGCTCGCCCTCGGCGCGCAAGGGGGCGTCTGCTCCGGAACGAATCTCTTCCCGTCGCAGTACGTCGCCCTCTACCACGCGGCGAAGGCAGGCAAGAAGGGCGAGATCGCGCGCCTGAACGAAGTCGCGGCGAAGATTCTCGCGACGATCATGCCGGTCAGCGGCGACGCGGCGAATCTGGTCGCAGCGCTGAAGTCCGCGGCCGCGGCGCTGGGCCTGTGCGAATCGCATCTGGCCTTCCCGCTGACGCAGCCCGAGCAGGCCCTGAGCGAGGCCTACGCCCTGGCCGTGCAGGCGCTGCGCGACGAACTCGATCCCAAGAAGGCAGCCTCCTGAGTGAAGGTCGCAGTCGCTCCGATTCGGAACGGTCCGCGCAAGAATCGTCGTCCGTTTCCGAATCATCCAAAGGTAGAGCAGGGCGCCGCGGAGAACGCGGCGCAGTGTCCGTCGATCGATCGCTTCCAGGGGGAGATCTGAGTCTCAGGATGAACGGTACGCATTCGATACTGGTCGGCTACTTGTGCTGGATCGTCGGCTTCACCGGCGCCCATCGCTTCTATTACGGTCGGCAGATCACCGGCACGATCTGGTTCTTCACGCTCGGCCTGTTGGGCATCGGCTGGCTGATCGACGCCTTCCTGATCCCGGGCATGGATCGTAAGGCCGACCGGCGGTACGTCGCCGGGCGCTACGACTACAACGTCGCCTGGCTGCTGCTCGCCTTCCTCGGCCTGTTCGGAATCCACCGCCTCTACCTCGGCAAGATCGTGTCCGGTCTGCTCTACCTGTTCACCGGCGGGCTGCTCGGAATCGGGTGGCTCTACGATCTCTGGACGCTCAACAGCCAGGTCAGCGAACGGAACCTGGAGACGCTGACGTAGTCCGAAGAACAGGCCAGAGGATGCGAAACGATGAAAGAGTCCTTCCCGACGTTCCGCGCCTGGCGGGTACTCTTGAACCGGAGCGTTCATCTGGGACGAGCGGGACTGGCTCTCTTCGCCGCGGCAATATTAATGTTCGCGCCGATTGGACTGTCTCTCAGCGCGTTGAAGTTCCTCATCGCGGGAACTCGCACCACCGGTGTCGTCACGGCGAAGGTTCCTGTTTCGGCCGCCGTTCGGACTCAATTCCCGATAGCCAGTCTCTTGGCGATGGGGGGCAGGAAAGCGCCGCACTATTTGAGCTATGAGTTCCGCGACGCATCGGGAACGCTCCGGAAGGGACAGACCTACGTCACTAGCAGCGTCTGGAGTGCGACGCACATCGGCGACCCGATCGAGGTGCTCTACCTCGACTCCGACCCGAGTCTTAGTCGGGCCTGGCCTGCCTGGAGCGCAGATTCGCTTGGACTCTGGGCATTCGGCGTCGTCGGATTCGGCCTTCTCGTCTTCGCGGGATATTCGATCTCGCGAGGGATCCTCGCCACCCGATCGACAATCGCTCTCCTCCGCGAAGGTTCGGTCACCGAGGGTTCCATCGTCGAGATCGACGGTAGGGCGGGGAAAATTGAATACCGCTATCGCGCGTCTCTGAGCGTCGGCGAACGTCCTGCAGCTCTTTTCGGAACCTATACATTCGTGGCCAGGCGGCAGAAAGTGGTCGCCGGCGACGTTGTTCGAGTGGTTTACGATCCCCGCGAGCCTGAGACTTCGACGCTCGATCTGTTTTCTCTTTGCGTCGACGAACGAGAGAAGGGCAAGCATGCACACGTGCCGATAAACCGCTCTTGAGCCGTCCGGCTCGCATTGACTAACGTTCCGCGCCCGGTGGAAGAACAGGGGACGCGCAGCGGAAGGTCGTTCGGGTGGCTCAGTCGTCGTCGAACCGCGGATATGCCGTAATCGTCGTGCTGTTTCTGGCAGCCGCCGGTTACGTCGTGTCGACGCGTCCCCCCTGGGCCGCGCCGATGCTCGACGCGCTCGGCGCCGCGGCCTCGCAAACAGCCGCGAATAACCCGGGCGGCCTCGAAAGTCAGATCGCGGCGGCGCCTCGCAGCGGCGGCGACGTCGTCCGCATCGCCAGCTTCAACCTGCAAGTCTACGGCGAAGCGAAGGCGAGCAACCCGTTCGTCATGCAACGCCTGGCGGAAATCATCCGCCTGTTCGACGTCGTAGCCGTGCAGGAGATCCGCACGCTCGACGAGACCCACCTGCAGAAGCTCGTCGCGCTCGTCAACGCCGAGGGGCGGCAGTATCTCTACGTCGCCGGTCCCCGGCTGGGACGCTCCGTCTCCAAGGAACAGTACGCCTACCTCTACGACGCGACGAAGCTGGAGTGCGATCGGGACCAGGTCTATTCGGTCGAAGACCGGAGCGATCTGCTCCACCGCGAACCGCTGGTGGCATGGTTTCGCGCGCGGGGGCTGCCGCCGTCGGAGGCCTTCACCTTCACGCTCGTCAACTTCCATCTCGACCCAGACGAGGTCGACCGGGAACTGCCGATGGTCGACGAGGTGCTGCGAGCCGTGAAGAACGACGGACGGAACGAAGACGACATCATCCTGCTGGGCGACTTCAACGCAGACCAGATCGAGTTCGCCGAAAAGGCGTCGCTCCCCGGCATGCAGTGGGTCGTGCGCGACCTTCCGACGAACACCCGGGGCACGGCCAGCTACGACAACATCGTTTTCATCGGCTACGACACCGAGGAATACATCACGGGCGGCGTCTTCGACTTCGTGCGGGAGATGAACTTGAGCCTGGAAGACGCGCTCAAGGTGTCCGACCATCTGCCCGTCTGGGCGGAGTTCTCCGTCGTCGAGAAACGTCCCTACCGCGCGGACGCCGCTTCCACCGGACGCTTCTTCCAGCCTCCGCGACGGTAGCATCGAGGGCTCGTTCTCTCTGAGCGGAGGGCGTCAGTCCTCCGAGGGAGCAGGCGAACCAGCAAGAAACCGCGCCAGATAAGGCGACGTCCGGCTTCCCTTCGCCTTCGCCACTTCGCTGGGCATGCCCGAGGCGGTGATGCGTCCCCCTTCGTCGCCGGCGCCCGGTCCCATGTCGATCACCCAGTCGCTTTCGGCGACGACGCGCAGATCGTGCTCCACGACGACGACCGAATTGCCGGCGTCGACCAGCGCATGCAACTGGGCGACGAGTTTCTCTATGTCGGCCGGATGCAGGCCGGTCGTCGGCTCGTCCAGGATGTACAGCGTCTTGCCGCGACTCGCCCGCTGCAACTCGGTCGCCAGCTTGATCCGCTGCGCCTCGCCTCCGGAAAGCTCCGTCGCCGGCTGACCCAGTCGCAGGTAGCCCAGGCCCACTTGCTCCAGTACTTCGAAGGCTCGCCGGAGCCCGGGCTCTTCGGCGAAGAACTTCGCCGCTTCGGCGACGGTCATCGCCAGCACGTCGGCGATCGACCGATCGCGCAGCTTGATCTCCAGCGTCTTCGCGTCGAAACGCGATCCGTGGCACGCGGGGCAGGGGGCATAGACGCTCGGCAGAAACAGCAACTCGACGAAGACGAAGCCTTCCCCTTTGCAGGTCGCGCAGCGTCCCTTCGCCACGTTGAACGAGAAGCGCCCGGCGTCGTACCGGCGAGCTTTCGCGGCCTTCGTCGCGGCGAACAGCTTTCGCACGTCGTCGAACAGTCCGGTGTAGGTCGCAAGGTTCGATCGCGGCGTTCGTCCGATCGGCTTCTGGTCGACGGTCACCAGCCGCCGGACGAACTCCATCCCCTTCGCGATGCGACCCGCGGCGACGGCGACCGCCGGCTCCGCATCGTCCTTCGCTTCCTCGGCGCTCGCGGTTTCGTCGCCCAGACTTCGCGCCACCAGTTCCGCCAGCGCCGAGCTGACGAGGCTCGACTTGCCTGATCCTGAAACGCCGGTGACCGTCGTCAACGTCCCGAGCGGAATGTCTACATCGAGGTTCTGAACGTTGTTCTGCGTGACGCCTTCCAGCCGCAGGCGCCCGATCGGCTCTCGCGGGACTCGTTCCGCCGGACCTGCTTCGCGGAACAGATACCGCGCGGTGCGAGACTCTTCGACGTCAGCGAGTCCCGCCGGCGGACCGCTGTAAAGGACGCGTCCCCCGCGCTCGCCGGCCTCGGGTCCGACGTCGACGATCCAGTCCGCCCGTCGCACGACGTCGAGGTCGTGCTCGACGATGAAGAGCGAGTTGCCGGAAGCTTTGAGCCCTTCCAACGCCTTCAGCAGCGCCTCCGTATCGGCCGGATGAAGACCGGCAGAAGGTTCGTCGAGCACGTAGACCACGCCGAACAGATTCGACCGGACCTGCGTCGCCAGCCGAAGCCGCTGAAGTTCTCCCGGCGAAAGCGTCGGGGTGCTGCGATCGAGCGACAGATAACCGAGTCCCAGATCGAGCAGCACGGCCAGGCGGGCCTGCAGATCCTGATTGATTCGCTGCGCGACGATTGCCTTTTCCGGGTGCGCTTTCGCGAACGCCTTCCACCCGGGCGCCGCTTCTTCCGCGTACGGCTTCAGCGCCTGGGCCAGTCGCTTGAGCGGAAGCTGCGACATCTCGGCGATGTCCCGTCCCGCGAACTTCACCGCCAGCGCCTCGGGGCCGAGCCGTTTCCCGCGACAGAGCGGACAGTCCGAACTGACCAGATACCGCGCCGCGCGCTTCTTCATCGAAGCGCTCTCGGTGCCCGCGAACGTTTGCAGCACGTAGCGCCGGGCGCTGGTGAACGTCCCCTGATAATCCGGCTCTTCCTTCCGGGCGATCGCGTCGCGCACCTGCTGCGCGTCGTAGCCTGGGTAGACCGGCACGACGGGTTGTTCGTCAGTGAAGAGGAGCCAGTCGCGATCCTTCCGGGAAAGCTTCTTCCAGGGCCGATCGATATCGAAGCCCAACGTCGTGACGATGTCCCGCAGGTTCTGCCCATGCCAGGCGACCGGCCAGGCGGCGATCGCGCGCTCACGAATGCTGAGGGCGTCGTCGGGAACCATCGAAGCTTCGGTCGCGTCGTAGACTCGACCCAACCCATGACACGTCGGGCAGGCGCCGGCGGGCGTGTTGGCCGAGAACGATTCGGCTTCCAGAGGAGAAGCGTCCGGCGGATAGTCTCCCGCGCGCGAGTAAAGCATCCGCAGCAGGTTCGAGAGCGTCGTCACGCTGCCGACGGAGGATCGCGTCGTAGGAGAACCCCGTTGCTGCTGCAGCGCGACGGCGGGCGGCAACCCTTCGATCTCGTCGACCTGGGGCACGCCCAGTTGATGAAACAGCCGGCGGGCGTAGGGAGCGACCGACTCGAGATAGCGTCGCTGCGCCTCGGCGAACAACGTCGCGAACGCCAGCGAAGATTTGCCCGATCCCGAGATCCCGGTGAAGACGACGAGCGCCTGACGCGGAATGTCGACGTCGACGTTCTTGAGATTGTGTTCTCGCGCGCCACGAACCCGGACGAAGCCGGCGAAATCGTCTCTCGCGGAAGAAGGTCCCGTCGCGCCACGTCGCTGCACGGTCAATCCTCAGATGGGTCTACCGCAGCGCTTCGTCCAGCACGTCCTCGGCCACGTAGATCGGCAGCGGCGGATCGCAGGTCATCGCGACGGCGATCGCGTCGGAGGGTCGCGAGTCGATGGAGATGATCTCCCCGTCGCGCTTCACGCGCAGCTCGGAGAAGTACGTCCCTTCGCGCAGGTCGGTGATCACGACGCTGTCGAGTTCGCCCCCCATGTCCTCGATCGCCTTGACCAGCAGGTCGTGCGTCAACGGACGGGGCGATGGGTGACGCTTGACCTTGCGATCGATGCTCGTCGCTTCGAACAGTCCGATCACGATCGGGAACTGGCGATCGCCGTCCGCCTCCCGCAGGTAGATGATTTGCGGCTCGCTGATCTCGCTGATGACGATGCGAGACAGGCGCATGAGCACCGGCATGGGGGGGTCCTGGTCGATTCGCTCTATCCGCTCTCGCTCCGCACGAAGTCGATCGGGCGGAGAACGCCTGAAGTACGTCGTGCCGAGGGCGGCGAAGGCGCCCGGCAGAGCCGCAAGCGCCGTAAGTTTCCGACTGGCGATTATACGTCCTCCGCACGATCGGGGAGTAGCGACGTCGGCCCGAGCCGTCTCGGCAAGAGAGTCCGGCCCGTATAATTCGCCGCTCGAAGTTCGTCCCCCCGTCGATGTTTACCTCCGCCGCGTCGCCCATGTCCGCGTTTTTCTGCGACGTTCTCGTCATCGGATCGGGCCCTGCCGGTCTGATGGCCGCGATCCGCTCCGCCGAACGGGGGAAGCGGACCGTCGTGCTGGAGAAAAATCGCAAGGCGGCGGTGAAGATCCTGATGTCGGGCGGGACGCGGTGCAACCTGACGCACGACTGCGACGCCCGGGGCATCATGGAGGCCTTCGGACCCGCCGGGCGTTTCCTGCACTCGGCCCTCGCGCGTCTCGGCCCCCGCGAGTTGGTCGAACTGTTCGAGGCGGAGGGAATGCCGGTCAAGGTCGAGCCGGGCGGAAAAATCTTCCCTGTCAGCGACCGTTCGCTCGACGTCGTGAAGGCGCTGATCGCGCGACTGAACCGCAGCGGCGCCCAGCTTCTGCTCGGCGAAGGGGCCGCCGACGTCCGTCCGCTGGCGGAGGGCGGTTTCGAGGTCGAAACGACGGAGGGGCGAACGCACACGTGCCGCTCGCTGGTGGTCGCGACAGGCGGGAAGAGCTATCCCGGCTGCGGCACGACCGGCGACGGTTACGCCTGGCTCGCGCGTCTCGGCCATACGATCCGGCGCCCGCGACCCGCACTCGTGCCGCTGATCACGGGCGACGACTGGGGGAAGGATCTCTCCGGCGTCACGATTCCGGACGTCGAACTCCGGGCCCTCGATCCCGAAGCGGCGAAAGCGGCCAGGCGCCGCGGCTTTCCCGCTGGCGTGACCGAACTGCGACGCGGGTCGCTGCTGCTGACCCACTTCGGGCTTTCCGGGCCTACGGCGCTCGACGTCAGTCGAGCCTTCACCGATCGCGAGGCAGCGAGTCGTCGCCGGCTGGTCGTCGACTTCCTTCCCGACATGCCCGCGGCAGAGTTCGAGCAGCGCCTGCAATCTTCGGCAGCCAGCGACGGTCGCCGCGCCGTCGCCGAACTGCTCCCCAGCGCGTTACCCCGACGATTGACCGAATCGCTGCTGCAACAGGCGAACGTTCCGGCGGATCGCCGCGCGGCAGAGCTTTCGCGGGATGAGCGTCGGCGAATTGTGGAGCGAATGAAGGCCTGCCCCTTCGACGTGACCGGCAGCCGGGGTTTCGAGAAGGCGGAAGTGACCGCGGGCGGCGTCGCGCTGGACGAAGTCGACGGTCGTACCCTGGAGAGCCGTCTGGTTCCCGGCCTGTTCATCGTAGGCGAGATACTCGATCTGGACGGCTGGATCGGGGGCTACAATTTTCAGGCCGCCTTCAGCGTCGGCTGGCTCGCGGGCGAATCCATTCCCTGACCGTTCTCTCCATGAACTTCGCTCTCCGAATCGCTGCGTTAGTTCTGCTCTTCGCTTGGTCTTTCCCGGCGCTCGCCCTCGCGGAGGATCTCTTCGTCGCCGCGGGCTACGGCGGCAGGCGGATGGTTTCGACCGACGGGCTGAACTGGGAGATCACGGAGGAATGGGCCCAGCCGGGCGGTGACGACGGAAACAACCTGATGTCCGCGGTCTGGGCGGAAGGAAAGTTCGTCGTGGTCGGCGGCGGAGGCGGGGGGCGTTCCGGCGACGGGCACGTGCTGGTCTCGACCGAAGGTCGCGAGTGGAAGCGGACGCATCACACGTTCAACCGCATCAACCCCATCGTCTACGGCGACGGGCGGTTCGTCGCCGGCGCGCCGGACCGTTCGCTGATCGTTTCTGACGACGCGGAAACCTGGAGCGAGGGCGCCCGGATCGAAGAGAAAGAGTGCACGCACTTCCGCGGCGGAGCGTACGGCGCCGGGCGCTTCGTCTTCGTCGGCAATCACGGCGGCGGAGGCGGACCCCACTGGTCCGCCGTCTCGAAAGACGGCAGCTCGATCGACGGCGTCCGGACCGATCTTCCCGGCCACGGGCGCATCGTCTTTCAGGGCTCCCGCTTCCTGATGCTGACCGCGCATTCGAGGGCCGGGCTGATCGCCTCAGCCGACGGCCTCGAATGGAAGCCCCTCGCGATCGAGGGCGTCGAATCGTTCGAGTGGTTGGTGGACGCCGGAGATACCGCCATCGTCGGCAACCACGAAGGGATGTGGAGCACGACCGACGGCGAGACCTGGGCGAAGCGCGAAGGCGCTTCGCGATCCGAGGTCGTCTGGTCCGACGGCAAGCGCTTTCTCGCCACCGGCTGGCCGGGCAAGATGTTCTTCTCGCCCGACGGCGTCGAATGGAAGGCCTCGCCCAGGCTGACCGACAACGGCATCAATGTCGTCGTGCGAAAGGGCGACGCGGGTCGTTGAGCGTGCCGCGTCCGTTTTCGCTCAAGCTTCCGACGCCAGCGCGACGCGAGCCGTCTTCGGCAGCCGAACGACGACGCGTCCCTCGTCGTCGACCATCGACTCGAGCGGTAGACCGGCAACGATCAGGCGCGCGAACGCAGGGCGCGTCGCCAGCCAGACCACCACGTACACGCACGTGCCGAACGCTGCCGTTCCTGCGGCGAGATGGAGGATCGTCGCCGAACCGTACGCGCGCGCGGAGGACGCAGTTACGATGAAAGCGTGCATCATCCAGAGAAAGAACAGGCAACCGCCATTGCTGATGCCCATGCTCGCGCTGGTGCATCGCCAGCCGCCGCGAAACAGTGCGATTCCGTTAGCAGCGGCAGTACCCGTTCGTAGAAGCGTGGACAGGCTTGCCCAGACGAGCAGCGAGTTCAGGAACATCACCGTCCCGAGAAGGGACCAACTCGGCGGCATCGCGAGCGTCGTCCAGGAGACGCCGCCCTTTTCCGCCATGAACGTCTGAGCCGACGTTGCAGCGAAGGTCATGTTCACGGCGCCGAACGCCGCACTCCAGATCGATCCTGCGACGTTCAGCGATCGCAGCCGCCGAACGATCGCGGCGTGGTCCGCGTCCGTCGAAACGATTCGTACCTGCTGCGGATGCAATGTCGACGCGGCGCGGGGCGGGGCATACGGATCGTCTTTAGAGCTTTGGCGCGCGGACATTCCCGCACGATATCCTAACGACGCCGCGTTGACTGTCGCGGCGCCATGATTTCGGTTGCTTCCTTCTGCCCTTACGGAAGCTGCAGCGCTTCGCGCCCGTAGGTCGTCGAGGCAGCGCGCCAGACGTTGAGATCGATCGTCTCGGAAACGTATCGCACGGATCCGTCGCCGAGAACCGTCTGGATGCCGCCCGAGTGCCAGCTCCGCGACGCCATCATCGAGGGGTCGGTCGTCGAACTGACCGCGCAGGGAAGATTCGCGTTCGGCAGGTTGTTGCAGTACGACGCTGAATAGATCCGATCGGGGAGCGGGCTGTTCGGCGGCAGGTAGGTCGTGAAGTTCGACCCGTCGCCCCACCAGGTGAACCCGCGAAGATCGGTTCCCTTCCCCTGGAGCACCTCCGCGGCCAGCATCGTGTTCGACGTTCCGTCGACGAGGCTCGCGAACGAGACCTTCTTCGCCGGGTTGGCGGTGAAGGGCGCTCCCTGAAACGTGACGCCGTTGAGCGTCGCCTGCTGACCGTAGCCGGTGTTCCCGAAGTTCACCGCGTAGTTGTGATTGGTGATGCTGGCGAGGGGTGCATTCGGTTCGTCGCTGGGGCAGGTGAGCGTGGCGATCCGCTTCGTCGTCGCCGGAAGATTCTTCGCCGAGCCGTACCGCGCCGCGACCGGCGTGTCGTCCTTGTCGCTGACGTCGTACAGGTCGTACAGATTCTGATTCTCCATGAAGGGCTGCACGGCGATCTGCCACGTCCCCCAGCAGCAGGCGTACGCCCCGATCGGCAGCGCCTTGTTGACGTCGTGGTAGTTGTGAAACGCGATGCCGAGCTGCTTCAGATTGTTCTGGCAGGAACTGCGATTCGCCGCCTCGCGTGCTGCCTGCACTGCGGGCAGCAGAAGCGCCACCAGAACCCCGATGATGGCGATTACGACAAGCAGTTCGACGAGCGTGAAACCCGTGCGCATCCGTGACATAACGCGTCCCTCTCCTGAACGAAGAATGATGAGATACGCTGCCGACCCGACGGGCCGGAAGCGAGGGCAGGGCAGGCGGGAGAGGGGAACGCCTGACCTTAAAGCAGCTCATTCGCGTGAGCGGCGGTCGCGATTGTCGCGTTACGGGATGTCGAATGCAAACCGATTCTCGGAGGAGGCGACGATTTCTCGCTTCTCAGTGCTTTCGACGTTCCATTTCGCAGGGATCCGCTCGGCGCTGACGGGAAGCGGCCCCGCGTCGCCCGGCATGGTCTCGACGACCGTCTTCTCGTCGACGGCGGAGATGCGGACGACATACTCTCCCGGCTTCGCGCCGCGCGCTGCGGGGATCGAAAAATTGCCGTCCACGATGTCGCCGCCCGTCATCGACGATCCGTCGATCGCGACGAACTGGACCGTTCCTTTCGCGAGCGGAGCGCCCTGAAACTTGACCTCGCCCGCGACCGGATACTTGCCGTCGACGCCGGCGCCGCAACCGACAAGGGTCGCGAAGACGATCGCGAGCGTCGCGATGAGCGGCGCCGTCGAAGCGAGGCGCCGGTAGCAGGGGATCGGCGTGCCGGAGCACGCGAAGGAAGCGTCGAAAGCGAAGCGAACGCGCCGCATGGCCGGACCCTCTCTAAAGCGCATCGAAACATGGACGACGACGCCGCGCGGAGAGGGAACGCGACGACGTCAGCTTATCCGCTCGCGAACGAACGTCCAGAGAGAGGCTGCGGAGAACTGGCAGGCGAATCCCGCCGAGCGCCAGGGTGGATCAACTGGCAGCGACGCCTCGGACGCGTCGGCGGGCGATCGTCTCGTGCTACAGCTTCGCCTGCGAATGAATGCCCGCCGCTTTCAGCCGCCAGTCGAAGTAGAGGACCACCAGCGCCGTGACTACTACGACGAGGCTGATGACGAACGAAACGGCGTTGAACTCGCCGAACGAGCACGACGTCGCGAGCAACAGGCTGTCGATAGTCAAGGCGCCCCATGCGGCCCAAGCTCGACGACGGAAGGAGCCTACGGCGAGGGCGAAGTAGACGCCGACGACCGCGACGGAGAACGCTGTCAGGGCGCCCCCAGCCGCATACAGCTTCCAGGACAACTCGGAAGCGGTCGCAAGTTCCTTGACCAGGTAGGCTACGACCGCGGCATACAGCGTCCCAACGAGACAAAGTTCGATCCCGAGCACGATGCAGCCGCCGCGGAACATCCGCAGCGACCACGACGCTCTCAAGCGCTGCCAGGAATTCGGATCCGCGGTGCCCGACGTCCGCTCAGCGTCGTCCGGCGCCGACAAGGATTCTCCAGACTCGGCCATTACGCGTTTCTCTCTCTCCGCGATTCAGCGAAACGTTCTCACGGCTTCGGCGGCGAATTCTCGTCGCGGGGCACGCCGGCACGCGTCAGCTTCATGAGCGTGCGATGGAAGAACCATCCGGTCGCGACGGAGCAGGCGAGAAACGTGATCGCAGGCGCCAGAACCGCAAGCGTCGGCGCCGCGTCGCCGATACTCGTGACGGCGCTTGCCCTCGTCACGGCGAGCAGCAAGCTGACGCCGCCCAAGCCTCCGCAGACGACGGTCATCGGGAACGCGATGAACTGCGCCAGGCGGACCCGCAAGGCGAGAAACGCACCGAGCAGCGTCAGCGGCAAGCCGAGCGCGAGGGCGGCGATTCCCACGCCGAGATACGGCGAAGCGATCGTCGCCCCTTCCGCGAACCCGGTCGCAACCGCGCCCGCTCCGCTTATCGTGTATAGAGACCCGCCGAAGAGGAGAACGGTCGCGAACGCTGTCCGCCTCCAGGCGAGCGCCGCTCGCAGCCGGTCCAGGTCAGGCTCTACGGACGGAGACGCTTGCGAGGGCGACGATTCCGCGGCGGGCGGGGCGTAGGGGTTCTCGCTCTCGCTCGATCCGATCATCTGTTTTCGTCGCGGTTCATGATCCGATGGAATCGACGACGCCGCCACGCCGCGATGACCACCGCCAGACAGAGTACGGCGCTTAGCGAAGCGAACGCCGCAGCGATCGCGCGGCCGTCGTTCAGGTTATGCAACGTGAGATAGGTATACACGGCGCCGGTAACTGCTGCGGCCAAAACCTGTCCCCTGAAGATCTTCGCTCCGTTGCCGATCAGCACGATCGACAAGCCGGCGAAGAAGGCGAGCGAGACGTACGCCCTCGCCGGGGCATTCGGACTCGCGAGAAGCGCGAAGAATCCGACAATCACCGCCATCAGGCCAGGCAGCGCGCTGATGACGGCGACGACTCCCGCGACCTTGTACAGCGTGCAAAACCTGGACGGCGGCGCTCCCACGCGCGGAGCGATCGTCGCCGTCGGCTTCGCCGGTTCAGGAAACTCTCCCTCGCTCACTCTTCGATCACCATGATCTCGACCTTGCGGAAGTCGATCGGGTGGCTTTCCGACTGGAGCGAGATGGAACCCTTCGTGAGCATCTTCTCGCCGCCCGCCTTCTCGATCAGCATCTTCACGTGTCCGTCGGGCGAGACGGCTCCTCCCTGTTCGTCGAGCTGCGCCTGTTCGTACTCCATCACCTGCTGGCCGTTGACGAAGTGCTTGATGGCGCCGTTGCCGTGGACTTCGATCTCGCAGGTCACCCACTGATCGCCGCGGAACGTTTCAGACTTCGAATTCATGCAGTGCGGCGTGTGCAGCTTGCCGTCCATGACGACATGGGTGCCCGGCGTGCAGAGGTTCGCCGTCGTTCGCGTTCCGCTCTCCGGTCCGCCGAGAAGCTGCACCTCGATCGAGGCGGGAAAGTTCTGGTCCTTCGTCATCCCCGCGGGCGACTCGCCATGGATCATGACGCCGCTGTTGCGAATGGCCCAGCCGGGACCGCCCGGGCACTGCTCGCCGACGAAGCGATACTCGACGCGAAACTTGTAATGCGAGAAGGGCGTCTCGTAGAAGAGATGGCCGAACGTCTCGTCGAACTTCTCGTAGCCGTCGTACCGCACCTGCAGCAGACCATCCTCGACGCGGAACGTGTTCGCGAAGTTGTCGCCCGCTTCGTGAAACCGGATCTTCGGCGTCCACCCCGTCAGATCCTTGCCGTTGAATAGCGAGACCCACTCGCCGACGGGGAACTTCTTCTCCCCGGCAGGCGCCTTCTCGTCGGCGAATGCGGAAGTGGCGAACCCGGAGAAGGAGAGAACCGCAGCCGCGCCGACCAGCGCGAAACCGAATGCACGGAAGAGGAATGCAGGAAGCATCGGGGAGACCTTCGAAGGAGAGCGGCGGTACGGGAAGCGCAAGACCATCGAGCATTGGCGGCGGAGCGCGAAGCATAAGATCTTCTTCGCCTCCGCCGTCGACACGACTATGGTACTCGGCCCGGAAGGGAGTTCGTACGCACGACCGGACGATCTTCGGTTCCCCGTCCGGCGGCCTCGTCGGTTGCAGCCGAACCGTCCGGGGACTACGTTCGACAAACCGCTCGCTGCTCCTCCTCGTCTTCTCTTCTTCACGCGACGCCCATGCACGCCTTCCTGATTCTTCGCGCGGTCCCGCGGCGCTTCCGGCATCCCGCAGCGATCGGGCTGACGCTGGTCGCGGTCGCCTGCGGTTCGTTCGCCCGGACCGGCGCAGGAGACGAAGGAGTGCGTCCGAACGTGCTGTTCATCGTCTCCGACGATCAGGGCTGGAACGACGTCGGCTGGCATAACGAGGAGATTCGCACGCCCCATCTCGACGCGCTCGTGCGAGGCGGCGTCGAACTCGACTGCCACTATGTCATGCCGCAGTGCACGCCGACGCGCGTGGCGCTGATGACCGGCCGCTATCCCAGTCGCTTCGGCGCTCACGCCTGCTTCGCCAACAACGCCCAGGCGTTTCCCGTCGGCACGCTGACCCTGGCGAAGATTTTCCAGGCGAGCGGCTACGACACGGGCATGTCGGGCAAGTGGCATCTCGGCTCGAAGTTCGAGTGGGGGCCGCTGCATCACGGCTTCGATCACGCTCATGGCGCGCTCGCGGGCGCCGTCGGCATGTACGACCACCGTTATCGGATCGGCTCGCCGTTCGAGCGGACCTGGCACCGCGATCACGAGTTCCTCGAAGAGGAAGGGCACACGACCGACCTGCTCGAACGCGAAGCGGTGACCTGGATCGAAGAGCATGCGAAGAGCGACGCGCCCTGGTTCTTCTACGTACCGTTCCTGGCCGTGCATAACCCGCTGGTCGAGCGCGACCCGAAATGGTCGGAGATGAACGCCCATATCGCGGACGAAGAGCGCCGACTGTACGCCGCGGCCGTGTCGCACATGGATGCCGCGATCGGAGCGATGATCGACGCGCTGGAACGGACCGGCCAGCGGGATCGGACGCTGATCGTCTTCACGTCGGACAACGGCGCCCAGGTTAATCACGGCGGCGACGCTTATCCGCCGCCCGATCCGAGGATGACCGACTTCAGCTCGAATCTTCCCCTGCGAGGAAAGAAGACCGAGACCTACGAGGGAGGCTATCGCGTCCCCGCGCTCGCCAACTGGCCCGGCAAGCTGACCCCGCGCAAGGTCGCCGAACCGATGCATGTCGTCGACTGGTCGCCCACTGTGGCGGGCCTCGTCGGCTACGAAGTCGAAGAGGATCCTGCCTGGGACGGAGTCGACGTATGGCCGCTTCTTACCGGCGAGCAGGAAGCGCTCGACGAACGGACCTTCTACATCGTCTGGGGCCAGAAGCGCAACCGCGAAGCGCTCCGCCGCGGCGACTGGAAGATCGTCCGCAACGGCGGCAAGCAGTGGGAACTCTTCAACCTCGCCGACGACCCGTACGAGAAGAAGGAACTGTCGACCCTGATGCCTGAGAAGGTCGAGGAGTTGCTGGCGATCTATGCCGAGGAGCGCAAGAAGGATAAGGAGTAGGGCAGCCAGAGCGTTCGCTCCCTTCGCCCGTGCAGCAACTACCGAAACCGCGGTTCGGCCATCTGGCGGTCGTAGCCCCGCCAGAGACTGATCAGACTTCGAAGCTGCTCCTGGTTCGCCTCGGCGAGGTCGCGAGATTCGCTCACGTCAGTCGCCAAGTCGTAGAGTTCCCAATTGGGTTCACGATCGGCCTCGCCCGTCGGCAGGTCGTTCGCGACCAGTTTCCAGTCGTCGTGACGAAGCGCGCCTTTGGATCCCTGACGCCAGTAGAACGTCCTAGCAGGCGGCTCGTGGCCGTCTTCCTCAAGAAGCGGCTGAAGATCGACGCCGTCTAAAGACGGAGGAAGGTCGGCGCCGGCGAGCGCCGCGAACGTCGGCATCAGATCGAGCGTCGAAACCGGCGAGTCGACGACCTTTCCCGCGGGTAACGCGGCGGGCCAGCGAACGATGGCGGGCACGCGGATTCCACCCTCATATAGGCTCCCCTTCTCGCCCCGTAGAGGCGCGTTGCTGCTGGTCAGTTCCCGCGTGGGGCCCCCATTGTCGCTCCACAAGACCACGATCGTGTTCTGATCGAGACGTTCTTCCGCGAGCGTCTGCGTCACCCGTCCCACTGCCTGATCAAGCCGCGAGAGCATGCCGGCGAAGATCCGTCGCTGAACGTCTTCAATGGATCGGAAGCGATCGACATCCTCCTCCGGCGCCTGCAGCGGAGAGTGGACGGCGTTGAAGGGGACGTACAGGAAGAAGGGCCGATCCCGATGGCGCCGGATGAAGTCGCAGGCCTCGCGAGCGATGGCGTCGGTGAGATACTCGCGCTCTTCGACCGGCTGGCTGCCGCGCAGAATCGGATTGTTCGCGTCATAGGCCGGTTCGTCGTGCTTCATGTGGGTCGACAGAATTAGGTTCTCCGACTCCCAGCGTCCCTGACCGCCGTCGGGGAGACTCTTCCGACGAAGCATAGTCCTGGCGCCCGGCCACGGCGGCGGAAGGTAATAGTGACCTTCGTGCAGGAAGCCCCAGAACTCGTCGAAGCCGTGGCGCTGCGGGTGATACTCGGCGCGGCCGCCCAAGTGCCATTTTCCGACGAGACCCGTGGCGTAACCGGCGTCATGCAGGACCTCGGCGAGCGTCCGCTCCTCGGGCGGCAGTCCGACGCCGGGCGCTTCGTTCTTCGCGCCGACGGGATTGAACTCGTAGCCGAAGCGGGTCGGAATGCGGCCCGTCAGCAGACCCGCGCGGGAGGGGCTGCAGTTCGGCGCCGTCACGTACGCCTGCGTGAACCGCAGGCCCTTCTCCGCCAGCGCGTCGACGTGCGGCGTCGGAATCTGATCGTTCCCCTGGCACCCGAGTTCGCCGTACCCCATATCGTCGACGAACAGCACGACGATGTTTGGACGCTCCGCCGCGACGGTGAGCGTCGAATACACGAGCGCCGCGGCGAGGAGCCCGAGAGAGAAACGGTGCGGTTGGACAGGCATTGCGACAGAGTCCCGTCGAACAGGAAGAGCTTCAATGGCCCGCCGCAAGGCTGTCCGGGTCGCGGCGATCGGCTCCGCCATGCAGATACCCGGTCGCGGGGTCGACGACGATGACCTGAGCGACGCCCTGGTTGCCGGTCTCGGTCAGGTCGTGGCCGAGTTCCTTCAGCAGGGCGAGCGTGTCGGGCGAGAAACGGCGGCGCTCGTAGACGATCCGGTCGGGCAGCCACTGATGATGGATGCGGCCGTAGTCGACCGCTTCCTGAGCGTTCATCTCGAAATCGACGACGTTCACGATCGTCTGCAGCGTCGTGTTGATGATCGTTCGTCCGCCCGGCGAACCGGTCACCATGAACAGCTTGCCGTCCTTCGTCAGGATCGTCGGCGACATGCTCGACAGGGGTCGCTTGCCCGGCGCGGCGAGATTGGCTTCCGTGCCGATGAGGCCGGTCGCCGTCGTCAGGCCGGGCCCCGCGTTGAAGTCGCCCAGTTCGTTGTTCAGCAGAAAGCCCGCGCCCGGCACGACGATGCCGGATCCGTAGGAATACTCCAGCGTGTACGTCAGCGCGACGGCGTTGCGGTCCTTGTCCACGACCGAGAGATGCGTCGTCTCGTCGCTTTCGTACGGCCACTCGAACGAGTCGGGGTCGGACTTCGACGCCCGATCGAGGTCGATCGCAGCGCGCAGCTCGTTCGCGTATTGCTTGGAGATCAGGCGTTCGACCGGAACGTCCGCGAACTCCGGATCGGCGATCCACCGGGCGCGGTCGGCGAAGACCCGCCGCATGGCCTCCGCGTAACGGTGCAGGTAGGCCGCGGAGCCGGGGCCGAGTTCCTTAAGGTCGTACGCCTCGAAGACGTTGAGCGCGGCGATGATCGAGATGCCGCCCGAACTGGGAGGGGGCATGCCGATCACGTCGAAGCCGCGGTAGGTTCCGACGAGGGGGACGCGCTTCGCGACCCGGTAGGCCTTCAGATCCTCGCAATCGATCAGGCCGCCGTGAGCTTTCATTTCCTGCTCGATCAGTTCGGCGGTCTTCCCTTCGTAGAAGCCCTTGGGGCCCTCGTCGCGAATCCGCTTCAGCGTCTCGGCCAGATCGGGCTGTCTCAGGATCTCTCCCGCGCGGATCGGCTCCCCGTCGCGCGTGAACTGGGCCATCGAGGCGGGGTAGGGCGCGAAGTCAGGGATCGCCGCCTTCAACGTCGACTCGAGTCGGAAGCTGACGACGAAGCCCTGCTCGGCAAGTTCGATCGCCGGCTCGATCAGCCTTTCCCAGGGAAGCGAACCCTGTTCGCTCCAGGCCAGATGGAGCCCCGCGGGCGTGCCGGGCACTCCGACTGACAGATGGCTTTCGTGATGCCGCCTCGGATCGTACTTGCCGTCGACCAGCCACATCTCGGGCGTCGCCGCGCGAGGCGCCCTCTCGCGGAAGTCGTAGGCGATCGGGTCGCTGCCGTCGGCAGGGCGCCCTTTACCTGGCCGATAGAGCAGAAAGCCTCCGCCGCCGACGTTTCCCGCCGCGGGATGCGTCACTGCGAGCGCGAAGGCGGTCGCCACCGCCGCGTCGACGGCGTTCCCTCCCTCTTCGAGAACCGACGCCCCCACCCGGGTCGCGATCGCCTCCTGGGCGACGACCATGCCGTGCCGTGCGATCGTCGGGGGAGAACCAGCGAACGCGACGACAATCGACATAAAGGGGGATAGCGAAAGGGCGATCAGCACGAAGCGAACGGGAAGCTGCATCGTCGCGGTTCCTGGCAAAGACGGATACGACTTCCGCAGCATACTCGGGAGGAGGGGACGCGGGTCGAGGCAGAAACCTCGGTTCGAACTTTGGGGAACGCCGTTGTTCGATCGCGGCTGGGCTAGCCAGCCGCGAGACGCAAGCCGGAAAGCCGTGGCTTGGGGGCTGTTCGTCGCGTATCCTGAAGGAACCCTCCTGCTCGCCGCCGATGTCCTTCCCAGGCGAGTCGTTCCTGGATGCAGCGTCTCCTCGGCTGCGTCCCTGTGGACGGCCGCGCTGTTCGTTCAGGATCGACGATGCCGCCCGCCTTTCGCGAACTCGCTGCCGCGTCGGTCGTCTGGACGCTGATCGCGCTCGGGCCCTCGTTCCACGCCCGGGCTGACGAGTCCGGGACGGGAGCGTCCGCTCCGACTCCCGAACAACTGGAGTTCTTCGAGAAGAAGGTTCGCCCGGTCCTCGTCGCCCATTGCTACGAGTGTCACAGCGCCGGCTCGAAGAAGATCGAGGCCGGCCTGCGGGTCGATAGTCTCGCGGCGCTGCTCGCCGGGGGCGACTCGGGGCCGGCGATCGTGCCGGGCGAGGCCGACGCGAGCGAGTTGATCGCCGCCGTCCGTTACGAGTCGTTCGAGATGCCGCCCACCGGCAAGCTGCCCGAGGCGGAGATCGCTGCGCTGGTAGAATGGATCGCGATGGGCGCTCCCTGGCCCCAGGAGGAAGACCCCGCGGCTGCGACTCCCGCGAAGCCGAAGTTCGACCTGGCCGCACGCAAGGCCGAACATTGGTCCTGGCAGCCGGTCGGCGATCCGGCTCTTCCCCGGGTGCAGAATGAAGCCTGGCCGCGCGACGCAGTCGATCGGTTTCTGCTGGCCAGGCTCGAACAGGCGAATCTCGCCCCGGCTCCCGAAGCCGAGCGCCGCACGTACATCCGAAGGCTCTGGTTCGATCTGCTCGGCCTGCCGCCGACGCCGGAGGAGATCGCCGCCTTCGTCCGCGACGATGCGCCTGACGCCCACGAACGGCTGGTCGATCGCGCGCTCGCTTCGCCGCGATTCGGCGAACGCTGGGGGCGTCACTGGCTCGACCTGGTCCGGTACGCCGAATCCCGCGGGCATGAATTCGATAACGATGCGCACGGCGCCTGGCGCTATCGCGATTACGTTATCCGCGCGCTGAACGCCGACGTGCCGTACGACCGGTTCGTCGTGGAGCATCTGGCCGGCGATCTGGTGGAAGCGCCTCGGATCGATCCCGCGGGCCGCGCGAATCAGTCGATTCTCGGCACGGGCTTCTATCACCTAGGCGAATGGGTCCACTCGCCCGTCGACGTGCGGAAGGACGAGAACGATCGCTTCGACAACATGATCGACGTGACGACGAAGACCTTCCTCGGTCTGACCGTCGCGTGCGCCCGCTGCCACGATCACAAGTTCGACGCGATTTCGACGACCGACTACTACAGCCTCGCCGGGTTCCTGCAGAGCAGCGACTACCGCGAGACGCCGGTCGAATCGCTCGAACCGAACCGCGTCGTCGCTCAAAAGCTGGCGGAGCTCGACCGGCGGACGCAGTCGGCGATGAGAACGACGATCGTCGAATCAGCGGGCGAGGAAGCCTCTGCCGCACGCGTCGCCGCCTACCTGCTCGCCGTCCGCGACGTCTGGAACGCCCGGCAGGAAGTCGCCGCAGCCGATGCTCAGGCGATCGAGGCATCGACGGCCGAGATCGCAGCGCGGCATGGCGTCGACCGAGATCGGCTGGCGAAATGGGTCGTCGCGCTCGAACAGGCGGCTGAGGAGAAAGACGCCCTGTTCGGATCCTGGAGAGCGATCAGTCAGACGGAAGGCTCGCCCGCCGCGGCGCCAGGTCCGGTCGTCGCTCCCGCTTCGGCGAATCGCCTGATCGTCGACTACGCGATCTGCGACGATTCGCAGTTCCTGCAGGATGGCTTCTCCTTCGGCGCCGATCCGATGCGCCGGGGCGATCTACGCCTGGGCGGAACTCCGGACGCGCCGACCGTCGAAGTCGCTCGTTTCGGGGCCGCCGTTCGCGACGCCGCGTGGAGCGGTTTCGCTGCCGCGCTCGATCCGAAGACGAACGAACAGAGCCGCCTCCTTGAGGTTCCTCAGGCAGGGCGAACGCTCCGCACGCCGACGTTCGAACTGACGACCGGCAAGCTTTCGATTCTGGCCAAGGGCGCCGCCCGGGCGTTCGTCGTCGTCGACTCGCATCGCCTGATCTTCGGACCCCTGCATGGCGAGACGCTGTTCGACTTCGATCATCCCGGCGATCCGCAGTGGCGAACCCAGGGCCTCGGTCGCTATCTCGGCCATCGGGTGCATGTCGAGATCACGCCCAGGGGCGACGTGCCTCTCGAAATTCTCAAGATCGTCGACGGCGATCCGCTGGCTGAAACGCCGGTCGTCGGCGACGCCGTCGCGAACGCTGACGACCGGCCTGCATCGGATGCGGAATCGATCGCTCGTTCGCTCGCCGAACGCTTCGTTCTCGCAGTCGCAAAATGGTCGAAGCTCGAAGCCCTCGAAGAGTCCGACGTCGCGGACGCCGGCCTGTGGCTGTTCGAGCGCCGGGAACTCTTCGTCGCCGACGCTGCCGCGCTCGATGCGAAGTTGCACGAGATCGCCTCCGTTCATCTGAAGGAGCGGGCAGCGCTCGCGACGCGGATCGTCAACTCTTCGCCGCTGGCGATGGCTATGGGCGACGGCTCAGGCGAGAGCGAACTCGTTCACATCCGCGGCAGTCACGAGAACCTCGGCGACGAAGCGCCGCGACGCTTTCTCGAAGCGCTGGCCGGCCCCGAACCGATGACGATCGGGCAAGGCAGCGGTCGCCTCGAACTGGCGGAACGCTTGGTCGACGAGGAAAATCCCTTCTTCTCCCGCGTGATCGTCAACCGCGTCTGGCAGCATCTGTTCGGTCGCGGCATCGTCCCGACGGTCGACGACTTCGGCGTGCTGGGCCAGGCGCCCTCGCACCCTGAACTGCTCGATCGGCTGGCTCATGACTTCCTCGATGACGAGGAACGGTCGATCAAGCGTCTCGTTCGCCGGCTGGTCCTGACGTCGGCCTATCGGATGGAGAGCCGATTCGATCCGGAGCAGGAAGCCCTCGATCCCGGCAACCTGCTCTGGCATCGCATGCCGGCCAAGCGCCTGGAAGGCGAAGCGCTCCGCGACGCGATGCTCGCGATCTCGGGGCGGCTCGACGAATCGATGCACGGCCCGCCGATCCCACTGCACCTGACCGAGTATATGGACGGTCGCGGACGCCCCGGCGTGAACGGCCCGCTCGACGGCGCCGGCAGACGGACGATCTATCAAGCGGTGCGCCGCAACTTCCTCTCCCCCTTCCTCGCCGCGTTCGACACGCCCGGCCCCTTCAGCACGATGGGCCGCCGCAACGTCTCCAACGTGCCCGCCCAGGCGCTGACCCTGCTCAACGATCCGTTCGTCATCGAACAGGCCAGGCTCTTCGGCGTACGGGCTCTGGCGCTTTCGGAAGCGTCGACCGACGACCGCATCGTCTGGATGTACGAAATGAGTTTCGCCAGACCGCCGGAAGCCGAAGAACTCCTCCTCGTCCGCGACTTCCTCGCGCAGCAGGCTAGCGTTCGTGGCGTCTCGCCCGAAGATCCTGCCGTCTGGGGCGACCTCGCCCATGCCCTGTTCAACGTGAAGGAGTTTCTGTTCGTGCCGTGAGCACGGGCTGAAACGACGGAAGCGCCTATGACCCGCTCCAGTCATTGCGGACGCTACTCTCCCGCGCCGATCAGTCGTCGCGAGGCGCTTCGTCGCTGCGCGGGAGGCTTCGGCGCCGTCGCGCTGGCGGCGCTCTCGACCGACCGTACCTTCGCGAGCGAGGCCCACGGTCCGCACTTCGCTCCCCGCGCGACGAGCGTGATCTTCCTCTACATGGACGGCGGCCCCTCGCAGGTCGATACGTTCGACCCCAAGCCGGCCCTCGACAAGTACCACGGCAAGGACCCGGGCTCCCTCTTCAAGGTCGAGCCGACGCAATTCAACAATAACGGCGTCCTCCTCAAGAGCCCCTGGAAGTTCTCGCAGTACGGCGAGTCGGGCCTGCCGATCAGCGACCTGTTCCCGCACGTCGCGAAGCATGCCGACGAACTGGCCGTGATCCGTTCGCTGACCAGCGAGTTCAGCGAACACACCTTCGCCAACTACTTCCTCCACACGGGCAGCGGCTTTCAGGGCCGCCCCAGCATGGGCGCCTGGACGACGTACGGACTGTCGTCGGTCAGCCGCGACCTGCCCGGCTTCGTCGTGCTCAACGGCGGCCTGATTCCGCCGGGCGGTCTCGACTGTTTCGGCAGCGGCTTCCTGCCCGCCAACTTCCAGGGCTCGCTCTTCAAGCCGAGCGGCGCCGGCGTCGCGAACGTGCAGCCGGGCGACGCGGAGAAGATTCGCGCGGGCAAGCTCGACCTGATGAGGTCGCTCGATCGCGGCGTGGTCGAGCGCGAGGGCGCTCACGACGCCATCGAATCGGCGATCGAGAACTGGGAACTGGCCGGTCGTATGCAGGCGGCAGTGCCCGACCTGATGAACTTCGCCGACGAGCCGGAGCATATCCGCAAGCTCTACGGCCTCGATGCGGAGTACGGCCCGACGAAGACCTACGCCGCGGAGTGCCTGCTCGCGCGGCGGCTGGTCGAGCGGGGCGTGCGGTTCGTCGAACTCACCTGCCCCGGCGTGGGGCACGATCGCTGGGACCAGCATTCGCGATTGAAAGAAGGACACGAGAATAACTGCCGCGCGACCGATCAGCCGATCGCGGGACTGCTCGCCGACCTGAAGCAGCGGGGGATGCTCGACTCGACGCTGGTCGTCTGGGCGGGCGAGTTCGGTCGCACCCCCTTCGCCCAGGGCAGCGACGGCCGCGACCACAATCCCTTCGGCTTCACCGTCTGGATGGCCGGCGGCGGAGCGAAGGGAGGCGCCGTTCACGGCGCGACCGACGAGTTCGGCTACAAGGCGATCGAGGGGCGCCAGGAGATGCACGATCTCCACGCAACCATGCTGCACCTGCTGGGCGTCGACCACACCCGATCGACCTTCCGCTTCGGCGGTCGCGACATGCGCCTGACCGACGTCAAGGGCCACGTGATCGAGTCCGTGGTAGCGTAGGGTCGCGTAGAATCGGCGACGCTCGGCTCTCGCTCTTTTAGGGCAGGCGCCCCGCCTGCCATTGCGGCTGGTACAAGCTTCGTGGCAGGCGGGGCGCCTGCCCTACAGGAAGACCCAGAGGGCTAACGCCCCCCGCTCAGGAAGACTCTGCTTCATGCGCCTCCGCACCCTCGGCAAGACCGGCATCCAGGTCGGCGAACTATCGCTCGGCGGGCTCTTCACCTCCTCGCTCGCCGGCGGCGTCGACGAGACGAGGAAGATCCTTCGCCGCGCGGTAGACCTGGGGATCAACCTCATCGACACGGCGCCCGCCTACGCCGACAGCGAGGCGACGCTCGGCCCCGCGCTGGCCGAGATCGACGCCCCGCTGATCATCTCCACCAAACTCGGCGGGCGACCGCAGCCGTTCGATCCGCAGGATCCCGCGGGGCTGCTGGCCTCGGTCGAGGAGAGTCTGCGTCTACTTCGGCGGGAGACGATCGACCTCCTTTTCGTGCACGAACCCGATCGTCCCGGTCAGTATCCCTGGTGGACCAGCTACGATCCGCTCGACGGGCCCGTGCTGGGCGTGATCAACCGCCTGAAGCAGCAGGGGAAGATCCGCTACTCCGGCCTCGGCGGAACGACCGTCTCCGAGATGACGTCGCTGGTCCGGTCGGGGCTGTTCGACGTCCTGCTGACGGCGTTCAACTACAACATCCTCTATCGCGAAGCCGCCCGCGATCTGCTCCCCGCGGCGACGGAGCTCCATATGGGCGTCCTGCTGGGATCGACGATGGGCCAGGGAGGCATCGCCCGGCGCTTCGACGAGGAGGTTCGTCGCGGGGCGCCGTGGCTCTCAGGCGCTCGGCAGGAGCAACTCCTCGCGCTCTACGCCCTCTGCGACGAAGCGGGCATGGCGCTGCCGGAGATGTGCCTGCGATTCGCCGTAGGGTCGGAGCTGATCCACACGATTCCGATCGGCGCGAAGAACGTCGCCCAACTCGAAGAGTCCGTCGCCGCCGTCGAAAAGGGGCCGCTGCCTGAGGACGTCCGCCAGCGCCTCGACGAGATCGCCGCCCTCGTCCCCTTCCGCCCCTTCGAAGAGCCGATGATCCTCCCCTTCGGCAAAGCCTACTACGGTCCCGGCTCCGCCAACGTCGGCGCTGGGGTGAAGGTGGGGAGGTTGTGAGCGAGTTACAACTCGCGTTTAACCTCGCTAGATAACTATCCGATCGCGACGGCGGGATATGCAGAACTTAACTCCTTCGGCCCGTGTCCTCATCGCGACGCTCGCTCTCTCGATCGCGAGTACAGGTTCGTCTCGTTGCGACGCCGAGACGATCGTCGACGAAGCTCGCGGGTACACGCTGAGATTGCCGGAAGGCTTCGTCGAGGTCCCTGACGACGTTGATTTCGGTCCGACCATCGATCGCGCGTTTTACCGCGGCGATCTGAACGACGACCAAGCGGACATCCTGCTGCTCGTAGACCCGATGAACGGGACGATCGGACGCGAGCGGCTTTCGCCCGATCATCTACCGCCGGGATTCCAAGGACGGCTGGCTCGTACGAAATGGAAGAGCTTCGACGTCGACATGTTCGTCGTTCCCGAGACCGCGAACGGCGTCGATTTTCTGACGTACAACGTTCAGATTCCTTTCGTCCCTCAAGCCGTTCAGTTCAAGCTCTTCGGTCCCGCAGATCGGGAGGCTGAACTGGAATCGACGCTCGTTGAAATCCTCGCAGGTCTCGACGGCGAATCGAACTGGTCTCGCCCCGAATCGGAGGGAAGGAGACTTCGCATGCTGTCGTCGCCATGGATCTCGGAAGACAGTTTCCCCACCATCTTCATCGCTTGCTTGATCGCGTTCGGAGTAGTCGGGCTGGTCGTCTTCTACCTGTTGTCGCGATTCGGACCTCCGGCCTCCGTGCTGATCGCGGGCCTCTGCCTGTTCGCGGCAAGCTGGGCCATTCCAGAGAACGACTATCGCGAGCTTCGCGGACTGGAAGGCGGGATGAGAATGCTCGGCGACGCCGGAATTCTCTTGGGGATCGCCGACCTAGTCTTCAAGCGATGGCGAAAACCCCGAGCGGCGCCGTCGAGCGTTGAGCCGGAGTCGCAATCGAACGATGCGGTTCCGTAGTTCGTAGGGTGGGTCATTGACCCGCCGCATGCGTTCGAGGCGGCGCATATACGCCGGATCGAACCGCACGACGAATGCGGTTCGACCGCGAACCGCTCGCAAATCTACGAGAGGAAACGTGGGTCAATGACCCACCCTACGAAGAGACGACGAAGCGCTTACGCAAGTTGGTCGAACTTGCCGGTCGAGTCGCCGAACTTGTCGACGAAGATGCCGTGGTGTTCGAGCATCTTCACGTAGAGATTGCAGAGCGGCGTGTCCCCCTTCGCGCGCAGGCGGCGGCCGGGGCGGATCTGGCCGTTCGCCTTGCCGGCGAGGAGCAGGGGGAGGTTCTTCTCCTGATGGCTGTTGCCGTCGCGAATGGTCGAACCGAACAGGATCTGGCAATGGTCGAGCAGCGGCTCGCCTGCTTCGTCGAGGCCCTTCATCCGTTCGAGCAGGTAGCTCGTCTGCTCCAGGTGCCAGGTCACGATCTTCTCGTAGACGACGAGGTTCTCTTCCTTATTCTGGTGATGCGAGATGCCGTGGAAACTGCCGTTCACGCCGTCGAGGAAGTTGAAGTTCCTTCCCGTCTGGGCGTTGCCGTACATGAACGTCGCGATCCGCGTCGTGTCGGTCCAGAAGGCCAGCACGAGGATGTCGAGCATCAGCCGGACATGCTCGGGGTGACTCTCCGGGATGCCGGGGCCGGGCCGAGGCACGTCGAAGCGACCTTCGTTGATCCAGCGCTTCTGCGGCTTGAGCGAATTCTCGATCCGGCGTTCGACCGAGCGGACCGATTCGAGATACTCCGCCAGCTTCTCGCGATCCTGCGCGCCGAGCTTCCGGTCGAGCGACTTCGCCTCCGACAGCGCGAGGTCGAGCACGCTCTTGTCCGCCTTCGCCAGCGCGCTCGTCACCGCAGGCTGACGCGTCGTGAAGCCGGAGACGGGAGGCGCCGCTGAGCCCGTCTTGAACAGGCGATCGAACGCCAGTCGCGGAACGATCTCGCGCGGGGCGGGCGTCTGCGGATCGCGCCAACTGATGTGCGAGCCGTAGATCCGCGTGAAGCCGCCGCCGACGTTGTCGACGCCCTTGTACGTTTCGTCGACCGCAAGTTCCAGCGACGGCAGCGGCGTCTGATCGCCGATCTGCTTCGCCAGAAACTGATCCAGCGACGTGTTGCCGACGTCGAGATCGCGACCGCTGGTCCTCACGACGAAACCGCCCGACAGGAAGGCGGGGATCTTCGGCCAGTGGCCGTTACGTCCCACCGACTTTTCGTTCCAGAGGTTCTCCAGCAGGCAGAAGTCGTCCTTCACCTTGCCGAACGATTTCAGGATCGGCGTCAGCTCGAACTTCTCGTCGTCGCCGGGCGGCGTCCAATGATCGGGCCGCACGCCGTTGGGCATGAACAGAAAGGCCGACCGAAGCGGGGGCCGGTCGAGCGTCTCCGATCCGCGGGCACGCGACGCCATCGCCTCCAGCCAGGGAAGCGCGAGAGCGACGCCCGCTCCTCGAAGAACCGTTCGACGCGAAAGACGGGGAGCCGTCATGGCGTTTCCTCCTAGGCAGGTTCCGGGGCGGATTCGGGAGAGCGGGTCGTTTCCGCCGCGTTCGGCTCTGCAGCGGCTGGCGCGTCGACGTCCGTCAGGTTAGCAGGCGCCTCGATGCGACGAAACGGCGCAGAAAGCGCCACCTCGCGGACCAGCGACCTGACGCGATAGTCGTCCGTCGCCAGCTTCTGCGAAATTCGCTGGACCGTGCAGTCGTCGCCGTCTTCCAGGCTGCGCCCGAGGGCGTAGCCCAGAACCTTGCGAGTCAGGTGGCGAACGTAAGGGTCGCGGCGCTCGGACAGGACCTGCTTCAGGCCCGCGAGCCCCTCGAACGATTCGCCGGAGGGAAGCGACGCCGAGGCGTCGATCTTCGCGTCGCCCTCTTCGTCGCGCCAGCGACCGAGGACGTCGTAGTGATCGAGCGAGAAGCCGAGCGGGTCGATCAGGTCGTGGCACGCGGCGCAGGTCTTGTTCTCGCGATGCACGGCCAGCGCCTCGCGGACGGACTTCTTCTTTTTCTTGTCGACCTTCAGTTCGGGAATGTCGGGCGGAGGCGCAGGAACGCGGACGCCGAGCAGGGTCTCCAGAATCCAGCCGCCGCGAAGAACGGGGCTCGTCCGGTTGGGGTACGACGTCGCCAGATGGACCGCCGCCATGCCGAGCGTTCCGCCGCGCCGCCCGTCGTCGAAGACGATCTTGCGGAACTCGCCCGCCTTGCCGGGGTCCTTCTTCGACTTGCCCTCTTCGGCCCGCTTCGTGTCGTCCTCGATCAGACCATAGTGGCGTGCCAGTCGATCGTTCGCGACGGTCCAGTCGCCGAGGACAAGATCCAGGACGCTGCCGTTCTCTTTCAGGAGCATCGCGAACATGCGGACCGGTTCCGCCCGCATGTCGTCGAGGAGTTCCATCGTGAAGTCTTCGCGGAAGTCGTCGACGCTGGGCGTCACCCGGGCGCCGACCTCCGACGTGCCGAGCCACTGGCCGACGAAGTCCTCGGCGAAGCGCTCCGCCTTCGGATCGTCGAGCATCCGATCGACTTCCTTCGCGAGCGTCGCGTCCTCCTGCAGCTTTCCCTCGCCAGCGATTTCCAGCAGGCGATCATCGGGCGTGGACGACCAGAGGAAGTACGACAGCCGCGTCGCCAGTTCGTAGTCGCCGATCGGCTGCGACTCTTCCGACTCGGGAGCCGCCTCCAGTCGGAACAGGAAGTGGGGCGACACGAGCATCGTCTTCAGCGGCAGCTTGATCGCTTCCTCGAAGGGAGCGCCCGCCTCTAGCGTCTGATCGAAGACCGCGACGTAGGTGTATAACTCCTGGTCCTCCAGCGGACGACGAAAGGCGCGACGACCGAATTCGCGGACGATCCGGCTGGCTTCTTCCCGCGGGTTCTCGACCGGCTTCAGCGCTTCGAGTCCGAGCAGCCGGCGGTGGCGCTCTTTCCGTTCGTCGGTCGCTTCGACGACGCGCTCGCGAAGTTGCATCGACGCGACCTCCAGCGGTTCGTCGCCTTCGCAGCGGATCGAAAGGTAATGGTCGCCGCGCGGCAGCCGCAGCACGGCCTCCCGCTCGACGGTCTTGTCCTGATCGCCGTCCGAAAGATCGAAGCGCTCGGCAGCGATGCCGTCGATCTTCAGAACGGCCTTCAACGCCCCCTCCGGCGCTCGCAGTTTCAGAACGACGTCAAAGTCCCGATCGCCGTAGGACGACACGAAGGCGGCGATCTCCTGTTTCGGCGCGAGACGCCGCGGCTCATCGTTCTCCCCATTATCCGATGCTTCTTTCGCGGTATCGGAAGCCAGGAAATCCTGCGGTCCGAACTCGATCGTGCGCGGGTTCGAGACGATCGCGGCATCGACGATCCGACCCGCCGCCTCGATGAACCGCTCCATCAGCAGTTCGCCGAGGAACAGGGTCTCGCCGTTGTTGTCGAAACCTTCGCCGCCCGAGCCGTCGACCGGGAAGACTTCTTCGACCGGGAAATCGACGCCGGTCATGTCGAGAATCGTGTAGCGATACTCGCGACGGTTGAGCCGCCGGGCGGTAACAGGCGCCGCCGCTTCGCCGCAGTCGCAGGCCGTCGCTTCCAGCGTCCGCTCGATCCAGTCGGCGAGCAGCAGGCGCTCTTCCTCGCTCGGCTGCGTTTCGTCGGCAGGCGGCATCGTGCGATTGCGAAGCTGCTCCACGGCGCTCCGCCAGACGCTTCGCCCGGCGCTCATTCCTTCGACGGTCGTCGCCTGCATGAACAGGACGTGGTCATCGACCTCCGGCGCGTGGCAATCGCCGCAGAACTTCTCCAGCACCGGCCGAATGGTTTCCGCGTAAGCCACATCGGATGCTGCCGGCAGCGGTTCTTCCGCCTGGACCGAATTCAGGCCTGACGCCAGCGCAAGCGGCGCAGCCAACAGGACGAATCGCAGGAATGCGAGCGCACGTAGAAGCATCAGACAGGCAGGACGAGGCGGGCGGGAGGGAACGGCGGACGAGCGCAGGCAGGCGGGGGCGACTCATGCCGATGGTTCAATTTTAGAGGCGTCGATCGGCGGTCACAACCGAAAAGGACGCCTCGCTTGCCGGACCAGCGTCCCATGGCTGGCTTTCTGAGGAATCATTTCGACACGGCGCCGTCAGGCAACGCTCGTGTGCCACGGCTGGCTTGCCCAGCCGTGAAGAATCCTCGCCAAAGCCTTCTGTCTCGATCGTCGCGACCATGCGATATCGGACAGGTCCACCTTTCAGGGCCGACCACTCAACCGCTGCCGCACGGCTGGACAAGCCAGCCATGGCGCACAAGACGAGCGTGCTCCACGTTTCGACGGAATTACGCCCGATCACACGGAGAGCGAGCTAAGGCGTTTCGCCTTCCTCTTCGTCCTCGTCGCCGAACTCTTCGTCGCCCTCTTCGAGGTCGCCTTCGTCCTCGCACTCTTCGAGGAGCGCGGCGAGCGACTCGACGGCCTCTTCTTCGCCGTTTTCGAAGGCGGCGATCGCCTCGGCGCCGGTGTCGATCAGCTCCCGCGTCTCTTCGTCCGCGGTCGCCTCGATCATCATCTCGGTCACGCCGCCGAGCATTTCCTGCGGCCAGTCGAAGAGCCGCTTCATCAGTTCCTGGAAGGCCGATTCGATCTGCGGCTGCGAAAGCTTCGCCGGCTCGGCGAAGGCATGCACCGAGCCGAACGCGAACAGGCAGAGGACGTACCGCTGCAACTCCGATTCGTCGAGCGCGACCTCGTCGACGTATTCGAACGACGCCTCCATAAAGGCGGTAGCGCGATCGACGACTTCGTTCTCGGTGATACCGCCGGACGATGCATCCATGATGAGGTCTTCTGCTTTTGCGTTACGAACGAAAGCCGCAGGGTCCTTGGAACCTGGGCAAGCGCCCCCCAGCATAGCGACTTACGCCGACTCGGGGCTGCGGGGCTCGGACGAAGGGAGTTGCACCGCCCGTCGGTCGCGGACCATCGTCGCGAAGCCGATCAGGACGACGCCGATCCACCAGGCGAGCGTCGACAGGACGTTCGAGACATCGGCGAGGCTGTAGGCGAGTTCCTCGTCGCCCAGAAAGTCCCAGCGATAGACGGCCAGCGTCACGAAGTCCGCCGCCGCGGCGAACGTCACGCTCAGGATGCCCAGGATCGCGAGCAGGGGTTTCATCGGCGCCGTTCCCGAAACCGTCCGCCGAACGGCGTCGAACGCCATCCCGACGGAGACAAGGATTTATCTTCCGGAAGCAGCCTATCTTCGCTCTGCCAGCGGCGCCAGCTTCCGCTCCTGTCCGCTCGACGTTCGGTCCGGTGGGGGAGGGGGAGAAGACTATCCGCGCGCCGTCGCCCGCCGCATAATGGCGGGGTGAGCTGCACTTTCCCGCCCCGCGTCTCGCGACGCCCCATTGCTTGGCCGCAGAGCCAAGAGGTCGAATCGATGAAAATCGGAAGCCTGTTCGCGGTCGCTGCCGGAATCGCGGTGGCGCTGTTCGTCGGCTGCGAAACGCACAGCGTCAGCATCCCCGCCAGCACGACGACTACGGCAGCCGTCGCCGGCGAAACGATGGTCGTTCACGTTCCGGAGATGATGTGTCCCTTCGCCTGCTGGCCGGCAGTTCAGAAGGATCTGGCCGCTCAGCCTGGCGTGCTGGAAGTGGAGCTCGCTCCGCAGAAGGACGAGAATACGATCGACAATCCGAAGGTCTTCGTCCGCGTCTCCGAAGATTTCGACCAGACCGCCGCGGTCGAGAGCCTCGCCGAAGCCGGATTCAAGGGATCGGAAGTCGCGGCGGCGAACTGAGTCGCAGGCGTCGCTCTTTTAGTGCAGGCGCCCCGCCTGCCAATGCTGCGTGTACCCGTGTCGTGGCAGGCGGGGCGCCTGCCCTACAAAACTCGCCGCGCGCGCCCGGTCGAGGCCTTGCGACCTCGACCGACGGGCTCGGCGGGATTCACATCCCCCGCTCGCCAAAAGAATTACCGCCGGGCGACGCTGCCGTTGGCCAGGTAGAACGACACGTCGTCGACGACCCAGGGGGTCGACCAGGTCTTGCCGTCGTCCATGTTGGCGACGTTGAAGAAGACCGTCTCGAACCACTTCGCCTGATAGCCGTACGGGAATTGCGACGTCAGGCGATCGTTCGCCGTCAGGTTCTCGATGCCCGGCTTGGCGTAGTAGTGGACCGCTCCGTCCGGCGTGAACGACATGCCGAGCGTCCACCAGCCCGGCTGCTCGATCTTCGGTCCGAAGATGTCGTGCCCCGTCGGACCCGAGCGGACGATGATCTGGGCGTGGTCGTGGTCGGTCTTGCCGTCGGTCACGCTGTGAAACTGGATGAACATGCCGGGCCAGTACTCTTCGGCTTCGGTCTGCGACCCCAGGCCGAACAGTCCGCCGCCGCTGGTGGTCTTCGTCGTCAGGCAGCCCGCACGGATGCCGAACGAGACGCCGGTGCGATCTTCCCACTCTTCGAACGGCGGCAGATAGACCCGCGTCGTGAAGTTCGGCGACTGGCTGACGGAGATGTTCCCCCCCACCTTCGAGGCGCAGTTCATCAGGAAGTCGTCCTGCTGCATCTTGTAGGTGAAGCGCTTCGGGATGCCCGAGTAGAGCGTCCTGAGCATCAGCGCGCCCTGACTTCCGGGAATCCCGCCGGGCGGAGTTTCGACGCGGACGATGTAGTCCGGATGACCGCGCTTGGCGCTTTCCATCCAGCGGCGATTGGTCGAGTAGCCCGAGGGATACCGGACCTGCTCGTCCATTTCGTGGCTGGCCTTGGGATAGTTGTGGACGAAGCTCCACTCCGGATCTTCGAAGTCGTCGCCCACCTTGGTGATCTTCATCCCCGTTCCGGGAACGACGGGCTGATTCTGGGCGAGCGCCTCGCCCGCGGCGAACGCCGACAGGGTGACGGCCAGCGCCAGAGCCGCAGCTTTCGCGGGACGACGAGATCGGATACGCATCGAACGTGCCTCTTTGCCGGTCGAAGTGACGCAGTTCCGTGCCGTCGGTCCGCGGCGCGCCGATGCGCGCAGCCGCCCCCGGCACGGTCGCTCTCATGGGAATCGGATCCCGGACGGGCCGCGGTATAGAAAAATCCTTAAATCCGACAAAACCGGAAGCGGATCGGCGGGCGGCGAGGGCCGCGAATCTCAGAAAGCTCGCCGGTCGTGCCTCCCGCTTCTCCGCGTCCCGCGGCAGGGGTAGAGTGGCCGCAAGAAACGGAGTTTCGATCACCGACGCCGCATCCGTCTCGCGGGCAGCGAGTCGCGCCCGGCGTCCGTCGCGGAGAGAGCACGATGAAAGCCGCCTACATCGAACGGACCGGACCGCCCGACGCGATCCGCTACGGCGAACTTCCTGATCCGACTCCCGGCCCCGGCCAGGTTCTCGTCAGAATGCAGGCCTGTGCGGTCAATCCGATCGACGCCTACATCCGCAGCGGCATGATCGCGATGGATCTGCCGCTGCCGTTCGTCGTCGGCTGCGATCTGGCAGGCACGGTCGAATCCGTCGGCGAGAACGCGAACCGCTTCAAGGCGGGCGATCGGGTCTGGTGCTCGAACCAGGGCCTGCTGGGACGGCAGGGAACGTTCGCCGAGTTGTGCGCGATCGACGAGAAGTTCCTCTACCCGATCTGCGACGGCGTCGAATTCGAAGCCGCGGCGGCGAGCGCTCTCGTCGGCATCACGGCCCACCTGGGACTCTTCCGCGAAGCCCATCTCAAGCCGGGCGAAACGATTTTCGTGCAGGGCGGATCGGGCGGCGTGGGGTCGACCGTCATTCAGATGGCGAAGGCTGCTGCGGCGAAGGTTTTCGCGACCGCCGGATCCGACGAGAAGGTCGCGTACTGCAAGGAACTGGGCGCCGACGAAGCGGTGAACTACAAGACGACCGACGTCGCGGCGGCTTTCAAGGAGTTCGCCCCGGGAGGAGCGCACGTCTTCTGGGAAACGCAGCGGGAACCCGACTTCGACTTCATCGTCGGCTGCATGGCGGAGCGCGGGCGGATCGTGCTGATGGCGGGTCGCGATGCGCGTCCTGCGTTCCCGGTCGGTCCGTTCTACGTCAAGGGGCTCTCGCTGCACGGCTTCGTCATGTTCAAAGCGACGCCTGAAGAGATGCGGATCTGCTCCGAAGACATCAACCAGTGGCTTCGCGACAAGCGACTCCGTCCGCTGATCGGCAAGCGACTGACGCTCGCCCAGGCGGCCGAAGCCCATCGCCTGCAGGAGGAAAGCACGATCTCCAAGTCAGGCGCTCTCCACGGCAAGATCGTCATCACGCCGGCGTAGCGGAGGGCGACGTGATCGAGTTAGACGACCCGGTCTGGAGCGAACTCAAGCACGCGCATGGTTTTGCCGAGGACGTGCCCCATGCGCTCCGGTCGATCGAACGCAGCAAGTCGCTCACGCAGAAGTTCTGGGACGACCTGGAGCACAAACTGGTCCACCAGTGGTCGATCGGCTCGGCGAGTCTCGCGGCCATGCCGCACCTGGTGCGAATCGCGGGTGCGAACGGCGAGCGACGAAAGGGCTTTCTCGCTCTGCGTCTCGCGGCGATGATTCTTGCCAGCCTCACTAGCGGCCAGAACGGCCGACTCCCCCGAATTCGAGAGAAGGAAATCGACGGGCCGCTTCGGGACGCGGTCGCGGAAGGACGGCGGATCCTGGCGTCGATGATGAATCAGAAACGCAAGTCGTTCGCCGAAGAGATGGAATATCTCGCGCTAATCGCGGCGTTCGATCTGCGCTCGGACGTCGCGGGAATGCTCTGGGAACTGCAAGGCGGCACGTTCGTCTGCCCTCGGTGCGAAGCGGACGTCAGCGTTCACGACCTCTATTCCTATTGAAGCCGTACGCTTCGCCTCGTTCGCTTTCAATTCGCACTCGCAACGGCGACGTTGCACAACGCTTGGACGGCATGGCTTCAGACGATCGCTTCGCGTTCGGCGAGAACTGGTCGCGCTTCCTGCGACTGGTCGACGATGATCGTATCGCCGACGCGAAAGCGTCGCTGAAGGGCCTGCTGCGGCTGGAGAAACTGGAGGGGATGACCTTCCTGGACGCCGGATCGGGGAGCGGACTGTTCTCGCTCGCCGCGCGGAACCTCGGCGCTCGCGTCCGCTCGTTCGATTACGACGCCGACTCCGTCGCCTGCACGACTGAGATGCGACGAAGGTTCGGCGAAGGGGATGCGACCTGGATCGTCGAGCGGGGCTCGCTGCTCGACGAGGCCTATCTGGAAGGCCTTGGCCAGTTCGACGTCGTCTACTGCTGGGGCGTCGCCCACCATACGGGCGAGATGCGGCGCGCGCTTCATAACCTGAGCGAACGCGTTGCGCCGGGCGGTCGCCTGGCGATCAGCCTATACAACGACGAGGGGGGACGGTCCCGCGCCTGGATGGTCGTGAAGCGGCTCTACCAGCGACTCCCCCGACCGCTGCGACCGATCTACGCCTGCGGAATCTGGCTTTGGCAGACGCTGCGCAGAGCGGCGGTGACGACGGCGGCCAGCGCGTTCCTCCTCATGACGCTCCGCGATCCGACGGCGCCCTGGCGAAACTGGATCGCCGAAAGGCCGGGGCGCGGCATGTCGCCCTGGCACGATCTGATCGACTGGGTCGGCGGCTGGCCGTTCGAGGTCGCCGCGCCGGACGATGTCTTTCGCTTCTATCGCGACCGAGGCTTCAGGCTGGAAGAGCTGAAGCTCTGTCACGGGTACGGATGCAACGAATACCTGTTCGTTCGCTGCGCCGGGTCGAGCGAATCCGGTCAGTCCTCGGCGCCGCCGAATGAGCTGCCGGTCTGACCCTCGGGGCTGATGTAACCGTCGCCCGAGAGTCCGCCCCCCACGCCGACGTCATCGTCCGCCGCCGGCGAGGTCGATTCCATCACGCGCTGCATTCCGGGATTCCCTTCGCAGCCGACGCTCAGGAGAAGAGCCGACGCGAACAGGCCGGTCGCGAAGAGAGGGGCGGCGAGTACGCGCATGGGTCGCTCCGAAAGGTTGTTCGAGGGAAGGTTCGAGTTTCGGATACGACGTCTGTGCAAAGCGTGCGCCACCGATCGACCTTTCCCAGAGTTCCGTAACGCGCCGAAGCCTTCAGAACCTCCGCCTGAGCTTCCACGTCGAACAGCTCATTCGCATCTTCGACCTGGTCGACACCGCCGCCGTTCAAGCACGGCTGGACAAGCCAGCCGTCGGAACACGGACGTTCTGGTTCCTAGAACGTCGGCGCGTCGTCGCCCATGATCTCGCGCAACTTCGCGAGCGCGCGGGTGAGCATTACGCGGACCGAGCCATCGGTCTTGCCCAGCCGTTCGGCGATCTCTTTCGTCGGCAGGTTCTCTGCGTAGCGCATCTGGATCGCCTGCTTCGGCACGTCGTCAAGCTGTTCGATCGCGGCGAGCAGGCGGAACTCCCGCTGATTGCGCGAGAAAGCCGCGCTCGCGCTGGTCATGCTCGCGACCAGCAGATCCTCCATGCCGCGACCGTCGTCGCCGCCGCCCGCGCTCATCGGGATCTCTTTCCCGGCGTCTCGCTTGCCGCTGGCGAAGCGCCGATGGGCGTCGACGATCCGCCGCTCCGCCATCTGGCAGAGCCATCCGAAAGGGTCGCGATCGCCCATGTCGTACTCGGGCAGCGCCCGGAGCGCGGCGGCGGTCGCCTCCTGCAACAGATCCTCCGCCTCGGTCTTGCGGGAGAGCTGGGCGCTGAGGTTTCGCTCGATATACGCGAGCAATTGCGGCCGGCGAAAATTGACGTACTCCGCGAGCGCCGACGGCTCCCGCTTCCGGATGCGAACCTCCAGCGCTTCCTGTCGCTCGTCGCGATCTTCGGGTTCGGTCATGGGATGCAATCTTGAAAACGGTCTATCGCCGCTGATCAATGTAGCCGATTCGGTCGCGTCGTTTCTTTCAGCGACGCTCGCCGCCGCCGACGCTGGACCAGATCGACGCCGCCGCGTCGAAGCGACTGGTTCGTTCCAGTTCTTCGGTACGCGCCGGATCGGGAGACAGGGCGATGCGGAGCGCGGCCGCGTTCCGCTGAATCTCCTTCGAGAGCCAGAAGATGGCGGCGAGTCCCACGAAGCCGATGACCCCGAGCGCGAGGAACGGGAAGCGTATCTCCGCGTCGCCGAATGAGAGCAGGATCACGCACGCGGACGGAATCACCGCATAGACGGCCGCCAGTCTTCCCGCCCACCACGGCACGTTCCGCAGATCGGCCACGGCCTGAGCCGATGCGTCGGTTCGCGAGATGGTCGCCGGGATCCAGACCCGCAGCGCGAGGTACGTGAAGAGAAAGTAATCGAAGAGCCCCGCGAGCGCTCCGCAGACGACCTGCGACAGGAAGAAGTGGCTGTACCGCCCCAGGTGCGCGTCGCCCACGGCCAGATGCGTCCAGACCGGGAACACGACGCCGCAGCAGGTCCACATGACGACGGTCACCCAGGCCGCGAACGGGCCCAGCGCGAGCGTCTTCCCGATCAGAGTCGCAGCGGGGGCGGGCTCTCGCTCGCCTAACCTGACCGCGCGGATGGTGCGCGAGAAGGGAATGGCATAGAGCAGGAATAAGGCGATGCCGAGCGAGTAAGCGACGAGGTTGATGACCGTCACCTGCTTGTCGAACAGGTCGGGCGCCCAGCCCTGTGCGACCGCCCGCGCGTTGTAAGCGATGTTCAGCGCGCTCAGGACGACGTTCGGCGGAAGGACGCACAGGAAAATCGCGAACAGGGGAAATCGGAGCGTCCACCCGAGCCACCCGGTCGGACGCCTCCAGAGCAGGCGTTCCACCTCGGGATGCAGGCAAAGTAGAAGCTGCCGCGCCAGTTCGTCCGGCTCTGCATAACGTCGCTTCGGATCGGGATCGAGGCACTTGAGCAGAATCGGACGCAGCGCCGGCGGAGCGTCGGTCGGAAAACGCTCGACGGCATCGGGTCGGACGCCGTGCGCTCGCGATCGATAGAAGGCGTCCAGCGCCTCCATCTTTCCGACGCCGGCGGGAGGACGCGGAAAGGGTCGGTCGCCGGAGAAGAGTTCCCACAACACGATGCCGAGCGCGTAGACGTCGCTCGTGACGTCCAGATCCTCGGGTCGCACGCTGGATCCGGGTCGCATGGCGTCGAGCTGTTCGGGCGACATGTAGGCCAGGCTGCCGCCGAAGAACTCGCTGGCCGAGAAGCCCTGCACCTCGCTGCCGAAGCTGACATTGAAGTCAACCAGTTTGGGGAACGCCGAGGCGCTCAGCAGGATATTCGCCGGCTTGATGTCGCGATGCAGCACGCCCCGGCGCTTCGCGTAGCCCAGAGCCAGCGCGAGATGCGAACCGAGCAGGCAGACGGTTTCTGCCCAGCTCGTCCGTTCGAGCAGCGCCCGGTGGAGCGAGTCCTGCGGCGGCGTTTCGTGCCGCGCGCGAAGCGCCTCGTCCAGCAGTTCGAGCATGGCCTTGCCGCAACGCTCCTCGCGCGGGAGCTTCGCGACGGCCTTCTGAATGTCGTCCAGCGTTCCGCCGCGGACGTACTCCATGTAGAGCAGCCGCAGTTCGCCCTCTTCGATGTCACGCACGTCGAATACGCGCACGATGAAGGGGTGTTCGAGCTGGGCCAGCGTCTGCGGTTCGGCGCCCCCCGCGGCGGAGATCTTCAGCGCGACCCAGCGCTGCATCGATCGCTGCCAGGCGAGAAAGACCGTCGCGAACGAACCGGCGCCGAGACGATTGACCAGATCGAAGTCGTCGATCCGGTCGCCCGGCTGAAAACGCTCGGAAAGGGGCTGATCGCGTTCGTCGCCGCGCTTCGTGCCGGACGCCGACGACCGCGCGCTTTCGACGCCGCTTTCGAATCCGACCGCCGACGCCACTCGCGGGGCGAGCGAGGGGAAGCGAGACGCATACTCCCCCTGCGAGATCTTCTCGCCCTGCCTTCGGCGAAGATGGATCTCCTCCAGCACGAGTTCGAGAATCGCGTCGTCGTCAAGCAGATCGGCGAACTCGCTCAGGTACTCCTCGACGGTGCGGAGGGAGCCGTGCGACCGCCGGCACTCCATGTCGAGCTTGATCAGTTCCAGCAGCGCCGACCGCCGCGTGGGAATCGCTCCCTCGGGCAGGAAGTCGAGCGGGCAGGGGGGCGAGTCCTGCCGCGGCCAGGAATCAGGAGCGCCCCACGCCTCCGCGAACGCGTCGATCCGCGCAGCGACGAGCGTCCAGGCGACTTCCATCGCCGGCACACCCTGCTGCGTCGATTCTTCGGGTTCGGGCATTTCAGCCACGGGGATTCCTGAGGGACGCGGTTTCGCGAGCGACGCCTCGCCCGCGTCGTTCGCATCAGGCGATTATCCCGCCGGACCCGCCGCGTCCGCAATCGTATGCACGCCGGGGATACACGGGGTACAACCGTTGCGTCCGCCTCAGACAGGTCGGGACGATCGCCTTGTCAGGAGACTGCCTTGACTGCCGCTGAGCGACTGCGCCGCCTGCTCCACGAGATGACCACGGTCGAGAAGGTCGTTTATACAACCGCCAGCGGTTGCTACTTCGTGTTGGGGCTCGTCGTCGTGCCGTTGGTTTACGGGTACGCTCTGGAGCAGGTCGGGGAAACGGTCGGCAGACACCCCTTCGCTAATGTGATCGGCGCCAGGATCCCGTTCGATAGCCCGCTCTTCATCGCGCCCGTCGCGGTCCTGGCTGCCGGAGCGGGAGCGTTGCAAATGGCAGTTATCGTGCGGCTCGCCGCATTCGTCCCGCCGATCGGCGAGCGTATCGACGCACTCTATCGGTCGATCGGCTTGCCCGTCTTCGGCAAGTGGCCCTCTCTGGTTCTGTTCGTCTTCGTCAAACTGGGGACACTGATCATTCCGTCCCTGGCATGTGGTTGCGTCGCAGGGATGGTCTTGGGATGGCTGGGCGTGTATGAGACGCCGCCTGGATTCTATGCCCTCACTGCCGTTCTTGCATCGCAATGGTTCGGGGCAGGCATCGCGGGCATCGCCACCATGATTTACATGCCTGAATACGAACATGCGCTGCCCCGGTTGATCGCCGAACTGAGGCGAATTCTAGGGCCGCAAACTCCGCCGAACGGGCAGTTCACGGACGCGAAGTAGCGGCGGGCTCGTCCTCGAGAACATCCTTCACGGATAGCGAGCGATCCCGCCGCGTTCGATCACCAGGTCGTCGCCCGTCAGGTCTCCGACTCTCATCCACGTGCGCGTGACTCCAACCGGTACGCCGTCGATTTCGAAAGCCCAATACCCTGGGGAGATTGTCGGGTCGAAGTGCAACGGCTTAAGAACTTCCGCGTCGAACTTCTCGGGAGTCGCGCGTACCGCGTCACGAGGAATCGATCGGCCGACGAGAAGAACTGAGAAGTTGGGCACAGGCGCGTTGCCGATGAACGCCTCGACGAGCACGCCGTCCGGCCTGTTCGTCGCGCTCACCTGCCAATCAGGACCGCTATTGAGCCAGGTAGCGACCGCCACCATCACGGCGAAGCCCGCCAGCAACATCACTCCGACTAGAAGTAGCGGCATCGCGGGCGACCATCCGCGGCGCGGTTCTTGAACTGTCATCGCGGCATCTTTCTCGACCCGTCCCCTTCGAGCAGACGACTGCAGCGTTCGTCCGCTTCATCGACCAAGAATAACGGGATCGCGCGTCCGCCGACGAAAAAAGCCGCCCCTCGCGTAGAAGGGAGGCTCTTCGGCTTCGGTCGGTTCGTCAGGAACCGGCTGACAGGCTCCCAGGGAAGGGACCGGCTGACCGCTGCGACGGGCGTCGCAGTCAGTCGGCGATCGATCAACCCCGCACGAAATCCAGTCCCGAGTCGCTGGAGCCGTCGAGCTTGAAATTGAAGCCGTTCGCCGCGAGGGTCAGCTTTCCGCCCAGCTTCTGGTTATCGCTCGACCGGGAGAGCGTCAGCGTTTCGCTGCCGAAGGCGTACGAACCCTGGAAGGAGTTCGTCTTGCCTTCCTGCGTCGCGGTCCAGAGGAACGAGCCGTCGGCTCGCAGTTCCAGCCGGATCGTGGCGCCGTTGCCGAGCTTGGCGACCCAGGCGCCGACCCGGGGATCGGTCGCCGCCTGAGCCGGAGCGACGGAAGCCGTCTCGGCGGACGTCGCCGGGGGAGCCGACATTCCGGCGAGGATCTGCAGAGCCGTCATCGAGGCGTCCGCCGCAGCGGCAGGCGCCTGCGACGCCGGAGCCTGAGCGGCCTGGTTCGGGGCCGCTTGAGCGGGAGCGGCTTGCGGAGGGAGAGTCTGCTGCTGGGAAGGAGCGCCCTGGGGTGCGTTCGCGAACGGTTGTTGCGGCGCTCCCTGCTGCTGATTCGGCTGGCCCTGCGGAAACTGCCCCTGCGGAGCCTGACCCTGCTGCACTTGCTGACTCGGCTGACCCTGCTGAGGAAAGCTCTGACCCTGCGACGGCTGACCGGGGAACTGCTGGCCCTGGATCGGTTGACCCTGGATCGGCTGGCCCGGTTGACCCTGCGCGAAGCCGCCGGCCGGCTGCTGCGGGAACATCTGCTGCGGCGGGATCGAGGGCTGCGGCGCCGGGCGATACTGCGGCGGGGCGTGGTACTGGGGCTGAGCGTACTGGACCGGGCGATGATATCCGCCGCCGTAACCGCCACCGCCCGGACGGGGACAGGCGAAGGCGCTGGACGCGACGGCGACCGAGAGACCGAAGACGACGAACTTGACGGGGCGGGAAGCGACGAACCGGATCATGACTGTTCTCCTTTGCGGGGCGATCGAAAGGCGGCTGGTTGTTCGTTTCGAGGTCCCCTTGTCGGGTTCCTCTCATGCATGGCCCAGCGGGGATTCCGCGAGAACGTTACGGACGTTTTTCATTTTTCGCTCCGGAGCGAAACGCGAAACGACCGCGGCGAATCGGAGGGGAAGGGCTCCCGTTCCGTTCGCCGCGGTCGTCCGCCGCTTCCGCCCCTGCCGAGGGCGTTCGAGCGTCTGGTGTGCCCTGGCTGGCTTGCCCAGCCGTGCGTAAGACGGGTCTCGATTCGGCACGGCTGGGCAAGCCAGCCGTGGCACACAGAGGGTTTCTTCGCGGCCAAAAGGCCCCGAGCAGTCGATCTCAGTTCGCCAGCCAGGAGTTCAGCGTGTCGGTGGAACTGGTCGTCTTCGCCTCGGGAGCGAGCTCCTTCTTCATCGCGACCGAGAGTTTGCCGACGTAGTTCATCGTGCTCTTCACCGCGTCGGGCGCTGCGGTCGCGTCCATCTTCACGCAGTAGACGATCAGCCACTCACCTGCCGGGTTTCGCTCGAGCGACCAGGCGCCGATCTTCGTACGGGCGGACTGCTCCAGCAGCTTGGTCATCGTGTCGGCGGTAGGCGCTTCCTTCGTCACCTGGGCCAGAGTCCAGATCCGGCGGACGTCCGCCCGTTCGAAGTACTCGACGTCCTTGGCGATGAAGACCGACGCCGTCTGATCGGTTTCCGGGGTCATCTTGACCTCGAAGTGACCGGTTTCGTGCTTCGTGTACGTCAGGTCGGTCCGCTTGAGAATCTCTTCCACCGGCAGGGGCGCCGGCTTCCAGGGGCTGTCGAGAAAGTCGCGAACCTCGGTCACGTCGACGCAGTACGTCACCAGCCTGGCCTTGGGAGAGACCGCCTGGGCGACGGCGACCAGTTCGCCCTTCGCGTTCACGACCGGTCCGCCGCTGTCGCCCGAGTTGATCGGCGCCTGAGTTTCGAGAACCGTGAATTCGTGATCGCCGGCGCCGCTGCGGAAGGACTTCTTGTAGACCGAGCGAACCGTGCCGGAGGTGAAGACCCACAGGGCATCGCTGGCGCCAGGGTTTCCGATCGAGTTCACCGCCTCGCCCGGGAGGGCGCTCGTCGCCGCGAGGATGACCGGCTTCGCCCCCTCCGGAATCCGGTCGATCTCGATCAGCGCCAGGTCGCGTTTCCGATCGACGGCCACGACGCGGCCGCGCAGGCCGAGCTTCTTCACATTGTCGTAATAGTGCTGGCGGTCGACCTTGGGGCGGTCATTTTCCAAGTCGGGAAAGAACAGAACCGCGTTGCGGCACTCGCCGACGACGTGGGCGTTGGTGATGACCAGCTTTCGATCGGCGTCGATCAGGACGCCGGTGCCGCTGGAGGTTCCTTCGGAACCTTTCGCCAGGACCCAGACCGTCGAGGCGAGCGTCGTCTGGTAGATCGTCGGATCTGCCAAGGCAGGGCGGGCAGCCAGGCTGGCGAGCATCAGGCCAGCCGTCACGGCGAGGCGACCGAGAGGGAGCGGGCAGGCGTTCATGGAAGGATCCTTCTGGTTTCGTCGAGACTTCGGCAGGGAAGAAAGGCGGATTCGGGACGCAGAGCGCCGCGTGCTTTCTTCCTGGCGAAGCGAAAACCACGTCGGATCGTTACTTCGGGCGGGCGAATTCCCGCGAAAATACGAAGAAAGCCGCCCCGCCGGCAGTGCGTCGGCGAGGCGGCTTTCTTCAATTCAGCTTCTTTCCGTGCGATCGAAGGGTTACCGGACGACGGCGCGAAGGGAATCGCCCGGGGGTCCGGGGCGTGCCGAGCGGACGTTCTTGTAGTAATCGCGAACGCTGGCCGTGTAGACCTCGTCCGCGAAGTTCGGCCAACTCTCGAGCGAGAACCGCGGGCCCTGCTTGATCGCCTCGGGCGACAGGCTCAGCCGCAGTTCATGGCAGCCGGGAGCGATCTCCAGGCAATCCCACGGCACGACGTAGACCACGTCCCCCATGCCGACCATGCGACCGAAGGAGACCGCCGCGTAGACGACGCGGCCCGCGCGCGGCTCGATGATCAATTCCTGCACGCGGGCGACGACGTCCCCTTGGTCGTCGCGAATAAACATCGTTCCGAGCGTGCGGCCCGGAATCGCGGCGTTGGCCGAAGCTGCCCGGGGAGGAGGATCGGGCACCGGCGGAATCTCGGCGCCGTTGGCGTCGGGCGCGACCTGCTGCACCGGGCTGACGATCCCGGCAGGGGGTAAGTCGGGCGGCAGGGCGAGGTTCGGTGGACGCCCCCCTGCGTAAGCCACCAGCGCCGCCCCCAGAGGAAGAAGAAGTTTCTCGACCATCGCGTTGCCTCGTGTTCCCCGACAGGGAAGAGAAGAGGGGACCGCCGAGGAGACTGCCCTGGCTCAGCGGTCCGAAAGAATGCGGTCAGCAACCATCAACCGCACACAGAAAAGGTCGAGGGGCGAAGCGTTCGGCGGCCCGCATCCGGGTGGCCGATTCGTTCGCGTGCTATCCAACGCTAGAACGAGTCCGCCCGGGCGGCCGACCTGATCTTCGGAGCGGCAGTCCGGCGAGCGACGCGGCGGGGCGATCCCTACCTCCGTCACAGACCGATTCACGTAAGTGAATGGACGCAAGTTCTGAACTCGTAAAGCCCTTCGCGTAAGGGGTCGCGATCGCTTCGCTCGGCAGTACCGGAATTTTTCCTAGCCGAGCATGAGAAAAAAGTTTCCAGTTTTTTTGGCGGCGTCGAATCGGCGACCTAGAGGAATGCTGAAGTTCACTTCGGCTTTTGGAAGACGAGCGCCGTCGCGGCGCCTCCTTCCGGCGTGAACTCGAACTGGTCTGCCGAGCGAACGACGATCGTTCCGACGAGGGCGCCTCCCTTCGCGTCGTTCAGCGAGAGTTTGCTTCCTGACAGGACGTAAGTCCCGCTGGACTGAGCGTTTCGCGTTCCGTCGACCGTGACGAGGTCGAACGCGCCGTCGGCCCCAAGCCGCAGAGCGAACGCCTGCGTCTTCGATCGGGATGCGGTCCACGAACCGACAATAGCGGCGGATGCGCTCGCGGTCGGCGTTGCAGATCCGCCGGAGACCGACGGCTTCGCGGCATCGCTCGCGGCGGGCGATGCAGGCGCAGGCGACGACGCGGGCGCTTCTTCGAACTTCCAGAGCGACGCGGTTTCCTCGGCGACGGCGACCATCGCCTCCAGCGAATCGCGAAGCCGGGCGCCGGTGACGCCGCGGTTGTCGAGCGAGCGGTGCAACTCGATCCGCCCCAGCTTGACGCTCAGGGCGAAACGCTCGGCGCGATCAGCGCGGTTCGCCTCCATCAGCGCCGCCAGACGATCGGCAGGCAGCTTCGCCCCCTTCGCCAGCGAGTCGAGCGGCAGAACCAGTTGCACCCGCTTCCGATCCTCCGAAACGGTCGCGAAGGCCGTCTTCTGCGTCTCGCCGGAGCGAACCACGACAGTCAGATACTGGGAGTTCGCTTCCTGCGGATCGAAGCCCCCGTTGCGGAGCGCCTCGGCCAGCGACGCCGGTCCTGCGATCTCGACCGGCGAGTGCGGCCCGCCTGCGGGAATCGTCGGAGCGGCTTCCGTCGGCTCCAGATCGGCTGCCGACCCCGACGAGCCGTAAACCGACTCGATCTTTAGATCGGAGAAGAGATCGTCTCCCCCGAAGGCGAGCGACGCGGCGGAAAGACTGGTCCACAGGACGTGGAAGGCGATCGAGCGGGACATGACGCGTCCACCCCGGCAGAAGGAACGACGCGGCGTGCGAATCGCCGCACGCCTGCTCCTTCGCCGAGCGCGGTCTCGCTCGGGATGTTACGGACAATCGCGAGCCCCGAGCCCAGGCGGAGAGCTTCGACAGCCTGCGTCACGACAGACCCGAACGGAGCCGCCGAAAAGAAGCTGTGACGGCCTGACAAGAAACTCTGTAGCGGAGAGATCCTGCAGGACACGCCCGCCGGTTACGCATCATTATGTCCAGATATGTCCGAAGGGGCTCCATGACGAACGCTCGCGATTCAGTTCTCGCCGGATTCTTTATCGTGGCGGTCGCGTCGATCGCCGGCGCTCAGGCGCAGACAGTTCAGCCGCCGACGATTCAGCCGCTGGGATGGCTGGATTCGGGCGTACGGCATTCCGTGGCGAAGGGCGTCTCTGCGGACGGGTCGCTGGTTGTCGGGCACTCTCGTTCAGCCAACGGATACGATCGCGCTTTTATCTGGTCCGCCGCGACAGGAATGCTGGAGTTGGGAACGCTCGGTAACGCTCCGGGAAACAGCTATGCCGAGGGCGTCACTACGTCGACCGCAGGAGGCATCGGTCCGGTGAGCGCGACGGTATCCAGCACGCCGATCGTGGGAACGGTGGTGGGACACTCGGCGAGTCCGTTCGGATTCATCAGCGCGTTTCGCTGGCGAGATTCCACGGGTATGACCCACCTACGGGCGTATGGATCCGCCACGGGCGAGTCGCGAGCCTTCGACATCAGCGCCGACGGTCTTCAGATCGTCGGTAGCAGCATCCGCGCAGTGGGCGCCGAATACCAGTCGCCAACAAGTTGGAACAGCATTCTCATTCCATCAACACAGGGAACATCTTCCGGATTTATCAGGGGAGTCTCGAGTAACGGAGATTTTGCGACTACGTACTGGGACGATACCCGATTTCTTACAAGGGTACCTGGGATAAGCGAGGGCAATACCGGTCAATTGCCGTTCGCCACGGAATCCTATGGGGAAGCGGTGTCGCTGACCAAGTTGATCGTCGGGTTCTCGTCGGTTAACGGAAAATACGTGGCCAGCTCCTTTCGAGCTACGGGTAGAAGCGGAGCCATCCACGCGAATCAGAATGAAAATAGTTGTGCATACGACATAACGGACGATGGGTCGCTCGTCGTAGGCGAGGTTTCGACCGGCGGCGTGGGACACGGCAATGCAGCGATCTGGATTTGGGATTCTCCTTGGATACATAAATCGCTTCGCGACGTCCTGGCGACCGAGTATGGCATCGACATGACCGGCTGGGGTCGTCTGTACACCGCGAACAGCTGCTCCACGGATGGGAGCGCCGATGAGGACTGCATCATCGTCGGCTCGGGTGAATATCAGGGCGCGACGACGGCATTTCGAGTCTTCGTTCCCTTCAGAAATCGGCGCCCGACGGTGACGTCGGCGCTCGTTCAAGGCCAGTCGTATAGCGTTCCCCTCGGTTCTTCCTTTTCAGCCGCGCTGGTCGGCCAGGATCAGGACAACGAAACGCTGACGCTCAAGGCGACGGGCCTGCCTCCGTCCGCGGTCCTGACGCCTCCTGTCGGGTCGACGGGGAAGCGGCCCTTCAACGTCAGTTTAAACTTCACGCCGACGCTCGCCGACGTCGGCTCGCACAATGCCGCGATCGCCTTCGCCGACACGGCTTACGCCGGCAATCCCGGCAAGATCAACTTCACCCTGACCGTTCCGCCCAACAACGTCCCGACCGCATCGGCGATGTCGGCGGAGAACGTCGAGTGCATCGACGGCAGCCACCTCGTCACGCTCGCTTCCACGGTCGGCGACGCGGACGGCCATCCGCTGACGGTCGTCTGGAAGGTCGACGGCGTCGCCCAGCAGACGACGCCGAACGTCGTCTCGGGCACGTCGATCGCTTTCGAGTACGACTATCCCCACGGTCAAAGCATGGTCACGGTCGAGGCGAACGACAGCTATCACACGGGCACGGCGACGACGACCGTCACGGTCACCGACGCGGCCGCTCCCTCGGTTACGGTCGCGTCCGACGTCGTCGTGCCGACGGACGCCGGCAAGAGCTTCGCGACGGGCGTGGTTCTGACGCCGCCGACGGTGGCCGACAACTGCGACGGCGAACCAGCGCTGACCCATAACGCTCCGTCGCAGTATCCGCTGGGCGAAACGATCGTCACCTGGACCGCGACGGACGCGAACGGCAATCAGGCGACCGCGACGCAGAAGGTGACCGTCGTCGACCAGGAGAAGCCGACGCTCGCGCCCGCCGCGGCGATCGATCGCTTCGTCGATCCCGGTACGCTCTTCTCGGCCGCGCCGCTGACTCCGCCGACGGCTTCGGACAACGTCCCCGCGGGTCTGCAGGTGACGTCCAACGCACCGTCCGTCCTGCCGATCGGGCTGACGACCGTCATGTGGACCGCGACCGACGCGGGCGGCAATACGGCGAGCGTCTCGCAGAACGTGACAGTCGTGAACCGCACGCCGACCGCGAATGCCGGCAAGCGGATCGTCGTCACGACGTCTTCCGAAAAGGGAGCGACGGTCAGGCTGAACGGAAGCGCCTCTTCCGATCCCGATCAACACAATCTGACGTATCGCTGGACGGCGCCCGGCGTGCGACTGAAGAAGCCGACGACGGCGAAGCCCAGCGGCGTCTTCCCCATCGGAACGAAAACCGTGACGCTGACCGTCACCGATGCTGCCGGCGCCAAGTCGGTCGCGAAGGTCAAGGTGACCGTGAAGCTGAAGAACGCCAAGGCCCGCTCCCGCGGGAAACAGGCGAACGAGGCTTTCGCCAAGACGTTCCATCACGGCACGCGCGACGCGGTGAACAGCGCTCCGAACGCGATGAGCCTGTCGGGCTACGCCTACGCCAACGCCGCCCAGCGGATCGCGATCTACGCCGGCGATCACGTGCAGTGGAACGAAGGCCAGGCGCCTGCCGACGCCGAGTTGGAGTACGCCGAGCTGCGCGCGCTGCAGAGTCTCTGCGGCGAGCGGGCCGCGTCGGCGTATCTCGATGCCTATGCCGAAACGGGCGACGAGGACGCCCTCCATGCGGCCCTCTGGGCGCTGAACGGCGCGGCGTGCGCCGAAGCGGACATCTTCGAACGCTGAACGGCGACTGAAGGCAGACGCCGAACGGCTAACGACCGGCGGAGGCTCGATCGAGTCCCGCCGGGGCTGCAGTTCGTCGGGTTTCACCTGTGCGACGGTCGAGGAGTTCTTCTAACGCGTCGCACGTGGGGGCGAGGGGCTCGGCGCCGTCGAAGCGGCGGGCGAGGTCAGCGCAGCGCCGGGCGACGTCGGGGGAGGAGAGCAGGCGCTGCAACTTCGGCACGAGTTCGTCGGCCCGGTAGCGACTGGGGGAGATGCGATCGGCGACGCCGAAGCGAGTCAGCCGGGCGGCTTCGTCGGGCTGATTGAAGGCGACCGGCATCACCAGTTGCGGCACGCCCGCGGCGAGGGCCTGGGCGACGGTGCCGATCCCCCCGTGGTGCACGAGGCAGGCCGCACGCGGGAGAATCTTCTCGAACGGAACGAACGCGAACGCCCGAATCCCTTCCGGAAGCGTCGCCGGCAGAAGCTCGCTGCGGCGAGAGAGCAGGATCGCGCGACGCCCCAGCCGCTGGGCCGCGGCGACCGATTCGCTGTAGAAGGAAGCGTCGGCGAACCCTGCCGAGCCTGCGGTGAAGACGATCGGCGCGTCGCCCTCCTGCAGGAAGCTCTCGATTTCGGCGTCGACCGCCGCTTCGGGATCGGGATCCCAACGCAGGAACCCGGTCAGTCGGGTCGAGGCGGGCCAGTCAGGCTGCGGCTCCGCATACCAGTTCGGGAAGAGCCCGAGCGCCAGGTCGGGCGAGTGCCACCATTCGTGCAGAAACCGGCGGACCGGCGCCAGGCCGAGTTCCGCGCGGAAGGCGTTGATCGGCTCGAGCGTCGGATCGACGAAGTAGCGATCCGCGATCCAAAGCTGCGCCCGCTTCCAGAAGCGAGGCACGCCGGGCGACATCCAGAGCGGCGGCGGCATCACGGGCGATCGGTAGACGCTCCGGAAGCAGCCTGGCTCCAGGTGAATCGTCGCCAGCGGAGCGCCCAGTTTTTCTCGCGCGATCCGGGCGCCGAACATGATCGACGGGGCCACCACCGCCGTCCGTCCCGGCTGGTACGCCGACTCGATCCATTCGTAGACCGATCGAACCTGACGCAGCGGCGTCGACTGGACGGCGACCTTCCACGATCGGGAGTGACTGCGCAGCGCCGGATCGTGACCCGCCTGGGCCATTTCCTCGAACGTCCCGATCTCGTGAAACGGCAGGCCGTGCGACTCGACCAGGCGGCGATGGACGGGGTTGCTGGCAAGCAGGACCTCGTGCCCCCGCCGGTGCAACTCGCAGCCGATCGCCAGGTACGGGTGCAAGTCCCCGGCAGAACCGAACGGCAGAAGCAGGAACCGCTGCGGCGCCGTCGTTTCAGAATGCGGCGAAGCGGAGGCGTTCATCGGAGCGAGCCAGGGTCGCGAAGCACGGAATTGGTCGGCAGCGGCGGAGACAGCATCGTAATCGTGCGGGGACTGCGAGCAATTCGCTACCGCCGCCGGACCCGCGCGACCGCAAAACGAGCGCCCCAGGCGCTGCCGTTAAACCAGCGTAGGTCGCAAATGCGGGATTCGGCATGCGGCACAGGTTTTGCTGTAAACGCGAGACAGCCGCCTCCCGTTCTTGCGGGGGATACCGTAGGAGCCGCGGCTGTACCCGTCGGAAAATTTATGTCCACCGCCAGCCGTCACGTCATTCGTCGTTCGGAACGTCCTAATCCGCAGGCGAAGTTTCAGGAACAGCTCAAGTCGCTTCCTCCCACGCTCGCCAGGATCTCGCCCGGAAAGCCCTATCCGCTGGGCGCTTACTGGGACGGCAAGGGAGCGAATTTCGCGCTTTATTCCGAGCACGCCGAGAAGGTCGAACTTTGCCTGTTCGACGGTCCCGAGGCGACCGAAGAAAGCGCCAGGATCCCGTTCGTCGAACAGACGGACCACGTCTGGCACGCCTACCTTCCCGGTCTGCTGCCGGGCCAGGTGTACGGCTACCGCGTGTACGGGCCGTACGATCCGGCGTCGGGAATGCGATTCAATTCGAATAAGGTGCTGCTCGACCCTTACGCCAAGGCGATCGCACGCCGACTGACGTGGGACGATTCGCTGTTCGGATACGACATCCACAGCGAAGAAGGTCCGCTTTCTTTCGACGAACGGGACAGCGCGGCCTTCGCGCCGCTCGCGCAGGTCGTCGATCCCTCGTTCAGTTGGGGAGACGATCAAGCGCCGAACGTCCCGATGCATCAGACGATCATCTACGAGATGCACGTCAAAGGCTTCACGAAGCTGATGCAGGACGTCCCCGAGGAGCTTCGCGGCACGTACGCGGGGCTCGGATCGGAGCCGGCGGTCAACTACCTGAAGAACCTCGGCATCACGGCAGTGGAGTTGATGCCGATCCACTACCACGTCAACGGCGACTTTCTGCTGAACAAGGGGCTGACGAACTACTGGGGCTACGACACACTCGGCTTCTTCGCGCCCGACCCCGGCTACTCGGCCAACCTTCGCGGTCTCGACCCGGTGCGGGAGTTCAAGATGATGGTCCGCGCGCTCCATGCGGCGGGGATCGAGGTCATCCTGGACGTGGTCTACAACCACACGGCGGAAGGGAACGAGCGAGGGCCGACGCTCTCCTTCCGGGGCATCGACAACAGCGGGTACTATCGCCTGGTGCCCGACTCGCCGCAGCACTACATGGACTTCACGGGCTGCGGCAACACGCTCGACATGACCAATCCCCGCGCGCTGCAGTTGCTGATGGACAGCCTGCGGTACTGGGTGACGGAGATGCACGTCGACGGGTTCCGCTTCGATCTGGCCAGCACGCTGGCGCGGGAACTGTTCGACGTCGATAAGCTGAGCGGCTTCTTCGACATCATCCACCAGGATCCGATCATCTCGCAGGTGAAGCTGATCGCCGAGCCTTGGGACGTCGGCCCGGGCGGTTATCAGGTCGGCAACTTTCCCGCCCAATGGTCGGAGTGGAACGGCAAGTACCGCGATTGCGTGAGGAAGTTCTGGAAGGGCGAGGGGGGGCACCTGCCGGAGTTCGCGACGCGGTTCTTCGGTTCCAGCGACATGTACCAATGGAACGGCAAGCATCCCCACGCGAGCATCAACTTCATCACCGCGCATGACGGCTTCACGCTGGCGGATCTCGTCTCGTACGAGCGGAAGCACAACGAAGCGAACGGCGAAGACAACCGCGACGGCAGCGACGACCCGACGAGCTGGAACTGCGGCGTCGAAGGCCCGACCGACGATGAGGAGATCAACGAACGCCGCCTGCGGATGCGCCGCAGCATGCTCGCGACGCTGCTGTTTTCGCAAGGCGTGCCGATGATCCTCTCCGGCGACGAGACGGGGAACACGCAGGGAGGCAACAACAATACCTACTGCCAGGACAACGAGATCAGTTGGCTGAACTGGGACCTCGGCGACGAGGATATCCGGCTCCTGCGATTCGTGCAGAAGGCGATCCAGATTCGCCGCGAGCAGCCCGTCTTCCAACGTCGGCGATTCTTCCATGAACGACCTCACGCGGGCGACCAGGCGCATGACGTCGTCTGGATCAACGTCGACGGCTCGGAGATGACGCAGGAGGCCTGGGACGCCGGCTACACGAAGTGCATCGGCGTCGCGCTCTTCGGCGACGACGTCGACGTCGACGAATGGGGCGAGCCGATTGACGGCGATACGATGCTGATCCTGGTCAACGCCGACTGGGGCGACCCGATCGAATTCATGTTGCCCGACCTGGTGGACGGCAAGCCGTGGGAGTTGCTGCTCGATTCGTCCGATCCGACGGCAGAAAAGACGGAGCACGCGCCCGGAACGCCGTATCCCATGCAGGCGTCGACGTTCGTGCTGTTCCGCCTGACCTGCGATGCCGACGTCGAAACGCTGCCCGATATCCCGCGCTGACCGGCGGCTGAATTCGGCGCTGACCGGGGGTCGCGAATCGCCGTCGCGGCGTCTCGCAGGCGACAGGAATTTGCGGCACGGATCGAAAGTCGCTGGCGTCTGCCGCAGTGCGCGGATTAATCTGTTTCCGTTCCGCGTCGCAAGGGCGTCGCGGAACGGCTCGAACAGATCTCGCTGACGGCAGTTTGCGGATGCAGCGGCTCGGATCGACGAACGGACGACTCGTACGCCTTGCTGCGCGAAGCGCAGCGGCGTTTCTGCTCTGCGTGCAACTCGCAAGCGCCGCGGGAGCGGAGCCTTCGTCGCTGGTCGAACTGCAATCCTTTTCGACCGTCGCGTCGCCGACAGTGGTCGGGCTCTCCGCGGACGGTTCGACGGCCTTCGGATCCTCGCGAGTCGATGGTCCGCCTGGCGTCAGCGTCGGCATCCGTCCGATTCGGTGGAACGCCTCCGGGGTCGGAACCGAGTTGGATGTTCGAGGCGACGACGCGGATCTGCCGAACGGAACTCCGCGTGCTGCGTCGACGGACGGAAGCGTCATCGTCGGGCTGTCGGATCGCTATGAATCAGGCGGCCATCTCGGTACGTCGCCGATGCGGTGGCTCGCCGAAGGAAGTTTCACGACGCTCGCGGAGTTCGAGCCGAATTCGCAGGGAAAGTTTCGCGCGGAGGCTCGTGACGTTTCCGCCGACGGATCGGTCCTCTGCGGCTTCGCATTCCGCTACGCGCTTTCTCCGCCTTACTCGCAAGTCGGACGCGACGCGATCCGCTGGAGCAGCGACGGCGGCGCGACGCAGCTTGCTCATCCCGGCGATCTGACAGGATCACGGGTCGCAGATGCCCTCACCGTTTCCGGCGAAGGTACGAAGATCGGCGGGTTCGCGCGGAAGTTCGTGGCGAACGTTTCGCATGGCGACCGTCCGGTCCTCTGGTCGGCGAACGGAGCGGTGACGGAGTTGCCCCTCGCCTCGGCGAGCATCGCGGCCAAGTCGGGAGAAGTCAGCGCGCTCTCGTTCGACGGTTCCCGGGCGTTCGGAACGCTCGATACGGACGACCGGGCGGATCAAGCCGCGAGCCCCGTGGCCGTCCTGTGGACTGCCGCCGGCGCTCCCATAGAAATCGGACCGCGTGCGGCGTTCAACGATTCGGCGCCCTATAGCGACGTGCTGGTCGGTTGCTCGGAAGATGGAACGCGTGCGATCGGCCATGCAAGCCTGGCGTCCCTCCGCCGCGGCTTCGTCTGGACCGCAGGGCAGGGGACCGTCGATCTCGGCACGCTCTACCCCGCGGGCCCCTGGTTCCACGGTTCCTCGACGCCCCGCGCCATCTCCGCCGACGGATCGACCGTCGTCGGAGTCTCTTCGCACGAAGGTAGCGAAGAAGCGTTCGTCTGGCGCAACGGTCAGATGCGGTCGCTGCTGGATCGGATTCAAGCCGCGGGCATCGATCTGGCCTCCGCGGGCTGGCAGTCGTTCGACGACGCGGTCGCCTGTTCCGCCGACGGCAGCATCATCGTGGGGATTGGAAAGAAGCTCGACAAACTCGTCGCGTTTCGGGTCAAGCTCAACGACGCTCCGACGGTCGCCCCGCCGACGCCGGTCGTCATCGAATGCACGGGCGGGCAAAACATCGTCGAACTCGCGGCGACGGCGAACGACGCGAACCCCGCCGATCGCCTGACGGTGACCTGGCGGGTCGACGGGACTGTTCTGAAAGAGACGTCGAACGTCGTGCCGGGGTCGACCGTGACGTTTCTGCACGACTATCCCGACGGACCGCACACCGTATCGGTCGAAGTCAGCGACAGCGTGCTGAAGACCTTGGCGAGCACGACCGTGACGGTCGTCGACACCACCGCTCCCAGCATCGTCGTGACGCCGGACGTCGTCGTTCCGACCGATCCCGGCAAAGACCATGCGACGGGCGTCGCGCTCGCGCCCCCCAGCGTCGCCGATCTCTGCGACGGAGATCCGCGTCTGACGAACGACGCGCCGCCCGTCTATCCGCTGGGTCCGACGATCGTCACCTGGAGGGCGGAAGACGACGACGGAAACGTCTCCCTCGCTACCCAGCGCGTGACGGTCCTCGATCAGGAGCAGCCGAAGATCGCGGGGTCGGGCAGCTTCACGGTTCGCTGCGATCGCGGACAGACGTTCGCCGCCGTGCTGCTTCCGCAGCCGCAGGCGACCGACAACGTTCCGCAGGGATTGAAGGTGACCTCGACGGCGCCGGCACGCTTCCCGATCGGGAGGTCGACCGCCACTTGGATCGCCACCGACGCGGCCGGCAATCAGGCGACGTGGTCGTCGCAGGTGACGGTCATCAATCGCCCGCCGGTCGCGAACGCCGGCAAGAACGTCACCATCACGACGAAGTCCGAACGGGGCGCCCGCGTGATGCTGAACGGCGGCAAGTCGTCCGACCCGGACGGTCACTCCCTGAAGTATCGCTGGTCGGCGCCGGGCGTTCGCTTCGCCGGACCGACGAAGGCGAAGACGGCGGCGACCTTTCCCGTCGGGTTAAAGGTCGTAAAACTGACGGTGACTGACGAAGCGGGCGCGAAGAAGGTCGACAGCGTTCGCGTCACGGTGAAGCTGAAGAACGCCAAGCGGCGTCCGCGCGGCGCAGCCTCGAACGCCGCGTTCGCTGACGCGGTCGGTCTCTCCGAGCGAGCTTCGTCGGAGGGAATTGGGCCCGACGCGAGCCGTGCCTCGGGTTATCTCCACGCGGCGGCGGCTTATCGTCTGGGGATCGAACTGGGCGAGCACGTCCAGTGGGACGAAGGCGAATCGCCCGATGCGGCCCTGCTTCGGTACGCGGAACGGCGCGAGCTTCAGCGCCGCCACGGCCAACTAGCCGCCCGGCGCTTTCTCGCTTCGTTCCTCGAGAGCGGCGACGAAGCGTCGCTCCTCGCCGGCCTGCACGCGCTCCGCGGCGTCGCTCACGCGTCGGACGATCTTCTCGAGCGCTGATCCTTCTGCGGCGCTGCGACACGATCCTCTCGCTACGGCTTCGTATCCAGCGGTACGCCGGCCGCTCGAAGTTGCGACGCGAAGCGCAGCACCCGGTGCCCCTGGATAATCACGACGATCGCCAGCGCGGCGAGGCACAGGTTGAACGAGATCACGTTGCCCAGGAGCCAGAGGTAGCTCAGGACGAGCCCCGCGACGACGGCTTCCTGTCGCTTCATCAGGGTTCCCACGCCGGCGAAGAGCCACAGCAGGCCGATCGCCAGAGCGAACAGCGTGAGGACCAGGGGAAAGCTGTCGAGCCGCGCCGGATCGATCTGGATCTGCCCCAGATGCATGGCGACGAGCGCCGCTCCCGCGACGCTGCCGAGCGTGCCGAACAGGATCCACAACACCCCCAGCGCCAGCGTCTGCTCGCGGAACTGTTTGAGGATCGGCAGGTACTCCCGATAGGGCGAGGCGGCGCTCTCGACCGATCCCGCGGCGGGCGGAGCGTAGGCTGCGAACGGGGAAGGGTTCTCCTGCGACACGACGACGCCTCCTAACGATCTAGGTAAGTAACGGTCGGAACGGCCCTGGAAGGAGAGTCTATTCGCCGGGCGTTCGTCGGGGGTCCGCGACGTCCCGGTCGCTCGAAGAATATCGGCGTCCGGGCGCGAAGCGGGTCCCGCGAAGCGGGCTCTTTAAGGATTTTGCGATCGGCCTCGTAACAACGTGCGGAAGTTCTCGCTGGGCGGGGTGTAAGAGAGACGCGAGACCGGCAGACTCGCGACCCTCTCTCAAAACACCCTCCTGCCGTCAGATTGAGGAGCTACCGCCATGTTGAAGAAGATGCTGTTCGCCCTGGTCCCGATGATGCTGATCGCCGTCACCGTTCGTGCGGAGGAGAACCTGCTCGCCGACATCTCGATCGGCGACGTCCAGGACGCCGCGATCGCGATCGAAGAGCCCGGTCTCGACGCGGACGTCGACGGCCTTCTCGCCAGCGCCGATTCGGCGAGCGGCGACGACGAAGCGGTCGAAGCCTGCTTCCGCAGCTTCGGATATCGCAGCTACGGGTACGGCGGCGGATACGGTTACGGCTACGGTCACGGTTACAACTGCTACCGCCCGTGCTACTCGCCCTGCTACTCCAGCTACTACGTCTGCCGCCCGGTGACGTACTACCACTACTGTGCTCCGGTCTACACGAATTACTGGGGCTGCTGGTGAGCCAGCGCCCGGCCTACTGACACGGAGGGCTGACGCCCTCCGCTCGCCGGGGACGAACGCTCTACGAAGACGACGACTGAAACTCTGGAACGCCCGCCGGTCGCAAGCCGGCGGGTTTTTTTACGCCGGGACCCGCCCTCCGACGGCGCGTCCTCGCTTCATCGCTTTACCCGTCCAACCGAACCGGAGATCGTTCCATGAAACCGCACGATACGAGAAGAGACAGATTCCTCGTGACGACGCTCGCGGCCTGCGCGGCATCGCTTTCGCTCGCTGGCGTCGCGATGGCCCAGGCGCCCGGCGCACCGCCTCAGGGAGCGCCAGCGCAGCAGATCGCGGCGCAGCAGGGCGTCGGCGAGGCTCCGCTTCAGACGACGCAGACCGTCACCGCTTCGTCCTCCATGCAGACGGTCGTCGAAGACGTCACGCCGGACGCGGGACTCGCGCTCGGCCAGATCGCGATCGGGCGAACCGCGGCGCCTCTCGCCGACGCCCGTCACGTGATCGACATGCTGATCGAACAGCGGATGTTCGGACACATGCCCGAGCCGCAGATGCCGGGCATCTTCGCCGGATTCGACGCGTTCGGGCGACCCCGCTTCGTGCAGCCGCAGATCGCGGACCTCGTCCCGGCAAGCATTCGCACCGTTCAGGAGGGGACGCCCGTCGCGGGGCCGATCTACGCCGTGACGGTCAGGAACTGCGGCGATCTACCGGCAGGCCGCTTCCGCGTATCGGTCGTCGCGGCGCTCGGTTCGGTCGAACCTTTCTCGCCTATGGCGGTCGTCGTCGTGCCGCAGCTCGCCGCGGGCGAGTCGGCGCGGGTCGACGTGCAGCTTCCGCTGTCGTCGATGGCGATGAGCGGAGCCGCCACGGTTCAGCCCTTCGACACGGTCATCGTCGCGATCGACGGCTTCGACGAGATGCCCGAGCGGAACGAGTTGAATAATCTGCTCGCCCTGCAACGATCGGCCATCGCGCCGCTGATCGCCGTGGTGACCGAGGAAATCGAATCGACGGAGACGACGATCGCCGAGGAAGCCCCCGTCGCGGCGCCCGGATCCCCTGCGCCGTCCGATTCGCCGGACGCGATTCCGCCGTCGATGAAGCCGACCGAAGCAGGACCGGGCGAGATCGAGACGCCGGCTCCTCCCGCCATCGACGACGGCGCCCTCGGAGAGCTCGACGCGCCCGCGGAGACCGACGAGATGCGTCAGCTCTTTCGCTGATCGCAGGAGATCGTTCCCTCTCGCCCCGCGACGCCGCGCTCCTCCCTCGAAGAGCGCGGCGTCGCACGTTCTGGTCAGGTCGATCAGGCGCCTGCCTCGTCAACTTCAGCGACCGAAGTTCCACTGCAGGCCGACGTCGAACACGTTGCGGTCGTACTGATTCGCCGCGATCGTCGACTGGTTCAGGTCGTAGGCGTATTCCGCCACGAACAGCACGTCGTCGCTCCAGAGGGGCTTGAGATAACGAACGCCGATCAGCAGTTCGTCGTCGCCGCGATAGGTTCCCGACGACGCATCGTAGTCGCGGCGATAGTACGTGACGTTCGTGCCGAGGAGGCCGCCTCGCGGCAGTTCGAACGAGACGCCGCCGACCAGTCGGTTTCCGCTGTACGTGAACTGCGACGAGTCGGCGATGTTCCGGTCGAAGAAGTACCCCGCCTCCCAGGTCATGCCGTCGACGAGCGACGACTGCCACCGTCGGGTCAGACCGATGGCGTAGTTATCGGAGTCCGCGTCGCCCGGCGTCGCGAAAAGGAAGCCAGGCAGAAACGTCGTGGCGGCATTGAGATAGTCGAAGTTGGCGTACCGCAGCGACAGCGTCGACGACGTCGTCTCCGAGTCCTGCACGGTCGCGGCCCAGCTCGCTCCGTACCGCTGCAGGAACGGGTCCTGGTCGGCGGAGACGTTGTCGTAATCGCCGCGAAGCGTCGTCGAGAAGGGCAGATCCCGCCAGGGCGTATGGCCCGTCTTCGTCGCGGCCAGATAACCCGCATGCTGCAGAATATCGAAGCGGGAGGACGACGGTTCGTAGTAGTGCGTGTAGATGCCGTCGTAGCCGCCGGTCAGGGTGAAATCCTCCAGCCGCATCAGGTCGTAGTTAATCTGCGCCGCGGCCAAATTCCCGAACGAGTTCGTGCGGTTCGTCGGTCCGCCGAAGACGTTCGCGGTGGGAACGACGCCCGGGAAATCGTCGTAGCGCTCCGTGATGCGAAGCGAGCCGTACAGCCGGCTGCGGCATTGGTCGCATTGACAGTCTTCGCATCCGATGCGGCTCGACTGGCGACCGATATCGATCGCCGAGTTGTCGATCGAGTTCCTCGACCGGGCGTATAGCTGCTGGATCTCCGCGTCGTTCGGCAGCGCCTGGGCGTAGGGATCGAGGAACGGCGCCGCCTCGTGCGGGCGGACGTTCAGCAGCAGGTTGCCGAGCGCGACGACCGCTTCGCGATGGTTCGGATCGATCGCCAGCAACCGGCGAAGAGCCGCTTCGCCCTGCGCGACGTCGCCCGCTCGAATCGCGACGACCGCGACGCGCTCGAGTTCGGCGGGATCTTCCGCTTGAGCGACCGACGGCGAGGACGGGTCGCGGGCCGGTCGGCGACCGGCGTCGTTATCCGCCTCGGTCGTCGGCGCGGGCGGGATCGGGGGAGCCAGTCGGACCTGCGCATTCGCGGTCTCAGGAACACTCGCGAGAGCGACCGCGATCGCCGAGACCAGCAGGCAAGACGGGGAGAGTAACGAGCGGTGCATAAAGCCGTTTCATCGCAAAGTGCGGAAGCGCCCCCCATCGTGACTATGCGCAAACTGCGCGGTCTGGGAGGATCTTTTCTGACCACGGGTTCATCGGTCCGTGAAAGAGGGTTGCGCCAGTCGCAACCACCGACTAGCAAAAGCCTTGGCGTGTACGTCCCCCCGCCAGTAGGAAGCGGCAAAGACTTTTTCATCTTTCCCAGCCTTCCTAAATTTCCGGCATGGTTGCTGCATTGAAGGCTGGGCATGAAGCCGGGATCTCCGGCGGGTCGCTGGAAAGGCGACTGGGTAAACGTTCCGCAAGTCGAGGAATCACTATGAGTCAATCGAAGTTCACGTTGCGTCTGGCAGCGGCTTCCGCGACGTTGATCGCGGCGCCGTACGCTATCGGACAAGAAGCCGTCCAAGCCGGGGCGGACGCTGCGGCGAACGCGGCCGGCCAGGTTCAGGCAGAAGCTGAAGCAGCGAGTCAACAAGCGCAGGCTGACGCTGCCGCCGCGGCTGACGTCGCCGCCGACGCCACGGTCTCGCCTCCGAACGCCGCGCCGGTCGTCGATCGGGCCGAGCGTCGCGTCGAACGTGCTGCTGAGCGCGCTTCCGATCGCGTCGAGAACGCCGCTGATGCGACTCAGGAAGTCGCGAACGCGACCCATCGCCGCGCCGAGGTTCTGCTGCGAGGCCCCGTACACGAAGCGTTCGCCCGTCCGAACGTCGGAGAGATCGTTCGCGGAGAGATCGCTCCGCAGCAGCCCCCCGCGACGGTGGAGGAAATCGCTCCTGCTGCCGAGGAAGGGATGCAGTGGATCGCGGGCTACTGGTCCTTCGACAAGTCGGTCTCCGACTTCGTCTGGGTGACCGGTACGCTCCGTCGCGCTCCGGCAGGAGCGGTCTGGGTCGCCAGCGAATGGCAGCAGACCGCCGATGGCTACGTTCGCACGCCGGGTTACTGGGAAGTCGCGGGCGAGGCCCAGGCCGCCGTCGATGCGCAGGCGAACGCTGCCGCCCAGACGGCCGCGACGATCGACGTTCCCGCCCGCAAGATCGAAACGCTGGAAGGCGTCATCGACGTGCCGGGCTACGTCGATCATCCCCTGTCGAAGCGCGGCGTTCTCTACGCTCCGATGCGGATCCTTGATGCGACCGAGCGTCGTGCCGAAGTCGTTCGCGATCGGGCTCAGAACGTCATCGAGAATCGCGCGAGCGCTGCCTCTTCCGCGATCGAGAACCGACAGGACGTGCTGAACGACCGCGTCGCGAACGTTCGTGACCGGGCGGATGCCGCAGTCGATTCGACCGTCGATCGGTCTGACGCCCGCCTGGATCGGGCGAGCGACCGGATCGAAAACGCTCGCGACCGGGTTCAGGATCGCGCCGAGAACGTCGCCGATTCGGCGAACCGCCGCGCGGATAACGTCCTCGACCGTGCCGCGAACGCTCAGGATCGTATCCAGGACCGCGCGGAGAACGTCGCCGACCGCGCTGAGATGCGTCTGGAGAACGCCGAAGATCGCGTTGCGAACGCTCGCGAAAACGTCGAAGGCGCCGCTCAGTCGACCGTCGACGCCACCTCCGATCGGGCTCAGGCATTGAAGGCTGACGGCCGCGAAGCGGTCGCCGACGTCCGGAACTCGGCCGATGCGACCGTTCGCGAAACTCGCGAAACCGTCGACAGCGCGAACGCCCAGGTCGAAGCCGCGGGCGAAGCTGCTGCCGAGGCGGAAGCGAACGTCACGGCTTCCTCGAACCAGATCGCTGCCGACGCTTCGTCTAGCGCCGTGACCATGGTCGACGGAGTTCTGACGATCCAGCCGACCGAACGCATCGCGACCGATAGCCTGATGCTGCACCTGTTCGCCGATCAGGCGACCGACGCTTTCTACTTCGGCGATTTCTACGGCGATGCGAGTCAGACGCTGAGCCTGGTGCACTGGTCGCAGACGCCGGCCTCGCCCGGGTCGTTGCTGGCCGAGCATGACGAACTTTACGGCAACCAGGACGGCAGCTTCATCGAGCGCCTGTCGGCGTGGGACAAGTACTTCGAAGCGAACGAACTCCAGCGTCCGGCCCACACGCTCGATGCGGCGAACGCTCGGCTTCAGAACGCCTCGGCGGCCAAGCTGCATCAGCTGAGCCACCTGTCCCATAGCGTCAGCGCAGAGGCGATGGGCGTGAGCGATCGGGTCTCGGGCGTCGCCGACCGGGCGATGAACGTCGACCCGGCGGTCAACGTCGACGCCAACCTCTCGGGCGACGTCTCGGCGGAAGTCTCTCCGAACGGCGCCAGCGCCGATACGCTGCAGAGCCTGAACGCCGACGTCCAGGCGGGTCGCGTCACCGGCTCGGTGCAGAGCGCCGCGGGTCTGAACGGCGCGGCTGCTCCGAACGTTCGCGTTCCGGTGAACAGCCCGCGCCTCCCGCGACCGAACGTTTCGGGTCCGAACGGGGCGCTTAACGGCGGCCTCAACGGAGCGGGCGGAATCGGCGGTCCCGGACTCGGCAACGTCGGCGGCGGCCTCGGCGGCGCGGTGGGCGGCGCGCTCGGCAAGTAACGCCGATCGGTTCTGATCCAGCGTCGAATCGGAAGAGGGGAGGGTCGCGCGGGCGGCTCTCCCCTTTCTCGTTGCGTTCGCGATGGAGCGCGTGATCGTTCGCCCCGTTCGCGGTCAGTGGGGTCGCGTCGGCATGCAGAACCGCTCCGGCCCCCGCCGCAGAAGTCCTTCCAGATCGAGCTTGCGGCGGTTCAGATCGTTGAAAGATCGCTCGACCTCCGGGTCGACGGGATCGGCGACCGAGGGACCGCCGTTCAGGAAGGCCGACAGAGCGGCCGGCCCGCCGAGACCCTCCCTGGCGACGTTCCGCCTGCGGGCCGATTCCGGAAAGCCGACATGCAGGAACGGCGTACCCGTTTCCAGTCGATGACAGCCCGAGCACGTGTTGAGGGCGAAGCGATGTCGCACCTCGCCGTCCACGCCGGGCGCCTGCCAGGGAATGTCCGCGAACCCGCTGTCGCCCAGCGGAAGGACGACCGGATCGCTGGCGTAGAAGGCGGTCAGGCCCTCGATATAGTCGTCGCCCACGAGACCGGCAGCCGCGTCCGCTTCGGCGATGGCCAGATTCGCGGCGAACGCTTCCGGACTCAGCCCAGGTCGCAGGTCGTAGAACGGTCCCGCGATCGAGGCGCCGGCCTGTAGCGGCGCCGGCAGGGTGAAGTCTCCGCTGAGGAGGGCCTGAGAGTTCGACTTGAGCAGGGCGCCCAATTCCTGAGTTTCGTTCAGCGAAAGAAAGTCCGGCGTCTCGGCGACCGCGACCGGCCGGGGCAGGCCGCTCTTCGGGTCGAGCCGGAACTCACGCAGTTCCCACGGACTTCCGAGCGCGATTTCGTTCGTCCGGATCTGGTTGATCGCGCTGCCGTTGGGGCGGTCGCCGCCGCGGCCCCGACCGGTGAAGCGCTGCGTCAGGCGGGCCAGTCGTCGGTCGTAATCGGGGGTTCCGGGCCGGTATTTACCGAGTTCGTGCCAGTCGTCGACCCACTGCATAAGCGCCGCCTGGTCCCTCGCCGGGAGCGAGTACTCGAGGATGATCGTCATCCCGCCCGGAGCGTCGCCCGCCAGAGGTTCGAGCGGTCGCCCCTGATCGTCGAGCACGCCGAAGACGAAGCGGCCTTCCCCCGCCTGAAAGACGTTTCCGTCGACGATCTGGCGGAGATCGATCCGGTTCACGATCGCCAGAAGCTTCACCGGCGCCTTCGCCAGGTCGAGCTTCGATCCGCCGCTTCGCTTTCTCCAGGGACCGAGCGCCCGTTCCCCGACGAGGGAACGGCGCGGCACGTCGTACCCGTTCACTCGGAGATCGAATCCGCTGGGGAAGAGGGACGCGGCGAATTCTGAAGGATCGGCGTCGCCGGCCATCTGCTCGATCAGATACTTGAACGACCAGACCGCGGCGTCGCCGTTACGAGGATCCGTATAGACGGGATGCTCGATGACCGCGAGGTCCGTGATCAACAGCTCGCGTTCGACGACCGGGGTCCGTCGACGGTCGTCGATCCGGGGATCGGGTTCTCGCGGCGCACGAACCGGGCGCGAAGTCGCAGGGGGCGTCGGCGACCGGGGCGGGACGGCGCTCGAACTATCCGGAAGCAGAACGATCCCCGGCAGAGCGAAGCAAACGAAGCGGCAGATCCAGGATGCATGACGCATCGCGACCTCCTGAAAGGGACGCCAGAGCGTCCGCGCGCAGAGCGACGCAGACGTGCGATTCCGGCGTCAGACGAGAGAAGAAGAAAAGCGTCCGACCGCCGCGGCGAAGCGGATCGATCGGGACGGGCGACAGAACTGCGTCTGGCCGCTACTACAACGCAGGAGAGGAGTCGCTTATTGCAGCCCTCGGACTCTTTTTCGAAGAGGAAGCTTCGACGAGCGGCTGTCGACGTGCGCTTCTCGAACGAACGAGATACACTGAACCGGTCGCGGAGCCGTCGCCGGGAACCTTCCCGCCAGTCGGACTGTCCAAGGCGACAAGCCGACGGTCCCCCACCTTCCGAAGCCGATCCGCCCTCAGCTCACCCCAATGATTCTGCTGATCGATAACTACGATTCGTTCACGTACAACCTGGTCCAGCGGATCGGCGAGATCGATCCGACGGTCGACCTGAAGGTGGTCCGGAACGATCAGATCACGACCGAGGAAATCGCGGCGCTGAATCCGTCGCACATCGTGATTTCGCCCGGTCCCTGCACCCCGACGGAAGCGGGCGTCTCGGTCGCGGTCGTGCAGACCTTCCAGGGGAAGATTCCGATCCTCGGCGTCTGCCTGGGACATCAGTCGATCGGCCAGGCGAACGGAGCGACGATCGTCAGAGCCAAGCGCCTGATGCACGGCAAGGTCGATCGCATCCACCACGACGGCAAAGGCCTCTTCGCCGGCCTGCCCAACCCGTTCATCGCGACGCGATACCACAGCCTGGTGATCCAGCCGTCGACGTTGCCCGACGATTTCGAGATCGGCGCCTGGACCTTCGACGACGACGGCGAGAAGGAGATCATGGGCGTCCGTCACAAGACGAACCGCGTCGAAGGCTTGCAGTTCCATCCGGAAAGCTTCCTGACCGAGTGCGGGACCGAACTGCTCAGGCGATTCCTCGACCTGCCCGAGGCGAGCGATTCCAGGGCGTCCGATTCCCCGGCAAGCGACGCGGCCCATGCTCTCCGTTGAAGAGGCTCTGGCCGCGGTTCTCGAACGGGCGCTTCCTCTTCCGCCCGCGCGCGTGCCGCTGGCGAAGTCGGTCGGCAGGCGACTGGCCGAGGACGTGAGGGCGCCCGAGCCGATCCCGCCGTTCGACAAGTCGCTGATGGACGGGTTCGCGTTGTCGCGTGCGGCGCTCGACGCCATCGCCGCGGCAGGCACGTTGCAGTTGCCCGTGACCGAACGGATCGTCGCCGGCGAGGTTCCCCGGTTCCCGGCAGGCGAACGATCGACCAGCCGCGTCATGACCGGCGCGCCGATCCCTGGCGGAACGAACGCCGTCGTGCCGGTCGAGGACGTTCAATTCGGGGAAGGGGACGAAGGCCCGTGGGCCGAGTTCGCCGCCGCGACCGCTCGCCCCGGTAAGCACGTCCTGCGACAGGGCGAGGTGATCGGGGCAGGGGAGGTCGTGCTGTCCGCGGGAGAGACGATCCGCGCGACGCACGTCGGCCTGCTCGCGGAACTGGGCTACGTTCAGCCCCTCGTGCATCGCGCTCCCCGGGTCGCCATCCTCTCGACCGGCGACGAACTGGTCGAACCGAACCAGATGCCCGGACCGGGACAGATCCGGAACTCCAACGGTTCGCTGCTGAAAGCTCTCGTCGAAAGCGCTGGCGCCGAAACCATCGACCTCGGCATCGCCCGCGATACTGAAGGCGAACTGAGAGAGAAGATCGCGAGAGGACTCGAAGCGGACTTGCTGATGCTCTCGGGCGGCGTCTCGGCAGGCGTTCTCGATCTCGTGCCGAAGACGCTGGCGTCGCTCGGCGTGCAGGAGGTCTTTCACAAGCTGAAGCTCAAGCCGGGCAAGCCCCTCTGGTTCGGCACGCGGGAGCGAACGCTCGTCTTCGGCTTCCCCGGCAACCCCGTCAGCACGCTGATCGGGTTCGTCCTGTTCGGCGCTCCGGCGCTGCGATCGTTGTCGGACGACCCGTCACCGGCGCCGCAGCCGTTCGAGGCGACGCTGACGAAGGCCCACCTGCAGCGCGGCGATCGACCGACTTATTGGCCGGGACGCCTGGTCGCGACTGACGGAGAAGGCTCCTCGGTCGAACCGCTTCCCTGGAAGGGCTCCGCGGATCAGACCGCCTACGCTCTCGCCGACTGCCTGATCGTCTTCCCGGCCGGCGATCGCGAATGGAACGAGGGAGAGATCCTTCCCTGCGTTAGACTCTGACTGAGGTTGACGGATTCGTCTGCGGCGCTGCGAGATCCCCTAAATGGAAGCCTCTGACGTTCTCTCGCGGCTCGAAGCGTTCGGCTCCGCGTCGTACCGCCGCATTCTTGCGAACCATGGCGCGAAGGAGCCGCTGTTCGGAGTGAAGATCTCCGAACTGAAGAAACTTCAGAAGGAGATCAAGCGGGACTACCAGCTCGCCCTCGATCTGTTCGAGTCGGGCAACTACGACGCTCAGTACCTCGCCGGGCTGATCGCAGACGACGCGAAGATGACGAAGCGCGATCTGAAGCACTGGCTCGCGAAAAGCAACTGCCTGGCGATCAGCGGCACGAGCGTCGCTTGGGTCGCAGCCGAGAGCCGCTACGGCGCCGAACTCGCGCGGGAGTGGATCGAATCCTCCGACGAAGCGACGGCTCATGCCGGCTGGACCGCGCTCGCGGCGCTCGTGTCGATCAAGCAGGACGCGGACCTCGATCTGCCCGACCTGAAGCGCCTGTTGAAACGAGTCGAGCGAACGATCCACGACCAGCCGAACATGGTCCGCTACGCCATGAACGGCTTCGTCATTTCGCTCGGGAGTTACGTCGCTTCGCTGACCGACGACGCGATTTCCGCCGGCGAGAAGATCGGTCGCGTCGAAGTGGACATGGGCCCGACCGCCTGCGAGGTTCCCCTGGCGGCAGACTACATCCGCAAGGTCCGGTCCCGCGGCACGATCGGCAAGAAACGGAAGTCGGCGAAGTGCTGACCGAGCCGTAGGCCAACTGAAGTTTAGCGCAACTTCCTCGCGAAGTTTTTGCGAACGACTCGGCCGATGTAAGAGTTGAGGCCCACCCCAGCGGTTGCAAGGCGTTGTAACTCTCGCACATCTGAGAGCCCGGGTCGGAACTCGTTGTAGAGGTAGGCTGACCCGTCGTTGAACTCTACGACAATCGACGTTCCTGAGATTTCAAAGGCAGTGACTCCCGAGTCACCACCCAAGTTCGCATAAAGTTCCATCAAATAACTCCGGCAACCGGTTATTCCCAATCCCCATCAGATTCGATGGAAAGAAGGGTTCATTGGGGATTTTACTAGGCTCTGTTTTGAAACGCCTCAATTCGTGCGAGGGATGGCGAGTCGCAGCAGTCTTCTGAGGAAGGCGAGTTTGATCATGCCGCCGAAGTTGACGGCCGTCTTGTCGAATCGCGAGAAGACCCGGCGGAACTCCTTCAGCCAGCCGATCAGCCGCTCGACGACGTTGCGGCGACGATAGGCTTCGCGGTCGAACTCGACCGGCCGCGCGTCGAGATCCTCGTTCTTCTTCGACGGCACGACCGGACGGATGCCCGTTTCGAGCAGACAGGCGTCGATCCAGTCGGCGCGGTAGCCCTTGTCGCCGGCGATCGCGACAGGCCAGGCGACCGGCGTCCCTTCGTCGTCGACCAGCCGCTCGTCGGCGCCGGCCAGCAAGTCCTCGAACGCCGTCGTCTCGTGAGCCTGTCCTGCCGTCAGGTGGAAGTGCAGCGGCAACCCGCGACCGTCGCAGAGAACGTGAATCTTCGTGGAGAACCCGCCGCGAGAGCGGCCTAACGCGTGGTCGCGAGGCTCGCGCGCGTCCGTTTTTTTCCGCCGCCCGCGGCGCAGCGATGAGCACGCACGATCGTCCCGTCGACGCACCAGAGGTCGAGCGCCAGGTTCCCGACGTCGACGTGAGCGGCCTGCAGACGTCGCACGATCTCGTCGAGCGTGCCGTCGGAGTTCCATTGGTTGAACAGTCCGTAGACCGTCTCCCACGGCCCGAAGTCCGATTCCGGCAGATCGCGCCAGCGACAGCCCGCCCGAGCGATCCACAGCATGCCGTCGAGCGCCTGCCGCCAGTTCGATCGCGGACGGCCCGTCTTCGCCGGCGGCGGAAAGACGTCCGCGAGCAGCTCCCATTCGTCGTCCGTCAAACGCTCGTCGACCATCGCCGCGCCCTCCTGGCCAGTCCACGTCCGTCGAAAGAACTATCTTGCGACGAGCGATCGGGATCAGGAAAGTGCAGTTCTCAAACAGAGCCTAAGTTCATGGCAGGAATTTCTCGGAGTCGGCTTTAGCAAGCCCCTCGGTACGCAAGCTAAACTGGAAGGGCTCTCCCCGAACCAGTCGCCGTATCGAACGCTCTCCCCGTTCGGCGCTCTCGGCTCGCCCGCGTTCCTGCCCGCTTCGTTTCGCATCCCGGGGAACCGCTGCGCATGTTCGTTTCGACTTCTCGCGTTCGCCCGATCGCGATCGCTGTTCTGTCGCTCGCGCTCGTCGCGACGTCGTCGTCCGCGCTGGCTGTCGATTACGCCACGGCGACCGACAAGTTCGCTCAGCTCGAGTCCGAACTTCCTTCGCCCAACGAGTACCGCACGGCCTCGGGCGCGCCCGGGCATGCCTATTGGCAGCAGCAGGCGAACTACGAGATCGACGTCGCCCTCGACGAGCTCAAGCGACGCCTGACAGGCCGGGAGACGATCACCTACTTCAATCGCTCGCCCGATACGCTCGGCTACCTCTGGATGCAGCTCGAGCAGAACATCTTCGAGCCGAATGCCGACGCGAACCTCACCGAGACCCGCTCGGAACTTAGTCGCCTGTCGTTCGACTCGTTCAAGTCGCTGCTGGCGAAGTCGGAATTCCCCGGCGGGTACAAGATCGGCTACGTCCGCGACGCCGACGGCAAGGATCTGCCCTTCTTCGTCAACAAGACGATGATGCGGATCGAGTTGCCCAAGCCCCTCGCACCGGGCGAATCGTTCGTCTTCAGCGTCGCGTGGGAGTACGCGATCAACGATGCGACCGTCCTGTGGGCGAGGACGGGTTACGAGCCGTTCGAGAAGGACGGCAACGACATCTACGAGATGGCCCACTGGTTCCCGCGAATGGCGGCCTATACCGACTACGCGGGGTGGCAGCACAAGCAGTTCCTCGGTCGCGGCGAGTTCACGCTCGAATTCGGCGACTACGTCGTGCGAATCACCGCGCCGAAGGATCACGTCGTCGCCGCGACGGGGACGCTGCTGAACGACGTCGACGTTCTCTCGGAGGAACAGCGAAAGCGTCTCGCCGAGGCGAAGACCGCGAAGAAGCCGGTCTTCGTCGTCACGCCGGACGAAGCGAAGGAGGCCGAGAAGACCAAGGCGACGGAAACGAAGACCTGGGTCTTCAAGGCGGACAACGTTCGCGACTTCGCCTGGGCCAGTTCGCGAAAGTTCATCTGGGACGCCGTCGGTCATAAGAGTCCGACGGGCCACGAGACGCTCTGCATGTCGTACTACCCCAAGGAGGCCGAGCCTCTCTGGAGCAAGTACTCGACCGCCTCGATCGCGCATACGATCGACGTCTATTCGAAGTTCACGTTCGACTATCCCTACCCAGTCGCGATCAGCGTCAACGGGCCGATCTACGGGATGGAATACCCGATGATCTGCTTCAACGGTCCGCGTCCCGAGGAGGACGGCACCTACAGCGACCGCACGAAGTACGGCCTGATCAGCGTCGTGATCCACGAGGTCGGGCACAACTGGTTCCCGATGATCGTCAACAGCGACGAGCGCCAGTGGTCCTGGATGGACGAGGGGCTCAACACGTTCCTGCAGTACCTCGCCGAGCAGGAATGGGAAGAGAAGTACCCCGGCGATCGAGGCGAGCCCAGGAAGATCGTGGGATACATGACCAGCTCCTCGCAGGAGCCGATCATGACCAACAGCGAATCGATCACGCAGTTCGGCGCGAACGCCTACGCCAAGCCGGCGACGGCGCTGAACGTCCTTCGCGAAACGGTGCTCGGCCGGGAGAACTTCGACCGGGCGTTCAAGGAATACTCGAACCGCTGGAAGTTCAAGCGACCGACGCCCGCGGACTTCTTCCGCACGATGGAGGACGCCTCGGGCACGGACCTCGACTGGTTCTTCCGCGGCTGGTTCTTCACGACCGAGCGATCCGATCTGGGTATCGTCGGCGTCGAACTGTTCCAGGTCGAGACGGGCGATCCGAAGACGAAGAAGGCCGAGGCGAAAGCGAAGGAAGAGGCGGTTCGCCCGTCGCTTTCCGAGCAGCGGAACGCGGAGTTGCCGAAGCTGGTCGACGCGCAGCCAGATCTGAAGGACTTTTACAACACGTTCGATCCGCACAAGGTTCTGCCGTCGGAGATGCGGCGGTACGAGGAGTACCTGAAAGGTCTGACGGAGGAAGAGCGGAAGCTCCTGTCGAACAAGTTCAACTTCTACGTGATCAAGCTGAAGAATGACGGCGGACTGCCGATGCCGGTCACGCTGGAACTCACTTACGAAGACGGCAAGACGGAGGAGTTGCAGATCCCGGCGGAGATCTGGCGACGCGACGCGAAACGCGTCGACAAGATGATCGTCGCGACGAAAAAGCTGACGCGGGTCGAGGTCGATCCCTACGGCGAAATCGCCGATACGGACGCCTCGGACAACGTCTATCCGCCCGAGATTCCGAAGAGCCGCTTCGAGCTGTTCAAGGAAGGGAAGGGCAAGAACGAAATGCAGAAGGCCGCCGACGAAGTAAAGGCGGAGGCGGAGTTCAAGAAGAAGGTCGAGGAAGAGAAAGCCAAGAAAGCCGCGGAAAAGGCCGAGGCGAAGGAAAAGGCGGCCGAGAAGTCGCCCCGGGACGAGAAGGAAGAGACGAGCGATCCGCCGGGGGACGAAAAGTGAGCGAAGTCGCTCGTCTGATCGCGTTCGCGGGACTCGTCAGCCTCGGCTTCTTCGCCGATTCTGCGTTCGCGCATCCGTTTCATTCCAGTCGCACGGAAGTGGAATGGAACGCGGAAGCGAAGACGATTCAGGCGGCGATCCGCGTCTGGCCGGCGGACCTGGAGGCCGAACTGTCGCAGGCGGCGGGCCGACCGTTCGATCTCGCTCGCAGCCCGGGCGTCGACGAAGCGCTGCTCGCACTGGTCGAGAAAGAGACGCTGCTCCGCGACGGCGAGACGACGCTCGACGGATGGAAGTGGGTCGGCAAAGAGATCGGCGACCGGGAGGCGTGGCTCTACGTCGAGTTGCCTCTCGCCGAAGAGCCGCAGAATCTCTCCGTCAGTCAGCGTCTGTTCCTGTTTCGCAACGACGACCAGGACAACGTCGTCGCGTTTCTCGACAGCGGCGCCGCGACGGAACGATCGTGCCGTCGCGATACGCCGTGGGCGACGAAGTAGCGGGACTGCGCGAAACAGTGGTCTCGAGCGCCACGGCTGGCTTGCCCAGCCGTGCGGGAAGCATCGACTGAGTCGCCGCGTTGTGCCATGCCCACATCTCCGAAGGGAGTGCGGGCATGCAGGCGAGGGCCGTCCGCCACGTCCATCGAATCGTGCTGCGTCCTACGCGATAGCCGCGTCAACTCCGCATGCCCACCCTGCTGACGCGAGGCGGGCATGGCATACCGGACGACGCGGCGAGCAGCGTCGCCCGTGCGTGCTTTCGCGAGCCTCGTTCACTCGCGGTAACTCACCCTCCCTTCGCCGAGGAGCGACGCGAGGCCTTCGAGGTCGCCGTAGCGAACCGCGAAGGGAAGGAAGTTCACGTCGCGGATCTCGGTGATAGTCGCGAAGCGTTCTTCCTTCGAGGGAAGCGAGACGCTGGCGAGCTTGTCGCGAACGAGGTACGCCGCAGGCAGCGCCCAGCAGGAGGCGCCTTCGCCGGCATGCAGTTCGATGCGGGCGTCGGATCCTGACTGAGCGGAGGCGAGCAGCGCGAGGCACGCGACGTCGTGTGCCCGTTCGACGACGAGCGGATAGTTGTAGCCGAGCGTGTAACCCGCGAACTCACGCGGATTGGCCACGACCGGCGCCTGCTCGATGCCCTGATGCAGGACATCGATCGCATAGATCGTGCAACCTTCTTCCAGCGCCCTGGCGACGGCGGGATCGAAGGCGCCCTCTGCCGTCCGCAGCGACGCGATGCCGCGGGGGTCGGTCCAGATCAACGCTCTGGACGTGTCCAGACCCGTCGGGTTCAACTTCGGAAGGAGTACCTGAACGGGCAGACGCTCGCCCAGCGACTTCTTCACCAGCGCGCCGGAGAGGACGCCGATTCCCTTCTCCACCGTCGGCTGGCCTGCCTCCATTTCGATGTCATCCGCCTCGGGCAGCTTCTTCCCGAGCAGCACGTTCCACCCCTGCTGACGAATCTCCGGGGTCAGCTCCTGGGCCAGACGATCCTCTTCGAGGGCCTTCAATAGGGCAACTTCGGATTCCGCTCCCGAGCCCGGCTTTCCAACTTCCTGCGTCCAGACCGTCGCATCCCACTTCGAAAGCGGAACGTAGTCGTCTTCGATGACGGGCGAGAGGGCGCCGAGCGCGAAGTGCTCGTTGAAGAAGTCCTCCATGAACATCCGCGAGAGGTTGTTGTAGTTGTGCGGAAAGGGGAAGTACTTGCCGCGGACGTTCTTCGGCGCGCCGTACAGGTCGTAGAGCTGTCGCAGTTCAGGCAGGCCCTTGGTCTCGATCTCCTTCGTCCAGTCGTCGGCGCCCGACATGCCGAGGGGCCGGGGCGCGGTCAGGGCGGCGAACTCGATGTTGCCCGTGTCGATGCGGAGGTAGCTCGCGTTCTCGCAGGTGCAGCCTCCCTGCATGGCGGTCGAGACCATCACCGCGGGGAAGGCCGCGTCGACTCGCGGATCGAGGGCGGCAAGGATCATCGTCTGCGTGCCGCCGCCGCTGGCGCCTGTGACGCCGATGCGATCGGGGTCGACGGTCGGAAGCGACAGCACGAAGTCGACCGCGCGGAGCGAATTGAACGTCTGCAGTCCCATCGGCGACCAGCCCCGCATTTCCGCCTGGGCGCTGAAGAAGCCGAAGTTCTCGGGGCCGGAAAGCTCGGGCCGCTGCGTCTTGAAGCCATGCACCAGATCCTGCGACAGCGGCGCGTCGTTATCGGCGTAGCCCAGCATGTCGTACAGGAACACAACGCAGCCCATCCGGGCGAGTTGCACGCAGCGCGCCTGCAGCGGATAGCGTCCCCCCTCCTCGAACCGTTCGGCGCCTGCCGCGATCTCGCGACGGACGCCTGCTTCGCCCGCGTCGTAGAAGCGTCCGTTCGACCAGTGACCGTGGGGGCACAGGATGGCGGGACGCTTGCCCGCGGCGTTCTTTCCGGCGACCGTTTCGTCGGGCAGGTAAAGACTGCCCGTCAGGTAGAGCCCGGGAAAGGTCTCCAACACGACGGCCTGGACCTGGTAGCCGTCGCGGTCGACGGTCTTCGTGATCTTCGGATCGAGCGGATGACGCGTCGGCTCGGGAAGCAGGCCGAGCGCCACCTTCATCTGCGTGCGCAGTTCCTCCGCCCTCGCTTCCCAGGCCTCCTTCGTCGGCGGCACGGTCATCGGGAAGTAACCGTCGAGATCCTTCAGCGGGGCGAGCCGGGCATCCTGCGGATCGGGAGCTCGCTCCTGGGCGGAGACCCAGGGAGCCGCAAGAGCAAGCAGCGCCAGCAGGGCGAAAGGAGAGGCGGCAAGTCGAAGCGCACGACGCGACATGGCGGGATCCTCGAGCGGAGGGAGCGACGCAGGCGGGGAGAAGAGAGCGTCGCGAGAGGGCCGGCGAGCGGTGCATCCGGCGACCGCGACTGTCGAAGTAGAAGAGATCGACCCCAGCCTCGTCAACAGTCCGGGCCCGCCCGGCTTTTGCGGCGGGGGAGGTCGATCATCCCCTTCTGTTTCACTTCGCGCGAATAGAATGACTGCTCGTGCGGCAGGATTCGCCGCCCGATCGACTCGGTTCGCCCTATCAGGATTTGCGAAGAGCCTCATGCAGTCGATCCGCGTCAAGGATGGCCCCGACGCTCTTCTGATCGAGCGCGACGAGAACGGCGTTCCCCGCATCTGGGCTCCCGACTGGGAGACCGGCTGGTGGGGACTGGGCTACATGCACGCGATCGATCGCGGCACGCAGATGTTCTTTTCGCGCAGCGTCGCCGCGGGGCGAGGCGCCGAGGAGATCGGCGCGAGCGACGAACTGCTCGAAACCGATCGCTTCTTCCGGCGGTGGAATCTCGCCGAAGGGATCGCGGAGGAGTGCGAGAAACTTCCCGCGTCGCTCGCCCGGCAACTGAACGCGTACTGCGACGGCGTCAATAAAGGTCTCGCGGCGAACGGCCGCACCTGGCCGGTCTGGGCGACTGGGTATCGACCTTCGCCGTGGGATCAGGCCGCGGCGCTGCTCGTCGGTCAGCTTCTCAGCTTCGGCGGGCTGGCCGTCTCGCAAATGGAGAGCGAACGGCTGCTGCTGGAACTCATTCAGGAGGATCGCGTCGATGACGAACGCCTGCGCGAGTTCTTCGCGCCGATGCTGGACGGGGTCGACCTGGCGCCGCTCCGCACGATCCGGATGGCGAGGAAGCTGTCCGACGAGGCGCTCGACCTGATCACGGATCTGCCGCGCCTCGCGGGAAGCAACGCCTGGGCGGTCGGTCCGCAGAAGAGCACGACGGGCTTTCCGATCCTCGCGTCCGATCCGCACCTGGAGATGAACCGACTTCCCGCGATCTGGTACGAGGCGTCGATGCAGTGCGGCGACGACTGGGTCGCCGGCGCCACGCTGCCCGGGTGCCCGCTCTTCTCGGTCGCGAGAACTCGGCGGCTCGCCTGGGGCGTCACCTACCTGAAGGGCGATACGGTCGACTTTTTCATGGAAGACTGTCGACCGGGCGGAGAGACCGGCTGGCAGTACCGCCGCGAAGAAGCGTGGCACGACTTTCGTCGGCGCGAAGAGCGGATCGAAATCAAGCACGGCAAGCCGAAGGATCTGATCGTCTACGAGAACGACCAGGGGATCCTGGAAACCGATCCGGACGAACCGGGCGTCTATCTCTCGATGGCCTGGACCGGCAAGGCGCCGGGGTTCTGGCAGGCGATCGGGACCTGGATGGAGCTTCCCAGAGCGACGACCGTCGATGCCGCGCGGGCGGTCGTGCGCGAGTGCCCGCAGCCTTCGCTCACCTTCGTGTTCGCCGATCGCGAAGGGTCCATCGGCGCGCAGTCTTGCGGTCGCTTTCCGATTCGAGCGCTAGGCGACACGGGCATGCTTCCCACGCCCGCGTGGGATCCTGCTCGTCACTGGAAAGGGATCGATCCCGCTTCGATGAACCCCGGCGTCACCGACCCCGAGTGCGGATTCGTCGCCTCGGCGAACGAAGCGGTCGACGATCCAGCGGGCCGGCTGCTCTGCACGCAGATCCTGCCGGAATATCGCAAGCGGCGGCTCGATCAGATCCTGTCTCGCGAGGCGACCTTCGATCTCGACGCGATGCAGGACCTGCAATACGACGTGGTCAGCGTCCAGGCAGAGGATCTGTTGCCCGTCTTGCTGGAGGCTCTCCCCGCAAGCGAGTTCAAGACCCGACTCGAAGCCTGGGATCGCCGGTACGCACCCGAGAGCCGGGAGGCGGCGCTGTTTCAGAACTTCTATCGTCACGTCGCGGTCGAGATCTTCGGCGACGACGAATCGGGACTCGGTCGGCGCCGGATGACGGCGCTGGCGTCGCGCATCGCGTTCTCGCAGATGGTCGCGACGGCCGTCGATCGGACGCTGCTCAAGCACGAGTCGTCCTGGTGGCGCGACCGGGACAAGGGAGAGTTGATCCGCGCGGCAGCCGAGCGGGCGGCGGCGGAGCCTGACCGGACGTGGGGCGAGATCAACTATTTTCAGTTCATCGACCGTTACTTCGGCGGTTTTTCGGTCGCCCAACTGCTGGGCACACGCAGTCCCCGGTACGGCATGCCGGGCTGTTTCGCGACCGTTTTCCAGGGACACGTGCTGCGCAATACGCATCGGGAATCGACCTTTGCGCCGTCGTACCACTTCGTCGCCGATCTCGGAACGAACGAAGCCCGGACCAATCTCCCGGGCGGTCCGTCGGAGAATCTGTTCTCCCGGCTCTACAAGAACGACGCCGAACGCTGGCTGACCGGAGAGTACAAGCGGCTGGCGCCCTTCGACGATCCTTGCCCCCTGATCTGGGAGTGACGCACGATGTCGGCAGGCGGCATCGCCAAGGAACGTCTCGGAGGGAAGCTCCGGGCGAACGCTACCTGTCGGACTCGTGCCGCGGCGGTTCGCTCGATACACTGAATCTCTTCGCTCCTTTTCGAACGACGCTCGTCCGTTCCTGGCGTCGTTCCGCCCGATCCGCGTTCGCCGAACTGCATGGCCCGCTACGTCGTCCGATTCGGCTCGATGCGTCAGATCGGCCTCTTCTCCGCGAAGGGGGCCGCCCGGGTCGCGCGCGGCAGCGAAGTCGTCGCCCAGACGCCGCGGGGCGTCGAACTGGGCCTGGTGCTGTGCGAAGCGGACGACCGCACCGCCGATAACCTGCGGAACCCCCATCGGGGGCATATCCTCCGCGAGGCGACGGTCGAGGATCGTCTGGAGTGGGATCGGCTGCGACTGGAAGAATCGGCCCGCTACGATCGCGTGCGGGAGATCCTTTCCGAGTCGAACCTGCCGATGAAGCTGGTCGACATCGAACAGATCCTCGGAGGGGAGATCCTGGTGATCTACTACCTCTCCGACGATCGGGTCGATTTCCGCAATCTGGTCAAAGCGCTGGCGGGGGAGTTTCGCACGCGGATCGAGATGCGGCAGATCGGCGTCCGGGACGAGGCGAAGCTGCTCGGGACGTACGGCGACTGCGGCAAACCGCTCTGCTGCAACACGCATCTACACGAGATGCCCCCCGTCTCGATGAAGATGGCGAAGCTGCAGAAGGCGACGCTCGATCCGACGAAAATCTCGGGTCGCTGCGGTCGACTGAAGTGCTGCCTGCGCTACGAATACGACACCTACGTCGAACTGAAGAAGTCGCTCCCGCCGATCGGCTCCGAAGTGTCGACCGAGCAGGTCGGCGTGGCGCGCGTCATCGGACACGAAATCGTCGCCGAACAGGCGCTGATCGAAACGACCGACCGGCGGCGGATGCTGCTCCACGTGAGCGAGATTCTCTCAGTCTCGCGTCCGCGGAAGAACGCCGAGCCGCCCGCTGACGACGACGCAGCGAGCGATCGACCGCAGTCCGACCGGACGAGCGGCGAACGCCCCCGCGCGGGACGCCCGAACGACGCTCACGGCCCTAAAGATCGTCCGCCGCGTCCGCCGCGAAAGGGCTCGCCGAACGTCGCTCCGTCTGTACCTGCCGCCGACGCCGCGACGGATCAACCTCCGGACGTGCCGCCTGATTCTCCTTCTGGCATACCGCACGATCGCGCTGCGGACGCTCCGAACGAAGACTGAATCCGCTCGGTTCCCCCGACGATCTCCCCCACCGGACTATGGATCTGATCGATCGCAAATTCGCCGCGCTGTTGCGACGCGACCGGCGTTACCCGGTCGAAGCGTATCAGTTCGTGCATGAGGCTTTGCAGTACGCGACGAAGCCCGCGAACGTCGTCAGCGTCGAGAAGTACGCCGCTTCCGACGAGGGCGAGGAGCGTCACGTGACCGGGCAGGAACTGTGCGAGGGGATTCGCCGGTACGCGATCGACCAGTACGGCCTGATGGCGAAGATCGTCCTCAACAACTGGGGCATCTACCAGACGGGCGACTTCGGCGAGATCGTCTACAACCTGATCGAGGTGAACCGAATGCGGAAATCGGAGTCCGATCGGCGCGAGCACTTCGACGACGTGTACGACTTCGAAGAGGCGTTCGTCCAGCGTTTTCGGATCAAGTCGTCGTAGGCGCACTTTACGTCGATGGCGGCCACGTGACGCACGGCTAAGACACGGAGGGCTGACGCCCTCCGCTCGCCTGGGACCCTAGAAACCGCTCGCGCTCAAGACCGCCGCCGGCATGCCTACCGCTTCCTCTCCGAAGCCCTCCGCCGACGAACCCGCTGGGGTGAAGTTGCGTCCGCCCCGTAGACGAATGGGACTGCTGGTCCTGATCGCGATCGTCTACGTGGTTTGGATGGCTTTCCTGCTCGGAATCGCCCTGTTCGGTTAACGTTCGGTGAATTATTTCGTTACGGGAGAGTTCTGGCGCGTAACCGACATTGCTTCGCAGCGCGCACGGCCTAGAATTTACTCGCATCCCTGTCGGAACTTCCGTTCCGGGAAGAGTGTTGATTACTTGTGACTGGCGCGTTCGTCGCTTGCTTGCGGCGATCGCTGAGGGGAATTGACAGCCCCGCCGGGACGGGTCCGTCTGTTTTCCTGTCTTCGCCTTCCGAAAAGGGACGGTCGGAATGCATGCTGTGAACGCAAAATTCAAAAAGGGCGACCTGGTCGTCTTTCGCAAGACCAAGCACGGGGTCCACCCGAGCGACCGCGCGATCGCGCTGAAGCCTGCCCAGAGCGGCGAGGCGTACTCGTACTGCATCGACAAGTACTGGGTCGTGGCCGAGGTTCCGGACGATCGATCGATCGTGGTCGAGACCCGCCGGGGCAAGCGCCACCAGATCGGGACCGATCAGCCCAACCTTCGCCGGGCGAGCCTGATCGAGCGGCTCTTCTACCGGGATCGCTTTCCTGAGCTGGACGAACGAAGCGGCCACCCGAGCCCGCAGACGTAAGCGTCCTGCGCGAGACTGCAAAGCGATCTGAGCGGGGGGCGAGAGCCCCCCGAGCTTTTGCGCTCGTCCAGAGATCCGGACTCGGAGGGCTCACGCCCTCCGCTCGGAACTCTTTCCGGGATCCTGCCGGCTCCCGTCGCTTACGCGACCTTCTTCCCCTTGAGCTGGTAGACGTACTTCAGGATTTCCGCGACCGCCGCGTAGCGTTCCTCGGGGATCGGGCGATCGACCGGGACGTCCTTGAAGAGCGCCTGCGCGAGGGGCTTGTTCTCGATAATGGGAACGCCGTTCTCCATCGCCAGCTTACGAATCTTCGCCGCCATGAAGCCCTTCCCCTTGGCGATCACCACGGGGGCCGGCATCGTCTCCCGGTCGTAGCGGAGCGCGATCGCCAGTTCGGTCGGGTTCGTGACGACGAAGTCCGCCCGCGGGATGGCCTCGCGAATCTTGCCGGCGGACATCTGGCGCTGCATGGCCTTCCGCGACGCCTTGACCTGCGGATCTCCCTCCTGCTCCTTCATCTCGTCCTTGAGTTCCTGGAAGGACATCTTGAGCTTCTGCTCGAGCGTCCACCACTGAAACCCGTAGTCGAACAGTCCCAGCAGCAGGAGCGCGCCCGCGATCGGCACGCAGGTCCAGAGCGCCGTCTCGGCGACGAACATCACGGCCTGCGGCAGCGTCAGGTTCGACAGCGTGACGAGCGCGCCGCGGGAACTCCAGAGGCTGGCGGCGCCGACCGTGCCGACGAAGCCGAACTTCAGCATGCCGAAGACGATCCGCATCACGTTGCGGACGGTGAACAGATCCTGCAGGCGCTTCAGCGGATCGAGCCGGGAAAGATCGAACCGGACCTGCGACGGCAGGAACACGAGTCCGGTCTGAGAGACGTTCACCGCGACGCCGACCGCCGCCAGCGCCAGCAGCAGGGGCAGTACGGCCAGCGCGGACCGCGCCCCGAGGGCGAGCATCTCTTCCGCGAAGCCGTCGGGATCGACTGACGTCCAGGCGTGCCCGCCCCACTTTTCGCGCCCATAGTCGGAGAGGAAGGCGAAGAGTCCGCCGGAGAAGAAATAAAACGCGGCGAGCGCTCCGAAGAGGGAGAGCGCCGAGCCGAGGTCCTGGCTGCGCGCGACCTGGCCGTCCTCCCGAGCCTTGCGTCTCCGCTGCTCGGTGGCGTCGAACTGCTTGTCGCCGTCGTCCTCGTCCGCCATATCCTTCGACCGCTAAGCGATCTTTCGTCAGTCGGTTCGTAGGTCAGGCATGTTAGGTTCGCCCGGCCCTTTACATGCCCACCCTGCCTTCGGCGATGTGGGCATGGCACACAGCCTGCCTTCGACCCGTCGATCAAGTTCGTGGCAGGCGGGGCGCCTGCCCTACAAGAGCTATCGTTCGCCCTGAAACAACGTCGAGCCCTCGGATGGTTCTTGCCCGAGCGCTGTGTGCTGCACGTAGACGAACATTCGCTCGACCTCTTCGGAGAAGGTCAGCGCGCCGGTGCCGAGCGACAGCCCCAGCGCTCCCAGGAGAATCATCGCGTTCACGTTCAATCCCAGCGAAGGGATGTTGAGTTGCTGCACGGTCCGGCTGACGAGCCCCAAGACCAGCGTGGCGATGAAGAGCGCCGCGCCGGTGGGCGCCGCGATGCGAAAGCCCAGGCTCAGGCTTTCGCCCGCCGCGACGGAGACGAGTTCCACCCAGCTCCACTCGAGCTTCGCTCCGCCGGGCGGCAGCCGCTCGAACGAATCGAGAACCGCGCGGAGGATCCAGCGATGGCCTCCGATGACGAGCAGCGTCGACAGGGCGAAGAGTTGCAGGAACTTGCCGTAGACGCTGGTCATGTCGTCGTCTTCGGCGTCGGCGACGTCGGTCTGCTGGATGCCGGAGATCTGATTGAGCGTCTGACCCGCGAGCTTCATCCCGCTGAGGGTCGCGGCGAAGACGACGCCGACGGCGGTGCCGACGAAGAGTTCCTTCGCCAGCGCAGGGATGAATTCGACCAGCGACGTGAATTCCGTCGGCGAGGCGTACTGCACGAAGCCCGACGTGAGGGCGGCGAACGCGATGCAAAGGAAGACACGGACCTGGCGCGGGATGCTCTGGCTCGAGAAGAAGGGAGCCGTCATGAAGATCCCGCTCAGCCGCGTCAAGACGCAGATGAACGTCGGCAGGAGCGTCGTGGTCGCCCGGTCGAGGCCGAGGTCGTCCATGCTGGTAACTCGTCGATTTTCGCCGTCGTGGCGAAAATCACGCTCGGCAGGTTCGAAACAAGTTTCTCACGCCTCGCAAAACAGCGGAAAACCCGCTGTTTTGACGCCGCATCCGTGCGGCGAACGCAGCCCGTTGAGCAGATCAACAGGCTGCTATCCTCCCAGCACGGTATGCGGGATGTTCTCGAAGAGCCCCCGCGTGTACTCCATCAGGCTTTGCAGCAGCCAGGGCATGGTGAACGCCAGCACGCCGAGCATGGCGACCATCTTGGGCACGAACGTGACCGTCTGATCGTTGATCTGCGTCAGCGCCTGCACGAAGCTCACGAACAGGCCGACCACGACGCCGGCGAGCAGCACCGGCAACGCCACGGTGAGGCTCTGAAACAGGGCTTCGCGACCGATATCGACGACTTCCGACGGACCCATGCCAGCCTCGGGCAGAGCTTTCGTAGGGCAGGCGTTCCGTCCGGCGGAACGCGATTGCCGCTCCCGGCGTTGCGGGAGCTTCGCCTTTCTACGAATACGGGGCGAAGCTGTGCAAGAGCATTCCGACCACCAGGTTCCACCCGTCGACGAGCACGAACAGCATGATCTTCAGCGGCAGCGACATCATGCTCGGCGGGAGCATCATCATGCCCATCGAGAGCGTCACGGACGCCACGACCATATCCAGGATCAGGAAGGGGAGATAAATCTGGAACCCGATCAGGAACGAGATCTTCAGTTCGCTGAGCATGAAGGCCGGGACCAGCACGTGCAGCGGCACGTCGTCGAACGTCTCCGGCTCAGGCGTGTCCTCGGGCAGGTACTCGTAGAACAGCCAGATGTCCTGACCGTTGCCGGCAGCTTCGATCTGACGGCTCATGAACCGGCGGATCGGACCTGTCCCGCGAGTCCAGGCCTCGTCGAGGGAAATCTCCTTCTGCGTGTAGGGCTTGACCGACTCCTGATAGACGTCGGTCCAGACCGGCATCATCAGCAGCACGGTCATGAAGATCGCGAGCGCCGTGACGACCTGGCTGGGAGGCAGTTGGTTCGTTCCGATCGCCTGCCGAAGCATGCCCAGCACGATCACGATCCGCACGAACGAAGTCGTCATCAGGAAGACGGCGGGCGCGAGGCTCAGCACCGTCAGCAGCAGGACGATCTGCAGCGATGACGAAAGACCTTCCTGGCTGGTCCAGCGTTCCGGACCTCCCATGATGAACTCGAGATCGCCGTTCGGCGCCTCGGATGGAGGTTCGACCTCGGCCAGGTACGACGGACTGTCCTGCGTCAGAACCTCTTCCAGTCGGACCGGTTCTACGCCGCCGTACGACGGTTCGAGTGGAATCGATCCGGGCGCCGACGAAGTTTGAGCGAACGCCTCCTGCGGAGCCGCGGCGAGCAGTAGGGCGCCGACAAAGAACGCGACGAACCAGGCGACCGAGCGAGTGACGATCTTACGCATGAGCGGCTCCTCGCGAACGATCGGCCGGCGCGGACGCGGCAGGACGGGGCGTACCGAGGATCTCGCGGAACGTCCGTCCCAGCGGATCGGGACGATGCCGCCGGCAGAGCGCGAGGATGCGCTCCGCTTCGCGAGGATCGTCGATCTCGGCGAGCGTCTCGCTGCCGCCGGTCGTCACGTTGATCAGCAGAATCTTGCTGCCGAAGCGGACGACGTGCAGCGCCTGCCGGGAAACGAACGGAACGGTGCCGAGCGGCTCGACGACTTCCGGGGGAAGGGCTCCCGAGCCGCGCTTCGCGCCCCGCTTTTGAAACCAGACGAAGATGAAGAAAGCGCCCAGCACGGCAGCCAGGCTTCCGAAGGTGGCAGCGTAGGGAAACTGACCCGTCGAGCTCTTGAGCGCTTCGCCCGGACCGGGCTTCGGCGGCAGGAGCCGTTTCGCTTCCGCGCCGTCGCCGGGAGCCGACGCGTCGCCTGCGGTTTCAGGCGCCGCTTCCTTGTCGAAGCCGACCGGAGCGACGAAGCCGCGGTCGAATTCCTGGTCGAAGCCGCGTGTGGGGGCGGATCGCTCGGCCGGGGGAAGCGGGGCGGGACGGCGCGTCGGGGGAAACTGAATCGACGGACCGCTCGGCGTCGGCGCGGACGCCGTGCGCGGAAAGTTCGGTTCGGGCGCTCGTCCGGTCGACGATCGCTCAGGAAACGAGGGCAGGGCAGCCGGCGCCGGTTGCGAATACGAGGCTCCCGCCTCGGGTCCCCGATAGACGGGCGCCAGTTGCCGCGGCGGAGCGCCGCCCAAGTCGCCTCCCGGCGACGGATAGGCGCCTGCATCGGGCCGGGGAACTTCCCGATAAGCGTCCGATGAAGGACCTGCGACCGAGCCTTCCGGCGGCATCCACGGTCCTGAATCGTCCTGGCCGCGAACGATCGCGACCGAGATCGCGAACGTCAACGCGATCGTCGCGCATCCCGCGAGGCGAACGTTCCGCGCGGCTGCCGAATTCTGAATCATGTCGCGAATCCTTTCGCGGTCGGTTTCGGCATCGACCGCCCGGCGGTCGCAAGCGCTTCGATGGACCGCTCGGCGGTCGCTGGGCAAGTCGCGACGGCTCCGCCGTCACGTCAGGGGTCTTTTTCAGGCGAGGTCGTCCGGCGAGATCAGATCGGCGATCCGGACGCAGAAGTTGTCGTTCAGCACCAGCACTTCGCCCTGCGCGATCAGGCGACCGTTCACGAACACGTCGACCGGGTCGCCGGCCAGCTTGTCGAGCGGAACGACGGCGCCCTTCTGCAGTTGCAGTACGTCCTCGAGCGACAGCGTCGTGCGCCCGAGTTCGATCCGAAGATCGAGTTCGACGTCGCGGAGCAGCTCGATCGTGGTCCGTTCGGTTGACGCCGGAGCGCCTTTGAATTCCTGGAAGGTGAAATTCCTCGCGCCGATTTCTCGCTCGACCGGGTCGCTGATCGAGGCGATCGCTTCCTCCGCCTTGCGAAGAAGCAGTTCGACGTCGTTGCCGACGGCTGGGTCGGATCGCCTCGACTTCGGCGCCGCAGCAGCGGCCACTTTGGTCGCGGAGGGGGGTTTCGAAGCGGCTGCCAGGAGCGCTTCGATCTCGTCCTGAGAGACGGCGCCGGGATCGGCAGCCGACGAAGCCCCGGACATCGACGCAGAGGCTCCGCCTGCGGAGGAGGCGCCGTCTCCGGAACTTGGGTCCGACTTTCGACGGGTTTGATTCAGTAGCGAGTCGATCTCGTCTTGCGAGACCGGCTCTTCGCCTTGGGACATCGGAATCCGTTCCTTCGTCCGTCGCTTCCGAAGAGGGCGGAAGCGTAACCCAGTCGCCTACCGGCGAAAAAGCTTAGCGCTCCATGAAGCGGAAGTCGCTGAACACGATCGAGCGCAGCAGGGGGTGACCCAGCGCTTCATTGGTTTTCTCCAAAATGCGCCTTTTGATCAACCCCAGCTCAGGATCGCGGAGGTCGGTCGCCTTGCTCTGGCGGATTTCGGTGATCACCAGGTCGCGAATGCGATGCTTGCGCCGGGCGAAGGTCTCCTGGAACTCATGCACGTGTTCTTCGCCGATCGTGGCGTACAGGTGGAAGTCCACCCGGACGGTCGAATTCGTCGCGGGATTCGCCATGTTGATGGTGAAGTTGTCGAGATCGACCTCGGTGATCGCGGCGCCGGGCGTGACGGCCGCAAGTTCATGCACCAGCGAATGATCCTTCGCCTTGGACGAGGCCTCGGCGATTTTCTCCTGGGCTTCCAGACGGATGTCGTCCGCCGACGGAATCAGCAGGAAGGCCATCGCGCATTCCGCTCCGATGACCGCGATGATGAAAAACCCGGCGATCAGCAGCCCGCCGATGGGACTGCGGCTTTTGGGAGCGACTGGGGCTTCAGCAACCGGCGCGGACATCGGCGATCGATCGGCGTGCGGAGGAAACGAACTGCGAGAACTAGCGTCTAAGAAGACCTAGCACGCAGGCGGCGCCTCGCAAAACGATCGCCCGCAAATTCGGACTTCGTCCCCCGAACGACGCTTCCCGTCGCGACGTCGGGCCGGTTTTTCCGGCAGAAACGCCTCGGCGCTTCGCACGTCCACGAAAAAAGCCCGGCGTTCGAGGCGAACGCCGGGCTTCGGGTGAAAGCGTGAAAGGACGAGTCCTCCGCTTATCGGCGGAGGTTCAGCAGTTCGTCGAAGAGCTGTTGGGCCGTCGTGATGACGCGGGCGTTTCCGCGGTACTGGGTCGATGCCAGCACCAGGTCGATCAGGTTCTTGCCGACGTCGGTGTTGGAGAGTTCCGTGGCGCCGGCGACGATCTTGCCGATGCCCTCGGTTCCCGGCTCGCCGCGAACGGGAAGACCGGAGTTCACGCCCGCGGCGAACATGTTCTGGCCGCGCTGCTCCAGCCCGGACGGATTGGCGAACCGGGCGAGCTGAATCTGCCCGAGGTCCCGCGTGACGCCTGACGAGAAGACGCCGCGAACGATGCCGTCTTCGCCGATGATGTAACTCGACAGGGTACCCGGAGGCGAACCGTCCTGACGCGACGCCGACAGCGACGGACGTTCCGCCGCGAGGCCGGTCATCGAACTGAAATCGAGTTGGAACTCCAGCGGCGACGCCGACGGAACGTTGCGACGGTCGATCGTGACGACGTCGTTCGTCGTCGAGACGAAGTTTCCTTCGCCGTCGAACGTGATCAGCCCGGTGCCGACGGAGATATCGCTGCCCGAGGTCGGATCGTTGTCGGGCGAATCGGCGTACCAGCGATACGTCGTCGCCGTGCCGGAGCGACCTTCCAGCGTCGCGGTCACGCGGACGCGGACCGGAATGCCGAGCGAGTCGTACGCGATGAAGTCCGTGACCGCGCTCTGGCCCTTCGCTTCCTGAATCTTGCCGAACGCGAGGTTGGGCGTCTCCAGCTCGCCCGTCGCGGTCGTCAACTGAAACGCGGAAAGTCCGATATCGATCCGGTTGTCGACGCCGACGTTCGAAGTGAAGCGGATCTTGCCGTTCACCAGGGACGTGCCTGGGGGAAGCGACCCCGCTTCGCCGACGATCCCGTTCTGGGAACTGATCAGCGGATGAGACGGATCGTCCAGCGTGTCCTGCAGGCCTGTCGCATCCTCGAAGAAGTCGATCAGGTCCTGCACGGTGCTGGCGGCCGTGATCTCGAAGTCCTTGCGATCGAGGGCGCGATCGCCTTTGCGCGCTCCGAAGGTGAGCGTGCCGAGTTCGAACATCGGATCGAAGTCGAGCCCGTCGCGACGCAGCACGTTCGTGAGCAGCGTGTTGGGCGAGATCTTCGGCCCGTCGAGATCGATCTGCTTGTTGCCCGAGAGCGCCAGATCGGAGATCTCGGCGTCGGTCCTGGTATCGACGAAGTCTTCTCCCGGGGCGACCTCGCCGACCAGGTAGTAGTCATTGGAATCCGTCGCCAGGTTGCGATAGATCCGGATCGAATCGTACGGCGGAAACGTGTCGCCGGGGCCCGGAATCGGCGGCGACGGAATGTCCGTCAGACGAGGGCGTCCGTTGACGACGTTGATCGGCCCGATCGCCGTTGAGGGGCGGGTCTCCTCTTCGCCGTTGCGATAGTAGGTGACGAGGTAGGTGTAGTTGCCGTTCAGCGACGTGTTGTCCAGCGGCGTCGTCGTCAGCGGGACCGAGTTGTCGTCGACGAACGTTCCGCCCATCGCGGTGTTGTCGAGCAGGTAGAAGTCGTTGCCGTTCGCCGACGTGCGGTAGACGTTGACCGAGGCGTAATTCGAGTCGCTCGGCAGGTTGACCAGCGCGACGACGTTGTCCGCCAGACCGTTGCTGATCGGCACGTTGACCGTGATGTTGTCGCTGGAGAGCGTCTCGTTACCGGCGGCGTCGACGTACGCCAGACGGTAGCGATAGGTGACGTTCTCCGGATGCGTGCCGGCGCCTTCCGTCTGGGCCGATCCGACGCCGCTGACCGGCGGAATCGCCGAGACCGTCAGATCGGTGGCGGAGGTATCGGGCCGCGGCGTCGCGGCGTTGCCGAGCGTCGCGCTTTCGATGACCTGCGCCGTGTCGGCCACGGCGCCGGAGGGAGTCAGCGTCCCTTCCATGTAGACGTTCTGCGTCGCCTGCGCGACTGCGGCGCCGCCCAGCGGAATCGTCACGGGCGACAGCGTCGTCCGCTGGATCTGGTACTGGTCGTCGACGCCGTATCCGAGCACCCGTTCGCCGGTCGAAGCGACGAGCTCGTTCTGCGAGTTGAGCTTGAACAGACCGTTACGCGTATAGAGGTTCTCGCCCGACGACGACTGCACGATGAAGAAGCCGTCGCCGGAGATCGCCAGGTCGGACGGACGCGAGCTGATCTCGATCGTGCCTTGCGTGAAGTCGGGCGCGATCTCGGAGACCTGCACCCCGAGTCCGATCTGACGCGGGTTCGTACCGCCGTTCGTGGCCGTAGGCTGCGAGCCGAGACTCTTGGTCTGAAGGAACTGCGTGGCGAAGACCGCCTCCGAGGCCTTGAAGCCGACCGTCTGGGCATTGGCCAGGTTATTGCCGACCACGTCGATCGTGGTTTCCGCCGCGATCATGCCCGTGAGCGACGTCGATAGCGCCGAAGCGAGTCCCATGCGATCCTCCCTGCCCCTGAACGAATCCCGCGAGCTTCTGCCGCGATCTGCGCGGAAGAAGGGCCGTCTCCGATTTCTTCGGTTCGACCGGCCCGACCGGTACAGCGAAACCGGTCCGATTCTTTCGGTCAGTCAAACCTTGCGGGCGAAGCGGCGTCGCGAATCGAATCGATGACCGCAGCGAGCTCGGTCCGCGTGTCACGGCTGGCTTGTTCAGCCGTGCAGGAAGCGGGAACCGTTCGCAGTGAGGCAGCGACGTTCGGTCGCGCTCGCGCGGAGTCCCGTTTCGGCGTCCCGAAGATCGCACGGCTGGACAAGACAGCCGTGGCACAGAGGGCGTTCTCGTCAGCGACGTCGCAGTTCCGAACGTCGACAGCCCGATTAGCGCGCGGGCAGAGTTAGCGAGGCCGAAGCAGGCCCTTCGAAGCGGCTCTTCCGCAGCGGGCCTTATTGCGGCAGGATCTGACGGACGTTCTCGAGCTGCGTCGACTTCGCGCCGACGTAGATGCGGATCGTCCGGTTGCCGGTGTCTTCGTCCTTCTCGACGACGACCTTGTCCACGGTGCCCGTGAAGTTCGTGGCGTCGTCGGCGAGCGCGTCGATCTTCTTGCCGATCAGGCCGCTCGCGGTGGCGAGGTTCTGACCTGTCAGCACGGCGTCGAGCGTGCCGGTCAGCGTGTCCGTCGCGGAGATCTCGCGCATCTGCGTGATCTGCTGCAGGAACTGCGAGTTGTCGGTCGGGTTCAGCGGATCCTGGTTGGACAGCTCCGTGATCATGAGCTGCAGGAAAGCGTCAAGGTCGACGTCCTTGAACGCGTTCGACGTCTTCTGAGCTGTCGACTGCGAGCCTGTCGTCGAGCTGGCGCCGTTGACCGTGGACATGCTGTTTCGATCTCCAGCGGATACGACCTGCTCGCCGATCCGCGAGATCGGCTAGATGATCACGTCGAGTCGGCGGGATCGATCGCCGGGCGTCGCCGTCGGCGGCGCAGACTCGCCCGCGCGTTCGTCTCCCCCCTTCTCATCGTCCCGCCGATCGCGACCTCTGGAGAAACTTTGCGGATTCTCCGGAAAGTCGCGGGCGTCTTGCTGCCTGCGATCATCCGGCGTCTCGACGTCGAACCGGCCCAGTCGGAAGTCCTGATCCGCGAGTCGCTCCTTCAGAGCGCCGGCATGTTCGAGCAGGGCCTGCTTCGCCTCGAGGGTTTCGGTCTCGATGCGGGCGCTCCACTCGCCGGTCTCGCTCTGTTCGAGCGTGAGTTGCATGGAACCGAGTTCCGACGGATGCAAACGCATCCGGATCGCCCCGTCTCCTTGCTCGGCCGTCTTGAACGCCCGTTCGACCCGATCGAAGAATCGGCTGAGATCGGCGCCGGCCATCGGTCGGCGATCGGTTTCGGCGGGACGCTCGATCGAACGGTGCAGCGATCCGGTCGCTTCGCGAATTCCCGCGGCGCCGATGGGGGAGGTCGCTCCCGCGGCATCGATCGCGGGCGTATCCGCCTTGTTCGTCGAAGTCGCGTTCTCGACGAGCACGGCCGAAGCGACGACGGCTGCGGAAGCGTCGGCCTGGGCGGACTGCGACGCGGCTTCGACGCCGGCGGCAGCGTCGGCCTTATCGCCGCGATCGGACTTGGGTCTGGCTCCGCGGTCGTCGGACTTGCCGTCGTCGGCGCCGTCCGCCGTCGCCGCGGCCTTCGCGACGAGTTCGGCGAGAGCGGCTTCGTCGACTCCGCCTTCGTTCATTCCCTTTTCAAGGGCGAAGCCCTCTTCCGAGTCGGATCCGTCGTCGAGCGTTCCGGCGCGGCGAAGCGGATCGAGGATCTCCGTTTCCGCGGGCACGGTCGTTCGCGGCGAGGCCTCCGAAGACGGATCGCCTGCGACGGCTTCCTTCTCCGAACCGTTCGCTTCAGCCGCAGCGATCAGTTCCTCCGCGAACGCGGTCGTCCCGCCCGAATTCTCGGCAGATCCGCCCGTGGACGGTTCGTTCGGTTGCGTGGATCCGCCCGCTTCCAGTTCCTGCTGAACGCTGCGTGCGTCCGCCAGGAGCGCTTCCAACTCGGCTTCTTCGGCGGATGCGGCGCCGGAAGATGCGGCTTCGGCGGGAGCCTGAGTCTGCTGCGTCGGAACGGCCTGAGCGACGCCGACGACGCTGGCTTCCTCGTCTTCGTCGCGTTCGGATTCGTCTTCCGCCCGCTCCGTCGAAGCAGCGTTCGGCACGGGGGTCGCGGCGTCTGACGAGGCTCGCGAGTCGGAAGAAGTCGAATTCGACGCTTCGGACCTGGACCGTTGCACGTCCGCAGCAGGCGGCGGTGCAGGTCCGTCTGGCGGCGCGATGCCTTCGTACTTCAGCAGTTCCGCGAAGGCCGCGGCGACGTCGTTTTCGGACTGAGAGATGAACTTGGTCGATTCCGACCGGCTCGCCCCATTGGAAAAGCCGGTCGATGAGACGCCGTTCATTACGTTCCTCGTAGCGACTCGCGGGTCTCGCGAATCAGCGATGTCAGCGGCTCCCCTTCACGCAGGGCGCGAAGAATGTCGTGGAGCGTCGCCGCATCTTCTTCGGACTTGAACTCTTCCAGAATCTTCTTTCGTTTGTCGAGGGGCATCGCCTTCAGCATCGTCACGACATCCCGCATCCCTTCCCCAGCTTGCCCCGTCAGATCGTCGTCCAGAATCCGCACGATCTGCTCACGCGCCAGCGCCGGCTTAATCGCTTCCAACGTCGCCTGGAGTTCGCTCAATGATGAGTCCTGAGCCGTCTGCTCGAGCTTCGCCAGTTCGGAATCGAACGACTGCTTGAGCACGTCGTACCGCTCCCGCTGGGTCCGAAGCTGCTGCTCCAGCGACTTCAGATCGCGGAGCGCCTTATCGACCACCATCTCGCGCAGATCGAGATCGCGGCTCTCCTGCGCCCGCAGCGCCAGCGCCTCCTGGTACGACGGCTGGGCATCCTCTTCGACCTCGGTCTGGGCCGCGTCGAACTCCATCTGCGGAAGGTCCACCCCCTGAAGCAGCGCCCACGTCTTGAGCGCCGTCTCCTGATCGATCCGCCCGCGCAGGATCAGCATCGCGACCAGCACGACGGTCGCCACCACCGTCGCGGTGCAGAAGTAGACGATCGCGTCGTGAAGCAGCCGCAGCAGGCTTTTCATGGTGGTCCTCCTCTAAGCCCGAAGCCAGGCCGCGTGACGCCGGGCGTCAGCCTTCGGCGAAGTCCTTGAATGCCTGCCGCGCCCGCCAGGTCTCTTCCGCCTGACGATCTTCCTCGGCGATCGTCTCGCGTCGCCATTCGTCACGTTTGCGTTCTTCCAGTTTTTCGAGCGCCCTGACCGCGGTTTCCGCCTCGCGATACTTTTGCAGACGCTTCGCAGTCTCGACCTGAATCTTCTCGAGGTTGCCGCGGACGCCGAACGCTTCGATCTTGACCTGTGCGATCCGCCGCTGGAGGGCGAGCAGCTTGTCCGGCTGCACGATCCCGGGCGTACTCGCGGCGAGGCTCGCTTCGCGACGTTCGACCAGTTCCTGTTCCAGTTCGGCCAGCCGGGCCTGCAGGATCTGCTCCGCCTGGACGGCCCGATTCCACTCCGCCATCAGGCGATCGCGGAGCGTGCGCCGGTAGGACAGCAGGCTATCGAGGCGAAACTGGAACTTCTTCATCGTCGTCGGCCGCCGATCTTTCCTTCAGGACGTGTTCACTTTCGACCGGTCGCCGAGGCGATCTTGCCCGCCAGTTCGATCAATCGCTGACGCGCGGTCGTCAGATCGGACCGCTCGAGCAGATCCTGCCGGAGATACTGCGTCCACTCCGGGCGAAGGGCGATCGCCGCGTCGAGCAGCGGCTGCGTCCCGCGCTGGTAGGCGCCGACCGCGATCAGGTCCTCCGCCTCTTGCAGCGCGGCGAGCATCCGCCGAAGCGTGACAGCGGCCAGACGATGCGTTTCGTCCGCCAGTTCGGGCATCAGTCGGCTGACGCTCTGCAGCACGTCGACCGCGGGATAGTGGCCGGAGTTCGCCAGCTTGCGAGTCAGCACGACGTGCCCGTCGAGCAGACCGCGGACCGTGTCGCTGATCGGCTCCTGCAGGTCGTCGCCCTCGACGAGCACCGTGTAAATCGCGGTGATGCTCCCCCGGTCGGAGTTGCCGGTGCGCTCGACCAGTCGCGGCAAGGTCGAGAAGACGCTGGGCGGATAACCGCGACTGGCGGGAGGCTCTCCCGCCGCCAGGCCGATTTCCCGCTGCGCGAAGGCGAATCGCGTGAGCGAGTCCATCATCAGCAGGACGTTCTGCCCCCGGTCGCGAAAGCTTTCGGCGATGGCGGTCGTGGTCTTGGCCGCCTTGGTCCGCATCAGCGCCGACTCGTCGCCTGTCGCCACGACCACCACAGAGCGGGCGAGCCCTTCGGGACCGAGTTCCTTCTCCAGGAAGTCGTTCACCTCGCGACCCCGTTCGCCGATCAGACCGATCACGTTGACGTCGGCCGTCGAATAACGGGCGATCATGCCGAGCATCGAGCTCTTGCCCACGCCCGAACCGGCGAAGACGCCGATGCGTTGTCCGCGTCCGCAAGTCAGCACGCCATCGAGCGCACGCACGCCGAGCGACAGGGACTGCGTCACGCGTTTTCGCGAGAGCGGATCGGGCGGTTCGCGATCGAGCGGGGCCCGATGCGGAAGCCAGGGCCGGGGGAGCGCGTCGATCGGGCGACCATGCGCGTTCACGACGCGCCCCAGCAGACCGTCGCCGACGGAGAGCGTCGAGGAAGTCCGCGTCATCCGGACCCGATTGCCGTGGCGGATTCCTTCCAGCGACTGAAACGGATAGACCAGCGTCGTTTCCTGCTGGAACCCGATCACCTCGCCGACGAGCGGCTGCGTCGTGCCGCGGTCGATCTCGACCGTGGCGCCGATCGGCGCGCGAAGGCCTCCGACGGCGATCGCGTTGCCGTCGGTCCGCGCGACGCTTCCGACCAGGCCGCTGGTGACGACCTTGCTCCAGCGATCGCGGTACTCTTCGACTTCAGGAAACTCGAAGGCAGGCATAGGTTTCAGGGTCAGAAAATGCTGGCGGCAGAGTCTTGTAGGGCAGGCGCCCCGCCTGCCGAGAAACCTGGTACACGCTGCATGGCAGGCGGGGCGCCTGCCCTACAGGGACGAAGGACCTGTCAGCCTTCGGCGACTTCTTCTTTCAATCGTCGGATCTGCGTTTCGATCGTGTTGTCGATCTCTCCGTAGCGGGTCCGGACGCGGCAACCGCCGACGCCGACATGCGGATCGGGGACGATCCGGGAGGAGCCGAGCGCGCCGATTTCCTTCGCGATCCGGCGGACGTCATCCCCCAGTCGTTCGAAATCCTGCGGATTGAGCGAGACCACGACGTCGTCGCAGCCCGAGGCGAGCTCGAGCGACTCGCGAATCCAGGCGAGGGCGATCTCCGGCTGCTGCGACAGTTCGCGGCGCACGATCCGCTCCGCCATCGCGGCGGCGAGGTCGGCCAGACGATCCTGCCAGTGAGCGATCCAGGACGCGCGCATCGAGACGAGCTCGTTGGCTGCCGACTCGAGAATCGGCCGGACGGCCGCGACTTCGGAATCGACGCGTACCTGCCGATCTTTCTTAAGCGTTTCGACCGCCTGCGCGTTGCCGGTCTGGATCGCTTCCTTGCGCAGTCGGTCGAGCTCGACTGACGCTTCCTGGCGGACCTTCTGGCGGGCTTCTTCCAGGATGGTCCTGGCCTTGGCGTGAACTTCGGCAAGGTACGCCTCGGTCCGACCCTGGATATCTTCCAGTTGGAACGACTGCGGCGAATGACCGGCGGGGATCGTGCCCCCGGCGTCGCGCTTGAGAATTCGGCTCATGGACAGCTTCGGATGCGGCGGCGCAGCGAGGAACGGGAATCGTTCGTCGCGGTGAATACAGCCTGCCTCGCTCCGAAAGCCAGAGCGATTTCCGACGCGAAGCGTAACGACGCTAGATCAGGTCGTCGTCGGCGAGCGATCCGGCCAGAACGAGAAGTTCCTGCTGCGCCCGTTCGATCTGGGCGAGGGAGAGCGGGAAAGCCTGCGACAGGCGATCCCGGAACGCCTTCGACTCGCCCTTCGGGAAGAGCGTCAGGAATCGTTCGGCGTCTTCGGGTTCGGCGCCCGCCATCGCGGTCAGCAGCCCCTTCGCCGAAGCCCGTTCGCATAGCAGCGCGAGCGAACTCGCCGGCAGCGTCCATAATCGCGAGAACTGACGCGAAAGCTCCTCCGGCGGCAGCGAATCGAACTCGCCGGGCGCAGGCTCACCGGCGCCGGACGTCTGTCGTCGCAGGGGCAGCACGTCGGGCGTTTCGTCGTCGTCGCCGACCGTTCCGATTTCGCGGCGAAGCGGGGAGGGCGCCTGCTCGGACTTCGTCACGCCGGGAAGCACGCCCGCTTCCGGCAATCCGGCAGCGTTCAGGATCTCGCGTAATCGATCGAGTCGCTTGGTCTTCTTCCGCATGCCCGCGAGCTTGTCGCGGAGGTGCGTCGCGATCTCCGCTTCCGCTTCGCGAGCGAGGTCCGCATCCGAATCGTCGAGCGCAGAGAATCGCTCCATCGCCGCAGCGCGAGCCGGATCGTCCATCTGCTGCAGCAGTCGACCTCCCCGCGCTGGCGACAGGTTCGCCAGCGCGACCGCGACGATCTGCTGGTTCTCGCCCTTCAGGCAGGAGGTCAGCTCATCGTCCGTCGCCTCTTCGAGAAAGCGAAAGGGCGAAGGCGGGCCGGCCGTCTCGCTGAGTTTTCGAGCCTGCGGAGAGATGGAGAGCTCGATCGCCGATTCGTCGACAGCGGCGCTCTCGCGCGCGGGCTTCGCCTGCGACTTGCCGGCCTCGCGTCGGAATTCATCGATGGCCGCGCGTCGTTCGCGCTCCGACAGTTCGCCCAGCTTGCGCGCGGCGGCGAGCGCTTCGCGCGCCTTGTCCGGGGGCAGCTTCGCGAGCAGGCGTTCCGCCGTCGCCCGGTCGACCGACGCCAGCAGCGCGGCGACCTTGCGGACGGAAGGTTTGATCTCTTGTGATTCGCCCATCGCTTACGCCGCTTCGCTGATCCAGGTCTTGAGGACGTTGACCGCGGCGTCTTCGTCGTCGCGCACCAGTCCGGCCAGTTCTTCCTTCAGGTCGGGCCCCGCATCGGCGAATCGGCGACGCTTCGCGGCCTCTTCGGCTTCCTGAGCGGCGATCGCTTCGGGCGATGCGGCAGCCTCCGGCGATCCTTCCGCCGCAGCGGCAGGAGTCGTCTGGCCGTCCGCCGGTCGTTGCTTCACGAACCGATTGAGCATCACCAGCGCGATCAGCGCCAGCAGGCCCAGACCGAGCTTCTGCCAGTTGGCGAGCGCCCAGTCCATCGCGAAGTCGGAGTAACCCGGAGTCAGTAGCGGCTCGCCCGGCAGATCCTGGTACGAGGTGACGGAGACGCGCGGATAAGGATCGACGCCCGGCGGAAGGGGCGGCAGCAGGTTGACGACGATCTCCTCGATCCGCTTTTTCAAGTCGTCGCGGATGACCTTGAGATCGGCTTCGGGAGCAGCTGCCGGAGCCGCCGCAGGGATTCCGGCAGCGGGCGCCGGCTGGGACTTCTGCCAGATGGCGACGTAGTAACTCTCCGGAACCAGGATCGACGAGGTCACTCGTTCGGGAATCAGCCCCGCCTTGACGACCTGCGTGAAGTCCCGGGACGCGATCGCCTCCTGTTCGGACGCCGACTTCGTCATCTGATCGTCGCGCTTCTTCGTCATCGGCTCGACGCGCGCGCCCTGGTTGCTGACGACGCCGTTCGGCACCGCCCCCGGTCTGCCGCCGTCGTCGAGCGTGGCGCTGGTCCGTTCTTCGTTCGATTCGCTGGAGCGGAGAGCGACGGTCTTGGGATCGATCTTCACGCTCGACTGCGAGCTCGACATCTGCGGATCGAGCGCCACGTTGACCCCCACGATCACGCCGGGAATCATCGAGAGCTGGGCCTCGATCTTCTCTTTCCAGTCTCGCTCGTACCGGGCCTTGTGAACCAGGTAGGGAGAGTCGAGCCCGTCCGGCGAACCGTCCGCCGACGCTCCGTTCCAGGAGACGCCGGTATTGATATCGCTGACCGTGACGTCGGCGACGTCGAGCCCCGTGACGGCTCCGCTGATCAGACGCCGAATGGCGCCGACCCGTTCGGAGGGGAGCCCGCGGCTGCCTAGCATCTGCACGGCGACCATCGCCCGCTTCTCGATCTTGGGCGGAAAGCCGATCGACCGCTCGTCGATCTGCACGGTCGCCGCGCGGACGTCCGGCATCTTCGACACGACCAGCGACAGTTCGCGCTGCCTTGCGATCTTGCGTTTGTAGTCGAGCGAGTCCTTCGACTCGAACAGGCCGCCCGAGGTCGCCGCCTCGTTCTGCGGATCGCCCATGTTGGTAGGCATCGCGTTCTCTTCGGCGAGCGCCGCGATGTAATCCGCCTTCTGATGCGCGGGAACCTGCATCCGCGCGCCGACGATCTGCGACTCGCCCAGTCCTGCCGTCGCGAAAGCGGCCTCCATCGCCAGGAGCTCGTCGACGGAAAACTCTCGCGCGCCGAACAGGTAATCGCCTTCGGCGGCCGTCTGCGTCCGGAACAGGAACGCCAGTCCGATGATCACCAGCGCGGCGAGCAGCGTAGAGAGAACCCGGACGCTCCAGCTCGAGGACTGGAGGAACTGCTTGAACTCCTCGAACTGTTCCTGCAGGGTCTTCATCGGGAGCTTGGGGAGCGTCGCGTCAGGGCCTGATCAAACTAAATCCGGACGTCCTTCAATTCCTGGTAGGCCGCGACGAGCTTGTTGCGAACCTGCATCAGCAGCTTCAGCGACAAGTCGGCCTTCTGCACGCTGGTCAGCACCTCGGCAGGCAGCACGTCGCCGCCCGTCATGAGGGTGTTCATCGCCTTCTCGGCGTCCTGCTGCATTCCGTTGACCTCCTGGATCGAGCCCATGAGGAAACTGCGGAACGCCTCGGCGGACGCCGGCTTCGCAGACGTCGCCGGAGAGGCGAAGCCGGAGGGAAGCGCGGGCGAAAGGGCGCCGATGGGAGTCATGGCAGCGTCAGTCGATTATGCGAGGCCTTACCCGGCGATCCGCAGGGTCTGGGCGGCCATGTTCTTCGAGATTTCGATCACCCCGACGTTCGCTTCGTACGCCCGCGTCGCTTCCAGGGCGTCGACGAATTCGGAGTTGAGGTCGATGTTCGGATACGCGACGTAGCCGTTCTCGTCGGCGAGCGGATGCTGCGGCTGGTACTTGTAGAGCGGGGGGACCGTCTCCTGCTTGACGGCCGCGACCTTCACGCCGACGGCGCCGTCGCGGGTGGCGATGCCCTCGTCGGTCTGGAACACGACGTACCGCGCCTCGTACGGCTTGACCCTGCCGGTCTCGTCCTTCAGCGAACTCATGTTCGCGATGTTGCCGGCGATCGCGTCGAGACGCGCCCGCTGCGCCACGAGGGCGCTCGCGCTGATATCGAGAGCGGTATGCATTCGATGCTCCTGGAGTCATCGAACGGGCGCTGCTTACACGTCGACCCGTTCGCTGATCGCGGTTTGTAGCAAAGCGAATTGCTTTCGGAGAAGGGCAATCGAAAGGCTGTGCAGCGACTGGTTCTTGGCGATCTGGAGAACCTGCGGTTCCAGACCGACGTCGCTGCCGTCGTGACGCAGGATGGCCTTCATCTTGTCGCGGACGCTGCGGATCGGATCGGCTTCGTCGCTGCCGTCGTAGGAAACGCCGGCGCTGGCGTCGCCCCGCTTCGAGGACTCGATGGCTTTGCCGAGCAGTTCCTGAAACCGCTCAGGCGACAGGTCGCGAACCTGATAACCCGGCGTATCGAGATTGGCGATGTTGCCCGCGAGCAGACGGTGACGCGCCTCCGCGAACCGGACCGTCTCCTGGAGCGCCGGGATCGTCGTTCCGGAGAACATCGAATCGAGATTCATCGGTCCCTCCTCCGGTTCGGGGCGGCGGTCGTCGCGGTCAGGCCGCGGGGGCGTAGGCGTCTCGCGAAACGGTCGCTTCGCCGCGGGGATTCAGGCCGTACCGTTTGATCTTGTCGGTCAGCGTTCGGACGCCGATGCCGAGCGCCTCCGCCGTTTTCGCCCGATGCCCGCCGTAGAGATCGAGCGTCGCGGCGATCATCGACCGCTCGACCTGTTCGAGCGACGAGCCGGGACGAAAGGCGAGCGCCGAAGGCTCCGCTTCCGCGACCAGAGCGGACGACGAAAGAGCCGCGGCTCGACCGCTATCGACGACCCGCGTCCGGGTCGGCAAGGACGAACTGCCGGAAAGCCAGGGGCGGATCAGATCGGGGGCGATCGTCTCGCCCGGACTCAGCACGGCGGCGCGAACGATGAGATTTTCCAGTTCCCGAACGTTGCCCGGCCAGTCGTAGCTCAGCGCCAGGTCGAGCGCCGCAGGACTGAGCGTTCGCCGCGACAGACCCGTTCGCTCCGCCGCGCGATCGAGAAAGAGTTCGGCCAGCGCCGGAACGTCTTCCATCCGATCGCGAAGGGGGGGAACGAACAGCGGCACGACCGCGAGGCGATAGTAGAGATCTTCCCGCAGACGGCCCTCGCCGATCGCCTGCCGGGCGTCGCGATTCGTCGCCGCGATCACGCGAACGTCCGCCTGAATCGGAACGCTCGATCCGACCCGTTCGAACGAGCGTTCCTGCAACACGCGGAGGAGCTTGGCCTGCAGGCCGATTTCCAGTTCCGTGATTTCGTCCAGGAAAATCGTCCCGCCCTGCGCGGCCTCGAAGCGTCCGATCCGACGGCTCTCAGCGTGGGTGAACGCGCCTTTCTCGTGGCCGAAGAGCTCACTTTCCATGAGCTGCGGCGACAGGGCAGGGCAGTTCACGCCGACGATCGGTCCTGTTGCGCGACCGCTCGCCGCATGCAACGCCCGGGCGACCAGTTCCTTGCCGACGCCCGACTCGCCCTGGATCAGGACCGTCGCCTCGGTAGCCGCCACGCGATGAATCTCTTCCCTCAACCGCTTCGCCGCCGGACTGTCGCCCAGGAGCATCGCCGACTGGGAGCGAGGCTCTTCGCGAGACGCCGCAGCGCTCGCTGAAGCCGCCAGAGCCTGGCCCGCTCGCAGAGCCCGTTCGACCGTCCGCTCCAGTCGCTCGACGTCGAACGGCTTCTCCAGGTAGTCGAAGGCGCCGAGTCGCATCGCCTCGACGGCGGTCGGAATCGACGCGTAGCCGGTCAGCATCACGATCGGGGTTCTGACGCCGAGTTCCTTCAGCCGCCCCACGAGGGCCAGACCGTCCATGCCCGGCATGTTGAGGTCCGACAGGATCACGTCGAACGAGCGCCCGGCGACGCGGGCGAGCGCCTCGGCAGCGCCCGACACGGCGACGACTTCGCCGGCGAACGAACGCAGGGCGTCGGCGATCGATTCCCGAGCGTGGGCCAGATCGTCGACCACCAGGATCGAAGCGCCGCGGGGTTCTAACGAAGGATTCACGTGCCGGCCCCGTCGAACGTCGAAATACAGATCGAGAAAACCGCTCCGCCGCCTGCCGCTTCGCGATAGGTCGCGGTTCCGCCGTGCGCTTCGGCGATCTTGCGCACAAGCGCGAGGCCCAGGCCCGTCCCGTGCGATCGGGTCGTGAAGAAGGGCTGGAACAGCCGCTCCCGTTCTCCCGTGGGTACGCCCGGTCCGTCGTCGCGGATCTCGAGGAGCAGGCGCTCATCATCGCGACGGACGGTCCAGCCGATCGTCCCGCCGCTGGGCAGTGCGTCGACGGCATTAAGCGCGAGGTTCACGACCGCACGACGAAGCAGATCGGCATCGAACGATGCGTCGAAATCCTCGACATGCTGAACGTCGACCGCGATGCCGTGCGAACCGAACTGCTCGGCCAGCGGTTCGAGCGTCTCTTCCAGCCAGCGGCGAACGTTCGTCGAACGGGGACGGATCTCCAGTTCGCGACTCCAGGCGAGCAGGTCGCGAACGATTCCGTCGACCTGTTTCATCCCGCCCGTCAGCTTCGCCAGAAGCACGAGGCTGTCCGGGTCGTGCGCTAGCCGTCGTTCGAGCAACCCGGAGTAGAGGGTCGTCGGCACCAGGCCGTTACGCACCTCATGAGCGATGTGGCAGGCCATCTGCCCCAGTTCGGCCAGCTGACGCTTGCGCTCCAGATCGCGGCGCTTGTCGGCCAGCTCCTCGCGGAGTCGACGGACCTCTTCCTTCAGCGCGGTCTGCGTCGTCTGCAACCGCGCGACGGCGCTCTCCCAGACGCCGAGTAGTTCGTTCCACGACGGATCCGCCGCTTCGCCGTAGGCAGAAGAAGGGTCGCGTTCTAGATGCGGCTGCGAAACGAACGATTCGCGGGGCAATGCCATTTCGGATGCTGGCGCGGACATGCTCATCCCTCCGTCGACAGATCGAGGGAGCCTCGGCGGGCGGTCTTGCCCGCGTAACCGCGTCGGGCGACGTCGACGCCCTGGCCCATTTGAAGCTGCGTTCCGACGTCCTCCTTCAGGACCGTCAGCAACCGCTCGCACTCCGTTTCGATCAACAGCGTTTCCGCGAGCAACGGCTGGCTCAGCTCCGCCATCCGTCGAGTTCGCGATCGCAGTTCGTCGCTCCGCCAGACGCGGGAGTCGGGATCGTCGTCGCGATAAGCGTTCAACGCCCGCTCGATCGCGAGCAACTGGTCGACGAAGGGCTGTTTCGCCGTGAGAGCTTCGACGACGCCGACGAGCGAACCTTCCTGCGCCAGTTCAAGTTGACGCCGCGCGAGCTTGACCAGCTCGTCGAGCGTGCCCAGCCGCTGAGCCATCAGGTCGGCGAGCAGATCGGTGAAGGCGAAGTCCGCGTCCATGCGGCTCCCGTCGTGGGCGGATTCGAATTCGTGAGATCGCTCGGCTCAAGGGGCCGATCTAAAACTGTCCCAGCAGATCGAGCATGCTTACCCACTCCGCACGAGTACCGCGTGTGGTTTTGGCGAAGTCCGTATCTTCCGGCATCCGTGCCAGAAGGTCCTTCGCCTGCGCGATCTTTCCCCGGGCTTCATCCAGGCGTCCCATCTCGCGATAGCACCGTGCCATCTGGGCCAGCGCTTCGAGAGCTTCCGGCTGATTGTGGTATTGATTGCTGGCCGAGGCGTAGGCGTCGATCGCCTGCTGATAACGTCCCAGGTCGTAAAGAACGTCCGCTTTAGCGAAGGTGACGTTCCGAAGCAACGTCGATTCGTCCCGGCGAAGCGACCCGTCGTCCTTCTTTCCGACCAGATCGCGATAGATCCCCTCGTACCAGGGCAGGGCGCCCGAGAGGCGATCCTTCATCTTCTGGATCATCGCGGCGCGCGTGATTTCGATGTCGGTCTTCTCGATCTCCGCACGGGGCGCCTCAGCGAGCGTTCGCCACGCGACGGCGAGCGCGTACCGCACCTCCAGGTTCCGGTCGTCCTCCGGAAACCGCACCGCGGCCTCTTCGTACGTGCGGATCGCCTGCATCAGGGCCTCCTCGGCCTCGGCGGCGAGTCGCTGGCGAAGCAGCAGATCCTCGGGCTTCTTCGAATCGACGAACTCGCCCGCCTTCGCCTGCAGGGCGAGCCCCTTACGGTACTGCACGTCGCCGAACTGAAACAACGCGTCGCGCCAGTCCCGGCTGTCCGGCGTCAATTCGGATTCGTACAGGTTCGATTCGAGCCGGGTCGCCGCGGAGTCGAGATCGCCCAGTTCCAGATAGGCCATCGCCGCCCAATAGCGTGCCGCGTAGACCGTCGGGTGGCTCGGGAAGTCGGCTTCGATCCGCTTGAGGTAGGACAGGGCTTCTTCCTCGTGGCCCAGCGCGAGCAGCGACCGCCCGAGCCCGAGCGTCGCGTCGGGTTCCATGGTTCGCGGTGCGTACTCCAGGCAGGCGAAGTACTGCCGCACGGCGTCGCGGAACGAATTGCCGCGGAAGTAGGCGTCGCCCGCGTCGAGCCGGTCCTGCACGTATTCCGCTTCGGCGAAGCGAGCCTCGGCCAGCATCGCGAAAGCTTCTCCCGCGCGACGGAGTTTCTCCCGTCCCTCCTCCAGGCGAAGCTGTTCCTCGCCCGGGGGAGCCTGCTCCGCGCTCGCGAGCAGCCGCTGGCCCCAGTCACGCAGGATCTCCGCCTGAATCTCCAAGGCGTCGCCCTGGTCGAAGACGGGATGCAGAATCGCCGACAATTCCGCAGCGTGGGCCCACTGTTCCCGTTCGCGGAACGATTCGATCGCCTGGCCCAGTTCCTGCTTCAGGTCGTCGAACGTGACCCACGGATTCGCGAACTGCGTCGGTTCGCCCACCAGGCCGACCGCACGGCGATACGTTTCGATCATCGAGTCGTCCTGGCCCGACTGACCCAGCATGCGGGCCGCTTCCAGCGTCGCAGGGAGCGACTCGGCCGTACCGAGTTCGGCGATCCGTTCGAAGAGCCGCCACGCGGCCTGCTCGTCGCCTGCCATCCGCTGGGCGACCGCGATCAGGTAGAGGCGTTCGCTGACGTCGCGGAAGTCCGGAAGGTCGCCTTCCACGATCGCCACGAGTTGAGCGCCCGCTTCCTCCGCGATGCGCCGGGCTTCGCTCTCGCCTTCCGGGCCCTTCTTCGCGAGCGCCTTCGCCCTGACGATCAGGGCCCGACATTCCGCCAGGCGAAGCTCTGCCGGAGACAACAGATCGGGCGGCAGGGAACGGAGGTAAGTCTCCATCCCGGCGTAATCCTCCCGGGCCATCAGCGCATCGAGTTGAGTTCTGACCGCCTGACGGGCCCACTTGGGTCCCAACGCGACCAGACGCTCGACCGGCACGGTGGATAGAAGATCGAACGCCTCCTGTGGACGGCGCGGCGTATCGTTGAGCAACGAATCGGCGAGCAGCAGTTTCAGTTCGCCTTCGCGCGGAGTTTCGCGTTGCAAAGCCGCACGAATCGCGCGGATGGCCTCTTCGCGACGTCCCGCCGACTTGAGCGAGTAGGCGAGCCAGTACTCGCCCTCCTCGACTTCGCCTTCGGGAAACTGGCTCGCCGACGCCTGTTCCAGATAGTTGGCAGCGATCGAGTAGAGCAATTTGCGCTGCCGGGGAATCGTCGCCAGTTCGGCCTCCCGCACGCTGACGATGCCGAGCACGTAGCTGGGAACGCCGAGCGACTCGAATTCCAGCTTCTCGTCGCGCAGCAGCGACTCGGCCAGAAGTTGGGCTTCGCGATCGCGTCCGTCATGCAGGGCGTCTAGCGTCTCCTGAACGACGTTGCGCTGGATGTCGTCCGTGGCAGGGCGGCTATAGACGTAGAGCGCCCCGAACGCAGCCGCTGCGAGCAGCGACAACGACCCCAGCGCCAGATAGGGCATGGGTATACGAAGACGGAGCGACAGACCCATATCAGGTCGCGGTCAGGCGGATACGGCGGACGGATTCTTGCAGGGGAGGAGTTACCTTCCCCCGCAAACCTACGTCAAGCCGGATCCCGCGCGTCGCGCCCGTCGAGAGCTCGCTGCGAACGATCGCCAGAGGATCAGGACGGCTCTTCCGGCTGAATCTTCAGGATCACGCACTCGCCGCCCCGGCCGACGGTTTCGTAGGCCGCCGCCTTGCGAAGCTGGAGCCCCTTGAGCAATCCGTAGTGCCGCGCCTCGCCGCGTTCGTCCGGCCACTTCGGACCCTTGAAGGCCAGGACGCGCCCGATCGAGCCCCACCTGCCGTCGAGCCAGCGAAGCAGCTTGGCGAGCGAGCCGACTCCGCGGCAGGTGACGACATCGAACGGCTTTCGATCGATGACCGCTTCTCCCCGCTCCGCGTGAATGACGAGGTCGGCGCCACACGCCTTCTTCAGGTCTTCGAGAATCGCCGCCTTCTTGCCGATCGACTCGGCCAGTTCGACCTTCAGGTCGGGCCGGAGCAACGCGAGCGGCATTCCCGGAACGCCGCCGCCGCTACCGACGTCGAGCACGCGCTCCCCCGGTTCGAGAAGCTCGGAGAGCTGCGTAACGTCCCTTAAGTCTTTTCCGACAAAATCATCCCAATCGAGATGGCGGGTCAGGTTGACTTTTTCGTTCCAGGCCCACAATGCGTTCGCGTAGGCGAAAAGCGCTTCGCGGGCAAGATCCGGAACGGCGACGCCGTGCCTGGCGAGGGCTGCGTCGAAGGCGGCTAGATCGTTTTCGTTCGTGATGACTCGCAGGCTCCGGAATAACCTTGTTCCACGGGGTCCTCGATTCTATCCCGGAACGGGCCGCGACGGTCGCGGGACGCGAAAACCGCCGCCTGAGCGGTCCGATCGCCCGGTCGACGAATCGACGCTTATCGCTCTAAATCGTCGGGGATGATTGACATCGATTCTTCCGGGGATAAATTACCCGTACTCTTTGACTGAACGACCGAAGCTACCCAATCGCTAAATTCTACGTTGATTCCCGCAACTCGGGTTCTCTGTGCTACTTCTGGAGGTCGGCTCGTGGTGAAGTTTTTCGTTTCCCTCAGCGTCGCGGCGATGTGTATCGTCTCGAGCGCTCAAGCTGGACATGGTCTGTTCGGCCTGCATTGCCATCATGGACGGCATTACGGTCACGCCTGCGCCGCGCCCTGCGGCGATGCGTGTGCTGACGCCTGTGCCGGCGGCGACGCGTGCGGCGCTGGTTGCGGCGAAGCTGCTCCCTGCGAAACGCAGTACGTCGAAAAGACGGTCATGGTGCCGGAATACGTCACCGAGACCCGCACGATCACCTGCACCGAGTACCAGATGCAGGACCAGACCCGCGAGGTCACCGTCCAGAAGCGCGTTCCCGTCACCGAGGAAAAGACCCGCACGTACACCGTGATGGTCCCGACCACCCAGACCAAGACGGTGGAATACACCGAAATGGTCCCGGTCACGGAAAACGTCGAGCAGACCTACACCGTCTGCAAGCCGGTCTGGAAGGAAGTTCCCTACACCTGCCAGGTGAAGGTTCCCGTCTGGAAGGACGTGACCAAGGAATACACGGTCATGGTTCCCTCGGTCGAAACCCGCACGGGAACGAAGAAGGTCTGCCAGACCGTCCCCGTCACCACGATGAAGACCGTCACCAAGGACCTGGGCAGTTACCAGACGATCATGGAAGAAGTTCCGTGCTCGGCTCCGGCTCCCTGCGCTCCCGCCGGCGGCCTGTTCGGCGGTCACAAGCGCTGCGGCCTGCTGGCCCGCCTGTGCGCCCACAAGCACAGCTGCGGCTGTGCTGACCCGTGTGCGGATCCCTGTGCCGATCCTTGCGGCGCCCCGGCCTGCGGCGGTTGCGAAACCGGTTGCTCGGCTTGCGAAGCGGCTCCGGCCATGACCACGGTCTGCAAGAAGGTCTGGGTCCCGAACGTCGTGACCGAAGAGGTCCCCTGCACGACCTACCAGTCGAGCTGGGTCGAACAGGAATACACCTACAACGTCACCGTCTGCAAGCCGGAAACCAAGACCTGCACGGTCAAGGTTTGCGAGTGGGCGACCGAAGAGAAGACCTACACCAAGAAGGTCTGCGAAATGGTCCAGGAGACCATGACGAAGACCGTTGCGGTGACCAAGTGCGTCCCGACGACCAAGACCCGCGAAGTCACGTACACCGAGTGCGTGCCGACCGAAAAGACCGAAACCTACACCTGCACCCGCTATGAGTGCGTTCCGGAAACCAAGACCGTGACCGTCAAGGTCTGCGTCCCGGTTCAGGTCGAAAAGGAAGTCCAGGTCCAGGTCTGCAAGATGGTCGAGAAGACCGTCAGCGTCCCCGTCTCGACCGGCTCCGCCTGCGGCGGCAGCTCGGCTTGCGGCGGCTGCACCTCGGGTTGCTCGTCCTGCGGCGGCTGAGTTAGTCTCGGCTGCGGGGTCAACGCAAGCGGCCTCCAAGACTTAAACCGAAAGCCGGTCTCGATCCTTCGAGGCCGGCTTTTTTCGTGCGCGGTTGCTTTCCCAGTAAGGTCGCCGATCTGTGGAAGCGGCGTCAGTTCGAATCGTTCGATGTCAGCGCCAGCCGTGAATCGGTGGATTGTGTATTGAGGGCCCGTTTCTCCATCCGCCGGCGCTCAGCGTAGACGTTGATCGAACGGTAACCCGCCCAGCGGATGAAGATTTCGCGGGCGATGGGCACGACGAGGAACACGAGAAAGGGCGTCCAACCATCCGGAGGAGGGTGGTCGCTGAAGTAGTACGTAAAGGCGACGAAAACGAGGGGAGCGATGCTGCCTAAGGCGGCTAAGACGAAGAACGCCAGTCTCCAGCCGGAAAGGCGACGCCAACCGCGAACGCCCCAGCGCCATGTCTGCGTCATGAAGCTCAGCGCCGACGCCAGAATGACGCCGCCTATGAGCAACCGAACAGGAGCGAGGTCCAGCCCGACATCTTCGATCGTCAGCATTTGCGGTCGAAGCGCGAATGGCGCCATCGTCGCGAGAAGCATCCCCGTTGCGATCAACGTCGGAATGAATCGCCGGCGAGATCGATCAGGCAGGATTCGCCTAGCCGGAACGTCTCGACTACCGCTCGCGAACAGAACGGCGTTCACCGACAAGCAAATCGCGCCCCAGGCGGCGAGGCCGAGGACGAACGTCCCGACTTCCCTCAATGGGACCCAGAGTCCGCCTCCAAGAACGTGGTGCAGCGTGGGCGTGCAAGCGATAACCGCCATCGAAAGCGCGCATACCGGAATTCGCCCCGACGCCTTGCCCGCTCCTGTCCAGAGCGTTCGACCCAGATAGACGACCGTCTCGATAGCGACGAGATGGTTCACCAACGCGAACGTCGTATCTCTCGTCCACCAGATCCCGGCAGCGCCGACGACGATGCTCGCGCCGTACGGAACGAGCCCCGCCAGAATCGTCCATTCAGGCGAAAGACGCGGCGGATGCGGCAGCCTTAGGCTTCGCGGCGCCGGTCCCATGGCCATCGGCGCCGCATACGGATCGATGAAGCTTGCGTCGAACCTCGTCGGTTCGGGATGGTCGGCAAGTTCATCGCGAAATTCACGAAAGTCGCTCACGTCTCCGCGACGCCGATCGCCAACTCAACCAACTTTCGATCCGCCGTCGCCGCGTCAGGAGACGCTGCTTCCGGCAACACCTCGATCGCCACGTTCTTGAACGCGGGCGTCTTCGACTTCGGGTCGACCGTGCGGGGAACGAGGACGTTGGCCTCGGGATAGTACATCAGCGCGGCGCCCGCTTTGATCTGCTCGTAGGGGCGCACGAGGATCCGCCGCATCTCGCCGATCGAACTGCGCACCGTCACGCGATCGTTTTCCGCCAGTCCCAGTCGTGCGCAGTCGTCGGGATGAAGCAGGATGATGTCCCGCCGATCCTGATTGCGGTACAGGTCGTAATCCTCGTAGACGACCGTGTTGAACTGCCCCTCGCTGCGGACCGTCATCAGCCGCAGATGCCCGGGCGGCAGGTCGTCGCCGCGAAGCGGATGGACGAAAAGGTTCGCCTTCCCGGTCGGCGTCGGGAACTCCGTCTTGTGGAAGGTCCGACCCGGAATCTGGAACTCCTTCTTCGTCTCCGGAAGCGTTTCCAGGCTCTCGTAGCCCGGCACCACCTTGGCGATCGCGCGTTGAATTTCCGCGGCGCAGCGCATCGCTTTCCAGTCGATGGGCGTCGCGTCCGCCAGCACGGCGTCCGCCAGCCGGCTGATAACTTCGATCTCGCTGAGCGGCCCGGCGATGCGCTGCGGCCCCCCTTCGCTGACGCGGACGAAGTTGAACATCGACTCCTGCGTAGTCGGCTCGGGCTCTTCGTCGCGAGCGAGCACGGGCAGGATGATCGTCTCCTTCGCCGTGCCCCAGACGTGGCCCGTGTTCATCGTCGTGCTGAGGTAGACGATCTGGTCGAGCTTCGACAGCGCACGCCCCGCGTACGCCTGGTCGGGGTTCGACCCGTACAGGTTGCCGCCCAGACAGACGGCCAGATTCAGCGATCCGTCCTCGGCGCCCTCCATGCAGGCGAGCGTATCGCGACCGGGCGTCAGGGGCAGCTTGACGCCGAAGCGCTGCTCCAAGTTGTCGAAGATCGCCTGCTTCAGTTGGGGCGTAACCCCCATCGACCCGATGCCCTGGATATTGGAATGCCCGCGGATCGGCAGCAGACCGGAGTGCGGCTTCCCGACCATGCCGCGCAGCAGCGCCAGGTTCGCGATCGCCTGCACGTTCTCCACGCCGTTGGCGTGATGGGTGATCCCCATCGTCCAGCAGAAGATGGCCGACTTCGCCGCGGCATAACGCTTCGCGATCTCGTCGATCTCGGTCTTCGTCGTACCGGAGAGTCGGACGATTTCGTCCCAGGAGGCCGCCTGGAGCGACGCGAGGTACGCATCCGCTCCCTCGCAATGCGCCCGGAGATACGCCTCGTCATGAGCCCCCATCTCGACGATCCGCTTCGCGACGCCGGTGAGCAGGGCGAGATCGCCGCCGATGTCGGGCTGGACGTAGTACGACGCGATCTTCGTTCCGAAGAACAGGCTCCAGGGGGAACTCGGCACGCGAAACTCGACCAGACCCGTCTCGACGACCGGGTTGACGACGATGACCTCGCCCTTGCGGTTCCGCAGGTGCATCAGGCTGGTCATCATCCGCGGATGATTGCTCGCCGGGTTGCCGCCGATGAGCATCACGAGATCGGTCTTTTCCAGATCTTCCAGCGTGACCGTCGCGGTGCCGGTGCCCAGCGAACTGTTCAGTCCGACGCCGCTCGCCTGGTGGCAATAGAACGAGCAGTTGTTGACGTTGTTGGTGCCGTACAGCCGGGCGAAGACCTGCAGCAGGAAGCCCGCCTCGTTGGAACTCCGACCGCTGAAGTACCAGAACGTCCGGTCCGCCGGCAGTTCCTTCAGGCGGTTCGCGACCGACTGCAGCGCCTCCTCCCAGGAGATCGGCTCGAACCAGTTCTCTCCCGCGCGCAGGCGCACCGGCTGCGAGATGCGGCCCAGCGATTCGAGTTCTTTCGGCGACAGCGTGCGGAGTTGTGCGATGGAATACGTCTTCCAGAACTCCGGCTTGATGGCGCCCTGGAGGTCGGCGACCATCGCCTGGAAGGACTTCTTGCAGACTTCGGGAAAGCCGCCGCGCTCGTTCACCATGCCGCCGCGCTGGCCCCCCATGCCGAGGGCGCAGGTCTTGCAGGCGTTCTTCGAGCGCATCGCCTTCCAGAGCTTCCAGAGGCCGCCCGCCTCCCTCGCCTTGGTGAAGGTATAGCGGATCGCCGGCCAGCCGCCGCCGCTGGTGATGCGTCGTTTCATGAGGAGAAGACAGCGTGAAGGCGGGGGGAAGGGGGTCGTCGACCGAGTCGAGCGACTTGCAGTCGTTCTAACGAAAGAGGGCGACGCTTGCGGCATCGCCCTCGATACGCATCGTTGATTGTCGGCCAACGGGCCTCACGAAGCAACTTCGACGTAGACCTTCAACGGCGGCTTGGGCTGGGTGAGGAGGTCCATCATCTCGCGGAAGTTCGCGAGACCCTGCACCGGGTGGGTGAGGATTCGCTGCGTCACGCCGGGATACATCATCTCGGCCATGGCCAGATCGCGCATCCCCATCTCGAAGTGCCAGCGGTTGCCGTTGACGGACCCGAGCAGGAGCTTGTTGCCGAGCACCCACTCCAGATTGATGCGGTCGGTCGGCGCGTCGGTGCGGCGGTCGCCCCCCGTGACGCTGGTCCAGACCAGGGCGCCGTTCTTGCCGAGCGCCGTCATCGCGTCGAACGCGACCTTGCTGGAGCCGGTCGCGTCGATGATCAGGTCGGCCTTGCCGACGTTCGCGACCAGTTCGTCCATCGACGTCTTGGCCGTGCTGACGTAGGTCGCTTCGTAGGCTTCGACGATCTCGGAGTTGAGCGTCGGCGCTTCGGACCGCGCGAGGGTGTAGACCTCGATCCCGCGAAGCCGCAACGAAGCCGTCGCGAGCAGGCCGATCTGTCCCGCCCCCAGCACGAACGCTCGCTTGGGGCGCCAGACGCGAAGACGGCGCTGCGCCTCGTAGGCCTGGTCGATCGCCTTGGCGATGACGCTCGCCGGCTCCATCAGCACGCCCAGATGCGCGAGCCCCTGCGGAACGCGGACGATGTAATGCTCGTCGTCCAGGAACCACTCGGTCAGGTAGCCGTGCAGCAGGCTGATGCCGCGCTCGTAATACGTTTCGTCGCTGGTCATGTCGTTGTGACCCATCAGGTCGAACAACGACTTGCCGGGCCGGCGGACGGTGGCGGTGACGAAATCGCCCGGCTTCACGGACTTCACTGCGGGGCCGACCTCTTCGACGACGCCGAAGCATTCATGGCCGAGCACGAGATACTCGTCGCCCGGAGGGGCCTGACCGTAGAGTGCCTCGTCGATTTCGCGATCGGTCGCATCGACCCCGACCTTAAGCGTTCTCACGAGCACGCCCGTGTCGCCGCCGAAGTCAGCCAGGCGCGGCTTGGGAACGTCCCGCAGGTGAACGCTGTGAGGAGTACCGGGACGAACAGCGATGGCCTTCATCGGCGAGCGACCTGTGACTGTGCGATACGAAGAGGACGATTGCAGCCCGGCGAAATGCGGCAGTCGAGCCTCGCACGCAGACGAGGCGACGCCCCAGGGGCTCGCGCAGCAGCCCGGCAGATCAAGTCGAAGCGACCCGGTCCCCAAGGCCCTGCTGGAAGAGGCCCATGGTACCCGGCGACCCCGAAAACGACGAGCGCCTGCCTCGCTCCGCCGCGACTCAGGAATCCGCGCCATCGAACACGACGGGGGGCGCTTACGCCGCACCCGCCCAGCTTGTGCCCCCATCCAATAGGGGGATACGCCGGATTTGAACGGGTCGGGCGTTCACCTAAGCTAGCTACCTGATTCCGAAGGGCCCACCGCCTGCATCACCGCTTCGACGGACGTGCCCAACAAGACGTAAAGCTCGACTCAGCCGTATGCGACAATTGTTGTCGCTCCAACGCTTGCACTCGTTATGTTCTGAACATATAAATCCTGAACCGAAGTCCACGCGAAGCGCGCTTCGGTATCACGCCTTTCATCGCTGTCGCAGGCCGCTCGTCAGACGACCGGCTCTTTTCAGGAAAGCGAAAACCATGACGGTGGAAACGGACCGGCTGACCAAGCGGCAGCGAGAGATCTACGAGTTCATCCGTCACAAGATCCAGAATCGCGGCTTCGGACCGACGGTTCGGGAAATCGGCAAGCAGTTCAAGATCAGCTCGCCCAACGGCGTGATCTGCCACCTGAAGGCGCTGGAGAAGAAGGGGCTCATCAAGCGAACGGCGAAGGAAGCCCGTTCGATCGAGCTGATGCAGGAGTCGGTGCAGAAGCGTATGTCGCTACCGCTGGCCGGCTCCGTCGCTGCGGGCGTCATGCATGAGGCGGTCGAACAGGCCGATACGCTGGATCTCCGCGACCTGCTGGTGCGCGACGATTGCTTCGCGCTCGAAGTCCACGGCGACTCGATGATCGAGGCGCATATCGCCGATGGAGACTTCGTCATCGTTCACAAGCAGCCGACCGCAGACCGGGGCCAGATGGTGGTCGCCAAGGCGGACGGCGAAGCGACGCTGAAGTACTGGTTCCCCGAGAAGGGGGCCATCCGGCTGCAGCCGGCGAACGCGTCGATGAAGCCGATCATCGTCGACCGGGCGGAAGTCGTCGGCGTCGTCGTGGGCGTCGTTCGAAATCTGCGGTAGAGGCTATCTCGAAGAGCCCGGTCGCAAATCGCTTGCAAATCTTCACAGTTCGAAGCTTGGCGTTGCGAGTCGCTGTGCGTAGGATGAGCGGATCGTCGTGATTTCGTAGCCGCTTTCGGACAGCAATCGAGTGAATCGGTTCCGCCGATTTTTGAAACTCGCCTGGGTCGCACAGCTCGCGTTCGTCGTGCTGGCGTCGCCCGCGGCTCACGTGCATCGACACGGAGCTGGCGGCTGCGTTTCCGGAACCTGCGAGTCGGACGGTGCGACCGCCTGTTCGACCGACGCCGCGCATGTGCATGGCGACGGTTGTTCGCACGACCATGACGGCGCTCACTCTGCCAACGCCGCAGTCGCGCTCAGGGCCGGCGAAATCACGGTCCAGGCGCCGACGGATGGTTCGGGCGTCGACCATCAGTGTGCAGCCTGCGCGCTGCAACGCCTGATCGGTCAGGGCTTCTCGCCCGCCTATACGCTTCTTCTTCAAGAGTCGCCCTCGCTTTCGGCGCCTCGTCTCGTCTCGACCTGCTGCGGTCGCGACGTCGAAGTCCGCGGTTGCCGCGGCCCGCCTCTCGGTTGTTGATCGGTCGCCGGTTTCGTCGGAGTTGAGCCTCGCGTTCGCCTCTGACGACCTTTGCGCCTCGACGTTCAGTCCGCCTGTCGCTTCGTGCGGCGCTGCGGCAGTCGACGCGCGACTCGACGCTTCCTTAACCACCGATCTTTCACCGTTCGCTGCGCGACAGTCGATCGAGCGTGCCTTCGCGACGGGCCGGGATTCTCCCGAGCTTCGTGCGAAGCCGATCGATGCTGAACGCGCGGCGGCGCACAGGCGATATCTCCATGCGTACGCGTTCCGCATTCACTCTGGTCGAGCTGCTGGTGGTGATCGCCATCATCGGCGTGCTCGTGGCGCTTCTGCTTCCCGCCGTGCAGTACGCACGCGAAGCCGCGAACCGCATGTCCTGCGGCAACAACCTGAAGCAGATCGGTCTGGCGCTGCACAACTACCACGACGTCCATCGCCGGCTTCCGCCCGGCTGGATCGCTCCGGCCGCCGACCCCGAAGGCCCGACGGGCTGGGCCTGGGCGTCGATGATTCTGCCGCAGATCGAGCAGGGTCCGCTTGGCGACCGGATCAACTTCAACGTCCCCGTGGCCGATCCTCTGAACGATGCGGTCAGGTCCGCGCTTATTCCCTCCTACCAGTGTCCCTCGGATGCCGGCGAGGAGAGTTTCAACGTCGACGGCTTCGATTTCGCTCGCGCGAACTACGTCGGCGTCTTCGGCTCGTTGGAAATCGAAGACGTTCCCTCTGCGGGCGACGGCGTCTTTTTTCATCTGTCGAAAATGAAGTTCGCCTCGATTACCGACGGTCTGTCGAACACGCTGCTCGTCGGCGAACGGAGCAGCAAAATCGAGTACAGCCTCTGGCCAGGGGTCGCTCCTATCGACGAGGCGATGGCCCGCGTCGTCGGCTCGGCGGATCATCCGCCCAACGACGAGCATGCGCACTTCGACGACTTCAGCAGCTTTCACGCGACCGGCGCCAACTTCGCGATGGGCGACGGGTCGGTCCGCCTGATCAACGATCAGATCGACGAAGCGGTGTATCGGGGACTCGCTACGCGAGCAGGCGGCGAAGTCGCTCAGGCGCCGTAAGGCGAAGAAACTCTCACGAGCCGTGGCGCGACGGCTCGTGGAGAGTTCCGGCTCTGCGGCATGCAGCGGGAAGAGCTACGCCCCCGGCGCGATCTCGTGAGATCGCTCGTGCTCTTCGCGGGTTCGTTCTCCGACGGGAGTGCGAGCGGTCAGGCGCTCCACGATCGCGGCGACCGCTCCCTGACGCTTGCCGACCGACGCCATGCGGATCTTGCACTCGCCGAATGACGGGGGCAGGGCGCCCGCTTTCGTCTTCTCGATCAGGTAGTCGAGAATCGTCGGGTCGAGTTCGAACAGACGCCCGTGAATGAAGAGGGTGGCCGGGTTCACCAGGTCGATGAGCGTCGCGAGTCCGCGAGCGAGCCGGTCGCAGACGGCCTCCAGATCTGGCCGAAGGTTCTCGCCAGACTCGACCATCGCGGCAAGATCGTCCGCAGAGAGCTTTCGCCCCACTCGCTTTCCCACCAGCCGGGCGAGCGCCGCGTCGCACGCGACGGTTTCCAGGCACCCGCGATTGCCGCAGCCGCAGAGTTCGCCGTCGGGGACGATCGGGATGTGCCCCAACTCGCCCGCCAGGCCGCTGTGACCGAGCAGCAGCTTCCCGCCGAGATAGACCGCGGCGCCGACGCCGGCCGAAACGTCGACCACGGCGAAGTCGTCGACCGTACGCGCGGCGCCGAAGACCTTCTCCGCCAGGCAAAGCGCGTGGCACTCCTGCAGCATCACGGCGGGCACGCCGAGACGGCGCGTCAGGTCGGCGGCGACCGCCTGGCCGTCGGTGATATGCAGATTGGGCGAGAAGAGGCCTTTCATCCGGCGGTAATCGACCAGACCGGGGATCGAAATCCCGACCCCCAGCAGACGCAGCGACTCGTCATTCAGCCAGGGCCTGGCGCTCGCTTCGAGTGCGTCGAGAAGCCCCTCGTAAGTGGACGGCGTGTCGAAACTGACTTCGCTGTCGGGGCGGATCTCTCCGTCGAGCGCGGCGATCGACGCCGAGCAGCGCTGCACGTCGAGCACGAGTCCCAGCACGCACGAGCTTTCGCTTGCCAGGCGCAGCTTCTTGGCGGGGCGGCCGCGGCCCGCTTCGTCCGCGTCGTATTCTTCCAGCAGTCCCGATCGCAGCAGCGTCGCCACTGCCTTCGACACGGTGGGCGCCGTGATCCGCATACGGCGGGTCAGTTCGGCCCGCGTCGCCGGCCCCTCCTTCTGGATCGAGCGAAGGACCGACTGTTCGTTCAGACGGCTGAGCAGCTTCGGCTGGGCCAAGGCGAAGCGCAGCGGATCGCCGTGAGCGGAGTCGTTCAAGAGTACGCTTCCGAAGGCATGCGTTCCGCGACGAAGCGCCGCGCAGCAGGAGGATCGCTTGCCCGGGACTCTCGAGCTACGAAAGGACGAGCGACGAGCGAAATGACCGCTTTCGCGGCCCTCTGAAGATACCTATTCAGCGGAACGACCGTCAATCGCACGGCTTAACCGTCCGAGAGTACGATTGTCGGCAGAGGGCGACGGCGTAGCGATCGCGCCGCTCGTCCTGCAGGAGCGGCGTCATGAGCGATGCGACAGGCGAACAGGAAACGTCGGACGACGCCCAGCGCTCGGCAGCGTCCCGCGCGTCGATGAAACTCGCCTTCGTGATGACGGCGTTGACGCTGGGTCCGGTGGCGGCTCTCACGGGGCTGGCCATCTGGGAGATGCACAGCGACATGCCGTTCCTATTCGGGTGGATCTTCCTCTTCGGGTGGACGTTCGCGCTCGTCAACCTCGCATCGGCTCGCTGCCAGAACGTCGTCGCCCGATGGCTGCTACTCGGCCCGGGCGACTTCAAAACGCGAGCGACGTTCGGCGGCGTCATCCTCGCGGGCGACTGGCTGCTGACCGCCTTGTTGATTCGCGCTCTCGCGCCGGACGGTCCCATGCGACTTTACGTGACGGTCGCCTGGATGACCGGCATGTCTTCGACGCTGCCGTTCCTGTGGTGGCTGATCGTGCGAGGGCGCGGCGGGCGCGACGTCCTTCCCGGCGTCCGGTTCTTCGCGCGAACGTTCGGAACGCGAGACCTGATGCTGGGACTATTCCTCGCAGGGCTCGCGCTCGCAGGGGCACGGGTCGCGTTCGCCTTCGTCGGGCAGGAAGGGGGGAGCTTCAGTCTCTCCACGGACACGGGGCCCGAGTTCCTGCAGCTGCTGCTCGCGAGCCTCGGATGCTGGACCATCGACGCCGGCCTGCGGATGTTCATTCTCGGCAAGAACGCTTCGGCCCGCGGGTTCGCCATTCTCGCCGGGTTCGTGCTGATACTCGGGGCCATCGCCGCGGCGCTGGCGGCGGAGAGCGCCCTGCACCCGCAAGCGTTCGTGCTCCCGTTCATGATCTTCGTCTACGCTGTCATGGGGACCGCCCATGAAGCGACGCTGCGTTTTTTCGGCGTTCGAGCGATCAATCTGCGATCAGTAACGAACTGACGGGCGAACCGGCTGGCGGAATCTCGCCGACTTCCAACCACGCGGGAACCGTCAGGCGAACAGGGGAGCGACCAAGATCGACAGAAAGACCTTCCCCCGCTGGCGCATCGTCGGAACCTTCGGCGTCGCGACGGTTCTTCCTGCGTGGACGCTGCTCGTCGCGATGGAGGCGGGCAGTTCGCTGCTGGTTTCGCGAAGAGCTCTGGCCGCGGCGTTGACCGGGGCGTTCGTCGCCCTGGCCCTTCGAGGGATCGGAGCGCTCGCCCGCTGGCTCGTACTCGGTCCGGGCCTCTCGTTCGATCGTCTGCTCTGGGGCATCAGCTTCGCGACGTATATCGCCCTCGCCGCTGTCTGGCGGTTTAGTTACGGCGGAGCGCTGGCCGCGTATCTCGCCTACTTCAGCGTGCTCGTCGTCATCTGGTGCGTCGCCGCCGCGGCCCTCTCCCTCCGGCCACAAGTTCCGAAGGCGACTCCGTTCAAGGTGAGCCTCGGCGATCTGATGACGGCGTTCGCTTCGTTCGGCGTACTGGCCGCAGCGATCCGGTTCCTTCTCGCGAGTAGCCGGTCGTGGGAACTGTACGATCTGCCGGGCGTGTTCATTGTTTCGGCGATCGGAAGCGTCGTCGTCGCGGCGGTCGCTCTATACGTCGATGCGGGGGTTCGTTTTCTGGCGATCGGATCCGACGAGACGGACGCTCGCGTGCCGATCACGATCGGCTGCTTCTTCGTACTCGTCGGCGTGGCGATGGGCCTCGCGACGGCGCTCGTCGTCGGCGATCCTGTACTCGCGGGGTTGTCCGGCTTCGCGGCGGCGTACTTCACCTTCGCGGCGGCGCAAGAAGAATTCCTTGCTCGCACGATCGAGACGTAGCCGCTCTTTAGAGCCGCGGCTCGCACCTACGCGACCGTCGGCTTCGGCATTCGCGACGCGCGCCAGAGCAGTCCGGCGCCGGCGAGGAAGAGCACGAACGCCAGGACGTACGGCGCGTAGACGTGCAGCATCAGCAGTGGAATGCCTAGCCCCGATCCGAAGATTCGCGCGAGGGCGCTGATCGACTGACCGAAACCGAGAGCGGTCCCCTGTCGGTCGCTCGGCGCCGAGCGGGAGATCCAGCCGTTCAGCGACGGCTGCAGGAAGGCGAACCCGGCGACGGTAAACGAGAGCCCCACGTACAGCAGCGGAAGCGACACGATCGCGACGGCGGTCCCCAGGATCGTCAGTCCGATCAGGTTGAGCGCGATGCCGATGCGGCACATGCTCCAGTCAGTCAGCCGCGTCGCCAGGCGGCGCACGAGGCCCCCCTGCACGAACGCGAGCGTCACGCCGATGTAGGCGAACGTCAAACAGATCCACGTCCAGGAGAGCGCGAACGGCGAATGCTCCTGCAGCCCGACGCCGGCGGAAACCGCTTCTCCGCCCGACTCATTCCCTTGCAGGAGCAAGGCCAGCGTCGTCTCGAAGTTGGCGAAGGAGAAGACGCAGATGAACGACGCGAGATAGAGGGCCGTCAGAATCGGCAGCCGCAGCAGCTTCAGTCCGTCGCGGATCCGTTTGTCGTGCGTCGCCGACTCGCGATTTCCGGCGGAGAGCGACTCCGGCAGCAGGAAGATGGCGAGCACGAACGCGCACGCGGACAGTCCTGCCGCGATCCAGCCCGGCCAGGGCCCCGGATCGCCGTCGCCGAGCCCTACGGCCAGCAGGCCGATCAGCGGTCCCAGCGTGAACCCGATGCCGAACCCGAAGCCGATCAGGGCCATGCCCTTCGACCGCTCTTTCTCGCCGGTAGTGTCGGCGATGTAGGCCTGGGCCGTGCTGATCGTCGCCCCGGCGAGTCCCGCGCCGATTCTCGACACGAAGATGAGCAGCAGGCTCATCTGCGGCGACATCAGATCCGGCGTCGTCGCGATGGCGAAGACGGAGTAGAACGCCGCCGAGCCGAACAGTCCGACCAGCAGGACCGGACGCCTGCCGATGCGATCGGATAAACGCCCCCACAGCGGCGAGCCGAGGAACTGCATCGCCGAGAAGCTGGCCATCAGCAGGCCGATCGTCAGGCCATGCTCGTCGGTCGAGTATTGCCTGGCGTAGAGCGGCAATAGCGGCAGCACCAGCCCGAAGCCGAGCAGGTCGATCATCACCGTCAGGAAAATGACGAGCAGCGACCCGGTCGTAGCGGCCTGCGGGGAAGGGGGATCGGTTGCCCCGTCAGTCGCGTCGGAAACGGCCATCATCAGGGTCGGGCGGAGGGTCGGGCGGAATCGACCATCTTGTTCGCTCGCCCCCTTCGCCGCAAGTCGGCGACGCCTCCGCCGGACCAGCCGACGCCTGCTCACGACTAAAATGGATAGCCACGCCTTCGCTTCGGGTCTCGACCCTTTCGACAGTTCCGCATGCTTTCTTCCCGGATTCCATTCATCATCGCGGCTCTGCTCGGCGCGGCGCTCTCGACGCCGATTCCGGCAGCCGAGCCCGATCGCCGGCCGAACTTCGTAATCGTCTTCATCGACGACATGGGCTGGGGCGATTTTTCCTGTTTCGGCAACCAAGAGGTCGAAACGGAACACGTCGACCGCCTGGCGAAGGAGGGCCTGCGGTTCGAGCAGTTCTACGTCGCGTCGCCGATCTGCTCTCCCTCGCGAACGGCCCTGCTGACCGGTCAGTATCCGCAACGCTGGCGAATCGGATCGTATCTGGCCGATCGCAAGCTCAACCAGAACCGCGGCATGGCGCAGTGGCTCGATCCCGCGGCGCCGACCCTCGCGCGGACGCTCCGCGAGCGGGGCTACGCGACCGGTCATTTCGGCAAGTGGCATCTCGGCGGACAGCGCGACGTGGGCGACGCGCCGCTGATCAGCGAGTACGGCTTTGACGACTCGCTCACCAATTTCGAAGGGCTCGGACCGCGCGTCCTGCCGCTGCTGGACGACCGCGACGGCGAACCGGCGAGGAAACACGCGCTCGGCTCCGACAAGCTCGGTCACGGTCCCATCCGCTGGGCCGACCGGGCGGACGTTTCGGGCGAGTTCGTCGACGCGACGCTCCGCTTCATCGATCAGGCGGAGCGAGACGGCAAGCCGTTCTTCGTGAACGTCTGGCCCGACGACGTTCACTCGCCGTTTCATCCGGTCGCCGAACGCCGGGGCGACGGGTCGAAGCGGGCGCGGTATCTCGGCGTGCTCGACTCGCTCGACGAAACCCTGGGTCGTTTATTCGATCGGGTGCGGGATAGCGAGACGCTGCGCGAGAACACGCTGATCCTCGTCTGCTCCGATAACGGGCCCGAACCGGGCGCCGGCGTCGCCGGACCCATCCGCGGGCAACCCTTGCGAGGCAGCAAAGGCCAGCTTTACGAAGGGGGCGTTCGTTCGCCGCTGATCGTGTGGGGCCCCGGACTCGTCGCGGCGGAGAGCGCGGGATCGACGAACGGCACCTCGGTCTTCTCGACGCTGGATGTCGCGCCGACTCTCGCAACGCTGGCAGGCGCTGACGACGCTCAGCACGATCTCGACGGCGAAGCGCTCGTCGACGTCTTCCTCGGCAAATCGAACGCGTCTCGATCGAAGCCGCTCTTCTTCCGACGCCCGCCCGACCGGGACGGCGGTCCCAAGGGAGATCTGCCCGATCTGGCCATGCGGGAGGAAGACTGGAAGCTGCTTTGCGAATACGACGGCTCGGACGGTCAACTCTACGACCTGGCATCGGATCCGGGCGAAACGAAGAACGTCCTCGCGGAGCATCCCGAAATCGCGGCACGCCTGACTGCAGAGCTCGTCGCCTGGCACGCCTCGATGCCTGCCGACCGCGGGGAGACCTTTCGCGAACCCGGTCCCGCCAGGTAACGCGGGGCAGCAACGGCGCTCCGCCGAAGTGAGACCGCGCGTCCCTACAATGGGGCCTGTATTCGCTGCCCCCATCGCAGCGCCGCCTGACCAGAGTTCGTCCGCGCATCTTCGCCCGCCGTCGCGCATGCCCCTCACGACCGAAGCCGATCGCCAGCGTCTAAGAGGTCTCTCGCGCGAGGACCTTCAGGCCCATCAGTGGCGCCTGGCGTCGACGCTTTACGGGCGCCTTCGGGAATCGAACGCGTTCTATCAGGCGAAGTTCGCCGCGGCGCCGGCCCCCACGTCGCTCGCCGACTGGAGCCTGCTTCCGACCACGACGAAGGGCGAGCTGTCGCCTCGGACGGAAAACGCGGCCGAAGGAAACGCCGACGGCGAATTCGCGACCGCGCGCAATCGCACGTTCGACGTCGCACGTTACTCCCGACTGCACCGGACATCGGGTTCGACAGGCCGCCCTCTGGTCGTGCTCGACACGGCTGCTGACTGGGAATGGTGGATCGAGCAGTGGCAGTTCGTGCTCGACGCGGCGGAGGTGACCGTCGCCGATCGAGTGTTCCTCGCCTTCTCGTTCGGACCGTTCGTCGGATTCTGGAGCGCTCACGACGCCGCGTTCGCGCGCGGTTGCCTCACCATCCCGGGCGGAGGCCTGTCGACGCCCGCGAGGCTGGAACTTCTGCGCGAGAGCCGCGCGACCGTCCTCTGCTGCACGCCGAGCTACGCGCTGCATCTGGCGCAGACGGCCCAGGATCTGAAACTGCCTCGCGATTCGTTCGCGCTCCGGCGGATCATCGTCGCGGGCGAACCGGGCGGCTCGATCGCGTCGATTCGCGGACGCATGGAATCGGCGTGGAACGCGACGGTGGTGGATCATTCCGGCGCGACCGAGGTCGGGCCCTGGGGCTTCGGCGATCTGGAAGGACGCGGAGTCTTCGTGAACGAATCCGCCTTTTATCCAGAGTTCGTTCGCGTCGGAACCGACGAACCGGCGGACGAGGGCGAGCTTTGCGAATTGATCCTGACGACGCTGGGACGCCTGGGCGCTCCGCTGGTGCGATACCGCACCGGCGATCTCGGCCGCTGGTCGCGCTCGCACGACTTCGAATGCCGCTTCGCGTTTCTCGAAGGGGGCGTGCTCGGCCGCGCGGACGACATGATGATCATCCGCGGCGTCAACGTCTTTCCGACCGCGATCGAAGCCATCCTGCGCGAGGCGCCGGAGATCGTCGAGTATCGCCTGATCGCTGAAAAGGCGGGCGAGATGGACGAACTTCGCGTCGAAGTCGAAGCCTCGTGCTCCGATCCCGAGCCGATCAGCCGCCTGCTGCAGGTCCGGCTGGGCCTCCGCGTCGCCGTCGCGCTCGTCGAGCCAGGATCGCTTCCGCGGTTCGAAGCCAAGGGCAAGCGCTTCGTCGACAACCGCGCGAAACCGGTGAATCCTGCCACTGCTTAAACTCTCGCCCCGTTCCCTCTCCGTCGGCATCGCCATGGATCGTGACACGTTCTTCGCCGCGTTTCGCGGACAATTCCCGGCGCTGTCGAAGACCGTCGACGGAAAGCCAGCCGTCTATCTCGACGGGCCGGCGGGAACGCAGGTTCCGCGGTCCGTGATCGACGCGATCGCCCGGTATTACGAAGAGTGCAACGCCAATCACGCGGGCCATTTCGCCACGAGCCGCGAAAGCGACGCCCGCGTCGATGCGGCCCGAGAAGCGTTCGCGGACTTCCTGAACGTGCCCGAGCCGGAGACGGTCGTCTTCGGCGCCAACATGACGACGCTGACGTTCGCCTTTTCGCGTGCGATCTCGCGGACCTGGAAGCGGGGCGACCGAATCCTGGTCACGCGGCTCGATCACGACGCCAACGTCCGCCCCTGGGTTCTCGCGGCGGAGGATGCGGGGGTCGAGGTTCTGTGGGCCGATCTGCGAATCGAGGACGCGACGCTCGACGAAGAGGACTTCCGGAAGAAGCTCGCCAGCGGACCGCGGCTGGTCGCGTTCACCGGCGCCTCGAACGCCAGCGGAGCAAAGAACGACGTCGCCCCGCTTTGCCGGGCTGCGCATGATGCGGGCGCGCTTGTCTACGTCGATGCCGTTCACCTGGCGCCGCACGAACGCCTGCACGCCTTCAAGTGGAACTGCGACTTCCTCGTCTGCTCGGCCTACAAGTTCTTCGGCCCCCACGTCGGCGTCCTTTACGGACGCCGGGAACTGCTCGAATCGCTCAAGCCGTACAAACTCGATCCGGCGCCGAACGGCCTTCCCGATCGGTGGATGACGGGGACGCAGAACTTCGCCGCGATCGTCGGAGCAGGCGCTGCGGTCGAGTATCTCGCGTCGATCGGACGGGCAGCCGCCGGAGATTCGGCGCTGTCCCGAATCGACGCGCTCGACCGGGCGTTCCTGGAGACTCGTTCCCACGAGCAGGCTCTGGCGAAGCGTTTCCTGGCGGGACTGAGCGAACTGCCGGCCTATCGCCTATGGGGCGTCGCCGAAGATGAAGCCTGGACGAACCGCGTGGCGACCTTCGCGCTAACGCATGCGACGAAGCCGTCGCGAGAGTTGGCCCAGGAACTCGATCGCCGGGGCATCTTCGCCTGGCACGGTAACTACTACGCGCTCGAACTGTCGAAGCGGCTGGGCCGCGAGCCGGAGGGGATGCTCCGCGTCGGCTTCCTGCACTACACCACGTACGAGGAGGTCGACCGCCTCCTCGCCGCGTTGTACGAGATCGGACGGTGACGCCGCTTGGCTCCCGACCGTCTTGTAGGGCAGGCGCCCCGCCTGCCATGAACCTGGTATACGCTGCCGTGGCAGGCGGGGCGCCTGCCCTACAAGTCGCGACAAGCGCTCAGTTCCCCGGACCGCCGAAGCCGGGCGGGAAGGGAGAGGCGCCGGCGTCGTCCGCAGGGTCGGAGCCTTCTTCGTCGCGTTGCAGGCCTCGCTCTTCGAGCGCGCGGAACGCGTCGATATTGTCGCCCTCGGTCGCGGTCCCTGCCTTCAGCTCGATCACGCCTGCCGGGCTGAAGCGAAGCTTCTTGTAGACCTCGTCCGAGACGACGTAGTACCAGTCGGCGAAGCGACTGTTCAGATCCTGCGCCTTCAGTTCGGCTGCGCGTCGGTTCTTGCGCCACGCTTCGAGCTTCTGCTCGTTCTCCCGCTGAATCCGGTCGCGTTCCGGGTTGGGAGCGTCGGGATCCTCGACCTCGGGCAGCGGTTCGAGCGCCGGCTCGGCGATCTTCGACTCGTCGAATTCGGCCGACACGAACAGATAACGTCCCAGTTCGCTGCCGACGCGAGTTTCCGCCCCGAAGCGGAGCAGGTACCGCACCCCGTCCTTCAGTTCCACGGCCAGATCGCCGTTGACGCTCTTGATTTCGATGCCGTCCGACTCCGTCAGCGGAATGAAGCCTTTCTCGACCAGAGCCTTGACGTTCTCCACGTTCTCGGTGAAGGCGGCCTGAGCCCTGAGATCGGAGCCGAGTCCCTCCGGCTTGCGATAGACGGCGACGATCTTCAAGTCGTCGAGGGACGACTTCATCTCGTTGAGCGCCTTGCTGTCGAGTTCTTCCTGGCCCGACAAATCGGTTTCCTGCGGCTGACCTTCCTCGTCGTAGGTCACGAAGGAGACGGCTTCCCACTTCGCGGCTTCTTCGTTCCAGCGGACGGTGAGGTCCGAATTGGGATCGTAGGCGACGTTGATCTGACCCCCGTTCGCGAGTTGCATGCTCAGCGAGTAGTCATGCAGGGCGATCGTATCGACATCGAACGTGTTGAGCTGGAGCACGTCCGGCTCGATCCATTTGTCGAACTCGGTCGTGAAGACGGCAGGATCCAGGGCGACGACGTAGACGACGTTTTCTCCGACCTTGCGGACGAAACGACCGTTCTCCATCCCTTGAACTTCCTTGCCGATGATCAGCGACGCCACGTCGCCCGACGCCTTGTCGCGCATCGAGACCAGGGAGCCGACGCCTTCGCCCGTCCCCGTATCGGCGGAGGTCGGCTCGACGACGCCGTATTCCGCGTGGTCCTTCGCGTCGTCCGACTGCACGCCGACGACCTTCAGATCGACGAGGCTCGTGGCGGCGTCGCGAACCTGCGTCTTCGCGTCGGCGGGATAGTTCTGCTCCGACGGCATCCGCCACTGGCCGCTCTTGGCGTCCTGAACGACCTCGAATTCCTCGACCTTGCCCGCCGCTTCGTCGTACTTCGCGATGCGAAGCTGCGTGACGGTCGTCGGATCCTTGAAGGCGGGGAACAGCGGCTTGCCCAACAGGTCGTCGGTGGTCGACTCCGTCGACGGGGGCTGGTTGACGAACAGACCCAGCCCCAGCAGGAGCGCCGCGACCGCCAGCAGGCCGAGCGTCTTAAGCGTTTCGAGCGAGTTTTTCATAGGGTTGGTTCGCCTCTCCTACGAGAGACTTCGATCGCGATGCTGAGATGAATCGTGCGGCGCCGGACTGACGCTTACTTCAGTCGGGCGCTGGAGATGCCTTCGCGTTCGCGATACCGGCGGATCAGGAAGACGGCGAGTCCCGTCAGGATTGGCGGAATCAGGGGGAGTCCGATCGCGTAGGCCTTGAACGCGTTCTGTCGCCGTTCGATCGAAAGCGCGGTGTTCCGGCGGATCTGGTCGATGTCGTCCTGAAATTCGCGAGCCATATCCTCCGCCTTGCGCTGGAAGCGCTGCTCGGCGAGTTGCTCGTTCATCTGCAGTTGGAGCATCGCTTCGCGGAGTTCGGACTGACTGACCTGTTCGCCCGCGGCGCGACGGTTCTGCAGATCCTGGACGGTGGCCTGGAACTTCTCGACCGTGTCGTCGCGCGAGGCTTCGGCCTTGGTCGTCTCTTCGTCGATCGACTGCTGAAGTTCCTTGCGGCGTTCGAGCTCGCGCGAGCGATACTCTTTGCGAAGGTTCTCGACGACCGAAAGGTTCTTGTGACGAACCTTCTTCTTGCGAATGTCGAGGTACTCGGTCTGGCCTGAAAGTTCGTCGAGCATGTTGAGCACGAACGTGATGTTCTCCATCCGCCAGCCGATTTCCTGATCGGGACGGGCACGCAGCGCGACGAAGTCTCCCGCGAGCAGGTCGACGTCCGCGACGTAGATCGCGCGCGGCTTGTTCTGATTCCCGGCGGCTGGATCTGCGTCGGCTGCGTCGTCCGCCTCTTCGCCCTCGGCGGCCGGCGGCGCGGCGGCAGGATCGGTCGGCTTCCAATCCTCCGCCTGCACGAGCGCGGCTAGAACGTATTTCTCGGCGGTGGCGCCGGCGAGGCGAGTTTGCTGAAGCTTGATCGGGTCGCGCTGCTGCTGCAGAAACTCCTGGAAGCCGATCGTGCCTGTTCGATCGCCGGTCGTCACCAGCGGAATGAATTCCATCCCCTCCGGCATGTTCGCCGACTTCTCGATGGCGCCGGGCAGCGGGAAGAGCACCTCTTCGATGCCGGACGTCACCGCCTGACCCGGATTGAACGGATCCTCCGAGCCGGGCGCGTCGGGTCGAATGAAGACGAACTCTTCTAGGAAACCCTGCAACTGCACTTCCTGGTACGGATTGAAATCCTGCCAGACGATGTCGACGTCGAACCCGGAAAGCTTTCTCTCGCCGAGCGGCTGCACGCCGAGCAGGTCCCACAGCGGCTGCATATCGCCTTTTTCCGGAGGCGGGCCGCCCATCATTCCCATCATGCCTTGCTGCTGCTTCGGCATGGTCGTCCCGGCGACTTCGATGAAGGCAGGCGCCGGATCCTCGAAGATGGCGGTCGGCTGTCCCTGTCGGACGGCATTCGTCAGGTTCGTCAGCGCGGCGGGCGTGAGCGACGAGGGCTGCACCGCGAGCAGGACGTCGAACCGACCGAGGGGGATCTCCTCGTTCGGGTCGACCTGCTCGACGTCGTACTGCTTCGCAAGTTCGGCGATGACCGGCGCCTGCGGAATCTGGCGCGGTTGCCCGCCCGCGAAATCGAAGCCCCCCATCAGGTTGGCGTCCGTCTTGACGACGCCCAGGCGCTTGCGATCCTTCTGAGCGACCGTGTTGATCGAACGAATCAGTTCGTACTCGACCGGCAGGCCGTAATCGAAGAAGGGGACTACGACCGCCTGCCGCGGGCCGCACTGGAACGCGGCGCCGAGGATCACCTCCTGATCGCTGATGGCGCCTCGCTCGCGGGTGCTGATCCGCTGCGGTTCGATGCCGAACCGGCTCGACGCGATGGCGGCCTCTTCGCTGAAGGGCTCGACGTTGTCGTGGATCCGCACGATGACGGCGCCGTCCGCCGCGGCCTCGAACGAACGAAGCTTCGAAATCAGGTCGTACTTCGTCTGGGCGTAAAGCTCCGGAACGTCGGGCGACATGTAGGCGTCGATCTCGACCGGCTGATTCGGTTCCTTCTCAGGATCGCGAAGGTTGCGGGAGACGTTCCGCAGGATCTGCCGGGTATCGGGCGAGAGCGTGTTGAGCTGACTCTCCGACGCGTCCGCCCGCCAGTCGTAGCGCTGCACGATCAGCGTCAACCCGACCGCCAGAACGGCGATCCCGACCGCTCGGCCGAAGTAGTGGAAAATCATCGTGTTGCCGTCGCGACCGCCGAGCCAGTGCCGGCGCCCGATCAGCACCATGCAGAGGTAGAGCCAGACGAAGACGATCGCCGCGAAGTAGATGATCGACGCCGCGCTGACGACGCCCCGTCCGAAGACGTCCAGGTGACGCCCCACGCTCAGGTCGGCGAGAACGTCCGATCCGACCCGTCCGGTCCAGACCGTCTCCGACCAGACCAGGAACACCAGCGGCGCGTTGAACAGCATTCCCAGGATGAAGCCGACGGTCAGGTTATTCGTCAGGAACGACGCCGCCATGCCGATCGCGAGCATGGCGAGACCGACCGCCCAGTACCCGGCGAAGTTCGCGTACAGCAGGCCGAAGTCGACGTCCCCTTCGGTCAGCAGGATCAGCACCGTGAAGATGCAGAACTTCGAGAAGAGCAGCGACACCGAGAAGATCGACGCGGCTGCGAGGTACTTCCCGATCACGATGTCGAAGTCGGTCGCCGGCAGCGTCAGCAGCAGTTCGTCCGTCCCCTGGCGACGCTCTTCGCTCCAGACGCTCATGGTGATCGTCGGAACGAAGACCAGCATGATGTACGGCAGATAGACGTTGAGCTGATCGAGATTCGCCAGATTGTTGAGGAAGAAGTCGTTCGGCAGAAACGCCGCGCAGCTCGTCAGCAGCACGAACAGCACGAGGAAGATGTAGCCGCTGGGGTTGATGAAGTACCCCATGAAGTTGCGACGCAGCACGGCGTAGGCCGGCTTGCTCGCCACCGCACAGAGCAGCAGCAGCAGAAAGAACCCGCCCAGTACGGCCAGGTCGATCAACGCCATCATCAGAAATGAAACGAGCGTCGTCATAGAGCGTCTTCGCGACTGTGTGAAAGAGCGTCTTCGCGACGAAGGGCGATCGATGCGATAAGCACGGCGGTCGCGCGTCGAAACGGTTCGGCGAGCGACCGGGAATGTACGAACGAGGACCTAGCGTGCGACGGCCGCGGGAGCGGTCAGGCGATGGAACGCCTGTTCCAGCCCTTCGTCCGCCTTCGGCAGATCCGCGACAGGACCGTCGTAAACCAGTCGACCTTCGTTGACCATGATGACCCGGCTCGCCATGGCCTCGACCTCCTGCAGGATGTGGGTCGACAGGAGAATGGTCTTCTCCTCGCCCAGCTTCCGCATGGTCGCACGCATCTCGCGAATCTGATTCGGATCGAGACCGGAGGTCGGCTCGTCCAGGATCAGCACGTCCGGTTCGTGCAGCAGCGCCTGGGCCATGCCGACGCGCTGCTTGAAGCCTCGCGAGAGCTTGCCGATCGGCTTGTTGAACACGGTCTGAAGCTGGCAGAGCTCGACGACCGCGGCGATACGGTCCCGCTTGTAGCCGGTCTTCATGCCGCGCGCGTCGCCGAAGAAATCGAGCAGCGCCCGCGGAGTCATTTCGTAGTAGAGCGGCCCGTTCTCAGGCAGGTAGCCGAGACGGCGGGCGCCTTCCAGACGCTCAGCCTGCATGTCGTGACCGGCGATCCGGGCGGATCCTTCCGACGGCGACAGGAAGCCGGTGAGCATCTTCATCGTCGTGCTCTTGCCGGCGCCGTTCGGCCCCAGGAAGGCGACGACTTCGCCTCGCCGGACGGTGAACGTGACGTCCCGCGTGGCGGCGAACACGCCATAGAACTTGCTGAGCCCGATCGCCTCGATCATCGGCTCGGCGGACGACACGGACGACTTCTCCGGTTTATCCATAAGTTCGGCGAACGATAGCGAGGAGGGACGAGACCAGCGGCGACGTAGCACCTTACGGGCCGGACGCGGACCGACGTCGCGAAAGACAGGCAGCCGCTCTTTCGTAAAGACCGGCTCATTCGCGAGATAGGCTTAGATCGCGGCTAAGTATAAGCGTGTACCAGCGCCCTACAAGTCAGGGTCCCGCCGCAAGATCCCGGCAGGAACGAGCCGCGCTCCGACGACCGACCGGCACCGGATTCGGGGCAGAATTCCACAGCGCGAGGCGAGATGCCTCTGTCGCCCTGGTTCGATTCCGAACTGAGCGGACGATCAAAATTCCCCGAGTGCGGATCCTGCGTCGTGCCTGAAGTCCGGGAGGCGCTCACTCCCCGCTCGGTCGCGAGCGGCGATCCTGCGCCCTTGACAGCCCTCGCCGATCGCATGAAAATCCGCGTTTTCCCTCGATTCAACCATCGCCCGAAAGCGCGCGCAGAATCCGCCGCGTGGGTATTCAATAACTCCGGGCGCCGGACGACAGGTCGCGATCATGGGTGCGCAGTGCTTTTTCACCGGCAAAAAGACGCAGTTCGGTATCAAGAAGACCACCCGCGGTAAGGCCAAGTACCTCGGCGGCGTCGGTACGAAGATCACCGGCCTTACCCGCCGCAAGGTGAAGCCCAACCTGCAAAAGGTTCGCGCGCTCGTCGACGGCAAGATCGTTCGCATTCTCGTCAGCACGAGCGCCATTCGCTCGGGCCTCGTCGAGAAGCCGATCGTCCATCAGCCCTTCACCCTCGACCGGGACAAGGCGAAGAACGTCCCCAAGGGAGCGAAGCCAGGCGAAAAGGCCAAGGCCGCCGACGCGAAGACCTCGCCGAAGGCAGCGCCCGTGAAGAAGGCGGACGCCAAAGCGTCGACCGCCGCCGGAACCAAGGAAACCAAGCCCAAGTCTGCCAAGAGCTGAGCGAGCCGACTCGCCGGTTTTAACCCATTCATTCAGTCGCAATCGACGTCGCGGCAGGCTCGCCGGTCGACGTCACTCAAGGCCCGCAGCAGGGTCGCAGGAAACGAGACGATGCCGAAGTCGACCGCGGAAAAGATGAAGAAGATCGACAAGCTCGTGAAGAAGTACGCTGAAAAGCGCGAGCTGCTCAAGAAGGAAGGTCGATTCCTCGAGCTCAGCCTGCTGCCGCGGAATTCGAGCCCGACCCGTTACCGCAACCTGTGCAAGCTCACCGGTCGCAGCCGAAGCTACCACCGCAAGTTCGGCCTGTCGCGGCACATGCTCCGCAAGCTGGCGAACCAGGGACTGATCCCCGGCCTCAAGGCCGCGAGCTGGTGAGTCGCTCCCCGACCAGACGAACGTGACCGATCGAAGAACCCAGCCCTCCAAGGCTGGGTTCTTCGCGTTCGGTAGGGCAGATCGACTTGTAAGGGCATGCGAACAGCCGCTGTCGGCGATTTAGCCAATTAGCGGGTTACTTCCGCGGTTCGGTCGCGTTATCGTTAATCGCAGCACATCTTCTCGTCATCGCCCGTCGGAGTCTTTGGTTCATGCTGGTTTCCTCGTCGCGACGCAGCGGATTTACCCTCGTCGAGCTGCTGGTCGTGATCGCCATCATCGGCGTGCTCGTCGCCCTTCTGCTGCCTGCCGTGCAGGCGGCGCGCGAAGCGGCCAACCGCATGTCGTGCAGCAACAACCTGAAGCAACTCGGGCTCGCGCTCCACAACCACCACGACACCTACAAGCGGCTTCCCCCCGGCGCGGCGGATAATACTCCGCCCTTCGGCAAGACCGCGACCGCGGGGACGCAGTGGGGCGCGTCGTGGCTGGTCTATATCATGCCCTTCATCGAACAGGGCGCCGCGTACGATCGCCTGACTTTCGACCAGACCTACAATCATGCGACCATCCGCGCCGCGGTCGGCGATACGGCGACCGGAACGGGCACCGCCCCGATCTTCGTCGGGTATCGCTGCCCCTCGTCGCCGCTTGAATTGGAGACGAGTATTCAGGAACCGTTCGCGACCGTGCCGGATTACGTCGCGATCGCGGGCGCGCTCACGAACGCCGCGCTGACGCCGGTCCCGTTCACGGCGGTGGGCGAAGTCGCGTCCTCGCACGGCAACTCTTCCACCAACGGCGCGATGTATTTCAAGTCGAAGGTGAAGTTCGCGGGCTTCACCGACGGTCTGTCGAACACGATGCTCGCCAGCGAGGTCGGCGACTTCATCACGCTCACCGACAACACGAAGGTCGACTATCGTCCCGGCGTGCAGCACAGCTTCTATATGGGCGCCAACACCGCTGCCGACCGCATCTTCAACACTACCAGCGTTCGCTACGCCATCAACGCCAAGAAGGGCTACGCACCGGCGACGGGCGCTCACGCCCAGGGAGTCAGCCAGAACGCGGGCAACAACTCCCCGCTCCGGTCGGCGCATCCGGGCGGCGTGAACGCGGCCTTCGGCGACGGCTCGGTCCGCAATCTGACGACCAACACCGACCTGCTGACGCTGATCTACCTGTCGGTCCGAAACGACGGACAGGTCGTCAACCTCCAGCAATAATCGCCTCTCGCTCGCGCAGATCCCTCCCCGTCCGACTTCTTCGATTCGTCTCTCCGAAACCCGCATGAAGCGATCTCAACTGGCGTCGGTCGCGGCGCTGACCGGCGTATTCGTCCTCTTCGCGGGCTGCAATCCGGAACACGAACTTTCGCCCCGACATGCCGCCAGCGGTTCGGTCACCCACGACGGCCAGCCGCTCGCGTCAGGCACGATCGTCTTCGAATCGACGGCGGACCTTTCCAAGGGCCTGCCGCCCACGTCGGCGCCGATCGTCAACGGACGGTACGAGATCCAGGCGTCGGCCGGCATGAACGTCGTGCGGATCAACGCTCCGAAGGAAACGACCGACGAGAGCGGCATGACGGTCGCCGAAGAGACGATTCCGGCGAAGTACAACTCGGAATCGGAACTGACCGCGGAAGTCGCCGCCGGCGGAGCGACCACGAAAGACTTCGCCCTGACCGGGAAGGTCGAAAAACCGAAGAACCCGAAGAAGCCCTGATCGGGTCCGGCAACGCGTCGCATCGAGCCCAGCCGAATCGGCTGGGCTTTTTCGTGCGCTCGCGCATTAGAATCTCGCTCTGTATCGCTTTCTCCTCCTCATCTCGCCTTCGGCGAACGACGCCCAACCGCCCATGACATCGCCCGGCTGGATCCTGCTGCACTCGTCAGACGACGTCGTCACGGCCATTCGTCCCTTCGGGGCAGGGGAGCCGCTCGCCGTTTCGGGCCGCGATCCGCTCACGACCGCTCAGCCGATCATGCCGGGTCACAAGATCGCCCTGCGCGCGATCGAGGCGGGGGAACTCGTCCGCAAGTACGGTCAGCCGATCGGGCTCGCGATGCAGCCGATTCCTGCGGGCGGATGGGTTCACTCGCATAACCTCCGCCACGTCGATACGTCGGGCGACTACGAATTCGCGACCGACGTTCAGAATCCGCCGCCGCCCGCACAGCCGCGATTCTTTCGCGGCTATCGCCGACCGACCGGCAAGGCCGGGACTCGGAATTACATCGCGGTCGTCTCGACGGTCAACTGCTCGGCCAGCGTCAGCAAGCGGGTCGCGAAGGCCTTCGATCGCGAGGCGCTGGCCGCGTATCCCAACGTCGACGGCGTCATCGCGATCACGCATGGCGAAGGTTGCGGCCTGCCGTATGCTGGTCTGCGCCACGCGATGCTGAACCGGGTCCTCGCCGGCTACGCCCGGCACCCCAACGTCGGCGGCGTGGTGCTGATCGGCCTGGGATGCGAACAGAACGCGATGGGCTTTCTCACAGGGTCGCAAAACCTGGTCCGACTGGAAAACCTCGCGATCGGTGAGGACGACGCCATTCCGCTGCTCGTCATGCAGGATCAGGGAGGAACGCGCCTCACCATCGAAGAGGGCATTCGCCAGGTCGAGCGATTGCTGCCCCGAGTCAACGATGTGCAGCGCGTCGATATTCCGGTCAGCGAACTGATCGTCGGCCTGGAATGCGGCGGATCGGACGCTCATTCAGGTCTGGCGTCGAACCCGGCTCTGGGAGCAGCCGCCGATCTGCTGGTCGCGCACGGCGGAACGGCAGTTCTCTCCGAGACGCCGGAGATCTACGGCGCGGAGCAACTCCTCACGCGAAGGGCCGTGACGCGGGAGGTGGGCGAGAAGCTGCTCGAACGGATCGCCTGGTGGAAGAAATACGTCGGCCTGTTCGACGCGAAGCTGGACGACAACCCTTCGCCCGGCAACAAGGCAGGCGGGCTGACCACGATCGCGGAGAAGTCCCTCGGCGCCGTGAGCAAGGGGGGCACGACCGCGCTTCGGGCGGTGTTCGAATATGCCGAGCCGATCACGGAGCGCGGCTTCGTCGTGATGGACACGCCCGGCTACGACCCCGCCAGCGTTACGGGGATGACCGCCGGCGGCTGCCAAATCAACGTCTTCACGACCGGTCGCGGAAGCTGCTTCGGCAGCAAGCCGGCGCCGACGATCAAGGTCGCCAGCAACACGCCCCTTTTCGAGCGGATGCCGGAAGACATGGACTTCGACGCCGGCGTCGTCCTCTCCGGCGCCTCGCTCGAAGCCGTCGGCGCCAACCTCTTCGACCGCATCCTCGCCGTCGCCTCCGGCGAACCTACCAAGAGCGAAGCCCTCGAACTCGGCGACGAGGAGTTCGTGCCCTGGACGGTGGGCCCGACGCTTTAGCGGAAACTCGCGACAGCGCGTTCCTGGTCGTTAGAATGACGAGGCACGAAACGGGAAAGGCTATTTATGAACGTCGAACTGCCGCAGGACGTCGAAGAGTTTATCGAGGAACTCCTGGCTGCAGGCGAGGAGCGAACCGCTACGGAAGCGATCATCGAGAGCTTGCGCCGTCGAAAACGGGAGCGAGATCTTCGGTCGGCGATCAATGTGGGGCTGCGCGACGTCGAGGCCGGCAGGGTCGTCGACGGCTCCGCCGCGATGGCCGAACTTCGGAAGCGGATGACCGAACGCAACCGACGAGAGTCCGTCTGAATGGGTCGGTACTCGCTGACATCGACGGCGCTCGACGACCTGTATGAGATCGTCGAGTACGTTCGCCGAGACAAGCCGCAAGCCGCCGAGCGTCTTGCCGATCGCTTCGAAGAAAAGTTCGGACTCCTGGCCTCCTCTCCGTTAGTCGGAGATCCGCGACCTGAGTTCGGCGACGGAGTCCGCTCGGCCACCGTCGGTCGCTTCGTCATCTACTACCGAGGCGACGAAGCGGAAATCCTCATTCTCCGCGTGCTCGCTGGCGAACGGGATGTACGCGAGCTTTGATCGCAGCCGAGACGACTGTCAATCTTCTTGAATCAACGCCCCCTTCAGCGGTTCCCGCCATTCCTGCTTCTCGCCGTCATACGCGCCGAATCCGGAGCGGAGTTCCCAGTAGGCGAAGCTGAAGCCGAGGCGTTCGCACTCGTCGACGACGAAACGGGTCCACTTCGCCCGCTCCTTCATGTCGGCCGCGCCGAAGACGCCGAACTCGCCCAGGAAGATCGGCTTGTCGTGCGACTTGCCCCAGGCAGCGGCCTTCTCTAACGATTTGCGCAGCTCGGCCTTGTCCTCGTCCGTGCCCCAGGTCTTCCCCTTCCACGCCTCGGCGCCGTCGACGAAGTGGGCGCCCTGGTGCGTGAACTGGAACGGGTCGTAGCTGTGGATCGTCACGATCAGGTGGTCGTCGGCAGGAAGCTCCAGCTTGTCGATCGCGCGGACGCTGTTCCACTGCGACGGACCGACGATGACGGGACGCGTCGGGTTCGTTTTACGTGCCTCAGCCAGAACGGTCGGCAGGATCTGGTTCCACGTCGCCTCGTCCAGCTTGTCGTGCGGCTCGTTCAGCAGTTCGAAGTAGACCGTCTCGGGCCGGTCCTTGTACCGTTCGGCGATCTGCTTCCAGAGGGCGACCAGCCGCGGGGCGTGTTCCTCCGGCGTCTTGTTCATCTCGTCGTAGTGATGGACGTTGACGATGATGTTGAGCCCCTGCTTCGTCGCCTGGTCGATGGCCCAGTCGACTCGCTTCGCGAAGGTCTCGTCGATCGCATAGGGCGCCTCCTTCGCGGCGTGGTTCGACCACTTGACCGGCAAGCGGACCGTATCGAAGCCGGCTTCCTTGACGTTCTTGAAATCGTCTTCGGTCAGCGTGATGCCCCATTCGCCCTCGTTCGGCGCTTCCAGAGCGTTGCCGAGGTTGATGCCGCGGCCCAGCTTCTGATTCGCGGCGTGAATGCCCGACGACTTCGCGGAATCCGCGCCCGACGCCGGTTCGTTCGCCGAAAGAATCGCCGTGCTGCACGCCAGCGCGCCCAAGAGCAACAGTCGCTTCATCGATTTCGCCTTCGAGGGGGGAGAGGCCGGCCCCGCGACACGGCGCTCAGCGCCGCGGAATGGGTCGTTCCGTACAGAATAGCGCCGGCCCTCCCGTCGTTGACGATGCGACGCCCCTGTGCTAGCTTTCCGGTTCCGCAAATCCACCGGCAGGCGAGACTTGGGTCGGAAATTCGATCCCCTCCCGAAGCGCCTGCCGACTCTGCACTTCATCCGCTGAGGAACTGACGTGGCGCATCAGGTGACGCTCCTTACCGGCGACGGTACCGGTCCGGAACTGGCGGAGGCGGCTCGCCGCTGCGTCGATGCGACAGGCGTCGCCATCGAATGGGACGTGCAGGAAGCGGGCGTCGACGTGATGGCCCGCACCGGCACGCCGCTGCCGGAAGAGACGCTCGCCAGCATCCGCCGGACGAAGTGCTGCCTGAAGGCGCCGATCACCACCCCGGTCGGCACCGGTTTCCGCAGCATCAACGTCTTTCTGCGTCAGGAGTTGGGCCTCTTCGCCTGCATCCGCCCCTGCAAGCAGTACCCCGGAATCCGCACGTTCTTCTCGGACGTGGAGGTCGATATCGTCATCGTCCGCGAGAACACCGAGGACCTGTACGCCGGCGTCGAATTCGAGGCGGGCAAGCCTGAAACCGCCAAGCTGATCGAGGCGATCAACGGCTTCTCCGAGCGGAAGATCAAGACCGACGCGTCGGAGACCGGCGTCTCGATCAAGCCGATCAGCGTCTCCGGCAGCGACCGGATCGTCCGCTGCGCCTTCGAGTACGCTCGGGCGAACGGGCGAAAGAAGGTGACCGCGGTTCATAAGGCGAACATCATGAAGTACAGCGACGGGCTGTACCTCGCCACCGCGAAGAAGGTCGCCGAAGAGTTCCCGGACATCGAGTTCGAGGACCGCATCGTCGACAACATGTGCATGCAGCTCGTGCAGAAGCCCGAACTGTACGACGTGCTGGTGCTGCCCAATCTGTACGGCGATATCGTCAGCGACCTCGGCGCCGGCATCGTCGGCGGTCTGGGCATGGCGCCGGGCGCCAACCTCGGCCCCAACGGCGCCGTCTTCGAAGCGACGCACGGCAGCGCTCCGAAGTACAAGGGTCAGAACAAGGTCAACCCGAGCGCTCTCATCCTCTCCGCCGTGCTGATGCTGCGGCATCTGAAGGAGACCGCCGCCGCCGACAAGCTCGAAAAGGCGGTCGCGGACGTCATCGCCGAAGGGAAGAACGTCACGTACGACCTGAAGCCCCATCGCGACGACCCGACCGCCGTCGGCACGAGCCAGATGGCCGACGCGATCATCGCCAAGATGAAGTGATCGACGGCGAACGTCGCAGAGAGTCGCTCGACGGGAAGCGGAAACGTTTCCCGTTTTTCGTTGGCAGGAAGAGCAGGGCGCAGGATGGCTGACGAGCCGAATCCGTTCTGGAAGAAGGCGCTCGACCGCCGGGTGACCGGGCCGGGATGGTTCGCGCTGCGAACGGGACTGCGGGCGGCGTCGCTGCCGTACGCCGCTGCGATGCGCGCGAGAAACGCGGCGTTCGACTCGGGCTGGAAAGAGTCGATCGACGTAGGCGTCCCGGTCATCTCGGTCGGGAATCTGACCGCCGGAGGGACGGGCAAGACGCCCGCGGTTTGTCGCCTCGCTCGCGAACTGCGAAATCGCGACGTGCGGGTCGCGCTCGTCAGCCGCGGTTATAAGGCGGGAGAGCAGGGGACCAACGACGAGGCGCTCGAACTGGAAGAGCGGCTGCCCGACGTTCCGCATGTCCAGGATCCGGACCGCGTCGCCGCCGCGAGGATCGCGATCGAAGAACTGACGTCGCAGGTCATCCTGCTCGACGACGCGTTCCAGCATCGCCGCATTCGCCGGGACTGGGATATCGTTCTGATCGATGCGACGAACCCCTACGGCTTCGGAGCGCTGTTGCCGGCAGGGCTGCTGCGCGAGCCCTTTTCGTCGCTCGCCCGGGCGCAGACGATCGTCCTCTCGCGCGCGAATATGGTCGACGAGGCGGAGCGCTTCGCGATTCGCGAACAGGTGACGCGTTACTCCCCTGCCGCTGACTGGGTCGAAGCCATTCATCGCCCCGCGGAGTGGCGAAATGCCGAAGGCCTGACGCAGCCGATCGAGAGTTCCTCGCTTCGCCGCGTCGCGGTCGTCTCCGCGATCGGGAATCCGGAAGCCTTTCGCCGAACGCTGACGGGCCTCGGCCTCGAGATCGCGGAGGAGCGGATCTTCCTGGATCATCATCGCTTCACGCGCGAGGATGTGACCTCGCTTCAGGCGTGGGGGAAGAAGCTTGCGGCCGACCGCGTCGAGTCGATCGTCTGCACCGGCAAGGATCTGGTGAAGCTGAACCTGCCGACGCTCGGTCCCCTCCCGCTGTGGAGCCTGGTCATCGAATTTTCGTTCACCCAGAACGAGGCAGCCATGCAGCGGCGCCTGGACGAGATCGCGGCCAGAGTTCCGCAGGAAGGCTGACCAGGCCTACGCCGGAGACGTCGACCGCAGATCCTCGACCGTCGCTCGGCACGCCTCGAGGAATCGCTCGACCGCTTCGTCGTCGACGTCGAGATGCGTCACGGCCCGAATCACCTGCTTGCCGAAGGCATAGGTCAGAACGCCGCGGGCTTCGAGAAGCTGCTGAAACTTCGCGGCGGTTCCGAGCCCTCCGTCGATGCGAACGAGCACGATGTTGGTAGGAACCTGGGCGTGAACGGGCGAAAGGCCGTCGATTCTCGCGATGCCGTCGGCCAGTCGCTGGGCGCGGACGTGATCGTCGACCAGGCGTTCGCGATGATGCCGCAGTGCGTAGAGTGCGCCGGCGGCGATGATTCCCGCCTGCCGCATGCCGCCGCCGAACAGCTTACGAACGCGGCGGGCCTTGCGGATCGCTTCCGCCGAACCGACGAGAGCGGACCCGACCGGCGCCCCGAGTCCTTTGCTGAAGCAGACGCTGATCGTATCGAACGGCTTCGCCCACTCGACGAGAGGAACGCCTGTCGCCGCGGTCGCGTTGAACAGCCGCGCGCCGTCCAGGTGCGTCGCGAGTCCCCGTTCCCGCGCCCACTCGCAAAGCTCGCGAAGTCGCTCAGGCGGATAAATCGTTCCGCCGCCGCGATTGTGCGTATTCTCCAGACAGAGCAGGGTCGTCCCGGCGAGATGCTCGTCCTCTGCGTCGCTGAACTGGTCTTCGACGTCCGCGAGCGACAGGATGCCGTGACGCCCCGGTACGGGCTTAACCGCCAGCCCGCTGAGTTGGGCGTATCCGCCTTGTTCATAGCGGTAGATATGGCACTCGGCCTCGCAGAGGATCTCGTCGCCCGGCGAGCAATGAATGCGCACCGCGATCTGGTTGCTCATCGTTCCCGAGGGAACATAGAGCGCAGCCTCCTTGTCTAGTTTCTCCGCGATCGTTCGTTGCAACTCGTCGACCGTCGGATCGCCGTCGCAGACGTCGTCCCCCACCGGCGCCTCGGCCATCGCCCGCCGCATTTCCGGGGTCGGACGGGTGACGGTGTCGCTACGAAAGTCGGCGGAAGGGAGGTTCATTCTGGCTCCGCTCATTCTATCGACGCAGGGGTCAGCGGCGGGGCATAAGGGTTGTCATCGTCAGGCGGCAACTGCGCAGGAGCGATATTCGAGGACTGGTCCTCCGCCACTTCAGGCGGCAGGAACTCGCTCTCGATCACCCGCATCTTCCGCCACTTTCCGCCCAGAAACCGGACGAGGTGGATGACGAACTGGGCGAAGATCCAGACGGTGAGATAACCCCACCACCAGTAGACCGACGTTCCGAACAACGCGCCGCCGATGAGGGCCCCGGCCATCCCCCCCACGGTCGTCACGATCGCGGCGATCAGGATGAACCTGGTATCGCCGGCCCCTTTCAACGCGCCGACCAGGATGATGTTGAGCGCATCGAACAGGCAATAGAGCGCGACGAAACGCAGGAGCACGACGGTCAGGTCGCGGATCTCCGCGAATTCGGTCGGGTCGCCGCCGAACTCGAAACCCAGCATGAACAGATCGGGAAACGCGAGATAGCCGATCGCGAACAGGAGCGTGATCCCGACGCCCCAGATGACGGCGTTCCACGTCGCTCGCTGCGCCACGTCGGGTCGGTTCTCGCCGAGGTTTTGCCCGACGAGGGTGCTGACCGCGATTCCGATGCCGATCATCGGCACGAAGGCGATCGCGTTCACGTTGAACGCCATCGTCGTCGAAGCAAGCGCCGTGGCGCCGGCCTGTCCGATGAGCAGCACGATCATCGACAGCGCGACGCCTTCGACGAAAAACTGCAACCCGCTCGGAGCGCCGAATCGCAAAAGGCGCATGAACAGCGACCAGTCAGGTTTCCAGTTCGACAGCCAGGGATAGACGATGCCGTCCATCGGACGGAATAGCAGGGCGATCAGGACGAACGCCTTGAACCAGTTCCCGATCGACGTCGCGACTCCCGCTCCGAACGCACCCCATTCGAACCAGCCGCCGATGCCGAAGATCAAAATCGCGTCCAGCACGACGACGACGATGACGTCCAGGACGTTCACCCACATGACGATCGCCGTCTTGCCGAGCCCCGTATAAAACGACGAGACGGCGGTCGAAAGGATCATCCCGCCGCCCCCCCAGGTGAGCGCCTGGAAGAAGCCGACCTCTGCGTCGAATACCGCCTTCGCCTTGATCGGATCGATGGGGTTCGCCTCCATCGACAAGGCGAAGATATACGGCGCGAGCGGGATCATCGCCAGAAAGAACGGAATCGAAAGCAGCGAGAACCAGGCTCCCTGCGCGACGATCGCGGCGACGCGGTCCGGTCGTCGGGCGCCGTGGTACTGCGCGACGAACGAATTGACGTACCCCGCCGTTCCGAAGAAAAACCCGAGCGAGGTCCAGAAGACCATGCCGGCGGGCAACGCCGCCGCCATCGCGCTGCTGTCGTACCAGAAGAGAAACGTCCGATCGATGAGCAGCAGAATCGAATGCAGGCTCGTCGAAATGATCAGCGGATAAGCGACGAGCCAGACCTGCCGCAGGCCCCCCGGTTCCGACCAGCGGCGGCTCAGTCGGTTAGCGAACGTCGGAGGGGACATGGGCGAATTCGCAGGAATCCTGGTCCGCCCAGGCTCGTAAGTCAGCTTGCGCAAGCGGGCGGCAAGTCCCGATTCGCGTTCGCTCGACGCGCGAACGGTCTCTTAACGTCGACCGCGCTTCAGAGGAAGCGCCGCCTCCGCGTGGAAGGGCGAGGCCAAGGCCGAATCGAAGATTCTACCCGCTGAACGTCGAACGGCCGGGCCGGCTCCCGGCGCGTAGCTTCGCCGCCGGAGAGCGCTTCAGCGAGGTTCTTTTTCCAGAGAGGCGGCGGGCGCGTCAGGTTCGCCGGACGCGGAGCCGTTTTCTTCGGATTGCGGTTCCGCATCGAGAGAGACTTCGCCATCCTCCGCCGTAAGTTGCAGGAAGATTTCCTCCAGGTTCCCGCCAGGCTGCGACTGGGCGGTTCGCAGTTCCTCCATCGTTCCGAGGAAGACGATCTTTCCCTTGCGGATCATGCCGATCCGATCGGAGATTTCCTCGGCGATCGACAGGGTATGGGTCGACATGAACACGGTGACCCCTTCGTCGGCCTGCTGCCGGAGGAGATCCTTGACCTTGCGGATCGAGCGAGGATCGAGACCGACCATCGGCTCGTCGACGACGAGCACCTTGGGTCCGTGAAGCAGCGCGGCCGCGAAGACGAGACGCTGCTTCATGCCGTGCGAATAACTCTCCGTCATCTGGTCGACGAAGCTGGAGAGTTCGAACCGTCGAATCTGCAGGTCGATCCGCTCCCGAATGTCCGCCCGTTCCAGACCGTACATTTCGCCGAGGAACGTCAGGAACTCGCGGCCCGTCAGTTTTTCGTAGACGTACGGCTCGTCGGGGACGTACCCGATTCGCAGGGCCGTCTCGCGAGGATGCTTCTCGACCTCCAGGCCGTCGACGCGGACCGTTCCCCGGTCGGGACGCAACAGGCCGATCAGCATTTTGATCGTCGTCGTCTTGCCGGCGCCGTTCGGTCCCAGGAACGAGAAGAGCTCGCCCTTCGGAATCGAGAGGTCGAGTCCGTTGACCGCGATCTTGTTGCCGTAACTGCGAACGACGTCGACGAACTCGATCATAGAAGCGACGAACCGGAGCGCGGAAGGAAGGGGAATCGCAGCAGGGGAAGCGAACTCGCGTCAGTCATCTTCCGGCGCCGGCATCTCTTCGTCGAACCGCCGATCGAAGCCTTCGCCGAATTCGAGTTCCGCCTCGCGCACCGCAGACGACGGTCCGCCTTCGCCGGTCGGTTCGGGTTCCGGCATTCGCACCATGCGAAACACGGTGGAACCGAGTCGCAGGTCCTGCTGCAACGTCTCGCCCGACTCGTCGACCCAGACGGTCGCATCGGGCTTCCTCGCCGCGTCGCCGACGCCCGTGTTTCGACGGTACTCGACGACGTTCGTCCGCATCGGGACGCCGTGCCAGGAGAGCAGTTCCTGTTTAGCGACATAGACGTGCAGGACTTCCGATTCGCCCGACGTGAACGGTTTGGCGACGGACTCCGTCCAGGTCTGTCCGACGCGGAGGTCGAGCATCCTGGGTCCGGCGGAGAAAGGGCCCCGTGCGTCGGCGCTTTCGCCCAGCGAGAGCGGTCGGCGCAGAATCTCGGTGGGCCTGCCTCCGGTCATCGCTCGCGTCGTGGCGACCAGTTCGTACTCGACGCCCTCGACTCGCGTCATCTCGAATCGGGCCAGTTCCTGATCGCGGTCGTGGATCACCAGCAGCGTCAGCCTCTCCAGGCGATCCTCGACGTAGAAGCCGCGAGAGAGAATCTCGAAATTGATCCTCTGGTCGAACAGGCTCGGCGGCAGCATCGACCCGAAGGGCCCCGCGAACGATTCGAGCACCGTCCTCAGAGGAAAATCGCGAAATGTCGTTCGCGTGCGGGCGGCGACCGTTCCGTCCGGCTCCTGCGACCAGTAGGAATGGGACTCCCCGATCCGCTCCGTTCCCTGCTCCACGAACCAGTCCTCGAGAACTGGTTCGCCCCGCTCTGCCTGCTGAAGATCGCTCACCACCTCAGGCCGAGCGCCCGGAAGCAGAGGGGGCAGAATCTTGCGAGTCACTAGCCACCCGGCGGAGACCGTCCAGGCGACCAGCAGAACCGTCACGTAGAATCGTCGGAGCATGCAGACTTCCCAGGCGCTTCGTCGATGCGGGAGCGATCGCGCGTACGCGTCATCAGCGGTCGCCGCATTCATTCTAGAGGGAGCGACATCGCCGTGAGCGTTCTTCGAGGCCGAAACGAGCGATGACCCGTCCCGGCAAGAATTCCCTCCGGCCGATCCCGTCCGGGGTACGTGAGCGAGCGCTCACGCGGTCGCCGTACAACAAGCTCCTGACGAACTTCGGCGTGTGGTCGCACGACGGCCAGTGGATCGTCTACGACATTCGATCCGAAGCGGCGGGATCGCTGTTCGACGGCGACCGGATCGAACGGGTCCACGTCGAGACGGGCGAGGTCGACGTTCTGTACGAATCGAGGAACGGCGCCAGATGCGGGGTCGTCACCTGCTCGCCCGTCGATGATCGCGTGGTCTTCATTTTGGGACCGGAGCAGCCGACGCCGGAGTGGTCGTACGGACCCTCCCGACGTCAGGGAGTCGTCGTCTCCGCCTCGCGACCAGTCGAGGCGAGTTTCCTCGACGCCCGGGATCTTGTCGCGCCGTACACCCCCGGCGCTCTTCGCGGCGGCAGTCACGTTCACGTCTTCTCTCCCGACGCGTCGCTGGTTTCTTTCACGTACGACGACGAAGTCCTGACGCGGCTCGACGAAGCCGGAAGGGCGACCTCGGGGCGGGACGTCAACCAAAGAAACGTCGGGGTCTCGCTCCTCGATCGCCTGGTGAGCGTTCCGCGTACTCACGAGCGGAACCACGACGGCAGCGCCTTCTCCGTCGTCGTCACGAGCACCGTCAACGAACCTCGACCGGGCAGCGACGAGATCTGCCGGGCGTGCGAAGAGGGCTGGATCGGCGAGGCGGGATATATCTTGCCGAACGGAGAGCGCCGCCGCCGCGCGCTTGCGTTTCAGGGAACCGTCGTCGCCAGGAACGGCTCCCGCCATGCGGAAGTCTTCGTCGTCGACCTGCCGGAAGATCTGACCGTTCCATGCGCCGCGGGTCCGCTCGAAGGAACGCCTCTGCGCCGGCCCGCTCCGCCGGCAGGCGTGACGCAACGCCGCCTGACGTTCACCGATGACGAGCCATTTCCCGGCATCAGCGGGCCGCGGCACTGGCTTCGCAGTTCGCCCGACGGGTCGAAGATCGCTTTCCTGCGTCGCGACGCCAGCGGCAACGTCCGCTTGTGGACCGTCCCTCCCTGGGGAGGCGAACTGACGCCGGTGACCGATCCGTCGTTCTCCGTCGAGTCCGCATTCACGTGGAGTCCCGACGGTCGCTCGATCGCCCACGTCGCCGACGGAAGCGTCTGCGTCACGGACGTCGAGACCCACGAGACCGTGCGCCTCACCGCTCCAGCGCCCTCGTCCGAAGGGGTCCCGCGCCCTGAAGCCTGCGTTTTTTCGCCAGACGGCAGTAGGATCGGATTTTTACGGTCAGCGTCGACGGACGGACGCCGGAACGAGGTTCACTGCGTTGACGTCCCATCGATTTCGGGAGCGATCACATGATCGACACGGTTGACGTCTTCGCCGGGCGCTTCGTCGATCGGTCCGAGGCGACGAACTATACCGAGCCGACTTGGGAAGATGAGCCTGACGAAGCAGCGTCAGATGAAGAATTCGAAGCCTGGGAGGAACGCAATCCGATCTGGCCTCTGCGAAAAGATCTCCGCAGTCGACTCGATCCCGACTTCATCGAGACAATCGACGAGCCGGGCCGATACGAGTACCTCGCGAGCCTTCTGGTCGACCCGACTGCAATCGATGCGATCCGCGAAAGGGCCGGCGATGCGAACATTCTGGTCCTGGTCTTCGAAGAATCGACCGATCCCAGGATCTCGAAGCCGTACGGCTCGACTTCGCGGCTGACGTACTGCGGACGTTTCGTCTGTCGACTGTAGAAGGGCCGACGGCCGTATCCGTCACTGCGACTTCGGCGCTTTCGGCGTTGGGAACTTCCATTCCTCCGACGGCTCGTACTCTTCCTGCATGACCCGCGTCAGGCGCTGAACCAGTTCCGGACGCTCGGCGGCCAGGTCATGCTGCTCGGCGGTGTCGGCGACGACGTCATAGACGCGGACGGGCGTTCCGATCGGCTGCTCGATCGCCTTGAAGCTTCCGGCCCGGACGGCTTGTCCGCCCCCCTGTTCGTAGAACGCCCAGTAAAGCGGCTCACGCGGCGGTCGTTCGCCGGTCGGATCGGTCAACGTCGCGAGGAAGGAGACGCCGTCGATATCGCTGGGGACGACGTCGCTTCCGCCCATCGCCTCGGCGCAGGTCGGCACGATGTCCTGGAAGCAGTAGTAGGCGTCGGTCTTCGCTCCTGCCGGAACATGGCCGGGCCAGCGAACGATCATCGGCACCCGGATACCGCCGTCGGTCAGAGCCCGCTTCGTGCCCGTCAGCGGTCCGTTGGAATCGTTGAAGTCCGGATCGTTCCCGCCCTCCTTATGCGGTCCGTTGTCGGACGTGAAGAAGATCAGCGTATTCTCCGCGATCCCCAGCTCGTCCAGCAGCGCGGTAAGGCGACCGAAGTCCCGGTCCATCCGGCTGATCATCGCTGCGTGAGCCTTCTGCGGCTCGGGCCAGTCCTTGTCGGCGTACTGACCGAGCTCGGGGACTTCCATCCCTTCCTTGCCCGCTTCGTTGTTCGCGTGCGGCAGCGTCCAGGCGACATACAGGAAGAAGGGCTTGTCAGCCTTCTCCTTCACGAACGACAGCGCCCGTTCGGTGATCAAGTCGTGGCTGTACTCCACCTTTTCGCTGGCCTTGCCCGAGCCGACCGGTCGTTCGTCCGGCACGACATTCTTCAGCGAAACGCGATTCTCGCCGTCCATCAGAAACGTCGGGTAGTAATTGTGTGCGTGCGTCTGATCGAGGTAGCCGAAGAACTCGTCGAAGCCCTGCTTCGTCGGAACGCCTGCGGAACCTTCGTGTCCGAGCCCCCATTTCCCGAACAGGCCGGTCGCATAGCCGCGCGACTTGAAAACTTCGGCCAGCGTCACGTCCTCGGGCCGCAGATCCTGTTTCGCATTGCCGCGAATGACGCACCGTCCCGTGTGGTAGCCCGTCATCAGCACGCACCGCGACGGCGCACAGACCGTCGAGCCGGCGTAGAAACTGGTGAAGCGAAGTCCCTGCCTGGCGAACGCGTCGAGATGCGGCGTCTCGATCCGCTTCTGGCCGTAGCATCCGAGGTCGCCGTACCCCAGGTCGTCCGCCATGACGAAAATCACGTTGGGAGGCGTCGCATTCTCGGCGCTCGCGACAGGAAGAGCGGAGACCGCGAACGCAGCCGCAGCGGCGAAAGCGAAAAAGCGTCGAAAGTCCATGGAGAGCATCTCCAGCGAGGAGCCGTCGCGGACGAAGAGACCTGGATAAGCGGCGGGGCGGTGCAGACAGAACTCAGTTTAATAAGAATAAGAACCGATCGCGGCGATACCCGTCGCAAGAACGGAAGCACGAGGCCGGTCCGGCATGTTTCGCACGCTTGAGGTCGGGCCGCAGGGGCCGGTCGCAGAGTTCCGCGGCAGGGAGCACGTCCGAAGGCCGGCGCCCGGTCATGTCCTCTGGATCGATCTGGAAGCGCAGGAGCACGAAGATCTCGCGCTGCTGGGAGAACGCTTCGCGTTCCATCCGCTCGAACTGGAGGACTGCGCCCATTTCGATCAGCGTCCGAAGGTCGAAACGTACGACGATCATCTGTTCGTCGTGACGCACGGCTATCGGTTCAGCGCGGACGACCACGACGCGATCGAGAGCCTCGAACTTCACTCCTTCTTCGGCGCCGACTACCTGGTGACCGTTCATACCGAACCGATGCCGGCGCTCGATGCCGTCTGGAGCCGCGTCGCCCAAGAACCCGGGGCGCTTCGCCGGGGCGTCGCGTTCGTGGAGTACCTGGTCGCTGACGCGACCGTCGACACGTTCTTTCCCCTGATCGACGACATCGCGGATCGCGTAGAGGCGATCGAAGCTCGCGTGGTCGAGCAGGGCGATCGAGGAGACCGACGCGACCTCGAAGAAATCTTCAAGCTGAAGCGGTCGCTGGTCGAACTTCGCCGCATTCTCGCGCCGCAGCGAGACGTCTTCGGCATGCTCGCCAAGCGAGGCGACGGGCGGATCGACGACCGGACCGCGATCTACTTTCGGGACGTGCACGATCACGTGCTGCGCATCCATGAATCGCTCGAAGCGACGCGCGACTTACTTACCAACGCGCTCGAAGCCTATCTCTGGGCCGCATCGCAGCGCACCAACGAGATCATGAAGCGCCTGACGCTCCTCTCGGCCATCTTCCTGCCGCTGACGTTCATCACAGGGTTCTTCGGCCAGAACTTCGACTACTTCGAATCGGTCAACCACTACCTCTTCTACGCGATGATCGCCGCCTGCCTCCTGGTCCCGCCTGCGATGGCGATCTTCTTCATGCGACGGGGCTGGATGTAGATGTGCCATTGTACGCAACAACACATTCGCTCGTCGTTCGCTGGGTCGGGGGACGTCGGTTGGCGCAAGTCGAACCTGCTTCAGGGGCTGCGGAACGTGCCGCCAATGCCGCCGATAATGAAGGCGAAGCGCTTGCGGCGCTGGCAAGATGGGAAATCTTGAAAAAAGAATGGGGTCCGCCTTAACGACCGCTTTCGGGCGCGAAACAATGACTTCCCGGCTGCAATCGGAAGGTCACGCCTCGCGAAGGATGGAAAGCGATGCTCGTACTCACACGGAAGACGACGGAGTCGATTCAGATCGGCGACGAAATCTCGATCACGGTGCTCGAAGTTCGCGGTAATCAAGTTCGACTCGGTATCGACGCGCCGCGTCAGGTGCCCGTCCACCGTCGCGAAATTTACGAAGCCCTGCAAACGCACGGCAGCGAAGCCTTCGACCCGCGAACCGTTCGCACGCGCGACGCCGACGCGCCGGTCTAGATCGCTTCTAGGTTCTCAGCGGCCGAAAGAAGACTGCGAGCGACGATCCGCCTCGCGGTCTGACGGAAACGAGCGACCCTGCTTGCCGCACGCTGCGACTCTCGCTCCTCGATGCCTAGGCCCGGCGATACCTGCGTTAAGCGCTGCCTGCGTCCGGTCCGAATTCTCTTTCGCGCCTGTCAAGAACCTTCGCCGGTCTCTTCGCGTAGAAGTCGTCAGAAAGACGCGAGCGACCGGGCTTTACGGAACGACGGGAGCTTGGGGAGCGACCCTTGCGACGCCGCTTCGAAGAGACTTCCGCATAACGAGCGCGGGGGGCGAAAAGGTGCAAGGCTTCGTGTCGGCGGACGATAAACCCAGTGACCTTCGCTGCTGCGATTCGCAGAACCGCGGAGAGTCGCACTTCGGCGCCGCTGCCCCTTCCGTATTCGTCGTCGGCATCCAGCTCGTCTCGCATCCACTTGAGCCTGCTTCGCATCATGAAGGACGAGAACTTCAGATTCCCGCCCGCATCGCTGACGACGTGGGGACTCGACCGGGCGGTCGCCCGGCTGCGTCTGCCCAGTCGGTACGAAGCGGCTGGAAACGGGCCGGCGAACCCTGCTTCGCCTGAAATCGATCTGGAGCCTGTTTCCCACGGCGGGTATCCTTTCGGAAGCTTGGCCGCATTCCGGCGCCGAATCTTCGAGGAGCGTAGTTCCATGCAAGTCTCTGGATCGAACTATCTGCATGCCGCGCAGCCGCTGCGGCAGCCGCATTACGCGCCGCAGACTTCGTCCGAGTCGGGCGCCGCGTCGAACGGTCCGATCGATCGCCTGGACATTTCGCTGGAGGCGCTCAACCGCAGCCGCGAAGCCGAACAGCCGTTCCGAGCCGACAAGGTCGCCGAACTCCGCGCCCAGATCGACGCCGGCGGCTACGATTCGGACGAGAAACTGGACGCCGCCGTCAGCAAAATGCTGGACGATCTGTTCGGCTGATCGAGCCAGACCGCCTCGATCGGGCGGAACGCCGACCCGAATACCTGCATCTAACGAAACGGCGGGCGAAATCGCTCGCCGTTTTTTCGTCGACCTGCCGAGCTTCGAGAGCGCGCTTGTCCCGGCTGCAAGGCGGACTTAAAATCCCTTGCAAGTCGCTTTCCCGCCGAGAAGGAACGGGGTCGACCGCCTTCTTCCGCTGCGCGGATTCATGCACGACGCCAATTCGCTCGATTCCGTCGAAGTCTCGCTGACCCCTCTCGAGCGGTTCGAGGAGTTCCTGCAGAGCCGCGGCAAGCGCATCACCAGCCAGCGCAAGGCCTTGATCGAGCACGTTTTCAAGAAGCACGAGCATTTCGACGCGGACGGCCTGATCGAGGAGCTCTCCCGTAGCGAGTTCCGCGGACAGGTCAGCCGGCCCACGATCTATCGGGCGTTGAACGAACTAGTGGAGTCAGGCCTGCTGCGTCGGTTCGAACTCGACGGGCGCTCCGTCTACGAGCATGACTACGGCTACCCCGCCCACGATCATCTCTACTGTTCCGAGTGCGAGAAGCTGATCGAGTTTCAGTCCGACGAGCTGACCGACCTGATCAAGAAGATCTCCGACGGCCACCAGTTCCGGGCCGGCGGTCACAAGCTGATCGTCACCGGCCTGTGCGACGAATGCCAGAAGGCCCGTCGGCGAGTTCGACGCAAGGTCGACATGATTTGAGGCGCCGCAGCAGGCGTCCGGTCGAATCAGCGCCTTATCCGAAGCTAGCAGCGAGTCGAAGGCATGCGGAAATTCGACGTGATCGTGGAGCGAGATCCGGACACCGGAATTCTTGTAGGATCGGTGCCCGGTTGGCCGGGAGCGCATAGCCAAGGGGCCACGATCGACGAACTCGAGAAGAATCTTGGCGAAGTCATCGCGATGCTTCTCGAAGAGGGCGATCCGACGCTGGAATCGGAATTCGTCGGAATCCGAACGATCCAGGTCGCGTAGTCGATGGGCTCCGTACCGGTCTTGAAACCGCGTGAGGTCGCCACGCTGCTGCTTCGGCTCGGTTTCGAAGAGGTGCGGCAGCGCGGCTCGCACCGACAATATCGGCATTTGGACGGACGAGGGACGACGGTCCCGTTTCACGCCGGCCACGATATCTCGCCGACGTTGCTACGTAAGATCGCCCGCGACATCGGGCTGACCGTCGAAGAGCTATTGCAACGCGATTAGTCGCTTCCGAAAGCTCGGCTCGCGATCAGACGTCCACCCGCGCTTCGCCCGCCGTGTCCGGATACCGCTGCCGGATCGGCGCGACGATCTCCGCCAGAAACTCGTCGACCTGCTCGGGGGCTCGACCGACGTACTTCCGCGGGTCGAGCGTATCTTCCAGCGGCAGCTTCGCGAAGGAAGGATCGGCGCGGAGCTGATCCAGCAGGTCGTTCGGCTCGCCCCGCTTGATCGATCCGACGGCGCGGACCGACGCCTGGCGAATGACTTCGTGCAGATCCTGACGGTTGCCGCCCGCCTCGACCGCCGCCATCAGCAGGTTCTCCGTCGCCATGAACGGAAGCTCCTCCGCGAGGCGCTTCGCCACGATCGCTGGGTTCACCGTCATCCCGGCAGCGACGTTCTGGAGCAGAACCAGGATCGCGTCCGCCGCCAGAAACGCCTGCGGCAGGACCAGTCGTCGGTTGGCGCTGTCGTCGAGCGTGCGCTCCATCCACTGCGTCGCCAGCGTGTTCGCGGGGCTCGACTGGAGCGAGATGACGAACCGTGCAAGGCCGCAGACGCGCTCCGATCGCATGGGGTTGCGCTTGTAGGCCATCGCGGAGGAGCCGATCTGCTTCTCCTCGAACGGCTCGTCGACTTCCCGCCAACTGGAGAGCAGCCGCATGTCGGTCGACATCTTGTGGGCGCTCTGGGCCAGACCCGAAAGTGCATCGACGACCTGAGCGTCGACCTTGCGCGAGTAGGTCTGTCCGGTCACCGCGTACGACTCGGCGAAGCCCATCTTGGTCGCGATGCGGCGTTCGAGTTCCCGCACCTTGGCGTGGTCGCCGTGAAACAGTTCCAGGAAGCTCGCCTGCGTTCCGGTCGTTCCCTTCGTGCTGCGGGCTTTGAGCGTCGCCAGACGCCGCTCGATTTCTTCGAGGTCGAGAACGAGGTCGTACGCCCACAACGTCGCCCGCTTGCCCACCGTCGTCGGCTGAGCCGGTTGCAGATGCGTGAAGGCGAGGCAGGGGAGGTCGCGATGCCGTTTCGCGAAGTCGCCCAGCAGGCCGATCACCGTCGCCAGCCGCTTCGCGATCAGGGTCAGGCCCTCCCGAATCAGCAGCAGATCGGCGTTGTCGGTGACGTAACAGCTCGTCGCGCCCAGGTGGATGATGCCCGCCGCGCCGGGGCAACGCTCCCCGTAGGCGTGAACGTGGGCCATCACGTCGTGGCGAAGCTCCTTCTCCAGGACCTTCACCCGCTCGAAATCGATGTCATCGGCTGCGGAGCGCAACTCGGCGATCTGCGACTCCGTGATCGGCAGTCCGAGTTCCCTCTCCGTCTCGGCCAGCAGGATCCAGAGCCGCCGCCACGTCTGAAACCGATGATCGTCTCCCCAGACGCGGGACATCTCGCGCGAAGCGTAGCGAGCGATCAGCGGATTCTGGTAGTACTCGTGCGACATGGCGGGCAGGGCGGCGATGCAAACGGACCGTAAGAGCGAAACGAAGAGCGCTCGACCCTACTACATGTTGGTCGGATCATCCAGCCGGGAGCCGGCTACGCGTTCGAGCGCTGCGGCTACGACCTCTCCGTGCGAACGGTCCTGGACGTAGACCCGGCAGATGCGATGGACGACCGGAAGTTCGCGGAAGAGCTGATGCGCATCGAGCGGTCGCACCCGGTCCCGCGACGAATCGTAGTAGAAGTTCTGCCCTGACGACGCCTGCGAAGCGTGCGGTCGGTACGAATGTCGGGGGACGTCGACTCGGAGCGGAATGTCGCGTTTCTCCCGGGGCAGGGCGGCACGAAGCTTTCGGTCGACGAAGTCGGGGTCGCTGAAGATGCTGCTCGACTCGGGAACCTCGGCCTGGAACACGAGATTCGTCTGCGCCGCCAGCTTCCACTCGACCTCCCGTTCCAGCAGCCTCCGCCAGCGCCGGCCCAGTTCGCCGCGTTCGCCCGGTTCGTCCTCCCAGCGCTCGACTTCGGCCAGCAGCGCGAAGTCGGTGAATCGCCGGTACTCGATACGATGTTCCAGCGGATCGCCGGGAAAGAGCAGCCGCTTCGACGCGAGAAACAAATCCGCCAGCGTCAGGTCGATCGCTCGAACCGTGCGGTGGAAATAGACGGCGCGAAACAGTTCGCCGCGAACGCCCATGAAGCGGAGCAGGGCGTCCATTCCCCGGTCGTGGATCGTGAGCCCGGCGTCGGTGAAGAAGGTGTATTCGAGCAGCCGCTCCAGATCGTAGGCCTTCGTGCTGTAGCCTGTCATGTACGCGTCGCGCATCACGAAATCGAGGTTGTCGATCGTGTAGATGCCGCACAGCAGACTGCGCAGAAACCGCAGCCACTTCGGCACGCCGGTCTCTTCCGACTGCGACCTGGGACGCTGAATCAGCCAGGCGACCTGCTGCGGGTCGAGCGTCTCGCCCGCCTCCAACTCTCGCGACGGGGTTCGGCGAATTCCGACGATGCGATCGCCGAGTTCCTCGACGACGATGCGTGCCCCGAGCGTTTCGTGCGTCAGGCCGTAATCGGCGAGATAGTACGTATCGAAGAAGTGCCCGAACGGTCCGTGCCCGACGTCATGCAGCAGTCCCGCGACGCGTAGCAGCGATTCCAGGTAGCCGGAACTGGGCGCGTCGGGGCAGGTCGCTCGGAGGCTCGGCTCGACCGACGCGAACATCCGGCTCGCCAGATGCATCGCTCCGACGACGTGCTGAAACCGCGTATGCTCCGCCGAGGGAAAGACCCAGTGGGCGGTCTGCAACTGCCGGATCGAACGCAGTCGCTGGACCCAGAGCGAGTCGATCAGGCTGCCTTCGCACGACGGATCGTTCGTGCTGCGGCGCGAGGCGAACGGGATGTAGCCGTGAACGGGATCGAAGAACAGATTGCGGTGGGGAGCGAATTGCATGAATGCGCCGTCGATCGCGGGAGCCCGCCGAATTCGCCATCCTATCGCATCAGGTAGCGGCGAGGTATCGGTCGAATCGAGCGGCGATCGGGACGTCAAACGGCTCCCCGGACGCTGTAGGGGCAGGAGAATGTTCGGCTTACCGCGTCTCCCGGGGTTCGCTATAATCCCGCCCGATCGCTCGATCGATGCGACCGGCATGCGCTTGCCGCTCTCCGAACGCTTCGCCTCGCAAGGACGTAAGCCGGGGAGCGACATGGTTTTCCGAATCAGCCTCGCACGAACGAGCGTCCGTGGGTCCGTCCGCAATGAACCCGATCGAAGCGCCGGGTCGAACCGGTCGCTTTCCCGGCGACGGGACGACGACGCGATAACGGGTTTTCGACAAAGGAGTCCTCTCTCGTGGAACGCTTCAGGCTCGCGGTCCTTTTCGCCTCGGCGACGCTGGCGATCTTTCCGCTCGTGGGATGGGCGACGCCGCCCAGCGACTATCTCTTTCCGATGACGTCGAAGGCGTACGTCGGCGTTCCTGACCCCACCGCATTGGATCAGGGGTTTCAAGCCACGCAGTTCGGCAAGATGCTGGAAGATCCGGCGGTCAAGGACTTCGCGGACGACCTGCGGGCGCAGGTGACCCAGAAGCTCGACGAGTCGAGCATCCGCCTGGGCATCTCCTGGAACGATCTGGTGCAGGTCGCGCGGGGAGAAATTGCGCTCGCGATCGTTCAACCCGGCAACGTTCCGACCGAACATGCCACGCTCGGCATCGTCGACGTCACCGGCAACGAAGCCGCCGCCGAGGCTCTGGTCGCGAAGATCGGACGGGAACTCGCGGCGCAGCACGGCGCCAAGTCGTCCGAGGCGACGATCGCGGGCATGCCGGCGACGCGGCACGCGATTCCTGCAAAGGAAGGCGTTCATCCGCAACGCGACCTCTACTACCTGATCCATAAGGGAACGCTCGTCGCGGGCGACAACGCCAACGAACTGGTGGCGATGCTCGGTCGCTGGGAGAAGGGCGCCGGCTCGCTGGCCGCGCACGTTCCCTACGTCCAGGCGATGAAGAAGGTCGCCGTGCAGGGTCGCAAGCCGCACGTGAAGTGGTTCGTCGATCCGCTGGGTTACGCCGAAGTCGCTCGGGAACTCGACCCGAACCGTCGTCCCCGGAAGAATGACCTGGTCGTGATTCTTCGCCGGCAGGGTTTCGACGCGATCCAGGGCGTCGGCGGCGTCGTGGAGCTGAACGCGCCTCAGTTCGACGTTCTTCACCGGACTTACGTCTACGCCCCCGGTCCCTTCACGAAGGCGGCCCAGATGCTGGACTTCCCCGCTTCGCCGAAGCTGGACCCGCTCCCGTTCGTGCCGGACAACGTCTCGTTGAACGCGGACTTCCGCTGGAACGTAAAGGACGCGTTCGAGCATTCCAAGCTGCTCGTCGACGATATCGCGGAAGACAAGATCTTCGACGCCGTGGTCGAACAACTCCGCGACGATCCCTCGGGCCCCAAGATCGACCTCCGCGGAGAGATCGTGGCGAACCTCGGCGATCGAGTCGCGCTCTTCAGCGACGTCGTGCAGCCGATCACGCCGAACAGCGAGCGCCTCGCCGCCGCGATCCAACTGACGGATGCCGCGGCGGTGAAGACGGCCATCGATCGTTCCATGGGTCGCGACCCGACCGCCGTGAAGGAACTGATCGGGGAACAGATCGTCTGGCGCATGGTCAACGAGGAAGAGGGCAGCGTCCAGGAGCCGGAGATCCCTGCGTTCGGCGGTTTCGGCGACGCTCCCGAAGAAGAAGAGGATCAGCGCGAAAAGCTCTTCACGACTTGGTCGATCACCGTCTGGAACGGCTACCTGATCGTCTCGTCCGACTTCACGCTGCTTCGCGACATCGTCTCCGGCAACAAGCAGCCGCTGACCGCGACCCCGGACTTTCAGGCTGTCGGCAAGGCGCTGGACGGTCTCCAGGGGGGCAAGGAAGTCGGGCGCCTGTTCAACCGCAACTCCGAATCGTTTCGCTCGACGTGGGAACTGGTTCGCACGGGCAAGATGCCCGAGTCGCAGACGCTGCTCGGCAAGTTCCTGAACCGCACGCTCGGCCCCAAGGAAAAGGGCGTCGTTCGCAAGCAGGAAATCGACGGCGAGAAGATGCCGACGTTCGACGTGGTGCAGAAGTACTTCGCCCCCTCGGGAACGCGGATCTTCTCGGACGAGACCGGCTGGTTCGCGACCGGCGGCGTGCTGAACGCCCAGGCGGCGGGCGGACAGCCTGACGCCGTCGCAGGCGAACTTCCCGAGGCCGCGGAACGCTGACCGCGAATCACGCGAAGTCTCGCACCCCTGAAACGCGAAGGCCGTCGGATCGTATCCGGCGGCCTTTTTTCGTGCGCGGACGGCGAAGGCATCCGTATCGATCGCGACGGTCGTACCGATTGCGAGGTAGCGCATCGTTCCGAAGACGTACCGCCCGGCGCTGCCGCTCCACTACGAAGAGGTGCGTACGACCCGCTGCCACGATTCCGCCGCCCGCGGTCATTCCCTGTCCTAAGTTTTTCCGACGACCCCATCGATGATCGCATCGGGCGGTCGAGCCTGCCGCCTTACTCGAATTATTACGACCTATGGTCAACGCCGAAGCGACCGCGAGCGCCGCCAGCGGACTGCTAGCCGATATTCTGCGCGACGACGCCTTCTTTCCTCGCGAGCCGAAGCGACTGGAAGAAACGGGGCTCTCCGCCACGTTCGTCGAAACGCTCGTCCTTAAGTACCTGCTGGGCGTCGGATCGCAGGCAGGTCGCACGATCGCCGACCGGCTCGGCCTGAACCTGACGATCCTGGAAGAGACGTTCCGCGCGCTTCGAACGCGGCAACTCGCCTCGCACGCCGGTTCGGCCGCGCTGAACGACTACATCTACACCCTGACCGATACGGGTCGCGAAACCGCCCGCGCGGCGATGCGGGCCTGTGCCTACGTCGGTCCCGCGCCGGTGCCTCTGGACGAGTACATCACCTCGGTCCACGCGCAGTCCGTTCGCGGAGAGCCGATCCGCAAGAAGAAGCTCGTCGAGGCGTTCAAGGGTCTCGTCGTCGACGAGGCGATGTTCGACAACCTCGGCCCGGCCGTGAACTCCGGCGCCGGACTCTTCCTGTACGGATTCCCCGGCAACGGCAAGACGACGCTGGCCAAGCGGATCACGCGCTGCTTCGGCACCGACATTTGGGTCCCGCATACCCTCGTCGAAGATGGTCAAATCATCAAGCTGTTCGACTCCTCGTTCCACGAGGTGCGCAGGTCCGACGCCGACAACAGCCTGATCAAATCGGCCGGCCACGATCGCCGCTGGGTGAAGATCATTCGCCCGACGGTCGTCGTCGGCGGCGAGCTGACGCTCGACGCGCTCGACATTCGTCACGACCCGACGAACAACATCAGCGAAGCGCCGATCCAGATGAAGAGCAACGGCGGTTGCCTGCTGATCGACGACTTCGGTCGTCAACGGGTCGAACCCCAGGCGCTGCTCAATCGCTGGATCGTGCCGCTGGAAAATCGCGTCGACTATCAGACGCTCGCGAACGGCAAGAAGATCCAGGTTCCGTTCGAGCAACTGATCATCTTTTCGACCAATCTCGACCCTGCGGACCTGGCGGACGACGCGTTCCTCCGCCGCATTCCGTACAAGATCGAGGTCGAGGATCCGTCGCTCGAAGAGTTCCGCTACCTGTTCCAGGTCTTCGCCAAGGAACTCAGCATCCCCTTCAACGAGAAGGCGGTCGACGACCTGGTCGAGCGGCACTACAAGCCGCACGGGCGTCCCCTGCGTCGATGCCAGCCCCGCGATCTGCTGCTGCAGATCCGGAACTACTGCACCTTCCACGGCTTGAAGCCCGAGATGAAGTCCGAGTGGTTCGATCGCGCGGCGAAGAGCTACTTCACTGTCGTGAAGGGGTAACCGCCGGAGCCTTCATCGTCCGCGTTTTCGCCTGCGGGAGTTCGCTAGCAGATAGACGCCGCCGGCGAAAAAGAGGAGGGCGAGCAGCGCCGGCACGAAGAGCGTGGCGGAGACTCCCCCCTCCACGCCGCGCGCTGCGTCCAGCAGCGCCGTGAGCGCCATCAGAAGTCCCATCACGAGGAACACCCCGCCCATAACGGGGCGACTGTTTCGACGGGCCATGGTCGATCCTGTCGGAAAAAGAAGGGCGAAAAGAGGGGTCGCTGAATCCGTGCGGCGGCCCGCACGCTGAACTGACTCCGATTGATCGTCGCACCTTCCACCGTGCGGACTTCTCGCTAAGGCGAGACGCTCTCCGACCCCTCGGCCTGCCACGGCACGGCGCCGCCGCGCTGAATCTGCTGCGATAGCCCCGCTGCGAGCTCGCGGACTTTTCCGGGCATGTCGGCGGCCACGTTCTTCGTCTCCTGCGGGTCCCGCGAGAGATCGAATAGCTGATAGGGCTCGAAGGGGCGGTTCTGCACCAGCTTGTACGGCCAGCGTCGTACCGCCCGGGATTCCAATCCCAGGAACTCGCCGCCTCCCTCGCGGCGCACGAAAAACAGATCGCGATCCGGCAGTTCCGCGACCTGCCCGGTCAGCAGGGGGAGCAGCGAGCGGCCGTCGATCTCTTGCTCGACTCGCACGCCGGCGGCATCGCACAGCGTGGGAAGCAGATCCATCGTGACGCACGCAGCCGCGGATTCGCTGCCGGAATCGATGCGGCCAGGCCAGCGAATCATCGCCGGCACGAGCAGCCCCCCTTCGTACATCGTTCCCTTTCCCGCCCGCCACGGCGCGTTGTTCGCGCCCGGGCCGACGTCGCCGCCGTTGTCGGAGGTGAAGACCACGAGCGTGTCGTCGGTCAGGCCGAGACGATCGAGGCGGTCGAGCACGCGTCCGACGTTATGGTCCATGTGTTCGATGAGCGCGACCAGCTTCGCACGTCGCTCGCTGAGATCCGGCTCGCTCGCCTGGACTTTCGCCAGCCAATCTTCAGGGGGCTGGATCGGAGTGTGCGGCGCGTTGAACGCCAGATAGAGGAAGAAGGGCTGTTCCTCCTTCGCCCAATCGTCGAGCAGATCGCACGCCCAGTCTCCGAACAGGTCGGTCGCGTGGCCTTCGGGATCGATCGTCGCTTCGCCGTCGCGCATGTAATTGACGTCATGCCGACGATGGTCATAGTAGTCGTCCATCATGTCGCCGAGAAAGCCGCGGAACTCGTCGAAGCCACGATCCGTGGGACGGTCGGGCGCCTCGAGTCCGAGATGCCATTTCCCGACGATGCCCGTGCGGTAGCCTGCCTGCTTGAGCATCGCGGGGAGGAGCAGGGCATCGGGATGAAGCCGACCCCAATTGTTCTCCGCATGGGTGCGGACGACGCCCGGCACGCCGACGAGTTCGGGATAGCGCCCGGACAGGAGGCTCGCCCGGGTCGGCGAGCAGACGCAGCAGTTCGCGTAGAACCGCGTCAGCTTCATCCCTTCCGCCGCGAGCCGGCCGACGTGCGGAGTTTTCAGGTCCGTGCCGCCGAACGAAGAAACGTCGGCGTAGCCGAGGTCGTCGGCCAGGATCACGATCAGGTTCGGTCGATCGCCTGAAACCGAAGCCGCTTCGTCGGAACGAACGAAGGAAACTGCGAGCGAAAAGATCGCGCCCATCCAGCAGGCAAGCGCGATGCCTCGGGTCCGTCGACTCATGACCGGCAGGACTCCTCGGGGAGAGCGGGAGGAGCGGAACGAAAAGAGGTCGCGAATCGCTTCGCGACCTCTTCCGTTGTAGTCGGTTCGGCGCCGGAACGCGAACGGTCGGCCCCCGATCAGGGATGGGCGACGAAGTAGTAGTTCTTGCGACTGTAGAACTGATCGTTCAGCTCTTCCCGCGTGAGCGCTGGAAGGTCGAGCAGGAAATTCTCGAGCAGCGAGATCTTCATGCCGCAACGATCGACGAGCAGGTCGTAGACGTCGTCTGGCTTGACGCCGTAGCAATCGGTTCCGCCCAGGCCGTGCTCGAACACGACTATCGGCTTGTCGCGTTTCAGCGTCGCTTCGGCGCCCTTCAGGACTAGGAACTCGGCGCCTTCGACGTCGATCTTGATCAGGTCGACCTTCCGCACGCCCGCCGCTGCAAGCACGTCGTCCAGTCGCGCGGTCGGCACGGTGATCGTTTCGTCGTCTTCGAGCGGCCGGTCGTACTTTCGCTTGACGATGCCGGAATACGCAGGATTAGTGATGACGTGATTGAACGTCGTCGAACCCTGTTTATCGCTGAGGGCGGCGTTCGACAGATGAACGTTCGGCTGCGTGTAGCGCTCCTGCAATCCCGCATACAGGTCGGGCAGCGGCTCGAACGCGAAGAACGTTCCCTGGGGAGCCAGCCGCATCATCTCGTCGAGGATCTTGCCGATGTGGCAGCCGACGTCGACGCAGACGGAATCGGGCGCCAGCTTCTGGCGCATCACGATCAGCGTCAGCGTGTCGTACCACTTCACCGTCGTGACCGACGAGAAGACGACCTGGGGCTGGCGCGCGGCGCGGGACTGCCGGCCGAAAAGTGCGTTCAGCAGGTTTTTCACGGCGGCCATATCGGTAAGCGGACCAACCCTATCGGTGCGCGACGAATTGAAAGTTCTTGCCCGCGTCGAACTGGTCAACCAGCTTGTCGCGAGTGAGCGGATCGCGTCCGAGCAGGCAGTCCTCGAGCAACGAGATCTTGAGGTCGCAACCTTCGACGAGCAGTTCGTAGACCTGCTCCGGCCGGACGCCGTAGCAGTCGGTCCCGCCGAGGCCATGTTCGAACACCACCAGCGGACGGTCGCGTTTGATCGTCTGCTCGGCGCCCTGCATGACGAGGAACTCGGCGCCTTCGACGTCGATCTTGATCACGTCGACCTTCGGCGAACCGGCGTCGGCGAGGATCCGGTCGAGCCGCGCGGTCTGAACGGTGATCGTCATGTCCTGCTCGAAGGGACGGTCGTACCGTCGCTTCACCAGGCCGGAGTAGGCCGGATTCGTCATGACGTAGTTGAACGTCGCCGTTCCCTCTTCGTTCGAGAGGGCAACGTTCGAGAGCCGTACGTTCGGCTGCGTGTAGCGCTTCTGCAAATCGGCGAACAGATCGGGCAGCGGCTCGAATGCGAAGAACGTCCCCTGGGGGGCGTACAGCAGCATGTCGTCGAGCACGGATCCCATATGGCACCCGACGTCGACGCAGACCGATGTCGGCGTCAGATGCTGCCGCATGATCGCCGACGTCAGCGTGTCGTACCACACCGACTTCGAGACGCTGAAGTGATCGACCGCGGGGGCGGCGGGCTCCGGCGGCGCCTCCGGCCCGAACAACGAACTCATCAGGGTTTTGATCACGCTCATCTCATTCCCGCGCGTTGTCGACCGCTGCCGCTCGGTGAAGGAGAAGCGGAGACGGGGTACGACGGAAGTATAGTCGCGGCCTTAGAACCTTCTCGATCTTAAGAGTCGGACAGTACCCGAACTCGTCCGTCCCGAAACCGACGTTCATCGCGACCCGCTTCATCCGCACGACTGGCACAATCCGACGCCCGACGCTTCGTGCTCGATCCAGGACATTTCCTGATCCTGCCCGAAAACAGCGCCCTCGCAGGTACGTCCTATGTTTGCACGACTTCCTCCCGGACTGCCGTGCCATGCCGACCACTTCGCTGCAACAGGACGACGAAATCATCCCCGGCTACCGCCTGATCGAGCGGCTCGGCTCGGGCGGTTACGGCGAAGTGTGGAAGGCGACCGCTCCCGGCGGCCTGCTCAAGGCCGTGAAGATCGTCTTCGGCCGCGTCGAAGAGATGCGCGGCGAACGCGAGATGAAGGCGCTCGAGCGGATCAAGGAGCTCCGTCATCCGTTCGTGATTTCGCTCGAACGGGTCGAGATCATCGACAACCAGTTGCTGTTCGTCACCGAACTGGCGGAACGCAGCCTGAAGGATCTGTTCGATCAGTATCGCAAGGACGGCAAGCCCGGCATCCCCAGGAAGGAACTGCTCGGCTACCTGCACGACACCGCCGACGCGCTGGACTACATGCGCGAAAAGCTGCAGTTGCAGCACCTCGACGTCAAACCCGAAAACCTGCTGCTCGCCGGCAATCATGCGAAGGTCGCCGACTTCGGTCTGGTGAAGCGTCTGGAGGACGTCTCGGTCTCGATGATGGGGGGCCTGACGCCGCTCTACGCGTCGCCTGAGTCGTTCGACGGAACGCCGTCGCTCTTCAGCGACCAGTACAGCCTGGCGATCGTCTACCAGGAGATGCTGACCGGCATTCTGCCGTTCTCGGGCGCCACGATCTCCAAGCTTGCGGCGCAGCACCTCTCGGGCACGCCGAACCTGAGTCCGCTGCTGGAGCAGGATCGCGCGGTCCTTCGCAAAGCGCTCGCGAAAGAGCCGACGAAGCGATTCGCCTCCTGTCGCGATATGGTGGAGGCGCTCACCGAAACGCGGAACGACGCCGCCAAGGTCCGGCGCGAACGGCTGGAATCGATCCTCGAACGTCCGCAGAACCCGGACGCTGCGCAGCCCGATGCCGCCGAAAGCGATACGCAGCGGGGCAGCAGCGAAACCTCCGTGTTCGCCTGCCACGCGCTGCAACAAGCGGGAGACCCGCCGCACCCGACGCTCTGGATCGGCCTGGGCGGATTGGCGGTGCAGACTCTTCGGCGACTGAAGCGCCAGGCCGAGAACGGCGTCGCCGGCTGCGACTTTTTCCTGGCCATCGATTCCGACGGTTCGTCGGCGCTCTCCGGCAGCATCGCCGACGGCGAAGCGGCTCTCGACAAAGGCGAGTTTCTCGCGTTGCCGTTGCGTCGTTCGCAGGACTACCAGGAACTGCCGGCGGAAACGCTGCGCAACGTCAATCGCCGCTGGATCTACAACCTGCCTCGGTCGCAGCGGGTCGAAGGCCTGCGTCCGCTGGGGCAGCTCATCTTCCTGGGCGAACGAAAGAGCGTTCGCCAGGCGCTCTCCGATAAGACGGAGGCCCTGCGAAGCGCGGTCGAGAAGTTCCGCGACGCCGGCGCACGCGGCAAGATCGTCGTGATCGCCGGCATCAACGGCGGCACGGGCTCCGGGATGGTGGTCGAAACGCTGAAGGAGTTGGCGGGTCTGCGATTCGCGCTCAAGGAAATCGACATCTCCGCCGCGCTGCTCTCGACCGGCGGAAGAACGGCGACGCAGCGGGAACTCGGCGCGGCGAACGCCATTGCGACGCTCGACGAACTGGAAGCCTTCGTCGCCTCCCAGGCCGTCGGCAGTCGACTGGCGGCGAGCATTTTCGTCCTGGCCTGCAAGCCGGACGCAAGCGAGCACGAGCTTCGCGAGTGGCTCAGCGACGTCACCGAAGGCCTTCAGATCCAGCGGCGCTTCTCGTCTTCCGAGCGGCTCGAAGAACTGCGAAGCCGCACGGACGGCGACGGATCCGAGGGTCTGCTTCGATCCTTCGCGTCGGTCTCGCTCGATCGCGTCTCGAACGCTCGCGCCCGGGAATGGACGAGCATGCTCTGCCGCCTGGCCGCCGAAGACTGGCTCGGAAGTTCTCTCCGGCGCGGCGCCACGAAGTCCTGCTCGAACGCTTCGTCGCTGTTTCCCCCGTCCGTTCGTCCGTCGGAAGGGATCGACGAGAAGCGGTTCGACGAAGTCGTCGTCGAAGTGGCTCGCAAGCTCGGCCTGACGCTCGAAGGAGCCTCCGCCCGGATGGACGGCGTCTTCCGCAATGCAGCCGGCAGAACTCCCAGCGCGGGCGCCGAAGAGTTGGCCGCCGCGTATCTGGCTCCGCTCCTCGCCGGCGAGGACGTCGCCGTCCTCGCGAACCAGGCGTGGACCCAGAAGGAACTGGGGTGGGCAGAAGGCGGAATGGACGCTGCGATCGAAAAGGCCTGCGAGAACTGGATCGGAGGCGCGCGGTCCAAGTTCGTTGAGTGGCTTCGCACCGTCGCGGATAAGCCGGGCGTCGGCGTCGTCGGAAGTCTGCGTCTGCTGACCCGTTTCGCGGAACGTCTCGACGCGCTGCGTCAGGAAGTTCAGAACCGCATGGCGTCGCGCGAAGCGGTCGCGACCGGCGCCGCGGCAGAGCTCGACGTCGTGCGGCGACAGGCCTGTCGCGCTCCCGGCAGCGCACCGTGGAAGTCGACCACCAAGCCGGACGACGCTGTCAAGACGCTCGCCGCCGCGGCGATCGCCGCTGCCTGGGATCGCGACACGGCGAAGGCGATCGATGACGCGATCAACCGCGCTTCGCTCGACCTGCGGAAGCGACGGGAGCACCTGCAACATCTGCAGCGCGAACTCCATATCGTCGCGGAGAGCTTTTCGAGCGAGTACGAATCGCTGCGTACGGACGACGGCGCCGCGCCGTCGGGGGGCGATTCGGTCGACGACTTCGTGCATCGCCGGATCCTCGCCCGCATCCCGGACTTCCTCCGCGACGTGAATCGTCTCGTGCTGCCCGTGAGCGGCGACCGCGCGAGCCTCGGACCGTGGCTCGAACCGGGAAAGTCGCTCTCCGCCGATCTGTGCGACTCGCTCCGCACGTCCGCCGCGCGCGTGATCGAAGCGGGCGTCGCCGAATTCCGCAGCAATCCGGGCGAGTGTCTCGACGACTGGAAGCCGACGCTCGAAGCGAAACTTCCGGACGTGATTCGTGCCGCGACGCCTCCCTGGTATCGCGTCGGATCGTCCGCGCTCTATCTGCTCCGCAGCGGCAGTCCGGCGCTGCACCATATCTTCGAACCGGCGCTCAACTCTGTTCTGGCGGCGAGACCGGCATCGGTCTCCGACGCGGAACGCGAAAGCGTGCTCTACGGCGAGATCGACGGCCTGGAATTCGCGCACATCCGCGACAGCCTGGCCAAGGATCGACCTGACCTGCTCGAGATCGCTGAACGCCTGCAACTCTGGCGGAACGGGACGTAGCTTCGCCCGCTCCGAAAGATCGCTTCCGCCCAGTAAAATCACCGGCTTCCGTTCGGCAGCTAGCAGCCCGTCGATTCTCTCGACGGAGCTGCTAATCGCGGCAGGATGCCGCGACGAAATCGCGGATTCTCCGCGGTTTCGCGAGCCGCAAAGAACTTGTTCTGAGCTTGGCGAGGTTGATTTTCGCCAGGAGGGCGGAAATCAACTGACAGTTTGGGAGCCGTGATGTCCGAAGCGAAACCGAAAGCCGTCGTGCTCCTCAGCGGAGGGCTCGATTCGGCGACCGTTCTCGCCATTGCCCGGGATCAGGGTTTCGAGCCCTACGCGATCACCTTTCGCTACGGGCAGCGCCACGCGATCGAGATCGAAGCCGCGCATCGCATCGCCGCCGCTCAGGGCGTCGAACGCACGATCACGGTCGACATCGACCTTCGAGCCTTCGGCGGATCGGCGCTCACTTCGAGCCTCGCGGTTCCCAAGAAGAACACCGCGGAAGAAGTGGCTGCCGAGACCGGCATTCCGATCACCTACGTCCCGGCTCGCAACACGATTTTCCTCGCCTACTCGCTCGGGTGGGCGGAGACGCTCGGATCGTGCGACCTGTTCGTCGGCGTGAACGCTCTCGACTACTCCGGGTATCCCGATTGTCGTCCTGAATATGTCGCCTGCTTCGAGCGGCTGGCGAACCTGGCGACGAAGGCCGGCGTCGAGGGGGCGGGCTTTCGCGTGCATGCCCCCCTCATCGACCTGACGAAGGGGCAGATCATCCAGAAGGGACTCGCGCTCGGCGTCGACTACTCGCTCACGCGGTCCTGCTACGATCCCACGCCCGAGGGAGTCGCCTGCGGACATTGCGATTCTTGCCTGCTTCGCGCGAAAGGCTTCGCCGAGAACGGCATTGCCGACCCGGCTCCGACCTTGTAGGAGCGATTCGCATCGTCCAGGCTGCCTGCCGTGAAACCTGACTCCGGCCAGCTATACTCATGCGAACTTCGATGGGCGCGGTCTAGACCTTCCGTTCTCGCTTCCCTGCCATGAGTTTCGACGTCCAGACCGGCGAGTTCGATCGAGCGGGCCGCGAGAGCAAGGAGGCGCCCGCGCGTCCGGTGAAGGACTGGACGATCTTCGCGATCCTCGCAGGCTTCATCTGCGGCTGCATGCCGATCGGTCTTCTGGGCATGAGCTTCGCGATACAGGCGAAGAAGAAGGTCGAGGCGGGCGACTGGCGCGGCGCCGAAGTGCTGGCCGAGCGCGCGAAGATCTGCACCTACTTCTGCATCTCCTGGGGCTTGCTGAGCATCTTCGTGAGCGTCGGTTTCGTGCTGTTCAGCTTCGTCGTCGCCATCCTGGAAAAGATGGCGGAAACGCCGCCGCCTGAGATCTGATCCGGCCGCGGGAGGCTTCTCGACTCAGCGCCCGATGCGAAACGGCTGCAGTTCGACTGCGGGCGTCTGCCCGCAGAGCTCGTCCGCCAGAACGACCGCCGTACCCGGTGCGAGCGTCAGGCCCGCCCGGAAGTGACCCGCGGCGACGAAGAGATTCTCCAGCCCCGGCACGCGCCCCAGGTAGGGCAGGCCGTCGAACGTCGCGGGTCGCAGACCGGCCCAGACTTTCAGAGGCTCGCGGCCCGTGAGAGAGGGCAGCGTCCGCTCCGCGAAGCGCCGCAGCTCAGCGATTCCTTCCGTCGTGTTGGCTTTCTGGAAACCGACTTCCTCCTCCGTCGCTCCTACCAGCACCAGCCCGTCGGCGCGCGGCACGAAGTACCGCGATCCGACGTTCAGAACGCTCCGCAACCGGGGCTCGGGCGATTCGTAAAGCAGCATCTGACCGCGAATGGGAAAGATCTCCGGCGCCGCGCCGAGCGACGCTAGCAGTTGCTGAGTCCACGCTCCCGCGGCGGCCACGAACGCCTCCGCCGCGATCCGTTCGCCCTGAGCGCTCGTTACGGCGACGAGTCGGCGACTCTCCGTTTCCCACCGAGCCACGCGCACGTTCGGTCGAACGTTCACCCCGGCATGCTCGCACGCCAGCCGCAAAGCCCTTACGAAGCGTGGATTGCGGATCTGACATTCGCCCGGGAAGAACTTCGCCGTTTGCGGCTTCTCGCGCGCGAGCAGTTCCTGAAGCGCCGGTTCGCGACGGACGATCTCTTCGTTCGACCAGGTTTCGACCGGAACGCCGGCTGCTTCGGCTTCGAATGCCATGCCTGCCAGGGCAGCCGCTTCTCCCCGGTCGTAAGCGAGGTAGACGCCGCCGCATCGCTGGAATCCGACGTCGACCCCCGTCTCGGCTTGAAGCCGCTCCGCCCAGCCGGGATGCAGATCCATGCTCAGGCGGTGAAGGGCCGTCAGCGGGTCATGCGATTCAGGAGCCAGGCAGGGGGGAAGAATGCCCGCCCCGGCCCACGAACTTTCGAGGCCCGGCTCGCCCGCATCGAGCAGCGTCACCCGCTTTCCGCGACGCGCCAGCTCCCAGGCAAGCGACAGACCGATCGCGCCCGCTCCCACGATCGCGACATCCGGAACTGAACCATGCAAGGAGATAGACGTCATGCCGGGTCGGCGCCTGCGGACGACCTCGCCCGGTTCGCGACGACTCGCCGAAGCAGCACGCGATTCGGCTCGCCTTTGAACAGGACGCGACCGTCGATTTCGATCGCGGGCGCGCAGGTCACGCCGACAGGTCGACGCAACGGTTCTCGCGCGACGTCGATCTTCTCGAAGGGGACCCCCTCGGCGAGGAGCGCCTCCTCGGCGCGTCGGCAGACGTCGCAGCCGGGAGTGACGAACAGGCGAACGGAGGTCATCAGGATCCTGCCGAAGAACCGCGCACGAGAAACAGCGACCCGCGAAAGCGTGCGCCGAGCGTCGAAGCTGACGACGCTCCCGCGAGGAATTACCCCGCACAACGAGCGCCGCCTGGGCGGCTCAGGTACCCTACAATCATACGGGCTCGATCGCCTTTCCTGAATCGCCTGTCGCGACGCAGGGCGGCGTCCGAGCCTGGAAATCAGGGCCGTTCGCGGGGAACCAGCGCCGAACCGCTTCCGTTCGCGTTCGCCGACATCCTTCCGGGCACGCCGTTCGCAGCTCTTCCTTCGCATTATTCTGCGGCCATCGATCCGCGCCGTATCGTTTCGGGTGTCGTCGACGCGACGCTCATTGAATCTCGTATCGATCGGTCGACCCTTTTCGCCGCGCTGCTTCCGTCATGGCGGTACCGTCCTTACCCCGATTCCTCGAAATCCTGCGCCTGAGCGGCCTCATCGACGAGGATGATCTGGTGCGGTTTTTGACGAACGAGTACGGAACGGCCGATCTGCCAGAGTCGACCCCGCCGCAGGATCTCGCCGAGCGGTTGCTCAAGGCCGGGATCATCACGACCTGGCACGCGGAAAAGCTGCTCGACGGGAAGTACAAAGGGTTCCGCCTGGGCAACTATCGCCTGCGGGATTTCCTCGGCTCGGGCGGCATGAGCAGCGTCTATCTGGCTGAGCATGTTCACATGCACCAGTTCAGAGCGGTCAAGGTTCTGCCGCGCAAGAAGAACGACGAATCGTCTCGGCTGAAGCGCTTTTATCTGGAAGCGCGGGCGTCGGCCCAACTGCGACACCCCAACATCGTCCAGGTCTACGACATCGACTCCGCGGGAGACGACATCCATTACATCGTGATGGAGTACGTCCGGGGCCGCGATCTGGCGAAGGCGGTGCGCGAGGACGGGCCGCTGCCGTTCGACGTCTGCCTGAGCTACATGATTCAGGCCGCCGAGGCCCTGCAGCATGCGCACGAGAACGGACTCGTCCATCGCGACGTGAAGCCCGGCAACTTCCTCGTCGATGACAAGGGCACGCTGAAGTGCATGGACCTGGGGCTCGCGTTGTTCGCGGCCCAGGACGACCATTCGCTGACGCAGGAATTCAACGAAAAGGTCCTCGGTACGGCAGACTACCTGTCGCCGGAGCAGGCCCTCAACAGCCACAACGTCGATTACCGGGCCGATATCTACTCGCTCGGCTGCACGATTTATTACTGCCTGACCGGATCGCCGCCGTTTCCCGAGGGAACGCTCGCCCAGCGAATTCTGAATCACCAGACGCGGATGCCCCAGGATCCGCGGGTGTTCCGACCGGAAATCCCGCAGGCGTTCGTCGATCTGATCTGGCGGATGATCCAGAAGCGACCGGACGATCGTCTGCAGACTGCGGCCGCGGTGGCTGCCGATCTGCGACGCCTGCAGTCGCAGGCATGGGATCCCGCTGTCGTCGCTGCGGGGACGGGAACGGCTTCGACGGAATCCGGCATACGACCGGCGTCGCACGGGGGCAGCGGCGTCGCTGGCGGATCGTCGCCGGGATCGTCTTCCGATTTACGAAACAAGCCGCCTTCGAAGATCGAACGCGAGGCGATCGCCGCCCGCGAGTCCGCGACAGGCCGAAGCGGACCGCAGTCGCCTCCGACGCCCGCCGCCGCGGCTCCTGTCGTCGGGACGCAGCGACCTTCGAACGGAACTCCGACGCCGGCAGGCGCTTCTCCTGCTCCCACAGGCGCCGCGAACGCCCCTCTCGATGCACAGCGCGCGGCGTTCGCGGCCATCGCCGCCGATCGTCACGCCAACCGCGGAAGCGCTAGCGGGCGCAAAACGCCGTCCGAAAGCGGAAAGCAAGCTGCGTCGGCGCCGTCCGATTCGCAGCGCGGCCGCTCATCCGGAAGCGGAAGCGTTCCCACGGTCGCGTCTCCTACGGCCAAAGCTCCGGCGTCCCAGGCGCCCGTGTCGAAGGCTCCCGCGGCCCCATCGCGGGCGGCACAGGCTCCGGCGCCTGCTGCGACCAAACCGGCCAGTCAGCCGGGCGTGCGGATCGAGGTTCCACGACCGCAAACCGGGTCCGGCTCGGGCAGTTCGCCCGGTACGAAAAGCGGTCCAGGCCCGATCATCGCCGTCGCGAAGACCCCCGTCGCGGCGAAGCCGGCGGCAGCCCCTGCTGCGAAGTCGTCCGCGATCCCGGTCGTTCGACCGACGCCGACCGTCGCACAGCCGGTCGCTGAAGAGGTCGCCGCCCCTCGACCTGCTGCGGGACGAAAGTCGGGCAGAAAAGGAATCAACCCGCTGATCATCGTCGCCGGCGTCGTCGGGGCGATCGCTCTCGCCGCCGTCTTGACGCTCGCGGTCGTGTTCTCGGGCGGCGGATCCTCGCCGCCGAGCGATGGCGGATCGGGGAGCGGCTCAGGCGGAGGAAGCGGATCCTCCGGGCGGCGCGATACCAGTTCGATCGAGGCGCCAGTCCTCCGAATTCTGGCCTGATCCCTCGACTGGCCGACAAAGCGGGCGGCGCACGTGGCGCACCGCCTACGTGTGCGGCGCTACGAAAAGCGGTCGACCCCGCGAGGAGGCCGACCGTCGAATGCTTGAGGGCTTCGCCGCGTGCGACTAGAAGTCGCTGTCGTCGCCGCGGGCCGAATAGAGGTCGATCGCCTGACCGATCGCGGCGAGGACGCCGTCCTCAGCCAGAATGCGCACCCGGGCTCCGTTCGCGATCGGGTCGCGAGTGAGCAGGACGTTGTCGCGGCCGTTCGAACCTTCGAGCGACTGGGCGATCGCGGCGAGATCGTCGTTTTCCTGCTGATCCGCAGCGAACCGCATGATTCGCGCGAGCGAGATCGTCATCTCGAGCGAGGGGAACTCGACTTCGCCGGCCGCCTCGGAGGCGGCGATCGCGGCGTCGAGCTTCTCCTGAGCCGACGTGCCGAACGCAACGTAGGCGGCCTCTTCGGCGAAGCCCAGGATGACCGTCACCTCTTCGCCGAACATCTCGCGGGCGTCTTCGTTATCTTCCGGCACGGGCGCCGTGATGACGTGGTAGGTGACGCCGTCCTGTTCCGTCTTCTCGACGGTGACGTCGTTCTTCTCCAGTTCGCCCCGTTTGCGGGAGAGTTCGATCAGTTTTTCGAGCGACGCGCTCAGGTTCTTGCCGTCCGCGATCTGGGCGGCGCCGATCACGTTCAGCTCCGATTCCTTCAGCGTCATCGAAGCGGCGAGGGAGGTCACGCCCTGATCGATGGTCTTCTCCACCGAGGCCATGATCTCCTTCATGATCGCCTTGACTTCGTCGCGGGACGCTTCGTCTTCGAAGTCTTCGTCGTTGTCGATTTCCTTGTCGAACTGACGCGCGAATTCGCCCAGCATCAGCTTCGTCTGCGCCTTGTCGTCCTCGGTCATCTTGCCGACGCCGACGAGCTTGATCGCGGCGCCCTCTTCGGCGAATCCGGAGAAGCGCGACTTCACGCTCTCGTCGAACGAGGCGGCGATCTGCTTCTGGAACTCGGAGCCTTCGACCGCGGTGAAGGTCATGTCCAGAAACGTGTTGCCCAACTGCTCGTCCACGCCCCAGCCGAAGATGACGCTATCGCCTTCTTCGAAGAACTGCTCGATGTTCTGAACGATCGATTCGCCGTACTGACGGCTCGCCTCGCGGGCGGAGGGATCTTCCTGGCTTTCGAGACCCGCCTCGACGCCTTCCTTAACCTGACCGAGCAGCATCTGCTTGGTCTCTTCGGGAAGGGCCTGCATGCGGAACTCGGCCGCGACGAGGTAATCCTTCGACAGGTCCGCGATCAGCGTTTCGGGCTGCGGGATCAGGTTCTCGAACGCGGGCAGGCTGTTCGAAACGTAGGTCCAGCCCTCCGACGACTTGGCGTAGACCGTCTGGCCCTGCATTTCGACGGAGTAGACGCCGTCCTCGCCTTTGACGGGCTTCGGAATCTGGCCTTCGAGCGTGTTGAAAACTTTCTCCACATCAGCGATGGGAAGGAACGCGACCGCGGCCGGTTCTTCCATGTTCGGCAGGACGTAGATGCCCCACGGCTTGGTCTGATCGAGCTGCTTCAGGTAGCCCGCGCTCAGAAACTTCGCCATCATCCCCCAGTCGGGATGACCCATCTGCTTGGTGAGATAGCCGATCGCGCCGGCCGACTCGTCATCCGCGCCGAGGAGGCGCTCCGTCGGAGCGATGGCGATCACGGCGAGGGGGACGCCCGCCTGTTCGTTTTGGGCCGACGCCAGCAGCGGCGCCGCCAGAAGGGCCAGACCCGCCGCAGCGCGTCCGACGGTCCGATTCCAATTCCCGAAGATGCTCATCGCTTCTCCTAATCCTGAAGACTGTTCGCGAGGGGGTTACCGGTTCTACGGGAGAGAGCGTGCGAAGGCATTCGCTTCTCCCATCGACGTTCGCGACGAACTGCGTATTTCGCAGCGCACGACCCGCACGGGTTCGCTAGCGATACTCTCGTTCGCCCACGATCGATTCGAAAACCTGGTCGGCGCGACCGAAAAAATGCGGCGAAAATCGCGATTTCGAATCGGCGGCGATTCGCCACGCGCATAGAAACGGCGCGGCTGGATACGAAAGAGCGCTCAGCGAATCTGACAAGGGCCGACGGATCGAGCACGGGTCGAACCGCAGGCGCTTTCGGATCAGCGTTCGCGGTAGATGATACGACCCTTGGTCAGATCGTAAGGCGAGAGCTCGACCTTCACGCGATCGCCGGGGACGATGCGGATGAAGTGCTTCCGGATCTTTCCTGCGACGTGGGCGAGCACTTCGTTTCCGGTGTCGAGTTCCACGCGGAATCGCGTATTCGCGAGCGCCTGGACGACCGTCCCCTCGACCTCGAAAGAATCGTTTTCCTTCGCCATACGTACGATGTTCCTGGACCGTTCGCGGTTCGAGCGGTCTCCCGACGCACAGGGAGTAGATAGTGACGCCGTCAGCGTCGACGCGACCGCAAGTAACTCTTTATATAGCGCCTGCCGGGGGAGGGGAATCGCCGCGCCCTTCCGGGAAATGGCTGGTTCGCCCTGCGGAGGCGATTTGGCGACCGTCAGACGACGGGGGCGTGCCGTCCCGGCCGAAGGTTTCCCAGCGACTCGGGGCGTAGAATGCGTCATCGCCCGACGGGTTCCCATTCCTCCTCGACCTGCTGCTGACGATGAACGCCTTCGATCGATCGGTCGAATCGAAAATCGCGCAAGCCCAGCGGGAAGGACAATTCGACGACCTTCCCGGACTGGGCCGGCCGATTCCGAATCTGGACGAAGGCTGGGACGAGAATCGCTGGGTGCGGGAGAAACTGAAGGCGGAAGACCTGCGGGCCCTGCCGCCCGCCTGGGCGATTCGCGAATGGGCGCGTCAGGAAGCGGCGACCCTGTCGGCGATCGACGACGAGAGCGTCGTCCGCGAGAGAATCGAACGTTTTAACGCCGAGTTGTTCGAACGGATGCGCGGCGTACTGTGGGGTCCGCCGGTCGACGTGGCGCCGATCGACGCGGAGGCGTACCTCGCCGGGCGCCGGCGAAGCGTTCCTGCGTCCGACCCTTCCGCCGACACGCCGTGAAGTCCGCTCACGCCCCTGAACTGATCATGTCTCCGTTGAAGCTTCCCCACTTGAAGATCGGCTCGGTCGACGTCGGTTTTCCGATCGTCCAGGCGGCGCTGTCGGGTTACAGCGACTCCCCGATGCGGGTCATCGCCCGACGGATGGGGGCCAGCTATACGCTCTGCGAGGTGATGCTCGACCAGTTTCTGGTCTCGCTGAAGAACCGCGCGAAGACCTCGCACTTTCTGGAGATCCACCAGGAGGAGCCGCCGGTCGCGGGGCAACTGATGGGCGCCGAGCCCGATCAGTTCGCGGCAGGGGCGAAGAAGCTCGTGGAAGCCGGCTTCGACGTGATCGACATCAACTTCGGCTGCCCGGTGAAGAAGGTCCTCGGTCGCTGCCGCGGCGGCTATCATCTGAGTCAGCCCGACGTCGCGCTGGAAATCGTGCGACGGACTCGGGACATCGTTCCCGCAGCGGTTCCCGTTTCGCTGAAGATGCGCCGCGGAATCGACGATTCAGCCGAGAGCCGGGACAACTTCTATCGCATCCTGGAAGGCGCGTTCGACGCCGGCGTCGCCGCGGTGACCGTCCACGGTCGCACGGTGGAGCAACGCTACGTCGGACAAAGTTCCTGGGACTTCCTCCGCGAGGTGAAGCAGTTCCTCGGCAGCCGTACGATGCTGGGGAGCGGCGATCTGTTCACGCCGCAGGACTGCCTGCGGATGATCGAGTACACAGGCGTCGACGGCGTCACCGTCGCCCGGGGCGCGATCGGCAACCCCTGGATCTTCGCCCAGTGCCGGGCTCTCGCGGCCGGGGAGCCTCTTCCCGATCCGCCGACCGCGGTCGAGCAGGCGGACGTCCTGCGGGAGCACTATCGCCTGGCGGAGGAGACGTACGGCGAAGATCGCTGCGGCGCGCTGATGCGAAAGTTCGGCATCAAATACGCGATCCTGCATCCCCAACGCGACGAGATTCGCGAAGCCTTCGGAAAGGTGAAATGCCGCGCCGACTGGAACGCCGTCCTCGATCGCTGGTACCGGGATCCGATTCCCGGCAAGCATCCGACCGCCGAGGATCATCGGGCGGAAGCGAATGAAACGACCTGCGGCATTTCCTGACGGTGAATCCGCGGGCGACGCTGCGGTTTTCACGGAGCGTGGAGAAGTCGACCCCGCTTCGGACGATCGCATCGACCCGCTGCGATTCAAGACGATTCGCGGGTCGACGGCGGTTTCGCCGAAAGTTAGTCTGGAACGGTCGTCGCGGAGCGGTTCAGGATCGCGCGACGGTCCCGCTTCCCATCTCCTCCCGATGCGTTAGCGCGCATTCTCGCCCATGATCCAGTCGAACGTCATCGCACCCGAATACGACGTCGTCGTTCTGGGCGGCGGCCCCTCGGGCTCCGCCACGGCGACATTCCTCGCCCAGAAGGGATACAAGGTCGCGTTGTTCGAACGCGATCATTTCCCGCGGTTTCATATCGGCGAGTCGCTTATCCCGCACACTTACTGGGCGATCAAGCGCCTGAACCTGCTCGACAAGATGAAGTCGAGCCAGTTCATCAAGAAGTACAGCGTGCAGTTCGTGAACCAGGCGGGCCGCCTGTCGGAGCCGTTCTATTTCGTCGATCATCGACCGCACGAATCTTCGCAGACCTGGCAGGTCCGGCGGAGCGAGTTCGATCAGATGCTGATCGACAACGCTCGCGAGCATGGCGTGAAGGTCTTCGAGGGGACGCGCGCGATCGAGGTCCTGTTCGAGGGCGAACGGGCCGTCGGCGTCAAACTTCGCCCCGAGGAGGGCGCCGACGTCACGGTCAAGTCGAAGATCGTCGTCGACGCCTGCGGACAGAGCAGCCTGATTCTCGACCGGCTGAACCTGCGGCAGTGGGACGCCGATCTGAAGAAAGCCGCCGTCTGGACCTACTGGAAGGGCGCCCATCGCGACGAAGGGAAGGACGACGGCGCCACGGTCGTCCTCCAGACGAAGGACAAGAAGGGCTGGTTCTGGTACATCCCGCTGCATGACGACATCGTCAGCGTCGGCGTCGTCGCCGGATTCGACTACCTGTTCAAGGACCGCGATTCGAAGGACCTGGAAAAGATCTACTTCGAAGAGGTCGAACGCTGCCCCGGTCTGCAGCCCCGCATCGCGAACGCAGAGCGCTGCGACATCTTCCGCGCCCAGAAGGAATACTCCTACCGTGCGACGCAGGCAGCCGGCGACGGGTGGTGCCTGGTCGGCGACGCCTTCGGCTTCCTTGACCCGCTCTATTCGTCGGGCGTGCTTCTCGCGCTGACCAGCGCGTCGATGGCGTCCGACGCGATCGCGGAAGGCCTCGATTCAGGCGACACTTCGGAAGCCCAACTTCGCAAGTGGGAAGGCGAGTTCATCGCGGGCATGGACCGGATGAAAAAGCTGGTCAACGTCTACTACGACGGGTTCAGCTTCGGACGCTTCGTCAAACGTCACCCGCACCTCAAGGGCTACGTCACCGACGTGCTGATCGGCGATCTGTTCAAGCCCGAGCTCGACGTCCTCTGGCCGCTGATCGAAGAGATGCAGGCCGAGTACGCCGCGGAGAAGGTCAAGATGATGGCCGCGGCGGATTGAGGCATCGAGAACCGTTCCGATGAAATTCAGAGAGGCATGGCTTACGTAGCCATGCCTCTTCCTTTTGCGTGCATCGGAAAAACAGGAGCTTTAAGCGTTGAGCGTACCGGAGCATCTGAAGAGCGTCGTGGAAGCCATTCGAAATGCACCGGCAGCGAATCTCCCGCGCACATGGCGCGGTCCATTTGGAATGGGAATCGGAGGCCTAACCGAGGTAGGCTTCGGCAAGGGCTCCGATCTTCTGCTCGTCGCCTCACATCAGGGCCGAGGAGTTTTCGACTGTCGCGACGGAAGCCGCGTTGCGAGGCACGCGGAACTCGGGGACTGGTTCGACGAAATTGAGCTCATGGCGGAGGGCATCGGACCGCTGAGCGGCCTGAGCATCCGAATGTCCGGACTTCACGGAGGCGGATTGCCGAAGTCAACGCGAGACGGATGGTGGATCGACGATCTCGTCGTCGACTGGCCCATCCATACGTTGATCGTCACGAACGACTGGCGGGATGTCTACGAGATCAGCCTGGGACGACAGGTTTCGTTCGTCAAGATTGCCGTCGAGACGGAGCTGCGAGCGTATGGATTCTCTCCGACCGGGCGCTCGCTCGTCATCGCGACAAGCAGCGACCTGATCATTTACTCGCGAGACTGACGAGCGGGCTTACTCCTTCACCTGCTCGAAGTAAAACACTCCGCGCTTGTTGGACGTGACGATGTCGAGTTTGCCGTCGGCGTTGACGTCGGCGATCTCGAACTGGGTGCCGACGCCGGAGTTGTCGTCGATCTTGTGCAGCGTCCACACGGGCTTGCCGTCGACGGCCTTCACGTCGATCCAGTAGAGGACCGGCGCTTCGTCGACGCCGGGGTCGCCGGCCGCATGGGCCCACCAGCGCTTGCCGGTGACGTATTCCAGGTCGCCGTCGCCGTCCAGGTCGGCCGCTTCCATCGCGTGCGTCTGAGAGAAGGTGTCGTCGACGAGGTGGCGTTCCCACTGCTCGGGACCCTTCTGCTCGACCCACCAGATGCCGTAGGCGTGGGCGCTGCTGCAGAGAACGTCCGCGTCGCCGTCGCCGTCGAAGTCGCCGACGTGCATATCGGCGCAGGGCGGAGCGAAGGCGGTCGCATGCCACTTCCATTCGGCGTCCGCGCTGGAGCCGTTCGCCGGCGCTTCCCACCAGCCGTCGTTGCAGAGGATGTCCGAGAGTCCGTCGCCGTTGAGGTCGCCCGTGCCGAGCCCGTGGCTGTAACGCTGCGTGCCGGGAGCCTCCTTGGCCGAAACCGGACGAAGCGTCCAGGGCGCCGTGGGATCGTCCGCCGGCGTGGCGTACGCCATCCGACGTTCGGCGCCCTCGGGCTGCTTCTCGTCGGGCGAGTAGCCGAAGACGAAGACCTGCTGCTCCTTCTTGCCCGGCAGCGTCATCGTGGTCCACTGCGGCGATTCGTTGTTCGTCACCGGGGTGAGCGTGTGCTTCTTCCAGGGCCCCTCGGCGTTCTTCGGATTCTCGAACCACCACGTCGGCGTTCCGGGGAAGTCGACGATGATCACGTCGACCCAGCCGTCTGCGTTCAGATCCTTCGCGAAAGTGGCGAAGCTATGGCTGTAGCCCTTGGGATCGTACTCGGGGATCTCCGCTTCGATCGGGTGCGGCTTCCAGTCGGGCGCCTGGTACCAGACGTTGCCGGCGATCAGGTCGTTCTTGCCGTCCTTGTCGATGTCGCCGACGGCGATCCCCTCGCTGCGAAAGCCGGAGTCGAGCACGTGCTTGACGAACTTCGGCTCGGCGCCGAAGGTCGGCGCGACCAGGGCAGGGGAGAAGGCCATCGAAAGACCGACGGCGCCCAGAAGAGCATGCAGTTTCATCGGAAGGATCTCGGAAGCGGAGAGATTTCAGGAGGAGGGCAGAGCGTCAGGCGCTGCCGGAAGTTATTCGGACTTTGGCAGCCACTTGTCCGCGAAGTCGAGATAGGCGGCCCAGTCAGCGTCCGTGACGTCATGCCCGCCGGCCCGCAGATGGTAGCCGACGCGAGTCAGGATCGGTTCGCCGACGGGCGGAAGCTCCTGCGCGTCGGACCCGAAGCCGTCGCCGGTCAGCAACTGGAAAACAGGTCCCGCATGATATGCGGAGAGGTACTCGCCCTTCGGATCGGCCCACTGATCCTCGGTCGCGCTCGCCACGATGATCGGTCGCGGGGCGGCCAAGGCGATCAACTGATGCTGGTCGACGGGCAGGGCGGCCTCGTTATCGTCGTATTCTACGAATCGATCGCAGAACCAGTGCGGGAAAGACGTGTTGATTCGCTTCACCGTTTCGCCGAAGGCTCGCCGACTGAGCGCGGCGCCGCCGCAGCCCGAATCGTTCGAGATGACCAGGGCGAAACGCGGATCCGCCGCGCCGGCCCAGAGCGCCGTCTTGCCGAGGCGCGAGTGTCCCATCACGGCGACCCGCTTCGCGTCGACGTCGGATCGCGTCTCGAGGTAGTCGAGAACGCGGCTCATGCCCCAGGCCCAGCCGGCGATCGATCCCCAGGACGACTTCGGATCGTCGCTGACGTACTCGGGAAAGAGCGAGTGGACGCCGTTCTTGAACCCGTCGTCGTAGTCGGGATCGAGATCGCCGTAGAAAGCCGTCGCGACGCCGTACCCCCGATCGACGATCGTTTCGTAGGCCCATCGATCCTCGGAAGATCCCCGTTCGTTCTTCGCCGCCTGGACATGCATCTTCGACGGGGCGCCGTCGGCATCCTGCGGATGAATCGTCGGATCGGGAACGAGAACGGCTGGATCGGTCGTCGTCGTGTGGTTGCCCTTGAAGTTCAAGCTCCAGAACAGCGGAACCGGCCCCTTCGCATCCTTGGGCAGGTAGAGCAGCAGATCGACCGGAATCGAACGGCCTTCCCGCGACAGGGTCACCCGCACCTGCAAGCGCTTCGCCTTGCCTCCCAGGGCATCGTTCGATTCTTCCAGCGTTTCGGCGGTAACTTCGACGGGATCGCTCGGCGCTCGCCCGTAGACGTGCTCCTCGAACAGCTTGAGCAGCTCGGGTCGCCTGATTTCGTTCCAGGCCTTCGCCGAATCGATCTTCTCGCCGTTTTCCGACAGCAGCGGATCGGGAAGCGCGTACTTCGGAACCTTGCTCTCGTCGTAGTTGTAGCCGGCGGGTTGTGCTGCGAGTCGGCTCATCGGAAGGCAGCTTAGCGACGCCGCGAGTGCGAGCGTCAGCGGATAGGAAAAGGGAAAGCGCGACATGGCGAAGAGACTCCGTAGCGGCGAGCGAGGCGAGACGGTCGTGCGGAAAAGAAGGCGTCGCAGGCCCGACGGACCCCGCTGCTGAACGGTCGCCTTTTCGGGATCGAAGGGGGCGCTCCGCTGCCGAACGTTGCACGGGCGAGACAGGACCACGATAATCCGCAGGCGCACCCCGGTGCAATTACCGGCTGCTGCGGCGCCGGTTTCCGCAGGTCGAACGAAAGTTTCGAAGTCGATGCAAGTCGCCGTCTTTAGCGCGAAGTCCTATGACCGCACGTTTCTGGAACGAGCGGCGGAGGGGACTCCGATCCGCTGGACCTTCGTCGAAGCCCGCCTGAACGCGGAGACGGCGATCGTCGCCGACGGCTGCGACGCGGTGTGTGCGTTCGTGAACGATCGGCTGGACGCCCCCGCCCTGGAGCGACTGGCCAGCCACGGCGTGCGGATGATCGCTTTGCGGTGCGCGGGCTTCAATCAGGTCGACCTCGAAGCGGCGGAGCGACTGGGCATGGCCGTCGCTCGCGTTCCGGCTTACTCGCCCTACGCTGTCGCCGAACATACGATCGGGTTGATACTGTCCGCGATTCGCCGCATTCACAGGGCATACGCCCGCGTTCGCGAAGGCAACTTCAGCCTCGACGGGCTGCTGGGATTCGACCTCCACGGCAAGACCGCCGCGGTCATCGGCACGGGGAAGATCGGCCTGCTCGTCGCGAAGCTGCTGCATGCCTTCGGCTGCCGCGTGCTGCTGTTCGATCCCTATCCGAGCGAAGAGGCCGCTGCCTGGGGAGAATATGTCTCCCTGGACGAAGCTATCTCGCAGGCAGACGTCGTCACGCTGCATTGTCCGCTGACGCCCGAGACGCGGCATCTGATCGACGCGGCGCGACTCGCGCGGTGCAAGCAGGGCGTGACGCTGATCAACACCAGCCGCGGCGCTCTGGTCGACACCCGTGCGGCGATCGACGCGTTGAAGTCGGGAAAGATCGGAGCGCTCGCGCTGGACGTGTACGAGGAAGAATCGGAACTCTTCTTCGAGGATCTCTCCGATCAGGTCATTCAGGACGACCTGTTCATGCGACTGCTCACGTTTCCGAACGTCGTCATCACGTCGCATCAGGCCTTCTTCACGCGCGAGGCCATGGAGGCGATCGCCGCGACCACGGTGAAGAACCTGCTCGACTATCGTGACGGCAAACCGCTCGCGAACGCCGTCAGCCTGCAGCGCATCGCCCGCGTTTAAGCGGCTGGCGGCGACGCTCGACATGATCCACCTCTCTTCGACAATCACGAACTTACGCATGCAAGCCAGCGAACTTCCCGGTCCGGTCGATCCGCCCCGCCGCCTGCTGATGGGCCCCGGGCCGAGCGCCATCCATCCGCGCGTGCTGGAGGCTCTCGGGCGTCCGACGGTCGGCCACCTCGATCCGTACTTCCTACGGATCATGGACGAGACGCAGCGCATGCTCAGGGCGGCGTTCCAGACGTCGAACCGCATGACCTTCGCGGTCAGCGGAACGGGCTCCGCCGGGATGGAGGCGGCGGTAGTCAACGTCATCGAACCGGGCGACGCGATGGTCGTCTGCGTCAACGGCGTCTTCGGCGGCCGGATGGTCGACGTCGCCCAGCGCGCGGGCGCGAAGGTCACGAAAGTCGAGCGCCCCTGGGGCGAAGTCTTCGACGAAAGCGATCTTCGCGAAACGCTGGAGCGGGTCCGACCGAAGGCGCTCGGCATCGTCATGGCGGAAACCTCGACCGGCGCCTGGCAGCCGATTCAGCCTGTCGCGAAACTGGCGAACGAATTCGGAACGCTGTTGATCGTCGACGCCGTCACGTCGCTGGGGGGCGTCGAGGTGGCGGTCGACGACTGGGGCATCGATGTCTGCTACTCGGGCACGCAGAAGTGTCTCTCCTGCCCGCCCGGCCTTGCGCCGATCACCTTCTCCGACCGTGCGCTCGACGTCATACGTTCGCGGACGACCAAGGTGCAGAGTTGGTACCTCGACGTCGGAATGCTCGCGAACTACTGGGGGTCCGACCGCGTCTACCATCACACGGCGCCGATCAACATGAACTACGCCCTGCACGAGGCGCTGCGGATCGTGCTGGAGGAGGGTCTGGCGAACGCCTTCGCTCGCCACCGCCTGAACCACGAGGCTCTCGTCGCCGGCATCGACGCGATGGGGCTGGAATTCGCGGTCCCTGCCGAGCGACGCCTGCCGATGCTGAATCCGATCCGGATTCCCGAGGGGATCGACGACGCGGCGCTGCGAAAGGCGCTCCTGGAGACGTTCGGCATCGAAATCGGCGCCGGACTCGGCGCGTTCAAGGGGAAGGTCTGGCGCGTCGGGCTGATGGGCCATGCAGCACGACCCGAGAACGTCACGGCGTTCCTCTCGGCCCTCGAAAAGCTTCTCGCCGGTCAAGGTTTCGCTTCGGACGCGGGCGCGGGAGTCTCCGCGGCGAAGGACGTTTACCGCTCGTCCGGCGCCGTGACGTCGCCGGCGTAGCCGATACATCCGTCGTTTTCGACGGGTCGCTCGGCACGGCGGAGAAGTAAAGGGCGGCCAGAAACGGCCGGATCGCCTACAATTCCTGCGAATGGCCGATCGACCCGATCCGGGTGCGGCATTCGAGTTCGCGATTGTTCGCTGGCTCCTCAACCCGATATCTGAATGTACGAAGCGACGATTTCGCTCGTTCCGCCTTCCCTCGCCATTCCGCTTTTCGGGACGCGCGATCGCAACGTCGCTCTGATCCGCGACGCTCTCGGGATCCAGGTGACCCATCGCGAAGGGCGGCTGCAACTGGCCGCTGAAACGCGAGAGGCGCTGGCCCACGGAACCTCCGTCTTCGAGCAACTGAAGGCGCTCGTCGAGCGAAAGGGCGAGGTCTCTGCCGACGACGTAGCGCAGGCGCTCCAACTCGTCACCGGGAAGGTTCCCCCCGCGCCTGTCGATACGGCGCCCGTGACGGCGGGCGTGCGGATGATCAAGCCGCGAACGCCCGGCCAGGCTGCGTATCTCGACGCGATCCGGAAGCACGATCTGGTGTTCGCTGTCGGACCCGCAGGCACGGGCAAGACCTTCCTGGCCGTCGCCGCCGCGGTCGAAGCCCTCAAGAAGAAGCAAATTCGCAAGATCGTGCTGGTCCGCCCGGCGGTCGAGGCGGGCGAGAACCTCGGCTTTCTTCCGGGCGATCTGCAGGCGAAGATAAATCCCTACCTGCGTCCGCTGCTCGATTCGCTCAACGCGATTCTCGAATTCGACGAGATGAAGCGCTTGATGGAGCAGGACGTGATCGAGGTCGCCCCGCTCGCCTACATGCGAGGAAGAACGCTCAGCGAGTCGTTCATCATTCTGGACGAAGGGCAGAACACGACCGTCCCGCAGATGAAGATGTTTCTGACGCGAATGGGCGAGAATTCCAAGATCGTCGTATCGGGCGACCCGACGCAGATCGACCTGCCGGCTCACGCGAAGAGCGGGCTGGTCGACGCGATGGATCGCCTGCACTCGATCGAAGGCGTGACGATCGCGCGGCTGACCGTCTCCGACATCGTGCGGCACCGGCTGGTCCAGGCGATCGTGAACGCCTACGAATCGGGCGAAGGAGCGCGTCGCTAGACGCGAATCGGCGTGGTCCACCGCTATCTGCGCGTCCGGCGAAATTCCGCCGACGCCAATACTCCTGAACAGCCCGGGCGAACGAGGCGATGAATCCTTCGCATCCCTCCCGCGCGCGGTTGAAGCGAGAGCTCGGCTCATCCAAGACCGCTTCGTGGCTGGCCGGACTCCGGCGTCGCGAGACATGGCGCTCGCTCGGTCTTTGGGCGTTCTGCTGTGCCCTGGTCTTCGTGCTGACCGAGGGTTGGGAACCGACGTTCGCCTACCGTGTGAACTACGTCCCCGAGCGCGAGATCTCGGCCCGCGTGCCGTTCACGATCATCGCCGGCGCCGCGACGGATCAGACCCGGCAGCAGGCCCGTTCCCGCATCGTGCCGTATTACGCACACGATGCACGCCCGTTGCGGGAGATGCGCCAGGCGCTCCTCGACCGCGCGTTCCTCATCACGCGGACGCCGACCTTCTACGAGATGGATAAGGAGGTGTGGGATTCCTTTCTGATCCCGCGCCCGGACGAATCGTTCGCCGACGAAGATCGTTCGCCGACGAAGCCGGTTCGCGAAGTCGATTCGCCGATCGAGTCGAACGGCGCCGCTGCTCAGCGAAGCTGGACCGATCCCGAGAAGCGGGCAGCGTTCGAGCAGTTCCGCGAGACGCTCGCGGAAGATCGGGACCTCACCCGCTTTCAGGCGGCGGTGAAGGCCGCGCTCCAGACCTACGAGGAGAACGGCCTGCTCGAAGCGCTGGAGCACCCCCTCAGCGAAGGGAGTCAGACGCAGATCCAGATTCATCCGCCCGGCAAGGAAGAAGAGGCTCGTCGAATCGCGGTCTCCGACGTTCGGATCGCGGAGGTGACCGACCGCCTGCGGGCGGAGCTCGCTTCGGAGTTCGTGCAGCGCCTCAAGCTCGACGAGGAGCGGAGCGACCAGCTCGCCGAGAGGGTCATGACGTGGATGACCGAGCGGTTGCCGACGACGCTGAAGTTCAACCGTCCGGCGACGAACCGGCTCTCCGACGAGACCGCGTCGAAGATCCAGCCCATTCTGCTCGAGTACCGGGCCGGCGATCCGATGAACGGGATCGAGGCAGGCGAACCGCTCGACGAAATCGACCTCGCGCTCCTCCGACGGGAGCACGAGGCTTATATCGAACAGCTCTCCTGGACGCAGGTCGTCGCCCATTCGATCGGGCATTTCGGCATGTACGTCGCGCTCTCGGTGCTGTGCGGCGTCTATTTCGCCTACCACGAGCCGCGGCTGCTCGGCTGGACCCGCTCCTACTTCGCCACGCTCGGAACGATCGCGGTGGCGATCGTGCTCGCTTATTTCTTCGCCGATCGATGGCGGCTCGAACTCGCCCCGATGATGATCCTAGCGATGACGCTGTCGATCGCGTTCCGGTTCGAGCTGGCGCTGCTCGTCTCCGCGGCGGTCGCGCTCGTCACCGCGCTCACGTTGCGGCAGGGACTGTTCGAGTTCGTGGTGCTGATGGCGACGATGTCGACCGCGGCGCTCTTCTGCGGTCGCGTGCGATCTCGCACCAAGCTCGTCTACGTCAGCCTCTTCGCGGCGGCGACGGCCTTCCTGACGACCCTCGGCGTCGGCACGCTCTCCGGCCAGCCCGTCATCTGGACGCTGCTCATCGAAGCGTCAGCGTTCGCGCTGGTGGCCATCCTCTCGGGCCTCCTGATGACGGCGCTGCTGCCGTTCGCGGAGAAACTGTTCGATATTCAGACCGACATCTCGCTGCTCGAGATGTCCGACATGACCCATCCGCTCCTGCAGCAACTGGTTCGCCGAGCGCCCGGTACGTACAACCACTCGATCAACGTCGCTTCGCTGGCGGAAGCCGCGGCGGAGTCGATCGGAGCGAACGGCCTGCTGGTTCGCGTCGGCGCCTACTTCCATGACATCGGGAAGATGCTCAAACCTGAGTACTTCATCGAAAATCAGAAAGCGGGCGAGAATCGCCACGGCTCGCTCCAGCCGACGATGAGCACGCTGGTCATCATCGCTCACGTCAAGGAAGGGGCGGAACTCGCCCGGCGCCACGGCTTGCCCCACACGATCATCGACTTCATCGAACAACATCACGGAACGACGCTGGTCGAGTACTTCTACCGCGAGGCCCAGAATCGCGAGGCCCAGAAGGGCGAGCGGGCCGCCGACCGCCAGGAGATCGAGGAAGCCAGCTTCCGCTATCCCGGGCCGAAGCCGCAGACCCGCGAATCGGCCATCCTGATGATCGCCGATTCTGTCGAGAGCGCGAGCCGCGTTCTGGTCGAACCGACCCCCTCCCGGATCGAGCACCTCGTCGAATCGCTGGTCGCCAAGAAGCTGCAGGACGGACAGTTCGACGAATGCGGCATGAGCTTTCGCGAACTGAACACGGTGCAGGAGACGCTCGTCAAGTCGCTCTCCGCGATGTACCACAGCCGCATCAAGTACCCGCCCGCGGCCAGCGCATGAGCGAGATCGACGTTCAGATCCGTCATCCGCGACCCTTCGCGAGCGAAGGCGCACTGCGCGAAGCCGTGCTGCGAACGCTAGCGGCCCATGGAGCCTGCGAAGGTGCCAGCGTGGACATCGCAATCGTCGACGACGATTCGATTCACCGCCTCAACCGCGAGCGGCTCGACCATGATTGGCCGACCGACGTGATCAGCTTCCTGTACGAGGAGGAACCGATCGTCGGGGAGTTGATCGTCAGCGCCGACACGGCCGAGCGAGTCGCGAGCGAGTACGCGTGGGACGCTCAGGCGGAACTAATCCTGTACGTGGTCCACGGCACGCTCCATCTGCTGGGATACGACGACCAGTCGGACGAAGATCGGGTGGCGATGCAGGTCGAAGAGAATCGCATCCTCGCCACCTTCGGCTGGACGCCGCCGCGCGACCGCGAGACGTCGGGTCATCGCCTTGCAGCGCCTGAGGAGGCCTGACGTGCAGGAGGCGTGGGAACTCTGGGCCGCGCTGGCGTGCACGCTTCTTGCGGCGTTCACGGCAGTCGGGAAGCGCTCGCTGCGCGATTATTCGCACTACGATCTGGAGCAGTTCCTTCGTCGCCGGAATCGATCGTCCTTTCTGAATTCCGTCATCGACTGGGCGTCCGATTACGCCCTCGCCGCGGAGACGATCCACATTCTCGCTCTGCTGGCGTCCGCGACGTTCGCGACGCTGTACGCGATGCGGATCGACTTCGTAGAAAACTTCGGACTCGCGGCGATGCTCAGCGTCGCCGCCTTCGCCGGGCTGATCGTGCTGGCCCTGTCGAGTTGGATCCCCTGGGCCGTCGCGACCTGGTTCGCGCCGGCGTTTCTCTACGCGACCTGGCGCTTCTGGATGGCGCTCTACTGGATCAGCTTTCCGCTGACGCTCGGCGTACAGGCGCTGGATTTTCTTTCCCGGCGTCTGGCCGGGGCGGACGCGGACGACGCTGAATCCGCGGAAGAAGCGCTGGAGGACGAAATCCTCGCCCACGTGAGCGCCGGCAAACGGGAGGGCCTGCTGCAACAGAGCGAATGGGAGATGATTCGCGGCGTGCTGGAACTGGACGATCGCGAAGTCGGCCGGATCATGACGCGCCGCAGCGAAATCCAGGCGCTGGAAGTCGAATCGACATGGGACGACGTACTGAGCCTGATCGACGAGGTGCAGCGGACGCGAATGCCCGTCTACTCCGGCCAACTCGATAACATCGTCGGCCTGCTGTACGCGAAGGATCTGCTCCCCGTCCTCCCGTTGCCGCTCGAGAAGCGTCCGCCGCTTCGCTCGCTTCTCCGGGAAAGCTGGGACGTCCCGGAGACGATGCCGCTGGACGCGATCCTCGCGGACTTTCGCCGGCGGCGGATCCATCTGGCGATGGTTCGCAACGAGTACGCGGAAGTCGTCGGCCTGGTGACGATCGAAGACGTCCTCGAGGAGATCGTCGGTGAGATCATCGACGAGTCGGATCCGGAAGAAACCCGCTTCGAGTTCGACCGGATCGACCAAAACCGGGCCATCGCAGCGGCGGATCTGTTCGTCGACGACATCAACGAGCGGATGGATCTCGCGCTGCCGGAATCGGACGAATACGAAAGTCTGGGCGGATTGCTCATTTCCCGCTGTCGCGACATTCCGAAGGCGGCCTACGCGGTGGAACTGGGCAACGTGCGACTGACCGTCGAAGACGCCAGCCCGCGCAAGATCAATCGCATCCGTATCGAAATCCTGGAAGAGTCGAACTAGCAGGCGGCTGCGAAAGGCAGCCAGCCTGCGCTACGCCGCAGGTCGCGACGTCGAAATGGGAGTTCACGACCATTTCGCGAGCCGTGAGGAACTTGTTCCGACCTGGCGAGGCTGCACAACGCTACGAAGGCATTTTGCAGCTGCCTGCTAACGGACCGGATCGATCGGAAGGGCGTCAGATTTCTCTGACGGGATCGCGAGACGCCTCTACAATTCCGCACCATGCCGCACGTTCAGACCGACGCCATCGTCCTGAGAACCTACGAGTTCAGCGAGACGAGTCTCGTCGTGCATCTCTTCACCCGCTCGGAAGGGAAGATCCACGCGCTCGCGAAGGGCGCCCGGCGGCCCAAGGGTCCGTTTGAATCGGCGCTCGACCTGTTGTCGGTCTGCCGCATCGCGATGATCGAAAAGTCGGGCGACTCGCTCGATCTCCTCACCGAAGCGAAACTGGAGCGTCGATTCCGCGCTGGTACGAAAAGCCTGCCGCACGTTTACGCGGCGCTCTACGCGGCGGAGGTTCTGGAGCGGACGACCGAATTGCGGGATCCGCATCCGGAATTGTTCGACGAGGGCTCGGCGGCCATTTTTGCGCTCGATCGCCTGGAGCCGATCCAGCCGACGCTCTTTCGATTCGAAACGCAGGCGCTGAAATCGCTCGGGTTTCGACCCACGCTGGACCGCTGCGTCGGCTGCGGAGGCTCGGCGCCGGACGGGGACGCCTGGTTCTCGCTCATGGACGGCGGCATCCTGTGCGCGGGCTGCCGGGCGGGCCGCAAAAGTGTGGTGCGGATCCGCGCTGCGACGCGGCAGGCCCTGGACGAACTTCTGCGACGTACCCCCTCGGCCGATCCTGCCCCGCCAGCCGAACTTCCGCAGTCCGTCAACGGCGAACTGCGGGGACTGATCAACCAGTTTTTCAACCACCTGAACGGGTCGCAATTTCGCCTGCAGGAAGCCATTTCCAGGCTGTCGCGACCGCCGCGGGCGAAGAAGCCCGGTCGCGGCCGCGGAGTTGACGGCGGAATAGGTCTCCCTTGACGTCCTTGCGGCCGATTTTCTAAGAGTGGCGTTCGAACCGCTTGCTGCGCGACTGCGTAGAAGCCCTGCGCCCTACATGCTCTGTCGAAACGGGATCGACCCGACGAATCGCCTGCGATTCGGACGATGATTCAGGTTTCGACCGGGCTACTTGAAATCCGCTCCGCACTACCGCGCGACAAGGACGTCCGCGATGCCCTGGTTCTCCGCGTCGACTCAGCGCCAGCGCTCGGTCGAGCCCGACCAACCCGCTACGCCCCCCAAGGGGCGGATGGCGGCGCATCGCCGTCCGGCAGGCCGTCTCGTGCCTCTGGCGCTGGCCATCATGCTTCTGGCCTGTTCGCAGGTCGCGTGCAGCCTGGCTCCGAAGGCGCTGCTCTGGAACGACGCCGCCCCCGAGTACGAAGAACCGCCGACGCCCGAGATCGGACCCGAAGCGTCCGTCAACGCCCGCACCGAAGAAGAGTCTTCGTACTGGGACTCGCTCAGCTTTCTCGATCCGGCGGGGCTGATCTCGAAGAAGCCGAACCGGCCCGAGGAGGCCAAGAAGCTCTACGCCCAGGCGGAAGCCCTCTTCAAGGAGGGGACCGCGAACGACGACAAGTCGAAACTCGCGAACGCCGGGAAGCTCTATAAGCAGGCGGCGGGCCTGTGGGTCGATTCGGCGCTGGAGCAGGACGGCCTGTTCATGTCGGGCGAAGCCTACTTCTTCGGCGATCGGATCGCGTACGCGGACTCTTCTTACGAAGCCCTGATCGCCGCTTACCCGAACACGCGGCACATGGACGTCGTCGCCGCCCGGCGCTTCGCGATCGCCAAATACTGGGTCGACCTCGATCGCGAGTCGCCGGAGAGTTTCTGGTCGGTGAACATGACCGACCAGCGACGCCCCTGGCGGGATACGTTCGGCAACGCCGTGCGGGTCTTCGATCGAATTCGTATCGACGACGTCACGGGACGTCTGGCCGACGACGCGACCATGGCCGCCGGCAACGCTCACTTCGAGCGCGGCGAGTACCAGGACGCGGACCAGTTCTATACCGACCTGCGAACGCAGTTCCCCGCGAGCGACCACCTCTTCAAGGCTCACTTTCTGAACCTGAAGGCCAAGATCGAAAGCTACCGCGGCGTCGGGTACGACTTCACCGTGCTCGACGAGGCCGACGAACTGCTGCGCGACATGATGAAGCGCTTCCCGAAACAGGTTCAGGAAGAACGCGATTACCTGGAGAAAGCCGCGGCCGAGATCCGCTACCGCAAGGCGGAGATCGAGTGGAACCTCGCCACGTACTACGAGAACCGCTTCCAGTACGGCGGCGCCAGGATTCATTACACCACGATCGTCGACGATTACGCCGGAACGCCCTTCGCGGAGCGGGCTCAGGCTCGACTGGACGCGATCAAGGACTATCCGGACGATCCAGGCAAGAAGTACGAGTGGATCAAGGACTACTTCGAAAACGATCCGCTGCGCGTGCCGCCGCCCAAGCAGCCGGAGTCGGCGACGGCTGAAGAAGTCGGAGAGCCTTCCTCGTGACGCGCGGCTTCGCCAGATCGATTCGACCGTCGCCCGCGCGTTCGCCGCGAGCGGTCGGACCAGTCGACTGCTGCCAAACGCCCTCGTGGCGTTTCGCAGACTCGCCAGGTTCGGAACAAGTTCCTCACGGCTCGCGAAAGAGTCGTGAAACTCCCCTTTCGTCGTCGCATCCTGCGACGAATCGCAGGCGGTCTGCCTTTGGCAGCCGCATGCTAACCGTCGCCGGCGGCCTCGCGATCGCAGCGTGCTTCGCCGGTTGCTCGACCTGGCAAGTCGGCCATTCCAGTTTGCAGCGCCCGAACATCGAGACGGTTCACGTCACGATGTTCCGCAATGACGACTTCCGGCGCGACCTCGGCGAGTTAATGACCGAGATTCTCTGCAAAGAGATCGAGCAGAACTCGGGCTACTCGATCGCGTCCGAAACAGAAGCGGACAGCTTCCTGACGGGCCGCGTCCGCTATTTGCGGAAGGGCGTCACGATCGAGGATCGCTACGATCTTCCGCGCGGAACCGATCTATCGGTCGCCGTCGAATGCCGCTGGACCGACCGGTACGGACAGGAACTCCAGCAGAGTTTCGTCGTTCCGATGCCGGCGTCGCTGCTGGTCGTGGAAGGGCATGCCGAACTGCTGCCCGAAGCGGGGCAGTCGGTCACGACGTCGACCATCGAAGCGATGGAACAGATCGCCCGGCAGATTCGCGGACAGATGGACGCCCCCTGGTGAGCGACGCCGACTTCGAAGGCGACGATCCGTCAGGTCAGCCCGCGCTGCTGCTTGAACAGGTTCAGCGACAGGTGAACCTGTCCGTGATGATGGGCGAGGTGCCAGACGAGGATGTGGAACCACTCCCGCATCGTCAACGTCCGATCGCGAATCGTCGCCGTGCGGGTATCGAGCTCGTCGGCACTTAGCCGGGAGAGCGTCTCTCGCAGGGCTTCGTGATTCTCGTCGAGCAGCCGCAGAATCTCGTCCAGCGAGGGCGGATCGTCGCCGGGAATGCTCCCTCCGCGGAAGCTTTCCCAGTAAGCCCGATTCTTCGCTCGCTCCGGCGCCTGCTCGAAGCGTTCGCAGGCGAATAGCTCCTCCGTCACGGCCAGATGCGTCCACTGCCAGGCGGCATGCGCTCGCCCCGGTCCGGGTCGCCACGTCGGAAACTCCGCGAGGGCCGGGTCGCTTCTTACCGCTTCGACCTGAGCCTTCACGCGGTCGTGCGAGAACTTCCAGATCGCATGGAGCGCGTCCAACTCGCTTGCCATCGTTCCTCCGGTCCTACTTGGTGCGTTCGAGTTGCGATGCGACGGGTTCGACCGACGCCCGATGCGCGTCGGCCAGTTCGCGGATCTTCTGCACGATCTCGGGATGCTGGGCAGCCAGATCGTTCCGCTCGCCGAGATCGACGTTCAGGTTGAAAAGCAGGGGCGGATCGTGCTCCTCCAGCTTGCCGCTGCCGTAGGCGTCCTGCGTAAAGAAGTGGGCTTTCCACCCCTTCCACCTCAGCGCCATCAGACGGGAGCCGCGCCAGTACGGTACGACGTCGCGCGGGCTGGCGGCTTCGCCCTGCAGCGCGACCGATAGGTCCTGCGAGTCGAGCGTGCGATCCTGCGGGACGTCAGCGCCGGCCAGCGAGGCGAATGTCGCGAAGAGATCGGTCGTGCAACCCAGTTCCGGGCTGGTCGTGCCCGCGGGCACGAAGCCGGGACGCCAGACGATCGTCGGCTCGCGCATCCCGCCGTCCCACGTGCAGCCCTTTCCGTCGCGCAGCGGTCCGGCCGAACCTCCCTGCGACCCGAAGATGAGCCACGGACCGTTGTCGCTGGTGAAGACGACGAGCGTCTTCTCCGCGAGTCCTCGCTCGCGGAGCGCGTCGAGCGTCCGGCCGACCGATTCGTCCAGTTCCTCCACCACGTCGCCGTAGATCCCGCGAAGACTCTTGTCGCGTCGGTCGTCGGCGACGAACAGCGGCACATGCGGAAACGTGTGGGCGAGGTAGAGAAAGAACGGCTCCTCCGCGTGCTCGTCGATGAAGCGGGTCGCCTCGTCCGTGTAACGCCGGGTCAGCGTCGTCTGGTCAGCCGGTCGCTCGACGACTTCTTCGTTTCGCAACAAGGGAACGTCGTACCACTCGACCTTCGGTTCGGTGATCGCAATGCGTCCCTGCGGCGCCGAGGCGACGCGATCCATGTCGTTCGAGTAGGGCACGCCGAAGTACTCGTCGAATCCGTGCCGCGTGGGCAGGTACTCCGGCAGGTGGCCCAGGTGCCACTTCCCGACGCACGCCGTCGCGTAGCCGGAGTCTTTCAGAACCTCCGCGATCGTGATCTCTTCGCTGGGGAGTCCGCCCACGGAGTCGGGGAACAGCACGCGCCGCGTGTCGCTCGACATTCCGGAGCGAATCGGCAGCCGACCGGTGAGCAAGCCCGCGCGGCTGGGCGTACAGACCGAGTCCGCCGAATAGAACTGCGTCAGTTTCATCCCTTCGCGGGCCATGCGATCGAGATGGGGCGTCCGCTGCGTCGGATGGCCGAAGCATGCCAGGTCGCCGTATCCGAGATCGTCGCAGAAGATCACGACGAAGTTGGGTCGGGCGTCGGCGTCGCGCTGATCGTCGGCCGACGCCTCGTTACGCAAGGCGAAAAGCAGGGCAGGCATCGCTGCCAGAACGAACGCGGAAACGCGGAGGCGAAGCATCGGCAACTCCGTGGGGCGGAAGAGGAGCGGGGCAGGGCGATTCGAGAAGAAGCCCGCGATGCGCTCGATCGACCGGGGGATCGCAGGGCCTGCATTCTGGATCAGCGTCCCTTTCGCTTCAACCTGCGGGCGACGATCGACTTCGCCAGACCTGGCGCAATCTGCCAGATCGCGAACAACCACTTCATGTACCCGGGCGCCACCAGTTCCAGGTCGCCCCGCTCGATCGAACGGAAGACTTTCTCGGCCAGAGCCGCCGGAGGAATGGCGTTCATCGGAGCGCCGCCGCCGGGACGTCGGGCTTCCTCGGGCAGCCTCAGCGATTGTTCCGCATAGCGATCGACGGCGTCGCCGCGGGCGATCGGACCGGGCGCGACGAGCAGCGTCCGGATGCCCAGCGGCTCGAATTCCCAGCGAAGTTGCTGCGTCAGTCCGGCGAGCGCGAACTTCGCCGGCGGATAGGCGCCGAGATAGGGCGTCGCGATCTTCGACGCGAGCGAGCCGACGGTGACGAAGGTTCCCCGGCACCGGGCCAGCGCGGGCGCGGCATGCCTGGCTACGAGAAAGCTCGCCACGACGTTGATGCGGAAGGAATCGATGAGCTGCTCGGGAGTCGCATCGAGAATGTTCCCCCGCTCCGAACGCCCCACGACACTCGCAACGACGTCCAGACCCGCGGAACTGATCTGCGGATCGTCGAACCACGCTTGCAGCGCGGCAGGATCCAGGACGTCGACCGTGTGAACATGCAGCCGAGCGTTCGGATAGGCAGCTCGTGCCTCGCTCGCGAACGCTTCCAGGCGGGTTCGATCCCGCGCTCCGACGAACGTCTCGGCGCCGCGAGCGAGCGATGCCAAAGCGAGCGCTTTGCCGAAGCCCGCGCTCCCGCCGGCGATCAATACCCTTCGCTGAGTCCAGTCAGGCACGGGAGGCCGCTTGCAGAGGTTCGGGGCAGGCAGACTCCGTTCGCCGGAGCGTCGGGAACGGGAGACCTACAGTAACGCGCCTGGCGCGCCGATGAAGCGGCTCGTCCGCCATTTACGCGCTGATTCTGAGCGCCGCGCACGCTGCCTGTCAGCGCCGCACGCACGAAAAACGCCGCGTTCTCGGGGAGAGGACGCGGCGTCAGGCGGGAACTCAGAAAAGCGTCGCGGAGGTCTCGCAGGACGAGAAACATCGAGCGAGCGTCTCGGACGGGTCCTCGACGATCGAAATACTCTGCGACGCGAATCGCGTCGCGTCAAACGAATCCTCGCCGACGCGGCCTTAAGCAGGTTTCGACGAACGGGCTCAGCTTCCGACCGCAGCCGACTGGTTAACGGCGCTCGTGTTCCACCACGGATACGATCCGTAGCGGCTCAGTTCCTGAGCCATCAGTACGGTGGCGATCGTCACGAAGAGAAAGGAGAGGATCAGCATCATCGTGTAGACGCTGAACCGCGGCTTTTCCTTCGGAACGTCGATCACCGGCGCGGACGCCGCGCTGGTATCAACCGAGATTGGTTGTGACACGATCGCCCTTCTGAACGTTTCCGCGTTGGAGATTCGGATCGATTTCGCCGACCGCGCGGTTCGGTTCGAGCTGGCGAATCGTGATGCGGCCGAGGTAGTTCGAGCCGCGGATAATGTCGAGCTGATGGCCGACGCGAAGTCCGTCGTCGGAGCCGATGGAAATTTCGACCAAGTTGTTCAGAACCTCGTCCACGCGAGCGTCGAGCCCGCGAGGGGGACGGTCGTCGAAGCCCTTCGCCGGGTCGATGCCTGCTGAGTCGAGCGCCTGACGCTGGTCGGCCACGTCGAGCGCGAGCTGGCTGTTGCGTTCGGCCAGACGGCGGGCTTCGCCTTCGGCGTTGTGCTTCTGATCGTTCAGGGAGACGACGACGTTGAACTTCTCGTCGCGATCTTCCTTCGCCACGACGAGTTCTCCGCGGAGCGTCTCGACTTCCTTCGTCGTGGCGATCAGCAGCGCCTGGGCGGTTTCCAGTTCCTTCACGAGCTGGCTGTTCTCGGCGGTCGCCGTGCCGAGCTGCGATTCCTTCACGTTCACCTGCTGCTGCAGGTCGATCAGCTTCGACTGGAGCGCGGCCAGCGCCTGACGGCGGGCGGCACGCTCTTCGTTGAGCTGATCCTGAACCTTCTGCATCGAGTCTTGCAGATTGCTCTCGCGAGTCTGCACCGCGGCAAGCTGCGTCTGAAGACCGTTGGGTCCGACGACGGCTTCCTTCCAGTTCCGGTGCGTCGCGAAAACCATCAGCGACATCGCCAGGAACATGGTGCTGATCAGGAAGATCAGGACCGTGAAGATTTTTCCGAGCAGGGTCATGCTTCGCTTTTCCCTAGATCACGCTCGAACCAGAAGGAGTTCGCGGAATCGCATCAGCGAGTCCAAGTCCTTCAGGATTGCGACGTAACGGAGACGGCACGGTCTCCGCTGCCGCGGTTCTTCAGAAAAGAATACTTTAAAGGCCCGAACGAAACCGCAGAAACGACTGCGAATCTGCCGTGATTCCGTCCGAAGCGATCAGCTTCGACAGGATTACTTACGTCACGCTGACGAATGACGAGCGAACAAGACTCCCGCTCCGAATGGTTATCGGAATGCGGAACGCCCCTCATTCAAGTTACGCCCCGCGAACGGTGCAAGCGCTTATTCGCTGTCGCACGCAAATTCTGACGGAAGCGAACGATCCGACGACGGTTCCGACGAGAATCGCCCGCGGATTTTGCGAGATTCCAGCCGCGCCCTTCGCGTTCGAAGGCTCTCGTTCCGATTATACGGGCCGTTGCGGGACGAAGGCGAGCGTTTTCATCCTGCCGAAGTAAGGCGTAAACGACGAAAGCCCGCCGAAACGAATCGGCGGGCTTTCGAGAAAATTCGTTCAAGCGATTCGAACGAGCGCTCAACGGGCGGGGAGGAGGCGGACGGCCTCCTGCATCCCGGCGCTGAGCACCGGATCGCTCGCGGGGTTGAGCACGTGCCGGGCGGCGAGGATGGCCGCGTCGTCCTCGATGGCGGGACGAGCCATGCGTTGCACGACCACGTGCGGCTCGACCCCGGCCTTGGCGATCGCCCGACCGTTCGGCGAAAAGAACTTCGACGTGGTCAGCTTGATGCCGGCGCCCGACATCGGCAGGTCGAAGATTCCCTGAACCGTCCCCTTGCCGTAGGTCTTTTCGCCGACGATCACGCCTCGCTGCTGGTCGCGGATGGCGCCGGCGAAGATCTCGCTGGCGCTGGCGCTGTCGCCGTCGACCAGGACGACCAGCGGAACTCGCCAGGTTCCCTGAGCCTGAGCTGCGTAGTCGTGGTCTTCGTCCGGCAGACGTCCGCGGGTCGAGACGATGACGCCCGATTCCAGGAACCGGTCGCCCAGTTCGATCGCCGCGTCGAGCAGACCGCCCGGGTTGCCGCGAAGATCGATGATCAGGCTCCGCATCCCCTGACGGTGCAATTCGTTCAGCGCGGCGTCCGCTTCCCTGGTCGTGTTCCGCTGGAAGCTGTTGATCCGGAAGTAGCCGACGCCGGTGGCCGAGTCGACGATGCGGACGTTCTCGACGCTGGGAACGTCGATTCGTTCGCGGCGGAACGAAAGTTCGCGAGGCCCGCTCGCGGCGTTCTGCAGCGAGACGCGGACGATCGTACCCTCCTCGCCGCGAAGCGAATCGGCGGCGTTTTCCGCTCCGATCGTTTCGACCGGCTGGCCCTCGATGGCGACGATGCGGTCGCCGGCGACCATGCCGCCGCGGGCGGCAGGACCGCCCGGAATGATGTGGACGACGAAGAGCGACTTGTCCTCGATCCGCAGTTCGATCCCCAGACCGACGAGTTCGCCGTTGATCTGGTTGGACATCTCCCGCATCTGACCGGGCGTGAGATAGGTCGAATATTCATCCAGGGCGTTGGCCGCGGCACAGGCGAACTGCAGGATCACGGCCTGCGGCGGCACCCGCATCCGGTGCCAGGCCAGTCGACCGCCATATTCGGCCCAGCGGACGGCGTCCGAGACGGTGCGCGGTTCGGCCCGGTCGATCGTCTCGCGGAACTCCTTACGAAAGGCGGCCTCCGTCGCGGGATCGACGTTCGCCATGTACCGCTCGCGGAACGAGGGCTTATCCAGCGACGCTTCGACGAACAAGCCGCCGCGACGGACGATCTGCGTCCAGTTCGGCTGATCGACGTGGAAGTATTCGATCTTGTTGAACGCTTCGTTGACGACCGCCACGGCGGACGATTCGTTCGCGGCGACGATCTGCTCGTGGAACGATCGGTCGGCGAGGCGCTTGTCGAGGTCGAGCTGCACGCGGACGTAAACCACGCGGTCGGCCAGCGAAACTTCCTGCGGAAACTCCCGAGAAGTCTCCTCGTACAGCTTGAGAGCGTCGACCCAGCGTCCGGTCGATTCCAGTTCGCGACCGCGGGTCAGCGCTTCCGCCACGCCCAGACTGCCGGGCAGAGCGTCCGCGGGAATCGACAGCGACCCGTTCGGAAGCGGATCCTGTCCGCGAACGTCAGCGAACGCCAGCAAAGTCGCGGCGGCGACGGCGAAGGTCAAACACAACTTCGAGGCGATCGGCGTCATCTCGGTTCCTGATCCGTGGACTCGCCCTGCGTACCCGCCTCCAGCCTACGACAAAACCGCAAGGGTTTCCCGTCGGGGGGCAAGCAAACATGAAACACGCACAAGGGGCCGTCAAAAAGACGAGCAAGTCTTTTGCGTCGTTTCTCCGGGAATCGCGAGCGTCGCACGGGCTCGGTAAGCCAGGACACGGGTCCCGTCTCTACCGTCAGGCGACGAACTTCCGGAGCAGGCAATCCATGCCGAGAAGCGTCTTCGTAACGTTCGCAGCGTCTCGTCAGATTCCTCCTGACGCGACGGCGAACTGTCCTATTTACGTTCCGGAAGGGGCCGAGGTTCGCTGGCGTCCGGAATCGAATTAACCGAAGGCGCGCGGGCTTCCGCTTTTCAGCTCCCGAAAAGCGAATGCGGCAGGGGGTCGCAGCCCCGCTGATTCCAAGAAATTTCCTTATCGGTCATTTACTGAACATGTGATCAAACGAGCGGCGCCGCAGGGGCTTTCCGCGCCTCGGCGCCTGAAGCGTTAGCGCCGCCTGCGCAAACGACGTGCAACGGACGGAAAGCGCTCGCGAACATAAGAAGCGCCACTAGTGCGCGTGCTTGAAATTGCCGCGATTAGTCCTAGACTCTGCATCTGATTCCGGGACACGGGGGGTAGGCGGGTATACGAACCCTCCTCCGTGGAAGCTGCGGCCTCGCGTGAGAACTGCGGCCCCGATCGAGCGTCGCGAAGCGCATGCGCTTCGATCCCATCCCTTCCCAGGCAAAGTTCGAGGGCTCGCTACGTGTCGTCCGACTCCAAGTACAAGCTCGAATACGTTTGGCTCGACGGCTACACCCCGGAGCCGAACCTCCGAAGCAAGACCAAGATCGTGGCCAAGGCGCCGAAGTCGGTCGACGACCTGGCGCTGTGGGGATTCGACGGCAGCTCGACCCAGCAGGCCGAGGGGCATAGCTCCGACTGCATTCTGAAGCCGGTCGCGCTCTACCCGGATACCGGTCGCAAGAACGCGTTCCTCGTGATGTGCGAGGTCATGCTGCCGGACGGTTCGCCGCACCCGACGAACTACCGCGCGACGGTCGACGACATGGACGATCTCTGGATCGGCCTGGAGCAGGAGTATTTCTTCTGGGAAGAGGGTCGCGCGCTCACGTGGCCGGAAGAAGGCTATCCTGCGCCGCAGGGTCCGTACTACACCAGCGTCGGCTTCAAGAACGTCGGCTCGATCGCTCGCCAGATCGTCGACGAGCATATCGACATCTGCCTGGACGCCGGCATCGAGCTGGAAGGCATCAACGCCGAAGTCGCCAAGGGTCAGTGGGAATTCCAGATCTTCGCCAAGGGATCCAAGAAGATCGGCGACGACATGTGGATCTCCCGCTACCTGCTGCTCCGCACGTGCGAGAAGTACGGCATCGATATCGAGTGGCACTGCAAGCCGATCAAGGGCGACTGGAACGGCTCGGGCATGCACACGAATTTCTCGTTCGGTTACCTCCGCGACAAGGGCGGTAAGGAGTACTTCGAGAAGCTCATGGCCGCCTTCGACAAGTACAAGGACGAGCACATCGCCGCCTACGGTCCGGACAACCACATGCGTCTGACGGGCCTGCACGAAACGCAGTCGATCGACAAGTTCAACTACGGCGTCGCCAACCGCGGCGCTTCGGTCCGCATCCCCCACAGCTTCGTCAAGGACGGCGCTTACCGGGGTTACGTCGAAGATCGTCGCCCGAACTCGCAGGCCGATCCGTACAAGATCATTTCGCGGCTGGTGAAGACGATCCAATCGGTCCCCACGAGCTGATCGCGTTCTGACGCGAATCCGATTCAATGCAGCGAAGCGCCGTCTCTTCCAGGGGACGGCGCTTTTTTCTTGCGGGCGCATGGGCGCCTGCCCTGCGCGCCGTTTTCAGCGAAACTGGAGGAACTCTCTCCGTACGCTCGCTCAGGATTCCGCATGCAAGAGGCCAAGAATACGGCCCGCGCGCTGGTTCGCATCGGCTACGACGGCAGCGTCCACAAGTTCTTCCGCGGCCCCAACGCCCAGGAGCGCTTCGATAACGAACTACGAGTCCTGCGCTATCTCGAGCGGCGGAACTGCGAATTCGTCCCGCGCGTGCTCGCCTACGATCGCGAGAAGCTCGAACTGGTGACGTCCAATTGCGGCGCCCGGGTAGAACACCTCAGCGATCAGCGTCGCAAGGAACTGTTCGCGGAACTGGAACAGTACGGCGTCCGGCATGACGATCCGGAGGTGCGAAACGTCACCTACCGCGCGAAGGACGGGCGCTTCTGCGTCATCGACTTCGAATTCGCGGAAATTCTGGATCAGCTTCCCGCTGCCGACGCGGACGGGGGGCAGTACGAAGCGACGACCGAAACCGGCGTCCACGGTCTGCGGTGGTCCGGCATGACCGACGTCGGCCGCTTTCGATCGAACAACGAGGATCGCTTCCTCACGATCGCGTTCAGCGCCTCAGACTTTTACTACCTGGGCGCGACGGGCGAGGCGACGATCGATGACCGGGACTTCGTCTTCGCCGTCAGCGACGGCATGGGGGGAGAGCGGTCGGGCGAATTCGCCAGCAAGCTGACCGTCGATCAGGTCGTTCGGCTGCTGCCCGTACGATTCAGCCTCGCTCCGGCGCGGCAGAAGGCGGGCATTCGCGAACGCCTGGGCGAAGTCTTCCAGGGCGTCCATCGCCAGCTCACCGTCATCGGGCGGAGCTACGAAAACGGGCGAAACATGGGCGCCACCCTGAGCCTCGCCTGGATCGTCAAAGGAACGCTCTACTTCGGCCACGTCGGCGACGGGCGGATCTATCACTTGCCCGCTTCCGGCGGCATGCACCAGGTGACGATCGATCACACGCATGTCGGCTGGCTCCGCCGCAGCGGCCAGATCAACGAGCGCGAAGCGAGAATGCATCCCCGGAAGAACGTACTTTCCATGTCGCTCGGCGCGGGAACGCAGTACCTCGAACCGCAGTTCGGAGAGATCGCGCTCCAGGCAGGCGACCGGGTGGTTCTCTGCACTGACGGCGTCACGGACGGCCTCTGGGACCGCGGGATCGAGGAGATCGTCCGCATGCCGCCTGACGGCATGTTTCCGCCCCAACCGCTCGGGATGCGTCTGGTGCGGACGGCAGTGGCTGAATCGGGTCGCGACAACGCCACGGCGATCGTGCTGGAGGCGTATTGAACGCGTGGGAGCCTGCGGTAAGGACGGACTCGCCGCTCCCCTGAAGGTCTCCGCCGGTTTATCATCGATCCGTCGATCAAGCCGGGCGCATTTCTTTCGGCGCCGCCTCTGAAAGTTCCCCTGCATGAAGAGAAGCGATCAGGAGTGGACGCCCCAGGAGATTCTCGTCTTCTGCCGGGAAAAGAACGTCAAGGCGGTCGACTTTCGCTACACCGATCTGCTCGGAGCGCAGCGACGCATTTCGGCGCCGGTAGCACGCTTCGATCTCGAACTGTTCGAGAGCGGATTCGCCGCCGACGGTGCGGGGCTGTCGCTCGACGCGCATGAAGCAGGGGACGTGCTGATCGTTCCGCAGGCGGAGCGAATCTACGTCGATCCGTTCGCCGAGGCGCCGACGCTTGTCGTCGCCTGCAACGTGCAGGATCCTTCCACGCGGGAAGATCACGCCAGCGATCCCCGAAGTCTGGCCCGGCGGGCCGAGAACTATCTGGTCGCCTCGGGCGCTGCGGACGCTGCCTCGTTCGCCGCCGAGATCGACTTCTATCTGTTCGAGAACGTGCAGTTCGATTCGCAGGCGTCGGCGTCTTACGTCTTTCTCGACGCGCCGCAGCAACGGCGCGGCGCGGGACGCCAAGGCTCCCAGGCGGCGGCGATTTCCGAACCGTCCGTCGATCTGCGGAACGAAATTCTGCTCACGGCGCTCGAATGCGGGCTGGAGATCGAACGCCAGCGGTCCGCGCCCGCCTCCGGACGACAGTGCGGCATCGACTTGCGGCAGGACGATCTCGTCGGCGCAGCCGACGCGGCGATGACGCTGAAGTACGTGGTCAAGCACGTCGCTCGCAAGCACGGCAAGACCGCCACCTTCATGCCCAAGCCGATCTTCGGCGAAGCGGGATCCGGACTGCGAACGCACCTCTCGCTGTCGAAGGACGGCCAGCCCCTTCTCGCAGGCTCAGGCTACGGCGGTCTCAGCGAAGCGGGGCTGCACGCGATCGGCGGCATCCTTCGGCATGCGCCGGCGCTTCTCGCACTCTGCGCCCCTTCGACGAACAGCTACAAGCGACTGGCCGCAGGCACGGCGGACGGGCCCGTACGCCTGGGATATTCGAACCGCGATCGACGCGCCGCCTGCCGGGTTCCGCCGGGAAGTCAGTCGCCCAAAACGAAACGAGTGGAGTTCCGCTGCCCCGACCCGAGCGCGAATCCGTACCTGGCTTTCTCCGCCATCCTGATGGCCGCCATCGACGGCATCCAGAACAAGATCCATCCCGGCGCGCCGCTCGATCGCGACGTGCTGGACGAGCTGGACGAAGATCCGGCCGATACGCCGCTGACGCCCGGCTCGCTCGCCGATTCGCTCCGGGCCCTGCAGCAGGATCACGACTTCCTGCTGCGCGGCGACGTCTTCACGCCTGAGCTGATCGAAAGCTGGATCGCGGCCAAGATCGAGGGCGAACTCGATCCCGTCCGCCTGCGGCCTCATCCGCACGAGTTCGCGATGTACTTCGACGTTTGATCCCTCGCGTATCAGTTGCGCGAAAGACTCGGAGGGCTTACGCCCTTCGCTCAGAAAGCTGAAGCATGTCCGTCGCCGACAGCGTTCTCGCCGATCTGGCTCGTTACGACACGCCGACGATCTGCAATGCGATCGAGCTGTTCGACGTCGTGCCGCGGAACCGGGGCTTCACCGACGGACGCATCCGGGCGAACTTCCCGGAGATGGCGCCGGTCGTCGGCTATGCCGCCACGGCGGCGTTTCGCTCCGATGCGCCGCCGGGATCGGGCGATGCGTACGGCAGCATGGAGAAACAGATCGAGCAATTCGCGACGCTGCCGGGGCCGGCGTTCGTCGTGATTCAGGATCTCGACGATCCCCCCGCCGGCGCCGTCTTCGGCGAGGTGATGTGCTCGGTCTACAAGGCCTTCGGCTCGGTCGGCCTGCTCACCAACGGGGCAGGGCGGGACATTCTGCAGGTCCAGTCGATCGGTTACCCGATCTTCACCGGCTCGACGATCTGCTCCCACGCCTATTGCCACCTGCTTCATCTGGGCCTGCCGGTCCGTGTCGGCGGTCTGTCGATCGCGACGGGCGACCTGCTGCATGCGGACGCCAACGGCGTCGCCGCGATTCCGCCCGCGATCCTCGACGAATTGCCGCAAGTGGCGGAGGAATTCGCCGCGGCCGAACGCCCGATGCTGGAATATCTCCACGGCGCCGGCGACAAGGTTCCCGCCCGGTTCACGGAGCTACGACGCGACTTCGTCGAGACGATCAAGCGGCTGGGGCAGCGAGTGACGCGGAAGGGTAAGTCCTGATGGGTCGCTGATGACCCATTCCAGCGGCGGGAGGAGGGGAGTTAAATGAACCCCTTCGCGGCGGGATTCTCCATGCCCGTACGCTTTCGTCCGCTTCCTGCCGCTCGACGTTCCGGATGCCTTCGACTTCGCCCCTGCTGCAACGGATCGACGCCCGGACCGACGACGTCGCCGGCGCCCTCGCGGAACTGCGCGAGCGCCTGAGCCCGCGGGGCGCGGTCGTCAGCGTCTCCAGCAATCAGCGGACGATCGAAACCTTCGGCGAAGCGCTCTCTCCCCAGCAGGTCGTCGAACGGATCTGTTCCGACGTAGAGAGCCGCGGACTGGACGCGGTTCTGGAGTATTCCGAGAAGCTCGACAAGGTTCGCCTGACGCCGGAGACGCTGCGGGTATCTGAAGACGAACTCGACGCCGCCCATCGCGCTGCCGACCCGACGTTTCTCGCCGCCGTGCGTAAGATCGCCGGCAACATTCGGGAGTTCGCAGGCGCGATCAAGCCGCGGAACGTTCGCGTGAACCGCGGGAACGGCGTCTACCTGGAACAGCGCTTCGTGCCGCTCGCCCGCGTCGGGTGCTGCGTTCCGGGAGGCGCCGCGGCCTATCCGTCGACCGTGCTGATGACCGTCGTCCCGGCCCAGGCGGCAGGGGTCGACCAGATCGCCATCATGTCGCCGCCGACGGCCACCGGCGCAGAGAACCCGATCGTCCGTGCGACCTGCCATGAACTGGGCGTTCGCGAACTCTATCGCTTCGGCGGCGTGCAGGGCGTGGCGGCTCTCGCCTACGGCGTCGAAGGCGTGCCGCGCGTCGACAAGATCGTCGGTCCCGGCAATCTGTTCGTGGCGCTCGCGAAGAAGCGGGTCTTCGGCGACGTCGACATCGATTCGATCGCCGGCCCCAGCGAGGTAGTCGTCATCGTCGACGATTCGACGAACGCCCGATTCGCCGCCGCCGATCTTCTCGCCCAGGCGGAACACGATCCCGGCGCCAGCGTGCTGGTCTGCCTTTCGGAATCCAAGCTGACCGAGATCGAGGCCGAGGTCGAACGCCAGCTCGCCGGACTCTCCCGCGGCGAGCAGACGCGGCAGTGCCTGACCCGATTCGGCGCGTCGATCCTCGTCGATTCGTGGGCGCAGGCCTGCGAAGTCACCGATCTGATCGCGCCTGAGCATCTCCACATCCAGACCGATGATCCGGAAAGCTACCTCGCGAACATTCGCAACGCCGGGGCCGTCTTCCTGGGGGCCTACACTCCGGTCGCGCTCGGCGATTATGCAGCAGGTCCCTCCCACGTTCTGCCGACGGGCGGCACCGCCCGCTTCGCCGCCGGGCTGTCGGTGACGGATTTTCTCCGCAGCCACTCGGTCATTTCGTACAGTCGCGAAGGGCTCGATCAGATCGCTGACGAAACGGCCCTTCTGGCCCAACTCGAAGGCCTGACTGCCCATCGCGCGAGCGTCGATATCCGCCGAAGCTGAGTTGCCGAAGAACGCCGACCCCGACGGTCTCACGCCGACCGCATGTCGCGCGACTGGATAAGCCAGCCGTGGCACACTGACGAATACGAAGGACCGCCCGTCGTGAATCCCTCCGCCATGCCTGCCGACGCGCCAGTCTCCGCCGTTCCGGTTCGCGACGAGATCGCTCGCATGAAGGGCTACGTCCCGGGCGAGCAGCCGCAGGCGGCGAAGTTCATCAAGCTCAACACGAACGAGAATCCGTATCCTCCGTCGCCGAAAGTTTTGGCTGCAATTCGCCAGCGGATGGAGCAGGGGCTGTCGAAGTATCCCGACCCGACGGCGACGCCGTTTCGTCTCCGCGCGGCGGAACTCTATGGGGTGGATCCGAGCTGGATCCTCTGCGGCAACGGCAGCGACGACATTCTGACGATCCTCGCCCGCACGATCGTCGGACCGGGAGACGCGCTCGCCTTTCCGCTTCCCAGCTACATCCTCTACCGCACGCTGGCCCAGATTCAGGGCGCCCGGCACGAAGAGGTTCCGTTCGGAGCCGACAGCTCGCTCGATCCCGCGCCCTACCAGCGGATCGACCGGCTCAAGCTGGCGTTCCTGCCCAATCCGAACAGCCCCACCGGTACGTATCTTTCGCCCGCAGCGATCGAGGCCTTCGCGGCGGAGCTTCCCTGTCCGTTGGTGGTCGACGAGGCTTACGCCGATTTCGCGGAAGGCAACTGCATAGAACTGGTGCGGCGCTGCCCCAACATCCTCGTCACGCGAACGCTCTCGAAGTCGTACGCCCTCGCCGGACTGCGGTTCGGCTTCGTCATCGCTCAGCCGGCCTGGATCGAGCAGCTGATGAAGGCGAAGGACAGTTACAACTGCGACGCGCTGTCGATCGCCGGCGCCACGGCTGCCATCGACGATCAGGCCTGGCTGAGCGAAACGACGGCGAAGATCCAGGCGACCCGCGGGCGGCTGGAACAGGGCCTGATTGATCTCGGATTCCGCGTGCTCCCTTCGCAGGCCAACTTCGTCTGGTGCGACCGTTCCGACCGCGACGCGCGTCAGCTTTACGAAAAGCTCAAGGCCGAACGAATTCTGGTGCGCTATATGGAGTATTCCGGCTGGGGCTCCGGCCTGCGGATCACCGTCGGCGACGACGCGCAGAACGACGCGCTGCTGGCCGTGTTGAAGACCGTCCTGTAGCAGGCTGCTGCCCAAGGCAGCGAGCCGGCGTTCGTCGCAGGATGCGACGACGAAAGGGGAGTTTCACGACTCTTTCGCGAGCCGTGAGGAACTCGTTCCGAACCTGGCGAGTCTGCGAAACGCCACGACGGCGTTTCGCAGCTTTCTGAGATGAGTCCCATGAAGCGCACCGCCCTGATCGAACGCCAGACCGCCGAGACCGGGATTCGCCTTTCGGTGAATCTCGACGGCGAAGGAAAGTCGCAGGCGACGACCGGCGTCGGTTTCTTCGACCACATGCTGACCCTGTTCGCGCGGCACGGGGCGCTCGATCTGGACGTGAAAGCCAAGGGCGACCTGCACGTCGACCAGCACCACACGGTCGAAGACGTCGGCATCTGCCTGGGCAAGGCGTTCACGCAGGCTCTCGGCGATAAGCAGGGGATCCGTCGCTACGGGCACTTTACGTTGCCGATGGAGGAGACCCTCGCGACGGTCGCCATCGACTTCAGCGGACGCCCGATCTTCGTCTTCGACGCGACGTTCCCCAGCCCCAAGATCGGCGAGTTCGACAGCGAACTGGTCGCCGAGTTCTGGCAGGCCTTCACGTCCAACGCGCTCTGCAACCTACACATCCTCGTCCACTACGGTCGCAACAGCCATCACATCTCCGAAGCCATCTTCAAAGCCGCCGCCCGTGCGATGCGGATGGCCGTCGAGCTCGATCCGCGGATGACCGGCGTTCCCAGCACCAAGGGCACGCTGTCGGAGTAGCGTCGCGCGATTTTCGTCAGCGGTTCGTGTCGTAGTACTCGAGTCGATAGACGTCCGCGAAACGACGCAGCTTCGAGTTCTCGTCGCGAGCTATTTCGTCCAGGATCAGGGCGTTGCGGAAGCGACCGAGCGCGACGTACGCCTGATACTCCGCGGGCACGTTCGCGACGACGTCGAGCAGCCGGGTTTTGCCCTCCCACAGGGCCTGGAACTCCGCCGGATTCAGACTCGCCTGCGATTCGCGGGCGTCGTAGAGCCACGCGAGCGAGGGAGCCTGATTCTTCGCGATCTGCGTCAGTCCCTCGCGATGCGCGGGCGAAACGAGTTCGATTCGTCCGACCATCGTCCGTTCGACGTCGGCCGATACGGATACGGTCAGAGGCAGCACGCGGTCGGTCCATGGCTTGGGGAGCATGAAGAACAGCCGCTCGCCCGGCGCCTGGAAGTAGCCCAGTTCCCACGTCGCAAGCATGGCCGTCGCTTCTTCGGCGAACAGTCCGTCCTCGACCAGCGCGGCGTGCATCTCCTGACGCAGTTCGGCCAGGTTCTCCTGCGCGAAGCTCGACTCGTCGAAGGTCGCCGGCGTGGCGAGAAGCGGCGCCTCGCTCTTCAGCGAAAGCTCGTGCCGTCCCAGATCGCGATAAGCGACGGCGCCGTCTCCGCGAACATGCACGAGCCAGAGCCGCGTCGAGGGAGCGCTCTCGCTCGGCTTATCGAAGATCGCGGGGTCGAAGCGTTCGGCGATCGTCAGTCGATTCGCTTCCCTGTCGCGGGTCACGCGGAGCGGCGCGTCGATTTTGCCGACGCCCCGATAGAACAGATATCTTTCCGCTTCGCCGTCGACCGTCTGCACCGCGACGCCCTGAGTATTCCGCGGCGCCAGCCAGACGTTGTAGTCCGTCTCTGGAAGGTCCGGATTCCCTCCCAGCGTGAGTCCCTTCCATTTCAGCGATCCGAGCGTCTGCCTGCCGAGTTCGCCGAAGCGAAACTTCCCCTCCGCGAGTCCCGGCGCCGCGACCTCCGCAGCCGGGTAGTACTCCGTCAGCCAGCCTCCTTCGAAGCCGACGGAAAAGTCGACGCTCGTCGGTTCCTGCGTTCCGGCGGGCGGGTAGAAATAGACGACCGGCGTCTCCAGCCGCATCGTCACCCAGGGGTGAACCCGCGGCACGCCCTTGTAATAGACCGGCGCCAGATCGGAAGGATCGAAGACCAACCGCTCGCTCAGCCGATGGACGAAACCGGGCAGAGGTTCGTCATCCGTATTGATCCCGGGAAGGGCCCGCCCCGACTCGTCCTGCAAACAGGTGAACGTGCCCCACTCATGCACGACCAGTCGATCGCTCTCGTTCGGAGACTTCGCCCGGCCTGCGATCGGAATCGCGAGCGCGGCGACGGTTAAAACAGCGACGCAGACTCTTAAGTTTCGACAGACCCGAGTTCTCACGACGATTCTCCTTTTACCTGCCCGCACCCCTCCGCCATGACGAAGCCTATCCGCGCACGAAACACGGGATAAATTGTTCGAACGAATCCGAATGACGTTTTTTTCGTTTTAAGATGCTCGTATGACGACCTCTTATGAACCGCTGGAGCGCCGTCCGCTGCGGAGCCGCGACACTCGCTGGGCGAACGCGTTCGCCGGATTTCTCGCGGCGAAAGGCGCCTCGCCGAACGGAATCTCGATCTTCGGAATGGTCGCGGCGATCGGCGCTGGCGCCGCCTACTTCGCGACCGGCTCGATCGACGGCTGGGGCGAAGCGGCGCTCTGGCTGATCGGCGGAGCGCTCTGTCAGGTCCGGCTGCTCTGCAATCTTTTCGACGGTATGGTCGCGATCGCCCGCAGCGTCGCTTCGCCGAAAGGCGAACTCTACAACGAAGTTCCTGACCGGGTTTCAGACGCCGCGATCTTCATCGGCCTGGGCTACGCCTCGTTCTCCGATCCGATCCTCGGCGTCGCCGCCGCGCTGGTCGCCGTCTTCACCGCGTACGTGCGAGCGATGGCGAAGGCTGCCGGCGCTCCGAACGACTACTGCGGTCCGATGGCCAAGCCGCAGAGGATGGCGCTGGTCACGGCGCTCTCGGTCTGGATGGCTCTTCGACCGGATGCCTGGGCGCTGCCTTGGGGCGAGGCCCGGATCGTCCTCGTCATCGTGATCGTTCTGGGTTTTCTCACGTCGATTCGGCGTCTGATGAGGGCTGCCCGTCGGCTGGAGGCGAACGCCGTATGACGACGACTGAGCGACTGTTCGACGCGACGCAGGCCTTCGATCATCCAGTCACGATCGTCATCACGATCGCGATCGCGACGGTTCTCCTGTTCGCCTCCGCGGCGCTTCGCCTGTTCGCGGCGACAGGGAAGCTGTCGGACAAAACCTACGCCGAGCTTCGCGACCGCATCCGTTCGTGGTACGTCCTCTCCGCGGCAGGCGTCATTCCGATCCTGCTGGGCGCCGGCTGGACATGGCTCGCCTTTCTTCTGCTCGGCCGGCTCTGCTTTCGCGAGTTCGCGAAGGCGACTGGCCTCGACCGCTCGAGGGTCGAGTGCGCTACGGCGATGGGGGCCCTCCTGGTCACTTACTTCGCGGCGCTCGATCACTGGCTCGCTTTCTTCGAAACCTCCTGGGCGCTCGGCATCTGCGGCATCGCGGTTTTCGCGCTGCTTCCCGACCAGCCGCAGGGCTACATCCGACGGACGACGCTTGCGATCGTCGCCTTCGCCCTGTGCGGCGGAAGCCTCGGTCATCTGGCCTTCATCGCCAACGACGAGAACTATCGCCCGATCCTGCTGTGGCTGCTGGTGTTCGTCGAACTGAACGACGTCTTCGCGTATCTCTTCGGCAAAGCCTTCGGCACGCGGAAGCTGCGCCCGAACACGAGTCCCGGAAAGACCTGGGCAGGCGCGATCGGAGCGGTCTTCGCCACGACGGCCGGCGCCGCGCTCGTAGGTCAATTCGTGTTCCTGGGGACGTCGCTCGACAGCCCGGTTCACCTCCTGGCGATGGGGCTGCTCATCAGCGTGCTCGGGCAGTGCGGCGACCTGATCGTCTCCTCGATCAAGCGCGACCTGGGCGTGAAGGACATGTCCGACGCCATTCCCGGCCACGGCGGGCTGCTCGATCGATTCGACAGCCTGCTGATCACGGCGCCCGTGCTGTTCCATTACATGAACTTCTTCCTGACCGACGGAATCGGGGCAGGGCAGGCGGAACGTCTCCTCACCAGCGGCTGGTAGGCGGCGGAGCGACTAACGGACGATCGATGGCGGACCTGAACGTCTCGCTCGATACAGACCAGATCGCCGCGTTCGTCGAACTCGCGCGCAGGGGTAGCCTGCGCGCCGCGGCGGAGTCGCTTTCCGTGTCAGAACAGGGCCTGCGCAGTCGCCTGATCGCTCTGGAAGGCCGGCTGAAGGTCGAGCTTTACCGCAAGGCCCGCGGCCCGCGTCGCGAATCGCCGCTCACGCCGCAGGGTCGCATCTTCCTGCCGCGAGCGGTCGAGTTCCTGCAGAAGGCGGAGGAACTCGCGACGACGTTTCAGAAGCCTGCGGGGCCTCGCACGATTCACGTCGTCGCGACGCAGTATCTGATCCTGTACGCCCTGCTCGACGTCATCCGCCGCTTTCACGCCGCTCAGCCGGAGGTCCGCGTGCGGATCACCAATCGCGTGGAGCAGGAGATCGAAGCCGAACTACTCGGCGATTCCGACGTCGAAGTCGGCGTGGCGGCGCCTTACGATCAATCGGCGTCGCTGGAATACCTGCACCTCTTCGCGACGCCCTGGGGGCTCGTGGCGCCGAAGGGGCATCGCCTGCTGAGGAAGAAATCGCTGAACCTGGTCGATCTCGCCGACGAGCCGCTGATTCTGTTCGAGCGGGGATCGAGCGGACGTCAGCACGTCATCGAGGCGTTCCGCGAAGCCGGTCTGTCGCCGCGCGTCGAGACCGAAACGACCAACACGGAGATCGTCGTCCGGATGGTCGAGGCGGGACTCGGCGTCGCCCTCGTGCCTCTTCTCGCGAACGGCAAGGTGACGCGCGGCCGAAGCGTCGGCACCCGCCTGCTGGGCGACCGGATCCGTCCGATCCGGTCGGGCGTCCTCATCCGCCGCGACGTCCGATTGACGCCCGCGGCGAAGACGTTCGTCGACTTCCTGCAGAACCGCTTCCGCCGATCGTGAGCGGTCCTGCCCGCCGTAAGCCCCCCGCCGCGAATCGAAACTACTTGACGTAGGTTTCGAGGAACCGGGCGAGCTTGTGGAAGTCGCTGTCGAGGTCGATGTAGCGGACTTTCGTGACGAGATTCGTCTGATCGACCAGGTCCTCGAAGCGTTCGTATCGAAGCGCAAGCTGATTGACGATCGAGACCATCACGCCGTCCTTCTTCTCTTCGACCAGCGCCCGGTAGGCGCCGACGCCGAGTTGGCTCCCCAGCATCACGTCGAAGGCGGTCGGCTGGGTGCAGCGCGTCTCGTAACCGAGTTGCACGCCGTTGACCTTTCGCTCGCTTCGCTTCCTCTTGCCGGCGGGGAGATTCTTGTACGACTTCGCGATGTGCTTCGAGAGAATCCGTCCCAGACTGACGTCGGCGATCGAGATATGGCCGTGATCGTCGCGGGGAATGCCTTCGAGGTACTTCTCCGGAAGGTACTCGGCCAGGCCTTCGGCCAGCACGATCACGCCGTACTCTTTGCCCTGCTGTTCGCGGACGATCATCGTCTCCAGGATCCGGTCGACGACCTTGTCCATGTTCATGATCATTCGCGAGACTTCCTTGCCGTCGCGAATGACGATCTCCTCGTCAGCGAACTCGTCGACGATGTCTTCGACGCTGATGACGAGGCTCGCCTCGCCCGCCATCGCGGCGCCGTAGGCGAGCCACCCCGCGCTGCGACCCATCGATTCGACGAGGAAGTAGGCACGACCCGCTTCGGCGTCGTAGAGCAGGTTGCGGATCTCCCGGGCCATGAAATCGACGGCCGTGAAGTAGCCGAACGTGAAGTCGATTCCGTGATAGTCGTTGTCGATCGTCTTCGGCACATGAACGACGCGAAGGCGCCGCGATCCCGCAGGCAGCGCGTCCTGGTACATCTTCATCTTGTTGGCGGTCTTCAGCGTGTCGTCCCCGCCGATGGAGACGAGCGCGTCGACCTCCAGCGAGCAGAGCGCGTCATACGCCCGCTTGAGGGGCGCGCACTTTTCCTGGTCGCCGAAGTGCGACGGATGCGACACGAACTTGCCGGGGTTCGTGCGCGCGGTGCCGATCATGATCCCCTGCGAGTTTCGCGAACGCTTGAGGATGCCCTCCGTCATGACGACGTAGTCTTCGCCCTTCACCAGCGGTCGCTTCTCGGGACAGTATTCGGCCAGCGCCGAGTAGCCGTGCTTGATCCCGATCGCCTCGATCCCGTTCCGGAGAAAGGACGCGGCTGCCGCCGAGATCACGGCGTTCGCCGCCGGAGCGGGACCGCCCGCGAAGAGCAGGGCGACGCGCTTGATTTCGCTGGGAACGGCAGGCTTGGGGGACGACGTGATCGGCATTCGGGGTCGCTCCGGACTCGTCGGAAGGTCATGTGTCGCGAGGAAGCCGCGATTTTAGGACGCGCCTCCCGACTTCGCCATGGCGCCGACGGGAAGCGCAAGGATCGATGCGAGGGACGCGAGCCTCGCTCCGGCGCCTCGACTCGTCTGCCTTGGCGTCGGACGAACGACTCGTGACAGTCGCGCTCCGGTAGGAACTTGCGGAACTTTTTGTAAGCCCGGCGCATTCATAAGCGTCAAGGCCGGCGGATTCTGCATTTGCGTAGAGTACGACCCCGCGGTTCATCCGTTGTCCTTAGTACGGACAGACTTGCGTCGTCGAAGGGAGGGACTCCCCGCCGTCGAATCGCGACCTGTCTTTCGAGGTACGTTCGATCGGGTCGTATCGATTGAAACTGTTTTAGCAGCTTGAACTTAGAACGATTTTTCTGACGAATCCGACCCGATAGCCGTTGAATTTTCTGATCATCGAGTGATTATCGATTTCATCCGCGTGCTCATTGCTCAAGGAGTCCCAAGTTGAGTCCCTCCCCGCTGTTTTCATGGCGCCGAACGCGTGCCGGCTGCCTGGCGATCGCCGGGCTGGCGTTGGCATCGCTCCTCGGATCGCAGGCGCAGGCTCAGTTCCCGCCGGTCAAGATCGTCATCCCGGACGTCGTCGAGATCTTCGATTGCTCGCGGGACGGAACGGTCGCAATCGGCGGTACGACGCCGCGTCTGGATGTCGCTCCGCCTCCGCCGGGACTTCCCGCGGTTCCTCCTCCGCCGTTCGACAAGTTCAGCCCGGAAGTCTTCCTTTTCGGCGCGTATCCCGACGCGGGCTATTGGAACGTCCCGGTCGCGAACCTGCGATACATCACGTTCGACAACGTGAGCAGTACGCAATCGCAGATCGTTTTCCCGGCGGACGAACTCGTGGGCCACACGGTGACGAGCGCTATCTTGCCTCGTGATTCGTCCGCGCGGCTGATCTTCATCAACACGACCCGTATCGAAGACGGCGTCGAAAAGCGGGACGCGTGGGTCTGGTTCGTCGACCTGACGAATCACCCGGACCCGCTCGTAACGTCGGTCGTCGCGATTGGTAGCGATCTTGATCTGCGGTGCTGCTCTGAGGATGGCTCGCGAGCCTACTGCGACGATAATACGAGAAGGTCCGTTTTCTGGAATTGTCGCCGGAATGGTCTCCAGTACGACATCTTCTCCGTGCGCATCGCAGTCGATGCCCGTGTGCCCGCGAATGAAGACGTTCACAACGTTCATCCTGGCGCGGCGCCGTGGTGGGAAGAAGAAAGCGTCGATTGCTGTTCCGCAGACGGCTTGATCGTTTATGGACGCGAGTACAACCAGAAGTGGTATCGCGCGACCAACGGCGAACCGGGTACCTACAGCGGCACGTACACCTGGGTTTACGATGCTTCGACCGGGGCGACGTCGGTTCCTCAAGCGAATATCCGCGGTGGCACCCCCACACACGACCGTAACCTGGTCTGCACCGACGACGGGCAACTTGCCATCGATGCGAAGCGAAGCCGCGATAGTTATCAGACTTGGGACCCGCAACTTAACGGCGGAGGCACGTTCGGACCGGGCAACACCGATCTCTATCCGCTTGAGATTCGCAACAACCAGCGAGCATTCGGCCACTACATCCTCTCGAGCACGAATCAAAACGTACTGCCGTTCGTGCTCGACGCTCCCAGCGGCACCTACACGACGCTGAAGCTCCTCGTCGGCGACGTCCGCGGTCTGGAAGTGGAAGCGGACGAAAATATCGACCGCGTCCTCGGCTACTCCGTGACCGTCAATCCGGCGACGCAGATCGAGACTGCCCGCACGCTGGTGCAGTGGACGCCGTCGCTCAGCGCCGTCGAACGCCTGGACTTCGTGTACGGCATCGATCCGACGACCGCTCCCGATGCGACGAATGACGTCATTCGTCTGTTCTGCGCGTCCCGAACGCTGGACGACCTCTTCTGCACGTATCGTGAAGGGGCGGCCCCCGCGGCGGTCTACCGCATCACCAAGCCGTTCGATCCGCCGCCGACCGCGGCGCTGGCTCAGATCACGACGGACCTGTCGGGACTCGCCGAGACGCTGACGGTCGTCTTCAGCGAAGAAGTCTTCAGCAACGGTCCCGAACCGACGCTGAACCTCTCGGGCGGCGCCGTGACGCTGACGCCGATCAGCAAGGACGCCCGCACCTTTACCTACAGCCTCGATCGTCGCGTCAACTACGACGAGACCGGCACGCTCGATCTTGCGGCCGCTTCGGTGACGGACTTCAACCTGAACGACAATCCTGCGATCGTCGCACAGCCCGTCATTATCTACTCGGACTTCAACCGTCCGCCGCCGGACACGACCGGCCCCGTCGTCACGGGCGCCGCCATCGGCTCGGACGGCGATACGCTGACGATGATCTTCGACGAGAACGTTCAGCACGTTTCGGTTCCGCTGTTGACCGGCTTCAAGAAGAAGGTCGCCGTCAAGGCCGCCGGTCGCAAGGTTCGCGCGAACACGATCGTCTACCAGCTCTCGCGGACGATCTACGAAGGCGAAAGCGGCAACTTCCGGCTTCCGGCCGGATCGGTCAAGGATCGACTCAATAATCTGAACGCTCCTGGATCTGGACCTGTTCTGAACGACTCGACGATCGTCGATCCGGACGAACCGGAACCGCCGAAGCCCCCCAAGGATCGTCCGGTCACGAAGAAGCGCCCGCAGGGCACGAAGGCGAATAACTACGCCCTGGCCGCCTACAACACCTCGGCCTACTTCTATCAGGAGCCGCGGTATACCGAGAACGCGTACTACGCGTATCTTTCGTCGTACTCGGCTCTGACCTACGCCTACCAGGCGGGAACGACGGTCCGTTACGGCGGTCCGAAGCTTCCGAAGAAGAACGTCGTGATGCGGCGGTACAAGGACGCACGGTACCAGCAGGTGATCGAGAGCTATAACGCGATGCAGTTCGCCTATAGCGACTACGCGGTCACGGGGTCGAACACCATGCTCAACACGTACACGTACTCGTACTACGCGTACGTGTACGGGCTCGCCGACCTCGAAGCCAAGTAACGACTCGCCCTGACAGGCGAGCGACGAAACTTTCTTGCGAGGAGGCGATCGGGAACTCCGGTCGCCTCTTCTTACGCGCGAACGCCGATGCGAAGAATCGGACAATCCGATCCCGATTCGTCGCCTGAGCTTGACATCTGCAGGATTCTGAGTCGAATCGATAGAGCCGGCTCAACCGATTCTCTCGTTCTACGCCGAACCGGTTTCGTTCAGGACCTTCGCCTGAAGATCGCCGAAGACTGATCCTCTCTTCGCCCGACCAAGTAGTCCGAACGCCCGCCTCGCGCACAGGGCCGAGCCCCTAGGGCGCTCCCTCCGCGAATTCATCGATCGCTCGCCGGTCTTCGTTCATCCGTTCCCAGAGCCATGCTTTCCATGACGCGATTCTCTAGTACGTCGCTCGCGATCTTCGCGATTCTTCTGGGCGTCGCGGCCGCGCCGCTGCTCGCTGCCCCGCCTCAACCGGGCGAGATCGAGAAGTACAAGCAGGACGGTACCTATCAGGAACGGCTGGAGTTCCAGAAGTCGCTCGGCAACGACAAGTACGCTCCGGAGTTGATCGAGCGTGCGAAGGCGAAGATCCGTCGCGCCGCGCTCGAAGCGGACGGCGTCCCGCAGGCGAAGATCGAAGAGATGGCGCCTCTGCCTCCTCCGCGATGGCGGGGAATGCCGACCACCGGGGTCAACAAGATTCCGGCAGTCCTGATCGAATTCAGCGACATGCAGCCGGCGGCGGTCAACACGCAGGCCTTCATCGACGACGCGCTCTTCGGCGACGGCGTCGCCACGAACGCGCCTTACGAGAGCCTGACTTCCTACTACGATCGCTCGTCGTTCGGCAAGCTAACGATCGAAGGGAGCACGCTCGGATGGTATCGGACCGCCTATCCTCGGGCCCAGGTGGCAGAGACGACCGCGGGTCGCGAATCCCTGATTAGCGAGGCCCTGGAATCGTTCGACGCGGCCCACGATTTCGCGCAGTACGACAACGACAACGACGGCGTGATCGACTACCTCCTCGTCATCTACGCGGGCGATAACACCGGCTGGGGCAACTTCTGGTGGGCCTATCAGACCCGATGGTCGGATCCGTCGTTTACGATCGACGGAAAGCGCATAGGCACGTACGTCTTCCAGTTCACGGATTACGACGCTGCCGGCCCGTTCCGCCCGCTGGTGGTGATCCACGAGACCGGTCACGCGATCGGTCTGCCCGACCTGTACGACTACGACGATACCGTCGGACCGCGCGGCGGCGTCGGCGGACTCGACATCATGGACGGCAACCGCGGCGATCATAACGGCTTCCACAAGTGGCTGCTGGAGTGGTCGACCCCCACGGTGATCGGGTCCGGCGTCAAGAAAGTGACGTTCGAGCCTGCGGCCTCCTCCGGCGACGGCGTCGTCGTCATGCAGGGGGCGAGCGCCGCCAACCCGTTCGACGAATTCTTCTTCGTGGAGAACCGCTTGGGCGGCGCCAACGACGACGGCGCCGACTGGCCTGGCTCGGGCCTCATGATCTGGCACGTCGATTCGACGCTCGACGCGTCCGGCAACGACTACGAGTACGACAATTCCTATACCGCCCGGAAGATGATGCGCGTGATGGAGGCGGACGGGCTGGAACAGATCGAGCAGGGAACGACCGGCGACGCCGGCGATTTCTGGCAGGCTGGGACGGTCTTCGACATGCAGTCGACGCCCGGGAGCGCCCGATACGACGGGAGCGACTCCGCCGTCGAGGTGAAGGACATTCAGTTCGAAGGACAGAACATCACTGCCTTCGTCGCCGCCGGCGATGCGGCGCCCTCGCTGCTTACCGCGTCGGTCGACAAGTCTGGTCGAAAGCTGACGCTGATGTTCAGCGAAAGCGTCATTCACATGCGCGCACCGACGCTGCGGTTCTCCGCGGGACCGATTACGGCCACGTACGCCAAGGGGAACGACACCAACGCGATCCAGTACAACCTGTCGCGCCGCGCCTTTCGTTCGGAGAACGCGACGCTCGATCTGCTGGGCGGATCCGTCGTCGACGTAAGCGGCAACAACAACGAGTTCGTGCAGAACGTTCCCGTCATCATCGGCGTTCGGCCTGATGCGACGCCGCCGGTGGTGAAGTCCGCGGTAATCAACGCCAGCGGCAAGACCATGACGATGACCTTCGACGAGAACGTCGACTTCGTCGCGCCCCCCGTTCTCTCGCTCACGGGCGGAGCGGTCAAGGCGAAGTACAAGTCGGGCAGCGGCACCCGAGCGTTCCGGTTCGACCTGTCCCGCGTCATCGGGTCGAAGGAGAAGGGCGTGTACGATTTCGCCCGAGGATCGGCCACCAACGAGATCGGGCTCCCGAACCGGCCGATGCTCCGCGCCGATCTGAAAAACGATTCCGACGTCAAGGCGGACAGCGGCAACGGCACGAGCTCGGAAGTTCGCCGACAGGGCACGTTCGCCAACTACTACACGGATCTCGCCTACGACACGGCGAGCAACTTCTACAACGACGGCGGCGGCTATACCGGGGACGCCTACTACGCTTACGTCTATTCCTACTTCGCGATGTACTATCGCTACCAGGCCGGCGATACCATTCGCTGGGGCGGCAAGACGAAGAAGACCCGCGGAAAGGCGCTCGGCGACTACCTGGAACTCCGGAACTACCAGTCCCAGATGAGCTCCTACGCCCTCGCCTACTCGCAGCAGGACTACGCGATGACGGGAAGCGGAACGTCCCTCTACGCGTATTACTACTCCTACTACGCGAACGCCTACGCCCAGCAGGACCTGGCCGGGAAGTAGTCTTCGCGACAGCGACGACGGAAACGAAAAGCGGGCGGTCGGACCACATCCGACCGCCCGCTTTTTTCGTTCAGCCTCGGGACCGAGTCCGCCGTGGCGGCGTCGCCGCGAGTTCGTCAGCCCTGCTTCATCCAGGATCGCTCGACGAACTTCGTGTCCATCTTCCCTTCCACGAAGGTCGCTTCGCGGAGCATCGCCTGATGGAAGGGAACGACCGTCTTGATCCCTTCGATGCGGAGTTCGTCCAAAGCCCTGAGCATTCCGGCGATCGTCTCTTCGCGGGTCGGCTTGTGCACGAGGAGCTTGCCCACCATCGAATCGTAGGTGGGAGGGACCGAGTACCCCTGATAGACGTGCGTATCGAATCGCACGCCAGGGCCGCCCGGGAAGCGGATCGAGGTAATCTTGCCGGGGCTGGGGAGGAAGTTCCGGTCGGGATCCTCCGCATTGATCCGGCATTCCATCGCGCAGCCGGAGTGAACGATATCCGACTGCTGAAACGCCAGCTTTTCGCCGGCCGCGACGCGGATCTGCGTCTTGATCAGATCGATTCCGGTCACCATCTCGGTGACGGGATGCTCGACCTGGATCCGCGCGTTCACTTCGATGAAGTAGAACCGGTTCTCCTGGTCGACGATGAACTCGACCGTCGCGGCGTTGTGATAGTTCGCCTTCTTGATCAGGCGGACGGCCGCGGAGCAGATCTCTTCGCGAACCTCCTGCGGCAGTCGCGGCGCCGGGCTCTCCTCGATCAGCTTCTGGTGCCGTCGCTGGGTCGAGCAGTCGCGCTCCCAGAGATGGACGGCGGAGCCGTGCTGATCGGCGATGACCTGCACTTCGACGTGTCGCGGTCGCTCGACGTATTTTTCAATGTAGACGCTGCCGTCGCCGAAGGCGGCCTTCGCTTCTGCGCGGGCCTGGCTGATCGCGTTGACGAGGGCCAGTTCGTTCGCGGCGACGCGCATGCCGCGTCCGCCGCCGCCCGCGGTCGCCTTGATCAGCGCGGGAAAGCCAATTTCGCGGGCGACCCGCATCGCCTCCTCGTCGTCTTCGATCAGGCCTTCGCTTCCCGGAACCGTGGGAACGCCGGCCTCTCGGGCAAGATTCCGCGCACGGTTCTTGTCGCCCAGCATCATCATCGAGTCGGGCGTGGGCCCGATGAAGTCGATGCCGCACTCTCGACAGATCTCGTTGAAGTGGGCGTTTTCGGAAAGGAAGCCGTAACCAGGATGGATGGCCTCGACGTTGCCGATTTCGGCCGCCGCGATGACGTGCTCGATCTTCAGGTAGCTCTCCGCCGCGGGGGGAGGGCCGATGCAGTACGCTTCGTCCGCGAGTTGCAGGTACGACGCGTCCTTGTCGATCGTGCTGTAGACGGCGACCGTCTCGATGCCGAGTTCTTTGCAGGCGCGAATGACGCGCAGCGCGATCTCGCCGCGGTTGGCGATCAGGATCCGGTTGTACATGGCGGGTCGAGAATCGCGTTCGTGAGAGGCGGTTCAGCGGCGATCCAGAGATCGCCCGGGAGGCAAGCGAGCGATAGCGGGGAGCGAATCCGAACGGGGGCGAACCCGCACGTCCGGCCCTTCATTGGACCCTCGGCGCCCTGCGTTCGGCGGGCGGCCGAGTCGACGCGGGATGCGTCACGGGTCCAGACGAAACAGCGGCTTGTCGACGTCGACCGGCTCTTCGTCCCGGACGAGCATCGCGGAAATCGTTCCGCTGACGCCTGCCGGAATTTCGGAGAAGGTCTTCATCGCCTCGATCTGGCAGACGATGGTTTCCGGCGTGACGCGGTCGCCCGGCTGCACGTAGGACTTGGCCTTAGGATTCGGCTTCGAATAGAACGTGCCGACCATCGGGCTCTTGATGAGGATGGCGTTCGCGTTCGGGTCCGCTTGAGGAGCGGCAGCGCTCGGCGCGGAGACTCCGCCGGCAGGCGGCGAAACGGCCGGAGGGGCGAACGCCATCGGCGCACTCGCGGGCGCGCCGGCGACGAAGGTCGGAGCCTGGAGCGGGCCCCGACGCAGGCGAATTCTCCGATTGCCGTTCTGCAGAGCGATTTCGCTCAGGTCGTGCTGCTTCATCAGATCGACGAGCTGCCGCACGCGGTCGACGTCGAATACAGGTTCCGATTGCGGTTCGGGATCGCTCACGCAGGATTCCTCGGCTGAGCCGGCGCTGTCGCGGGACATGATTCGATCCGGAATTCTAGGGGACGCGTCGATCGGGCAACATCGCTCGCGTCGCTTGCCTGCCCGCCATTCGCCCCCAGTTCCGGACGATACAGGAATTTACAAGGAAACGACGCACGCATCCAGATCCCGAGGAAGCGAGGTCAGAACCTCCGCCCCCTTCGCGGTCACGAGCACGTCGTCCTCGATTCGGACGCCGCCGACCCCCGGAAGATAAATGCCGGGCTCAACCGTGACGACCATTCCCGGCGTCAGCGTCGCATCGGACAGGGCGCTGAAGCGGGGCTGCTCGTGAATGGCGATCCCGATCCCGTGTCCCAAGCCATGTCCGAAGCGCTTTTCGAATCCGGCGTCGGCGATGTGTTTTCGGGCGATCGAATCGACTTCCCGCGTGGAAACGCCCGGCCCGATCTTTTCGATCGCGAGGCGATGGGCCTCCAGCACGACGCCGTAAATCTTTTCGATCTTCGCGGGCAGCTTGCCGTAGACGACCAGCCGCGTGATGTCGCTGCGGTAGAGCGTCTTCCGCGCGCCCCAGTCGAACAGGCAGAAGGTCGATTCCGAGAAGCGAGTCTCGCCTGCACGACCGTGGGGGAGCGCCGATCGCGGTCCGACGCCGACGATCGGATCGAACGCGAGGCCGCGCCCGCCGAGCATGCGGATGCGGTATTCCAATTCCGCGGCGGCCTGCGCCTCCGTCATATCGCCGCGAAGAGCGGCCGTCACCGCGCGGAACGACCGCTCCGCCAGATCGACGGCGACGCGGATTTCCGCCACCTCGTCCGCGTCCTTGACCGCCCGCTGCTCGACGACGATGCCGCTGGTCGGAATCAGCTCGACGCCCTCGATCGCGGCGACATACTCCGCATGCGTCGCGGTCGACAGGTGATCTGCCTCGAAGGCGAGCGAGTGCAGCTTCGACGACCGGACCGCCTCGGCGACCGCCGTCTTCATCGGCACGCTGGACGTCGATCGGATCGTCGCCTCGACGTCGGGGCATTCCTCTTCGATCTGCGTCGTGTATCGCGGATCGGAGATTAGGAGCGCCTTCTCCGGCGTCAGCAGCAGGACCGTGCTGTCGCCGGTGAACCCGGTCAGGTAGGTGACGTTCATCTCGTCAGTCACGAGCATCCCGGGCAGCTTCCGCTTCTTCAGCGTACGCAGGAGAACTTCGCGACGTTTGCGGTAGTCGGCCATAGAGTGGTTACCGAAGACGGTTCGAGCGGCGGCTCTGGCGCGGCGAGAGCCTGCGGACTAGACGGCTGCTGCAAAAGGCAGCCAGCCTTCGTTCGTCGCAAGGATGCGACGACGAAAGGGGAGTTCACGACCCTTTCGCGAGCCGTGAGGAACTTGTTCCGAACCTGGCGAGGCTGTACCACGCCACGAAGGCGTCGTGCAGCAGCCTGCTAGATTATCCGCAACGGCTCGAACGCGGAACGGCAGGGAGCCTTCCGAACCCGCCGGCGAATCAGCAAGCATCGCCGATCGACAGCCGCGTTCAGCTCGCCGTCGCGCGCGTCAATCGGCGGCGGGCCACGACGCGGTCAAGAAGCAGGCGGTAGAGAAACAGCGGGTTGCCGACCAGGTAGCGGTGTGCCTTCGCCCGCGGCTGTTGGTAGAGGCGCCACAGCCATTCGTATCCCGCTCGTCGAACGGCCTGCGGAGCCCGGCTGACGTTGCCTGCCCAGTAGTCGTACAAACCGCCGATGCCGAGGAGGGCGCCGACAGGAAGCTCCTTCGCCCAGCGCTCGATCCAGCGTTCCTGAATCGGGTTGCCCATCCCGACGAGAAGCACGTCGGGCCGTGCCTCGCGAATCGCCGCGACGGCGCTCCGTTCCGCCGCCGCATCGCTCAGATAGCCATGATGAAACCCGGCCTGGATCCAGCCGGGAAACTCTCGTCGTGCATACGCTGCGGCAGCTTCGACGGTCTCCTCGTTCGATCCGAGCAGGAAGTACGAATATCCGCGGCCGGCCTTCGAGGCGAAGAGCGTCGGCGTCAGGTCGGTGCCGACGAGATTGTCTTTCACCCGTATCCCCTGTAGCCGCGCTCCCCATCGGACGCCGGTGCCATCGCCGAAGACATAGTCGCCGCGGTTCAGCAGGTCGCGATAGTCCGCGTCATCCGTCGCCAGATTCAGCGTATGCGCGTTCACGAAGTAGAACGTGCGGGCAGCCGTGCTCCCGTCGCGCACGCGGAGCAGGCTCTCCTCGATCAGGTCGCATGCCTCGGCCTTCGTGACGTCGGCGATCGTCACCCCGAGCAGGCGGTAGTTGGGGCAGGGCATCGCCCCCAGTTCCTGCTTGTTCGCAGCGTTCAGAGTGGCGGACATCAGGCCGGCCCTCGCTCGGTGCGAATCCAGGCCTTCTGCCGACGAACTAGCATCGATGCGTACAGGGGGAGCTTCGCGAGGACGTATCCTGGCGCCAGCGCTATCGTGACCAGCGGAATCTGCTCCCGGCAATAACGCATCCAGGCGAGGACGAGCGCCGTCGCCGCTCCGACTCCGGCACAGGTCAGCAGCGTCCACGCCGTCAGGCCGATGCCGAAGAGAATCGTCGAAAGGCCGAGAGCCGCCCACGCCAGGAACGACGTCGCCAGCAGCAACGACAACGGGGGAACCGACAGGTCGAGCGCCGTCCAGAGAAGATCGAACCGCGCCTGACGCAGGGCCGCCTGGACCAATCGGGGAACCTGCTTCGTCGCCGCGGCCAGATGCCCCTGCTCCCAGCGGGTCCGTTGACTGCGGAACGATTTCTCGCAACCGGGCAGGTCCGTCGTCACGCGTGCGTCGGGGCAGAACGTGGGGCGAACGTTCTGCACGATCAGGTCGAGCCCTAGTTGCAGGTCCTCCACCAGGTTTCCCGTGGCGAGTGACGCCTCGCGGATCACCTCCCAGGGGAACGCCATGCCGGTGCCCATCAGGCGACAGGACATGCCGAGCGCTTCGCCCGCGGTCGGCCGCACGAGGTTGACGATACGATTCGCGAAGAGAGCGACTGCCTGGGTCGGATTCGTCGCGGCCGAAGCGTCGCTCAGGTTCAGCGCCTGGGCCGGTCGACCCGTCGCGACGATCCGCTCGCGCAGCGCCGCGACCGAGCCGGGATAGAGGCGGCAATCGGCGTCGAGGACGCTCACGATCCCGGGCGGATCCTGCTCCAGGTGACGCACCCCGAAGTCGAGGGCGTAGCCCTTGCCTCGGAGCGCCGCGTCCGAGCGCTCGATCGCCGTCGCACCCGCTCGCCGGGCAACCTCCGCCGTCGCGTCATCGCAGTTATCGGCGACCACCAGCGCATCGCGAGGGTCGTCCAGTTGCGGAATGACGCTCTCCAGCGTTTTCGCGATCGACCGCTCCTCGTTATGGGCAGGAATCAGGACGACGACCCGCTGCGAGCGACAGCACGCGTCGGACTCCGGCGCGGAGGGCGGATGCGGCCGCGAACTCCCGGCGATCGCGGCGACGACGCACTGCAACGCGAGAAACGCCGACGGAACGGCGAGAATCGCGGCGAGGGCGGTCAGGACGATCTCCAGGGCGAGCGGCATCGAGGGGAATGTGAGGCGGGAGGGAGCGGACGCGGGCGGGTCGCGTGCGCGGGGGGCAATTTCCGCCAGTCTGATTCGCGACCCGGGCGGATTCAACGAGCGTCGCCCGTCCACCTCGAATCAGGAGCGAGCGACAGTCCGCTTCAGTCGACGGTAACGGCTGAGCAGGCTCTGGCCCCAGCGGGAAGACCGCACGAAGCCTCGCAGGCCGTACCAACCGCGACGGGCGACGCTGCGGAAGACGCGGCGGTCGACGCCTCCTTCAGCCACCGCGACCGCTCCGGTCATCAGCCGGAGCTTGTACCGCTCGTCGCCCTTGCCGAAGTCGAGACGTCGCATTCCGATCTCTGAGGCGCGGCGAAGCGATTCATGAAACAGCACGCTCCCGGGGGAACTGGCGCTCAGTTCGGGATCGTAGGCCGGAATCCAGGAATGCACGACGTCGCCGCTGCGCAAATAGAAATTCGCCGCGACCGTTCGTCCTCCCACGGACAGGGCCGCGATGCCGCCGGAGAAGCGTTCCTCGTTCGCATGCAGACACCGCTCGAGCAGTTTCGCCGTCCAACTCGTTTCGAACGGATCGAAGGCGCCGGTCTCGACGTACCGGGGTCGCTTCCAGCGGTGAATCAGTTCGGCAGCTTCGGCATCTGCCTGCCAGGTGAATCGGACTTCGCCCTCTCGGGCCAGTCGCCGCTCCATGCGCTCGCTGAACCGAATGACGTCCGATTCGGCGTTTTTCGCCGCGCGATAGGCTTCGTACCCGTCGTCCAGATCCGCGACGGGCGACTCGGCACGCGAGAGAACTCCCTGCTCGAAACCGCGCGATCCGCAGAGCAAATGGTCGAACGCGTAGGCCGAAAGGTTGCACGTCCGAAGCAGGCTCTCGTCCGACCAGACCGCATCGGGCGACGCGAGAACTCCCTGGTAGTCGCTGACGGGCGACCCGATCGGCGACGCGACCCGGCGAGCGTCGACCTGATAGGGAAAGAAGCCGACGGCGACCCCGTCCCGCGCGATCACGCCGATCTCGACGTCGTCGCGCGCTTCCGCGACGAGTCCGGCGAACTCGGGTCTCAGGTAGGGACTGCGGAACGCGGGAAGCGTCTCCTGCAGATCGGCCCAGGCCGCCAGTTCGACCGGGGAGAGATCCTCGAACCGCTTCCGTACGACCTCGACGGAGCCGGCAGCCGCCGACTTTCGGCGACCTGGAAAGAGCGTCACGGCTGCACCTCCGCCACTCGAGACAGCGAAGGCGACGATTCCGCGACTCTCGCGGAAGGCGCGACCGCTTCGCCCCGCCGGAACGCCAGCTGAAACGCCGCGATTCCCAGGGCGGTCGTTTCCAGGCAGGGCCAGACCACGCTCGACTCGGTGAACGCGGTGACGGCGAAGAAGGCCATCAGCGCCAGGAGATAGGCCGCGTAAGGGTCTCCTCGCAACGCCCTACGAAACGCCAGGCCCGCCGCCGTGAGCGCCGACGCGAGGAACAGGAACAGCCCGACGCCGCCCACGCTGAGCAGCATTTCGAAGAAGCTGGAGTGGGCCTCGCGAAATACCCACATCACGTCTGCGGAGATCGTATCGATCCGGTCTTCGGTCCAGAACGCGGCGTAGCCGTAACCTTGCCAGGGTCGCTCCGCGACGTAGTTCGACAGTTCGGTCCAGATCGGGAGGCGTCCCGAGAGCGCTTCGGATTCCTCCTGGCGCCCCATGTACAGCGCCGACTCCGCCTCTGCCGCGAGATCGACGCCCGAGAGCGCCAGCACGAAAACCGCCGCCGCGAGGCTCCAGGCGCCGGCGAAGCCGACGAGAACCTTCGATCGGGCCGAGACCCGAAACAGGAGCAGGATGCCGCATCCCAATATGCAGCCGGCGACGCAGGTTCGGGACTTCGCCAGCAACAGGCCGACGATCGCCGCCGCGAACAGAATCGCCGGCAGCCACTCGCTCCAGCCGTTCGAACGTCCTTCTTCGCGTCGGGCCGACCTTTCGCCGCGATCTCCGTCACGGCGCGACAGCCAGTAGGCGAGCGACGAGATCGCGAGCGTCGCACAGATTCCGCCCTGCGCGTTCGGATGAACGGTGCCGGCGAAACGATACCCGCTCGCCCAGGGTCGAAACGTGCCGAGCGACAGTTCCGCGAACAGACCGATCGCGAGGAAGCTGCCGCAGATCACGAACAGCATCTTGAGCAGGTCGCGGGGCTGCGTTCGGGCGGCGATGCCCCAGGCGCCGATGAAGACGGCGAACAGCACCACAAGCTGCCGACTGGTCGCGCCGCGATCCTCGGTCCAGAGCAGGCTCGCCGCACACCAGCCGACGTAGGCGATCATCAGCCCCAGCAGCGCCGAGTGATGCGGCGCCTGGGCGTTCGACTTGCGAGTCGCGAGAAGGCAGGCGCCGAGCAGGCCGATCGATCCGAGGGCCGCCCCCTTCAGCACGTTGCCGCCCGACGCGACGACGCCGCTGGCGGCCCAGGGCGCCCACTCGTCGTAGCGGGAGACCGTGAAGAAGTGGTCCTTGTAGAAGAACACGGCCGCGAGCCAGGCGGCGACGCCGAGGACGCCTCGCCCGGAAAGCGAATCTCGCGACGATTCGACGAGGTTCATCGCGTTCCCTCCGTCGACAAGGATGCGGGCCCTTCCGACTCGCGCGGATCCGTCGCGGAAGCGCCGGCCTCGGGACGAGACAGCGCGATCAGGAACGCGAGCCACCGCGTCGACGATCCGAAGATCGTTCCGGTCAGGTACGAAGCCGCGGCGCCGGTCGCCCCCCAGGGCTCGATCAGAAGGATCATCGCCACGACGGCAGCGACCAGGTTCACGCAGTCCGACAGGAAGTTGGCGCGCGGGCGATGCATGGCGTACAGGCTCGCCGAGGCGACGATCCCCAGCCCCAGCATCCAGCTATTGCCGAACAGGTACGCGATCGGGCGCCCCACGCCGGGATACTTGCCGGAGAACAGAACCTGCGCAACCGGCTCGGCCAGGAAGATCGCTGCGACAGTCGCTCCGCCGAGACCTACGCCGAAGAGAATCGTCGGCACGACGATCGCCTTCGCCAGTCCGGCCCGGCCTTCGTGCGCGTAAACCTTCGCGAAGTGGGGCCCCAGAAAGTTGCCGAATCCGTTCACGAACAGGTTCGTCACGCCGGCCACGCCGGTCGCCGCGGCGAACTCTCCTGTGACGGCTTCTCCCTTCGCGAAGGCGAGCGCCCACGGCATCAGGAGCAGCGTCGCGCCGTTGCTGACCAGCATCGAGGCGAGCGTCCAGCGACCGAAGACCCAGTTCGTGACCCAGTCGGCTCGCCACTTCGCTGCGGACAGGGAGAAGGGGACATTCTGGATCAAAAACCACAGTCCCGCGCCGGCCGCGCTGGCGATTCCCAGCAGAACCATCGCGTACTGCAGATCGAACGAGCCGAACTCGAAGACCAGGAAGAGCCCCCCCAGCAACAGCGCGGCGGTCGTCGCGTCGACGATCGCGGCCGTTCCGTTCTGGAAGTGGATCATCGCCATCCGCCTCGCCGCGTCGCGGGCGAGGATGAACGGGAAGAGCGCGGCGAGTACGGCGAAGACGCCTTCGTACTCGATCTGCGGGGCCGCCAGATGGACCGCCGCGACGAAGAGAAACAGCGCAAACTGCAGCGCGATCACCAACCCCGCCTGATGCAGCAGGGCGCTTCCGAAATAGGCGGGTCGCTCTTCCAGCGGACGCGCGTGGTAATGCACGCGGTAGGGCGCCAGGATCAGGGCATCCTGCACGAAGTACCCGAGAAGAACGACCGTCATCGCCATCTGCCAGACGCCCAGTTGCTCGGGCGCGGCGTAGTTCGCGATCAGCAGCACAGCGGCGAAGTTCGTCCCGCTGAAGATCGCCTGATCGATGACGGCCAGAATCGACGACCCCGCGCGCGAACTCGCCGCCCGCGATGCCTGCGAGAACAGGCGGCGGAAGCGGTCGATCGGTTCGGCGGGCGCCGTCGTCATGCGGAACTTCGACTGAAGCGATCTGTCGGAACGAGTCCGATCAGCGGAAAGCGGAGGTCGCTGCGATTCGAGATCTCAACCCGACGCCGGCGCTATGGGTCCGAGTCCTGCGCGACGCTTCAGCCAGGTGAACCATCCGTCGATCTTGCCGCCGAGCGTGGCAGGCGTGTCGAAGGGCTTTACGTCGAATCGACCCCATACGAACGGATCCTGACCAGGGACGGCCAGGCGGGGCTCCGTCGACAGCGCACACGTCAATGGAAGCTGGCGCGTCCGCCGAATCAGATCGCCGTTCGTGAAGCCCAGGCTGGCGACGCCGTACGGAAACGAGAACGGCAACGGCGTCTTAGCGCCGAATCGCTTCGTGAGGATCTCGATCGACGTCCTCACGTCCTGCTCGAAGTCGTCCGGACGATTCCGGAAGTCCTGATGCGTATGCGTGTGCGAACCGACTCCGATCAGCGGGTCGGCGACGATCTCGCGCAGTTGCTCGCTCTTCATCGGACGCCAGAGTTCGGCAGCGTCGCTGGCGGGAGCCTGCGCGAAGTCCGCGTCGAACGGGAACGGAGAATCAGAGTCCAGGTAGGCCGTCGCCGGAAAGAGCGTCGCGGGAACCCGCAGCCGGCGCAGGATCGGAAGGGCGTGCGCGTAGAAATTTTCGTAGCCGTCGTCGAAGGTGACGACGAACGATCGCCGCAGATCCGCATCGTCGGCCTTCCCGGCGGCGACGACCGACGACAGCGACCGAGCCCGATAGCCCCGCGCGAGCAGGCCGGACAGTTGCTCCTCGAAGCGAGCCGGGGTGACGTTGTAACTTGCGCTCCTGCCGGGCGCGATCGGGGCGAGGCGGTGGTAAGTCAGCAGGGCGACGCCGGTCTGGCAGGGGCCGAACAGGGTCGACGGAATCGAAGCGAGTCGGGATCCCAGGTCGGCCCGCCAGCGTGCCCGATTCGCCCGACGCTCCCGGTCGAGCACGTCAGGCAGGGAGCGATTCTCCAGCGCTGCGCACCGTCCGTCGCTCGCCGGGAGGGCGACAGGCGAGTTCTGGAGAAGCGAAGCGAAGCGAAACATCGGAAAATCGTCGGAAGGCGCAAAGCGAAGGCGGGGAGCGTCAACGCGAAGCTCGGGCAAGCACGACGTGCGTAAGCGTCCGCATGATCAAACGTAGGTCGACTCCGGGAGTAATGTTCCGCACGTACCGCAAATCGAGCCGCATCCACTCGACGAACGGCACCCGGGCCGTACCGAGCGCCTGCCAATAGCACGTCAGGCCGGGCAGAGCCGCGTGACGACGCTGTTGCCAGTCAGCACACCGGGCCGCTTCGTCCACGGGGAGCGGACGGGGTCCCACGATCGACATCTCGCCGCGGAGGACGTTCCAAAGTTGCGGCAGCTCGTCCACGCAACTCTTCCGCAGAATCGCTCCGATCGGCGTAATCCGCGGATCGTGTTCCAGCTTGAACGCCGGTCCGTCCTGCACGCTGAGCGCCCGGAGAGCCGCCTTCTTGCTCTCCGCGTCGACTGTCATCGTGCGGAACTTGTACATCCGGAACGATTCGCCGCCGCGACCGGTCCGCAGTTGCGTAAAGAAGATCGGGCCCGGCGACGTGAGTCTGATCGCGGCCGCCGCGACGGCCAGTACCGGGGCGAGCGCGAGCAATCCGCATCCGGCCGCCGCGACGTCGAAGATGCGTTTCCAGGCAGGGACCGGCGGCGCGAGTTCGCGGAGGAAGAAGCGTTCTAGATCGGCGGTCTGTCGCGACGTTTCCGCGCTGCGAGTCTTTATCGCGCCGGCGGCGACTGCGTCCGACGCGCGCGACGAAGCAGGCGACGCCTCGCGAGCCTGCGGTTCGTCCGAATCCTCGCTCGCCCATTCAGGATAGACCCGCACCGTCGCGCTGTATCGCCGACCTTCCCTGGCGCTCGCCTTGATGGCTTCTTCGGCGACGTAATGACCTCCCTGCAGGGTCGTGTCGACCAGGAGCGCCGCGACGTCGCGCTGCCAGCGTCCGATCGCGTCGCTCTCCCGCAGCCGACCGCAAAGAAACTCTGCGAGCGCCTGCTCTTCTTCAGCGTGCGGCGGGTCGCGATCGTCTTCCGGTCGAAAGATCAGCAGGCAGAACGGGCTTCCGTTACGGTCCGTGCGCAGACGCTCTCGTTCGACCACGGCGTAAAGCGCCGAGCGATCGGAGAGGAATCTCGCCGGCAACGGCGAGCCTTGCCGGGAGAAGAACGGAATGCGAAAGTTGAAAGCCATAGTCGTTCAGCGGCGCGATGCGTCGCTGCGGGGATCAGCGCCCTGAATCTTGGTTGAAAATGAAGCCCGCGAGCGTCGCTCCCGCGGACCGCAAACGCGCCGCCGTTTCTTCGACGTTCCCTCGTCGACCGCGCGCCGGATCGACCACGAGGACGCAGGCGTCGGCGACCGCAGCCAGCCGCAGAGAAGCCCCCTCCGACCTCACGTCGCCCGAATCGATCAGCGTCAGGTCGTACTCGCCTCGCGCTTCTTCGAGCAACGCGCGGAACGCGTCGATCCCGTCCGCTCCCTGAAGCAATCCTCCGTAGCCGAGCGGCAGCAGATCGAGTCGCCCGAACACGGTGGCATGCACGGACGCCGACGTCGTCGCGTCGCCTCGTAGTCGCTCAGCCAGGCCCGGATTCACGGGCAGGCGAAATCGCAGATGCAACTGAGGCGAACCTTCGCTCGCGTCGATCAGGAGCGTCCTCAGGCGTCGGCGCTGGGCCGCGAAGATGGCCAGATTGGCCGCGGCGGTCGTCGCTCCCTGCCGCGGCTCGGCGCTGACGAGCGCGACGGACCGACCTCGTCCCGGTTGTCGGGCGGACGAAGGGGCGACGCGTTCCAGAAGTTCTCCCAGTCCCCGCTCATAGGCAGCGCGCGTCCGTTCGGCTTCGACCGGATCTCCGGCGACGCGACGACGGCGGAGCAATCCCGCGAGTGAACTGCGTCCGTTCAGGGCCACCTGACGTTCCTCGGCTGTTCGTTCGTAGTTGCGTCGCCCGGGTCGCTCGTCGAGCGAGCACGGCGGGCGCTCAGGTAGGGTCCGTTCAATTCCAGGAAAGTTCGCCGGTCGCCGAGCGCGGCAATCGGCCGAGCGACGGCGCCTGGAGTCGCCGCTCGAGATCGCCGGCGCTTCGCACCGAGTCGTCGAACCGATCGAGCAGCCACGCGGTCGCGACGAAGGAAAGCATCGCGAGGAGGAATCCTGCCCCCAGCACAATGCTGGCTTTCGGACTGACCGGCTTCGGGTCGTAGCTCGCGGGCTGAATCACGTTCACGTTCGACACCCGCTCTTCCGCGAGCGCCTTCTGAATTCGCGCCTGCTCCAGCTTTTCCGCGGCAAGCCGATACGTCGCTTCCAGGACGGCTTTCTCCCGCTCAAGCCGCGCGATTTCCGTCTCTTCGTCGTTCATCTGTCGCAGGCCCGTGAGCAGCTCGCCCTGCTGCGATTCGAGCTTCTCGACCAGCGACGTGAGCGACGCCAGTCGTGCCCGTTCTCCGACCAGCTCTTCTTCCGCCTTCACTCGCGACGGGGGGACGATCTCGCGAATCTGCGTCCGTTCGGGCGCCTGCTTGGAGACCAGAGCTTCCGCTTCGCGGACCTGTTCCAGAACGGCCTGCACGGTCGGGTGCGTGTCCGTGTAGCGCGCCCGTAGATCGCGTTCGCGAATCTCCAGTTCGTACAGGCGATCGCGCATGCGGTCGTAAGCGTCGTTGGAAATGCCGATCGTTCGCTCGGTCTCCACGCGATCGGGCAGGAAGGCCAGTGCATCCTCCAGGGCGGCGATCGAGGCGGTCGAGCCGACGACCTCCGACTGAGCGACGCGCAGTCGATCGGTCAGATCGCTCAGCTGCTTCTCGACGTTCTTCCGCTGCTCGTCGAGCAGCAGCACGCCGGCGTCGTTCTTCTTCTGGATCAGCGCGTCCGACGTCTCGGCGATCCGGGCGGCCAGCTCTTCGGTCTGATTCTCGAAGAATGCGTACGAGCCGCGCGTGGCGTTGACGCGGAGGTGCTCTTCCTGAAACTGCGCCAGGATCGTTTCCACGATTCGCTGGGCCACTTCGGGCGAGGGGGCCGCGCTGCCGACCGAAATGACGGTGGACTTCTTCGGCGTCGAGATGTAGACCGAATCGGCCAGCGCACGGATCGCCTGTTGCCCCCGCTCATCGAACTGCGATTCCGTCGGCCCGTCGGAGACGCTCGGACGATTCTCGACGTCGACCTCGACCCTCGCCGAAAGAGGCTTCTCGCCGAGGACCACTTCGGGCCCGAGCGTTTCCACCGTCCGCTCGAGCATCGCGCGGCTCGTCAGGATCTGCAGGATCGAGTTGATCTCCGTCTCGCGCGATTCGTACAAAGAGATCGTCGGACCGGTGGTCGCCGTCGGGTCGAGCGTGACGCTCGAGGCGCCGACCTTCACGAAGAGAAGCGCCTCGGACTGGTACTTTCGCGGCAGCACGATATAAGCCGCGATCGTCACGCCGATGACCGCGAGTCCGACGAGCGCCGCGGGCCGCCATTGACGGCGGAGCGCCGACAGGAGCTGCCGCAGCAGATCGGAGGTGGAGGGGTCGGAAGTCACGGCCTCGAGGACACGAAAAGGAAGGACAGACGTTTTCGCGGAAGCCGGCGCCGCGCCCGGCGCGATTACGCGATACGCCCAGCGGGATAGGGCGACGAGCCCAGCCCGACAGGGACTTATCTCGCGCGGTGCGGCGCTTCAGAATGCAACTTGATTCAAACAGGCGGGGGGCATCCGTCCGATCGCATCGGACGCTGCAAGGGGGCGGTCCTCGCAGCGCGAGTTCCGGCTTCCTGCTCGATCCAGTCTGATCGGGCGATTCGCGATCGCTACGACGGTCCGCCCCGCAGAGCGTTAAGATCGCTTACGACTCGACCGGTCATACCCGTCGTACGGGTCATGACAGATGCGATAGGCAATGACGGATGCGTCAGCGCGACAGTCGTCGCCAAAAGGAATCGCTATGACAGACTCGCCGTTCATTTTCGACGTCGACGACGCCCGCTTTCAGGCGGACGTGCTGGAACGCTCGAAGCAGGTTCTCACGCTCGTCGACTTCTGGGCCGAGTGGTGCCAGCCCTGTCGCATGCTGGCGCCCATTCTGGAGAAGGTGATCGCGTCGTTCGACGGACGCGTCGTCCTCGCGAAGGCGAATACGGACGAAGCTCCCCAGGCCGCGGGCGCCTTCCGCGTCGACAGCATCCCCGCCGTCTTCGCCCTGCGGGACGGAAAGGTCGTCGATCAGTTCCTCGGCCTGATGCCGGAAGCGGAGTGGATCGAACGTATCGGACGCCTACTGGCGGAAGACGATCTTCGAGACCTGGAGGCGAAGGAGAAGCAGGATCCCGCCGCCGCCGAAGCGGAGTATCGCTCCCGCCTGGAAACGCTCGCCGCCGCCGATCTGCTGCATCCGCGATTGACCGTCGGACTGGCCAGGACGCTCGCGGCCTCCGGCGACGAGTCGAAACGCGACGAGGCGCTGCGCATCGTCGAGGAACTGGAACAGCGCGGCTTTCTGGAGCCGGAAGCCGAACGGGTCAAGGCGTCGCTCAGCCTGTCCGAAGGCGGCCACGTCGACCTGCAGGCGACCCGACAGGCACATGAGACGCGCCCCGAGGATCCCGCCGCCGCGCTCGCCTGGGGAGAAGCCTGCGCGTCGCAGGGCGACTACCCGGCTGCTCTCGCCGCGCTCCTGACCGTCGTAGAGAACGATTCGGGCGCGCTTCGCGACTCCGCGAAGTCGCGGATGGTCGAGATCTTTCGCGTGCTGCCTGACGATTCCGACCTGACGCGGGACTATCGTCGGCGGCTGTCGCTCGCGCTGTACTAACAGACTGCTGCTCACGTCGCCCTGGAGTTTTTCGTATGCAGTACGTCTCCCTCGGTCGCACCGGCGTGCAGGTCTCGCGGATCTGCCTGGGATGCATGAGCTTCGGTTCGAAATCCTGGCGTCCCTGGGTGCTGGAACAATCGGAGGCGCTGCCGTTCTTCCGCAAGGCGGTCGACGCGGGGATCAATTTTTTCGATACGGCGAATATCTACTCGCTGGGCGAAAGCGAGCGGATCCTCGGCCGCGCGATCAAGGAGTACCTGAAGCCCGAGGAGGCCGTCGTCGCGACGAAGGTCTTCTACGCCATGTCCGACCGGCCCAACATGCAGGGCCTGTCGCGGAAGCATGTCGTCCAGGCGTGCGAGGCCAGCCTGAAGCGGCTCGGCCTGGAGACGATCGATCTCTACCAGATCCATCGCTTCGACCCGCACACGCCGATGGAAGAGATCCTGGCGGGGCTCGACTCGCTGGTGCAGAGCGGCAAGGTCCGCTACCTGGGCGCGAGTTCCATGCCGGCCTGGCGCTTCTGCCAGATGCTGGAGCGAGCTCGCGGGGCAGGGCAGTCGCCGTTCGTTTCGATGCAGAACCACTACAACCTCCTCTTCCGCGAGGAGGAGCGGGAGATGCTGCCCCTGTGCGAGGACCAGCGGATCGCCGTGCTCCCCTGGTCGCCGCTCGCCCGCGGCAGGCTCGCGCGCACGGTCGACGATCCCGCGGACGTCACCGCGACCCCGCGCGCAGGCTCCGACGACTTCGCGGCCAAACTCTACGGCAGGCCCTCGGATAAGGAGATCGTCGGGCGGGTTCGGGAGGTCGCAACCGCTCGCGGAGTTTCGCCCGCGCAGATCGCGACCGCATGGCTGCTCTCGAAGCGTGTCGTGACGAGTCCCATCATCGGCACGACGAAGCAGTCGCACCTCGATGACGCCGTCGCCGCCGTCAGTCTCGTCCTGACGTCGGAAGAGACCGCGAAACTGGAGGCGCCGTACGAGGCGCATCCCGGAACGGGTTACTGAGCCGTCACCCGCTCGCCGTCCGCTTATTCGCCCGCGGAGTTCGGCGGCGAGAGCGTCGCCCCGGTTCGATAGGCCGCGTGCGCCGCGACCTGCACATCGTCCAAGGAGACGCCCAGTTCGCGCGCGACGCGGACGCACTCGTCGTATTCAGGCGAGAACAGATGCTTGCCTTCCGGTGTCGTCGCGACCTTTCCCCCGACCGGACCGTACGGCGTCACGACGACATGCGCCGTTCGCGGCAGCACGCGGCGTCGGACGCGACTTTCGCGAACGCCTAGCGTACCGATCTCGGCGAACAGAATATTCCCCAGCGCCTCCGCCTTGTCCGGACGGCAGATGACGGTCACCAGCGAGCCGGGCCGCTGCTTCTTCATGAGAAGCGGCGTCAGATAGACGTCCAGGGCCCCCGCCTCGAACAGTCGCATCTGGCAGTAGCCCAGACGCTCGCCCGTGACGCTGTCGACGTCCGTTTCGAGCACGACGACCTGCTCCGTGCGCGAGTCCTCCGCCGCGCTCGTTTTCGCTTCCGCCGCGTGGCCGACGACGATCCGCAGCACGTTGGGCCGATCTTCCAGTTCCCGGCTGCCGGCGCCGTACCCGACGGCGTCGATCGTCATCGTCGGCAGGGGACCGTACTCGCTCGCCAGCGTCGACAGAATCGCCGCGCCGGTCGGAGTCGCGAGTTCGAAGGGAACGTCGCTGGCCGCGATCGGAACTCCGCGAAGGAGTTCGACCGTCGCGGGGGCGGGAACGTTGACGCGTCCGTGAGCGATCTCGATCGATCCCGAACCGACCGTCACCGGCGAAGCGACGGCGCCTTCGAGGCCGAGCAGATCCCAGGCGATCGCCGTTCCGACGACGTCGGCGATCGAGTCGACCGCGCCCACTTCGTGAAAGTGAACCTTCTCGATCGTGGAGCCGTGGACCTTCGCCTCGGCTTCCGCCAGCCGGCGAAAGATGCGATGCGCGAGATCCTTCTGCCGATCCGACAGCGTCGAACCGTCGATCATCGCGGCGATGTGGTGCAGGTGCCGGTGCTTGTGCTCCGGAGTCGCGTCGACGTGCAGCTTCGTCGCACGGAACCCGTGACGCTTGACCGTTTCGATCCGCAGGCGGCAGTCGGGCAGCTTCAGCGAGTCGAGCTGTTCCTGGATCGCCTCGAGCGGCGCCCCCAGGTCGATCAGCGCCCCGAGCGTCATGTCGCCGCTGATGCCGCTGCCGCAGTCGAAGTAAGCGATCTTCATAGCCGATCCTGAGTGTTCCCGCGTTCCGTCGAACGATTGGGATCAGGATAACGCGCTTCGCATCGCGAGAATGCCCGACGGCGGAGTCGCCAGCGAGCGGAGGGCGTCAGCCCTCCGTGTCCCCGGCGTTCATGTCGACGCGAGCGCACGAAAAAAGCCGCGACGAGCAAGCTCGTCGCGGCTGCGAGGTTCGGCGATGGCAGCGAGCGGGGCTGCTGGGAGAACGGCGCTGCTCGACGCGCTTCTGCGCAGTCTTTGGTGAGCAGGGCCGACCCGGTATTTTTTGATCCCTCGGCCGTGTGGTCGAACTTCGCATCAAGCCCGAAGGCTGACGCTAGGCATATCGACGCGTCCCGACCCGGGCATCAGTTTTCGCTCGCCGCTTTTCGAATTTCTCACTTCGTGGCCGCGAGGGCGGCGGAATAATCAGGCTCCGCGGAAACTTCGGAAACGTATTCGACGTGGGCCAGCTTGCCGTCCGGCTTCACGACGAAGACCGCGCGGGCCATGATCCCTTCGAGCGGGCCGCCTGCGATCTTCACGCCGTAGTCGCTGGCGAACTTGCCCTTCCGGAAGTCCGACAGCGCCACGACGTTCTCCACGCCCTCGGCTCCGCACCAGCGCTTCTGGGCGAAGGGGAGGTCCATGCTCACGACCGCGGCGACGAGGTCGCTCCGGCCCGCGACCTGCTCGTTGAACTTCTTCGTTTCCAGGCTGCACGTCGACGTATCGAGCGACGGCACCGCGATCAGCAGGAGCGTCTTGCCCGCGTAGTTCTGCCGGGTGACGTTCCCCAGCCCCGTGTCGATCAGTTCGAAATCGGGCGCGGCGTCGCCGACCTTCAGCTCCTTGCCGGCCAGATCGATCGGGTTTCCCTTGAACTTCACTGCGCCGGATCGGACGTCGCTCATCGTCAGCCTCGAGTGCTTGCGGGAAGGCAGGGGGCGAAGGCGGACGCAGGCCCTCGGCCCGGTCCGAAACCCCCGTTTCGGCTGGGGAGTCTACCTACTTGTCCGCCCTCCGGAAAGCGGCGTAAGATCGTTCGCATGATGACATTCCAGCGAAACGGGAGCGCTTCCGCTTTCGCTTCGGTCGCCTGACAGTTCGTTCCCCTTGAGGAATCGCATGAGCCAGTTGGTCACCAAGCCTGCACCGGACTTTTCCTGCACCGCGGTGATGGAAGACGGAACCTTCAAGCAGGTCCAGCTCTCCGACTACCGCGGCAAGTACGTCCTGCTGTTCTTCTATCCGCTCGACTTCACGTTCGTCTGCCCGACGGAAATCATCGCGTTCTCCGATCGGAACGACGATTTCCAGAAGCTCGGCGTGCAGGTAATCGGCGCCTCGATCGACAGCGAATTTTCCCACTTCGCGTGGCGTAACCAGGCTCGCGACCAGGGCGGCATCGGCCAGATCAAGTATCCGCTGCTGGCCGACCTGTCGAAGAAGATCGCCCAGGATTACGGCGTTCTGCTCGAAGGGGGCGTCGCTCTCCGCGGGCTGTTCCTGATCGACCGCGAAGGCGTCGTCCGGCACATGGTCGTCAACGACCTGCCGCTGGGCCGCAGCGTCGACGAAGCCCTGCGCATGGTGAAGGCGCTGCAGTTCTTCGAGGAAAACGGCGAAGTCTGCCCCGCCGACTGGAAGGAAGGCTCGGCCACCATCAAGCCCAGCATCGAAGGCAGCAAGGAATACTTCAGCGCCGCGAACAAGCATTGATTAGCTGTCGCTGAGCCGGATCGTCCAACGGCGCCGCTCCTGTCTCGGGAGCGGCGCTTTTTCGTGCGCGAAGGGTCCGTCGCTTGTCGCGCGGGTTGTCGAACTGAAGAATTACCCCGTCGGGAGCCGCTCCCCCCTTCCGGTCCGGTTTTTGCTCATAATGTTCACGCCGGCCCGGCATGTCGAAGCGGCATGCCCCGAACGACAGGGCCGGCTTCTTTCGGCCGCTCGCCGACTCCGCGGGGCGGTCGACTCTTCAAGGAACTGTTTCAGCAGATGAACTTTCTCGCGCAACTCGCGGCGCCCGACGGTCTGGTCCTCGGGTTCATGATGTTCGACCTGTGGTACTTCGTGTTTCTGGCGCCCGCGCTGCTCCTGTCGTTCATCGCCCAGATGTGGATCAGCAGCGCCTATTCCCGCGGAAGCAAAATCGCCGTCCGAATGTCGGGCGCCGAAGCGGCGCGCATGATCCTCGATCGCGCGGGCCTGCATAGCGTGGAGATCGAGCCGGTCAGCGGCCACCTGAGCGACCACTACGATCCGCGACACAAGGTCCTGCGACTGAGCCAGGGCGTCTACGCCGCACGAAACGCCTCCGCCGTCGGCATCGCCGCCCACGAAGCCGGCCACGCGCTGCAGGACGCCCATCGATACCTGCCGCTGGTCGTGCGAAACCTGGCCGTTCCGCTCGCCGGCCTCGGCAGCAACTTCGGCATCCTGCTGCTGATCGTGGGGCTGATCTTCTCGATCCAGCCGCTGCTCTAGGCGGGCATCGCTCTATTCAGTTGCGTCGTCTTCTTCCAACTCGTGAACCTGCCGGTCGAATTCAACGCCAGCAACCGGGCCAAGGCGCTCCTGTACGAGTACGGCATCGTGGGCAGCCACGAGTTGGGCTACGTCAACAGCGTGCTGAACGCGGCGGCCCTGACATACGTGGCGGCGACTCTGCAATCGCTCCTGACCCTGCTGTACTACGTCATGCGGGCGAGCGATCGGCGGTAGTCGCCTACCTCGACCGGCCATCTTTAAATGCTGAAAGCCGCCCCGGAGATTACTCCGGGGCGGCTTTCGTTGATTCAGGTCATCGGATCACGAGCGATGCCGACGTAAACGAAGCCGAACTTCTTCGAAGCTCGACTGGTCGCCGGACGGATCAGACGCTGATGGCGTCGATGCGGACCTTGGTGTAGGTCTGGCGATGGCCGGTCTTGCGGCGGTAGTTCTTGCGGCGGCGGAACTTCTGGATGACCAGCTTCTCGCCCCGGATTTCGCCCATGATGGTTCCGGTCACCTTGGCGCCGGCGACGATGGGGGCGCCGATCGAGATGCTCTCGCCGTCTGAAACCAGCAGAACGCGATCGAATTCGATCGCCGTCTCCGGTTCGACTTCGCGGAAGTCCATCTTCACGATCTGACCAGTCTCGACTTTGTACTGGCGGCCGTCGGCGTCGATGATGGCGTACATGGTTACGCAGAGCGCGGGAGGCGCGGAAAGTTGGAACGAAGCGCCAGCGGCGCAGAACGCTTGCAAAACAGGAAACCGCGGATTTTACGGCGCCGCCCCCGAGTCGTCGAGGGCGGCCGTCCGTTTTTGTAGGGCAGAAGCCCCTGCGACGATAACTCAGATCTTCATCGGCAGCACGGCGCCCGCGGCGTCGCGACAGTCGAGCTCCAGGTGTTCCGGATAGAGCGCGTCGCTCCCCAGCACCTGGACGCTGATCTTGTTCTCCTCCTCGAGGAGGGCCAGTTCCTTCCGCTTCTTGTTGTTCAGGTAAGCGGCGACGTCGACGTTCACCCGCACGGTGATCCGCACGATGCCGGGCTTCTGACCCGCCAGCATCAGCAGCCGGACGACCTCGATCGCCATGCTCTCCGGCGTTTTCACGACGCCGCGTCCCTTGCAGCAGGGGCAGTCGGCGTAGACGCTCCGCTTCAGGCTCGGGCGGATGCGCTGCCGGGTCATTTCGATCAGGCCGAACGGCGAGATCCGCGCGGTCTTCGTCCTAGCCCGGTCGCGCTTGAGCGCATCTCGGAAGACCTTCTCGACCCCCCGGCGATGCTTCTCCCGCCGCATGTCGATGAAGTCGTTGACGATCACGCCGCCCAGATCGCGCAGACGAAGCTGCCGCGTGATCTCCTTCGCGGCGGCCACGTTGAGCTGGTACGCCGACTCTTCCGCCGAATCGTCGGTCCGGAAGCTGCCGCTGTTGACGTCGATGGCGACCAGCGCCTCGGTCTGATCGATGACGATCGATCCCCCCTTGGGGAGCGGCACGGTCCGCTGGTAGATCTTCCCGATCTCCTCTTCGACGCGGTACTTATGGAACAGGGGCTCCTTCCCTTCGTACAGGTGCAGCGATTCGACCTGCTTGGGGAGCACCATCCGCAGGAAGTCCTGCGCCCGATCGAAAGCGGCCTTCTCGTCGATGTAGATCGCGTCGATCTCGGCGCTCATGATGTCCCGGATGGTCCGGGTGATCATGTCGCTTTCCTCGTAGATGTCGCACGGCCCCTCGGTCTTCTTGACCCGGCGGACGATCGCCTTCCAGAGCCTCAGCAGGTACGAGAGATCCCGCGAGAGATCCCGCTTGGTCCGCTCGGCGCCGGCGGTCCGGACGATGAAGCCGAGCCCCTTGGGAGGCTGCAACTCCAGCATCATGTCGCGGAGCTTGCGGCGTTCGTCGTCGTCTTCGATCTTGCGCGAGACGCCGACGCGGCCCAGCGCGGGCATCAGGACGAGATAACGCCCCGGGATGGAGATATAGGTCGAGAGGGTCGGACCCTTCGTGCCGATCCCTTCCTTGATGACCTGCACGAGGACTTCGTCGCCCCGCTTGAAGATCTCCTGGATCGGCGGCTTGATGCGGGGGCGAATCCCCGGTCGCGGCGGACGGCGCTGATTCGGCTTCTTCTCGACGCCGGATTCGTCGACCTCGTCCGCTTCGAAGCGTTGGCCCCAGCCCTGGCTGAGAAGCTCCTCCGGGTCGTAGCCGCCCTGGCGGAAGTACTGGGCTTCGACGTCGCTGATGTGGAGAAAGCCGTTGCGACCGACGCCGAAATCGACGAACGCCGCCTGGATGCTGGGCTCCAGGTTGACGATCCGTCCCTTGTAGATGTTTCCGACGTAATTGTCCTGACTGGCTCTCTCGACGTAGAGCTCTTCGAGGATTCCGTCCTCGATGATCGCGATCCGGCATTCTTCCGGCTGCGATACGTTGATCAAGATTTCCTTCTTCATGGCGGTTCCTACGCTGGTTGCGGGGAACGCCGGGTCGCTCTTCAGATTCGAGTGGAGGGAAGAGACGTCGCTTCGGAGTCGAACGATCAGAGATCGGAAGGGGCCGAACCGCCGGGGGCGGGTTCCGGGCCGTCGCGAAATCCGTTTTCGATGAGCGCGGCGAGGGCGTCGACCGCTTCCTCGGCCTGACGGCCCGACGCGCGGAGAACGAGTTCCGTTCCCTGAGCGGCGGCGAGCATCATCAGGTTCAGCACGCTGCTGGCTTCGTACGCCTCGCCGTCCTTTTCAAGGAAGACTTCGGCGTCGTACTTCAGCGCTAGCTTCGATACGAGGTAGGAGGGGCGAAGGTGCATCCCCTCCGGATTAGCGATCGTCACGCGACGCGTCGCGGTGAGCGCTGTCATCGGCCGTCCGTTTCGGAAGTTTCGTTCCCCGACGTCGCTCGTCGGCCGGAAAAGAAGGCAGCGTGCGAATCGACCCAAGCGGCGATTCCCAGCGAGCCGTCGTTCCTGCCTGGCGAACCTCTCGGAGAAGGCGAGCGAAACCGGCGTCGGTATCAGGAAACGAATTGATTGTTGTCGGCTTCTTCCAGCAGTTGCTGGATCTCGTCGACCGTCTTGGACTGCTTCAGGAAGCGACAGAACGTCTCGTCGCGAAGCTGACGCGACACGTTCTCCAGCGCCCTCAGGTGATCGCCGGGGCGATCGGGCGGAGAAACGAGCAGAAAGAACAGCGAGACCTTGCCGTTGTCGAGGCTGGCGAAGTCGACGCCGGCCTGGCTGACGCCGACCGTGCCGACCAGCCGATCGACGCTCGGATGCTTGGTGTGGGGAACGGCGACGCCGCGGCCGATGCCGGTGCTGCCCAGTTCTTCCCGCTTCATGATCGCCTGGAAGATGCTCTCCTGATCGGCTTCCTTGATCTGGCCCGCTTCGACCAGACCGCTGACCAGTTCGCGAATGACGGTCGGCTTATCCGTCGCGGCGAGTTCCGCACGAATCGCCTTGACCTCGATGAAGTCGGAAAATTTCATGACCCGTGTTCCTCGTCGGGGATGGACGCTCAGGGGCGTCTACGGAACGGTTGATTGTTTTCGCGACTCACGTCGCCGCCCGTTCGAGGCGCCGAAAGGCCGGCGTTCGTCGATCCGAAACGGAGATGGTCCGTCGCGCGGGAATGAAGGTTCGCCCGGCGGAATCGTCCGAACGACGCGTGCGGTCGTTCGTCAGCGGCTCGCCGGGCCGCATGTTCGTTTCGAGGTCAGGCAAGACGCCGCATGGACGCGAGATCGCGGTCCGGCGACGCGTCTCAGCCCTGCGCGCCTTCCTCCGCCGCGGGATCAGGCAGATGCTTGAGCGCGGTGGCGTGATGGTCGCGGGACTTGTCCTTGTACCGGCGGAGCTGCTCGCGAACCTTGTCCAGCACGGAGTCGAGCGCCGCAGCGACGCTCGGGGCCTCCGCGACGGCGACGAAATCCTCGGTATGCTCGGCCGTTGCGCGTATTTCGACGGAAGGCGAGAGTTCGCGTGCCAGATCGACCGTCACGTAGAGCGCGGTGATGCGATCGTAATACTTCGGAAGGGTTTGCGCCTTCTCGATCACCCGATCGTGCGCGTCAGCGCTCAGTTCGCCGTGACGGACTGCGATGTTTACCTGCACTTCGCACGCTCTCCTAATGGAGCGGATTCGTCGTAAGGCGACCCGAAGGCGGCCTCGCTCCTATCCCGGAAAAGAACGAACTTCCGATCATAGGCCGTTTGCCGCATGCCCGAAATAGGCGTCCCGGAAAAATAGCGTCGCCGCTCCCCTTAGGGGGAGATCGGGCAGCATTAGCGGAGTGTGACGCGGCCGTGCGGCGCCGCCGACCTCTCGAAGCGTCGGCGAAACCCTCCGAAAGAGGTAGGCGTTCGCCTTGCCCCCTCCGGCCAGTTCGCCGTTCGCTGACGGTATCGAACCGTCAGCGAGAGGCGTCAGCGCCCTCGGCGGCATCCGCTTCCCCTCCCGCAGTCGGCGGAGGCGGCGCATCGCTCTCCTCGAAGATCGACGGCAGGGCCCCCCTGGTCGCGGGCTCCTCCACGGGCGGCGTTCCTTCATTGCCTGCGGCGTCGCCAGGAGCCTCCGGCGTCGATGCGTCGAGCGGGGCCGGATTCTCTCCCGCAGGCACGGCGGGCCCCGCGCCTGCCGCCGCCTCCGCTGCGGAAACGGGCGGATTCAGGTAGCGAACGCCGCCCGCCGCCAGCATATTCTGCCAGCGAATCAGCGCGGACCGACGACTGTTGGCTGCGACTTCCGGGCGGTACTGGTGGCTGATTCCCGTGATTTCCCGGAGGTTCTCGATCGCCAGAACGCGGAGGGCAAGTTCCGAACGATCCAGATTCGCGACCAGTTCCGCATCGGCGCCCGCGGCAAGATCCTCCGGGGAATATCCGAGGAGCATCGACCAGACGTTGTCCGCCGCATCGGGGAACTTGTTCTCGACGATCGTCCGCAACGCGGCGGCAGACTCCGGTGAGACCGAGAGATCCCGGCGGATGGCGCGAAGCGTGTCGCGCCAGTCAGACTTCTGCTCCGGATCGTCGAAGCTCTGCAACGCGGGATCGAAGTACGCCAGCGAGCAGAGCGCCCATGACGCGATCGCTTGCACTTCCTCTTTCCGGGCGGAGACGACGATCTCCGTCAGCGAAAGCTTGAGCGGCTGATCCTGCTTCAGCGCGCCCAGAATTTCCGTCACGGCGCGCTCTTCGAGCGGCTCCCGCACTTCGCCTTCGACCCAGCTCGGCGCCGCGGGGCCAGTCGGCGCCGTCTCCACGATCGCCGGCGAAGCGGAGGTCGGCTCGACCGCGGCAGGCGGGATCGCAGAGATCCCGACTCCCTCGGTCCATAGCATCGGTTCGTTGACCCGGAGGGGCAGGGGGGTCGCGGGAGCGCCGAGCGTCGCCTTCCCCTTGATCAGGCACCACTCCGCCACGTGCGGCGATGCGACTTTCAGCGGATCGTCGCCGGGAAAGCGATCGATCGACACGCGAATCGCGAGATCCGTACCCGGCTCTTCGAACTGAATCGTTTCGACATGTCCGTTCAACCGCACCGACAGACCGACCGGCTGATCGGCGACGATTCGCACGAGGCCCTGTTCGAGCCGCAGCGTCAGCGTGCCGTCGCCGCTCTTTCCTTGGAAGCCCCAGTGCGAATCGCCCAGGAACCGGAAATGGAACGGCGACGCGTAGACTGCCGATTCGAACAGCGGGAACGTGACGTAGGACTCGCCGGTCATGATCGGTCCGTCGACCGGCACCCGCGATGCATCGACGTTCTGCGCGTCGACGATCGCGACGAGGTTGGGAACGTCGGGGACGTTCGGGACCGTGCCGATCGCTGCCGGAGCGACGGCCAGCGAGGGCGGCGCGACCGTCGTCGGCGCGGGAGGCGCGGCGTCCTCGACCATCACGCCTTCCGGCACATCGCCCGGCGCGGGAGCGTCCGCACCCGAAAGCCCCTCTCCGGGCGACTCTGGCGGCGGAACCGTTCCTTCCGTCGGAGCGTCGCCGTCCCCGATGGGCGGCGTCCGCTCGATCGGAATCACGATCGTGGCGTCGTTCTCGTTCTCGCCAGCCACAGCGTCGGCGTCGCCGTTCTCCTTCGCAGGAAGAATCGCGGGGCCAGGACCGTCGCTCTCTACGACGGGAACGTCGGAACCTTGCCGATCGGCGTCGTTCTGGCCGACCTGCTCGCTGTCGCCGTCGAACCCGCCGAGCAGGTACGTCCCGCCGGCCAGCAGGACGAGCGTGATCGAAAGCGAAAGCGCCCCCACGAGGACGTAATACCAGGCTCCATGCGAGCCGCCGTTATCCGGAACCGGCGTCGAGGCTGCCGTCGCGACGGCAGCGGGCCGAACGAAGTCCGCATCGGCATGAGGCTGACCTTCGTTGATGTCCAGATCCTGCAAGGCGTACAGACGCTGCCGGAGTTCGTGCGGCGACTGCAGCGGCTTGCCCAGGATCTGGCTGAGAATCTGGTGGCACGCCGCGACCTCGGCCAGTTGCATGTCGGATTCGATGCAGATCTTCTCGATCTCCGCCGTCTTCTCGGACCGCAGACGGTTGTCGAGGTATTCGGCGACGCTGTTCGGATCGCCCCCCGTTCCGCGACCGTGCAGCGACGGCGCTCCCAGGCGGACGCGCTGCTGCACCTCGCGAATGCGCGCGATGAGTTGCTGCGCCGGTTCGCTCTGGCGGATCTTCTGTTCCAGTTCGTCCGCCTGCTCCGCCGGCAGGTTGGAATCGAGATACGCCAGCAGCGTACGAAGGGTCAGACGCATGACGCAGACTCCGTCAGTAGAAGCACGCGGAACGCCCGAAACCGCAGCAGCCGACTGCGCTCCGAAGCGTCGCTCTACCTTCGTTAGTGGGGCGCGGGGCGGGTTTTCGTACGTCGGCTCGCCGAAAAATCGAGGATTCGCGCGCTGCGACCGTTTTGCGACCGGACCGTCCGTGACCTACGTTTGAGTGTCGCGGACCCGATCGACGGCGTTCTCTGCCGCGACCTCTTCGTTCTCGAACGGATGTTCCGGCATGTCCGCCCCCGCTCACGGTTCGCTGCAATCTCTGTTCGCCACCGCCCAGATCCCCGCGCTTCCTCAAAGCGCCGTGCGGCTGCTGGAACTGGCTCAGGACCCGGAGAACGGGCCGGTCGAATACGCTCTCCCGATCGAAGCGGACCCGGGCCTGTCGACGCAGGTGCTGCGCTTCGTAAACTCTTCCTACTTCGGGTTTTCCCGCGAAATTTCCAGCGTCCGCCACGCCCTGTCGCTGGTCGGCACGCGGGCGGTGAAGAACTTCGTCCTCTGGTCGGCGGTCTTCGGCATCTCGCCGAAGCCGAAGTGCGGCCCGTTCGATGTCCGGTCGTTGTGGCAGGATTCGCTTCGCCGGGGTCTCTTCGCCCGTTCGCTCGGGAAGCACCTGGGTAAGAACGATTCGGAGGACGTCTTCACCGCGGCGCTCCTCCAGGACATGGCCATTCCGCTGCTCGCGAGCCAGCTTCCGAAGGAATACGGCGATCTGCTCGAACGCCGTCAGCACGGGAGCGCCCGTCTGTCGGACCTCGAAGAGGCCAAGTTCGGCTGGAATCACGCCTCCGCAGCCGGCATCCTGGCGCGTCAGTGGCATCTGCCGGAACGATTCGCCACGCTGATCGAAAAGCACCTCCAGTTCGACGATCGCATCGCCGGCGCCGCAGCGGATGCCGACGTGACGGTCGCGCTCTCCTCGCTGCTCCCTGCGTCCAAGGACAACCGCTGGCCGGAAGCAGGGAAGTTCGTCGAGACTTTCGAACGGGTCGGCGGGAACGAGAAGGAACTGCCCGCCCTGTTCGCCTCGGTCGACGAGCAGTTCGAGAAGTTCGCGCCGCTGCTCAACCTGTCCAGTCCGATTCGCGGACTGAAAGAGTCGATTCGCGACGCTCATTCGGTGGTGGGCTGAGTCGACGAAATCGCATTTCTCCCGGCGTGCCGGGCGCTGGCGACCGACGCTGCTGTGCGGCGCGAGCGGCTGAGCTGAAACTTTTCGAATCGCGGCATCGTCACGTGCTGCAAGAGCTTACGACCGTCCGACCGAATATTTCGCCGGCGCTTTTCGTAGCGAATGTGCGGGCGAAGCGCCGATATACGGCAGCGGACGCGCGACCGCTGTCGCCTGCGGCGACCGGCAGATCCGCGTCGCCTCCGCCTTGGGCGGCGGTGGCCCCGGAATTAGAATGACGTCGTGGTCGCCGCGCCGCTCGGATGCGGACGGCGAACCGAGTTGGTTCGCCCCGTTCGGTTCCTTCGGGAGCAGAGCAGGAGCGACCTGATTCGCCCGATCGATCTGCCGCATCGCCAACGCGAGTCGCTCTCGTGGCCAATCTCCAGCGTCTCCGCCACAAGTTCCTGCTTCGCGAGGCCGAGGGCTATCTCGAGCTTCTGTCGCTCGACGATCAGAAACTCCGCCTGGACCTCGAGACGCGTCGCCCGCTGCTCGAACGAGCGCTGGCGATTTTGAAGCCCCTCGATCGGGTCGGACGGATCGGCAAGTCGGACGCCGCCGCCCCCTACCTGCAGGGCGAGATCTGCCGGCAACTGGAACGTTACGACGAGGCGATCAGCCATCTGCGCCGGGCCCTCGAACGCGATCCCGACGACGTTCGGATCTATCTGGCGCTCGGCTGGTGCTGCAAGCGCACGAACCAACTCGATCTGGCGATTGAGGCGCTCGAATCGGCGATGACGGTCGCGCACGAAGAGCCGACCGTTCACTACAACCTCGCCTGCTACTGGAGCCTGGCGAGGAACGTCAGACTGGCGGTGCGTTTTCTCGCCTCGGCGATCGCGCTCGACGAACGGTTTCGCGAACTCGTTCCGAGCGAAGCCGATTTCGACCCCGTTCGCGACGCGCCCGAATTCGCGGCCGCGCTTTCTCGCAGCGCGATCTCTCCCGCCGCGGAATGATCGGCGTCTGACGCTGCGGAACCGACGCTGCCGGTCGGGTTCCTGAGCGATGCGCGCCCTGAGCGACGCGCATCGAAATGGCGCCGGACGCATCGCCCAGAACGATTCGAACGGGCGCTATAATCCGGGCCCTCTCGTCTTGCCGCCGCAGGCGGCATCCTCGCAGCTTCCGAGGAGCGCCCGATCGTGTCGACGCAGCAGCATCCTGTCCACGACCCCCGCCAGCAGAATCCTTACGCCGATCTGACCTCGGCGGCCAACTCGCCGGCGCCGGCGCCGCAGTACAACCCTGCCGTGCCGATCGGCATCTGGTCTCGCGGCGAGACGATGATTTTTCACAAGGCAGCCGTCTTCCCGGACATCTGCCTGAAGAGCGGCAAACCTGCCGGAGGAAGTCGCTTCAAGCAGAAGCTGAGCTGGCATCCGCCGTGGATCTCCATCATGATCCTCGTCGCGCTGCTGATCTACATCATCCTGGCGGCGATCTTCACGAAGACGGCGCACATCGACGTCGCCGTGCTGCCCGAATTCAAGAAGCGTCGCCGGATACACATCGCCATCGGATCGACGGCGATGATCTTGAGCGTCGCCGCGTTCATCGGCGGCATCGTCTGGATGGGGCAGACCGATCCCGACCCGCATCCGCTGGCGTTGGTCCTGTTCTTCGGCTCGATCGTGACGTTCATCGCGTCGCTCTTCTACGTCTCCATCGTGCCGCGGATGTTCAAGATCCAGAAGATCACGGACAACTACGTCTATCTGAAGGGGATCCACCCCGACGTGATCAAGCAGCTTCCGCCCTGTCCGTTCGCCTACGACATGTGAGTCGTCAGGCGGTCGCGAACGACACGTCGGATTCAGGCCGAACCGACGCGATCGCCGGTCGAGGCGGGCTTCGGCGTCCTGACGACCTGAAGCAGGCTCTCGCAGATCTGCTCCAGGCGTTCGGGATCTTCGATCTTGCCGTCGGTCGCCCGATCGAGGACGTAGAAGACGTCGACCACCTGGTCGAGATGCGTCCCGATCTTGGCCATCCGCACCGACAGGCCCAGGCGCCAGATCTCGCGCGCGATCTCGTACAGCAGCCCCGACCGGTCGCGGGCGAAGACGTCCAGCACGGTGTACCGCGACGACGAGTTATTGTCGCTGTGGACCTCTTCTTCGGGCTCCAGTTCCGTCGGCGCCGGCGCGGTGGTCCCCCAGAACTTCGGGAACGACGGCGGCTTCTCGGCGGGATCGGTCAGCGCATCCATCACTCGCTTGCGTAGCTTCTCTTCCCGCTGCTTGGTGAACTCTCCGTTCGAGTTGAGGTCCCGCACGTAAAAGCGGTCGAGCGCCAGGCCGTCGGCCAGCGTGTTAATGTCCGCGCCGAGAATCTCCAGTCGTTCGCTCGCCAAGGCTCCGGTCAGTTTGTAGAAGAGCCCCTGCGTGATCGACTCGTAGACGCCGATCGCGATCTCGGTCGCGTTCCGCGTCTCGCTGTGACGCGACCACAGGCGAACCTCGTCGCGCTTGAGATCCTGTAGCGCGGCGAGTTCCGCCAGAACCTCTTCGTCCGTCGCCGCGACGAGCATGCTCCGAGGGACGACGTCCGTCTGGGCTTTCCACCAGGCGGTCAGGCGTTCGCGTTCCGCTTCGCTTAGCCGAGGCGTCGCTTCGACCTGCTTCAGCGCCGCGGCGAGCAGCGTCGCCTTGCGCTCTTCGAGCGCCTTGCTCTCGCCGAACTCGAACTCGCCTGCGAGATACTCGTTCGCCCGGAAGTAGAGCGTCGTCAGCAGCGAACGTTTGAATTCGTTCAGCACGCCCGGGCCGACCGCCTGCATGTCGGCGCAGGTGAGCACGAACAACATCTTGAGTCGATCGGGCGTACCGCATTCCGCCGCGAACGGCACGACCACTTCGGGATCGTCGATGTTGCGGAACTGCGCCAGGTGCGACATGGCCAGATGCTGCCGCACGAGAAACATGAGCGTCTCCTTTCGCCCTTCGGAAAGGCGAAACAGATCCGCGGTCTCGCCGGCGAGGCGTTCGCCGACGATCGAATGGTCGTCAGGGAAACCTTTCCCCAGATCGTGCAGCAGCAGCGCCAGATGCAGGAGCGTCTTGTCCTGGGTGTCGCGATAGCGTTCCCCCAGAATGTCGTCGTCGAAGCGGAAGTTCGTCGCCGCCTGCACGGCCAGGATCGAGTGCTCGTCGACGGTGAATTTGTGGTACTCGTTGAACTGCACCAGGTTGCGTGCGTGCTCGACCGCAGGGACGAGTTTTTCGAGCGCGCGGATCTCGTGCAATCGTCGCAGCAGCCGGCCCAGGTCGCCCGGCTCGGACAGCAACTGCAGGAAGAGTTGCCTGGCTTCGTCGGTCACTTCGACTTCCTGCCGCTCGTCGGTCAGGGCCTCGCGAATCGCATTCCAGGCGCCATGTTCGATGCGGCGATTGGTGCGGTTGGCGAAGTCGAGCAGTTTCAGAACCTCGCACAGGTCCCGCTTCACCCGGGGCAGATCTCTCGGCCGCACGCCGATGTGGTACGGCCCGATGAGAAACCGTTCTCCGATAGGGCGCGAGACGGCGTCGCTGAAAAAGCTGAAGAGAGGCGAGCGCTGCTTCGCGGTCGCGGCGAAGTTGCTGACGATCTCCTGCACGCTGCTCGTGTGGCGGAAGTACTCCCGCATGAAGCCCTCGACGCTATGCAGCGCCTCGGTCGTCTCGAATCCGAATTTCTTCGCGATGCGGACCTGCTCGTGCTTCTCCAGGACGTCCGCCGACTTCCCGGCCTGAAAGTGGAGCTCGTTCCGGACGTGCAGCAGAAAGTCGCGCGCGTCGCGAAGCAGATTCCGATCATGCGTCGTCAGCACGCCGGCGCGATGCAGGGCGTCGATCTCGTTCTCGCCGTACTTGGCGAAGCCGATCCAGCGAACCATCTGGATGTCGCGGAGGCCCCCGCTCGATCGCTTCACGTTGGGACGCAGCAGATAGGGCGTGTCGCCGTACTTCATCCGCTCTTCCAGGCGCGCCGATTCGAAATTCTCGATCAGCTTGCGGCTGCGGCCCATCGCCAGGCGACGGAACGATCCGAAATAACGGGTGAAGAGCCCCTTGTTGCCTGCGAGAAGTCGCGACTCGGCCAGCGACGTGAAGACCGTCGCGTCCGAGCGCGCGAAGGAACTGACGTCGGAGAGCGTTCGGACCGACAGCCCCAGCGTCAGCACGCTGTCGGAGAAGAGCATCGTCAGCAGCCGGGCGAGCGGCTGAATCTGGTTCGCGACCGTCCGGGTATACAGCAGCATCAGGTCGACGTCGGAATAGGGCGCCGTCTCGCGGCGACCGTAACCGCCGTGCGGCACCAGCGCGATGTTGTCGAGCAGCAGCTTGCGATTCCCGAGCCGCAGGTCGTCGAGCGCGGCATCCAGCAGGTAGAGCGTCGCCCGATCGAGCAGTTCGGCGATCTGAGCGCAAACCTGCACGCCGGGCACCTTCTCCCGATCGTGGAAAGCTCGCGCTTTCGCGCGGCCTTCGAGCATCATCGCGCGAACGTGCGTCGCGGCGGGATGGATCCGGGGAGAAGTCGCCAAACCGAAAAACCTCCGTGGGCGTCCGTCTCAGGACGGGGAGTCGTCGTCAGATCGCGCTTCGCCGTGTGCCATGCCCACGTCGCGCAGCAGCTTGGGCATGTTCGGTTCGAACTGCCCCTGCTTAAATCGCGTCTTCGCCCGACTCGCCGGTGCGGATGCGGATCGTATTGGCCAGATCGGTGACGAAGATCTTCCCGTCGCCGATCTGCCCCGTCTGGGCCGTGCGCAGGATCGTGTCGATCACGGACGACAGCGCGTCGTCCGAACAGACGACCTCGACCTTCACCTTGGGGACGAAGTCGACCGCATACTCGGTGCCGCGGTACATCTCCGTATGACCCTTCTGACGTCCGAATCCGCGGACCTCGGAGATCGTCATCCCCTCGATCCCTTTCTCCGTCAGGGCGCTCTTCACGTCCTCGAGTTTGAAATGGCGGATGATCGCTTCGACTTTCTTCATGGCTGCAACGAGAGGGAGAGGGGGCCCGCCGACGCGAAAGCAGGCCGGCGAGCTTGTCCCGCGGGTAGCTGGGGCCGCGGAACGCCGTCCGTTCGAATAGCTACTCGGACAAACGGCTGCGACCTGCGCATACCCTCAATCCTAGCGCCTCGACCGAAAGCCGGTAGTCGAGCGGCTTCCCCGGCGGCGTTGCAGGGCGCTGTCGGCGCCGCTTATTCCGCTCCTTCCGTGCGAACGGTCGGTTTCCAGGCGACGTCCGGGACGCCGCTCGAAAAGTTGGCGAATCGGGCCGCGACGAACAGCCAGTCGCTCAGACGGTTCAAAAAGACCAGCGGAGCGGGTCCGATCTGTCCGGGAGCGGCCTCGATCAGCGAGAGCAGCGTTCGCTCCGCCCGGCGGCAGACCGTTCTTGCGACATGCAGCCTCGCGGCGGCGAGCGATCCGCCGGGCAGCACGAACTGCCGCAGCGGCGGCACGGCGTCGGAGAGTTCGTCGATCTGGCGTTCCAGCCGTTCGACTTGCGATCGACCCAGCGTTCGCGTGCCCATCTCAACAGGATCGGGCGAGGCGAGTTCTCCCCCCAGGTCGAACAACTCGTGCTGAAGCTGGGTCAGCATCGACCGAAGCGTCTCGGGAAGCTCGCCCGCGAGAATCACGCCCAGATGCGAATTCAGTTCGTCGACGTCGCCGTAGGCCGCGACGCGCAGATCGTTCTTCCGGACGCGCGGACCGCCGAAGAGGCCCGTCGTTCCGTCGTCGCCGGTTCGCGTGTAGATTTTCGCCATGAGTCGCAGCGCGTGCGTCGCGCGTCTTTCGGGGTCGTCGTCGACGCGGTCAGACTAACGCAACTCTCTCGTTCCTGATAGCGAGCCCGCCGAGTGTCGACTGATTCCGCTTCCGATGCCGAACCCACGGTCTTCGCTTCCGGCTTCCTGCTCATGACGCGGAAGCCGAAGCGATTCCTGTTGATGCGACACGTCGACCGGTGGGACGTGCCGAAGGGACACCGCGAGCCGGGCGAAATGACGCTCGAATGCGCGCTCCGGGAAACCGAGGAAGAAACGGGCATCTCCCGCGCGCAGATCGAAATCGAGCCGAACTTTCTGCACACGGTCGAATACGACGTGCAGACGCGCCGCGACGGCCAAGCCCGCAAGCGACTCGACCTGTTTCTCGGCTGGGTCGAGCAGGAATTCGAGCCGACGCTGACCGAGCACGTCGGCTTTGAGTGGTTCGAGTGGGATCCGCCGCACACGATCCAGGAGCGGGCGATCGACCCGCTTCTGTTCGACGTCGCGCTCCATCTCTATTCGTGTTGACGGCCGGACGGATCGCGGGGTCGTTCGTGTGCCATGCCCACATCCCCGAAGGAAGGGTGGGCATGCTGACGGCCGGCCATCAGGTCGAGGAGAGACTGCGAGGTAGCCTCCCCCGAACATGCCCACGCTGCTAGCGCGACGTGGGCATGGCACACAGACGGGCAAACGCGCGACGCTCGCCCCCTCACTTCGCGGGCGAAGGACCGCCTCGCTTCGCGCCCGCCTGCTCGGGCGTGATCCAGGATTTGCCGCCGCAGGCGTAGAGCGAGCAGCCTCCCATATATTCCCAGCACTCCTTGTGGTGGGGCGTCTTGCAGCGCGAGCACAGGACGATGCCGCCGATCGTCTTGTCGCCGCAGACGCCGCACTTGGCGTCGTCGAGTTTGATCTCCGCGCCGTCATCGACGAATTCGATCCCCTTCGCGTCGATCAGCGACGTCAGGTCGTACGTCTGCAGGACGATCCGCAGGAACCGGTCGACCCGATCGACGTTCAACGCGAAGTTCGTCTTCGCGACGGTGAACGTGCCGCGGTGAATCGTGATCTGGGAGATGCCCTCGATCGCCTGGTCGAGTTCCCGAACTCTCCACAGGACGGCCGCCGACAGGAAGCGCTTCGCCGCGTCGACGTCGGTCGCGCGAAGCGTGTAGTAACGGTTCCACTCGCCCGGCAGCGGCACGAGCGGAGCGTTCGCCAGCTCCGCCGACGGCGACGCGCCGCGCTGTGCGAACTCGAACGACGTCGCCGGATCGGCCCAGGGGAGCGACGCCTGGATCCAGTGCCGACTCGTCGAACCGCCGGCGAAGACCCGCACCTCCTCGTCGCGGTACTTGAACTTCAGTTGGACTTGGCGCCCCGTCGTCCCCGCGACGCGCACCGCCCCGAAGCGAGCGGCGACGCGTTCGTAGACCGTCTTCGCCGGCGAGTTATTCGACGACGCCGCCATCGCGATCGCGACCGCAACGATCACGACCAGCGCGAAAACGATCAGGATTCCGATGCATTCCATGCCGGACGACTCGCCCATCCTGCGGTCTATTCGAGAAACACGATGCCTTCGTCCGGAACCGGCGGGGGCAGGGGACGGAGCGCCGGACTTCGCCGCGGGTTCAGCGGCACCGCGCTTTCCCGCTTCTCCGCTTCTGCGTCACGGGGTTCGGATTCGCCATGCTCGGCGTCGCGGATCTCGAAGATTCGCGTGCCGCTCTCGACGCCCGCCGAATTCCCCTCCCGCTCACGTGCCGGAGAGGAAGCCCGATCGGTCGATGCTTCCCTCCAGCGCGCCGCCGCGCTGACCGGGGAAGGCGCTTCGACAGCGGGTCGAGAACGAGCGGGCGCCGACACGTCCCCCAGGAAAGTCACCTCCGCCTCTGCAGGCGCCGGTACCACGCTCGACCCGGCACGCGACGGCGGAAGGGGCTCCACGATCCGCGAGGCTCCCCGATCGGTTCGCTCCGCGACGCGGCGATAGTGGATCACGTTGTCATGCTTCCGCTTCGCGGCCACGGAGAGCGTTCGCGCGTCGAGCGGAAAGTCGCCCGGCGTCTGGCTCGCGTACCATTCCCGCGCGTTGAAGTTGGCCGTCTGATCGAGATCGACGTAAGCGTAGCGCACCAGATCCCACAAGCGTTCGCACAGCGAATCGAGCGGCGCGTCGGGCGACCAGGTCATGCCCAGATCGTCCATCGACATCCAGCCTGACAGCGGGACGTTGGGATGGTAGATCTCGGTCCGCCAGCGAACCTCCGGCGGACGCTCCGGGTAGCGAAACGGAAACCGAAGCTCGCAGCGCCACTCGTTTCCCTCGACGAATTTCTCCCCCGCGGTCAGCGACGGAGCGAGCCCCTTCCCCCGAAACGTCAGCAGAAAGACGTCGGGGCGACCGGAGTCGCGCGAAATATCCAGGATGTCGCCGCGACTGGCGACCTCGTCCAGCCGACGGCCGGTCTCTTCGAGCAGTCGCGTGCGATCGTCGACGCCGGACATATAACCAGGACCTCGTTCAGGACCAACCGGAGCAGGCAACGCATCGGGGCGAGGCTGAGAAACGCCCTGCATCATCATTCGAACGGCGAACGCGAAGTCGAGTCGGGGCGATCGTCCGATGGATCGTCCTCTCCCGCGTTTCGACCATTCCCCGCTTCGTCTTCGCTCGCTTCGCCCCGGTATTGCAGCAGGGCGACAGTTCCGCCGACCAGAAGCAGAGCGAAAGCGATCGAAACGGTCAGCCACAGGACATTCTCCTTCGCCCAGCCGACCAGCCCCCCCTCTTCGGTCTCCTTTTCGCTCGGCGTCGCCTTTTTCTTCGGCTTCTCGTACTTCGCCAGGGAGGTCCGGGCCGCGTCCCGTTCTTCGCGAAGTTTCGCCGACGCGTCGACCAGGTTCTTTCGCTCGATCTGCGTCTTGGTCAATTCGCTCGTCAGCGAACCGATCGTGGCCTCCATCTGATTCCGCTCCGCGCGAAAGGCGTCGACCGTATCGGCGAGTTGCCTCGCGGTCTCCTCCGCGGCGGCCGTTCGCGTCGCGAGATCGGCCGGACCGAGTTCCCCGGCGGCGAACCGATCGACCAGATCGAGCTTCGCCTGCGCGATTCGCAGTTCGATCTCGCTCGCCCGCGCTTCGCGGCGGCTCTCCTCGGCGTCCATCAGTCGCTCTTCGATGCGCGACAGCCGGGCCATCGTCTCCTCGTTCTCTTCGGAGGGCGCCGCGCCGCCGAGCCCCGGCCCGATCGCGGCGTACGCGAAGAGAATCAGCGCGAGCGTCTGGATGCAGAGCGCCGCCGCGAGGAACGGACCCTGCCATCCGGCGGATCGACTCTCCGGAACGACGATGACCGGCGACGAGCCGCCGCGCGTCGAATCGGCCATCTGCGGGAAACGAGTCGCGGGCATGGAGCCCTCCTCCTCGAGCGAACTGACGAACGATTCGAGCTCGTCGCGACGATGCCGCGACGCGTAAACGACGAACCCGCCCGCCCGGCGAATGCGGTCGGACTGGTTCGTCCAGAAAAACCAACCCCGGTCGCGACGGCACGGGTCGATAACCAGCGCCACGTCGAGCGGACGGTTGAAGAAGTTGTCGCATATGAACATGTCCATCCCGGACAGAAACACGCCCCAGTCGGGATGGGTGTGGTACCACCCGACCATGGCGAGATCTTCCGGGAAGGCTTCGCGCTCGCGGGAGATTCGCTCCCACGTGTCGTGCGTGAACTTGAAGCTCCCCTTGGTCGCTTCGTAGTGCCGCGCTCGCAGCGACTCTTCCACGACGACGAAGGGCCGCCCCTCCGCGTCGGCGCGCTGCCCGCCCAGCATGACGCCGCCGAGCTCGACCGTCGTGTCGGACAGGGCGTGCTCCTCCATGTCGCGGAGCACGTCCAGATCGACGTAGACCGTCAGTTCGTTCTCCAGCGGCTGCCCATAGAGCGCGACCGCGTACCGACCGTCTTCGTCAGGGCGAAGCGCCTTATCGGGACGCGTCTCTTCGACGTCGCCGAATTCGATTTCGAAATCGGACATGGCGCCAGTTGCACGGACCGGTGTCGTTCCCGGCGTTTCGAATCAGCGCAGAAATTGCGTACGGACCGCTCCAGTTTCGCGAGACGCGCCCTGTAAGCTGCCTCGCCGGTAACTGCGAGGCGTCGTCAGGAAGAGGATGAAGAGACCGCGCCGCCGAACACCTTTTCGCGGTCGGCCTCCAGACGGAGGAACCAAGTGCCTTGAGGCGTCGCGACGCGGACGATATCGAAAGGAGGGATGCCGAGCTCCGCGAGGCTCCGCCGAGCCAGGTCCGTCCCGGCGTCGACGTGATGAATCAACTCGGGCCGCGCGACGACGCCTTCGCCGATGGTCGCGGCATCGATGCCGACCTTCTGAATCGGCTGAAAGACCTCTTTACGATAACCGCTGGCCGGATCGGAAAGCGCGACGACCAGATCGCGATCCAGATTCAGCCGCATCGTCGGAAACGTCGCCGTCGCATCCTGGGGCAATTGCGTCTTCGACAGTTCGGCGACTTGCGCGAAGAGCTGCTCCGCCGTCGCATCCGTCGAAAGGGGGACCGCAACGGGCGTCGGATACGTTTCGTGCGACAGGCAGTCTTCCTTATAGGGATAGACCGTCTTGTAGAACTGATTCGAGACGCCGTTGAAGACGTAGGCAGCGCCCGCCTCGCTCGGCATGCCGTGAACGACCTTCAGCGCCTCCTGCACCTGCAGGCCGGCGATCACGGAAGAGATCGTCGGAGCCGTCGGCACCTTGCCCGCCAGAATGTCCTCCCGACGGAGCAGGGGGCAGCTGTATCGCAGGTTGATCAAGCGGTAATCGGCGTCGCTCATCCCGCATTCGTAGCAGGGATTTCCGGCACCCGGCTTGAAGACCTTGATCACGCCGTCGATGACCTGGATGCCGCCGTCGATCCAGGGCGTACCGACCTTCCAGCAGCAGCGATTGACCCACAGCCGGGCCTCGCGATTGTCCAAGCAGCCGATGACGGCGTCCATCTCCTGAAACAGGCCCAGCCCCAGGTCGGTCAGGACGTTGCCGCGCCAGCCGACGACGTTGACCTCCGGATTCAGATCGCGGAGCGCGTCGACCGCGGCGGCGGCCTTCGACTTGCCGACGTCGCGGCGGCGGAAGAGCACCGACCGCGTCAGGTTCGAAGCTTCGATCTCGTCGAAGTCGATGACGTAGATATTGCCGACGCCGAGCAGGGCGAGATTCTTCAGCGCTTCGTTCCCGAGGGCGCCGGCGCCGACGACCAGAATCTTCGCCCGCGCAAGCTTCTCCTGATCCCACCAGGCGATCAGGCGAAAGCGCTCGTACCGATCGTCTTCCGTGAGATAGAGAGGCGATGCATCCATCAGCAGGGCAGGGGGCTCCGGCAGAGGGTTGAAAGGAGAAGATCTCTAACTGAAGTCGACGAGGAGGATTCCGGGCGGACCGGATTGCTAGTCAATCCGGTCCACCCTTCAAAACAGGTTGAGCGGACGGCGCTTCGCTCGACGCTCGGTCGTTGTCCCGGAAGCACCAGAAGCCGCCGTTATAGAGTTCGTCGCCGCGCCACTGGAACAGGCCGAAGTCCTGGCTTCGCGGATCGACGACCATCGCGACCTGCCAGGGCTCGGGGAAGAAGTTGCGATGAATGAACCGGTCGTACTCCGACAGGAAGATGCCGAGGCCCGGGTGCGTGTGATGCCAGCCGACGATCCGGAGCTCGGGGAACTTCGCGTCGATGGACTTCCGCGCCTGCGACCAGGTTTCGTGCGTGAACTTGAGCGACGCGCGGTGGGAGTCAACCGCGCTCGCCGGCAGGAACTCGACGATTTCGACGTAGTCCTGGTTATCGGCGTAGCGTTCGCCCAGCAGAAAGCCGCCCGTCTCTTGGACGAGGTTGTCGTCGGAGAAATCGAGAATCCGGTCGAGCGTCGACTCCGCGATGAACGTCGGGATGCAGCGCCGGTCGATCTCGCCCAGTCGCCGGCAACGTCCCGGATCGCGGAGAGGAGCCGGCTTCGATTGCGTCGCGGAAGTCATCGCACGGCGTCCTTCGTATGGTCTTTCCGCAGGTTCGATATTTCTGGGTGGCATGCCCACATCTCCGAAGGAAGGGTGGGCATGTAAAGGGCCGGCCGAACCTTACACGCCCACGCTGCTTCGCGACGTGGGCATGGCACACACGACTCAGCTACCGCTCAATTCCGCATCACTCCAGAAACAGAATCTCGGATTCGCCCTGCGGCGTCGCTTCCCGCGCCGTCCGAGGGGTCGCCGGTTCGAGAAATACGATCTCGTCGTCATCACGTTCATTAGCCGCGTTCGTCGGCGGCGGAGCGACTGCGTCAGGTTGCTTGGCCGGCGGCGTCGGACGCAGACCTGCCGCGGTCAGATCTCGCAGCGGCCGGGCATCGACGGGGAACGCGTACTCACGCTGCTCGCGGGTCCAGATCGCGGCTTCGCGGTTGTAGGGCGACTCTGTGTCGTAGTTCGCGTAACGAAGCATGTCCCACAGCATCACGCATAGTTCGTCCAGCGTCAGCGACGGCGCCCAGTTCGTGCCGTAGCCCCCCAGGCAGACGACGCCGCTGGCCGAGATGTTCGGATGAAAGACCGGCGTCTTCCATCGCAGCTCGGGCAGCATCCGCGGGTAGTTCGCGCCGAGGCCGATCGTCACTTCGTGCGTCGTCGAGACGTAGATCTTTCCCGTCTCTTCCTGACGAGCGAGGCCCCGACCGGCGAAGCGGATCGTGTAGAACTCCGGCGGCGATCCGTGACCGAGGAAGTCCAGGATGCCGCTCTCGCGTTTCAGATCCTGCAGGACCTTCAGGTCGGAGCGCAAACGGCGGATGCGGGGCGACTCGACCATCGATCGTTCTCGAAATCCTGTCGTCGGAAAGCCGGCGCAGTAAGAATCACGCAGCGCCAGCGACGATTTCAGGATAGACGATCAGGTGGTCGCCGTCCGCGACCGAGGCCTGCGGAAGGGTCTGGTCTTCGCGCAGCCGCTTCCCCCCTTCCTTATGGTCGAGGCTGTAGCTCATCGGCTGGCCGTCCGGCCCGATCATCGGAAGGTTCATCTTCGTGATGATGTTGGGCAGGATCCGCTTGACGTTCACGCCGTCGGCGATGACCGCCTCGACGCTCTTGGCGCCGGTCTGGTCCAAGAACGTGACGCGTGTTCCTTTGCGATCCTGATCGGCCATAGCCATCTGTCTCCCCGTAACTTTCTCGTCCGTCGATTTCGTCTGGCGCGTCGAGATGCCGCCGGCGGCACGTTCCGCTAGTCATTCGACCGCCAACTGGTCATCTTAACGAAAATCGCCGCCGATCTCGAACTCTCCGCTCGCGGTCGCGGCGATGGGCACGGCTCAGCGGCCCTCGTTTCGGGGGGGCGGCTCCGGTCCGATGATCGGTCGGGCGGGCTTTTCCGCCGCGGCGCCGCCGCTTCCGCCTGCGGGAGGGTCCCCGCTGAACGTCATCCCCGAGGTCTCGACCTCCAGACGGTTCAGCACCCGCATCGCCGGCAGAAACGCCGAGAGCGGACTCGCGCCGGCCAGCGACGAATCTTCCAGTTTCAGATAGCTGGCCGAGGCGCCGCCGCGGGCGGTCGTCGCGTCCAGCGGAATCCACCGGTCGACGACCCAGGCTTCCGTCCACATGTGGTACGCGAAGCCGCCCAGTCCGGGCACGTAGGTCAGGCCGATCGCGATTCGGGAGGGAATGTCGCGCGATCGCAAAGCCGCCGCGAGCAGCACCGCGTGCTCGGTGCAGTCGCCCTCCTTCAGTTTCAGGACGTCCGCCGCGGAAAGCAGCGACTGCGAAAGGTTCTTGTTCTCGATCGTGCCGTGGACGGCCTGCTCCAGAGCGACCGCGATCTTCCAGTGGTCCTTTTCGTCCGGCGCTGCCGAGCGGGCGAAGGCCTGCACCGACGGGTCGTCCGACTGGAGATAGGCGTTCGACGCCAGATCGGCCTCGGTCGGAGCGACGTCTCCCTTCCCTCCGGCGACTGGGCTCGGGCCGATGCCGGGTCGGACTCGATCGACCCAGATCCTTGCGCCTCCGCCCGGCAAGGCTTCCACGCGCTGGCCGGTCGTCTGCGGAAAGATCGACGCCGCGTCGCTCCCCGCCACCTTCACGTCGAAGATCGCCTGCGTCAAATCCTCGATCCGCGTGAGCCTCGCCGGCGCGACCGTATCGAGGCCCAGGTCGACGGCGACCGGTTCGGTCTTGGCCTGGGCGAACTCTTTCGTCGTGCGATAGACGGTCTGACCGACGAGCGGCTCGAACGACTTCAGCGTCTCGCCCGACTCGTTCGTCCAGAGTCGCGACTCGAACGCGGCGGCTCCGATCCGCTGCGTCGCTTCGATACGAAGGAGCTTCTCCTCGCGACCCTCCAGCAGGGACGTCGGTTCGTATTCGATCGCGCTGAGCGTCGCTTCCACGACCTGATCGATCGCCGGGGCGACGTAGCGGATGGTCCGCGTCTCGCCCGGCTGCATCGGCTTCGACAGGAGCGAGCGATCGATGCCGTAGTAGCCCGCCGTCCCTTTCGGAAACGGCAGCACGGCGGTATCCGCGGCGCCCCCTGCGCTCCGTTCGACCTTGAGTCCCTCTTCGACGCGTTCAAGGTTCGTGGCCTGCGTCACGGCGCCGTCGCTGGTCAGGCGACAGGTCGCCGATACGAACGTTCCGTCAACTAGTTCACGCGACGTCGAGAGGATCGACTGGATCGTGGTCTCCCGATAGCGAAGCACTTCCAGGTGCGATTCTTGAGAGATTTCGACGAACGTCTCGCCGTTTTCCTGCGTAGTTTCGATCGACGTGTGCGACCAGCCGATCTTCGACTCGCCCCGCTTGCCGGGGAGATAGATCGCGTCCCAGGACTCCTTCGGCGCGCGAGCGAGCCACTCGCCCGCATCGTCGGTGGACGACGCGTCGGGCTCGACCTCGCTCGGCGGGGGATCAGGCTCGGTCGCGACGGTCGTCGTTCGTTCGTCCGGTCGCACCCCGCAACCGACGAACGCGAAGAACGCCGACAGCGAGAGGAAGAGCAATAACCGCGGCGCGACGTCGAGCGCGAAGACGAAACGTCCGCCTGCGAAGTTCGTTGAACGAGTCATTCCGTTTCTCGAAGAGTGCGAGAAGGAGCGAGCGTTTCGAACGTTCGATCGCTTCCGCCGAAAGGTCCTGTTCGCCTGGAGCCGCCGTCCCCTGGAAGGCCTTACTGGTAAGAGATAGCGATCGCGAAGACTGATCGCCGTCAGGAAAGGGGCAGCGGATCTTCCGACGAGTCGGCAAGATGCCGGCTTGAAATCGGGTCGAAATCCATTGTTCGATCCGCCCGCGCCGGAGCGGGTTGTAGGTTTGAGAGCCTCCCGGCAACCCCGCGATCGGTCGCGGGCGAGCGATGTGCGGCGACGACTGCGACGTTCCTACGTGGCAGCGTCCGTCGCCCCCCCGAAGCGCGAATCCCGCAGGCCGACTCACCCCGGTATGCGGAGCGACTCGGATCCTCGCTCGACCGACTTTCCCGCCGTAACGTCCGCGCTTCCGGCCTTCGCCGGCTGGTCGCGCGGATCGCACGCGTCGTTCCGTCCTCGACAGGGCGGAAACGACGATTCGGAAGTCGCGGAAATCTGACGGGCAGGCGCTGCGGAGCGTGACCTACAGTTTATCAGAATCGCCGCAAGAGGCGGCGGATCGCAGCGTTCTCCACCGGTTCCAACGGGCCGGGAAGGGACGCGACGAGACGCTGTCCTCTCGGGCGGGCCGAACGAGGACGTATTGGTTTTATGGTCGAAGGAACCCTTCCCATGAGCTTCCTACGGAAGTTCTTCCGGACCGCCGAAGGTCAGGATCCCGCGACGCTCCGTAACGTCAGCAGCTTCGAAACGCTCGCCGATCGCGACCTGGAAGCCCACATGGGCATCCGTCGCTACAGCAGCTTTCTGCTGACCGACGCGATTCGTCCCTCATACGATCTCCGCGTCCTCCCGCAACAGGGCTATCGCCACGACGCCTACCGCGACAAGGAAGGTGGCGGCAAGATCCCCGTCCTGATGGCGGCGATCTCGGCCGAGAACCTGTTCGAGGTCTTCCTCGACCTGCTCGATCCCCTCGGCGGCGAAGTCGACGTCGTGCTGGAAACCAGCCACCGCAGCGACGACGCCGGACACGACGACCTCTATCGCGAGGCCATCGACCTGCCCGTGCTCAAGAGCCTGCTCCTCGATTACGAGGATCTGCTCCTCAACGACGGCTGCACCGGCATCGCGATCCTGAATCCGGCGCTGTCGCTGGAAGTGCAGTTCGACGAACACAAGCTGCTCGTCGTCTACGGCGAAGACCTGGAAGCCTTCGAGGAAACTCTCGAACGCCACGGCATCGCCTGCGACGAAGACATTCGCTTCCTGACCGAGGCCGAGCACGTCCACTGCTCGAACGAGGAACGTCTCGACGAGTTCGAGACGTTCAAGCGCCGCCTGGGACTCGAAACCGAAGCCTACTACTAAACGCCCAGCCAGACCGTCCATCCGCGTCCGCCGGTGCGGAGGGTTCCTCGCGAGGGGAATCTGACGCGACGCGAATCGGCGCACGCAACAGCCGACGTCCCGTTCACGGGGCGCCGGCTGTTTTCGTTTCTTGACTCGGCTTCGAGACGATTTAGGGAGGCGCCCGAATCCGGAGAGCGCGAAGATTCGCTATCGTCTAGCTCGCCGCGCCGGACCGCGCGCTTCTCATAACTCGATCGGACTTACGTCTCATGCCCCTCTCGAAGCGTCTCGCCGCTGAATTTTTCGGAACGTTTTGGCTGGTCTTCGGAGGATGCGGCAGCGCCGTATTGGCCGCCGGGGTGGAAGACGTCGGCATCGGCTGGCTGGGCGTTTCGTTCGCGTTCGGACTGACCGTCCTGACGATGGCTTACGCGATCGGACACATTTCCGGCTGCCATCTCAACCCCGCGGTCTCCCTCGGCCTGGTCGTCGGCAAGCGATTTCCCTTCGCGGACTTCTTTCCGTACGTCGGAGCGCAGTGCCTCGGAGGCGTGCTCGGCGCGGCGATGCTGTACGGAATCGCTTCGGGAGCCGACGGCTTTTCGCTGGCGGACGGGTTCGCGACGAACGGTTACGGCGCCCGATCGCCGCAGGGTTACTCGATGGCCGCCGGCTTCCTGGCCGAGTTCACGCTGACGTTCTTCTTCCTGATGATCATCCTCGGCGCCACGCATGGGCGAGCCCCGGCCGGCTTCGCGCCGATCGCGATCGGGCTTGGCCTGACGCTGATCCACCTGATCGGAATCCCGGTCACCAATCTCTCGGTCAACCCGGCCCGCAGCCTGGGCCCCGCATGCTTCGTGGGGGGAGAAGCGCTGTCCCAGTTGTGGCTGTTCTTCCTGGCCCCGCTGCTCGGCGCCGCGGTCGCCGGCTTCGTCTATCCGCTGCTCTCCGATTCGCCGATTCCCGAACCGATCGTCGGCGAGAAAGAACGCAAGTCGCGTCGCTGAGAGTTGTCGATCACGCGGTCGTCGATGCGACGTCGTCTCTTCGAACCGGGCGCTTCGTCAGGAACGCCCGCTCGACGACGTCCGCCGCCAGCGACGGGCCATGCGTTCCGGCGAGTCGCTCGCGATGCGACTTCGCCCGGTCAAGCGACGCCTCGTCAGCGAGCGACCGAACGAGCGATCGCCGAAGCCGCTCGGGCGTGACGCGCCCCGCGGGCAGAACGCTCCCCAGGCCCAGTCGCTCGACGCGCATCGCCACGCCGGGCTGATCGTTCGTCACGGGCAGACAGATCATCGGCACGCCGTGCGCCACGCATTCGAGCGCCGTGTTCAGCCCCGCATGCGTGATCGCCAGCCGCGCCTGCGACAGGAGTCGCAGTTGCGGCGCCTTCTCCACCACGATCGCGTTCGCGGGAACTTCGGCGGCGAATTTCGCGTCGCCGCCTCCCTTCGACAGGACCAGTTGCACGTCGAGCCCGCGCACGGCCTGAAGAATCGCGTCGAAGACGTGGCTCAGCCGATTCTGCAGCGTCCCCATCGAGGCATACACGAGCGGCCTGCCGTCGAGCCGGTCCCAGGGAAAGTCGATCGCCGCGTCGTCGCGATCGACGTCGTGCCACGGCGCCGTGTAGTGAAAGCAGGGAGGCAGATTCTGCAGCGGGAAGTCGAAGAACTCCGGCTGCTGAGCGATCTGTGCCAGACCCCGGTCGGGTCGGAACACCAGTTCCAGCGGATCGACGCCGGTCGTGCCGGATTGTGCGAAGCGGCGATAAAGGGGCGGAATCAGTCGCTTGGCGAGCCAGTTCCGCGACCGTCCGACCAGGTCGTCGCGATACCGCCAGCAGAGCGGCGGCGGCGGGGCGAGCGGATCGTCGATCGCCGCGAGCGCGTCATAGGCGATGACGTAGGGAACGCCCGCTCGATCGGCGACGTCGCACGCCGAGGGGGCCACCTGATCGATCACCAGTCCGTCGAACGCGCCGCCCGCGAGAGCCTTCGGCAGATCGCGGAGCAGGATCTTCGTTCCCAGCCCGAAGCACTTCCCGGTCTGCATCATCGCGGCGAGGTTGCCCCGTTCGCCCAGTTCGCGATTGGCCGCCTGCAAGCCGAGATCGAGATCTCCTTGGACCCCGAGCGGCACATGCTCCAGGCCGGCCCGCTCCGCCCAGGCGATTCCCCGTCGACCGCCGAGCAGCGCGACGCGATGCCCTCGCTTCGCCAGTTCCCGCCCCAGCGTCGTCAGAGGGTTCATGTGCCCCGGCACTTCGGGACCGACGAGACCGATGCGAAGGCTCATGTGCAGGGAGGGAAGCAGGGCAGCGAGTCAGGGGGGGAAGCTGCCGCCGCTGGATCTTTCCCTGTCCGCGGTCGACGCCTGAGGGCTAAGCGTAACGCCAAGCGAAGCGTTACGTCAGAACGCCGAGGCATGTCGCGGCGCCCCGTTCGTCACGGTCTCAGTCGTGGCAAGCCGACGGTGCGACCGAAGGCCTGCGTCAGTCCGCGGAAGTCGCAGCCGTACGACCGTCCGAGCGCCTCCTCCGCGGGCAGTCCTCCCTTGATCCCCTCGAACAACTGCACGAAGCGTTCCGGGTCCTTGAGCATGAAGATCACCAGGGCGGCGCCGGCGCCGTATTCCTCCGCGTCGAGAGGCACCTCCTCGCTGAAGAGATCGGCCCCCAGCCTCCCGGTGGCCCGGGCGAGTTGCAGCGCGATGCCCATGTACTCGTCGACGCGTTTCGACTTCGGCACCAGCGTCTTCCCGACGTACTCCGCGATCCCTTCGTTCAGCCACGACGGAACGTCGACCGGCGTCTTGTAGCGGTGGATGAACCCGTGCGTCATCTCGTGGACGAGCGTATGCTCGAAACGAATCGGGTCATCCCCCATGTAGCAGGCCAGCAGCGTCCGCCCGTTCTTGAAGCAGTGGCACAGCCCGAGCACGTTGAGCTCCGTCGGGGAGCCCATAAACTCGCTTTCGAAGATCAGGAACTCCTTCTGCGTCTCGAAGCAGTAGACGACTCCCTTGCCGCGAAAGATTTCCGCGCTGGGCGAGAGTTGAAAGATCTTGATCAGCAGGTCGTACATCCGATCGAGCTGCAGGATGTACTTCCCGACGTCCTTGGGAGGGATCGTCGAAAAGAACAGAAAGTGATCCGTCTCGTACAGCCGGAGATTCGTGAAGCGCTTGGAGACTTCCTCCTCGGCGAAGCGCCGTTCCTCCTCGATCAGCTCCGCCCGCTGCTGCGACGTCAGTTCAGGCCAGTAAGCCTGTCCGGTTTCGGCGATAATGCTTGCGATCGCCCGCGTCCGCTTGGCGGCCCGCTCTTCCATCTGCTCGCGGACGATCTCGCGACGGCGCTCGGCGAGCGACTTCGCCTCCGCCGGCGACGGGTTCTCCCAGACGACGTACTCCCCTTCGCGAATCCGCGCGATTTCGATCAGGTCGACGTTCAAATACCGGTCGCCCTTGCGGTCGAACACCCGCAGCTTCACGACGTGACCGTTCTCCGACTCGATGCCGGAGATCGAGGCGTCTTTGAGACGCTGGCCGTTGGGATATTCGAAGTCGATGTTCTTGTCGCGAAGCGCCTCGAACGTCGCCTCCGGCGCGTTGAGGATGCCCGCCGGCGCTTCGGCCTGCTTCCAGAAAGGCGAGCCCGCGTTCTGGCCGTCGGACGGGTCGCCGGGAGAGGCCTGGTCCGAAGACGATCCGGACGAAGCGACCTCCTCCGCCTTCCAGAAGGGCGAACCCGCGACCGGCGCCGCGTCCTGGACCCGTCGTTCGAACCGGACGACCTGTCCGATCAGCGGCTCGCCCGAAGCGAGCTTCACGACGACGTAATCCGCGTTGACCGACGTGACGACGGCAGGGGTCGGATCGCCCAGACCCGCCACGGCAAGCATCGACCCGAGCTCGCCCACTTTCAGCCCCGATTCCGATCCGACGTTCAGCTTCGCGTAAGAGCCCGTCGTCTCGACGATTTCCGTATCGACAGGCTGCGCAGCCGCCAGCGTCCCGGCGAACGACGTCCCGAACGAAATGGCCAGGACGAAGGCCAGACGGGCGAACCGGGAACCGGCTGCGAAGGACGTCTCGAAAAACTGGACGCGAAAACCCAAGGTCGTACCGATTCAATGAAGCTGCCGACGGAAGACGCGTCGACTGGCGTCCACTCCTCGATTGTGGCTGACGATCGCAGGCGGGGCAACGAAAGGAAGACGTCCCCGCCCGATTCGATCGGTCGCAGGGACGAAAAAACGCCTCGTCCGGAAAATCGGGACGAGGCGTTGAGAGATTGCGATCTCCGAAAACCGCCGATCTCAGGCGAGCGGAGGGTGTAAGCCCTCCGTGGCATCGCCTAATACGCAGCGTTCCGATGCAGAGCCGATCAGGATTGGGGATCGACCAGCCGGTAGACCTTCCCTTCCCATTCGAAGAGGACTTCGCCTTCGAGCGCCAGGTACTTCGCCGCGTCGCGATCGAGCGTCCGGGCGAGCTCGAAGTAACGGTCGCTGTAACGCTCGACCTTCTCCGCCTTGGCGACCGCGTCGTCGGCGACTTTCTCGTCCCGCCAGGCGTTGTCACGGCGATAGAACGTCTTCGCCCCCACGAGTTGCACGCCGCCGGGAGATGCCGTGCCGGACGCTTCCGCCTCTCCCGCCTGGGCTCCCGAACCGGATGCCGATCCGTAAGGCGTCGCGTAAGGATCTGAAGAGGCGAGCGCCGGCCGGTCCGCCGCGGGAGCCGCGCCCGCTGTCCGAGGCTGACTTGGGGCCGGTCTTCCGGCGTTGGCGCCGGACGCATCCGCGGGCGCCGACATCGGAGGCGCCAGTCCTCCGATTCCGCCGCCGAACCCGCCGCCGTAGGCTCCGCCTCGCCCGCTCATCGGCCCTGACTGGAAGCCGTTCTGAGCCAGTTCCTGCACGCGTTCGCGGCTGGCCCGTTCGGCGCCCTTGAAATCGGCCTTGCTCGACCGGCCGTAGAACGCCCCTTCGCCCGAAACTTCCGACAGCGATTCCAGGCGACGACTGGCCGCGCCGCGAAGCGCGAGTTCGTCGACCGCTCCGATGTCGTCCGCCAGGAACGAAGTGTAAGGCGTCAGCACGCCGTGCTTCTTCGACAAACGGACCAGTTCGTCCACCATCTCGTCGTTCTTGCCCTCGAGATCGATCCGGTCGATGATCTCGCCGATCCGGCGGACGGCCCAGAGCTTCTCGACGAAGGCGAACGATTCGTCTTTCGATTCGTCGACCAGTTTCGCCTCGAATTCGTACTTCTTCTCCTTGCCGTCGATCTTGCCGGTTACGCGGATCGTGATCGGTCCGCCGTCGTCGTAACGACCGGCCAGCGTCAACTGGTCGCCGGAGAAGAGGTCCATCGGATCCTTGGGATAGACCTGACCGACCAGTTTGCCCTGTTCGGCTTTCCGACCCTTCTGCTCGTACGCGATCTTCAGATCGGTCAGCGCCGGCGACTCGATCCGGGAGTAGAGCGTCGACACGCGGGCTTCGATGTCTTCGTCCGGCCGGACGTAGACGCTCTGACCGTGGCACTTCACCGTCAGCTTGTCGAGCAGCCGGCTATTCACGTCGAAGCCGACGCCCATCGAGAAGACCCGGGCGTTCTCTTCGTTCGAATCGACGGCGATCTCGACGATCTTGTTCTCGTTGGTCTCGCCCGCCGTCGGCAGACCGTCGGTCATAAACACGATGTAGGTCGGACGCTGATCGTCGTCCGGGACCTGCGCCATGGCGGCCTTGAGCGCGCCGCTGATGTTGGTGCTCCCGCCTGCGGAGAGGTCGTCGACGAAGCCGAGCGCCTCCTTCCGCGTCTCGTCGTTATACCGCTGCATCTCCTGGCCGAAGCTCTCGACCTCGGTGTCGTACGCCACGACGTTGAACAGGTCGCCTTCGCGCAGGTTGTTCAGAACGAACCGCAGCGATTCCTTCGCCTGCTCCATCTTCTTGCCCCCCATGCTGCCCGAACGGTCGAGCACGAAGATCACGTTCTTCTTCGGTCGCTCCGCATGTTCCTTCGGAATCTCGGGCGACAGGAGCATCAGGAAGTAGCCGTCCTCGTCGTCGTCCGGTCGATACGAGAGGACGCTCGCGCCGACTCCTTCGTCCGACGTGGAGAACATCAGGCGGAAATCTTCGGAGGGGACGACGTTCTCTTCTTCCAGTTTGACCGTCGCCCGGTCGTCGTCGGGTCGCTTGATCTTGACGTCATGCGACGGCGAGTAGACGTTCCGCAGCGGCGTCTCGGAATCGATCGAGACCTGAAACGTCACCTTCTCGATCGGCCTGGACGTGTACTTCGCCGCGCTCAGGGGCAACACCAGTTCCGACATGCCGGCCATCTTGCGCAGGACCTGCGTGTACCGCAGCGTCACCGTTCGCTTGGCGCCTGCCGGGATCGGGAAGACGCTCGTGCGGAACATGCCCGTGCCGACCCATTCCAGCAGCGCCGGATCCTGGTTTCGGCGGACGTAGCCTTCGTAGATCTGCCGGGCCTTGTCGGCGTCGAGCAGATCGGCGCCGTACTCCTTCCCGTCGACCAGGAACGTCATCCGGTCGATCGCCCCGTCGTGCGGCAGGGGGAAGCAGAACGACGCCTCGATCTGCCGGCTGCCGGTGTTCTCGAACGTCTGCGAGACCTGCACCTTCGCGACCTGACCGTCGACGTCGGCGTTCATGCTCAGTTCGGAGATGCGATACGCCGCAGGCGGCTCGGACCGGTTCGTCGGCGAGGGTCCGGGATGCGGATGGGGCCATGGTCGCGGCAGGCGAAAGCGATCGCCGTCGTGAATCTCGATCAGCACCCCCTGCGCGAGGAGGGCCGTCGGGGCGAAACCCGTCAGCAGCGCAGTGATCGCGAGCGCCGTCCTCGCCAGAATTCCCGTTCCGAATGGTCGTCGAACGTCAGCGCCGGTCATCGTTTCGCTCCCTTCGCTGGTCCTCGCCGATCCCGCGATCAGCCGAGTCGCATGGTTCATCGCCCCGCGCACAGCGCGAGCGCCCCTTCAGGTACGACGCGGTCGCCTGCGGAAGAGTTCCGAAAAACTTCGTTACCCCGTCTGCCAGACCGGCTCCGCGAACCCTGCCTGCGAGCTGACATGCGGCAGCCAGACGATCTGCGGGTCGGCGGCGTCGAGGTCGGACTTCCGCGGCGAAATCTCCGCCGGCTCGATCGTCAGCGCCTCGGCGTCGTACTTTTCCTTCAGGGCGGCCAGATCGGCTTCCAGCTCTTTCTCGAGCACCGCGAGATCGGCCTTCGCTTCTTCCAGCGTCGACTCGGCTCGCCCGATGTCGGATCGCTGGTCCCAGGCCCGTGCGGCGGATTTCATGCCGGTGGAGGCCTTCGACAGGTTCGTCTGGGACAGAACCTTTCGCCCCAGCAAGGCGCCGAAGACGGAGGAGGCTGCCGACGCGAATGCGGAGAACGTGGCCGTGTTCGCCTGCTGCTTCTCGACCTCGACCCGCTGTCCCGCCCGGACGATGCGGTCGCCCGCCGTTTCCAGTTTGCTCTTGTACTTGGCTCGTAACTTTTCGACCGCCGAGTCGCGGACCTCGCGGGCCTGCTGCGCGAGCGCGACGCGGAAGTCGCCCTCCGTCTCGCCCGGCTTCGACCAGACCTTCAGATCGGGGCAGAGCCAGAGCGACTGGCGCTCCGTCTCGTACAGACGGTTCTTGAACGCGGTCCGCCACGAAGTCAGCTTCTTCTTGTTCCCGCAGGCCGCGGGAAATTCGTCGAAGCGGGCGCCCGGCAGGGGCGAATCTTCCAAAGTGAGCGACTGGCCTTCGACCGCCTGACCTTCGTCAAAATCAGGTTCGGAAAAATCCGCCGCGACGGGCAGAACGAGCGTCCGCTCCTGCCAGAGATCGATCCCCTTCCTCGCATCCACGAAATGCATCTTCCCGCGGAAGAGCAGGGCAGGGCGGTAGGCGACAGGGCGCCCCTTCTCCAGCGTACGCGTCGGGCGGACGAACTGCTGCGTCACGCCGGTCGGCAGGAGCGGCGGTTCCCCCGATTCGCCCGGCGGAGACGCGGCGGGAGCCGACGCATGGCCGCCGACGGGTTCCAGATCGATGACGGACGCCGCCATCACGGACTTGTCGGTCATCGTCGCGGGCAAGGCGTTCTCGTCTTCGACGGTCGCCGCCTTGCGCTCGCGAGAGAGCTTCGCGATCTGGTCGCGGGTCAGCGGGCCGCGCAAATAGCTGAGCGCCCACCGCACCTGAAACAACGCGGGGCCATCTTCGTGGACGTTGTTCATTACGAACGTTCGCTGCGGAAGGCCCGAGAGGATGCGATCGATCTGCTTACGGTCGAACGACGCGCCCGCGGCGGCGCTTTCGAGGCCGTCCAGCACGCGCAGCTTGTCCCGCTCGGTCTGAAGCCTCCCGAGAAACCACGTGCCGGCGTTCGAGAGCGCCTTGTAGTCGAGATCGACCGGGTTCTGCGTCGCCAGGACGAGCCCCACGCCGAACGCGCGGGCCTGCTTCAGCAGCGTCAGCATGGGCAGCTTCGAGGGCGGGTTCGCGGTCGGCGGCAGGTAGCCGAAGACCTCGTCCATATACAGAATCGCCCGCAGGCTCGACGTGCCGGACTGGGTTCGCATCCAGCTCACCAGTTCGCCCAGCAGGATCGTCACGAAGAACATCCGCTCGCGCTCGGAGAGATGCGCGATGCTGACGATCGCCAGTTGCGGCTTCCCCTCGGGCGAGTAAAGCAGTCGCTGGATCGACAGCGGCTCGCCATGCATCCAGCCGGAAAAGCCGGGCGACGCCAGGATATTGTTCAGCGTCATCGAGAGCGTCGCCCGCTCCGCCGCGGGATAGACCGATTCCAGGTCCATCGCCCCCAGACGATCGAACGGCGGCTGCTGGATCTCACGGATCAGCCGCGGCAGGTCGAGATCGCGACCCGACCGCCAGGCCGCGTCGATCACCGAGGCCAGAAAGATATGCTCCCGACTGGTCAGCGGATCGGCCTCGATCCCGAGCAGCCCCAGCAGGCTCGCCGTGGTCGACGAGACGCGGTCGCGGAAGTCGTCGGCGCTCGACAGCGTTTCCTTCGGCGGCGCGGTGAGCGAACGGAGTACGGTCAGCGGAACGCCCGCGTCGCTGCCCGGCGTGTAGACGACGACGTCGCACGCGCTCTTCAGGCGCTCGATGCGATCGGGCGTCTGGTCCCACTGGGCGAGGCCCTCCTTCCACTTCGTCGCCGTGGCAGCGGCCAGTTCGTCCGGCGTCTTGCCTGCACGAGCGGCTTCGCCCGCTTCGACCCAGGGGGCGAAGTCTTCGCCGCGAAGCTGCGGAAACCGCAGCGCCAGATTCGGCATGTCCCCCTTGGGGTCGATCACGATCGCGGGAATGCCGTCGATGGCCGCCTCTTCCAGCAGTACGACGCCGAGACCCGTCTTGCCGCTCCCCGTCATGCCGACGATCACGGCATGCGTCGTCAGATCCTTGGAGTCGTACAGTAGCGGTCGATCGGCGCCCCCGTCGACGTTCGCAGCCGCATCCGGCTCTTCCGCTTTCTCTCTCCCCAGGTAGAAGACGCCCAGCTTCTCGTAATCCGCGGCAGTCGTCATGATGCAAGGCTCGAAAGGTCGGAGAAGTCCGGTCGCATCGCCTCGCGTCGACCGTGATTTAGAGGCTATCTGTTTAGCCTCGACCGCGACCATGGAAGGTCGCTGCGGCTCCGCAAAGTCCTTTGTTTGCGGAGCCGAAACGTACGGAAGGAGGCAGGATGCCGACGTTCCGGACCGATTCTAAAAGAGTAGCAGATCGCCCGCCGATGCCTGAGCTTCCCGAAGTCGAAACCATGCGGCGAGGGATCGCGTCCATCGCCGGCTGCCGAATCATTCGGGCGGAGCGTCCCGCGAGCCCCTATCGTCCTGCCGTCTGCGAACCGAGTTGGGACGCGGCCCTCGCCGGACTGACGGGGCGAACGATCGTGGAGGTGGGACGCGTCGGGAAACGGATCATCCTCGCGTTCGACGACGGCAGCCGCTTCGTTTTCGAGCCGCGCATGACCGGCCTCGCGCTGCTCGCGGACCCTCCGTCCGAAGAGCATCTGCGGCTCGTCCTGCATCTCTCCGGCGGCGCTGCCGACCGAGCTGCCTTCTGGGATCGCCGCGGGATCGGGACGTTCTCCTGGTTCGCGAGCGAAGCGGCGCTTCTCGCTTCGCGGCATGGCCGCATCGGTCCCGACGCGCTCGCTCTCGAAGCGACGGACTTTCAACGCATCTTCGGGAAGATCGACCGGGAGATCAAAGTCGCGCTGCTTGATCAGGCGCTCGTGGCCGGCATCGGCAACCTGTACGCCAGCGAGATCCTGCACGAGGCGAAGATCCATCCTGCGAAGCGTTGCCCCCGGCTTAAGCTCGCCGAATGGAAACGCGTGGCCGACGCGACGCGGCGAATCCTGGAGCAGGCGATCCGCTACGAGGGGAGCACGCTCGGCGACGGCACGTATCGCAACGCGTTGAACCAGGACGGCTCCTACCAGAACTGCCATCGCGTCTACGCCAAGGCAGGCCAGCGCTGCACGACCTGCACCCGCGGCACGGTAACGAGAATCGTCCAGGCCCAACGCTCGACGTTCTTCTGTGCCGTCTGCCAACGAGCGGCACGATCGCCTGCAACAAAATGACAGCCCATCGCTTCCAGTGAGTTCGAGCGCCGATTCCTCGCGAATGAACGAAAGCTCGCCATGCCGAAGAAATCGACTGTGAAGCCGCAGTTGAAGTCCGCGTCGCCGAAAAAGGCGAAGGCTAAAGCCGCGGCGCCGGAAGGCAAGAGAGTTGCGTCGAAGCGAAAAGCAGCAACGGCGAAGCGTAAGACGGCGAAGGTCGCTCCCGATATAGCGGTCGCCGGCGAAGTGCGTTCGTTCGACGATCTGCCGGAGGGGGAGACGCTGGAATTCGTCGGCCTGATCGCACCCGGCGGACAGGGAGGCGGAGCGTTCGACCGCCGCGCCAAGACCTGGTCGTACTCAGCCGACCTCGCGGCATGGAAGGTGAAGGGCGGGCCGCTGGTGCAGGAATCGGCGCTGCTCGTCTATCGCGGCGTTTCGGAGCGGAAACTGTCGACGCTGATGAAGTCCGCCGAGAGCCTGGACGTCGTCTCGTTCGTCGGACAGCGACCCGACAAGAAGCAGCGGCACAAAACTTACGCTCGGCCGCAACGATTCGAACTGTCGAAGCTTGGCCCGCGAACGCGCGATCGCGAACTGGAAGCGCTCAAGAAGGAGCTTCTCAAGCCGGTCATCCATCGCGACGCGACCTTCGGAACCTTGCGACTGAACCGCGAACGCGAACGGTTCGAGGGCGAAGCGACGTACCGAAAGACGAAAATGAACGTCGGGTTCGACGTCCAGTCGATCGACGAACTCAAGGAACTGATCGAGCTCGCCAGGCCGCTCTGGAAACGGCGGCAGGATTGGTTCGCGAACTGGCGAGCTCGGGTTCGCGAGTACTACATGCAGGGGTTAGTCGCGAACTGGTGGGAAGAAGACTATGAACTGACGCCGACGATCTTCGACCGGCTGCTCGGCTGGCCCGTCGACGTCGCGTTCTCGCGAGAAGAGGGAGAGTTCCGCTATTCCCTGGGCGGATGGAGCGAAGAACTCTTTTCGGATCATGGAATCGACGCATACGGCTCGACGATCGATGACGTGAAGGCCGACTTCTGATCGCCGCCGTTTCATTTCCGATCGGGCCTTCCGCGTTGCTTCGCGCCCAGCGACAGCCTACAACGGACGGAAGATCCGCGGCCATTCCGGGATGCTCGCGGACCCTTCTTTCCCGCTCCTTCTTCCGCAGGGCCCTGCCATGACTGCTCGACGTCGTTCCGACGCCGCTTCTTCCGACTTCGATCGTCGCGGATTTCTCAAGGCAGCCGCGGGCGTCGCGCTCGCCGCCCAGGGGGCGAGCTACCTGCGGGCCGAAGAGGCGCAGGCGGTCTCGACGCCGGAGAACGCGGTCAAGGCGTTGTACGACTCGCTGACCGACGCCCAGAAGAAGGAAGTCTGTTTCGCCTGGGATCACATGGATCCCAAGCGCGGACTGCTGCGCACGCGCATCTCGAACAACTGGAACATCACCAACCCCTCGATCGTCAGCGACTTCTACACGAAGGATCAGAAGGGGATCGTCCGCGACATCTTCGAGGGCCTGATTCGGCCCGAGTGGCACGCCAAATTCGACAAGCAGCTCGACGACGACGCCGGCGGCTTCGGCCATGAACAGAGCTTCGCCATCTTCGGCCAGCCCGGCACGAACCAGTTCGAGTTCGTCATGACGGGTCGCCACATGACGCTCCGCTGCGACGGCAACTCGTCGGATCACGTCGCCTTCGGCGGACCGATCTTCTACGGCCACGCCGCCAGCGGATTCGACGAAGAACCGAATCACCCTGGCAACGTCTTCTGGGAACAGGCGCTCGCGGCGAACGACGTCTACAAGGTCCTCGACGGCAAGCAGCGCGAACGTGCCGCCATCGCGAAGACGCCCAGCGAGAGCGCGGTTCAGTTCCAGGGCAAGGAGGGCAAGTTCCCCGGCCTGCCCGTCGCGGAAATGTCCGGCGATCAGAAGGAGGCCATGCAGAAGACCCTGCAGAAGCTGATCGAACCTTACCGGCAGTCCGATCGCGACGAAGTCCTGGCCTGCCTGAAGGAGCAGGGGGGTCTCGACGCCTGCTCGCTCGCCTTCTACACCGACCAGGACCTCGGCGAAGACAAGGTCTGGGACAACTGGCGCCTGGAAGGCCCCTCGTTCGTCTGGTACTTCCGCGGCTACCCCCACGTCCACTGCTGGGTCAACGTCGCGTCGAGCCACGACGTGAAGCTGAACGCGTAGGCGATCGCTCGCCAGCGCGCGTTTCCCGTCGATCAGTCGGCGGGAAACTCGCTGAAATCGTGGTATCCGAAGATCTCGACATCGCCGGCGTGGTCCTGCACCAGCCGGCGAATCGCGTTCAGGCTTTCCCGCCGCTGCGGATCGCTTTCGGCCCGCATCGCCGCGAGCTTCGATACCGGGTGAGCGTCATCCGTCAGCTCGACGCGAAGATAGTAGGCGTCGCCGACGTGCAGCAGCCAGCGATCGGATCTCCGGACGGCGACTCCGCAGTGGCCGAGCGTATGGCCGAACAGCGGAACGAGGTACGCCTCGACACCGCGATCGAGTTCCACGCGGCGGACCTCGAGCCCGAGCCATCGCTCCGCAGTCGCGCCGTACGACCGCCATCGAGGTCCATGCTCGATCTGCGCGGCGGAATATCGCGGATGCGTCGCCGCGATCGCGTCGCGTTCCTCTTCCGACACGTGGACGACCGCGTCAGGAAAGTCAGCCAGGCCGCCTGCATGGTCCGGGTCCGCGTGCGTCAACACGACATAACGCACGTCTTCGGCCGTGAGTCCGAAGGATTCGACCTGCCGCAGCGCCGTCTTCGCTTCGTCGAACTGAAATCCGGCGCCGTCGATCGCTGCCTGACCGATCCGCCGCACAGGATCGCGCACGTCAGCGAGGCCGATCCCGGTATCGACCAGCGTCAGACCCTCGTCCCCTTCGATCAGCAGACAGTGGCACGCCGCCGCGGGGTAGGGCGACGCATGGAGCGTACCGCAATTGAGATGGCGAACGCGAATCAAGGGTTACTCCCTCTGACGACGAGCGTTCAAACCAGCTTCCTTAACACCTCGATCCCCCGTTCGATCGTCGCGTCGGGCGCGGCGAAGGAGATGCGGAAGTGGGTGTCCTGGCCGGAGAAGATCTTGCCGGGAATGACGAGCAGTTCCTCTTTCAGGCAACGCTCGACGAACTGCGTTCCGTTGCCGCCCGGCGCCTTCGGGAAGACGTAGAACGCCCCGCCCGGGACGACCAGTTCGTACTTGTCCTTCAGGCCGTCGACGATCAGGTCCCGTTTGCGGCGGTAGTCGGCGACGTAGTCGTCCATCGGCACGTCGAGCGCCGCGACCGCTCCCCACTGGCAGGGCTGCGGAGCGCAGACGAACGAGTACTGCTGCAGCTTGGTCATCTCCTGAATGACTTCGCCCGGTCCGTGGACCCAGCCGACCCGCCAGCCCGTCATCGCGTGGCTCTTGGAGAAGCCGTCGATGACGATCGCCCGGTCGTTGAACTTCGCCGGCGAAACGAACGTGCCGTCGTAATCGAACACGCGATAGATCTCGTCGGAGACGATCGCGATATTCCGCTCGGCGGCCAGTTCGGCGAGGCCGCGAACCTCTTCCTCCGTCAGCATCACGCCGGTCGGGTTCGCGGGGCTGTTGACGATCAGCAGCTTCGTCTTCGGGTTGATCGCGTCCGCCACGCGATTCAGATCGACGCGAAAGTCGGGGTAGCACGACACCGGTCGCGGAACGCCGCCGACCAGTTTCGTGAGCGGTTCGTACATCACGAAGTAAGGGTCCAGGAAGACGACTTCGTCCCCCGGATTGACCAGGGTCATCATCGTCAGGACCAGCCCGCCGCTGGTCCCCGACGTGACGAACAGCGACCGGTCGGCGTGCCCGTATTCCGCCCGCACGATCGAGGTCAGGCGCTCCCGCAGGGGGGCGATTCCCTGCGTGACGGAGTAGGCGTTCTTGCCCCCCTGAACGGCGTCGATGCAGGCGTCCTTAACGGGCCCCGGCACATCGAAATCGGGCTGACCGATCGAGAGGTTGATGGGGTTCTTCATCGTCGCGGCCATCTCGAAAACTTTTCGAATGCCGCTGCTGTCGAAGGCACGCGCCCTGTCCGCGATCCAGCTCATACCGCAGTCCTCTCATGCGACTCCGAAGCGGAAGCTTCGGCGCGAATTTGTAGGGGTTGCGCCCGTCGACTCGCCTGCGACGGAGCGAAAAATCGGAAGCGTCGGAAGATCGTCGCCCGGACGCCGCCGGCTGACCGATAACGCCAAAGACCCGGAATTTATCGCGCGGATGCTTTCGGTCGTTCTCGTCGCCAGCGGTCGAGAGCGTCGAAGGTAGCAGATTCCGCGAGATGGCAGGACGCCCTCGGGCGTCGGCCTGTTCCGAAGCCGTTCGTCGACCGCGCCCGAGCAAGATCCTGAAGGTTCGCCGATGCATGCAGATCCGGCTCTTACGGAACCGTACGTACCGCCCGGAGCGGTTTTCAAGTTCAGCCTGGTTCTGGCGTTAGCCGCAGGCGGAGCTCTGATCGTCCCGGTCCACTACCTGACGCCCCGGAAGGCGGACGCGAAGGAGCGAAAGGAAGACCTGTCGGACGTCGTTCACTTCGTCCCGGTGCAGACGAAGCGCCCGACCGACTCGATACAGCTTGCCTCGATTTCCCAGCCGCTGGAACCGATGCCGATTCTGGCGCCGATGCCGGCCGAACCGATGCCGCTGGAGCCGATGCCCTTCGCGCCGATTCCGGCCGATCCGATGCCGCTGGCGGAGATCGCGGAACCGACGCCGCCTGAAGCGCTCGTTTCGGTCGAGGAGTCTCCCTGGTACGTCGAGCAGCCCCCCGCGATCGAGGCGGCGCCGACTCCGATCCAGCCCGTTCCCACGGCGGACGAGACGTACGTCTTCCAGGAGCAGCCCCCCGAAGCGCCGATCGAGAGCGATTTCTCGCTGCCCCCTTCGCCGGCGACGGACGCTCCTCCCGAAGCTCCGCTGGTCGCGATCGCCGAACAGCCCGAAGCGCCGATTTTCGAGGTCGCTCAGCAGCCCGAAGCGCCCCTGTTCGCGGTCGCCCAGCAGCCGACGGCATCCGCTTCCGACGCGCCGCCGGCTCCGACGCCGATGCCCGTGCCGATGCCGGCGGTCGACATCGACGCGATGCCGATGCCCGCGCCGGAAACGACGGCGATGCAGGAGCCGGCTCCCGTGGTGGACGCTCCCGCGATCGAAGTGGTCGCCATCGAGAAGCGGGGCATCACCTGCACGTCGCCGGTGCCCGAGCCGGTCGCCGTCTCGCCCCTGAAGCCGACGATGCCGCAGACGCCGCAGGGCATGCAGACGTCGCCCCAGCAGGCCCAGCAGGCTCGTCCGCCGTACGCTCAGCCGACGGCGCGACCGAACTACCAGCAGCAGCGCCCGGCAGCTCCCCAGCCGCAGCAACTCCGGCAGAGCTTCAATCACCCCGGCTACGGCGCCTACAACCGGTAGTCGCGGCGACGTGCATGCGCCGATCGGATGACGGGAAACTCGAAAGGCCTCCGCATAACGCGGAGGCCTTTTTCGTGCGCGGTCCGGTCAGGGTCCAATCAGGCGACCTGGCCCTTGGTCACCATCATGAAGACGTCTTCCAGCGTCGGGTCCTTCTCCGCGAACGAGCGGATGCCGACGCCGGCATTCAGTAGCTGGCGGAGCAGCGCGGCGATCTGATCGTCGTCGGCGTTGAGTTCGACGGTGCATTTCATGATGTCCTCCGTCACGCTGATCAGGCAGGGCGAGCTTCGCAGCACGGACATGCCCAGATCCTTCTGCGAGGTGAACTTGATCTCGACCGTGCGATGGCCGCGGATCTGGGAATAGACCTGCTCGATGGGGCCGTTCATCAGAAGCTGGCCCCGCTCGATGATGCCGATCGAAGTGCAGCAGTCGGCCAGCTCCGTCAGGATGTGGCTGGAGATGAGGATCGTCTTCCCCATCCGCCGGAGTTCCTTCAGCAGCGCCTTGACCTCGATCCGGGCGCGGGGATCCAGACCGCTCGACGGTTCGTCCAGGATCAGCACGGGGGGATCGTGCAGCAGCGTCTTCGCCAGGCAGAGGCGCTGCTTCATGCCGCGCGACAGACCGTTGACGTAGTCGTTTCGCTTGTGGGTCAGGTCGAGCAGTTCCAGCACGTCCCCGATCACCCGTTTGCGTTCGCTGCGACCGATTTTGTACGCGACGGCGAAGAAGTCGAGGAACTCCCAGACCTTCATCCCGTCGTACACGCCGAAATCGTCCGGCATGTAGCCGATGCTTTTGCGGACCTCCATCGGCTGCTGCGTGACGCTGAAGCCGTTGACCATCCCTTCGCCCCGCGTCGGACGCAGCAGCGTCGCCAGGAAGCGGATCGTCGTGCTCTTCCCGGCGCCGTTGGGACCGATGAAGCCGAACATCTCTCCCTCGCCGATGGTGAGGTTGAGACGTTCGACCGCGGTGAACTCGCCGTAGACTTTGCCGAAGTCGGTGATCTCGATCATGGAGCGAACGCGGCCTTTCGGCGGGGGCGACAGCGACGGGTTCGTGAAGCGGCAATCAGCCGCGGAGTATCTCGATCGGGAAAGCGCGACAATCAGGGAGAAGCGGGCGGAAAAGCCGCGGCGGGATTCCCGTTCTCTGCGCCGGGCTCTCCCTCCTCGTCTTCGTTTCCGAAGAGATTCAGTTCGTCCTCGGTCGAACGTTTCGTATCGATGATGTCCGAGCGCGGATTGACGTCCCTCAGAGGCTCGGGCGGCGGCGGCGTATGCAGGTGAACCAGGACCAGCGTGCGGAACGTCGCCTGCGACGCCTCGGGCGAGATCTCCAGATCGCCCAGTTCCTGATCGGTCCACGCGACCAGCCGGACCTCGCCTTTGCGCAGCGGGAAGTCGACGCTCGCCATCTCCCGCAGCGGCTCCATCGGCACCGAGATCCCCTCGTCCTCTTCGGTCGCGACGCGGCCTGCGTAGCCGGGAGCGTTCCGCCACTCGCGATAGACGTCGGAACCCTCCGCAGGCTGAAAGTCGAGTCGCACCGTCGTCTCGGGGAGGGAGTCGCCGACCACGGCGAGCTCGTAGACTCCCTCCTCGGTGCGGCGTAGAACGCCCGCGTCTTTCAAGACGATCTTGGCGCCGTTACGCAGCCGATAGCTGCCGCCGTCCTGCTCCAGGACGATCTCGCCCCCCAGCGGGAGCATCTCCTCCGAGTGCACGATGCCGGTCGAGTTCGACCGCACGGTGTAACCGGCCAGGCGGGCCCGCACGTCCTTAGTGAAATCGACGACGTTCGCCGTTTCCGTCAGGCGACGCGTATAACCCGTCTCGGGCGGGAAGGGCATCGCCACCGCCGCCGAGTCGGCGAACGCGAACTCGTAATTCGCCGACAGCGACGTGTAGCAGGCGATGTATCGCGTCAGGTGGCCGCGGTGATAACCGCCCGACGTTTCCAGAACGCCGATCTCGGTCCGGCTGCGCACGAAGCCGATATCGAGCTGCGCGATGCGCACGACCGCGAACGCCCCGATGATGGCGATCACCGGCGCGGCGGCCCAGGCCCACTCGACCCGGCCGATCAGCTTGAAGAAGAGCCAGTTCACCGGCACGAGCGCGATCAGGTAGATCGCCAGCACCTGGACGACGGTATCCGCCTTGGGGATCGAGATGCCCGCGGCTTCGCGCAGCATGCGCCTCGCGGCGAGCGCCGGTCCGCTGCCGTCATTCCAACCGGCGACGCCCGACTGACCGCGGGGAAATACGCCCGTCTGTCGATAGAGCTTGAAGTCGGAAACCGTCGGCTCAGGAAAGAGCCGCTCGGGATCCTTCCTCATGTCGGGCGCTACGTCGCGGGAGAAAATCCGCACGCCCGTGTTGTAGATCGGCGACGCCTCGGAGCCCCGGAACTCTTCTTCGAGGTGGACGACTTCCGGAGCGCCGTACTCTCCCTCCTGAAAGGCCCGTCCCGGTCGTCGGAGCAGAACCGCGTTCCAGAAACCGTCGAAGTGGGGCCACGCGACCAGCGCCCGATCGCGCAGATTGAACGCCGTTACCGTCACGCGTCCCCGTCCGACGCTTCGCTCCGCCACCAGTTCTCCCGTGCCGGGCGACCAGACGGACTCGCCCCCCTTGCTGAGCGCCAGCGTCGAATCGCTGAGCGCCAGCGTCGAACCGACCAGCGGTTTATCCGCAGGCACCAGGATGCCCCTCAGGTCCGGGTACTTCTTCTCTTCAAGCGTGAACTGCTCGCTGAGCGGAGCCAGATCTTCCTGGGTCAGTTCGCGAGTTCCGTCGCTCGTCGCCGGAAGGAAGGGTTCGAGGAAGCTGCCCCGCAGCCGGTCGAGCGACGTCGGAGCGACGACGACCAGTTGCCCTCCCAGGTGGAGCCAGTCGAGCAGCGCGTCCTGCTGCTGCGGCGTGAGCTTGTTCGGGTCGAGCCCGTCCCACACGACATGCGCGACCGTGGTCCAGGCCAGCGCGCTGTCGGCGAGCGGAACCAGCTTTTCGAGATCCGGCGTCAGCACCCGATAGTGCAGAATCTGCGTGTCGGAAAACTCGTCGTTCGGCGGCTCGATCGAGTCGAGCGTCTTCAGATACGCGAACTGCGTCGGCTGCTCCGACAACACCAGCAGCAGGTACTGATAGTCGGGCAGCAGGGTGGTGGGATCGCGACTGGCGCCGATCTGACGACCGCTGCGGCGTTCCAGCAGACTGTTGTCGACGAACAGGCGGTTGTTCTCTTCGACCTCCGACCTCGGCACATAGTAGCTGACGCCGACGTAGCGCTTCTTCCCTTGCGGCAGCGCGGCCGACTGCCGGAACCGCATCGTGTAGGCGGTGTTCTCGACGTCGATCGGCTGGCCGTTGCGATCGACCGTGCGGGAGATCAGCTCGCCCTGGAAGTCGAAGTTGTTGGCCGTCAGTTCCTGATAGGCCCCGACCCAGTGCCCCGGCTTGACCAGGTTCAGCGCCGCGGTCTGCTCGTCATGGGGCAACGTCAGCAGGCGCCCGATCGTGATGTCTTCCTTGTCGGAAGCGCCCCGCGCTTCGTCCGCCTTCTTCTCCTCGTCAGTCTTGTCCGCATCCGCCGCATCCCGCGGCTGAACGACCTGCGGACAGCCCGAACAGCCAGGCATCGCGATCGCGGCGACGCAGAGCGCGGCGAACAGCAGAATGCGCAAGCTGCCCAGCGGAACGCTGAAGCGATTCTGGGAAGCGCTGAAGCGATGCTGACCCATAGAGAATCGCGAAGAAGGAATAGAACGTACCGCCCGTCGCCTAGCCGAACGGTTGACGCCAGTTTACGTGTCGGCGGATCGCGAAGAAAGCGACCGAGGTGGCTGAGCGCGACGCGGCTCGCGAAAGTCGCCCGACGCGTATTCGTACTCAAGCGCGAAATCTTCGCAGCCTCTGCGACGATTCCTCGCCGTTCCGCCGAACCGGGAATTGGCCGTGAAGCGGAAGTCCGTCAGACCGCCAGCCGCCACTTCAGCCCGTGCGGCAACGTCGGCGGGCCGAACAGAAAGTGGAGCACGCGACGTTCGCCAGCTCCCGTCGCCTTGGAACTGGCGTGAAGAATCAGCGGCCGCATCGTTAATGCTCCGCCTCGGGGTAGGGTGCAGACAACTTCGCCGCGCTCGTCGCGGCATTCGGCGATCTGGTCTGGGCAGAGTCGCCCGATCCGATGCGAACCGGGCACGACGCGCAGCGGCCCGTTCGACTCGCCGCACTCGTCCAAGTGAATTCGCACCGCGACCAGCTTTTCCAGAACCGCGACAGGAGGCTGGACGAATAAGCCGCCTTCCTTGTCCGACCACCCCGTTAGATCGGCGCTCTGGACGCGTTCTGCAACCGGGATCGCAAGGTCCTGATGCCACGCGACGAACCAGTTCCGCTCCGGCGACTTGCGAAAGTAGGCGCATTGCACCGCGACATAGCCGTCCGGCAAAACTCCCCGTTCCTGGCATCCGCGACGAACTTCTCGTTCCACGTCGCGACACCAATCCTGCGATAGCGTTTCGCGCGTTCCCGCCCCTTCGAGCGCAAGCCCGTCGATCGCGCGAACGATCGCGTCGCAGGCGTCGTTCGTAAGGAAATCCGGGAGCGCCAGAAAGCCGTCGCGGTCGAATATCTCCGAAAGGCTCATTCGCTCCGGAGCCGCCTCAGACTTCACGACTTCGACGCGTCCGGGCCCAGGACGCTCTTGAGCTGCTCCTGCAGGTAGTGCGCGCGCTCGACGTTCCGGTCGCCCGGCTTGTCGAGGGCGTTGCCGCGGAGCTTCTGCAGGTGGGCGGGCTGCGTGTGGATGAACAGCTTGTTGATCGTCGGCATCTCCAGGTTGCGAATCAGGCCGAGGTTGACCCCCATCCGCACGCTGGAAAGAAGGGCCATCGTCTCCTCGCTGGAGATATCCTTCGCCTGGCAGAGATGCTCGAACGCCCGGGCGACCTTGTCGTTCAGGTTGTCCTGGCTCTCGTTGAGCAGGTAATCCCGGGCCTTGCGCTCGAACGCGATCAGGGTGTTGACCACCTCGCGGACGCGCTCGATCAGGTCGTGCTCCGTGTAGCCGAGCGTGATCTGGTTGCTGATCTGGTAAAAGTCCCCCATCGCCTGGGAGCCTTCCCCGTACAGTCCGCGAACTGCCAGCGAGATCTTCTGCAGTCCGCGGAAGACCTTCTCGATCTCGCGGGTGATCACCAGCGCCGGCAAGTGGAGCATTACGCTCACGCGGAGGCCCGTGCCGACGTTCGTGGGGCAGGCCGTCAGATAGCCCCGATTGTCGCTGAAGGCGTAGGCCAGACGCTCCGCCAGGGCGTCGTCCAGCCGGTCGACCTGCCGCCAGGTCTCGTCCAGGTCGAAACCGCTGCCCATGACCTGCAGGCGCAGATGATCCTCCTCGTTGATCATCACGCTGTACTGTTCGTCCTGGTCGATCGCCGCCCCCCGGGCGCCCCGGCCCGAGGCGTGCTCCCGGCTGATGAGCTGTCGCTCGACGAGAAGCTGGCGGTCGAGCGGGCTCAGGCCATGCACGTCGACGTAGAACGAGCTGGACAACTCCTCCATGTCGCGCAGCGCGCTGCGAACGTGGTTCTCGATCGAGGTCAGATCGTGATCCGAGCAGCGGCGAATGAACGGATAATCGGCCAGGTTTCGGGCGAGCCGGATCCGGCTCGACACGACGATGTCGGACTCCGGCCCGGATCCCCGGAGCCAGACGCCGCATCTTCCTGCCAGTTCTTCAAGTTTCACGAAAACGATCCGTCGAAACGGTCCTGTCGAGCAGGCTCCCCGCCTGCCGTTCCACACTTCCTGTTCATTCTCGCAGTCGAGAATTCGTAGGGTGGGTCATTGACCCACCGACTGCTCCGCTACGACGTCGCGAACTTCCGGAAGGTGGGTCAATGACCCACCCTACAGGGAGCGGTCGATCGATTCAGTTTAAACGATTCTCGAAAAATCGGCGCCTGCGATCCGACGCGACGCCCCCGGTTCCGATCACTTCTCTTCCGACGGCGACGAAAGCTGCTCTTCGATCTCGCGGATTTCGTCGCGCAGTTTCGAGGCCTGTTCGTACTTTTCCCCCATCACCGCCTCCTTCATCTCCCGGCGGAGGCGAATCAGCGTCGTACGCATCTCGGCCTGACCGGGAACCTGCGGCGGACGCTTGCCGACATGTTCCAGGTTGCCGTGGACGTTCACCAGCAGGGGCTCCAGTTCCTCGTTGAAGAACGTGTAGTCGTAAGGGCAGCCCAGCCTCTGGTGGCTGCGGAATTCGCTGAACGACAGTCCGCAGTAGGGACAGCGTTTCTTGTCGACCTCCGCCAGTTGCTCGGCGGTTTTCTTCAGCGAGAGTTGCCCGACGCCCGAGGGGGACGCTCCCGCCGTGGGGGCCTGGGACTTGGGATCCATAAACTGCTGGGCGCACTCCAGACAGAGATGCAACTCCACGACCTCGCCCGTGGTGAGGTCGGTGATGTGGATCATCGCCGTCTTGTCGCACTGCTGGCACTTCATCGATCGATCCTTCCCGTTCCTGCTGACCGGCGCCGGCTGGCGAACCGGCGTCGGAAATCCGTCTCTGTACGACTGGCCGCGGGGCCACGCACGGCGGGAGTCCAACCCTCCGCGGCGCGCTCCGCGCTTCCGTCCGTTGAGATTCTAGAGCGGCAGGCACAAGAAAAACGAGGGCAGGGGGGATTCCGACGCCGGCGTCGACGCCCTTCCCGATTGGTCCCCCCGAGTCGCCCGGTTATTCTGAAGCGTTCCGCAGGCGTGCCGCCGCGGACGATTCCCCGTCAGTTTCTTCGCATGACCTATCATCCCGATTTCGAGACGTTCCGCGACCTGGCGCGGCGCTACGACCTGGTCCCTGTCTACCGACGACTGGTCAGCGACGCCTGGACCCCCGTCTCCGCCTTCGCGCAGCTCGACGTCGGCGGACCCGCCTGCCTGTTCGAAAGCGTCATCGGCGGCGAGAAGGTCGGGCGCTACACCTTTCTCGCCTTCGATCCCTACAAGGAAATCCGCGCCTGGGGCCGCGACGTCGAAATCGTCGAGGGGAACCGTGTCGAGCGACGGAACGTCGAAAACCCGCTCGAAATCCTGCGCGACGAATTCCAGCGCCATCGCGCCGCGCCCGTGCCGGGCGTTCCGCCCTTCACCGGGGGCGCCGTCGGTTACGCCGGGTACGACGCGATCCGCTATGTCGAAAACCTGCCCAATCCGCCCGAGGACGATCGGGCGCTGCCGGACGTCGACTTCGCGTTCTACGACCGCGTGATCGCGTTCGATAACGTCAACAAGACGATGCTGGTCGTCGCGCTCGGTCGAACGGAGGACGTGGGCAAGGGTGGAGACGCCGACGAAGAAGAGGCTCTCCGCGACGCCTACGAACAGGCCTGCCGGCGCTGCGACGAGGTGGTCGACCGGCTGCAGCGCTCGACTCCGACGCTCGCCTGCGTCGACGTCGACACTTCGACGTTCCCGGCGCCGAACCTGATTTCGAACTTCCGCACGCAGGAGGCCTTCGAAAGCGCGGTCCGCAAGTGCGTGGAATACATCCGTGCGGGCGACATCTTTCAGGTCGTCCTCTCGCAGCGCTTCGACCTGGAACGCCGCGTCGACGCCTTCACGATCTACCGCACGCTGCGGATCGTGAACCCCAGCCCCTTCATGTTCTTCCTCAGGACGGCCCAGGCGACGCTGGTCGGCAGCAGCCCCGAGATCATGTGCCGCGTCATGGACGGAGAAGTCACCGTCCGCCCGCTCGCCGGGACGCGGCCCCGCGGCAAGACGCAGGAAGAAGACCAGCGCCTCGAACGCGAACTGCTCGCCGATCCCAAGGAACGGGCCGAGCACGTCATGCTGGTCGACCTGGGCCGCAACGACGTCGGCCGCGTCGCGAAGTACGGCACCGTCAAGCTCGACGACGTGATGACCGTGGAGCGTTACAGCCACGTCATGCATCTCTCCTCCTGCGTGACGGGCCAGCTTCGCGACGACATGGACGCGTTCGACGCGCTCCTCGCCAGCCTGCCTGCGGGCACGGTCTCCGGCGCTCCCAAGATCCGCGCGATGGAGATCATCGACGAACTGGAACCGACCCGCCGCGGCCCCTACGCCGGCGCGGTCGGCTACGTCGACTTCCACGGCAACATGGATACCTGCATCGCGCTCCGCACCCTCGTCGTGCAGGGCGACAAGGCCTACATCCAGGCCGGCGCCGGCATCGTCGCCGACAGCGACCCCACCGCCGAGTACCAGGAAACGCTGAACAAGGCCCGCGGCCTGTTCAAAGCCGTCGAACTCGCCGAACGCGGCGCCGCGGCGCTGGAGCGCACGGCCTGAGCCCGTCGTCTTGCCTTCATGCGACGAACCCTGCGCTGACGGCGGTGTCGATTTCTAGATCGTCAGCCACGCAACCGCAGAGTTCTCTATGTCCCACGAAACGGACGCGTCGACCAAGCTGGTCCTTTCCGAACTTGAGTCTCAAGCCATTGCAAGCTGCCTTAGCAGTCCGTTGATTTCCCTGTTCGCGAGAGCCTGAGCGTTCAAAAGGTCGCTGAGCGTCGAGGCATCAGGAGCGGGAGCCGGACGGCGACCGAGATGCTTAAGATCGCTCGATGCGATCCGACGGCGAAATCAGCGAAGCTGGAGAGCCCAAACGCGGCGGAAAGCGCTGCTCCCAGTTCTCCGAACTGTTTCGGCTTACCGGCGCCGAGGAGTTGGCGCAGGATCCGTCCCAAGTTGTAAGCGACGGCGGCGACGAGGTAGCGCTTGCGGATCTTGGCCAGCCCGCGAAGCCAGGTTCTCCTGCCGCCGCCCGTTTCGAGCACGTGCGCGAACGTCCGCTCGACCTTCTCGCTTCGTAGACGCTGCAGCCTGCGACCGCGACGTCCGCGCGCGTTCCGGCGATTGCGACGATAGGCCGCCTGACGACTCGGCGGCTTGCGTTTTCGCTTCCGAGACTTCGCTCGCTTCGGCTGCGGAATATACGTCCGCACGTGCGTCTCGTGCTGCAGCCGGTCGAGCGACTCTTCGCTGTGATAGCCCTTGTCCGCCGCGACCTCTTCCACGTCGCAGCCCGTGCCCGCCTCGCGCAGGTTCGTTCGCGCGGCGTTCACGGTATCTTCGATCGTCCGGCAGTCGCCGGCGGTCCCTTCGTAGACTTCCGCCGCGACGATCACGTCCGTCTCCAGATCGACGGCGTGTTCGACCTTGTACTTGAGATGCGTGCGACCGTCCTTCATCTTCCCGATCCGAGCGTCGGGATCGTGCGGATTGACCCACTCGTCGTTGGAGACCTTCTTGTCCTTCCGCTTCCTGTCGAAGCGGCGCAGCTCCTCGTCGTCCGGGTCGCTTACGCCCGTTTCGGCTTCGTAGAGCTTGCGAACGTACTCCTGCCAGTCGTCGCCGTTCTCCCGGCGGACGATCGACTTCATCGAAGCGTTCGCTTCGAGATCGCTGGCGTCGACGCCGAGCGTTTTGCCCTTGAGCAGACCCTTCTCGTGGCAGAGGCCGAGAACCAGGTCGAACGCGAGCTGATGGATCTCCAGCGGCAGCCGGTTTCGCGTCAGCGTGAGCGTCGAATGGTCCGGCGTCTCCTCGCCGGGACCGAAGCCCAGGAAACGGGCCAGCGAGCGACTGTCGTCGCAGCGCCAGGCGATGCCGCGCTGGCTGTCGATCCCCTCGAAGTAACCGATGAACAGCATCCGGAAGTAGACGCCCGGCGCCAGGCTCTTTCGCCCCGTCGTTTCGTAGTACGGAGCGGCCGCCTCTTCGAGCCGTCCGTCGAATTCGATCTCGGCCAGCAGCCCGTTCAGACGGTCGTAGAAGACGTTTCGCGGACCGCTCCCCAGCTTGTCCGTCGGAACCCAGAACGTCCCCTGCGTCTCCCGCTTCCGCTTGCCCAAGCCCATCGCGATTCCTCCCCCGCGTCGAGATCACGCGAGGATAGCGCAGGCAGGGCGAAAATCAACGGGCTGCTAGCATTTCGCAAAGGCTGCAACGGCACCGAACTGAAGTAGGCCTGTCCGGACCAATTCCGGATTGCGATCTGCGCCGGGAGTTGTTCGCCTTCGCGTTTCATGCGGAGCATTCGAAGCCCTGGAATGAACACTTCGGACCGCTATATGGCGACCCGTCGAAGTCCGCGCCTGACACTCACCCTCCGCTTGACCTCGTCACCGCCGATTGCTTGATGTATTGGGAGGGACGTGCTCGCACGTCGCCCCATCCCATGTTGAAGGCTCGGTACGCCGACCTCGTTTGGGATCTCTCCTATCCTGTCCTCCGCAGGAGACCGAGCGTCGACTTCGCCGCCATCGCTGCGTCGAGCTACATCGACTCGATCACCCAGGCAAGGGTCGGACTGGGTGAAAAGCCATTGAGTTACTTCTCACGAGCGCTGAACCTCCTAGCGGCGATCGGCCGAGGAGAAGCACTTGGAGATGCCTGCTCGCGGCTCGCACGATGGGCTCTTGGGATCGACGGTCTCGAAGGCATCTGGCATCAACGGGATCTTTTGTCGCAGTTCCTTGAGTTGCCCAAGCAGTACTGGCCGGACGCAGACGCCGAGCGACTCAAGGATGCATTGGAAGCCCGTTTGCTTGACCGGGGCCGCGATGCTGACAACCTCTTCGGGCGACAAACCGTCGCAGAACTCCTCGCAAGATTTTTTCGGCGCCACAAAGACGACTGCGGCGTAAGTCGATCGCTCTGCGGTTTCCGCGATCATGTGTTGGACTTCACCAAGGAATCAGACGCTCTCTTCGCGATCGCTTGGCTTCAAGCAGCGGCTTCGCTCCTGCGTCGATTTAACCTCCCCCGGGAGGCTGGCTCAGCGGAAAGTGAGATTGCGCGTCGACAACCGGAAGTTCCATCGCAACTTGCGCCGATTTCGTTCACTCAAGAAATCCCGTATGAAGCCATGGAGGCGTTCTTGGCGGAACTTATCCGCGGTAACCTCCACACCACGATCGCCAGGATCTCCTGTCACTTCCTGCTTCGCTTCGATGAGCAACAAGCTGCTATGGCGGATCGCGACGCCTCGACCGTGTTCTCGTTGATGGCAGCACAATCCGTTGTAGATTCAAACGGACGAACGATCGCTGCGTTCGGGCCGAAGGATATGGTTTCCCGAACTCGACGCGAAATCGCCCTTCAGATTCAACTGAGGTCGATATTCGTCCAAGTTGCTCTCGATCGTATGTTTCAGACGTTTCACGTCGATGCCGAATCGCTCTTTACCGAAATCACTGGTTCAGCGATCTGGCATCCTGAAAGGCATATCATTCTCTGGAGGGCAGTCGAGGCATATTTCCGTCACGACCACGTCGTGTTTGAACACCTTATCGTGACGGAGATTGAGAGTGCAGTGCGTCACGTTGCAGCGAATGCCGGTGTCTCTGTTCAGAAGCCGCATCGGAACAACGGCTACGTCCTGAGGAACCTCGATGACTTGCTTCGATCTGACGAAGTCATCAATATCTTCGGGTCCGATTTTTGCGCCTATGCTAGTGCCTTCCTGACAGATCAGTGCGGGCTCAACGTACGGAACAACATCTGCCACGGCATTTCGACGAATCGGTCCTTTAATCGAACCATCTCGGATCGGCTTCTGATCATTACGCTGCAATTAAGCATGTTCTTTCGTACGGATTCTTCGCCCTCATCCTCATCAGTTGATGCCGCCTCGTCGGCGAACTGAGAGACAAGACGACTCAATGGACGCTCAACTCTGGAACGAACGCTACTCCCAACCCGACTACGTCTACGGCACGGAGCCGAACGAGTTCCTGGCGTCGGTCGCGGATCGCATTCCGCCGGGGCCCGTGCTGACGCTGGCGGAAGGGGAGGGGAGGAACGGGCTCTTCCTGGCGAGCCGCGGGTATGAGGTGACCGCCGTCGATCAGTCGGAGGTCGGGCTCGCGAAGGCGCGACGGCTGGCGGAGGAAAGGGGCCTGCAGATCGCGACGCAGCCGGCCGATCTCGCCGACTTTGCGATCGAGCAGGGGGCGTGGGCGGGCATCGTCTCCATCTTCTGCCATCTGCCCAAGTCGATCCGCGATCCGCTCCACGCGGCCGTCGTGCAAGGTTTGCGTCCGGGCGGCGTCTTCATCCTCGAAGCCTACACGCCGAAGCAGTTCGGTCGCGGCACCGGCGGCCCGTCTTCGCCCGAGTTGATGATGTCGCTCGACGACCTTCAACGGGAACTCGCCGGGCTGGAGTTCCTGCACGCCCAGGAACTGGAACGCGAGGTCCGCGAAGGCCTCTACCACACCGGTCTCGCCTCCGTCGTACAGATCGTGGCGCGACGTGCGGCCTGAAGTTCGAAGACGTAAGGAGACGCTCATCCGATGAGCTACGTCGCAGCAAGTCCGCGGCGCTCGACGCCCGAGCCTATCGCCGGGCGCCGCTGAATCTGCCAGCGCTTTTCCGGAGGCCGGATGCTAGGGCGTCTCATACCGTATTCCCTGCCGGGCGTCGCGGCGGAGGAATTCGGCGCGGAAGGCTTCGCGAAGGGCGGGCTTGTCCTGGGCCCAGGCGGGGCCGAGGAACCAGTCGGGAGGCGCTTCGCCGCTCAGCCGTTCGACGACCATGGCGGGCGGAAGCAGCTCCAGAAAGTCGATCGCCGTCGCCACGTAGGCGGGTCGCGACTGCAAGGCGATTCTCCCTTGCAGGTAATCGTCCGCGAGGGGCGTGTTCCGCACCACGTACAGATTGTGCAGCTTCACCGCGTCAAGGTTCAGCCGCGCGACTTCCCGCGCGGTCGCCAGCATGTCGCCGGGCGTCTCGCCCGGCAGGCCCAGCATGACATGGGCGCAGATCGAAAAGCCGCGCCCCCGGCTGCGCTCGATCGCGTCCAGGAAGTTGGCGTAATCGTGCCCCCGGTTCATCCAGGCGAGCGTGCGGTCATGGATCGTCTGCAGGCCGAATTCGACGCAGACGTACGCCCGGCTCGCCAGTTCCTCGATCAGATCGAGCGTTTCATCCGGCACGCAGTCGCTGCGGGTGCCGATGGCCAGTCCGACGACCTTCGGATGCGAAAGCGCCGCCTCGTAAATCGATCGGAGCTTTTCGAGCGATCCGTACGTGTTCGTCGCGGGTTGAAAGTAGGCCAGGAACTTGTCGCAGACGTAGCGTCGCTTCAGCCGGCTGATGCCGTCGTCGATCTGTTCCAGAATGGCCTGCTTCGGAACACGCCGGGAGGGACTGAAGCTGCGGTTATCGCAAAAGACGCAGCCCCCCCGGGCGACCGTGCCGTCGACGTTGGGGCAGGTGAACCCGGCGTCGATGCTGACCTTCTGGACCCGCTCGCCGAACTTGCCGCGGAGGAAAAAATTGTATTCGTGGTAGCGCAGGCCTGCAGCCTCCCACGGCTGCGGCGTCGCGGGCGGCAGAGCGGTCGCGCATGACGCAATTCGGCGATCGAGGATTTTCGATCCGATTTTGACGATCCTCGTAAAAGCAGGTAGATTTCTTCATACGGGCGGCGTGAACGCACGATCCGTTTTCCCGCGACTTCTCGACCCGGCGACGACTGCCGGAATTGTCGAGCGGGCGCCGGGGTACTTTTCTCGACCGGCTGCGTTCTGCACCCGACGCCGAACCCCGTCATCGTATTTTTCTATTCACGGGTCGGCAATTCGGTCTCTTGCGCGAAAGGTCTTCCTGGTGTACGGCGAACTCGTGCCCGTCGGGGGGGGCGACCCCATCCCGCTGATTCGACCGCAGATGCGCGTCGGGCGGCGGGAAGACTGCGACATCATCCTCAAATTTTCGAATGTTTCCGGTCATCACTGCGTGATGAATCTGGAGGAGGGTTACTGGTTCATCAAGGACCTGAACAGTTCCAACGGCGTGAAGGTCAACGGCGTCCGCCTGACGCCCGACTTCCGCAAGCGGATCGATCCCAGCGACGAGGTCTCGATCGCGAAGAACGTTTACACCCTGGAATACGACCCGACGACGCTCGGCGCGATGGGTCCGCCGCCGCCGGATGAAACGGGCGCCTCGATCATGGGCAAGTCGCTCCTCGACCGGGCTGGACTTAACTACAACCGCAACGCGGCCGGCCCGACGAACCCTGCCAAGAAGCTTCCCCCCCGGCGGAAAGAGGACTGATCGCTTCTGCGAGAGAAAGAGGCTGCGGATCGGCGATCCGCGGTCGAAGCTGAATCGATACAATGCGTCGCGACCCGCCCTCCCCGGAAGGCGGGTCGCTCGCATTTTCGACTCTCCCGATCCTGCATCGATTCGACCTCCATGCTCGCCCACATCGTCTACTTCACGCTGAAGGATCCCAGCCCCTCCTCGATCGACGCGCTCGTTCGCGAATGCCGCGAGTATCTCCCCGGAGAGCAGGGCGAGGTCTTCTTCGCGGTCGGCACGCTCAATCAGGAACTGGCCCGTCCGGTGAACGACCGGGACTTCCACGTGGCGCTCCATATCGTGTTCGATTCCAAGGAATCGCACGACCGCTATCAGACGGTTCCCAGGCACTTGGAGTTCATCCGCCGGAACAAGGAATCGTGGGAGAAGGTGCGGGTGTTCGACGCGAACTGCTAACGGGTGTTCGCGTCTCGCGTTCGTCTTGGCGAGCGGAGGGTGTGAGCCCTCCGTGTCAGCGAACTGACACGCTAGACATCGATGCAGAGATGCACTTGGCGATCGCAGGATGCGGAACGCGGTACCAGGGACGTAACGGAGGACGCCCATGTTCGACTGGATCGAAGGCTTCGTGGAACGGACCGGCGTCGTCGGCATTGCGGTGCTGATGTTCGCGGAGAATCTGTTTCCGCCGATTCCGTCCGAACTGATCATGCCCTTCGCCGGCTTCAACGCCGCGGAGGGGAAGCAGAACCTGATCGCCGTCATCCTCGCGGGGACGGTCGGATCGGTCGCCGGCGCCTTCTTCTGGTACGGCGTCGGCAAGTTCGTCGGCGAACAGCGGGTCCGACGCTGGGCCGGCAGGTACGGTCGCTGGATGACCGTGACGCCGAAGGAGGTCGACCGGGCGTACGTCGTATTCAACAAGTACGGCGGCTGGGCCATCTTCTTCGGACGCCTCGTTCCCGGCATCCGCACGCTGATTTCGATTCCTGCCGGCGTCGCCGATTACCCCGTTCTGCCGTTCGCGATCTACACCGCGGCGGGGAGTCTGATCTGGACCACGTTTCTGGTCCTGGCGGGCTATTTTCTGCGGGACGAGTACATTCGCCTGGAAAGCTGGCTCGATCCGCTGACGTACGTCGTCGTCGGAGGGCTTCTCGCGGTCTACATCTGGCGGGTCGCGACGTTCCAGGGAGAAGAGGAGGAGTCCCCGACGCCCCGGCGTCGGCGGTCGAAGAAACGTCGTGCGGGAAGGGGCAAATCGACGCTCCGACGGACGCAAAGGTAGCCGCGGACCGCGATTCGCCTTGAAAAAAGAGGCGAGGCGACGGATGGTTGGGGATTGAGCTTCGCTGTGCCGCCGACCGCTTGCCTGCGTTCCTATGACTCGCGTCTCGCCCCGTATCCTGACTTCGGCGAGGCTGCGGCCCCTGTGCATGCTCGCCCTGGGGCTGAGCGTCGTATGCGCGACGGGGAAGGGCTCTGAACAGGGGCTGCCCGCGGATCCCTACGCGGAGCCCTACTTTCAGCAGGCGGTGATGCCGGTGCTGGCGCGGCGCTGCGTCGCATGTCACGGCGCCGATCGACAGGCGGGCGACCTGCGACTCGACGTGCTGGCTCTGGGAGGCGACGAGGGGCGGGCGCTCGCGCAGCGTTTCGCCGTTCCGGGCGAAGCGAACGAACTGCTCCATCGCATCCGCTCGAATGATCCCGACGTCGTGATGCCGCAAGACGGCACGGCGCTCGACGAGACCGAGCGGGCAGTTCTGGAACACTGGGTCGAACTCGGCGCTCCGACAGCCCGGTGGTGGTCGCTGGCAGCGCCCCGATTCTTCGCGACGCCGGCGCCCGTCGCGTTCGCCGATCGTCCGCCCGCTTCCGACCCGATCGACGACTTCGTGCGTGCTACGCTGCGGGAACAGAACCTCATCCCGGCGAAGCGAGCGACCGACGCATGCTGGCTGCGACGCGTCTCGCTCGATCTGGTCGGGATTCCGCCGACGCCGGAGGAGATCGATCGGTTCCTCGCGGATCGATCTTCCGACGCGGCTGGCGCAGCCGATGCCTACGAGCGGACGGTCGATCGGCTGCTGGCGTCGCCTGCCTTCGGCGAACGCTGGGCGACGTGGTGGCTCGACCTGGCACGCTACGCCGACACGCACGGCTATGAATCGGACGAGCCCCGGTCGGTCTGGCCCTATCGCGACCGGGTCGTCGATTCGTTCAACCAGAATCTGCCGTTCGACGACTTCACGCGCGAGCAACTCGCCGGCGATCTGCTGCCGGACCGGTCGCGGGACCAGCTTCTCGCCAGCGGCTTTCATCGCAACACGCTCGTCAACATGGAGGGAGGCGCGAAAGAGGACGAGTACCGCGACGCCACGCTGAAGGACCGCGTCGACACCACGGCCACCGTCTGGCTCGCCGCGACGCTCGGCTGCGCCCAGTGCCACGACCATAAGTACGAACCCTTCACGCAGGTCGACTACTACCAGCTTTACGCCTACTTTCAGCCGACGACGGATAAGGCGACGCTGGCCCGCTCGGACGAGTTCGAACTCTTCTTCGGCGACTCCGAACGGAGAGCCCGCCTGGATGCCGCCGCCGAACGACGACGGGCCGTCCTGACGATGCGCAGTCCCGACTTCGCGCGACGCTTCGGCGACTGGCTGGAAGGTCTCCGTGCGGCGTCGGACGAGGAGCGGATCGCGACGCTAGGCGAAGCGCTCGCGGCGCCCCTCGGGAAGCAGACAGGTTCCGGCATCGACCCGGGTTTGCGGGTGCGACTCGAACGGAAGTTCGCCGAGGTCGATCCCGAGAACCAGGCGATGAAGGCCGATCACGAAGCGGCGGTCGCGGACGCGGAAGCCTATCGTGCCGCTACGACGGCTCATCCTTACGTGATGCGCGAAGGTCCGCCGACGCTGACGCAGGTGCAGCGCCGCGGAAACTTTCTCGACCTGGGCGACTACGTCCTGCCCGCGCCGCCCACGGCGTTCGATCTTCCGGCGCCTGACGCGCTGGAGGCGAATCGCCGGCAGCTTGCCGAGTGGCTCGTTCAGGCCGAGCATCCGCGAACGTCGCGGGTCGTCGTGAACCGCGTCTGGCAGCGGCTGCTCGGGCGGGGCATCGTCACGACGCCGGAGGACTTCGGTTTCCAGGGCGCGTACCCGTCGCACGGTCCGCTGCTCGATCGGCTGTCGGTCGACTTCGTCCAGTCGGGCTGGGATCTGAAAGCGCTCATCCGCCGCATCGTCCTGTCGGAGACGTACGCCCAGGACTCTTCCCGAGCCGAGGTCGCTCCCGAGGCGGCTCGTTTCTTCGCCGTCGGTCCGCGGTACCGGCTCGACGCCGAGCGAGTTCGCGACTCGCTGCTCGCGGCGTCGGGTCTTCTGTCGCATAGGGTCGGCGGACCGCCCGTCTTTCCGCCGCAGCCCGCGTCGCTGTTCGAGGGGCATTTCTTCGAAGGGGGCTTCACGACCTGGCCGGAGAGCCGGGGGGAGAACCGCTTCCGTCGGGGGCTCTACACGTTCGTGAAGCGGACGCGCCTCCACCCCGGCCTGCAGACTCTCAACGCGACCGATCGACGACTCTGCACGGTCACGCGACCGATGACCGAGTCGCCCGCGATCGCGCTTTACTTGCTGAACAGCCAGGAGACGCTGGAGTTCGCCTACGGTCTGGCCGCGCGGACGTTGAACGAAGCGGAGGAGCCAGACGATGCGGCGCGGCTGGCGCATGCCTACCGGCTGTGCACCGGCGAAGCGCCTTCCCCTGCGGCGGTCGCGCAGCTTCAGGAAACGCTGGACGCGCTTCGGCAGGAGTACGCTGCCGATCCCGAGGCGGCGGGCGAAACGCTTCAGGCCGCAGAGCCCGCGGCGGACGTGCTGGGCCGACCGACGGACGTGTCGGACGACGAACTGGCCGCGTGGCTTCTGGTCGCGAACGCCCTTCTCAATCTGGACGCGACGATCTCGCAACGATGAACGATCCGCTCCTGTCATCGATCGAACGGGCGAGTTCCCGCCGCGCCTGGCTGCGGCAGGGGGGGCTCTCCGCCGGGGCGATCGGGCTCTCGGCCCTGCTGGGGGGCGGTCGAATCGCGGACGCACAGCGCGCCGCCACTCTGCATGGCCGCACTCCGGAGCCGCCCCGGGCGAAGCGCCTGATCTTTCTCAACATGTCGGGCGCCCCGTCGCAACTCGACCTGTTCGACGAGAAGCCCGAACTGAAACAGCAGCAGGGGCTTCAGCCGCCGGCGAATCTGATGGCCGGCGTGCGCTTCGCCTTCATCGGACCCGAGGCGAAGCTGATGGCGTCGCCCTGGTCCTTCGCACGCTACGGCCAGTCCGGCCTGCCCCTGTCGGAGTGCGCGGCGCCGCTGGGCGAAGTCGCCGACGAACTGCTGATGGTGCATGGCGTCTCGACCGATCAGTTCAACCACGTTCCCGCGGCGCTGAAGCTGATCACCGGCTTCGCGCGGACGGGAAGGCCTTCGCTGGGGGCGTGGACGGTCTACGGCCTGGGGTCGGAAGCCGAGAACCTGCCCCGCTTCGTCGTGATGAACTCGGGCGAAGGAAATCGCACGACCGCCGACGTCTCCGGCGCCGCGTTCCTGCCGGGCCGATATCAGGGCGTGGAGCTGCTTCCGGGGCGCGAACCGATCCTGTTTCTTAAGGATCCGCCCGGCGTGTCGCGATCGATGCGGGCGAAGACGCTGCATGCGATCCGGGCGCTCGACGAAGAGACGCTCGCGGCCGACGCCGACCCCGCGACGGCGACCCGCATCGAGCAGTACGAGTTAGCGTTCAAGATGCAATCCGCGGCGCCCGAGGCCGTCGATCTGACGCGCGAATCGGCGACGACGCTGGCCGCCTACGGCGTGCAGCCGGGCGAGCGCTCGTTCGCGGCGAACTGCCTGATGGCCCGGCGCCTGATCGAGCGGGGCGTGCGCGTCGTGCAACTGAACCATGGCGAATGGGACATGCACGGCGGCACCATGGTCAGCCTGATCAAGGGCCTGCCCGAGAAGTGCCAGGAGTCGCTCCCCCCGATCGCGGCGCTTCTGAAAGATTTGAAGGCGCGCGGCCTGCTAAACGATACGCTGGTAGTCTTCGCCGGCGAGTTCGGCAGGACGCCCATGATCCAGGGAGAGCCCGGCCCCGACGCGGGTCGCGATCACCATCGCACGTTCACCGTCTGGATGGCGGGCGCGGGCGTGAAGGCGGGACACGTTCACGGCAGGACGGATGACCTGGGCTTCGCTGCCGTGGAAGGGGGCATGGACGTGCATGATTTGCAGGCGACGATCCTGCATCTCTTCGGCCTGGACCACGAGCGACTGACCTACCGCGTCGCCGGACGCGATTTTCGTTTGACCGACGTCAGCGGGAACGTTCAGAGGGATCTGTTCGCATGAGAGAAAGCGTTACAGAAGCGAGCGACGGGGGGGCGAGCCTGGCGATCTTCGAAGGAAGTCTGTCGGGCCGTCACTGGCGACAGATCGTCCGCTGCGTCGGATTCGGCGCGGGCGCCGTGCTGGTGGCCTACGGCATCGCCCGGATGGTGCAGGCGAGCAGCTTTCATCCCCTCGCGATTCTCGCCGGGATCGCGCTCGCGGCGCTCGGCGTCGGCTTCGCGATCGTCGCCGCGGGATTGATCCAGGCCCTGATCGCGGGGCAGATTCACCGCCAGGCGATCGACGACCGGGGCGTCTGGGCGTGGAGCCCCCTTCGCCCGATGTTCGTGCCCGCGGATCGCGTGCTCGCCGTGCGACCCGTTCCCCGGTTCGGCAGCGCCCGGGTCGACGTCCACGTCGTGTTTCGGGGACGGCTGACCGACGGCGGCGTCGATCTCTGGACCGATGAAGGACTCACGCATGCGGAGTTCGAGGCCCTTCGCCGGCGGCTCGCGACCCGACGCATCGCGTAACGCCGTTCGTTCGGGCCCGGAAGTTGCTTGAGTCCGAGGGAAGCCATCCTCCTGAAGTCGATAGGGACATCGACGCCGCCCCTCCTTGCGCCGTCGGAGTTCGCTCGATGATTCACGGTCTGCTTCCGCGTCACGCCTGCGCGTTCGTCGCGCTCCTGCTTGCAACCGGTTTCGCGTCGTCCAGTCGGGCCGAGGACTGGCTCCGCTTTCGCGGTCCGAACGGAACAGGGCACGCCGCAAGCGCCGTGCCGGCAGGAACGTCCGCCGCGCCGACGGAATGGGACGCCGAGAAGCACGTCCGATGGTCGGTCGCGCTCCCCGGCCCGGGCAACTCCAGTCCCGTCATCGTCGGCGACCGGATCTTCGTCACCTGCTGGACCGGTTACGCGACCGAAGGGCAGGGGAAGGGGAGCCCCAGCGAAGGCGAGAAGGGCGCTGGCGAGCTTTCCGCGCTGAAGCTGCACCTGGTCTGTCTCGATCGCGCGACGGGAGAGATCGGCTGGGACAAGAGCGTCCCCGCGCAGCAGCCGGAGAACGTTTACGAGGGCAACTTCGCCGACAACGGCTACGCCACGCATTCGGCGACGAGCGACGGCGAACGGGTCTTCGCCTTCTTCGGCAAGACGGGCGTCTTCGCCTACGACCTGGAGGGCGAGCCGCTCTGGAATTCGAACGTCGGAGACAAGCTGCGCGGCGCCGGATCGGCGTCGAGTCCGATCCTGTTCGAGGACCTGCTGATCGTCCCCGCGTTCGCGGAGAGCCAGTCGCTGATCGCCCTGAAGGCGACGACGGGCGAAGAGGTCTGGCGGACGAAGGTCGAAGGCTCGGGCGGCGCCTACTGCACGCCGGCGCTGGCCAAAGTCGACGATTCGCGGACCGATCTGGTCGTGTTCGCGTCGCCCGGCGTTCGGGGCTACGACCCGCGCACGGGCGCGGAACGCTGGTTCGCGACCACGCCGACGCATGCCTCTTCCAGCGTGCTCGTCGACGGCGACGTCGTCTATGCGGTCGAGAACAGCGAGGGGGGAGCCGCCGCCGTCCGAGCGGGCGGGACCGGCGACGTGACCGAGACGCACGTCCTGTGGACCAGCGACCCCCGCGGAAGATTCATCTCGCCCGTTCTCGTCGACGGTCGGCTCTACACGTTCCCGTCGTTCATCGCGACGACGCTCGACGCGGAGACGGGCGAAGTCCTGTCCGAAGACCGCCTCGAAAAGCCCTCCGGCGTTCGCGAAGGGGGCGCACAGTATTCTTCCCCGGTCGTGGCTGACGGGAACGTCTACTGGACCAGTCGCTCGGGCACGGTCTACGTCGTCGCCGCCGGCGAAGCGTTCCACCAGATCGCCGCCAACCGCTTCACGCAGGACGAAAACGAGTGGTTCGTCGCCTCGCCCGCCATCGTCGACGGCCAGATCTTCCTCCGATCGAGCGAGCGGCTGTATTGCATCGCGGCCGAAGCAGCACAGGCCGCGACTCGCTGAGGGGGACAGATCCCGGCGAATCCGCGCCAAGATACGCGTCCGAACGTCTCTTGGGCGGAAGCGACGGAGGCGTCGCGTTGCCGTTCGCCCGAGGGATTCCGATGCGCGCTCTGATCGGCTTCGTGGCCTGCCTGACGTTCGGGCTGTTTTCGATCGTCATCCCTCCGACGATCTTCTGGCTTCGGTGGACGTACGAGCGAACGGGCGACCGGAACCTGGCCTGGGGCTTGGTGATCGGAGTCACCATCGGCGTCGTCGTGGGACTTACCTCCGCATTCAGCGTTCGCGGCTTCGGCAGCTTCGCGTGGATGCGAGGCGCGGCGATCGCGTTCGCCACGGCGCTCGCCGTCGGCATTTCCGCGACGGCGCTGGCTTACTCGGCGATCGCGATGTTCCCCGAGCCTCTGATGCAGGCGCCGCAGGGGCCGTTCTGGATCTTCCACCCCGGCACCTACGTCGGCCTGCTCTGCACGTCGCTCGCGGCCGTCACGATGGGCCAGCTTGCCGGGCCGTGGAAGGATTTTCGTACGGCGGGTCGGTGACCCTTCCTACGAGAAGCCCTTCTATTCGAACTCGCATCGCCGCTGCATGGCGTACAGGAAGACGCCGGCGGCGACGGAGACGTTCAGCGAATCGGTCTGACGCTCCATGTCGAGGCGGAGAAGAACGTCGCACGCGCCCAGCCATTCGGGGTCGAGGCCCGCGGCTTCATTGCCCAGGCAGAGCGCGATCCGGGCGGGTCGCTTGCTGAAATCGCCGAGCTCGATCGCTTTGGGATCGAGGGCCGTGCCGACGAGGGTATAGCCATGCTCCTCGCGCAGGCGTCGGGCCGTCGCGAGCGCATCGTCATGCTGAAAGACCGGCAGCTTGAGCCCCGTTCCCATGGAGACCCGCAGCGCCCGGCGGCCGAACGGGTCGGACGACTGCCTTCCTAAGAAGACCGCGTCGCCCCCGAGTGCGGCGGTCGAACGGACGATGCCGCCGACGTTCTCCGGATCCTGCGTCATCGGGAGCAGGACCACCACGCTGGGCTGCTCCCGCGGCGGCAGGGCGCTTTCCCAGGCGGAGGCGTCCTTGCGATAGCCGCAGGCGAGCACGCCGCGATGAAAGTTGTAGCCGATCAGGTCCTCCGCCTTGCCCGACGCCGGCACGAACAGATCGACCCCGGGGTAGCGCGCGGCGAACTCGTCGACGTACTGCGGATCGACCAGCAGCGAATGGATGCGGAAGTCGCGGGCGAGCAGGCGCTCGACCATGAGCCGTCCCTCGACGACGAACAGCCCCGCCGTCTCCGCATGCCGCTGCCTGCGGAGGTCGAGATAGGGTCGCACCCGCGGGTCGTCCAGATCGCGATAGGCATAGGTCGGCATCGCTGCGTCGTGGTCCGGCATCGAAAGAGGGCAGGGCGGTCGAACATTAGCAGGCTGCTGCAAAAGGCAGCGAGCCTGCTAATCGTCGCAGGATGCGACGACGAAAGGGGAGTTCACGACCCTTTCGCGAGCCGTGAGGAACTTGTTCCGAACCTGGCGAGGCTGCGAAAACGCCACGAAGGCGTTTTGAAGCAGCCTGTACGTGCGTGTCGCACTCACATGTAGCGTTCCTGGCGATCTGAATCGTCGCGTAACCGGCGCACAGGCCGCTATAGCTTCGCGAGACGCGATTTAATGAGCCGAAGTCGGAACGCCCCTGCGAACCGGCGACGGTTCCTTGCGGTCTAACGAAGCATGGCGGACGCGTCGCGGGCGAGGAATCCGTACTGCCCGGAAGGGTCAGGAATTCGCCAGTCGTTCGCTAAATCTTTCGTTTTTCTACATCTTGTCGGCTATAAACGAAGCGAAGCTGCCAGCCTGTCAAGCGAGTCATCTCCCCCTGCGAAGTGCCGGGGCCGCGGCTGACAGACTAGACTGACCGGGAGCGAGTTCGTCGCGAAGGCGAGGAGGACTCATGACGCAGGACGTACAAGGATTCGTCTCCGTCGTGCGAACTTCGCCGCGGGAACGGATCACGGGAATGACCCTGTTGAATCGGCCGGCGCTCGTTCTGAATAAGAACTGGCAAGCCGTCAACGTGACCAGCGTGCAGCGGGCGTTGCTGATGCTCTGCAACGACGCCGCTCGCGTCGTCGACCCGGAAGACTTCCAGCTCTACGACTGGGAGGAGTGGGCGAGCCTCGTACCGCGTGCCACCGAGCCGGCGATTCGCGGCGTGAGCCTGCGTCTGCGGGTGCCCGAGGTCGTGACGCTGACGCGTTACGATCGCGTGCCGACGGCGACGGTCTCGTTGACGAAGCGCAATATCTTCAAGCGCGACCGGTTCACGTGCCAGTACTGCGGGATTCAGCCCGGCAAGGACGAGCTGACGATCGACCACATCGTGCCGCGTTCCCACGGGGGCATCACGTCGTGGGAGAACTGCGTCCTGGCGTGCGGTCCCTGCAACCGTCGCAAGGGCGACCGGTCGCCGGAGAACGTCGGTCTGAAGCTCCGCTCGGTGCCGAAGCAGCCCGCGTGGAAGCCGCTCTACTCGATGGCGTCGACCCACCGTGAAAGTTGGATGAAGTTCATCCGCGAGTGGGACTGAGCCGCCGGTCGAGCGGTTGGAGAAGAGTATCCTGACGACCTGCCGGCGATTGATCGCCGGCAGGTCGTTTTTCGTTGAAACTGGATATGCATCGCGATTCGCGATAAGACAGGGTGGCCCGGATTGCTCGCCAATCCGGGCGGGCGCAGCCCGCAAGAGGATCGACGGTTCGTTTACCATGCCGGTCGATGACGTCGACGCTTTTCGGCTGTCGCTCCTCTTGTCGACTTCGTCGACCCGGATTGCAAGCAATCCGGGCCACCCCAGGTAGCTTCCTTTCTCCTCCCGCCTCTTGAGCCTGCCATGAGCCATCAACTCCATCGTCGCGACGTTCTGAAGGCTGGCGCCGCCGGCGCTGCCGCGTTCGCTGCCGGGTCGCTCGGTCTCTCGTCGAGCGCCTTCGCCGCGGATCCGTACGCCGACGCGGTCCTCGTCGACGGCGAGGCGCCGGCGATGGCCGACGGTTCGTTCACGATCGTCGTGCTGCCCGATACGCAGAACTACAGCCAGAAGTTCCCGCAGAACTTCGTCGCGCAGACGAAGTGGATCGCCGAAAACAAGGCCCCCCGTAACGTCGTCTGCGTGCTCCATCTGGGCGACATCACGAACAACAGCACGCCTGCCGAGTGGGAGAACGCCGCCGGCGCAATGAGCGAACTCGACGACTCGGACATTCCCTACGTCATGGTGCCGGGCAACCATGACTACAGCGAAGGGGGACGCTGCACCGATCGCACGACGAAGCTGAACGACTACTTCCCCGTCGCGAAGCGGAAGTTCGCCGGCAAGGACGTCTTCGGCACGTACGACAAGGAACCCGAGCGCGCGGAGAACACGTATCGCCTGTTCTCGGCCGGCGGTCGCGATTTTGTTGCGATCGGCCTGGAGTTCGGCCCCCGCCGGGACGTGGTCCGCTGGGCGAACGAGATCGCCGCGGCGCATCCCGACCGCGAAGCGATCCTGCTGACTCACGCCTACATGTACTACGACGACACGCGGTACGACTGGAAGAAATACGGCAGCAAGCAGAGCTGGAACCCGCACGGCTACGGCGTCGCCAAGGCGACGAACGACGACGTGCTCGACGGCGAAGAACTCTGGAACGAACTCGTTTCCAGGCACGAGAACTTCGTGATGACGCTCAACGGTCACGTCCTGCAGGACGGCCTGGGTCGCATCACGACGCAGACCCCTGCGGGTCGCGACGTGCATCAGCATCTCGTCAACTTCCAGATGCGCCCGGAGGGGGGCGACGGCTGGCTGCGACTGCTGGAGTTCAAGCGGGACGGCTCGACCGTTGACGTCGTCGACTACTCCCCGACGCGCAACCAGCACAACACGTCGGCGCAGAACCGCTTCACGCTGAAGCTGGCGGCTCCGAAGGTCTGACGGCGAGTCGTCTTTACGTCGGACCGAGAGCCTTGTCGCGCAGTTCGCGAAAATCGTCCCGCTCTCGCAGCTTCGCGAATTCGGGAGAGTCGAATCCCGCGGCATTCCGTTCGAAGTAGCCGCCGTCATGAGCCTGTCGCAGCAGTTCGACGGCGCGGCGATTCAGTCCTTCCGCTGATTCGACGACGCTCGGATCGCCGTCTTCGGAAGCTGACAGGCCAGCGGCGGCGAAGACTCTCGCGGCTTCGAAGGGAAGAAAGTTCGGGGTTTTTTCGTCCGTCAGAAGTTCCTCGGCGAGAGACGTCGCTCCGCGGAGGTCGCTCGACTTCGCGAGCGCGAGGGCCTTCGCCATGAGAATCTCGGGCTTGACGTTTTCTTCAGCCATCGCGGCCGCGTCGTCGTAAGCCGCGATCGCCGCGGCATAGTCCGCCGTCGCGACGCGCGCATCGGCGACGCCCCAGTACGAATTGCGCAGAACGTTGCGGACCCGGGGGTCGTCGGATCGACGCAGAAGCGGGTCGAGCGTCGCAATCGAACGGTCGTACCACATCAGCGCTTCCGGCCACTGCCGCCGTTTCGCCTGATTGTTTCCCTGGTTGCTTTCCGCGACCCCCAGGGCGTAGGCGAAATCGGAGACGTCCGGAAAACGCGTCGCGACTTCGGAAAGAGCTTCCACGGCCTCCGAGTTCGCCGCGTCGGCCTTATCGAGATCGTCGAAAGTCAGATAGATCGTCGAAAGGTTCGTCAACGCGCCGGAGAGATTTCGTCGATACTCGGTTACTCCGGGATGCTCGTCCGCAATTACGCGGAAAGTCTCCACGGCGTCTTGCGCGAGCGCGATCGCTTCGGTCGGGCGCGACTGGCGCCGCATGACCCCCGAAAGATTCGTGAGAGCTAGACCCACGCCGAACGCGTCGGTCGCGGAGTTCGGGTTCGCCGCCGCGTGGAAACGCTCGAGGGAAAGCGCCTGCTCGAACCGCCGTTCCGCCTCGTCGTCGTTTTGTTCCGTGAAGGCGAGGAAACCGAGCTCGGTGCAGCATATCGCCAGCTTCCGGGAGGCGGCGGTTCGTTCCGTCTCGGCGAGCGATTCGAGAATCTCGGCAGCGGACTCGAAGTCGCGCTTCGCTTCCAGGACGTCGTTCCGGCGTCGATGATTCGTGCCGCGCGCGACGAGGAGATCGGATCGGACGAACGCGAGATCGGAAGCGTCCGGCGCGGCCTCGGAGACCCGTTCCTGTTCTCGCATCGCCGAGTCGATCGCGGCCGTCGACTCGTCCAGATCGCCGAGCGTCGTCAGATAGTTCGCCAGGCGAAGGCGAAGCTGGACGCCGACCGGAACGCCGTTCCCCAATCGGTCTGATTCGCCTGCGTCAGCGATATCGATTCCGTCACGGAGCGTCGCGATCGCGCCTCGATGATCGCCCAGCCGCCAGTCGATTTGTCCCAGTCGCAGATGCGCAAGCGCCAGATCGCGTCGTGCCGCGCCGTCGCCTTGGCGTCGTTCGGCGAACGTCGCGAAAAAGTCGCGGGCTGACGTGAGCAAGTCGCGGCGCAGTTCGTCCATGTACGGTTCGTCGAGCAGCCGGCTTTCGCTCACCTGCGTCAGATAGCGATCGACCGCGTCGCGAGCGAGTCCGTAATTCTCTTCGGCTGTCTTCCTGGCGCTCTCCGCGCGTTCCGTTTCCGACTCCAGGTCCGCGTTGAGATCCGCCAGTTCCTGGTTGAACCGTAGCGCGACGCCGAGACCGACGATCAGGAACAGGAGCGAGAGAATCGCGACCGCGGACGAGGCGGCGGTGACGCCCGGACGTTTTCGAGCCGCGCGACGCAGCCGCGTCGGCCAGGATTCCTGCAAGGCCGAAACAGGCTCGTCGGCCAGGAACCGTTCGACATCCTCCTGCAGATCGCCGGCTCCCTCGTATCGGTCGGCGGCTCCGACGCTCATCGCCTTGGCGGCGATCGCCCAGAGCGCTTTCGGCATATCCGGAGGGACCGGTTCGCGGACGATCGTATGGCCCGATCGGACCATTCGGAGCGCTTCGTCCGCTCCCTTCGCCTCCACGGGAAGACGCCCGGAGAGCAGCGTCGCCAGCATCGCTCCCAGCGAATAGACGTCCGATCGCTTCGTGATCTCGCCGGTCTTTCCCTCTGCCTGTTCGGGCGACATGTACGCCGGCGTTCCGATCGTGGATCCGTCGACCGTCGCGTACGAGTCGGACGAGGTCGTCGCGCGGCGCGATGCTGCGTCGACGCTGACGCGATCGGTCGCGTTCAGATCCTTGGCCAGTCCCCAGTCGACGACGAGCGTCTCGCCGAAGTCGCCGAGCATGACGTTCGCCGGCTTGATGTCGCGATGCAGGATGTCGCGAGAATGCGCGTAGTCGATCGCCCGACAGACGTCGACGAACCGGTCCAGCAAATCGCGAAAGGCGAGGTTCCTCTCCGTTCCGGTTAGCGAGTTCTTCGACGTGTGGAACCTCGCGATCGCGAGTTTGAAGCTTTCGCCGCGAATGAAACGCATCGCGTAATACGGGCGCCCGTCCGCACGACAACCGAAGCCGTAGACCGGAACGACCGACGGATGTTCCAGTTTCGCGGTGATCTCCGCTTCGAGAACGAATCGGGCCCGGCATTCCTCGTCCGCCGTGCGCTGCGGCTTGATCTCCTTGAACGCGACTTCGCGATTCAATTCGCTGTCCTGCGCGACCGAGACCAGTCCCAGCCCCCCTTCCGCGTGGTAACGCAGGATTCGGTAGCGCTCGTCCGACGCCGATCGGTCGAAAGCATGCGCCGGAGAGCGCTTACCGGAGAGCGTCTCCGTCGCTTCCGCGTCAGATTCGGGCGACGGCGTCCGGCTCGCGGTGACGCCGAGGTCCGTGGAGGCCAGATGCCGGTCGACGAGAGCGTCGACCTCTCGTCGCCGGTCTTCCGTCAACGCCCCCTGCCGGACGAGGAGGTCGCCGAGATCGGTCGCGCCATGCACCCGCGTACGCAGGGCCGCGAGCATTCGTTCGCAGGTCAAGAAATCGGACTGCACCGCTAGCGCGCAGAACGCCAGATTGCGTTCGAAATCGGTCGACGACAAGGCAGCCTGCTCCGGGGCGAACCGTCGCGATCCGCTGCGTCTCGTGGAAGAACTCCGCGCAGCCGGTTACACGACGCGAGCGCCGTTGTACCGGGCGACGCCCGTCGACGCGAATTTTCGGTCCTCGCGAAACCTGTGCAGAGATGCACTTGGGGAGAGCCTTGGCGATGCCCTCCTCAGCCTGGTTCGCGACGGGGATCAGGTTCGCCATGGCCCGGCGGCGTCACCGACCTGGCGCTCCCGTTCGGTCGTATCCCGCGGCGCCAGAAACCCCAGGTGATGCTGCGCGTGAATCACGCACAGCTCCTTGTAGGTCGGCAGATCGATCCCGTCGCACATCGGATGCGGCGGAAGCGTGCCGCGGAAGTCGCGCACTTCCCGCAGCGTCGCGAGGCAGGTCGCGATCGTAGCGGGGTCGTCGACCTTCTCCGTGCCTCTGCCGTCGCTCTTCGCCGCGGGCCGCAGCCGATCGAGCGTCGGCAGACCGCTCCGCATCGCCCGGGTCTTCAGCCAGGAGCGGATCATCCAGGCGCCGACGGTCTTCCTCAACAGCCACGGCATGCGCTGCCCGCCGTCGAGACCCATCCGCATCGTCGCCGTCAGGTGCTCGCAGATCTGCGACAGGTTCCACTTTCCCGTCGCGGAGTAACCGCCGTCCCGCAAGCTCTCGATCTCGGAGGCGACGTCGTCGAGGGTGGCGAGATTCAGCGAACGGCGGGGCATAGCGGCGACTACCGACGGTCCAGTTTCGCGGCGACCGATTCAGCTTGTTCCGAAGGAATCAGGCCAGCGCGAACGAGCAATGCGGCCCGCTCTTCGGCGCTGCGGGACCCACGTTCCTTAAGAACCTTCGCGAATTGCCGTTTCATCGGAGTGCGGAGCTCTGCCGGATGATTTTGAGCGGTCGCCTTCCGTTTCATCATCGGTCGCCGTTTCTTGCGAAACCAGCCCGGTTCTCAGAATGCATGCGCGATTTCTAACACACATTGGGACATGGGAGTCGCGCGTTAGCAGCCCGTGGATTTTCGCCAGCCTAGAGCGTGGGCGGGCATCGTCTCCATCTACTGCCACCTGCCCAAGTCGATCCGCGTTCCGCTCCACGCGGCCGTCGTGCAAGGTTTGCGTCCGGGCGGCGTCTTCATCCTCGAAGCCTACACGCCGAAGCAGTTCGGTCGCGGCACCGGCGGCCCGCCTTCGCCCGAGTTGATGATGACGCTCGACGACATGAAGCGCGAACTCGCCGGGCTGGAGTTCCTGCACGCCCAGGAACAGGAACGGGAGGTCCGCGAAAGCCTCTACCACACCGGCCTCGCCACCGTCGTGCAAGTCGTGGCGAGGCGTCGCTGATGGTATCGGTAAAGGCGTCTGGCTATGCTCCACCCGGTCTGGCAAGGCGGTGATTCGCGAACGGAGGCTTCCGAGCAATGGCGGATTCGGACGAAGAAATTGCAGACCGATGGCACGATCGCAAGTCGGCGCTGATGGAGGAGGCGCTCGGCAAAGCGCACGACATGGTGATGCACGCCCTCATTCCCTATGCCATCGGCGGCGGACTGGACCTGTACTACTATCCCAACGGAATTCCGGGCACGGCCATCGCCACCAAAGAATTATCAGAGTCGCCGGGCGAAGGTTCGACGAACGGCGTCTACGACTGCTACGAACTGGTCATGTTCACCAGGCGCTCGCTCGATCTCGACGCCGCCCAAAACGAAGAGACCGAGTTCGGAAAAGCACACCAGGTGATCAATGCAGTCCTCAACTGCATCGCACCGTACAGCGCCCAAGCGACGCTCAACCCGAACGAAACGTGCGAGTTCCCGCCCGAAATGCCGACCGTCGGAGGGCGCTGCTTGCTCTTCGACGGCTACTCGCCCTATCCGGAGGGCAAGTCCGCCGAGTTCGGCCTGCTCGCGATCATCGAAGTGTTCCGGTCAGAGATGGAATTCGCTCGCGAGAACGGCGGCGCGGCGTTGATCGAGCTACTAAAGGCCAACGGACATTACCCTTACTCCGACCTGGACCGTGAGTCGGCAGTGTAGCGCTGCTGCAGCTCAAAACTCCGGGCACGAATTTCTCGCGTCGCGGCGAACGTCACGAGCGAGGACTTCGCTCTTCTCGACCGGTCGGGCGAACGGATTGGGGACGAACATCGGAACCCGGCGGCGATATTCGGCGTATCGCTCGCCGAAGTGGGCGAGCAGGTCGCGCTCCTCGATGACGGCCGCGCCGATCATGTAGAGCGTCATCGTGCCCGCGAAGAGCAGGTGACCCGCGGTCATCGTCGGCGTCGCCCAGAACGCGATCGCCCAGCCGATGTAGAGCGGATGCCGCACGTAGCGATAGGCCAGCGGCGTCCGAAAGGGGAGCGGTTCGTACGCGTTGCCGCGCAGATGGAGCCAGACCTGCCGCAGACCGAACAGATCGGCGTGGCTGATCATCAGGCTCACGACAGGCACGGCCAGCCAGCCGACGACGTAGAGCGACCAGAGCGCCCCCCGCAGCGTCGCGGGCTCGACGTTCCAGACGACGCCGTCGATGCCCTGCCAGAAGACCATGAGCACGATCAGCACGACCGACGAGAGCAGGCAGTAAACGCTTCGCTCGATCGGCCTGGGGATCAGCTTCGTCCAGACTCGCTTGAACGCCGGCCGCGCCATGACCGAATGCTGCGCCGCGAACAGACCGACCAGGCCGACGTTGATCGCTACGGCGAGCCCCAGCGGCAGGCTCGTCGGCGTATCGATCGTCTTCGGCAGCGCGAAACTCGCCAGCCCGGCGCCCGCGACGAACGCCATCAACAAGGCGAAGGTGGCCAGGAACAGGAGGTAGGATAGCCCTCCGAAAGCGGCGTAGGCCCAGCGAGTCACGGTACGACCTGCCTCGGTGCGCGAAACGAACGAGAAGGCGTGACCAGTACGCGTTCTCCCTGCCGATCGAAGCGCAATTCAGCCGGACGCGTTACGGCCGCCCCCTCACTTCGCCCCGCGTTCTTCCAGCCGGCGTCGCAGGGGTTCGATCACGACCTGCGGGATGAACTCGGCCATTTGCGCGTCAGTCGCGTGCGGGGCGATCTGCTTGATCAGCGTGCTGCTGACGTGGGCCAGTTCCTTGTCCGCCATCAGGAAGACCGTTTCCAGGTCCCGATCCAGATGCCGGTTCGCCATCAGCATGGTGAACTCGCCCGCCACGTCCGTCATCGGTCGCAAGCCGCGAATGATGATCCGCGCGCCGCACGAACGGACGAAGTGGACCGCTAGTCCGTCGAACGTTTTGACGGTGATGTTGTCGTAGACCGACGACGCCCGTCGCACCAGGTCGAGCCGTTCGTCCAGCGAAAACAGCGGGCGCTTCTCGATGTTGACGCCGATGCCGACGATCAGTTCGTCGAACAGCGCCGCCGAACGCTCGATCACGTTCAGGTGCCCGAGCGTGATCGGATCGAAGGAGCCGGTATAGACCGCTTTTCGCGGAGAACGATCGCCCACAGGTTCTTCGCCTTTCGAACTGCTTCTGGAGGAGCGCGGCTTCTGGAACCGTGCCGCTGCCGATCTGGAGGGTCGCTACGCGAACAGCGCCCGGATCTCGGGCCGCCGGAGGTACCGATACCCGAAGGCGTAGATGCCGTATTCGACGCCGTACATCGCGACCAGCATCGCGATCCCGAGGCCGATGCCGAGGTAGATGAAGCTGCCTGCCGAGGAGCCGAGCGGCCCGCCCGCGGTCGTCGCCTCGAAGTAGTTCACCATGATCGAGGTCTGAAAGAACATCGCCGCGACGGCCAGCACGATCTCGAGCAGGGTGAAGATCGCGCAGGCGACGATCACGCGGAGGGTCAGCACGCGGCCCCACTCCTTGCGCAGGAACAGGGCGATCGCTCCCACGACCATCGCCGCCGACAACAGGAGGTTGCCGGCGAGATTGACGGAGGTGAAGGGAAGCAATCGGTCGGCGACCGCGTCCATCTGGCTCTGGAATTCCCGCTGCAATTCCATCTCCGGTCCCGCGCCCGTGAAATTCGCCCCGGGCGCCAGCGCCTGAACGATCAGAGCCAGCATCCCGAACAGGCCGCTCAGGAGGCCCCAGCCGCCCATCAGCAGAAGCAGAACCCCCAGCACGATCAGCCCGGGCGGAACGCGCGTCAGCGGCAGCGCCGGCTCGTCGCCGACGGAGGGCGGCGCCTCGGTGTAGCTGTACGGATTGAGGTTCGGGTCCGATTCCATTTCGCTGCCGCAGTAACGGGCGCTCGCAAAAAATCAACGACGCGACAGAATCAACGACGCAACGCCGCGATCAATCGTTCGACGTCGGTTTCGTCATTGTAAGCGTGGGGCGCGATCCGCAGCCTGCCGTCCCGCACGCTCAGCACGACGCCCGCATCGAGGCACTGCTTTCTCGCGTCGGCAGGCTCCAGACCGCGCAGCGAGAAGGAGACGATGCCGCTCCGTTCCTGCTCCACGTCGCGAGGAGAGAAAACCTCGGCCCCGATCTCGACGAGTCGATCGCAGGCGAAGTCGGCGATCTTCAGCACGCGATCCGCCACGCCGCTCGTCCCGGTTCCCAGTCCCCATTCCCGCAGCAGCTTCAGACTGGCGGCCAGACCGATGAATCCTGCCATGTTCAGCGTCCCGCCCTCGTAGCGTCCGGCCGAATCCTTCAGCCGCATCTCGTCGGCCCGGAAGGAACCCGCGCCGTCGACGCTGTTCCACCCGACGTTCAGGGGCGCCAGCCGATCGAGCAGTTCCCGGCGGACGAAGAAGAACCCGGCGCCTTCCGGACCGAGCATCCACTTGTGCCCGTCCGCGGCCAGAAAGTCGACGCCCTCCCGCCGCACGTCGAGCGGAAAGACCCCCATCCCCTGAATGGCGTCCAGAAAGAAAAGCGCTCCGCGGTCGTGACAGATTTCGGCGACCGCCCCGACGTCGATCCGAAATCCGCTCGCGAAGCCGACCCAACTCAGACTCACGATCCGCGTCCGCGGCCCGATGGCTTCCGCCAGCCGATCGAGATCGAGCCGACCCTGCGGCCCCGGCTCCAGCGTCTTCAGGCGGACGCCTCGGCGTTCCAGATTCCGCCAGGGATAGAGGTTCGACGGAAACTCGTTCGCGGGGACCAGAACCTCGTCGCCGGGCTCCCAGGCGAACCCCTCGGCGACGAGCCCGATGCCGGCGGTCGTATTCGGGAGCAGGGCAATCTCTGCCGGATCGGCGCCGATCGTTTCCGCAGCCAGCCGGCGGCAGGTTTCGACCTCCGCGTTCCAGGAGAGCCAGGGGACGTCGCCCCCTTCGACGCACTCCGTCAGCCAGCGCTGAATCGCGATCGCGGAGGGTCGGGGTAGAGGGGCGACCGCCGCGTGGTCGAAATAAGCCCAGTCCGCCGTGACGGGCATCTGTTCCCGCAGGAGTCCATCAGCTAACGTCATTCCCCTGCCGTCCGTGCGAAGATAAACAAGCTGCAAAGGCCCGGGCAGGCAGCGGAAATTTTATCGGACAGGCGAATTAGCGTGCCGAACGTCCGTTGCGAGCGGGCGTGGGCGAGGAAGCGGCCCGTTACAGTCCGCACGACCGGCGCCGCAGAACGCCCCGTTAAACCAAGGCGAAAAAGGCTGGAATGGGCCTAAACGGTCCGGGTGACAGCGTTTGGGAGTGAATTATACTTACCGCAGAATTTGCCTGCCACGAGGACGGGTTTCGCATGCCGAAAGTACTTTGCATCATCGGGCTGGTCGCGGCGGGGCTCCTTGCCGTCGTGTTCCTGCTCGACTTGATCCTGCTCTTCGCCGGCATGCCAGCGCTAGCCCCTTTTCGCGGCCTAAGCCCCGTACTCGACGGAGCTTTCCTGCTCGCCGCGCTCGGCCTCGGGTGGCTTAGCTACACGACGTTTCGCGAACAGGTCTGAGAACGCGACCGAGCGCGCCCGTCCGTCTGCTGCGGACTCGGCAAGCGCTTCGCGAAGTCGCGCGACGAGTTTTTCTCGCGAATGCCGCGAACCTTTTCGAGCGACGGCGAATCGCTCCCGCCCCGTGAATTCGCGGGCTTCTTACGCTCGATCGACGAGCCTTCCGCGAGACTTCGCGGCCTGACGCTTGCTTACTTCCGATCGGGCGCGGATAGTATCCGGTCCTTCGAAGCCGCGGCGGAGTTCCTCGCCCGGTCGAGCGCCTCGTTCGGCCTTGCGGCATGCCTGATGACGGAGCCTGACGAACGTTTATGGAAGAGCCGAACCAAGTTCTCGTCGAAACCAGCATCCCCGTTCGCATCGACGAGACCCGTCTGGACGAACACGGGCTGACCTCGATCTGGGATATCGCGCGAACCTCCGTGCAAGCGAGCGACGTCCCTTCGACGCTACAGCCTGAGCTGGCGATCCGGGCGTTCGCCAGTCGCCTGCTGAATTTTCTCTGCAAGCTCCGCTACGAGTACGCGATCGTCTCGCAGCACGACGTGGAGTACCTGGAAGATCTGGCCGAACGCGACCCCAAGCTGTTCGGCGACTGGACCGAACTGAACGAGCGGGTCGATCTGATCGCGGGGGCGATTCACGTCGAGCCGAAGCACATCCTGAAGACGCTGACCCGGGAAGGCTTCGACTCCGCCAACAAGTACCCCGTCCGCAAGGCCTCCCGGACGACCTGGTTCAAGGACGACTGGCGCGTCGGCTGATCGCCTTGCGCGGGAAAGAAAGCGCCGCTGCGGCGGGGATTCCGCCGAAATCGGCGTAAACTTTCGCGGTCGTTCCGGCACATAATGGAGCATCGCCGCGCGCCCGGAAACGGAGAGCGCGGCGACTCTGTGCCGCCAATTCTCGCGGAGAGCCCGCCTATGTCGTCGATTTTTACGCGCGACCTGACGCGTCGAGGGGCGCTGCGTCTTTTCGGCGCCTGTGCTGGAGCGGGAGCGCTCGCCGGCCTTTCGCTGCGATCGGCCCGGGCGGATCGCTACGACGACAAGACGCAGGAGACGATCCGCAAGGGGCTCGACTGGGTCGCGAAGACCCAGTCCCGGATCGGTCACTGGAACGCCGGCAATTATCCGACGGCGATGACCGCGCTGGCCGGTACGGCCCTGGTCGCTTCCGGGTCGACGACCATGCAGGGCCCCTACTCGGCGAACATTCGCCGGGCGGTAGACTACCTCTTCACCAAGCGTCGCGAGAACGGCCTGATCGGCGAGCCGCTGCGCGACAATCGCTATACCTACGGCCACGGCTTTTCGATGGTCTTTCTCTCCCAGGTGCTGGGAGAGGAAGAGGACGAAGCCCGCCGGGAAGAACTGACCGAGGTCCTGACCAAGGCGGTCGAGTTCAGCGCCTTCGCCCAGACCCCGTCGGGCGGCTGGGGCTACGTCAGCGCGAAGGACGGCAACAACTTCGACGAAGGTTCGACAACCATCACCCAGGTGCAAGGCCTGCGCGCCTGCCGGAACGCCGGCATCCCCGTCGACAAGGACATCATCGACCGGGCGAAGAAGTACATCTACGACTGCAAGAACGAAGACGGCGGCATCTCGTACAGTTCGCGCAACCGCGGATCTTCCCGCCCCGCGATCACCGCCGCCGCGCTGGCCGCGCTCTACAACGCGGGCGCCTACGACAGCCAGCACGTCCCGGAGATGTGGGAGTACACCAAGGGGAAGCTGCACAACGTCAACGCGAACGCCGCGGAGACGTTCGGCCACTGGCACTACACCTACCTGTACTACTCGCAGGTGGTCTACCGCCGGGGCGCCGACGAATGGGCCGAGTTCTGCAACAAGCTCTACGAGAAGATCAATCGCGAACAGGAAGACGACGGAAGCTGGAACGGCACCATCGGGCCGATCTACGTCACCGCCTGCAACCTGATCATGCTGCAGCTCGACCTGGCCTTCCTGCCGATCTATCAGCGGTAGCGACGCCGGCAGTAGCCCCCCGCCGAAGCGAAGGATCTCGGGGCGATGAAGGAACATGCCCGCGGATTCGTGATCGGGAGCATCGTGCTGATGCTCGCGCTGCCGGTTATCTATGTCGGCAGCGAGGGGGTGTGGTATCTGGCGACCGGCGAATCCCGTTTCTTCGCCGACTCTCCCTACCGCACGGTCTATGCCCCTCTCGACTGGGCGAGCGATCGTTGTCAGCCGATGTACGAATGTCGGCAACGCCTGGCGGACGGCTGGATAAGGCTGAGCGGCGATCCGTCGCGGGAGGCTCACGTTCGCCCGAATCTGCTTCCGTCGCCGTACTACGTGGGCTCAGTTCATTACTTCCTGCCCGACAGCGAGTTCAAGCTGAGTCGCGAAGCGGCAGCGCGCATGCAGTACGAAGCGGAACGGGAAGCTGCCGCGATGGACGCGGCTGACGCGACTTCCAGTTCCGTCAACGTCGGCGAATCTGCGGATGAGTGAAGGGCAGGGCAGGCGGATGCAAAAAACGGCCCGAGCGTTCGCGCTGACGGCGCTCGTCCTGCTCGCGACGCTGCTGGTGCTCTACGTCGGCGGCGAAGGAGCTTTCTATCTGGCGACGGGTCGGTCGCACTTCCCGCCCGGGTCAGGCTACCGGAAGCTCTACTACCCCCTCGATTCGCTCGGCGACCGCTGGCCTGCCGTCGATGACGCCCGGGAGACTTTAGCGACTGCATGGCTGCGTCTGGGCAGCGACCCCGACCGCCGCATTTACCTTCGCGGGAACCCGTGGCCCGGGTTCACGCTGGACGTGTTTTGAGCGGATCGGGAGGGACTTCGAACGTTCACGCGAACCGCATGACTTGGGCGGCACGGACTTGCTTGTCAATGCGACCCGGCTCCCGCCGCGAAGACGCAGTGCAGCCGCAAGTGAACGTCAGCGGCAGCTGGAAACGAAATCCGCGGCCTGCCCGAAGTCCTCTTGTCGAACTTCGTTCGACCCGGATTGCAAGCAATCCGGGCCACCCAAAACAGGAGCATGCGAGCTACGCGTTCGGCTCCGTCTGGTTCTTCGACGGCTGTTTCCGATACGCGGAACTCGCCGATCAAGTCGCCTCGCGATCGATACGCGCAATGGCCATGCGTTTGAGGTCGGCGAAAACCTCTTCGCCGTCTCGAAAGCGCTGGTCGTCGAAGTCACGCATTCCAACGGCCACAGCGGCGTCGAGTTCATGATGCTTCTGTTCGAACATGGCGCGGCCGTCGATGCCCAGTCCCGCATCGAGTTCGCGAATCCCCTCGTCGATCGCGGCCTTCAGATCCCGTTCGCGCTTCCAGCGGAGCAGGGCTTCCGCGACCGCCTCGTCAGCGGTGCGGACCTCGCCTGCCGCGATCAGGTCCTCGATGAACTTCGTTTCGCCCGGCGTCAGTTCGATGCTCATCTCGGCCTCTCGACGTGAATCGACCACCTGGCGGCGCGTCGATTTCATTCTACCGCTTCGAGCTTCGCCGTCTTCCGATCCGTGCCGCCCTTGACCGATTCGATGGCGACCGTGACCTCGCCTTCGCCGGCGACGATCCAGCGGACGTAGCGAACGGATTCGCCGGGCAGGCGGGGGAGCCGCACCGTCGCGGGTTCGACCTCCTGGAACTCCGCGTTGCGAAAGAAGGGCTCGTCGGAGACCTGCGCGACCGCGACTTCCAGACCGTCGCCTGCGATCGTGACGAGATCGGGCGGCGTGATCTTCCGGTCGAGATCCGCCTGCGAGCGGGTCGGCGTCCACTTCGTATTCTCGACGATCGCCGTCACTTCCCAGGTCCGGTCGTCCAGTCGCTTCGTCGCCACCGACTGCACCGCGACCAGCGGCATCTCGTCGGCATGCAGCAGCGTGAACGCCATGTTGCGATGGCACTCTTCCTCCAGCAGAAAGCCGGGCGGCTGCCGCGACCAGTTCTTCTTCTGTCCGCCCACCTCGACCTTGCCGTAGTCCGGGTGATCGACCTCTTTCCAAGGCGTGAATCCTTCGCCCAGCAGCAACCGTTCGTCGAACTCGTCGATCTCCTCGTTCGAGCCGAAGAAGCTGCCGCCCCCCTGGCGGAAGTAGTTGAAGCTGGTGAAGAGTTCGTTGTTGAAGGCGAAGATCCCGCGGGCCTGATGCAGCCAGTCGAGTTCGCCGCCGAAGACCTCGTACAGGTCTTCGGCTACGTTGATGTAACGATAGCCGGGCAGGATTCGCTCGCCCGCCTTGCCGAAGCGATCGTAGACGGCGATGTCCCCGCGGGCGTACGGATCGCTCTTCACTCCCGGGCCGCGGAGCAGCATGCCGCCCGCGTTGTGATAGGTCTGGGCGCCGGCGATGTGCGGATGGGCGACGATGAAGTCGGCGACCAGGCGGTTCTCCGGCACGGCCAGCGGATAGCGCCAGGCGCCGTTCTGCACGTACTCCGGCTGCCAGCCCCAGGGCCAGTCGCGGTTCGGATCGTACGATCCGTCGCCGTCTTCGTTCACGCGCCCGTCGCCGTCGTTGTCGAACCCTTCCTGACCGAGCAGGCGATAGCGTGCCTCCGGCGGATCGTGCTCCTCCGCCGGAATCATCCGGTGCGGATACTTCGGGTGGACCTTGTAGTCGCCGTTCGGATCGCGGACGCGCATCTGCGTCAGGTTGCCGTCACGGTCCAGATCGTCGGCAGGATCTTCGTCGACGCGACCGTCGTTGTCGTCGTCGATCGGTCGCTGACCGGTGCGGGGCGAGTGGGTCGTGTTCGGTTCGTACATATGAGCGTCCCGCGAATCGGGGCTCATCATCGGCATGACGTAGAACGTCCGCTCCCGCAGCAATCGCTGCACGAACTCGCTCTCCTCGCGCATCTCCAGCAGCCACCACGCCGTGTAGAGCGCCGTTTCGACGACCTGGATTTCGTTCGCGTGAATGCCGGCGTCGATCCAGAAGGCGGGCCGACGATCGACCGGGTCGCGGCCCTCCGGATCGGCGATCGTGAGGAGGTGCATCTTCCGCCCCTCGAACGAATCGCCCAGCGACTGCAAGCTCGCGAACCCGGGATGCTCCGCCGCGAGTTGCTCCAGAATGGCCGTCGACTCGGCGTAGTCGTGATACCGGTTCCAGCGAACGACGACCTTCGGATTCGCCGGGGTGCCGACCGCGGAGTACGGCATCTTCGGCGGAGCCGCTTCCTGAGCAGGAGCGGCCTCCTGCGCACGAATCGCGTCCGGCAGGACGACGGCGAGAAGCGACGAAACGAGCGCACAAGCCACGGAGCGATAGTTCACGGTGCTGCTTCGCGAGCGGGAATTCGAGATGGAATCGGCGCGCGGAAACAGCGTCGTGCGAAGCCGATCGAAACCAAGAACCGGCTTCGACCTACTTCCCCTTCAGATCGCCGTCGACGTGAACGGTTCCGACGGCCGGAGAGCCGACCGTGAACCCGAACGTCGTCGGCGTTCCGTCCGGTACGCGCACGAGCCATTCCCGCTGGGCAGAGCCGTCGTATCCCTGCAGTCGCTCCCAGCGACCTCGCGGATGCCCCTTCAGCAGCCGCACTCCGTCCGGCAGCGTCAAATCATAGTTCAGCGGCATGGGGCGACCGTTGATTTCGCCCATCGCCGTCATCGTAGGCAGCTTCCCGACGTTCGCGACGCGAATCGTCAGCCGATAAACGCCGGCGCCGAGCGATTCGCTCTGTACCGAGGCGAGTTCCAGCTTCGGGAAGCTCTCCGGCAGTTCCTTGAACCACGCCAGATGCTTCTCAGCCAGGGCGTCGAGCGCCTCTTCGGGCGGATGCCAGAGATAGAACTCCCGCAGGCCCCCCGCCTCGACGACGCGACCGTTGGCGTTCGGAATCTCGACCCGCTTCCAGGGAGCGAAGCCGGGGATCTGATTCGCCTCCAGCCATCGCATCGCCCGCACGCGGTACGACTCCCGGTCGTCCTTGATCTCCTTCGCCGCCTCTTCGTCCAGCGGCGGAATCCACCACGTCCGCGACGACAGCGACCAGCGTCCGAGTTGAAAGTAGGCGAAGCGAACGAAGGAGCCCGACGTCTTCTCCGGCTTAGGAGGCTCCTTGCCGCCGTGCAGTTCGCGATAGCGCTCCGCGATCCGGTCGAGCGGCTTGGCGTCGGCTTCGAGCACGACCGACTTGATCCGCTCCTTCTCCTTGTCGCCGTTCGGCTTCCACGGCTCGAACAGGTTGTCGTCGTCGGAGACCGTGAAGATCGCCAGGATCTCCGGCCGGTCGAACACGAAATCGGCCAGCGCCGCCGTCTCGCGCTCGCTGGTCGGATAGTCGCCCGAGTGGGGCGTGAAATACGCGTACTCGTGCGGGAAGTTCCGGTTCAACGAGACGCCGCCCGAGCCGTCTTCGTTCCAGTCCTCGTCCCGGTCGTCGTCGAAACCTTCCGTGTAGAGACGATAGCCGGGACGTTCTTCCTTCGCCCGATCCCCCTTCACCAGCACCCGCGGCTCCTGCGGATGGGGGAGCCATTCGCCTGCCAGATCCTCGACGCGAAGCTGCGTGATCCAGCCGTCGCCGTCGAGATCCTGCGTCGGATCCTCGCCGACGCGCCCGTCGCGATCGTCGTCGGTTTTGGTCAGGTTGCCCTTCGCTCCCTGCACGGGAAAGCGGAAGTTCTTCGCGTACGCCGACGGGGCAGGGCAGGGGATGACGTAGAACTGTGCCCGATCGAGAAGTTCGTTCCAGACGGGTCGCTGTTCGCTGTCGGCGAAGGCCTGCACCCAGCGTTCGACCACCCGCGTCGTCAGCTCGGCGCCCAGCAGATCGTCCGGATCGATCGACCCCACGATCAGTATCGCCGGGAGCGTCCGCTCCTGATCCTTCGCGATTTTCAGGGCCTGCAGCGGCACGCCCTCTTTCGTCTGGCCGTACTCGATCAGCGCGACGTTCGGATGGGCCTCCGCCGCCTGCCAGCGTTCCTGCAACCGCTCGAGCGTCGAGTAGCCCGGGAATTCAGCGGGAGCGACGTCCTGGGCAAGCGCGGGAAGGGACGTCGCGAAAGCGGCGCCGAGCGCGAGCGCCGCGCATGCCAGCGCCGATCGTCCGAATCGAAAAGCCATGCCGGTCGCTAACGAATGAAGGAAGGCGGACGGGGAGCCTCCAATATAGCGGACGCTCTTCTGCAATGGCGGGCCAGTCTCGCAGGGCAGGCGCCCGTGTGCCATCGCAGCGTGTACCCAGTTCGTGGTAGGCGAGGGCGCCAGCCCTACAAGAGGCAGCAGGCGCCGGTCACCGGATCAGCATCATTCCGCCCGAGCCGTCGCGCTCCTCCCATTCCCGGCGGACTTCACGGAGGCCGTAGGCGCACATCTCGAAGTCGCAGCTCAGCCGTTCGAGCACGTCGCCCGGCGGATCGCGGTCGGTCTCGATCTCGCTGGCCAGGTAATACGCCCGCTTGCCGTGCGAACAGTAATCCTCGTAGCGATCCTCGTCCGGCTGACCGTCCCGCAGTCGCAGCGCCTCGGGGAACAGGCCGACCCAGAACAGGGCGAAATCGCCGATATGCCGATGAACGTCCCGCCGGGCGCTCCCCATGCGGCGCTCGGCCTCGCCCAGCATCTCTCCGATTCGGGAGAGAGGTCGACCCTCACCGTCGCGAACGCTGTAAAGCGTGTCGTTTCGCAGAAAGGCGATCAGCAGCTGAGAGAGATAGTCCGTCAGCGAGGGGTCCGCGACCCCCAGCCGGGTCTGGAAAGTGAACTCCGTCAGCCCGCTGAAATAGCGTTCCAGCGCGCTCGAAGGGAAATCTTCTCGCATCGAAAGACCTCCTGCGGATCGGAATATCTATTTCAACTCTATTCCCCAGACACAGAATAGGCAAAGAGCATTCCGCCAACGAAAATCATCGGCCCGACGCATCTAAGGCTGTAGATTTTCGCGTTGGAAGGTCGTCGGCGCGTCAAGCTTTCGCTCCGACTGCCGAAGAAGTAACGTGAACGACTGTCGCCCCTCGCAGCGCCGATGTGCGTGGGCGCGACGCCTCTTCTCGCTTCTCTTCTCTCGGAAAGTCAGCCATGAACGCTCCCCTGGAGGAACGGCCTGTCGTGCGCCCCGTGCGCTTTCGCTGGTGGCGGGTCGCGCTCCTGGCGCTCGCGCCGATCGTGATCGCGGGTCTTATCGCCTGGCAGACCGGCGTCTTCGCGGCGCTGCAACGCCCCCGCCCGCCGGCCAACGCGATCATGGTGATCGCCCCCTATCGCTATCAGGGGACGTGGGTCTTCGACGACGCGCGTGCGGGCCTCGTCAAGGAACCGTTCGTCGCCGGCATTCCGGAGATGATCGACGTACTGGTCGAGGACGTCCCGAACGCCGACAAGGGCTTCCGCATGCTCTTCAGCGCGAAGCCCTTTCCGGGACATCAGAAGAAGCTGACCTGGCTCCGCGAAGCGTCGGGCGGCAACTACTACGCCCTCGAAGAGCCCCCCATGGAAGGCTGGATCTGCCCCGCCATGTTCAAGTACTACGCCGAGGCGCCGAAGGAGCTGTACGTGAAGGCCGAGCCGATCCTGTAGGGCTCGTCGTCCGCTTGCGTGCCACGGCTGGCTTGCCCAGCCCTGTTTCCCGCCGCGTTCGCGCTCGGCTAGGCCTCTCGTGTGCCATGCCCACATCGCCGCAGGCAGGGTGGGCATGCTAAGGGCCGGCCGAACCTAACATGCCCACGCTGCTTCGCGACGTGGGCATGGCACCCAGACGGGTCGGATGCACCGGCCTTACGCTCCCTCGCGAGCCGCATGCAGCGCGGCGATATCGATCTTCTTCATCTGCAGCATGGCGGACATCGCCCGCTCGGAGCCGGCGTTGGGGCCGCCCTGGAAGAACTCCTCCATCCCGGCAGGAACGATCTGCCAGGAGAGGCCGAACTTGTCCTTCAGCCAGCCGCACTGCTGGGCGTCAGGGTCGCCCCCCTCGCCGAGTTTCTCCCAGTACCGGTCGATCTCTTCCTGCGTCTCGCAGATGACCTGGAAGGAGATCGCCTCGCTGAACTTGAACATCGGTCCGCCGTTCAGGCCCGAGAACGACTGGCCGTCCAGATCGAACTCGACCGTCATGACCGAGCCTTCCGGCTTCCCGTGGATCTCCTGTCCGGCCTTGCCGAACCGCGTCACCGCCCGGATCCGCGAGTTCGGGAAGATGCCGACGTAGAAGTTCGCCGCCTCCTCCGCCTGATTATCGAACCACAGACACGGAACGATGCGTTGCAGCTTTGCCATCGGTCGATTCTCCAGCACGCGTCAGAGCGAACCCGGCAGAGCCTTCCCCGCCGTCTACCCCTGCGTCGTACGAGCGGGAGGGGAATCGACAGCAGTCGAGAACATTTACTCGATCCTTTTCTCTCTCGGGTGGCCCGGATTGCTTGCAATCCGGGCGACGACCCCATGGACTCGATTTGACGCGGACCGGGTTCGTCGAGCTGTCACGAAGTCATGGACGCAAACGCCGAAAGAAGTCGGCAGCTATCGCAGCGAAAGTCGAACATGTGCAACGGCGACTCCAGTCTCCAAGGCTCGCCGCAATCAGGGCAAGGTCGCGTCAGATCGGATTCGCGACGGCGAGTTCGCATCTTGTGAAGGTAGTAGTACACCGGGATGCCGGAAAGTCGCTCGATCTCGGCAGCCAGACTGCGACCATTTCGCGAGAGCGAACTCGACGGGTCGTATAACTGCCGCTCTCCGAAGCGCTCGCCCGTCGTGCAGTTCATCTGTAAAGTGTCGCAGGCGCGATAATCCGCCGCCCATTTCAGCAACGTCAGGTGCTCTCGATCCTTGACATGCGGCAGCCGATAAAGCGGCACGGCGCCGAAACAATCAAGACAGCAGACCGGCGGCGACGTCGAAAGATAGTGCGTAAAAAGCGCCAGCGCGGAACTCGACGAGCAATCGCAAATTGACGACGAGTCGATCTCGGAACCGAGAATCTCGATCTCGGGAACGATCGGAAGCATGCGAGAACGGTATTCGGCGGCATAGACATTGTCGTTCGCAGGATCGAGAGAAGTAGGTTCCGCGATCCGAACGAACACATCCAGTCGCATCCCCCGATTGACCTCGATTTGCTTATCGACGACCTGCCCGTTCTTATACCAACACGCCATCAGATTGCTGGCGGCGTCCGCGACGGCATCGCGATTATCGGCGTCGAACGGAAACGATACTCGCGCAACGAACATAGATCGATCCCGATGTTCGAATCGTGCGGGACACTTCGCTCAACCATTTAGACGTTCAACCTCATCCCGCCGAACGCACCGGTTCCTTCGCAAGAGGAGCGATGGACCATTCGCCACGTCGATCGATGTCGTCGGTCGCTCCGGCTGCCGCTTCTCTTGTCGACTTCGTTGACCCGGATTGCAAGCAATCCGGGCCACCCCCACCTCAGTCCGTACCGCGAGCCTGTTGTCGTCGCAGTTCTTCAAGCACGGCCTGGTACAAGGGTTCCCATCGCGGGTCATCTTTGAACCAGATGTATTCCGGATCAAGCGCATCCAGCATATCTGCGTAATCCGACGCGGCGGAAGCGTTCTCTAACGACAATGCAAGTTTGCGATACGCCAATAGTCGATCGATCGTCAGCTGCTGAAGCTTGTTCGAATCGATGGGGCGTATGCGTCGCGGCAGGGACATGCTTCACTCGCGAGCTCAAAGAAGCAGCTCAGGGCGATTACCCCGCCGTCCCCACCGGCTCCTTCGCCGCGGCGATCATCTCGCGGATATACGTGCGGATCTTCGATCGCAGGACGTCGCGGGGTTGGTCGAGGTTTTCCTCGACCCGGCGGACGATGGCGCTGCCGACGATGAAGCCGTCGGCGACGGGGGCGAGGCGGCGGATATGCTCTGGCTTGCTGATGCCGAAGCCGATGCAGATGGGGAGATCGGTCTGTTCCTTGAGCCAGCCGACGTTCTCGAGCAGCGTCGCGGGAATCTCGGTCCGCTCGCCCGTGATGCCGGTCACGCTCACGTAATAGACGAAGCCGGTGCAGACGTCGAGGATCCGCTGCGTCCGCTCCCGCGACGTCGTCGGCGTGACGAGCGAGATCAGTTTGAAGTCCCGTGCGGCGCACTTCTCCGCCAGTTCCTTCGCCTCCTCGACGAGCAGATCGGGCACGATGGCGCCATGCACGCCCGCGGCCTGCGCCCGATCGAGAAAGGCGTCCGGCTTCCAGCGATGGATGATGGAATAGCTCACCATCGTCACCGCGGGGCAGGCAAGTTCCGGCGTCGTCTTTGCGAGCATATCGAAGACTTCGCCGACCTTGACCTTCTTCTCCAGCGCCCGGGAGTAGGAGGCTTGAATCACCGGGCCGTCGGCGATCGGATCGCTGTAGGGGACGCCGACCTCGCACAAGTCGCATCCCTCGGCGGAGAAGTCCAATAGCAGATCCCGGGTCGCCCCCAGGTCGGGATCGCCCGCCGTCAGAAAGGGCATGAACGCCTTGCGGCCATCCTCGCGAAGTCGGGCGAACGCGGCGTCGATGGGGTTCATGCGGGAGAGCCTGGTTTCGTTATGTGTCTTGGTTTCGCAGGGTGGGTCATTGACCCACCTGTCGTTTTCACGAGCGTTCGATGCGGACTCGCGATCGCGCTTGCACGAGGTTCGACCCGGACGGCGCTGGCTAGGAAGCTGCACCAGACTTTCCGTCATGGCCGGCTTTCCTTCGAGTCGGCACTGGCAGAGCCAGTGGCACCCGGAGGAGCCGAACGATCCGCTCCGGCGACTCAATCGATCGTCACGCCCTTCAGCCGGGCGATCTCCCGGGCGTCCTTGTCGCCGCGACCTGACAAGCAGACGAGCACCCGCTGCTCGGGCGACATCGTCTTGGCCAGGTCCATCGCCCGGGCGATCGCGTGCGACGATTCGAGCGCCGGCAGGATGCCTTCGTTCCGGGCGACGACGTCGAACGTTTCGAGAGCGGCGCTGTCTTCGCAGGCGAGGTACTCGACGCGGCCGGCGTCCTTCCAGTAGCTGTGTTCGGGACCGACGCCGGGATAGTCGAGACCGGCTGAGATCGAATGGACGTCGGAGGTCTGTCCGTCGGCGTCCTGCATGACGTAGCTGAACGTCCCGTGCAGCACGCCGGGCGAGCCGTACGACAGGGGCGAAGCGTGCTCGCCCGCCTGCGGTCCACGCCCGCCCGCTTCGACGCCGATCAGTCGCACGTCCTTATCGTCGACGAACGGGAAGAACATGCCCGCGGCGTTGCTGCCGCCGCCGACGCAGGCGACCACGCAGTCGGGCAGGGCGTTCCAGTCGGTCAGGCACTGCTCCCGCGCTTCCTTCCCTATCACTGACTGAAAGTCGCGGACGATCTGCGGGAAGGGATGGGGGCCGATGACGGAGCCGATGATGTAGTGCGTCGATTCGACGCTGCTCATCCAGTCCCGCATGGCCTCGTTGACCGCGTCGCGCAGAGTCTTCGATCCGCTATGGACGGGGCGAACCTCCGCCCCCATGAGCCGCATGTTGAAGACGTTCGGCGCCTGCCGGCGGACGTCTTCCGCGCCCATGTAGACGACGCATTCCAGGCCGAAGTGGGCACAGGCGGTCGCGCTGGCGACGCCATGCTGGCCGGCGCCGGTCTCGGCGATGACCCGCTTCTTCCCCATCCGCATCGTCAACAGCGCCTGGCCCAGCGTGTTGTTGATCTTGTGGGCGCCGGTGTGGTTCAGGTCTTCCCGCTTGAACCAGATCTGGGCTCCGCCGGCGCGTTTCGTTAGACGCTCGGCGAAGTAGAGGGGCGAAGGCCTGCCGACGAACCGCTTGAGCAGATCGTCCAGTTCGGCCCGGAACGCCGCGTCCTTCTGAGCCTTCGCGTACTCTGCGGTCAACTCGTCGAGCGCCCTCGAAAGGGTCTCTGGAACGTAACGACCGCCGAAAGCGCCGAATCGTCCGGCAAGGTCGGGAACCTGGGAAAGGGAAGTCGCCTGAGGCATTCGCAGGTTCCGAAGGAAGGCACAGCTCCCAAAGAAAGGCGACGGGCGGCCTTCCGGAGGGAAAACGTGGGGGCGGGGCCGCCGAAACGGCACGCCGAGGGAAGCTGTCGATTGTCGATCGACCGTCCGGGAGGGTCAAGGGTTCACGGAAAGGGCCGAATGCGCGGCGAACCGGCGGCTACTCGATGATTCGGACCGAGAGTAAGACGATGACCAGATACGCGACGAAGGCGTAGACGCCCGCCCGGAGTGCGTCGCCGATCCGGTCCCGCCACCGTTCGCGGCAGAAGAGACCGCCTGCCGCAGACGCTGCGACGGCAAGGAGCAGGTTCGCATTGATGACGTGGTTCCTCATCATCAAGTCGAGATTGCCGCGTAGGCTCAGTTGCTCAGCAGTCACCGAGATCGCCGCGAACAGGAGCGGAGAGCCGACCGCGACGACCCGAGGTAGCCAGACTCGCCATCGGCTTGAGCCCTCATGCGAAGCGCCTTCTTCGCCTCTGCTCCCGATTCGTTGGCGTGGATTCGTCATGAACAGCCGCGAAAAAGAAAAGTGTCGCCTTCTGAACCTGTCCGCGCGTATCGTTCTTCTGGCGGGGATAAGCGCCGGCCCAGGCGTCGCGGTCGAAATTCTAGATACTCGACCCTCGACTGGCCCACGACGACCGCGCGCCCCCGCCAGCCGACGTCGGCCTTTTTCGTACAACCAGAGTGAGAGACGCTGATTCATGAAGGCGAGCGAGGGATGTTAATCCCCCGAGGTTCCTGACGCTCGAACGATTCGGCCTCGGGGGACTGACGTCCCCCGCTCGCCGCCATGCGAATGAGAGCAGCGCTTCGGCTGAACCGACCGGATTCCTCTTGAGGATCGCGGGCGAATTCGGCTACCTAAGCCCTCCGATTCCGCGCGCCGCGCGGAAGAAACCGCTTCGGAAGGCACGAATCACGGTGGCACGCCGCGACGCTTCCGTCTGGACTTCGCCCAGCAGCGCCCCCGCGTGCGCAGGCGGACGGTTCGTCGCCCGATTCCTACTGGGGCTCGCGGTCGGGTGCGGCGTCCTGTCGGGCTGCGCACTGCCGTTCATGGACCATCACCGGCAGCCGACCCCGCTGCCGGCGGTGACCAACCCCCTCTTCATTCCGCAGCAGGACGCTCAGTTCGTCTGGCGACAGATCGCCGACGCGGTCGACGACGACTTCCAGATCGCCAAGGAAGAACCCCTCCGCGTGGTCGACGGCATCCTGACCGAAGGGACGCTGGAGACCTGGCCGCTCGTAGGTTCGACCCTGCTCGAACCCTGGCGGGAAGATTCGACGCCGGGCTACGAGAAGCTTTTCGCCACGCTGCAGTCGATCCGCCGGAGGGTCGTCGTCGTCGCCCGCCCGGCGACCGGCGGCTACGAAATCGAGGTTCAGGCCCACACCGAACTGGAGAACCTGCCCCAGTCGGAAAACACGATGTTCAGCCGGGAACTGATCATCCCGGAGAACGCCATCGGCGAGTCGACCGAACCCGCGGTCGAGATCCCCTCCGGCATCCGCGGCTGGATCCCCAAGGGCCGCGATCGATCGCTCGAACGGGCTTTACTGCTCGATATGCGGCAGCGCCTGACCCTCCCCGACGGACAGCCCGCAGGGCCGCAGTAAGTCGCGAACTCGCCGCAATTGCGCCAGATCTCGGTTCCGGCTCTTCTCGCGTGGCGCTGGCTCTGCCAGTGTTTTCCTGTTTAGGGTCGACCAATGTGGAAGCTCAGCTTCCATCGCCGACACTGGCGAAGCCAGCGCCACCCGAAGGAGCGATGATCGCCGATCCCCAGTCACTCACGCAGGCGAACGCACGTCCGACAGCGCAGCGACCGCGTCGCTCTTCGGCTGATCGACGGGCAACTTCAGGATGAAGGCCGTCCCTTTGCCGACGGCGCTTTCGACGCGGATGCGACCGTGGTGGGCCTCGATCGTCTCCTTGCAAAGCGCCAGGCCGACGCCCGTGCCCCCCTTGCCGGTCTCGTCGGGACCCGACTTCGAGGTGTACCCGTCGAAGATCCGCGGCAGCTTGTCGGTCGGAATGCCGCAGCCGGTGTCGCGGACCGTCAGTTCGACCAGCCGTTCCTCGGGCGAGTGGGCCAGTCGCAGGTAGAGCGTCCCCCCCGACGGCATCGCCTGCCGGGCGTTCACCAGCAGGTTCATCAGCGTCTGCTGCAGACGGTTTCCGTCCGCTTCGATCAGGGGGACGTCGGCCAGATCGTAATCGACGCTGACGCGATACTTCGACAGCTCGCGTTCGAGCAGGACCATCGTCTCCTCGACGACCGACCGCAGATCGACCCGCTCGAACCCGCCCGAGCGGTTGCGGGCCATGCCGAGCACGCTCCGCGTGATCCGCGCCGCCCGTTCGCCGGCAGCCAGGATCTTCTCGAACGACTTCTTCGTCGTTTCCGGATCCGTATGCCGCAGCCCCATCCGGGCGTAATTCAGCACCGTCGTCAGGACGTTGTTGAATTCGTGCGTCGTCGTCCCCATCAGATCGCCGAGCGCGGTCTTCTTCTGGGCGTCCGCCAAGGCGCTGTTCGCCGCAGCGAGCGACGCTCGCAGCGAGGCGTTCTCGGCTTCCAGCCTGGCGATCCGTTCCTGGTCCGTCACGTCGCCCGTCCCTGCCTGAGGTTCTTCCGCACCTAGGGCCTATCGTCGCGTCGAACTGGTTCTCTTCAGGAACGATTCGTACAATCGGCAGCCTCAGGGACGACTTGCCCCGTTTGACTAAGCCCGCTTCGGGCGGAGGGGCGAACGGGGCGATTCATGCGGGGCGAATGATCGCCTCGGCGTTAAGGAGACAGGGATGTCTGCCGTCGAATTGCTGGAAGAAGCGCTCTCCGTCGCGAGCCGGATCGGCTACCGCATCCGCTCCGAGCATCTGGGCGAAACGCGCAGCGGCGCCTGCGAAATCGCGGGCAGAAAGTGGTTCTTCCTCGACCTGACGCTCAATTCGGTCGAGCAGCTCGAACTCGTGCTGGACGCGCTCCGCGCCGATGCGGCGATTCAGTCCGCGCCGATGTCGAAAGCGCTGCGGAAGGCGATCGCCCAGAAACAGGCGGCTTAGGCTTCTTGGCGAGCGGAGGGTGTCAGCCCTCCGTGTCCCCATCGAGCAGGCGCCGCGAAACCACGAAGGGCTCACCCCCTGCGCTCGGCGGGAACGCGAGTATCCGCCCGGTACCAGACGCGGATGAACTGGTGCCATTCGCTCGCCATCTCGCCGCTGGTCGGAAGGGCCGTATCGGTCGAGCCCTCTTCGTACTGGCTCCAGATGTTGGGCAGTACGACCGTCTCCACGTTGACGACCTCCACGCCCGTCGCGACGATCCACTCGTTCGCCAGTTCCAGCGCCTCCTCGAACGACTGGTACTCGCCCGGCTGAAAGAAGCCCGGCTGCTGCAGGATCTGCGGCACGAAATCTCGGAACCAGATCATCGGATCGTCGCTTAAAAGTGGATCGACTACGCCGGCCCGCTGTCGCCTGGCCGGGGGCGTTCGTACAACCGCTGGGCCAGAATGTACTCTTCCACCGCTCGCGGCAGACGGTAGCGGATCGATCGACCGGCCGCTCGCCGGCGACGAATTTCGGTCGAACTGATTTCCACCAGCGGCGTCGCGAACTGGCTCTGCTGGATCTCGTCCAGCCGTTCCGCGTTGGCGATGCCCGCCAGATGCGACCAGTCGAGCAGCGCGTCCGACCCGCGACGGGCGACGACGGGCGTCGCCAGCTTCAGGATCTCGCCCGGTTCCTTCCAGGTCAGGAACTCCGCCAGCGAATCGCCCCCCATGAGAAAGAAAATCTCGGCCTCGGGCAGTTCTTCTCTAAGTCGCCGCAGACTTTCCACCGTGTAGCTGACGCCGCCGCGGGAGAGTTCCGATGAATCGACGCGAAAGGCCGGATGGGCCGCGACGGAGAGCTTCAGCATCTCGACCCGCTTGTCGCCGTCGGTGATCTCGTCCTCCTGCTTGTGCGGCGGCACGGCAGCGGGGACGAAACGAACCTCGTCGAGCCGGAGCTCTTCGCGAAACGTCTCGGCCAGCAGCAGGTGGCCGATATGGATCGGATCGAACGTTCCCCCGAAGATGCCCAGCCGCACGTGTCGCTCCCTCGCCCGTAAAATGACCGATCAGCTCCGAAGCTCTCCGCGTTCCCAGCGTCCGATTGTCGAGAATCCGTGACCGATCGCCAGCCCTCGCTCTTCGAGTCCGAGCCGCCGGAGGCTCCCTGGGAAGAGGATGAACTGCGCGATCGGCTGGTCGTCGAGGTCGCTTTCGCGGAACCGCCGTTCGGACCGTACGACTATCTACTGCCTGAACCCCTGCGTCCCCATCTGCGGGAAGGGATGCGGGTCCGCGTGCCGCTGGGGCCGCAGAATCATCTTCGCATCGGCTACTGCATTCGGGTTTCCCCGGCGGCGGATCGAGCCGAATCGACACGCCGGCTGAAGGAACTCCGCAGCCTGGTCGACAAGGCGCCGATCGTTTCGCCCGGCATGCTCGACCTGGCGAAGTGGATCGCGGAGGAATACGTCTGCTCCGTCGGCGAGGCGCTGGAAGGAATGTTGCCCGCCGGCGTTCGCGGACTGGCGGGAACTCGCGAACGGACTTACCTCCGCACCGCGACCGACTGGAGCGGCGGCGAAGCGGCGGCGAAGATCACCGCCACGCAGCGGTCAATCCTCGAAGCCCTCGATCAGGCAGGCCGAGCGCTCACTCCGCCCGAACTGGTCGAAGCGTCGGGCAAGTCGCTGGCCACGATCCAGGCGCTCCGAAAGAAGGGCCTGATCGTCGGCGATACCGAGCGCGACGCGCCGCAGCGTCGGGCCGCGAAGGATGTCGCCCGGACGCAGCCGCTGCATCTGAACGACGACCAGGCGAAAGCGCTCGCCCGGATCCTCGACGCGGCGGAAGCTCGTCGCCCGGAGAACTTCGTCCTGTTCGGCGCCACCGGCTCGGGCAAGACGGAGGTCTACATGGCGGCCATCGATCGCGTCGTCGCACAGGGTCGGCAGGCGATCGTCCTCGTGCCCGAGATCAGCCTGACGCCGCAGACGCTGGAGCGCTTTCGCGGACGGTTCGACCGGATCGCGATTCTCCATTCGCATCTGACCGACTCCGAACGTCACGCCGAGTGGAAGCAGATCGCGGAGGGTTCCGCCGACGTGGTGATCGGCGCCCGGAGCGCGATTTTCGCGCCGCTCGATCGGCTGGGCCTGATCGTGATCGACGAAGAACACGACAACTCTTTCAAGCAGGATCAGACGCCCCGCTATCACGCCCGCGCGGTAGCCATCCGCCGGGCGAAACAATCGGGCGCGGCGGTCGTGCTCGGCTCGGCCACGCCCTCGCTGGAAACCTGGCAGGCCTGCGAGTCAGGCAAGGCGACGCGGCTCGACATGCCCCGGCGGGTGCTCGACCGACCGCTGCCCGAGGTGCGGCTGCTCGACATGCGAACCGACGATCGCGGTCGCACGCGCCGCGGCGCGATCAGTCGCCTGCTCGAACGGGCGATGCGGGAATCGCTCGAAGCGGGCGGTCAGACGATCCTGTTGCTCAACCGCCGGGGCTTCGCGACGCAGATTCAGTGCCCTGCGTGCGGTCACGTGGTGCAGTGCCCCCACTGCGACCTGTCGCTGACCCATCATCGCGATCGCGAGGCCGCGGTCTGTCACTGGTGCGAGTTCGAGATGCCGGCGCCGCAGCGCTGCCCCGAATGTCGCGCGGAAGGGATCCGCTACGCCGGGGTCGGCACCGAGCGGCTGGAGGCGGAGGTCCGTGCCCGCTTCCCCAACTTCGCCTGTCTGCGGATGGACAGCGACACGATGAAGAAGCCGGGCAGCCACGAAGAGGCGCTCAGTCGCTTCCGCCGGGGCGAGATCCGCGTTCTGCTCGGCACGCAGATGATCGCCAAGGGGCTCGACTTTCCGAACGTCACGCTCGTCGGCGTGATCAACGCGGACACGGCGCTGCACTTCCCCGACTTCCGCGCCTCGGAACGAACGTTTCAGCTCGTCACGCAGGTCGCAGGGCGTACGGGAAGAGGCGAAGCCGAAGGCGCCGTCCTGGTGCAGACCTACTCGCCCGAGCATCCGGCGCTGCAGGCGGCGCGGAAGCACGATTACCGCCGCTTCGCCGAACTCGAATTGAAGCTCCGTCGCGAGCATGGCTATCCGCCGTTCGAGCGCCTGCTGCGCATCGTCGCCCGCTGCACCGACCCCACGCCCGCGCGGGTCTGGCTGGACGCGATCGCCGAACGCCTGCGAACGCGCCTCGCAGAACAGGAGGCCGCGCGACCACGCCGCACCAAGGACGAAACCCTGCGTCCCCACGTTCGCGTGCTCGGCCCGGCGGAAGCGCCCCTCGCGCGTCTTCGCGGCTACTCGCGGTTCCACCTGCTGATCTTCGCCCGCGACTTGCCCCCCGTCCGCAAGCTCCTGGCCGAAGAGCTAATCGCGCTGCCTGCCCCCGCGGAGACGCAGTACGCGATCGACGTCGATGCGTACGAGATGCTGTAGGGGAATATGATGGCGAAATTCGTGATGCGTTGACACGTCTCCATCATTCCTAGGGTCGGTCAGATGGCCAAGCGAGTCTCACTAACTAAGGCACAAGAAGTCAGCGCCGCCGGAGCGGAACTGATCGCGCTGTGTCAGACGATCACTGAAGACGGATCGCTTTCACTCGACGAAATCCGCGACCTGATGCGTTGGCTGAACGATCACGCAGATTCAGATCTCCCGGCGAAGGACTTCCTCTTCGAGACGGTCAAGCGAATCGTCGCGGACCGACGTGTTACGCAAGACGAACAGAAAGAACTCTATCAAGCCATCGAGACTGTTCTGCCTTCCGCATACCGCAAGGAGGCGATAGCGAATCGGAAGGAGTTGGAAGCGGAAGTCCGACACCGCGAAAGAATTGAAGCGGATCGCCGGAAATCCCAGGAAAAGATCCAGAAGGCGTTGGAAAGAGAGAACGAGCAGCGCGAGCGAGCTCGGAATCGACCCGTGGTTCGGGCCAACTTCATGATTGCAGGAGCGAGGCATGAAGGTCGACTCGGCATCATCGCCGCGTTCGCCCACGAAGGCGACCTTGTCTATCTCGCGCGAGACCCAGGCAATCGATTCAGCCGACACGCGGTGGAGATACGGTTGGGGAACGGACTCCAGATCGGCTTCGTCCCTGAGGAGTACGCGTCGGATTTCGCTCCGCTTCTCGACGCCGGGCATCCTCAGTTCGCCTCAATCAGCCATCTCTGGCAGGGTCGAGACGGACAGTATCCGGTCATCGACGCGGAGATGTATCGACTCGACGCGAGCGAGCCGTCACTGATCCATCCTGAACAGGTTCCGCCCCGGTCGAGGCTGGCATAATCCGCGTTACCGGCACATCACTCACCGGGCGACGCTGAGGCGAGTCGAAGCGCGCACGCCGCCGCGACCTAGACTCCCCTAGCTTGCCGCGTTCCAGGCGCTCTCGTGCGCCGCGGCTCCGCACGCCTCAGCTCCCGCCGCCGCCCATGTCTGCCGTCTCCGTCGTCATCCCGGCTACCAACGAAGCGGACTCCCTGCGCGGCGTGATCGAACGCGTGCGCACGACCATGACCGAGGCCGGCATCGGCTGCGAAATCGTCGTGGTCGTCGACAGCTCCACCGACGCTGCCGCGGAAGAAGCGGCCAAGCTCGCCGATCGGGTGATCGAGCTTCCGCAGACCAGCGGCTACGGGCGAAGCCTGAAGGCCGGCATCCAGGCGGCGACGCACGACCTGATCGCCGTCACCGACGCCGACGGCGCCTGGCCGGTCGAGCGACTGCCCGAGCTGATCAAGCTGGCCGACAGCTATGGGATGGTCGTCGGGGCGCTGCGTCGACCAGGCAGTCAGGTCATCCGTCGACTATGCGAATACGCTACCAGCCGCCACATCCCGGACGAAAACTCCAGCCTGCGCGTCTTCCGCAAGAGCGAGATCGGTCCCTACCTCCCGTCGCTCGACTCGGGTTCGCGGTTCGGCACGACTGCGACGCTGGCGTACCTGTTCGACGATCGGGCCGTCGCGCACCTCCCCGTCCAAGCGGCGCCGGCAGCAGGGCCGCGAGCGACCCGCCCGATCGGCGAAACCGTCGCGGGATTCCAAACGGTCGCGGAGATGATTCTCCGACACGCGCCGCTGCGGCTGTTTCTGCTCGTCGCCGCGCCGTTCGCCGCGATCGGACTGCCTGCCGTCGGATTCGGGTTTCTGCTGGCGCTGGGAGCGAGGACGTTCGACTGGTACGTCGGCACCTCGCTGCTCGGCTGTGCGATCTTCCTCGCCGGCGTCGCATCGGTCCTCGCGGCGGCGATCACGCTCGCCGCCGGCATGCTGGCGACGTCGCTGCGCGGTCCCGGATTCGCTGAACGCGCCGGCCAGTCGCTAGAATCCCGAGTCGGAAGCGCCCGCACGTCGGCCTGACGACTTTGGCCGCGACGAAAGAGTCGACGAACCGCTACGGTGATCGATGAAACGGGCGCTCGCGAGTCCGCTCAGTTGGCTGTTCGTCGTCGCCCTCCTTGCGGCGGTCGTTCACTGGCGGCGGGGCGATTTCGCGACGCATTTTCAGCCCGATACGCCGAGCTACCGCGACTTCGACTTCTCGTCGATTTCGGCGGCTCTTTCGCAGACGCGAACCGTCGGCTATCCGGCGTTCCTCGACGCGCTTGATCGCCTGGGCATCGGCTTCGCCGGAGTCGCCTTCGCACACTTCGTCATTTCCGTCGCGGCGATGCTGTTGTTCTGCTTCGGACTGCGCGTCGCCGGCTTCGGCAAGGCGACGGCTTTCGCGGCCGCGGCGTCCCTGTTTGTCGTTCGCGGATCGTGGGCGTTCGTTCCGGAAGCGACCGCCGATTCGCTCGGCCTGTCGCTGGCGATCGCGTCGGCAGGAATCTTCTTCGTCGCTGTCTCGCCGCGGGGCGGCGTCTGGACGATCGCAGCGCTCGCGGCGGCGACGTTTCTGACGTACCAGGTGCGGCCCGTCTACGTCTTCCTAATCGCGCTCTGGCCGACGCTCGCGCTGGCGTTCGAAACGTATCTGACGCGAGAAACCGACCCTCGGGGCATCCGGTTGAGGCGTCTGGCGCTGTACGCGACGTTCCTTATCGTTCCGTTCCTCGCGTTCGCCGGGCTGCGAAAGGGGACGGTCGGGCATTTCGGAGTCGTCTCGTTCGACGGCTTCAATCTCGTCGGCATCGCGGGTCAGTTTCTCGACGAAGAGGTCGCTGGCCGCGTGCCGGAGGATCTTCGCCCGCTGGCGGATGGCATGGTCCGTCGTCGACCCGAAGTTGAATCGATGGTTCCGCCGGTCGATTTCCGTTCCATGGAACTCTCGTACGATCCGACGGTTTACTACCTCGCCCTGCCGATCGCTCGACGGATTTACGGCACGGACGACGCAGTGGCCGTCAACGACGCGTTTTCCCGACTCTCCTGGGCAGTCATTCGCGAACGTCCCGGCGAATACCTCCGCTGGCTCCTCGGGAACGCTCGCTTCGCCGCGCAGCAATGCCTCCACCTCGCCGTGACGGACACGGCGACGCTCGCGTCGATCGCCTGTCTGCTCCTGGTGCATGGGTGGCGTCTGATAGCCGGCCGAAAGTTCGCGATCGAGGAGGCTTCGCCGGAAGTCTGTCGCCGGCGCCGCATCGAAGACCACTTGCTCCTGTGGACCGCCGTCGGGTTCTGCGTCGCGAAGTGCGCTCTCGTCCTCTTCCTGCAACCTGCGATCGGACGCTACATGATCGCCGCGATCGTGTTTCTCCCTTCGGCATTGTCGATCTGGTCGGTCCGTTATGCCGGGTCGCTCGCCTACCGCCGCAGAAGGGTCTAGCAGTCTGCTGCAAAACGCCTTCGTGGCGTTGTGCAGCCTCGCCAGGTTCGGAACAAGTTCCTCAGGGCTCGCGAAAGGGTCGTGAACTCCCCTTTTGCCGACGCATCCTGCGACGATTCGCACCCTGGCCGCATTTTGCAGCAGCCTGCTAAAGCCCGCGGCGATTCGTCTACCGCTCGTTTTAACTGTCGGGCTACAATCCGCTTATGGCGTACCGCTCGATCCGGAGAGTCCTCGGCGAGACCCACCTCGAACGAAAAACGAGGTTTCTGTTCGGCGCTGCGCTGTCGCTGTTGCTCTTCGGCGTCTTCTACTGGGTCGAATACAACACCGAAAAGCTGGTCGTCCGGACCAATCGCGCCAACGGTCGCGATCTGGTCGACGTCAGCATGCTGAAGACCCACTGGCTGGGTTGGGAGAACGCGCCGGCGGAGAAGCGCTACGTCCGGTCGCTGATCGAAGACCTCGAACGCCAGGAGTACTCGACCGAGGTCTACGCCCTCGAGGACATGCAGTACGCCCGGCGATTCTCTTCGGACTACTTCGAGTTCGAAACGCTCCGCAGCCTGCAGTCCCAGATGCGCGACCAGGCGGAACGGCTCCGCAAGCGGGCGAACCAGCCGAAGTCCGCCGATCAGCAGGCCCGCGATCTGCTGGAAGGGGATGACTTCGCGGGCAACGAGGCGGCGTTCCTGCCGGTCTTTCGCGACCGTTGGGTCAGCGGCAGCGGCGTCTACGAATATTACGAGCCGGTCTACTGGAAGCAGTCCTGCCTCGACTGCCACTTCGAGATCCGCCAGCCGGTCGACGAATCGCTGCCCGCGATGGTCGACTGGGCGTCGCAGGACGAGCGGATGTGGGTGATGAAGGTCTCGGTGCCTTATCAGCCCGCGCAGGACCAGATCGCCTGGAACCGGTCGATCCTGATCGCGACGGGGATCGCGACCGTCGTGCTGGCGATGTCGGCCCTGTACGTGATCTTCCGCTACATCATCGTCAAGCCGCTCAATCACCTGCGCGACGTGAGCGACGCCATCCGCGAAGGTCACGTCGATCAGCGGGCGGACATTCGCACCAACGACGAATTCGAAGAGGTGGCCGAAGCGTTCAACCGCATGATGCTGCACCTGACCGAGTCGCAGAAGAAGCTGGAGAAGTCCAACACCGACCTCGATCACAAGGTCGACGAACTCGACCACGCGAACTTCAAGCTCACCGAGATGAACCGCCTGAAGAGCGAGTTCCTCGCCAACATGAGCCACGAACTTCGCACGCCGCTGAACAGCATCATCGGCTTCTCCGACGTACTGCAGGGGATCCAGTCGCTGACCGACAAACAGAAGCGTTACGTCGGCAACATCCAGAAGTCGGGTCGCATCCTGCTGGAGATGATCAACGACATCCTCGACCTGGCCAAGATGGAGGCGGGACGGATGGAGGTGCGGCCCAGCGAGTTCTCGCTGCACCAGCTCGTCCACGGACAGTGCGACCTGTTCCGCACCCAGGTCGAGGTGAAGAATCTCGATCTCGTCGCGATCGTCGAACCCGACGTCCCGACGGTCTACCAGGATCAGGTCAAGACGCAGCAGATCCTGCAGAACCTGATCTCGAACGCGATCAAGTTCACGCCCGACGGCGGACGGATCGTGGTCCGCGCCCGGCTGCTCGCCGATCCGGTCTACCTGGAGAAGTCGCTGCTGGAGATGTCCGTCGCGGATACCGGGGTCGGCATCTCCGAAGAGGACCAGGCGATCATCTTCGAGAAGTTCCGCCAGAGCCGGCGAAACTCTTCCGAGGATCATCTGACGCGAGAGGTTTCCGGCACGGGCCTCGGCTTGTCGATCGTGAAGGAACTCTGCAAACTGCTCGGCGGAGAGGTCGCCTTCGAAAGCGAACTCGGCAAGGGGAGCGTCTTCACCGTCCGGATCCCGTGGATCTACGAGCCGCCGCAGGCTCGCGAGTTCGGCGGCCTGGACGAGGAAGAGACCCGTTCCCTGATCGAACGCCCCCTCGAAGGCAAGCCCGACGCGACCGCGGATTCCCGCGCGACGTCGGACGTGTAGATCGTCTTCCTCTTGTAGGGCTGGCGCCCTCGCCTGCCAGAAACTTGGTACCCCCTGCGACGGCAGGCGAGGGCGCCAGTCCTACGAAGCGCTTCCGACTCTTTCCTGACTCACGGATGACGAACGACGCGAAACAGCTTCCCCGCGTGGAGCTTTACACCGACGGCGCTTGCAGCGGCAACCCGGGCCCGGGAGGCTGGGGGTACGTCCTGCGTCATCCGGGAACGGGCAAGGAGGTCGAGGCCTCAGGCGCCGAAGCGGCGACGACCAACAACCGCATGGAACTGCAGGCCGTCATCGAAGGTCTCCGCGTCCTGAAGAAGCCGGCCCACGTCGAACTCTGGACCGACAGCCAGTACGTCGGCAAGGGGATCTCCGAGTGGATGAAAGGCTGGAAACGGAACGGCTGGATGCGGAAGGCCGGCAATAAAATGGAGCCGGTCAAGAACGTCGAACTCTGGAAGGAACTCGACGAACTGCTGGCTCGCCACGAAGTGACGTTCCACTGGATTCGCGGCCACAACGGCCATCCCGAAAACGAACGCTGCGACGCGATGGCCGTCGAGGCCTACCGCCGGCTCGCGGCCTCCTGACTCTTCGAGAATCCGACGACGCGACGATGGCGACTCGTGACGACTGGAGCGCTCGCCGGACGGTCGTCGACGACCTGGTCTATCTCAAGTCGCACGTTCGCGACGCGCTCAAGCGGCTGGGCCTGAATACCGCCGCAGACGTCGTCTTCCGCTTCCCGCGAACCTATCGCAAGTTCGGCGAGCCGGTCGTGATCGAGGCGCTGGTCAGCGGGGAGCCGGCCGCGATCGTCGGCACGGTCGTCGAAGCGGAGAGCCGTCGCACGCGCAGGGGCATCTCGCAGGTCGGCGCCGTGATCCGGGCCGAGGGGGGCGAGGTGCGGGCCGTCTGGTTCCACCAGCCTTTCATTCTGGAACGCCTGAAGCCGGGCCGACGGGTTTTCCTCTCCGGAGTGTTCAAGAAGAAGGGGCTCGTCTGGGAGACCGGTCAGCCCAAGTGGCGCCTCCTCGCCGACGACGAAACGAACCCTTCCGGCGGCATCGAGCCGATCTATCGCCTGACCGAAGGCGTCTCGCAGAACGAACTCCGTCAGGCGATCTGGAAGACCGTCGATCGCTTCGCCGACGGCGCCGAAGACATCCTTCCGCCGGCGTTCCGCGAATCGAACGACGTGCTCGATCTGCCGACCGCTCTGCGGCAGATGCACGCGCCCAAGAGCGATCGCGAGTTGGCCGCCGCGCGGGAGCGGTTCTCCTTCCAGGAGTTTCTGACGCTGCAACTGGCGGCCGGCATGCGGCGGCGGGAGCGGCTGCACAAGCGGCTGGCTCCGTCGATGCCGCTGACCGAGGAGATCGACCGGCGGATCCAGGCCCGCCTGCCGTTCGAGCCGACCGGCGAGCAACGGAAGGCGATGATGGAAATCGCCAGCGATCTCGGGCGGACGCGTCCGATGAACCGCCTGCTCCAGGGCGACGTCGGCAGCGGCAAGACGCTCGTCGCCGCGTACGCCGCGCTGCAGACCGTCGCCTACAAATGCCAGGCCGCGATCGTGGCGCCGACGGAGATCCTCGCCCGGCAGCACTTCGACCGGTTATCGCACCTGCTCGAAGGAAGCCGCGTCCGGATCGCCCTCTTCGCCGGCACGCGCCCGAGCGTCGAGCGCAAGACCCAGCTCGAAGCCCTCGCAGCGGGCGAGATCGATCTCGTGATCGGGACGCAGTCGGTCCTCGGCGAAAGCGTCGAATTCTCCGCGCTCGGCCTGCTGGTGATCGACGAACAGCACCGCTTCAGCGTCAAGCAGAGGGCAGGGCATGCGCCGAACGGCGCCGGAAACTCACCGAATGGCGTCCCGGCCTTGCCGCACGGCGTAGCCGTCTCGCCGGAGGACGTCGCGGGCCAGGTCGAGGTCCTCGCCGAACCCCATCGGCTGCTGCTCTCGGCCACGCCCATTCCGCGCACCCTCAGCCTGGCCTACCTGGGCGACCTCGATCTGTCGACGCTCCGCGAAGCGCCGCCCGGTCGCAAGCCGATCCGGACCTACCTGGCCGAGGAGAAGCAGCGCGAGAAGTGGTACGAGTTTCTGGCGAAGAAGCTGAAGGAAGGTCGCCAGGCCTACGTCATCACGCCCGCGGTCGAGGCCAACGAAGAACTCAAGATCCTCGGCGTCGCGGGCGAACTGGAACGGATCCGCACGGCGCTGCCAGGGGTACGTGCCGCGGCGCTGCACGGCGGGATGGACTCGGTCGAGAAGGAGACGGTCCTTAAGGCGTTCGAGCGGGGGCAGACCCGCGTGCTGGTGGCGACGACCGTCGTCGAGGTCGGCATCGACGTACCGAACGCGACGCTGATCACGATCGAGCATGCCGACCGCTTCGGCGTCGCCCAGCTTCATCAGCTACGGGGTCGCGTCGGACGGGGCGCCTATCCCGGCTACGCGACGCTCTTCTCCGAAACGACGAGCGACCTCGCGCGGAAGCGGCTCGAAACGTTCTCCAAGACGACCGACGGCTTCGAACTGGCCGAGGCGGATATGAAGCTGCGAGGCCCGGGCGACTGGTTCGGCTCACGCCAGCACGGCATGCCCGCCTTCCGCGTCGCCGATCTCTCTCGCGATCGCGACCTGCTCGAAGCCGCCCGCGACGCCGCCGGCGAGATCCTGGAAGAAGACCCCGAGCTCGCCTCGCCCGACTGGTCGGCCCTCGGCGACCGGGTGAGGCGACGGTACGGCGAGGTTTACGAACTCGGCGACGTGGGGTGAAGTCTGTCTCCACCCAGTTCCGCCTGTGAGCGACGTTCGGGTCTGTCTGTGTGCCATGCCCACATCGCGCAGCAGGGTGGGCATGCCGGCTCCGCGGCTGCTTTCGAATCGGCGGCCGGCCTCCAAAGAAGTCCGAATCATGTCGTCGTCTCAAGCCTCCTCGAACCTCGGCAGCGACTCCCGGTCGATACGGAGCGGACCGGTACCCGGTTTCTCATACTCTGAGGCGCTCGAATAGCGCCATTCGGTCGCTCGCTCGCACAGAAGTCGTCGCACCGGATTCGCATGCACGTATTCGATCGTCGCCAGCAGGGTCCTGGGATCGACGAGGTTTCGATCGAACCCTCCGCCGCGTTGCCAGAACCGGTGCGATACCGTTCCGTTCGGCTGACGGTCTTCCATCCGACGAAGGAAGTCCGGCGCCGCGTGACGAACGTATGCCAAGGCTCGCGTCGAGACGGACTGCTTGAGCGTTTTGAGAATCGCGCTGATCGAGTAATCAGGTTGCGTCGGCCAGACGACGAGGTGGACGTGCTCCGGCATCAGTACGTACGCCCACAGATGCAATGCGTGGCGCTCTCTGGTCCGTTCGATCGCGTCGATCGTCCAGCGGCAGGTCCGTTCTTTCGCCAGAAACGGCTGTCGTCGAAAGCACGAGAACGTCAGGAAGTGGGCGTGTCCCGCTCTGTCGAACGTGCGACGAAGCTTGCGATGCGGCTCCTGATCGTCGTCGGGTTGAGTCATCGCTGTCCCAGCCTTACTGAAACGCCGAATGCCGATTCGCTTCCAGCCGCGGATTCGGCATGCCCACCCTGCTGCGCGATGTGGGCATGGCACACGGACAAACGCCGCGACCGACTGAAGTTCGCCATCGACTCGCTACGCCGTGACGATCTCCTCCCCCACGCTCCAGGCGTTGGGCGTCGCGGCGTCGCGGACGATCTTGCGGTAGAGCGTGTCGCGTTCGACGGGTTCGCGGCCCGCTTCGCGGAGGATGCCTTCGATCTGCTCGACGGTCAGCAGCTCGGGCGTCTCGGCGCCGGCGTCGTGATAGATCAGCTCGTGCCGCACCGTACCGTCCAGGTCGTCCGCGCCGTAGGCGAGCGCCGTCTGGGCCGTGCCGATGCCGAGCATGATCCAGTACGCCTTGATATGCGCGACGTTATCCAGATAAAGCCGGCTGACCGCCATCGTGCGGAGGTCCATCGCGGCGCTCGGCTTCTTCAGATAATCGAGCTTCGTGTTCTCCGGATGGAAGGCCAGCGGGATGAACGTCTGGAAGCCGCCCGTCTCGTCCTGAAGCTGACGCAGCTTTTCGAGATGGTCGATGCGATGGTAGGCCGTCTCCAGATGGCCGTACAGCATTGTGCAGTTCGAACGAATGCCGAGGTTGTGCGCCTCCCGGTGGATCTCGATCCACTTGGAGGAGTCGGCCTTATGCTCGCAGATCTGCCGGCGAACCTCGGGATGAAAGATCTCCGCCCCGCCGCCGGGCAGGCTGCCCAGGCCGGCGTCCTTCAAGATTTCGAGAATCTCGCGGACGGACTTCTTGGTCAGGAATTCGAACCAGTTGATTTCGACGCCGGTCCACGCCTTGAGGTGCAGATCGGGGTAGGCGTCGTGCAGGATCCGGACGATGTGGACGTACCAGTCGAAGCCCCGCTGATGATGCAGGCCGCCGACGATGTGCATTTCGGTGCAGCCGTTGTCGACCGCTTCCTGGCCGCGGGCGAGGATCTGCTCGTCGCTCATCGCGTAGCCCTTCGGATCCCGCAGATCGGATCGGAAGGCACAGAACCGGCAGCGATAGATGCAGACGTTCGTCGGGTTGAGGTGGGTGTTGATGTTGTAGTAGGCGAAGTTGCCGTTCTTCCGTTCCCGGACGACGTTCGCCAGCGCCCCCACCTCGTGCAGCGGCACGTCGGGCTCGTACAGGAAGACGCCGTCGTCGAAATTGAGGCGTTCGCCCCGCTCGACCTTGTTGCGGATCTGGTTCAGTCGCGTCGCCGTTTCAGTCTTCATCGCGTTTCCGTTCGATTCCGCCCGCTATCTGAGCGGGGGACGTAAGTCCCCCGAGGCATGGGAGCCAAAAATAGTTCGGACTCGGGGGGTTCACGCCCTCCCGCTCAGAGACGTGGCTATTTCCTTCCCGCGTCGGGCGGGGCAGCTTTCACTTTCGTCCCCTGCGACAAACGGTCAAGGCGGGGCAGGGCAGGGGGGGTCAGGCGTAGGGGTTCGTCGGATCGACCTTTTTCAGCGGAGCGCTCGGCGTCGCGTAGGTCGGAACGATCCCCGCGGCTCCCCGTTCTACCTGGCCCTTGAGATCCCAGAACTTCACCAGCAGGATGATCACCAGGACGAACCACGCCAGCGCGGCGACGTATTGCACCAGCGGAACGACCGAGAACACCGCGCACAGGCAAAACCACAAGGCCAGGCCGGCGCCGCAGTCGCCGTTCTGATGGTTGCCCGTCGCGTGGAAATAGCGCTGGTAGCCGCTGGCGATCTTCGGAAAAACGAAAAAGTTCCAGACCAGCGGAAAGCAGGGAATCAGCAGCAGCCAGACGAGGCCCGGTTCGACCTCGCGAAACTGCCGCGGAATGGCCGCCGCGGTCTTGGCCGTGACCCAGCAGATGAAGGCCTGAATGCCGAGGCCGATCAGCATCGCGCCCGCCATCACGGCGAGCACGACGATCAGTTCGATGAGTTCCGGATCGGTCTGTTGCATCGTCACCCTCGGCTCCCTGGCTGCCGTTCGTCGCACGCCCGCGACGGGGGCGGACCGAGCGGATTCTAAACAGGGGGCCGGACGGGCGATATGGCGATGCTGGCGCGATTTGTGTGTGCCATGGCTGGCTTGTCCAGCCGTGCCGGAAGCAGGAAAGTAGCTCCACTCAAGGTTCGAAAGATTCGGCTCGGCTCTGAATCGAACGACTCCGGCGAATCCGTACGCACGTCGCACGGCTGGACAAGCCAGCCATGGCACACGGGACCGTTGCCGCGCTGCACCGGATCGGGATAACCCAACACATCTCAAGTGAAAAGAGCCGCCCGGCCGCATTCCATCGCGACCAGCACGAACAGGCCGAGGCTGATCACGGCGTTCGTGTGGAAGAAGGCCTGATTCACGCGGGAGAGATCGTCGGGCCGCACGATCGCATGCTGATACAGCAGCAGGCCCGCCGTCGCCGCGACGCCCAGCCCGTAGATCCATCCCAGCGGAAGTTCCGGCCCGCCCAGCGTCGCCGACCAGGGCAACGCCGCGAAGAAGGCGAGGCAGAACGCATGCAGCGCCGCAGCGATGCGCAGCGCTCCGGCGACCCCGAACCGCGAGGGGATGCTGTGGAGGCCCGAACGCCGATCGAATTCGGCGTCCTGACATGCATACAGGATGTCGAACCCGGCGACCCAGAACAGCACGCCGGCGCTCAGCAGCACGGAGGGGATCAGCTCTCGCGGATCGGCGACGACCTGCTCGCCGCGAATCGCGCTCCAGGCACAGACCGGAGCGAGGGCGAGCGCCGTGCCGAGCCAGAGATGGGCCAGCGACGTGAACCGCTTCGCGAAGCTGTAGCCGCATAGAAACAGCAGCACCGGCGCCGCGAGCGCTACGGGCAACCAGTTGGGCCAGAAGAGCAGGGCGCCTGCGAAAAACGTCAGCCCGGAGACGAGCGTGAACGCCCAGACTCCGGCGCCGGAAAGGAGTCCCGCGGGAAGGTGCCGGCCCGCGGTGCGGGGGTTGGCCGCGTCGATCTTCCGATCGGCGAGCCGGTTGAACGCCATCGCCGCCGAGCGGGCCGCGGCCATGCAGACCAGCACGCCCAGCAGATCCCGCCAGCGAAAGGCTCCGTCGCCCTGCTGTTGCGAAACCGTCCAGGCCAGCAGACTGCTCGCGAGCGCGAACGGCAGGGCGAAGACCGTGTGGCTGAAACGGATCAGTTCCAGGTAATGCCGCACGCCGGCGAACAGGCCAGTCATCGCCGTTCCTCGCTGCGCTCGGGTACGACTCCGTTCGCGTCCGGCGAACCCCACCGCCGCATCAGATCGTGGCGAATGCGAAGCTGGTCCAGGATCCGCGCGACGATGAAATCGACCAGGTCCTCCAGACGCGTGACGCCGTGGTACCAGCCGGGCGACGCGGGAAGAATGATCGCGCCGACTTCCGCCGCGCGCTTCATGTTGTCCAGATGCACCAGCGACAGGGGCGTCTCCCGCGGCACGAGGACCAACGGGCGGCGCTCCTTCAGATGCGCGTCCGCCGCGCGCTCGACCAGGTTATCGCTGGCTCCGTGCGCGACGGCGCTGAGCGTGCCGCCCGAGCAGGGGCAGATCACCATGCCGCGCGTCAGGAAGGAGCCGCTCGCCAGCGGAGCGAGCATGTTCGCATGATGCCAGTAAACCAGCCGATCCGCCGGGACGCGCTTCCCGAGGAACGTCTCCGGATCGAAGCGATCGAGGTCGAGATATCGGCCTGTCTCGTGCAGGAAGACTTCGCGCCCCGAGGGGCTGATCGACAGGTGGACCTGATGCCCCAGTTCGATCAGGACTTCGATCAGGCGCAGGCCGTAGACCGCGCCGCTCGCGCCGGTGAAGCCGACGGCGATCGGCAGTTCGTCGTCCATCACGTAGCGGCTCGCGTTCTCGAATCGCGGTTCGATCATGGCTTCGTCCCGCGATAGATCGAGGCGATGCCGAAGGTCATCGGCGTGACCTTCACGTCGGTCAGTCCCGCCGCCCGCATCCGCTCGGCCAGGGCTTCGCCGGAGGGAAACTGGCTCACGCTCTCGGGCAGGTACTCGTACGCGCGGGAAGGATCGTTCGCCAGCGTCCGACCCACTCGCGGCAGCACGCTCTTGAAGTACCAGGCGTACATCCCCTTCAGCGGCTGCACGCTCGGCATGGAGAACTCGAGCACGACGACGGATCCTCCCGGTCGACAGACGCGAGTCATCTCGGCCAGGCCCTGATCGGTGTCGGCCACGTTCCGCAGGCCGAAGGCGACCGTTACCGCCTGGAACGCGTCGCTGGGAAACGGAAGGCTCTGGGCGTCGGCTTCGACGAAGGTCGTGCGGTCGGAGTAGGGATGCGTCGCCTTTTTCTCTTCCGCGATCTCCAGCATGGGCCGGCAGAAGTCGGCGCCGATGACATCGGTCTGACCCTGCATCTTCTTCGCCAGCGCGAAGGCCAAATCGCCCGTCCCGGTGCAGACGTCCAGAATCGGAACGCCGGGGGTCAGGCCGAGTTCGCGCACCGTCCGGCTCCGCCAGTACCGGTCGACGTTCATCGACAGGACGTGGTTCATCAGGTCGTAGCGTCGCGCGATCGACGCGAACATGCTGCGAACGCGCTGATTCGACTTGTCGACCGTCATCGTGCCGTCGGCAGACGCCCGGGTAGGGCGAGAGAGAAATCGGGAAAGACCCGTCGCCGCCCCGACCGGGGCAGCGCAGGGGGCGCTACGTTAAGGACCGTCCGTCCGCGACAGCCGGACGGCGAACCCTCTTCGTTCACCGGAATCAGCCGGCGGACGTAACGCGGCCGAACCCTACTCGGGCCTTCGCTCGATCGAACCGACAGGCATCGCCATGACGCCGGTACGGACCTACTTCTTACCATCATCGATCCGACCGGGCGACCTGCAAGGGGCGACGGCGATCGTCGTGGACGTGCTGAGGGCGAGCACGACGCTGATCCAGGCGTTCCAGTCGGGCCTCCGCCGGGCCTACGTCGAAGGGGAGGTCGGCGCCGCCATCGAGCGGACCGCGGCGCTTCGTCGCACGCTCGGTAAAGAGGCCGTTCTGCTGGGCGGCGAGCGAAAGGGAATCCGCCTGCCGGGCTTCGACCTGGGCAACTCGCCGGCGGAGTACGACCCGGAAACGGTCGACGGAAAGACGCTGGTCTTCACCACGACGAACGGCACCCGCGCGCTGCTGGCGAGCCAGGAGGCGTCGCGGATCGTCTTCGGCGCCTTCACGAATCTCGCAGCGATCCGGATGCTCCTCATGCAGCGGGCACCGATCGCCATCGTCTGCGCCGGCACCGACGGCGAGGTGACGTGGGAGGACGTCCTCTTCGCGGGCGCTCTGGCCGATCGGCTGCTGGGGGGAGCGGTCGACCTGCCGAGCAGTTTCGACGAACTTCCGCCCGGTTACGACGACGCCACGCGGATCGCGATCGGCGCCTGGCGGGAGTTCGCGACGTCGACCGGCCTGCGGGTCCCGCTCGCGTCGCTCTTCGCCGAATCGCTGGGCGGGCGGAACCTGATCGAACTCGGGATGGAGAGCGACCTGTTCCTCGCCGCCCAGATCGACAAATCCGCCTTCGTCCCCACGTGGAATCCCGACGAACGGGCGATCGAAGCCGTGGCGCTGGTGTAGCCTGGACTGCCGCTGTTCCCTGGGAGCGAGGCCCATTCAATCGGCGGCGACGGCTCGCATCTTCTCCAGCGTCGCTTTCGCCTCGACCGCTTCGAGCGGCGCGAACGCGGGATCGATCTTCAGCGCCCGGGCGAGCAGTTCTTCGGCGCGAGCGAAGTCCTTGCGCTGGAATGCGATCATGCCCGCGTGAAAGAAGAGCAGCGGGTCCTGCGTGCCGGGCTCGAGCGCTTGCGCGATCGCCTGCTGGGCTACGTCGAACTTCCCGTTGCGGTAGAGCGCCCACGCGAGCGTGTCGTGGGCGTAGACGTCCTGCCGGGTCTCGGCGTCATACCGGGCGAACTCCAGCGCCTGTTCGCTGCGGACGCCGCGCGCGGAATAGATGCGCGAGGCTTCGCGACGATGGGCTTTCCCGGCGCTGCTGGCGGCCTCTTCGTCGATCGACGCGTCCAGTTCGGCGTAGACCTCCGCCGCGTCGGCTTCGCGACCGAGGCGCTTCAGAAGATCGCCGTACTGAACCACCAGCGGCGGGGCCGGCAGAATTCCGACCGCCTGCTCGTACAGTTCGACCGCTTCGTCGGTGCGACCTTGTGCTGCCCGCACGGCGGCGAGCCCCGCCATCGCCTGCGCGTCGCCGGGCGACAGTTCCAGCGCCAGGAGGAATTGTTCGGCCGCTGCGTCTTTGCGGCCTGCTTTCGAGAGAATCGAACCGAGCCGCCAGCGATACCACGCGACACTATCGGCGGGCCGGCCTTCCTCGACCTCGCGACGGACGGCTTCTTCGATCGCGGCGACCGCTGCATCGGTCTGGCCTCGCATCTCGGCCAGATGGGCCGTCCTCGCGAGAACCGCCGGCGCCTGGCTCTGCTCCGCCAGCTTCCCGTACGCATCGGCCGCTTCGTCATAGCGTCCGAGTTCGAGCAGCGCGTCGCCCGCGACGGCGAGCGTCTTCGGATCTTCCGGCGTTTCTTTCAAGTCGACCTCAATCGCGTCGAGCGCTTCGGCGAATCGGTGCTGCGCCTGAAGAGCTTCGGAGAGAAACAGCCGAGCCGCGCGCGACTTCGGATCGCGTTCGAGCGTTTCGCGGAACAACGCCTCCGCGCGCTCGTAGGCGGAGAAATCGTCGTCCTCGCGTGCCTGGCGCAGGTAGAGCTGGCCGAGCGTGATCCGGCTGGCCGTATCGCCCGCGCTGGCAGCCACGCGACGCTCGAACATGGCGATCGAAGTCGCCGTCGGCAGCAAGCCGCTCTTCGGAGCGAATCGCGTCTCCGGCTCTTCCGACGACCCTTCGTCATCGTCGTCGGCGGTCTGCTTCGCTTCGACGGTCGGATCCGCGCCGGCCGGCGACGGTTCGTCAGAGCGGGCGATCGAAGGCGAACCGACGTTCGCCGCGAACGCGGAGCAGAGCAGGCAGGTCGCGAGGCCGCGCTGCCGGATTCCGAAGATCATCGAGGCGCTCCGAGAGAAATAAATCGCGTCTCGCGAAACTGCAGCGGCCTGTGCGTTGAATACGCAGCGATTCAGATCGCCGGGAACGCTACATGTGAGTGCGACACGCACTAGAAGCAGCGCCAAGGCCGCGATCGCGACCAGGGCGCAAATGAAGTTCGCGAGAAGTGCGGCGGAATCTTACGGCATGACCGTCAGGCCCGAGAGCGGGAAGAACCCGAGCGCCGGGACGCCGAGTTCGATCGCAGCTCCCGAGTTCTGGTTGATGCGATAGATGCGCTGCCCGCCGTCGACGGTCAGAACCGCGAAGGCGGTTCCCGTCGCGGAGACGTCGAACCCGCCCACGGCGGATGCGTCGACGCCGAGCCGCCCGATCGTCTCGAGCGTGCCCGCGTTGTTGGCGACGGTGACGACCGAGTCGAGGTCGACGTCGATCCCGCGCTGCAGCGTCGCGGTCGCTCCGTCCACGTTATTGTCGTACGCGATGTGAGCGACCGCCGGATTCGCGTTCTGGTTCCGGTCGCCGTCGGCATAGAACAGGTCCGTCGCCAGGGTGGTCGTCCCGTCGTTCGGATTGAAGACGATATTCTGATCCGCGGTGGACACGAGCCGAATCCGATCGATCGTCGGATTGAAGTCCATCCCGAACTCCGTACCGCGCGGATTCCGCAGGCCGTTGAATTCCGGACCGACGGCAGTCGCCTGGATGGAGGGGCCGCCGTCGTCTTCCAGCAGGTAGAGCTGCGCGACGCGTCCCTCGACGCCGATCGCATAGAGCTCGCCGGTCGCGGGCCGGAGATCGAGGCCCATCAGAAGCTGCCCCTCGCCGACGCCGAGAATCTTCTGAATCCGGACCAGCGGCTCGGTAGCTTCCGAGTCGATTTCGATCAGCACGGGCACGAACGTGACCGACGAGAGAGCCTTCAATCGTTCCGCCGAGGCTGTCGAGACGCCTGCCGCGCCGGCGACGATCGCCAGCGCCGTCGCGGCGCGAAGAATAATGGTTCGATGCATGGGAGTCATCCTCAGATGTTCGGGTTCGAAGCTTCAGAGAGCGCGAGAGCGAGATCGCGAGCGGACGATCAGTCGCCGCCGCCGGTCAGGCTCCGCAGATCCCGGACTTGAACGCGATACGCGGCGAGAGCGTCGGCGCTCGCCTGAGCCGCTCCGGGCGCCGTTCCGCCGGATGGTTGATTGACGTTGAACTCGATGAAGAAGTACGCGAAGTATTCGAGCTCCGCGGCCGTCTGCCGCAGATTGGCGTACTGCGCCACGTCCTGTCCGGTGAAGTACCGAACCTGGACCTTCTCCGCCTCGAGCGCGTAGAGATAGGCGTAGTACGCGTAGGCGCTCGCGTAGGCGGCGAACGGGTTCGACGTATCGGCCTGATACGCGGCGTCCACCGAGAGAAACGCTTGACGCGGCAGCGTCGTGAGCTGGTCCGCCAGGGGACGGCGATCGATGAATCGTTCCCGCGTCTTCGCCAGGTAGGGGAAGTCTCTCGGGAAGCTGCGATCATTCGCGTCGACGCCGTCGGTCGTCAGGCCGCCGTTGGAGAGCAACGTCAGTTCGACGTCGATCACGTCGTCCGACAGGGCTCGACCGTTCGGGAAGGCCGCCGGCACGTCGGCGTCGTACGTCAACAGGTCCGGCAGCAACAGGTTGGCGAGATCGTTCGCGAGCGGGCGGTTACCGCCGTTGTACGTCGCGATCTTGTTCGTCATGACGTCGCCGAAGCGGGCGAAGTCGTTCTGCGGATCGCCCGCGTTGAAGGCGTTCTTGTTCGCGTCCGCGTCGAGCAGGGCGGTCGTGATCGCGGGACGTCCCATGCGATCGAACTGCCGACCGCGAATCGTCGTGCGGGCCCACAGGCCGAACTGCGTCGCGCCGAGCGAGGAGGTGGGCACTTCCAGAATGATCGCCGAGGTGAGGAAGCCCTCGAAGAAATCGTCGCCGGTGAAGTTCAGACCGTCGTTGAAGCCGTTTAGATCGAAGAAGAACGGATCGTCGAAGACGTCAGCGCGGAGCTTGCCGCCCCCCTGGAGCGAGACGTTCCTGCCCGCGGGACCGGATCCGAGTTCGCCCCCGTCGCTGCTGCGAATCGTGACGATCTGCTCTTCGCCGCGACCCTTCGCGAACGTGATCGAAAAGGTCAGGTCGGCGACCGCGTCCAGATCGCGATCGACGTTGAACTCATAGACGCCGGCCGTGTTGAACGAAGTCGGGCTCAGAACGCCCGCGGCCGGGTTGACCGTCATAACGAAGACGGTCCGGTTCGGATTCCTGGACGACTGAAAGACGTAGAGATCGTTGATATCGAGTCGCCCGTCCGCTTCGACCGAAGGCGAATCGAGATGGTCCGCTCCCCGAACCAGCGACGCGGGAAGGGACAGCGTCGCGAACGCGACCAGTCCGGTCCCTAAAAGAAGCGATCTCGCGCTGAACGACATGGTGGGTCCTTTCGTTGACTTGCTCGGACGAAGCCGAATGATGACGGCGGCTCTGCCGAGCGATTTCGAGGCCACGGATCCGTCGCTATAGAAATAGCTGTCGAAGAATCCGAAGCCGGCCTCGCCTCGAACGGCAGCATGCCGATACCTACGCACGCGCTTCCGATCCGGATTCCGACAATCGCGAGAATCAGGATCGTGCGGCTCAAGCGAGGCCGCAGCAGCGTCGCGCGGACGCGGAGAGACCGGACGGGGCGGTCAGCGGACCGCCCCGGCGAGCAAAATGGGACCGGTGGGCGCGGAAGATTCGCCGATCGGCTCCTCGGTCACCATCGCCGACGCCCACGCGATATCGCCCGCCGGGAGTTCGGCGTCGAACGTCGCCAGACCGTGTGCATCGGGATCGAACGATCCGAGCGAGACCGTTCGCTGGTCTTCCCCGACGGCCCAGAGGCGATAGCTGCTTCCTTCCGCTGCGCGATGCAGTCCACTGGCGAACAGGACCCAGCGATCGCGGTGGTCGTCCCATAGCACGCGACCCCAGGAGAGCTGATCGCCGGCTGCGGTCGGTTTCAGATCGAACCAGCGCGCCTCGCGCGTCCGGATCGCATCCAGGGCAGGGCGGAATCGCTCGTGCTCCGCGGTCAGCTTCGCGAGCTGAGCGTCGCTCTCCAGCGCCCGATAGCGATAGACCAGCCCCTGCGACGCTCCCGCCGCGACGACCAGCAGGACGATGCATGCCAGTCCGGCGACCAGTGCGAAGCGGATCGCTTTCCGGCGTCCTCGGGGAGACTCGGCGAGAGGACGGGGCGCGAGCGAAACCGAAGACGCAGGCAGGCCGGCCATCAGTCGCGGAAGCGCCGACGGCGGCAGCGGCTCGACCGGGAGGAGATCCGCAAGCTGCGCGACGACCGCCTCCATCTCCGCCATGCGGCCCGCGCAAACGACGCATCCCGTCGCGAGATGCTTCTGCAACTCGCGAAGTTCGAACTCGTCGGCAGCGCCAAGAGCTGCCGCGGCGATGATCCCTTCCGCCTGTTCGCAGTTCAAGTTTCTTCCTGCTCTCCGAACGCGCGTTGTAAGGCGTCCCGTAGTCGAGCCAATCCGGTCCGTATGCGAGTCTTGATCGTTCCCAGCGGCGTTTCCAGGCGCTCCGCGATCTCGCGGTGCGTCAATCCTTCGAAAAAAGCCAGGTCGATCGCGATGCGCTGGCTCTCTTCCAGTCCGGCCATGGCTCCTGCGATCGCCTTGCGGCGTTCGTCACGCTCCGCCGCGTCGTCCGGTCGCTCCGCCGTCGGAACGAGGGACGCCGACCCGAGTCGATCCGAGCCCCCGCCCGCATGCGGGCGACCGCCGTGGGCGTCGCGACGCCGTTTGCGGTCGATCGCCCGGCTTCTCGCCAGGAGCGTCAGATAATTACGGGGCGCCGCACGCGACGGATGGTATCGGTCCGATTTTCCCCACGCCTCCCAGAAAACCTCCAGCAGAACGTCTTCCGCCTCCTGCCGGTCGTCGAGAATCCGCACGCAGACGGCGAAGACGATGCCGCCATGACGGCGAAACAGGGTCGTCAACGCGGCGACGTCCTGTTCTCCGATCGCCGCCATCAGGGCGAAATCGTCGCGCTCGTCTTCCGTTTCGGCCAAAACCTCGGTCTCGTCGCGTCGAAGGCGTGCGGATGCGGGAGAAGCGTCACGCATTCTAGTCGGAAGGCGCCGACGTCGCCGCTTCGCCCCGAACCCGCGTTCGCCCCCCGCTCTCCCGCAATTCGACCCCTCCGGTAAACTACTCCTTTCCTTGAGAGCGTCATTCCTCGGGAAGCAGGTATCCAGCGACCCACGGAGGGCTTACGCCCTCCGCTCGCCCAGGGCTGACGCTACACGAGCCTGCAAGCTCGCTTCCGCCGATCCGTTCGATACGCAGAAAGCCATTCGTCATGGAGATGAACGAGCTCGTTTCGCTCGCCAAGCGCCGCGGCTTCCTCTTTCAGTCGAGCGACATCTACGGCGGCTTCCAGGGCTTCTGGGATTACGGACCGCTCGGCGTGGAACTGAAGCGGAACGTGAAGGAAGCCTGGTGGCGGGACATGATCGTCGGCCACGACGTCACGGCGGTGCCGCCGAACGCGCCTGGCGAGTTCGCGATGACCGGCCTCGACTGCGCGATCATCATGCATCCGCAGGTCTGGAAGGTCTCCGGGCACTACGACCTGTTCCACGACCACATGGTCGACTGCCGCGAAACGAAGAAGCGATATCGCTACGACCAGGTCCGCGGTCGCTGGGTCAAGCATCGCGAGGAGACCATCTTCGTCTGCACGCAGGCGGTCACCGAAGAAGAAGAGAGCGACATCCAGCAGAAGGCGCTGAAGCGGTTCAAGCTCCGCGCGAAGAACGCGGACGAACTCTCTTATGAGGGAGACATCGTCTCGCTCGACAAGGTCGGCGTCGCGAACTTCCCGAAGGTGCTCGGTCCCGACGCGAAGGAACTCGGCACGCTGACCGAGCCTCGCGAATTCAACCTGATGTTCAAGACGATCGTCGGCGCGCTCGGCAGCGAAGCGGACGCGGCGTTCCTGCGTCCCGAGACGGCGCAGGGGATCTTCGTCAACTTCAAGAACGTCCTCGACAGCTCGCGGTATCGACTGCCGCTGGGCATCTGTCAGATCGGCAAGTCGTTCCGCAACGAGATCACGCCGCGGAACTTCACATTCCGCTCGCGCGAGTTCGAGCAGATGGAGATCGAGTTCTTCTGCCATCCGAACCAGTCGGAGGAGTGGTATCGCTACTGGCGGAACCGCCGCTTCCAGTGGTATCTCGACCTGGGCCTGAACAGCGACAAGCTCCGCCTGCGCGATCACGACCACGACGAGCTATCGCATTACTCCCGCGGCACGGCGGATATTGAGTACGCGTTCCCCTTCCTGCCCGCCGGCGACTACGGCGAACTCGAAGGGATCGCCCATCGCGGCGACTTCGACCTCCGCAGCCACATGGAAGGGAAGCTCGACCCGAACACGAACCCGCTCGAAGTCGAGAAGGGCGCCGACGGCAAGCCGAAGTGGAAGGGGAGCGGCAAGGATCTGAGCTACCGCGACGACCTGACGGGCGAGCGGTACATCCCGCACGTGATCGAACCCTCCGCAGGCGCCGACCGGGCGACGCTGGCCTTCCTGTGCGAGGCCTACTCCGTCGATCAGGCGCCCGACGACAAGGGCGAGATGCAGGAGCGCGTCGTCATGCGATTTCACCCGCGACTCGCGCCGGTGAAGGCAGCCATCTTCCCGCTGGTGAACAAGGACGGCATGCCGGAGATCGCGACCGACGTCTACCGCGCGCTGAAGAAGGAACTGAACGTCTTCTACGACGACAAGGGCGCCGTCGGTCGTCGCTATCGCCGCCAGGACGAAGCAGGCACGCCCTACTGCGTCACCATCGACGGCCAGACGCTATCCGACAAGACAGTCACCATCCGCGACCGCGACACGCTGGAACAACGCCGCGTGAAGATCGACGACGTCGTCAGCGAGATCGTCCAGGCGGTGAAGTAGGGCGGCCGAGCGTCGATCGACGGACGCGACGAGCAGATCCGTGTGCCACGGCTGGCTTGTCCAGCCGTGCCGAGCCCCTGGACGATGCCGCTATCCGAATCGCCTTTCGCCGAGCGCGCGGCGCTTGACGCTGAGGCGTACGACGATGCAACACGGCTGGACAAGCCAGCCGTGGCACACAAGCCGTGAAGATAGCGAAACGGCTGAGATAGCTGCCCCGTCGCTCAAACCGCCGCGCGGGCCTTCCGAGGAAGCAGGGCGTCGAGGTGGAGCACCGCGTTCGACGACAGGGCGACGAAGCCGAACAGGGCGATGACGCCGCCGGTGCGCAGCAGCGCCGGGTCGAACAGGACGCCGCGAAGGAGCCACAACAGGCCCCAGCCGATCAGCGCCGTCGCGACGGTCGTTCCGAGCCAGAAGAAGGCGCCCAGCGCCGCGGGCTTCGCGGTCACGTTCGCTGACGAAGCGGCCGTCGCGGAAGCGGCTTCGACCGGCGTCGTCGGTTCGGCGGCGATGGCGGCGGCTTCGCGTTCGATCTCTTCCCCTTCTTCGTCGAGCGCCTGCCGCATCCGCACGAGCGTCTGCTCGAGCAGGACCTTGCGAACGGCCATCTCTTCTAGCATCGGCGCCAGTTCCTCCGCGTCGTAACGGAGCGTCGGAACCTCCTTCACGGCCATCTCCGACGGGCCGAGCAGCGTCGCTCGGACGTCGACCGGGGCAGGGGGCTCCGGCGGCGACGGCTCTTCGACGGGGGCGGGAGCAGGCGTGCGTTCCGCGGCGGATTTCACCTTCGGAAAGACGATCGGCAGGATCGTCGGAAGGTCGAAGGCATCTGATTCGGAAGCCTCTGTAACCTTGGCAGCGGCGACCGGAGTTGCGGCCGATCGTGTAGCGACCGTTCGCGACGAGGCGGGACGCTGCGCCCGACGGCGAACTTCGACCCTCGGTCGATCCGAAACGGGAAAGCGCTGAGGGTCGATCGGCATGACGAAACCGAGAGGCCGCGGAAACCGAGCGCCGACCCGCCCCGAGGCGGATCGACGATTCGTCCGCTCCTATCGTCCCACGACTCGTCGAACTTGAGCCGTTTCGGCGGGGCGACGAATGTCCCGTGTGCCATGCCCACGTCGCACAGCGTCGAAGTCGCGAAGCAGCGTGGGCATGGCACACCATGAGGAGAGGAGACCGCTACTTTCTACGCAACTACTCCGCAGCCGGTTCGCTCGTTTCCGCAGGGGCGGCCTCCGCAGGAGCCGTTTCAGCAGGCGCTGCCAGCTCTCCGCGCATCCACTTGAGCAGCAGTTCCAGATCGGTCTCGGAGAGCAGGCTCAGGTCGGGGTGATCCTCCCGGCGGAAGGCGGGCATGCGGTCGTTGCCGGCGCCGTAGAACTCTTCCGCCGCCGGGTTCGCGACGAAGCGCTTCAGCCAGTCGAGCGACCCGTAGCCGGTCAGATCGGGCGCGCCGGTTCCGACGTCGCCGTCGTCGCCGAACTTGTGGCAGTCGATGCACGAGCCGCCGCCGAAGGAGAACTCGACGAGCGCCGTCCGCCCCTCTTCGATCGAGCCGGCCTCTTCCGCTTCGGCGTCGAGATCGGCCTGCGAAGCAAGCTTCGCCTCGGCGCTGAGGGCGATGACGACCGCGTCGTAGGCCGCATTCGTTTCGTCATCCATGTCGGCGAAGGACGACTCGGAGAAGTCGACCATCTCGCCCTGTGCGTGGGCCGTTTTTCCGAAGAACCGGGCGCTCTGCATCTGCTCGGGCATCAGGAAGTCGGCCAGCCACGCCCGCGAGGCGAAGCCGTGCAGATTCGGCGCGGAAACGACCTTGGCCGCGATTCCCTGGCCCGCTTCGTCGGTGAAGGCGTGACAGGCGGAGCAGTTCCGCTCGAACAGCGCCTCCGCCCGGGCGACCTGGCCCGCCAGCGGATCGGCGAAGTCCTCGACGCGGGGAAGGCGTTCGACCGATGCGAGCGCCGACGTGGCCGCGGCGAGCGCCTGCTGCGGCGACGAAGAATCGACGGGCCGCTCGTCTTCGGGGCGATAGAAATCCCGGCGGAGCCAGTCGGCCAGCGTCGCGACCTCGTCCCACCGCAGGGCGTTGTTATGCGGCTTATCGAGGTCTGCCGCGAAGGCCGGCATGCGGTCGTTGCCCGCTCCGTAGAACCGCGGATGCGAGGGGTCGGCGATCATGCCGACGAGCCATTCGTAGGAGCCGTAGCCGGTGAGATCGGGCCCCAGGCCGATATGCCCCGCCTCGTGAAACTTGTGGCAGTGCGTCGCGCAGGTCGACTTGATCAGACGACGCCCCTCTTCGATCTGCGCCTTGTCTGCGGCGTCTGCGTCGCGTTGATAGGCCAGCCCTGCCTCTGCCGAAAGCGCGGCCGCGATGGCGTCGACCTGTTCGTTGATCAGCATCGGCGAGTCGGTATCGACCTCGGCGCCGACCGGAGCGATATGTTCCCGCACCCACGTCGCCATGCGGCTGTTCTTGTGGGCGGTGGAGCCGAAGTAGGGGGCGTCGATCCGGACAGGCGAACTCACGAGTTCCTCGCCGTCCTTCACAGGCGGCAGAGCGACGAACTCCTCCTTCGCGATCAGCGCGGGATCCAGCAGGCCGCGAATCCACGCCCGACTGCCGAAGCGATACAGATTGGGTCCGCCCAGTCCGGCATCCTGTTTCGGACGTCCCGCTTCGTCGAGAGGCCCGTCGATCGTGCGAACGAACGTCGGTTCGTCCGTCGCGTCCGCATCGGGCGTCGCGGGGTCGTAATGGGTATGGCAGCTCGCGCAGTGCTTCCCGAACAGTTCCGGTCCCTGGCCGAGCGGATCGCGGCGGAGCAGGATCGCGGCGCCCTCTCGCGAGATCAGGCCCTGCTGGGAAAGCTCGCCCGATTCCAGCGCGACGCGGCGCTGAATCAGGTCGCGCATCCGCAGAGCGTCGGCGTCGGCCTGCGCCACGGCGGCGTGATAGTCCTCGTTCTTCGCGTCTTCCTGCAGCGCCATGCGACTGAGCAGGACCATCGCCACGCCGAGAGCCGCGAAGCCGGCGATGTTGGCCCAGTGGCCGATCTTCCAGCGGCCCCACAGCGGGGCGAGCAGGATGAACGCCGTGACCAGCGTCGGGATGACGATCGCGCCGATGAACTCGCTCTCGCCGGGGAAGAACTTCAGTAGCTGAAACAGGTAGAGGAAGTACCACTCGGGGCGCGCGGCAGGATACTGCAGCGACGGATCGGCCGGCGGCTTGAGATCGGCGCCGGCGAGCGGTCCCTTCGTCATCGGGTCGGCCAGCACCGACGCGTCGAAGTGAATCGTCAGCGCCAGCGTCACGGCCAGCATCGCCAGGCAGCCCACCAGCGCCGCGAGCGGCTGATGGGGCCAGTAATAGATGGTCGCCTCGTGCTGCCTGGTTTCGCTCTGACGCGTCACGTCCTGGCGGTAGGCGGCCCAGGCGCGAATCCCGGTCAAAACGATGTACAGGATCGGCAGGATTCCGGCATGGACGGCGAAAAAACGGGTGAGCGTGTGATGGCCATACTCCGCTCCGCCGATGACGATCGCCTGGAGATCCGTTCCGCCCGGCGCGAGCGTCATCAGGTGGGTGCGAACGTTGCTCGACCAGTAGTTCTGCTGATCCCAGACCAGCAGATAACCCGCGAGCGCCGTCGCCACGAGCACGAACATCGAGACCAGCGTCAGCCAGTAGCGCAGTTCCCGCGGCGGACGGTACGCGCCGGTCAGGATCAGCACGACGAAGTCCAGGACCATGACGACGATCAGCACGTCGGTCATGTAGTGGTGGACGCCGCGGACCAGCCAGCCGAGGAACATCTCGTGCTGGATGTAATAGACGCTCTCCCACGCGGTCTGGGCGCTCGGACTGTAGGCGGTCCAGAGGAAGATGCCGGTGATCGCTTCGACCAGAAAGCCGAAGAGGATCATCGACGTCGTGACGTACCGCGCACGGAACTTCGCCGGCACGCGAAGATTGACGAAGCGCTGCCAGGCCGTCGACAGGCCTGCCCGCGATTCGAAATACTGCGACACCGGTCGAAAGTTCATCGATGCTCCGATCGTTCCGTTCCGTTCGCCCCGGCCGCGCGCGATGGCGACGACTCAGTCGGCGATCTTCTGCGCCGTCCCTGCCTTGTAATTCTGAAAGCGAACCCACACCTCGACGGACGACGCCGACTGGGCGGCGGTCTTCTCGTCGATCGGCTTCTCGACTCCCGGCAGCCGATACTCGACGGCGAGCGCGTCGAGCGGTCGGGGACTCGGGTTCGCCATCTCCGGCGTTTCGATCTTCGCCCCGTCGAGTTCGAACGAACTGTTATGGCAGGGGCAGCGAAAGACCGCCCGGGCGACGGAGAACCCGACGTAGCAGCCCGCGTGAGGACAGACCGCGTTGAACGCGAGAACCTGATCGGCGAGCCGCCTCAGGAAGATCGATCCGACCGGCTGGTTCGGCTCGCGATTCCAGGCGTCGACCTTGTCTTCCATGATCGCGAACTGAACCGGCGATCCGTCGAGCGGCAGCGCGTCGAGCGTCGTGATCCGCGTGAACTTGCCCTCGCCTCCTTCGCCGCCGCCCCCCTTCGAGCGCCGAATCAGCGGATCGAGGAACATCGCCAGTCCGGCGACCAGCGGCGTCCCCAGCGCAACGACGGCGAGAACCATCGTCGCCAGCGACGCCAGGAACGTCCGGCGCGGCGCAGGACCGGTCTCGGCGGACGACGATTCGGCGACGACGGGCTCCGGGCGCGTGTCCGTTTCCTTTCGGATCATCGAGTTCGAACCTCCTGCGGCGACTCAAAGATGGACGACGCGACCGTCAGCGATGGAAGAAACTTGCCGCGACAGGGCGCTCCCGCCGCGCTCGCGCAGAATCGCAGGCGCGAAGCTGAAGAGCGAAGGGCGAGCGATCGACGCCGTTCCACGATCGAAACGACGAGCGGATGCGAGGCGGGGTAGTGGGCGGGCGACGGATCGACCGGGAAGGGCAGGTCCGACACCATCAATCCTCCATAGCGGCTCGAACGGAGTCAAGCGCCAGCTTCCGAACGCTCGCCAGGTCGCCCTCCAGCCGGATGCCTGCCGCGTTCTGATGTCCGCCTCCGCCGAGCAACTCCGCCAGCCGCGAACAATCGAACGATCCGCGCGACCGGAGGCTTACCTTGAAGGAGTTGTCAGGCAGTTCGGAAAAGAATACCGCGACCTGCACGTGGGGCGTCCGCAGCGGCTGGTTGACCAGGTTGTCGGCGTCGTTGGGCGTCGCCGACAGCTCGACGTAGTCGCTCCGCAGCAGATAGGAGTGCGCGAGGCGACCCTCCTTTTCGAACGTCAGCCGGTCGAGCGCGCGGCCTTGCAGCTTCAGCCCCGCGATCGATTCCTGCTCGAACAGCGTGCGGTAGATGTAGTAGGGTTCCGCCCCCGCTTCGATCAGTTTGGCCGCCGCGCGGTAGGTCCCTTCGTTGACCGAGGGATAGCGGAACCAGCCCGTATCGGTCGCGATCGCGGCGAAGAGCGGCGTCGCCATCTCGGGATAGAGGGGCGTTCCGGTCGCGGCGAGACCGTCCATGATCAGGCGCCCGGTCGCTTCGACCGTCGCGTCCTTGAAGACGTCATGGCCGAGCGTGTCTTCGGTCTGATGATGGTCGAGCACCGCGACGCGGATATCGGTCTCCCGCACGTACTCCGCCATCCGCCCGATCTGGTTCCAACTGCTGGTGTCGACGATCAGCAGCACGTCGAAGGGGCCGACGCCGAAGTGATCGGTCAGCCGGTAGGGCTCGACGTCGACCGGCAGCGACTGAATGCGGTTCTCCGGATCGATGAACCGCAGGTTCGCCGGCGTCGGATCGGAATTGCAGATCAGCGTCTGTTTGCCGAGACGCCTGAGCCAGGCGTCCATCGCGAGTTCGCTCCCCAGCGCGTCGCAATCGGGGCGAGAGTGGCTCGTGATGATGAAGCGATGGGCGCCTCGCAGGACTTCTTCGAAGGCGTGCCAATCGATGGCCATGGGCGAATCGTTCTAGTGCGGGCGAATCGTGCAGGTCGCGGATCCAGCGATCGATTTTTTGTCGCCGGTAAAAGTGCTGGGCGCCAGGTTGTTCGACGGGGCTTCAGGGCGTCCGTGTGCCACGGCTGGCTTGCCCAGCCGTGCTGAATGGAGACCGCGGAACGCACGGCTGGACAAGCCAGCCATGGCACACGAGTCAACGACAGGAGCATCGCCGCTTCGATCTAGTGGGTCGATCGCGGCTGTGCGTCGGCGCTCGTCAATGTAACGATTTCGCGAGTCCGCGCGACGTCGGCATGCAGGGCCTCGATCAGGCGTTCCGCCGAAGGAAAGGGCTGCACGTCGCGCAGCCTCGCGAGAAACGTCACCTCCGCCGGCGTGCCGTACAGATCGCCGCTGAAGTCGAGCAGGTGGCACTCGATCTTGCGGACGTTCTCGCCGAAGGTGACGTTCGGCCCGACATGAATCGCCGTGGCCCGTTCGCCCCCGGGCCAGACGAATCTGCCGGCATAGATTCCGTCGCCCGGGATCAGCGTATCGACGTCGTCCAGATTCGCGGTCGGAAAGCCGAGATTCCGTCCGCGTCGTTCGCCGGAAACGACCCGTCCGCGAATGCGATAGGGTTCGGTCAGGAGCGCCGCCGCCTCGCCGACCGCCCCGGCGGAAAGCAACCGTCGGATGCGACTGCTGGAGATCGTCTCCCCTTCGCTGACCGCGGCGTCGAGGATTTCGAGGGCGATGCCGCGCTCGTCGCAGAGCGAGCGGAGCGTCTTGACGTCGCCGGCGCGATCCTTGCCGAAGTAGAAGTTCGGCCCCTCGATCAGCGCCCTGGCGCCGAGGGCGCCGGCGATCGCCCGATCGAAGAACTCGCGCGGCGAGAGCGCCAGGAGGTCGTGCGTCGTCGGACAGGCGAGCAGCACGTCGGCGCCTGCCCTGGCGAGCAGATCGGCCCGGCGCTCCATCCAGGTTAGCGGCGTCGGCGCCCGATCGGGACGGAGCAGCGTCGCCGGATGGGGATCGAACGTGAAGACGACGGCAGGTCCGCCGACTTCGTCCGCGCGACGGCGGAGGCGTTCCACGAGCTTCGCATGCCCGCGATGGACGCCGTCGAAGTTGCCGATCGAGACGGCTCCGCCGCGAGCCGCCGTCGGAAGCCGATTCAGATCGCGGAGCAGCAGCACGGAGGGCAGGGCAGGGGAGTACGAACGAAAGCGGTCGAGCCGCGCGTCGTCATCATACCTTGCAAGTCACCGACTTGGGACGTGCTATCGTCGTGCCGCCAAGGCGAGCGGAGGGTGTCAGCCCTCCGCGTGTTCCGCCAAGACTAAGACGTTTCGAAAGCCACGGAGGGCTCACGCCCTCCGCTCGCCAGGAAGTCGATCTACCGCACGCGGGCCCGGAAGCGGACGATGCCGCCCTGACCGACGGGGAGCGGATCGACGATCTCCCACCGCAGGACGAGCGAGTTGGCTTCGTTCGCCTCGACGAAGAACTCCGCCTCGCGGCTCGACTGGGCGGTCCCGTCGATGTATTCCAGGCGGGTCGTCAGGTTGTCGAGGATGGTGACGTTGCCGACCAGTTGCTCGCCCACGTTGTCGTAACGCAGGGTGAATTCAACCTCGTCGCCGGGCTGAGCGGCGCCCTTCGACGCCATCTTCACGACGCGGATCTGCGGCTTGCCCTGACGTTCGTAAATGATCGCCTCGGCGGGCTCCGTCACGCTTCGTTCGACCAGCGGGACGTCTTCGTCCACGAGCACCTGCACGGCCTTGCGGTCGGTCCAGGTCATGGCCGCGTCCATGCTCTTGGCCAGCCGCGGCTTCTCGCCCGCCAGGAATTCGCCCGTGCGGGTCAGGTGGAAGTCCTCGTAAAGCTGCAACGTATCGACGAACCGGGCCAGCAGGCGCGCGCCGTCGAGCCGACGGATCGCCTGACGTTCGAGCAGCGAGATCGGGTTCCGCTGGCCGAGTTCGGTCTGCGGCTGGAGCGGCTGGATCGCAGTCGTGACCGGGGCATGCTCGGTCTGGCCCTGAATGCGCGAGGCGTCGATCATGCCGGCCAGATAATCTCGCGACTGCGATGAGACGACGCCGCGAGTCTGTCGCACGGCCGCGAATCGGGGAGCGTAAATCGCTACGCGATTGCTGGGGCTGACGCGGGTTTCTCCGTCGAGCGTGTCGAAGTGGCCGACGGCGTCCTCGATATCGAGACCGCGCACGCGCCAGTCGGGATCGACCACCGCGGGCAGGTCAGCGTCGCCGCCGTCGAAGATCCACTCGTCGAGCGGCCAGGGGGCGGGCAGTCCGTCCGGACGCCAGCCCGCGTAAGGCTGCGGCCCCGCGGTGTAGGGCGCCATCGAAGGAGCCTGCGGAACCTGCGCTCCTGCGAAACCGTTCCGCGCCGCGGCCGCCTCTTCCGCCTTGCGCTTCCAGATCGCGGCAGTGACCGGCTGGCAGTGCGGGCAGACCTCGCCCCACGGCGTCATGATCGGCGGGCCATGATCGGCCGAATGGCTCGGCGGCAGGGCGGGCGGTTCGCCGATGACCGCGACCGGCGCGTCGCCCGATTCCAGATGCTGGACCGTCTGAATCGTCGCCGGTTGCGGCGCAGTCGCCGGAGCCGCTTCGGTCAGAACGGGCGCCACGGAGGATTCGTTCGCCACGGGCATCTCCGCGACCGGCTGCTTCGCGACGTTCGTCTCTGCCGGCGAAGACTTCGTGCCGACAGGGAACGGCGGCGCGGGAATGTCCGTCGCGACGGAGCCCGCAGGCGGAGTCTCCTGCGCGGCGAGCGGCGGGGCAGGGGAGGGCGTCGACCCGAACTCTTCCGCCGAGAGCGACGGCGGGGCCGCCTCCGCGACGGAACCGATCGTCGTCGTGCGCGAGGACTCGCTGAGATGACAGCCCGACAGCGCCAGCGCTCCCGCGGCGCAGGTCGCGGCGATGCCGGACCAGGTCAAGCGTCGCACGCTAGCAGATGCCATTCGTCGTTCAAGAACGATCGGGAAGACTCGAGTCATGCCTCTTCCTGTCGGCGCGTCTGCGCCTGCAATCGTCAGGGAGCGAAGGGCAGGGGATAGCGCCGGAGATCGAGATTCGGATCGGCAGCCTGCGGTACCGTCGGATGCGTCACCTCGCGCGGCGGCATCCAGATCGGCGGCGAAAGCATGCCCGGCATCTGCGCCCTGGGATCGACCGGCGGCATCCGCGAACCGATCCGAAGCACCGCCATCGGACGCCCCAGTCGGTCGGCCGTTTCCAGCGGTTCCTGCGTCGGGGCGATTTCGAAGTAACGTTGGAAGTCGTGACGATCCTGGACCGGCAGCGCCTGGTTAGGATCTTCCAGATAGACGACCCGCGTGACGAAGCTCCCTTCGAGCGCGAGGTCCAGTTCTTCGACCGTCAGGTGGATCGGAACGGGAAAGTTCCATTCCTGACCTGCGGGCGGGTAGAGCCGGCTCGTCAGTTCGATCGTCGGATAGAGCTCTTCGCCCGGACGAAGCGGAATCCCGGTCACCCGCAGCCGATAGGCGTAGCCGATCTGCATCGCGACCTTCGCCGAGCCGGCCTGGGGAGGCGAGAACTGACCGTCGACCTCGAACGAGACCGATCCGCCGTCGGGCAGCACGATCTCGACCGGTTGCCAGTAACCCGCCATGGGACCGCCGCGGGCAAGTTGCTCGCGACCGATGGCGCCGGGCGGCAGCTCGGTGTCGTGTCGATAATGCACGCCGCCTTGGGCCAGCGCCGGCGTCGCCGCCCCGCAGAGCAGGGCAGCGGCGAACGTCGCCTGGGCGGCAGTCCGCAGACTCGCGACGACGCTCTGGGGCGTCGTTCCGAACTGGGGTCGCGGTTTCGAGGTCATGCGCGATCTCGCGATACGCGGTCCCGGTACGAAAAACGATCAGGCGGCACTCGCCTGATCGTCCCGGATGTTGCGTGGCTTGAAGAAAACGCGGGACTTGCCCGCGTCTCTGTCCTGAGATTCGTTCGCGGTTCGCTTACGGGGTCGCGATGACGCCGGGGGCGACCGTCTCGGGCGGGCAGTACTCGCCGTCGACCACCGTCTCGCCGCCGATCTCGCCGCCCGAGTAGGCGCCGGGGAAGGCGGAGTTGCCGTAGACATGGACCATGTCGGTCTGCGGCTGGTTGAACTTCAGGTTCGGGCGATGCGTCTTCTCATGCACGTAGACGCGGTCCGCCGGGTTCGGGTAGCTCAGACCAGGAGTCTGCTTGACGTGCATCTTGATCGAGGGCGAGGGGCCCGGGATGTGATGCGGCGTGTGGTTATGGATCGAGTGACGCTGCAGACCGGCGGGCACCCCGAGCGGAATGTGGGGCGGACCGGGCAGTCCGATCGGCGTTCCCGTGTAGGGCATGCCGTACTGCGGACCGGCGCCGAAGCCCGGATGACCCGCCATGGCGCCCATGGGAGGACCGTATCCTCCGGCAGCTCCGGGCGGGCAGTAAGCGCCAGCGGCGCCAGCGTACCCCTGCGGGTAACCGCCGCCCTGCGGATAACCGCCGCCCATCGACGGATCGAACGAGGCAGCCCCTTCATATCCGGCAGGAGCGATTCCCGCCATGCCGCCGCCCGCCATGGCGCCGACCGGACCTTCGAGGTCCTTGTTGCCGAGGCGAATGATGGCCAGGATCGAACCGCGACGGTCCGCTTCCACGATCGGGTCGACGCCCGGATCGAGGCGAGTGCTGACCAGCGTATCGACGCCGGCGAGCGCCAGTTCCTGGAAGTCGGGATCCGGCAGGTAGATGACCTTCGTCACGAAGTTGCCGGTCAGCGCCTGGTCGAAGTCTTCCGCGGTGAACTGCACCGGGATGGCGCCGTGATCGAGGAACGTCGCCGTGCGAGGCGTCGCCGGTCCGATCTCGATCGTCGGGTAGAGTTCGACGCCGACGTAACCCGGACCCGGGATGTTCGTCAGCTTGAGTCGATAGATGCCGCCCTGGGTGAAGTCCATACGGGCCGGCGTGACCAGCGGCACCGAGTCGAAGCGACCGGGCGCGGTCACGTCGAAGCGGACTTCCATCTGCTCCGGATCGGCGAAGTAGACCTGGGCCGTGGCCGCAGGCGCGCCCATCATCGGTCCGTACATCGGAGCCGGAGGAATGACGCCCGGTCCGGGACCGCCGACGCCAGGACCCGGTTCCATCAGGCGGCTCGCAGGCGGCAGATTATGCGCGTGCGGGTCGCCTCCCCGACGGAAGTGAGGCTGCGCGACGGCGATCTGACAGACGCCGGCGGCGGCCGCAGCCGCGACGCAGAGGTAGAACGATCGACCGATTCGCATGAGGATCCCCCCCGAGTTTGTTATCCGCCCGCGAACGTCCCGCCTGTCGGCTGAGACGCCGCCTCCCTGCGGCTGTTCGCCCTTTGCTTCGAACCGTCCCGGTCGAAACTCGACTGGACGCTTCTCGGCGGCGCTCCCTAAGATGCCGCCCGCCGATTCGGACCGACTGCACCGCCAGGAAAAGTCGCCGACTTTCCCCGGCGCCGAGGGGATACCTCGCGCAGGGCGTTCCTGAATTAGGTGATCGGTTCGGCACAAAGGAATTCTTCGGCAAAAACGGCGCATCCGGCCATGGGTTTTCGACGATCGGTCCTCGCAGCGACGCTCTCCGCGGTCGCGATCGCCGTCACGGCGCCGTTTCTCCTCGAAGAACGGGCCCTCGCTCAGGCTCCGTCGGGCGGCTCGACCGTCCCCGAGATCAACCCCGGAAAGCCGCTGACGCCGCCCCCCGCTTCGCCTTTCGAGCGTCCGCCGGCAGTGGTCGGCGGGGCAGGGGAGGGCGCCGAATACGTCGAACGCTCGGCGGTGCTCCTCCGGACCGTTCCGCACCTCCAGTGTGCCGTTCGCTGTCGTACGGACATGAGCGGCCTCTCCGCCGTCGGCGCCGGCAGCTACGCCCAATCCACGATCGGCGATCGGCGTCGGATTCGATTGGAACTCGACCTGAGCGTAGGCGAGAACCTGCGGGCGGAGTTTCTGCAGGTCAGCGACGGCGACGTCGTCTGGGTCAGGAAGCGCCTCCCGGAAAAGGAAACGCTCGAACGCCTGCGCCTCCAACGGCTCCGCAAGGAACTCTCCGTCAACGCGACGGTCGATCCCGGCATCCAGATCGCCGAAGGAGGCCTGTCGCGGCTCCTCTTCGCGATGAACGAGGCCTTCGCCTTCGGATCGCCCCGGCAGGACACTCTGGACGGCGAACCGGTCTGGGTGGTCGAAGGGCTCTGGAAGCCCGAACGCCTGGAAGCCCGCTATCCGGCGATCGCCGAGTCGCTGCGTGCGAAGAAGGTGGTCGCCCTCGGCGCTCTTCCGGAGCGGAGTCCGACCGGCGCGCGGCTCTATCTTCGGCGAAGCGATCGGCTCCGCCTGTTTCCCCACCGCATCGAGTTCACGCGGCAGGAGACGTCCCATCCGCAGAGCCCGAGCCGGACGCTGCTGCAGTACGATCTGTTCGAAGTCCGCGAACCGTCGATGATCGACGACGCCCTCTTCAATTTCGACCCGCAGGGCCAGCCCTACGTCGATCGGACCGAGTCGTTCCGGGGCAAGCACTTCCCCGAAGGATCCCGTCCGCTGCCGCAGCCTGGCGCCGACGTCGTGCCGGGCGAACTCACCGCCGGCAGGCCCGAGTCCGGCGTTCGCTGACGCGCTGCGGCCGAGTCGAGGGGGCGGATGGCCTACGCACTCTCATCTCGGGGCTTATCGTCGATCGTGTGCCACTGCTGGCTTGCCCAGCAGTGCAGGGCCCCGGCAACGACTTCGACATTGCAAGAAGATCCATCACGGATTCGCCGTTCGGATATCGACGGCTTTCCTTCGGGATACGACGTCTGAGATCGGCGAACGCACCGCCGCACGCTGCACTGCTGGACAAGCCAGCAGTGGCACTCGGAAAGATTTCGCCGACCAACGTCGCCGCGCTCTGAGCGGTGCATCTTGAGTCTGTTCTAGAGACCTGTTCTATGCGAGCCGTCGTTCAACGCGTCCTCTCGGCACACGTCACCGTCGAAGGGCGCGAGGTCGGCAGGGTAGGGCAGGGGACCCTGGTCCTGATCGGCGTCGCGGAAGGCGACGAGCCGGCGGACGCGATCGCGCTGGCGGATAAGGTGGTCCACCTGCGCATCTTCGAAGACGACGAAGGGAAGATGAACCGCTCGCTGCTCGATACGGGCGGCGGACTGCTGGCGGTGAGCCAGTTCACCCTGCTGGGCGACTGCCGCAAGGGTCGCCGCCCCAGCTTCGCCACCGCCGCGGCGCCGGAACTGGGGAAGAAGCTCTACGAACGCTTCGTCGAAGAAGCCGCCCGCTTCAAGATCCCGATCGCGCTAGGACAGTTCCGTGCCCACATGCAGGTCCATCTCGTCAACGACGGACCGGTGACGATCCTGATCGATACGAAGAAGGAGTTCTGAGCCCCAGGCAGAGCAGGGCAGAGCAGGGCAGAGCAGGGCAGAGCAGGGGACTTTGAAATCGATGCCGTCTACTTCCTCGCCGCCGTCAGCGCCTTCAGGAACAGGTCCTGATGCAGCGCGAAGAGGTTGCCGTGATCGCCGCCGGCGATGACGGTCAGATCGACGGCTTCCTGGAACTCTTCGGCAAGCGTCCGGCTCATCTGGACGGGGATCACGTTGTCGGCGTCGCCGTGCAGGATCCAGGCGCGACCCTTGTTCGCCGCGAGCGCCTTAAGTCCGACGCGGTTGTCGAAGACGTGCTGAATCGGGATGTCCTTCGATACCAGGAACTTCGTCCGCGCCATATCAGGCGTGCTGGTGAACGGCGCATAGCAGACGACGCCCGGGATGTCCCATTCCTCGACTGCCATCAGCGCGGCGGCGGCTCCCAGCGAGTGCCCGAACGCGCGGAGCTTCGACGGCTCGGTCGTGACGTCCAGGCCGGTCGCCTTCTCGGCGGCCTGAAGCGACCGCTTCACGTTCTCGCGAATGGCGCTCGGGCTGGGCGAGCCTTCGCACGCGCCGTACCCGGGGTAGTCGACCAGTAGATACGCGTCCGAAGGCAAGGGCAGGGCACGGACCAGCGGATCGAAGTCGAGCGCCAGCGTTCCGTTCCCGCCGCAGAAGATCCAGACGCGTTCGGGCGACTCGCCCTTCTGCTGGGGAACCCACCACGCGGTCTGCGCGCCCTGTTCGGTCCGATAGTCGATCCGGACGCCGCCGCCCTCGGCGAACTCCGCGACCGTCTCCTCGCCGTACTTTCGCGGGAAGTACAGAAAGCTGCGCTCGATCTGTTCGAGCTGTCGCAGCATCTCCGGCGAAGGGGGCGGTTGTCCGTACGCTGTGAGACCGCCGGCGAGGCTGCAGCAGATCGCATACGCCATCGCCGCCAGGCCGGGTCGAAAACGATTCACTGCGCAGACTCCGGGCGAGGCGCCGAGAAGAACCGGGCCGAGCAAGATCGCTCCACGACCCGTGTGTTTCATCTTACGCGGCAGGAGCAGGCGCTGCGGCGATTCTCGCTTCCGCAGCGTTTCACCGCGGATAGAACGGAGCGCCGGGCGAGGGCAGGGCAGCGCTCGACGGCGATTCCCGCAGGCCGCTCGTCGGAATGGTCGAGAGCCCGGACGACGACGGCTGCATCGGGGGCGGCGAGAAGAACGACGGCGCGGGATTCGGCTGGGGCTCGACCGGACGATACGGCTGCCACGTGAAGGTCGATGACGGCGACGACGATGGCGAAGACATCGACGGAGGCGCCGGCGACGGGATCGATACCGTTCGCTCAACGGACGGCTGCGAGAACGGCGACGGATTGACGACTCCTGAGCGCTCCCCGTTCGACGGCAGCGTGGCAGGCGCCGGCTGTGCGAGCATGGAGCGCACGCGTTCGGCGGAGGGACTCGTTCGCTCGATCGCGCGATCGAGCAGCGAGCCGGGCTTCCGATCGAGGGAGTCGTACACTTTCTGAGCCACTCTCGGCAGGTCTTCGCGTTCGACGCCTAACTGTTCCAGGACCATCGGGTCGTTGGGCAATAGAAACGCCAGCAGCGCCAGCTTTCCGTAGACGCTGAGATTCGCCAGCGGTTTCGGACCGAAAAACTTCAGCGCCGTGCCGAAGGACTTCTTCACCTTCACGCCGCCGATGCCGACGTTGACGCTCCAGATCTCGTCCACGATCAGGTGCGACATGAACCCGACGACCACGCCGGCGGTCTTGAACAGCCGGATGTCGATCGTCTCGCCCGAGACGATCATGAACGACGCGACGCCGCAGATGGCCGCCGCCGGGAAGCTATGCCACATCCCGCGATGGACCGTATAGCGCTTGATGATCTCGGCGACGCCGAAGCGCACGAATGCGTAGAGGCAGATGGAGGCCAGCGCGATCGACTCCGTCGACCAGTGCAGCGCCTGCAGGCGATCGACGAACATCATCGGCACGATCGCCGCGCCGAACGAAATCGTCTCCCGCAACGGAACGCCCGAGTCGCTGTCGATATCGGGCAGCATTCCCGCGACCGAACAAAGCGTCCCGGTCACGATGCACGTGGCCGGATGCATGCCGAAAGCGAAACCCGCCCCGGCGAGGCCGACGCCGCAGGTCGTGCTGACGGTGATGTGGGTCTTGAAACCGGCCATGTTTCTCGGTCGTCGGCGACCCGTCGATCCTGAGTTCGCAGCGGAAGGTCCGCCGTCGCTCGCCGCGCCGAACACGCGCAGGGCGAAAAACTTATTACGAGACGCCCTGCTCTTTCGCCAAGAGGAATGTTTCCGTGCGGCATTCCCGGCCCGGAAACTGCCGTTGGCCGATTCCCGACCGGAGACGTATATTTCCGCGCCGTCGCCTCCGGCTATTCCGGAAGCGGGAACGCCCAAGACTGACGTCGCGGGAACGAACGGCTTAAGAGACTCGTCCCGCGACGAAGCTGACTTACTCCGACGGAGTTCCGCGCCGATGCAGGTGCAGATCTACGACCTGATCATGATCGTGGTGCTCGCCGCGGCGGCGCTCCTCGGCTTCTGGAAAGGGCTCGCCTGGCAGGTGGCCTCGGTCGGCTCGATCGTGCTGTCGTACTTCGTCGCCTACAACTTTCGCGACGTCGTGGCGTCCAAGATCCAGGCCGATCCCCCCTGGAACACCTTCATGGCCATGCTGTTGCTCTACCTGGGCACCATGATGGTGGTCTGGATCGGATTCCGGTTCGTGAAGGGCTTCATCGAACAGGTGAAGCTCTCCGAGTTCGACCGGCATGCGGGCGCCCTGCTCGGCGCCGTGAAGGGGGCGCTGATCTGCGTTCTGATCACCTTCTTCGCGATCACCCTGCTGGGCGATTCGCAGAAGAAGCAGATCGCCACGTCCTATTCCGGCCAGGCCATCGTGCAGGGAATCGACAACATCCCCATCGCCGTGCCGGAGGAAGTCCACGGCGTGCTCCAGAAGCTTCGCGATCAACTCGTCGCCGATGCCGGCGGCATTCCCAGTTCCGGCTTTCCGAGTTCCGGCGGAACGACGAGCGGCGGCGGACTCTTCTCCGACGGCGGGTTCTTCTCGTCGAACGATCCGCCCGGCAGCACGATTCCCGCGCCGGCGGAGCAGGGGACTCTGGGAGGACTTCGGGAGCTCTTCCCGACGACGCCGTTTCCCTCCGGCAACGGCCCTGCTCCCACGACCGGTCTGCGACCCGAAGGAGAGCGCGAAGCGAACTCTCTCCTTCGCGAGATCGAGCAGCATCTCAACCGACGCTGATCGGGATTCGCGTCCCGGTTAATCGGTTGCTCACTGGCGCGCTTTTTCTGCGCCGGTTTCCGGATCGTCAGCGCGCCGATTTATCGCGACGAACGAACACGCTTTCGCGCGCGAAATCGGGCTCCGCCAACCGAGCCGATCGGTCAACATCGGCGCCTGAAAACGAGCAACCTCGGGTCTTCGTTTCCGAAGCGCCCTGCCTCGTTTCCGGCAGGGGAGCAGGCCTCCGTCCGGAGCGCTTTTCAGCGCCTGTTGGACGCGTCGCTGCGCTGCCGAATCGAGGCCGAATATCGAAGTTCGAATCGGCGCTCGTGCGGACGGCTCGAAGGCCTTCGAACAGCTCGCCGAAGCCCGGCAGGCGAGGAAAGCGGTCGGAAGCGACTATGCCGTTTCCCGGGCGAATTTGGGTCCGCAACCGAACATAAGGGACATTATCGGACGTTGCACCGGGGGACTTTTCCCGGGAACTCGCCTCCCGGAAATGCCCTCGCCCGCATCGCGAAGCGGCCTCCGCAGAGCCTCCAGGAACGCGTCCGACAACAGGCTTCGACGCGACGATCGAACGCGCGATCCGACGCGAGCCGAGAGCCGATTTCCGAAACGAAAACCGGCGCGCGAAATCCAACTTCGCCGCGCGCGAACGACGAACATCGGCGGTCATCCGAGAGTGAGGTTCGAGGCGCGCCGAAGGCCTCGAAAACGCGCGCGAAAGCAGCGGCCGAAAGCGACCGAGAACGGGGTTCGAAAGCCGGCCGAAAACCGGGCGCGAACCGACGCTCCGCGCTCTCGAATCGAGCGCGAAAACAAACGCCGAAAATCGTCACGCCGACTCGGCCCGGACCAGCTCCGGAGCCGACTCGTGAAAGACGCCGATCCGGCGGAACTTTTCGTAGCGTTCCTGGACCAGCCGGTCCTGCGGAATGGACTTCAGTTCCGCGACGGTTCGCGCCAGAAAGTTCTTCAGATAGAGCGCGGCCAGATGCGGATCGCGATGCGCGCCACCGACCGGTTCCTGGATAACCTCGTCGACAATCCCGAACTCGCGGAGGTAACGCGAGGTGAACTTCAGCGCCGTCGCCGCGCTCTCGGCGAACTCGTGACTCTTCCAGAGAATGCCGGCGCAGCCTTCGGGACTGATGACCGAGTAGTAGGCGTTCTCGAGCATCGCCACGCGATCGCCGACTCCGATCCCGAGCGCGCCGCCCGAGCCTCCTTCGCCGATCACGACGCAGATGACCGGCGTTTTGAGCCGCGACATCTCGAACATGTTCTCGGCGATGACCGTCGCCTGGCCGCGCTCTTCGGCGCCCACGCCGGGATAGGCGCCCGGGGTGTCGATCAGACAGATGATGGGCACGCCGTACTTCTCGGCCATCCGCATTTTGCGGAACGCCTTGCGATAGCCTTCGGGATGCGCGCAGCCGAAGTAACAGGCCGTGCGTTCCTGATAGGTGCGACCCTTCTCGTGGCCGACGACCATCACCTTGTGCGAGTCGAGCCGCGCGAACCCGGTCAGCATCGCCCGGTCGTCGCCGAAGTATTTGTCGCCGTGCAGTTCGAAGAACTCGTCGAATACGAGCGACAGATAGTCCTTCGTATGCGGGCGATCCTTATGCCGCGCGACCTGGACCGTCTCCCAGGGCGAGAGATTCGAATAGAGCTTCCGCGCTGTCTCGGTCCACTCCCGGCGACACTGCCGGAGGCGTTCCTCCCGGTCGTGTTCGACCACGTCGCTCTGTTCGAGCTCCGCGATTTTCTGTTCGATCTCTGCCAGAGCGCCTTCGAAGGCAAGGCTTGCCGCGGCGACGAACTTCTTGGGATTGGGAGTCTGCATCGGAAGCGGGATATCGAACGACGGTCCGGCGAAACGGACCGGCGCGTCGGTTCGAGCGGAAGAAAGCGGCGCTGCGGACGGCGTAAAAGAAAGCGGCCGTTCGGCTTGCGCCGTGGCGACTTATTCTAGTCGCCCGGCAAGCTTTCTTGAATATACCGGCTCAGCGGGCCGCTCCGGCAAGAGCGGTTCCGTCGCAACTCCCGGCGCCGAAGAGTTTTCCGATCAGGCGCTCTAGGAGCGCCCAGCGTTCCCGGGCACTTTGCGAGCGCCCTGCCCTCGCCCGCCGAAACGCTGTGCGAGACCGCGACCCTACTTGGCGTCGCCTTCCTCGTCCTTCGGGCGAGACCGGAACATCCGCGTCGCCTTGAGCTTGGCGAGCACGGTCGTCATCGAATCCGGGCGGTCGTCGCGCTTCTTGGACAGCATCGACATCACGAGCGCGTTGAAATCGGGAGTGACGTCGCTGTTGAACGGCAGCATCGAGGGCGCCGGCGCCGAGAGATGCTTCTGCAGCAGTTCGTCCGGCGTGGCCGCCGTGAACGGAAGTCGCCGGCAGACGAGTTCGAACAACACGCAGCCGAGCGAATAAATATCCGCCCGCACGTCGATGTGCTTGCCCGTGATCTGCTCGGGCGACATGTAGCTGCGCGTTCCCTGCACCTTGTTGCGGACGAACATGTTCATCATGCCCGGCTTTTTCTCCTTCTCCGCGATGGAGAAGTCGATCAGCTTCAGCGCGCCGGTCGTGCGCGTCTGCGACAAGTCGGCCAGGAAGTTGTCCGGCTTCACGTCGCGGTGCAGGATGCCCTTGCGGTGGATGTACTTCAGCGACTCCGCCATCTGCTCGAACAGCGGCGTGAGATGCTGCGGCTGGAGCGCGTCCTTGTCGAGCCTGAGCACCTGCTTCAGGTTCTTGACGTTGTAGAACTCCATCGAAACGAACGGCAGCTCCTCGCCGCCGTAGAAGCCGTAGACCTCGATCAGGTTCGGGTGCTGGAGATCCTTGGCGATCTCGTACTCGTTCTTGAGCTGTTCGATTTCCGTCTTCTCGCGGATGAAGGCCTTCTGCAGGACCTTCAGGGCGCAGCGACTCTGCTTCTGTTCGTCGTAGGCCTCCCAGATGTCGCACGAGTGCCCCGTCCGCACGACGCGGATCAGACGAAAGTGCCCGAGATACTCTCTTCCGAACGACATGCCTGATCCCTTCGGGGCCGTTGAATTCCGACGAGTTTAGCGAATTTGACGGTCGGCAGACAGACAACGACGCCGCTCAGTCAGGCCGACAGTCGGTTCCGTTCGTGTGCCATGGCTGGCTTGTCCAGCCGTGCGGGCGGCGGGAACCGGCTCTCCCTTAGCCGAGCGAGCGCTACGACGCACGTCTGTAGCTCGATCGACCCAGGTTTCGCAGGGCTGGACAAGCCAGCCATGGCACACCGAATCGATCGAACCCGGCCAGCGACCTACCGCCGCGGAAAGCGACCCGCGAGGACGTCTTCGTACAACTCGCGGATCTGGCGGGTCATCGTCTCGCGACGGAAGGGGTCGGCGCATCGCGACTGCCCTGCCCTGCCCTGGCGTTCGCGCAGATCGGGATCGGCGACCAGCTTCGAGATCGCGGCGGCCAGACCCTGCACGTCGCCGGGCGCGATCAGTTCGCCCGTCTCGCCTGGGATCACGACTTCGCGGGCGCCGTCGACGTCGTAGCTGATCGCCGGTATGCCGGTCAGCAACGCCTGCGGCAGCGCCCGGGCGAGCCCTTCGCGGTAGCTGGCGTGCACGAGCAGATCGGCAGCGGAGAGATAGTCCGGGATCTGGTCAGGCGGGACGAGCCCGACGAAGAGAAAGCGGTCCGACAGGCCGAGTTCTTTCAGCTTCGCTTCGTGCTGCGAACGAAGCGTGCCGTCGCCGATGAAGAGGAACCGCGTCCGCGGATGGGCGGCCAGAACGGTCCGCGCCGCCTCGATCACGTCGTCATGTCCCTTGAGCGCGAAGAGCCTCGCGATCTTCGCGACGACGACTTCGTCGGGCGCGATGCCCAGACGCGCTCGCATCGCGCCCGTGTTCTCCCGGGCGTGCAGGAAAGGCTCGACGTCCATGCCGCTGCGGATGGTGACGAACTTCTCGCGGGGCGCTACGCGGGCGGCGACCAGTTGATCGGTCATCGCGTCGGCGACGCTGATCAGGGCGTGACAACGTTTGGCCGCATACGTTTCGCACCAGCGATAGACCGTCCGCACCGGCGCCGGCTGATAAGGATAGAACGGCGCCCCATGGACCGTATGCACGACGCAGGAGATCGACCGTTTCCAGGCGGCGAGGCGACCGAGGATGCCCCCCTTCGCGCTGTGCGTATGAACCACGTCGGGGCGGAATTCGTCGATCGTCCGCTTCAGTTCGGCGTACGCTCGCGCGTCGTCGCTGGGCGAGATGGCCCGCCGCAGATGCGGGATGACCTTCACCGCCAGATGGTCAGCGCGGGCCTGTTCGAGCAGAGCGCCTTCGGGTCCCTCGGACGGTCCCGTCGCGAGCAGCACGTCGTCGCCGTACAGCCGCATCAGGTCGAGGCAATTGTAAAGCGTGTTCTCCTGCGCTCCGCCGACGATCATCCGCGTGATGACGTGGAGAACCTTCATTCGAGGTCTCCCTCGTCTGCGATCTCACCAGTAGCGATCTTATATGCAGCGATCTCCTCGCCGGCGCCTTCTCCCCTGCCCTGCCCTGCCCTTTCCTGACCTGTTTCGTCCGAGCCGACGCCGTCGAACTTCGCCGGATAGTCGACGCTCCACAGAAACAGCCCCTGCGGCGGCGCGGTCGGAAAGATCTGCGAGCGCGTGCGTGCGGCGAGGACCTGATCCACCCACTCCGGCGCGGCGCTCCTGCGACCGATCTTGAACAGCAGTCCGACCAGGTTCCGCACCATGCGATACAGGAAGCCGTTCGACGCCACGTCGAACCAGATCGCCTCGCCCCAGGCGGTCTCTTCGCGGGTCACGCGAGCGTGCGTGATCGTCCTCACCGTCGACTTCCGTTGCGAGCCCTTCGCTTCGAAGCTCTTGAAGTCGTGCGTCCCGACGAACCGCGCCGCGGCGAGCTGCATCCGCTCCGAATCGAGCGGTCGGTGGCTGCGCCAGGAATATCGAGCGAGAAACGGATTGGGGACCAGGCCGTCGTCGATGCAGTAGCGATAGCGCTTGCCGGTCGCATGTCGCTGGGCATGAAAGTCCGCCAGCGTCTCGCGCACGTCGAGCACGACGACGTCCTCCGGCACATGCGCCTGGAGAGCCTTGGCAAGCGACGCGGGGGACAGCGACGTCGCTACGCGGAAGGAACAGACCTGCCCCTTCGCGTGCACGCCGGCGTCGGTGCGACCGCTGCCGAAGACGGTCGAGTCGCCGCCGACGATACGATTCAGCGCCTGTTCGAACAACTGCTGAATCGCGACGCCGTTCTTCTGTCGCTGCCAGCCGGCGTACGCGGTTCCGTCGTACGCGACGGTCATGCGAAACGTCCGTTCGTCGGCGGCGATCTTCTCCGCAGGCGACGGCTCGCTCAAGAGACCGCGGCCTGCATCCGGGCGAGCGTCTCCGCGATCTGCACCGCGTTGGTCGCGGCGCCCTTGCGCAGGTTGTCGCTCACGCACCAGAAGGCGATCCCGTTATCGAACGACAGGTCTTCGCGCACGCGACCGACGAAGACGGCGTCCTTGCCCGAGCAGGGCTGCGGCATGGGGTAGGCGCTGTTCGCGAGGTCGTCGATCAACTCGATGCCCGGGGCGTTGCGGAAGAGTTCCTTGGCCTCGTCGGCGGTCAGCTTCCGCTCGGTCTCGACCAGAATGCTCTCGCTGTGGCAGTTGGCGACCGGCACGCGGACGCAGGTCGGACAGACGCGGATCGTCGGATCGTCGAAGATCTTCTGCGTCTCGTAGACCATCTTCATCTCTTCCGACGTGTAGCCCTCGTGCTTGAGCGAGCCGATCTGCGGAATGAGATTGAACGCGAGCGGACGGACGAACGTCTCGTAGGCGTAGTCGCGGCCTTCGAGGGCGGCGCGGGTCCCTTCTTCCAGATCGCGCTCTCCCGCCAGCCCTGCCCCGCTGGCGGCCTGGTAGGTGCTCACGATCACGCGGCGGATCCGCGCGGCGTCGTGCAGCGGCTTCATGGCGACGACCATCTGCGTCGTCGAACAGTTGGGGCTCGCGATGATGCCGCGGTGATTCTTCAGGGCCTCCGGATTGACCTCGGGCACGACCAGCGGGACGTCGGGGCGCATGCGGTGGTAGCCGCTCTCGTCGACGACGATCGCCCCGCGCTCGACGGCCCAGGGAACGAACTCCGCCGCGGCGGGATCGGGCGTGCTGGCGATGACCAGATCGACCCCGTCGAAGGCCTCCGGCGTCAGGAGCTTCACGACATGCTCTTCGCCCCGGTAGACGATCGTCGAACCGGCCGACCGGGCGGTCGCCAGGAACGTGATCTTGTCGTGCGGGAACTCGCGCTCTTCGAGAAGTTGTCGAACGATTCGACCGACGGCGCCGGTCGCCCCGGCGAGCGCTAGATGTCCGATCATGCCTGGCGAGGAAGCTTTCTGCTCGCTGAAGTCAGCGGCGGAACGAAGAAAACGGCGGGGAATTCGAGGCCCGGCGAAACCGCCATGCTAATACGATTCGGAAAAATCGGAAAGAGTCGCCGTTTCGATGCGAGAGATCCTGAGCGGAGGGCGTGAGCCCTCCGAGTCCGGATCGAACGCGACGCCGAAGACTCGGGGGGTTTACACCCCCCGCTCAGAATCCGAGCGTTCTTTCGCGTCGCGTTTCCGACTTAGAAGCCGCTCGACGGTCGCAGGTTCGAGAAAAATGGCGTTCGCGGCGATCATGGCCAGCCCGAACGTCGCCATCCCCATCGCCAGAGCGATGCCGGCATGGACCAGCACGGCCATCGCCAGGACCAGCGGTCGCGTCCAGCGATTCCAGACGAGCGCGATGTAGGAGACCTCCCAGGCGACCGTGAGATGGGTCAGCGTCGCGAGCAGCCAGGGCGCCGCGGCCAGCCAGGTTAGATCGAGCGTCTGGTACTCGTAATTGCTGATGGCTCCCCACAGGGCACCGCCGTCCCACCACCCTGCCCCGCGAAGCTTCGACAGCCCGCCGAAGAGGTAGACGACGCAGAGATGCGACTGCATCAGCCGGGTCGCGATATTGGCGGAGATCGTTTCGGGGGCCTGAGTCGGAAGGAAGCTGCCCGTGCGGCGCCGGGCGTCGACGGAGGCGAACTCCCCTCCCGGATGGACGCAGAGATAGATCGCGATCATCGCGACCGCCTGGTCGAGACCGAACAGCGCCCCTTCCAGACGATGACAATACGCCAGCAGGACGACGAAGCTGGCGACGGCCGAGATGCGGGAACAGAACCCGACGGCGAGCGCGAGGTAACAGAGCCCTGAAACGATGTGGATCGCCCACAGCGCCGGCAGCGACTCGACGTACCACAGGGGCGACCAGGCCCATGATTGCAACCGCGCCGCATGATCGCGGGAGACGTCCGCCGGCATCCAGGCATGCTCGCCGAGGAACCCCGGCAGATCGAGGGCCCAGACGAGATGCATGTAAAGCAGCATGCCGCCCGCGAAGATCCGCAGGCAGGCGAGGACGTGCGGCTTCCTGGGAGTGAACCAGAAGCGGTCCCAGCCGGCGACGCCCTCGGCGAACCACCGCACGGGACTGAATTCGCGTGGGCTCATCGCGGCGCCTCGACAGGCGGCGCCGGGTTCTTCAGCAGGAGCGAACCGGCCTCGCGCGGAAGATCGCCGGGCGAGACCTGTCCGCGGTCAGGCGAGACTTCGGGCACGGTCGCGATCGGTCCTTCCGCGTCGCGAGGCAGCGTCACGTAGAGCGACGGGTCGTTCAATCGCAGGCCGAAACGTCGATGCTCGTACCAGTCGGGCTGGCGATGTTCGATCCGCTCGAGCGTCACCGCGCCCGCGTCGAACTGCGCCTGCACCCGACGCTCGAAGCCGTTCCACTTCTCGATGTAGTTCTCGCGACGGTTCTTCCAGAACGCATGGTCCGGACCTGCCTCGGGCGGAGGACCGGCGGGGCTCGCGTAGTCGGAGTGAAGCTGCTCGGCCAGCATGAAATGCCGGTGATAGAGGAGCCGCGGCCAATGCTGCTTCGTGTCGGGAAAGACGCCCTCGACGGAGGGTCGACCGTCGGCGAACGTCGCGCGGTACCGCACGAGATGACTCGGACCCGGATCGGGCGCGAAGAAGGCGTATCCGTGATTCAGGTAGAGCAGATCGATGTAGGGCTGCAGCGTGCGGAACGCGAAGCTGACCGGCGTCGCCGGAGCGCCCGGGGTGTACGTCTGCAACTGCAGCGGCGGAGCGACGACCGCGATCAGATGGACCGCCACCAGCGCCGAAACGAGCGCCTTCGCCCAGCGCGGCATGGAGGGCCGCGAGGCAGCGGGGGGCGTTTCGACGGTCGGTCGTGCCATGAACGACGAGAGGGAGGCGGAACGGCGGCGGGGACGCTTATCGGCCGAAAGCGCGGGGTCCGACCTTACACTGTAGCTCGTCCGTTTCGGGAAAGCGGGCGACGAAAAAAGCCCTGTCGGCAGGGGGCGCGACAGGGCTCTTCATCGTTTCGACGTCAGAATCGGTTCGTTCAGTCGGCGAGGGCGAACCGCTCGTCGGCGAAGTCGAAGGTCAGTTCCTTCACCTCGCCCGCGGCGATGTTCAGGCGGCGTTCCTGGACGATCTTGCGACCGTCGCGTTCGACGACCGCGCGAACGACGTAGTCGCTCCAGCGTTCGCCGGCGGCCAGTTCGGTCGTCGAGAACGTACGCGACGAGCCCTTCGCCGCCGTGGGAGCGCCCGACAGGAAGACCTGTGCGCCCTCGGGCACGGCGACCTTCACGGTCGTCACCGGATTGCTCGAAACCGAGCGGCCACCGAACGCCAGTTCTTCTCGCTGGCCGGCTCGCAGGACGACGCGTTCGCGCTTCACCGTGTCGCCGACCGCGATTTCGAGTTCGTAGGCGAACGATTCGCCCGGCGCCATCGTCGGCGTGACGAAACGGCGGACCGAGCCTTCGCTGCGGGTGCGGAAACCGTTCACGCGAACGATCGCTTCAGCCGGAACGCGGAGGATCAGGTGACCCTGGTTCTGGACGGAACCCGCGTCCGAAGGAGCGGGAGGAAGCGGCGGCTCGCCGGCGGGAGCCGCGTCGACCGAAGGAGCCGCAGGGGGAGCGTCGTACGCCGGAACTTCGCGGCGATAGGCTTCGGTCGGTTCCGATTCGATCACGCGCTCGCTGATGACGCGTTCGCCCGACGAGTAGGCGGGATAGCTTTCGACCGAGGGATAGGCGACGGACGAGCCGTAGCCGCCCGAGCTGCCGTAACCGCCGGACGAACCGCCGCTGGAGCCGCCGTACGAGACGACCGGACGGGCGACCACGTAGCCGCCGGACGAACCGCCGGAGCTGCCCCAGCCGGAGCTATAGCCGCCCGAGCTGCCGTAGCCGCCGGACGAACCGCCCGAGCTGCCGCCCGACGAACCCCACGCGGCGTGACGACTGGCCTTCCAGGCATGCAGACGAGCGAACAGACCGACGCGAACGGCTCCGCCGGACGAACCGCCCGAAGATCCGCCCCAGCTTCCGCCGGAGGACCCGCCGGACGAGCCGCCGTAGTAGGCGTCATACCCGCCGGACGAACCGCCGCTGGAAGCGCCGTATCCGCCCGACGAAGCGTATCCGCCGGAGCTACCGCCCCAGCTTCCGCCGTGGCTGCCCCAGCCGGCGTAGAGGGGAGCGGCGACGACGAACGCAACCGCGCTCGCCAGCCCCATGGAAAGTCCACGCATTCCTGACCGTGTGAATCTCATGTGTCCCCCCTGACCGAAAAGTTGCCGAAACCAGCGTGCTCGACCCATCCTACCCACTCGACAGTCTCTTTCAAGCTGCCGCAGAGTGTCGATTCCGCTGCCGCTGTGGGGCAGAAGTCGAGCGAACAGACGCTGCCGAGTACGGGTAACCGCTCACGCGCACGCGAAAAGGGCGCCGAATCGGCAAACACTTCCGATCAGTCGCAAACCCCGCAGGCGCCCAAATCGCTGGTTTCAGAACCAGCCCGCGCCGGACGAACCGGGACCCGCTGGCGGTCAGTTAGAAACCGGGATGACGGAAATCGCGTCGACGTCGAGCGTTCCCGTCGCGCCGAACAATCCCGCCCGGACGATCATCTCGCGCGCGGTCGGCGGGACGGCGATCCGCTGGCTCTTCCACTCCCACCCGCGGGTGTCGCGGATCGGGCCGATCCAGCCGCTGGCGACCGTTTCGCGCTTTTCGTCATAGAACGTCACGGCCAGCGCCGGGACCTCGTCGGGGGAAGCTCCCGGTCCGATCTTGGTCGCGCGGACGGCAGCGCGAAGCACGATGTTCGGCGTCTTCGCTCCGTCGATCGACGTCCCCTGCAGCAGCAGCGCCGGACGGCCCCGCTCGGTCGTATGGAAGCGTACGAAGCGACGACCCTCGGGCACGCCCTCGCTCTCTTCGATGACGTTGGCCAGTCGGATGTAGTACCAGCCGGGAACGTATTCCGGCTCGAACCCGTCGGCCTCGAACGAACCGTTGACGATCTCGCCCGGCTTCGGAGGGAGCGTCTGCCGCTTCTCTTCGGCTTCGCCGGTCATCGGGACGAAGAGCGTCGGCTTGAGCCGCTGCGAGACGAGTTGTCCGTTTTCCTTCCGCATCAGGACGAGCGTCTGCTGGTACCGGTCGCCGATCGGGATCACCATCATGCCCCCTTCGCGGAGTTGCTCCACGAGCGGCGTGGGAACCTTGTCGGGCGAGCAGGTGACGATGATCTTGTCGAACGGCGCATGCTCCGGCCAACCGAGATAGCCGTCGCCGACCTTCGTATTAACGTTCTGATAGCCGAGGCGTTCCAGATCCTTCGCCGCCTGCCGGCCGAGCGATTCGACGATCTCGATCGAGTAGACCTCCTTCACCAGGCCGCTGAGCACCGCCGCCTGGTAGCCGCTTCCCGTGCCGATCTCCAGCACCTTGTCGGTCGGCTGCGGGTCGAGCGACTCGGTCATGTAGGAGACGATGAACGGCGAGGAGATCGTCTGCCCCTCGCCGATCGGAAGAGCCATGTCGAGGTAGGCCCTGGATCGCTCGGCCAGCGGCACGAACTCGTGCCGCGGCGTGCGACGCATCGCCTCGACCACGCGCTCCGTCGTGACCCCGACGTCGGTGACCGCCATCTTCACCATCCGCTCGCGCGCGGCGAGCGACGGGTCGTTCGCCGCGACAGGAGGAGCGGACCGAGCGGGAGCGGCGCCCCAAGCGAGCGACAGTCCCAGCAGAACGCCGGGCGCGAAACGTGCGAACGAACGGCGAAGGCAGGGCATCGTTCGACCCCTTCGAGCGATGGAGAGCGAATGGCTGGCAGGCGGGAACGCAGGCCCTGCGTCGCCTTCCACTATACTTTTCTTTTCGAACGAGTTCACGCTCTCTCTCCATCTGAGCGGGGGACGAAAGTCCCCCGAGTCGTCGCTCGAACGCCGCGTAAGAAAGCTCGGGGGGTCGTCACCCCCTGCTCAGAACCGCCTGAACGCCGAATGCGCCTCATGAAGACCAACCCCGTCAAACGCAAGCTCCGCGAGGGCCAGCCGACCTTCGGCACGTGGATCTCGCTGGGCGATCTGTACGCCACGCGACTGCTCGCCCGGATGGGGTTCGACTGGCTGACGGTCGACATGGAGCACTCGGCCATCGACTGGTCGCAGGCGACGACCCTGTTCGGGGCGATCGCCGACGCCGGCTGCGTCCCGCTCGTCCGCGTTCCGGAGGGGAACCACTTCTATATCAAGCGGGCGCTCGACGCCGGCGCCTGGGGGATCGTCGTCCCGATGGTCGACACGGTCGAACAGGGACGCACCGCCATCGCCGCCGCGAAGTACCCCCCTGCCGGGAATCGCTCCGTCGGCGGAGGCATGCACTCCATGAACTTCGACGCGTCGGCTGCCGAGTACTACGCCCGGGCGAACGACGAGATCCTGGTCGTGCTGCAGACCGAGAGCCCCGAAGGCGTCGCGAACGCGAAGGCGATCTACGCCCTCGAAGGCTGCGACGCGATCTTCATCGGACCCAACGACCTCCGCTTCCAGATGCGGGCCGCCGGCGGAACCTTCCCCACGCCGGAGGAACACGAAGCCGCGATCCAGGAGGTGATCCGCGTCGGCAATGAAACCGGCACGCCGACCGGCATCCACACGATGGACGTCCCCTCCGCCCTGCTCCGCGCCGAGCAAGGCATGCAGTTCCTCGCCGTCGGCAGCGACCTGCGGTTTCTGGCGCTCAAGAGCGAAGAAGTCGTGGAGGGCCTATGGCCGGAACGCGGGAAGAAGGATTTGGCGCGGTATTAGATGTCCGTCGCTTTCGGTGACAATACGCGAGGAATCGAGAATGGGAGAGGCAACTGAGCGGCTCCGCCGACGCAAGGACGCGCAGCGACGACTTACCGAGTTAGCGTCCAATCCAAGAAACGTGCTTGCGATTCATTATTCATGCGAAAGCTTCTACGATCGCCCTAACGGCACATCTCCTCGCATCACGTCGATCGCCGCGCGTAATCTTGGGAACGGTCAAACTAAGTCGTTCTCCATTCATCAGATCGCCGAACGCCGCGATCTGATCAATGCTGAAGCTATCGAGGCGACGTACGACGACCTTGAAAAGGAGATGCTTAAGGATTACTTCGCGTTCGTGAGTTCACATCAAGAACAGGTTTGGCTGCACTGGAACATGCGAGATGCGAACTACGGCTTTGACGCAATCTGCCACCGATACCGTGTGCTAGGGGGCAAACCCATTGAAATCCACGAGTCTCGACTTTGCGATCTCGCTCGACTGCTAGTCGGGCTGTACGGTGTCGGGTACGTCGGCCACCCGCGGCTTACGAAGCTCGTCGAAAAAAACAACATCAGCAAGAAAGACTTTTTAACGGGCGAGGAAGAGGCGAAGGCATTTGAATCGAGGGAGTATGTCAAACTGCACCAGTCGACCCTTCGCAAGGTCGACATCCTGGCGAATATCGTCGAACGTGCATCGGACGGGTCTTTGAGAACGAATGCTAAGCGATCGGAAATCTACGGAGGGCGCGCAGTAGCTGTAGCCGAGTTTCTAAAGGAGCACTGGTTGGCCGCAGCCATATTGCTCCTGCTTGGCGCTGTGGGCTCGATCGCTAGTATCATCAGCTTATTTCAATCAACGTGAGTTCAATGAGCGACGGACCAAGCCTCCCTACACCACGTACCTTTCGCCCTCCGCAGGCGGGAGAACAGATTTCGCACGCCGGACAAACGTTCATGATCGGCAAGCGCCTGGGAGGCGGCGCGTTTGGAGCAGTCTACGAGTGTAGTGATGAGTGGAGAAACGAACTGGTTGCAAAAGTCGTGGTACCGGGGGACCGCACGTACGAACAAGTGCGAGACGAATGGGATCGCGAGCTCACTAACTTAGTGCTGCTTCGGCATCCTAACATCACATTCATCCATGACGCATTTGAGTACCGGGACACGTTTTACCTGATCGTGGAACGGTGCACGTGGACGCTCCGGGAGGTTGTCGAGCAATCTCCCCGTCCCGCACGCGACTGGCTCTTTCATGTCGCACGGGACTTGTTGAATGGCTTGCATTTCATGCACCGACAAGGCTACGTCCATAAAGACCTACATGCTGAGAACGTGTTCGTATTGCAGATCTGCGACCGATTTGACCCGAATCAGTGGATCGTGCAGTTCAAGATAGGTGATCTTGGCATCAGCCGCCTCGAGTCCGACATTCGCATGTTCGGTACAGTGCTCGCCGCCTGGATGCTCCCGCCGGAGTACTTGGCACCTCAAGAATTCGGATCGGTCGGTCGCGTAACAGACGTCTATCACATCGGCCTGCTGCTACTTTCATTGGAACTCAATCGCCAACCCGCTTTCACGCACGAAGAAATCCTCGCGGGGCAGCCACGTCAACTTGCAGAGTCGCTCGACTCGCCCTACTCACAGGCAATCGCAGGGGCACTCCGTCGACATGTGGCACATCGCACGCAGACACCCCTCGATCTCTGGAAGCAAATTGTCAGTGCTACGTCGCCACGGCAGTGATTCGCGTACCGCGTCCGTGACTGTCCTACTATCAAGAGGGCGAGGGTAAACGGAGCACTCCCGACGTTTAAGCACCGCATATGCTGGTTTCGCGTCCGTACAGAACGCAGCAAAATCATGGTTCCGCCTTAACCGTAACCCCGCTCAGCGGATGACTGGTCGCCGCCTCCCACGCCAGTTCCTGCAGCAGGAGATTGAGCTTGTCGGCTTCCTTGTACTTCACCGAAGAGAGGCCGTCGGGCGTGGGGATGCCGACGGGGCTCTGGCGATAGATGAGCGAGTAATAGACGTATGTCGCCAGAATCTGGATCGGCTGGTGGGGGTGTCCGATCGGGTCGGTGAACAGCTCGTTCTGTTCCTTCAGCCCGGGCGCTTCGCCGGCGAGGATCTTCTCGCGTAGCGCGATCACGGCCTGACCGACCGGCGCGGCGAAGATGGCCGGGCGATCGGTCCGCCCCAGCTTCTCGTTCAGCTCGCGGACGTGCGCGTCGAGCTCTTCGAAGTACGGTCCGTGGACCTTGCGCAGGGACTCGACCGTCGGGGCGTTATGGTCGACGGGCCGGTTCCGCAGCGGCGCGACCTTGTCGTATTCCTCGTACGGCAGCCAGTTCTCCTGGATGAAAATCCGCACGTCGGGATTGTGCTCCAGCGCCAGCGTCGCGAAGTTCTCGATCCCTTCGTCGGGCAGAAAGATCGGCGACAGGGTCAGCACGTCGGCCTTCCCTTCGCGAAGGATTCGCTTGGCCTCGTTCCGGGCGTCGGGCACGTCCCAGTGCTGTATGATCCGCGAGCCGCCGATGGCCGACATGCCGACCTGCGTATGCCCTTCGATACCGGCCTTCTTCGCCACGTCCGGCAGCAGCAGCGGCACGAAGAAGTGAAAGCTGTGGGCGCAGGTGAAGATGCGCTGACCTTGAACGGCGGCCGGCGCGGGGGCGGCTTCTTCCTGAGCGATCGACATCTCCGGCACGAGGAGCGCCGGCAGGCTCAGCAGCACGCAGATCGCCAGCCGTCGGTTCATGGCATCGCCTTTCGAAGAGCGTTCTAGGAATCAGCGCCCCGCATCGAGCCGTCCGTCATGCATCCGTCGAATCGGCATCTCCGCCCCGGCGACGCAGGGACGACCCGCAGGCGAGCAGTCCGACGACGAGGCAGAGCGCGAACGGGATGGCTCCGGCGACGGCGATCGTCGGCGCCGACCAGTCGGTCTTGATGCCGCCGAAGCCCCAGGAGATGTAGGTGCCGGTGACGTCGCCCTCGTACTCCGTCAGCCCGATGCGGCGGAAGTCCGAGTCGTAGCCGTCGTACGCGGACTTCCTGTCCTCCACGCCGACCGTCCAGTCACGGATGACGCGATGCCCCAGCTGGGCGGAAGCGATCGAGGGAACGACCGCGATCAGGAATAGCGTCGCAAGCCGCACGACTGCCGATCGAGACATGCGATCCTCCCGGTTTTCGTAGGTCAGGCATCGCCTGACGGCTATCTCGAAGGCGTCTTCGCGAAGATCCGCGTCGGCGGATGGACCTCTTCCGACTTAGAAGCGATCGAAGCTTCCGAACGGCCATTCACCGTGGTCAGGCGATGCCTGACCTACTGATCTGTCCATCGTTTTCTGTCAGGTTGAACGAAGAGTTTCGGGTGCCACTGGCTCCGCCAGTGCTGCAGCTTGAAGTGTCGTCCAACACCCGCGATCCGGCCTCCGGAAAAGCACTGGCGGAGCCAGTGCAACAAATTGCACGGGCCGTTTTGGATTCGTCTTGTCCGTAAATGCAGCGATCTTCCAGACTTACCTTTTCTCGTCGCCAAACGAAGAAAGGGGCAGGTCATGGAAGATCGCTTGTGGGAAATCGTCGTGCAGTTCGTGCCGGAAGACAAGTCGCCTTCGTCGTACGTCTACTCCTCGCGAGAGATCGTCGCGGTGATCCTCTGGGCCGTGCTGCACGACCGACCGATGTGCTGGGCCTGCCAGGCGGAGAACTGGCCGAGCGAACGCCGGCCCGCACGCATCCCCGACCCCAGCACGATCAGCCGGCGCTCGCGAAAGCCTGAACTCCTCGCGGCTCGCGAAGCGACCCAGGCCGCGATCGCCGAGCGTCTGGGCGAGCCGACTCCGACGGCCGCGATCGACGGGCAGCCCTTCCGCGTCAGCGACTACAGTCGCGACCGCGACGCCAAGAACGGACGGGCGTATCGCCGCTTCGGACGAGGCTACAAGCTGCATGCCGTCGTCGACGGGCGGGGCGTCGTGCTGCGACATGAAGTGCGACCTCTCAACGAACAGGAGCGAGTCGCGGCCAAGCGTCTGCTGCCTCCGCTCGCTCCGCGCGTGCGACGCGTCTTCGCCGACGGGAACTACGACAGCGGTCCGATCCACGACTGCCTGAAAGGGACCGGCATGAAGTTCTACTGTCCGCTCATCAAGAACTACGTCAGCCCCGGCGGTCACCCTCGGCGGAAGGTCGTGCATCGAATCATGAACCACCCGCTCGGCGAACGGATCCGCGTCGCCCGCGAACATATCGAGCGACAATTCGGGAGGATGACCAACCTCGGCTTCGGCCTGAAGGGCCTGCCCAACTGGGCGCGAAGGCTGCATCGAGTCGATCGCTGGATCAGCCATAAGATCTTGCTCCATCACGCTTACCTGCTCCTGCGAGCCGAAACCGCGTGATGCAATATGCTGCAGTGGCACCCGGAGGAAAAGCTGACATTTAACGATAGACAAACCGCCACGAACCGACGTACGCTGGCCCCTTAAATCTTTGCCCCCACGCCCTTCGTCAGCGTCATGAAGGCCGATTCGAGGTTGATCTCTTCCTCGGCGAAGTGGGAGATCGCATAGCCCCGCTCGATCAGGTACGGGACGAGCGCGCTGTAATCGGCGACGCCCGGCTTCAGGCTGACGCGGAGGCGATCCTTGACCCGCTCCACGCCGTCGACGAACTCATGCGATTCGAGGGCGGTCGCGGCCTGCTCCTGGGAAGCGCCGACGCCGATCATCAGCACGACGTACTGGCGGACCTGCCGCATGACCTCGGCCACGTCGGCGTTCACGATCAGTCGTCCGCGGTCGATCACGCCGACCTTGTTGCAGATGTCGGCCAGTTCGGGAAGGATGTGGCTCGACACGATGATCGTCTTGCCGAGTTGTCCCAGCCGGCGGAGCAGGTTCCGCATCTCGATCCGCGCCCTCGGGTCGAGACCCGACAGCGGCTCGTCGAGGAGCAGCACCTGCGGATCGTGCAGCAGCACCCGGGCGAGGCCGAGCCGCTGCGTCTGTCCGCGGGAGAGCGTGTTGGCGAAGGCTTCGCGTTTGAAGTCGAGGTCGACGACCTCGAGCATCTCGTTGCACTTCTTCAGCCGCGCGGGGCCGTGGATGCGATAAGCCGACGCGAAGAATTCGAGATACTCGATCACCTTCATGTCGTCGTACACGCCGAAGAAGTCGGGCATGTAACCGACGAGCCGGCGGATCTCCTTCGGCTCGGAATAGATCGAGTGACCGCAGACGTAGGCCTCCCCCCAGCTCGGTTCGAGCAGGGTCGAGAGGATCCGCATCGTCGTCGTCTTACCGGCGCCGTTGGGACCGATGAAGCCGAACAGGTCGCCCTGCTCCAGCTTCAAATCGATCGCCTTGATGGCGAACAGATCGCCGTACTTCTTGGTCAGGTCGCGGGTCTCGATCAAGGCTGGGCCTCTTCGGCGGCTGGCTCTTCGGCGATGTCCGTAGCGGCGGCGGGCTCTTCGGTTGAATCTTCTTCGGCGTCCGCGGCGTCGGACTCCGTTGCCGGAGATTCTTCGCGAACGCGACGGGGCGCCGCCGCTGGAGCGACGGGGAGGACGATCCGCACCCACGTCTCGACCCGGCGATCGGAGGCGTCGAACGCGTCCGGTTCGGCGGTCACCGTCAGCGCCGGCTGAGCGATCCGCCCGACGAGCATGGCGCCGGGATAGTCCAGCCGGTCCGACAGATCGAGTTGCGGATAGTAGTCATGGCCGAGGTTGGCGGAATACGATCGCCCGCCCGCGGCCCGATGGAACATCAGCATCTCGACCAGGCGTTCGAAGCTGGCGTGCGTCGGGTTCCAGATCTCCGTCTCGTCGCGATTGTCGGCGGTCGATCGGCGGCGCTTCAATCGCCATTCCAGGTTCATCGGCGAGTCGAGCTCCGACAGGCTCCACGTCTCCCCCGGCTCCAGATCGTCGAGGGCGTAGATCCAACTGCCCGAGATGATCCGGGCCTCTTCGAGCGTCACCGGCAGCGGATTGGTCACTTCGCCTCGGAGCAGGTCGTTGATCGGCGAACGGAACAACTTGCCAGGCGCCGGCGCTTCGAAACGTTCGGTCCAGCGTCCGACGAACGCCTTCGTGGAAGAGACCGGGATCGGCACGTCGCGAGGCGAATCGCCCTGCGCTGTCTGAATCAATTCGTACGCAGGGAGCGCGAGCGCGGCGTTGACCGCGCTGCTCATGCCGCCGACGCCCGTTCCCGGGAGACCTTCCCAGGAGTAGACGACGGGCGGACCGGCCTGACCCTGTTCCGTGGCAGCGGGAGCGAAGCGCCGGGCGCTCGCCTGCAGGTCGTACTTTCTTCCCGCGTCGCTGTAGGCGACCGACCAGGAATAGCCGCGCACGAGCGCCCCGCCCTGTTCGTCGTACGCGATATCGACCACGTCAAGTTGATTCCACTTCGACGCGTCGCCGCGGAGGTAGCCTGCGGCAAGCCACATCCCGACGCCGATCAGCGCCAGCGCGACGGCGAACGTGGCCCAGGTCCACTCCATCCGTCCGACGATCCGCTTCAGAAAGAACCAGTCGCCCGGTCCGATCCACGCCAGGTAGACGATCAGCACGAAGACGATGGCCAGAAAACTGGGCAACCGCACGCCCTCGAACCGCTCCAGCGTCGTCCTCACCTGACCCGAGAGATCGTCGAAACCGAGATGTACAGCCCTGCCGACGCTCTCGCCGGAGCCTTCCGCCGCCTCGGCTCTGCGACCGCGAGTCAGGATTTCCCGCCAGAGACCTTCGCGCCCGACCCAGCCCGCGAAGGGCGCCTTCGTCAGATCGAACGCGACGTACGTCGTTTCGCCGAACCGAACGGGGTAGCGGACGATCGTCGCCCCGGCTGCCGGAACGACGCCCTCGAAGCTGATCACGCGACCCTCGACGTCGCGAAAGAACGCGGTCGCGACCGTGAGCGGAGCTCCGGCTGAGTCGACCGACGCCAGCGGTTCGTCGACCGCGGCGAGCGTCTCCAGACCGCGCAGGCGGGAGAGCCGTTCGAGCCGGTCGAATGCACCTGGCGCGAGCGCCGCCAGCGGACCGTTCTCTCCCAGCAGGGCTTCGCTCGAAGCGCCTCCGACGACGACGACGCGTCCGCCGAGTTCGACCCATTCCACCAGCGCCTGCCACTGCTCGGCGGTCGCCTGCGCGGCTGCGCCGTCGTCTCCCGCAGCGATGACGATCGTGTCGGCGGCGTCGAGCCCCCACCGCGAACGGGGGAGCGAAGCCAGCGAGTCGACGCGAACGTAGACGCGGCGGCTGTCCGTCTTCCCCGTCGATCGGAGCGTACGGAGCGCCTCGGACAGCCCCGATTCAGGACCGAACGCCACGAGCAGGCGCTGCTCCGCAGGTCGCGGCGCGGCCAGCGCAAGGGGCGAAGGTTTCCGCCGCAGCGAAGCCGCATCGACGAGCGCCAGCGACGTTTCGCTCAGCGGTTCGCGACCTCGAAAATCTTTGATATCCAGGTCGAGCTTCTGTCGGCGATAGAGTCGAACCTGCACGTTCCCCCGCGGACGCCCCAGTCGCACCGGCACGTGGATCGTCGGCGTTCCTGCCGGGAGCGAGATGTCGGAAAGCTGCTCTACCGGGACGCCGTCGCCGTCGGGGACTTCGATGCCGAGTCGTCCGTCGAAGGCCTCGTTCGATTCGAACGTGAGCGAAAGTTCGGTCCACAGGCCGAGCTTGTATTCCCCGTCGAAACCGATCGCGGCGCTCTTGAGGACCGGCGGAGCCCCCTGCGAAACGGAGGGCGTCGCGACGAGCAGCGTCACGAAGAGCAGCCCACCGAGCAGCGTCAGCGCCGGCGTCGCGAGCCTCGGACGCCTGGTTGCCTGTCGACGTTCGCCTTCCTGGCGAACGTCGACCTCGCCAAGCTCAGAACAAGTTCTTCGCGGCTCGCGAAAACTCGGAGATTCCGAGTTTTCGTCGCGGCGTCCTGGCCGCGAGAAGCAGCCCGTCGAGAGGATCAACGGGCTGTTCACCAGGAAGTCCATGAACGGACGGATCGCGAGGGGGGGCCAGCGGCGCGTGCCGCAAAGGGTTCAGCATAACCCCCGCCCCCCGCTTTTTCAGCGGGGCGTCCGCCCTCCCCTGCCCTGCTGTTCCGTGAAGTACTGATGAAGGTCTTACGGCTTCTCCGACAGGTCGCAGACGCAGGCCATCTTGCCGCAGCCGGGGCAGCCGGTCCCGTACTTGCGATGGAGCGCCGCGGTCAGGTCGACGCCGGAGACGTTCGCGATCGTGGTCAGCCAGGCGATCACGTCGGCGAACTCTTCTTCGAGATTGTCCTTCGGCCCGACGCGAAGCGCGGTCGCCAGTTCGCCGACCTCCTCCATCAGCCACAGGAACGTCGCCTCGACGCCCCGTTCGACGTCCTTCTCGTGATACATGTCGCGGATCAGCTTCTGAAAATCGCGAAAGCTGATCTCAGGCGAAGCCTGGAAGCTGGTCTCGGGCGAACCGTCGCCGGCGTCGTCAGGGGAGTTCATCGTCGGGTGACGGACTTTCTTCTCGGGCAGGGGGAGCGGGCGCTCGTTCGAGTCGGCCCCGCAGTTCGTCGGCCAGGGTCTGGTCGCCCTCGCGCTGGGCCAGTTCGATCAGTCGGGGCAGAACGTCCGTCCGCTGCGGATCGAAGGCGAGCGCCGATTCGAGCGCCAGTCGCGCCCGGTCGATCTCCCCTCGCAGAAAGGCCCGCTCTCCGACATAGGCGTGAGCCGCCGCGTCGTCGATCCGGATCCGCAACAGGGCCTCGGCGGCGCTCTCGGCCTGGTCGGGACGCTCCGCCTTCAGACACGCCTGGAACAGGCTCTGGGCCAGAAGGGGATCATCATGCTCCTGCCGGGCGAGACGCGTCAAGACGCCGACCAGATCCTCCCAGGACTCCTGGCGCTCGAAGACCTTCGCTGCGCCGCGGAGCCAGCGTTCCTCGTCGGGCCGCTGTTCGATCGCCGCGCGATAGAGAGCGCCGACCTGATCGAGGTCGCCCGCCCGCAGGCCGACGGCGATCCGCAGCGTCGTGAGGCGGTCGTCCAGTTCCGGAAGCGCCTCCTGCGCCTCGCGGAGCAGGTTCTCCGCCTCGTCGAGCTTGCCCTCCGCGACCGCCGCGCGTGCCAGCGTTGCAGCGGCGACCGGATGGTTCGGAGCCTTCCGAATCGCGGCCTTCGCGAACGGAATCGCCCGGTCGAAGTCGCCTCGCAAGGCGTAGGCTTCCGAGAGGCCGGCCAGCGTCTCGACGTCCTGGGCATCCTTCTCGAACCGCCGCGCCAGTTCGACCAGCGTCGGCGGCGGCTCCTGCTTCAAAGCGCCGCTCTCGGCAAGCGCTTCCTCGATCGCCGACGCGTTTGCCGCTTCGAGTTCCTCGGGCGTCATCTCGAAGACTTCGTTCAACGCCTCGTCGAACGACTTTCCTGTCCGGATCTGAGCGAGGAGCGCGCGCAAACCTTCGACGCCGCGCAGCGCATGCAGCGTACGGACGTAGATTTCCGCCTGGCAGTAGGCGAGGGCCCAATCGTCCTGCGACTCGGGACGGATGAACCCGGCGTTGATCGATTCGAGATCGAAGAGCGTCCCCGCAGCGCGCCGCTGGGCCAGGACCGTGAGCCAGGTCTTCGGACGGGGCACGTCCTCCGTCCAGACGGCGAGCCCCTCGGTCAGCCAGTGGGGGACGTTGAACTCCGTCTGGTCCAGGTTCACGACATGCACGAATTCATGCTTCAGGACGCGGGCCCAGGGGTAAGGCTCTTCCAACGAGGCAGGCGAGACGATCGCGACGACGCGCCCCGCACAGGCGGCGACCGTGCCGACGTACGGCATCCCGGTCATTCGGGCGCTGAACCACTGATGGCCGGTGGAGCCGCGACCGTCGCTGAAGATTTCGATCAGCGTCTTTCGCGGCGGCTCGCTCCCCATTCGCTCGACCGCCTGCGGATACACCTCCTGTTCCAGCACGTAGGCCATGTTCTTCGCGAGCGCCTCGTCCCGGCCGCGATCGAACCGCAGGATGAAATGCTCCGTCTCGAGCGCGGCGTAGGTATCGAGTTGATCGAGGACTTCGAGCTGGTTCTTCGCCTGCACGTGGTACGGGTCGATCTCGAACGCCCGCTCCAGCGTTCGCCGGGCTTCGCGTTCCTCGCCCAGCCGCATCTGAATCAGACCGAGCCGCGCATAGAACTGGCCGGAGGCAGGGTTCCGCCGCAGCGCCTCGGCGTATGCCTCGCCCGCCTGCGGATACTTCCGTAGCCGATCGAAGGCGTCGCCCAGCGTCTCGTAGAACAGGCTTCCCTGCGGCGCCCGCTCGTTCGCGAACGCTTCGACGGCGGCAGAAGATTCGACCGGACCGTCGAGCGCGAATTCGCCTCGCGTGGCGTGAATCGCCTGCAGGCGACCGAGCGTGCGGGGGTCGTGCGGATCGACGGCGAGCGACGCCTGGAGCGCGGGAAGCGCATCGTCGAACCGGAACTGGGTCAGTTCGACGTCCGCCCGGAGGCGTGCGGTCTCCGCCGGAAACGGATCGGCGGCGGCGAGCTTCGCCAGCGTTCGCCGGGCGGCGGCAGGCCGGAAGCCGTCGATCTCCCGCCTCGCCTGCGAAAGCGTCAATTCGGGCTGGCGCGGAGCGATCGCGCGGGCGAGATCGAACTGTCGCTGGCCGTTCCCGTCGTCGAACTTGGCGAAGTAAAGCTCCGCCGCGTCGAACGCCGCCCACCAGGCGCTTTCGTCCTGCTCCAGAATCCGCGGATAGAACTCCTGCACAAGCCGCCGGAAACGCTCGGGCTCGCCGCGCAAGTTCGCCAGTCGCGACTCGGAAAGTCCCACGTACCGCAGATCGTCGGTCGGCCGCGGCGCCTCTTCATGCAGTTCGAGCGCCTGCTCGCACGCCCCGATCGCAGCCTCCGTCTCGCCCCGTTCGAGCGCCAGTTCGGAAAGAAGCCAGAAGCCGCGTGCCGTCGGAGCCTTCTCCGCGAGTTCGGTCAGCAGGTCGCGAGCCGCCTCGTCGCGACCGGAACCGAACGCGTCGTGCGCCCGTTCGAGGCTCAACTCGGGAGAGGCGAACTTCGCGTCGTCGAACGCTGCCTGCCTCTCGGCCAGGTGCTCTCGCTGGCCCGACATGCGAAGCGTCCGGACGATTCCGGGCGCCGCTTCTTGTGGGCGAGTCTCCAGCAGGCCTTCGTATGCCTCGAGCGCTTCTTCCCAGCGAGCGGTCCGTTCCAGGCGCCGTGCAACGTCGAGTTCGTCAGCCCGACCGGCGAAAGCAGGCAGAGCCAGCGTCGCCAGAAGCAGGGCACCGCTGACCGGGCCTCGAAATCGTCGGACGACGCTGAGCGACAAGGGAACGATCCTGCACGCGATCGAAGAGAGACGTCCGCCCCGTTTCGGCACGAGGCGCTAGACTACCTGCGTACTCACGTCGGTGCGGATCGCGTCGCGATACCACGGAGGGCTGACACCCTCCGCTCGCCAGGAACGAACGCTCGACGCGACGAACGCGATCTCCATTGAATCTACGCGAAGCTGGAACCGATCGCGAGAGAAGCCGGTTCGCGAAGGCGATCCGCCGCAAGCCGTAAGCCAGGGGCCCCGTCAGGATGGAAGAGTTCGTGACCGTCGCGAAAGTGGGCGACATCGCTGAGGGCGAAGGACAGGCCTATCCGGTCAACGGTCGGATGGTCGCGGTCTTTCGCGAGGGGGACGCTTACTTCGCGATCGACGACTTCTGCCCCCACATGGGCGCCTCGCTCGCGGGAGGATTCGTCCGCGACGGCGTCGTCGCCTGTCCCTGGCACGCCTGGCGGTTCTGCATCCGCGACGGCTCGTGGTGCGACAACCCGCGGATCAAGATCGACGCCTTCGAGGTTCGCGTCGAAGGGGACGCCATCCAGGTCAAGGCGCCGCCGAAGAAGACTGCCTAGCGATCGTGCCTGGCGAGCGGAGGGTGTCAGCCCCCCCGGGGGACGCCGCAGATCGATGCGAAACGTCTAAGCGAGTCAGTTCCCGTCCGCGACTCTTTACGGCGTCTGCGGGTCGACCTTCTTCGTCTCGACCGTCACGGCGCCGGACTGCTGGGTCGAAAGGAGGTACTCGCCCGAACGCTTCCCCAGGTTCAGCTTCGTCTGCGATCGCAGCGACCGGAGCGTTCCGCCGGCCAGGTCGAAGGTCGCGCTCCCCGTCCGCTCGAAACCGGTCACCGCGACGCCTGCGGTTTCAGGGGTTTCGCCGGGCGCAGCGCCCTGCCCTGCCCCGTCTCTCGCTGCATCGCCGGCTGGCGAAGTCTTCTCGACCGAAGATTCGAACGTCAGCGACGCGACATCGTCCTCGACGCCCGCGAGCGTCCATTCGGTCGTCATGCGATACGGAAGTTCGCCCAGCGGCGGATCCTCGTTCGTCCACGTCGCTCCCGCGTCGACCGCCTTCGCAGGCAGCGGCGTGGTCGAGGAGGCGAGCAGACGCTTCCAGCCCTCGGGCGTCGAAAGTTGCTGGGCGGACGGTCCCAGTTCCTCGTTCTCCGCCAGCTTGGTCCATTCCTCGGGAAGCTCCACCGCGAGCGGCTCGCCGGCGGGAGAGAGCGTCACGCGAATCGGCACGCCGAGCGCCTGCTGCAACGCTGCCGCCAGCGCCGCGAACTCCTGGGGCGGCTCTTCGGCGCTCGGAAGCTGAAGCTGCCGCAGAACGTTCCCCGGGGCGCGCACCGCGAGGGTGAGCGACTCGATTCGCTGTTCGGTCACCGCTCCGCCGTCGTCGGCGACGCTCGCGATCGTCCAGCTGATCCGCATCGAAAGGTCGTACTTCGTCTCGATCTGCCGCAGGGTCTGCCCCTGTCCGTCCTGGATCGTGACGCGGGATTCGAGGCCCTGCTTCCACTCGGTGACGAAGGCCTCCCCCTCTTCGAACTTCCAGCGCAGCTCGACCGGCTCCTGCGCGGTCGCGGGAAGCCCCAGCACGCTGAAGAACGACGCGACGATCGCGAGTCGAAAGGTGAACGAACTCATGCGGATCACGCGTTTCCGAAAATGTCGTCGAACGGAACGGCCTGGCCCGGCACGAACAGATGGGGCTTCGCGGCGGTCTTCTCGCGCACGTCCCGCGCCCACTTCTCGGCGTCCTGCTCGATCGGCGGCCAGGTATTGAAATGGGTCGGAGCGGCGTGCGTCGGCGTCAGTTCCAGAATGGCCAGAATCGAGTCTTCCGGCCCCATCGTGTAGAGATCGCCGATCGGCAGTACGGCCAGGTCGATATCTAGGCGACCGTACAGTTCCATGTCGCTGAAGAAGGCCGTGTCGCAGGCGAAGTAAATCAGGCGATCCTCGATCGTCAGCAGGAAGCCGCCCGGGTTGCCGGCGTACGATCCGTCCGGCATGCTCGACGAATGGACCGCGTGCACGTACTTTACACGACCGAACGGCAGGCTGACGGAGCCCCCCGTGTTCATCGCCACCGCGGCATCGAGGCCGTGATGCTTGCCGTACCACTGGCAGATTTCGAAGTTCGACACGATCGTCGCGCCGGTCCGCTTCGCGATGCGTGCGACGTCGGCGGTGTGATCCTCATGCCCGTGCGAGACCAGGATCCAGTCGGCTTCGACGTCATCCGCCTTGACCGGGCACGAAGGGTTCGCGTCGAAGAACGGATCGAGCAGAACCTTCCCCTCAGGCAGGTCGAGGCTCCACGTTGCGTGACCGTACCAGGTGAGGGAGCCTTGCATGTCGCTTTCGCTCTTATAGATCTGAGCGGGGGACGAAAGTCCCCCGAGGGTTCGACGCTCAATCGGGTGGTTCGATCCGGACCCGGGGGGTTTACACCCCCCGCTCGGAGAAGCTGAAGCTTCTCGACTACTTCCGCCCCAGCGCCGCGTTCATCTGCTTCTTGTACGCTTCGACGCCGGGCTGACCGTAAGGATTGATGCCGACCAAGCGCCCTTCCAGAACGGTCGCGAGCATCATCATCTGGAAGAACTGGCCCAGCGACGCTTCGTCCGCCTTGGGGAGGCGAATGTCCGCGGTCGGGCGTCCGTCCAGGCGGTAGGCTTCGTTCGTTCCCTGGATCGCCGCACGCATCACCTCGGGCAGCGTCTTGTCGGCCAGGTCGTTCAGACCGTCCTGGTTCCGATCGCTCTTGCCGACCGGAAGCGCGTCCCACTTCCAGTTATCCAGGATGACGTTGGTGAAGAGCTTGTCCCGCTTCCCTTCCTGATGCTGCTGGGCGCGGGAATGCAGGTCGCGAGTGTTGACCACCGTGAGGGGCAGCGCGCCCTGCTCGTGCTTGCCCAGACTCTCGGCCAGGAGTTGGTCGTACCAGAGCCCGGTCGATTCGAGCGACTTCGACCAGACGGAAAGAACGCGGGTGTTCGCCCCGCGGAGAACCTCCATCTGCCGGCAGACGGCGACGTAGTCGAGGACCGGGTTCTCCCCCGGCGCCGCGGTCGCGAAGCGGTCGTTCATCTGCACGGCGCCTTCCAGCAGCCGCAGCACGTCCAGGCCGAGAATCGCCGCGGGGAGCAGGCCGACCGCCGACAGGATCGAGAAGCGACCGCCGACGCTATCCGGTACTTCGAAGACTTCCGGGCAGCCGATCGCCTTGGACAGGTCGAACAGTTTGCCGGACGTACCGGTCACCGGCACGACCCGCCGGGCGAGCTTCTCCTTGTCGCCGCCGAGCGACTGTTCCAGCGCCCTCAAGTACTGCCGGAAGGCGATCGCCGTTTCGAGCGTGCCGCCCGACTTGCTGATCACGGCCAGGCCCCAGGCGCCTTCGACCGAGTCCTTGGGACCGCTGGCCAGCAGATCGAGCAGGGCCGCCGACGAATCGTTGTCGACGTTGTTCCCTTCGAAGTAGAGCCGGGGACGCATGCCGCGATGGGCCCGCGAGCGTTCGTTCCAGTAGGGATCGCAGCAGGCTTCCATCAGCGCCTTGGCGCCCATGTACGACCCGCCGATCCCGAGCAGCACGACCCGGTCGACCTCCTCGCGAAGCTGCGCGGCGACGCGGAGGATACGCCCCAGCTCGCTCTTGTCGCGATCCTTGCGGTAGGCCTCCAGCATCCGCTCGGGCAGCCGATGAAATCCGGCGTCGAGGGGCTGCTTCGCGGAGGGAACGTCGCCGCCCGAATTCCACAGCGACAGATCGCTCTCCAGCATCTCCTTCCGCGCGGCGAGCAGCGGATCGCGAACGGCGTCCAGATCCGACTGGGCCAGGCCGCGCTGGGGCAGAAAGACGCCGGAAGGATCGTAAACGAGACCCGGAGAGGACTTCGACATGGGGCAGTTTCGACGACGAAAGACGGGGGAGGCGCACGCTGCGAGCGAAGCGTCCAAGTTTACGCCTTTCGCCCGGTCGTCTAAAGCAGGGGCCGCAGAGAGGCCGCGCTGACCTCCCCATGAGCGCTTTGAGCGAGTTGCACCCGTATTACGACTCTTTCGTGTGCCATGGCTGGCTTGTCCAGCCGTGCCGAAGGGAGAACTCGTATGCACGGCTGGACAAGCCAGAAATGGCACACGGCGACCGCTTCGCCCAGCGAGCGACGAAAGGAGCCCCGTATTACGGCACGAGACGCGCGTCGAGCCACGCGGCGCGGTCGAGCACGTCGGCGCCGTCGGCCTCTTCGACGACCAGCATCAGCGCCTGAGCGCCCGTCACGTCGAAGTTCAGGCGAAACGGCGCGTCGCCTCCGCGTACGACCGGCGTCTCGACCGTCCGGGACCAGGCGCCCTCCTTCAGCAGGTACAGGGCGCCGACCACCGAGCCGCGATGCGATCCCTCGACTGAATCGGTCGTATCCTCGACCGCCAGTTCGGCGTCGAAACGGCGATAGGCCCGATCGAAGGCGAACACGACGCGGGATCGGGCGTGCATGCCGATGCCCGTCGCGACATAGCCGCCCCCCGCACGAAGGCGTCCCCCCATCGAGGAAACGTCGACGCCGAGAGGAAGCGACCTCCCCGTCAGCGGCGTGTGGCGATAGGCCTGCCCCTCCAGGCGAGAGAGGGGCCGCGCGTGCGGCCCGACCGATTCGATCAGAACCAGATCCTCGCGAACCCCATCCAGTTCCAGCGTCAGTTCCAGGCCGCAGGCGAGAGCGACGCGGACGGTCTCCTCGCCCGGCGTCCGGCGAACGACGCGCAGTAGGGTTCCGTCGCGAAAGCCCCACCACGCGAAGGCGGCAGCGTCGTCCGCGACGGTTGCCCGGGCGGCCGGCGCGATGAAGAGCGCCCTCACTCGCTCTCGCGAATACTCCAGCGGTCGCTCCGCCGAGGCCGTCTCGATGAAGAAACGATCGAGCCGCGTACCGAAGGGAACCGGTCCCGACGGGCGTGCATCGTTCGAAAGCCCGGGCGACCAGACGCCGACCGCCGTCGGTCCGTCGGTCAGTTCCAGGGCGTCGTCCGAGCCGTCGTACTTCGCGATCCGATCAAGCAGCGCGTCGCGCGCCGCCGGATCGTAGGGGGGACGCAGCACGATCCCGCGAATCAGCCCCAGCGGCAGCGACAACTCTCCGTAGAGCGGCGAGTCGAGAAGCAGCGCCTCGGTTCCGAGCGACACGAGTTCGCCGGCCAGAATCGAGCCGTCGACCAAGGACACGAGCGGAAGCCTGGGACGGTCGACGCCGAGCCCGAACCGGATCAGTTCGTCGTCGCGAACGGTCCGCTCCTCGACCCCCTCGGCGTTCGCGTCGGGAAAGATCGCCTCGGCGACGCCCGGCCCGGTCAGGAAGCGGTAGCCTTCGGCGTCGATCCCGTGCAGACGAGCCGGCGCCGGATCGCCGCCGTCGGTCGTACGCAGGAGGAAGTTCGGAGCGGGCGAGATTTCTTGAGCGAAGCCTGGCGTCGAGAGCGCGCAGGCTGCGAGGAAGACCAGCGACAGAAGGCGACCCGAGCGGGGAAGCAGGGCCGCTTTCCTCTTGTCGACTTCGTCGACCCCGACAGCAGAGCTATCGGGGCCACCCGAGGAAGAGAGTCTGGTCCGAAACCGCGACGACCTCATCGCTGAAAGATCGGCAGGTAATTGTTCGGCATCTGCAGGATGATGCAGGCCATCGCCGTTCCGTATTCGGGGCCCGTGTCGTCCCGCCAGCGTCCGTCCTCGGACTGGGCCGCGAGCAGCAGATCGCGAACGGGCGGATACCACTCCTGCCAGTACTCGCCCCCCGCTGTCCACATCGCCTGGGCGGCGTAGTAGTGACCGTAATAGAAGTACATCTCGTCGGGTCGGGCGCCAGGTTGCGGCTGGTACTGCTTCATGAAGGAGAGGCCCTTGCGAACCTCATCCCCTTCGTAGACGCCCGCGCTGTAGAGCGCGACGACGCCCGCGGCGCTGCGAGGAAAGGCGCTGGGGCCTGTCTCGGCCGTGTAAGCGAAGCCGCCGTCGACGTTCTGGCAGCGCTTGACGTAATCGACGCACCGGTCGACCGTCTCGATCGGCACGTGGATGCCGGCGTTCCGCGCGGCGCGCAACGCCATGATCTGGCAGATCGTGACGCTGATGTCGGCGTCGTCCGGACGCGGCTGATAACGCCAGCCCCCCTCGTCGTTCTGGCTCTCGACGATCAGTTCGACCGCTCGCGACAGCTTGTCGCGAACTTCCGAATCCTGGGTCATGCCGTAAGCTTCGGCCAGGAACAGCGTCGCGAAGCCGTGCCCGTACATCGGACCATGTCCCGCGGAGGGAGGGTCGATGATGTAGCCGTTGTCGCGACTGCGCGACAGGAGATAGCGCAGCGCCTCGGAGCAGGCCACGCCGAAGCGTCCGCGCCCCGGAACGTGCCCCCCCGCGAGGAACGACATTCCGCAGAGCCCGACGACGCCGACGTTCCGCGACATCGGTCCGCTGCCGAACGAGCCGTCCTCGTTGATCCTCGACGCCAGATAGGCGAGGCCCCGATCGACCGCGGCCCGCGTTTCCGGGGTGACCAGATCGGCGGGAAACTCGTCGCCGCGCGGCGCGATCTGACCCCAGGCGCTTCGCTGCGCGGTCCACGCGAGCGCGCCGCCGGCCAGGCATACGCCGCTCAGGAACGATCGACGAGTCGCGTGCATCCTTACCGCTCTTTCCTAACAGCCCGTCGATTTGTCGACGGGCTGGGTCCGCCGCACGGATGCGGCGTCAAAACAGCGGTATCTCCGCTGTTTTGCGAGGCATGAGAAACTTGTTTCGAACTTGCCGAGCGTGATTTTCGCCACGACGGCGAAAATCGACCTTACTGCTAACGAGCTTCGCCCGAATCTTCCGCCAGCCGACGATAGTAGGCTTCGATCATCGGTTCGTACTGCGGCAGCGTCCTTTCGGTCAGGCCCTGCTTCAGGCGCTGCTGCACCTGCGGCGGAAGCTGACCCCAGAGTTCGTCGAAGTCGGCCGCCGACCGGCGGAGGACCTCTTCCAGTCGCGTCGGATCGAGTCGATCTTCGCTATCGGTCGCGCCGGGCGCGGAGGAAGCCTGCGGGTCGGTCGCGTCGCCCGGATTCGAGGGCGAATCGGATTCCCCGTCCGGCGTCTCGTTCGGGTCGCCAGGTTCCTTGCCCTGTTCGTCCGGCGAACCGGGTTTCGGATCTGACTTCCCTTCGCCGGGCTTCGAGCCCGAGGAAGAAGAACCGGGCGAGTCCTTCTGACCGCCGCTGCACTGGCTGCACTTCTTTTCCTGCTGCTCCAGCATCGCGCGCAACTGCGTGACGATGTCTTCCTGAATCTGCTGCGTCGCCTGCGAGCTGTCCTTGCCGACGAAGCGCTCTTCGACCGACCGCATCATCGATCCGATGCGCTCGGTCGGCGATTCGCCGGCGGAACCGAGATCCTCGCCCTCCGGTTGCAGTAGCCCGCGGAGTTCCTCGACGGACGGCGCATCGACATCGGGCGCACCGCCGGCAGGCGCCGGCGCCGGTTCGCTCTTCGCAGGCGGGGGCGGAAGCTTCAGATCGCCCAGGCCTTCGAGTAAATCGGCTTCCAGCGCTGCATCGAAGTCGCCGTCCGAGGGAACCGGATCGGCGGACCAGGCAGCGGAGGCGACCGCGAGAGCGCCCAGCGTCAGTCCGGCCGAGAGCGCTCGACGAACGACGCGTCCTAAGATCGGCATAAATTCAGACCGCCATTCCATCGGGCGACTCGCATTCGAGCGGCTAATTCCGCGACGCTCTATTATTGGACTCTCGCAGCCGGTCGTCTTCAACAGGATTTCACAATTGCTCGGGTCGACGACAGCTTCTTGAGGAAGTTTACGGCTGCGGAGCGGGAAGTTCGGGCAGATTCTCCAGCGCTTCGTCGATGTCGAGCGGGTCGACCGGAGGCGCTTCCTCGGCAGCGCTGGCCTGCGAATATTCCTCCAGCAGCCGGGCCAGGCTCCCCTGCTCTTCCGCCAGGGAGCGATACTCTTCGGCGATCTCCGGCGCGACAGTTTCGCCCTCGGGCCTGCTCTGTTCCAGTTCGCGAGTCCGGCGCAGGATTTCTTCCTGCATCAGCGCGAGAAGCCGAATCTCCGCCAGCCGGTTCAGTTCTTCTTCGCGATTCCCCGGCGGGGGCTGCGGGGCGCCTTCGTCGCCGCCCTCTTGAGGCGGCTCGGGTTCCTGCGGCTGCTGAGCCGCCTGTTCGCGCGCATCGAGCGCCGCGAGCGCCTGCACCAGACGTTCCAGCGCCCGGTTCTTGGCGTCGATCGCGTCGGGTTGAAGACGTCGTCGACGGGCAAGCGCCGCGGCCCGCTGCATCTGATCGTGAGCGCCCGACAGCGCCAGTCGGAAGGCCTTGAACGATTCGACCTCTTCCGCGAAGGCGGAAGTCTCTTCGGCAAGACCTTCCTGCTCGTCGGCCATCGCGCGGACGGAGGCGAGTTGGCCGGCGGTCCAGCCCGTCGCGGCGCTGCCGAGTTCGGCCAGTCGCACGGCTTCGTCCCGCAGGCGTTCCTGACGCTCCTTCAGACCCTCGAAGAAGTCGCGCATCCGCGCCATCAGTTCGTCGGCCAGACGTTGTTCGGCCTGAGCAGCGGCCGATTCGGCGGCCGCCGCGGCCGCGTCCAGTTTCTCGGCGGCTTCCTCACGAGCCGCGGCGTCGGCGGCAGCGTCGCCCTGCTCTTTCGCGTCGGCGGCTTCGCCCTGCGACGCCTTCGCTTCGCGGGCCTGCTCCGACGCTTCGCGGGCGCCGAGGCGTTCGAGCTTGCGCCGCAGCTCGTCGGTCGCCTGGCGATCCGCGGCGCGCTCGGCATCCGTGGCGGCGTCGTCGCGCTCGCTCGCCGCGATTCGACGCGCTTCCTCCGCCGCGTCGCGAAGCTCGTTCGCCTGACGATCAAGACGCTGTTCGCGACGGCGGTTCAGTTCGCCGGCGATCTCGTCGAGCGCTTCCTGGATCGGGGACTGTCGCTCGCCCGCGCCTGCCCAGTCGCTGGTCTCCAGTTGGCGAGCGGCCTCCTGCATCCAGCCTGCCGCGCCCCGTTCATGGGCGATGTCGGCAGCGTTCTGCAGCGTATCGGCGGCCATGCCGTCGCTCTGCCGGATCGATTCCGCGGCAGCTTCCATCTCTTCGATCGCCTTGCCGAGTCGCCGCGCGACCTCCCGCTGCCTGGCCGCAAGCTGCACGGCGAGCGCCCGATCCTGCGCATTCAGATCGTCCCCCTGTCGTCGCTTTTCGACGATCGGTTCGATGGCGCGGGCGATCCCTTCCTGTTCGCGGACGAGCCCGGCGATCTCGTCGCGGAAGCGACGGTAGCTGTCCCACTCCGACAGTTCGCCGATCAGCCGTTCCAGTTCGACGATCGCCGCGTCCTGAGCCGTCGACGTACTCGCGAGCAGCCCCCGAAACTCGGGCGGAGCAGGCAGTTCCTCTCTCCGCACGGCGGCGAGCGAATCGCGAAGGCCCGCTTCCGCTGCGGCGAACGCGTTCGCACGCAGGGCCTCCAGCGTCACGCGCGTCTTCTCCAGCGACTCCACGGAGTCTGGCAGGTCGAGACCGTTGTCGCGAATCGAAGCGAGCGTCGCGTCGATCGCGGCGAGGGCGCTTTCTTCGTCGCGGAACAAACGTCCGCCCGCGTTACGCTGGTTCGACTCGGCCCGCTGCAAGCGATCGGCGGCGCCCGGTTCGATGGATCCGATCGTCTCGACCGACAGATCGACCTCGCGGACTTCCTGCGTCGAATCGCGCAGCAGCCGGAGCGCTTCGCGCAGCAGCGAGAGCAGCCGGGACTCCCGTTCGGCGATGCGCGTCGCCATCCGTTCCGGCGCGAAGATCGGCAGACGGAAGGTCGCGCTTTCGCCGACGTTCCCGGCCAGATCCGTCGCGATCAGCTTCGCCTCCCACGACGTGCCGGCGACGATTCGCGAATCGTTCAGCACGAGCGCGCGTTCGAACGTCAGCGACTGCGATTCCGAAGCCCCTTCCGGCGAAGCCTCCGCTTCCGCGAGCGTCCACTCGGGCGGCAGATCGAGTCGCACGTCGGGCTGCCCTTCCTGCGTGATCTGCCAGACGATCTCCGACAGGCCGACGTCATCCGTCACCGTCGCGACGTAGGGCAGCGTCGCCCTGGGCGCGACCGGTTCGCCCGAACGAAGTCCCGCGACGACGACGCGGGGAGCGGCGTCCTGCACCAGTTCGATGCGATAACGCGCGGGCTCGCCGCCATGCTCGGCGTCCCATGACAGGATCGCGCCGTCGCCTTCTTCGAAGAAGTACTCGCCCGACGTCGCGGGCTTCCAGACCGTCCCCTTCGGGAGCGTCCAGAGATCGCGCTCTTCGTCATGAGCCAGATCGAAGCGAAGTTCGCCGGCGCCTGCCTCTCTCGCTCCGGCTGGAACGAAGACGAGCCTCGCAACCTGCGGCTCGGGGTCGAGACGAAGTTCCACGTCGATCGTCGATCCGACGAGCGTGCGTACGAAGCCCGGCACGCGGGCGACGTTCTCGCCCCACGACGATCGCAGATAACCGGGCGGCGTAACGAGCGCCTCCAGACCGACGACCTTTGCGGGATCGACGATCGCGACGGATCGCCAGGGCATCGTGTCGTCGTCGCCGCCGAACGCGCGGTAGGAGAAGGGCGCTTCGACGCCCGAACGCTCGAAGCGGAAGCGGTCCTTACGGTTGGTCAGTTCGAACGTCTGAGCGCCGGACGCTCCTTCCGACCGCAGTTCGAGCGTCACCTTCTCGGGCGGCGCCCCCTCCGCGTCGCGGACCTCGATCGCGAAGCGTCCGCCGCGGACGAGCGAACGGACGTCGGGCTCCACGACCAACCGATCCCGGCGGGGCCATTCGACCGCCGTCCACGGCGCGATCAAGCGGGCCGACGCCAGCCGCAACGGCGAAGCCGGAATCGCCAGGCCGACGATCAGCAGCGCCAGCGCGGCGAGGGCGAACGCTGCGGCGATCGCGGTTGGCCTCGCTGAAAGCGTCGAGCGCAGATCGAGCGGCTCGACGCGACTCCACGTTTCGTTGATCATCTGCCGGCGCAGCGTGGCCGAACCCAGGGCGTCCGCGAACTGCCGGTCTTCGAGGAACTCGATCGCGTCGGTCAACCGATCGCGCAGCGACGGGAAGCGCCGCTCGACTTCCAGCGCCGTCCCCTCCAGCGTCAGCGGTCGACGCAGCGTCGGCAGGGCCCAGCGCCGGAAAGCCAGCGCCACGCAGGCGATCCAGACAGCCAGCGCGAGCCAGCGCCAGACCGGCTGCGACGTTCGGACGGTCGCGTCCAGACAGGCGAGCAGGATCCACCCGGCGATCGCCAGCGCGATCACCCGCGCAAGCCCCCACGCGAACCGCAGGCGATTCGCCCGTCGGCGAACGTCATCCAGTCGCGTATGGAGGGGATGGGACACAGGTAAACTCGCGCTCCAGGTTTCGTCGCTCTGAGCGGGGGACGAAAGTCCCCCGGGGCTTCGACACGTCAATTCAGCGCCGACTCGGGGGACTTTCGTCCCCCACTCAGAAAGTCGGAACGTCTTCGGTTATAGCATTCCCGCGCGGCGTCTCAGAATCCACTCCAGCGTCAGGACGGAGATGAAGACGCACGCGGCGATCCAATGGTTCCAGAACGGAACGGGACGCGAGGCGTCGACCCGCACCGCCCGACCCGTCGGCAGATCTTCCAGCGCCTGGGCGAAGTCGGGCTCGCGATAGACGCTTCCGCCCGAGCGGCTCGCCGCGGCGCGCATGCCGGAAAGATCGGTCCGCGTGCGAGCCAGTTCCCCGGGCGGCGGAGCGACGGCGAACGTCGTCGAGGGAGGCGCGGCGCCTGTGGCGGGCGTCACCAGCAACGCTCGATAAGATCCTTCGGGCAGTCCTTCCACGGCGCCGGAAAACTCTCCCCGCGCCGCGCCCGGGCGAGAAAGTCGCAGCGTTCTTCTGGCGCCGTCGGCTCCCGTCACGACGAGCGACACTCCGTCGTCGTCCGCGGGCGCCTGGCGTTCGTCGAAGAACCGGACGCGCAGATTGACCGCTTCGCCGAAGCGATACTCGCGGCGGTCGGACGCGACCTCGATCTTCGCCTCCGACCCGAGCAGCTTCGCCCGCGCGAGATCGCGCACGGCCCGGGTCCAGAACAGGCGGAAGGCTTCGGCCCCGCCGCCGCGGCGCCAGATCCAGGTCTCGTCGGTGCCGACGAAGAGCGTCTTGCCGGCGCCGAAGTACTGCATCGCGACGACCGGGATCGGATCGGTCGACGAATCGACCGGCGTCAGTTCAGCAAGCGACCTGGCGCCCGGACGAAGCGATCGGACGGGCACGTACCATCGCAGTCCGGATAGATCGCCCCACTGCGCCAGCGACTCGCCCGGCGTCGGGGCGAGTTGAAACTCCGCCGTCGTCAGCCCCAGCCGCGTCGGCGTGACCTTTCGCTCGGCGACGAGATCGCCCGCCGGCAAAGGCGTCACGCCGGCGGGATCGAAGGGAAGCAGGGGTTCGATCGGCGATTGCCGGTAATCCCACGGCAGGTTGCGCGGACCCGCGGCGAAGATCAGGCCGCCGCCCCGTTCCTCGACGAACTGCCGCAGGTTCTCCATCCAGGGTCGCCCCAGATAGCCAGGCGGAACGTCGCCCAGGATCACGACGTCGTAGGCGAAGAGTTCGTCCCTCGTCGCCGGCAGCGAGGAAAGCGCCTCTTCGTCGACGCGCGTGTATCCGAGATCGGCCTCCTGCAGCACGACGTTCAGGTCGAACGTCTTCGCGTCCTCCGCGCCCGGCTTTCGTTGCCGGGAGAGAGCGTCCTTGAGGTGGCGAAACTCCCAACTGGGATAGCCCTGGACGTACAGCACGCGGATCGTCTCGTCGCGCACCTGCACCGCCACGACGCGGGAGGACTCCGCGTCCGCATCGTCTTCGGACGCCCCTTCCGCAGCAGGCGCTTCGGCGGCGACGACTTCCACCTCGAAATCGAAATCTCCAGCCTCGGGCGGTTCGTATTCCAGCGTCGCGGAGCCCTCCCCCGAAGCGCCAGTCGATTCGAGCGCGGCCTCGGCCAGCGTTTCGGTCTCGCCCTTCTTTCGCAGCGCGACGCGTGCGCCGGCGTCGCCGACGAGTCCCTGCACGCGGACCTCGAACGTGACGCGATCGCCGACGAAGACGACCGGGTCGGCGACGAGATCGACGATCCGCAGCCGTTCGTTCGCCTCGTCGTCGCCGAGCGCCCAGAAGAAGAGCGGAACGTTGCGTGCCCTCGCCGTCTCGCCCGCCTCTTCCCATTCGCGCCCGCGCGTCACCACGCCGTCGGTCGCCAGCAGGATGGCCGCCGTCGAACGACCCCGCTGCGTTTCGAGCAGTTCGCGAACGGCGTCGGCCAGGGCGCTCGATGCGTCGCGCGGTTCCAGCCCGGCAAGAGCTGCTTCGACGCCCCCTTCCGCTTCCGGATCGACGGGCCGCACCGTCTGACCGATGAGATAGACCCGCAGGCGATAACGCTCCGCCAGTTCTTGCAGGGGCCTCTCCTTCGAGTCGGCGAGAAACGTCAGCGCCGTCGTCAGGCGATCGGCCTCCTCCTCGGGCGCGACGCCCCAGCGCTGGGCGAGCGTCGAGGCCAGCTTCGCCGCACGCTCGACGTCGCGAGTCCCCATGCTTTCCGAGACGTCGATCGCGACCAGAACCTCCGGCAGGTCCGTGCGGAAGGTCTGCGAACTCCAGCCGTACCACATCCAGAGGAGCGTCGCGATCGCCGCCAGACGGAGCGCCATCAATGGCATCCGCGCGGCGAGCGGCCACGTGCCGCGTTCGCGCCAGTAGAGCCAGAAGACTCCGACGACCGCAAGGATCGAGATCCCGAAGACCAGCCAGTCCGCCGGCTGGAACGTCGGAACCCACTCGGTCTCGATCCCCTCGCCCGGCAGCGTCGTCAACTCCTCCGCCGGAATCTCGAGCGCGGTCTCGGCCGTTCGCATGTCGACCGCCAGAGTCTCGCTCTCTGGCGACTCCGCTTGCGGCGACTCCGGACCCTGGGCCCGCGCCGCGGTCGCGGCGAGCAGGAGCGTCAGAGCGAAGAGAACGACTCGAAGGGAAGACACGAGAACTTTCTTAGGAGCGTCCGCCGAAGAGCGATGCAGGAGCGGAGGGCCCGCCGTGCGAGCCGAGTTTCCAGGCGAGGAAGGCTTCCAGCCCGACGAGCGCCAGCAACACGCCGATCAGGATCGGAAAGAGCGGCGCCGGCCGGCTGTCGAGCCGGGCCGCGTCGGTCGCCTCGCTCTTCGCCGGCACGCGATCGAATACCGGAGGAAGCGCCCCGAGGTCGGTTCGTGCCAAGTCGCTCTCCCGCAAATCGACGTCCACCGCGAAGCGCCGGACGAGGTCGTTCTTTCCCGCATCCTGAACGAGATCGTAGAACCCGGCGCGATTCGTTTCGCCGAACGTCCAGGTCGTTTCGCCGCTCCGGCGGACCTCGCCCTCCAGGCGAACGCGTGCCCCGTCGGGACGAACCATCGCGACCTGATCGCTGGCGACGCCGACCGTGGTGGACGCGACGAGCGGATCGCCGACGCGGACGTTTCGCGATGCGGCGGCGCCCTCGACCAGGAACCGCACGGTTTCCTGCACGAGCGAGACGAAGTCGCCGACGGCCGGAATCGCGGTCCAGGCGTCGCTCTCTGCTCCCGTTCCTTCGCGGGTGGGCGCGAACCCCGCCGTCGCGAAGAGGACGACCCTTCCCGCGCGGTAGGACTTTTCGACCAGAGCCGGCTCGCCGTTCTCGAACGCCAGCGCGACGCGAGCGCCTTCGCTGTCCTGCGGTTCCAGCGCGACCCGGCGCCACGTCGGAATCCGGAACAGGCCCGACTGCGCGTTCCCGCGGAACGCGGCGGCGAGCGGGTGCGAAAGGCTGGTGGCGGAGAGGCGGAGATCGCCGTCGAGAACGTCGCCCAGCCGCGCGGGCAACAGTCCGGCGGCGCCTTCGGATCCCAGCGCTTCGTTCCAGTTCTCGCGATCGACGGCAGGTCCGGGAAAGAGCGCGAGTCCCCCGCCCTGCCCTGCGAAGCGTTTCAGCGCCGCCGCTTCGTCTTCCGCGAAGCGACCGAGGTTGGAGACGAAGACCGCGTCATAGTCGGATAGTTTCGCTTCGGCGAGCGCCGCGGGACCGACGCCGTCGACGGCGATGCCGAGACCTCCGTCGCCGAGCGGATCGAGCGCCCTCGATAGAAAGAACCGGCTGCGCGGGTCCTCGCCGACGAGCAGGATCCGCAGGCGATCCCGCACGACCGCGCTGTAGCGCCGGACGTCGTCGGGCGGCAGCGAGTCGCCCGAGAGTCGGACCTCGATCGCGCGAGCGACCGCTTGGTCGAAGCGATGCTCGAAGAGGACCTGAGCCTGTTCGCCAGGCGGCACGTCGACCCGCTTGGACTCGACCACTTCGCCGTCGATCGCCAGCGACACCGCCGTCGATCGACGTTCCGCGCCGAGGTTTCGGATCTCCGCCTCCCAGACGGTCGGTCTTCCGGCGAGCACGATCGGATCGCGAGGCCCAAGCCGCGCGACGGCCAGGTTGGCCGCGTCGTCCGACCCGACGTCAAGAATCGAAAGCTCGGCCCCCTGCGCGAGCGCCTCCAGACGCGCGGCCGAGGTCGGCGTCGCGGCGGCATCCCAGGTTCGCTTCTGCAGATCGGACAGGAACACGATCGAGCGGTTCGTGAGGCGGGGACTCTCCCGGGCGGCCTGCAGCGCGAGCCGTTCGACTTCGCCCAGCGTGGCGTCCAGGTTGGCCCCGCCGTCGAGCGCTTCGAGCGACTGCAGTTCTTCCCGCACCGCCGACGGATCGAACGAAGGCGCTCCGACGACCGGGATCGCGGAGTCGCTCATCAGGACGACGGAGAAGCCGTCGCCGCGCGGGGCCGCGGTGACGATCTCGTCCGCGCGACGCAGCGCCCGTTCGAAGGCGTTCCCGTCGTCGTCGCGACGCTGCATCGAGAACGACGCGTCGAGCACGAGGATCCAGTGCGTCCGGTCGCCCGACGTCGCGTCGGCCCAGGCTCCACCCTTGGGCAGAAACGGGTCGGCGACGATCGCCGCGAACAGCAGCATCACGAGCGTACGAAGCGCCAGGAGCGAAAGCTGCTCGACCCGCATCCGCTTCGATCGCTTCTTCAGCGCGGCGACCAGGAACTGCATCGCCGCCCATTCGACGGTCTGCCGACGTCGCCGGTTCCACAGATGCAGCACGATCGGAATCGCCGCCGCCGCAGCGAAGGCGAGCATCGTCACGCTGGCGAAGGGAAGGAACCACATAGGTCAAGCGGCTTCAGCGAGTGCGGTCGGCGTTGCAGAAACGGATCCGTGTGCCATGGCTGGCTTGTCCAGCCGTGCCGAATCTTGAAGGAGAGATTATTCAAAGACGAGCGTCTAACCCGCTGCCATGCACGGCTGGACAAGCCAGCCATGGCACACGGGCTGAACCAACTTTCCACCTTTCGAAGTTCTCAAGTCGACAGCCGTTCGTGTCGGGCGAGAAACTGAGCCAGGGCGTCGTCGATCGGCTCGTTCGTCGTCATCAGGTAATACTCCATCCCCCAGTGCCGTGCGGCCTCGGCCAGTTCCCGCCGAAACCGATCGATCTCCTCGCGATAGGCCGCTCGCAGCGAGACGGGGTCGACCTGCGTCTCGCCCGAATGTTCCATGTCGCGGAAGAGCGTCGGCACGTCGAAGGGAAACTCCAGTTCCGCGGGGTCGAGAACGTGCAGCACGGCGACGCGATGACGCCGGGCGCGAAGCTGCTTGAGTCCCGCGAGCGTCGCTTCGAGGTTATCGAAGAAGTCGCCGATCGCGATGACCAGGCCCCGCCGACCCATCCGTTCCGCCGCGTCGTGCAGCGCCGGCGCGAGCGACGTCTTCTCGTCGGTCGGACTGGCGTCGAGCGCGTCGACGATCTGGTTCCAGTGCGCGCCGGAAGATCCGGGACGCACGTGCATCCTCACCCGCGAATCGAACGTCGTCGCCGAGACGGCGTCCTGTTTCTGCAACGCGAGCCAGGCCAGCGACGCGGCGAGGCACTGTCCGTATTCGAACTTCGACAGGGGCGAGTCGGGATGGCGATAGGCCATGCTCCGGCTCGCGTCGAGCGCGATCCAGACGAAGAGATTAGTTTCGTCTTCGTACTGTTTCACGAACAGCTTGTCGGTCCGCGCGTAGGCCTTCCAGTCGACGTAGCGCAGATCGTCGCCGGGCGCGTACTCGCGATGCTCCGCGAACTCGATCGAGGTTCCCTTGCGACGACTGCGGTGCATGCCCGACGCCAGCCCCTCGGCCAGCCGGCCCGCGCGCAGCCGGAAGCTACGGATTCGCGCGAGCGTCTGCGGGTCGAAAAACTTCGGCGACATGGTCGTCCCGGGAAGGCGCGGCGGAAGCGATCTGGAGCAGACGCTCGATGACGGCTTCGACGCCGACCCCTTCGGCGTCCGCGTGAAAATTAGTGCGGATGCGATGACGAAGCGCCGGCGCCGCCACCGCCTGGACGTCCTCCAGCCGGACATGACGCGAGCCCTTCAGCGCCGCGCGGGCTTTGGCGCCCAGCAGCAGGTACTGACTCGCACGCGGTCCCGCGCCCCACAGGACGTACTTCTTCACGAAGTCGTCAGCGCCCGGTTCCGTCGGACGCGACATACGCGCGAGCCGCACCGCGAACTGCGCCGTGCGAGGCGAGACGGGCATCCGGCGAACGATGCGGCGCAGCTCGACGATGTCCGAGCCGTGCAGCACGGGCGAGACGGTTCGGGTCTCTCCGGACGTCGTTTCGAGCGCGATCCGCAGCTCCTCTTCCTCGCTGGGATAGTCGACCTGGATCTGCAGCATGAACCGGTCGAGCTGCGCCTCGGGCAGCGGGTAGGTCCCCTCCTGTTCGATCGGGTTCTGCGTCGCGAGGACGAAGAAGGGATCTTCCAGATCGTGCCGCACGCCTGCGACGGTGACGGATCGTTCCTGCATCGCCTCCAGCAGCGCGGCCTGAGTCTTGGGCGGCGTGCGGTTGATTTCGTCTGCCAGGACCAGGTTCGCGAAGATCGGCCCCGGCATGAAGCGAAAGCCCCGCTCGCCCGTCTCCCGATTCTCGTGGATGACCTCGGTCCCGACGATATCGCTGGGCATCAGGTCGGGCGTGAACTGCACGCGGCGAAACTTCAGCGCCAGCGAGTCGGCGATCGTCCTCACCGTCAGCGTCTTGGCCAGACCCGGCACGCCGACGAGCAGCGCATGCCCGCCCGCGAACATCGCGATCAGGATCTCTTCGATCACGCGATGCTGGCCGACGACGACCTTGGCCAGCTCGCCCGCGATGCGACGCTGGGCGTCGTTCAGGCGTTCGAGCGCCTGGAGTTCGAGGTCGGCCAGTTCAGCGGATTCCATGAAGGACTCGTCAGACAGGCTGCGGAACAAAGATCGTTCGGAAGGCGATGCGGAGGAATGATTCTACGGCACGGTCGTAGGTCAGGCATTGCCTGACGGCTATTCGTTGCGAACCTGACCCTCGGACGACGGGGGCGCCTTGGCCGACAGAGCCGGAGCGTCGCTCGGCGGTTGCACGCGAAACGCGACGATCTCGTCCGAACCGGCGATGACCAGGAAGGGCGACGCGTAGACCAGGTTTCCGCCCGTCACGCCCCGGTCGGCGAGCGACTCCCGACGCTTCAGCACGGCCCGGCGGAACTTGCCGGCGCTCTCCGTCGCCTGGTCGAAGACGAGCAGTTCCTGCTCGGTCGGAAAGAGAATCTCCTCGCCGACGAGCAGCCCGCGACCGAAACCGGGCGGAACCTGCTGGCCCGGCTCCGGCCATTGGCCGCGCCAGCTTCCGTCGACCTCGTCCAGCCAGACGAGCCCGCGACCAGCCGCGATCAGCGAACCGTCGGCGAACCCGAGTAGATGCGAGCAGGCGAATTCGTCCACCAGCGGATCGCTTTCCCACAGCAGCCGACCCGTATGGATCTCGATCGCGAAGATCCGGTCGTTCTCCTGCGGCGCGGCGTACCAGACGCCCCGGCGAACGAGTCCCCGGGCGAGATCACGATACGAAGGAGGAAACTCCCGGCTCGCTTCGGGATAGCCGCGCATCGAGCGATCGTCGAACGGATAGACGATCGACCAGATCGGCTCGCCCGAAGCCGCGTCCAGACAGGCCAGCGTCCCCTGCCCCGTATCGACGAGAACCTTTCCCTCGGCCAGCAACGGTCGCACATGCGAAGCGATCGACGGCGGCGACTCGGCCTCCCATCCGCCTGACGAGACGAGCCGCTGCCAGAGCGTCGCGCCGGTCGAAAGTTCGAGGCACGCGATCCCGATCCGCGAGCGCCGGTCGTTCGCTTCGGCGACGCGATAGGCGGCGAACATTCGGTCGCCCTCCACGACGGGCGAGCCTTCCCAGAGTCTCCGCGGCTCGCCCGAAGGAATCGGGAAGCCGGCGAGCATGCGCCCCTGCGCCGCCAGATCCAGGCCGACGAAGACGCTTTCCTCGTCGACGGCTCCGGAGCGGAAGTCGTTCCCGATCCGCGTCCTGGGGCCGCCCATCCGCGCGACCAGCAGATCGCCGGCGATCGTCGCGGTGAAGCGCGGCACGCCGAACGCCGAAGCCGCGAAGTTCGTCCAGGCCTGGCGATCGGTCGACCGCTGGTAGATCGCGCCGATCTTGTCGGGCGGAGGAAGCTCGGCGTCGAAGCCGGACCAGAGCGGCGTGCCGGTCTCGAGCTCCACCGCCCGGATCGATGACGGTTCGACCCAGAACAGGCCGTCGCGCCACGCCACGGGAAAGTACGGCAGCAGGGCCTCGGACCGCTCGCCCGCCCAGAAAAAGCGTCGCCCCTGCGCTGACGCGGACAAGGTCACGACCTGCGGAAGGGGAAGGCGCCACTGCGGAGTCTCGGCCAGTTCGCCGAAGGGAAGCGTTCGCGGCGGAGCCCCCTGAGCGAACGCCGCCTGCGCCAGTTCAATTTCCTTCGCGAGCGTTTCCGCCAGGTCGCCGGTCTGTCCGGCCAGTTCGCCCTGCGCGCCCGGATGAGCCAGTCGCAGCGCGGCGAGTTCGACCTGCGCCCGAGCGAGGTCCCCTTCGAGCACGCTGATCCAGGCGAGCTTCGCCCTCAGCGACGCGACGTCTACCTTGGCGTCGGGAACGAACCATCCGTCGAAAGCCTCGGGCGCCTGCGACAGCCAGGTCTTCGCCTCGGCCTGGCGCGCCGGATCGGACAGGTCGACTCCCCGGAGCGCGAGCCAGAACGGATAACCTTCCGCCGCGGCGCTCCAGGCGGGAGGCGCGGGCGGAACGCGCGTGAGCGGATGCAGGCGTTCCAACCGCGCGCGCCCGAGCGCGAAGTCGCCCCGTTCCAGCGCCCAGGCGGCGGCCTCGGCCAGGGCGGTCTCCGCCGCACGCGTCAGAAACCACCGCCGATAGACCTCCGTTAATTTGCTTTCGTCGCGCGATGCGATAGCTTCCTGAAGATGGGTCGCCGCGATCGGTTCGTAGCGACCGCGGTACGCTTCCAGCAGCGGCGGCGCGGCCTGCGCGACGCGGGAGAGGAACCGATTCGCCGCTTCTTCGGCATGCAGGAATAGCTGCGGTCGCTCGGCATTTTCGCGATCCTCCGCAGCCCTCGCCGCATCAGCCGGAGCGAGCCTGCCGACGTCGCGCTGCGTCGCTTCGACCAGCACGTCGAGTCCGTCGCCCCACTGCCCTCCCGCGAAGGCGTCGGCAGCCCGCTGCAACGCCTGGTCGAGCGCCCGGGCGGAGTCGAGTTCCGGCGGCAGTCGCGACGGCGCGGTTTCGACCCGCTGGCCGAACGGCCCCGGAACGATGAACGGAACCTGGGCTCTGAGCGGAAGGCCAACCGCGAGGGCGACGACCGCGACCGTAGACGCGATGACCGACGCGCAGCGGAGGCGTGACGCAGGCCGGCGGACGAGCAGGGAGAACAAACGCGACTCGTGCGTAAGCGACGACCGGAGACGCGGCCCCAGCGGCGTCCCGTGCCTCGATTATACGAGCCCGGCGTCGGCCGATCGATGCGCGAGAGACGCGACGGTGTGCCATGGCTGGCTTGCCCAGCCGTGCGGCAGCGGATTACGCGCGCTCGGCAGTCGGTACGGCGCCGTGAGCGAACGGCGACGCATCGAGACCTGGCATGGTCGAACGGCTAGCGAGGTCTGCTCGGCGGGACAAGCCAGCCGTGGCACACGAATCGGAAGCCGCTGCCGCGCGGCGGGCCTTGCGGACTTCCAGCCAGCAGAGGAGCGTGAGCCCGCCGAGGATGACGAACGGCATGCTCATCATGAACAGGATGCTCCAGTAGAAGCCCGTCGCCAGGTTGCCGCCCGAGTGCTCGATCGAGTTCCCGCACGTCGGACAGGCGCACGCGACCTGGGCGAACGCCAGACCGGCGACTGCGACGAACGCGGGAAGGATGCTCTTCGAGCCGTTCATAGGTCGGGTCTCCCGTCCCGTCAGGGAGTCGCGACGGCGGATGCGGGAATCAGCGCCGCGGAAGGCCCGCCCTGTTCAGCGGGAAGCCGTGCAGCGGGAAGCGATTCAGCTTCCGGCGGATAAGCGTGATAGAGCATGGCGTACACCACCACCCCGGTCACCGAAACGTAGAGCCAGATCGGAAGCGTGAACCACGACAGCCGGCGATGCGCCGCCCGGCGGTCGCGCAGACCCAGCACGATCGACCAGATCGCGAGAACGGGCACCGCCATCGCCAGCAGGATGTGACTGAGCAGGATGGCGTAGTACGTGTAGCGTACCCAGTCGGGCGGGTAGGACGGAAACGGCGTGCTGATCCCCTGCTTCACGACGATGTGGTAGTACAGGTAGCTGAGCAGGAAGATCGTCGACGTCGCGAAGGCGGAGATCATCAGCCATTTGTGAAGTCCCTCCCGCTTCGATTTGATCGACGTAAGACCTGCGACGAGCAACAGCGTCGCCAGCGCGTTGAGGCTGGCGTTCCAGTGGGGAAGAAAGTGGGCGAGGTCCACGCGGCTCTTTCGATCGTCAGGCAGGTGCGGGTCGTCAGGAGGGGTCGATCGCGACGGCGGTCTCTTCTTCCGCGGCAGTCTCTTCGGTCGCGCTTTCTTCGGCGGGAGCTTCTTCAGTCGCGTTCTCTTCGGCGGCGGCTTCATCGGTCGCGACAGCGAACTCCGCCGGCGGCTCGGTCTCGACCAGCAGCTTGTCGACGAGGATTTTCAGCTTCACGATCTCCGCGGGATCGGTCCAGTCGAAGGCGCCGCGGAAGTTGCCCCACTTGTCGCGGACCGCGAACCGGTCGACGTGCCCCCGCTCTTCCACGGGCAGGAAGAACGCCTCGCCGCCGACGCGTTTGAGGTAGTTCATGTCGCCGGTCAGGAACAGCCAATCATCCTTCGGCGCCTCGAACTCCTCGGCGTACTTGCTCAGCGCCTCGGGCGTGTCGAAGCTCGGGTCGCACGTGATGCTCAGGAAGACGACGTCCTGGCCCTGGTAATCTTCCTGCACCGTCCGCATCGTCTCGGTCTGCTTGCGACACGACGCCTGGCATCGCGCGAAGAAGAAGCAGGCGACCTGCACCTTCCCGTGGAGGTCCTGGCTGGCGACCTGCTCGCCCGAACGCTCGGTCAGGGTGAACTCCTTCAGCCAGCCGGGCTGATTCGCTCCGGGCGCGGAGACCTGCTCGACCTGCGTTCCCAGAATCTGAATCGCGGGGCGATCGGCCTGGCGTCGCCACTGGCGATAGCCGAGGAAGCCGAACGCGACGGCCGAGCCGACAAGCAGCACCAGAAAGAAGACGAGAACGTTACGGTTCATGATTCGATCGACCTCGCGGAGTCGCAGCGGATGCGTGCGTCCCGCGAATGAATGTCAGGCGGGAGGCTACGGCGCCGAAGCGTCGGCGGGAACGGTCGCTTCGGGGGCGGCGACCGTCGGGGCGGGCTCCGCGTTCGGTTCGACGACTCCCGACTCGCGAACGATCGGCTGCGCGGCCTGGAGCCAGCGCTCTTCGGAGTATCGTTCCGTTCGCTCGCCGATATCGGGAATGAGAGCGAAGACCAGGAAGGCAGCCATCCCCAGCGTCGGAATGGTCAGCACGTACTTCCAGTTCGCCTCGTACTTGAGGTGCATGAAGAACAGCACGACCAGCAGCGCCTTGCCGGCGGAGACCGCCATCATCAGCGACCAGCCGACCGACGGGTTCGCCATCAGCGCCTGCGAGTTCGCGACCGCGAAGGAGATGCCGGTCAGCACGCAGAGCGCGACGAAGACGGAGAGATACGTCTTCAGGCTGCCGTGCGGACTGCTTTGGGCTGAGGTCGCCATGGTCGGACGTTCCGGGTCGTCAGTCGGTCCGAAGCGGGACGCGCGAGCCCCGCTTCGACCCTTCCGCGAATTCTAGAAGAGGTACAGCAGGGGAAACAGGAAAATCCAAACCAGGTCGACGAAGTGCCAGTAGAGCCCGACGTTCTCCAGCGCGCCCGCGCGGGCGGGGGTGAGCGTCAGGGGGAGCATGACCGCGAACGCGACGATCCCCACCAGAACGTGCAGGGCGTGAAACCCGGTCAGCAGGAAGTAGGTGCTCGCCCACATGTTCCCGGAGGGAATCCAGATCGGCAGCCGCATCCAGGGATGCTCGTCGGACAGTCCGTGCACGTGGCCGGCGCCTGCATGTTCGAGATGCGACAGGTTCTCGCGCAGAAAGCCGAGCCTGCCGTCGACGGCGGTCAGCCGCGCGGAGAGCTTCTGTAAATTGGCGTCCGCCACGGCCTTGGCCGGACGGAGAGCGTCGATCTCCTTCGTGAGATCTGCCCGTTCGTCTTCCGCCTCGTCGAGCAGGTCTTCCTTCGCTTCGAGGTCGGTTTCCAGCTTCTCGACGAGTTCGTCGTCGTCCGCGTCTTCGGCGTCCTCGATGTCGTAATCGAGATCGTCGATTTCGTCTTCGAGGTCCTTGATCGTGTCGTCCAGTTCCGACTGCTTGCGAACCAGTTCTTCGAACGAAGCGCCGGCGGTTTTCACCTCGGCTTCGAGTTCCGGAATGCGGGCGGCGAGCGTCGGACGCTCCTCGTTGAGTGCGACCTGCTCGCGTTTCATCGAGGCGATGGCCGGAACGCGGGCGACCTCGCGCGGATAGACCAGGTAGCCGAGGGACCGCATCAGGTCCCGGCGGTAGGCGTCGTCGGTCGACAGGGCGACCTCGGACTCCACCCACCGGACGCCGCTGGAAAGCAGCTTCTCCGCCGTCTCGCGACGGGCGCGAAGCTGCTCCTCCGAAAGCGCGTCCTGCGGCAGATGGGCGCCGACGTCGGCATGCGCCGCGGATGCGGACGGCCCCGGGTCCGCGGCCGACAAAGCGCCCCCCAAGGACCCCGGGAGGAAAGTCGTCGCGTCCGGCGCCGTTGCATCGGGCGCCGTCGCCGCTGCGGTCAGTTCGGCGTCGAGCCCGGAGATCTCTTCCTGCAGGCGCGTTCGCGTCGCGGCGAGATACGTGAGGTCGGCCCGCTCGTAGATCCTGCCGCGGGGATGCTGCGGGTAGATGCCGTGGCGGAACTTCTGATCGTACTCGTACGCCTTCACGCCCAGAAAGAGCGTGCCGAGCACGGCGGTCGCGACGAGCCAGAACTTGGCCAGTCCGCGGCGATCCAACCGGGCGAACTCCATCGCGAGGACGATCGTCACGCTGGAGAGAATCAGCACGAACGTATTGAACGCCCCGATCCCTTCGGCGAGATGAACCGTCTCCGGCGCGGGCCAGGTCCCTTCCGGAGCGCCGAATCGCAGCACGATATACGAGCCGATCAGCGCCGCGAAGAACATGATCTCCGTCGACAGGAACAGCCACAGGCAGAGCTTGCCCCGCGGGATCGGCAGCGCGGTCTGATACTCCAGCGCGATCGGGGCGTGGCCGTGATGACCCGCCACGGGATGCGCGGCGTCATGTCCGTCTTCGTCGCCGCCGTGCGAGCCGTGCGCCGACGAAGGCGTAACGCCGGCCGGGGCGTGCGTCGGATCGTCGTGCGGTCGGTCGTTCATGGCAGCGGAAGGGAGCGAATCGAGCGGTCGATCGAAGTTCGTCGGCGAAGAAACGAATCAGGCGCCCATCGACTCAGAAGCCGGTGCAGATCGCCGTCACGGCGAGCCACGCGGGAAGGTGCAACAGGCTGGTCCGCATCAGCCGCATCGCGATGCCGTCTTCGCGATTCCTCGCGAAGCGAATCGACGCGGCGAGCAGCCAGAGATTCAGCAGCGTGACGCAAACGATCGCCGCCAGCTTCCAGGCGACCGGCCCTTCGACGAACCAGAGCGCTCCGCCGAGCGCGATCAGCGCCAGCGATCCGCCGATCGCCTCCAGTCCGGCGGTGCGCCCCGTGGGGTCGGAGACGGTGACCATGCGGATGCCGGCGTCGCGATACTGGTTTCGCAGCTTCCAGGCGATCGCCATGAAGTGGGGATACTGCCAGAAGAACAGGCCGAGGAACAGGATCCACCCCAGCGGCTGGGCGAAGTCGCCTCCGTTCGCGGTCCATCCGATCCAGATCGGCATCGCTCCGCCGACGGCGCCGACGGTGGTGTTCCAGGTCGTGACGCGCTTCAGCGGCGTATAGAGGACGACGTATCCGGCCCACGTGAGCAGGCCCATCGCGCCCGCGGTAACGTTCACGAACGCGAACAGCACGAACGCTCCGACCAGCAGCAGCGCCAGGCCGAACAGCGACGCGGGAAGCAGATTCACCCGATGCGCCGGCAGGGGCCGCTTCATCGTGCGGGGCATCTTCCCGTCCGACTTGCGCTCGAGCACGTGATTGAAGACGCTCGCGCTCGCCGCGGTGCAGAACGTTCCGATCAGCGTATTCAGCAGCAGCCAGAAGTGGAGCGATTCGCCCGGGACCTTCAGCGCGGCGACGCAGGTCGTGACGAGAACCATCGTCACGATTCGCGGCTTGGTCAGCGCGACGTAGTCCGTCAGCCTGACGCGCGCCGTTCGAAGGGATGTCGTAGTCGTCGTGCCCGCGCTCAAGCGCTTCCTCCCCGGATCGCGGCCGCGAGGCCGGCGGTTCCGCCTGATTCGTTCGTCCTGCCCTGCTCGACGGCACGCGCCGACGCGCTCCGTCGCTTCTTCGATTCGCCGGCGGCCAAGGGCTCGCCCATTGACAAAGGATCGCCAGTCGCGAGCGAACTTGCATAGAACGCCGGCTTCCACTCGAACGCGACGATCGTCATCGCGGCGCCGAGGATCAGCGTGCCGAACATGACATGCGCCGTGACGATGTAGGACTGCAACAGGCCTTCCTGCTCGATGACGTAATGCGCCAACCAGGGGGCCAGCGATTCCACGTCGGGCAGCGAGTAATTCACGATCCACGTCGCGACGCCGAAGCCGACCTGCATGGTGACCAGCAGGAGCGTCACGAACGTCCTGCCCGTCGGAGCGCGACCGGTGCGATGCGAGTAGGCGATCAGGAACAGCAGGAAGGCGTAAAACCAGAGCGCGACCGCGACGGCGATGTGCGCGACGACCAGCCCGACGAAGAACTCCCGCGTGGCCAGCACGTTCAGATGGCGCACGCCCGCCCCCAGACCGATCTGCGCGAGCGTCAGCGCGGCGAAGCCGATGGCGACGAAAAGATGCGTCCGCGAGACGGCCCGTTCGCCTGACTTCGCGTCAGGGCGCCAGACGGCGTCCTGCCAAGATCGGCGGGTGAGCGCGATCAGAAACACGCAGTAGGCGAAGAACGCGGGGCCGACGGTACCGTGCAGCATCGCGATCAGGCGCTGGTCGAACAGCACCCGCACGCCCCCCAGCAAGCCCTGAAAGAGCACGAGCGCCAGCGCGCCGAGGCTGAACCAGAAGAGCCAGCGTCGGGTCCGGTTCCGCCACGCGACGATGCAGAGCACGATCGCGACGAACCCGCACAGCGACGCCAGCAGGCGATGGCCATGCTCGACGAACAGATCCCAGGGTCCCAGGATCCAGGTCGTCCAGGGATAGAGGAACAGGTTGTAGCCGTACGTTCCGGGCCAGTCCGGCACCGCCATGCCGGCGTTGTACGTCGTGACCAGGCTGCCGACCCAGATGACCGGGAACGCGACCGCCGCGAGCGCGACCGCAAGGCGGTGCGTCCAGGGCGAGTAGGTCGGTTCGGTCAGCGGATTCATCGCAGTCTCGGTATCGATCTTCTATTCGTTCGATCGGAGTTCTCGTCGACGTCGGTCTACGCGTCGTCGTGATCGTCGACTTCCTGGTACGTCTCGTCGCGGTGAGTCCAGGAACTCTTGCCGCCGCCGGCCGCGGCGAGTCGCCGGGGGTCGACGTACTGCGGCAGGTAATCCTCTTCCATGTTCGCGACGCCGTACTCGTACGGGCCGCGATAAATGACCGGCTGGAAGTCGAAGTTGCCGTGACCGGGCGGGCTGGGGGCGCCCCACTCCAGGCCGTTCGAATGCCACGGATTCCGCCCCGCCGGAGCTCCGAAAAAGATGCTGGCGAAGAAGTTCACGAAAAACGGAATCTGGAACGCCATCATGGCCAGCGCGCTGATCGTGATGAACTCGTTCAGCGGCTGCCATTCCGAGAACAATTCATAGTCGTACGGATCGGCGTAGCGTCGTGGGAAGCCGTACAGCCCCAGGATGTGCATCGGGAAGAACGTGCCGTTCATGAACAGGAACGTCCCGGCGAAGTGGACCTTCCCCCAGTTCTCGTTCATCATCCGCCCGAACATCTTCGGGAACCAGAAATAGATGGCTGCGAAGACCGCCATCGCCGTGCCGCAGAAGAGCACGTAGTGGAAGTGGGCGACGATGAAGTAGGTGTCATGGATCAGGATGTCGACCGGCGTCGAAGCCATGAAGATGCCCGACAGGCCGCCGATCACGAACATCCCGACGAAGGAGATCGCGAACAGCATCGGCGTCGTCAATTGCAGGTTCCCTTGCCAGATCGTGGCGAGCCAGTTGAAGACTTTGATCGCACTCGGGAGGGCGATCATGATCGTCGCGACCGTGAAGACCATCCCCAGGATCGGGCTCATCCCAGAGATGAACATGTGGTGGCCCCACACGATGAAGCCGAGTCCCGCGATCGTGATCGTCGCGTAGACCATCGGGCGATAGCCGAAGAGGGGCTTCCGCGAGAAGCAGGAGATGATGTCGCTCACCATCCCGAACGCCGGCAGGATCATGATGTAGACCGCCGGGTGGGAATAGAACCAGAACAGGTGCTGCCACAGCAGGGGTTGCCCGCCGCCCGCGACGGGAACGCTGTTGTTGGCGAACGCCCCTTCCGGCAGAAAGAACCCGGTGCCGGCCGTCCGGTCGAGAACCTGCATGAAGGTCGCCGCCGTCAGGACGGGAAGCGCGAACGCCTGCAGCACGGCGGTGATGAACATCCCCCAGATCGTCATCGGCAGACGAAACATCGTCATGCCGGGCGCCCGCATCAGGATGATGGTCGTCAGATAGTTCACCGACCCGAGCATCGAACTGACGCCGACGCAGGCGATGCCGAGCAGCCACATCGTCTGGGCGTTGCCGCTGCCTGGCGCAGCGTCGAACAGGGCCGCGAGCGGCGGGTAGCTGGTCCATCCCGACGAAGCGCCGTGACCGTCCATGAAGAAGGACGACCCGACGAACAGGAACGCGGGCCACATGAACCAGTAGCTGAACATGTTCAGCGTCGGGAACGCCATGTCCTCCGCCCCGATCATCAGCGGGATCAGGAAGTTGCCGAAGGCGCCCGCCAGGATCGGGATGATCACGAAGAACACCATGATCGTGGCGTGCATCGTGAAGAGCATCGTGTAGAACTCGGGCGAGATCTGCCCTCCCTCGGCGGAGAAGAGCATCCCGCCGATGATCGGCATGTCCGACCAGGGCCACGCCAGTTGCCAGCGGATGGCCATCGCCAGACCGCCGCCGACGAGAAACCAGAGCAGCGTCGAGAACAGAAACTGCAGGCCGATGATCTTGTGATCCCGGCTGAAGACGTACGTTCCCAGGAAACCCAGGATCGACTCCTCGGCAGCGTGTTCTCGGTGCGGATCGACGGCGATCGAACTCATCGGGGGAGGCGCCGGGGTCGCGAGTCGGATTTCATGGTCTTGTCTGAGCGGGGGACGAGAGTCCCCCGAGTTCGAATCGGCACGTACGTCGCAAGCCTCGGGGAACTTTCGTCCCCCGCTCAGGGGCTCGTCGCTTCAGGGTCTGTCGTTTCAGCGTCAGTCGTCGTTTCAACCGGCGCCGTAACCGCCGTCGGATCGAACGCGGAAAGCTCCTGTCGGGCGAAAGCGTCGGCGAACCAGGCGTCGAAGCGCTCGCGCGGTTCGACGATCAGTCGCCCTCGCATCTTGTAATGGCCCCAGCCGCACAGTTCGGTGCAGGCGATGTCGTAATGATCGGCGACGGGATCGACTTGAATCGCCTCCAGCCAGACGAACTGCTTCATGCCGGGGACGATGTCCTGCTTCACCCGCATCTGCGGCAGGAAGAAGCTGTGCAGCACGTCCTCGCTCTTGATCGTCAGGACGATCTCTTCGCCCGACGGAATGTGCAGTTCGTTGACGGTGAACAGATCGTCGCGCGTGCCGATCTCGCCGTCGGGGCCGGCGTAACGAAAGCGCCATTCGAACTGACGCCCCGTCACTTCGGCGAGGGGCGGCTTCGGCACGGTCGCCTCAGCCTGACCGTCAGCGACGGGCGTACCAGGCGCGGGAATCTGCGGGATGCGGGTCTTGGCGCTCGCCCAGGCGTCGAGCTGGTAGACCGCCAGCGCGAAGAGCGCGACCGCAGGAACCAGGGTCCAGGCGATCTCCATCCGGTGGCTGCCGTGCGAATAGACGGCCCGCCGTCCGTCGCCCCGGTCGCCGTAGCGCCAGACGAAGAGAACCTGCGCCAACGCCGTGAGCACGAACACGACCGTCGTGAGGGCGAGGATCACCCAGAACAGGTGGTCGATCCAGGCAGCCTCGGGGCGCGCGTTGACGTTGGCCGGCAGGAGCCCCGTCGGCAGGTAGAGCGCGTAATAGACGAACGAACCGATCGCGAGGAGCGGTACGATCGCGAAAAAAATGCCCCAGAACTTGCCCACGTCGTCAGCTCGTTCGCTGTGTCGTCGAAGAAATCGTTCGTCGCTACGGGCGTTCCCGCACGTTCTCCGGAACCGCCTTGTACGGGTCGTTCAACTCATCGTAAGGGAGCGCCCTGACATACTCGATCAGGGACCACATCTCTTCCGGCGTCAGGCCGGTGATATCTGCAGGCGAACCCTCGGGCTTCGTCAGAACCGCAGGCATCGGCGTGCCGTCGATACCGTTGGCCAGTCGCCAGTAAATATCGACGGGCCGACGTCCGCCCCGGAGCACGCCGAGCCGCAGGTTTCGCGGTTTGGCGTTGCGCGCCGGCAGGACGCCGAACTGATCGACGTAGATCTGGTGCACCTCGGGGTCGAGCGGATCGTACTCCTTGGCCCAGTCATCGAAGTCCGTCGTCTGGCCGTCGCCGAGAGCAGTCGTCCCGTGGCAGCGGGCACAGTTCCCGACGTCGCCGTGGAAGATCGCCTTGCCCCGCTCGATCGCGGCGGCGAGTTCCTGCGGGTCGTCGAACTTCGCCGGACGGGGCGGCACGGGCGAAACCGACTGCTCCGCCTGCATCCAGCGATCGAGGATCCGCTTCACGTTCCCCTGAACGCGCACCTTCTGTTCGGCGGCGGCTTCGTCATCGGAAGCAGCGTCCTCGGGCAGCAGGCGCTGACCCTCGCTCAATTCGTTCAGTTCGCCGATCAGCGCCCGTTCGACTTCCCCGCGGATGGAGAGGTAACGGACGTAGTCGACCAGCGACTCGAGTTCCTCTTCCTTCAGCAGCCGGAACGACGGCATCGAAGTGCCGGGCACGCCCTCGACCAGGATCCGGCGGAGGTCGTCGTGCGTGGGTCGCGAACCGCGGGGCGTGCTCTTGAACTTGAACACCCCCATCCGGTAGTCGCGGGGATACGGGTTCAGGAAGGGCGCCGTCGGTCCCCTGCCGTCGCCGGTGACGCCGTGACAGTGGGCGCAGTGCTCGCGATACAGGCCGAACTTCGTGTCTTCCTGATCGCTGTAGACGGCGCCGCTCGCCATCGTGAGTCGATCGGCGTCGAGCACGGTCGAAAAGTCGAGGTCGCCGATCGTCGGAACCTTTGGCTCGTCCGGCGTGCCGAACCATTCGGTCAGCAGCCGCTCGACGTCCTCGGTCTGAGCCGGCTCGAAACGAAAGTCCTCGCCCCGGGCCCGCTCGGTGCGGTAGAGATACGCCGCGTCCGATTCGAACTCTGCCGGTTGCGACAGACACCCCGTCGCCGTCGCGAGGAGAGCGACGAGCGAGCAGAAAGCGACTGCGACGGACGATCGCGTCATCCGATTCATGCGCGTGCGATACGCCTGGCGGGAGAGCCGATCGTCGACGCCCAAGGCGCCGACGCCTCGGGCGAACGAACAGGTTCGGACGGGAAAAGCGATCCGGAGGGAGGAGACCTGCCGGACAGTGCATTATGCCCCCGACGGCGGGGCGCGGGGAACGGGCTGCTCGTGCGGCGATTGGGCGCACCGACCGCCGACGCGAAGCCCGGTAACGAGAATCGCCCGTGCTCGACGGCGAGAACGGGCGATCGATCGACCGGCTGATCGCGAAGATTATCCGCGACGCGGACCCTTATTTCTGGAAGACGGCCAGCGGAACTTCGATCTTGCCCAGGTCGTTCTTGCCCGGCTTAATCGTGATCGTGAAGCGACCCTTCTCCCACTTGGTTTCCTTGCCGTCGAGGACGACGTCCTGGACGAAGCCGCTCTTTTCCTGCCAGACCTGGAACGTATGTTCGCCGACGGGCAGATTCTCGATCTCGAAGCCGCCGCGATCGTCGCTGACCGCCATGTAGGGGTTATCGCGGATCAGGACGTAACCCAGCATCCAGGGGTGAATCGAGCAGCTCGCCGGCAGCGGAACGATTTCCTTCTGGTCGAACTTCTGAATCATCGACCCGTTGGCGGGGATCAGCGGGTTGATCGAGTTGTTCGCGATTAGATCCATCTTCACGTTGTGACCGACCGTGTCCGAGTTCTTCAGCCGGATCGGCTGACCCGCGCGGACGGTGACCGCGTGCGGCTCGAAGCGGCACTGATTGTTGTCGAACACGACCTCGTCGGTCGCCGTCTTCTCGTAGTCCGGATGAACCGCGGTCGGTTCGGTGCGGAGGTAGACGAAGACGTTCTGGATGCGACCGCGCTTGTCGACGACGAGCGATTCGTCGACCAGGCCGAAAGCGCCGCAGAACTGCTTATCCTTATCGACGGCGATCGGCGCGGGAGCGGGCGCCTCGCCCTGCAGCACGAAGGAGCCTTCCAGCGTGCCCCATTCCTGAGCCGAGGCGAAACCGCCGAGCGATCCCATCGAAAGCGCGACGACGCACAGCGAAAACAGCTTCTTCATGATCGTTCCTTGTACGTAACGGTCCCACGCGGCGAGCGGCGGCTAACCGAAGTAGCCGGAGGCTAACCGCTGCGACCGATCGGAGAGGCGGGAAACTTCCGGCGACGGCGAGAATCAACCGCAGGCCCCGCCGGCGGATGTCGCACGACGACGGAAAGTCCGAACGAAGGCGGGAGACGAACGAATCCCTCTCGCTAGAAAGGGCCCGAGCGTCCGCGATCCATGATACGTAACGCAGGGGACTTGGGGCAACCACCTGCCCAATCAGTTTTTACGGACGCCGAACCGCCGCAGTTCGCGGTTATCGATAGATCAAGCACCGCTAAGACGTGCCTGCGCCGAATCAACGCTCACGCAGCGCCGCAGCAGCGACCGAAAGCGTGCCGACATCGTTCAGCCCGTTCGCGATCGACCGTTCGAAACGACCCTTCGCGGAGACCTCCGTCCCCGGCTGCTCGTCAGCGACGAATCGTCCGTCGATCCATCCAGTCCGCTCATGCCAGATCCGGAAACGCAGCTCGCCCACAGGCAGCTTTTCGATCCGGAAGCGACCGTTCGCGTCGGTCGTCGTCGCGTAAGGATGTTCGGTCGGCAGAACGTACCCGCTCATCCAGGGATAGATCGCGCACCGGACGGGGCATGGCATCCGCTCGGCTTGCTCGAAGACGCGGTCGAGCGAGCGCCCCGCTCCCACGCCGCTCGTCTCGCGAAGAATCAAAGCGCCTGCCGGGGCGTTGACGAACGTGTCCACTCGCGGAACGTGCCCCACGTCGTCCAGATTCCGGAACGTCAGAGTCTGGCCCGCCTGCACGACGGCGACATGCGGCTGAAGGCGACAGCCCTCGATCGCCAGCCGAACGGGCAGCTTCTTTTCCGCTGCCCGATCGGGATGAATCGCCGCCGGCGTCTGGTCGAGCCAGATGAACGCGTTCGCGAGGCCCCCTTCCGCGCCGACGAGCAGCGAATCGTCGTACACCACGATGTCGCCGCAAACCTCCGCGAACTCCTTCGCGAAGTCCGATTTCGGCAGCTCCCCTTCGACGACGATCCTGCCGACCAGGTCGCCCCACGCCTGCTCAGCCGCGGCAGTCTCTTCGCTGCGAGCGGATACGGAGACGCATGCAGCCGTCGCCAGAAAGAACGCCTTCGCGAGCGAGATCGCGAACCTTGTCGATGAAGGCCCGTTCATTCCCGCCTCGGATCGAGGTCGAGATACTTCGCGAAGGCTTCGCCAAGCTGGCGACCGACGATGCGGTAGCCTTCCTGCGTGCTGTGCGGCGTATTCCAGGCGGTCTCCAGCGTCGTACTGACGGCATGCGGCGCCGCCCGGTCGCGGACCCAGTTGGAACTCATCCGCCGGCGCTCTTCGTCCGTCGTGACGTACGACGCGATCTCGTACCGCGGCTGAAGCGGAAGCGGACCCGCGATCGACCCGGCAGCGACGGCGATCCAGTCGGCGTAGTTCCGCTGCTCGATCGCCGAAAGCGCCTCCAGGTCATGCGGCCCGTAAAAGTAGGGCTTCTTGTTGCCGGCCGCCGGATTGTGCAGGTCGAGATAGAAATCCAGCTCGCCCGCGTCGTTCAACTCGACGAGCTTCCGCTGCGCGGCCGCGACCTCCGGATACCGCGGCGTATCGGTCCAGTCCCGATTGTGATCTCGCGGCGACGCGTCCTTGCCGCCGAGGCCGCCCGCGACGCTGTCGAGGTCCATGATCGGCACGAAATGAACGGTCGCGACGCGGCGCAGCTCCACGGCGGCAGGATCGTCGCTCGTCGCCCAGTGAAGGAATCCGGCGCCGACCCAGCTCGAACCCGATTCCCAGGCATGCTGACGGGCCTGCACCCAGATACCGTACTTCGCCGGCGCGTCGGCCGTTCCGCCTCCGAAGCGAATGCCCGGCACGTCGCGACCCTCCCGCGTCTTCGCCAGAACGAAGCGTTCCGCCTCGGGCAGTCGCTCGTGGGCGCGAGCGAGCAGTTCCTCTGCATGCGAAGGCAGAAACGGCGGCCCCCAAGCGAGCCAGACGGTCTCCGCCGGCGCCTCGAACTGGTAGAGAGCGCTGTTCCGATCGAGCCGCTGGCCGGGGGGCGTCTGCGTCCAGACGACGTCGTCCGCGCTGATCGCCGCCCGCTCGGGCAGCGACCAGTCGCCGACCAGCAGCGAACTCCCGCGGTAAGGCTGCTTCGCGGCGCTGACCTTCACCGAAAACTTCTGCCCCGGCGTGAGCCCGTCGATCCGGACGTACCACCAGCAGGGCCACCCGCGCCCCTCCGCCACCGGCGGGCTCAGGTCGATCTCGCCTCGCGTCGCGTCGATCCGCGAGACGTCCGCCGCGCCGCCCGGGAAGTCGGTCGAGACGCGCAGCGCTGCGTTCGGCTCTTCGCCGGCCAGAGCGGACGCGCATGACATCGCGAGCACGACGGCCCATTGGAAGAACCGAGCCCGCGTGATGCCCCATGCGAGGTGCGATAACTGATCGATCAACGTCATTAGAATTCGGCGAGGTCGATGCCGACGCAACCGAGGTCGTTCTTGCCGGGCTTCACTTCCACTTCGACGACTCCCTTCGGCCATTGCACGTTTTTCTTCTCGATCGTGACGTTATCGATGAAGCCTGCCCGTTCGTGCCAGACGCGGAACTGCCACTTTCCGACGGGCAGATTCTCGATTTCGAACGTCCCGCGTTCGCTCGTGACGGCGACGTAGGGGTTCTCCGTGATGACGAGATAGCCCTGCATCCAGGGGTGGATGTTGCAGGTGACCGGCATCGGCAGTCGTTCCGCGACCTTGAACGTCTTCGTGATGTTCGCGTTCGGCGGCAGCAGGACGTTGAAAGCCTGATTCGCGAAGAGCGCCGCGTTCACGTTGTGGCCGACCTGGTCGACGTTGCCGATCTTCAGCGTCTGCCCGACCGTCACGACGCCGATCCGCGGTTCGAATCGGCAATTGGCGTTGTCGAGAATCGCGGGTTGCGCAGCCGCCGCGGCGACCTGCGGATGGATCGGAGCGACCGCGCCCGCCGCCGGTTGCAGCACGACGAGGATGTTCGCGATGCCGTTGCGACGCCCGATCACGAGCGACTCATCGACGAGCCCGAACTTGCCGCAGAACGGTTTGTCCGTCGTTATGACGAGCGGCGCCGGCGCCGGGGCCTGTCCGATCAGTTCGAACGTTCCTTCCAGATCGCCCCACTGCGGTTGCTGGGCAGCGGCGAACGAGGTCCAACCGAGCGCTAAAACCAATCCGCAAATCGCGATCGACCCTGTACCTGAACGCATCGTCGAATCCTGGGGAGAGGCGGGAAAAGAGCGAGGACTCGTCAGTAGACGCTCCGCGAGCCGCGCGGGGCAACCTTTTTCTCGAATCCGCCGGGCCCGCGACGGCGGTCCCCGGCTCCGCTGACGGTCCCCCGCCCTGCCCTACAGCCCGGTCGCGGTCGGTTCTACAATGACCCCCCTTCGATCGGCTCCCGGCGATCGGGCCCGAAACGCGTACCACGCGACGGTCGCGGCCCGTCAGCCGGTCGCACGGTGATTCCGATCGCCAGGACACGTTCCCTGTCCTCGCGACACGCACTTTCTGTCTGGAAGTCTCGATGAAGATCCTCGTCGTCGGCCAGGGGGGTCGCGAACATGCGCTCGCCTGGAAGCTCAAGCAAAGCCCTCGCGCGGACGAAATCTTCATCGCTCCCGGCAACGCCGGCACGGCGGAAGAAGGCGAGAACGTCCCGATCAAATCGGACGACATCGCCGGCCTGGTGCGGTTCGCGAAGAAGAACGCGATCGATCTGACCGTCGTCGGTCCCGAAGTTCCGCTGACGATGGGAATCGTCGACGTCTTCCGCAAGGAAGGTCTGAAAGCGTTCGGCCCCTCCAAGGCCGCGGCCCAGCTCGAAGGGTCGAAGAACTTCTGCAAGCAGAAACTGCACGACGCCGACGTGCCGACCGCCGAGTGGCAGGTCTTCCGCAACGCTGAAAGCGCGGAGACCTACATCACCGATCGCTACCCGCCCGAAGCGACCGATTGCCCGGTCGTCGTCAAAGCGGACGGTCTGGCCGCGGGCAAGGGAGCGATCGTCTGCCGCACGCCCGCCGACGCGCTCGACGCGATCGATCGCATCGCCCGACGTAAAGAGTTCGGCTCGGCCGGCGACAAGCTGGTGATCGAAGAGCGTCTCGACGGCGAAGAGGTGAGCATCCTCGCCCTCACCGACGGCAAGACGATCATCACGCTGCCGCAGGCGCAGGATCACAAGGCCGCGTACGACGACGACCGGGGCCCGAACACGGGCGGCATGGGCGCCTTCTCGCCGGCGAACATCCTGTCGCCCGAGCAGATCCACTGGGTCGAGGAACATATCCTCGTCCGGACGATCCACACCATGAAGCGGTCGAAGACTCCGTTCCAGGGAATCCTGTACGCCGGCCTGATGATGACTAATCAGGGGCCGAAGGTGCTGGAATACAACGTCCGTTTCGGCGATCCCGAGTGCCAGCCGATCCTGATGCGGCTCAAGTCCGACCTGGTCGATCTGCTGGAAGCGACCGTCGACGGTCGACTGGACGAGTTGCCCGACGTCGAGTGGGACGAACGCCCCAGCGTCTGCGTCGTGATGGCCAGCGAAGGCTATCCCGACGAGTACAAGAAGGGCCTGCCGATCCGCGGTCTCGCCGACGCGGCGGAAGTTCCCGACGTGAAGGTCTTTCACTCCGGGACGACGTTCAGCGACGGGCAGGTCGTCACCGACGGCGGTCGCGTGCTCTCCGTCACGGCGATCGGCGAATCGATCTCCAAGGCGAAGCTCAACGCCTACACCGCCGTCCGCAAGATCCGCTGGCCCGGCGCCTGGTCCCGCAAGGACATTTCCGACAAGGCCCTGCGACGGAGCTAGGTTCGCTCCTTTTCGGCGAGCGGAGGGTGTCAGCCCTCCGTGGTTCTTCTTCGTAGGACACGAACCGGCGTTGCTTGCCAGTTGCTCCTTCGGGTGGCACTGGCTCTGCCAGTGTCGAATCCTCGTTCAATTCGACCAGCGACGCCGACCGATTTCCGCTGCACACTGGCGGAGCCAGTGCCACCCGAAAAGAGCCTGACCTGACAGAGAACGCTTGGCTGATCTCTTCAGGAACGATCTACGACTTCTTCTTTCCTTCTCCCGGTCGCTTGATCGTCTTGTCGTCCTTGAGCCAGGTCGTGTCGGACAGCAGATCGTCGGCGTAGCCTTCGCCGAAGGGATTGGCGGCAGAGTCGCCCTGTCCGCTCGTTCGCGGTATATCGCCGATCTCGACGCGTCCCTCTTCGAGCTGCTTCGCGAAGTCCTCCCATGCGTCGGGAATACCGTCCTTCTGCGGCTTCGCGGGCGGACTCTCCTGGGCCCTCTTCTTCGAGCCCTTCGAGGGGGTCGCCGCCGGTTCGATCGCAGGCGCGACTCGCTTCGGCGGCTCGGGCACGGAGGCGATCTCCTCGCGGAGCGTCTCTTCGTCGAGCGCGAAGACCTCCGACCACTTCGCCGTGTCGTCGGCGCTCGGCAGGGGCTTCGACGAGAGCCTGGTCTCCGGGCCCGGTTGCGACGCCCGCCGCAGAAGCTTTCCGTCGCGCAGCGAGTCCCACCAGGCCTCGCTCATCATCGAGATCGCCCGGCGACGCTTCGCGGCCCTGACGATGCGTCCGTCGGAAGAGACGACCGTGAGCTTCTCCGGTCGCGACGACCGGCGGATCAGTTCCTCGATCAGGTCGTCGGCCTCGCGGTACTTGGCCGAGAAATGGACTTGGCCGGGAAACGACGCGACCTCCGGTTCGTCGGGCAGGTTCAGCTCGACCCGCGAATCGAAGACGACCGCCGTAGCACGCACGTCCTCTTCGGACAGCCCCTCCCGGATCGCGATCAGCAAGGCGATGCGCGCCTGACGCAGTTCGTCATCCTTCACGTTCTGCGCGAGCAGGCCGACCGCGAAGCAGACGTTGTATCCGTCGATCAGCCAGCGCATCGACGGTTCCTCATTCTGAAGACGAAGCGCGTTCGCCCGCACGCTTCGCGTGGAACGTGACGCGATACTCGCGGTCGGGATCGCAGGCGCGCGGATTGGGTACGAGGATGAAGTCGTCGGTCACGACGGGCGAAAGATCGGCGCCGGCGACGATCTGCGCTGCTCCGATCCGATGCGGCAGAAACGCGACGATCGGGCGATACCCGCGCTGCGAGCCGTTCGTGTCGATGGGCTCGAACGACGACTCGCCGCGGTTGGGCTTGATGGTCAGCGTGTAGATGTCCCCCTCGACGGTCAGCGTCTGATCGTACGCCTTGGGGCGCTCCTCCATCTTCGCGATCCAGGCCGGGTCGCCGTAGAAGGCGAGCGTATCGCGATCCCACAGCAGGCCCCGGGCGTCGTTCGCGCCGAGACCGAGAGCCTTCCCGGTCTCGGTCGGCTTCGCCGTCGGCAGCTTGAAATCGCCGACGGGAAACTCCGCATCGACGATTCCGTCGAACGACGTATCGAGCCGATGGATCAGCGCGTGCTGGTTCGCGAGGAAAGCTTCGGCCAGCGAATAGCGCCCCGGCTGCTCCACGAAGTAATCGAGCGCTCCCCAGCCGGCGTAGCCGTACCAGGTCACGACGGTGTAGCCGATCATCTGGCGGACGCCGACCCCCTTCATCCAGGCCAGCGCCATCGCGTCGGGTCCGTCGATATGCCCCATCAGGCAGTTGCCCACGGCAAGGTAGGCTTTCGGCGAATCGGAGGCGATCTCGAATCGCTCGCCCGCCGTCGGCACACCGAACATCTTCCCCGCCTGCGACTTGAAGTAGCCGTTGCGGTAGGCAAAGCCGATCTGCCAGTCGCGCTCCGTCGCATGGCCGGAGGTGACGAACAGATCCGCCGGAGCGTCGGTCAGCTCGTGCGCGAGCGCCGCGGTCGTGTCGTCCGGTCCGCGCAATTCGATCGCCTCGCCCTCCAGCGACTTCGCGACCAGCTTGTTCTTGACCAGTTCGTCGTACCAGACCCCCTGGCTGCACATGTCGAGCGCGATGGCCGTGCCCGACGCGGTCTTCTTCACGATCAGCGGCTCGCTCGTCTTCGCGATCGCGAGCGCCGCGCCCGCGTCGTAGCCGGTGACGATGCCCCAGAAGGCGTCGGCATAGGGATCGTCGTCGAACTTCCGCGTCAGGCGATGGACGTCCGCAACGAACTCCCTTCCCGCTTCGGCAGAGGTGGCCACGAAACAGGCGTATCGCGGATGCAATTCGCGCAGCCGATCGAGAGACTCGCGGACGTCCTCCTTCCAGACGACGACCTCGGCGCCTTGATGCTTCGCGACGAGCGCATCGACGACCTGATTCCAGGCCGGGTCGCTCTGCGTCGCCTGCGAAACGACGACCGCGTAGCTCTCCGCGGAGGCGCTTTCGAGCAGAACGAACGAGGACGCGATCGCGCAGCAAACAGCGCTGACGAAACGAAACGACATGACTTCTCCGTATGCGAACGCCTGAGAGGGCAAGGTCGATGATCGTCTGCGCAATGCGCGCGGTCTACGGGTCTCCCGGTATTGGACGACATCCACGCCTGAAAATCGGTGGAGCGAGGAAGGGGGACGCTGCTAAAGTTCTGGCATGAACGCTCTCCCCCCGATCGCCGAGATGGAACGTGCCTGGCAGGCGAGCGACGCGTCGTACGACGGCGTCTTCCTGCTGGGCGTGCGGACGACCGGCATCTTCTGCCGGCCCTGCTGCCCGGCCCGCAAGCCGCTGCCGAAGAACGTGGAATACTTCGCGACGACCCAGGCGGCGCTCGCGTCGGGCTATCGCCCCTGCAAACGGTGTCGTCCCCTGGCAGCCGACGATCAGCCCGAATGGGCGACGGCGCTCCTGGCCGACGTCGATCGCGATCCGGCGACGCGGATCACGGAGGGCGACCTGGCTGGCAGGGGCGTCGATCCCTCGACCGTTCGCCGCTACTTTCTGAAGCGCTACGGCATGACGTTTCAGGCGTTCGCCCGTGCTCGCCGACTGGGCGGCGCGCTTAGTTCGATACGCGAAGGCGCGTCGCTCGACGAGGCCGTCTTCCGCAGCGGCTACGAATCGCACAGCGGCTTTCGCGACGCGTTCGCGAAAACCTTCGGCAAAGCGCCTGGCAGTCAGCGCGACGGCGAATGCATCTTCCTGGCGTGGATGAGCAGTCCCCTGGGGCCGCTCATCGCCGGAGCGACGTCGAAAGGGATCTGTCTGCTGGAGTTCACCGACCGGCGGATGATCGAGGCGCAGTTCGCGACGGTTCAGAAACTCTTCCAGGCGCCCGCGGCCCCCGGGACGAACGAGCATCTGGAACGTCTCCAGGTCGAACTCTCCGGCTACTTCGCCGGAACGACGCACGCGTTCAGCGTCCCGCTCGAATTTCCCGGCACGCCCTTTCAGAAGCAGGTCTGGGATCAGCTTCTGGCCATTCCGTACGGCGAGACCCGCAGCTATCAGGATCTGGCGGTCGCCGTCGGGAATCCGAACGCCGTGCGAGCGGTCGGTCGGGCGAACGGTCTCAACCGCCTCGCGATCGTGATCCCGTGCCACCGCGTGGTGAACAAGGACGGCCAACTGGGCGGCTACGGCGGCGGCCTCAGAAGAAAGCAGGCGTTGCTCGATCTCGAACGGAACGCTGCCGCACTTCGACGCTGAACGCGCCTACCGATCGTTACGACCGTTACAACTTTCGCTGCCGGAACGAACGGAACGGCAAGCAGGGAAGGCAATGGCGGAACAGGCGGTACGAGCGAACCGCCGGATGGGCGTCGACCGATGATCTGAAGGACGTTAGATCTTGCGCTGTTTTAGAGACGGGCATGGACGCTTCGCTCCTTCTCTCGCGAACCCTGCTCGTCGTCGGCGCCGGAATTCTGGCGTCGTGGGCCGCTCCGCTGCATGCCCAGTCGATTTCGAGCGCCTCCGCGATCACGGAACTCGAAGCCCGGCTCGCCGTTCAGGAAGAAGAGATCCGGCAGCTTCGCGAACGACTGGACCGGCAGGAGTTCGTGCCCGCGGACGGCGGAGGCGGATCGGAGATCGGCTGCCGCGACCTGAGCTGCGTCGAGGAGCCGACGAAGCGTCGCGTCCCGCTCGTCGCCGAAGAGCCCTTCCAGGCCGACTGCACCGACGGTTGCCTGGAGGACGCGGGAAGCGGCGGCAAGGGGGGCGGTCCGAAGACGCTGCACTGGTACACGACGTACGACGACGGTTTCGTCATCCGTCCGTTCGACAAGGAAACCCATCCGTTCGAGCTGAAGATCAGCGGCTGGGGCCAGATGCGGCACCACGCCTTCAGCCGCGACGAAGAGTCCTGGACCGACGGCGCGGGCGTGACGCGCACGATTCGCAACCGCAACGCCTTCGACGTCGAACGGGCGCGGCTGGTCCTGTCGGGCTACGCGCTCGATCCGCGGCTGCGGTTCTTCATCCACATGGACGGCGATACCGACGGAGCCGAGACGGTCGATTTCTTCGACTACTGGTGGAGCTGGGAATTCGACGAGAGCTTCGTCGTCCAGATCGGCAAGCGAAAGGTATCCGCCAGCCGGCAGTGGCTCCTCACCGCGCGGAACACTCGCTTCGTCGAGCGTCCGATGGCGAACGACTTCTTCCGGCCCGACCGCACGGTCGGCGTCTGGGCGACGGGCAAGATCGAAGATTTCGCCTACGAAGCGATGGTCGGCAACGGCTATCGCACGACCAACCTGCCGCTCGACCAGGTCGACGATCGCGTCACGTTCGCAGCGACGAGCTACTGGGACGCCTGCGGAACGTACGGCGGACAGCTCGTCGATTATTCCTGCACCAGCCCGGCAGCGATTCGCTTCGGCCATTCATTCGTTTACGCCCCCAGCGCCGCGGTCGAGCTCGGCACGCCGCTCGATGAGACCGATTACGTTCGCCTGACCGACGGCACGCCTTTGACGCAAACCGGCGCTCTCGCGCCCGGCGTGACGGTCTCCGACTTCGACGTCTGGTTCTACGGAGTCGACGCCGCGGCGAAGTGGAACGGCTGGAGCGTCAACAGCGAGTACTTCGTCCGCTGGATCGAGAACATCGAGGGGAACGGCCCCCTGCCCGACGACGACCTGTTGCAGCACGGCTACTACGTCGAAGGGGGGCGCTTCCTGATCGCGAAGAAGCTCGACTTCAACCTGCGTTACTCGCGCGTGATGGGCGAGCAGGGAAACCGAAACGAGTACGCCGCGGCGATGAACTGGTATCCGCTCGATACGAGCAAGCTCAAGCTCACCTTCGACGTGACGCAACTCGACGGCAGCCCGGTGCAGAACACGACCAGCGACATCCTCGCCGGCGACGACGGCACGCTCTTCCGCACGCAGGTGCAGGCGGAGTTTTAGAGCGAGCTGAACGCGATCGCGTCCTGTCGGCGCTTAGTCTTAGTAGGGTGGGTCATTGACCCACCTCCCTGAAGTTCGCGAAGTCGAAACGCAGAAGTCGGTGGGTCAATAACCCACCCTACGCCCGTCGCGGCACCTCTCCAATATTCTCAGCGCTTCCGATCCCCTTTGACGAAGACCGCGTCGACGCGTCCCGTCATCGACTTGCCGATGAACGGCGTGTTCGCGCTGCGGGAGCGCAGACCTTCCCGCGCCAGCGTCCACTTCGCGGCAGGATCGATCACGATCACGTCGGCGTCCGCTCCCGCGGCGAGCGTTCCCTTCGGGATGCCCAGGACATTCGCCGGATTGATCGACAGCTTGGCGAGCGCCCCGGCCCAGTCGAGCGTGCCCGGTTCGATCAGGTATTCGATGACGAGCGAAAGGGCCGTCTCCAGGCCGATCATGCCGAACGGCGCCAGATCGAGTTCCAGCATCTTCTTCTCGCCGGCGCGCGGGGCGTGACCGGTCGAGATGACGTCGATCGTTCCGTCGGCCAGTCCCGTCTGGCAGGCGACGATATGCTCCTGGCTGCGAAGCGGCGGATTGACCTTGTAGTTCGTATCGAACATCCGCAGCGAGCGGTCGGAGAGGACCAGGTTCGGGACGCAGACGCCGGCGGTCACCGCTACGCCGCGCGCCTTCGCCCTGCGCACCAGATCGACGCTGCCCGAGGCGGACAGGTTGAGCAGATGGAGCTTTCCGCCGGTCGCTTCGGCGAGGCGCAGATCCCGCGCGACGGCGACCTCTTCGCACTCGACCGGCATGCCCGCGATGCCGAGCGCGAGCGACGTGCGCCCCTCATGCATGATGCCGCCGCGGGTCAGCTCGGGCGTTTCGGGGTGCGACAAAATCGGCCGCCCGAACATGCGGCAGTACTCGAGCGCCCGATGCAACAGGTCGGGGTTCGCGATCGGGCGTCCGCCGTCGCTGAAGGCGACCGCCCCCGCCTCGACGAGGGTGCCGATCTCGGCCAGTTCCTTGCCCTGCCGATCCTTGCTCACGCAGGCGGTCACGAAGACGTTCGCGGACCGCGCCCGCGCTGCCTTCTGCCGGACGTACTCCACGCCGGCCGGGGTATCGATGGGAGGATCGGTTTCGGGAAGGACGGCGAGCGACGTGAACCCGCCGGCGAGCGCCGCAGCGCAGGCGACGTCGATCGTTTCGTCTTCTTCGAATCCGGGTTCGCGAAGCTGCGTATGCAGATCGACCAGCCCCGGCGCGACGATCTTGCCGAACGCGTCGTAGGTCTCGAAGCCGCCGCCCCCCGATTGGGCTTCGTAGGAAACGCTACCGTTCACGATCCAGAGATCGCCCACGCCATCGACGCCTGCCGCGGGATCGACGATTCTTCCGCCGCGAATGAGCCAGTCCGTCACGCGCGTCCTCCTCGGGGAATCATCTGCACATAACGTCGATTCGATCCGTCCGCCGCCTTCTGTCGGTCCCGCGCGCCCAGGCAGAGCCAGAGCGTCGCCATCCGCACCGCCAGTCCGTTGGTCACCTGGTCGAGGATCACGGAGTGGGCGCCGTCGGCTACGTCGGTCGTGATCTCGACGCCGCGGTTGATCGGGCCGGGCGCCATGATCAGGATCTCGTCTTTCGCCCGGGCCATCCGTTCGCGATTCATCGCGTAGAGAAGCGCGTATTCCCGGATCGAAGGAAAGGGCCGCGTCGTCTGGCGTTCGAACTGGATGCGGAGCAGATTCAGCACGTCGCAGCGGGGCAGGATGTCGTCCAGCGAGTGCGACACCTCCACGCCGTAGTGCTCCCAGTCGCGCGAAACCAGCGTGCTCGGCCCGCAGAGAATCACGTGCGCGCCCAGCTGCTGCAAGCCCCACAGGTTCGACCGCGCGGTGCGGGAGTGGGCGATGTCGCCGACGAGCGCGACGGTGAGCCCCTCGACCGATCCGCGGCGTTCGAGGATCGACATGATGTCGAGCAGACCCTGCGTGGGATGCTCGTGCGGACCGTCGCCGGCGTTGATGACCGAGCAGTCCAGATGCCGCGACAGGAGGGTCGGCGAACCGGGCGTCCGGTGCCGGACCACCATCGCGTCGACGTTCATCGCCTGGATCGTCAGCGCCGTGTCGACGATCGTCTCCCCCTTGGAGAGCGAACTGGTCGAGGCGGCGAAGTCGACGACGTCGGCCCCCAGTCGTCGGGCGGCCAGCGCGAAGCTGGTCTTCGTCCGGGTGGAGTTCTCGAAAAACAGATTCGCACAGGTCTTCCCCGCGAGCAGGGAAAGCTTCTCCCGGCAGCCGTCCGTCGCCCGCTTCATCGCGAACGCGACGTCTAGGACGAGGTCCAGTTCTTCCCGGGCCAGCGACTCCAGATCGAGCAGGTGGCGGCGCTTCCACTGCTCCGGAAACCGGGCAAGATCGATCGGATCCATAAGCCGCCTGTGCTGGGACACGCCGAATCCGCCGCCGCCCGGGAATCGATCGCCGAGGGGAGGCGTACAAAATTGGGGTAGTTTTAGGCTGCGGCGCTAGCGACGCCAATCCCCGGGAGAACGGCATGCGTGCCACGGCTGGCTTGTCCAGCCGTGCTTTGCGCGGCGAAAAACGGCGACGCCGAAGCATCGTCCGGAGATTCCCAGCGCTTCCGAACACGGCTGGACAAGCCAGCCATGGCACACGAAAGCGCCCGCACGACCCGTACGTTTTCCTTAATGCCTGCGACAGGAGCGGTCGATAAGGTCGATCGCCGAAGAACTGCGCCGGACGCGACGAGCGCCCGACGACCGGTTCCCGGGTCGACGAACGGATCCTTGGCGTCCGAAAGGGCTTCGCGATGCGCGGCTGGAAAACCTCGTGGTCGTTCTGCACGGCGGCGGCGCTCGCCGCGTCGGCCGTCGGCTGCACCGCTGTTCCCAGCATGTCGGAAGTCTGGTTCGGCCCGTCCGAACCGACGCCCGAGATGAAGGCGGAGGCCGAGCGGATCGCCTCGCTGCCGACGTACACCCTGCTGACGCGGTACGACGGCTACAAGCCGGAGTCGAAGGAGATTCCGCTGGAGGACGTCGTCTTCGTGCAGGACGCCATCGACAAGTCGGGCGTCAAAGGGAACATGGGCCGGATGAAGATCCTGCTCGTTCGGCCGCTCCCCAACAAGCACGAGCCGCTGAAGTTCGAGTGCGATTACGACGCGAAGAAGAAGATGGTCTCCGTCACCGAGAACTATCAGGTCAAGCCGGGCGACAAGCTCTATCTGAGCGAAGATCCCTCGACGCCGATGGACGACATCGTCAATTCGATCTTCCCCGGCGGCGAGAAGATGCCTAGCGTCTGGACCGCGGAGTAGGCGTCACGCCGTCGAAACGCGCCAGCGGGCTTTGAAGAACCAGAGCATCAGCCCGAACAGGGCCAGGTTCGACAGCAGCGTCCAGGCGACGTAACCGAAGTAGACCCACGGCCTGCCGACGGGCGGATCCTGCGTCGGATCGGTCCGGACGTCGAGCGGCAGGCTGAAGATGGCGGAGAACGGGCTGAGCGAGCCCGACGCTTCGATGAACTCCGCCGCGGGCGTGTCCGGAAAGAACGTCCGGGAGAAGTACGCCGCCGCGGGAGGCAGGCAGAACATCGCCGCGACCGCGAAGTAAGCCGCGATCATGCTGGTCGACGTCTTGTGAAAAATTACTGAGCAGAAGAGCGCGACCATCGCCGTGGTCAGGCAGGTCAGCGGGATGATCGAGACGTACGCCAGCACCTTCAGCCAGTTGCCCCAGTAGTCGTCGACCAGCACGGCGGCGAGCAGCACGGGCCAGAGCAGAAACAGCGTCAGCACCGTCGAGACGCGCAGGCCCGCGAGCAGCTTCCCCCACAGAATCTGCCACGGCGTGAGAAGCGTCACCAGCAGCAGGTCCATCGTCTGGCGTTCGCGCTCGCTGCAGACGGCGCCCGAGGAATAGACGGGCCCGACCAGCATGTTGAACAGCACCAGGTACGCCACGTACCAGCCGGCCAGCGACGGAAAGATGTACAGGCAGACCGCGACCAGCGGGAACGCCAGGAGCATGCTGATCTGGATCACCAGGCGGAGCATGAGCGTCCCCTGGCTGAAGATCTCGCTCCGTATTTCCTTGTCGTAGATCGGGTTGGCGTTGTCGTCGAGCAGATCGGTCCGCTTCCCCGGCGCGAACAGCCGGTCGGGGAACTTGTTGGGCTCGATGACCAGGCCCACGGCCTGCTTGGCCTCTTCTTCCAGATCGACGACGTCCGCCCCCATGCTGCCCACGTCAGGCGGATGAAGGAGGCGAACGCTGGTCAGAAAGAACAGGATCAGCGTCGTCGCGATCGCGCCCGCGGGCAGCAGCGTCAGCACCAGAAACAGGCGAATCTCGCCGTAGTCGGCCAGCGATCGCCAGACGATCGCGCCGGCGATCGCCAAAGGCAGGATCAGCAGGTACGACACGACCAGCGACGCGCTCGTGCGATAGAAGAAGCTGCTGCACGCCACGCTGATCATGCCGAACGTCATCACCGACAGGATCAGGCCCAGGTACGCGGCCAAGACTTCATAGAAAGAGACGCCCCCCAGCGGCAGGCATAGCATCACGACCGGCAGCGACGCGAAGACCAGAATCCCCAGGTGCGTCAGCGACGCCAGCAGCTTCCCCAGCACGATCGCCGTGGGGCGCAGCGGGCTGGCCAGCATCATCTCGTAGGTCTTGCGCTCTTTCTCTCCGGTGATCGAACCGGCGGCGAAGCTCGGCGCCATCAGCGCCGTGAGGATGTACTGCCCCAGGAAGAACAGGTCGATCAGGTTCTTCGCGGCGGTCGGGCTCTGCGTCAGATCGAGCCGGCTATCCTGCGGCCAGGCGAAGTAGACCACCGCCCCCAGCGCCGCCTGATAAGCCAGCAGCAGCAGAAAGCTCCGCGACATGCGGAGGTTGACCAGAAGCTCGCGCTGAAGCACCGGGTTTTCGAGGAGATACATAGCTCGAGTTACCCGGCGAGATGAATTGTCTTCGTAGGGCGGGTCTTGACCCACCGTGGATCGTTACAGCTATTCGTTCCAAGTCTGCAGTACGAAATCTCGACTTGGCGCGACCGTCAGAACTCGCGGCGGCTCATGCGATGGATGACAGCTAACGATAAGCGAATACTGCAGAGCGCGATGTAACCAAGTCATCTTCCGAATACGAAAACTCCAAACTCCGGAACGAAAGCTGGGGCATGCGGCGGATTCGCGCCGAACAGCGACAGCATCGCCTTCGCGGCGACATAGATGACAACGGTTTCGGTCGTGTCGACCGGGTTGCTGACGATCCGCTCGACATGGATAGAGATGCCGCGTTCGTCCCGACACTCTGACGCCGCCAGCCTCCAGCCCATTCGTATGCCGATAGATGCCGCTTCCCGCCATTCGGCAGCGACATCATCCGAGAAGGCGATCGATATGTCGCTTAGTTGGTCCGAGGTGACGTCGGCACGGAGCGATACGTCCGCGAAGTATCCCTTCGCGCCTGCCTGATGGGCCAATCGAGCTGTGCCGACGAGCGTTTCCATACAGACCGAAGCTAGAGGACAAACGCTTTGGTGCCCTGACGCTGACTACTTCCTGCAAGACACGGAGGGCTCACACCCTCCGCTCGCCTAGTAGCTTCGCGGACGAATGTGTCCCTGCACGCGTGCCGGCAGACCCTGGATACGGAGGAAGCCTTCGGCATCCGTCTGGTCGTAGGAGCCGCCGCCTTCCATCGTGGCGATCCCTTCGTCGTACAGGCTGTTGGGGCTGCTGCGACGTTCGACGGTCAGGTTGCCCTTGTAGAGTTGCAGCGTCGCCTCGCCCGTCACCGGCTTCTGCGCTTCGTTGATGAGCGCCATCAGCGCGTCCATCTTCGGGCAGAACCAGAAGCCGTAGTAGATCATCTCCGCCACCTCGGGCGCCATGCGGTCCCGCAGGTGCGTCAGGTCGCGGTCGAGCGTGAGCTGTTCGACCAGGCGGTGCGTCTCGTACAGGATCGTCATCCCGGGCGCTTCGTAGACGCCGCGGCTCTTCATGCCGACGAAGCGGTTCTCGATCATGTCGATGCGCCCGACGCCGTTGCGTCCGCCGATCTTGTTCAGTTCCTCGACGATGCCGGCTGCCGAGAGCTTCTTGCCGTTGACCGAGACGGGAACGCCGCTCTCGAAGGCGACGGTGACCGATTCGGGCTTATCCGGCGCGTCCTGCGGCGAGACGGTCATGCCGAAGTCGACCAGCGCGCAGCCGTTGACGTCCAGCTTTTCCAGGTCGCCCGCTTCGTAGCTGATGTGCAGGCAGTTCTCGTCGCTGCTGTAGGGCTTCTTCGACGTCGCCTTGACGGGGATGCCCTTCTCTTCGCAATACTCGAGCATGGCCGTCCGACCGGGGAAGCGGTCGCGCCACTCTTTCATGCGCCAGGGCGCGACGACCTGCACCGTGGGGTCGAGCGCTTCCGAGGCGAGCTGAAACCGGCACTGGTCGTTCCCCTTGCCGGTCGCGCCGTGAACGAAGGCCTTGGCGCCGACTTCGCGAGCGACCTGCAGGCAGACCCGCGAAATCAGCGGGCGGGCGATCGACGTTCCGAGGAGGTAAACCCCCTCGTACTTCGCCTGCCACATCAGGGCGGGAAACGCGAACTCGCTGCAGAGTTCTTCGCGGACGTCGATGATCCGGGCGCTCGCGGCGCCGATGTTCTTCGCCTTGTCGAGGATGGCCTGGCGGTCCTCGCAAGGCTGCCCCAGATCGACGTAGACGGCGTGCGTGCGATAACCTCGATCCTGAAGCCATCCGAGAAGTACGGAAGTATCGAGACCGCCCGAGTAGGCCAGAACGCAGTCTTGCATGCGGAAAAACGACGGTGAAAGGGTGACGGTTCGGCCTGTACCAGTTCGGCGAACGGAGCCGGCCATTGTGGTTTCCGCGTAAGATTCTGACAAGAAGCGGCAGGTTCGGGGGATTGCGACAAGCGCGCTCTTCCCTGAGCGGGGGACGACTGTCCCCCGAGGCCGCATCGAACGAGCGCCAGGAACCTCGGGGGATTTACATCCCCCGCTCAGAAAATACGAGAACATGCAGCACGAAGACTGGTCCCATCTGGGCGAAGCGCTCCTCGCGGGTCGCCTCTCCCTTTCCGAATTCGCGGCGGCGGCGTCCAGCAAGGAAACCGGCGCGGAGATCGCGCTCGAGGGGGCGACGCTCGACCTGGATCGGACGCGACGCTGCGGCTTTCCAGAGGTCGTCTACGCCGAAGGCAAGCCCGACGACGCCCTGCTCGCCGCCACGAAGCGCCTGCTCGTCCACCTGGGCGAGGTCTTTCTCACCCGGGTCAGCCCGTCGCAGTACGAACTGCTCGCCGATGTCGGCGACGAGCGGATCTACAACCCGAGGGCGCGGACCCTGCGGATCACCGCGGCGGACTATGTCGCCCCCGAACCCGTCGGCAGCGTGGCGGTGGTGACCGCGGGGACGAGCGATCTGTTCGTCGCCGAAGAGGCGGTCGAGACCCTCCGCTGGATGCGGGTGCCGGTCGATCTGATCGCCGACATCGGCGTCGCGGGACCTCATCGCCTGGCCGCGAGGCGGAAGGAACTGCTGGGCCGCGACGCCGTCGTGGTGGTCGCCGGGATGGAAGGCGCGCTCCCCAGCGTCGTCGCGGGCTACGTCGACTGCCCGGTCATCGGCGTTCCGACCAGCGTCGGCTACGGCGCCAATCTCGGCGGCGCGGCGGCTCTCCTCAGCATGATCAACAGTTGCGCCTCGAACGTCGCGGTCGTGAACATCGACGCCGGCTTTCGCGGAGGCTATCTCAGCGGCATGATCGCCCGGAAGCAGAGCAAGGATAACGCATGAAGTCCCCTCCCCTGCCCCGCCTGTCGAAGCGTCAGCCTGACGGGCATAAGGGAACGTACGGTCGGGCACTGCTCATCGGCGGGTCGCGCGGGATGGCGGGATCGATCGCCCTCTCCGGCATCTCCTGCCTGAAGAGCGGCGCGGGCCTCGTCACGCTGGCCGTGCCCGACCGGTGCGTGGAGACGGTCGCGGGCTATCACCCGGCCTACATGACGATCCCGCTGCCCGACGACGCGAACGGAGCGCTCGCGGAGAAGGCGCTGGCGAAGATCCTGGAACTGCTCGAATCGAAGGATACGGCAGCCGTCGGACCGGGGATGGGCCAGTCGCCGGACGTGCAGCGAATCGTCCAGGAACTGTTCGCCTCGGCGCCCTGTCCGCTCGTCATCGACGCCGACGGCCTGAACGCGCTGGCGAAGGCGGGCGCGGCGCTGAAGGTTTCCTATCACCCCCGGATCCTGACGCCCCATCCGGGAGAGTTCGCGCGCCTGGAGGCCCTCCTCGAAGAAGAATCGGCTTCGCCCGCGAACGAAGGTAGAACCACGAAACCCGATCGCGACCGGCAGAAGGCCGCCGCCCGGCGCCTCGCGGCGAAGCTGAACGCGATCGTCGTGCTCAAGGGCCATCGCACGTTCGTCACCGACGGCGAACGGACGTACGAGAATGACACGGGCAACCCCGGCATGGCGACCGGCGGCACGGGCGATTGCCTCACCGGGACGCTCACGGCGCTGCTGGGTCAGAAGCTCGCTCCGTTCGACGCCGCCCTGCTGGGCGTGCATGTGCATGGTCTCGCCGGCGATCTGGCCGCCGCGGCCTGCGGGCAGGTCGGGATGACGGCACTCGATCTGGCCGAGCATCTTCCCGCGGCGTTCAAGGCGCTGGAACGCAAAGAGAGCTGAATCATTCGTCGGCGAGCGGAGGGTGTGAGCCCTCCGTGTCTTTCTTGTCGAAACGCGTACCGACTGTTCGAAGGAACGGAGCCTTCACTTCCTCGCACAGGACACGGAGGGCTCACACCCTCCGCTCGCCCCAGACCCTGTCGGAATCATTTGGTTTCTCGTTACGGCCGGGTCACAATATCGACGCTCCTGCTCGGCTCCCCTCCTCTGCCTGCCCCCTGAGATCGCTCCCATGCTCCGCCTCATCGATCGCGTCTGCGGAACGGCCCTGCGCCATTTCGCGATGGCGGCTCTCGTCGCCGTCGCCGCAGGTCCGACCCTCGTGCCTGCACAGGAACCGTCGTACGGCATGCAGGCGTCGCAGCGCTGGTTCGAGAAGCAGGTCTTCGACGTCGTACAGCCGCGCGAAGCGGCCTTCTACGACGAAGTGCAGTCCTGGGACCATTGGCAGGCGCTTCGCGAGGAAGAGCATGCCGCGCTCTGGCACGACCTGGGACTCGACGGGCTCGAACTGGGCGGACCGCTCGAAAAGCAGGTAACGGGAACCGTCGAGCATGACGGCGTCGTGGTGGAGAAGCTGCACTTTCAGTCGCTGCCCGGCCTGTACGTGACGGCCAACCTCTACCGTCCGAAAGATCGCGAAGGCAAGCTGCCCGCGATTCTGTATCTATGCGGTCACGGGCGCGTCGAGAAGGACGGCGTCAGCTACGGCAACAAGGTTCACTACCAGCATCACGGCATCGGCTTCGCGAAGCATGGCTTCGCCTGCCTGGTGGTCGACACGATTCAACTCGGCGAGATCGGCGGCCTGCACCATGGCACCCACAATCTGAAGCTGTGGGACTGGGTCGACCGCGGCTACACGCCTGCCGGGATGGAAGCCTGGAACGCGATGCGGGCGATCGACCTGCTGGTCGCGGACGAGCGGATCGACGCGAACCGCATCGGCGTCACCGGTCGCAGCGGCGGCGGAGCCTACTCCTGGTGGACGGCCGCCCTGGACGAGCGCGTGAAGGCCGCGGCCCCCGTGGCCGGCATCACCGATCTGCAGGATCACGTGGTCGATAACTGCGTCGCCGGACATTGCGACTGCATGTACTTCGTGAACCGCCGCGGCGTCGACTACTCGCGCGTCGCGGCGCTGGTCGCTCCGCGGCCGCTGCTGCTGGTCAACACCGACCGCGATCCGATCTTCCCGCTGCTGGGCGTCGTGCGGACCATCGCGCCGGTCTTCGGCCTGTACGAACTGGCGGGCAAGCGGACGGACGTCGGCGTCGCGTTCGGCCCGGGCGCCCATCAGGACACGCCCGATATCCAGCTTCCCGTGCTGCGGTGGATGCTGGCCCATCTGCAGCCTGACTTCGCGGGCACGGTCTCCGTCGACGCGTTCGGCGACAAGCCCTTCGAGCCCGAACAGCTCAAGGTCTTCGATCAGATTCCGAAAGACGAAATCGTCACGAAGATCCATGAGATCCGGCTGCCCGCGCGCGAGCTTCCTCAAAAGCTGACGCCGGGCGAATGGAACGAACGGGCGGCGGAGCTTTCGGACTGGGCCCGCGAATCGGCGAAGGCTGACACCGCGGCCATGTCGGAATTGCCTGCTCGTTCCGGCGATTCGCGAGAGTGGGTCCGCTTCGCCGAAAGCCGCGAACCGTCCGGCGTCGGCTTCGGCTGGTCCGCCGCGATGCAGGCTCCCCGCGACAAGGCCCCGGCGCCGACGATCGTATTCGTCGAGTCGGGCATGGGCGAAACGGGCCAGTCGATCGCTGACGGAAAGGGCGCCGAAGAAAAGACCGACGAAGAAAAGACTCCTTCGCGCAGCCCGCTCCCGGCGAACTGGAAGCTGCCGACCGATCAGGAGAGCGCTCTCGAACTCGCGAAGGCCGGGAACAGCTTCATCTACTTCCTGCCGAGCGGAACGGGCCCGACCGCCGTCGGCGGCGACGAGAAGGCCCGCACGCACTGGCAGCGAAAGCTCTACCTGCTGGGTCAGACGCCGCCGATGCTGCGAGCGGAGGATCTGGCGCAGGGCCTCGATCCGCTGCTGCAACTCGCCGCCGAGGAGAGCGAGAGCGGCGATCTGCCCGCGCGCGTCTACGCTCGCGAGGACGCCGTGCTGCCGGTCCTGGTATGGGCCGTGCGCGACGAGACGCTCGAAGCGGAACTCCATCTCGACCTTCGGAACTGGCGCCGCGACCAGACCCAGTGGATCGGCATCGCGCAGACGATGGACCCGCGGGAACTGATCCTGCTCGCCGCCGAGCGGCACGACGTCCACCTGATCGTGGACGACGACGACCGCGCGGCGCTGGAAGCGCTCGCCGATTCGATCGGACGCCGCAGCTTCCGGATGTCGTTCGAATCGCCGGACGTCGAGTCAGGCGAGACGAAGTAGAAAGGATCGGAGTTCACCTCCCGTAGGGCTGGCGCCCTCGCCTGCCGCGACGCTGGTACCGACGGCAAATGGCAGGCGAGGGCGCCAGCCCTACAAGACCCGGGCGCCAGCCCTACGAGATAAGCCTGCGAGACTACGTTTCGCTGTCGTCGTCGAACGGGTGCAGGATGCCGGCGAGCGCCGCTTCGGGGTCGACGCCGGCAGCTTCCAGAAGGGCGCAGGCGATGCCGCGCATGGTCGCGGCGGAGGCTTCGACCGCGGCCGGATAGCCCAGGTCGGCCAGCGTCTGGCTAGTCAGCGGACTGATGCTGACCAGCTTCGTCTGCTTCAGCCCTTCGCCGTACAGTCGCACGAGCGATCGGGCGATCATCGAACTCGTGGCGACGACGTAGTCGATCTCCCCGTTCTGCATCCGCTCGATCGTCGCTTCGTCCGCGACTTCGACGTCTTCGCTCGCGTAGAAGACGACCTGTTCCACCGAACGTCCCGCGGCGACCAGCGTTTCGGCCAGCGTCTCGCGACCGCGACTGGCACGGACCAGCAGGACCGGCTTTTCGCCCGGCAGCGTCATCAGCGCCTCGGCCAGCGTCTCCGCGCGGTAGGGCTCTGCCGCGATCAGATCGGGCACGTATCGCTCCTCCCGAAGCGCGGCTGCGGTCCCGGGTCCGATGGCGACCAGTTTCGCCGACCCGAGCGCCCTCGCGTCCTTCCCCGCCAGGGTCAGCGCTTCCGCGAACGCCTCCGCCCCGTTGCGACTGGAGAAGGCGATTGCCTCGAACTGATTCAGCCGCCCGATGACCTCCTGCACGGCATGCGACGAGGCGAGCGAACGAATCTGAATGGCCGGCGCCAGGATCGTCTCCGCGCCGAGTTCCGCCAGGGGAGCGGCCAGCGCCGCCGCCTGCGCCGCGGGTCGCGCCACGAGAACCGTCTTGCCGAACAGCGGTCGTCGACTGAACCAGTCGTACCGCTCGCCGAGCGTCGCGACGTCGCCCACGATGGCGAGAATCGGCGGGCGCAGCTTCTGCGTTCCTTCGAGCCGGTCGGCCACCTCCGCCAGCGTGCAGCGATGCACGCTCTGCTCCGGCAGCGAACACTTGCGGACGAGGGCGACCGGCGTCGCGGGATCTTTGCCTCCCGCCAGCAGCGCGGCGGACCAGGCGCGGGCGGTGGTGACGCCCATGTAGATCACGATCGTTCCGGGGAACTTCGCCAGCGCCGCGAAATCGACGGCGGTCTCGGGCTTGTCGTTCGCTTCGCGGCCCGCGACGAGGGCGACGGCGCTCGCCAGGTCGCTGTGCGTGACCGGGATGCCGGCGTAGGAACCTGCCGCCAGCGCGCTGGTGACGCCCGGCACGGTTTCCCAGGGAATGCCGGCTTGTCGCAGGGCCTCCATTTCCTGAGCGCCGCGGGCGAAGACGGCGGGGTCGCCTCCCTTCAAGCGGACGACGATCCGGCCCCGGCGAGCATGCTCCACCATCGCCGCTTCGATTTCGACCTGGGTCCAGATCCGTTCGCGGCCATGCTTTCCCAGGCAGATGGTTTCCGCTTCGGGCGAAACGAAGTTAAGCGCGGCGGGGTTAGCCAGATAATCGTAAAGGACGACCTCCGCCCGGCGAAGAACTTCCACGGCGCGCAGCGTGAGCATGCCCGGATCGCCCGGCCCCGCCCCCACCAGATAGACCTTGCCGAAACGTTGCATGCGAGAGGCGACCGGGGCGACGGTCTGGACTGAAGTCTACGAATCGACGGATCTCCGACAGCAGAGAAATCTCCCGCGTAGTTTGACTCTGCCCGCCGACCCTCGACAAGAAGAGATAGAATGAACGTTCTCTCCCGCGGGTCTCTTCCCTCCCCATCCGCGATGAACTCCGCCGATCATTCAGGCTTCGCGGAGCCCTTTCCCGTTCCGGACGGCGACGCCAGCCGTCGCCTGCAGGCGACGTTTCGTCGCGCGGTCGCGACGGCCGAACGGCCCGACGCCGACGGACGAATGATCTATTCGGCGATCGCGGCCTGCTTCGCGCAGGATCCCGGAACGACGCTGTACGCCAAGTCGTTCGTCGAACGAATTCGCGCTCGTAGCGGGGCGAACGCGACGGGGCGGATGCTCCGGCGCTGGTTCGGCAATTCGAAGAAGCTGCGCCAGGCCCTGGAACGGGGAGCCTGGAGCGAGTTCTTCCCGGCGGCGATCGACCGCCTGTCGCACGATCCCGACGACGCCGAAACGGCGAGCATGCTGGCCGAAGCGTGCGTCGCGGGCGCGGCGTACGGCTCGGCGCTCATCTTGTTCCAGCACGCCACGCGAAGCGCCAAGGACGATCCGGAGATTCACCGCAAGGCGGCCCGAATCCTGGGATCGATCGGACGTTACGACCAGGCGATCCTGCTGTGGCGCCGGGTCGAATCGCTGGTTACGGGCGATTCCGAAGCGGGCGAGCAGATCGCCCTGCTTACGTTCGAAAAGAGCGGAAAAGTTCCCGATACGGTCCGAGACGCTTTGAAGCACGAAGGCGCCGAGAGCCCGGCCCCGGCGAGACTGCGTCCGCCTGCGAAGGCGAAGAAGCGGCAGGCCTCCGACGCGATCCCCCAGACGCCGGTGCAGCAACTGGCCCAGCACGTCGAAGAGCGTCCCGACGACTTGGCGAAGGTCTTCGAGTACGTGACGCTGCTCGAACAGGAACGAAAGTTCGACGCGGCCGAACGGACGCTCGAACGGGCCCTGGCGGCCAGCGGGCGGTCGCTGCTGCTGCTCGAACGGCTCGAAAACGTGCAGATGGAACGGGCGCACGCCCAGTACGAGACCGCGGCGGCGTTCGTCGAACGCGAGAACGTCCCGGCCGCGCGGGAACTGGCCGGCAGACTGCGGCAGAACTGGCGCCGCGTGCAACTGGATGCGTTCCGGTCGCGCTCGCTGCGGGAACCCGATCGCCTGGACTGGCGGTACGAGTATGCCTGGCGGCTGAAGCGGGAAAAACTGTACGAGGCGGCGGAAGAGGCGTTCCGGGGCCTGATCGAACGGGCGCCCGATCGATGCGAATGGATGATCGACCGGGGGGAGTGCCTGCAATTCCTGGAACGGTTCGACGAGGCGCTGGCCAGCTACGAACAGGCGGCGAATCACGCTCCGCCGGGGGAGGTCCGCCTGCTGGCGCAGTACCGGTACGCGGTTCTGGCGGTCGGGATGGAGCGGCTCGACGCGGCCCAGCCTTATTTCGAGGCGATCGTCGCCGCGGAACCGAATTTCAAAGACGCCCGAGAGCGTCTGGACAATCTCCGCCAGATGCGTCAAAGTAGTTGATTCTTCGCGGCGGCAGGATCTACCTGTCGACGTCTCCGGATCGGGGGCGTCCGGGGACTGTGGTTCTCCGCCGTCAAATGATCGCCGTCGGCGCCTCGCCGCCGCAGAACCAAGACTCAGAACGTCCGCGACGAACATGCCTAATTCGCCCAGCGCCAAGAAACGTCTCCGCCAGAGCATCGAACGCCGCGATCGCAACCGTGCGAAGAAGTCGGCGATCAGGACCGCGATCCGTGCCGTCCGCGAGGCCGTGCAGGCGGGCGACGTGGCGAAGGCTGACGAGGCGTTCAAGCTCGCCGCCAAGCGTCTCGACCGCGCCGGCGCCCAGCGGGTGCTCCACCCGAACAAGACCTCCCGCCTGAAGAGCCGCCTGTCGGCTTTCATCAAGAAGGCGAAGCAGCCCGCCGCGGCGTAGTCGCGCGACGCAGTCGCCCGCGTCAGATCGCGGGAAGCCGCGTCTTCGCTGAGTTGAATTCATCAAGCCTCGCCACGGATCCCGTCGCGAGGCTTTTTTCGCGCGCGATACGCAGGGACTGCAGAGGGTCGGACAGGAGCCGAACCTGTCTCCGTCGATTTCTCAGCCGATCGACCGGGACCGCCCTGGTTAACGAGCGCCATAGGGCGACCCGACTCGGCGCCGAATCCGCCTTCGACGGCCAGATCCGCAACGAAACGAGGCCCGGGAGTCGCTACTCCCGGGCCTCGTTCGAATCTTTCGGTTCTTGACCCGCGATCAGTTGCGGATGGGAACGGTGCGCGGACGGAAAGCGGAGCCGCCGGCGCCTTCGACGCTGGGCGCTCCGCCGCCGGCTCCGAGCGGGGTGACCGTCGCCTGGGCACGATAGCCCATGTACTCCAGCAGTTTCTGCAGGTCGATCCGCTGGATGCTGTACTCGTCCGCTTCGCCCAGCATGCGGCTGTAGGTATCGCGGAACGCCTGCGGCGAGCTGTCGGTCGGACGTTCGCCGACGACCAGGTAGCGCGTCTTCACCGACATGGTGCCGGTGTAATCGCCCTGCTCCGTCATTTCCGCGTCGATCACGCCGTTGTTCGAGCGGATGATGTTCCGGACCAGGTCCAGGTCGGAGTCTCCGTCGCCGTCGACGTCCAGGATGCCGGCCAGCGCGAAGCGAACCTGGTCGCCCGCGTTCCAGACCGGCGACTGGATCAGATCGCTCCGCTGGATCGGATTGAACGCGTCGGATTTCAGAACCCGGAACTCGGCCTGATGCGGCCCGGTGATTCGCGTGATCTCGATCTGGCCCTTCGGTTCGACTTCGCCGAAGCGGGTCTCTTCCTGGTTGTAGATGGAGAACGTCGTGGCCGGCTTCAGACCGTCCGCTTCGCCGATGTTGACGTAGCCCCGGTCGTTCCGCTGATCGATCTGGGTGATGCGACCGTCCGCGGGGCTGGTCAGTTCGCCTTCGTATTTGGCCAGCGTTTCCTGCAGGTTGGCGACGCTCACCGTGAACGTCTGAATCTGGCTCTGGAGCTGGTTGCGTTCCGTCTGGAAGTCCTGGTTCAACTTGGCGATCTGCGCGTTCTTGTCGCCGACCGTCTTGGCTAGGGTATCCCGTTCCGCGTCGACGCGGGTCTTCTCCTGCGTCGCCTGCTCCTTGATCTTGTCGCGGTCGGCGATCGCGGCGTCCCGACCCTTTTCAGCCTCCGCCGTCTTGGTCTGCTCGGTCTGCTTGACCTGGGTCAGTTCGAGATCCTTCAGCCGGACCTGTTCCCGGGCGTCCGCGACGCGGGCGTTCAGATCGCGAATGATGTCCATCAGGTTCTGCGGCAGAACGTGGTAGTTCCGGTTCTCGGCCGGGAACTCCATGGCGAAGCTCTGCATGTCGGTCTTGTACGCGTCGCCGATCGCCTTGACCTGGGCCTGCAGTTCAGGCGTCCCGCTGGTGGCGACCATCGACTCGTACGACTGGACCTCGGCCTCCGTCTTGGGGGCGTTGCCGACGTAGTGGGCGACGAGGTTGAACGCCGCAGCGTTTCCTTCCGCCCGCTTGCGCTCCGCCTGAAGCTGCGTCTCCTTCGAGGCGACGGCCTCATCGGCCCGCCGGGCGGAAGTGTAATAAACCCAGGTCGTGGCGCCGAGCACGACGGAGATCAACACGAAGATGATCAGCGCGGCCTGGAGCCAGACATTCTCGCGAGAAGCAGCCATTTGGGTACCTGAAGGAGGAGCGAGGCCCCTGGGTTTCAGCGTGGCGTACGCCGTTCGGCGAACGAATATCGGGAACGGCGAACCGACGAATCGGCTCTCGTCGCGAACGCGGCAGCCGAATCGCCGTAGCGATAAGAGGATACGGCACCCGAATTCTAGTTGACGCGGTGCGCCAGTCAACGAAATCGGAATCGGCGTCCGACGACCTCCTTCCGCAGCCGACGCCCGCAAGACCGGAACGTCGCACGTTCCGACCGATCGGCTGACCGCCCGAAGCTCCGCCGCTCTCGCCCAATCGACAGAATTCCTACAATCGATTAAACGGCGGACCTCCCATTCGCGATCAGCGATCCGTGAAGCGGTCGCGGCGTCTCGAAGGGATTCGGGAGAAATCCGTCTCGCTCGTGCATAAATTCGCCGAACGGGACGTGGATACGAGTAAGGACGCCTTCGATCGAACTTGCAGGGACGCCGGGACGATGTCTCCTTCCGCGTGGCTCGGCCCGCTGTACGAACAGTTCCGTCGGGAACTGTTTCTGACGGCGTGGTCGACGCTCCGACAGCGGGAGGCGGCTGAAGACGCCGTCCATGCCGCGATCGTGAAGCTCGCGGCGCTCGACGCTCCGCCGCGGGATCCGAAGCTGTACCTCTTTCGCTGCGTCCGAAACGCGGCGATCGATCTGAGGCGGTCGCAGTTCCGTCGGAGCGAAACGAGCCTTCCCGGCGACGACCAGATTCCTTCGCAGCGCCTGGACGTACCGGATGGCTTCGACGAGGAAACGCTTCGCTCCGTCCAAGGCGTTCTCGAAACGCTGGACGAGCGAAGCCGGGAAACGATCGAACTCCGGCTCCATGCCGGGCTGACGTTTCGGGAGATCGCCGACTTGCTGAACGAACCCTTGCCGACCGTCGCTGCGCGCTATCGCCGGGCGCTGGAGCGACTGGGCGAGCGACTGGAGGCGCCGCATGAATGAACTCGAACGGACGGAACTCGAACGCCTTGTCGCCGCGACAGGCCCTGCCGGCCCGAGCGAGGAACTGGACGCGCGGGTGCGGCAGACGCTTCTCTGCCTCGACGATCGCCGCAGGAACGACGGCGACCGGCCACCCCGTCGCAGGCTTGCGTTGGCGTTCGCTGCATCGGTAATCGCCGCGACGGGAATCGGATTCCTCGGCGGGCGGCTGACGGCCGTCTCGAACGATACCGATCTCGACGCCGTTCACGGTTACGCGAATTCGACGGAGGTCGCCTCGAACGTAACCACAGTCCTGCTCGAGGAGGAACAGGTAGCGAGCCTTCTCCATCCCCGGTCGCGGGAAGGCCTGCTCGGAGCCGGACCCGTGACGGTCAAGATCTCCAACGTTCCCTGACGTCTCGACGGACTACTCTTTCTTACCTGAAGGACTCTCGATGTCGAATCGATGGATCGCATTTTTCGCTTCGATCGTTCTCCCGTGCATCGCAGCCGCCCAGTCGCCGCCCGCTTCGCCGCCGCCGGCTCCTGAGACTTTATCGACGCTGCAAGACCTCAAGGGCCCGATCTACGCGGTCGAACTGGTGATCGTGGAAGGAGGCGGACACATCGCCGACTTGCATTCGCATTCTTCCGACCCCGCTCTGCCTGCTCCATCGGATCCGAAAGCGACGTTCGCAAGCCCGGAGGAAGGCGACGCGGCGTCAGCGAATACGCCGCCGAAGACGATCCAGGAGGCGCTTCGATACGAACCGATCGCCGAAGCGCTGAAGACGCTTCCGCCTCTCACGTCGATCTCGGGCGAGATCGTCTCGCCCGCCCCGCAACCGACGCCTACGGTCACCTACGCCAAGTCGCGCGACCTGCGTACCCGGATAGCCGAGGATCCGAACGTCAACATCATTTCGGCGCCGAGATTGTCAGTGATCGAGAAGCAGGAAGCGACGGTCTACGTCGCCTCGCAACAGGTCTTCGACTATCTGGTTCCGCTCGGCGACGGCAAGTTCGAGCTTCGCAAGACGGAAGCCTACGAACTGGGAATTCGTCTGAACGTGACGGTGAGTCCCGGCGACGATTCCGATTCGGTCGTTCTCTCTCCGATGGAGATCGAAGTAACGTCCCTCGACGGTCGCGAACCCGTGAAGGGACTGAACCTCGACGTCGGCAAGCCGATCGTCTCGGCCCGGTCTCTGAAGACGACGGTGCCCGTACGACTCGGCGAGGAGCGCCAGATTCCGATCCCGTCCGGCCCGAACCGCGAGGCCGCCGTCATCCTGCGGGTAGAACGCATCGAATCCAATCAGATGAAGACGCAGCAGCAGCGGTAGACAGCCGAACTCCGGGATGCATTCGAACGCGATCCGGCTCCTTGCGGACTCCTTTACGAACCGACTGGAGTTTCTGAGCGACTGGCGCCGCGACGCCCCGAACCCGTCATAATGACGCGTTCGCTTCGCTCCGCTCTCTCGATCGATCGCATGGCCCGCAAGAAGTCCGAATCGCAAGGCCGCCTGGAATTCGGTTCGGGCGAGGCGAATCCCGGCGCTGCGGAAGCGCGGCCGGAGACAGCAGGGGGCGAGGTCGAATCCCGAAATGCCGCTGCGGCCGCGAAGCCCGCGGTCGAGCTTTCTGCCGCCGTTTCTGCTCCGGCCGCTCCGGTCGCTGCCGTCGATTCGGGCAAGTCAGAGACGGGCGGGTCGCGCAAGACGGTCTACGTCCTCGACGCGTACGCGATCCTGTACCAGGTTTTCCACGGCATGGGCCCGATGACGAGCCCGTCGGGGCAGCCGGTCGGAGCGATCTACGGCTTCTGTCGCGACGTGCTGGACCTGTTCGACAAGCGCAAGCCGGACTATCTGTTCTGCGCATTCGATTCGCACGGCGTCGGCTTTCGCAGCGAACTCTTCGCCGACTACAAGGTCCATCGCGAGGAGATGCCGGCGGACCTGCGGTTCCAGGTCGGGCGGCTGAAGGAGACCCTCGAAGCGCTGGCGATTCCGATTCTGGAATGCCCCACATTCGAAGCCGACGACGTGATGGCGACCGTGGCTCGTCGGGCCGTCGAGGATGGACTCGACTGCTATCTGGTCACGAACGACAAGGACTGCCGCCAACTGCTGAACGAGCACGTTTCGCTTTACTACATCCGCAAGCAGGAGATGTACGGCCCCGAGCGCCTGCTAGTCGACTGGGGCATCCGACCCGAACAGGTGGTCGACTTCCAGACCCTGGTGGGCGATCCGGTCGACAACATCCCGGGCGTCCCGCTGATCGGGCCGAAGACGGCGACCGCCCTGCTTCAGGAATTCGGCACGCTCGAAAACCTGCTCCAGAATATCGACAAGGTCCCCGGCAAGAAGAAGCAGGAGAACCTTCGCGACTCGCAGCCGACGCTTCCGATCAGCCGCGATCTGGTGCGCCTCCGCGACGACGTGCCGGTCGAAATCGATTGGGAACGCGGCTGCGCGGGCGGAGGCGACCCCGGCGCCGTCGATGCGATCGTGCGCGAGTTCGGCTTCCGCGGGCTCGGTCAGCGGATGATGGTTCTGGCGAATCGGGGCTGCGACAACCCGCTCTCCCTCGATCTGCCGGCAGACTTCGAGGTCTCGGGCGGAGCGTCTTCTTCCGACGATTCGCGGCGCCTGAGCAAGGTCGGCGACGCCGAATGGAAAGCCGACTATCGCCTGATCGACGACGAAGAGAAGTTCCAGGCCTTCCTGGCGGAGCTCTCCCAGGTCGAGGAGTTCGCCTTCGATACGGAAACGACGTCGACGCATCCGCGACACGCGATCGTCGTCGGCCTGTCGTTCTGCTGGAAGGAAGGCGAGGCGTACTACCTGCCGGTGATGGGGCCGCCCGAGTCGAAGCTGCTCGACCGGGAGTCGACCATCTCCAGCCTCAAGCCCATTCTGGAGGATCCGAGCCGGCGCAAGCTGACGCATCACGGCAAGTACGACGTCCAGGTGCTGCGCACCGCCGGGATCGTCGTTCGCGGGATCGTGTTCGATTCGCTGGTGGCCGATTACCTGCTTCAGCCGGGCGCGCGAGCGCACGGCATGGACGAGCAGGCAAAGTACTACCTGCGACACGAGAACATCTCGATCACGTCGCTGATCGGCACGGGCAAGAAACAGATCCGCATGGACGAGGCGGAGGTCGCCGACGTCGCCATCTATGCCGCCGAGGACGCCGACGTCACGTACCGTCTGGGGAAACTGCTTCGCGAATCGATCGACGACGCGGGTCTCGCCCTGCTGTTCGACGAGATCGAGATGCCGGTCTCCGAAACGCTGACGGAGATGGAATACCGCGGCATCGCCGTCGACGGCGATCGCCTGCGCCTGCTGGGCGAAGACCTGGGCCGGCAGATCGAGGCGCTGCGCGAACGGTTGTTCGAGATGGCGGGCGAGCTGTTCAACCCCGACTCGCCGAAGCAACTCGGCGTGCTGCTGTTCGAAAAGCTCAAGCTCCCCGTCATCAAGCGGACCAAGACCGGTCCCAGCACCGACGCTGAGGTGCTCGAAGAGCTGGCCGATCGCCTGGGCGAAGGATCGCTCCCCGCGGCGCTGATGGAGTACCGGCAGCTTACGAAGCTGAAGGGAACGTACATCGACGCGTTCCTCGACCCGACCTGCCAGATCATCCATCCGAAGACCAATCGGATTCACACCTCGTTCATGCAGGACGTCGCCGCGACCGGGCGTCTGAGCTCGAAGGATCCCAACCTTCAGAACATCCCGATCCGCAGCGAGAACGGCCGCGCGATCCGCAGCTCGTTCATCCCGGGCGAACCGGGGTGGAAGCTCTTCTCTGCCGACTATTCGCAGATCGAACTGCGGGTGCTGGCCCACTTCTCCGGCGACGAAGCGCTTCGCGACGCCTTCGCCCGCGAGGAAGACATTCACACCCGCGTCGCCGCCCAGGTCTTCGGCGTGGCGCCCGAGGAGGTCGACCGGGAGATGCGGCGCCGGGCCAAGGCCGTGAACTTCGGCATCATCTACGGCCAGAGTCCGTTCGGGCTGTCGAAGGGGCTGGGCATCTCTCGCGAAGAAGCGGCCTCCTTCATCGACGCCTACTTCCGCGGTTATCCCGGCGTGCAGGAATTCATCCTGCAGACTCTTCGCGACACCAGGCGGCTGGGATACGTCTCGACGCTGTCGGGCCGCCGACGACCGGTCGACGGCGTGCGGGATCCCGATACGGTGAAGGATCCGTACCAGCGCACGGTGCCCGAGCGGATCGCGGTCAACACGGTCATCCAGGGGACCGCCGCCGATCTGATCAAGGTTGCCATGGTTCGGCTGGAACAGGCCATCGCGTCGTCGAACCTTCGCGCCCGGCTGCTGCTCCAGGTGCATGACGAACTGGTGCTGGAGACCCCGGAGGAAGAGGTCGACGCGGTCGCCGCGATCGTGCGCGAGACGATGACCGGCGCCGATCGACATCCGTGCCTGCAACCGCTGGCCGTTCCGATCAGCATCGACGCCAAGGTGGGCGACAACTGGCGCGACGGCGTGCCCTACAAGTTTTCGAACTGATCGATCTCCTGTAGGGCAGGCGCCCCGCCTGCCATGAACGCTTCCTGCGCTGCGGCGGCAGGCGGGGCGCCTGCCCTACAAGACGCAGTTCGCGACTAAGACCACGACCCAGACGATACGACAGCGCATGATCATTCTCGGCGTGGCAGGCGGCATCGGAAGCGGGAAGAGCTTCGTCACGCAGCTCTTCGAGCGCAACCACGGCGCGGTCGGGATCTACGCCGATCGAATCGCCCATGAGCTGCTGGACCGGGAGGACGTGATCGAGGAACTGGCCTCCCGATTCGGTTGCGAAATCCTCGACGATGCGGGCAAGGCGGTCCGCTCGCGACTGGCGACGCTAGTGTTCGGCGACGACGAATCGCACACGGCGAATCGCAAATTTCTGGAGAGTGTCCTGCATCCCCGGGTGCGAAAAGAAATCCTGCGACGGATCGAGGAACTCCGACACGAAGGGGTCGCATTGGTGATCCTCGATATTCCGCTGCTCTTCGAGTCGGGGTGGGACCGCGACTGCAACGGCGTGGTTTTCGTCGATGCGAGCGAGGCGACGCGGATGGCCCGGACGGCTGCCCGGGGGTGGAGTTCGGCGGCCCACCGGCAGCGAGAGGCTCATCAACTGCCGCTGGAAGAGAAAAAAAATCGTTCCCGCTGGACGGTCGCGAACGAGGGGGACAGTTCGGTGACGGAGCGGCAGGTCGCGGACCTGCTACAAACACTTAAGGGGCATTAATCTCCTTAAACCGGTTTCTTCACGGAATTTACGGAACTCATCGCCCGCATCGGCGTTAGAAAAAGGCGAGATGCTTCGTTCCGTCGGAGCGCGGGAGTTTCTAGAATAACCCCACACCGCGAACGAACACGCCACTAAGGACGCGCTGCCGCCTGGCTCGGAATGCTCGGCGGCCCTTATCAACGCCCGGCCCCATTAGCCCCTCGTCGTTCGCTGCAGCGCCTCCGCTGCTTTCGCCGTTTCGCCTCCCCCGAGCGGGGCGATCGAAGCGATCTGATTCGGAGTCTCGGAAAGAACCGGACCGTCGTCCGGGACGTCTATTCTGCAAGTCGTCGGCAAGGTCGCCTCGACAACCTGACCCCCCTTGTCTCTCCGTTGCCGCAGGATCGCGACGCGGTCCCTCAATGCTCACGTCGAAATCCTGCAAGGCGGCGGCTGTCCCCAGCTTCGCCTGCCGCGCCGGTTGCGACAGAACTTGAAGGCGACGAGGAAGCCCCGCCGACCTCGTCTTTTCTCCCACTATCTGGTCGAAGGCGCCCGAACTTCGGTTCGCTTTCCCCAATCCACGATTTAGCCCGCGCAAGGAGCGATGCCGTTATGTCTGCGGACCACGGCGCCAATAGTTACCCGTCCGAAGATCGCCGTAACGGAGATAGCGACGGCGATGGACGCCTTCGCCGTCTGGCCGAGGAGCGACCCTCCTGGCGAACGGCCTATCGGTCGAACGGCGCCGATCGAACGGAAGCGCCTCTCCGGGGACCGCTGCGCGCGGCGCGGTTTCGCCGCGAACCCGGCGAGGGCGACCCCGTGTCGCCCGAGGTCGCGCAGCGTATGCGCGAACTGGAGGCCGAAGGCGAACCGCTGAGCCTGGCCGAGGAAGTCGCTCGCGAGGCCGACCGTCGGCGCCGGCGTCGCGAACCGGAAGGCGAAGTCGAGGTCGATTCGAGCTTCACCGAACTACAGAAGCTCTCGATGCCCGAATTGCTGGAAGTCGCCCGCAGCGCCGAATTGAACGACGTAGCCGATCTGCCGCGGGGAGATCTGATCGTCCGGATCATGAAGCGCCGCATGCAGGAAGCGGGCCTCATGTACGGCGAGGGGACGCTGGAGATCCTGCCGGACGGATTCGGGTTCCTGCGCAGCTCGGCCTATCACTATCTCTCCTGCCCCGACGACATCTACGTTTCGCCGAGCCAGATCAAGCGCTTCCGCCTCAGGACGGGTTCGACCGTTTCGGGACAGATCCGTCCGCCGAAGGAGAACGAACGCTACTTCGCGCTCCTCCGCGTCGAGGCGGTGAATCGGCAGGATCCGAACCTGGCGTCGAGCCGGCGGGAGTTCGACGACCTGACGCCTCTGCATCCGAACGAACGGATCGTCCTGGAACATGAGCCGGAAGATCTGGCGACGCGAGTCGTCGATCTGGTCGCGCCGATCGGCTTCGGTCAGCGCGGACTGATCGTCAGCCCTCCTCGTGCAGGCAAGACGGTCCTCCTGCAGAAGATGGCCCGCGCGGTTCTGGAGAACTACCCCGAAGCCTACGTGATCATGCTTCTGGTCGACGAGCGACCCGAAGAAGTGACCGACATGGAGCGGCAGGTCCGCGGTCGCAACTGCGAGGTCGTCAGTTCGACCTTCGATGAACCGGCGTCACGCCACGTCGCGGTATCGCAGATGGTCCTTGAAAAAGCGAAGCGGATGGTTGAAGCGGGGATCGACGTCGTCGTCTTCCTCGATTCGATCACGCGTCTCGCCCGCGCCTGGAATTCGGAATGCCCGCAGTCGGGCAAGACGCTGACCGGCGGTCTCGACGCGAACGCGCTGCAGAAGCCGAAGAGCTTCTTCGGCTCCGCCCGCAAGGTCGAAGAGGGGGGCTCGCTGACGATCCTCGCCACGGCGCTCATCGAAACCGGGAGTAAGATGGACGACGTGATCTTCGAGGAGTTCAAAGGAACCGGAAACCTCGAGATCGTGCTCGATAAGAAGCTCGCCGACAAGCGGATCTATCCCGCCATCGACATCAGCGCCTCGGGCACCCGTCGCGAAGAGATCCTGCTCGATCCGGAGGAACATCGCCGGATCACCCTGCTCCGCCGGGCGCTCAGCGAACTGAGCCCCGTCGACTCGATGGAGACCCTCGTCGGCAAGCTGACCAAGAGCAAGTCGAACGTCGAGTTCCTGATGGGAATGAACGTGAGAACGTGAGTCGACCGCAATCGGCGAGCGGGGGACGCGAGTCCCCCGAGTCCGACTTCCGTAGAGCAGAGCGCCTGCACGGCGACGATGCCATGGTCGAAACAACTCCGATCGCATCGCCCAAGGAAGCCGAGCCGACCACGTCCGCAGACAACGAAGGGCTGACGCCCTCCGCTCGCCAGGATGACGGGTCGCCCGTTCGCGAAGCTCCCGAACCGGCGCTCGAACTCGCTCCCGGTCGTCCCCTCGCGGCGACGGAGTCGGGCCATCATCTGTTTCGCTTCGGCATGAGGGCGTTCCTGATCGGGAGCGTCCTTTTTTCGTTGCAGTTCCTCGCCTGGAACCTGCTGGGCGTCCTGTTCGGTTCGCTCGTCAACCTGCTCCTGATCCTGATCGTCACCGCCGGCACGATCGCTTACGGAGCGATCGCCGGCGCGAAGAACAAGGGGCACGACCGGGCCTGGGATCAGGCGCTCGTGAGGGGGATGCTGGCCTTTTATCTGATGGGGGCGATCGCCCTCCTCGCCGGCGGCGGCAAGGCGGTCAACGATTTCGTCCAGGCGCGGCGCGTCCGCTACCTCGTCCAGGAGCGCTTCGGCTTCACGGCGAGCGAACGCTTCGCGATCGACGGGGCGAAGACCGTGGAACTGATCTCCGTCACGGACGCGAGGCCGGACGGAGCGTTCGCCCAGGCGGGTATCGCCCCCGGACAGGCGATCGTCGCCGGAGAATCGGCGGACGTTCTCTACGCCCGGATGCTCGACGCCGAGAGCGATTCGATCACGCTGACGCTCGTCCCCGCCCCGCTCGGCGGCTCGGTAGCGCCCGATATCTCGCGACTCCCCGCGCGTCGCGCGAAACTGGATCTTCGCCCTGCTCCGTAAAGGCCCATCTCGGGCTCGCATCCTTGTCCCGCTTCGCCCGGCGACGGATACTGGTCGGTTCGACTCGGGTAGAGGGTCAGGGCCGGTCGATTCGTTTCGGGCGAGGAACGTCAGTTTGGAGACAAGAGCTCAGGCGTCAGACGCCGCCGACGCGTCGTACGCCGTCGTCGTGTCGCGATACAACGAATCCATCACCGGTCGCCTGCTGGAGGGCGCTCTCTCCACCCTGCGCCAGGCGGGCGTCGCGGACGAACGCATCGGCGTTTTCTGGGTGCCTGGCGCCTGGGAGCTTCCGATCGTCGCCCAGGCCGCTCTCGAATCGCACGACGCCGTCATCTGCCTCGGCGCCGTGATCAAGGGCGAAACGACGCACGACGAACATATCAACCGTCAGGTCTCGCTGTCGCTGGGCGAACTTTCCCTGCGCACGGGCAAACCGATCGGATTCGGCCTGCTGACCGTGCTGTCGCTCGAACAGGCCCTGCAGCGTGCCGGCGGAACCGTCGGCAACAAGGGCGTCGAAGCGACCGAGGCCGCGATGGAGACTCTAGCCGTCCTGAGACGGGCGAAGCGAGCCGCCGAGTCATGAGCCGACGCAGCCGCGCCCGGGAAGTGGCGCTTCAGGTCCTGTATCAGGACGACCTCAATCCGGGCCAAAGCGCCGAGCGGGAAGAGGCGTTCCTCAAGAGTCGTCTTCGCGGCGATCCGGAGAACATGGCGTTCGCCCGCGCGATCGTCGCCGGCGTGCGCGAAAAGCGTCCGGAAATCGACGCCGCGCTCGGCGCCCGGGCCATCAACTGGTCGCTCTCCCGCATGGCGGCGACCGATCGCAACGTCCTGCGATTGGGCGCCTGGGAGGCGCTTTATTCAGAAACGCCCGCCGCGGTCGCGATCGACGAGGCGATCGAACTGGCCAAGCGTTACGGCGACCGGCGTTCGCCTTCGTTCGTGAACGGCATTCTCGACAAGGTCTCCCGTCAGGATCGGGAAGTCTCCCGTGAGGAACGCGGAGAATGAGCTATATCGAGCGGCTTCGGTCCGCGCTCCGCAAGACGATCGACTGGCTCAACCGCGACGTCCGCGACCTCTTCCAGAAGGGGGGCCGCCTCGTCGACGACGAGTTCCTGACCGAGCTCTACGCGATCCTGATCCGGACCGACATGGGCGTCGCGACGGCGCAGAAGATCCGCGACCGGATCGGGTACGAGTACCGCGCTCGCGTGCTCGAGATGGAGGATCTGATCCGGATCGTCAAGGAGGAAGTCCGCGAAACGATGATGCAGCCGGAGCATCCGGTCAAGTTCGCCGCGAGCGGACCGACCGTGATCCTCGTGGTGGGCGTCAACGGCTCGGGCAAGACGACGTCGATCGCCAAGCTCACGCACTGGTTCCGTTCGCAGGGGAAAACGGTCGTCCTCGGCGCCGGCGATACGTTCCGCGCGGCCGCGGTGCAGCAGCTCTCCGTCTGGGCCGGAAGACTCGGCGCTGAATGCGTGAAGGGCGAATCGAACGCTGACCCCGCCAGCGTCGCCCACCGAACCGTCGCCCGGGCGCTGGAAGTGGGCGCCGACGTCTGCATAGTCGACACTGCCGGTCGTTTGCAGACGCAGACGAACCTGATGAGCGAACTGGGCAAGATCCGCCGCGTGATCGCCAAGCTCATTCCCGACGCGCCGCACGAGTCGCTGCTGGTCCTCGACGCGACCGCGGGACAGAACGGCCTGAGCCAGGCGGCCGGATTCGCCGAAGCGGCAGGCTGCACCGGCATCGTGCTCGCCAAGCTCGACGGCACGGCCAAGGGGGGCGTCGCCATCCCGATTCGCCAGAAGTTCGACCTGCCGGTCGTGTTCGTCGGTAAAGGCGAAACCGAGAAGGACCTGGAACGGTTCGACGTCGACGACTACGTCGAAGCGCTGTTCAATTTCGAGCGCCGCTAAGCACGACGTCGTGCTCGCTTCACCGCTTTCGGCGCCGCCCGCAGGCGATCGTTCCCCCGGGGGGACCCAGAGCGCTGAAGGAAGCGACATTCACTGCTTGATGTCCTGGCGCCAAGCTGTCGTGCGGCAGATCCCGACAGAAACTTGCGTAAAATCGCAAGAAGTTAACTGCTTGCTCACGCGGTCGTTAGGCCCGCTCTTCCCTTGACGCCCCGGTTCTCGCGGCACGTTCCTTGCTAAGGGGAACGTTCGCCGCGCAGCAGGCGGAATGCTGCGGAGGCGGATCGTTTCACCACCGCATGCGCTCGAACGCGCGGAAGACCGACATCCTTCAATCAGGCAGGCGATTATGAAGTGGAAGCAATGCATCTGGGGATTCGCGCTCCTGGTCGCAGTGACCGGAGCGATGTCGGCCTTGGCGCCGACCGCGTACGGCCAGGAAGCGGACGCCGCAGCAGCGGCCCCCGAAGCTCCCGCCGCCGATGCGGCGCCCGCTGATGGCGAAGTCGTCGTCGCGGAAGAAGTCGTCGAAGAAGAGGCGCCCCTCACTGCTGAATCGGTGCTCCACGACGCGAACATCCTGTGGACCTGCCTGGCGGCGTTCCTGGTGTTCTTCATGCAGGCCGGCTTCGCGCTCGTGGAAGCCGGTTTCACGCGAGCGAAGAACGCCTGCAACATCATCATGAAGAACGTGATGGACTTCTCGATGGGGTCCATCATCTACTGGCTGGCCGGCTTCTCCCTGATGTTCGGGACGATGCAGGTCGGGCATTTCTTCGCCTGGGGCGGCGAAGGCGTCGCCTTCGTCTGGTCCGGCCAGACCGACGACCAGTTCAACTGGGCCTTTCTGATCTTCCAGACGGTTTTCGCCGCGACCGCGGCCACGATCGTCTCGGGCGCCATGGCGGAACGAACGAAGTTCGTCGGCTACCTGATCTACTCGGTCCTGATCACGGCGTTCGTCTATCCGGTGTTCGGGTCGTGGGCCTGGAACGGCCTCTTCTCGGGCGGCGGCTGGCTGGAAGCGCCGGAAGGCGGACTGCTCGCGGGCATGGGTCTGCCGGCCTTCAGCGACTACGCCGGTTCGACCGTGGTTCACTCCATCGGCGGCTGGTGCGCTCTGGCCGGCGCCATCGTCCTCGGCCCGCGCATCGGCAAGTACGGCAAGGACGGGAAGATCAACCCGATCCCCGGCCACAACATTACGCTCGGCGCCTTGGGCGTGTTCATCCTGTGGATGGGATGGTTCGGCTTCAACCCGGGTTCGACGACTGCGATCGGCGGCGGCGAGTTCGCCCTGATCGCCGTCACCACGAACCTCTCGGCCTGCACCGGCGCCATCGGCGCGATGGTGGTCTCCTGGATCGCCTTCAAGAAGCCGGACCCCTCGCTGACGCTTAACGGCGTTCTGGCGGGGCTGGTCGGCATCACCGCCGGCTGCTACACCCTCTCGCCGATCTCGGCGGCGATCACGGGTCTGGTCTCGGGCGTGCTGGTCGTCGGGTCGATCGTCTTCTTCGACAAGATCAAGATCGACGATCCCGTCGGCGCCATCTCGGTCCACGGCGTCTGCGGCGCCTGGGGCACGCTGGCTGCCGGTCTGTTCGCGATGGAAGGCGGTCTCCTCTGGGGCGGCGGATTCGCCCAGACGGCGACCCAGTTGATCGGAATCGGCGCCGCGTTCGCGTGGGCCTTCCCGACCAGCATGATCATCTTCCTCGGAATCAAGTACACGATCGGTCTGCGGGTCACCCAGGCGGAAGAGATCGAAGGCCTCGACATCGGCGAGCACGGCATGTACGCCTACCCGCCGCACCTGGTCGCGGACGGCATGACCAGCGGCGTGAGCCATGGTCATGGCGCGGCCTACTCGGCCCCGGTCGGAGCCCCCGCCGGCGCTCACAACTGATCGATTCGAAGTCGATGAAGAAAGCCGACCGCAAGACGCGGTCGGCTTGCGACGGCGCTCGCGAGCCAGGACAGCTCGACGGATCGCAGCGAAAGGCGCTTCTCAGGGAGATCGAGAGGCGAGAGTACGGCGAAGGGATTTCGTCATCGACCTCGGGCGTTCGCCGGACCTACGGGAACGCCCGCTGCACCAGGCGCTGACACCGTACAGCTCGAACTTCTTCGGCCTGCCTGGGCCAGAAGGATACCCCAATGGTCTGGGCGAACGTCCGCCTCGTTCGCTCAGACCGGGGTGTTCCTTCTTTTTCGAGCGGCCCTGCTGCGGGCGCTCGGATCGACCGTCTCTGACGCCCTTCGATCGCTCTTCGGCCGGCTTCCTTGCGGCGCTTCCGCGGGAGGACTAGACTTGCCCCGCGCCTGCCGTCTCCGAAGTTCCCGCTGACTGCTCCGTCATGAAGCTGATCATCGCCGTCATCCAGCCCAGCCGACTCGAAGCCGTCAAGGCGGCGCTGACCGATGTGGAAGTCTTTCGCCTGACCGTCGTCGACTGCCAGGGCTTCGGAAGACAGAAGGGTCACACGGAGATGTACCGCGGGCACGAAGTCGCGGTGAACCTGCTCCGCAAGGTGCAGTTGCAGATCGCGGTGAACGAAGAATTCGTTCAGCCGACCGTCGACGCCGTGATCAAGGGCGCCCGGACCGGCGACAAGGGAGAGATCGGCGACGGCAAGATCTTCGTCCTGCCGATGGACGACTGCGTCCGGATCCGCACCGGCGAACGCGGGCCCGACGCGATTTGACGCGTTCAGAATTCCTGAGCGGGGGACGTGAGTCCCCCGAGGTTTACGCGCAGCGCTCGTCGTCGATTTAGGCTCGGGGGGCTCACACCCCCCGCTCAGAGAAGACTGCTGCTTACGCCGGCTCGTAGGCTTCGCTGAACCGGCTGCGGCCCTTCGGCATGTACTTGCAAAGCAGGATTCCGACGCCGTACAGGATCACGAGCGGAATGGCCATGAAGAAGATGCTGTACGGATCGGACGGCGTCAGCACCATCGAGATCACGAAGATGGCCATGATCGCGATCCGCCAGTTCTTGATGTAGGCGTCCATTTCCAGGATGCCGATCCGGTTCAGGAACAGCATCACCAGCGGTAGCTGGAACGAAACGCCGAACCCGAGCGGCAGAAACAGCACGAAGCCGAGCCACTCGCTGATGCGCGGATCGGGGTCGATATTGGTCATCCGGTTGAACGAGAACAGAAAGCTCAACACCGGCTCGAACACGAACGAGTACGCCAGCAGCACGCCTGCCAGGAACAGCCCCAGGCTCATCGGCAGGTACATGAAGACGTACTTCTTTTCGTGCGGATAGAGGCCTGCCGAGACGAACAGCCAGATCTGATAGAAGACGTACGGACTCGCCAGCACCATGCCGGTGAAGAAGGCCGCCTTCATCCAGATCATGAAGCCTTCGGAAGCGCCGAGGGCCTGCACCCGCACGTCGGAGAGCTTCCACGTCGGCAGATCGACCAGCGGAATGCCGCTGCCGACAAGATCCGTCGGGAAGGCGGTCGAGATGGCGAGTTGATTGAGCGTTCGTACGTCCGACGGGTCGCGGGTTTCCAGCGCCTTCTCGCGAAGCTCGACGGCGGTCGGATAAACGACCTCTCCGTACGTCTTCTCCAGTCCGGTCACCAGGTCGGCCTCGAGCGCGAGCGACTCGTCGCCAATCAACCGATTGAGCGTCTGCAACATGCGCACGCGGGTCTCTTCGCCTACCGGCTCGGCCACGTCGAGCTTCGCCGTTTCCTCGACGAACTTGCGGTCTTCGTCGGTGAGATGTTCGCGCAGCGTCGCGACGATCGACGGCTCCTTCGCGGCAGCCGGATCCGCGGCGGGATCTGCGACCGCGGGCGCGGCCGACGGTTCTTCCGTCATCCGCTTCGCGAGCGGCACGACCCGGTTCAGCGGCAGATCGTTCGGTACGAAGACCGACATTCTCGCCGGCAGGTCGCCGAAACCCTCGGGCGCGACGGTCTTGAGCATCGTCAACAGGTGCGAAACGTCGACGCGGATATTGTTGTCGGGAACCAGGCGCTCGGTCCGGATCGCGATGCGGACGTCCTCCGCATTCACGCCGGGCGGAAGCTCCGTCGCGTCGACCTCGCGAATGGCCTTGTCGACGTAGTACTGCTCCAGCGCGTTCTGCAGCGGATGGGTCAGGATTTTGACGACGTTGTTCGCCGCCAGCATGCCGACGAGGAACCCCAGCACGATGCCGATCACCGCCCGGAACAGGCACGCCCGCAATTCCTCCAGGTGTTCCCCGAAGGTCATCGAGGTCCCTTCGAACAGGTCGTCGTTGGGATAACGGGACATAATGCTCGAACGGAGTGAAAGGGGTCGATCCGCGCAGGCGGAGGGACGGGAACCGGGGCGACGATCAGGGGGCGACCGGCGGGAAATGCCGAACGCTCCACGCAACGCCGAGAGGACGCGCGGACGTTCCGTCCAGATGGGATACGGAACGTGACGGCGGGCCCAGGCCTGCGTTTTTCGACCGCTTCCGAGCGCCGCCGGTTCTCGCTAGCGAAGCAGAAGGGGAAGAAGCGGTCGAGCGGCCGGCTCTTCGACGCGACCGAAGGAGCATTTCTCCCCCGTCGCGGCGCAGGAGCCGACCTGCTAGAGAAAGTCTATTCTCTCGCGTCCGGGAATTCAACGTTGCGACGGGCGCCTCGACTGCGGAGCGCGGTTCGCGGGCGGCTCCCGGCGCCGAGGATCTTGCATCCGCTGACGCGATTCGGTTGATCCGTGTGCCATAGCTGGCTTGTCCAGCCGTGCCGGAAGCGGGATTCATTCGCCCCAAACGCCTCGCGCTTCGCGATCGAACAGCGTTGCGCCCGATGACTCCGCAGGGACGAACGAAACCTGGGGCCCTGCACGGCTGGACAAGCCAGCCATGGCACACGGATCGTTCAAGACGCGCCGGAGAGAACAGCGCCTTACCGACCCTGCCAGGTTTCGGCGAACCAGCGGGCGCGGGCAGGTTCTGCGGAGGGCTGCTGGAAGTCGCGGGGGCGAACGCCTTCCATTTCCGGGCCCGCGTCGGGCAGGCCGTACGGATCGTGGATCGAAGCGGAATAGCGCTGCTGCTCGATGGTCCGGGGCTCGAACAGCCCGGGGCGATAGAGGTTGCAGCCGCCCACGATGCCGCCGAGCAGCGGCGCCGCCAGCGACAGGGCGAGGATCCGGCGAACGTTCCGACGACCGCGAGACATGGTGGACCTGGGGCAGTCGGATTCGGAGGAAGGGTTCGCCGCCGCTGCAATAGCGAATCTTGCCGGGGCGGGCTACAGCGATTTTCGACGCCTGGCGGCGAGCGACTGCATCCCGTGCCCGAGGGCGACGCGAAATGTCGCTCCCTCCGGTACGCAAGCGCCGCCCGAAAGGGTCGCCCGACCTTCGACGGCGGGACCGACAGGCGAAGGGGCGCCGTCCGGCGCGACGAAGCCGAAAGGAGCGGTTCTGCCGGCGACGAGCGATCCGAGCGGCGTGGGGCAGGCCCCCGGTCGTTACGGCAGCGACACGACGAGGGCGGTCAGCATCTCCCGCGGTCGCAGTTCGAACTTGCCGACCGAGGCGGGGATCAGGCAAGTCGCGCCCTTCGAGAGCGAGATTCCGGCGCGGTCCGGTCCCGCGACGAGGTCGCACGATCCCTCCAGCGCGACGACGATAAAGCAACTTCGGCTCGCGTCGAGCGGGACGGGCTCCGTCGTCCGGTACCGATCGAGCAGGAACTTGTCGCAATCGACCAGCCGTTCGCCCAGACCGTCGTCGGTCGGTTGCGGCTCCACCGGATTTACGGGTCCGCGGGCGAAGTCGGTCGTCTTCAGCGCTTCCTCGATATGCAGCGGCCGGCGGTTCCCCTGATCGTCGACCCGGTCCCAGTCGTACAGCCGATAGGTCGTATCGCTCGACTGCTGGATTTCGGCGACGACCAGCCCGGCGCCCAGGGCGTGAACCGTTCCTGCCGGAATGAAGACGCAGTCGCCCGGCTTCGCCTCGAAAACGTGCAGCGTCTCGGCGGCGCGACCCGTTTCGATCGCCGTTCGCAGCGTTTCGCGATCGACGTCGGGTCTCAGGCCGGCGTAGATCTTGCTGCCGGGATCCGCATGCAGGATGACCCACGCCTCCGTCTTTCCGAGGTCCGGCGGGCTCAGCGTCGCGGCGTAGGCGTCGTCCGGATGAACCTGGACGCTCAAGTCCTTGTGAGCGTCCAAGAATTTGAAGAGCAGCGGAAACGAATCGTACGTCCGCCCCGGCCCTAGCAGTTCCTCGCCCCGTTCGCGGACGAGTTCGCCGAGCGACTTCCCCGCCAGCGGACCCTCCGTCACGACGCTCTGATCGTCGCCGTGGTCGACGATTTCCCAGCTTTCGGCGTAGCGGGCCTCCGGGCCGAGCGGCTTGCCCAGCAGGCTCTTCAGCCGGCGACCGCCCCAGAGGTAGCTGCGGTAGAGCGGTCGGAACGTCAGCGGATAAAGCGGCGGCATGGGTCGAGTCGGGTTAGCGGTCAAGCACAGTTCGCAGTTGGCGCGGAGAGGAGTTCGACGTTCGGGCCTGGTCCGTGTGCCATGGCTGGCTTGTCCAGCCGTGCCGAATCTGGCGAATCGCCGACACGGCACAAGCTAACGCCGCTACCGCCTAAAGAAACTCGCGTCAGCCGCGGGTCGGCGTCTGCCGGGCGATTCTCGCCTCGTGCGATTTCACGGCGACGTACGCCAGCTTGAGCAGCGACCGATCGAGCGTCGTCGCCGGACCGCGTCGGACCAGATCGCCCAGGATATGGTCGGCCTCCGTGCGATGGCCCCGTTCCACGTCGGCCAGCATCGAAGCCGTCATCGGCGAACCGGCTGCCGTCAGACGCTCCCGGAATCCCTGTACGACGTCCGGTCGAGGCGCCGCGCCGGATCGCTCCGCGATCGATCGGCATTCCTCCAGCAGGCCCACGATCAGGTCGATTCCCCCCGCGGCGACGATATCGCCGACGGACGCCCTGGCCAGACAGGTCGCCCCGGCGAGCGTGGCGAGGAAGGTCCACTTCTCCCAGAGTTCGAGTTCGATCCGGTCGCTGGCCCGGGATTCGAACCGGGCGCCCGACATGGTCCGTTCGATGGCGTCGACTCGCTCCGAGCGTTCGCCGCTCCGTTCGCCGAAGGACAGTCCATGGACGTCGCTGGAGTGGACGATCGCGCCGGATTCTTCCAGGCGCGCGACGATGAAGCACCATCCGCCGAGGACGCGTTCGGCGCCGAAGCGCGCGTCGAGCGTCTCGAAGTGCCGCATCCCGTTCAGCAGCGGAAGGATCGCCGTGTCCGGTCCCACTGCGGGCGCGAAGTCCTCAAGCGCCTGCTCCAGGTCGTACGCCTTACAACTCAGCAGGATCAGATCGTAAGCCTCGCGCAGGTCCGACGCCTGAACCGTCCGAGGCGGCGGGAGCGCGACGTCTCCGAACGGACTCCGAATCGTCAGACCGTCGCCGGCGAGTCGCTCCGCCCGGCGCGGACGGACGAGAAACGTCACGTCGCAGCCCGCTTCCAGCAGGCGACCGCCGAAATATCCGCCGGTCGCGCCGGCGCCGATGACCAGGATTCGCATGGATGCCTCGCGTTCTTCACCTTCGCCACGGCGTCAATCCTTCGCCTTCACGAAGCCCGCTTTGACGAGCGCGTTGTAGTCCACGTCCAGCGGTTGCACCCGGTAACCCTGCTTCTCCAGCAGTTCCCCTGCCGACGCCGCGCGCAGGCCGATGGCGCAGTGCAGATAGACGACCTTTTCCTTGGGCAGCTTGGCCGCTTCTTCCTCGTTGAGCCCGTCGGCGATCGATCCGAGCGGCAGGAAGACGGCCCCCTGGACGTGGCCCGCGTCCCACTCCCGCTTCTCGCGGACGTCGACCAGGATCGCCCTTCCGGAATCGACGTCGGCTTTCACGTGGGCGAGCGGCGCATCGGTCGGATCGGCCGCGAAGAGCGTCGAGGCGACGAGACTGGTCGCGAGGAACAGGGCGAATCGGGCGGAAGGCATCGCAGATCTCCGATCGGGGTTCGGGAGGGCAGGCGCGAGCAGGCAGGCCATGGTTTAGTCTACCGACGACGGCCCTCCCCGTGCGTCCTCTTCGTGCGCCCGCCCAGGCGGCACGCCCTACGCGAACCGCCCCGGTCGCGGTAGACTCCACCCAAGAGTTCAGGGTTTCTGAAGCGGCAGGAGCGGGCGAATGAGCGACGACGATTCTCCATCGGGCGTTCGCCTGCAGAAGGTTCTCGCCGTCGCCGGCTTCGGCAGCCGACGCGAATGCGAGGAGCTGATCACCGACGGCCGCGTCGAAATCGACGGCAAAGTCGCCGACGAGCTCGGCGTGCGCGTCGACCCGCAGCGGCAGAAGGTCCACGTCGACGGCGTCCTCGTGAAGACGCCGAAGATGCGGTACTACATGCTGAACAAGCCGAAAGGCGTCCTCTCCACGAATCGCGATCCCGACGGACGCCCCCGCGCGATCGACCTCGTTCCGGAGGAGGATCGCGTCTTCACCGTCGGTCGGCTCGACAAGGAAAGCGAAGGCCTGCTGCTGCTGACGAACGACGGGGAGCTGGCCAACCGCCTCGCGCATCCACGCTACGGCGTGTCGAAAACGTACCTCGTCGCGGTGCAGGGCTCGCCGGACGAGGATACCCTGCGGCAGTTGAAGGAAGGCGTACCGCTGGCGGAGGGCATCGCCCGCATCGCCCAGTACAAGATCCGCCGGAAGACGTCGAACTACACCGAACTGGAACTGACGCTCCAGGAAGGGAAGAACCGCGAGGTCCGCCGCGTCTTCGCGAAGCTCGGACACAAGGTGCTCCGGCTGCGGCGCATTTCGCTCGGCCCGCTCAAGTTGGGCGAACTGCCCGTCGGCGCTCACCGTCTGCTGACGCACGAGGAACTGGACAAGCTCCGCGAAGCGGCGGGCACGGTGACCAAGCGACGGCCCTCGCGCCCCGGCACGAAGAACTCCCGCCAGGTGCTGGAAGAAGGCAAACGTAAGGCCGCGCTTCGTGCTTCCGAAGAGGAAGGAGCCGCGGAACGCCCCAGCCGACCGAGCGGCTTCCCGAAGAAGTCGAGCCAAGGCGGACCTCGCTCGGCGCCTCGCAGCGGCGCTCCCGGCAAGAAGGCGCCGTTCCGTCGTTCCGAAGGCGACGGTCCCGGCTATCGACCCGGAGCGGGCGGACGACCGAGCGGAGCGGCCGGACGACCGAGCTCTTCCCGGCCAACCGGTCCGCGCGGCAAGTTCGCCGGTCGGAAGCCTGTGGGCGAAGGACGTCCGGCGCCTCGACCCGCCCGCCCCGGCGCTTACGACGGCGGCGAAGGGGAGGCTCCCCGTCCGCGGAGGAAGTTCGCCGACGGCCCGCGTCCCGCGGGAGCCCGTCCGACGGGAACGCGTCCCGCTGGCGATCGCCCTGCGGGCAGTCGCCCCCCCGGCAAGCGCCCTGCCCCGCCCCGAGCCGGCGGCGCCAGACCGACCGGAACGCGACCTGCCGGAGCTCGGCCTGCCGGCTCGCGACCGGGGGCTGGACGTCCGGCATCCGGACGCCCGACGGGCGCGGCTCCTTACGGCAAGCGACCTGTCGGCAAGGGTCCTGCGGCCGGTCGCCCCCAGGGCGAAGGTCCCGCCGGCAAGCGTGCGGTCAAGAAGGCGGCTCCCCGTCCCGGCGCTCCGAAAAAGCGTGCTGACGGTCCGCCGACTCCGCTGTCGAAGCGTCTGAAGCGGAATGCCGAGGACGATTGAGCCGTTAGAATCCGATGCGGCTCGTCGCCTCTCTCTGAGCGGGGGGTGTAAACCCCCCGAGTTCGAAACCGGCTTGTGATCGCCTAACACGGAGGGCTTACACCCTCCGCTCGCCGAAGAGGTTCAGCTCCAGCCGATGTCCGTTCACGCGAAGTACAACCCGGATCGGGCGGTCTGCGAAAAGGCTCGCGTGCTGGCGACCAGCGAAGTCGCCCGCGACACGATGCGGATGGAGGTCGCGGCGCCCGAGATCGCGCGCCGGATCCTGCCGGGCCAGTTCTTCATGATCCGCGTCGCGGGTCTGGTCGATCCGCTAATCGGGCGACCGTTCGCCCTCTACGAGCGAATCGACGGACCTGACGGCCAGCCGCAGAGCCTGAGCTTCCTGTACCTCGTCAAAGGGAAGATGTCCCGCCAGCTCGCCCGCCTGCCGGTCGGCGCGGAGGTCGAGCTATGGGGACCGCTCGGCAACGGATTCGACCCGCCCGACGTGGAGCGCCTGATCCTCGTCGCGGGAGGCATCGGTCAGACGCCGCTTCTCTCGGTCGCGAGAGAGGCGCTAGAGAAGCAGTCGTTCGGCGACGACCGGGCGGCGAAGACTCGCGTGACGAAGACGATTCTCTGCTACGGCGCCCGCTCGGCAGACTATCTCGCAGGGGTCGAGGACTTCGCCGCGACCGGCGTCGACCTGCGGATCCGCACGAACGACGGCTCGCGAGGATCCTCCGGCTTCGTGACGGAAGATCTGGAAGCCCTGCTGCAGGAGAGCAAGGAGCCGACGCTCGTCTACTGCTGCGGACCCGAAGCGATGATGCATCGCACGAGCGAGATCTGCCAGCGCTACGGCGTCCCCTGCCGGGCGTCGCTCGAAACGCCGATGGCGTGCGGCATCGGCATCTGCTTCACCTGCGTCGCCCGCGTCCAGCAGGACGACGGCTTGTGGGACTGGAAGCGAACGTGCGTCGAAGGCCCCGTTTTCGACGCCGCCACGCTGGTGTGGTGAGCTGAACCCGGGTTGCCTTCGCAGGGTGGGTCAATGACCCACCCTACGAACTCTTCCATCACCCCGACAGAGTCAGACCGCGACGGCCAGCTCCTCAGAGGCTGAGCGGTAGATCCCGGTCTCGTTCGATCGCTCCGAACAGCCGGCGCCTCAGCGCCCAGCAGCGATTCTTCGTCGCCGGATCGTCCACGCGGTCGGCCAGGTCGGACAGCGTCTCGGGGCGGATGAAGACCTCCACGCCGCGCACGCCCGCCGCTGCGGCCGCGTCGAGCAGCGTATCGCGATCCTCCCGATCCAGACGATGGGCGTCGCAGAGGTCGCGAAACAGCGCCGCGTGATTGTCCAGCGGACGCCCACGCCGCACCTGCATCGCGTAGGCGATCAGCGCCCCGACCGCCAGGACGAACGCGCCCACGCTGGCGAAGGCCAGGAACGCCGCGACTTCGTCGCTCGCGGCGGGCGTGGAAAGAGCCTCCTCCCCCGACGTCACCGCGGCGAAGAGGCGAAGGCCGTCGATCATGGCGTTCGCTCTCCGGAGTCCGCCGGTTCGCTGCCGTAGCCTTGCGACGCTGCGGCGATGAACGCGGCGAGCTGCTTCGGACGGAGCGCCGGCGGGGCCAGTCCCGTCGGTCGCGCGATCCGCTCGATCAGCAGTCGCTCGGCCAGGTCGCGGATCTGCGGCAGCTCGTCGGAAAGCGCCTCCGTCAGGGCGTCGACGGAGGCCTCGGTATCGCAAAGCGCCAGCGCTTCGAGAGCCGCTTCGCGCACGAATTTGTCCGACTCCTTCGCGGCGGCCAGCAGCGTCGATTCGATCTCCTCAACGACGCCCACGCTGCATGCCAGCCGCAGGGAGCGCAGGCGAACGGCCCGATCGGCGGAGTCGATACCGTCGCGCAGTCGCTCCAGCGCCTCGGGTCGCACGGCGAAGACCGCTCGACCGATCCCCTTCAGGTCGTCCGCCTCCATGACGTCCGCCCGCCGCATCAGCGCCTCGTACGTCAGTTCCGGAAGCGCGCGACGCAGTCCGACGAGAACCTCCGCATGCGGTCGTTCGAGCGCTGCGATCGCCGCCTCGAACGTTTCGGGCGAGCTCTTCTCCCGCAACAGGATCAGCACGTCGCCCAGCGCCTGGGGATCGGCTTCGCTGCGGGCTTCGTGCAGCAGGTCGGCGATCAAATGCGGGGGAAGCCTCCGCGCCAGTCGCAACGCCTCGCGGCGAACGTCCGGCTCGCCGATGCGGTAGAAGCCTTCGAGAATCTCCCGCATGCGCGGCGGATGGTCGGTCAGCCGCATCGCCAGCCGCAACAGCAGCGGCCCGAATCGCCGCGGAACGGCGCGCAGCGTGCGCTCGCTCGGTTCGAGCCAGTCGAGCAGCTTCGTCGCGCGCAGGCGCTCGATCAGTTCGATCCGGAAGGGGGACTCCAGTCCTCGCAGCGTCGCCTCCACGAATTCTCCGTCGCGACGCTCCGCTAGAGCCTCCGCCAGCGCTTTCGAGGCCGAAGAGGTCGCGAACAGGTCCATCACCCGGTCGAGCGCCGCCGGATTGCGAGTGCGGCGCACCGCGGCGAGCAGCGGCCCGCGCAGTTCGGAACCGCCCGCCAGCGTCGAAGCGATCCAGTTCTTATCCTCGACGAGCACGAACAGGATCTCGAACAGCGGCGAATCGGGTCGGTCGAGCGACTCGCGGATCCGCTCCTTCACCGCCGCGACGCTGCGCGTATAGACGTGCAGAAGCTGCCGCTGCGTCAGGCGAGGCTGCATCGCCAGCCGTTCCCGCGTCAGAATCCCGGCCAAATCGACTGCCGCCCGTTCCGCCGCCGAGCGATCGGCTGCCGGCCCCCGCGTCGCGGCGCGGATCATGCTGGGGAGCAGTTCGCACGCCCCGAGGAATGTCGCGGCCGCGATCGCGTGCGTGCGAAGGGCGCCGACGAGCTGCGGTAGCCGCTGATCGAGCGTCTGCACGAATTCGTACCGGCATTTCGGCGTCTCGCCGCGGAGCGCCGATCCGAGCGTCGACCAGCGTTCGAGCAGCGCGAGATGGCCTTCCGGTTCCTTCCGCTTCAGATTCGCTTCGACCGCCGCCCGGCGAATCTGGAAATAGGGCGCCGCGAGCGCGGAGATCGCCAGCCGCGACGCCGCCCGATTGGGCGACTTCGCCAGCGTACGAAAGGTGATCTCCAGCCCCGTTTCGTTCATCGACGCCTGAGCCGTTCGGAGGCCGAGCCCCTATTCCTGCCGCATTTACGGAGATTCGGCGGCGCCCGCCCGTCGTCATTTTCGGACCGCCGCGCATTCCGCCTGCACCGCTTTCCGGCGGCCGTCGCTGGGAACGGGGCTTTCGCGAAAGTACACTCGGGACGTCCGCTTCAGCCGGGCAAGTCGTTCGGCTGACGCGCCCGCATATCCCTTCCCTCCCGGAGACTCGTATGATTCGCACCGCTGCATTCGGATTCCTCGCCGCCGGACTCGTCGTCGGCGCCTCGCTGGGCCTTACCGCGCACGCCGAAGAAAAGGCCGCCTCGGGCGAGGGCGTCGCGCTGTTCGACGGCAAGACGCTCGAAGGCTGGGAAGGGAAGGAAGGCTACTGGTCGGTCAAGGACGGCGCGATCACCGGCACGACGACCGCCGACAATCCGCTCAGCCAGAACACGTTCCTGATCTGGCGCGGCGGCAAGGTCGGCGACTTCGAACTGCATCTCAAGTTCAAGATCGTCGGCGGCAACTCCGGCATTCAGTACCGCAGCAAGGAAAGCGATGACTTCGTCGTCGCCGGCTACCAGGCCGACATCGAAGACGGCACCAAGCACATCGGCATCCTGTACGAAGAGCGCGGACGCGGCATCCTGGCCCAGCGCGGGCAGAAGGTCGTCATCGGCGCCGACGGCGCCAAGGAAGTCGTCGGCAAGACGGCCAGCGACGAAGAGGTTCTCGGCTCGATCAAGGAGCACGACTGGAACGACTACAGCGTGACCGTGAAGGGCAATCACCTCGTCCAGAAGATCAACGGCCACGTCACCGTCGACGTCACCGACAACCAGTCGGACAAGGCCGCGAAGGAAGGCATCCTCGCCCTGCAACTCCACCAGGGTCCGCCCATGGTGGTGCAGTTCAAGGACGTCGTGCTGAAGAAGTAGGCGTCCGCTTCGATAAGTCGACCGAACCGAAAGCGTCCCGCAGCGACTCCGCCGCGGGACGCTTTTTCGTACGATCCGCGGGAGTCCGAGGAGCGTTCCGGCAGGCAGCGAGATTTCGCTTCGCCCGCCGCCTCGGGATCGTTTACAACCATGGCGAAGTTTGGCGTTCGCTAACCCTTTGACGCGTAGGGCGAATCATGACCGTCGGATTCTTCAGCCTGTTCCTGCTCAGCTTTCCCGTCCTCGGCCCGATCGTCGAGCCAGCGACAACGCCTAGCGTTCCGCCCGCGACGTTCGTTCAGCAGCCGAACGCGCAGCCGGAGAGCCAGCTCGCGCAGCTGAAGACCGGGAAGTGGAAGGCGGTCGAGGCGCAGATGGGAGGCCAGACGATGCCCGCCCCCGTCGTCGCCCAGATCATGCCGGGACTGATGCAGTTCGGCGACGGGAAGGTCGTCGTCACGCTCGAAGGCAAACCGGCGGGCGAGGTCCCCTACACCGTTGATGAGAGCGTCGCCCCCGCCCGGATGACGATCGACGGCGCCCTGGTCGCGAACCCCTCGGCGGCCAAGCGCGGCAAGTCGACCGTCATCTTCCGCATCGAGGGAGACAAGCTCCAGATCTGCGGCGGCAAGGATCCGGCGAACCCTCCCGCCGAGTTCGCCGCCGACGCGAAGAACGGCAACGCCATGATCACTTACGAGCGGGTGAAGTAAGCGGTCTTCAGGAAAGCGTCTCCTGACTACCCCTTCCCGTCCATCTTCTGCACGATCCGCAGGCCGATGCCCTGGTCGGGGATCGAGGTTTCGGGGAACCACGACGCCTCGGAGCAGAGCAGCACGCCGCGCTGCTCGTCGCTGACGGCGGGCGCGCCGTGGGAACCCTTCACCAGCGTCGCGTCGAGCGGCACGCTCTTCGTCGCGGCGTCGAAGAAGAGTTCCACGGGGTCGTAACCCGGCTTCTTGTGGATGTCGACCGTTCGGGCGTAGGCCGGCGCCTTGTCGTCGGCCTCCCACCAGTAATACGCCTGCCAGGAGTTCGGCGTCGAGATCGCGACGATCTCGCCCGACCGGGGATGATCCATGGCGTACTTCTTCCGCTCCCCGAGCGCGAGGACTTCGGCGAAGCCCTCGGTCGCCTCCAGTTCCTGCTTGATCGTCGCGATGACCGTCGGATCGGCGTCCTTCACGAAGATGTGCGAGAACTGGTGATCGGCCAGCGCCCAGGCCTTCGACGCCCGGCGGTCGATCTCCTCCTGGCCGTCGGTCTCCTTCAGCGTCAGCAGGCCCAGCTTGCGCAGGATCCGGTTGGGATAGGTGACGTGGTCGACCGGGACGATCGCGTACTCGCTCTGCGCGACGAAGATCGGTCGACGGTCGCCGTACGCCTGCGTCACCGCCGGGAACCAGTTGGCCAGCAGCGCGTCCAGTTCCTGCACCGCCGCGTCGGATTCCGGACTGTCCGGGCCGTACTTCTGGGCCGCGTAATCGAGATGCGGCAGATAGATATAGAAGAAGTCGGGCCGGAACGTTTCCATCGCGACGATCGCCGAGTCGGCGATCCACTGCGACGACTTGATGTTCGCCAGCGGCCCCCAGAAGTTCACCAGGGGGAAGTGGCCCAGCTTTTCGAGCAGTTGCCCGTAGAGCGCCTGGGGCTGGGAATAGCACCAGGGCGACTCGCTGCCGTCGGGATTATGCACCGGCGCCGGCATGCAGATGACGTCCGCCCGGGAGCCCTTGCTGAGCATCGGGAACCAGGCGGCGCTGCTGAAGCCCTTCTCCCCGCCGCGCAGCATCTCCCAGATCTGCGGACGCTCGATCTTGTCGTTCCACGCGGTCCACATCTCGACTTCGTCGGTATCGCGCCAGTAGAAGCCGTTGGCGACGACGCCGCTTTCGCTGGGCCCTTCCCCTGTCAGCATCGCCGCCTGTACGGGCCAGGTGACGCAGGGGAACGTGTGCTCGACCCGAGTGCGGGAAGCGCTGACGTGGGCCGACAGCGCGGGCATCCGGTTGACGTCATCCGCGGCCAGACCCGGAAGCGTGAGATAAACGACAGGTCGCGTCATCAGGGGAGTTCCTCAAGGATCGATCGGTCGCGAAGGCAGCTCGTGCGTGCGTTCGCTCGGGCGAGGGCCGACTCGGCGCCCGCCGGGAACAGTCTTGTACGAGCCTTCGATTCGATCAGGTGGAATAGACGGCCGTTCCGACCAGCAGCGCGGCGACGTAAAGCGCGGCCACCCCTGCCGCCTGCGTCGGCGTGCCCAGGGCGAGTACGAGCGTCGCGTCGAACAGGATCAGCGCCAGAATCGACCACTTCACCGCGTACTGCACGATTTCCGGCTTCGGATGACGAATCGCCCGAACGCACTCCCCGAAGACCGCGAAGGCGGAGATCACCAGAAGCAGCCCGGGCAGCAGGTAGTCGTAGCTGATCCTCAGCGGCATATCGAACGGGGCGTACCGCGGCCACCATGCCAGGAAGAAGACCCCGATGGCCATGATGACCGTTCCCAGGATCATCCAGGCCTTGGACGGATTCTCCGCTTCGGTCCGCGCGAAGCAGGTCAGACCGACGATGTAGGTCCCGATCCCCAGCGCGATCGTCCACTGCGCCGCGTCGAATCCGAGCGCGAGCAGCGACATCCCCGGAAAGGGCGCCGCGACGCTCATCCCGAGCAGCACGTTCAGGAGCCGGCATGACCCCATGACCAGCGGACCGGCGACCGTCGCCTTCGCGAAGCGGTCGTACAGCACGATCGCCCCGGCCAGCAGAATGCCGATCAGGCCGGGCCTCCAGAACAGAGAGCCCTGCCCCGTGACTTCGTCAGGCATCGCGAAGGCCCCGGCGACGACCGCCAGAACGACGCCTCCCGCGAGCAGCCCCCAGCCGAGACGCGTCGCGACGCCGAGCGGAATCTTCTCCGAAGGCAACGGGCGCTGCGGGCGTTCCTTCCGATCGATCTCGACGTCGAACACGTCGTTCAGAACCATGCCGGCCATGTAGAGCAGGGCCGACGCCGCGATCAGAATCGCCAGCGTCGGGAGCTGCACGTTACCGGCGGTCACCGCGACGTAACCCATCGTCACGTCGGCGACAGCGGTGAAGACGTTCGGCGCCCTGAGCAGGCGGAGGTACTCGATCCAGATCGGCGCCTGGGCCGCGGCAGCCTCTTTCGACGACTCGAGCGCCCTCCCGCTCGTCTCGCGACTGCCCGTCGATCCGCCTGCCGTCGCGAGTTTCGCCTTCGCCATCGAATCGCTTTCTTCCGCCCGGTGAACCTGTTCAGTCGGCGGCATCCGATTCCGCCGACCGCGTCGATTCTATCTGAGGGGGGAGAGCGCCTGAAGGACGGCTAATTCGAGCCGTCCGGTTCCTGGCGCTCCGTTGCGACCGCCGTGCGTCGTCGCCGTCGACGCACGAAATCGGACACGAAGCCCGTCGCGACCCCAAAGATGACGGAGTTGCAGACGAAGCCGAACAGAAAGCAAAGCGATATGACGAGCCCGATCCGATCCAGCGGCTCTTGAGATGGAAAAACTTGGTCGACCGGCACGAAAGGCGTCAGAGACGCTCCTAGACACAACGCCGGCAAAACAGCGAAGATCGCCAGCCAGCTTAGGCTTTGCCACTTCAGGAATAGAAAATGAAGTGCGAAAAAGACCTGAGCGGCAACGAGCGCGCTGACCCTTCCTCGAAACGAAAGCCAGAAAGCGAAGACGCAGACCGAGAGCAAAATAAGCGATAGATAGACGACCGAAACGACGAGCGGAAAAGCGAGGTCGTTCATCGCTGTCAGGCTCAACTGCTCGCGCTGCGATAACTTCGCAGAGCCGCTTTGAAGATCTGCCGGGAGGCGAACAGGCAGGCGGGCGCGGCGAGCAGAGCGAAGAGCATCAGCGGAATCTCCCACCATGCCTGCGGATGCAGGGGCCGGGCGAGCACCCGGGCGGGGACGTTCACCACCAGCAGCACCGGGATCAGAAACGTCAGCGTCGCCGAGAGCGGAACGCCCCAGCCGCGCCAGTAGATTTCCATCGGGTACCGCGAGAAGTTCGTGATGTAGAACCAGAAGTCATACAGGTTCTGGTTCCGCCCCAGCCAGATGCTCGTGGCCGCGAGCGCGATCGTCAGGCTGTACATGATCGCCACGCCGCAGGCCAGAAACGCGACGTACAGCAGGACCTGCACCGGCCCGACGTGCAGCGCCTTCTTCCGCTCGGTCGTCGTGGGCGAGAGGTCGGCCTGAGCTAGCGCGGCCTGCGCCTGGCTTCTAGGCTCTTCCGCTGCGACGGCCGCCGCGACGACGGACGGCGCGGGCTCTCGTGGATATGAAAGCTGATAGAGCGACACGCCGAGCAGCGCGAGCCCCACGGCGCCGTTGGTCAGGCTCGACCATTCCATTTTCCGGAGCGAGATCAGGAACTGGGTATCGACGGGCTTCAGCAGGGCGAAGTCGAGCCCGCCCGTGCGGATCAGTTCGCTGAACTCCTCCGCATTGGGCATGAAGAACGTTTCGACGGCGCTGTTGACCAGCATGGTCGTCGCCAGGAAGACGAAGAACTCCCACCGTCCCCAGCCCGTGTCGACGCCGATCCGGTCGGTGACCGAGAAGACGATCAGGTAGAAGCCGACGTTCATCATCGTCCACGACAACGACGAGACGCACTGGATCAGGAAGTTGGCGCGGAACGTCAGATCCCGCACCAGGCTGTTCCGCGCGAACGTCAGCCAGATCGCCAGATAGGCGGGCCGCACTCGCGGACTAAGAGTTTCGCCGTCCATGGGTCAGCCTCCGTATCCGCTGTAGCGCTGGAGGCCCCGGGCGTAGAGGACGCGCGAAAGCGCGAACAGGCCGACGACCCACGCCCCCTCGACGGCCAGACCGATCGCGAGCTCGGTCCCTTCGATCTTCCCCAGGAATACGGCTGCCGGAAAGTACGCGAGGTACTGAAACGGCAGCGCCGACACGATCGTGACCCACGGCTCGGGCAGGAAGTCGAGCGGGAACATATGGCCCGACAGGAAGAACGAAAACAGCATGTAGACGAACAGCAGCGAACTGATCTCCAGGAACCAGAAGGAGACGAGTCCGAGGCAGGTTTCCAGATAGAACCCCAACAGGAAGCCCAGCACGCACGACAGGCAGAACGCCGCGAAGATGTGCAGCGGCGGAAAGCCGTCCGGGAAGAAGTCGCGGCAGAGGAAGAAGACCAGCGCGAAGGGCAAGACCGCGATCGCGTAGTAGGCGATCTTATGCGCCACCCGCGACGCGAACAGAAAACTGATGAAGTCGATCGGCTGCACCAGGTACTTCTTGATCTCGCCGTCGCGAACCTGCCTGGCGATGCCCGACGATAGCCCCGGCATGCTGGAGAACGCCCGGCCCACCATCGTCAGCAGGAAGTAGGCGACGATCTCCTGATAGCCGAAGTTCTCGATCCGCGTTCCTTCGGCGTTGCCGTGCCCGATCGCCGAGTAGATGGCCCACCAGAGAAAGATCTGGGTCACGATCGGGAGGAACCGCATCAGCGTCCCGATCATGAAATCGCCGCGATAGACGAGCCGCTCTCCCAGAGCGATTCGCATCACGGTCCACCAGGTAGTCGCAGAATTCAAAGCGGCGGCGAACAAGGTTCTTGTCTCGATCAGGAACGACTTAACTCGCCACCGCTACCGCCGACTTCGTTCCGCTCTTCTCCTCCGGCGGGTTCACCTGCGCGAACAGCGCGGCGATGACCTCTTCCAGCGGCGGATCCTCGACCGAGACGTCCTCGACCGCGTACTTCGCGAACAGGTCGGCCAGGACTTTCGTCACCAGCGTCCGCTCGATCTTCAGCTTGGCCTTCGGCGGATGAGCGTCGAGGACTTCGCCGTAGGAGGCCAGATCCTCGGGCAGCGAGTCGCCGGCGAATTGCAGCGTCACCACCTTTGACGAGCTGAACTGGTCGACGATCCCGGAGAGCGATCCGTCGTACTGAATCCGGCCCTGCGCGATGATCACCGCCCGCTGGCAAAGGGCGGCGACGTCCTTCATGTAGTGGCTCGTCAGCAGGATCGTGATCTTGCGGATCCGCTGGTAGGCCTTCAGGAAGTGCTGGATGTTGTGCTGGGCGACTACGTCGAGGCCGATCGTCGGCTCGTCCAGGAACAGCACCTCGGGCGAATGGAGCAGCGCCGCGGTCAGCTCCATCTTCATTCGCTCGCCCAGCGACAGCTCCCGGACGGGCTGCTTGAGCAGGCGCTTCGTGTCGAGCAGCTCGGTCAACTCGTCAAGCGTCTTTTCGAACTGCCCCTTCTCGATGCGATAAATCTGCTGGTGGAGGCGAAACGACTCCTGAGCCGGCAGGTCCCACCAGAGCTGGTTCTTCTGCCCCATCACCAAGGCGAACCGCCGGCGGTACTCGTTCTCCCGCTTCCACGGAACGTGCCCCATCACCCGGGCGGTTCCCGACGTCGGGGTGATCACGCCGGAGAGGAGCTTCAGCGTCGTCGTCTTGCCGGCGCCGTTGGGCCCGAGGAAGGCGACGAACTCGCCCTCTTCCACGGTCAGGTCGATGCCGCGGACCGCCTCGACCGTTCGCATCTCGCGCTTCCAGAGGCCTTCCAGCGAGGCCCAGAGCCCCTCGCGCTTCTGGTAGACCTGGTAGGTCTTAACGAGATTCTCGATTTCGATGATCGCCATAACCGGCTCATTGTATCCGGCAAACCTCCTGGCGAGCGGAGGGCGCGAATCCTCGGAGTTCGTCGCTGCGAATCGCTATTGGTTACAATCGCGAAATATCGATTCCTCGGGACGACGATTCAGCGATGGTCGAAATCCGATTCTCCGGCGACGCCCTGTGGGCACGAATCGAGCGAGCCGTGGAGAAAGTCAAGGATCGCATGCTCCGGGCTGCCGGCGCTTTGGAGTCCGCCGGCGTCCCCTATGCCGTGGTCGGCGGGAACGCCGTGCAGTTCTGGGTCGCGCAGATCGACGAGGCCGCGGTTCGCAACACGAAGGACGTCGACGTCGCGATCCGGCGTCGCGATTTCAAATCGGCCAAAGCGGCGCTTGAAGCTGTCGGTTTCCGCCATCGCGTCGTGCAGGACGTGGATATGTTTTTGGACGGGCCCGATGCTAGTCCTCGCGACGCTGTGCACGTCGTGTTCGCAGGAGAGAAGGTACGACCGAACTACGCGGAACCGGCGCCTGACGTTGAACCGTACGCCGCCATGCCCGGCGGGCGTACTCTGCCGCTGGAAGCGCTCGTGCGGATGAAACTCACGTCTTACCGTCGTCACGACCAGACGCACATTGTGGATATGATCTCGGTCGGCCTCATCGACGAAACCTGGCTCGATCGCGTTCCGCCCTCGCTTCGCGACCGTCTGCAACAATTGCTCGACGATCCCGACGGCTAAGCCGTCGCGACCGCGTCGCCAAACTGGGCGATCTGCGGCAAGGATCGCGATTGTTCCGCTTCGCCAGCGCCGCTAGAATGCGGCCCAATTGGCGCCCAGGGTCCGTCCGCTCTCCTCGGAGAACGCCGGGATTCGGCGTCGCTTCGCCCGTTCGTTCACGGAGGACGATCCTGAGTTCTCGCCGACAGATCCGCATCGGCCTGGGCTATGACCGACATCGCCTGGGACCTGGCGAAAATCCTCTGCTGCTGGGCGGGGTCGAAGTCGCTTTCGATCGCGTTCTGATCGGTCACTCCGACGCGGACGTGCTGCTGCATGCAGTCACCGACGCCGTGCTGGGAGCTGCCGGGCTGGGCGATATCGGGGAACTGTTTCCCAACGACGACGCGCGAAACCTTCGCCGCGACTCGGCGGAGATGCTCTCCCTCGCATGGCAGTCGGTCCGCTCCAGCGGATGGAACCTCGTCAACCTGGACATCGTCGTCCTGGCGCAGGCGCCGAAGATCTCGCCGTACAAGGACGCCATCCGCCGTCGCATCGCCGAAGTTCTCGGCGTCGAACCCGAACAGATCAACCTCAAGGGCAAGACGGGCGAAGAGGTCGGGACCATCGGTCGAGGCGAGTCGATCGACGTTCACTGCGTCGCGCTCCTCGAACGGGTCACGGAAGACGACGCCTGAACTCGACCGTTCGCTTCGCTCTCCGACGGCCCCCTGCCCTGCCCCGAAACGGATTTCCCTTCTCCTACCGAGACGCTTCCCCGGTCGTTATCCATGTCGATCCGCATCTACAACACGCTGACCCGCAACAAAGAGACCTTCGAACCCGTCAATCCGGGCAAGGTCGGGATCTATCTCTGCGGTCCGACGGTCTACAAGGAATCGCACATCGGCCACATGGTGGGGCCGGTGATCTTCGACACGGTTAAGCGCTACCTCGTTCACTCGGGTTACGACGTCACCTGGGTCGTCAACATCACCGACGTCGACGACAAGCTCATCGCCGAATCGAACCGCCGCGGCATCACGATGGCCGCCGTCGCGGAGGAGATGACCAAGGACTACCTGAAGAACCTCGCCTCGCTGGGCGTGGACGGCATCGACAAGATGCCGAAGGCGACCGAGCACATCGGCGGCATCGTCAAGATGATCGAAAGCCTGATCGAGCGGGGCTTCGCCTACCCCGTCGAGGGCGACGTCTTCTTCGACGTCACGAAGGACGACGACTACGGCAAGCTCTCCAACCGCTCCGCCGAAAGCCAGCAGGGCGAAGGGGGCGAAGCCGCGTCGAAGAAGCGCAACTCGGGCGACTTCGCTCTCTGGAAGGCGGCCAAGCCGGGCGAGCCTTCGTGGGACAGCCCCTGGGGCAAGGGTCGCCCCGGCTGGCATATCGAATGCTCCGCGATGGCGAGCGCCCTGCTCGGCGAAACGTTCGACGTCCACGGCGGCGGGCTCGACCTGCTCTTCCCGCATCACGAGAACGAGATCGCCCAGTCGGAATGCTGTCACGGCAAGCCGATGGTGAAGTACTGGATGCACAACGGCCTGATGCGGAAGTCCGCCGCGGGCAAGATCGGCGGCAAGTCCGATCGAGAACCGGGCGCCGGCGACATCGACAATCCGGAGCAGGCGAAGGAAGAGAAGATCAGCCGCTCTAAGGGGGCGGGCGGTCTCGCCGAACTGGTCGCCAAGGAGGGGGCGGAGAAGATCCGCTTCTTCCTGCTTCGCACGCACTACCGCAGCACGATCGTCTTCGACGACAAGGAACTGGTCGACGCGGGGACGTCGCTGGAGACCTTCTATCGCCTGTTCGAGCGGGTCGAGCGGATCCTGGGCAAGTCGTTCTACGACCTGCCCCTCCACCAGACCCGCAAGGCGGGCGAGATCGAGAAGGGCAAGCACAAGCTGACCGACGAAGTCGCAGTGGTCCGCGAGCGCTTCCTCGACAAGATGGACGACGACTTCAACACGGGCGCCGCGACCAGCGAGCTGTTCGACCTGGTCCGCCTGCTGAACCGGTCGATCGACGAGAAGAAGCTGGAAGAGCCGACCGCTAAGTCCGAAGACAAGGCCGCGTTTGAACGGGCCTGCGTCGCGCTCCGCGAACTGACCGGCATCCTGGGCATCTTCCGCGCCGCGCCGGCGAAGGCGTCCAGCGCCGACTCGGGCATGACCGACGACCTGATGACGCTGCTGATCGATCTGCGCCAGGTCGCGCGGCAGACGAAGAACTTCCAGATGGCGGACATGATCCGCGACCGGCTGACCAGCCTCGGCGTCACCCTGGAAGATCGCAAGGAAGGCACCGTCTGGCGACAGGGTGCGTAGCGACAGGAAACGCGAGCATGACGACCGGTAGAACTGGCATGACGACTGGCAAGGCTACCGGTAAACCGAGCACGACGTTCAGCCTGAAGGCCAAGTTCGCGGACGGCGCCCGGATCGTCGGCATCGACCCCGGTCTCAACATCACCGGTTACGGCGCAATCGAAATTCAGGCCGGCAAGGCGACGCTGCTGGAAGCGGGCGTCCTGCGACCCGGTTCGGCGCGAAAGCCGATCGAGCGACGGCTGCTGGAACTGTACGACAGCCTGTCCGAAGCCCTGACCGAGATCCGCCCCGTCGCGGTCGCGATCGAGCAGCTCTTCAGCCACTACGAGATTCCGCGCACCGCGATCCTGATGGGCCACGCGCGGGGCGTGATCTGTCTCGCCGCGGCGAAGCATGACGTGCCCGTCTTCTCCTACGCCCCGGCCCAGGTCAAGAAGACCCTCACCGGCGGCGGTCGCGCGGACAAGTCGCAGATGCAGCGGGCCATCGCGCGGGAGTTCGGTCTGGCCCAGGCGCCCGAGCCCGCCGACGTCGCGGATGCCCTGGCGATCGCGCTCTGTCACTTCTTTCTGGGCGGAAGTGGGGCGAACGAAGACGAGCCGGACGAAGTCGAAACGCCGACGAAGTGAAGTCTCTCCTGAGCGGGGCACGTAAATCCCCCGAGTCTTCGGCCCAACGCAAGATTCGGACTCGGGGGGTTTACACCCCCCGCTCAGATAACACATACCGCCGAAAGCCCTCCGTGATCTCTCGCATCTCCGGCAAACTGGTTCGCGTCGAGGAAGAGTTCGCGTTCCTCGAAGTGCCCCCGTTTCAATACGAAGTCTTCATCAGCGAGAACGCCCGGCGGCACTTGCAGGGGGAGATCGGCAACGTCGTCGAACTCCACACGCTGCATTACCTGGATGGGAACGCCGCGTCGGGCGGCAAGCTGGTCCCCCGGCTGGTCGGCTTCCTGAACCCGGCGGAGAAGGAGTTCTTCGAACTCTTCTGCTCGGTCGACGGCGTCGGCGTGAAGAAGGCGCTCCGGGCGATGGTCCGCCCCGTCCGCGACATCGCGATCGCGATCGAGGAACAGGACGCCAAGCTGCTCGCTTCGCTCCCCGGCGTGGGACCCGCGACGGCGGAGCGGGTCGTCGCGAAGCTCAGGCGCAAGATGCCGAAGTTCGCCCTCCTCGTCGGTCGCGAAGACTCCCGCGCCGCCAGCGATATCCAGCCCGACGTGCTGGCCGACACGTTCCAGATCCTCCTCACGCTCGGCCACTCCGAATCCGAAGCCCGCAAGCTGATCGACGGCGCCCTCGCCGGCAAGAAGAAGTTCAAGGACGTCGATGAACTCCTCAAGACGATCTACGAACGGGAACACGGGACGGGGTGAATGGGCCGCGCAAAAACTTTCGGACGATGAAGTATTCCTTTCGGGCGAAACTGTTCGAGACGCAGGCGCTGCTCGCGGAAGCGAACGAGCCGCGGTGGTCCGGCGTGCTGGCGGACCTGCTCGCTCGCTACGATCAGTCGCCGTCGGGAGTGCGCAAAAGCCTGCTCTCGTTGTACGCGCACAACGACTCGTTCAGCGATTTCGCGCTGGAGGCAGGCGACGGAGCGACCGAAACGAGTCGCCGGTTCGATCGACTGCGGGCCGAGCTCCATCGGGCCTGCGTCGATGAGGAGAACGCGGCGAACGGCATCGCAGACGATGAAGGAATCGATTTCCGCCAGCTCGCGATCGAGATCGCGATCGTCGCCGTCCTGCTGTTCCTTCTGGAATTCGCCGTCCTGACGAACGTCGGCTACTTCGCCGGGCCGTTCGCGTACGTCGAGGCGGCGTTGCGGGCGCTCGGCGGGTCCGTCGCCGTGTGCGCTTCGTACCGCACGCTGCGCACGATCCTTCGAGAGCAGCAGCCGCAGGGACCCGGCCAGTACGTCGCGCTCGGCCTCGGCACGATGGTCGTCTACTTCGCGGCTGTCGACCTGTTCTTCGCGATCTGGTCTCGCCTGGGGCTCGGCCTTCCCGCGATCGACTCGTTCAACCTGGCGATCGACTGCGCAGGGGTCGCCCTGCCTGCCGCGGCGATGTTCTACGGCGCGGGACAGACGTCGCCGCAATCGCCGTGGCGTTTCGCGCTGCTCGCCGGAGCGTTCCTCTTCGGGACGTACCTCGTGCCGGCGGGACTGTACGCGATCCAGTGGGCGGCTCTCGTCGCGGTCGGCCCGGTCGATCTGATCGACGGAGTCGCCTTTCTGGCTTCCGTGATTTCGATGTTCGTCTTGGGGTTCGCCGGCCTCGGCTGGCTCGCGTATTTAATCGGCATCTACTCTCGCGAACGCTCGAACGGCGAACGCTTCCCCTGGATGCACTACGCCCCCCTTGCGATGTGGGGGCTGTCGCTTCTGGCACACGCGATGATTGCGGTACAGTTCGCGCTCCGCGGTTGAATCCTGCCACTCCGATGTCGGAAGCGAAGAGTTGAGAAGTCGCCCGAACGCCCTGAACTATCCCGTTTCCGGGGCCGGCGATACGATGGAGGCTTCGGGAGCGCCTGTGCAGGCGTCGGCGGAGGAGGGCTTCTGCGCGACGAAGCCCCTGGCCCCCGATTGACGGACGGTACGACCGCGAGGGAGCGAGATGGCCCGGGAAAAGATCCTTTCCGCTGCGAGCGTGCTCGCCGCGCCGACGACGGCGCCGGCGATTCAGGAAAACGAGCCCGACGGCGTTCTGCGTCCGCAACGACTGGCCGAGGTGGTGGGCCAGCGATCCGTCTGCGAACGGCTGGAGATCGCCGTCAATGCCGCGACCAAGCGGGGCGACGCGCTCGGCCACGTCCTGCTCGACGGGCCGCCCGGTCTGGGCAAAACGACGTTCGCGACCTGCATCCCGCGGGAGATGGGCGTCGAGGTCCAGCTCACCAGCGGCCCGGTGCTCAAAGCGCCGCGCGATCTGGTCCCCTACCTGACCAACGCGGGCGAGCGGTCGGTCCTGTTCATCGATGAAATCCATCGCATCCCGCGAGCGGTCGAGGAATACCTCTACACCGCGATGGAGGATTTCCGGATCGACTTCGTGATCGGCGAGGGGATCAGCGCCCGCACGATCAACATGCCGCTGAAGCCCTTCACGCTGATCGGCGCGACCACCCGCGCCGGCATGCTGTCGGGCCCGCTCCGCGACCGCTTTCACATCCGGGAGCACCTGGAGTTCTATGACGTCCCGGATCTGAAGGAGATCGTCCTTCGCAACGCGAAGAAGCTGCAGATCCCCATCGACGACGCGGCGGCGGAAGAGGTCGCTCGCCGGGCGCGCGGCACGCCCCGCATCGCCAACACGCATCTCTACTGGATCCGCGACTACGCCCAGAGCGAGGCCGACGGGCGGATCAACCTGGCCGTGACGCTCGCCGCGCTGAAGATGTCGGGCGTGGACGAGATCGGCCTCGACCGGCAGGACCGGCGCTATCTCGAGACGCTGATCCGCTCTTTCGGCGGCGGACCTGCGGGCGTGGAAGCGATCGCCCACACGATGAATACGTCGCCCGACACGCTCTCCGACGACGTCGAGCCCTTCCTGCTCCGCTCCGAGTACATCACCCGCACCCCCCGCGGTCGCGTCGCCGGCCTGAAAGCCTTCCAGCATCTCAAGCTGACGATGCCCGCAGGTTTCGGGACGGGCGGAGCGATGTTCGAGTAACGCTCGCGTACCCCCTGTAGCCGCAATGGATACGCTCGACGTCTTGATGCGAGTCCGACCTCCTCGTGTCGCCTTAGTCATCAACAAGCGATCGCCGCTGCGAAGCTTGCTGGAGGCAATTACCTTTTCGAGCCGGCTGTGGGGCGGCGCCTATCACTGGATTGTTCCCGCAAATAGCGCACAGACCTCTCCCGACGCAGAAGCTCTTCTTACGGCGTATCGGCCTGACTACGTCTTTGGGAAAGACATCGACGATCACTACTGGGCGTCGATCGCGGAGAGGGTCTGCCAGCCGAGGAGCTACATGCGGCTCACTTCTGAGCTGGCGCGACGTCCTAGCGAGGCCTACGTTCTCGACCTTCCGCACGTCTTTTATCCGCTAACAGCCCGTTGATTTTCGCCCTGCCTGCGCTATCCTCGCGTGATCTCGACGCGGGGGAGGAATCGCGATGGGCTTGGGCAAGCGGAAGCGGGAGACGCAGGGGACGTTCTGGGTTCCGACGGACAAGCTGGGGAGCGGTCCGCGAAACGTCTTCTACGACCGTCTGAACGGGCTGCTGGCCGAGATCGAATTCGACGGACGGCTCGAAGAGGCGGCCGCTCCGTACTACGAAACGACGGGGCGAAAGAGCCTGGCGCCGGGCGTCTACTTCCGGATGCTGTTCATCGGTTACTTCGAGGGGATCGACAGCCAGCGCGGCATCGCCTGGCGCTGCGACGACAGTCGCTCGCTGGCCCGTTTCCTGGGCTTCGGTCCCGGCGAGGAGACGCCGGACCATTCGACGCTCACGCTGACGCGAAACCGGCTGCCGCTGGAGATCCATCAGCTCGCGTTCGACCTGGTTCTCGGCCTCTGCCACGAGAAGGGTCTGCTCAAGGGCAAAACGCTCGGCGTCGACGCCAGCGATCTCGAAGCGAACGCTTCGATGAAGTCGATCGTCCGCCGGGAGAACGGCGACGACTGGCAGGAGTACGTTCGCAAGCTCTACGAAGCCGAAACGGGCGTAAGCGACCCGGACGACGAGGAGCTGCGCCGCTTCGACAGGAAGCGGAAGGACAAGAAGGTCTCCAACGACGAGTGGGTCAATCCGCACGATCCCGACGCTCGGATCGGGAAGATGAAGGACGGTCGCACGCATCTCAAGTACAAGGTCGAACACGCCGTCGATCTGGAGACGGACGTGATCGTCGCGGCGGAAGTCTACGAAGGGACCGCCGGCGACTGCCGGACGATCGAAGATACCGTGAACGCCGCGCGAACGAACCTGCGCGAGGCGGGCACGGGCTGCGACGTGGAAGAGGTCGCGGCGGACAAGGGCTATCACAGCGAAGAGTCGCTCGACCGGCTGCAGCACGAGACGCACGTGCGGACGTATATTCCGCAGCCGAAGCGAGCGAAGTCTCGGAAGCGAAAACGCAAGCCGCCGAGTCGTCAGGCGGCCTATCGTCGCAATCGCCGGAACGCGCGCGGACGTCGCGGTCGCAGGCTGCAGCGTCTACGAAGCGAGAAGGTCGAGCGGACGTTCGCGCACGTGCTCGAAACGGGCGGCGGCAGGAGAACCTGGCTTCGCGGGCTGGCCAAGATCCGCAAGCGCTACCTCGTCGCCGCCGTCGCTTACAACTTGGGACGGATCCTGCGCCAACTCCTCGGCGCCGGTAAGCCGAAACAGTTCGGAGAACTGGGAGCAGCGCTTTCCGCCGCGTTTGGGCTCTCCAGCTTCGCTGATTTCGCCGTCGGATCGCATCGAGCGATCTTAAGCATCTCGGTCGCCGTCCGGCTCCCGCTCCTGATGCCTCGACGCTCAGCGACCTTTTGAACGCTCAGGCTCTCGCGAACAGGGAAATCAACGGACTGCTAACCCACTTGCGTCGCGAGCAGCACATACACGCGGACAAGTGCAGAACTCTCATCGCTCGCGAGTTTAAGCACGAGTCGTTGGTCTCGGCCTGCGGTGCCGCGCTCTTTGGAAACTCGGATCCAGTGGCTGAAGCCTTTGTGGAAGGCAAGTTCTCCTCTTTTGCCAAGGAATCGACCTTCGCGGACCTAATTCGTCAGCACTCGCAAGACATACGCTGGAACCGGATGTCGTGGATCGAATGCACGATGCTTAAGCTAACTTCCTTCTGTCCAAACGCCTTCAGTTCCGAGCCAACAATTGTAGTGGTGCGACAACCGATCGAGGACCTAGCCCTGTTTTGGAATCTTCGCTCCCGCTACGGTGCCACTCGCGACAGCTGGATTATACCTGTGCCAGCATTTCAGCTCCAGAAGCCTGACGTTATTCGAGCTATAAGCGACTGGCTGAACGCGATCCGGGAACGCCGGTCGAGTTTTAATTACTGCAATCTTATCTCTGTCGGCATGAAGGCGAGCGAAGGCATCGCGCTATCGCGTCGACTGCTTAGCAACCTCAGAGCGCACAATATTCGCTTCGTTGACTTCGCCGCGACGAAATATTTTACCTCGCCAATCTTTTATCAATCGGAACACACGCAAGGCGTGCGAATTCAGGGAAGTCGAGCGACGTTTAAGCCGCCAGAGTTCGAGGAATTCGGTGAGGCGGGCGCACCACGTTCATCATTCGTCGACATCGTTGGAGCGGTTGGAAGTCGCCGTTCGTTTAAAGACATTCGACTTCCTCGGCGAACCTCGATGCACAGGCTGCTCAATTTGCCCTCACCTCCCAGCCTCGGGGCTTACAGCCTTCCCCGGGTCGGGGAGGGGCCGGACTGCATCAACGTGAGGTGCTGGTCGAGTGACAAACTATTTGACATCTCGATTCCGTCCGATGAAGAAGTAATTTGCTCACTTCTTCGTGATGCAAGCATTGTCCCGAGCTTCGACGAGAAGCGAAACCTCTATGAGCCCGCGATCCAGCGATTCAATAGCCTCGACGCATGTGCCAATGCTTTGAGCGGCAAGAGTGGAGAAATCCTTCGATATCTGTCACGACAACCGCGGATGTACAGCGAAATCCTGCGAGAGTGCCGCCTTGGAGAAGGAGTCATCACTGATACCGTGAAGTGGATCGAACCGATGCTCGATCGGTTCTCGCCAACTGAGGCCGACATTGTACGCAAGCGATTCGCTTATCAGTCTGCTGAGACGGGACACGGAGACGGGTCGGTTCGTGGCTTCCTAGACATGTGGCAGAGACAAGACGTCATTGATATCTTCGCAAAGCTCGGACCGTGTGCGACCTGCGGTCGCCATTCGTTCGTATCTGAACTGCGCCTTAGCGAGTCGGCTTCCTGCTCAAACTGCGGGGCGGTGATCCCCTCGTCTCCTTCGGTTTTCATGGCGTACAGGGTAAAGGAGAATGTTGCGCTCGCGTTAGGACAGGGCCTGACTACGGTCGCACAAACGGGTCGGCTTCTTAAGGAATTGACGAGTCGCGGCTTTCAGTGGGTGCCGGGCATCAAGTATGCCTTCGGCGAGAAGCGAGGCGATATCGATATCGCTGCGAGCTGCGATGGCCATCTGGTGCTTTGCGAGTGCAAGAGTATCCCAAGTAACGAGCGACAGGCTCGTGCTGAGTGGGATAAGTCGCACCAGCAGATTTCCGACCTGATCAACGTCGCCGCAGCATGTCGTGCGAGCTTGGTAGTGCTAGCCGTAAATGTCGACGCGATTCCCAGCGACCTCGTCGAATCCCTGACTGCAAAGGCTTGGAGTGGCCTGTCGCTCTGCTTTCTGACCAAATCGACTCTAGAGACTGGTCATATGCGCCTGCTAATAGGCGATCGCACGGCACCCGCGTCTATTGGAGATCTGATTGCGCAGAGTCATCCGCCATTGAAGCAAGTGCTTTATGACGGAACTCGCAAGCTCCGTTCAGGCGGCGGAGAATTACGCCGCGTAGGCAAGAAGTTGCCTTACGCGGCGTTGACTGCTTCCCGAGTCCGCCGGGCAACTCTTGGCAACTCCGCTGGAACAGTACGTTCTCGTCGGCCGACTCCGCCCGTCTGATACGGAGAACTAAGCTTGCGCCGAGTTCAACCAATCCTCGAACTTCGCGGCGCCGAGGCGCTTCTCGCCGCCGGGAACGAGCGAGCGATCGTCGACCGCGGCGCCGAAGTAGCGGGCGGAGGAGTCGGTCGCGACGGGGCGGGAATCGAGCTTCGCCGCGAGATAGCGCCGCGCGAGGTCGTCCATCCGGATCGGCTCGGGCCCGGCCAGATCGACGATGCCGTTCGCCGGATCGGCGAGCGCGACGTCGGCCAGCGCGGTTGCGACGTCGGCTGACGCGATCGGCTGCATCATCGCGGAGGGGAGACGAATCGCGGCGCCGTCGAAGCTTCCCTCGGCGATGGCGCCCACGAATTCGAAGAACTGCGTCGCACGCACGATCGTGAAGGGGACGCCGCCGCTGGCGATCAGGTTCTCCTGCGCGACTTTCGCCCGCATGTAGCCGCTGTCGGGAATGCGGTCGGCGCCGACGACCGAGAGAGCGACATGATGGCCGACGCCGGCCGCCGCTTCCGCCTGAAGCAGGTTGGCCGTCGATGATTGGAAGAAGTTCAGGACCGCCCCATCTTCGAACGAGGGGGAGTTCGATACGTCGACGACGACCTGCACGCCGGCCATCGCCTGGGCCAGGCCTTCGCCCGTGACGGCGTTCACGCCCGATGACGGCGACGCCGCGACGGCTTCATGGCCCTGCTCGCGCAAACGAGCGACGACTTGCCTGCCGATCAGACCGGTGCCGCCGATGACCAGGATCTTCATATCTTCTCTCCTGAAATAGGTCCCGCGATTGCGGGAAGGATCGACCGAAACGTTCAATGCGAAAGCGAGTCTGACGGAGCCTCGACAGGACGCGAGTTCCGACTCACGGCGGCCAGCAGGAACGCGGCGCCGGCTGCCGATAGGACGGAGTAATCGAGCGGCGGCTTGGGACCGAGCGCGCCGAACATCGCGAGCGCGAACGTCGTCAGCAGCAATCCCGCGGCGAGCGCGAACCATCGCAGGCGCCAGCCCGCGATCAGGCCGATCGCGAGGACCACTTCGGCGATCGTCGCCGCCCAGCCGACGGGCGAAATCAGCGACGGCGGAAGGAACCAGTTCAGCAGCGCGACGTACTCCTCGTACTTCGGCACGCTCCCCCATGCGACGCCCTCGGCGCCCGGCGGGCCCCAGATTCCGAACCGGTCGGCGACCGCCGAGAGAAACGCCGCGGCCAGCGCCAGGCGCACGAACGAGCCGGCGAGCATGACCCGTCGTTCGTAAGGGAACGCGCCGCGATCGGCGGTATCGGAAGGGTCGCTCGTCTGGGTCATTCGACGTCCACTTTCGACCAGCGGGTCAGCTTGTCAGGGTTCCGCATGACGTAGACCGCATGCACGCGTTCGTGAACGTGAAACGAGAAGATGGCCAGGATCTTCTCCTCGTCAGCGAACAGGAGCCCCGGCTCGCCGTTCACCGAGGTCGGGGTCATGCGGCTGTTCTTGTGCTTGCGAAAGACGCCGGCGAGGAACCGGGCTGAGCGGGTCGGTCCGCTGATGACGACCCGCGCGGCGAACGCCTTGCCTCCGCCGTCGGAACGGATCTCCGCATCCTCGGCCAGCATCCCTTCGATCGCCGCCAGGTCCCCTGCCCTGCAGGCGGCGACGAACTGTTCGGCCAATCGGCTCGCCCGCTCGGCATCCGCGCGGAAGCGAGTCTCCTCGAGTCCCAGCCGCCGGCGGGCCCGGCTGACCATCTGCCGGACGCTCGCTTCGGATTTGCCGAGGAACTCGCCGATCTCGGCGTACTCGTAATCGAACACCGTCCGCAGGAGCAGGGCCGCCCGCTCATTCGGCGACAGGCGTTCCAGCAGGAGCAGAAACGCCTGGGTCAGCGACTCCGCGAAGTCCGACGTTTCGCCGTGCGTTTCGACCGGCTCAGGCACCCAGGGGCCGATGTACGTCGTGCGGCGTCGGGTCCGCAGCCGATCGATACAGAGCCGGGTCGTCGCGCGGACGAGGAACCCCTCGGGCGACGTCACGTGCTCGGCCGTCTGCAGTCGCAGAAAGGCGTCCTGCACGGCGTCCTCGGCATCGGCGACGCTCCCCAGCATGCGGTAAGCGATCGACATCATCCGCGGTCGAAACTCGTCCAGCCCTTCCGCCATGACGCCCTCACCCGCTTCACGAAGAGGAACCGCGACACGAACGCTCCGCGGCCTCAAGGCTCCGCCTTCTCCGGCACGGCGATTTCCTTCTCGCCGCGGGGATGGAGCACGAACGCGATCAGCCGGGTCTTGCCCTCGGAGGAAGGATTCTTCGACACGCGGTGCAGGCACCCGGTCGGTTCGTAGAAGGTCTCGCCCGCGCGGAACGTCTTCGTCGGCTGATCGTCGATGCCGAGTTCGTATTCTCCTTCGGCAACGTACACGAATCCCGGGCCGGGATGGCGATGCGGAAGTCCGGCTTCTCCCGGTCCGATCGTCACCTCGACGACCGTCACGGCGGCCTCCTTGCCGTCGAGCTTCTCCACGATCTCGGCGGTCGAAAGGACCTTCACCGATTCGCCGTCTTCGTGATGGGGAGCCGCCGCCATGACGCCGGCTCCGATCGCGATGCCGACGCCGATTCCCAAAGCCAGTTTGATCGGACCGCGAATCATGATCGTTCCTTCGCGTTGGAGACTCCCCCTCGCGAGGCTGCTGCCTCGTCTTTCAGCAGCAAGGACGATCGAGCGACCCGTTCTGTGACGGCGCCGCGAACATGATTGCCGGGATTCGCCATTCGCCGGTGAGCGCCGGGAGGGCGGTCGCAAAGGGCTTCGACTGCGTGGAAACCGACGCCCCGGTCACGAGGTCACGGAAACGCTTCGATCCGCTTCGTGACGTCGCGGGCGACGGCGTAGATGGCGCGGTCTTCGGGCCAGGCCTGGGCGTTCCACTCGAACCAGAGGTAGCGACCGTCCGCGCGGCGATAGCGGTTGCGGAACCGCACGCACTGGCTGCCGAAGGCGAGCGACGTGCACTGGTCGACGGTCTTCTGCCGATCGTCCGGATGGACGAAGTCGATGAAGGGTCGCGAGACGAGTTCCGTCGCGCTGTACCCCAGCGCGCGCGGGAAGTTCTCGTTCACGCGCAGGAAGAAGCCGTCGTAGGAGGCGATGCAGAACAGGTCGAGCGACAGGTCGAAGAACCGGACGAGGTCCTTCTCCGCCCGACGCTGGTCGGTGTGGAGATAGGAATCGAGCACCTCGACCACCTCCGCCGCGTCCGCCGGTCGATCCTCCGGACGCTTCGACAGACACCATCGCGTCAGCGCGATCAGGTCGACGGCGACCTGCGTCGACTCGAGTCGGGCCAGCACCTCCTGGGTGTCCGCGCTGGCGGCTTTCCTGAAGACCTCGCTGCCGTAGGCTCCGTCGTAGGGCGGACGCCCGGTGAGAATCTCGCACAGGATCGCCCCCAGGCCGAAAACGTCCGACCGCTTGCTGATCCGCTCGTTCTCGCCGCGGGCCTGCTCCGGCGGAAGATACGCCGGCGTCCCGAACACCGTTCCGAACTGCGTCAGCCGGGCGTCGCCGTCCGCGGGCAACGCCATCGCGGGACAGAAGCGGTTCACGGCGACTTTCTCCGCGGGCTCGCCCAGAATCTTCGCCGATCCCCAGTCAGCGACCTTCACGATTCCGAAGGTGCCGACGATCACGTTCGAGGGCTTCAGGTCGCGATGGATGATGCCCTCTTCATGGGCGTACGCCATCGTCTCGCAGATCTGAAGGTAGACGCTCAGGATTCGCGACAGATCGGCGACCAGGCTCGCCCGGCGCCCGAGGATCCGATCGAACGACTCGCCCCGGACGTGACCCATCACGAAGTAGGGCCGCCCGTCGGATGACGTTCCCACCTCGTGGATCGGCACGATGCCGGGATGTTGCAGCCGGCTTCCGATGCGGGCTTCTTTCAGGAATCGTCCGACGACTTCTCGATTACGGTCGTGCTTCGGGAGCAGTCGCTTGATCGCCACCTTGCGATTGAGCAGCGAGTCCCAGCCCTCGTTCACGACCCCCACGCCGCCGCGACCGATTTCCGGTCCGATGAAGTAGCGTTCCAGCGGATCGAGCGGCTCGTTCGCAGCGAGAACGTGCCCGTTATGCGAAGCGCCATCCCCCGGCGGCGCTGCCGTCAGACCGGGATCGAAATCGCCGGAGTCAGTCGCATCGTTCGGAGGACGTGACATTCCGTTCGGTCGTCCTGCTGCGACATAGAGTTCGGAACCATCTTCCACGCAAACGAAAACGCATCGAATCCCTTTGTTGTATCCAGGTTTTCGTCCATCAAGCGGAAATATTGCGGCGCCAAGGGGGAAATCCTTAGCCTCAATGGGGTCCCCCTACTCTGCATGCACTACCACGTCACTGGTGCGGAGGGCGATTGCGAGAGGCGGGGAACGGGGGCTGGTTGAGGACCGCCCGTCGCGATCCGCCGCCCGTGAAATCCTGCAGCAGGGCCCCGCTCCAACGCAGGCGATCTGCGGCGGTGAGATCCTTTCCGTCGAGCACCGCGAAACCGACGCCTGACAGATCGCTTCCCCGGATCTTCGGCAGCACGTCCGTGCGGAGTTTCGACAGCAACTCCGGCTGCTCGACCGCCGTCTCGACCGCCCCCCTGCCGAGCAGGATCAGCCAGTCGCAGAACAGGGCCAGGTCGTCTTCCGTCGCGGCTCGACCGAGGAGCCGCGCGAGGGCGGCGCCCAGCGGCTCGGAATCGAGTTCCTTCGCGACGAACGCCCGATGACGCTCGAACGCGACGGCCTGCTGGACGTCGAATCGGGCCAGCCGCTTCACGATCGCGGCGACATGCGTCTTGGCGTCATCGCGGCGCGGACGCGACGACTCGATCAGGCGCCAGAATTCGTCGCGGTTCATCAGGCAACCGGCGGAAGCGAACCAGAGACAGGCGAACGAGAAGAGAGAGGCGTCGCATATCTGACGCGAGGTTCCCCTGACAGAAACCCTACCTTACGAGCCGTCCGGGCGACGTGCAGAACGTCCGGTTTCGCCCTCGACGGTCCGACTCGCGCAGAAAAAGTCGATCTCCGCCCCCCGAAAAGCTGGAACGGGATCCGCCGGATTAGTATACTCTCGATCAGTAACGCGGAGCCGCTTTCCCGAGTCCGCCGCGAGGGGCTCTCCAACCGGCTTCCTGAACGCGCCAGTTCGACGCTCGAAAGCCGCTGGAAGATCTTCGAACTTTCATGTCATCGGAGCGCGCGTTCGTTCGACGCACGGATAGAACGATTGATCGATGCAGCGTGAATCGACGGATTGCCGGGGCGTTCCCGGACCGTCGCTGAATGCAGGTTTGCCGGGAGAGATTCCATGAAGACGTCGCTGTGGGTTTCGCTGTTCTCGCTGACGCTGCTGCTGTCGGCGACCCTGATCCGGGCCGAGGAAGAAGCCCAGCAACCTTTCCCTGAGCCCGGCCCGGAGCAGAAGCTCCTCGCCAAGATGGAGGGCGAGTGGGACACGAAGATGAAGTGCCAGATGGGGCCGACCGGCGACGGACCGGTCGAGGGGAGCGGGACCTACACCGCCAAGATGGACCTCAACGGCTACTTCCTGGTTTGCGATCTCCGGGCGACGCTCGGGCCGATGCCGTTCGAAGGCCGCGCGATCACCGGCTACGACCCCTGGAAGAAGAAGTACGTCGGCACGTGGGTCGACTCGATGAGCCCGTCGCTCTACACGATCGAAGGCGAGTGGGACAAAGCAGGCAAGGTCTACACCGAGACGATCGAGGGCCCCGATCCGACCGGCAAGCCGATGAAGTTCTCGATGATCACCGAGATCAAGGACGCCGATCACATCGCTTCGAAGATGGTCATGCCGGGCGAGGACGGCAAGGAAATGGTCATGATGGAGATGACCTACACCCGGAAGAAGTAAGCCACGTAGCCGCAGCAGCGCTTACTTGACCCGACGCCGGAGCCGCTTTCCAGAAGCGCTCCGGCGTTCCGCTTTTCCGCCCGGCGGCGCCGCGGTCGCCGACTTGAGAATCAGTTCAGCGAGAACCCGGGCCCCTCCCCGAACAATCGAGACCGGCTCTCAGCGATACGAATCTAACGTTTTACTGCGCAAGGGCTTAAATCGATCTGGACAGCGCTCGTCCAGGCGCTAAGATGCCTGCGGTTCGGAGGCGTTTTCACGGACGAATCTTCGCCTCGCACGTACATCGCCAGCAGAGGAAACGGATCATGGAATACGGCAAGGTCATCGATAAGCTCAACGAAGCGCTCAAGCACGAATGGACCGGCGTCGCCCAGTACGCTCAGGCCGGGTTCCTCGTCACGGGCATCTGGCGCGAGGTTTACTCCGCCAAGTTCCTCGAAAACGCCGAAGAATCGTTCGGCCACGCCAAGCTCGTCGGCGACAAGATCGTCGCGCTGGGCGGCATCCCGACCTGCGAACGGGAACCGATCAAGCAGACGCACGATCTGAAGGAAATGCTCGAAAACGCCCTGGCGTTCGAGATGGCCGCCGTTCGCGTCTACACCGAGGCGCTGGCTGTCGCCGAGGGCGATCGGGCGCTGGTCGTCTTCCTTGAGGACATGCTCAAGGCCGAACAGGAAGGCGTCGACGAATTCGTCAAGATCGTCCGCGACCTGCCGCAGATCGCCAAGGAACAGGAACAGCTCCACAAGGCGGGCTGAGCCGGTTCGCGTTCGAGTCGATTACGAGAAAAGGCCGTCGTTCGCTCGGAACGACGGCCTTTTCTCGTTTCGTCTTATGATCGGTAGTTCGCTCAGGCGCTGCCGACGTGAACCGTTTCGCGATCGTGCGACTCGACGGCGGGGCGTCGCGGCGGACGCTTGTCGGTTTCGGCGAACGCGCCGAAAACGTTCCGCAGCCCGGCAGCCTGCTCGCTGGTGATCGGCACGCGGTGTTGCGTGAACCAGCCGATCCGCTCCGCCCAGGACTGGTAACAAAGCTCGAACGCCGCCTCGGGTTCCGGCGCCGCCTGCGGGCGAGCGTTGCGGAACGCCTCGAACGAGAGAATCTCCCCGTCGGACGATTCCTCGTCGAACGACGCGGGACCCTTCGCAGCCGCGGCGGGCGCAGATTCCACGCGCAGAGCGAGGATGCGCTCGTCAGCGGACTTGCCGGGCAAAACGGCCAGCACGGTGCGGGAGAAGGTCATCGGCGGGCGGGAAGGCAGGCTCGAACTTGAGATTCAATATCATCATGCTAAGCATTCCGCCTGCTCAGTCAAGCCAGATTCGCCGGACAGAGCTTGATGCGATCTTCCCTCATCGATGCCGGACGGACGCGCGGTACCCCGACGGTCTCCCGGAATCCGTAAGCCGGGCGCCGGTCGATCCTTGACCCATCCCACGGACGCCGATACCTTATGCCCTTTCTGATCCGGGTGCGGTTCGGCCGTTTCTCCGGGACTTTCGGCGCTCACGCCTTTTGGCGCTCACGCGCTGCTGCGACCGTTTTTCGATCCAGGACGACGTTTCGATGGCCGTTCCCAAGCGCAAGAGTTCCAATTCCCGGACCGGCGCCCGTCGCTCGCATCACGCCAAGACGCCGCGTCAGCTCTCGACCTGCCCCAAGTGCAGCGAGCAGATCCCGACGCACGTCGTCTGCCCGACTTGCGGCTATTACATGGGTCGCGTGGTCGTCGACATGACGCCCGAGGAAGAAAAGACGGCCTGATCAGGCTCGTCCGGCGTTCTCCTCGTCATCGGTTCGCTCGTGCGCGACAGGCTCCGTCGCGGCGCTGACGTAATCTCTGCGGAAGGGTCTGCGCCTTGCCTTCGATCGCCTGCCTGTTTCCCGGCCAGGGCGCTCAGTTCGTCGGTATGGGCGCCAAGCCGATCGAGGCGAGCCCCCGCGCCCGGGCCCTGTTCGATCGCGCTGCCGAGGTGCTCGGCTACGACCTGCTCGAACTCTGCCTGAAGGGGCCCGAAGAGCGGCTGAACGCGACCGACGTCGCCCAGCCCGCTCTTTTCGTTTGCAGTCTCGCCGCGCTCGAAGTCTGGCGCGAAACGTCGCCCGCGGAAGTCGACGCCTGCACGTATGCCGCCGGCTTGAGCCTGGGCGAGTACACCGCCATCACGATGGCGGGCGGGCTGAGCTTCGAGGAAGGCCTCCGCGTGGTGCAAGTTCGCGGTCGGGCCATGCAGGCCGCCGCGGAAGCGAATCCCAGCGGCATGACCAGCGTGCTAATCGTCCCCCGCGAGGACGTGCAGAAACTCTGTGACGACTGCCGCCTGCCGGGCGAAACGCTGCAGATCGCCAACCTGCTCTGCCCCGGCAACACGGTCGTCGCCGGGCACAAGCCCTCGCTGGCGAAGCTGGCCGAGCGGACCGATCTGAAGATGGTGCAACTCTCCGTCGCCGGGGCGTTCCACACGTCGCTGATGGCGTCTGCCGTGGAGGAACTCCGGGCGGCGCTCTCCTCGGCGAAGCTTGAACGGCCCCGGATCCCGATCGTCTCCAACGTCGACGCCGCGCCGCACGACGACCCGGAGGAGATCCGCGATCTGCTCATCCGCCAGGTCGAATCGCCGGTTCGCTGGGAGGATTCGATGCGAAAGCTGGTCGATCTGGGCGTCGAGAAGATGGTCGAGGTCGGCCCCGGCCGCGTGCTCGCCGGCCTGATGAAGCGCATCGACCGAAAGTTCCCTCTGGACAACGTGGAAGGCTGAGGGCGCTCCAGGAATCGACGATCGCGAATCGACGAGGCAGGCCGGGCGCCTCGCGCTGGACCGAGCTCCCGCGATTCCGACCGCGCAAAGAAGCGACCGTTTCCGCCTCCGGTAACGTGGTCTCAGGCGGGACGCCGGGCGTCATGCTCCTCTTGCGTCGCTCGCCCTGAACCGGAACAATCACCCGATCTACCGCAACCCTCCAGTCCGCCGAAACCGAGCGGGCGCATTCGCCGAACGACAAGCCGCATGTCCGACGCCGCCTCCTCGCCGTACAACCTTTCGGCGGATCTCTCCGGCCAGATCGCGCTCGTGACCGGGGCCTCCCGCGGACTGGGCCGCGCCATCGCGGTCGTGTTCGGCAAGAACGGCGCGAAGGTCGCCTGCGTCGCCCGCGACGAAAGCAAGCTGAAGGACACTGTCGAAGAGATCGAACGACTGGGCGGCGAAGCGATCGCCGTCTCCTGCGACGTGAAGGACGGCGAGAGCGTCGAACAGGCCGTCAAGGCCGCCACCGACAAGTGGGGACGCCTCGACATCCTGGTCAACAACGCCGGCGTCACCCGCGACACGCTGCTGCCCGTCATGAGCGACGAGCAGTGGGACGAGGTGCTCCTGACGAATCTTCGCGGAGCCTTCCTGTTCTCCCGTGCGGCGTCGCGTCTGATGATGCGGCAGCGTTACGGTCGCATCATCAACATTTCCAGCGTCTCGGGCGTCGTCGGCAACGCGGGCCAGTGCAACTACTCGGCGTCGAAGGCCGGCCTGATCGGCATGACGCGCAGCCTGGCGAAGGAACTCGCCAAGCGGAAGGTCACCGTCAACGCGATCGCGCCCGGCTTCATCGAGTCGGATATGACCAAGGCGCTGGGCGAAGTGGTGATGGGCGAAGTGGTCAAGCGGATCCCGGCCAACCGGATCGGCCTGCCCGAAGACATCGCCGCCGCGGCCCTGTTCCTGGCCAGTCCCGCGGCCTCGTACGTCACGGGTCAGACGCTGGTCGTGGACGGGGGAATGACCGGCTGAGGTCGATGCGCAAACTCCCGAAGCCGCACCAGTTGCGTCGCGCTTCCGTTTTTTCCTGAAAAGCGTCGCGAGGGGGGTCCGAATCGCCTTCCGGCGCCTTGACCGTTCTTCCGAACGTTTTCTATCTTGTGAGACTTCGCCGCTGCCGCGGGAGAGCCTGCTTTCCGCGACAGCCGCGGAACGAGCGAGCCGCCCGTCGGCGAGCGAACCCGATCGACGCGACCCGCGGCGCCTGCCGCATCCGTCGCATGACTGACATCGTGGCGCGTAGTCGAGCGATTCGTCTCGCGCAGTCGTTACTGAACACGCGCAAATCCCAGCGTATACGCTCCTAGAAAGGTCGAGTCGATGGCGTCCGTCGAAGAACGCGTCATTAATATCGTGTCCGAGCAGCTTGGCGTGGATAAGGCGAAGATCACGCCCGAGACGTCCTTCATCAACGACCTCGGCGCCGATTCCCTCGACACGGTCGAGCTGGTCATGGAACTCGAGGAAGAGTTCGCGATCAGCATTCCGGACGACGCCGCGGAAAAGATCCAGACCGTCGGTCAGGCGATCGATTTCATCAAGATCGCGGTCGAAGAGAACAAGTAGCGTTCGCTCCGACTGGTCCCTTTCCCGTCGCTCGCGAACGGGAATAGATTCGACTCGCGGGCGCTCGACCGACTGGCGGACGCTGAAACGTCCGCAGGAGCGTCCGCGGATTATCAGCCGAAGGCTCGCGGAGCGAGCCGGGACCGTTCGACGGCGCCGCGCATTGACGCTTCGACCGCGAACGTTCCGTTTCTCGGCCCGATCACCGTTCGCGTCCGGATTGCGGCTTTCGGGTCGCGACCGACGCCGCCCCATCTGCTTCGAATCTCGATGAAACGACGCGTCGTCATTACGGGCCTCGGGGTCGTCACCTCGCTCGCCGCGAAGGTCGATCTCCTGTGGGAGCGGCTGCTCGCCGGGCAGAGCGGCATTCACCCGCTCAGGGTCTTCGACGTTTCCGCGTACAAGGTCCGGATCGGCGGCGACGTCTACGACTGGGACCCCGCCCCGTACATCGACTTCCGCGAAGCGAAGCGGCTCGACCGCTTTTCGCAGTTCGCGATCGTCGCCGCGGCGGACGCCGTCGAACAATCAGGTCTCGACTTCTCGAAGGTCGATTCGTACCGCTGCGGCGCGATTCTCGGTTCCGGCATCGGCGGAATCAACGAGATCGAAGAGCAGATGGAAAACCTGATGACCAAGGGGCCCAATCGGGTTTCCGCCTTCACGATCCCCCGCATGATGCTCAACGCCGCGGGGGGCAATCTGTCGATCAAGTACGGCCTGCGCGGCCCCAACTACACGGTAGCGACCGCCTGCGCCAGCGCGAACAACGCGATGGGCGACGCCTACAAGACGATCGCTTACGACGAGGCGGACATCCTGATCACGGGGGGCGCCGAGGCCGCGATCACCAAGATGGGCCTCTCCGCCTTCCAGAACATGAAGGCGCTCTCGGACCGGAACGAAGAGCCTGAAAAGGCCAGCCGACCGTTCGACGCGGGCCGCGACGGCTTCGTCTTCAGCGAAGGCGCCGGCATCCTGATCTTCGAAGAGTACGAACACGCCCGGAAGCGCGGCGCGAACATCCTGGCCGAGGTCGTCGGCTACGGCGTCAGCAGCGACGCGGGGCACATCACCCAGCCGGACGAATACGGCGCCGGCGCCGCGCGGGCGATGTCCGCCGCGTTGAAGGAATCGAAGCTCTCCGCCGATCAGGTCGACTATATCAACGCCCACGGCACGAGCACGCCGCTGGGCGACGCGGCCGAGACCCAGGCGATCAAGTCGGTCTTCGGCGATCACGCCAAGAAGGTCGCGATCTCCAGCACCAAGAGCTCGCTCGGCCATTCGCTCGGCGCCAGCGGCGGCATCGAGATGGTCGTCACGACCCTCGCGATGCAGCAGGGCATCGTCCCGCCGACGATCAACCTCGACGAGCCCGATCCGGCCTGCGATCTCGACTACACGCCCAACGTTCCCAGGGAACGCAAGATCCGGGCGGCCATGAGCAACAGCTTCGGCTTCGGCGGCCACAACGCCAGCCTGGTGATCGCCGCCGTGAACTAAGCGGACGGCTCGATCTATGAGATGCGCGAACGCCGGCTGAAAGGCCGGCGTTTTTTCGTGCGCACGCGAACGCTGCGAGTCACGCCGCGTTCAGGACACGGAGGGCTGACACCCTTCGCTCGCCCCGGACTTCTGAAGCCAGACGCCAGGCGGGGCGTAAAGAAAAGTGTCGCCTTCTGGACTGGACAGCGCGTATCGTTCACTTGGCGGGGATAAGCGCCGGCCCAGGTGTCGCGGTCGAAATTCTAGATACTCGACCCTCGACTTGCCCACGACGACCGTTATCCCTATTGCGCCCCCCGCCAGCCGACGTCGGCCTTTTTCGACCACCCGAGGAGAGTCACAGCGAGTAGAAGCCGCCAATGAGCTGAGGCGTCGGCCCTCCTGGGTTTCCGGCCCGACGATCGATGCAGAGGACACGGAGGGCTGACACCCTCCGCTCGCCTGATCACGAATCGATCCCTGCATCATGCCCACGTTCGAACGAACTCGCCTTGTGCGGGATCGCCGGCGATCGCTACCCTCCCCGGCGATCTGCGTAACGACGCGGAAGTCGAACAGGAGTTCTCGCACGACGCTGGCGGATGAGCGGCTCGAAGCGATCGACGAGAGGGGCATGCCGAGGACGCGCGAGCGTCTGGTTGCCGCCGCTTGCGCTGCTGTTCGCCTCCGTCGCCGCCGCCCAGGTCGCCCCGAGCGTGCCTGCGACCGCGCCCTCCGGTGCAGGCACTTCTGCGGCAGCCGCGCCGGCGCCGAGTCCCGCGAATCAGGTTCCTCCCCCGGCAGGCTCCCCTGCCCCGACGGCTTCTCCGGCGCCCGCTCCGACCCCGCCTTCGCAGAGTCCGACCCCGCCTTCGCAGAGTCCGACCCCGCCTTCGCAAATTCCGACGTCGCCGATCCCGTCGCCTTCCGCCGCCACGGCGCCGCGAGAGGAATTTAATTCGCGAAGCGCCGCGCCGTCCGGCCTGTCGTCTTCGCAGTCGCTGGGCGGATCGTCCCCGTTCGGGAACGGGCAACTCCCCCGCACGCATGGCCAGATCTGGCGGACGTACGACCTGTCGCCCTACGTCGATCCGATCCGCAACGTGGCTCAGCCCGAACAGGCGGCGCTCGACTGGATCCTGCGAGAGACCGGTTCCGACGTCTGGTTCAGCCAGCCGTTCGGCTTTCTGTCGGTCGACCGGAAGGCCGTCCACGTATACCACACGCCGCAGATGCACGAGTCGGTGAAGGCCGTCGTCGACCGGCTCAACGCGTCCAAGGGCGAGTCGTACCAAGTCTCGCTGCGAGTGCTCACGGTCGGAAGTCCCAACTGGCGCAGTCGCGCGTTCGCCTCCCTGCAACCCGTCCCCGTCCAGTCGCCCGGCGTCGAAGCCTGGCTGCTCACGCGGGAGAACGCGACGCTCCTGATCGCCGAACTTCAGCGTCGGCTGGACGTGACCGAATTCGAAGCGTCGGTCACGCCCGTGGTCAACGGTCAGTCGCTTATCCGGGACGTGCGACGCCCGAAGCAGTACGTCAAAACCGTCGCTCCCGCGCCCGGCTCCGCCTCGCCCTACGCGGTGGTGCCCGGGTCGGTAGACGAAGGGTATCAAATACAAATCTCGCCGCTGATCGGCGACGGCGGGCGAGTCGTCGACGCGGCGATCCGCTGCCGGGTCGATCAGGTGGAGAAGCTGATCGCGGTACCGCTGGAAGTGCCGCTGCCTGCCGGGGGAAAGCAGAGCGTCGAAGTGCAGGTGCCGCAGGTTTCGTCGTCCCAAATGCACGAACGTTTCCGCTGGCCTGCCGACGCGGTGCTGCTCATCAGCAGCGGCATGGGGGCGGCTCCGGGCGACGGAGCGAGCAAGAACATGCTGGGCCTTCCCGCAGGACTGCTCGAACCGGCGCCTCCCCGGGCGGACGGACTTCTGTTCATCGAAATCCAGGGCCGGGTCCCCGATCCGGCAGCCGACGCGCCCCGAACCGCGGAGAACTGGAACGTCAGCGGCGGGAGATATTGATCCGACGCCGGCCTGCGACCGTCCGCCGAGTCGCCGCCATCGTCGCTCTCTGCCGAATCGGATGCCTTTTGATATACTGCGCCGCTTGTTCAGCCGATGAAGTCGGGCGGCACGGCGGTCGTCCGGTTTCCTCCGCCGGGCTTCGCGTACCGCGAGTTCCGAAGGCGAGATTTCTCGGACCTTCCGTCGCCGGTCGCGATCTCCTGACCACCACTACGAGTCGCCGCGCACGCTCGCGAGCGCTACCTATCACGGATCGAGCATGGATAACGTGAATCGACGGGTCGTCATCACCGGCGTAGGGCTGGTCAGCCCTCTCGGAATGGAACGATCCGCCCTCTGGAAGGCGCTCACGCAGGGACAGAGCGGCGTTCGGACTCCGCAGACGCTGCCGGAAGGGTCGATCCCGATCAGCTACTGCGCGGAAGCGATCGACTTCACCGGCGCGATCGAGGACTTCGCCGTCGAAGACAAGACGCTGCAGCGATCGATCAAGAAGAACCTGAAGGTCATGTGCCGCGAGATCGAGATGGGGGTCGCCGCCTCGCAGCGGGCCCTCGTCGACTGCAAGCTCGACCTGGGGAGCATCGATCCGGGTCGGATCGGCGTCTCGTTCGGTTCGGACTACATCATGACGTTGCCGCAGGAATTCGCCTCCGGCATCTCGCGGTGCCTGGACGAGAACGGCAAGTTCCAGTTCTCGAAGTGGCCCGAATTCGGCCTGCCGAAGGTCGATCCGCTCTGGCTGCTGAAGTACCTGCCGAACATGCCGGCCAGCCACGTGGCGATCTTCAACAATCTGCTCGGCCCGAACAACTCGATCACGCTGCGCGAGGCGTCGTCGAACCTGGCCGTCGGCGAAGCGCATACGACCATCGCTCGCGGAGCGGCGGACGTGATGATCGCGGGCGCCACGGGCTCCCGGGTTCACCCGCTCAGGACGCTGCATATGTTCCTACAGGAGGACATGGCCGACCCGCAGGCGGAACCGGCGAAGGCTTCCCGACCGTTCGATAAGGATCGCACCGGCTGCGTTCTGGGCGAAGGCGCGGGCGCGATCGTCATGGAAAATTACGACCACGCGGTGAAGCGCGGTGCGCCGATCCTGGCGGAGGTCGTCGGCTGGGGTTCGTCGACCGTGGTCCAGCGCGGCATGCACGCGAACCTCGCCAAGGCGCTCAGCAACTCGATGAAGGTCGCCCTGAAGAAGGCCCGCCGAGAGCCCGATTCCGTCGGCCACGTCCATGCCCATGGTCTGTCGACGCTGGTCTCCGATCGGGAAGAAGCGAAGGCGATCAACGACATCTTCGGCGAGGGATCGTCGTCCAAGCCGGTCGTCGCGGCGAAGAGCTACTTCGGCAACCTGGGCGCCGGCAGCGGCATGATCGAGCTGATTTCCAGCCTGATCGCCCTGGAAGCGGGAGAGCTTTTCCCGACGCTGAATTACGACACGCCCGATCCGGAATGTCCCATCCGCGTCGTCACCTCGGCCGAGCCTGCCGGCGACAGCTTCCTGAACCTGAACGTCACGCCGCAGGGCCAGGCCAGCGCCGTCGCCATCGCGAAGCTGGCGGCGTAGATCGAGGGTGAAATAGGTCGCGAGAGAGTTAGAATGGAAAGTGGCGACTGACCGGCCATCCCTGATCCGCCGGTCAGAACCGTCGCCATTCGATCGACGGAGTTCGACATGCTTCTCCGCGAACCTCAAGGCGATTCCGAAGGCAAGGCCGGCGCCGAGGCACGGCGTGACGCCGCGCGCGTTCGCTCGCTCCCTTACCGACGGATGAAATCGGAAGCCTGCACGGCGATTCAAAACTCGAAGCGACTTCCTTCGTCCGTCGCTTCAGCGCCCGAGCCGACCGTGCCCGATCCGCTCGACGATCCGGTCGCGCGACTTACGGAAGTCTTCTACGAAATGGGCCGTCCGGAAGGACGCGGCCGGCTTGCGGAATACTTCGCGCGCGGGCCCTATCCCCGGTTCGAGCCCATCGAGGGCGATCCGACGGCTTTCGTCAAAATCGACGAAGACGGCACGCGGACGACCGGACGCTTCGTCGACAATGAGTTCCGAGACGGCGCGTGACGGACCTCTCGGCGTTTCCAAGGCCCCTGCTGGTCGCTATCGCCGGTCCGAACGGCGCGGGCAAGTCGACCTTCTATCACTCGCAGCTTGCGCGCTTCGGGCTTCAGTTCGTTAACGCGGACGAGTTGGCGGCCGAGCTCTGCATCGACGCCTACGCAGCGGCCGAGGTCGCGGAAATCGTCCGCCAGTCTTACGTCCGGCAGCGGACCAGCTTCGTGTTCGAAACCGTGCTGTCTGATCCCGTCGGCGAGAAAGTGTCGTTTCTGGAACGAGCGGCAGCCGAAGGTTACACGGTGATCCTGTATTTCATCGGGATTCCCGACGCCGGCACGTCGAAGCTGCGGGTCAAGATGCGCACGATGCGCGGCGGCCACGACGTGCCTGAGGATAAGCTTCGGGAGCGGTACCCGAGGACGCTGGAGAACCTTCGTCGCGCGATCGCTCGGCTTCCGTACGTCCTCGTTCACGACAACAGCCTCCCGTATGAGTCGCATCGGCCGGTCGCCAGATTCGAGTCCGGCAAAGCGGTATGGCTTGCCGACTCGATCCCCGACTGGCTGAAGTCCTGCCTGCCGGACGCCTCTTCCTGAGTATCCTTCGCAGAGGCGACGCGACCCTCGTGCCCTCCCTTCATCTCGAACACGTCACCAAGCGCTACGGGCGGGGCGAGCCCGCGGTGAGCGACTTGTCGCTCGACGTCGCGGAGGGAGAACTGCTGGTCCTGGTGGGACCGAGCGGATGCGGAAAGACGACGACGCTCCGCCTGATCGCCGGCCTGGAGCGAGCGGAGTCGGGGACGATCCGCATCGGGGAAAAGACCGTCGATCGACTGGCGCCGCACGCGCGCGACGTCGCGATGGTCTTTCAGAACTACGCCCTGTATCCCCACCTGACGGTCTTCGACAATCTCGCCTTCGCCCTGCGGATGCGGGCCGGCGGGATCGTCCGCCGCACGCTCGGAAAGGCGCTGGCGGCTCTCGGGCAGAACAAGTCGGAGAGTCGACTGCGCGATCGGGTCGTCGCCGTGGCGGAGCAGCTTTCTCTCACAGGGCTTCTCGCCCGCCTTCCCCGGCAGCTTTCCGGAGGCGAGCGGCAGCGAGTCGCCGTCGGTCGCGCTATCTTGCGGGAACCGGCGGCGTTTCTGTTCGACGAGCCCCTGTCGAATCTCGACGTCCGCCTGCGCGAGCGGACCCGCCGGGAACTGAAACGCCTCCATCAGGCATCGGGCGCCGCGGCGATCTACGTCACCCACGACCAGCAGGAAGCGATGACGCTGGGCGATCGGGTGGCCGTGATGCACCGGGGAGCGCTGCAACAGATCGCGACGCCTATCGACGCCTACGATCAACCGCGAAACACCTTCGTGGCCGGGTTCTTCGGTTCGCCGGGCATGAACCTCGTCGAGGGCCATCTGACCGACGAAGGAGGGGATCCGGCGTTCCGCGGCGGCGGGCTGCTCGTGACGTTTCCGAAGGAGCTCTTAAGCCGGGTGCCGCGGGATCGGCGGATCACGCTCGGCTTCCGCCCGCACGAGGCGCAGCTCGTCTCGTCCGAGCGCGGCCAGGGTCGGTTCACCGTCGAAGCGGCGGAAGATCTGGGCGATACGGTTCTGGTCGCGCTCGGCGGCGCCGGTTCCGCGGGCTTAACGATCACCGTCGGCGAAAGTTCCCCGGCGTCGCCCCTGCACCCCGGGACCCCCTGCGGTATATTATTGAACGATTCACGGTTGCATTGGTTCGCGACGGAAACCGGGGACAGCCTTCGAAACGCCTGACGCGACGCATGTCGCCCGGGCGGTTCAGGGATCGCCGGTTTTTTCGTTTTCGGTTCCGATCTTCGGAGGCGGCGGTTCTCGACGAATCCGCCTCTTCCGATACGATGGAGCGCGAATCGTCCAGGGCTGACGGAGGGATGTCCGTCAGCTCGTCGCATCGACGAACGGGCGAGGCGGCGCCGACGCAACCGCCGTACTCTCGTCGTATAGGGCCGACCGATGAACGCGAAAATGATCCTGCAGATCGTCGACTCTCTCCATCATGAGAAGAGCATCGACAAGGAGCTGGTCTTTCAGGCGATCGAGTCGGCCCTCGTCTCCGCGTCGCGCAAATACTACGGCGAAGAGACCGTCATCGAATTCACGATCGACCGCAAGAGCGGCGACGTGACCGGCCACGTCGACAATGTGCCGCTCGACTTCGAAGAGGCCTTCGGACGCATCGGCGCGCAGACCGCGAAGCAGATCATCATCCAGAAGGTCCGCGAGGCCGAGCGCGACGTCCTGCTGGAAGAGTTCCGCGAGCAGATCGGCCAGCTCGTCAACGGCATCGTGCAGCGCAACGAAGGCTCCGTGACGATCATCACGCTGGGCCAGGTCGAGTCGATCCTCCCCCGCTCCGAACGCATCCCGGGCGAGACGCATCACCCCAACGAGCGGATCCGCGCGGTCATCGCCGAGGTCAAGACGCAGGGGAACAAGGTCAAGATCGTCCTGTCGCGCAGCCGCAAGGAACTGGTCGAGCGGCTCTTCGAGCAGGAGATCCCCGAGATCGCCGACGGCGTGATCACGATCAACGCCGTCTCGCGCGAGCCGGGCTATCGCAGCAAGGTCGCCGTGAGCAGCTCTGACCCCCGGGTCGACTGTCTCGGCGCCTGCGTCGGCCTCCGCGGCAACCGCATCAAGAACGTCATCGACGAACTCGCGGGCGAACGGATCGACGTGGTCCGCTACTCCGAGGATCCGCAGGAATTCATCCGCGAGGCGCTGAAGCCCGCCGTGATCAGCGAGGTCATCCCCTGCCAGATGATGGGCCGGGCGATCGCGCTCGTCGCCGAGGACCAGACGTCGCTGGCGATCGGTCGCCGGGGCCAGAACGTCCGTCTCGCCAGCAAGCTCTGCGGCTGGGACATCGACATCATGACGCAGGACGAACTCGAAAAGAAGATCGAGAAAGCGGTCGGTCAGTTCTCGTCGATCGAAGGGATCGACGAGGATCTCGCCAATCGCCTCGTCGCCGAGGGCTATCTCTCCTACGACGATCTGTCGGTGATCGAGCCGGACGATCTCATGGAGATGGGCGGCCTGTCCATGGAACAGGTCGAACGGATCAGCGAAATCGCGGAAGAACGCGGCGACGCTGAAGAAAAGATCCGGAAGGAAGAACTCGCCAAGCGCCGGGCCGAAGAGGCTCAGGCCGAAGCTCGTCGCCACGCTGAAGAAGCCGAACGGATCGCAGCCGGCGGTGACGAACCCCCGCTCGCCGACGCCTCCGACGCTTCGGACGAAGGGGCGGACGAGTCCGAAGAGCCCTCCGACGAAGCGTCCGACGTCTCTGCCGAAACGACGGAAGAGCCCGCGGAATCGGTCGATGCCGGCGAACCGAACGCTCAGCCCGTCGCCGACGGCGAACAGACCTGAGCGAACGCCGTCCGCTTCCGATCGCCGCGATCCGACTGATCAGGCGAACATAGGCGGAGCGGCGACGGTTCGACGACTGCCCTTCGTCCGCTGCTCAGGCGGCGACGAGGGGGAGGCAAAATCCGCCCTTCGACAAGCAGAGAATTGACGAATCGATCCTCGATCGGATACGATCATCGTTTCCATCGTGCGCGATTGGCCGGTCGATCCGTCTCCAAGGACGTTTCGCTGCCGTGTTTCAGTGGCGCTCGACCGTTTCCCCGCCTCAGCCCCGCTCATCGTTTCGTCGAAGGATGTCACGCTTTCAGATCGTTTCAGACAGCGTCGCCGACCTCGGTCGCGCTACCTCGTTCTTTCGTAGTCGATAGAACGTCATGAACGTCCGCGCGAATCTTTCGTTACCGCCCAGGAGTCGAGTTTCGAGTGCCTCGCATTTATTCGATCGCAAAAGACCTGAACTACGAATCGAAAGATTTGCTCGACGTCATCCGTAAGGCGGGGATTACGGGCAAGACGTCTCCGCTCGCGTCGCTGGAAGACGACGAGTACGCCAAGCTCAAGGCGTTCCTGAAAGATCAGGGGAAAGCTGAAGCCCCTGCCGCCGCCGCTCCCGCAGCGCCGCGCATCGACGCCCCGGTTCGCACGGCGGCTCGCAACATGGAACGACCGATCCCGGTCGTTTACTCCTCCCGCTCCAGCTCCCCGGGCAGCGTCAAGCCGCTTCCGGCCGGCGTCGAGCGATCTTCGCCCGGCGATCGCGCTCCGGTCCCGGTGCGAGCCGAAGCGGCTCCCAAGTTCGCGCAGCTGCCGCGCGGAAGCTCCCTCGACGAACAGATCGAAGCGGCGGTGCTCGTCGCTCGCGAGGTCGAGCGCTGGCGGACGGGCGAGGCCCCCGCGGATGGCGTCGAGGCTGACGCTCGCGAAGAATCGAACGTCGCGACGCTCGAGGCCGAGGAATCGCCCGAGGCGATCGCGACCGCTCCCGAAGAGGAAGAGACCGCCGAGCCTGCGGGCGAAGCGGAATCCGTAGACGACGACGCGGACGGCGGCGCTCCCGCGGAAGCGGAAGTTGCGCCGGCGCCTGCGACCGAACGCCCTCGCGAAACGGGCGGAATGCGTCGCGTCGCGCCGTTGGGCCGCGACCGCGGGATGCGCGTGATCGGTCCGATCGGACGTCGCAACAACAAGCCGGGCGGCGAAGAGGCTGCTCCCGTCGAAGGCGCCGCCGAAAAGCCGGCTGCCGAGAAGCCGGTCCGCAAGGCGCCGCCGCGGCCCGCGATTAACTTCGCGCCGATGCCGACGGCCAAGCTGCCGCCCGGCCCGAAGGAAGAGAAGGCCCAGAAGCCGGAGCTCGCCTTCACGCCTGATGCGATGATGCGGGCCAAGGAATCGGGCAAGCTGCACAAGCTCGAACCGGGTCAGCGGGCGCCGCTGGGCGATTTCACCAAGGGCGGCAAGAAGAGCCCCGGCGCTCCGGGATCCCCGGGCGCTCCGGGAGCCGGAGTTCCTGGCGCCCCAGGCGGAGGCTTTCGCGGACGCCGTCCCACGACCTTCATCGGCGGCGCCGAGGAAGCGAAGGACAAGCCGCGTCCGAAGCGTCGCGGTCGGGGCGACGAAGAAGGGGGCTATTCCCGGCCCCGGATCGGCACTCGCTCCCGCGGCAAGACGACGGACACGTCCGCGCCCCGAAAGCAGGCAGCCGTGCTCGAACTTCCCGCTTCGGTGCGGAGCTTTTCGGAAGCCGCCGGCGTTCCCGCCGGTCGCCTCCTGAAGTACATGATGGTCGAGCAGCAGAAGTCGATGGCGAACTTCAACATCAACTCGCTGCTCGCCGACGAAGAAGTCGAAATGCTGCTGATGCAGTTCGGCGTCGAACTGGAACTCCGGCGACCCGAGGACGCGGAAGACGCTGCAACGGCGGCGTTCGAAGGCGAAGAGGACGATCCGGCCGATCTGGTCGAGCGTCCCCCGATCATCACGTTCCTGGGTCACGTCGACCACGGTAAGACGTCGCTGCTCGACCGGATCATCGGCCTGAGCGTCGTGAAGGGCGAAGCGGGCGGCATCACGCAGCACATTCGGGCTTACCGCATCGAAAACGAAGGGCGTCCGATCGCCTTCGTCGATACGCCCGGTCACGAAGCGTTCACGGAGATGCGTGCCCGCGGCGCCAACGTGACGGACATCGCCGTTCTCGTCGTCGCGGCGGACGACGGTATCATGCCGCAGACGGAAGAGGCGATTTCCCACGCGAAAGCGGCTGGGGTTCCCATCGTCGTCGCGCTCAATAAGATCGATCTCCCGGGCGTCGACGAACAGAAGACGTTCCAGGGCCTGGCCCAACACGAATTGCTCCCCAGCGCCTGGGGCGGCGACGTCGAAGTGGTCAAGACCAGCGCCCACACGGGCGAAGGGATCGAGGAGCTCCTCGAAACGCTCCTCACCATCGCTGAAATCAACGCGTACCGGGCGAATCCGGACCGTCCGGCGGTCGGCGTCTGCCTGGAGGCCGAGCAGGAACCGGGCCGCGGCGTCATCGCCAAGATGATGGTCCAGAACGGTACGCTCTGCGTGGGCGACGTGATCGTCTGCGGCTCCTCGTACGGTCGCGTCAAGGCGATGTACGACACGCTCCAGCCGCGAAAGCGCCTGCTGCAGGCCGGCCCCTCGACGCCGGTCAACATCACCGGTCTCGAGATCGTTCCGGGAGCGGGCGACAAGTTCGTCATCATCGACGACATCGCCAAGGCTCGCGAGATCGCCGAGCAGCGCGAATCCCGGTTCAAGTCCTCGCAACTCTCCGGCGTCACCCAGAAGGTGTCGCTGGAAGAGTTCCAGCGTCGTCTGGCCTTGGGCGACTTGGCCGACAAGACGAAGGACATCGTCACCCTCAACCTCGTCATCCGCGCTGACGTTCGAGGTTCGATCGAAGCGATCCTCAAGGAACTCGGAAAGCTCGACCATCCGGAGGTCGCGGTGAAGGTGCTGCAGGCGGCCGTCGGCGGCATCACCGCCGGCGACGTCGCCCTGGCGGAAGCGTCCGACGCGATCGTGATCGGCTTCAACGTCGTGCCCGACGATAAGGCGCGTTCCATCGCCGAAGAGCGAGGCGTCGAGATCCGCCGGTACGACATCATCTACAAGCTGACCGACGAAATTCGGGCGGTGCTCGAAGGTCGCCTGAAGCCCGAGAAGCGGGAAGTCGAACTCGGCACGGTCCTCGTGCAGAAGGTCTTCAGCGTCTCGCGCTACGGCAACGTCGCGGGCTGCCGGATCCTACGCGGAACGGTCGAGCGCAACTCTCGCATCCGGCTGATTCGCGATCAGCGCATCCTGGGCGAGTACGGCATCGATTCGCTGCGACGCGAAAAGGAAGACGTGGCCGAGGTTCGCCAGGGCATGGAGTGCGGCATCAAGCTGCAGAGCTTCAACGACATCAAGGAAGGCGACGTCCTGGAGGCGTTCAAGATCGAGGAGGTCGCGCGTACCCTGTAACGCGCGGGCTGTCGCGCCGGCTGGGGCTTTCCCGGTCGGCGACTCTCCCGTGCCCTGCGGTCCTCCCGGGCCGTTTCTTCTCCAGGGCCGCTCGTATCGGAACCCCTCCATGTCTTCCCGTCGAACGCTGAAAGCCGCCGAGGCGATTCGCGAAGTCGTCAGTACGGCCATCCTTCTCGAAATCCGCGACCCGCGCGTGCGCGACGTGACCGTCACGAAGGTCGACGTCGCGCCCGACATGAAGTCGGCGAAGGTCTACGTCTCCATCATGGGAGACGAGCGAAAGCAGCGTCTGAGCCTGCTGGGGCTGCAGAACTCCGCCGGCTTTCTGCAGAAGGCGATCGCTGACAACATCGATTCCCGCTACACCCCCCGGCTCACCTTCGAGACCGACGAGGGCGTGAAGAAGTCGCTGGAAGTCCTGCGACTGCTGAAGGAGGTGCTCCCGCCGGAGGAAGCCTCCTCTGCCGGCGCAGGCGAAACGACCGCACCGGAAGATCCCGCTTCTGCCCGGGACGACTCGGACGGCGGCGACCTGTCCGATCATAATGGCGCCGACCTGAACGACGCCGATTCCGAGGACGCGGACGATCCCGACGGCGAAGCCGCTGACGATTCGGACGACCGGCGCTGAAGCGCTTCCCGTTCCGATCGACGACGCGGAAGCGTCTCCGGCGCCCGCCACGATCCCCCCCAAGACTGACGCTACGACGATTGACGCCCATGGCAACGAGCAAGCGCACTGTCGATTTCGCCAAGCTGGATAAGGCGCTGCACAAGCACTACGCTCCGGTCTGGATGCCCGAGCGGTCGCTGCTGGAGAACCTGCTCTTCGCCTGCTGCCTGGAGGATTCCGATTTCCAGGCCGCCGAGGACGCGTACGCCCGGATCCAGCAGGTCTTCTTCGACTGGAACGAGATCCGCGTCACGTCGGCGACCGAACTGGGCGAGGCCATGCCGTCGCTGACCGAGCCGCGGGCGGCGGCGCTCCGCCTGAAGAACTCCCTGCAGTCGGTGTTCGAGCAGGGGGTGATGACGGTCACCTACGACTTCGACCTGGAGTTCCTGAAGAAGGAGAACCTCGGCAAGGCGCAGGGCGAACTGGCCAAGATCAAAGGTGCGAGTCCCTTCGTGCAGGCGTTCGTCGTGCAGCGGTCGCTCGGCGGCCACGCCATTCCGCTCGACCGCTCGGCGATGAAGCTGTTCGCCGCCCTCGGCGCGGTCAAACCGGGCGAGGAAGAGACCTTCCAGATCTCCGGGCTCGAACGGGCGATTCCGAAGAACAAGGGAGCGGAGTTCTCGACCCTGCTCCATCAGGCGGCGGTCGAGTTCGCGGCGGACTCCGGCGACGCGAAGATCCGCAAGTTCCTCAAGGAAGTCGATCCCGATTCGATCAAGCGCCTCGACGCGCCTCCCGAACCGGAAGCCGCCAAACCGGCCAAGAAGAAGCCCGCGACGAAGGCGGCGGAGCCGACCGAGACGCAGGCTCCCCAGGCCAAGGCCGCGGTGCCTGCGAAAGCCGACGCGAAGCCTCCGGCGAAGAAGGCCGCGGCGCCGGCCGCCGGCGCCAAGAAGCCGGTCCCCAAGAAGAAGGTCGCGTCCAAGGCGACCGCCGCGGCGAAGCCTGCCGCTGCCGCGAAGGCGAAGCCGAAGAAGCCTCGCTGAGCGACCCGGACTTCCGAATCCGTCTCGCGACGGCGCCGCGGTCTCTCACGCCGCCGCCGTCGCGCTCCTCGCCACCCAACGTCTGGATCGACGATCGCATGGCCGGTCATTCGCATTGGGCGAACATCTCCCGCAAGAAGTCGCTCGTCGACCAGAAGCGGGCCAAAGTCTGGACCAAGCTGTCGCGCGCGATCATCGTCGCCGCGCGGCTTGGCGGCCCCGATCCCGACGCGAACTTCCGTTTGAGGAAGGCCGTTCTCGACGCCCGCGCCGTGAGCATGCCGGCGGACAACATCGACCGGGCGATCAAGAAGGGCGCCGGCGGAGGCGAAGGGGGCAACGTCGATGAACTGACGTACGAAGGCTACGGCCCGGCCGGCGTCGCGATGATGCTCGACATCATGACCGACAACCGCAACCGCACCGCCAGCGAGGTGCGCAAGATCTTCGACATCCACGGCGGCAAGCTAGGCGAGTCGGGCTGCGTCGGCTGGATGTTTCAGCGGAAGGGCGTCTTCATCGTTCCGGCTCCGTCGATCGACGTCGACCGGCTGATGGAGATCGCTCTCGAAGCGGGCGCCGAAGACGTCAGCCAGGAAGACGACAACTTCGAAGTCGTCTGCGCGCCCGACGCCTTCACTGAAGTGTCGGACGCCCTCGAAGCGGCGAAGATCCAGGTCCTCGACAAGCAGGTCACGCGGATCTCGGAGAACTACGCCGACGTCGGCGTGGAGGACGCGAAGAAGATCATGAAGCTGATGGACGCGCTCGACGACCAGGACGACGTCCAGGCGGTGACGTCCAACATGAACCTCACCCCCGCCCTGCTGGCCGAGATCGAGAAGGGTTAGCTTCGAGCGGCCGACCCGTCGCTCAGCGAACGGACCGTGCCGAGAAGCCGCGTTCCGGCTTCTCGAAAGGGAAAGGGAACTCAGTCCTTCCCCTTGTGCTCGATCTGCTTCCAGTACTCCTCGAACGCCCCCTCCTGATGGAAGTCGGGGCTGTTGTCGAGGTCGTGGCATTCGAGGCACTTCTGCTTGGCGCTGGCGAGCGGAAGCTGCATCGCGCGGCGAATCTCGGCGATTTCCTGCTCGGTCGCCTGCTTGTTCCCGCTTTCGACGGCGACGTGCACCGCGCCGGGTCCGTGGCAGTTCTCGCACCCCTGCTGCTGCATCTCGGGCGTCTCTTCAAGGCCGAGATAGCCCGTCAGATACGGGTAATAGTTCTGCGCGTTCCAGCCGGTGACGTGGCAGCTTAAGCACTCCGGATCGAAGTGCCGCGCGATGTCGGATCGCTCGCCCGGCTGCACGATCGAATCGGTCGCGTGGGCGTGCGGCGTCTTCTCCCAGATGTCATAGGCCGTCGTGTGGCAATCGGCGCACGCCTTCGACCCGACGAACCGGCGACCGTCCGGGAACGGAACGGGCGCGATCCCCAGGCCTTCGAGCCCCGCGTTCTTCAGTTGGTCCTGATACGCCGCCATCTGACGACGCATCGCGGGCGCGTCCTGGAAGCGATCGGTCATCGCGATCCGTTCGTACCGCAGCTTCGGTTCGCCGTCGGCGAAGAAGCCGACGACGCCCGCGTACATCCCCTTCACGCCCGACTGGATCACCCACGTTTTGCCGTCGTTGACTCGCGAGGGCTCGAACTCCGGTTCGCCGCCGCCGCCCGAGGTGAGGACGACGTCGAAGCCAGGAACCGCACGGGCGATCGCGTTCGATTCCTCGAGCGTTGCATGCGCGAGCAGTACGTAGAAATCGCAGCGCTCCGCCCGCAGCGCGTCGAGCGCCCGCTTCGCCGCCGGCGCGGGAGGCTCGAACGTCAGTTCGCCGCCGGTGAGATCTTTCTCGTAGCTCGCCCCGACGATCGCGGTCACGCCGATCCGTTTATCCCCCGCTTCGACGACGCGAAACTCCGGGATCAGCGTGCGATCGAGCACGTACGTATTCGCGCTGACGTACAGTCCGGGGGTCGCCGGATCGAGCGTCGCGGCGCCCGCGATCAGCTCGGTCGAATCGAGCCGGAGGTCCTCCATGCCGAAACCGACGGCGGCGTACTCCATCTTCTTCAGAGCGTCGACGGACGTCTGGAACTTGATCTCCGGCTGGCGCCCGAAGCGGCGAACCTGGGCGCCGACGTCGAGCGGCACGACCGGCCATTCCTTCGCGCGGATCTCCTCCAGCAGCGTAAACCGCCGGGCGAGGCCCCCCTTGGCGTTCGCGAGCCCCGTGCAGCCGCACGGCTCGATATAGCCCGCCTGATTCCCGGTCAGGAAGAGCGCGAACGTCGGCTGGGGCCAGCCCTGAAACAGCGGCGGTTCCGGCTGTTCCTTCGCGCTCGAAGGCGAGGCGGCGCGATCGACGGCGTCCGCTTCTTCCTTCGCAGGAGCGGCCCCCGGTGCAGCAGCTTGGCCGGCAGCACTGGGGCCGTCGGCTGCGGCGGGGCGCGCGGAAGGCTGGAACTGGACCCGTTCCTGCGGCGGTTCGCGTCCCGGAATGCGGGGGCGAGGAAGGCCGATCTGAGCCAGTTCCGCCCGATCAGTCCCCGCTCTTTCAGGCAATGCGGAGGGACGTTCCTGCGCCGCGACGATCGCCAGACAGCAGAGCGCGGCGACCGCGAAAAAGGCGCAGGCCGCCGCGATGGGGAGCGACCTGGCGCTGAGGGTTCGTCGTCGATTCATGACGTCCTGTCGCTATCGAAAGCCGAGACCGCACACGGGGGCGAGGCGACTCGGCGAAGTCCGTCGAAGGAGATGAGGCATTCGACGTCAGTTTACCGAACGTTCTCCATCGCCGCCGCGCCGAAATTGCGAGGCCGTCCGCGACCGATCGGACGCGAAGGCGTCGGTGGATGGCTCGATCAGCGCCGGTCGGTCGTGACCGAGAAGCGGACCCACAGGGGGAGCGTCGGATAGTCGGGATGCGTCGTTTTCAGCGTCAGCCTTCCGAGGGGCTGCGTCTCCGCGCCGACGCGAACCATGTTCTCCAGGCCCGGCTTCACTCGGACGGTGAAGGGAATCATGGCGGCGCCCGAGTTGAGAATCCGCTTCTCGCCGAACTCGACCTCGAACGCGTCGCCGGGATCGCTCTCTTCGGCGGAGAACGTCACGTCGACGTCCCCGGCGTTCTCCCCCTTCACCAGGAGATTCAATTTCGCTTCCTTGCCCGAGACGGAAAGGACCTCGCCCAGTTCCAGGAGTCCCCGCTTGCCGTCGTAAGCCGGTCCGATCACCTGCAGATCGCCGACGAACGTGCCGGTCATTTCCATCTCCAGCGGCGCCTCGCGAGGCGGATCGGTCTTCACCCGCAGGGTCTGCTTGAAGATCCCCAGCGGAAAGCCCCGCTCGAAGCCGATCAGCAATTTCACGCCGGACTTCGCGCCGATCTGCGCGGCGATTTCTTCGGGAGTCGCGGGAACCGTCTCCACGGTCATGTGTTCGTTCAGCCGCTCAGCCGTCAGTTCGGGCTCGATCGCGGGCATCTGCTCCAGCAGCGACCAGACGAAGGCGGTGACCGTCCGATCCTCCGCCGGGTTCATATCGGGAAGCGACATCTCCGACGGCGAGATCCAGACGTCCGCCAGCGAGGCGCCCTTCACGGTGAGCGTGATCTCCGGCCGGTTCGGGTCGTTCGTATGGACCGGCGCCGTCTGCTTGAACTCCGGAGCGACCGCCTTGGGCGTCCACTTGAGTTCGATCTCGGCCGAATCGCCGGGCGGCAGTTCGTTCTTCGTGAGACCGCTGACCGTGCATTTGCACGAAGTCTGCCCCAGCGTGAGCGTCATGGGAGCCGTCCCCTCGTTTTTGATGACGAAGGTATGGCTCAGGCTGTCGTCGCTGCTCATCACGCCGAAGTCGTACGTGTCGCTCCCTTCGACGACCGCGACCGGCCGCCCCTCGGCGGCATAGCGAAGCTCCGGCACGTACGGGTTCGACCGGTATTCGGGCGGTCGCACCTCGAACCGCTCCTCGAATCCGGCGAACTCCATCCGGGCGGCAGCGAAACCGAGAGCCGCTCCCAGACCGAGCGACACGGCAAGAATCGCGAAGAGCAGACGCACGAGGAAGACTCCCGAGTTGGCTGAACAAGACCGCCCTCCATTATAGGCGCGGCGGGCGGCGAAGCCGGCTCATTCGGATCGGCGGGAGCGGAACCGGGCGATCCATTCGCCTGCCGGAGATTCGCGAGTGGGCGAAGAGGGGTCGGCGATCCGCTGGCGTTCGAGTCGCCGGTCCTCGTGCGGGTTCAGCGCGTCGAGCCGCTCGGCCTCCGCGATCGCTTTCCGAGCCTCCTCGGGCCGCCCGGCCGCGTCGAGCGCGACCGCCAGTTGTGCATGCATCCACGAAGCGTTCGGATAACGCTCCGCCGCCTGGGCGAAACGTTCGACGGCCCGGTCGGCCAGATCCTGACGCTCCGTGACGGACGCCGCCTCGAGCAGACGTTCGCCTGCGAAGCGATAGGGCGAATAGCTGGCCGGATCGCGGCGAATCGCCTCCTCGATCGCCGCGAGGAACGCCTGCTCCCGAGCGTCGTCGGGGTCGGCCAGAAACTTCACCCACCGCGCATCGACGAGCGTCCGCGCGGGCGGAGAGAACTCGCGAACGTTCGCCAGATAGGGGTCGAGCGTCAGCGCCAGCAAGGCTTCGCGTTCCGCCTGCGGGACGAAGCGTTCGGAGAGCGATCGAGCCGCCTCGTCGCTCGCCGTCAGCGCGGGACCGGTCGGCAGGACGGGAGGCACGGCGCCGAACTGCACGACCGCGGCCATTATCGCCGCGGTCAGCGATAGAGCCACGGCGCTCCGGCGTCCCAAGCTGATCCGCGACAGCGCCCCGCCCGTCGCGAGCGCGGTGGCCAGCGCCAGCCAGGGCAGGATCCCGGGATAGCTGATGCCGCCCGACGCGGAGAGATGCAACAGCAGCGTCGCGACCGCGATCGCTCCCACGCCGGCCGCTTCGTTCGCGCCCGCCTGCTCGCGAGCCAGCGCCCACCGCGCGAGCACGAACGCGACCAACCCGACCGCCATCATCCATACGTCGTCGAGCGGGATCAGAAAAAGGATCGTCAGCAGGTAGCCCACGATCGCGCCGCCCGCGACGCCGAAGTCGTAGATCGCGAAGGGACGCCGCTCGAACAGCGACGCGTCGGAGCTCTCCGGCGCGAGGGAGGCTTTCGGTTTTGTGGATAGCTTTTCTGGTTCGTCGCCTCGGCGGAACCACGCGATCATTCCCGCGACGAAGGCGAAGGCGAACGCCAGGAGCAGCGCCGCGGCGCCGGGAAGCCCCACGGTGGCGGCGATCTCCAGCAACCACTGATGCGGGTCCTTCACCTCCTCGCTCGCCTGCGGCAGCTTCTCATGCAGGTACCAGGCGCCGAAGTTCCCGGGCCCCGTTCCGAAGACAGGACGCTCGCCGATCATCGCGGCGGTCGACTGCCAGTACTCGACGCGGTAGGCGAACGACTTCGCGGCCTCGGTGAAAACCTCCCGATCGACGGCGCCCGTCGTCCAGGCGATGCCGCCGAGCAGCGCCGCGCCCGCCGCCGCCGCCGCGAGGGTCTTCCAGGGGAGCTTTCGTTCGCGGGCGAGAAAGAGCAGCGCCAGCTCGGCGCCTCCGATCGCGGCCGCGGCCCAGGCGGTGCGGCTCTTGGTCAGGAACAGCACGAACGAAGCGAGCAGCCAGATCAGCGCCCAGGCGACGAAGCGGCGGAAGTCGCGGCGGTCGAACGCCTGCCGCAGCGTGCCGTAGCCCGCGAAGATCCAGCCCGGCAGCAGAAATCCGGCGAGCGTGTTCGTGAGCGAAAACGTCGTCAACGGCTCGACGCTGCGCAGGCGATCCTCGAATCGCTGTCGCTCGTTCGGATCGTTCGCGGCGCTCCCGAGCGTGTCGGCAAGCAGCACGAGCTTCTCCTGCTCAGGCAGCGAGGAGTAGGCGTTCGCGATCGAGGGCATGCGCACGTAGTAGTCGTAGGCGCCCATCGCTCCCCACGCCGCGGCCGCGCTGCCGATCATCACGATCGCGTAGCGACGAAACGCGGCTTCGCGAATCAGACCGATGCCCGCCGCAAGGAACGCGGCGTAGCCGATCCATTGCACGCTCATCGTGATCGCGGCCCGTCGATCGCCCGTTTCGCCGAGCACGACGATCGCCGCGCTGATCGCGGTCCAGAGAGCGAGCGACGCGAAGCCAAGACCTGTCAGGCCGATCGGCACGCGCCGGCCCGTCCAAGCCGCGACGCCGCATCGCGCGCCGAGAATCAGGATCTGAAACGTCACCAGAGGCAGCGCCGCGCCGGCCTGCACCGCCTCGCTGGGCACGATCGTCCCGGCCAGCAACGTCCCGAAGAACGTCGCCCCCACGATGCGATCGGCGAGTTCGACGACGGGGGAAGCCGGCGCTTCGCCGTCGTTATCTCCGCCCCGTTCGGATTCCGCCGGATGTTGGAAGGGAGAACCGGCGTTCGGTTCGTCGGCGTTCGGCGGCGCAACGCCCGGGGGAAAGGGAGAGCCCATCCGCTCGGGCGCCTTCGACGTTCCGCCGACCTTGTCCCGCTTTCGCGACCGAGGCGCGGAGGTCGAACTTCGCAGGACCGCCGTCACTTTTGCACCGTCGAAGGCGAGGGCTCGGCGCGGCGCCGATGCCGCTCCTTCCGCCTGGCGGCGGCTTCCAGCAACGCGACGAGGATCAGCACGCTCCCCACGATCAGCAGAATCACGACCGCGCCGAACGAATCGACGCGTTGCAGCAGCAGCGCGGAAAGGCCGCAGATGGCCGTCAGCAGGTAGATCGCGAGCACGGCGATCGTCTTGTTCATGCCCAGTTCGACCAGCCGGTGCGAGAGATGGTTCTTGTCCGCCTGGAAGGGACTCGTGCCCGAGCGGAGGCGGATCCAGATCACGCTGGTCATGTCGTACAGCGGCACGGCCATCACCACCAGCGGCGCCAGGATCGCGTGCGGCTTCGGCGACACGTAGCTGGTGTAGGTCGCCAGCAGCGTCGCCACCGCCACGCAGAAGCCGACGAAGTAGCTCCCCGCGTCGCCCATGAAGATCTTCGCCGGCGGACGGTTGTGCCACAGAAACCCGGCGAGCGATCCGACCAGCACGAGCAGGAAACCGGCCACGAACAACTGCGGGCCGTCGTTCGCCGGTTCGTACGACGACAGCGCGACCGCGGCAAGCGAAGCGGACGCGATCAGCGCCACGCCGCTCGACAGGCCGTCCATGTTATCGAGCATGTTGAACGAGTTGATCAGGCCCACGATCCAGACGACCGACAGCGCGAGCGCGACGTACGGAATCGTGACGAAGGCGGTGAGCTGCCACCCCTGCCAGAAGACGCAGAGGGCGGCGACCGCGAACTGCGACGCCAGCCGCGCCTGCCAGGGCAGGCCGAAGCGATCATCCGCCAGACCCAGTCCCATAAAGAACGTCCCCGCGCCGAGGATGGCCCAGAGACTGTTCGTCCTGGCCCGAATGCCGGGCAGGTGCTCCGCGATGGAACTCGGAATGGCGAAGCCGAGGAGGTCCGTCTGACCCTGCTCGAGCCGCGACAGAATCAGTTGACCGATCGCGAACGTGATGATCACGCCGAGCCAGATTCCGATTCCGCCTCCCAGCGGCACGGCGCGAACGTGGACCTTCCGCGGGTCGGGATGGTCCATTAGCCCCAGCTTCGGGGCCGCCGCGCGGATCGCGTAGATCGCCAGGCACGACACGACCGCGCTGGGGAGCAGCGTCCCGCCTACCAGCCAGGTCAGCAAAGCGCTTCGAAGATCCATGCGGCGGGCATCGAGCGAAAACCGGCGACTTCTCCGGTCCGCGAAAGGTCGGACGCCGCCTGCACGATTCGCCGGCAGCGGGAGGGTAAATCGCACGCCCATCGTACTCCGCAGGCGCGGCGCCCGGGAGCGGGAGAGACGCCGCGCGAAAGGCCGCCCGAAGCTTTTCCCAGCGTTCGCTGAATGCGGAAGATCACCGCCTAATGCACCGAAAACGGACGTTTATGTGAAGTTCCGCGCAATTCAAGTTCGCGGCATGTGAAAGCCGTCGACTTCTAACGAACGCCGGAGATACTTCGGCGATCCCGCTTCGGACATCCCGCCTGACCTTCGCCCTTCCGCATTCAAGACATGGTTTACCGGTTCTGTAGACGTTCGCATCGGTTCTCGACGGGTCCGCTGCTCGCGACGGCGATCGCCTCGGTTCTCCTGCTGACGGGTTGCGGCGGCGAGTTCGTGCCGACGACCGGCATCGTCAACGTCGACGGCGCTCCGGCGAGCGGCGCCACGGTCATCTTTCATCCCGTCTCGGGTTCCGATCGGGCCACCGGACGTACGGACGAGTCGGGTCGCTACACGCTCATGACCGCGACGCCCGGCGACGGCGCTCGCCCGGGCGATTACGTCGTCACGGTCGTCTGGCTGGACGAGTCGAAGCCGGCCGTCGGCGAGGCGCCTGGCGATCTCGAAAACAAGACCGTCTCCGAGGACCGGTTGAAAGGTCGCTACGCCGCCAAGAGCGATGCGTCTCCCAAGGCGACCGTTCCTCCGGGAGGGGGCGAGCTTCCCCCGCTCGATCTGAAGACCAAGTAGTCCGCTTTCATAATCTGTCGTCGCTAAGGATCCCGATCCATGCACCCGTCCCCTGCCCTGCGTCGGAGAGCGTTCACGCTCGTCGAGCTGCTCGTCGTGATCGCCATCATCGGCGTGCTGGTCGCGCTGCTGCTGCCTGCCGTACAGGCGGCGCGCGAAGCGGCGAACCGCATGTCCTGCTCCAACAATCTGAAGCAGGTCGGCATCGCGGTTCACAATTATCACGATACGCACAAGCGCTTCCCGCCCCTCGGGATCCGGCTGCCTCCCAGCAATTCCATTCAGGGCCACTCCATCCATACGTTCCTGCTTCCCTACCTGGAACAGACTGGCGTATATGACCGGATCAACATGAACGTGGGCGCTTATAACCCGCTCAACATCGATCCGGCGACGAGCGTCTACGCCACGCAGATCCCGGCCTATATGTGCCCTTCGGCCGACCAGAACCTGGCCGACTACGTCGCCGCGGGCTACGTGACGGGCACGTCGACCCTATTCGCCACGACCGATTACGGCCCTCTCTCCGGCGTCAGCACGCCTTTCACGTCGTTCATTCCGGGTGCGAAGACCGGCGCGCTGGGCATGTTCCATTACAACGGCATCAACGGCTTCGCCCAGATCAAGGACGGAACCTCGAACACGGTCGGCATGATCGAAGACGCCGGCCGTATCGAGCGCTGGGAAATGGGCAAGAAGGTCGACGGCGTCTACAGCAGCGGCGGAGCCTGGGCCGACTACAACACCGAGTTCCATATCCATGGCTCGTCCCTCGACGGCAGCGGCGGACGCTGCGCGATCAACTGCAGCAATGACAACGAGATCTACGGCTTCCACTCGGGCGGCGTGATGGCGATGTACGGCGACGGGTCGGTGCACTACATCTCCGAAACGACCTCCGCCGAGATCCTCTACGCGATGGTCACCATCCGCGGCGGCGAGAACGTCGTATTGCCGTAACGACCGCCCCTCTTCGAATCGCTCGAACCGTCTCGGACGCCCGGCTCTTCCTCAGCGAAAGCCGGGCGTTTTCATGCGCTCGCGCAGCCGCTCGCGGACCTGCGTCAGGAAGGCCTGCACGTCGGCCCGCTGATAGTCGGCGTAGGTCCAGGGATGGCTGACCCATTCGCCCCGGCGCCAGGTGAGCGTCACCTCGCCGAAGATCCCCTGCCCCAGATAGAGGCGGTGGTCGCGATCCTTCGTCGTCGCCAGGACCAGCTTCGCCTCCGTCACGTAACCGGGATCGAGATTCAGCGGACGAACCTCGTTATGAGGTCGCAGCCCCGCAACCTCCTGCTCCCAGCCGTTCGTCGCCAGCTTCCGTTCCGGCAGCGCCTCCGTCGCGAAGGGCCCTTCCACGACGAAGAAGACTTTCTTCAGCCCCTCGCCCATCTCCTTGGCGTAGTACTCCGTCTCCGTGAAGTCGAAGACGTCGCTCGCGAGCAGTACCTCCCCCCACTCCCGTTCGATCCGCTCCTGCGTCCAGACGAGCGCCGCCTCATGCCGGCTGAACGCCGCCACGAGAAGCAGGCCTGGTTTGGGAAGTTGAAGATCGCCCATCGTCTCTTCGTAGGGTGGGTCTTGACCCACCTGTCGTTCTCACGGTCCTTCGATACCGATCCGCTAACCACATTCCGCAATGGTAGTCGCTGACTCCGAAGCGCAGTCGATAGCAGGATCGCGGGCAGCCGTCTCTCGGTTAGGGCGCGAGCTCGACTCCGCATCGAACCTGGTGAACGCGACAGGTGGGTCAAGACCCACCCTACGGCTGGTAGAAAGGCCTGCTACTTCGTCCTCCAGAGCCGAACCGTCCCATCTTCGCCGACGGAGACGATTCTATGCTGGCCCGGGACGAACTCGATCGAAGTGACCGCGCCTTCGTGGCCTTCGAGCGAATCGAGGATCGTGCGAGTAGGCAGGTCCCACACCAGAAGTTTGCCTTTCTCCCCTCCCGCAGCCAGGCGCGTCGAGTCCTCGCTGAAACGGACGGTCACGACGAGGCCGTCGACGCCGACGTACGAACGGTCGGCCTGACCGATCTTCACGTTCCAGACTTTCGCGGTTCCGTCCCAGGCGCACGAGGCTAGCTGTCGACCGTCAGGACTGAACGCGACGTCCATGATTCCGCCGTGATGGCCTTCCATGCTCATCGTCAGCTCGCCCGACTCGGCGTGCCAGACGTGAACCAACTGATCCCAGCCGCCGGCGGCGACGAGCTTCCCGTCGGGGCTGAACGCGACGCAGTTGAGACCCGACGCCGGTCCCGTCAGCGTCCGAATCAGCGCCCCGTCGGCAGCGTTCCACAGACGCACGGTCTTATCCCAACTGGCTGTCGCGATCGTTCCGGCGGAGTCGATGGCGACCCCTTCGATTCGGTCGCCGTGACCTCTCAATCGGACCAGTTCCCGACCGTTGACGAAGTCCCAGACGATCGCGGTCTTGTCCGAACTGCCGCTGACGAGACGCGAAACGCGTGCATCGAACGCGAGAGCGGTGACCGTGTCGTCGTGTCCCTCGAGCGGGCCGAACTCTTTCCCGGACGGCAGATCCCACAACCGCACCCACCGGTCGACGCCGCCCGACGCTACGGTCGCGCCGTCGGAGGCGACCGCCAGCGCGATCGCCTTATCGTGATGCCGCCCCACGACGACCATGCGCGGCAGGAGAAGCGGACCCGCGAAGAGCGCCGCGGCAGCCAGGAGCGTCGCCAGCAGTACCGCGGCCCCGGTTCCCAAGAACATTCGAGCGCGCGTCATGACCTCACCTCGTCGATGCAATGCGGAGCAGCGCCGGTTCAAGAAAACGCCGACGCGGCCACGATCAGGACTGGGAGAGGGGCCTGTGTTTATAGTTCGCTGAGCTGCGCCCGGTCAATCGAACCGCTAGCGCCGTCGCTTTCGCAGACGCCTTAGTACGCCTTCGCGAAGATCGCCCGCTTCGTCGCCGGCCTTCCGCTGAACAGGCAGGGGCCGGGGTCGTCGGCGCCTTCGAGCGGGATGCAGCGGGGGGTGACCTTCAGGTCCTTCAGTACGGCGTCCATCTCCTCGCACTCCACGAAGCGGCAGGAGGCGAAGCCGGCGTGAATCTCCGGGTTCTCGGCGTCCTTCGGCGTGAAGTAAGCCTTGAACTCGTCGAGCGAATCGATGGGGCGCGTATGCTCCTCGCGGAAGGCGAGCGCCTTCTGGAACAGATCCCGCTGCACCGCGGCGAGCTGATGGGAGATATCGGCGACGAACTCCGCTCGCGGCACGGCGCTCGGCTTGCCGCCGTCGCGACGCGCGACGAAGAGCTGGTCCCCTTCCACTTCCCGGGCGCCCACTTCGATCCGAAACGGGACGCCGCGCTTCACGTGCTGCCACTTCTTGTCGCCGCCGCCGATGTCCCGGTCGTCGATCGCGACGCGAACGGGCTCCCCGTCATAGACCTGGGCCTCCAGTTCGGCCTTCACCTTCTGACAATATTCCAGCGTCGCGGTCCGCTGCGATTCGTCGCGCAGTACGGGCAGGATCACCACGTGCTTCGGCGCCAGCTTCGGCGGCAGGACCAGCCCGTCGTCGTCGCTATGGCTCATGATCAGCGCCCCGACCAGTCGCGTGGAGACGCCCCACGACGTGGTCCAGGCGAACTTCTCCGCGTTGTCCTTATCGAGGAACTTGATCTCCTGGGCCTTGGCGAAGTTCTGCCCCAGGAAGTGACTGGTGCCCGCCTGCAGGGCCTTGCGGTCCTGCATCATGGCCTCGATGGAATACGTCGACACGGCGCCGGGGAAGCGTTCGCCCGAGGTTTTTTCGCCCTTGATGACCGGCATGGCCATGTAGTTTTCGGCGAAGTCGGCGTAGACGTCGAGCATCAGCCGGGTCTCCTCCATCGCCTCGGTATCGGTGGCGTGCGCGGTGTGCCCCTCCTGCCAGAGGAACTCCGTCGTGCGCAGGAAGAGCCGCGTCCGCAGCTCCCACCGGACGACGTTGGCCCACTGATTGATCTTGATGGGGAGATCGCGGTACGACTGCACCCACTTGGCGTAGCTGGCGCCGATGATGGTTTCGCTGGTGGGCCGCACGATCAGCGGCTCTTCCAGTTCGCCGGCGGGCTGCAGGCCGGGCTTGCCGTCGGAGCGCGGTTCCAGCCGGTGGTGCGTGACGACGGCGCACTCCTTGGCGAAGCCCTCGATGTGCTGGGCTTCCTTTTCCAGGAAGCTCATCGGGATGAAGAGGGGGAAGTAGGCGTTCTCGTGCCCGGTCTCGGCGAACTTCCGGTCGAGGATCTTCTGCATCCGCTCCCAGATGGCGTAGCCCCAGGGCTTGATCACCATGCAGCCGCGGACCGGCGACGCCTCGGCCAGATCCGATCCGCGGATGACCTGCTGGTACCACTCGGGATAGTCTTCCTGACGGGTCGGCGAAATCGCCGTCTTGGCTTGCTTGGCCATGCGGATGCGAGAGCGGAACGAGAGTCGGGAAGGCGTACTAAGACGCGAAAGGGGGCATTCTACGGCCTATCGACAGGAGCCGCGAAGGGGCGGGATGGTTCGGCCCGCGACGCCAGCCCCATTGAGAGGCATCCGCATCTTGCATCGTCCGTGTGCCACGGATGGCTTGCCCATCCGCACCGGGAGCGGGAGGACGCGTCGCTATCGATTCGATACGTCACGAAGCCTCGGGCGGCCCAGGTCGCTCATCATCGGGACCGCGCGAATGAAATGAGCGGGGCATCATCCGAACCAGCCGCGCTTCGTTACGTAGCACTTCCGCTTGGGATTGAGGATCGGCGGATGCGACTTCTTGTCTAGTACGTCGAGGAAGGCGTCGAAGCTCTGGTCGATGTTGAACTGCCGCTCGGCGTTCGTGATCGGCATGACCCACAGTATCTCGACCGCGTCGCTTTCGATTCGTAGCGACTGGCTCAGCTGACCGTCCGTCCCGACGATCGGCGGCATGAAAAGATAGCAGTCGAGCGCCGATCCCTCGAAAGCCGGCTGCGGCGGACTTCCGTTCGTCATCGTGCTGCTGATCGAGTACCACGTGTTTTGACGAAACGGAAGTTGGGCCAGGAACCGCAGGAGTCGCACGTGCTCCTCCTTCGCCTGATCGACGTATAGAAGCAACTCGGCGCGCGGCGGAGCGGGGCCAGGCGGCTTGTTCATCCGGCGGTCGCTCATCCCGCCCGTGACGAGCGTCGTGAAGTCGCGATCGCCGTGCGGGGGATGGATGTAAACGTCGATGTGAGGCACGACCGGCAGCAGTTCGTGACTGACCGTCGAATAGGGGCCGAACTGTCGGACATAAGCCGCTTCCCGCACGGCGACGTAGTCCGCGGTCGACTGTTCGGGAAAACCGAAGACCGGGCCGGCAGCGCCGTCCGCCAGAGGGTCGGTCGCCGGCGAAGCGAATGTGCCGTCTTCCTCGTCCTCTGCTTCGAGCGGAGACGCTTCCGGAAACTCGAGACCTTTCACCTTCGAAGCGACGGACCATTTCTGGCCATCGAGGCTGATCGGCGTATCGGGCCCGACGGCGCCGATCGCAGCCATCATTTCAAGCTGTCGGGAGTCTATCGGTCCCTTCGTTTCGCCGTCCAGCTTCACGAACCAAGTCTTCGACATGGGAGAGTTCCCGGAAGAGAAGGATGCGACGACGAAAATAGCCCGACGCGCCGTCCGACGCGAGCGAATTCGCCCCGCCGCGTCGCCGCGGCTTAACGACTCCCCTCCCCTGCCCTAGAATCGCGGCCTTGCTTACGCCGGGCGGCTCGTCGCGAATGCGAGGGAGCGTCACGGCCCGTTCCGCTCGTAGACCGTCGCCCATGTCCCGCCGTCCGATCGCCCAACTGACCGAACAGGATGCCGTTAACCAGGTCTTCCTCGTCGCCGAGAAACAGCTTCGCACCAATCGCCAGGGCAACCCCTACGTCATGCTGAGGCTGGCCGACGCGAGCGGCTACCTGACGGCCATGCTCTGGAACGCGACGGAGAAGATCGCCGCCCTCGTCGAGTCCGGGGGCTACGCCCGGGTGCAGGGAACTCTGCAGCGCTACAACGGCACGCTGCAGATGATCGCCGTGCGGATCGACCCGGTCGACGCCAGCGAGGTCGACGAGAAGGACTTTCTTGCCGCGCCGTCGGCCAACTCGGCCCAGTACCTGGAAGAGCTGCGGGACATGCTCGGCGCGATCGCCGAGGAGCCGCTCCGCACGCTGGGGCAGGTCTTCCTCGCCGACGAGGCCTTCCTGACCGACTTCGCTCTCGCGCCCGCCGGCATCAAGAACCATCACGCCTACCCGGGCGGCCTGCTGGAGCACGTCGTCCAGGTGATGAAGCTGGCCGCGGCCATCGCCCCTCTCTATCCGCAGCTCGATCGCGATCTGCTCGCGATGGGCGCCTTCCTGCATGACGTCGGCAAGCTCCGCGAACTCTCCTACCAGCGCGAACTGGGCTACACCGACGAAGGCCAACTCATCGGCCATCAGGTGATCGGCACCTGGATGCTCGACCGGAAGATCGCGGAGGTCGAGGCGCTGACCGGCGAGCCCTTCCCCGCCGAGACCCGCGTCCACCTGCTGCACCTGATCCTGAGCCATCATGGCGAGATCGCCCTCGGCGCCGTCAAACTTCCCATGACGCTGGAGGCGCTGGTCCTGCACGCGGTCGACAACCTCGATTCCAAGGTGCACGCCGTCACGCAGATGCTGGAACAGGATCCGACATCCGACAGCCGCTGGACGAACTTCTATCCGAACTGGGATCGGAAGTTTTATAAGAAGGCGAAGAAGGGCTGAGCCGAAGCGAAGGAGGAGGCCGGTGGCGTCGATCTATCGCGTACTATCCCCGTACGATCTCTTCCCCGCGCCGGGGTTCGGCGAACTCTTCAATCAACGGGCGTGGCTCGATCGCTTGCAGGATTCGCTCAACCGCATGAGCGTCGAAGGCTGGGAACTCGTCTCGCATACCGACCACATCTATATCTTTCGGCATGACGGAGCGACGCCGATCGCTCCGCTTCCTCCTGCCGGGATGCGGCGGTCCGCGTCGCGTTCTTCGGCCACCGAAGAAGAACCCCTCGACCCGGATGCGGACCTGCGCGACGGCCCGGCCGAAGCCGTCGTTCCGACAGAACCCCCTCCGAGAGCGTCTCGCATTCCGGTTCTCCACGGCGACCTGATCAAGCTGGCGCTCGCCGGTCGGTTCGACGTGATCGTGCATGGCTGCAACTGCCGGCACACGATGGGGGGCGGCATCGCCTGGCAAATCAGGAACGCCTTCCACGAGGCGGAAGACGCCGATCTGGCGACCGAGTACGCCGCGCGCGAGAAGCTCGGCACGCTTTCCACGGCGACGGTCGTGCGTGACGGCAGAGAGTTCTTCGTCGTGAACGCCTACACGCAGTTCGAGCCGGGGGCGAACGCCGACTACGACGCGATCCGCTCCTGCTTCCGCGAAATCAAGCGACGCTTCGCCGGGATGCGAATCGGCTACCCCCGCATCGGCGCCGGCATCGGCGGAGGCGACTGGTCCATCATCTCCGCCATCATCGACGAAGAGTTGGCCGGCGAAGATCACACGCTCGTGGAGTATGAGCCCGGCTGATTCCTGTAGGGCTGGCGCCCTCGCCTGCCGGAATCCTCGTTCCCGCTTCGATGGCAGGCGAAGGCGTCAGGCCTACGGGAAACGCGAACCAGGGACGGACGCGGCGTGTCTCAGCGATCGAGCGTGGGTCGCGAACTTCAGCGTTCCCTGAGAGCCGCCCGATGACGAATCGCGAATCGATCGATACCGCCCTGCTCGACTACGCCCGCGTCGTCCCGCGGCTGCGGCAGTCGATCGCCGGACTTTCGCCGAAACAGTTGCAGGAGCGGCCGGGGCCGGGCGACTGGTCGATTCACGAGGTCGTGATTCATACCGTCGACAGCGACCTGGTCGCGTGGGACCGGATGAAGCGGATCGCCGCGATGGAGCGCCCCACGCTGATCCCGTACGACGAGACGGCGTTCGCGAAGACCCTCCACTATCACGAGCAGAGTCTCGACGACGCGCTCGCCCTGTTCGAGATCGGCAGGCGGCAGATGTCGCGGATCCTCGAACGCCTGCCGACGGAGGCTTTCGATCGCAAGGGCCTGCATACCGACGACGGCGAACTGTCGCTGCTCGAATTCGTCCGCCGCTACGTCGACCACGTCGAGCATCACATTCGCTTCATCGACGCGAAGCGGGAACGAATGGGCGTGCCGCGCGCGTCGTAAGTTCCTGTAGGGCAGGCGCCCCGCCTGCCATCGACGTTCGTTGCCGCTGCATTGGCAGGCGAGGCGCCTGCCCTACAAGAAAGACGCGCGAATCGCGGCTACCAGAACTTCCACCACGGACGATTCTGCTCCTCGAATTCGAGCAGCCAGAAGGGCTTCTCGGCGAAGGCGGGCGGGTGGTCGAGCGGGTCGCAGAGCGCGTCGGGGCCCTGCAGCATCGGCGGGCTGGCGTCGAGGTCTTCGATGCGGCTGCCGCGGGAGAGCGCGGCGTCGATCGTCTGGCGCTCCACGCTGACCAGGGCGAGACGCTCGGCCACGTCCGGCTGCGTCGCGAAGAGTTCCGGCGCGAGGGTCTGGCATTCGCGATAGACCGGCTCGTCGCTGAGCAGGCGATAGGTGCGCAGGCGACTTCGCGAGTCGAGCCGGACGTAATGGTCGCTCAGCTTCGCGCCCCGTTCGATCAGCCCGATCCGGGCCAGCGCGAGGGGGAGAAAGTCGGCGATCTCCCACGCGAGGCGATCGAAGTCCTCGGTCGACTTGCGGTGGACCTTCGACGCGCTGGCGAGCAGCACGCGCTCCTGATCCTCGACCAGCAGATCGAATTTCGCGAACGTGCCGAAGCCTTCCACCGCCCCCAGAATGGCTTCCCGCAGTTCCATCTCGCTGGCCCCTCTGTCCGGACGCGTCCCCGCTGCGGCGATTGTATCGGACGGTCGCGAGGCGCCTCCCGCCCGGTTTAACGCTCGCCGAGCGATCGGCGACGGCCTATCATTTGCACAGAGGCGAAACGGCGGACGCTCTGTTCGATCGCGAGTTTCGCCCCGTCGACCGCATGGCGGCGACGGCATCTAACCTGTTTGGAAGAGGAACGTTGCGCTCGCTGGAGCGCGAATCATGGCGGATCTGGAACAACTGAAGAAGTCCATCGCGGATCACGTCGGCAAGCCCGGTTACCAGCCGGTGAAACCGAAGGTGATCGCCAAGAAACTGGAAGTCCCTCCCGAGGAAATCGATCTTTTTCGCAAGGCGCTGAAGCAGCTCGTCAAAGCGGGCGAGGTCCATTTCGGGGCCGATCATCGCATTCAGGCCTCGCCGATCGCGAAGCCAGGCGGAACCGGAGAGCCCCGCGCGGTCTCGTGGCAGGACGGCGTCTCGAAGAAGAAGAAGGCCCGCCCGAAGAAGCCGGTCGACGCTCTGCTCGACCACGCGGAGGACGAGGCGGCGCCGGAGCACGCGGCCTACGAGCCGCCGCACGACGCGCTCGTCGAACCCGATTCGGATTCGGACTCACGCGCGCCGCGCAAGAACAAGGACGAGAAAGCCCGCGACAAGGGCTACCTGGTCGGCACGTTCCGCAGGGGTCGCGCCGGCGCGGGCTACGTCCGCGTCGACGAACGGATCCGGCTCGGCAAGGCGGGCGAGGTCTACATCCCCGCACGCTACGTCGGCGACGCCGTGACGGGCGACCGGGTCTCGCTCCGACTGCTTAAGGCACGTCGGGACTCGCGCGACGACGTCGCGGGAAGACCGGGCAAGAATCGCGGCGGTCGCCAGGATCGAAAGCCCACCCGGCAGCAACTGGCCGACGCCGACAAGGACGCGGGTCAGATCGTCCGCGTGCTGGAACGCTCGCGGCAGGGCTTCGTGGGCACCTACACCGACCACGGCACGCACGGTTCGGTGCTGATCACCGGGGCGGAGTTCCCGCATCCGATCGTCATTCGCGACACGACGGCGCACAACGCGGTCGACATGGATCAGGTCGCCGTCGAAATCACCCGCATGCCGACGCAGTGGGAGTTCGGCGAGGGGGTCGTCACCGAGGTCCTCGGCGCGCGCGGTCAGCCGGGCGTCGACACGCTCTTCGTGATGCGACAGTACGAACTGCCCGACGCGTTCCCGGAAGAGGTTCTGGAACACGCTCGTGAGGAAGCCCAGCGTTACGCCGACCTGAAGCTCGACGAGCGGATCCCGAAGGGTCGCGCCGACCTGACGGGGCTGATGCTCTTCACGGTCGATCCCAAGGACGCGAAGGACTTCGACGACGCAGTCTCGCTCGAACCGCTGGAGAACGGCCATCGCCGGCTGGGCGTCCATATCGCCGACGTGGCGCACTTCGTGCCGATCGATTCGGTTCTGGATCGCGAAGCCCGCGAACGGGCGACGAGCATCTACCTGCCCGACCGCGTCCTGCCGATGCTGCCGGAGATCATCTCCAACCACCTGGCCAGCCTTCAGCCGGGTCAGCGTCGCCTGGCGCGAACGTGCTTCATCGAGTACGGCCCGGGGGGCGAGTTCGTCGGCTCGGAGGTCGTCGCCTCGGTCATTCACAGCAAGCGGCGCTTCACCTACGAAGAGGTCGACGAGCTGCTGGACGACCCGAAGACGACGAAGGTCGAACTGACCCCCGAGATGCGGGCGAAGGTCCTGGAGATGCGGGACTTCGCGATGCTGCTGCGGGGTCGTCGCCGTAGGGCAGGCGCGATCGAGCTCTCGTCGACCGAGGTGAAGCTCGACCTGGACAAGGAGACCGGCAAAGTCATCGGCGCCACGCGCGCGGTGAACACGGTCAGCCACCAGATCATCGAAGAGTTCATGCTGGCCGCGAACCAGGCGGTCGCGTTCCGCCTGGAGGAATTGGGCCTCCCCTTCCTGCATCGCGTGCACGATGCGCCGCCGCTGGACAGGATCGAGAGCCTGCATGAGTTTCTCGTGGAACTCGGCATCGAGGCCAAGGATCTCGAGAACCGCTACAACCTGCAGGAACTTCTCCAGTCCGTGAAGGGCGAGCCGTTCGAGCAGGCGGTCCACATGGCCGTGCTGCGAAGCATGTCGAAGGCGGTCTACAGCCCCGACGAAGCCGGGCACTTCGCCCTGGCCTTCGAGGAGTACGGCCACTTCACGAGCCCGATCCGGCGCTATCCCGACCTGACGATCCATCGCACGTTCGACGCGATCGCCAGCCATCGCAAGCCGCCCTACGACTTCCGCCAGCTCGTCACGCTGGGCGTCCATTGCAGCGAGCGCGAACGCCGGGCCGAGACGGCGGAGCGGGACCTGATTCAGCTCAAGCTGCTGCACTACTTCGAAGAGCACCCGGAACGGATCTGGCACGCGACCGTGACCGGCGTCGAAGAGTTCGGCGTCTTCGCGCAGTGCAAGGAGTTCCCGCTCGAAGGGCTCCTTCCCCGCGAGGCCCTGTTCGAAGGACCGGGCGACTACGACCGCGGCAGTCACACGCTGATCTCTCGCCGAACGGGAGAGCGTTTCCGGCTGGGCGACGACCTGTACGTTCGCGTGCAGGCGATCGAGTGGGAACGCAAGCAGGTCCGCTGGTCGCTGGAGCGCCACGAACCGCATCCCGACAAGCCTGTTCGCAAGGTCGGTTCGGCGGAGAAGGCTGGCGCTCCGCGCAAGGGCGACGCGAAGGCGAAGGATTCGGGGCGAAAGCGGCGGCGCTGAAAGAGAGAGAGCGTTCCCGGAAGCCCGGGAACGCTGGTCGGAGCCGCATCGGATAAGCGGTGGCTGCGCCGATCAGGGATCGGGTGCGCCGATCAGGGATACTGCGACCGGAACTGCTTCGTCCAGTCGTAGTAATCCTTGGTGATGCGGGTCGCGCCGTTGACGCGGCGAGAGCCCAGCTCTTCCCACGCATTCACGCCCACTGCGAAGCGTTCCTTCTTCTCGATCACGTACATCGGGGAGCCGGAGGAGCCGCCCAGGATGTCGTGAAAGTGCTCGAACTGCATCTTGAAGACGTTCTGGTTCTTCGTCTCGAAATCGCGCCACTGCTGCTGGTTCTTCGCTCCGGGATAACCGGCGCTGTTGAGGTTCATCTCCTCCAGCTTCGCGTCGGTCGTCGTCTGGAACCCGAACGAGAAGCCGATCTTATTGAAGAGCGACTTCGACGGCAGAATGATCCAGCCGATGTCATAGTCCCACTGAGTATTGATGGTCGAAGAGATGTAGCCCGTCGGGATATAGAGATCGGAATTGATCTCGCCCCCGTACGGCGAGTCGTTCCCGTCGCGGCCCGGGTAGACGCGGACGGTCGTCGCCCAATGTTTCTTACGGCGGTCGTACAGATTGTGCGCGTTCGTCAGGAGAACCCGTTTCCCGACGAAGAACGCCGTACCGATGGTTTCGCTCCCGTCCGGCCATGAACTCTCGATGTAGCAGACCGCCCGGTACGGAATCGCCTTCGTGTTGGTGACGCGTTTCCAGTCGTTGTCGATGATGCGTTCCGGACGAAAGGCGTTCAGGACCGCCTGGGCGGCCTGATCGACGAGTTGGACGGACTCGTATCCGAACTGGCGGGATGCGAGTGCCGTCGACTGAGCGAAGGTTCGTCGCGGCATCCGGGCGGTTCCCTCGACGTCGGGTCCGGAGGGCGCCAGATGAGCGGCGACCGCCGCGAGCGAGTCGGCGAAGTTTCCAGGTCGCGGCTCGACGCGGATTTCGCCGACAGATCGTTCCTCGGCGTTCGGCTTGAGAACGCCGGCCTGGCCGAAAGCGGGAGCGGCGCTTACCGCCAAAACGAGCAGGAAGAGAAACGCCCGTTCCTTGCTCCGACTTGGAGCGACCGAGCTTGGTGACTTACTCATGTGCGGCCTTGGATAGAGATGATTCGCGTGGAGAACCGACCGTGCCGCGAGTTGCGGAGCGCCTGACGCCCTGAATTACGGCGAACCGAATCATACTTAGGCAAATCTGACGAAACAGCGTCGCATCGACGAATTTTGCCGCGACTGTCGAAGGGCGTGTGGTGCGGAGCTCGCTGCTCGCGAAGACCGCGTTCGCGCGCCGCTCCGTTCCCTTTCACAAGAACCGTTTCCATTTTTTCGGAAACGCTCCTGTCCCGGCTACCGGGATCGCTTAGAATCGCCCCATTAAGGTCGTGTCGCACGACTGTAAGCGGCGATCGTCGCTCCCCTCGATTCGCAGGTCGGCTTCCCGGCATGTCCGCCAGTCTCGCGCAGACCCCGCTTCACGAATGGCACGCCGACCGCGGCGGGCGAATGGTCGACTTCGCCGGCTGGTCGATGCCGGTGCAGTACTCGTCGATCATCGAGGAGCATCACGCCGTCCGCCGGGCGGCAGGCTTGTTCGACGTCTCGCACATGGGGCGCTTCGACATCTTCGGACGCGACGCCCGGGAGGCGCTGGAAGGCCTGCTCACGCGCCGCGTCGCCGACATGACGCCGGGACAGGTGCGGTACTCGCTCGTCACCGACGAGACGGGCGGGACGCTGGACGACATCCTCGTCTCGTGCGTCAGCGACGAAGAGTTCGCCCTGGTGGTGAATGCGTCGAATCGCGAGAAGCTCTGGAACTGGTTCGCTGAACGGACCGCGGGCGACTCGCTGGAACGGACCGATCGGACGCTGGAAACGGCGATGATCGCCGTACAGGGTCCGAAAGCGGCGGCGCTGACGCAAAGCGCCTTCGAATTCGCGCTCGATTCGCTGAAGCGCTATACCTTCCGGCAGGCGTTCTGGAACGGCGTCCCGGTCGTCGTCAGCCGCACCGGATACACGGGCGAGGACGGCTTTGAAGCCATTCTCCCCAGCGAGATCGCCGTCGATCTGTGGAACTCGCTGCTGGAAGCAGAGGCCGATGCGCGGGCCTGCGGACTCGGCGCCCGGGATACGCTCCGCCTGGAAGCGGGCATGCCGCTGTACGGCCACGAACTGGACGAGAGCGTAACCCCCATCGAGGCGGGTCTGAAGTTCGCCGTGACGCTGGGGGGGCGGAAATTTCCCGGTTCGGACGTGCTGGGCAAGCAACTCGCCGACGGCACGAGCCGCGTCCGGGTCGGCGCCGTCCTTGCCGGAAAGCGTGCCGCACGCCAACATTACCCTGTCCTGAGTTGCCCTGGGCCGGCCGGCGATGGCCAGCCGATCGGCGAGACGACAAGCGGCACGTACTCGCCGACGCTGGAACAGTCGATCGCCATGGCTTACGTTCCGCCACGCTTCGCGGCGGAGGGAACGACCCTGGAGTTCGATCTGCGCGGGAAGCCGGAAGCGGCGACGGTGACGACGCTTCCCTTCTACCGTCGCAGCGACAGCTGAAAGATCTTGTAGGGCAGGCGCCCCGCCTGCCATGAACTTAACTACCGCTGCGATGGCAGGCGGGGCGCCTGCCCTACGGGAAACGGCTGGCGATCAAGCGGCTACCAGACGAGAAAGCGACGAATGAAGCGCGAAGACCTGCTTTACGCCGAAACGCATGAATGGGCCGCCGTGGAGTCGGGGGTCGCGACCGTCGGCATCACCGACTTCGCCGTCGAGCAGCTCACCGACCTCGTCTTCATGGACCTGCCGCCGGTCGGCAAGAAGGTCGAAGCGGGCAAGGAGTTCGGCGAGGTCGAATCGGTCAAAGCCGTTTCGCCCCTCTACAGCCCGGTCTCCGGCGAGATCGTCGAGGTCAATTCCGATCTGCCGCACAGCCTGGAGACGCTCAACAGCGACCCCTTCGGCGCCGGCTGGATGATCAAGGTGAAGCTGACCGACGAGTCGACCCTGAAGTCGCTCCTGACGTACGACGCCTACAAGAAGCAGATCTCCGAATCGCACTGATTCGGAACCGCGACGAACCGCGGCGGAATCGAATCCTGAGCCGGGGGTGTTAATCCCCCGAGGTCGGAGGCGGTTCGCACGAGGGCGGCGCCGAAAGCTCGGGGGGGTTCACACCCCCCGCTCAGAGTTACGTTTCTCTCCCGATCTTTGACATCTTCCCGCTCCCCTGGTTCCTGTCGCGCGGGCGTCAATCGCCGCGCGACCTGGCCGACGCACGGCGCTTCGTTCCGAACGGCGCTGCCCCTGAATCCGAGGCGACAAGACGCTCCATGGGTTATCTGATCAATGCGCCGGCCGACGTCGAAGAGATGCTGGCCGCGATCGGCGCCTCCTCCGTCGACGAACTGTTCGACGGCGTTCCGGCCGACTTCCGCCTGAAGCGTCCGCTCGATCTGCCGCCGGCGCTGACGGAACTTGAACTGACGCAGGAACTCTCTTCGCTGGCAGGGAAGAACGTCGCGGCGGGAGAGCGGGCCTGCTTTTTGGGGGGCGGCAGCTACGACCACTTCGTGCCCGCGGTGGTCGATAACCTCGCCGCGCGGGGCGAGTTCTATACGTCGTACACGCCCTACCAGCCGGAGGTGAGCCAGGGCAACCTCCAGTGCATGTTCGAGTACCAGTCGCTGATCTGCGACCTGACGGGCATGGACGTCTCGAACGCCAGCCTGTACGAGGGAGCGACTGCAGCGCTCGAAGGCGTCCTGATGGCGGTCGCCGTCTCCGGTCGCACCAAGGTCGTCATCCCCGAGTCCGTCCATCCCGAATATCGCCAGACGATCCTCACCGCCACGGCCAACCTGGGCCTGGAGATCGTGACGACGCCCGCGCCGGGTCTGGTCTCCGACGAAGCAGCGCTGGAAGGGGCGATCGACGATTCGACCGCCTGCGTGCTGATCCAGCATCCGAATTTCTTCGGAACGCTCGAGAACGTCGAAGCGATCGCCGCGCTCGCCAAGAGCAAGGGCGCCGCGGTGGTACAGATCTTCGACCCCATCAGCCTGGGTCTGCTCAAGGGGCCAGGCAAGCTCGGCGCCGACGTCGCCGTCGCGGAGGGGCAGTCGCTCGGCAACTACATGGCGTTCGGCGGCCCCTACCTGGGCGTAATGACTTGCAGCGAACGCTTCATGCGACGCCTGCCCGGACGCATCGCGGGGCAGACGTTGTCGTCGAACGGCAAGCGCTGCTGGGTGCTGACGCTGCAGACCCGCGAACAGCACATCCGCCGCGAGAAGGCGACGAGCAACATCTGCACGAACCAGGGCCTGCTGGCGCTCCGTTCGGCGATCTATCTCGCCCTCGTCGGTCCGCAGGGACTGAAAGAGGTTGCCGAACTCTGCCTGAAGAAGGCGGAGTACCTGAAGCGGTCCCTCGCGAAGACGAAGCGCTTCGAGATCGTCTCGGACGGACCGACGTTCAAGGAGTTCGTCGTCCGCGACAAGAAGGGCGACGTGGCGACGCTGGTCGAAGCGGCTGCCCGCGACGGCTTCTTCGTCGGGCCGGGCCTGGGGCAGTTCTATCCGAACCTCGACGACTGCTTCCTCGTCGCCGTGACGGAGAAGCGCACTAAGACCGAGTTGGACCGGCTGGTGCAGGTATTGGAAGCGGCGTAGACGCTCTTCGTAGGGTGGGTCATTGACCCACCTTCTCCTCGGCACGGATCGCACTGCCATTGGTGGGTCAATGACCCACCCTACGAATACACAAGCACGAAACGAATCACAGCGTCATGCGCAATCGCCAAGCCGTTCAGCTTCTGACCGAACTCGCTCGCCCGGGTCGCCGCGGGGTGACGTTCCCTGCTGCCGACGTACCGTCGCCGGAGGTCGAGGACCTGCTGCCGGCGGAGTTCCTCGCCGAGGAGCCGCCCACGCTGCCGGAGGTGGCCGAGCCCGACGTGGTGCGGCACTTCACGAACCTGTCGACGCTGAACATGTCGGTCGACACGCACTTCTATCCGCTCGGGTCGTGCACGATGAAGCACAACCCCAAGCGGAACGAGCGCCTGTGCAGCCTGCCCGGGATGCTGTCGCTGCACCCTTATCAGCCCGAGTCGACCCTGCAGGGCATGCTGCAGGCGATGTACGAACTGCAACTGTTTCTGGGGGAGATCGCCGGGCTGCCCGCCGTATCGCTTCAGCCCGCTGCGGGGGCACACGGAGAGTTGACCGCGCTGCTCGTCGCGTCGGCCTACTTCCGAGAACGGGGCGAGAAGCGGACCAAGGTGCTCGCGCCCGATAGCTCGCACGGGACGAACCCCGCGAGCGCCCGCTTCGCCGGCTTCGACACCGTGACGGTCAAGAGCCGGGCCGACGGCTTCGTCGACCTGGAAGACCTGGAACTCAAGCTCGACGGCGACACGGCCGTCTTCATGATCACCAACCCCAGCACGCTCGGCCTGTTCGAGAAGCAGATCAAGCGGATCGCCGACGACGTCCACAACGTCGGCGGACTGCTTTATCTCGACGGCGCCAACATGAACGCCATCCTGGGCATCGCGCGGCCGGGGGACTTCGGCGCCGACATGATGCACTACAACCCGCACAAGACCTTCAGCGGTCCGCACGGCGGCGGCGGACCGGGAGCGGGACCGATCTGCGTCCGCGACTTCCTGGGGCCCTATCTGCCTCGCCCGATCGTCGTGAAGGAGGGCGACCGGTACGTCCTCGACGGCGGGGACGAGCATTCGATCGGACGCGTCCGCTCGTTCTTCGGCAACGTCGGCATCCTGCTCAGGGCCTACTGCTACATCCGCACCTACGGGCCGGACGGGCTGAAGTCCGTGTCGGAGCACGCGGTGCTGAACGCGAATTATCTGCTGGCCAAGGTGAAGCACTTCCTGCCCGTGCCGCAGGGCGACCGGTGCATGCACGAGTTCGTCGCCAGCGCGGCGAAGCTCAAGAAGGAGCGCGGCATCAGCGCGATGGACCTGGCCAAGCGGCTGCTCGACTACGGCTTTCACGCCCCCACGGTCTATTTCCCGCTGACCGTGCCCGAGGCGATGATGATGGAGCCGACGGAGACCGAGAGCAAGGAGACGCTCGACGCGTTCGCCGAGGCCCTGTTCCGGATCACGGGCGAAGACTCCGAGATGCTGCACGACGCGCCGCACACGACCGCCATTCGCCGGCCCGACGAAGTCCGCGCCGCCCGCTCGCCCGAAACCAAGTGGCCCAGCGCGCCGACGCCTGCCCCGGAAGAATCTCCGTCGTGAGCGAGTTTCAGTCGATCGGCGCTGCCGTCGTGCGCATCCTCGACGACGGGCCTGCCTCCGGCGCCTGGAACATGGGCGTCGACGAAGCCCTGGCGAAGAGCGCGGCGGATCAGGGCGTCGCGACGCTGCGGTTCTATCGCTGGTCGCCCGCGACGCTTTCTCTGGGCTACTTTCAGTCGCTGGCCGATCGGGAAAACCACGCGGCCAGCAGCGACTGCCCCGTCGTCCGACGCAGTACGGGCGGCGGCGCGATCCTGCACGATCGCGAACTGACCTACAGCTTCGTCGCGCCGGCGAAGATCGGCGACCGCGGGGCGGCGGAGTCTCTTTACGACCTGTTCCACGACACGCTCATGGAGACGCTCAGGTCGTTCGGCGTCTTCGCTTCCCGGCAGAAGGCGACGGAACCCTCGCTCGACAACGAGTTCCTCTGCTTCAAGCGAAGGGCGAAGGGCGATCTGATCTACCGCGGCGCCAAGATCGTCGGCAGCGCGCAGCGCCGGTCGCACGGCGCCATCCTGCAGCACGGCAGCATCCTGCTCGCCGCGTCGCGGTATGCGCCGGAGTTGCCCGGCATCGCCGAACTCGGGGGCATCGGCGTTTCGGAAGACGCTTTGATCAGCCGCTGGATCACGAGTCTCGCCTCCGCCAGCGGGGCCGACTTCAATCTCGGCGAACGTATGCCCGCCGAAGACGCCTTCGCAGCCCAGCAGGTGGCGGGTCGCTACGACGCTTCGGACTGGACCGCGAAACGCTGAATTTCGTGCCCGCTGCCAGCGATCTCAACCCGTGATAGCATGGTGCGACGGCAATGACGCATCGCCGGAAGGTGAATTAAGGTCGCGTTAAGTCCGCCCCTGCTGGGTGGATTCCTACCGCGGCCCGCATTGCCGATATCGCGGAATGTACTCACGACTGGCGGAAAAGTTTTTGACGGGGCCCCGGCGCCTCGATAACATGACCAGTGGAGGACGCGTGGACCAGGCTCTTGCTGGTCGACGAAGGCTTCCTAAAGTACTGAGCTCTCGCGACCCGTTCGGCGCTTCGGCGCAGCGGCATTCGCGTTTCGAATAGACGGAATTCGGTCGGCCTTTCGGCTGCTCGACACGATCGCCTGCGATTCTCCTATACAGGATGCTGGTTTCCGCTTCGTTCACGCGTGCCGTCCCCGCCGATCTGTTCACGGATTTTTCTTTCGACTGTCGTACGTCCGGCAAACGGCTAGGTGCGTTTTATGAAGGTGAAACTGAAAGTCCAAAACGGGAGCCATGCCGGGACCGAGATCGCGATCCCCGGCCCGGAGTTCGTCATCGGTCGCCAGGAAGGCTGCGACCTGCGACCCAAGAGCGAGACCGTCTCCCGGCGGCACTGCTCGATCACGCTGACCGATTCGGGCGTCGTCGTCCGCGATCTGAAGAGCCGTAACGGCGTCTACGTCAACAGTTCCAAGATCGAGGACGAGGTCCTGCTGAAGCCGGGCGATCAGCTCCGCGTCGGCAAGCTCGAATTCGAAGTCCTGATCAACTACGGCCTCGGCGCCTCCAAAAAACCGCACGTCGCTTCGGTGAAGGACGCCGTGAACCGCGTAGCCGGCGCCAAAAAGAACGACGGCGATATCGGCGACTGGCTGCTCGAGGCCGACGAGGTCGAACGGATGCGGCAGCTCGCCGACCCCGAGACGCGCCAGTTCCGGCTCGACGAAACGAAGAAGGTCTCCGCCGAAGATCTGGTCGAAGGCGCCGAAGCGGATGCGTCCGAGGAAGAGGCGGCCTCCGGCGAAACGAGCGCCGCCGAAGAGAAAAAGGGCGATTCCGGCTTCTTCGGAAAGAAGAAGGCGAAGAAAGTGAAGGGCAAGCTTCCGCCCCGTCCGGCGAATGATACGAAGGACACCAAGGAAGCGGCCGCCAATACCCTGCGCCGGTTCTTCAACAACCGCTGATTCCTTCGGCTCTGTTATTCTTCTGCGGAACGCCGTCGTGGCGTTCCGCAGACTCGCCAAGTTCGAAACGAGTTTCTCACGGCTCGCGAAAGGATCGTCGACTCTCCTTTCGTCGCCGCATCCTGCGACGACTCGCAGGCTGACGGCCTGCGGCAGCAGCCTTCGATAAGGACGCAATCTTGGAGACGGAGCTTCGCGATCTTACCGGCGCCTGCTTGCGCGGGGACGAAGTCGCGAAGCTCCGACTGGTCGAGCGCTTCGCTGACTTGGTGATGGCGATCTGCCTCCGCACGCTGGGTCGTCGCGAAGACGCGGAGGACGCCTTCCAGGAGACGTTCATCCGGACCTTCCGGAGTCTCCACCGCTGGGATCCCGCTCGCCCGTTCGAGCCCTGGATCGCGACCATCGCGGTCAATCGCTGCCGCACGACGATCGCGAAACGCAAGCGCGAACCGCGGGAGCTGGGCGAACTGGAGACCGATTCGCTCGCCGCGGCCCCGTCGGGCGATTATTCGCTCGCCTTCGCCGAGGACCTGGAACTGGCGCTGGCCCAGTTACGCCCGGAATACCGGCAGGCGTTCGCGATGTTCCACTTTCAGGAAAAGAGCTATCAGGAGATAAGCGAAACCTTGGGCTGTCCCCTGGGTACGGTTAAGACATGGGTCCATCGGGCCCGATGCCAGTTGCAGGAAATCTTCGAGCGACGGGGATGGACGCCAGAGCCTGACCGCGATGCAATGCCCAGAATTTGAACAGCGACTCCAGCTCGCCGCGGATCTTCGCCAGGATCCGCCGGTCGATGCGGAGTTCGACCTTCACGCCGCGCTTTGTGCCGACTGCTCGGCGAAGCGGGACTGGTTCGTCGCGCTCGCGAAGATGACCGGCGCCTTTCGCAAGACTCCCGGACTCGCCGCGACGGACGTCAGCGCTTCGGTCGCGACGTACGACCGCGTCCGCCTGATCCGCGAAACCTGGTCCCGATCGTCGCAGGAAGAAATCCGACTCGCTCCCACCCCGGTCGCCGAAGAGCCGGTCACTTGGGAGCCAGTCACTCGGTTGCCGGTCGCTTCCGAGCCCGTCGTTCTGGCGCGGAGCGCTTTTCCGCCAGTCGCTTCGTCGCTGATCGAGCCGCCGCGACGTCGGTCCCGGCTGCTGCTCGCGGGGAGCGGGCTCGCCGTCGCGGCCAGCATCGCCCTGTTCGTCACGCTCGCCCTGCTGCCGCCGCCGCAGCCGGTTGGGGGCGAAGTCGCGAACGCAGCGCCCGCCGTTGTTGAAACGACGGCGCCGGAAGACGCTCTCCCCCCGGCGCCGACCGTCGCCGAAACTCGACCGGCGAATCCTGCGGCGCCCGGTAACGCTTTCATGCTCTCGGGCGTCGACGGGACGCTCTCGCTGGAGCAGCTTCGCGAGCGGCTGTCGTCGCTCCCCAGCGATCCGTCGATGACGGGCTCGCTCCGTCCGATCACCTCGTCGTTCGGCGTCGCCTGGGAAACGCTCCGCAGCGCCCTGCCCGCCGGCCACGGCGCGACCGATCGGGCGCTCGATCAGGCGGACGTTCGCGAAGCGGGCCTGTTCGCGGTGGCCTGATCCGCTGGTCGGACCTGAAACGCTCGAGCGCGTATCTGCGATCCGCATCGCGCCGCGGAGGGCTCAAACCCTCCGCTCGCCAGGAACGCACGCTCCGGTCGTACCGCCTGTGCCGCTGGGGCGAACTGCGACGGCGCCCCTCCCTATCTTCGGCGCCGTCGTTGTCGCTTTTCTGCCACGCATGTCTTAGCCAGGTTGTAAATACTCCCCAGACGACAACCTTTCACGTCCTAACCGGGGAGTCAGGGGCATGGTCAAGGCGACGAGCAAGACGAAGAGCCAGGCGGTCGAGAGCGAAGTCGTGATGGACGCCCGCAGCGGAGAGCGACGCAAGAGCAGCGAGCCGGTCGCCGTCGAGCGTCGCAGCAAGGTGCAGCGCCGTCGCCAGATCGACCCGACGACCTGCGAACGCGACTACTCCGACGAAGAGGTCGAATTCATGCAGGCGCTCGACGCCTACAAGCGTCGCGCGGGCCGCATGTTCCCGACCTGCAGCGAGATCCTGGAAGTCCTCCGCGACATGGGCTACGTCCGGATGACGCCCGAGCAGAAGAACTGGCTCGACCAGATGCCGGGCGCCGCGCCCGTCGCCTCGTTCGAAGACGCCCCCGTCAGCGAGTCCGAAGAGCTCGTCGCCGGCTGAGCGATCGTCCGACAGCGTTTCGAATTCCGAGCACGAGCCGCGGTCAACCGATCGCGGCTCGTGCTCGTTCGGAAGTCAGCTATCGACCCGTTTCACCGTTCGATCTCCCGAATCACCCGGCAGGGATTCCCGGCGGCGAAGACGTCGCTGGGGAGGTCGCGGGTGACGACGCTGCCGGCGCCGATCACGGTTCGCGAGCCGATCGTCACGCCGGGGCAGACGATCGCCCCGCCGCCGCACCAGACGTCCGACCCGATCCGCACGGGACGCCCCAGTTCGTACTTTCGACGGGCCTCCGCGTTCAGCGGATGGGTCGCGGCGTAGATCTGCACCCCGGGGCCGAACATCGACCGCTCGCCGATCTCGACCGGGCAGACATCCAGCACGACGCAGCCGAAATTGAAGTAGACCCCCTGCCCCAGCGAAATGTTGAAGCCGTAGTCGCAATGGAACGGCAGCTCGACCGAGACGCTCTCTCCGCCCGCCGCGAAGAGTTCCTGCAGCAGGCGCCTGCGCAGCTCCGTCGCCTCCTCGTCGCTCGCGTTCAACTCCCGGCAGATCCGCCTCGCCCGGCGCCGCAACTGCGTCAATTCCGCGTCCGCCGGATCGTACGGCTCCCCCGCGACCATCTTCGCCCGTTCGCTGCGCATCGGCTCGGTTCCCTTGGCTGAGTCGTTTCGGCTGAAGATGCTTATCGACCGCACGGCGACTGTATCGGTGCGCGTGTGTGCCACTGCTGGCTTGCCCAGCAGTGCAGAGCCCCGGTGTTGATTCGGCTACCCCAACCGATCCGTCACGATGGAAATCGTTCCCTCGTGTCGATCGATCAAGCTGGAACCTCCCTCCCCGCCAGCTGCACTGCTGGGCAAGCCAGCAGTGGCACACAAGCCCATCCGCATGCTCCCCGATCCAATCCAGCTCTCTTCTGTTCAGCCCTCTACAGCAGGTCGTACGGCAGGGGCGAAAGAGCTGGCGCCTCGATCCGTCGAAAGGCCTCAGGTAGCAGGAACTGCCGAGCGCTCGACCACTCCCAGTCGACGGCCCGTTCGCAGAGACCCCGTTTGACCGGGTTCGCGTGGACGTACTCGATCGCCGCTTCGATCGCTCGGGGTTCGGTCAGATTGCGATCGAAGCCGGGGCCCTCCTGCCAGAAGCGAAAGCTCTCGACGCCGGCTCTTTGACGTACGGTCAAATCTTCTACGACGCGAGGACGCCGCTCCGTCAGACCCTGCTTGATCCGATAAGACGACGGTCGCTTGATCGCCCGGAGCAGGTCCGCCGTCGATGCATTCTCGGCGTCAGGCTGCACGATCAGATGAACGTGCTCAGGCATCAGCACGAAGGCGAAGAGGCGCCAGCCCCGCCCCTGCATCGCCCGGTCGATCGCCCGACAGACTTCGATTCGGATCCAGTCCTCGTTCAGCAACGGACGTCGCTTATAGCAGGAAAACGTCAACTCATGGACATGCAACGGCTCGTCGTAGTGACGCACTCGCTTTCGATGGCCGAGGTCCATGTCGCACTCCTGTCAGTATCCTTCGAGAGTATGTGTGCCACTGCTGGCTTGCCCAGCAGTGCAGAGCCCCGGGAGCTGTCATGCTACCTCGAACGATCCGTCACGAGGGAAAACGTTCCATCGTGTCGATCGATCGAGATGGAACCTCGGTCCCCGCCCGCTGCACTGCTGGGCAAGCCAGCAGTGGCACTCACGGAACCAGTCCGTCGGCATCTATCGGCTCCTCACGAAGCAGGAACCTACCGCCGTGCCGATCGATCGAATTCGAGTCCCCTGTGCCGGTGCTGGCTTGCCCGGCAGTGCAGTCCCCCGGGAGTTGTCATGCTACCTCGAACGATCCGTCACGAGGGAAAACGTCCTATCGTGTCGAACCGACGACAGGATAGTCGCGTGTGCCACTGCTGGCTTGCCCAGCAGTGCAGAACCCCGGCCATCGTACTGCCATTCCGACCGATCCATCACGATGGAATACGTACCATCGTGACGAATGAACGTGTTGGAAAGCCAACCTCCGCACGCTGCACTGCTGGGCAAGCCAGCAGTGGCACATAAGTTCGCTCGATCTCCGTGGCTCTTCCACGCTTCAAGTCTTCACGCCTACAGCGCGTACCGATCGTCGGGCGTGACGCGCGCCTGGCCGACGGCGACGAGGGTCTCGAGCAGCTCGTGGACCTTCTTCTTGTTCGCCTTGGAGAAACGGACGGCGACCTCGCCTGCGGAGAGGGGTCGGGCGGCTTCGACCAGAGCCTGCCGCAGCAGGCGGACCCGTTCCTGATGAGGCTGGCGGTCCTTCTCGGTCGGCCAGGGGATCTTCTTCGCCGGCACGGGGGCGGGAGCCTGCTCCTCGTCGTCGGTCTCGCCGGGAACGACCAGATCCTGCTGTTTCTTGCCGGGGTCGACCCCGGTCGTCGGGTTCTGGAACTCGGGCCGCAGCCACCGGACGTGCCCGCGACGTTCTTCCTCGGCCCGCTGCTGGTTGAGATCGACCAGCCGCTGCAGGATCGATTCGTCATCTCGCCGGGCCAGCTGTACGCGGCGGCGACGGCGGCGTCGAGGTCGTCGTGAATCTGCTTCAGGACGGAGACGAGGCCCTGCTCGTGAATCGTCTGTTCCTTCTTCGAGAGCCCTTCGCCCGAGCGGAGCTTTTCGAGGACGTTGTACATCCCCGTCATGGTCAGGGTCGGATGGAGTTCCTGCTGCCGCTTGCGATGGGCGTCGAGCTGTTCGCCCAGCTCCCGAATCCGCTGCTTCGTCCCTTCGTCGGGATCGGGGAACGGGAAGGTCTCGAAGCAGCGGGTCTTGTTGTAACGGGGATCGTTGCCGACCCCGAGCCGCCCGCCCGTCGCGAGCGCCCACGTCACATGGATGCGGCTCGACAGCACGCCGAGGAAGTAGGCGTCGTCGAACGCGAACGCGGTCAGCATATTGTCGGGAAGAACGCTTCGGTCGAGAAAGACGAAGAACCGATGCTTGGATGTCTCTACTGTCGCCACGTAACGGCTAAGCGGCGCAAGGGCGGGACGAAACGTCCCTCGGGGCTTACCGAAGATCCACCAGTTCTTAGCGTAGAGCACCGAATCCTTTGTTCCGCCAATCTTGTTATCTCGTTCAGCTTTTACGCGTTCGACTATCCATTGGTACGCCTCGGGAAACTTGTTTCGTACCTCCTCGGCATCGAGGCCGTACATGTCGATGACAAGAACGTCACGGCTGTTCTGCGTTAGCAGCCCGTTGATTTTTGCCCTGCCTGCGCTATCCTCGCGTGATCTCGACGCGGGGGAGGAATCGCGATGGGCTTGGGCAAGCGGAAGCGGGAGACGCAGGGGACGTTCTGGGTTCCGACGGACAAGCTGGGGAGCGGTCCGCGAAACGTCTTCTACGACCGTCTGAACGGGCTGCTGGCCGAGATCGAATTCGACGGACGGCTCGAAGAGGCGGCCGCTCCGTACTACGAAACGACGGGGCGAAAGAGCCTGGCGCCGGGCGTCTACTTCCGGATGCTGTTCATCGGTTACTTCGAGGGGATCGACAGCCAGCGCGGCATCGCCTGGCGCTGCGACGACAGTCGCTCGCTGGCCCGTTTCCTGGGCTTCGGTCCCGGCGAGGAGACGCCGGACCATTCGACGCTCACGCTGACGCGAAACCGGCTGCCGCTGGAGATCCATCAGCTCGCGTTCGACCTGGTTCTCGGCCTCTGCCACGAGAAGGGTCTGCTCAAGGGCAAAACGCTCGGCGTCGACGCCAGCGATCTCGAAGCGAACGCTTCGATGAAGTCGATCGTCCGCCGGGAGAACGGCGACGACTGGCAGGAGTACGTTCGCAAGCTCTACGAAGCCGAAACGGGCGTAAGCGACCCGGACGACGAGGAGCTGCGCCGCTTCGACAGGAAGCGGAAGGACAAGAAGGTCTCCAACGACGAGTGGGTCAATCCGCACGATCCCGACGCTCGGATCGGGAAGATGAAGGACGGTCGCACGCATCTCAAGTACAAGGTCGAACACGCCGTCGATCTGGAGACGGACGTGATCGTCGCGGCGGAAGTCTACGAAGGGACCGCCGGCGACTGCCGGACGATCGAAGATACCGTGAACGCCGCGCGAACGAACCTGCGCGAGGCGGGCACGGGCTGCGACGTGGAAGAGGTCGCGGCGGACAAGGGCTATCACAGCGAAGAGTCGCTCGACCGGCTGCAGCACGAGACGCACGTGCGGACGTATATTCCGCAGCCGAAGCGAGCGAAGTCTCGGAAGCGAAAACGCAAGCCGCCGAGTCGTCAGGCGGCCTATCGTCGCAATCGCCGGAACGCGCGCGGACGTCGCGGTCGCAGGCTGCAGCGTCTACGAAGCGAGAAGGTCGAGCGGACGTTCGCGCACGTGCTCGAAACGGGCGGCGGCAGGAGAACCTGGCTTCGCGGGCTGGCCAAGATCCGCAAGCGCTACCTCGTCGCCGCCGTCGCTTACAACTTGGGACGGATCCTGCGCCAACTCCTCGGCGCCGGTAAGCCGAAACAGTTCGGAGAACTGGGAGCAGCGCTTTCCGCCGCGTTTGGGCTCTCCAGCTTCGCTGATTTCGCCGTCGGATCGCATCGAGCGATCTTAAGCATCTCGGTCGCCGTCCGGCTCCCGCTCCTGATGCCTCGACGCTCAGCGACCTTTTGAACGCTCAGGCTCTCGCGAACAGGGAAATCAACGGACTGTTAGGTCGCGTCCGTTCCGATACTTCTTTATGCGTTCTTCAAGGCCGGGGACTCTGCCGAGACCGAGACGGGCTGCTTGCTCATTCGTAACGATGAAGCCGGCTCCGTGAAGCTTCACGCCCGGGCAAGCCAAGTTACTGAGTGCGCGAAGCGGAGTCGCGGCCGACGTGTCTGGTCCGGCCTTGAGGTCGGCGGCGATCGCACCGTCCAACGATCGCAGCTCAACTTTCGCTCCTTGCTCACCATCGTCGGCTTCACGAGTGACCACCTTCAGCAGACCGAGCCGCTTACCAGAATCGGCTGAGGTCATCGCTATTCGAACCTGCGCTCCGTCCGTGCTATCCACCCACGGATGGTCCGGGATCGCGAAGATGATCGAGAGCGGGTTCTTGGCAGCGAGATGCGGTTCGATGACGCGGCGGTTGAAGGTCTGGCGGATGCTGTTCGTCGTGATGAAGCCGAAGCGCTTCGCGTCGCCGGCTCGCACGATCTCGGCGGCTTTGTGCCACCAGTACATAACGAAGTCGCAAGACTCCGGCAGTTCCTTGTAAACGCTGCGCACGGTCGTCGTGTATCCGTCGCCGAGGGCGTACCGCATCCGCGACGCGCCGATGAACGGCGGGTTCCCCACGATGTAATCCGCCTTGGGCCACTCGGCCTTGCGGGCCTTGAGATAGCGGCGCTCGGTCACGCGGGCGGTCTCGTCGGGGATCTCTTCGCCGGTGACGGGGCTCGGTTTGGTGGTTCGCCCATCCCAGCGGGTGACGGGCTTGCCTTCGGCGTCCAGCACGTCCTCCTCCGCGTCCCAGACGAGGAGCGCGTCGCGGCATTCGATGTTCCGCTCCTTATCGAGGATCGGTTCGTTGACGTGCTCCCGACCGACCGAGCGGACCTGCCACTGGAGGTAGCCGATCTCCAGCACCAGATCGGCGATGGCGGCCGCGCGGGGGTTGACCTCGATGCCGTGGAACTGCGGCGGGCGGACGTGATGCAGCGGGGGCGCTCCGCCGAACTCCTTGAGCGCCAGCAACACCTCGCCCTCCAGGCGCTTGATCAGTTCGAGCGCGACGTACAGAAAGTTGCCCGTGCCGCAGGCGGGGTCGAGCACCGAGACGTCGCAGAGCGTCTGGTGCCAGTCGCTGACCAGCTTGATCGCCTCCGCCTTGTCGTCGTCCTGGTACCGGGCGAAGGCCGCGGCGTAGGTCGCCTGCCACTCTTCGCGCAGCGGTTCGATGACCGTCGGCAGGACCAGCCGTTCGACGTAGGCCCGGGGCGTGTAGTGGGCGCCCAGCTTGTGCCGCTCGACCGGGTCGAGCGCCCGTTCCAGCAGCGTGCCGAAGATGGCCGGCTCGACATGCTCCCACTTCGAATCGGCGGCCTCGATCAGCAGTTCGAGTTGATCCTCGGTCAGCGGCAGCGCCTCGCAGTCGGCGAACAGCCCGCCGTTGAACTTCGCGAGCTTGGCCTCGACGGCGTCGGAATAGGTTCCGCGGTCCATCGCCTGCCAGAGGTTTTCGAGCGAGGGCACGAACCGGTCGAGCTTGTCCCGGCGGCTCTTGAGGAAGTCGGTGAAGCCATCCTCCGGGAAGTTGCCGATACGGATGTCCTCGGCGAACATCGTGAACAGGCACCGCATCAGGAACTGGGCCACGCGGTCGGGCGCGAAGTTCTTTTCGAGCTGCTTGGCCAGCTTCGCCAGGCGACCGGCGACCTCCCGCGTGACGGCGGCGCTTCGCTTCGTCGGGTCGAGCGAGAGGGGATCGGTCCAGATCGTACGGAGGAGATCGCGGGTCGCCTGATTCGCGAGGTCAGCCAGTCGGATGCGGAAGGAGAGCGTATCGGGGAAGGGCTGGTACGACTTGCCCGACCGGCTGAAGTCGGCGTACAGATCGATGCAGTAGCCGACGTCGACCACGATCAGGAAGGGGGGCCAGGCGTGCTCGACCGCCGCGGCGTAGCGCCGGGCCTGGGCGGCGGCCTTCTGCATGGCGACGGACCAGGGCGACGTGCCGCGGAGCGCCGTGCCGACCTTCCGCCGGGCGTTGGCTTTCTTATCGGAGAGGATTTCGCTTTCGCGTTCTTCCTGGCGTTCGACGCCCTGCTTGGACTCCAGGACGAAGCAGTCCTTGCGGTAGAGATCGATCCTGCCGCGGGAATCGGCGCCCAGGTCGTGGAACAGGACGGTCTTTTCGAAGACGTACTCGTTCTTCTCCTCGTCGGCCTGCGACGGATCGGGATGCGGCACGCCGAGCAGGTCGCACAGCTCGTTCAGGAACGACTGCGAATTGGCCAGTTCCGCCCCGGCGGAGTCCTTCCAGCGGGCGATGAACTCGGCAGGCGTCTGCGACATGGCGGGAAGGAGGAAGATGAGTTGGGACGAGGCGGGCCAGGAGATTTCCTGTACGCCAGCATCGTATCGAATTTTGGAATTGGCCGTGTGCCACTGCTGGCTTGCCCAGCATTGCAGCGCCCCGGTGTCGATTCGGCTACCTCGACCCTTACGTCACGATGGAAAACGTTCCTTCGTGTCGAACGATCGGGATGGAACGTCAACCTCCGCCCGCTGCACTGCTGGGCAAGCCAGCAGTGGCACACAAGGGACGGGAGACGGACTCGCATTTTCGTAGGGTGGGCCTTGGCCCACCTGTCGTTCGCACCATCGATCGATAAGGAGCCGTGGTTCGTTTACCCGATCATTCGATCCGGACGTTCCCTCGCTTCGGAAAACGTACTCGCCCTATGCGGCAACTCGGCGATGACGGCAGGTGGGCCAAGGCCCACCCTACGAAAAAAGGGGGACTTCCATCAACCGTTCGCCAGCCGGCGTCCCAGTCCGCTAGGACCGTTTCCGCCGCACAGGTACGATAAACCCCTTCATTTCACGAGAGAAAACGGACGGACCTCAGTTCATGTTCATGAAGACGGACGAGCTACGCGAGAAGTACCTCGAATTCTTCGCCGGGAAGGGCCACACGCGCAAGGACAGCGACGTCCTCGTCCCCCGCTGGGATCCGTCGGTGCTCTTCACGCCGGCGGGAATGAACCAGTTCAAGGACCACTTCCTGGGTCGCGTGAAGCTCGACTTCACCCGCGCGACGACCTGCCAGAAGTGCCTCCGTACGGGCGACATCGACAACGTGGGGCGGACCGCCTACCACCACACGTTCTTCGAGATGCTGGGGAACTTCAGCTTCGGCGATTACTTCAAGCGCGAAGCGATCGAGTGGGCCTGGGAATTCCTGACCAGCCCCAAGTGGCTCGGCATCCCGAAGGACCAGCTCACCGTCACCGTCTACCTGGACGACGACGAAGCCTTCGGCATCTGGAACGAGAAGATCGGCCTGCCCGCGTCGCGGATCCAGCGCTGCGGCGAGGACGAGAACTTCTGGCCGGCGAGCGCCCCCAGCCAAGGTCCGGACGGCGTCTGCGGCCCGTGCAGCGAGATCTATTACCACCCGCCCGGGAAGAAGGAAGTCGAGATCTGGAATCTCGTCTTCACGCAGTTCAATCGCGTCGGCCTGCCGCCCGAGAATCTGCGACCGCTGCCGAGCAAGAACATCGACACGGGCATGGGCCTGGAGCGCTGCGCGTCGATGCTGCAGGGGGTCGATACGAACTACCACATCGACATCCTGCGACCGCTGGTCGAAGCCGCGGCCCAGTCGGCGGGAACGACGTACGACCCCGCGAGCGACGAGGGGCGCCGCTGCCGACGGATCGCGGATCACGTCCGCGCCTGCACGTTCGCGATTCACGAGAACGTGCTGCCCGGGCCGGAGAAGGAAAACTACGTCATTCGCCGGCTGCTCCGCCGGGCGACGCTCGACGGTTACCAGATGGGTCGGCGGGAACCGTTCCTGTTCGAGCTGGTCGGCGACGTCGTCCAGGCGATGAAGGTCCCCTACCCCGAACTGGCTCAGACCGCCGATCGCGTCGCGAAGCAGATCAAGCTCGAAGAGGGCGCCTACTTCAACCGCCTGGGCGACTGGATGGGCCGGATCGAGAAGCTGCTCGACGCGAAGACGTCCAAGGGGAACGCCGTCGTCGGCGGCGAAGACTCCGGGCAACTCCTCACGACGTACGGCATCCATCCCGAACTGCTCGAAACGGTCGCCAGCGAGCGCGGGCTCGCCTTCGATTGGAAGAGCCACAAGGAATGGATGGAGACCCACGGAGAGATCTCCGGCTCGGGTCAGAAGGTCCTGTTCGGCGAAGGTCCGATCGAATCGCTGAAGAAGGCGCTCGGGTCGACGCCCTTCCTCGGCTACGACGGCACGTCCGCTGAAGTTACGGTCAAGGGGATCGTGTTCGAGGACAAGCTTCACGAGGAGATTTCCTCGGCTGCCGCCGCGCAAGGCGGACAGGCGAAGCTGGTCGCGATCGCACTCGACAAGACGCCCTTCTATGCCGAAGCGGGCGGTCAGGTGGCCGACACCGGCACGCTCCTCGCGGACGACATGAAGGTCGACGTCGTCGACGTCCAGAAGAAGGGCGACCTGTACGTTCACTTCGGTTATCTGCGTTCCGGCACGCTGAAGGTCGGCGAGAAGTTGCACGCGGAAGCGAATCCCGAACGCCGCGACGCCATCCGCCGGGCGCACTCCGCGACCCACCTGTTGCAGCACGCGCTGCAGCAGGAACTCGGTACGGAAGTCCATCAGCAGGGGTCGAAGGTCGAGCCCGATCAGTTGCGGTTCGACTTCTCCTTCGGGCAGAGCGTCCCGGCGGAAGAGCTGACGCAGATCGAAGAGCGGATGAAGGCCCGCATCGCCGAAGACGCCGCCGTGTCGGCGAAGGTCATGCCGCTGGGCGACGCCCGGCTGCTGGGAGCGATGATGCTGTTCGGGGAGAAGTATCCCGACCCCGTCCGCGTCGTCTTCATGGGCGACTGGAGCAAGGAGTTCTGCGGCGGAACCCATCTGGAACATCTGGGCCAGATCGGAACCGTCGAGATCCTGAGCGAAGAGTCGGTCTCCGCCGGCACGCGGCGCATCGTCGCCCTGACCGGTCGCAAGGCCGAGGAGCATGCCGAGCGGACGATGCAGACGCTGCACGACGCCGCCGCGATTCTCGGCGTCGCCGATTCGCAGGTTCGCGACGCCGCGGCCGCGCTGGCTCGCGAGGTTCGCGAACTGAAAAAGGAACTCTCCGGCGGCCCGAAGCCAGAACCCGCTGGCGCTCTTCCTTCCGCTTCTGCCGGCGAACCTTCGTACGCGGAAGCGCGCTCGATCCTGCGCGACGTTTCGCGAACGCTGAACGTGCCGACGTTCGAAACGCCGGCGCGTCTGCAGGCGATGCTCGAAGAGCGAAAGCGCCTCCAGGCCCAACTCGCCGAGCTGTCGCAGTCGGGCGACATCTCCAGCGATTCGATGCTCGCCCAGGCGGAACGGATCGGCGAAACATCGGTCGTCGTGATCGAGACGCCGGGCGCCAATCCGAACCTGATGCGGCAGTGGATCGACCAGCTTCGCAAGAAGGCGGGCTCCTCCGCGACGCTGTTCGCCGCCAAGCAGGGCGACGATAAGGTGGTCGTCATCGCCGCGCTGAGCGACGATCTCGTGAAGCGGGGCCTCAAAGCGGGCGACTGGGTCAAGCCGGTCGCGGAGTCCGTCGGCGGCAGCGGCGGCGGCAAGCCCGACCTGGCGCAGGCAGGCGGCAAGTCGCCGGAGAAGCTGAGCGAAGCCCTCGACATCGCGCGCAGCAAGATTCGCTCGCTGCTCTCCTGAGCAAAGTTCGCGGTTCGTGATCGGCGACGCGTCGTCGGTTTCGACGAACTGCATGGTCTGGGCGGCCCGGATTGCTCGTCAATCCGGGCGGCGCAGCCGCAAGAGGCCGTCAGCGGCGGTCGAAGGTCTAATCCGAGGCCTGCCCGGAATCCTCTTGTCGAACTTCGTTCGACCCAGATTGCAAGCAATCTGGGCCACCCCTCAATCCAGCGCGTAAACCGGAAGCTTCTCCGTCCCGTTCCCGACAGAGCGTCCATTCGCTACGACGCGACGTTCTCGCCTCCCTTGCGCGGTTCGCAACAGCGACTTCTTTTCCCCAGCCGCTTCGTGCTCTTAAGACAGGCAATAATCCGGGGTTACGCAAAAGAATTCGCTGTTGCTCCCATCGAACGAGAGGCATAAAACCAAGGGTATGAGGCTCTCTCCCTTTAGCCTCACGTTCGAATCAGGCAGGGACGTCTACGGGTCGAGCGCTCGCGCGCGAAGCCCGATCGCGTCCATCGACTGTCGCAGCGAAATCAGGAGCGAACCCATGCTGCAGCTTTGCCCTGGCTGGAAAGCCACCGTGGAACGAGGCCCGAACTGCCTGTTCGTTCGCATGGAGGACTCCGACACTCTCCCCTCGCCGGGCAAGATCGCCGAGAACCTGTGGAGCCTGATGCAGGTTCACAACACGAATCGGCTGGTCCTGGAGCTCGACCAGGTTCGCCTGATGCGGAGCGCCTTCCTCGGCGAACTCCTGACGCTCCGCCGGACGATCTCCGAAAGCGGCGGCGTTCTCCGGATTTGCGGCCTGAACGAAGACAACCGTCGCACGACGACGATCGCCCGGATCGACCGCATCATCCCGCTCTACAACACGCGCAACGAAGCGGTCCGCGGCGAAGCGGTCACCGTCTGACGCGAGTCGGGTCGAAGAATCAGAAACGCCGAACGCCTTCCTCTCGGAAGGCGTTTTTCGTTCAGCGACCGAGCGGTACGAAATCTCCGTGGCCATGCGTGCCGCGACGGAGACCCGCATACGATCCTGGACCGGATGCGTCGGCAGGCGAACAGGCGCTGGAGGCAGAGTGAACGCGATGGCCTACGTCGAAGATGTTCCGGCAGTTAAACCGAGGCGATCCCGTCATTCGCTCGGCTGGATCGCCATTGGAATGCTGATCGCGATCTCGTTATTTCCTGTCGCGTTCGTTTGCTGGATAGTTGAGAGTACCGTAGCGATCTCGGAGTGGAACGATCTCGGAGGTTCGATCAACGTCGAGAACACGAACGTCATGATGTTCGGCCCTGAGTCACAGGCCTCGATCGACGAGATCGCGGCGTCGCTACGAAGGCTTCGGTGGATGCCTGGCTGCGACGGACTCTCGATCCAAGAGTTCTCTTCGGGCGATATCGGCCGCATGGTGCATGCGTTTCGCCCGGTCGACCTCGGCGTCTCGGATTCGACGCTGAACGACTCTGCCCTGCAGCGCATAGCTGAAATCTCGTGCCTCCGTCGCGTCAAGCTTCAAGGAGAACTGGACGTCACTGCTGGCGGTCTGCGGCAGCTTCTCGCCGCACGCTCAGACATCCTGATCTTTGTCGAGCGAAGTTCGTACGGCCAAGAAGACCTCGACGCGCTTCAGCGAGACTTTCCGAACCGCGTAGAAATCTGGAACCAGTAGGAAACTCGTCGCGAGCGTCGCACGGCTGGACAAGCCACCCATACACACAGACGAGAAGCCTTATCGCTTGTACGCCTGCAGGTTGGCCACGAACGGAGGAAGCTGGCCGCGCTCGGGCAGGACGAAGATCCGCACGCCCCCTTCGTGGATCCCCTCGAGCTGTTCGGTATCCTTCTCCAGCGACGCCAGGGTCACCCCCTCGGGCAACTTGTCGAGCTGGATCACGCCGATCGCTTCGGCGCCGGGCAGGTCGGAGAGGGGACCGACGGCCATCTGCTTGATGTTGACGTCGTTCTTCCCCATCAGCGTCCCGACCTTGCCGATGATGCCGGGCCGATCGAGGTGGTAGAAGACCAGCAGCGTCCCGTCGAGGTAGGCCTCCAGGAAGTAATCCTGAATGCGGATGATCCGCGGGTCCTGACCGAACAGGGCTCCGCCGATCTTGTAGATTTTGCCGTCGGCTTCGATCTCGACGCCGATGGACGAACGGAAGGCGCTCGGATCCTTGCGAGTCTCGACGGAGAGTTGCACGCCGCGGTCGGCCAGCAGAGCCTCCGCATTGTTGATGTGGACGTCGTCCATCGCCCCGGCCAGCATGCCGACGCAGAACGAACCGGTCAGCAGACGCGTGTCCTTGCCGGCGATCTCGCCGCGGAAGTGCAGGCGGCACTGGCTGACGCCCTGGTTCCGCGTCCACTGGTTGAGGAACAACCCCATGCGGTAGATCAGGTCGAGCTCGCCGCGGAGGTCTTCCAGCGCGTCGGGATTCGTGAGCACGACGTTGACCGCGTGCTTGATCTGCCCCCGCGTCAGGAAGTCGATCAGGAGCTGCACGCCTTCGACCGCGACGCTGGTCTGGGCCTCGTTCGTGCTGGCGCCGAGATGGGGCGTGCAGACGACGCCTTTCTTGCCGAACAGGGGATGCGACGTGACGGGCTCGGTCTCGAATACGTCGAGCGCGACGCCCGCGATCTTGCCGCTTTCGAGTCCCTGCACCAGGGCCGCTTCTTCGTAGATGCCGCCGCGGGCGCAGTTGATCAGTCGCACGCCGTCCTTGAGCAGATGGAGGTTCTGCTGGTTGACGAGGTACTTCGTCTGATCGGACAGGGGCGTGTGAACCGTGAGGAAGTCGACCTGCGGAAGCATGTCTTCGACCTTCTCGACCTTCTCGATGCCCAGTTCGCGAGCGTACTCGGCCGAAAGGAACGGATCGTAGCCGAGGATCCGCATGTCGAAGGCCTTGGCCCGCTTGGCGACCTCGCGACCGATGCGGCCCAAGCCGACGACGCCGAGGACCTTCTCGCTGAGCTGGGTCCCCATGTACTTGCGGTTCCAGACTCCCTGCAGGAGTTCCTGGTACGCCGGCGCGACGTGGCGACACATCGCCAGCATCAGCGTCATGGTGTGTTCCGCCGTGCTGACGGTGTTACCCGACGGCGTGTTCATGACGACGATGTTTTCCATCATCGCCGCGCGGACGTCGATGTTGTCGACGCCGACGCCGGCCCGGACGATCGCCTTCAGGCGCGGCAGCCCGCGGAGGATATCCTCTGTGATCTTCACGCCCGAGCGACAGACGGCGCCGTCGGCTTCGGAGAGCGCCTTCCTGAGATCCTCGCCCTTCAGTCCCGTTTTGACTTCGTATTCGACCCCGGGAGCCTTATCGAGAAGATCGAGGCCTTCCTGCGCGATCGTGTCCAGAACGAGAATGCGAGTCATGTTCGATCAGCGTCGAGGGAGAGGCGGGAAAGCGAGATCGCCGGATGCCTGACAGGCGCCCGGCGAAAGGGTGACGCGGAAATCAGCCGCGGGACGTCGCGAACTCGCGCATGAAGTCGGCGAGCGCTTCGACGCCCTCGCGCGGCATGGCGTTATAGATCGACGCCCGGATGCCGCCCACGCTGCGGTGACCCTTGAGGTCGGTGAGCTGGCGCTCCTTCGCCCCTTTGACGAACGCCTTTTCGTGCTCTTCGCTCGGCAGTCGGAACGTGACGTTCATCAGCGACCGGGCGCCGCGATCGGCGTGTCCCTTGTAGAAGTCGCCGAACTCGTCGATCACGTGGTAGAGCAGCGTCGCCTTTTCCTTGTTCCGTTCGTGCATCGCGGCGAGCCCGCCGACGTCTTCCTGCACCCACTTCGCGATCAGGCCCAGGGCGTAGATCGCGAACGTCGGCGGCGTGTTGAGCATGTCGGATTCGGCATGCTGCTTGAAGTTCAGATACGTCGGCAGCGTCGCCTGCGACCGCTCGAGCAGGTCCTTGCGCATGATGACGACCGTCACGCCCGCGGGGCCCGCGTTCTTCTGGGCACAGGCGTAGATCAGGCCGTACTTCGAAACATCGACGGGGCGATGCAGGAAGTCCGACGAGGCGTCGCAAACGAGCGGAGCGTCGCCGAAATCGGGGTCGGCAGAGAACTGCACCCCCTGGATCGTTTCGTTGGACGTGAAGTGCACGTAGGCGGCGCCGGCGGGAACCTTGACCTCGCCTGCCTGCGGCAGATGGTCGTACGGCTTCCCGGCGTCGTAAGCGACGGCGACTTCGCCGAACTTCGTCGCCTCTTCGGCGGCCATCTTGCCCCAGGCGCCGGTGACGACGTACGTCGCCGGACCCTGCGACGGACCGGCGAGGTTCATCGGAATCATCGAGAACTGCAACCGCGACCCGCCCTGGAGGAACAGCACGGCGTAGTCGTCAGAAACGCCCAGCAGTTCCCGCAGGCGTCGCTCGGCATCGTTCGCGATGTCGATGAACGGCTGGCTGCGATGGCTGATTTCGAGGATCGAGGCGCCGACGCCCGGCAGGCAGAGCATCTCGTCGCGGATGCGTTCGAGGACCGGTACCGGGAAGACCGCCGGACCTGCCGAGAAGTTGTAGACCCGCTGCATGTCGGAACCGCGAAGATCGTCGAGAGGAAGCGTCGCCGAAGCGCCGTCGGACCGGCGCGAAAGCCTTGCGGCTTCAGGACATAGCCCGCGAGAACCGACGGCGACGAAAGAGGCGATTTTAAGGCCGACGCCGGCCCTTGAACAGCCGCCGGGGGAGGCTCTGAGCGGAGGGCGTAAGCCCTCCAAGGTGCTTGGCACGATCGAGCGTCCGGACTCGGAGGGCTTACGCCCTCCGCTCAGGTCCCGTGCAGAACTGCCAGCGCCCGTCGTTACGCTCAGTAACGAGAGCTGCCCGAGGGGATCGGTTCGGTGACGATCCGCGTCCCTTGGGCCGCGGGGCCGAAGGAGGTCATCGTCTGCCCCTGCAGCGAGGCGATGCGGGGGACCAGATCCTTCTGGAAATTGTCCCCGTAGTAGCTGCGCTGGTAGTTCGCCAGCGCCTGGGCGGGCTGACCCGCCTCCTCGTAAAGCGCCCCCAGGGCTCGTGCCACGCGGGGGTTGTACGGCGCGATCGTCATCGCCGTGTCGAGCTGCTGCCGGGCGGTCGCTTTGTCCCCGAACTCGTAATAGAGCCGGGAAAGTTCCACGCGAGCGTCAGGCGAGCGGGGGTTTTCCGTCGCCCAGTTCTTGAGCAGCGCGAAGGCCCGATCCGCCCGATTGTCCTCGACCAGCATCACGGCCAGCGAGCGGTTGCAGTCGACGTGGTTCCGGTCGAGATCCAGGCAGCGGTTGTAGAGCCGCTCCGCTTCCTGGTAGTAGCGGCGGTCCTTCGTCTGCGTCCCGAGCTGATGATAGATCCGGGCGGCGTTGTAGTTCGCGTCCGGATCGGTCGGGTTCGCTGTCAGCGCGCTCTGAAATCGGGTGAGCGCGGCCTGCTGTTGCCCCTGATTGGTGAGTGCGACGCCAGCGGCGTTGTGGTTGCTCGACGCGAACTGGGCGCACCCGCTCGCCAGTCCGCAAAGCGCAAAGAGCGCAGCGACGGAAGCGTTTCGCGCAGCGACGGAAGCGTTTCGCGCAGCGACGGAGGCGCGGGGCGCTGCGGCAGCGAGTCGAGAAGCCAGATTGGTTCGCGAGGCGTTCAAGCGTGCGAATCCGTTCGCAGTTCGAGCGGAACCTTCTTCCCGCTCGCTAATCCGAAGCAGCGGAATCCTTCCGCCTCCCGCGAACCTAGCGAATTTCGATCATGCGACGCAAGACCGATCGTGAGGCGGAAAGCGCTCGCGAGCGCAGCCTGCGGTTTGCGATCGGCTCGAAAATTCGTCGAACGGATACGGGAATAGTCGGCGAGTGGGTGGCGCTGGTTGTCTCAACCAGCGTCCGCGCAGCGGATCGGAGGCCTCGGAGGCACGTCGGAACCTCGCAGCCGGGTTCCGTCAAAGCGCCTTCTTGACGCAGAACGGCGACCTTGCGCCGAATTCGCTCCGAGGCCTCCGACGGGCTGCGCCCGCGCCGGTTGAGTCAACCGGCGCCACCCTGGAGCGCTCGCCGCTCACAAACCGCAAGGTGCATTCAAGCGTGCTGCTCACGGCGCCGCGGGGGGATCCTGAGGCGGGGCGACGCGGTACGTCTTGGGGGAGTCGTCGAGCGGCAGTTCCTGGAGGGGCACGACGCCGGGCCGGGAGTTCGCGATCTCGTAGAACTCTGCCGGCGATTCGATCGCGACGCCGTCGATCCGCTCGATCAAGGCGCCGGGACGCAGACCCGCTTTCCACGCCGGCGAATCGGGTTCGACCGTCGCGACGGCGAGGCACGTCCGCGGACCGATCAGGTGCTTCCGCTCGTGAAAGCTGGCGAGCGACAGGGCCGACAGATCGTCGACCGTCAGGCCCCGCCACGACGGATCCGGCGCCGTCGCGTACTGAGGTCGCAACGTATCGATCGCCCGCTTCGACAGTCGCACGGAGACGGAGAAGGGATCCTCGACGGCAGAAAAACGCGACGAGCGGATGACGGAGAGTTCCACCTCCGACCGGGCGGGACGCTTTCCGATTTCGCGAAAGAGATCCTGCGGACCGTCGATCGGGATGCCGTCCACGGCGACGACGACGTCGTCCAGACGCAGACCCGCCCGCCTCGCCGGCGACGCGTCTTCGACCTGATCGAGCGACACGCCCGTGGCTCCTCTCCGCTGGGCTTCTCCGCCCGCAGCGCCGAGCGCCCGGGGAGCGACGCCGAGGAATCCGTACTCCGGTCGACGTCCTTCGCGCAGCGCCTCGACGGCTGCCCAGAACGGTTCGTCGCAGGGTATCGCCAGCCCGCCGGCGCCTTCGCCGTCGGATGCCGCCATGCCGGTCAGCAGGCCCACCATGCGCCCCTGCAGGTCGAAAAGAGCTCCGCCCGCGATGCCGGGCGTCGCCTTGAGGTCGACGTAGAGCAGGTTCGCGAAGTGATGGACGGTCGGAGTCTTCGACGGGGGCAGGTCGCCGGAGGGCGTCGCCGGTCGCCGACGAACGCCGCCGATCATGGTCCACGCGGCGGTCAGTTCGCCGTCCCGGGCCAGTCCGTACGGATTGCACAGCGCGATCGCGTAATCGCCCCGCTGCAAATCGAGATCGAGCGACTTTTCGATCGGACGCCACTCGCCGCTCGCGCGAAGCGTCGCCAGGTCGTACCACGGATCCGCCGCGAGAAGCTGCACCGGAACCAGTCCCGCGGCAGCGTCGCGGATGACGAAGTAGTCGAACTGTTCCGGATCGCCGATCGCCGCATACGTGGTGAGCAGCGTCCCCCGGTCGTCGATCGCGACGGCGGCGGCGAACGCCTGCGGATCGAGATCGACCTCGCTCGCATCCTGACCGAAGGCCTGCCGGCGCCCCTTCGGCAGGCGGACGAGCGCCGCCATCGACGGCCCGGCCTTCGCCAGCGTCTGCCGGGTCGCCCGCTGGAGCGACTCGAGCGCTTCGTCCTCGATCGTCACCACAGGCGGCGGGTCGGACGCGTCGCCGGTCGGACCGATCTCGGGCGTCGCCTCGACGCGAGGCGCGTCGGGCTGGACGGCGATCGCCGTCGAAGACGCGAACAGCGCCGTCGCGACGGAGAACGAGAGCGTCGCGAGGCTCGCCGATCGGAGCATAACGTTCTCGGAAAAGGTTCGAGCGCGAGGTCGCAGCTACGGAAAAAGGTCGCCCGCGCGGAATTGCGCGGACGACCTTTGCATTATGCGGGACGTATGCCCTCGAAAACAGCGTCGGAATCGGGCGAGTTCCCGCCTTTACCGCAACATCAGGGGCGGGAACGGGAGATCCGGGTCGAACTTCTGAAGACCCGGGTCGAGCTATTGAAGACCCGGGTCGAACGCGGGCGTTATTCGTTACCGGCATCCGCTTCATCGGCGGCGGCCTTCTCTCCGGGCACGGCGCCTTCGCCCGCTTCGTTGACGGCGTCGAGCACCTTGGCCCGAATCTCTTCGGCCAGCTTCGGATTCTCCTGCAGGAAGACCCGGGCCTTCTCCTTGCCCTGACCGATGTACTCGTCGTTGTATTTGAACCAGGCTCCGCTGCGGGCGACGATCTTGTGCAGGACGGCCAGGTCCAGGACGTCGCCTTCGTAGCTGATGCCGTTGCTGTGCATCATGTCGAATTCGGCGATCCGGAACGGCGGGGCGACCTTGTTCTTGACGATCTTACAGCGGACGCGCTGACCGATCGTCTCTTCGCCTTCCTTCAGGGCGCCGATGCGACGGACGTCGATCCGGCAGGAGCAGTAGAACTTCAGCGCCCGACCGCCCGGCGTCGTTTCGGGGCTGCCGAACATGACGCCGATCTTCTCGCGGATCTGGTTGATGAAGATCACCACCGTCTTGCTTTTGGCGATGCAGCCCGTCAGCTTTCGCATCGACTGGCTCATCAGACGGGCCTGCAGGCCGACGTGCGAATCGCCGATCTCGCCGGCCAGTTCCGCCTTCGGAACGAGGGCCGCGACCGAGTCGATGACGATGACGTCGACCGCGTCCGACTTGACGAGCATTTCGACGATCTGCATCGCCTCTTCGCCGTTGTTCGGCTGGCTGACGAGCAGTTGATCGCACTGAACGCCGATCTTCTTGGCCCACATCGGGTCGAACGCGTGTTCGGCGTCGATGAGCGCGGCGATGCCGCCTGCCTTCTGAGACTGGGCGATCGCGTGCAGGGCGATCGTCGTTTTACCGCTCGATTCCGGGCCGAAGACTTCGACGATGCGGCCCTTGGGCAGTCCCTGGCCGCCCAGCGCGATGTCCAGCGACAGCGAGCCGGTCGGGACGCCCTCGATCCGCTTCATCCGATCGGCGCCGAGGGGCATGATCGACCCCTCGCCGAATTGCTTTTCGATCTGCTGCAGCGTGGTCTTCAGATCGGAGTTGCGGTCCAGAAGGGCAGCGAAATTCTTCGACATGCCATCGGCCGCAGCGCCCGCGCCGGAAGCCTTCCCTGATTTCTTCTTTGCCATCGTTCGCGAGCTCACGGCGACCATCGGACGCACCTTCCTCTTGTTTATCCGGCGCCTGCCGGAGGGTTGCAATGGGCGAGGGTCCCGCCTCGCGACCGGTAGTGTATCCACGCGTTCAGTACGAAGCAAGACTCGCGACTTATCGCCTGTTCACCGGCCATCCGCATCGCGAATCCGCTTCACGACATCACTATCGGAGGGTCGTTTGACACGTCCGGTCGAGGCCGATCCTGCTGCGTGAAAAAATCACGAAAGCGGTCGCAGCGCACGCCACCGCCCGCACGCGGGACGCATGTACGTTCTTCAATTAAGGTGATCCACCCGCCCTTAGCCCGCCGCTTGCCATCTACGGAGCTGGTCGCCCACGAAGGGGACGCATTCGCCAAAGCAGTTTGCTGGTAACTGGTTAAGGCAATCTTTCACCTTGACGTTTGTGCACCTTGTGCACTTGGCTTGCCGAGCGCAACGGCGTGAGCGACAATCTTTAAATGCCGACTCCTCTAAGCGATCCGAACGATGAATTTTCTGCGCAGTCGCTTGCCGCGGCCTTGCAGGAGCTCGTCGACTGTCTCGTCCATATCAGTCGCAAGGATGCAGGCGTTCGCAGGAACCTGCTGACGCTTGCCGCTTATCTCACGAAACACGCTTCGGAGAATGCCCCGCCGGAAGAAGGGGCGTTAGGAGCAGCGACAGAAACTGTCGCTGAGGCGGAAGCGGGTCGACCGTCGCAAAAGTTCGAGGACGAACTCGCGGCGGGCGCGTCGAGCGACGACGGGACCTCGGAAACCGATCGCTCCGCCGCCGCGCGGGCGAGCCTGCTGGGCAGATCCACCGGCGTCGTCAGAAGCGAACCGACCTTCCCCCGCCCTGCCCTGACGCTCGGCCAGGGCGTCGCCCGTAACGAATCCTCCGCGATCGAGTATCCGGAGCGCTACGCGCCGAAGGAGGCGCTCGGAGCGCGGGTCGATCTGGACCTCGTCGCGCGACGGTTGCGAATGAAGGCCGACGGCAGTCGCTGGGCCGCCGAGCGTCGAAGGTTGCTAGCCGAAGCGGCGGACTACGCCGCGCTGATCGAGCCGAACGATCGCGAGACCATCCGCCGGGCCAAAGAGATACCCGGCTGTTACTTGTGGACCAACGGACCCAACTCGCCGACGCCGGCCGACCTGTCGGTCTTCGATGTTCTGGCGAAGTGCTACGACAACTGCGCGGCCGCGGTTGAGTTAGTGCGACGCCTCGACGAAGCAGAGACGTCTTCGCAGGATCCCGCGATGCAGCGGGCCTTTCACCTGCTGGCGGAGTCGCAGTCGGCGCTTCGCGTGGCGGCGATGCGGGCAGACGGCCCTGAGGACTCCGACCAGTTCGAAGTTTTCCAGTGGCTCAAGACCAACACACGCGACCGGGAGATCTACGTCTCGCGGCACATGCGGGTGAACGATCCGGCGGACCCGGGCGACCGGGACGAACTCGGCGCCCGGATCGCGGCGTTCGACGAAGAGCTGGGCGAGCGTCAGACGCAGTCGAAGAAGCGCAAGAAGGCGCTCGGCAAGGTCAAGCACAAGGCGCAGCTTATCGCCGCCGGCGAAGGGGACGCCGAGGAGTCCTGGAACATCCTGCTCGACACGGTGCAGGAACTGATCGACGACGGGATGCCCCCCAGCAATCGCGAGCTGCGCGAGTCGCTGATCGACATCGTCGAGCTGCTGCCCGAGTCGCTCAACGTGCAGGAAGGCTCGGCCTTCGACCGCGTGCTGCGGGAGATCGACCGGTTCCTGGCGGAGAACCCCGAACCGGTCGCAGAAGTCGAAGCGATCGTCGCGCCGGAAGTCGAGAAGGCCAGAGAGCTGCTGGGGGGTCGCTCGATCATGCTGATCGGCGGCGAGCGTCGGCTGGATCGCGAGAAGGCCCTTCGCGAGGCGCTCGGTCTGGCCGAAGTCTACTGGATGAAGACCAGCGAGCAGCATCAGCCGCTCGACCAGTTCGAGCCGCTGGTCGCCAAGCCGGACGTCGCCTGCGTCGTGCTGATGATCCGCTGGTCGCGGCACGGCTACGGCGACGTGAAGCAGTTCTGCGACCGTCACGGCAAGCCGCTCGTCCGCCTGCCCGGCGGCTACGGCGTCAACCAGATCGCCAAGCAGATCCTCGACCAGGTCGGCGGGAAGCTGGAAGCGATGAACGGGGCGTAAAGCGTCGCCGCGTTCGGCTCTGCTCGAGTCTTACGAGCCAGCGTTCCGGCGGACGGAGCCGCATGGACGTCCGAGGCGCGGGCCGGCAAGACCGACGGCCCCTCGAACGTGTCCGCCTACTCGCTTCCCAGGCAGTAGAGAACCTCCTGCCGCTTGCCGTCATGATCGTCGATGACGCGGGCGTAGATCCGGCTGTCGACGACGGCGGGCGTGGCGTAGCAGGCCGTTCCGAGCTGGCTTTCGCCAAGCGCTTCGTAGCCCTCGGGCGTCGCGCGGAAGACGAGCGACTTGCCGGTCTCGTCCATGACGTAGATCCGATCGTCGACGAGGACCGGCGACGAGTAGTACGTGCCGCCGATGCGCTCCTTCCAGATCTCTTCGCCCGTACCGGCCTTCCAGCAGATGGCGACGCCCGCGTCGGCGACGGCGTAGAGGTAGCCGTCTTTGATCAGCATCGAGGGGACGTAGACCCGCTGGCCGCTCTCCCAGACGACCTTCTTCGAGCCGTCGGCGGCGTAGGCGCTGACATGATTCCGCGGGTAACCGCCCGAGGAATAGATGAGCTTGCCGTCGGTGACCGTCGAGGTGACGCACTCGGTCGTGGCGCCTTCCATCTCCCACAGTTTCTCGCCGGTCAGCGGATCGAAGCTACTCACCAGATCGCAGCCGGTCAGGAACATCTGCGTCTTGCCGGCGACGTCGAGGATGATCGGCGAGGGATAGTTCGGCGTCTTCGGTCGATCGTGGCGCCAGACGATCTTGCCGGTCGCCCGATCGAGACCGGCGACGGCGCCGCCCACTTCCTTGCTGTCGGCTGAAACGATGACGAGCGGCCCGAAGATCGCGGGCGACGAACCGTAGCCCTGGTGATCGACGTAGGGCGTGATCCGCGTCTGCCAGAGAATCTTGCCGTCGAGCGACAGCGCCGAAGTGAACACCGCGTCGTCATGCGGGAAGTTGATGAAGAGCCGCTCGCCGTCGCAGGCGACCGTCGACGAGGCCTGCGTCGCCTTGTCGTTCTTGGGCGGTACGGCCTTGCCGACATGCACGGGCGAGTCCCACACGATCTTGCCGGTCGACCGGTCGAGGCAGAGCACGCTGCGGCGCTCCTCTGCATCGACCGAGGTCGCCAGATAGATGCGGTCGCCGACGATCGTGGGCGAGGCGTGCCCCTTCCCGGGGATCGGCGTCTTCCAGACGACGTTCTCGGTTTCGCTCCACGTCAGGGGCGGATCCTGCCCCGCCGCTGCGACGCCGTCCCGCGAGGGGCCGCGCCACCAGGGCCAGTCGGACGTCTCCGCCGCGACGACCGCGGAGGGGACGCTCGACGCCAGAACCAGAGCGAACGAAAAGAGCGCGGCCGCGAACCTGAGCGACAAGATCGAACTCCTCGCCGGGAGGCAGGCGAGCGGCGAGATTCGCAGAAGCGAGCATCCGCCGCGTCGTGTTTCGGATGACGTTACAGGATAGTCGTCCCTTCGCGGAGAATGTTCCTCCGGGGCTCCTGTCGAATTCCCCTCTGTTCCTCATCGAACCAGCCATGCAGCCGACGATTCGCGAGGAAGAGCCGAGCGACTTCGACGCGATCCGCCAGGTGAACGAGGCGGCGTTCGGATCGCCGGCTGAGGCGGACCTGGTCGAAGCGCTGGGCGAGGGAGGCTACGTGATCGCGTCGCTCGTGGCCGAGACGGAGGCGGGAGTCGTCGGTCACGTTCTGTTCAGCCGGCTGCGGATCGAGACGAAGAGCGAAACTCTGTCCGCGGCGTCGCTCGCCCCGATGGCCGTGTTACCTGTGTTTCAGCGCCAGGGCGTCGGCCACCTGCTGGTCGAAGCGGGTCTCGCGCTCTGCCGGGAGCGAGGCGAGCGAGTCGCGCTCGTCTTGGGCCATCCGACGTTCTATCCGCGGTTCGGGTTCTCGTCCGAACAGGCGAGCCCGATCGTCTGTCCGTTCGGCGCAGGCGAGGCCTGGATGGCGCTGGAGCTGGTTCCCGGATCGCTTTCGGGAGTCACGGGGAAAGTGGTGTATCCGCCGCCGTTCAAGATGTTCGAGTAGCTCAATACCACCCCGGGACAACCAGCGCGACGAACCACGGCTCAGTCGACTTCGACTTGTCGTGCATACACAAATGCTCTGTGCTTTTTTCGCATCGAACGCAGAACGTCGTCTCATTTGGATGAACGTGAAGACTTAGATTCGAGCCGCAAACCGGGCACCTCATCGACTCGAACTCTTCCTGCGAGCACCCGGAAACAATCGTCTCTCGAATCTGTCCCCACGCGTCCATGTCACTGCATAACCAACGGGAAGAACACCAGGACGCGCCGTCATGACCTCCCGCAATTGGCGCCGTCTGAAGTCTGACAGCGCTTTTCCGGGCAATCCACCCTCCGGCGGAACGACGATCGTGACCAGTCCCCTGCCCCGCACGACGGAGAGTTCGAGCGGCGCGTGAGCGGGGATGGCGGTGAGCAGGCGGTGGATGTCGTCGACGCCGGCGACGATGCGTCCGTTGATCTCCAGGATCAGGTCGCCCGCGCGGAGGCCGGCTTCCGCCGCGACGCTGCCCGCAGCGACCTCGTCGACTTCTACGGCCTGATCGGAGTAAATCTGCAGCGCCCGGATCAGCGACTTAGGCAGCGGGACGGAAACCGCGGAGATGCCGAGCTTCCGCCGACGGACGCGACCATGCTCCCGGATCTCCCCCAGAACCCACTTCGCCGTATCGCTCGGGACCGCAAAGCCGAGGCCCTGGGCGAACGCGATAATCGCCGTGTTGACGCCGACGACGCGTCCGCGGGAGTCGACCAGCGGCCCGCCCGAGTTTCCCGGGTTGATCGGCGCCGAGTGCTGCACGACGTTCTCGATCAGCCTGCCGTCCTGCGCCCGCATCGTACGTCCGAGACCGCTGGCGACGCCGGTCGAGACCGCCGACGAAAGACCGAGCGGACTCCCCATCGCGATCACGAGTTGACCGACGCGAAGCGCCCGCGACTCGCCGAGTTCCGTGAAGGGCAGATCGCTGGCCGCCAGTTTCAACACGGCGACGTCGGTCGGCGGATCGTCGCCGACGACTTGGGCGTCAATGCGGTCGCCGTCGTCGGTCACCGCGACCAGCTTGGTCCGCCCGTCGACGACGTGACTGTTCGTGAGGGCGTAGCCGTCGCTGGTCAGCAGAAAGCCCGACCCCGCGCCGCCCGGCTGATGCCCATGCACGCTGATCACTGCCGGCGCGACGGTCTCCACCACACGCACGACGGCCTGCGAATAAGCGTCGAGCAGATCGACGTCGTGCGGGTCAGGCCGCTGCGGACGTTCGGCCCGTGCTGCTGCGGATGAGTCAGGAGACGCGGTATCGCGCCTCGCTTCGTCGTCCGAGGCGAGTCGCAGCCTTTCGTCATTGAATCGGTCGGAACGCATCGGATGCCTCGCTGCTGATAGATCGCGAATCGTGCCGAGCCAGCGCTCGAACGATCGTTCCCGCGATGAATCGTATGCAGCGAGGCAAGGAGGAAGGCTGTGTTAGGTGACGCTGGCTGAGACAACCAGCGCCGCCCAACCGCCGTTCCCCGACTACGGCGCGAACGTCGGCGGCCCCACGCGGACGTCGCGGTAGTCGACGCCGCCGCCGTGATGCTGCAGGCCGAGATAGCCTGCGACGGCGCGCTTGGCCAGTTCAGGCGCGTCGTCGGCTGTCGCATCCGTAATGACGTGGCCGTTCAGGATCACCTGGTACTTCGTCCCTTCGCACGTGATCTGCATCGTGTTCCACTCGCCTGGCCCGCGGGCGCTGCCGCGCTTCGCGGGAACGAGGCCGTAAAGCGATCCGGTGTACTGCCAGGGTTTCAGCGTGGCATACCGTTCGGCGTCGTCATGCAGCAGTTGGACCTCGATGCCGGCGCCATCGCCGTGATGCGAACCCCCTTCGGGAGTCCGCAGGTAGACGCCGGAGTTCCCCCCTTCAGCCAGGCGATACGACAGCCGCAGCGAGAAATCGCCGACCGGTTCTTTCGTGCGGAGCGAGGGGCCGGCCATCGGCAGGCAAGAGAGCACGCCCTCCTCCAGCTTCCAGCAGTCGAGCGGCTTGTTCTCGATGGCGGTCCACGCGTCGAGGTTGCCGGGCATGAGATCCTGAAAGCCGCTTTCGACGACGCGAAGATTGCGGAATTCGTACTGCCCCCCTTGAGGCACTTCGACCTGCAGCGCGAGCCAGCCGACGGGATCGGTCACGCCTTCGGTCGTCCAGGCAGGCTGGCCGTTAAGTTTCAGGCTGGCTTGGTTCCCGACCGCCGTCAGCTCGAACGAGCGCCACTCGCCCGGCTTGATCAGCGATTGATCCGCGACCTGTTTGGGATGCAGTAGCGTCCCCTCTTCGCCCTGTTTGAGGTTGATCTGGCGTCGATCGGGCCACTTCTTTCCTTCGGGCGGGAGAGGGCTGCGGAAGTAGATGCCCGAGTCCCACTTCGATTCCTGCAGCGGTCGATACTCGCCCGAGAAGACGAAGTCGCCCAGCGGTTGGGGATAACGGATCCACCCCTCGCCCGACACGAACCGCAGGACGTCCCCTTCGACTTCGATTTCGCAGTTCTCGGCGATCCAGTCGCCCGGCCCGGTCGATTCGCCGGACGCGTTTTCGCCGGGAATCGTCGGCGACGTCCAGCTTGGGGCATCGGTCGTCGGCTCGTCCGCGGAGGCGAGTCCCATCGACGAAACGAAGCCGATCGACATCGTCAGCGCGAGCGCGATGCAAGACGATCGACCGCGCAGACGGAGATCCGTTCGCGACACGGCGAATTCCTCGAAGAGCGACGGGGGAGCGTTAAGGCGGGATGCGAGAAGCTCTCGCAGCAGCTCCCGATTCTAGTCGCCACGCGCCCGCTCTTCTCTCGCGAGAGACGCCCCGTGGCGGAAACTCGCGTAACGGATTCCGCGCTTCGACGCTTCGCCCCGTACCAGGCGGTCGACGCAGCCGACGGCCTTTCCGAAACGATCATCTCAAGGAGGCTGAGCGATGGCACAAGCGAACAGGCGCAACGCGGCGACCCCAAACCTGGCCGATATCGGCATCAACCTGGCGAAGGTGCATTGCCCGCGCTGCCGGAAGCCGATGCCTCCGCTGCGCGTTCCGACGGGCCTGCACGAGATCCTGTGGGGCGGGTGGTCCTGTCCCCGGTGCGACTGCCGCATGAACAAGTGGGGCTACGGACTGGAACCCGACGTCAGCGAGCCGCCGCTCGCGATGTAGAACGGCTCAGCGGCCGTAGCGATCGTCGGAGGGGCGGGTGAAGCTCTTCTTGAAGTACGTGCCGGCGCGGCCGAGCAGTCCCTCGTCCGCTTCGTCCTGGCCGACGACCGAGGAGTCGCTCGCCTCCTCGTGCGCGACGAGGTAGGACTTCACGCTGTTCATGATCTGCCGCGCACGTTCGACGACGTTGCGAGCGCGGCGGTCGCGATTGCGTAGCGGGAAGACGCCGACCTTCAGTCGGGTTTTCGCGATCCGTTCGGTACCGTCCGCGGGCAGAAATTCCAGATCGATTCGGAACGGAATCGGTCGGTCGTCGGTCCGCCGATCGAGGCCTTGCTCGGCGCTGCTCAGTTTCAGCGAAGCTCCCTCGGCGTCGAATCGCAGCACCTCGGCCGAATGATCGCTCGCGAAGCCGCGAAGCTTTTCGAGAATCATCTCCGCGGGAACGGGCGTGACCAGCACGCGGGTGACGACCTTCTCCGGCGCCGACGTGCCGAGCAGCCATTCGAGCGGCCCGCGCTGCCGGGGAGCGGAGGGCGTTTCGTGCAGCCCGGCGCCGATGCGGACCACGACGTTGCGGCCCATCTCCTTCGCCTGCAACAACGCCCGGTCGGAACGGCGCAGCATCGTGTCGGCCGTATCGCCGTACTGGGCCTCGGTCACGCCGAAGCTCGATGTGAGATTCTTGTTCCCCAGGAACGACAGCGAAGTCCGTTCGAGCGCGACGCGAATCTCTTCCGCCAGCCGCGCGGCGCCCGCCAGATCGCAGTTGGGGCAGAGCAGCAGGAATTCTTCGCCGCCGTACCGGGCGACGACGTCTTCGGTTCGCTTGCGCTGTTCCAGGATCCGCGCGAACGCGATCAGCGCTTCGTCGCCCGCCTGGTGGCCGTAGGTGTCGTTGACCTTCTTGAAGTAGTCGAGATCGCAGATCACCAGCGCGCACGGAATCCGCCGGGCCAGGTGATCGGCCAGCGTCGCTTCGTGCGTGCGGGCGAACTCTTCGCGGTTGAGCACGCCGGTCAGCGGATCGCGGGTGGCCCGTCGCTGCAACGACTCCATCCGCTCTTCGATTTCCATCCGCCCGGAGATGTCCTCGATGACGATCGTGACGCCGTGAACCGTGCCGTCGCCGGAGACGACCGGGTCGATCCGGGCGTCGACCGTCAGAGGCGTCGCGCGACGACCGCGGAGGATCCAGCGGGTCGTGCAGGGGATCTTTCGCTCGACGGCCTTGCGGACCTGATCGTCGGCGGGCGAGAGCCGGACGCCTCGTTCCGAATGCAGATCGAGCAGGCCGGCCGTCCATTCCATGCGCCAGACCGCTTGGCCCGGGACGCCGGTAATCTGCTCCGCCGCCCGGTTCCAGGCGAGGATTCGCAACGACGAGTCGACGAAGATCACGCCGTCGCGCATCCCCTCGACCGCCTTGGCGTAGAAGATGGCTTCGGCAGGCGAATCGCCGCTCGACATCCGACGGCTCTGAAAGCCCCAGTACTGGTCGGCCAGGTTCTGACCCAGGTGCGAGAGCCAGCGCTGCCCCACCCGTTCGAGAACGCGCGTGGCGTCCTTCTGAAGGTACTCGGCGAAGTGGCTGACCAGTTCGGGATCGAACTGCGACCCGGCGCAGGCGAAGAGCTCGGCGACCGCCCGCTCCTGCGACATGGCAGGCCGGTAAACCTGGTCCGTCGTCATGGAGTCGAACGCGTCGACGATCGCCAGGATCCGGGCGCCGAACGGAATCGCCTCGCCGGCGACGTCGAAGCCTTTCTTCGACCCGTCGAAGTAGGCGGAGCTGAAGTGAATCGTTTCCAGCACGGTCCGCGGCGAGCGGCAGCCGAGCAGGATGTTGATCGCGTTCTGGCGATGGTGCTCGACCATCAGCAACTCGTCGCGGCTCAGCCGGCCCGGCTTGGCCAGCACCTGGTCCGGAACGCCGATCTTGCCGAGGTCGTGCAGGAGGAAAGCCATCTCCAGTTTCAGGAGCTCGTCCTCGGCGATCTTGCGGGACAGGAGCCAGGCCGACCCGTTCATCGCCACGCGGAACGAGTGCGCCGCGGAGGGTGCGTGCTTGGCTTCCAGCGCGGTGAAGAGCCCGCTCGCCATGCCCAGTCGCGACTGCACCAGCCGCAGACCCTCCCCCTCCGCGACCTTCCCCGCCGGCTTCGGCGGCGCGACGAGCGGGCGCTCGGCAGCGGTCGCGATCGAGTTTTCAGGGAGCGTCGACATGGGTCAGTCGGCAAGGTTCCGGGAGCTACGTCGACCCCGTTCTGTACGGGAGGGACGATTGCAGACCCTTCGCATGAGGAAACCTAGCTCGCGATCGGATGAGGCGATTCGCTTTCGAGAGACTTCTCCCCCCCGCAAGGCCGCCAGGACAGGTGAATCCCGGCAGAACGATCGCAGGGGTCGAAAGGAATGCTCCGTCCGTTCGGGATGCAGCGACGCGGGAAGCGCCGCCGGTTGGAGGTCCGTCGCCAATCGACTACGATCGACCCGCTCATTCTGAGGCGGTTTCCCACGCGATCGGAGCGACGGCGATGCGACTGGCGATGTGGCGACGCGACGGACAGGACCTCCTCGGCGTCGTCGAACCGGACGGCTGGTACGAACTGGAATCGGGCTCGGACCAGCCCCAGAGCGTGCAGCAGATCGTCTCCGATCTCGACTACTGGGAGCCCCGCGTCCGCGAGCAGATCGCCACCCTGACGAAGAACCCGGGCGAACCCCCTTACGCCTGGCTTCCGCCCATCGGGAATCCGTCGAAGATCCTCTGCGTGGGGCTCAACTACGCCGATCACGCGAAGGAAACCGGGGCCAGCGTGCCCGATCGCCCCGTCATCTTCAACAAGCTTGCGACGACGCTTTCCGCGCACGGGCGTCCGATTGTCCTTCCGCCGGAGAGTTCCAAGGTCGACTACGAGGCCGAACTGGTCGTCGTGATCGGTAAGCAGGGACGCCGGATCGCCGAGGCGGACGCGATGCGTCACGTCGCCGGCTACGCCTGCGGCAACGATGTTTCGGCGCGTGACTGGCAGAAGGAGACGCCCGGCGGACAGTGGCTGCTGGGGAAGAGCTTCGACACGTTCGCGCCGCTCGGCCCCTGCTTCGTCACGGCGGATGCGATCCCCGATCCGGGCAAGCTGAAGATCCAGTTCCGCCTGGACGGCGAGACGCTGCAGGAATCTTCGACCGATCAGCTTTTGTTCTCGATCCCGCGGGTGATCTCCTACATCTCGCAGGTCTGCACGCTGCTGCCGGGCGACCTCATCTATACCGGCACGCCCGCCGGCGTCGGCGTCGCCCGCACCCCCCGCCGCTATCTCCAGCCTGGCCAGGTCGCCGAAGTGGAGATCGAAGGCCTGGGCATTCTTCGGAACCCGGTCGTCGCGGACGGGGAGGGATAGAAGCCATCCCGTCACCGGGCGACGAGCGTGACGGTTAGGCGAACCCTGACATCCGCGACGGTCGGACGAGAAGCCTGCGATTCGATCATCCGATGCAGGCCGGGGCGCCGAATACCAAGAGCAGCGGAGTCGCTCTCGTGCGCTCCGTCAGGCGCTGCCGTCCGATGCTGCCACGACGTTTGCGGAGCGGCGCGACGATCGCCGCAACGCTCGCGACGCGGCGCATCGACCCGTGCGGCGTCGCACGAGCGGACGTCAAGGAAGGCGCCGCCTTATCGATCTCCGAGCGGAGAAGGATCCGAAAGCGAACGCGACGAGCCGGTGAAGCCGGCTCTCGACGTTACTGAGCCGGTATCGCCGGTTCTGTACGTTCCTGTCGGGCCTTTCCTCGCGAAGAGATATCACTCTCGCTCCGTCGCCTCTCCCGCGACGTATCGAAATCGAAGATGGATCTTCGGAGCGGAAACTCCTCGTCTCGTCGTCGGCGCGTTCTACGCGAAGACGCGGCCAACGGCGATGCCGAATCGCCCGCCCCGCGTCGCAGGGCCCGCGTGCGCATCGACGCCGCGCATTATCCGGAAGCGGCCCATCCCCATCGGCAGCCGCGTCTGGCCGACCTGCTTCCCACGAAGTGGTGGTCGATCGGTCTGACCGCGGGCGTGGGCGTCTTGCTCGCCGCCTCGGTGCTGACCGGGTTCGCGTATCGCGTCTCGCTGGCGAGCCTGCTGGGGGAGGAGACGGTCCGCCCGCTCGACCTGACGCTGCGCGGCAACCTCGCCGACTGGCTCGCCAGTTGGACGCTGCTGACGGCGGCGGTCGTTTCCGGAATCGTCTACTCGCTCCGCCGGCATCGCGCGGACGATTATCGCGGACGCTATCGCGTCTGGCTCTGGACCGCCGCCGCGCTATTGCTGGGCGCCGTCGACGCCGCCTGCGGCTTTCACCGCAGTCTCTCGGGCGGAATCGTCGCGCTCACGGGCGTCGCCGTCTGCGGCCAGGGCGCCTTCTGGTGGCTGCTGGCGGAAGGGCTGATCCTGCTCGCGGTCTCCGTCGCGATGATGCGGGAGTTCCTGCGCTGCCGGCTCTCGCTGGCGGCGCTGTCGCTGACGATGCTGGCTTACGCCGGCCTCGCGACCGCGACGCTTTATCGCATCGACGTCAGCGCCTCGACGATCGCCTGGCTGGCTCAGGAGAGCTTTCGCCTGGTCGGTCACCTGCTGCTGACGCTCTCCGTGCTGCTGTACGCCCGGCATGTCCTCCGCGAGGTGCAGGGGATGAGCAAGTCGGTCCGCCGCAAGCGGAAGGCGAAGACCGACGACGCGGAGGATGCTGCCGAGGAACCCCGCGTTCCCCCGCCGCACTTCCGCAAGAAGACCGACGCGGCGAAGCCCGATGCGGCGAAATCGAAGCCCGCTTCGTCGCCTTCGGCAGGAACCGCCCCCGTCGCCAAGGCTCCGACGCCGCCGCCCGCGCCGTCGAATCCTGAACCTCCGCGTCAGCAGCCCGCGCCCGCGGCGAACAAGCCGGCAGCGTCCAGCGCTTCCGACGCCCGCGCTTCCGCTGCGAAGCCGAGCGCCGTCCCGTCCGGCGAAGTCCGTCGCACCGATCCTCCGTCGAAGGGGGCCGGTCCGCTTGCCGGCAAGTTCCGACCGTCCAGCGCGCCGACGACGAGTCCCGTCGCTTCGCGATCGTCGGGGACCGACGAAGAAGAAGAGGACGACGACCGCGGCGCCCGCAAGAACAAGAAGCGCGGCCGGTAGAATGTTCGCAGCGACGACGAGCGGAAGGGACGAACCCTCCGTGGTTTCGTCGCGACGGTAGCTTTCAGACACGGAGGGCTGACACCCTCCGCTCGCCTGACGAACATTCTGCGGAGCCCTGCATGCTCGCTGTCGGATCGCATAACGGACTGGCCGCCGTCGCTCGAACCCGGGAGGCGATGCTCGCGGGCAGCACGCCGCTCGACGCGGTCGTCGAAGGGGTGACGCTGGTCGAGGACGATCCGGCGGAACTGACCGTCGGCTACGGCGGTCTGCCCAACGAAGAGGGGATCGTCGAACTCGACGCCGCCGTCATGGACGGTCGCACCGGACGCGGAGGCGCCGTCGCGGGCCTTCGCGGCGTCCGCAATCCGGCGAAGGTCGCCCGGCTGGTGATGCAGCAGACGAAGCGCGTGCTGCTCGTCGGCGACGGGGCGCTGAAATTCGCCCTCGCGAACGGCTTTCGCGAAGAGGATCTGCTGACCGAGCGCGCGCGGGAGATCTGGCTCTACTGGAAACGCACGCGATCGTCCGTCGATGACTGGAAGGCGCCCGAGGGGCCGCTCACCCCGGTCGCCGAGTGGATCGAAAAGTACTTCTACGGCAAGCTCGGTCCCGAAGGCGCCGACCTCAAGGGAGGCACCGTCCACGTCGCCGCACGCTCGGGCGCGGGCGATCTGGCCTGCTGCACGAGCACGTCGGGTCACGCGTTCAAGATCCCGGGTCGCGTCGGCGATTCGCCCATCCTCGGCGCCGGCCTGTATGCCGATAACGCCGCGGGAACCTGCGGCAGCATCGGCCACGGCGAGGCGAACCTCGAAAACCTGTCTTCGTTTCTGGCCGTGGAACTGATGCGACAGGGTCGCACGCCCGTCGAAGCCGGTCTGGAGGTTCTCCGCCGGGTCGCCGACCGGACGCGCGACGAGGACCGCAACGAGCAGGGCCGCCCGCGGTTCAACCTGCAACTCTTCCTGATCGGTCGCGACGGCTCGCACGCCGGCGTCGCCATGAGCGGCCCCAAGCCCTACGCCGTCGCCGACGAGAACGGCGCGAGGCTGGAAGAGTGCGAGTATTTGTTCGATCGGGAAACATGAAGGCCATCGCGAGAGCACGCGACCTTCATTCCGGCCCTTTCGCAAGCCGCCGGTAGAGTTCGCGATTCTTTTCCAGCGTCTCCTTCATCGCTCGTTCGAACCTTGCTTTATCGCAATCGAGCGCCCGTTGAAGGATCGACATCGCGAACGCTTCGGGCTCGATGGACGTTTCTCGCGCCCGACGCTCGATCCACTCCGCCAGTTCGCCTTCCACGTGCACGACGATCGACATCTGCTCAGATCTCCGACTTTTGATGACCACGGTCGGGTCGTTCAGATTGTCCCGCCGCTTCGGATGCGAACATTAAGGTTCCTTAATGTCAGCGCTCGTCGCTCTTCATCCCGTCAGAACGCGGACTAACGTGGGGTTCGTCCCCCCTCGGCACGTCTCACCCTTCGGCCTCCATGGTTCTCCGCCTCGCTGACAATCGTCGGCCTGACAGTCTGGCGACGCAATTTCGCAACCGCCGGTTCGGGCTCTTTCTGGAACTTTGCGAGCGGCGCTTCGCGGGCCAGGCGACGGTCCGGCTGCTCGACGTCGGCGGGACGTTCGATTTCTGGATGCAGCGGCGGGACATGCTGCCCGGGAACTGGACGATCGACGTCTGCAACGTCGAGGAGCCGAAGGAGCGCGGGTTCGCGGGACTGGCCTTCTTTCGCGACGACGCGAGAACGCTGGCGAGCGTGTCGGACGGCGCCTACGACGCCGTCTTCTCCAACAGCGTGATCGAGCATGTCGGCGGACTCGACGACATGCGGGCCATGGCAGGCGCCGTGCGACGCGTCGCGAAGGCCTACTTCGTGCAGACGCCCTACCTGCACTTTCCGCTGGAACCGCACGCCCTGACGCCCGGCTATCAATACGCTCCGTTCGGCGTCCGCACGGTCATGCACCGTATGCTCCCGCTCGGCTGGTATCCCCGCGCCGGCAACTGGCAGCGGGCGCGGGAGATGGCGCACGACTCGCGGCTGGTCACGCGGTCGCAGATGCGGGATCTCTTCCCGGACGCGACGATCTGGCTCGAACGGAAGTTCGGACTCGTCAAGTCGATGGTCGCCTACGACGGCTTCGGCGATCGGGCGGTTACATGAAGTAGACGGCCAAGCCGTCTCCGCTGTTCGCGGCGTTCGTTACGAGGCGTCGAAGAGGTTCGTAGTACTGAACGATGTAGTCCCGATGAGCGTCGTCGGGATCGTCCCATATCTGGGGGTAAAGTTCGAGGCGAGCCATCTCGCGATTATCGAACCGAGACATGAGCCTTTCGCCGTCGATCGGCGTCAGCGCCTGTGCGATCTCTAGCGTCGTGCTAGGAACGAAAAATCGCACCTCCGGTTCGTCGCCCGCAAGGAAGTCGCCCGGCCCCAACAGAAAGCCTGCCGGCGCCGTCGTCGACTCCTTCGATCCGACAAGAAGCCAGTGGATCGCGTGCCACGCCTTGTCCAAGTCGACATATCGGGACTCGTCCAGGGAGTCGAAGTCCGCCGCAGTATCCGCGAAGGCGGGCATCTCCGAGCGCGACAGAGCATGGATATAGCAAACCATTCCCATTCCGACCTCCGACGCTCGATCGACGATTCGACTACGGACGTCATTTATAGCGAAGCCGGCAACGTGCCTGCCCTGCCTTCCTTGCGAGCGCTGCCGACAGAGCCATAATGGCCTCTTTCCGCGGCGGACCCTGCTGCGGCGTCCTCGTTAGAAGTTGCCGAAAGCTCGCCTGATGTCTCTGCTCGTCGTCGGTTCGATCGCCCTGGACTCCGTGGAAACGCCGACCGAATCGCGCGACGACGTGCTCGGCGGCTCGGCGGTCTATTTCTCCTACGCGGCGAGCTACTTCACGCCCGTCAGCCTGGTCGGCCCCGTCGGCGAGGACTGGCCCGAAGAGCACACGACCCTGCTGCAGGGGCGAAACATCGACACCGCAGGTCTGATGGCGGAAAAGGGAGGCAAGACCTTCCGCTGGAAGGGGAAGTACCTCTCGAACATGAACGACCGGGAGACGCTGGAGGTCCACCTCAACGTCCTGGGCACGTTTCAGCCGAAGCTGCCGGAAAGCTTCAAGCGCTGCGAGTACGTCTTCCTCGCCAACGGCTTCCCGCGCACGCAGATCGAAACGCTGGCCCAGATGCACGGGCCCAAGCTGGTCGTCGCGGACACGATGGATCTCTGGATCCAGACGCAGCATGACGACCTGCTGGAGCTGATGAAGCAGGTCGACGGCCTGGTCCTCAACGACAGCGAGGCCAAGCTCCTCTGCGACGAAGAGAACCTGGTCGCCGCGGGTCGCAAGGTCCTGGAAATGGGGCCGAAGTTCGTCGTGATCAAGAAGGGCGAACATGGCGCCATGTTCTTCTCCCAGGGAGAGACCTACGTCCTGCCCGCGTTCCCGACGGAGCGCGTCGTCGATCCGACCGGCGCGGGCGACAGCTTCGCCGGCGGGATGATGGGCTACCTCGCCTCGGTCCGTAAGGACGACCCGAAGACGCTCAAGCGGGCGCTCGCTTACGGAACCGTCGTCGCCAGCTACAACGTCGAGGACTTCAGCCTCGGCCGCATGCAGCAGATCGAACGGAGCGACCTCGACCTGCGGATGGAACAGTACGAGAAGATGCTCTCGTTCTGACGCCCGTCGACTATCGCTATCGCAACGGCCAGCGGGGGACGGCAGTCCCCCGAGTCCGTCGATCGAGCGCAGCGAAGATCGAGCGTTTTCCTGTCGACCTCGACTCCGCGACGTCGCGAACTTCCTCCGCGCAATAAGCACGGAGGGCTTATACCCTCCGCTCGCCTGTTCGGAACCACCGTTTCATGCAATCCCTCCGCATCTTCCTAGCGATCGACGTTTCCTCGGGCGTGAAAACCCGGGCCAACGATCTGATCGATCAGTGGAGCGAGTCGGGCGCGGCCGTGAACTGGATGGCGACCGAGCAGATGCACCTGACGCTCAACTTCCTGGGCGACGTGCCGGTTGAAGCGACGCCCGCCATCTGCCGCATCGCGAAGCAGGTCGCCGCCGCGCATCCCCCCTTCAGCCTGACGGTGAAGGGCGCCGGCGCGTTCCCCAATCTCGACTCGCCGCGGGTGGTCTGGCTGGGCGTCGAAGAGGGGAGCGACTGGCTCAAGATGCTGCAGCGGGATCTGGAACAGCAGCTCGGCGAGGAGGGCTTCGCGATCGAGAACCGCGCGTACTCGCCCCACCTGACGCTCGGTCGCGTCGTGAAGTCAGGCGGCTCGCTCGACGAACTGATCGCGTGGGTCCGCCGGACGGCGCATTACAACGCCGGCCCGACGCACGTCGACGAGATCCTCGTCATGTCGAGCGTTCAGGAACGCAGCGGCCCCCTCTACCACGTCGTCTGCCGGGCCCCGCTGGGGCAATAAGATTCGCAGCGTAGACATCGACGTATTTCTGAGCGGGGGGGTGTGAACCCCCCGAGTCGGACGCGGCGCCCTGCGATCGACGAATGCGCCTCGCGCGGAAATATCAGCCCACCACGATGTTGATGCTGGACATTCGGATATGGGCGTGGAGAATGCGGGCCATCGTTTTCCAGCCGCTTCTCGATCTGCGAAGGGAGTATTCGCGATGGACCTTATCGACCGCCTGCGAGAACTGGGGACGCGCGTCGAAACGGTGCGAGATCGCTGCCTGACGGAGCAAGGCACGAAAAACGCGCTCGTCATGCCGTTCCTCGTGGCGCTCGGCTACGACGTGTTCAATCCGATTGAGGTCGTACCGGAGTTCACGGCGGACGTAGCGACGAAGAAGGGCGAGAAGGTCGATTATGCGATCATGCGGGACGGCCAACCCATCTTGTTGATCGAGTGCAAAACGCTCGGGGACAAAGGACTCGATCCGAAGCATGCCTCGCAGCTCTACCGCTACTTCACGGTCACCAAAGCGAAGTTCGCTCTCCTGACCGACGGCGCGTTCTATCGATTCTTCACGGATCTGGAAGCGCAGAACCTGATGGACTCGCGTCCGTTTCTCGAGTTCGATATTCGAGAGCTCGACGAACGAACGGTCGACGAGATAAAGAAGTTCACGAAGGACAACTTCGACATCGACACGATCAAGAGCACGGCAAGCGTGCTCAAGTATGTGCGAGGCATTCAGCGAATCCTCGGCGAAGAATTCGTAAACCCTTCCGAAGAGTTCGTCCGCATCCTGGCGCAGCGAGTCTACGAAGGTCGATTCACCCAAAGCGTCCGCGACGAGTTCACGCCGATCGTCAGAAGGGCGTTCCAGGAGTTCGTCGGCGAGATGCTGAATCGTCGCCTGCAAACCGCGCTCGACAGTTCGACGACGACGTTCATTCGTCCGGCCAGCATCGAAACCCCGCCTGAGACTGCGGCGGAACCAGTAGCGGCGATCGTGACGACGCCGGAAGAGATCGAAGCGTTCTACGTCGTGAAGAGCATCATTCGCGACGTCGTCGATCCCGCTCGGGTCTTCATGCGCGATACGCAGTCTTACTGCAGCGTTCTGCTCGATGACAACAATCGCAAGCCGATCTGCAGGCTGTTCTTCAACTCCGCGCAAAAGTACGTAGGCTTGCTCGATGACGCGAAGCAGGTGACGCGATATCCGCTCGATACGCTGAACAGCCTTTACGGCTTCGCCGACCAGTTGCGATCGGCTGCCTCCCGATACGCCCGCGTTACAAACGCGGAACTCGATGCCCCGGGGCGCGATGCAGCGCCGTCAGTCGCGGAGGCCTCTCCAGACGTGACCGTTTAGTTGGAAGAGACCAAGCGTGTACGACTTCAGAGCGCAAAGCGGCGTCGCAACGCGCAACGGCCCGCTCTACTGCGTCGGCTCGGGTACAGTGTTGATTCGCTGGGTTGGACGGATCGCTATGACGCGGTCAGCCCATCACCACGACCCGAGACATCCTGCCTCAGGACCGCGAGAGGCGCGCGACGACTCGATCGGCCCGGCGGAAGAAGATGTAGCCTGCGTAGACGGCGATGATCGCCAGGCAGGCGCCCGCCACGAGGTTCTCTCCGTGCGGGGACGCCCAGTTCGAAGTCTCGGCGAACGGAATGATCACGCTCGGGAAGGTGGCGAGCGCCAGCAAGTCGGTCGCGAGGGTAAAGGTCCGCGACTGAAGCCAGCGACTCGGATCGTACAGTCCAATCGCTAACGCCGACGCCAGCACGGCCAGTTCGTGCCCGGCGATGGCGGGGAAGTTCAGGTAGACGAACGCCGCATTCCACAACGTGTATCCGGCGACCCAGGTTCGCGTCATTCCGACATACCGAAGATCGCGGAAGCGTCCTTCGGTATCGATCCGGATAGCCTTCATCGGGTGCGGGACGGAGACGATCAGCAAGATCCCGCTCAGGCCCAGAAGGTAGTGGGCAAGATGACCGCCGAAGGCGTCCTGAACGACCGCTTCCAGCATGTTGAGCGGCAGCATCAGGAACAGCGCACCCGACGCCCAGCGCGACTTGCCGAGGGGAGTGAAGCGGAGCGCGGTCAGACAGCTTGCGCCGACCTGCAGGCTGACGAGTTTCACCCACGGGAACGCGCCCGCATCGCCGTAGGCCCCTTCCTGGCTCAACCAGATCCAGTATGGAGCCAGGGCCAGCGGAAGCACGAGGAACGCGCCCCACGCCGCCCATCGATTCGCACGACGGAACAGTTCCTGAACCAGGAGGAGCAGCACGGCAAGAGCGACCAGCCTGACGACCAAGTCCAACCGAACTTCCTCCGCCTGCCTGTCCATATCAGACCGCCGCACCCCCTCGATCGGGTGGAACTACGTTATCCGGCTTAGCGACATTTGCGAAGGATCCCGTTCGTTCCCGGCTCTATTCCGCTAGGTTTTTTCCTAAGTCGACGAATAGAATCGTGAAACGTTCGCGAAGAACGCGAATCGAAAGGAAGTACGGATCGAAACGCTGCGGAGCCGTGCGCTGCGACGTAGATCCTCTTCCACGGCTTTCTTGCCTCGCACAGGACGCGCGATGATCGCCATTCCCCGTCTGGACGAGCGGTACGCCCGCCGATTTTCGCCGGAATCGTTCTTCGAGAAGTCGAAGCGCGTCGGCAAGGTCGTGGGACGCGAAACGCTGGAAAAGGCGTTCTCGCTCTACTACGCCATGCGGGACGCCGATACGCCCGCGTGGGCGAAGACGACCATCCTCGCGGCGCTCGGCTACTTCATCGTGCCGCTCGACGCGATCGTGGACGTGGTCCCCGGCGCCGGCTATGCCGACGATCTCGGCGTGCTGATCTTCGCCCTCGGAACCGTCGCGACGCACATCAAGCCGCTGCACGTCGAACAGGCGAAGAAGCGCATTGCCGCCTGGTTCGAAGGCGAGACCCAGACCAAGGCGCTGGCGAAGCCTTCGATCACCGGACCGAGCGAAGCCTCAGCGACGTAGTCCAAGCGACCCGTCCGTTTACGGGTCGATACGAAGCTCGGAAACCGTCGTCCAGCCGTTTACGACGGGCAGTTCGTTCGCGAAGCCGACGGCGGGCCGATCCTTCCAGGGATCGCGAATTCCGATCGCCAGTCGATACGTTCCCGGCGGAACGTCGAACGTGAGCGACGCCTTTTCTTCGAACGGCCCGGGAAGCCAACGCCGAAGGTCCCACTTCGTGCGGTGGATGCCGATCGCCTCGCCCGACGCGTCGAGCAGCGCCCACTCCACTGGCCACGGATAATAGAAGGGCGCGACGCCGAGGTTTTCGCCTGCGAGCGACAGCGACGCCGGTAGGCCCGCCTTCACGCTGGCGGCATGCTCGACCTTCCCGAGGCGGAACTCGTATCCCATGCTCCGCACCAGTTCTTCACTTCGCTGACGGAACGCATCCTCCTTTGCGCCGTCCAGCGCCGGGCAGTAGGGCCCGACCCAGGTGAAGTGCGCCCGCTCGAGCATGGTCGAGGTGACTGCGTAATCCGGCCCGAGCCACTGCGTCGCCTTTCCAGGAGCCATCTCGCCGCCGACGACCGCGACCTTCCAGTTCTCCGCGCGGTCGGCCTTCCGCAACTTCGCGAGGAAGCTCCACTCTTTGCCGTTATCGGTATCCTCCGGGAACATGTCGTCGTGGAAGCCGATCCACTCCTGACGGCCGGCATGTTCGCTCGGATAGCGCACCATGAGCGACTTGTTCGGGAACGCTGCCCGATAGGCGTCGATGACGCGACGTTCGGTCTCGGGCGACGCGTAGAGTTCGCTGCGCGGATAGGTATGCCACTCGCCCCAGAACCCGAGCAGGCCAAGCTGAATGAAGGCGACGCGCGGATTTCGGTCGTAGCGCTCGCCCAGCGCGGCGATCAGGCGCTCCATCCCGGCGACCATCTCCTGGTGATCGTAATCAGGCGACAATCCGCCGCCGTGGTCGTCGTACGGCGTCTCCGTCACGCCCGCCGCCCGCAGCCAATCTGGCAGGCCTGACGGTCGCTTGGGGTAATCGACGTAGACGCGAAAGATCACATGCCTGTCCTTCGCCGCGTCGCTCTCCCAGGCCTGCTCCCACTCCTCGAAGCGATAATCGCCCCGCGTCGGCTCCAGTTCGCGCCACGAGACGTACTGAAACGTCATCGAGTAGGGCTGGCGAATCTCGCCCGCGTCGGCGTAAGGGCACCAACCCTTCAGCGGGTTGTCCAGCGGCCCCGCCTTCGATGGCGGACGGACGACCACTTTCTCGTCCGACAGGGCGCCGAGCGGGAGAATCGCGATCGCCAGCAGGGCGATCCAGAGCAGGTTCAACGACGATCGAATCGGCATGGTCGTCTCGGCAAGCGAACGTCGGAGCCGACTCGTTCGACGGAGAGCGAGTCGGTCGTCGCGACGCGCCTCGATTCTAATCGCGTCGTTCGCCTCTTCGTGTCGGACTGCGTCAGATCGACGAGCTGCCCCACTCGGGCAACCGGACGTCGATGACCTGCATCCCGGCACGCCGGGCGGCCTCGAAGCCGAGGTCGGCGTCTTCGAAGACCAGGCACTTCTCCGGCGCCACGTTCATCCGCCGCGCAGCCTCGAGGAAGACGTCGGGGAACGGCTTGTGCCGCTCGGTATCTTCCTTGGTCACGATCGCGTCGAACCAGTCGGCCAGGCCGATGTGAGCGAGCTGCTCCTCGATCACCCAGCGGAAGCCTCCGCTCGCGACGGCGATCTTCCGCTTGCCCTTCTCCCGCCGGGCGATCTCGACCACCTTCTCCACGGGCAGAACGTGGACGAGCTGTCCGATGAACGCCTCTTCCTTCTGCTGGGAGACCTTGGCCGGATCGAGATCGACGCCATGCTCCGTTCCGAGCATCTCCGCGATCTTGTCGGTCGGCATGCCGCCGAGCGAGTAGAAACGCTCTTCGCTGAACGGAATGCTGTACCGGTCGAACGTCTCCCGCCAGGCCAGGTAGTGGGCCGGCATCGAGTCGGTCAGGGTCCCGTCGCAATCGAAGATCAGGCCCTCGATCGAATCGTCAAGCGTCATCGTCGGTCCGCTGGCGGAGAAACGGCCGGTTTAATCAGAAGGGCCGTCATTACGTTATACGCCAGTCGTCAACCGCTGTAAGGGCGGAGGGAGTCAGTCCGTGTGCCATGGCTGGCTTGCCCAGCCGTGCCCGATGCCGAACCGAGGCGTCGGTTTGAGTAGTTGGACGCGACGACGTCGGACTCGTTCGTCGTACTTCCTGTCGATCGCCCCGATTCGCGATTCCGCACGGCTGGACAAGCCAGCCATGGCACACGAGCCGGAAATCGCACGCTGCGGACGTTTTCACTTCCGCTGCCAGCGATCTTTTTCTTCCAGGACGCTCTTGGCCGCGTCGCCGTCGAGCCAGGCCCTGGCCTCCCCGTCTTCCTTCAGGTAGGCGTCCCAGAACGCGGTCGACAGGGCCAGGATCGACTTGTGGTGGTTGGGATTGCGATTCTGCATGTCGCCGGGAAGCGCCCGTTCGCTGAAGGCGGAATGCTCGGCGCCGTCGAGGACCAGTTCGTATTTGCTTCCCGCGGGCAACGCCGGATAGACCGCCATCCGGGATTCCGCCGTCTGACCGCCGATGGGAGAGACGTCGTTCGTCCCGGTCATCAGCAGCCAGGGCAGCTTCACGTCGCCGAACGCCGCCTCGGTTCCGCCCGCCCGGGGCGAACTGGGGCTGAACATAATGGCGGCGTCGATTCGCGATTCGGCGAACGGCGCCTGCCGGCCCATCTTCTGGCCGCTGACCGCCTGGGTCGTCACCGCGCCGAACGAGTGGCCGCACATGCCGACGTGCTGGAAGTCAAAGCGTTTCTCCAGTTCGTCCCCCTCCTTCATGTTCCGCCGCATCAGCTCGTCGAGAACCGCGGGCACGTCCTTCACGCGCAGCAGCAGATTATTCGCCCCCGCGGCGTCGCGCATCGCCTGCATCCGCTGACGCATCGGGACGTCCTTCCAGACCGATTCGTCGCTGCCCGGATGTTGCAGGAAGACGCAGACGTAGCCCCGCCCCGCCCAATGCTTGCCGAGATAGCCGTTGTTTTCCCGCGATCCGCCCAGGCCATGACTGAACAGGATCACCGGCGCCGGATCCTTCTTCGCCGGCAGCCAGACGCGGATCGGGATCTCCCGCGAACGGGTCGCATCCTCGATCGTCAGGTCGACGAACTTCGGAATCGTCTGGTCCGTGGGGAGGGCGAGAGGGTCGTAAGTCGCCGGCGAAGTAGAGGCAGGCGTGGTCTGGGCGAATGCCGCTACAGACCCTGCGACGCCGAAAAGCATCGCAATGCCAAAACGAAGAAGGATGACCATTTCTTCATACTCGCGTGCGTAGAAACTCGGAGTCGTAAACCAAGAACCCGCAGCGACTCAAATGGTTTCGGTCGAGAGAGTCGCCGAACTGTTCGCTGCTGCCTCCACTGCGGTCACGAGGCGACGACAGTAAAGCTCCGTCACCCGCTCGTATTCCGGAATGTTCTCGTCATCGATCCTAGCGTCGTTCCATGGTCGTCGCCCGGTAAACACCCATCCCAATTGCGCCGCACGAAGAATGTCAGTCGCAGCTTCCGGAGCCGATCCTGCGGGTACGACATTTTGAAGCGGCACCGAGAGGCGCTTTCCGTGCAGCGCGTCGAAAGTCTTGGCAAAGGTATCCGCGAACTCGTCCAGGCGGTTTCGTTCCGCGAACGAACGAATGCATTGGAGCGCCGTAGCGAACTCTTGAAACGCCGATTTAAGGCTGACGCGTACCGAAGGAACCGCAGGAACGTTCGCGATCAGTCCGAGTTCCACTGCGTAAACCGTTCCGCGTTCGCTCTCCCATCGCGGAAACCATAGATCGCTGGACCTGTCGCTCAGGTCGGCCTCGATACGCCATCGCCCGCCGTCGCTCGCGAACGATTCCACCACATTTTCATCGACTTCGGGATCGCCCGAAAATCGATGATGCAATCGCAGCGACACAACGCCGCGTTCCAAGATCCTCGAGTACCACTCTTCAGAATCGCGCGCGAACGCACGCGTCGGATGCGTACCGTCGGCGCTTCGCTTGCCGACGAGTACGAATCGCGTCCAGACGAACGGCGGCGGCGAGAGGGGAGCTACGAACGGCTCATGCAGATTCTTTCGGACTGCGGCGTTGCCGAAGCAGACAAGTTTCGCGAGGTACGCGATCTCTTCGCCCGATGCCTGCATATACCTTCTGCCGCGCGATCAGCGTCCGACCGCAAGTAGCTCGTAAATCCGCGGATCGCCCAAGCCTTCGGCGATGAATGCGGCGCCGGCGAAGTCGTGGTGATGGGAGTGCCGGCTCGGAACGGCGACGGCGCAGGCGCCTGCGCGGATCGCCGCCTTGCAGCCGTTATGGCTGTCTTCCAGAACCAGCATCCGCTCGGGGGCGACGCTGAACTTCTCCGCCGCGGTCAGATAGATCAGCGGCTCGGGCTTACCGTTCGCGATCTCGTCGGAGGTGAGCAGAAAGGCGAAGCGATGCTCGTACGCGAACCGTGAGAGCGTCCTCGTCGCATAGGCCCGATGCGAACTGGTGCAGATCGCCTTGGGCAGGCCCAGACTCTCCACGTGATCGAGCAGCGCCTCCGCGCCCGGCATCCGTTCGAGCCGTTCTTCCAGGATCCGGTCGAAGACGTCGTCCGATTCCTGCGCCAGCGTCGCCACGTCGCAGTCCAGGCCGCAGTCGTCGATCATGATCTGCAGCGCGACGGGCCCGGGCCGGCCCATCATGCGGTCCTTCAGCGCGGATGTGAACGTCTGCCCGCGGCGACGGAGCAGTTCCTCACCGACTTCGTCGTAGAGGATCTCCGTATTGAAGAGCGTCCCGTCGAGGTCGAACGCGACGGCCTCGATCGGAAGCGAATGCCACATAGCTGTCTTGCAGGGCAGGCGCCCCGCCTGCCAGGTACGCTCGCAGGCGGTAAGCGATTCGTAGTAGTCGACCTGGCTTTATTCGTCAGGCGGAGGTTAACCTGATTTCGCGGAGGGAGTCGAGGGATCGTTTTCGATTTTCGCGGAGGCAGGGATGCCGGCAACGAACGAAAAGCTGGAAGTTCGTCTGACGCCTGAGACCCGGGCGGAGCTCGCGGCGTTCGTCCGCAAAGGGGACTCGCCGGCGGCGAAAGTTCGCCGGACGAGGATCCTGCTCCTGTCCGATCGCGAGCACGTCGACGGTCGTCGCACCGACGGCACGATCGCCGAGATCGTGGGGCTCTCCGAGCGGCAGGTCTGCCGGATTCGGCAAGCCTTCGTCCGCGAAGGAAACGTCGCCGCGGCGATCGAACGGAAGGCCCGCTCGGCTCCCGGCGTCCAGCCGATCTTCGACGGTCGCTCCGAAGCGAAGCTCGTTCTGCTGGCCTGCTCGACGCCGCCCGGCGGACGCAAGGCCTGGACGATGCAGCTTCTGGCCGACGAGGCGATGCGGCTGTCGATCGTGACGAAGGTCTCCGAAGAGACGGTTCGCCAGACGCTCAAAAAAACAGGCTGCAGCCCTGGCGGACGCGGCGCTTCTGCATCCCGGAGAAGGATCTCGCCCGCTTCGTCGCCCGCATGGAGAAGCTGCTCGACGTCTACGCCGAATCGTTCGACGACGAGCACGTGCTGATCTGCATGGACGAGGCGGCCAAGCAGATCCTGGCCGACGTCGAGCCGTCGCTGCCGATGACGCCGGGCCAGCCCCGCCGCGAGGACCATCACTACGAGCGCCGCGGCGTGCGGTCGATCTTCTTGTTCTTCGATCCCGTCGGCGGCTGGCGTCGCGTCTCCGGTCGCGACGGTCGAACGCGAGTCGACTGGGCCGAAGAAGTCGCCGAGCTGCTCGAGCGGGACTATCCCCGGGCCGAACTCGTCACGCTGGTCTGCGACAACCTCAACACGCACGACGTCGCGAGCCTGTACCATGCCTTCGACGCCGAGCGGGCGCATCGCCTGGCCCAGCGCCTGCGGATCGTCTACACGCCCAAGAACGGCAGCTGGCTCAACATGGCCGAGTTCGAGCTTTCCGTCCTGACGCGGCAGTGCGTCGGGCGACGCTTCGAAAGCGCGGCCGAGATGGACGAAGCGATGGCCGTCTGGCAGCGCGAACGCAACCGCCTGCGTCAGGCTGCGACCTGGCGCTTCACGACGGACGACGCTCGCGTCAAACTCAAACATCTCTACCCCAACGCCTGACGAATAAGGCTTGGTCGACTACTACAGAAGACGCGTCCAGCGATGACTCAGTCGTTCGCGGCTTCGTCAGCGGGTTCGGTCGCCACGGCGACGGGTTCCCGTCCGCTGAACTTGCGGAGGGCGGGCCAGACGTTTTTGTAGCCGTAGAGCGCGGTCCGTCCAAGGGCGCCGCCGGGCGCGAACACGATCCGCCCCACGTCGTACGTCGTGCCGGGCCAGATGGCGAAGGCTTCGCTCCGCGGGCCCATGCCGTCGAGGTACTGCAGCTCCGGCCGCCGGCACATCTCCTCCAGCATCAGCCAGGTCCGCACCTGACCGGGCGAGTAGGCGGCGTAGGCCTCGTCGTAGCCGATCTTCAGCGAGTGGTAATGCCCCTTCGCGAGGAAGCCGTACTCGAACGCGATCGGCTTGCGATCGAGTTCCAGCGTCACCATGATCAGGTTGCCCGCCTTCGCGAGCAGCTTCGCCTGACGGTAATAGAACTCCATCATGCCGGGCGACTTGAGGACGCTCGTCCCTTCGCGACCTTTCCAGCCGCGGTCTTCGATCTCGATCCCTTCCAGCAGATCGCGACCGACTTCGTCCGGCGCCAGATTGGTTTCGATCCGCAGCCGGAGTGTCCCCATCTCGGTCAGTTGCCGCCAGCGTCGCGCGAGCGTCCGCAGACGCTTCTTCGAGATCCTCGCGTTGAATGAATCCCAGTCGGAACAGGTCGGCACCAGGCCGACGCGGTAGCTGAACTGGCGATGGCTGGGGACGCCCTGCTGTTCGAGCGCTTCCAGCAGCAGGCTCCACCGCGACGACAGGTACGGAATGCCCTGCATCCAGACGAGCGCGAAGCCCGACCCCAGAATCCCCTGCGCGATGGTCTGCGCAGCCAGTTCGGCGTCGGCGGTCGGATCGAGCAGGAAGTCTCCCGCGGGCGACCACTCGTTCCCCGGCAGCGTACCGTAGGCGATCCAGGGCGACTTGTCGGACGCGATCAGAGGCAACGCCGCGACGAAGCGCTCCCCCTGCTCGGCGACGTAGAACTCCAGCCGCCCCCGCGGCGCGAAACGGTCGATCCACTGCAGCAGCAGTTCGCTCTGCGCGATCGGCATCGTCGAATCGCTCGCCCGCCACAGACGATCCCACTTCGCCGCCGCTTCGCGGAGTTCGTTCGTCGAGCGCAGGACGCGGAGTTGATAAGTCATGCGAACGCGAAACGTGGGCGGGAGAGAACGCCGGCGATCTGACCGGGAGGAGGCTCGTGCGAAATCCTAGGTCCCAGCGAGCGACCCATCGGCGGAACTCTTCCTTGCGACGAGGCAGCGAATCGCCCGCAGAGTCGGCAGTTCCGTCACGACCGTCGAATTCGACCGATCTGCTTGCGAACGCTGTCGAGCGATCGGACAATGCTCGATCGTCTATTCGTTAGCAGCTCGTTGATTTTCTCGACGAACTGCGTTCGCCGCACGGACACGGCGCCGCGACGGCGAAAATCAACGGACTGTTGGAACGGAAGTCGACTGCGATGGCTCAGTTCCTCGACGACCACCGCACGGTCGTGGCGCACCGCGCAACCCGACTTACGTCGTACGCGGCTCGCCGGATCCGGCTGCATCAACTTCGTGCGAGTCCCGAATCGGCCGCAGGCTAGCGGAGCGGCAAGGAGTAACGAGTGCATCGAGAACAGCCTGAAGCCTAAATCCATGCTTTGACGATGCACGAGCGATTTCGCCGATTCTGACGCTGTCGGCTTGGGCCAGTTCGCGAAATACTGCTCAGCACGACTGATCCGATCGCCCCCTGACCTCAACCGAACCGCCATGAGCGCCACGATAGATTTTCCTCTGATTCGCACGTCAATCGCCGGCGTGCCGGTGGCGGAGCTGGCCGCGAAGTACGGCACGCCGACCTACGTCTATGACTTCGAGACGATCGAACGGGCGGTCAAGGATCTGGCGCCGTTCGACGTGATCCGCTTCGCCCAGAAGGCGAACTCCAACATCGCGGTGCTCGACTTCCTGCGCCAGCGGGGCGTGCTGGTCGACGCCGTCAGCGCGGGCGAAGTTCATCGCGCGGTTTCAGCCGGCTACGAACTGCACGGCGAACCGCACCCGGTCGTCTACACCGCCGACATCTTCGACCGGGCGAGCCTGGATCTGGTCGTCGAGAAGGGGCTGCACGTCAACTGCGGATCGGAGGAGATGATCCGTCAGCTCGGCGAGCGGTCGCCCGGAGCGAACGTAACGCTGCGGATCAATCCCGGCTTCGGACATGGCCACTCGCAGAAGACCAACACCGGCGGCGAGCAGTCGAAGCACGGCATCTGGCACGAGAACCTCGACGGGGCGCTGCAACTGGCCGATCGCTACGGCGTGACCGTGACCGGCCTGCACATGCACATCGGCTCCGGCGCCGATTTCGAGCACCTGTCGCAGGTCGGCCAGGCGCTGGAGACGATCGCCCGGAAGATCGGTCGGTCGATCACCACCATCAGCGCGGGAGGCGGCCTGCCGACGCGTTATCGCAGCTACGACACGCAGGTCGATATCGAGCGCTACTTCAAGATCTGGGACGAGACCCGCCGCCGTCTGCAGGAAGAGTTCGGCCACGCGATCACGCTCGAAATCGAACCGGGGCGCTACCTGGTCGCCGAGTGCGGTTACCTCATCGCGGAGATCCGCGCGATCAAGCAGATGGGGAAGAACCTCTTCTATCTGCTGGATGCGGGCTTCAACAGCCTCGCCCGACCGATCCTGTACGGCGCTTACCATCCGATGTCGATCAGCCCGGCGAAGGGCGACGCGAGCGAGCGGGAGACCGTGCCGGTCGTCGTCGGCGGACCCCTCTGCGAATCGGGCGACATCTTCACCCAGCAGGACGGCGGATTCGTCTGCTCCCGGGATCTGCCCGTCGCGGAGGTGGGCGATTTCCTGGTGATCGAGGCGGCAGGCGCCTACGGCTTCGTCATGGCGTCCAATTACAACTCCAAGCCACTGCCTGCGGAAGTCGCGATCTATCGCGGCTCGCACCAGACCGTCCGCGCCCGGCAGACGAACGAGGATCTGACCCGCGGCGAGCGCATCCCGAGTTGGAACGGATGAACGACGGACGGAGCGGCGATGCGGCTGCGCCGACCTCGAAGACGGTCATCTCCCGGCTGAGCCTGTACCTGCGGGAGTTGCAGCGCTTCGTCCGCGAAGGGAAGGATCGCACGAACTCCGCGGAACTCGCCCGGACGCTCGGGCTCTCTGACGCGCTCGTGCGGAGGGACCTGTCGACGCTGGGCCAACTGGGGAAGCCCGGCGTCGGCTATCGTTGCGACGATTCGGTCGCGAGGATCAAGTCGATCCTGGGCACGAACCGACCCTGGCGGGTCGCGCTTGTCGGCGTCGGCAATCTGGGACGCGCGCTGCTCGGTTATCGCGGGTTCGCCGAGCAGGGATTTCGCATCTCCATCGCCTTCGACGTCGCCTCCGATAAGGTGGGACGAACCATCGTCGGCGTCCCGGTGCGGCCCTGGACTGAACTGGAACAGGCCTTCGCCGAGGCGCCGATCGACCTGGCCCTGCTCGCCGTTCCGGCAGAAGCGGCCCCGGAAGCGGTCCGTCGGCTGGCCGCCGCGGGAGTTCGCGGCGCCCTGAACTTCGCGCCGGTTTCGGTGGTCCCTGTCCCTGGATTCCCGGTCGTAGGCGTAGACCTGGCGATTCAACTGGAGCAACTCGCCTTCGCGGTTGCCAACGATTCGCCGAAAGATTAGAACGCTGAATTCGCCGGAAACCGCTGGTTCCCGGCGTAGGGTGGAACGCCCGACGTTCCCGCCGCTGGCCCGTGGTGTAACGGTAGCACTAGGGATTTTGGCTCCCTCAGTTAAGGTTCGAATCCTTACGGGCCAACTCAAGCCGCCAATAGGACGATCGACGGACGCTTCGCCGCGCGAATCGGCGGAGACGGAAGCTTCGCGATGCTCCGCTATTACTGCGTAGACGAAGCGGGCGACCCGAATCTTTTCAATCGCCATAAAGCGACGATCGTCGGAACCGAAGGATGCACTCGCTACTTCATCCTCGGCCTGCTCGATATCGCCGACGAATCGCGACTCACGGACGAGTTGACGGACCTGCGGGCGAAACTGCTCGCCGATCCTTATTTGCGTGACGTCCCGTCGATGCGTCCGGAACGGCGAAAGACCGCCTGCCTGTTCCACGCCAAGGACGATTGCCCGGAAGTGCGGCGAGAGGTCTTTCGACTCCTCGTCGCCCATGAGGTCCGGTTCTTCGCCGTGGTCCGGGACAAGCTGAAGATCGTGGAGAAAGTGAAAGCCCGGAACTTCGAAAATCCCGGGTATCGCTATCACCCCAGCCAGCTTTACGAGCGATGCGTCAGTCGCCTGTTCAGGGACCGCCTGCATCAGGATGACGGGTACTCGATCTACTTCTCGCGTCGGGGCACCCGCGAACGAACCGAGGCCCTGGAGAGGGCGCTACAGCAAGCACGCCAGAATTTTCGGCTGCGGTTCGACGTCGAAGCGACCGCGCCGATCGAAGTGCGTGAACGCCCCTCGGCAGCGCTCGCCGGACTTCAGGCTGTCGATTACTTCCTATGGGCGCTGCAACGCGTCTACGAACGCGGAGAAGATCGCTACTGGCAATTCGTCGCCGAAAAAGCGAGCCTGGTTCACGACGTCGATGACGTGCGGAACAAGGCCTACGGCGAGTACTACACGCGTGCGAATCCGCTGATCGCCGCGAAACTGCTGAAAGAAAAGCCGGGGATATAGGGCCGCGAGGGCCACACGGCGTGAAGCCGAATTTCGTCCCCGGTCAGTACCGTAACTATAGATCGGAACTGCGGGAGGTTCAACCGAACGCCGTTTCCGCTCACGACGGCAAGCCGCCCCGATGCCGCCAAACTTCGCCTGATCGCTAAAGCCTGCCGCTCTGCGGGACGATCGGGTGTGACGGTCCGCCGATACGTCGGCGCTCGTTCGTTCGGGATCTGGCGGGGCTTGGGCAATGTCGGCTATGCAGGAAGATTCGCGGGTTGTCTCCGCGATCCGTCGGGACGTACGGTCGGGACGAATCGCGGTCGCGGCGATCGCGTGGACGTTCGCCTTCGGAGCGGCAGCCCCGCTGGGATGGTGCCAGTCGCCCGAGCGTCGCCCGCCCGAGATCATGGATGTCGCCCTCGGCCCGGACGGATCGCTCCAGGGCAAGACGTTGACGGGCCCGCAGAACGCCGTGCAGGCCTTCGAGCAGGTCGACATCACCTGGGAGGGCCGCGTCGTCGCCTCGGCGAAGTCCGACCGCGACGGGAACTTCGAGGTCCGCGGCCTGAAGGGGGGCGTCCACGTCGTCTCCGTCGGCGAACGACATCAGGTCTGCCGCTTCTGGACCGAAGAAACCGCTCCGCCCCATTCCGTTCGCGGCATCGCCTTCGTCGAAAATACCCAGGCCGTCGTGCGAGGCCAGAACGACAAGGGCATGTGGGGCTACGTGAAGAACAACCCTGGTCGCGTCGCGTTCGACGGCGTTCTGCTGGGGACGAGCGTCACCGCTCTGGTCGTCGCCCTCGACGCCAAGGACTCCAGCGACTGATCTAGCAGCTTGAAAGCGGATGGTCGCCGGTCGCCCCAGCGGGCGAGCGACAGTAGAGTGAACCTTCGGCGGGCGCGGTCCCGTCGGTTCCGTTCGCCTCGCTTTCGCACGCATGAAGCCCCTTCCGAGCCTGCTCCTGAGCGCCGACGGCTCGTTCCCGGAGCGCGGCATCCTGGCCGGCGTCGATTACGGCACGGTCCGGGTCGGACTCGCGCTCTGCGACGACCGCCAGTCGATGGCGTTCCCGCACGTCACGCTGCCCGCCAAGTCGAAGGACGAGCTTCGCCGGCAGCTCGAACGCCAGATCCGCCTGCAACGGATCGTCGGGTTCGTCGTGGGACTTCCGATCCATACGAACGGCGCCGAGAGCGAGAAATCCCGCGAAGCCCGCGCGTGGGGGAAATGGCTCTTCGACTGGAGCGCCCTGCCCGTCCGGTTCTTCGACGAACGCTATACGACCTCCCAGGCGGACGAGTACCTCGCCTTCGCGGGCCTGACGAAGAAGCGCCGAACCGAACGCCGGGACCAGCTCGCCGCGCAGATCCTGCTGACGTCCTACCTGGAGTCGAGCAGTCGCGACGTCGAACCCGGAGCGCTCGACGACGATCGGCGGTAAGACGAGGAACTTCGGCGAGCGTTGCCCGTTTGCGCCGGAAACACGGAGGGCTCACACCCTCCGCTCGCCTGGAACCATCGGAGCCGTGAGCTGGCCCGAAAGAAAAGTGTCGCCTTCTGAACCTGTCCGCGCGTATCGTTCATCTGGCGGGGAAAAGCGCCGGCCCAGGTGTCGCGGTCGAAATTCTAGATACTCGACCCTCGACTTGCCCACGACGACCGTTATCCCTATTGCGCCCCCTGCCAGCCGACGTCGGTCTTTTTTCGTACACGAGGATTCGGTATAGGCAGGGTCGCACTGCGAGAGAACGAAGCGCCAGGAAGCGAAGCGACGAGCCATGGCAGGCGACGGAGCCGGGAATCCGCAGCCGGAAGCGACGATCGGGCTCCCCGTCTACAACGGGGAGCGCCGGCTGCCGCATGCGCTGACCTCGCTGCTGGCTTTCACCGGTCCCTCCTACCGCATCGTCGTCGTCGACAACGCTTCGACCGACCGGACGCCGGAGATCGCTGCCGACTTCGCCCGCCGCGACGCTCGCGTGCGGTACGTCCGCAACGAGCGAAACATCGGCGCGCTGCCGAATTTCCTGCGGACGCTCGAACTGGCCGAAAGCCCGTTCTTCATGTGGGCGTCGGACGACGACGCCTGGCAGGCCAACTACCTCGCCGAACTTCATGCCGCGCTGACGGCGAATCCGAAGGCCGTCCTCGCGACCGCCGCCGCCATCCACTGGAGCGCCGAGGGCGCCTACGTCGGACGGATCGAAACCGCGGCTCCGGAAGGCTCCCGCGAGGTTCGCCTGAAAAGCCTCTTCCGTCAGAACGCCTCCTGCTGGATCTACGGGCTCTATCGCACCGAGTGGCTGCGCGGCGAAGCGGGACGCCTGGCCGAGTATCCGCTGTTCGGCGCCGACGTGATCTGGCTGGCCACTGCCCTGATGTCGCAGGAGGTCGTCGGATCGGATCGGACGGCCATCTTCAAGCGCCAGCGTCCGGGCGGCGCCTACTATCACGACGACGAGCAGGGCTTTCGCCTCTGGCGGGCATTCCTCGCCGCGGCAGCTCGCGAACTGCCGAAGCATGCCGCGACGCCCCGCATGGCCCGGCTCGCCCGGCGGGAAACGCTGGGCCTGGTCTATCGCTCCTACGTGCGGCGGAGCAACCCGCTCAAGGCGCTCGCCCGGCCTTTCGCGCTGGGCCGTCACTTCCTGAAGCAGCAGTTCGGGATGCCGATCCGGGAAGCGGATCTCTTCGCCCATCGAACCGACGCCGGCCTGCAAAGCTGACCCGTCGCCTCCTGCGGGCCGGTTCGCCCCGGTAAGCTTTACCCATCCAGCCGGTCGGCCCCCGCCCGCGGCTGCGGAATCGAACGACTCGACCGACTGAAGACGCCGCATGAAACCTGACGAATTCGACGCCCGGAACAAGACGATCATCGCCGCGATGGGGCGGGACGAAGAACTGCGCGCGGCGTCGCGGAAGTGGTTCGACCTCGCGTCGCAGCACGAGTACTCCTACCACTTCAAGTGGCTGGGCCTGCCGATCATTCAGTTCCCCCAGGACGTTCTCGCCGCTCAGGAGCTCATCTGGGACGTCAAGCCCGACCTGATCATCGAGACCGGCATCGCCCGCGGCGGCTCGCTGATCCTGTACGCGTCGCTGCTGCAACTGATCGGCGGCGAGGGTCGGGTCCTCGGGATCGACATCGACATTCGCGAGCACAACCGCCAGGCGATCGAATCCCACCCGATGGCGCATCGGATCGACATGATCCAGGGCTCGTCGATCGACGACGGCATCGCCGCCGAAGTTCGCCGCCGGGCGGAAGGCAAGAGCCGCGTGATGGTGATGCTCGACTCGAACCACACGCATGCGCACGTGCTGCGGGAGCTCGAGCTCTACGCCCCGCTGGTGACGAAGGGGAGCTACCTGATCGTCTTCGACACGGTGGTCGAGCTGATGCAGCCCGACGCGTTTCCTTATCGGCCCTGGTCAGTCGGCGACAACCCGATGACGGCGGTGCGGGAGTACCTGAAGACGACCGACCGCTTCGAGGTCGACCGGTCGATCGACGACAAGCTGCAACTGTCGGTCGTGCCCGAAGGCTGGCTCCGCTGCGTCCGGGACTGATCGACTGGCCTTTGCCGGACCCGCGTCCGTCAGATGCCCATCTGACCGAGGACGTCGATCAGGCGCCGCATAACGCCGGAGAAGGTGGGGTGCGCGGCCTCGAAGGCCAGTTCGGCGTCTTCGAGCTTTTCGAGGACCCCTTCGTCCTCGTCGCCCAGCGCGGGCTCGTCCCGCTCGACGATCCGCGACAGATCCTTCTTCGCATCCTCGGCCAGCGCCCGGGTGGTCGGATCGACGTCGAGCTCCGGAAGGAGCGTCTCCATTTCCTGGAGCAGCTCGCGCAAACGCTCGTGCGGGTTAGAAGTCGACATTCCGTTCCGTCGGGCTGCGGAGAGACGAAAAAAGCGAAGCCGCCGGATGACGACTTCGCCTGATTGTAATAGCCCCGGCTCGCGAGTGTACGCGACCGGCGGTTCGAGCGATGATCTAGCTCTTCGACAGGCCGTTCAATTCTTCGTTCAGCTTGTCGGCTTCGCGCTGCGTCGTCTTGATCGAGGAGTCGATGCTCGACAGCGCCTTCTCGGCGGCCTTCGCGCGACCCTTCGCCTCTTCGACCCGCTTCCGCGCCGCTTCGACCTCCGACCCGACCGGCGTTTCCGCCGCCTCGGCGTCGGAAACGGCTTTCTCCGCCTCGGCGAGCGCCTGCTTCGCTTCGTCGGACGCGGTCTCCCGCTTCGCCCGCTCCTCCTGCAGCACGGTCAGGTGCTCGTCGACGAGCTTGGTCAGACGCTCGATCTCCGCCTTCCGGAGTTCCGACGCCGCCGACGAGGAATTCTCGCCCGCCTTCATCGCGGCGAGCAGATCCTGAACCGCGACCGACGTCAGGGCGTAGCTCTCGACCCGTCCCGCGCGGCAGATGTTGATCCCGATGACCTTGCCGTCGAGATCGACGATCGGGCCGCCGCAATACTGCGGCTGAAGCACGGTGTCATGCTGCAGCACGCCGCTGAACCCGCCCCGGCGATCGCTGAGCCGACCGCCCAGGCTGTTCTGGAACTCCTTGCGGTCGTCGGGATCGACCTGGCTGGCGTGCTTCAGGACCGCGCCGAGGAGAATCGATTCGTCGCCTCGTTTGATCTTGAGCAGGATGCGATCGCCTGCGCGATGCTGCTTGACGTTCCGGCTCATTTCCTCGCGAGTCTTGACCGCTTCGCCGTTGACCGCCTGCACGACGTCGTTGACCAGGATGCCGGCTTCTTCAGCGCCCGAGTCGGGCAGCACGCGATTGATTCGCACCCCGGCGGCGTCTTCTTCCATGTACACGCCGATCACGGCGGTCGGCGCCGGAAGATCGCGGGGAGCGACGCTCACGACGCCCAGCGCGAGGGGGCGATCTTCCATGCTCGCGGTCGCCAGCCAGCTGCCGACCTCCGGCACCTGATCGGCCCACGGAACCGTCGGCAGATCGGAGGCCTCGATCTTGAGCATCGCGACGTCCGACGCGAGATCGGTCGCGACCACCCGGGCCGGATACTCGGCGCCGTCATGCAGCCGGCAGATGAGATCGCCCTTGAGCTCGCTCGCCTTGGTGACGATCAGCCCTTCCGAATCGACGATCGCTCCGAGCGAAAGCAGATCGTCGCCGCTGACGATGGCAGCCGTCGCCTTGCGAGCCTGCTGCATCGACGCCTTGAAGACGTCGCGGATCGCGTCGTTATTCTTCTGGAATTTGCCGTACCGCGGAGTCCCGAAGAGCCGCCCCATCCAGTCGTCGTCCGGCTTCCCGGCAGACTTCGCAGATGCGCCGTCGGCTTCCGCGGCGTCGGACGCTTCGGCGACGTCGTCCGCCTTCGCCTCGTTCTGGGCGCCGTCGTTCGCTTTCGGATCGCTCTTGGGCTGCGGATCGTCAGCGAGGACCGGAGTCGCCGCCAGCAGGAACGCTGCCGCTATCTGCCACCAGGCTTTCATAGTTCGCTCCGTCCTATCGCGTTTTCGGTCGATTCGTGTGCGTCGGCTTCGAGCCGGGCTTTCGCCTAGCCCTTCTTTCCGATCGTCATCTTCAGTTCCACGGTCTCTTCGCCCCGCTTCACTTTCAGCGTGACTTCGTCTCCCGGTTCGGTCTTCTCCACCGCGGCGGAGAGGTCCGAGAAGTTCTTCACCGGCGAGCCTTCGAATTCGATGATGACGTCGCCTCCCTGCATGCCGGACTGTTCCGCGGGCGAGCCGGGATACACCGACTCGATCAGGGCGTTGTCGACGTTCTTCGCACCGCGGACCCCGATGAACGGCCCACCGTCGATGTCGCCCCACTCCTGCGATTCGGCGAGCCGGTCCCAGGAGTCGGTGAACGTATTGACCGGGACGTGCATATTCGACGCGATCGATCCGCCGATCCGGCTATGGATGCCGATCAGCTTGCCGTCCATGTCGAACAGGGGTCCGCCCGAGTCGCCGCCGACCAGCGTGCAGTCGGTGACGATCGTCGACCGGCTGACCGACAGGACGCGACCGAGTCGCAGTACCGGCTTCCGGCCCGGATCGAACCCGCCCGGATGTCCGAGCGCGACGACCCACTGGCCCGGCTTGAGATCGTCCGAATCGCCCAGTTCCACGGGAACGAGGTCTTTCAGATCGGTCTCGATCCTCATCATGCCGCCGTCGACGCGCTTGTTCGATCCGAGCGTCTTACCCTTCTTTCGCGTCTGATCGGCGAACAGAAAGGTGACGCCGAGGTCCTTCTTGCCGTTGACGTGCGCGGCGGTCAGCACCGTGCCGTCCTTGTCGACGACGACGCCCGAACCCTGCGAGGGTCCGACCTGCACGCCGACGACGGACGGGGTGAGCTTGGCCACCAGTTCCCGCATCCGCACCTGCATCGCCCGCAGGCCCGCGGCATTCGGTTCAAGTTCGCCCTTGAACAGGGCGGGCAGATCGATCGGCGGCTCCTGAGCCAGTTCCGTCGACGCGGCGGCGTCCGACACGATCGGGGCGGCCACCGGTTCGGCGATCACCGTCGCCGTTCCGGCGCTCTCCTGAGCGAACGCCGAACTTGCGAAGCCCAAGGCGAGAAGCGAGAGCAGAACTGCGGAGAGAACGCCCTTCGACACCGAACTCGCCGATCCGGAGGTGCGCGAGCGAAACCGAGACGTCATGAAGCGTTCCTTCGTCGGCGAGATGCTGTTCCGGATCAGGCAGTCCGTCGCCGCCGGTCGCGGCGAAGCGATGTCAACCTTTAGAGTTCCAGACCTGTACGCGAGTTACGGCCGTTTCGCCGCCGAAAACCGCAGGCGATTCGATAGGCGTAGCGTCGTTCCCCTTCGAAGCGCGGGGGAAGCGTGACCGTGCGAGACTCGCCAGTCGACCGACGGATCGAATGCCGGACCGAGCCGACGTTCGCGTGCGAAGGGGACCGGAGAGCGCGCTTAGCCGCGCACGAAGCATGAGACCCCTGGTTCACCCAATTTTTATAATCGGCGTTAGGCAGAAGCAAGAAAATACTTTTCCTAAGTCGCCATCGAATTGGCTGTGCTTATCAACGAATGGGCGATCATTCTCCTGTTCGATCATCTTCCGCCGCCCTCGGACGAGAACCGGCGTCGAGAAGAACATTTTCACGCAGCGGCGTTTTTCGACGCAGCGAACAGGAGCGCGAATGGCGGCGAAACTGATCCTTGGATGCGGTTACCTGGGTCGGCGAGCGGCCGACGCCTGGAAAGCGGAGGGGCACGACGTCTGGGCGGTGACGCGATCGACGGAGCGTGCCGCGAAGTTCGCGGCTGAAGGGTTGAACCCCCTCGTGGCCGATCTGACTCGCGAAACGCCCGATTTCCCGCCCATGGACGCGGCGCTGTTCGCCGTCAGTTGGGATCGGTCCTCCGGCGCGACCCCGCGACAGGTTTACGTGGAAGGCCTGGCTCGCACTGTCGATGCGCTGGCACGATCTTCGCCGGACCTGCGAACGTTCCTGCTCGTCAGCACGACCGGGGTCTACGGCGACGGCGACGGAGGCGAAATCGACGAAGAATCTCCCTGTCATCCCACTCGGGACTCGGGCCAGGCGTACGTCGAGGCGGAGCGCCTGCTGGCCGAATCGTGGCTGGGCGATCGGTCGATCGTGCTAAGGCTGGCCGGGATCTATGGCCCGGGCCGGATTCCGCTGCTCGGCGAACTGCAACGCCGGGAGCCCCTCGCAGTGCGGGAAGAGGCGAGCCTAAACCTGATCCACGTCGAAGACGCGGTCGAGACGATTCTGGCCTGCGAAGCGCGGGCGCCCCGGCCCAGTTTGTACTGCGTCTCCGACGGACACCCGGTCCGCCGCGGCGAGTGGTACCGCGCCGTCGCCTCCGCCTTTAGCCTTCCCGACCCGGTCTTCGCTCAGCCGGCGATCGACCAGCCGATCGTTCCGGGCGGGCGTCGCGGCGGAGACAAGCGGGTAAGTAACGACAAGCTGATGCGAGAGATCGGCCCGGCCTTCCGCTATCCCAGCTATCGGGAAGGCCTGGCGGCGGAAGCGAACCGCGAAGCCTGAGAAGGCCAGGATCCCGCGGCCAGCGCACGAAAAAATCCGAGCGGGGTCGCATCGGACCCCGCTCGGAAACGTCCCCCCCGGGATCTGTAACGCGAGGCTGTCGCCGTCGCGTCCGCACTCTCCCGATCGTCCGCCCGCCGCGAAGGCTTCAATCGCAGGCTTCGGTACGCGGGAAAAGTTCGTCGCCGGATCGCCCGGATGGGGTAGAGCACGCCTGCTCCTCTCGCCAGTCGACGCAGGGCGCCGGGTCGCTCTTGACCCGGCCCTGCCCCGCATGGTTCGCTTCCGCCCGCAGCAGGTTTGACTGGAAAGCTGTAGCGAATTTGACGATGAAGCCGAAGAGTCCGCGTGCGCCGACACCCGGCTGCCGGTCCGTCAATCGCTGTGCGTCAGTTCGATCGAAGAGTTTCGGGCGCCGCTGGCTCCGCCAGCGCCGAAGCTCGGAAGTCGGTCCAACGCGAGCGATCCGGCCTCTGGAAAAGCGCTGGCAGAGCCAGTGGCGCCCGGAGGAGAAGCTGACAGTTTGCAATAGACGCTTCACTAAGAACGGGATCGAGGTCGAGCGATGAGCGAAGCAGCCGACGCCTCCGCATCGAAGAAAAAGAACGCTGAATCTTCGCCGTTCGGCGCGAGTGCAACCACGTCGGGACGCATCGGCTGGCCCCTGTTTCTCGGGGGCTGGACGACGACGATGTTCTTCGGCCTCGTCTTCTGGGGACCGCTGCATAGCCCGGCGCTCGTGCGGTACGTCTCGGGACACCCGGTCTCCTACGTTACGCAGACGCTCTTCTTCATCGCGGTCTGGGCGCTGGCGCTGAAGAGTTGGGAAGCGTTCCGCCAGCGGTCGATCAGCCGCGGCGTGCGCCTGACGCTGGACGAAGGCGCGGAGATCGCCCCGGCCAGTTACCTCGCCGCCTGGAAGAAGCTGCCCGAATCGAGGCGAGCCTCCGCGCTCGGTCGCCGCCTGTACGCCGCGATCACGTACGCGTCCAAGGCGCCGACGTCGCCCGAGTTCTCGGAAGAGCTGACGAACCTTTCGTACAAGGACGCCGACGAGCAGCACGAGTCCTACTCGCTGATCCGCATCGCGACCTGGGCGATGCCGATGCTCGGCTTCCTCGGGACGGTGCTCGGCATCGCGGACGCGCTCGGCTCGCTCGACCCGGCGACGTTCTCGACCGACATGGAAGGCTCGATGAAGGGGCTCACCTCCGGCCTCTACGTCGCCTTCGATACGACGGCCCAGGCGCTGGCCCTGTCGATGCTGGTGATGTTCGTGCAGTTCTTCGTCGAGCGCGGCGACCGCACGCTGAACGCCCTCGTCGACGAGCGGACCGAAGCGACCGTCGCGCCCCTGCTGAACAACGAATTCTCCGGCGCCCGCGATCCGCGGCTGGGCGCGGTGGAGAAGATGAGCCTCCGCGTCTTGCAGACGCTCGAAACGGCCGTCGTGCAGCAGACGCAGGCGTGGAGCCGCGTCATGGAACAGAACCGCGTCGCCTGGAATCAGGAACTGCTCGGCGCCCAGCAGACCTGGCAGAACACGGTCGCCCTTTCGATCGGTCAGGCCGCAGTCGCGCACGCGGACAAGCTCGGCGATCTGGAAGAAGCGAGCGCCGAACGGTTCCGCAAACGCTGGGATCAATGGCAGAGCGCCTTCGCCGAACAGACCAAGGCGATTCAGGCCCAGCAGCGCGAACTGAACGAACTCGGAACGACGATGCGCAGCGTCGTCGAAGCGACGGGCGACCTGACCAGCCTCGAGAACGCGCTCCAGGCGAACCTCGCAGCCGTCGCCGGCGCGGGCCGCTTCGAGGAAGCGATCAGCAGCCTCAGCGCCACGATTCATCTTCTGAACGCTCGCCTGAATCAGCCGACGCCGCCCGTGCGGGTCGTCGCTGCCGAGGCTACGGATAAGGCCGCATGAGTCGTCGACCGGTCCGCCGAGCGACCGGAGGAATGTCGCTCTTCCCGTTCCTCGCCGTGCTCATCTGCACGATGGGCGCCCTCGTCGGCCTCCTGATGCTGATGATCGCGAGCGCCAGCGCGCAGGCGGCCTCCGTCCGCGTCGCCATCGACGAGCAGCTCGCCACGGATGAATTATCCGGGGACGAAACCGACCCCGAGCCTGCGATCGTCCTCCCCTCGTTCGACAACGAAGCGGACGAAGAGAAGGCGTACCAGGCGCAGATCGCGATCGAAGACGCGGCCTGGCGCAAGGACATGCTACTCAAGCAGCGCGAAGAACTGACTCGGCAACTCTCCGAGCGCCGCAACGAAGTCGGCTACCTCGAACAGACGCTTCGCACCCTGCGCAGCCAGGCCGACGGCCTCCTCGCGCAGGCGAAGGCTCTTGAGGAGGACGACGGCGACGCCGAGGCGCTGAAGAAACAACTGGCTGATCTGGAGCGTCGCATCGCCGAAGAGTCGACGAAGCTGGAAGCGGCCAAAGCGGCCCAGGCGGCGGCTCCGACCTCCTACGCGATCACGCCCTACGACGGTCCGACCGGCACGCATCGCCGGCCCATGTTCATCGAATGCACGGGCGAGGCGGTGATCCTGCAGCCGGAAGGGATCGTCCTGAATCAGCAGGATTTCGCGGGGCCCCTGTTCCCGGGAAACCCGCTCGACGCGGCCCTGCGCGCCGCGCAGGAGTACCTCCAGACGCATGGCGGCGAGAGCGTCCACGGCTCGGCCTATCCGCTGTTCGTCGTGCGGGAGGAAGGCGCCGTCGCCTACAGCGTGGCCCGTAGTTCGATGAAGAGTTGGGAGAACGAGTTCGGGTACGAACTGATTCCGAACGACATGAAGCTCGCCTTTCCGCCGGTCGATCCGGGCCTGGCCGCGGCGATGCAGCAGGCGGTCGAGGACGCGCGCCAGCGCCAACTTGCGCTCGCCGCGGCGCAGCCGTCGCGGTTCGGCGGGTCGAACGGCGGCGGACGCATCCTGCACGCCACGCCCCGCGGCGGATTCGTCGCCGCGGGAGGCCGGCCCCCCAGCGGCAAGTCGGGCAGCACGTTCGGCGCCGGCACGCCCGACAAGCCGATCGAGGGTTCGTCCGGAACGGGCACCGACAAACCGACCACCGCGAAGAACATCTCCGAAGAGAAGTCGAAGTCGCCGGACGCGAAGCCGGGCTCGACCGCCGGCTCGGGCGGCGCCGAACGGAAGAGCGCTCAGGACGAGAATCGCCCCATCGCCGAGAAGCAGGGCGAAGGCTGGGCCGTGCCGGAAGCCGACGCCCTCACCACGCCTCTGGAGCGACCGATCCGCGTCGCGATCGAGGCCGACCGGATCCTGATCGTCGCCGAAACGATGAGCGGCAAGGAATCGACGCAGATCGCGCTGACCCCGCGCACCGGCGACGCCGTCGGTCCGCTGGTCGGCGGCGTGCAGGAACGCATCAAGAGCTGGGGCTTCGCCGGGCGCGGCTTCTACTGGCGACCGCGGATGGTGGTCGAGGTCCGCCCGGGCGGCGAACGTCGCTTCGCGGAGATTTCGCGGCTGCTCGAGAACAGCGGCATCGTGATGGAGACCGCGAAGCCATGATGCGAAGGCGCACGCAAACGAGCGAAGGCGACCTGCCCGGTCAGGACTCCTTCATGGACGTGGTGGCGAACCTCGTCGGCATCCTGCTGATCGTGGTGATGCTGGTCGGCCTGCGCACGCGCGACGTCCTCGTCGAACGCGAACGTCAGTCCGCCCTCGCCGAAGCGCAGGAAGAACTTCCCGCCGCGAAGCCGGCACGGACCGACGAACCGCCGGCGGACCCTCCGCAGATCGCCGCCGCGCCGGAGGTCTCGCTCGAAGAGGCGGCCGCCATCGAACGGACCGCCGACGACATCGAACGGGAGATGCAGGAGCTCGCGCGGCAGATCAAGCTCGAAAGTCAGATGGCCGAGTTGAAGCGGGCCGAGCGTACGCAGGTGCAGATGATCCTCGCGTCCGCAAAGGTCGAACTCGACAGCCGGGCGCAGAAGCTCGACGCGAACCGCCGCGAGAGCCTGGATTTGGTCGCGAAGGTCCACGAAGCGAACGCGAAGATCGTCGATCTCTCCCGCGCGCGCTCGACGGTCGAAAGCCAGGTCGACCGGCCCGTTCCCCTGCCGCACGTACCGACGCCGATGGCGCAGACCGTCTTCGGTCGCGAGCTGCACTTTCGCCTGAAGGACGATCGTCTGCTCTACGTGCCGTGGGACGCGATGGTCGAAGAGCTGAAGATCGACGCCGAGAAGAACGCCTGGAAGCTGCGGGACTCGCCGCGGATCGAGGAGCGGATCGGCCCGTTCGAGGGCTACCGCATGGAGTACGCGCTCGTGCGCAAGTCGCACGTCCGGGAGTCCGCCGCCGGAGTGGCGACGATGCAGGCGATCGAACTCGAATCGTTCACCGTCGAGCCGATGCAGGAACCGGCCGGCGAGCCGATCGAGGTCGCGCTCTCGCCGGAGTCCGACTTCTCGCGACGGCTGGGCCAGGTCAGCCCCAAGGCGTACACCGTGACGCTGTGGGTCTATCCCGACAGCTTCCGCCGCTTCCGCGAAATCCGCGAAGCCCTGATGCAGCGCGGCTTCCTGACGGCCAGCCGACCCATGCCGGCAGACCAGAAGATCGGCGGCTCTCCCAGCGGCAGCAGGTCGATGACGCAGTAGGACGTGAAGCGCTCCAACGCATCTCGTCAGGAACGCCAGAGCAGAACTGAAACGAACGGTCCGAACACGCCTGAAAGGGCTGCGACCGCCGCCAGGTTGAAGAATCGAATTGCGAGAGGCGATTCGCACGAACGAAACAGGGCTGCGGCGATGAAGCTCGCGATCGCTAGATAAAGCGAAACGCCGACGAGGGCGAGGATCGCCGGCGCCCAATCAGCTTGACCGGCGTGCCTCAACCCCGCCCAGCAGACGGCGAGGCCGATGAGAATCGCGAAGTGAGTTCCGAAGAGCCAACGGCCCAGCGCTTCTAACCGCTGAAAAGCTACGTCGTTCAATCCCGTCTCCCGCCAGGACGGACACGGCCTCCGCCAGCGCCGCTACCTCCGCCGCCCCCTTCTTCACCGAGGGCCAGCGTGGTGCGGGGGTTGGGCTGCACGGGAGGACGCGGCGTCGGTCGCACGCCTCCGCCGCCTCCTTCTTCGCCCAGAGCGCGCGTGGAGGGACCGCCGCCCCCCTCTTCGCCGAGAGCCTTCGTCGTGACGGGCGGCTTGTGCGGAATGCCGCCTCCCTCTTCGCCGAGAGCCTTGGTGGTGGGGACGCCGCCCCCTTCTTCGCCCAGCGCGAGCGTCGTGGGGTTGCCGCCGCTTCCCTCCTCGCCGAGCGCGAACGTCGTCACGCCTCCGCTCCCCTCTTCGCCCAGGGCATACGTGGTGACGCCTCCTTCTTCGCCCAGCGCGTACGTCGTGACTCCCCCCTCCTCGCCGATGGCATAGGTGGTCGCGCCGCCCCCTTCCTCGCCGAGCGCGAAGGTGGTGTCGATCGCTCCTTCTTCGCCCAGGGCGTAGGTCGTGGGATCGATCACGCCCCCTTCTTCGCCGACGGCTTGCGTCGTGGCAGGAGGCGCTTCGCCCGCGCCGGCTTCCTCGCCGAGCGCCATGGTGGTCCGTTCGCCGGCGCCCTCTTCGCCGAGGGCCATGGTCGTCGCCAGCGCCTCCCATTCGACGGCTGCGACCTGCGGATGGGCGAGCAGGATCGCGAGCGCATCGTCCCCCAGCAGCTCCCCGCCGTCGCGATGGACGGAAAGCTGATCCTCGCGTTCCTCGACCGCGACATCCGCCGCGACCTCGGCGAGCGCACGCTTCAGATCGTCCGCGACCCGGGCCGTCGCCGCGAACGTCCCGGCGGGCGGCGTCTTCTCCCAGCCGTTCGGCGCCAGCGTCACGATCGCCGCGTTCCGCGCCCCCGCCTCCAGCGGCGCGACGAGCTTCATCGAAGGGACGTACGGCGCCACGCGCGCGACGGCCAGTTCCTTCGTCAGGTCGCGAGCCTCCGCCTCCGTCAGCCAGGCGAGATAGCCCGCCGGCCGCGCGGTATCGCGAGCGAGAACGTCCGCTCCGCCCCCATCCGGCATCGGCGGCGGAGGGGGAGCGCCGTCCTCGGGAAAGACTTCTTTCGGAGCGGCGGGTTCGAGATCAGGTTCTTCGAAGACTTTCGCCGCTGCGGCGCCCTCGGCTCCGCGAACGAACGGGCCGAGGACGTTCAGCCGCTCGCGCGTCGCGAGCCGCCAGAGATCGCCGAACTTCGACTGCACGACGTACAGCCCGCGGCCCTCGAACATGGGCAAAGCGCCGATGCCGGCTGGACCCGCCTCCTGGGCGAACAGCGGAGCGCCCGAACTGGCCAGCGCCGCGCCCGACGCCGCCAGCATCGCGGCCAGCGCCTGCCGTCGGTCGAGCTTCACCTGGTAACGTCGCTGCGACGCCGGCGCCTGGCCGGAGGATGCGGCAAGGCCCGGCGTTAGAATGCGGTCGAACGGATGAGCGGACATGATCGGTTATCTTTCTCGCGGAGCAGCCCCTGCCCCTCGCGCGAATGCATGCTGATCTTGAAGTCTAAGCCTTCCGGAATTCGCTGGCCAATGAACAACCTCTCGCGAATGCATCGATGATCCTGATTCTTGGCCGACCGGACGACGATCACGCGCGCTTCGTGCGGGAGACTCTAAGGACGCGTGGGGTTCGGGCGGAGTTCCTTTCCAGCCTCGACTTTCCCGGCAGCGTCGCGGTCACTTTCGATCCACGACACGGAATCGGACGACTGACGCTGCCTGGCGACGAGGGAGGGATCACGATCGCCTTCGACGAAGTGCAGGCGGTCTACTGGCGGTCGTACGACGGCGTTGGAGAGAGCGAACTTCTCGTCGATCCGATGCAGCGGCACATCGCGCGGCATGACAGCCGGAGCCTGTTCGAGTCGCTCTTCTTCGCGCTCCCCTGCCGCTGGGTGAACGGCGTCGAAGGCTTCCGCCTGCATCAGACCAAGCCGGTCGCCCTCGCGAAGGCCGCGGCGCTGGGGCTGCGCATTCCGCGGACCTGCATCACGAACGATGCCGAGTCCGTGCGAGCGTTTTGCGAGGACGTTCCGCATGCGATCTTCAAGCCCGTGCAAGGCGGAGCGGCGACGGCGCCGATCGAACCGCGGCATCTGACCGAGAAAGCCCTCGCGCGGCTGAGCCTGGCGCCCGTGACGCTGCAGGAAGAGATCCCCGGGATCGACGTACGGGTCTTCGTGGCGGGCGAGCGGGTCTACGCGTGCGAGATGCATACCGACGCGCTCGACTTCCGCGACGACCTTCACGCCCGGATCGTGCCGATCGAGTTGCCTGACGAGATTCGCCAGCAGGCGCTCCAGGTCGCGACGGCGCTCCATCTGGTCTGGACGGGCATCGACTTCCGCCGGACGCCCGACGGCGAGTGGGTCTTCTTCGAGGCGAACCCCTCGCCCATGTTCCGCGGCTTCGAGCAGCGCACGGAGTTGCCGCTGACGGAGGCGTTGGTCGCGTTGCTGATGGGCTCCGGATAGCTGACCTCCCGTAGGGCAGGCGCCCCGCCTGCCATCGCAGCAGCAACCAGCTTCCGTGGATGTCATGTGTGCCATGCCCACATCTCCGAAGGAAGGGTGGGCATGTAAAGGGCCGGCCGAAACCAACATGCCCACCCTGCTGGCGCGATGTGGGCATGGCACACTACGCGATTACCGTTCGCGGGAGCATTCCCCCCGGGTCGGCGGGAAGGCGGCTCGGCCTTAAACTGGGCGGTTTCTGCGGCGACTGACGGCGTTCGATCGATGCCGGAGCGAACGAGGGCATGACTCGATGAAACTGGGCCTCGCCTTCAAGGCGTTCTTCAAAATCCTGGGCGACGGCGCCTTCGCCGAACGCGTCGAAGCGGCGTACGAGGGGAAGAACCTTCCCGCCGCGGAACCGAAACCGGCGGCGCCTGCCGAACCGGCGAAACCCGTTGCGAAGCCGGCTCCGGTCGTGATTCAGTCGGTGCAGAGCGAGGCGATCGCTCTGCTCGCCGCGCTGCAGCGGGAGTCGCGGCTGGTCGACCTGGTGATGCAGCCGCTCGACGGTTACGACGACGCGCAGATCGGCGCCGCCGCGCGGGACGTCCTGCGCGACGCTCGCTCGGCGCTGGAGAAGACGGTCGCCCTGCGTCCGCTGCGCAGCGAAACGGAAGGCTCCACCATCGAAACCCCGACAGACGCCGACGCGGCGCAGTATCGCCTGACCGGCGCCGTGCAGGGTCAACCTCCGTATCGGGGCGAGCTCATTCACGCCGGCTGGGTCGCCACGAAGGTCGAACTGCCCAAGTACGTCGGCTCGGTGGACTCCGCGCGGGTGGTCGCTCCCGCCGAAGTGGAAGCGAAGTGACGCGGACGGCGCGGCTGCGTCCCCCTCGTTCGATGAAGCGCCCGAACGCGCGTGATGCGCGAAGAACGGAACGGCCTGAATGAGCTCTCAATACGTTCTCGGAATCGATCTCGGCACGACGAACTCCGTCGTCGCCTATGCAGAGTTGCCGGAAGGTCCGCTGCAGCCGGGCGAGAGCGAGCCGGAGATCCGCCTGCTGCCGATCCCGCAGCTCGTCGCGCCCTCGACGGTCGAAACGAAGACCAGCCTCGCTTCGTTCGCCTATCTCGGCAGCGAGCATGAAACCCGCTCGAACGGGCTCGACCTGCCGTGGGCCGAAGGCCGATCCTACGCCGTGGGCGAGTACGCCCGGCGGCAGTCGGCGAACTTTCCCGATCGGACGGTGAGCGCGGCCAAGTCGTGGCTCTGTCACCCCAAGGTCGACCGCCGGCAGCCGATCCTGCCCTGGAACGCTGGCGACGACGTTCCGAAGATCTCCCCGCTGACGACGTCGCGGTACTACCTCGAACATCTGATCGCGGCCTGGGACCAGACGTTCCCCGACGCTCCGGCGGCGAAACAACGGGTCGTCCTCACCGTGCCCGCGTCGTTCGACGCGAGCGCTCGGGAACTGACGCGGGAAGCCGCGCTGGCCGCGGGCCTGCCCGCCGATCTGATTCTGCTGGAAGAGCCCCAGGCGGCGCTCTACTCCTGGTTGTCGCAGCAGGGCGACCGCTGGCGGAAGACGCTCAAGCTGGACGACGTGCTGCTCGTCTGCGACGTGGGAGGCGGCACGACCGACCTGACGATCGTGTCGGTCGCACAGGAGGGGGGCGACCTGACGCTGCGGCGACTGGCGGTGGGCAATCACCTGCTGGTGGGCGGCGACAACATGGACCTCGCCCTCGCCCATCACGCGGCGCAGAAGTTCGCCGATCAGGGCAAGTCGCTCAACCCCTGGCAGACCGTCAGCCTGTGGCACGCCGCGCGCGTGGCGAAGGAGACCCTGCTCGCCGAGGAGGCGCCGGATTCGCATCCGGTCTCGATCCAGCAGCGGGGGAGCAAGCTGGTCGGCGGAACGATCTCCGTCGACCTGACCCGCGACGAAGCGCAGAGCGTACTGGCCGACGGCTTCTTCCCGCAGGTGGGACTCGATTCGCGACCGGAGCGTCGCCGGGCGAGCGGCTTCCAGGAGATCGGCCTCCCCTTCGAGGCGGACCCCGCGATCACGAAGCACCTCGCCGCGTTCCTCGCCGCACAGGCCGGTCAGGGCGATTCGCCCGGGCCGGTTCGCCCGACGCACGTGCTGCTCAACGGCGGCGTCTTCCGCAGCGGCCTCTTGCGCGATCGTTTGCGCTCGACGCTGGCCGGCTGGTTCGGCGGTAGCGGCGCGTCAGACGGTCCCGCGCTGCTGGAAGCAGGGGTCGATCTCGACAACGCCGTCGCTCGCGGAGCGGCGTACTACGGCTTCTCCAAGGAGCGGGGCGGCATCCGCATTCGAGGCGGCACGGCCAGGTCGTACTACGTCGGCATCGAGTCCGCCGGCCTCGCCATCCCCGGCGCACCCCGTCCGCTGGCGGCGCTCTGCGTCGTCCCCTTCGGCATGGAAGAAGGAACCGAGGCCGACGTTCCCTCGCGGGAGATCGGCCTGGCCGTCGGAGAGCCGGAGCAGTTCCGCTTCTTCTCTTCAGCCGTCCGGCAGCAGGACAAGCCAGGCGCGACGCTACAGCACTGGGACGCGGAGGAACTGGTCGAGACCGACCCGCTGGAAGCGACGCTCGCCGCGCCCGAGGGTCACGGCGAGGCCTACGTCCCGGTGAAGTTTCAGTCCCGCGTGACCGAACTCGGCATGCTCGAACTCTGGTGCGTCGACGCCGAAGACGCGGAACGCAAGTGGAAGCTGGAGTTCAAGGTGCGGGAGGATTGAGTCGCTCGCGGCGTCACCGCGCCGCGATGAACTCGATGCCGTACTCCTCCGCCAGATCGTGCAGGCGCTGGATCTCCTGCTCGTCGGGGGGAGAGAACTCCGTCGGCGCCGTGTCGAAGACCTGCCCTGCCCGCTCGAACATCTTCTCGACGCCGCCCGGGGCGGTGAAGATCAGCATCCGGGCAGGCGCCTGGCTGACGTTGCGGAACGAGTGCGGCACGCCGATCGGCAGGTAGGCGAAGAAGCCCGGCCCGCCCTGGAGGGTTCCGCTGGGCGCCTGGAACTGGATCTCGCCTTCGAGCACGAAGAAGCCTTCGTCCTCGTTCGCGTGAATGTGGACCGGCGGACCGCCGCCGGTGAAGACGGTCGCCTCCCAGATCGAGCAGCGACCGTTGGTTTCCTCCGCCGTGGCGAGCATGCGATAGAGATCGCCGACGATGCCGATCAGCTTCCCTTCGCCCGGGCCGCGATAGGAGAAGGGCTCGCGGTCCTGCAGCGCGGCCTCGGCGGTCTGCTTGTCGACGGCGAACGCGGAGAGAACGAAGACCTCCGCCTCTTCCTCGCCCAGGTTCTGAATCGACCAGGCGACGCGCGAGGAGACGCGAACGAAGTCGCCCGGTCCGATGGTGCGAGTCTGTTCCGCCGCGTGAAACTGCACGCTGCCGCGAACGACGTAGAGCGTCTCTTCGGCGACCGTGCGTCCCGACAGGCTGGCCCCTGCCGCCATCGTTTCCAGGCGGCAGACGCAGCGGTCCTGAGTATCTTCGGGATTGGCCAGTCGGCGGATCGAGCGGCCCGATTCGCCCGGATCGATCGCATCGTCCCGTTCGAGAAAGATCGCTTCGCGGTCCATCGCGGGTTCCTTAGGCGCGAACTCAGAGGAGGTAGATCGTCGGCGTCAGCACTCTACAGATAGACGCGCCGGTTATAAACCCACCACTCGAAGATCACGAGTCCGAGGCAGGCGAGCACGACCCACTTCCACCACTCGTTCCGCGCGGGCGTCCAGTCGGCGCTGGCGGCGAGAGCCTCGCCTCCGCCGATCTTCAGCTCCGCCGGCGCGAGATCGCTCTCCCGCGGATCGAACAGGTTGACCGCGAAGCGCCGCTGGATCTCTTTCCCGGGCAGCCGCACGCCGTAGACGCCGGTCCGTTCGGTGAAGGGATAGATGAACGTGGCTTCGCCCCGACGCTCGATCGGCGTCACGTCGCCGGCAGGACTCACGACCTCGATCCGATCGGACGGCACGTCGACGCGCACGGTCGTCGATTCGCCCGGACGGACCGAGCTCGCGACCAGCGCGCCACGACTGCCCCCGAGGTAGCCGACGACGTTCTGCACGAAGATCGGGAAGCTGAGCTTCCTTGGCCAGTCGGTGTTGACCAGCGTCTCGCCGCCTTCGCCCTGATCGTAGAACGAGAACCCGAGCACGACATCTTCGAAGCCGCCTCGCGGAGCGACCTGCATCACCGGGCCGATGTCGGCTTCGAGCAGCGTTCGCGCGCCTTGCGGACCTTCGATCGTGCGGGCTTCGGCGATGGCGATGTTCGAGAGCGCCTCGATCAGGTACATCACGGGATGCGCCCGGTCCGAATCGACCAGGATCGGCGGCCCCTCCAGTTCGCCCGCCGTCCACTGGTCGCCCGGCGGCAGCGTCGCGATGTAGAAGGCGTTCGCCTGCGGCGGTCGCACCGGCGCGACCCGGTCGTAGATGATCAGGTCGTACCGGGCCTCGTCCGCCGCGAGTTGATGCTCCTTCGTTTCGAGCAGCGCGGGCGCGCCGACCTCGACGTCCGCGATCTCCGCCACGGCGTCGGTGGTGAGAGCCAGTTCCCACGGACCGTTCCCCGGGGTGACGAACAGGACGCGGGCCTTGCGGGCCGGATTGAGCGCGGCGTAGGCGACGTTGTCGATTTCCAGATCGTCCTGACCCTCGGGCGCGATCGACAGACGCAGCGTTCCCTCGGGCGGACGACCGTCGGTGAGGTCCATGTCGAACACGACGTCCCCCTCGTCCCCGGGCGGGATCGTCGCGCGGCGGGCGTCGATCAGCAGATCGTCGAGGTAGAGCGACGCCTCGACCGATCGCTCTTCCAGCGAGAAGTTCCCGAGACGACCGTAGATCTGGAACTGCTTCGGCTTCTCCATGTTCCGTTCGGCGGAGAAGGCGAGGATGCCGACGTTGCTCGGCGCGTCGACGCCGACCTGCAGAAACTCCGGGTTGAGGTTTCCGAGCGCGAAGTCGGGCACCGCCGCGACGCCGCCGTCGCTGACGATGAACAGCTTCGCCGGCTTCGCCTCGGCGGTCTGCACGTCGGTAGCGTCTTCGCTCGATCGACCCGGGTTGGCCAGGCCCGACGCCGCACGGAGCGCCTCGTCCAGGCGAGTGGGCCGCTGGGTCGGTTCGACTGCCTGAATCTTCTGCCGCAGCAGCGAGCGGTTGTCGGTGTACTCCTGCACGACCTGCGCTTCGTCGGAGTAGGCGATCACCATCGCCACATCGGAGGGGCCGAGCTTTTCGACGATCTCCAGCGCCCGCTGCTTCGCCTGGTCGAGCCGGCTGGGGGAAACGTCCTTCGCCGACATGCTGGCCGAGTTGTCGAGCAGGATGATGACCCGGCTCTCCAGCAGCTTCGTCCCCATCACGCCCGGCCGCAGGAACGCGAAGAGCGCGAGCAGGATCACCAGCAGTTGCAGGAACAACAGCAGGCTCTGACGAAGTCGCTGCCAGAAGCTGTTGACGTGCAGATCCTCGATCGTCCGGCTCCAGAGGTAGGTGCTGGGCACCTCGACCGGCTTGCGACGGAGCTTCAGGAAGTAGAGCGCGACGATCGCCGGAAGCGCGAGGCCCGCGACGATCCAGGGCCAGGGCGAGAGGATCGGATTGAAGTAGTCCGTCACCGCACGAGCCCCCGCTGACGCAGGTAGCCGGCGACGAGCTGCTCGACCGACCGGTCGGAGGGGCTCATCAGGTAGGTCATCCCCCGGCGGGTGCAGTAATCCTTGGCGCCATCGACGAAGGCGGCCAGCGTCCGACGGTACTTCTCCAGCAGCGGCCGGCTGACGGTGATCTCCGCGGCGTCGGCGTCTTCGCAATCGATCAGACGCAGGTCGCCGTGCAGATCGGGATCGATCTCCTCGGGCGCCAGGACCTGAATGACGTAGGTATCCATCTCCTGGGCCAGCAGGTACCGCAGGGCCGTCTCGTAGCCCTGTTTATCCATCAGGTCGCTGATCAGGATCACGATCCCTTTGCCCGAGTTCCGCAGGCAGAAGTTCTTGACCCCCTGCTCGAGCGAAATCGGTTCGCCCGGCTGCATCTTGTTCATCTGGTCGACGAGCCGCATCCGCGACGCCCGTCCGCGCAGCACCGGCGCCCGCTCGCGGACCGACGACGACATGGCTTCGATACGGACGCGATCGGCCCGGCAGAGACCGACGTAGGCGAGCGACGCGGCGAGCTGCTTGGCGAAGCGGAACTTCGTCGGATCGCCGAACTGCATCGACGGGCTGTCGTCGATGAGCGCGTAGAAGTGGAGGTCTTCCTCCTCCAGGAAGATCTTCAGGAACAGCTTGTCGAGCCGGGCGAAGAGGTTCCAGTCGATGAACCGCAGATCGTCGCCCGCGACGTAGTTGCGGAAGTCGGCGAACTCGACCGACTGCCCCTTCCGCTTGCTCTTGCGTTCCCCCTTCATCCGACCCCGGAAGATCTTCCGGCTGACGAGCTCCATCCGCTCCAGGCGTGCCAGGAGCGACGGCGGAAGAATGTCGTCGGAGAGGGGTTGGGAGGACATCGAACTCTCGGAAAAACGTCAGCGAATCAATGCGTACGGCGTTTCGATCAACAACCCGCCGCGGTCAGGTTCAATCCCAGTTCAGTCGACAAGGCTTCCAGTCGTCCTGCGTCTCGGGCGGCGACATGGATTTGCCATCGATCGGTCCACTTCAGAAAGCACGCCGTCGCCCCTTCGCGGCGATAGGCACGCATGCGGTTGACCGTCCCGACGTAGCCCCAAGCCTCGTCGAGAACCTTTCGGAAGCGACTTCCCACCGGCGCCCATCCGCTGACTGCGACGCCTCCGCCGTACGCGGCTGCCCAGCAGAGCGTCACCAGGAGAAAGTTCGAGCAGTTCGGCGTCTCCTTCATCCAGCGCACCGGTTCGTCGTTCACGGCCATGTAGGCGGGCGGGTCGTTGCCTTCTAGCGCTGTCCCGTAGATCACGACCGCCTGGTTCTCTTCCAGGAAGACCAGCTTTCCGGCGACGACTTCCCAGCGATCAGGCGGCAGAAAACGATCGTTCGCGCTATGAAAGTCGAAGGCGCGACCAGCCACGGCGTAGAACTCCTTCAGCGGGATCGGCGCGACGACGCCGAGGCCCTTCTCCGCCCTGCGAATCTCCGACGCGGGGGTACCGTCCTTCTTCCGAAGGGGTCTGCCCAAGTCTTCGAACATCTCGCGATAGGTTTCGCGGTAATCGGTCATCGGGATAGCGTTCCCTACGCCACCGCGGCGGCGACGGGGGCTTCGGTTCCCTTTTCGGGGAGCTTCTCGAGGATCTCCAGCAGGACGTGGTCGGTGTCGATCCCCTCGGCCTGCGCCTCGAAGTTCAGGATCACGCGGTGCCGCATCGCAGGCAGGAAGACCCGCCGGACGTCCTCGAAGCTGACGTTGTAGCGACCTTCGAGGAGGGCCCGGACCTTCGCGGCGAGCGCCAGCGTCTGCGCGCCGCGGGGAGACGATCCCCAGCGGAGGTACTGGTTCGTGATGGGGAGCGCGTACTTCCCTTCGGGGTGGGTCGCGAGCGTCAGTCGGACGACGTAGTCGCGGACGTGGTCGGCCATGATCACGTCGCGGATCAGGCGCTGCCACTTGTTGATCTCCGAGCCGTCCATCACCTTCTCGGGCTCGACCTTGATTCCCTTGGTCGTACGGTCGACGACGGTGGAGAGCTCTTCGCGACTCGAATAGCCGACGACCAGCTTGAAGAAGAACCGGTCGAGCTGCGCCTCGGGCAGCGGGTAGGTTCCTTCCTGCTCGATCGGGTTCTGCGTAGCCAGCACGAAGAAAGGCCGTTCCAGTTCGTAGCGATGGCCGCCGATCGAGACGGTGAATTCCTGCATCGTTTCGAGCATGGCCGACTGCGTCTTCGGCGTCGCGCGATTGATTTCGTCGGCGAGGCAGATCTGCGTGAAGATCGGCCCCCGCTGAAATTCGAAGACGCGGCGTCCCTCGGGCGTTTCCATCACCATGTTGGTGCCCAGGATGTCGGACGGCATCAGGTCGGGCGTGAACTGGATGCGATTGAACTTCAGATCGAGCGCCTGCGAGAGCGTCTTGACCAGCAGCGTCTTGCCGAGACCCGGCACCCCTTCCAGCAGGCAGTGCCCGCCGACGAAGAGGCAGGTCAGCACGCCGTGGACGATGTCGTCGTGACCGACGATGACCCGCTGGACCTGATCCTTGACCGCGTGGTAGCGGGTGCGGAATTCTTCGGCCTGCTGCTGCAAGTTCTCGGCGAGCGACATAGAGCGTGATCTCGGGGAAATTTAGTCGTGTGCGTTCCGTCGTTCGTTTCGGCGAGCGAAGAGCGTGAGCCTTGCGTGGTCCTTCGTAGGGTGGGTCATGGACCCACCTTTCTTTACTTCAGTCGGACCGAACCTCGAAAAAGGTGGGTCCATGACCCACCCTACGAAAAGAGGCTTCGGCGCTTACGCCATTCGTCTAATCGTTGTCATTCTTGTCTCTCGCCCGTTTCTTGGCGTCGAGCAGGCGCGAGGTGTAGGTCTTCTCGTCGTCGGGCGAGACGTTCGTCTGCGGAGCGCGACGCGTCTCGGCGCGCGCGGCGGGAGCGGACGCTTCGTCGAGCGAACGGCGGATCTCTTCTTCGCTGCGTCCGGAGCCGTTGCCGCCCGCGGGCGCCTGCGGTTCGAAGCGCGTGGCGGCGCGACGTTCGTCGATGGACTGCGCGATCGATTCCTTGCGGCTGCGGAGGCGATCCATCCGCACGGCGGTCTCTTCCGAAGGGGCGGCGGAGCCGAAGCGGGCGCGGAGATTCTTCCAGATCGCGGCGGTCCATTCGAGGCCGACCGTCACGCGGCGGAAGAAGACGTCCAGGAAGAAGATCCCGGCGGCCAGCGTCAGGGCCCACCACCACGCGTCCTGCGAACTGTTCGCCCGGGCGAGCGTGTGGCGGAACGTGTCGACCTTCAGCAGTTCGTCCATCCCTTCCCGCGACATGTCGCCGACGATCGCGCGCCCCGGCTCGCCTCCCTTGGGTTCGAGCGACGCGAGCGATTCGATAAGCGCCAGGTTGGTATCGCGGAAGCGGAACTCCTCCGAATACGGGACGTTGATCCCGGCCAGCACCGGCGCCTGACCGACGCCCGGCACGGCGCTGACGATGAAGGTGCCCGCCATGTCGGCGTCGAATTCGCCTTCGTACTTGCCGGGCGCGGTCTGCCGCAGGTTCAGGTTGCGGCTCTTGAGTTCGGGATCGACGACGACGGCGCCGAAGTCGATGAAGTTCTCGAAGTCGTCCTGCTGGTTGAGCGCGGTGACGACGATGCGCCCCTTGCCGTCGCGGACGTCGGTATCGACGAGGAACTTGTTCTCTTCGTTCACCGGTCGCATCGACCAGCGGATCATCTGGCTGAAGAGCTTGTCGTAATAGGGCTGGCTGGTCCAGGAGTTCGTCCATAGCCGCCCCGCGTCGCTGGTGAAGACGACCGAGCGCCCGATGCCGTAGTTCCACGTGGCCAGCAGCGTCGCGTTCGCCGGATCGGGCGGTTCGGGCGAGACGAGGGCGACCTCGACCAGCGGGCTCTCCTTGACCGTGGTCATGACGAAGCCGGTGATCGGGTCGAAGTTGCCGTCGAGCCCGGCCAGGATCTCGTGCGAGCCGACCTTCTGCGGCGTGAGGCCGGCGGCCTTCTCGTAGATCAGCGGCCGCGAGACCTTCCGCGCTTCGCGCTGATAGATGCGGGGGAGGGCCTTGGGATTGTTCACGACGTAGTACTTGCCGCCCGTCGCGTTCGAGATCTTCTGCAGCGTGTTGCTTCCCGCGGCGCCGTGCGTGCCGACCGCGACGGTGGTGACCTGGATCTTGCCGTCGATATATCCCTGGATCGTGGCCTGGGTCGGTTCGGCGGGATCGCCGTCGCTGATGACGATCATGTGCTTCACCGACGCGTTGACGCGGTTGAAGCTCGCCAGGGACATCCGCATCGCGGGGTCGAACTGCGGCATGTCGCCCGGTTCCATGCGATCGAGCAGGCCGGTCATCTTGTCGCGATTCTGGTCGACGCGAATGAGCCCCCCCTGGGTCTTGCCCCAGAGCCAGGTGTCACCGGTGAAGTCCCAGTGGATGAGCCCGCAATAGTCCATGGGGCCGAGCGTCTTGATCGCTTCGCGTCCGACGACCTTCTGCCAGTGATTGCCCTGGGCCAGTTCCGAGGCGTGCATCATCAGCACGAGCGCCCCGACCGCCTGGATCTTGGAGTTCTTGATGGTGAAGTCGACGGGCATCGCCTTTTCGAGTTCCGTATTGGCCCAGCCGCCGGCGCCGAAGCTGTCGGGACCGCCGAGCATGACCAGGCCGCAGCCCATCTGTTCGGTATTGCGGACCAGCATCGAAATCTGGTCGTCGGTGAAACTGGACAGGTCGTCGGCTTCGTCGCCGCCGGTCCGGGGAACGTCGGCCAGGATGACCGTGTCGTAGCTCTGCAGTTCGGCCAGATTGGTGAAGAGGTTGTCCGTCGCCTGGAGCGTCACTTCCAGGTTCTCGCTCCGCAGCCGATCGATCAGCAGGTCGAACTGGCCGCGATTCGCGGCGTTCTCGATCATCAGGATGCGGCCCTTGCCGCGGACGTGCGTGAAGGCGGTGACGCGGTTGTTCTGGGAGACGCCGTCCTGGGCCTGATCGTAGGGCGTGAACTCCGCCTCGTACGTGAAGACGCCGGGCTGATCGATTTCGATCTGGAAGGGGTAGGCGTTCTTGCCGGAGTCGAGCTCGACCGGCTGCTCGGCCAGCAGTTCTTCCGCCTCGCCCGAGCGACGGAGCAGACGGATCTTGCCGCGGACCTTGCCCTCCGGGTTCTCGGTCGTCGGGGCCGTGTCATTCCGCAGCAGGACCAGCGCCTGGTACTTCTGTCCCACGCGGGAATCGTTGGGGAGCACGAGCTTGTCGACGGCGACGTCCCCCGCGACGCCGGTCGGAATGGCGACCGCGTCGATGCCGATGCCGTCGGCGACGAGCGCCCGGGCGACCGATCGGGCGTCGCCGGAAGTTTCGTTGCCGTCGGTGACGAGGACGATCCGCTTGGCGGCGTCTTCGGGGAAGGTCGCCCGGGCCAGCTTCAGCGCCGAGGCGAGATCGCTCGCGTCGGTCCTCAGTTCCAGCGAGCTCTCGATCGACCCGAGCGCGGGGATGTCATCCTCGAACGGAGGAATCTCGACCCGGGCTTCGCGTCCGAAGACGATCAGGCCGGCCCGGTCCTCGCGTTGGGCGTTGCGATGCCGCGCGACTTCGGAGATGACGTAATTGAGCGCGGCCTGACGCTTGGCGGGCGAGACCGATTCCGACTGATCGACGACGAAGATCGTCGTCATCTTCTCGCTGACGCGCCGGACCTGCACCTCGGCCAGCGCGAGGACGAGCAGCAGGCAGACGATCGAGCGCAGGCCGAGCGCGAGCGCCCGGCGCCATTTCCCGAGTCCGCTGAGGCTCTTGTACGAGAACCACCAGAGCGCCGGCAGCAGGATCAGCAGCGCCAGCCACGCCGGTCGATCGAATCCGATATGCCAACCCCACATGGGCGGTCGCGGCCTGTTGCGAGATCGATGCGTGACGAAGGCCCGTCGCGAGAGACGACGAGCGAGCGATAAGGAGCGACGCCAGGACGAGGAGCGGCGAAACGTCGGCGGCAAGCCGTCGGCGACGAAAACGCCGAAGGGCGAGGTCGATTCTAGCCGAACGTTCAGGCCCGCAATAGCGATCCGGCGACCCGGCCGTAAACGACGGAACCGCGGCGCTTCGGCAAGCAGATTCGCCGGTCGGACGCGAATCTTGGTTCCTATCCGAAACCTTGTCCCGAAGAATTTCGCGCGAAGAGCGGTTAGGCGACCGTTGCCGCATGCGGTGGAAGGACGCAGAGGACGACTTACCCGAGGCCGCACGACGCGGCGCCTGCACCGACCGCGAGCTAGCGCGCAGCTTATCGGTCGGGCGGATGAATCGGGGGGAGTCGTCGCCTCTACCTCCTGCCGAAACGCTCCCTGCCGCGGTGTTCCGCGGCGCAACTTAAGGTCCCTGGTTATGAAGAAGCTGTTCGCTATCGCCGCGGTGTTCTGCGGTCTCGCCTCGTTCTCGGTTCTCTCGGCTGACGAGAAGCCCGCTGCCGCCGCCGCCAAGAAGGGCACGGGCGACATCGTCGACGTCGCCGTCGGCGCCGGTTCGTTCAAGACGCTGGTCGCCGCGGTCAAGGCCGCCGGTCTGGTCGAAACGCTGAAGGGCGAAGGCCCCTTCACCGTCTTCGCTCCGACCGACGAAGCCTTCGCCAAGCTGCCGGAAGGAACGCTGGAAGAACTGCTCAAGCCGGAGAACAAGGCGCAGCTCGTCAGCATCCTGACCTACCACGTCGTACCCGGCAAAGTCGACTCGTCGAAGGTCGTCGGCCTCAAGAGCGCCAAGACGGTCAACGGTAAGGAAGTCGCGATCAAGGTCGAAGGCAAGACCGTCATGATCGGCGAAGCCAAGGTCGTGAAGGCCGACATCGAAACCTCGAACGGCGTCATCCACGTCATCGACGCCGTCCTGCTCCCGTAAGCGGAACGCGAAAGCTCGAGTCACCCTCCGGGGCCGCGGACGTCATCTGACGTTCGCGGCTTTTTTCGTCGGCGATCGCCAGCCGAAATCGAACGGGCGAGCGGGGGATGGAAATCCTCCGAGTTCGTCGATCGAGCGCAGCGAAGATCGAGCATCGAGTCCCCGGGTGGCTCAGGTTGCTCGTCAACGTCGCTTGTCCACTTTGGTCGACGAGGTCTCCAAAAGCAGCGGCAGCCGGACGATTCGGCTAGATCGAACGACGTGGCGAACGAACCGTCGATCCGGGCCTCCCGAGCCGAGGCTCGGCACGCTTCGAGCGTCATGCCTGAGTCGACGCCCGGTCCGGTTCGGCGGTCGGCAGCGGCACGTCCAGCCACTCACGGACGGGAATCGCCAGCCGGCGGAAGGTGGCGGTCGGCATCGTGATCGTGTCCCACCGGGGCGAAAGCAATCGCGCGTGGGCGAGATAGTTCGCCAGGCGGATCGCGACGAAGCCGAACAGCTCGCCCCGGAAGGCGAACAGATCCTCGGGCGCCGTCGGGGACCGCTCCCCCAGCACGCGATAAGCGAAGACGAACCAGGCCGAGGCGCCGTCGCCGAATCGTTCTTCCCACCGCGTGAGCGACGCCACGTCCTCGCGCGTGGTCCAGTTCCGCCAGTACTGCTGGCGACGCTTGCCGGATGGGAAACGCCGGCCCTTCACGTCGACGACGTAAAACTGCCCGGGCGACGGCTGCAGGACGAAGTCGGGGCTCTTCAATGACGCCGCGCCGTCGGGCGCCCGGCGAGCTTCGTCAGTCGCGAGATAGGGAAAGCGGAGGCGCTGCAGGTAGGCCTCGAACGCCGCCTCATAAAGATTCGACCGGATGACCATCGTCCGCCTGCCGGCTTCCGCGACGCTTGTACAGTACGCGACGCCCCTGTTGTAACGATCGTGCGGGTCGCAAGGAAGCCGAACGCGTCCTTCCGCCGACGACGGCACGGGAAGTTTGACCCGGGCGAAGCGCGACCTACGCTTGGGCAGCAATTGAACTTCGAACGTCGATCCGGAACGTCGGCAGACTGCCGCGGTCCGGACGCATCGCCGCTTTCAATTCACGTTTTCGAACGCCGACGCAGTCGAGATGTTTCCGATGACCGAGCCCGCTTCCCCCGCCCCCTTCGTGGAACGCCGGGGCGCCAGACCCGACGGAGCGGTCGGTTCGGAGCGCCGGCAGTTCTCGAACAGCTATCGGGAACTCTCGCCCGAAGCCCGGGAACTGGCGCTGGCGATCGATCGCTACAAGGTCGAACGCCACCGTCGCATCATCAGCTTCGAAGAGATGCTGGCGGTGATGCGCGAGCTCGGCTATCGCAAGACGGACGCCGTCCCGACCGGCACTCCCGGCGGAGACTGAGGTCGTATCGCCGAGCGACGCAGGGCTGACCGATTCAGTCCGAGCCCTGTGTGCCATGCCGGAAATCGAGCAATCGGCGCACCGCTGCCTGTTTCGCGAACTTCGCTTCGGCGCCGGAAGACCGTCCCGCGCCCGCCCGTACGGTTTGGCTCATCCGGCCTCCCGGAAAGCGCCGAAGACTAGTCAGAGCGTTTCGTCGCGCGCTTCCGCAAGGATCGTGCGCGCCGCCATTCTCCCCGGGAGCCACGGATGGCCCGAATCGCCCGCGACGCGTCGCCTGTTCGACCGCCGGCAGTTCTTTCCGAATCGCTCTCGCACGCGATTTCGTCCTCGATGACTCCTTCGACGCCGGCGTCCGGGGCAGGTTTCGTGCTGGGACGCCGCAGCTTTCTGGGCTTCCTCGGGGCGCTCGCAATGGGCGGAGCGTCGCCTCTCTTCGCCGGCGCTCCGTCCGAAGCCGATACGTCGGACGAAGCCCGCCAGAAGGCGATCCAGGCGATTCCGTTCGACCGACTGACGCCGCAGTCGCAGGCCCGGCTGAAGGAAGCCCTGACGGGCGCCGGCACCTACCGCCGCGCTCCGGTCGAGGTCTTCCCCTGCGACCCGGATCTCTACCTGTTCCTGGTGCGGAACCCGGAAGTCATCGTCAACCTCTGGCGGACGATGAACGTGACGCAGCTCACCTGCAAGAAGGTCCAACCCTACGTCGTCGACGCCGAAGACGGCATGGGCACCTTCGCCCGGGCGGAGCTGCTGTACGGCGATCCCGCGCTGCACGTCGTGCTGGGCGAGGGGTATTACGAGGGGGCCCTGCTCCGTCGCCGGACGCACGGCAAAAGCGTGATGATCCTGACCAGCGGCTATTTCCGCGGAGATGACGGATCGCCCTACGTCTCGGCGCAGCTCGACTTCTTCCTTGACGTCGAATTCGGCGCCGCGGACCTGCTCACCCGCACGTTTCAGCCGATGGTGGGCAAGTCGATCGACATGAACTTCTCCGAATCGGCGAAGTTCCTGGGGAAGGTGCACCAGGTCTCCGAGACCAACGGTCCCGGCATGGCCGAACTGGCCGGCAAGCTGCACGATTGCGAGCCCGCGACGAGGCAGGAATTCGCCGCCGTGGTGCAGAGCATCCACGATCGCTTCCTGGCGCGGCACGGAATGGGGGAATCTCTCGCCGCGAACGCGACGCCCGGCGCCGGCACGATTCTTGCGACGCCGCGGAATTAATCGATTTTTCGGCAAGGCACCGTCGTGCCTCGTCTCCGAAGCGACGACGCCCGGGGCGGGCTCCGAATTTTCGCTCCAAGAGCGTTCGATCGACTCCGAATTACGATGCAGTCGCATCGCAACGAGGAGTCGTCATGCCGTCCCGTCGATCGCTCCGCTTTCTGTCGCCGTTTCGCCTCTTCGCGGCGTCGCTCCTGGGGTTCGGGCTGCTGTTCGTCGACCCTGCGACGCTGCACGCCGGGCCCGCGGTTCCCCCGCCGGCTGACGCCGCACAGTCCGCGCCGACGCCCTTGGCCGAGGCCAGAGCCGAGCTGAAGTCGCACTACGAAGCGCACCGGGAAGCGGTCGCGGCGGCGAATACTGAATCGGAACTCGCGAAGGCGGCGACGGACCTCCAGGAGGCGAAGTCGACCCTCGCCCGGCGAACGACGGAGTCCGCCCAGGCGGCGCCGCAAGGCGTCGAGACCGCCGAGCTTCTGACGTTCGTCCTCAACGAACTGCCTGCGACGGAGTCCGCGCCGGAAGCGGCGAACCTTCTCGCGCAGGAGCATCCCGCGAAAGGGGTGAGAGTCGCTTTCGCGGTCGCCGTTCAACCGCAGCCCTGGAGCGAGGACTTCTTAAGCGCTCTCGCGGCGTCGCCGAATCTGCCGGCGAATCAACGCATGCCGGTCGAGTTCTGCGGCGCCATGCACCAGCGCTCGCTCCTGTTTCTGCGGGACGAGGCCCTCCGCCCCTTTCCCGAGGCGATCGAGCTTCTGAAAGCGAGTCGCGGCGAAGCGTTCGTCGCCTGGCTCCAGTCGCTCGACGGCGACGACCTCGCCGGCGACGCGATCGCGCGGTTCGAGAACCTTCGCGCGGCATACGGCCCGAAGAAGCTGGGCGGTCCGACGGTGGAGGAGCACGCCGACGCTTCGATTCGAGCCGTTCGCGAATTCCGGCTCGGAATGCCGGCTCCCGCGATGACCGGGAAGGATCTCGAGGGAGAGCCGATGGATCTCGCTGACTCGCGCGGCAAGGTCGTGCTGGTGACCTTCTGGGCTTCGTGGTGCGCTCCCTGCATCACGGAGATGGCGCGAGAACGGGCTCTTCTTCAACGCTTCGAAGGCGCGGATTTCGAGATCGTCGGCGTCTGCCTCGACGAGAATCTCGAATCGGCGAGGAAGACGGCGCAAAACGCCGGCGTGACGTGGAAGTCGTTCGCCGATCGCAATCACTCGCTCGCCGAGGCGTGGTTCGCGATGCAGCTTCCGACGTGCGCAGTCGTCGATCGCGACGGCGTCCTCCAGGCGCGCGGCGTGCCCCTGGAGCGTGCGGAGAAAATCGTCGGGCGCCTGCTCCGCGAACCGATCGTCGACGCGGCGAAGGACTGATAGAGCGCGTCTCGCGAAACGGTAGCGGCCTGTGAGCCGATTCCGTGGCGATTCACATCGCCGGGTACGTTATTCGTCAGTGCGACACGCACGAGCGTCGCGACTCAGCGTCCCGTGCCGGCGTAGGCGCTTTCGACGGACTCATCGACGCGGATGTCGAGGACCGGGTCGCTGATCGCGCGGTCGATCGCTTCCCGACTGCCCAGGCCGAGTTCCATCCGGTCGCCGACGCGGATCTTGCCCATCCGGACCAGGATATGGGCCGAATCGGGCTGAGCGCCGGTCGTGGCGCCGAGCACGAACAGTCGCACCGGCTCGCCGAACGACGCCCCGTCCCGCGACAGCGCCAGTTCCATCTCGCCCGTCTGCGGATCGACCACGTGGCCGCGGTAGACGCGGGAATGGGTCGAAATGGCGATCTCCTGCCCCGCGGAGAGTTTGCGGACCGAGACCTGGTCGAGCGCCGCGTCCCGGCTCTGCTCGGCAGCCGACAGCGAGCCGCCGACGAGCGAGGAACCCGGGCCGAAGGCCGAAGCGGCGCCGCACAGGGTCAGAGCGCTTGCGAAGAGCCAGCGTTTCATCCGGCAATCCTTCCCTACGTCGAAGAGAGACGCGCGTTCGACCGAAGACGACCGCGACTTTAACGAAAAGAGCTGAGAAAAGAGAGAGCTAAACCGTGGGGATCATTTCGTCGCTGATCGAATTGCCGATTTCCCGGCCGTCGATCCCTGCGTCCCTAACGGTGAGCTAAAGGGACCGTATTACGAAACGGTTCCGGGTGCGGCGCTTTTCGTAAGCTAGCCGCCTCGACGGATGAGAAACCTTGTCGATTTCGCCGATTCTGCCGACCCTGCGGGGCGAATCGACTTTTCCGCCGCGCCGGCGATTCAGGCACCCTGGCGTGCCGCTGCGGGTCGCCCCGCTCGTTGTCGTAGGCGCCGTTGTCGCATACGCTTACGACTCGATTTCCACCTGACCGCTCCCGCTGCGTCGCCTGCGGCCTGCCGCACCGCCTGCGGCGCATTCCAATGCCCGTGGCGCGAAACAACGCGTACCGCAATCCCGGCTTCCGATGAAGAACGTCCGTCTACGACCGCGCAAGGCCCTTCCCTTTTACGGGCGCCATCCCTGGGTCCTCGATTCCGCGATCGAGAAGGTCGACGATTCGATCGCCCCGGGCGACGCCGTGGGCCTGGTCAACGACAAGGGCAAGTTCATCGCCCACGGGCTCTACAACCCGAACAGTCGCATCCGCGTCCGCCTCTACTCCTGGCGGGAAGAGACGCCGCTCGACGCCGCCTTCTGGAAGGACCGCGTGCATCGCGCCGTCCGCCTGCGCGAGGATCTGAACCTGCTCGGCGAAGACGAGGCCTGCCGTCTGATCTTCAGCGAATCCGACGGCCTCTCCGGCCTGATCGTCGATCGCTTCGCCGAGTGGCTCGTCATCCAGCCGACCGCGCTGGGCATCTACCAGCGTCGCGACGAGATCGTGGCCGCGCTGCAAGAACGCCTCAATCCGCGGGGCGTGCTAGTCCGTGCCGACGCTTCGACCGCGGAGCGCGAAGGCTTCGAAGAGGCCGAGCCGCAGTGGTACGGCGAGACGCCTCCCGGCCCGATCGTGATCCGCGAGAACGGCATCAAGTACGAGGTCGATCTGGTCTCCGGCCAGAAGACGGGCTTCTATCTCGACCAGCGCGATAACCGCCGGATCGCCGGCTCGCTCTGTCGCGGCAAGAGCGTGCTTGACGTCTGCTGCTACACGGGCGGCTTCGGTCTGAACGCGCTCCAGCAAGGAGCGGCGGAAGTCCTGGCCGTCGATTCCAGCGAACATGCCATCGAGCAGGCCCGTCGCCACGCCGAGATCAACGGCCTGTCGAACTACACGGTCGAAAAGGGGGACGCCTTTCCCTATCTCGAACGACTCGTCGCCGAGGGTCGCAAGTTCGACGTCGTGATTCTCGATCCGCCGAAGTTCGCCGGCCGCCGCAGCCGGGTCGAGGACGCCCTGCGTGCGTACCATCGGCTGAATCGCTTCGCCGTCGATCTGCTCGCGGAGGGGGGCTACCTCGTCACGTGCAGTTGCTCAGGCAACGTCACGCGGGAGCAGTTCCTCGTCAACCTGACCGCCGTCGCGCAGAAGTCCCGGCGAGAAGTGCAGGTGCTCGACCAGCGCGGCGCCGCGCCCGACCACCCGGTCAGCGCGACGTGCCTGGAAAGCGAGTACCTCAAGTGCTTCATCGCCCGCGTCGGCCCGATGGAGCGGACCATCGACCTGCCGGCTCCGGGCGCCGAAGGCTCGGCCCCCCCGGCGCGCGGGCACGGCGTGAAGCAGCGCAAGAAGCAGCCGCAGACGTCAGCGGACGGCACCAAGCACGGCGCCGTCCTCGACTTCGACGACGAAGCGGACGCCGCTCCTCCGGCGGAAGATCAGCGGGACGTGTAGACGACGGAGTTGCCCGCCTTCATCGCCTGCGATCGTCCAATTCGTTCTGTGTGCCATGGCTGGCTTGCCCAGCCGTGCCGCGGACAGCGGGGCGATGGTCTACTTGCGTCGTCTCTCGCACAGTCGGAATCTTCTCCGGGGTCCTGCACGGCTGGGCAAGCCAGCCGTGGGACACGCTCGCTCCATGAGTCGCGGGAGCAAGACGCGCGACTCGCGATGCCCAATCGGCTACTCTGTTAGGGCCAGCTTAAGTCGCGGCAGACGACGTCTTCCCGGCTGAAGTTCCCGCCCTGAAGGAGTTCCAGCCGATGATGCGTCTCTCGTCCCTTGCGCTCCCCGCCCTGCTCTGCCTCCTGCTTTCGTTCGCCGCCAGCGCCGAAGAGCCGAAGCATCTCGACCTGAACGACGACGCGGCCCGTCAGACGGTCGTCGATCGCGAGCCGGGGCAGTACCTGGGCCACGTCTCGACTTATCTGCTCGACGACGGCAAGACGATCCTCTGCGTCTATCCCAAGGGGCATGGTCGCGGCCCGATCCTCTACAAGCGGAGCGAGGACGGCGGAAAGACCTGGTCGGATCGGCTGCCGACGCCGGAGAACTGGGCCACGTCCGAAGAGACGCCGACGCTCTTTCCGACCGTCGACGCCGCGGGCAAGAAGCGGATCCTGATGTTCTCCGGCCTGCGGCCCGTCCGGCAGGCGATCAGCGAAGACGAGGGCAAAACCTGGACGCCCCTCGCCCCCATCGGCAAGTTCGGCGGCATCGTCCCGATGGGCGACCTCTCCGCGAACCGCCATCACCCCGGCGTCTACACGGCCTACTTCCACGACGACGGGCGCTTCATCCACGAAGGATCGAAGCAGGCGAACCCGCGCGTCATGACGCTGTACGCGACCGATACGAAGGACGGCGGCGTCACGTGGTCCGAGCCGCGCACGCTGCATGCCAGCGCCGACGTTCATCTCTGCGAGCCGGGCATCGTCCGATCGCCCGACGGCAAGACGCTGGCCATGCTGCTGCGAGAGAACAAGCGCGTGGCGAACTCGCAGATCATCTACTCGACCGACGAGGGCGCCACGTGGACCGACCCCGCTCCCCTGCCCGCGTCGTTGACCGGCGACCGACATCAGGCCGCCTACAGGCCGGACGGTCGACTCGTCATCTCCTTCCGCAAGGTTTCGCCGACGAAAAGCTTCGAGTGGAACAAGGCGACCGCCAGCGAGAAGTCACCCTTCGAGGGCGACTGGGTCGCGTGGGTCGGCACGTGGGAAGACCTCGCCGGACGCACCGCGGACAATGTCGAGCGAACGCCGGAGCGACTCGATCAACGCCCCGGTCAGTACGTCGTCCGTCTGAAGGACAACACGAAGGGCTACGACTGCGCCTATCCCGGCGTCGAGATCCTGCCCGACGGCACCTTCGTCCTCACCACCTACGGGCATTGGGAGCAGGGCGAGCCGCCGTACATCGTTTCGGTGAGGTTGAAGCTGGAAGAACTCGACGCACTGGCGAAGGCGAAGTGATTCTTCGTAGGGTGCGGCTCGCCGCACCTGTCACGTCGCGGCGAGCTGCCGTATCGGGTTCGCTTGCAGGTGCATCCGCAGCTCGACGCGTCCTTGCCGCTTCTCGGTCCGCGAGATCCCGTCGTGCGAATCGACCGGAGCCTCCCGATCGATCATCGTGAGAACGACAGGTGCGGCAAGCCGCACCCTACGAAACTAGATCAGTTCGCAGGGCGAGCGGTTCGCCCTGCGAACTGCGACGGCGGCATCCCATGCGCCCTCTTTCCTACGACGGAGACCGCAGTTGGAAACGGCTTATCATCCTCCCGGCGTGAAGTCGCTGTCGGACATCGACCCGGCCAGCGTCGACTACGACGAAACGACGACCCTGATCGAGGGAATCGTCGGTACGCGCAGCGGCTGCAGCGTCTGGAACGGCGAGAGTTACGACGTTCAGATCCTCGAGCTCGACGGCTACCGCATCGCAGGGAAAGCCTTTCAAGAACGGAAACTGGTCGTCCTGCTTCCGCTCCCCTCCGGCCAGCCTCCTCGCCGCGACTTTCCGCACTATTCGTTCTGGCAGATGACGGCGCTGCTCGCGAAGAGCGGCGACCGAGCGGTGCTGACGGCGTGGGAACCGTGCGCCGCGGATAAGGAGTCGCGAGCCTATGCGAGCCGCTTGCGCAAGCCCGCGATCGTTCGCAGCGAACTTCTGGGCGACTTGAAGCTCGATCGGGGCCTGAACCTGTTCCTGGGAGAGGCCGAGTGGAACGGACAGCCGGTCTCGGTTCTCCTTAAGTCGGACGCCGCCGGATCGCCCAACGCCGCGTTGAAGACGGCGAGCGCCCTATGGCCGGACCAGACCGCATGGAAACGACGCATCGACGAATTCGCGGCGGCGGAGTTGCTGGACCTGTTCAACGGCACGTGGCGTCAGGAAGACGTTCCCGAGCATTCCGCGGAAATGTTCGTCGCGAGAATGGGCCTGTCTTCGATCTCGCTGGCACCTGACGGCAAGTTCGAATTCTGGCATGACGACGACGAAATGTTCTTCGGCCATTCGATTCAGATCTGCGGAAACGTCGCGCAAGGCCCGCTTTACGCCGACATTCCCGGCTGAAGTTGACCGGATCGCGAGGCGTGTCGAGGCGAGTTGCCGCATCGGGTTCGCTTGCCGGTCGAACCGCCGTTCGATGCGACTTTGCCGCTTCTCGGTCCGCGAGATCGCGTCGTGAAAATCTACCGGCAGCTCCCGATCGATCGCCGTGAGAACGACAGGTGCGGCAAGCCGCACCCTACGAAGCTCCGCAATGCGCCGTGTTTCGCGGACGCGCTGTTTCCTGCATCTTGACGACGGGAGCCTGCCGGCCCGATGAAGATCGACATCGACCGCGTGCCTTACAAGCATCGATTCGCTGCGGCGTCGGCGCTGATGGCCAAAGGAAATCGGCTTACCGGCTTGACGTCGTTCGACGCCGAGCCGCTATCGAAGAAACAGATCGCCAAGATTCGCGAGGGGCTGTCGTATTACGACCTGGCCCTGTCGTTGCTCAAGCCGCACGATCCGAACTTCCAGACGCTGCTCAACTGGAAGTGCCTCGCGCTGATCTCGCTCGGTCAGTATCGCGACGCGCGAGAATGGTACGAGGAACTGGTGCGAACCGACGTCCGATCTCAGGGCGACGCGATTCGCAGCGCGACGGCGAAACTGGCTCTGGACCAGATCGTCGCCCTCGGAGACAAGGAAAACGAGCCGCTTCCCGATTTCGACCTGCGGGAGACGTCGCTGTTCGATGACCCGGCGTTCTGCACGGCTGCGGAAGATTTCTGTCTTCAACTTCGCGAAGGAAAGTTCTCGCACGCCCATCGGTTCCTCTCGCCGGCGCTGCGCACGGAATACTCGCCCGACGCTCTGAAGCGAGCGTGGCGTGAGCTGATCGGCGGAGCAAGGGACGTCGACGTCGGGCTCGAACGCTACGAACTCCTTCCGCCCGGTTCCGACCGGGACGAAATCGGGTGGTGCTACGTCGCCGTGCGAAGCGAAGGAGTCTCCGAGGCCATCAGCATGGGCCTCGGCATTGCACCGTCCAACGCCTTCGAGATACGGTCGCTCGAATTCGGTCGGCCGTAGGATCTTCGAAGGAAGCGTTTCGACGATCGTACAGCCTTTCGGTGAGGCTGAGGTTAGAAGAACTTGACACGTTGGCGAAGGCGAAGTGAATCCCTGCGCAAGACAGTTGCCGCATTCGCGGCGGGGCTAAGAAAGCGATCGACCGATGGATGTCGTCTACATTGAAACGTCGATCGTCAGTTTCGCGGCGGCTGCACCAAGTCGCGATGTGCAAACTGCCGCGTTACAGCAGCAGGCTCGAGAGTGGTGGACGACCGAGCTTCCGAGATTCGAGCTCGTCACCTCGCAACTGGTGATCGCGGAGGCGTCGGCGGGCGATCCGACCGCGGCCGCGAATCGACTCAAACTTCTCGAAGGCATTGCGATCGTTCCGATCGACCTCGTCGTCGAAAGACTCGCAGCGAAAATCCTCGCGGCTCACTTGATCCCCGAGAAGGCTGCCGCAGACGCTCTGCACATTGCCGCCGCAGCGGTCGCGGGCGTAGATTATCTATTGACGCTTAGCTGTAAGCACATCGCGAACGCCCATGAGCTCCCTCGCGTCTATCAGTTACTTCTCCGCGAAGGGCACAAACTGCCGCTCATCTGCACCCCATCACAGTTCCTCGGCGACGATGACGACCCTTCCGATTCTTGAAGAGCTTCGCGCGGTTCGCGAACGACTGCTCGCCGAATCTGGCGGTACGTTGGCTGGGCTCGTCTCGCGCCTCCAGCGCGATCAGAAGTCCTCGGGCCGAACGATTCGCGAGCGAGTCGCGGTTGCACCTTCGTCCGACGAACGTGCGGAAGAGGCTTCGTCTCGACGAGACCAGCGCTGAACGCGAGCACGACGCGAAAGCCTCACCCCTTCGGCACTTCCTCGATTCGCGCTCCCGCCAAGGCCGCGATGATGGGCGCCTGAGTCGGGTCGATGATCAGGCCGGCGACGGAGGCGGGGTCGAGGTGCAGGCCGTCGATGCGCGAGCCGCGGAGGTCGACGTTTTCCAGCGTCGCGCCGACGAAACGGACGCCGGCCAGATCGCACTCGCGAAAGACGACGTTCTTCAGCGTCGCGCCTTCGAAGCTGGCTTCGGCCAGGTCGCAGTCCTCGAACCGGCAGGAGTCGAACCGCGTCTGCTGCCAGACGGCCAGCCTGCCGGGCGACTTCCGGACGAGCACGTCCCGCCAGCGACTCTCGGCCGAGGCGAAGCCGATCAGCTTCGTCCCGACGATCTCCGATCTCACGAGCGAAGCGCCGGACCACTCGGCGTTCGACAGGTCGCATCGGTCGAATCGCACGTCGCGCAGGGCGACGTCCGGAAACTTCGATCGGGCGAGCGCGGCGCCGACGAAGAGCGCGGCTTCGAACGTCATGCCGGCCGCCGACTTCTCCCGCCAGTCGACGTCGTCGCCGCGACGCTCGACGAACTCCGCGTTGTCGGCAGGAAGGGCTTTCGCGAAAGGGGCGAACGCGTCTGCGTCGTTCAGCTTGGGCGAAGCGACGTTCGTCCGGTCGGTCATGGTCGTTCCTTCGGGCAAGACTCGTCGTCCGCAGGCTCGCGGAGAGAGGACGAATTTACCCGATGAAGGACGGGAGGTCATGCGAGGGACGAGCGGCCGGCTTCCTCCGTGTGCCATGGCTGGCTTGTCCAGCCGTGCGAATCCTCGAATCGGTCGAGAGTCCCTTCGCGCGGGACGAATCGCTTCGATCTCGCAAGAATAGGCGGACTACTCCTTGGTCAGGGCACGGCTGGACAAGCCAGCCATGGCACACAGGTCTTCTGACGCGCGGCAGTTCGCGAACCTACGCCGTCGCGCGATAATCGCTGGGATTGGGGCGCGAGGCGATAGCGTCGAGGACGATCAGTTCGATGCGGGCGCGTTCTTCGCCGACGAGGGGCATGCGGGGGAGGCGGACGGTCTCGCTGCCCAGGCCGGTGAGCTGCATCGCGAACTTGATGTACTGCACCAGCTTCACGTGCGTATCGAGATGCAGCAGGGGCATGTACCAGCGATAGACTTCGCGGGCCTCGTTCCAGCGACCTGCCGTGGCGAGATCCCAGATCAGGCGGTTCTCCGCCGGGAAGGCGTTCACGAGGCCGGAGATCCAGCCGGTCGCGCCGAGCATGCAGGCTTCCAGCGCCAGATCGTCGACGCCGCAGAAGATCGTGAAGCGATCGCCCGTGACGTTGATCAGGTCGGTGATCCGGCGGATGTCGTCGGACGATTCCTTGATCGCGACCAGATTCTCGACGTCGGCCAGCGCGGCGAACTCCTCCGGCTTGATATCGACGCCGTAGGAGACCGGGTTGTTGTAGGCCATGCAGGGTCGGGGCGTCGCTGCGAAGACCTGGCGGAAGTGAGCCGCCGTCTCCCGCGCGTCGGACTTGTACCCGACCCCGGGCAGCACCATATAGCCGTCGACGCCCGCGGCGTCCGCTTGCTCGACGAATCGCACGGCCGCGCGGCTCGATCGTTCGGAAACGCCCGAGAGGACCGGGACGCGGCCGTCGATCGCGGCCGTCGCCTCGCGGAGCAGTTCGATCTTCTCCTCCGGATCGAGCGAGCCGTTCTCGCCGACCGTGCCCAGCAAGATCAGCCCGTTGACCCCCTCGTCGACCAGCAGATGGAGATGCCGGACCGTCGAATCGATATCGAGCGATCCGTCTTCATGGAACTGCGTCGTCGCCGCGGGAAACACGCCTCGCCAGTCGCTCATGGTCGCCGATCCTGCTGTTGTACCCAAAAACAGATTTGTCGCCCTATTCTTGCCGATCCGGATACCGGATGCAACGGCCTTTCGTTTCGGCTTTTCTAAGCGGAAACTAATGGGAGAGCGTTGGGGGGATCGTCCGCCTGGAGAGAGCGAGAGCACGCGAATGTCCGACGGCGCCGCAATGACCGCTTCGCCCGCGCTGACGCGGCCGCTGCTGTCGTCCATGATCAAGCGGGATCTGGTCGCCTGCGTGGGCGAGGGAGCCGCCCTGCCCTATGCGCTGACGCTCAGCGCCATTTCGGATCACTACGCGGTCAGCGTCACCCCGGTGCGTCAGGCGGTCGCCGAGCTGATCCGTGCGGGCGTGCTGAACAAGCTTCCCAACGGGCGGCTGGAACTGCGCTCGGGCCTCACGCCCCATACGCTCGCGGCGGCGAGCGGTCCCCATCCGTCAGGTCCGGGGCGGGCCGATCTGGAGGTTCTCGTCCAGAAGCACGTGATCGAACTGGGCCTGGCAGGCGAGGCGAAGTTCCTCCGCGAAGAAGCGACGGCGGAAACCTTCGGCGTCGGGCGAACGGCCCTGCGGCAGACGTTCGGACGCCTCGCCGAGCGGGGCCTGCTGATCCATCGCGCGCGTCGCGGATGGGAGGTCCGCACGTTCAACCTGGGCGAGATCGATTCCTATCTCGACGTGCGCGACGCGCTCGAAGCGCTGGCGCTGTCGAAGGCGTTCCGCAAGCTCGATCGGGCGCAGCTTCTCGCGTACCGCGAAGGCAACCTGCCGACCGGGGAGGGCCAGCCGCAGATCGATAACCGCCTGCATCAGTACTGGATCGATCTGTCGGGCAACGCGACGCTGCAACGGTTCTTCGAACGGCAGGGGCAGGCGTTCAACCTGCTGTTCGACTACGCCGCGCCCGAGGCCGACGCCGTCCGCGCGATGGCGGCGGAGCATGTGGCGATCCTCGACGCGGCGATCGAGGGGGACCTGGAACGCTGCTGCCGCGAGAACTCCCGGCATATCGCTTCGCAGAAGAGCAATCTGCAGAAGCTGCTCGCGCGGCGACGCGGGCTCGAATCGCGAAGCGCGTAGTGGGCGAACGGGATGCAGTCGTTGTCTCGTAGGGTGCGTCTTGACGCACCTGTCGCGACAAGGCGAGCTGCGGCATCGGATTTCCGCGGACGTCGACACAAAGGTCGACGTGCCCTCAGCCTTCCTGTCCGTGAGTTCTCGTAGCGAGAATCGACCGGCGGCTCCTTATCGAGCGTCGTGAGAACGACAGGTGGGTCAAGACCCACCCTACGAGAGAGGGCGCCGCGTCCTCAATATTTCAGCATGCACCAGACGGCGCGAAAGGCGTCTTTCAGGCCGATCTTCTTGCCTTCGGCATAGGTCCGCTTGTCGTAGCGGATGGGCCGTTCGGCGAAGCGGGCGCCGGCGCGGACGAGCTTCATCGTCAGCTCGATCTCGATGCCGAAGCGTCGCTCCCGCAGGGTCGGCAGCAGGGGCGACAGGACCTCGCGGCGCATCAGCTTGTAGCAGGTCTCGACGTCGGTGAACGACTGGCCGCTGCGGAGGTTGAACAGCGTCGTGATGACCTGGTTCCCCATCCGATGCCACCAGGGGGTGACCAGCCGGTCGTTGGACGAGAACCGGCTGCCGTAGACGACGTCGGCTTCGCCCCTAAAGATCGGCTGCAGGAGCCAGCGGAACTCCAGCGGGTCGTATTCCCGGTCGGCATCCTGCACGGCGATCACGTCGCCGGTCGCCGCCGCGAAGCCGGTCATCAGCGCGGCGCCCTTCCCCTGATTCCGCTCGTGCAGGATCACCCGGCAGCCGGACGCCTCCAGGGCGGCGAGCTTGTCGCGGGTCCCGTCGTGACTGCCGTCGTCGACCAGAATGATTTCGGCGTCGGGTTCCGCCCGGCGGACCCGTTCGACGACCGATTCGATCGTCTTCGTCTCGTTGTAGATCGGGATCACGATCGAGAGCAGAAAGTCCGCCGGCGGCGCCGCGATCCCCAGACGCCGGCAGAGTTCCGTACCGAGCAGCGATTCGAGCAGGGCCGCCCGTTCCCGCGTCGGATGAGCCGCGGCCGGTGAGAACGCCTCGTCCGCGGAGCTCGCGCCGTCAGCGCGCACCGCCTCCGCGAGCAGCCGTACCGCTTCCTCCCGCGAAACCGTTTCCATGCCGAAACCGTGCTCCGGTGCCCTGTCCCGATTCTTACGCGTCATTCTGACCCGCGGCTCCCGGGCAGGAAAGCCGCATCGCTCACGGCCTTGGCGGGCGGACTCCATCGAGCCTCGCCAAGGTGAACGAACACGCCCTACTTGAACTGGTACGGCGAGTCGGCTTCCGTATGGAATTCCACCAGGTAAGAAACGTTGTCCTCAACCTGTTTCACCAATTGACGTTACGTCGTTCAACAAGAATCCGCCGGGACCGCGAAATCAGCCGCGAACGCCTTCGGCAGGCGGAACGTGGGACAAGTTCGGCAACGGACTAGAATCTGCCCTGCCGCTACTTGACGCACCAATTATCAAAAGATTTAATCATAGGTTCGCCGATTATTGAACGCGTCGCTGGTTCGTTCGCTTCGCGAACTGCTCTTCGTATCGCTCTCAGGAGGAGGCGACCGACCGACGACGGAGTTTTCCCGACGTACGTGCCGCCCCTCTCCCAGGCCGGTTCGGAATGCACCTGAAGCACCTCAAAGTCTTTTGCGACGTCGCCAACCTGCGAAGCTTTTCGCGGGCAGCGCGGGAGAACAACGTCTCCCAGCCGAGCGTGTCGCAGATGGTGCATCAGCTCGAAGAGCACCTGAAGGTGCAGCTCATCGATCGCTCGCGGCGCCCCTTCCTGCTGACCGAGGAGGGGAAGGTCTTCTACCAGGGCTGCAGCAAGCTGATCGAGCGATACTACGCCCTGGAAGAACGCGTCCGGACGCTGCATAAGGACATCGCCGGTCAGGTTCGCGTAGTGTCGATCTATTCGGCCGGCATGTCCCACCTGAACGGCTACATCACGCGGTTCCTGGAACAGCATCCGCAGGCTCGCGTTCGGCTGGAGTACCACACGCCGGACCGCGTCTATGAAATGGTCCGCAACGATCAGGCCCATCTGGGACTGGTGAGCTATCCCCGGCGGAGTCGGGTCATCCGCGTCCTGCCGTGGCGCGACGAGTCGATGGTGGTGGTCTGCAACCCGGACCATCCCTTCGGTCGGCTGGAACAGGTGACCCCGGCGATGCTGGACGGCCAGAAGATGGTCGGCTTCTATTCGAATCTGCGCATTCGCCGGGAGACCGACCGCTTTCTCGCCCAGCACGGGGTGACGGCTCCCATCGCGATGGAGTTCGACAATATCGAGGTGCTCAAGAAGGCGGTCGCCATCAACGCCGGCATCGCCCTGCTGCCGCTGCCGACCGTCGAGCGCGAGATCCAGATCGGCGACCTGAAAGCTCTCCCCATCGAAGGGGTCGATCTCAAACGTCGCTTGGGAATTATCGTCCGTCGCGGCAAGGGACTCGGTAAAACAGCCCAGGCGTTCATCCGCCTGCTCCGCGAACAGACGCCGGCGACGACCGAAGAGGAATCGGACGCGACCGAGGCTCTCGCCTCCGCCGTCGGTCTCCCGGTTCCGTCGGACGTGGCGGCAGAGTCGCCGAACGCGGACGGCATGACGACCGAGACGTCCGACCTGCCGGCGATCGACGCGGAGTCCGACTCCGACCAGCGCGTGCCGGCGACGGTCGGCGAAACCTGAGTCGGCGTGCCGGGCGAACCCGGGTCACTGCGACTCGCTCTTCCGTTCGACTTCTAATTTCCACTGCGGCAGTCCGCGGCTTTTCGCACGCGGCAAGCCGCGAACGGTCCAACGCGGCACGCCGCGAAACTACCTCGCGGCCTGCCGCAAAACATCCATCGCGGCAAGCCGCGACGTCGCATCCGAGGGGTGCGACTCAGGTCCTGACACTCCAGCGCCCGACGACGAAGATGTCCGCTAATCACGCACCCAACGGCTTTCCCGAAAAGCAGGGCCTCTACGATCCGCAGTTCGAGAAGGACTCCTGCGGCGTCGGCTTCGTCGCGCACGTGAAGGGCGTGGCCAGCCGTCAGATCGTGCTCGACGCCGATCACATGCTCCGCCGGATGAACCATCGCGGCGGATGCGGATGCGAGCCCAACACGGGCGACGGCTCCGGCATGCTGCTGGCCATCCCGCATCCCTTCTTCGCGCGGGTCGTGAAGGAAGAGCTCGGCAAGACGCTGCCCGAGAAGGGCCGTTACGGCGCCGGCATCGTGTTCCTGCCGCGGGACGCCAAGGAGCGGGCGTACTGCAAGCAGAAGTTCGAGGAACTGATCGCCGAACAGGGCCAGGTTCTGGTCGGCTGGCGCAAGGTGCCGCAGCAGACGGACGTCGCCGACGTCGGTCCCGCCGCCCGCGCCTGCGAGCCCTGGATGGAGCAACTGATCGTCGCCGCGCCCGAAGGCGCCGGCGCGGCCGAGGGATCGAACGGCAAGGCGTTCGACTCGGACGCCTTCGAGCGCCAGCTCTATCTCATCCGCAAGCGGGCGAGCAACCTGCTTCGCACCGACAAGTCGCTCAAGGAGGCGAAGACGTTCTACGTCGTGAGCCTGTCGAGCAAGATCATCATCTACAAGGGGATGCTGACCCCCGATCAGATCGTCCCCTACTACCCAGACATGCAGGCGGAGGACTTCGTCAGTCACCTGGCGATGGTCCATTCGCGGTTCTCGACCAACACGTTCCCCAGTTGGGACCGCGCGCAGCCGCTGCGGTTCATGAGCCACAACGGCGAGATCAACACGCTCCGCGGCAATCAGAACTGGATGCGCGCCCGTCAGGGCGCGGCGAGCAGCCCGCTGTACGGCGAAGAGCTGTCGAAGCTCTTCCCGATCGTGGAGCCCGACTGTTCCGACTCCGGTTCGTTCGACAACGTGCTGGAATTCCTGCTGCTGAGCGGTCGCTCGCTGCAGGAATCGGTGATGATGATGGTGCCCGAGGCGTGGCAGAATCATCGCACCATGTCGGAGACCAAGCGGGCGTTCTACGAATACCAGTCCTGCCTGATGGAGCCCTGGGACGGGCCCGCCTCGATCGTCTTCACCGACGGCAAGACCATCGGCGCCGTGCTCGACCGGAACGGCCTGCGGCCCAGCCGGTACTACCTGACGCACGACGACCGCGTGATCATGGCCAGCGAAGTCGGCGTCGTCGAAGTCGACCCGGCCATCGTCAAGGAGAAGGGTCGCCTGCAGCCGGGCCGCATGTTCCTGGTCGACTTCGACAAGGGATGCCTGATCCCCGACGAGGAGCTGAAGGAAGAGTTCGCCCGGCGGCAGCCCTACGCCCAGTGGCTGCGGGAGAACCGCATCGAGCTCTCCGAACTGCACACCGAAGAGGAGCCGCACGGCTTCTACCAGGAGACGCTTCTGCCGCGGATGCAGGCGTTCGGCTACACGGTCGAAACGATGCAGTTCATGCTCCTCCCGATGATCAAGGAGAAGCGAGATCCGCTCGGCTCGATGGGGAACGACTCGGCGCTGGCGTGTCTCTCCGATCAGCCGCGGCTGCTGTACGACTACTTCAAGCAGCTCTTCGCGCAGGTCACCAATCCCGCGATCGATTCGATCCGGGAAGAGCTGATCATGACGCTGGAGTGCTACATCGGACCGGAGCAGAACCTGCTCGAGCCGGAGCCGGGCCACGCACACCGCCTGCTCGTGCCGCACCCGATCCTGACCAACGAGGAGCTGGCTGCGCTGCGGCATCTCGATCATCGGGGCTGGAAGAGCCGCGTGATCGACATCACCTTCCCCCGCAGCGAAGGGAAGGCCGGCATGGTCGCGGCGCTCGATCGCATCTGCGCCGAAGCGGAAGCCGCGATCGACGAGGGCGATTCGCTGGTGATCCTCTCTGATCGGGAGATCTCCGCCGACCGGGCGCCCGTCAGCTCGCTCCTCGCCACGGGAGCGGTCCACCATCACCTCGTTCGCAGCGCGAAGCGGACCCGCATCGGCCTGATCGTCGAATCGGGCGAAGCGCGGGAAGTCCATCACCACTGCCTGCTGATCGGCTACGGCGCCGACGCGATCAACCCGTATCTCGCGTTCGAGTCGCTCTGGCAGGCGCAGCGCGACGGCCTGCTGTCGGGCGAATCGTTCGTCGGCGCTTCCGAAGTCGTCGACAAGAAGATCGTCGAGTCCTACCGCAAGGGCGTCCGGAAGGGCATCCTGAAGGTGATGGCCAAGATGGGCATCTCGACGCTGCAGTCCTACAAGGGCGCGCAGATCTTCGAGGCCCTCGGCATCAAGGACGAAGTCATCGAACGCTGCTTCGCCGGAACGGCCAGCCGCGTCCAGGGCGTCAGCTTCGACGTCATCGCCGAAGAGACGCTCCGCCGTCATGCGCTCGGCTACCCGACCGACGCCCGCAGCCGCTCTTCGCAGCTCCCCAACCCGGGCGAGTATCACTGGCGGGCCGAAGGCGAGAAGCACGCCTGGGAACCGCAGACGATCGCCAAGTTGCAGATCGCCGCGCGGACGGGCGACAAGAACGCCTACTGGGACTTCGCCAAGATCTGCGACGGCGAAGCGCGGCGCCTCCGCACGCTTCGCGGCCTCTTGAAGTTCAAGCCCGCCGTAGACGGTCCGATCCCGATCGAAGAGGTCGAACCGGCCAGCGCCATCGTGAAGCGCTTCTGCACCGGGGCGATGAGCTTCGGCTCGATCAGCGCCGAGGCGCACGAATCGCTCGCGATCGCCATGAACTCCATGGGGGGCAAGAGCAACACGGGCGAAGGGGGCGAAGACCCGGCCCGCTACGCTCCCCTGCCCGACGGATCGAAGAACCCTCGCCGGAGCGCGATCAAGCAGGTCGCGTCGGGCCGGTTCGGCGTGACGATCGACTACCTGACGAACGCGGACGAACTGCAGATCAAGATCTCGCAGGGCGCCAAGCCGGGCGAAGGGGGCGAGCTTCCGGGCAAGAAGGTCGACGCGAACATCGCTCGCATCCGCCATTCGACCCCGGGCGTGGGCCTCATCAGCCCGCCGCCGCATCACGACATCTATTCGATCGAGGATCTGGCCCAACTCATCCACGATCTGAAGAACGCCAACCCCGGCGCTCGCATCAGCGTGAAGCTGGTCGCCGAGGCGGGCGTCGGCACCGTCGCCACCGGCGTCGCCAAGGCGCATGCCGATCACATCCTGATCGCCGGCGATTCGGGCGGCACGGGCGCTTCGCCGCTGACCAGCATCAAGCATGCCGGTCTGCCCTGGGAACTGGGTCTGGCCGAAACGCACCAGACGCTGGTGCTGAACGACCTGCGCAGCCGCGTCACCCTTCAGACGGACGGCGGCCTCAAGACGGGCCGCGACGTCGTCCTGGCGGCGATGCTCGGCGCGGAGGAGATGGGTTTCGCGACCGCTCCGCTGATCGCGCTGGGCTGCATCATGATGCGGAAGTGTCACCTCAACACGTGCCCCGTCGGCATCGCGACGCAAGACCCCGAACTTCGCAAGAAGTTCGCCGGCAAGCCGGAGCACGTCGTCAACTATCTCTTCATGGTCGCCGAAGACGCCCGGCGGGTGATGGCCGAACTGGGCGTGAAGAACCTGGACGACCTCGTCGGTCGGACGGATCTTCTGGAAGCCGACGAAGCGATCGCGCACTGGAAGGCGGACGGTCTCGACCTGGCGCCCCTGCTGCGACCGGCGAAGCGCGCCCATGAGGGCGTCGGCGTCCGGAAGACGATGGAGCAGGATCACGGCCTGGACAAGTCGCTGGACGTGACGAAGCTCGTCCCGGCCTGCGAACCCGCGATCGAACGGGGCGAACCGGTGAAGGCCGAGTTCGACATCGTCAACATCAACCGCACGGTCGGCACGATCCTGAGCCACGAACTGACCAAGCGTTACGGCGCCGCGGGCCTGGCCCCGGATACGGTCCACCTCAAGTTCAACGGCAGCGCGGGTCAGTCCTTCGGCGCGTTCCTGGCGCCGGGCGTGACGCTCGAACTCGAAGGGGACGCCAACGACTACGTCGGCAAGGGCCTCTCGGGCGGGCGGATCGTGATCTATCCGCCGAAGAACAGCGGCTTCGCGGCGGAGGACAACATCCTCATCGGCAACGTCGTCCTGTACGGCGCCGTCAAGGGCGAGTGCTTCTTCCGCGGCCGCGCGGCGGAGCGCTTTTGCGTCCGGAACAGCGGCGCCGAAGTCGTCGTCGAAGGGGTCGGCGACCACGGTCTGGAATACATGACCGGCGGTCGCGCGATCATCCTCGGCCCGACCGGAAGAAACTTCGCCGCGGGCATGTCGGGCGGCATCGCCTACGTCTGGGACGCTGCGGGCGACTTCGAACTGAAGTGCAACCTGGAAATGGTGGAGCTCGATCCGCTCGACGAGCAGGACGTCGCCTTCGTTCGCGACGCCGTCGCCCGGCATGTCGATTACACCGGCTCCGCCGTCGGCCAGCGGGTTCTCGACGAGTGGGACACGATCGGCGACCAGTTCAAGAAGGTCATGCCGATCGACTACAAGCTGGCTCTGCAGCAGCGCAAGGTCCGCTCGGGCGACGAAGAGGAAGAATCCGCTTCCGCCGGAGCAGGCGCCCCCATGGTCGTCCGCCAGAAGGAAGTCTGAGACGCCGAACAATCGAGTTCGCTCGAAGCGAGGTTCGGCCCGTGTGCCACGGCTGGCTCGTCCAGCCGTGACTGAGGGTCGGAAGACGCCGAGACGTTCGATCGTCAGACACTACCGATTCGATGTAGTTTCGGATTCGATCTCGATGGATGGCGGAATCACGGCTGGACAAGCCAGCCGTGGCACACGGGCATGTCCCCGAGGAACGCCGCTCTAGGTCGACTCCGCATTTCATATTCCGCCCTCTCCGCCGCTGCCGTTCGTACGCCCATGGGAAAGCCCACCGGATTCAAAGAGTTCGCCCGCAAGACCGTTCCCTACCGGGATCCGTTCGAACGTGCCAGCGACTATCTCGAGATCTACACCCCGCCGGTCGAGGAGAAGCTCCGCGAGCAGGGCGCGCGGTGCATGGACTGCGGCGTGCCGTTCTGCATGTCGGCGACGGGCTGCCCGGTCGACAACCTGATCCCGGAGTGGAACGACCTGGTCTTCCACGGCCGCTGGCGGGACGCGCTCGATCGTCTGCACAAGACGAACAACTTCCCCGAGTTCACCGGTCGGGCCTGCCCTGCCCCGTGCGAGGGGGCTTGCGTGCTCGGCATCACCGATCCGCCGGTCACGATCAAGAACATCGAGAACGCGATCATCGACCGCGGCTTCGAAGAGGGCTGGGTCGTCCCCAATCCGCCGCAGCATCGCACGGGCAAGAAGATCGCGATCATCGGGTCGGGCCCTGCCGGTCTGGCCGCCGCGGCGCAGCTCAACTCCGTCGGCCACTCGGTCGAGGTCTTCGAGCGGGCCGATCGCACCGGCGGGCTGCTGATGTACGGCATCCCGAACATGAAGCTCGAAAAGCAGGTCGTCGAACGCCGCATCGAGCTGCTGCGCCAGGAGGGGGTCAAGTTCCGCACGAACGCCGACGTCGGCAAGAACGTCGACGCGAAGAAGCTCTATTCGGAGCATGACGCGGTGCTGCTGGCCGTCGGCGCGACGAAGCCCCGTGACCTGCCGATCCCGGGACGCGATCTGAAGGGGGTCCATTTCGCGATGGACTTCCTCCGCGCGAACACGAAGAGCCTGCTCGATTCGAATCTCGAAGACGGCGCCTACGTCAGCGCGAAGGATCTCGACGTGATCGTGATCGGCGGCGGCGACACGGGAGCCGACTGCATCGGCACGTCGCTGCGGCACGGCTGCAAGTCGATGGTCAACTTCGAACTGTTCGGCAAGCCGCCCGCGCTGCGCGGCGCGGACAATCCCTGGCCCGAGTGGCCGCGGATCTTCCGCGTCGACTACGCCCACGAAGAATCGGCGAAGCGCTTCGGCGACGATCCCCGGCAGTACTGCATGAGCACCAAGGAGTTCATCGGCGACGAGCAGGGTCGCCTGAAGGCGCTGAAGACGGTCGAGATCGAGTGGACGTTCGAGAACGGACGCCCCAAGATGACGGAGGTTCCTGGTTCGGAGAAGCTCTGGCCGACGCAGCTCGTCACGCTGGCGATGGGCTTCCTCGGCCCCGAGCATTACGTCAACGAGACGTTCGGCATCGAACTCGACCCGCGGTCGAACTTCAAGGCCGACCACGGCGTCTTCACGACGAGCGATCCGAAGATCTTCGCCGCGGGCGACTGCCGCCGGGGTCAGTCGCTGGTCGTGTGGGCCATCAACGAAGGTCGCGGCGCCGCGCGGGCCATCGACCAGGCGCTGATGGGCCGCAGCGAGCTTCCCGCCCCGGGCGTCACGATGGGAACCGCGCTGGTCTAAACGCATCCCTGCGTCTCGACACGCCGCACCGCATTCGAGCGCCGGTCCTCTCATCAGGGCCGGCGCTTTTTCGTGCGCGAGTCAGAGTGCAAGCTTTTCGCGATCGAAGTCGGCAAGCCTTATGATGAACCGATCGGAACGGTCCCGACCGCGATCTCGCGGCGCTCGCTCGTCCACTCGCGAAAGACTCGCCTGCCATGAAGGTCTTCCTGCGCATCGTCGGCGTCGTGGTCACGCTGGTCGTGGGGATCCTGCTGCTCGGGTTCCTGCTGCCGCAGGCGATCGTCATCGAACGCTCCGTCCTCACGTCGGCCGCGCCCGAGACGCTCTATCCGCTGGTCGCCGATATGAAACGGTGGCCCGACTGGCAGGCGTGGAACAAGGAGATGGATCCGACGGTGACCTACACGTTCTCCGATCCCTCAGTGGGCGAAGGAGCGTGGTACGAGTGGAAAGGCGAAAAGCTCTCGACCGGCAAGGTAGCCGTCACCGGCGTCGAGGAGGGCTCGCTGGTCGCCTACACCGTCGACTTCGCCGGCAGCGGAGCCAACCCGGGGACCATGAAGTTTCTGCCGGCTGGCAAGGAGTCTCAGACGAACGTCACCTGGAGCTTCCAGTGCGACATGGGCTTCAGCCCGATCGGACGGTACGTCGGCCTGATGATGCGGGGCATGCTCGAGCAGGACTTCGACACGGGGCTCGCCAATCTGAAGCGTCTGGCCGAAAGCGAAGCCGCAGCGACGAAGCCCGTGACTTCTCCCGAGTCGTCCGCAGAAGCCCCCGCTGAGCCGGCGACGGCGGAACCTGCCGCCTCTGAACCGGACGCCGATCCGAACGATGACGCATCGGCGACCGACCCGGTTCCTGGCGACGCAGGGGCGGGCGCCGCGGCGGCTCCCGAAAGCGCCTCGTCTGACGCGGTCGATGACGTCACGGAGACGCAGGAAGAGGCATCGAAGGAGGCGCCGACCGATCCGGTCGACTGAGTCGGTCGAGCGAACCCAGCGGGCTCTAGAGGTCGCCCCGGCATAGGGTTTGCGTATTAAGTCCGGACTGCGCTGCCATTCCAGCGCGAACGCCTGCCGGGAGATCTCGGGGCGCCGTCGCGGACGACCGACGCTGCCTTACGACTCCCACTCGCCCTTCCACGATGCGTCGTCAACAAGATGGCGCACCGACGTCACAAGGAGCACAGCTTCATGATTCGCTACGTGCTTGCGGCCGGAGCGGCCGGTCTCGTCGGAGTCGCAGTTCTTGCGAACTCTGCGCGAGCGCAACAGCTCCCCCCTCCGCCCGATTTGCCGACGAGCGAAGTCCCGGTCCCCGGGGCGGAGGAACCCGTCGATACGTCGGCGGACGGTTACGAGGTTCTGCTCCGCGGTCCGGTGCACGAGGCGTACGCCTCGCCCATCACGGAGACGACGGAGCTGGCGCCGGTGATCGCCAAGCAGCCGCCGGAGCCGATCGACGAGCTTCCGCCGGAATACGAACTCGACGACGCTTCGGCGACGTGGATTCCCGGCTACTGGGCCTGGGATCCCGAGCGAGAGGATTACCTTTGGGTCAGCGGCGTCTGGCGAAAGGCTCCTCCGGGACGTCGCTGGGTTCCCGGCTACTGGGCCGAAGCGGACGGCGGCTTCCGCTGGACGGCGGGCGCCTGGATTTCCGAGGAACTGGAGACGGTGACGTACCTGCCGCCCGTTCCGGAATCGGTCGAAGAGGGTCCCTCCTCGGAAGCTCCGTCGGAGAACCACTTCTGGGTGCCGGGCGCCTGGCAGTACCAGTCGGACGACTACAAGTGGCGTCCCGGCTACTGGACTCCGCATCAGGAGAACTGGGTGTGGGTGCCTGCCCATTACCTGAACACCGCGGGCGGCTGCATCTTCGTGGACGGCTATTGGGATTACCGCGGTCCGACGCGCGGCGTGCTGTTCGCGCCGGTCTATTACTCCCGGCCGATCTACACCCAGCCGAACTACTTCTGGTCGCCGACCGTCGTCGTGAACACGCAGACGTCGCTGTGGCTGAACCTGTGGGCGGCGCCGCGATATCAGCACTACTACTTCGGCAACTACTACGGTTCCAACTGGAACAGCTTCGGCTTCCACCCGTGGTACCAGGCGCGAAACAACCCGCTCTGGTACGACCCGATTTTCACCTACAACAGTTGGGCGTATCGTCGTCCGGGCTATTCGTACTACGACACGCTGCTGGGGTGGAACAACTACTACGTCGGTAACCCGGGCTTCCGTCCGCCGGTCTCGTACTTCGGGCTCTCGGCCTGGGGTCGCGGATTCGGAGCCGGCGGTTTCCCGGGCGGCATCTCGCCCCTGGGGATCGGGTTCAACTCGTTCGTCCGCGGGCCGAACGTGCCGTATAACTTCCGGCCTCTGGGGCTCGACGCGCGGCGAGGCTACGCGGATCCGATTCGGTCGTTCCGCAACATCTCGATGCAGCGTTCGCAGCTCGAGCGGGGCCTGCCTCTCGCAGGCGGACTTCCGGGCGCAGGCGGACTTCCCGGGCGCGGCGGACTGCCTGGTGCAGGACTTCCGGGCGCAGGCGGACTTCCGGGACGCGAGGATCTCCCCGGCGCAGGGGGACTTCCGCGACTCGATCTTCCGGGCCTCCCGACGGGCGGTCCGCGAGTCGGCGGCGTTCCGGGACGCGGAAACGGCGGACGGCCCGGCGCGGGCGGCCGCACTCCAGGCGGCCCTGGCCCTGGTTCAGGTCCCCGCGGCGATGGACCGGGAGCCGGTCTTCCCGGCGGACCGGGTCGCGGTGACGGTCCCGGCGCGGGCGGTCCCGGCGGACCGGGACGTGGTGATGGACCGGGAGCCGGACTTCCCGGCGGACCGGGACGCGGTGACGGACCCGGCGCGGGCGGTCCGGGCGGACCGGGACGCGGCGGACCTGGCGCAGGCGGCGGCCCGGGAACTCCTGGACGTGGCGATGGACCGGGCGCCGGACTTCCCGGCGGACCGGGACGCGGTGACGGACCTGGCGCGGGCGGTCCTGGCGGACCGGGACGCGGCGGACCTGGCGCAGGCGGCGGTCCCGGAACTCCGGGACGCGGCGATGGACCCGGAGCCGGCGGACCTGGCGCACCGGGTCGCGGTGACGGACCCGGCGCTGGACTGCCTGGCGGTCCTGGTCGTGGCGATGGTCCCGGAGCGGGTGGACCTGGCGCACCGGGACGCGGCGGACCTGGAGCCGGCGGACCTGGTGGCCCCGGAGCGGGCGGATCTGGTGCACCGGGTCGGGGCGGTAGTCCCGGCGCCGGACTTCCCGGCGGCGGTGGCGGAGCTGGTCCGCGACCCGGCGGCGGAGGAGCCCCTGGTATCGGCGGCGGATCCCGTCCCGGCGGCGGCGCTGGACTTCCCGGCGGTGGCGGTGGAGCTGGTCCGCGTCCCGGCGGCGGTGGCGGTCTTCCCGGAGGCGGAGCTGGTCCGCGACCCGGCGGAGGTGGCGGTCCCGGTATCGGAAACCCCGGCGGCGGCGGCGGACCTCGTCCTGGCGGCGGCGGAGGAGGAGGAGGAGCTGGTCCTCGTCCGGGCGGCGGAGCTGGTCCGCGACCCGGCGGCGGCGGCGGTCCCAACCGCAGCAGCTTCTCGGTTCCCCGGCCCTCCGGCGGATCGGGCATTTCCGGTCTGAATCCGGGACGCAGCATCTCGTCCCCGCCGGCTCTCGGCGGCGGGCGAAGCGGCGGCTCGGCTCCTCGCATCGGCGGCGGAAGCGCTCCTCGCTCGATCCCCTCGATCGGGGGCGGCGGCGCTCGACCTTCGGCGCCCTCCTTCGGCGGAGGCGGTTCGCGACCTTCGGCGCCTTCGTTCAGCGGAGGCGGAGGCTCGCAGCCTTCGGCCCCTGCGATGCGCGGCGGCGGCGGCGGACGACCTTCGGCTCCTGGCGGCGGCGGTCCTCGCGGGGGCGGTCCCCGCGGAGGCGGACCTGGTCGCCGGTAAGCGTCCGTTCCGTCGAACGCTGAATCGATTCGAACGCCTTCTTCCTGCCTCAGGAAGAGGGCGTTTTTCGTGCGAGAAGGGCGAGTCCCACGCTTCGCCAGTCGAAACCTTCAGGCGCCTTCGCTCCGGCAGCGAGCCGCCAATAGCCCGTCGATTTTCGCCGTCGTGGCGAAAATCACGCTCGGCAGGTTCGAAACAAGTCTCTCACGCCTCGCAAAACAGCGGAAAGACCGCTGTTTCGACGCCGCATCCGTGCGGCGAACGCAGCCCCGTTGAGAGAATCAACGGGCTGCTAAGATAGTCGCTCGCCGGCATGCTTCTCCTCTGCCGCAACGACGTCCTTCTTACGATACCGCCGCATGGCTTCGCTGCTCGTCACCGGCGCCGCCGGGTTCATCGGCTTTCATCTGGCCCGGCGTCTGCTCGACGAGGGTCATGCGGTCGAAGGCTGGGACGACCTGAACGCCTACTATCCCGTGCGTCTGAAGCAGGATCGTCTGAGCCAGTTGACGGCGCATCCCAGCTTTCGCTTCCGGCAGCTATCGATCGAGGACCGACTGGCGACCGAGGCCGCATTCGCCGAAACGCCGTTCGACGCGGTCGTCCATCTCGCGGCGCAGGCCGGCGTGCGGTACTCGATCGAGAATCCGCGGACGTACGTCGAAAGCAATCTGGTCGGCTTCCTCAACATGCTGGAAGGCTGCCGGCATCGGAAGACGCCGCATTTGGTTTACGCCTCGTCGAGTTCGGTCTACGGATCGAATACGAAGATGCCCTTCTCGGAAGGCGATCCGTGCGATCACCCGCTGTCGTTGTACGGAGCGACGAAGAAGGCGAACGAGGCGATGGCTCACTCGTACAGCCATCTCTACGGTTTGCCGACGACGGGCTTGCGGTTCTTCACCGTCTACGGACCGTGGGGCAGGCCCGACATGGCGATGTATCTCTTCGCCGACGCGATCAGCCAGGGGAAGCCGATCCGCGTCTTCAATCACGGCGACATGCGGCGGGACTTCACCTACGTCGACGATATCGTCGAGGGGATCGTCCGCGTGATCGCGAAGCCGCCCGCGGCGAATCCAGAATGGGACGCCGCGTCCGGCGATCCCGCGACGAGCAGCGCCCCCTACCGCGTCTATAACCTCGGCAATCACGAGCCGGTCGAGTTGCTCGAACTGATCGGCCTGATCGAGAAGAACCTGGGCCGCGAAGCGATTAAGGAACTGCTTCCCATGCAGGCCGGCGACGTTCCGGAGACCTACGCCGATATGGACCGCTTCGCCCGGGACTTCGACCTGCGTCCCTACACGCCGCTGGCCGAAGGCGTGGCGAAGTTCGTCGCGTGGTATCGGGAGTATGCAGGAAGAGCGACGTAGTCGGGCCTGTTCGCGATAGCATGTAAGCGACGCAGCGATCCACCCCTCCTCAGGCGGAACCGACCATGAGACCGATCCTTCTGGCGTTCTGTTTCGTCGTCATGCTGTCGGCGCCGCGGTTCGCCGCTGCCGAAGAGGCGCCGCTCCCGATTCAGGTCTTCATCCTGGCCGGGCAATCGAACATGGAAGGTCAGGCGGTCGCCGACCTCGCGGGCAAGGACTACAACGACGGACGCGGCACGCTGCTCTCCCTGCTGAACGATCCGGACAAGGCTCCGGGTTTTCGGCATCTGCGAGCTGCCGACGTATCGTGGACGGTGCGCGACGACGTCTGGTGTCGGTACCAGCGCGAGCGGGGGCCGTTGCTTGCCGGGCCGCTGACCGTCGGCTTCTCCGTCTATGGCGGCACGCATCACTTCGGCCCGGAACTCCAGTTCGGTCACGTCCTGGGCGATCGACTCGATGCGCCCGTGCTGCTGATCAAGACCGCTTGGGGCGGGAAGAGTCTCTACCAGGATTTTCGTCCGCCGAGCTCCGGCGGAGAGACCGGGCCGTACTACACGAAGATGATCGCGGACGTGCGCGAGGCGCTCGCGAACCTGAAGACCGACTTTCCCGGCCTCGGCGATCGCTACGAACTGTCGGGCTTCGTCTGGTACCAGGGCTGGAACGACGGCGTCGATCCGCAGAACGCGGTACCGGAGTACGAGGCGAACCTCGTCAATCTGATCAAGGACGTCCGGAGCGAATTCGAAGCGCCGAACCTGCCAGTCGTGGTCGGAGAACTTACGGGCCCGTGGACTGACGCTCCCGAGGGCTGGAGCGACTTACGGAAGGCCCAGGAGGCGGCCGTCGCGAGGCCGGAGTTCGCCGGGAACGCGGTCTTCGTTCGAACGCGCGATTTCGTGCGCCCTGCCGAAGACTCCCCCAATCCGACCCACGGCCATCACGAGTTCGGCAACGCGGAGACGTACGTTCTCGTCGGCGACGCGCTGGGACAGGGGATGATTTCGCTGCTCGATCGCGCGAAGTCGCCGAATCAGAAACCGTAGCCTTACGCCCGATAGATCTTCTCGCGGCCCTCGGTCACCTTCCCGGTCGCATTCCGGGCGTCGACGACGCAGCGGGAAAGGCGAACGACGCGGGCGTAGTCGACGGCGCTGTGATCGGTCGCGATCAGCAGGCAGTCCTGCGAGGCGAGGAAGTCGTCCGTCAGCGGCTCGCTCGCGAGCGGCGGCACGTCGAAGCTCCGCATCTTCGGCAGCGACGGAATGTGGGGGTCGTGATACGACAGGTCGGCGCCCCGCTTCTGCAGCAGTTCCAGCAGCCGGAACGACGGGCTCTCGCGGGGATCGTCGACGTCCTTCTTGTACGCCATCCCCAGGATGCAGATCCTGCTGCCGCGGACGGGCTTGCCCAGATCGTTGAGCGCGTCGATCACGCGGTCGACGACGTATTCCGGCATCCGCTCGTTGATCTCGCCCGCCAGTTCGATGAAGCGCGCGGTCGCGTCATACTTGCGCGCGATCCAGCTCAGGTAGAACGGATCGATGGGGATGCAGTGGCCGCCGAGGCCCGGGCCGGGATAGAACGCCTGGAAGCCGAACGGCTTGGTCGCGGCCGCGCGGATCACCTCCCAGACGTCGATCCCCATCCGGTCGAACACGATCTTGAGCTCGTTGACGAGCGCGATGTTGACGCAGCGATACGTGTTCTCGAGGATCTTCGCCGCCTCCGCCGCCTCGCAGCTTGAAACGGGCACGACCTCGACGACGGCTTGCGCGTACAGGGCGCAGGCGGCGTTCAGCGCCGATGGCGTCAGGCCGCCGACGACCTTGGGAATGTTGTTGGCGGTGAATTTCGCGTTGCCTGGATCTTCGCGCTCGGGACTGTAGGCGAGGAAGAAGTCGCTCTGCGCGGACAGGCCCGAGGACTCGAGGATCGGGCGAACGACGTCCCGCGTCGTGCCGGGATAGGTCGTGCTTTCGAGGACGACGAGTTGCCCCCGTCGCAGCCGCTTCGCGATCGCCCGGGCCGTCGATTCGACGTAGCCGAGATCGGGATCCTTATGCTCGTCGAGCGGCGTCGGCACGCAGATCAGCGCCGCGTCGACTTCGCCCAGTCGGTCGAAGTCGTCGGTCGGATCGAACAGGCCTCGCGCGATCCAGTCGGCGATCGCTTCGCCCGAGACGGTCTTCACGTACGACTCGCCGGCGCGGAGGCGATCGACCTTGGACCGATCGACGTCGAAGCCGACGACCGAGACTCCCTTCTCCGCGAACGCTCGGGTGAGCGGAAGGCCGACGTAGCCGAGCCCCAGCACGCCGACGCGCACGGAGCGGTCGGCGACGCGTTCGAGGAATCGGGCTTCCAGATCGGCGGTCGACGGGGCGTCGGGCATGGTTTCGATGCGGCGCTGAGGCGAGGCGGCGAGGGCTGACTTCAGGGAACCTGTGCGACGGGGGAGACGCCGCGGATCACGCAGGAGAGCCCATCGTACAGCCTACGTCGCGCCTGCCTGAGGACGGATGGGTTTCGCCCTCCGTGGTTTCGCGACCTTCCCCTCCGCGACTCTTTAGCGGCGTCTAGAATCCCTTACGCCGTAAGGCTTGCCGATTTTCTCGATTCTTCCGTCGATTTTAGGGCAGAAGCCGCCTCTCGAACGTTTGCGGAAAGCCGCGGGGCCCGCCTAGAATAGAGCCCCCGCCGGCGCTGCCTGGAGACAGCCTCTCCGCGGCGTCGCTGCGTTCGTCCGAAACCGCTCTCCCGGAGAAGACCGCCTTGAACATCGCCTGGACGCCGGAACTCACCGCCGCCTGCGACGCGGCGTTTCTCGCTGCCCGGCTCTGCCGCGCGGTGCAGGCGGGGCGAAACGCCGCCTCCGTCGAAAAGAGCGACCGCAGCCCGGTCACCATCGCCGACTTCGGCAGCCAGGCGCTGATCTCGCAAACGCTGGCCGTGCGCCTGCCCGACGACGGCATCGTCGCGGAAGAAGAAGGCGACAAGTTTCGCCAGACCGACCCGCGGTTCATCGAACAGCTTCTGGGTAAGCTCGAAGCGCTCGGGACGCCCTCCGACGAAGAGACGATCGCGACGGCGCTCGACCGGAATCGGGTCGACGGCACGGGCGACCGGTTCTGGACCGTCGATCCGATCGACGGCACGAAGGGCTTTCTGCGGGGCGAGCAGTACGCCGTCGCGATCGCGCTCGTCGTGAACGGGAAGGTCGAAATCGGCGCCCTCGCGTGCCCCAATCTTCCCCGCGGCACGCTGATCGCTCCGGACGCACCCGACACGCCGGGCCTGCTGACGGTCGCCATTCGCGGCAAGGGCGCCTACGGCTTCGCGCTCGACAGCCAGGGCGAACCGCCGCTCTGGCTGAGCATGCCGGCCGTTCGGCTGCGCGTCAGTCGCCAGCAGTCGGCGTCGCTGTCGCGGATCTGCGAATCGGTCGAAGCGGCCCACACCGATCAGGGCGATTCGCACCGCCTGGGCGACTATCTCGGCATCGCTTCCGAGCCGCTCCGAATGGACAGCCAGTGCAAGTACGCCGCGGTCGCACGGGGCGACGCCGAGATGTACGTCCGGATCCCGACCGATCCGCTCCGCAAGGAGAAAATCTGGGATCATGCCGCCGGGATGCTGATCGTTCAGGAAGCGGGCGGCGTCGTGACCGATCTCGCCGGCAAGCCGCTGGAGTACCGCCTGGGCGATGCGTTCGGCGCCAACTACGGCGTGCTGGCGACGAACGGTTCGCTGCACGATTCGGCGCTCGACGGTCTGCGTCAGCTCGGCCTGGCGGGGCCTGCCGAGGCGGAAGCGGTCTGAGCGGCTGGCGTGCGAATGGCGAGCGGAGGGTGTAAGCCCTCCGTGTGCTGAACGCTGACTCGACGCCGAAAGCTCGGGGGGTTCACACCTCCCGCTCAGGCGCCAGCGACCCTACGGCGTCTGGCCGACTTCGGATACGCCGTCGAAGTCGGGGATCAGCACGAGACGGAAGCCGAGCGTGGGCGAAACGACCCCCGGCTTCGCCTGACGCCGTTCGGAAAAGTCGCGAGTCTCCACAGGGTCCGCGAACGATCCGCCGCGAACGCTCCGTCCGGCAGCTTCGACGGCGACCCAATCGGCAGGCGCCGGCGCGGGCGAGTAGACCTTCGCGCTCGCGGCGTCCTCGACGGCGTAGGCTGATGCGTCGTAGACGTCAGCGCACCATTCGGCGACGTTCCCCAGAAGATCTTCGGCGCCGCACCAACTGCGATCCGCCGGATCGACGCCGACGTCGCGCGCTTCCTGTCCCGTCGACGGGGCGGGTTCGTCCGTGCCGGCATCAGCGGAAAGCGAGTCGGGACGCAGGACGCTATACGGTCCGCGGGCCGCGTACTCCCATTCGATCTCCGTCGGCAGTCGCACGTCGAACTTCGACTCTTCCGCGACCCACAGGCAGAAGAACTTCGCGAGCGCCCAACTGACGCTCGCCGCCGGTCGGTCCAGATCGTCGCGGGCCTTGATCGCCGCGTCGACCTTCGGATCGTCGGCGTAGTTCGCGCGCAGGAACGCGACGAACTGCTCGTCAGTCACCTCGTGACGGGAGACGAAGAAACCTCGGTCGACGACGATCTCCTGCGCGGGCGCGGCGACGCTGTTCGCGATCGCGGCCTGGCTCTCCGCGGCGGTGCGCCCCATCCGGAAGCGACCGGGCGGGACGTAGACGAAATCGATCGTCGTGCCGCTCTCGTCGCCCAGTTCCAGCGTCAGCTTGCCGTCCAGCGTCGCGCGAAGGATCTTCGCCGCGCGATCGGCACGGGCCTGTTCAGCAGGGGAAGCATCGACCGCCAGCGAACCGGCGAGCGCCTCGTTCCCCGACGCTGCCGAACCGGGCGCTGCCGAAACCGGCGCGTTCGATCCGTTCGTGGCGACGCCGTCGACCGCCGATTTCAGCACGCTGAGCCGTCCGTCGATGTCCTGACGCAGGGCCGAAAACTGATCTTCGAGCGAGCGCTGTGCCGTGGAGAGCGAACGGATCTCGCGGAGGATCTCCTCATGCCGGTCTTCTGCCGAGAGCGGCGGCGAGAGGGCGGGCCGCGGAGCTGCGGGATCGGGCATCGCTCCTCCCGGGAGCGCGGATTCGGCTTCCGGATCCTCGCCGCTGAGCGGTGCAACGGGAGGAGTCGCCGGCGTCGGCGATCCCGTGGCGGGCGATCCATCGAGCGGCCGCAACCCGCCGCCGTCGCCATCCCCGTCGACGTCCGCGGGAGCGGTCGGTCCGATCGGAGGCGGCACGGCGAGCGATTCCGGAGCCGTCGAAAGGGGCGCCGCGGCGGGGCTCTTCTCCACCGGAGCGATCGGATCCGATGCGAGGCCGGGAGCCGGATCGACGCCCGGCTCGACTGCGCCATCCGCGTCATCGGACGCAGGATCGGCGTCTAACGTGACGGAGGATTCGGCGTCCGGATCCGTTTCTTCGATCGCGACCGGCTTCGCGGCGGTGCGGGCGGCATCGGACGCAGCTTCCGATTCCGCCGAGACAGGCGAACCGTCGGCGACTCGCGGAGCCGAGATGTAATCGTCCTTCGACGGCAGCGCACGCTCGGGACTCTCTTCGTCGTCGGGCGTAGCGTCGACGTCCGGATCAGCAGGCACGATCGGAGCGTCGGGCCGTCCGACCGGCGCCGGTCTCCCCGCGAATTCTTCCTGCAGCCGATCGAGCAGGCCCGGATTGACCCAGACCACGAACAGGATCGGCACGAGCAGAATCAGCGCCGCGAGCAGAAACGTCGAGAACCAGTCGAACGCCTGCGTGCGTGCCATGGACGTGGACCTGCGTAAATCGAGCGACGAAAGGAATCCTGCGACGCGGACGCGCCCGATTCCATGATAGCCATGCTCGCGCTCGATTGCCCGGGACGAATCGGGCGGATCGCCTCTGCCGACTGAGGTCGCGGGCCCGCATCGTTCCGATGGCGCGGGTCGCGCAAACTGGAACGGGTCCGACGAGAGAAAGCTTCCTCGCCGTCTACAGTACGCCTAAAGCTGCGTCGGGTTCGGCGCGTCGCCGTAGACTTCCTGCGGGTCGAAGGTCTTCGCCTCTTCCATGTAGACCAGATCGTCCGGTCCGCCGGAGATTTCTTCGCCGACGGGGACGCGGCGATAGAAGCAGGAACGATAGCCGACGTGACAGCTCGCCCCGCTGCCGAGCACCTCGACGCGGAGCCAGATGGCGTCCTGATCGTCGTCGATGCGGAGTTCGCGGACCTTCTGCACCAGGCCGCTGGTCGCGCCCTTGTGCCAGATAGTCTTACGCGAGCGGCTGTAGTAGACCGCTTCGCCCAGTTCGATCGTCTTCCTGAGGGCCTCGGCGTTCATATAGCCGAGCATCAGGACCTCGCCCGAGGCATGGTCGGTCGTGACGCAGGGGATGAGCCCGTGCTCGTCGAACCGCGGCGCGAGTTCGTTCCCCTCTTCGACCTGTTCGATCGTGCGGCGTTCGGCGAAGCGGGTCATGACGCGGTCGTTCCCAGGACGGACGGTCGGCCGATCGGCCGTGAAAACTTCGGCTTATGGGCCGTGAAACGTCAGGCCGTGCGAACGTCGATCAGCCGGGCGGCCGACCGAGATCAGGCCGGCGCTTCCCGCAGGGAGGCGAGCAGCGACAGCCTCGGCTGACTTATAATAACGAAATCCTCACGAACGAGAAGCGTTTCGCGCGGCGCCGCTACCGGCAAAAGACCGGTTTCGAACGATATCCTCGACGGAATTCGACCGCGACGCCCTTTCCCCTCCCGGCCACTTCGCATGCCGCCGTTTTCGTTCTCCGGCTCGTTTCCGCAGACACGCCTCCGCCGGTCGCGTCGCGAGGATTGGTCCCGCCGGCTGGTCGCCGAAAACGCGCTAACGCCCGCCGATCTGATTCTGCCGCTCTTCGTGGAAGAGGGAACGAACCGGCAGACGCCGATCGCTTCCATGCCGGGCGTCTTCCGCCGGTCGATCGACGGCACGGTCGAGATCGCGAAACGAGCCGCGGAACTCGGCATTCCCGCCATCGCGGTCTTTCCCGCGACCGACCCGAAGCTGAAGACGGACGACGCCCGCGAGGCGATCAACCCGGAGAACCTGGTCTGCCGGACGGTCCGGGCGATCAAGGCCGCCGTGCCGAACCTGGGCGTGATCTGCGACGTGGCGCTCGATCCCTATTCGAGTCACGGACAGGACGGCCTGGTCCGCGACGGCTACGTCGTCAACGACGAGACGATCGAGGTTCTGCAGCAGCAGGCGATCGTGCAGGCCGCGGCAGGCTGCGACGTGATCGCTCCCTCGGACATGATGGACGGTCGCATCGGCGCCGTGCGAAAGGCTCTCGACCAGGCGGGTTACGACCGGACGTTGATCCTGTCGTACGCGGTGAAGTACGCCTCGGCGTTCTACGGACCCTTTCGCGACGCGGTCGGCTCCGCCGGGAACCTGGGTCAGGGCGACAAGAAGACCTACCAGATGAATCCGGCGAACGCCGACGAGGGCCTGCACGAAGCGGCGCTCGACGTCGCCGAGGGTGCCGACTGGCTGATGGTGAAGCCCGGCCTCCCCTATCTCGACATGGTCGCTCGCGTGAAGGACGCCTTCGGCAAGCCGACCTTCGCCTACCAGGTGAGCGGCGAGTACGCGATGATCGCCGCAGCCGCGGAACGAGGCTGGCTCGACCGTCGACGGACCGTGCTCGAAAGTCTGCTCTGTTTCAAGCGAGCCGGCGCCGACGGCGTGCTGACCTACTTCGCGATTGAAGCGGCGGAGTGGTTGCGGGAGGGTTAGGCCAGTTCGATTTGAATTCGATTCAACGCACGATCACCGACGCCGCGTTTCGTACCTCCGGCGTTTCCGCTTGCGACGCCGTGAACGGTTAGCATGAAACGGGGCCTCGTCCTCGGCATAAGGACGACCCTCCGAATCGAGCATCGGTCGATATGTCCCGAACCCGAGTATCGCGTACGCCTTTCGCATCGCGTCGTTGGGCGACGCGGCCGAGAACGTTGCAATACGGCGTAGACGATCGCCTCGCTCTTCTTCGATAAACGGAGGAAGAGCGAGTCCCTCGATTGACGCCGATTGATTTCGGCCACGCCAGACGGAATAGACGCGTCGAGCCATCACACGGTCTCCGTGTGGTACAGGATCAGCAAATTTTCGAGGTGATTGCACTCCGAACACGCCGATGACGTCGTTCTGCGACGCTGGGCGATTCGTCTTGGCAAGCGACCTCCGCCCCGGTAGCCGTCCATCGCCGGATCGTTACGATACCCCCATGATGACCGTCGAAGAACTGATCGAGGAATTCGCCGAGTTCGAGGACTGGCAGGACCGGTATCGCTACCTGCTGGAATTGGGCGACGATCTGCCCGACTTTCCGGAGGAAGAGAAGACCGAGGCGAACCTCGTCCAGGGCTGCCAGAGCCGGGTCTGGATGACCGCGGACATCGACGACTCCTCCGAACGCAAGCTCCGCCTCCGGGCTGACAGCGACGCGGCGATAGTGAAGGGCCTGATCGCGATCCTGGTCGCGCTGTACGACGATCGACCGGCCCGAGAGGTGAACGAAGTACCGATCGAGAGCGTGTTCCAGCGGATCGGCCTGGGCCAGCGCCTGAGCCCGCAGCGCAGCAACGGTTTCTACGCGATGGTGAACCGCATTCGCGACCTCGCGGCGAACGGTCGGTGACCCACCGCACGGGATCCCGATTCGCGTACGCCGACGACGATTCAGCTGCGGCACGGAGGGCTTACACCCTCCGCTCGCCAGGATTGACGTTGCATGCGAGCGACTGGCGCTGTCGTGGTCTCTTTTCGGGCGCTATCGTGGGACGCGCTTCTCTGGACCGCCCTTCTCCCGGATCCGCTTGAAGGGGCGGCAGGGCTTGATCTTCGTGCGGGACCGCCAAGAAAGTTCCGTCGGCAGGATCGCGCATCCCGAGTTGCTCTCCGCTCTTCCGAGGTCGCAACATGAAGAACGTCGTCGCGCTCATCCTGGGGGGCGGTCGGGGCACCCGGCTTTATCCCCTGACGAAGTTTCGCGCCAAGCCGGCCGTGCCGCTGGGGGGGAAGTACCGCCTGATCGACATTCCGATCTCGAACTGCATCAACAGCGGGATCAAGAAGTGCTACGTGCTGACGCAGTTTTTGTCCGTCAGCATGCACGCCCATATCAACCAGGCGTATCGCTTCGATCGGTTCGATAACGGCTTCGTCCAGATCCTCGCTGCGACGCAGACCGAGACTGAAGGCGCCGACTGGTTCGAAGGGACCGCGGACGCCGTCCGCAAGAACCTGCGGTACATCGAGAGCCGGGGCGTCGATTACGTCCTGATCCTGTCGGGCGATCAGCTCTACCGGATGGACTACGGTCAGTTCCTGAACACGCATATCGAGTCGGGCGCCGAGGCGACCATCGGCGGGCTCCCCGTCTCCCGGCAGGCGGCGAAGTCGTTCGGCGTGATGCGGATCGACGGCACGGGCCGCGTCCAGGGCTTCGCGGAGAAGCCGCAGACCGACGAAGAGCTCGACGCCTTCAAGATCGACGCCGAGTGGTTCGCCTCCCAGGGCATGCAGCAGGGGAATCGCGAACTGCTCGCGAGCATGGGGATCTACATCTTCAACCGCGACTTCCTGCTCGACTGCCTGAACCTGACCGACTATCAGGACTTCGGCAAGGAGGTCTTCCCCGCCGCGATCCGCAGCCGGCACGTGCAGGCGCACCTGTTCGACGACTACTGGGAAGATATCGGGACGATCCGCGCGTTCTACGACGCGAACCTTGCGCTCACGCGACCCAATCCGCCGTTCGACCTGCATCTGCCGCAGGCGCCGGTCTTCACCCGGTCGCGGTCGCTTCCGCCGACCCAGGTGGACGGAGCGCAGGTCTCGTCGTCGATCATCGCGGAAGGATGCCGGATCGGAAAAGGCTCGGTCATCGAGAACAGCGTGATCGGCCTGCGATCGGTCATCGGCGAAGGGGTGACGATTCGCAATTCGATCATCATGGGCGCCGACTACTACGAAGACGAAGAAGACACGGCGAAGAACCGGGCCGCCGAGGTTCCTGACATCGGGCTCGGCGACGGCACGCACGTCGAGAACGCCATCGTCGACAAGAATTGCCGCATCGGACGGAACGTTCGCGTCCTCAACGAGGCCGGGGTTCAGGAACATGACGAGGAGAGCTTCGGCATCCGTGACGGCATTCCGGTGCTCTGCAAGGACGCCTTCTTTCCGGACGGCTGGCGTCTGAAGACGAGCTGACGCGAGTCGCTCCTCCGATGATCGGGCCATCATTCCTCCTTCGGGTGCCACTGGCTCTGCCAGTGCCGTATTGGGCGCCGACGCGACCTTAATCGACAGTGGAATCAAGCTGCCGCACTGGCGGAGCCAGTGGCACCCGGCATTGAAGCTCGCCTGCCGTGCGTCTTTCCCTGCTCGATGCGCTGGAGGCCGCCTGGCCTCTGCACGAATGGATCGGCCACCCGGTCGTGGTCGCCTGCTCGGGCGGACCGGACAGCGTCGCCCTGGCGGCAGCGCTGAGCGAACTGACGGAGTCGGCGACCCTGTCGCTCGCGTACGTCCATCACGGCCTGCGGGCCGACGCCGATCGCGACGTCGAAATCGTCGAACGACTGGCCCGGAACCTCGGCGTGGCGGTCGACGTCGCGCACGTCTCGCTCCCCCGCGATACGGCTCAGGGCGAGGGAACGGAAGGTCTCGCGCGGCGACTGCGTTACGAAGCCCTGCGACGGATCGCGCGGCAGCGGGGCGCACGCTACCTCGTCACCGCCCATCATGCGGAGGATCAGGCCGAGACGGTTCTGTTCCGCATGCTGCGCGGGTCGGGCGAATCGGGTCTGCTGGGTATCGCTGGCCGCCGACGGCTGGGGCCGTACGTGACGCTGGTCCGTCCCTGCCTGGGGATCTCCCGGCAGACGCTGCGGGACTACGCCGAAGAGCGGGGCCTCGCGTTCGTCGTCGATCCGATGAACGCCGATCCGAAGTACCTTCGCAGCCGGATCCGCCAGGAACTGCTCCCCCTGCTGGAGGAGCGTTTCTTTCCTGACGCGGTCGCGGCGCTGAGTCGCCTGGCGGAGGATGCGGCGGAGCGCCGGGCCTTCGTCGAGCGCCGGGCGGCAGAGTATCTTGACCGGTTCGCATTGCGCGATCGGGACGAAATCGCCGTCGATTTCGCGGCGGCGATCGCGGAAAGCCCCTTCTTCGTCCGCGAGATCGTCCGATTGCTCTGGATGCGGAACGGCTGGCCCCGACAGAATATGTCTCGCGCGCGGTGGATCGAACTCGGGAATCTCGTCGGTTCGCCAGCCGACGCGGACGCGAGCCCTGCGGGCATGTTTCCCGGGGGAGTTCGCGTCGTCCGGCGGGCAGGGTCCGTCTGGACGTTCGCCGCGCGGGCGGGGGTAGACGAAGCGGACGCGGACCCGCTGGATTGAATCGCTCCGGCTCGCCCTCGACGCAATATGCGTTCGCGATCGAACATCGCGAACCGGACTCGGGGGGTTCACACCCCCCGCTCGCCGGAAGAATTGGAATCGAAGAGAGTCTTGAAAGGATTCGCCATCGTGCCAGCCGACCGCTGCCCCGTCTGCGATTGCAGCGACTTCGTCTCGACCGTGCAGCGCCGGGGCATCCCGGCGATGCAGAACTACGTCTTCAAGACGCGTGACGCGGCGCGGTCGGCGAAGCGGGGCGATCTCGATCTGCGGGTCTGCACCGGCTGCGGCTTCGGCTGGAACGGCGCCTTCGACCCGTCGTTGCTCGATTACGACCTGGGTTACGACAACAGCGTTCCGTCGCGCGTGATGGACGCTTACTACGACTCGCTGGCGGACGAGTTGTACGAAACCTATGAGCTCTCGAATCGTCTGATGATCGACGTCGGCTGCGGCAAGGGAACGTTCCTGCGTCGACTCGCTCGCCGCCGGCCCGACGTGCGGGGACTCGGCGTCGACCCCAGCTTCGAGAGCGAACCGGGCGACGAGGCGCTGCCCGTACAGTGGATCGTCGACCTGTTTCGCCCCGAGCAGGTGACGGAGCGCCCTGCCGTCGTGATCTGCCGGCACGTGATCGAGCACATTCCGCGGCCGGTGGAGTTCCTGCGATCGATCGCCGACGGCCTGGACCGTCATCCCGGGACGCCCTTCTTTCTGGAGGCGCCCGACCTGAGTTGGATCGTCGAGCAGGAGGCGTTCTGGGACTTCTGCTACGAACACTGCAACTACTTCTCGCCGACGAGCTTCGCGGTCGCGCTGCAGCGCGCGGGTTTCGGCGTCGATGGCGTTTCGACCGGCTTCGGCGACCAGTACCTGCATGCCTGCGCCAAGAGCGACGCCGCGATCGAGCGGTCGCCCGCGGTCGCCGACGTCGCGGCGCTCTTCGTGAAACAGTTCGCCGACTATGCCGAGCGCGAGGCCCGCAGCCAGGAAGAGGTGCGGGCCCTGCTCGCGACAGCGAAATCGAACGGTCGCCCGATCGTGCTCTGGGGAATGGCGACCAAGGGCATCCTGTTCGCCAACCTCGTCGATCCCGAGGCGACGCTGATCGACGCCTGCGTCGACGTCAACGAACGCAAGCAGGGAGCGTTCGTGCCCGTCACGGGCCATCGGATCGATTCGCCGAAGAGCCTCCGAGGAACGAGCGATCCCCTCGTGATCGTGATGAACCCGAACTACGCAGGCGAGATCGCGGAGACGCTCCGCGGGCTGGAACTCGATGCGACGCTGATCGACGCTCATGGCGCTCCGCTGCAGGGCGTCGGAGCGGCGTAATCAGGCGGATTGGCGACGCTTCTTCCGGTTCGGCATGGCGCTTGCACCCCTCTCTGGACGTATCGCAACGTTCACGAGAGGAATCGCCATGACGACCGCCACCGACGTCAACAAACACTTTCACGAGATTCTCGAAGACTTCGATTCGGCGATGCTGGTCACGCAGACGCCCGCGGGCCAGCTTCGCGCCCGGCCGATGGCGCTGGCCCACATCGACGAAAACAACGACATCTGGTTCTGCAGCCAGTCGTTCGCGGGCAAGGTGGACGAGGTGCAGAACGACTCCCAGGTCTGCGTCACGCTGCAGAGCGCGACGAAGTACCTGTCGCTCAGCGGCAAGGCGGAAGTCCGCGCCGATCGCGCGAAGATCGAGGAGTTCTGGACCGAGTCCTGGAAGGTCTGGTTCCCCGGCGGGAAGGACGACCCGAGCCTGATCCTGATCCGCGTCGCCGCCGACGTCGGCGAATACTGGGACAACTCCGGCTCCAAGGGGATCGGCTACCTGATCGAAGCCGGCAAGGCCTACCTGAAGGGCGAGCGACCCGACGTCGAAACGCCCGAGCGTCACGCGAAGACGAAGCTGTAAGCGAATAAATCGACAGAGGGCGCTCGACGCTCGCGCCGTCCATCGCGTCGGCAGCGGGCGAGCGGAAACGGTTCCTGCTCGCCTGCGACGTCATTGCAGGAAGATCAGGAACGCGGCTGCAAGCAGAGCCTGATCATCCAGGGTCCCGTCGCCGACCGTCGCGAGCCGCTGTCCGGAAGCGTTGACGACGTACGAGTCCTCGACGCGAAGCAAGACGTCGCCCTCCGGGCGGAAGACGCCGCCGTTCTCGACTTCGGCCAGCGTCTGCCCGTTTAGATTGACGAGGCTCGTTCCGCTGGTCGTCGCGATGGTTCGATCCTCGATGTTCCGGATCTCTCCCTCGCTCAGGCTGAGCAACGCCTGCCCTTGCAGGTTCCTGAGTTCAAGCATCTGAACCCTCCCGGCGACGGGTGACGAACGGTGAACCGTGAAGCGTCGCAGTCCGGTGAGTCCCGGTGCGGCAGTCTGCGACCGCGCGCATTAAGGGCTACGACCCTGCCCTAACCGAAATCGCAGTCGATCGATAACGGCTGGAACCGAAGGAACGCCCGGTTCGACCCCCTTCTGCGCGGTCACGACTCGGTATCCGCCGCATGCCGGTGCGGATAGGGTTCAAGATGGACCAGCACGTCCCGGAGCACGTCGAATTCGGCGACCAGTCGGTCCTTCACCTGATGGCCGATCGCGTGCCCTGCGGAAACGGTCAGGTCGGCGTCGACCTGGACGTGGATATCGGCCAGATATTCCAGGCCGGTCTTGCGCACGTAGAGCTTCTCGACAGCGCGAACGCCCGGCACCGCAGCCGCGGAGGCGCGCACCCGATCGACGAAGGCGGGCTCCGCCTGCGGATCGAGCAGTTCATGCACGCTCGACAGAAACAGCTTGCTCGCCGACCAGAGGATGCCCGCCACGACGACCAGCGCCGCCGCTTCGTCCGCCCAGACCCACGCCTCGCCGCCCCATCGGACGAAGATCAGTCCGGCCAGCACGGCCAGGGAGCAGAACGCGTCGCTGCGATGGTCCCACGCGTTGGCGACGATCGCGGCAGAGCCCGTTCGGCGACCGACGTAAACCTTGTAGCGATACAGAGCCTCCTTCACGACGACGTTCCCTGCGGCGACGGGCAACGTCCAGAGGGGCGGGACGTCGTGCCGCATGCCGAAGCGGGCGATCGCCTCCCACGCGATGAGCAGGGCCGAGCCGATGATGATCACGGCGATGTTGGACGCCGCGACCGCTTCGGCGCGGGTATGTCCGTAGGGATGCTCTTCGTCGGGCGGCGTCTGGGCATAGCGCAGGGCCACGATCGCCACGATCGAGGCCAGCGTATCCCCCAGCGAGTTGACGGCGTCGGAGATCAGCGCGAAGGAGTTGCCGACGATGCCGGCGACCAGCTTGACGATCCCGAGCAGCAGATTGGCGATCAGGCCGATCACCGCCGCGAACGTCGCCTCGCGGTAGTGCGGCGCGGCGTCGACGTTGACCGTCGCGTGAGCTTTGGCCGAGGGCTCGGCCGCCGAGTCCTTCTCGGCCTGGCCGCTCACGCCGGTTCCTTTTCGGCGCCCTCGTTCGCCGCCGTCGCATCCTTCTCGGCGGCCTTCTGCGCGGCAGCGACCTCTTTCCGCAGGCGGTAGAACTCCTGCACGTTCTTCCGCTGGTAGATCTTCGCGTTCGCGTGCGGTCGCGCGAACAGGACCTTCGCCTGGGCCTCCTCGGGCGTAATGTCCAGGGCGGCCACGAGCCAGCAGACGGCGATCGTCGCGCTTCGGGCGCGACCCGCCTTGCAGTGGATGTAGACGTGCCCCCCCTCGTCGAGATGGCGCTGGACGAATTCGACGCCCTTCTCGATATCGTTCAGCTTCATCTCGGTGAAGTCGATCGTCGGCACGCGAAGCTGGTCGATGCCGTGCTTCTCGTACTCGATGATCGGGCCCGCGTATTCCTCGCAGGTGTTGACCACCCCGGTGACGCCCAGCTTTCTCAACGGCGCCACGTCGCGGGAGAAGGGCCGCGCGCCGAGATAGACCCCCGGCGCGACCTCGTCGTACCAGTTGCGCAGCTTCAGCGTCCGACCGAGAAAATAGTTCCAGGCCAGCGTCGGATAGAGCAGCGTTCGCGCCCTGAGCTGTCGCAGGTCCAACGGTCTTACTCGATCGGCAAGCGGGAGAGATCGCGCGTCGCCCGGCGGTCGCCGCGGCAGCGGGGGGACTACGCGACGGGCATGATCTGTTCTAGGCCGACGAGCGCCGTTTCCCAAGGGGGGCGTCGCTCCTGGTAGGCGTCCCACCAGGCCAGCAGCGCCTCCGCGGCCCGCTCTCGATGCGAATCGAACAGCCCCCACCGTTCCAGCGCCAGGGTGACCGTCGCCTCGTCGCAGCGGACCAGTTCCAGTTCTTCCCCCGCCGCGAGCGTCGCCGGCAGCATCGCCAGCGCCGCGATGCGTTCGATATCGTCCTCTTCCAGTTCCTGTTCGTATCGCGGGATATCCAGGCCGAGCTGCGACAGCATCCACGCCAGCCGCAGCGTCTCGGGCAGGTCCGGATGCGGATGGACGAGCATCCCTTCCCACGTCACGCTGTCGGTCGGCAAATGCGCCGAACCGCCCCCGCCGGTGAAGGGATGGACGACGACGACCGTCGCTTCGCTGACGAGCAGGCCCGGCTCGGTAAGGCTTTCGATCGCACGCATCAGCCCGGGGCCCAGCGTCTCCCAGGCCTCGCGTATCGGACGAACGCGCAGCGGAAGCTCCTCCGCCAGTTTAGGCTTCAGGTTCGACAGTTCGCGTTCGATGCGTGCGAAGCGGCCGTCGAATTCCAGCGTCAGATCGAACGGCGCGAACGGAAGCTGGGCCGAGCGTCGGATCGTCCGCTCGATCGCCGCCCTGCGCGTTTCGGCGAGAGCCGTCCAGGCGACGAGTTCGTCCCAGAACTTCGCCGTCGGGAGGTTCGTCTGCCGCAGCGCCGCCTGAAAGTCCGTCGCCTCCCGCACCAGCGCGGGAGAGACGTCGATCGCGTCGCTCCGCTCTCCCCGCCGGAGCGCACGGCCCGCGTAGGCGGCGCTCGCCAGCGTCGGCGTTTTCCAGGTGAGCTTCATGACGGCGCAAGCGAAATTCGTAGAAGGCGACGGACCGAACATAGCCCGCGGCTCGGGGAGGGACCACCGGGGGGGCTGAGGTAGCTCGCCTCTCAATATCGCTGTGGGATACGAGGTCCGCTGAAGTCGGAGTGCCACGGCTGGCTTGTCCAGCCGTGCAGCGGGCAGCGGTTCGTTCCCCCCGACAAGCCTTCGTTTCCCGATGGATTGCGTCGAGATTCCAGCGGCGATTTCGTGACGCATGCTCTCGCGAATCCGTAGTCCCTTCCGGGGCCCTGCACGGCTGGGCCAGCCAGCCGTGGCACACAGACCGATAGCGTCAGCGTTGACTTATAATGCTTCGACGCGGACGAGAGGTTCGCCGAAAGCTCGCTCCAGAGAACGCGATGATCATCATCGGCACGCGCGGCATCACGTCCTCGACCGGGGAGACCGGCGACTTCGCGTGTCCGACGTGCGGCAAGCAGACCGCTTATCGCGAACGACAGATCCGGCAATGGCTTACGCTCTACTTCATCCCGGTCATCCCGCTCGGGCTGGTGGGAAAGTTCCTCGAGTGCGGGACCTGCCGGCAGGCTTACGATCCGTCGATCCTGACCTATGATCCGCAAGCGGATCGGGAGGCCTTCGGACGGGCGCTGGCGGAGTTGCTCACGCGTCTGGCGCTCGAGGACGGCACGTTCACCATCGAGGAACGGCAGGTCATTTTCGACTTCTATCGCCGGACCACCGATCGCGAACTCGATCCCGGCGAACTGACGACCATGGTGGACCGGGTCCGTCGCGAAGGACCGCGGTTCGTCGAATCGGTAAAGGCGGTTGCGCCGATGTGGAGCGGCGAGGCGCTCTCCTGGTTCATTCATGCCGCCTTCAGTCTGGCCTGCGCCGAAGACGACATGCCTGCGGAAAAACAGAAGGCGCTGGCGGAACTTCCCGCCGCGCTGGGCGTATCCAAAGAAGACTTCCAGCGCGTGGTCGCGGCTTCCGCCGAATCCGAACAGGAAACTGACGCATGAACCGGCCCCCTCAACGCCTGCGACGGTCTCTTCGAAGCGCCCTCGCCCTGCTCGCGCTTTCGGGCGGCGCGTTCGCCGCCCCGACGTTCGCGCACGGGGCGGACGAGTCGCCGCGCTCCGTCGCGGCGGAGCCTTCGGCCGAGGCTCTCGTCGAAGCGCTAGGGGACGCGGAGTACTCCGTTCGCGAGGCGGCCGCGGCGAAGCTGCTCGCCAGCCCCTCGTCGAAGGAGGCCCTTCAGGCGGGCGGCGATCACCCCGACCTAGAGATTCGCCTCCGCAGTCAGGAGATCCTGAAGCGACTCGTGCGGGACGATCGGGAACAGAAGTTGTCGGCCTTTCTGGCCGATCCCGCTGCGGTCGAGAAGAGCGAACTACCCGGCTGGGCCGCGCTGGAAGAAGCCGTCGGAGCGGGCCGAACGGCGCGCGAAACGTACGTCGCCATTTATCGAGAGCGGCCGGAGACGCTCGACGCGATCGCGAAAGGTCCGCTCGCAGCCGAAGCCGAGTTGCTCCGCTTGGCGCAGCTACTTCAGGGATCGATGCAGGGCCGACTGCCCGATATGGACGACCTGGTCGCGGCGATGCTCCTGGACGAGTGCGCCGCGAAGGAGGCGTCGTTCGAGCGGGTCGTTCTGATCCATAACCTCCTGTCGAGCATTCAACTGCAACAGTCCGTCGGCACGGAACCCGAGACGACGCCCGCGATGCGGCTGCTCAAGCGCTGGGTGAGGCGCGACCCGGGCCCGACGATGCGGCAGTTCAAGCTCCGCACCGCCCTGCTCTACCAGTTCGGCCCCGAGGCGCTGGACCTGAGCCGCAAGACGCTCGCGACCGGCAGCGCGCAGCAGTCCTCCGACCCGATCGCGACGGCCATGCTGGCGGTCGGACGCTACGGAACGCCCGCGGATACGGCGGCGCTTTCGCAGTACCTCGACGAGGAAGAGGTCTGCCACACCTGGTTCAACGGCAACGCCCAGTCGATCAAGATCCAGGTTCGCGACGTCGCCATGGCGGTGGCGCTCCACCTGCAGGGGCAGGATCCGAAGGCGTTCGGCTTCCCGTTCGTACAGCGGGAGGAGACGTCGCTCTTCGCGATCTACACCCTCGGCTTCGAGAAAGACGTCGACCGCGCCGCGGCGATGCGGAAGTTCGCCGAGTGGGCACGAACCAGCAAGGCGATCGAACTGCCCGCGAAGTTCGACGCCAAAATCCCGTCCGGCGACGCGGCGGAGGACTCCTGAGCGAGAGAACGCCGTGAAGGAAGTGCATGTTGCGCGAATGATCGGCTGAATCGCTGCGCGAATCGTCGCGACCGGGTGGCGCTGGTTGTCCCAACCAGCATCCGCGCAGCGGATCGGAGGCCTTCGCGGCCCGTCGGAATCCTCGCCGCCGGTTCCCGTCGAAGCTTTTCCTCAAAGCAGCTCGGCGACTTTGCGCCGAATTCGCCCCGGGGCCTCCGACGGGCTGCGCCCGCGCTGGTTGAGACAACCAGCGCCACCCCGAGTCATCGCCGACGGCAAACTGCGAGACGCTCTCCGAGCCGTTGGGCGCACCTCGCGAATTGCGCGCATGGTCTGGGTGGCCCGGATTGCAAGCAATCCGGGCCACCCAGACCATGCATTTCGCCGAGACTGACGACGCGTCGTGAAATGTCGCTGTACGACACGCGAACTCCGATGCCAGTCGCGAACCGCGAGACGCTCTCCGAGCAGTAACCGGCTGCCGATCGGCCTTGCTGTTTCGGCGCGGACCTGCCTATCCTCCTGGCGAGTCCAAGGACCAACGCTCGCTGCAAGGAGGCAGGTATGACGGTCGTGAAGTTTTCGATCCTCACGCTGATCGCGGGAGGATTCTGCACGCTGCTCGGAATCGGAATGTGGATGGGGCCGCAGGAGACGCCCTGCAGCGCCCAGACCGGCACGACGACGGTCGCCGTCGCCGAGTCCCCCGCGCCCTGCAAGAGTTGTTGGTCGCAGCCGTCCGACGTGACGTTCAGCGTCGACGTCGTCGCCACGGAATCGCAGCGCTGCGGCGGCGGCCCGTGCAGTCTGCCTCCCAGTGACGCTTGCGAAAGCGGCGCCTGCGATCTGGTGGCGTCGTCTGCGCCTGCCGAACCGACTGCTTATGCGACGTCGGCGCCTGCTCATGCGGTCGTCCCGCGCATTCCGCCGGCGTCGTTCGGCGCTTGCGACTCGGGCGTCTGCGTTCCTCCCGGCGCTTCTTACGCCGTCGGCGGCTTCTGCCCGCCGGGCGTTCCCTGCCCGCAGCCGCAGGGCTACGCGGCGCCGGTCTACCATGTCGCGCCGTGCTCCGGCCCCGATTGCCCGCCGCCCGCGTACTCAAGTTCGTACGCGGTCGTTCCGGCGCACCACTACCCTGCTCCGGTCTATTCGGCCTACGCCTCGTCTCGCGAGGTCGAGCCCCGCTCGAACGACGAGCCGAGCATGGAGATGATCGAGGCGTTCATGGAAGAACGCGAAAAGCGCTACGAGTCGCAGATCGAGTCGCTCGAAGCGATGATGGAACTGAAGCTCGAAGCCCAGGAAGCCCTGCTCAAGGCTGAGCATCAGGTCGAAATGGCCAAGCTTCACGCCGAGGCTTACGTCAAGCTCGCCGGCATGGAACAGGCCCTCCGCGAAGAGAAGGCCTTGCTGCAACTGGTCGCCGACGGAACCCTTCCGACCGAGTCGCTCCGGGCCATCCTCGCCCGGAATCATGCGAACGGCCACGGCTCGCCGGTTCAGCAAGCGTCGACCGCCGCCGCCGACAGCGCGTGCGAGAAATGCGCCTGCGAAACGTGTAAGTGCGAACAGACCGTCTCGATCGCCGCGCCGGCCTGCGGATCGTGCCAGACGTCGGCTTGCCAGGCGTCCGCGTGCGAAACGAAGGCCTGCGGGACCGTCGCTTGCGAAGCGGTCGTTTGCGAAGCCGCCACGTGCAAGGCGTCCGCCTGCTGCAAAAGCGGCGACTGCCAGCCCTGCGAAGCGACCACGGTCGTCAGCGTCGAGGCTTGCGAAAAGTGCGCGAAAAGCTGCGAAGCCTGCGTGAAGGCGTGCGGCGAATGCAAGGTCGCCGGCGCTACGCTCTCGTGCGACGCGCTGACCGTCTCAGCTGACGGCAAGACCTGCACGATCGTGCTCGGCTGCCCCAGCGGAGCGTGCAAGTCGGGACAGTGCACGATCGCCGCATGCCCGGTCGCGAATGGCCCGGTCGCCGCGAGCGAGACGGGCAAGTGCGGGACCTGCGACAAGTCGACCCCGGTCAAGGCGACCGACTCTCCCTTCGTCTGCGAGAAGGACGGCTGCGAAGTTCGGTTCGACGTCACGGGCGACATGCCGGACCTCTCGAACATCCCGTACCTCGGGCGACTGTTCCAGAATCCGGTCGCCGCGGAAGCGGCCGAGGAAGCTGCTCCTGCCGAAGAAGCACAGCGCTGACGACTGAAGGCGGTTCAGGCTCGATCGTCGGCTTACTCGATCGACGGACTCGGGGGACTTCCGTCCCCCGCTGGCCCGCACGATAGGGAGACGCCGGTCGCGTCGCGGTCGAAGCTTTCGAGCATCTCCGCGAGCAATTCCAGGGGGAGTCCGACGACATTCGACGGGCTCCCCTGTTCGATGCGCAACCAGTCGTTGCCGTCCTGGTAGCCGAACGAGCCCGCCTTGCCTTCCCACAGGTGCGTGTCGAGGTACTCCTCGATCGTCTCGTCGCTGAGCGGCTCCATCTCCAGCTTCGTCTCGGCGCCGCGGACGAGTCGCCTTCCGGTCGCGGCGTCCCACAGGCAGACGCCGGTGTAGACGCGATGCCGCGTCCCCTGCAACCGGCGAAGCATCTCCCGCGCGTGCTCGCGATGCGCCGGCTTGCCGAGCGCGGTCCCCTGATGTTCGGCCAGCGTATCGGCAGCGAGAATCATCCCCCGCTCCAGCTGCCCCTGCCCCATACGTGCCGCAACGTTCTGCGCCTTCTGAAACGCCAGGCGGATGACCGTCTGCGGCGGCGTCTCGCGGGAACAGATGCCGCATTCGGCGCCGTCGTCCGGCACGTCGACGCGAAAGCGATAGCCCGCCTCCTCCAGCAGTTCCCGCCTGCGCGGCGAACCGCTCGCCAGGATCAGAAACGGCGACTCTGCCGAAGCTCTGGGGACGGGAACGTTCGGATCGGGAGGCATGGCGCTGCGGGTGGGTCTACCGTTCAATGTGCGGGGCGGAACGTGCGCCATGCCCACATCTCCGCAGGAAGGGTGGGCATGCTGACGGGCGGACGACAGCGAGAGCCCTCGTGACGCCGAACCTGCCGTGCTGAGCTGGGACGCGCTTTTTTATGCCCTGCGGACATGCCCTGCTTCGCGATGTGGGCATGGCACACCAAGAAGCTGTTCTAACCTCGTCGGTCTCCGGTGGCCATGCGATCGCCTCTGCAAGTTCTGTACGAAGACAATCACCTGCTCGTCATCGACAAGCCGCCGGGCCTGGCGTCGCAGGGCGCGGCGGAGGACGAAGAGAGCGCCGTGACGCTCGTGCGGGATTATCTCAAACGAAAGTACGACAAACCGGGCAACGTCTACGTGGGCGTGGTCAGCCGGCTCGATCTGCCGACGACCGGGGCGCTGCTTTTCGCACGGACCTCGAAGGCGGCCGCCCGACTGAGCGAGGCGTTTCGAACGCACGCGGTGAAGAAAACTTATTGGGCGATCGTGGAAGGAAAGCTCTCGCCGCCGTCGGGCGAATTGAGCCACTGGCTCTGCGAGGACGCCGCCCGGCGGTCGAGCCGCATCTGCGACGAGAAATCGCCCGGCGCCAAACTCGCCCGCCTGAGCTATCGCACGCTCGCTTCGGGAAACTGGCAGTCCGGCCATGTCTGGACAGCGGTCGAGATCGAACTGCTCACGGGGCGCAAGCATCAAATTCGCGTGCAGTTCGCCGACCTGGGGCATCCGGTGCTGGGCGACGGAAAGTTCGGCGCCACCATCGATTTCTCGCCCGGCATCGCCCTGCACGCCCGGCGGATCGAGTTCGAGCATCCGGTCCGCAAGGAGCCGGTCGTCGTCGAGGCTGCCGTCGGCCCCGCCTGGAAGCGCCTCTGGCCGGAAGCTTCCTGAATCGCATCGGAGCGAACCATTCCGCGCTTTCCTGCGTACTAGATCCGCCGGCCTCTCCCTCGCCCCCGCCTGAGTCGGGCTCCGTTCCGTTTGACGGGAGCCCTGCGCCCCCTACAATCGATCCCAGCGCGGCTCAACTCCGCGTACGACATTTCCCGCAAGGAGTTCGAATATGATGCGCAAGTTCGCCTTGGCTTCTGCCGTCGCGGTCGCTGCCGGATTCGCCGGCGTCGCCTCGGCGGAAGTCGCCGTCGGTCAGAAGGCTCCCGCGATCGAGGGCGTGCAGGATACGACCGGCGCCGAGACCAGTCTGAAGCAGTTGCAGGGCAAGAAGGCGACCGTCATCGCCTTCACCTGCTGCCACTGCCCGGTCGCCGTGGCGTACGAAGACCGGTTCGTCGAGTTCGCCAAGGCCTATAAGGACAAGGGCGTCAACTTCGTCGCCGTCAACGCCAACGCGGGCGAGACGATCGAAGAAATGAAGGAACGAGCCGAGGAGAAGGATCTGCCCTATCCGTACGTGCTCGACGCCGATTCGTCGTCGGCCAAGGACTTCGGCGCCACTCGCACGCCCGAACTGTACGTCCTCGACGGTCAGGGCAACGTCGTCTATCACGGCGCCTTCGACAGCAACATGGACAAGACGCAGGCCGACGATCAGTACGTCGTCGCGGCGGTCGAAGCGGTCCTCGCCGGGAAGAAGCCCACGGTCAGCGAGACCAAGGCCGTCGGCTGCGGCATCCGGTTCGCGAAGTAAGTCGATCGCTCCTCCCGGAGCGCATGCGTCCGAATCCAAACCGCGAGGCGCCGCTCCAGCGCTTCGCGGTTTTTCCGTTTAGAAGTTCCCGCCGTCTGCCTGCCGAGTTCCGATCATGCGCGTCATGCACTCGCTTCGTCTCCGCCTCGTTTCTTTCGATATCGCGACGTCGACCGTGCTGACGGTCGGCCTCGTCGGCTGCGCTCCCGAAGCGGCGAATGAAGCGCCTGCGACGGAAACCCCCGTCGTCGTCGTTCCGGGGAACGCGCAGTCGATGGAAGCGCCCGCGACCGAGGTGACGGTTCGAACCATCGACATGGCGGGCCTGAACGAGGTCCTGGATGAACACGACGGGAAGGTCGTGCTCGTCGACTACTGGGCCACCTGGTGCGGCCCCTGCACGGAGCAGTTCCCGCATACCGTGGCCAAGGCGAAGGAACTGGGCCCCCGAGGCTTCGCCGCCGTCTCGGTCAGCTTCGACGACCCGGCGGATCCGGAGCCGATCCTGGAATTCCTGAAGGAGCAGAACGCGGCCCCCGTCACGAACCTGGTCAGCGCACATGGCGCCTCGCCCGATTCGAACGAGGCTTTCGACATCGGCGGCGGCATCCCCTGGTACCAGCTTTACGACAGGTCCGGCGCGCTGAAGTACGTCTTCTGCGACGCGCCCGAACCCGGCGTGGAGGCCCTGCCCGTCGATCAGCTTGACGCGAAGATCGAAGAGCTGCTGGGCGAACAGGCTACCCAACCATGAACGACGATCGATTTAGCGACGCAAGGGCGGATCGGGCGCTTCTCGAGGAAGCGCTTCAGAGTTTGCGTCGACTTGAATCGAGCCGGGCCCGACTGGAGATCGCAGCGTGGATCCTCGTGGTCCTGGCGGTTCTATCGTTCGCAGGCCTCCTGGTGTTCGGAGCGATCGCGACTCGGGCTCTTCTGCAAACGACGGAACTCGCGGAGTCTCTCGACGCTCCGTGAGACTGGTCTTCGATCGCGCGAAGCTGATGCGCCGTTCGACTCGCAAGCAGCAAGTACGATAGTGGCAGCCTCGCGTCGCTTCTGCCCGCTTTCCCCGGTCCTGCCTGTGTCAATCCGCTTCGTTCTTCGCTGCGCGATCGTCTATCTCTGCTGGTCGTCGTTCAGCTTGGTGACCGGCGACGAAGCCTTCGCCGAAGAGCTTCGCATCCCGGCGAACACGGCGTACGTCGATCCCGACGCGAACGGCCTCCGCATCCGCGACATCGGAGCGGGGCCCTGGGAAGACCCGACGCAGTCGCTCTCCTGGTTCGGACGAATCGCGAAGCCGGGGAAGCTGAACGTCGCGACCGAGGTCCGGCTGCCGGCAGATTCTTCGGCGAAGCTGACCCTGCGCATCGGCGAAACATCGGTCGAGCGATCGGTGGAGGGCGTCGCGGGGGAGAACGTACGCGTCGATTGGGGATCCTACGAGATCGCCGAGCCGGGCTACGTGCAGTTCGAGTTGTCCCGTCTCGGCGACGAAGCCGGCAAGTCGCTGCGCATCGTCGCGCTGCTGCTGGACGGCGAAGCGGTCGAGGGCGCGCACTTCAACCTGGAGCCGCGCCGCAACGCGTCGTCGGTACACCTGATGTACCCGACGCCGAAGGATGCGGCGATCGACCTGTTCTATTGCGAAGTCACGGGCGTCGAGGAGCCGATCGGCACGTTCTACATGGCCTGCGGCTTTCACCGCGGCTACTTCGGCATGCAGGTCAACGGACCGGATGAACGCCGCATCATCTTCAGCGTCTGGGACAGCGGCGACGAAGCGATCGACCGGGACAAGGTGAAGGGGGAGAACCGCGTCCGCCTGGTCGAGAAGGGCGAAGGGGTCGACGCCGGAGACTTCGGCAACGAAGGGACAGGCGGCCACAGCCATCTCGTCTACGACTGGAAGACGGGCGAGACGCAGCGCTTTCTGCTCGCCGCGAAGCCGACTTCCGAGACGCGGACGACGTTCACCGGCTGGTGGTTCCATCCCGAGAAGAAGGAGTGGATGCAGATCGCCAGCTTCGACGCGCCGCACGAAGGTGGCCATCTCCGCGGGCTGCACAGCTTCAGCGAGAACTTCATCGGGCAGAACGGCCACCTGCGTCGCAAGGCGCTCTACGGATCGCAATGGATCCGCACGACCGACGGAACGTGGACCGAACTGACGACCTCCAAGTTTAGCCACGACCCGACGGGACGGACCGCCCGCCTCGATCGGTTCATGGGCGTGGAGGAAGGGAAGTTCTTCCTCTCGCACGGCGGTTTCGTCGAAGGCTTCAGCGAGTACGGCGAAGCGTTCGAGCGGCCAGCGACGGATGGTCCGCCGAGCGATCTGCCGACAGCGGTCACGAGCGCGGCGAAGTAATTTTTGTAGGGCTGGCGCCCTCGCCTGTCATCGCAGCGGGTACCAGCGTCGTGGCACGCGAGGGCGCCAGCCCTACAAAACCGTCGCGCCGACCTACCGCACCAGCCGTCGTTCCGGCTTACGCCCGAGGATGACGGCCCAGCCGTGATCGTGGACGGGGCCGTACGAGCGGTCCTCTTCCATGAACTCGTCGTACTTCACGACGTCGAAGTCGGCGAAGCAGCGATGCAGCTCGCCCGTTGCGAAGTAGTGCGCGATCCCGCCTGCGGTTTCGCTGACGCCCCTGCTACTGCGATCCAGATAACCCGGATCGGCTTGGGTCAGCACGCAGCCGAAGAAGACGCCGCCCGGTCGCAGCGCCCGGCGGATCTCCTGCACGACCTCCGACCGACCCGGCTCGTCGAGGTGGTCGAGAATCGTCGGGAAGACGATCAGGTCGTACTGCTCGTCGCCGAAGTCGAGTTCGGTCACGTCTTCGCAGAACGCTTCGATCGAAAGTCCGTTTTCCATGGCCGCGCCGGCGAGTTTCCCGACGCCCACGCGGGACCGATCGACGGCCGTCACGTGACAGCCCCGCTCGGCGAGCGCGATCGAATAGCGACCTTCCCCGCAGCCCAGATCGAGCGCTTCCCAGCCAGAAACGCAGGTCGCATGCAAAAACCGGGCGAGTTCCGGACGGACGGAACGACCGTAGTAGCACTCGGTCGAGGCGTAGCGTTCGTCGAAAAGCGAGACGCCGCGGTCGGTCGCCAGCGATTGAATCATCGTTGTACGCTTTCGGGAGAGGACGAACGTCGGCCTACCGCCAATACGTTCAGCAGACGGAGGGGTTCTGAACGCGAACCGCATGCCAGAGCCGGGGCGGGGCCGACGCCGGAGCGGGCCGAAGCGGAAACGAGTTCCTTCAGCGACGCGTAAGGGCGAAGCCGCTTACGTTGACGCTCCACCAAGCCGCTTCTAAAATCGCCGCTTGTCCCTTCGGTTCGCCGGCGGGGCCCCTCGCCTGCCCGAAAGGGCGCCTCTCCTCCGCTTCCAGGGTTTCCGAATGAGCGCGACGCCGGCCAGCCGACTCGATACCGTCATGATCGAGGACCGGCTCTTTCCGCCGTCGCCGGAGTTCGCCGCGAAGGCCCGGATTCCGTCGTACGAGGCCTACCAGGCGCTCTACGACGAGGCGGCCGCCGACCCGGTCGCGTTCTGGGAGAAGCTGGGGCGGGAAGAACTGCACTGGTTCGAGCCCTTCCGCGAGACGCTGGCCTGGAAAGAGCCCTTCGCCGAGTGGTTCGTCGGCGGCAAAACCAACGCCAGCTACAACTGTCTCGACGCGCACCTCGACGGACCGCGGCGCCACAAGGCCGCGATCGTCTGGGAAGGCGAACCGGGCGAGCAGCGGACGCTCACCTATCAACAGCTTCATCGCGAAGTCTGCCTGTTCGCGAACGGCCTGAAGTCGCTCGGCGTGCAGCAGGGCGACGTCGTCTCTTTCTACATGCCGCTGACGCCGGAACTGGCGATCGGCATGCTCGCCTGCGCCCGGATCGGCGCCGTTCACTCCGTCATCTTCGGCGGATTCTCCGCCGAGGCGATCGCCGAGCGGAACAACGACGCCAGCGCCAAAGTTCAAATCACCGCTGACGGCGGATGGCGTCGCGGCAAGCAGCTCAACCTGAAGGCGACCGTCGACGAAGCGCTCGCCAAGTGCGACACCGTCGAGAAGTGCGTCGTCCTCCGCCGGACCGGGCAGAACGTGTCGATGACCGAGGGTCGCGACGTCTGGTGGCACGAACTGGTCGCTGCCGCGTCCGACGACTGTCCCGCCGAGCCGCTCGACAGCGAGGCGCCGCTGTTCATCCTCTATACCTCCGGCTCGACCGGGAAGCCGAAGGGGATCAAGCATACGACCGCCGGGTACAACCTGTTCGCGAAGAAGACGACCGAGTGGGTCTTCGACCTTCGCGAAGAAGATATGTACTGGTGCACGGCCGATTGCGGTTGGATCACGGGGCACACCTACGTCGTCTACGGCCCCCTTTCGGCGGGGGCGACGGTGCTGATGTACGAGGGGGCGCCCGACTTCCCCGCGTACGACCGGTTCTGGGACATCGTCGAACGGCACAAGGTCACGATCCTCTACACGGCCCCGACGGCGATTCGCGCCTTCATGAAGTGGGGCGACGAACACGTCGAAAAGCACGACCTGTCGAGCCTGCGGCTGCTCGGTTCCGTCGGCGAAGGGATCAATCCCGAAGCCTGGATGTGGTACCGCGAGAAGATCGGCGGCGGCGACGCCCCGATCGTCGATACGTGGTGGCAGACCGAGACGGGCGGCATCATGATGTCCCCGCTGCCCGGAGCGATCGCGACCAAGCCGGGAAGCTGCACCAAGCCGCTGCCCGGGATCATTCCGAAGATCGTGGATCATTCGGGCGAAGAGGTCGGACCCAACGAAGGGGGCTGGCTCGTGATCGCTCACCCCTGGCCCGGCATGCTCCGCGGCATCTGGAAGGACGACGAACGCTACCGCGAGCAGTACTGGTCCAAGGTTCCCGGCGCCTATCTCTGCGGCGACAACGCCCGGATCGACGACGACGGTTACTACTGGATCATGGGACGCATCGACGACGTGATCAATGTCTCCGGCCACCGCCTGAGCACGATCGAAGTCGAGAGCGCGCTCGTCAGTCATCCGAAGGTGGCCGAGGCCGCCGCGGTCGGTCGCCCGCACGATCTGAAGGGCCAGGCGGTCTCCGTCTTCGTGACCCTTCGCGGCGCCGAGGCGAGCGATCAGCTTCGCGACGAACTGAAGAAGCACGTCCGCGAAAAGATCGGCGCGCTGGCCGTGCCCGACGACGTCCGCTTCACGCAGTCCCTGCCGAAGACCCGCTCCGGCAAGATCATGCGGCGTCTCCTCCGCGACATCGCCGCCGGCAAGGAGACGATCGGCGACACGACGACGCTGGAGGATTACTCGATCCTGGCGAAACTGCGCGGGGACGAGGAATAAGCGACGAGCGTCTTCCTGCTCAGATCAGGCGGTCGGCATCTGACTTCGCATGCGATATAAAGGACGCTGCTTCGCGCTGGACCGCGAGGCGCCCTTCGCCGCTCATGATTCTGCCGCCATGAAGATCACTCGCCTCCGCGTTTACCGCGTCGATCTGCCGCTCGTCGAGGGTCGTTACGCCTGGGCGGACGGCAAGGCGGTCGAGTCGTTCGACAGCACGATCGTCCGGATCGACACCGATGAGGGCCTGACCGGCTGGGGCGAGGTCTGCCCGCTCGGGCCGTCCTACCTGCCGGCGTTCCCTGAAGGAGCTCGCGCGGGCATCGCGCGTCTCGCGCCCGTTCTGCTGGGCGAGGATCCGCGGGAGACGCTGCGGCTCAACCGGATCATGGACTTCGCGATGAAGGGGCACCCCTACGCGAAGTCGGCGATCGACATGGCGCTGTGGGACATCGCCGGCAAGGCGGCTGGCGTGCCGATCGCGACCCTCTTCGGTGGTCGCTACGGCGACTCCTATGCGCTCTACCGCGCCGTCTCGCAGGGAACGCCGGAGGAGATGGCCGAGGCGGTCGAGGGTTATAAGGCAGAGGGTTACACCAAGTTCCAGCTCAAGGTCGGCGGTCACGCGGAGACCGACATCGACCGGACGCTGGCCGTCTCGGAGATCCTGTCGACCGACGACGTGCTGGTCGCCGACGCCAACTGCGGCTGGAACCGGATCGAGGCCATGCGCGTCGTGCAGGGCCTCTCCGGCGTCGCGGTCGCGATCGAGCAGCCCTGCCCCACGTACGAGGAATGCCTCTCCGTTCGCCGGCTGTCGCATCTGCCGATGATCCTGGACGAGGTCATCGACGGGCTCGGTCCGCTGCTTCGCGCTCAGGCCGATCTCGCCTGCGACGCAGTCAATCTGAAGATCAGCAAGCTCGGCGGCCTCACCCGTGCGAAGCAGGCCCGCGACCTGTGCGTCGAACTCGGCCTGGCCATGACGCTCGAGGATAGCTGGGGCGGCGACCTGGTCACCGCCGCCATCTCGCACCTCGCCCACAGTTGCCCGCCCGACCTGCTGTTCAGTTCGACCGACTTCAACAGCTACGTCACGGTCTCCATCTGCCCCGACGCCCCCCGTCGCGAGAAGGGACGCCTCTCGGCGCCGACGGCTCCCGGGTTAGGCGTGACGGTGCAGGAAGAAGCCCTCGGCGAAGTCCTGCTGGACTTCGCCTGCTGAGGCTTCCACGTCCCGATCGAAGGCGCCTCGAATTGAAGCGTCACTCGACCAGATCGAGATCGAGGCGAATCCTCGCGATCGAATCGGCCGCGAGCGTCTGGCCGTTTCTCAGCGTCACCCGGGCACGATAGCCTCTGCCCGGCTCGTCGGGATCCGAAGGCGGGTCGGCCGGCGGATCGGGTTTCGGCTCGGCCCGCCGGTACCCGCGGGAGAGCAGGTTCTCGACGTCCCGCGGCGTCATGCCCGTCAGCGACGAAACGATCGACGGGTTCATGACGTACGGTCCCGGCGTATGAGGGCATCCTGCCGCGTGCAGGCACTCATGCACCGCGACCAGGAAGAGATAATCCTCCTTCCAGTTCCGGACCGTATAGCGCTGCTCCTTGTCGCCGCACGAATCGTTCGCGAGGTGCGACCAGGCCAGGGTCGATCCGCCAAGCCGCTCGAAGCCGACGTACATCCGGGCCGACCCGCGATCTTCGGCGACATGGAACCCGATCTCGGCGAAGCTCCGGATGTGGTCGAGCGCCCGGGAGAAGACCGATCGGAACCGCTCGAACGTCAGGCCCATCGCGCTCGCGAAGGTCGCGTATCGTGCCTGGTCGAGAAAGAACCCGACGTCCGTCAGGCAGGCGTCCGGCCAGCGGGCCTCCATCGTCACGAGCGTCCCGTCCTCCGCGTACAGGCGATCGGGCACGCCGCACGTGCGCTCGAAGAGATGCTGCAGCGTCACCTGGCCCGCTTCGCCGTCGACGGACAGTTCGCGTCCGTACGTGCGAAGCGCCAGCGCGTCGAGATCGTCCTTCCACGTTCGCTGATAGTCGGCGATCGCATCGGAGAGCGAACGGCTCTCCTCGGCCCCGGTCGCGCCGTCGGCCATGGCGGCGAGAGCGCGCGGTTCGTCGCTGCGATATCCGAGCCGATAAAGTTCCTCCGCGAGATACTCTCGCAGATCGCGTTTCGCGGACCGTCGCATCAGTTCGTCTAACCTGGACATCATCGCCTCCAACGGATCACGCCGAGCGGGCCGGTCGTGTAAGAGGATCGCGGCGACGTCGGACAGACGCCGCCCGGACATTCGTTCGCCAGCGGAACGACGTATCGCTGCGCTGGCGACGGACTTATCGAGGTCGCGTGTCCCTCGTGAGCGTCGTCGTGCAGCGTCAGGATCTCGTCGATCGAGAGCGCTTCGAGAGGTTCATGCCGACGGGCCGTCGCCGCGTGCGCCTGACGCAGGTGAGCCATCGCCTCGATCTTCGTCGGCCTCCAGACGTTCGCCGCCGTCGCGACGGACCAGTGGCCAGGATTCGCGTCCGCGGCGGGAGCCAGCGGCGCAGGTGCGACGTTCGCGATCGGGGTCGCTCGCTTCGCGGGAATCGACGTGCGCTGTTCCAGCGCTTCCAGACGATCGACCACGTCGCCGAGGATCCGCACGATCTTGTCCAGGTTCTCATCCGGCGGCACGTTCGGCGATCCGTCGCTCGGCAGAGGCACACGGGGGCCGAAATCGTCGTCATCGGTCGGCGGTGGAGGGGGCAGCTCTTCCGGCGGATTTCTCTTCGGCGGCTCAGGAACTTCGACGGCCTTCACCCGGATCCGATGCCGCAGCGAGTGAATCCGCGGCACGCCGTCGACGCTGGCGAACGCCGTCGCGACGACTGTCAGGCCGCGCTCGCCCTGACAGCGGGCCGAGAACGTGCAGACGCGTCCCGTCACGACCGGAACCAGCCTTCCGTCGACGATCGTTTCGAGCACGATCGGATGCACGCCGAAGCGATCTTCTTCGACAGGAACGAAGCTGACGTCGGACTGGACGCCTTGGGGAAAATCGACTCGCAGTTCGACGTACTCGCCCTCGTCGACCTCGGTCGGACCGTCGATCCGAAAGTCGAGCGACTGGGAATAGGCGACCGAGCAACTCGTCACGCCGACGCCGAAGAACGCCAGAAACACGAAACCTGTTCGAACCATGGGCATCGACCCTCGCGGAAGAAACGGAATTCTCGGGGCGAGGCGACGGCGAATCTGCGGCTTGCCGTCATGCCTCGACCCATATTCCCGGCGCTACCGTCACGTTCGGACCGGGACGGAAGGGTTCCGAGAAATGCCGAGATTCCCCGTCGTTCCTGCGACCTAAACTTCTCGGCAGCAGGTCCGGACACGTCGGAACGACGTCGGTGAAAAGCGCGGCTTCGGAAACGCGATGGCAGGCAAACGTCTCGAAGAACTCGACGTGCTGAGAGGGCTGGCGGCGCTGGCTGTCTGCGGCACGCACTATACGACGATGTGCCAGAGCGTCGGTCTCATGGACTGGACGTTCCACTGGGGCATGTACGGGCCGCCGTTCTTCTTCGTCATCAGCGGCTTCGTAATCCTGATGACGGTCCGCAAACGCCCCCAAGCGCTCGACTTCCTCGTCGCGCGCGCGTCGCGGATCTATCCCGCGTACTGGCTGGCGATCCCGATCGCTTACGTCGCCTTCGCGTACTTTCCGCTGCCGGGCGACTCGGTCACGCTGTCGCAGGCGCTGATCAACCTGACCATGCTGCAGACCTGGCTGAAGGTCGACGACCTCGACGGCGTCTACTGGACGCTGGCGGTCGAACTGAAGTTCTACGCCCTGGCGTTCGCCGTGATCCTGTTTCGGGGCGTGAAGCGATTCGAGCTGATCGCCGCGGCGTGGCTCTGCGTGCTGGCGCTTTACTGGAATCTGACGCTGCTCGGCGTCGACGTCCCGGGCTTCGTCCGGACGCCGCTGAACGTCGACTACGGCGCGCTCTTCGTGGGCGGCGTCTTCTTCTACCTGCTCAAGGCCGACGGCGAGAGCCTGTTCCGCCACTTCTGCATCGCGGCGTCCGTCTGCGTGCAGGGCTTCGCCCAGGGTCTCGAAGCGGCGGCGATGGCCTGCCTGTTCTACGCCATCTTCTACCTGTTCCTGTACGGTCGGCTCGGCTTCCTGGCGATCCGTCCGCTCGTCTGGCTGGGGGCGGTTTCGTACGCCTTCTACCTGCTGCAGTGTCCGATGGGGAACATCGTGATGACCCTGCTGCGACCGTTCAGCGATTCGCCCCTCCTCCTGTCGCTCGCCTCGCTCGCGGCGTCGCTGCTGGCGGCATGGGGAGCGACGGTCCTGGTGGAGCAGCCGGCCCTGCACCTGGTTCGCCGGAAGTACGAAGCCTGGAAGGCGAAGCGGGAGTCCTCCGCCGCGACCGTCGCAACCGCCTGAGCCGGGCGCAACGAAAAACGGCGCCCTCGTATAAGTGCGCCGTTTCGCGAAGGTGAATGCGAGTCGCGGTCGTCAGCCCTTGAAGTGCAGCTCGCAGGAGCCGTTGTCGCACTTCGCCGCGCCGCCCATCCGCTTGCTGATCTCGTAGCGACGCTTGGCGACCTGGCGATAGGCCCAGCGCCAGACGGGCATCATGAACGGGAAGTGCAGGATCGGCGCCGCCCAGTAGAGCTGCGGCAGCCGTCGCGTCAGGTAGCGGATCGCGTCAGCGCCGCCGTGAGCGCGACCCCGTCCGTCGACGACGTACATCTGGTCCATGAGCTGCTCGAACGTCAGCTCCGGGTACCGTTCCAGCGTCAGCGGATCGTGGACCGACAGGTAAGCCAGGCGGTGACCGCCGTCCCAGCGACTGAGCCGCCGGACCTGCTCGCGGCAGAAGCCGCACTTGCCGTCGAAGATTACGACATCCGCGGCGGGACGATCGTGCGGCGTCGGAAGCCCCAGTTCCTTGGCAGCGAATGCCTCAGCTCGGAGGGGTTCCGAGAGAGTCGCGACAGGAGGCATGCTCATTCTCGCGGAAGTCCGGTTCGCCGCTCCTGCGGAGCGACGTGCGAAAACAGCGACCGAATCACAGGATCAGCGCCGTTCCGCACCGTAATAGTATCCGACGTTCGGCCCGAGCGATCACCCTCTTTCGCGAGATACGCCCGCTCTAGCGCCGGATCACGCGGCATCAGCGGAGGAATCCGCTCCGCAGGCCTGGAACGCGCCATCGCATCGCGGTCTCCCGCTCCGTCCCGCAGCGGGCGGTCGCTGGTACGAAATCCTGTAGCTAGGGAGACTTCTTTTCCCGCGCAGGCTCGTTCGTGCGCTAACCAGCCGACGGCGCCAGCGCCGAGACCGCGACGCCGTTGACGACGTTGCGGATACGTTCGCCCAATAACGCCCGGCGACAATTTTCGCTCCCTTTGGTCCGCATTTCGAGCAGTCCCTCCTCGCAATAGAACGCCGAGTGCGGATTCAGGATCAGCCGATCATGCGCGACATGCGCCGGATCGCGCCAGGCGACGAGCAGCGGATCCCCCTCCAGAGGGGGTTCCGTCGCGAGAACGTCCAGAGCGGCGCCTGCCAAGTGGCCGCTCTCCAGCGCCGCGAGCACGGCTCCTGCATCGACGACCGCGCCGCGAGCCGTATTGACCAGGTAGCTTCCCGGGTGCATCAGCCCCAGCAGTCGCGCATCGACCAGACCCTCCGTCTCCGGCGTCGCGGGACAGTGCAGGCTGATCGCGTGCGACTGCGAAAAGAGCTCTTCAAGCGATTCGACCCGCGTGACGCCGAGCGCCTTGTCGACGCCGTCGGGCAGGTAGGGATCGTAGAAGAGGACCTGCATGCCCAGAGGCTTCGCCCGCAGCGCCGTCGCGATGCCGATCCGCCCGAGGCCGACGATCCCCAGCTTCCGCCTGCGGAGCCGCACGAGCGGACGTCCCGTTTCGTAGGTCCACCGCGACCCGTCGAGTCGCATGCGGGAGTTGAAGAAGTTGATCCCCCGCGTCAGCGACAGGAGCATGCCGATCGCGGAGTCCGCCACCTCTTCGGCGCCGTAGTCGGGCACGTTCGCCACGGGAATGCCGCGTCGGGCGGCGGCTTCCCGGTCGACGTTATCGACGCCCACGCCGCAGCGCACGATCAGCCGGCAGCGCTCCAGCCGCGAGATGACCGCTTCGCCCAGCGTGACGAAGTGGTAGAGCATGATCGCGTCGGCTCGCTCGATACGGCCGAAGAGATCTTCCTGGCACATCGCGTCGAGCGCCTCGACGCAGGCGATATCGCCCAGAATGCGACGCTCCTCGACGAGCGGCTCGCGCAGAAAGTCAGCGACCGCGACGTTGAAGAGTTGCGTCACGAAGGAAGACCTTAGAAGGACGATCGGACGAAGCCCTGCGCGTCCGTGTGCCATGGCTGGCTTGTCCAGCCGTGCGAATCCTCGAACGGAGACTCTACACGAGATAGATCCGGGACGACATGATTCCCTTCTCCATGAAACCTGCTTTGCAGTTGACCGCGTCTTCCCTCATCGGCACGGCTGGACAAGCCCGCCATGGCACACCGGCCTGATTGCCATGTCGCTCAGTCACCTGCACGATTCGTCGCTACGCCAGAATGTCCTGGACGACGTGGCCGAAGACGTCGGTCAGGCGGAAGTCGCGGCCCTGCACGCGATAGGTCAGGCGTTCATGGTCGACGCCGAGCAGGTGCAGCATCGTGGCGTGCAGGTCGTGGACATGCACCACGTTCTCGACGGCGCTGTAGCCGAGTTCGTCGGTCGCGCCGTAGGTGATGCCCCCCTTGATGCCGCCGCCGGCGAGGAAGCAGGAGAAGCCCTTGATGTGGTGGTCGCGGCCTGACCCCTGGCCCATCGGCGTGCGACCGAATTCGCCGCACCAGACGACCAGCGTCTCGTCGAGCATCCCCCGCTGCTTGAGATCCTTGATCAGCGCGGCGGTTCCGCGATCGACCTCCGCGGCGGTGACCTCCATGTTCTGCTTGATGCCGCCGTGATGGTCCCAGTCGCGATGGTAGAGCTGAATGAACCGCGTACCGCGTTCCGCCAGCCGGCGCGCGAGGAGACAGTTCGACGCGAACGATCCGTCGCCCGGCTTCGCGCCGTAGGCGTCGAGCGTCTCCTGCGTCTCGCCTGACAGGTCCATCAGTTCGGGCACGCTCGCCTGCATGCGGAACGCCAGTTCGTACTGTGCGACCCGGGCGGCGATCTCCGGATCCTGATGCTCGGCGTCGAGCATGCGGTTGAGCGAGTTGACCGCGTCGATGACGTCCCGCTGTTCGCCCTCGTCGATGCCGGGCGGACGGGTGACGTACATCACCGGGTCGCCCGTGCCGCGGAACTGCACCCCCTGGTACTTGCTGGGGAGGAAGCCGGAGTGCCACTGGCGGGAGGCGATCGGCTGCATCTGCCCCCCCTTGCCGGTGGAGACCATGACCACGAACCCGGGCAGATCCTGCGTCTCGGCGCCGAGGCCGTAGGTGATCCACGACCCCATCGACGGTCGCCCGCCGACGGAGGAGCCGGTGTTCATGAACGAGTGGGCCGGGTCGTGGTTGATCGCCTCGGTCTTGAGCGAGTTGACGATGCAGAGCTCGTCGGCGACCGTCCCGATCTCAGGAAACAGTTCGCAGAGCCGGTTGCCCGACTGGCCATGCTGCTTGAAAGCGAACTGCGGCCCGTAGCACTTCAGTTCCTGTCCCTGAAGCTGGGCGATCGGCATGCCAGCGGTATACGACTCCGGCATCTTCTGGCCATGCATCTCCAGCAGCTTGGGCTTCCAGTCGAGCGTCTCCAGGTGACTCGGCCCGCCTGCCATGCAGAGCCAGATCACGCGCTTGATCCGGGGCGGAACGTGGTACGCCGCCAGTTCGCCCAGCGGCTTCTTCTCCGGCGAAGCGCCCGATTCGTTCGCGTGCAGCGCAGAAAGGCCGAGCCCCTGCGGACCCAGCAGCGAGGCGAACGCCGCGAGACCCAGCCCCAGCGAGCCCTGCCGCAGAAACGTTCGACGAGCGACGTTGAGGGGAAGCGTGTTCATGGCAATAGTTCCGAATAGCTGATGCTCGAAACGCGTTACGAGGGGACGCCGTTCGTCAGTCGGACTTGACGTCTCCCGATCTGAGTCTCGATTGACGTGAGCGTGGCGGCGATATTGAAGAGGACGATCAGCGACTCAAGAAGGACGCGAACCCACAATACCGTCGCGACCACGCCTATCGCGGCAGTGACACCTTTCAACACCGCCCATACTCTCGGTTCTGCTTCGTCCGAAAGCCAGCGGGAAACGGTTGAGGTCCGCGACGACTTTCTCGGTACCTCGAATCTCAGCGTGTCGGACACCGCGGAAGGGGGTTCGGGCGCAATAGCGGCAGCGGTGGATACGGCGATTCCAACGAGCCACAGCGTCGCGAGAGCCAAACAGAGGATCCACATCGCGCGGACGATGTAGGGCGTCAAGTACTTCTTGAACTGCCAATCGAAGATGTCGAGCAGTCCGGTCGCTGGCTCGAATGAACGCGTCGCCGCTCGCGCGTAAGCACGCCGAACGGAAGAGGTTGCCGGTCGAAGGCGAGCGTGCCGAGTCGATGCAGCGCCGCTGCGGAGACGGGGCGAGGGCGGAGACACAGGTCGAGGAGCCGATCTCGGCGTGGCGTCGAACGGCTTCATCGTCTCCGACTCGGGCAGCTGCGGCGGCGGCGGCGCATTCGCCGCCGTCCCGCTCGCTCCGCTTGCTCCGCTTGCACGTTCGTGCGGACTGTCGACTCGCACCTTGCACCGCGGGCAGATCGCGGGAGCGGTCAGCGGCAACCTCGCCACCGGGACTCGGCAGGTCTTGCAATACAAAACGGCAGCACGCATCGAGACGCATCCAGCGCGGGTTTCGGGTGAAAAGCGGGCGGGCTCTCATCGTACTGCACAGGCGATTAGATGAAACGCGGAATTCCGAGGACGATGCGTCAGATGATGATCAATACCGCGTCAACGTCTCGTGCAGGTTCAACACCACGCGCGCGACTTCGCTCCAGGCGGCGAGTTCCGCCGGATCGAAGTCCGCGGGACGCTGGAACTGACCGACCTTGAGATACTCTTCCGCCGACGCCGGCGCGGCAGCGAAGCGAGCCTTCGACTTGGCGAGAAGCTGCGTCAGAACCTCGCGTTCGGCGTCGGTCGGCTGGCGCTGCAACGTCCGTTTGAACGTCACGTCGAGCCGATCGGCGTCGTCGACCGCGGACTGCATCGCCGTGGCCGCGAGAGCTCGCGACGCCTCGACGTAGGTCGGGTCGTTCAGCAGCGTCAGCGCCTGCTGGGGCGTGTTCGACCGGACGCGACGTGCGGCGCACTCCTCGCGCGGCGGAGCGTCGAAGGCGACCATCGCCGGATGGAGGAACGTGCGGCACCAGTAGGTGTACATGCTCCGGCGATAGAGATCGGCGCCCGTCGAGTTCTCCCACTCCCGCTGCGGAAAATTGAGATAGGCCCAGTACCCTCGCGGCTGATACGGCTTCACGCTCTCCCCGCCGACCTGCCGAACGAGGAGGCCGCTGGCGAAGAGCGCCTGATCGCGCACGAATTCCGCGTCGAGACGGTAACGACTCTGCCGCGCAAAGGCGTCGTTGTTCGGATCCTGCTCCAGCAGTTCCGCCGTCGGCGTCGAGGAGCGGCGATAGGCCTCGCTCAGAACCAGCTTGCGAATCAGCGGCTTGATCCGGCGGTCCCCGGCGCGGAACTCCTGAACGAGCCAGTCGAGCAGTTCTTCGTCGAGCGGCGGCGTCCCCTGCGATCCGAAGTCCTCGCTCGATTCGACGAGCCCCTTGCCGAAGAGCAGTTCCCAGACCCGGTTCGCCGCGACCCGATCGACCAGCGGATTCGCCTCGTCGGCGAGCCAGTCGGCCAGATCCAGCCGCGTCGGGCGCACGTCCGGCTGCGGAGTTTCGAAGCTGGTCAGAAACTCCGGCGGCGCGGGAACGACGACCTCGCCGGTCTCGTTCAGCCAGTCGCCGCGGGGCAATACGCGGACGGTCCGCGGACTGATCGACTTCGTGACCAGCACCTTCGGATAGCCGGCGACGTGATTCTTCAGCGTCGCTTCGAGTTGCTGAATCTGCTGATGGACGTCCTTCAGCGAATCCGCCGTCGTGACGAAGTGACGCCAGACCTTCTCGCGTTGTTCGTCGGTCCGCTGGTCGTGCGGCAGCCGGGCGATGGTTTCGACCTCCGACATCGTCGCAAGCGACGCGACGTCGAACTTGCCGTCGTGCTGGGCGACGAACAGGTTCAAGGCGCCGATCGCGTGACTGCTGCCGTAGTCGAAGATCAGGCGCACGCGGACGTCCTGCGCGTCCGCAGGAACCGGCTCCTTCAGCGTGAGAACCATCACGTGATTCTCGCCCGTCTTGGGCAGGATGGCCCAGCCCGTGCCGCGATTGCCGTCGATGGTTCCGCCGACGTCGAAGCCGTTCTGCGAATGGGTCGCCGTGGCGGCGGAGAAGGGTTGCCCCTTGCCGTCGACGAGCAGTTCGACCTCGTTCAAGACGAAGTTGCCGTTCTGTGCTCGGCCGGGACCCTTGGCCGGAAGGTCGGCGTGAGAGTCGACGTTCATGCGAAGCAGATTGAACGACGCCGCTTCGGGCTTCAGGCGAATCTCGTAAACGTCCTTTTCCGGACTCTTGCCCGATGCGCGAATGCCGTCGGCGGAGGCTTTCAGTTCGGCGCCCCCTTCGCTGACAGCCGACTCGACGCCAGGCTGCCGCCAGAAGGAAGTCCCTTCCGCAAGCTGCTTCTGCCAGGCGTCGTACGCGGCGAGTTTCTCCGGCGTCTTGGCGTCGCGCTGCTGCGTCAGCTCGGCGACCTGCTCGCGCAGGCGCTGTTCTTCGGCGACCTGCGCGTCGGTCGGCATGGCGGTCGGCGCCTGATCGCCGACCGGGGTCTCTTCGACGTCGGCGAAGAAGGCCGCCATTTCGTAGAACTGCTTCGCGCTGAAGGGGTCGTACTTATGGTCGTGGCACTCGCAGCAGCCCATCGTCGAGCCGAGCCAGACCGAGCTGACGTTGCGGACGCGGTCGGCCTGGTACTTGGCGATGTACTCCTTCGCCTGGGCCCCCCCCTCCTGCGTGGTCAGGTTCAGGCGGTTGTAGCCCGAGGCGATCCGCTGGTCCCGCGTGGCGCCGGGCAACAGATCCCCGGCAAGCTGCCAGCGCGTGAATTCGTCGTAAGGCAGATCCTGCTCGAAGGCCTGGATCACCCAGTCGCGATAGAGCGAGTGCTCGCGATGGTTGTCGCCGTGGATACCGTTGGTATCGGCGTAGCGAACCAGGTCGAGCCAGCGCTGGGCCATCCGCTCGGCGTACTCCGGCGAAGCGAGGTACCGGTCGACGATCGCCTCGAACTTCGCCAGGCTCGGGTCGGCCTCGAACGCCTGCACCTCTTCGGCGGTCGGGGGCAGACCGAGCAAGTCGAAGGAAAGCCGGCGGAGCAGCGTTCTGGGATCGGCAGGATCGACCGGCGTGACGCCCCGCTCGGCGTGGATCTTCTTGAGAAACGCGTCGACCGGATGGGGCGCCTCGGCGGCGAACTCTGCCGGGACCTGCGGCTCGGCGATCGGACGGTAGGCCCAATGCTCTTCGTAGGGCGCGCCGGCGGCGATCCAGCGGACGAGGATGTCCCGCTCCTCCGGCGTGAGCGCCGGCTTATGCGACGCGGGCGGGGGCATCCGCAGATCGGCGTCGTCCGTGGAGATCCTCTCGATCAGCGGGCTCGCGTCGGGATCGCCCGGCACGATGGCGGATTCCTTGGCCCAGATCTCGCCGTCGAGTCGGAGTTCGGCCTGACGCTGCCCCGCGTCGGGTCCGTGGCAGGCGAAGCAGCGGTCCGACAGGATCGGCTTCACTTCGCGAGTGAAATCGGGAGTTGCCGCCCGATCAGGGGAGGCCGTCTCGGCTCCCTTCGCGGCGAAAGGGCCGAAAGCCGCGACCGACAGCACGATCGCCGCGCTCGCGAACGTTCGCGAAGCGACGGGGGAGAAAGCGAGCGCGAGGAGAAAGCGACTCACGCGGGAACTCCGGAAGAGGAGACGATCAGGCGGCGGGCGGGGCGGACGAGGCGAGGAGCAGGACCGTTCATGGTACGGCAGGAGCGCCCGCCGATCAATTTTCGTTTGCCCCGACCCGCCTCGAATGTCGTCCTTCCCCGGTTAAGCGCCGGATGTCGGGTTCTAGGGGCGCCGGGGCTTCCGTTAAAGTGAAGCGACGCTGCCTACGGAGGAGAGAATGCGAGGACGGATCATCGCGCACGCCATGGCGTGCGCCATCGTCGGCTGTTCGCTGACGCTGGCGACGAGCCTGCGCGCACAACCGCTTCAGCCACTTTACCAGCCCCCCGGTCAGCCGCCGGCTGCGCAGGAGCCGACCGGCTCGGCAGCCATCGGAACCATCAATCCGCTGCGCGCGGAGGCGTCCACCCTTCCGGCCGGCGGGATGCCGTCGGAGGGCGTCGGCCAGGCGAACGGTGCGAACGGCACGCCCGGAACTGCGCCGCCTGCGGGCGGACAACCTGCCGCCCCCGCCGGCGAGGGGGGAGCCGATCCGGCCGCACCGGCAGTGCGGGCCATCCCGTCGCTCACGCCGCTCGACGTGCAGCAGCGTCGCGAGGAAGTCTCGAAGCTCGAAGGACTCGACGCGGCGCTGAAAACGCGCGCCGACGAGTTCTTCGCCCAGGCGGCGAAAGACGTCGAAGCCGCGACCCAGGATGCGGGACTGGCGGCCAGCTACGACCAGGAAGTCGCCTCCGTCGCGGCGAAACGAACGGCCCTGCAGAGCGAGGCGGAGACCCTCTCGACGGCTCCTTCCGGCCCGAACGTGCCGCCGGAGGCGAGCCAGGGCGACCTGGAAGCGCTTCTCGAAAAGGCGAAGCAGGATCTCGCGGCGTCGAACGCGAAGCTGGCCGAACTCCAGACCGAGCCGACGCGACGCGCGACCCGCCGCACCGAGATTCCGAAGGAGCAGGCGGAAACCACGACGAAGCTTGAACAGGCGAGGGCGAAACTCGCCGCCTATAGCGGCGAAGGCGAAGCGCCGGAGATCGCCGCGGCCCAGCGGATGTCTCTGCAGGCGCACGTACAGCGACTCGAAGCTGCGCTGAACCGGCTCGGGCGAGAGACGGCGTTCTATTCCTCCACGTCGGATCTGCTCCCGCTGCAGCAGGATGTGGCGCTCAAACGCTCCGCGAACGCGGAGAAGCAGGTCAAGGCCCTGAGCGAGATGCTGACCCAGCGGATGCACAAGGAAGTGCGCCAGCTGGCGGACAAAGCGGAGGAGAGCTCGCTCACGCTGCCCGCGGAATTGCAGCCGATCGTCGAACGGTTGAAAGCCCGGGCCGACCGGAGCGCCGAGCTCGTCAACCGGATCGACGCGGTCCGCGCGCTGCAGGACGAAATCGAAGCGAACACCGAACAGTGGCGCCGCGATTTTCAGCGAGTGAAGGAGAAGCTCAGCCTCGTCGGCATGTCGCAGGGCATGGGCATTCTGCTGCAGCGGAATCGACGGCGGATGGACGTCGAGACGTCGCAGTTCATCCAGCCGGCGGGAGACGAGCCGGACGCCATCGAGGCCGTCATTCAGGAGACCGCGCCGGCGACGAACGCCGACGGGAAGGCGTCGAATGTCGCCGTCGTCGGAAATCCGGGGCCGGAGGTCCTCGACGATTCGTCCGAGATCCTGCGGAACCTCTCGCAGTCGATCCTCGACGCGCGGCTGGAACTGATGAACCTGGAGGACGAACGGTCGGCGCTGCGCGACCCGCGAGCGCGTGCGGCGGAGCTGGTCGACCGCATCCACAACGCCCGGCAAGGCGATCTGGGGATGCCGGAGGATGCGCTGCTGGCGAAGACCGAGGAACTGCTCGTCCAGGATCGGGACCAGCTCAATCTGCTCATCAAGTACCAGGCGAATTACTTCGAGGAGCTGATCGATCTCGACACGCTCGAACGTTCCAACCAGCAATTGCTGGCCGAGTACCGCGCGTTCATCGACGAGCGGATCCTCTGGACGCCGAGCGCGACGCCCGGCACGCTGATCGATCCCCGCGGCTACCTGAGCGCGATCGCGTGGCTGGGGGATCCGGACGAATGGCGGACCGCCTATGACCTGTGGATCCGGGAAGCCTCCGAAGGCCCCTGGCTGGAACTGATCTTCCTGGCCACCCTCATCCCGTTTCTTCTCTACCAGCGGCGTCTGCGACGTTACCTGGCTGGCTGGGCGGAGACGGCGGTCCGGCCCACCTGCCAGACGATTCGCCCGACGCTGCTCGCGATCCTCGTGACCGGCCTGCTGGCGCTCCCGTGGGCGTGGTTCCCGCTGTTCGCGGCGATCCGGTTAGTGACGCTGCCCCTGCAGAGCGAACTCACTTACGCGCTCGGTCGGGCGTTTCTGGTCCTCGCGTGGTGGTCGTTCTATATCCAGTTTTTGCGGCACCTGCTGAGGACGAAGGGTCTGGCCGACTCGCACTTCTTCTGGAGCGGTCCTTCGCGAAAGCGCCTGCGAAGTTACGTCCTGGCGTTCTACCCGATGACGGCGCCGCTGGCGTTCCTGATCGTGCTGCTGCACGTCAAGAACGACGAGGCGATCCAGAACGGTCCGGGACGCGCGCTGGCGATCGTGTTGCTCGCGATCCTGGCGGCGAACGCCTACCTGATCTTTCGACCGAGCGGTCCCTGGGCGAACCGGTCCCCCGCCGTCACGGGCGGGATCTGGGAATACCGCATGCGCTGGCTGATCTGGGCGATCACGACGCTGTCGCCGATCGCGCTGGCGATTCTCTCGATCGTCGGCTACCACTACACCGCGATGCGGCTGTCATCGGGCTTCATCCAGTCGTCGATTCTGTTCACCGGCCTGCTGCTGCTTCGGGCCACGATCGCCCGCTGGATGCTCCTGCATCGACGCAGGCTGGCCTTCCAGCAGGCGCGGGCCCGACTGCAGAATGCCGGCGCCGACGGAGAGACCGAATCGAGAACGCTCGATCAGCTCGGCGTATCGCCTGCCGAACGCCAGACGCTCGATCTCAACCAGCTCAGCGAACAGGGCCGCCGGCTCGTCAGCCTGCTGATCGTCCTGTTGGCCTGTGCGGGACTGGTCGTGATCTGGCAGGACGTGCTCCCGGCGTTCAACCTGCTCGACCGGGCGGTGCTGTTCGAGGACGAATCGGGCATCGCGGCGCGCGACATCACGCTGCTCTCCGTCGCGCTCGCGCTGGGCGCGATCGTGCTCACGACGGCTGCAACCCGAAACGTGCCGGGCCTGCTGGAACTTTTCCTGCTTCCGCGATTGCCCCTGGATGCCGGAGCGCGCTACGCGGTCATCACGATCGCACGCTACCTGATCCTGCTGGTCGGCATCGTCAGCACGGCCCGGTTCGTGGGCATCGAGTGGTCGCAGTACCAGTGGCTCATCGGCGCCGCGGCGGTCGGTCTCGGCTTCGGCTTGCAGGAGATCCTCGCCAACTTCGTCTCGGGGCTGATTCTGCTGTTCGAGCGTCCGATCCGAGTCGGCGACGTCGTGACCGTCGAAGGGGTCACCGGCGTCGTCTCCAAGATCCGCATGCGGGCGACGACCGTCGTGAACTGGGACAACCAGGAATACATCGTTCCCAACAAGGACTTCGTGACCGGCAAGCTGCTGAACTGGACGCTCACGAATTCTCGCAACCGCATCACGATCACCGTCGGCATCTCCTACGACGACGATCCCGACCTCGCTCGGCAGGTGCTGCTGGAAACAGCGCGGGAGATGGAATTCGTGATGAAGGATCCCGGCCCCTCGGCCACGATGGAAGGGTTCGACGACAGTTCGCTGCGACTCGTCCTGCGGTGTCATCTCGATTCGCTCGAACACCGCATGGATACGACGCACGAGCTGCATGCCGCGATCAACCGCAAGTTCCGGGAAGCGAAGCTCTCGATCCCGTTCCCGCAGCGGGACCTTAATTTCCGAACTCCGATGACCGTTCTCTCCAGCGAGAACGGACAGGCTTCGGCCCTGAGCGGGGGGCGTAAACCCCCCGAGTCCCAACCGTAGCGCTCGAAGCTCGGGGGGTTCACACCCCCCGCTCAGAACGCCGGACGACGAACTTCGCGAGAAAAAATCCCCGCAGCTTCCGGATTCGTTAAAGTCCGCCGACGAATCCGCCTTGACCCTTGCGAGCGGCGTCCGGTATTGACCTTTCGACGGTCGCTCCTCCTGGGAGAAGACCGCGCAGAAAGGCCCGGCCGCGTCGATCGACCGGGCTCCGCAGACTACAGGCGCAGGGGCGCGTCGCTTGAACGTCGGAAGCCGAATCGGAACGCTCGTCCTCGCGACGCTGGTCGCGTGGGCGGCATCGTCGACCGGCGCCGGCACGGCGCTCGCGCAGGTTCGCGTCCAGCCGACGGCGCCGGGCTTCGTCGGGGGCGTGCCTGCAGCGTCGATTCCCCCCTCGCTGAACACGACGATCCCGCAGGGAAGCTACGGCGCTCCTGCCGCGACGCTCGGCACGCCCGGGTTCGACCCCTACGGATCGGGCTACGCCGCGCCGGGCAGCTTCGCGACGCCGCCTCCGATCGGAGCCACGCCCGGCAGCACGATTCCCGGCGGCGGAACGATCTTCGGCAATCCCAACGCCTTCCAGACGCCGGGCCCCGCCCCCGGTACGGGAGCGTTCATCGACTCCGGCTTTCCGACGAGTCCGCCGGTGCTTTTCCCCACTCCGTCAGGCGGCACGGACGGCGCCGTCGGCTGGGGACCGTCCGGCATGTTCCCCTACCCCGCGCAGGGCCCGTACCTGAAGGTCTTTCAGGACGCGCGAATCACCTACGAATGGCTCGGCGGCGGCAGCGGGGCGACCGACTTCGACGTGCAGAACATCGAGGTCGCTACCACGATCAACTTCCCGAACTTCCTGTGGACGACCGAACCGCTGCAAGTGACGCCCGGCTTCATCTTCATGTTCTTCGACGGCCCCGACTCCTCCACGGGCGCTGATATGCCGGCCCGCGCGTACGCCTCCTACGTCGATTTCGGATACCAGACGAACCCCAACTACCAGGTCGGTATCGACGTCAACTTTCGCATGGGCCTGTACTCCGACTTCAACACGGTCACGACCGACTCCATCCGCACGATGGGGACCGGCACGTTCTGGCTGCGGGCGACGCCTAACCTGACCCTGGTCGGCGGCGTGACCTATCTCGACCGCGTCGACATCAAGATCCTGCCCGTCGCGGGCGTGATCTGGCGCCCGAACCAGTTCACGAACCTGGAACTGGTGTTCCCGTATCCGCGACTGTCGGTCTACGCCGCGACGATCGGCAACACCGACGTCTGGTGGACGGCAGGCGCCGAATACGGCGGAACGTCGCTCACCGTCGAACGGGTCAGCGGCCTGTCGGAGCGCGTCGACTACAACGACTACCGCATCTTCGGCGGCATCCAGTGGTACAACCGCGCGACCACGCTCAAGGGCTTCGTCGAAGCGGGCTGGGCCTTCGATCGCCAACTCGTCTACGCCAAGTCCAACGACGACATCAGCGTCACCGATACCTACATGCTTCGCGCGGGCATCGCGTATTGACCCCGCTCTCGCGACGCGACGACGCATCCCCGGGAACGCCCGACGACGACATCATGAAGACGCGCCTCACGCATTCCGACGCGACGCCTGCGAGAAGGATCCTTCTCGCCGCGCTCGGGGCGTGCGCGCTCGCGACGGTCGCGCTTTCCGCGAAGAACCTTTCCGCTCAACAGCCCCGCGCGCCGATGCCGGCGATCGACGCGACCGGCATGATGAACGCGGGAGGCTCCGTCTTCGTGCGGCAGGCGAGCATGCTCGACGGCGGCCCGCGAGACGAACTGGCCCGGCATCCGGACGACCGGGGCGTGCGCACCGCCGCGCTGCCGCAGGAAGGAACTCGCGTCGCGCAGTTCACCGACCGCGAGCCGTTCCTGCTGCCGCCCGGCGACGGCAACCCCGTCGACCGCCCCGTCCGCGTCCCGGCGACGCTGACCTCCGACCCGAATTCGCGCGACTTCTTCACCGCGGGACCGGACGAATTCGTCTCCGGCATCTCGCCCTACAAGCGGGGCTTCTTTCAGAAGGTTCAGGGTTCGTACGCCTACATCCCGTCCGCGAACGAGAATCAGCCGGGCGAGTTGAACCTGCAGGAGGCGAATATCAACGCGACGTTCGCGCTTCCCGCGCCGTCGGCGGAGAGCCCGCTGCTGATCACGCCGTCGTTCGATACGTACTTCCTGGACGGGCCCGATTCGCCCGACCTTCCGGCGCGGCTGTACGGGGCGTCGGTTCAGGCGATGTGGGTGCCGCGGATCAACGACCGCCTGCAACTGATCTTCGCGTTTCAGCCCGGCGCCTACGGCGATTACGAAAGTTCCGACGAGGATCTATGGCGCTACGAAGCGCAGGCGCTCTTCAAGTGGGAACCGTTCCGCGACCGATTGCAGGTCGTCGGCGGCGTGCTGTATCTCGATCGGTACGATCTCGATTTCCTGCCCGCGGGCGGTCTGATCTGGACGCCGACCGACAACTGGCAGTTCGACCTGCTGTTCCCGGTGCCGAAGGCGTCCTGGCGGGTCTACGCCACTCCGCAGAGCGAATGGTGGGTCTTCGCCGCGGGCGAGTTCAGCAACGAGACGTTCGCGTTCGAGCGAACCGATCTCACCCTGGACCAACTGGCGATCCGGGACTGGCGGGCGTTCGCCGGCGTGGAGATGAAGCGCGACGGCGGATCGGGCCTGCGGCTGGAAGCTGGTTACGTTTTCAACCGCAGCGTCGACTTCCGCTCGATGGCGCCCTCGCTGGAACTGGAAGACACGTACATGCTGCGTGCGGTCGTGGCGTACTGAGCCGTTTTTTTTGCAGGGCATGCGCTTCTACCAGCCATTCACGATTCGCACGGCAGTTCCTGTAGGGTGGGTCATTGACCCACCGCGAACGGCGGTGGTCCCAAAAGCTCCTTCGGAACTTGCCGCCCGCTGAACCCGTTGCGCGATCAGGCGTCGCAGAATTGCTGAGGTATCTGCCGCTTCAAGCGAATATACACAAGCGACAACGGATGCCTATCCAGCGAGGCGAGCGTGAGCGAACGGAAGATAACGACGACACGGTGCTCGAAAGTCGGGCATCCCGAGTTCATCCTCGCGTTCGATTCCGCGATCCCCGAACCAGATATCGATTGGCTCGTCTCCTTCTTGGAAAGCTCGGTCCAAGCCGGCTCACAATACAAGAAAGGGCAAACGCTCTCCCTTGGTTCGATGCTGCTCCAAGTCGAGGAGATGGATGATCTCCTCACCCTGCAGGAGCCCGACCTGCGGGCGATACCGATCGAGTGGACGACGGGCGTCACCAGCTCATTGCAACTCTTGCGGTTGCACAAAGACGTCGCAGAGAGCGTCGGTCTTGGGAACGAACTTGATCCGCCTTCGATTCGATCCAGCCTTCTGATCGGCGTCGATCTGGCGCCCGCTTGCGAAACTCTGTTTCTCGAAAGGGTCCAGCCGGTCGAATATGACTCGGGCTGGTTCGTCGGGCGAGCGGATACATCGCTCGACTATCAAGACAGCGCCAACCTCGAATGCATTTCCGTCTACCAGTCAATCGTGAACTGGCCGCGCATCGCCGGATTCCTGGCGCTACCTGTCGGATGTCGAGTTGACGCCATTGCGTCGTCGATGACCATCTCTCGCTACGGCCACGCGCTGGAAGTTCGTACCGGGAGCTTTCTCGAAGCCCTGTCCCGGAAGGCGAATCGCTAGCGCCTGTCGAATCCCCAACCTGGATCTCAGAACCGATCCACCGCGTCGAGCCAGCGTTCGGTCAGTGCGCGATCCTCTTCCTCGAGCAGGATCGGGAACTTCAGCTTCTGCAGCGCTTCGAAGTTCTTCTGCATCCCGTCGACCAGCGCCTCGTCGCCAGATCCTGTCGCGGAGCGGAGCAGCAGGATGGAGAGCCGGTTCACGGGATCGGTCTCCAGCCGGGGCGTGCGGGGCGGAGCGACGGCGTCGACGACGACCAGCCCCCGCGGCAGATCGCGATGGGCGGCCGTGAACAGGAAGGCCATCGCGCCGCCCGGTCCCTGTCCGAACAGGGCGATGCGCGAACGGTCGATCGAGTAGTTCTGCACGGCCTGATCGACCAGCTTTCGGAGCACCTCGACCTCGTTCGGTTTCCACTCCTTCTCGTCCTGCGACTGCGGGAAGAGGACGACGAAGTCGCGTTCCCGTGCGAAGGCGCCCCATGCCTGCTGGGCGGCGTTCGCGTCGACGGCGCCCGGAGGTCCGAAGACCACCAGCAACCCGTGCGGAATCGCCGGGTCGTAATCCTCTGGCACGATCGCCCCGCAGACGTGCGGATCCTCGGGCAGCTTGGCGTCCACCCACCCGCGGGAGATGCCGTCCTGCGGAGCGTTCGCCGAACGATTCAGCGGGGCCAGCTCTTCCGCCGCCGATGCATTCAGTTCCGCCAGAACGATCTTCGCGGTCGGATTCGCGGCGCCCCGTGCATAGCCGATTTCGATCTCCGCGCCCGGCTGCAGCGGCAAGAGCGCGGCGTAGAGATCGGCGAGCGAAGCGACCGCCGTCTCGCCGATGCGCGTGATGCGGTCGCCCGCCTTCAGGCCGGCCTGTTCCGCAGGCGATTCGGCGAAGACGTGACGCAGCGTCACCCCTTCGGCATCGTCAGTCGTCGGCCCCTGTTTATCAGGCAACGCGCCGATCGACGCGAAGGCGTAGGGCTCGATCGCGTCGACCAGCGGAACGTCGAAGGCCAGGCGTTGCCCCTCCCGTTCGACGACGACGTTCACGGACTGACCCGCGTAGAGCGCGCCGAGGACATGCTTCAGTTGGGCCTGGCGGACGATCGGTTGACCCGCGGCCTCGACGACACGATCCCCGGCTTTGATGCCGGCACGCGCCGCGGGACCGCCCGGCGGCACGGCGGCAAGTTCCACCGCGGTCGAGTAGATGTCCTGCCCCTTGATCGCGATCCCCATCACGCCGGGCTTCAGGTTCTCGCCCGTCTTGAGCCGATCGAGCTGCGCGAAGACGTCCTCCAGCGGCACGGCGAAACCGATGCCGGAGTCGTACCAGTCGCTGCCCGCCAGCGGCTCCGCCCCCTCCGGCGACAGCGGAACGAGGATTCCCAAAACCTGTCCCCGAACGTCGACGAGCGGTCCGCCGTAGTTGACGGGGGAGATCTTCGCGTCGGTCTGGATCGCCCGGCCCCAGATGCGGTTCGAGGCGCTGAGCACGCCGACGGAAATGTTCGGCAGATCGCCTTCGTAGGCACGCCCCAGCGCGATCGTCCACTGTCCGGGCCGCATCTCCGATCGCGGCACAGCGGCCGGAATCGGCAGCGGGGAGTCGGTCTCCACCTTGAGCAGCGTGAGCATCCGCGCTTCGTCGCGAGCGACGATCTTCGCCGGCGCCCTGCGTCCGTCGGGCAGCGTGGCCAGAATGGCCTGCGGCTCGCTCAGAAAGTTGTACGTGGCCGAGATGACGAACCCGTCCGGCGAAACGATCGTCCCGGTGAAAGGGCCGATCGGGAGGAGCGTCTCCCCGATCCGGTCGAGTCCGCCGACCGTGTCGATGCGGACCGTGAAGGGCGCGGCCGCGCGGGCCGCGTCCTTGAACGCCCGCTGTTCGGCTTCGCCGATCTGCTGTCCCCGCGCGACGGAGTCGCACGCGGCGAAAGGCAAGGCGAAGGCACAGGCGCCGAAGAGAAGGGCGAAGCAGGCGAAAGCGCAGCGCATGCGGCAAGTCCGGCGGTTCGTCACAGGAAGGCTCATTCGTCGAAGTCCAGCTTCGCTTCGACGAGTTCTTCGTCGCGCTGCAGCGTCAGTTCCAGTCCGTCGGCCTTGTCCGTCTGGGCGATCTCCAGCAGGAACTGCTCGACCGACGGCACGATCTGACCGTTGACGAACAGCACCAGATCGTCGGGCCGGACGCCCGCTTTCGCGGCGGGCGAATCGAACCGGACGAAGCCCACGAAGGGGGGCGTCTTGTCAAGCACGTCGGTGATCAGGCTCAGCCCCGTCGACTCCAGCGTGACCGGGTCGACCGGCGCGGTCGCGGTTTCCAGATCGTCGCGAGGCGCCAGTTTCCCCTGACGAACGGCGTCGATCGAGGCGAGAAGTTCTTCCATCGGCAGAGCGTAGTTGAGCCAGGCGTTCGTCCGCGAATCGCGAAGCTCCTTGCCGATCAGTCCGACCAGACGTCCCTGATGATCGGTCACCGCCCCGCCGAACGCGCCGGGGTTGTTCGTCATCGCGTCGAGGATATAGGCCGGTCCGCGGTAGGTCGTCTTGAACGCTCCGCGACGCGCGGTCAGGGGGGACTTCGCGGCGACCACGCCGTGCAGCACGGAGGCCTTTTCTTCCCCGTACGCGATCTCGAACAGGTTGCTGAACGCCAGCACGCGGTCGCCCGCTTCCAGGCTGGCGGTCGCGTCGAGGTTGAAGTGCGGCAGGTCTTGGGCGTCGATCTTCAGCACAGCCAGGTCGAGCCGCGGATCGTGACCGACGAGCGTCGCGTCGAAGCGCCGCCCGTCATCGAGCGTCACGCCGACGGGCTCGGTGTCGAGCACGTAGCTGAAGACGGTCAGGACATGCCCCTCGCCCGAGATCAGGAAGCCGCTCTGATAGGGTTCCAGCCCCGCGAAGCCCCCTGCCCCGTAGATCTTCACGATCTTCGGCTGCACCTCGTTCACGACGTCCGCCAGGGACTGGGCCTGAGCCGTCGATGCCAAGGACGTTAACGCCGAAAACACGAGACAACACTGGCAGAGCCAGCGCCGCCCGAAGGAGCGGGAGATCATCGAACGGGTCGTCATGACGCCTCCCTGCCTGAGAACGTGAACGAGCCGATGCGGAACTGGCCGAAGACCTGGTCGCCGTGGCGAACTTCCAGAAGCGTCGGCAGCAGCCGCCCCGCCGCTTCCTGAGGCTGTGCGAAGAGCAGCGTGCAGGGATCGACGCCGGCGTCGGGATAAACCTCGGCGGCGATCAACTGCCCCGATTCGGGATGAAAGTAGAACCACGCTTCCAGCACGTCGTACGTCCCGACCAGCACGTCGGCGACGACGGTTCCCGACGGGTCAGGCGCCGTCCCTTCATAGCGCAGGTCGCCGAACTTCGCCGGCCCCTCGGTCGCCAGCCGCCGCGTCATCGCCAGCGCGAGACCGAGCCCGCCCGATCCTTCCGGACCGAGTTGCGCTTCGAGCGGCTGGGTCAGGTCGATCTTCGTCTCGCCGGCAGGCAGGGTCAGAGCGACCGCCTGATCGTCGAGAGTCATACGGAAATCGCCCTGCCCTTCCATCTGGCCGGTCAGCGTCCAGATCGCTCCGTCCGCACCTTGCGGGAACTGCCGCGCGAGGGCTTCCGCCAGCCGCGCCTGGTGCATGCGGTTGAAGTAGTAGTTGGCGTATCCGAAGCGGTCCTCGTAGGTCGCGATCACCTCGGGCGGCGGCGCGACGCCGTGAACGTGCATGTCGTCGTCCGGATCGTGACCCGGCTTGTCCGGTTCGCCCTGGGGCAGCTTTCCTTCGGGAGGCGCTTCCGCAGGAGCGCCCTGAACCTTGGCGAGCAGTTCCGTCGGATCGTGCACCCCGGCCAGCTTCACGCGAACGTCGAATCGCGTGCCGTCGCGACGATACGACAGCGGAGCGCTCCAGCCGCGCGGGTAGATCCCCAGGACGTTCTTAAGCGCATTGGGCGAAGTGATCGAGCGTCCGCCGAAGGAGACGATTTCGTCGCCGTAACGCAGGCCGCGGCGAAAGGCGTCGGAGGATTCCAGGATGTTCGTCACCACGACGCGACCGTCGTCGGAGGCGCTCACGGTGGCGCCGAGCGTCGCGTGATCGAGGATCCGCCCGCTCATCAGGCCGCCCATGAACTTCTCGATCTGGTTCATCGAGATGGCGTAGCCGACGCCGACGTTGACGCGTCCCCGCTTCTCGAACGAGCCGCGCCCGTTCACGCCGATCAGACGCCCCTGCGCGTCGAACAGCGGACCGCCCGAGTTGCCCGGATTGATCGCGGCGTCGGTCTGGATGCAGTCGGCGTACTCCAGCAGCGTCCCTGCCGGGTACTGATAACGATGCGTGCCCGAGACGATGCCGTAGCTGAGCGTCGGCTGCAGGTCGGTGGCCAGCAGGAACGGATTGCCGATCGCGAAGCACCAGTCGCCCACGCGGACCTGATCGCTGTCGGCCCGCTCGGCCGGGACGAAGTCGTCGCGACCGAACAGTTTGATCATCGCCACGTCGCCGACCGGATCGAGTCCCACGATCACGGCGTCATAGATGCGACCGTCCGAGAGTCCGCACTTCATGAACTCGCCGCACGGCTTGACGACGTGGAAGTTCGTCAGCGCGTAGCCGTCGGCCGTGACGAGGACTCCGGAACCGCCGCCCTTGCCGCTCGGCTCGAAGACCATCACCGTGCTCTGCATCGCCTTGGCGACGGCGGCGACGCGAGCCTCTTCCGCGGCAAGCGCGACCTGCAGATCCTCCGACGGAGCCTGAGCCGACGCGGGAGGGAGCACGCTCGCGACGGACGCGAACGAAAGCGCCGCCCCGACGATCGCAAGGAAAAACCGTGCCGGACGGGCGAATCGATCCATCGTCATTCCAGAACTCGAAGATCGCCGAGGGCGAGATGATCGCCGGCGTCGCTCTTGTCGCCGTAGTCGATCGTGAATTTGAGCCGCCTGGCGCCCGTCACGTCCAGATCCAGCCGCAGCGGCTCCGTATCCTGCCCGGTGAACGTCCCGTCGAAGAGGACCGCGTCGTCGTCTTCCACGGTCAGGCGCACGTTCGAAAACCGGTTGCGGGCGGAATCGTCGACGCCCACGGTCGCCTGCAGGCGGCGGTAACGCGCGGGGAGGCGATAGAGGATCTCGGTCCGGCTGCGGGCGACGATCCCCTTGGAGAACGACTCGCCGAACAGACGAATCTCCGGCGAAGCGATCGACCGATCGGTCCGCGGACGAAAGCGAGCCGCTTCGTTCTGATGCAGCGCGGCCAGGCCGCTCGCGCCGGCGGTATCCGTCAGGAAGTAGGGAACGTAATTCGTCGACTCGGGCTTGAGGTCGCTCAGGTAGAGAATCTTGCCGCCGGAAAAGTCGAAGCCGGCCGCGTCGGCGAGCGGCATCTCGAATTCGGCGCCCGAGACGAGCTTCACCGACAGGCGGTTCCCGTCCGATTTCGCCGCCTGCAGCGCGAGCTTATTGCCGGAGACGGTCTCCAGCATGCAAAGCGTCTTGGGCAGTTCGCGTCCCGCCGGCTGATACCACGAGAGGCCTGCGATCCGGTCGCGTTTCACGTCGACCGTTCGCTCCGAAAACGTGAAGCTCACGGCGTCGGGCTTCACGTCGCCTAGCACCCCCTCGAAGTAATCGAGCGAGACGACGTCGCGTTCGTTCCCTTGCTCGTCGGCCACCTTCGCCGTCTTCCGCACGACGACCAAATCGCCTGCCCGTTCGCCGGCGAGGATTTCGCCCCAGCGGGTTTCCAGGTCAGGCGGCAGATCGCTCAGGAAGCGGACCGAGGCGATCGAACGGACCAGCGTCTGCATCTGGGCGCCGCCGGCCAGACGGAGTTCGGCCTGACCGCCGCTGGCGACGAACTCCCTCGCCTGAATCCGGGAACCGTCGATCAACTCCACCGCGATCAGCGCGTCGCCTGTCGACGTCGGCACGATCGACCGGCGGCGAACGGAGAGGGCCTGATCGAAGGAAAGAACCTGCTCCCCGTCCGGCGATGCGATCCGGAAGCCCCGTTCGTCGATCGCCTGGAGCTTGCCGACGACGGCCGGACCAGCGAGCGGACGAGCCTCGACTTCCCCCCGCGATGCGGCGGAAGAAGCGTCGCCGGGCGCGGCGAGAGCGAGCAAGGCGGCGAGGAGGGGAGCGATCATGCGGATTACGCTTCTTGTAGGGCAGGCGCCTCGCCTGCCGCTCGTAGCGGCTCGAACTGTTCCGTCAGGCGGGGCGCCCGCCCTACCAGCCTATCGTACGTCAGCGTTCGTCGCGGGCGAGCTTGCGAAAGTACTCCTCGATCACCTCGCGATAATGCGCAGGCAGATCGCGGGAAAGATCCTGCAGCGCGTCTTCGCGCTCCTTCTCGGGCAGATTCCCCCAGGCGCCGGAGGGGTCGAGCGCCTTCGGATCGACGTCGCCCGGGCCGCTGCCGCCGCCGGGCATGCTGTCCTGCATCGGCGAACTCGGGTTCGCGCCGCCTTGAGACCCGGCCTGTTGCTGCTGCTGTTGTTGTTCGAGTTCCTCGATCATCTTATCGAGCTTGTCGACGATCTCGCCTTCTTCGTCGCGAACGCGTTTGCCGGCGCGTCCCCGATCGAGCCGCCCCTGGACGTTGCGCATGATCCGGGCGATCTCGTCGAGCGAATCGGGCTCCAGCGGCGCGAGGTCCGCCTGCATCAGCTTCGCGACCGTGCGGTAGCGTCCCGAGATGGACGATTCGTTCTCGAGCAGCGTCTCCAGCGAAGCCAGACACTCCTCCTTCGCGATGAGCCGGTGCTGCGCGACCGCCCGGTGGAAGAAGAGCGACGCCGGGTCGACGACGTCCGGCGCCTGGAGCCCTTCCAGTGCGACCAGGCCTTCCTCGAACAGGCGGTTCTGCACCAGCCAGACGCCGAAGTAAAGCCGCAGATTGTCCCGGACGGACGGCCGGGGATCGTCGAGCGCGGCGAACTGCGGCACGGCGGCGAAGTCGTAGGGGCGAGCGCAGACGTCGACGACCTCCTGCGCTTCGGGAAGGAACGCGGCGAACGAAGCGACCGTCCGGTAAAGCAACTGCGCCGAATCGGTTTCCGGTTCGGCCCACATGGCGTCGAGTTTCGCGACCGTCGCTTCGTCCAGCGGGCCGGTCGTACTGACATGTTCGTCGACGACCGCCTGCACCGCGGCGCGCGCTTCGTCGCTAGTCGGCGCCCGCCACGTCGCCTGCTTCGCAAGCGAATCGGCCCCGAAGGCGGGGACGGCGACGATCGATAACGCGGCGACGAAGATCGACGGGAGCGAACGCGAGCGGTTCATCGGATGTTCCTCGAATCGCCGATACGAGTCGGCGCGACCGTCGTTACTGATTGAGCCCCATCACGATATCGCGCGTGATTTCCTGAATCTGTCGCTCGCGGGCGGAGAGCTTCTTGAGCGCGTCGAGCAGTTCGTCGTCCGTCGCCTGACCGACCGCGTCGTCGGCGTCGTCGAGCAGCCGGGCGTACCGGTCGGTCCGCTGGTTCACCCGCACTTGCAGGTTCCGGATCATCTTCAGTTCGGCGATCTTGTCGACCAGCGGCTGATCCCCCTGCTCGCCCGGCTGACCCGGAGGCGGAGGGGGCTGCTTGCCCTCTTCGGCGTCTTTGATCGCCTGCCGAACCGCGTCGATCATGTCTTCCAGCGCCGCGATCACGTCTTCCTCGACGGCGATCGTGATCTTGTCGGCTTTGGCCGCGGCGAGACGCTCGGCGATCTGCGTCATGTCCTCCCGCATCTGCTCGACCGATTCCGGGAACGCGATCGACGACCCTTCTTCGCGGAGCAGATTGAGCGTCTGGTCGGCTTCGACGACGATCTTCCGCTGATCGAAGGCCATGCGGCCCGTCTGAATCTCGACCTCGGGTCCGCGCTGCGCGGCAGGAATGCGATCGACGCGGCGAGTGTCTTCGTAGACCTTGATCTGCATCTCGAGCATCTTCACGAAACGCGTTTCGAGCATGGCCAGCGTCCGCTCGACCTCTTCTTCGCGAAGCTGGCGAAGGATCTCTTCGAGGTCGGCCTTGGCCTGACGAAGTTCGGCCTCGGCCTCTTCCTGGTCGACGATCGCCTGTTCGCGTTTCGCCTTCTCCAGCTTCAGCTTGGCCTCGCGCATCTTCTGCTCGGCCGCCTTGAGCCGCTTGCGAGCCGGGTTCTGATCCTGCGGTTCCTGTCCCGGAGGCGGCGGAGAAGATTCGCTCTCCGACCCTTCGCCCTCGCCCCCCTCCGAAGGTTGCCCCTGCGACGGCTTGCCTTCCGAAGGCTTGCCCTCCGACGGCTTCCCTTCCGAAGGCATTCCCTCGCTCGGCATGCCTTCGCTCGGCATCGATTCGCTGGGCATCCCCTCCGACGGCATCCCCTCGCTGGGCTTGTCGGACGCTTCGGCAGGCATCCCTTCGGCTTCGCCCGGCTTCGGCTGTTCGCCCGACGGGGGAGTCTCTCGCGGCTTCGTCTCTTCGCCCGGCTTGGCGCCTTCGCCCGGTTTCGAGCCTTCTTCGCCCGGCTTGGAACCCTCGCCCGGTTTCGAGCCCTCTCCTGGCATGCCTTCCTTGGGTTCGCCTTCGCTCGGCATACCCTCGGACGGCATCCCCTCGCCGGGCTTCGAGCCTTCGGACGGCATACCTTCCTGAGGCATCCCCTCGGATGGTTCCCCTTCCGAAGGCATCCCTTCGCTGGGCTCGCCTTCCGTGGGCATCGCGTCGCCCGGCGTGCCTTCCTTGGGGTCGCCTTCGCCCGCGCCCTCCTCCTTCGGCTCGCCTGCCTCGCCTTCGGATCCTTCGGCTTCGGATGCTTTCTCTTCCTGACCTTCGTCGGCGGCGATCTTGTCGTCGAGCGCGCCGGTTCGCTCGGCCGCGCCTTCCTGCAACTGGGCCAGCCGTTCGGCCTCGACGCCACCCTGGGTCTGGCCCTTGATGCCGGACTGGATGCGGATGAGCCGTTCGAGTTCCTTGATATATTCCTTGACCCGATCCTGTTCCGACTTCAGCCGGTCGGGCCGGTTCTCGGACAGGAGCAGTTCCAGCAGCGACTCGAGATCCTTCGACGTCGCGGTCTGACCGTCTTGCGCCCGGCGAAGCTCGCCCGCCTGAAGCCACTCGGAGATCCGCCGCATCTGGCCGAGCGTGACCTTGTCGCGAGATTGCAGCACGGCCTGTTGCAGTAGCGCCGCGCGACGGGGGTTCGACTGGCCTTCGATCTCGGCCAGCCGCATCATCAGATCTTCGAGTCGTTCGTACTTGTCCGCGATGCGACCCTGAGCGACGGCCAGCGGGGGCTGATCGCCGGCAGGAGCGACTTCGCCTCCCGGCGCATTCGGAGCGGCGGGCGTTTCCGGCGCGGCTGCTCCAGCAGCTGAATCGTCCACGATCAAATCGGCAGGCAGCTCCGCGCCGGGCGCCGGCTGTTCCTGAGCGATCACGCGGCCCGGCAAGCAAAGAGCGCCCGCGAACAGCGCAAACGCCAGCGCGGTCGCGTGCAGCAGCGAGTCGGATCGAACAGACGCCATGCCGGACTCCTGCGGTTCGTCGGAACCGTTTCCCAGGTTCGTGAAGCGACGGCTATCGGTGCGCCAGAACGAGCGGAAAGTTCATGCCGCCGGCAGAGTTCCGTCATCAGCCTGACGCGGACAGAGCAGGCTTCGCATCGTCGAAATCGGCGATTCCCGATCCGTGGCACGCCTGCCGCCGCCCCTTCTCAGCCTTCCGTAAGACGGCAATTTCGTCCGGAAGGTTCCGGAGAAGACCGCGGACGGGCGACCCGCCAGTCCACTATAGCCGACCGTTTAGGCGCCGATCGCCTGAAAAGCCGGCGACAGGCAGCAGGGACCGATCGGACGTTCACCCCCCCCGCAGCAGCAGCCCGCTAATCCAGCAGCGAGTCGAAGGCCTCGTTCTCGCGTTCCTTCTGCGTCCGTTCGAGCACGCTCTTCTGGTCGTCCAGGATCGAGCGGACGATGTCGAGCAGTTCGTTGTACGTCTCGAACTTGATCAGCTTCTGCAGGACGGCGTCGAGTTCCAGAATCGTCCGATCGAGTTCGGCGATGGCGAAATCCGTCTGCGGCACGCCCCGCTCGGCGTCGTCGAGCGCCTTGTCGAGATCGGTCAGCGACTGCTCGAAGGCGGGGAAGAGGTCGTTCCCGACGCGCTCCAGCGGAACGGCGATCTCGTTTTCCAGCCGGGCCTTGCGGTCCTCCGAATCGATGCGGTTGTTGACGATCTGTTCGCGAATCTGGCGAAAGGCGTAGGCCGTTCCCAGCGTTTCGCCAGCCGACTTCTGCGACTGGAGCACGGCCTGCTGCACGCGGAGATGCCGCAGCGTCCGGATCCGCTCCTCCGACGTCTCGCCCAGTTCGGCTTCCGCGTCGCCCGGCTCGGCGCCCGTATCGGCGGTCGCTCCCTCGGCGCCTTCCGGAACGTCGGCCGTGACATCGAGCGTCCCGTCGTCGCCAGGCTCGGAAGCGGCAGCGTCTCCCGGTTCGGCGCCAGCGCTCGAACCCCCCAGGCCGTCGAACTTCACCCGCACGAGCGACTCGCGGGTGAGCGTCAGTTCCTCGATCGTCTGTTCGAGCAGTCGGCGGTAGGAGGCCTCCTCGACCTCCAGCCGCCGCAACAGTTCCTCCGCCGTGACGACGTCCAGTTCGTGTCGATCGCCCAGGCCGACATGGGCCGGATCGCCGTTCAGATCGAAGCGATCCTCGGCCTTCACGATCAGCGACAGTCGGTCGCCGGGCGCCAGGCGCAGCGTCCCCTCGGTCCGTCCGCGGAGGTCGCGGAAGTCCAGGGCGTCCGTCACTTCGGCGCCCTTCAGCGGCAGCGGATAGGTCTGGGCGTCGGCTTCGCCGACCTGCACTTCGTACCACGCCTTCGCGACGCCGTAGTCGTCGGCGATCGTGCCGGCTACGGGAAAGTTCACGTCGGGCGTGACCGCGGAGCCGATCCCCTGCCGCTGCACCAGAATCTGCGGCGCCTCGTCGACGACCGCGCCGACGAAGAAGCGCTCCGCCGCGTCGCTGGTCACCTGGTCGGCGTCCTCCAGCACGATCTCCATGTCGAGATCAGTCGCGAGCGTGCCGAGATCGACCGTGAAGGAGTTTCCGTCCACGTTCAGCGTTCGCGTCTCCCCCTCGGCGCCGACGCGGAGGAAGATCCGCTGGAGCGGCTTGTTCGCCGTCCCGAGGAAACGAATCTGCGTCCCTTCAGGAAGCTGCATGCCGGGGGAGTAACGCTGCGTTCGCGGCAGTCGAATCGAGTTCGCCCGGTCGACCATATATTCCGGGAAGACGCAGGCGAACTGGGCCTCGACGATGGCGGGCGCCTCGACGACCTCGACCGTTCGCTCGGCCAGCCGATGGTCGAAGCCGATCACGGCGAAGCTGAACGTGCTGAGGATGCCCTTGAACGGTTCCAGGTCGTACGAATAGCTCTGCCAGCCGTCGCTGGGGGAGCCGACCTTCCGCATGTAGACGCGTCCGCCCGAGCCGTCCTCGGTCCAGTAACGAATGGCGCAGCGATCGGGCACTACGGGCTTGTTCGCGTCCGCTCTGACCAGCAGGCGGAGGCTCTGCCCCTTGGCGATCTTCACCCGGTCGTCGACGAAGGGCACGACGCCCTCGATCGGCGCGACGAGTTGCGACGCCGCCTGGGCCGCGCTTTCGTTCCCGTCGCGGACCGGCTCGACGCCGACGATTTCGACGTGCGCGCTGCGGGGCCAGTCCTGCGAGCTGAGCAGGAAGATCCGCTGCGCCCCCAGCAACGCGGCGCTCGGAAAGAGAATCGCGAACACGACGAAGACCGTGACGAGCGCGAAGGCGACGAGGCCCTTCCAGATCAGCGGCTTCCTGGCGAGCGTCTTGCCGACCGGCGCATCGTGCAAGGCCGCGACCGCCTGTTCGCGGGTCCGGTCGAGCAGGTCTTCGCGGTACTGCACTTCCCGCGCGCGATCGGGATCGAGCTCGACCGAAGTGATCAGGCTGTCGTGGAAGCCGCCGAATTTCCGTTCGAGCAGCACGGCCATGCTGACGTCGGAAAGCTTCGCGAACGCCCTGCGGAGCACGTAGCGGACGAAGAAGTAGATCGCGCCGAGAATCAGGATCGCCAGGAGCGCCGCGCGGGCGACGCGAGGCATCTCCGTCGCGCCCGCCAGCACGGGGAGATAGTCCAGCGCCAGCGCGGCGAAGAAGGCGGCGACGACCCAGATCGCGACGCGCAGCAATCCGTCGATCCAGACGTACGCCCGGATCCGGCTGCGCAGCGCGGCCAGCGTACGCCGGATTTCAGGAGGAACGGGATGCGCCTCAGCGGTCGCCATGTCTGCTTTCTATCGGATCGGACGCGAAGGTCCGCACATCGGTTCGTCGCGTCGTTCTTCTGGTCGTGTCGCTCTTTCGTAGGGTGGGTCATTGACCCACCGTGGATCGAGCTTGCCGTTTTCGAGAACGCCGGAAGGTAGCGGCGCCGCGATCGTCGTTCGTCGTCGTAGAACGTGCTCGATAAGGGTGGGTCAATGACCCACCCTACGAAGGGTAAACGCTAAGCCAGCCGGTGGAGCCGGCGAATGGTCCATTCGAAACAGAGTGCCGTGCAGATCAGGAACAACAGCCACCCCGCGTACGTCTGCTGGAAGTCGCGATCGGGCAGCCCCTGCAGGAAAGTCTCCTGATCCTGCGGAAGCAACGCCGCGGCGAGCGTCGAGGTGGAAGTCGTCTTATCGGATACGTTCGTCGTCGCCGTCGCTGCAGCCGGCGCGGTCGCCGATTCGAGACCGACGTAGTACGCTCCGCCCGACGCCTCGGCCAGTTCGCCCAGCAGCGCGTCGTTTCGCAGCGGTCGCTCGATTTCGAGATCGGGCACGCGAACCTTGACGTCCTGCATCAGGACTTCGTCGGCCAGCGCGCCGGGCGGCTGCACCGCGATCAGATAATCGCCGTCCAGCGTCGCCGCGAACTGCCCCGTGAACATGCCCTCGCGCGCGGCGCCCTGCGACTTCCGCAGCGTCAGCGGCATCGAGCTGCCGTCGGGCAACCTGAGGGTCGCCTGCACTTCGGCGTCGGGCAACGGGCGGCGCTGTTCGTCGGCCAGGATGCCGGTGACGACGATGGTATCTCCCAGCAGCGCCCGTTCCTTGTCGACCAGCAGGAGTCCCCGCTTCGATCCGCGCAGCAGCCGTCCTTGCGAAGCCCAGCGGATAAGCTTGGTGTAGTACCGGTCGAAGTACTGTTCCCCTTCGGCCCGCATGCGCCACATTTCGCCGGAGGCCTGGAAGAAGACCCGCCCCGATCCGTAGAACTGGCTCGCCATGTAGATCGGCAGTTCGCCGTCGATCTCGGTCTCCGGATCGGAGAACCGGGCGTAGACCTGCGCGCCGCGCTTCGGATCCTTGACCGCGTAGTAGCCGTAGACCCCCTCGAAGCCGGCCCAGGTGGCTTCGTTCTCGACCGACGAATCGGCCATCCAGAGGAACTGGGCCTCGCGGCCTTCGCGAGTGAACTCCATCGGGAAGGGCTTCTCGCCGCCGAAGCGACCGATGCGGATCGTCGCGGCGCCCCGCTCGAAGAACGAAACCGGATAGAGATCCTTGACGACGTCCATCGCGTCGCCGCGACCGCGGCGGGTCCACTGCGGCGTATAGACGGGCCCGGCCACGACGATCAGGCCGCCCGCTTCTTCGGCGACCCACTTTTCGAGCATCTGCAACTGCTCGGCGGTCAACTGCGACCAGTCGGGATCGAAGGCGACGATGCAGTCGTACTCGAACAGTTCCTCTTCGGTCTTCGGAAATTCGAACAGCAGTTCGTCGGACTCCTGCGACATGCCGGGCTGACCGCTCTGCAACAGCACGTCGACCTGCGTATCCTCGTCGCGGAAGAGCAGGTTCCGCAGAAACTGGTACTCCCGCATCGGTCCGCCCGCGAGCAGCAGCACGTAGTTGCTGCGCTCGACGACCTCGACGTTCGCGGCGCGGAAGTCGTCCTTCGAATCGACGTCCTGCTCGGGCGCTTCGACGCTGACGCGGTAGACGTACTTCCCCGGTTCGGGCGGTTCGAGTTCGAAGCGAACGGCCGTCTCCTGACCTTCCGGGGCGACCGAGACGTTCTGTTCGTCGATGAGCGTTTCGGCCTGCTCGCCTGCCTCGGCAGGTCGCGAATAGAGTCGCACGGCCAGCGATTTTCCGTCCATGCCGAAGCCGCGGATGACCGCCCGCGCGGCGAAGTCGTCGCCGGGATAGACCCGCTCGGGAATCTCCAGATCGTCGACGCGGACGTTGATCGGCCGCTTCGTGGAACCCATGCCGACGGCGAAGATCGGAATCTTGGCGTTCTTCGCCGCGGCCAGCGACAGCGTCGGATCGATGCCCGTGTTCTGACCGCCGTCGGTGACCAGGACGATGCCGGCGACGGGGCCGCCCCGCTCGCGCGAGACCAGATACCGCAGCGCGTCGCCGATGCGCGTCTTGGCGCCGCGGGGATAAAGCTCCTTCTCCCAGTCGAGCGCCGCGAGTTGGTCCGCGTCGGAGACGGCGCCCGAGCCTTCGTCGGCCCCGCCGTCGCTCGTCGCGTCCGCGTTCTCTGCCGGATCGTCCGCGTCGGCGACCGGCGACTCGAGGACGCCGAACGATTCCAGCGGACCGCGCAGGCCGAGCCGATCGAGCAGCGGGTACTCCGGCGTCATCAGGTGGGCGACCATGAAGCAGGCGAGCGCGAGGATCGTCAGCGGCGCTCCCGCGGCCAGCGCCCAGGAAGCGATGCCCCCGCCCGCGGCGTACCGCAGGACGATCGCGCCGACGATCGCGAGGATCGCCACGACGAGGCCCGCTCCGCCGAGGATGGCGAAGAACCGCGCGTGATCCTTCTGCTGACCCATCACGCGTTGCCAGGCGGCGTCCGATTCTTCGGCGACGGCGACCTTCGGCAGCGTGGCGATCTCGAGGGGCTGCGACGCTTCGTCGAAGCGGTAGGCGACGACGTCGTGCTTCTGCCTGAGTTCGCTGACCAGATCGCCCTGCGCCAGCTCGAACACGACCTTCTGCATGCGGCTGGGACCGGTCGAGCCCGAAGCTTCATCGTCGCGGAGGCCCATCGAGAGCGACGTATCGAGGACCAGCAGCGCGCGGGAGTTCTTGACCAGCTTCTGTTCGATGCGGCGCTCCAGGTTCAGAAAGAACATGAGCAGCCCCGCGAACGCCAGGATCCGCAGCGACAACAGCGCGACGCTCGTCCCCGCAGGCAGCTCCCGACTGTCGCGAACGTAGAGGTAGACCACCCACGCGACGAGCAGAACCGAACCCGCCAGGAGCAGCAGAATCCGCCACCACTCCCCCAGGTCCACGAAAGGCAGAAACCGGTAGGTCGGCGGCAGGTCGACCTGCGCCAGCAGACCGTGGGCGAAGTCGAGCGAGACTCCCTGGCGAGCGGGGGACGTGAGTCCCCCGAGGCGGTCGGAGAAGCTATGCACGGCTGAACCGTCCGAAACGACGGATGACATCGCGGAGAGATTCGTCATCGAACGGCTCCGCGGGCGGGGTGATAACTGGCTGAATAGGCGAGCGCCTGCTCCGCGAGCAGCAGCAGGATCAGCCCGAGCAGAATCCACTGGCTCCAGTGCGACGCAGGTCGTTCCGCGGTCTCGGCCACGACCTCGTCCCAGGCGATCGCGCGAGGAGCGTTCCCGGCCAGCGGCGTCGCCAGCGCAGGCGCTCCGGCGAGTGCGGTCGCTCCTTCGTCAGGATCGACGTTGACGGCGAAGCGCCGGACGCTGACGGCGCCCGTCTTGGAGGTGAGCCAGACTTCGTAGACGCCGGCGCGACTCGTCTCCTGCGTCAGTTCGCCCTGATCGTCGGTCCCGACCGTCACGGTGCGATAGGTCTCCGCCTGGGGATCGGGAACGCCCGCTCGCGGCAGCGCGATGCGGATCTTCTCGTCCTCCGTCGGAAGAACGATTTCCGCCTCCGGCAGATAGACCGTCGCGTCGTACGTCGTCGCGAACGGATAGCCGACGGTGAACGGCTCGACGCGACGTCGACCCGAGGCGAGATACGACTGCGTCATCAGCGCGGTGACGACGAAGCTCGGATCGCGGGCCCAGTTGTTCCAGTCCGGCGCGACGGTGGTGAGGAAGGCCAAGACGCGACCCTCGCCGTAACGCTTCTCCACGACCAGCGGGCTGCCGTCGCGAAGGCGCGCGGCGATCACCGTGGAAGAACCTTCCTCGGGACGCCAGCCCTCGATCGGACGAAGGAACGTCTTCACCTGGACGAGACCGACGAGACCGCTCCGTTCGCCCGAAAAGGGCTCGAACACCGGATGATCGAGCGGCTGCACGTCGGAGGGTTCGTTTTCGTCCGCGCGGCCGAGCGTCCCCTGCCCCGCGACAGGAAGGGGGAAGAGTCCCTCGCCGCCGTCATAGAACGTCGAGGCGTACCAGCCGACGTCGGTATGCGGACCGACGAAGATGGCCAGCCCTCCGCCGCCGGCGACGAACGCCTTGACGTTCTCCAGCGCCTTCTCTTCCAGCCGCGGCACGTCGAGCAGGAACAGCGTGTGGTAGCCGGCAAGCTCCTCCGCCGGGACGTCGCGCAGGTACGTCAGCGGCTTGGCGTCGGGCTGAATGCCGGTACGCGCCCGGCCCGACGTGACGCCCAGGCCGAAGTTGGGCTGAAACAGCGCCTGCAGGAAGTAGGCGTCTTCGCGTTCCGATCCGCCGTCCACGAGCAGCGCCCGTTCGCCTTCCGGCACGTCGATCGACGCGAAGCGGACATTGTCGGCAGGGATCACGTCCTCGGGCAAGCTGACCTCCACGACGTGCCGCCCCGGCAGCGGGAAGTAAGCCTGAATCCGCAGGGAAGCCGTCTCGCCCGGACGGATTTCCGCGATCCGCTCGGCAGGGAGCGATTCGACTTCGGGAGCGAGGGTCTCGATCGCGCCCGGCGTCTCCTGCGAAGGATCGAAGAACTTGGTCCGCATCTTCACCTGCACGTCCCGCGCGGGTTCCGCCCCGTAATTGCGGACGCGAACCTGCACGAAGAACGGCACGCCGGCGGCGACCGTGTTGCGCTCGGGGACCAGGCTGACGATGCCGAGGTTGCCTCGGTCCTCTGCCGCGCACTTCACGAACTGAAACTCGGTGCGATCGCGCGGCAGATCGGCCACGGTCTCCGCGAGTTCGACCGGCGATCCCCAGTCCTTCTCGCGAAAGTCGGAGAAGACGTAGACGACGTGCCGGTCTTCCGGATTGACGCTCACCAGTTGCCGCAGCGCTCGGAGACCGGCGATCGGACCGGGCGCCAGTTCGCTGCTGCGAAGTTCGTTCAGCGTCGACGCCACCATCGACGCCTGCTGCCGCGCGGGTTCGAAGGCGAAGTCGACCGCCTCGAGCGCGGCCGTCGGATCCTCTTCTTCGAGCGGAATGGTCGGCGGAGCGGGAACGTTCGCCGAAGCCCCTGCATCGGGCGCTTCCCCTTCGGGAGCCGCGGCGGAGGCATCCGCTGTATCGGAAGGCGACTTCAGGCGGGCCGCTTCCTGCCGCAGCGCGAGGTCCGCGGCGGAGAGCCGGATCAGCGTCACATCGTGGCGTCCTTCCAGGCGACCGGCCCGCTGCGCGATGCGCACTGCGGCCTCCTTCGCCCGTTCGAACGCGACGCCGCCGCCTCCCTCGTCCGCCATCGAGTAGCTGTCGTCGACGAGCAGGTAGTGGTGCGTCGGCGCCCCCGCGAGGAAGGCCATCAGGCGGTTCGTGCAGCCGACGCCGGCCAGCATGAGGACGATGAGCAGGATCGCCGCCATCCGGGCGAGAAGCAGCAGGAACTGCTTGAGCCAGATGTAGTTGCGGTTGCGCTTGTTGGACTTCATCAGGAAGTCCATCGCCGCCCACTTCACCCGCTTGTGCCGCAACATGTTGATCAGGTGGATCAACGGCGGAAGCAGGATCAGCGCCGCTCCGAAGAACGCGAGCGCCGGGAAGAGAAAGGTGGGCAGCATGAAAGGCGGCGGCGAGTTTGGCGAAAGCTAGAAACGCTCGAAGTCTTCGTAGAGTGGGTCATTGACCCACCTTTTCTTGAGCGTGCGTACCGAAGGGACAGGTGGGTCAATGACCCACCCTACAGAGTCCGTTAATCACCTCGTCAATTCTTCCCATGCATCCCGAGCCGGGCGCTCAGGTACGCGGCCAGGATCGCGTCGAGCGGGTCGCTCGTGCGGACCTGGCGGTAGTCGATCATGCTCTTCGCGCAGCCCCGGCGGACCTCCAGGAGGAACTCTTCCATCGCCTTGAGATACCCCTCCCGCAACGCTCTCGGATTGCAGGTGAGCGAGTCGGGCGTTTCGAGCCCCTCGAACTTCGTCGGGCCGTTGAACGGAAAGTCGAGCTCGTCGTCGTCGAGGACATGCAGGACCATCACGTCGTGCCCGCGCTGCCTCAGCAGCCGCAGGCCCCGAAGCGTCTGGGCCGGGTCGCCGAACAGGTCCGACAGGAGGATCATCAACCCGCGACGGGCCGTCTGTTCCGTCACCGTGCGAAGAATCGGATAGAGGTCCGTCTTGTCGCTCGGTTTGTTGCGGTCGAAGGCGTCGACGATCGACAGGATGTGGTTGTGTTTGCTCCGGCCCGGGACGGTGACGCGGACCTTCTCGTCGAACAGGATGCAGCCGACGGAGTCCTGCTGCCGAAGCGCGAGATACGCCAGGCAGGCCGCGGCCGTGCAGGCGTACTCGTACTTGTTCATCCGCTCGGCGCCGGTCGATCCGCTGGCGTCGCCCGCGCCGCCGCCGTACTGCATGCTGCCCGAGCCGTCGAGCAGGATCGTGCAGCGGAGGTTCGTATCCTCTTCGTACTGCTTGACGTAGAGCCGGTCCTGCCGGGCCCAGACTTTCCAGTCGATGTGCCGCAGGTCGTCGCCCTGGACGTACTCGCGATGCTGAGCGAATTCGATCGACTGTCCGAAGTACGGACTGCGGTGCATCCCGGAGAGAAAGCCCTCCACCACGTGGCGGGCGCGCAGCTCCATCCGGGAGATCCGCTTGATCGCCTCAGGATGCAAAAATCGCTTGGAATCGGGCATCGCGCGTCAGTTCGTCTTCGCGGGCGGGAGTTTCGCGGATCAGGCGATCGACCACATCGTCGGTCGTGATGCCGTCGCTCTCGGCGGCGAAGTTGACCACGATGCGGTGACGCAGCACGGGCTTGGCGAGCGCCTGAATGTCCTCGACCGAAACGTGCGTGCGACCGTACAGCAGGGCCCGGGCCTTCCCGCCCAGGATCAGGTACTGCACGCTTCGCGGACCTGCGCCCCAGGAGACCATATCGCGGACGAACTCCGGCACGCCGGCGCCCTTCACGCGTGTCTGACGCACGAGCGCGAGGGCGTAGCGAATCACGTGATCGCCGACCGGCACCTGACGCACGATCTTCTGCAGTTCGATGATCTCTTCGGCCGTCAGCGCCGCGCGGATGTTATCGGTCTGCAACGCCGTCGTCCGGCGGGCGATCTCGAACTCTTCGACGAACGACGGGTAATCGACGTAGACCTTGAACATGAACCGGTCCTGCTGCGCCTCGGGCAGCGGGTAGGTTCCTTCCTGTTCGATCGGGTTTTGCGTCGCCAGGACGAAGAACGGGTCGGCCAGTTGATGCCGCACGCGCCCGACGGTGACGGTCCGCTCCTGCATGGCTTCCAGGAGCGCAGCCTGCGTCTTGGGCGGCGTGCGGTTGATTTCGTCGGCCAGGACGATGTTCGAGAAGAGCGGCCCCTCGAGAAAGCGCCGTTCCCGGGCGCCGGTCGAGCGGTTCTCCTCCATGATCTCGACGCCGGTGATGTCCGCCGGCATCAGGTCGGGCGTGAACTGGATGCGACTGAAGTTCAGGTTCAGCGACCGCGCCAGGGTGCTGATCATCAGCGTCTTGGCGAGTCCCGGCACCCCTTCGAGCAGGCAGTGACCGCGACTGAAAAGCGAGATGAGGAGCTCCTCGATCACCTGCTCCTGTCCGACGATCACCTGCGAAAGCTGCTCGCGGATGACCTTGCGAGCGTCGCTTAATTTACGGACGGCGTCCTCGGCGATGGCCGGGTCGGACGAGGATTGCTCCACGATGCAGCTCCGCTAGGTGGAGCGTCGAACCCGGCTTCGCCAGGCGACGCGTAACGATCGTCGATCACGAAGCGATTCGACGGCAATCAGTAACGAGCGTGTCGCCCCCAGCCTACCTTCTCGCCGCCGGGGGCGCCGACCTCGACCGCATGAATCAGGGCGTCCGCCGCTCGATGACGGTACGTACGCAGAACGAGCCGCGTCGAAACTTGGTGTCGCGGCGCGAGCGACGGGTTCTAAGGAAGCTCTGCAGGAGAGGGGAAATCCGTAAGCCGTCGACTGGCCGACCTCGCCGGACGATCACGCCCCTTTAAAGGAAACCTTATGGGAGCTTAATCGACCACGCCTGCGACGTCGTCCCAGGCCCTTCGTACGCAAAGTATTTCACGCTTTTCGAAGGGCCACTCGATTTCTCGCGTTTACTTCCGACGGAGGAGCGATAGGATCGATCGCCTAGATGTTTCTCCGGTACGCGGGGAGGAAAGCGAGCCGAGCCATGACCTACGTTTGGGCCACCATCGACGACAGCGGAGCCATCGACGAACGGACCGTCAGGACTTCGCGAGATCAGGCGATCGCCGCGTTCCTCACCGACCATCGCACGGACGAACCGATCCATGCCGCGTGGTCGAACTGGGAGAAACGAGGCCATCGCTGCGAGCGCTTCCGCCTGGTCGCCGCTCCCCAGCCGGCACAGCCGCCGCGGATCACGCACGGCCTGCAGAACCTGCCCGCATCGCACGCAAATCGGGCTCTGGGCAGCGACGCCGTCAAGTCGACGTAAAACGATCGCAGGTTCCTGAGCGGGGGATGTGAATCCCCCGAGCCTGAACCACTCGCAGCGCCAGGAACCTCGGGGGACTTTCGTCCCCCGCTCAGAATTAGATCGTTAGAGACTCGAAAGTCTACCGCCGCGCCGCCTCGTGCTTGAGGGGCGTCCAGTCGCCGTTGCCCTGGCTGCTGGCGACGCACTGCTGGATGAAGTACATCCCCTCGACGCCGTCGTGGACGTTGGGATACAGCGTGTCGACGGTCTCGAACTTCTTGCCCGTCGCGCGATCGGTCATCGCGTCGTAGGCTGCGCGGTAGACGTTCGCGAAGGCTTCGAAGAACGCCTCCGGATGACCCGTCGGCAGCCGCGTGCTCATCTGAGCCATGCTGCCGAGATAACCCGACCCGCGGGTGTAGATGCGATGGGCTTCCCCGTTCTGGCGGAAGATCATCTGGTTCGGATCTTCCTGACGCCACTGCAGGGCGCCCTTCGTGCCGTCGATCTCGATCGACAGATCGTTCTCGCGACCGTGGCTGATCTGGGAGGCGATCACCGTCATCGCGGCGCCGTTCTCCATGCGAATCAGGGCGTTGCCGTAGTCGTCCAGCTTGCGACCTTCGACGAACGTCTTCAGGCAGCAGCTCACCTCGTTCGGGAGCAAGCCGGTCATGTACCGCCCCAGGTTGTAGGCGTGCGTGGCGATGTCGCCCCAGCAGCCGGCCGCGCCGCTCTTGCTCGGATCGGTGCGCCAGGAAGCCTGCTTCTGGTCGGAGTCTTCCAGCTTCGTTCGCAGCCAGCCCTGGATGTAGTTCGAGCGGATCGCGTTGATCTCGCCCAGTTCGCCAGCCAGGATCATCTCCCGCGCCTGGCGAACCAGCGGATAGCCCGTGTAGTTATGCGAGACGGCGAAGACGACGCCCGTCTTCTGCACGATCTTTCGCAGCTCTTCCGCCTGGGCCAGGTCGAACGTCATGGGCTTGTCGCAGATGACGTTGAAGCCGGCATTCGCCGCCTTGGCCGCGATGTCGAAGTGCGTGTGATTCGGCGTCGCGACGGAGACGAAGTCGATCCGCTGCGACTCGGGCAGCTTCGATTCCTTCTCGATCAGATCGTCGATCGACCCGTACGCCCGATCCTGCGGGATGTCGTAATCGGGCGCCGAGGCCTTGGACCGCTCCGGGTTCGACGAGAGCGCCCCGGCGACCAGCGCGGCCCGGTTATCGAGAACGGCGGCGGTGCAGTGGACGCGTCCGATGAAGGACCCCTGCCCTCCGCCGACCAGAGCCATCCGCAGCTTGCGGTTGAGATCGCCGTTCGTCGTCATCGGTCGCCTTTCGGGGGAGAAGTCGGCTCGGCCAGCGCAGCGGGCGCGGTCAGCTACTTACGAAAGGCGCTTTTTACCGACTCCCGCGGCGACGTTCCATCAGGGGAACGCCGAGGCAACGCGGGAAGAGCGATCGAACCGAGCGTCGGTTCCGGAGCCAGCGGCGCGCGGCGACGCCTGCACGTGCCGGGCGCCCGAGAAAGCGGGGCGCCAGGCAGAGCGTCCCGACAGGCAGCTCAGCGACGGTCGCTTACTTGCGGTGACGGATCTTGGCCCGCATGCGACGCTTCTTGCTGCCGACCTTGCGGCGACCCTTGCCCGTCTTCTTCGTTCCCACGTTTGCCGACTCTCTAAAAACGCGTGCTGAATGGATTGCCTGACCGATTCGCTTCCCGCCCGGCTTCGACGGGAACCCGCCAATATAACGGACTCCGGCGAATCGGCCAATCGCATCGGGAAGGAGATTCTGCGACCGCATTCGTCCGCGCGAAGGCGAATTAGACGACGAGCCGGGCGACCGGCAGCGTCTGTTCGCAGGCCGCCACGATCGCGGAAACCTCGCCGGCCACGACGCCGGGAGAATCGAGCGCCGCCTGCATCGCGTCGAATCCGGGGCACTCTGCCGGAATTCCGAAGCCGCAACTGCGGTAATATTCGTCGAGGAAGTCGCGAACCGCCGACGCGGAAAGATCGCGTTCGCCCTCGACCGTCTCCGCCCCGCCGGTCGGAAGCGACAGGAGCATCAGGTCGGTTCCGAACGGCTGTCCCGCCTCGAGGGCGGGCTGAACGTACGGAACCGGAACGAGTTGCGCTCCGAGCGAGGCGAATGCCCGCACCCGACCGAGCGTCTCCATCGGCTCGCGATCCGCGGCGATGCGGCCCGGTACGTGAATCTCGACGAACGCTGCTCGCACGGCGCCCTGCTGCCGCCGAACGTGTGCGGCGGCAGCGGCGTACATTCGCCGCAGCAGCCCCTGCCGGCGAAAATCAGGCGACGTGCCGACGTACGCCAGCAGCGTCGTCCGGCTCTCGCGGTAGAACTCCAGCAGCAGGTAACCCGCGAGCCGCCGCCGATTCGGCTCCCGCAGGTTCTCCCCGGCGACGAACAGCGTCACCAGAGGTTCGGGCGGACCGGGCGGGTCCGCCCCCAGGCGCCGCTCGATCGTGGACAGAGCCTGCCGCTCTTCCTCGGCTAGAACGCTCGGCAGGTAGAGCTGCTCGTACACCTCGGCCAGCAGCGACGCGTCGTTCAGGTCGCGAAACTCGGCCAATTCCAGCGGTCGTTCCGTCTTCATCGCAGTTTCGATCCCAAGAGACGTTCGTCGTTCCCGCCGATGGCGTTTCGAATCCGTCGGAGGCCTCTGTTCCTCACGTTCGTCGCCGGGCGGGGGCGAACCTGACGCGGAAATCGCCTGCATCATCGTTTCGATCGTCGCCGCCAGCGCGTGCGACGAAGAAAGTCCCGGGCTCCGGAGGTCGGAAGCCGGCTTCCTCCCCCCTCGATCGAGCTACGTTTTCGATACGCCCCTGGGGCGCCTTATCCCGGAAGCTCTTTCCGCGCCTTCGACGAGCGGGGAGCTCTCCCTCTCTTTTCTCGTATTCTGCCGCCTCCGCTGCCCCGGATCGTATCCCGGGAACGCGCGGGCAGGGAATGAGCAGGCACCGCTCCATGTCGCACCGCAGCGCGGCGATTCACGGCAGCCCCGTCCGGACCGCTCCTTTCTCGTCGACGAACGAGATCGACGAAGACGTGCGAGGTCGACTGCGCGAGGTCGTCGATCTTGCTGTACGCGCGGCGGATTCCCGCCCCGGGATCGAACGTCGCGCGGTCGAGCGGATCGCCTACCCGCACACGATGTCCCTGACGCCGGTCAATCCGCGCACGCACGAACCGGTCGGCGAGACGCGAACCGTGCTGGGGAAGCATCTCTCCTGCGAAGGGTTTGGCTTCGCCTCGTTCGAGCCGTTTCACTTCCGCTTCGCGATCGTCTCCCTGGAAGTCGACGACGATCGTTACGTCGGCATTCTGGGCGAGGCGCTCTGGTGCAAGTTCAGCCGACACGGCTGGTACGAAACGGGCGGGCGATTTCACGCGCCCGTGCGGTCGCCGCTGAACGTCGAGGAGTCGTAACGAGCGCCGAATCCACGAAAGCGAAGGGATCGAACGGATACGCGAAGCCCTCGAGCGATCATCGGCGGCCTCCGCGACGGCGGCTCGCACGAGATTTCCGCACCCTGAATTGCCGAGGCTCGCACGTCAGATCCCACGCCTTCCGCCGATCGAGCCAGCGAATGGCGAGCCACTGATGCACTGCGATCGGGATCGCCACCAGCCCGGCGACCAAGGCGAAGCGCTGGACGGTACCAGTTGCGAAGCAGCTAATGAGCAGAGCAATGGGGCAACTGATCGTCGTGATCCACGCGTTCCAGAGAGCCGAGTTCCGACTTCGCACGAACCCGTGCCGAGTCATAATCCCGATCCAGACCCACCAGGGCACGCTCGCCGGCTTGGGGCGTCGTCTCGAGATCGTGATGCGCATGGGGGCATTCTAGTTTCGCTCGCCAGTCGAGACGCAGCCCCGCATTCGCCGTGAGTCTCTCGCGCTCGGCGCGGCGCGAACGGCGATCCGACACGGAGGGCTCGCACCCTCCGCTCGCCTTTCCCTCCTTCTATCGCCGCGTTATCGACAGGAGCCCGACGACCCGCATGCGCCGAAACCCCGTCTCTGCCGAACGATGGGTGAACGGCGAGGCCGACTCTGGACGAATGCAGAGAGACCGCTAGGTTAACGATCCGACGTGCGGGATGAACGTCAGTTCCCGTCGTCGTCGTCGAACCGCCCTGCTCTCGTCCCCGCTGGAGTCTCCCCGCCCGATGATCGCGGATGGAACCCGAACCGATTCCGAACTCGAAAACTCCTCGATTCCCTTCGTCGGTCGCTGGAACCGGCTGGTCAGTCTGACCAATTGGGAGAAGGGAAAGATCATCCACGAGTGGCGGACCGCGCTCGTCGATGAAGGCGTGCCGGCCTCCGAGTATTCCGACGAGGCCTGGAGCCGCCGGATCGGCAATCTGACGGGCCAGCATGTCGGACGCCTCCGCCGGGTCTACGAGCAGTTCGGCGACTCGTTCGGCAACTACTACGGCCTGTTCTGGAGCCACTTCCAGGCGGCTCTCGACTGGGAAGACGCCGGCGAGTGGCTCAGCAAGGCCGCCGAAGACCGCCTCTCCGTCTCGCAGATGCGGAAGACCCGCGTCGAGACCCTCTTCCCGGAACAGGCGGAGGAACTCGAAGCCGAGGCCGAACTTCCGGCAGAGGACGAAGACGAAGACGCGATCGTCGCCGACGACCTGTCGCCGGAGGCGCTGAAGGGCGAGTTCGCGGACATCAGCTTCGAGGAAGAGGAAGCCAAGGAGCGCCCCCTTCGCAACGATTCGGACGAGGAGTCGATCTCGACCCTGCGCGGCAGCTCGGAAGAAGGGGACGAAGAGCAGCCCGCGGCCTCGCGGTTCGAGTCCGCCGCCGAAGCGAAGCTTTCGCCCCAGTCGCGGCTGAAGCGGTTGCCCGAGGATATGCTCGACGCGTTCGAGCAGTTCAAGATCTCGATCCTGCGGCACAAGATGCTGTCATGGGAAGAGGTTCCCCGGGACGATGTCCTGTCGGTGATCGACACGCTGAAGGAGCTGGTCCTGGCCGGCGCCCCGGTCCACGAGTCGATCGAAGAAGCGCCGTTCTGAAGTTAGCCGCTTCGAAGAGAACGATCCTCCGGCTGCGGGAACATGTCCACGCTACGCGGAATCCTCATCCTCTCGGCGACGGTCACGGGCAACCTGCTCGTCGCTTACGCCGTGCGCCGCGGGCTGCTCGCCCTCGGCGCGGACGAGTTCGTCGCCGGCGCCGTCGCGACGACGGTCTGGAGCGTCGTCGCGCTCTCGATGCTGACCTCCATCGCCATGCGATTGAACCGGCGCATTTCGCGCCGGGAGACCCCCTCCCCTGCCGCTTCGAGCCGGGCTTAAGCCGAGGCGGGGACGGTACCCTCAGCGGGCCTTCCGTCGTCGCGAAGTTCGTGCGCTAAGTTGTTGCGCACCGACCGGGCGCGACAGTAAAGATGCGTTGGACATTCGCCACGCGCTATCGGCGCCTGATCGGGCGCGAGCGGCTGACGCGTTCAACGCGGGGGAGGCGTCGCCATGCGATTCGTGAGCGTCGTTCTGCTGGTCGTCTTTCCGGTTTCGCTGCCGGCCCAAGAACTCGTTCGCTGGTCGTTCGAGCGCAGCGACCAGCCGACAGGTCCGGGCGAGATCGTCACCTCGCTTCGCGATCTCCCGGAGGCTGAGGCGTTCAGCGACGACGTACCGGGGCCGTTCGTCTACGACCCGCTTTCCCAGCAGTCGCGTCCGAACCAGGCGAGCGCAGCGTTTGCGGGCGGCGCCGACAAGAGCCTCCCCGTCGTCAGCGAAATCGATCTCGCCAAGGCGGGCTTCGAAGGAGGCAGCTTCACCCTCGAAGCGTTCGTCAAACCGGCGCCCGGCGCCCGGGGCGACGCGTGGATCGCAGGCAAGTCGCGGACGACGGACGCCGGTTCGGAAGCCTCCCTGCAATGGCATTTCCTGAACAACTCCAACCAGACATGGCACGGAGCCCAGATCGCCTGGCCCGAAGCCGGTGCGAAGCGGTGGCATGCCGGGCATTATTCGTCCTCCACGCGGCTTAGCGACGAACACCCGAACTGGCGGCACGTGGCGCTGGTTTACGATGCGGAGAAAGGCAAGGCGACCTGCTGGGTCGACTACCACCTCAGTTCAGACGTCGCCGTCGAGAAGCCGCTGAAGTTCGACGACGGGCCGTTCTCCATCGGCGGACAGTCCGACCGCTGGGGCCTCTCGGGCCAGATCGACGAAGTGCGGCTCGTTCGCGGAGCCCTTTCGCCGGCGGAGTTTCAGCGCGCCCGGCGCAACGCGATCGCGGGCGTCTCCTACCGCTCCGACCAGACGCTCGTCCCGCTCGACGCGGGATGCCTGGACGTGAAGGCGCATTTCGGCGCCGTCGGCGACGGCGCGACCGACGACACGGACGCCTTCAACGCGGCATTCGCTCATCTGGCGAGCCGGGTGCCGCTGGCGTATAGCACGCTGATCGTTCCGCCCGGGACGTACGTCGTGAGCGACATGCTTTACTGCTCGCGGTTCATCGACGTCAAAGGCGCGGGCCCTGATCAGACGACGCTGCGCCTGCGCGATGCCGCGCCGAACTATCAGGATCCCGCGAAGCCGCGTCCCGTTCTGCGTATGAGCAGCACGTCCGGCGATCCCGGCTCGCACGCCTGGGTCAACGGCAGCAGCATCTCGATCTACCTCGACGGCGTGACGATCGACACCGGCAAGAACAACCCGGGAGCGAAGGGACTGGAGTACCACTCCAACAATCTCGGACGCCTGGAGAACGTCGTCATCCGCAGCGGCGACGGATCGGGGCCGATCGGTCTGGACCTGACCCATCACGACGTCGGCCCCGCCCTCGTCAAACGCGTGACGGTCGAGGGCTTCGACCTCGGCGCGGCGATCAACTACCAGGAATACTCGATGACGTTCGAGGAGTTGACGCTCTCGAAGCAGCGCGTGGCCGGCATCCGCAACCAGGGGAACATTCTAGCGATCCGCAAGCTCGTCTCCGACAACGCGGTTCCGGCCATCGTCTCCGTCGGCGCGAACTCGATGGTGACGCTGCTCGATTCCAAGCTGACGGGCGGCGACGGGGACGTCGCGGCGATCGAAGCCGAAGGAGGGCTCTACGCTCTGCGACTCGAGACGTCGGGATACGGCGCGGCCATCGCGAAGCGGAAACTCGTGAAGCAGGATCCCGTCGAGTGGCAGGTCGAAACGCTCAAGGGACCGTCGATCGAGGAGTTCGTCGGCGACTCCGTCACGCGCGGCTTCGGCGAGGGATCCGGCGCGCTGCGACTGCCGATCGAAGAGACGCCCGAAGCGCCCGTTCGACCCGTGGAGGAATGGACGAACGTCGCCGATTTTCTCGATCGCAAGGTGGGGGACGACTGAGGCCCCGTCGTGCAGGCGGCGATCGACAGCGGCGCCAGGACCATCTACTGCCCGGCGAATCTGAAGGTGCAATTCGAAACGCCGGTTCGGCTCCGCGGAAAGGTCGAACGCCTGATCGGGTTCGGGCACGGATGGGCCTGGAAGCCCGAAGTCTGGCAGAATCAGGGCCAGCGCGAGCAGACCGACCTCGATAGCCGACCGCCCGCGCTGCTGATCTTCGACGACCCAGACCCGAACCGCGTCGTGTGGATCGATCGCCTGGAGGTGCAGTCGATCGAACACGCGTCGCCCGGGACGCTCGTGCTGCGGAGTTCGTCGCCGGGTCACTACCGGACTGGCGCAGCCGGGGGGCGACTATTCGCCGAAGACGTCGGCGGCGCCGACTGGCATTTCGACCATCCGCAACAGGTCTGGGTCCGGCAATGGAATCCCGAAAGCCACGCCGCAGGTCCCTGCATCCATAGTCGCGGCGCGACGATCTGGGCGCTCGGCTTCAAGACCGAGTACGAGAGCCGGAAGCTGCTGGCCGAGGCGGGCGCATCGACCGAGATCCTCGGCGCGTTTCTCTATCCGATCGGGGAGATCCCGGAAGATCGACCGCTGTTTGAGAACCGCGACAGCCGGATGGCCCTCGTCTACGGCACGAGCGTCTACGCCGCCAACCACAAGGTCCACATCCGCGACGTTCGCGGTCAGGAGACGAAGGAGATCGGCAATGATTCCCTTCGCTGGGCCGGCAGCCGGGCGAGAATGGATCTGTTCGTCACGGACTGAGCGAGAGAGCGACGCCCAGCGCCGCGAACGCCGCGCCGATCAAGGCGACCGCGACCGTCACCCGACGGTTGATCGGCCGGGGATGAGGCCCGAGTCCGAAGTCGGGCCCCGTGCCGTTCCAGAGCGCCAGACCGAGCGGCATGGCGACGGCGCCGAACAGGATCAGCGACCAGAGCGGCGCGCCGTGGTTGAGCAGCGTGCCGCAGTCGCCGATCCGCTGCAGCGATCCGAACGCCAGGGATCCGCCGTTCGCGATCAGGCAGAACCCGGCGAAGAACCGCAGGACGAACGCGCCCGGCATCCGAGCCAGCATCGCGACGATCCAGAGGACGACCGGCGCCGCGACGCCGAAGATCGGCCCCATCCACGTGACGAACAGCGGATGACGATTCTCGCTGACGTCCGTCCGGGAGATCGAGAGCGGATGGAGGACCACCCGCTCCACCCGGGCGCCGGTGGTCCGCGCTCCCAGCACGTGCCCTGCCTCATGCACGGCCTGCATGCCGAGCCAACTGGCGGCGAGCGTCGCGAGGATCAGGAACATGGAATCGGCTCGCTTCACCCCCCTTCCTCCTCCTGACCGAGGATCTCTCGCAGCATGCTTTCCCGGCGGGTGAGGAACGCCCGCGTCACCTGGAAATGCTCGGTCTGTTCGTACTCGATCGGCGTAATGCCGTCGGCGTCGAAGCGGAGGATCTTCGCGCCCGGATAGCCGAGCAGGATCGGCGAGTGGGTCGCGATGATGAACTGCGACTGCCACTGCACGAGTCGGTGAATCAGGGCCAGAAACGCGAGTTGCCGCTGCGGAGAGAGCGCCGACTCCGGCTCGTCCAGAATATAGAACCCGCCCCCGCCGAAGCGTTCGAGCACGAGTTCCAGAAACGCCTCGCCGTGCGATCGCTCGTGCAGCGAGCGACTGCCGTAGTGAGCCACGACGCTCAGGCGGTCGATCTCGGTCGCGACGTTGAAGAAGCTCTCCGCCCGGAAGAAGAAGCCGTCGGCGTACTTCAGCGGCTTGGATCCATGCGTCAGGCGGATGCAGCGGCACAGCAGCGAGTGGGACTCTCGCGTATTGAAGCGAAAGTTCCGGGTGCCCCCTTCGGGATTGAACCCCCACGCGACGGCGATCGCCTCCAGCAGGGTCGATTTGCCCGACCCGTTCTCTCCCACGAACATCGTGACCGGCGAATCGATCGATAGCGACCGGAAGGACCGGAGCGCCGGAATGGTGAAGGGGTAGACATCGAACGACGGGACCCGCTCCTCGAGCAGTTCGACGCCGCGAACGTAAAGCTGATGCGGGTCCGTCATGATCAGAGCCTTCGGACGCCATGCTCCGCCAGCGCCGAAGCTCGTGCAGGTCATCCTGCCTTGCGACTACGGCCGAAGTGCAGGCGTCGAGAAGGTCAGTGGTACCGGCGCACAAGCGAGACGTGCTCACGAGACCCAGAAAACGCCGGCCTCGACCTCGATCCATCCTCCATCCTGAAGGCGCATAACCGCGGTGTGGCCGCCGGCGCCGAGCGGAGAAATGTACTGCTCTACTCTAACCTCGACCTCCAGGCCCTCGAACCAGCGGAGAATCTCGCAGCTATAGACCCAGGAAGATTCTCCCGTCTCAGGATCTTCGACGCCGCGGAACCTGTTCGGCGCTGTCATTTCGCCTGGCTCGGGAAACCGAGCCATCGAGGCGGGCCGAATCTTGTACGGCAGGTCCTTCAATCGTTCGAGAAACTCCAGGGACGGATCGACAATCTTGCCTTCGTCATCCGTTCCGAAGGCAACGAACGCCGTCCCTTTGACGCCCGACGAAAGCTGCTCGCGAAGCACGGTCTCCCGAATGTCGTCGCCGTACTGCGCGGTTAAACGCGCCGCTTCGGCCGCCGGCAGCGCCTCTTCTTCCGGTCGCGGATCCGCGAAGAGCTTGAACTCGAGAGCCGGCTCTTCGAATTGGACCTCCGGTTCCGGTACCGGCAGCTCTGTCGTCCGCACAGGACTCGGCACGGTAACCTCGGCAACCGCCGGCTCCGCAAGCTTTCGCTCACAACTGGTCGAACCGACCGCTATGGCGATCGTGCATGCCGCTGTCAGACGAACGAAGAGTGAATTCATAGACAAGTTCCGATAGGGCCCCGCTATCTTTCTACTCTGCCGCCGAACGCCGATCGAGGCATCGCCGGCGCGCGATGCCGGTTCATTTCTCAGCTTCGCCGCCGGGAAAATCGGAAACCGGCGTTGTCATACTGGTAGAAACGCCTCGAACACGGAGTCGCGAGTCGATCGAACGGAGCGCCGGGCGATCGTATCGGCCCCACCCTGCTTCGACACGCCTCGTCTCCCCTTCTCTCAGTCCGATGCGGCAAGAGCGGCTCGCCGAGATTTTGCAGCGACACGCGCGGGCGCTGACGCTCCTCGCCGCGACCCGCTGCGCCGCCGCGGAAGACTGCGTGCAGGAAGCGTTTCTGGAACTCCTGCGTCAGAAACGGGAACCCGACGACCCCGTCGCCTGGCTCTACCGCGTCGTTCGCAACAAGGCGATCAACGCCGGCAAGAGCGACTCGGCCAGGCGCCGCCGGGAATCGTTCTGGTCCGAATCGAAACCTGTCTGGTTCGAACCGACGGAGAGCGACTCGCCTTCCGCGGACGACCTGCAGCAGGCGCTCGCCAGTCTCGATCCCGACGATCGCGAGATCGTCGTGGCGAGGATCTGGGGAAAGCTCACGCTCGAAGAGACGGGCGAACTCGTCTCGCTCAGCGTCAGCGCCGTTCACCGGCGCTACGCCGCCGCCCTCACGAAACTCCGGGCCTACCTGGAGGCACATGATGTCGAACGAACGACCCGGCTCCGCTGACGACGGAGACCTCTCCGCTCAAGAGCGACCTTTTTCAGCTCGCGATCGACGCGTCGAACGAATCGCAGCCGAAGCGCTCGACTCTGCGTTCGCCGCGAGACTCGCGGGCGCCTCGCCGCGTTCCGGCGTCGACGCGACGGTCCTGCACTACGAAGCGGGTCGCGCCGCTGCGGTCGCGGAGTTTCGCCGCGAACGATCGTTCTACCGAGGCATCGCCTGCGCTTCGGCCGCGTGCCTGACGCTCACGCTCGGGTTGTGGGGATGGCAGGTCACGCACGTCCCGCACGCTTCTCCCGACGCCGGGGCCGTCGCCGTGCGATCGTCGGAGGCGAACGTTCCCGCGACGGTCGATACGCAAGCGACTGCCGACGACGTGCAACCTGTGCCAGCCCCGAACGACGACCTGGCGAAGCCCGCGACCGTCGCGAAGCGTCGCCTCTCCGAGCCGATCGATTTCGATCGACTCGCGAACTTCGACCGCGGCGGATCGATGCGGTGGCGAGACGTTTACGGCCCGTCGCCTCGATCGATCGGCGTGACGGGAGAACCCGTTTCGACGTCGGCGCCCTCGACGCCCGCAGCGAACGCCCCGGCTCCCTGGTCGGCGTTCCCCTCGCCCTCCCGCATGCAGGCCCTGATCCAGGAAGGGATCTGAAATGAATCGCACGTTTTTCTTCGCAGTCATCGTCTCGCTTGCCGCGACGTTTAGCCTTCCGACGTTTTCGTTCGCGCAGGCCGAAGCGCTTTGGAGCCCGTCGGCCCCGGAGAACGCACCGCCGACCGACGCACCCGACCGCGTCCCGATGACGTTTAGCGCCGCCGGGGAACCCGTCCCGGCGCTGAAGTATCGCCTGCTGCCGACGACGCAGGAGCGGACGCCCGGCAACGCGGCGACGAATTACTATCGCGCGTTGCTGCATCTGAAGGCGATCCCGCTGGACTACTTCAAGCAGTATGTCGACGCCGAGAAGCGCTGGACCGAGGAACCTCTCCACGAAGTCTCGGCTGACGAGATCAAGAAGTACCTCGAAGCGTTCGACAACGTCTTCGCCGAAACGAAGACCGCGGTCTATCGCGAAAAGTGCGAGTGGAACCTCGGACTGGAACAACTCCAGGGGCCGGAGACGATCGCGTTCCTGCTGCACGACTTTCAGGAGATGCGGGAACTCGCGCGACTGCTCGATCTGCGGTTTCGCGTCGAGCTGTACGAGAACCGCCTCGACGACGCCTGGGAGACCCTGCGGCAGATGACGCAGCTCGGTCGCGACGCCGCCCAGCCGCCGCTCCTGATCAACGGACTGATCGGGATCGCGATCGAATCGATGATGCTCAGGCGACTCGAAGACTTCGTCAGTCACCCTGATTCGCCGAACGTCTACTGGGCGCTGGCGACGCTTCCCGATCCGCTGATCGACCTGGCGCCGGCGGTCGAGTTCGAAGCGACGATCGGCCCGCGGATGTTCCCGATGCTCGAAGAGGCCGATCGACCGCGCACGCCGGAGCAATGGCAAGAGGACCTTCAGGAGGCCTGGCAATCGCTGCGGTATATGGGCGACTACACAATGGGCGATGGAGGAGACGACGGACAGCCATCGCTCGCCGAAGGCGCGGCGGCGCTCGGCTTCGCCATGACGCGATACCCGATCGCCAAACGCCTGCTGATCGAAAGCGGTCGCGATCCCGAGGACGTCGACGTGCTTCCGGTCGGCCAGGCGATGCTGCTGGCCGAGAAGATCGCGTACCGGCGGATCTATGACGAGATGCTCAAGACCTACTACCTGCCGCTGCATGTTCGCGTCGAGCGAGGCTCCGAGTTTCAGGACCGACTCGATTCGCTGATGAAGGACGAGCCGATCCCGATCGCGCAGCTTCTGTTGCCGGCGATCGGAGCCGTCTCGCAGGCCCAGATTCGCCTGGCCTATCGCATCCGGGGCATCCACGCGATCGAGGCGATCCGCGACTTCGCCGCCGAGGAGGGCCGCCTTCCGCGTCGACTGCAGGAGGTCCGCAGGCTCCCGATGCCGGTCGATCCCAACACGCTCGAAAACTTCGGTTACGAAACGACGGGACAGACCGCGACGCTCCGCGTGATCGTCCCGGGAGGCCCGCAACGCGGCAGCAGCAAGATCTACGAATTGAACCTGCGGCCCGAAACGAACTGACGGCCATGGCGGGTGTGCTATGGCTGGCTCGGCTCAAGGCTGTCAAGTACGAGGCTTGCGAGATCTCGTGTGCCATGGCTGGCTTGTCCAGCCGTGCCTGGCAGCGAGGGCCGACACTGCCTTGAATCGAGCGCTCGACACGAACATGCATTTCGATAACCGACGGCATTCTTCGGGAAGCGACTGCCTGAATGGAAAGACGGGCGTTGGCGCCCTGCACGGCTGGACAAGCCAGCCGTGGCACACGGAAGACTCCTATAACGCATCGCAAGACGATTTCTCTCGCTACGAAAGCGGCTCGCAATGAGTAGAAACTCCCTCTCTCGGCTTCTACGCGCCACGGCGGCGACGGCGCTGAGCCTGGCGGCGATCGGCGGAACTCTCGCTTCGGCTGATCGGGCGCTCGCTCAGAACGATCCTGCGGCAGCCGCCGTTCAGCCCGCTCGATCGGGCTGGTCGGACGAACGAATCGCGGAGCTCATCGGTCGCCACGGCTCGGCCTCGACGTTCGCGGCGCTGGCGATCGACGTCGCGGCGCTCGATCCCCAGGCGGTCGGGACGGCGGTGCGGCGCGTGGCGACGCTCACGGCGGAAGAAGACCGTCAGTTGGACGAAGGCCTGCGGCTGATCGAAGGCAAGCTGAAGAAAGTCGGCATTCAGGAAATCGTCTTTCTCGGGAGCGTTCATCCCGAAAGGCAGACCGCGCTGGTGGCGATCGTCCGACTGAAGGACCGAGCCGACGCGGAAGCCGCGACGAAGTTCCTCCGCGAAGCCGACTTCCGCGACCTGGACGACGCGGCGTTCGACGGCGACGCGCTCGTCCTGCGCTCCTCGAAGGATCGCGGCGCCCCCCCTGCCCCGCTAAAGGATGCGGAGCCGATTCGTCAGGCGTTCGCCGTCGGGGGGACCGCTCCCGTTCGAGCCGCGCTGTTTCTGTCGCCCGACCTTCGTCGCGTGGTCGGCGAACTGGCCTTCGCGCTCGGCGACGAGCAGGCAGTCCGGGGAGCGAAGCTGGCGGCGAAGGAGTTGCAGTTCGCGACGCTCGCGTTGAATCCGAACGAAGAGATGACCGTCGATCTGAGCATGCGATTCGCTACGCCTGACGGAGCCGCTCAAGGCGCCGAACTCGCGAAGGCGGGGATCGCGCGGTTGCGGAAGGACTTCCCCGAACGAGAGACGCTCCCCTTCTCCGACGAAACGCTCGATCGGATCGCTGAGTGGCTGACGCCGGAGGTCGACGCCGACTCCAACGACCTCGTCCTGCGTCGCTCGCTGAAGGACGAAGCGACTCTGGCGCTCTTTCGCGACATGATCGCGCCGGCGATCCTGGCCGCCCGCGAACAGGCGGACCGCATGACGAACTCGAACAAGTTCAAGCAGGTCGCCCTCGCGTTCCACAACTTTTACGACACGTTCCGCATGTTCCCGCTCGCCGGGAACCAGAAGCGGGACGGCAAGGCGGCCGGCCTGAGCTGGCGGGTCCACCTGTTGCCGTTCCTGGAGCAGGGGCCGCTCTATCAGAAGTTCGAACTTGACGAGCCGTGGGACAGCCCGACCAACAAGGCGCTGATCGCCGAGATGCCGGACATCTACAAAATCGACGCGTCCGTGCCGAACGGCAAGACGACCATGCTGCTCCCGATGGGCGAAGGGTACGGTTTCTCCGGCGAGAAACCGCTGGAGTTTCAGCAGATCACCGACGGTACGTCGAACACGATCATGTTCCTGCAGGCGGCCCCGAGCGAAGCGGTTACCTGGACCAAGCCGGAGGATCTGGAAGTCGATCTGGCCGAGTTCGCCCAACAGGTCGGCGTCGCGGGCGAAGAGGTATTCCTCGCCGCGCGCTTCGACGGCAGCGTCATGGCCATGCCAAAGCAGGCCCCGGCGGACGTCATCCAGGCGGTCCTCACGCGGGCGGGCGGCGAAGTCGTCGACGAAGCTCAGCTTCGCCCAGGACGTCCCGCGCCCGATCCGGCGAAGGGAGCCTCGAACGAAACGAAGCTCAAACTGCTCGCCCTCGCCTTCCACAACTTCCACGACACGTTCCGCCTGCTGCCCCTCGCCGGAAATCAGAAGCGGGATGGCAAAGCGACCGGCCTGAGCTGGCGCGTTCACCTGCTCCCCTTCATCGAGGGCGGCCAGGCGCTCTACCAGCGCTTCAAGCTCGACGAACCTTGGGACAGCGAACACAACAAGGCGCTGATCGCCCAGATGCCGGAGGTCTACAAGCTCGATCCCAAGGCCGCGGAAGGGAAGACCGTCGCGCTCCTGCCGATGGGCGAAGGGTTCGGCTTCTCCGGCGAAGCGCCTGGTCAGTTTCGCGACTTCACGGACGGTCTCTCCAACACGATCCTCGTCGTGCAGGCGTCGCCGAACGAAGCCGTCACGTGGACGAAGCCCGAGGATCTGGAGGTCGATCTCTCCGAGTTCGCCGACCAGCTCGGCGCCGAGGGCGAACCGACGTTTCTCGCGCTGATGTTCGACGGTCGCGTGCTGCGGCTCGAAGAATCGATCGACGAAGCGAAGTTGCAGGCGGCCCTTACCCGGGCCGGCGGCGAACCGGTCACGCTTCCCTAACGCCGTCAGTCCCTCTGGGCGATCGGGGGACGTGAGTCCCCCGAGTCCGTCGATCGAGCGGAGCGTCGATCGAGAGGCATCCAGCGCGGCGGCGCCTGCTACGGCGTCGCCGTTTCCGGTTCGTAGATCCCCGCGGGTTCGGCAATCGAAAGGGACGAGACCGGCGCGGGCGAACCGACGGAAGACGCTTCCGCCCTCGCAGCGCGTCGCTGGCTGCGGATGGGAGTCACGTCCCACGCGAGGCCGACTCGCTGCAGCAGCAGGATCTCCCAGTAGCTGAGATCGAGTTCCCACCAGCGATGCTGCACGCTCGCGGCGCTCGGGTCCTCGTGGTGGTTGTTGTGCCACCCTTCGCCCACGGTCAGCAGCGCCACGAACCAGTTGTTCCGGCTGTCCTCGCCCGTCTCGTAGTTGCGATAGCCGAACAGGTGCGACAGCGAGTTCACCGACCAGGTGATATGCCAGACCAGGATCGTGCGGACGATCACGCCCCACACGACCAGGCCGCTTCCCATCTGCAGGGCCTTCCAGGGTCCGCCCACGAACGCTCCGATCGCGGCGCCGACGGCGAAGAAGATCGCGAACTGCGCCAACACGATTCCGAGCTGGCCCCAGCGATGCCGCTCCAGCCAGCGATAGAACGGATCGCGGAGCAGGTCCTTGGCGAACTTTTCGACGCCGACGATCCCCTGCGTATACGTGTTCTCGTACGCCAGCCAGCCGAAGTGCGACCAGAGAAAGCCGACCTTCGGCGTGTGCGGATCGGGCCGTTCGTCGGAATGAACGTGATGCATGCGATGCGTGGCGACCCACCGCACCGGCGTATCCTGCAGGCAGCAGATGCCGGCGACCGCGAAGCAGCGCTCGACCCACCGCGGCGTCTTGAAGCTGCGATGCGTCAGCAGGCGGTGGTAGCCGATCGTGATGCCCTGGCCGAAGAGGTGGACCCCCAGGATCGCGACGGCGACGAACGCCCACTCGAAAAAGTACGGCACGAACGCGAGCAGCCCCAGCACATGGACGACGACGATCGTCAGCACGTACAGACGGTTGAACCGGGGACTGACCGATTCGGGAACGGCGAGGCGTTCGGGCGCGAGTGAAGCGCTCAAGAGCGAGCTTCCATGCGTGGGGAGCGGATCCTTCGCCGAAGGGTCGAACTCCGAGGGGAGCGCCGGCGACCCGTATTTATACGCGCGCAGCGGCGTTCTGACCCATACGAAAAGCGTTAGGGAGCCTTCCGATGCGAACGATCGGGCTCCAGCCCCCCCTCGGCAGGCGGGTCTGGCGGCCAATGACCCTCTTCGTAGAGCGTCCGCCCGTCGAGACGAATTCGGAAGGCTCGCAGGAAAAAGATGCCGAGCACGCGGACCTCGATGCACAGCGTAGCGGGGTAGCCGGCATCGACGGGAACGTCGAATCGCGGAATCAACGCGTTCCAGAGGCTGAGATTCAGTTCGCTCTGAATCACGGCGCCGTCGATCGACACCGTTTCCCAGCTTCCCGCCCCGCACCACTCCACGACGCCTTCGTGCCGCCCCTGAAAGCGGATCGCCCGGCTGAGCCATCCGCGATGCACGACCTCGACTTCGAGACGCTCCGCGTCCGGATTCGTCCGAAAGACTGGAACCGGCTCCCGCCCCGCTTGTGGCGGAGCGTACGGATTGTCGTCGTCGGTCCAGGTCTGGCTCATAACGAGATCGCTCGCAGAATGCCGGCGCCTACGCCTCGGCTTTCATCTCCTTTTTGATCCCCTTCATCGTCTCGTTCTCAGGCAAAGCCTTGTAGTACGGGTCGAGCGGATAGCAGCCGGAGATCAGGCCGTTCCGAGGCGCGGTCGTGCAGTCGCTGAACGTCCGGCAGATCAGCTTTCTGGCGAGTTCGCCCTTTTCCAGCACGTCCGCCGGCAGTCGCGGATAGGAGAGGACCATCCGCCCCAGCCCGACCATGCTGATCCAGCCCTCGCGGACGACGGCCTGCGCGACGTGCGGCAGGTAGTCCTGCAAATAGGAGTAGCCCGTCCCCACCGTCAGCAGATCGGGGAAGCGGGTCGCGATCTCCTTCGCGGCGTGAATCTGACGCGCGACGCCGACCAGCGGATCCTCCGGCGGCAGGTAGCCGTCGCTCGGCGGAAAGATGGCAGGTCGCTGCACGTGCGGGTTGTAGTAAGGACTCCCGCAGGAAAGATTGATCGCCGGCACGCCCGCGGCCTGCAGCATGCTGACCAGTTCGAACGTTTCGGAGAGGTCCATCCGCGTCGGATCGCTGGCATCGGTCCCGAAGCCGCAGTCATACGGAAGCAGGTCATCGAACGGCACGGGTCCGCCGACGTCGGGACTCGGCTGATACGGGACGACGTCGAACGCGCTCAGCCGGACGAAGACCATCAGGTCCGGCACCGCCTGCTGCACGGCAGCTACGCAATCCAGCAGCAGCTTGGCCCGGCCCGCCAGATCGCCTCCGTACGGACCGGGACGGCGTCGGGCGCTGAGAAATTCGTGAAACAGGTACCCGTGACAGGCCTTCACGTCGACGAAGCGAAAGCCGATTTCCCGCGCCGTCTTCGCCGCGGCGACGAACCGGTCAATGAGCCCCGGCAGCTCGTCGTCCCGCCAGACGAGGGCGTCGCTGTCGACGCCGAACTTGCGATCGAGGATCGGATGACGATAGGCGACCCGCGGCTCCAGCGCCTTGGAATTCGGCCGGGCGAAGCGCCCCGAGTGCGTCAGTTGCAGCCCGACCAGCAGATCGTCGGTCGTGCCGAACGACTCCTGATGGGCGCTGACGCAGGCGTCGAGCAGCCGCGCGAGGCCGCCCGCATTCACGTCGCCTGCGAGCGTCTGGTTGGGATTGGCCCTGCCGTCGGGCTGCACGGCGGCCGCTTCCCCGCCCCAGATCAGCTTGGCGCCCGACAAGCCGAAGTGACGCCAGCGGCGGATCGTCTTCTCCGACGGGCTGCCGTCGCGGTTCGCGTCCCAGCCCTCCATCGGATGGATGCACCAGCGGTTCCCGACGACGAAATCTCCGACGGCGATCGGTTGCGCCAGCGGGGATTTATCGGTTGACGTCAACGCCTGATCGTCGACCGGCAGTTCGAGCCCCAGTTCCTCCAGCCGGGCCCGAAACGCGGCGACGGTCTTCAGTTGGGCGATCTTGGGATAAGCCATGCGGGCGAGCCGGGACGAAGAGCGAAACGTTCGATCGAGGCGCCTATTTTCGGGCGCGAATGAAAGTTGCGGGAAGCCGGGAGGAGCGATATCGTCAAAGATGTCTTCGATGCGTCGCCGCTCTGAATAGTCTTATCCGCGTCGTTTCGCGGCTCTTCTCGTCTTCCGCTCGTCCTCATCGCACTCCCTGGGGCTTCGTCATGCGCACCCGTCCCGGCTTCACGCTCGTCGAACTGCTGGTCGTGATCGCGATCATCGGCGTCCTGGTCGCGCTGCTGCTTCCTGCGGTGCAGGCCGCTCGCGAGGCCGCCAACCGCTCCTCCTGCGGCAACAAGCTGAAGCAGATCGCGCTCGCGACGCATAACTATCACGACACCCACAAGAGTCTTCCCCCCGGGCGGCTCGGCTGCGACGGCGTCACGACCGGCGTCTGCGCGGGGACGCCGGACACGAACAAGCGCGGCAGCAGCGGGTTCGTCCACCTGATGCCGTTCATCGAACTGGGCGCCGCGTTCGACCGGATCGACTTCAACGTCGGACTGCTGAAGGTCTCCGGCGGATCGTGTCCGACGGCGACGCAGGAGGTGTTGAAGCTCCGGCCCGACGTCTTCGTCTGTCCCTCCGACGGCCCGGCGCAGAAGTTCATCGACATCACCGACGGCGGCGTCACGCTGAAGACGGGCGTTTCCAGCTACGCCCTGTGCGCCGGCGACGTCGGTCCTTCGAACGGCATCGGCTACCAGACGAAGTACGACAACACGGGGATGTTCTTCTACACGGTCGCGCTTGCCTTCTCCGACTGCACGGACGGCCTGTCGAACACGATCTTCGTCGGCGAAGTGAGCCAGGGCCACATCAGCAACAACCGCAACGTCTGGTGCGAAGGGGGCCGCCATCAATCGTGCCAGCGCACGGTCGAAAATCCGATCAACACGCCGATCGGCCAGGGCGTCACGACTTCGCCGTACGGAGAGGCCCTGAACGGCGCCTTCATGTCGCGTCATCCGGGCGGCGCCCAGTTCGGCATGGGCGACGGCGCGGTGAAGTTCGTCGCCGAGACGATCGACCTGGCGACCTATCGCGCCGCGGGCACCCGGCAAAAGAAGGAGTCGCTGCAACTCCCCTGATCCGCGGTCGACGCCCGCGACGATAAGAGGGCTTCGCCGGGCCTCTTCGTCGGGTTCTACGCCCACAACCTTCCTTGCGGAAGGCTTTCGACGCCGCTATTCTTAATTTTCGTCAAGCGTGTTATTGCATGCGAGATGCCCATTCCGCGTGCTTACGCGGCTAATCGTTCGCCTTATCGTCTGTTCTCTCTCTCGTCCCTGGGGGTCGTCATGCGCGCCCGTTCCGCTTTTACCCTCGTCGAGTTGCTGGTGGTCATCGCGATCATCGGAGTGCTCGTCGCCCTGCTGCTCCCCGCGGTGCAAGCCGCACGCGAGGCTGCCAACCGCTCCTCCTGCAGCAACAACCTGAAGCAACTTTCGCTCGCATTCCAGAACTACCACGACACGTACAAGCTCCTCCCGCCCGGACGCCTCGGCTGCGACGGCGTCACGACCGGCGTCTGTGCCGGCACGCCCGACACCGATAAGCGCGGCAGCAGCGGCTTCGTCCATATCCTGCCCTTCGTCGAACAGGGCCCGCTGTTCGACCGGATCAACTTCAACGTCGGCCTGTGGAAGATCGCGGGCGGGTCGTGGCCGCAACAGAACATCGACGTCGTGGGGACGCGCCCCGCGTTCGTGATCTGCCCCAGCGACGTCTCGAATCCCAAGACCCTCACCGTCACGCATCCGGTCGGGCGTTCGAGCTACGCCCTGTGCTCGGGTACGATCGGGCCGTCGAACGGCATCGGCTACCAGACGAAGTACGACAACGACGGCATGTTCTTCTACACGACGTCGCTCGCCTTCGCCGACTGCATCGACGGTCTGTCGAACACCATCTTCGTGGGCGAGGTCTCCCGAGGCGGCGAGCCCGGAAACGATAACGCCTGGGCCATCGCCGGTCGCCATACCCACTCGATTCGGACGACGAACAATCCGCTCAACACGCCGATCAACCAGGGGATCATCTACGGAAGCGGAACCACCGCGAACAACGGCGCCTTCATGTCGCAGCATCCGGGCGGCGGTCAGTTCGGGCTCGGCGACGGCTCCGTCCGCTTCGTGGCGGAGACGGTCAACCTGCTGACCTATCAGGCTGCTTCGACGCGTCAGGGGAAGGAATCGCTGCAGCTTCCGTAAGGCACGCTGCGGAGAGTCGCTGACGCGAGTAGCGTTCCCTCGTCTACGGGAACGATCACCGATGGCGCCCCCGTGTTGACGGGGCCGCTGGAGGCAGCGCCATGCCGCTTCAGGGGTCGCCTGTCACGGGTCGAGGGCTATACTTCGGGGTCCGGCTTTTCTCTCGCCGACCCCGTTACGTGTTACCTTCTCCCGTCGATAAAGGAGAGCGCTGGTGCGCCCTCGTTCTGGATTTACGCTCGTCGAACTGCTGGTCGTCATCGCCATCATCGGAGTGCTCGTCGCGCTGCTCCTGCCTGCCGTGCAGGCGGCCCGCGAGGCGGCGAACCGCACGTCCTGCTCGAATAAGCTCAAGCAGATGGTTCTGGCGCTTCACAACTATCACGACATTCACAAGCTCATGCCGCCCGGTCGACTCGGCTGCGACGGCTCCGGCGCCTCGGTCTGCACGGCGACTCCGACGATCGATCGTCGCGGAAACAGCGGCTTCGTCCACCTGCTGCCGTTCGTGGAACAGGGACCGCTGTTCGATCGCATCGATTTCAACGTCGGTCTGTGGAAGATCTCGGGCGGCTCCTGGCCGCAGCAGAATCTCGACGTCGTGGCCCTTCGGCCCGACTTCGTCGTCTGCCCGTCCGACGTATCGAGCCCGGTCAATCTGGCCGGCGAAGGAAATATCGTCACCGGTCGTTCCAGCTACGCCTTCTGCTCCGGAACGATCGGGCCGTCGAACGGCTCGGGCGACTCGACCAAGTACTTCAACGACGGCGTGTTCATTTACACGACGCCGTTCGGACTGTCCGACTGCTTCGACGGAACGTCGAACACGATCTTCCTGGGCGAAGTCTCCGAAGGTCACGTCACCGGAAACCGCAACACCTGGGCGTTCGGATCCCGGCACATGGATTCGTTGCGCACGACCGAGAACCCGCTGAACACCGCGATCGGCCAGGGCGTGCTGTTCAGCGGACTGAACGGCGCCTTCCGGTCGCGGCACCCGGGCGGCGGGCAGTTTGCGCTCGGCGACGGTTCGGTCCGGTTCGTCGGCGAGACCATCGATCTCATCACCTACCGCGCCGCCTCCACGCGTTCGGGAGGCGAAGCGCTTCAACTTCCGTAACGAGCGTTCGCGCGGCAGCCGCGCGGAGGCAGTTTTCCGCTCCTTCTCCCCTTCGTCTCATCGCCATGTCGAGAATCCTTGCCGCTCTCGTTTCGACCGCTCTGGTCACGGTCCTCTTCGTCGGCTGCGACGACCGCCCGGCGCGGGTGCCCGTCTCCGGGACGGTCACCATCGACGGCGAACCTGTCGAGCACGGCACGATCATGGTCGTGCCGACCGACATGAAGGCGGCCTTCGGCAAGATCGGTCCCGGCGGCAAGTTCTCCTTGACCACGTTCGAGGAGAACGACGGCGTCGTGACCGGAACCCACAAGGTGACGGTCACCGCGACCGAGCCGCAGCCGGGCGGGCAGAAGTGGCACGCTCCGCAAGAGTATTCCGACCTCGCGAAGTCCGACGTCACCGTCACGGTCGACGGTCCGACCGAGGACCTCAAGGTCGAACTGTCCTGGAACGGCGGCAAGCCGTTCGTGCAGTCGTTCGGCGGCGGCGAGTGAGCCCGGGCTGACGCCCTACGTCGTTACCCGTCGCGACCTGCAGGAGTCGCGGCGAAGACGCTCTCCGCGGCACGCTCATGCCGCGAACGCTGCCCCTGGGGGCTGGGAAGTCGTCGTCGCTTCCGCTACCAATGTCGCTTGAGCCGCGTGGCCTCGCGAGGTCGGAGCCGCGCGATTCTGCGATATTCGAGCCGTAGGACCCGTGCGCAATAGGCCCCGGGCGCCGTCGCGCGACCGGTGCGCGCGGTCGGGCTCGATTTTCATCCTCCGCGAGCCTGCCGCCGAAACCCCGTCGGCGACGAAGAGAAGCGCCCGCCCATGATCACGCTGATCGTCGTCCTCTTCGTTCTCGGCTACCTGGCGATCGCGCTGGAGCATCCGCTGCGGATGGACAAGTCCGCGGTCGCGCTCTTCCTGGGCGTCACGCTCTGGGCGATCTACGCCATCGGCTACCCGCAGGTGCTGAGCGAAGCCGACGTGCCCGAGTGGTTCCGCCTGCAGCACGACCATCACGCGTCCGCGCCTTCCGAGCCGGGCGGGGGGACGCACGACGCGGCCGAGATCGAAGGAACGCCGATCGCCCCCGTCGAAACCTCGACGACGGACGACGCCGACGCGGAAGCATCCCCCGCGGCGGAATCCTCGGACGTCGCGGCGACGCATGCCGAGGGACACCCGACCGATCTGCGGCGGGAGTACCTGCTGGAGGGGCAACTTCTCCATCAGATCGCGGAGATCGCCAGCATCCTGTTCTTCCTGATGGGAGCCATGACGATCGTCGAACTGGTCGACGCGTTCGAAGGCTTCTCCATCATCACCAGTCGCATCACGACGCGGAACAAGGTGAAGTTGCTGTGGGCCATCTGCTGGCTCACGTTCTTCATGTCCGCCGTGCTCGACAACCTCACGACCACCATCGTGATGGTGTCGCTGCTCAAGAAACTCATCAAGGAGCGCGACACGCGCCTGCTGTTCGTAGGGATGGTGATCATCTCGGCCAACTCGGGAGGCGCCTGGACCGTCATCGGCGACGTCACCACGACGATGCTCTGGATCAAGGAGAAGATCACCCCGGGCCACACGATGGTCTGGGTATTCCTCCCCTCGGTCGTCTCCCTGCTCGTGCCGCTGATCGCCGTCTCGCTGCGGCTGAAGGGGGACGTCGAGTCGCCAGACTCGCTCGGCAGCGCGATGGGCCGGCACGTTCGACCGTTCCATCAGATGCTCTTCTTTTCGCTCGGCTTCGCCGGCCTGCTGGCGGTGCCGATCTTCAAGACCGTGACGCACCTGCCCCCCTTCATGGGGATGATGCTCTCGCTGAGCGTGATGTGGATCGCTTCGGAACTGGTCAAACACAGCCTGCACGAAACCGTTCGGTCGTCAACGCACGTCGTGGAGGTGCTGAAGCGGATCGACACGACCAGCATCCTGTTCTTCCTGGGCATCCTGCTCGCGATCGGCGCCCTTTCCTCCACAGGCATCCTGCGAGACCTCGCGGAGTGGCTCGACCGGACGGTGCCCAATCTGGAGATCGTCGCGATCGTGATCGGTCTCGTTTCGGCTGTGGTCGACAACGTCCCGCTCGTGGCAGCCGGAATCGAGATGTACTCGATGCCGACGGACGACCCGTTCTGGACGTTTCTCGCCTTTACGGCCGGAACCGGGGGCAGCGCCCTGATCATCGGCTCCGCCGCAGGCGTCGCCGCGATGGGCCTGGAGAAGATCGACTTCGTCTGGTACATGAAGCGAATCACGCCGCTCGCGCTGCTCGGTTATTTCGCAGGCGTGGGCACCTACCTGCTGACGGAGTACCTTATGGAAGACTACGCCGGCGCCTTCTTCGAGATCCTGCCCGAGTCGCTCCGTCAGATCCTCGGTTGAGGCGCACAGAGGCAAGCCCGACGCCTATCCTGAATCGTCGAGATGCGACATGGATCTCGACGACGATCCCTATCGCCCGCCCGCGTGGGAGCCGGAACTCCCCGATCCGCCGCAGGTTCGCGAACTGGCGGAGGACTCGCCCGAACTGTTCCGGAAGAGCGTCCGCGGCGGGGGCGTCGCGGCTCTGGTCGTGACGGCGATCGTCTTCTTCGTCGTGACCATGCTGCTCGGAGCGGGCGGCTTCTACGAGAGCCTGACGGCGCGGATGATTCTCGTCGCCGCTCTTCCTGCCGGACTCTGCGGCCTCGGCGCCTGGATCGGCTTCGTATTCCTCAGGCGACGGCTCTTCGCCCCCCGCCCGCGACGTCGACGAGGGCGTTACTGATTCGCAGAGCGGACCGCCTCAACCTGCGTACGGCTTGAGCGGCGAGAAGGCGATGCGGAACGTCCGTTCCGACGCGTCGTCGAAGCGGACGACGGCGGTCGTCTTCGGCCCGCGACCGCTGAGGCTGGAGATGCGTCCCAGGCCGTAGCTGGGATGCTCGACCGTCATCCCCAGGCGGAAGCTCTCCGGCGCGACGCGGGTGGGCGGTTCGTCCATCGCGTCGAAGTCGCCGGCGTCATGATGCGCTTCGCCGAACTCCTCCGGCGCCGGCTCGAACGAACCGTCGTCGACGACCTGGGCATCGTCGCCCCCCTTGGTTTTACCTTTCAGCCAGCTGGGACTGTTCGTGCGGATCCGCTGGTCGTAGATATCGTCGCCGTAGGGGTCGGCGTCGGAACTTGCTTCGCCCCAGCCGCCCCACTGCTGGTAGGCGGAAAGCGACGGCTCCTGAAGCGTCATCTCCTGCCGGGGAAGCTCCATCAGGAACTGGCTCGGGATCGTCGGATAGTTCCTGCCGCGGAAGGTGCGGTACTGGGCCATCGACAGGTGCAGCTCCTGCATCGCCCGCGTGATGCCGACGAAGAGCAGCCGGCGCTCCTCTTCCAGTTGGTCGGCGTCCTCGCGACTGCGCTCGTGGGGCAAGATCCCCTCCTCGACCGCGACGATGAAGACGGTCGGAAATTCCAGACCCTTCGCCGCGTGCAGCGTCATCAGCGTCACCTTCTCCGACGCCCCCTCGAAGGCGTCGGTGTCGCTGACCAGGGCCGACTGTTCCAGGAACCGTTCGAGCGTGTTGTCGCCCGGGAAGCGATCGTCGAACTCGCGCGCCGCGGAGCAGAGTTCCTCGATATTGGCGACGCGTTCGTGATCCTCTTCGGAACCGGACGCGAGCAGCGCTTCGCGATAGCCGGAGAGTTCGATCGCGTCGCGAATCAGATCCTCCATCCCGATCTCGCGCGGTCGCGACAGGGCGACCATCACTTCGTTGAACTTGCGCACCGCGTTAGCCGAACGCTTGTTGAGCGTCGCGAGCCACGCCTCGTCCCGGGCCGCGGCGAGCAGCGGCAGGCGGTTCTGTTCCGCGTAACCTTGCAGCCGGTCGGTCGTCGCCTTGCCGACGCCGCGGGTCGGCACGTTCACCACCCGCAGGAAGGCGATGCGATCGTCGGGATTCGCGATCAGCTTCAGGTAGGCGATGACGTCCTTGATCTCTTTGCGCTGGTAGAACTCCAGCCCCCGCACGATCTGGTACGGGATGCCCCGTTCGAGAAGCGCTTTTTCGAGCGTCCGCGACAGGGCGTTCGTGCGGTAGAAGATCGCGAACTCGGCAGGCGAGCGCCCCTCCTGCACGGCCTGGCCGATCTTCCGCGCGATCTGCTCGGCTTCGTCGGCGTGCGAAGGGTACGTCGTCAGCGCGACGGGGACGCCTTCTGGGTTCTCGGTCCAGAGGCTCTTCTTCTTGCGCTTGACGTTGTGAGCGATCAGTTCGTCGGCGACGCGGAGGATGGCCTTCGAACTGCGGTAGTTCTGTTCCAGCCGCACGACGCGAACGCTGGGGAAGTCCTTTTCGAACTCCAGGATGTTGCGGATCGTCGCCCCCCGCCAGCCGTAGATCGACTGATCCGGATCGCCCGTCACGGCCAGGTTCGGATACGTGATCGACAGTCCTCGGGCGATCGCGTACTGGGCCAGGTTGGTGTCCTGGTACTCGTCGACCATGACGAACTTGTAGCGTTCGTCGAGCTGCTGCCGGACGGGATCATGCTCCCGCAACAGGTAGGCCGTGTGCAGCAGCAGATCGTCGAAGTCGACGGCGTTCGCTTCGAGCAGCAACTGCTGATATTTGGGGTAAACGTCCGCCACGACCTGCCCTAACGGGTGGCCCTTTCGCGCCTGATAGTCCTGCGGGCGCATCAGCGCGTTCTTCGCCCAACTGATGCCGCCGGCGATCTGGTCGACGCTGAAGTAGTGGTAGTCGCCCGACTGTTCGATCGCGGTCTTCAGAATCTTGTGAGCGTCCTCGACGTCGTAGATCGAGTAGTTCTCCTTCAGGCCCACGAACCGGGCGTACTCCCGCAGCATCCGCGCGCAGAAGCGATGGAACGTCCCCATCCAGACGCGGGAGTGCGGAACCAGCGCTTTCAGGCGCTGATTCATCTCCTCCGCGGCCTTGTTCGTGAACGTGAGGGCGAGGATATCTCGATCGCGCACGCCTTCGTGCAGCAGGTAGGCGATGCGATGCGTGATGACGCGGGTCTTGCCCGAACCTGGCCCTGCCAGGATCAGCATGGCCCCCTGCACGTGCGAGACGGCTTCCCGCTGGGCCGGAGAGAGCCGCTCCAGCAGCGCGTCGCGAGGATCCTTCAGCGTCATGCGGCGAACGTCGGAGAAAGCGAAAGCGCCGGCGTTCCGTACCGGGCCGAGAGCGTGCGTTCGTTGTAGCGCCTCGCGAAGCTTCGCGGCAGTCGCACGCCGTCAGGATCGAAGGCCCGACCGCTCAGCGAGCCTTGTGTGCGATCAAGCCACGAGCGCCATGGACCGTACGAGACTCATAGGCATGACCGGGCCAGCCATGGCACACGGGATTCTGCTCGATGCACAGGAACGTAAGAACGCTTCCGGTCAAGCGCCGCGTTCTGTTGCGATAGCGAAGGGGCGCCAGCACGGCTCGCAAGTTCGCGATTCGGCTTCGATCGACGATGCTTCGAAAAACTTCGAAGTCGGAACCTCTTAGCGGCTGAACGGTTAAGCGAGCGTGAAGAGAGGCGGTCCGACGAATCTTGGAAAACCGACTTGGGGAACGCGACCTCGATGGCATAAAATCCTGCCCGTCGTCGTTGAGGAAAACGCGTCGAAGCACGGTCGACAAGCTGTCGATCGAATGTCGAAGCGACGTTCGGCGACGGTCGATCTGCTTGTCGATGCAGCGTCAGTAACCTGTCAGGAGAGTGAAGGATGGCTCGGACGCGCGTGCGTATGACTCCGGGTTACGAAGACGCCCAGACGCTGGGCAGCCGACTGGACATGAGCACGGCCGAAATCGGCCTCTCGGTCCGCACCACCAACTGCCTGGAGGAGTGCGGCATCTACACCGTCCGCGACCTTCTCAACACCACGCCCGATCGTCTGCTGGGCATCTCGAACTTCGGCGACAAGACGCTCGAAGAGGTCTACAAGGCGCTGGAGAGCGTGAAGTTCTATCGCCAGTGGCGCCGACCCGAAGAACAGCCGGCGAGCTAAGCCCCTTCCTTCGCTTCGACGCCGCCGGGAACCTGCCTCGCAAGACGCGACGCCGGAACGACCGACGGGAAGCGGAGGCACGAAACGCACGCGATTGCACGGTACCTGAAGGGGCGTCCGGGAAGTCCAAGAATCGGACAACTGCTCTGTCGATCTCCATCTTCGAAATCGGCGAGGCCTCTAGCCTCGGCGAGCTGCTGCGAAGACGGCGATCGTTCCGCACGCCAGGGATCAAGGCGCCCGGCCCCTTCTCGCACTGATGCTTTCTACGACTTAGAAGCGAACGTCTCCGGATAGTTCACGGACTCGAACGAATTCGCCCGGATCGGCTTCCTCGAACGCTGCGGTCGAGGAATTTGATCGGCGAAGCGCCACGGACTCGGCGCTCCGGAGACTTTTTTCGCGCTCTTCTCGCGAACGGCGCCGCTCGCGTATCGGTCGCTATCGTTCGCTCTTCGCGACCGCAGGCCCCACGCGAAGCGCGATCAGCGCCCCCCCTTCGTTGTCCGTCTGCCGCGCGAGCAGGACGCCGTCGCTGAGCGCGGGCAGCGCGCGGCAACTCGGCTTCGCGAGCTTCGCCTTCGCGACGGGGCCATACTCCGCAGGGCTCAGCGGAAACTGCGTCAACGTTCCGTCGACGTTCAGGCCGAGCGCCTCGTCGCCGACGCGAATCAGGTGCGTCATCCCCTCGCCTGACTCGCGCCACATCTCCTTGCCGTCTTCGACGCGCAGACAGACCAGATCGATGGCGCCCTGGTCTTCGCGCCCGTCGCAGCCATAGAGATAGCCGTCGTGCAAAATCGGCGTGGCGTACTGGCTCGACAGCGTGCGCTCGCTCGCCCAGACATCCACAGGTTCGGGACCCGAGACGTCGACCAGGCGGCAGCCGAGGTTGTAGCTCGCCGTGACGAAGATCCGTTTCCCTACGATCGTCGGCGTGGCGGCGTTGACCGTCGGACCCGTCTGGCCGAACCGCGTCGTGAACTGCACGTCCCCCTTGGCCGGGTCGATCCCGAGCAGCGAAAGCCGCGTGACGAAGACGACGGCGTCGCGAGTTCCGACCTTCGCCGCGATCGGAGAGCTATAGCTCGCCTGCTCGTCGGTCGCCTTCCAGAGCGTCTTGCCGGTGACCAGATCGAGCGCGACGATCCCCGCGCCGTCGCGGCCCCCGAGGTTCACCAGGATCCGGTCGCCGACGACGATCGGCGAACTGCCGGCGCCGAAGTAACTGTCGAAGATGCGGTACTGCTCGCCGAGCTTCCGCGACCAGACGATCGCGCCGCGCTCGCTCCCTGCCGTGCCCAGCTTTTCGCTCGCAGACGGGGTTCGGACGACGTGCATATCCGCTTCGGCGGTGAAGCAGACGATCAGATCGCGATCGGGGTCGCCCGGATCAGGCACGACGACGGGAGTCGCCCGCGGTCCTTCGTCCGGATCGATGGTTCCCTGATAAGTCGCCGGGAAGCCGACGCTCCATAACGCCTTGCCGCTCGCCAGGTCGAAGGCGTGCAGAAGGTTCGAGTCCTTCTGTCGATGCAGGAGGTAGGCGACGCCGTCCTTCGCGACCGGTCCGGCATAGCCGGCGCCGACGGCCTGCGACCAGAGCGCCTGCGGAGCGCCGGTCGGGCCCGCCTTCTGACGGTCCCAGACGATGTCGCCGTCAGCGAATAACGCCTCGCCCGTCGCGGCTCCGGTCCGATCGGGTCCTAAAATCTGCGGCCAGTCGCCGGCACGGACCTGCGTCGAGACGCCTGCCAGGCCCGTCGAAATCACGAGCACGGTCAACGCCAATCGACGCCAGGGCGCCGCAGCCATTCGGTAGGGGATCATCCTAGCTCCTTAGTGCGTGTCGCACTGACATTGAACCTGCGCGGCGCTTCGAATCCGGGAGTCTTCGGCGAACGAGGCGCTGCGGTTACGCGATAAGCGCTCCCTTAGGGATGCGTTCGCGGGTAGCGGTTGGGGCGTCGTCCGCCCGGGAAACAGCCCGTCGCAGCCGCAGATTGTCGATTCCCCACGACTCGCTAAGAAGGCTATAGTGCTAATTAGCGACGGAGTTTCCCGCATTTCGCCGACGAAGCCGCTCTGCCCGTGTCTCTATGAGCGGGGCGGGCTCGGATCGGCCGCGGGAGTTTCCGAAAGTCCGTCAGTGGAAGGCGACCACGTTGTCCCGCTGGATCCGATTCTACTATCCCAAGAAGCGCGGCGATCGTCACACGATCTCCTCGCGAACGGCAAGCGTCGGCGAGGCGGTCTTCTTCGCCGCGATGCTGCTGGTGGGATCGCTGTGCCTGACGGCGACGATTACGTCGCTGGCGATCGGCTTTCCCTGGCAAGGCGGGGCGTTCTTCTACCTCGGACTGTCGTTTCTCGCCGCGGTCAGCCTGACCTTCATGGGGATCGGGCTGTGGGGCGCCTGGCGACTGCTGTTGTCCCTCAACGTCTCGGCGGAACGGCGCAGTTCCTTCGGCGTTCGCGCCCGGCAGGAACTGCTGCTGAAGAAGCAGCGCCTGGAAGACGACTATCCGTCGGTGCCGCGGGAGGAGTTCATCTCCGACAGCCCCGGCACCCGCCTCGCGTATCGACTGCCGACGCTGTCGCCGGAAAGCTGGAAGCTCTGGATTTCCGCCGGATTCTGCGTCGTGTGGGACGCGACGGCCGTGATCCTGACGATGGTCACGCTGCAACTCTGGTCGCTGGGCCAGTTCGCGCCGCTGATCACGTGCGTCTCCGTAGCGTTCCTGGTCATCGGCGCGATCGCGTCGTATTTGTTCGTCCGCGCTCTGGCCCAGCACGTGGCGATCGAGCCCACGATCTGCGAAGTCGACGCCGCCCCGATGCTGCCCGGCACGGAGTGCGACGCCTGCCTGATTCAGCAGGGACAGGTCGCGTTCAAGCGGATCGTCGCCCGACTGGTCTGCGAGGAAGAGGCCATTTATCGCCAGGGGACCGACCTGCGGCAGGAGCGCCGGGCGGTGCATGACGAAACCCTGCTCGAGGCGTTCGACGTCGAAGCGACGCCGGGTCGACCCCTCAGCCTGCTGTTCAAACTGAAGACGCCCGCGTCGGCGATGCACTCGTTCCAGGCCAATCACAACGTCGTCCGGTGGCGCCTGATCGTCGACGCCGAACCGAAGTCCTGGCCCGCGTTTCGCCGGTCGTACCCGGTTCTGGTCCATCCGCTCCCGCCGCAGCGCAAGCGGGAGCCGGTGCGTCACGAGGCTGACGAACGTCAGGCCACGCACCAGCCCCTTCGCGGCCGCTACGTCGCCGCCTTCCATCAGCGGAGCTAGCATAAAAGCGGGGCCGGAGGGAGAGTTCGTCCGACGAACGACCCTGCCGCCCTTCCCTGTCCCGCCCGCGAATCGCTCGTCATAACCGGGCGATTCCGCGAACTGCCGCCCCTCTCCCTTTGAAGCCGGTCTTTGCGTCGGCGAAGCTCCTAGACGAGAATCAGCGATGACCGTCGCTTCCGTTCGTGTCAGGCCGCGCAGCCGCGTCGATATGGAACCTCTTCTCAGCCTGACCCTTCGCGAGCCCCGCCGGGCCTATCAGCCGGGCGAGGAACTGGAGTGGGAATATCAGGTCGACGCCCTCGACGCCGACCGGATCCAGGCGGTGGAATCGTCCGTCCTGTGGTACGCCGAAGGGAAAGGCGACGAGGACATGGCGGTTCATTACTTCGAACGTCGCGTCCCCGCGGACGATCCCGAAGGCGACCTGCGCCCTATGCGTCGCGTCCGCGTGACGCTGCCCAACAGCCCGCTCAGCTACCCCGGGGCGCTCTTTTCGATCCGCTGGTGCGTCCGCGTGCGCGTCTTCTATTCCCGCGGCAAAGAGCGGAACCGGATGGCCTCGCTCGATCATCCGTTTCAACTCGGCGCGGTTCCGCCCGCGACGCCCGTACCGGAGCCGGAGACGGAAGATGTCGAATCGCAGACGGTCGTCGACGACGAAGGGATCGGCTGAGCGGTGGTCGACGTCGACGCCAGCAACCCATTCGCGACGCGATTCGTCCGCCCTGACGCGGCGACCTACCTGACGCTGCAAACCCCTTCGATCGAAGAACTGGTCGAACGGTTCGAGCAACTCGGCCGCCGGGCGCAGATCCTCGGGCCGCACGGCGTCGGCAAGTCGACGCTGCTCGCGACGATCGTCAGCGAACTGCGCGACCGGGGCGAAGACGTGCATGCGATCACGCTGCATCTGGGCGACCGGCGCCTGCCTGCGGAATATGAGAAGGCGCTTCCCTGGACCGATCGATCCGTCGTCGTCGTGGACGGCGCGGAGCAGCTTTCCTGGCTGCGACGGCGCGGCCTGATTTTTAAGGCGACCAAGCACGGCTCAGGTCTTCTAATCACGACCCATACGGACCTGGGTCTGCCGACGCTGTGCGAACTGGTCCCGCGTGAACGCGACGCGGTGGCCATCGCGCGGCATCTCGATCCGCAGGGGATCGTCAGCGACGACGACGTCCGGGCCGCCTTCGCGCGGCGCAAGGGCGACCTGCGCGAGACGCTGTTCGACCTCTTCGATCTCTACCGGGCGAAGACGATCGAAATGCCTGAAGTCGGCGCGGAAACTGCTCCTGTCTCGCGGGCCCCTGAGACGCCGATCGCCGATCGAACGACCGAAAAATCGGGTCGCGACGACGCTGGCGATCGTAGCGATTTCGCGGGCGAGTGAACCCTCTTTCGCCGGCTGCGTACCGTAAAAGGGGATCGTTTTCCGCGACCCCTGACGCCCGTCAATCCGTAAAGGATCCCGTGCGCGGTACGACACGATCTTTCGCGGGCGATCAGCAGGAATCGTTCTTCGATTTTCGCTATTCGCCTCAAGCGACGCGTCCTAAGCTAGCCGTGAAACCGCGAATGTAGATCGTCGGCTCTTCTAAAACTGTCGAGGCTGTCATGTCCTTCCGACGCGTCACCACTTACGCCTGCCTGGCGCTCGCCGGGGGATGGGGCTTCTTCCCCTCGTCGGCGCACGCCTGCGGCCTGTTCAACTGGCTCTGGGGCGGCAACGACGCGACGACGGCCTACTACGCGCCGTACACGTCGTTCTACGCGCCGCAGACGTCGTTCATGCCGGGCGCCTGCGCCACGCCCGTCGTGGCCCAGCGTCCGCAGGTGACCTGGATGCCGGTCACCAACTTCGCCACCACGACGCAGGCCGTCCCGGTCACCTCCTACCGCCCGAACCTGTTCGGCGGCGGGCTGTTCGGCTGCAACTCGCAGGCGAACCAGGTCAATCGCGTCCCGATCACCAACTTCATGCCGGTCGCCGCGCCCGCGTGCAACACTTGCCCGCAGCCGCAGACGTCGTTCTCGCTGCCGGTGCAGACGGTCTTCTCGCCGCCGACGACCTTCTGCCCCGCCCCGACCTGCCCGACGCCGACCACGACGACGTTCCTGCCGCCGGTGTCGAGCTGCCCCACGAACGCGTGCACCTCGTGCAACGCGTGCAGCCCGTCGACGACCAGCTTCAGCGTTCCGACGTCCAGCTTCAGCTCGACGCCGACGACGACGTTCAGCGCTCCGACGACCACCACGTTCGGCCCCTCCACGACGACGATCGTCGAGCCTTCGAGCTCCTGCTCGTGCGGTTCGCACGCTTCGTCGGCCCCGGTCGGAACGGGCGCCCTGGTGGGCAACCCGACCTCGACCTACTCGAACGGCTCGACCGGTAGCTACCCGGGCGCGAGCACGGTTCCGGCGGACAGCCGTCCGACGCTGAGCGGGAACGAAGCGCCTCGCATCGACGGCAACTCGCTCGGCCTGCCGGAGACTTCGTACAGCACGAACTACGGCAACTCGTCGCTGTCGCTCTCGGCTCCCGAGGTTCGCGTCGAATCGAACGTCACCCCCGGTCCGATCCGCGCGGAATCCGATCTGCAGTTCGGCGTCCCGACGGTGCGTCCCTTCGACTCGTCGTCGCTTCCGATGAACCTGCATTCAGCGGCGACGGATGCGAACGCGGAAGCCTCGGCCTTCGGCGTCGCCCCGATGCGGGATCCGGAGACTCGCGACCGCGACGGTCGCCTGCTCGCTCCGCCGTTGCTGGACCCGCGTGCGAAGACCGCTTCGCTTCCGCCGGTCGGCGTTCGCCCGGCGTTCGACGACCGGATTCCGGTCATGGCGGCCAGCTTCCGGGTCGAGACCCCGGCCTCGATCGTTCCGGTGTCCGCCTCGCTGGCTTCGGCTGACACGCCCCGAGCCATCGAGAACAGCCCGGCCATCGAGACCACGGGTCTGCGTCTGATCGAAGACGCTCCCGTCGCCCACACCACCGCCAAGGTGGCCGTCGACTATCCCGTTTCGCAGAGCGGCTTCGCTGCCCCGGCGCCGAGCTTCGCTCCTGCGACCGACGGCGTCACGCAGCTCGACGAGAACCTCTGGCAGTCGGCTCGCTGATCAGCGTGCTGCCGTGCCGTCTTGCTCGCTCTTCATCGACGAGCGGGCGGACGACAATCGACGGAAAAAACCGTCGCCCCGACGATCGCTACGCTCCGCAGGTCTTTCCTGCGGAGCGTTTTTCGTGGACCCGCCCTCCGCGGGGTCTGGCGAACGCCGGTCCCGTCGCGGCGAGTTATCATGATCCCACGGCGCCCGCGCGATCTCCGCGACCGCGCGATGCCGCAGGTGGGCTGCCGATCGCTCGATGCCGATCGGCTACCCGCTACTCGTCCTCTCGCGCCTCTCCGCGTCTTATGAGAACGTTTCCGATTCGAGCTTCGCGAGCGATGGCTCTCGCGCTGCCCTTCTCGCTTCTTTCCGTCAGCGCGTTCGCGGAAGAACCTCCCGCGACGTCCGACGACTTTCCGAAGCTCGTCAACTCGCAGAAGCCGGGCGAAGAACCGCCGACGCCTGCCGAGGCGGCGGCCAGGATCACGGTGCCCGAGGGTTTCACCGCGACGCTGTTCGCGGGCGAGCCGGACGTGGCCCAGCCGATCGGCATGAACCTGGACGTGCGGAATCGCCTGTGGGTGGCGGAGTGTTACGTCTACGCCCGACCGCGGTGGCAGACGGAGTTCCGCGACCGGATCGTGATCCTGGACGACACCGACAACGACGGTCAGCACGACGTCCGGACCGTCTTCTGGGATCGCGGATCGAAGCTCACCAGCGTGCTGCCCGACGTGCATGGCGCCTGGATCCTCGACGACGGCTGCCTGAAGTTTCTGCCCGACTCGAATCGCGACGACGTGCCCGACGCCGAGCCGATCGTGCTGCTTGACGGGTTCGAGAAGGAACACGTCGGCCACAACATCGTCAGCGGCCTGATGTTCGGCCCTGACGGCTGGATCTACGGGCGACACGGCATCCAGGCGACGTCGTCGGTCGGCGCGCCGGGGACGCCCTCCGAAGAGCGGACGCAGCTCAACTGCTGCATCTGGCGATACCACCCGGAGCGAAAGGAGTTCGACGTCGTCGCCGAAGGGACGACCAATCCCTGGGGCCTCGACTACGACGACCGGGGCGAGTTCTTCTTCACCAACAACGTCATCGGCCATCTCTGGCACGTCGTGCCGGGCGCCTACTACAAGCGGATGTACGGAGAGCACCTCCGCGGCCACCTGTACGAGCTGATCGACCAGACGGCGGACCACTACCACTGGGATCAGTCGAAGGGCGACTGGACCAGTTCGCGTCTCGTCGAAGGGTCGACCGACAAGCTGGGCGGCGGCCATTCGCACTGCGGCGGGATGATCTATCTCGGCGACCGCTTCCCGGCGAAGTACCGCGGCAGCATGTTCATGTGCAACACGCACGGCAGGCGGATCAACGTCGACAAGCTGGTCAGGACGCCCGCGGGTTACGTCGGCGAACATGACGACGACTTCTTCTTCGCCAACCAGCCCTGGTTCCGCGGCATCTCGATCGTGCAGGACGCTGACGGCAACATCCTCGTCAGCGACTGGACCGACCTCGGCGAGTGCCACGACGACGACGGCGTCCATCGCACCAGCGGCCGCGTCTACAAGGTCGCCTACGGCGAAGCGCCTCCCGCGCGGAAGATCGACTTGGCGAAGCTCCCGACCGACGAACTGGTCGCCATGACGGGCGACGCCAACGAGTGGAACGTCCGCATGGCCCGCGTCGTGCTGCATCGCCGCGCGGAGGAACACGACCCGTCGATCGGCGAAGCCCGTAGCGAACTGAAGCGGCTGTTCGCCGAGTCCGATCGCGTCGAGACGAAGCTGCGGGCGCTGTGGGCGTTGCAAGTGACGGGCGGAGTGCCGCAAGACTTGGTCGTCCGATGTCTGGCCGCGGACAACGAATCGCTGCGAATCTGGGGCCTGCGTCTGCTGGAAGAGAACCACCGTGCCGGCGGCGACTGGCCCTTCGCGACAGCAATCGTCGAGCGCGCGAGCGAGGAGAAGTCGCTCTTCGTTCGCAAGTATCTCACCGCGATGGTCCAACATCTCGACCCTGCGACCCAACTCGATCTGGCCGCGAAGCTATCCGACTCGCCGGACGACGAGACGAATCACGACCTGACGCTGCTCGTCTGGTACGCGATCGAATCGTCTGTCGCCGAAGAGCCGAAGCTCGCGGGCGAACTGGCGCTTCGCACGCCGTCGGCCAAACTTCGCAGCTTCCTCGCGCGACGCCTGGCGAACGAACTCCGCGAAGGCGAAGAACCGGGCAAGGCGCTCGTCACCCTGCTGACCAAGACCAGCGGGCCGGATCGCGAGGCGGCGCTGATCGGCATCGCGGCGGGTCTGGAAGGCTGGGCCTCCGCGCCGAAGCCTGCCGGCTGGGAGGCGCTCGCCGCGAAGATCGAAAAGGACGCCAGCGCCGAAGAACGAGCGGCGCTCAAGGACCTCGCCGTCCTCTTCGGCGACGGTCGGGCGAAGGCCGAACTGCTGAAGATCGTCGCCGACGGCAAGGCCGACGGCCAGGCTCGCCGGGAAGCGCTCAAGCTGCTCGCGGAAACGAACGCTCCCGAACTTTCCGACATGCTTCCCAACCTGATCAACGACCGCATGACCTCGCTCGAAGCGGTGAAGGCGCTGGCCCGCTACGAACGGCCCGACGCGCCGGGCAGGATCCTCGGCGTCTGGGGTCGCACGGCTGAAGCCGATCGCGTCGTCCTGCTCGATACGCTCGTCTCGCGGGCGTCCTACGCGAAGCAGGCGCTCGACGCGATCGAGGGAGGTCGCATCCCCGCCGAAGCCCTTTCCGCATCGCAGGCCCGGCAGATCGCTTCGCTGGGCGACGCCTCGCTGGTCGAACGTCTGGAAAAGCTCTGGGGCCGCGTCTCCGCCTCTTCCGAAGAGAAGGAGGCCGCGATGAAAGCGTGGAGCGAACGCCTCGCGCCCGAGACGATCGCGGAGGGGAACCGTTCCGTCGGCAGAGAGCTTTTCAAGCAGCGCTGCGCGACCTGTCACAAGCTCTGGGGCGAGGGCGAGGCGGTCGGTCCCGATCTGACCGGCTCCAACCGGAAGCAGCTTTCTTACCTGCTGGAGAACGTCGTCGATCCCAGCGCGGTCGTTCCCAATCCCTATCGCATGACGCTGTTCGTGCTTGACGACGGCCGTACGATTTCAGGCGTCGTGTCGAGCGAAACGAAGGAAGCCGTCCGCATCCGCACCGCGAACGAAGAGGTCGTCGTTCCGACCGCCTCGATTGAGGAGCGGAAACTGACGACGCTTTCGCTGATGCCCGAGAACCTGTTCGAGAAGCTCGACGATTCGCAGATCCGCGACCTGACGGCTTACTTTCAGGGAGACGGACCTGCTCCGCTTCCCGACGCCGTCGACGATCCTGCGAGAACGCGTTAGTCGTCTGAGTTGAGAAACGCCGGAAGCGTACCGCTGCAATCGAGAGGCGAGCGGGGGATTCGAATCCCCCGAGTTCGTCGATCGAGCGCAACGAAGATCGAGCTTCAAAGCATGCGCGTTCGCGACCGAAGGATCGCGAACCGGACTCGAGGGGTTCACACCCCCCGCTCGCCTAAGAAGCGAAGAACGATCGACGTTTACTTGGTCAGAGTCCCCCTTCGCGTACCCGCGATGATCGATATCGACTGCTTCGGACTGACGCACCCCGGCCTTCGCCGCCCGAACAATCAGGACCAGTTCCTGATCTCGGAACTGCGAAAGACGATGGACGTGAAGTTTTCGTCGCTCGCCGAGCCGCTGCGTCCGCGCCTGGCCAACAGCGTCGAGTCGGGCTGGATGCTGATGGTCGCCGACGGTATGGGAGGTCATGCCGCCGGGGAACTCGCCAGCCAGCTGGTCGTAGAGACCGCGACGCTCGCCATGCAGTCGCTGATCCCGTGGTTCCCGCACGAGGGCGACTCTGCCGAGCGGACGCTCGCCGACGACGCCGAGCAGGTGCTGGATCGCTGCCGCAGCCGGCTGGCCCGGAGCGAACGCCGCCATCCCGAACGATCGGGCATGGGGACGACGCTGACTGTGGTGTTCATGGTCTGGCCGCGGGCGTTCGTCATGCATGTGGGCGATTCGCGGTGCTACGCCCTGGAAGGGGACAAGCTGACGCAGCTCACGAAGGACCACACCTTCGCTCAGCAGTTCATCGACGAGGGGGCCATGTCGCCCGAGCAGGCCCGGAGTTCGGCCTGGGCCCATACGCTCTGGAACGTCATCAGCGGCCAGTTGGAGGCCCCGGCGCCGGAGTTCCGACGGATCGACCTTCGCCATTACGACGCGCTGCTCCTGTGCTCGGACGGCCTGACCAAGCACGTGACCGACGACGCCATTGCCGCGACGCTGCTCGCGACCGACACCGCGCAGTCCGCATGCGAGCGTTTGCTCGCCCAGGCGATCGAAGGGGGCGGAACCGATAACGTCACCGTCGCCGTTTCGAGGTTCGTGCATGAAGGCGCGCTCGACCTTTCGGATACGGGCGAACGCGAATTGAGCGCGCTCGACGATCTGGACCGGTCGGGTTCCGCCGACACCGTCTCGCTCGATTAGCGAGCGCAGGGCGGTCGATACACGATCATTCGGCGAACGAGTGCGTCGCTCCGGCGAGCGGAGGGTGTGAGCCCTCCGTGTCTAAATCACTCGATGAATAGGAAATCACGGAGGGCTCACGCCCTCCGCTCGCCTGAAAGTCTTCGTGAGCGCCGCCTGGTCGGGGTCGTTCCGTATTTGCGGCGGCTCGCGATCGATCCTAGAATGCTTATAGACACGGAAGTTACGCCGCCAGAAGGTTTCGTTCAGGACGTGACGCGATTCGCTCGAATTCAGCGTCAGCGATCGACTGCGAAACGTCGGCCCGCGAGAGATCCTCGGCTCTCCGCCTGAACAAGCGCACCGTCGCTGGCCCGCTGTGGGACGCCCGGTCGCGCAGACGCACGGAAGCCGAGTCGTAGGCGCGTTCGCCTGTTGGACGCGCCCACTTCTCCCGCGCCGGCGAACGCCGCCCCGATCGCGGACGTAGAACGTCCGACGCATCCGAATCGCCCTTCGGCAGCGTAAGGTTGCCCGATTGGCCTCGCAGTTGCTATTTCCGCACGCATAGATTCACCAGGCGAGCAGGCTTTCCGCTCGCCCCCCATACCGCGACGTCTTCGACCGAGCGGAAGGTCGTTCGTCGCCCGGTCAGGATGTTCTTCATGCGTAACGCCAGCGCCTTCGCCGCCCTCTCCGTCGTCGCGACCCTCCTTTGCTTCTCGAACGAGGCTCAGGGTCAGGACTGGGCCCGCAAGATGTTCGAGGAGACGAAGCACGAATTCGGCGTCGTCGCGAAGGACGCCAAGACGACCTATGACTTCGTCTTCACCAATAAGTACGTCGAAGACGTGCATGTCGCGTCGGTCCGCACCAGTTGCGGCTGCACGACGGCGACCATCGTCGATCGCGACGTGAAGACCTGGGACAAGGGCGTCATCCGGGCTCAGTTCAATACCGACCGCTTCACCGGCCGGCGCGGAGCCACGATCACCGTCACCTTCGACCGGCCCTTCTACGCGGAGGTCCAGTTGCGAGTCGACGGGTCGATCCGCAGCGACCTGGTCTTCAACCCGGGCGAGGTCGAATTCGGAACCGTCGACCAGGGCGTGGCGACCAACAAGCAGATCGAAGTCGTCAGCTTCGGCAAGGCGAACTGGAAGATTCAGGACGTCCGGAGCGTCAGCAACTTCCTCTCGGTCCAGATCCTGGACGAGAACCGTCAGAACGGCAAAGTCACCTATCGCCTGGGCGTCAACCTGAAGGAGACCGCTCCCGCGGGCTACCTGCAGAATCAGCTTACGATCGTCACGAACGACCCGGCGCTGACGAACGTGCCGATCGTGGTGACGGGCCGCGTGCAGCCGTCGCTGACGGTCAGCCCGCAATCGCTGCACCTGGGCGACCTGCGACCGGGCGAAGCATCGACCAAGAACCTGGTCGTGAAGAGCAAGGCCCCGATCCGCATCGCGCAGATCGTCTGCGGCGACCAGAACGTCGCGTTCAAGTTCGATCCGCAGAAGCTGGCCCAGCTTCACGTCATCCCCGTGACGATGACCGGCTCCGACGCGGCAGGCAAGGTGCTCGAGCGGGTCGTGATCCGCACCGAAAACGGCGCCGAAGCGACCTTCGATCTCTCGGCTACCATCTTCGAAGCGGAGAAGACCGCTCCCGCCGTCGCCCTCGATTCGCCCGTCGTTACGACGCCGATCAACGACTGACGCAAGCCGCTGACACGAACCTCGCAGGGGGCAGGCGAAATCGTCTGTCCCCTTTTTTCGTGGAACGGATCCTCGTCGAAGGGTGCAGACGTAAAACGCTTCTCTCGCAGCCGGCTGGCGCAAGTCTTATCGAGATGAAGCGCCTTGATTCCGTGTGCCATGGCTGGCTTGCCCAGCCGTGATAGCCCTTTGCCAGATTCGGCACGGCTGGACAAGCCAGCCAAGGCACACGGGAGCGTTCTAGACGCTAAACGGCGATGCAAAACGCTTAGCTCCAGCCGTCGCTGGATGAAGCTTCGGGCAGCGGTTCTTCCCGGCTGAGGGCCCGTCGACGAGGAGTCGCCGGGGCGGGCCGCTCGCGACGGGGCGTCGGCACGCGACGCTCTTCCTCGCCCTCCGCATCGCGGCGTTTCATCGGTCGCGCGGAAGTAGCGACGCGGCTGACGGCGCTCTCCGCGGCGACCTGGCGATCGACCGCGATCGGATCGGACGGTTCGTCGAAGAGCGCCTGCAGCGCGGGCGTCAGTTCGCCGTCGTGCAGCGCGAACTCCAGCGGCGCCGTGGGCTCGTCCCAGTCGGCGAACGAGCGCGATTCGATCAGCCGGGAATCGCGATCCTCAACCGGGAGTACATTCGCGACGGCCGCCGCGCGCAGGCGTGCCGGTCGCGCGATGGCGTGCGTCGGCGCCTCCTGCAGGAACAGTTCGCGTTCCCGGGCGAGTTCGTCCTCCTCCGACAGTTCCTGTTCGTGACGCTCCGCCCCGGCGCCGCGGGAGCAGTAGGCCCAGCCGTTCCACCATCCGGCGGCGAGGGCGATGGCCCAAAACGACGCTGCCGCCGCGTTCGCGTCGTCGCCGACGCCGATCCAGCGAAGCGCGACCGCCATGGCCGCGACCGAAGCCGCGAGCGTCGCGAAGGGGGCGCCGGTCCAGAGATCGCCTCCCCCCCGAGTCGCGCTCAAGCGATGTACGAGAGCGGTCGCCAGCCACGCCCCGGCTGCGAGGGGCGCCGTCGCGAGCCACTCCTCATGCCACGGAATGCCGAGCCACCCGGCGATGCCGAGCGTCTGCGCCAGCGAACACCCGCCCGCCCACAGGACGGCGGTCACGTCGCGCACGCTGCCCAGCGCGATCATCAGTCCGGCCGCCGCGACGCCGAGAGCGAAGACGGTCGTCTGCAGGGCGAACCGGCGGCGCTGGTCCGAACGATTCGCGGCGGTGACGGCCGGTCCCCCGACGTCGGCGCCGACGCTGCGAAGCGCGGCCACGAATTTCGTCGCTTCGACGCCCGGTTTGGGAAAGATCCAGAGCAGGGGCGATCCGTTCGAGGCGGCGAAGCGGTCGGCCTCTCTGACGCCGGCGACTCCGGCGCGCGAGTCGCTTCCGCCGGAACTCGCTTGCCCGCCGAACGACGCGAGCGCCGCGACTTCGCGGTCTCTGCGAATCAGCCAGGCCTCGAAGCAGCGACCGAGCGCCCGATCGACGTCGGCAGGACGCATCCGCGCCGTGCGCACGAGCGCCGCCTCAGCCAGTCGCCGGCGCTCCGACGTCGAGGCGGCCGAACCTTCGCCCGTCGTTTCATTGCGCAGTTCGCCCATGAACGCGGCCCAGTCGGGCGTCGCCGTCAGCGTCGTCGCGGAAGGGAGCGAAAGGGCCGCCATTTCGATCCGCCTCAACCGGGCGTCGTCGACGGAGGAGCCTTCGACGCGACCGTCGCTTCCTGCCGCCGTGGCGTCGACCGCGTCGAGCGCCGCGAAACGCGACCGGGCGAGACGTAGTTCATCGACCGACGAAGCGACGTAGAGCGCGAAGCGCCGGTCGGCGATCCCGGCTCGCACGTTCTCCGAGGCGCCGGCGGCGTCGGAGATTTCCGTCCCGGTTCGCAGATGAATCGCGCCCCACGCCAGAAAAAGCGTCCCGGCGAAGGTCAACGCCGCGACAGACGACGCCACGCCGGGACTGGCGCCGCGAACGCTGCGGGAATGGGCGTGACCGAGTCTGCCCCAAGCGCCGAAGCGTCGCACGCTCCACAAACAGGCGGGAAAGAACGCCAGCCAGAGCGCTCCCGAAAGGAGGGACCATCCGGCGACGACGCGGAAGAGGGCTCGCGCTCCCGGGGCATCGCCGGTCGCCGCGATTCCGTAGACGATCGTCACGACGAACAGCGGAACCAGCGCCGCCGTCCCGGCGCTCGCGAGCGCGGCGACCAGCGCCCGCTGCGGCGACGATTCGACGTCCAGCGCCGACGCCAGCGCGCTCAGGAGCAGCGTCGCGACGAGCGCCGTCCAGACGGTAAGGGCCAGGCTGAGCGAGGCGGGAGAGACCAGCCCTTCGAAATCCGCGGTCCACGATAGTGCATACGCGCCCCAGCCCGCCGCCAGCGCGGCGACCGCCGCCACGGCGAAGCGTCGCAGATCGCCCGCCGCCGAAGCGGCCAGCGCCGCGGCCCCCAGCAGCGTGACCAGATCCCACCACGTCGGTCCGCTGGGGCGCGTCGCTTCCACGATCCGCCCGTACCCGGGACCGGAGGGCGTCCAGGCGACGCTCGGCCAGCGCAGGCGAACGGCGTCCAGGCCTTCGGAAAGCTTTGCGTGCGCGAGTCGCTGCTCGCTCGCGATCTTGGCCGCCGCGGGCGTCAGCCGCGCGAAGACCCGGGCCTCGCTCGCCTCGGGAGCGATCGCCGCCGAGAGCGACCAGAACGTATCGAACGTCTCGGCCAGTCGTGCGAGAGCGTCCGCCTCCCCGGCGTCGTCGCTTCGCGACACGCGCTGCGCTGCGGCGTAGAGCAATCCGTCCGCTTCGAGCGCATGCATCGGCGAAACCTCGCCCTGCTGCGCGAGCGTCCGCCAGAGTTCGGCAGGCGAGACGGTTCCGTCAGCTTGCAGAGGGAGCGCCTGCCAGAACCGGATGCGATCCTCCGCCCGGCGGATCGCTTCGGCCGAAACGCCCTGCTCTGCCGACGGCAGAACGGTTTCCGCTTCCCCGGCGTCGCGAGCGTTCGCACGGGCGGCATGCGACGGAGTCGCGAAGCGAACCTCGACGTCGGAGAATAATTCGCCTTCTGCCGCAAGCAGGCGTACGGCCTCGCTCGTCGCGTCAGCCAGTTCCGCCGGGTCGTATCCCTCGCGAAGCTGCGCCCGGAGCACGATCTCCCGTTCGAACGCCGGCTCCTGAGGACGTGCGGCGACGAGCGTCGGCAGGCCGAGAAATTCGGCGATCGGCGCACAGGCCGGGTGTCCGCTCAGGACGTACGCTCCCCCCGCCGCCGTGAGGAGGCCGACGCATAGCAGGACCGTTCGCGGCAGCCGCAGGATCCCGTGGATCCAGAGCGACCAGCCCCGCTCGATCCACGAGGGATTGCCGGTGGGGAGGGACATCCTTGTCGTCCCAGGCCGCGCGTCGCATCCGCCGTACGAATCGCCAGTCGGAAACGACGAACGACGCGGATTCCTTCCGCGGCTCGTTCGGGCAGCCTGGCGAAACAGGGCAAGACGATCGCGACGCGCGAGAATCGTCCGGCGTCATTGGAAGCGAGCGGCCCTCCCCGCTCAAGACGAGTTTCCGCGTTCGGCGTTCGGAGGTACGGCGACTCGTTACTTCTTCCGGCGAGCGAAGGTGTCAGCCCTCCGTGTTTTCAACGCGACGGGCGATGAAGCGCTCCGAGAACGGAGGGAAACCCGAACGGCCTTTTCGAACGCGGGCGGCACGGGTATTCTCATGGATTCCCGTCGTCGTTCTCGCCCGAAGCGCCGATCTTCTCTCGGCTGACAGGCTCCCGACGCCGTTTTCGCGACAAACTCCGTCCGCCGGGACGGTTCCGTTCGCCGACTTCTGAAATCGGGGCCGCATCCCGCGGTCTCGCCGCCTGGAAGTCGCCCGTTCGTTCACGACAGGATTTTCCGCACATGGCTAAGCCCCATCGCAAGCTGAAGAAGGCGAATCACGGCGCCCGTCCCGCCAGCGCCAAGGCCCGCAAGGCGAAGCGCAAGCACATCAAGACCTGATCGCCGAACCCTGAAGGCTGCTGCGAAACGCCGTAACGGCTGTTCGCAGCGGCTTGCGACGGTTCTGCTGGACCAGGACGTCGGCACCGCCGGCGACGCCGCTCCTCGGAGACGCTTTTCGTGCCGCAGAAAGACTTCCTCACCGATCTCACGAAGATCGACTTCAACCGCGTCATCGCGGATATCGAGGAAATCCGCAGGTATAACCCCCAGCGCCACGAGATGGAGCAGGTCACGGCGATCGTCCATAGCGATCCCGTGGCCAAGGTCTGCGTCGGCTACAAGGACGTCACGCCTAACGAATTCTGGATCCGCGGCCACATGCCGGGCATGCCCCTCATGCCGGGCGTGGTCCAGCTCGAAGCCTGCGCCCAGATCTGCAGCTTCTTCGTGCAGAAGCACGACCTGCTCCAGGCCGAGATGGTCGGCTTCGGCGGTCTGGAAAACGTCCGCTTCCGCGACCCGGTCCTGATCGGCGACCGCCTGATCGTGATCTGCGCCCTGACCAAGCTCCGCCCCGGTCGCATCGTCACGGCCAACTTCCAGGGCGTCGTCGGCGAGAACGTCGTCGTCGAGGGCGAACTGAAGGGGATCGCCCTGCCCGTCGGCGCGGTCAAGGATCTCATCGCCTCGCGCACCGCGTCGCGTACCTAACGGTCGCCTCCGAGGAGAGACGCCGCGTGGGTCGTCGTTCGCTTCCGAAGGTCGATCCGCTGATCGACCTCTCCCGCCATTACCGCGACCTTCGCAAGCTCGAGCCGCCCTTCCGGATGGCCGACTTCTTCGCGAGCGAAGGCCCGCTGGAAGTCGAACTCGGCACCGGCAAGGGCCTGTTCCTGCAGGCCGCGTCGAAGGCCTCGCCCGACAGGCGCTTCATCGGGCTGGAACTGGCGGACAAGTACTCGCGCTACTCGGCTTACCGGCTGGCCCGCGACGGCGCCGAAAGCGCCGTGATGATCTCGGGCGACGGCCTGCGCTTCTTTCGGGAGTTCCTGCCGACCGCCTGCTGCCAGGCCGTGCACGTCTACTTCCCCGACCCGTGGTGGAAGAAGCGTCACGCCAAGCGCCGCGTGATGAACGGCCCCTTTCTGGAGGACGTCGTCCGCACGCTCGTGCCGGGCGGATCGCTGCACTTCTGGTCCGACGTCGAAGAGTACTTCCGCGTCTCGCTGGAACTGCTCAAGCTCTTCCCGCAGCTTGAAGGGCCGCTCCCCGTCGAAGCGGCCGTCCCTGCGCACGAGTTCGATTACCGCACGCACTTCGAGCGTCGGATGACGCAGCACGACAAGCCCATCTTCCGCTCCCGCTTTCTTCGTTCGAGCGAACCCTTCTCCCCCGCCTGGTTCGTCGGTCGCGACTACGATTTCGAAGAAGAACGCTTCGACAAAGAGGCTTGGCAGCATGCGAAGAACGAACGAGCGGAAGCGGACGACGCCGAAGCTGACGAGCTTTCGTAGGTCAGGCATTGCCTGACCACGACAGGAGCCGTGAGGCTGTGTGCCATGCCCACATCGCGAAGCAGGGTGGGCATGTACGGTGCGGGCAGAGATCTTGCGTATCGGGTACCGACAGAAAGATCAGTCAGCCAGGCATTGCCTGACGATGACACGCTCGCGACAGCCCCTGAGACTACGTCCGTTACTCGAGCCGTACGCTACACGCCGCTAACCGATTCGAAGTAGCCGTCAGGCGATGCCTGACCTACAGAATAGCGACCTGCATCAGGAGCGCTTCACTCCTCCTCCGCCCTCTGCCCGAAGGCGATCCGCATCTCTTCGGGAATGCGAAGCGGTCGCGAGGCGGCGAGGTCGAAGTAGACCCAGTTGGTCTCCGCGTCGGCCAGCAGGGCCCGGTCGGTCGCGCGGAGGATGCGATACCGGCGGAGCGAACTGACTCGCTCCATCGAGTCGATCCAGGTTTCGACCACGACGTCGTCCCCCAGCATCGCGGGCCGGCGGTACTCGATCCGGTGCGACCGCACGACCCAGACGCGGCCCTCTTCGCGATAGCGCTTCGACGACCAGCCGAGCTGCGTCGAATGGGCGACCGCCGCGTCGATCATCCAGGCGAGGTACCGCAGGTTGTTGACGTGCCCCAGCCCGTCGATATCGGTCGGCGTGACCGACAGGCGCCACTCGAACGCGGAGTCAGGCGGAGAGGGCATGGCGTCCGTTCCTCGTTCCTTCTCAGGCGAGCGGGGGACGGAAGTCCCCCGAGCCCGTAAGCACGGCTCGCGAAGCGGGACGTGCGTGAGGGCAGACCCGCGTCGCGACTCGATTCGACGTCCGACCGGACCGTGACGCACGGCGATGATCGCTCGTCGGAACCTGCGGTCCCGAACGATGAACTCGGGGGATTTCCATCCCCCGCTAGCCCAAAGCAGTCTACCCCTCGCATCGCAACCTGGTCAGCCGGGCACGCAGCGATCGTTCGTACCGTTCCGGATCGTCGAAACGTTCGGGCCGGGGAGGAGCGCCGGTACGCAGCCACTCCAGACCCGGACCGAGTTCGGCGACTCCGGCGCCCGGCTGTTCGGGTCCTGCACTCCGGGAGCCGACGTCGCTCGCCCGGCTGCCGATCGCGATGGCCAGCGCGATCGCGTTCTGCCGCTTGTTCGTATGCATCTTCAGCCCCGTCGCGGCGAAGGCGAAGCGATCGTTGCGGATCCGCAGTCGCCGCAGCGGACCGGCGGCGACGATCTCCAGCGCGAGCGGTCGCTCCTCCTCGATCTTCGGCAGCGGGTTCTCCTGCTGCTCCATATGCCGGTCGCCGAAGGGGTCGTAGCGAATCTCGTGGACGACCCGCCGCTCGACCAGGTCGATCCAGACGCAGCTCTCCCACGCGACGAGCAGTTCCTCGATGCCCGAGCGGTAGACGAAACCCGCCGGTTTGACCCGCCCCTGTCGGACTTCCAGAGCCGCCGGCGGATCGACGACTTCCGCCTGTCGCACGACGAACGCCTCGACGCCGCCCCCCTTCAATCGCTCGACCAGATGCTCGGCGAAGCGACGATCCGCCCGCTCGATCGCGAAGCCGCCGCTCTTCACGAGCCGTTGCAGGGCGTCCGCATGCGGCTCCCCCAACGCCGCCGCCAGGATCGGCGCCGCCCCTTGCAGCGTCTCCCGCCCGTCAGTCGCCAGCAGCACGGCGAAAGGTTCGTCGGTCACGAGGTCGTCCTCAACATGCTCGCTGCGTCCGAATCTGCCGGTCCTTCGCTCGGAGCTCGCAGGAGAAATCGTATCTCCCGCGGAGGGCTTCGCCGGTAAGCTTGACCGTAGGGAATCGGGCCTCGAAGTTCTACCCGCGAAATCGATGTCGGAAATTCGCCTGCTCGCCGTTCTCGCGCTGAGCATCTTCAGCATCTCGACGTCGGGCTGCGGTCCGGCGGACGATTCGTCGCCGACTTCGCCGGTCGAAGCGAACGAAGACGCGCAGGCGGCGGAGGCGCCGATCGAAGAGACGACACGATACGGTTGGTTAGAAACCGCGACGGTCGAAGAACTGCTCACTCCGCAGGCGGTCCACGCTTCAATGCAGGATCGGTTCGGCGGCGAGTGCGAGGTCAAAGTGCATGAGATCGCCGCCATCGATCGAGAAGGCGAACAGCCAGGGTCGCACGTTCATGGCGAAGCCGTCGTCGAGATCGAGGTCGCCGACCAGCGCCTGCTGACCATGGTCGTTCTGATGCAGTACGGGGAGTCGAAGCCGATCGTCTGGCAGGATTGGTTCGATATTTGCGCGACCAGGCATCGAGACGTGCCGGTCACGAACGAACCGACGCCCGAGGCGCTCGCTTTCTTTCAGAGCGCCTGTCGGACCGTCCGCGCTATGACGATGGCCGGCGCCGTCGACGAGCCGACGACCTTCCGCTATGGGTATGTGGACCCGGAGGTCGATCGGGTCTGGAAGGGCATGCTGGAGCGTGCGGATTCCAGCGAGCCGTGATCGGACCCACGCGTCGGCTTACGAATTCCGCCGGTCGTTCGGCGAGCGATGGGCGAAGGTAGTCATGCCCGCCGTGCTGCAACGGATGATGCGGCACAAAAGCATCCTGACGACGATGCGATACTACGCCACCGGCGATGCGCACGCCCTGGCGCGAAGCATCTGGGAGACTACGAAGAAGGCCGGATAGATACTCAGACCTTTGCCTTGTTAACCTGCGCCACCCTCACCGGACGGAAAGAACTCGACGCGTCCGCCTCCGGTGCAGACCGCCGTCATATTGCGGTTGGTGTCGAGCCGCCATGACTCGTAGCCGCAGGACAACTGAAGGAACTGCAACCGAGCATCATTACCGAACTCGATCGTGAGGTCTCCCGTTGTCGGATCGATAGCTTCCGCCGTAGCCGTCTGACCAACTAGGCGAGACTGTACCCGTTCCGCCGCGTCGACAGGTTGAGGAAGACCAAACGGGTGACCATGGTCCTCGGACGTAACGACGATGCCGCTGGAAAGGATCAGCCGCCATTGGGATTCGGTGGCGACGACAACACCGTCCGAGAACTCGAAGAACCACGAATAGTCCTTGAGTTCGACCGAGAGCAGCGTTTTGCCAGCAAGCATTCGGTCGCTCGCCTTCGACGAGGGAATGAGCCTGGGAGTAGACTCAACCAATGCAGAGCGGGTGAAGTGGCAAAAAAAGTGACCAGCGGGTAAGCTGCCCCGCTGGCCATCTGCGAAAAGGTCGTGAAAAGCGAGCGACGCCGACGGGACTCGAACCCGCAACCACCGGATCGACAGTCCGGGACTCTAACCAATTGAGCTACGGCGCCTTACGTCGAAACCATAGCCTTCCGCGGAAGGCCCGGTCGAGCAAGACGTGGAATTATAAATCTCGCGGGAAGCCTTGCAATACGCCCGGAGTAAAAAGGGGCAGCCGACCGCCCAAAAAGCAGGCGACCAGCCCCGCAAAATCGGGCGGAAGCCGGCGCTTGGGGCGATCCGGATTCGGGCGGCGTCGGCTTCCTTCCGCAGAACCAGAGGGCCGCACGACCGGCGCCGTTCGCGCCTGCGGACAGGAAAAGCCGCAGAAACAGGGCCCGGCGACGCCGGAACGCCGATTCGGACGGCTCCGTTCGCACACTGCCGAAGCACGACCTACGTTTGAAACGGTCGATTCGGGTCGCAGGTTGCAAAGGCCCGACTCGATTGCCTGCGGTTCCCGACGGCCGCCCGGTTCGCAGAACCGAAGGCGATTTCACGCACCGATCAGCCGCGTCAGCGTTCTCACGACGGAAGCGTCGCCATGCTCGAATACATCTTCTCCTGGGGCGGCGAGATCATCGACCTCACCGGGAAGCTCGACCGGACGCAGTGGCTGCTGCTCTTCGCCGGCTGCTTCATCCTCGGCATCCTGCTGATGAAGAGCGGCTCGAAGTACGTCTAAGCCGAACGAATCTGGCGTTCGAGAAAGCGCAGAACACGGAGGGCTGACGCCGCTCCGCTCGCCTGGAACGTCAGCGCCCGGACTTCACGGAGAAGTCGAGCCAGCCGGAGCCGTGCTTGTCGCCGACCTGATCGTGCAGGTTGAACTCCAGGCGATACTTCCCCGCCGGCAGATTCTTGGGCAGGTAGACGCGGTAGGCGATGAAGAAATCGCTCCGCGGGCTGCGGGAGACTTCCTCGGCGACTGGGAAGATATGGTCCGCCCAGCGCTTGCCGCCGCCGACTTCGACGATGCGGTAGCTTCCTTCGAGAGCCGTGCGGTAGCCGGGATAGGGCCGCTCGACCGTCTCGGCCGCGAAACGCCGGACCTCGACGTACAGCAGCGCTTCCTGATCGGCGGAGAATTCGTACTCCGGAAACTCGTCGTACTGGCCGAAGCGTTCGACGGCGGTGCAGAAGGCGAGCCGAGCTACGTCCAGGTCCGCCGCCCGGGAGAGCTGCCGCGTCGCCTCGTCGAGCCGGCGGAGCGCCAGCGTCGCCCGCTTGTCGTCGTAAGGCGTCGCCTGCGGATCGAACAGTTCCTGCAGCGCGGCACACAACTCCTTCCAGAAGGCCTGTTCCTCGGGGGAGCCGTCGATCGGGATGAGCGACTCGGCGAAGCGATGCTCGATCGCCTGCAGCAGCCGGAGTTTCGCCTCCAAGGCCTTGCGTTCCGATTCGGAGGCGCCGGGCTTGTCGATCGCGACCGCAAGGGCCCGCGTCGCCTCGGCCAGCTTGGCGTGCCAGTCGGGAGCCGGGGCATCGGGCTTGGAAACGCTCGAACCGATCGAGATCGAAGTAGCGTCCGAGTTGCCGGAACTGACGATCTCCGAGACGGCCCCTGCCTGGACAATCGGGCCGGCCGGGGCGACGGGCCCTGCCTGGGCGACCGGTCCCGCGGACAGGTTCTGCTGTGCGAGATTCGTCGGGCGGGCGGCAGGAACGGAGGTCGACGCCTCGAAAGCGCGAGCGAGCGGGGACGGTTCGATGACGGCGAGAGGGGGCGCCGTGAACGCCTGGAGAGAATCGGCGACGAACGGCGAGACTCGCGCGGTCGCCATCGATTCGACGTTTTGACCGAGCGGCACGTAGTCGCGGGGATCCGCCGCGAACGGCCGCGGATCGCGACGGGAAGGTTCCGACAGGTCGGGCCGAGGCGAGTCGGCGGTCTCGGCGACGATGTAGGGAACTCGATCGCTTGCGGGGGGCGAATCGCCGGGTCGTGCGGCGTCACCTTCGCGGAGCGCCGAAAGCATCTGCCGCAGCGCCGCCGCCTCTTTGGGCGGAAGGTCGGCCAGCGCGTCGGCGAACTTATCGCCACTGACTGATTCGTCTGCGGGAGAGTCGGCGCCATTCGCCCTGGCGGCTTCCCCCGCCCCGGCGGCGCCCGGCTCATTCGCGGCGATGGCGTCCGGCGAGGAAGTCGGTTTTCCGCTGACGGAGGGGTCGCCCGCGCTCGACGGCGAAGCGTCGGACGAGGCCGGATCGCCGTAGGAAGCGGTGACGACGGGGCGTTTGGTCCGGGACGAGGCGAGTTCGTTCAGGGACGTGCCGCTGGCCATCGGGCCGGAGGCGATGCACCCCCCGCCCGTCAGGATTCCGAGAGCGGCGAGCGCAAGCGCTGCCCCCTGGAATCGTGCCGGCGTCGACGAACTCCGAACCGCCATTCCCGACCGCTTCTCTCTCGCAGGAAACCTCTGCTTCCGCAGGAAAAGACTGCGGGGGCGGACGATAGAGATTCCGATCGTTCCGGGCAAGGCGAATCGGCCGCTCGGCGCGACCGGCGGATCGGAACAGGCGAATCGCACGGGCCGACGGCTCTTTACGCCCGAACCTGACCCCGATAAACTTCCTCTCCTACTGCAGTTTCGAGTCTTCGGGGTCGAAACTGACTACCGTCGCCGCCTTAGCTTCAGCGGTAGAGCACGGCTTTCGTAAAGCCGGGGTCCAGGGTTCGAATCCCTGAGGCGGCTCTTTTTCGAAACGTCGTAAGGGCCCCAGCGCCTTTACGACGTTTTTCTTTTCACGTCCGCCCGCTTCCGAACCGGGTCGCGTTCGACGCCGTTCGGACCCTGACCATGTGGATGCTGGAGTACGCAGCGGCGGCATTCGGTCTGGCCTGCGTGGCGCTGACCGTCCGGCAGAACGTGCTCTGCTGGCCGACGGGCCTCGTCATGGTGGCGCTCTACCTGGTCGTCTTCTACCAGGCGCGGCTCTATTCGGACATGCTGTTGCAGGGCGTCTATATCGTCCTGCAGGTCTACGGCTGGTACGCGTGGGTCTACGGGGGGACTAACCGCTCGGCGCTTGCCGCCACGCGCACCTCTCCCCGCGAGATGCTCGCGTGGGGCGCCGTCTGCCTCGTCGGGACGGCGGCTCTGGGCGGAACGATGCGGGCCTTCACGGACGCCTCGCTTCCCTTCCTGGACGCGTTCACGACCTCGGCCAGTCTCGTCGCGCAGTGGCTGCTGGGACGAAAGCGCCTGGAGTCGTGGCTGTTCTGGATCGTGGTCGACGTCGTTTCGATCGGCGTCTATCTGGCGAAGGGGCTCTATCCGACGACCGGTCTCTACGCGATCTTTCTCTGCCTGGCCGTCTGGGGTTTCTTCGAGTGGAAGCGCACCCTGCCCGTCGCGGAACCGGCATGATCCTGGGGAAGTTTCTTCCCCCGCATGCCGGTCATCAGCGCCTGATCCGCTTCGGTCGGGAGTTCTGCGAACGCCTGCACGTGCTGGTCTGCACGCTCCATCGCGAACCGATCCCGGGCAAGCTGCGTTACGCGTGGATGCGGGAGCTCTTCCCCGATGCGATCGTGCATCACGTCGCCGACGACCTGCCGCAGGAGCCGAGCGAGCATCCCCGCTTCTGGGAGATCTGGCGGGAGACGGTCCAGCGCACCGTCGGCGAGCCGATCGACTACGTTTTCGCCTCCGAAGCGTACGGCTACCGTCTGGCGGAGGAGCTTCAGGCGACGTTCGTGCCCGTCGACGTCGCACGGGCGTCGGTCCCGATCTCCGGCACGGCGATCCGTCAGCGACCGCTGGAAAACTGGCGCTATCTGCCCGAGTGCGTGCGGCCCTACTTCGCCAAACGGGTCTGCCTCTTCGGCCCCGAATCGACGGGCAAATCGACGCTCGCCGAGACGCTCGCGCGGCGGTTCGAGACGGTGCATGTCGCCGAGTTCGCGCGCGGCTGGCTCGACCGCAAGCAGGGCGTCTGCGATTACGAAGACATCCCGATCATCGCCCGGGGTCAGGCGGCGGCGGAAGACTCGCTCGTCCGCTACGCCAACCGCGTGCTGCTCTGCGACACGGACCTTCTGCTGACCACGATCTGGAGCCGGACGCTGTTCGGCGACTGCCCCGCCTGGATCCGGGAGGAGGCCCAGCGCCGGCAGTACGATCTCTACCTGCTGCTCGACGTCGACGTCCCCTGGGTCGACGACAGCCAGCGCTACCTGCCGCATCGAAGAGCCGAGTTCTTCGAGACCTGCCGCCGGGAACTCGCGGAGGCGGGCAGACCTTTCGTCGTCGTGCGGGGCGACTGGGATCGACGGCTGGCGATCGCCTGCGAGGCCGTGGAAGCCCTTCTTCAAGAGTAAGCCGGATCAGGCCGTCGCCGCCTCGCGCTTGCGGAGCCAGGTCTTCGCCGAATCGGCCATCGTGACGAGCGCGGCGCCCATCATGATGGCGTCCTTCACGACCAGCCGCCCCCTGCCGCTCAGGTAGGGGAAGCCGTGCTCCGAATCGCCCAGATCGGGCACCCAACTCTCGGGCGTCGTGATCAGAAACGACAGCGTCACGAACGACATCGTGAATACCAGGAAGCTTCCCACCGCGCCCGCCTGAGGCAGGACGGGGTTCAGGGCGATCAGCAGGCCGTACAGGACGATCACGGTTCCGAGGCCGAACGCGAAGACGTAGGTGCCGTTCTGTTCGTGCCATTCGCGGTTGGCCGCGACGAACGCGCCCTCTGGGTTCATGTGACTCTTGTAGGCCTCGGACTCGGCGTAGAAGAAGCTCATGAAGGGGCTGTTCGCGACGAACGGGACGATGCCGTCCGCTTCGTAGGGAAACGCCTTCAGGCCGCCGATCCACAACAGCACGACCACCAGGCCGATGCGAGTCACCGTCAGTCCGATGCGGTCGGCCCGCGCCGCCGCCTGAAACGCCCGCGTGATCAGGTCCATTTCCCGCTCCTCGTTCGCGGTCGTCCTCGTCGCGCCCGCATGACGCGACCGAGAAACGACCTCACAAGGATTCTTCCCGACGGGCGGGGGGCGGCGGAATGGACGGCGGGGTCGAAGGCATGGACAGATTGGCCCCGCCCCGGATTTCCGTCTCGAACTCGCGAAAGAACGTCGGCGAGTAGCCGGTCGCACGCTTGAACAGCCGGCTGAAGTAGAGCTCGTCTTCGTAGCCCAGTTCGCGCGCGATCTCCTTCACGGGCCGCAGCGTATGCAGCAACTCCCACTTCGCATGCTTGAGGATGCGATCGCGGATCAGATCGCTCGGCGTCTTGCCCAGCCATTTGCGAACCAGGCGGCCGAGGGCCCTGGGCGTGACGTGCAGCAGCGCGGCGTAATCCGCCGGGCTGTGCAGGCACCGGTAGTTCGCCTCGACCAGTTCGGCTAGCCGCTCCAGTTCGGGCGGCAACAACCTGGCGCCCGACTCGCCCTGCCCCTGCCGCAGCTTCAGCCGGGTCGCCAGAACGAGCAGCACCTTCAGGTACGAGAGCAGGACCTCCGCATGCGCGACGCCCGCCTCCGCCAGTTCCCGTCGAATCCGACCGATCAGATCCGCCGCCTCCGCTGCCGACGGATCATCGAGTTCGACGAGCGGAACGCCGTACGGATCGTTGAACAGGATGCCGTTGCAGCCGATCTCGGCGTGGTAGGTTTCGATGCAGAGAAAGTTAGCGTGAAACTGCAAGACTGCCCCCCGCACGGGCGCTGCTTCCACTGTCGGGTCGGGAACCAGACGGACGTACTGGTACGGCACGAAAAAGAGCAGCGAGCGGGGGCCGAACCGATGACGGGCGCTGTCCGCGTGGAATTCGCCGCCTCCCTCCGCGATCCAGTAGACGGAAAAGCGGTTTGTCCGCGACGGCTCGAACGGTCCGGGCGCCAGCTCCAGGTCGCCGACGCTCAGCGCCAGGTCGCCGTTCCGCGGGTCGTACAACGCGTGCGACAAGTCCTCCATCGATCCTTACCGCTTACGGAACCAGAAGATACGTCGCCCATTCTATCGCCCGACGGCGACCCCGGCTGATTCTCGGCGGCGGACGAACTCCCCGGGAATCCCGCGGTCGGACAGTCTCCCGACCGGGAGGGTCGCGAGCGGCTATCTTTTTCGTGCCGGAAGCGGTAAATTTACGGGCTTTCGCCGAACTTCCTGCGTCGCGAATCCCTGCGCGAGAAATCTGCAAGGTTCGGCCAAGATCCCTCGCATCCGATCGTCCCGCCTTCGTACGCGGTGATCCGATCGGCTCCGACAGAGCCCAAAGGTCGCATGAGCACGCAAGTCGACGAAGATTTCGACCTGAAGGAAGTTATCCTGGCGACCGGCTCGTTCGGTCCGACGGAGATCGCCAAGATTCAGCAGGCGATCAGCCAGGAAGGCCAGAAGTTTTCGCAGCTGCGCGACGCGGTCAAGGAACTGGCCGACCGGGGCGAGCATACGCCCGCGGAGAAGGTCCGCCTGGGCGTCGGCTACTTCCTGCTCGGCGGCAAGAGCAACTACATCAACGCCATCGACGCGCTGCAGGACGCCGACCGCGGCGCTCTGGCGTATTACTATCTCGGTCGCGCGCAGTTCTCCGTCGGCGAGCACGACAACGCCCGGCTGTCGTTCGAATCGGCCCAGAAAGCGGGTTACGACGCGAACCTCTCGCGGCTGGCCGTCGCGGAGACCTATCGCGTGCAGGGCGATCACGCCACGTCGCTGCGACTGCTCGACGAGATGCACGGCCCGATCGAATCGACGGCGGAGTACCTCTACCAGCGCGGCGCCACGATCTCCTCGATCGGCGGCAATCCGGGCGAGGTCGTCGCCCTGTTCGAACGCGCGGTGCAGAACGATCCGACGCATGTCGGCGCCCTGTTCGGCCTGGCGCTCGAGAACGAACGTCGCGGCAACGACGAGACGGCGCTCGAACTGTACGAGAAGGCGGCCAAGCGCTTCCCGACGCATGTCGGCGTGCTGCTGAACCTCGGCATCCTGTACGAAGACCGCGAGCAGTACGAAAAGGCGAAGGTCTGCTACAAGCGGATCCTCGACGTGCAGCACGACCCGCGGGCCCAGCTCTACATGAAGGACGTGCTGGCCGCCGCGGACATGCACTACGACGAGGAAGCCGCGAAGCGCCGCGACAAGCTCTCGCAGGTGCTCAACGTCCCCGTCACGGACTTCGAACTCTCCGTTCGCTCGCGGAACTGCCTGCAGAAAATGGGCATCCGGACCCTCGGCGACCTGACCAAGGTCTCCGAGCAGGAACTGATGGGGAGCAAGAACTTCGGCGAGACCTCGCTTATCGAGATCCGCCAGATGATGGAGAGCCGCAACCTCAAGGTCGGCCAGTTCGTCCACGAGAAGCCCCCTTCGGAAGCGCCGGTCGACTTCGGCACGGTCTCGCCCGACGAGCAGGCGATCATGGATCGTCCGATCTCGGAGCTGTCGCTCTCGGTTCGCGCCCGGAAGTGCATGGTCCGCCTGGGCCTGAACACGATGGGCGAGCTCCTCCGCAAGTCGGCGGACGACCTGCTGGAATGCAAGAACTTCGGCGTCACGAGCCTCAACGAGGTTCGTCAGAAGCTCGGCGACATGGGCCTCAAGCTCCGCGGCGAGTGACGACGAAGCACGAGCCCGCGAACAACGAGCCGCCGCTGCGGTTCGCGCTTCAGCACGTCGCCGGCGACGACCCGGCGACGTCTCCCCGCGCGGGCGTACTGAGCTTCGCCCGCGGCGACGTGCCGACCCCCTGCTTCATGCCGGTCGGCACCCAGGGAACCGTGAAGGGGGTCGCCATCGATCCGCTGCGCGCGACCGGCGCGCGGATGATCCTGGGGAACACGTACCACCTGAGCCTGCGACCGGGCGAAGAGATCGTCCGCGAACTGGGCGGACTGCACGCCTTCTCCGGCTGGTCCGGTCCGATCCTGACCGACAGCGGCGGCTTCCAGGTCTTCTCGCTGGCGGATATCTCCGCGGTCAACGAGCAGAACGTCCGCTTCAAGTCGCACATCGACGGTCGCATGATCGACCTGTCGCCGGAGCGTTCGATCGAGATCCAGGAAGCGCTCGGAAGCGACGTCGCGATGGTTCTCGACCACGTCGTGAAGCTCCCCAGCAGCGAAGCGGCGATCCGCGACGCATGCGATCGTTCTATCCGCTGGGCGGCCCGCTGCCGCGACTGTGCGAAGCGTGCGGATCAGTCGGTCTTCGCGATCGTGCAGGGAGGCCTCGACCCGGGGCTGCGCGCTTCGTGCGCTCGCGAGCTGTCGGCGCTCGACTTCCCCGGCTACGCCATCGGCGGACTCTCGGTCGGCGAACCGCCGCCCGAGATGTACGCCGCCATCGAAGCGACCGCTCCCCACCTGCCGGCGGAGAAGCCGCGGTACCTGATGGGCGTGGGGCGACCCGAAGACCTGGTCGAAGCGATCGGTCGCGGCGTCGATATGTTCGACTGCGTCATGCCGACCCGGAACGGCCGAAACGCCCTCGCCTTCACCGACGCGGGCACGGTCCGCTTAAGAAACGCGAAGCATGCCCGCGACCCGCGTCCGCTCGAAGCCGGATGCCCCTGCCCCGCCTGCGGTCACAGCCGGGGCTACCTGCGGCATCTGTTCCAGGCGGACGAGATGCTGGGCCCGATCCTGCTCTCGATCCACAACCTGACGTACTACCAGCGGCTGGTCGCCGAGTGCCGCGAAGCGATCCTCGCGGATGCGTTCGCGGAGTTTCGCGAAGCGAAGTACGCGGGCTGGCGAGCCGCCACCTGAGCGGGGGACGAAAGTCCCCTGAGGCGCCCGGCGCTCTTACGGTTCGAACTCGGGGGACTTTCGTCCCCCGCTCAGAGTCGATGAGTATTTCCGTCGCTCGCTCAATACTCCTGCCGGCTGAAGTACCAGCCGCCGAAGGCGAGCGTCACCCCGATGAAGAGGAGCCCCGTCCAGAGCGGCGCGAAGGGGTTGAGCTTCGTACGAGGCGTGTCGAGCGAGGGGCTGATCTGGGCGATCAGGTTCGCGGGCTCGGTCTCGTCGCCCGTTTGCAGCCAGTACATCGTCTGATCGATCTCGCCTGGCTTGGGCAGAATCGTATAGGCCGGCAGCACGCCCCAGCGGTAAATCGAAATCCAGAAATTCGTCGGCATGTCGATCCGCTCCCGAACCGAGTAGCCGTCGGCATCGAGCACGCGAGCGCCGGTGCGGTTGTCCGCGACGGCCAGGTCTTCGTCGCCGAACCAGGCGACCGCGGTCAGGTTGCCCTGCCCCGCGATCCAGGGCTTGGTCAGTTCGTCCGACTCGACGTCGCGCACCCACAGCGTCCCGACGTGAAACAGGATCGCGATCTGCGAACCGTCAGGACGAACCCGCACGGAGCGCGGCAGGCTGTCGGCTTCGGGAGTGAACGCGGGCAAGGCTTCGACCTTCGCCCCGTCGCCGCTCTCGCCGTCGCCCCGCGTGACGCGGATCGGCGTGATCGATCCGTCCTCCCGCGCGATCGCGACGAGCGGCGCATCGCGGGGCCCGCCGACGTCGAACGAAACGCGGTCCTCTTCGTCCTCTTTCAGTTCCTTCAGAGGCTCGCGGAGCGTCATCTCGTACTTGCCGTCCGACTGCAGCGAGAGCCATAGCAGCTCGCCGTGCGAGTAGATCGCCAGATCGCCGGAAGCCTCGTGCAGCGCGATCGAGATCGGCAGTTCCAGTTCCAGCGGTTTCTCGATCTGCAGATCGAAGACGCTGCCGCCGGCGAATCGCGAAAAGAACGACAGCGCCGAAGCCTCTTTTTCGACGAGCGGATCTTCCCGCAGTTCCGCCGGACCGTCCGCGGTGACGAACAGCATGGCGCCGGGGACGGTCTTCGCGGCGTCTCCTTCGCCGACTTCGATCTCGGGGCGGTAGATCAGCGCCTGCGCGGCGAGGCCGATGTTGGGACCGGTCTTTCGACGCCAGGCGTCCGCACGCGTCGTGTACGACAGCATCTGGTCGACCTGAAAGCCGAAACCGCGCTGTCCGAACAGGGCGTCCCGCGACGGATCGTGCGTCGGACCGACTCGCCAGTTGATGGGCGCGAAGCTCGGATCTTCGGTCGAGATGAAGATCCGTTCCCACTCGTCGGTCGCATCGCTCCGGCGATAGACGGCGCCCGTTCGCGTGACGGCGAAGGTCTCTTCGCCCGACCGGATCAGTTCGCTGGCCGAAACGGGCACCACGAAGAACGGATCGAAGACCCAGGACTTGGCCCAGCCGAGCGCGAAGCAGGTGGTCCAGAACAGGAAGACCAGGCAGATCGACACGATCGTGCTGCGAAAGATCACGCCGGCAGTGACCGACACCGAGTGATAGATCGCGAAGACGAAGACGAAGATCGGGATGTAATAGAGATAGGTCCAGTCCCATATCCCGAGCCTGAGCCCCAGCAGCAGAGTCATCCCGAGCATCAGGTAGGCGACGCAGATCGTCACGAACGCGCAACCCCCCAGATACTTCGCCACGAGCGTTCCGAAGCGACTGATCGGCTTGGAGAGCAGCAGATTGAGCGCGCCCGGATCGAACGTCTGCGGCACCATCGGAGCCGTGACGATCAGCGCGATCAGGATGCCGAGGCTGCCGAAGATCCAGTTCATGCTCCCGCGCAGCCAGAAGGCGACGGTGCTCGCGAAGTCTTCCTCCGTAAGCGGAAGCGCATTGTCGGGATTGAGATCCCAGACCAGATACGAGAAGACGTACCCCCGGGGCGGCGTCCGGAAGAAGAGGTCCGGGAACGCGGACTCCAGCGCGACGCGGTTGAACCGCGAAATGCGGGCCTCGTCGAGGTTCTCGAGCCCCTGCCCCTTCAGTTCGAACGCTTCGGACCGGAGGTTCACCCGCCGCCAGGACTCCTGCTCGTAGAAGCCAGGCTCGCGGAGCATGGCGTCGAGTTCTTCTCGCACCTGACCGACGACGCGTCCGTCGCTCTGATCGACCGGTCCGCGATCGGATTCCTCTTCGTCAGCCGTTCCGGAGATCTTCTTGACGACCTCGAGAACCTTCTTCTGCGTCTTCTCGTCGAGACGATCGAAGATCGCCTTCGCCGGCGACGCTTCGTCGCTTTCTCCCGCGAGGCCGAGTTCCAGCACGAACCGCAGGCCGTCCCGCTCGAAGAGTTCGATCGGGCCGACGCCGACGACCGCTTCCCGCGAGGCGCCGACCGGCGCGAGCGCGATCAGGAAGAGCGTGATCAGGACCAGCACGACCCACAGCGCCCACGACCGCCACGCTTCGCGAAACGAGTCTTTGATAATGGCGAGATATGGTCGCATACGATCCGATTGGTAGGCAGTTTCGTAGGGTGGGCCTTGGCCCACCGGATGCGGCCGTCAGCGATCGGCTGACAACGCGGACCCCAACTTGTCGTTCGGAACAGGTGGGCCGAGGCCCACCCTACGGGAGAGCCGTCACTCGTTCGACGACGGACCGACGAGTCGCAGGAAGGCTTCTTCCAGCGAGGCCCGCTTCCGCTGGAAGCCGTGGATCACGACGCCCGAACCGATCAGCGCGGAGAGAGTCCGGTTCAGGTCGGCCTGGTCGGCGAAGCGAGCCACGACCGAGACGATCCCGCCCGGCAGCGCGTCCGACCGAACGACCTGCTCCCGCGGCAGCGCGGCCAGGATCGCGTCCGGCCCGCCTTCCAGTTCGAGCGTCACTTCCAGTTCGGCCCGCGGCGAAACGGAAGACTCGCCCGCGGCAAGTCCCGCCAGCGGCCCGCCAGCCTGGGAAGACGACTCGCGCTGACGGGTCAGTTCCTTCACGGGCCCGACGAACTTCACTTCGCCCCGGTCGAGAATCGCGACCCGGTCGCAGATCAGCTCCACTTCCTGCAGGATGTGACTGTTCAGGAAGATCGTCTTGCCGCGCTTGCTCAGGTCTTCCAGCAGCACGCGAATCTGGTTGCGAACGACCGGGTCGAGGCCGTCGGTCGGTTCGTCGAGCACGAGCAGATCGGGATCGTGCAGCAGGGCTTGAGCCAGGCCGAGCCGCTGCAGCATGCCCTTGGAATACTTCGAGGCCGGATCGCTCGCCCGTTCGAGCAGTCCGACCGACGCGAGCAGACCCTCCCGCCGCTCGCGGATCGTACGCAGCGACAGGCCGCTGAGCTGGCCGTAATACTCGAGAGCGGTCCAGGCGTCGTGATATTTGCGAATGCGGAGGGCTTCGGGCAGGTAGCCGATCCGCATGCGAGCCTGTCGACTGCCGGCAGGAGCGCCGAAGACGGTCGCGTCGCCCCCCGACTTCCGCACGATGCCCAGCAGGACCTTCACGCAGGTCGTCTTGCCCGCGCCGTTGGGACCGAGCAGGCCGAAGATCTCGCCCGGCATGACCGAGAAGGAGATCCCCTTCAACGCGGTGAACGATTTTCGCGAGAAGACGCCGTCGCGATAGGTTTTGCGGAGGTCGCGAACGGCGACGGCGTAACCTGCGTCGGCGGGATCCCCGGCAGGCGGAGTGGAAGGCATCGCGACAGCGGACATGAGTCTTCCGCGAAGGCTGACACGGCGCGACGGCGCCGGCGGTCGAAAGGGAACCTGACGTAGGTTCTAGGAGCCATGATAGCTGCCGTCAATTCGCCGCAGCGTCCCCGTTCTTTCGGAGAAAGCGCAAATTCGCTCCCGTAGACCAGGCCGTGCCGGACGACGGCTCAGCTTTTGCCGCTGAGATCCAGGCCGGGGATCTCGGCGTTCTCCGTTGCGATCCGGCGATAGAGGGCCAGGACGAAGCAGTATCCCGCGAAGGCGATCAGGCCGAGCGCCATGGCCCCGAGCAGGATCCGCCCGAACGCCCCCCCTTGCAGCGTCTCGAGCGCGCCGTCGATTCCCTTCGCTTCCTCGGGGTCCAGTTTCACGCCGGCGTAGATCGCGAGGATCCCGATGATGCCGAAGGCGACGCCCCGGGCGACGAGTCCGAACGCGCAGAGCGGACTGAGAACCTTCCGTTTGCTCTCGTCGATCACGAGATGCTTTTCGAACTTGCGGGCGATGCCGCGCCAGATCTGGACGACGCCGACGATCACCGTCACGACGCCGACGAGGATGACGGCGATCTGACCGCCCGGCTGACTCATCAGCCAGCGGGTGAAGTCGCCCTCGCCGCCTCCCTGACCCGCGCCGCGGATCAGGCTCGCCGCGTAAAGGGCCAGCGAAATGTGGGCGAGGCAACTGGCGAACTGACCCGCCCGGACGACGAGTCCCTTGGCGTCATGCCCGTGTCCGTCGGTATCCATGACCGATTGCAGGAAGCGCCACATGGCATGACCGAACAGGCCCAGCGCCAAGGCGCCGAGCAGGAAGAGTCCGAAGGGCTGCCCGCGCAGGGTCGACAGCGCACCTTCCGGTCCGGTCGTGCCTCCCCCCATGCCCAGGGCCGCCAGAAGCGCCAGGACTCCGATGATCACGTACACCGCGCCGCGGGCGGCATAGCCCAGGCGGGCGACGAGCTTCAACCATCCGTGACCTTCGCGAGTGAGGGGGAGATCCCCGGACGTAGCGGAGGACATGGCGAGCGCTTTCTGTTTCCGATGAGACATTCTTCCGGCGGCACTTTAGGCGCTTCTCCTGAATCAGGCGCCCCCGAGGCATTCGCGATTTCGTTGCGGTCGACCGGGCCTCCTTCGTCAGGCTCGATGGCGCCGTCCGCCTGTGTGCCATGCCCACATCGCGCCAGCAGGGTGGGCATGTAAGGTTCGGCCAGCCCTGAAGCATGCCCACCCTTCCTACGGAGATGTGGGCATGGCACACAGGCCGGTTTCACTTCGGTCGGACCAGCAAGTCATCTCTGAAGTAGCCGTCAGGCGGTGCCTGACCTACGGATGGCCGGTAAAATCAGCGATTCGACTGAACCCCTGATTCTGAGACCGTTCCCGCCATGTCGACTTCCGCCGCTCCTGCCGCCGCCACGATCTCTTGGGAAGGGGATGTCCGGGGGACGCTCTCCCTGATCGATCAGACGAAGCTGCCGGGCGAACTGGTGCGGATCGTCTGCGACGACGTCGAATCGGTCTGGGAAGCGATCAAACAACTTCGCGTCCGCGGGGCGCCGGCGATCGGAATCGCCGCTGCGTACGGCCTGGTCGTCGGCATGCGGCAGCATGGAGCCCTGGAGGGCCTGTCGAAAAGAGATTTCGCGGAGCGTCTGCAGTCTCTGCGGGATTATCTCGCCAGTAGTCGTCCGACGGCGGTGAATCTGTTCTGGGCGCTCGACCGGATGGTCGTGCGGACGCAGACGTTCGCCATGTCCGGAGCGCCGCCGGCGACGCTTCTCGCGAAAATGCTGGACGAGGCCCGGGAGATTCACGAGGAAGACCGGGCCATGTGCCGGGCGATCGGCCGCTTCGGAGCGGAACTGATCCCTGACGGCGCCGGTACGCTGACGCACTGCAACGCGGGCGGACTGGCCACCGCGGAGTACGGCACGGCGCTGTCGGTCTTTTTCACCTGTCAGGATCAGGGGAAAAAGATCCACGTCTTCGTCGACGAGACGCGGCCCCTGCTGCAAGGCGCCCGGCTGACGGCCTGGGAACTGGTGCAGCGGCAGATTCCGGCGACGCTCATCTGCGACAGCATGGCGGCGCAGGTGATGAAGGAGGGTCGCGTCCAAGCGGTGATCACCGGCGCCGACCGCATCGCGGCCAACGGCGACTCGGCGAACAAAATCGGCACGTACGGACTGGCCGTGCTCGCCCGCCAGCACGGTATCCCGTTCTACATCGCCGCTCCGTCGAGCACGTTCGACCTGTCGCTGCCCGACGGGTCGGGCATTCCGATCGAAGAACGCAACTCCGACGAAATTACCGAAGGCTTCGGACGCCGCACGGCGCCCGAAGGGGTGAACGTCTACAACCCGGCCTTCGACGTGACGCCCGCCGCACTGATCGACGCCCTGATTACCGAGAAGGGCGTCATCCGCCCCGTCAACGAGGCGAACATCAGGGCCATGCTGGGAGCGTAAGCGTCACGGTTCGAACACGGAACGTCTTCGATCGGGACACGGAGGCCTGACGCCCTCCGCTCGCCGTTCAGTTTCAGGTCTCTCTTCCTCATGTGTACGAAAAAGGCCGACGTCGGCTGGCGGGGGGCGCGATAGGGATAACGGTCGTCATGGGCAAGTCGAGGGTCGAGTATCTAGAATTTCGACCGCGACACCTGGGCCGGCGCTTATCCCCGCCAACTGAACGATACGCGCTGTCCGGCTCAGAAAGCGACACTTTTCTTTCGCCCCGCATGGCGACTGACTTCAGAAGTCCGGGGCGAGCGGAGGGAGCCCGCGCTTGAGCGCACCCTCGCGGTCTGCACGCATGAGGCTGGGTGGCCCGGATTGCTTGCAATCCGGGTCGAACGAAGTTCGACAAGAGGATCCAAGGCAGGCCGCGGAGCTTGATGCCGACCGCCGCTGACGGCCTCTTGCGGGCTGCGCCCGCCCGGATTGACGAGCAATCCGGGCCACCTTGACGATGCAGTTCGCCGAAACTGACGACGCGCCGTGAAATGACGGCGTACGGCACGCGAACGCCGATGCAGATCGCAAACCGCACGGTTCACTCCCCGCGCTTGCGCCAAATCTATCGGGCTTGCGACCACTTCAGGCGAGTCTTATCATAACAGGCTCGTTTTTTCGCGAAGCAGCGGCCTATTCGCTAGTTACGCCAAAAGGACGGGGGCGACGAACGGCCTGGGCGATGATCGGCCTGGGCGGCGTCGCCAGGCATCGGCTTTGCAAGTCTCGTTTCGTCCTGGTCGCGTTCTGCCGGAGCTCCCTGCTCCCGGAACGAGAGTCGCCGACGAAACTGCTGGCTATGACGGCGTTTCGGTTCGACGAAGCGCGTGCGGAGCCGAAAGCTGGAGCCTCCTTTCCGACCGGCCGCGCAAGGTATTCCGATGCCCTCCCTGACGTCCTTCTTCGACTTCGCTCTCGGCGCCGCGACGGACTCCGCTCTGCTCGCGCAGGGCGATGTCGCGGCGGCCCCCGCCGAGGCCGCTCCGGAAGGCTGGGCGACTTCGCTGGGCGCCATCGGGCCCTTCGTTCCGATCCTGCTGATCGGCGTGCTGTTCTACTTTCTGATGCTGCAGCCTGAACGCAAGAAGCAGGCCGAGCAGAAGAAGATGCTCTCCGAGATGAAGACCAACGACCAGGTCGTCACCGTCGGCGGCATCCTCGGCGTCGTGTCGAACATGACGGAGAAGTACGTGACGCTGCGGATCGACGAAAAGTCGAACGCCAAGATACGAGTGCTTCGATCGTCGATCAGCCGAGTGTTGTCGGCCGACGATCTGAAGGAGGAGAGCGCCGGCTGAGCGAGGCGGGGCCGCTCTTGGCCTCCCGCTCGGATGCAGGATCGCTCAGGCGACGATCGGTCGCCGGATTTCGCCTCAGGACGAATGAGAGATGGAAACGTTTTCCGTTGATTGGCTGCTGCTGGCCCAGACGACCGAGCCGGGCGTCTCCGCCTGGGGCGCGGCGCTCGACTCGCTTCGCGGATTCGCGACGATCGCGCTCGTGGCGCTGGTCCTGTTCGGCCTGCCGATTTTCGCCGCCCGGATCCTGACGCGGAAGGTCTTCCGCATGGGCGACGACTACACCTGGCGCGTCGCGCTGGTCCTGTCGACGCTGGTCTGCGCCATCGCCGTCATCTGGCCCACCGGCCTGATTCCCAAATCGGAGAACTGGCGCGGCTGGCCGCCGAAGCTCGGCATCGACCTCCAGGGCGGCGTGATCCTCGTCTACGAGATGGTCGAGGCGGATGGAACGGGACCCGACGCCGACGCCGCGGCCCGCGTCACGGTCGAGGACCTCGTCGAACCGCTTCGCCGGCGACTCGACCCGGGCGGCGTGAAGGAGATCGTCGTGCGGCCCTACGGCCAGCGGCAGATCGAAATCATCATCCCCGAAGTCGCCGAAGCCGAAGTCGAGCAGGTCAAACGCACCATCTCGACCGCCGGCCATCTGCAATTCCGCATCGTCGTCGACGCGATGCACGCGCAGGACGAACGGCACGTCAGCGCCGCGGTCGAGGAATCGAACCGCAAGCGGGATCTGATCACCGTCAGCGCCGGCGACGCGGAAGAACCGCTGGCCCAGTGGATGCGCATCGCCCGGGACGACCGGCCCGTTCGCATTCGCGAGATCGAAGTTCCCGATCCCAAGGACCCGACGAAGACGATCCGGATCTCCGAACTTCGCCCGCTGAAGTTCTACCCCAGCGGCGGCAACATCGTTCGCGACGCGGAGACGTTCGAGATCCTTAACGACCTCCCCTCGGTCGACTGGGACGAGAATAAGAACACCCATCAGTTCGAACGCGAACTGGCGCAGCGGGGCGTTCGCGAACTGGAAGTGCTGGTCCGGATGGACGACCGCCTGAACGTGGAAGGCGGCGACCTGGAATACGCGACCGTCGGCTTCGACGACCGGGGGGGCAACGCCGTTCACTTCAACATGACGACGAAGGGCGCCCGGAAGATGGCCGCCCTGACGAGCACGCATCTGCCGATCAGCGATCGCGACAAGTTCCAGATGGCGATCATCCTCGACGAGGAAGTGCTCAGCGCTCCGACGATCAACGACACGATCTCCGACCGGGGCATGATCAGCGGATCGTTCACCGACGAAGAGGTGTCGTTCCTGGTCCGCATCCTGCAAGGCGGGCGCCTCCCCGCGTCGCTGAACAAGTCGCCGATCAGCGAGAACCGCATCGATCCGCTGCTGGGTCAGGACACGATCAACCGCAGCATGATCTCCATGGCGCTCGCGCTGCTGGTGACGCTGCTGTTCATTCTGTTCTGGTACCGCGCTGCGGGTCTCATCGCAGGGTTCGCGCTGCTGATGAACCTGGCGCTGACGATGGGTCTGCTGATCCTGCTGTCGGTCGCGCTGTCCCTGCCGGGCGTCGCCGGTCTGGTGCTGTCGGTCGGCATGTCGGTCGACGCCAACGTGCTGATCTTCGAACGCATGCGGGAAGAGCGCCTGAAGGGGTCGAGCTTCCGCCTGGCGATCCGCAACGGGTTCAGCCGCGCGACCACGACGATCATCGACTCGAACCTCACGACGCTCATTACGGCGTTCGTGCTCTACTTCATCGGCACCGACCAGATTAAGGGTTTCGCGATCACCCTGATCCTCGGCATCGTCACCGGTATGTTCACCGCGATCTTCGTCGCCCGGCTGATCTTCGAGATCAGCGAGCGCCGCGGCTGGCTGAAGGACATCTACTCGTTCGGCGGAATTCAGAAGTACCTCGTCGAACGGAACTTCGACTTCGTCCGCCTGCAGGTCGTCTGCGCGATCGTCTCGGTCGTCCTGTGCGTGGCCGGCATCGGCGCCGCGATCGCTCGCGGGTCGGGCATCTTCGACATCGACTTCAACGGCGGCACGAGCGTCGTGATGCTCCTCGACGAGGGCAACGCGATGACGCAGGCCGAAGTGACCGAGAAGCTGGCCGAACGCTTCGACAAGGTCAGCGTCGACGGTTCGCAGCTCGCCTGGAGCGTCGTGAAAATCGGCGTCGCGACCGGCGACGCCGGCGAACGGGGCGACGTGAACAATCGGCTCTACAAGGTCGACTCGTCCTACCCGAGCGTGGAAGAGTTCCAGCAGGCGCTGGGCGAAGCGATGGTCGACGAAAACGGCCAGCCGCTGCTCGCGTCCTATTCGATGGCGTTCACGCCGCCGGAACAGTCGACCCGTCGCGTTCCGGTTCTCTCGGCCCCCGGCCAGGGAGCGAGCATCGAAGTCGACGCGACGGAAGACGCCGCAACCCTCGACTTCTCGCCCCCGGCGACTCCCGCGAACGAGACCCCGGCGGTTCCTCCCTCCGGCGACGAGGACGCGGTTCCTGCGCCCCCGGCAGGCGACGCACCCGCGGCGACCGAGCCTGCGCCGAGCGAGCCGGCCGATCCCGCGCCGAGCGAACCGGCTCCTTCTGAAGGAACCGAGCCGGAATCGGTCGAGGAAACGACGCCGCCTGCGGAGACGCCGGAGCCCGGCTCGTCCGTTCGACGTGACGCGAAGGCTTCGTACTTCGTGTCGACGCTGCTTCAGGAAGAGCAGCCGCCCGCCGACGCTCCCGCAGCCGAAGCTCCGGCGACCGACACGCCCGCCGCGGACGCTCCGGTCGAGGAAGCTCCTGCCGAACTGCCTGCCGCGGAGCCCGCTCCGCCGACGACTCCGGCTGGCGAAGAACCTGCCGCCGCCGCGACGGAGACGGCTGACGCTCCCGCCGCCGACGTTGCGGCAGAGACGCCGGCCGCGCCTGCGACGCGGGAAGTGACCGTTTCGACCTCCACGGTGACGCTCGCGAACCGCATCAGCGCGGGCGCTTTGACCGACCGGCTCGTCGCCGCCTCGGCGGAAACGGGTTCGCCGCTCAGCGCCAACGAGATCGACCTCGTGCCGATCGGAGAAGGCGCCGCGGACTGGAACGAGGAAAGCGACCTGCCCTTCAGCGAGTGGCAGGTGACGATCGAACGCGACTCGGCCCAGGCTCTGGCCGCGCTGCAGAACGCGGAACGATCGTTCGCGTCCGACTTCGTGTTCCCCTCGTCCAGCGAGATCGGCAGCCAGGTCGCCGGCAAGACGAAGACCATGGCGGCCTTCGCCATGCTCTTCAGCCTGATCGGCATCGTGCTCTACATCTGGTTCCGCTTCCACAAGGTCGCCTACGGCCTGGCGGCGGTCGTCGCGCTCGTGCACGACGTCCTGATCACGCTCGGCGCCGTGGCGGTCAGCTACTGGCTCGCCCGGTACGTCCCGGGGATGAACTACCTCGGCATCGAGGAGTTCAAGATCAGCCTGCCGGTCGTCGCGGCCTTCCTGACGCTGATGGGCTACTCGCTGAACGATACGATCGTGGTGTTCGACCGGATCCGCGAAGTCCGCGGCAAGTCGCCCCACCTGAACGCTTCGATGCTGAACCTGAGCATCAATTCGACGCTGAGCCGCACGCTGCTCACGTCGGCGACGACGTTCCTGTCGATCGTGATCCTGTTCTACCTGGGCGGCGAAGGAATCCACGCCTTCTCGTTCACGCTGATCATCGGCATCATCGTCGGAACGTACAGTTCGATCTTCGTCGCGTCGCCCATCCTCTACTGGATGAGCCAGCGGACCGAAGCGACGCCCGCGGGCGGCAAGAAGAAGGCCGTGCCGAAGACGACGTAAGTCGCTGACGACCGATCGGTCAGGAAATGCAAAGAGCGGAGGCGTCAGACGCCTCCGCTCTTTTCGTTACCGGAGGTCGCACTCAACGCAACGCATCGGCTAGCGGGGGACGGCAGTCCCCCGAGTCTGGCTAGCGGCTGGAAGGCCGCAGGCGTCGGCGCTGTCGCAACGGCTCCTGCTCGATCTTCGCTTCGCTAGATCGACGAACTCGGGGGACTGCCGTCCCCCGCTAGCCAGTTCAGTGCGCAGCGCCGGATACGCGTCGAAACGCTCTGCCTACGCGTTCGCCCAGATGATCAGCCCGCCGACGAGGGCGCCGAGCAGCAGCGCGGCGGCGATGCCGAGTTGCAGCCACTGACGCTCGATCCGCTTCTGGCGCTCTTCGCGCTCGATCGCGGCGCTGCGTCGCGATTCCAGGCTGTCCTTCTCCCGCAGCTCGAACAGCGTCTCGCAGACGGGGCAGACGACCGCCCGGTCGAGCTGCCACCGCGGGGCATGCAGCGCGTGCCCCTTGGGACAGGGAACGGTCAGCGTCTCGACCGTCTCGCCCGCTGCCTCGGCAGCTTCTTCCGCAAGAGTCTGCTCTTCCGAAACGAGAGCTCCGTCCGGCCCCGGCACGATCAGTCCCTCGCCGCACGCGGGACAGCGCGACGCCTTGCCCGCCTGCGCCTCTTCGGCCTCCAGGCGATGACCGCGGGGACACTCGAATCGGTAGGTCATCGACTTACCGCTCAATCGCGGCCCTGGTGCGTGTCGCACTCGCATAGTGCGTCCGAGGCGATCTGAATCGTTACGGAATCGGCGCTCAGGCCGCGACAGTTTCGCGAGACGCGATTTCGCAACGCAGTTCCGGACACGGAGGGCTGACTCCCTCCGCTCGCCGTCGGCCGATCGCTCGATGAACTCCGACTAACCAAGTTCTACAGCCGCGATTCGAGGATCCAGAAGAAGAGAATCGCGCCGAACAGGATGCCGAGCAGCGTCGCCAGGCAGTTGAGAAACGTCCACGCCATCGGGCGAAAACGTTCGTGCCGCGAACAGGCGTACGTCGCCGCGATCGCGGCGGTCATCGGCATCAGATAGAGCAGGTAATACATCGCGATTCGGCGAACGCGGGAGAAGCCGGACGAGCGGGCTGAGCGGAAACTAGGAACCGGGGGAGCCGGCGCTCGCCGGCCCGCTTCCGCCGGACTCGTCGGGCTTCGGATCGTCTTCCTCGCGGCGCTTCTCCGGCAGCGGACCGGCGAAGGCGTCGTAGATCACATAGACGTTGATCAGGCCGGCGATGACCGTGAACAGCGTTCCCAGGTTGAAGTCGCCTTTCGGGTCGGCGATCCATTCGCCCAGACGCTTCTTGTATTCGTGGGAAGAGAGGGGTTCGCCCTGAAGGTCGTAACCCTCGCTCGACCATTCAAGCAGGACCTCTCCGTCGGGCGGCGCCTGAAAGCCGCCCAGGATCGGCGCCTGGCCCTTCGAGACGAACGAGTACTGCACCGCCGCGGGCAGCGCCACGCCGCCGGCGAGCAACTGCGGGACGTACCAGAGCCGGACGTCTTCGGAACGAAACGAGGCGTAGACCGCCCGTCCGTTCGACAGGTACATCCCGTAGAAGAACGTCCCGAGGACGGTCACCAGAAAGACCGTCCCCTTGGCGAAGCGTCGCTGGTAGAGCTGTCCTGCGCCGGGGATGAACCAGGAAAGGGCCGCCGCGAGCCAGGGGTTGCGCAGATCGACCTCGATCGTCTCGGCGCCGTCTTCGATCTTGACGATGGTCCCCATGGCCTTCCCGGCGCCTGCTTCCCCTGCGATCCGCCCGACGGACAGACCGTCTCGAAGCGACTGATTGTACCCCAGCGCCCGCGGGCGGCGGTAGATCGCCGAACGGCTCTCCCGAGCCGGGTGCCATGGCTGGCTTGCCTAGCCGTGCGTTAGGAAGCGGCGGTCAACGCCTCGCTCCGCCGGCGATCTTGGGGAGCGCTTCGAATCGGGCGAATCGACCGAACGTTCCGACCGCATTCACGGCTGGGCAAGCCAGCCGTGGCACACAGGAATCAGCGGGTTCAGTCCGATCCTTTACGATCGAGGAGGTGGGCCGAGGTCCGCTTTCTAAGCGGGCAGCGTGACTCCCCCGAGGCTTCGCGCGATAACCAAGTCGGACTCGGGGGGTCATACCCCCCGCTCAGGAACTCTGGTTGGGTCACTTCCCTGCGAAATACCCCGAGCGCTTCATCCAGGCGGCGGCGGCGGCGGGCCAGGCATGGACCGGGTCGTCGCTCTCGCGTAGGCCGTATCCGTGACCGCCTGCAGAGTAGACGTGCAGCTCGGCGCCGACGCCGGCCTTCTTCAGGGCGCGAAACGCCTGGACGCTGCTGTCGGCGGTGACGCCGTCGTCGATCGCATGGACGAAGAAGCAGGGGGGCGTCTTGTCGTCGATCTTGACGTCCGACCGCAGTTCGCCCTTCTCGTCGGTCAGATAGGCCGGATAGATCAACAGGGCGAAGTCAGGCCGGCAGGAGAGCTTGTCCGCTTCGTCGGTCCCTTCGTAGGCCGGGGAATCGCCGCTGGTCGTCGCGAACATGGCCAGATTGCCGCCTGCGGAGAAACCGAGCACGCCGATGCGGGCCGGGTCGATCTTCCACTCCTCGGCATGCTGGCGCGTCAGCCGGATCGCGCGCTGGGCGTCGGCGAGCGGAGCCAGATGCGGTTCCTGTCCGGGGCGCCGCGGGACGCGGTACTTCAGCACGACGCAGGTCGTCCCCTCGGCGTTGAACCGTTCGGCGACCTCGGTTCCTTCCAGGTCCCAGGCGAGGATGTTGTAGCCGCCGCCCGGGCAGATCACGATCGCCGAGCCGTTCGCCTTGTCCGCAGGCGCAGGAAAGACCTCGATCGTCGGATCGGTCACGTTCTGAATGCGACGGACCTGCCGCTGCCCCGGTTGCTCGGGCTGATCCCCTTCGGGACCGAACTCGCCCGTCTCGTGCGGCGGATCGCCTTCCCAGAGTTTAAGCACCGTCCGTTCGGCAGCCGAAGCGAAGGAACCCGAGACGAGCGTCGTCGCCAGGACGATCGCGAGGAGCGAACGCCCGCAGAAAAGAAGCGAGCGCGAAACGAAACCGAGCGACATGACCAGAAACTCCGGCGGGAGGGAAACGCGAAGAGGTTCGCCCATTGTGCGTTCGCGGGCGCGCGGTCGCAAATAGGCGGACGAACGTCGCTCTGGATTAGAATCGACGACTCTCCTCCTGTCGTAGCGAGGGCGCCTGGCCTGACAGGAACTGTGTACCCGCTTCGATGGCAGGCGAGGCGCCTGCCCTGCAAGACTATTCGATCGCCGCTTTTCTCACGAGACTCTTATGTTCGCTCGATCGCTCGTCGCCGCCTCGATCTTCTTTCTCCTGACGCTTGCCGCATCGACCTTCGCCCAGGAAGAGGCCCGCACCTGGATCGATTCGACCGGCACGTTCAAGGTGACCGCCAAGCTGATCGCCGTCGTGGAGGGCGTCGCGAAGCTTCAGAAAGAGGACGGAACGACGGTCGACGTTCCGCTCGCCAAGCTCAGCAGCGCCGATCGCCGGATCGTGGCCCGCTGGAAGAAAGAGGCCGACGAAGCGAAGAATCCGCCGTCCGACATGCCTGCCTCGGACGCGACCGCTCCGGCGGCGAAGCCGGGCGAGTGGCCGACCTGGCGAGGTCCGAATCGGGATGGGCTAAGCCCGGAGACGGGCCTGCTGTCCGAGTGGCCGGCGGAGGGACCTCCCCTGCTCTGGACGGCGACCGGCATCGGAACGGGTTACGGCAGCGTCGCGGTCGCGAACGGCAAGATCTACGTCGGCGGTCGGGAGAACGGCGAGGAATCGCTGCACGCCCTCGACGTCGCGAACGGCAATCTGCTCTGGTCGACGCGGCTCGGCCCCGGCTCGCGGGAGAAGGGGACGAACGCCACGCCGACCGTCCACGACGGGCGGGTCTTCGCGATGTCGTTCGAAGGCGATCTGGTCGCGGCGGACGCTTCGACCGGCGACGAGATCTGGCGGAAGAGTTTCACGCGCGACTTCGGCGGACGGATGATGTCGGGCTGGGGCTATAGCGAATCGCCCCTGGCGGACGGCGACCGATTGATCTGCACCCCGGGCGGCGACCGGGCGATGATGGTCGCCCTCGATCAGGCGACCGGCGCTCCGTTGTGGGCGACGCCCATGCCGCCGGGAGGAACGCGAGGCAAGGACGGCGCGGGCTACTCCTCCATCGTCATCAGTAACGCCGGCGGAGTGAAGCAGTACGTGCAACTGGTCGGTCGCGGCGTCATCGGCGTCTCCGCCGCGGGCAAGCTGCTGTGGGGTTACGACGGCGTCGCCAACGGCACGGCCAACGTCCCCACGCCGATCGTCTCCGGCGACTACGTCTTCTGTTCGAGCGGCTACGACGACGGCGGCTCGGCCCTGCTGCAGATCGGTCGCGGCGGCGTTCGCCCCGTCTACACCAAGCGACCGAACGAGGTGCAGAACCATCACGGCGGCATGATCCTGCTCGAAGGCAAGATCTACATGGGCCATGGCCACAACAACGGCCTGCCGATGTGCCTGGACATGCTGAGCGGACGCATCCTGTGGGGTCCCGAACGGGGCGCCGGCAGAGAATCCGCGGCGCTCGCCTACGCCGACGGCCATCTCTACTTCCGCTACCAGGACGGAACCATGGCGCTCGTCGCAGCGACGCCTCAGGGCTATCAGCTCAAGGGCTCGTTCCGCGAATCCGTCCGCGACCAGGCCTGGCCCCAGCCGGTCATCGCCGGAAAGAAGCTTTACCTGCGAGATCAGGACACGCTGCGGTGTTACGACATCGCGGCGAAGTAGACGCATGCGGACGCGCATGTACGACAACCTCTTCCTGATAGTCATCGGAGCGGTATCCTCGTGTGCCCTCCTCTTCCTCGTCGTCGGCAGCGGGCTTGTTTTCGTCGGGGCGCCGATCCTCCGACGAAAGCGTACGCGATCGATCCGATTGCGAGATTATCCCGCATGGGAGAACTGGCTTGCGAGCCACTATCCGAAGGCGACGAACGACGAAGCCGAGATCATTCGCCGCGTCGTCGGCGCTATCGCGGGCGACGCACGAGTCGAACTGGCGCAACTGCTTCCCCACGATCGGCTGTCCGGCTTCGTGCTGCCCTCGAGTTGGGAGTGCTTCATCGGCCTGGACGGCGAGTCCGACCTCTCTCTCGAAATGGAAGCGCTTCTCGACGAGTACGCAGTCGATGCAGATGACCGCAGTCCGCGTCCCGACGAACAAGCGGAGACCGTGGGCGACGCGATCGACTTCATCCTGACACGAACGTGCCTCCCTTCTCGTAGGTCAGGCATTGCCTGACGACGCGGAGAAGTCGCGTGGCACGACGATGCCAGGCAGTGGGAGTTACGGATCAAGAGCGAACGCGAACCGGCTCGAACTCAGGATCCGGTGCACCGGAATAGCCGTCAATGCCTCACCTACGAACGCCGTGTGCCACTGCTGGCTTGCCCAGCAGTGCAGAGCCCCGGCAAGCGTGCTGCTATCTCCGTTCATTCGTCACAAGATAGACCGCCCATTCGTGTCGATCGAAGAAGATGGAGCCCCCGCCTCCGCCCCCTGCACTGCTGGGCAAGCCAGCAGTGGCACACCCAGAGATCGCCGCCAATTCTCCAACGATTGATGACCGCACTGCCCAACCTCTTCGCTGCCCTGCCCTCTTCCTCGCCGGAAGAACTCTTCGCGACGCTGCTCGAAGCGCCGGGGCTGCGGATCGCGCGGATCGTCTCGTACGGACAGGCGTCGCCGGAAGGGTTCTGGTACGACCAGCCGGAGGGGGAGTGGGTGGCCTTGCTGTCGGGTTCAGCGACGCTGCGGTTCGAGGACCGCAGCGTGGAGTTGCAGCCGGGCGACTGGCTCGACATCCCGGCCCATACGCGGCATCGGGTCGACGCGACGGCGTCCGACCAGCCGACTGTCTGGCTGGCGGTGCACTACGCGACGGGATCATAAGCAGCGGCGCCGCCGTGACGGACCGCCGACCCTACTCCGCGATCGCCTGACGCGGCACGGCCTGATAGGGATCGGCGTGCTCGGTATCGCCGCCCTTGGCCTTCGTGCCGGGCATGATTTCGAAACGCGGATCGAAATCGACCATCGTCGCGGCGAGCTTCTTCAGCACGCCGACGTCGCCCTGGACCTTCGCCGTTCCGTCCGCGATCTGCGCTTCGAGCGTCTTCTCCCCCGTCATCGTCCGTTCCAGTTCGGAGCGGTCGATGGTGAGCGTCAGGTCGGGATCCTCCGCCTGGAAGCTCGGGATGTTGGTGAGCGTCGCGTTCTCCATTTCGATCAGGAACTTCTCGCCGTTGTCCGGGGTGACGAGGTTGATCGTGAAGCGCAGGCCCTCGGCTTTACGGCTGTCCATGCGGATGCCGAGAAAGTTGAGGAACAGTTCCGTCGACATCGCGCGGATCACGTCCGGGCTGCTCGAATCGGCGGTCTCTCCCTGAGGGATTCCGGATCGCAGTTCGTACGCCGCGGCGAGGAAGCTGTTCCGCAGGCCGACGTTCTCCTGCTGGTAGCCGACCTGTTCGAACGCGTCGGCGAGCAGGTCCTTGGCCTCCTGATTCTGCGGATCGGCCTGCACCAGCTTGTCGAGGATCTCCTGCGCGAGCAGGTACTTGCCCTCGTCGAGCAGTTCGCGCCCGCGGACGAGAATCTTCTCCGCCCCGCCCATCATCTCCACGAACAAAGTCGCCGACTCGTGCTGCGGCGCCGGGATGAGGTTGACCGGGTTGCCGTCCCAGTACCCCAGGAAGCGCTGGACGACTCCGCGGCTGTTGTTCTCCGCGGAGCCGTGATAGCCGCGGCAATGCCACTGCGCCAGAAGGCTTTTGGGCATCCGGTAGACGTTGTGCATCTCGTTGATCGTCACGCCCTGGTTGGCCAGATGGAGCGTCTGGTTATTCATGTGGGCGTACAGGTCACGTTGGGCGCGGAGAATCTCCTGAATTCGTGCATTGCCCCAGCGGGGCCAGTGATGCGACGCGAACATGACCTCCGCTTCGACGCCGAAGCGATGCAGCGCCTCGGCGATGTACTTGGACCAGTTCAGCGGATCGCGGACCGGGGCGCCTCGCAGCGTGTAGATGTTGTGCAGCGTCGCGGTGACGTTCTCCGCGATCCAGAGCGCCTTCCTGTCCGGGAAGTAGGTGTTCATCTCCCGGGGCGCTTCGGTGTTCGGCGTGTTCTGAAAGATCATCCGGACGCCGTCGACCTCGAACTCCTCGATCGCCTCGGTGACGTACCGGTTCGGCGCGAGCAGGCCCGTCGCCCCGGCCGAAACGCCCTTGCCCAGCGCCATATCGACGAATCCGTGAGGACTGGCCGGCAGCAGCAGTCCGTACTGATAAAAGAGCCGGCGGTTCATCGCGTTGCCGGCGTAAACGTTCTCGGAGATCGTGTGTTCCATGAACTGGGCGGGCGCGATCACGGCGACCTTGCCCGACCGCACGTCCTCTTCGTTCACGATGCCGCGCACGCCGCCCCAGTGGTCGCCGTGCGTGTGCGAGTAAATCACGGCGGTGACCGGCAGTCCCTCGCCGACGTGCTCCTGCAGCAGGTTCCAGGCGGCCCGGGCCGGTTCCGCGGAAATCAGCGGATCGAACACGATCCATCCAGTCTTGCCGCGCACGAAGGTGATGTTGGAGAGATCGAACCCCCGCACCTGGTAGATACCCGGGATGACCTCGTACAGGCCGTAGTTGTTGTTCAGAACGGCCTGTCGGAGCAGCGAAGGGTGGATGCTGTCGAAGTCGGCCTGCTGCGTCAGGAACTGAAAGCGCTCCATGTCCCAGGCGACGTGGCCGGCGTCCGCGGGGATCTGCATTTCCTTCATCGGAGCGACGAGGCCTCGCTTCTGCTCCTCGAAATCGCGCCGGTCGGCGAAGGGGAGACCGACCTTCGCCTTCTTGAGCGCGTCGATCGTGAACTTCGACGGCGCCTTCCCCTTGGGGTGGAAATGCCCTTCCAGCGGGGCCGGGCCCTGAGCGCGTGCCGGGCCTTCGCCGAAGGTCAGATGACCGGCGACGGCGAACGCGGCGCCCAGCGCGGGAAGGGACTGCACGAACTGACGTCGAGTCGCCATGGGATAGCTTTTTCGAGAAGAAGAGCCTGGTCGCGAAAAGACAGGTCTTGCGGTAGCCGCGTCGGGCCCCAGAGCGTCGGGACAGAAGCGACCCGCCTCGCAATCCAGAGCATTGACGGAGCCTAACGTGCGACTACAGACTTTACCTAGTTAATTTCCGGCGCCCCTTTCGGGCAATCTGCACGTTCGTGAGCGTGAGGCCGTGCTCGGCTCGGCACATCGTGAGGGACACGGCCCGGATCTGGCGAAGGATCGACTTTTTCGATCAGGCGTTGCGACCCCTGACCGGCCGACCGTCTGGCTGGCGGTGCGTTACGAGGAGTCGCGATGAGTAAGCGTCCCCCTCCGCCGATCGAAGCGATCGAAGTTTCGCCGAAGCGAGGCGTGCGCGATATCTCTCGACTCGCAGGCTGCGCGATCCTGATTCTTTCTATCGCCGCCTACGCTGCCTCGTGGGGAGCGACTTGGGATTGGCGATTGGATCTGGCGACGCACTTCCCCGTCCATCTGGCGATCGCTTCCCTCGTGGCGACACTTCTACTTCTGGCAGGTCGGGCATACCGTTCTGCCGGGACCGCGGTCCTCTTCTGTGTCCTGCAGATCGCCGTCGTCGGCTGGCGCGTCTGGTGGGGCCCCGCGTCGATTGAGGAGGGCCCGCTCTACCAGGCCGTCACCGCGAATCTGTCGGCGTCGAATTCGGATCGCGACGGGACGATTGCCTACCTGCAAGAGAGCGAATGCGACTTTATCGCTCTGCAGGAGTTAACGCCGGAATGGAGGGATGCGTTGCGGACGCTCGGGGCGGAATACCCTCACTCGGCGCTCTATCCGCGCGCCGGCGCCTTCGGCATCGGACTGGTCAGTCGAAGGCCGATCCTCTCGCAGAGGCTCCTCTTCTTCGCGCACGATCGGTTCCCTTCGATCGAGGCGAAGATGAAGTTCGAGAACGGCGAAGCGACGATCATCGTCACGCACCCGCCGCCTCCGGTGGGATCCGAACTGGCCGCGTTTCGCGATGCGCATCTCGCCGCGCTGGCGGAGTATGTCCGAACGATCGAGGGGCCGACCCTCGTCGTCGGCGATCTGAACGTCACTCCCTGGTCGCCTCGCTTTCACGACTTGCTCGAAGAGAGCGGGCTCAACGACGGACGCCTGGGACACGGGGTGCAAGCGACCTGGCCGGCGAGTCTGGGGCCTCTCGGCATTCCGATCGACCATGTCCTGGCAACGTCGGATATTGGCATAGCGGAACTCGCCGCCGGCCCGAGGTTAGGCTCTGACCATCGCCCCGTCCGATTCGCGTTTCGACTTGCTCCTGCCGGGGCGAAGCCTTAGGCGTCGAGAGATGACCGGACGTCCGATCGAATCGCTGCGGAACCTGGGGCCTGCGAGCGCCGCGTGGCTGCGCGACGCGGGCGTCGAGACCGTGGAGGATCTCGCGCGATTCGGCCCGGTCGTCGCCTACCGACGGGTGAATCGGCACGAAGCGAAGGCCAATCTCAACCTGTTGTGGGCGCTCGCCGCGGGCCTTCGCGATCTCGACTGGCGGGAACTCTCCGCCGAGAGCAAGGTCGCGCTCAAGGCCGAACTCGACGCGCTCGACGAGCCGTGAGAGCCGCCGCGTCGGATTGACTCCGGCTGCCCGCCCGCTACTCTCAGGCGTGGGGCATTGCATCGGAGTTCGTCATGCGCTCATTCAGGCGCCGCTCGTCACGTCTCGTTTTCGCTCTTCTTCTCCCCTGCTCGCTGATCGCACCCGCCTTCGCGGCCGCGCAGGAAGTTCAGCCGCCAGGGACGCAAGCTCCGCCGACTCAGCCTGCCGCGGAGGGCGAAGCCAAGGAACCGCAGCGTCCGAAGTTCGTCATCGAGGACGAACCGCGGACGGTCGATCCCGCGCAGTTCGTGCCCGCGAAGCTGGCGGCGAAGGCGACGGTCACCTTCGAGGAAGCGTCGCTCCGCGAGGCGATCGACTGGCTCAACGCCCAGGGAATCGTCACGCTGGCCGACGCTCAGGGATTGACCGAGGCGTCGATCACGCTCGACGCGGCGGTGGACGATCGGCTGGTCGACGACCCGATCTACTTCCTGCTCGACCGGCTCGGGTCGCTCGGCCTCGACTGGTACGTCGAGGACGACATCCTGCACATCACCAGCCGGTCGCGTGCGGAAGAACGGATGACGACGCGGTCGCACAACGTGGGCGACCTGTACGACGCGGGCTACGACCCCAGCACGCTGACCGATCTGATCAGCAGTACGATCGATCAGGAATCATGGCCCGGTTTCGGCGGCACGGGGAACGCCAGCCTCCGCAGCCTGGGCGACGTGCTGTTCGTGTCGCAGAACGAACGGAACCAGCGTCAGATCCTCGGCCTGCTCGCGGCCCTGCGCAAGCATGGCCGCATGACCTACATCGCCGAGCCGCCGCAACACGAACGATTGCGCACGGTTCTGAACGAGAAGCTCGTGACGTCGGACTTCCGCGGCGCCCGTCTGGAACAGGCGATCCGCGACCTGGCGACCCAGGCGGAGGTCAGCATCCGCCTCGACGAAGCGGGCCTGGAACAGTCTGCGGTGAGCGAGCGAACGCCGGTCACGCTGTCGCTGAAGGAGACCCGGCTTTCCACCACGCTGGGCGCCCTGCTCTCGCAACTTGACCTGGACTGGACGCTCCGCGGCGGAGCGATCGTGGTCACCAGCGAAGAATCTGCTGGACGGGAAACCAACGTCGCCGTGTTCGACGTCCGGGATCTGGCGATCGACGGGGGCGAAGCGAACTCGCTGATCGACGCGATCACCAGCACGCTCGATCCCGAATCGTGGCCTGAATTCGGCGGCACGGGCAACGCCGCGATTCGCATGCCGCTGCCCGGGACGCTCGTGATCAGTCAGAGCGAGCGAAACCTCGCAGCGGTCGCCGAACTGCTCTCGCAGTACCGTGAAGCGATCGATAAGTCGAAGCAAAGGAAGCCCGACGGCGAGCTGGATCCGAACGAGATCCTGACCGTTTACTACCGCATGCCGAAGGTGACGGCGCAGGATCTCTTGCCGGGGCTGCGCCTGCTCGTCGAACCGGGCACATGGAAGACGCCGGACGACGACACGCTTCCGGGCCAGATCGTCGAGATCGCCTCTTCGCCCGACACGACTGCGGGAATGAGCGAGGCGCTCGCCGCGCGCTCGACGCTGATCGTCACCCACACGAGGGCGACGCACGAGAAGATCGAGGCGACGATCCGGCGGATTCTGAACGGCGACGGCTCGCCGCAGGCATTCGGCGGCATGGGAGGAGGCGGTATGGGCGGCGGCCTGGGGGGCTTCGACGGAGGTTTTCCTTCCGACGCGGAGTCCGGCCTTCCCGCGCCGGGCGGAGGAGGCTTCGGCGGCGGGTTCGGCGGCTTCTGAGCGATCTTCGACGCTGCTCTTTACGCGACGCGTCGCAGGGCCGACGCGGCGCTGCCGCTGAAGAGGAAGTTGTTGCAGTAGCCGGGCCGCTTGTAGGCGTCGTCGCTGTCGCAGACCTGGTGGATCGCGGGGTCGAACAGTTCGAGCGGCAGACGGATGCCCGTCGCCGAATCGAGGTACTCGCCGACGTAGCCGAGTTCGCGCAGGAAATCGAACACGGGTCGCACGTCGCCGTCGTCGCGCAGGCGGCCTTCGCATTCGAACAGAATCGTGGGACGCCACGTGCGGAGCGTCCGCTCGGCGCCCTGAAACACGGCCAGTTCGTGCCCCTCGGCGTCGACCTTCATGAAGTCGACGCGGGAGATTCCGGAGTCGTACAGGTAGGCGTCCAGCGTCGTGACCGGCACGTCGAACGACGTATTGCAGCGACCCCGATCCTCCGCATGCTTGCGGCCCAGCCGGGCGCCGGGCGAGGTGCGACCGGCGACCGTCGGAATGTGCAGGGGCAGCACGCCGGCCCGATCCGACAGGGCGAGGTTCTCGACCGTGACGTTCTTCCAGCCGGACTGCTTCGCGACGCGGCTGAGGTATTCGGAAAGCTGGGGCTGGGGCTCGAAGGCGAGCACGCGTCCTGCCGGACCCGCCGCGCGGCGAAGCCAGTAGAGATAGGCCCCCTTATGAGCGCCGACGTCGATGACCGTGGCGCCGGGTCGGATCGACTCGACCGCGGAGGCGATTTCCGCCCGATCGCGAGCCAGCCGATACTTCCACGCCCGGTGCCGGTATTGCAGCAGTTCCCACATCGCTTCCGCCCCCCCTCGCGAATGGTCCGTCGCGCCGCGCGGCGACGCGGTTCGGGTGTAGCGAAACCGAGCCGTTCGCGCCAAGAACGATCCGGAAGGGAGGGGGCGAGGAAAGAGTCCCCTCGAAATGCGGATGGCGCGACCCCGGCGACGGATCCGTGTGCCATGGCTGGCTTGCCCAGCCGTGCAGCGCCCTTCGTTCGGCTCGGCTATTTCCGTGAGCTTCCGGGGCCCTGCTCCGTCAAGAAACTCGGAATCCGATGGCGATGCCGACCGTCGCTTCCGGCACGGCTGGGCAAGCCAGCCGCGACACACGGCCCATTTCGATGTCGCAGGAATACCCCGGAGTCTGGCGTAACAGAACTCCGAAAACTCCGCTTCGCCGGGCAGACGAGTTTCTGATCTCGCGGAACGAGAAGCCTTCGCCATGCTCCGACTGCTGCAAACTCCCGGCGCCGTGACGTCGTTCACCCTGCTGGTCACCGTGACGGGCGGATTTCTGCTGTCGGACCCCGATCGCGATCAGAAGCCGCACTTCGTCTCGTCGCCCGCGCCGATCGTCCGCACCCCGACCCGCGAGTGGGTTCTGGAGCAGGACTTCTACTTCGTCGACGCGGCAGGCAAGCGCTGGCACGCGCCGCAGGGGACGCTGACCGACGGCGCCTCGATTCCGCAGGCGTTCCTCTCGATCACCGGTTCGCCGACGGATGACGCCTTTCTCGATGCGGCGCTCGTGCATGACGCCTACTGCGACACGCGGAACGCGAATGGCCTCTCGTACCAGCGCGAGACCTGGGAGGCGGTCCACGCGATGTTCTACGACGCCCTGCTCGCCGGCGGAACGACGCCCGCGACGGCGAAGATCATGTACGCCGCCGTCTGGCTGGGGGGACCGCGCTGGGGCGATCCGGCGAGATCGCTGGAGAACGTGCCCGAGGCGTCGCTCCTCCGCGAGTACCGCAAGTGCGTCGCCTGGGTCGAGAAGAACGATCCGACCCGCGAAGAGATCGACGCCTGGATGAAGCAGCGCGAAGCCGAACTGCTGGCCGAGATCGGCAAGGAGAGCTGACGAGCGTCATCGTAGGTCGGGCGACCATCGTCGAAGACGGCGAACGGAGCGGTATCTACAATGAGGAATTCCCTGCCTGGTTCGATTCTCGATCGAGCGCAAGCGGACGATGCCCGCGATCGCGACAACCATGAAACACGTCGTCACGCTTCTCGCCGCGATGGCCCTCGCGCCGCTGGTCGCTCTGCACGCTGACGATCCGGCAGCGTCGCCGTCCAAACTTAACGTCCTGCTCATCATGGCGGACGATCTGCGGGACTTCGGCGGGGCGTTCACGCAGGAAGTCGTGAAGACGCCGAACCTCGACCGGCTGCGGGCTCGCGGCACCGCCTTCGAGCGAGCCTACGTGCAGTATCCGGTCTGCAACCCGAGCCGATGCAGCATGATGACCGGCCTCCGGGCCGAGCAGACGGGAATCGTCGGCAACGACGTCCCTTTGCGGGACAAGCTGCCCGATATCGTCACGCTGCCGCAGCTCTGCAAGGACGCCGGATGGCAGTCGCATGCGTTCGGAAAGCTCTATCACCTCGGCGGCGGGAAGGATGCGGAAGCCAGACAGCGCTGGATGGACGCGGGCCGCTCCTGGCATACGGCTCAGTCCTTCGACGCGACGCCCAACGGTCGCAGGATGCTCGACGGTCGCGACGTCACGGACGGCGTCCTGAAATGGTGCCGCTGGGGCGCCGCGGACGGCGCCGACGACGATCAGCCGGACGGCCAGATCGCCGCAGCCACCGTGGCGATGATCGAGCAGCTCGGCGACGAGCCCTGGTTCATCGGCTGCGGTTTCATGAAGCCGCATGATCCCTTCATCGCGCCGAAGAAGTACTTCGATCTCTATCCGATCGACTCGCTGGAGCCGTGGCGCGATCCCGCTGACATGACGCCCGTGCGTAGAGAACACCTAAGCTCGGGCGACTACGCCAAGGCCTTCGGAAAGTTCACGGAACGGGACTGGCGCGAACTCTTCCGCGCGTACTGCGCAGGAACGAGCTTCATGGATGCGCAACTGGGCCGCGTGCTCGATGCGCTCGATGAACAGCGACTCTGGGAGAAGACGATCGTCATCTTCGTCGGCGATCACGGCTACCACACCGGCGAGCGGCAGTGGTGGAATAAGAACACGCTGTTCGAGCGCAGTTGCCGGGCGCCGCTCATCATCGCCGCGCCGGGCATGCCGGGAGGTCAGACGACGCGCTCGCTCGCGGAGTTCGTCGATCTCTATCCCACCGTCGCCGACTTCTGCGGTCTGAACATGCCGCACCCCGCCGCGGGCGCCAGTTTGCGTCCCGTTCTGGCCGATCCCGCCGCCCGTATCAAAGACGCGGCCTTCACGCTGGTCGTTCGCAATCCGAAACTGCACGCTCAGAGCATCCGCACCGACCGCTGGCGCTTCACGCGGTGGAGCGACGGCCAGACCGAACTCTTCGACCACGACTCCGACCCCGAAGAGTTGCACGACGTCTCCGCGGAGCATGCTGACCTGATCGCCGAACTGATCGCCCGGCTTGAGAAGCTCCCCCCGCTTGATGCGAAACCGTGATGCACGGTTTCGTCCTTTCGCTGACGACGGCCCGTTCCGATAGCGGGGCGAAAACAGGGCGTCAGGGACTTCGCGGGCGTCACTTCTTCGACGAGGTCTTCTTCTCCTTGCTCGGCACGAGGCCCGACAGCGACAACTCGAAGTAGCCGCACGCGGGCCGGCTGTGGGCGCTGGATCGCTTGATCTCCTTGGGAACGTTCATCGTGAGGAACGTCTTCAGGTCGTCGCTGGCGAGCCGCTTCACGAAGTCCTCGATCTTGTAGTCCGCCGGGATCTCCAGCCGGTTACGGTTCTGCATCGGGATCGCGGTCGTCGACCAGAGCGTCTCGCCCAGGTAGTCGAGTTCCAGTTCCATCTCCATCACGAAGAACGCGTAGATCGTCACCCCTTCCACGACCTTGCCGCCCGGGCCGCCGCCGAGGCTGCCACCCGGCCCGGAGCCGAAGCCGGACCCGGCGCCGAAGTCAGGACCGTTCGCGAACGACGGCGGACGCGGAAGATCCGGCGGGCGCGGGAGGTCCGGAAAGCCGGGCGGACGCCCTGTTCCTCCGAACCCGGGCGGACGCGGAAAACCGTCGAAGCCGCCGCCGAACCGTCCGAAGCTGCCGGGCGGTCCGTGGAGATCGTCCCAGGTGCGATCCCGAACGTGAAACCACGGAAGGATCGTCAGCTCGTCCTGCTCCCAGGCGCTGGCGACGAGCGCCATCGTGGCGTTCTCGTCGATTTCGTGCCCTGCCTTCCCCACGCTCTCCTCGAGGTGGGCCTTCACCTTGGCGTGATCCTCGTTCTCCGGCAGGAGCTTCACGTCGATGCGGATCGGTTGATTGGGCGGAAGGATGTATCCCTTCGGCTCGGGCCCCATCGCGGCGATCTTCTCGTCGGCGTTCGAGGGCCGGGGATTCTCCGGATGCATCATCCGCGTCTTCTTCGTCTTCTCCTCGAAGACGAACCACGCCCGGTCGCCCGCGCCGCCGGAGGGACCGATCGAACCCTTGATCTGAAAGATCCGAACGCCCGTCGCCGTGTCGAGCATCCGGTCGCCGTCGAACAGGCTCCGCGAGTCGCCGAAGAACATCGGCCCGCTGCGGGTCGAGCCGTCGATCTCCACGAGACGCGTCATATCGGCGAGGTTCCAGATGCCGCCGTTCTGGGCGCGGACGGCGACCTTCGTGCCGTCGGGACTGAAGGCGATCGCCCGCGGACCGTTCAGATCCGACAGGCAGCCGACCGGCGTCAGGTTCGCGACGTCGACGAAGTGAACGGTCGAGCCCATCGCGAAGGCGACGATGCGACCGTCCTCGCTCTGCCGCACGGCGGCGTCAGGAGCAAGCTGCTCGTACGCGAGAGCCTCCCCCGTCGTGAGCGACCAGACGACGAAGCGTCCCGTATCGGAGAGCGTCGCCAGTCGATCGCCCTGGAAGAAGGCGGCCCAGACCGTCTGCTCGAATCCTTGCGTCGGGTCGTACGGCTTGATCATTAGGAGCCCTTCGCAGCCCCCCTCGCTCAACCGCAGGATGCCCAGGAACGCGCCGCTCGAGCCGCGGGCGGCGAGATCTCTCACGACGACGCGGCGGCCTACGCCGTCCCACCCGATCGGCGTCGCGCCTGCGGGCAGATCGACCGGATCGTCGGCACGGCCCGAAGCCAGATCGATCCGCATGACGCGCGTGCTGACCGGGGCTTGCGGAGGCTCGTACCACAGGCCGAGCATTCCGGAAGACGACTGACCGTCGAGCCAGAGCCCCCCCAGCCGCTCGAACGCTTGGCCGCTCTTCAGGGCGAACGATCGCTGGTAAACCGGAGCGAGCGCAACGACAGGGGAGAGCGAAACCGACAGCGGGCGATTCCCCGACGAGAGCGTCAGCTTCGGCACGTCCGACCAGACGACCTGCGGGGCGGAGATTCCGCCGAGCCCGGCTGTTCCCGTCGATGACGGGGCAGGCGCAGACATAACTGGCGCTGACGGACTCGGCGCTGCTCCATTGCGACCGAAGCCTGCCGACGGACGAGTTGGGCGACCGGTCGCGAGAGCGGACGATTTCGGGCGAAACGGATTCGACGCGTCGTACGTGCGGACGTACGCCTGATCGCCGGCGCTCAGACGTTCCAGCGGCAGCGAGACGGTCAAGCCGTCTTCCTTCGCCAGCCGGACCGTGCCGTCGTCGAACCCGACGATCTTCGCCCGGACGGAGAAGGTTCCCGTCGAATCGGTCCAGGTGCGGACGATCTCCGCGGCGAACAGCCCTTCCCCGCCCGCGACGCTTCCGAGAGCGAACGCCAGCAGAACTACGCTCGCGACCTTGCGAGTAAACGCCATGAAACGCCCGACCGGACTAAAGGAATAACCAGTGCACGTGCGATCAAGTCTGGGTTCCTCGTCGCCGCGGGTCAAGCGAGAAGCTGCGGGGGCGTGCGGAGTAGCCGACGCACTCGTCCCGATTACGACGAAAGCCCGTCGAGAGACTCGACGGGCTTCGGGGTATGCCGCCTCGAAGAACCAGAGAGGCAGGGTCGGATCGGGGAGAAGAGCGGAGGCTTACTTCTTCGCCGACGTGACTTCGAACTTCAGGTCGCTCTTGCCTTCCGCGCCGACGGCTTCCTGGAACGGGGAAGCGGGGCCGGAGAACTTGGCGTCGACGGCGTTGACCATCATTTTGGAACTCGCATCCATCGGATTGGACCCGCCCTCTTTATCCCAAACGACGTCGATGACGTTGAGACCGATATAGGCTTCGCCGGAGAACGCGCCGTTCGTCACCGGGAGTTCCTTCGGCGGCTGGCCCGCGACGTTGAAGCGGACCGCGCCGCCCTGCATCGGCTTGCCGTCGAGATTGACCGTCCCGCTCACTTTCGCGGCCGCAGGCGGAGGCGCATTCTGTTCCTCGCAACCGACGAAGAAGCAAAGCGCGAGCGCCAGGAACATCGCGCACGAAGACCGCACCATCGAGAAAACTCCTTTCGATCGACGACGGTCAGGTCGGGGATCGAGCGTAGAGAGGGACGAGGTTCAGAAGCAGCGAAGCGACCGGCCGACGCGCGAAACCGAAAGCGTTCGATCGCTTCGTCGAAGAAATACGATCGCCGGATATGGGGGAGCGCAGTCCGCCCTGCGAGAGCGGACGGACTGCGCGTCATCGCGATCAGAACGAACGAGCAGACGTCACGGACCGCCGATCGCTTCGCCGTTGCCTTTGGTGCAGCGGGCGCTGATGACCGTCAGATCGGTCGAGTTCGTGGCGAACTGGACGCTGCCGTCGCCCATACCGATCTGGCAGCCGCCCGGGTGAGCCGAACTGAGCGGGAAGTTCGTTCCGACGTCGTTGTTCGTTCCGGTAGCCGCAGCGTTGGCGAATCCCTTTTGATTGATCTGCCAGCGAACCGAGGTGCAGTTGAAATGGCGGCCGTCGCCCCAGGTCGTCGCGTTGAGAGGATGACCCGAGCCCATCGTCCAACCGTAGAGTCCGGCGGAGTTGCCGACGCCGGCCGTAAAGCCGGCCGTCACAGGCTGACCGTTCGCGTCCTTGAGGTGAGCGCTCTGCTCGCCAATCATCCAGGTGTTGGAGGAGCCGTCGACGATCGAGGCGAAGCGGTTCTTCGTGCCCCAGCTCAGAATGCCGTTCCGCGTCTGCGTCGGACCCGATCCGTTGCAGCAGCCGACGGCGTTGTTGTCGGGCGGTAGCGGCACGATTCCCGTGACGACGGAGCCGGCGATGCCGGTATAGGAAACGTTCATCAGGGGGACATTGATGCCGCCGCGGCCTGCCATGAGTTCGTCGACCGGCGTAGAGGGGCAGCGGTAGGCGGGGATGATAAGTCCGTTGAGCATGTTGATGTTGTTAGCGTTCACATACCCGCTGTTCCCGTAGAACTGCCACTTGTCGTTGAGGGGGCCCTGCTCGATGAAGGGCAGGAGATAGACCATCCACGACGAACCCCACTGCGCGCCCGTCGCGGTTCCGAACGGAGTCATGTCGTTCGTCGCGCCGGCGGGAAAGCGCTTGTGGGTGTCGTGATGGTTGTGCATCGCGATGCCGAGCTGCTTCAGGTTGTTGCCGCAGCTCATCCGGTTGGCCGCTTCGCGTGCCGCCTGCACCGCAGGCAGCAGGAGCGCGACCAGTACGCCGATGATGGCGATGACCACCAGCAGCTCGACCAGCGTGAAGGCCGGACGGCCGAGGGGCCTGGCGAAGGGGCGCAGAGTGGGCACGGAAGAGCTCCTGACAGAAAGATGAGGAACAGCCGAACGTGATAAGACGTGCACTTAGCCGCGGATAAGGGCGCGCGAAGCGCCGACGCGAGCGTGCTGCCAGCAATCTAATCGACTCGATCGGATCGAAGCAATGGAAATCCGTGGGGGAATGCGATAACGCAGGCGCTCCGACTTGCGGGGGGTGAATGCGTACGCCCGGCAAATGCAAGAAGCCCGTCGAGAGGACTCGACGGGCTTCTGAGTTTCAACGCATCCCGGCGGATGCGCGGGATCGGGCCTGACGCCGGACCCGATCAGGGCTTCTTCGGGTTCTTCGGTTTTTCGACCTTCCCGGTCAGGGCGAAGTCTTTCGTGGTCGCTCCGCCGGCGGCGACTTCCGCGGTCAGTTCCGATTCCGAGTTGTACTTCGCCGGAATCGTCTCTTCGGCGACCGTCATGCCGCTCTCGTCGGTCGTTTCCTTCGGAGCGTTGATCCGCACGACGTTCATGCCGGCCGAGGCCTGGATCTCGTACCGTCCGTTGACGATCGGCGCCGACGTGGGCGGCAGGCCCTTGGAAAGGTCCGCCGTCGATTCGAAGACGATCGTGCCTGACGCGAGCGGCTGGCCGTCGTGGGTGACCGAACCGCTGGCGGCATGTCGGGGCGAAAGTTCGTGTTCCGGATTGCAGCCCGCGAAGAAGACGAATACGCCGGTCAGCGCCGCGACCGACGCCAGTTGAGATCGCTTCATGCGGGTTTCGGAGAGACGAATCGAAAATGTCGGACGGGAGAGGATCTGCGCGAGCGGGAAGAAACTACTGCTGGAGGTTGACGACCTGTCCGTCGTTTCGCACCGACAGGTAGATCAGCGTCAGCAGGTCGGTGTTGGTCGTCAGATTGCGGACCGAGCCGTCGCCGAAGGCCGCGTTCACGCCGCCCGGATGCGCCGATCGGAGCGGGGAGTTGTTGCCCGCGTTCTGGCTGACCCCCTGGGCGTGCGGGCCGGTCGCCGGCGCGTAGCCCTTCTTAGCGTTGATCGCGTAACGCACGCTGGTGGTGTTGAAGATGCGTTCGGTGCTGCTGATGCTGCCCATGTAGAAGCTGTGCTGCACGCCGGGACGATAGTCGACCTTCGTGTTGTCGGTCAGCGTGATGAAGTCGCCGACCTCGCTGGCGAGCATCGTGTTCGACAGACCGTCGGTGAAGCCCGCGAACTTCACCTTGGACTTGAAGTACATCGCGCCGTTGGTGGAGGAGTTGCCGTGCGAGGAAGCGACTTCGCCCACCGCAGTGAACGGCACCGGCGTCAGAGCAGCGTTCGTGAGCGCTCCCGCGATCCCGACGTAATCCGGCACCGTGGCGAACGGCTCGGAAATGCTTACTTCGCGTTCGAGCGGCGACGAGGGGCAGCGATATCCGACGAAGATCGGGGCGGTGCCCGTTCCGGTCGCCGTATCGCCGACCGCGGCGCGGATGGTCGCATGATTGTAGGTCTGGTCGAAAGTCAGGCGATCGTACGCGGCGCCCTGCTCGATGAAGGGCATGATGTAGACCAGCCACGACGCGCCCCACTGAGCGCCGCCTGCTTTGCCGAACGGCGGAGTGTTGTCCGCGGCGCCGGGGGGAAGTCGCTTGTAGGTGTCGTGGTGGTTATGCAGCGCGAGCCCGAGTTGCTTCAGGTTGTTGCTGCACGACATGCGGTTCGCCGCTTCACGCGCCGCTTGCACGGCAGGCAGCAGAAGCGCCACCAGGACGCCGATGATCGCGATGACCACCAGCAGTTCGACCAGCGTGAAGGCCGAACGGCCGAACGGTCTAGCGAAGGGGCGCGAAGAGGGCACGGAACGACTCCCGACGATGAAGGAAAAGAATGCGCGAAAGAAAAGGAGAGGCTCGCTGCGACGACGATAAGGGCGCGCGAAGCGCCTGCGCGAGCTCGCCAACAGCAATCTAATCGACCGGGCCGGGCCGAATCAATCGAATTCCGTGCGGGGAATTGACAGGAAGCAGGCGCTTCCTCGCTCCTCGGTCGCTGCCCGCAAATAGAAAAAGCCCGTCGAGATTCCTTCTCGACGGGCTTCGGACGACACCGCTCAGGAGAGCACGGAGGAGCCGGTCGGGCGCGACGGAGGGAAACGTCGCAGGTCGACCAGCAGGCAGGCAGGCGAAGAGTGGATCAGGGGTGGATCAGGGCGACGGAGAGCGCGGAGGCACCAGAAAAGCCGCGAAGACTCGGGGGACTATCGTCCCCCGCTCAGAGAAACCGCACAGAGAAGCCGCACTGGACGGTTCGCGTCGACCGGAGACGCGAACCGTCCGGCGATTTCCCGACCCAGACTCAGGCGATCTTCTTCAGCGTCTTGTGCGTGCCGTTGATGATGTCTTCGTCGATCACGAACCGACTGCCGCGAGGCTGTTCCGGAAGATCGAACATCAGGTCGAGCATGATCTCTTCGATGATCGAGCGAAGACCGCGGGCGCCGGTCCCCTTCGAGAGAGCCTTGCGGGCGATCGCTCGCATGGCGCCGTCGGTGAAGGAGAGTTGGCAGTCCTCCATTTCGAACAGGCTCTGGTACTGCTTGACCAGGGCGTTCTTCGGCTCGTTGAGCGCCTTGATCAGATCCTCTTCGCCGAGCGGCATCAGAGGAACGACCGCGGGAAGGCGTCCGACGAATTCCGGAATCAGTCCGAACTGGATGATGTCTTCGCTGGTGACGTGAGCCAGGATCTCGTTGGTCTGCTGCTCCTCGGTCCCGGCGCCGGCGCCGAGCAGCGAGTTGAAGCCGATCGCCCGCTTGCCCAGACGCTTGCGGATGATCTCCTCCATGCCGACGAACGTTCCGCCGACGATGAAGAGGATGTTCGACGTATCGAGCTGGATGTACTGCTGCTCGGGATGCTTGCGGCCCCCCTGCGGCGGAATGTTGGCGACGGTGCCTTCGAGCATCTTGAGCAGCGACTGCTGCACCCCTTCGCCCGAGACGTCCCGGGTGATGGAGACGTTCTGGCTGGTTTTGCCGATCTTGTCGATCTCGTCGATGTAGAGGACGCCCCGCTGGGCCTGCTCCACGTCGAAGTCGGCGGCATGCAGCAGTTTCAGCAGCAGGTTCTCGACGTCTTCGCCGACGTAGCCGGCCTCGGTCAGGGTCGTGGCGTCGCCGATGGCGAACGGCACGTTCAGGATCCGGGCGAGCGTCCTGGCGAGGAGGGTCTTGCCCGAGCCCGTCGGTCCGACGAGCAGGATGTTGGACTTTTCGATTTCGACGTCGGGATCGGACCAGGCCTGGCTCAGCCGCTTGTAGTGGTTGTGCACCGCCACGGCGAGCGTGCGCTTGGCGCCGTTCTGACCGATCACGTACTCGTCGAGCCGCCCCACGATTTCCCGGGGCGAAGGGATCTTCTCCGGAGCCTGTCCGGCAGCCTTCCGACGGCGCTGTTCCTGGTTCAGGATGTCCTGACACAGGTCGATGCATTCGCCGCAGATATAGACGTCTCCCGGTCCTTCGACCAGCGGACCGACGTCACGGTACGACTTGCGGCAGAAGGAACAGAACGCGTTCTTCTTGGTGGTTTGTCCGCGGCGGGCGCCGGGGGTCGCTTCTCTACCCGAGGGCATGGTCAATCCTTTTCAGGCCGTCGATCCATCACCATTCTTGGTATGCGGATCTTCGGGATGAATCCTGCTCGTACGAAGAGCGTCGAGTCCTTCGCCCGCCCTGCCTCGGTGCATCCTTGTCCGTAGCGTTCGAGCTTCTAAAAGAAGAGCGTCAGTCGGTGCGTAAGTGAAATCGGAACATGGCACGAAGGCCTTGACGGGACCGGTCGCGATTCCGCGCGATAGGAAAGGACCGATTTTGCCCGCTGTCCGGCGTATCGCGACTGTCGAGCGCGGAACCGGCGGAGTCGCCGGAATTCGTCGCAGTCGCGATAGATCGCACGTCGCGTGCGGCGGGTACGACCGTCGCAGTGTGACGCACGTTTTTCGTCCTTCCAGTCAGGCGTCGTCGCTTCGCTTCGCCTCGGATCGCTTCGCCGATTCGATCGAAGCCGCCAGGGCCTGTTCGATCGGCGATTTCTTCAGGAGGTCCGCCTTGGCTTCGTCGGTCGCCGGCGTCTTGGTCGCTTCCTCGCGGAGCTGACTGCCGAGCCGGGACTTGATCTTCTTGAACTCTTCGGGAGAGAGATCCCCCTGATCGCGCAGGTCGCGGAACTGGTCGAGCAAGTCGCCCGCGGTCGGTCCCTCGTCCTGCATCTCCTCGCGCATCCCCTTGATGAACCACCAGGCGATGAGCGCCAGGATGGCGAGCACAGTGCCCGCCAGAACCAGGCGTGCGAGAGGCGTCTGAAGGAACTCCCACAAAGTCATGCGGCGGATCGCGAAGAATCAGGGACGGGGCGACCTGTCGCGGCGACGACGAACCGCTTCGCTTCGCCGAAGTCGCAGGTTTCGCGACCCCGAGGAAGCACGTTTCGTCGACAGGCTTAAGTCGCCGTCCCCGGAAACTTTGCGGTCGCTACACCCCGCATTATCGCGCTCGTCCGCTCATTTGCAAACCGAACCGAATGGACCCGGGGAGTCCCGACGACGCGCTCGCCGGGAAACATCTCTCTCGCGGACGGCAGCCGCCCCTCATAGGAAGGTCGACCGTCGTCCGGCTCCGGGAATCAGCGCTTCCGGAATCCTCCTGCTCCGCTCGATTGCCCGTGACTTTGAGAATCTCGGGCAATCGGGAACTTCCCTGCTCGCTGTCGCTAACTCCGACAGGAACGAAGGAAGATACGGGCGCGAGGCGTCAGGCGTTCGACCTTCTCTCGCGATTTCTTCGGACCGTTTCCGATTTCGATTCGGAGTACCATATCGAGCGCTTCGCCCGCCGAGAGATCGGGCGGGTCGCCCCGCTCCTCAGCTACTCCCGCAGGATCGACCCCAATGCCTACCGGATCCGTGCTCGATCGACTTCTGAAGGGGGGCGTCGTCGCGGTCGTCCGGGCGGAGGAGGGATCGAAACTGGTCGACGTAGCAAAGGCGCTCGCTGACGGAGGCGTCACCGGGATCGAGGTGACGTTCACGGTGCCGCGGGCCCACCGGGTTCTGGAAGCGGTCGCCGACGCGCTGGGGAGTACTGTGGAACTGGGCGCCGGGACGGTGCTCGATGCGGAGACGGCCCGGATTTCAATTCTCTCGGGCGCCGAGTTCGTCGTCTCGCCGGCGGTGTCGCTGGGCGTGATCGAGACGGCCAAACGCTACGGGAAGGCCGTCTTTCCCGGCGCTCTGACGCCGACCGAGGTGCTGACCGCATGGCAGGCAGGCGCCGACGCGGTGAAGATCTTTCCCAGCGACCTGACCGGCCCCGGCTATTTGAAAGCGCTGGCGGGGCCCTTTCCGCAGATAAGAATGATGCCGACGGGCGGCGTGAACCTCGACACGGCGGAGGCGTTTCTGGCCGCGGGCGCGTGTGCCCTGGGCGTCGGAAGCGCACTCGTCGACGCGAAAACCGTCGCCTCCGGCGATTTTAAGGTTCTGACCGAACGCGCCCGGAAATATCGCGCGATCGTGGACGAATACCGAACGAAGCACAGCTCCGCCTAGCACGGAGGCTCTTCGGAAAGTTCGGCATTCGGCTCGAAAGCGTTTCTGGATCGGCGACGACATGACCGATAAGTCGGCGACTCTCGATCCGATCGGCGTCGGTTCCTCGCTCGCGGATCTGAAGACCTCCGCCGAGTTGAATCCCGGGGCCCTCCCCGCCACAATCGAACCGCACGGGTCGATTCCCCGCGGGAACGCTCCGATGAGCCTCCTCCGAACTTCCATGCCGGGCATGGTCACGACGTACCGCTTCGAATGCCCGTACTGCGGGTCCGTGACCTCCATCGAACCGCAATACGCCGGTTTGACGGGGCCCTGCTATTCGTGCGGGAAGATGGTCACCGTTCCCACGGTCGAGGAACTCGAATCGCTGCAGCGGCGACGCGCGGCGGTTCCTCAGGGAACCTCCCGGCTGAACGTCTTCCTGACGATCGGCCTGCTCGCGTCGACGCTGGTCGGCGGCATTTGCGCGGTCGCGGCGCTGTTTTTCTTCTTTCTGCCCGGCCTCGTACGAACGTCCTCGATCGCCGACGCTTCGACGAAGCTCGAACAGGTCCGGCTCGCGCTGGAGCTTTACCACGATCGCTGGGGTTCCTATCCGCCGGCGTACGTCGCCGACGCGAACGGACGCCCGATGCATAGTTGGCGGGTGCTGATTCTGGACGAATTGGGTTATTCGAACGTCAAGCGGCAGTACGACTTCTCGAAGCCGTGGGACTCCGTCGAGAATCAGGCCCTGCTGACGGAGATTCCGGGGCCGTACGTCGTGGATGTCGATACGTCGGCCTACTCCAACATGGAGACGAGCATCGTCGCGATCGTCGGCGACGGCACCCTGTTCCCGGGCAAAACGTCTGCGCGCCGCAACGACATCACTGACGACCCCGCCACGACGCTGATGGCGGTCGAGCGGCACGAGAGCGGCATCTGCTGGATGGAGCCTCGCGATCTCGTACGAAGTCGCATGAGCAACGTCATCAACGGCAGCGGCGCCAACGACGTCCACGTGCTCCGGCGCGAAGGCGCCGTCGCCGTCATGGTCGACGGCAGCACACGCACGCTCTCCCCTCGCTTCTCTCCGGCGGCGCTCTCCGCCATCACCACGATCTCCGGCGGCGAAACCGTCCCGCTGAGCGAGTTCGACGCGAAGTAAGGGTAGCGAACGCTCTCGCTGAACGAGACTCTGCGCAAGCTGCGCAATTCCTGCCGGCGCGAAGCCGCAATCCTGCACCGGCAAACTCAACCGGACCGATTTCTACAGAACGGCAGGGAATGCCGCGCGAGGGTCGGACTGTGCCGTAACGGGCTGCAGCCGCCCGAGCTTCGGACGGTCAGAGACGCAGGGAAGCGCCATCGATGGGTCGGCTCTGGGCGATCGGAACTCTCGCGACGGGAATCGCGCTGGCGGTCTCCGCAGGCGCGAATCCGCTCGCCGCGCAGACGCAGCCGCCCGCGGCGCAGGTTCTGCCGGGAACGCCGGGAGCGAGCGCTTCCGCGAACGTCGTCGGCGGCTACCAGCCTCCCCTGCGCTGGACCACGAACCAGTTCGAGTTCGCGATTCCGATCATCCCGACCGATGCGCTGCCCGAAGATCAGCGCCCCGTCGAGAACCAGCTCTTTCTTTCCTCCGATCGCGGCGCCAACTGGACGCTGTACGCGCGGGAATCGGCGACGGCGGAGAAGTTCTCCTTCGCTGCTACGCATGAAGGCGAGTTCTGGTTCGCCCTGCGAACGAAGGACCGCGAAGAACGGATCAGTCCGGCCGGTCCGCTGCGGGCGGAGCTGGTGGTGACCGTCGATACGACGCCGCCCAAGCTGACGCTGGACGGGAAGCAGAACGAGCAGGGACAGCTCGAAGCAACGTGGACCGCGTTCGACGAACGGCTCGATCCGAAATCGTTCAAGATCGAAGCTCTTCCGCCGGGCGAGTCAGCCTGGATCCCGCTGGCGTTGAATCAGCCGGGCCGCGCGTCGCTGACGAACCTCGACGGCATCGGCAAATGGACCCGCAGCCAAGGCCTGTCCGGTGTGCAGTTGCGGGCGGAGATCGTCGATCTCGCCGGCAATCGCACGGTCGCGACCAAGACGTTGCCCGAGGGTCTGCCGACGACCGCGATCACGCCCGTCGCGCCCGCGGCCGTTCCTCCCAGCGCTGTCGCTGCTCCGGCGACGCCGCCGACGAGTCCGTCCTCCGTCGCGGCGGCAGGGGCGACTCAAGGCGCTGGCGTCGGTCGACTGGCGTCGAGTCCTTCGCCGACGGGCTCTTCGTTCCCGCAACTGCTCCCGACGCCGGGCGGTTCCGCGACAGGACCCGGGGTGGGCGGATCGCTGTCGACGGGCGGCGCGGCGACGGGCGGTTCGGGCTATCCCCCTCCGCCGCCGATCGGGGGCGGAGCAGGCGGTCCGCTCGCGAGCCCTCCGCCGATCGAATCCTTCGCCGGCTCGAGCCTCGGATCCGCCGTTCCTCCGGTCGCCGGTTCCGTTCCTCCGACGAACGGTCTGCCGACGAACCTGCCCCCCTCGACGGGCGCGACGCCGAATCCTGTTGCAGGCGCCCCTGCCGCCGGATCCCTCGCCGCCGGAAGCGTGACGCCGCCCTCCGGGGTCGGAGCGTATCCCGCCAGCGCGGGAACCTTCGGCGCGGCGGCCGTTCCGAACGAGGGCGCCCGGCAGTCGTTCCTCCCGCCCGGAGAGCGACCGCTGATGACGAACAAGCGGACGTTCAACCTGGAATACGATCTCGACCGGGTCGAACCGCGGGACCTGGACGACGTGGAACTGTGGGCCACCCGCGACGGCGGTCGGTCGTGGCAGAAGTGGGGCACGGACGCCGACGTGAAGAGCCCCTTCCCCGTCACCGTCGAAGCCGAGGGGACCTACGGCTTTCGCATCGTCGTGGTCTCGAAGAACGGCCTGGCCAGTCCCAGTCCCCGCTCGGGCGAGCCGGCGGACGTCTGGGTCGGCGTCGACTTCACGTCGCCGCGTGCCCGGGTCTCGGCGGCGCCCTACACCGACGGTCAGCAGGCGGGTCAGCTTCGCATCACCTGGGAAGCGGCGGACGAGAGCCTCGGCGAACGACCGATCGGCCTGTTCTTCTCGGCGTCGCCGGAAGGCCCCTGGCAGTCGATTGCGCAGGGTCTGCCCAACGCGGGGCAGTATTTCTGGAAGGTCGATCCGAGGGCGCCCGGCAGCGTCTACATCAAGATCGACGTCACCGACGCCGCGGGCAACGTCGGCTCGGACAAGACGCTCGACCCCGTCGATCTTCGCGGCCTGGTCCCCACCGGCCGCATCCGCGGCATCAGCCCCATCGCCGAACCGGCCGTCACCGGCGTCAGCTCGTCGTGGCTGCCGAGCTGGATGCAGTGGCGGTAGAGCGAGGCTGAAAGCTACGGCTGCGCCGCATCGCCCTCCGTTTCCTCGGGCATCTCGGTAGCTGCTTCGGCGCCGGGCTCCGCAGCGTCAGCCGCTTCGGAGTCTGCCTCTTCCGACCACGTTTCTTCGCCAGAGTAATCAGGCTCCGGCGGCGCGGCGTAGCGATCGCTCTCGATGCGAAGCGGCCAGTCCTCTTCGAGTCCGTACTCGCTTCGCGTCGCCCGGTCGTCCTTTCCGTCGATGCCGCGACTGTACACGATGAAGCCCTTTTCGGTCGGCAGGTAGCACATCGGCTCGGCCGTTCCAACCCACCGCCGAATATCTTGCGGAATCACGGCCAGAAAGTGAGGAACCAGCGCCTCAGCGTCGGGCGGAAGTTCGCCATGCTCGCGGCGGTACCGTGCGCACGCGAGGGCCATTTCGACGAGATCGACGTGCCCGTCGCTCTGACGGCGCCTTGACCATTCCCATTGCGGCTCGAACCCGCGATCGAGGGCTTCGCCGAATCGCACCGTCCAGATGAATGTCACGACGCCCGGTTCGCTGCCTGAGAGATAGAGACGCCGCTCCGCATCGTCGATCGCCCCTTGCGCCGCCTCGGCTCCCGCGTAATCGGTCGCCTTCTCGACGCACATTGCGATCCACTCCAGCGCCTGCGCCGAGCTTGCCTCGGGACAGTACCGATAGGGGACGTACATCGGATCGACGTCTTCGAGGCCCCGCGAAAGACGGAGGTCCCGCACCTGCATCGTAAGCATCGCCGCGTGCAGCGACGGCTCGTACGTGATCATCGCCAGCCGGCGTTGCAGATCGGCGAGATCGTCATCGGTCAGCTCGTCGCGAACGAGAGATTTCTCGATCTGACCCAGCGCCTTGCCGATGCCGTCGCGACGGCGGAGCTGCACGATCGGGTCGGGCTCTTCGCGAAGCATTTCCGCGAGCGCGAGAGCCGTGCGGATGCTTTCGCCGACGCCCGCTTCGTCGCCTGATGCCCGACGAACCTCCGCCTCCAGACAAAGAAGCTCGAAAATGCGATAGCGCGACCAGCGCTCTTCCGTCAACGAAGCCATTTCATCGTCGACGAGAAACTGCGTGGTTCCGCCCGCTTCGACGGCGCGTCGAGCGGATTGGAGCGCCGCTTCCCGCCCTGCCAGAAATCCTTCGGCAACCGTCAGAGACTCCCGCGTCAGGACGCCGGAATCGTCGGTCGGCCAGGTCGACGCGTCACCGTCGCGCTGGTCCGGAGCCTGAACTCGCGTAATGAATCTCCAGAGTTCGATTCCTCGCTCGGCATCCATCGCAGCGGACTCGGCGGCGGCGAACCAGAGATCGGTCGCTCGCTTCGATTCGGGAGTCGCGGGATAGAGAGCGTTCAACTCCTCGATCGTGGTCGGCTCGCCCTTCTCGCGGACGGCGGCGATCGCCCGTTCGAGCCTCGCAGACGAAGACCAGCGCCACCAGCCGTACCCCACGGCGCCGAGCACGAGCGGCGTCAGCAGGCAGACGAGCACGATCGTCCAGCAGCCGCAGCCCTTGCCCCTGGGCGGCGAGACCGGAGGCTCCCTTTCGGAACGCGAATCGGGTGCGGGTTCGACCTGGGTCAAGAACTTCTCTCCTGAGAGTCGACGATTCTCTTCACGACGTCACGGCGTTTGTGAAGGATGCAATTGAAACACGTCATCGGCGGCAGTGAACGCCTTGGCCTGCGGATTCGTCGCGCCGCCGCCGTCGTCCTTGAAGTCCTGACCGATCGAGTAGAGCCGGGCGCCCTGTGCGTCGACGACGTAGCGCAATGGCTGCTCGTCGAACGGATCGAGCGGCACGGCGTCCAGATACTCCGGTACGAGATCGTCGAGCTTCACTGGTAGATCGCCTGTCGCCAGACGATAACGCTCGCACGCGACCGCGGTTTCGGCGAGCGTGGCGGCGGCCTCCGCTTTCAGGTGGGCGTTGGCCGACGCCGTGATCGCGGGAAACAGTAGCGACGTGTAGACGTAGCGAAAGCGCGCCGTCGGCGACTGGGAGAACGTGGCGATCTCCGCTCGGATCGCCTTCCCGGCAGCGTAGGCTTCGGGCAGACTCTGCTGACTCGCTTCGTCCGCTTCGCGATAGAGTTCCAGCCCCTTCGCCTGGTCGGCGCCGCGAAACCAGATCGGAACTTCCAGTCCGTTTCTGGTCAGACCCGACGTTCCGACCTCGAAGGTTCGCGCGAACATCCAGCGTTCCCCGGCGAGACCCGTCCGAAAACCCTGCTGAAAGTCCTGCGGGGCGAAGGCTTCGCCGATTCGCTGCAACTGCTCGTCGGACAGTAGGCCTTGGGCGAGAAGTTTCTCCGCGCTCTCGACGGCCACGTTGAGGCAGGCGATCCGAACGAGTTGCGACACGAGCAGCGGTTCGTTCGAAACGCTCTCGCTCACTCCGACGATGGTCAGCAGGTCGTCGACCGCCGCCTGCGTCTCGCCGGTCGCGATGCGAACTTCCAGATCGAGCCGCAGCACGTCGACGAACTTCCGCAACGGCTGCATATGCGGCAGGAGCGCGTTGAAATGGTCCTCCCAACGTATCGAGAACCGCGCGATCGCGCCGGATCGCCTTGCGACATGCGCGGCTTCGATTGCCTCGCGATTCGCCTCGACGAACTCGCGAGCGAGTCGCAGGTCTTCCCCCTGCAACAGGCCCTGCGCGTCGCGGTCAGGCGGGTTCGTTCCCTGATCGCTCCGGTCGGCGCCGACGATCGGAATGCCTTCCGCTCGCCGGGCGAACTCCGCGTTCTTCTCTTCCTCCGCGCCGAGCTTCGCGATCGCGGTCCACCACAGCCGGGTCGTCGCCTGGATCTCGGGACTGGTCGGATAGTAGGCGTCGATCTCTTCGATCGTCAGCGGCGCCCCCGCAGCGCGAGCCAGCGCCCGTTCCTTCTCCGGGATGCTCGCATCGAGCAAGTACGCGATCAGCGCCGTGACGCCTACGACGCCGATCACCGCCGCCAGCCCGATCCCGGACCACATCGCGCAGCCGCAGCCCCGCCGTCGCCAGCGCTTTTGCCGCGCCCCCGTTCGAGCGGAAGGATCGTCCGTCGGGGGTCCGAGGGTCGTCGCTTCGTTCAAGGGGAGTCGTCTCGCTCTTTATCGTGCGGAAGGCGAACGACAAGATCGCCCTGGTTCTGTTCGTTCAAGGCCCTGCGCTCGCTCCCGCGTTCGGCTTCGACTTCTTCAATCTAAACACGATATCGGACGGCGCGAACGCCGCGGCGGGGGATCCGGTCGCGCCGCCTCCGCCATCGTCGACGAGGTCGGCGCCGATCGAATAAAGCCGCACGCCGCCCGCGTCGCTTACGTAACGAAGGGGCTGCCCGTCGCAGGGATCGAGCGGCGCGACGTCCAGATACTCGGGGACCAAGTCTTCGAGCTTCGCGGGCAGCTCGCCGTTCGCCAGGCGATAGCGCTCGCAGGCGATCGCCGTTCGCGCGAGCGTGACGGTCGCCTGGGCGTTCAGGTGGGACTCTGCCAGCGATCCGAGGTGCGGCAGCAGCATCGACGTCCCGGGATAGCGGACCTGGGCATCCGGCTCCGCGGCCAGAGCGGCCAGTTCCGCGTCGATCGGTTTCCAGGCGTCGATCGCTTCGACCAGGCTCCGCTCGCTCGCTTCGTCCATACGACGAATGACATCGAGACCGAGGGAGAGATCGGCGCCGCGGGTCCAAGACGATCGCTCGATACGAAACGTGTCCCTGAACGCCGCGTCGCTCAGTTGCAACTGAGCGACGAATGGAAGCCTGGAGCCGGCCACGACGAGCCGGAACGATACCGCTTCGTCGCGATCGTCGAAAATGCGACTGAGGCTCGCCAACTGTTCGTCGGTCAGTTCCTCCACGGCGAGCATCCGCTCGACCAGTTCGACCGCCGCAGCGAGCGACTGATGTCGGCTTCGCTGCTGCCATTCGTACGGCTCGTATCGCAGGGCGTCGCCGGCGGCGATCATCGTCGACAGATCGTCAAGCGCGCCGTCGACGTCGCCGCCGGCCAGCCTCGTTTCCACCTTCAGTCGCAGGGTCATCGCCAGAAAAACGAGCTTATAGACGGCGGTCGGGGCGACGACGTTCGGACCGGTCGTCGGCGCGTAGAAGTTAGCGACGCCGCCTGCGTCGCGCGCCGATCTCGCGGCCTCGAACGCTTCGTCGAACCGGGCCACGAACTCCTCCGCGGCGATAAGATCCTCGCCCTGCAGGCGTCCGCGTCCGTCGCGATCGGGAGGCTTTCCGCCGTCGTCGCCGCGATTCGGGCCGATGACCGGAACCTTCGCGAAGCTCGGGTTCTGGATGTGCGAAGGATCAAAGAGCTCGATCGCTTTCCGCCAGAGCCGCGTCGCCTCGTCGATCTCCCGACTTCTCGGCGGCAGCGCGGCGAGTTCCGCCTGGGTCATCGGCGCCCCGCCGGCGCGAGCCTCAGCCAGAGCCCGCTCCCCGACGCGCTGGTCGGCGAACAGGAACGCCGTGACGAAGAACCACGTCGCCAGACCGGCTACGACCGAGAACGCGACGAACCAGACGCAACCGCCCCGCGCCCGTCGCATCAGACGCTTCCGCCGCGCGATCGTTTCGCGGCGAGTCCGCTTTTCTTCCTCCGCCAGCGCGGTGTCGATGACGACGGTCACGGAACGACCTCCGCGGTCGGTTCGTCGGCCTGCGACTTGTCGGCCTTCAGTTCGAACAGAACGTCGCCGTCGACGGGATCGTCGAGGCCGCCGTCGTCCTCCTGGTCGGCTCCGACCGAGTACAGCAGCGCTCCGGAATCGCTGACGACGTAGCGCAGCGGCTGCCGGTCGCAGGGATCGGCGGGCACGACCGAAAGAAACTCCGGCACGAGATCGTCGAGCTTCGCCGGATATTCGCCGTGCGCGACGCGATACCGCTCGCAGGCGATGGCCGTCTCCGCCAGACGCGCGAGAGCTTCGCCCTTCAGGAAGGCCTTGGCGGACGCGTCGACCGCGGGAAGCAGCATGGTCGTCAGGGGGTACTGCAGGCGTCCGATCGGGGAGTCGCCGATCGCTTCGACCTCGTCCTCCATCGTCTGCGACGCGGCGAGCGCTTCGAGAATCCCTTCGTCGCCGGCCTCTAACAGGGGCCGCCAGACCTCGAGTCCCTTGGCCAGATCGTTCCCTCTCCAGGCGGACAGCATCGGAGGAAGCTCCGCATTGAGGTCTTCCAGCGACGCATCGTCTCGCATCGTGTGGATCAGCATGAACTGCTCACCGCGGTACGAGCGCCGCAATCCGTCATGGAACCGTTGCCGCGCGAACGCCTCCTGCAGTCGGGCGAGTTGTTCCTCAGTCAGTTCGTGGCGGGCCAGCGTGCGTTCCAGCGCGTGGACCGCCGTTCCGAGACAGGCGATTCGTACGAGCTGCGAAACGACGACCGGTTCGTTCGCTAGGCTTTCGCTCGTGGCGACCAGCGTGAGCAGGTCTTCGACCGCCCCGTCCAGGTCGCCATCGGCCAGCTTGACCTCCAGATCGAGTTGCAGCAGCCGGTTCACGCCGCGCATGTTCTGCACATGCGGGAGCAGCATGGCGATGCCCTTGTCGAAGTCGGTCGGGAACCGGGCGACGGCGCCCGCGCGACGCGCGGCATGAGCCTCGTCGAGGGCTTCGCGATACCGATCGAGAAACGGCCTGGCCTTCGCCAGATCTTCAGGGAACAGGGCCTGGTCGACGTCGAGGTCTCGCGTTCCGTCGACGATCGGAATTCCCTTCGTCGACGCGTTGTACGCCGGGTCTCCGACGATCGCAGACGCACGCGCCCAGTGTGCGCTCGCTTCTTCGATCGCGGGGGTGGTCGGATAGAAGGCGTCCATCGCCGCGGCGTCGACCGGATCGCCGGCTGCGCGTGCCTTCGCGATCGCCTGCTCCGCCAGCCGATCGCTCGACCAGACGATCGCGACGTAGGCGCCGACGAGAAAGATCACCGGCGTCGCCAGCGCCAGCGCGATCAGAATGCCGCACCCCCAGCGCCGTTTTCGAAGAGCTGCCGCGTCCGCGGGAAACGGGGTCGGCGAATCGTCGCTCGTCGGCGTCGACAGCGGAAGATCCACGCCGGAGGTCGAAGCGGCGGTCATGGCGATGCGAACCGAGAAGAGAGAAGAGCGACGCAGGACGCCTTCGATTCTAAACCGATCCGCTGCCCCTCGACGACTTCGTCAGAACGCATCCTTGTCGCTCGGATCGTCCAGTTCGAAGACCAGGTCGCCATTTTTCAGGTCATCGAGCCCGCCGTCGTCGGTCTGATTCGTGCCGACGGAGTAGAGCTTGACCCCGTGTCGCTGAAAAACGATCGACATCGGACGACCGTCGAACGGATCGACGGGCGTGCCGGGGAGGTAGTCCGGCGCCAGCCGCTGGGGCGGATTGGGATAGTCGCCGTGCCGCAACCGATAGCGTTCGCAGGCGATCCCGCATACCGCCAGACGACCCCACGCCTCGGCCCGGGTCGCCGCGAGAACTGCCGCTTCTACGTCGGGCATCGTCGCAAGCGTCAGCGCGTAGGTGCGGGACGATCCGCCGCCGGACGCCAGCGCCGTCGCTTCGGCGTGCAAGCGTCGGCTGGCCTCCAGCCGCTCCGGCCAATCGGCGTCGTCGGCATCGAACATGATCTGCCACAGTTCGGTGGTCTTCTCGAAGTTCGGACCGCGTGCCGGCAACCAGCGCTGAATCTCCGCATTCTCGAAACGAGTCAGGTCGCCCGCCATCGCGTGCAGCGCCAGGAACTGCTCTCCGCGGCTGGACCCCCGAAAGCCCGGGGCGAAGAACGAAGCCTCCTGGAAAACCTTTTGCAAAGGCGCCAACTGCTCCTCGTTCGGCGTCGACTTGTCGAGAAACTTTTCGAGCGTTTCGACGGCGACCTGGAAGTAGGCGCTCCGCACCTGCTGCGAAACGAACAACGGTTCATTCCGCAAACTCTCCGCGACGGCGACCATCGTGTGCAGGTCTTCGACGCAGCCAGCCGTGTCGCCGGCAAGCAGCTTCGCCTCGAAATCGAGATGGAGCAGGTTGAACACCCGGCTGGTCATCTGCACCTCCGGGATCAGCATTTCGAGTCCGAGCGAATAATCGGTCGGATAACGGGCGACCGCGCCGGCCCGACGCGCGGCATGCGCCTCGTCGACGGCGCCGCGGTAGGTCTGCAGCAGAGCGTTCACGCGCGGGAGATCGGCCCGCGGCAGACGCCCGAGTTCGTCGAACATGGGGCTCTTGTCGACGAACGGAAGACCTTGGGCGGCGGGTGCGAAGGCCGGAACGTTCACGACGGCTATCGCTTTCAGCCAATGATCCGTGGCGTCGGCGATCGCGGGCGACGTCGGACAGAAACTCTCCATCTCTTCCACGGTGACGGGACTGCCCGCTTCGCGAGTCGCGCGCAGCGTCTCGTTCACTTGAACTGCGTCCGTCCGAGCGAGCATGGCGTAGCGCCCGCCGCCGCAGAGCGCGGGCACGCCTGCGCAGAGCGCGATGACGGCACATCCGATCGACGAACCGATCCACCATCCGCGGCGGCTCTTCTTCGCCGCAGCGGGTCGTGCCTGCGGATAGCCGGGGCCGGGATATTGAGAGCCGTAGGGAGGCAAAGGAGCAGGGGCCATCAAGTCGATCTGAGTGAGGGATGAATCTGGGGACCGTCGTCAGTCTCCCCCCTTCTCCGGACCGCCCTTCGCCCATTTCGGAACGGACTCGCGCTCCGTCGTGGGCAGGAACCGTGCGAGTTCCTTCTTAACTTCCGCGGAGGCAGGATCGCCGGCGACGTTCGTATGTTCGAGCGGATCGGCGACGGAATCGTACAGTTCCTCGCTGCCGTCGGCGTAGCGGATGTAGCGGAAGCGTTCGCTCCGGACGGCGTGATTCCCGGGCCCGTGGGTGGTGAGCGCCGGCGTCGGGCGATCGGCGTTCGGATCGGCGAGCAGCGGCGCCAGGCTCTCCCCTTCCAGATGATCCGGCAGCGGCAGATCGCACAACTCGCACAGCGTCGGATAGATCGCGAGGAAGTCGACCGGTCGTTCGCACAGACGACCTTTCGGCGTCTTGTCGGGCACGATGAATACGAGCGGCGCTCGCGTCGCCTCTTCCCAGAGGGCGAACTTGCGCCAGTGTTCCTTCTCGCCCAGATGCCAGCCATGATCGCCCCACAGGCAGACGATCGTGTCGTCGGCATGGCCGCTGGCGTCGAGCGCGTCGAGCAGGCGCCCGACGTTCCTGTCCGTATAGGAACACGCGGCGAGATAGGCCTGCACCGCCTCGTGCCACATGTCGGTCTTGAGCATGGCCGCATGATCGCCTTCCGGCCTCGCCATCTTGCGACCGGCGGGCGGCACGTCGTCCAGATCGTTCGGGATCGTCGGCGGAAGCTCGACCTGGTCCAGCGGATGCAGGTCGAAGTAAGCCTGCGGCACGTTCCAGGGGAGATGCGGCTTCCGCAGACCGCAGGCCAGGAAGAAGGGCTCGTCGCGTTCCTTGCCGAGCTGCTCGATGGTCCAGTCGACGTTCTTCCAGTCGCTCATGTCTTCGTCGTCGGCGTCGAGCGCGGCGATGGGAAGCTTGCCCGCCATGCGCCCGGACGCTTTCGGTTTCGGATCGCCGCCGGGCGCGTCGTAGAACTCGGACCAGTCGGACTTGCGACCGAGGCTGCCGTGGTAGATCTTCCCCGCGCCGGCGACGTGGTAGCCGTGGCTCTTGAACCAGGCGGGCAGCGTGATTCCTTCGGCGATGGAGGTCGTCCAGTCGTCGGGATTGTGGTAGACGCCCGTCGCCGAGGGCCGCATCCCCGACAGGAGCGCCGCTCGCGACGGATTACAGGCCGGCGCCGCGCAATAAGCATGCGCGAAGCTGACGCCCCGCGCGGCCAGGCGATCGATATGCGGCGTCTTCGCCTGCTCGTTTCGCTTCAGATGGCCGACCCAGTGGTTCAGGTCGTCGATCGCGATGAACAGCACGTTGGGTCGTTTCGCCTCTGCGGCAGAGACGGCGCCGGCGAGGAAGATGGCGACCAGCGGGATGACGATGAGAAGCGAGCGGCGAAGCATCATGGTCGACCACAGAGAAGCGAGCGACAGTTGCACGGAACGGCAAGGGCATCTTACTACGCGAGATCGCACGGCTTGCCAACGGAATTGCGACGCTCGACCGGAGAGGGTCGAATAGCCGCAACCTACTCCGAAATCGCGACGCATTTCATGACGACCGACGCTGACGCCATCCGCCTGGAGATCGATCGCCTCCGGGAGGAACTGAACCGGCATAACGAGCTCTATTACGAGCACGCCGCGCCGGAGATCTCCGACCTGGAGTACGACCGGCTGCTGAAGCGGCTGGGCGATCTGGAAACCGAACTCGGCGAGCCCGTTCCTGACGACAGCCCGACGCAGCGGGTCGGCGAAGCGCCGGTCGACCGCCTGACGCCGGTGACGCATCGCGTGCCGATGCTGTCGATCGACAACACCTACAACCTGGAAGAGCTGCAGGAGTTCTTTGCGCGAACGGAGAAAGCGCTCGAAGGGGAGCCGATCGAGTGGGTCGTCGAACTGAAAATCGACGGCGTCGCGGTCTCGATCCTCTACGAAGAGGGCCAGCTCGTCCGCGGCGTCACGCGCGGCAACGGCATCGTCGGCGACGATATCACGCACAACGTCCGCACCGTGATGGGGGCGCCGAAGAAGCTGGCCGGCAAGTCCGTCCCCCCGGTCGTGGAACTCCGCGGCGAGATCTACATGATCGAGTCGGACCTGGTCCTGCTGAACGAGGAACTGGCCGAGGAGAACCGCCGCCGGCAGGAAGAGGCCGAACGGGCGGGCAAAGAGTTCAAGCCGCGCCCTCCCTACAAGAACACCCGCAACGTCGCGGCGGGGACGATCCGTCTGCTCGATCCGAAGCTCTGCCGGGAGCGCCGGCTGCGGTTCTTCTGCCACGGCGTCGGCTATGCCGAAGGGCTGACCGCGAAGACGCATACGGAGTTCCTCGCCCAGGCGGCGAAGTGGGGCGCCCCGGTCGCTCCGCATGTGCAGAACTTCGCGACCTCCGCCGAGGCGCTCGCCTACTGCGAGACGGTCGTCGAAAGCCTCCACTCGCTCGACTTCGAAGTCGACGGGCTGGTGGTGAAGGTCTCCGACTTCGATCAGCGGGAACGGCTGGGCCGCACGTCGAAGAGTCCCCGCTGGGTCGTCGCCTACAAGTGGGAGAAGTACGAGAAGACGACGTCCGTCCGCGAGATCCGCATCCAGGTCGGCAAGTCGGGGACGCTGACGCCCGTTGCCGAACTGGAACCGGTCGACATCGCCGGCACGACGGTCAGCCGGGCCAGCCTGCACAACTTCGAAGAGATCGCGCGGAAGGACGTCCGCGTCGGCGACGTCGTCGTCGTCGAAAAAGCGGGCAAGGTCATCCCGCACGTGCTCCGCGTCGAAAAGCATCTCCGATCGGAGGAACTGCCCGAATTTCCGCTGCCGACGGAGTGTCCCGCCTGCGGCGGCGAACTGGCCAAGGACGAGGGGGGCGTCTATCTTCGCTGCATCAATCCGGAATGCCCGGCGCAGTTGCAGGAGCGTCTCCGCTACTTCGCCGGTCGCAACGCCATGGATATCGAGGGGCTGGGCGACAAGGTCGTAGCGCAACTCGTCGAGCGGGGCCTGACGAAGACCTACGGCGACCTCTATCGCCTGACGAAGGAGGAGCTGCTGACGCTCGACCTGGTCAAGGAGAAGAAGGCGGAGGCTCTGCTGGCCGGGATCGAGGCGAGCAAAGGTCGAGGACTCGCCCGGCTGCTCGACGGGCTCGCCATCCGGCACGTCGGAACGTCGGTCGCCAAGATTCTCGCCCGGCGCTACGGCACGATCGATCGCCTGCGGGCGGCGACTGCCGAGGAGCTTTCGGCGATCCATGACGTCGGAGAGGTGATCGCGGAGAGCGTGGCGCAGTTCCTGGCGTCCGATCGGGGCAAGGGGGTGATCGACGATCTGGCCTCGCTGGGGGTGAAGCTGGAATCGGACGAACCGGCGGTCGCGACCAGCCAGGCGCTCGCGGGAAAGACGCTGGTCGTGACCGGGACGCTCCTCAAATACAAACGGGACGAGATCAAGGAACTGATCGAAGCGCACGGCGGCAAAGCTGCGGGCAGCGTCTCGAAGAAGACGGACTACGTCGTCGCCGGGGAAGCCGCCGGGAGCAAGCTCGACAAGGCGAAAGAGCTCGGCATTCCGATCCTCACGGAAGCGGAATTCGATACGTTGCTTCAGGAGTCGACGGGCTGAGAGATCGAGGAAAGCGCCGTGAGTGCATCTCGCGGTTTTACGCGCATGAGCCCGGGTGGCCCGGATTGACGAGCAATCCGGGCCACCCAGACCATCGGTTCGCCGAAACTGACGACGCGATCCCAAGCCGCAAGGTGGCGTTCGAAAACGCCTCTGCCCGGCCGCGTTAAGGCACGGGAAATCCCGCTCTTCGCCGATTTCCAGACATAAGGGCGTGCAAAAGCGTTTGGCGCGAACGTATAGTTTCCTTAAGATTCCTTAAGCCCCGACGACGATAGTCGTGGAGGCGCCCCGTGGTCGAGCGAACGCTCCGACCGCGACGACACCGACTCAGCGAAAACGACTTTGACCGGCCCTTCCCTACGCGACGCACGCACGTCGGATCGATGAACCGCGCAACTCTGCGGATATCTCTGATCCTCTGCTTCGCCGCGGCCTGTTTCTTTTCAGGCGCGACGCGGGCTACGGTTACGCTCGCCGCGTCGCTCGCGCTTCCCACGGGAAGCCTTCCCCTTCCGTCGGAAGAGGAAGAGCACTCGACGACCGGTCGGGAAGCGACCGAATCCAGGCGGCAGCAGCGCTTCGTCCGCCGGTTCGTCAATCTGCCGAAGCGAAGCGTGCCCCGCTGCACGTCGGCGTCGACTCCCACGGGACGCATCGCGCTCATCTCGGGACATCGCTGGAGCAACGGCCTGCTGGCCCCGCTGCTGCTCTGAGGCTGCGCCCTCGTTTCGGACCGCGTTCCCCTTTCGGGAGTCGCGTCGGAAACGGACGCCCCGCGTCGCGCGGCAGCCTTCGATCGCCCTCATCGATCGAGACCTCGCCGCCCGGCGACTGACAGCGACAGCGATCACCGAACGCAGATCCTGCGTTCGCGATTCCTCACGACGACGAAAGTTTCTGCTCCCCTCCCCCGGCCGCACGGCGCCGGGAACCTGAGGAGCGGCGACGCCTCGTCGAACCATCGCAGACAGGCGAATCTCTCATGCAAAAGCTCGTCCAAGGCATTCATCAGTTCCAGAAGGACATCTTCGACCATCGTCGCTCCTTCTTCGAGAAGCTGGTCGAAGGTCAGAAGCCGCTCGCCCTGTTCATCACCTGCTCCGATTCGCGGATCAACCCGAACCTGCTGACGCAGACCGAACCGGGCGAACTGTTCATTCTCCGGAACGCCGGCAACATCATTCCGCCCTACGGAGCGCCGGGGGGAGGCGAAGCCGCCACGATCGAGTACGCGATCAGCGTCCTCGGCGTGCAGGAGATCATCGTCTGCGGTCATTCGTGCTGCGGCGCCATGGCCGGACTGCTCAATCCGGCGTCGACGGCGAGTCTTCCCGCGGTGTCGAGTTGGCTCGCCTACGCGGACTCGACGAAGCGGATCGTGGACGAGAACTACCAGCACATCGAAGACCCTGCGGCCCGGCTGACGCTCACGATCGAAGAGAACGTGCTGGTGCAGATCGAGAATCTGAAGACCCACCCCAGCGTCGCCGCCGCGCTCGCGCGGAAGGGGCTGAAGGTCCACGCCTGGGTCTACAAGCTGGAAACGGGGAAGGTCTTCGCGTTCGACCCGGAACAGGAGCAGTTCGCCGCGCTCAACGGCGAGATGCATGCTGCCGTGGGCGGCGTCCCGCTGGCGAAGGCCATCTGACGGCTCCCCCCCGCGGAGGCGCTCTCCGCGGAGCGTCGCCGCGTCATTCGGCTTCTCCGTGCGAATCCGGCGTCGCGTAACGCCGCCGACCGACCCGTTCCGCCTCCCAGGTTACGTTCATGAACTCCCCTCGTTTCGCCGCCGGCGGCTTCGGCGAATACGTTCGCAAGACCTTCGCCACGCCGGGCCAGGATTTCCTGGCGTCGATCGTCGTCTTTCTGGTCGCTCTGCCCCTCTGCATGGGGATCGCGATCGCCTGCGGCGTGCCGGTCTCCGCCGGTCTGATCACGGGAATCGTGGGCGGCATCGTCGTCGGGTTCCTCGCCGGGGCTCCGCTGCAGGTCAGCGGTCCCGCCGCGGGACTCACCGTCATCGTGTACGAACTGGTGCGCGAGCACGGGCTGGAGATGCTGGGCATCGCCGTTCTGCTGGGCGGGATCTTTCAATTGATCGCCGGTCTGCTGAAGCTCGGTCAGTGGTTTCGCGCCGTCTCGCCCGCGGTCATTCAGGGGATGCTGGCCGGCATCGGCGTGCTGATCGTGGCGAGTCAGTTCCACGTCATGGTGGACGACAAGCCGAAAGAGAACGCGATCCGGAATATCGCGACCATTCCGGAAGCGATCTGGAAGGGGCTCCCCCTGCCGACGCTGGAAAGCGCGGAGGTGCGGCAGGCCAAGATCGCCCTGCTCAAGGAGTTCGGCGCCCTGCACGAGCGCCAGGTGCAGATCCGCGAATTCGTCGAAGAGGAGGTCGACGTCTATTCCGGAGCGATCGGCCCGCTCGACGGTCTAGCGGACCAGCAGCGAGCGATGGCCGATCGATTGAACGAACTGCAGAGCGAGACCTCCGCGCTCGTCGCCGAACAGCCCGGACTGGACAAGAGCGGCAGCTTTCAGCAGTCGCTCGCCGACTCCGCGAAGGCGTCGACCGAGGCGCTCGCGGCGCTCGAATCGCCCGAGAGCGGCAACGCGGCACGCACGCTTCTGGAGACGCAGCGAAACGCCGACGCGGCGCTGCGCACGAACCTCGATACGCTCAAGGACCACGCCTGGGCGGCGAAGATCGGCCTCCTCGCGATCGGCCTGATCGTCCTGTGGCAGCTCGCGGCGCCGAAGAAGATCAAGATCCTGCCCGGGGCGCTGATCGCGGTCGTCGTGGCGACGGCGCTGGCCGCGACGTTCGCTCTGCCCGTGCTGTACGTGGAAGTTCCGAACAACCTGTGGAGCGAGATTCACGTCCCGACGCTCAACACCCTCGGATCGCTCCCCTGGATCGACGCGATCCAGTTGGGGCTCGTCCTGGCGATCGTCGCCAGCGCGGAAACCCTGCTGTGCGCCAGCGCCGTCGATCGTATGCAGAGCGAGGTGAAGACCGATTACGACCGGGAACTCGCCGCGCAAGGCGTCGGCAACATGGTCTGCGGATTCCTGGGCGCGTTGCCCATGACGGGCGTCATCGTCCGCAGCGCCACCAACGTGCAGGCCGGCGCGAAGAGCCGGCTCTCCGCGATCCTGCACGGCGTCTGGCTGCTGATCCTGGTCAGCTTCCTGGCCTTCATGCTGCGACTGATCCCGATCGCCGCGCTCGCGGCGATCCTGGTCTACACCGGCTACAAGCTGGTCAACGTCAAGGCGATCAAGGAACTCTACAAGCACGGCTGGTGGGAGGTCGTCGTCTACTTCGTGACGATGATCACGATCGTCGTCGAGGATCTGCTCATCGGCGTCGTCACCGGCATCGTGCTCTCGGCCCTTCGGCTGCTGTACGTCGCCTCCCGACTGAGCGTCCGCGTCGAAGTCCGCGAGGCGGAGAACCTGACGATCCTGCATCTGGCCGGGACGGCGACCTTCCTCCGGCTTCCGATCCTGGCCGACAAGCTGGAGAAGGTTCCGCCCGGCACGACGCTGCTGGTCGACCTGGACGAGCTCGACCACATCGACCATGCCTGCCTGGACCTGCTCAAGAACTGGAGCGCTTCGCACGAGAAGACGGGCGGCAAGATGGTGATCGACTGGGAATCGCTGCACGACGCCTTCCGCAACAAGAAGAAGGGCAAGAACGGCAGAAACGGGCGCAGCGGCGACTCCGGAAGCGAAACGTCCGAAGACCCCGCCCCCCTCGCCGAGGTCGCGAAGAACTGACGCGTGCTTCGCTGCGTCTGTCACGGGAAATGGAAGAAGTCGACCATTTCCGGGTGGCGCCGGTTGTCTCAACCGGCGCGGGCGCAGCCCGTGGGAGGCCTTATCGCGAACTCAGCACGAAATCGCCGCCCTCCTTCAAGCAAGGACTTGGACGAACCCGGCTGCGAGGAATCCGACGTGCGAATCAGGCCTCCGATCCGCTGCGCGGACGCTGGTTGAGTCAACCAGCGCCACCCGGGCGCGACGATGCCCGCAGCGGTTCAAAGATCTTGCGGTCCCGGTCGCGATCCGCGATTGACGCTCCAGGCGACTCCCAACTCTTCTTTCGCCTTGACGTCTTCGCCCGCTGCCGGATAGCCTCTCGTCCCGAGGGCTGCTCCAGGGACCGGAGCGGCCTGAAGGTGCGGCAGGGCGATCCTCTGCCGCCGATCGATCATCTGCGGCCTTGCGCGTCGAAAGCGACGCGAACGCCGTCCGTCGCAAGGAGGCGACAGATCATGCGCGACCCCGCAAGCGATAGCGTCGCTGTTCGAACGCCCGTTCCCCCCGCCTCTGCCGATCGCGGCGCCGTGCCGCGTCCCTCTACCGATCGCGGCGCCGTGCCGCTCCTGGACGTTTCCCGCGGAAATCAGTTGCTGGAAGGCGAGATCGACGCGGCGATCCGCGCCGTCGTGAAGTCAGGGCGCTTCCTGCACGGTCCGGAAGTTCGCGACCTGGAAGAGCGCGTCGCGACCCTGTCCGGCGCCAAGCATGCGATCGCCTGCGCTTCGGGTTCGGACGCCCTGCTCATTCCGCTGATGGCTCTCGGCCTGGGACCGGGCGACGAAGTCATCTGCCCCAGCTTCACCTTCTTCGCGACCGCGAGCGCCATCTGGCGCATGGGCGCGACGCCGGTCTTCGTCGACATCGATCCGAAGACCTACAACGTTGATCCGAACTGCGTGCAGGACGCGATCACCGCCCGCACGCGAGCGATCATTCCGGTCCACCTGTTCGGCCAGTGCGCGGACATGACCGCCCTGTCGGAGATCGCGAATCGTCGCGGCATCTCGATCATCGAGGACGCCGCCCAGGCGATCGGCGCCGAGCATGACGGTCGCGGCGCCGGGTCCATGGGCTGGGTCGGCGCGTTCAGCTTCTATCCGACCAAGAACCTCGGCGGCATGGGCGACGGCGGCCTGATGACCTGCCAGGACGACATCACCGCCGAGCGGCTGCGACTCTACGCCAACCACGGCATGAACCCCCGCTACCACCACTCGGTCGTCGGGATCAACAGCCGGCTCGACACGATCCAGGCCGCGATCCTGGGCGTGAAGCTCCGCTGGCTCGACACGTGGACCGCCGCGCGCCGTCGCAACGCCGCGCTGTACGACAAGCTGCTCACCACCAGCGGCCTGGCCGAAGACGTGACCCTTCCGACGGAAGCTGACGCGTCCCGGCACGCCTGGAACCAGTACACGCTCCGCATCCCCTTCGGCCAGCGGGACGTCGTGCGAAAGCACCTGGCCGACCGGCAGATCGGATCGGAGATCTACTACCCGATCCCGCTGCATCAGCAGGAATGCTTCAAGAGCCTCGGCTACAAGCCCGGCTCCCTCCCCCACACCGAACGTGCGGCGAAGGAAGTGCTCTCCCTGCCCATCTTCCCCGAGCTTCGCCCCGACGAGCAACGCTCCGTCGCCGAAGGCCTCGCCTCGTTCTATCGCGGCCGGCAGCGACTGGCGGCGTAGGTGTATCGTGAATGGCGAGCGGAGGGTGTAAGCCCTCCGTGGTTTTCACTTGCACGAAAACGCTCGTCGCCTTTCAAAATTTCGGAAACACGGAGGGCTCACGCCCACCGCTCGCCCCAGACATTGCGCCTGCGGCGCTCTGTCCCTTACGGGATCGAAGCGCCCTGCGGTAGAATGGCCCTTTCGATTCCTGGCCCGGCTTCGGCCGGTCGGACGAGAGGCGCGAGAGCATGCCGCAGGCGGACGCGAAGGTTCTGACGGTCATCCCCGCCCGGCTCGAATCGTCCCGACTCGCGAGGAAGCTGCTCCTCCGCGAGACGGGCAAGAGCCTGCTCCAGCACACATGGGAGAACGCCTGCCGGGCGACGCGACCGATCGAAACGATCGTCGCCGTCGATCACCCCCTGCTGGCCGACGAGTGCCGCCGCTTCGGCGCCCCGTTCGTGATGACCAGCCCCGACTGCCAGAGCGGGACCGACCGCCTGGCCGAAGTCGCCGCGAATCGCCCCGACGCCGACGTCTTCGTGAACGTCCAGGGGGACGAGCCGGAACTCGATCCGCAGACGATCGATCAGGTCGTGGAGCGCCTGCTGGCGTCGCCCGACGCGGCCATCGCGACGATCGCCGCCCCCATTCGGGAGGAGGCCCTGCTGCACGACCCGGCAGTGGTCAAGGCGGTTTGCAACTCCGCGGGCGAAGCGCTCTATTTCAGTCGCAGTTGGATCCCGCGAATGCGCGACTGGTCCCCCGAGATTCTCGATTCTTCGGCGATGCTGGGGGCCGATCCGCCCTTCCTGCATCACTTAGGTCTGTACGCGTACCGTCGGGATTTTCTGCTCGAGTTCGCGACGCTCCCCCCTGCCCCGATCGAGCGCCTGGAAAAGCTGGAGCAGCTCCGCGCGCTCTGGCATGGACGCAAGATCGTCGTCGGCGTCACGCCGAAAGCGACCCCCGGCATCGACACGGCCGCCGACTACCAGGCGTTCGTTCTGCGTCAGCGAACCGCGGTCAATTAACTCTCCCTCCCCTACGCTCGCTTCCGACCGCATCCCTTCCGAACCGATCGCCGCATTCCGGCGAGAAGCATTCGTTCGATTTCATGACCAAGCAGATTTTCGTCACCGGCGGCGTCGTGAGTTCCCTCGGCAAGGGGCTCACCAGCGCCTCGATCGGCATGCTCCTCGAACGCCGCGGCCTGCGCGTGCGGATGCAGAAGCTCGATCCCTACATCAACGTCGATCCCGGGACGATGAGCCCCTACCAGCATGGAGAGGTCTACGTCCTCGACGACGGCAGCGAGACCGACCTCGACCTGGGGCACTACGAACGCTTCACCGATTCGCCCCTCACCCGCGATTCGAACTACACTACGGGCCAGATCTATCTCTCGGTCATCGAGAAGGAGCGCCGGGGAGAATTTCTCGGCCAGACCGTGCAGGTGATTCCGCACATCACCGACGAGATCAAGCGCTGCATCCATAAGCTGCACGGGCCCGACGTCGACGTCGTCATCACCGAGATCGGCGGCACCGCGGGCGACATCGAAAGCCAGCCCTTCCTGGAAGCCATCCGCCAGTTCTCGCTGCTCGTGGGCAAGGAGAACTGCCTCTACATCCACCTGACGCTGGCGCCCTATCTCAAGGCGGCGGGCGAACTGAAGACCAAGCCGACGCAGCGCTCGGTCAACGAACTCCGCGCGATCGGTATCCAGCCGGACGTGTTGATCATCCGCACCGAGCGGGAGATCAGCCGGTCGGACAAGGAGAAGATCTCCCTCTTCTGCAACGTGCCGTACGAGGCCGTCATCGAGGAACGGGACAAGGACTTCTCCATCTACGAAGTGCCGCTCAGCCTGCACGACAACCAGCTCGACGGAATAGTCTGCGACAAGTTCCGCTTTCCCAAACGCGAACTGGCGCTCGACGACTGGCACGACCTGCTCCATCGCCTGCGGAACCCGAAGGCTGAGCTCTCCGTCGCCGTCGTCGGCAAGTACGCCCGGCACAAGGACGCCTACAAGTCGATTTACGAATCGCTCGACCACGCGGCGATGCACCACCAGGTGCAGCTACGCATCGGACGCATCGACGCCGAGGATCTGGAGACAGAAGGCCCCGAGCGGATGCTCGCCGGGTACGACGGGCTGCTCGTCCCGGGCGGATTCGGCGAGCGCGGCATCGAGGGCAAGATTCAGGCGATCCGCTTCGCCCGGGAGAAGAAGCTCCCGTTCTTCGGCATCTGCCTGGGGATGCAGTGCGCGGCGATCGAGTTCGCGCGGAACGTGGTCCAGCTCGACGAAGCCAACTCGACGGAGTTCGACAAGAACACGGCCCATCCGGTGATCTGCCTGATGGACGATCAGCAGAACGTGATTCAGATGGGGGGCACCATGCGCCTCGGCGCCCAGGAGTGTCGCCTGGAAGAAGGGACCCACGCCCGCGAGGCCTACAAGTCCGAGACGATCAAGGAGCGTCATCGCCACCGGTACGAGTTCAACAACGCCTACCGGCAGCAGTTCGAAGCCCACGGCATGCGATTCTCCGGCGTCCACGCCACCGGTCGGCTGATCGAGATCCTGGAACTGGAGGACCACCCCTGGTTCCTCGCGGTCCAGTTCCACCCCGAGTTCAAGAGCAAGCCCACCGCCCCCCACCCCCTCTTCTTCGACTTCATCGCCGCCGCGCTGGAGCGACGATCAGGGAAGAAGCAGCGGGAAGCGGCGCTGGAGGAGAAGGGTTAGTTCGGGAGCTCTCTTCGATGGAGATCCTCTGTCCCGAGTGCGACCGTCCTTTCGCGGCCAGCGAAATGAACGTCGCGAAGGACGTGGCGGTCTGTCCCGAATGCGACGAGGCGTACGCTCTTTCCGAGCTTGTCGCGGATCAGAAAGTAGCCGTCGAGGAGTTCGACCTCGGCCAGCCGCCGCCCGGCGTGTCGTTCGAGCGGACGGAAATCGGCTGGCGCCTGACGTCCACGACGCGATCGCCGGTAGGCTTCATTCTCGTTCCCTTCGCGCTCCTATGGTGCGGCGTCGGACTCCCCAATCTGTACGTCTACTTGGTCTCCGGGAATTACGACTGGGGCCAGACTGCCGGCGCCTCCATGTTCTGCTTCGCGGCGCTCGTTTTAACTCTCCTGGCCCTGATGACGACGGTCGGCAGGCTTTCGGTTTCCGGAGAGCGAGGGGAAGGGGCCGTGTTCATCGGCATCGGACCCATTGGCTGGACCCGCCGGTTCGACTGGAAATCGATTCGGAAAGTCGAAGAGGAGAACATCGGATACCGGTACTCTGGCAGCCACGGCCTCGCGATCGCTCTTATCGGCCAGGATCGCACCAAGTTCGGATCGATGCTGACCGACCGACGCCGATACTTCATGGTTCAGGCCCTCCGCAAACTGCTGAAGTTGCGCACGAACTGAAGCGATATGGCCGATCCGTCAGACGCGAAACCGACCGGTCGCTTGCCGGGCAAGTCCGACTTCGTCGTCTACGGCTGCCTCGACGAGCAGGCGGCGTGGAGGAAGTTCGGCGGACTGACGCTGGAACAAGCGAAGGCGAAGTTCGCGGAGTATCCGCTGTGTTACCAGGATAACTTCATGTGGATGGGCGCCCCGGCCTTCGCGTACTACTATCCCGTCCTCGACGAGTACCTGCGCGAGGTTCCCGAATGCGAAGAGCCCGAAGACGATGCTCACGCAGGAATCATCGGCTACGGCATCCGCTTTCAGTTCGAGCAGAAGAAGATCGACGTACTTCGTCCGCTAACGCCTTCGGTTCTTGCGCTCGCCGAATACGTCATGGGAAATCTGCGACGGTTCGGGCGTGACGAAGAGACTCGCCGGCGCGTCGCCGCAGAGTGGGAAGCGCTGATCGCTCGCCTTCGCGCTACCGCATCCAGCTAGGTCGCGCTCTCGCCCGAAAGCGCCTACACTAAGGGCGTCTGCCCCGCGACGCGAACGACAGGACGCACGATGACGCGAGACGCTTTCCGCCGGATCGAGTTCGCGTCGCTCGCGAAGGTCGGCAAGTCGTTCGATTCGCTCTCGTTCGAAGCGGCGGACTCGCGAGCCGAATTCCAGGCGAAGTGGGATCTCGAAGGCAGCGACGAAGTTTTGCTGCGCCGCTCAGGCGAGGCGAGCGCGACGGTGTCGCCCCTCTGGAAGCCCTTTCGTTTCATCGATCTCTTCGCCGGCATCGGGGGGATGCGGGTGGCATTCGAGGCGGCGGGCGGGTCGTGCGTCTTCAGCAGCGAGTGGGATCCGCTCGCCCAGGTGACGTACGAGGCCAACCATGGCGAGAAGCCGCACGGCGACATCACCAGGGTCCATGAAGAGGACGTGCCGGAGCATGACGTCCTGCTCGCCGGCTTCCCCTGCCAGCCCTTCAGCATCATCGGCTCGCGGGGCGGATTCGCCGACACCCGGGGAACGCTCTTCTTCGAGATCGAGCGGATCCTCAAGCTCCGCCGACCGACGGCCATCCTGCTGGAGAACGTCAAGCAGTTCCGCACCCACGACGGCGGACGGACCTGCGCGACGGTGGTCGCGGCGCTGGAAGCCCTGGGCTACCGCATCCACGTCAACGTGCTGAACGCCCTCGACTACGGCGTGGCTCAAACGCGGCAGCGAACGTTCATCGTCGGCTTTCAGGACGACGTGCCGTTCCGTTGGCCCGAGCCCTACGCCTGGCGGAAGCCGCTCGACGAAGTCCTGGAGCCGGAGGAAGTCGTCGATCCGAAGTTGATCGCGTCGGAGTTCATTCAGAAGAAGCGCCTCGCCCGACTGGCCGAGCAGGGCCGCGAGCCGGAGTTCCCCACGATCTGGCATGAGAACAAGGGGGGGCACATCGGCATGCACCCCTACTCTTGCGCCCTTCGACATAACGCGTCGTACAACTACCTGCTGGTCAACGGCCGCCGGCGACCGACCAGCCGGGAACTGCTCCGCCTGCAGGGCTTTCCCGAGAGCTTCGAAATCGCCGTCGATCATGCCGCGATCCGGGCCCAGACCGGCAACTCCGTCGCCGTCCCCTGCATCGCGGCCATCGCCGCGCAGATGACGCTGGCTCTGCGGATGCGGGACATCGACCGCGGCGAACGACCCGGCATCGCATCGCCCGGCCTGTTCGCGAAGGCGTGAGCGCCTGTAGGTCAGGCATCGCCTGACGGCTACTCCGGGAAGGACTGTTTACGAAGAATGCTTCCGACGAAGCGGCATCTTCGTGCCGAGTCGCTTCCGCGCGTCGTCATGCAATGCCTGACCTACGAAACTGCCGCAGTCGATGACCGACACCGTCTCCGCCGAAGTTCGCAGCAAGATCATGCAGGCGGTGCCGACGCGGCACACGTCGCCTGAGTTGATCGTTCGGAAGGCGGCATTCGCGCTGGGGCATCGGTTTCGCCTGCATCGCAAGGATCTGCCCGGCTCGCCCGATCTCGTGTTCCCGGGCAAGAAGAAGGCGATCTTCGTGCATGGCTGCTTCTGGCATCGGCATGCCTGTCCTCGCGGTCGCTCGACGCCGGCGTCCCGGCTGGACTACTGGCTGCCGAAGTTCGAGCGGAACAAGATCCGCGACCGGCGCGTGCAGCGCGAACTGAAGAAGCTCGGCTGGTCGGTCCTGGTCGTCTGGGAATGCCAGACGAAGGACCCGGAGAAGCTGCTCGCGCGGCTGCAGAAGTTCCTCGCATGATAGGCTTGTTCCCGTGAAGGCATCCCTCAGTACAACTCCATCGTGTGCCATGGCTGAGCCGCTAATCCGCAGGATTCAGCAGGCGAAAGCAGGTTTCGGTAGGTCGTTCTGACCAGCTATGTCGCACGCTGCGGCTTTACCGACCTGAAAGGATAAGGGCGAACGTCCCCAACTGAGGGACGAAAAGCGGCTGAGCGTTCGACGGCTAATCGAGACGCTCAGCCTGACCAATCCTACGGATGAGGTAGGGAATGGCTTCGCTCAATTCTAAGGCCGAAGGTACGTACTTGCGACTTGGCGACGTTTGCCGCCGCTGGAACCTGGCGCCGAGTACCGTTCGGGACGCGACTAACAGCGGCGCCCTGGCTTGCGTCCGTCTACCTGGCAGAGGCGATCGTCGAATCCTCGAATCGAGCGTTTGGAACTGGCTCGGAATCGATCCGCAACAGACCGAAGGGGATGGTGCAGGAAAAGAAGATGGGGGCGAAGAACTGCGAATCGCGCTAGTGGTCCGAGTGAGTACGAACCGCCAACTGCATAAGACGGGCGACGGCGCCTCTGACTCCTCTTTCGAGCATCAACGGCAGCGCCTACTCGACTTCCTACAGACCGACGAACGCTTTCGCGGCAAGCGCCTGCGAATCACCGAATTTCACGGCAAAGCCGTTTCGGGACTCAACCTGCAAAGCGAACATTTACGGCGCTTACTGGATGCCGTACTCGCCCACAAACTCGACTACTGCATCGTTCAGGACAAGACTCGCCTGGCTCGTTTTGGCAGTTCTCTTTTTGAATCTGTGTTTCGTGCCCATAACTGCCAGATCGTTTATACGATGCCCAATGCCATCGACGACGATCTGGTGACTGATGTCCTGAATATCATTCAATCCTACGCTTCCAAGAGCCAATCTTTGAAGGGCGCCCTGATTACTCGCCGCCAGATCGATCCTGAGACGCTGGCAGAGGCTTCTAGGCTTCACAGACAACAAGGATGCAGCATCCGAGCCATCTTCGCGAAACTAAAAGCAGAGGGCCGAAACTGCTGCCAGAGAACTGGAAAACGATTCAGCTATCGAACTCTCCATCGCTCGTTAACAGGGGCGAAGGGAGAACTGCTTGGCGAAGCGCTGCCTAACGATGGAACGCCCAATAGCTTCGAGGCGTTCATGCGTGAGAAGTTAAGCAGGCAAAAGAATGCCTCTCTCTCACGTCCCCAACTGATGAAGGCATATTCGGCCTACTGCCAATCGAACGGACTGGCTATCGCCTCAGCACAGACCGTCGTCTCCACCTGGCGGAAGATGAAGGGGAGTATTCGGCGACCGAACAATCGATCCGTTTACTGTGGCTTCGCTTTCAAGGCTGAACAGTGACCGCCGATCAATCATCGCCGACTATCGAATCCTGGGTGTCCACCTTCATTTTTATCCTGCTCAATATGGGCGAACGCCCTCCGTAGCTTACAGTAGGTGGAACCTGCCCTGGCTTGTCCAGCCGTGCTGATTTGGAGAACGTCTAACGCAGGGCTGGACAAGCCAGCCATGGCACACTTTCGTCACCATTCTCCGCGGGTCGAGCAACAGGGTTTCACGATGCAGCGTCAGGAGTCCGCCGTCGTTTTCGATCAGCAGCGTGCGGCGGAGTACGACAAGCGGTTCGAGAAGCTGGCGCCGATGCGCGACGCGCTCCATCTGATTCTGGGAGCCGTACTCGCCGATCTGCCCGCCGACGCGAGGATATTGTGCGTCGGCGCCGGCACGGGTCTGGAACTGGCGTATCTGGCGGAGAAGTTTCCCGGCTGGAGCTTCACGGCGGTGGAGCCTTCCGGGCCGATGCTCGAGGTCTGCCGAGGTCGGGCCGAAGCGAGCGGCTTCGCGTCGCGGTGCCAGTTTCATGAAGGGTATCTGGACTCGCTGACCGCGTCCGAACCGTTCGACGCGGCGACGTCGCTGCTCGTTTCGCATTTCATCCTGGATCCCGACGCACGCAGAGCTTTCTTTCGCGAGATCGCCGATCGACTTCGACCGGGCGGAATGCTCGCGAGCGCCGACCTGGCCTCGGACGTCGATTCGCCCGAGTACGCCAGTCTTCTCGAAGTCTGGATGGAGTTGATGCGAACGACGGGCATCTCTGCCGAGCAGATCGAAACCATGCGGGCGACTTATCGCCGGGACGTCGCGATCGCTTCGCCCGATCGGGTGCGCGACCTTATCGCGTCAGCCGGCTTCGACGCGCCGGTTCAGTTCCTGCAGACCGCGCTGATCCATGCCTGGTATGCGCGACGCAGACAAGACTGACTGCCCTCACTACGCGACGAACGTCAGTTCGCGGGATCGAGCTTTAGCCGCCGACGCCACTCGACGGAGGTACGCCCAAGCAGGTAGGCCATGCCGCCGTAGGCGACGATCAGCGCGAGGCACCACAGCCGGGCCTTCATCTGCAGATCGTGCTCGGCCAGTTCCAGCGTCGCCAGACCCGGATGGGTGAGGGGCGCCCAGAGAAAGAAGCCCAGGAACGCCGCGGCCAGCGCGGCGACGCCGACGTAGAAACAGGCCGCCGCCCAGAGCGCGCTGAAATCGGGCGTCAGAGCCAGGTAGGCCGCATAGGCCAATTCGATGCCCGCGAGTCCCAGCAGCAGCCAGGCCCAGGGCGACGCTTCGACTCCGCGGCCTGACTGCGACGTGACGTAAATCTCGTAGATGGCGGGCCCCGCCGTGAGCAGCGCCATGCCGATCGACGCCGCCGCATACAGCAGCGCCGCCCGGCTCTCCGCCGTCGTCGGGACATAGGCGAGTTCCGAGGCGACGCCGGGATCGGTTTCCGCTAAGTCAGGAGCTTGCATCGCTTCCAGCCGGTAAGATACCGGAACGCCGAGATATTGAAGGGTCGACTGGCTCGATCCCGAATGCAAGCGATCGGCGGCGACCGGGCGAAGATCCCTTCGGCGGCGTTCCTCGCGGGGGCTCCGAGAAACAGTAGCGCCTTTTGCCTTCGTGCGGCTTGCCCGATCGGCGCTCGACCTGTAAACTGCTCGTTTTTCCGAATCTTCCGCCCCCGGCTTCGGGTGCGTACGAAACGACGCAAGTCCGGAATTTTCCGAAGCTTGCGAAAACAGACGAACACGCGAGAGCCGCGATAAAATCGCGGACGTCAGGAGCGACGACGGTGTACACGAAGACCTTCATGGTGAAGAGCAAGCCCAAGGCGGGCGAGCCCAACGCGATTCAGCCGAACTGGTGGGTCGTGGACGCCGAAGACAAGATCGTCGGTCGCCTGGCCCGCGACATCGCCGTCGTGCTGATGGGGAAGGACAAGCCCCTCTACACGCCGAACGTCGATTGCGGCGATTGCGTCGTCGTGCTGAACGTCGACAAGATCGTCTTCACCGGCAAGAAGTGGGAACAGAAGGAGTATCGCTGGTACACCGGCTATCCCGGCCAGAAGGTGGAAAAGGCGGGCAAGCGGTTCGAGCGTCGTCCCGAACTGATTCTGTACGACGCCGTTCGCCGCATGCTGCCCAAGAGCAAGCTCGGCGTGAAGATGCTGGACAAGCTGAAGCTCTACTCCGGCTCCGAACACCCGCATCAGGCCCAGCAGCCGCAGCCCCGCGACATGGGCGTCCGGAAGGCCAACGTCAGCGCCTGACGGCGTCGTCAGCGCCTGATCGGATAACCGATACGCTTTAAGCCTGCTGCCGCTTCTCGAATTCAACTTCCGCACACGATCAGATAGCTGTCGACCATGTTCACTGCGAAGCGTGATCCGAATAACGGCGATGCCCTGGGCACCGGGCGCCGCAAGACCTCCGTCGCCCGCGTTCGCGTTCGCAAGGGCAGCGGCGCCATCACGATCAACAAGCGGGACTTCGAAGAGTATTTCCCGTCGGTGCAGGACCGCATGGCCGTGACCCAGGTGCTGGACGCGGTTGGCAAGCGGAACGACCTGGACGTGATCGTCAGCGTCGTCGGCGGCGGCACGACCGGCCAGGCCGGCGCCTGCCGGATGGGCATGGCCCGCGCCCTGGTGAGCCTCGACGCCGAACTGTTCGAAGCCCTTCGCGACGGCGGCTATCTCACCCGCGACTCGCGCATGGTCGAACGCAAGAAGTACGGCCTCCGCGGCGCCCGTCGCGGTACGCAGTTCTCGAAGCGTTAGTCTTCGAACTTGCGTCCGTCGCGAAAACGAAACAAGAAAAGCCCGTCGGATCTCCGGCGGGCTTTTTTCGTGCGAGCGTCTCGTCCCGACTATTCCAGGCCGCGGCAGCCTTCGCAGGCAGCGCCTGAGATAGCCTGCCTACGGTTTCTCCGCAGCAAGTTCCCTGATCGCCGCCGCGAACGCTTTGCCCAGCCGAAGCTGTCCCGCGGCGTCGTAATGCACCGTGTCGGCCAGCAGTCCGAACCCGTCCGTCGAGACCATCCGCGTCCGCGATAGAGACTCGGGCGCTCCGGATCGGGAATCGGCTGCCGCCATCTTCGTCCGCAGCAGCTCGCGATGCGTATACCGCGGGAGCGCCGGTTCATACGGCAGAACCTGACCGAAGACGAGCGGGATCGTCCCGGGCGTCTTCAGATCCTCGCCCAGACGCTGCCGAAGCAGACCGAGCTGCTCGGCGTACGTCCCGGCGGAAAGCTCGTGCTTGCTGTCCATCTCTCCCTGCATCCAGACGAACCCGCGAACGACGGGCGTCTTGCCCGACCGTTCGAGACTCGCCAGCGCCGCACGGTAGCCGGAGAGCATCTGACGATAGAGCGTCCCCTGGTTGGGATCGTCGGGCGAAACTCCCGGATAGAAATTCCGCCTCCCCGGGCCGGGCATGTCGCCCGCCCATTCGCTTCCGTTCCATCCGAAGTAGAGCGGCATCCCGCTGGCGTAGTACTTCACGAGATAGATCGGGCGCTCCGCCGTCGCCAGGTCGAGCGCGAAGCCGACCTCCGGCCCGAACGTCTCCGGCTTCCCCGAGACCTTCGTCTTTCCGACGACGAGCGGCTCGAACTCCTTCCCGTTCCAGAAGAACGAGTGCGGGATCTCGCGTGGAACATCCGCAGGGATCTCGGCGATCCGCCCCGATCCCTGCATGTTCGACTGTCCGCTGAGGAGGTATACGTCGACCTCTTCGGCGGACGCGAACGTGACGGCGGTCGTCATTAACAGCGAGATAGCGATCAGGGTTCTGACAGACATTGCTAAGCTCCCGAGCAGTGACAGGGCGAGGTCGCCCCATCGATCTAACGTCGTTCGCGGGCGAGTTCGGTCACGATCTCGTCGATCAGACGAATGTGCGTCTCGCGTTCATTCACGCCGCCGCGTCGCTGGGCGTCGCGACGCTTACCTGACGGCGAATGTACGACGCAAACCGTCTCTCCGGTCGCGGTCCGGAGGTATTCGATCCGGTACTCCGACGGATCGTACAACTCGCGTTTCCAATCCCCGACGAGTCGATCGCGACGCTCGCGGACGGAACCAGTCGAGACGATCGACTTCCTCACTTCTCCGGTCGGCCGGTGCGTCGCCTCGATCCGCAATCCGGCTTAGTCGGAGAGAACCTGTATCGCAAAGTCTTCATCGCGAATCATGCGATCGACTCGAATGCGCCTGCTTACGGCGTTTCCTTCGCCCAGAAGTCGAACACCAGAACCTTCTCCAGCTTGCCGGCGACGAGCTTGCCGAAGTCCTTATGGGCTGGGTGCGGGAGGTACGCGTCGCGCCCTTCGGTCGAGTCGAAGGTGACCACGAAGCCGTGGGTGAAGCCTTCGGACTTGTTCTCCACGCCGACGTCGGTTCCCCACTCGAAGTCCTTGATCGCGTCGATTTTCTCTTTCATGCCCGCGAACGCGGCGACCACTTCCTGGATCTGTTCTTCCGTGACGGACTCCTTAAATTTGAACAGCACCACGTGGCGGAGCGTCTTCCCCGCTTCCTTACCCGATTCGGGTTCGGCGGCCTGGGTCATCGAAATTCCAGCGAAGAGGGCGAAAGCGACGACGGCGAGCGTCGAAATGCGTCGAAATCTGGACATGCGGCGATTCCTGTCGAGAGGGTCGAAAACGGAGCGTCGGGCTATGCGGGCGACCGGCGGAAATCTCGTCTCTGACAGGATTTCTGCGTAGGAGGCCGCCCGATCGAGCGGTCTATAATAAACGGACGTCGCACCCCGCTTCGACGCCGCGCGTAGAATCTTTCGCCTCGCAGGGGGGCCGATCGGGTCGCCCGCGCTGCGGAAACGACCAGCGGGCACGCTTTCTCTTCAGAGACCTGTATGGCCACCGGATATCCTGCCGCCCCCGGGCGAGTCGCCGATCCGGCTCCCGGCGCCGATGCGCCGCGGGTGCGCACCGCCGTCGACAACGTTCGCGGTCAGGTCAAACTGGTCGAGACGTCGCAGGCCATCCTGTTCGGCCTGATCGTGTTCGGCCTCGCGGCGTCGCTGGTGATCTACGTCGACGCCTGGCTGCTGCCGCGGCAGTTCGAAACGTCGCTCCCCGACTGGATGAGGTGGCTCTCGCTCTGTTCGCTGCTGGGATGGGCGATCTGGTACAGCCTGTTCCGCGTCGCGCCGGTAGCGTTCCGCCGGATCCATCCGGAGTACGCCGCGCGACTGATCGAAGGCGATCGGCCGCAGTACAAGAACAGCCTGCTCAACCTGCTGAGCCTGGAGCGAGAGAAAGCCAACGTTCCCCCCGAGGCGCTCCGTTACCTGCGGGCTCAGGCCGAACAGGACATCACGCGGGCGCCGGTGGAGGTCGTCGTCTCGCCTCGCCCCGCGTTCTTCATGGCCTGCATCCTGGTCGGTCTGGTCGCGATCGGCGCCGTGGCGACCGCGCTCGCGCCCGATCGCATGCTCGCCGGCGCGACGCGCCTCGCCGCGCCCTGGTCGGAGGTCGTCCCTCCCGCGCGGGTGGAGATCCTGGCCGTGCGACCGGGCGACGTCGAGGTTCCGCTGGGCTCTACGGTCACGATCGAAGCGGAGATCGTTCGCCTATCCGCGAAGGACGCCATCGCCGTCGTCTATTCCACCGACGACGGCCAGTTCGTCGACGTCCGCGTCCCGATGGAGAAGGCCGAAACTCCCGATACGTGGAAGGCGACGTTGCCGGAGGTCGGAACCGACGGACTGCGGCGTTCGCTGACGTATCGCGTTCAGGCGGGCGACGCCGGTTCGGCCACCTTCGCGATCAAGGTCGCTCCGCAACCCACGCTCGTCGCGGACGAGGTGCGGTACGAGTACCCGGCTTACACCCGTCTGCCCGCGCGCATCGAACGCCAGCCCTCGACGCTTCGCGCGCTCGAAGGAACCCGGGCGACGCTCTCGCTCTCGTCGAACGTGCAGATCGGCGCCGCGCGACTGGACCTCTATCGCGCGTGGCCCGACTTCGCGGGCAGCGCCGCCCCCACGGTCGCCCGCACCGTGACCGCCACCGCGACGGAGCGTACCGCGTCGGCCTCGTTCGCGATCGCCATGACCGCCGACGCGTCGAAGAGCGAATATGCCGCCGTCGTGCCGCGCATGACGGGCGAGACGGGCCTCGTCAACGATCCGCTCGCCATTCCGATCGAGGCCTTCCGCGATCTGCCGCCCGAGGTGACCTGGCGGGCGCCGCTGTCCGACAAAATCGAGACGCCGCTGAATCGCTCGGTCGAGTTGCAGTTCCAGGCGCTCGATCCCGACTTCGGCCTGCAGCGGGTCGAATGGTTCGGCCTGCGAGGGGAGAGCGAACTCTTCCGCGTGCCGTCGCTCGATGAGCCGCAGACGAGCCCCGCGCCGCGCACGTTCCGCGTCCGCTTCACGCCCGACCTGTTCGGCTTCAAGCAGGGCGATCGGGCGCGCATCGCGGTCGACGCGTGGGACAGCCGAACGACCGTCGACGGATCGCCCGGCTACCAGCGCACACGATCGACGTTCATTGAAGTCACGATCCTGCCTCCGGCGCCGGGCGAAGACCCGCACGCGGAGAAGGCGCCTGCTGCCGGCAACGGCGATCCGAACGGTGACGAAGGCGCCGCGGGCGAAGGCGGAGGCGAATCGCAGGAAGGACAGTCCGGCGCCGGCGGCGGAGGGGGTTCGTCAGGCGGACAGGGCGATAAGGGTTCTTCCGGAACGACCGGAACCAACGCCTCCAGCGACGAAGGCGAAGGCCAGAGCGACGGCGCCGGCGAGCAGAGCCGCAGCACGGGCAACTCTTCCGGCGGAGGCGAAGAAGGCGAGTCCTCCGAGGGCGAAGGCACCTCGGACGGCGCTTCCGGCGGCGGGGGTCCGTCGGGCGAAAGCCAGAACTCGAACGGCCAGGGCGGCATGCCTTCGGACGGCGCCGGCGCCGCGCAGGGGGCGGGCGCGATGCCGACCGACCCGTCGCAGATGCCTCCCGGCGAACGCGATCCGAACGCCGAGCCCTCCCAGGGCGAACCCAACGGCGAAGGCGAAGCAAACGGCGAAGGGGCGACCGGCAGCGGCTCGCCCGCCGGCGGCAACCCGCAGAACGCGAACGGCCAGGGGGAACCGTCAGGCGATCCTTCGCAAAGTCCCGCAGGCCAGGATGCGCAAGGCGAAGGCGCCCAGGGCCAGAACGCACAGGGTCAATCCGCGTCGAACGGCGGGAAGCCGAACGACGGCGGCGGCATGCCCCGCGGCGAGGGCGCTAACTCGCAGGGAGCGAACGGTCAGCCTTCGCAGAACTCCGAAGGCCAACCGCAGGGAGAGCCCAGCCAGGGCGAGCCGAACGGCCAAGGGGGTCCGCAGGATCCGTTGCACGACGGCGAAGCGTTCGAAAAGATCCTCGAGAAGCTTCAGAACCAACCGCAGCAGGGCCAACCTCAGCAGGGTCAACCTCAGCAGGGTCAACCTCAGCAGGGTCAACCTCAGCAGGGTCAACCTCAGCAGGAGCAGCCGCAACAGGGCCAACCTCAGCAGGGCCAACCTCAGCAGGGGCAGCCGCAACAGGGTCAGCCGCAACAGGGTCAGCCGCAACAGGGTCAGCCGCAACAGGGTCAGCCGCAACAGGGTCAGCCGCAGCAGGGTCAGCCGCAGCAGGGTCAGCCGCAGCAGGGTCAGCCGCAGCAGGGTCAACCTCAACAGGGCCAACCTCAACAGGGGCAGCCGCAACAGGGGCAGCCGCAACAGGGTCAGCCGCAGCAGGGTCAGCCGCAGCAGGGTCAGCCGCAGCAGGGTCAGCCGCAGCAGGGTCAGCCGCAGCAGGGTCAGCCGCAGCAGGGTCAACCTCAACAGGGCCAACCTCAACAGGGTCAGCCCGGCGCTGAGCAGGGCGCACAGGCGGACGATCAGCCAGGCGCCGAGGGCGCTCAACCTGGCGCCCAGGGCGAAGGCCAACCGGGTTCGCAGGGCGGCAAGCAGCCGGGCGCGCAGAGTCCGTCGGGCTCCGGTTCCTCCGGCCAGCAGACCGGCGCGGGTGCGCAGTCGCAGGAAGCAAACCCTTCGGGCGCCGGCCCCTCTCAAGAGCAGGCGCCGGATCAAGGCGGCGCCGAACAGAATCAGAACGGACCGGAACAGCAGGGCGAACAGGCCGCTGCGCCGAACGAACAGGGCGAGCGAGGCATGCCTGCCGGCGGCGGCGAGCAGGGCGAAGGAGGCGCCGGCGAAGGCCAGGCGGGCGGCGAAACGTCCGGCGAAGCAGGCGGCGCCCCGAAGGAATCGCCCCAAGGCGAAGGCGCCGCGGCCGGATCGAAGGGGGACGCCGGCGGAGCCTCGGGCGGCAAGCCGGGTCAAAGCGGCTCGAAGAGCGACTCGGGCGGCGGGGGCTCGACCGGAGGCTCCAGCGCCGCGGGCTCGATGGGCGAAGGAAACGACGCCGCGACGACCGGCGAAGGGGGCGTGAACCCGGCGACGACCGAACTTCCGCTCCCTCCGGGCGAGAAGGCGAATCTCGAATACTCCAAGCAGGCGACCGATCTGGTCCTGCGATACCTCGAAGACGAAGAGCGCCGCCGCGATCCGGCGTTGCTCAAGGAACTCGGCTGGAGCGACGCGGAGATGGAATCGTTCTTCGCCAAGTGGAAGGCGATGAAGGAGGCCGCCGATTCGCTTCCCGAACCGGGCGAAGCGACGCCGTCGGGAGAGTTCGAGGACGCCGTGCGTTCTCTGGGACTTCGTTCCCGCACGACCGCCCAGCGCTCGGGGACTGCCCGCGACGACTCGGCCTCCGGCGACCAGATCGACGGCGCCGTGAACCAGCCTCCGATCGAGTACCTCGAACAGTTCCGCGCCTTCCAGCGGGCGAGGAACCGGTAGAGCGACGGATGTTCGGTTCCGCCCTTCGGAATCATTGGGCCGAAGCGAAAGGAGTATTCCCGGGTGCCATGGCTGGCTTGTCCAGCCGTGCGAAATTCTCGTTCGAGCGACGATCCGGGTTCGTTCGTCGGCGAACCCGTTCGTGGGGTTGAGAGCCGATCGCTAAGGCACGGCTGGACAATCCAGCCCTGGCACGCAAGTCTTACGGATCCAGCCGGATCGACGAACGAGTTCGCTCCGTCCGCGATCTTTCTCCAATGACGTTCACCGCATGAAGTCGAACGCCCGTCGTTATCTCGTCGGTTTCCATCCGAAGCGAAACCCGCACTTCTTCGCCGACGTGCTCATCATCGGCGGCGGACTGGCGGGGCTGCGGGCGGCGATCGCCGTCGACCCGTCGCTGACCGTCGTGGTCGCCACGAAGGACCGCCTGCGGGAATCGAACAGCCAGTACGCCCAGGGCGGCATCGCCGGCGTGCTCGATCCCGAAGACCGCTTCGAGGATCACGTCGAGGACACCCTCTCCGCGGGCGGCACCCTCTGCCATCGCGACGTCGTGGAGAAGGTCGTCCGCGAGGCGCCCGAGCGGATTCGCGAACTGGTCGGCTGGGGGACGCAGTTCGACGAGGCGGACGGCGCCATTTTGCTGGGTCGCGAAGGGGGGCACAGCCATAACCGAATCGCCCACGCGAACGGCGACTCGACCGGCAAGGAGATCATGCGGGCGGTGATGCAGCGCGTCCGCGAACTTCCCAACGTGATCGTCTGGGAGAACAGCTTCACGATCGACTTGCTCACCGACGACGAAGGCTGCCGCGGCGCGATCGTCGATCTGCCGTCAGGCGGGCCGACCCTCGTCTGGGCCAAGCAGACGATCCTCTGCACGGGCGGCGCGGGGCAGGTCTATCGCGAGACGACGAATCCGCCGGTCGCGACCGCCGACGGCCAGGCGATCGCCTTCCGCGCGGGCGCCGAAGTTCGCGATATGGAGTTCATGCAGTTCCACCCGACGGTGCTCTACATCGCCGGTTCGTCGCGCAGCCTGATCACCGAAGCCATTCGCGGCGAGGGCGCCTACCTGCTCGATCGCAACGGCCACCGGTTCATGCAGGATTACGATCCGAGGCTGGAACTAGCTCCCCGCGACGCGGTCAGCCGGGCCATCTTCAGCCAGATGGAGAAGACGCGGCACCCGAACGTCTACCTGAGCCTGCGACATCTCGATCCCGATCTGGTGCGACAGCGCTTCCCCGGCATCGACGCCACGGTTCGCGACTTCGGCTTCGACGTGACGCGGGATCTGATCCCGGTCCGGCCCGGCGCTCACTACATGATCGGCGGGGTCACCGTCGACATGGACGGACGGACCACCGTGCCCGGTCTGTGGGCCGCGGGCGAGGTGACCTCCTCGGGCCTGCACGGGGCGAATCGTCTGGCGTCGAACAGCCTGCTGGAGGGCCTCGTGTTCGGCGCGCGGGCGGGCGAGCAGGCTTCGCAGGCGGCGCTCGATTCGCCCGATTCGTTCGTCGTGTCGCCGATTCAGGCGGTCGCTCCCAAGCCGAGCGAGGCGACCCTCGACGTCGACGACCTGACGCGGGCGCTGAAGGCGCAGATGTGGCGCTCGGTCGGCGTCCGACGCGATCGGCCCGCTCTGCAAGAGGCCGACGAACAGTTGGCGACCTGGTCCTTCTTCGCCCTGTCGCAAACCTTCTACGCCCACGCCGGCTGGGAACTGCAAAACCTGCTGCAGGTCGGCACCCTGATGACTCGGGCCGCGCTCCTCCGCGAAGAGACTCGCGGCGTCCACTGGCGGGCCGACTTTCCCGATCTCGACCCTTCGTTCGAGCGCCACATCGCCTTCTCCGGCGGCGCCCTCGATCCCGTCGACACGACCATGCCTGCGCTCAAGCAGGAAACGGCGTGAGCGAAGGCTCGGTCGGCAAGGATTCTTCCGTCCGCACGACAGGTAAAGTCGCCCGGGCGACAGGTCGGCGTCTCTACCGCTCGATACCGCCGCATGAGTTGCGGGCGATCGCGGTGCGGCGGCGCTTCCTTTCGCTGGCGACGGTCGAACTCCTACATTCGATTCTGCTGACGATCTTCCTCTGCGTGCGGCACGCCGTCGTCACGTCGCCGCACCGACACGCTCCGATCTCTTCGGTGTCGGACGAAGCGTACGGTCTGTTGTTCATGGCCGGGCAAGTCGGCGTATGGGTCGGCCTGATCGCGATGTTCCTCGCCGGCAGACGCCTGCTGGAGACGACCGACGCGAGCCGAGTCGGCCTGAAGACGCTGGGTCTGCTGATCCCGGGGCTCAACGTGTTCGTCGCGCTTTCGATCCTCCGCGACGCGAAGCGGACGCTTCTCGATCGAGGCGTGCGCTTCCTCTGGCTCGGCTGCGACTATTCGCGACCTGACGCCGACTGGACCGCTTTCGTCCTCCGCGCGAGCCCATCCTCGCTCTCGCGTCTTCCCGTCGACGACGATCCGAACTGGATCTTCCGGAGCGCGACCCCGGAAGCGATCGTCCCCGAGCAGCCGAGCGGCTGGCTGTCGCTTCGGGACCTGAAGTCCGTCTCGGCAGGTCGTCGCTCGATCGTCCTGTTTCTGGCCGTTCAGATCGCGGGAGCGATGCTGTGCGGCGTCGCGGCCGCGCTCGATCCGTATAGTCAATTCATCGTCCTGAAGGACCTAACGCTGTTCGAGGGCCTCTCGATGATCGCCTGCCTGGTCCTCGGCGCCGCCGCGATCGGAACGCTCCTCTCCGGCATCCGCGTCATGGAGGCGCTGCGTTCGTCACGCTTCGAGTACAAAACATGCGGATTGATCTTCCCGGGCTCGAACGTCGTCGTCTCGATCCTGATCCTTCGCGAGGCTCGGCAGGCGCTCGAAGAGCGAAGCGTCCGCGTCGGCTGGCTGCGGTCCGACTTCTCCCGAGCCGTCGAGGAGGAAATCACGCTCGCCTCCGTGGTCGAACCATGAGCGAAGAGGACAATCCCTATCGATTCACCGGCGGCGCGCCTGAAGAACCGACGACAGCGTCGGAGATTCGCCGGCGTCTGACCCTGGCGGAACTACGAAGCATCTCTCGTGGGAGACGCTATCTCGCCGCGCTCGCGGGAACGATCTGCGGATGCTGCGCAACGTTTCTCTTCGTCCATTATCTGGTCTGGGCCCACGGAAAATCGGTCCAGGGCGTTCCCCATGGCACGTCGCTGCTGCACGATGTCGCGGGCATCCTCTGCTTGATCGCCGTGGTCGGCCTCTACGTCGTCGGCACGAAGATGATCCCGCTTCTCGACCGACGCGTCGCATGGCTGGAGTCGATCGGGCTGCTTTCTCCCGGAACGAACGTGTTCCTGGCGCTGCTCCTGATACGCGACGCGAAGCGAACGCTCCTCAGGCACAACGTCCGCTTAGGGTGGCTTAAGGACGACTTCTCCCAAGCGGACTCCGAACGCTCCTTCTGGCGACCCAGTTCGCTATGACCGACGACGCGAACAATCCCTATCGCTTCGCCGCGGTCGAAAGCGATCGCGAAGACGGCGACGACCCTGAGTCGCCCTTCCGGCAGCCGGAGACGGGAAGAAAGCTGAGCGCGAACGACGTCCGGATCCTGGCGTCCTCGCAGCGAGGCCTCTGGATCTGCGCGGTTCCGCTGGCGCTCTGGTCGTTCGTCTGGGTCGTGACGGCCGTCGCTCCGATCGAGGCTCCGGCGGCTTTCGCCAGCATTCCTGAGGGACAGCAAGCCCTCGTCGCGGCGCTGTTCGGGGCGATGGGCCTCGTCGTGCTGGTCGCGTGGGTCGGCGGCCTGGTCTTCGTCCTCGCGATCGCGTCGCGCACGCATCCGACCTGGCTCGGCTTCGTTCTCTGGTTCGTCGCGATGTACCCGCCGATCCTGCTGCTGATGCTGCCCTACCTGCAATCCCGGGCGGCATGGGCGCTGAACCGGCACGGCATCCCGGCGAACCTCTTCGGCGCCGACAGGAAGTCGCTTCCGAAAGCAGGCGCTCAGCCGCTCCCTTCGACGCCGACGCCATGACCGACGACGGGAATCCGTATCGCTTCTCCGGCGACGACGCAGCGAGCGCTCTGCCGGCCGACGGTTCGCTGGGGACGTACGTCCGTCCGAGCGGTCCGCCGATCCTGTCGCCGCGGGAGATCCGTCGCCTGGCGTTCGATCGCGGGTGGTTTCTGATCGCGTTCCCGCTGGCGATCGCCTGGACTTTCGTGGACTCGTACGTGCTGCCCGCAAGCGTCGTCGAGCGAGTCCCGGTCAATCCGCAAACGGCGCGCGAGATCGTCTGGTCGTTATCGCTCGCCATGCATGCGCCGGCGGCGATCCTCGCCTACCGCATGCAGGCGTTCTCCAACCGTTCGCGTCTGGCCGCCTTCATCCTCGCGGCGCTGATCTGCGTACCGCTGATGAAGGTGGTCGTCGCGTTCTTCCTCCTGCGCGACAGCCGGCAGATCCTCCGGCGGCACGGCATCCGAATGGGCCTGTGGAAGGTCGCGCACGGCTCGCTGCCGGGCCCGGGCGCGCGATGAGCGTCGCTTCGGCGGAAAGCCCCGGCGATTCGACTGCTTCGGCGTCAAATGAAAAAAGCCCTCGACGACGATCGTCGAGGGCGCAGAGCAGGCCTTCCGCGCGGGCCTACTTCACGAAAGAGACGGCGTAGTAGAAGTACTGCTGAGCCAGGTCTTCGTACGCCACGGCTCCGGAGACGACGTCCATGATCGTCTGCAGCTTGGTCGGGTTCTTCTGATAGGTCGGCAGGAGATAGTTGTAGATGGCCTGCTCGTAATTGCGCGACGCGACGGCCATATCGCCCGCCATGACGACCCAGTCCCGGTAGCCGTACTCGTAACCGTAGTAGCCGTAGTAGAAGCTGGAGTAAGCGTACTCCTGGCCCTTGGTGAAGGAGCCCTGGGTCGAGGCGTCGCCGTATCCGTTGTACAGAGCGATCTGCCGGGCGTAGTCGCAGTACTGCCAGCCGGTGTAGCTGAGCGTCGCCCCGGTCATGGAGTAGATCTTGAAGTACTCCATCGGCGTCTTGCTAGCCGGACGCTTCGGGCCGTTCGGACCCTTCTGAGCGAAGGCGTCGCTCGAGAACGCCGACAGAGCGATCACCGCGATCAGCGCGGGCAACAGGACTTTTCGAAACATCGATGCGGTCTCCGGAGACGGGGGCTTAGCTCGCTCGGGGGAAGCGGCTGCCGGCCCCCTCGCGTCGTCGTTCTGGAAGAGTGACGCGAAGCGAGCGCCGAGAAGCGCCCCACGCCCGTCCCTTCCTGCCGACGAAGCCGGTTCCCGGCGCCTCCAGCGCCTTCCCGATACGCCTCTGCTGTCGCGTTCACCCGGTATTTCGCGGGTTTTCGCAGCCTTTCTCCCGTCGTCAGAGGTCGCGGAAAAACTCTCCGCCCGCGGCTGGATCGGGCCCGATCGCGGAAACCGGACTTGCTCGCCGCGTGGCGAAAAGCGAACGGACGTTGCCGGGGCTCACCGGTTCGTTGCGTCAAGTCTCACCAGGAAGCGCTCGGTTTTCGGGTGGCGCCGGTTGTCTCAACCGGCGCGGGCGTAGCCCGTCGGAGGCCTCAGATCGCGTATGAAACAAAGTCGCCGTCTCGCTTACAAAAGCGCCGGAACCGACCCGGGCGAATGCGGCCCGGCTGCATGGGTTCTGGCACGCCCTTGAGGCCTCCGATCCGCTGCGCGGACGCTGGTTGGAGACAACCAGCGCCACCCGACGCTTTCGACTTGCCTCCCGACCGACAGCTTCCGGGCAATAAGCCAAAAGGGATGCAGCGACGCCCCCGAACTTTCCTCCGCTCCCGCTCAGGTTGTTGGCGGACGGGAAGAGACGATAATGTCGCGAGATGCGCCGGCCTCCCCTGCCCTCCCCTCGCTTCTGAGAGGGGCCGGAACCGCCGGTCGCGACGCTCTCTCCCCGACTCGCAACTGCCGCCCTGAAAGCATGGGCGTCGCATCGAAAGGCTCGCATGTCCGCCGTCACCGCCGATCGGATCGCGCTCGTCAAGGAGCAGCTCGCCGCCGCCCGCGAGGCTGGCCTGATGTCGGAATCGTCGGTGCGGAACGTGGAGATCTGGCTCGATCAGCCGCTCTACGCCCTCGCCGTTCCCGAGATCGTCGCCCACGTCGAACAGGCGAAGTGGAAGGAGCTCGACGCGGCCTTCCTGGAGGTCCTTCCCTTCGGCACCGGCGGGCGCCGCGGGCGGATGTACCCCATCGGATGCAACCGCATCAACGACATCACCATCGCCGAGAGCGCCCAGGGCCTGGCCGACTACGTCCGCGAGATTCTGCCGACCGAGTCGGGCCTGAAGTGCGCGATCGCGTACGACGTCCGGCACAACTCCCGGCGGTTCGCCGAGCTCTGTGCGGAGGTCATGGTCGCCGCCGGGTTCAAGGTCTTCTTCCTGGAAGACTATCGCAGCACGCCGGCGCTCTCGTTCCTGGTCCGGCTCAAGGGGTGCCACTGCGGGATCATGGTCACCGCCAGCCATAACCCCCCCAGCGATAACGCGGTCAAGGTTTACTGGTCGACCGGCGGACAACTGGTTCCGCCGCACGACAGCGCCGTGATCGAACGGGTGAAGCGAGTCAGCAAGATCGAACGCGTCCCGTTCGAGGAAGCCCTGCAGAAGAGCGACGTCATCTACTGTGCGGACGAAACCGATCGGGCGTACGTCGAAGCGGCCAGCGCCCAGGGCTTCCCCGGTCCCCGCGACGCGAAGATCATCTTCTCCCCGCTGCACGGCGTCGGCGCCTCGGCGGTCGTTCCGCTGCTCGCCCGGGCGGGCTTCAAGGAGGTCGAGATCTACGGCCCGCATGCCGAGACGCATCCCGACTTCCCCAACGTTCCCGGCCACAGCAGCAACCCGGAAAACGTCGCCGTGTTCGACGCGATCGTCGCGCACGCGAAGCAGACCGGCGCCGATCTGATCCTGGCGACCGATCCCGACGCCGATCGCATGGGCGCGGCCGCGCCGGTGACGACCGATACCGCCGGCGAGTGGAAGACCTTCACCGGCAACCAGCTCGGCGCCCTGCTGACGGATTACATCTGCGAATCGAAGAAGAAGGGGGGCGGTCTCTCCCCGAAGTCCTACGTCGTCAAGACGCTCGTCACGACGGAGATGATTCGCAAGATCGCCCACTCCTACGGCGTCCGGACGGAGGGCAACCTGCACGTCGGGTTCAAATGGATCGGCGAACGGATGGACGAGGTCGGTCCCGAGGGCTTCGTCTTCGGATCCGAAGAGTCCCACGGCTACCTCGTGGGAACCTACGCCCGGGATAAGGATGGCGCCGTCGCCTGCATGCTGATGGCGGAACTCGCCGCGCAGCTCAAGAGCCAGGGCAAGTCGCTGCACGAGAAGCTGGACGATCTTTACTGGCAGCATGGCCTGCATGCCGAGCGACTGATCAACCTGGGCATGGAGGACGGCGAACCTGGCGCGCGGAAGAAGGCGGCTTTGATGGCCATCTTCCGCGAGCAGCCCCCCGCGACGCTGGGCGGCATGGCCGTCGCGACGTCGCTCGATTTCGAGAATCAGCGCGCCTTGCCCGAGCGAAGCTCGACGAAAGAATATGCCTGGCCCCCCCGGGCGGACATGGTGATTCTGGAGCTGGCCGAGCCGGGGAATTACCTCGCTGTCCGCCCGTCGGGGACGGAGAATAAGGTGAAGATCTATCTCTTCGCCTGCCTCCCTGCCGAGCAGCTTTACGACCTGGACGTGCAGAAGGCCGAGCTGGAAACCCGCCTCGACGCCCTCTCCGCCGACCTCGCCGGGATGCTGAAGAGCCTGTAGGGGCGGGGCGAAAGCGTGACGCGGAAGCTCCTCTTTCGTAGGGTGGGTCTTGACCCACCTGTCGTTCTCACTGCGATTCGACACGGATTCGCGAAAGGCGCTTTGCGCTGCCTACGATCCCGACGAATCCAAGGCTTTTCTTCAACCGCCGGTAGCAGGCACCTTTCAACTCTAAGGATCGTCGAACCATGTTGAAGTTGTCGAGCCAGTCTTGTGTCGGCTTCGCGGGAACGCTCGTAGCCCTGCTCTTGTTCGCCTCGGCGGCGTATGCCCAGCCGCAGTTGATCGATAAGGAAGGCAGCGACGCTTCGAAGGCTGCCCAAGAAGACGGCGAGAAGGCCCCGGGGTTTTTCATTCCCGTTCCTGAGGCCAAGGACTGCGTTTACGACCACATCCGCGAGCGTCTCTACGTCACGACCCTCAAGCAGCTGGTCGTGGTCGACATGAAGGAGCGCAAGGTCCTGGAATCGATCGACCTCCTGGGCAATCTCCAGGGCATCGACATTGCGTCCGAAGCCAAGTTTCTGGCTATCGCACCCATCGAGGGGGAATACGTCTACAAGCTGAACCTGGACTGGAAGACTGCCGATGACATGGAATTCATTCGGATCCGATACAAAGCCGGACACGGCGAGCTAGGCGTATTCAGCGTCGGAGTCGGCGCCGACGACTCGATCCTGTTCTCGACCACCTATTCCGGTTCGGGCGGAGTGACGCTGCGCAGGATCAATCCGGATGACTCGGTCGAGGAGCTCGGCAGAGTCAGGATGGATTCTGTCATCGCGGTCAGCGGCGATCGTCGGACGGCTTTCATCGGCGAGGGAAACACTAGTTCCGGAGCGCTTCATCGGTACGACTTCGCAGGCAAGTCCTTGATCGAGCTGGCCAATCTGCAGTGCTTCTACTACGAGTTGGCTAGTTCCGCCGATGGGTCGCGCATGGCCCGCCCTGAGGAAGACGGATGCCACCTGTACGACGCGAAAGGCGGAAAACTCGGCACGCTTAGCGGAGCCCCCGTCATCGCTGCCGCATTCAATTCGAAGTCCGATTCGCTCTATGTAATGCGGCACAACCAACTCAGCATTCAGGAGTACGGCCCAGACGGTAAGCTGCTCGCCGATTCCTACCCTCTCGACAAGCCTCTGGTTATCGAAGGGGACGTGCGCAGCACGGTGATCGCCAATCTCCATCCCGTCGGTCGGGATTCGGTCATGGCTAATTTTCGGCGGGTCGTGAACGTCAACTTCTCGATGTACGAATCGGGCCGACTGCGCGTTTCCGAAGACGGCAAGTCGCTGTGTGCCGTGGTGCCGACGGGCGTCTACATCTTTCCCGTCAAGGAGCGCGAAGCGCAGGGGACGACTTCCAAGCCCAGGGTGAAGATCATCGACAAGTGAGTCAGACGCTTGAACGCTCTCTCGCCGGCTGCGTGCAGACGAAGATTTTCGCTGTCGACGGACTGACGACGGCTTCCTGAGTTCGACAGGTGCGGTTTGCCGGAATGGACGACACGGAGGAAGATCGCGAAGGCGATACGGAGCGCGACGACGAACCTTCCGCCGAAGATCCGATCGTCGCCGAAGCTGAAATCGTCGCCGAGGCCCTGACCCGCGAGAACTTCTCCCACGGCGAGGGGGGGCCGCGCGGCTGGGGGTTCGCCTCGGAAAAGGTCCGCAAGTTTCCGCAGACGCCCGGCGTCTACCTGATGAAGGACGCCCACGGTCGCGTCATCTACGTCGGCAAGGCGAAGAACCTCCGCAGCCGCGCGACCAGCTACTTCCTCAAGGCCGCGACCGAGGACGCCCGCACCGCCGTCTGGGTCGGCGAGATCGCCGACATCGACTTCCTGGAATGCGAAAGCGAGGTCGACGCGCTCCTGACCGAGTCCCGGCTGATCAAGGACATCCAGCCGAAGCACAACAAGGAGCGGAAGGACGACAAGACCTTCCCCTACCTGCAGATCACCACGCACGAGGATTACCCCCGGGTGGAGATCACCCGCACGCCCCGCTCCTCCGGCGTGAAGCTCTACGGCCCCTTCACCAGCGTCGGGGCGCTCCGCGGCGCCATGCAGGCCCTGCAGCGCGTCTTCAAGTTCCGCACCTGCGGGCTCGACATCGAAGAGGGCGACCAGAAGTGGCGCTGGTATCGCCCCTGCCTGCTGGCCCACATCGGCCAGTGCACGGCGCCCTGCAACTTCCGCATCTCGGTCGAGGATTACAAGCGCGACATTAAACGCCTGCAGCAGTTCCTCGAAGGGGGGAAGCGCAAGCTGCTGAAATCGATGACCGAGGAGATGATGGCCGCTGCCGAGGCCCGGCAGTTCGAACGGGCGGCGAAGCTGCGCGACGAGATCCGCATGCTCGAGAAGCTCGACAACCGGGGCGAACTGGACGAGCATGCCCAGCCGGAAGTCTTCTGGGTCGATCCGAAGAAGGGGCTGACCGGCCTGAAGAAGGCGCTGAAGCTCGACAAGACGCCGCGCACGATCGAGGGGATGGACATCGCCCATCTCGGCGGCACGCATACCGTCGCCAGCGTGGTGACGTTCCTCGACGGCCTGCCGTTCAAGCCCGGCTACCGGCGTTACAAGATCAAATCGGTCGCCGGCGTCGACGACTTCCGCAGCATGCACGAGGTCGTCGCGCGTCGCTTCCAGCGCCTGTCGGAGGACGACCAGCCCTTCCCCGACATCCTCCTCATCGACGGCGGCAAGGGCCAACTCAACGCCGCGCAGGCCGCTTTCGACGCGCTCCGCATCGTCCCCCCCACGCTCATTTCGCTGGCCAAGCGCGAGGAACTGATCTTCCGCCCCGGCGAGTCCGAACCCCTCGCCCTCACCCGCCGCAGCTTCGCCCTCCGCCTGCTCCAGTACGTCCGCGACGAAGCCCACCGCTTCGCCCAGCACTATCATCATTTGCTGAAGCGGAAGGCGGATTTGGAGTAGGGCGCGATCTCTTCGCGTGCAGTCCGCGTCCCGCTCATGCAGATCGTTAACGCTCTTGAATGACCTCCCAGAGCATGCAAACCCGTAGTAAACCTGACCGCGAACGCCGCGAAAGTGGGTCAGTCGCCTTGTCCAAGTGAAGCGTCATCCGTGAGCCTGAGGGAATGTTTCCCGTAGCCATACGACTTCACGATTTCCTTCGTTCTTGCCACTACGTCGTCTGTCATTCGCGTCGCGAATCCTGACCTCCCGCCTGAGACTTTCTTGCTCAGAATGCCAGCGACCAAGCGGTACTCGCCCTGCTGCCAGAACATCGGTCCGCCGCTGCATCCGTCATCGTTCGAGTGATAGTGAAAGAATTTGCGCGGAAAGACGCCGTGGTCTCGCTCTTCGAAATCCTCTCGCATTTGGGTCCCCGGGTAACCCAGAGACCTCAAGTCGCGTTTGCCCAACAACCCGTTGGGAAGACCTTTCCACGCCGGTTCGTCCTTGCCTTGTTTCGGATTCTTGATCGCATACTGAAAGGCGTACTTGATCCGACTTTTCCAAAACGTTTCGTCCGGCAGAACAATCCAGCCGAAGTCGTAGTCCGCAGAGTCCGGCCTATTTATGTACTCTTCCGTTATAAGAAATCCCTGAGACTCGATGGTCCCGTAAGGCGTAGCGGCGCCGTTCTGTCCGGGGGTGACATAAATCTTCTCGCAGTAGCCTGGCGACCAATGATTCTTTCCGGCGCGCGAGGTGTCCCAGATGTTGTGCGCGCAGGTCAAGAGTACGCGCGGCGCAACGAAGAACGCGGTGCCGAAGGTGTCACGACCTTTGTCCCATTCCGTACGAATGCGACAGACGGCGCGATACGGCTTCTTTCGGGTGTTTCGAACGATCGACCAGTTCCCGTCGCCTTCGGGCTCGAGTGACTCGCTCAGTCCGATCACGCGGTCGAAGGAAACTTTTGTTCGGTAGACGTAATCCTCGGCGATCGCAGCACCGAGGCCGCCAAGCTTGTTTTCGATCGACTTCGGCGGAAGCGGCACGAAGCAGGGAGGAAGCTCGGGCTCCGGAGCCAGCCGCCCGTAGACCATTTCGGCTACGACGAACGGGTAATACTCGGCTTGCGGCGCCTCGTCGTCGAACGCCGTTTGCCCGCGCACGGCGGCAACGATCGTAAGCGAGATTGTCGCGAGGATCGCTAGGCAGCGAATGGGCCGAGAGTCTCTCATTTCGATCTCCTTGACGCCTCGTGTGAACGGCGACGGCGATATCGAGGGCTGCTCGCACCTTCCACGAGAGGCGCTCGTGCCCGCCCATCTTAAACAATTGCGCGCGCAAACGGCCCCTTTCGCGGCTGAAAGTCGGCCGTGGGCGGCCCAGGGCGCTCGTCAACCTGGGCGGCGTAGCCGCAAGAAAGCTTGATGGCGCTGTGCCTTGAGCATCTGGGCCGGCGACGTCGATTTTCTTGTCGCCTGCGGCGACCCGGCTTGACGAGCAAGCCGGGCCACCCAACGTGCGAGACGACATCGGTCAGAGGACCGCCACAGCGAACGACAGCATCAGCAGCAGGCCGAGCAGGACGAAATTCAGAAAGACGGCCAGCATCGCCAGACATCCCGTCTCTTCGGCGGAAGTCAGCTCCAGCCCCGCGCAGGCGAAGCCGGCAGCGGCCAGCGCAATCGGGACCGCGACGCCCGCCGGCGGAATCAGAAGAGCGGCGATCGCGAGGAGGAACGCGATCCACGCGAAGATCGTTAGAAACGGAAGGCGGAGGATACCGGCGTTCGGTTTCGGTTCTTCGACCACTGCGCCGCCGATGTGAATGAGAGCGAAGTCGGGAGACCCGCGTCCGGCGTTGAGCAAGAATCGACGCCCCCTACGGATATAGAATCCGCGTCTCCTTCAAAATCCGCTGGAGCATGGCGAGGCCCTCGGGCGTGAGGCGGGTCTGCTCCAGGGAGAGGGTCTTGAGGCTGGAGAACCTGCCGAGGTTCTCGACGGAGGCGTCCGTGATCGGGGCGCCGTAGAGCGAGAGGGTGTTGGTGAGCTGCCGGGCTTCGGCGAGGGAGGCGATGTCGGCGTCGGTCAGCTCGTTCTCGTCCAGGTAGAGCGATTGCAGCGTCTTGATCTTCTCCAGCGACGCCAGCGATTCGCCGCCGACGCCGGTCGACTTCAGCGACAGGTAGACCAGCGACGGCGACGCGGAGAGCCGCTGCGGCGCGTCGGCATCGAGCGTCGTGCCGTCCAGCCACAGGCTCCGCAGCGCGGGCAACTTCGCCACGGCGTCGAGGCCCGGACCCTTCACCTGCGTCCGCGTCAGGTCGAGCCGTTCCAGCCGGGGAAGCGCCGCCAGCAGGACGAGCCCCTTATCCGAAACGAACGTATCGGCCAGATACAGGGCGTGAAGCTCCTTCAGGCCGGCGAGGTTCGCCATCGTCGCGTCGCCGATCTGCGCGCCCGAGAGGGTCACCTTCTCCAGGGTCGGCAGCTCGCTCAGTCGGGCCGCCGCGGCGTCGTCGACCGCGGGACCGGACGCGACGATCGCCGTCGGCGCGGTGAAGAACTCCTCGCCGAACAGGTCGGCCAGCCATCCGGCCGACGGCGCGGACCGCTCGTCCACCTTGAACCCCGCCTGCTGGAGCGCCGCGACGACCTCGCGCTGCCTCAGCCCTTCCGACCGGATCCTCCAGGCCTGAATCGACCCGAACAGCAGCGCCGCGAGCCCCGCCAGCACGAGCAGTTGCAGCGCCCGGCGCTTCAGCCGTTCCTCCACCGTTCCGCGCACGAACGAGCCGTCGGACGGCGCGTCGAAAGTCGACGGGTTGTCGGCGACTTCGAGATCGTCGCGGTCGTCGCTGGCGGAGGAAGAAGGCGGGGCGATCATCGCGAGTCGAAGCGGAACGAGAGCAGGTATCCGTAGGGTGGGTCATTGCCCCACCGTTCTCAGCTTTCGTGCAACCCAGGAGGAGGTGGGTCAATGACTCACCCTACGGTTTCGAAGCATTGTCCGCGACGCCTGAAGCGACGTCGCGGCTGGCTCTCATCCCCTCACGGACGGAACAGGATCTGATCGAGCTGCTCGACGATCTGCGGATCGGGCAGGTCGGGCGAGTCGAAGATCGCGTGGACGAAGTTCTCCGCCAGGATTTCGTCGGGATGGATGATGTAGGGGGTGTTCTTGCCGATCTTTTCGCCGAACGTCGGCACGCTCCGCGGATCGACCAGCAGAGGACGCTCGTCGGCCCGCATCGGCTTCCACGCGTCGCCGGACTTTTCGACCAGGAGCAGCTTGAACTCCATCGCCTCGAACAGGCTTCCTTTCGTCTGCGGCTCGCCGTCGCGAACGCGAGCGAGCAGAACCGGCACGCCGTCGACCTCTTCGCCCGCTTTGCCGATCTGGATCCGGGTGTTCCAGAGCGGCGCGTCGGGATTGGTGATCTTCCGCGACAGGAGCGACTCGGGGACTTCGGTCAGCTCGCACGGTTCGAAGCCGATGATGCGATAGAGATCCCACCGCACGGTCGGCTGCGCCCGGCTCAGGACATGGAACAGCTCATGCGCCAGCAGCCGCGCGAGCTTCGCCGGATCGCGGGCGAGCGCGTTTTCCGGCAGGATGATCGCGTTCGCCCTAGTGTAGGCGGCGTTCGATTCTTCGGCGCCGGTGGTGCGGATCATCAGGACCTCCGCCGGTAGCTTCGCCCTCAGATTCTGCAACGCCGGGACGACCTTATCCCACGCGGCGTTCAGCGCGGTCAGTTCCTCGGGCGACCAGTCGCGGGCGGCCTCGGACGCGTGTTTACGAAAGGCTTCGTCGCCCGGATCTTCCGCGGCCTGCATCCGGATCCGGCGGTCGACGCCGCTCAGGCTCTGCGTGTACTCGTCCTCCTGCCCCAGAAACTCCGCCGCCTGTTCTTTCGACGCATAGACCAGCGTCGTGCCGTCGACGAGGGGACGCGAGTTCGCGACGGGCTCCTCGGCGAGAAGCGGCACGACGAACAAGAGCAAGGCCATGCCGACCATCGGAGCGAAGAAACGAAGGCAGATGGGGAGCAAAGGAATGTCGGGTTGTAGGATGGAAACGCGAGGGCGAGCGCCGAGGGATCTGCCTTTCAGCATAAGCTCCGCGAACGGCGCCTGCATGTCAGCGACTCCGTGTGCCATCGCTGCCGCTCCGCACGGCTGGACAAGCCAGCCATGGCAAGCGAACGAATCGCAAGGTCCATCTCCGCAGAGGGGCGCCGCGACAGGGCTGTCGAATCCTCTCCGTCAAGAGCCGGGCTTGCTCCCTCCCGATCTGGCCTAGAATGGCCCGTCTGAACATTTTCGGATAACGGCCTGCCTTCGGGCCGAGCCCCGACGAGCCTTCTCCGTCGGCGAACAGGAACGCAGCGATGATTCACGCTCTTATCATGGCCGGCGGCACGGGCACGCGGTTCTGGCCTGCCAGCCGACGCGCTCGCCCCAAGCAGCTTCTCGCGCTCTCGGGTCAGAGGACGATGATCCAGGATACGGTCGCCCGACTCGACGGGCTGACCTCGCCGGAGAACGTGCTGATCATCACGAACCGGCAACTGGTCGACGCCGTTCGGGAGCAGGTCCCGCAGGTGCCCGAGAGCCAGATCGTCGGCGAACCGTGCAAGCGCGACACGGCGCCCTGCGTCGGGTTGGCCGCGCTGCAAATGCTGAAGGCGGACCCCGACGCCACGATGGTGGTGATGCCCTCCGATCACGTCATCCGCCCGGCGGCGACGTTCCGCCAGGCGCTGACGACGGCGGTCGATTTCGTCGAACGCAACCAGGACGCGATCGTCACGTTCGGAATCCTGCCGAGCTATCCCGCGACGAGCTTCGGCTACATCGAAGGGGGCGAGACGCTCGAGGCGACGCCGATGGGCGACGTGCAGCGAATCAAGACCTTCCGCGAGAAGCCCAACAGCATGGTCGCCGCCGAGTACATCGCGTCGGGCCATTACTACTGGAACGCGGGCATCTTCGTGATGAAGGCGAAGACCATCGTCGAAGCGCTGCGCAAGTTCGAGCCTGAGATGCTCGCGGCGCTCGAGCGCATCGAGGCCGCGCGCGGGACGCCGCAGGCGCGGGAAGTCTTCGATCGGGAGTTCGAATCGCTCTCCGGGAAAGCGATCGACATCGCCGTAATGGAACGCTACGATCGTGCGGCAGTGATGGCGGCGCCCTTCCAATGGGACGACCTGGGCAACTGGCAGGCGCTCGGCCGCATGGTCGAGAACGACGAGAACGCCAACGCCCGGCTCGGCCCGCACGTCGCGATCAGGACGCGCAATTCCATCGTGCGAACGGAGGACGATCACCTCATCGTGACCGTCGGCGTCGAGGATCTGATCGTCGTCCATACGGACGACGCGACCCTCGTCGCGCGGCGCTTCGACGAGGAGTCGCTGCGCGACGTGGTGAAGGAACTCGAAGCGCAGGGATACGATCGTTATCTGTAACGACGCGAAAGATGCGGTGTCCTGCTAAACGCGTGCGTGCCATGCCCACGTCGCTTAGCGGCGCTGGCATGCTACGCAGTCGGAAGCGCGTCAGCGCCCTCAGAACGATCGGCGTCGCAGACGATTCCGCTCGTCGATATCGCTTCGGCTGAGCGGATAACTAGCATGGAGCGATCGCCGATTCGTCTCGTTCGAAGAGCGCTCGCGGCGGGGATCCGCTTTCTTCGACAGCGACTCGGTATCGATTTCGTCAGGAGTTCCTTTCCCCTCGGACGGCGGAAGATGGCTCGCTCGCGAAACTCGTTCAAGGCGACTCTCCCCTCGGCAGCTTCGCCGAGGAAGAAGTCTGCCGCATCGTCCTACGCCGGCAGACCGCGGCTGGTCGTGTCGCGTCGGACCGCAGGTCCCGGTCGCAGTTCCATGGGGGGTTCGCCCGCTGCGGAGTCGGTGGAGGATTCGGAAGAGAGCCCCTACGAACGCCCGCTGGTTCCGATGCTTCGCGAAGTGAAAGCTCCCCGGCGGGGACGACGGGGGTGAAGGAATCTCGCTTCTCGTAGCGGTCCGTCGATCGTTCGGCGTCACTGATGTGTGCCATGCCCACGTCGCGCAGCAGCGTAAGCATGTTAGGTTCGGGCGGCCCATTGCATGCCCGCCCTGCCTCCGGCGATGTGGGCATGGCACACAGCGGCGCACGGCGACGAACCTCGGGCTGACGCTCCCCCTTCGACTTGCTTATCGAACAGTCGTGACGACGACAGGTGGGTCAAGACCCACCCTACGAAGAAGAACGCTCATGGCCTTCGCGACGCTCGACGTCAAGCTTCATCCTCCCTCGGGCACGATCATCCTGAGGCGGCCCGAGCGAAAGAACGCGCTCTCGCGACGGACGATCGCCGATCTGGAACTGGCGTTCTCCGATCTGCACCAGACGAAGTCCGTGCGGGCGGTGATCCTGGCGGCGGAGGGCGACGTCTTCTGCAGCGGGTCCGATCTCGTCGAACTCTCCAAGGCGCAGCAGGACGAGGATCCGTTCGAGATCTACCGCGAGGACGTCGCCGCGGTCCAGGCGCTGCTGGAGACGATTCTGCGATTTCCCAAGCCGGTCATCGCCGCGATCCACGGCCCCGCGATCGGCTGGGGCGCGGCGCTGGCGCTGAGCTGCGATCTGATCGTCGCCACGCCCGAGGCCAAACTCGGTCTGCCCGAGGCGAGGCGGGGACTGGCGGCCGGACACGCGGCGGCCCTCCTCGCCTTTCGCGGCGGCGCGGGACTCGCGGCGCGGGTCGCGCTCACGGGGGAGCCGCTCGACGCAGAGTCCGCCCGCGCGGCAGGCATCTTTCACGAGATCGTTCCGGAGCGGCAACTCTGGGTCCGAGCGCATGCTTTCGCCGAGACGATCGCGCAGAGCGCTCCCGAGGCGATCGCCATGACGAAGCGCCTGCTGAACGAGACCGTCGGCGAGGACGTGCTGACGTGGCTGGCCGCCGGTTCGGCGATGACCGCGACCGCCCGCACAACCGAAGCGGCACGTAACGGCGTACTCGCCTTCGTCGAGAAAACCGATCCGCCGAGCGCCTGAGGCGTCCGTTCCTGCGGACTTTGCGGACTGGGCGGACTGCGCACGCTAGCTGGTTCCCCGCGGCGTCTGATGGGGCGCCGCGATCCCGCAGACGGGAAATATGATGATCGGCAGCGTCCGACCGCGTCCGGCGCTGGCGCGGAGGCGTTCGGGCGGTCGATAAGTCGCTCATCGCGGATTCCGCGCCCTTCCCTCCCTGTGACTTATTCGAGTTTCGTCGAAATCGGGCCCGCGATTTCCGGGGCCGGCCGAACGGAATCCGAACGAGACTGACCAGGCGTCGCCGATCTCTATGTCCTTCTCCAGCCTGGTGACGCTCGCCCTGTCGTTCGACCTGCACGCCGCGGTTCATGCCTATGCCTGGCTGCCGCCGGCGATCGTGATCGTCGTGACGTGCCTGCTGCTGGCGACGCTGATCTGGGATCTGGTCGCGGCGGACGTCGCATTTCTGACCGCGGCGCTGACGTTCGCCATTCTGGGAATCGTCACGCCGACGGCGGCGTTCGACGGGTTCGCCAATCCCAGCGTCATCACGGTCGGGCTGCTCTTCATCGTCGCGGCCGGCATGCGCGAGACGGGCGTGCTGGATGTCGTCGGCGCGAGAGTTCTCGGAAAATCGTCGAGTTCCGCCGGAGCGCTGGCGCGGCTGTCGTTCGTGATCGTGCCGGCCTCCGCGTTCCTGAACAACACGCCGATCGTGGCGATGTTCGTCCCGATCGTGCTGGAGTGGTGCCGTCGACGAGAGATCAGCCCTTCGCGCCTGCTGATTCCGATCTCGTTCATGGCCACGTTGGGCGGCACCTGCACGCTGATCGGCACGTCGACCAACCTGCTGGTCAACGCCGAGATGCAGGAGAAGGGGATGCCCGGCATCGGGCTGTTCGAGATCTCGATGGTGGGCATTCCGTACGCGATCGTCGGCGTGCTTTACATGCTTGCGCTGTCGAAGCCCCTGCTTCCCGACCGCAAGGAACTCGTCGAGCAACTGGGCGAATCCCGCCGGGAGTACCTGGTCGAGATGCTCGTTCAGCCGACTTGCCGGCTCGCGGACAAGACCGTCGAAGACGCCGGCCTGCGACAGCTTCCCGGCCTGTTTCTGATCGCCATCGATCGGGGCGGCGAAGCGATCGGACCGGTCGGCCCGGAGGATTTCATTCGCCCGAACGATCGCCTGATCTTCACCGGCGTCGTGAGCAGCATCGTCGAACTGGAGAAGATCCCCGGCCTCGTTCCGGCGGTCGATCCGACTTACGAAGTCAATCCGAAGAAGCAGGTCAACCGCCGACTGGTCGAAGCGGTCGTCTCCCGGATGTCGCCGCTGACGGGCAAGACCATTCGCGAGGCCGACTTTCGTGCGGTCTACGGCGCCGCGGTCGTGGCCGTTCACCGCAGCGGCAATCGTCTGCGCGAGAAGCTGGGCGACGTCAGCCTGCGACCGGGCGATACGCTGCTGCTGCAGACCGATCCGCACTTCGAACGGGCCCATCGCAACGACCCGGCGTTCTACCTGGTCAGCGGCATCAGCGAGTGGCGCCCGCTCCGCCGCGATCGGGCGTGGCTCTCGATCGGCATCTTCGCCCTGCTTCTGCTGCTGATGACGACGGAACTGATTCCGCTCGTCGTCGCTGCGGCGCTGGCCGCGGTGCTGATGGTCCTGTTCGACTGCATCAGCGCGGGCGACGCGCGGCAGAGCGTCGAATGGTCGGTGCTCGTCACGGTGGCCGCCGCGATGGGCGTCGGCGCCGCGATCGAGAATACGGGCGTCGCGACCATGATCGCCGGCGGCCTGGTCGACATGGCCCTGCTGGTCCCCGCTGACTGGAAGCCCTACGCCGCCGTCGCGGCGATCTATATCGCGACGACCGTCCTCACGAACGTCATCACGAACAACGCCGCGGCGATCCTGATGTTCCCCATCAGCGTCGCGGCGGCGCATCAGTTGGGCGTCGATTCGCGACCGCTGCTGATGACGCTCTGCCTGGCGGCGAGCGCCGCGTTCGCGACGCCGATCGGCTACCAGACGAACATGATGGTCTACGGCCCGGGCGGCTATCGCTTCTTCGACTTCGTCCGCTTCGGCGTGCCGCTGAACCTGATCCTGGGCGTGCTCGCCACCGCGCTGGTGCCGCTCGTCTGGCCCTTCCAGCCGGAGGCCGTCACGGAGCCGAAGACCGACTCTCCTCCTGCCGCGGTCGCAGGCGAAATACCCAGAGTGGACGCCACGGAAGCGAGCGAGGCCGGAGAGCGAACCGTCGATGGGCCGGCGGACGCGGACGCGAGCGAGCGGTGAATCATTCCGGCGTCGACAGCCGGTCATCGTACAGCGAGCGCGGTCGATAGAACTTCCTGAGCGTCAGCTTCGCCGTGGTCATGACCAGCAGCGAAGGCGCCGCGATGCCGAGGAACGCCATCCAGGTCGGATGCGGGATCATCCAGAGATTGGCGATGCAGGCCGCGACGAACAGCAAGCCGAAGGCGTAAGCGGGGATCAGCGACCGACGCCGCAGCCAGCGAGCGGTGAGCAGCGCCGCGACGAACGATCCCGCCGCCGCGCCGGCGCACCAAGCGACGAGCACGATCGCGACGGCGTCGGCAGGGATCTCTTCCACGCGCAGCTTCGTGGGCTCCTGCATCTTCTCGGCAAGTTCCGGATGCAGGAGCGAACCGATCGCCTCGATCGCTGCCACGACCAGGCCCGCCGCCAGCAAGCCCGCGAGCGTCGCCGCAAGTCCCAGAAGCGCTCGCTTCGCCATCGTCGTCGTCGCCTGTCGCAGGAAGATCGTCGTCAGGCGTAGCGTAGCGCCTTGGGGGCGTCATCGGCGAAGCGAAGAGCGCGAGTACGCCGCGCGACGGTCGCTCCGCAACCGCGCGGGGCGACCGGCAACCCGAACGTACCGCAGAACGACCTCGTAAGCGTGCGACGAACTCTTGGCGCCTCGTTTGCGACCCTTCTTCTCGCGTAGTCACTTCGTCGAATGCACGCTCGGACGCGACTCTGCGTCGAGCGCTCGACGGCTCGAGAAGGAGAAGCATCATGTTGAAACGAACCTTTGCGACGATCGCGCTCGGCGCCTTAGTCGCGGCGCCCTTCGCGGTCGCCCAAGACCAGCCCGAGGCGCGTCCGGGCGTGAAAGTCCAGGCGCAGGCGGACGCCGACGCGAACCGAAGTTCGTCCTCGAATCTCGCCTTCCGCGCTTCGGACCTCGAAGGTCTCGACGTCCGGAACCAGCAGGGCGATACGGTAGGCTCCGTACACGATCTGGTCGTCGACGTCGAATCGGGCAAGATCCGTTACGTCGCCGTCTCCTACGGCGGCTTCGCGGGCCTCGGCGATAAGCTCTTCGCCATCCCGCTGAAGCAGTTCAAGGTGATGAAGGACACGGAGGACGACGTCTACTTCTTCTCCACGAGCCTGACCGAAGAGAAGCTGAAGAACGCGCCGGGCTTCGACGAAGACAACTGGCCCGCCATGGCCAGCCAGACCCAGTGGACGCAGCAGGTCGACGAGTACTACGGCGACGGTGACGACGTCGATCTGGTCGCTCCGCGCGTCGACGTCGACGTCACTCCGCCGCGCGTCGAACGCGATCGGTAAGAGGCCAACGATCCGGTTCTTACAGCCAGGGGCGCGGCGTCGCGAAGACGCTGCGCCCCTTCTTTTTTGAGCTAGCTTCACCAGGAGAAGGCGGCTTCATCCTGTGTGCCACGGCTGGCTTGCCCGGCCGTGATAGCGCTGCCGGACTCGGCACGACTGGACAAGCCAACCGTGGACCGCCGGACCATTCAAGACGCTGCACGGAAATGAAGAACGCGGCGCGGCGACTCAGCCCAACTCGTCCATCGTCACGACCACCTTCCCCTTCGCATGCCCCTCCTCGAGATGGGCGAAGGCCTCGGCGGTCCGGGCGAACGGGAAGGTCCGGTCGACCACCGGCTGCAGCGTTCCGGCTTCGATCATCCCGGTCAGTTCTTCGAGATCGCTGCCGCTGGAGTGCATGAAGTAGTACCGGTACTTCGCGCCGTTCCGCCAGGCCGCGAAACGCTCCCGGACGCTGATGGCCGCGAACATGGCGGCCAGCGCCGCTCCGCCGCCCAGGTCCTTCGCCGTGTGCGGCTCCGGCACGCCGCCGATGGAAACGACCGTCGCTCCCTTCTTCACGACGCGAAAACATCTTCGCAGCGTCGCTCCGCCGATCAGGTCGAAGACTCCGTCGAGGTCGGAGAGAACGTCCTCGAAGCTCTCCTGCTCGTAGTCGATCACGCGGTCGGCGCCCATTCGCTTCGCGAGCTCGGCCCCGCGCGAAGAAGCCGTCGTGACGACCTCCGCTCCCCTGCTCTTCGCGAGCTGAATCGCGAACGTACCGACGCCGCCGGTTCCGCCCGTGATGAGCAGACGCCATCCCGGCTGCACGTTCAGCACGTCGCGCAGCGCCTGAAGGGCCGTCAGCGCGGCGAGCGGAACGGCGGCGGCCTGTTCGAAGCTCGCGTTCGCGGGGATCTTCGCGACGACGGTTTCCGGGATCGCGGCGAACTCCGCCAGCGCGCCCATATTCAGCTCGGGCGTGCGGGCGAAGACGCGGTCTCCGACGGCGAACTTCGTCGCCCCGGCGCCGACGACCTCCACCGTACCGGCCAGGTCGCTCCCCAAAGTCATCGGCAGCCGGGGGCGATGGATCGCCCGCAGCATGCCCTGCCGGAACTTGTAATCGACCGGGTTCAGCGCCGCGGCATGGACGCGGACGAGGATCTCTCCCGCGCCCGGCTCGGGCCGTTCGATCGACTCCATCCGGCCACGTTCGGGACCGCCGTACGCATGAATTCGGAAAGCCTGCATGGCGCCGTTCTCTCCAGGGTCGGGCATCGATTTCTAAAGGGCATGCTAGCGATCGATCGCCGGATTTCTCAGGCGCCTGTCGACGTTTCGAACATCGAGAGCTGCGATCGAAGCCGCTACGGCGAGTCCGCTTCGCGACATGCGACGGAAGTTCGCCGAAGCGATTAGGATGAACGAGCTGCTTCTGGCGTCGAAGTCGGGCGGCCCGTGGAATCCGCTGCGCTCCCGCGGATCCGGGAACCGTCGCCTCGGTCCCCTGCTCGATCGTTCATTCCCTCGTTTACTCGCTTAAGAGCCTCTTCGATGCGAAGACGCGATTTTCTGCGAACCGCCTTCGCGGCATCCGCCGCCGCGCCTTTGCTCGCCAGCGGACCGTCGGGCCGGGCGCAGGATGCGGCGTCGCCGACTTCGAGCGGCGATCGACCCGTCCTCGCAGGCGCGCCCGTGCTGAGCGGGCCGGCGCCTGACGCCCTGACGATTCTGCAGGCGATCGATAGGCCGGCGACCGGCTTCGCGGAGATACGCGTCGGCGACGAAGCGTGGCAGCGAATCGATGCCGAGGCGGCGGGACTGCTGCCGTACGACTCGCACGTCCTGAAGTTCCGACTCCCTCCGCTGCCGGGCGGCGCCGCCGTCGCGTACCGCGTGACCGCGACGGCGATCGACTTTCAGAACGCCTACAAAATCGTGCGAGGCGGGACGGAAGTCTCCGAAGAGCGTACGTTTCGAACCCTCGATGCTCAGACTGACGCGACTCGCTTCGTCGTCTGGAACGATACGCACGAAAACCAGGAGACGATCGCGGCGCTTCATGCCCGAACGATCGCTGCGGCGCCTGACTTCGTGCTGTGGAACGGCGATCAGACGAACGACGTCTACGACGAAGCGAAGATGGCGAACCAGTACCTCTGTCCCGGAGGTCTCGCCATCGCTGACCGGAGCCCCCTCGCGTACGCCCGCGGCAATCACGACGTTCGCGGTCCCGCCGCGCGGTCGCTCGCGCGGTTTACGGGAACGCCGGACGATCGCTTCTACTACGCCTTTCGCAGCGGGCCGGTCGCCGTCCTGGTGATGGATACGGGCGAGGACAAGCCGGACGACCATCCCGTCTTCGCCGGTCTGGCTGACTTCGAGACGATGCGGCGCCGGCAGGCGGAATGGCTGGCGCGAATCGCGCAGGAAGCCTGGTTCGCCGAGGCGCCTCATAAGATTCTCTGCTGCCACATTCCGCTCTGGTGGCACGAAGAGTCGCCGTACGGACCGCCCTGGACGTACAGCAAGCCATGCCGCGAAGCGTGGCAACAGGCGCTGATCGACGCGGGCGTGACGCTGGTGATTTCGGGCCATACGCATCGCCACGCATGGCTGCCCGCGGAGAACGACCGCCCGATCGGCCAGCTCGTCGGCGGCGGCCCCCAGCCGAGCGGCGCGACCTTCACGCTCGCGACCGCGACTCGCGACCTGCTGACGGTCGAGATGAACGACCTCGCAGGCAAGTCGATTTATCGCATCGAACTTCCTGCAGGAAGCGCCTAATCCCGTAGCGCCTCCCTGCCGAAGGCTCAGGCGCTCCGGCCCGCCGCGAGTAAAGGAATGCGACCAGCCTCGGCGTCCTCCGTAGACGACTTCGGAAAATATCGCCTGTAATCCTCGAAACCGAACGCTGATCCGGCATCTTGGCGCTTCGCTTGCGTGGCCTCGTTCAGCGCCCTTCGATCGTGACGCGGCAGGAACGCCGCTCCGCGAGGGCGAAGCACCTAAAGGTCGAACCAAGGCGCGATGACGAAGGACGCGTATTCCCTGCTCCTGCTCAACGGGCAGTCGATTCCGATTTCGAACTTCGTCGGCGAGCTTGACCGCTTCGAGTTCGACTCATCGACGGACCTGACGAGCGAGCGCTCCTGCTGGCTTCGCGATTCGCGCGACGGAGAGCTCACCGAGGTCCGTATTCTCCGCTCCGACAACCAGTCGCCGCGAAGCTGGCGCTATGTCGCCGAGGCGATGAACGGCGCCCGCAAGACGGCTCCCCCGGCTGCCGAGGGACGTCGCGGCCTTCGCCGCTTTCTGATGCCCTGGAGCCGTGCCTGAGCCCGAACCCTGGCGCCTGATCGAGGGCTTCTCTTCGGTGCCTCCGACCGGCTGACGCGGTAGGATGAAAGCGTAGGCCGCCGAGTCGATGTGCGCGATCCTTGAGCGGGTCGTGGCGGATCGCCGGCGCTCGACGCTTCTCTCTCCCCTCTACCGATCAGGAGGCCGCAATGGCTGTCGTCGATCGACCGACGAAGGCTCCGCAGATTCGTCGCACCGAATGCTTCATCGGCGGGAAATGGGTTCCCGCCAAGAGCGGCAAAACCTTCGTCACGTATAACCCCGCGACCGAAGAGCCCATCGCCGACGTCGCCGAAGGAGACGCCGCCGATATCGACGCTGCCGTGCAGGCCGCGCGGAAGGCGTTCGAGTCGGGACCCTGGCGCCGGATGGACGCTCGCGACCGGGGCAAGCTGATGTACCGGCTGGCCGACCTGATCGAGGAAGAGATCGACGAACTCGCGGCGCTCGAATCGCTCGACAACGGCAAGCCGATCCGCGACGCGAAGGCCGCCGACCTGCCGCTGGTGATCGACACGCTCCGCTACTACGCCGGCTGGGCCGACAAGATCCACGGCAAGACGATTCCCGTTCGGGGCAACTACTTCGTCTATGGCCGGCAGGAACCGGTCGGCGTCGTGGGCCAGATCATCCCGTGGAACTTCCCCATGCTGATGGTCGCCTGGAAGTGGGGGCCCGCCCTCGCCGCAGGCTGCACTATCGTCATGAAGCCGGCGGAGCAGACGCCGCTCACCTGCCTGCGCATGGCGGAACTGGCTCAGGAGGCCGGCTTTCCCGACGGCGTCATCAACGTCGTGCCCGGCTTCGGACCGACGGCGGGCGGAGCGCTGGTCGCCAATCCCGACGTCGACAAAATCGCCTTCACCGGAGAGCATCGCACGGCCCAGCTCATCATGAAGAACGCCGCCGACTCGCTGAAGCGGCTGACGTTCGAACTGGGGGGCAAGAGCCCCAACATCGTACTGGCGGACGCGAATCTGGACGCGGCGGCGAAGGGCGCTCACTTCGGGCTCTACTTCAACCAGGGGCAGTGCTGCTGCGCCGGTTCGCGAGTCTTCGTCGACGCCAAGGTGCATGACGAGTTCGTCGACCGGATCGTGGCGAAGAACAAGACGGTCAAGCTGGGCGACCCGCTCGATCCCGCGACCGAACAGGGTCCGCAGGTCGACAAGGCGCAGTTCGACAAGATCCTCTCCTACATCGAGAAGGGGAAGAGCCAGGGCGCCGAGTGCCGCACCGGCGGCGGACGCTTCGGCGACCGGGGCTTCTACGTCGAGCCGACGCTCTTCACCGGCGTGACCGACGACATGGCCATCGCGACCGACGAGATCTTCGGGCCCGTGATGAGCGTGCTGAAGTTCGAGGACGAAGCCGACATCCTCCGCCGGGCGAACGACACGATGTTCGGACTCGCCGCCGCGGTCTGGACCCGCGACGTCGCGAAGGCCCATCGCATCGCCCACGGCCTGCGAGCAGGCACCGTCTGGGTCAACTGCTACGACGTCTTCGACCCCGCCGCGCCGTTCGGCGGCTTCAAGATGTCGGGCATGGGTCGCGAGCTGGGCGAGGAAGGCCTGAAGCCCTACCTCGAGCACAAGACGATCACGGTCAGCATGGATTGACGAGCCGCAGCGTCCGGCCCGACTCGCTTCGTCCGCTCGGATTGACGCAGCGATCCCGGTCGATAATCGTGAGGCCGGATCTGCCGCGGCGGGTCCGGCCCTTTTCATTTTTGACTTCGAGTCCCCCGCCCTCCCGTTATCGTTCTTCGCCGGAAGCTTACTCGTGAGCCGACCGTCCGACGCCTCGATCGATCCGACTGCCCCCTCGCGCGCCGACGATCCGCAGTGGCGGAAGTACGTCGACAGCCCGGGCCTGGTGCTGCTGTCGTGCTTCACCGTCTTCGCGGTCTTCGGGATCCCGCTGATCTTCATGTGCCGGAAATTTTCGCCGGTCATGAAGGTCTTCTGGTCGGCGGTCGTGATCCTCTACACGCTCTTCCTGTTCGCCTGCGTGGGGGGCATTCTCTACTGGACGTGGCTGCAGGTGACGCAGGCCTTCGCCTGAGGAACGGCCGAACCAAAGTGAAATAACGCCCCTAAGACAGGGCGACTGGGAGCGTCCGGCGGACTGCCAGAATCCTATCGCAATTCTCCGATGCAGTACGGCGCCGTGCATCGGGCGAGTCGCGAGGGTGGACGCCATGCGGACTGACGCCCCCTTGGATCCGCTTATCCGTGCCCTAAAGAGAACTTAACGTTCGCTAGCGACCGCGGGTCCTTCGGCGAAATCGCTTGACCCGCCGATTCGGCTCCTCTATAGAAGACGTACCTCTCCCACTGAATCGTCATTCGCTGCGAACGCTAACGGAATTCTAATTCCCGTTCGATAACGTAGCGGCGGCTCCCCACGCCGCGTCGACGGTTCGCGCTTCTCCGTCTCTCGCTTCGAGGACGGACCGCTGCCGGTTTCATCGGTTTCATCGCCGTTCGGAGAGAGGTCCGCATGCTCCTGCTCGCTTCCGCTCGCTTTCTTGCGCGCCCTTTAGCTCGCGTTCTCGAGTCCCCTGCGGTGCACGCTTCGGCGGCGACCGATTCGGCCTCTGCCTCGCGTCAGCCTCGCTTCGGCTCCGCTCGCGGCGGCTTCACGCTGGTCGAGTTGCTGGTCGTCATCGCGATCATCGGCGTGCTGGTCGCGCTCCTGCTGCCTGCGGTTCAGGCGGCCCGCGAGGCGGCCAACCGCATGTCGTGCAGCAACAACTTCAAGCAGATCGGCATCGCGCTTCATAACTACCACGACACGCACAAGAAGTTCCCGTACGCGTGGGTGGACAACGCCGCCATGATCACGCGCAAGCGCGATTCCTGGATGCAGCGGTCGCTGGCGTTCATCGAACAGCAGCCGATGGCCGACGCGTACGAAACCCAGAACCCGCAGTGGATCATGGACGTCGCCGCCGCGATCAAGGACAAGGAAGTCTCCGGCTTCCTGTGCCCCTCGGACGGCCAGTTGCCGGCAGTCGGCGCCAACGGCGGTCTGCGTGCGGGCGGGTACGGTTTCCAGGGGAACTACGTCCTCTGCTCCGGCAACGACATCATGCGGTTCGGCACGAACAACAACGGCATCGCCTATCCCGACTCGAAGCGCAACATGGCGAGCATCACCGACGGCACGTCGAACACCGTCATCGCCAGCGAAAGCATTCGCCGACCGGGCGACGCCGGCTGGGGCGGAGCGGGCGCCTACTGGGGCGGAGCCCGGTGGGGCGGCTTCGGCTTCACGACGCTCGAAGCGCCGAACACGAACCTGCCTGATCGCCACTACCAGTGCACGTCGACCACCTTCGTCCCGGCGCCCTGCACGTCGCTGACCGGTACGGACGACACCCGGAACTACGCCCGGAGCTGGCACTCGGGCGGCGTGAATGTCCTGCTGGGCGACGCGTCGACCCGCTTCGTGCCGGAGACGATCGACATCCTGGTCTGGCGGGCCTCCGGTTCGGTCAACGGCGGCGAATCGCTGCAGCTTCCGTAAGGAACTCGCCGCCGTCGGTCGCTTGCTTGATGAAGGGCGGACGAAGCAGCGCTTCGCCCGCCCTGCTCTGCTCTGACGTTCCGTCTTTCGTCGATCTGTTCGAAGGGATCTGGCCTTGAAGCGTTTTTCGTTCGTTCTCGCGCTCGGTTCGATCGCGCTGCTTTCGCTCGCCGGGTGCGAGCCCTCCGGTCCTGAAACGGTCCGCGTCACCGGCGCCGTGACCTTCGAGGGAACGCCCGTCGCGGAAGGCGACATCGTCTTCATCCCGCCCGATCCGACCGCCCTGTCGACCGCCGCCCGGATCTCCGGAGGCGTGTACGCCATGGACGCGACGCCCGGCGAAAAGAAGGTGGAGATCCGCGGCACGCGCGTCATCCCGGGAAAGGCGAACACCGACAATCCCGGTTCGAGCGAGCCGGCGATGGAGATGTTCATCCCCACGAAGTACAACACCGAAACCACGCTGAAACAGACCGTTCCTCCCGAGGGGGGCAAGATCGACTTCGCACTGACGAAGTAGGAGATCGCGCTTCGCGCTCGACGGATCGCTGACGGACGAAGTACAACGAAGGGGTTGCGCCGCGAGGCGCGACCCCTTTTTCGTACGAACTTCGCCGGCCCCTGCGACTACCGAATGGATTCGCTCTCGCTCCGTCCCCCCCTTTCGTCGCTTGCGCTGCACGTCGTGGCTTGGGCGGCGCGTGCGCTTCGCCTTGTCGCGCTGCTGATCGTTTCGTGCGGCGCCGCGTTCGCCGCGGACTTCCGCGAAGAGCGGGCGTTCCTCGACCGACTGCGCGAGACCCGGCTCTACTCCGTCGCCGAAGAGTATCTCGACGAGCGTGCGACGGCAGGGGATCTCTCTCCCGAACTGCGGGAGTTGTACGTCAAGCAGCGGATCGAGCTGCTGCGGGCGGTCGCGCTCGACGCCCCGGCGGAAGAGCGACCCGCGCGGCTGGCCAAGATCGAGCAGATCGCGACCGACTACCAGGCGACCGATCCGCCGCTCGAACCGGCGGTCGAGGTGACGCTCGCGGCGGCGAGGTCCCGACTGGCGCTCGCGGATCAGTGGCGTCAGGAGGCGGAACTCGGATCGGCGGACGCACGCGACCGGTCGCTCGCGGCGCTGCGAGCGATCGAGCGGGATCTCGACCAGGGGCGGGCCCTGTCGACGACCCTATCCGCAGAGGCCGCACGGAGGCCGGGATCCACCGCGGAACGCAGAGCCCTGGCCCTGTCGCAGGAGATCCGCTTCGTCTCGGCGCTCGTCTATCGCGTGCGAGCGCTTTCTTATCCGCCCAGCAGTCCCGACCGCTTCAACGCGCAGGGACAGGCGGCTGAATGGCTGGACGACCTGGCCAGTCGTATGACGCCCGATCAGGCCGCGTGGGTCCGCACGCTCTCGGAGCGTGCGCGGGCGTATCGCGAGATTCGGCAGTTCGACCAGGCGCGAGCGACGCTCGAACGGATCGCCGCCGAACGGAAGCCCGCCGAGTTCGACGCCGCGGAACGGGACGCCTATTACGAGGAGCGTCTGCGGCTGCTGATGGACGAAGGAGATCCGGACGCCGCGCTCGGTTTGTGGGAGCGAATCGCTCCCGGCGACGAACCCCCTTCCGCCGAACTGGGGCTCGTGGCCGTCGACCTGTTTCTCGCGAGGGCGAAGCAGCTTCGGGAGGAAAAGGACGAAACGCGAGCGGCCAACTGGGAACGCAAGGCGCAGGATGCGGCCAAGTACCTGGAGACGCGCTTCGGTCCCTACTGGGGCAGACTCGCCGGCAGGCGCCTCGTCGAAAGCGGCGGATCCTCCGTCGGCGGCGCGGGCGAGCTCGTGCGGCTGGCCGAAGTCCATCTCCGGCGGAAGAACCTGACCGAGGCGATCGCCGCGTACGACCGTGCCGCCGAACTGGCGCGCGAAGCCGGATCGCCCGACGCGAACCTGTTCGCCTACCGCGCGGCGCTCGTCGAGCAGGCGCGAAAGAACCATGGCCTGGCCAGCGATCGCTTCAGCACGCTCTCGCAGAAGTCGATGACGGCCGCCGAAGCGTCGGAGCGGCACTACCTCGCGATCTGGAACGCGGCCCAGCAGGCGCGGATCGAACCGGAGTGGACGCGCCGGTACGCCGATCTGCTCCTGGAACATCTCGACCGTTTCCCAGCCAGTCCGAAGATCGGCGCCGTGCGCCTCTGGAGCGCGCGGCTGGCTCTCTATCAGGGCGACTTGCGCAAGGCGTTCGACCTGCTCGTCGCCGTCCCACCGACCAGTGATGCCTTCGCCGAAGCGGCGCCCGAGGCTGTGCTCGCGGCGGAGCGTCTGCTCGCGAAGACGAAGCTGGAGGGCGCGAGCGTCGTCCGGGCCGCGTTGCAGCGAAGTCTGGAACAGGCCCTCGAGACGGCAGAAGCGAAGGCGCGCGGGCCGATCGATGCAGACGCGACCGAAGAGGGAGCGATCGTGACCGCCGCGCTCGGCGGGGCCGCGCTCGCGACCGGTGCGGGTCGCCTGGCGCTGGAAGCCGAGCCGCCTGCGTCTGCCGCAGCGGGCGCGCTTGCCGATCGCGCGCTGGCGATCCTGGAGCTGGCGGAGGGTCAGGACGTCTCGGCCCTGCGGTCGCACGCGCTGGCCGTGCGGGTGATCGCCGGCTTCGACGATCCGAAACGAACGCAGCAGATCGACGACGCGCTAGCCGAACTGGCCGCCAGCGGAACGGCCTCGCTCGAACCCGCGTCAGCCGGACTGGAGCGTGCGCTGCAGGACGCGGCCGTGCCGCGGCGCCAGGCGGCGGCGAACCGGATTCTGCAGGGTCTCGCGCTGCTGCCCGACAGCGAGCGGAACGACGCGACCCAGTCGGCCCGGGCGGCGGAGCTCCGCGCGAAAGCGCTCTCCGCGCTGGGACGCGGGAAGGAAGCCTTCGACGATCTGAAGCGTCTGGCCGCGGAGCGTGCGGACGACGCGGAGATCCAACTGCTCTACGCCCGCGTTCTGGGCGAATCAGCCGCAGCGAGCGATCAGCGTGCGGCGCTCGACCGGTGGCGAAAGATCGCCGCGACCGCCAGGCCGCGCTCGGAACTCTGGTTCGAGGCGAAGCTCGCCGTCGCGCAGCGGCAGATCGCGCTGGGGGAAACGGCCGAGGCGGCGACCCTGCTGCGGTACGTGCAACTCGCTCCGCCCGGCGTCGCCGGAACGAAGTGGGAGGCGCCCTATCGCGAAGCCCTGCGCCAGGCGGAAGCGAAGTAGCGCGTCGCGTGCAGCGTCAGTCCCTGGCGAGCGGAGGGTGTAAGCCCTCCGTGGCAGAGCCGACCTGGTTTTCGTCGATGAGACTTCTCGTCAAACGCAAGGGATCAGATCTCGTGGTTCTCGTAGTCGCCGATCGGACGGCAGACGCAGAAGAGGACGGAACCGACGCAGATCCAGGAACCCACGAACATCAACGCCGTTTCCAGCAACATTCTGCAAGACTTTCGGAGAGAGCGATTCAGCGACGCGGCGACTAAAAGGCACGTACCGGGCCGCACGACGCTCGCATTAAAGCAACTCTTCCGATGGTCTTGCCGGATATAGCGTTACGAATATCCAAAGAAATCGAACAGGCGAGCTCCGACGAAAAAAGCGCCGTCGAATCGACGGCGCCTTGAGGTAGTAATGACGGCGCGTCAGGCCGCCCGGCTTATGGTTCGCCCTTCGCCCTAGGGGGACTCGGGCTCGCCCTCTTCCGTCGTCGGTTCGGCAGCGGGAGTTTCCTCTTCGCTCGTCTCTTCAGCAGGAGCAGGCTCCGCCGAAGGTTCGGGCGACGTTTCTTCAGCATCAGCAGCAGGCGTTTCGGCGGGCGCATCGCCCGGTTCCGCAGGCGAGGTTTCCGCCTCTTCCGCAGGGGTCTCGGCGGCGGCGTCCTCTGCGGGCGTTTCGGTGCGGGGGGGCGGATAGGGCGACTCGCCGTCGACGATGGGACGAACCGTCGCAGGATCCGGCATGGGAGCCTTTCCGCCGCGGGAATTTGCGGCGTAGATCGTGTCCGGCTTGCCCTCTTCGCCGAGCTGCGAAACGAGCATTTCCTTGCTCTCGTCGCCGCGATAAAGCACCCACAGGTCGTACGTCATCCAGGGGATGCCGCGGCGCCACGAATAGCGCTCGTAGATCACGCCGTCTTCGGTCGTCGTTTCCGCCGGCTCCGTGCCGACTGCCTTATGCACGTCCGCCTGGGTCGTGGCGGGCTGGCCCGGATCGGTGATCCCGCCGGGAGAGCCCTGCACGGCGAGCACGCGGTCGTAAGCTTCGTCGCGCGGCTGCTTCGCGCCGTACCAGTCCCACAGGCCGCCCGCCACGATCAGCAGCAGCAGGCCGAGCAGAATCAGCGTCCTCAGCGCGGCGGAGGATTTCTTGGGGGGGGGAGCGGAGGGATCGTGCGCTTCCGACATGGAACGGTTCCTCGAAGAGACGGCGTGGAGGGGAGATTCGATGAGCGGCGCGCCCGATCGCTTAGGCAGCGACTTCCGGGCGTCGGACCGGTTCGCGTTCAGGAGTCGTCGGCAGGAGCGTCAGCCGCATCACCCGCGGGAGCGTCTGCCCCGGCATCATCGGAGGCGTCAGCCGGGGTTTCGGACGGCTCGTCCATCGGAGCTTCTGCCGCGTCGGCCGAAGGGCCGGCAGTAGATTCGATCGCAGGATCGGTCGCAGGGGCTTCGGGCGGGAGGGCCGTCGCGTAGTAGAGATCGGCCTCTTCGCGCACCGAAGTCGCGTTTCGGAGCGTGCGCCCGGCGTCGTCATCATAAATGACCCACAGGTCGTAGGTCCGCCAGGGAATGCCGCGGCGCCAGGAGTAGCGTTCCACCAGGTAAGCGCCCGCGGACTCTGTCACCGCCGGCGTCAGTCCGAGCACGGCGTGGACGTCCTCCTGCGTGGAAACCTTGAAGGGAGGCGACGTGGGAGATTCGCCTGCGACCTCGGCCCCTTCCTCGTCGTCGGCGTCGCCGCCCGGGAGCAGCGGCTCGACCTTCTCCAGCGCCTGTTCGTAACCGGGCCGGGCGATGAGGTAATCCCAGCCGGCGGCCAGGCCGACGACCAGCAGGATCAGCAGCAGGACGACCAGCCGGGTCGATGAACCGCTCGAGCGTTTGGCGGCGCCTTCGGGAGCCGACCGGGACTCGGGAGCGGACGAGCGAGCGTCAGGCGCGGACATGGCCTGGAACCGGAGAAGAGTGGGAAGCGACGGCCCTGCCCGTTTGCCCGGACGCGAACGATCGCGGCAGACGGCGGCGAATCGATCGCCAGTCTAGTCGGACGCTCGCGCGCGAACTACGGGCGTGCGAATGCGGAGAGCGCTTTGCGAGACGGAGGAGGCCGAACCAGTCCGTCCGACGGGCGCATTCGAGTGGCCCGTGTGCCATGGCTGGCTCGTCCAGCCGTGCAGCGCCTCGTACCGCTCGGCCCGATGCGAATCAACGCGTGGGGGAAGTTCGATTCGGCGACGGATGACCGTGGCGGACCGGGCCTGGATGCCGGCACGGCTGGACAAGCCAGCCATGGCGCACGGCGAACTTCACGATAGCCGCCGCTCAGCGACGCTCGCTACCCGGCAGCAGCGACGCGGCGGGAGCGGCCGGCGGCTTTTCCGACGCGGGAGCCTTCGCTTCGGTGGCTCCTGTGGTCGACACGGGCAGGAACTCGAAATTCTCCACGACCCAGCGATCGGCGTCTCCGAACGTCGTCTCGAACTGCGGTTCGTAGACGAAGATCATCGCCACGTGCCGGCCCGACGGCTCCGACAGGTGGTAATAGATCCACCGCATTTCCAGGTCCTGGGCCATACCGTCGACGTGCAGCTTCATCACGCGGACGCCCTTCTTCGTCTCGAACTCCCGCGTGTCGACGAAGCGTCCGAAGCTCTCGCCCAGCTTCTCCTGCACCTCGGCCTTGTAGTCGTCGAGCGAGTACACATCGTCCTTGGCCACGGGGGGGAGGCGAACCAGGCTGCACTGCGCGACGAGTTCGCCCCGGTCGATCAGCTTCAGCACGGCGCTCGTTTCGTCCGGCGCGGTCACGAACCACCGCCGGTCCTGCACGAAGCGGAAGTCCTTCGACGGCGACTCGTACTTCAGCAGGCCCATCTCCATGCGGTACTTCTTCGGCAACGGCTCGATGCGATCGTCCGCGAGCGCCTCGCTCGCATCGATGCGGGAGGTCGCCAGGCGAATGGTGGCCGTGACGTCGAACCCCGGCTCCGCATGCGCGATCGAGCGAACTTCCCGCCAGGTCATGGCGAACGTGAGCGGACGACGCTCCTTGAGCGAATAGACGGTCCGGGCGCGCAGGTTGACGTCCGTCGCGACGCCCGAGGCGGCGCCGGCGACTTCGCCTTCGCTGACGAGCGAGACGTTATCGCCGTCGACCGAGTCGATCCGCGTGGCGACGTCGCTTTCGCTCACGGCGTCGATGACCAGAAGCTTGGTCAGCGCCGTATTCTTCGCGGGCCAGGTCGCGTCTTTGGCGACCGGCTCTTTGGTGAGCAGATCCGCGACGAAGCCCGGGTTCCCCGGCACGTCGAGCATCTCCATCTCCTGCCGGAAGACCAGCCGGCGGGGACAGACCAGCGGCTGCGCTCCTTCGCGATCGAACAGCAGCCAGTCGGGACCGAACTTGGCGAGCGTCGGCTCGGCCTCGAGATCGCCGTAGCGGTAATCGCCGTCGGCGCTCGTGTAGTACCGCATGCTCCGCAGGATGCGTCCGTCGGGCGTCGTTTCCAGAATCCGCTCGTCGTACCGCTGCTTGATCGAAACCTTGAACGGCTTGCTCACCGGGTCGGCGTCGGGCGACGGCTTGGAGGAGAGCTCCCCCTTCAGTTCGACGATGATGTCGGTCCGGAACAAATCGCCTACGCGGTAAGCGGGCCGCAGGTCGTACGTCTGCCCGACGGCCGGCGAGATGGCGGGCGAAACGAGCAAGGCGCCGGCGAGGGCGCAGAGAATCCGAACGGCGGCGCGATTCGCGGCGAACTTCATGGAACGATCCATCGTCTCATTCAAGGATCGAATCGGCATCGACCGGGGCCGATTCGTGCGCGGACGGCAGCAACGCGACCAGCAGCGGTCCATCCGAACGGACGAATGCGGGCAACGCCATTGGAATTCGGCTGAAATATCCCGATGCGTTCGTGCGTTCGCGATCAGAACCGTAAGCGCCCCGGCGGGGTGAAACGCCCCGTTCAAGTTTTCCCGGATCGATCCACCGGTTTTGACCGCACGCGACTGCTGGCGCAGACAGACTTGTTACCGCGGAGGGCGTGTCGAGACAAGGCGAGTCGTCTGGCACGCGGATCCTCGTCCGGGCGCTTGCAAGCGCTCGATTTTGCGACGCAGCAGGGGCAGAATTCCCCATCGCGCGTCGGGCCGGAAAGTCCAGACGCTTTCCGGAAAAAGGGCGAATCTGCCGGCTTTCTGTCGCATCCAAAGGATACTTCTCCGCCGGCATAGTGCCCGGAGACGGCCAAAATACCGCGTTTCCGCGATGCTGGCCGAATCGGGGGAGATTCCGGCAACGAATCGAGTGGAATACCCGCAGGACACTTCGGACGGCTCTTCTGCCGGCCACGTTTTGCGGCGCAACGTTTGCGACTCTGACTGGCTCGGCTTCATCTCAAGTTCATCGACTTCATCTTTCGGACAGTTCTGTGACGACCAGGGATCCGTCGTTTTCGTCGCCCCGGAAGCGCCGGGGAGCCTCGCTCGCTTAACGGCCGAGGCCGCATCTTCTGCGGCGGGCTGTGGAGAGAGGTTTCCTGGGTGCGGTTGACATGTGCAGTCCGTTTTTCGGCGTCAGCGAACGCATGGACGAAGAACGGGCTCGAGCGCGAAAGCGAGAGGGAATCATGCAAAGCAATTATCTAAGTCCCGCGCTTCGGCAACTGCGCGACCAGCAGGTCCGCTTCACGCCGCGCGACAAGCAGATCGAACAGATGGATCGCGCCCAGTCGCTCCTTTCGGAGATCGACGCCGAGCGAGACTATCCGTACGACTATCTCTGCTACCGCATCACGGGGTACCGACCGTCAGCGGACGGTTCGTCTCCCGAACCGATCGCGGGCGAAGTCGTGCAGCACGACCTGCGGCGCTTCGTCGAGGACCTGTCCGACAAGATGAACCTCCGCGTGGAGGATCTCACGGACCGGGTCTACACGATCGAAGAGCTTGCCAAGCAGTTCAACGTATCGACCAAGACCATCTCGCGGTGGCGCGAGCAGGGCCTGGTCAGTCACCGGTTCATCTTCGACGGACGCAAGCGCGTCGGCTTCACCGACACGAACGTCCAGCGATTCGTGACCGACAACAAGGACCGGATCGAGCGCGGCGAGCGCTTCAGCCAACTGACGGACGAGAACCGGCACGAGATCGTCGACCGGGCCCGTCGCCTCGCGCAGCGCGGCGATTGCCCGAGCGAAATCGCGCGTCAGATCGCGTCGCAGATGGGGCGCAGCGTCGAAACGATTCGGTACACGCTCAAGAACCACGACGAACGAAACCCCGACCGGGCCGTCTTCCCCGACCGATCGCAGCCTCTCAACGAGGCGATGCGCGAGGCGATCTACAATCGTCACCGCGCAGGCGAAACGATCGAGGGGCTGGCCCGGCGCTACGGACGCACGAAAACGAGCGTCTATCGCATCCTCAGCGAAGTGCGTTTGCAAAAGATCGGACTGCTGCCGCTCGACTTCGTACCGAACGAGAGTTTCGACGACCCGGCGATGGAGGCGGAGATCCTCGCGGATATCTCCCTCGAAAACCCGGACGCCAAAAAGATTCGCGTCCCCGCAGGGCTGCCGCCGTACCTGGCGTCGCTCTACGAGGTGCCGCTCCTCAGTCGCGAACAGGAATACCACCTGTTCCGGAAAATGAACTTCCTCAAGAGCCGGGCTGCGAAGCTCCGCGAGGAACTGGAAGGTCGGCCCCGCGCCGCCCTGATGGACAAGATCGAGTCGCTCTACGAGGACTCGGTCAAGGTCAAGAACCGGATCGTGCAGGCGAACCTGCGCCTGGTGGTTTCGATCGCCAAGCGCCACGTCACGCCGTCGAACGACTTCTTCACGCTCATCAGCGACGGCAATATGTCGCTGATCCGCGCGGCGGAAAAGTTCGACTTCTCGCGGGGCAACAAGTTCAGCACCTACGCGAGCTGGGCGATCATGAAGAACTTCGCCCGGACCATTCCGGAGGAGTACAAGCGACAGGATCGTTTCCGCACCCTTCAGGACGAGGTCTTCCTCGCTCGCGAAGATTCGCGGAGCGATCAGTACGAACTCGAATCGGCGCAGGCGATGCGTCGCGAACAGGTGGCCAAGATCCTGAGCCGGCTGGACGATCGCGAAAAGCAGATCATCATCAGCCGCTTTGGCCTGAACCACAGCGACGAACCGCAGACCTTGAAGGAGGTCGGCGCCGAAATGGGCGTGACCAAGGAACGCGTCCGTCAGATCGAGTTCCGGGCGCTGAACAAGCTCCGGGCCGCGGTCAAGGACGAGAAGATCGACACGCCGGACTGACCTCCGGCGCGAACCGGTCGAGCCTGAATCCGGAAGCCCTCCGTCGCCCTGCGGCGGAGGGCTTTTTCGTAAACGCCGATCGCGGAGAGAACCTCGGATATTCCAAGGCGCTCTCTATCTCTTGGCGAGCGGGGATGTGAATCCCCCGAGTTCCCCGACGCTCGTCCGATTCGGGCTCGGGGGTTCACCTTCCCCGCTCGCCGAGTGCGAAGTTGATCGACGGATAACGGGAAAACGACGAGCGTTCCGACGATCGGCCTTGCGACGGTTCGGCCAAGCTGTAAAATCCCGGTTTTCGACTTTCGGCGTTCCGCCGGCGTAGCTCAATCGGCAGAGCAACTGATTTGTAATCAGTAGGTTGCGGGTTCAACTCCCACCGCCGGCTCTCGACGCCTCGCCGAAGAAGATTCGCCGGGAAGACTGACGCAAGAAACGCGATACCCCAAAGTCGCTGGACCCAAGCGATCGGAACGGCGAAAACGACGGATCGCGAGAGCCTGACGGGCGACGACGACCGCGACGGAAACTTGCAGGAGTCGGCACGAAAGAGACTGAGACGCGGCGACGAGAAACGGCGCAGAAGAGCGACGACGAGAAGAATCGCCGGGGGGTTACCGAAGCGGTCAAACGGGACAGACTGTAAATCTGTTGGCTATGCCTTCGCAGGTTCGAATCCTGCACCCCCCACTGGAATTCGCTTTTTCAGCGCCATACAAACGCGAGTCCGGCCCTGGTCGGACTGCGTAAGATTTGCCGCCAGCATGGCGGACGCACTTGCGGGCGTTGCCCGGAGAAGAATGATTCGCGGGTGTAGCCCGAAAAAACGATTCGCGGGTGTAGCTCAATGGTAGAGCAATAGCCTTCCAAGCTGAAGACGAGGGTTCGATTCCCTTCACCCGCTCATCCGTCCGGGGCATCCGTTCGACCGTGCCCTGGATACGTTTTGCGATACGAGATCCGCTGCTGTAGCTCAGTTGGTAGAGCGCTTCCTTGGTAAGGACGAGGTCATGGGTTCAAGTCCCATCAGCAGCTTTCCGTAGTCCGCGGCTGGTCGGTCTATCGAGTTAGAGTTTTCAACACTTTCCATCGGGTGAAGAAGCATGGCCAAGGAGGAATTCGTACGTACGAAGCCTCACCTCAATGTGGGCACCATCGGCCACATTGACCACGGCAAGACGACCACGACCGGCGCGCTCCTCGCGGTCCAGGCGGGCAAGGGTCTGGCGCAGGCGAAGAGCTACGCCGACATCGCCAAGGGCGGCACCGTCCGCGACGCGACCAAGACCGTCACGATCGCCGTCTCGCACGTCGAGTACGAGACCGAGAAGCGGCACTACGCCCACATCGACTGCCCGGGCCACGCCGACTTCATCAAGAACATGATCACCGGCGCGGCCCAGATGGACGGGGCGATCCTCGTCGTCTCCGCCGCCGACGGCCCGATGCCGCAGACGAAGGAGCACGTCCTCCTCGCCCGCCAGGTCGGCGTGCCGTCGATCGTGGTCTTCCTGAACAAGGTCGACCTGGTCGACGACCCGGAACTGCTCGAACTGGTCGAGATGGACATCCGGGACCTGCTCAACAAGTACGGCTTCCCCGGCGACGACACCCCGATCGTTCATGGCAGCGCCCTCCCGGCCTACCAGAACCCGAAGGATCCCGCCGCGAACAAGTGCATCAGCGACCTGCTGGATGCCGTCGACAGCTTCATCCCCGAACCGAAGCGGGAAGAGGATAAGCCCTTCCTGATGGCGGTCGAAGACGTCTTCTCGATCGAAGGCCGCGGCACCGTCGCGACCGGTCGTATCGAGCGCGGCGTCATCAAGCCGGGCGAAGAAGTCGAAATCGTCGGTCTGTCGGCCTCCCGCAAGGTGGTCTGCACGGGCGTCGAAATGTTCCGCAAGTCGCTGCCGCAGGGCATCGCCGGCGACAACGTCGGTCTGCTCCTCCGCGGTATCAAGCGCGAGGAAATCGAGCGCGGCCAGGTCATCGCCAAGCCGAACTCGATCACGCCGCACACCAAGTTCGAGGCGGAAATCTACTGCCTGTCGAAGGAAGAAGGGGGTCGTCACACCCCGTTCTTCAGCGGCTACCGTCCGCAGTTCTACTTCCGCACCACGGACGTCACCGGCACGGCCAACCTGTCCGGCGCCGAAATGTGCATGCCCGGCGACAACGTCAAGGTGACGGTCGAACTGCTCAAGCCGATCGCCATGGACGACGGCGTTCGCTTCGCGATTCGCGAAGGCGGACGTACCGTCGGCTCGGGCGTCGTCTCGAAGATCATCTCCTGATCTGAAAACGCTGCGGGCTCTCGCAGGTCGCTGCAAGAGCCCGGACCCGTCGCGGACGGTCGCCGATCGGCGTTCTTTTCGACCGTCAGAATCGGCGTCGCCCCGGCGAGCGGGAATCTATTACAATACGATCGACCTGGCGATCTTCGCCGGGTCGAGTCGTTTCGGCGAGGGAGTTTTTCCTCGCCGGACGAACGACCATCGCGGCGTCGGGCTTCGCGGCTCGCGCAGCGCGGTCGAAACAGGGGTGTAGCTCAATTGGCAGAGCAGCGGTCTCCAAAACCGCAGGTTGCGGGTTCAAGTCCCTCCGCCCCTGCTTACGCTACTGCGACTTTCTGCCTGTCGCATCGCGACCGAACCTGGAGGGGCGACCTTCGGGAGCCCCAGGCCGTCCGACATTCGGCGGACGCTCCAGGCGCGGTCGAACTGCGGCGGAAAACGAGTCGACCTTTCGCGACGAAGGTCGGCGCCTGATCTCCCGATGCCGCGCTCCGGCGTCGAACGTTCTGCCGAAAGCTCCTGACGAACTCCGTCCGGTCCGCGGCGACGCTTCCGCCCTCCGGTTCCGGATCGGCTGAGAAGCAGGAGCGAACGAGACGGGGCGACCGGCCTCCGAAGCGCTGACGAAACGGAACGACGAGCCGAACGACCGACGATTCGGAGCATCCGCCGAAAATCGCCGGATCCTCTCGGACAGAAGCCCGCGGCGAATCTCCCTGCGAGAACGCGGGAACGGAAACGGCGGACGAAGCGACCACGCACGGAACGTACGTAGCTGCCGAGGGATGGGCGGCAAGAAAGCGGATTCGATGGCCAAACAGAAGACGATGCCTGCCAACGCCCTGTTGCAGGCGATGTTCCAGTTCGACCTGTACAAACCCACGCAGGGACGTACGACGCGCAAGATCGTCGGCGGCGTGATCTTCTTCGGCGCGGCTCTCGCGTCGTGGCAGATCTACAACGCGCTGTCGAGCGATTTGGGCTGGCTCAGCCCGATCGAGGCCGTCTTCCCGCAGTACACGATCCCGCTGGCGGTGACGCTGCTCGGGCTCTGGCTCGGGTTCCGGATCGTCAACCTGCCGTCGTTCGCGGACTTCCTGATCTCGGTCGAGGCCGAGATGGACAAGGTCACCTGGCCGTCGACGGCGCAGGTCTACCGCGCGTCGCTCGTGGTGATCTTCGTGATCTTCGCGCTGATGTTCTCGCTCTTCTTCTTCGACATGGTCTGGCAGTGGCTGTTCCGCCTGATCGGCGTGCAGCAGTTCTGATCCGCGTTCCCTGCGCACGTTTCGTTCGCAGGGCCCCTGCCGACGGGAGAGCGACGCCGAATCGCGATCGGCTCCTCGTCTGACCGCTCTTTTAGAAATCTGCAGCCCTGCCGGTCATGACAGACGACAACGCCGACCGCCCTCGCGACGAAGCCCTCGACGCATCCGATCAGAACCCGACCGGTGACGATCCGCAGTACGTCGAACATGCAGGGGACGCTCCCGTGACCCAGGCCGACGTCGACGCGGCGGACATCGTTCCCCGCCCCGAGGACAGCGAAGAAGGCGAACAACTGGGCGCCGGAGCCCTCGACGAGATCGGCACCGTCTCGATCGACGGCGATCAGGCAGCGCCCGCGGCCGAATCGCCCGAAGAAACGCTCGCCCGCCTGGAAGCCGCCCCCGCCGCTGCCGAGGAAGCGCCTGCCGCGTCGAAGCAGCCGACGCCCGGCAAGCCGATGTTCTTCGAAGACGAGGAAGAGGCGAAGGGCGCTCCCTCCGAAGGCGAGAAGGACTGGTACATCGTCAAGTGCGCGGTCAACCGCGAAACGTCGATTAAGGACGCCCTCCAGCGGAAGATCCGGCTGGAGAAGATGGAAGAGTGGATCGACGACGTCCTGATTCCGGTCGAAGAGCAGATCGAATTCACCAAGGCGGGCAAGCGCCGCACGGTGAAGAAGAAGCTCTACCCGGGCTACCTGGTCGTCCACATGGCGATCACCGACGAGACGCGACTGCTCGTGCGCGACACGCCCGGCATCGTGGACTTCACCGGCGCCGTGGGCAAACCGACCCCGCTGGGCTCGGAAGAGGTTTCGCGGATCCTCGCCAAGGCTCGCCCCCCGAAGAAGGAAGAGGGCGCTGCTCCTGAGGAAGTCTTCGTGAACATCAAGTTCAAGGAAGGCGACAAGGTTCGCGTCAACGAAGGCAACTTCCAGAACTTCGAAGGCGAAGTCTCGGGCCTGGACCGCTCGAACGGCAACGTGACCGTGATGATCACCATCTTCGGTCGCTCCACTCCGGTCGAGCTGAAGCACTGGCAAGTCGAGCAGATGTAGTCGCGCTTCCCGCCGACGGCGTCCCGCGTGATCCACGCCGGCGAACACGGACTGCGTAACGGCGAACGCTTCGAGCGACCGCCTGCGATCCGTCGACTCCCGTCTCGCGTCTCTCCTGGGGATGCGAGGGCGGCTTCCGTGGCGATCGCCCTGCCGCCCGCCCGTTCTGAATGTCGTCAGGCGGGGGGAACTGCAGCGACTCCCGGGAGTTTTCCGGAAAAACTTCCGGGGCGGTCCTTCGCGCCGGCGGGGGCGCCGGGTACAAACAGCCCTTTTCCGGTTTTCCGCGGATCGGGCCCCTTTCGGCACGATTCCGCCACGGATCGAAGCGAAGAACTGGCAAGCGGCGATGGCCAAGCAACAAATCGGAGAGGCGAAGTTCAACGTCAAGGGAGGGCAGGCTACGCCCGCTCCCCCGGTCGGTACCGCCCTCGGTAAGTTCGGCATCAACCTCGGTCAGTTCGTCTCGCAGGTGAACGAGCGGACTCGCGAATTCAACGGGATCCCCATCCCGGTGGTCGTGCGGGTCTTCAACGACCGCTCGTTCGAGTTCGATACCAAGAGCCCTCCCGCCGCGGCGCTGCTGAAGATCGCCGCCGGGATCGCCAAGGGATCGGGCGTTCCGAACAAGACCAAGGTCGCCACCGTCACTCGCGAGCAGCTCGAATCGATCTGCGAACAGAAGAAGGCCGACCTGAACGCGCGCGATATCGACCATGCCCGCCGCATGATCGAAGGAACCGCGCGGAGCATGGGTATCGAGGTGGCCGAGGGCTGATTCGATCCGCTGAACGCCGAAACGGCAGTCGGAATCCTGACACGGGTTCCCCGCCCGGTTCGGCTGGAGCAGAACGAAAAGCTCGCGGCTCGCCGCGACTGAAAGCACCGCGTCCTCCGAAGTCGAGCCGAGGCCCAATGCCTTCCGGCTTTCGGGCGGTTCGCGGGAGGACTTACGAACACATACGCTCACCGCGAACATCGTCGCGATCGAGCGGTCCGTTTTCAGACGAAATCAGGAAACACATGACGAAGCGCTCCAAGCGTTACGAGGCGCTGACGGAGCTTCTGCCGAAGGGGCCTGTGGCTCCCGCGGAAGCGGTCGCGACGCTGAAGAAGTTCGCGACGACGAAGTTCGACCAGACGGTCGAAGTCCACATGCGTCTCGGAATCGATCCGAAGCAGGCGGACCAGATCGTCCGCGGCTCGATCGTGCTGCCTCACGGCATCGGCAAGATCCAGCGCGTCGTGGTCTTCGCCAAGGGCGACCAGGCGAAGGCGGCGGAAGCGGCCGGCGCCGATCAGGTCGGACAGGAAGACCTGGCCAACCGGATCAAGGAAGGCTGGACCGACTTCGACGTCTGCATCGCCGCCCCGGACATGATGGGCCTCGTCGGTCCGCTCGGTCGCGTGCTCGGCCCCCGCGGCCTGATGCCCTCCCCTCGCGCCGGCACGGTCACCCCCGACGTCGGCGGCGTGGTCAAGGAATACAAGGCCGGTAAGGTCGAGTTCCGCAACGACTCCTCGGGCATCGTGCACGCCCAGGTCGGCAAGCTGAGCTTCGACGACGGCAAGCTGCAGGACAACGTGCGGGCCTTCATCGATTACATCCTCGGCCTGAAGCCCAACTCGGCCAAGGGTCACTACGTCAAGTCGATCTACATCACCGCGACGATGAGCCCTTCGATCCAGGTCGCCGCCTAGCGGCGACGAGCGATCCAGGTCGCTGCGTAAGCGTCTTCTGGAACGAACTGCCATCCCTCGCGTCACGAACCACCCGACTCCGAACTGCTCTGCCTGATCTGCCGGCCGCGTCCTTCCCTGAGGAGCGACGATTCGGCCCGGACAGGCGGAGCGCCCGACCGGCCCCGCGTCTGACTTGCGGAGCGCCCGGTTAACAGAGCCAAAGAGAGCTTCCCATGAGTCGATACGTCAAAGGCCTGGTGATCGACGACATCCGTCGGCGTCTCGAAGGCATCGAAGATGCCGTCGTCGTCAACGTCGTCGGAATGACGGCGAACAACGCGGTCAAGCTTCGCAAGGAACTTCGCCAGAAGGAGTTCGGCCTGCTCGTCGTGCGGAGCAATCTGGCCCGCCTGGCGACGAAGGGGACGGGCCTCGAAAGCGCGTTCTCCGCCGGCACCGAAAGCAAGAATCCCTACTCGGGTTCCACGGCGATCATCTGGGGCGGGGCGGACTTCGTCTCCCTGGCCAAAGAGGTGACCCGCCTGGCCGACGGCTCGGACTACAAGCAGTTCGAGACCAAGGGCGGCGTGATGGACGGCGAGCATCTCTCGTCGGATCGCGTCAAGGAAATCAGCAAGTGGCCCAGCCGCGAAGAGCAACTCTCGCTGCTGGTCGGACAGATCCTCGGACCGGGTCGCAACCTGGCCGCGGCCCTGCTCGGACCGGGAGCGGCTCTCGCCAGCCAGGTCAAGAAGAAGAGCGAAGAAGCGGCCTGACGCTTTTTCGCTTCGATACGAACACGCGAGCCGACTGCGGCTCGATGCGAATAACGCGAGCCGACTGCGGCTCGACAGGAAACTCGGCGGGCCCCCGGGCTCGACACGAACTAAGGCGGGCGACAGGGCCCGGCTCCAATTCTCGGTAACGGTTCTCGGAAAGGGCATTAGCCAGCCATGTCGGACACTGCCACCCTCGAAGTCTCGGAAGATCTGAAGACGATCGGCGACAAGATCGCCGGCCTGACGCTGAAGGAAGCCAAGTCCCTCAGCGACTACCTCAAGGATGCCCACGGCATCGAGCCGGCCGCCGGCGGCGGCGTCATGATGGCGGCCCCGGCCGCTGCCGAAGCTGCCCCCGCGGCGAAGACCGAGTTCGACGTCGAGCTGACCAGCTTCGGCGACAAGAAGCTCGACGTCGTCAAGGTCGTCAAGGACCTGTGCGGCCTGTCCCTGATGGACGCCAAGAAGACGACGGAGTCCGCTCCGACCGTCCTGAAGCCGGGCGTCGCCAAGGACGAAGCCGAAGCGATGAAGAAGAAGCTCGAAGAGGCCGGCGCCACCGTCACCCTCAAGTAAGGGTTACGGCGCGACCAGCGCTACCGAGAAGATTCGCAGGGCGTTCGCGTTCGCGCCCTGTCGACGTCCCGTGCCGCGGCGGATCCGAGAGGCTTTTCCGCGGTTCGAACGGGACGTACGACGGGGTCCGGGGCGAGCGCCTTCCGAGTTTCCAGACTGTCCCGGCCTCTCCAGAGTTCGGTCGGGGCTCTTTCGTCGTCGAGATCCGGGATTTCGTCGGCACACCTGGCTCCGCGTCGGGAAAAACTGGCTTCGGGCTTGCATAATTCGGGCCAAACGATTTGCAACCCCTGCCCTTCTTTCCTAGAATGCGGATTGTCGGGTCGGCTCCGCGCCAGGTTCTGCGCCTCCGTCGTTCGCTGGAAGTTCGCCTGCGGGCTGCTGGCGGATGGATGACGCCTCCCGACCTGCCTTTCCTCGACGGGTGGTTCCTGTTGTTTTGCTGGTCGCCCCCGGAAGCAGCTCTTCGGAACTGTTTTTCCGCGCTACCCGGGTTGCCGCGCTTCCGGTGCGCGCACTTGGCGTCGCGCATCGCCGCGTCCGTCCTGTACTCGGTCTTGCCCGCGACCGCGGGGTCGTCGTTAGCGGCTCGCTGGGGCCTCGTCGCGATCGAAACGTTATCGGCATCGGTTGCCGGGATCCGCTCGATTTCGACGCTCGCCCGCCCGCTAATTTCGTACGGCTCCGCCTCCCGTTTCTCGCGTGCCTCTTGAAGGAGCTTTCGCGCTTATGGCTACTACGGCCCACCGCAGGTTGCAGCCGCAAGAGATCCGTCGCTTCGGCTCGGGTCTCGGGATCGATTTCGACCGGGTCAACCTGACCGAGATCCAGACTCGCTCCTACAAGGCGTTCCTGCAGGAGGACAAGGAGCCCACCGGTCGCGACGACGTCGGCCTGGAGGCCGTGCTGCGCGAGATCTTCCCGATCGAGAGCTACGACGGCTCGACCAAGCTCGAGTACCTCCGGTACGAACTGGGCAAGCCGCGGTTCACTCCCGAAGAGTGCCGCCAGCTTCGCCTGACGTACGGCAAGCCGTTCCGCGTCTGGCTGCGCCTCAACAAGGAACAGCCGGTCGAGGAAGAGGTCTACCTGGGCGACCTGCCGATCATGCTCGGCGGGGGCGAGTTCATCATCAACGGCGCCGAGCGCGTCGTGGTGAGCCAGCTTCATCGCAGCCCCGGCGTCGACTTCGTTCTCGAACAGGACGTCACCACCGATCGCAAGCTCCCGAGCTGCCGGATCATCCCGGAACGGGGAAGCTGGATCGAGATCAATATCACGAAGAAGGACTCGCTGACGGTCCGCATCGACCAGTCGGGCAAGTTCCCCGCCACGACGTTCCTCCGCGCGATGGACCCGCGGTACTCTTCGGACGCCGACATCCTCCGCGCCTTCTACAAGGCGGAATCGGTCAAGATCGTCGACAGCCGCAGCGCGGCGAAGATCGAAGGCAAGGTCGCCGTCGACGACGTCATCTACCCCGCCAGCAGCGACCGCGCGGGCGAGGTCATCGTCGAGGCCGGCAAGCGGATCACCCGCGACAGCGCGGAGACCATCGCCACCTCGGGCGTCACGACCGTCGAGATTCTCGAGCCGCCGAAGGGGAACCTCCTCTTCAACTGCCTCGACGATCCGCAACAGCCGCGAAGCCACGAAGAAGCCCTGCTCCGCATCTACCAGCGTCTCCGTCCGGGCAATCCGCCCAACCTGGAGAAGGCGCGGCAGCTCTTCAACGAAAAGTTCTACGACGTCAACCGCTATCGCCTCGGTCGCGTCGGTCGCTTCCGTCTGAACCGCAAGCTCGCGCAGAGCGTGCCGGAAGACGTGATGACCCTCCGCCCCGAGGATCTGATCGCGGCCCTGCAGTACCTGATCGAGCTCGGCTCGGGCGGGGACAATGCGGAAATCGACGACATCGACCACCTGGGCAACCGGCGCCTCCGCACGATCGACGAGCTGGCGGCCGAGGAAATGCGGAAGGGCTTCCTGAAGCTCCGCCGTACGGTCCAGGAAAAGATGAACATGAAGGACGTCACGGACCTCAGTCCGCGAAGTCTGATCAACCCCAAGAGCGTCTCGGCAGCGATCGAATACTTCTTCGGACGGGGCGAACTTTCGCAGGTCGTCGACCAGACCAACCCTCTGTCGCAGCTCACGCACGAGCGGCGTCTGTCGGCGCTCGGCCCGGGCGGTCTGAACCGGAAGCGTGCCGGCTTCGAAGTCCGCGACGTCCACATCTCCCACTACGGACGCATCTGCCCGATCGAAACCCCGGAAGGGACGAACATCGGTCTGATCTCCAGCCTGGCGATCTTCGCCGGCGTGGACGACTACGGCTTCCTGATCACGCCGTACCGGATCGTCAAGGACGGCAAGGTCACGGAGAAGACCGTCTGGCTTCGCGCCGACGAGGAAGGCGACGCCTTCGTCGCTCCGGCCGACGTCCGGATCGAGAAGGGGAAGATCGTCGGCAGCGAGATGATGGCGGGCAACGTCATCGCCCGCTTCCGGAGCGACTTCAAGCTCGTGCAGCCGAGCGAGATCAGTTACATGGACGTCGCCCCCAGCCAGATGGTGGGCGTCTCCGCGGGTCTGATTCCGTTCCTGGAGCATGACGACGCGAACCGCGCGCTCATGGGCTCCAACATGCAGCGTCAGGCCGTTCCGCTCCTCGTCACCGAGCCGCCGATCGTCGGCACGGGACTGGAGAAGGAAGTCGCCCGCAACTCGTCGATGGTCGTCGTCGCCGCGAACGCCGGCACGGTCTCCTACGCCGACGCCGAGCGGATCGAGATCGGCAACGACATCTACCGCCTGAAGAAGTACGTCGGCCTGAACGAGCGGACCTGCCTGAACCAGAAGCCCCTCGTCAAGCCGGGCGACAAGGTCAAGCAGGGCGACGTGATCGCCGACGGCGCCGCGACGTTCCAGGGCGAACTGGCCCTGGGTCGCAACGTCCTCGTCGGGTTCATGTCGTTCGACGGCTACAACTTCGAGGACGCGATCATCATCAGCGAAGAGCTGGTGAAGGCCGACACGTACACGTCGATCCACATCGAAGAGCTCGACGTCGAAGTCCGCGACACCAAGCTCGGACGCGAAGAGTTCACTCGCGACATCCCCAACGTCAGCGAGAAGGCGCTTCGCAATCTCGACGAACAGGGCATCGTGCAGGTCGGCACCTACGTCCGACCGGGCGACATCCTGGTCGGCAAGATCTCGCCGAAGAACAAGACGGAGCTGACCCCCGAAGAGAAGCTCCTGCACGCGATCTTCGGCAAGCACGGCGACGACGTGAAGAACGAGTCGCTGGAGGTCCCCTCCGGCATCGAGGGGATCGTCATCGACACGATGAAGTTCTCCCGCCGGCTCGGCATGTCGGACGACGAGCGCAAGGCCTTCGACAAGACGGCCCGCGACATGGAGTCCAAGGGGAACGAGCGCGTCGCGGCGATCTTCACCGAAATGGTCGAGGCCATGGAGAAGGTCACCGGCAAGGCGCTGACCGACGAGGACGAAGTGCCGCTGGTGCGCGACCAGACCACCAAGGCGGTCTACGAGCACGCGACGAAGTTCAAGCTGTCGCAGATCGTCGGACGCCTGCGGAGCGAGGAGCGCGTGGCCCAGATCGAAGAGATCTACGGCCAGTACTCCGGCAGGCTCGAAAACGCGATCGACGAACGCGACCGTTCGCTGAACAGCCTCAAGCGGGGCGACGAGCTCCGCCAGGGCGTGCAGCAGATGGTCAAGGTCTACATCGCGACCAAGCGGGTGATCTCGGTCGGCGACAAGATGGCCGGTCGTCACGGTAACAAGGGCGTCATCGCCAAGATCCTGCCGGTGGAGGACATGCCCTTCCTGCCGGACGGTACGCCGCTGCAGATCCTGCTCAACCCGCTCGGCGTGCCGAGCCGTATGAACGTCGGGCAGATTCTGGAGACCCACCTCGGCTGGGCCGGCTCGAAGCTCGGCTTCCAGTCGATCACGCCGGTGTTCGACGGCGCCTCGGAAGAGGACATCAACGAGGCGCTCGAGGCGGCGGGACTTCCGCGGCACGGCAAGGCCCGTCTGCACGACGGACGGACCGGCGAGCCGATGGATCAGGAGACGACCGTCGGCTACATCTACATGCTCAAGCTGCATCACCTGGTGGACGACAAGGTCCACGCCCGCAGCACGGGCCCCTACTCCCTCATCACCCAGCAGCCGCTGGGCGGTAAGGCCCGCTTCGGCGGTCAGCGGTTCGGCGAGATGGAGGTGTGGGCGCTCGAGGCGTACGGCGCCGCCTACATCCTGCAGGAGCTTCTGACGGTCAAGTCGGACGACGTCGAAGGCCGCACGAAGATTTACGAGTCGATGGTCAAGGGCGAGAACACGCTCGAAGCCGGCACGCCCGCCAGCTTCGACGTGCTCACCAACGAGATCCGCGGCCTCGCGCTCAACATGCAGCTCGAGAAGCGCAGCTCGTAAGCGACGTCGAAGCAGTCCCTGCCTGAGCGGAGGGCGTAAGCCCTCCGAGTCTGGATCCAATCAGCGACATCGGCCTCGGGGGACTCTCGTCCCCTGCTCGGGAAGATTCGCTTTCGAAATACAAGGTCCGCGCGGCGGACGGCTCCGGCGACCCCGGAACGTCCGCCTACTTTTCGGAGCCGTTCATGAGCGCAACAGAGACGTCGTACGACCGCATCAACGACTACGCCTCGGTCAAGATCAGCCTGGCCCGGCCCAGCGACATCCGCGGCTGGTCGTTCGGCGAAGTGAAGAAGCCCGAGACGATCAACTACCGCACGTATCGTCCGGAAAAGGACGGCCTGTTCTGCGAGAAGATCTTCGGGCCGGAGAAGGACTGGGAGTGCAGCTGCGGCAAGTACCGCGGCATGAAGTACAAGGGGATGATCTGCGACCGCTGCGGCGTGAAGGTCGCCCACTCCCGCGTGCGCCGCAAGCGCATGGGCCATATCGAACTGGCCGCCCCGGTCGTCCACATCTGGTTCTTCAAGGCGATGCCCAGTCGCTTGGGGAACCTGCTGGAGATGAAGACGACCAGCATGGAAAAGATCATCTATTTCCAGGACTACGTCGTCATCGATCCGGGTCAGACCGACCTCAAGCCGCAGCAGTTGCTCACGGACGAGGACTACCGCAGCGCCGTCGCGCAGTGGGGCGTCGGATCGTTCGAAGCCGACATGGGCGCCGAGGCCGTTCGCAAGCTCCTCATGCGGCTCGACCTGGTTCCGTTGTCGGAGCAGCTCCGCATCGAACTGGGGACCTCCAAGTCGCAGCAGCGCAAGAAGGACCTGGTCAATCGCCTGAAGATCGTCGAGTCGATCCGCGACAGCGATAACCGTCCCGAGTGGATGGTGCTCGACGTCGTCCCGGTCATCCCTCCCGATCTGCGCCCGCTGGTTCTGCTCGAATCGGGCAACTTCGCGACGAGCGATCTGAACGATCTCTATCGCCGGATCATCAACCGCAACAACCGCCTCAGGAAGCTGGTCGACCTGAACGCGCCGGACGTCATCATTCGCAACGAGAAGCGAATGCTGCAGCAGTCCGTCGACGCGCTGTTCGACAACAACCGCTGCAAGCGCCCGGTGCTCGGCTCCAGCAATCGCCCGCTGAAGTCGCTGACCGACATGATCAAGGGCAAGCAGGGTCGTTTCCGCGAGAACCTGCTCGGCAAGCGCGTCGACTACTCGGCCCGTTCGGTCATCGTGGTCGGTCCGCGGCTCAAGCTGCACCAGTGCGGTCTGCCCAAGAAGATCGCGCTGGAGCTGTACCAGCCCTTCATCATCCGCAAGCTCAAGGATCTCGGCCACGCCGACACGATCAAGAGCGCCAAGAAGATGCTGGAGCGCAAGGACGAGGAAGTCTGGGACATCCTCGAATCCGTGATCCAGAACCACCCGGTGCTGCTCAATCGCGCTCCCACGCTTCACCGCATGGGCATCCAGGCGTTCGAGCCGGTGCTGGTCGAAGGGAACGCGATTCACCTCCATCCGCTCGTCTGCCGCGGCTTCAACGCCGACTTCGACGGCGATCAGATGGCGGTCCACCTGCCCCTCTCGATCGAGGCGCAGGTCGAAGCGCACACGCTGATGATGTCGACCAACAACATCTTCGCGCCCTCGAACGGCAAGCCCATCATGAGCCCGTCGCAAGACACGGTCATGGGCTGCTACTTCATCTCGCTCATCCTTCCCGTCCGCAAGGGCGAGGGGATGACGTTCGCATCGCTGGAAGAGGCGGATCTGGCGTACTCGCAGGGGGTCATCGACCTGCATGCGAAGATCCGGGTGCGTCTCCCCGGCCATCGCAAGCTGAAGCTGGACGAGGACACCCTGATCCAGCCGAAGGGTCTCGTCGAGACGAGCTTCGGGCGCATCATGTTCAACCTGATGCTCCCCCCCGGCATGCCCTTCTACAACCTGCCGATCCGCGGCGCCGAGTTGTCGATGGTGATCTCGGATACTTATCAGTATCTGGGTCGCCGGGCGACGATTCAGCTCCTCGACGACATGAACCAGCTCGGCTTCCGCGAAAGCACGCGGTCGGGCCTCTCGTTCGCCGCCGACGACCTGATCACGCCGGTCGAGAAGGTGAAGATCATCGAGGAGGCGGAGAAGAAGGTCCTCAAGCTGAAGAAGGCGTACGAGAAGGGCGCCATCACCGACGACGAGCGTTACCGCCAGGTGCTCGACATCTGGACGCAGGTCCGCGAGAACATCTCGAAGACCATGCTCGAGCAGATGAAGAACGACGACCACGGCGGCACCTGGTACGTCAACCCGGTCTACCTGATGGCCCACTCCGGCGCCCGCGGCGGTATCGAACAGATCCGCCAGCTCGCCGGGATGCGCGGACTGATGTCCAAGCCGACGGGCGAAATCATCGAGACGCCGATCAAGGCCAACTTCCGCGAAGGCCTGTCGGTGCTCGAGTACTTCTCCTCGACGCACGGCGCCCGTAAGGGTCTGGCCGATACGGCTCTGAAGACCGCCGACTCGGGTTACCTGACCCGTAAGCTGGCGGACGTCGCTCAGAACGTCGTCATCACGGTCGAAGACTGCGGCACCAAGCAGGGCATCACCAAGGGCGTCATCTACCGCGGCGAAAAGGTCGAGGTGCGTCTGGCTCACGCGATCAAGGGTCGCGTCAGCCGGCACAACATCGCCGACCCCGTCACGGACGAGGTCATCGTTCGCGAGAGCGAGATGATCACGCCCGAGATCGCCCAGAAGATCGAGAAGCTCGGCCTGGAGAAGATTCAGGTCCGCAGCCCCATGACCTGCGAAGCGGCCCTCGGCGTCTGCCAGAGGTGCTACGGCATGGACCTCTCGACGAGCAACCTCGTCGAACAGGGCATGGCCGTCGGCATCATCGCGGCCCAGTCCATCGGCGAGCCGGGCACCCAGCTCACGATGCGAACCTTCCACATCGGCGGCGCCCACACCGGCGAACTCGAAGAGAAGGAAATCAAGAGCGGCAAGAAGGGCATCGTCAAGTTCACCCGCGTCAACGTCGTGTTGAACGAGGAAGGCAATCGCGTCGTCCTCAATCGAAACGGCGAAATCTCGATCGTCGACGCCAAGGGGCGCGAGCTCGAGAAGTACGCGATCCCCACGGGCGCCGTGCTGCGGGTGGCCGAAGACGAAGAGGTGAAGGAAAGCCAGGTGCTCCTCGAGTGGGACTCCCACTCGATCCCGATTCTCTCGGCCGTCGCCGGTCGCGTCCGCTACGAGGACGTCATCGAAGGCGAATCGATGCGGACCGAGCGCGACGCCGCGGGCGGTACGCGCCGCACGATCATCGACCACAAGGGCGATCTGCGTCCGCAGATGGTGCTCGAAGACGCGCAGGGCAAGGCGCTCGACGTCTACTACCTGCCGGAACGCGCGACGCTCGTCGCGGACGAAGGCGCCGAAATCCGCGCCGGCGCCGTGCTGGCGAAGATGCCTCGCGAAGCCCGCGGCATCGCCGACATCACCGGCGGTCTCCCCCGCATTACGGAAATCTTCGAGGCTCGCAAGCCGAAGGATCCCGCCGTGATCGCCGAGATCGACGGCGAGGTCGAAATCCTGCAGGAGAAGCGCCGCGGCAAGCGGACGTTCGTCGTCCGCAGCGACGCGGGGATCGAGCGGGAACATCTGGTTCCCCAGGGCAAGCACAACCTCGTTCACACCGGGGATTACGTGAAGGCGGGTCAGGCCCTCGTCGACGGGCCGCTCGTCCCCCACGACATCCTCCGCGTGTCGGGCGAGGAAGCCGTGCATCAGTACCTGATGCACGAGATCCAGCAGGTCTATCGCAGCCAGCGGGTCGACATCAACGACAAGCACCTGGAGATCATCGTCGCCAGGATGCTCCGCAAGGTGAAGATCGAGAACCCGGGCGACACCAAGCTCCTGTCGGGCCTGGTGATGGACAAGTTCGAATTCCGCAAGGCGAACGACGCCATCGCCAAGTGCGTCAAGATCGTCGAATCGGGCGACAGCGACTACGAAGTGGGCGCCATCGTTCCGAAGGAAGCGTACGAAGAGACGAACCAGCGGATCGAAGGCCTGGGAGGCGCTCCCGCCAAGGGAACGCGCACCAAGAAGGCGACCGCAAGCACGCAGTTGCTCGGCATCACCAAGGCCTCGGTGCAAAGCTCCAGCTTCATCTCCGCCGCCTCCTTCCAGGAGACGACGAAGGTGCTGACCGAAGCGGCGCTCGCCGGCAAGGTCGACCACCTGGTCGGCCTGAAGGAGAACGTCATCCTGGGTCACCTGATCCCCGCCGGCACCGGTTTCCGCCGGTTCCAGGACTCGGAAGTGAAGATCAAGCTGGAAGCCCTGCAGCAGTCCAGCAAGTCCGCCGGCAGCGTCCTGGAAGCGAGCTACCCGCTCCTCTCCAGCGCTCCCAAGCCGGGCGAAGAAGGCGAAGCCGAAGGCTGAACGCCTTCCTGACGATCGCCGCCTGAAAACGGCGAGTTGAAAACCGAAGAGCCCCGGCGGAATCCGCCGGGGCTCTTTCTTTATCCTGGCGAGCGGAGGGGGGAGCGTTCCGCGCAGGCCACGCCGGTCGTCGGACAACCCGCGATTCGGAACGAAACGCGGATCGAACCGCGTTCCGAGAGAAGCGAACGTCGCGAAACCCGAAAGATCACGGAACCTGCGCGACTTCGCCGCCGCCGACGCTGGATGCGTTGCGGTAGACGTTGATGTCGATCGTCTCCGAGACGAACTTCACGGCTCCGTCGCCCATGCAGAACTGGGCGCCGCCGGGATGCCGGCTGCGGAAGGAATAAACGTTCGGCCAGTCGCCGGCGTTGTTGTAACCAGGCTGTCCCGCCTTCAACGCGTTGTTCAGCGGAATCGCGCAGGTTCCGGTCGCATGGTTGGAATAGGCCCAACCGGAGTGAACGTTCCTGGCCGGAAGGTCCTCGCCCACCATCAGCGTATTGCTGAGACCGTCGGTGACGATGGCAAGGCGCCGCTTGCCCTTGAATACGTCGCGACGATAGAAAAACCCGTTGCCGGCGTCGAGACCGTTGTTGCCTCCGGTGGGCGGCGTGTAGACGAAGGTGCCCCACGCCCAGTTGGAGCCCGCCACGCCCTTGTAAGACGAGCCGGAGTATTGCGTGCCGCCCGGGAAGTTCGCACGGTCGGTGTATATTTCCGACCCATCGTCGCTCGGGCAGCGAAGCGTCGGAAGCACGGTAGCGAACAGAGGAAGCACGAGATCCATGCTGCCGTTCGCGATGTTCATTTGATCGTATAGCGGTTGCTGCTCCATGTAGGGAAGGCTCCGCGCGATCCAACTCCATTGCCTGACGCCGGTCGCGTAGCAGCACCCGCTGTTCGTGATCTCATCTCCGTTGTACGGCAGGCGTCGTTGGGTGTCATGGAAGTTATGAACCATGATCCCTGTCTGCTTCAGGTTGTTGCCGCAACTCATGCGGTTGGCCGCCTCGCGGGCCGCCTGGACGGCAGGCAGCAGCAGCGCCACCAGGACGCCGATGATGGCGATCACTACGAGCAATTCGACGAGCGTGAAGCCGCCGCGAGTCCTGGGATTCATGCGCGAGCCCTTTCGAATGACAGACGAGAAGATCGAATTAGAAAGCGATACCGAACGCCGCATTCCGAACGATCCCGCCTGGAACGTCGTCGACCGAGGCTGCCGGGCTCCGTGCGTTCGCCCTGGGTTCGTATTGGATGCGGAGAGTACGAGTCGTCAGGGTTTCCCGACGAGCGTCAGGTCGTACGCGCCGGGCGCCGCGTCGGAGACGACGTCCACGCGCAGGTCGGTCGTCTCGGCCTTGCCGTATTTCGCCGGAATGATCGACTTGGGAAGCGAGTAGGGATCGCCGGGGTTCATCGGCACCGACGAAGTGACGACGACCTTATACGCGCCGACCGGCGCGCCCGGGACGTCGCCCGTGATGAGCGTGTAGGTTCCGTCTTCTCCGATGGTTCCCACGACGAGAGGCATCGGTGTCGGAGGAGGAGTCTCCGGGACGAACGTGACCGATCCGCCTTTTAGCGGGACGCCGTCATGTGTGACCTTGCCTTCGACCTGAGACGTCGCGATCCCTCCGCAACCCGAGAGGCAAACAGCGACCAGCGCAAGACAGGCATAGAGAGGGCGTGCGGAGTTCATAGCGACCATCGCGAAAATGATTGAACTCGCCGCGCGGAATCCGTCGAACGATGGCGCGCAGAGCCGATCCGCTCATGAAGCGCGGCAGGTGCGGGGACGGCCGTACGGCGACCGAGTCGAAGAACGAGAGAAGAAGCTTCGACGTCTGCCGAGCGATCCGGACAGACGAAGAAGGTCGGTTATCAGATGAGCGATAGAAGAGGCCGTCTAAGCGTCCCCAACCGAGCGGAGGGGGGCGGTCGCACGCAACTCAGTCGCTCCCTGGCGAAATGTTTGCGTGCTTTCGATCGGCAGCATTCGTTGTAACCGGCGTCTTCGACGCCAACAAGAATAATTCTCTCCATGCGCCCTTTACGCACCGGGCGCTCCGCCATCCGGAAATGCCGCCCCAGCGTTCCTCACCCATCGGCCTGCGAAACCGGCATTGAACCGTTCCACGTATTTTTCGTACTCTCGCACGGAAGAAGGGACTTTTCTCTCCTGCGCGAGGGCGTCGGGACATGCGCGGACTTGCGGTCCATCTCGTCGCGCTCTGGGCGATCTGCGGCGGCGTTTTCTTTTACAGCCTCGATCGATTCCCGCTCTGGGATCGCGACGAACCGCGAAACGCGGGCGCCGCCATCGAGATGCTGGAACGGAACGACTGGGTCGTGCCGTATTTCAACGGCGAGGTCCGGGACGCCAAGCCCGTCCTGCTGTACTGGCTCATCATGGGCGCGTACCAGGTCTTCGGGGTCGGCGAGTTCGGCGCCCGGTTCTTCTCCGCCGTCGCCGCGACCGGGACGGTTACGTGCACCTACCTGATCGGTCGCCGCATCTGGAACGCCCGTGCGGGCGGCATGGCGGCGCTCGCGCTCGCGACGACGTTGATGATGAACGTCGCGGCGCACGCGGCGACGCCTGACAGCCTGCTCGTCTTCTGCGTCTCGCTCGCCCTCTGCCTGTACGTGCGCGGAACGTTCGCCCGGTCGGAGGCGAAGGATTTCGACGACAGTCTGGCCACCTGCGGCAAGCTGGAACGCGACTTCCCCCGCCTGGGAACGGCGACGCTGATGTTCGCCGTGCTGGGCGTCGGCCTGCTGGCCAAGGGGCCGGTCGCGTTTCTTCTGCCGATGGCGGCGATCGGGCTCTTTCGCCTGATCGTGCGACTGCCGAAAAGCGACGTCCCCCCCGTGGCGAACACGACCCGCGGCTCCTGGCTGATCGCGGGACTGGCCGTCGGCTGGATCGCCGCCGTGATGCTGGTCGAAGCGACGCTCGGGATGAAGCTCGCCCTGCTCGTCGCCGCCGCGATCGGTGCGACGCTCTGGTTCGTCGGGCCGCCGCAACTGACCAGTTGGCTGCGCGTCTTCGCGCCGCTCCATTTCTGGAAGACGCTGACGACGATGCGTCCGCTCTACGGGGCGCTGATCGCCTGCGTCGTCGCGGCGCCCTGGTACGTCTGGGTCGGCATCCGCACGAACGGAGAATTCCTGGAAGCCTTCTTCCTGTACGAGAACCTCGCCCGGGCGTCGACGCCGATGGAGGGTCACGACGGCGGCCTGTGGTTCTATCCCGGTACGATTCTGGTCGGCGCCTTCCCGTGGAGCGTGCTCGCCCTGCCGATCGTGATGGCGACTGTCCGGCGCCTGCGCGATCGCGGGGAGCCTTCGCGGCAGGCGCTGCTGTTCGCGATCTCCTGGTTCGCGGTCGTGGTCGGCCTGTTCAGTCTCGCACAGACCAAGCTCCCCAGCTACGTCACGCCCTGCTATCCCGCGCTCGCCCTGCTCTGCGGCCACTTCCTGTCGCGGATGCCGCGGCCCGGATTCGAGCCGCTGCCGTGGGTCCGTCGCCTGGCGTTCGGATCGATGATCGCGGTCGGCGTCGGGATGCTGATCGGCCTCCCCTTCGCGCTCGTGGACCTGCTGCCGAACTCGGTCTGGCTCGCGTCGCTGGGTCTGATTCCGCTGCTGATCGGCATCGCGTGCCTCTACTTCGCGGAGCAGCATCGCTGGTCCAGCGTACGCAACGTGTTGGCCTTCGGCGCCTTCGCCTGGACCATGCTCGTCTTCTCGGTCGCGCTCGCCGAAGTCGGCAAGTACCAGCGCTGCCAGGGGATGCTCTCCACCGTGCGCGTCGATTACGAGCGACAGAATCTGGTCGCCTTCGCGCGGCTGGAACCGAGCTGGGTCTTCTACAGCCGGCATCGCATTCCGCTCTTCGCGGGCGAAGAGTTCGAGAAGCTGAAGAGCCACCTGCAGGAACGCCCCGAGACGCTGGTCATCACCACGCGGACGCTCTGGGACCAGATGCCGGAGGAGTCCGCCCGCGACTTCGAATCGGTGATGGAGACGCCCTACTTCCTGCGGGACGAGACGCTGGTGCTGCTGGAGCTTCGCAAGGACTCCGCCATCGCCCGAGCGGACGCGTCCACCGACGGCGCGAGCACGAACGCCGACCCGGATCGAGACAAGGGCGACGCGCCCGTCGACGTCGCCCGCCGGCCGGACGAGATCGGGACGACGCGGTGACGCGACGGTCGATCTCCGACGTCGGCAGGCCTTCTTCGATCAACGCCGCCGCACGCAGACGACGGAGCGAAATCGCACGCGTCATGAGCCGATTCGCTTAACCGCGGTAGCGGCGAAACCTACAATCGGCAGGAACGCCAGTCGCGGCGCGGGAACGGTTTCACGCCCCGTGACTTCGGTAGCAGCCAAAGCGAAGAAGGGCGCGGAGCGCCGCCAGGAGGCGGTTCGGCTGACGAGTTCGGATGCCGTGGCGAAAAGTTCTGGACTGTCGGCGTCCGCCTTGAGATCCTCAAGGGAAGGCGACATCGATAGCCGTCGAGCAGTCCTCGGCCGCTCAAGCTGGTTCGAATTCGCGGTCCCTTGCGAGAGCGGCTACTGAACTCTAGCGTGAGGCGGGACGCGACTTTCGCCCGGAGGAGCGCTCGATGAAGCGGACAATCCGTCCACCGAAGCCGCTGAGCCCCGACGATCGGCTGAGACACCTTCCTTACGCATTCCGGCACACGAGCGCGACGCTCGGCTGGCATGGGCTTCGTGTCGAACACAACTCGCAGCAGCCCGCGAGCGACATCGTCCACCCGCCCCTCGAATGTCTGTGGCTCATGCTCACAGGCGAGACCTTTCCGGAGCGTACCGATCACGGTTGCGATGATGCCCGGCACCACGGGGACGGCATGCCGCACGCGGTGAATCTCCTGCCGCCAGGCGTGGAGAGCCGATGGCGGTGGCGCAACACGATCGACTCGACCCACTACCAGTTGTCGTTGACTCTGGTCGCCAAAGTGGCTGAAGAGGCATTCGATCTCGACCCGGACCGCGTTCATTTTCCGGTTCGCTACTACGACCGATCCAGCCCCGAGGTGATCGACACCCTCAGAGCCCTTCGCCGCGAGCTGCTCACCGGCGGGCCAGGCGGGCGACTATGTGCCGAGTCGCTGGCGAACGTGCTGGTCGTCCAGCTGATTCGACAGATGTCCAATCGGCAGAGTTCGAACGGGGTGGTCCGTGGGTCGGGCGGCCGACTGTCGCGACATACGTTGCGGGCGGTCGAAGAGTACATCCAAGCCCACCTCGACCGAAACATCGCCCTGGCCGACCTCGCCGATGTCGCCCACCTGAGCGAATTTCACTTCGCCCGGCTGTTCAAGCGGACGACGGGCCTGCCGCCGCATCAGTTCGTCATCCGCCAGCGCGTCGAGCGCGCCAAGCGACTCATCGCCGCGGGGCGGCTCTCGCTCGCCGAGATCGCCGTCGACGTCGGCTTCAGCGACCAAAGCCAACTCACCCGGCACTTCAAGCGGCTCGTCGGCGTCACCCCCAAGCGATTCTCCTGAAGAGAGCAAGAACCGCCGAAAGGTCCGCAAGAACCGCCGATACCCTCCTGATCCGGTCATCTACTCTGTTCTGCCAGACATCGCGGCGTCGCGGTGCAGAACCGACGACTCTTCTCTTCAGGAGAAAAGTGATGGCCGAAGTCAACAAGTGGATGATCGACCCGGACGACGCGGTGATGCTGCTGATCGACCACCAGAGCGGGCTGTTCCAACTGGTCCGGGACATCGATCAGCCCACCCTCCGTGCGAACGCCATCGCCCTCGCCAAGGTGGCCCGATTCTGCAAGATCCCGACCATCACGACGGCCTCCGTCCCTGACGGCCCGAACGGCCCGCTCATTCCCGAAATTCACCAGCAAAACCCGGAGGCCGTCTACATCCCGCGGACGGGACAGGTCAACGCCTGGGACAACCCGCCTTGGGTCGAGGCCATCGAGAAGACCGGCCGCAAGACGCTGCTCATCGCCGGTACGCTCACCAGCGTCTGCATGGCGTTCCCGGCGCTCAGCGCTGTCGAGGCCGGGTACAAGGTGTTTTGTATCGTGGACGCCTCGGGCAACTCGTCGAAGATGGCGACGGACCTGACCATCGCCCGCATCACCCAGGCCGGGGTTATGCCGATCGACACGTTCGCCGTTCTAGGCGAACTGATGAAGACATGGAACCGCCCCGACGCGATGGACTTCGCGGCGGTCATGGTGGGCCTCCTCCCGCCCTACGGAGCGCTGATGGAGAGCTACGACAAGGCCCAGAGCGTGCAACGCGACGGACACGAAACCAAACTGGACAAGTTCGAGGCCGGCCAGGCGAAGAAGTGATCGGCGCTCATTGAGGGAGCGAAGACGCCGAACCAGACGCTGCAGCCGACGGCGGGGGTAGGTAGGTTTTCCCATATTCGTAGCTCACTCGGCCCCCGCCGCTTCTGAGCTTGGTTGTTCGGCGGCGGAGGGCACACGGATGGTTCGCGACGGTTGGCATGATCTGGTCGAGCAACTTCGTGGCTCGGCCTATCAATTCGGCTTGATGACGCCCGACGCACCAGTCCACCGCATCGACTTCGATACGGGCCTCACCGATGCCGAGGTCGTCGCCGTTGAGAGTCGATACGGGTTCCGATTCCCGCCCGACCTTCGCGCGTTCCTGCAGACTGCCCTCCCGAAAGGACCACGATTTCCAGACTGGCGTTCGGGGGATGAGGCAGCGATTCGGGAGTGGCTCGACATCCCGCGTCGAGGCGTGCTATTCGATATCGAGAGCAACGGGTTCTGGTTGGATGCGTGGGGGCCGCGCCCCACGTTGGCGGTCGAGGCGCTACGTCGGGGCGACGAGCTACTGTCGGCCGCGCCGCGGTTGATTCCGATCTACGGCCACCGCATGATGCCGGACGAGCCGAACCTGCCCGGCAATCCGGTGTTCTCCGTCCACCAGACGGATATTATCCACTACGGGTTCGACTTGACCGACTACCTCCAGCATGAGTTCCACCTGCGGGGCCGAGAGCCGTGGCCCGACGAATTGCGGCCGATCCGGTTCTGGGATCTCGACCAATTCCAAGATGTGCGCTGGGGGCCGGACGGCAGTTGCGTCTTCGACAACAGTCGCCGTCAACTCCCGTAGCCAATGCACGCCGAACCAGGCGCTGCACCCGACCGGCGCTGCATGTTCGATTTCGGGAGTTCATGGTCGCTGAGCGGCCTCGGCTGCACAGCCGGACCGTTCCTCGACTTGGATGAGTATCGCAATGAAAGCGATGGTACTTACGTCATTCGGCGGCCCGGAATCGTTCGAACTTCGTGACGTACCCAAGCCCGTGCCGCACGCGGGCCACGTCCTGGTCCAGGTACATGCGACCTCCGTCAATCCGTTGGATTACCAGGTCCGACGCGGCGATTACTCCGACTTGACGCCGCTGCCGGCAATTACCGGGCACGACGTATCGGGCGTCGTCGAAGAGGTCGGTCCGGGCGTGACGAACTTCTCTCCTGGGGACGAGGTCTGGTACACCCCGCAAATATTCGACGGGCCAGGCAGTTACGCCGAGTATCACGTCGCTTCGGAAAGCACTGTCGGAAAGAAGCCTGCTTCGTTAAGCCATCTTGAGGCGGCGAGCCTGAGTTTGGTCGGCGGGACGGCGTGGGAAGCGCTGGTCGTACGCGCTGCGGTAAGAGTGGGGGAAAGCGTTCTGGTGCATGGCGGCGCCGGAGGAGTCGGACACGTGGCGATCCAGCTCGCGAAAGCCATGGGAGCGAGGGTGTTCACCACGGTGCGCGATGCGAACTTCGAGTTCGCACGAACGTTGGGAGCCGATGTGATCATCGACTACCGAAACGAGGATTATGTCGACGCCGTCATGCGGGAAACGAGCGGCCGCGGAGTCGACGTCGTGTTCGACACCATCGGCGGCGACGCATTGTCGCGCAGCCCCGGCGCGCTCGCGCAACTTGGCCGCGTCGTCACGATCGTCGACACTGCACAGCCGCAAGACCTTATGCAGGCCTGGGGCAAGAACGCGAGTTATCACTTCGTATTCACGAGACAGAACCGCGGCAAGCTCGATGATTTGAGCGCATTAGTAGAGCGCGGTCAGCTGCAGCCGCACGTCGGCGCCGTCTATTCGCTTGCCGATGTTCCGCTCGCCCATGCCCGGCTGGAGAGTCGCGACAACGGCGTTCAAGGAAAGATCGGGATCGCCGTCAGGGCTTCGTAGGGCTGGCGCCCTCGCCTGCCACGGCAGCGAGTACAAAGTTTCTGGCAGGCGAGGGCGCCAGCCCTACAAGAGAAGAGACGCTCAAGAGAAGCGAAGCTCAGAACAGCTTCCCTGCCGAACCGGCCGCGAGCATCTGCGCGATCTTCCGCGCCGTCACGGAGAGCGGAAGCGCCGCCATCTCTTCCGGCGACGCCCAGCGCTGGTCGGGGCGATGTTCACTGGGTCGCTGCGTTCGCCCTCCCCTGCCCTTCCGGCGCACCGTCGCTTCCAGGCAGACGAGCGTGATGCGGAACCGCGTCACGCCATGCTTGAGCACGGCGAACGCGCCCGCGAAGTCGAGCGCCTCGCCCACGATCGCCTCAGCCTGCGACAGCGTCGCCTCGGGCTTCGCGGGATCTCCCGCCGTCGCAGCGTCGTTGCCGCGGGAAGAATCCGTCGCGCCGAGTCGCACGAAATCCCACAGCCCGGCCCAGCGTTCGTCGGTCCCCCGCTGCCTGAGGAAGACGCGATCGCCGTCGCGCACGATCCAGAGCGTCTCTTCGACCGACTCCCAATTCGGCGGTCGCTTCGGCGTCGGGATGCGATCGACGCGATCCGAGGCGTAGGCGTCGCACTGCTTCGCGACGGGACATTCCGCACAGTGCGGACGCTTCGGCGTGCAGACCAGGCTGCCGAGGTCCATCAGCGCCTGATTGAACTTTCCCGGCTCTTCCCGCGGCAGCAGGGCCTCCGCGATCGCCCAGAGCCGACGCTGCGACGCGGGCTTCGTCAGGTCATCTTCGATCGCCGCTAGTCGCGCATAAAGCCGCTGCGTGTTCGCTTCGACGATGGGCGCTTTCGCGTCGAAGGCGAACGAGGCGACCGCGCCCGCGGTGTAGCGTCCGACCCCGGGCAACGTCTGGATCGTCTTGACATCCTGGGGAAAGTGTCCGCCGAAGCGCTGAACGGTTTCCTGGGCCGCCCGATGCAGCGATCGGGCCCGGCGGTAATAGCCGAGTCCTTCCCATAGCCGGAGCACGTCCTGCTCGTCGGCCGCCGCCAGCGACGCGACGTCCGGAAAGCGAGTCAGGAACCGTTCGTAGTACGGAACGACGGTCGCCGCCTGCGTCTGCTGGAGCATGATCTCGCTGACGAGGATCGCGTACGGATCGTGCGTCTCCCGCCACGGGAGCGACCGGGCGTGCTTCGCGTACCAGTCGCGGGCCGCCGCCCGGAATCGCGTCCTGACGCCTGCCGACGACTCGATGCGGCTCGCTCCGATAGCCAAGCGGGAGAACTCCGTTTCTCGAGGAAGGGGGACGGCACGGCCGAATCGCCCATTCTATCGGCGACGGGGAACGATCGGCGGACCTCGAATCGCCGCAGGGACGGAGCGGGGCGGCTTCGCGGGGAGATGAACGAAAGTCGGCGCAGGAACGGGATCGGCGACCCCCGGATGGGTAGAATGACGGACCGCCTCTCGTCCGATCGCTAGCTGACCGCTCGCCACGCGATGAACGATCTTTTCGCCACGCTTCTTTCGGTTCGTACGCTCGCTCTCCTGGGCGCCGCGTGCTTCTGTTTCTCCGTGGACGTGCGCGCGTACGACACGAAGAGTCCGGAAGTCGTCGACATGGTGAAGAAGGCGGTCGCCTTCCTGGAGTCGGACGAGGCGAACTCCAGCATGCACCAGTACGGCGCCCCGGGCGTGATCGCCTACGCGCTGCTCAAGTCAGGCGCTTCTGCGGACCATCCGAAGATCCAGTCCGCCGTCGCCAGCATTCGCGAGCGAGTGAAGGGGCCGCCCGAGTCCTGGGAAGGCGAAGAGGGATCGATCTATGCCCTCTGCGTCGCGCTGATTCTGCTTTGCGAAGTCGACGGCCAGCAGAACTCGACCGAGATCCAGAAGCTGCTCGACCGGCTTCTCAAGCGGCAGCACCAGTCGGGCTGCTGGGGCTATAGCCAGACTCCTTCGGAGGGCGACACATCGCAGCAGCAGTACGCGATCCTCGCCCTCTGGACGGCCGACTACAACGGCTTTCAGGTCCCGACCGACGCGATCGAACGGGGCCTGAACTGGCTCATGCGAGTGCAGGATCCCCAGGGTCGATACACCTACAAGCCTCAGGATCCCGGCAGCTTTCAGCCGATCAACCAGAACGCTCAGGCGTTTCGCCCCAGCCTCCAGGCGGCGGGCACGGGCTCGCTGTACGTCGCGGGCGACATGCTGAGACTGGTCTCGAAGTCGGAAGCGGACGACGAAGAGATTCTGCCGCCCGCGCTGCGAATGGTGAAGGAGGACACGACGCGTCCCGGCGCTCCGCGCAAGGTCGAGAACGTCCGCGAGGACATCTTCAAGCAGCGGGTCGGAATGGCCGACAACGGGTTCGCGGCGATGTACTCGATGACCTCGCCGTGGCAATTCTATTACCTCTACACGCTCGAACGCTACGCGAGCTTTCGCGCGAACTCCACTGGCTGGCGCGAAACCGGCTGGTACGACGACGGCGTCAAATTCCTGAAGGAGAAGCAGGCGAAGGACGGCAGTTGGTCCGGATCGGAACCGACCACGGGCAAAGGCGTCGACACGGCCTTCGGCGTCCTGTTCCTGGTCCGCAGCACGGCCAAGTCGATCCAGAAGAAGATCCAGCGCGAAGGTCTGCTGCTCGGCGGCATGGGTCTGCCGACCGATACGACCAACGTCCGGATCCGCGGCGGACGCGTCGTCGGGATGGAACTCTCCAAGAACCTCGATGACCTGATCGGTATGCTCGAAAGCGAGAACGCCCAGGAAGATATCGACGTCCTCGCCCAGCAGATCGAGCAACTGGAGATCGTGCCGGGCGCCAGGCTGGACGACGCGCAGACCGCGCGGCTCAATCGCCTGGCCGGCCATCCGGCTTACGAAGTCCGCATCCTCGCTGCGAAGGCGATGATGCGCTCGCGAGACGTTCGGACGGCGACCGCGCTGATCTACGCTCTCTCCGATCCGGACGAGCGCGTCCGCTCGGCGGCGGTCGACGGCCTGCGATTCATCAGCCGACGCTTCGACGGCGACGGCCTGCCGCCCGACCCGAGCAAGCTGGAGATCGAGAAGGTCCAGACTTACTGGCGCGCGTGGTATCGCAACGTCGCTCCGCCTGGTTCGCCGGTGCAATGATGCGCACGCTGATTCTCGTCGTCGCAGGCTCGCTGCTGGTCGCGGTCGCCGGCTGCGAGCCGCCGGAAGATCAGTTGCTCCCCGTCTTCGGACCGGAGGCCGTCACGACGGTCGAGTCCGCCGAATCCGTCACCGCGGAGAGGCTGATCCATAACAGTTTTCATCGCCCGCGGTCGAGCGAGTACGAAGCGCAGGGCCAGCCGGTTCCGCTCTCCGCCGATCAGCGGGCGCGCCTGAAGAAGATCCTCCTCGACCCGCGGTCGTATGACCTCGCCAGCGCGAAAGGCTGCATGCCGCTGTACGGCGTGCGCCTGCGATTCGAAGACGCTGCGGGCAAGATCGTCGACGTGCTCCTCTGCTTTCAGTGCAAGACGCTCGCCGTCTACCGCGACGACCTGGAAGTCGGCGACGAAGATTTCGATTCGGTTTCTGAAGAACTCGCCGAGTTGATGCAGGAACTCTTTCCCGATGACCCGGCGATCGCGGAACTCTGAAGCGGCTTCCTTGCGCTTCGCCGGCGCCGCCTCCACGACGTTGCAACCTGATGACGAAGCCCTCCGTTCTGGCGATCGCCGCCCATCCTGACGATATCGAAATGCTCATGGCCGGGACGCTGCTGCGTCTGGCCGAGCAGGGGTGGGAGTTGCACTACTGCAACCTCGCCAACGGCTGCAACGGCACGACGCAGTTCGATCGCGAGACGATCATCCGCATGCGCGAAGAGGAGGGACGCGCCGCCGCGGAGGCGATGGGGGCGACGTTTCATCCCTCGATCTGCGACGACCTGGGGATCTTCTACAACGACGCGCTGCTGCGGAAGGTCGCGGCCATCGTGCGCCAGGCGCAGCCCCGCATCGTGCTGACGCATGCGCCGGTCGACTACATGGAAGACCACATGAACGCCTGCCGGCTGGCGCTGACCGCGGCGTTCGCGCGAGGGATGCCGAACTTCGTCACCGATCCGCCCGAGGCGCCCTTCTCCGCGCCGGTCGCCGTCTATCACGCCCAGCCCTATACGCATCGCGACCCGCTGGGCCGCGTCGTGCACCCCGGCCTCTACGTCGACGTGACCGACGTCGTCGAACGGAAGGTCGAACTGCTCGCCCTGCATAAGTCGCAGAAGGACTGGCTCGACGAGAGTCAGGGTCTCGACTCGTATTTACAGACGCTCCGCGACCTCGACGCCGAGTGCGGTCGCATGTCGACGCTGTTCCGTTTCGCCGAAGGCTGGCGGCGTCATAACCCCATGGGCTACGGCCCCGAAGACGACGACCCGCTTCTAGAAGCGTTGCCCGAGCGGGCCTTTCCTGCGCCGAAGCAGGAGCATCAGGCATTCTGATGCGTAGGTCAGGCATTGCCTGACGACGCGGAAGAAACGTTCGGAGCGAAGAGAGCGGGACGTGGGAACGTTTCGCCGGATACGCGGGAACGCGACGAAAACCTGTGCCGCGAAGGCGCCCCGAAATAGCCGTCAGGCGATGCCTGACCTACGCGAGAAGCATGGATCGACGCGGACGAACCGGCTAGCATGAACCGGCGAATCGCGTGCTTCTCCCCCGCTCTCCCCGAGGTTCATCATGCTGCGACGTCGCGAGTTCCTCTCCCTCGCCGCCGCGGGCGGAACGCTGGCCGCCCTCTCGCCCCTCGCGTACGCCGCGCCGACGAACAAGCCCCGCCGGGTCGGCCTCATCGGCTGCGGCTGGTACGGCAAGGTCGACCTGCTCAGGCTCATCCAGGTCGAGCCGGTCGAGGTGGTCAGCCTGTGCGACGTCGACTCGGTCATGCTCGACGGCGCGGCGGAAATCGTCGCCAGCCGGCAGGTCTCCAAGAAGCAGCCGCGGAAGTACGGCGACTGGCGGAAGATGCTGGCCGAGAAGGATCTCGACATCGTCCTCGTCGGCACGCCCGATCACTGGCACGCGCTGCCGACGATCGCCGCGATTCAGAACGGCGTCGACGTCTACGTGCAGAAGCCCGTCGGCGTGGACGTGATCGAGGGGGAAGCCATGCTCGCCGCGGCGCGAAAACATAAGCGCGTCGTGCAGGTCGGCACCCAGCGCCGCAGCACGCCCCACCTGATCGACGCGCGGGACAAGATCATCCGCGAAGGCCTGCTCGGCACGATCGGTCACGTCGAAATCTGCTGCTACTACCACATGCGGCTGAAGGGCGCTCCGCCGAACGAGGCGCCCCCCGAGACGCTCGACTACGAGATGTGGACCGGCCCCGCGCCGATGCGACCCTTCAACCCCAAGCTCCATCCGCGAAGCTGGCGCGGATTCATGGCGTACGGCAACGGCATCGTCGGCGACATGTGCGTCCACATGCTCGACATGGTGCGGTGGTCGCTCGACCTGGGCTGGCCGAACAGCGTCTCCTCGACCGGCGGCATCCTCGTCGACAAGCAGAGCATCGCCGACATTAGCGATACCCAGGCGGCGACGTTCGACTTCGACGGATTGCCCGTCGTCTGGCAGCATCGCAGTTGGGGCGCCGCGCCCGATCCGCAGTATCCCTGGGCCGCGTTCATTCACGGCGACAAGGGGACGCTGAAGATGAGCGTCAACAGCTTCGACTTCATCCCCCACGGCAGCGGCAATCCGATCCGTCAGGACGTCGTCATGGAGCTCGAAGAGTATCCGGAGGACAAGACCGAGAAGGATCTGGAGAAGCACGTCGCCCCCGCCGTTCGCAAGCACATGCGCGACTTCCTGGGCGCGATCGATAACCGCTCGAAGCCCGTCGCCGACATCGAGCAGGGGCATATCTCGTCCGCGAGCTGCATCCTGGCCAACCTGTCGGTCGACCTGGGGCGTTCGCTCGCCTACGACCCCGCGACGCGGACGATCCCGGGCGACGAAGAGGCGACCGCCGCGCTCGCCCGGGCCTATCGCGCCCCGTGGACCCATCCCACGCCGGAGGCGGTCTGATGAGGAACGCTGCCGGGAAGACGCTTCGTGCGATCGGCCTATCTGCGATCTGCCTCTGCGCGGTCGCTCTGTCGCTTCGGTCGGTCGTCGCTCAGGAACAGCCGCCCGCTGCTCCGAGAAATTCCTTCGACGTCCTCGTCTACGGCGGCACGCCCGCCGGCATCGCCGCGGCGGTGCAGGCGGCGCGACATGAATCAGCAAGGGGCGAGGTCACGAGGGGCGCAGCGAAGGTCATTCTGATCGAGCCGACCGGCCATATCGGCGGCCTGACGACCAGCGGCTTGTCGCACGTCGACTACCGCACGTACGAAGGCGTGACCGGGTTCTATCTCGAGTTCACGAAGCGGGTCGAAGCCTACTACCGCGACAAGTACGGCGAGGATTCCGAGCAGCTCGCGACCTCGCGGAAGGGAACGCACGCCGAGCCCCACGTCAACGAGCTCGTCTTCGAGGCGATGCTCGCCGAGTCGAAGTCCGTCACCGTCGTCAAGAATCTGCGATTGAAGAACGTCAGCTTCCGGCAGCTGAAGCCCGATAGCGTTCCGGCTTCTTCGAGGGAAATCGCGCTCCAGCTCGAAAGCGCCACGTTCGTCGCGCCCGACGGCAGCGAGCGGTCGATCGCCGCGGACATCTTCATCGACGCAACGTACGAAGGCGATCTGATGGCGGCGGCGGGCGTCCCCTACCGCGTCGGTCGCGAGGGCCGCGACGAGTACGGAGAAACCCTCGCGCCGGAAAAGCCCGACAGCCAGCTTCAGGCTTACAACTATCGCGCGATCATGACGAAGGTTCCCGAGAACCGCGTCGCGATCGAGATGCCTGCGAATTACAAGCGGGAGAAGTTCGCCGGCATCCTGGAGCTCTTCGCCGACCGGCGCCTGACGAAGGTCTTCGGCTATCCCAGCAAGTGCGTCTTCAAGGCGCAGATCCCGACGCTCCCCAACGGCAAGTACGACATCAACGACGTCTCGCACGGACACGTCCGGCTGTCGCTCCCGGGCGACAATCTCGCCTGGCCCGACGGCGACGAAGCGACCCGCGCGAAAATCGCCCAGCGACACCGCGACTGGCAGGTCGGCCTGCTCTATTTCCTGCAGCATGACGAGGCCGTGCCGCAGGCGATCCGCGACGAAGCTCTCTCCTGGGGCTGGGCCAGGGACGAGTTCGTCGACAACGGCCACTTCCCCTGGCAGCTCTACGTTCGCGAAGCACGACGGATGGCCCGCGCTCCCCAGTTCCAGGGTAAGCCGAACACGGTCTTCGCCCAGGAGGAATGGCACGTCTTCACCGAGCGTCACGTGCAGGCTTCGCCCGACGGCGTCCGAGCGCGGTGGGTCCCGAGCTCGATCGCGATGGGAGACTACGGACCCAACTGCCACGGCACGGCGCACGAGGGCCCCTACTTCGGCGGCAAGCACGTGGGCGAGTTCTACAAGGGCGTCGCGCCCTATCAGATCCCCTACGGCTGCATGCTCGCGCCGGAGGTCGAAAACCTGATCGTGCCGGTCGCCTGCGCTTCGTCGCACGTCGGCTTCTGCGCCCTGCGACTCGAACCGATCTGGTCGTCGATGGGCCAGGCGGCCGGCGCGGCGGCGGGGCATGCAGCGGCCAACCATTTCCGCGAAGTCACGAGAGTTCCGACGAGCAAGATCCGGGAGCGCCTGCATGCGTCAGGCGCGGCCACGATCTACGTCTCCGACGTGCTGCCGGGCGACGAACGGTTCGAAGCCGTGCAGTGGCTCGGCAGCGTCGGCGGTCTGCACGCTCGGTCCGACCAGATCGAAACCGTGCGACGGCTCGGCAAGCAGAACGGAACGCCCGCCCCCGCAGGCGAGCCGTATCCGAAAGGCTACGGTCAGCGCGGCAAGAACGAGACCGGCCAGTACTACGAGGCCTATCCCGGTCATGCCTTCGAGCCGGACGCGACCGCGGAGCATTCCGATTTCGTCCGCTGGTGGAATCTCGTGCCCCGGCGACAGGACGACTCCGAAGCCGGCTACCTGCTCGGCGAGCGCGTGAAGCGGAAGGAACTGACGCGGGGCGAACTGGCTCAGGCCCTGTACGAGTTCGGTCGTTGAATGCAGGTCGCAAGAACGCCGATTCGAACTGCGGCACACCGGCGGACGCTCTTCACTTTTCGTGACGCTGCGACATCTGCCGGCGAACCTACTTGCCGATCGGCTCGATCTTCATCTGCAGCGCCAGGACGGACCCGAATTTCAGTTCGCCCGTTCCCTCGGCCAGGGTTTCCTTCGTGATCTGAATCTGCATCTCGCCGACCAGATCGTGGGCCGCGAGGTCGATGTCATGGACAAAAATCGAGACCCGATCGCCGAGCGCGACGGGTAAGCCGCCCCCTTCCAGTCGCGCCAGCGTGGCGTCGCTCGCGGCGGCGGTGTCCGCCGCGAATCGCGCGCGGGCTTCGTTCAGCTTCGCGTCCTGCAGCGTCGCGACGGAGGCGCCGCAACGCAGAGCCTGCACCGCGCTTCTGGCGATAGCGGGCTCGAACCCGGCGGGAATCGGCCGGCCCGTCTCCTCCATTCGACGCAGCGTCGCCGCGACGTACAACTCGGCGGCGGCATTCAGCGCCTGTTCGTCATGCCTCATCAGCGTCACCTGCACGTCGGGACGCGAGTACGAACCGATCGCCGTATCCCACGGTTCGCCGTTCGACTTCGCGGCGGCGACCTCGACCAGGACGCCCCGGAGGACATGCGTCGGCTTCGCAGGCGGATCCGCCGAGCGAACGTCGACGCCCAGCGTCCCGGCGACCGAAGCGGCAACCGCGATCAGAAGACGGCGCATGGGAGTTCCTTCGAAGAGAGAGGAGGAACGGACGCGAAGAGGAGATGACGAGGCGAGACGGCGCGTTACGAGCGAACGCCGAAGTCGCCGTCGATCCGTTCGATCATACCCCCTGCGATTCCGCCGATCCAACCTGCGAGTCGGATCGATCGCGGACGCACGGGAAGCTTCAGGCCCTGCGCTCCGCCGGAGGAGCGTCCGCGACCACCAATGACGCGGCACCGGTTCCGCCTGCGTTGAATCGATCGCGCCTCGCCGGCCTCTGCAGTCGCCACTCCCCTGTGGCGCCACGCGTCAAGACACTGCCGTGAGGCCGTTAGATTCCCTCCGAGACGCGAAGGTTTCGCCGATGGAGGAAAAATAGCTGAAATGCAGGACGATGGGAATTTGAAAGTTTTTGCGATGGACCGCGTAGTCGCATTCGAGAATATCGATATATTTGATCCTGAGGCCTTTTGGAGTCTTGCTGTGCCGTTTCAGTTCACACGATTCGTAGACGTCGATTCGAGCTTCGCAGCTCGGGTGTCAATCCGCCAATCAACGGGCCAGTTGGGATTCAATGCGGGGGCCGTAAATCTCTATGGCATCGCAGGACACAGGTTTGCCGTCCTTTTCTTCGATGAGGCGGCACGCGTGGTGGGCATCAAGCTGACCCACGATCAAGAACCGGGGGTTCTTGAAATCCGCAAGGGAACAGCGAACACCTATATCCGAGCGAAGAACTTCCTAGATCGCTACCAGATCGACTACAGCAAGTCGCGGCGATTTGAACTGAAGCGGGAGGACGTGAGCGGCCTTCTCTATTTCGACGTTAGCCAGTTCGACGAGGAAGACGACGACCCCTTACCGGAAGGAGACGCTCGACAAATCGAATTGCTCTAGGGTGAACGCGAAAGGCCGCTCGCTCCACGGGGGAGCGGCGGCCCAACTTCGAGTCAGCGCGGCAAGAACTTTACCAGAGCACGAGCTGCGACTGCCTCAGCACAACAGGATTCTAAGCTCAATGAATACGTTTTCAAACCCTGAAGACGCGATCCGGGACGTTTACGGGTGGAAGGCCTACGCGGCTCACGCTGCGGATGCCATCGCTCGTCTCCCGAAGGTGGCCCAGGCGTTTCACGTCGACGTCAACAGCCTGCTTCCTCCGTCGAAGCATCTGAGTTACGAGGAATGCATTCGCATCCTCGTCAACATGCGGCGCCGCGGAGCCGGCAAGGGCGGGTTGCCTCGCAAGTTCCACTAGGCCTTCGCCTAAACACCTCACCGAGAGGCAGGGCGCTCAAGCGCCTTGCCTCTTTTCGTGTAACGAGGAGTCACTCAGGCCTCTACTTACTCACCCCGATCTGATCCCCCTTCTGCGGGCCGAGCTTCGTGATCGTGAGGGGCTCAGGACCGTTCTCGGTCATCAGGATCGTGTGCTCGAACTGGGCGGAGAGCTTGCCGTCGATCGTCCGGACGGTCCAGCCGTCCTTCTTGTCCAGCAGCGTGCCGGGCTTGCCTTCGTTGATCATCGGCTCGATCGTGAAGCAGGTGTTCGGCTCCAAGCGGTTCTCCCGGGCGTACTGGTTCACCACGTGCGGAACGTTCGGGCGCTGGTGAAACTTGCGCCCCAGGCCGTGCCCCACGTACTGCTCGACGACGGAGAAGCCTGCCTGCCGCGCGGTCGCGACGACCGCCTTGCCGACCTCGGCGATCCGGCAGCCGGGCGTGATCGCGTCGATCGCGGCCCAGAGCGCGTCGAAGCTGCACTGCGTCAGCCGCCGGGCCGTTTCGCTGACCTCGCCGATGAGGAACGTTTCCGACTGGTCGCCGTACCAGCCGTCGACGATCGACGTGACGTCGACGTTGACGATGTCCCCTTCCTGCAACGCGTACTTCCCGGGGAAGCCGTGGCAGATCACCTCGTTGACGCTGGTGCAGCAGCTATACGGATAGCCGTGGTAGCCGAGCGTCGCGGGCCGGGCGCCCCGGGCGACGGTGTAGTCGTAGACCAGCTTGTCGATCTCACCCGTCGTGAGCCCCGCCTTCATGTAGGGGCGAACGTAATCGAGCAGCGCGGCGTTGAACGCGCCGGCGGCGCGCATCGCATCGGCTTCGCCCGGGGTCAGTCCGGTCGTGGCGTTCCGTTTCAACATAGGCATGAGCGAAGGCTTTCCGGCGGCAAGGCGAATCGACCGTTGAATTATCGACAGCCTACGTCGCTCCGTCGAGTCTCCGAAAGCCGAATCCGTCGCGTCGAAGTCGCGTCCCCGCCGGTACTTGCGCACCTCGCCAGAGACCTGTTCGCCATTAGTCCCGTCGCGCGATCGACTTGGGGAAAACGGGCCTTCGACGGGAAGGCGCCGACGCGAGTCGGCCCGGACGGAGGAATTTTTTCGGCTGCGCGTCAGCGGGCGCCGCGATGCAACTGCGGAGCGAGCCACAGTCCCCAGTCGGAGCCCGTTCCGTCGGCGGTCGGCGAGACGAGCAGTTCCAGCGTTTTCACCCCCCGCAGATCGACGTCGAAGTCGCGCCCCTCGTTCGCTTCGACGACCGGAGATTTCCACAACTCCCGCCCGTCGCCGCGGATCGTGAACTCGACGGTCCCTTCATGTCCCGCGGCCAGACCGACGCGGCCGTCGAGCCGCTCCCAGGCGCCGCCCAGCGAATAGACATGCCGGGCCGGCGCGTGGGCGTAGATGCCCGAGGCGTAGAACGCGCCGCCCGATTCGATCGCCCGGGAGTCCTCCGGCACGCGGTCGAACGCCGGGCGCCCCCATCCGACCTCGGACACATCGGGGCGGAATCGCGTCAGGTCGATCGAAGCCGCGTCGCCCGAGTATTCCGCCGGCGTCTCCGTCGGACGCGTCGCCTCGGTCAGTCGGGCCGCAATCGCTGCCGCCTGGGGGAGTTCGATCTTCGAGGCGATCGCCTGGGCCTCGCTCCGATCGTCGGCGTTCAGCGCGGCGATCACCGGCGCGAGCGCCTGCCGGATCTGGATCGTCGTCAGGTCGGGCGTTCCGTCTTCGGCGACGTCGTAGGAAAACCGCATCCGAGAAAGCGTGGCCCCGTCCGGCACGGCGCCGTCGGCATGCAGCGGCACGAGGCGCAGCATCCCCTTCTTCCCTCGCGCCAGATCGTCCGCGCGAAGTTGAAATCGCCCGTCCGCATCAGGAACCGCCGACGTCACCGCGGCATCGTAGTCGCCCCCTCCGTCCGGATCGAAGTAGGCGACCACGCCGTAGATCGGCGGCGAACCGGCGACCTTGCCCGCGACGACGATGGCTGAACCGTCGGCATCGATTTCGACCTCGTCGAGCGTCGCCTGCGCCCGTGTCGCCTCCTTCGCGGCCAGTCCGCTGAACATCGGATGCGAGGCCAGGCGCAGCGCATGGGCGAACGTCAGGAAGCTCCCCTTCCCTTCGTCGCGCAGCTCGTCGCCGTAGGTGCGGTTGCCCGAGCCCATCAGAGCCGTCCCGAGTTCTTTCTCCGCGCCGGTCTCGCGACAGTGCGGCAGGCCGAACGCGTGCCCCAGTTCATGGGCCATGCCGCCGATGAAGATCGAATTGTGACGCCCCAGCGAGATCCGCCCGTACTGGGCGTCGCGGAGCATCGGCTCGTTCTTGTCGAGATGGACTGTATCGAGCTCGGGCGAATCGAGCTGCCACGCCGTCCCCCGGCGGAAATCGCCTCCCGCGTAGTAAGGCGAATGGTGGGAGAAGCGCAGTTGCTCCTGGTCCCAGTTCGCCAGGTTGCAGAAGATGGCGATCGTCTCGCGATCGGCGTCGATGCCCGCTTCGCGGAGAACCCGCAGGCACTCCCGGCGGATGTCGCTGCCCGATTCGTTGGCGTACTCCTTCTCCGGATCGTCGCCGCGGACCTCGTGGATACGGACCAGACCCGCGTCGTCGAGCTCCAACTGGTACGGCGCCTGTTCGAAGCCGTTGCGTTGCATCTCCCGCGCGTAGAACGCCTGAATATGGAGCAGCATGCGGCTCAGCCGGGCCTGGTGATCGGCGGGGAACTCTCGATCCGACGGCGTCCAGCAGACGATGTGCAGGTACCGTTCGACCGGCTCGGCCTGCTCCTTCCGCCAGTCGTCGAGGATCGCGTTCGCGGCCCTGGACTGCGACTCGCGGCCTTCGAGATCGACTGCGTAGGAGGCGACGGGAAACAGCAGCAAACAGGCCAGCGACAGAATCGAACGCTTCACCGATGCTCCAGACTTCGAACCGAGCGCGAACCACGGGACCGCCCCTTCGCGGCCCGTCGCTCTCTGCAGAATAGCCGAGCGCGCGCCGCATCAGGCGAGCGCCGACCGAAAGCGGGGAATCGCCCCAAGAAGGAAGAAGTCCTCGCGCGGCTTACTTCGGCGCGGACTTCTTCTCCGCTTCGATCCTCGGCCAGTCCTTGAGCGTCAGGACGTTCTTGAGGAAGCGTGCGTTGTCGCTTTGTTGCGATTCCGGATCGTCTCGGCGGGGATAGCCGAGGGGCTCCTTGATCCAACCCGCCCAGAGCGATTGCCCCAGAACGACGATCTCTCCGTCGCCTAGTTCGGCCCAGGCGGCGTACGACCGATCTTGCAAGTCAGGCGCCGCGATCAGGCTCTTCGCGCGAAGGGGATCGACGATCTGAATCGGCGAGGCCCGACGATGGACGATCACTTCGACGCCCTCGAGCGCAGGATGTTCGGCCAAGTAGTCGTCTTGAATGATCTGCTTCGCGGCGTTGCCGGCATTCTCCGAATCTTCCATTCGCAGACCGACCGAATCCAGCAACTGATTGGCGCCGTCGACCGAGCCCCTGAAGAAGTAATTTGCGGCGACGACGATGCGTCCGCCGTCGCGGGCGAACTGCAAAAGCGACTCGACGTCGCGCGGGCTGAGTTTCAGCAGATTTTCCGGGCCGACGATGACCACGTCGTACCCGTCGAGCGTCTCCGGCCTGAACCGAAAGCCGCCTTGGGCGTTCCGATACGTCGGATCGAGATCGGTCTCTTTCACTAATTCGCGCCAGCGCTCGAAGTCCGCGAAGTCGCCCGCGTACCGATCGAAAGGCGAGTCGGGAATCAGGACTTTTCGCGAGTCCTTCGAGGGCTCGACCACTTCGACGCGAACCGGAACGGATGCCTGCTTATCGCCGACGACGACCGTCGCATCAGATTCGGAAACGCCCAACTGATCCGTCGCAATCTTCAAGTAAACCGCTGCGACGACGCGATCGTTCCCCGGACCGAATTGCTGGCGATAAAGACGCGTGCTGCTGACGGTGGCGAACGGCGGCGGATAGACCTGCAAGGGCACGCCGTCCGTCCATGTCCCTTCGAAAAAGAAGTTAACGCTCCCTTCGACAGTCGCCCCCACGCGGACCTGACCGAAGTCGAGCCGATCCGGCGTCGAGGTCCCCTCCTTCGGCTCAGCCCATGCCGAAGCCGCGCCGGAAAGCGCCGCGAGAGCGAACGCGAGCTGGAGCGTCGTCAGGAATCGAACACGACGAACTGCGAACATCGAAATCTCTCCTTGTAATGGGCTGAGGGATCCATCGACGAACCCGCCGCGACGCGGCGCCGTCCGCGTCCAGCGCTCAGGGAGAGAGAGCGAACGTTCGGCGTTCTACGACCTCGACTACGCAGGCGTCAGCGAATTCGTTCGCCAAGCTACGAAGCTCCGACCGCCATGCCTCTCTATAACCCCGCGACCGTCGAGCCGAAGCGGCAGCGCTTTCGAGAGGAGAACGCGACGTTCGCAGGCGGTCCAGTCGAAAGACTTTATGTCCGGGACCGATTCGCCCTCTCCGCCGACGGCGATCCATGCGATGCCTACTTGCGATCGCGCAACGTGATGACGTTCTCGAAGAAGCGGGCGTTATCGCAATTCTCCGGAAGTTCGTGACGCGACTTGAGCGGCTCGTACGGCATCTCGATCCATGAGTTCCACCCGGACTGTCCGATCGCGACGACGTCGCCTTCGCCGATCCGTCCGATCGCGAGGTAACCCTGGTTCTCGAAGTCGGGCGCGCTGGCGAGCAGCTGCCCACGCAGCGAGTCGATCACCGAGATCGGCGAGGCCCGGAAAAGCTGAACCGTCGCGACGTCTTTCAACAGCGGGTGCGGGCTCAACCTGTCGCCCTCCAACTCGTATATCGGCGCGACCTGACTTTCGACGTCGTCCATCCTCAGGCCGGCAGCCTGCAGAATGTCGTTCGCGCCGGCTACCGATTCGCGAACTGCGTACTGAGCGCCGAGGACGACGCGCCCCCCGTTCTCCGCATAGGCGATTGCCGCCGCCGCGTCGCTTTTGTGAAGGCTAATCAGTTCGATTCCATCCAGCACGATGACGCTATAGATCGACAGATCGTGTTGCCCGATCCTCGACCCGCCCGGCGTTGACCAGTAGTCGGGATCCAGGTCGTTCTCGATCACCATCCGACGCCAGACGTCATTCGATGGATACTCCTGCGAGAAGGGGGAATCGACGACGAGCACGCGATTCCGTACGGGCGACGGTTCCGCGACTTCGATGCGGATCGGAACGCTCGCCTTGAATTCGCCGACGACCACGGCCAGGTCGCCTTCGTGCGTACCGACGACGGTAGTGTTCACGTCGAAGTTCACCCGCAACGACACGCGAAGACTGCGGGGATTGCCCGGATAGTGGTAAAGAGCCGTGAACCGCACGTTCACGAAGTCGGGCGGAGAAACCTGGACTGCCAGTCCGTCGACGGATTCGCCTTCGAAGGCGAACGTCGCGTACGTTTGAGCGATCGAGCCTGTACGAACGCGCCCGAAATCGATCCGTTCGGGGAAGATTCGCTGCTCGACCTGAGCGCGCTCGACGCCGAACGTCGGCTTCGCGAAGTCCACCATCAGGACGCACGATGAAACGACCGCTGCCGCTCCGACGAGTCCGAAACGCTTCCTGCCCATACCATCCTCCCTGGCGAGAACCCGAAAGCCGATTCAGTCCGAATTTAATGCGCTAAGCGTGTACGTCGTCGACGCTCGAGTAGTTCCGGACGAGCTTCGGCGTAAGCTCGTCTGACCGAATTAAGGCGTTGACTCGGCGGTCTCTTGATCGGAAGTTCCCCCTGCCCTTCCTCGCGTCAGCCCGACGGTGACGAAGTTCTTCATCATCGCCGGATTGTCGAGCGACCGGGATCGCTCGCTGCCCATCCAGCCCCATGCGCCTGGCTGGGTCACGACGATCAGTTCCCCCGCGCCGATCTTCCCGACGGCGACGAGTCCCTGCTGACCGTTCGACGGATCGAGGACCAGCAGCTTCGCTTTGGTCGCATCCGTGATCGATAGGGGGCTCGGGTTCGTGAACGAGAGGCTACGCACGCCCTGGGTCAACGGATCCTGAGCGATGTGCGTCTCTTCGACGACGCCTCCGAACGGCAGGGCGAACACGTCGCCTGCCATCACGTTGATCCCCGCAGCCTTCAGCAGCGGTTGCGTCGTGGAAAGCATCGCCGTGAAGTTCCCGTTGACGCAGAGCAAGATACGTCCGCCCCCTTCCGCGAAGGAACGCAAGGCCTCCGTCTGCTCGTCGCTCCAGTTGGAAAGCGCCCGAAGCGACAGGATGACGACTTCGTAGTTCTTGAGGTCCAGATCCCCGGTAAGACGTCGCGGCGGGCGGACGTCCCGATACGTCGCGTCGAAATCGCCCGCGCTGATCATGTCCGTCCATGGACGAAAGGATTCCGCGGATACGCCTTGGGTAACCGGCGATTCGATCACGAGGATTCTCAAGGCCGACGCGCTCGGCTCGACGACGTTTACGGAAAACGGAACCTCGCGCGACTCGCTGCCGATCCGAACCTTGATCGAGCCGCTGCGCTTGCCGACTTCGCTGGTGTCGATCGTGAAACAGGTCTCGACGCTGCGCACCGGAGTGCGTACGCCGCTGCGGCTGAGGACCGACATGTTCGAACGGACGTCATGGAGCTTCACTCCGTCCGGCAGCGACGTCTCGACCGTCGCGTCGTCGCTTTCCGCCATCTCGACCAGCGATGTGAAGGACCCTTCGCAAGGCGTGCCGACCCGCACGGTCCCGAGATGAATCTCTTTGGGCCGATCCATCGGGAACTGCGCCAGCGCTGGCGCGACGAGCTGATTCCCCGAGAAACCGACGGCAAGAAGCAGAACCGAACGCCAGACCTGCCGCGTACCGATCGACATGCGCTGTCCCTCCGCTACGAATTCAAGAGTGCGGAGATCCGTCGGGACTTCCGCCGATTCGACTGCTGCGACGCGGGAGGGACGTCGGCTGACCGTGCCGCGTTCAGCGAACCTCAGGGCACGGCTACAATCTCAGTTTCTAACCTCGCGATTCCCGCGTCGCCAGCGAATTCGCTCGACGGACGAACAGCAGGCCAATCCCGCGCCTGCTCGTTAGATCCGTTCGCGCCTCGGCGACCTGACGATACGAAACCACTCCGCCATGCCTCTCTATAACCCCGCGACCGTCGAGCCGAAGTGGCAGCGCTTCTGGGAGGAGAACGCGACGTTCCAAACGCCGCGGCTTCCTCAAGACTCCGAAAAAGGGACGGGCGAGAAGCTGTACGTCCTCGACATGTTCCCCTACCCCAGCGGGGAGGGGCTGCACGTCGGGCATCCGGAGGGGTATACGGCGACGGATATCTACTGCCGGCACTGGCGGATGCGGGGGAAGACGGTCCTGCACCCGATGGGCTTCGACTCTTTCGGCCTGCCTGCCGAAGAGTACGCGATCAAGAACAACCAGCAGCCCCGCGGCTTCACCGAGAAGAACATCGCCACGTTCGTCCGGCAGCTCAAGAGCCTGGGCTTCAGCTACGACTGGTCGCGGCAGCTCGCGACGACCGACGTCGAATACTTCCGCTGGACGCAGTGGATCTTCCTGGTCCTGTTCGATACCTGGTTCGACGAACAGACGCAGAAGGGTCGCCCGATCGCGGAGCTCCCCATCCCCGACGACGTTCAGGCGCAGGGCGAAGCGGCGGTCGAGGCTTACCGCGACGAGCGGCGCCTGGCGTTCCAGTCCCACGCCCCGGTCAACTGGTGCCCCGACCTGGGGACGGTGCTGGCCAACGAAGAGGTGATCGACGGCAAGTCCGAGCGCGGCGGCTATCCCGTCCAGCGGATCCCGCTGCGGCAGTGGATGCTGAAAATCACCGCCTACGCCGACCGGCTGGAAAAGGATCTGGAGACCGTCGACTGGCCCGAGAGCGTCAAGGCGCTCCAGCGAAACTGGATCGGCAAATCGATCGGCGCGGAGGTCGATTTCTTCCTGCCCGGCGACGGCGGACCCGAAGCCGCGACGAAAGCGTTCGAGAGCTGGAAGGCCGCTCGGAAGCAGTCCGGCTTTCCGCGCAAGGCGGGCGACGACGCGCTCCGCGTCTACACCACGCGGCCCGATACGCTGTTCGGGGCGACCTACATGGTCCTCGCGCCGGAGCATCCGCTGGTCGATCGCCTGACGACGACGGCGCAGCGAGGCGCGGTCGAAGACTATCGCCTGAAGGCGGGCGGCAAGAGCGATCTCGAACGGACGGAACTCGCCAAGGAGAAGACCGGCGTCTACACCGGCGCCAGCGCGATCAATCCGCTGAACGGCGAGCGCATCCCGATCTGGATCGCCGACTACGTCCTGATCAGCTACGGCTCGGGCGCGATCATGGCCGTGCCCGCGCATGACGAGCGCGACTGCGAATTCGCGCTGAAGTACGACCTGGCCATCGTGCCGGTCGTGCAGCCGCCCGAGGGCTACGAACCCTCAGACACCGAGAAGGCCCTGTCGCACGATCGCGAAGGCGCGACGGCTCTGCCCTACTTCGGCGGCGAAGGCGCGGCGATTAATTCCGGCCCCTTCGACGGCATGCCGACGAAGGAGTTCAAGCCCCGCGTGGCGCAGGACCTGGAGGCCGCCGGTCTCGGTCGCGCGGCGACGAACTACAAGCTTCGCGACTGGCTCTTCAGCCGGCAGCGCTTCTGGGGCGAGCCGTTTCCGATCCTGCACGAACTGGGCGCCGACGGTCAGCCGAACGGTCGCGTGCGGGCCGTGCCCGTGGATCAGCTTCCCGTCGACCTGCCGCACCTGGACGACTTCAAGCCGCACGGACGGCCCGAGCCTCCTTTGGGCAAGTCGCCCGAGGAGTGGCTGTACGTGACGCTCGACGGTAAGCGTTATCGGCGGGAGACCAACACGATGCCGCAGTGGGCCGGATCGTGCTGGTACTACCTGCGGTTCCTCGATCCGAAGAACGACCAGGCCTTCGTCGATCCCGAGATCGAGAAGGCCTGGATGCCGGTCGACCTCTACATCGGCGGGGCGGAACACGCGGTGCTCCATCTGCTCTACGCCCGGTTCTGGCACAAGGTCCTGTTCGACCGCGGCTATCTGAGCACGCCCGAACCGTTCCGGCGCCTGATCAATCAGGGGATGATCTTGGGCGAGATGGAGTTCACCGGCTATCGCTACGGCGAACCGGCGCAGCCCCGGGCGGAAATGGGCGAGTGGATCAGCGCTCGGGACGTGACGAAGGACGAGACCGTCGGCTTCATCGACGCGAAGAAGAAGATGCCCGTCGTCGCCGTGACGCTGGAGGCCGACGAAGTCGAGAAGGCCTCCGGAGCCGACGCGTGGATCCTGAAGGCGAACCCGGAGATCCGCATCGACGCCCGGTCCTACAAGATGGCGAAGAGCCGCGGCAACGTGATCAATCCCGACGCCATCGTGCGCGAGTACGGCGCCGACAGTCTGCGGCTGTACGAGATGTTCATGGGCCCGCTGGAGGCGACCAAGCCCTGGGACATGAGCGGCGTCGGCGGCGTGCGGAAATTCCTCGATCGATCGTGGCGCCTGATCGTCGACGCCGATGCCGAGGCGATGACGCTGCATCCGTCCGTGCAGGACGTCGAACCGACGGCGGACCAGCTTCGCATCCTGCATCAGACGATCGGCAAGGTGACGTCCGACACGGAGACGCTCGCCTTCAACACGGCCATCGCGCGGATGATGGAGTTCGTGAACTACTTCACGCCGCAGACGGTGCGACCGAAGTCGGTGATGGAGTCGTTCGTGCTGCTGCTGTCGCCCTACGCCCCGCACCTGGCGGAGGAGTTATGGGCCGCGCTCGGCCATGCGCAGACGCTGGCCTACGAACCGTGGCCCGAGTTCCGCGCGGACCTCGCCGCCGAGAGCGCGGTCGAGATTCCGGTGCAGGTCAACGGCAAGACGAAGACGGTCTTAAGCCTCCCCATCGACGCCACGAAGGCGCAGATCGAAGCGGCCGCCCGCGCGGACGACAAAGTCCTCGCCGCGCTGGCCGGCAAAGAACCGACGAAGGTCATCGTCGTCGAGAAGGGGGCGACGAAGCTGGTGAGCTTCGTGGTGAAGTGAGCGACGCCTCCTGTAGTGGTTCGTCTAGCGTCCGACGTCACTCATGTGTGCCATGCCCACGTCGCGCAGCAGCGTGGGCATGTTAGGTGCGGGCGGCCCTTTGCATGCCCACCCTGCCTTCGGCGATGTGGGCATGGCACACAGAAGTCGAAGCCTGCCGTCGGACGATAGACGAGCCACTATGCCGATCGCCGCTCAGCCTCACTTCCGCGAGGTGGCTTCGAACGTGTACTCGTTGGGGCTGCTGGTGTTGACGCTGGCCGTCAGCTTCGAGTTGGTGTTGAACTGGGGGTCGACGTAGTTGATCTTCGAGATCGGCGCGGCGTCGCCGTACATTTCGACGCCCTGCTTCTCTTCGCGATAAGCCGCGATCTCGACCTTTCGCTGCCCCGCCCGGATCTCGCCCTGAAACTTGCCGTCGCGGACCGGGATCGTGTCGCGGAGGGCGTCCTGTTGCGAAACGAAGGAGATCTCGCCTTCCGCCATCGGCTTGCCGTCGAGATTGACCGTTCCGCTGACCGGGTAGACCGGCGGAGGGGGCGGTTCGCAACCGGAGAAGAGAGCGACGAGAGCCAGGCTGGCGACGATGCCGGTGAGCGCTTGGAGCCGCATAGTTCGATCGAGGAAGGATGTCGGGGTGTCGGGAAACCGTCCGGCGACCGAAGACGCCGGACGGCGAAAGACGAAGCGCTTCCGTACGCCGCAAGTTACGGCAGCTGCGTCGCCTGGCCGTCGTCGCGAGTCGCGGCGGCGGCGACGATCGCCATGGAGGTCGTCTCCGAGATGAAGCGGACCGAACCGTCGCCCATGAGACCCATCACGCCGCCCGGGTGAGCCGAGTTCAGCGGCAGATTCGTGCTGGCGTTGTCGCAGACGCCGACGCCGCCGCAGTTACCGGGAGCGTTGGGCCAACCGGCCGATCCCTGCGAACGGCCCTTCTTGTCGTTGATCGGCCAGCGAACGGTCGTCATGTTGAACGTGCGGTTGTCGCCGCCGTTATTCGCGGGCGGCGGCGAGGTGTTGTGCCAGCCGATCAGGAAGGAGTGCAGGCCGCCGCTGCGCCAGTCGACCTTCGTGCCGTTCTGCGTGGTGAGGAAGTCCCCGTTCTCGCTCACGATCAGCGTGTTGCTGAGCCCGTCGGTCACGCTGGCGAACTTGAGCTTCGCGTTGCCGGGCACCAGCGTACCGCCCCCGGAAGCGATGCCTCCCGAGCAGCACCCGGCGGAACCGCCGGGATTCGCGTTGCGGGTTTCGTTATAGCCCGGGATCAGACCGTTCACCGCGCCCGAGATGCCGACGTAGGTCGGCCCCGTGATGGCGGTTCCGTTATGCGGGCTGGATGCGGTGTTGCTGAGCGGCGACGACGGGCAGAAGTAGGTCGAGATGCCGGCGTTGCTCGCTGCGTTGTAGTTGTTCGTCGCCGAAGCGCCCCAGCCCGATCCGCCGTTGAAGACGAACTTGTCGTACATCGGACCCTGTTCGATGTACGGCAGGATGAAGACCAGCCAGGAGCTGCCCCAGCCGCCGCCCGTGCCGTACGGAGCCTGGTCCGAATAGCCGCCGGGCGGCAGCAGCTTCCGCGTGTCGTGGAAGTTATGAATGCCGATCCCGAGTTGCTTCAGATTGTTGCCGCACGACATGCGGTTCGCCGCTTCGCGAGCGGCCTGGACGGCCGGCAGCAGCAGCGCCACCAGCACGCCGATAATCGCGATCACGACCAGCAGTTCGACCAGCGTGAAGCCGGCCCTTCCGCGCACGAGCGAACGACGAGCAGACATGGGAACGCCTTTGACGAAGAGTGAAGAAAAGGCGAGAGGAGGCGACGGAATGACCGGGGTCGTCGATAAAAGACGCACCCGTGCGGATAAGAACGCGGAGCAGCTTGGGATTCGGAGCGGAGTCCGCTGACGAACCGGCAGCCGCCGATCGAAAAGAATCGGAAGAGGCAGGCGTGGAAAAGGCCCCTTTAAAAGCGGCTTTTCCGTAGCCGATCTTCACGTTATCGATCCGAAGGGACCGACGCAAGCCATTTTTTTCGTGAAGGCGGCAGAGTCGCGTCGCGCGCTACTCATTTCCGACGGAAAGCCGAATACCCCAGTGGCCCAGGGCATCGCCTGACGCGATGGAAGCGCCTTCTCGCGAGAGCATCGACGTCGTCGGCTATAGGCGACGACGACATGTGCCATGCCCACATCGCCGAAGGCAGGGTGGGCATGCAAAGGGCCGCCCGAACCTAACATGCCCACGCTGCTGCTGCGCGACGTGGGCATGGCACACATGCGCTGTCGGAAACCGCACCGCGATAGCCGTCAGGCGATGCCTGACCTACCGAACACCGCTCAGTCGCCCGTGGCGAGCACGGCCATGAAGGCCTTCTGCGGGATGTCGACCGAGCCGACGGACTTCATCCGCTTCTTGCCTTCCTTCTGCTTGGCCCAGAGCTTGCGCTTGCGGCTGATGTCGCCGCCGTAGCACTTGGCCGTCACGTTCTTGCGGAACGCCTTGATCGTTTCGCGGGCGATCACCCGGCTGCCGATGGCGGCCTGCAGGGCGATCTCGAACATCTGGCGATCGACTTCCTCTTTCAGCTTCTTCACGATCGCCCGACCGCGACGGTCCGCGTCCGCCTTGTTGCAGACGAGCGCGAGGGCGTCGACCTTCGATCCGTTGACCAGGATATCCATGCGGACGAGGTCCGCCGCCTCGAAGTCGATGACTTCGTAATCGAGCGTCGCGTAGCCCTTGGTCGAACTCTTCAGCTTGTCGTGCAGGTCGTAGATGACGTCTGCGAGGGGCATGCGATAGGTCAGGATGGCTCGCGTGGCGGAGACGTACTCCTGGTTCATCAGCGAACCCTTGCGATCCTGACACAACGTCATGACCGTACCGATGAACTCGGTCGGGACCATCACGCTGACCTTCGCCATCGGCTGGCGGAACTCCTGGATGTCGCCCGAGTCGGGCACCTCCTGCGGACGATGGATCGCGAGCGTCTCGCCCGATCGCGTGAGAATCTCGTACGTGACGTTCGGCGCCGTCTGCACGAGGTCGATGTCGAGTTCGTTCTCCAGCCGCTGCTGCACGATCTCCATATGCAGCAGGCCGAGGAATCCGCAGCGGAAGCCGAAGCCGAGCGCCTCGCTGCTCTCCGGTTCGAACGAGAAGCCGGGATCGTTGAGCCAGAGCTTTTCGAGTCCTTCGCGGAGCTCGGTGAAGTCCTGCCCGTCGGAGGGATAGAGCCCGCAATAGACCATCCGCTTCGGCTCTTTGTAGCCTTCCAGCGGCGCCGCGGCCCGTTCGCCGGCGTAGGTGATCGTGTCGCCGACGCGGACGTCGTGCAGGCTCTTGATGTTGCAGATGACGTAGCCGACTTGCCCTGCCGAGAGCCGGTCGCACTTTCGCTGGGCTGGCGCGAACTGGCCGACCTCCAGCACTTCGTGCGTCATCTGCTGCTTGATGAAGCGGACCTTCTGCCCCTTTTCGATCGTCCCGTTCATCACCCGGACGTACGTCACGACCCCGCGATAGGAGTCGTAATGCGAATCGAAGATCATCGCCTGGAGCGACTTGCTCGGATCGCCCTGCGGCGCGGGGACGCGTTCGATCACGGCGTCCAGGATCTCAGGGACGCCGACGCCCGTCTTGGCGCTGCACTTCAGCGCCAGTTCGCGCTCGATGGCGAGCGTCTGCTCCATCTCGTCGAGGACTTCGTCGATCCGCGCGTATTGAAGGTCGATCTTGTTGACGACCGGGATGATGAGCAGGTTCTGGTTCATCGCCGCGAACGCGTTGGCGACGGTCTGCGCCTCGACCCCCTGGAACGCGTCGACCAGCAGCAGCGCCCCTTCGCAGCAGGCGAGCGAGCGCGAGACTTCGTACTGAAAATCGACGTGGCCCGGCGTGTCGATCAGGTTCAGCTCGTACGTTTCGCCCTTGTAGACGTAGCGCATCGCGACGGCGCGGGCCTTGATCGTGATGCCCCGTTCCCGCTCCAGTTCCAGATCGTCCAGGATCTGGTCCTTCATCTTGCGCTTGTCCATCGTGCCGGTCGATTCCAGCAGACGGTCGGCCAGCGTGCTCTTGCCGTGGTCGATGTGCGCGATGATGCAGAAGTTCCGGATCCGCGAGCAGGGAATCGAAACGTCAGCGGACTTCGACGAGGAAGCGTCGATCGACAAAGGTGCCTCGGAGGGAAAGACAGCGTACGACCCGCGCCGGTCGACCCGCGAAAGGCGGAAGGGACTTTGCGGGGGAAAGCGAGCGTCCTACAGCGACATCAGGACCGGAAGGCGGTCAGCGCCGCCCGGAATAGCCGCGTCAGGAGGGGCGATGGATCGGATTTCGCCGCAGAACGCAACGTATCAATATAAAATCGGATCGCGACGGAGACAATTCGCGTTTGCCGGAGGAGGGGCAGAGTGACCGGTTTTCTAAGGATTGCGCAAAGTTCGCCGATCGGACTGTTTTTCGCGACGATCTCCCTGCTGGCCGTGGGATCAGCGGCGGCACAGGCTCCCGACGCGCCGATCGAGTCGGCCTGGGCGCTCTGGGAAGACGATCAGGTAATGGACCGTGTCGAGGCGCTCTTCGCCAGCGGCGACTCGCTCGACGTGACCGAATCCAGGAAGGCGCTCCGCACGCCGGTTCCCGCGAAAATCGAGTCCGTCCCCCCGCGGACGCAGGAACTGAAGGGAGGCGACGTCGCGCGGCTGGCGCGGAAGTCGTTCCTCCGGCTCGGCTGGTACGGCGGAGAAACGAAGGACGACCTGGGCCTGTTCCTGGGCGCCGCCTTCGCGATCGACGAGGACATCTTCGTCACCTGCCGGCATGTCGTCGCCCCCGGAGAGATCAAGGTCGGCTGCCTGGCGGCGATCGATCTGGCGGGGAACGTCTATCCGGTCGAGGGAATCGTCGCGGCGGATCGGGTGGCCGACGTCGCCCTGGTCCGGATCGTCGGGACGTCGTGCGAACCGCTCTCCCTGTCGACCGACGCCTCGCCGGGCGACCGGGTCTATTGCTTCAGCGAGCCCCTCGACGCCTACGGCTATTTCGACGAAGGGATCGTCAACCGGTTCTTCCGGCTCCCGCCGCCTGAGAAGCGGCCCGTCGGGGAAAACGCCCCGGCGCTGGTGCGCATGCACGTCAGCGTCGACTGGGCGCCGGGATCGAGCGGCGCGGCGACGCTCGATCGCTACGGCAATGCGATCGGCATCGTCTCCGCCGTGCAGACCCTCTCCGAGGACGAACCGTTCATCCCCCTGCTCGAACCGGAACCGCGCGAGCCGCCGAACGGCAAGCCCGGCAGGCCCGCGGCAGAGAAGCCTGCCGCGCCGACGCAGGGGGGAGCCAGCTCGCCCCCTGCGGCTGAGCCGCCCACCGAGCCGCCTGCGGTGCAGCCTCCCGGCGAGCAGCCCGCGCCCCGTCCCCGGCGCCGCCCCAAGGCGCCGACGCTGATGGTGCTGCACGAGGCGACGCCCGCGAAGGCCGCGCTCCACCTGATCGAGAAGACCAACGCCGCCGTCGAGGGGAAAGCGGAAGCGAGCGAGTAGCTCGTATGCGTTTGACGCTTCGCAGGAGTCCGTTTGCCATGGCTGGCTTGTCCAGCCGTGCAGCGCCGGCGAACGTTCGTCCATCCGAGGACTCGTCGCTTCCTGAGCGGAGGGTGCGCCTCCCCACAGGTTCAAGTCGGTCGCCGCATCGAAGACTCGGGGGGTTCGAACCCCCCGCTCAGAAATCGTTCCTGCTTTCACCGCCTTATGCAATGCCAGCAGCGGCACACGAGCCCTTCGCTTACTCCGACTCGCCCACAGGCAGCGACTCGGCCTTCATTCGTTCGGCTTCTGAGAGAAACGTGAAGCCGAGCGTCTCGAGCGGCACGTCGAACGTTTTCCACCGCTCGTCGGCGGCGAGCATCCGCTGTTTCAGGTCGTCATCGCGACCGTAGATGTACAGGCCCGGCATACCGCCCGGTCGGGAGCTGACGTCGACCGCGGCCAGCAGGTCGAGCGCCGTGCGGCAGCCCTCGTCGTAGAGTCGTTCTACCTCCGACCGTTCGCACGACAAATCGAGCGACGATACTTCGACGACGGACTCCGCAACCGTCTCGAATAATGAGGAAACCTCGCCATTGGGATCCGCCGGATCGCCTGCGGCGTCGGCGGAGACCATTTCGTCCGGCATCAGATGCAGGATCTCGTCGACGATGGCCAGCCCGTCGGCAGCCGGCGTCTGCGGGAACGTGACGTCAGCCGGAATGGCGTAACGAAACAGGCTGATCTCCATTTCGTCCTTCTCGAACGTCGCCTGCCCGGAGACGAGCGGGGTCAGCGTCACCTGCTCCGACTCGGCATCGAGAAAGTCGTAATACTCCGCCACGGCGAAGTGCGCCTTCGCCCGCGCGAGCGCTTCGCCGGTCGGCAGATCGACCTCGTGCGTCCGGCCCGCGCGACCGAGCCCGTTCAGCGCCGCGACGGCGTACCGTTCGTCTACCGCGGCCTGCTTCAGCGCATCGAGCGCGTCGGCGCTGCCCGATCGCTTGAACCATTCGAAGGCGGCCTCCAGTCGCACCAGCCCCGCAGGCCGCTCCTTCGCTCCCTGCCAGAGCGCTTCGCCCGTCTCTTCGTCCAGGATCGGAAGCTGCCCGAGCAGGTCGTACAGCTCGCCGGGCTCCTGGGCTTCGCGCATCCTGCGGGCCAGCAGTTCCTTGCCCTGCGCCGTGGCGAACGGATGCCCTGCGAAGGGCGCGTCGCTCCAACTCAGCCGATGGAGGATCGCCCGCCCGAGCGCGTTGTCCAGATCCTGCTTCGACGCGGCGGACCAGGCGTCGCTCCAGACCAGGTCGGAAGGATTCGCGACGGACGAGAGAACCGACTCCCAATGTTCGCTTTCCGGGCTCCAGCCGTCGCGGATCGCCTGCGTCAGACGCGCGGCGGCATTCGGATCGGGCTGCCGCACGAGCGCCGCCAGCGCGACCAGCCGCTCCTCGACCAGTTCCGGTTCGCTCCCCTGCGCGAGCGCGTCGTCGATTCGCTCCCACAGGGGAAGCTGCTTCGATGACTCCGAAAGCCCGCCGCCCTGATTCAGACCGAGATAGTAAAACACGTCCGCGCGCGAACGTTCGCCTGCGGCCAGCGATTTCGCGTAGGCGCTGCGCATCCCCGGGTCTTCGAGCCCCGCGGCGAAATCTTCCATCCGATCGAGCAGCGCCCGCATCTCGGCCGGATGTTCGACGTCGTATCGGGTGAAGCTTCCGTCGAACGGCTGATCGAGGGGCATCGGCTGTTCGAGCGCCGTGAGCAGGCCCTTGTCGCGGATCTCCTGCGGCACGCCGAGGTTCGAGATCCATTCGCAGCCTGCCGCGCTGATCGCGACGAACGCGATGATGCCTAGCAGGCTACTGCGAAAAGCAGCCAGCCTGCGGTTCGTCGCACGGATGCGACGACGAAAGGGGAGTTCACGACCCTTTCGCGAGCCGTGAGGAACTTGTTCCGAACCTGGCGAAGCTGCACAACGCCACGAGGGCGTTTTGCAGCAGGCTGCTTGGGCGCTGACTTCGCGAGCGAACATGGAGGGCGATCCCTGCGAACGGACTTGATGCACGGCTCAATCGGAGGAGGAATCGACGTCGCGCGAATCCAGCGGCACGCGCAGTTCGCCCCAGCGCCAGTCTTCCTCGACCAGATCGTCGACGTACTTCGCATGCTCCGCGGCTTCGGGCAGCGGCGTCGTCCCGTACTCGCCCTCCTCTTCCCGAAGGACCAGCGCCGCGACGTCCAGCGCCGTCGCGTAACCCTTGCCGCGGACCTCTTCCTCGGAATACGAGAAGCTTTCGTAGGGAGTGATCACGAGGTAGCCTTCGACGTCTTCGTAGCTGGTTCGAACGCCTTCGCCTCCGGGTCGCGATCCATCCAGCTCCGGGTCCTCTAATGCATACTCCGGCAGGCCATAGCGGAAGACGCGCACCATTTCGTCGTCCCCTTTCCAGGGAACGGTCGCCTCGGCGATCAGCGTCAGTTCTTTAGGCGTCGAATCGACGTCCCGCCGCAATCCGGCGCCGATCCAGAACGCCTGTTCCCGCATCGTCGGAAGCGACGACCAGTCCATCTCCCGATCGCCGTCGAGATCCATCTCTCGCAGGTTCGCACGGACGAATCCGGCATACCGTTCGTCGTCGCAAAGTTCGCGCAGCAGCCGGACTCGCCTTGCGTCTCGGCCTTCGCGACAGCCTTCGACCAGCGCGATCGCCTGGATCCGCTTCGACGGATGATTCTCTCCCAGGCGATAGAGTTCTTCCGCGCGATCGGGGCGGAGATGCTTCGCGTTCTCGAGCGACAGTCGCTGAAATCGAAAGTCGGTCGGCTCGCTCGATTGGAGCCACGCTTCGAATCGGTCCCAACCCGCTTCGTTATCGAAGGGATGGGGAACGCCTCCCATCTCGTCGAAATACTCGAGCGCATCGAGCATCTGGTAGGCGATCTCTCCCTCCGGTTCCAGGCGCTCGTCGGCGATCGCACGCCAGATCGGGCGTCCCTCCGACGTCGTCGGTTCCGGCAGATCTCCCAGGATCCACCGCCACTCCTCTTCGTCCTTCCCCTCGCCGTTTCGGAGCGCTTCGAGAAGCCGCGGCGTCGCTCGTGACTGGTCGACGTTCAGCATCGCCGAAAGGATCAGCAGGCGCTGCCGCTGGACCCATGCATCCTGCTCCAACTTCGCGTACGCCTGATCGAGCCGCTCCCATTCCTTCCAGACTTCGTCGTCGTGGACTCCGTCGTCGAACCGGCGAGCGAACAGATCGCGAAGCGCCTCGGCCCGGGACGTCCGGCGTTCACGATCGGCCTGGAGAAAGTCTTCCCGGGTCGTCGGATCTTCGAGTTGGTCGATCGTGTCGCGCAGTCGCGCGAGCGCGTGATGCACTTCGCGGGGATGCGACATTTCCCGTCGGTCCCAGGAGGCCAGCCTCGCTTCGAGATCTTCCTCCGGCGCGAGCGGCTCCCACAGCACGGTCAACAGGCCGTTCTGTTCGACCGCCCGCCACTCCGCCCGAACCTGACGAATCGTAGGGCGCGGCGTCTCCTCGACGGCGCCGTTCTGGTTCAGGCAACCGATCGTCAGAAGACAAACCGTCGCGACCGAGAGCAGATGAACGCCGGCGCCGACCGTGCGGCCCTGATTCCGTGCGAGAAAACGCATCGCTGACGTCGCGAAGAGAAGCGGGCGCCGATCGTCGATCGAGAAATCGAGCAGGCTTCGTCGCCCCGTCGCCGCTGAGGCGCCGATCGACGACGCATTGATTGAAGAGCGCCGGCGCGAAAGGTTCAACGTCCCGACGTCGGAAGGCGAACGGTCCTCGGGAAGTAATGCGCGGGGACTGGTCGCCACCTTCGTCGTCATTCGCTATTCTGAAACGGCAACGATGATCGCCAGGATGGCCGTACTCACTGGAACCCTGCGACCGGCGCCGCGTCAGCCCACGACGCGACCGACCGGACGCCGCTCGACCGCACGAACGATCTCCTGCCTCCCGGCCTTCGACGCCTGATGAATCGTCACTTCGCCGTCACTCGCCGTCGGACCCTCGTTCCCTTTCCGAAAGAACTCGGGAAGCGGGCCTGGTCAGACCGGCTGGCTTCGTTCGGAATCTTCGTGCCGCGCGCGGCCCTGTCGCGGTACAAGCGCTCGCGAAGTCGCTCGGGCGCGAAGCGGCTGTCGACCCTCCGCTGGCTGCAGTGGGTCGAGTCCGCGGGCGAAGACGAATCGGAACGGATCATCGCCGCGTCGGTCATCCGCTGGATCGCCTTCCCGCAGCGGATCTCGCTCGACTGGATCGCCGTCGCGCCGGACGAGCGCGGCCAGGGCGTCGGCGCCGCCTTCCTGAACGAGACCGAACGCTACGCCCGATCGGTCGTCGAGAAAATCGAAACGTTCAGCGATCTGCCGCAGATCGAACTGACCGCGGTCGTGCCCGAGACCAACCTCGCCGCCCAGCGGCTGCTTCGCGGCGGCGGCCTCCGCTGCGTGCGCACCGAAACCGACCCGCTCTCCGGCATCGATTACTACGTCTTCGAGAAGACCATCGAACGCCGAGAGTAAGTCGCCTCTTTCGTAGGTCAGGCATCGCCTGACGACGCGGAGAGCCTGTTCGGCGCGAGGCTGCCGGGTCGTGGGAACGTTCCTCAAGCGGCGAGAACGTTCGCCACGAAGGCGCTCCGAAGTCGTAGGGTGGGTCATTGACCCACCTGTCGTTCACGCGATTGTCGATATCGAGTTTCTTGCGATCCCGCGCGACGCTGGATTCGAACCGGTCCGGCGAGGCACGTTCGTATCAAGAAAAGTTGGGTCAATGACCCACCCTACGAAGAAGATCTTTCGCGCCCCGCTCACTCGCCGATGCAGACGAGGCGTTCCTGCCGCGTGCCGGACGAATCGTCGCCGATGCGGAGATAGATCCGCGAGTCGCAGATGACGGGCGTGGCGTAGGCGTCGGTCCCCAGCGAATTCACCGCAACCTCGCGATACTCTTCGCCGGTCGCCTCGAAGACGTAGGTCTCGCCGGCAGCGTTCGCGACGTAGAGGTTCCCGCCGCAGAGGAGGGGCGAGGCGCTGAAGCTTCCCTTCAGCCGCGTCTTCCAGCGCTCTTCGCCGGAGAGGGCGTCCCAGCAGATGGCGATGCCGACGTCGGTCACGGCGAACACGAGGCCCTTCGTCGCGAGCAGCGACGGCTCGTAGACGCGCTCCTTGTTGGACCAGAGGATGGTCCCCGACCCAGCGGCGGAAACGGCCCACGTTTCGTTACTCGGATGACCGCCACTGGCGAAGACCCGCTCGTCGTCGAAGGTCGGCGTGCCGCAGGTCGTCTCAGGTCCTGCGGCGACGCGCCATAACTCTTCGCCCGTCTGCGGATCGTACGACGTCATCAGTTTGCCGCCCGTCAGGACGATCTGATCCCGCCCCGCGATCTCGCCGACCGCGGGAGAGGAATAGCTGGCCCAGGGCGTCCGCTCGGCGACCCAGGCGATCTTGCCCGAGCGTCGATCGATCGCGACCAGTCGTCCGCCCGCCAGGCTGTCGAGCGCGACGAGAACCGCCGAACCGTAGATCGCCGGCGAAGGGGCATAGCCGAACTCGGGCGCGAAGTCGCCCGCCTTCGTGGACCAGACGACCTCGCCCGCCAGATCGAGGGCGTAGAGCCAGATCTCGTCGTGATGCAGGAAGACGGCGAAAAGCCGCTCGCCGTCGCAGGCGACGGTGCTGTTGGCCTGCGTATTCTTGAAATGCGCATGGCCGGCGAACCCGCCCTGATTCACGACCGTCTGCCAGCGCTCTTCGCCCGTCGCGCGATCGTAGGCTAGAACGATCTGACGCTGGTCCGCTTCGTCGGCGGTCGCCAGGTAGACGCCGTCGCCGCAGACGGTCGGCGAGGCATGGCCGCGACCCGGCACCGGCACGTTCCAGACGACGCCGGTCTTTTCGTCCCACGACGTCGGCGCCGATTCGCAGACGGCGACGTTGTTCCCCAGCGGCCCCCGCCACCAGGGCCAGTCCTTCGCCAGATCGACCGCCGGCGGCTCGTCGATCACGTCGACGCCCGGCATGCGGGTCACCGCGGGCGCGGAAGGAGGCGGCGGAGCGCCGCGACCGCAACCGATGTAGAGCGCGACGAGCGCGATCAGCGTAAGCGCCGCGGGGAACCCGCGTGCCGCGGCTGGCTTGTCCAGCCGTGCCGGAAGCCTGCGGAGGACGGTCCCTCGACAAGCGGATTGTTCAGAAGCCATGACGCAGATCGATCGAGGGGGAAGACCGCTTGCAGGAGCAGCACGGCTGGACGAGCCAGTCATGGCACACGAAGGCGAGACGTCGCACGCGAAGACACGAGCGCCCTCCGCGGACTCTTCTCACTTTACCGCTCGGCGATGTCAGGGAGAGTCTTGTTCGCGCCGGCTTCGTCCGCCTTCGCGATCGGAAGCGGATCGCTACTTCGGCGAAGGCTGCTCTTCCTCGACCGGGATCAGGCGGATCTGCCGGATGTCGCAAGCCGCCGCCTTGGCGATCTTGGCCGGCTTGACGACCAGCGACGCGGGACCGGCATCGCTGGCGACGACGCGACCGACGATGCGCGGCACGAAGTTCTGAAAGTGGCCCGTCTCCTCGACGACGAACTCCAGGTTCGTCCCGACGCCGCGGGAGAAGAGCAGGCTCATCGTCGACCCCCCCTGCCCCGTTCCGCAGCCCTGCAGGACTTCGACGTCGAACGTGCCGGGACGATCGACTTGAAACTCCCACCGCGCCTGGTCGCCCGCCTGGGTCCAGTAGCCGAGCGTGTTCTTTTCCGGCTTCGGTTCGTACCGCAGCTTGACGCCGTTGACCACGGCTTCGGAGGCCTTCAGCGTGAACGATCCGTCCTCGGCCTGCCTGGGTCGCTCCGGGCTCTCGAACGTCGGCTCAAGCACGACGGCCTTGAGGTTCATGAGGGCGGCGCCCGAGAGCTTCTTCGCCCTCACGACCAGTTCGACTTTCCCGTCCTTCGCGAGATAGATTTCGCCCGCCGGCAATCGACGGTAGCGATACCAGCTTCCGGTCGAGGGGAGTTCGACTTCGATCTTTTCGCCTGCGAGTTCGATCTCGGCGACGGCGCCGTCGGGCGCTTCGGTCGAGTAAACCAGCGACACGGCGTAGCGCCCCCACCGCGTGGCGTCGAACGACCAGACGACTTCGTCTTTCGGGTCGGTCCAGAAGCCGATGCGGACGTTGCTGCCTGTGGATTCAAGTTTGGCCGTCTTTCCTCGCACGCTCGCGGAGTGAGCCGGAAGAACGATCGAGCCGGTCGGATGCTGAGCGATCTGCTTCGCGTAGGCGAACATGCCCCCTTCGACGTTCGCGCGTTCGTCGACGCTCTCGGGCAGCCGCAGGATCAGCGCGCCCGTTTCGGGATCGAACTCGAACGGCTGATCGACGGGGTTCGGCCCCTTATCTCGGAACGTCAGCGCCGCATCGACGATCGGCGGCAGATCGTTCGGGAAAACGAGATCGTCCGTCGGCGGTCGCCCGTCCTCCGGTTCGGCGTATCCGATCCCGGAACCCTCGCCGACCTCCTTGATCCAGCCCTTGCCCCACGGGGTCTCGTAGGGATCGCCCAGCAGGATGGGAGCGCCGGCCGAACAGATCGTCGCGCCGGCTGCGAGCAGGATCGAAGCGAGAGAAACAAGGGGAACTCGGAGCATGACGGCCTCACGGGAGAAGGATTCGCGTCCTCCCAGAATACTCCGCCGCCGCGGCGCCCGTTTCAGCCGAGCGCCGCATCGAGTTGCGGACTATCGATGACGCGGTCGTCCGATCCAATACTCGATCTCTCTTGCTGCGTCATCTAGATTGACCCGAACTGCACGTACGACTTTCGCCGCTGCTTCTTGGGAACTAGTCGATGTACGCCGCCGCGGAATTAGCCGGCTTCTTCGCTGCGCATGCGATCTGGAACCTTTCTGACGGCATGGGCCTGACTCCGATGTACGCCTACGTTAGGGACGGCGATCGCACGATGGAGCGTCTGATCTCCGACGATCCCGCCCGCGGTGTGGAGTCAGGTCGTCGAAAACTCGAGGAGAACTCCGTGGACGCCGAAGAAGCGGTACTCGTCTACGACGGCCGCGTCGACTTCGGCCACGGGATGACTGACGCCGTGGTTCTGGAGATGCGAACCTATTTTTCCTTCTGGTCGCTGGCGGCGTTCGCCGTTCCTTACGCGTCTGCAGAAACATGTCGGTTTCGAGCGGGCCGGGCGAAGATCGTTCGCTGGGAAGAATGCGACGACTTCGATCTGAACCTCGTCGCCGAGGCGTTCGAGCATGGCGTCGAGGGCCACGAGGAAGGCGCCGCGATCTGGAAGCGGGAGGAAAACCCGTAGGGCTCTCCGCGCCCGCTCTTTCGCCCCTACTTCGGCATCACGTCGGCGAAGGCTTCCTTGAGCAGCTTCAGCGCGGGTTCGCCCTGCGAGCCGTCGACGATGACGTTCACGCGGACTTCGGACGTGCTCACCATCTGGATGTTGATGCCCGCCTCGCCGAGGGCGCGGAACATCCGTTCGGCGACTTCGGTATGCGAGTGGACGCCGATGCCGGAGACCGACAGCTTCGCCACCTGCCGCGCGCCGTCGATTTCCCGGCAGAGGTTCTTTTCCACCAGCTTCTTCGCCACGGTCCAGGCGTCGTCGTACTCTTCGCTGGGGATCGTGAACGACAGGCAGGTCCGCTCGTCCTCGATGTGGCTCTGCACGATCATGTCGATGAAGATGTCTTCGCGAGCCAGCTCGTCGAAGATGTCCGCCGCGACGCCGGGCGTGTGCGGCACGCCGTCGATCGTGACGCGACCCTGCGACGAATCGAGCGAGATGTCGTAGATCGTCAGCCCCTCCATGTCGAGGCGCAGACGCTTCAGAATTTCGTCCAGATCGGCGCCGTTGACCCGGGGAGGAATCGTCGCCTCCTCCGGCGCGTCGTCGGGCGTCTCGTCCAGTTCGAACGCTTCGTGCACCGCACGCAGCGCGTCGAGCGCCTGGTCCCGCTCGACCAGCACCGAGATCTTGATCTCCGACGTGGTGATCATCTGGATGTTGATGCCGGCGTCCGACAGCGCGCGGAACATCTTGTCCGCGACGCCCGACGCGTGCGCCATGCCGAGGCCGACGACCGAGATCTTCGACACGTCCGCGTCGTGCGAGATCAGCGTGATCCCCAGTTCCTCCGCGACCTCGTTCACGGTCTCGAGCGCGTCGTCCAGTTCGTCGCGCGGCACGGTGAAGGAAATATCGGCCAGCCCCTTCTCGCCGATGTCCTGCACGATCATGTCGATCGTCAGGTCGGCCTCGAACAGGCGATCGAAGATCGTGTAGAGCGTCCCCGGCACGTCGGGCAGATCGTACAGCGTGATCCGGGCCTCGTTGCGGGTGATCGCCGCCCCGGAGACGGTCCGCGACGCGCTCTCGGGCTGGTCGACGATCATGGTGCCGGTGATGTCGGAGAAGCTGCTCCGGACGTGGATCGGCACGCGGTACTTCTTGCCGAACTCGACCGCCCGATTGTGCATCACGCCGGCGCCGAGCGACGCCAGTTCCAGCATCTCGTCGTAGCTCACCTGCACCGTCCGGCGGGCCTCGGGCAGCGCGCGGGGATCGGTGGTATAGACGCCGTCGACGTCGGTGTAGATCTCGCAGGCGTCGGCATGCAGCGCCGCGGCGAGCGCGACGGCGGTCGTATCCGATCCGCCCCGACCGAGCGTGGTGATGTTGAAGTTCTCGTCGATCCCCTGGAAGCCCGCGGCGATGACGATGTTGCCGCCGTCGAGGTACTCCCGCACCCGGCGATCGTCGATCGACTTGATGCGGGCCTTGCCGTGGGAGCTGTCGGTCCGAATGCCGAGTTGGGCGCCGGTCAGGCTGATCGCGTCGTAGCCGAGCGAAGCGATCGCCATCGCCATCAGCGAGACGCTGACCTGCTCGCCCGTCGCGAGGAGCATGTCCATCTCCCGGGCGCTCGGTTTCTCGTTGACCTGCTTGGCCAGCTCGATCAGTTCGTCGGTATGGTGGCCCATCGCGCTGACCACGACGACGACCTGATTCCCCTCGTTCTGGGCGCGGATCGCCTTCCGCGCGGCGGCGAGAATCTTGACCGGGTCGGCGACGCTGGTTCCGCCGAACTTCTGAACGATTAGGGGCATGGAGGGAGGGGTTAGCGAAATGTGAATGAATCAGGCGAGCGGAGGGCGCCGTTCTGTAGGGTGGGTCATTGACCCACCGTTCGCGAAAGCTGTTTAAAGCGGCACGTCAGTCGAGAGCGCGTACTGAAACTCGAAAGAGGTGGGTCAATGACCCGCCCTACGAAGAAGGGGATCACCCGAACTTCGGCGTTTCGGTTCCGAGGAAGTACGACATCAGTTTCCAGCCGTCGGGATAGTCCAGGCTGGACGCTTCGGCGGAGGCTTCGCTGTAGGCGCCCATCCCCTGCGATTCGATCCCCGCGCCGCAGATCGTGAACGGCACGAAGCCCCGGCTGTGGGTCTTCGTCCGGCAGGGCGTGGGGTGGTCGGGGCTGACCAGGACGCGATAGTCGCCGATCGTCTGCAACTTCTCGAACAGCGGGCCGACGATCAGTTCGTCGATCCGCTCGAGCGACTCGACCTTCGCGTCGACGCGGCCTTCGTGCGACGCTTCGTCGGGCGCTTCGATATGGACGCAGACGATATCCACCTCGTCGAGCGCGGCGATCGCCGTGCGACCCTTCGAGGCGTAGTCGGTATCCAGGTAGCCCGTGGCGCCGGGCGCTTCGATGCGACGCCAGCCGAGCAGCGCCGCCAATCCGCGGAGCAGATCGACCGCCGTGATCATCGCGCCGGTCTTGCCGTAAAGCTGATCGAAGGGCGTCAGGCTCGGCGCGCGGCCCAGGCCCCAGAGCCAGACGTTCGTCGCGGGAAGCTTGCCCCCCTTCTGACGTCCGACGTTGACCGGATGCTCGGCGAAGACCGCGGCGCTGGCGTTCATCAGCTCGACCAGCAGATCGCTGCCCGGCCCGCGGGGGAAATCGTCCGCGACCGTCTGATCGGTCAGGTCGTGCGGCGGCGTGGTGCGAGTTTCGCGGGAGAAAGGCGCCTTCGCTCCCCGACCGCCCCGATACAGCAGCAGATTGCGATAGCTGACGCCGGGAACGAATTCCAGTTCGGGTCGCTTCTCGCCGAGCCGTTCCTGCGCCGTCTTGAGCAGGAAGGTCGCTTCGTCGGTGGAGATATGATCCGCCGTGAAGCTCTTCATCGTCTGGTCCTGCACGGTGACCAGATTGCACCGCACGGCCCAGTCGTCGGGCCCCAGTTCGATTCCCTGCGCCGCCGCTTCGAGAGGGGCGCGACCGGTGAAGCAGATCTCCGGGTCGTAGCCCAGCAGCGACAGATTGGCGACGTCGGAACCGGGCGCATACCCGGGCGGAACGTGGCTCGCCCGACCGACGACGCCGCGACGGGCGATCTCGTCCATCCAGGGCGTGCGCGCAGCCTGCAGCGGGGTCTTTCCGCCCAGGCTCTCCTGAGGCTCGTCGGCACAGCCGTCGGGAATGACGATGACGTATTTCATGGCGACCGTCGGCGGAACGACTCGCACGCACGCTTCCGCGGAAAGATCGCGAAGGCGGCGAAATCGACAAAGTCGTCCATCTTACCGACGGCCGCTTCCCGCTAGTAGGGCAGGCGCCGCGTCAAGAGAGGCAGGCGTCCGGCGCGAGCGAGCGGGGCGAGCGGCAGATTGAGCCCTCCGCTCGCCGTTCCGTTTCAGGTCTCACTTTCAATGGTGTACGGAAAAAGGCCGACGTCGGCTGGCGGGGGCGCGCGGTCGTCGTGGGCCAGTCGAGGGTCGAGTATCTAGAATTTCGACCGCGACGCCTGGGCCGGCGCTTATCCCCGCCAACTGAACGATACGCGCTGTCCGGTTCAGAAGGCGACACTTTTCTTTCGGGCCCAAGTCCCAGGCGAGCGGAGGGCGTCAGCTCTCCGAGTCCGAAGCGCCGACGAAGGTCCAGACACGGAGGGCTCAGACCCTCCGCTCGCTTGCCGCAATCTGCCCGCGCCGGCGATCTCGAAGCGCCGTTCACGACCCCCCGGCTTCCTGCGACAATAGCGCCGCCGCGGCGTTCGCTCCCGCGCCCGGCTCTTCCTCGCTTCTCGCGAGCCGCGACATCGCTTTGCGCGTCGGGCGATCGCGGGAAGCCTGCACGAACCATGCGTCCGCGACGGCGAAGCCGGATCCGGCGATCCGTACGCCCTGCGGACCGGCGCATTCCAAGGACTGGTACGCGATGAGCGACGAAACGTACGACGTGGTCGTGATCGGAACGGGGCCGGGCGGCGAAGGCGCCGCCATGCAGGCGGTGAAGCTGGGCAAAAACGTCGCCGCGATCGAACGCTACCACAAGATCGGCGGAAGCTGCACCCACCGCGGCACGATCCCGTCCAAGGCCCTGCGGCACGCCATCTTTCAACTGACCAGCCTGCTGCATAACAAGCTCTTCCGGCAGGCCGGGCTGACCCACATCCCTGACTTCCCCGAACTCCGCCGGTCGAGCGCCGCGGTGATCGAGAAGCAGGTCGACATGCGGCTCAACTTCTACGAGCGCAACGGCGTGCCGATCTATTACGGTCACGCCCGGCTGGTCGATCCGCACACCGTCGAGGTGGTCGACCAGTACGGCGGTCGCCGGCGGCTGCGAGCGAACTGCATCGTGCTCTCCACCGGCGCGCGGCCCTATCGCCCGAAGGATATCGACTTCACCCATCCGAACATCTTCGACAGCGACACGATCCTGGATCTCGCGAGGACGCCCCGGTCGATCCTGATCTACGGCGCCGGCGTGATCGGGTGCGAGTACGCGTCGATGTTCCGGAACCTCGGCGTGAAGGTGAACCTGATCAACAGCCGGGAGAAGCTGCTGGAGTTTCTCGACGACGAGATCATCGACGCCCTGTCGTATCACCTGCGCGACTGCGGCGTGCTGATCCGCCATCGCGAGACCTACGATCGGGTCGAACCGGTCGACGACGGCGTCGTACTGCATCTGAAGAGCGGCAAGCAGATCAAGACCGACATCCTGTTCTGGGCCGCGGGCCGCGTCGGCAACACGGAGAACATGGGCCTGACCGAGATCGGCGTCGAGGTCAACGACCGGCAGTTGATCATGATCAACGCCGACTTCCAGACCTCGATCCCGCACATCTACGCCGTCGGCGACGTGATCGGCGTGCCGTCGCTCGCCAGCGCGGCTTACGTCCAGGGGCGTTACGCCGCCCACCACTTCATCCACGGCTCGTGCGAGCGGGCGATGGTGACCGACATCCCCAGCGGCATCTACACCAGCCCCGAGATCAGTTCGCTAGGGAAGACCGAGCGGGAACTGACCGCCGCCGGCATCCCCTACGAGGTGGGCCAGTCGAGCTTCAAGCACCTCGCCCGCGCGCAGATCACGGGCCAGACGACCGGCATGCTGAAGCTGCTGTTCCATCGCGAGACGCTGCAGGTGCTGGGCATCCACTGCTTCGGGGCGAACGCGACCGAGATCATCCACATCGGTCAGGCCATCATGTCGCAGCCCGGCGAGCAGAACAGCCTGATGTACTTCGTGAACTCGACCTTCAACTACCCCACCATGGCCGAAGCGTATCGGGTGGCGGCGCTGAACGGGTTGAACCGGTTGTTTTAGGGAATGAAAGAACCGCGCCATGCCGGCTATGCTTTTTCACATGCGATCACGATCGAACTGAAACCAATTCTGTTTCGGCGAAGCGCCGGATGACGACGAGCATCGGCAGCATGCAATTCCGCGGACTATTCACTGACGATCCGGAGCTTTCAGATGCCGTCGAACGGATGGCGGAAGCTTCCGACGAGGATCGGGGAGCGGTCTTCACGCGTCGTGCCGTAGTCGAATTCATCCTCGATTTGGCCGGTTACACGGCGAACGAGCCGCTGCATCGACAGCGACTGCTCGAGCCGGCCTGCGGCGCCGGAGACTTCCTGCTGCCGGCTGTGGAAAGGCTCGTATCGGCGTGGCTTCGGGAAGGCGGAAAGACGTCGGAGGCCGTCGACGAATTGAGTGCCTGCGTGCGAGCGATCGAGCTGCATCGTTCGTCGTGCGAACGACTGCGAGGCGTTCTGGAGGAACGCCTGCAACAGTTCGGCTTGTCGGCGAGTTCTTCGAAAACTCTCGCGAAGACCTGGTTGGTCCAGGGCGATTTTCTCCTGCTCGATCTGCCGCACGCGTTTACCACGGTGGTCGGCAATCCGCCTTATGTCCGCCAGGAGCGTATCGACCCGATTCTTCTCCATGAGTATCGCGCTCGATTTCGCACGCTTTATGACCGCGCGGACCTCTATGTACCATTCATAGAACGTTCGCTTAGCGCGCTAGAGCCGAACGGCGTCCTCGCCTTCATCTGTGCCGATCGCTGGATGAAGAATCGCTACGGCGGACCGCTGCGGCGGATGATTTCGGAACGCTATCGTCTGAAGACGTACATCGACATGGTCGATACGCCCGCGTTTCACTCCGACGTGATCGCCTACCCTGCGATCACGATCATTACCCGCGAGCCCGGCGGATCGACGCGTATCGCCCATCGCCCGACGATCGACGCGAAGAGTCTCTCCGATTTGACGACAGCGCTGACGGCGGTCGACGCGTCGGCGTACGCTTCGATAAGCGAAACCCAGTGCGTGCTGAACGGCGACGAGCCCTGGCTGCTGCAATCTGACGACCAGTTGGCGATCGTGCGCAGACTCGAACGCGACTTCCCCGTTATCGAGGACGCCGGCTGTTCGGTGGGGATCGGAGTCGCGACAGGCGCCGACAAAGCCTTCATCGGCCCGTACGACGAACTCGACGTCGAATCGTCTCGCAAGCTGCCGCTCGTCGGGACTCGAGATATCGCCGGCGGCTCCGTCCGGTGGCGGGGTCTCGGCGTGATCAATCCCTTCGAGGACGACGGTCGTCTGGCGGACCTTGATCGATACCCGCGGCTTCGACGCTACCTGCTCGATCGCAAGGAGCAGATCGCCGATCGACACTGCGCGAAGAAGGCTCCGGCCAACTGGTACCGCACAATCGACCGCATCCATCCGGCGTTGACGAAGAGTCCGAAGCTGCTCATCCCCGATATCAAGGGCGAGGCGCACATCGTCTTCGAAGAAGGGAAGCTCTACCCGCACCACAATCTGTATTACGTCACATCCAGCGAATGGGACCTTCGGGCGCTTCAGGCCGTCCTTCGGTCCGGCATCGCTCGACTGTTCGTATCGACTTACAGCACGCGCATGCGAGGCGGATTCCTGCGGTTTCAGGCACAGTACCTCCGCCGCATTCGCATTCCGCGGTGGAGCGACGTGCCGCAGATCGTTCAAAAGAAACTGGTCGCCGCCGTCGAACGCGACGATGCGTCCGCCTGCACGCTGGCGGCATTCGACCTTTACGGACTCTCTCGTCCAGAGCGCGAAGCTATCGGCGGAAACGGGAAATAGCGCTCATGGCGATCAAGCTCTCCAACTACGAACGCAAGGCGAAGGCAGCGGTCCAAGCCTTCTGGGGCAATCGCGATCAGGCGATCAAGAAGCAGCTCGAAGCCGGCAGGAGCGATCAGGGCGAGCGATCGGGCGTGACCGCCGGAAGGAACATGGACGGCTTCCGAGCCCTGCTGATCGATCTGGTCAAGGCGAACGGCCTCGGTCGCGCAGACGTTCACCAGCAACGTTCGCTCGTAACGCTACCGGGTTTCTTTCGTCCGACGAAGCTTTGGGATCTGATCGTCATTCATCGGGGAACGCTCGTCGCGGCCATCGAACTGAAGAGCCAGGTCGGGCCGTCGTTCGGGAATAACTTCAACAACCGGACAGAAGAAGCGATCGGCACGGCGCACGATCTTTGGACCGCGTATCGCGAGAACGCTTTCGGCGAGCAGCCGCGTCCGTTCGTGGGCTGGTTGATGCTGGTCGAAGACGAGCCGAAATCTCGAAATCCGGTGCGCGACGCGTCTCCGCACTTCCCGGTCTTTCCCGAGTTTCAGGGAGCGTCGTATCTGAAGCGATACGACCTGCTGTGCCAGCGTCTGGTCAAAGAACAGCTCTATACGTCTGCGAGCTTGCTGGCTTCTCCGAGATCCGCGATCACGACCGGTCGATACGCGGAACTTTCGGACATGACCGGGCTGAGAGCGTTCGTCGCCTCGTTCGCGGGGCACATCGCAGCGGAAGCGGCTCGAAGCGCCTGACCGATCGGTTGACGCTCACCCCCGCGGTTCCACCCCCAGCAACTTCCTCACGAAGAAATCATTCGTCCTTCGCGTGCCGTAAGGGCCGGAGCCGATGCCGTGGCCGGCGCCGGGGACGATGAGGAGGTCGAAGTCCTTATCGGCGCGGATCAGCGCGTCGACCACCTGCATGGTGGAGGCGGGGTCGACGTTCCGGTCGAGCTCGCCCACGATCAGCAGCAGATCGCCGGTCAGGCGGGGGGCGTTGGTGACGTTCGACTGCGCTTCGTAGTGCGGTCCGATGGGCCAGCCCATCCAGGCCTCGTTCCACCAGATCTTGTCCATGCGGTTGTCGTGGCAGCCGCAGTCGGCGACGGCGGCCTTGTAGAAGTCGCCGTGCGTGAGCAGCGCCCCGAGAGCGCTCTGACCGCCTGCCGATCCGCCGTAGATGCCGACCCGCGAGAGGTCCATCGCGGGATGCGCCTCCGCGGCCGCGCGGATCCAGGTGACACGATCGGGAAAGCCGCTGTCGCCGACGTTCTTCCAGCAGACGTCGTGAAACGCCTTGCTCCGCCAGTTGGTCCCCATGCCGTCGAGCTTGACGACGATGAAGCCGAGCTCCGCCAGCTTCTGCGGGCCGTGCACGGCGCGGAACGACTTGGGAGCGAAGTAGTCGTGCGGCCCGGCGTAGATCGCCTCGATCACGGGATACTTTCCGTTCGGATCGAAGTTCGACGGAAAGAAGATCGCGCCGTGGATGTCGGTCTCGCCGTCGCGTCCCTTCGCCACGAACGGCGTCGGCAGAGGAACGCCCGTCTCGATCAGCCGCGTCGCGTCGCCCCGCTCCAGTTCGCAGACGAGCGACCCGTCGTCCGTCCGCCGCAGTTCGGTGACCGTCGGCTGATCGATCCGCGACCAGCGATCGAGGAAGAGCTTGCCGTCGGGTGACGTCTCGATCTGGTGCGTGCCGTCGCCCTGCGTAAGCGCGACGAAGTTCGAGCCGTCGAAGTCGACCCGGCAGAAGTGCTCGAAGTAGGGATCCTGCCCCGGATGAACGCCCATGGCCCAGAACCAGACCTGCCGGGCCTCTTCGTCGATCCGCTCGACGCGACGCATGACCCAGTCGCCGGAGGTGATCGGGTTCTTCACGACCCCGCTCGCCTGGTCGTAGAGATAGAGATGATTGAAGCCGCTGCGCTCCGAGGCCCAGATGGCTTCGCCGGTCGCGTCGAGTCGCTTGAAGACGGTCTTCTGCGAATAGTCCACGAAGGTCGGCGAAGTCTCGTCGATCATGCAGGAGACCTCGCCTGACAGGGCGTCGATCTTCAGGACCTTCAGCGACTGATGCCCCCGCTGGTTGTAGAGGCAGGAACAGAACGTCGAATCGGGCGACCACGCGAAGTCGCCGACCGACCAGGAGCTCGCGAAGGCCGACTCGTCGACGGCGATCGGTGCGAGTTTCTCCAGGTTGAACAGCCGGGGACGCGTCTGCTCGACCTCGTCGCCCGGCTTGGCGTAACGCATCTCATGCAGTTTGGGCTGCAACTGATCCTTCGGCGACGATTCGATCAGATGCACGATCCGCTCGTCGACGACCGTCCGGCGAAGGGCGATCAGTCGCTTTCCGTCGGGCGAGACGAAGAACCGCGACTGGTAGGGATCGTCCGCGCTGCCGTCCTCGGAGAGCCTGCGCTCTTCGCCTGATCGCGCATCGCGAACCCAGACGTCGTGGTCGCGCAGGAAGGGCTTCCAGTCGGTTGACTTTGCTTCGGGCGAATCCGCGGGCGATTGGTCCGCGTCGGAATCTTCTTTATCGACGTCGGCTTCGGCAGACGGATCGCCGGGCGTTTCGCTCCCCTTGCTTTCAACCACGGGAGGGCCGATGCGGAAGCGGCCTTCGGGCCGGGCAGGCCGACGCAGGAGGGTCTTGCCGTCGGCGCTTTTCACGACCCAGACGTGGCCGACGAAGGTGTGCTGCCGGCGATCGGCGCCGGGGTCGAGCTTCCCGTACGAGACGAGCGAGCCGTTGCCGCCGTCCCAGAAGAGTTCGACCGGACCGTCGGTCGCGTTGACGAAGCGGACCGACGTTTCGCCGGTCGGGCCGCCGCGCTCGCGTCCGCGGGTTCGCTGCGGCGCCGGCGGCAGTTCTTCGTCAGTGACTTCGGTCAGCGTCTTCGCCTCGCCGTTCCAGCGCAGCCAGTCCCCCTCCGTGCGGAGGACGCAGGCGGCATCGTCGTCGAAGCGAAGCTCCGAGATCGGAAGATCGCTTGCCGGGATGTCCTTCCCTTCGCGATTGGAAAGGGCCTGAGCCAGCGCCGCGTGATCGAACGCGGGGCGACGCTTTCCTGCCTCGGCGTCGACGAAGACGAACTCCCGTTCGCCCGGACCGGTCGCGATCGCGTACCAGAGCCAGGGCTTCGTCGGGTGCCAGTCGGCCTGGACGTCGACGCGAAAGACCGTGTTTCGCGTCAGGTTTTCGAGCGAAGCGGAGCGTTCGTAGTCTGCCGCCGTCCCCTGCCCTCGAACGGAAGCGAGTCCGAAGAAGCAGTTCGCGGCCAGTCCGACCCCCAGCAGGGTCGAAACGAAAACACGACGGACGCGCATGGTCGATCCCGGAACCGATCGCGGCAGAAAGGACAGGCGGGAGAGAAAGCGATCGGACGCCGCATCCGACCGCTTCGAGGAGCTATTAGCCTAGTTCATCAGGCGGTGGAACGTCGTGTCCGAGGCGGCTTATGCTTGCGACGTCCCTGCTTCGCCCTGCTGCGAAGAGCGGTTCCCGCCGCAACTTGACTTTAGTATCACCACACAGTATCATTGAGCGCTTATGAACGCGAAGGCACGTCGTACGCTGCAAGCCGTCTTCGACGTGCCCGTACGCGCGAACATCCCGTGGGACGATATCGAGTCCCTGTTCGACGCCGTCGGCGCCGAAATCACGGAAGGGTCCGGATCGCGCGTCCGCGTGGCGCTGAACGGCGTCCGCGCCGTTTTTCATCGCCCGCATCCGCAGAAGGAAACCGATCGCGGAGCCGTTCGTTCGGTCCGGCGGTTTCTGACGGAGGCAGGAGTCAACCCATGATGCAATACAAAGGCTACGTCGGTCAGGTCGAACTCGACGCCGAGGCCTCGCTGCTGCACGGCGAGATCGTCAACATTCGCGACGTCGTGACGTTTCAGGGACGAAGCGTCGAGGAACTACAAACCGCCTTCCGGGAGTCGGTCGACGACTACCTCGCCTTCTGCGCCGAACGGGGCGAAGAACCTGACAAACCCTTCTCCGGCAAGTTCGTGACGCGGATCGATCCGGTCCTGCATCGGCAGGCGAGTTCCGCCGCGGCTTCGGCAGGCAAGAGCCTGAACGCCTGGCTGACCGAACAGATCGAACGAGCCGTCGCGACCGAATCGAGCGATCGCGAAACGGTCCGGGTCGCCGCCGCGTCGAAACGCCGACCCGATCCCAAGAAGCCGCTGCGCAAGAAACGCGCGTAGCGGCAGGCGCGGACCGTCAAGGTCGACGTCGGGTTTACGCTTCCTTCGCGCCCGCTTCGCCCGCCTCGACGACGAACGAGGCTCGCGTGACGAGGGGCGCGCCAGGCTTGTCGATGAACTCGACGGCCTGGTAGTCGCTCTTCCACTCGGTCGGGGTGACCGTGCAGGAGACGTAACCGCGCTCGGCGGAAAAGAACTTCAGGAAGGGGTTCTCCGCCTTGTGGGCCGCTTCCTGCTCGGCCAGGCGCTTCCCGTTGCCGCCCGAGCTGATCGACGTGCCGACGAACTCGGTCGCGACGGTCTCGACGCGTACGCCTTCCCAGTCGAGTTTCAGGTCGTTGACCCAGTTTGAATGGATGTCGCCCGTCAGCACGACGGGATTGCTGATCTTCGCGTCGGCGAGCCCCTGCAGCAGCTTGCGGCGCGGCAGTTCGTAGCCGGGCCACTGGTCCATGCTGTAGGCGACTTCCTCGCCCACCTTGCGATCGACGCGGCCCATCATCACCTGCTGAGCCAGCACGTTCCAGGTCGCCGGAGACGCGGCGAGCGTGCGGTCGAGCCACCGCTCCTGCTCGGTTCCCATCATGGTCGACTCGGGCGCCATGGCCTCGGGCGGAGGAACGATGTTCTTGCCGCCGCCCGGCTGGTCGGTGCGGTACTGCCGCGTGTCCAGGACGGCGAACTCCGCCAGCCTGCCCCACGGCGCCCGACGATAGAGCCGCAGGAACGCGCCCGACGGCGACTGCTGCCGACGAAGGGGCATGTGCTCGTAGTAGGCCTGATAGGAGTTCGCGCGACGCTGATAGAAATGGTCGGGGTCGATCCCCTGCTCTTCGGAGATCAGCTTGGCGTAGTCGTTGTCGAACTCGTGATCGTCCCACGTCACCAGCCAGGGGAAGAGCCGGTGCGTCTCCTGCAGATGCTCGTCGGTTCGGTACTGGGCCAGCCGGTTGCGATAGTCGTCGATCGATTCGATCTCCTGGCCGACATGCTTCCGGACCAGCCCGTCCTTGCCGGCATATTCGTAGATGTAATCGCCGAGGTGGATCACCAGGTCGAGATCCTCCTTCGCCATGTGTTCGTAGGCGGTGAAGAGGCCCGATTCCCAGTGCTGGCAGGAAGCGAAGGCGAAGCGGAGCTTGTCTGGCGTGGCGTCGAGCGAGGGCGCGGTCTTCGTATGACCGACGGGGCTGACGTGATCGCCCACGCGGAAGCGATAGAAGTAGGGCCTGCCCGGGGCGAGACCTTCGACCTCGACATGGACGCTGTGGGCCAGATGGGGCGAGGCGATGGCCGTCCCCTTCCTGACGACCTTTTCGAAGCCTTCGTCGGCCGCGACTTCGTAGTCGACCTCGTACGCTTCCGCCGGCAGGCCGCCGCCGGTCGTCGGCTCGGGCGCCAGGCGGGTCCAGATCACGAAGCCGTCAGGAGCTGGTTCGCCCGAGGCGACGCCGAGCGTGAAGGGCTCGCCCGGGAGCTTCGCGTCCCGCTTCGCCTGGCCGTAGACGGGGTAGCCCCAGAAGGGCGTCGACGCCAGCGCCGAAGCGACGGCGAGGAACCGCCGGCGAGATTCCTGACGGGCGGTCGGCAGGTCGAGGCGAGACTTCACGGGAAGATCCTTGCGGGGATGAGCGGCGGGGATGTACGTCAGGAGCGCTTCAGGGCGGCCTTCGCATTGAAGCATCGCGGCGGACTCGCTGCCACGTTTCTTCATGAGACTTTCGCGAGGACGGACCGATCGAAGGACGTCGAAGTTTGCGAGAGAAGCAGCGAGGCGTCGGCTCTTCTCGGGTGGCACTGGCTCCGCCAGTGTGCAGCGGAGACAGGCCGGCCTTGGGGCGTATCGTTTTAAGGACGAAACTGGCAGAGCCAGTGCCACCCGAAGGAGCAAATGATCTCTCAGGGATCGTCCGTCGCCGCGGGTACGTCCGGCAGCTTCACGCTCGTCCGATCGAACTCCGCCTCGACGACGACCTGGTTGTCGATCTTCTCGATGGTCGCGGGGTCGGTCGAGTTGTACGCGATGGGAGGCGTCTGGGCGTCCTTCGTGACGAGCACGTTCTTCTCCACGCGGACGGAGAACGCCTTGTGAAACCGCAGGGGCGACTTCGCGATGCCGTAGATCGTGTTTCCCGCGATCAGCGTCTGGTCGGTTCCTTCGTCGAGGAACATGCCGTTCGACTCGGCCCGGCCCGCGTTCAGCGGCACGTCGTGAATCACGTTTCGCAGGAACTTCGACCCTGGCTGGCGGCCCAGCGTGTAGATCCCGCCGCCGTCGCTGAGAACCTGCATCACCGTATGGATGTGGTTGTCCGCTACGACGTTCCCCGCCGCGGGCGACGGCGTGGGGTTCCAGATCCAGCCGACGGAGACGCCGGTGTAGGGATGATGGGCGATCAGGTTGTGCGAGATCTCGTTCTCCGCCGCGATGCCGACCCAGACGGCCACGGCGCCGAAGAACTGCTGACCGCAGCGTTCGATCCGGCAGCGCGTGATCACGTTCTTCGACGCGACCTGATCGGGCGCCTTCTTCCACCAGACGTCGCCGTCGACCCGCCGGGCGCTGTCTTCGCCGATCATGACACCGTTGCCGGAGACGTCCTCGATCGCGCAGCCTTCGATGCGGCAACCCATCGAGCGACTGCCGAAGGAGACGCCTCCGCCGCCCAGATGGGCGAAGCGGCAATCGGCAAGGAGGCAACCCTCCGCCTGCTCGAAGGTCACGGCGCACGGCACGAAGCGCCGCATCGATCCGACCTGCGACTGTACGCGATCGTCGTGATAGGTCGCCTGCCCCGCGGCGTAGCCCTTCGCCGGAAGCGGCCAGGCGCAATGCTCGAACGCGAGGCCGTGCAGGCGGACGTTCCTGATGGGCGAAGCGTCGTCCCCCTTCGCCTCGAACAGCGACCGGGCCAGCGGCAGCGTGACGCGGAAGGCTTCGAGCGACTCGCCTTCGCGCGGTCGGTAGAGAACCTTGCCGGCAGCGGCATCGATCAGCCATTCGCCGGGCGCGTCGAAGAAGGCGGGATGATTCTCGACGTAGTACCGCGGATGGGCCTCGAAATGATCGATCGCGTAATGAGCCGCCGCGCTGCCGATCGGATGGGCGACGGTCAGCGTTCGCGAAGCATGATCGACCGACGTCACGTCGATGCGGCTGATCGACCAGTCATGCAGGAAGACCAGCTCGCCGCCGCCGGTCCAGCCTTGCGGCAGGTCGCCCGCGACGAAGGTGAACCCGCTGCGCCGGTCAGGAAGCGCGGCGTCGATCCGCACGTAGCCTTCGTTCGGGTGCCGGGCGCGGGGACGACGCTCCCCGCCGATGAACAGTTCGCGAGGAAGCGGTCGGCTCTGACCCTCGCTGGCTGAGCGGAAGACTTCCGGCAGCGGCGCCTGCCAGACGCCGTCGCCCGCGTCGGTCCAGCCGGAGACTTCGACGCCGCCCGAGATGACCGGATCCGCGCCGTCGGCTGCCTGGAAGGCGACGCTTCCCTGAGCCGGAACGTCGTTCGGCACGAGCACGATCGGGCGATCGATGCGATGCGTCCCCTCGGCGAAGAGGATCGTGATCTGAGCGTCGGGCTGTCCCTTCGCGAGCTTCGCCAACTCTTCGACCGCCCGATGCGGCGACGCGAAAGGCTTCTCCGCGCTGCCGTCGGCGGAGTCGGACCCGCTCGGCGAGACATGGAGCGCGATCGCCTCTGCACGAAGGGAGGCAGGAACCAGAGAGGCGCTGCCGAGGAGAAGCACGATCGACGACAGCCGCGCGAGCGCAAGGGGACGAAGCATCGGCGGGAGGGGGCGGGAGGAAGAGGAGGGAGCGCCCTGAGACGCTTCCGCCACTATAGCCCGGGCCGTAGAGCGTCGCCATGAAAGGCATTTCGTCAGTAGGCGTCGATGTCGAAGTCGCTAAGGACAAACCATGGAAGCGCTGTCAATGCCGCGACAATCAGCGCGATATAGATCGCGACCACCGCAACGATCACGGCCAATCCCTTGGCGAGCGAAAGGGCGAGATTCAAACAGGCGTAGGTCCAGGAACGCTCGCTCGGCGTCGTCGACTCGCCTTCGTCTTCACGACGATGCGGCTCTTCCGCTAGAGGGGCCGAGGGCGGCGTATAGGGATTGTCCATCGGTCCTCACTCTCGCATCTTCGCTTGGCCGCGGGGTACGGCGTCGTAGGCTTCGATCTCGAAGGGGTTGTCGCGATAGGCGCGGCCTCCCTTGAGCCAGGCGTAGAGCGATCCGCCGAAGTAGGCCGGCCCCATCAGCGGACCCCACCGCTCGAACTGTCGCACGTGGACATGCTCGTGGTCGCGGGCGACGTCGAGACTGGCGTCGGTCTGGCCGAGAATGCAGTGGCCGAGCGTCATCGCCATGGTGAGCGGCCCGGTGGGCAGACGCTGAATGGCCCACTGGACGAAGCCGCCGTAGAACTCCACGACGCCCCGGCGGACCTGCACCTTGCCGCCCGAGACCAGGCCGAGCAGACCGACGCCGATCCCGATCAGCGTGTAGGGCGACGCCCAGAGCAGCAGCACGCCGCGACCCAGCATCTTCAGCGCCTGCATCGTCGCCCCGGGTCTTCGGATTCGAACCGTTCTTGATCCCTGCCGTCAGAGAAAGCATGATCGAACGACCGGTCCGCGCAAGCAAGAAGCCCGGCGGAAACCGGGCTTCGAGTGACTTGCAGGGACGCACGACGCTCGAAGGCGTCAGTCGTTCATGCGAGGCTGCGACAGGAAGCTGTTGACGTCCTCGTAGACGACGGTCTCTTCGGCGGGGTAGAAGACCCCCAGCGGGTCCCACCAGGCGCCGCCCGTCGACTTCACGTACTTGGCGTTGTCGAGCGTGCTTCCGTTGTACCGGTTGGTCTCGCCCAGGCCGTTGCGGCGGGCGGGCTGCTTCGACTCGGGTTCGCTCGAACCGGTGAAGAGGCCCATCGGATCGTACCAGGCGGAACGCGAAGTCGAGCCGGAGGCGACCGCCGGAGCGCTGCTCGAGGACTTGCCCCACGAAGGGAGCCAACTTCCCGAGGAAGCTTCCTTCTTGACGTCGTCCTTGGCGATGCTGCTGACGTCGAGGTCCTGAGCGCTCGCGGTCGACGCCGCCAGCAGCGCTACCAGAGCCGCCGCCTTCAGCGACGCGATAACCTGACGAAGCATGGTCCGCTCCTTCCCTGGAGATGACGTGCGCAAGATTGACAGAAGGGGGCGGCGAATCGTCCCTGATCCCCGAACCGCCGTCCAGAGCGAATCCGACAGGCTTTCGACCGCCGGACCGTCCGTCGTTTTCTATCGTCCGCCCGCGGGAAAAGGTTGAACGAATCGTGCGGTTCGACCGAAAGCCTACCGCAGCAACCGCTTCAGCCGCAAAAACCCCATCGGCAGCGACGTTCGCCCCAGCACGGCGTAGTCCGCCAGCGCTTCCCCCAGCGCCGGCGCCAGCTTGAAGCCGTGACCCGAAAGCCCGGCAGCGAACGCCACCCGGGGATGCTGCGGGTGGCGGTCGACGATGAAGTGTCCGTCGGGCGACATCGTGTACAAACACGTTTCGTGGCGCCCGGGCTGGCCCAACCCCGGCAGATGCGTCCGGGCGAACGCGATCACGCGGCCGCGCTCGGACTCGTCGACCTCCCGCGAGACCTGATCGGGGTCGGCGATCTCCTCGCCGCCGGAATGCTCGGCGATCTTCACGCCGTCGGATACGCCCTCCCCCTCGGCGGCAAGAGCGGGAAAGCCGTAGTAAGCGCCTTCGGGCAGGTCGAAGAAGTAGCCCGGCAGCGCTCCTGCCGCATGTTCCGGACGCTCGGTCGGAAACCAGTGGAGATGCTTTCGCAGGACGCGCAGCGGCAGACCCAAATCCGCCAGCAGCGAGGCGCTCCAGCTTCCGCCGGCGATGACCAGGCTTTCCGCTTCGTACCGTTCGCGATCGGTTTCGACGACGACCGACTTCGGCGACGCCGACCAGTTCACGACCCGCTCGCCCCAGCGGAACGTGCAGCCGACGTGCTTCGCCCGGGCGAGATGGGCCTCGACGCAGGCTTCCACGAACAGGTAGCCGGCCGCCGGTTCGAAGGCGACGTCGAAGTCTTCCGGAATCGCCAGCGCCGGATAGCGCCGCATGGCTTCCGCCGGCGACAGGTTCTCGAGCGCCAGCTTATGCCGCTCCGCCGAGCCGCGGACGCCGGCAAGCACTTCGCTCCCCTGCGGTCCGGCCATCAGCACGCCGGACCGGACGAGCAGCGACCGCTTGGTCTCAGCTTCGAGCGTCTCCCACAGGGCGTACGACCTCAGGAGGAGCGGGACGTAGTCCGGATGCTCGAAGTAGGCCTGACGGATCATCCGCGTCTGGCCGTGCGTGCTCCCCTGCTTGTGCGGCGGCTCCCAGCGATCGATGCCGATCGTCTTCACGCCCCGGCGAGCGAGTTGGTAGAGCGCCGCGCTCCCTACGCCTCCGCATCCGATGACGATCGTTTCGGCGGTGAGGGGCATCGGCGATCGGCATCCTGGAAACGTGGCGGGGAATAAAGTCGCCGGATTCTATCGCGAGAGCGCCGATCACGGCGTCGGGACGTCTGGCGCTGCGCTTGCGAGACGTTCGCATCGACGAATCACCCCGTGTGCCATGGCTGGCTTGTCCAGCCGTGCAGAGCCCCTCGAACGGCTCCTCCTTTCGCACGCGTCCGTTAGGGCTTCCAGATCGCGAGACGCGCAAGCCTGTCGTTCGGTCGACGCCCGGTCCAGGCACGGCTGGACAAGCCAGCCATGGCACACGGTCCCCTCCGAGGCGCGAATGCCATTGCCCGGTCGACGCCCCGGAGGCAATAATCCTCCAGCAAGGGCGACATGGCCACGCTTACGGCGATCAGGATTGAATCAATGGCGGGGATTACGACGAACGGACTGACGGCTCCCGCACAGCTCGGGGCGACCGTGCGTCGTGCCGGATGGCCCCCTGCGCTGTTCGCCTTGTCCCTGGGGAGTTTCGCGCTCGGCACGACGGAGTTTCTGCCCGCGGCCCTGCTGCCGACGATCGCGGACGATCTGAACGTGACCGTCGCGTCCGCGGGCTTGTTAATCTCGGGTTATGCGCTCGGCGTGACGCTGATGACGCCGGCGCTGACGGCGGCGTTCTCGGGTTATCCCCGGAAGAAGCTGCTCGTGGCGCTGATGGGCGCCTTCTTCGCGACGAATGTGCTGGCCGCGTTCGCGCCGGGATTCTCGACTCTGATGGCGATGCGGTTCCTGACCGCGTTCTCGCATGGCGTCTACTTCGCCGCGGCGTCGACGGCGGCGGCCAGCCTGGTCGCGAAAGGACGCGAAGCCCAGGCGATCTCCATCCTGTTCGCCGGCCTGACGATCGCCATGGCGACGATCGTCCCCACGGGCGCCTTCATCGGTCAGATCCTCGGCTGGCGCTTCGCCTTCGCGGCGACGGGCTTCCTGGGCCTGCTGACGATGATCGGCATCGCGATCTACGTTCCCGCGCTGCCGGCGTCGGAACATCGACTGAGCCTGGGCAAGCAACTCTCCGCCCTGCGGCATCCGCCGCTGCTGGTCGCGCTGGCGATCACGACCATCGGGTACGCCGGCACGTTCACGACGCTGACCTATCTCGCGGCCACGCTGGGCGAGATCTCCGGGTTCAGCCCGTTCATGGTGACGATTCTGTTCGGCGTGCTGGGAGCGGGCGTGACCGTGGGCAACCTGCTGGGGGGACGCGCCGCGGACTTCGGCATGTACCCGGCCGTCGCGGCGCTGTACGCCTTGAACGCGATCAGCCTGCTGGCCCTCTGGTTCGCGGCGCCCTACCCGGCGTTCGCGGTCGCCGCGCTGATCTTCTTCAGCGTCGTGATGTTCAGCCCGGGCGCCGGGCTGCAACTGCTCGCCCTGCGACAGGCCGCCCGCTGCATGCCGGGTTCGGAGGACGTCGCCGCGGGGCTGAATCAGTCGGCGTTCAATCTGGGGATCGCCATCGGCGCGTTCGTCGGCAGCCAGATCGTCGCCTCCTCCTGGGGCCTCGCCGCGACGCCTGGCGTCAGCGTCCTGCTGCTGCTCGCCGCCGTCGCGGTGACCGCCTGGTCCTGGCGAAGGGATGGAAGGAAGTTCCGCCACGCGTCCGCTTCGATCGACTTGGAATCCGACGCGGCCTGCTCCTTCGATCGCTGCGAGGAAGCGGCGGCGTCGAGCGCGGCGTAGCATCGAGGCTACCTCCGGACCTTCTTTCGTAGGGTGGGTCATTGACCCACCTTTTCGGACGCGCGTGAAGCGATCACATCGTCATTCATATCCGACGAATTCGTCGCCGTACCATTCCGCCGCGCCGCCCCAGTCGGGCGAATACTCGCCCAGCCGGACGTAACGATGAAACGACGACCAAGGCCAATCGGCGACTCGACCGACGAGACCGTGTTTAAGCGGGTTGACGTGAACGTAGTCGACGCATCGTCGAAGATCCCGCTCGTCGCGCACCGTGTGCTCGATGAAGCGGCGTTGCCAGACGCCGTGTTCGCCCTTGCTGTTTCGACTTCCCGAAACAGCGGCGCCGATCGCTCCGCCCGCGAGCCACGTTCGCGTGAACCGCGCCTTGATATGTCGCCAGCGTAACGAGTAGTCGCGATCGTCGTCTGGGAGCTGCCAGACGGCATGCAGATGATCGGGCAGCAAGACGAACGCGATGACCTCGAACGGATGGGCATTGCGAGTCGCGCGGATCGCGTCGCGCAATGCCGACCGACCGAGGTCCGTCCAGAGGATGCCGCGACGTTCGTGCGTTACGACGGTAAAGAAGAACGTGTTGCCGTCATAGGATCGGCGATACCGGCTCATCGATTCGATCGTCGACGGGAAAAGGAAAAGGTGGGTCAATGACCCACCCTACGAAAAGGTCGCGCGCCTTAACGCCTACTCCACCTCATACGTCCCGATCAGCGTGGCGCTGTCGAGGATGCGGCCGCGCATGGCGGTCAGGACGTCGGCGTGAGTGGCCTGGGCGGGGTCGAGGTCCAGGCGGGAGTCGAGGGCGTAGAGCGTGAAGACGTAACGATGAGCGCCCGAGCCGGGAGGGGGATCGGGACCGCGATAGCCGCGGTTGTCGTCAGGCCAGGAGTTCGTCCCTGACCGCCCGATGTCGATCTTGCGGGACAGGACCTCGCGATCCCAGTCTTCCGGCAGTTCCCGAAAGTCGGCCGGAAGATCGTACAGAACCCAGTGGATCCAAGGATGATCCGCAGGCTGCTCGGGCGATGGGGCGTCGGGATCGCTCATGAGCAGCGCGAAGGCGACGGTTCCCTCCGGCGCGCCTTCCCAGGCCAGAGGCGGAGAGACGTCTTCCCCCTGGGCTGTGAAGCGCTTCGGAATCGCCTGGCGATGCTCGAACGCGTCGGAGGTCAACTGCATCGTGGAGCCTGCCGGGGCGTTCTCTGCCTGGATCCGGGCGATCTCCTCTTCGACGTCGGACCGAACGGCGTTCTGTTCGCCTCCGCAGCCGGTGACGGCGATCAGCAGGGCGCATCCAAGCGCGAAGGCCGGTCCGATCGATCGAAGAGAGAACATGACCGACCTGTCTGTTTGAAGGTTCCGTACGTGCGAAGCGATCGTCCGACTTCCGCCTGACGTCCTCGGGCAGCATACGCCCGCGGTCCGATGGCCTCAACCAAGGGCTGGCCTCAGGCCGACGCAGCGCTCTGGCGGGCCCCGCCCTTTTCGAACTTCGTTCGACCCAGATCGACGAGCGCTCTGGGCCGCCCCGAAGGAACTCACGCCAGGCGAGTTCGCACGACCATCTCTCTCAACCATTCGTGACCGTTCACCAGCGCGATGCCGAGCAGGACCAGCGCGGCGCCGGCCAGGAAGCGGGGCTCGACCGGTTCGCCCAGCAGCCAGACGCCGAACGCCACCCCGAACAGGGGCGTCATGAACGACAACGCGCCCAGCCGCGAAGCCAGGTACTCTCGCAGCAGCCAGAACCAGGCGAGGTAGCTGGCGAAGGTGACGACGAATCCCTGAAACAGCAGGCTGCTCCACGCCAGCGGCGTGTGCCGAAAGCCGGTCTGCCCCATCAGGACTGCCGCGATCGTCAGCAGCACGAACGCACCGACAAGCTGATACAGGAGCGTCTTCGACGCGGCGGCGTTCGTCAGGTTCGTACAGCGAATGACGACCGTCGTGGAGCCCCACGCGAGGCCCGAGAGGAGCGCCAGAAGATCGCCCCAGAGAGCGTTCCGCGCTGCCGCGTCGCCGGTCGCCGCGCTGACGGGAGAGTCGATCGCCCCTCGCCAGAACGCGAGAACGATCCCAAGGAACGCGATCGCGATGCCGATCCATTGTGCGACGTGCAGCCGCTCGGTCGGCAGCCGCCACTGCAGCCCCAGCGCGGCGAAGATGGGCGCCGTATAGAGGAACACGACCGTGCGGGAGGCCGTCGTGAAGCGAAGCGCCTCGCCGATGAGCAGGAACTCTGCCGCGAACAGAATCGCGACCAGCAGGCCGGGGCGCCACGTCGGCCCCGTCGCGGTCGTCGCCGGATCCGCCGGTCGGCCTCTGCGGACCAGCATCAGCGCGCCGACCAGGAGGGCCGCGATGCCGGATCGGAGCGCGATCTGGAACAGGGGCGTGATATCGTCGGCGACCGCCTTGATGGCGATCTGCTGAAAGCCCCAGGTCATGCAGAGCAGGACCATCAGCGAGGCCGCTCTCGCGTCGATGGCCTTGCGAACGGTCAAGGAACTCTCTCTTCAGGAGCGTCGCACGGAGTTCGATCCACGTCCGGGCCGCAGCCGGTTTCTTCGGCGTCGCTCATTCTAGAGCGTCCTCGTTCGAGCGGAGTTCGCGGGAGCGTCAAGCGTCCGGCGTGGCGTCACGATCAGGCCCTCGCCGGCGGGCTCTCGCCGGACGATCGGGCCTGCGGCCGGCCCTCCGGCGCGGTTCGGTACGTTGACGATCGGGGCCGGCGCTGATAGGTTCGTCGAAGATTGTTTGCGCGTCGCCCGGCCATCGCCGCGGGAGAATTCCCGCCCCTCCGACGCGAACGCCGCGATCGACGTTTCTCCAGGACTGCGTCAGACCACGCATTCGGCCCCGATTTCCAGAGGAATCGGCCCCGATCCAGGTCATGACGAAGCGAAAAAGAACTTGTCGATCGCCTCTTCCGGAAGGCTCGACTTGGAATCCGCTGAACCCCTCGACCCCGCGTCGCTGCCGCAGACGTTCGCGGAACTCGATCTGTCGCCCGAGATGCTGCGGTCGCTGAATCGGTGCGGCTACGAACGCCCGACCCCGATCCAGGCGGCGCTGATCCCGCTGGCGCTGGAAGATATCGACGTGCTGGGCCAGGCCCGCACGGGCACGGGAAAGACCGCCGCCTTCGGCATCTCGATCCTGGAACAGATCGCTCCCGCGGACGAAATCCCGGGCGTTCAGGCGATGATCCTGGTGCCGACCCGCGAACTGGCCGTTCAGGTCCGCGACGAAATCGACAAGCTGGCGACCGGCCAGGGGGTCACCGTCACCGCGGTCTACGGCGGCAAGCCGATCCGCGGACAGATCGAAAAGCTCCGTCGCGGATCGATGGTCGTCGTCGGCACGCCGGGGCGGATCCTCGATCATATTTCGCGCCGGACGATCGACCTGTCGGAACTCTGGTGCCTGGTGCTGGACGAAGCCGACCGGATGCTGGACATCGGCTTCCGCCCGGAGATCGAGAAGATTCTCCGCCAGTGCCCGAAGGAAGGCCGCCAGACGCTGCTCCTTTCCGCGACGATTCCGCCCGAGATCGAGCGGATGGCCCGGCGCTACATGCGGGAGCCCCAACTGATCAACGTGTCGCCGAAGGAAATCTCGGGCGACACGATCGAGCAGTTCTATTACACCGTCGATCACGAGGACAAATTCCTCCTGCTGACGGAGCTGCTGCGGGAGCATAACCCCACGTCCGCGATCATCTTCTGTCGCACCAAGCGCCGCACGGACGCCATCGCCAGGAAGCTGGAAAAAGCCTTTCCGCGCGAAGCGTGCGCCATGCACGGCGACATGGCCCAGACCGCCCGTGATCGGGTGATGAAGGACTACCGCGAGAAGCGCTTCCGGTTCCTGGTCGCGACGGACGTCGTCGGACGCGGAATCGACATCTCGGGCATCTCGCACATCGTCAACTTCGACGTGCCGAGCTTCAGCGACGACTACGTCCACCGCGTCGGACGTACGGGCCGCATGACCAAGGACGGCGTCACCGACGGCGTCGCCTTCACCTTCATCGGTTCCGACGAGGGTGGCGAGCTGACCAAGATCGAACTTCGCATCAACCGCGAACTGAAGCGGCTGGAAGTGCCCGAGACGGTCAAGGAACAATCGCTCGGTCGCCGCAACGCGATCCCCGACCTTCCCCCGCCCGTCGACCCCCTGACCAAGCATCCGCCGAAGAAGTACCGCCGGCGTTTGTAGGAACGGTTGGCGTCAGGTATTCGATCCAGGCGAGCGGAGGGCGTGAGCCCTCCGTGTCCGGAACGAGAGCCGAAACGCAGAAAACACGGAGGGCTCACGCCCTCCGCTCGCCTTCGAAGCACGAAAAAACGCCTGCCGAATTCCGGCAGGCGTTTTCAGTTTCAGGATCACGTCGGCGACTTACGCCTTGGCCTTCATCCGCGATTCGCGGAGGCCGCGGCTGAGGATGTCGCGGAGGAGGGGCGAGAAGTCCTCGTACGACGCCTCGTCGGGCGAGCCGGCGGCGAACTGATAGATGGCGTCGCGGGGCTTCTTGCCGAGAGCGAGCAGCGTGGAGCTGACCGTTCCCCGGTTTGGCCCGCGGAGAATCATCTGCGGACGATCCGGGTGCATCGGAGCCCGGGCGAAGACCTTGCTCGCCATCGCCAGGAACTTCACCGGCGAGTCGAGCGTCTGCAGCGTGAGAAGCCGGTGCGCCAGTTGCACGCGTTCGTCCCGCGGATCGTTGACGTTCCGGTTCCCGATGATCGAGAGCCCGTCCCGCAGTTCGATCGCTTCCGGTTCGTCGCCGCCATGAATGGCCCAGCCCGATTCCGAGTCCGCGACGATCAGATTGACGCCGTCGTACTTTTCGGACGAAAGCTCGTCGAGCGCGACGTCGACCGCCTGACGCGAGGTCTGGCAGCGGGCGAGTTCCCGCACGAGCAGACCGCGGGACCGCGGAACGATCGGAGCGTCGAGCTTCGGACGGTTCGCCGCAGCGACGAACAGGCCGTGCTGGTTGACCGTGAGCCACGAGCCGCGCGTCTGCTGGTCGACGCCGCAGAGCACGCGGGGCTTGCCCGATTGGATCGACGGGGGCAAACTGGCACGACTATAAGCTTCCTCGCGGTTGGCGGCGACCAGGATGGGCGCTTCCGGAACGAGGCGGTACTGAATGGCAATCAGGCTCATGCCAAGGCGCCGTTTCTATCGCTAGAGGACGAAGAGCCAAAGAGCGGGGGCCGACCGAGAGTCCGCAGAGGGCGAAACGCAGTTCGGCCTCAGGCTCCCGACCAGCCGGCGACCGAGGGCCGCCGATGAGCCTATTTAAGCGGAGTTCCGCCAAACTAACACCCCTTTTCGGGAAGCGTGCGACAGTTTTTCCCGCGTCAAGGGCGGATTCGACTGCGCTAATGCGTCCATAGACATCGATAAGACTGCGCGAGCTGGCAACGAATCGAATCGTTTCGACCGCACCTCTCTTCAGGCCCCGTCACCCTATGCCCCGAAGTTCCGCTTCTCCGATCGGTATCGCGATGGTCGGCGTCGGCGCCGTGACCGACTATCACCACATTCCCGCCGCCCGGCTCGACTCAAGGTGCCGCGTGGTCGCGATTTGCGACGCCTCGGCGGAACTGGTCGAACGACGTCGATCCGAATGGGGCGTCGAGTTCGCAACCACTGACTACCGCGAGCTTTGCAACCGGGACGACGTCGATGCGGTGGTGATCGCTACGCCGAACTGGACCCACCGCGAGATGGCGGTCGATTTCGCGAAAGCGGGCAAGCACATCATGTGCGAGAAGCCGCTCGGCCTGAACGCGGGCGAAGTCCGGCAGATGTACCACGCCGCGCGGGACAACGACGTCGTCCACATGACGGCATTCACGTACCGCTTCGCTCCGTCGATGCTTTACCTCCGGAGCCTGCTGAAAGCTGGACAGCTTGGCGAACCCAGGCACTTTCGCAGCCAGCGCTTCCTGGACTGGCCGGAAACGAGTTGGGGCTGGCGCCAGTACAAGAGCAAGGCCGGGGCGGGCGACCTGTTCGACATGACGATCCACCGGATCGACTTCGCGATCGATCTGCTCGGCCCGATCAAGACGATCAGCGGCGCCGTCGCCACCTTCTGTCCGCGGGACAAGGACAAGGACGGCAACGCCTGCCCCCCGTCGGAGGTCGACGACTGGTCCTGCCTGATCGGGGAGTTCGAGAGCGGCGCGACCGGCGTGTGGGAAGGCACGACGCTTGCCAAAGGCTATCACCGTAACGGCTTCGGTCACGAGTGGGCGGAGATCAACGGGTCCGAAGGGTCCGCCGTCTACCAGCTTCACGAGCCTAACCGGATCCTCCTGGGCAAAACGGGCAGCGATCTGGCCCCGGTCGACGTTCCGGAGGAGTTCCTCAAGCCCGCCAGCAGTCCGCGAGTCCTGGGCGAGGGCCTCCCCGCGACGGTGTTCCGGTACGACCTGATGTGGGAATTCGTCTCAGCCATCGTCGAAGGACGCCAGGCCGTGCCGAATTTCTACGACGGCCTGCGGTCGCAAGTGGTGGCCGACGCGACGCTCGACTCCTATGCCCAGCGGCGCTGGATCGAAATTCCCGCCGAGCCCCTATAGTTCCCGTGTCCCCTGGTGCGCCGAACCCTCGGGTCGATCGGCTCCAGAGAAGCGGCTTCGGCGGCAGAAGCATCGAAGGAAGCTGAGGCGTCGGCAGCCATGTCGATCGCCTGCCGCGACTTGGCGGAGGAGGTCGCCGACCGGTTTCAGAGTGTGCCGGCGATTCGGCCTTCGCTATACTTTCACCTCCGACCGTGCTGTCCGAACGCGAGCCAGCGTCAGCGCGCTCGCACGAAACCGAGCATCGATGGCCGATACGCTTTCGCGGAATTCCCTACCTGGCGACGGGCCGTCGTTGTCTGACGACTTTCCGTCCGCTGCAGGCCCGAATTCCCGGGTCGGCACGTCCGCTCGCGCTGCGACTTCGACGCTGACCGGTTTCCAGGTACTCGCGACGGGCTCGTACGCGCCCCCTCAAGCGGTCACGAACGAAGCGCTGGGCGAGCTCGGTTACGACGCCGACTGGATCGTGCAACGAACGGGCATCCGCGCCCGGCGTCGGGTCGCGGAGACGGTTTCGGCCAGCGACCTCGCCTACGAAGCCGCCCGCGCGTGCCTGGATGCCGCCGAGGCGACGCCCGAGGAGATCGACCTGATCCTCGTGGCGACGATGACGCCCGATCACAAGACGCCGTCGACCGCCTGCCTGCTTCAGGCCCGGCTGGGCGCCACGGCGCCGGCGATGGACCTGAACGCGGCCTGCTCCGGGTTCGTCTACGCGATGGTGACCGGCGGAATGTTCCTGCAGCAGCCGGGGTTCTCCCGCGTGCTGGTGGTGGGAACTGACGTCATGAGCCACCTGCTCGACCCGGAAGACCGCAAGACGTTCCCGCTGTTCGGCGACGGCGCGGGAGCGGCGCTGCTCGGCAAGGGATCGTCGACGCAGGGAGCGCTGGCGTACGAACTGGGCGCCGACGGCACGAACAACGAACTGCTGATCGTCCCCGCCGGCGGGTCGCGCGAGCCTGCGACCTGCGCCTCGCTCGAGGCGAAGAACCATTTCCTGCGAATGGACGGGCGACCGGTCTTCAAGTGGGCCGTGCGCACCATCCGCGAGTCGTGCGAGCGGGTCCTGCGCGAGGCGGGCGTGGCGCCGGAGGAGGTCGACCTGGTCGTCCTGCACCAGGCGAACCAGCGGATCCTCGACGCCGCGTCGAGCGAGCTCGGCTTTCTGCCCGAGCGGAACTTCATGAACCTCGACCGCTACGGCAACACCTCCGCGGGAAGCATTCCGCTCGCCCTCGACGAGGCCGCCCGCGAAGGTCGCATCGGTCCCGGCTCCCGCGTGCTTCTCTGCGGCTTCGGCGCCGGACTGACCTGGGGCACGATGCTGCTCCGCTGGTAGCGAACGGAGCTCGCATGGGTAAGCGCCGTCGCCAGCGAGATTCTTCACGTCGCGCCGACGCTGCGCCGAATACCAGGCAAGCACGAGCGGCGACGCCGGCGATCGAAGCGAAGCGACCGGTCCGCTTCGAAGACCAACTGACGGTCTTCTGGATGATGACGACGCTCTTCACGCTGGCGACGATGACGCTGGATCTAGGCGCGACGGCGTACGAAGCCTTTCGCGACTCGCCGACGGGCGACGGAGCAAGCCTCGCGGTCGCCGACTACGCCCGGCTCGCGACGGCGATGACGAGCCTGCTGCTGCTCGTGATGACGCCGATCGTACTCAACGTTCGCCAGGTCGCTCCGCCCCGGGCGATCACGATCTTCGTGCTCGCCGTGGCGATCGTCGGGCTCGGGTGGGCCCTGCTGACCGGAGCGACGGCCCAGGATTTCTTCGGCGCCGATCGATCGTCCGATCCGGCTGGCGGTCCGTCGATCGCTACCGGTCATGTTCTCCTCCGGGTGCCACTGGCTCCGCCAGTGCGTCCCGGATGCCGGATCGCATCGAGTTCTAAGTTTGACGATCATCCAAGCTTCGGCACTGGCGGAGCCAGTGGCACCCGAACCTCTTCGATCAACCTGACATTTACGGATAGACGCACCACCAGCGTCCGCTCGATCCGAGGATGACCGCCTCGGACGACCATGTTGATGGCGGAGACGTCGACAGCGGAATCGAACGCTATCTGGTTCGTCATGGCGCGCTGGGAAAGCGTCGGCTGGTCGGCGCGATCCGCTCGCTGGCGCTGCTGCGCGGCGACCGGGTCCTGATCCGTACGGAGCGGGGCGTCGAGGCGGCGGAGACCCTGCTCGCGCCGCAGGAACTTCCCCGTTCGCTCGCCGAGCGTCCTCCGGCAGGCGAGGCGCTCGAGAAGTTGCCGGAGAGCGCTGGAATCGTCAGCGCCGAAGCCGCGAGCGAAGCGTCGCTTCGTGAACGCGAACGCATCGAAGCGCTGGTTCAGCGCCTGATCGCCTCCCGGGCGCCGGAGACGGTGATCGTCGATTCGGAGCTGCTCTGGGAGGGTCGCGATCTGATCTTCTACCTGGCGTTCGCCGGCTCGCACGAACTGGGGCGGATCGCCGTCGAGGCTTCGACGCCGACGCTCCACGTTCGCTTCGAGACGCATGACCCGCCCGAAGACGAAGCGGTCGAACGGTTCGACGGCGCCGCTGCGCCGGTCGCTCCGCCTGCGCGGTCCGATCGACTGCCGCGGGAAGAGCGCTTCAAGGAGATCGCCGACCCGCTCGTCGCGGGGCTGCCGGACGCTCTCGCGAACCCGGGCGGGAAGATCGACTACGAAAACGGCTGGCGGCTGCAGCATCACGGTCTGTACGTGCAGCGGCGGCAGGAACGTTCGACAGAAAGAGAACCGCGCGCCGAACGCGGAACGCAGGAGGCCATGCTGCGCGTCCGCGTGCCGGGCGGAAGGCTTTCGGCGATGCAGTTCGTCGCGCTCGCGGATCTGGCCCAGACGCTGGGACGGGGAGATTTGCGCCTGACCTCTCGGCAGACGGTGCAGATCCACGGCCTGCCGATCGGCGCGCTCGGCGAAGTGCAGCGACGACTGGAGGGGGCGGGCCTCTCCTCCTGGGCGACCTGCGGCGATACGGTTCGCAACGTCGTCGCCTGCCCTGCCCTGCCCCGCCGCGCGAGCTGGGCGGCCGCGTTCCGCAAGGCGACGCAGGCGCTCGACCAGGCGCTGCAACCCGAACGAAGTCCGTACGAACGCCTGTGGCACGGCCCTTCGTCGATGCCCGCCGAAGCGGTCGACGATCCGCTGTTCGGTCGCGATCTTCTGCCGCGGAAGTTCAAGCTGGCCCTCGCGGCGCCGGGCGACTGCTGCACGGATTTGCTAGCGCACGACCTGGGCTTCGAGGCGACGCTGTCGAGCGGAACGCTCGCGGGGCTGTCGGGCGCGTCGCTCGCCGGCTGGAACGTCGTGCTGGGGGGCGGCCTGGGTTACACGCTCGGACGAGACGACACGGGTCCGCGGCTGGCCGAGCCGCTCGGTTGGGTTCCGGCGGAAAGGATCTTCGACGTCGCGCAGGGCGTTCTCCGGTGGTATCGCCGGGAGGGAGATCGGACCGACCGTCGACGTGCGCGGCTGAAGTACCTGGTCGCCGACCTCGGAATCGATCAGGTGCGCGAGACGCTGGAACGCGACCTCTCGCTTTCGTTCGCCCCCTTTCGAGGACGCGAGGCGGGAGCGTCGCGTTTCCCCGACGATCATCTCGACCCGATTCGACAGGACGACGGTCGTTACCGCATTGGCCTGCACCTCACGGCAGGACGGCTTGGCGGTTCGAACGGCGGGGAGTTACAGCCGCTTCGAGACCTGCTGGCGCGACTGCGACCGGCGGTCGCCCTGACGCCGCAGCAGAACCTGCTGTTCCTCGATCTATCGCGCGAGCAGATCGACGAAGTCAGCACGGCGCTGACGGAGGCGGGCTACAAGCCGACGCCGCCGGGCGATTCGCTCCGCCGTAACGCGCTCGCCTGCCCTGCGGCGCCGACCTGCGGTCTGGCGCTGGCAGACGGGGAACGCCTGCTGCCCCAGGCGCTGACGGCGCTTCGGTGGAGTCTCGATCGCGCAGGGCTGAAGGGGGCGTCGCTCACGCTCAGCCTGACCGGTTGTCCCAACGGATGCGCGCGGGCGTACCTGGCGGAGCTCGCGATCGTCGGCGTAGGCCCCGGACGCTATGCCCTGCGCGTGGGCGGGATGCCGTCGCGCGAGCGATTGAATCAGGAGATCGCCGTCGTCCCGCAATCACGGCTGAACGACGCGTTCGACCAACTAGCCCGCTGGTGGACCGAGCGACGCAGCGGCGAGGAACCCCTCGGCGAGACGGTCGCACGCCTGGGAACGACCGAACTGGCGGAGCGGCTGCGAGCGACTTGATCGCCAGGGAGATCTCTCCGCGTTGCATCGGGGCGGGCGACGTTCGATGATGGCGCGAAGCGTTTCTCATTCTTACGAACGGCTCTTCGATGGATCGCGGTCGACGCCTGAAGACGATCGGCGCGTCGCTCGCTATCGGCGCCGGGATGTGCGCGCTGGCGTGCGGAATCGGGGGACTGTTTCTGGCGGCTGCGGGCTTGCGGTCCGCGACGCCTGCGGCGGCGATCGAGCGGGTTCTCGAAGCCGACCGGCTCGCGTCGCAGGGAACCAGCAGTCCCGGCGAGGTCGTCGCGAACATGCGGGCGATCGATCTCGCCCGGTGCCCTGAAGATTTTCAGAACGCCTTCCTGAGGCACATCGCGGCCTGGGAAGGACGGGTCGCCGCCCATGCCGAGGCCGAGGCCTGGATTGCCGAGTTCGCGCCCGGTCAGGGAACGCCGGACGACGTGCTCTACACGACGAACCTGCCCGAGGGCGCTTCTACCGAAGGAGAGATGCGGCGCCAAGCGATCCAGCGCAGCAGCGCGAACGCCCAGCAGGCGATTCAGTCGACGTTCGAAGCGGTCGAACGCCTCGCCGCGGAGCATGGCGCCCGCGTGCGGTAATCGCGCTTCGGACGCCTTGCGTGGGCGCGATGCCGATTGCCCCCGACGCAGCTCTGGACGAACTATTTGGGCTACCCGGCACTCCGCTGGACCACGGAGGGCTTACACCCTCCGCTCGCCTGGGAGCACGAGCTTACGCCACGCGCACCGACGCCAGCCAGATGGCGGCGAAGTGGAACGCCGAGGCGGCCATCACGAGCACGTGCCAGATCGCATGGTCGTGCCGCTGATGGTCGTCTCTGAGCAGGAAGTAGACGCCGACGGTATAGCAGACGCCGCCCGCGACGACGAGTCCCATGATGTCCGACGGAGCCGCCAGGATCACGTCCCACAGGCCGATCGCCGGAATCCAGCCGAGCGCGAGGTAGAGCCCGGTCGAAATGCCGTAGATCCTCTGGGCGAAGAAGGTCTTCGAGACGAAGCCGAAGATCGCCGTCGCCCAGACCGCTGCCAGCAGCCAGTAGTGCCGCTCGTTCATCAGGAACGGCGCCATCAGCGGCGTGTACGTCCCGGCGATGAACAGGTAGATGAACCCCTGGTCCAGCATCCGCAGCCAGCGGTTGATCGACCCCGCATGGAACGCGTGCGACGCGGTCGACGCGGCGTAGGTGCCGATGAAGCCGAACGCGTAGAGCCCGATCGCGGCTACCTGGTAGCGGTTTTCCGATCCCCAGGCGGCGTACAGCAGCGCCGCGCAGGCCGGGATCGACATCAGCAGACCGGCGCCGTGCGTGATCGAGTTCACGATCTCGGCAGGCCGGGCACGCAGCTCAAGCGCGTGAGCGGATAGGGATCTTGGAATGCTCATGGCGATCGAGGCGGGCTCGCTGACAGACGGCAGGCGCCACCCATTCTCTCCAGATTCTCGTCGAAATCCAGTTCCGGGGAGACGTTAGACCGGCGTCGAACCGGCACCGTCGCTTCTTTGGATGCCCGACGCTCGGGCGGAAGATTCGACGCTCCCGTCATTGCTTATCGGAAGATCGGCAAACGGAGCGCCGGATCGTCAGTCGTCGTCCTAGAAATGGCGCTCCCGGAAAAGTCCGCCGCCGCAGACGCCGCGTTTCCGCAGGAAGCCCTTTTCCGCCGGACAGCCCCTTTCCGAAGGACAGTCTGAGTACGCGGGCCCCGGCCGGGCGTTAGAAAGCGTCGGCTGCGCCTGACGTTCGGGCGATTCGCCGACCGGCCCGCGTGCGGGTATTCCCGCGTTGAGCCGGTTCGTTGGCGTCGTGGAACGGATCCGCCTATACTTCGGGTTCTCTTCGCCCGGCGCGTCGTCCCTTCGCGATTCTCTGGCCCCCGTCGTCGGTCCGACGACATTCGAGCCATCACTATGAACGCTCTTCGTGTAACCCTCGCGTTCGCCCTGCTGGCGCTGCCGGCTGCCGGTCTGCGGGGTCAGGACGCGCCCGCCCTTTCGCCGGAAGTGGCGAAGATCCACGTGGAGCTTCGCGAGGCGAGTCGCGAGTTCTCCGCGAAGAACTTCGACGGTGCCGCCGCGCGGATCGCCGGCGTTCAGGAGTCTCTCGACGCGCTGCTGGAAGAACCCCCTGCCGGGGCCGCCGAACAGCTCGAACCGATCTACCTGGTCCTCGAACGGGCGCATGGCCTGATGCAGGCCGAGGGGCAGACGCTTCCGCCGCTGAAGAAGCCGAACCTCGCGCTGCTCGCGCGGATGAACGAATCGATCCCCGATCCGAGCACGATCTCGATTCCGATGCCGACCCCGACGCCCGGGCCGGCGCCCCCGATGGCGACCGGCACGGTCAGCTTCGTGAAAGACGTCGCGCCGATCCTGACGCAGCGCTGCGGCGGCTGTCACGTCGCGAAGGCCTCCGGCAGGCTCAGCATGAAGGACTACGAAACCCTGATGAAGGGGCATCCGGTCAACGGCATCATCGTCGCGCCCGGCAATCCGCCCGGCTCGGTCCTGCTCGAAATGATCCAGGACGGCCAGATGCCTCCCAGCGGAGGCGTTCCGCCTCAGGAGCTTCAGATCCTCACGACCTGGGTCGCCGAAGGCGCTCAGTTCGACGGCTCGAATCCGAAAGTCAACTTGGCCCGTCTCACCCCCGGGAGCGCCCCGACGCCGGAACCGCCTCCCGCGATGGCGATTCCGACCGGCAACGAGTCGGTCAGCTTCGCGCGGCACATCGCGCCGCTGCTGGTCGAGAACTGCAACGGTTGCCACTTCCAGCCGAACCAGGTTCGCGGCGGGCTTAACTTCACGATGTTCGCCGGTCTCATGGAGGGGGGCGACAGCGGCTCCGCCATCACGCCGGGCCAGCCGGACCAGAGCCTGCTGATCGGGAAACTCAAGGGAACGGCCGACGGCGCGCAGATGCCGATGGGTCGCGCAGAGTTCTCCGAAGAGCAGATCGCGATGTTCGAGAAGTGGATCGCGGAGGGCGCCAAGTTCGATGGCCCCGATCCCGCGGCCCCGCTCGATCAGGTCGCCGCGCTCGCGATCGCCGAAGCCTCCACCCCGGAGCAACTGACCGAGATTCGTCGCGAGAACTCCGACGAGAAGTGGCGGCTGGGGATGGGGACCGTCGTGCCGGACAAGGTCGAGACCGATCAGTTCATGTTCTACGGCAACGTCGGCGAGAACACGCTTAAGGAACTGGCTGACGCGGCGGAAACGCTATCGGCAGACGTCCGCGACGCGCTGGATACGCCCGCGTCGGATCCGCTCGCTAAGGGCAAGATCGCGATGTTCGTCACGTCGCAGCGTTACGATTTCGGCGAGTTCGGAAGCATGGTCGATCGCCGCCGGATGGCCGGAGACCGGTTCGGCTACTCCCGCTACACGATCATCGACGCGTACGGGGTGCTCCTGCCCTCGCGCGACGGCGCGTACTCGAACGAGGCCCTGCTCGCCGAGCAGATCGCCGCGGTGCATGTCGGCGCCCAGGGGAAGGACATTCCCGAATGGTTCTACAGCGGCGCGGGCCAGATGGTGGCCGCCGCGCTGTACGAGGACGATCCGCGGATCGTCGCGTGGACCGATCAGCTCGCCGACGCCATGAAGCAGATGAAGAGTCCGGACGACTTTCTGACGGGCAAGGTTCCGCCCGAGACGGCGTCGCTCGCCAGTTGGAGCTTCGTCGACTACCTTTCGCGAGACAAGCGGAAGTTCGGAGCGCTGATGACCGCGCTGCGGGGCGGCGAAGGGTTCACCCCGGCGTTCATTCGCGCCTACGGCGGCCCGCCGCAGCAGCTCGCCTACGTCTGGGCGCCGAACGCTTTGAGGCGCCGCTAGAAAACGGGCTTTTTCGAGTCTTCTCCGGGTGGCCGCGATTGCTCTGCAATCGGGGTCGCCGAAGGCGACAGGAGGAGACGATCCGTCATCGAAGAGAACGCATCGGACTCGTCGCGAGGTCCGAACGCCTTCCTCTTGCGGCTGACGCCGCCCCGATTGCACAGCAATCGCGGCCACCCGGATCGAGCATCCATTGCCGGCGTACGATCGGTCGTGCCGAGGGCGAGGCGCAACGTGCGCCTCCGCGGTCGAATCTCGCGGGAATTGCGAGTCCCGCCGCCGCTGCGATCGGGTAAACTGGCTTCCCGAAATCGAGACCCGCCGCAGCTCCGTCCGGCTGAGCGGCTCCCTTCGAAGCGATCGAACGCGCGCCCATCGACGATGCCTGACGACGCGGCTGTTTTCGACCCCGTCGTCATCACGGGCATCGGACTGATCACCTCCCTCGGCCACGACCGCGAGACGGTCTGGAACGCCATCCGGGCGGGACGTCATGGGTTCGCGCGGGTGACCGACCTCCCCTGGTTCCGGGGCGAGGAAATCATCGCCGCGCGGGTGGAGTGGGACGATCCCGTTCCGGGACAGCTCAAGGCGATCTCGCTGGCGCAGCATGCAGCGCGGGAAGCGATGGCGGACGCCGGCCACCCCCTCGCCTGCGGAATGGACCCGACCCGCTTCGGCATCGCCGTCGCGGGGCACATGGGCGACAGTTCGGGCATCGGCGGACCGCCCGACACGCCGAAGACCTCGCCCGATCAGATTCGCTGGTGGGAGCAGGTGCTGCCCAACACGGGCTGCTCGCATATTGCTAACGAATTCGGCATTCTCGGCCCGCGGGTGACCCATTCCGTCGCCTGCGCGAGCGGCCTGGTCTCGCTGCTCGTCGCGCGCCGGGCGATTCTCGACGGGCAATGCGACGCCGCGCTCGTCGGCGGCGCCGAAGCGCTCGACCCGATGTTCGTCGCCTGCTTCCGGAACATGCGGGCGCTCTCGCCGTGCGAGGATCCCGACGAGGCCTGCCGACCGTTCGATCGCAATCGCACCGGCTTCGTCATGGGCGAAGGGGCGGCGATCTTCGTGATCGAGCGGCTGTCGCACGCGCTCGCCCGGGGCGCGAAGGTTTACGCCGAAGTCCAGTCAGGCCGCATCCTGTGCCAGGCCCATCACGTGACCGGCATGGACCTGGAATCAGAGTCGCTGGCCAAGCTGATCGAGTACTGCCTGGAGAGCGCGAAGTTGGAGCCCGAGGCGATCGGCTACGTCAGCGCGCACGGCACCGGCACGATGCAGAACGACAGCGCGGAGATGCGCGGCATCGCGTCGGCGATGGGGAACGCGCTGGGCGACGTCTGCGTCAGCGCGACGAAGTCGATGATCGGCCACCTCGTCAACGCGGCCGGTTGCGCTGAACTGGCCGTCACGGCGCTGGCGATGCGGGACGGCTACGCGCCGGCGACGCTGAATCTGACCCATCCCGACGCGGAATGCTCGTTCGACGCGCTGCCGCTGGTCGGGCGCAAGCGGCGCTTCGACTACGCCATGAAGCTGTCGATGGCCTTCGGGGGCCACCTGGTCGGCGCGGTGCTCAAGCGCTGGAACGATCCGGCGACCGGGTTCGCCTATCCCGAGGAACCGCGCGTGCTCGCAAGCAGGCGGGGGCTGCGGCTTGAAGCCTCGGCTCCGCACGCCCTGTCGTCGCGCGCCGACGCAGCAGCCGCGGCGGCGACATCGGTCGAGAGCTGACCGCGAGCCGGTTCAGCCAGGGACGCGTCTCAGGAGGCCGACGGACAGCGTCCGTAGCGGACGAGTCGCACCGCTTGTCCCCGGCTGGCCCACTCGGCGAGACAAGCTTCCGCTAATTCGCGGCGCGGGAAGATACGGACCAGACGCCAGATCGCGGCGCTCGCGTCGAGGCGCTGCACGCGATAGTGGCGGGCGAGACCGCCCGGCACCGGCGGAGCGACCGCGTGACCCTGAGCCTCGACTGCACACGACGACCTGACCATGCTTCGCTCCCTCGATGGCTGGGCGCCCTTCTGACCGGGCGCACCTCTCGCAGCGGCGGCGCCGTGCGTCCGAGGCCGTTCGGCCCGGGCTGCTCGCCTCTGCTCTGTCATTGATCGAAACGTCCGGGCCCGGCGGTTCAACGAATTCCGCATCGATCGAAGGGATTCGTTCCGCGGCCCCGCGACGAACGGCACGTCTTCGCAGGAGGGCTGCGTCCGGGCGAAGGTTCGCGTTCGTTTCGGCGCTGCAGCCGTTAAACTTGAGCCAGAAGAGAGAACGGCGACGCGATTTCGCTACTCGCCCGATTCTCCGCCGCGATCCGACGCTTTTCGCTTCTCCCGGGAGAGTTCCGATGGTCCGCCCCTGCCCGTTTCGCTCGTGCTCGTTCTTTTCGATCGTCGCGGCCCTGTCGCTGGCGTTCGTCGGCACGCTCACCGCCGACGCGACGCCCGATCCCTGCACGGCGGCCTGCACGGATTGCCGCACGGCCTGCCTGATCTGCGTTGCGGACTGCCTGGAGGAGGCGACCGGCGATCAGGAGATCCGGAAGGAATGCATCAGTCTCTGCCTCGACTGCGCGGACGTCTGCGGCGCCTGCGCGAGCGTTTCGGCGCGAGGCGGATCGCTCGAGCCGATCATCGCCGCGGCATGCGCCCAGGCCTGCGACCGATGCGCCGCCGAATGCGCGAAGCACGCGGACCACGACGAAGCGTGCGAGGCCTGCGCGAAGGCCTGCAAGAAGTGCTCCGCGGCCTGTCGCGAAGCGGCGACCGAGAGCAAGTAACGTCCGCCGGGAGGAGAGCGTCTCCTCAGGGTGCACCTTGCGGTTCGCGTTCGGCACGACGAATCTCGCGACGGCAGCGCCGCTTCTCGAATCGTCGACCGTCTCGGCGAGACGCACGATCCGGGTGGCCGCGATTCCTCGTCAATCGGGGCGGCGCCAGCCGCAAGAGGGATGAGGCCGGACCCGTCGTTAGGGTCCGGCCTCATCCCTCTTAACTTCGAGTCGATTCCTCTTGTCGCCTTCGGCGACCCCGATTGCAAAGCAATCGCGGCCACCCCTAAAACGCGCGCGGGAAGCATCGGCGGTCGCTGCCGCCGTGAAGAGGCTGGCCCCTCGTCAGGCGGGGGGCGACAGCCGCTGGCGGGTCGCGGCTTTCACCAGCCCATGACCATGTTGGATTCGATCGCCTTGCGGGCGTTGTCGAGATCGGTGCCGGTCTCGTGCATGTAGAGCCGGATCGCGTGGACCTTGTCGCCCGACGCCTTCGACAGGCAGTCGCGAGCGGTGCTGCACGGGGTCGTCTTCTCTTCGACCAGACCGAGCGCCCCCTTCGAGATGACCCAGGAGTTCCGCGGCCGTTTGGTCATCCTCAGGACCGTATCGTGCGGGTAGTAGTCCCGCACCGTGGTCTTCGCCTCGTTCTCGTCGGCGGCCCACGTGATGATGATATGTGCGTCCGTTTCGATCTCGTACAGCGGCATAACGAGCGCTCCTCCCCGATAGATAAGGTGGTCGCATCTTCGCGTCGTCAAGACGATCACGTCCTTGGACGGACGCCTGCGACGACGGCGAAGAATATCCCGTCCGCTCCGCACGATGGGGCCGTCGTTTAGGGCGGCGAGATTCGCGCGGAAGGGGACGCCAGTCTCATTATTGCCGCGCTGCCGTCGGCCTCCCAACGAAAATCCGCCCCCTTAACGACACTTTTCGGGGGCGATGCGTCGCAACGGCCGACTCGGAAAGCCGTAACGTCGCAGAGAGAAGTTTTCGACGGCGTACAATCCCTAAGCGGGGGACCAGAGTCCCCCGAGTCCCAGCCGCCGGCGCACAAGCTCGGGGATTTACATCCCCCGCTCAGAAAGCGTCATTCGTCGGCGTCTGACTGCATCGCGATCGCTTCCGCGGCGTCGATCTCGCCGTCGCCGTCCCGGTCGAGCTGCTGAAACTTCTCCGGCGGGCCGGGGAACTCTCTCCGCGTGACGACGCCGTCTTCGTTGCGATCCATCCGCGTCAGCCACAGGGGAGCCTCGCCTGCGTTCCGCGGCGCGACCCGCTCGGGCGCCCGGCGAAAGAGCTCTTCCGACTGCTGCAGGTCGCCGCGAATGAAGATCAGCGACACGACCGCCGGCAGCTCGCCGACCGAGGCCTGATCGTCGGCGTTCGCGTCGTACTTTTCGAGCAGGGCTTCGGCGGCCTGCTGCTCTCCCGGCTGAAGTCGCCCGTCCAGATTGCGATCGAGCGCGACCAGGAGGGCGTCCCGATCCTCCATCGCCAGGCCGCGGACCTTCGCCCTTTGCGCGCCGGCGACGCGGCGGAAATAGCCGGTCAGCTCTTCCAGGCTGTACGCCTCGTCGGCGTCCAGATCGACCGCCTCCGCGGGGATCTGCAGCAGGAACGGGTTCGCTTCGCGCTCCGTCTTGTCGATCGAGTCGTCGCCGTTCGCGTCCGCCTGGCGAAACACGCCTTCCGCCTGCGTAAACGACGGCGCGCCGTCGTTGGCGGCGATGCGGAGCAGAACGCCGTCCAGTTCCAGTACAGTCCGCGACGGGACGCTCGCATGCGTCCTGACGCTCGCATGCGTCCTGACGCTCGCATGCGTCCTGACGTTCGCGAGGCTCGCGCCGCCCGCTTCGCCGTTCGTCGCTCCCGGAGCCGCCAGGATCGAGACGCGCGTCCTTCCGCTCCCCTGCCCCATGTAGAGAGCCGCCGGATCTTCCGAGACGGCGTCTTCGCCCGACCCGACGTCCGCGCCGAACTCCGCCCGCACGACGACGTCGGCGGGAAGCGTGCGGAACGCTTCCAGTTCGGCGTTCGCGAACCTTCCGTCGCCGTCAGTATCGAGCGCCGCCTCCAGATCGGGTCGCCGCGGAAAGATGCCGGCCTCGACTCCGCCGCTGAAGGCATAGGTTTCCGACAACCAGCCTCGGATCTGCTCCGTCTTCAGGCGATCGTCGACCAGCAGCGCCGTTTCGGGATCGGTGCGGGAGTTGAGCGGACGCTGCCGGCGAAAGCTCTCGCGGTCGTCCATCTCGATTTCGTCCGAGGTCAGGATCTCGTCGTCGTCGGCGTCGTAAACGGCCAGTCGCGACTTCGCCCCGGCCAGTTCTTCGCGGGTCAGCTTGCCGTCGCGGTCGTCGTCCAAGATCAGTCGCAACGCCGATTCGGTCTTCTGGTAGAAGCGAAAGTAATTCGCCGTCTGCAGCGTGAACGGCCTCGCGGCGCCGGCGTTTCGCGTGACGAATCGCGGCACTTCGTCTCCCTGCACGACGTTGTCGCGATCGGTGTCGTACAGTTCGCGTGCGCGCTTCGCCTCGGGCTCGCCCGGGATCGCGTCGTTGCCGAGCGTGCCGGCCTTGAAGACCTGGCTCTCGAAGACCTCGTCCCAGGTCGGCGTGCCGTCGCCGTTCGTATCGGCCAGCTTCAGGATCTCGTCGACGAACTCCGCCAGCGCCTGCTCGGGCGTCTCGCCGTCGACGAGCAGTTCGGCGTCGACGATCGTCGGCCCGCCCGGCGTCGCTACGAGCAGCCGCGCCGTCGGTTCGTAGCCCGGGGCGGCCGTCTCTTCGCTTGCTGACTCCGGATCGGGCGACCCCTCGGCGGCCGCGCCTTCGCCGGACGCGACAGACTCCGTCGTTTCGGCGGCAGCCGGGGCTGCGACGTCAGGCGTTTCGGCTTCGCTCGAAGTCGCCGGCGGAACGGGCTCTTCGGACGCGGGTTCGACCGGAGCGGCAGGCAGGGACTCCGTCGTGACGACCGGAGGCGGTGCGGGAGTCGGCGGCGGCGGAGCGGCATTCCGCGGACAACCGCCGAGCCCGATCAGCAGCCCGGGAAGCAGCGCCGCCGGAAGCGTCCGACGCATGGCGACGCGAAGGGAAGCGGCAGACATGGCAGCGGTCCGAACCGTTCAAGGAAAAACGCCGAGGGTCCCGCGAGGAAGCCCGTCGCTCCATCGTATTCGTCAGGCGGCCCATGGTCTTGTCGCCGCCGATCGGCCTGCCGTGCAACGCGCTGACTTTCCCTGCGGGGCACTAACGCAATCTTCGCAAGCAGGATAAATCTCGCGAGTAAGATTGGGGCCGCGTCTCTCCCTGTCGCCAGAGCTTCGCCCACGATGCCCTCCCGTTCGCCCGACGACCGCCGCGACGCGTCACCGCGTGCAACTCGATCCGGGAAGGGTCCGGCGAAGCCGACCTCGTCGATCGGTCCGTCCGGTCCGCCGTCGCTTCGGCGGCGCTTTCTTCCCGGCCTGGCGTTGTTCGGGCTCGCGTGCCTCGTGTATCTGCCGGCCCTCTGGCAGGGATACATCTGGGACGACGATCAATATCTTACGCGGAATCCGAACCTCGACGATTTCGCCGGTCTCTGGCGGATCTGGTTTTCGCCGAAGACGTCGCCGCAGTATTACCCGTTCGTCTACACCGGTTTCTGGATCGAGAAGAAGTTCTGGAATCTGGAGCCGGCAGGATTCCATGCGGTCAACGTCCTGCTCCACGCGACGAGCGCCGTCCTGGTATGGAAGCTGCTCAGCCGACTCGCCGTTCCGGGAACCTGGTGGGCGGCGGCCCTCTTCGCGGTGCATCCCGTGCATGTCGAATCGGTCGTCTGGATCACCGAACGCAAGAACGTCCTGTCCGGCGCTCTCTATCTGACCGCCATGCTGGCGATGTTCGCCTGGACGCGAGCGGTCGAGTCGCCCGACGAAGCGTCAGGCGAGGCGCCGCAGGAACTCGCCGCGCGAAAGGCGACCGCCCGTCGAAGCTATCTGCTTGCGCTCTTCGCGTTCGGCGGAGCTTTGCTCAGCAAGTCCGTCACGGCGACGTTTCCTGCCGCGTTCCTGCTCCTGCGATGGATGCAGACCGGCCGCGTTCGTCCGCGGGACGTCGTCGCGACGCTGCCGTTCTTCGCGCTCGGCATGGCCGCCGGCGTTCATACCGCCTACTTGGAAGTCACGCACGTCGGCGCCGACGGATCGGAGTTCGATCTGTCGATCGTCGAGCGACTGCTGCTCATGTGCCGCACGTCGTGGTTCTATATCCAGAAACTGGTCGTCCCCTGGCCGATCATGTTCTTTTACCCGCGCTGGCAGATCGACGCGGGCGACCCCAGGCTGTGGGCGTTCGCGGCGGCGACGATCGGTCTGTTCGCCGGATTGATCCTCTTGCGAAAGAAGCTGGGTCGCGGACCGCTCGCGGGCGTGCTGTTCTTCGCCGGCACGATCCTGCCGGCGTCAGGGATTTTCAACGTCTATCCCTTTCGGTTCTCGTTCGTCGCCGATCACTTTCAGTACCTGGCGAGCCTGGGGATCCTGGCGACGCTCGCGGGACTCGCCGCCGGATGGGCGAATCGCGAGCGAACGCCGGAGGCCGCACGCAAGGCCGCGCTCGCCGCGGGGACGCTGATCCTGGCGACGTTCGTCGCGATCGCGTTCGTGCGGATCCCGGTCTACCGCGACGCGCTGACGCTCTGGGAAGACACGGTCGCCCAGAACCCGGACTCGGGCGGCGCCTGGCTGAACGTCGGCGACCGGCGACTAGTGCGCGGCGACCTCGACGGCGCCGAGAGCGCGTATCTCGCAGCGATCGAACTCGACTTCGATCCCGACACGGCCAACCTTAATCTGGCGCTCGTCGAACTCCGCCGCGGAAACGTCGAGAACGCGACGCGACGCCTCGAACGGGCGCTCGAACTCGATCCGAAGGAGCCGACCGCGTGGCTTTCTTACGGCAACCTGGCCTACAGCCACGGAGAGTTAGACAAGGCTCGGGAGCGCTATCTGCGCTCCGCCGAGATCAAATCGACCTTCCTCGCCCAGTTCAGCCTCGGCGTCGTGGCGTTCGAGCAGAAGGACTACGCGGAATCTGCGAAGCGCTTTCGCCTGGCCCTCGACCGCGAGATCCTTCCCCCCGAAGCCGAAGACGCGCGCGTCAATCTGCGCCTCGCCGAAGAGGCGCTGGCGGCGGAGCGAACGGCGCCTTCCGCCGTCGCTCCGTAAGAATTCGCTGCCCGCAGCGCCCTACTTCGCGAAGACCGGATCGTTCGGGTTGCCGCGGGAGTAGAGATAAGCGAGCAGGTCGCGCAGCTCTTCGTCGTTCAGGCCGTCGATCGTCCCTTCGGGCATCAGCGAGACCTTCGAAGGCTGCATCAGCTCGATGTCGTCCCGCTTCACTTCGACGACCTTGTTCGGGTCGACGGGGTCGACGCCGATCGTGATCATCTCGGGCGTGTCGAGCAGCAGGCGACCGGTGACGTTGCGACCGTCCGAGGTCAGGACCTGGTGGGCCTGGTACTGGTCGGAGACGACCTTGCTGGGGAGGACCAGCGCCTCGGCCAGGTCGGCGATCGGGAAGCGACCTGCGACGTTCGACAGGTCGGGACCGGTCGCCCCGCCCTCGCCGGCGAAGCGATGGCACGCGACGCACTGCGACGCCGCGAAGGCACGCTTGCCCGCTTCGAAGTTCCGCGGACCCTCCGATTCGCCGTAGGTCGCCACGACGGCCGCGACTTCCCGCTTCTTGCCCGGACCGATCGGCTTGGGCAGTTCTTCCGTGCGATAGACGGGCGCCTTGGTCGCGTCTCCCAGAGCCAGCTTCTCCGCCTCGGAGAGGGTCTCCATCGCGTCCTTGCGGATGTTGGCGATGAAGCCCTCGTAGCTGTTGCCGCCCGACTTGGTCTCGGCGGCCTTGAGCCACTCGAAGTAGGCCCGGCGCTGCTCCAGCGTCCAGCCGAACTTCGCGTTGCGAAGCGTGTAGGCGAGCGCCATCTTCTCCGCCTCGGGCGCGTTCTTGATCGTCGCGGCGACCGCGCTGCCGTAGCCCGGGTTGCGCGAAAGGAGTTCGGTCACTTCTTCCTGCGACCGCTCGGTCGGCTTCTCGAACAGCGCGAGCGTCCGTTCGATCACGACCGGCGAGTCCAGATAGACGAGCACGATCGCGAGTTCGCGATCCATCCGCGGATCGGCGTTCGGGAACAGGGGTTCGAGCTGCGCGAGCACCTGCTTCGTCCGGTCCGCGTCGGGCCGGCCCTGTCGACCGAAGGCGAGCTGGTACGCCCGCACGGCGCCGAGCTGCTGCTCGACGGAGAGATCCGCCAGCGGCTGGCTCAGCAGCGAATCGACGATCAGCGACAGGTCTTCGGGCTTGCCCTGACGGGAAAGACCGATCGCCGCCTGGATGCAGGCCTGCGGATGATTCTGCGTCGCGTCCGAAGACTTCAGAACCTCACGAAACACGTCGACCAGTTGCTGTTCGATCGCGACCCGCGAGGCGTACCGCAGGAAGCGATCGGACGAGTCGAGGTTCTTGACGGCGAGGTTCATACGCTCTTCGTCCGCCGGAGCGCCCTGCTCGTGCAGAGCCTCGATCGATCGTCGCGTTTCACGAAGCTTCGCCGCTTCGGGATCGGAGACCGGAACGTCGGCGAAGCTATCGATCTCACCCGCCGGTTCCTTGCCGACGTACGTCACGCGATAGAGTTCGCTCTGCGTGCCGCGACCGCCGACGGTGAAGTACATCGCGCCGTCGGGTCCGATCGCGACGTCGGTCAGGGGGAGTCCGCCGCGGGCGACGAACTCTTCCTTCTCGCCCGTCCAACTCGAGCCATCGGGCTTCAGGTGAATCGCGTAAAGCGTGCCGAAGGTCCAGTCGGCGCAGTAGAGCGCCTGCTGCCACTTGGCCGGGAACTTGGCTCCGTAGCCGAACGTCACGCCGACCGGCGAACCGGGGCCGATGTCGACGATGGGGGGGAGGCTGTCTTCGTACCAGACGGGCCACTTGCCGGCGCCGCTGCGCCAGCCGAATTCGCTGCCGCTGGTCGCGTGGACAACGCGCGTCGGGCGATACCAGGGCGTCCCGTAATCCCATTCCATGTCGGCGTCGTACGCGAACAGCTCGCCGTCGGGACCGAGGTCGAAGTCATACGGGTTGCGGTAACCCATGCTCAGGATTTCCCACGTCTTCCCTTCGGGATCGGTCTTCGCGATCCAGCCGCCCGGCGCCAGGATCCCGGCGGCATGACCGCGGGCGTCCCACTGCCGCGGGAGGAGCAGGTCCTCGCCCCAGTTCGACGGAATGCGGCTGGCCTGGAAGTCCGCAGGGGGCTTGGTGTGATTGCCCGCGATAGCATAGATCGACTTGCCGTCCGGAGAGAGCCGCAGCGCGTGCGGGCCATGCTCGCCGCCTCCCTGGAAGTCCTTGAGCTTGCGAACCGCGTCCCACTCCCCGTCGTCGTTCGTATCCTCGGCGACGTACAGGCCGCTGCCCGGTCCGCCGTTGACGCTGAGGTAGAGCTTGCCGAAGGCGCACAGCATGCCTTGAGCGGAAGTGATATCGAGCGGGAGCTTCTCGACCTTCGTCGGCTCGTTGGAACCGATCGGCGAGGGCGTGATGCGGAAGATGCCCTTATCGCCCTGGTCGCTGGCGAGAATGCGTCCCTGCGGATCGAAGGCGATCGAGACCCACGAGCCTTCGACGTCCTTGGGAACGACGTACAGCTTTTCGACCTGGAAGCCTTCAGGCACGCGGAAGGCCTTGGTATCGGCGACCGGTCCGCTCGGCGCGGAGAAGACGTCGCCCCAGGGCTGATCGCCGAGAGCGCCGACGACGCGGGTCTCGGACGGAACGGGCTTCGTTCCTTCGGCTTCGCGCGAGGAGGCGAGCCACGATTCGTCAGTGACGACCCAGATCGGCTCGCCCGATTCGAGTTCGATCTTGAGCTTCAGCGCGGCCGCGGCGGCGCCTCCCTGGTTCTCCGCGACGAGCTGGATCATGTTCTCGCCCGGCTGCACGGGCGCGGCGCCCTGCATCGGCTGCTGCCACTCGGAGCTGTTCGCGACGTTCTGGCGGTTGATCATCACCCGCCCGACGTTGTCGACCGAGGCGATCACCCGGGCCGACTTGACCTTGGCGGTCGCGGGCAGGCTGAACGTCTTTCGCAGGATGTAGTTCTTGTCGGGAGACGCGCCCCAGATCCACTTGGCGGGCGGACCGGCCTTCCAGTCGGTCGGCTCGACCGGCGCCGCGGGAGCCGTACCGATCAGGGGCTGAATCTCCGGAAGCTGAGCGTCCTGCGCCCGAAGCGTCGAAAACGTCAGCGACGGGCAGGCGGCGACTGCCGCCGCGGCGAACAGGAAGAAACGAAGAGAGCGCATCGGCGATCGGCGGGGAAAGGAGAAGCGGGCCGCACGGCGACGGACGGGTCGAAGCCGTCGTCGCGGCAGGCGGGAATGTCGAGCCGCATTATAGAGCGTGTCAGGCGGCGAATCGACCGTTGATCGACGGAGGGAATGCGCATCTTGCGGTTCGCGGGCCTTCTCCCGGGTGACCCCGATTGCTTGCAATCGGGGTCGACGAAGTCGACAAGAGGAATCGACCCGACGTTTAAGGAAATCTTACGGACCCGAACGAATCTCCCGCCGCACTCCTCTTGCGGCTGACGCCGCCCCGATTGCACAACAATCGCGGCCACCTGGATCGCGCCACTCGCCGAACCTGCGCTCCTTCGCATCCGGCATACTGAAGCGCTGTTTCCGAGCCGGTTCGCTCCCGCCGTCGCTTTCGACTCGCCGCCGATGGTTCATTCGCACGGACATGGTTCGCACGCGCTGCACGACCACGCGCCGGCGCGGTACGACGCGGCTTTCGCGATCGGCATGGCGCTGAACGGCGCCTACATCGCGATCGAGGCGGGATTCGGGTTCTACGCCGATTCGCTGGCCCTGCTGGCCGACGCGGGGCATAACCTTTCCGACGTGATCGGCCTGGGCATCGCGTGGGGGGCCTACTGGCTTTCCGGCGTGCGCCCCACGCCCCGGCGATCGTACGGCTGGCGCAGCTCGACGATTCTCGCCGCGCTGATCAACGGGGTGCTGCTGCTGGTGGCCGTGGGAGCCATCGCGTGGGAAGCCGTGCGCCGCTTCGGCGATCCGGGCGAGCCGATCGGCGCCACGATGATGGTCGTGGCCGGCGTCGGCGTGGTCATCAATCTCGCCACGGCCCTGCTCTTCATGCGAGGCCGGCACGACGATCTGAATCTGCGAGGCGCTTACCTGCACATGCTGGCCGACGCGCTGGTCTCCGTCGGCGTCGTCGTCGCGGGGCTGCTGATGCTGCTGACCGGCTGGCTCTGGATCGATTCGGCGACCAGCCTCGTCGTGGCGGCGGTCATCCTGTGGGGAACCTGGGGCCTGCTGACCGAGAGCGTCAACCTGGCGCTCCATGCGGCGCCGCGAGGACTCGACCCCCTGGCCGTGCGGGAGTGCCTCGAAGGCCTGCCCGGCGTGACGGCCGTGCATGACGTTCACGTCTGGGCGATGAGCACCACCGAGACGGCGCTCACGGCCCACCTCATCCGCCCCGGCGAAACGAACGACGACGCGCTTTTAAAACAGGCGATCCGCGAGCTGCACGACCGCTTCGGCATCGAGCAGGTCACGCTGCAGATCGAACGCGACCCCGCCGGCTTCGCCTGCTGCGAGGACCGGCAAGGCACCGAGAAGCCGCATCGGTGCGAGGAGCATCACTGAGTCGAAGCGCTCCGAGCGCCGTGGCTGGCTTGCCCCAATGCTGCCAGGAGGAAGCTGGGGCGAACTGTGTGCCATGGCTGGCTTGCCCAGCCGTGCAAGGCGTCGGCAATTCGTTCGTCCATCCGATTCCCGCAAACTCCCTCCGCCTTCGAGACGCTATCGTCGAACGATTCCTTCAAGCCAATTTCGGATCTCGCTGCCCTGCACGGCTGGACAAGCCAGCCATGGCACACGGGCGTCGCTCGATTGCCACGAAGCGCAACACGGAGCCACGGAGGGCTGACACCCTCCGCTCGCCTGAGACCGACGCGACGCGCGACGAAAGGCGCGTCGTTCGAATCGACGGAATCGACGGAATCGTCGTCGCGTCCTTACGGCGTCCACCACGCGTCCAGCTTCTTCCTCAACTCCGCGACCCGCTCAGGCTGCTCGGCGGCGAGGTTCTTTTCCTCGTGCGGGTCGGCGGAGAGGTCGTAGAGTTCGACCGGCTCGCCGGGGAGGCGCTTCGCGTCGGGGACGATCAGCTTCCAGTTCCCTTCGATCGTCCAGCGCCAGCGGAGGCTCGCGGCAGGGTCGTCCATCGCGACGATGTCATGCTCGAAGATGTCGCCGAAGATCTGACGTCGGCCTTCCACGGCGGCCCGGTCGAACAGGTCGATTCCCTCCATCTCGGGCGTCGGTTCCAGGCCGGCAGCGCGAAGGATCGTGGGGGCGAGGTCGATCGAACTGGCGAGATTCGCCTCGTCCCTCTTCGGTTCGATCTGGCCCGGCCAGCGGAGCATGATGGGCGTGCGCAGTCCGCCGTCGTACTGGGTCTTCTTCGATTTGGGGGCGAACTGGCTGGCGTTCGGATCGTTGATCCAGCCGTTGTCGGTGACGTAGACGACCAGCGTGTTCTCCGCGAGCCCGCGCTCGTCGAGCGCCTTCAGCAGCGTTCCGACCGAGCGGTCGAAGCGTTCGCAATTGGCCCAGTACTTCGCGATGGGGAGCGTCGGCGCCTTGTCCTTGTACTTCGCGAGCAGCTTCGGTCCCGGATCGTGCGGCGTGTGGGGCAACATCGGCGCGTACCACAGGAAGAAGGGCTTTTCATGCCTGGCCGCTCCGTCCAGGAAGTCGATCACCGGCTGCATGGTCGAGCGACCGATCTTCAGCCCCTCGTCGCCGTGCCGCCCGCCGCGAGCCGGATCGCCGTGCGTCATCCCCTCGTCGAAGCCGCCCCGTTCGGCGCTCCCTTCCCACCACTTGCCCGACTGAAAGCTGACGTAGCCCTTCGCCTTGAGCAATTCGGGCAGGGTCTGCAGCTTGTCGATGTGGAGCTTCAGATACTCCTCGCGAACTTGCAGGTAGTCGACAGGAGTCGCTTGGCCCGACGCGTCGTTCATGTACAACGCGTTCCGCGGGGGATCGTTGCCGACGATGCCGTGCTGCCGCGCGTAGAGGCCCGTGATGATCGACGCCAGCGACGGCCGGCAGAGCGAGTAGGGAACGTAGCCGCGCGTGAACGTCAGCGACTCCCGCGCGAGGCGGTCGATGTTCGGCGTCTCGATCGCCTCGTGTCCCATGAACCCGTAGTCGGTCCACGCCTGATCGTCCGACAGGATCATCACGACGTTGGGGGGCGAGGCGGGCGGCGTCTGAGCGGACGCTTCAGCCGCCAGGATCGCCGGCACGGCGAGAGCGAGGACGACGAAGAGCGGTGCGAAGAATCGGATCGACATGGCGGAAATCGAGGCAGAGCCTGGACGGCGGAGGAGGGAATGCCGTGTGCCATGGCTGGCTTGTCCAGCCGTGCGAGGCGAAGAGTACCGACTCGCAGTTTACATGGACGTCGGCCCACGAACTTGCGTTTCGGAGATCGACGTCGACTGCGGGAAGCGCCCATTCAGTGGATGAACGCTTGCCGGGGTCCGGACACGGCTGGACAAGCCAGCCATGGCACACGAGCCGTGCAAGCTCCGCGGCGAACGCATCGAGACTGGTTCGTCGTCACTCCGCCTGCCGCTTCAATTCCAACTGCCGAATCTCCGGCAGCGCCTTGCCGACCTGCTTCGTCGCACGCAGGGTCAGCGTCTGCCGACCGGCAGGCAGCCTGATCGTGCCAAGTTCCAGCGGAGCGAAGGGTTTCAGGTAGGACTCGGTCCGGGGGGCGTAGTCGGGGCTCTCGATCAGCGGCGGATCGAAGGCCTCGGTCACGGCGCTTTCCGCGGAGACGCCCGTCGTTTCGAGGCGCAGGACCGAGCCGACCGTCTCCGCAGGCGCGGCGTAACGGAGCGTCGCCGCGTACTCGCCCGCCTCGGCGACTTCGACGTCGAAGGTCAGCGTCTCGTCGGTCGAGGTCCAGTTCGTCGCGTACGAAGCGTTCGGGTGCTGCGACGAGTAGGAAAGCGTCTTACCGTGCAGTTCGGCGTCCTGCACCGGCAGGATCGTCGCGATTTCGGGTCGATAGCCGACCGGATAGGGGCGGTCGAGCGTCTGGCCCGCCGAGGCCTCCGCATGCCACGCCTCCAGCTTCGCGAGGAGGGCCGCATGCACGTCGGGCGACCGCTTCGCCAGGTCGACCTTCTGCAGCGGATCGGCCTGCAGGTCGTACAGCGACTTCGCGTCGGCCATCCACTTCCCTTCGCGAATCGCGCGACGGTTGCCCCAGCCGAGATGGATGGCCCGCTCGGGCCACGCGGCTGACGAATCCGTGAGCAGCGGAGCGAAGCTGCGACCGTCGAGCGGCTTGGGCGGACGGGGAGCGTCAGCCAGCGAAAGGCCGCACAGATCGAGCAGCGTCGGCAGTAGATCGATATGCGCGATGGGCTGCGTCACGACCGTGCCCGGCTCGATCGCCTGCGGATACCGCACGAACAGCGGCGAGCGCACGCCCCCCTCGTCGAACTGCCCCTTCTTCCCCTTCAGATCGCCGTTCCAGCGCCAGGTGTTGGGGCCGTTATCGGTCAGGTAGAGCACGATCGTGTTCTCGCGCACGCCGGCGTCGTCGATCGCGGCGAGGATCTCGCCCGCGTTGCGATCGAGGTTCTCCATCATCGCGAGCGCGGCGATCGTCTCGTCCAGTTTCTCCTGCTTCGGCTCGGTCGCCCGCAGCTTGATCCCGCGCGCCTTCACGCGGTCGTAATCTTCTTTCGGAACCTGAAACGGCGCGTGGGGCGTGTTGAACGCGACGTAGCAGAAGAAGGGTTCGCTCCGATGCGCCGAGATGAAATCGACTGCATGGTCGGTCATATCGTCGGCGAGGTAGCCGCGGCCCGTGGTTTCGACGCCGTTATGGTCCATCGGCGCGTCGAAGTAGTTGGCCCAGTGCCCGCAGCAGAAGCCGTAGAACTCGTCGAAGCCGCGACCGTTGGGGTGATAGGGATACTGCGACCCGTTGTGCCACTTGCCGAAGGCGCCCGTGGCGTAGCCGTTCGCCTGCAGAATCTCGGGCAGCGTGACCTCGTCCAGGTTCAGCCGTTCCTGGCCGCGGGTCACGCCGACGACGCCTGTTCGGACGGAGTCTCTTCCCGTCAGCAGGCTCGCCCGCGTCGGCGCACAGAGGGGCGAGACGTAGAAGCGTTCGAACCGCGTTCCCTCCCTGGCGATCGAATCGAGATGGGGCGTCTCGAGGTTCGTATTGCCGTGCAGCGAAACGTCCCCCCACCCCGCGTCGTCGGCGATCAGGAGGACGATGTTGGGGCGAGGCTCGTCAGCCTTCATCGCCGCGCAGAGTGCAAGCGACGCGAACAGTATGGTAGCGATCGAGCGTGCCATGGTCGGAGATGCTGACGAGAGGAGACCCGATGAGACGAGCGACGGCTCTCTCTCAAGATACTCTCGCGACTTCCGCCGTGTGCCGCTGCTCGCTTGCTCCCATGCTGTCGGGTGAGTCGTTCGCTCGGTCGGTGTGCCACTGCTGGCTTGCCCCAGCAGTGCAGCGGGCGGAGGTTCGTCAAACCAGCCAAGCGATCGCTTCCCGAACGAAATCGTCGATATTCGCGCGACGACTTCGTGCTGGATCTGTTCGCGATCTCGTACGCGCATCCGGCACGGCTGGACAAGCCAGCCATGGCACACGGCCCCGCCGCCCCTCGACGCGAGACGTCTATTCGCCGAAGCCTTACGGCAAATACGGCCAGTAGGTCAGCTTGTCGTCCTTATGCGCGACGAAGCGGACGCCGCCGTCCTGGCTGACGACGAGGGCGATGGCCTCGGGCGCGGCGCTGACCAGGCGATAGGCGCTCCGGTGCCGGGTTCCGGCCCGGTCGGCGGGTTCCAGGCTCGTCTGCGACGCTTCCAGATCGAGCGCCCGATGAATCTCCTGCACGTGCGATTCGCCCAGGATCTCGGCGCCGAAGCCGATGATGCGGAACTGGCGATCGAGCACCAGCGCCCCGTCCGCGGCCATCAGGTCGGCGAGAAAGTGCGCGAACTCCGCCAGAGCGTCGTCGAGCTCGGCGAGCAGCGCGTCCTGCATCTGGCGATAGATGCCCCACGTCACCTCGGCGACTTCCTGTTCGAGACCGATCTCCAGCACGCGCTGCAACAGCTTCCGCATCAGGTGGCGAAACCGCAGCGTCGAATCGTCGTTCTGAAAAGCGACCCGAAATCGAAACAGGCCGCTGGTATGCGCATCGCGGCCTGCGTCGGCGGAGAGATAGACCAGCGTTCCGCCGTGGCCTCGCGAACGGACCAGGTTCAGCGTGCGTCGGATCACGTTCTGTGCGGCGTCCTTGACGAACGAATCGCACAGCCGGGTCCCGTTCAGACCGGACGGCAGCGGCGCGGACGCGTGATCCTCCAGCAGCGACGACCGCTCGGGCTGGAACCGAAAGGGCAGCCACTCCGATCGGAACGGGTCGAACGCTTCCGAAAGGAGCTCCCCGCCTGACGTTTCGAGCAGGCGCCGATGGCCCGACGCGACGATCAGGTGGCCCGGGGCGACGACCTGGATCGCCAGGTTCGAAGGGAGCGGGCTCACGTGCGCGTCGGCGTCGTGAATCTGACTGAGCCACCGCGTTCCGGTGAAGATCATCCCCCAGATCTGAGCGCAGCCGTCGGCATCCCGATCGACGGCGATCGTCGAACGATAATAACCCGCAGCCGAGGAGAGCTTTCGCAGTTCGTGCGCGGCGAAGGGGGCGGGTCGGCGGAACCGCATCGCGGCCAGGCCGTCGCGTCCGACCGCTTCGTACGGGAGAAACTCTTCGGGCGTCGCCAGCATCACCCGGCAGCGGACGGGCTCCGCCTCTTCACGGAGGAGACTGGCCTGGTAGGTGACGTCCGCCGCCTGCTCGAGCAGGTCCGGATCGGGCAGCAGCGACGGCTCGAAGGCGGACTTGATCCAGTTTTCGCGAATCGCGGCAGCGAGTTCGCGCGGGTAGAACGAGGCGGACGAATGCATGGAGCCTGGCGAAGAATCAGGGCGCGCGAGCCGCGCGGAATCGTCCGACCCGAACAGGATGGATGCGCACATGGGCTCGGCCTCAGTCTATTCTTTCCGTCGACGCCTCCCGACGCCATGCGAGTTTTCCCGCCTTTAAGTCCGGAATCGCCCATGCTTCCGCCTGCCTTTCCATCCATTCGCCGCCCGCGATCCGTCAGGTTCTTCGCGATTCAGGCGACGGCTGCGGCGCTGTCGCTGCTGTTCGCCGGCTTTTCGTTCGCCGAAGAGAGCGTGCCGGCCGCGAACGCGACGCCGACGAGACTGCCGATCGTCGATCTCAGCCGAGACGGAATGCAGGCGGACATTTCGCTGCGGATCGACCGCGCGGTCGAAAAGGGAATCGCCGAGAAGAAGCTCCCCGGCGCCGTCGTGCTGGTCGCGGTGCATGGGAAGATCGTTCACCTGAAAGCCTACGGCGACGCGGAGATCCTGCCCGAGCGCGTCCCGATGACGGTCGACCGGGTGTTCGATCTGGCTTCGCTGACCAAGCCCCTCGCGACGGGCCTGGCCGTGGCGCGACTGATCGAGGAGGGAAAGCTTTCGCTCGACGACCCGATCGCGAAGCATTGGCCCGAATTCGCGGCCGAGGGGAAGGACGTCGTCACGATCCGCCACCTGGCGACGCACCAGGGAGGCCTGATCGCCGACAACGCGATGCGCGACTACGCAGGAGGACGCGAGGAGGCGCTCGCGAAGATCGCGGAGTTGAAGCCGATCGCGGCGCCGGGAGAGAAGTTCGTCTACTCCGACGTCGGCGCCATCGTGCTCGGCCACGTCGTCGAACGGGTCACGGGCCAGCGGCTGGACGAGTACGTCGCAACGACGATCTATCGACCGCTGGGTCTTACAACGACCGGCTATCTGCCCAACGACGATCTGAAGCGACGGGCCGTCCCGACGGAGCGCCGAAACGACGCCTGGATGCGGGGCGAAGTGCACGACCCGCGGGCCTATGCGATGGAGGGCGTCGCGGGGCACGCGGGACTCTTCTCCACGGCGGAAGACCTGGCCGTGCTCGCGCAGGCGTTGCTCGACGAGGGCGAATATGCGGGCGTGCGCCTCTTCGAACCGGCGTCGGTCGCGCTCATGACCGCGGACTACGAAACGCCGCGCGGCGTGCGGGGTCTCTTATGGGATAAGGACTCTCCCTATTCGTCCAATCGCGGCGCTCGTCTGTCGTCTGCGTCGGTCGGGCATGGCGGCTTCACCGGAACCTCCTTCTGGATCGATCCGCAGCGCGAACTGTCCGTGATCTTCCTCAGTTCCCGCGTGCATCCGGACGGCAAGGGATCGGTCAATCCGCTGGCAGGCCGCATCGCGGAGATCGCCGTCGAGGCGCTCGAACCGACCGACAAGTCGCGGCCCCTTTCGTTTCACCGTCGCGACGGGTCGGTGGGTCGGATCGAATCGGAGGAAGCCTGGCGCCAGAAGCGGGCGGAGATCCTCGAACGGATGCAGGAGGCGATGGGCCCGCTGCCGGATCGAAGCGAGTGGCCCGACTTCGACGTGCAGACGAAGGAAGAGTTTCAGGGCGACGGCTTCGTCCGCAAGACGATCCGCATCGCTGCCGACGGGGGCGATCGCATCCCGGCGGACCTCTACCTTCCGAAGGAGATCGGCGAAAACGCGAAGCTGCCCGCGATGCTCGCGCTGCATCCGACGGGCCCGCTCGGCAAGCGGATCGTGGCGGGCGAGGGGCCGCTGCTCCATCGCGGCTACGCCGTCGAACTGGCGCAGCGTGGCTATGTGGTTCTGGCGCCCGATTACCCGTCGTTCGGCGACTATGCGGACTACGACTTCGCGGAGGACGACTACGTCTCCGGGACGATGAAGGGAATCGCCAATCACATGCGGTGCGTCGACTATCTCCAGTCGCTGCCCGAGGTCGACGGCGAGCGGATCGGCGCGATCGGCCACTCGCTGGGCGGGCACAACGCCATCTTCCTGGGCGCCTTCGACGAGCGCGTGAAGGCGATCGTCTCAAGCTGCGGCTGGACGCCGTTTCACGACTACTACGGCGGCGCCCTCGCCGGCTGGACGAGCGACCGGTACATGCCCCTCCTCCGCGATCGCTACGGCCTCGATCCTGATCGCGTGCCGTTCGACTTCTACGAGTCCGTCGCCGCGCTCGCTCCCCGGGCTTTCTTCACCAACTCCCCGCTTCACGACGAGAACTTCGACGTCGCCGGCGTCCGCAAAGCCGAACCCCGCGTGCAGGAGGTCTACGCCCTGCTGAACGCCGATTCGAAGCTGACGTTTCGCTATCCCGACTGCGGGCATGATTTCCCGGACGAGGTGCGCGAAGAGGCGTATGAGTTCCTGGACGAATCATTCAAGAAGAACTCGAAGTAGTCGCTCTCGCTCGCAAAGTCCCCGCCTCTGGTCGCTCGCAGACATGCGCAGAAAACGATTGTCACCGTCGACCGAGCTAAGGATCCTCGAAAGATCGCGGCGGCGGTGTGCTCTTTGCTGGGGCCTCGACCATGATCTGAGCGTGAAGTCAGTCCAGATCGCCCATGCAGACCAAGACTCTGCGAACAACGAGGAGGAAAACCTCGTCGCCTTATGTCTCTCGCATCATGATTCCTATGACACGAAGCCGAGGCAGACGAAGCGGTTGACTGAAGCAGAGGTAAAGCTGTTCCGACAGCGGCTCTACGACCTCATCGACAAGAAATCGCGCGTCGTCGAGGCCTCATTCTTAGGTCCGACTGGTGAGCGAACCTTATCGACGACCAACTCGCGTCGCCTCGGGCTGATTCTCGAAGCCTACGACGAAGACGTCGCTCGCGAACAACCGAACGGCGTACGCCTCGCTTCGCTGGTCGTGCGTTTCGCCGCGGAGGACGGTGATTTTGCCGCGGCTCGGCAAGCCGAACTGGAGCTCTGCCGTGTCATTGACGCGTCGGACGCGAAGGCACCTTGGTTCTGCGATTCGCGGAACTGGAGCGATCCCGTGCCCGATCCTGCATCAATGCTTTTGCGAGCCATTAGTGAAGTGAACCGAGTCGACTCCAACCATTGTGAGGGATTCGTACATGTCGTAGCGCGAAGAGCGCTCATGGGAGAGCACGAAAGCAATCGAGGGCTCTCCATTCTTGATCTGCCGAGTGACCGAGTGCGGACATATGCAGCTCTGTTGACTGCCGTGGCAAAGGGTAAGCCCTATCCATTCAGCGAGCGAGTACGCGATACTGCACTTTACGTCTTGATGAATCTGGCCTGCAGCGTGACAGCCACAGTAGTCATGCACGGCATTGCGTTGCCAGATGCTCTCGGCCGCATGTCGAAGCGTGATGGATGGCGAGTGGTGGCTGACGGTCCGGAGTCGACGACGGACGTAGCTATGTCGAGGGATTTGTGGACGGGAATGCTCCACGAAGTCGCCAAGCTTGATCCCGTTAGCTTTCAGCAGCTTCTCAGTCGCCTGCCGTCTACCGCTGGGGATCGATCAGACGTCTTCGGAATGGAAAAGGATGCGACGGTAATCGGCTTGCGCGAAGCGAAGGCAATGGCCGATCTCTGGCTGACTCGCTTCGGCACGGTGTTCTACCCTACCCGGCGGTGGAGGCTTCCAGACGAAGCTGACTATCGAGAACTGACAGCTCATATCGAATCGCGGGTCAGTTTGATTGCCGATTCGCTACGACAACTGAAGAAGTGCTTGGTTGAGGAGCGTACAAACGTCGAAAAGATGTCTTGCCGGTAAGCGACATGGCAACACCCCCCCCTCAGTCGGCCGGGAAGGGGATCGGCGATCGATCGGTCGGGTCGAGAGAGACCTGTGAGATTTAAGCTCTCTCCGCGGGCAACGCGGCTCCGCAACGCTTGCAGTGCAGCGCGTCGCGGTCGTGGCCGGCGGTTCCGCAGCCGGAGCAGCGCCGCAGGCCCTGGGCCGCCCGTTCGCCGCGGACGAGTTCCGCCGTCACGATGCCGGTCGGCACGGCGATGATGGCGTAGCCCAGGATCATCACGGCGGCCGCCAGCGTTCGTCCGGCAGGAGTCTGCGGGGCGATGTCGCCGTATCCGACGGTCGTCAGCGTCACGATCGCCCAGTACATGCTGATCGGGATGTTGGCGAAGCCGTGCTCCTCGCCCTCGATCAGGTACATCAGCGCGCCGACGATCAGCGTGATCGTCACGACGGTGAACAGGAACACGACGATCTTTCGCTGGCTCGCCCGCAGAGCGACGATCAGATAGTTCGCCTCCTGCACGTAGTTGGGCAGTTTGAGGATCCGGAAGACTCGCAGCAGACGCAGCGCCCGCACCACGGCGAGCGTCTGGGCGCCGCCGATCAGCACGCTCAGGTAGGTCGGCAGGATCGCGAGCAGATCGACGAGCCCCAGCGGGCTGAACACGTACCGCAGCGGATGGCGGACGCTGATCAGGCGCAGGAAGTACTCGACGGTGAACAGAATCGTGAACGTCCACTCGGCGACGTAGAGTTCCCGCCCGAACCGGGCGCGGATCTCCGCGACGCTTTCCAGCATCACCGCTGCGACGCTGCCGCAGATGGCGACGAGCAGGACGATGTCGAACGCTTTGCCCCCTTTCGTGTCGTGACCGAAGATCACGATGAACAGCTTGCGCCTGGCCGTGACGAGCAGGGGCGTGCGTCGAGGGGTCGGCGAATTCATCGGGAGCCTGGTCGAAGCGGTCAGAGCGTCAGAACGCCCCTCCACTCTATCGTGCGACCCCGACGCCGAATCGGAACCTCCGACCTCGACCCGACGTGGGGCGCTCGTTCTCCAGCGACCTTCCGAGCAATTTCCGGCAAGCTTCCCGAACGAGCGTAAGCTTCCGCCCCCGCCGTCGTCTTCTCATCCGACAGATCGCGTCGGAGCGGGGTCGCCAGGCGGACGATGTCCCGCGGCGGGATCGAGGGGCGTCCGGTACGGGCGCTCGAGAGGCTCGGTGAACGTCCTTTCAGGAGCGGAAGATGGTTCGCAGGTACGCGTCGGTGATGGTGCTCGGTTCGGTCGTCGGTCTCTGTGCCCTGGTCGGATGCGAAGGCGGGGGAGGCGACATGGCGCCTGTCGAAGGGGGCGCAGCCGACGATGCGATGATGAACGACGGCGCCATGGCGACCGAGTCGATGGAAGGCGCCATGGCCGGAGAGTCGATGGCAGGCGAATCGATGGCCGAGCCGGCGATGAACGAGGAAAAGATGGCCGAACCGGAGATGACGGAGCCGGAGATGGCCGAGCCCGGCAACTGACGCGCGCCCGCTTGAGGCATGCGGAAGGTTCCTGCGCGCGAGGGGCGAGCTCGCGCGGGCCCTTCGTCTCTGCGGATCCCCATTCGGTCGTTCGGTTCCCGTCTCTTGCTTCGGTCGCCTGTAATGACTTCTCCCGACTCCGTACCGCGCGAGCCGGACGACGCGATCACGCCCCCGTGGCTCTACTTCAACCGCCGAAGATTCCTGAAAGGCGCGGCGCTCGCGGGAAGCGTCGGCGTCACGGCAGCCGCTTACCGCGCGTTCGCCGGAGTCTCGGAGGAAATGCCCGAGATGCCGGAACTGCCGGGCCTGATTCGACCGGAAGGAACTTCGAACGGCTTCCGCACGGACGAGACCAGCACGCCCCTGGTCGACGTCGCGCACTACAACAACTTCTACGAGTTCACGACCTCGAAGACCGATGTCGCCTCGGCGGCTCGCGCTTTCCAGGTCGGCGACTGGAAGATATCGGTCGAAGGGCTGGTCGACCGGCCGAAGGTCTTCAGCCTCGGCGACATCGCCGCTCTCGGCCCGCCGGAAGAGCGAGTCTATCGGATGCGGTGCGTCGAAGCCTGGTCGATGGTCGTTCCCTGGGCCGGTATCCCGCTGTCGCGACTGATCGAAGCCGTCCAGCCTATGTCGGCGGCGAAGTACGTCGCCTTCGAGACCCTTTACGATCCCGTCCGCTTCCCGGGACAGAAGGCGGACGTCCTGGAGTGGCCATACGTCGAAGGACTGCGACTGGACGAGGCGATGCACCCGCTGACGCTGCTGGCGACCGGGCTCTACGGACGCGAACTGCCTCCGCAGGACGGCGCGCCGATTCGCCTGATCGTGCCGTGGAAGTACGGGTTCAAGGGAATCAAGTCGATCGTGAAGATCTCCCTCGTCGCCGCCCGTCCGGAGACGTCCTGGTCGAGGAGAGCGCCGCGCGAGTACGGCTTCTACGCCAACGTCAACCCGGAGGTCGACCATCCGCGGTGGAGCCAGGCGACGGAGCGCCGTATCGGACGATCGGGACGCATCCCGACCCGGAGGTTCAACGGCTACGAGGAACAGGTCGGCGAGCTCTACGCCGGTATGGACCTGACCGAAAACTTCTGACGCGCCTCGCTTCGTCAGCCGCCTTACCGCGCATACAGGCGCGCTCTATGAACGATCTGAAATTCTGGAAGTTCCTGGTCATCGTCAACGGCTCCGTTCCGGTAGCCCTGCTGGCGTGGGACGCGTGGAACGGGCGACTGGGCGCCGACCCGACGAATTTCGCCCTGCACACGACGGGCTGGCTGTCGCTCCTCTTTCTGACGCTCTCGCTGGCGGTGACTCCGCTCCGCCGGATCTCCGGCTGGAACGCGATCGTCGGATTCCGCCGTGCGCTGGGCCTGTTCGGCTTCTTCTACGCCTGCGTCCACCTGCTCATCTACGTCGCGTTCGACCAGGCCATGGATCTGGCAGGCGCGGCGAATGAAATCTGGATGCGGCGCTTTCTTCAGATCGGCATGCTGGCCGTCATTCTGATGCTGCCGCTCGCCGTGACTTCGACGGCCCGAGCGATCGCCTGGATGGGAGCGAAGCGCTGGAAGCTCCTGCATCGTCTTGCGTACGTCGTCGCCGGGCTGGCGGTCGTTCACTTTCTGCTGCTGGTGAAGGCCGATCTCCGCGAGCCGCTGATCTTCGCAGGCGTGCTGGGCGGACTGATGTTCGCGCGGGCGGGGTGGCACTACTACGACTTGCGGAAGGCGGCCAGCGCGGGAAAGAGGCCCGCCCCGAATGCGACGCTGCCGCCGCGAAAGAAGTTCTGGTCGGGCGAACTGCGTCTCGCGAGGATCTTCGAAGAGACGCCCGACGTGAAGACGTTTCGGCTGGTCGATCCCGCCGGCGGCGCGCTCCCCTTCGACTACGCGCCCGGACAATATCTCAACCTGCAACTCGACGTCGACGGTCAGACCGTTCATCGTTCGTATACGATCGCCTCCACGCCCACGCGGTGCGGCTATTGCGAGGTCACGGTGAAGCGCGAGGACCAGGGGACGGCCTCACGGTTCCTGCACGATCGCCTGAAGGAGGGCGACCTGCTGCGCGTCTCGGCGCCGGCGGGCAAGTTCGTCTTCCGCGGAGACGAGGCGAACGCCGTCGTCCTCATCGCGGGAGGCGTCGGCGTCACCCCGATGATGTCGATCGTGCGCTACCTCACCGATCGCGGCTGGCCCGGCGAGATTCATTTCCTGATCGGAGTTCGAACGACCGCGGACCTGATCTTCGCCGAGGAGATCGCCAGTCTCGAGAAGCGCTTCCCCCGCCTGCGCGTCCATCGCACCTTCAGTCGGGTCGAAGAAGGAACGGGCGCCGGCGCTCGCCGCGGTCGAATCGATCTCGAATGGTTCCGCGCCTGCGTGCCGGAGCCGGACAAGACCGTCTGCTTCGTCTGCGGTCCCCAGCCGATGATGGACGCCGTCTGCGAAGTCCTGCGCGAAGCGGGGACGCCGGAAGAGTTCATCCGGACTGAGGCGTTCGTTTCGCCCGCGCTTTCGCTGCAGCGAACGGGCGACGACAGCGCTTCGGAGATCTCCGCGTTCGAGGCGCCGGTCCCCGGAGAACGGCGTTCCCTCGACGTGATGGCGGCGACGGCGAACTTTCGCCGATCCGCTCGCAGCGCGACCGTCGATGCGGGAATGACCTTGCTGGAAGCGGGCGAGTCGATCGGGCTCGACCTTCCCTACGAATGCCGCTCCGGGGTCTGCGGTCAGTGCAAGACCCGGCTCCTGGCCGGCTCCGTCGCGATGCGGGTCGAAGCGGCGCTGTCCGAATCCGAGAAGAAGAACGGCTTTATCCTGACCTGCCAGGCCTGCCCGCTGGAGGATGTGACGCTGGACGCCTGAGGCCCCGCTTTTCAGCCGCGGAAGGAATCGGGAGGCTTGCAGCGTCCGGCGAAGGTAGAATGACGGGCGCGCGACGGCGTTCGCGTCTCGCCTGCTTCGGCGCTTTCTCGCGGCAGTTCCTGCCGCGGGGCGTCGAGAAACCAATCCCTCCTTCGTCTCCCGCTCCGCTCATGCTTCGTCCTTGCGCCGTGCGCTGCCGCGTCTTCGTTCACGCGCTGAACGCTCTTTCCGCCCTGGCGGTATCGCTTTTCCTCCTGATCGCCGGCGGCGCCCGCGCCGACGAACCGGCGCAGGAAGCGCCCGCCGGCAAGCCGATCAGGGCGCTGCTCGTCACGGGCGGGTGCTGCCACGACTACGACCGGCAGAAGCTGATCATCCCCAAGGGCGTCTCGGCGCGGGCGAACGTCGAGTGGACCGTCGTCCTGCAAGGGGGTACGACGACCGACACGCCGATCCCGCTCTATAACGATCCCGACTGGGCCGACGGCTACGACATCGTCATCCACAACGAGTGCTTTTCCGGCGTCGGCGACAAGGCCTTCGTCGAGCGCATCCTGAAGCCCCATCGCGAGGGACTCCCCGCGGTGCTGATTCATTGCGCGATGCATTGCTACCGCACGGGCGACGACGCCTGGTTCGAGTTCTGCGGCTTGCAGTCGCCCAACCACGGCCCGCACTACGCCTACACGATCGACAACCGCGCGCCGGACAGCCCCATCATGCAGGGCTTCGGCGATAGCTGGGCCGTGCCGAAGGGGGAGCTTTACAACTCGGTCAAGCTCTGGCCCACGTGCAAGCCCCTCGCGACCGCGAACCGTCAGCCCGACGGTCAGCCGCAGACCTGCGTCTGGACCAACGAGTACGGCAAGGCCCGCGTCTTCGCCACGACGGTCGGCCACTACAACGAGACGATGGCCGACCCGAAGTACCTCGACATGCTGACCCGCGGCATCCTGTGGGCCTGCGGTCGCGACGTCGAACAGGAATTCACGAAGACCGACGCCGAGACCGACGAAGCGATCAGGGCGCTGCTGGCCGTCGATCCGAAGACGGGAGGCGCCGTGCTGGAGAAGCCGGCGGAGTCGACCGCCTGCTGCGGCGAAGGGAACCTGGCGCTGAACAAGCCGACCAAGGCCAGCAGCGAAGAATCGGGCAAGAACAACTTCGCGAAGAACGCGACCGACGGCGACCTCGCCACGCGCTGGTGCGCCAACCAGGCGGACGCGGGCGAATGGTGGCAGGTCGACCTGGGAACGGTGCAGCCGATCGAGTCGGTCCGCATTCGCTGGGAAGGCAAGGCCGCCGCGTACCAGTACCAGGTCGAAGCCTCGACCGACGGCGAAGCCTGGACGCCGATCGTCGACGCGAAGAGCAACGTAAAGGCGAGCCCCGTCTCGTCGCACGAACTGCCGCAGCCCGTCGACGCGAGGTACCTCCGCGTCACCTACTTCAGTTCCAGCACGAAGGCCTGGGGGAGCTTCTACGAGTTCGAGGCCTACGCCGGCAAGCTCCCTGCTTTGGCCGGCGCGGCGAAGGATACGCCCTTTCTGCAGTGCTGCTCCGACGACAACCTCGCCTTCCTGAAGAAGGCCCAGGCGACCAGCGAAGAGACGGGCAAAGGGAACTTCGCGAAGAACGCGACGGACGGCGATCTCGGCACGCGGTGGTGCGCGAACGGTCCCGGTCCCGATCAGTCGCTGGAGGTCGATCTCGGCGGCCCGACGCCGGTTAAGTCGCTTCGCATTCACTGGGAAGGGAACGCCGCCTACCGCTACAAGATCGACGCCGCGAAGAACGGCGAGTGGACCACGATCGTCGACAAGACGTCGAACGGCGACGCGAAGCGAATCGTCGAGCACACGCTCGATCAGCCCGTCGAAACCGATAAGCTGCGCGTGACCTACCTCGGTTCGAGCACGGGGGGCTGGGGCAGCTTCTACGAGATCGAGGCCTATGCGGGCGATCTGCCGAAGTTGCCTGAGGGCGCGGATAAGCCGACCCCGGCAGCCGGTCCGCCGGCGGGCATCGCCGACGTCGCCGCTCCGGCGGAGTTCGAGGTCAAGCTGTTCGGCGCTCCGCCGGAGGTCAACTATCCCACGTGCCTGGCCGCAGGCGTGAACGGCGAGGTCTACGTCGGCGTCGATCCGCAGGGGTCGCTCGGAAAGAAGGCGAACGAAGGGAAGATCCTGCGCTGCCGGGATATCGACGGCGACGGCACGGCGGACGAAATCACCGAATTCGCCCGGGTCGATCATCCCCGCGGCCTGATCGTCGACGGGAACAAAGTCTGGTGCCTGCATCCCCCCTTTCTGTCGGTCCTGACGGACGCGGACGGCGACGGCGTGGCCGAGGATCGCAAGGTTCTGGTCACAGGAATCAGTACGCCGGAGCAGGTGGAGAAGCGAGGCGCCGACCACACGACGAACGGCATCCACCTCGGCATCGACGGCTGGATTTACGTCGCGGTCGGCGACTTCGGCGTCTTCGAATGCACCGGAACCGACGGCACGAGGATCTCCAAGAAGGGGGGCGGCGTCCTCCGCGTGCGACCCGACGGCAGCGAGCTGGAGGTCTACGCCTGGGGCATGCGGAACATCTACGACGTCTGCATCGACCCGACGCTCAACATCTTCACCCGCGACAACACCAACGACGGCGGCGGGTGGAACGTCCGGGTCTCGCACATCCTGCAGTCGGGCGAGTACGGCTACCCCACGCATTACGATCGCTTCGCCGACGAGACGCTCCCCCCGCTGGCGGATTACGGCGGAGGCTCGGGCTGCGGCGGCATGTACGTCCACGACGCCCGGTTGCCCGGCGTCTTCGGCGACGCGGCGTATACCTGCGACTGGGGACGCAGCGAAGTCTATCGCCACAACTTCCCCGCCGCCGGCGCTACGTTCGCCCCGCATCAGGAAGTCTTCGTCAAGATTCCGCGCCCGACCGACATCACGATCGACGGGTCGGGCCTGATCTACGTCGCGAGCTGGAAGAACGGCAACTTCGCCTACGAGGGGGAGAACGTCGGCTTCGTCGCGCAGCTTCGCCCGGTCAACTTCGCCCCCAAGCCGGCGCCCGATTTCGCGTCGCTCTCGGAACCGGAACTGGTCGAACAGCTCTCCGGCCCCAGCGCCGTGCTGCGGATCGCGGCCCAGCAGGAACTGCTCCGCCGGGAAGAAAGCGAAGCGACCGTGAAGGCGCTCTACCAGAGCGCCCGGGACGAGAAGGCTCCTCTGTACGGACGCGTCGCGGCGATCTTCACGCTCAAGCAGCTGCTCGGCGAACGGGCGAACGAGGGGCTTGCGCGACTGGTCGAGGATCCGTCGATTCGCGAGTGGGCGTTAAGGGCGCTGACCGATCGCAAGAACGAGCTTGCCGGCGTCACGAAGGACGCCTTCGTCGCCGCGCTCGCCGACGAGAACCCCCGCGTCCGCGCGCAGGCGCTGATTTCGCTCGGTCGGCTGGGCGACGCTTCGGCGGCGGAGGCGATTCTGCCGCTGACGGTCCGGTCGGCCGACGAACCGATGCCGAGCGGTTCGCCCTTTCATGCTCAGCCCGATCCGGCCCGCGTGATTCCGCATCTCGCGGTGAGGGCGCTCGTCGCGCTCGGGTCCACGGATAAAAGGGCCGTCGACGCGACGCTCGCCGGGCTCGACGGTCCGCACCGCGCGGGCGCCCTGCAGGCGCTTCGGTACCTCCATTCGCAGCAGGCCGTCGACGGAGTCGTCGCGCGCGTGAAGACCGCGAAGGACGAGCCGGCGAGGCAGGAACTGCTCGACCTGCTCGTGCGACTGCATTCGCGCGAAGGCGACTACAAGGGCGACTGGTGGGGGACGCGACCCGATCACAGCGGACCCTACTACGACGCCGTCGCCTGGGAAGGAACGCCTGCCGTCGCCCAGGCGCTGGCGAACGCTTTTCGTTCGGGCGCTCCCGAGACCCGCAACGCGATCGCGACCGAGCTAGCTCGCCTGAAGGTCAAGCTCGACGGCATCGAGATCGCGAGCGCGGAAGCGATGGCCGAAGAGGCGACGCCGATCTCGCTTCCCAAGACGTCGAACGATCCCCGCGCGATCCTGAATCTGTCGTACGAGGACGCCTTCCAGGCGGCGACGAAGACTGCCGGCGACGCGTCGCGAGGGAAGGAACTGTTCGCAACCAAGCAGTGCAACGCCTGCCACACCGACGCGGAGGGCCAGTCGCCGAAGGGCCCCCACCTGGTCGATATCGGCAAGCGCTACAAGCGGGCGGAACTCGTCGAATCGATTCTGCGCCCGAGCGCCAAGCTCGCTCAGGGTTTCGAATCGTGGGCCTTCGTCACCTCGGAAGGCAAAGTGATTAACGGCTTCGTCGTCAGCGAAAGCGCGAACGAAATCGAAATTCGCCAGGCCGACGGCAAGGCCGTAAGCTTGAAGAAGGACGACGTCGAGACCCGCAAGAAGATCGAAATCTCCGTCATGCCCGAGGGTCTCGTCGGCGATCTGACGCCCGAGCGGCTGGCAGATTTGCTGGCGTATCTCGAGTCGTTGAAGAAGGAATGACCTACCTTGGCGAGCGGAGGGTGTTAGCCCTCCGTGTCTTTTTCCGGGGCGCTCAACGCCGCGATTCGAGAGACCTCGCCGAACTGCTTTCGACGAACACGGAGGGCTGACACCCTCCGCTCGCCTGAGAGAAAAATGTCCGTGAAACGCCTGCTTCCGCTGCTCTTCCTGTCGTCGGTTCTCTCGGCGACAGCCGAAGAGCGTCCGCCCGTCGACTTCAATCGCGACGTCCGGCCGATCCTGTCGAACCGCTGCTTCCTCTGTCACGGTCCGGACGAGGAATCGTTGCAGGGGGGGCTCCGGCTCGATCTTCGCGAGGCGGCGCTCGAGGCGGTCGACTCCGGCGCGGTCGCGATCGTGCCGGGCGATCCGGGCGCCAGCGAACTGATCGCCCGCGTCGCGTCCGACGTCGCATCGCTCCGCATGCCGCCCGAGGGGCACGGCGAAGCGCTGACGCAGGCGGAGGTCGAGACCCTTCGCCGGTGGATCGCCGAAGGTGCGAAGTACGCCCAGCACTGGGCCTACGAATCGCCGGTCCGTCCGACGCCGCCGGAAGTCGACGGCGCCGTCGATCATCCCGCCTGGTCGCGCTCGGCCGTCGATCGGTTCATCCTCGCGCGGATGCGGCAGGAGGGACTCGAGCCTTCGCCGCCTGCCGACAAGTACGCCCTCATTCGCCGCGTGTCCCTCGACCTGACCGGCCTGCCGCCGACGATCGAGGAGGTCGACGCGTTCGTCGCCGACGAAGATCCGCTCGCGTACGAACGGCTGGTCGATCGGCTGCTGGCGAGCGAGGCGTACGGCGAACGCTGGGCGAAGGACTGGCTCGATCTCGCGCGGTACGCCGATAGCGCAGGCTACGCCGACGACCCGGGCCGAGAGATCTGGGCCTATCGCGACTGGGTCATCCGCTCGCTGAACGCGAACAAGCCCTTCGACGAGTTCACGATCGAGCAGCTCGCCGGCGACCTTTTGCCGGACGCGACGCAGGACCAGCGGATCGCGACGGCCTTCCATCGCAACACGATGACCAACAGCGAGGGGGGCACCGACGACGAGGAGTTCCGCAACGTCGCCGTCGTCGATCGCGTGAACACGACCTTCGCCGTCTGGATGGGGACGACGATGGCGTGCGCGCAGTGCCATACGCACAAGTACGATCCCCTCACGCAGCACGACTACTTCCGCTTCTTCGCCATCCTGAACCAGTCCGCCGACGCCGATCGTCGGAACGAGGAGCCCCTGCTGACCGCGTTCACCGAAGACCAGACGCAGCAGAAGCTCGCCTGGGAGGCCGAGGTCGCCGAGCTTCGCCCGAAGCTGGCGGTGACCGACGAAATGCGCCTCGACTACGACGCCTGGCGGGCGAAGTTCGCCGGAGCGCCGGGCGGCTGGGCGAACTGGATCCCGGCCAGCGTCTCCTCGAAGGAGGGCGTCCCCTTCGACGTCGACGGCGAAGGCAAGATCCTGGCGAAGAAGTCCGCTGGCAAGGATGACTATGCTGTCGCGCTCTCGCGCGATCGGCTGGCCGATCCGACTCAGCCGATCCGCGCGCTCCGCATCGAGACCTTCCCGCACGCGAGCCTGCCCGGCAAAGGAACCGGATTCGGCGGCGGCAACTTCGTCGTCACCGCGGTCGAAGTCTTCGTCCGCAAGACCGGCGCCGAGATCGCAGCCGATGCGGCGCCGCTTCCCTGGGCCGTAACGAAGTCCGACTACGACCAGGACGGCTTTCCTGCCGCGTCGCTGATGCAGGCGAAGGAGTCGCGTCCCGGCTGGGCCGTCGCGGGGCAGACCGACAAGCCGCATGAACTGCTCCTCGTGCCGAACGAACCGATCGCGCTCGCCGAGGGCGAAGAGCTGTTCGTCCGCATCGAGCAGCGGTCGCCTTACGAAAACCACACGCTGGGAAGTTTCCGTTTCGGAGCTACAGCCGCCGAGGGCTTCGCCGAAGCGTCGAAGCTGCCTAAGGAGATCGCCGAACTGCTGAAGAGGCCTCAGGCAGAGCTGAAGGACGAAGGTCGTAAGAAGCTCGAAACGCACTACGCATCGACCACGGCGCCGGAACTGGCCGCCGTTCGCGATCGCCTGGCGCAGGTCGAGAAGTCGCTCGCCGAACTGAAGCCGGGAATCTCCGTGCCGATCATGGAAGAGCTGGCCGAGAACAAGCGTCGCGAGACGTTCGTGCAGCTTCGCGGCGCCTTCAACGTACATGGCGACAAGGTCGAGCCGGGCTTGCCCGAGGTCTTCCCGCAACCGCCGGAAGGGACGACGCCCAACCGGCTGGCGATGGCGCAGTGGCTCGTCAGCGCGGAGAACCCGCTGACCGCGCGCGTCACGGCGAATCGTTACTGGGAAAGTCTGTTCGGCGTCGGCATCGTCCCGACCAGCGAAGAGTTCGGCAGCCAGGGCGATCCGCCGAGTCATCCCGAACTGCTCGACTGGCTCGCGACGGAACTGGTCCGCCTCGACTGGGACATGAAGGCCTTCCTGAAGCAGCTCGTGATGACCGAGACCTATCGCCAGGCCTCGACCGCCACGGAGGAGAAGTTGGCCCTCGATCCTGACAACCGCTGGCTCGCTCGCGGACCCAGGCAGCGTCTCGCCGCCGAGGCGGTGCGCGACCAGGCGCTGTTCGCGGCGGGACTCCTTTCGCGAAAGATGTTCGGCCCGCCGGTGCGTCCTCCCCAGCCGACGACGGGCCTCAACGCCGCGTTCGGCGGACAGATCGACTGGACCACCAGCGCGGGCGAGGACCGCTACCGCCGGGGACTCTACGTACAGTGGCGGCGCTCGAATCCCTATCCCTCGATGGCCAGCTTCGACGCGCCGACACGCGAGGTCTGCACGCTCAAACGCGTCCCGACCAACACGCCCCTGCAGGCGCTCGTGACGCTGAACGACCCTGTCTACGTCGAAGCCGCCCAGGCCCTCGCGCGTAGAATCATGAAGGAAGCCTCCAACGACGCCGACCGCGCCGTTCGCGGCTTCCGCCTGGTCGTCAGTCGTCCCCCCAGCGATGCCGAACGCGACGCGATCCTCGCGTTGTACGCCGACGCGAAGGCGAACCTCGACGGCAAGCCGGAAGAAGCGACCAAGCTCGCGACCGACCCGCTCGGGCCGCTTCCCGAAGGGATGGACCCGGTCGAACTGGCGGCTTGGACGACCGTCGGTAACGTGCTGCTGAATCTCGACGAAGCGTTGATGAAGCGGTGATCTCTCGTAGGGCAGGCGCCCCGCCTGCCTTGCGGCGTGTACCAGGAATCGTGGCAGGCGGGGCGCCTGCCCTACAAGAAGCTGCCTGCGAAGCGACCCCCTTCCCAGCGAAGGTTAAACGATATGCGACCCGACCTAAATCATCTCACGAACGCCACTCGCCGGCACTTCCTCCAGGCCTCCGGTCTCGGCGTGGGGGCGATGGCGCTGTCGTCGATCCTCTCCGACGAAGGCTACGCCGTCGCTGCTGAAAACAGGGGGGCGCCGGCGATCGACAGCATCGATCCGCTGGCCGCCCGGGCGCCGCACTTCCCGGCCAAGGCGAAGCGGGTGGTCTATCTGCACATGACCGGTTCGCCGCCGAACCTGGACATCTTCGACTACAAGCCCGAACTGGTGAAACGGACCGGCGAGGAATGCCCGCAGCAGTTCCTCGAAGGGAAGAAGTTCGCCTTCACCTCGGGCACGCCCAAGCTGCTCGGCACGCCGCGGAAGTTCGAGCAGGTCGGCCCGGGCGGCCTCTGGATGTCCGACGCGATCCCGCATCTGAAAGAGGTCGCGGGCGACGTCGCGCTGGTCCACTCGATGTACACCGACCAGTTCAATCACGCCCCCGCGGAACTGCTGGTCTACACGGGCTCGCCCCGCTCGGGTCGCCCCTCGATGGGGAGCTGGGTCACGTACGGCCTGGGGTCGGAGAATCGCGACCTGCCCGGGTTCGTGGTGCTGATCTCCTCCGGCGTGCAGCCTAACAGCGGCAAGAACGCCTACGGCAGCGGCTTCCTGCCGTCGGTCTTCCAGGGCGTGCAGTGCCGCTCGAAGGGGGACCCTGTGCTGTACGTCTCCGATCCGCCCGGCATGGACCGGACGCTTCGCCGCCGGACGCTCGACGCGCTCGGCGAACTGAACCGCCTGCAGTCGGAGCAGGAGAATCATCCGGAGACGCTCACCCGCATCGCACAGTACGAACTGGCCTTCCGGATGCAGACCAGCGTGCCCGACGTGATGGACCTGTCGAAGGAAACTCAAGAGTCGCTCGACGCTTACGGCGCCAAGCCGGGCGAATCGAGCCTGGCCAACAACTGTCTTCTCGCCCGGCGTCTTCTGGAGGCGGGCGTCCGGTACGTGCAGCTCTTCGACTGGGGCTGGGACTTCCACGGCACCGGCGCGGGCGAGAACCTGACCCAGGGTCTCACGAACAAGTGCGCGACCATGGACAAGCCCGTCGCCGCGCTGATCAAGGATCTGAAGCAGCGCGGCCTACTCGAAGACACGCTCGTCGTCTGGGGCGGCGAGTTCGGTCGTACGCCCTTCCGCGAGGGACGCACCGCCGGCGGCGACAACCTGGGCCGCGATCACTACCCCGACTGCTACACCATGATGCTGGCGGGCGGCGGCACGAAGGGGGGCTTCGAGTACGGCCAGACCGACGAACTGGGCTTCGGCGTCGCCGAGAACCCGGTCCACGTCCACGACCTCCAGGCCACCATCATGCACCTGCTTGGCTTCGACCACGAACGCCTCACCTTCCGTTTCCAGGGCCGGGACTATCGGCTGACCGACGTGCATGGGAGCGTGGTGAAGGAGTTGATTGCGTAGCGAATGCTCTCGGTGAATGTCGCAAAGGAATTCGCTAATGGTCGTTGAGAGTGATCTCGTAATTCCCGTCTATCTCAATCAGCGATTCGTCTTTGACCTAGTGGCTGTACTTCAAGGCGGGATCTCTTCCGTCACTCGCGTCTCTAACGCCGAATCGAAGTCGTCGCAGAGCGACACGACCATTGGCTCTAACTTCGGAATCGCCGATGCTTTTGCCTCCTTGTTGAAAATAAGCGTCGGAGGGCAGAAGAATCGTCAAGTCGGCGATGGAATGAGTCGGACGACAGAGGAAGAGAAGATTCACACACCGGCGTCATTGTTCGTGCTGTTGAGATCCATTCTCCGCGAACGAGAATTCATTAAAACACTCGGGACAGGAACGGACTTGAAGGCGGGCGACCTCGTTGAGTTCTCGTCGACGCTCACTCGCAACCCTCTCATCGAGTCGCTCGGTGCGTTCGAGCAGTTGATGGAGATGTTCGCTTCGTTCGCCGAAAAGAAGCCGAAGCCCGGAGCGATCTCCACGAGCGACGTCGGAAAGCTACGGGGCCAGATTTCCAGCTTTAACCGAGCCCTCAACGCAGGCGATACGGTAGATCTAATCACTCCTCCTCTTCCCTCGTCCCACAGGGCAGTCGTTTCGATCGAACGACAGTTTCTCAACGATCCAACTATGTCCGACCTCGTTGATGGGACATTCTGTGTAGTGGGAAAAGTGACTCGGTGTTTAGAGGACGACAGCGAAGCTATTAATCTCAATCGAAAGTCGGCGGTCGGAAGGCTGCCTCCCTCGCTGCTGGGAGGCCTGCAGCAGGCACTTAACTCTACCGAGATGGCCGGCTTCGTCTTGCCACCGCCTGAGTGGGACATTCGGGGGCCGGCTATCCAGATTCTTCCCATCGCAATCTTTGCTTAGTTGGACGCTCGCGAGCGACGTACTCTCGGCCGCGAATGAACCTCGTTACATTCGTCGAATTCGCGGCGGTGGTCTCTTCGGCGATCTTCGGCGTGCTGCTGGGATCGCGGAAGCAGATGGACTTCGTCGGCCTGTTCGCGATGGCCTTCGTCGTCGCGTTCGGAGGGGGCACGCTGCGGGATCTGTTCCTCGATCGGACGCCCCTGTTCTGGATCGAGAAGCCGCACTATCCGGCGATCGTGTTCGGCATCGCGCTCTTGGGGGCGCTGGCGCCGCGACTTCCCGCGGCGCTCGAACGCTGGCTGACGGTGCCCGATGCGCTCGGCCTGGGGCTGTTCGCGGTCGTGAGCGTCGATTTCGCACGGCAGGCGGACGTTCCCCTGTTTCCGGCGGCGCTGATCGGCACGATCGCGGGCACCTTCGGCGGCGTCATCGCGGACATCATCTCCAACGAAATCCCGTCGCTCTTCCGGCCCTCGACGCCCCTGTACGCGACGTGCGCCTTCTTCGCCGCCTGGGTCTACCTCGGTCTGGCGGCGATTCAAGCGCCGGAATCGATCGCCTACGGCGTCGCCGCCGGGAGCGCCGTCGCGTTGCGACTCGCCGCGCTCCGCTGGAACGTTCGCCTGACGCGAGAGGGAATGCGATTCTCGAAACATCGCCCCGGCCCCGTCGATCGCCGTCGCGCGGTCGATGACGAAGGCGAATGATCCGACGCGTTCTTCTTGCCTGTCTTACTCTCGATCGCACCCATGCCGCCGACCGAATCTGCCTCGGGCATCGCCTACGCTCTGGAACCCGATCTCTCGGTCGAGGAATTCACGAGCGTGCTGATCCGTTCGACGCTGGCCGAGCGGCGCCCGATCGACCAGCCGGCGCTGCTCGATCGCGCGCTTCGCAACGCGACGGTCATCGTCACGGCCCGCGACGAGCAGGGCGCCCTGGTCGGCGTCTCCCGGGCGCTGACGGACGCTTCCCTGGCGACTTATCTCGCGGATCTGGCCGTCGACGAGGCCCAGCAGGGTCGCGGCATCGGGCGCGAACTGATCCGCCGGACGCACGAAGCGGCGGGGCTGCACACGTTGCTGGTTCTGATCGCGGCCCCGAAGGCCCGGACGTATTACCCCCACATCGGCATGCGTCCGCACGATTCATGCTGGGTAAGAGATCGTGAAGAACCGAGAATCGAGACGAACGGCGCTTAGCGCCTCTCAGGCGAGCGGAGGGTGTCAGCCCTCCGTGTGCGACCAGACTACGCGATCGACTCGTATCGCGCACGTTCGAAAGCGCGACGGAAAGCACGAACCGATCGTGTTCCATGAAGCTTCGCTGCGCGGGACACGGAGGGCTGACACCCTCCGCTCGCCATTCATGCGCCCTCGTTCGCCGCGAATTGCAGCGTCTCGAAGCCGGCGAGGCGGGCGCCGTCGTAGAGGCGGATGACGTGCTTCACGGCGACGTCGGGATCGGGGGCGAGCACGACCGGGGCGTCGGATTTCAGCTCGGCCAGCGACTGCAGGAAGGCGAGCGTCGCGGCCTCGCTCTCCATCGGCGAGCCGTTGACTTCGATCGCGATCCCTTCGCCCGCGCGGTGCAGGCGTACGACGACCGTGTCGAAATCGGCCTCGGGCGGCGGCACGTTGACGACGGTGGGGCGCGTGCCCGCGGCGGTCGAAAGCGGACTGGGGAGCAGGTACTCCACCGCCTGAAAACCGGTCGTCCAGACGAAGAAGACCAGCAGCAGGAAGATCACGTCGATCATCGGCGTGAGCGCCTCGCTCAGGCTGGCGCCGCCCGATCGCGAACCGACGGGAACCCTCATCGCGCTTCCTCCTCGCGGAAGACGGAGATCTGCACGTTCCAGATTTCCGCCCGCGCGCAGGCGACGAGGGCCGGTTCGAGCGCCTCGTAGGGAAGCTCGCGGTCGAGCCGGATCCGAATCCGCACGTCGGCGCCCGATCCCCGCCTGAGTTCGGCCAGTCGATCGGCCAGCGCCTCGACCGGGACCGGTTTGCCGGCCAGCATGACGCTGCGATCGGGCAGGACGTTGATCGTGGCGGAGGGGAGGTCGTCCGGCGCGTCGCTCTGGCCGCTCGCCGCGACGGGCAGCTTCAGCGGGAACATCGACTCCTGCTGCGACAGGCTCGACGCGACCAGGAAGAAGATGATCAGTTGAAACACGACGTCGATCATCGGCGTCATGTCGAAGCCGACCGAGCGGGACCGGGATCGCGAAGGGATCTTCATCGCGAGGGCGGGGGAGGCGGCGCCTGGGGACCGGAAGAGACGCCCGGCTTCGGCGAAGGAACGGGCGCGGGCGCCGGAGCGTTCGCTGGCGCAGGACTTCCGCCCGCGCTACGACGCTTCAAAGGTCGCAGGACGTGCAGCGCTTCGTACGCGACTTCGGCGACCAGTTGATCGACCCGGTTTCGCAGTACGGCGAAGGCGCCCAGCGCGGGGATCGCGATCAGCAGACCGCCCACCGTGGTTATCAGCGCCTGGTAGATCCCTTCCGCCAGGTCGCCGGCTCCTGCCGATCCGCGGGAGAGCGCCACCTGCTGGAAGGCGAAGATCATGCCGACGACGGTGCCGAGCAGGCCGATCATCGGGGCGATGTTGCCGATCGCGGTGAGGTACTCGATCTTGCGGAAGAGCCGCGCGGACTGTTCGGCCAGCGCGTCTTCCATCGACTTCTCCATCGAAGCCCAGCCGCTGTCGACCTCTTCCAGGCCCTTCGCGATCACGAACGCCAGCACGCTCGGACGGTCGACGCATAGCTGCCGGGCGAGTCCGATCTGCCCCGAGCGAACGGCCTCGCTCGCCTCTTCCGCCAGGCCCGGCGGCAGGATGACCGACCGCCGGAGAACGAGGGACTGCTCTACGATCAGGTAGACCGCGATCGCCGAGAGCGCGAACAGAGCGACGACGAACGCGATGCCGAGCAGGCCGCCCGAGAAGACGATCTCGAAGAAGCCGGTCGGGACGTGATCGTCGGCGCCGGCAGAAGCCTCCGCCGCTGCGGTCTCCGGCGAGGTTGCAGCAGGCTCGGTCGCAGGAGCGGCGCCATCTTCCTGCGCCAGCGCTCCGCCCGACCAGCAGGCGAGCGCGAACAGCAGCAGGAGGGTCCCGCCAATCGCGGTCCGGCGGATCGCTCCCAAAGCTGCCTGCGTCCTTGCTAGGATGCCGCTCAAGACTCCCTCCTATTTTGGATGACCATCGCGAAAGGCCGGGCCCTTCCCGGGCGGCAGCGGCGGTCGTTCGTCGAACAAGCTACTCGGTACCAAGCCAGTGCCACCCGAAGGAGCGAGTCGAGGCAACCCGTCCTATCGAGACCTTGTCGCTTCGCTGCGCAGGTTCTCGAGCAGGGTCCGGGCTTCGCGACCTGACGTGGTCTCGCCTCCCCGTTCGACGGCGAATTGTAGCAGCCTCGCCCGTTCGCTCGCAGGCAGGACGCGGGGGGCCTGTTCGGATCCCGAGGGAACTTCGGCGCCGGAGCGAGCGGCGGCGACCAGCGCCGAGGCGACCGTCTCCCGGGGAAACGAATACCCGAGCCCGCAGCGCAGGTAGGCGATCCGCGCGGCGGAAGTATCGCCGGCCCGTTCGTACTCGCGACCGAGCAGCCAGTAAGGCCCCGCCTTGACGCCGGTCGGCAGCTTCTCGACGAGCGCCGCCAGATCTGCCGGCGACTGCGACGGATCGCGCCGTGCCAGTTGCAGCTTCGCGAGCGTGGCGATGATCCGGTCGATCGACGCGGAGAGGGTCTTCAGCTTCGCCTGCGCAGCCGCGGCGAACTCCGGATCGCCCAGCAGCCAGCTCGCCGCGAGCAGTTGGGCCGGTTCGCTGTCGGAATCGAACCAGCCCTTCGCGGCTTCGCGTTCGGGGACGCCCAGCGGCTCGTCCTGCCAGACCAGCGGCAGCGCCTCCGCGTGGGGCGAAGCCGGATCTTCGTCCAGCAGGTAGAGCCCGAACTTCGCCGCGCCCAGCCGGTCCCCCTGCTCTCTTCGAGCCGCCGAGGCGAGCGCGAGAATTTCCCGCTTGACCCACTCCCGCGGCTCCTTCGTTTCCGCGTCGACGAGCGCGTCGAAGGCCTCGGCGAACTGATGCTTCGCGAGGAGTTCCTCTGCCGTTCGCTGGCCCTCGGACTTCGTCGCCTCGACGGAGACGACCTTCTCGCCCGGGATCTCCTGCGTTCGCCCCGGCGCCGTCTGGATCGTCACGACGGATCCGGTCCGTTCCAGGATGGCGCCCTCGATCTTCGTCGGCGGATCTCGCGGATCGTCAGGTTCGACCAGGACGTGATCGGCACGGAGGGGAACTGCCGTGCTCGCAAACATGAGCAGGCCGCACGCTGCCGCTACGAAGCTCCAAGCGGCCCCGTGTGCCACGGCTGGCTTGTTCAGCCGTGCTTTTCGCGCGAGATTGCTTTCGCCCACTGGTCTCCTCCGTGTGCCACGGCTGGCTGGCCCAGCCGTGCTGCCGCTCGTGTCGATGCGGCTATGCAAGTTCGTAAGGCACGGGCGAGACGGGTCGCTCCCTACGGAAAGATCGAGCTGTCGCTCTTGGCGGCCTTCTCGCTGTCGGGCTTCGATTCGTCGGAGGCTTCGTCGGCGTGGACCTGCGAATCGAGCGTCTGCGCGCGGAAGGCCTGCTCCTCCGCCGCTTCGATCTTCTCCTCGATTTCCGCCTCCGTGACCAGTTCCTCGGGATCGATTTCATGCACCGGCGGAAGGGGCTGCGCGGGCGAAAGGTCCGCGTCGTCCAGCGGCAGCGAATCGCCCAGCGGGTCGATCGGAACGCCCGAGTAAAGCTCGTCGCCGACGCTCTCCTCCTCGGCCAGCGAGGCTTCTTCCATGTCTGCCTCTTCGATCACCTCGTCCGAGAGGTCCATCGACTCGATCTCGTCGTGCTGCGTCTCGAGATCGGCGATCGCCTCCAGTTCGCTCTCGCCCGGCGCTCCGACTGCGGCTAGCGCTGCGGCGGAGGAACCGGCGGAAGCGAGCGCGTTCAGCGGCGGCTTCGACGCGGGGGTCTCCTTCGGCTCGTGAGCGCCGACCTTGAAGATCTCCTCCGTGTTCCGTTTCAGAATCCGCGTGCCGAGCTCGATCGCGTGGACTTCGCTCCACCCCAGGTCGAGGACGTACTTCTCGGCGAGCACCTTCGCCAGAACGCGGCGGTACATCGCGAACTTCGGCAGCGCGAACTCCAGCTTGTACATGTCGCTGTAGTAGCCGACCAGCTTCGTTCGCGGCACGGCCTCGATCCGGGCGGACAGATCCCGCTCGATGACCGACGGCGTGTTCGAGTACCACCAGTGCCCGTTCGCGACGACGTTCGGGAAGATCCAGGAGTAGCTGGCCAGCTCCTGGTTCGTCACGCTGGCGAGAACCGAGACCGGGAACGTCACGCCGGGGAAGGCGTTGAACAGCTCGGCGTACTGGATCAGCGAGACCCGGCTGTCGTACAGGTCGCGGCCCTGGTGGACGCCGTCGCGATAGACGTTGCGGTTGACGCCGATCATCAGATCGAACGGCAAGTCGTGCTGATCGCAGAGTTCGGCCAGCGACCAGAAGACGAACCGCGCCGCGGCCTGGCGCTGGGCTTCGCTGGCCTCTTCGCCCTTGGCGTAGAGATCAGCGACGGCGGTGTCCGCCCGCTTGAGCGTCACCGGCGCCGGCGAGAAGTCGGGCGGCAGCGAGATCGCGCAGGCCTTGCACCCCTTCGCATAGAAATGCTTGAAGAGCGCGGCGAGCGCATCCTGCAGCGATCGCGCGTCCTTGACGTCGATGCCCGACGCCTTCGCCAGACGCTCCCGCACGGACGGCTTGGCCAAGTGAAAGACCAGGTCGTCCGTCCTGAGACAGGGGACGTACTTCTTCGTGTCGAAGCCTTCGAGCGGATCGTCGAAGTCGTTGGTCAGGAAGACGGCCGAAAGCTTGCTCTGCTTCAGAACGTCGTCGGCCCACGTGGGCGAGGCGGCCTTCTTCTCGGCAGCGTCGTACAGATCCTGAAAGTTGTGCGGCGTGAGCCAGTCGCCCTGGAAGCCGAAGAACTGCTGCGCGATCTCGATCAGCCAGCGGTACTGGATCGTGTTCTCCAGCGGGCTGAGGTTCTCGACCAGCCGGCGGACCTTCTCCTGCGGGTCCAGACCCGCCGCTTCGATCGATGCCTTGGGCATCCCCGCGGAATGGGCCAGTTCCGTGTAGTAGTGGTAGCCCAGCAGGTCGGCCAGGTTCGTCGACGCCGGCGCATGGGGGTCGATGTGCGTGTGCGGATCGACGATGACCAGCGACGAAAGTTCGCGATAGATGCGGTCGACGAGCTGACGGCTCATGAGATCTTCGGGAGAAGCGAAGAAGCGAAAAGTACCCCCTCAGCCGCAGGTTACCGCCGCGGCGAACGGTCCATCTTACTTGCCGGTTCCGGGGACGGAAACGACGGACCGGGACCGCGGGGAACCTCTTCCGGTCCGTCGCCGGGAAGCGAGCGAAAGTACCTCGTCGAGAGCTTCCCATTCGGATTGGAGGGATCCGGTCGAGCCGTTAACCTTCGTACAGTCGAACTTCGATCGTCCGCCGATTCCAATCGGGTCGATGCGTTCGCCTTTCAGAACATAGGGGAGAGGGACTCCTTTATGGACGAACTAACGGCCAGGCCGCGTCGGTTCTGGAAGTTGTCGCTCGCCGGCTGCTGCGCGGCGATGCTCTGGCTCGGCGCCTACTTCGGCGGCAGGAACGCTGGCTTCGACACGGGTCATATCGAAGGGATTCAGTCGGCTCGTCCGCGAGCGGTCGCTATCGGCTGGGTCCAGGGCTTTCGAGAAACCAAGGAGCGGCACTCCGGGGACAAGATCTACGAGTACGTCTTCGAGGTCGAGGACGCGATGTACGAACGCCTGAAGAAGCAGCCGGGCGAGGCGCTCTCCCCCGCCGAGATCAACGCGGCTTTCACTCAACTGATCCAGGAGATCACCCAGACGGTCGACCCGAAGAGTTGGCCCGCGATCGGCGGCACGGGCGCCGCAGCCATCCGCGGCTTTCCGACGAATCGGACGCTGGTGGTTTCCCAGACGGCGGGGAATCAGGCGGAGATCGCGAGTTATCTCTACGCGAGGGACGACTATCTCGCGTGGAAGAAGTCGACCGAGACGCGCTGACGCCCGGCGCCGCCGCTCGTCCTGCTGTCGAACAGGAAATCGGACCGCCATGGAAGCACGTCCCCGGCTCATCTATCGCCTGCTCCAGTGGACCTTCGTGGCATGCGTCGCCGCGGCGCTCTGGACGGCGGGGTATTTCGGCGGACGCCCGGTCGGACGCGAGCAAGGCTACGCCGACGGCCTGGTCCCGGCGGCGGAAGGGATCGAGGCAGGACGCGTCGATGCGATTCAGGACCTCATCGAGGGGCGGACGCGCGAATCGTGGTACGCGCACGTCTACGACGTTCAGCCTCTGATCGCGAGGCGCCTGGGCAAGAACCCGGTCGAACCGACGAACTCCGAGCAGGCGAACGAGGCGCTGGCGGAACTTGCCGAAGAAATCTACCGCGACGTGGGGCCAGAGACGGACTTCATCGACGGTCCCCTCTTCCGCGTTCGGGCCGCTCCGGCCGATCAGAGCCTCGTCGTGGAGGCGACCGCTCCGCGACACGCCGAACTGGCCGTCTATCTGAAATCGAAAGAGGACTACCTCGCCTGGAAGGCCGCCTTCGAAGAAACTTCGCCGCTTCCTCAGGGCGATAACGCCGGGGGGAGAGGGCTGCGCTGAACGCTCGCCGGACCGCGCACCATGAAAGCATGAATCCGAACTGTGATTCGGAGGCGCAGTAGCTTACTCTCGTCCGATATCGCTCCGAACCGTTCATGCGAAGGAGGCGGATCGGCCATGGATTCGAAACCTCGTCTTTCCGCACGGGCGCTGCGGTGGTCGCTTGCCGGCCTTTGCACCGCCCTGCTTTGGGTCGCCGGTTACTTCGGCGGACGACACGCAGGGTACGACCGTGGGCACGAAGCGGGTTTCGCGGCGGGACAGTCGGAAGGCTACGAGCGCTCGCTCGATCTTTCTGCCATTCTTCAAGAACGCGAAGGCGTGTTCGACGTCGCTGATCTGATCGACCAGCGGATCTCCCGCTCCGTCGGCAGCGGCTGGAACCAAACGGTCGTCGATGCCGAAATGGCGAAAGTGATCGAGGAGATACGTACCGAGGTGGAGCCCGACCGCTGGAAAGCGGAGCAGGCCGGTCCGACCATCCAAGGTTTGCCGAATCTGGTCGTCGTGGTGAATGCCGAGCCTCGACTCGTTGCCGAAGTCGGCGCCTACTTGAGATCGAAGGATGAATACCTCGCCTGGAAGCGGGCCGAGAGCGAAGGCCCCTGACGCTAACTGCGCATGTCCAACAACCCCGTCGTGAAGTTCCTGACCGCCGTGCTGATCTTCGCCGCCTGGGCGTGGGTGGCGATCATGATTCCGGTCGGCGTGCTGGTCTGGTACTTCTGGCCCCGGTTTCAGGAGCCGGAGATCGTTACCGTTCCGACGCCGGAAGTCGCGACGTCGCCCACGGAGAATCAACCTCCGCCGGTCGCGCCGCCTGCCGGCCTGCCGCCCGGGATGCGTCGGGCGGAAGGGTATGTCGTCGCGGACGATGCCAGCGATTCGCCCGGACCGTCGTCGATGGGAGGGCCGACGAATCCGGTCGCCGGCGTGCCCGTTCCGGAGTTCCCCGACCCCGCGGACGTCGTCCCCTGGTCGCCCAAGCCGGGGGCCTTTCTGTACCAGATGGCGTGGCCGGGCGATCTGTCCCTGCCGGGAGGCGTCGGGACGATCTGGCTCTACCTGCCGCCGGGCGAACTGACCGAGGCCTCGCTCCCCTGCGTGCTGATCGGAGCGGGCGGGTCGAACCTGCTCTCGGGCAAGGCGCTCGACGACGACGACATGGCCGAGCACATCCCCTACGTGCAGGCGGGCTTCGCGGTCGTCGCCTTCTCCATCGACGGCGACCCCCGGTATACCGACCAGCCCTATCGCAAGTTTCGTGACGCGTTCGGCGGCATGGTCAACGCCCGGAACGCGCTGGAGTTCGTGCTGGCGAAGACGCCCGAGGTCGATCCCGAACGGATCTTCATCGCGGGGCACAGCAGCGCCGCGACGTTGGCCCTGCTCTACGCGGAGCACGAACCGCGGCTGAAGGGCTGCGTCGCCTACATGCCGGTGTACGACGTCGTCGGCGCGCTCGGAAAGGCGCCGGCATTGCGGTCGGTCGATCCCGACGCGCCGCAGTTCCTTTCGAGAAGCTCGCCCCGTTCGTTCGCCGATCGCCTCCGCTGTCCGGTCTTCCTGTTCGGGTCGGAGAAAGACGGCAATGTCCCGGTCGCGACCGTTCGCCGTGCGGCCAGCGATCTTCGCGTCCGCGGGAAGGACGTGACGACCGAGATCGCGCCGACGGGCGACCACTATCGCGCGATGATCGAGAGCGGCATTCCAGCCGGGATCGAGTGGTTGAAAGCGCGGACGTAACTGATCCAGGCGAGCGGGGGGTGTCAGCCCTCCGTGTCTGCGCCGAAGAAAGCATTCCCTAGCACGGAGGGCTCACACCCTCCGCTCGCCGAAGAGCCGAATCGTCGATGAATAATCCGTCGAATCCGACTCTCAAAATCGTCGGCATCGTCGCGGCGATAATCGCCGTCGCGGGCCTGCTCGTCTGCTGCGGATGCGGCGGTCTGATGTACTGGGTTTCGTCGACGCCGGCCGCTTCCGCCGCGGCTCTCCAGCCGTTCGAACCGGCCAGCGTTCCGATCCCGCCGATGCCCGACCGCTCGGCGGTCGAACCGTACGAGGTCGATTCCGGCGTGCTGCTGACGGAGTTGCAGTTCGCGGGATCGGGACCGGGTCAGACCGGTCAGATCTGGCTCTACCTGCCGCCCGGCGATCACGCGCCGGGGTCGCTCCCCTGCGTGCTGATCGGCCCGGCAGGGACGACGATGATGGAAGGCATGGATCTCGGCGAAGGGGACCAGGCAGAGCATATTCCGTACGTGCAGGCCGGCCTCGCGGTCGTCGCCTACTCGCTCGACGGGCCCACCGACGGACTGTTCGAACCGGCGGCGTTCGACGCTTTCCGTGACTCGATGGCCGGCGTCGTGAACGGACGCAACGCGATGGAGTTCGTTCTGGCGAAGGTTCCTGAGGTCGATCCGAATCGCATCTTCGCCGCGGGCCACAGCAGCGCCGGAACGGTGGCGCTGCTCTTCGCCGAGCACGAACCGCGCCTCGCCGGCGTCGCGGCCTACATGCCGGTCTACGATATGCCGGCTCGCTTCGGACCGGCGCTTCGCGGCATCGAAATGCAGTTGACCGGGGCGACCGACTTCGCCCATCGCAGCTCGCCGAAGACGCATGCCGACCGGCTGAACTGCCCGGTGTTTCTCTACACCGCGGACGACGACGGCAACGTTCCCGCCGCGGACGTCAAAGCGGCCGCCGGGGATCTCCGCTCTCGCGGCAAGGACGTCACGATCGACGTCGCCCCCTTCGGCGATCACTACCAGCCGATGATCGACAGCGGCATTCCCGCAGCGATCGAGTGGATGAAGACGAAGGGAGCGTAGGCGGAGCTGATTTCGAAAACGAGCGGAGATCCGATGACGACACCCGACGACTGCGATCGAATCCGGCGAGTCTTCGATCGCTTCGAGGGGGGCGAGTTCGTTCAGCACGGCGACGAGGCTCCTTACGCCGACGTCCCTGCGAACGGACAGATGGGACCGCTCGTCTACTGCACGAAGCGAAGCGTGCTGCCAGAAGCGTCACGGCGCGAACCCGCGTTTGTGCCGTTCGACGCTTTAACCAAAGCTGGCCTACCTTCGGAGAGCGAGCGCGCTACTCTTGTCCAGCGCCTGCTCGCCGAACGGCAGGTCTTCTTCCTGGGGGATCTCGATCCGCCGGATCTTCTCATTTATGCCTGGTTGCGAGGCGCGGCGCCTGACGCGAACATCGCCTACCTCGGCATCGACGATCGAACGTTGCAGGAAGCGGGCCTCCTGCAGGATGATCGCGTTCTCGAGAGCGCGACGCAATCCTTGTCGCCTGAGGAACGAGAGGCCTTGCCGCTGACGGCGCCGTTCCTGCGGGCGCCCCTCGAAGAGCTTGTCGGTCCCAGCAGCGCCAGAGTGTTGCAGTCGGGCCGGAAGATCGAGCTCGAAGCGCTGCTGCTTCGGGACCCTCTGCTTCAGAGCAAGCTGAGCGTGCGACTTCGCGACGACTAAAATCCCAGAACGTCGTGCGTCTCCTCGAGTTCGGTTTCGTCATGCGATCTCTGACCGCTGCCGCCATCCTTTCGATGATTGCGCCCTGTCTCCTGGCAGGCGTCGCGTCGTGCGAGGAGCCGTCCCGCAAGACGAACTCCCCCGTGAAAATCATCTTCGACACGGACATGGATTCCGACTGCGACGACGCAGGCGCGCTGGCGATGCTGCATGTCCTGGCGGATCGCGGGGAGGCGGAACTGCTGGCGACGATATGCTCGGCCCGGCACGCCTGGTCGCCCGCCTGCGTCGACGCGATCAACGCGTTCTATGGCCGACCCGATCTGCCGATCGGCGTTCCTCGCGAAGGGGCGACGACCGCGTCGAAGTACGCCCGAAAGCTGGCCGAGGCCTTCCTGCACGATACGCCGACCGACCTGACGAAGGTTCCGGCGGCGGTTGACGTCTACCGCCAGGTTCTCGCCGCGCAGCCCGACGGCAGCGTCACCATCGTCAGCGTCGGCGACCTGACGAATCTGGCCGCCCTGCTGAAGGCGCCGGCGGACGGCGATTTGCCGAGCGGACGCGATCTGGCCGCGAAGAAGGTCAAGCTCTGGGTCTGTATGGGAGGCAACTTCATCGGCAGACCGGCGGTCGACGATCTGAAGCTGGGCAACAACAACTTCACCGTCGACGCCGCATCGTCCTACGACGCGGTGCAGAACTGGCCGGGCGAGATCGTCTTCGTGGGCCGCGAGATCGGCTCGGTCCCCAGCGGCCTGGCCGTCGGCGCGCGGCTGAAGGAGTTGCCCGAGGCGCACCCCGTCCGCTTCGCCTACGCCGCGTACTTCGGCGGCGAACCGCGCGATCGCCACGTCGCCGACCAGACGGCCGTGCTCTACGCCGTGCACGGCCTCGGGCCCTATTGGGGCGGCGAGACTCGCGGGACGATGGACCTCGCGCGGGACATGACCTTCAGGTTCGAAGAGTCGCCGACGGGCCGTCACCGCTATCTCGTGAAGGCGCCGCGTGACTCCGCCGCAGACGACGCCCGGGTCGAGCAGGCGATCGAGGAGTTGATGACGGCGCCGGCGCGTTGACGGTCACCGTCGGCGCACGAAAAAAGCCGCCTCGCGGAGACGAGACGGCTTGCTGGCTTCGTCGACGAGGCGCCGACTCGATCGTTACTGCAGCGGGAAGGCCGCGATCGTGCCCTGCCCGAAATCGTAGTCGCCGATTTCCGCCGCATCGAGGGCGTTCTCGAACGTTCGCTTCTCGCGAGCGCTCCAGCTCTTGCCCTTGCCGTAGAAGACATGGAAGGCGACGCCTTCGTGATGCTCGACCTGGATCTGCCGCGCCAGCAGGTAGTACTCCATCACGACCGAGTCGTATTCCGCCTTGCTGGGATAGAGGAATCGCATCGCCTGGCAGAAGTCCTCGTACGCCTTGGCGACTTCGGCGGCGTTCTGTGCGGTCTGGAAATTCTGGTTGCCCGGCTCCAGCGCTTCGAGAGCGTTGCAGTCCGACAGAATGAACGCCCCTCGGGAGGGAAGGTCGCTGGCCCAAGGACGATAGTACGACACCAGGGAGAGGTAGCGCTTATCGGTGATCTTGATCGCGACCGTATCGGTGGCGGTCACGGGATTCAGGGGGTCGGTCGCGTCCGTCACCGTCAGCGTGACCGTGGTGGTACCGACCGGGAAGAACGCGATCGGGTTCTTCCCTTCGTTGACGCCGTCGAGCCAGAAGAACGCGATCTGCGGAGGATCGCCGACGAACCCCGTCGCCTCCCAGGTGAACGAGGTGATCGTTCCCGTCGATTGGCCACCCTTCAACTGGACGAACTCGCCCGGATGGTAGGTCGCGGCCACCGTTCGGTCGTTGCCGGCATTCGCCACCGGTTGTGCGACGGCGACCGAGGCGCCGAGAGCCAGCGTGACGACGGACAGGAGCGCTAAAGTTTTGCAAGTCTTCAATGGAGTTCCCTTCGCAACGTTCTGCGCCTGTCGGGACTGCAGCGACCGCGCGCTGCGCTAACAGCCCGTTGATTTTCGCCCTGCCTGCGCTATCCTCGCGTGATCTCGACGCGGGGGAGGAATCGCGATGGGCTTGGGCAAGCGGAAGCGGGAGACGCAGGGGACGTTCTGGGTTCCGACGGACAAGCTGGGGAGCGGTCCGCGAAACGTCTTCTACGACCGTCTGAACGGGCTGCTGGCCGAGATCGAATTCGACGGACGGCTCGAAGAGGCGGCCGCTCCGTACTACGAAACGACGGGGCGAAAGAGCCTGGCGCCGGGCGTCTACTTCCGGATGCTGTTCATCGGTTACTTCGAGGGGATCGACAGCCAGCGCGGCATCGCCTGGCGCTGCGACGACAGTCGCTCGCTGGCCCGTTTCCTGGGCTTCGGTCCCGGCGAGGAGACGCCGGACCATTCGACGCTCACGCTGACGCGAAACCGGCTGCCGCTGGAGATCCATCAGCTCGCGTTCGACCTGGTTCTCGGCCTCTGCCACGAGAAGGGTCTGCTCAAGGGCAAAACGCTCGGCGTCGACGCCAGCGATCTCGAAGCGAACGCTTCGATGAAGTCGATCGTCCGCCGGGAGAACGGCGACGACTGGCAGGAGTACGTTCGCAAGCTCTACGAAGCCGAAACGGGCGTAAGCGACCCGGACGACGAGGAGCTGCGCCGCTTCGACAGGAAGCGGAAGGACAAGAAGGTCTCCAACGACGAGTGGGTCAATCCGCACGATCCCGACGCTCGGATCGGGAAGATGAAGGACGGTCGCACGCATCTCAAGTACAAGGTCGAACACGCCGTCGATCTGGAGACGGACGTGATCGTCGCGGCGGAAGTCTACGAAGGGACCGCCGGCGACTGCCGGACGATCGAAGATACCGTGAACGCCGCGCGAACGAACCTGCGCGAGGCGGGCACGGGCTGCGACGTGGAAGAGGTCGCGGCGGACAAGGGCTATCACAGCGAAGAGTCGCTCGACCGGCTGCAGCACGAGACGCACGTGCGGACGTATATTCCGCAGCCGAAGCGAGCGAAGTCTCGGAAGCGAAAACGCAAGCCGCCGAGTCGTCAGGCGGCCTATCGTCGCAATCGCCGGAACGCGCGCGGACGTCGCGGTCGCAGGCTGCAGCGTCTACGAAGCGAGAAGGTCGAGCGGACGTTCGCGCACGTGCTCGAAACGGGCGGCGGCAGGAGAACCTGGCTTCGCGGGCTGGCCAAGATCCGCAAGCGCTACCTCGTCGCCGCCGTCGCTTACAACTTGGGACGGATCCTGCGCCAACTCCTCGGCGCCGGTAAGCCGAAACAGTTCGGAGAACTGGGAGCAGCGCTTTCCGCCGCGTTTGGGCTCTCCAGCTTCGCTGATTTCGCCGTCGGATCGCATCGAGCGATCTTAAGCATCTCGGTCGCCGTCCGGCTCCCGCTCCTGATGCCTCGACGCTCAGCGACCTTTTGAACGCTCAGGCTCTCGCGAACAGGGAAATCAACGGACTGGGACTGCTAAACGCCCCGCACAAGCATCAAAATCGGTCCGGGCGGGCCGGTCGAAGACTGGCGGCCCCGGGCGATCGCGATCATGACGCTGGTCGGGGCGGGCGTCGCGCTGCTGATGGCGCTGGCGAACGTTGTCGCGGCGCTGGTGGTCTGCGTGACGCTGCTGACCGCGGCTTACAGTCTGGCCGTGGGGGTCGTCTGCCTGATCAACGGGCTCAACCTGCTGAACAAGCCGCTCGGTCAGCAGCGCCCGCCCTACCCCAGCGCCATCATGCAGGTGATCAGCATCGTCTCGTGCGACGTGGTCAACGTGGCCCTCGGGGTCGCGATTCTCGTCCTGTTGAACGAGCCGCAGGTCAGGTCGAAGTTCCTGCCATAAGCGAACGCCGACTCGAATGAAGACAGTTTCCGTTGCTCGCCGTCCTGCCGGCCGGTAAGGTGAACCGGCTGACCGTCGGATGTAGAAAACGCCGTGCTGAGGAATGGTCGATGGATGCGATGAATTGCAAGCATTGCGGAACGGGCATCGAATACCTCGCCCAGGATCAGGGGCGGCAGTTCGTCTGCACGAGTTGCGGCAAGCCGGGGATCTACGGCTTCGGCGCTGACGAAGCGAATCCGTCGTTCGCCACGCCCAGCACGAGTCCGTTCGCGGCGGCGAACGCGAGCGGTCAGCCGGTTCCCGCGCCGATGAAGCCCAAGTCGTCCGGCGGAGTTCTGACCTGGGTCGGCGGCGGCGTGATCGGCCTCGCGGCGATCTTCGGACTCGTCGGTAAGGGCGCCAAGCACGCGGGCAAGGCGGCGAAAGCGATCCCCACCCGCACGATCCCGGCGCAGCTCCCCTCGAAGTTCATGGCGTCGCCCTACAAGGCCGCGCCCTCCTCGACCGGCTTCGCACCCTCGGTCGCTCCCGGCTCGACCGGCGGGATGACCTACGTCCCCATCGGCGCCGGCATCCACGCCAGCCGCGCCGCTTCGCGCGTGATGAGCGACGACGAGAAGAAGAATCAGCCTCTCGCCGCGCCGCAGCCGGTGCCGGGACTGCCGGTTCCCGGTCAGCCGTAGGGCGAGGCGATGACGGAACTCTCGTCCGGTTACGTCGGACTAGCTCGCAGCTTCGCAGCGCCGGCCGAATCGGAGGAGCATCGCTGGCTGCGAATCGACCTTCTCGAGCTGGGACTGCTGGGAAGCGACGGCGTTTGTCGTTACTGCTATAGCAAGCTCAGCGGGAAAAACGGATTCGCGATGCACTTCGACGAGATTCGTGCGGAGTTGCGTGTGTTTCTCGAACGCGAACTTCCGGCTGTGACGACCAACGCGGTCTTCGAAGACAGGAACTCGCTGGAAGTTGTAATGGAGTATCTCCGCAACAGCCTCCACGTCGTCGAAACCGGCGAGCCGCTGCCGAATCGGAGCAAGGAAGATCGGGCGATCGACGCCCTGCTTCTCGACCCGACGCTCTCGGACGACGACGTTCGAGAACTGCTGAAGACGACCGAGAAACAGATGCGGCGCTGGTCGACCTACGGCATCCTTCGCCGCGCGCTGACTCGAAACGCGGTGGCGTGAAGATTTGCACAGAGCAGCAACGCCAGCGCTGAATCCTGGGCCGATTCGTGCCGCTCAATCGAACGATCCGCCCATCGCCAGGCAGGGGCTTCGATCGCCGGCGAAGCCGAGGATCCTCCCGTGGGCGACGCAGCGGGCGCCCTCGTACAGCTCGAATCGCCGTCCCGTCGTCAGCGATTCATGCGGCGCTTCGTCAACCAGAAACGCGATCTCGGCGAGCCATTCCGCCTCCCCGTCGTCGCTCTCTTCGCTCTCGTCTTGCGCTCCTTCGAGTTTCCTCACGACGAGCGACCAGATCGCCCCGTCGATCTCCGGCTCGTCAGGATCGAGCAGTCGTATGATCGGCGCATAAGGCGGTTCGCCGACGCCGGACGGCAGGCTCTGTCGCCCGCCCTCGCTGGCCGGGATCCAGCGGATTTCCGCCAGTCGGGATCGTCGATCAAGTTTCTTCATAGCCCCTCGCTGGCGACGCCTCCTGCGAAGGGCCGCACGAACGCCAGACGACTCCGTCATCGCAACGGCAGCCCATGACGACGGTCTCGATCGCCTGCACGAAGTAACGATCGTCGCGCAAGACAAGCCGGAGCGTCGGCACGTACGTGACCCCGTCTCGCGATTCGGTGAACTCTGCTTGAACGAGCGAAAACGGCAGTCCTTCGAACGCGCGGTAATGCGGCGGAACCACTCCGGGCGCCGTCGTCAGCCCCTGCTCGCCGATCGAGACCAGCGTTCGGTCAGCTATCCACGACGCCGCGAGTCGTGCGAACTCCCTTTGAGGTTCTTCGAACGTCGCGGAATCCGTCAGCTCGAAGGCCCTTTCCGGATCGCCGTTCGACAGTCGCTTCAAGAACTCTCGGGACACGTCGACGCAGCGATCGTCCGCGACAAGCTTCCACGACCATCCGCCCGACTCGATCCAGTTCAAAACGATGTAGACGTATGCGATCAGCGTCGCGAACGGGAGCAGTCCGCCGATCCCCGAAAGTTGATCGCGAGTCAGCCAGCCGAGTTGCGACCCCGCGATCGCGAACGCCGCAGTCCCGATCGTCAGTACGACGATCGCCGCGAACGCGACCGACCAGCGATTGACGAGGCTACGGCGAACGATGAAGGGCATGGCGACCAACGCGAACCAAAGGCGACCTCTGCCATCCATGCCAGCCGCTCATTCGCTGCCGGAGATGCCGAGAATGGCCAACGCGTCATCGGCCTTCGTATTGCGGATGGGATAGAGTTCCGGCCAGTACCAGCCATTTAACTCTTGAACGCAGGAATCGCCGAACATCTCCAGTTTGTTCAAATCGCTCAGGGCGTCCTGCAGCCGGAGTTCAATGGGAGCATTCCCGTGGAGCAGCGCTCGCCAAGTGCTCCGCACTTTCTCGATGCGATTCTTGGCGAACTTCCTATCCCACCCCAACCAGCCATTCATCGTATCGACGCTATGCAGGCACTTATATGCTTCTAAAGCACTGTCCATCGACAGGGATTCGATCGAATCTGGGTTTAAGAGCCTTCGCACGAGGCGAAGTCGCTTCGACTGTATGTCGCGGAAACCCGTGCCGGACTCCCATTCGACATAACGACGAAACAATTCTCGCAGCCCGGGGACGAAGCCCTCGGTAGCCAAAAGCCCCGTCGCCCTCTCGGGTTGCTCCCGATACTCGACGAAGATGAAATGCCAAAAGTGGTCTATCGATATGTAGATCGGCAGCTCTGGGTAGTGTTCCCGGGCCAGATCGCCCACCGCACTCCTGACGCAGTCGACGGCGCCTTTGAATCGCATATACTCCGATGCCAATTTGCGAAGGCGCCGAGCCGGCTTCTGTTCATCAGCTTCTCGCCGACAATACCGCGCGAATGCGTCGAATTCCTCTTTATAATCCGCAAGTTTTGAGTCGGAGAGTATCGTGCTTTTCGATAATATGTGTTCGTAGTGTGCGGCCAGGTCCAGAAACCCGACTTCCCCCTCCCTGAAGACCACGTTCGTTTCGATATTCGAGTCCAGACCGGAACAGGTTAGGTTCGAGGAACCGACTGTGGCGACGCTGCCGCCATTCGATTCGCACAAGTATATCTTGGAGTGAAAAGCGTCTCGAATGTATCGCACGTCAGCCTTGCCGGACTTGCAGACGGCGTCCAGCGCGTAGTAACTGGTTGGAGGCCTTAAAGAGACAACTAGTTGTACTTCGCAATCAGGAGAGTCGAACGCTGCCTCCAACGCCGTCCGATCCACGAAAAACGCGACGGCGGCTCGAAATCGGCGAACAGGAAACCCAACGCTCGCCAATGTTCCTCGCAGACTCTTTCCGTCCATTCCGTTCGTAACGATATCCACAAAACCTCCTGAGACGTCTACGCCCCCATCGCCGGTTCGTCCTCGATGCTGGTTTCAGGCGTGCCGGGGAGTTCGTCGTCGCCGCGACGGACGATCAGGACCGAGCCGCCGAAGTCGTCCTCGGTCAGCTCCTCGACGGCGCGGCCGCGCTTGTCGATCTTCAGATCGGCGGTCTTCGTCTTGTCCTTGGCGTAGTCGAGCAGCTTGGCGTAGATCGCCGTGCGATCGGTCTTCTGCAGGTAACCGACGGCGTCGGCCACCTCGCCGAGGTAACGCAGGAAGATGCTGCGGCGCTCGCCCTCGGCCTGCACCTGCTGGCGGCGCTTGAGGAACATGGCCAGCTTGCGACCGACCGTCTGCAGCGCGAGTCGCAGTTCCTTCTCGATCTCGGGATAGGCGGCGATCGCCTCCTTCGATTCGCTGGTGAAGGGGACCCAGACGCTGGCGATATGGACCATCAGCGTGATCGGGCCCTGCGGCAGCGAGCCCCGCGACTGCGACAGGCCGTACGAGCGCCAGTTCGTGGCGATGATGGCCTGCGTGATCGCACAGGCGCCATGCTGGAACTGCAGCGGCACCCGGTTGGCGTAGCGCAGCGTCAGGCAGGACTGGCCTTCGGAAAGGTTGATCTGCGTGAGCGCGACGAGCAGACGTTCGCGTTCCTGCTTCGACAGGTTCGCGGGCGACTTCCTGGTCGGCGTCTTCGCCGTGGCGAGGATCTTGTCCGCGCCGTCGGGTCCGATGCCGGCGAACGAGGTCATCAGGAACTTCCGCAGCGTTCGCGCGTCGCTCTGGTTGAGCATCTCCTCCAGTTGCTCGCGAGAGATGCGGGTCGGGGCCGTGCCGCCGTAGGCGAGCGCGACCTCCACGACGAACGGGTTTCCCCGATAGACCCCGGGCGGACGCGTCGCGGCGGCGTAGAACTCGCCCGGCACGACGTGGCGGACCCCCTTGAGCAGATGCTCCTCGCCGATCGGAACGATGCAGTCGGTGGCCGGCGGGCGGATCTTCGTTTCCTGGATCGCCTGGAACAGGCTGTCGACTTCCTTGTGATGCGCCTTGGTCGTGCTCATCCGCGTCGAGACGTTCGCCGTCTCGCAGATCTTCCTCGCGACGCTCGGCGTGACGCAACTGAAGGAGTCCTGCAGGAACTGCGTGACGGTCCCCCCGTTGTACGACTGGAGCATCGTCTGCAGGCGACCCAGTTCGACGCCGTACGGATGCGGCTTGATCTCCTTCGGCTCGGGCGGAAGATCCTGCGACGAGCGGAGATAGCTGATTCGCTTCCCTTCCGGATCGCGATAGTGGATCGTGACGTGCGGGTTGGCGATCGCCGTCTGTTCGAGATACTCGTCGACCGAACCGCGGCCGCGCTGGTAACGGCCTTCGAGTTCGATGGCGACGCGCGTGCCGCTGGCGATCGGCTGCGGCGCCTTGCCCGTTTCGGCGTCGTACTCGGCGACCCAGTCGATCCCCTTGGCCGCGAGGACGGCGCGACCCTTGTCGTTGGCTTCGAAGTCCTCGCCCTGACCTTTGCCGTTCAGGATCTCGGGCTTGTTGGTCTTCGTGTCGATCTTGATTTCGTAGAAGTGGATCGGCTTGCGGATCGACGTCTTCGACAGGATCCGGACGGGCTGCCCCGTGGTGAGCATGCCGTACATGCCCGCCGCGCTGATGCCGATGCCCTGCTGGCCGCGGGACATGCGGAGGCGGTGAAACTTCGACCCGTAGAGCAGCTTGCCGAAGATCAGCGGGATCTGCTTCGGGACGATGCCGGGGCCGTTGTCCTGCACGGCGACGCGGAAGCGGTTGTTGCCGAGGGCGTCCATCTGGACCCAGATCTCGGGCAGGATGCCGGCCTCCTCGCAGGCGTCGAGCGAGTTGTCGACGGCCTCCTTCACGGTCGTGAGGAGGGCCTTCCTGGGATTGTCGAAGCCGAGCAGATGCCGGTTCTTCGCGAAGAACTCGCTGACCGAGATCTCCCGCTGGCCGGCTGCCATCGACTGCGCCGTCGCGCGGCGCTTCGTCGAACCGGCGGGCGTGGAACCGGAGGTTTCGTCCGTGATTTCGTCTTCGGCTTCCATCGAGCGGGGCGAGCTTCCTAAAGAGACCGGCGGCGGATCGACTTCATTATCCGCCCCTTACTGATCGTTCGTCCAGATGGCGAACCGGCGACCCTGCCGACCGCACAGGACCCTGCCGATTACCCTGAGCAGGCAGATTATATCGATGCCTCCGTCGGCGCCATGCCGCCTGCGACCCGCCTGGGGGGCGCTGCGTCGCGAACGGGCTGCGTCGCAGCGTGCTCCCGATGAGGTTGATTCGGCGCTCGGGGCCGTGAACTTCGTCGTTCGATCTCTTTTGCCGGCTCGGCGGGAAGGGATAGCGACCAAGACTCTTCCCGGCAGGGCGATTGGACTTCTCCTGCGCCTCGCAACAATGGGGGAACGTTCGCGGCGATTCGCGAACAGACAACACCTGGCAGGCTGCTGCAAAAGGCAGTCTGCCTGCCAGGTCGTCGCAGGATGCGACGACGAAAGGGGAGTCGCGACCCTTTCGCGAGCCGTGAGAAACTTGTTTCGAACTTGGCGAGGCTGCATAACGCCACGCTGGCGTTTTGCAGCAGCCTGCTTGAGAAGCCTCGTGGCGGAAGCATCGGACAAATTCGAAGGAATCGGCCTCCGGACGCGGCAGAGTCTCCGTAGCCAGGTGATCGGTTACGGCGTCGCCGTGCTCGCGACGGTCGTCACCACCGCGATCGCGATCGTCATCGCCCGAACGACGGGCGGCTACGTTCCGCCGCTGATCTACGTTCCGGGAATCGTCCTTGCGGCAGCCGTCGGAGGGCTGGGGCCCGGGCTCGTGGCGACGACGCTCGCCGGGCTCGCCGCTACGTACTTCCTGCTCCTGCCGATCGGTTTCGCGATCGCCGATCCGAACGACTTCGTTCGGCTCTGCGTTCTGGTCGGCGTCGGCATTCTGGTCAGCTCGCTGCTCGCGGTGACGCGTCGCCGCCGCGAAGACGTCGACGAAGAACGGGAGCGGCTGCGGATCACGCTCGCAAGCATCGGCGACGGGGTCATCCGGACCGACGCGATGGGCCGCGTCACGGGTCTCAACGGGGTCGCCGCGGAACTGACGGGCTGGGACGAAGCGGAGGCGCTGGGCCGCTCGCTGACGGAAGTCTTTCGCATCGTCAACGAGACGACGCGCGCGGAGGTCGACAACCCGGCGCTGAGGGCGCTCAGGGAAGGTCGCATCGTCGGACTGGCCAATCACACGCTGCTGATCTCGAAGGACGGAACCGAACGCCCCATCGAGGACAGCGCCGCCCCCATTCGCGACGCGTTCGGGCGCGTCGTCGGCGCCGTGCTGGTCTTTCGAGACGTCACCGCTGAACGCCGGGCCGCGAAGGCGTTTCGTTCGATCGACGCCCGGCGGGCGGCGATGCTCGATTCGGCGCTGGACGGCATCGTGGCGATCGACGTCGACGGACTCGTCATCGACTTCAACCCGGCAGCGGAGCGGATCTTCGGCTACTCCCGCAGTCAGGCGATCGGGCGCGACGTCACGCAGTTCATCCCGCCGACGCGCCGATCGGATAGCGCTCCGGAAAACGACGCTCCGGAAAGCCTCGCCGCGGCCCTGAAGAGGGGCGAAGCTCGCATCCTGAACCAGCGGCTCGAATTGACCGCGATCCGGGCGGACGGGACGGAGTTTCCGGCGGAGATTTCGATCGCCCGGGCGTCGCTGGACGATTCGCCGATTTACGTCGGCTACATCCGCGACATCTCGGAGCGAAAGCTGGCGGAGCGGGAACGGACATTCTTCGTCGAACTCGCCGCCGCGACGCAGCCGTTGGAAGATCCGGCGGAATTGACGCAGACCGCTGCGAGGTTGCTGGCGGAGCACGTCGGCGCCGACCGCTGCGCGTATGCGGAGATCGAAGACGAATCGGTCTTCGTCATCACAGGCGACTATACCCGCGACGTTCCGAGCATCGTCGGACGCTGGCCGGTGGAAGACTTCGGCGCCGAGTGCGTGCGGAGCCTGCTCGCCGACGAAGCCTTCGTCGTCGAGGATTCCGAAAACGATCCGCGCATCGGACCGCAGGATCTGCCCGCGTATCGAGCGACGGCGATTCGCGCGGTGATCTGCGTCCCGCTATTTAAGGGGGGCCGCTTCACCGCCGCGATGGCCGTCCATCAGAAGACGGTCCGCCGGTGGACCGATCACGAGATCGCCTTCGTCCGAACGGTCGTCGCGCGGTGCTGGGAGGCGCTCCAGCGCAGCGGCGCCGTGCGGCAGTTGCGCGAAAGCGAAGAACGCTATCGCTCGCTCATCGCGGCCACGAGCGCGATCGTCTGGGATACGCCCGCCTCCGGAGAATTCGAAACGCCGCAGCCGAGTTGGACGGAATTCACCGGCCAGACCTTCCAGCAGTTCCGTGAGTGGGGCTGGCTCGACGCCGTTCATCCGGACGACCGGGCGGAGACGACGGCGACCTGGCAGAGAGCGCTCGCGACCGCTTCGCAGTACGTCGTCGAACACCGCCTCCGCCGGAAGGACGGCGAGTACCGCGTGATGAGCGTCCGCGGCGTGCCGATCCTCGACGAGTCGGGACAGGTGCGGGAGTGGGTCGGAATCCACACGGACGTGACGGAAAGCAAGCGGGCCTCGGCAGCGCTGCGCGCGAGCGAGGAACGCTACCGGACGCTCTTCGAAACGATGGACGAAGGCTTCTGCGTCGCCGAAGTCGTCTATGACGATCAGGGGCGCGCGGTCGATTATCTGTTTCTCGAAGCGAATCCGGCGTTCGAGAAACACTCCGGCCTGTCGAACGTCGTCGGCAAAACGGCAGGCGAGCTGGTGCCCGGCCACGAAAGTTTCTGGGCCGAGATCTACGGCGAAGTGGCCCGTACCGGAAAGCCGGTCCGCTTCGAGAACGAAGCGCAGATGCTGCGTCGCTGGTTCGACGTGAACGCGTTTCGGATCGGAGGCGATGGGAGCGTCCGCGTCGCGCAGCTCTTCACCGACATCACCCAGCGCAAACGAGCCGAAGCCGAACTCCGCGAGAGCGAGGAACGCTTCCGCCGGATGGCCGACGACGCGCCGGTCATGGTCTGGGTCACCGATCCCGAAGGCGTCTGCACCTACCTGAGCAAGTCCTGGTACGAACTGACGGGGCAGACGCCGGAGACAGGACTGGGCTTCGGCTGGATCGACGCCACGCATCCCGACGACCAGGCGATGGCTCACGACGCTTTCGTCGCCGCCAACGCCGCTCGGGCGCCGTTTCGCATCGAGTACCGCCTCCGTCGCAAGGACGGCGATTACGGCTGGTTCATCGACGCGGCGACGCCTCGGCTAAGCGCGAACGGCGAGTACCTCGGCTACATCGGTTCCGTCGTCGACATCACCGATCGGCGACTTGCGGAGCAACTTCGTCAGGAACACGAAGCACGCTTCCGCACGCTCGTCGAGCAGGTCGAGGATTACGCCATCTTCATGATCGATCGCGAAGGGCGGCCGACCAGTTGGAACGAAGGCGTGCGGCGCGTCCTCGGCTTCGAGGAAGAAGACTTCCTGGACAGGGACGTTTTTCCGGTCATCTTCACCCCGGAGGATCAGGCGGAGGGCGTTCCCGAGAAGGAGTTAGCTCAGGCCGCCGCGACCGGCACGGCGAACGACGATCGCTGGATGCGGCGGAAGGACGGCACGCGGTTCTACGCGACGGGCGTGACCAACAGCCTGCGGGACGATCGCGGCGAACTGCTCGGCTATATGAAGGTGATGCGCGATCACACCGAGCGAAAGCAGATGGAGGACGAACTGCGACGCGTCGCGGCCGATCTGTCGGAGGCCGATCGCCGCAAGAACGAATTCCTCGCCACGCTCGCGCATGAACTGCGCAATCCGCTCGCCCCGATCCGCTCCGGTCTGGAACTGATGCGGCTGACCGGCGACGACCCGCAGGAGACGGCGGAGATTCGCGACGTCATGGAGCGTCAGGCGCAACAGATGATGCGCCTGATCGACGATCTGCTGGAAGTCGCGCGGATCACGCAGGGCAAGCTGGATCTGCGCACCGCCACAGTGAACCTGTCGGACATCGTGCGAAGCGCGGTCGACGCTTCGCGGCCCTTCATGGAGGAGGGAGGCCACGAACTGGTCGTATCGATCCCGCCGGAGCGGGTGCGCCTGACGGCCGATCCGAATCGGCTGCAGCAGATCTTTTCGAACCTGCTCAATAACGCCGCCAAGTACACGCCCGACGGCGGGAAGATCGAGTTCCTCGCCGAGATCGAGGAGGGGGGCGTCGTCGTGCGGGTGCGCGACAACGGCATCGGCATCCCGCCGGAAATGAAGGACCGCATCTTCGAGATGTTCACGCAAATCGACCGTTCGATGGAGCGCTCCTATTCGGGCCTCGGCATCGGACTGACGCTGGTCAAGCGACTGGTCGAAATGCACGGCGGCACGATCGAAGTGAAGAGCGAAGGCCGCAACCAGGGGAGCGAATTCATCGTCCGCCTGCCGACGGAAAAGGCGCCGTCGGAACGGGACGATGCCGAAGCAGGAGGCGACGCCGCCGCTGCCGGAGGTCTGCGCGTGCTGGTCGTGGACGATAACCGGCCGGCGGCGGACATCCTCGCGAAGGTCATCCGCCTGCTCGGCAACGAGGCGAGAACCGCCTACGACGGTCGCGAAGGGGTCGCCGCCGCGGACGACTATCGACCCGACGTGATCCTGATGGACCTCGGCATGCCGACCATGAACGGCTACGAGGCGACTCGCGAAATCCGCAAGGCCGACTGGGGCGGAGGCATCACGATCGTCGCCCTGACCGGCTGGGGTCAGGACGAAGACCGCCGCCGGACGGAGGAAGCCGGCTTCGACCGTCATCTGGTCAAGCCGGTCGAACCGGCCACGCTGCAGAAGCTGCTCGCGGAGACGCGAAAGAAGCCGACGGAATGACTGCGGAGGTGGGGTGGCGCCGGTTGTCGCAACCAGCGCGGGCGCAGCCCGTCGGAGGCCTGCGCGCGCGTAAGGCGCCGAATCGCGGGCTTCCATTCAGGACGATCTATGCCGATCGACGCTCGAGTTTCCGAGTTCTCCCTCCTCCTGAGGCCTCCGATCCGCTTCGCGGACGCCGGTTGAGACAACCGGCGCCACCCAGTCTCCGCTCCGGGCCCTCTTTCCGGGGCCGGTTTTTCCGCCTGTAGCGGTCGGTCGCGAGCGGAAGAAAACGCTGCTTTCGCCGAAAAGGCGAGCCGATTTTGAGACGAGACAGCCGGGGCGTCCGTCGATCGGTCGCTACCCGCCGGCTCCCCGGAAAGAACGGGCGCTTTTGCGCGTTCAGACGCTCCGGATCGTACACGAATTCGGCCGACGGCCCGTCGCCGCTTCCGGCGTTTCGGCCCGACCGCTGCCAGGAGAAACCTCCATGCGTATTCGAATCCCTCGGGCGTTCCGGTTCGCCGGGACGCTGCTGTGCGCCGGCGCGGCGTCGGTCGCGCTGGCTCAGGAGCCGACCCCCGCGGCAGGCGTTTCGGCCGGCATCGCGGCCGAAGCAGGCGCTTCTGCCGGCGCGGCCGCCGCGGCTGACGTCGACGCCCCGAGCGTCCTCGGCGGAATGGCCGACGGACCCGTTCCCGGTCCCGTGCTCGGCGAAGGGATCGTCATCGAGGGCGACGGCTACGGCTACGCCGACGGGGGCGCCGGCGAGCTGTTCTACAACTACTACGTGCCGCCCGTGAACGGCGGAGTCGGCGCCGCGATGTACCCGGCTCCCCTGCCCGTGCCGCCGCACGTCGGGCACACCTACTTCACGTACCAGCCCTTCTACCCGCACGAGCACCTGTACGCCCACAAGCGGACGTACTATCGCTATCACCCGGGCTTCGAAGGCTACTCGTACAACGGCGTCTACGGCAACTGGCCGAACTACGCCGGCCTGGGCGGCAACGGCTTCGCCGGTCCGGACGGCTTCACGCCGTACACGAAGACGACCGTGCGGTGGCAGACGTCGCGTTTCGCGAACTTCAACAACCGCGTCTTCGGCAAAGTCAATAACTTCAATGCATTCGACCCGAGTCCGTAAGAACTTGGGCCTCGCGGGGGCGGATGGCTGATGCCTCGCCCCTTCGCGGATCGATCGCATAGACGGACATCGAAACAACCGCGACGAAGACTCCCCCGGCGCGGACGCACGCATCGATCGAGAGGAACGAAGCATGAAGACTGCTCTGAAACTCGCCGCCTGCGGGCTGGCGCTCGCCGTCGCGGGCGGGCAACTCTCCGCCGCTGACCCCGTCCTGCAGACCGTCGGCGTCGACAACTGCGAGAACTGCGAAAGCGGTTACTCGGGCGACGCCTACTACGCCTCGAACGCCGTCCGCGTCGGCTTCATCGGCGGACACATCGCCCGGGCGAAAGCGGCCAGCCCCTATCACATGGACCGATTCACGTACGACGCCTCGTACGGGTACATCGGCGATACGGGCCACGGTCTGGGCATGCGTCAGAACGAAGCCCGGATCTACAACAACCAGTGGGTTCAGGGCGTCGCCCAGTCGACCCCCTGGCACGGCGGATACAACTACATCAACTACGGGCGCCCCACCGCGCTCGTCGTTCCGCCGACCGCCGCGCTGCAGACCAAGTGGGCCTGGGGCGTGGGCAACACGGTCAGCATGCCGGTCTATCATCAGTTCGGTCGGTCCTATCCCGGCGCCTATCCGATGGAAGCCGGCGTCGGATACAACGGCATGCCGTTCCAGGCGACGCCGCTCTGGCCGTCGAGCACCGATCAGTTCGGCGTCTACTACGTCCGCGGCCCCTGGTGAGCTGCTGACCCGGTCCCTGCGACGCGAACACCTCTCGATCCGCGAAAACGCCCGCGCCGACCTGATCGGCCGCGGGCGTTTTTCGTTTTGCCGCTGCCTTCGGACAGTCGGAGCAGGCTGAACGTCCCTTTTCCCCCGGGAGCGGCATTCCTAGAATCGAGGGCGACCCGATCGCTACAATCGGCATTCTCGGCTCCGGCCGATTCGTCCGAGATCCGTCTGCCCTGGTTCGCCGATGCCTGGCGCCGCTCGAAATCTTCTTCGCACGTTCGCGACCTGCGCGGCCCTCCTGCTGACCGCAGCGACGGCGAGCGCCGCGGGACCGCCGAACGTGGTGTTCCTGGTGGCGGACGATCTCGGCTGGGGCGACACGTCGCTGCTGGGTCACAAGAATCTGGCGCCGACCCCCAACATCGATCGCCTGGCCGCGCGGGGCATGACCTTCACGCGAGCCTACGCGGCAGGTCCGCTCTGCTCGCCGACGCGCGAGAGCCTAATGACCGGCCTGCATCCGGGCCGCGTCGGCATGCTCGACGCGACCGGCCACGTTCCGCAGGTCGTCCTCAAGGCGCAGCGCGAACCCGTGGGACCGCCGAGAAGCAAAACCACCCCGGTCGTCAGCGTCACGCGGCTGAAGACCGGATACCTGACGATCGCCAAGTCGCTGCACGCCGCCGGCTACGCGACCGGTCACTTCGGGAAGTGGCACCTCGGACGCGATCCCTACACGCCGCTGCAACAGGGCTTCGACGTCGACTTTCCGCACACGTTCACCGCCGGACCTCCGGGCGGGTATCTCGGCTGGCGGACGAATACCGCGAAGCCGTCGCCCTCGCACGAGCATATCGAGGACCGGACCGCGAAGGAGGCGGTCGAGTTCATCAAGGCGAATCGCAACCGACCCTTCTTCCTGAACTACTGGCTCTTCTCGGTGCACGGGCCCTTCGAGGCGAAGCCGAAACTCGTTCAGAAGTACAAGCGCGTCGCCGCGAATCGAGGCTCTACCCAGAGCCCGACCTACGCCGCGATGATCGAGTCGATGGACGCCGCCGTCGGGCATATTCTGAACACGCTCGACCGGCTGAAGCTGTCGGAGAACACGATCATCGTGTTCCTGTCCGACAACGGCGGCAACGTTCACTCCCGCGTCGACGGCGTGCCGCCCGCGAACAACGGTCCGCTGCGCGGCGGGAAGGGGACGCTCTGGGAAGGCGGCACGCGCGTTCCCTGCGTCGTGATCTGGCCGAATCAGGTGTTGGGGGGAACTTACAATTCCCAAGTCATCCAGAGCACGGACTTCTATCCCACGGTTCTGGACATGCTCGCAGTGCCGCCGCAGCCGGGGCAATCGTTCGACGGCATCAGCATCGTTCCGGCCTTGAGGAGCCAGCCGCTGCAGCGCGCGGGCATCTTCACGTACCTGCCTCGGCGCGGATCCGACGGCTCGCCGCCCGGCATCTCGGTCACGGCAGGCGACTGGAAGCTCCTGCGGTTCTTCCATGACGGCCCGGGCGGCGCCCACCGCTACGAGCTCTACAACCTTGCGGAGGACGTCCGCGAAAGCGTCGACCTGGCGAAGGAGCAGCCGGCACGGGTCGCGCAGCTCGACGCGCAGATCGAGCGGTTCCTCATCGGTACCGCGGCCGTGGTTCCCGTTCCCAATCCGCTCTACGGTCTCGAACTGTAGCCGCCGGCAGGCCGGCCTCTTCGCCGATCGTTACCGGTCCGTTACCGCCGCCCACTGGTCCTTCGCGTAGAGTGATCGGAAGAGGCAGCGAACGATCGAGCTTTAGCAGGCTGCTGCACCGGGCAGCCTGCCTGCGGTTCGTCGCACGGATGCGATGACGAAAGGGGAGTTCACGAACCTTTTGCGAGCCGTGAGGAACTTGTTCCGAACCCGGCGAGGCTGCACAACGCCACGAAGGCGTTTTGCAGCAGTTGGATCGATGGGAGGCGAGGGATGATTGCGGAGAGCCTGCTTTCCCTGACGCTTATGCTCGCGGCGCCCCCTCAGCCGGAGCCGAATACGCCCGATGCGCCGGAAGGCGTTCCGACGCTCGCGCTCGCGGACCTGAACGCCTTCGTCAGGGCGGGGAACTACCACCGCATCCGCATCGAAAAGCTGGGCCATGTTCTCGAAGCGACGGGAAAGGTCGAAACGCTCGCCGCGTACGACGGCCTGCCGATCGTCGATCTTCCCGGCTTCCTCCATGCCGGGCTGCAGGGGCTGCCGAAGGATCACGGCCTCGCCGTCGGCGATCGCGTCCGTTTCCGCGGCATGATCGTGAGCGAAGGGTACGCCTGCCTGCAGGTCTGGACGTACGACTTCGAGAAGCTGCCGCCGGTCTCTGAAAAAGAAGCCGAACCCGAGGCCGCCGCGCCTGCCGACAGCGTGCCCGCTGCCCCTTCTCCTGCCTCGCTCGCGAAGTCGAGCGAGGAACTGCTGCCCAAAGTCACCGCCGACGATCTCGATGCGGCGAAGGAGAAGGGCGACTACCTTCGTGTCCGAAAGGAGATGATCGGACGCCGTCTCTTCGCCGACGCCGTGGTGGAACAGGTCGGCGCCTGGCCGCTCGTGCGGCTGAGCGAGAACTGGCAGGCCCATCTGCGCAGCCATTCCAGCGACTGGCGACTGAAAGCAGGCGACCGCGTCCGCTTCCATGGTCTGATCGTGGACGAAGCCTATTCCGCCGTCACCGTCTGGGTCGAGCGGATCGAGAAGCTGCCTGCCGAGGCTGCGCCGGCGAAGTAGACCGCGAGCGGTCTTCGACGCAGATCGTCCCGTTCGCCCGCCTCACACTGTCGTCCACGGTACGAGAATCCACTGCCCGGCGGAGCGGTCGTAGTCGAGCCAGACGGACTGCGCCGCGCTGACCGACAGGCCGGAAGGATGCGACGGATAGCGCGCGGTCACGCGGCGTGCGGGGCGTCCGGTCGTCGCCAGCAGCGTCGCCGTCACCGAACCGCCCGGACTGACGGAGGTCTCCGTGATCGCTTCCGCGAGCGAGGCTTCGCGCGGCGCGACCGACGAACGATGGATCAGCGTCGTCGGCAGGTCGGCCGTCGTCCGGGTCTCCACGATCGTGCGACAGGTCCGCCCGCGATCGATCCAGCGGACCGTCCGGTCGCGAGCGCTCGGATGCCAGGTCGCGAAGCCGGCCAGTTGAACCTCGTACGTTCGCCCCGTCCAACTCTGCGCATCGGCGAGAAGCGCTTCCGCGAGAGCCTGCAGTTCGTCCGCGTTCTCCTGCGACGCGTCGACCGGCGCCCGCTCCCACAAAGCCGTCGTCCGCGGGCTCCATCGCATGCCCGCATCGACTGTCGGATCCGCGCTGACGTCGAAAGAATCATCTCCCCGCGGCCAGGGGACGGCGCCGCGTGCCTCGCGCACGCAGAGTCGCACGGAGGCGATCGGACGGACCGGTTCCTGGTCGTAGCGTCCTTCGATCAGACCCGGCGCTGCCGCGCGATTGTCCGCTTCGACGTCCTCCGCCTGACTCGGCGACTGGAGTTCCAACTCGCCCGACGATCGCAGGCGCCAGCCGCCTCCGACGGACCAGGCCGCCGCTTCGAGCCATTCGCCCCGCGTCATCGCCAGCACGCTCGCGTCGTCGATCTCCGGCACGAGACGATCGGCGATCGCATGCGACAGGATGCGGTCGGGCCCCTCGGAGCCGCCGACGCCGTCGATCGCCGTGGCCCAGTCGACGAACGCCGAATCGCTGACCGGGGCGAAGCGAGCCTCCTGCAGCGCCCGCCGGGCGTCGGTCAGCGCCGCGAGGAAGAGCCCGCCGGTCGCGCCGTCGATCGGCTCCAGCGCCGCCAGCGAAGCCGGCAGCGTCGGGGCGTCGTGGAAGTGCAACTGCGGCAGGTCCGCAGGCTCGGGCGCCGTTCCGTCCCGCCAGGGCTCCCAGAGTTCGCGCAGGGCCGCGACGCGTCCTTCTTCGATCAGCCCGATCATGCCGCCGAAGCGATCGGCGCCGGAGGGCCAGACCAGTTCGTTGACGCCCTGCACGTCCAGCCCGATCCGCCGCGCCAGACGCCTCGCCGCGCTGCCGACGTTGCGTGCCCCGGCGCTCGGCACGCTGAGCAACGTCATTCCGCCGTAGGTGATGGCCAATTCTCGGCTCCTCTGTTGTAGGGTGGGTCTTGACCCACCTGTCGTTGTCACGACCGATCGATGGGCAAGGCTCGCGGTCGCGTCGTCCCGTCGCGGCGTCTCCTCCCGCCGCTGGTCGAGCCGGAACCGAACTCGCAACGGCGGCATCGCGCCGGAGTCAGGTGGGTCAAGACCCACCCTACGAGAGCAAGAACGCTCCCCGATCGAGCGCCGCTTCGATCACGATTCCCGCGCCGCGATAGGCGGGACCTTGCGGCGAGCGATGAAGCTGCGGCGGGAGGCTTCGCTTCGGCACGAGAGGTTCGACGAGCAGCGCCCTCCCCTCGTGTCGCGGCTCCCACCGTTCGAGCAGCAGCGCCAGCAGAGCCTCCCGCTCGGCCAGCAGGCTTTCCGAGAGAGCGTTCGCTGGCGGGCGGACGGGCTCCTGCAGAGACTGCCGAAAGACCGTCACGACGATCGAGAGTCGCTCGACCAGCACGTGCGGTCCCCCCGCGTCGAACGACGGGTCGAACGTTCCCTCGCCCGGCGCGACGGTGCAGAAGCGATCGAACGCCGGCGTCGGCTCCGGAAAGACCGACTCCGCGGCGAAGCAGGTCGCAGGCGACCACCGCGGCGAAGACGCAGCGATCCGCTCCGCCATGCGGGAGAGGAGGATGTCGATCAGACTCATGGGTCGCTGCCTCGTTCTTGTAGGGCAGGCGCCCCGCCTGCCATCGACGTGAGTACCAGCTTCGTGGCAGGCGGGGCGCCTGCCCTACGGGAGGGAGCGAATGCACCGCTCACCCTTCGCCTGCCTGACTGGCTCGCGGATACGGATCCAGCACGAACGCCGGATCGAGCGCCGGAAGGCTCCCGACGCGGAGTAGCTCCGCAGGCCCGGGCGCCCGCGACAGGGCGTAGCGGTACCGCGCTTCGACGCGATAGAGCAGCCGGCCCCCGTCCGGCAGCAGCTTGGGAAGGTGCGGAGTGATCCGCTCTTCCAGCAGCGTCTCCACGATGCCGTTCGCGTCGATCTGATCGACGGCCCGGGGAATCTCCGGCCAGGCGCCGACCCGTTCCGCCCGCACGAACAATTCACGTTCCGCGATCGGCGGATGACGCGTGACCACCACGCAACTGACGCCGTCGATCGCCTGCGATAACGCGATCGGAAGGCGCCCGTGATCGATGCGGTAGCGCCGCTCCTGCTGCATCAGCGTGTAGGGACTCGCCAGATGATCGAGCCGATAGAGCGTCGGCGAATCGAGCGGCATCTCGCCCGTCGCTTCCCAGTGCAGAATCGTCGGCGGGTCGACCTCCGTCCGCTCAGGTCCTTCGACCGGATCGAGTTCCTGCACGTCGGGCATCGCCTGAAGCTCGGGTTCCGTCGGCGCCAGCCACGCCGAGAAGACGCCCAGCAGCGACGCCTCGTCGAACGGTTCCGCCGCGCGGGCGATCCGCGGGTCGTACCCCTCCCAGCCTCCGAACGCGGCCAGCGCGGTGGTCCTCAGATTCATCGCCTTCGGCGCGAGGGCCGTGCGCAGAACCGTGACTTCCAGTTCCACGACGTTGTCGTGCAGGTCCTGTCGCAATCGCGCGTCGCGCAGCACGCCGTCGCCCGCCAGGCCCGCGCCGGGACGGAGATCGCCCAGCCGTGCATAGGCGACCTGCACGCAGGCGATCGCCAGGTCGCTCGGGCGCGAACGGGGACCGCCGAGCAGCTTCACCCGGAGCGACGCTTCGCCGAGGAACGCGTTCTCGCCCGCCCGCTCTTCGTAGTGCGCTTCCCAGTCGACCGCGGGAGCCGGCGGCGCGGCGTGGAACTGCCGATCGCGGACGACGTAGGCCAGCGACAGACCGTCCGCCGCGGCGAGGAACTCCATTCGCTCCCGGCGGAAGTAAGGGAGCTGCGGCGGCAGCACGAGCGCCCGCATCGCATGCGCCGCCCGCAACCGGTCGCGCAGCCGCAGCGTTCCCCGCCAGGTCCGGACCGCATAGAAGCGCTCGTCGCGGACTTCCTCCAGCGACCACGTATGAAGCAGGATCTCTTCGAGCGGATCGTCCTCGCCCGGCTCTTCGGGATCTTCAGGGTCTCCCGGATCTTCCGGGTCCTCAGGATCCTCGGGATCGCCCGGGTCTTCGGGATCCTCTTCGTCCGGATCGCGATCGAAGTCGCCGGCGAGAGCGACCTCGACCTCCCACGTCGCCCGCAGCAGCGAGGCGCCGGCCACCGGCGCGAGCGTCAGCGACACCGGCCGCGGACCGCCGCGGAGATCGCGCGGCGCCGCTTCGTCTTCGTCGACTGCGACTCCTCTCGCTTCCAGCAGCGCGACCTCGCCGACGCCGTAGAAGAGCGCCCCGCCCGGTCGCATCAGCCGGCGACGAAGCGCGGCGCTGGCGGCGCCCACGTCGTCGATGACCGTCGACGGCGAGGAGGAAGGCAGCCAGCCGACCGGAGCGTCCTCCTGAAGGTGAACGAGTCCCTCGACGGCGAGCGCGATCCGACGCTCGGCCAGCCCCGCACCTTCCGGATCGTACAGACAACGTTCCTCGAACTTCAGCGTGCGGACCTGCCGCAGTTCGACGCCGTCGTAGGTCAGGCGATAGGTATCGGTCATGGCGGTTCTGGAATTTAACGGCGGAAGGACGCAGCGATCGGCGCCCGGGTCGCTTCTCGATGCGTTCGTGTGCCATGGCTGGCTTGTCCAGCCGTGAATCCGGCGACCATCGGGTCGAACGCGGACGCCTGAATCGATCGACTCTGCTGGTTCGGCGCTTCCTCGCATCGCACGGCTGGACAAGCCAGCCATGGCACACGGGAGGATTCCGTGCCTGGCCTGCAAGACTTAAGCCTCGACCGTCTCTTCCTGCCAGAACCTGCCGGTCGCGGGATCGACGGGCGAGCGCCAGGCGAGCGTGAGCGTCCCGGCGCGACGCGAAGGAGAGACGTCCCCCGGCCCGATCAGCAGCGACGCGGCGAGCGTCCTTCGGAGGCGATCGCCCTGCACCGCGACGCGCCAGGTCTGCACGCCCGGCACGAACAGCTTGCCGAGCATTCCGTCGGAAAGCGTCCCGTCGTCACGAAAGCCCGCGACGGTGCGCAGCGCGACCAGTTCCTCCGCGTCCCACCGCGACAGCGCTGCCGACCATTCGAGCGCCGCGCCCGCGAGGATCCACGCCGCCGGCCCGCAGGCCTCGCCCTGTCCGTCGGTTCGCCAGGGAAGCCAGTCGTACTTCGGCTGCCAGCGCACGGGCTCCGCCAGCCAGCCCACCGTCCGCCAACTTCCATCGCGGAAGTGCAACAGCCGTTGGGCGCCTTCGGCATACGATTCGACGGTCATAGCATCTCACTCTTGTAGGGCTGGCGCCCTCGCCTGCCACGAACTGGGGAATGACTTGGACAGCAGGTCCGGCTCCTTCGGGTGGCGCTGGCTTTGCCAGTGTCGAAGCGAGAGAAGATCCTCTCTTGCCGCCGATTCTGACCAGGGACAACACTGGCGGAGCCAGCGCCACCCGAAGGAGCGGATACCATGCGATGTTCGTTCAACCGTCCTACGGACGGTCCTTCGGAAGACGTCCATGTCGCGCGGGAAAGTAGTTCCGCACGCGATCGGGCAGCAGATTCAGCCGGTCGTATTCGAGCGCCGTGGGACCGTTCACGGTGGGCAGTCCCGCTCCCTCTGCCTCCGATCCCGGCAGCGCGGCCGAGCCGTCGCGAAGCTGATGCAGCCAGTGCTCGGCCAGCTCCCGCGCACGGACCGTCTCTTCAGCGTCCCGAGCCGGATTCCGTTCCATCAGAAAAGCTGCCGCCAGGTCGCAGGCGATCCGCACGAGCAGCGCTCGCGACTCTTCCGGCAGGGCGTCGATCTCTGCCGGCAGGTAACGCTTCCCCGCCGCAAGGGCCGCCCGGATCGCCGCGTCGGCATCGCCCAGCGCGGCCAGCAGCGCCGGATGACGACGCACTTCCGCCGGCGACAGCGCGACGCCGTCGTCCGCGATCAGGTCATGCACCAGCGCCGAGCGCTTCCGGGCGAGCAGGTCTTCATGAGTCGCGAGCGGCATGAGAACTGATCCTTGACGATGACCCGAACGATAGACCCGTGTGCCACGGCTGGCTTGTCCAGCCGTGCGAACGAAGGAGGGATGTCAGAGGCGAGGCGCGATCTGTCCCAAGAGATCGACCTCCGCCTCTGTGGGCGCCGCATCCACGGCTGGTCAAGCCAGCCATGGCACACGGCCAGCTTCGTCTTCGACGAACGTCAGGCACGGCCTGCCCTACAAGACTCGGGGGACTTACGTCCCCCGCTCAGACGGAACTCGCTGCAGAGTCTTACGCTCCGCTCGTCGTCACGCCCTGGAACAGAAAGCCGGTCGCGGGCGCCGTCATCACCACCGCGAGGTCGTCGACGACGTGCCCTTCGGTCCGGCGATTCCGCTGGTCGTAGAGCGTCTCGACCGCCATCTCCTCGTAGGCGAGCAGCATCAGCGTGGAGAACGTCGGCCCGCCGCCGGGAGAGACCAGATCGCCCGGTCGCGAGACGAGCACGGCGACGTCGTCCGGCATCAGGTAAGTCCGCTGCACGGACGCGGCGCCCTTCTTGCTGGTCACCTTGACCGCGTCCTCGACGACGACCTCGACGCCGTAGAGATAGTCGGGCAAGCCATAGTCGGCGTTACGTCGCGGCGCGAGGCCGCGGACCTGTGCCGTCGCCCGTTCCGAGTGCGCGACGTACTCCACGATCTCCGGCGCGAGCGCGATCTGCCGCGCGACGTCGGGCCCCAGCACCAGCCGCAGATCGCGGGTCTTCACCACGCCCAGCGTGTCCTTGCGGATCAGGCTGGCCGCGAAGGCGAGCGAGCGCCGCACGTCCTGCGTCTCGACGGTCGACTCGTGCCACGGGCCGGTCGCCCCGTCGATCTCCGCCACGTCGGCGACGTGACTGGCGTCGTAAGCGGCCGCATCCGTCATCGCGACGACGGCCCGCTGCGTCCGCGCGGTCATCGCCTGCTGGGCCTTGATCCGCCCGTGGCTTTCGAGGACGTCCCAGTCGGCCTGGTCGATGGCCTTGTCGCCTAGGACGAAGCCGTAGTCGAAGCGCTCGGTCCGGTATTCGCGGAAGCGGAACGACTCCGTGCCGTCGGGATGGCTGGGCCGATCCTGACCATCAGGCCAGACGAAGTCGGCGAGGTCGGAGTGCAGCACGCGGCCCGCCTCCTCGACCGTCATCTCCAGGTAGTAGCCCGATTCCTTGCGGACGGGCCGGATCTGGACGTACCGGTTCAGCGCGAAGTCTTCGACGTTGCGACTGAAGTCGACCACCAGACCGCCCGTGGCCTGATGATCCTTGACGAACGTGTTCGATCCCGAGGGATACGCAGCGGACATAGGGAATATCTCTTCGTGTGCGAGTTAGACGGATGGCCCGTGAAACAGACCCGTGTGCCATGGCTGGCTTGTCCAGCCGTGCAGAATGCAGAGTCTTGTAGGGTGGGTCATTGACCCACCGGATACGGCAACGCGGTCTCAGGAGCAGGTGGGTCAATGACCCACCCTACGAAGGCGACGACTACGTCAGCGCCGGGCGAAGCACGCCGGGTTGAATCAACACGCGGATCCGTTCGCCCGCGGCGCCCGGTTCCAGGGCGACGGCGCCGTAGCGCTGGAGGTCGGTTCCGCTCGCGGCGATGGCGACGCCCTTGCCGCTGGCGTCGCTCTTGAGCAGAGCCCCGGTCGTCACCGTGCCGCCCAGTTCCAGCAGCGCCGTTTCGCCCGGTCCCCAGATGGGACAACCTTCGCCGGCGATCGCCAGCAACGGCGACGCGGACGGAACCGGCGCCTCCCGCGTGCCGGAGAAGCTCACGCCGATCGGAGGCTGGTTTGCGGTCGCGGCCTGAATGGTGAAGGCCGACGCGGCCAGCGTGACGAAGCGACAGGGAGCGACGTCTCCCCCCGCACGGAATGCGACGGTCAGGTTCATGAAGGTTCCTCGAAAGCTGGAAGCGCTGAAAGTTCGGGTGGCGTCAGAACGCACCCGTGTGCCATGGCTGGCTTGCCCAGCCGTGCTTTCCCGGTAGGTCAGGCATTGCCTGACGGCTATCTCCGTCGATCAACCGCTACGAAGGCGGCTGACCGTTTCATGTCGTCGTCAGGCAATGCCTGACTTACGATCGCTCACCCTTCGCCGCGAACGTGTGCGAGCGCCGCACGGAAGCGGACGGGCGAACCCGATCGACGCATGCGGTCGGCGTAGTCGACGGCGGCGGCGATCGTGTCGGGACGAGCGGGCCGGCTGTCGGAGCTATCGGGTTCGATTCCGACAGGGAGGGATCGCCCGAGCGGCAGCGACTGGGCGTAGCGAGCGAGCGTCTCGGCATGCCGCTCGAAGTCCTCGTCGGACATCTTCGAACCCCGGGCGAACAGGCAGCGGCCCTTCTCCGCTTCCAGGTCGAGCGCCTGCGAAGCGGCGAGCCGTTCCAGCCGCGCTTCGCGGCGCACGTCGGAGGTTTCGCGCTGCAGCCGCTCCATCGAAAAGCAGAGCGCCGCATGAGCCTTCGCCAGTTCCGCGTGCGACTCCGCCGCGGAGGCATCGATGGCGGCAGGATCCGAAGACGGCTGCGTCGTCTGTCCTTCGACGTTCGCCGTAGCGACGCGCACCGCGCCCGCTCGTTCGGCGAAGTAGCGTTCGAGCACCTGCTGGACCTCGCCGCGCTGCAGCCAGGACTGAACCTCCTGACGAAGTGCATCGGGAGAGACTGCCCTCGCATCGACGCTCGATGCCATCGGCGCCGCTTCCTCGAAAGCGACTTGCGGAGCGGCGGCGGCGTAGCGAAGAACGGGCGCCCCGCCCTGCATCGAATAGTTCAGTCCGAGGGCCAGTCGCGGCGTCTCGGCGCCGAGCGCTGCGATCGGATCGAAGAAGGCGCTCTGCGGCTCGGCCGCTCGCCAGAGTTCGACCGACCGCCGCGGCAGACGCGACAGCCGCTCGACCGAGTCCCGTCGTCGCCACTCGTCGGCGAAGATGGCCGTCTTCTGGCTGGCGCCGAATCGCCCCAGGCGGAAGGGTCCGCAGAAGCCGACGACGTCGGGCACGGGAACACCGCTCGCCTTCTCTTCCGGCGTCGGCGTGTGCCCCGCGGAGAGGGTCGGGAACGAACCGCTCTCCGCGATCCGGGCGTTGCACGATTCGACGATCCCCGCGAGCGCCGCCGCGTCGAACTTCAGCGGCTGACCGTCGGCGCCGAGCGTCTCATGCTCCACGAAGACGCAGACGCCCTCCGCGTGGACGAACTGACTGGGAGGGAACTGTTCGCGGGCGAGCGTCGCCAGTTCGCGAACCGATCGGCGGGACGGCGGGGCGATTTCGGCGTTGCCCGCAGAAGCGGCAGCAGGCGTCGACATGTGGAATCTCCGGAGCGATGCGAATCGACCCGAATAGGGATCACGCGTTCACTATTCGTTCGACGCTTGCATCGTAGGGAGCGTCCTGTTCGAAAGGCGACACTTTTCTTTCGCCGCTCCGTTTCGCGAGTCAGATCGGTCGCCCGCTCGCGAATAGAGACTCGCGACCGACGCGCAGTCGCTCTCTCTTCAGGCGGTTACGATGAAGGTCCTAAGGCGTCCGCCCCTCCCGATTCCGCGCCGCTCGATCAGCTTCAGCCCGATGCTTTCTGCCGCGACGATCCTTCGCCTGCGCGCTTCGGCCGGTCTCTCGATCGCTCGCGCGAGCCTCCTTCTTCTCGTGCTCGCGGGGACCGCTTCGACGGCGGTCGCTCAACCGGCGCCGACGCTGCCCGGGACGACCATCGAGAACTGGCAGGTCGCGGGGTCGCGGCTCTACTCCGGGTCGCAGCCGACGACGGACGCCGACTTCGCCGAATTGGCCAGGCGGGGCGTGAAGACGATCGTCAGCGTCGACGGCATCGCGCCCGACCTGAAGATGGCGAAGAAGCACGGCCTCCGCTACGTCCACATTCCGATCGGATACGACGCCCTTCCGCAGGCCGCGGGCGACGCCATGACGCACGCGCTGCGAGCGATCGATGGACCGATCTACGTTCACTGCCACCACGGCAAGCATCGCGGACCGGCCATGGCCGCCATCGCGGGCAGAGCCTGCGGCGAGCTGACGCCCGAGCAGGCGGTCGACTATCTGAAGCGGGCGGGCCTGTCGCCGAAGTACGACGGTCTCTGGCGAGACGTGCAGGCCTATGTCGTTCCGCCGGCGGACGCCGAACTTCCGCCGCTGCTGGAACAGGCGCCGGTCGAAGCGCTCGCCGAGCGGATGGCCGCGCTCTCGCGGAAGACCGAGGCGCTGGAAGCCCTCTTCCGGACGAAGCGGGCGCTAAGCCGGGACGACTGGACGCAGGCCGATTCCGACAGTCTGCTCGCGCTGGAGCAACTGGTCGAGACGCAGCGCGAACTGCCCGACTCGGACGAGCAGTTCAAGGACGACGCCGCATTTCTCGCCGAGCTTACGCGGTCCGTCGAAGCGTCGACGCTCCTGCACGAAGCCGCGCGGGGCCACGATCGCGAACGGTCCGAAGCCGCGCTCGGAGCGCTGATGAAGACCTGCGTCGAGTGTCACACGGACTATCGCGACTGAATACGGAACTGTTGCTGTAGGCCCCCGTGTGCCATGGCTGGCTTGTCCAGCCGTGTTTTCGACGTGAGGTTAGTCTCGGATGCGCTACCCGATGATTCCTCTAGCTTCGACGCAGCAGGGACAGCACGGCTGGGCAAGCCAGCCATGGCACACCGGCCTGTCCTGGATCCGTCGATCCATTCGCTCGCACCTTTGGCGTTGACGCCGTCGGGCGGGGATAAGTAACGTTCCGCCGCCTGAGAGGCGTCGGGGGCCGGCGTCTCGCGACAGGCGTACGGACCTGCGTCAACGCCTGCCGATGAGCGTCGAACCCGCGAAGCCTCTCCCCTCGCGGCGAACGTTCGTCGTCGCGTCGTCGGCGTTGTTCGCAGCGGCGGCGACGGGTTGCGGCACGCTCATGCATCCCGAACGCGTGGGCCAGACGCGTCGCGGGAACGTCGACTGGACCGTCGTCGGGCTCGACGCGATCGGTCTCTGCTTCTTCTTCCTTCCCGGGATCATCGCGTTCGCCGTCGATTTCGGGAACGGAGCGATGTTCTTCCCGGCAGAGTCCGACGCCCCGGCCACGGCGACCGGTCCGACCCCCCAGGTCCAGCCGGCGAGCACGACGCAGGCAGCCGCGGAAGCTCCGCCCGAGCTGCGATCGGTTCCCCTTCCGCCCGGCAAGCTGACGCTCGCCGATCTGGCGATGATCGCTTCGCGGGAGACGGGCCGGCGAATCGAACTGGAACAGGGAACGTTCGAGACCGAGCCGATGGAGTCGCTCGACGACTTCTGGACGCTCGAGCGGCGACTCGCTGCCGAAAGCGAAACGGTCGGCTGATCGCGTACCGGCGGGGCCGGCTACCGCAGGGGCTTCTTCGTCATTTCGACGAACGTTCCGCCCTTGCGCTCGTCCATCAGGCGCTTGCCGGCGCGGCGGTCCTGATGCCAGGCGGCCAGGATCGGCACGATTTCGTCTGCCGGCATGCCGCGGGCGACCATTTCGTTGACCAGGCGAAAGCCCATCTCGCGGGTCCGCATGCGACCCCGATAATTGATCAGGTAGGCGCCGGCGATCGCGACGACGGAGATGATCCCGATCGTCGAGAAGATCACCGTCACGATACCGAAAGCGACCATCGATCCGTCCTCACCTGCGCCCATGACGAGCCTCGTCTCATCGAAGAAGGGCCCGTCACGTGCCCTGCGGCGGCTCCCTGTCCCTTCGATCTTAACGAATCAGCTCTCGCCGACGAATAGAAATCGGGGAACGGTTCGCCCGGCGACCTCGACGGTTTCCAGAAACATCGCCTTCGGTCGCACCCACAGGCTCCGGTCGCCGTAGTCGGTGCGATAAACGACGAGTTCCTCCTCCGTTTCGCTATGCCGCGCCACGCCGATCACGAGGTAGTCCTGTCCCTTGTAGTGGCGATAGCGACCGGGCGGAACGTGCATGGTCGGCGGGCGATCCGTGGGGAGGGTTCTCGAAACTGAGGGACGGGGAGCGTATCGTAACGCCATTACCGTAGATCCGTCTCGCTCGAATCCTCCTACCGCCGCTTCGACCTAGTGGAGCGTCAAGCCCAGCTTCGCTGGGCGACGCGCAACGACCGTCGATCACGAAGTGATTCGGCGGCAAATGATGACAAGTGCGTCGATGCGGCGCCGAATCCTAAACCCTTACGTTGACGACGCCCTAGCTCGATGACCGAACTGCACATCGAACGAGAAAACCTCACGCCCTCGCTGGAGCGCCTGACCTTTCAGCGGGGCGATCGCGTCCTTTCGTTCCGCGAAGCTTGCGTAGCCTGGCGCAGCGACGACGCGTTCGCGCGGATCTTCGCCCAGGCGCTCGCCGATTCGCCCTTTCGGGGCTACCGCTGGGAATGCCCTGCGGTGAAGGCCGCGACGCTCGACCGACCGTTCGAGTGCGTGCTGTCGCAATTCGACGCGATCGATTCGCGCAGTCCCGACAGTTCCTCGTTCGCGGAGGCGTTCGAGCTGGCGACGCTCCCGAACGTGACGATCGCCGGCTTCGAAAACCTCAGCGGCGACGCCTACCTGATCGCCCCGCTGCCGGTCTCGGAGACGGCGAACTACGTCCATCTGGCCGCGTTCGTGCGGACCGCGCCTGAGGAGCAGATTCGCGAGCTCTGGAAGGTCGTCGGCGAGACCCTGCTCGAGCGGGCCGGCATGCAGCCGATCTGGCTCAGCACGGCGGGCATGGGCGTCGCGTGGCTGCACATCCGCCTGGACGAGCGCCCGAAGTACTACTCGCACAAGCCTTACGCGGTCGCGAAGTAGCGGCCCCGCCCTCGCTTGTCGCGAACGAACGCGCTCTCTAAGCTAACCCACTTCTTTCGTTCGTTCCCTCTCGGCCTGCGGATCATGCTCGCGTTTTCCGGCCAGGCGACGCTGCTCGACATCGAGGGGACGGTCGCCCCGATCGCGTACGTCTTCGACGTGATGTTCCCGTTCGCCCGGCGGGAAGTCCGCCCGTTTCTGACGGAACGACTGGACCGCCCCGAGGTACTCGCCGCCGCGAAGCAGATCGCCGTCGACGCCGGTTTTCCCGATCTCGATGCGCTCGTCGCGAAGGAACGGGAAGCTTCGCCCGACGTCGATCCGGCGGAAGCGGTCGCCCGGGAGGTCGAGCGGCAGATGGACGCCGACAGGAAGTGGACGGGCCTGAAGACCCTGCAGGGGATGATCTGGAACGCGGGCTTCGCGTCGGGTGAGTTGATCGCCCAGGTCTTCGACGAGGTCCCGGAAGTTCTCCGCGACTGGAAGGCCGACGATCGCGACGTGCGGATCTACTCCTCCGGATCGGTCGCGGCGCAGAAGGCCTTCTTCGGCCATACGCAGGCGGGGAACCTGTTGCCCACGCTGCGCGGCCACTTCGACACCACCGTCGGCAGCAAGAAGGAAGCCCGGAGCTACCGCCTGATCGCCGAGGCGATGGAGTACGACCCTTACGAGATCCTGTTCGTCAGCGACGTCCCTGCCGAACTGAAGGCGGCGGAGGAAGCGGGCCTGGCGACCGCGTTCGCCGTTCGACCCGGCAATCCGAAATACGCCGGCGACGAGACGTACGGCCTGCGCCGGATCGCGTCGCTGCGGGATATCGATTGGTCCGCCTGAGTCGGAACATCGACTGGTCCGCCTGACGCGGAACATCGACTGGTCCGCCTGAGGTTTTCCGCCCAGGTTCGCCGACGCTTCGGCAGGACTGCTCTTCGCACGGCGCGCCGCTAGAATCTGAAGCGAAAAGTCGATCGTTCGACGACGCGGCAGCTATTCGGCGGAGCAGGGTCATGCGCTGGCAAGGGCGAAGGCAGAGCGGCAACGTCATCGATAGCCGCGGCAGAGGAGGCGCCCGCGGTATCGCCGGCGTGGGGGGCGGCATCGGGATCGTCGGCATCCTGCTGATGATGGGCGTCGTCTACCTGATGGGCGGCAACCCGCTCGTCGTTCTGCAGCAGGTTCCGCAAGGGGGCGCTCCGCAGGCGCCGGTCGACCCCGCGGAACTGGAGCGCCAGGAACCGATCAAGCAGTTCGTCTCCGTCGTGCTGGCCGATACGGAGGACGTCTGGAACGCGGAGTTTCCCGCGCAGCTGAACGCGGAGTATCAGCAGCCGCAAATGGAGCTCTTCACCGGTTCGGTGAACTCGGCCTGCGGCACCGCCAGCAGCGCCGTCGGCCCCTTCTATTGCCCCGGCGATCAGAAGGTCTATCTCGACCTGTCGTTCTTCGAGGAGCTTTCCGGCAAGCTCGGCGCCCGGGGCGACTTCGCGATGGCCTACGTCGTCGCGCATGAGGTCGGCCACCACGTGCAGAACCTGACGGGCTACTCCGACAAGGTCAACGCCGCGCGCGGCGGACCGGAGGAGAACCGCATGTCGGTCCGGCTGGAGTTGCAGGCCGACTACCTCGCCGGCGTCTTCGCCCATCACGCACAGAAGACGAAGAACATCCTCGAACAGGGCGACATCGAGGAAGGGATGGTCGCCGCGCAGGCCGTCGGCGACGACAAGCTGCAGCGGGAGGCCCAGGGTCGCGTCGTGCCAGACTCCTTCACGCACGGCACCTCCGCCCAGCGGGCCAGGTGGTTCCGCGCCGGCTTCGAATCCGGCGACCTCAAGGCCATGGATCAGCTCTTCAAGCTGCCGTACGAGAGGTTGTAGAACGCGTGGGCATCTTCGATTTTTTGAATCGCAAAAAAGCGTCCCCTCCCGACGAAGGCGAGGGACCGTCGACGCACTACGCGCTAGCGCATCTTGCGCTTCGCGGGTTCGCCCTGGCGCAGCCCGTGCCGTTCCTGGCCATTGCCGCCTCGCCGGATGCCGGAAGGTTGATCCAGGACTTGATGAGCGACGTCGAGAAAGCCTGCGGGCGACCGATGGGCTTCAAGGCCGACGAGGTGAAGCTCCATCGCGTTCGGGTCAAGACGTTTCCGAGCGTCGTCGTCGAATTGCCTCCGCCGACCCGACTGGCGGAGGCGCACCTGACGGCGCTGGTCGCATTCATCGATCTCACGAGCAACGAACGTCCCGATCCGAAGGACGTCACCGGGCGATACTTCACGCTGGAGAAGAGCGTCCGCCAGTCGGGAACTGTCCTCGCTGAATGGACCGCGAGCGAGCATCTCAACTACGGCGAAGGTCCACGACCGACAGTAGAAGAATTCGTCGCCGCACTCGCCGAGCACGTTTAGGAGCGGAGTTCTACCCGCCGTACACCCACTCCAGCACCTCGCCGTCCTCCGGATCGACGACGACGCCAGAGCTTTGGAAGCCGGCCTTCGTCAGCACGCGGTGCGACGCGTTGAGCTCGATCAGCTTGCGGGCGTTGACGAGGATGCGAGCGTCGGACTTCCGTGCAATCTGGACCAACGCTTGGGCCACGCCGGTCGCGACGCCTCGCGATTCTTCGCCCGGAAACGTGAAGTAGGCGATCTCGACTTGCCCCTCCTGCGGCGGGCCCTTGAACGCCCCGGCTCCGACGAAGCCCGTCGCGAGACTCCGGTCATCATCGATCGCCAAGGCTAGATAGCTCACCCACGGCGGATGAAATCCCACGCGATCGTAGAATGCGATCGTGCTGTCGAGCGCCTGCCGCAAAACGTCGGACAGCGGCTCGTCGGGCGAGAAGGCTCCGTCACGCGGAACTTGGAGAAGCCCGATCGTTCGATTCGTCGTCATGCCAGCTGCCTTCCGTCCCGACCGGCGTCCCGGACCTGCGGCGTTCGATCGCGGACAGGACAGCGCTGTCGCCGCTTCGGATCTCGCAGTCAGGAAGTATACGGACAGAGTTGGCCGAGGCCGCCGCGTTAACGTCTACGCGGCGCGCGCTTCCTCCCGATCCAGCACGAACTCGAACCGCACCGTCGTCCCCTTCGCATCGGGGAAGTTGAACGTCTTCAGCGGCTCGATGAGATCCGTCGTCAGGGTCTCGGCCAGCTTCTGCGCGTCGTAGCGGACGACGTCGTCGAAGGTCGATTGATGGGCCCTCGCGACGCCGCTGCCGAGGCCGGTCGCTTCGGATTCGCTCGTCAGCGTCTGGCCCAGGACGTAACGCTTGATCTTGCGGCTGAAGTAGTCGGTGATGACCGATTGCAGCGCCTCCGCTCCGCCGAGGCCCGGTTCGATGTGCTGCACGCCGAACTGCTGGGCCTGGTCGCCGGGCGGCTTGGGGACGAGCACGATCGACCGCCCTCCTCCGATCCGCTCCTGGGCCGCCTTCCGCGTCGCCTTCTCGGCCTCGGCGTTGCCGGAGGGGTACGACCAGATCTCGATCCCCAAGGCCGAGCGTTCGAGGAACTCCATCAGGTAGGAGAGGCACTCCTGCAGCGAGTACCACGACCAGTAAACCCGGCTGCGAATGCCGACGCCGAACCGCGACCCCGCCAGCGCCTGTTCCTCCGGCGGACCGTCCTCGATCAGATGCTGATGGAGCGCGAGCAGCGGTCGCTCTTCCCGCGCCAGAAAATAGACCCAGCCTTCCGACGTGCGGACGTAGCGGTCACGTCCCTCCGCCCCTTCCGCCGGCGGCTTCGACACGCGGATGCCGACGCCGCGGGGGTCGCCGTCAGGAAACGAACGAGGCGAACGGAAGACGAGTTTGTCGCCGCAGCGGGGTTCCCAGTCGACGATGGCGTAACGGCGCTGGCCGGCGATTTCGACCGACTCCCAGACATGCGTCACGGCGTAACGTCCGTACCAGAGCGCCTCCAGCAGGTTCCGTCGGTACTCCAGAAACCTCGGCACGCGCCGCACGAGCATGGTCAGATCCTCCGCGAGCGCTCGCTGCGCAGGATCGTTCGGTCGCTCGGGTACGAGCCGCCAGGGCAACAGCGCCGAACTCCGCTGCCGGGTCTCGAGGCATTCCATGATCGAGCATTCGTTCCGCATGAACCGGGCGTTGTCGATGCGGTGCCGCAACGCCTCGTCAGGATGCGGAAACGTGCGGACCATGCGTTCGCCCCCGAACGAACCAGGAGAAGCGAAGTCGGGCAGCGAAAGCAGTTCAGGAGCGGCGATCATGGGTGACCCGTGGGCAAGCAGTTTTTGTAGGGTGGGTCATTGACCCACCAGATGCGGCGAAACGGATTGCGATAAAGGTGGGTCAATGACCCACCCTACGAAGAACGTCAAGCAGCCGAGTCAAGTCGCGACAGGACGACCCCTTCGTAGCGCAAACGCCAGGGCGAACCGGCGATTGGTTCGAAGACGAACTCCACGACGATCGGGCCGGGCTCTTCGAACGCGGCGGCGGGCAGCGTCGCGCGGAAGTTGTAGCCGACGGAGTCCTCCTCCCACCGCGGATCGGGCGAAGCGGGAGTTCCTGCGAGCGAGGCGAGCAGGACGTCGTCCGGTTCGAACGCCTGCTCGAACACGATCTCGCCCGCGGCGTTCTCCACGAGGGCGCTCACGCTCGCCAGCGTCGCCGCCTGCGCGAGCGACCCGTCGTCCTGCACGACGCGGGCGAGCGCCGTCCAGCCGCATTTCTGCACGGCGGTCATCGGGAAACGTTGGGGCTTGGGCATGGAGAGCCTTTCGTGTTGCTGGGAGTCTTAATCTTCGTAGGGTGGGTCTTGACCCACCTGTCGTTCTCACGATCCTCGACACGGAGCCGCATGGGGATGACGGCGCGAACGCCCGAAGCCCCTCAAGCGGCAACTGGCCTCCGAAGGAAGGTGGGTCAAGACCCACCCTACGGAAGGACACTTCACTTCCGCCACGCGATGCCGTGGCGGCGAGCGTCGATCGGTTCGCGAATCGTTCGTTCGGGCGGCGCGGTCGCGTCGAGGCCTCGCGCAAGCTGCGCGAAGGCGCCCGACGAAGCGTCGACCTGGTCGGCATAGGGACCTTCCGGAAAGGCGATCAACTCTTCGAGGTAGTCGTCGTTCCACTCGCCCGGTGCGAGAGCGACGTTCCCGGCTTCGGCCTGCGCGGCGAACGGCAGCGCGCGGAGCTTTTTGGCGTGATAGCGACCCGGCGTTTCGAGCGGCGCGGACGAGCCCGATCTGCCGACGACGTCTCGGACGACGGGATAGCCCGCGAGCAGACGGATCGTCTCGTCTGCCGACTCGCGTCCGCCGCTGCCCCCCTCCTGCTCGAAGGCGATCACGACTTCGCCGTCGTACGTCGCGGCATCCCGCTGCGCCGTCTGAAGCATCCGGCGATTTCGCTCGGCAGGCGACCACTGTCCGCGGACGACGTCTTCGACCCACCATTTCCCCGCACGCTCGGCCATCAACAGGCCGACGGAGTAAGCGCCTCCGCCCGGGGTCGCCGCTTTGTCCCAGTACCGTACGCGCCGCGCCCGGCGAGGGGGCAGGTCGAAGGCGAACCACTCCCGGCGGAAGAACGACCCGATCATCTCGACGAACTCGCCTCCCAGTTCCTGGCGCCGCATCGTGTCGCCGTACTGCGGCGCGAGACGCTTCACGAACTCCCGCGGAAGAAACGGATTCTCCGACGCATGCGCCTGGATCAGGTGCGTGTCGGGTCGCACGTTGCCGGCAGAATCGAAGAACAGGTCGTAGGTCCAGTGCCGCTTGCCGCGGGGCGTGAAGGTGAGCGTCAGAAAGCCCATCCGCCCGCGACTGCGCAGCACGGGCAGCGCCCAGCGGAGCACGTCCCGGCTCATCAGGCTGGCCTCGTCAAGCCAGAGTCCCGCCTTGTTCGGTCCGCGGAGACGATCGGGCCGCTCGGCAGTCCGGAAGGCGATGCGGGCGAAGCCGCCGCTGCGAGTGCGTACCTTCGCTCGCGGGAAGGGCGACTTGGTTCCTCCGATCCACAGGCCGAGCGTCTCCGCCGCTTCGCGGAAGGCGGTCCAGGTCGTCTCTTCGAGAATCGCGTAGGTGGGCGAGACGACCATCAGTTCGTCCCCAGGCCGCGCTCGTAGAAGCAGGTCCACGGCGCCGATGCGGGTCTTGCCCGCGCCGCGCCCCGCACAGAAGCCGCGGATCCAGGCCTTCGACCGCCGGAACTCCGCCTGCTTCGCCGAGACGGGAAGCGGCCGCACGGAGCGCGCGTTTCGTTTCGCCCCTTTGATGACTCGCTTCGTCATGCCGTCGCCTCCTGATCCGGGTCGCGACCGTCGGCATCCGGCGTTTCGGCGCCTGCAGCGAGAGAGTTCATGAGGGTCTGCACCGGATCCTCCTTCGACGCTTCCTGCTCTCGCCCGAGACGTTCGAGCAGGTCGTCGACCGACCAGAGACGTTCGAGTTCGTCGGCGTCGCGTACGACGACCTCGATGGCCGGCAGCGGATGCTCTCCGGCGTTCTTTTTCTGAGTCGTCGCCGACAGGCCGAGCAGTCGGCAGCGGCGATCGACGCAGTCCTTCACCACGACCAGGAATCGCGGATCGCCGGACTGCTTGCGCAGCGTTCGCTCCGCCTTCTCCTTCGCGCCGTCGCGGCTCACCTTGGTGGAGTCGAGATCCTGTTGCGAGCGGACCCACGCTCTCCAGGCCTCGCGTTCCAGGCGATCGATCTTGCGCAGTTCCAATTCCAGCCGGGCGTCGCCTTCGCTCGCGCGCTCCAGAGTCCAGGCGATGCGAATGCAGCGCAGATCGTTCGCGACGACGTTCTGGGAAACGCCCAGCTCCGCCGCGATCTCCGCGATCGAAACCCCCTGGACGTATCGATCCTCCGCCCGACGCCGGCGTTCCTGTAGTTGGGCTGGCGAAGCGACGGCGGGCATGCGGCGATGAACTCTCGGGGCCTGGTTAAATGCCGACGCGTAGAACTCGTGGGGGTGCCACGGCTGGCTTGTCCAGCCGTGAATGCGGCAACCACTTAAGTCAATTCAAGATCGTGAGAGGGCGTCTCTGCACGACGAACGCCTTGCGGTTCGCACGGCTGGACAAGCCAGCCATGGCACACGGCCTGTTCGAGGCATCGCCCGCGACCTCGTACGACCCGACTCACGCCGCCGCGGCTTCGATCCCGGGAAGTCGATATTCGAACGAAGCGACGCAGCGGCCCAGCGAATGCGAGACGTACTTGCTGGCGAAGCGAGCGTCGCGGGGGAAACCGTGCGGCCGGAAGTCGATGCAGCGCCAGAGCGCGCTTCGCCGGAGCGAGGCGATCATCGCGGGATGCCCCGTCACCAGGTTCATGCGAAAGCTCTGTTCGACGTACATCTGGGCGACCGCGTCGAGAAAGCGTCTGCCGACGCCGATCCCCTGCCAGTCGGGCAGCGTCACCAGCCGGCTGATCCGCTTGCGACCGCGACGACCGACCAGGTTCATCACCGCGCAAAAGGCGACCGGCGTCCGTTCGTGCGTCGCGACCCAGCAATGGCAGCTTGAATGAACGTCGGAGCTCAGATAGTGATGACGCGCGAAACGGGACCAGACGTCCCGCCGGCAGCGTCGGATCGCCAGCTCGATCGGGGGTCGCCGAAGTCGCCTCCGGGAGAGCTCTCCGGTCGCGAGGTCGAGAACCCATTCGGGCTCCAGCCAGTCGAGCACGTCGTAATGGCACGTCCGCCCTATTTGCGGCGCTTGCGGGGCTCGTGTTTTGCGGGCCTGTCGTTCACGCGGCTAACGCTGCTGCGCGTGCGAATCGATCAGATAGCGGACGCATAGCGTACACGCCGCCGACTCCCGCCGGAGTCCTTTCCCATCCCCGTCCGGCAGCGGCGCCGGAGGTCTGTTTCGAAGGAGCGTTTTGATGAGCAATCGAGTTGATCGGGCATGGCGGGCCGTTCTCGACAGCGACGCGAAAAACGAGCGTCTTTCTATCGATCGCGACCGTCCGCGCGTTGTTCGCTGAGATCGACCGTTATCGCCACGCGATCGAACGCCACGCCGCGAGTCGCGGTTCCGTGAGTGGATCGGGCCACGGCGCCGACGCGGAACTCTGGGGCATCCTCGAAGAGGATGCGCCTGATGAAGTGCCGTACCGCAAGGTGATCGGAAACGACGACTGAGGCCCTTCTCTGCCATGTCGAAACGAAGACGACTCGAAATCCTTTTTGCAAGAAGCCCGCTCTGCCACTGGTGCAAGGTGAAGACATTCCTGCCACGCGCGGGACCGGCGGTCAATCACCCCCGGCGCGCGACGCTAGACCATCTGTACGAAAGAACGCATCATCTTCGGGGCAGGGTCGAAGGCGAGACGACCGTGCTGGCTTGCGCGAAGTGCAACAGCAGTCGGAGCACGGCGGCAGGCCACGCGGCCCTCGTGCGAAAGCGATCGCGAGCGACTACGCAACAGCGTCGAAGGGATAAGCGAGCCGCACAGTCGCAGGCCGCTCAGCAACGAAAGAGCCTGACGCCCCATGCGTGACGACTTCTTCCGCGCCCTCCCTCGCACCGACTGGCGTGGCCCCTTCACGGCCGCGTCCAAGCGGCGTTCGCATACGCACTTCTCGGTGAGCCTCGGGCAGACGCTTCAGGCGATCGAAGACGAGCTGCGGGGCTATCGCGCGAAGGGCGCCACGATCGAGCTTTCGATGGAGCCGAACCTGATCGGCTACAACGGACTGCCGGTCTCGGGAGCGAAGCCGGTCGACCCGGGAATCGTGCTGCGGTTCGCGTGGTCCGGCGGCTGGATGCGGCTGCAATGCGATTCGTCGATGACTGGAGGGCCAATCTTCGCGCGATCGGGCTCTATCTGGAGCGGATGCGGCTGGCGAATTCGTACGGGATCAAGATCGAAGGCGGCTGGGAGCGGGAAGTGATTGCGGAGGGGGAGACGCTGGGGATCGAGGATGCGACAATGCACCCGTCATACGCCGCGTCTGACGCCGACGCCGTCCCGCTGGAGAACCGGGGCGGCGTTTTGCGTTCGGGCAGTTCCGTCGCGCAATCAAGTATCGGCGGCAACAAGACTTCCGGCGTTCGATGCTTGCAAAACGGCCTTTTCTGTCGCGCTAGCCATCAACGAAAAAAGCCGACGTCGAATGAACGATGTCGGCTTCAGTGATCTTTCGGCGACGCGTGTTAGCTCTTCATGGTCCGGCCTGCTGTTGCGAGGGTAGTCGGGCTCGAAGGATTCTGTCGCATGCCCTGTGGGCTAGAGGACTCTATGTTACCGGCGCGGCGACTTCGGTCAATCGTTTTTTAATGGCCGGACGGCAGAGTAAAATCCGGGGGCGATTTCTTTAACGGGGAGCGGGGCATGATCTGCGATTGCGAGTACGTCGGCGGACCGTGGGACGGCTACCAGTTCCCGCAGCGGAAATCCCTTCGCGTGATCGAGAACGAAGACCTTAAGGGTGGTTCGTACGTCCGCGACGGCCTTCCGCAATGGGCTGGTGATTCCCTCAGGACCGCTCGCTATATCTGGATGCCGACGCCTTCCACGCCCCCATGCGAATCGCTCTGACGATCGAGCTAAAGCCGCCGCGTTGGCGTCGCTGGCTGGTCCGCGTCCGCCGGGAATGGCGAGACGTCAGGAGCGGGGCGTACCGGCTGATCTGGCCGGACTAGCGGGCGAATCCTTGACGCACGCTGGGCGTCGCTTGAAGATACGAATGCGAGGTAGCTCAGAGACAGAGCGCCGGGTGATCCTAGGAAAGCTCCCGGAGGTCGCTGGTAAAAGTCCAGTCCTCGCATTTTCATATAGACGCCGCTCCATCCGGGGCGGCGTCTATCGTTTAGCCAGCCTCCTCTCTCGCCTCGTAGAACCGGCAGCTCCCGCACGTCTCTCCCCGCGGTTGGGCATGTCTCCAGCGGGCTTCGCTGACTTCCGGCGCCGGGCCTTCCGGATGCTCGCACGCGAAGATCGAAATCAGCTTCTCGCGACTGCCGCAGAACTGGCAGAGCTCTACGCGGATCACCTGGCCGCGGCGGACGCACGGACCGCGCGACAGATCGTTGAAGACGAGCCCGGGACCGTCGCAATTCCGGATCGGCACGCGTCCCTTCCGATCGAGTCGGTGCGGAACCTTGCAAGTCGGGCAGCGGAAGCCGGCGCCGTGCGGTTCAGATTCGCAGCAGGCGTCCATCAGAAGTAGATCACGAGGGGTTCGGCGGCGTCCCAGTAGTCGCCACCTGAGTCGGTCGCCGCGAAAGTGCAGGGGAGCGACACCGGGCCGCTTAGATCGGCGAGCGTGCTGGTCAACTCAAAGCGGGCGTAGATCGCACGATCGAAGATACTGCTCGTGCTGCAGGCCGCGAGGGCCTTGATATAGCCGAAGAAGCCCTTGTAGCTGCCCGCCGCAAGGTAAACGCCCATGACCGGACGCCACTCCTGACCAGAGAACGTGCAGGCGTTCGTGGCGAACCTGCCGGACCACAAGCACGATCCGCCTGTCGAATCGCCAGCGGTGAAGCAATCCGACGAGTTCGGGACGGAGTACGTGCCGTTCCCGCGACAGCCCGAGACTCCCGCGAAGTCCCGAATGTGCCCGTTGATCTCGACCATCAGGTTCGAGAAGTCCGGGAGCGTGCAGTCGGTATCGATGATGGCGCTGGTCGGCACTTCGACGACGTCGCCGTCCAGTAGGCAACAGTCCGATAGAGCCGTCCCTTCTCCGCAGCACGTACATCCGGGCGCCCAGCGTTTCGTCATTACGGGCAAGCCTCCGAAACGACGAACAGCCGACCGCTTCGCTTGTCCCGGGCGTAGACGATCTTCCGGTTCTCCGCGACGTTGCCGAGCGGGCTGTAAACCTCGTCCTCGATCGGGTCGTCGTTCTCGTCTAGGGCCGTCGACAGCGACCCGTCCGAATTCAGGATCTTCGCCGTGACCGTCGCCGCGGCGCTGGTACTTATTCCGCCGGATTGTGTCTCGCCGATCATCAGCCCTTCCGAGGCATCGACGATGACCCACATGCCCTTTTCCGTCTGCTCCACGAAGATCGTCGTGCCGATTCCCAGAGCGATCGGTTCGAGAGAGTAGGCCCACGCCTGCCGCACGGCGCTCTTGGCGGTCAGGTCGATCTCGTCGTCCATCGCGTCGAACGCGGCGTCCAGGAAGACGATCGGGAAACGGACCGTGACGCCGGGATACTCGCCGTCGTCGAACGTCTGCGCGAGACGGACCTGCGACCAGTGCGTGCGAGGCTTCGGCCTGAGCAGGTTGTCGATCTGCTGCTGCTGTCGCCGGACCGTGCTTTCCAGCAAGGCGAGCCGATCATCCGGGCGGACCGGCGTGCGTTGCGTTCCCTTGGGCATCAGCCGAACCCCTTTCGCCGCATGTCGAGTTCGACGAAATCCGTCTTGAAGGCGAACGTCGGCGCCGGGGGATTCGGACCGCTGGCCGTGCCGAAGCGTGCGGTGACCTCCGTCACGACCGATTCGATGTCCTGATTGTGGTTCCCGTCCAATACGCTCTCGCGTCCGATCGAACGGATATAGCCGCCCAGGGGAAGCTGCAGCGTCCGCTCCATGTCGCCGGTCTGATACGCCAGAGCGACGCGGCCGAGCTTGTAGAACTCGAATGCCAGCCGGGCCGTTTCGTTCAGGAGTTTCGAGTCGTCGCGAACGTAGCCGCCGCTGGTCGTGCGGATCAGTTGGCCGGTCACTCCGTCCACGCCGACCACGGTATTCGGCACGACGTAGTCTTTGCGGAAGTCGTCGCCGGCGTCCAGGATCAGCGTGCGGACCGCGTCGGCCCCGATGGTCGGTTCTTCTTCGTACTTGCCCTCGCAGAACCGGTCCTCTTCGATCGCGACCGTGAAGATAAACGTCTCGTAGTCGAAACGTCCTTCGATGGCCGGCGTTTCGGCAGGAGCGAATCGTTCGCTGGCGATGATGTGCTGGGGAGCGCCGCGGACCGGCAGCGTGAAGCCAGGCACGTCCCGCGTCGGCTCGACTTCCGCCGACCAGCGTAGATCGACGTCTTCGCTCGTGGCGGTCGCGAACCCGGCCATGTTTTCGAGCGTGTCGGTTCGCAGCCAGCGGGCGACCTCCGGCGTCTCGCCGACCGCTTCCGTGATCACGAGCTTCAGCAAGGCGAACGGCGCCATCTCCGGCAGCGTTGGCTCGTCGTTGTTGATCGGCGTGTCGGTCGCGGCGTAGTCGGAGATCTCCGTTCCCGAGTAGTCGAGCGATTCGAGCAGCGGGACCGTCCGCTGGACGCGAACCTCCGGCAGGAACAGCGACGGCGATTCCTCTTCGTCGCCTGCGTCCGGCAGGAGGATCGGCTGCTGCTCTTCGATCCCCTCGCCGTCGCCCGCCGTCAGATCCCATTCTTCCGGGACGCGGAACCTCGCGAACACGTCGCGCAGTTCGGGAGCGTTGCGGGCCTCTTCGTCGCGGCGCTGCTGATCCTCGACTTCGGCAGGATCCGGGTAATCGACCGCCTCGCTCGCGCCGAGGTTGTAGGCCTCTTCGTCTTCGGCTGACCAGTCGTTCTGTAGCGTGCCGTCCGCGTAGCTCAGGGAGAAGCAGCTTCGCCGTCTCGCCCCCTGGACGATAACCCGATCGAACCGCTCGTCCGTCCGCTTGATCAGCCGGGCGCCGCCGCTGCTGCGATCGGCTTCGATGTCGACCAGGTAGACCGCGGGGTTCGCCGGCAGAACCTTCGACTCGTCTTCCGGATCGAGCTCCACCGCTTCCCGCACGAAGGTAAACGGCCGCAGCTCGACCGCCGACTCGTCGCTGGTCGGATCCAGGTAGAAGCCGTAGCCTCGCTGCCGGCTGATCAGCGTGCAGAGCAGGTCGTAGACGGACCGGCCATGCGTTTCGAGTTGCGGGAAATCGAAGTCGGGCAGCACGGGCGAACCGCCGTCGAACAGCCGAAACGGGATCTTCGCTTCGCCCGCGAACGACAGCGGAGCGTGCCGCTTGAGCAGGTAGCGAACGGCCTGATGCGTCGTCCAGTGGATCGAGTCGACGCCCTCGTGGAAGAATCGCCCGCCTTCGATGTCGTCCACGTCGGCACAGTTCGGCAGGCCGTCGCGGTTGAACGTCAGCCCCCGCTTCGTCTCGACCGATTCCGTCGCGTCCAGATTCTTCGCGATCCAGCTCGACCGCATGAACGTCGTCGACAGCAGGTATTCGAGACCGAGGGCCCGGAACGTCTGGACGCCCTGAGAGACGCCTGCCGTGTCGCTCTCGTCCGTAACGAAGGCCGTGCCGATGCGGTCCTGCGTGTCGTCGCCCAGCACGCCGTACCACTTCCGCGTGATCAGATTCTGCGTGAGCGTGACGCGGATGAACTTCCGACTGGCCGAATCCTCCCGGTCGAGACTGGCGATCACCGACTCGCCGTAGTCGATGCCGCGCCCGTACCGCTTGCGGAACGTCGCCGATCCGATCTTCCCGTCGCCGCCGGAGACCCAGGTGCACTCTTCCAGCGACAGCGGCGCAGGCTCCCATTCGTCCGCCCAGTTCGTCCGCCATTCGACGACGTAGGTATCGGCGTCGACCGTGCGAGCGTTTTGGTCCGGGTTGAATTTCAGCGTGGCTTCGGCCATGGAATCAGGCGGGGGTTCCGAGAACGATCTGGTAGTTCAGGACGTCGGTCGCGGTCCCGGTGATGTCGATGTTCTTCACGCTTCCCGAGACCGCCGGCAGCGGGCTGACGACGCCGACGAAGCTGATCACGACATGACCGCCAGGCGGAATCGAGATGTCGTTCCCCGTGCCGAAGATCGGGTACGGGTTCGATCCGCCCGGGGTGATCACGATCGCCGCGGCGTTATCCGCAGGGCAGGAGAAGAGCGCCGCGACGACCTTCTTTCCCGTCATGTCTGCCCCGCCGCTAGGGAGAGCCGCCGTCTTGCAGTTCGTCAGGTCGATCGTGTCGGTCCCGTCCGTTTCTAGGTCGTCGAACACGACAGCATCGACCGGGGGAACAGACGACGCGTTGAGAGACGAGCCCGAACGGTTGAAGGCGCTGTGGACGACGCGACTGGCGCCCGTGTTGGCACTGGAAATCGTCGGAATGGACGCGGCTGCCAGCGTCTCCGTCGCGGTGAGTTGCTGATTGATCGAGAGCGATACGGACATCGTTTCATGCCTCGGGTTCTAGTACGAGTTCGGGGACGAGTACCCATTCGGCCAGGAGCATGGCACCGCCGGATCCTGAGCCGCTGACGCCGCCGACCCGCCGCAGCGTCGGCACGATCCCGAGCTGGCGAACGTCGACCACCTGGTACTGCCAGTCGGTGATCTCGTCCAAGCCGGCCCATTGCACGGGGACGCGCGTGCCGATCAGCCTCTGGTAGTTACGGAACGTCACCATCGCGGCGCCGATGCTCGGCAGGTCGACTTCCGTGCGATAGGGCATGGGTTCGCCCTTCTCGCCCAGGAGCCAGTACGAATGGCCGTCGACTCCGGCGGCGGATTCGATGGCGGTGACCTTCCGCGGACCCTGCGGCGCGGGGTCGATTCGCAGGACGTGATAATCGCCGATGCGGTTGGTGAGGACGGACATGCTTATTGCCTTACCCCGGTGTCGACGGTATGAGACGGGGCGGCTTGATTTCGATCTAGGTTCTCAAGAGCGATGACGGCCTTCCGCAGAAGGTCGATCTGCTCTTTCGTGGCAGGGTCAGATTCTCCGCCGAACCGCTGGCGCCCCATGATCTGGTTTTCAAGGATCGCCTTGCCTGACGAGACGGGATCAGCTCCGAAGCCTAAGCCTGTACGGTATTCAAGCTCTGGCCCCATCCCGCCGAACGTCCAGCTCACCAAGTCGGGATTCGCGAGGCGAAGGGCTTCGACGACCTTATCCTGAGCCTTCGCCTGCCGGCTCATGCGAGGCGCCCCGAGGTAGCCTTCTACGTCGGCGGCGAACTGATTTCCCGCTGTCTCGCCCGCGAGTTCAGGCGTGGCGGTGCCCAGTTGCTTAACCAGTGAGTCGTAGGCGCTGCGGTCGGTCGTGATGTTCGGGAATGCCGCTTCAAGCTGTGCGTCGGCGACGCTTCCGCCGGTAAGCATTTGCTCGAACGGGATCTTGAACCGCTGCTCGAAGCTGGCCCCCTTAAGGAACTGCTCCCGTAGCTTCGGGTCTGATTGAAACGCCTCGAATCGACCGAAGATCGTTCCAGGCTCGCCGCCTTGCTCGCGAAAAAAGTCCCGCATCTGCGTCTGGAGCGACGAAGTAGACGTTCGGGTCGCTTCGCCCTCCACGTCCTTCGCGAGGTTAGATGCGACGGCGAAAACCGCCGCGGCTTCGCGGGAAGCAAGAACCTTGTCGCCGTCGACCGTGCCGACCATCGAGTTGACCGCGGGAGCGATGTTCTTCGCCTGCATGCGAAGGTTTGTCTGCCGGGCCTGAGCGCCAGCCTGAAGCAGGAAGCTCAGGTTCTCTTCTGCCGAGAGCCCCGTGGCCGACTGCATGTCGAGAGCGGCGCCAGAAAGAATCTCCAGCGAGTCGGGGGTATGTGACGAGATTCGAGCCGCAGCCCCGACGGCGGACAGGGACGCGTTGAGATTGCCGCCGCTGGCCGACACTGCGGACGCCGCAGCCATGTTGAGCTGCGACTGATCCGCGAAGCCCGTCCGGCTTTGAATTCCTCGCACCGACGCCAGGAAGTCGTTCTGTCGTCCGGCGTCCACGCCCGTTAGGTTTTGCAGAAGGACGGCCTGAGAGCGGGCGACTCGCTGAGCCTGCGAATTTGCCTCCTCTGAAATCCTCTTTTGGTGCTCTATCCCCGATGTCAGAACGCCCACTGCGGCATTCACGGAGAGGTACTGGAGGGCCAGATTCCTAGCCCCGATGGCACCGCGGGAGAACATTGAATCTTGCGACTGTGCGTTCTTCTCGATCTTGGCGTTCAGGCGCTCAATCTCTTTGGCCTGCTTCTCCGTTTCCTTGCCGAGCTTCCGCGCCTCTTCGGCTGCCTCCTTCTGCGCGACCTTCGCCTTGTTCGCCGCCTCCATCTCCTTCAGCTTTGCGGCGGTAGCTCTCTCAGTCTCCTTTATCGACGCCTGTAGTAGCGACGTCAGGGTCTTCTCCGACTTCGCGATCTTGTCGTATTCCGCGCGCAGCTTGGAACTGTCGCCGCCGAATTCGATCTTGACTGCCATCGCGAAGCCTCTTACCGCATATTCAGGATCACCGGCTGAACGATCGGTCGCCGCCGACTAGCGTCGATCCGTCCAGCAATCGCTAGCTCGCCGCGACTGGGTCGCCAGCCAGGGTTTCGCCCTTCAATCCATGCAAGGAATCCGAACCAGTCGGCATCTCGTCGTTTTTTAGGTCGGAGCCTCGCAGTGTCGCGACGTCCCATGCGATCATCGCGTAGCAGATCTTCCCGATCGTCGTGTCGTCGATGACCGGTTCGCCCGCGTTCTCGTATGCGTTCAGCTCGGCGGGGCCGATTCGATAGTTCCACGAGAGCGCCGCGGCGGCTGCCTTCGCCAATTCCGCAAGCGACATCTCCCGGCCTTCGATTCCGTTCAGGGAGTCCCAGACTCTGCCCGATGCCTCCCATAGGGCGACGGCGTCGCGACGAATGGTCGCTTTCGCGTTCTCGTTCTCGTCGAAGGCGTACTGCTTCGGCAGCGTACCGTACGTCTCCTCCGGCATGCGGGCGATCGGCACTAGCCACTGACGCCCGAACGAATCAGTTTGCGTCTGCCCCAGATCGGGCGTCAGGCGGCGAATCCATTCAGGCCTCGGCAGAGCTTCGTAGCCGACCCACGCCGACCCGAACGTCTTGGCCCATGTCTGCCGATCTGCGAAGAACCCGAGTCCCTTCGGCTCCTCCCCGTCGTTCCGTCTCGCCGAAATCACGACACCTGACCCACCGTCCGGGCCGCCGCGGATGACGTCGCATCCGACGAACTGCTTCGGTTCGCGAACGTCAGATAGGGCCTTGTTCAGTCCATGCGTTTCGCGAGCGGCAAGCCACTTCTTCGGATCGAGAAGCTTCGCGGCGCTCTCGCCGGGGAGGTAATATAGGAACCCGCTCATCCGGTCCTTTCGTCAGAGGAATTCAACGTGTCAGTCCCCGAGCCGATTCCGCCACGGAAGCCAGACCGGTCGCTCGCAAATACCACAGCGATCAGGGCGCTCCGTCGCGACCAGGGATGTGCTCGCTGGCTGCTTGTCCTGGTGTTTCTCGTGCTCGCGTTCGTGCTATTTGGCACCCTTAGTTGGGTGCAGTCGCGACTCGACAGGATCGACGACCGGCTCGATTCGATCGGCGCTCCCCGTTAGGCAATCGCGCTCGTCGAATCGATCGTCCACCAGGCGGTATTCGCCGACGGACGCTTGATCGGAATGTCGAACGTCTGCGCTCCGTCGGCCCCTCCGATCGCTCGCGGAATCACCATGCCGCCGCCGCTGGCGATCGAGAAGCCGATGTGCTCCGCCGTCGCGTCCGCGACTCGCGCTGTGCCGTTCGCGGCCATCTTGCGGAAGTAAATCAGCAACGCGGTGATCGGCGTCGGCGACAGGAACGCTCCGCTTTCGAGCGTGCTGACCATGACGCGGGGAGCGACGGACGCGACGTGAGCGTGCGACGGTCGCGAGTCGCCGCCCGCCGCCGTCAGTCGCATCTGAGCCCCGGTCTCGATCGTCACCTCCTGGACGCCGTCGACCCACGAACCGTTGACCTTCACCGGGCCGAGCGTGAACAGCTCCGTCACCGCGGCGGCCGTCGTGATCGCCTGAGCTGTGGCGATCTGCAGCGGCGAGTTCGTTCCGTCGTAGACGGCGGCGATGCTCGCGGTGATCTCCGCCAGTCCTCCCTGCGACGCACGCAGCGTCGACCAACACATCATCGAACTCGGCATGCGCGATCGCAGGTGAGCCGACGACGCTTCCGCGACCAGTTGGCCGAACGGATCGACCAGGCGATGGAACGCGTCGGTATTGCCGCCCGACAGGTCGGCAGAGATGCCGTCCTGCGTGCAGTGCGTCAGCACGCGAGCGATCTGGTGCGTCGTGAACGGGAATTCCGGACGCTCCTCCATGATGCCGATGAAGCCCGGCGCGATGTCGCCCGACGGCGAGACGACCGATTCCGCGATGCCCGGATTGGAACTCAGGTCGGTCAGTTGCGTGATCGGGTCGCCGGACGGGAACGCCAGCGAGTGCATGCGGTAAAGATTGCCGACAGTCATTTCAGCTAGCTCCGTTGGCGGTGATTCGTTTTCGGGATCGCCCGTTCTTCATCTCGATCTGGATCCGCCGCTGGTACGACTTCTCCGCCACGATGTCGAGTTCGTGGATCTCGTCCGGCGTCGTCGCGGTGATCTCGTTGTGCATGTTCGGACGGTTGCGGCCCCGTCCGGTCGGGTTCGGGCGGCTCTTGACGTAGAAGGGCGTGTCCATCTCGACCGTCGCCTTCGTGGCCGTGGCGCGGATCTTCTTCGATCGCAGCACCTGCCGCTTCAGCGTGCCGGTGAAGACCAGCGGCAGGCGTGCGTCGGACGCGGCGATCTTGCTCCGCATCTTGCGACGGACCCACGCGTTCGTTCTCGGCTTGTACCCGTACTTCGTGGCGGCGCCGGACCGGAAATGCCGGCCCTTCATGTGCCGATTCCAGTGAGCGCCGACGTCGCCCGTGACGCCCTTCATCACGCGAGCGTGGGCGCGGGCGGAGAGCTCGCCGTCGTGGGTGATCGTGCAGTTGATGCGGATCGGCATCAGGCCGCATCCTCCGTATTTCGGACGAACGCCCGCAACGAAAACGCGCCGCCCGGCGGATCGATCGGAACTGTAACGATCGCCCTTTCGACTTTCGTGCGTCCGAACGCCTCGCCCCATACGAAATACTGCCAGCCCTGCAGCATGCCGCGGGCGGCTTCCTCTTCCGTCAGGTCGTCCTTCTCCGGCGGGCCGAAGAGAACGCGTCCCTCCGCATCGCTGATCTCTTCCCAGGGATCGTTCGGGGGAAGGACTCCGGCCGCGTTGTCGCCGGTCGATGCGGCCTTGATCGCACGCACGAAGACCGACGCCCCTGCGATGGGGACTCCCTTCTCGTCGACCAGCACGGCCCAGCCGGCGGCCTTGGCGAGTTCCGGCCAGGTGATCGGCATCGCGATGAACTCCACGTCGAAAGCGTTCGTGCCGCCGTCCGTGACGACGATCGATTGAGTCGGGTTCGCAAGCTGCCAGGCGCCGGGGAACGACGGCGACGAAAGGTCGTACGTGCCGGCCAGTAGATGCAGCACGATTTCGCCGTTCTCGTCGCTGACACCCTCGCCGGCGAATCGTCCGTTCGCGCCGTAGGCCGTGACGCGAATGCCCTGAATCGGAACTTCGTCGTCGTCCACGACCGTCAGCGTGACGATCAGCGAACCGCTGCCGGCGCTCCCCGGCTCCACGCCGATCGTCAGTTCGTCGGTCAGGATCATGCCGCCGTAGCCTTCGTCGCCGTCGACCTCGATGTCATAGACCGCGGCACGGATCCGCTTCCCTTCGGCGTAGAAGCCGGAGCCCTGCATCGACTCGTCGGACGAATCGGCGTCGGCGAAGAACAGCCCGGGGATCGTCGCGCCGTCGTTCCCGTCGGCAGCGCGGACCGTGACCGACTCGCCGGGCGTCGTCTGCATGACGTCGTCGGCGAACAGCACGATCTTCACGGCGTCCGGATTGGCGAGATTGCCGAGCGTGTTTCGCACGTCGAACGGAAAGCTCAGGACGCTGCCGAGGGCGCGGTAAGGCACGATCAGCGGACCTCCGTCACGGTCAGCGTCGGGCGATAGCCGGCGCCGGTTTCCGTGTTCGTGGAGACGCCGTTCTCGTGATAGATGCCCAGCCCGACCGTGTCGCCAGCGGTCGCCTGAAACGTGAAGGTGGATGGGAAGTCGACCAGCTTGGTGGCGCCGGAGCCTGCCGTTCGCGTCACCCGGATCGTGCTGCCGTTGTGGATCAGGTAGGTCAGAAAGACGACCTGATCGTTGATGATCATGCCGGCGGACCACTCGGCTCGGTACAGCCCGGTTCTCGCGATGGTAATCGGCGTCGTGCTGTTGGCCGTCGTGATGCCGCTGGAGTAGACGGTCGAGCCGAAGCTGATCGGCGTGCCGGTTGCGTTGCTGATCGATTGCGTCGTCGTGCGAACGACCTGGGCGTAGTGCAGCGCCGACGGCGCGTCGAACGTCGAATCGAACGAGAGGTAGACCGTCTCGTCGTCGGCGAACGTCCCGGTCGTCAGAAGCGAAGACGTAGCGTAAACACGATAGGATCCGCTGTCCGTTTCGCTCGCCAGCCTCAACACCCAGACCTTGGACGCGTCGGAGTTCCGGACCGTCACGAATCCGGTTCGGGATCCCTGCAATGAAGCGGCGTCGATCCAGTCATCGAAGTAACTCGCCAGCCCGTTCGCGTCGGCGTCCGTTTCGCTGATGCGAAGCTGAATCCCGAGGCCGGGAGAGTTGAGATTGAGCTTTCCGGTTCCCGGGTCGCCGGTCGTCGTCGTCTCGAACGCGAACTCGAATCCGGCGTCGCGACCGTCAGCTCCATCGCTTCCCGCGGCGCCAGTGCTTCCGGTGGCTCCCGTCGGACCGCGCAGCGCCACGCCGGCAGGCCATGAGCCGGAAGCTTTCGGCCCGAAGATCTTCCACTCCGACGGGTCGCCGCTGGTTTTGATGTAGAAGTCGCCGTTGACGCCTTCCGTGGTCGGGTCGGCGGTCCCGTTCAGAACCGACTTGCCGTCCACGCCAGCGGCTCCCGTGGCTCCGACCAGCGACGCGAGCCACGCAGCTTCGTCGCCCATGAAACCTTCGGCGACGGCGATTTCGTAGGCGGAATCTCCGTCAACGCCATCGCTTCCATCGCTACCCGCGGCTCCCGTCGGGCCGATCAGCGACGTCGGTCCGGTCCCCGTCCAAGTTCCGCCGGCCTTCGGTCCGTAGTACGCGTGATCGTCGGTATCGAGGTAGTAGTCGCCGTTCTGACCGGTCGCGTCGGACGGCGGCGGCGTGCCGCTGTACCACGTCCGCCCGTCGGCTCCTGCAGCGCCCGTGGCGCCGGTGGGGCCAGTGTCGCCCGTCGGTCCCGCTGGCCCCGTATCGCCTACGAGAGACGCCAGCCAGGCAGTCTCGTCGCCCATGAAGCCGTCCGCGACCGCGACCTCGTAAGCCGATAGACCGTCGTCGCCGTCGACTCCGTCCGCTCCTGCCGGACCTTCCGGACCGGTCGGACCCGTGGCGCCGGTCGGACCCTGAGGGCCAGTTGCTCCCGTCGGTCCCGCATCGCCGTCGTCGCCCTTCTCGCCCTGCGGCCCTTGGTCGCCGGTGGCGCCTTGCTCTCCCTGAGGGCCAGCGGGACCGGTCGGACCTGTCGCGCCCGTCGGGCCGGCGGGGCCTGTCGCTCCGGTTTCCCCCTGCTCTCCCTGAGGGCCTTGCGGTCCCGTGGCGCCGGTCGCTCCTGCGGGGCCAGTCGGGCCGGTGTCTCCATCATCGCCCTTGGGACCGGCGGGGCCCGTCTCGCCCTGGATCCCCTGCGGCCCTTGCGGACCGGTCGGACCAGCCGGACCCTGAGGCCCGGGCGGCCCCGGTCGATTCGGTCCGAACTGCGCGAGGATCGCTCGCTCAGAAATCAGCGACGCGTTGATCGACGGAACGGACGCGACGCCCGCGGGGCCAGCGGGGCCGGGATGACCGTTCGGCCACTCGCGAACCTTGTTGTACGCAGGGAGCGTACTGCCGTCCGGTCGGATCAGACACGGCTTCCCCGTCTCGGTCCAGACGAGCTCGCCGCACGGACCGGCGACCAGAGCGAACGACAGCAAGAGGTACGCGAAACGATTCATAGCTCAGGCCTTCTCCAGTTCGCGGCGCTTGTCAGCCGGTTTTGCGTTCGTCGTCGGTATGGCGCTTCGGCGGATGCTCGCTCTCAGGGCCGAACAGGTGGTCGGCGACCCGCACGAGCAGGTTGCCGTGGTGCGTCACCTGCTCGCTGATGTCGTCTACGCGGCGGTCCATCCGCTCCATCAGGCCGGTCTGCTTATTGACGGCTTCAGCGATGACGTCGATGCCGCGGGAAGCTGTCGCGATTCCCTCCGAAGCTGTCTCGAATGCAGCCGTCTGACGCTCTTCGCGGGCGTCCTTCTTGTCCTGGTTGCGGTCCGTGCGCTTCATCAACCAGAGGGCGAAGATGATCATCATTGCGGCTCCTATCGCGACCAAAGCCCCGAGGGCGCCCCATTGGAGGAGCGACGAAAGGGCCTCGCCGATGAAGGAGACGATCTGGCGATAATCTTCGATGTCTTCCTCCACGGCGCTGCTCTCCGTTCAGTTCAGTCGCCCGCCCCGTCGTGGGATGGGCTGGTCAGTTCGTCAGATCGCGTGCGTGCCTTCGACGCCCCGTTCCGTGCGTTCTTTCGTGCGGGAATGCAGCGCTCTCATTGCCTCCTGCACACAGGCCAGAGCCTGAGCGTTCGCGTTGCAGGCGTACGGTCCGGACTGAAACCCCGATAGCCGATCTTCCAGGATCGCGAGCAGGGCCTCGTTGCTGATGCCGTTGACGCCCGCTTCGGCGATCGGCCCGTTCTGGAACCCAATGCAAACAGACTCACGAATGCGAGCGCAATCGGGCGTCTCGTAATTGATCGCGTACACATGGCACGCGTTGCCTTGTCCCGGCTCATCCAGAACACGGATCGTCAAGGCTTCGTTCAGCCCGTTGACCTTGTGGCTGGTCAGTTCTCGCTTCACGGTCATCCCTCTTGAGTTTCAGTTCGTCACGAGCCACGCGGCCAAGCCGAGCGATCCGAGGAGAAACGCGATCAGGATCAGGTCGGCGTCGGTAGTTTCGGTCCGTCGATTTCGTCCAGCGTTTCGTCCATCTCGCGTCGTCGCTCTTCGGGAGTCGGGAGCCGCATGGGTCAGACCAGGTCGACGTCGGTGACGACCCGCTTGATGTCGCTCGCCCTGAGCACGCTGCCGTCCTTCAGTTCGACGCGCACGCGGACGTTCTTCCCGGGCGGGTCGGTCGGATCCGTCGGATCTTCAGGCTTCGGCTCAGGATCGGGCTCAGGCGTCGGGTCGGCCTTCTCGTAGCCCTGGCTGAGCAGGTTCTGGACGTCGCGCGGCGTCATGCCCTTCAGGCTCGGAACGATCGACGGGTTCATCACGTAGTTGCCCGGCGTGTGCGGACAGCCCGCGGCGTGCAGGCACTCGTGGACCTGCACGAGGAAGGCGTAGTGAGCGTTCCAGGTCGACGGGCGGCTGTAGCGCTGCTGCTTCTGAGAGCAGGAGTTATTCGCCAGATGCGACCAGGCGAGCGTCCCGCCTCCCAGCCGCTCGAAATCGACGAACATGCGGGCCGACGCCCGGTCCTCCGTCAGCTTGAAGCCGAGCTTCGCGAAAGACGTGATGTGCGCGAGCGCCTTGGCGAACTGGGCCTTGAACTCGGCGAACGGCAGACCGCCCGAACCGTAGCGGCTTTCGTTGAGGTAGAAGCCGACGTCGTTGAGGCACGAGTCCGGCCACTTCGCGTCCATCTTCACGAGCGTCCCGTCGTCGGCGTACTGCCGATCGGGAACGCCGCAAACGCGGTTCAGGACGCTGTCGAGCGTCACGCGGCCGATCACGCCGTCGACCTTCGCTTCGCGTCCGTACGTCCGCTCGGCGAGCGAATCGAGATCGGGCTTCCAGAACCGCTGGTATTCGGCGACGACCTCCTGTTCGGTCTCGTCGTCGATTCGCCCGCTGCGGATGGCGAGCTCGGCTTCCTCGGGATCGAGCGAGCCGCGGAAACCGAGCCGCACGATCTCCGAGACGGTCGCGTGATGGGCGTTTTCGATCCGCGAGCGGACCATCAGTTCGTCGAGCGTGGGCATTTACCGCATCCGCATGTGGAAGGCGAAGCAAACCATCGTCACCGCCGCGCCGACGACTACGCCGACGAGAACTGCAACTTGAAGGGCGAGTCCGTGGTCCATTACCGCCTCCACCCGAAGATGCCGCGGCCCGTCGAGTAGGACCGCGAGGGAGTCGGGCAAACGCCGCCGGGACAGCCGCCCGAACGCATCACTGCGGGCTGCGTGTAGACGCTCACGGGCGAACTGACGACGGCCCGCGATACTGGCACCCGGCCTTCGTGCGCGTCGTCGTGCAGCGTCAGGATCTGGTCGAGCGACAGCGATTCGAGCGGTTCGTGCTGCCGAGCCGTCGCAGCGTGCGTCTGCCGAAGATGGGCGATCGCTTCGGCCTTGGAGGGACGCCAGACGTTCGATGCAGAGGCGACCGACCAGTGGCCCGGCTTGACGTCCACGATGGCGGGAGCGGGCTTCGCGACGACCGGCACGGCGGCCGGCTTGGCGGTCCCCTCGACCACGGCCGGCGCGGCGACAGAGACGGCGGTCGATCGCTTCTCCAAGGCCTCCAGCCGATCGAGCATGTTGCCGAGGATCTTCGTGATCTTCTCGATGTCGTCGCTGGGAGCGGGAGCAGACGCCCCCGGCAGAGGAACCCAAGGGCCCAGGTCGTCGTCCGGATCGGTCGGCGGAATGGGCTTCGGCGCGGGAGGCGTCGGCGGTTCGGGAGCAGGCGGCGGATTCGGCCCCTGCTTCGCCGTGACGCGGATCTTGTGATGGATCGTCTTCGGGATCGGGAAGCCGTCGACCAGGGCGAACACGGACGCGGAGACGACGATCTCCCGTTCGCCCGCACAGCGTGCCGAGAACGTGCATTTCCGCCCGACGACGTCGACGACCAGCTTGCCGTCAGCGACGCGTTCCTTGCCGACCGGATGCACGCCGAAATCGGTCTCGTCCAGCGGGGCGAAGTCGACGTTCGCCTTGACGTTCTCCCCTTCCGGGAACATGACCGTCAGCTCGACGTAGTCCCCTTCGAGGACTTCGGTCGGGCCGTCGACCTTAAAATCGAGAGCCTGACCGTAGATGGCCGAGCACGAGACGAGACCGACGGCGAAGAACGCGGCGTAAACGAGGGCGACTCGGATCATGGGTTTTCGACCTGAGGGAAGAGTTGAAATTGCCGCGACGGGATTCGAACCCGCGACCTTCGGGTTATGAGCCCGACGAGCTACCCGGCTGCTCTACGCGGCGAGTAGGGTTCAGCCTCCGCGGCGCCGCTTCAGGATCTGCGCGACGATTTCGAAGATCGCGAGAATCGCCGGGATGTATTCGACGAACTTCTCCGGCGAGACTTCCGCCGCTTCAGCCGCCCGCATGAGCATCGGGTCGGACGCGTCCATGGCGAACGCGAGGCCGGATCCGTAACGAGCGACGATGTCGGTCGCGAACCAGTCCCACAGGACCGGACTTTTCGACAGGGCGACCAGGAAGCGGGCCGCGACGTCGTCGATCTCCGTGAACGGCGTCAGCTTCGCCAGGCCTTCGGCGGTCTGGCCGAACTCGCCCGCGCGAAGGCGGATCCATTCGAGGTCGATCGAGATGACGGGCTGAATCGTCAGGGCAGTGCTCACGTGTTCGGAACTCCGTATTGAAAGCTGTAGACCGCAGTCCAGTGGTCCTGGTCCCCGCGGTCCTCAAGCGGCGTGCGGGCGTAACTTTCCTGCTGCGTGATGTTCGACCAGGGCGTCAGGTACGACCCGGTCCCGTTGTTCTGGGAGATCCACGAGACCGTGGCGCTGACGAACGACACGAAGTCGAGCTTCGACGCGTTCGGCTGGTCGGGATCGTCCGTATCGCGGGCGATGTCGGTGAACAGGACGTAGAGCGAACCGACGCCGACCATGCCGACGCCGGGCCCCTGGCTGACCTGCTGAAAGCCGTCTTCGCCTTCGACGATCACGGCGAACGGGCGCCGCTTGTCCATCGTGTTGTCGTACGCCTCGTCGCCATCGCCGACGAGCGCTTCGTCCAAGTAGATGTGCTTCGTCGGATCGTTCGGCTCTTCCTCGCTCAGTTCGCAGCGTTCGGCGAACGCCGGAGCCGCGGCCAGTTGAGCCATCAGGGCCGTAATCGCGGTGTGCAGAGAGCCGGTCATTCGCGGGCCCCCTGTCGTTCCTGACGCTTACGCTTGAAGACGAGCGTCCAGCGATCGGCACGCACGTTCTGCTGTTGGCCCGAATACGAGAAGGGCCGTTCGTCGTCGTCGTACCAGAGCTTCGTCTCGGTCCGTGCCGCTTCGGCGATGCCGGTCGTCGCGTCGCGGTCGCATCCGACGAAGAGCGTTTCGTTCTTCCCGTCGGCCATCATGCCCTGATTCGCGAACTCGCCGTCCAAGCGGCAGACGGCCTGGATCGTGCGGGGTTCGCTGTCGCCGACTGCCTGCACCGAAACGGCTTCCGCATGGACGGCATGCAGCGCCGTCATGGGTCCGCGGAACAGGCTGTCGAAGACGGACGGCATCGGGCGCACGACGAAGGGGACTTATGAGACGCAAGCCCGGCGGTCCTTGCCGGCTGGTTCCTGTCGGGTCGGGTCGGACCAAACCGGGCTTGCGAAGGGACTAGGGCATCACGAATCAGGTCGTGATGTTCTTCAGGAGGTCGCCGGCGCCCGCGAACAGCAGCTTCTCGCCAACTTCATGACGGACGCGAATGACGCTGCCGCGGACGTGCGCTTCGCGGTACTCTTCGACCACGCCGCCCAGTACCGAACCGTCGCCGGCCCAGTGGAACGTGCGACCGAGGGCCGGTTCACGAAGGTCGGTCGACGTGGCGACGCGGGCGACCATCGCGTACTCGTCGGACCAGAGCTTGCCGATCGTCGCGGTGTCGCCCTTTCCGCCGGTGTTGCGAACGCCGTCGCCGACGAAGATGTAGTCCAGGTCGAACACGCTCGCGAGCATCTGCTCGTTGATGTCCGTCGCCTTCGTCGCGTCGCCTGCGCCGGCGCTCTGAATCGCCGCCTGGACCTGAGCCGACAGCCGCAAGTTGCGGAAAACGTGCCGGTTGATGATCAGGGCGTTCGGCCAGAGGCCCGTGCGAGCCCACACTCGCCGCACCGCCGCTTCGACGTCCGTGATGGGCGTCGCGTTCGCGGAGTCGTCCCATTCGTTCGTGATGGACGTCGCGGTGAAGTTGGTCTCGTTGAAGAGCATGTCGGCGACTCGCTTCTCGTGATTCCGGAGAATCACGTCGCGAGCACGCTCCGCCGAGATCGTCTCGAAGTCGAAGAAGTCGGCGTAGATCTCCGCTTCCTTGTCGTCGATGACCTCTTCAGCTCCATCTTCGTAGGTCTCGAAGTTGTCGCTCGTGAACTTCCAGTCGGACCGGCTGTAGCCGGCCTTCGGAGCCCGCCGGGTTTCCCGGTTTTCGAGCAGGTACGACAGCTCGACCTTCGGGAAGCGTCCGAACGGCTTGCCGGCGTTGAACACCGGAAGCACTTTCAGGCCGATGAACCCCGCTCGATCCATCGCGAGATCGAACGGCATGAGAGTGGCCGCCAGATCCTGGCGGGCGATTTCCATCGCGGTAGAGTTGGCCGGACCGGGCATGCCCCTTTTCGCTTTCCAGGAACCAGCTGGAAGGTTTCGTTATTCGGACTCGCTGCACTCGAAAGCCGCCAGCTCCCCACTTCCGGCGACGCGGTTGATTCTTCAGGCGGCGGTCAGCTTCCGAGCGCCGATTCGTCCACCAGGACCTCGACGATCGATCCGTCTCCGGCCGCGGCATTCAGGGCCTGACCGATCGGAATCGCCGACGTGGACGTAGACGAAATCTTTCCGGACGCGGCGCCGTAGACGCGAGCGGAAGTCGTGATCGCCGCGGCGGCGACCATCTCGATCGTCCCTTCCTTGGTGCGGAGCATGACGGCGACGTACTGCCCTTCGTCGGCGTCGTTCTCCGCAACGCCGACCCAGCGTTCATTCACCCCCGCGAGGGTAATGACTCCGCTGCTGAGCTTGACCCGGCGGTTTGCGGTGACGCCGCCGGAGCCGACAAGAAACGTTCGCGAACGGGCGTCGATGCGCGCCATGATCTAGATCCTCTGGTCAGTGGTCGGGATGTATGAACTCGCCAGCCGATTAGGCTTGCGGTTAGCGGTGTCGATCGCGGCTCTTCGGCGGAATCGCCGACGTGGCGTCCATGAACGCCTGACGAAGTTCGGGCTGTTCCTTGGCGACCGCCTTCGCGGCTTCCCACTGAGGCATGCCCGCCGTGACCTTCGCGGCGACGGCGGCGTTCCACGCCTCGACGGCGTTGCCGCTCTGCTCCGGCTGCGGATTGCCGCTGTCGGCCAGGGCGGGAACTCCGGGACGCGTCGACTTCGCGGCCTTCGCTTCGGCGAGCTGCTTTTCGAGGTCGGCGTTCTTCGCAGTCAGCGTCTCGCATTCCTTCTGCGAAGCCGAAAGCTGCGAATGCAGGTCGTTCATGTAGGCGGTCTGCGCCTGCGCGAGCGTCATGCCCGCGTCCTGGCACTTCTCGCGAAAGCTGGAGTCCGCGTGCGGGAACGTCTGCTTCAGTTCCTGGAAGGTGGCGGCGACAGGGCCGGTTTCGACTGACATGGCGGATTTGCTCCTGCCGACGGAAGTGGTGGAAACGAGTTTCGAGAGTTGGGCGAGCGTCTGCGGCAGCGACTGGACGCCGTCGATCAGGTTTAGTTCGAGAGCCTTCCGCGAGAGGTGAGCCCGCCCGTCGGCCAATTCGCGGACATCAGCGATCGGCAGTCCCCGACCCTTGGAGACGCCTTTCAGGAAATATTCGTTGATCGCTTCGATGTAAGCCTGGAACTGTTCCGCCTGCTCCTCGGTGATCTCAGTCCCCGGAAGGCCCATGGCCTTGAACTTGCCGGCCTTGAAGACCTTCAGTTCCACGCCAGCCCGCTCAAGAGCCTTGGAAATATCGGGAACGGCCATGTAGGTGCCGATGCCGCCGACTCTCGCCATTTCGCTGGCGAACACCTTTTCCGATTGGGCGCCGTTCCAGTACGCGGCAGACGCCATCACGTTATTCGCGTGCGTCCAGGTCGGCTTCGCGCGACGCGCTGTCGTGATCGCCTCCGACAGTTCGTAGTTACCAAAGGCCATGCCGCCGGGCGAGTCGATGGAGACCAGGATGCCCCGGATTTCGGAGTCGGCGGTCGCACGAGCCAGTTGTCGCTGTGCTTCCGAGGTCGATGCGACGCCCCATCGCAGATCGCCGTTGATCGCGAGCGTTCCGTGCAGCTTCACGATCGCGACGCCTTGCGACGTCACGTCCATAGCGGCATGAACTGGAGCGCCGCCGAACCCGAAGAACGACTGAGGGTCGTGGCTTCGATCGTCGGCAAGTCCGCGGGCCCATTCGGCGATGACGCGACGGGCGTGCTCTTCGTCCATGAGCAACAGGCCGTCCCTGTCGAACGACAGAACGCCGGAAGCGCTCGCGTCGATCGCAGCCAGGTGCGTCGCCAGATCAATAGCGTCTTCGGTCACGCTGCGGCCTCCTGCGGCTTGCGAGAAGTCGAAGCGGCCGTCGCGGGTTCAGGTCCGCCGAGAGCGATCGAGGCCTTGACGCTGTCCGGCGTCGGGAGCGAGATAAACGTCTCCCAGGTGATCCCGGTTTCCTTCACGATCTCCGCGAACTCGGCATCGTTCCGCAGTTCGTTCCACGCCCGAAGAGCGTGCCGAATGATCGTGTCGTTGTCCTGAATAATCTCGACCGCGACCTTCTCCCACACTTGCCCGCGCATGGCGTGGATGCGACGCCAGCTATTCAGGCCGTTGCGGGCCTGCAGGATGTCGCCGGCGGCGTCTTCGGTCGGCTGAATGTATCGCCAGCCCGGGGCGTTCCACTCGTGATTGAGGAACTTCTTCCGCCCGAGACGCTGATAGGCCGCGCGCAGGGCCGCGTTGCCCGGTTCGCTGAGGAATTGCTTCAGCTTGAAAATGTAGACCGGCTTGTGAAACCGATTGACGAGCCCCTTCTGCATGCGGCCGTACGAGCCGCGGGCCATGTCGAGAGCGCCGCGGTAACCGCTGAAGTTGGTCGCCGTCGAATCGAGCATCAGCACGATCAGCGGCAGGTTCAGGTTGATCGCGACGAACGTCAGCAGCATGTTCGAATGCTGGAAAAAGCTCTCGTTCGGAACGTCCGGCGAGAACCCGATCAGCTTTTCGCCCGGGCGACCGACGATCTCGGCGCCGGGGGCGAACTCCTCCATGATGCGACCGTCGCGGTCAGTCGTGCGGGCGCCGTATCGCGTGTCGGCGAGAGGTCCGCTGCCCGACATCGGCGAGCCGTTCGGGTTGAACTTGTTCTCCGGCAGCTCGCGGAGAATCGCGATGCACGAGACGATCTTCGCCTGCACTAGCTTGGCGAAGCGGAGGTCGTCCCCCATGTCGATGATGTCGGCGATCGGCGCGAGAGCCGAGATGCCGCGGGTCTGGCTGATGCGAGCCTTCGCCACGCTGTAGACGTGGAACGCCTGAAGGTCGCCGTCGTCATCCCGAGCGACGTACCGGGTCGCCTTGTTCATGTCCCGAAACAAGGCGTTCGGGTCGATGTCGTCGTTAGTGACCCAGTAGTGCGTCCGCTTGCGGAACTGATCGATTTCGACGCCGTGAACGATGGCCCGTCTAGGCTTGCCCGTCGCCGGATCGGTTTTCACCGCGTTCAGCGGAGTCCGCATGCGGTGGGCTTCGAAGCCCTGCAGCGACCCCTCTTCCGTGCCGACATAGAGGATGTCGCCCTCGTAGAGCGGCTGAACGAACGCCGCCCGGGCCATGTCGCCGAACGTCCGCTCGCCCTGAATGTCCGCGCGATTCGGGTCGTTCGCCCACTCCTCCCACATCGCGAAGAGATCGGCATCGACTCCCAGGTCGCCCGTCTTCGGCTCGACCTGAAAGTTCTCGGCCTGGATCTGATCGGCGACGCGGGCGAGACCTTGGCCGACGGCAGGATCGTTCCGCTCGAAATCGCGAGAGGTTTCGACGATCCGCAGGAAGTCGGATTCGTTGCGGTAGTGGTAGTCGGCCCCGGATCCCTGTGCCGCCATGCCAGTTCGCGTCCGCCGATAGACCGACGGACGAGCGGCATCCCACGAGGCACGAACGTCGGCCAGGGCGTCGATCAGATCGGAGTTCACGCCGCCGCGACGATTGCGGGTTGCTACCATCAGCGTCCGAAGCTCCCCGGCACGAGGTACTTTACGGACGGGGCGGCGTTCGGATTGGCGGTTCCGTTGACGACGAGCCAGGCGTTCGCCTCGTTGAGCGCCGCCCGGATGCCGTCCAGGTCCCACTCTGCCGATTCGCTCTCGCGTGAGGCCCGCTTGGGCATCATCACGAGAAGGAACTTCGCGGCCTTGACGAATCGCGCAGCGAGAGCGGCGTCGGCGGATGCCGCATAGTCGAGCGTATCCAGATACTCCTTCTGGACCTCACCCAACGCGCTGTCGCTCGTGATCGCCAATTCGGTTCGCCTGCGTGCGCGTTTCAGCCAGGGCAAGCGATGCCCTACGCACGCATCATTCCGAACCGTTTACACGTAGTCTATCGACGCGTCTTCAATGTCTCGAAAGTCCTTTGACATAGCGGCCATGCAGGACTTTTCACGGGTTCGGCGCGGGATTTGCGCCGGCGGGAACAACCATCCCGAGGTAAGGCTGGACAACTTCGTAATCGCCATCGGTGATCGTGATCGGCCCGACGATGTCTCCCAGCAGGACGCCGTTCATGTAGGCTCGCCCGTTTTCGATGCGGTCAATGCGACCGCCGCTAGCGACGAAGCGAACGCGTTCGGGGTCGATGGGATGTTCATTCACGACGATCCCTTCGCCGTCCAGCAACGCTTGAATGTTCACCTTCGGGCCGTCGGACAGGAACAACTTGGCGTTGCCGGCGATGATCTTCGCCAGTTCTTCGTCGGTGTAAAGCGGCGGCTCCTCCACGCCGTACGCCGCGCGAATCCGATCGAGCCCCTTCTCCATCGCCTGAAGAAAGCCGCCGACGCCGTTCTCGCCGTGCTCTTTCAGCACGTCCTCCGTCTGGTCGGTCAGGACGTTCAGGTATTCGACGGCAAGGCGCTGGCCGCGGATGGTCGATTCGGGGACGCGGCCAAGTATCGCGTCCCGCTCTTGTTCGGCTACCTGCACCGGATCGAGAGCGCCGCAGAGCGCTTCATGGATATGCCGCAGCGGACGCCCGCTGTCGATGATGTCGCGGCATTCTTGGGGCTGTTCTTCCAGGCAGAGGCCGCAGAAAGGCCGCGGCGCGCGAGGCAAGCCGTCAGGCCCCGCATCGACAGAGACGATAGTTGCTCCCGGCAGCGGAATGCCAGCGGCAGTCAGGCTAGATCCGCAGCGTGCGCAGCCTTCCATGCAGTCGGCTTCCAGGCGAGCGCACTGCGCGTTGCGAATATTCCGGACTGCCGACTCGATCCAGTTACTGCCCGTGCTCATGCCTTCACCGCCTTCGCATGCGGATTGATCGCGTCGCGAACAAACTCCACGAACCGCCCGATCCGAACGGCCTCGTCGTCGATCACGAGCGACTTGACGCTCCCGCCTTCCGCCAAGGCTTCGGCGCGTTCGACGACGGACTTCGCCATATCCCAGCCCCGCAGCTCAAATTCGACACCGAACGGCTTGCTGTCGGGATCGTCGACCCCAAATCCCAGCATCACCCGGCTGGTCGTGCTAGCGCCGAGGCCCTTCGGCTCCGTCACGTACGTTTGGACGTACATCCGGCCTTTGTCGAATCGCTCCCCGAGCATGTACCCGACCGCATGCCTCAGGCGATCGCTGATCTGCTTGCTGGTGTAGTCCGTGTTCGTTGTGATCATATCCCCCGCCCCCGCGATTGAGTCCCGACACGCCGATTCTACCTACGCCGACGGACGATCGTCGGGACGGATGTGAACGGATTCCGGATCCAAGAATCGCCCGTCTGTCTCGATAACCTCGCCGTCGATCAGTAGGCGGAGGAATCGTTCACGGTCCATGGCGTCCCTTGCCTTTTGAATCCGATCGTCGATGCAGTCGATCGCCTCCTGAAGCGATTCCGGGCCGGCCCGCCGGAGTTCGCCGATCGTCATTTCTTCGATTGGTCGCTTCTCCGTCATGCTCCCGCCCTTTCGTCGACCTCTTCCGTCAGCCGCTCCATCATCCACCGCAGCGTATCGGCGCTGCTGCCGACGTGGTCGCCGTTCGCGAGCCGAGCGTTCGAACGGTTCAGCGCCAGATAAAGCCGACGGTACGTGTCCGAATCCTCCTGGCTGAGCTTCACCTTGATGTTCAGCGACGAGCCCGGCCAGACGCCCGCGAACTGATGCCCGCTCGCGCGGAGTTCGGCGACCGCTTCCGGCGTGTACGTCGCCGCGACGACGACCAGTTCGGACATGGTCGCGATCGGCATCTCCCGCACCGACGCTTCCCGCGGCGCGATCGCCGGGAAATGCTCGTCCGCCGCTTCTCCCGGCAGCGTTCCGCGTTCCATCGTAGCGCCGCCCTGCTGCTTCTTCACCATCGTGATCATCTCCGTGGGATCCAAGGTCGCCCGCCGGGTAGCTTCATCCCGGGCTGGGAAGGTTGAGGGGCAGGCGCCGCGTCGGGTCGAACAATTCCGCCCGGGCGCCAGCCGCAGAAGTGGCCCGCCGCGAAGGCGAGCATCGTCGAATCGAGCCAGTGGTTCTGCTTCCGGATCTGCTTCCAGACCAGGACCATGCCGCGGTCCTTCACGAAGTCCTCGACCTGCTTTTCCGCAGTCAGGTGCTTCACGTAGGTTCGATGTTCGTTCACGCCCGCCTTGTGCAGTAGGAAGCTGCCCCGAGCCTCGACCGCCGTCGACTGTCCGGACTCCCGGTCGATCTCGCGTCGCGGGGTTTCAAGGCAGCGGTGAACTTCGCTTTTCCAGTGATCGACGTTGATGATCGCTTCGTACAGCCGCGACACGTCGTTCTGTTGGAGATGGTATTGCTCTCCCTGAAAGACGGTCGCCTTCCCGGTCGTCGTTTTCCGCCCGTAATGCTGGAGCCCGTACTGAGACGTTCCGCGACCGTGGCACGCTCTCGCGATCGGCGCATGCGACCGGCAGAAGTCCTCGACCGTCTCAGTCCAGTGCTGGGCGTCAATCCAGATCGATGCCGGGTGAAACGTCTTGCCCGTCTTGAGGTTCGTCCAGCCTACGCCGATCGACTTGTCCCAGAGTTCCGCGAACCCGACCGCGAGAGCCCGTTCGACGCCGAAGCTCTTGGTAGGCAACTCGACTTGTCCGTATTCGATCTCGTACGGCCGCAGGTCCGACCAGCCGACCAGAGTCCAATACAGCCGGTACTTCTGGACGTCGCAGCCGAGCGTCAGAAATTCGACGTCGTCGGGAACTTGCCCCTCGCCGAAGTCGCTCTGCCGGCGAATCACTTCGTCGATCACGAGCGGCGTTAGATCTTGCTTCGGCGGTATGTATGGCTTGACCCACACGAACTGCGTCAGCTCGCGTTCGGCGCTCTCTTCGTCTTCCGCGCGGTCTCGCTTCCAGCATCCTTCCGCGATCGAGTCCTGAGACCAGAACAGATTATGGAAGGCCGACGCCCGGAACCCGAGTGTACGCGTCCGCGGGGGATCTCCGGTCGCTGAGCCGTCGCTGCCGATCGTCTGCTGACCGTGGACGAGGGCCGACCGCTCGACCATCTTCCGTCGTTCCGGGTCGGTGAGCGCCTCACCGCAGGACGGGCAGCAGAACCGCCCCTTCTCGCCAGCCTCGATCGCGTCCGCAGCGTCCTCGAATCCGACGAAGTGCTCGCGTTCAGGGGCGACCCATTCCCCGCAGTGAACGCACGGCGACAGGATTCGCGACGCTGATCCCTTCGTGTATTCCTGCCAGATGCGGCCTGTATCGATCGATGTCGTGCATTCGAGATAGATCCGCTTCCGGTCGTCGAACGCCTTTGTGCGGTTCTCCAGTTGCCGCAATGGGTCAGACTCTCGGCTCGTCCCGCTCGCCTCGTCCATCTTGTCGGCTTCCGTCACGACGACAACGCGAGAAGTGAATGCCGACCGCTTCTCGTCGCCGCCCTGGCCCGACATGAACTTCAGCGTGACACCGTTGCCGAACCGAACAGACTCCAGCTTGCCGCCCCCGCGAGACCCGGCGCCCCGCGTCGGCAGCAGGTCCCGATACCGCGAGCGCTCAATGACGGGAAGGATCTCCTCTTGCCACTTGTCGCCCGCGACGTCCATGGTCGGCACGCCGACGATCACGGTCTCCTTGACCTCGAATAAGTGCCAGAGCAGCGGAATGACGAAGCCGGCAAGCGTCTTACCGAATTGAACGGGCGCCGTGAACGCGAAGCGATTGAACCGACCGGAATCGATCGCGTCGAACCAGAGCCCGGAAACCGGTTGACGCGAGACGCGAAAGGGAAGGTTCTCGAACGGACCCTCCGGTAGCACGATCTCCTTTTCCGCGAATTGGCGAAGCGTTCGTAGTCGCGGCGCCCGTGCCTGGCGAAAGAACCGGTCAATCTCCTGCCGGAGAGCGTCGGGCCTAACGAGCGGGACAGAGGCCATGGCAGCGCCGGCGGCAAGAAATGATCGGCGGGAGAGCGTCATGGGTAGTCGTACCAGTTGCGCCCCGGAAGAACGACGTCGGCATCCCGTTCGTCGGCCTCCAGTTGCTGAACGCGGTCGCGAGCGGCCCTCCCCTGTTCGCATTCCTCGAAGAAGCTGGCATAGAGCCCTTCGAGTTCAGCCTTTTGCTTGGCAACCTCCGATTCCAGTTGCGCGATGCGGTCCCGTAAGTCCGGCGAAGGACCATCAGGGATAAAGCCGCCGGTCAGGTCGTCATTGAAGTCCCGCCGAAAGCCGAAGATGAACCGCCTCCCGTCGTTCCGCCAGACCGTCGCTTCGCCGTCGGCATTGATGCCGTACCAGAGATGGTCGTACTCTCGCCACGGGCATCGCACGACTGCTTCCCGTCCGTCTCGCTGCCTCCATCGCCCGATTCTCATGCCGCCTCCGATTCGCCGAATGAGGATGCAATCTCTCGCTGAAGCCCGTCGAACGCCTTCTCCGCAAGGTCCGCCGCGTCGGGCCCGAACTTACGCTCCAGGTCTTCGATCAGCCGACTGATCACGCCCGCAGACCGGTCCAGCACTTCGCGAATCTCTGCTTTCGGGACAAGGGCCCCCTCCTTCTGCTGAAGCTCCAGATCAAGCAGCTTCGACTTCTTCTCCCGACACCTCGCGAGCCAAAGGTCGCCGTCGCCGTCCTCCGCCTCGTCGCCGAACAACTCGTCGTCAATGTCGCGAGACTGGCGACGGCCCCTCCCGATCAGCGGGACCAGCTTCTGCCCGTGCTTCCCGAACGTGTCGTGGATCCAACGAACGACCGCCGAAAGATCGATCTTCTCGCCGCCGACCGGGATGCCGTACGTCTCAGCCTGCTCATTCAGCGTCCGAGACTGGCGACCGCTCATCTCGATATAGAGCGACTTCGGGATCGAACGAATGATCCCCAGCGCCTGCTCACGAACCTCCGCACGCTTCGCGCGGTTCCGCAGCGTGGTCTGATCGCGACTCCCAGGCGGTTTCGCCACGCTAAAGCCCCTGAGAGACGGACGCGAGAGAAGCCCTAGGACGCACGCAACGCAAATCGCGGCTGATGACGCCCGTTTTCAATCGAAACGCGTCAGGCGATTTTCTAGGGCCACGCAAAATCATCCTTACACGGGTTTCAGATTGTGTATCTGCAAAAACCGTGCTACCCCGGCTACGCCGCACTGCACGAGTTGGCCCCGGAAGGACCCCGATTTTTGTGTGGGTAACTCGCAACATTGTATGTGGATAACTCGTTTGGGTCATGGGGATTCCATGTGCGGTCGTCATGCGTTGGGAAGCTCCTGAGAATCGCCGTAAGTTTTTATGCGGTGTAGTCTTCGGGGAACTGGACTAGCGTGCTGCCGTCGCCAACTGCCGGTCTGCGATGGTCGCCGCTTCGCCCGGGCTGCACTTGTCGCGGGCCATGATGGAGGCGATCAGGTCTTCCCGCTCGCGTTCGATGTCCGGAGGCCTCGGCATCACGTCTCCAGGTATGTCCACTGACCAGCCTTCTCGCACAGGAACTTCCGGCCCGGAGGTAGTCAGGCGGTCGACGAGAGCGCCGCGAGGATTCGCGAACCGACCCCGATGGGAGCGTGCAATCTCGACGATTTCGACCACACGCGAGGGGTCGTAACCTGACTCCACGGCGATCCGGATGGCATGGTTCGCAAGTTTCGCACGGCTCCCGCGGACCGCCGAAACAGCGGGCTTCCATTCATCAGGAAGCGATTCAACGAAGGCCTTGTCCGCCGCCGCCGCCTCTCGCTTGCGCTCCGATGCGGTGGAGGGTAGGGAGGCGGAAGGATGTAATGTCTTGTCTTGTCTTGTAGGTAACGGTTCGCTAACGCTCGGGTAACGCTCGGGTAACGCTCGGGTGTTATCCGAGTCGTCTTTCGCACGCTTCGCCTTGAACTCCCTCTGCCTCCGGGCGTTAGCGAGCCGCTTCTTGGACGACACCGTGTGCCGCTTTTCGAAGCCCGGCATCTTGGCGCCATCCGCGTCGATGATCAGCCAGCCGGCTTCGATCAGGGATTCCGCGAACTTCGGAACGCCGATTCTGGCGTTGATGATCTTCGCGGAGACCTTCGGCATGAAGCCGTCGGTCGTCTGTTCATCGAACCAGCCCCAGAACTTCCAGAGCTTGCCGACGAGCAGATCAGCGTCGATTTCGAGTTCCGCTTGGATCAGCAGAAACTCGGGCTTGTCCTGTAGGTCCAGGTCCATCGGAAACCAACCAGCCATGATCGTCGAATCCTTCCCTACGTCCCTGTTGCCGATCAGTCCTCAGTCCCACATGCTCGCATCGAAGCTTCCGCCGACCGGCTGCTCTTCTTCGTCCCGGCGGTTGTACTCGTCGAACTCCGAATGCCGTTTCTCCGCGAACGTGTCGAACCGCGTGTAACTGGGCGACCAGGCGAGCTTGACTTCGCCGATCGGTCCGTTGCGTTGCTTCGCGACGATGATCTCCGCTTGGCCGGCGACCTCTTCGCGAGCCTTCCCGGGCGGCAGGTAATACTCCTCCCGATGAACGAAGAGCACGACGTCGGCGTCCTGCTCGATCGCTCCCGATTCGCGAAGATGCGCGAGTCGCGGGCGGTTATTGCCCCCCTGCTCCGTCTGCCGGTTGAGCTGCGCGAGACAGAGCACCGGAACCTTCATGTCGCGGGCGAGCCCCTTCAGGCGCCGCGTCATCCGGGCGACTTGCTGCTCGCGCGGAATCTTGTGGTCGTCCGCCTCCATCAGTTGCAGGTAGTCGATCACGATCAGCGACAGCGACCCTTCGCGACGCTTGAGCAGGCGGGCCGCGGCGGAGACGGACGCGACCGTGCGGTAGGGGGCGTCCTCCACGAAGAGCCCGGCGGGAGCGATTCGCCCGAACGCCTCTTGGATCCGTCGGCGATCGTCGTCGTTGAACGTGCCGCGCTGCAGGCGATGGCCGTCGACGCGGGCTTCGCTCGACAGCATCCGCATCCCGATTTCGACCTTCGACATTTCGAGGCTGACGAAGAGCACGACGGGCCGCGAATCGCTTTCGTCGTCTCCGGTCGCGACGTTGGTCGCCACGTTCAGGGCCCAGGCCGATTTACCCATCGACGGACGAGCGGCGAGGATGACCAGTTCGCCCGCGCGAAGCCCGCCGGTCATGGCGTCGAAAGCGCTAAAGCCCGTGCGAACGCAACCGTCGTCGGAGCTCCCGGCCTTGCGATGTTCCGCAGCGTCGATCGATTGGTGCAGGACTTCCTTGATCGTTTCGGCCTTCGCGACCTGGCGCCCTTCCGCGAGAGCGGAGAGCCGGCCTTCCGCGACCGTCAAAATGGCCCGGGCGTGATCCTTCTGGTCGACGACGTCGCGGATCGTTTCGGAAGAGGCTTCGATCAGCGATCGACGCATCGCCTCTTCGACCACGAGGTTGGCGTAATAGACCAGGTGGGAGCAATGCGGGACCGCTCTCGCGAGCCTGGCGAGCTTCGCGTGCCCGCCGATCTCGTCCAGTTGCTTGCGGCGCCGGAGTTCGGAGACGAGCAACGTCAGGTCGATCTTCTTCCCGTCGCCGTACATATCCGCGATGGCGGAATAGATGCGGCGGTGGGACTCGTCGATGAAGTCTGCCGGCTTGAGGAGCGACGCGACTTCGTCGATCGACTCGGGCATGATCATCAGGCTGCCGAGCACCCCCTCTTCGGCGTCCAGATTGGACGGCAGGGGCATGTCGGCGGGGTTCGCGGTCTTCGTTTCAGTTCGTGCCATTTCGATTCCTTCCGGTCGCTTCGTGCGGGTCTCAGGCGGTTTCCATCGCGAGTCGCGGCTGGGCTTTGACGAGCCGCTTCCGGACGAGCTTCGCGTGATCGGGGTTCAGGTCGATGCCGACCCAGCGTCGGCCATGTTCAAACGCGACAGCCGCCGTCGTTCCGCTGCCCATGAACGGGTCGAGCACGACGCACGGCGCGACGCATCCGGCAGAATCGCCAGACCGTCGAGTACGTCGCCGATCAGCAGTCGGCCGCCGGGAAGGGGGATTTCCTGAACGTCGCTCATTCCTAATCTCCCCAGCTACTTCGCGGGCGATCCGCCTGGCTGAACAATTCCTTGCCCTCTTCCATCCGCTTCCGCAGTTCGGCGACGCGGTCGATCGTGCCGACCGGGGCCTCGAGTCGTTCGCCTTCCGAAAGCGGCGCGGGCTCGTAATCCGGTTCGGCGACCTTTTCCGCGGGGACGCCCGGTATACGGCGCAGCCATTCCACGCCGATCGCCTTACAGCGCTTGCGTACTTCCGGCTCCGTCACGCCGATCGCGAGCGCCAGGTCGCCGGTCGTCATGCTCGCGGCGTTCGCTCGCAGGTAGGCGTTCGATTCCTCGACGGTCATCAGCGGCCGCCGGGCGGAGCGCTTCGGGCCTTCGGAACGGACCCGGCGGGTGTTCGTGGGAAGCGCCTGCATCGGGCGGCGGTGGATGGGTGATTGTTCGACGCTCATTGGCGAATCCCTTCGGAGAGGAGAGTTACGCGGTCGCCTTCACTCGTTTCGCCAGGTCCAACGCGACCTTCGCGGCTTCGATGAAATGGGTTCTCAGGTCCGCGATCACGATCACGCAGCGCCCCTTCGGCATGGTCGAGTCGTAGAAGCTCTGCTGCGCCCGCACGAACTTGTCGTCGGCCCAGACGCCCGCATAGGTCAGCGAGTCTTCGAGACACTTCAAACGGTTCGTTAGGTCGCCCCGCACGTCCGCCAGGCGAACGATAATTCCGACCGGGTGTTCGATCGGGCCTTGCGACGGTCGGCCCTGCTCAAGCACGTCCACGAAGACGGATTCGCGGAACGCCTTGATCTGCTTCGGCGTGTAGTGATGGCCGTTGCCGGTTCGCGACTGACGATTACCGGACGGTGGCTGCGGAAGGCGGTAGACGAGACGCATGGATTCCGTTCCGTCGGTGAATGAAATGCGGCCTGCGGGGTCGCGTGCCCCGTCACGGGTAAACCGGCCCCGCCGCGTTTGGGACAGGCCGCACGCCGGCGACCGGGCATGAACCCGATCGCGCGACGGATGATGACTCACGCGGCCCGATCGGGAGCACGAGGGTTCGTGCGTTCGGCCGCGTCTCGCGACTTCGGATGAGGGTTCCGGAGCTTGGCGTTGCGAACCTCCTCCCGGTCCACCGACATCGCGCGGGGCGCGTCGATTCCGACTCGCACCTTCCCGTTGGAAACTCGCACGATGGTGATCGTGATCTCGTCGTTGATGACGATCTTTTCCGACTCGACCCTGGACAAAACGAGCATGACGTAACCCTTCCCTCTGGTTGTGCTGAAACGCCGTTTCTGGCGTGACCTCGGGGGCCGAGCGGAATTGCCCGGCCCCCGGTCACCAATCCGTTTGGCGACTCACGAGAGCCGCCCTCAATCCGCACTCCGGCGTTCCTGCTGTGATCCATCACCCGGGGCAACCGCGCCCCGGCGTCACTTCCAAGTCTCAGTCAGTTCGAACTTCGACATTCAGCCCGGGTCGCACGCACCCGCCGCGAGCTTCGCCTTCGTGATCGCATCCCCGGCATCCGCGATCGGGTCCGCCTCCGAACGAATCGCCCGGAAGTCCTGGATAGCCTTCGCGATGCCGGCTTTCATGCCCGCTTCGACCAGGTCGACGAGCATCGGCGAAGGGTGTTCGTGGCCGAGGTCGGAGAGGATCGCCCGGGCGAAGGCTTCGTAGTTCGGGGAGGCAAGCGGGACGGCGACCACAGCGATTCCGTTCGGTGAAAGATCAGGGAGCGGGAACGAACGTCGCGATGTTCCGCAGGTCGCTCACGGGCATCGTTTCCGGATGGAAGTAGATAACCGCCATGCTTCGCGAACGGGCGTAGTCGATTTCGGCAGCGACCCCGACCGACTTATCCCAGCCTTCGAGCTGCACGACGACGAGCGCGTCGCAGCGGTCGATGAACGCAAGGTCAAGCTCCTGCCATGCCGCCCATGCGTTCGTCATCGCTTCGAGCATCTGGCCGTGGACGGCGATCGGATGGCTGTGGGCAATCGGCGAGAACGGCAGCAGGTAGCCGTCGAGAAGGACGTCGGCGGCGATCTTCGAGACCTGCTCGAAACGCTGCTCGCGAACGTGCTGGTTCGGATGCGAATAGGGCGACGCGAGGTAGACCAGCGGCTTGCGAGACATGCGAGGGCTTTCGATGAACGACGTGATTCAGAAGAGGTTTCCCGGCTTCGGCGCCAGAATCCAGACCGCCGCTTTCGATCCGGTTCGCGTCTCGCGACGTTCGCCGTTCTTGCGGATCAGCCCGGCACGTTCCATTTCTTTGAAGCGGCCTGAGATGGTGTTTTGCGGGCGATCCCAGACTTCCGCGAGCTTGTCGCAGATGACGCCTTCGGGATGCTCCGCGAGGTAAGCGACGATCAGGTCGCGGTCTCGTTGATGGTGGCCGCAACTGTCGCGATAAGCCGCGACGGAAGTCGAGGCGCCGCGGGAGCGTGAGCAGACGTCGGCGGTGGTCATGTCCTGCCGGTCTCCTCTTCGATCGCGTGCATCCGCAAAACGCCGGTGATGAAGTCCGTCGGAGCGTGTCGCCGCATCGCCTCACGCCACTCGCGAAGCCCGTTGGCGAGCATCAATTTCTTGTCAACGCTGGTCAGTCGCGAACGATCGATGTCGCGAAGGGCCTTGCGAAGTTGTTCGCGAAGCTGGTCGCCGTTCACTTCGCCTCCTGCTGCGAGAGATCGCCGGGGGCGGCTTTGCGGGGACGACCGCGACGAGGCTTGCCCATCGCGATCACGTCGGCGATCGACATGCCCCGCTCATGGACGCAGAGGCGAAGCGTCTGAAGCGAGAGCGGCAGTTCTCTCGCCCATTCCGTCAACGCGAGCCGGCGCCCGTCGTGCTCGAACAACTCGGTCGTTCGGCGGTTTCTCCACTGCTCTCCGCGGGGGATGTAGCAGCAGTTCGAGGGACAGTAGTCGCCGTTCACGTCGACACGTTCGAGCGACATTCCTTCGGCCATCGGGCCAAGGTCGGCATAGAACCGGGCGAAGTCGTCGACCCACTCAGGGCAGATCGAAACGCCGCGGGCGCCGTAGATCGCATAGCGGTCGCATGTCGGATCGAGGCATCGCCGCCGCATGTTGCCCCACGCTTTGTAAGCGCGATGACGTTCGGGCGTCTGCCGGACATTTAGGGAACCGCGACGGGCTCGCTTGCGAGGGGAGGCGATCACGATGCAACCTCCGCTTCCCGGTAGAACTTCGCGCGGAGCGTGTCGTTGTCTTCGACCTCGACGGATGCCTTCAGGCCGAACGCCTTGGCAGCGTCGTATAGGTACGACTGAGCGCTCGCGATCCGAGTCGCGTCGCCGAAGTGAACCCCGCGGCGGACCTTCACCCAGCGTCCAGACACCGCGCTTCGCAGCAGCGCCTTGATCGGGTACGTCTGCTTCCGCCCCTGCTTCGCCAGTCCTTCGGCCATGTTGCCGCTCCAATGGAACCTTGAAGATTCTCCCAAAGAGTATCTAGAAGGTTCTTGGAGTGCAAGCCTTTTTCGGACTACGATTCAGCGTGCGGGGAGGCGAGAAGGGAGTTGGTGCATCCACAACTTCCCGATCGCAAAGCAGTTACCCCCGTCGCATGGCACGAAAGAAGAAATCTGAGGGAGGCACGTTCGACAAGGAAGCGAACCCCGCTCGAAACGCCGCCGATGTGCGGCAGTTCGCTGGAGAGTTCGTCGAAAGGGTCGCGAAAATGCAGTTCCGGATGCTCCAGGCGGCATCCCGCATGGACGAACTAGGCCCTGACTTCCGGGTGAAGTTCATCCTGTCGATGGCGCCAAAGCTCCTCGCTGAGCTAGAGGAGCGATTCGACGCGCAGTTCGAAAAGAAGCTCGGGCGTGAAATTAACAAAGCCAAGGCCCAGCGGCTTTTGCGTCAGATTCTCGACGAAGAGGGCTGAATTACTTAGAAAGTTTGTTTGACAGGAATCTTCAAGGTTCCTATGATCGAAGGCGTGGGGGCAATCGGCTCTCACGCCTTTCTGCATTTGGTCACGGCCAAGCGATGACGACCGCGAACGCTTCAACGCCTTCCTCTCTCGCCTTGCGGTCGAACGCCTTCGCCGCGGACTTGGCCTCACGCTTAGGGAGCCGCCTCGCATCGATCGTCCTGCCGGTCGGATCGCGAATCTCTAACGTCGCCCGCTTCCGCTTTCTACGCCTCATCGTCCTGCCCTCGATGACGGTACTAATGCTGATCGCCTGTGCGCTTTCAATCCATTTTGCCGAATGTCCTGTCGCGTTAGGGCCGGCGCTGTCAGCGCTGCCGGGATGTTCGCCTAGTTCCACGGAAAAACTCCGCCACGTCCTACGAGCGCCGCGCGCCCTCGGATCGGTCGGATTTTCAAAGACTTCGCCCGCAACGGCTTAGGTGCATTCGGGCGCCGCTGTTTCACGAACGTCACTTCGGAGGGAATCGCATGAGCACGATCGAAAGCCCCGTCGCGTCGACTGAAGAGCTTCGCCGCATCTCGCTGGACCCGGCCGCGAAGAACCGGCAACTGATCGTCGAACAGGATGACCTGAAGCTCTCGCTCGACACGGCCAACGCGGACCTCCTGAAGCTCGACCGCGAGCATCGGCAGCTTCTCCGCAAGAACCGCGAGCGGAATCCGGAGCCGGACGACGTGCTTCGCGGGCTGGTCGCGATCGACATCGACACGCACGAGCACGAGCGGCCCTACGTCGAGCGCGAAGAGTTCGACCGGCGAATGCGACTCGCGGTGGAGGACCGGCCCGAGCGGAAGAACTACCTCCTGCGGGTCCGGTTCTTCAGGTTCTCGGCGATCCCGGTGAAGGCGAAGGACTGCATCGGCGTCGATCGCGAGTGGACGGCGGAACTGGTGCTGGGCAGCGTGCGGGAGTGCTTCAGCAACACGATCGAAGCCTCATACGCGATCGAAACCTCATGAACCCTTTGCCTCGCCTGTGTTGCGCGCGCACCGATACCGGAGAGCGTTGCGGTTCCGCTGCAACGCACGATCTCCGGTATAGCGCGAAGTGTGCAAAGCACTATCGCTTTCGCCACATGCGAAGCACCGCCAGAAGCCGCGGCAAGTCAGTGCCTGAGATTCGGCAGTTAGAGCTTATGGTGCCGCCGGACATGCGTTGCCCGCACTGCGAGGAGGCTATGTACTGGACCGGCCGCGAGGCGCCCCACCACCGGCAGGTCATAAGCCTTCAGCACTACAACGACGGGACTTTCGGCTTGATCTGCTTCGGATGCAATTCACGCCATGGACACCTCAAGCACCTAAGCGACGAATTTAATCTCTATCCAGGCGGCCGCGGCTGCGTTGCGTGCGGCGACTTCAAGCCGCTCGACGCATTTCATAGGCAGTCAACCAGCCGCGACGGGAGGCAGGTTAGATGCAAGGTGTGCACGGCGAAGATGGATCACGACCGGGCGGTGGCGAATGCGAAGTGGTGGAAGGACCGACTGCTCTGGCTGACGGAGAACGGGCTGCCAACGGATGGGGTTGGCCCGACCGATCCCTTCGCGCTCACTACTTCAGGGGCAGCCGTTCTATATGCGGACGATGGGAGTGTGAGACGCGGCTATACGAAGCAAGCGACGAGCATCGGCTGAACTGTGCTGCGTGCAAACGGGAACTACGAAAGATGCTATCGCGACGAGGGAATTGAACCATGATCGCTGACGACCGAATCTTCGAGGGCATCTACTTCGGGCTTCCCGCTGGCGAATATCACGCCGCGAAAGCGCTCTCGCATTCCGGCATGAAGCGGCTCGCCGAAAGCCCGCTCTCCTACTGGCATTCGCAGCAGCCAGGCGTGTTCGAAGAAGACGGCGACGCTTGCCGCTGGGGCCGCATCGTCCATGCGTTTCTCTTGGAGCCCGACACGTTCGGCGAGCGGTACGCGGTGAAGCCGAAGCCGGGCAACTACGAAGGATGCCTGCGAACGCACGACGACGTCAAGGCGTGGCTGAAGGCGAAGGGCGAGAAGGTCGGCGGGACGAAGCCGGAACTGATCGAGCGGGCCATCGCTGCCGGCTGCGACGTGCCGATCTTCGATCGCGTCCTGGAGGAATGGGAAGCGGCGAACGAAGGCCGTGGCCGCCTGAGCGAAGCCGAACTCGCGAAGCTGAACGAACTGTCGTCCATCATCGAGAACGACCCGAAGGTGAAGGCGACGCTGTCCAACGGCTACCCCGAGGTCTCTTTCTTCGTTCGCGACCCCGAGACGGGCGTGATGCTGAAGGCCCGCATGGATTGGGTGAAGACCCGCGCGACGCTCGACCCGAAGACGCTGACGCCGCGAGGCAACGAACCGTGGAAGTCGTCCGTCAATCGCGAGATTTACTATCGCGGCTACTGGCGTCAGGCCGTGGTCTACACGCGGATTCGCGAACTCTGCCGGCAGCGGTTGCTAGACGACGACATGCCGATTTACGGCGCCGCTCCGCCCGCGAAGTGGTTGTCCGAATTCGCCGAGAGCGAGCACGCTTTCGCGTTCCTGTTCATTCAGGCGGACCAGCCGTTCCACCTGGACCTCGTGTCGCTTCGCCCTGCCGGAAACGTCGTCGGCCCGAACCTGTATTGGTCGCAGGCCGAAGAGTGGATGAAGGACCGGATCGCTCAGTACGCCGAATGCGTCGATCGGTTCGGCGACAGGCCCTGGAGAGACAGAACGGAGGTCCGTTTCCTCCAGGACGACGACATGCCCCAACTCGTTTTCGCTCAGGACTCGCAAGTATGACCTTCCGCAAAGCAGCCCGTCGCCACGTCCCGATGCTGATCGCTCTCGCGGGCGTCAGTGGATCGGGAAAGACTTACTCCGCATTGATGCTCGCCGCTGGACTCACGAAGCCGGGCGGTCGAATCGGATTCATCGACTGCGAAGCGGGCCGCGGCGAAGCCTACGCGGACGATCCGGGCATCATGGCCGCGATCCCGCAAGGCTATGAGTATCTGGAAATGCGGTCGCCCTTCTCGCCTGAGAACTACATCAAACTTCAGGACCAAGCAGAGGGCGCCGGGCTCGACACCATCGTGATCGACAGCGCGACCCACGAATGGGAGGGCATCGGCGGCTGTCACGACATCGCGGAACAGAACAAGAGCAAGAAGACCGGGCAGTTGAACTGGATCATCCCGAAGCGCCAGCATAAGACGTGGATGAACCGCATTCTCGCCAGCCGGGCGCACCTGATCTTCTGCCTCCGGGCTCGCGAGAAGGTGAAGGTTCTGAACGGCGGCAGCACGTTCGAGTCGCAGGGCATCCAGCCGGTGTGCGAGAAGAACTTTATGTTCGAGATGACCCTTTCGGCCATGATCGAAGAGGGCTCGCACCTGGCCCGTCCGATGAAGGTTCCGAAGCCGCTGGAAAGCATCTTCCCGGCCAATGGTTCCCTTATCACCAAGGCGACCGGCGAAGCTCTGCGGGCCTATGCCTCAGGCGGCGCGAAGGTGACGGTATCGACCGAGACGCTGGCCGATCAGGCGCGGAGTCATGCCCAGCAAGGCGTCGAATCCTTCCGGGAGTTCTGGAAGACGCTCGCGCCGGTTCATCGCGAAACGCTGAAGCCGCAGATGGAAGACTTCCAAGAGATAGCGACCACCGCAGACCAGCTTCGCGAGGCTGAAGCCCGCGGCGAATTCAGCGAAGCCGACGTCGAATCCGAGGATGCCTTGACGGGCTTCTGACCATGACACGCCCCGATCTCTCCTTCGTCGAATACGACACTTGTCCCTCGGGAGAGCGACACGTCGCGGTCCTAGTGAGCTATCGGGGCGTTCCGTCGGTAGCGTGTTCTCGATGCGGACGGTGGTTTTCCCACCTTCGTCCTGACCAGGTTCCGAAGGGCGAGCTTCCGGTATTGGAGCCGCCGAAGCGAAAGGCGAAGTGATGTACTACCTCATTCGCGACACGGCTTTCTTGGCCGCGATCTTCTACTTCGCCGGGGTCGCGTTCTGGCGGATCGCAGACGCCTGGCTTCTGTATCAGGATCTCCCTTTCTAAGGAATGCATGATGGAACTGAACGAAGTCGGCACGAAGATGAACGCGGCGCTCGATTACATGGGCGACTTTCTGAAGTGCGTCTGCGCGGGCCGTCGCATATCGAAGCCGCTGACTGGCGGATACACGGCGGACGACCTTGCGTCGATGGACGCCATCATGCAGCCGATGGGCGACTATCTCGACGGCTGCGGAGTGATGGACGAAGAGGACGAAGAACAGGCAGTCGTCGCCGCTGGATTCGACGCCTATCGCGAGTTTACTGGCGATCCATCTCCGCGCGAGCATCGCGTCGATGTCTCCGGCCTGCATCCGATCGAACATTGTTTCGCGGCGCTCGCGAAGCTCCAGGTTCCGTTCGAGTTCACGCCCGCTGAACCGGAAGTCGGAATCCCGGCGTACATCTCGATCCCGAAAGATCAGGTCGAGCGGGTCAAGAAGCTCGAAGCGGAGATGCGAGCGGCTAAAGGCGAGTAGGCGGCTTCTGTATCAGGGCGCTTAGGAGGGGAAGGGCATTGGACACTGAACGACTTTCCGAGATTCGACTGCACGCAGAGAAGGGGCAGTTCTTCGGCGGCGATCTGCCGGAGTTGCTTTGCGAATTCGATCGCGTCCAGCGTGAGAACAAGCGGCTTCGCGGCGTCCTGAACGACATAGCGGGCCGCCTCGGCAGCTTCAGCCGCAAGGCGAAGGACGCGCAGGAACTGGCGTTGCTGTGGGGCAAGGCCGAGCAGGTCGAAGCGGAGTCTGCCACCCCATGACCGACCCCCAAACCGCGTACGAAGTCGGCAAGGTCGCCATCGCGGCGATCGCGTACCGCGGCTTTCAGATCGAATATCGCCCGAAGCCCGTTCCGACGACGGCGTTCGACTGGCTGTACGCGGCGGACGGCTACGACGGGGCGCCTGACAGCGGGGATCGCAGGTGCGGCTTCGCGGGGAGCTTGGAGCAGGCGAAAGCGGCGGTGGATGAACTCTTATAGGAGGCTGGGGTGTAATGGGCGACGAACGCGAGAACTGGACCTTAGAGCAGATCCTGCTTGACGACGATTGGGCCGAGTCGTTCGGCGATCGGTCGAGCGGAAACACCACGAAGGACGTTTCAGCCTACGGCGTCAGCGATGAGCCGTTCAGTAGGACGGACATTGCCGAAGTCGTCGCTGCGATGGTCGAGAACCCCGGCGGAAGCGAAACGTCGGTCGCTGGACTGTTCGTCCTGAAAGACGGCCGCTTCGCAGCGATCGAGGCGTCCTGCGATTACACCGGCTGGGACTGCCAAGCGTCGAACACGATGACAGTCGCCGGATCGCTGATCGATTGCGTCGTCTACGGCCTGACGTGGAGCGGTCGTTCGATCCTGAGAGGGGCCTGCCGGGGCATCCTTTGGCAATGACTTACTTGGAGCATCACGCGAGATACTTTCGCCGAATCGACATTTAGGCGGTTGACGCATCGACGACTCTGTTTACGATTAGGTAGTTGTTGCATCGCCCAAGTAGCTACGGTGTCTGAAATGAAGTTCGCCTATGCCGACCCGCCTTATCTCGGCTGCGGTCAAAAGCTCTACGGCTCGATGCACGCCGACGCCTCGGATTACGACAAGCCCGAGACACACCAGGCGTTGGTCGAGCGGCTTTGCGACGAGTTCCCGGACGGTTGGGCGCTGAGCCTGCACAGCCCGTCGCTGAAGATCATCTTGCCAATGTGCCCGGAAGACGTTCGCGTCATGGCGTGGGTAAAACCGTTCGCGGTTTTCAAGGCGAACGTAACCGTCGCCTACGCATGGGAGCCGGTTATCGTGCGAGGGGGTCGCAAGCGGCCCCGAACCATGCCGACCGTCCGCGATTGGGTTTCCGAGTGCATCACGCTGAAGAAGGGCTGTCCCGGCGCCAAGCCTGAAGGCTTCTCGTTCTGGATCTTCGAGGTGCTGAACATGGAGCCGAACGACGAGTTCGTCGATCTGTTCCCCGGAAGCGGGTCGGTCGGGAAGGCTTGGGAGCGTTTCCGCAACCTTCGTACGCTGCCCTTCGCCGCTGAATCCCTCCCGGAACTGGACGACGACGATCGGGCGGCACTGGATTCTCTTGGCGGCGACTTCATTCAGCGGCTGCTTCAGGAGGGCCGATAGTCCATGACCGACACCCCCTGCACCTTGATAGAAGCCGTCCGGTACTTCTCCGATCTGGACGTTTGCGACGACTACCTGAAGTCGATCCGCTGGCCCAAAGGCGAGCCGGTTTGCCCCGCCTGCGAGTCGAAGCAGATCGGCGAAATCAAGTCGCGTCGGAAGCTCCAATGCAAGGGCTGCCGCAAACAGTTCAGCGTGAAGGTCGGCACGATCTTCGAGGACTCCCCGCTTGGTCTCGACAAATGGTTCGTCGCGGTCTGGTCGGTCGCGAACTGCAAGAACGGAATCAGCAGCCACGAACTGGCGCGGGCGCTGGGGGTCACGCAAAAGACGGCGTGGTTCATGCTCCACCGCATCCGCAAGGCGATGGAGTGCGAGTCGTTCGACAAGTTCGACGGGCCGGCAGAAGCGGACACGGCCTACGTCGGCGGTCGCGCTGAGAACATGCACAAGCACAAGCGGGCGAAGCGAATCAAGGGACGCGGCCCGCTCAATAAGGTCGCGGTTCACGGCGTCCTGCAACGGGCGATCGACGACAAGCCGAGTCAGATTTCCGCAGCCGTCATCGGCAGCGAAACCAGCGACCGGCTGATTACCGACGTTCGCCGGAAGGTCCGCTACGGCGCGGAAGTCTACACCGATCAGGCGAGCGCCTACGGCGACCTGTGCCTGACGCACGTCCACGATGCCGTCGATCACTCCCGCGAGTACGTGCGGGGAGCGGTCCACACGAACGGCGTGGAGAACTTCTGGTCGCTCCTGAAGCGGGGCCTGCACGGAACCTATATCGCCGTCGCCCCGTTCCACCTGAACCGCTACGTCGCGGAACAGGCGTACCGATTCAACAATCGGAAGGTCGGCGACGGGGTTCGCTTCCGCGATCTGGTCGCTCAGACGATCGGCAAGCGGCTGACGTATCGCAAGCTCTGCGGCATCGAGGATGCCGGTTTCATGGGTCTCGAATAAGGACGGTTCGACGATGGCGAAGGCGAAGAAGCCGCAAGGCTGGAAGGCGTTCGACGAGCTAACGAAGAAGCTGGTCAACGTCCCCAAAGAGGAAGTCGAACAGAAGATCGCGAGCGCTCCGAAGCGGAAGGCTCGAAAGAAGAAGCGAAAAAACTGAGTGTCCATTTCAGCCGCTTTCAATCCGCGCGTTCGTGATGCGTCAAGTCAGTCATTGCCCATCCTTTCGGGGCAGTTCGATTCCACGAAAGCCGGCTGGCAGAAGGTCGCGTCTGATTGGTGGGAAGAGAACGGCAACGAAGGCGCCGCGACGTTGCTCCTGAGCAGAGAGTGGAGTGACGAGGAGGCATTGTGATCGCGACCGCAGACATCATCCGGCAGACCTGCGCCGAACTGATCGATTCACAGGAGGAATGACCATGCGAGCGCCGCAAACGGCGATGGAAGAACTGAAAGCGTTTAGCGACATCGGCGGGCTATGCTCCACGAGCGAGGTCTGCCAGATCACCGGTCTGTCGGCTAGCACCGTCGCAGAACTGCTTCGTGAAGGGAAGCTCTCCGGCGTCAAGGGCAAGGCTCGCCATAGCCCGTGGAAGATTCAGCGGGCGAGCGTCTATCGATACTTCAAAGCCGAATTCGTCGAATCAGGAACCTAAATCGTGGCGAAGCGTCGTCGTCAAAAAGGAACTGGAACCCTCCGCAAACGCGGCTCGCGATGGCACGCGGAGATCCAGATCGAAACGACGCAGGGACGCACCGTCGCACGTCAGGCGTTCCGCACGAAGGGCGCCGCAGAGAATTGGCTGAAGACGATCGGGGAGAAGGAAGGCGCCTACCAGTTCGACCCGACGAAGCCGATGGGACCGCTCGTCAAGCGTTGGCTGGACGGCCACTGCAAAACGGTCGAGCCGAATACGCGGCTGTCGCTCGAATACGCCTACAAACTCGCCCTGCCCTATCTCGATTCGCTGACGGTCGCGACTTCGACCCCGATGGAGATCGACCGCTGGATGGGCGAACTGAAGCTCACGCCGGACCAGCGATACCGCGTGTTCAAACTGCTTCGTCAGTTTTTCAAATGGTGCGTCCGCATGGGCGAGGTTCGGACTTCGCCGACTTCCGTCCTCTCGGCTCCGAAGGTCGAGCGGCGACGGGCGGTCGTGCTGACCGAAGACCAGTGCCTGGCGTTTCTCGCGGCGGCGAAGGAGACGGCGAACTACTCCCTCTTCGTCGTGCTGCTCACCTGCGCGATCCGACCCGGCGAAGCGTTCGCCCTGCAATGGGAAGACGTCGACCTGGAAACCGGAACGATCCATATCCGGCAGACGCTTGAGGATCTGTCGCACAGCCTGCGACTGAAGGCGCCGAAGACGAAGGGATCGGAACGCCGCATTCCTCTTCCGGCGATCGCCCGCGAAGCGATCGAGGAGCACGCCGCGAAGGGCGGACGAAAGGGCTTCGTTTGGAAATCGTCACGAGGGCGACCGTTCCGTCGAACGCACTTCAGCGTCCACTACCTGCGCCCCGTCCTGGACGCCGCGAAGCTCCCCCCGATCAGAACGTACGATCTTCGTCATACCGGCATCACGATCATGCTGCTGAAGACGAAGAACCTTCGCCGCGTCTCGTCCGTCGCCGGCCATGCGAACCCCGCCGTAACCCTCCGGCACTACGCCCATTTGGTCGATATGCGGAGCGACGAATTCCTCAACGAAGTCGACGCCGTTTTCCGTCCGACCGAGAATAAAGTACAAGACAGCGTACATCCGGCCCCGTCAGATGACGCCAAGACAGACGCAAGCAGCGACGGGAGCGGTAGTTAGGCGATGAGCGACGAATTGACCGTATATTGTCGTAATGGCACGTCACCGCGACGAAGCGGCGCCGGAGCGAGCCTTCCGCTTCGCTGCGCAGCGCCTTCGCGATCGCGGCCGAGCCGATCCGCGCGACCGTCCGGTCGACGACCGAGGTGAATTCGTCGAACACGACCAGCGGATCGCCGGTCGCGTCGTTCGCTTCCGACGTCTCCGCACGATCCGCGTCCAGCAGCGCCCGGGCCAGATCGCAGCGGAAGCGTTCGCCCTGGGACAGAACGCGATAGGGCTTGATCCAGCTCGGCGGACTGCCGAAGCCGACCGAGGCGAGCATCCGCACGATCTGCCCGAAGGGTCGCTCGCCGAAGCCGTCGATGACCGCCCGATCCTCCGGCCACTCGGCGCCGGTGAAGAGACGCGTCCCGTAGGCCGCCCGTGCGATGGTCGACTTGCCGCTGCCCGAGGGTCCGACGATCGCGCCGATCCGCCAGGGCTCTTCGAGCGCAGGAAGCTCCGCCGTGAAGCGTTCGCCGATGCTCGTTTCCAGCGGCACGTCGAACATGCCGGCGACCTGGCGGACGCGGAACGAATCGACGACAGGAGTCTCTACGACAACGTCGAGACGCGGCATGCGTACCCCTCCCCTCGCAGACGTTCGAAGACTTCGCGCTGCTCCCGTTCGTCCCGGCAGGCGACGATGACGTGATACGTCTCGGGCACGTCGACCTCGGGCGGATCGCTCTCGGACGCGACGCTCTCTGTCTTGTTTCGCAGGTCATCGAGCATGGCCCGGATGGCAGGACTCTCGAACGAGACGTTCGCCGCCAGTTCGGCCAGCCGGTCGTCGTCCCGTCCGGCGAGTCCCGCGAGCGGATCGACGGTCAGCAGCAGCTTGTCCGCCTCCTCCGCGGTCACGTCGAGCACCAGGACCGGAATGTTTCCGTCTCCCAGCGTCTCGGCGCGAAGGTGCCCGTCGATCAAGTGCAGCGCGCCCTCTTCGTCTTCGCGGACGAGCGCGGCGTCGGCGAGCCCGATCTCCGCCAGCGCGCCGCGGAGGACGTCCCGCTGTCGATCGGAATGCGTCCGCCAGTTCTTCGGATGGGGACGCAGAACGCTCGCCGGCACGCGGCGGAGTTCGCGGATTCGGTCGCGGATGTGCATGGGTGGAACCTCAGAGTCTTTACTTGTGTGCCATGGCTGGCTTGTCCAGCCGTGAATGCGGTCGTCCACTCCCGGCCGCGAGACCGCCGCGCGAACGATGTCCCAAGACGACGCCTGTTCCTGCCGTGTCCTGCACGGCTGGACAAGCCAGCCATGGCACACAGGATTTCATCACGTCACGCTTCCCGTCGCGGCGAAGGCTCCCGGCGTAAACCCTGCGGCAGCGACGGCGCCGGGGGAGTCGTCCGTCGCTGATCGCGCGCCGGCGAGAAAGGACCCGACGCGACCATGCAGGACCGCCCTGCCCTCTCCGTCACGAGCGATCGCCCGGGCGTACCGCGGCGAAACGAACAGCACGTGGCGACGATCGAGCAGGTCGATCGAACCGTTCGCCACCGGCAGCGTCGCCGTGAGCGATCGACGCAGGCTTTCAGTCGAGGGAGCGAGCATGGGCATCGAGTTCCGTTTCTTGGAGGGCGGGTCTGACGAGGCTTAGCTGTCATGTGTGCCATGCCCACATCGCGCCAGCAGGGTGGGCATGTAAGGTTCGGCTGGCGCCCGGCATGCCCACCCTTCCTTCGGAGATGTGGGCATGGCACACAGAGTTGTCGAACCTGACGAGCGAATCCGGTTGGACTACTAAGAAATGGAACGCAGCGCTCCTTGCGAAAACGTCGTTCCGTCGTCGGCAAGATCGGCTTCGAGCACCGGGGCTCCGGCGGCGTCGACGATCCGCCGCAGCGTGGCGCTCGCCTGCGAATCGTTCCGCAGCCACATGTAAACCAGCATCAGCGCCTGACGAAGCGTCGGCTCGGGCGGGATGTCGGCGACCGATGCGATCTCCGCCAGCGGTTCGTTCGTCAGCGTCGCCACGCCGGCCAGGATCTCCGCAAGCTTCGTCGACGACGCGTCGATCGCCGCCCGCACGTCGGCCGGAGCATGCGTCGATCGGGACGAAACGTTCGCATCCAGCCTCGGCGCCCCGGCAGCCAGATCGACGGCCGCGCTCTCCGAGCCGACGATCTCCCGCAGATCGACCTGCAACCGGTTCGCTGCCGAAAGGGCCACCGCCTCTCCCGCCAGCGTGGCGACGTCGATTCGCAAGCGATCGTCGCTCGAGAGTTCGACCGTCTGGCCGAGCAACCTGCCGACGTCGACCCGACCCGACGCGTCGAAGAAGGGCTCGATCCGCCGGGCTTCGCTGCGCCCGATCCTGATCGCCGCCTTCGCAGGAACGCCGGCGACGGTCGCCGCTACCGCGAGTTCCCACCACTCGCCCGCGGCGGCATCGACGGGCAGGATCGCCGTCGCGCGGTAAAGGCCCGTCGCGAAGGACGCGACGCTGACGCTGACCGCCGTCGCGACGCCGCCGCGGACCAGCGTTCCGGTCGGCAGCGCATCGGCGGCGATCGCTTCGCCCGACCAGGGATCCTGGGTCGCGAAGAGGAGCGTCGCCGTTTCCCCGGGATAGACCACCGACATGACGAAGCTCCTGACGAACAGAGATCCAGGTAGATCGCGAGAGCGCGAACCGCATTCAGCCGACGATCGACGCGGGCGAGCGAAGGGGCGTGGAACGCTGCGACAACGCCGCGATCGGAGCGAACGCGCGAACGGCAGGGAACGACCAGCCGCAGACGCTCCGCGCACGAACGTCGCCGGGAGGACGGAGGCGCCGGTGCATCTCGCGCACTTGTGCCCGCGGAATCGAACGCGTCCAGACGCCGAACCAGGCGACGTCGCCGTCGAGCCGGTCCTCGAAGCCGAAGTCGTCGCGCCAGCCGACGGTGATCGCCGTGGCGGGGACGTTCCAACTCGCCGGACCGGCGGCGCTCGGCGCGTCGTTGCGGTCGACGAACAGACGCATCGCTCCGCTTTCGTACTCCGCCGTGATCCAGCGCCAGCGACCGGCCGCATACGCGGTCGACGTCGTCAGGACGGTCGACGAGGCGCCGGAATGGACCGTGAAACGAAGCGTTCCGCCCGCGAGCGACGTCAGGCTGAACGAGCGCTGCGTTCCGTCGTCGGCCGCGATCAGCGTCTGCTGCGTCGCCGCGGTTCGCAGTCGAACGAGCAAGCTGACCGAGAACTCGGTCGACGGCCAGGCGAAGTTCGAGTCGTGCGCAAGGCCCTCCGCTCCGCGAAAGGCCCAGACGTCGACGCCCATCTCCGGAGCGCGAACCGTGCGCGGCGGCGTCGCGCCGATCAGCGTCGTCGGCGATGCGATGCCCCCCTGCTGTCGCGTCGACAGGGGAACGTTCGGCAGCGGAGCGCGAAGGGCGTTCTCGCGTCCGCTTCCGATCAGGCGTTCCCGGCGAATGGCGTAAGTCGAGATCAATGGTCAGGCTGCTTAAAGGAGGATCTTGTGTGCCACGGCTGGCTTGCCCAGCCGTGAGCGCGACGTTCCCCGTAAAGCACGGCTGGACAAGCCAGCCGTGGCACACGGAGGCGCAGCGATCAGACGATCCGCCGCAGTTCGGTGGAGATCGGGACGTAACGGACCTGGCTTCCTGCCGCGAGCGTCAGGCCGGTGACGTTCCGCACGACGACCGACCAGTAAGGCGGCAGCACGCCCTGCCAGACGGACGCGAGCGACCAGAGCGGCGAGCGATACGTCAGGCCGCCCGCGTCGGGGCAGTCGAGCCGCCCGACCAGGACGAGGTTCGACGGATCGCGCATCGTCACGGCCCCTTCGACGCCCGACGCGTTGTCGGTGAACAGACTGCCGTCGAGCGAAGCGGCGGCCCACAGGAAGACCGCCTGCTCTCCTACCGGCGTTCCCGTCGGCAGCACGACGGTCAGCTCCAGCAGGACGTCGGCGTATCCTTCGCCGGCGTTGGAGACGAAGTCGCTCTGTCGCCCTGCCGTGCCCGAGGTCGCGAGCGAGGCGAGGTTGATCGAGAGCGTCTGCGGAGCGCCGTACTTCAGTCGCGTCTGGTGCATGAGGAACCTTGAATGCTGTCGGCGATTTCTCGAATCATCTCAGCGGGGGTACGAAAGTCCCCCGAGCCCGTCGGGCGGGATCAGGGAGACCCGCGTCCCGCGCAAGGGCGTAAGTCTTCAGGCGGCGCCGCGGGCGGAAGGGGCGTGCGCTTCGCGCCGACGCTCCGCTTCTTCGAGCGCGGCGGTGCAGAGCGCGATCACCCGCGTCGACTCCCGCACGACGGCGGTCGATTCGCGCTGCGCCTGGCGGCACTCGCCGCAGACGCGTTGCAGGGCCTCCAGGCGTCGACCTTCGACGCGCTCGGCCAGTTCGAGCGAACGCTGCATCTGTTGATCGCGCAGCTCGCGCTCTTCCCGCAGATGCTTAAGAAACCAGAAGACGAGCAGCGCGAGCGCCGAGAGGCTCGGCGTCTGTTCGGCCATCGTCCACAGGGAGCTTTCGTCGATCACGTGCAACCTTTCCAGGGATGAAGCATTTTTTCGTAGTAGTCCGTCTAACGTTCGATGTCAGGCATTCGGCGGGTGCCACTGGCTCCGCCAGTGCCCCGCCCCGAAATCTCGGTCAACCGCGTTGGGCGATCGAAACAGCCACGGCACTGGCGGAGCCAGTGCAACAAATTGCACGGGCCGTTTTGGATTCGTCTTGTCCGTAAATGCAGCGATCTTCCAGACTTACCTTTTCTCGTCGCCAAACGAAGAAAGGGGCAGGTCATGGAAGATCGCTTGTGGGAAATCGTCGTGCAGTTCGTGCCGGAAGACAAGTCGCCTTCGTCGTACGTCTACTCCTCGCGAGAGATCGTCGCGGTGATCCTCTGGGCCGTGCTGCACGACCGACCGATGTGCTGGGCCTGCCAGGCGGAGAACTGGCCGAGCGAACGCCGGCCCGCACGCATCCCCGACCCCAGCACGATCAGCCGGCGCTCGCGAAAGCCTGAACTCCTCGCGGCTCGCGAAGCGACCCAGGCCGCGATCGCCGAGCGTCTGGGCGAGCCGACTCCGACGGCCGCGATCGACGGGCAGCCCTTCCGCGTCAGCGACTACAGCCGCGATCGCGACGCCAAGAACGGACGGGCGTATCGCCGCTTCGGACGAGGCTACAAGCTGCATGCCGTCGTCGACGGGCGGGGCGTCGTGCTGCGACATGAAGTGCGACCTCTCAACGAACAGGAGCGAGTCGCGGCCAAGCGTCTGCTGCCTCCGCTCGCTCCGCGCGTGCGACGCGTCTTCGCCGACGGGAACTACGACAGCGGTCCGATCCACGACTGCCTGAAAGGGACCGGCATGAAGTTCTACTGTCCGCTCATCAAGAACTACGTCAGCCCCGGCGGTCACCCTCGGCGGAAGGTCGTGCATCGAATCATGAACCACCCGCTCGGCGAACGGATCCGCGTCGCCCGCGAACATATCGAGCGACAATTCGGGAGGATGACCAACCTCGGCTTCGGCCTGAAGGGCCTGCCCAACTGGGCGCGAAGGCTGCATCGAGTCGATCGCTGGATCAGCCATAAGATCTTGCTCCATCACGCTTACCTGCTCCTGCGAGCCGAAACCGCGTGATGCAATATGCTGCAGTGGCACCCGAACGCCTTCGATAACCCTGACATCGAACGCTAGACGGTCCAGTAGGTCAGGCATTGCCTGACGGCTACTTCGATCGGGTTCGCTTCTCGTCGCGATATGACTCGGGCATTTAGGTTCCGACCGGCGCTCGGCATGCCCACCCTTCCTTCGGAGATGTGGGCATGGCACACAGAGCCAGCAGACATGACGACTAAGGCCAGATCGACCACCACGCCGCTACGCGACGACCCGCGACTGCCGTTCGACCTGGCATTGAAGACAGGGCGCCTTGTCGATCAGGCCGCCGCAGCCGCTGCACCGGACCGGATGCGTCAACTCGGCGAACTCCCCTGCCGGCGTGCCGTCGACGGCCCAGCGTCGGATCCGCTCCTCGGACGCTTCGTCAATTCGCTCCACGTCGGCAGGCGTGAGCTGGACCAGCTCCGCGATCTCCGCGTAGTCGGACCGGCCCATGCGCATCAGCGCCACGGCGCCCAGTTCGCGCCAGTACTTCGGGGGTCGTCTCATCGATGGCTCGCAGGTCGCGTCAGGGCGGCGAAATCGTCGAAGTACCAGTCGGAGGTCCACCGCACGCGGTAGCTGAGTTCGTAACGATCGTCCCCGTCGGGACCGCTGTTCGCCGCGTCCAGCTCCGCCCGCCATTCCCGCGAGCGTGGCCGGCAGGCGCGTCGACAGCGACCGGGGTGCGACTGGTCGCAGCGTTGAATCGACTTCGTGCCGCAGAGCGCGAGCGGAATCGATGACCGTCGCGACACGACCAGCACGAACGGTTCGTCGAGTCGCAGATCCCGGCGGTCCAGCTCCTGATCCAGCCGCGCGATCGACGTCGCGAGCGGGTCGAACTCTTCGTCGTCGAAGGGACGGGCTGCCGCGGCGAGCGTCTGGACGGACATGCCGTTTTCGCAAGGCATCCGTTCGACCTGGTCCACGGCGAGCGTCGCTCTCATCGTTCGTCTGCCTCGCCCCGGTCGCCGCCCGATACTGATCGCTTGTTCAGTAATACTCTATGAGCCGTCCCCTCGGATCGGCAACACTTTTCCTTCCGGCCTCGCGCGGGCCCTGCTCTGCACGAACTCGACGCATCGATCGGACGGGTCTGCCGCACGATCAGCTCGGCGCTTACGGCGCTAAAGCCTGGAGTCCGGCGCTAAGATGAGGGCCTTGCCCGTCTCTTTCCGCTGCCGATCGAACTGATGAGCGAAGCGTCCGGCTCCCTATCGCGCGCCGCGTCGGCGAACGCTTCGCGGCCGGTCGCTCCAGCGAGCGGAACGCCGTGGGGCTGCGCGCTCGCGACGGCGCTGGCCGTGCTGGCGACGATGCTCTGTTGCAGCGGGATGATCTACGTCACTTCGACGATTAATCACGAAGGCGAAGAGTTCTCGCCCCAGGTTTGGGAACGACGCAGCTACCGCTTCGGCGAGCTGCATCCGTTCGAGTACCAACTCTGGGGCGTCACGCGATCGCCGATCGGACGGACCTCGTTCGAGTCCTACCTGGTGGGTCAGAAACTGGTTCCGCTCCAGGCGCAGGCAAGTCGCTGGGACGTCCTGTGGAGCGAGGAGATCTCGCCCCTGTCGTACAAGGACGCCGCCATCCTGACGCGGGCGATTGACGAGATCGGTCCGACGGGCGGGTTCCAGTGGCACCGCTGGTCGCTCGACCATCCGGAGATGGCGAAGGTTCTCTGGCCCTGCGTCGCGTCTCTGGCGGAAGATTACCTGTACGTCTACGTGCCGGAGATTCTGGACCTCGCCCGGGACGCGGAAGATCCTGCCGCGTTCGAACCGGCGTTGCTCGAAAAGATGCAGGCGATTTACACCGACCTCGCCGAAGACGAACGCAAGAGCGGTCGCACGGCCGTCGCCGATCGGCTGGCCGACCGGGCCGCTCTCTTCGCGAAGCCCGACTGGCGGGAGATTCTGTTCGCCGACGCCGTCGAACCGTCAGCCGCGGTCGTCAAGGAATCCAAAATGGATCCCGAGATCATTAAGCCGCTCGTCGTCGAAACGCCAGCCGACGACGACGACGAAGGGGAGGAGAAGAAATCGGAAGGCGAGAGCGACGAGAAGGATGCCGAGGGGAAGCCAGCGGTTGAAGAATCGGCGACCGAAGAATCGACTGTACCCGCAGCGGGATCCTGACGCGGATAGAGCCTGTGTGCCACGGCTGGCTTGCCCAGCCGTGACCGGGGCGGCTAGTACGACTCCGCCCTTCAGATGGTCGATCGACCGCTCGCAGCGTTCGTTAGACGGGCGCTTGCTTCCTTAGTCCGCACGGCTGGACAAGCCAGCCATGGCACACCGACGACTGTCGTGGAAAGTTCGACTGAAGCGTGAACCCGACCGAACCCGTCTATCTCGATCACGCGGCGACGACGCCCGTCGATCCGCGCGTCGCGGCGAAGATCGCGGAGGCTTACGCGGCCCGCTACGCCAATCCGGCCAGCCAGCATGCCGAGGGTCGGCGCGCGCGGCAGGCGCTCGAAGCTGCGCGAGAAGCCATCGCCCGCGGACTCGGCGCGGAGGTCGATCGCTTCGACGCCGATCGTCTGATCCTCACGAGCGGCGGAACGGAAGCCAATCATCTGGCCGTCTGGGGCTTGGCTCGACGTCGGCGGCAGGAGTTGACGAAGCGAGGCCTGCTGGGAGAGATGCGTTGGCCGAACGTAGCGCTCTCAGAAATCGAGCATCCCAGCGTCGCCGCTCTCGAAGAACGGTTGGTTCGCGACGGGTTCTGCGTTCACCGCGTACCGGTAGGCATGGACGGCGTCGTTCGCTTGAGTGCGCTGGAAGGATATCTAAACGCCGAAACCTGTCTCGTCAGCCTGATGCTCGCCAATAACGAAACCGGCGCGATCCAGCCGGTGCAGGAAGCGGCGAAGCTCTGCGCTGCCCGCGGCGTCTGGCTGCACACCGATGCCGTGCAGGCGGTCGGCAAGATCCCGGTCTCGTTTCGGGATCTCGGCGTGGCGGCGATGACCGTCGCGCCCCACAAGTTCCACGGCCCGCGCGGGATCGGCGGCCTGCTTCTCAAGAGCGGGATCGAGCCGGAGCCTTTGCTCCTGGGCGGGTTTCAGCAGGCGTCGCTGCGTGCCGGCACCGAAGATCCGGCGCTGGCCATCGGATTCGCCGAGGCCTTGCGACTGGTTCATGAGGAAGAAGCCGGTCGCCCCGCCCGGCTGGCTCAGGCGCGCGATGCGTTCGAGCACGTGCTCCGCCAGGAGATTCCGAATCTCGAGATTCACGCGGCGTCCGTTCCCCGGCTGCCGACGACCAGTTGCGTCTCGTTTCTGGGCCTCGATCGGCAGGCCCTGTTCCTGGCCCTCGACTTCGCCGGCATCGCCTGTTCGACCGGATCGGCCTGCGCCAGCGGGTCGAGCGAACCCTCCGCCGTGCTCGCTGCGATGGGGGTGTCGCAGGCGGCGTTGTCGAGCGCGCTCCGCTTCAGCTTCGGCGATGTGCAAAACTCCGCTCTCGCCGAAGCATACGCTCTTCGCATCTCCATACTAGTGAACGACTTGCGACGACGGAACGATTCAGGAAATGCGCCCGGTTTCGGACGCGAACGGAAGCGAAAAACGCTATAATCCGGGCTGTCAGGTTTCTCCTCATTCTGCCCGGATGTTCC